>NZ_CANMED010000001.1 GCF_947496855.1 uncultured Aquimarina sp.
AGTAGGTCGCCGCCTTCCTTGAAAACCCTTCATTATATAATGAAGGGTTTTTTTTATACCCTATAAAATTAAAAAAATAACTACAATTTTCTTGATATTTTTTGTTCTATGAGTTTTTTATGTAAAATAATAAATTTAGGGAATTTTACGTTTTATAATTGACAGAAACTCTGAGTGTCGTTAAATGTTCAGTATGTAAAATCGTTTTTAATTTTTATTATTAAAGATCAACTTTTAAAACTAGGACAAAAATTAAGTAAAGAAGAACAAGAAAAAGTTATTGGAGGTATGCCAACTCTAAAGCCTTTCGGCCCTTGCGGAGAAACGGGAGGTATTATAGTTGCTAGTCATCATTGTGCTTCAGGCGGATATGGAACTGTTTATGCAAACGACGTTTGTTGGGCATGCTATTAAAAATAACATAGTATGAGAATTCTTATGATATATGTTTTCTATAAAAACAGTCAATAACAACTAATTATTGATTGTTTTTTGTTTTAGTAACTAATTAAAATATGTCTTACTTATAATTATTATGTATATCTAGGATCCTGAATATAATCTTGTTTAATGATTTTTATTATTTCAATGCTTAAAAACCCAAATTCTTCTACTACTTTACCATACATACGGTAAACACCTTTGTACCTAAGTTTATACTTTTCTTGTACTGGAGGAAACAATACAGTATCAAATACATCACCAAATTGATCTAAAAAAGTACCAAAAGCCATACGCTTTCCTTTTGAAGTACTAGTACTTTTCATGGCAATTAAGTATCCATAAATATCAATTTTTTTATTTAAATACTTTTTTAATTGATTAGCTCTATTTTGATTTACAGGTTTAGAAGTCATTATTTCATAGTACCCACATAAAGGAAATCCAAAGGATTCGATTTGTTCAAAAGCATTTTCTAATCTAGATATTTTAAACTTAGGTAATTGATATTCAGTATGTTTTTCTTTAAATAAAAGAGGTTGGTTATAGCTAGGAGGAGTACCATTGATTTTAAAATGTGCTTCCCATAATAATTCATGTTTATTTTTTTGAGTAAAGGCAAAGGCGCCTATCTTAATAAGTATACTTATTTGTTCTATACCTATAGGCACCCTATCAATAAAATTATTAAGAGAAGAGTAAATACCATGTTGCTGTCTTTCTAATAGTATAAACTCTGATGTTTTATGATCTAAGTTTCGTAATATGCTAAATCCAAGATATACAGTTTTCTTCTGTAAAATATGTTCATACCTACTAGTGTTTATACAAGGGGTTAAAATTTTAGCACCAAGTAATTTAGCTTCGTGCAAATATACTTCTGGGCGATAAAATCCTCCACCATTATTTAATGTAGCCATTAAATATTCTAATGGGAAATAAGCTTTGAGAAATAAACTTTGATAACTCTCTACTGCGTAAGAAGCAGAATGCCCTTTTGGGAAAGCGTATCCGGCAAAACTTGCTACCTGATTCCATATTTCATGAATTAATGTTGTATCATATCCCTCAGCTAGACAATTTTGAATAAATTTTTTTTGTACGTCTTTAAATTCTTTTCGAGATCTAAATTTACCACTCATTCCTCTACGCAGCACATCTGCTTCATCAAGAGTAAGTTTAGCGAAAACATGGGCTACTTTGATGACATCTTCTTGATAAACCATAATCCCATAGGTTTCATTCATTAAATCGAGCATGATTGGGTGTGATTGTTTTCGCCTTTGTGGATCATGTTCTCTTAAGATATATTCACGCATCATTCCACTTTTAGCAACTCCAGGCCTTATAATGGAACTTGCGGCAACTAATCCAAGATAATTATCTGTTTTAAGTTTACTTAGTAGCATGCGCATAGCTGGTGATTCTACGTAAAAACAGGCTAGACATTTAGCTTTTCTGATAAGCGCATTGATATTGGGATCCTTTTTTAATTTCTCTATATCATGAATGTCAAAATTGGCTTTTTCGGGTTGATTATATTGGATAATGCTAATTGCTTCTTTGATTTTTGCTAAACCACGTTGTCCTAAAATATCAAACTTATATAAACCTAGATCTTCTGCTATAATCATATCAAATTGTGCAGTAGGAAAACCTTTGGGTGGTATATTAGTGGCAATATATGAGTGAAGTGGTTTTTCACTAATCAATATTCCACTGGAGTGAATACTTATGTAATTGGGGATTCCTTGTATAAGTTTACTATAGATAATTACTAATTTATGAATATGATCCAAAGAGTTGTAATCATACCTACCTTCACTTAGTTTGTCAATTTCAACTTTAGGTAATCCAAAGACTTTACCTAATTCTCTAACTGCTCCTTTATAATGAAAAGTTACATACGTTCCTAAAAGAGCTACGTTATCAAATTCATCAAAAATAAATCGTGTAATATCTTTTCGATCTCTCCAAGAGAAATCAATATCAAAATCTGGAGGACTGGTACGATGCGAATTTATAAATCTTTCAAAATATAAGTCTAATTCTATTGGATCTACATCTGTAATTTTTAGTAAATATGCTACAATACTATTAGCCCCACTACCTCTTCCCACATAATAATAGCCTTTTTTCTGGGCATATGAAATTATTCTCCAGTTAATTAGAAAGTAGGATACAAAATTCATTTTAATTATTAAGGAAAGCTCTTTTTCTAATCTGTCGTGTACTTTTTTTTCTGGATTTCTATATCGATAGGGAAGTCCTATTTCACACAATTTTCTTAATAATTTATTATCTTCTTCAATACTGCCTGTAGAGTTTTTTTTATTTAGAGAAGGTTTGTTTTTAGAGAAATTAAAACTGATAGAACATTTGTTAAGTATGTTTTGGGTATTTTGAATCATGAAATCAAACTCCGCAAATTTGTTTTTAATTTCGTTATTTGATATCATTTGTTCTGAAAAGCAAGCTTGTTGATCCTCAGATAATCGACTAAGTAAAATATTATTATCGATAGCACGTAGTAAACGATGTGCATTAAAATCTTTTTTGGTTCTAAATGTTACAGGCTGGAATATAACCAGTTTGTCTTTTAATTTTCTATATGGTGAGAGCTTAAGTTTTGAAATTTCTTTTATGGAGATACCAATAAATTCATTTGATGAAAATTCAGTTTTTTTAACTTTTATAATTTGTTTGAAAGGGTATATAATAAATACGTTTTTTAATTGTGGAGCCTTTATAGGGAAATCAAGCTTATTGTGAGAGTGATAGGATAAAAAATTATTTAACTCTTTGTATCCTTCATTGTTTTTAGCTATACCTACAAATAGTTGTTGATTATTGTTTCTAAAATCAATACCTACGATCGGTTTTATCTGATAATCTTTTGCTTTTCGGATAAAATTGAGACACGCCGTTGTACTATTAATATCAGTTAGTGTAAGACAATTAATTTGATTTTCTTTAGCTAGTTCTAATAGGTCTATTTCGGAAAAAGTTCCGAATCTTAAGCTATAGTATGAATGACAATTAAGGTACATTTTAAGAAGTGTAGAATTATATGGACTATTTTAGTTATTTAGTTTTTTTAATTTTAGGCGTATCAGGGATAGAAACGGCATCCTTTTTTTGTATCCTGAGTGTAGCTTAAATGATATGAAAAGATATAGTGTATAGCCCGCGCGGATACCATAATTCTTATGCATATTATTGTTTACGATGAGCTAACACAATAGGAGGTTGGCCATTGAAAGGATTTTGCATTCTTCCAATAGTTTTGGATCCCATTGCTACAGCTCTTATAACACTTCTGTCTCCATATCGATTCCGAATATGATCTAAAGCTTTATAGAGATTGAGTTGTTTTTCATTGTCTTCAAATAGATTGATCTGATAATTTCCGGTTACCAAATGGCTGAACCTGATGCCTATTAATCGAACTAACAACCTTTTTTGATATAGTTTTTCGAATAGTTCCAGAATTTTAGGAATTAAAATATGATCAGCACTGGTATAGGGGATTTTAAGTTGTTTAGAATATGTGTTAAAGTCTGAGTATCTAATTTTAACAGTAATACAAGCAGAGAGTTTATTTCCTCTACGTAGTTGATACGATAAATTTTCGGTCATTGCCACAAGGATATTGCGCAGTTTGTTTATATCTATGGTATCTCTATCAAATGTTCTTTCTGTGGAAATAGATTTACGTTCAGAAAATGCAATTACTGGTGTGTTATCTATTCCATTAGCTCTTTTCCAAATTGTTAATCCGTTTACTCCTAAAACTCTTTTCATAACATCGACAGGCATTTCTTGTATAGTTCTTACCTGTTGTACACCTAAGCTACGTAGTGTTTGAAAAGTTTTATCACCAACCATAGGTATTTTCTTGATTGATAATGGTGCTAGAAAAGGTTTTTCTGTACCAGTATCAATCTTCAATTGATTGTTAGGTTTAGCCTCATTTGTCGCTACTTTAGAAACTACTTTATTTTGAGCGAATCCTAAAGATATTGGTAGGCCGGTTTCTGAAATGATTTTTTGTCTAAGTTCTGAGGCATATTTATATGCTCCAAAAAATTTATCCATTCCTGATAAATCAGCATAGAACTCATCAATGCTAGATTTTTCGAAAACAGGAACTTTTTCTTTAATGATTTCTGTTACTAGATCCGAATATTTACTATAAGTACCAGCATTCCCTTTTATAATAGTAGCTTCGGGACATAGCTCTTTTGCTATTTTCATAGACATCCCTGAATGTACACCGAATGTTCTAGTTTCGTAACTGCAAGCTGCTACAACACCACGATCACTGGTGCCACCTACTAGTAAAGGTTTACATTGTAAAGAACTATCAATAAGACGTTCTACTGATACATAAAATGTATCAAGATCAAGATGTAGTATAGTTCTCAATTTTTACTTTTTGGAATATTTCCAAATTTATGGAATAATTCCATATAGTTAATTGTAAAACCTTAAATTTTATTCACAATGGATAAAAAAAAACGGTATCTTAAATAAGATACCGCTTCTGAAAAATTTTATTTTGGGGCTACAAAATAAAATTCAATTATATTAATTTTCTGTATATCCAGCGAATTGCTTCATAGCATTTTTAGTAAGCTCTTTAGCTCTATCTACATAGAAGTTTTTTGTATCGTTTAATGTCTCATTTTTCAGATCATTTTCACTTCTTAAGTAATCATTTTGAGATTCAAATATTGATTCATCATCAAAAGCTATACTTAATTCATGAAGAGCACTTTCTAATTTCTGTAAAGCTTGTTCTGCTTTTACTTTTACTACTGTTTGTTCTTTTAGCTCTTCTGCACGTTGTGTCTCAAATTTTGCTTGAGCCTTTTGTTGCTCTGCGATTTGCTGTTGTAGTTTTTGTTGTTCGATTTCTAATTGACGTCTTTGTGCTTCTAATTCTTTTTTCTTTTGGGCTACTTCTTCAGACGCAATTGCAATTTCTTCTTCTTCTGCACTTGCAACATCTCCAATATAAGAATCATTACTGTTACCACTATTAGCTTGACAATCTGTTAACTGTTCTAATAATTTAGGTCCAAGATCTTTAGCTTGCTTAGCATAATACCTACTACGTTCATAAGTATCTTGATCTAAAGAACTCACCATATTTGTTTTAGCTTCGTACGCTGTTTCATTAGCTTCTGCGCAACCACACTTGTCTGCAAGACTTTCTACTTTTTCAAAAGATTCTATAGCTTTATCTGCATATTCCTGAGTGTGGAATACATTATTTGCTCCATGTGCTTTCTTAGAATGTGAATATGCATAGCTTGCAGCTGTTAGAGCATCTTCATAAAGATCCTGAGCATTAGCCTGAGAAACAAGACAAAGTAAAAATAATATTGGTGAAATTCTTTTCATTTTAAGGGGGCTTTTTAATGAACAGTACAAGTATACAATATTTTTCGAGTAACCTCCAAAAATAAACGTCATTAATCGATGAAATACGCAGTTTATCTTAATTATTATGGCTAAGCCATAAATAAAGTGATAGATATCCTACTGTCTCATGAGGTCATTCATCATAATGAATTCTTGATAACGAGGTTTAATCCATGGTATTGTATTCTTGTATACCTAAACAATAAATTTAACGTTTTGTCAAAGTTGTTATGTAAGTTTATTATGTATATTACGTCCATATTATTTATGAAAGAACTCATTATATCCTCAATTAATCATAACCTTAATAACGCTATTGCTTTATTAGACGCGCTAGATTCAGAAACTTACTGTGACACTTCTGTTGGTCCGTACTATTCCAGTATAGGTTCTCATATTCGACATACTTTAGATTTTTTTGATTGTATTATCAATGGGTTAGATACTAATGATATTGATCTTACAGCACGTAAAAGAGATGAAATTTTATCTACTGATATAGAAGCAGCAAAAGATCATATTTATATGCTTCAGGAGACTTTAGTTTCTTATGTAGATGTAAATACTGATTATTTGATCCATGTGACAGATAATATGGGGCAAGGAAAAGTTACTGTAAATTATACTTTAGAAAGCATTCTTGCACATGCTAATAGCCACGCCATACATCATTATGCAACAATAGGATACGTACTTGATCAATTAGGAGTAGGATTAAAAATTCCTGGATTTGGTTATAATCCTACTACTCCTGTTAATAAAAGGGAAGGGATTTAATACGAAACATTATCTATCTAATTTATTTTGATAAATAAGGAGATTAACTAAATCAAGTGCTTATTATACTTTGGATAGTAACCCAATCAATTCTACTTTTTGTATAGCATATTATCATTTGTACATAACTTAAAGTATAGTATGTATATTCTATTTAGGACAAATTTACCTGATTTAATTTTAATGTATATATTTGAGTATATTTAAATTAAAAAGACATGTTTTCTAAAGCCAGTAAATATGGTATAAAGGCTTCTATTTATGTAGCGCAATAATCATTAAAAAAATAATAAGTGTACCAATTTAAAAGCTATAGTTGATGAGATTAATTCTCCAGAAGCTTTTACTACCAAAATATTTCAAAAACTAATAAAAATTACGTATCAGATTCTGTAATAAGGATCTAAAGGTGGATTTCTGATTGAAGAAGTAAAAATAGATTAGATAATCTTGGAGAAACTGTATTTACAATTGATGCTGATGCTATTTATAGTGGTCGCAAGTTAGGATTAATCTTATATATATCGATTCATAAAAACGCATAAAGGAATGATTCAGATTTCCTCAGAAAAAGTAATTGGTACTCGCTTTGATATAAATTTTCCAATTATGAAATCTAAATTCAATGAAAGAATAGAGCAAAAGTCTGTTTCGGCGTAAAAGCAAAGGAATAATTTAATGTAAAACAATTGTCTATGACCCCACGCAAACTATTATTACTACTTTTTGTTTTTTTGGCTACACTGACTATTCGTTCACAAACTAAAGAAGAATATTGCCAGCAATGGCATAAGGCGATGGATACTATTCAGAATTATGAAGTTGCATTTAAGTTATGTAATTATATGATTGATAAAGTGGATGAAACTTGTAAAACGGAAATACAGATATCTCGAGGTTATATGTTTCTAAACCAAAGAAATATTGATTCTTCAGTTTATTATTTAGATAAGGGAATAGAACTCGCTAAGAAAATTGACAATCAAGAATTATTATCTTCTGCTTATGGTAAGAAAGCATATAACTTTGCATTACAAAACAATAAAGAAAAAGCAGAAGTACTCTTAAAAAAGACAAGAAAAATTCTTGTCAAATACCCCGAAAGCAAACATTGGATTTTATATCACCAGACACACGCATATCTGGCAGATATTGAAACAGATTACGAAAAGGCTTTACAACATACAGACAGCACAGTTATTTTATCAGAACGTAATAACTTAATAGATTATTTACCATCTTGTTATGGAAATAGAGGAACTTACTTTATCAGATTATCTAAGTATGAAAAAGCGGTGGATAGCTTTTTAAAAGCTATAGAGGTTCTAGAAAGAGATAGTAAACCTTCTGGTTTGGATATGTATTACTGTATGTTAGCTACTTCATATAAAAGATTAGATCAATATGATACTGCAATAAAATATTTCAAAAAAGCTATTAAAGAATCTGATAAGACCCAAAATAGTTATGTTCGCATGATTACCTATTCCAGGATGGCAGATGCACAGAGAAAATTGGATTTGGCAAGGGAAGCTCTTAATTCAGTAGATTCTACTCTAGTAATTGCTAGAAAACTAAATGATAAAGGATTCATAGCAGATGCACTTCATACAAAAGCAACAATCTATTTCGAAAATATTGAAAATTATGATCAAGCCGAAATTTATTTTGAAGAAGCTTATCAAAGTGTATTAAAGGCAAATTCAGTAAAAAAAATGGATGATATGATGCTAATTTCTGCAATTGATGGAATGGCAAAGATTAGTCTTAAAAAAAAGGAATATAACAAAGCAAAAATATATATAGATCTCTTAGAGAAAGAAACAGATAAGTCTAAAATATTAATATTTAAGAAAACACTTCACTACTATAAAAGTGATTATTATGAGAATTTAGGAGAATCTGAAAAAGCCTTAGTACATCTTAAAAAATTTCATTTAATAAATGATTCTATAGCAAATGAAGAGGTGAAAACAAAAGTTGCGGATTTAGAAAAAAAATATGATACTAAAAAGAAAGAATTAGCAATAGTCACTCTTAATAAGGAAAAAGAAGAGCAACAGTTAGTGGTTCAAGAGGCTAAAAATCAACAGAATTTATATTTATTAGCAGCCGGCTTTTTATTATTAATACTAGGAATTGGTGCGTGGGCTTTCAGAAAGTTAAGGAAACAACAAAAGGAACTAGTTTCTACAAATCAAGTTAAAAACCGTCTCTTTTCTATTATTGCTCATGATTTAAGAGGGATGATCATTCCTTTCCAACGATCAGGAAAAATATTGAAGTACCATATAGATAAAGGAAATCACGAAAAAACAATAGAACTTTCTCAAGCTTTAGAGCAAAATTCTGAAAGTCTCTCTAATATGTTAGATAATTTATTGAATTGGTCACTAGAACAAATGAATGGTTATAAAATGAACCCTGAAAAAATATTAGTAAGTAAACAATTAAACGAAATTATATCAGGATATAACCAGCAAGCTGTTTATAAGAAAACTGAGATTAATTTAAAATATCAAGAAGATTTATGGATTGACTTTGATAAAGGAGCTTTTCATGTCATTTTTAGAAATCTAATAGGCAATGCACTAAAGTATACTGAAGAGGGGAGTATTCGAATAGAATTTACAAATCAAGATGACGTGTTTTTATGTTCAGTAATAGATACTGGAGTGGGAATGTCTCAGGATCAGCTGGAGAATCTTTTCACTCTGGAAGAAAAAAAATCAACCATAGGTACACAAGGTGAAAAAGGAACAGGGCTAGGACTTAACCTAGTATATAGATTCATAAAAATGCATAAAGGAACGATCGAGGTTTCTTCCGAAAAAAGAATTGGCACACGTTTTGACTTAAGTATGCCCATAACCATATCGCTGACTAAAGAAGAAGGGGCAATTTCTAAACCTTTATCAGCGTAACATAAAGCATATAAATCATGAATATTTATGTAGTAGAAGATGACATGTTTCATCTAGAAGATATTAAAATCACTATAGAAGAATTAGGGTATTCATGCATAGGTAATTCCGACGACCCTTTTGAAGCACAAGAACAAATAGGAGAACTAAGACCAGATGCTGTTATATTAGACATTCATCTTCATGGTAAAGAATCAGGTATTGCACTAGGAACTAAGATTAAAGAATTATATGAAATTCCTGTGTTTTTTGCTACCTCTGATAATAATAAAGATATAATTAGCAAGGCAGCAGATATTAATCCAGCTGCTTATCTAACAAAACCAATCAATAGAGATGATTTGCAAGCAGCATTGATTCTTGCTCGTAAACAAGAAATCACCTCTGTAGCAGCCGCTACCAATGAATCCGGAGATATATTCGTGAAAAGTGGTAACAAGTTAGTCAAAGTAAATCTAGATACCATTCTTTTTGCACATACTGATTCAAAAAATTATTGCTCAATAGTTACTGCGGATAATAAAAAACTTTCTGTGCGGTATTCTATTTTAAAACTTTGCAAGAAACTTCACGGTTTAGAGTTTGTACAGACTCATCGTTCTTACATCATTAATTGGAACAAAATAGATTCATTACACGAATATGATCAAACTATAGAGATACAAGGTCATCACATTCCTATTGGTAGGACTTTTAAAAATTACGTATATAAACGTCTTAAAGTTATATAATAATGATAAGAAAATAACTTAATAAAACTAACTATATAGCTAACTACATAAAAACACATTAATAATATAATATCACTTTTAATAATCAGTGAATTAATAGCTATTAAGGTGTACCATCGGATCCCACTGGTAACGTTTTTGTTGAAACACTTACCCAGCATACTAGTGGATGAGTATTACATATTTCTGAATCAGTAGGGTTTGGTACTCTTCCTAATCCTCCCTTAAATTTGTGAAGATTATCCAATTTCGCAATTTTGATTTTATCTAGGCTTAATTTTTTTCTTTTCTTATTTTTCATTTCATCAATTTATAGTTGACCAATGTATTAGAAGATTATGTTATGCTGGAATCTTTACGTTATTCAAACTAATCTTCACTTAGTTTTATATGATATTTTTGATTTTTAATTCAATACTGTAATAAATGATATCTTTTCTTATTAAGAATAGAAAAATTAGTATATCAATTACACATCGTTGGGGTCCACGATACCACTACCTACTGGGAGCGTTTTTGTAGAAGTAGTATGTTGATCAGTAAGAGTCAAAACATTAATAGATGGAACATTTGCATCTAGTTCTATACCAGAAAGAGAGCCTCCTATAATAACTCTCATATTATTCAATCTGGCAATTTTATTTTTATCGAGACTTAATTTTCCTTTATAACTTTTTTTCATTTTTCAAATTTTTTAGTGTTGCATGCAATTTGCAGAATCACTCGCTGGAAGCGTTTTTGTCGAAGTCTCACATTCATCAATTATACTTTCACAATTTATAATTGTTATAATTTCCGAATTGTTTCCTATAATTACAATAGATCCTCCTTTGATTGTACCCGTATTATTTAATTTCGCAATTTGGATTTTGTCCAGACTTAATTTCTTTTTATTTTTCATTTCCTAAGTATTACATACAATTTGCAGAATCACTCGCTGGGAGTGTTTTTGTAGAATTACTCGTTTTTCTATCCTCCGTGTATTTAGTGCAAGTAATACTTGGTATGTTTTCCTGTGTCGGAATAATAGAACCACCAATGATGGCTTGAGGGTTATTTAATTGTGCAATCTTAATTTTATCTAGACTTAGTTTTTTCACCCCTTTCTTTTTCATGACTTTTTTTATTCCTGTGTATGTGTCTAATCTACAATTTTAGTAGCGAATACGCACGAAAAGGTAGTTTAAATTTATAAATTTAAAGAACTAATAAGGCTGTTTTCTTTTGTTTATCAGGATTTTATATGTTTTATGAAATAAGAAGGATAGATACCTGTTTTTTTATGAAAAGCTGAAGAAAATGATTGGGCATTTTTAAAACCTACTTCTTCTGCAATGGCTTGTATTGTATACGACCTTAAAGATTTATTGACGCTTAATTGGTCAATGGCAAAGTCAATTCTTAAATTATTAAGGTAATTTGCGAAGTTTACGTTTTTATAAACATTTATAATTTTTGATAAATAAGCACTATTTGTACTTAGTTCTTTTGCTAAAGAATTAAGCGTGTAATGTTTTTTTACAAATTGATTTTTGTCTTCAAAATCGTGAAGTTTTTTTAATATAGTTTTTATTACATCTTCAGGTATATCAATATCTTCTTTTTTTACAAGATCATTACTAATGTCTTTGATAAGTTCTGATTGATTTACTTTAGAGTTCTTTTGTTGCTCTAGTAGCTTTTGGAATCGTATTTTATTTAAATAACTTTTTCTTAGGCCGTATACCGCTACTAAAATCAATATAATTGATAATACTAAGAGAAAAATAATGGTATTATCTTTTAAAAAAGTATCCTTTTCAAATTGTTTTATAAGCCTTTCTTTTTCGGAAATAAGTTCAGCAGCGTCATATTTTCTAGTGATATTTCTTGTTAAGTATACTTGATTTGCATGTTTAATACTATCTAGCTCCAGTTGCGTATTAATATATTCTATCTGTAATTCGTAATCGTTTTTTAATTTTGAATATGCTCTTAAATAGTCATAAACATCAATAATATCGGGAATTACATCTTTTGTTTTTCTTAGGATAGTGTCTGTTTTTTTAAAGTAAGATATACTTTTTTCTTCCTCACCAAGATCTTTATAACTTCGGCCAATGTAATAATCACAGGTTGCTATTCTTGTTTCTAAAGGATCAAATTTCTGTATGATTTTTTTTCCTTTTTGTAAACTATCAATTGCTTTGTGATAATTATTTAGTAAGTATTGATGTATTCCTGAAGTTACCAAGATATAAGAGTAGACTACTGAATCACCTGTCTTTATGGTTTTTTGAATTCCTTTATTGATGGTTATTTCGGCAAGTTCGAGTTTTTTGGTATGTATGTAAGAATCTGCAAGCGCAAATAATCCTCGGTTGTAATTGAGTTTATTTATATACTTAGGATTTTGTTCCAGAAATTCTATATACTCAGCAAAAATAGTTTGTGCTTCTTCTCGATCACCAGACGTGTTTTTTAGTAGCCCAATATTGAATTTTGCCGAAAGATATAATCTATCATTTCCACTTTTTTTAGCTGCCTCTGATGCTTTTACATAAAACTCCAAGGCTTCTATATAAGATCCTAATTCAAATTTTATATTACCTTTATATAAATATCCCAGTGCTGGATATCTAAAATAATTTTTACTTTTTGTAATAGCAATAATGCTATCTATATAAGCGACGTTATCTTTAGGTCTAGTGCGAAATAATTGGAAATATGCATTAGAAATATTTATAGTGTCAGATTTATGAATAGCGTCATCAAGATAGGTTTGTCCAATTTTTATCTTTAGCGAATCTATTTTTTCTTTTTGTATTAGTTCTCTTAATTCTAGATAATTATCCTGAGCAACCATCGAGTGTTTCGAGAATGATAAGATAATTACAAATATTATAGATAAACACTTCATCTTCATCAGTAGAGAACTTTTTAACCGTTGTACTTTTTAACGTATAACATAACACGAATGTAAAGATTTAATGGCTATCAATATAAATAATCATTAGAATTTATAAGAGTTGATATTTATAAATTTCAACTCTAGATTTATAAATATCATTAATAATGCTTTGCATTGTACAATAGAACTGAGTTAGATTTGATAAAATGAACAATAAAAAGCAGATAACATGGATACTTATAATGTAGATGCAAATGATTCATACTTAGAGGAGTTAGATATTGATATTAATGATCTCAAGAATGCATCCTTGAGTAATTTGGGTACTTCTCTTACAGTACAAAAGCAAGTAATTAAACATACTCCAGATGGTATAATTATCGGATTTTATATTCGATCAAAACATGCTAGTTTAGGGTTAACCAAAAAGGTTAATTCACTTTATAAAAATCCAATGCAGTTTCCTTCATTTCAGGAAGAAGTTGCTATAGAAAAAAAAGAAAATAAACAGCCTTCCTATTTATTTGTTAAATGCGGAAATAAGTTGATTAAAGTAGCTGTGGATACTATAATTTTTGCACATACAGATTCAAAAAATTATTGTTCGATTATTACTTCTGATGGAAAAAAACTTTCTGTTCGTCATTCCATAACTAGTTTACTTAAAGCATTAAACCGTGATTTTTTTATTCAGACACATCGATCTTATATTATTAATTGGCATAAGGTAGATTCGTTTTATGAGCAGGATCAAACTATAGAGATTCAGAAATATAATATTCCTGTGGGTAGAACATATAAGGAAGAATTATATAAAAGAATACGAGTGATATAAATTTGTTAAAGATTCATCAAACTTACATAGAAGTTTGATGAATCCTCTTAACACACAAAACACAAATCTCTCGATTTAGATACATTAGTTTCTTTTCCCATCAAATGATACACGAAGAATTTTACCATCTATTTCCAAATCATCGAATGTCATGTCAATTTCAATAGCTGATGAATATTCACCTTCTACAATTACAGAGGTATATTCATCAAAATCATTTTTTCTTCCGAATTGTACGTCGTGGATAGAAAGAACACTATCGCTAAAATCTAAACGATATGTTTTGCATCCAGTTTTTACAACAGTACATATTCCTTTTCTGGTTTCGGTACCATAAGTTTTGAGTTTTCCTCTATAAATTCCTACTATATTTTTTGGTAGTGTACTAATTTCCGTAGAACCGCAACTTATCAAGTTCCCATAGTTATGATCGTGATTAATAATACAATTTCCGTTATGATTTTCATTATTAGAATTTATAGCAATTTCTGTGTTTCCAGTTCCTAAAGAGATATTTCCATTTTCTATTAGAATACCATTGTCTCCAGTACCAACCGAAACACTGCCATTACTGGTATGAATACTCGCATTTTCCGTTCCAATATGTGTTTGATTTCCATTCATATAAATTCCAGTACTTCCTGTGCTCAAATGAATGCTGTTATTACCCGTTTCTGTGATAATGTTTTCTGAAAAGTCATCGTCTTCATCCCATCCATCATTTTCGATACTACCCGAGAAAGCAAGTGCTCCTTTAGATGTAGCTCCAATAGATAAATTTCCTTCTTCATTCAGACTAACAACAGATGTTTTTCCTTTGTAAATAATAGTAGAAGTATAAGTGTCTCCGTTCTTCATAAATTTTACACTTGTAATAGGAGAGATACCGTCACTAAAATGAAAGGCATACGTCTTATATCCTCTGGTTTTGATTGTACAGCTAACATTAGTGTTTACCTTAGTTTTAATATTTGTACTAGTTAGGACACCTGTGTATTTGGTTATCAAGTAATCAGGTAATTTTGTATTTGACTGCGCGTATAATGATATCGTTAGACTTCCGAATAAAAGGAATACTATAATCAAAATAGTTTTTTTAAGTGAATTGATACGGTGTAATGTTTCCATTATTTATTGTTTAAATTTTTATGAAAATTGAAATGCTAACACTAACTGATTTTTTTTGATTAATAATAAACAGGAGGGATATTCCTTATTTTATAATTAATTTGATTCCTAAACCTGCATAAGGTGTGAATTCTCCAATTTCACTGTTAATGTGATAGGTTTCATTTAATTTAATAGTTATGGCTACTACTGGAGAAATAAAAAGATCAGCATCGAGACCTGCATATGCTCCATAAACTATCGTATTTGTTTCGATATTAAGAATTTGATTGATATCTATATTAGGATCGTCATTGTTGATGGTTTCATATCCTACAGTACCGCCGGCACCCAATGATAGCGCGAAGGTTCTGGAATTATTTCTTAAAATATCAAAAAAGAAACCAGCATTAAAAGAATAGGTATCTACAGGGATATCTATATTATTTTGTTCGAAAGTAGCAAAACTAGCTTGTACATTAAACTGAAGATAATCAAACTCATTTACCTTATAATCTCCAGTAATTATTCCACTAAAACCATCCTGAACCAGACCTCCAGTCAGAGAGAGAGCTATTTTATGACTTTGAGCAAACAATGTATTAGAGCAAAAAAATAAAAGCACTACTATTACCAAGGTGTAGTGAACTGTTTTTTTCTTCTGTATTAGACTATTCATTCGTAATGCTTTTGAGTTAAATTTTTGTCTTCAAAAATTAATGGAATATTCAAAAGACGAATTAAGTACTTATTTTAAAGTAAAATAGTTGTTTGAGGATTTTGGTAAGCATTTTATGGATCAATGTATTGTTTTTTGGGTTTTTTGTTTGGAATTATGATCGTATGAAGCTGAAATGTAATTGTGAATTCGTTTCCAAAAAGATATGCCAAAACGCGGATGTTAGTTACTAGATAGTAGATATATATGCATTCATCCACAAAATATAGTCATTAGACCACTCGTGAAGTTATAAGATGATTTTTTCGGACATATTTGTAATAGAAGAGTAGTAGTATATAATTAAATATGGGATTTATGAAGAGTTTATATTTGAAAGTTTTTGTATTGTGTACTTGTTTTTTGGTTTCCTGTACTAAAGAAATAGATGAAGACCTTATTACAATTGTAATTGAGGATGATTTTGAGGAAGTAAATAATGTGCTTCTTAAAATACTAGAAGATAA
This sequence comes from uncultured Aquimarina sp., assembly GCF_947496855.1. Taxonomy (GTDB): domain Bacteria; phylum Bacteroidota; class Bacteroidia; order Flavobacteriales; family Flavobacteriaceae; genus Aquimarina. The sequence continues at coordinate 16,321 of NZ_CANMED010000001.1, forward strand.
CCCTAACAATACTCTGAATTGGGATGGTAATCTAGATAATATAAACAATTGGGATGGACTTGTTATAGAAAACAATAAGATAATTGGATTAAATATTGAGAATAAAGGTATTACAGTACTTACTCCAACAATCAACTTATTAGATGATTTAACAATATTAAAACTAAAAGATAATGGACTAACAAATATTCCTAATGAGTTGTTTGATTTAAAAAAAATAGAGCAATTATCATTATCTGGTAATAATGCTATCATCGAATCGGATAACTTTTTACCAGCTTTATTTTCTTTATCTAATTTAAAAGAACTTGTTTTAGATCATTTTGAGATTGGGGAATTAGAAGGAATTGGATCCTTGACCAATTTGGAAAAGTTGCTCATAGAAAATACGACATTAGATAATATTCCTAGTGATATAGGTCAGCTTTCTTCATTAGTAGAATTAAGCGTAATCAACGGTAATTTTTTTGAAATTCCTGAGAGTTTTTTTGCATTAAATAGTATAGAATCGATTACGCTAAGAGATAATGAAAACCTTACTACTATACCTGAAGGCTTTAATTCACTAGAGAAACTCATTTCATTGACAATTACAGGAAGCCAAGGTATACAGACGTTTAACAGCAGTATTTTTGAGGTTAGTACACTGAAGAAATTAGATTTATCGGATAATAAAATAGGATTTTTAACGAGGGAAGAAGGTATTATACCAGAGGAAATCGGCATGTTAATTCAATTAACAGAATTAAATTTACAAAACAACCACATTAATACAATTAGTCCTAAGATAGGAGAGTTAATAAACCTTAAAACAATTAACTTAAGTAATAATATAATTGAGGATGTGCCGTCAACGTTAGGTGCACTTACGATTCTGGATGTTTTGGACGTATCTGGTAACCTACAGCTAAATGAAATCCCAGAAGAAGTATGTCTTCTAGAAGATCTTGGTGCTATGATTATTAGTGAAGGTGAGTGTAGTGATTTAAGAGTAAGTTCTGAATATAATTTTATTGAATCGGAAGTAGGAGTTAGTTCTTTATTCTTCATAGATGTTGTTTTGGATGCTGTTATTGATCCCATTTTTATAGAAGGGGATGGTCCATTTGATATAGATTATGGGGAGATAGGTTTTCAGGTTCATGAAGTGAATGTAGTTGATGTTTTGAAAACGGAAGATGTTCAGAGTCAGATTCTTGTTTTTCAAAGCGATACGCAACAGTTTATTAACGGAACTAATAATTTGTTATATGAACTTATATCACCATCAGTACCAAATACAGACTTACCAGAAGGAAGAACATATCGTGTTAGATTATTTAATACAGAATTAGGTAATGTGAAAACGTATTTACCAGCGTATGAACTTATGGTATTAGAATAATAAGAATAATATCTGATACATAAAATATGTTTGGAATTAATATTTTACTTATTAGTAGTAGTGTCATTTAATATCATCAGTCAATTATAAAAAATCCTCATCATATCATTAAAGATAGATGAGGATTTTAATTTGTTATTTTAGAAAAATAACAGGATGGATTTTCTTTAATTGCAGTTTCTATGTGGACAAAAGAATGGCATATTGGTAACTACTCCGCAATCACATCCATCATAACCACCATTTACAGTTTTCTGAGCTTTTTTTCCGAGTACTTTAACTCCTTCTACGTTTAAAATGCTTTTTTTCATTATATAAAATTTAAATTATTATAAAGGTTTAGATTTATCTTAAAGTACATAGTTTACCAAATGGAGAACTAGGAAAAGCAACACATTGATAATTATAACTTGCAGTTAAGTCTATACAATCTCTATCATTATGGCATGGTAAAAATAAACCTCCGTTAATTGTTTTTTGCTGTTCCTTAGTTAAGGCTGTCCCTAAGTTTGATAAGTTGTTTATCATGATGTGAAAAATTTAAATTAGTTTATTACACGATGTAATAAGTGTACTTAAGATATTGTTTAGAAAAATGATAATATCTGAATAGTGGATTTTTAGTTTATACTTGTGGACGAACTACCATTTGATGTGGAGTTTATAGATAAGTGACAGTACTTTTATATGAAATGAAGTATTGTAATTGAGTTCTAAAAAGAAGTAAGTAAGAGTTTCTTAAATCTTACTAAGAAAAATAAATGAATTTTTTAATATGTAAAACTATCTAAATACTAAATAGACTATTGTCATTATTAGTTGGTTTATTTTTTTTAACTGTATTCGGATTTGTTTTTACTTTGGATGGAGTAGGAGTAGTCTTTGATTTTGAATTTACACCAAGTTGTTCTCCTATTACTAAAGAAGGTGAGTTTTCTTTTTTAGGTTTTATAGTTTTTTCTAGATGTAGAAGACTGGTATGATGAGTTTTATCCTTAGTTGATTTAAGTTTAGTGGTTTTTTTAGTTACTGGTTGTACAGTAACTTTGGCTACACTTGGCTGTTGTTTTTCTTTTTTTAATTCCTTCGTAGATTCTTTAAACTGTTTAAGAGGGGATGTTTTTTGCTTTTTTTTATCAGTAACTCTAGAAATGTATTTAGTTCTAGGTTTTTCTTTAGGAATAGTTATATCTCCCAGAATTATCGAAGGTTTAGAGGCTTTTTTAGGTTTTGATACCGTACTTGTACTTTTAGGAGCAATTACCTTTTTGGCGGGAGGTTCTTCTTCTCTTAGTAGATATTCATCCTCTTCTTTAAAAGCTATCATCTCATCAAGTGTGAATTCTCCAATGGGTACATCCTCAAATCCCTGAAAACTAGAAATGTCATATTCTTGATATACTTTTTCTATAAAAATTAGGCACTCCTCCTGAGTTGCATAGCGTTGTCTGTGTAATGTGTCAGGTACAACGGGGTGGTCTATGATCCATTTATTTTCAGATAACCATTTGAAAATAAGTACGTCATCATAGACATCTAGAAAACCTATATAAGATGCTTGGTGATCAGATAAAGCCAGGAAATAGTCTTTGGCATCTTGTTTACCTATTGATTTATTCTCGAAAGCTACTTTTCTTGGTGTATCGTTGTAATAGGTTTTCATAAGGATCCTTTTTTCTTATGGTTGCTGTTGTTAGTCATTAAGCAAAATCTCCTGACTTTGAGTAATTCTGTTGATGAACTTATCTTATATTATTAGTTTTTTTGTGACTGTACTTTTTTTGTATTAATCATTTTGTTTTTGATTGTCCAACGAAGTCAGTAGATTTTTGCGGAGCCGGAATTGACCATTATATTTTGCCAGCTAATTGACTAATAATGGCAATGTGCTCTTTTAGTTTTACTTTTTGCATATTTTCAATTTTTTCAGCACCACCTGCCGCAAGTATCGGAACATAACCATAACATTCATCATAAGCAAGTGCTCCTAATCTTTCTTTAGCATTATAAAAAGAATCAATTCCTAATCTTTTTGCCAGAAACCCTTTATCAGTCATTTTTAAATTAAAAAAAACCGATGGGTTTCTTCCGATAATTTCAGAAATACCATGTCTTATATTTATCAGTTTTATTGAATTATTCTCCCATAAGTATAAACTACCAAATGCATCTTTCGCAAAACAGTTAGATGGCTTTTTAAAAGGAACATATATATCTTTTAAGATTCCCTCATATTCAATGGGATCAACTAACGAAAAAAAACCATCTATGAAAGTATCTCCCGAATATTCTTTTAATAGAAATGTAATTTCATCAGGAAAATCGATTTTTGAATCGAATACTATATCAGTTTCAATAGGTCTAGGCCGACTAAAATCTATAAATTTTTCTAACATATTTTAATTAAAGTAAAGAATAAAGATAAAATTATTTTTATCATTCTCCGGTTAAATTTATATTTAATAAAGTAGATTCTTTTTCGGCTTGGGTCATATTTTTAGCAGCCTCTCGAACTTGTTTATCTACATCTCCTATCCTAGTTCTCCATTGAGAACCTAAACTTGAATTCACACCTGAATCTCCTAGCCCTGTAATATTGTCTGCAAAACCACCCGCAACTTGATCAGGATCATGTAAAGCGGCTTTATTACTCATGAAATCATCTGCTAATTTTTCAGCTTCATTATATGATCTACCTTGATTTTCCATTAGATCTTCTACCATATCTTCTCTAAATTGTTCTCGATATTCTTTTTGAGCTTTACTACCTTCTTTTGATCTTTTATTCTTGAGGTACTCATCCCTGTTCTTAATAAAATCATCAACGGTTAGCTCATTAATACCTTCTTCTTGACCCTTAAGCTGTTTGTCAAATTCTGCTTTATCATGTTCAGGATTGCGTATGAAAGGTTTAGATTTTATTTCTTTAATCCGTTTTACAGCCGTAGCTTTTTCTTTTTGTTCCTTTTTATATTTATCCTGTATGTCCTGTTTTTCAGCTTTAATTTGTTCTGGAGTTTTTCCACTTCCCTTTAATACCGTATCTCCCTTACCATTTTTTTGTCCAACATTTTTTGCTGCATTTAGCGCATTAGATCCAATATCCGCAGTTTGATCAACACTAGCCATTGTTCCTTTTGCTGCATCATATTTTTGTTTGGTTTGTGCTATTTTGGCGCCACCAGCTCCTCCAAACATTGTTAATAAGGTAAATGCACCTTTACCTGCTAATTTCTGATAATCCTCTGCGGTAGCATTTTTAAACCAATTAACAACACCATCCTTTGCCAATCCTAAAAGCTCAGCATCATGGTTCATTGCTGCCATAAAATCTTCATTGTTTATGACTGCATTCATGGCAGATCTTCTATAGGTTTCCACCATTACCTTCTTGCCATTATGCATTACAAACTGTGCCCCTGATTTTGCATCGGTTATGATATCACCTGGATTAAGCCCATAATGTACGGTTGTTTTTACAGCTCCTACTGCTAAATCTTTAACTCCTATTACAGTATCCGCTGCACTTTCAGCGAAATAGTACCCTACCGTTCTTGCATTGGCTCCAATATCTACTATTGCTTGAGCTCCATTTCCCCAGTCATTACTATCTGCAAAATTTACAAAATCCTGAGCCATTGCTTTTCCACCTTCACCCATTTTACCCATGTGATCTCCCAGAGGAATATGTACGTTTTCCACATATGCATCAGAAACGATATCGGCAAGTTCTGCAGTATCTTCTATTAGATCAGTAGTTGCTGCACGAGCGGAATCGAGTAATTCTCCACCTTTTTTGGTAACCGTTTCTAATGCCCCTGACATCTTATCAGATACCGCTTTACCTGCATTTTCTATAGGAGCAGTAAGTTTACTGGTGAAATTATTCCATTTACTTTTTAAATTATCTGCTACATTCGGTTTATCATAAGATTCATCGGGAGGATCAAGATCAATACTTATAAAAATTGGCCCTTTGGCACAAAAAAGTTCACTTTCATGAGTCAACAATCGTTTACCTGAACAAATGATACTAGGGTCAGATAAATTAACCCAAGCTTTTGGTTCTGGTACACAAGGACAAGGAATCATACCAGGACGACTACAGGTACCAAAACTAGTTACATCCATATCTGCTTCAGTGCCAAGATCAAGACCTTTTATAGTTGTTTTTAGATTATTAACTATTAATGATCCTTTGATTTTACCATATGGACATTTAAGACTAATATTTTTTGGAACAGTATTCTTTACTCCCATGTCTATTTTTTTTGGATTGCAATTGTCGTCTTCGAATCGACGGAATAAACATTACCTACTTTTACATATAAAAGTTGAAGTGCGTTTGTCATACAATATTCTGAATCTAAATCATACAATTCTGAATAGAAAGCATCAAATTCATTGATGTAAGGATAATCCTTAAGAATTTCTCTAAAAAAGGATTTTATTTTATCTTCTTCAAAAAATTGCCACTGTATCGACCCTGTCCTAGCAATCTTATTTTTATTATCACTTGAGTCAATGATTTTGGTTTCAAGCAAAATTGGTAAAGGATATGGTCCTAAAAAATTTTGAAAAAACTTATGTTGAATTAGTGCTTTATCTTCTTGAAGCTTATCGGAATAAATTCCTGGAAACAAAAGGGTCCCTATCTCAGATTGAGCGAAAACTTGTAAAAAACCTTTTTCAGAGATAAATAGATAATCTATTCTTTCTATGATATTTTGAAGACCGTGTATGTTTTTAAATCTTTTTCTAAATTCTATTTTAGAATCATCCCAAAGTTCTCTTATTTCCCTAATATTGGGAATAGAAATAATCGATCCTATATCATTCGTATAAATCAAAAGCTTTTTTTGAAACCTCATAAGATAATCCTCAACTTTACTAATTCCTTCATTATACGATTGATTTCTTTGAAGGAAATTTACCACATAAAGGTTCCCGAATTTGTTTTTTTCAATAAATCGTTTTGATATTGTTGATTCTACAGTATTTTCTCTTGTTTCTTCAAGAGTTTGAACTGACGTATAAGTTTCTACATCATAAAATATAGTTTCCTTATTTTGATTCATTAATATCTTCTGAGAAGTTTTCATGACTAAAAACTTATTATTTGTTAATTTCTACCCGATCTCCGTTCATAAATATTTTGCCTCCTAAAATCTTAGCTGCCGCTGCGGCTGCAATTCCTACTGTTAATGAAGCTAATGTTAAAGCCGCCCCAGCCTGGATATTTGCCATTACTGAAGCTGTGATAGATACTCGCTTCCCGCTTACAGAGGTAGTTTTTCCTTTTAGAGAAGCTTTGGAACCTCCACTGGCACTAAAATTACTACCACCATCCAAGCTCATATTACTAGACGCACTTGCACTAAAATTACTACCAGCACTAGCAGCAATATTACTAGCTGCATTCATTGTTAGATTGTTACTTGCTTCTATCGCAATATCAGTAGAGGAGAAGGTGATTTTATTAGGTGCATTGATAGTAATCTCACCGTTACCACCCATCACAATCGTATTACCACTAGGATCAGCAATGGTAACACTACCATCTGCATCATTAAGGGTTACCTGATTACCACTTCTTGTTTTGATAGCTTTAAGGTGATTGTTACCACTCTTAAAACTTCCGGGTACTGATGAAGCATTGGTCACACTGCCTTTTACAATAGGTGATTCTGCATTGCCTCCTTCATGATCAACAATAACTTCATCTCCTTTTTCAGGTACAAAATACATTCCTTGCCCCGGTCCACCTGCCAGACTTGCTTGTCTGATCCACGGAGATGTTTCTCCTGTTTCTTTTTGCCAAGCATATTGTATTTTTACACGTCCCATGCCTTCTGGGTCTGCATTATCTACAACCACTGCAGTTTGAGATTTTCCTTTTGGAAATGCTTTAATAGAAGTTTTAGGATAGGCATCAGTTTCTGCGGTAACGGCCTCAAAAGTGTTCTCATACCTGCCATTTTCACTACAACTATGCTTTATTTTTATAATTCTGTAACCACCGTATGATGAGGTTTCTCCATCTATTAATATAGTACTGCCTACTGTAATACTTGGATTGCTGCTCTTTCCTGTTACCTTTACCTGATTAATTTCATTAGCTTGTTTTTGATGTAATATCTGATCATCAATTCTGGATTTCATCTGTGGATCATCATGAGCACTTACAAAAACTTGGGTTTCTTTTTGAAACAGTTTATCACTTTTTTGACTAATGGTTGATATAAATCCTTTTGTGTTAGAATTTAATTCTTTGGTCTTAACTTGATGAAAACCATCTGTTAGATAATCATTGGTGAAATATTTGAAATTATTAGGAATCGCTTCCATTTTCATAGATAATTCAAGCAGGTCATAACCATATCGTAATTTTACAGGATCTTTACTCTCCGGTTTACCAAACACTAGTTTAGTGCCATTGTAATAAAACCATTCTCCATATTGTGCTGCAAGTCTACTAGCGTATTGAAACGCACTTTCTTCTTGTTGTACACTATAATGAATAGGAGTTGCTTTTTTTGGAGAAATATTACATTGTAAAATTCCTTTATCATATCCAGAGAATGTTTTTTCCAAAATCTCTGATATTCCAATATCTTGATGAGAAGTGTAATGTGGTCCATCATCAGCAATAATGCTACAGCTTTTACCTAAGATATGAACAAGGTCTCCTGTTTTTTGATAGAAACCTTTAACGGTATTGATGGTAGTTACAATACCTTTAAATTCTAGTATTTCTTCATTAGTAAAACTATTAACAGATTGAATTTTCAATAGAAAAACAGCTCCTAAAAAATTAGCACTTTCTCCGGTAATATCATCCGTAACTTCTTCTAGTACATCTTTTCTACATGTTAACTCAAAACTGTGATGAGAATCTATTTCTTGATGAAGCGATAAATTTTGAAATGCCGGAATTCGTTCTCCGTCTATAAATATTTGTACTTGTGTATCTGTTGCCATATTAATTTTGTATTGACATAGAGAATATTCTATTTGCTGATTTAAATTAACATTAAATAGTATTATAAAGTAAGGGGTGAGGACGAATGGTAGTTATCGAAGGATGTTTGTAGTAGATTTTGTGGTCTTAAATAAAATAAATACTTAAAGGGATAATTTGCAATAATATAAGTGATTTCTTATGGGATAGTTGTTCAATTACAGTCTAAAAAAACATAAGAGAATTTCATTACTCCTTTCAAATTAGCTATTGGTCAACAAAATTGCTTCGAATGTCCTCAGTTAAACTCTGTTTGATAATATGTCTTTTAAGTTTACAGTCGATTTAATAATTTATTTTAAAATTAAAAAGCAATGAAAACTCGAAACAATTTTTTAAAAAACTTAAGTAAAGTAGTATTAGTATTATCCGTTTTATTTATAACATCTTGTGGTAGTGATGATGATGGAGTGGTGGCTGATGCTTTTGTTACTCTTCCAACTGATTTACTTACGACCTATAATGGAGAATTAACCTATACTCCTGGAGATGGTATGGGGATCGTAGCAGGAGTAGACGGGACAGCTACAATTTCTGGTTCTGGAAGCACTTATACTATTAGTTTTAGTGATGGAGTACCATCTTTAACTGGATTGCGTTTTATAGGAAATGGAAATGGATCATATGCATCGGTAGCTACCGATGGATCTTCTGCAGGGATTTCTATTGAGAGTGATGAATTAAGAATTGGTGCAAGAGTAGGAAGTGATTCTTGGGGGTTTGTACCTAATTAATATTTTTATTATAGTATATTTAAGGAAGGGTGGTTTTGGGGAAAACCACCCTTTCTACTTATTAATAGAAGTATTTTATCTTTTTAAAATGCCATAATTCAAAAAAACATGAAACATCTACTCACATATAAAATATTCGTCTTGCCATTGTTCTGTATCATAATGATCGGATGTGGTAGTAAGAAATCACTAAAAACTGAAGTCATTAAACCTCCCATAGTTACTCTGGATACAGACATAAAAAGAGTTGGAATCATTAATAGAAGCATACCATCCAAAGAAAATATAGGACTAGATCAGGTAGATAAAATATTATCTATGGAAGGTGAGAAATTAGATAGAGAAGGAGCAGAGCAGGCCATAATCGCTTTGAAAAATGCATTGGAACAAAATCCTAGATTCACTCAAGTTGTCATATTACCTGTAAACTTAGACCAAAATCCCGGCGGAGGTGTTTTTCCTTCATCTTTAAGTTGGGATCAAATAGAAGAGTTATGTAAGAAGAATAATGTAGATGCTATTTTTAGTTTAGCTATATATGATACAAATGCTAAAGCGACATACAATGTCGAAAACACTAAGATAAAAGGTCCACTAGGGATAGAAATTCCGGCTATTGAGCATATAGTGAATATAGATACAAGAATTAAGACTGGATGGCGAATTTATGATCCAATTCATAAAAAAGTATGTGATCAACTATCTGTTAATGAGAAAACAAGATCCAATGGTAAGGGTATTAATCCAATAAAAGCAATTGAAGCTGCTACAAACAGAAAACAGTCAGTCTTACAGATTAGTCAAAAAATTGGTAGCGATTATGCATTGAGGTTATTGCCTTATAAAGCTAATGTGTATAGAGATTATTATGTGAAAGCTACACCTAATTTTAAAATTGCTAAACGAAAAGTAGAAACGGGTCAATGGGAGGGAGCCGCCGCATTATGGGAGAGAGAAACATCCAATGCAGATCCTGAGATTGCTGGTCAAGCTTGTTTTAATATGGCTTTTTATAATGAAATTAAAGGTGATTATACCAAAGCTATAGAATGGGCAACAAAAGCATATACAGATTATGAAAATAAAAATGCCTTACGGTATATTGACGACTTAAAGGAAAGGATAGAGAATCAAAATATAGTTAATGAAAATTAAATTTGTAGTATTAGAATAATTTTCAACAAAGCTGAAAATTAAATATTCAGAGGAGGTAAGTGGTTTAATATAATTTTTTATATAAGAATATTAGATGTCTTAAAATTTATGGCTAGCAAAAAAACCAGATAAAAATTCGGTGTTGCACAATAAATATTAACTGTAACGTTTAGCTTATGAATAATTTAACAATTCATTTTAAACAAAAAAAGTAATGAAAAACCAAAACAATTTTTTGAGAAATTTAGGAAAGGTTGCATTAGTAGCATCTGTTCTATTTGTAACCTCTTGTGGTAGTGATGATGCTCAAGATCTAGTAAATGATGTAGCTTGCGAAAATCAGACTTTAGCGTCTAAATTAGCTGTTGAAACGGCAATAACATCTTACAATGCTACTGAAAATCAGACTACTTGTGTAATACTAAGAGAAGCTATTGAAACTTATAGAGGTTTTGAGTGTATTGCTGACGATGTATTTTCTACTGAGTACGATGCTTTGCCAACTGATTGTGCAGATGCAGGTAATTAATAGATAAGTTTATAATATCTAAAAGTGCTTATTATATATATAGGAATATGAAAGTACTTTTGTTTTAAATATTTCAAGGAAAAAGAGTGGTTTGGATAAAATCACTCTTTTTCTGTTTTTAATTAATATTATATTAAAAGTAAAATCTATTTCTTGCCAAATATTGAATCCATAATTGTTTTAATTCCTCTAAAAGCCATGAATATGGCAAAAGCAGCCCCTATCAATCCCAAAATCAAAATTGGAATATAGTAAGAATGATCTTGATTCTTAAACGCCGAGTGTATAACAACAGGGCTAATAAACATAAATATCAGCGCAATTGCCATGCGTTGCACTCCTTTACCCAGCAACTCTTTATCCGTTCTTTTAGGTTCCATAATTGTTTATTGCGTTACGAACACTACCGTATTTTTCTAATAACTCAGCAGCTAATGCTCTTTCAATTTTCAATTCTTCCATAATCATCCGTGTACCACGATCAACTAGTTTACTATTGCTGAGTTGCATATCTACCATTTTATTGCCTTTTACCTTTCCTAACTGGATCATAGTAGTAGTTGATATCATATTTAGCACTAGTTTTTGAGCAGTACCTGCTTTCATGCGTGAACTCCCAGTAACAAATTCAGGTCCGACTGTCACTACAATTGGATATTGTGCGGTTGTTGCTAATGGACTTCCTTCGTTACAAGTAATACAACCAGTAATTATGTTAGATTCATTACACTTTTTTAAAGCTTCAATAACGTAAGGTGTTGTCCCAGAAGCAGCAATACCGATAACAACATCGTTTTCAGAAACCTTATAAGTTTCCAAGTCTTTCCATCCTTGTTCTGTGCTATCTTCTGCGAACTCTACTGCTTTCCTAATGGCAGGATCACCACCAGCAATTAAACCAATAACTAACTCATGAGGAACTCCAAAGGTAGGAGGGCATTCACTGGCATCGACTACTCCTAATCGGCCACTAGTTCCCGCTCCCATATAGAAAAGTCTGCCTCCATCTTTTAATTTTTCAACAATTTGAGAAATTAATGTTTCGATTTGGGGAATTGATTTTTCTACAGCTTCTGGAACTGTTTTATCTTCCCTGTTGATATTAGATAATAATTCAGAAATGTTCATCTTTTCTAGATGATCATATTTTGAAGTTTGTTCTGTTATTTTGGTAAACGTCATGCTTCAAAAATACTGATTTTCCTGATCACTCTTCAATAGTAAATTGAAAACGATTTGCTTCGGATAGATTAAAGTATCCTAAAGCAAAATTATCAGGATTCGTAGTATTAATAATATTTCCTCGTATTTGTACTGGAGGTGTTTGAAAAGGATTCCCACCTTCTTGTTCGCTTTGTTCTATTAGTATATTAGAATAATTATAGTATCGTTCGTCTATCCCTAGAATTTTAATAGTCACTTCTTCACCTCCTATCATATCTTCATAAAAATAGGAGAAGTTAAAAGCCTCACCTTGGTAGAATCTATCTTCACTAGGGAGGTATAAATTAAAATCAAAATCAAATAAGTAAAAGTTTTCTTGGGTACCGTCATCTGTAAAGAAAACTATAATTTCAGTTTCATCACCCTCAAATAAAGTTCCGTCTCCTTGTTCTATATTATCTATAGTAGTAGTAGGAATAAGGTGGGTCGTAGCTTTATATGTTTCTTCATTATAGATTACTGTAAGTTCATAATCTGTATTAAATTCTGGAATAACAGAAGCATCTTCTGGAATAAAAAATCCAGACTCTGTTAACGATTCTACAAAATTCAAGATAGTGTTATCAGAAAGGTTAGTCACAAATACAGTAGCATCGCTTACCGTAGGGACATTATCATCGAAAAAAGGAGCGGATAATGTAAGTCGCACACCACCCAAAGCATCAACTGGATCTTCGTCTAAATAAATTTCAAAAGAAGCATCAATAACTAATCTTGGTTCTCCATTAGGAACATCCACATCAATAACATCTTCACAACTCGTAAAAATGGTAAGTCCGATTATGATATATAGTAGTTTTTTCATCTTTTTAAAATTTAAAATTATAAGTTACTGCAGGTACTATGCCGAAAATAGAAGTTCTTACGGCTTCGTTAACTCGAGTTTCTGTATTTTGACTAAAGGTTATTGAGGCTGCATTTCTACGGTTATATAAATTATAAATGCTAAAAACCCATTCTCCTTGCCATTTTCTGTTTTTATTTTTTCTTGGCGTTAATGTTGCAGAAATATCCATACGGTGATAAGCTGGTAAACGTTGATCATTACGCAAACCATCAAAAACCGGTACTATTAGCCCCTGATATTCAAACTGTCCTGATGGGTAATTAGTTGGCTGTCCTGTTTGAAAAAGGAAATTAGTATTAAATTTCCATTTTTCATTCAATTCATAACTTCCAGTAAAAGAGATATCATGGGTTTTGTCATAAGGAGTATTATACCACTCTCCATTGTTAATGCCGATTTCTGTAGCCGTTCTTCCTGGTGTTCTTTGTTCTGATTTAGATAAGGTGTAGGCTAACCATCCTTTAAATTTTCCTTTGTTTTTACGAATTAATAACTCTAAGCCATACGCTCTGGCTTCGCCATTGAGTATCTCTCGTTCAATAGCATTATTAGCAATAAGTTCTGCTCCATCAATATAATCAATCCTGTTCTCTATATCTTTAAAAAACACTTCTGCTTCTAAAGAATAGGCATCATCTTTAATACTTTTGAAGTATCCTAACGCATACTGGTTTAATAATTGAGGCTTTACATATTTTCCACTTGGTGTCCAAACATCTAATGGAGTAGGAGAATTGGTGTTTGATAATAGATGGAGGTATTGAGCCATTCTGTTATAACTTGCTTTTATAGAAGTGTTATCATTAAAAGCATAAGCTAATGCTACTCTAGGCTCGAGATTTGTGAAGTTTTCTATCTGATCACTTCTGCTTATTCTCTCGGTTCCGATTGGATCCGCGGCTTCATAAATCTGTAATTCCTCATTAAATAATAGTGGATTGTCATTTTCGTAGATATTCAATTCATCTTGCCCTAATCTGGTAAAGTTACTAAGCCTCACTCCGTATTGTAAGGATAAATTATTTGAAATTTTATGCTCAGCATCTATATAAACCCCTAATTCATTGGCATATTTATCAATAAGTTTATCTCTTATAATTCCAGAATCCTCACTATTTGGTTTGATCTCACCTGGATTGAAACGATAGTATATATTATTAACACCATAATTAAGCTGAAAATTATCACTTAAGTAATGCTTTAAGTCATATTTTACATTAAAATTCCTAATACCAGAGTCCCATTCGAAACCGACAAAGTCTAGTTCTAATCCATAAAAATAATCTGAATATATCAGGGATAAGTTAGAGAATAGTTTGTCTGAGAACAGGTGATTCCATCTCAGGTTTAAGACCGTATTGCCATACGTGTTCCTAAAACTTTCGCTAATGGAGAATACATCACGCCCAAAATATCCGGACACAAAAATGTTGTTATTCTCATTAATCTTATAGTTCAATTTTGCGTTAAGATCATAAAAATATGCTACGTTGTCATTACCATCATCTAATAATGGTAAGAAAAGATGTGCATAAGATGCACGACCTCCAACCAGAAATGCTCCTTTATTTTTTACAATTGGGCCTTCTGCAAGTAGTCTACTGGATACGAGTCCAAGTCCTCCGCTAAGATGATACTCTTTACTGTTTCCTTCCTTTTGGTAAATATCGAGTACAGAGGATACACGGCCTCCATATTTTGCGGGGATGCCTCCTTTATAAAGTTTGATATCTTTGATAGCGTCCGGATTAAAAACCGAAAAGAATCCAAAAAGGTGCGAAGAATTAAATATGGTCGCTTCATCTAATAGAATTAAGTTTTGATCCGCTGCACCACCACGAACATTAAACCCTGAAGCACCTTCGCCACCACTTGTTACTCCTGGTAGTAATATGATGGATTTAATAACATCTGCTTCACCGAGTACAACCGGGATTTGTTTAATAGTTCCTGAGGTAAGCTTATTAAGACTCATTTGTGGATTCTTAATATTCACTTTTTCTACATTCTCGGTAATTACAATTTCGTCTAACATTTCTGAAGCTTCCGATAATTGAAAATTCAGTTTTTTATCTTCATTAAGTGTAATTTCTTGAATAATGTCTTTAAATCCTAAATAACTAATTTGTAGTTTATAAGTCCCTTCAGGAAGGGTAATAGAGTAAAACCCATATTCGTTGGTGACGACTCCTTTACCAATTTCAGGAAAAAGTACATTCACACCAATCAAGGTCTCATTACTGGATTGTTCGGAAATAGTCCCGTTGATCGTGAATTTTTCTTGGCTTATAGCGGAATAATGAACTAGAGTGCATAGCATTACTAGCAGTATATTAATAAAGATATGTTTTTTCAAAAGATATGTTTTTCAGATAGGTGTATAAAGGAGACTGTAATGTACGCGACTTGTTACAGCATTTTTTATTTTATAAATCTACAGACAATTTGGGTATACAAATGTTATTTAATTATTAAAAATAAATATTTTGAAAACCAAAGAGTGCGCTGTGTTTATTAATTAAGATTTCCAGCAAAAATTAATGGGATACCATTCTTCGGAGTATAAAGGAATACTATTTGCGGATTTAATACTTGATTTGCGTTTAAGATATACTTGGCTGTTTTCTGAAAATACATAGTTAGTATCGATTTTTTCGGTTTTTACAATAACTTTATTTTTCATTTGGGGCTTTGGTAACATTTCTTTTTTATACAAATTCATGGTATCAATTTTTATGCCTAATTATATTTAATTTGATTTTCCGATACTCAAAAATGATTATTTCATGATGTAATCTTCTGAAAATAAATGATTAAAGGGTTTGTGGTTTTTGTTTTATTATTTTTTCGGAGCTTTTTTCTTATATCGATTTTTTCCGAGATTAAAGACTCCAACTTTTACTCCTATTCCTGCGGAGAATCCATTGATTCGATCTATACCACTAGGATGGATATTAAATTTACTCGAGAATCTATACTTTACACCTGCTTCTAGTTGTAGAAATCTAGACACATTAAATAGTAGGTTTATTCCAGGTTCAGCAACAAACACTGCATCCCAGTCATAATCATTCTCGTTAAATTCATCGTCATCATCGAACTGGCCATCTATGTAACCAACTCCTCCAAATCCAATTAGTAAAGGAAATGATAGATTTACTCTTGATTTACTGAATAGTATCGGTTCTAAGTGTATTCCTGCGTATCCTCCAATTAAATCTTCATCATTTGAAATAGATATTCCTGGTAGATTTTGCTGAGAGTAAAAACCTTTCATGCCAAAACCTACTTCGAATTGTCTGTTGGCCACATATGCTAGTTTAAAGCCGATTAATGCTGTGTCTTCTCCTTCAATTTCTCCATAACTAGCACTAAATCCCATATAGACTCCGTGCACAATGTTTTTACGGTCATTAAATTCTATATAATCTTCATCTTTTGATTCTTGAGCATTTATTTGATTTATACTAATTAATAGAAAAGTAATTAATAATTTGATTGATTTTTTCATGAGTATTGATTTGTTTTGATTATTGAATTGATAAATGGTTTTAGTTATAATTGTTGTTTATTCTTCTTTCAGGATAATAACTCCTTTGATACCAGTAATATGAAAAGTTCCTTTATTAGCGTCTATTCCGTAATTTGCTTTGATCTCTCTTAATCTTTTATTACTATCTATTACATTGTTTTCAATATTTTTGAATGCCTTAGGGATTCTCAATAGTCCTTGTTCTAACGAGGCACTGAAATCAAAATTAAGATCAGATATGTTGATGCTTAGCTCAGAAGATTTTTGGTTGATATTAATATTCGCATTCGGTTTTAGAATGTTTTTAATCTTAAAATCTGCTACATCCATTATGAGATCTATTTCATTTCTTAGGTTTTCTAGTACAATATTTGAAAACTTAAGTTCTCCTTTTATCTCTTCGATATTTTCTATGGATATTTTATCTTTACTAGAATAAATTTCAAGATTAGTAACTTGGTCAATCATAATTGTAGATCCACTACTTTTGATTCGGAGATTTTTAGAAGTTTGATGATCAAAT
This sequence comes from uncultured Aquimarina sp., assembly GCF_947496855.1. Classification (GTDB taxonomy): domain Bacteria; phylum Bacteroidota; class Bacteroidia; order Flavobacteriales; family Flavobacteriaceae; genus Aquimarina. The sequence continues at coordinate 33,270 of NZ_CANMED010000001.1, forward strand.
TCACTATTTTTTAATGTTATCTTTCCATATGTTATAGACTTGGTTTGAAGTTTTCCAAATTTCATTTCGATATTAGCATTAATGATGTCATTGTTAACCCACATGTCGCCGTGTTGTAAATTTGCTTTTAGCTTTCCATTCCAACCATTGATAACAATATCTCCAAATTTGTTCGTTACTTGAATTTCTGCGTTAATGGGTAGACTGATTTGATAATCTATTTGTATACTTCCTTTGTCAAAATCAAAAGGATTTACACGATTGAATACTTTAGAGAAAAAGCTGTCATTTTTTTCTTCAATGTTAGAAAATATGGTAATAAAATCATCAGTAGTTGTTATAGATGGTTTTATTCTTGCCAAAAGATCTTTAGCATCATCTTTGTCTTTTTTGTTTACAACAATGTCCATGGTAATCTTTATTTTGTTCTGACTCCATCCGCTAACAATAATGTTACCATATTTATTTTCTAATTGTAGTTCTCCGGCATTGGTAAAATCATAAATCTTTTCAATTGATTTAGATTGCTCTTCCTGACCATTTATATAATGTCCAGTAAAGATTATCAAAAGGGAGAGTATTAATTTCTTATAAAATATATCCTTCATTATCATCGGATTTTTTCGAATCTTTAATTTGCTCTAAAAGATTCTCTATTAATTCAATTCTTTTTTTGTAGTTCTGAACTATGGCTTCTAGTATGTACTCATTATTTAGATTAGCTGTCATTTCTTCTTTTAACAAAAGATGTTCTTTATCTAATTCTTTCATAAAAGAGAGAAACTCTTCTTTATCTTCTAAAGAAAGTTTAGCATTGTTTTTTACTAATTCTACCTGAAAAGAAACAAGACCTTTGTAATAGGTATCAATATCACTTAATTCTTGATTTGCGAAATTACTTGACTCATTTGAAGCTGTAAAAATAGTAGTCAAAGAAAATACTCCTATTAAAATAATTATAGTTGCAGCTATTTTAATCATTGGAGATCTCCAAAACGGTACGATTTTTTCTTTAGAAGTAGCATTAAGTTCTATGTCGATATGTTGCCAAAGCTTTGCTTTATCTGGCTTATGCTCATCAAAAAGAAGTTTGTTTTCTTTGATATATTTTTCAAAATTATCCATCTTATTCTAATGTGTTTATAATCTGAATTAGTTTTTTCTTTGCTCTATGATATTGTGATTTGGATGTAGAACTAGAAATCTCTAGTATCTCCGAAATCTCAATATGATCGTATCCTTCAATTAAGTATAGGTTAATAATCTGTTTGTATCCATCTGGTAATTGTGCGATACCTTTTTTTATTTTAGGTATATCCATTGTTTTAACAGGTTCATCAATCTCTTCACTTATATAATATTCATGTTGCTCTAGTGGGGTTACTGGTATTTTTTTTAATTTTAAAAAATTGATACTTTTATTAATTACTATCCTTTTTAACCAGGAACCAAACGTACTTTCATATCTAAAAGAGGTTAAGTTTTTAAAAGCATCTACAAAACTATCTTGAATAATATCCTCCGCATCTTCTCTGACACCTAATATCCTCATGCTTACATTATACATGGCATCTATATAAAGTTCATATAGCTTATATTGCGAATTCCGGTCACCAGATTTGCTTTTCTCTATAAGATCCTTATGTGTATAAAGAATGTTAGTTTTCAATTATTTATGATTGATTGTAAGTTTCTTTAAAGTTACTTTTCTTTTCTAGTTATTACTATTGACAAAACAAAAAGTAAAGGGTTGCATCATAGTTGTATTTTTTTTTGGATAATAAAAAAAAGCCTATAAATATGATGTTTTATAGGCTTGTATTTATTTTGAAGATATACTTTATGATTTACTGAAGAGTAAAATATTGTAGGTTTCCTTCGTTGCATACAGTCAATACCATAGTCTCATGTTTTTTCTGTAACATATATATGCCACGAGCATCTCCAATTATCGAAAAACCACTTTTATCTGCTGAAATAGTTTCAAAATTGCCTGTTCCATCACCTAATAATACGGTACCGATACTTGCATCACTGCGCCCCATTTCCACATCAGTATGGTAATTGTTTCCGGTTAAAATGAGGTCTAGATTTCCATCTTTATTAATATCTATAGGTAAAATTCCGTGAACTTCAGAGAATTGTGTTGATTTAGGCAAGTTGTGAGCTACAAATGTTCCGTCACCTTTATTTTCAAAATAAGCACTACTAAATGTGTGTGCTGATAGTTTTAGAGCACCTTCCATTTCTTTTTTTGAAAATATTGAATCCAGTGTTGCTTGTGAATATTGTTGATATCTTCTAAATTTCTTTTTAATATCCGGATACTGCGTGGCTATTGCATCTAGTACATGTTTAGGATAGCTTTTTCCATCACTGAAATAATAAAAAGGAAATGCATCGATTCGACCATTACGGTCAAAATCTTTGGCATAAATAATAGCTGGTTGATCTTCTGAAGCTTTATAAAATGAGTTTTCACCGCGGTTTCCAGCTATCAAATCAAGATCACCATCCTTATCTATATCTGCTGTGGTAATTGTATTCCACCATCCAGCTGTTTTGAAAAGGCCAGTTTGATTTGTAACCTCCGTGAATTTAGAATTATTATTCTTTAAAACAGTGATTGGCATCCATTCTCCTGCCAGAATTAAATCTTTATTTCCATCATTATCATAATCCATCCAAAGTGCATCATTTATCATCCCTAAATTCCCGTTATTAGGCAGAAGATCTGTCGCATTGGTAAAATGACCTTTATTATTGATAAGTAATTGACTTTGCTCTCCAAGCGGGTAGGATAGGGGTTTGGTTCCGCCACCTATAAAAAGATCTAGATCGCCATCGCCATCAATATCGTGTGCTGCAAGACAGGTTCCGTTTTGGAATTTTTTTGGTATTGCTTTTTCAGCTTTACTGAAATTACCTTTTCCGTCATTTAAATATAATCGGTCTTGATATAAAGAAGAACCTGATTTTGAGGCATAGCCACCACTTACTACAAACAAATCAAGATCTTGATCGCCATCGGCATCAAAAAAGAGGGCTTCTGCGTCTTCATAGATTTTATCTGCTTCAAATACAGCAATCTTCTTTTGTGTGAACTTCCCAAGATTGTTTTGAAGATATAATGTTCCGGAGTATCCATTCGCACCGCCTATGTATATATCTTCTAATCCATCATTATTGATATCTCCTTTGGACATAAACGGTCCTTTATTAGATAATTTGTGTTCTAGCAAAGGTTCTTGCTTAAAATCTATATAATCATTTTCCCGATGTTGGAATTCAGGAGAAAAAATGTTTTTGACTTCGGTTAGTAAAGTTTTTTCAATCTTCTCTAAAGGAGGTTTATCAATTGCATCTTCAATATTTACTTGTATGCGTTGATTTGGGGTAACGTTATTCAGTTGTTGATATTTACCATTTGGCCATACTACCGATACTGTAGTAATATTTTTACTTAATCCTACTCCAAAATGTAAAATAGATTCTCCCGAGCTAAGGTATCCTCGATAAGGGGAACATTCTTGATATTGTATGCCACCACTAGTAGTAACTGTTACTTTAGACCCTATACCTGAAGCATTATTTTTTTTACCCTTTAGCTGAATAGATAAATAATTATGATTAGATTTTAGCTCTCTACTATTGTTTCTGTATAAAAAAGCCTCTTGATTTAAATTGTTAGTAATCAGATCTAAGTCACCGTCATGATCTAAATCTGCGTATACAGCACCATTAGAAAACGAAGGTTTGTCAAATCCCCAAGAAACAGTTTTTTTTGAAAATGAAAGATCGCCGTTATTTTTATAAATATAATTTGTAACCGGAGTTGAAGATATTAGGTTTAATAACTCCATATAGTTGATTTTTTTAGCCCCCCCTCCAGATGCAATAGCTGTATTAGAATCATATTTTAAAAAATCCATATCAGTTATATTCCTATAAAATCCATTTGAGATAAAGAGATCTTTATACCCATCATTATCGTAATCAGCTAGTAAAGGTGTCCAGCTCCAATCCGTATGTGATATCCCTGATAACTGACCAATCTCGCTAAAGGTACCATTACCATTGTTTAGTTGTAATGTATTGCGCATCACTTGATGGCCTAGACCGAACTTTACAGCAATATGATATAGATCGTAAGGACTTTGTCCTTTTAGTTGTTTTTGGCGATAGTTATCTTCAGCCATCATATCTAAATTGATTACATCTAAATGTCCGTCATTATTAAAATCTGCGATATCCGATCCCATAGAATTCCTACTCATATGAAAAAACATATTATCTATAGCATCTGTAAATGTTCCATCTCCATTATTGATATAAAAATGATCTTTGTCTAAATAATCATTTGCTATATACAGATCTATCCATCCATCTTTATTGATATCAGTGGGGGTAACACTTAAGCCAAATGCTCTATTAAGTAAGTTTGCTTTTTTAGTAACATCCGAAAATGTACCATTTCCATTATTTCTATATAACCGATCACTAACATCTTCATAGTTAGTATTTTTATACGATATCGTATTACCTTTTTTATCTTTTGTAGTTTTTATATTTTGTGCATCGATAAAATCTACACGATGGTTAAGCAAGTACATGTCTAGATCTCCATCGTTATCATAATCAAAAAAAGAAGCTTGGTTAGAAAAACTTTGATCATTTAGGCCATATTCTGCTGCTTTATTTGTGAAAGTGAGGTCTTGGTTATTAATTAGTAAAATGTTTTCTCGTAATTCAGGTTCTCCAGCTAAGGAACGACAGATGTATATATCTTGATAACCATCATTATTGATATCAATCATAGAAGTACCGGTGCCAAAACCAGAGTGTAATACCCCTGCAGTTTTAGTAATTTGTTGAAATTTTAGATCCCCTTTATTTAAGAACAGCCCTCCATGAGATAGATTTCCTGAAAGAAAAATATCTGGTAATCCATCATTATTAATATCACCAACGGCGACACCACCACCGCCATAGATATATTCGTAAGTTATAATATTAAATGTTTCATTTTCTTTAAGCTTGTTGGTGAAATGTAAACCAGTTTCTTTAGGATCTGTTAATGTGAATAATGCTTTTTCTTGTTTTATTTCTGCTACTGTGTTAGTCTTGTCAATTGCGTCTGTTTTCTTTTCATTACAGGACGCTAAGATTACTAAAAAGATGAAACTAAAAAGGCTGAATGGTTTAACAAATCGTAACATGGGTTTTCTGGTCTATAAAAGTTTAGGTCTGTGTTAAAGACTGGTATTACTTTCTTTGGTAAAACTAAACAATTTTTATTTGAACAATTTAAATATTTTGTTTCCTAAAGAGAATGTTTTTTAATGTTTTTAACATAGAATCTTATAGAAAAAGCGCCATATAAAAAATTTTTATATGGCGCTTTTTTTATGTAAAAGGATTCGTTTATTCTATAATCTTATTCAATGTTTCACTAGGACGCATTGCATTAGCTACTTTAGTAACATCTGGCCAGTAATAACCACCCATATCCACAGCAGTTCCTTGAGCATCGTTTAACTCCTGGATTATTGTAGTTTCATTATCAGCTAATTGCTTTGCGATTGAACTAAATTCTGCTTGAAGATCTCCATCTTTATTTTGTTCTGCAAGTGCTTGAGCCCAATACAAAGCCAGATAGAAGTGACTACCTCTATTATCCAGTTCATTCACTTTTCTGGAAGGAGATTTTTTATTCTCTAAAAACTCTTCTGTAGCTTGGTCTAATGCTTCTGCTATGATTAAAGCTTTCTTATTATCGTTAGTTTCTCCTAAATGTTCTAAAGAAACAGCTAGCGCTAGAAACTCTCCTAAAGAATCCCAACGTAAATGTCCTTCTTTATTAAATTGCTGCACGTGCTTAGGAGCAGATCCACCAGCACCAGTTTCGAATAAACCTCCACCATTCATTAACGGAACAATAGAAAGCATTTTTGCACTAGTTCCGAGTTCTAGAATAGGGAATAGATCCGTGTTATAATCACGCAATACATTTCCTGTTACTGAAATTGTATCTTCTCCATCTTTTATTCTTTCTAAAGAGAACCTAGTGGCTTCTACAGGAGACATGATTCTAATATCAAGTCCTGTAGTGTCGTGTTCAGGCAAATATTTGTTTACTTTTTCAATTAAACTAGCATCGTGCGCTCTGTTTTTATCTAACCAGAATATTGCTGGAGTACCAGTGGCTCTAGCTCTACTTACAGCAAGTTTTACCCAGTCTTTTACTGGAGCATCTTTGGTTTGACACATTCTCCAGATATCACCTTCTTCTACAGCATGTTCAATTAAAACAGTACCTGTTGCATCTACCACACGTACTGATCCGTTTCCTTTGATCTCAAAAGTTTTATCGTGAGATCCATATTCTTCAGCCTTTTTAGCCATTAAGCCTACATTAGGAACAGTTCCCATAGTAGTTGGATCAAAAGCACCGTGTTTTTTACAAAAATCTATAGTTTCTTGATATATACCAGCATAACTGCTATCTGGAATAACAGCTTTAGTATCTTGTGTATTACCATTAGCATCCCACATCTGACCAGAAGTACGAATCATAGCTGGCATAGAAGCATCGATAATCACATCACTAGGAACATGGAGATTGGTAATTCCTTGATCAGAATTTACCATAGCCAATTCAGGACCGTTCTCATAGCAAGCTTTTATATCAGCTTCAATTTCAGCTCTTTTAGCAGGGTTCGGTATTTTCTTTAGTTTGTTTATAAGGTCTCCAAAACCATTATTTACCTCTACACCAATTTCTTCAAGTGTTTCATTATGTTTTTTGAAAACATCCTTAAAAAACACTTCTACAGCGTGACCAAAGATAATAGGGTCAGACACTTTCATCATGGTTGCTTTCATGTGTAATGAAAACAGTACGTTTTTCTCCTTAGCATCTGCAATTTGCTCTTCCAGAAAGGAGATTAATGCTTTTTTACTCATTACAGAAGCATCAATGATCTCACTATCAAGTAATGAAGTCTCTTCTTTTAAAACTGTAGTGTTTCCATTATTATCAATAAATTCTATTTTTACATTACCAGTTTCAGTGACAGTAACAGACTTTTCGTTAGAACGAAAATCACCACTTGCCATGGTAGAGACATGTGTTTTAGAATCACTACTCCAAGCACCCATAGAGTGTGGATTCTTTCTTGCATATTGTTTTACAGGCTTAGGAGCTCTACGATCAGAGTTACCTTCTCTTAAAACAGGGTTTACTGCACTACCTTTTATTTTATCATATCTAACTTTGATTTCCTTTTCATAATCATTCTCAGGTTCTTCTGGGTAATGAGGAATATCAAAACCTTGTAATTGTAACTCCGCTATTGCGGCTTTTAATTGAGGAACTGAAGCACTAATATTAGGGAGTTTGATAATATTAGCTTCTGGTTTCAGTGCAAGTTCACCAAGTTCAGCTAAAGCATTAGCCTGATTTTGTTTATCCGAAAGATTCTCTGGGAAAACTGCTAGAATTCTTGATGCTAGAGATATGTCCTTGGTCTCTATTTCTATATTGGCAGCTTTAGTAAATTTTTTTACAATTGGTAAAAAAGAATAGGTAGCTAATGCAGGTGCTTCATCAGTTTTTGTGTAAACAATTTTTGAGGATTCAATTCCCATATTTTTTGATTTTTTATAAGATATTTTTTAGACTGAAAAGATTAATATCTTATGTATTATACTATCTGTTAAGGAAATAGTTAGTCGTTTAACTTTTCTTGGACAAACAATATTAACCCTTCTTTTTTTATACTAGTGGAACACATTGTGTTATCTAATATTATTTGCTGTAAGATTTTCCGAGCGCGAAGATACAAATATAGGGGAGCAAATGCAACCTGTATATTGTTAGTTTTGCGTTAAAGGAATTGAATTATAAATCTTTAAAAAAGAGAGGATAAAAAAAAGGTAGTCTTAAAAAAAGGGCATTAATTTAGGAATAGTTGTAAAAAATAAAAAGCCATATCATAATACGAATACCTTGATATGGCTTTTGTCCAGAAATAATAAGATTGTTAGCTGTTTTACCCGCTATGAAATAATAACTTTCGTTAGTTTATACCAATATTTTCATTCCTGTTTTTGAGTAGATTTAAATTTGTAAAAGAAAATACGATGTTAACCTAAATACTACTCAAGAGACTATTGCGAACACTTATGTGTCTAAATTACTAATGTAATTTTTTGTTTTTTTATCCGAATAGCCCAATGCCACTTAAAATTAAAAAGGTGTCAAAACTTAATTTTTTCTTTTGAATTTCATTCTGAAATGATTTTAAAGAGAACCCTTAAATTTATTTCAACGATGTATTCAAAAAAATAACTTTCATTTTATATTTATCCTAATCTTAAGATGGTTTATGTAAATGTTCAAAGAACGTGTTTAGAAAGAATATATATCAGGAATCCTTGTGTCATCTTGATATTATGATATCATTTCTTTTATAAAAGTAGGTAAAATCAATTAATGGATCTATTTTTTGTATAACTTTAGTTATCAACTGGTTATGAACGTAAGTTGTTAACTTTTGTTCATAAAAAAAAGGTTGCTTTTTGGCAACCTTTTTTATTGTATAAGAAGTAATATTTAGCTTCTTTTTTCTCTGATACGTGCTTTTTTACCAGTAAGTTCTCTAAAGTAGAATATACGTGCTCTACGAACTTTACCTCTTTTATTAACTTCAATTTTCTGAAGTGCAGGTAGATTAACCGGAAAAATACGCTCTACACCTACAGTTCCAGACATTTTTCTAATTGTAAAAGTTTCAGTAGAACTAGAACCTCTTCTTTGGATTACAACTCCTCTGAAGAACTGTGTACGTGTCTTGTTTCCTTCTTTAATTTCGTAATATACTGTGATTGTGTCACCTGCTGAAAATTCAGGTAATTCCTTTCTTGTAACAAATTCGTCTTGTACGAATTTTACTAAATCTTCCATTTTTGAGATAGTTTACTTATGTTTTATTAAAGCAACATTCACGATTCTCGCCAGAGGTTGTTCTAATCAGGGTGCAAAAATAAGTATTTTTTGATAATTAGCAAGTGTTTTTTGAGATTATTACTTTTAATAAATGGAGTGATCTACATTTTTGAATTTCAGTTAAATATAATTTATTTTAAGCTCAATAACATCAAAATGTAATCAAGTAAAAAGTATAATTTTAATCATCCAATAAATCGGGTCTACGTTCTTCGGTTCTTTGATACGCTTGTTCCTCTCTCCAAGCTTCAATTTTTGGAAAATTCCCAGATGTTAGTACTTCCGGAACTTTCCATCCTTTGTAATCAGCTGGTCTTGTATATATTGGAGGCGCTAACAGATCATCTTGAAAAGAGTCCGTTAAAGCAGAAGTTTCATTACCTAGGACACCTGGAATTAGCCTGATAATTGCATCACACAGAATAAGAGCGCCTAATTCTCCTCCAGAAAGAACGTAATCTCCAACCGATATTTCTTTTGTGATAAAGTGATCCCGAACTCGTTGATCTACACCTTTATAGTGACCACATAGAATAATTAAATTCCCTTTTAATGATAGTTGATTTGCGATCCCTTGATTTAAGGTTTCTCCATCTGGTGTCATATAAATTATCTCGTCGTATGTCCTTGCAGCCTTTAAACCTGAGATGCATTTATCAATTGGTTCCACCATCATTACCATGCCCGCACCACCACCAAATTGATAGTCATCTACTTGTTTGTAGTTGTCAGTGGTGTAATCTCTAAGATTATGAAAATGAACTTCTACTAGTCCTTTTTCTATAGAACGCTTCATTATAGAAGCTTCAAAAGGACTTTTTAAAATATCAGGAACTACCGTAACTATGTCTATTCGCATCTTTTTTGATTAAGATTTGCAAAGATGCAAAACAATACATTAATAATCCAGAAAATTAGTATTACTTAGCCCCGGTTTTACGTTGCTTATTGATTTCATCCTGAAGTTTACGCATTACTTTTTGCTCTCTTTCTAAGGCTCTACGTCTGTGATCTTCGAATTCTGCTTCTGTTTCTGCTAAAGCTTTTTTGGCTTGAATTGTAACGGAGTTACTATTTTTAAATTTAAAAACAAAGAAGGCTAGTAGTGCTAAAAGTCCCCCAACAATAGTCCACATCATCGTTTTATAGCTACCCTTAGTAAATGAGATTCCAAGAAAAGTCATACTGTCTTTTTCTTCAGTAACAGAAGAGAGGTCTCCATTTGTTTTTGCTAGAGAGCTTTCCAGATTAGATATAGAGGTTTGTTGTTCGGTGATTTTTTGATTAGAGCTATTTAATTTAGCTTCTAATGTCTTAAGAGAATCAATGGTATTATCTTTTAGCTTATCTATCCAAACACGTTTAACTACTTTGTATTCTTGATACCTTCCGGATTTTTTGATTACAACATCAAATTGCGTCTGAATGTTTTCTTGTTGTAACGCTTGTTCTGCTGTTAGGTTCTCTTCTTGTGCCTGAATGGTTTCAAAAATGGGGAATAGAGTTATTAAAACTAATAGGTACTTTGATAATTTCATGTGTGAATTTTAATTGTTTTTAATGGTTGATTAAAACCTTAGGTTTGATGAAATAAACTTCATTTTACTTGCTTGATAAAGTTGTCCATTGTTCTAAAAGTCTTATTCTCTTTTGAGTTAGTCTTTAATTAATTTTAACGTTAATAAAGATACGATATTGTGAATAATTTAAAAGATTTAATATGTATAAATTATGGTTGCGTTCTCCAGGTTTCAGATTTAAATAAAAAGATGATATACTTTTTATGAATGATAGGGTGGTCGATTAATAATTCTACACGTCATTTTTGATATAAATAATTTGATGAGTGATATCCTAGTTTTCTAAAGATCTAACATTGGAAATTGATTAGCAAGTTTGTTGGATTAAAATTAAAGAGGGTGTCTTTTCAGGCACCCTCTTTAATTTTTTGTAAATAATTATATTTTTTAATAATACGTATAACGTCTTACTTTGGCAATATATTTTGATAATCTAATGACCTGATGGCTATATCCATATTCATTATCGTACCATACATATAGTATTGCATTTTTACCCTTAGCATCTACGATGGTTGCATTGCTGTCATATATGGATGGTGCAGATGAACCTACAATATCACTTGAAACTAATTCATTATCCAAAGAATATTTGATTTGTTCTACCAGATTACCTTCTAAAGCATATTTTTTGATGATAGCATTTATACTCTCTTTAGAGGTTTTTTTATCTAAATTAAGATTAAGAATTGCTAGAGATCCGTTAGGTACAGGTACCCTTATGGCATTAGAGGTTAGTTTTCCTTCAAAACTTGGTAATGCTTTAGAAACAGCTTTTCCGGCACCTGTTTCAGTGATTACCATATTTAAAGCAGCGGCGCGGCCTCTTCGGTATTTACTATGCATATTATCAACTAAATTTTGATCATTGGTATATGCATGTATGGTTTCTAGGTGTCCATTTACGACTCCAAAACTTTCATCTATAGCTTGTAAAATAGGAGTAATTGCATTGGTAGTGCAAGATGCTGCGGAAAAGATATCTACTTTATCTGGACTATGCTCTTTATGGTTTACACCATGTACAATGTTAGGAATTCCTTTTCCTGGAGCAGTAAGTAAAACTTTATCAATTCCTTTGGCTATCAAATGTCGGCTTAAAGCCTCTTTGTCTCTAAAGGCTCCAGTATTATCTATTAATAGTGCGTTATCAATTCCAAAAGAAGTGTAATCTATATCTTCAGGGTTATTGGCACTTATAATTTTTACAGTAGTTCCGTTTATGATTAAAGAACTATTTGCTATATCCGGTTCTACTAACCCAGCAAATTCCCCATGAACAGAGTCATTTCTTAATAGAGAAGCTCTTTTTTCTAAAATTTCTTCTGTAATAGATCCTCTGGTTACAATAGCTCTTAATCTTAATTGACTTCCTTTTCCGGTAATAGTCATAAGTTCTCTTGCAACTAAACGGCCAATACGTCCAAAACCATAAAGAACTACATCTTTAGGAGAAATGTTTTTAAATTCTTTAGCGTCTTTTAGTTTGTTCATAACAAAACTAGTTGCAGAATCAAATTCATTACTAGCAAGATGATACTCGTATGTAAGTTTGCCAATATCTAATTTGGCAGGAGGTAAATCCATTAATTTAATAGCTTGGGCAATTTCTACAGAGTCAAAAATCGAAATTGGTTTTTGTACAAACTCACCGGCGTATTCGTGTAAATTAAGAATTTCACTTACATTTTTATCAATTAACTGGTTACGAAACAGTACTAATTCGATAGAATTGTCGTACCATAAATCGCTTACGGTTTTAATAAAAGCCACTGTAGCGCGGCGTCTGTCTGCCTGAAAGGCAAGTTCTTTCTCATAAACTTCGTTAGAACTCATAATGTGTTGTGTTTTACAATCTTAAAATTTCGCGCAAAAGTATAAATTTCAAACGTTTTCGTAAAGCTTTTTAAATAAAAAAATCCCATTACTTTTTGCGAGCAACGGGATTGTTGATTTTATAAGGTATTATGTTTAATTTTGAAAAACAAATTCACGTTTTTCTCCATCTCGATCTATTAAGCTAATAGTGATGTCTTCTTCAGGGTATTTACTTTCTAGAATCTGTTTTACTTGTAAAACATTTTTAACTTTTTTTCCGTCAATTTCACTAATAATCAATCCCTCTAGATTGTAACGTTGCATTTTTTGGCTCAAAGCTTTACTTATTATCACACCATGATCCAAGTTGAATTTTTTCAGATATTCTGGGTTTGGATTAGCTACTTCTACACCAACATCTTCAATATTATATCTTTGGATTACATATTTGGATAATGTTACAGGCAAATTTAGTTCATCGTTTTCGCGTTTAATTTTTACATTAATTACATCATCGGGATTTTTTGTGTTTACATAACCGGTTAAATCAGAGAATTTTTTAATTCTTATACCATCTATTTCTTTAATGATATCTCCAACTTTAAGTCCAGCTTTTTTTGCACCACTATCTTCTCCTACATTCGTGATAAACACACCTTGAGTTTCTTTTAAATTGTATTTTGCTTTAATTTCCGAAGTTAGATTATCTCCATTTATTCCAAGTATTCCTTTTTGTACATCTCCGAATTCTAAAATATCTTCTACGATTTTACGAGTGTTGTTGGAAGGTACGGCAAAAGCATAGCCTACGTAACTACCGGTTTGAGAGGTGATAGCGGTATTAATTCCAATTAGTTCTCCATTAATGTTTACTAATGCACCACCACTATTACCAGGGTTTATAGCCGCATCTGTTTGTATAAATGATTGAAAGTTAGTGTCATATTCATTTAGATCCCTGGATTTTGCACTTATAATACCAGCTGTCACTGTAGAGGTTAAGTTAAAGGGATTACCTACAGCTAATACCCATTCACCTATTTTAGCATTATTAGAATCCCCAAAAGGTATATAGGTTAACTTTTCGTTAGTATTAATTTTAATTAAAGCAATGTCTGATTGTGGAGCAGTACCTATTATTTCTGCTTTGTAAGATTTGTTATTGTTTAAGGTTACCTCTAGATCAGTAGCGCCATCTATAACGTGATTATTAGTTACTATATATCCATCTTCGGTGATAATTACGCCAGAGCCTGCTCCCTGAATTCTTCTTTCTTTAGTTCCTCCATTCCTAAAATACTCCATAAGATTTCTGGGGTTCTTAGTAGTTCCATATTGTTTGACGTGAACCACTGCATTTACTGTTTTTTCTGCAGCTATTGTAAAATCAGTATTTGTGTTTGCTGCATTTAAATTGGTAGTGGTATATGATGCCGGAATTAATGATGTGCTTGGTGCAGTTTCATTTTTAGTAGAAACAACAGCTTCAGGTTCTAAAAAAGTTTTGTAGGCTCCTAATGTGATTACACCTGCTAAAATAGCGACAACCAATAAGTTCAAAAATCTTTTCATCTTCTTTTCTTTTTTTATTTAATTTGACTAGTACTATAGTATAGACTCTTAATAACTATTAAAATTACAACTATCGTATATTTTTTTTTGATATTTAACGCTCTATTAACAACGATAATATGGTTACTTTCTTTGTACCTTTGTCCTTTATAATTGAACAAGAATAATGAATCTTACTTTTTATAAATACCAAGGAACTGGTAATGATTTTGTAATCATCGATAATAGACAATCAATTTTAACCAAAAATAATACCAAAATTTTCGCAAGACTTTGTGACAGAAAATTTGGGATAGGAGCAGATGGATTAATGTTATTGGAACTTCCTGAAAATGATGAAGACGATTTTACGATGGTGTATTTTAATGCAGATGGTAATCAGAGTTCTATGTGTGGTAATGGCGGAAGATGTCTTGTGGCATTTGCAGCGTTTCTGGGTGTTATAGATGATAAAGCTACATTTACCGCTATAGATGGAAAACATAAAGCAGAAATTAAAGATGGATTGGTTTATTTACAAATGCAAGATGTTTTAGAGATAAAGCAGTATGAATCACATCTTTTCTTGGATACCGGTTCTCCTCATCACGTTACTATGGTGGATAATTTAATAGACTATGATGTTGCAAATATTGGGCGTGAAATTAGAAATGGAGCACCTTATTTCGATACGGGGAGTAATGTTAATTTTGTGGAGAAAGCAGGAGAGAATTTATTTACAGTAAGAACTTATGAAAGGGGAGTAGAAGATGAAACTTTATCTTGTGGAACTGGAGTTACTGCGGTAGCATTATCTATGTATACAACAAAGATGACAGATAAAGAAGAGGTTAATATTAAAACTCCTGGAGGAAAATTAAAAGTTACTTTTAGGGAAACTGCTAATGGATACGAAGATATATTTCTTATTGGTCCAGCAGAACAAGTTTTTAAAGGAGAGATTACATGTTAACACTTAAGGGTGAGCATATTTATTTAAGGGCATTAGAGCCAGAAGATCTTGATTTTGTTTATCTGATAGAAAATGATGAACGAATATGGGAGATGAGTACTACGCAGACACCCTATTCTAGATTTTTGATAAAGCAATATTTAGAGAATGCGCATCAAGATATTTATGATGTTAAACAGTTACGACTTGTAATATGTTCTTACGATGAAGCTGCGTTAGGGCTTATTGATTTATTTGATTTTAATCCAACTCATAATAGGGCAGGTGTTGGTATTCTTATTGCAGAAAAGGAATATCGAGGTAAAGGTTATGGAAAAGAAGCTTTGAATCTTATTAAAAATTATGGTAAAACCCATCTTCGCCTGCATCAATTATATGCTAATATTGCGGATGATAATGTAGCAAGTATCAAATTGTTTGAAGAAGAGGGTTTTGAAAAAATAGGAATAAAAAAAGAATGGAACCTTGTTGATGGTGTCTATAAGGATGAACTTTTATATCAACTCATATATGTACATTAAGAAATTATTATTGTTAATAGCCGTAATAGGTTTAATTGTAGGTGGATTGTTTGCGTATTATGTATATCAAGCAGTTTTTTCTCCTAATACAAGTTTTGAAACAGAAACAACTACAGTATATATCCCTTCAGGAACAACTTATCCCGAATTTAGAAAAATTATATATCCTTTACTTAAGAATACTTCGAGCTTTGATAAAATCGCTAATAAAAAAGGATACACTAGTAAAGTGAAAGCAGGAAGATATATTTTGAAAAAAGGTTTAAATAATAACGAGCTTGTTGATCTTTTGAGAAGCAAAAATACACCTATCCAATTGAGTTTTAATAATCAAGAAAGGTTAGAGAACCTAGCTGGTAGAGTTGCGCAACAAATAGAAGCGGATAGTATATCACTTATGAATGCTTTTAAGGATGAAGCTTTTATTAAAGAGAAAGGTTTTACGATTGATAATGCTTTAGCAATGTATATTCCTAATAAATATGAGTTTTTTTGGAACACATCGGCAGAACAGTTTAGAAATCGTATGTTAAAGGAGTATGCACTTTTTTGGAATGACAAAAGAAAAGAAAAAGCAAAGAATATTGGTTTAACTTATAATGAAGTGACTACGGTCGCTTCGATTGTTCAAAAAGAAACGGCTAAGGTGGATGAACGTCCAAGAGTAGCAGGGGTATATATGAACCGCTATAAAAATGGATGGAAGTTGGATGCAGATCCTACCGTTATTTATGCACTTAAAAAACATAAAAACAATTGGGATATTGTAATAAAAAGGGTGTTATATAAAGACTTGGAGTTGGATAGCCCTTATAATACCTATAAGTACAAAGCTTTGCCTCCTGGGCCAATTGCTATGCCAGATATTTCTTCTATTGATGCTGTTTTAAATCATGAAAAACACGACTATTACTTCTTTGTGGCTAATGTAGAAAATTTCGGCTATCACAAATTTGCTAAGACCTTAGCGCAGCATGCTAGGAATAAAAAACAGTATGTAAATTGGATCAATAAACAAGGTGTAAAACGCTAGGATTTGCCTTGTATTTTTGTAGGAAAAAAATAAGTTTTTTCTCATTTAAGAAGTAATTTCCATTAATTTATTAACAATATCGTTTGAAACACTGTGGATTACTCAGTATTCTTGTCTTTTATTTTTTATCGATTAAAATTAACTATTTGACGTTTAAATACAAGTTTTAATGCTTTTTGTGTTGTTATCTGTCATTTTTTAACGTTTTTTTTAGTGTAAAATACTGTTTTTCAGTGTTATAATAAATTTAACATGTGATTATGTGTTCTTTAAAATAAAGCCGTATATTTGCACCGCAAAAATTTAAGTAGAGGGGAACGTCTTTTTGATGTCTACTTAGAAAATTTTTATATGATAAAAAGGATAATTGGACTTTTTGTAATTCTTACAATCGGGGGAATCGTTTTAGTAAGTTTTACACCAAAAAATCGCACAGATTTAAGCTCATACAGCACTGCTGGTTTAGATCTTTATTATATCGCTCCTAACTTTAACGAGATAGAGGATGATTTGTTAGACAATTTTATTTACCCAGAATTAGGTAAGTCTTATGTTGGTTTTAAGGAAGCTTTAGCTTTTAAAGAATCACGTGGAGATTATGGAGTTGTAAATCAATTTGGGTATATGGGGAAATATCAATTTGGTATTGGGACCCTTGCGATGATCGGAATAAAAAACAAAAACACTTTTCTTAATAATCCTGAACTTCAAGAAAGAGCGTTCTACGCGAATCTTTCTAGGAACAAATGGATTTTACGCAGAGATTTAAAATGGTTTGTGGGTAAACGAATGAATGGTGTACTTGTTACTGAGTCAGGAGTATTAGCTGCTGCACATCTTTCAGGGCCAGGTGCTGTAAAAAAATATTTACGTAGCGGTGGGGTAGATGGCTTTGCAGATGCATTTGGTACAACAATTCGTTATTATATGAAGCGTTTTTCTGGATTTGATACATCTTTTGTTATTCCTAATAGAAAAGCAAAAGCTTAATTTTGTTCTTTATCCTAAAGATCTCTTTGAATAATAAAGATAGTTGGTTTTTTATGTAGCTCTATATCTTCATTTTTCCATTCTCCAACAGTTTTGGTAACAATGTATTCTGTAGTTAGTGTGATGTCACTAGCAATACATAATCTGGTATTGGGATTAAGAAAGGAAACAAGATCTGCAAGCATTTTGTCATTTCTGTAAGGAGTTTCAATAAAAATTTGTGCTTGATCTTTTTCTAAAGAATTTTTTTCAAGAGATTTTATCGTAGTTTTTCTTTCGCTTTTGTCGATAGGAAGATATCCGTTAAAACAGAAATTCTGTCCATTCATACCGCTACTCATCATTGCCAGAAATATGGAAGATGGTCCTACTAGTGGAGTTACCTGAATTCCTTTTTCGTGGGCTAGTCTTACTACTTCTGCACCTGGGTCGGCAATTCCAGGACATCCAGCATCAGATAGCAGTCCTATGGACTCCCCGTTAAGGCAAGGCGCTAGATAATTGGGTATTTCTGAGGTATCCGTATATTTGTTTACTGAATGAATAATAAGAGAGCGTTGGGATTTACTTGGGCTAACTTTTTTTATAAAACGTCTTGCTGGTTTTTCGTTTTCAACTATATAGTGATTAACCTGTTCTAAAACTTTCTTTATAGAAATAGGTAATACTTCAAGAGGTACATCATCACCTAGTCTTGTTGGTATTAAATATAATTTTCCTTTTGGATCTAGGGGTTTTGATTCCATAGTTTATAAAATAACTAGTTTTGATTAGATGAACTTTGTTTTGCGCCTATTCTAATATTGCTAATTGTGATTTCAAATAGCTTGGTCCAAATTGATTTAGATTTGTTTTTAAGAAGAGTCAAATTTGGATAAAAAGTTAAAGTCTTTTTCAATTAATAATATATTTAAGCTAGATTAACTGTTATTAAATATACAAAAACTTTGTTTTTTTATGCTTAATTTCTCTTATAGCTTTTTAATTATGTGGTCACAGGCTTCGTTTAACATATCGAATACGTCTTCAAAACCTTGCTCTCCTCCGTAATATGGATCTGGAACGTCTAAATTTTCGTTAGGTTCTAATTCCTTTAGAATAAGTGTTACCTTTTCTTTATCATTATTATTGCGAGCAAGTTTTATAATATCACTATAATTAGAATGATCCATTGGATATATGAAATCATAAGTATCAAAATCACTTACTTTAAACTGCGCAGCTCTTTGATTGGTAATATCAATTCCATGTTTTCGAGCAGTTTCTATAGATCTTATATCAGGTTTGCCTCCGATATGATAGTTACTAGTGCCGCAGGAGTCTACTTGGAATTTTCTAGGATCAAGTTTGGAAGCTAAAATTCCTTCTGCTAATGGTGACCTACAGATATTTCCAAGGCACACCATTAAAATTTTAATCTTCATGTAAATTAAAAATTAAAGAGTAAGTTTTTTACCTAGATCTTCCACGTACTTGCGAAATTGTTTGTCCGTAGAGGATAAGTTGTCTACAGTTTTACAAGCATGAAGTACTGTTGCATGATCTCTTTTTCCAATTTGTGTACCAATACTCGCTAATGAAGCTTTGGTTAGTTTTTTAGCAAAAAACATAGCTAACTGACGAGCTTGCACGATATGACGTTTACGTGTTTTGGACTGTAAAGTTTCTACATCCATCTGGAAATAATCACTAACTACTTTTTGTATGTAATCAATCGATACTTCTCTTTTGGTGTTTTTAACATAATTATCTACAATCGCCTTAGCAAGATCAATCGTAATATCTTTTTTATTGAAAGAGGAATGGGCAATTAACGAAATAATGGCTCCTTCTAATTCGCGAATATTAGTTTTGATGTTATTTGCTAAAAACTCTACAATATCTTCTGGCATCTCAACACCGTCACGATATAACTTGTTTTTTATGATAGAAATTCTAGTTTCAAAATCTGGTTGGTGCAATTCGGCGGATAATCCCCACTTAAAACGAGAAAGCAATCGTTGTTCTATATCCTGCATATCTACAGGAGCTTTATCACTAGTGAGTATTACTTGTTTTCCGTTTTGATGTAAATGATTGAATATATGGAAGAATACATCTTGTGTTCCTGCTTTTCCAGATAACAACTGAATATCGTCAACAATTAATACATCAATAATCTGGTAGAAATGTATAAAATCATTTCTATTATTCTTTTTTACAGATTCGATATATTGCTGTGTGAATTTCTCAGCTGAAATATATAGCACTGTTTTTTCTGGATAATTATCTTTTATGTTCACACCAATTGCGTGAGCAAGATGTGTTTTTCCTAATCCTACACCTCCAAATATTAATAAAGGGTTAAAAGAAGTTCCTCCAGGTTTGTTGGCTACAGCCATTCCAGCTGATCTTGCCAGTCTGTTAGAATCTCCTTCTAAGAAGTTATCAAAATTATAGCTTGGATTTAACTGAGACTCGATTTTTACATTTCTGATTCCAGGAATTACAAATGGATTTTTAAGTTCAGGATTTTTACTTTTAATAGGTACATCAACTTCCTGAGAACTTACAGCTGTTCTGTTAGAACTTGGTATTTTCTCAGTAAATGGTTTTTTGTTACCATAAGTGTTTTCCATTTTAATAATATATACCAACTTAGCAGTTTCTCCTAATTCTCTAGTAAGAGATACCTTAAGAAGATTTACATAATGTTCTTCTAGCCATTCATAGAAAAATTTACTAGGTACTTGAATACTTAAAGCGCTATCCGTAAGCTTTACAGCTTTAATAGGTTCAAACCAGGTTTTAAAAGCTTGGGGAGTAATGTTGTCCTCTATAAAAGACAGGCAATTATCCCAAACTGATTGCGCAGTTATATTCATTAGAGTGGTTAGATTACTTTTATTAGGTTATTAACGGAAAATTGTTGAAAAAGTTCCTTCTTTTTTTGCTTGACAAATATGTGAACAAAAAATGTAAAAAAAAAACGATTTAGGGGTTGAATTTTAATTATTTTTTTCGCATACTTTAATATCTGCAATTTTGCATAATTCATCTTTTCTTTGTTAAAAATATGTCAATCATTTCTGAAACTTTATTAAAAGTTAGATATTCTGAAACCGATCAAATGGGGGTTGTCCATCACGGTAATTACGCGCAATACTTAGAATTAGCCCGAATTGACTGGTTATCCAGATTAGGTGTTTCTTATAAATCTATGGAAGAAAGCGGTATTATGCTTCCTGTATTTACAATAGATTTTAAATTTAAGAAATCTGCTTTCTTTGACGATGAATTAACTGTTAAAACTTTACTGAAGAAAATTCCTACAGCTCGAATCGTTTTCGATTACGAAATTTATAATCAAAACCAAGATTTATTAACAATTGCCTCTACTACCTTAGTATTTGTTAATACTAAAACAAGAAAACCGATTTTATGCCCCACTTATTTGCTAGAAATTATTGAAAAAGCATTAATCGCCTAATCTGTTTATTTCTACTTCGTACAACGTTGAGAAAAGATCATTTATTTCATTCGCAATGTTTTTTCTTACGGAAATAAATAATTGGCAATCTAATTCTAGTTTTTGATTAGTTATAATAAGCTGACGTTCTTTGATAATTCGCATCACTTTATTCATGTTTTTATATTCAAAAGTGATACAGAAATTAATATTAATGGTCTTTTCTTTAATTTCAGATGCTTCTAGTGCCAATTGTGCTGCAGTTCTGTAGGCATTGATCAATCCGCCAACACCAAGTTTAACACCTCCAAAATAGCGAACCACTATCACTAGAATGTTAGTTGTCTTAGAAGATTGAATCTGACCATAAATTGGTTGGCCTGCAGAATTAGATGGTTCTCCATCATCATTACTACGATATCGTATGTTTTCTGTTCCTAATTGCCAGGCATAACACCAATGCCTTGCAGCATGATGTTGTTTTTTCAGTGAATCAATAATTGGTTTCACCTCTTCTTCTGAAGTAATTGGAAACGAGTATCCAAAGAATTTACTGTTTTTATCTTTAAACAGTGCTTCTTCTCCCGGAATATCAATAGTTTTATAAGTATCTGTAGTATCCAATTTTTTTTACAGTTAAATAGAAAAAGTAACCAGCAAGATACTGAATATTGCTAGTATAATTCCAATCCAGTTTTTTAGAATCAACCTTTCTTTGAAAAAAAGAATTCCAACAAATGTAGAAACTAATAGTATAGCAACGTTATTAATAATGAATACAGTGGAGCTATCCATGTTTTCATTTCGTAATGCTTGAATTAGAAAGTATATAGAAAAGTAATTAGGGATGCCTAAACAGATTCCTGCAATGATGTTTTTAGTTGTTATCTTAAGAGTCCCTTTTATTGCTTGATATATTAGTATAAGGATTCCTAATATAGCAGCAAAACCAAAAATAGTGGCAGAAAAAACTGGGATATCCATTTTTGCTACATAATTAGTTTCCATAAACTTTAGACTAGTATCTATTATACCACCACCAATGAACACTAATAAAGGATAAATTAGATTCTCTTTTTTTATTGAAATTCCTCCAACGGTTTTCATAGAAGTCATATAAACTGCAATCAAAGCTATTGCAATCCCGATAAGTTTTATGATTCCGGTACTTTCGTTATATGCAATGATTCCGAATATAACAGGTATCGCAACACTCATTTTACTTGCTACAGCTGCTACAGAAAGGCCATTTTTTTGAGTGGTAATAGCCATGAAGTTAAACACTAAAATAAAGATGAATCCTAAAATAATAGTTCCGTAAAACCAGTTAGATTGAATGATGATATCGACCCTGATAGGTTTAGTATAAGCAATTAATCCAGAAACGCAGGCAACCACATAATTAACAATAATTGCTTGTAAGGTGTCTACATTATATTTTGCAAATAGTTTGAAAGTAATTAGAATGCAGCTTGAAGCTAATATGCTTAATAAAAGATATGTCAAAATAAATTAGATTTTATGGAGAACAGCTTTGTGATATCCTCGATTTTTGGATTGTTATTCCATACGTTGATACCTAATTGTTTTGCAGCGTTTGTATTTGCAAATGTATCATCAATAAAAATAGTTTCTGAAGGGGTTATCCTATGATTGTCTAATACAAACTTAAAAATATCTTGATTTGGCTTTCTTAGGTTAATTTCATGTGATAGATAAAAAGCGTCAAAACAAGATTTAAAATCGTAATAAAATGATATATTTTCTTTAATCCAATCAATGTGTAATTCATTCGTATTGCTTAGTAAAATTAATTGGTACTTCTTTTCAATTGCTAGTTTTTGAATGAACTCTAAGCGATGTTTAGGAAAATCTTTTAGAATAGCATTCCATACATCTATTAATTGCTTTTCGGAAGTGTTTGGTAATAGTTTTCGGTAATAATTTATAAATTCTGTTGTAGTGATATTACCAGTCTCATAGGATTCATTAATGAATTCTAATTCTTTGGTAATCGAAGTTAAGCCTAATTTAGAGAGTTCTTTTTCTGTTGCTAGTTTATCAAGATTGATAAAAACATCTCCAAAATCAAAAATAATAGTCTTAATCATTTTGATATATCTTTAAAGTATCTGTTATAATTTTTTTTTGAAAAATAGATTTGGCTTTAAGTATTGGAGCTTTTGTTCCTTTTGAAAAAGTATTTATTCCAGTAAATACACGTGCTTCATCCCAGAGATTCGCATCGATAAAAGATTGAATAGTGTAACTTCCACCTTCAATAATTACAGATTGAATTTCCTTTTTATGGAGAATATTACAAATCTTCTGAACTACATCACTTCTAGAATTAATAGTTTCATATACTAAGGTGTCACTGCTCTGTTTTTTGTGATTTTCAGAGGTAATTACAATTGTTTTTACAGTTTTGTCAATAATAGCAGAGTCTTCAGGGATTTTACCAGAAAGGTCGATCAGGATTCTAATAGGATCTTTTCCAGACCAATCTCGTGTAGTGAGTTTTGGGTTATCTTCTATAACCGTTTTATTTCCTGCTAAAATAGCGTGTTCTTCTGCTCGCCATTTATGAACTAGCTGTCTTGAATAGGGATTCGTAATCCATACGGGTGCTCTTTTTGCAGTCTTTTCTGGGCTAATAAAGCCATCAGATGTTTGCGCCCATTTTAGGATAATATAAGGGCGTTTTTTATTGTGAAAAGTAAAAAAGCGTTTGTGATGTGCTTGACATTCGTTTTCTAAAATTCCAACAATAACTTCACATCCAGCATTTTTTAGTTTTTTGATACCTCTTCCTGCAACTTTACTATGCGTGTCGATAGTTCCGATTACTACATTGGGTATTTTGTGTTGGATAATAAGGTCGCTACAGGGAGGTGTTTTTCCAAAATGTGAACAAGGTTCTAAAGTCACATATATAGTGGCTTCTTTTAAAATTGACTTGTCTTTTACAGAGTTTATGGCATTTACTTCGGCGTGATTATAACCATAAGCACTTGTGTACCCTTCACCAATAATAATTTGGTTATGAACAATAACACAACCAACCATTGGATTTGGTCTTGCGTTGCCCAACGCATTTGTTGCAATTTGTAGGCAACGACTTATATATTTTTCGTGTATATTCACCTTATTGATTTAGAGATATTTTTTGTTCTTTATCAATTTTGTATGGATAAGAAAAATTTCCAAAATGATACCTGATACTGCCTTTATACTGAATTAGAAGTGAATCGGTTTGTACCATTTTAATTACACTGCTCAAAAGATTGTTTTTGTTTTCTTCATAAATTTTAGATAAAGAAAATGTGCCTTCTAATGGAATTGTAAATTCTTTTCTTAAAGGAATATCAAATTCTTGAGAAGATATAGTACCCACATCTATGTTATCAACAAAAACATGAATGTCATCGACAGAAAGTTTTCCGTTTAGGTTATTTGGATTGTTAAAAACAGCATCAGCCTTGATAGTTATATTGCGCATACTGATATTTTTAACATCAATATTCGTTATATATTTAAACTCAGGTTTTTTAGATATAGAGCAGCCTATTATTACTGCGAATATTGTTGATAATAATAAAAGCTTCTTCATTGATTACTATGTAGATTTCATGTATATTTCATCTGATTAAAAAGATAAAAGATCATTAGTTTTTAGATTAACAAAAGTAGTATTTATATTATAATGAGTACCATAAAAATTCGTTCAGTTGCTCCGGGAGATAATAAGGCTTTAGCTCAAGTCATTAGGGATGTTTTAATAGAGATGGGAGTCCCTAAAGTGGGGACTGCATATGAAGATGAGGCTTTAGATATTATGTATGAAACTTATGCGACTCCTAGAAAAATATATTATGTAGTAGAAGATAACGGGAGGATTATTGGAGGAGCTGGGATTGCTCAATTAGAAAATGAAAGTTCAGAAATCTGTGAGTTACAGAAAATGTATTTTCTTCCAGAAGCTAGAGGAAAAGGGATAGGTTCTAAAATGATGAATAAGTGTTTGGAATTTGCTAAAGAACAGGGGTTTACTAAATGTTACTTAGAAACAATGCCTTATATGAAAGATGCCAGAAAACTATATGGTAAAGTAGGATTTGCATCTCTCGATGCCCCAATGGGTGATACTGGTCATTATAGTTGTCAAGCTTGGATGATAAAAGAATTATAAGTTTGAAAATCAAAGATCTCAGAAAAGATTTTATAGATTCTTTGTCCAGTTTGTATGAAGCTGACGAAATATTATCTTTTTTTTACATACTTACTGAAAAAATTTTAGGGTTGAAACGTGTTGGTGTAGCCATGGCTTTGGATAAAGTGGTTAAAGAAAACGAAATATTACACTTTATTCATGCTAGAAACCGACTAGAAAACCAGGATCCAATTCAATACATTGTAGGAGATACAGAGTTTTATGGACTATTGTTTAAAGTTGATAAAAACGTATTAATTCCAAGGCCAGAAACTGAAGAATTAGTGGATTGGATTATAAAGGATTGTAAAAGTAAAGAGGGAAGTAGGAAAATAAAGATTTTAGATATCGGAACCGGTAGTGGATGTATTGCAATTTCATTAGCTAAAAATTTACCAGAAGCAGAAGTATATGCAATTGATGTTTCAGAAGAAGCGCTTAAAATTGCTAATGCAAATGCCGTTCATAATAATGTTGAAATAAATTTTCTAAGAGAAGATATACTTAGATTGGATGCGCTAGAAGATGTTTTTGACATAATAGTTTCTAACCCGCCATATGTTCGAGAGCTCGAAAAACAAGAAATAAAGCCTAATGTGTTAGAAAATGAACCCCATTTGGCACTTTTTGTTTCAGATCAAGATCCATTAATTTTTTACAGAACAATTACTTCATTAGCAAAAAAGAATCTGGTTGCAGGAGGTTTGTT
Source organism: uncultured Aquimarina sp. (assembly GCF_947496855.1). GTDB lineage: Bacteria > Bacteroidota > Bacteroidia > Flavobacteriales > Flavobacteriaceae > Aquimarina. The sequence continues at coordinate 59,116 of NZ_CANMED010000001.1, forward strand.
ATATTTTGAAATTAATCAATATCTTGGAATCGAAACCAAAAATATGATTGAGAGATATGGGTTCCAGTATGTAACTTTATGTAAAGATTTGTATAACAATGATCGTATGATACGAGCAGTTTTAATTTAAATATGCATAGCTTATGAATAACTTAACTTCTATTTGTGTCTTTTGCGGAAGCAGTGAAGGTAATGATGTCAAAGTGATTGATGAAGCATTACTATTGGGAGAAAAAATGGCTCAGCAAGATATAACTCTTGTGTATGGAGCGGCAAAAATTGGAGTCATGGGTAAAGTAGCAGAAGGGGCGCTTACTCAAAAAGGGAAAGTGATAGGAGTGATCCCTGATTTTCTAAAACTAAAAGAAGTAGTTCATTTAGGACTGACAGAATTAATCACTACGGATAATATGCATGAACGTAAAATGAAAATGCAAGAACTTAGTAATGGGTTTATTACATTGCCCGGAGGTTTTGGAACGCTAGAGGAGTTGTTCGAGATTATTACTTGGTCACAATTAGGATTACATCAAAAACCTATAGGTCTGCTAAATATTAATGGTTTTTATGACCATTTGTTACAGTTGTTGGAGAATATGGTACGCAATGGTTTTTTAAAAATGGATAATTATGAATTACTGTTAGTTGATGATGATATTGATCGTTTATTACAAAAAATGCGAGAATTTAAACCTGCTCAAGTGCCAAAATGGTTAAAAACCGATAGAACATAGGTATAAGTCATAAATAAAAATACTGATACCGGAAAACTGATACCAGAACAATGAGTGTAGAACAACAAATCAATCAATTAAGAGAGGAATTAAGACAACATAATTATAGTTACTACGTACTTGATGCAGCTACTATAAGTGATTATGAGTTTGATATGAAACTCAAAGACCTTCAGGTATTAGAAGAGAAACATCCTGAATTTTATGATGCAAATTCACCTACCCTAAGAGTTGGAGGAGAGGTTACTAAGAATTTTAATACTGTGGTTCATGAGCAACGTATGTATTCATTAGATAACTCCTATTCTAAAGAAGATTTACTAGACTGGGAAATCAGAATTAAAAAATTGGTTGATGGTGATGTAAGCTATACGTGTGAACTTAAATATGATGGAGCTTCTATAAGTCTTACTTATGAAAATGGAGAGTTAATTCGTGCTGTTACAAGAGGGGATGGAATTCAGGGAGATGATGTAACTACTAACGTAAAAACTATTAAGTCTGTTCCGTTAAAATTGAAAGGAGATTATCCTTCAAAGTTTGATATAAGAGGTGAGATTGTATTACCGTATGAAGGTTTTGCAAAGATGAATCAGGAACGAATTGCAGCTGGAGAAGAGCCATATGCAAATCCTAGAAATACAGCTTCCGGAAGTCTAAAACTTCAGGATAGTAGTGAGACAGCTAAGCGCCCTTTGGATTGTTTATTGTATAATCTTGCAGGAGATCGGTTAGGGATTTCTTCTCAACATGATAGTTTAGAGAAAGCCAGAGAATGGGGTTTTAAAGTTCCGAAAGAATCACGATTAGTTACTTCTATAGATGGAGTTCTAGAGTTTATTAATATGTGGGATGAGAAAAGAAGAGAGTTACCTTATGAAACGGATGGAGTAGTTATTAAAGTTAATGATCTGCAACAACAAGAAGAGTTAGGCTTTACTTCCAAAGCGCCAAGATGGGCAATGGCATACAAATTTAAAGCGGAACAAGCCATTACTACATTAAATGAAATTACGTATCAGGTTGGTAGAACTGGAGCTATAACACCTGTAGCGAATCTAGAACCTGTACAATTAGCAGGAACAACCGTAAAGAGAGCATCACTGCATAATGCAGATCAGATTGCTAAACTAGATATTAGGGAAGAGGATACAGTTTTTGTTGAAAAAGGTGGTGAGATAATACCGAAAATAGTAAGTGTAGACTTTACTAAAAGAGATAAAAGTTCTATTCCTACTGAATATATAACATCCTGCCCTGAATGTAATACCGAATTAGTAAGAAAAGAAGGTGAAGCGCAACATTATTGTCCTAATGTTAATGGTTGTCCCCCTCAGATTATTGGTAGAATACAACATTATATTTCTCGTAAAGCTTTAGATATAGAAGGTTTAGGGGGCGAAACCGTTGCTTTATTAGTGAAAGAAGGGTTAATTACTAATTATGCAGATTTATATGACCTAAAAAAAGAGCAAGTAATTCCGTTAGAACGAATGGCAGAAAAAAGCGCGGATAATTTAATCGAAGGAATTGCTAAGTCTAAGGAAATTCCTTTCGAAAGAGTTTTGTTTGGTTTAGGAATAAGATATGTGGGAGAAACTGTAGCAAAAAAACTTGTCAAACATTATAAATCTATCGAATCGATTATTGCTGCTACAGAAGAAGAACTAGTTAATGTAGACGAAATAGGGATTAAAATTGCGCAAAGTGTACGAGAATTTTTTGATACAGAAGATAATAGGAGGTTAGTAAACAGGCTTTTGCAATATGGTGTTCAGTTGCAAATTTCTGCAGATAAACTTGCTGATCAAACAGACACATTAAAAGGTCAAACCTTTGTGGTTTCTGGTGTTTTTGAAAAAGTATCTCGTAATGAGCTCAAGAAATTGATAGAAGATAATTCCGGTAAAGTGTCTAGTTCTATTTCTTCTAAAACGACATACGTTGTAGCTGGAGCTAATATGGGGCCTAGTAAATTAGAAAAAGCAAATAAATTAGGAATTACAATTATAAGTGAAGATGATTTTCTTAACTTGATTGGTTGATGAAAGTAAGAACGCTTATAAAAATACTATTATTGATCACTGGAGGCTTGTGTGTTCTAAGTACAATTTTACAAAATCCAATAATTGAATTGTATGCGAAACCAATGACTGTGCCTTTGTTTTTCATGTTGTATTGGTTTAACGTTGATAAAGTCGACTCTTTATTTATAGTGGTCTTATCACTTTGTTTTCTAGGGGACATATTCCTGTTAACTGGAATTGAGAATGGTTTTAGGTATGTTTTACTTAGTTATACTTTGTGTTATTTTATTCTGTTTTATTTTTTGTATAAAAATCGAAAACCTATAGAATATAGTAATATAGATGTTATTTATATGGTGGTTTTCTTTGTGTTTTGGACTAGTATCGTTTACGCAATATTTGTAGTTACCAATCAAAATATGGGAGATATAAGGCCTTTCGGGATAGCTTATTTTGTAATTCTTTATTCTTTGTTAATTGGAGCCATTTTTCAATATATAAACATAAGGTCTCCTAGGTCTCTCTGGTTTGCTATTGCTATTTTAAATTTTGTTATCAGTGATGCCTGTTTTGCATTAGATCGATTTTATGTTCCTTCGTTAGAGTTAAAGATTATAAATTCTATATATCAATTATTAGCAGTGTTTTTCTTAGTAAAGTTTAAAATTTCAAGTGCAGATCCTTTAAAAATAAGGAGGTAAGAAGTAGTTGGCTATTGTGTTCTCGTTTATTTGACTGAAATTTAGTATATTAACAAAAGGAAAAATTGTTTAATACAGCATTTTGATAGGAATATTCCTTTTTTTTATGCAATTTAAATTTAATGAATGAGGGGAAGCTACTAAAATTTTTAATTTCTTTTTTGATTGTATTACAGGTGCTAGGATTTGTATTTGGAATTCCTTTTTTAAGCACTTATGGTAAGCCAATATTGTTTATATTAATCATATTACGTTATGTGTGGAGTAGTAAAAAAATAAAAACACTCCATATTATTATTCTTTGCGTATTTTTTATTTCAGAATTGATTCATTTAATTGATGATGTAATTACCATAGAACATAGGATGTTGATTAGTATAATTGGTTATACATTGTTGTTTTATTTTTTGTATAATAATCATAAGTCTTTTAGATATAACCGAAGAGATGTTTTTACATTAGTATTAGGAAGTTCTTTGTATACAGTTATATTTTTTATTACATATTCGGTTATAAGAGAGCCGATGGGGGATTTAAATCTAATAGGATTTCTTCATTTGTCATTGCTTTATGTTTTGCTAATTGTCGGAGCAATGCACTACATAAATATTAGATCAGAAAAGTCATTATGGTTTTTTTTGGCAATGCTAAATTTTACTTTTAGTGATTTTATTTTATTGATAGACAATTTTTATCTTGAGTCAAATGAGTTAAAGATGATTAGGTTGATTTGTTTACCTATTGCGCTGATTTTTTTAGTGAACTATATGATTACTAAATATAAATACCTTAAATCTGAAGAGTTTGAAGGATTTTAAATTATAAATTAAAATATTGTTGAGTAAGACAAAACTAGCATATCAATTATTGTTTATTTCAGGAGTTTTACTGTTGTTAACGTCTATCTTTAAGGAAGAATGGTTGATATATGCTAAGCCTTTGGTTATTTGTTCGGTTTCCTTTTTTTATGTTGTTGGGGTAGATAAAATAAATTATTTAGTATTAGTGGCATTGCTACTAATTTTGTCTGCAGAAATACTATCTGTTATAGGTTTTAAAAAGTATTTTAGGGTAATAAATGTTCTTGGATCATTATACTATATTTTAAATATGATTTTATTATGGAAGAGTATGCAGAAAGTTAAAATACAGCTTAAGAAAATTTTTACGCTTCAATTGGCAATAACAATGGGATTGATTGTATATGTTGTTTACTCTGTGGCTGATATGATTTCTTTAAATATTAGTAATGATCAGGTGTATTTAAATGTTTTGATTGTATTATTTATATTCTTTATTGGTTTTTGTTATTATATCTATCTTAATAGTAAGACTGTGGTTAGTTCATCTTTGATGATTGCTGCATCTTGTTTTCTTATCGTAAATATTCTTACTGTACTCAATAAATTGTATGTTTATTTGGATGTTTTTGTAGTTATTACCAACGTTCTACAAGTTTTTGGACATTACTTTTTAATTAAATTCTTTATTGAGCAAAAAGATTTGAAACCTAATAATGTAGAGTTTTTTTAGTTTAATTGTTGATTTTTAATATCTTAAACGGGTATTAAGATTTATGAGAAAACTTTTATTAACATCAAGAAGTATTGGGGGAGCCTACATACTGTTTTATTTTTCTTTTTTGATTGTTATCTTAGTTGCTATATTTTTAGACGAAGAGTATTTGATTTTTACAAAACCTTTGGTTCCGATCTCTTTGATACTCGTTCATATTTCTAATGTTAAATCGATAAATCTATATTATGTAGCGAGCATGTTAGTTATTTTGGTTAATGATACATTGATTTATCTAGATTTTGCTACGTATTTTGATCTAGTTGCTATAATTATCGTAACATTTTATTTACTATGTATTTTTTTGCTGAAAAAATATATAGCTCTTGCGGATCTACAAATAAAGAAATTTATAACTTTTCCTATTGTGATCAGTTTAGCTCTTATATCGTATTTGATTTTTTCAATATCTCAATTAGTACTTCCTAGTCTAATGGATTCCTTTTTTTTATTTTTTATGATTCTAATTGTACTTCTACTTTTTGTAGCAGCTTGTTTCTTTGTTTATATTACCGATAAGTATGAAGGTAATTTTCGACTTTTTATTTCAGCAAGCTGTTGTCTTTTTGTTAATGCGTTATTATTAATCAATTATTTTTATTTTCATACCAGAGTGTTTACGATACTCATTAATATTGCAGAAATTGCTGGGTTATACTTTTTTCTTAGATTTTTGATGGAGGCAAAACCAATTAATTTGGAATACGAAAAAGACAAGTACTTTTAGAGCTTAGATTATAAGTTTATCGCATAATAAAACACATTGTGCTTGTATTGTTATTTAAATAACTAAAAGTTAAATACTTTATTGTTTTCTGTTTTTCTTGTCACATACAACATACTTTTAAAATGTAAAATAGCTACATTTGTGTCTTAATCTTTATTTATAAATGATTTTAAAGGGTCTTAAAAAAAATGCGCTAAAAAAAAGCATTGAATCTCATATCAAAAAAAGAAAATCTCTGGCAAAAGAGGTTTCTGGTATAAAGAGTTTAGCCGTTCTGATAGATGCTTCACAATCAGTGAATGTACTATCAGTAGTTAAGCTTGCTAATGAGTTAGGCGTTAAATCAGAACGGCTAAAAGTAATGGGGTATAAAGAAGATCAGAAAGAAATTTCTGATGATAAAGATGCTGCATATTATAATGATAAGAGTTTTGGTGTAAATGGATCGGTTAAGAGTAATTCGCTAAATGACTTTATAAATAATGATTATGATGTTTTGATAAACTTCTATTCAGAAAGCAAGTTGGAGCTGGATTATGTTGCTGCGGCATCAAAATCTAAGTTTAAAGTAGGCTTTGCCGAAATTGATAATCGCATCAATGATTTAGTAATAGGTGATACTAATCAAAACATAAATCTTTTTATTTCCGAATTAAAAAAATATTTAAAAATTTTAGAGATAATATAATATGAGTGCTTTTCTGAGAGGAACTGGTGTAGCATTGGCAACGCCTTTTAATAGTGATGGTTCAATTGATTTTGAAGGAGTTGAATCGTTAGTTGAATTTTGTATTGATGGTGGGGTAGAGTATCTAGTAGTCTTGGGAACTACTGCTGAGTCTGTAACGCTTACAAAAGAAGAAAAAAAGAACTTAGTAATACATATTGTAAAAATAAATAACAAAAGGCTACCACTTATGATTGGTATAGGTGGTAATAATACGGCGGCTATTCTTCAAGAAATGAAGGATACTGATTTGTCTGATTTTGATGCTATACTGTCTGTAGTTCCTATGTACAATAGACCAAGTCAAGAAGGTATTTATCAGCATTACAAGACTATTAATGATGAAGCTTCATTGCCAATTTTATTATATAATGTTCCGTCTAGGACTGGTACCAATATGACTGCCGAAACTACACTTAGATTAGCTCAATTAGATAAAATTGTAGGGATCAAAGAGGCAACAGGAGATTTTAACCAAGTACTTAAAATCCTTAGAGATCGACCAAAAGACTTTCTTGTTATTTCTGGAGATGATGCCTTGGCATTACCTGCTGTTGCAGCTGGAGGAGATGGAGTGATTAGCGTTATCGGTCAAGGCTTTCCTCAAGAATTTTCAGAAATGATTCGTTTAGGGCTTTCTGGAGAAACAAAAAAGGCATTTGATGTACTATATGAGATGTTACCAATTCTGGACTATGCTTTTGAAGAAGGTAATCCGGCTGGAATCAAGAATATTCTAAAGGTAAAAGGAATTTGCCAAGATTATTTGCGATTGCCTTTAATTTCAGTTTCTAAGAATCTAGCTAAAAAAATAGAAGAATTCGTAAATAATAATTAAAAGGCTTTTATGGCTAAAAGAATTAAAGATCCTGGAATTGGTTTATCTTCTGATAAACAAGCCAAACGGTTTATTAATTCAGATGGCTCTTTTAATATTAAGCATGTCAATAGACGTACTTCTATTTCCAGAAGTTATAATTATTTAATCAGTATTACTTGGACAGAGTTTTTTTGTTGGGTTCTATTAGGGTATGTATTGATAAATTCTTTTTTTGCAATAATATACACGACAATAGGTATCTCTGCGATCGCAGAGCCTACAGAAAACTTATTTAGAGATTTCTTAAAGGCTTTCTTTTTTTCGGCCCAAACGGTGACTACTGTTGGGTATGGAGCTATGGCACCTAAAGGAGTTATTTTTGGTGTAATTTCTTCTTTTGAAGCTTTAATCGGGTTATTAAGTTTTTCCTTTATCACTGGTCTATTGTATGGAAGATTTTCTAAGCCTAAATCGAGTATCAGATTTAGCGATGTTATGGTTGTAAAAGAACATAAAGGAGTGGATTGTGTTATGTTTAGATTAATGAGTAGAAGCACGAATGTGATGATTCGCCCTAAAGTTGAGGTTACATTATCATTATCTCGGAAGTCTAAAGACGAAAAGTATGTCAATAACTTCTATAATCTAAAATTAGAAAGAAATGAAATTACATATTTGCCAACAACATGGACAGTAGTTCATCCAATTAATGAATCCAGTCCTCTGAGTGAGTTTCGTAGAGAAGATCTATGCAGGTTACATGGAGAGATTTTAATATTGGTGACGTATTATGATGAGTCTTTTGCACAGGAACTACATCAGGTCCATTCATATGTATTGCGTGATTTAAGATTAGATGAAGTGTTTGTTCCGGCATTTCATTATGATGAAGACGGGTTCACTATTTTGGATCATGATAGAATTGGTGAAACAAAAGATTACAAATCAAATAGTTAAGCTTTGTTCGTTTTTCTTTTTTCTTTTGCAACAAGCGGACTTTTATTTAGTTATTTAATAGATGAATTAAAGTTTTTGTAATACGGTAGAAATATCTATTTTTGCCAGATGTTTTTTTAAGATATGAAGAGATTATTGTTTTTGCTGATTATTGTGTTAACCCTTGGTTCTTGTAGTGAATACCAAAGAGTGCTAAAAGAAGAAGAAGTTGGCCCTAAATATAAGTTAGCAGAAGAGTTATATAAAGAGGGGAAATATAAAAAGGCATTGCGTCTTTTTGAACAGATTGTTCCTCAGTTCAGAGGTAAGCCTCAGGCAGAAAGGGTAATGTATTACTATTCTGATACATACTATAATTTAGAGGATTATTATCTAGCGGGATATCAGTTTGAAAGATTTGCTAAATCTTACCCTAATAGTGAAAAAAGAGAAGAAGCATCCTATAAAGGAGCGAAAAGCTATTATTATTTGTCACCTAGATATAGTTTAGATCAAAAAGAGACAGATGAAGCTTTAGAGAAACTTCAGACATATATTAATGCCTTTCCAGAAAGTGAAAACCTTGAGGAAGCAAATAAATTAGTTGCCGAACTAAGAAATAAAAAAGAAAGGAAAGCTTTCGAGATTGCAAAGCAATTTCATCATAGAGAAGATTATAAAGTAGCTATTAACGCTTTTGATAATTACTTAATCGATTATCCTGGATCTGCTTTTAGAGAAAAAGCATTATATTACAAGCTAGAATCGCAATACTTATTGGCTATTGGTAGTTATGAAGTTTTTGTAAAATCAAGGTTAGAAGTAGCTAATGGTTATTATAATAATTATAAAAAATATTTTAAAGAAGGTGAGTTTACTACTGATGCTGAAGAAATATCAGAAGATATAAAAACAAGATTAGAAAAATATAAATAGAAAATATAGGAGAAGATGGATTTGAAAAAAAGTAATGCCCCAGTAAATACAACTACTATCGATAAGAATTTAGTAGATCAACCTACAGATAATATTTATGAGGCTATTTCTGTAATATCTAAGAGAGCTAATCAAATTAATACTGATATCAAAAAAGAGCTTTTAGAGAAACTAGATGAATTCGCAACATATAACGATAGTCTAGAAGAAATCTTTGAAAACAAAGAACAAATTGAGGTTTCTAAGTTCTATGAAAGATTACCTAAACCTCATTCTCTAGCTGCACAAGAGTGGTTAGATGGTAAAATATACTACAGAAATACTAAGACAGATACGGAATCTCTATAAGTATGTCATCGATCTTAGGCGGTAAAAAGATTTTAATAGGTGTTACCGCTGGTATTGCTGCGTATAAAACAGCTCCCTTGGTGCGCCTTTTTATTAAAACTGGTGCAGAAGTAAAGGTGGTAATGACTCCTACGGCAAAAGATTTTGTAACGCCACTTACACTTTCTACTTTATCCAAGAACCCAGTTCATTCTTCTTTTTATAATGAAGAAGATGAGAATGCAGAATGGAATAATCACGTAGAACTTGGACTTTGGGCAGATTTAATGGTAATAGCTCCAGCTACAGCCAATACGTTATCCAAAATGTCAACGGGTAATAGTGATAACTTGTTGTTGGCGACGTATTTGTCGGCTAAATGTCCAGTTTATTTCGCGCCTGCAATGGATTTGGATATGTATAATCATCCATCTACTCACGAAACTTTTAGTAAACTTCAAGAGTTCGGAAATATAATGATCCCTGCGGAATCTGGTGAACTGGCAAGTGGGTTAGTGGGACAGGGAAGAATGGCCGAACCTTCTACCATTGTTAATTTTATAGAAAAAGATATTCTAGGAAAACTTCCTTTAAAAGGCCAAAAGGTATTAATAACTGCAGGTCCTACATATGAAGCGATTGATCCTGTAAGGTTTATTGGAAATCATTCTAGCGGAAGAATGGGAATAGAGTTGGCTACATCTGCGGCTAATCTGGGAGCACAAGTAACATTAGTTTTAGGACCATCTTCACTAAAAGTAACACACGATTTTATTACAGTTGTGCCTGTTGTAAGTGCGGCATCCATGTATGAAGCTGTTATGAGAGAATTTGATAGTTGTGATATTGCAATAGGATCAGCAGCAGTTGCAGATTATAGGCCTAAGGTTATATCAAATCAGAAAATAAAAAAATCGGACACTAATTTTTCTATAGAATTAGAGCGTACCACAGATATTCTTAAATGGATGGGATCTGTGAAAAAAAATCAGTTTTTAGTTGGATTTGCTTTGGAAACAGAAAATGAAGAAGAAAATGCAAAAAACAAGCTAGAAAAGAAGAATTTAGATCTAATTGTTCTTAATTCACTCAACGATAAAGGAGCAGGTTTCAAAGGACAAACTAATAAAGTAACACTGATTAATCATAAATTAGAAATTAAAGCGTTTGAATTAAAAACCAAAACAGAGGTTGCGCTGGATATTTTTAATGAAATTAATGAACTACGTAATGCATAAACTTTTTCTTTTTGTTACAATTTTATGTGGTATTGGACTTAGTGCCCAGGAATTTAATGCTACTGTAGTGGTAAATGCAGAGCAAACGGGAAACCCTAATTTACAAGTTTTTAAAACTTTAGAGAGATCGGTAACAGAGTTTATTAATAATACTAAGTGGACCGAATTAGAATACCGAACAGAAGAAAGAATAGATTGCAGTTTTTTTATTAATATTCTTGGTAATACCAACGATAGTTTCTCTGCTACTTTCCAAGTGCAAGCGTCAAGACCTGTTTATGGTGCCAATTATAAGACAACGATTTTAAATATTAACGATAAACAGTTTAATTTTAATTATCTGGAATTTCAACCTTTGAATTATAACCCTAATAGTTATGAATCTAATCTTATTTCTGTAATCGCTTTTTATTTATATACTATTTTAGGAGTAGACGCAGATACTTTCGAATTGAATTCAGGAACTGATTATTATCAAGAAGCTAAAGGTATAGTAAATAATGCACAAGGAAGTAATACATTAGGATGGAACGGGCAAGATGGTGCGCAGACACGATTCAGACTTAATGATGATCTATTATCAGGTACTTTTGATGGATATAGATCCGCATTGTATACTTATCACAGAGAAGGTCTTGATATTATGAATAACGACTTGAAAAAAGGAAAAGAGTCTATTCTAGAATCAATGAAAACACTAGAAAGTATGCATAGAACTAGGCCTAATTCTTACATGATGAGAGTGTTTTTTGATGCTAAAGCTGACGAAGTATCTAGAATTCTTTCTGGAGGTCCTTCGCTTAATATTGCAGAGACAATGGCGATACTCGGAAGGATAGCTCCAACCTATACAACTAACTGGGCTGAGATAAAGTTTTAAGGTTTTCTTTTATTAGATATTTTTAAAAACTGTAGTATATTTACTTCCTTTAATAACAATAAAATATCATTATCTTTTGCTTAGAAGTCTTTCAATAAAAAACTTCGCCTTAATTGAACAGCTACAGGTTTCATTTGATGCCGGTTTGATTACAATTACTGGAGAAACAGGAGCGGGTAAATCCTTGCTATTAGGTGCTTTGGGTCTTTTACTAGGTAAAAGAGCGGATCTTAGTAGTGTAAAAGATAATTCTGTAAAATGTAGTATTGAAGGTGTTTTTGATATAAAAAAATATGATCTAAAATCACTTTTCGAAGAAGAGGATTTAGATTATGAAACAGAGACGATCATTAGAAGAGAAATCTTACCTTCTGGAAAATCCAGAGCATTCATTAATGATACACCAGTTACCTTACATTCTCTAAATAGATTAGGGCTTCATTTAATTGATATTCATAGTCAACATCAAACATTAGAGGTGACTACTAATGATTTTCAATTTAATGTATTAGATGCGCTGTCAGAATCTAATAGAGAGATACAATCTTATAAGCGTGGTTTATCATTATTAAAGCAAAAAGAAAAAGAAGAAAAAGTCCTACTGGATAGTCAACAAGAATTGACTAAAGAACATGATTATAATTCTTTTCTACTGAATGAGCTAGAAGAAGCAAAGCTTAAACCTGGAGAGTTATTGGAACTAGAAGAACGTTATGAGACACTTATTAATATTGAAGAAATACAGGAACGATTATCCGGTTCTGTATCTTTAGTTTCTTCCGAAGAGGTTGGAGTTTCCGATCTTCTGAATACTATAAAAACTAATATTTCTAAAGTAGCTCCATATTCTGGAGCATTAAAAGAGCTATCAGATAGAATTCAGAGTGTATACATCGAGTTAGAAGATATTAATGATTCATTACAGAATGAGTTGGAGCGATTAGAAGCGGATCCTAAACAATTAGAAGAAGTTGGTCAAAGATTACAGATGATTCATAACCTTCAGACTAAACATACCGTGTCATCGGTAGAGGAACTTATAAAAATTAAAGAAGAGCTTCAGGAAAAAGTATCAAAAACAGAATCTCTTACAGGAGATATTGAAAATGCAAGAAAAGAGATAGAGACAACAAAAGCACAATTAGATGAGGTTGCTATCAAAATTCATAAGAAAAGGACGAAAGCGTTACCAAAATTAGTAACAGAATTAGAAGATATTCTAAAAGCATTAGGCATGGTTAATGCCAGTTTTAAAACGTCATTGACATTGCAAGAAAAGTATTTTTCTAATGGGAAAGAAGTATTAGAGTTTTTGTTCTCGGCAAATAAAGGAGGATCTTTTGGAGAATTAAAGAAAGTGGCTTCTGGTGGAGAACTTTCTAGAATCATGATAGGTATAAAAGCTATACTTTCAAGATATACGCAATTACCGACAATTATTTTTGATGAAATAGACACCGGAGTTTCTGGTGAGGTAGCGCATAAGATGGCAGATTTGATGATGACTATGAGTAAAAACTTACAGGTTTTTAGTATCACCCATCTACCACAGATAGCTGCTAACGGGCAGAGTCAGTACAAAGTTTTTAAAGAAGACATAAACAATACTACGGTTACAAGATTGAAGTTGTTAAGTGAAGAGGATAGAATTCGAGAAATTGCAGAAATGATAGGAGGTAAAAATATTTCTGATTCAGCTTTGACTCACGCAAAATCCTTATTATATGATCGAAACTAAAGCTGTTATGGTATAGGTTTAGGTCGTTTTGTTATCTTTACAATTCATTAAATCATTTATAATTTACTATTAAATGTCATACAATTTATTAAAAGGTAAAAGAGGTATAATTTTCGGTGCACTTGATGAAAATTCAATAGCTTGGAAAACAGCAGAACGTGTTTTTGAAGAAGGAGGTACTTTTGTGCTTACTAACGCTCCCGTAGCAATGCGTATGGGAACTATTAAGGAGCTAGCAGAAAAAACAAATTCTCAAATCATACCAGCTGATGCAACCTCTTTAGAAGATCTAGAAAATCTTGTTGAGAAATCAGTGGAGATATTAGGTGGAAAGCTCGATTTTGTTCTGCATTCTATAGGAATGTCAGTTAATGTTAGAAAAGGTCGTCATTATACGGACTTAAATTATGATTGGAGTGAAAAGGGGTGGGATGTTTCTGCACTTTCTTTTCATAAAACAATGCAGACCTTATTTAAAAAAGAAGCAATGAATGAGTGGGGTAGTATTGTTGCTCTTACTTATATGGCTGCTCAGCGAGTATTTCCTGATTATAATGATATGGCGGATAATAAGGCATATCTCGAATCCATAGCTCGTAGTTTTGGCTATTTCTTTGGGCGTGATAAGAAAGTTAGAGTGAATACTATTTCTCAATCTCCGACAGCTACAACTGCAGGAAAGGGAGTAAAAGGATTTGATGGATTTATCGAATATGCGGATAAAATGTCTCCATTGGGTAATGCTTCGGCAGACGATTGTGCAGATTATACCATCACATTGTTTTCGGATTTAACCAAAAAAGTAACACTACAAAATTTATATCACGATGGAGGATTCTCTAATATGGGAGTTAGTCAGATGGTTATGGAAAAGTTTGTGGACGAACAATAATATTAAACATAAATATATCTTATAAAAGCTCAATTCTCGCAGAGTTGAGCTTTTATCATTTTAATGCGACTATTTCTTTAGAAGGAATTAAAATCCTATCGTCAATCGATGTTAGGGTTCTTTCGTTTATTTACCTTTGCTCTATGAATGTTTATTTTTCTTTTATCATTCCCGTATTTAATAGACCTAACGAAATACAGGAGTTATTAAATAGTATGATCTCGCTGGATTATGATAAGACTTATGAGATAGTAATTATAGAAGACGGTTCATCTGAAACATCGGAAGATGTTATTAAAGAGTATAGGAGTAGACTGAATATTAGTTATTATAAAAAGCTTAATACAGGTCCTGGAGATTCTCGTAACTACGGTATGGGTAAGGCAAAAGGAAATTACTTTCTGATTTTGGATAGTGATGTGTTATTGCCTCCAGATTATCTGAATAAGGTAGAAGATTTCTTATCAATAAACTTTGTTCATTGTTTTGGAGGTCCAGATGATGCGCATAAGGATTTTTCTGATTTGCAGAAAGCTATAAGTTTTAGTATGACTTCATATCTCACCACTGGTGGTATTAGAGGAAGAAAGAATACGTTAGGTAAATTTCAACCTCGAAGTTTTAATATGGGGATATCTAAAGAAGCTTTTGAGACATCTAAAGGTTTTGGGAATATTCATCCTGGTGAAGATCCTGATCTTACTATTAGACTTTGGAAACTTGGTTATAAAACGGCATTGATACCCAATGCTAAAGTTTTTCATAAACGAAGAATTTCTTGGAATAAATTTTATATACAAGTTAACAAATTTGGATTAGTAAGACCGATTCTTAATTTATGGCATCCTGAGACATCTAAAATTACGTATTGGTTTCCTACTTTGTTTATGGTATATACATTGTTTTCCATTGTTGCTACTTTTGTTGGATATTGGTATTTTCTAGCGTTATGTATGTTGTATTTTATTGTTGTTTTTCTAAGTGCTTCAATAAATTACAATAGTTTAAATATTGGTATTCAGTCTGTTATAGCTGTATTTGTTCAATTTTATGGATATGGGAAAGGATTCCTAAAATCTTATTATTATATTCATCTATTGAAAAAAGTTCCAGAACAACAATTTAAGAAGTTGTTTTTTTCAAAGTAATGCCTATGTCTAAAAATAAATTGAGTAGATTTTCTTTAAAAAGGAATAATGTCAAAACATTTCTGTTTTTTTTGGCATTTACCTCTGTTTTATGGGTTTTTATACAATTTTCTAAAAACTATACCCAAGAAGTAGCGTTTGATGTTCAGTATACCAATTTACCAGATGATAGAATTTTAGATGAGAATAGTGATCAAAATCTGAAACTAACACTCAATGGTAATGGTTTTAGATTGATAAACTATACTTGGAGGAAGCCTTCATTAAAATTTGATATTACAAATGCTATAGAGGCTAATGAAGAAAACGATTATTATTTTTATTTAGGAGAAGCAAATCAATCTTTAAAAGATAAATTAAATTTTAAAGGTAGAGTGCTTTCTGTTCAAAAGGATACCTTAAAAGTGACATTGGATATTAATTTAAAGAAGAAAATTCCAATACGATTAACAAAAGAAATTGAATACGCTCCTGGATATGGTAGTGATGAAGGAGTTGTTCTTTCTCCGGATTCAATTATGATTAGTGGTCCTAAAAGAATTATAGATACAATATATCAAGTCACGACCGAAAACCTTAAGCTTGATGGGGTAAATACAGATTATAAGAAAATATTGTCAATTAAAATTGATGGTCTACCTCCAAGAATTCAAGTAATTCCAAAAGAAGTAGAAGCAAATATTGTAGTTAGTAAATTCACAGAAGGAAGTCAGGAAATCCCAATAACATTAATGAATGTTCCGGATGGTAAGGAGGTTAAGATCTTTCCTAAAGAAGTAAGAGTAGTCTATAGAGTTGGGCTAGATAAGTATAATGAAATCAATCAGAGGGATTTTAAGGTCATGGCAGATTATAATAAATTGGCAGAGGATAGTTCCTTCCTAATTTTAGAATTAATGGATATGCCACTATCAATTCATGATGTGCGGTTACAAGACAAGCAAGTACAATTTGTAATTCTAAATTGAAGGTGAAAGTAATAGGACTTACAGGAGGAATAGGAAGCGGAAAATCGACTGTGGCAAAGATGTTTGCGAAGTTCGGAGCACCTATTTATATTGCAGATGATGAAGCCAAAAAATTGATGAATGAAGATGTTGGTGTGAAGAAGCAGATTATAGATCTGTTAGGCTTGAATTCATATACTGAAGAAGGATTAAATCGCTCCTTTATTGCAGATAAAGTTTTTAATAATAAAGAACTTCTAGAAAAACTCAATGCTATAGTACATCCAGCAGTGGCTGCTCATTTTACTAAGTGGAAGAATGACCAAAAGTCTGTGTACGTAATAAAAGAAGCAGCCATATTATTTGAAAATGGAGGTTACAAACAATGTGATTATACGGTTCTAGTAACTGCTCCTGAAAAAACAAGAATTGATAGAGTTTTAAAAAGGGATAATACTACAAAATCAGCAGTTATTGCCAGACTAAATAACCAATGGAAGGACTCCGAAAAGATTCCATTAGCAGATTATGTTGTTATTAATACGAATTTAGAAGAAACTTGGCTTCAAATTGAAAAAATCCATAATAAACTCACCCTTTAATTGTATTATTTTTTCGATCTTTCATTTTGTTAACATTTGGTTAAACCCTAAAGTAGCTAAATGTTAAAGTCTTACTTTTGACCTATGAATAAAAGGTTATTCGCATTGCTGATCCTTCTGATGAGTTTATCATTAATCGGTATTATTTTTGTTCAGGGATATTGGATTCAGAATACAGTAGAGAATAACAGGGAACAGTTTTCTTTTAATGCAAAGCAAATATTGATTTCTGTATCTAATAAGATTGAGTATAGGGAGTTTGAAGAAATGTATTATCCATTACAGGAGATTTTAGATAGTATTAAAGAACCTGATAATAAAACAATACAGCAGCTTTTAGATATAGGTTTTGATAAAGGATCATTTGCTTTTGGAGATGGTGTTCTGGAAGAAGATTCTAAATTGTTTTCTTCTTTTATAGACTTTAATATTGATACTGTTAGGTTAAAGGATATACTAAATCGGAATGCAGAATTAGTAGAAGACAAGGAAGAAAGTTATCAAACAAGACAAAGATCTAAGTCAAAGTTAGATAGATTGAGTGCTCTTACTGATTTGCATAGGCGTGATTATGAAATTGTTATTGATCAACTTGCGAATTTTATCCCTATACATCGTAGGGTGAAAAAAGAAGAAGTTGAGAGATTACTCAAAAAAGAATTAGCTGAGCGAGATATGAAGGTTGATTTCGAGTATGCAATATACAGTAATGCTTTGTCTACTCGAGTACGTTCTGATGATTTTAGTGCAAATGAAAGTGATGGGAATACTTTTGCTGTACCTCTTTTTGTTAATAACGAAGATGGATCGAGTCTGTATCAGTTATATGTGAACTTTACAGGTAAGAATAGATACATATTATCGACTATAAAGGGAATGGCAATTTTGTCGATAATTTTTACGTTGGTTATTGTGGTGGCGTATTCAAGTGCTTTGTCTCAATTATTACAACAAAGACAGATATCGCAAATAAAGACGGATTTCATCAATAATATGACCCATGAGCTTAAAACACCAATTGCAACAATTAATCTTGCGTTAGATGCTGTTAAAAATCCTAAAATAGCAGATGATCAAGAAAAAGTGAATCGCTATTTGACTATGATTCGGGAAGAGAATAAGAGAATGCTTATACAGGTAGAAAATGTTTTGAGGATATCTCAACTTGAAAAAAATGAGTTAAATATCAAGAAAGAGCGTTTAGAATTACATGATATAGTAGAAGATGCAATAACACATATTTCGTTAATTGTAGAAGATAGAAAAGGTTATGTAAAGACGCATTTAGGAGCACTTAAATCTAGTGTATTGGCCAATGATAGTCATATGACTAATGTAATAGTTAATGTATTGGACAACGCAATAAAATACTCGGAAGGTGAACCTAAAATTGATATATATACAGAAAATGTAAAAAATAGTATTGTTTTAAAAATACGTGACCAAGGGGTTGGAATGAGCAAAGTAGCTCAGAAAAAGATTTTCGAGAAGTTCTTTAGAGAACATACCGGAGATTTACATAATGTAAAAGGTCACGGACTGGGGTTAACATACGTAAAAAGAATTATAGACGACCATCATGGTCAAATATGGGTGGAGAGCGAACGGGGAAAAGGCTCCACATTTATTACTAAATTACCGTTAATATCTTAAAATATGGAAACAGAGAACAAAAAGATTTTGCTTGTTGAAGATGATCCCAATTTTGGAACAGTACTAAAGGATTATCTTATTATGAATGATTATGATGTTGTGCATGCTAAAAATGGGATGGAAGGCTTCGAAAAATTCAAAAAGGATGATTACGATATGTGTATCCTAGATGTAATGATGCCTTACAAGGATGGATTTACGTTAGCAAAAGAAATTAGGGATAAGAATGAGGAAGTTCCTATCATATTCTTAACGGCAAAAGCTATGAAGGAAGATGTGCTTAAAGGGTATAAGGTAGGAGCAGATGATTATCTTAACAAGCCATTTGATAGCGAAGTCTTATTGATGAAAATACAGGCAATCATGCAACGTAAGAGTACAGAATCTGTTGCAGATAGCAAACAATTTGAATTTAAAATAGGAGGATTCCATCTTAATTCTAAACTTAGATTTCTAACATTTAGAGAAGAAGATCCTATAAAATTATCTCCTAAGGAGAACGAATTATTGCGTCTATTAGCATTACATCTTAATGATCTTATGCCAAGAGAACTAGCATTAACCAAAATATGGAGAGATGATAATTATTTTACTTCTCGAAGTATGGATGTGTATATTGCTAAACTTAGGAAGTATTTAAAGAAAGATGAAAATGTGGAAATTCTAAATATCCACGGAGAAGGATTTAGACTTGTGGTAAGAAATGACGAATCTTAGGTAACAAACGGTAACTAATTATATATAAAATCGCTACGAGTTGCTCATAGCGATTTTTTTGTAATATATGATAGTATTGATTTAATACTGTATTGATAATCAAACCATTGTATCTCCAAATCTTTTTTAAACCAAGTAAGTTGTCTCTTAGCAAAACGTCTGGTGTTTTTTTTGATTTCAGAAATAGCAAAGTCTAGATCCCAAGTATCTTCTATGAAATGGAATATTTCTTTATATCCTACGGTGTTTAATGCGTTTAAGGATTTATATGGGTATAAACCCTTTACTTCATCCAGTAGCCCTCCTTTAATCATTATGTCGACCCTTTCATTTATTCTGTCATATATAATTGACCTTTCTGCAGTAATGCCTATTTTAATAATATGAAACGGACGCTTTTTTGGAGTTTTAGTAATAAATGAAGAATAAGGTTTACCACTACTGATACAGACTTCTAAAGCTCTCATAACCCGATGTGTATTCTGGATGTCTACTTTTTCGAAATATACAGGGTCTGCTATTTTCAATTGCTGTTGTAAGCTTTCTAATCCCTCAGTATCATATTGTTTCTTTAGAGCATTTCTGACATCTTCGGATATTTCAGGAAAACTATCCAATCCTTTGGTTATAGCATCTACATATAACCCAGAACCACCTACTAAGATCACAAATTCATTTTTCGTAAAAAGCTTGTTCATTGTATCTAAAGCATCTTTTTCAAAATCACCTACAGAATAATATTCTTCTATACTTTTATGCTGAATAAAATGATGTTTGGCTTGTTCTAGTTCATTAGAGCTTGGAACAGCGGTGCCAATGGACATTTCTTTATAAAATTGTCTACTATCTGCAGAAACAATTTCACATTTTAGATGCTTAGCTAGTTGGATACTTAAGCTAGTTTTTCCTATTGCTGTAGGACCTACAATTACGATTAGCGTATTATTCATTAAATAAAGTATGTCCGCAATTATGGCAGAATTTAGCTCTGTCCTGATGTTTACTTGCGTTACAGTTGGAGCAAACTTGAGAATTTATATTGATAATTGCAGATTTTTGTCCCGCAGCATACTCTGCACTTACAATCCCTGTGGGTACCGCAATAATCCCATATCCCATAATCATAATAAGAGCAGCAAGTAATTGCCCGATGGGGGTAACAGGTGCAATATCTCCATAACCTACAGTAGTTAACGTTACAATACACCAGTAAACACTTATAGGGATGCTTTTAAAACCACTTTCTTCTCCTTCTATAATATACATTAATGTACCAGCAATGATACAAACAACAACTACAGCGAATAAAAATACGAATATCTTGGCTCTACTGTCTCTAATAGCTTTCGCTAAGTTGTTTGATGCACCTAGATATCTCGAGATTTTTAATATTCTAAATACTCGAAGTAATCTTAACGCCCTTACTGTTAAAAGTGCACTTGATCCTACAATAAAAAATGAAAGGTAAAGAGGTATAGTTGATAAGAAATCAATGATTCCATAAAAACTAAATATATATTTAAAGGGTTTTTTTATCGATATAATTCTTGCTATATACTCAAATGTGAAGAATATAGTAATAACCCATTCCGCATAATATAGCAAGTTATAAGTTCTTTCAGAAAGACCTTTTACACTCTCTATCATGACAAAAATGATACTTAAAAGAATGAGTATTAAAAGAATTACATCAAAGATTTTACCTAATGGAGTATCCGCCTCATAAATAATCTCATGTAATTTCTCTTTCCAGTTTCTTGTATGTAGTTTGTGATTCAAAATTGATTATTTTAACGAAAATACTAAAAAATTAGCTAGTCTTTTTTTATCGTGATTACTGTGTTGTTTTCTAAATCGACTATTAAATTGAAGAATTCTTTTAAAGAATTATAGTATTCTACAGGATAATAAGACGATAAAAATTTAATAGTATGAAAAACCTGAAGTTGGTAGCCCTGTACTTGAAAGTTTAAACTTAGTTTTCCTGATTTCCCAGGAAGTGTATAATTTTGATTTTTAGGAATATCTAGAAACTGATAGTTATCAGGAATTTCAATTAAAACAATATAAGAATAAGAGTCTTTGTATCCGAAGTCCACAGGATAGGTTCTTTCGTTTAGTTTAAAAGGGTTTTCTTCGAAAAACGGTTTTGTAAACGGTTTTAAGTAAATGATATCTTCAATCTTTTCTGTTGATTTCGTGAAACTAATTTCTTCTATAAATGGTTTTTCTGCATTATTTTGATTTTGTACACCTGCTCCCGATGTAACAAGATGTTCATCTGGACTTAGGATTCTGTCTAAAAATTTTTCTTCTGATACTTTATCAAATGCCTTTCTTTTAGAATTTGCATGATATCCATTATACATATATTTTGCTACACCCTCAAGTATCAACTCATCAGTTAAAGTAAATTTTTCTCTGTAATAATAGGATGAATGATTTTTGGGTTTTACATCAATCCAAGAACTTCCATTTTTGAAATCTAAAAGTCTAGCATATTGATTTAAACATCTAAAAGGAATTTGACCAAACGCTAAGGTTTTTTCTGTAGCATCTAGCAAATAAGTTTCTTTATCGATAGCTAATTGAATAATTAGATAATTAAAATCGGTAAGTACAGGATGAATTTTAGTGGCGTATCCATTATTTCTAGTTGATAATAAAACAGGTTTTACAGCAAACCCTTGTTCCTTATATATGTTATGCAGAAGAATATTCATTTCTGCTACATTTCCGACTTTAGACTTTATTATTTCTTTTATTTCTACATCTCTGAAAATATGATATTTTTCGTTCCAGGTATAATTATCGGTAACGTGTTTATAAATTGCTTTTGCTTTGTCTAAGCTAATAGGCATTGTTTTTATTGTCTCAGGAAGTATGTTTTTAGTGGCATTTACTTTTTTAAGTTGTATTCCTATTGTTTTTTCAGTTCTAAGCTCTTTGTCTACGTTTTTCCAAGTTTCAGTATATTTCTTATTAACTCCATCAAAACCTTTATACTCTTTAAGTTCATATTCTACACGAGAAAAGTAGTTTTTTTTGGCGGTCATGAACTTTTCTTTTTTAAAGGCGGGAATGTCTTTCATAATATATTGATTATGAGAACAATCTGCTGAAGCGCTATTGCTTAGTTCTATACATTCTTTTTTTATGGAACTTTCTTCTACATCAAGCTTTAGTGAACCAACTAATCTAATGTTGTAGACATAATTTCCCGGAAGATCTGCAATACATTCACTATACATTTTGGGAATGTCATCCTGAAATTCCCATCCTTTAAAATTAAATATAAAGGGAGATTCTGTTTGATATGAATACGTAATAACTGAACCAGGCTTTACATTAGGGAAAGTGAATTTTACTAATGTATAATGCTCATCATATTTTTCTTTATATATATTGTCTTCTCCAAGTTTCGTTTTTATGATTTTACCATTTTCCAGGTTGTGAGTATATGCTATAAGATTTCTGAAAATTTCTTTTCTATTCTTGTTTCGGTATAAAAGCACTTCAATTGTGCTCTTCTCAAACCCTTCTTTATTTAGAATTTTAATTTTTCCACTATAATCTGTTAGTAGGTTATAGTTCCCTCCATTTTCTATTCTACTAAACCCTTTTTCATATATATAAAAGGCATTAGCTGTGGTGTCTTTTTCGTAGCGAGTTCCTTTTAAATCAGTTTGACTTACGACCAAGCTTTTGTAGTTATAGTTTTCCTGAGAGATGCTAGAAAAGTAAAGTAAAAGAAAAAAAACAGAAAAAAAGGACCGATGCATTAAATGTATTTTTAGTATATAATGTTTAGTAGCTTTTAAAGTAGGAATGTTACTCCTTTAAATCGATTTTATTTTTGTCTAATGTGACTAATTTTAGCTTTTTGTGCTGTCGTACATAACTTTGAATAATGTGTTGCGCATTGGGATTGTGACCCATAGGAGTGATAATAGATCTTAATATATCAATATTATTAATCTGATGGTTAAGATTAAAATATCCGATTCCTTTAAACTCACCATCTTCTATTAGTATCACACTTTGTTCATCGATATCACGGCCACGATCAATCACCATCATGTCTTTATTATCAAAGGAATGATCAGAAATAAATTCTTGCACACGTTTATTGTAATCCTCAATAGATTCATTTTGAATACAGGCGCCATTACACTGTTTAATAGTGTGATTAAAACAATTTTCTTTTCCTTTATCTAAGCCCATTAACTTTAGACATAGATTATATTCTTCAGTCCATCGATACATAAAAGATTTAGCCTGCTGTCTATTCGTAAATGTTGTGATACTAGATTTAAGTTTATCAACTTTGTCAACTTGTAGATTCATATAACCATTGTCATCAATAAATTGATATAATGCCTGATCAAATTTTGTTCTTTTAAGCGATCGATTATATTTAGGTCTATTAAGTTTTATCTCTTCATTCTCTTTTAGCAGCGCTAATAATTCACTACCAGTAATTTCGTAAGTTACGTTTGCTACTTCTTCCTGAATATTTTTTGATTTTCTATTATCATTAGTGAAGTGTTGGGTAACTCGTTTTTTAATGTTTTTACTTTTTCCAATATATATTATGGTGCCATCTTCTCGATGCATATAATAGACTCCTGTTGTTGATGGAACATTCTCGATAAGTTTAAGTAGTTTATCATCTACTTTTTTCTTAATATCTAATCGAACCGTTTCTTTAAGGATATTTTTTTCTACATCCTTAGATAATAATAATTTAAAAAGTTTGACGGTAGCTTGTGCATCCCCAGTAGCTCTATGTCTATCCGAAATAGCAATTCCTAAACTACGAACTAATTTCCCGAGACTATATGATTTTTGATCAGGAATTAGTTTTTGAGAAAGTTCTACGGTACAGAGTGACTGACGTTCAAAATCAAAGCCAAGTCTATTAAATTCAGTTCTTAATATTCTATAATCGAAAGATGCATTATGTGCCACGATAATACAATCTGTAGTGATTTCTACAATTCTTTTAGCTACTTCGTAAAATTTAGGAGCATTACGAAGCATTTTATTGTTTATTCCTGTTAAGTTAACAACAAAGGGTTGTATAGGCTTTTCCGGATTAACCAAACTAATGAATTGATCAACTACTTTATGACCGTCAAATTTGTAGATCGCAATTTCCGTTATTCCTTCTTCATTATATTTTCCTCCTGTAGTTTCTATATCTAAAATTGCGTACATCATTCTTTTCTGGTGGGGTAGCCTTTATGTATTAGTTTATTTCTCGACCTAAAGTAACATTTTTTAATGACTATAATTTCTTTCACCAAAAATAGAACTTCCTATACGTACCATAGTGCTACCAGATTCTATTGCAAATTGGTAGTCTCCGCTCATTCCAATTGATAGTGTTTTTAACGTAGGATGATCAGTTTTAAGTATTTCAAACAGTGACTTTATGTTGTTAAATTCGTTTTTAATTTGCTCTTTATTATCAGTAAAGGTAGCCATTCCCATTAACCCTGTAATGTTAATATTGGTAAGTGATTTAACCTCTTGGGAATTTAATAAATCAATGACTTCTTCATTATTGAGACCAAATTTGCTTTCTTCCTGAGCTATTTTGATCTGTAATAGGCAATTGATTGTTCTATCGTTTTTGATAGCTTGTTTATTGACTTCTTTTAGAAGCTTAAAACTGTCAATAGCATGGATAGTATCTACATATGGCGCCATGAATTTAACTTTGTTTGTCTGCACATGACCTATCATATGCCAAGAAATATCCTTAGGCATTTCTTCCCATTTTTGGGTCATTTCCTGAATCTTATTTTCTCCAAAAATTCTTTGTCCGGCTTGATAAGCTTCTAATAAATCCGAAACAGGTTTAGTTTTGGATACAGCTACAAGAGTTACCTCTTTAGGAACTGTTTTGAGTATGTGTTTTAGGTTTTCCTCTATAGAATTCATAAGGTGCAAAGATACCGAAATTTACAAAAACTGAATTGTAATATTCTTCTATATTAAGGGAATCGTATTTAAAAAAATCAACGAGACAATTAGCTCCCTAAAATAACTTATTCTTATAAATTGGAACTTCAAAAGGGTAGTGAGAATGTATTATAGTGTATGCTAGAATCTAAAATAATATCAGAAATTTTTTAATTCGATTCTTCAGGGTTAAAACTTATATCGTTTCCGCTTTAATTTCAGAATTCATAAATGGTGATACCACTTCTCAATTTTGGTTCAATATATGTACTTTTAGGTGGCATTTTCAATCCTTGGTCTGCTATCTTTTTTATTTGCTCTACAGCCGCGGGAAATAATCCAAAACCAACCTGAAAATCTTCTTGATCGATCCTGCTTTTTACGTATACAATGTCATTTTTACCATGAGAATACTCGATGCGATTGTCGGTTCTGAGATCTTTTATTCCCAAAATAGGGTCTAATACTGTTTTAAATAAAATCTGAGCATCTAATTCTTCTAATGCATCCGTAAATTCATAGATTGTTTTTCTAAGGTATAAAGAGTAAAATTCACCATCAAGATACATACTAAAATGATGTGGTTGTGAGGGTTTGTATACTTCGATCCCTCGATTTTCTATTCTAAACCATTCATCTAATTGGATTAAGAACTCTTCTTTTGATAAACCATTTAGATCTTTAATTAGCCTATTAAATTCATATATCCTAAGGTCTGATTCAGGGATCAGATAACTCATAAAAAAGTTGTACGGTTCTGTTCCTTTATGTTCTGAGTTATTTGATGCTAGATCCTTCGACAATAAATAAGACGAGGCAGATCTATGATGCCCATCTGCAATATAGATAGTTTTCATTGCATCAAAAGCTGATTGTATTTGTTCAATACTTTTTTTATCATCCACTTTCCATAGATAATGTGTATCACGATAGGTGGTCGTAAATTCATACTCCGCTCTTTCCTGAATAACTTTTTCAATTATTTGAGCAATTACGTCATTATCTGGATAAGTAAGAAGTACGGGTTCTGCATTGAATCCTACAGTTTTTAGATATTGTTTGAAAGTGGTCTCTCGATCTGCTAAAGTGTCTTCATGCTTTTTGATGATATCGTTTTCATAGTCCTCCGCACTTGCCGCTGCAATAATACCAGAGAAGGATTCTTTTTCACGATTCACGATTTTATATATATAGAAACAAGGAGTTTCATCTTGCATAAAAATCTCATCTTCTTTAAACTCCAGATATCGATTACGAACCAATTTATAACGATCTTCTCCCGAAATTTCTTTATGATACTTATACCCCGGATTGACAATATGTAAAAAAGAATAGGGGTTATAATCCATTCTAGAATCTCTTTCTACAGGAGTATAACTTTGGTAAGAACGTGAAGCAATTAAACTTACTTTATCTCTTGTAGGACGAACTGCTCTGAATGGATTTATTTTTGCCATTAATTCTCATTTATAAATTTAGTAGGATCTAAATATCCTTTTGTGTTTTTGGAATATCCGCCACCAATATCCATAAAGATATCATCTCTAAGTTCCAGATGCAAATGCGCGAGATATTGTCCGTTAGCAGTTCCTATAGTTCCTATAGAAATTCCTTTTTTGACAAGGTCTCCTTCCTTTACTTTTATAGTCCGACAATGTGCATATACAGATTCATAATAGTTACCTTCATATTTATGAATGACACGTATCACATTCCCCCAACCGCCACCAATATTTTCTGCAAAAGACACATAACCATTAGCAATTGAATAAATAGTATCTCCAAGATCAGAGTTGCCACCGCTAACTCCATTCCAGTCATCACCTAAGTGATTGTTTTCTTTGAATTTTTGAGCATTGTAATATCCTTTGGCATTTGGTTTACCTACAGGAAAGCCAAAATCCGTTACAATAAACTCTTTGTATTTATTAAAGAGAGAATCATATTTTGTGTACTTATCCTGAGTTTCTATTGATTCCTGTAGATAATTAGTTTTGTTATTTGGCACAAGTTGTTTTCTGCTTGAAAAAGAAGTCAAAAAAATAATTATGATACCCCAAAGTATTTTCATAAATAAACTACTTTTCTAACAATGAACCATTCTACACAAACTGTTTCGCCACTTTTTCTGCTTTTCTGCTTTCTGAGTAGTCATAAAAACCTTCACCACTTTTTACGCCAAGCTTTCCAGCCATTACCATATTGACTAATAATGGGCAAGGTGCGTACTTAGGATTTTTGAAACCATCATACATTACATTCAGTATCGAAAGACATACGTCTAATCCAATAAAATCTGCTAATTGTAATGGTCCCATAGGATGAGCCATACCCAATTTCATTACAGTATCAATCTCAGAAACTCCAGCAACTCCATTGTATAAAGTTTCAATAGATTCATTGATCATTGGCATTAGGATTCTGTTAGCTACAAATCCAGGATAGTCATTTACTTCCACAGGAACTTTTCCTAAAGTTTTAGACATTTCCATGATCGTATTAGTAACTTCATCAGAGGTGTTGTATCCTCTAATGATTTCTACTAATTTCATAATTGGAACGGGGTTCATAAAATGCATACCAATCACCATATCTGGTCTTTTGGTAACCGCAGCAATCTGAGTAATGGAAATAGAAGATGTATTAGTGGCAAGAATTGTATCTTCTGGACAAGCTTCACTTAAGTCCTTAAATATTTTTAGTTTTAAATCAATGTTTTCAGTAGCTGCTTCTACGACAAGACCTGCATATTCAACACCTTCTTTGATGTTAGTATAAGTTGAGATATTTCCAAGAGTTGTTTCTTTATCAGACTCAGAAATTTTCTCTTTGGCAATCATCCTGTCAAGGTTCTTGGTAATGGTTGCTAATCCTTTGTCCAGAGATTGCTGAGAGATATCAATTAGTTGAACTTTAAATCCTTTTTGTGCAAAAGTATGGGCAATACCATTTCCCATAGTTCCTGCTCCGATTACTGCTACGTTTTTCATGTGTGTATGTGTGTTTTTTTTGAAAAATTATTGTGAAAATGTGACATTCAGCGGAATCTAAATGAATTAGACATATAGTGTGGGTTTCCCCCCGATTCCGCTCGAGAAGACGATCACTATTTAATTATGCTTTACGAAAACAGGCTATAATCTGTAATGCTACTTCTAATGCTTTTTTACCTTGTGACAGGGATACGATAGGAGTAGTGTTATTATTAATAGCATCCGCAAAGGTGTCTAATTCATCTAATATTGCATTATTAGATGGAACTTCAGGGTTATCAAAATAGATCTGTTTTTTTACACCTTCTGCATTTTGCAAAATCATATCAAAATCACCTGGTTGTTCTGGAGCATCTTTCATCTTTACGACCTCACATTTTTTCTCAAAGAAATCTATAGAGATATAAGCGTCTTTTTGAAAAAACCGTGCTTTTCGCATATTTTTTAATGAAATACGACTAGCGGTAAGATTTGCGACACATCCATTTTCGAATTCAATTCTAGCATTTGCAATGTCCGGTGTTTCACTAATTACAGAAACCCCACTGGCACTAATATGTTTTACATCAGAATGTACAACACTAAGAATTGCATCTATATCATGAATCATTAGATCTAATACCACAGGAACATCGGTTCCACGAGGATTAAATTCTGCAAGTCTATGTGCTTCGATAAACATTGGATTATCGATTTTATTCGCAACCGCAGTATATGCAGGGTTAAAACGTTCTACATGACCAACCTGACCTTTTACGTTATTAGCATTGGCCAATTCTATAAGCATTTCTGCTTCTTCAACCGTATTGGTGATTGGTTTTTCTATAAAAACGTGTTTTCCAGCTTGTATAGCTTGTTTTGCAACTTCGAAATGTGCGAAAGTAGGTGTTACAATGTCTACAACATCTACCGCATTAATTAACTCTTCAACAGAATTAAATAATTGATAGCCAAACTCTTCTGCAATAACTTTTGCTTGTTTATCACTGGCATCATAGAAACCAATGAGTTCGTATTTTTCGGATTGTTCCAGGAGACGTAGGTGAATTTTTCCAAGGTGTCCTGCGCCAAGTACTCCGGCTTTGAGCATAATTCAAGATTTTACACAAAAATAGTATTATTTATAAATTCTAAATCTTAATTCTATCTAAAATGTAAAATAATCAGTTTAATGCTAAAATTGTTCTTTATTCTTTAAAATCTTTATGTAATTTTAGCCTGTTAATCTACCCTAATGAATTCTAAAGATACTTTAAAACACGCCGGAAAAAGAAAACAGTTAGTCAATGTATTAGTTGATAAGGGGATTAAGGACAGTTCTGTTCTTACTGCTATCAATAAAATTCCGAGACACTTATTTATGGATTCTGGTTTCGGTGATCACGCATATCAGGATAAAGC
Organism: uncultured Aquimarina sp.; assembly: GCF_947496855.1. Classification (GTDB taxonomy): domain Bacteria; phylum Bacteroidota; class Bacteroidia; order Flavobacteriales; family Flavobacteriaceae; genus Aquimarina. Next base: position 88,805 of record NZ_CANMED010000001.1, read on the forward strand.
TTTTCCTATTGGTGCCGATCAAACCATTTCACAGCCTTATACGGTTGCTTTTCAGTCAGAGTTATTAGAAGTAGAGCGCGGCGATAGCGTATTAGAAATAGGAACGGGTTCTGGTTACCAAACAGCTGTTTTATGTGAATTAGGCTGTAAGGTGTATAGTATAGAAAGACAACAGGAACTTTTTAAAAAAACAAAATTGTTTTTACCTAAATTAGGATACCGCCCTAAACATTTATCTTTCGGAGATGGTTATAAAGGGTTACCTGAGTATGCACCATACAAGGGTATTATTGTCACCGCAGGAGCTCCATATGTTCCAAAACCATTACTTGCTCAATTAGAAATAGGAGGTAGATTAGTGATTCCTGTCGGTAATGATCCGCAAGTAATGACTTTGTTTATTCGCAAAAGTGAAACTAAATTCGAAAAACACGAGTTCGGAGAATTTCGTTTTGTGCCTTTATTGGAAGACAAAAATTAGATAGGTTTATGATTAGAAAATTAGAGCTTTATTTATTTCCTGTTATTTTTTATTAGGAATAGCAATATATTTTTCGCATTAGCTTACGGGACAGAACTAATTGTTTTGCCACTGTTTAGACCGTATTGAAGCAGTCAAAAGATTAGATCAAGATCCGGAAAATCCCAAGTTGAAAAAAGAAGAGCCGAAAGCGTATAAGAAAATAATGCTAGAATAATCTCGATTAAATGAATCTATTTATAATCCTTTTTAATTCGATCTAGCGTACGTTTGTTATCTCTGTCTTTTATTGCTTCCCTTTTGTCATATAGTTTCTTTCCTCTGGCAAGGGCGATATCTAATTTGGCTAAACCACGATCATTTACAAACAATCGAGTTGGTATAATTGTGAGTCCAGAATTTTTAACTTCTTTTTCGAGTTTCTTTAGTTCTTGTTTGTTCAGTAATAGTTTTCGCTCACTTTTAGGATTATGATTAAAATAGGTGGCATGAGAATACTCTTCAATATTCATGTTAATCACAAAGAGTTCCCCATTATTATGAAACTCACAAAAACTTTCTGCAATACCTGCTTTTCCTTCTCTAATGGCTTTTATCTCGGTTCCCGCGAGTTGAATTCCTGCCGTATATTTGTCCAGAAATTCGTATTCGAATTTGGCTTTTCTATTAAGTATGTTGATCCTATTCTGACTCATAATTTGTGTATGCAAAAAGTTTGCAGAGAGTACAAAAATACAAAAAGCTTTCCCTAAAGAAAGCTTTGTAATAAGTATTGTTATAAAACTTTTTAAGGTTCCTGAAATTGTATAGTAGCAATTTTACCATCAGTATTTAATTTTAGCTCCATTACCAAACTAATATTGTCAAAAGTAGCAGTATAGCTATTAATTCCTTCTGCCGATTCTATAAAAGTCAATGTTTTTAAGTTTCCGAATTGTGAATGACATCCTTTGATAAAGCGAGAAACACCTTCTTTTGTCATTTCTTCTTGCATTTCAGTAGCATATAAATCAAAAACGGCATCAATGTTTTGGGTATTAAAGTTTTCCTGAAAAGCTTTTGTAGTTTTTTCGTAGACAGCAGCGTCTTGTGCTAACAATGATTGTGCAGCTATGCAGACTAAAAATAGTAGTATGTTTTTCATAATATGAATAAGATTTAGGGATTGCAAAATAATTATCTTTTTCAGATTTCAAAAAAAAATAAACTTAAAATTAATGAATCTTATGAAAGTTTTTGCCTAAATAAGTGTCTTAAGTATGCAGATAACCTTGAAAAACCTAGGTTGGCGAGTATGATATTTTAGTTTAACAAAACTATTACAACTATTCACAGAGTAACAACTATTTTAGTTCACAAGTTAATAATGAGTTTATGAGAAAGTTTTTATTTTTAGTAGTACTATTATTTTTAGCATCTTTTACAACTGTTACTGTTCAGTTTACAGCCGAACAGATTATTAAGAAGACTATTGAAAATGCTGGAGGATCAAAATTCGATAAAGCTAGTATTCGTTTTATATTTAGAGGAAAAGAATATAGAAGTGTAAGGAGTAATGGAGATTATCAATTAGAAAGATTCACATCAGGTACTGATGGTATAATTCATGATATTTTAAATAATAGTGGTTTATCCAGATCTATTGAAAGCTGTAGCGTAAAAGTTTTAGATTCTATGGTAACCAAAATTAGTGACGGTGTAAATTCGGTTCATTATTTTGCGAATTTGCCTTATGGATTGAATGCACCAGCTGTGCGTAAAGAATTAATAGGTGAATCTAAAATTAAAAATATATCGTATTATAAAATTAAGGTAACGTTCGATCAAGAAGGAGGTGGAACAGATTTTGAAGATGAGTTTATGTATTGGATTCATAAGGAAGATTTTACGATTGATTATCTAGCATATAAATACGCTGTGGATGGAGGCGGTGTTCGCTTTAGAGAAGCTTATAATCCAAGAGTAATTAATGGCATTCGTTTTGTAGACTATAAGAATTATAAAACCGATAATCTTTCTACATCTTTATTTAAGTTAGATGTAATGTTCGAAAATGAAGAATTAAAACTACTATCCAAAATAGAACTAGAAGACATCCATGTTTATGTTGAGGAGGATTGTTGTTAATTAATATTAAGAACAGTATCCGTAATTATATCTCCTACGATTTTGATAATAAACAGTTTGCTGTAGTTTTTTTCGTCAATATCATTATATTTTTTTTGACCGATTATCTTATTTACAAATGCCGGTGTGGAGTTACTATGTCCAACTATTAAAGAGGTTTTTCCGGTTGTTTCTTTTTGAAATTCTTGATCGAATAATTTTCGGGGATCATAAAAAGATATCTCAATATTTCTATCTTTTGCTATAGGTGCAGCAGTTTGAAGAGTTCTTGTATAATTTGTGCTATATACTTGATCTATTTTTATATCGGCAAGTATTTTTACTAGATTTTCTGAACGTTCTTTACCTTGTTCAGTTAAGTTAGGATTTCTGTTGCTTTTATCGCTAAGATCTTTTTCTGAATGTCTAACTAAAATATAAGTAGTAGTATTTTTATTCTCTACTGCTTCCTGAGCGCAACTTGAAAATGAAACCAGAAGTAATAATAAAAAAGTAGTTGAGATATATTTAATTTTCATGATTATGGATTTTTAATGAGTTCGAGTAATATTAATTGATTGATTTGTTCCGAAATGGGATTAAAATTGTTGTCAGAAATCAAAAGTAATGATTGATTTCCATTGGCCAATATAGGACCAAAAGTGATTCCCTCAATATTATCAACAATATGATTCGTGAGTTGACTTCTAATAGATTCAAAATCAAAAAGTAATTGTTTGGTAGCTGATTGATACTCTTTACTTTTTAAAGATTCAAAATCTACCGTATTTGTTACATCTTGCGTATTAGTTAAATAAATTCTCACAGTATTTCCTTGCGTTCCATAACCTGCAGCATATCCACGTTCCACAATTAGGAATTGATTTTCTGTAAGTTGTTGTAGTGCTGTTATACCATTTACGCCAAATTTTTCTTTGGGATCTTTTGCAAGTTTATCAAGGGGATAGGTAAATTGAAAATCAGCTTGATTCGTATTTATATTAAAATGTGTAATTCTTACGGGAGCTCCGGAATTATCAACCGTTGGCTCCTGTCCATCTAGTTCTAAAGGCAGTTCCATAGCAGCCCAGTAACCATTGTTTCTTATGTCCTTTACTAATCCTTCGAATACTCCATTATGCCTTGGTTTGTTTACCGAATTGCTATCCGTTAAGAAATAGGAGGGAAGTTGAAATTTAGTTTCATAATTTCCAGTAGCATCTGTAATAAAAATAGCAGGATTATAGTTATGTTTTATAGATCCTTCACTTGTAAATATGAATTTGTTTATCCCAAAAGTTCTTATAGCTTCTAGATCAGCTATGTTTTTATTTAAAAACTGATGATGTTGATCTTTAATTTTTATAAGCTGATCAACCGTTACTGCACTGAATTTGTCATTTTCTAAAGAAATTGATGTTTTGTAAAATCTTGGATTTTTAGCATCATCACATACAACATAATATGCATCCTGTTCTTTATGATATTCAATACCGGAAAGCCCTCCAATTTTTGAGCCTTCGAAAATGGAATCATTATAGATTATATATTCATCTAGGTAATTTATTTGGATGGTACTTTTTTTAGGAAGATTTATAGTGCTTCCACAAGAAACCATAAAATCGCATAAAAAGGAAAATAATATAATACGTACTATTGTTGAGGACATAGTTAAATTATCAAAGTCTCTAAAAGTAATATTTTATCAGTAAACAAATGAGCTACTTTTAATATTTCAATATGGATAGAGTCAAAAATTATAGTTTTTGAGATATCTGAAAGGAAATTATAATATCAAATTTGCATTATAATTTAAAAGCAATAATGATGAAAAGAACAATTTTTACCTTACTATTTTCTGCAGGAGCTTTATTTGTTTCTTGCGATGGAGATGATGTCGAAGATGCAGCTTGCGATATAGCAGAAGATGCACTTCAATTGTCGGTTGAAGCTGCCATAGAAGCTTATGAGGCGGATGAAAATGAAACTACGTGTCAAGCAATAAAAGATACAGTAGAAGAGTATAGAGATCTGGAATGTACCAGTGCACTAGCCTATGCTGATGAGTTATTATTACTACCGTTAGATTGTGCGGATGCTGGAAATTAGGTTCTAAGTCCTATTTTCTATAGGTTAAAGATAATAAGTAAAAGCCCTTCAAATATATTTGAAGGGCTTTTATGTTATACAATTTTTATGAATCTATAATTTTACAAATTTTGTAGTAGTTGATGTATTGTTAGAACTTACTTTTAAAATATAATTACCTGATTGTAAGCCTCCAATATTGACCTGTGGATTGTTCTGATTTATGTTTTTATGAAAAACGGATCTCCCGTTCATATCAAAAACAGTAAGATTATCAATTACGATAGTAGAATTTACTGAAAGAATGTCTTTTACTGGATTTTGAACTAATGAAAGTTTTACATTATCAATGGTAAAATCATCTATACCCAATGCTTCTGCACGATTGATTAAATGGTTTCTTATAAAAATACCCGATGCTGTAAGATTTCCGTTTGTAAGTCCTTGTAGCCCCATACCTGGACTCACAACACATGAATCTTCATTTTTGTGAGCAACTGTCCAGTTTACATAGCTAATATGATTATCAATCATGAAGTTTAACCATGTTTCTGATTCTTGTTGATTATATCCACCATCACCACTTGCATCTGTAGTTCCCCATTCAGTAACAAATAATGCGATTCCACTATTCATAGCAGCTAATGCGCGATCTCGTAAAAACTGTTTATGAGTATTTGCATAGAAATGTAAGGTATATGCAAGATTTGGATCACCAATTATTGGGTCCGCAGCTGCTTTATCAACATCTTGTGACCAAGTCGGACTTCCTACTATAATTAGATTATCCGAATCTTTAGATCGTATACCAGCAATTACATCAGTGGCATAACTTTTAACATCATTCCAAGATTGGTTTATGGGTTCATTATATATTTCATAAATAACATTATCCTTATCACCATATAGTTCTGCCATTTCAGTAAAGAATGCTACAGCTTCATCTTTGTGTACCTCTGCTGCATGTGTATGCCAATCTATAATTACATAAACACCTTTAGCAATAGCAGCATCGATAACTGTTCTAATTTTTGCTTTTTGAACTGCAGTATTATCAATATAGCCAGTTCCTCCATCCCAAGTTTCTTTGACTCCGAGTGCCGCTCTGATTATATGGTTATTCCAGTCATCTGCTAAATGATTTACGGTTTGCGAGTTATAAAAATCACCTCCATCTCCTGCGTTGCTCCAAAAAAGACTCATTCCAGCAAGGCTTATTTTTTCTCCATTCTCTGCTGTCACATGACTTCCGTTGACTTGTAGTCTTCCGTATCTTTCTACTACTGTTTGGGAGTAAATTGCCTGACTAGTTACTAGGGTAAGTAAAAGAATAGCTATTAATTTTAAATTCTGTTTTTCAAAAAAGTTTTTTTCTAAAAGAATAAATTTAGGTTTCATTGTTAAGTTTTTAGAGTTGAATTAATCAAATATATTGGGTAATCAGATTTTTGGTTAACGAGTTCTTTTTATTTTTAGTATGGAGATTATTAATTATTTGCTGAAATATTTAAAAAAGAATTTTCTTTAAACAACTATATAAAGAAACAAATAAAGATAACAAACAACAATAGCCTCAATACATTATTAAAAAAATGTATTGAGGTTCAGTTATTTTAATGGAATTTGTAAATGTTTTAGTATGTTATCCTAATACACCCAATTGCCAGGCAACTATGGTCATAGAAAGGATAGCAATGATAAAAAATCCAATAAAAAAATATGAGCTTCTCTTCTTTTGAGAGGAGCCAAGATCTCCAGAAGACTTCATACTGGTTAGGTTTTGTTGATTGATGTATTTATAAGACTCTGCAGAAAGGTAAATGTTACACCTTTTGTGGTTTTAATTGTAAAATTCTTTCGTTAAACGTATTTGCCTCTAAAGGATTTAATACAGAATTAAACAATTCCATCAGTTCTGGAGTATGATTCCAACGTTTTTGTTTAAGTAAATTAAAATGCACAAAAGAACTCCACATTACTGCTTTTAACTCTGTTTTATCGTGATTCCACATGCGTATCTCTACGTGTAGTTCGTTTTCTGTGTAGGAGAAAAGTTGAGAATCAATAATGATATCTTCCATCAAGAATGCTGGTCGTAAGTAAGCAATTTGATTAGTGCCAACAACCCAACTTATGCCTTGTGTTTGTGCCATTTTAAAAAGGTCTAGATTGTAATAATCAATTATTTGATCTTCTCTGGCATTAATCATATAATTAATATATTCTGCATTGTTGAGATGATTAAAAGGATCACAATGTTGGAATCTGATTTTGGCTTTGCTTTCTAGAGTTTTCGGTAATGTTGTCATAAGTATTATGTTATTTTTATACCAATCGGTATATTTTGGTTTAAAAAAATGTTTTAAAGCTTTAATTCGTTTATAATAATGATATCTATTTGATCCATCGTTTGCAGAAGATAACTAGTATCTTCCATGGTATGTGTCATAAAAATTGCACCAACAATCATCGTGTATAATCTTTTTGAATAGAGAATAGAATCAATTTCATATTGTATTTCACCGTTTTTTTTTCCAGTATCTATAAGTAGTGCCAGGTTATTCTGTATTTTATTTATGGTATACTGTACATATTTAAAAAGGGCAATGTTTTGGTGTTTAGCATCTACTCCCATATTGAGTACAGGACAACCTCCAAGTTCTTCAGTATAATCATAATAATTACGATAAAAATCGGTAACCAGAAATAATTTTTCGATTGAAGAATTACTAAGAGTTTGATGTTCTGTAATACGTCTTAACATGTTTTTTACAGTCATCGTAAAAGCCGCAATGGCTAATTCTTCTTTGTTTTTAAAATTTCCATAAACAGCACCCTTTGTCAATCCAGTAGCTTTGGTTATATCACTTAAGCTGGTAGCAGCATATCCATTTTTATTAAAAATAGGTGCAACTGTAGTGATAATAAATTCAGCAGTTTGTTCGGCTTTCGTATGCATTTATTTAAACTTAATAAGTCAAATATAATTAAAATATACCATTCGGTATATTTCATGAGTTAAATTTTAACATTACTAAGTGAGAATATGTACTTTTTATTAGTCCAGATTTTAATTTTAAGATAACTTCATAAACTACATATTATAACTATCTTGTGATGCTAATTTTATTGTTTTGAAAAATATCTACCTTTTAGTTTTTACTATATTATTTTCTCACTTTTCTTTTGGCCAGGTTGTAATTAATGAATTAGATTCTGATACACCTAGTACGGATACACAAGAGTTCATAGAATTAAAATCAGATATTCCTAATTTCCTCTTAGATGGGTTAGTTTTGGTATTGTTTAATGGTTCTGATAGTGGAGGTGATTCCAGTTACTTCGCACTCGATCTTGACGGTTATACTACGGATACTAATGGAATTTTTTTAATCGGCGGCCCTGAGGTTTCGCCAGTACCAGATTTTTTATTATTCGAAAACACGATACAGAATGGAGCTGATGCAGTAGCAATTTATTTGGGCAATGATGTTGATTTTCCAGAGGGAACAATAGCAACGACTACTAACTTATTAGATGCATTAATGCATGATACTGATGATGCGGATGATACAGGTCTTATGTCTTTATTAGGGTTAATGGAGCAAATCAATGAAGATGAAAATAATAATAAAACTACAGAATCCATTCAACGAAAGGAAGATCGTACGTATGAGGTGAAAACTCCCACGCCAGGAGCTCTTAATGATGGAAGCGGTGTTCAGTTCAATGGAATTTTGATTACTACTACATTAGACGAATATAATGAAGGAGACAGTATTGATATTGTTTTTACCACAGATATGAATGTGACAAGTGACCTTACTTTTGATGTTACAATTACTAATGAAAGCTTCGTAACCTCAGATTATTCTGGTAGTACATCTGTAACTATTCCAACAGGAATGAATACTGTTACTAATACGATTCAGGTTGTTGATGATTCGGATGATGAGGGTGATGAGGTGATGAAAATTACTTTTGGATCAATTCCATCTGGATTTATACGTCTTAATGATAACAAGGAGTTAAGAATTGTAGACAACGATTTCACTGTAGCTTCATGGGGAACACCTTTAAAGCCAACCTTTGGTAATGTACTTAGTACAGCACCGGTAGATTATTACATTCCTTTAGAGGGATTGGCGGATGCTACTTTGGCAAAAGCTATTCAGGATATAGTAGCTGATCCTGCTAAAGTAAGAACACATTCGTATGCAGATATTGTAGAGATTTTAAGTAGGGCAGATCAAAGTCCAGAAAATAGTAATCAGGTTTGGTTGCTATATACTGAACAACAGCGCCCTAAATTAGACTTTGCGGGATTCACTGATATAAATGAAACTTGGAATAGAGAACATACTTATCCTAGATCCAGAGGAGAGTTTGGAGATTTCAGAGAGTTTGATGATATAGCAGATGGTATTTCTGGTTTTATTACAACAAATGTGGATTCATTACGTCACGCTAATTCCGATGCACATGGTTTAAGAGCTTCAGATTCTAATGAGAATAGCTCCAGAGGAAATCAGCATTATGGAGAATATAATGGTCCTTCAGGGAGCCAAGGTAGTTGGAAAGGAGATGTAGCTCGTGGTGTTTTCTTTCTTGTAACAAGGTATCAAGCGCTGCAAGTTGTAAATGGTTTCCCAGAAGATACAGATAGTGCTATATCTGAACTTGGAGATTTAGCGACGCTTTTAGATTGGCACAGAAATGACCCTCCAGATGATTTCGAAATGAATCGAAATAATATTATTTATAATTGGCAATTTAATCGTAATCCGTTTATTGATCAACCAGACCTTGTAGAATACATTTGGGGTAATAATGTAGGGCAACCATGGTCTAATACATTATCTGTGGATGATAATGAGAGACTAGAGTTTTCTGTTTACCCAAACCCTGCGAGTGATTATATTACTTTGTTAGCAAAAGGAAAGCGAGGAGATGTGGAAGTTTTTGATGCCTTAGGAAATGGGGTAATTACTCAATCCTTTAATGAGATAACAAGGATAAGTCTTAATTTATCTGCAGGATTATATTTAATGCGAATATCTCACGATGATACTTCTGTTATGAAAACAATCATTATTAAGTAAAATATTATTAGTTCTTACCAAGATTACTGTATATCACATTATCTGATATGATTCTTGCTATGCTTCTGGGAAGTATACAGGAATCGTCAATAGTTATATTTTGATATCCCAAAAGAACATTATATTTTTCTATAATTCTATTCGCTTGATTACAATCAGTAATCTGGTTTTTTACATAGTTAGTTTTTGGATTTTTAACTCGGTTGCTTCTGGTTTCAAAATCTTTAAATTGACATTTTATAGGTTCGAAATCATGGAAATAGAATCGTTCTTCTAAAGTTAATGTTACGTTTACTTTTTGAATTCTTTTCTTCTTATTTTTTTCATAATCTTGATATTTTACTTTATGTGTAGAGAATTCAAAGAATAACTGATCATCCCAAATGTAATATTCATCTTTGTAAGACACATATCCTTGGGTATATTGATGAATTATATGCTTTAGTTCGCGGCTGTTATAATAAAATGTTAGCGTACCCTTTTCAAGAGATTCTTCGCAGGTATAATCCGAATAATATTGTCGAAGTGTATTGTTGTCTACAAGCTCTCGGATAAGTAAATATTTACTTTTAATATCGGCCAAAATTTCCCTATTTTCTTGTGCAAGGGAAATCACCGATGTAAGTATACAAAGAGATAATATTAAAGTTGGTTTCATTGAGTAGCAATTTACTTAAAACTTTATCTCTTGTAAGAATTACTTATCAACCACGTAAGAATAAATCTGTTGATAACTACGGTAAAACCGTAAAAAATATGATTCTAGGAAAGATTATTGAATGTTAATTTTTTATTAATAAATGTAAAAAAGGGTTCGTTTTCAGTAGAAAACCACCCTTTTTCTTTAAGATTTAATTAACGTTTTTGTCAATTAGAGGACTAGATCGGCTTGATTTCTGAATACTAAGTTACTATCAAACTCATCTAACAAAATGATACTTTCTGTAGATATCTTACCAGCAAGAATCTCTTTTGACAGAGAATTTAATACCTCTTTTTGAATAGTACGTTTTACCGGTCTTGCGCCAAATTCAGGTTGAAAACCTTTTTCCGCTAGAAAATTAATAGCTTCATCAGTGGCATCAAGCGTTATGTTTTGTTGTGCTAACATATGAGAAACATTTTTCAATTGTAGCTTTACAATTTCATTAATATTTGATTTTGTTAACGGCGTAAACATAATGATATCATCAATTCGGTTCAAAAATTCTGGTCGAACAGATTGTTTTAATAATCCCAACACTTCAATTTTTGCGCTTTCCATAGCAGTATCTATATCTTTTACTGCTTCGAATTTTTCTTGAATAATATGAGCACCCATATTACTCGTCATAATAATGATCGTATTTCTGAAATCTGCAGTTCTTCCTTTATTATCAGTTAATCGACCTTCATCTAATATTTGTAATAAGATATTAAATGTATCAGGGTGTGCTTTTTCAATTTCATCTAACAATACTACAGAGTATGGTTTTCTTCTTACCGCTTCTGTTAGTTGGCCACCTTCATCATATCCGACATATCCCGGAGGAGCACCGATTAATCTGCTCACTGCGTGACGTTCTTGATATTCACTCATATCAATTCTAGTCATTGAACTCTCATCATCAAAAAGATATTCTGCTAGTGCTTTTGCTAATTCAGTTTTACCAACGCCGGTTGTTCCCAGAAAAAGAAAAGATCCAATTGGTTTTTTCTGATCCTGTAATCCCGCACGACTTCTTCTAACCGCGTCACTTACGGCTTGTATTGCTTCTGTTTGTCCTACAACACGCTTTTGTAGTTCTTTTTCTAAAACCAAAAGTTTTTCGCGATCACTTTGTAACATTTTAGTTAGGGGAATGCCTGTCCATTTAGCAACAACTTCAGCAATATCTTCATTAGTAACTTCTTCTTTAATTAATGAAGACTTACTTTGTTTTTGGCTCAGTTGTTCTTGTAATACCTCTAATTTCTCTTGGGCATCTTTAATTTTTCCGTAACGTAATTCGGCTACTTTTCCGTAATCACCGTTTCTCTCGGCACGTTCCGCATCTAGTTTATATTCTTCAATATCCGTTTTAGAACTCTGGATAGCGTCTACAACTTCTTTCTCACTTTGCCATTTAGAAAATATTTCCTTTCGTTCTTCTTTAAAATTTGCAAGATCTGCATTTAATGATTTCAATTTAGAGGCATCATTTTCACGTTTGATGGCTTCAATTTCGATTTCTAATTGCATCACTTTACGATCTAACACATCCAGTTCTTCAGGTTTAGAATTAATCTCCATTCTAAGTTTAGAAGCGGCTTCATCCATTAAATCAATAGCTTTGTCTGGCAAAAACCTATTTGTGATATATCGTTGGGAAAGTGTCACTGCAGCAATAATAGCTTCATCTTTGATTCTTACTTTATGATGTGCTTCATATTTCTCTTTAATTCCTCTAAGGATAGAAATGGCACTTTCTGTATCTGGTTCATTTACGATTACTTTCTGAAACCTTCTTTCTAATGCTTTATCTTTTTCAAAGTATTTCTGATACTCATCCAGAGTAGTTGCCCCAATTGCTCGTAATTCTCCGCGTGCCAATGCAGGTTTTAGTATGTTCGCAGCATCCATAGCACCTTGACCACCACCTGCTCCGACTAATGTGTGGATTTCGTCTATAAATAAAATGATATTTCCATCACTAGAAGTTACTTCTTTTACGACTGCCTTCAATCGCTCTTCGAATTCACCTTTAAACTTTGCACCAGCAATTAAGGAACCCATATCTAAAGAATAGATCTGTTTGTCTTTTAAATTATCTGGAATATCTCCTGCAATGATACGGTGAGCTAATCCTTCTGCAATGGCAGTTTTACCAGTACCTGGCTCCCCAACTAGCATAGGGTTATTTTTGGTACGACGCGATAATATTTGTAAAATTCTACGAATCTCTTCGTCACGACCAATTACCGGATCCAGTTTGCCATTTTCTGCAAGTTCATTAAGATTTTTGGCATATTTACTTAGAGATTGATAAGTTTCTTCTGCACTTTGAGAAGTTACTCTTTCTCCTTTGCGTATTTCATTAATAACCTCTTTAAGATGTTTTTCAGTAACTCCTTGATCTTTTAGGATTTGACCAATTTTACTTTTAGATTTAAAAATAGCGATTACAAGATGTTCAATGGATACATATTCGTCATCCATTTTTTTTGCAATAATGCTCGCTTCATTTAATGCTTTTCCAGCTTCACGAGATAATTGAATGTCTCCACCGCTTACTTTAGGAAAACTTTCTAAAGTACTATCAAGTACTTGTTGTAAGATGTTAATATTTACATTAAGCTTTTTTAATAGAAAAGGAAGCACATTCTCATCTACATTAAATATAGCTTTAAAAATATGTTCATTTTCTATTTGCTGGTGACCATACTCTTGAGTTAGCTGCTGGGCTTGCTGGATGGTCTCCTGCGATTTTATAGTGAAATTATTAAAGTTCATATTTCATTTTATTTTGTATTCGTAGACTATATAACAAATAGTATTCCTATACTATATTAATGTCAAAATGTCGTACAAAGGCTTGTTTTAGCTGACTTTTTGACTTATTGTAAAGTTACAGATTCTATTGCGACTAAATCTGATATATATCAGTTAATAAAAATCATTTAGTTAAGTTTGCAGTGATTTTAAGAAGAAGAAAACATGGGATTATTTGGAAAAATATTTGGATCAGAAGACAAAGAGCCTAAAGAAGAAAAACAAGCATTGCCATGGCAAGAGCTAAAATCTTTAGAACAGTTAAATCAAATTGCAGAAGCATCAGGAACAAAAACACAGGCAATATTTAAACATTCTACGAGATGTGGAATAAGTAGAATGGTGATCAAAAATTTTGAAAGTAGTTTTGATCTTTCTGAGAATCAGGTAGATCTTTATTATCTAGATTTATTAAATTATAGAGATATATCCTCAGAAATATCTGCAAAGTTTCAGGTGTATCATGAATCTCCACAATTTATTGTGATTCGTAATGGCGTAGCTGTGCATCATGCTTCTCATAGCGCGATTACACCACAAGTTTTACATCAGTTTGTTTAATATAGATTTTCTATTACGTAAAGAGGATTAAAAAACATCACTGTTGTTTTCATTAGGAAATGGACACGTAGTTTTTTGTGGCACTCTGGATTCATACATTTTTATATATAAATGAGTAGACATTTTTCGGGCTCTTCTTTTAGCAGTGTTCGCTTTTTCTCCTGTATGCAATTCATCGATCGTTGAAAACCATAGATTTAACCAAATACCAAAATGATTTTCGGTGATATTACCCTGAAAAGTTGCATCTACTTTTTGATGAATTTGTATAGGACTCCCTTTATAACTGGCAACAAATAACAGGTTGGTCGCCCAGAAATCTGTTAATCTGTTAAGGTGTTCATCCCAATTGCTTATTACTTGATTGAAAATTGGCCCAAGTACTTTTTCTTGTTTTATTTTAGTATAGAATCGAGATACTAGATTGAAAATATCTTCCCTAGTTTCAATGTCTCTTTCATTTAGCTGTTTCATAATTCTTTATTAAGAATAATATCCAAAGTTCAATAGTACTAGGAGTGTGTTAATCGTAAGACTAACAATCAGTAAATTAAAAACAAATTTCGGTTTCATTTGTGCTAAAATTGAGCCGTTAAATATCATACAGACAATAACACATACAGTTAGTTGAATTACTTGCATCGAAGATCGCTCTTGCATTAAGATATACATGGCAGCTACGGATCCTAAACAACTAGAAAGAATTATCATTAATGGGATATAAGCCATATACATTTCTTTGAAATCTTTTAATAGTTTTGAATACATAACATATTGTTTTAAAGTTATGTTCAAAGATATTTCGGGAAGTGGTGTTCAGTTTATGACCTTAATCATAAAGGTAAAATAAGTTTACCGATATATTTTTCTGTCTTTTATCGATAAGGCTCCTTTTTGTTCTAATTTTTTTACTGCTCTGATCACAGTTTCAACTCGTAGACCAGTCAAATCAGCTAATTGCTGACGAGTAAGTTCTATTTTATAAGGTATAACATCGGTAATATTCGTTTGTTTACTTTTCTTAAAATAATCTAATATTCTAAGGATGCGATGTTCTGGTTCTTGAGTAGATATTTCAGAAACCATCATGGCTTTATAATACAACCGTAAAGCAAGTGTGCTTGTAAATTTATAATGGATTGAAGGGTTTTCTTCTAATACTTTTAGGAATTTGTTTTTGGGAAGTAGCCATACTTTTACATCAGTAATGGCTTCTGCATTAGCAGGATATTTGAAATCAGCAAAAAGAGGAGGTTCTCCAAAGCTTTTTCCAGCATCAAAAATACCCTGAATATATTCTTTACCATCTTCATTAAAATTATTCATTTTAACCTCACCGATTTCTATTTGATAGTAATAGCGAGCAATATCACCTTCTTCAAAAAGCTGTTCATTACGCTTGTATTCTTTTAGGATTGCCCCAGCATCTTTTAAGATGTTTTGATCAATCATTAGCGATCCTTTTTTAATTAGGGTGTGGGTTATTTAAAACGATATCTTGTGATAATACCTTTCAGCTTATTCTTTAAATCTTCTCCAGAATCATAAACCATTTGCTCATTTGTTGGAAATTGGACTGCCTGTAATCCCAAATAACGAATTAAATCATCATCTAGTGCACGTTTATCACCATTGTAATTTGCATACACGTGTTCGAATACATTGATACTTGAAAGAGGAAAAGCATCTAGTAGTTGTTTGGTGTTGAGATTTTTATACTGAACATTGCCAACAACTTGTGCCTCTTTAAATTGTATGAATTCATAATACTCACATCGCACAGTTACCATTTTATCAACTTTGATTTTATCACCTTCTTCATCACGAACAAATTCATCATTTTCATCTAATAAATATTCCCAACCATCTTTAACTAATTTTTCTCTTTCTAGTTGTCTTTCTCTTATTTGTTCTGGAGAGATATTTATTTCTCTAAAAGACACTTCCATCAGGTAATCATATTTTACTGAACGCTGAGATTCATTATGATAAACTGTCCAAAGATCATTCAAACCATATGTACTAAAATTTAGTAAATCGTCTTCTAATCTTCTTGGTATAATTACGTTCGTATTATTTTTCATGGTAACTTTAACAAAATCAGTTCCCTTAAAATGTGCCTCCTCAATAAGATCGTTTGTATTTTTATAGTTAGGGCTAATTTTTTCTAGGTATACCAAATCATTATAAACACTACGATAATCTGTTTTTCTTTTTGCGTTAGAGAGTAAATTATTGGCGTTGTTATATAAATAAGTAGATAATTGTTCTTTAGTATCTAGAATTCTTTGATCATAATTATTAAAAGAAAAATTAGCGTTACGTCCTTGCTCCACATGATAAAGTGGTAATAATGGGCGAATACGTTCTTGTCTGTTTTTTAAGGTATTATAAGAGTTATAAATTCTTTCTAAATTGGCTAGGTTTCCTTCTTTTTCAAGAAAAGCAATAGCATTTATATCACGATCAACCGCTTTTAAAAAGGCTTCTTCTAAGATTAGAATATAATCTTGTTTCCCTTTCTTGTTTTTATTTGCCTTTAATTTATTAACAGAAGTATTAATCGCTTGATCATAGTTTCCTGTATTAAGAGCCGTTAATGTCTTTTTTTTTCCTCCACAAGAGAATGTAAGAGTAGTAATTAAAAATAAAAGTAGCATTCTTTTCATAATGAAATACGTTTGGGGGACATCTATTCAATTTTAATGCCAAAAGGTAACAAAAAAACCTCAAAGTATCTTTTTGAGGTTTTCCTATGAATGATAATTGATTTTATTTTTTAAATACAGGAAGTAGTTTAGTAGATACCTCACCAAAACCGATTCTAACACCATTTTTTTTGCAATGTCCTCTTATAATCACAGTATCGTTATCTTCTATAAATTTACGACTACCACCTTCTTTAAGTTGGACTGGTTTCTCACCTCTCCAGCTTAATTCTAACATAGAACCGTAAGAATCAGGAGTGGGTCCCGAAATAGTTCCACTACCCATCATGTCTCCAGAGTTAACAGGACATCCATTTACTGTATGATGTGTTAATTGTTGCGACATATTCCAATACATATGTTTAAAATTACTTTTAGAAACGATAGTCTCTTTTGCTTTTTCTGGTTGTATGGCAACCTCCAGATTGATATCAAAACTTTTATCTCCTTTGTATTGAAGATATGGAAGTTGTTCTTTTAAAGGTTTTGGTCCAGTAACCCGATAAGGTTCTAAGGCATCGAGCGTAACTATCCAAGGTGATATGGATGAAGCAAAGTTTTTAGCAAGGAAAGGACCTAAAGGGACATATTCCCATTTCTGAATGTCTCGTGCACTCCAGTCATTAAATAATACCAACCCAAAGATATAATCCTCAGCTTCGTCTATAGGAATAGGTTCTCCAAGTTGATTAGCATCTGTAGTAATAAAAGCCATCTCTAATTCGAAGTCTACTAACCTAGAAGGTCCGAAAATTGGTTTTTCGGTACCATTGATTAATTTTTGACCTTGTGGACGATGCACTGGAATTCCTGACGGAATTATAGAGCTACTGCGTCCGTGATATCCAACTGGTATGTGTAACCAATTAGGAAGTAGAGCATTGTCAGGATCTCTAAACATGGTACCTACATTTGTTGCATGCTCAATACTACTATAAAAGTCTGTGTAATCTCCCACAGTTACGGGTAATTGCATTTCTATTTCATCCAATGTAAATAGGACTATTTTGGAATGCTCTTTATTACTTTTTAAAGCATCGTTTTCCGCATCAAAAATATCAGCAATACGATTACGTACTAATCTCCATGTTTTTTTTCCATCAGATATAAAGTCGTTAAGAGAATCTTGTAAAAATATATCATCGGTTAATGGAATTCCATCAAAGTAACCAAGTTGATGAAGTGCTCCTAGATCAATAGCAGTATCTCCGATCCTAGTTCCGATAGTAATGACATCATCTCTGGTAAGAAAGACCCCAAAAGGAATATTTTGAATTGGAAAATCAGTATTGGTAGGAGTTTTGATCCACGTTTTTCTATTTGGATTATTTGCAGTTATGGGCATCGTCGTTTTTTTAATAAGTTGTTGGTACTTCTCATCATCAAATATATAATTTTAGAACGTTTTACATATTTTATTTATGTGAAAGTTAATTAAAAAATGTGATATTTCTAATTGTGAAGAAAATGTTCATATTTATTAATATTCCATCAGCTTATTTTAAGGAATGTTCCTATTTTTGGGCATCTATTTTATAAATAAAAAAACATGCAACGCGACGAACAGATTTTTGATTTAATTCAGGACGAAAAAGAACGTCAGATTAATGGATTAGAATTGATCGCTTCAGAAAATTTTGTAAGTGAACAAGTAATGGAAGCAGCTGGCTCTGTATTAACAAATAAATATGCAGAGGGTTATCCTGGAAAACGTTATTATGGAGGTTGCTCTGTAGTAGATGTGGTAGAACAAATTGCTATAGATCGTGCTAAAGAATTGTTCGGAGCAGCATATGCTAATGTACAACCTCATTCTGGATCTCAAGCGAATACTGCGGTGTATCACGCGTGTTTGAAACCAGGAGATAAAATATTAGGTTTTGACCTTTCTCACGGAGGACATCTTACTCATGGTTCTCCAGTAAACTTTTCAGGTAAATTATACAATCCCGTTTTTTATGGGGTAGAGAAGGAGACTGGGAGATTGAATTATGATAAAATTCAGGAAATTGCTACTGCAGAAAAACCGCATTTAATTATTGCTGGAGCTTCTGCATATTCTAGAGAGATTGATTACAAAAGATTTAGAGAGATTGCAGATAGTGTAGGGGCGATTCTTTTAGCAGATATTGCACATCCAGCAGGTATGATTGCAAAAGGAGTTATTGCAGATCCTATTCCTCATTGTCATGTTGTGACGACTACGACGCATAAAACATTAAGAGGACCAAGAGGAGGACTCATCTTAATGGGTAAAGATTTTGAAAATCCTTTTGGTATTACGCTAAAGAGTGGAAAGAAGCGAATGATGTCTTCTTTAATGGACAGCGCTGTTTTTCCTGGAAACCAAGGAGGTCCATTAGAACATATCATTGCAGCAAAAGCAATTGCTTTTGGTGAGGCGTTGACAGATGAGTTTTTGCATTATATCATACAAGTAAAGAAAAATGCAGCAACAATGGCGGAAGCTTTTGTACAAAAAAGGTATGAAGTTATTTCTGCAGGTACTGATAATCATATGATGCTGATTGATTTACGTAATAAAGAAGTTACTGGTAAACAAGCAGAAGAAGCACTTGGCGTTGCCGAAATTACGGTAAATAAAAATATGGTGCCCTTTGATGATAAATCACCATTTGTAACCTCTGGTATCCGTATTGGTGTTGCAGCTGTAACAACACGTGGATTAAAAGAAAATGATATGCTCGAAATTGTAGAGCTTATTGATAGAGTAATCAATAACATAGAAAACGAAGAGGAATTACATAATATCGCTAATGATGTTAACACAATGATGGCGGATAAGCCATTATTTGTAATATAAACGATTTTGATACATTTAATTGTAAATGCGTAGCTTTTAGCTACGCATTTTTCTTTTCTAAGAATATTTACAGATGTATTCTAAAATTGAAGAAATTTATTCTCATCAATTATCTAGTTTAATTTTTTAAATCAAATACAATAATTTTAATTAAAACTTCAAGTTTTTTATAATCAGTAGGTTGTGTATGGATGAAATCGTAATACTTGTTTCTAAAGTAATACCGAAATTACTCGATCATTGATTATATAATTTTAGTAGTTGAATAAAAATAGCTTTACTAAGTAAAGAACAAGCCTACGAGCAGAGTACTTTTACCCTGTTTTTTCATAAGTAGTTAAAAATAGAGAAGGAGCACATTTTGGTATAAAGATAGGTAGTGAAAGTATTCTTAAATTTTAAGCTATCGAACAGATCCCTAATACTTATTTTGTAATTTCAGAACCGCTTCTCTTCAGTAGCGTATTTTGTTCAACTAATAAAACCAAAAACAACTCACACAAATGAATCTTTTTTTCAAATTCATTATGCTTTTTGTAGTGACATTTAGCATAACTTTCAATGTACATTCTCAAGAAAAACCTAAAGAGAAATCCAAAAATCCATTTAGTGGATTAGCATTTAGAAATATTGGCCCAGCAATGACTTCAGGAAGAATAGCAGATATAGCTATTCATCCCGAAAATGAAAACATATGGTATGTCGCTGTAGGATCAGGAGGTGTCTGGAAGACTTCTAACTCAGGAACAACTTGGACTCCCTTATTTGATAAACAAAAGGTATACTCTATAGGTTGTGTTACTATTGATGCTAATAATCCTCATACAATCTGGGTTGGTACCGGAGAAAATGTTGGTGGACGTCACGTAGGTTTTGGTGACGGGATTTATGTAAGTCATAATGATGGTAAAACTTGGAAAAACGTGGGGTTAGAAAACTCAGAGCATATTTCTAAAATTATTATTCATCCTGGAAATTCTGATGTGATATGGGTCGCTTCTCAGGGGCCTCTTTGGAGTAAGGGTGGTGATCGAGGTGTTTTTAAAACTATTGATGGTGGAAAAACTTGGAAGCGTACACTTGGAGATCAAGAATGGGTTGGTGCTACTGATATGCTCATGGATCCAAATAATCCAGATATTTTGTATGCTGCAACTTGGCAAAGACATAGAACAGTTGCTGGTTATTTAGGAGGTGGTCCTGGATCAGGACTTCATAAAAGTACTGATGGAGGAGAAACTTGGCAACCACTAAAGAATGGAATTCCTAAATCAAATCTTGGTAAAATAGGATTAGCAATGTCTCCATTTAATGCTGAAGTTATTTATGCTGCTATCGAATTAGATAGAAGAAAAGGAGGGGTGTATATGTCAAGAAATGGAGGTGCTAATTGGACTAAACAATCAGATGCTGTTTCGGGAGGTACTGGACCCCATTATTACCAAGAATTAATTGCATCTCCTCATCAGGAAGGAACACTTTTTATGATGAATAATAGTGCTTTGATTTCAACAGATCACGGAAAAACATTCACAAACATGCCTAGGTCTAATCAGCATAGCGATAGCCATGCATTGGTTTTTAAAAAATCTGATCCTAATTATTTACTAATCGGAACTGATGGTGGTTTATATGAAAGTTTTGATAATACCATAAGTTGGAAATATGTTAGAAACTTACCGATTACTCAATATTTTAAAATAGCAGTGGATGATGCCTTACCTTTTTATAATGTGTATGGCGGTACTCAGGATAATGGCTCCCATGGAGGTCCCTCTAGAACGATTATTTCTAATGGTATCGCAAGTGCAGATTGGTGGAAAACATTAGGTGCAGATGGAGCGCAAACCGCTACAGAACCTGGAAATCCAAATATTACATATGGAGAGTTTCAACAAGGTGCTTTATGGAGAATAGATAGTAAGACAAGAGAGACTGTCTTTATTCAACCTCAAGCAAGAGAAGGAGATTCATTTGAACGTTTTAATTGGGATGCTCCGATTGTAGTAAGTACACATAACCCGAAAAAACTTTATTTTGCTTCTCAACGTGTCTGGAAATCAGAAAATAGGGGAGATGGATGGGAACCTATATCCAAAGATTTAACACTTAATCAAGAACGCGTAACTTTCCCGTATTATGACAAACCACAGAGTTGGGATAATGCCTGGGATGTTTATGCAATGTCTAATTATAATACAATTACTTCATTAGCAGAATCTCCAAAACAAGAAGGGTTGTTGTATGCAGGTACAGATGATGGTTTAATTCAGGTAACCGAAGATGGAGGTAATTCTTGGAGAAAAATTACGTTGAATACAATTAAAGGATTACCTACTACTCCTTTTGTGAATGATGTACGTGCAGATCTTTTTGATGCTAATGTAGTTTATGCTGCGTTAGATAATCATAAGTATGGTGACTACAAACCTTATATTATAAAAAGTAGTGATAAAGGAAAGACTTGGACATTAATTAATGGAGACTTGCCAAAAAAACTATTGATCTGGCGATTAGTGCAGGATCACGTTAAGAAAGACTTATTGTTTGCTGCCACTGAGTTTGGAGTATACTTTACTGCTAATGGCGGTGTAAACTGGACTAAATTAGAAGGAGGAATGCCAACAATTCCAATTAGAGATATTACGATCCAAAGACGTGAAAACGATTTGGTAGCAGGTTCTTTTGGTAGAGGAATATTCATTTTGGATGATATTACACCTTTACGTAATTTTAATAAAAATATGAATACTACAGAAGCTACTTTATTTCCTGTTAAAAAAGTAGATTGGTATCGACAAGCAAATAGAGTTGGTAGTCAAGGTGATGCCGAATGGGTTGCAAAAAATCCAGCGTTTGGTGCTAATTTCACGTATTATATGCCTGCCAAAATCAAATCTAAAAAAGAGATAAGAAAAGAAAAAGAAAAAAAGGGAGATGCTAAATTTCCTGGATGGAAAACTCTTGAAGATGAAGAAAGGCAAGATGGTCCTTTGTTACAATTAATTATCAAAGATGAAAATGGGAAGATAGTAAATACTGTAAAAGGCACGAACAAAAAAGGTTTTAACCGTGTTAACTGGAATTTAACCTATCCACGTAAAAGTGGAGAACGTTTAAGGGCTCCACGAAATACTCGTGGTGGATTTCGTAGAGGAGGAATCATGGTTACACCGGGAAATTATACCGTGACATTATTAAAACGAATTGATGGTATTACTACAGTATTGCAAGGCCCAGAATCGTTTAATGTAACTCCTTTATTTGAAGGGTCTTTACCTAGACAACCATATGAAGAAATGGATAAATTTAGAGAAGCTACCTTTGCGTTCCAACAAGACTTAACAGCTACTAATATTTCTTTATCAAGGAGTCAACAAACTGTTGATGCGATGTTACGAGCTTTCAATAAATCAACCGCTTCATCTGATGATTTGTATAAGCGACTTAATGAAACTAAAATAGCTTTATTAGACATTGACAAAGAACTTAACGGAGATAAAGTAAAGGATCAAATTGGGGAAAGATCTAATCCTACAGCTAGTAATGGCAGTTCGTTAGGAAGGTTTTTAGGTAATACATATGGTCCAACAGAGGAGCATAAGACTTTCTTGAAAACGGTGCAAAGCCAGCTAAAGAAAGTGAAAGCTAAATTACAGCCCATTGTGGATTCTACATTACCAACGCTGGAAAATGAGCTTAAAAGTGCTGGAGCACCTTGGATAGAAGGACAGGGGTTAATTAGAAATTAAGCAATGGCTATGAACATTTTAAGAACTTAAACTTGTTTTTTTATATCAGCAGTTGAATCTTTAAAATATAAACATCCTCTTTATTTTTTAATTTAGGGGATGTTTATATTAACCTGAGTTTCATATAAAGATAGAATGATAGGAATCAAGGAAAATTGGTCATTTATAAATGGCTTGGGAAAAGGAAAAACAGAAAAAGGTTAAAGAGTTAAGTTGTTGCTAATAAAGTGTTTACATTTTTCTATCAGAAACTGAGGTATTTTCCAAAACTCTTTTTAAATCTAAATCTTGGAAATCAAAACTGAAATCAATAAAACGAGAAATCCCTTTCATTTTAATATTTTGAGCTTTGCCGTTTTCATCTAGGGAAAAAATGGCAAAGGCATCCGCTTTCATATCTTGATATTCCCATTTTATCGCAAAAGTATTGCCGTTATAAAATGCCATTTTGCCATTTAACCTTGGTGACTTTTCTGATTTAAACCATAAATCTCCATTTTTCTCTAGTACTTCAACTTTTCCAAACCAATTATCTTGGTATATTCCTAAGTAATTATCTCTGTTGATTTTTACATTTTTATTCGCTTGAACTTCAGTCCAAACTTTTTCTGAATCAGGATCGCCCATTTTTCCGCGTTGTTGCTGCAGTCTCTTTGTCATTTCTAGCCAATTGATGCCTGTTTCTAATTTTAAAAATTCTTCTAGCAGTGTAAAGCCTATCAAACCATCAAGGAGACTAGCTCCTTCTGAATTATTCATGACAACTATGCCGAGACTCAATTCTGGAATCAAAGTAACCTCTGAAGACATTCCGGCGATTAAGCCGGAATGATCAACTTTGAAAAATCCATTTACATCTGATAAAAACCAGCCTAATCCATATCCTGAAAAGTGAGATTTAAAAGGTAACATCGGATCCGACAGCTTATTTATGGGCGTGTGTACGCGCCACATTTCCTGATGCTGTTGTTCTGAAAATAAAGTTTTATCCATATTAGCACCATACCTCCCCTTATTTAATTGTGCTAACATCCATTTACACATATCATTAGCACTAGACCATATTCCACCTGCTGCACCGTTCATTTTTTGCTTTACGCTTCCACTCAAATCTGTTTTAGATTTCTCAATTGCTTTTAATGCGGTACCGTCAAAGTAATGTGCCACGGCAACAGTATCATTCTGTAAGGCATCCTCATAACTGGCATAAGAATGATTCATTTTTAAAGGTTTAAGAATCTCTTCATCGACAAATGTTTCCCAAGATTTCCCGCTTACTCGAGCAGTAATTTCTCCTGCGATTAAGTATAACAAATTATCATAATCAAACTTTGTCCTAAAGGCAGTAGATGGTACAAAGTGTTGAAAAGCGGTAAGTACATCATTAATTGTAAAATTTGAATCGTCTGGAAAAATCATAAGGTCGCCAGCGCCGAGGCCTAAACCACTGCGATGGGTTAGAAGATCTTGAATGGTAAAGTTGTTTGTGACATAATCATTGTACATTTTAAATTCGGGTATGTGACGGATGACTTTATCCTCCCAATTAATTTTTCCTTGCTCAACCAATATCGTTAGTGCAGCAGACGTAAATGCTTTAGAATTAGAGGCAATGCCAAATGGGGTGTCGGCAGTTACCTTTTCATTTAAATCTACGGAGTTTACACCATAGCCTTTTACGTGTAAAATTTTCCCGTCTTTGACGACACCTATTGCAAAACCAACAGTATTATCCACGGTATTGACTGCTACAGTAACTAAACTGTCAATTTGTTTTGCAGTTATTTGGGCAGTTCCCTTTACTGATGGTAGTAACATCGTCAGCATTACCAAAAGGATGATTTTAAAGTAATTAGTTCTAATTTTCATTTTAGTATTTCGCTCTGTATATTTCATAACAAATTGTTTTTCATATTATTAAATATTTTATAAAGTATAGGTATATGACTATCACAAACCTGAAGAGGTTACAGTTTTACGATATACTTTTAAAAACTTTCATAAATTCAATAGTAGTGGTGGACATTTAGGACATATCGAAAAACGTATTCTAAAAAAGTAATGCAAACAGGCCTTTTTGCTTGGTTGGAATGTAGAATAGACTAGTTATACCTGTTTACCTGAGTGTGCCGCCATAAAAGATAACAACGGTAACCCTTGCACAAGCCTCTAAAAAATGAAAATTGATTAAAAAACCAATGTTCTAAGCTCTTCTTTTTGGTACTAATATTGTAATATCTTAAGTAAATACATATGCTCTAAACAGCTTATTTGATGGTTTAGAATGGGTTTTAATCAAAAAACAAAGGTAAAACATACTTTAGTTTGACTTACTGGAGTTTTCTTTATGATTTCAAGTATTTCTTCAGGTTATAAGCAATAGCGGCCATAAGCATACACTTATTTGCATTTCGGATTCCTAATGTATTGACTTTTCGTAAAGCCATAAATTTTTTTAAAGTACTGAATGCTGGTTCTACGGTACTTTGTCTTTCATATAGCGTCCTTGTTTACTGTTTACTCTAGCGATGTTTCGCTAATACTCCTTTCTATAATACGTAACATTAAACTTCTTTTCCTGAGCAGGTTTACCTAAAGAACTACTGCGTAATGGACAGTCTATATAGATCTTCTTAGAAGCCTATTATTCTTTCTTTTCCGTATTGCTTTTCTTCTCTATAAAAACTTTGGTAAAAGGAATGATCTTGCTTTGTCCTCTTTGGCTTTTCGTAGTGGTTCTTCTTTATCCCTAACACTGATATGACGGATTTTGCGTAAATGATCTTCGAGTTCCTCTGCGGGAACCTTTAACTCTAGACTATCCATCGAAGCATTGGCCTTCACAGGAGCGGAATTGATAGCCTGCGTATGACCACTTTCTCCATAATAACATTTTGTAACAGAACGTAGAAAATCTAATTCCAAACATTCTTTTGAACGACGATAAAAATTATGTTGAGCAACTCGATCACTTAATCGAAAACTAGTGAAGAGCTTTTCTTGATATTACTTCTTGCCTTGTTTATTATGATAATTAACATTTTTTCTTAACTTATGTAACAGGCACAATGGCTATAAATAATTACTTGTTCTAACCTACTTTGGAAATTCTTGTGGAATTTTCAAATTGGTGTATTCTTGTAAAGTTAAGTACTAAAATACACAACTACTTATATCCGAACCGTTAGCAATATTAGAGAAATTGGATGAAGGTGGTGTACCTCACATATCCATGTTTAAAGTAAAGAATTATTGTACTGGTGATATAGTTAGTTTTATGACCAAAGAACCAACACGTTATTTTAGTAGTGCTACAAAGCATTCAGGATTATTATATATATCTAAGGCTAATTATGATTTACTTTTTCAGGAAATACCAAAACTCGAAAAGTTTTATCACATTCTATATCAAAAGTTCATTTTTTCAAAAAATGGGATGGTTATTACTTTTACACGATTTGTCATCTGTTGATTTTCAGCATGAATTAGTTATTTGAATTTATGAAAATTATTTATTTTGATTAAAAACTTAGTTTTGCAACAGGTTCACAGTATACGACTAATTGTTAATTGGCTAAGTGAATTCTTAGGATTTTATTACCTTTAATCGAATGTTAGGACAAGACATTTAAGAAGTTTAAAAGTTGCAATTGTCAGTCAATAAGAAAAATGAAATACTTTTCGATAAGCCTATATCTCAAGATGATTAATTGTGCCATTGCAGAAGGCATGTCTAGGGATGACTTCATGGATTTACCAACTTCAATAGATGAAGCAAAACATTTACAAGTTGTTGCTGCTGAAGAATTTTTAGATTTACATGAGCTGCTTGATGATAAACTTGGACCAGGATTTGGGATTCGCGTAGGTCAGCAAATGATTATTGAGGATTATGGGGTATTAGGACTATCTTGGCGTACATGTTCTAAAGTAGGCGAAATCTTTGAACGTAGTGATCGTTATTTTAAACTTCTCTCAAATACATTTGTATGGAAAATTAAAGAAGAAGGTAACATTTCTCATGTTGTACTCAATAGAGAAGCACATCGTAGAGGTATGGAATTATCTACTGAAGCTAGCTTATCTGCCACAGTAGTTGTACTTCAAGCCATGTCGGAAAAAGATATCTCCCCAATTCAAGTTAGTTTTAAACACAACCCACCGCAAGACTTAACTAGCCATAATGCTGCTTTTAAATGTCCTATACTCTTTAATCAGCCTACTTATTCCATAAGTTATAAAACGTCTGACTTAAACTTAAGAACTGCAAAGGCAGATGCCACTATAAACCGGTATTTACTAAAGCAGGTAGATGAAAACACAAAAGGTATTAAAATACCTGGTAATAAATTTGTGCGCGATGTAGAATCTCTTATTAAAGATGGGCTTCCGACAGGTATCCCTGCGATTCAAAATATTAGTGAACTCCTAGCCATGAGTAACAGAACACTAACCAGAAGGCTTTCTGAAGCAAATGTTACCTATCGGGATTTAGTGAAAAGAACTCAAGAAAAAATCGCTAAAAATATGCTACGAGATAAAAATCAAAGTATTGGTGATATCGCATTCTTAACAGGTTTCTCTGAACAAAGTGCTTTTAATCGTGCTTTTAAAAAATGGACTAACCAAACCCCTTCAGAATTTAGAAAAAATAACTAAAACTTCCTTTTTGGCTTAAAATGTCAAAAGATTGTCTTTAAGTGTCAAAAATCTTATTTGATCACTTTGCACTTTTGTATCATCAAATTAACAATGCTATATAATGATGGTAACATTAGTAAAATTAATAATCGAGATTTCAGTAATACTAACAGTTAATTCAACAAATACTTACAAGTCGATTGAAGAGCATAATAAATTGACCGGGGTATACGCCTTAAACTATGTAGTAAAAGATACTAAAGCTGAAGCATTTAAAATATTAGAAAACAAATGTAATGTTTGTCATTACAAACGAAATAAAAGACGTGTATTCACATTAGAAAACATGAATCCTTGGGCTAATGATATCTACAAGCAAGTCTTTATAAAAAAGCGAATGCCTAAGGGAAAAAAAATAAAACTGAACCCTAAGGAATATCAAGAATTATTAACGTGGATAACGTCCACTAAAACATCAATCAATGGAATTTAAACTAAAAATTATCGTATTAATGCTTAGTATACTATTTACAGGTCTTACAGCTGGCTTATGTTTTACATGGTCTAATGCTGTTACTCCTGGGATTGGTCGCCTAGATAACATAAGCTTTTTAAAAGCTTTTCAAGCGATGAATAGGGAAATTGTAAATGGTCGTTTTATGATAGTATTTTTTGGGCCTGTCATATTACTCTTTATAAATACTTATTTATTCAAAAACAGCAGTATAAGTTTTTGGTTATTCCTTGCGGCTGCAATACTATTTTTTGTTGGAATCGGCTTAGTAACCATTTTTGGAAACGTTCCATTAAATGAAGTTTTGGATACCTCTAATTTAGAAACTCTTTCAAAAATTGACTTGCACGAGCTTCGAAACAAATTTGAACAACCTTGGAATCGTTGGCACACCATAAGAACATTATCATCATTTAGCACTTTTACACTATTAATCATAGGCATGCTCTACACAAAATAAGACAAGACATCAATTTGTAAAAAAATAATCAATCAAAAACGAACAATCATGAAACAATTAAGAGCCATTGGTATTGGGATTATTATCTGGATTATTGGAGTAAATATTTACACAATTTCCTTCTACATTCCAATTTTAGAAGACCCAGAATTTCAGGCAAATATTTTACTGTCTTTAGGAATACTGCCCGTAGTGTGGTTAGGAGCAAAACTATATTACAGAAAGAAAATCACTACAAAAGGATACTGGTTAGGGTTAGTTTTCTTTTTAATCGCAACGGTTTTAGATATTCTAATTACTGTACCTTTTTTAATAGTTCCTAATGGAGGATCCTATTATAACTTCTTTACTGCTGCTGGTTTTTGGCTCATTGGAATAGAGTTTATCGCAATGAGTACCGTGTATTGGTATACCAAAGTTTTTAGTAAAAAAAGTACAGTAAATTATTTATAAAAGTAAAATTAAAAAATCTCAAATAATCAATAACAATTAAAAACGAATAGAAATGAAAACAGAAAACATTTTAGTTATCGGAGGAAACGGTAAAACCGGTCGCCGAGTTGCAGAAAATTTAACACAATTAGGTCACAACGTACGAGTGGTTGGACGAAAAACAAACCCTGCATTTGATTGGGAAAACACAGACACCTATGACACGGCTTTAAAAGATATGGATAGAGCCTATATTGTGTATTATCCGGATTTGGCAGTACCTGGTTCAAGAGATGCTATCAGTACACTTACTAAAAAAGCTCTACAAGCTGGTTTAGAAAAAGTGGTGTTACTTTCTGGAAAAGGTGAGACAGAGGCCGAAGCTTGTGAGGAAATCGTAGCAAACTCTGGATTAAATTATACGCTAGTTAGAGCATCATGGTTTAATCAAAACTTTAGTGAAGGTGCATTTTTAGAATTTATACTAAATGGCATTGTTGCTTTACCAATGCCAAATGCAGAAATACCATTTGTCGATGTTAATGATATAGCAGATGTAGTATCCAAAGTAATTTTGGATGATACGTATAACGGACAAACTATTACCGTAACAGGTCCTCAAAAAAGAACCTTTAAGGAAGTGGTAGAAATTATGGCAGAGACTATTGATAAACACATTCAATTTGTGCCGATTTCTATTGATGAGTTTAAGGAAGGCATGCGAAAAGCAGGATTACCTGATTCTTATGTATGGCTGTTCGGTTATTTATTTAAAGAGGTGTTAGGAAACCCAGAGAACCAAGAAGTATCTGATGATGTAGCCAAAGTTTTGGGTAGGCCAGCTATAGATTTTGAAACCTTTGCTCGAGAAACTGCAGCAAGCGGTATTTGGAATCAAAAAGTCACGGAAAAATTATAATATAAAAAAGCAATCATACAATAGGACCTTTAAGTCAATTAATGGTCTTGTTGTTAATTACAAAAAGTAATACTTATGAACACACTAAAAACATATGATATGAAAAATAAATATAAAAAATTTGGTTTAACTTTTGGAGCAGGAATTGGGCTTTGCATTGGAATCTTGACAAATAGTATAGCAATTGGTTTGTCTTTAGGATCTGGTGCTGGTTTAGTCCTTGGAGCAGCTCTTGGAACTAGAATTAGAAAAGGTAATGAGAAATAAAAAAAACAATTAAAATGAATTCAACAAAACAAATCACTTTATGTATTTGTATACTTTTTTTTATAGTCAAATCAAAGGCTTAAAATAATGTTAATGTCTTTTCAAATCTTAACCAAATAGAAAAAACGAATCAATAGTCTTTTGAAAAACTATGATGAGAAAGCTCCAAGCTTTACAATAGGGATTATGAAAGAAAACC
Source organism: uncultured Aquimarina sp. (assembly GCF_947496855.1). Classification (GTDB taxonomy): domain Bacteria; phylum Bacteroidota; class Bacteroidia; order Flavobacteriales; family Flavobacteriaceae; genus Aquimarina. The sequence continues at coordinate 119,370 of NZ_CANMED010000001.1, forward strand.
AATTAGTTGATGAAAAACAATTTGGGTTAGCCAATTTGGAATACCAAATTCCGATAACAAGAGAAACTTCATTTCACGTAGCTTCCGTCTCTAAACAATTTACGGCCTTTTCGATTCTTTTACTTGAAAATGAAGGTAAACTTTCTTTATATGATGATATTAGAACTTATATTCCTGAAATGCGTGATTTTGAAAACACCATCACTATCCGTCATTTACTCAGTCATACTAGCGGTTTAAAAGACCAATATATGCGAGTTATCATCCCTGTCCGTAAAATGAGTTCAAAAAAGGAAAAATATTTAAAATCTTTTGAATATTGGTAATTAAATAAAAGACTGTACGTAACAAGGTATATAAAAGCGTGATAATATGAAAATAAATATTTGAAATTAGATTTAACTTTTTGAAATAGATAATGACCCGTATATCGTTTATGACCTTTATAATGGAACTGTTGACAAGATTTCTATTGTTGACGCACATCAAAAGGATTAGTGAAAAAAGTAACTTGCTACAAAAATGGCTCCTATGCAAAACCTTTTCCTAAATTCTAGGTCATAAAATAAGATATTTTATTTTTTAAATTATTTCATACTAATAGTTTTATATTGTTATAACGCCATTAAAAAGCACTGTCAATACTTTAACAATATCCATACAATTCCTCATCCTATATTACACTTTGAAAAGTGTAAGCCAAGTATCCTAATGAACAGTTGAATAGTCAAGCTCAGAACAATACACAGAAGAATACTAATTATAGACACCACCCCCAAAAACAACAACAACAACAACAACAACAACAAGAAAAGGGATTTAGATTAATACCTTATATAATATAGTCTTGATTTTCCAATTCTAGATTATCAGCTGTTTGTAACGCTTTTTTAACAGTGTTACTCCAGACTTTGTACCCTTCTTTATTAAGATGCAGGCCGTCTGATAGATATAGTTCTGGAAATGGTCTGTTATCTGTCGTAATCATTTGCCCAAAGACGTTTATATACTGCGCCTTTAATTCGGTTATAAAATATTTAGAAAGAAGTAAATTGGTCTCAATAATTTGAGGAATCATATACTCTCTTTCAACACTAGGTTTTAAACTAATTAAAGCCAGTTCCACATCAGGGTATTTGGCGTAAATCATCTGCACAAGCTCATTGCAACTTGTTAAAACTTCTTGTGGAGTTTTACCCTCACTTAAATCATTTTCGCCAGCATACAGCACAATTTTAGAAGGGAAAGCCTCTTTGAAAATTTCATCAAAATAATGAATACACCAGGTAAAGGTAGACCCGCCAAAACCTAAATTAACAACATTAAACGGTATAAGATCTTTTTGCATGCTTACCCATAACCGAACAGAAGAACTGCCATAAATTGCTATTAGATTTTCTTGTGATGCTAAGCCATTAACCCTCCTTTTTAATCTTCTAATTTCATTACGCCAAATTTCTGGAGCTTCTTCCAATTGTTTTGTAGCTGTAGGAGTCATAAAAAGTTCTTCTGCTCTTGTAATGGCTTGCTCAACATATTCTTGATAACTAATTTGGTATTCGTTTACAAAAGCAATTAGATCTTTAGTGGCAGTAGATGCTACCTTTTCACTTATCCTAAAAGGTTTTTTAATGGCGCAATAATATAATGATTTACCTATTCTATGGTCAAAATTTACCATAACTATTGGTACAATGTATGGTTCTGGAATTGTATGTAGTGCTAGTTTAAAAGCTCCTAGTTTAAATGGACCTGGAGAATCTTCTGTTCTATATGATGTTCCTTCAGGACTTATTATCAGATTACGCTTATTCTTAAGATGCTTGGTTGCCTCGTTATAAAAAATACTTCTAGCTTGTCTTTGATTCTCCTCTGTAGTTAGTTCAGATTCTTTTGTATACACGTTGATATACCCTAGGTTATCATAATAATTCTGATGACCATATTCTTGCCCTTTCCCTATTCTTACTGTTCGTATACCAGGTTCACCATATTTTTTATGTAAAACAAGGGCACTTAAAAAATGAGAATCTAAGGTTATTTGAAAATTGTTATTAAGGGTATAACCTAAATCATTTACTAAGTGATTATAAATAAAAATAGCACCTGTTTCATCTGGCAGATGTTCCCAACCTTCTATAACATGATCAACCTTTTGAAACATTTTAGTTGTTTGTTCTGCACATACTTTTCTATTGTTCTCAGTATCGGTTGTTCCCTTTTCTGCAACACTTTCATAGATGTTTTGTAATCCTTGTATAAACTCGAGTTCTTTTTGGTCTTCGGCTAGTAACTCCAAACTTAGAGATGCAATATGTTTTTCTAAAGCAGTACCGTTGTGAAGCATTTTTTCTAATGCAGTATAGGCGAATTGTTTTGTATTATTGTTTTTTAAAAGGTGTGGTACTTGATGCAAAGCAGAAGATACATGCATTCTAGATTTATTGTTTTTGATAAGCTGGTATACTGCCTGTAAATTATGTTTACCCAAAAGCCCTACATATCGCACAAAAGCAGCATTAATTTGATTGCCCATTAGCCAAAGTAATCTATTATAAAACAGCCCCTCAAAAACTTTATCTTTTGCAAATAGTTTAAGTAATTCTTCTTCTGGGATAAAATATGCTGATGTTTTTGTGGAGGTTGCGGCAGAACAAATATCATTCTCTTTTAAAAGGCAAGACCAACCAAATATAAAACCAGAATTTTTTATGGCGCGCTGTCTTATTTCTAGCGCATTTTCAATTCTTTTTATGGTAACTTCACCATGTATCAAAATAAAAAGACCCTTGGTATTTCGATCTTGTACATATAGTATCTCATCTGGTTCATATTCTCGCCGTACGGCTTTTGTTGCCATTAAAGACAAATACTTTTCATCAAAATTATCCAAGAACGGAGAACGCCTCATTAAAGAGACAATTTTTTCTTTGGTTGCTATCGGAGAAATAAAGAACTTTCTGTTTTCTACAAAAGGCTGATTCCGGACTGGATTCAGTAATTCCAATTGTTTTAATAGCCCAGTATGAAGTACATGATATAGTTTTGAGCCTATACTTTTTAGCAACGTATTTTCTGTATTGTTTTGTAAATAAGCAGCAATAGTATCAATAGAAATTTCAAAAAAAGAAACTTTTCGTGAAGCTACTACAGCCTTGTATGTATATCTTTTAGGAGCATTAAAGCCATTTAAACCTGTCGTAGTAAATGGTTCTGAATTCTGACAAACTAGTATGTCATTACCTGATTTTTCTAATGAAACGTAATAATTAATACTACCGTCTATGAGCCATCTGAATTTTGTAACTTTTTTATGTATATCGAAAATGATATGTCCCTTTTCATATTCCTTAATACATCCGTTAGGAAAATAATTCTGTAGTTGGTGAATGGTAATATCTTCCTTCAAAATCTATTTTTAAGGGTTAGTCTCAGGCTAATTTAACACGTTTTGTTAAGAAAATTAAGGAATCAGGTTATTTAAACAGATTTGTCAATATCAACCTTTTATTTTGCATAATTAATCAAATTAAAAGCCTAATTCGAAAAATAGTTAAATAGAAATCAATCTACCATTCGGGTATAATATTCTATACTTCAAATCAAAATACATCAAGCTTTTCGAGAACACATAATTAAGGTACGTTTTAAGGAAAGCTTACAGAATAACTTTATGGGACATGTAATATAAAATTAGCAGCTATAAAATATAGTTGACTACTGGTAACACCAAATATGATATTATAACAGATCTTAGTTACAAATCGAAAAGTCACTGTATTTTTGCAGTGGCATAAGATTTTAATACGGAAATTTATAAAAATCTGCGCAGAAGTATCGAGAAGCAAAGAAACATTTTGCTTTGCTCTAATTATATATTTGACGTTGGCAGTAATTAAATAAGGTAAATTTGACTTGAACCAATATTAAAAAATGAAAACAACAACATTTCTAACATTTGTAGGAGACCAATGCGGAAAGGCTGAGGAAGCAATAAATTTTTACACTACGATCTTTCCGAATTCGGAAATTAAAACCATAAAAAAATATTCTGAAGGAGAGGCAGGAGGTACGACTGTACTTATTAAATATGGAGTATTTACATTAAATGGAACTGATTATATGGTTTCTGAAAGTAATTATAAACACGCTTGGTCATTTACGCCTGCAGTTTCACTTTTCATAAGTGATAAATCTGACGATTTGATACAAACACTTTTCGAAAAGCTATCTTCAAATGGTGGTCAGGTGATGGTTCCGCTAGACAACTACGAAGGAGAAGGAGATTATGGATTTGGCAAGAAATTCGGATGGTGTGAAGACAAATATGGTATATCGTGGCAATTTGTGCTTTCTGAATAACAAATAAACTATTGTAATAAAATAACTACTAATCAACAATAGCTTATAGGTAATTACTTGTTTTCGCCAACTTCTGAAAGCCTTATTGGACTTTCTATAAGTAATTTATTCGTTGATTTTAGTGCTTAAGCAAGCAATGAAATAATGGAAGAAACGATGGAAACAATATAAAAAAATCACTTATTACACTATATAATAAATTAAGAGATTAATTTTTAATCCAAAAATTGTTGTCCATTTACTAAATTGTTAAGTCTTTCTAATTTCACTTTAAAAGAAAACACAAAATATTTGGTTCGTGACTAGATCAAAAACAATAACTTTTTTCTGTTCTACTTGCTTTATATAACATTACCACTAATTATAACGAAGATTCTTACTATAATAATATTTATCTTAATCACTATTCCTGCCTATACACAATATTCTTTTGAGAAATATCCCGTTCCAACATATAAAGAGTATAAGAATTGGAAACTTTATGACTAGACAGAAACAAAGCATACAGTCCACTACACTTTAACAATTGAACAATTTTTCAACGATGAAGATTCATTAACTATTCAATTGTCATCATTTACAGCTAATGTAGATAGTGCTTCTGTGATTCGGATTTTTAGAAATGAAACCCAAATTCAAAAAATGACTGAACAAATGTTTTTCTCGACCTTGAATATTGGTCAGCAACCAACGCGTATTGCCGATATTAACGGTGACGGGCTGCAAGATTTGAAAATTATTATCCCATATATGGGAAATGGAATAGCTGCTATGAGAAAAAAAATAAAGCAAAATATTTATATTTGACTAAGTACTAAACTGAAACGTATAAATTATTAATGCCCTACGTTTCTTATAAAACACGTTATATATCATTAACGAAAAACAGTTTTGAATGATAAAGTTGATAAGGAATTTTTTTTCGAAAATCTTCAAATTTCTTGGAATTATAATAACCTTAATTATTTTAGCAGGCTTATTTTTCCGCGCATTCGGTCCAGATTCTCATAAACCTATGGGAAAGCTTGTTAATATTGATGGAATTGATTTACATATCCATTCGACTGGAAAAAAAAATGACAAACCTACTGTTATTGTTGAAGGTGGTGCTAGTTCATCGACTGAATATTTTCATTGGTTAAGCGAAGGTCTGAAAGACAGTTTACGTGTTGTTAGGTATGATCGTGCAGGAAACGGATATAGTGAGCTAAGTGATTCAATACGTAACGCTGAAACAATAGCTAAAGAATTACATCAATTACTTTATAAATCAGGTGAGTCTCCACCTTATATATTAGTTGGCCATTCAATTGGAGGCCCATATATTCGAGTTTTCGCACAATTGTATCCGGATGAGGTGGAAGCTTTGGTTTTTATTGATTCCACACATCCTGAACAAGTCGAAAGATTGAACGCTGCGTCAAAATCTTCTTTTAGATTTAAAACTACACTTTTTTTGCTTGGCACTAGCGCACTTTTTGCAGATCTAGGTGTTTTAGGGCTTTTTGAAAGTTTCACAGACCCTTTATTGGCAGGAGAAGGACTGCCAAATGAAATTAATGAGAGGACAAAAGATTTTCTGTTGAATGGAAAACGAACGAGAGCATATAAAAACGAGATTGAAAGCTATCATGCAGTATTAAAAAGAGCAAGTGACGCAAATGAATTCAATGCATTACCTATACGAGTATTTACCGCAATTGAAATTAATAAAGAAGCGTATAAAGAAAATGGTATTGATCCAGATTTATTTTTAAATAGAGCAATATCATCACAGAAAGAATTCACTAAGCTTTCGTCTAATGGGAAGCAATTTTTGATCGATGGAAATCATCAAACTATTTTTACAAAAAAAAAGAATGCGGATATTATTAATGATGAAATAATTAAGTTATTGGAGAAATCACAAAGTGATAATAAAAATAACGACATACAATAGGTTTATAACTAATATCTGTGGTCACTGTGTACTTAGAAAATCAACTATTATTTCTTTCTGGTTTAAGAGAGTTTGTAAACTTTGGGTAAACTAACGCAACTAACCATAAAAGAAATGCGTTAGATGTAAAATTGAGTCTTTTAGGTAAAGATATGACAGAATTAATCTTCATATTTTTTTAGTCAAATAAATTATACCTCTAAAATAATACTCGTTTTAGAAGCACCGTACTTTGCAATTTTTTCAAGAAAGGAAATAAGATGCTTATTGTTTCTAAAATAGCCTAAAACGCATAAGCAATCATCACCAGTAACTCTATCACAACTTTGTACTTCTTCCATTGCTTGTATTTGTTTTTGCACATCAGATGTTCCTGTAGGTCCTCGGTGAATTACTAACGTTATATATGCTTTAGTCTCAATGCCCAATTTTTCGTGATTTACTTTTAAAGCATAGCCTTCTATTATGCCTTCTTCTTCCATTTGTCTAACGCGTTTGCCAATAGCAGGAGCAGACAATCCAACTTCTTTTCCAATAGTTGCGAAGCTTTCTCTGGCATTAATTTTTAGCATTTCAAGTATCTTTTTGTCTAGGGTGTCCATTTGTAATCAAATTTTTTTTAACTATTATTGGATATAATCGAATTCAAATATAGATAAATAAATTCGATTGTAAAGCAAAAATAGGGTATTACATTATATATTTGGTGTATTGATTTAGAGAAGAGTAGTTACCTATTTTAATTATTCAAAATAGAAAAAAGAGAAAGTATGAGTCCATTTTTAATTGATTGTATTGGTTATGGAGGTTTAGTTATAAACTTATATTCAATGTCCACTAAAGGTGAATATAAACTAAGATTAATCTCATTAATCGCTAATATAATTTACATTTTATACGGGGCATTAATTAGTGCAATTCCAATAATTGTAGGATGCACTATTGCTGTATTTCTGCATGGGTATCATCTAAGACGATTAAAAATTAAAAAGAACAGTAATGATTAAAATACAAATAGCCAAAGAAGCAGATACAGCCATTTTAGCACTTTTAGGAAGAATAACATGGGCTGAGTCTCATGGACATTATATAGATGATAAAAGCAATCTATTGAAATACCTAAACAATAATTTTTCAGTTTCTAAAACGAAACAAGATATAAACAACGCTAACAACCTTTTCTATATTGTTTATGTGGATGATTTACCTGTTGGTTACGCAAAATTAGTAATAAACGCCATAAACGAAAGTATTGCTTCTCAAAATAATTGTCGCCTTGAAAGGATCTTCATACAAAATCAATTTATACCGTTAAAAATAGGACAACAACTTCTAACTTTTGTTGAAGGAAAAGCTAAAGAATTACAATTAGATACGATGTGGCTTTCTGTTTACATAAAAAACAATAGAGCCATTAAATTCTATGAAAAAAATGAATTTAAGAACGTTGGAGAATTAAATTTTTTAGTCAATGGGAAAGCATATGAAAATATAGTTTTTTCGAAAAAAATATAAGCATGCAGACTATTCAAAATCTATGAATAGAAGAAAATAATAATACACAACGGGTATAATTAATAGCTTGTTCTATGTGTACCCGGAAAATTCCACGAATTTTCCTTTGGTTCGGTTTCTTTTGCTAACTTAGTTCCTAACCATGCGACTAAGCATATAGCAACACATTGTAAGTCATTAGCTTAACCAGTAAAATATGGAAATAGATCACATATTTGTTTTTTCCAATACTCTCGGAAAAGAAGCGGATAAATTGGTTAGCTTTGGTTTAACTGAAGGTAGTAGTCGATTTCATCCAGGGCAGGGAACAATGAATCGAAAATTCTATTTTGAAAATTTTTTCCTTGAAATCCTATGGGTTATAAACAAGAAAGAAATTCAAAGTGAATTGACGTCACAAACAAAACTTTGGGAGCGTTCTCAATTTAAGAAAAACGGATATTCACCTTTTGGTTTGTGTTTAGTAAATTCAAAATCGACTGACAAACTTTTTGAAATAAGCAAAGTTTATCAACCAAATTATTTTCCAAAAGGTATGTCTATTGATATAATTACAAATGAGCATTATTCAAAACTACCATGGACTTTTAGACTACCTTATAGAGACAAAAAGAAAACTAACAGTAAACCAATTGAACACTCAAATGGAATAAGACTTTTAACTCGAACGGAATTCGAAATGCCAATGGATAATAGCTGTTCAGAATTTAAAACCTTTTTTCAAAGTGTTAATGATATTGATTTTAAGAATAGAAATCGAACACATTTAACTCTTGAATTTGATAACAAAATTCAGGGAAAATCAAAAGAGTTTTCGGAATTGAATTTGACTATTAAATATTGAATACAAATGTTTTAGAATGCACGTTGTAAAACATTTTGAAAAAGTACTCTAACTTCAGATAATAGGAAACAATTAAAGACTATTTTTTTAATTTTCTAAAATAAGTTTGATTTTTATATGTTATTTGCTACATATTATGTAGCTTTGCTATCAATAACGTAGCAAAAAAATTATGTCATTACCTACACCAGGAAAACCAGTTAGAGGCTCAAAATCGGGAAACCATTTAATGGCTTTATTTGATTTATTAGGAAGAAGTTGGTCAATGGGAATTATCTGGAGATTACATGAAGGTTCTTGTACATTCCGAGTTTTACAGGAAAGATGTGAGTCTATTTCGCCAACAACCTTAAATAAAAGATTAAAAGAATTAACACAAGCTTTTTTAATAGAAAGGACAGTAGACGGATATGCACTAACCAATAAGGGAAAAGATATTTTCTTATTGCTTAAACCTTTAGAATCTTGGGCTAAAGATTGGGCAAAAAATTTTAAAACGGATGAATGAAGTACAGTTTTATAGTAATTATGATTTCAACAGAGCGGTTGAATTACGAGAAACCCTAACAGACTCTTTTGAAATTTCTTATATCCCAATTTTTAAGGATAACTTTTTTATAACTAAGTCGAGAGGAAATAATGAAGTAGTGATGGATATTCCTTTTGAATTGGCTACTTTATCTGATAAAAAATACTTTTTAGGTAAATTGAATGAAAAAGAAATTTGGTGCATTGACTTATCAGAAATAAAATACTCTATTGTCTCTAATTTTTTGTCGCACTCAAAATTAAGCTGTGTTCGCGATTGTTTTCATCTAATTAACGAAAAAGAAGCATCGTTACTTGCATATGCTAAGGGGGTTGCAACCTGGAATAATACGCATCAATTCTGCGGGAAATGTGGCTTTGCAACAGTCATTGAAGAAAAAGGCCATAGGAGAAAATGTTCAAATAACCTTTGTAACTCATTACATTTTCCAAGAATCAATCCTGCTGTAATTGTATTAATTGAATACAAACAAGAAGGGGCACCACCGTTATGTTTACTAAATATGCACAAAAAAGAATATGGTTATATGTGTTCACTCTTTTCTGGCTTTTCGGAAATTGGCGAAAGTCTTGAAGACACTGTTATAAGAGAAATGAAAGAAGAGGTTAATGTGACAGTAGATACTATTAAATATATCGCGTCGCAACCTTGGTCATTTCCATCATCTATGATGTTAGGTTTTTCAGCACAGTCAAAAAGTAAACAATTTAGTATTGATAATAAGGAAATAAAAAAAGCACAGTGGTTTTCTGCAAATCAAATTAGTGAGATGGTACAGAAAAATAAGCTTGTAATTTCGAAAACAGACTCTATCTCCAATTATTTAATAGAGTTATGGGTAAAACAAAATAGTTAAAATAATTAATGATAAAATTATGAAAAAAATCAATTTAACAATCGTTGCAACAATAAATCCGAATGGTAAAGAGGAATTAACACATTACCTTGAAAAAGTAGGAGTTCTTTATAAGAAAGTAGACGCAAAACCAATTAATAAATTTAAGATAACAAAACTGTTAATAGGAGATTATACACCTAGTTTAGTTTCAATCATGGAGTTTCCAAATATGAATTCATTGAATGATGTATTTGAAAGTGATGATTATAAAGAATTATTACCTTATCGTGAAAAAGCATTTTCAAAATTAGAAGCATATATTAGTGAATAAAAAAATGCTTACAGCAACGTATAGAATCAATAGTGGTTTTAATGTAGATTTAAATCGCTATTTTAATTAAATATAGGGAACTATTAAAGATTTTGAAAAGTCAACTACTGATTATAAAGCAAAATTATTTACTAAGAACAAAAATGATAATGGAGGCTAACAAAAATATCCGTAATTAATCTACACTAAAAGTACTAACGATTTATTGATCTTATATTAATACTAACCTCAAAATAATTGGTAATTGAAGAATTATAGCATAGAAGAAAATCTTAGATTGATATTTTTCAATAATAAAATTATAATTAAGATATTTGGTATAGTAAATTCTAATAAATGAATACTTTTTTATTTAATCATATAGCACTTTCCGTAAAAGATGTAGACAAAACTATTGAATTTTATCAAAAGGTACTTCAACTAAAAGAAATTAAGAATACTGCTTCTGACTCTAAAACTAGGTGGCTATCTTTTGGGGATGGTAAACAGCTGCATCTGATTCCTCGTCCAAATTCTGAGATAAAAACCGATAAGGCTGTTCATTTTGCTTTAACTACATCTGACTTCGATTCATTCGTAATGTATCTAAAAGAACTAAAAATAGACTACTCTGATTGGCTTGGTACATTAAACAAAGATTACATAAGAAAAGATGGAGTTAAACAGGTTTACTTTCAAGACCCAAATGGATATTGGATTGAAATTAACAATGATGTCTAGTAAAATTAATTTTATTAGTCAATTTTTTTGATACTAATAGTATAGACTTATGTATTACATTATACTTTTTTTAAATATTGAACTAAATAGCTTGAAAATTAGAAGAAATATTGAAAGATTACAAAAACATATTAAACAATATTAAGCGATACGTTTCTTTAGATGAAGACGATGAGCAACAATTTATTTCAATTGTTAGAACAACAAAAATAAAAAGAAGACAGTTTATTGTGCAACCGAATTTTATTTGTTCGCATCAGACTTATATATTAAAAGGAGCTTTTAGAAGTTATTTTGTAAATGATGAAGGAATAGAACATACGATTCAGTTTGCAATAGAAGATTGGTTTATAAGTGACTTTAACAGTTATGTAAATCAAAGTCCTGCGTCTTTATTTGTTGAAGCTTTGGAAGATTCAACGGTTCAGCAAATTACTTATGAAGATGTTGAGAATCTTTGTGATAAAAATCAAAAATTTGAACGTTTTTTTAGATTGGTTGCGCAAAAGTCATTCGCTTTTTCTCAGCGGAGAGTTTTATCCAATCTTGGTAAGTCAGCCGAAGAACGTTACTTGGACTTTTTTAATCGATATCCCTCTATTGTACAAAGAGTACCTCAATATACTTTAGCTTCATATCTTGGAATGTCACCCGAGTTTTTAAGTAAAATACGTAAACGTCTCACTACAAAATCTTGAACTAGTTCAAGATAATTTCCTAATCCAGTTCATTTTTTAAGGTGGTGTATTACTGCAACTTTGTAAAGTCAATTTTGACTTCATCTAAAGCAAAGTAAAATGAAAACCAAAACAAACTCTTATCAAGAAAACTTAAAGGATCTGCGCACAAATTTAGGAACTATGCTTCCTAAGGATGCACTTAACATTTTTGACAAGGATGCAGAAAATTTACAATTAAATCATAAATCAATTCTAAAACTTAAGGTTGGTGAAAAAGCACCGGATTTTTTACTTTCAAATGCAACGAACAAAATCATTAAACTTTCTGATTTACTGAAAAAAAGGAGAGTTATTCTTACTTTTTATAGAGGTTCTTGGTGTCCTTATTGTAATCTTCAGCTAGCACACTATCAAAATTCATTATCAGTAATTAAAGCATTAGGAGCAGAATTAGTCGCTATCTCACCTCAGATACCTGATGAGTCATTGAGCGTAAAAGAAAAAAATGAATTGAATTTTGAGGTTTTGAGTGATAACGGAAATATTGTTGCTAGAAAGTACACAACTGTTTTTACAAATGCCCATGCGCCTGTAGATACAATGACAGAACTTGGATTTGATTTTGATGCGCATTACTCTGATGATTCCAGAGAACTGCCAATTCCTGCGGTTTTTATTATCGAAAAAGATACTACGATTTCTTTTGCAAAATCTTTAGGTGGCGACTACAGAAACCGTGTAGAAGTATCAGAGATTATTAACGCTTTAAAAATAATACAATGAAAAATAGAATTTGGTTAATCACAGGAATATCGAGTGGATTAGGTAAAGCACTTGCCGAATCTGTTATTGAAAAAGGAGATTTTGTAATTGGTACATTTCGACAGGAATCACAAGTTAAAGAATTCAACAAAAAACACACTAAAAATGCAAAAGCAATGCTATTAGATATTACCAATGAAAAGAGCGTTAAAAATTGTGTTGAGGAAATCATAGCTGATTATGGTAAAATAGATGTGTTAGTTAACAACGCTGGAATAGGATTTGTAGGTGCTGTAGAAGAAACGTCTTTGGCAGAAGTGAGAAGTGTTTTTGAGTCAAACTTTTTTGGAACATTAAAAATGACACAGACTGTTTTATCATATATGCGTAAAGAAAAAAGAGGACACATTGTTCAGATTTCATCTCACGGAGGAATCAAGGCTTTTGCAGGTTTTGGAATCTACAATGCAAGTAAATTTGCTTTAGAGGGTTTTAGTGAAGCAATGGCACAGGAAGCAGCACCTTTAGGAATAAAGGTTTCAATAGTCGAACCAGGTCCATTCCGAACGAATTTCGCAGGTAATGGACTTGGACAGGCAGAAAATGTAATTGATGATTATTCTGAAACAGCAGGCGCGTTTAGGACTAAATTAAAAGGTGTAAACGGGAAACAAGAAGGCGATCCTATAAAAGCGTCTAAAGCGATTATCAACTTGATTAATTCTGAAAACCCAACACTTCGTTTACCTCTTGGAAAAGTAGCACTAATGACAATAGGAATGAAGTTAGACAGTGTTAAATCAGATTTGGAAAAGAATAGAAAAATTGCCGAAAATGCGGTTTATGATTAAAAATCGCTTATTATAATAATGTATAAAAAATAACAGTATTAGCGCTAGCCAATTGGTTAGCGCTTTTTTAGTATCATTTGTATTACTCATAAAAATCTTGGTGTATTTTTCATTCTTTTTATAATCATTAAATTAGTTGTTTAAACACAATTAATCTTATGCATAACAGATAATAACAATCAGAAATGACTGATATATTAAAGTTAGTACGAATTCAGGTTTTCCTTGTCATTCTGTTTTTGGTTTTTAAATTTATCCGCCCTACAGTTTTGAATAGTGATTCTCCTGAATGGATAAAAATCACTTTACTATCACTGCCAAACTTCTTTGAAGCTTTTATTGGAACACTAATATTAACAGGTATTGGACTTTACTTGAATCTCAGAACACTAGGTAGAAAAAGACAAATCAAAAGAAATCTTATATATGCGATGGCTCCAATAATAGCTGGAGTTTATGTGATAACTCAAGAGTTAAAACTCCACAATTTAGGAGGTAATAATGTATACGACGTTAATGATTTAATATTTTCAGTTATCGGGCTTATAATCGGATACTTAATAGTTATACTTATTAAACCAAGGATTTATTAAGTAGTAGAGGAACAATCAGTATAAATAAATTAATTACTAAAAAAAAGAATTAAAAAATTTCGGATCAACATTTTAAGAATGCCCCCAATTATTCGGATCATTACTATCGTTGGGAGATAAGCCAATGATATCGCCATCGGTATTTACACCAAGACCAACCACGGTTCTGTTTACGTAGTTAAAATAGCTCACAACCTGATTGATCTCTAGAATTTCTCCGTCTGTTAGACTATATTTTCTAAGGTTCTTAATATCTGATTGAGTAATCGTATGATGTGATAATGTCAATTTTTTAGCGTATAGCAATCCTTCCAGATATCGATCATTAAAAAAAGAATCCATTTCACCATCTTGAATACACGCTATAATTTTCTTGAATTTATTATTATCAGCTAACAAACGTTTCAATCCAGCCGAATGATGATCTACGCAATAGCTACATTGATTGAGATGACTTACATAAACACCTAGTGTTTCTAGATACCATTTCGGTAAGGTATTATTAACATTATGGAGTATGTTTTTGTACAAGCCCATATGACCTACCAACGTATGAGGGCGTAGGCTATGAATAGATAAAACATTATCTATGTTATTATTGGGGCCTTTGACACGATTATATATTCGTTCTAGTTGACCAGTAGCATTTTCGAACGAAATTTCTTTGATCCAACTCATATTATGCATTTACTTCTTTAAAGAATGATCCTTTTTTATTAAAAAGTACTGTGATTAATATGATAAATGAGCCAATCATAATAGAGACATCTGCCATATTAAATATTTCAGTTTTTATAAACCCTAAGTCCATAATCATAAAATCGGTTACAGATCCGTAAACGATGCGGTCGTAAAGATTACCAATTCCTCCTCCAATTATAAAAGTAAAACCAAGTATAGTTTCTTTAGAGTAACTTGTTTTGATAAGAATGAGCCTTAGTAAGAATAGCAGAACGATAATAGGTAAAATCTGTAAAAAAATTATTTTTAGTACAGGTGCTAGATCAGATCCTAAACTATAGGCAGCACCTCTGTTTTCGACTTTGGTAAGTACTAGGTTATTTTGAAATACTTCAATCCTTTGATTGGGAGCAATAGTTTGTCGTACTACGGTCTTTGATACCTGATCACACCCTATATTGAGTAATACTAGAGATAGTACAAGCAGTACTCTTATTTTTCTGGTTATTTTCTTCATACACTTTAATTAACGATAGAATTTTTTAAATGTAGCGGTAAAGCTCATTATTATTTATGCTTCCAGTATTTTTTATAGTCTGAAAGGGAGAAAGCATCATCAAAAGATTGTTTATTTACAGTGTTTTTTTCATTAGAATCATAATCTATCAGTATTTTCCAGAAACCACCTTCTAATCTTAGGACTACATGAAATTGTCCATAAGAATATTCCGTTCCACTTTTATCGCTTCTATAGGTTACTCGATAAATACCTCGGTCAGATACTAATGAGTCCGAAGTCACTCTCTCAAATAATCTAAAATCTATAGGTGATGCTTTCGTTTTAGGGTCGCTCCATCTTTTTTGAGATCTTTCCAGATATTTTTCCACATCTTTAATTTCACCACCATTACCACCGGTTATTCTAATCATCTCTTTACTATGAATTGACGCAAATAGGGGATAATCTAAATTTTCATAAGCTTCAGAGAAGCTACCATACATATCTTGATTGATCTTTTGGTGAAGTTTTTCTTCCTGAGCTGATAAAAAATTTATACCGCCTACAATAAAAATTATAAAGATTTTTTGAAATATAGACTTCATACTATTACATTTTCTGATATAATACACAAGATACTAAATCTGTATAATCAGTTAACTTAGGATGATCAAAAACCTTCACTTTAGTCATTCCGACTTTTTTCATAATCAATTCAGATTTTAAGTTAATCTCTGAAGCAACTGAGTAAATACGATCCAAACCAATCGTATTAAACCCAAAATCCAAGCTGGCTTTAGCACCTTCAGTAGCATAGCCTTGATTCCAGATACTTTTTTTTAACCGCCAACCGATATCTACAAATGTATCTTGATCTTCTAAATAACTTTGTTCACAGAGTCCGATGAATCCTATAAATTCTTTAGAATCAAGAATATCCACTGCAAAATAACAAAAGTCATTTTTAGCAAACTGTTTTTGCATTCTTAGTATGAACTCTTTTGTATCTTTTCTGGAAGGTTTAAAAGGAAAAAACTCCATCACATCATCATCATTGTTCATGGCTGCTAGTGGATCTATATCATCTCGTGTCCAGTTACGAAAACCGAGTCTCTCGGATTGAAAAATATATGGATTCATATGAACTAAAAAATTAAAGTAATTTCAAGGTAAATATAAATTGATCAATTAGAAAGTAAAGGAATATATAATCTAAAAAAATCAAAAAAAACTACCCGTTTAGTTTGGGTAGAATATGATTTGGATAAACTATTTAGACAAATGGTTCTTTTATCAAATTAGAATCACTTTTGTCAATAAATAAGAAGAATGACGTTCTCATAATAAAACTTACTTCAAGAATATATAATTAGTTATTTTTAGAAGTGAAGGTCCTATACAGCGTTATTTTTATGTTTGAATTTTAATTTCCATCCATTTCAAAAGTAACACTTTCATAAGCACCAATATCAGGAACAGTGGTACTTCTTGGTATCCCTAAAATATCATTTCCAGAAGATGGAGTATTAGCTTGACCGTTTGCAGCAGAATCTTCACCTATATTTAATAAATTATCAAAAGGAGCTTTGAAATCAGGATCCTCGTTTAAAAAAACATTTTCGTATAAACCAGTATTTGTAAAATCATATAATTCATTATCTAAAAACTGTCCATTAAAGTCATTAAAACGAATCAAACTGTTCTGGAAATTATAATTAAAAACAGTTCCTTCAGCTCTGTTAATTCCTAGTTCTAAGTTTTCATTCCCATAAATTATACAATTTGTAAAATTAGCTTCTAACAAATCAGTAGTAAGAATTTCTGTAATATTACCATTTTCATCTCTAACTAGAAAAAGGTTATCAATAGCAACGGAAGGAGTTTCTCTAAAACTAGAATTCCAGTAGTTGGCAAATGTGCAATGATTAAAATTGTAGGTTCCTCCAAAAGAAGCATATAAAGAAGATATTCCTGCATTGTTTATCACCACGTTTTCTCCCATAATGTTGGCTGTCCTAGCTAATATACCATAAGCAGAAGTATTATAGATTTGTGAATTGCTAATTGTAAGGGTAGGATTTATTCCTCCATCATTAGAATCCATTAATATACCTACGGTAGCGTTTTTTATGGTAGCATGATTGATCACATGACCTGTACTACCTGCTGTAAGCCAAATCAATCCCCATTGACCTGGAACATCACTAAAACCAGGCTCTAACCGATCACTCTCGAAGATTACTTCATTTTCCAAAGTATCGGGATCAGTACTAATTTCTCCATTCACTAATAAAGTAGCATTATTAGCAGCAATAATTCCTGATCCATCGTGAAAATGTATTCTTGCTCCAGCTTCGATCGTTAATGTTCTATCTGATGGAATCGCGGCAAATCCATAGATCACATAAGGCTTTTCATTAGTAAAGATGAGTTCGTCATCTTCTAAGAAGAACCCCTCAATTCGTATTTCTTCCATGTTGTCATCAACTCCGAGAAGAAGTGTTTCTACCATACCCTCATCATCTCTGGAAGGAAATAGAAATACCGCATCTTTAACCAGTGTTACTAAATCCACGTCCTGTTGATTTCCAATAGGGTCAAAAAGCACACGATCGGTATATAAAAATTCTAAGTCACCTGTTTGTTGGGTGATATCCGTAGTGGTTTCTACAAAAACGAAAATACTGTCTTTGGCAAGTACCTGAATATTTTCAAATGATTTACCCGGAATACCATCTACATTAAGACGATAATTAGAGTTTTCACCTCTCTCTAAAGCTATTGAAGGAATATTAAGATCATTGTTTGTTCGGTTATAAACTTTAAAACTATAGGTACTGGAACCAATATTAGTAAAAACAGTATCTAGAAATAAAGTATCCGAAGAAAATTGTAAGTTACCAGTGCTGGGGTCAGCTTCAAAATCTTTACGACAAGAACTCCATAAAATGATAATAGCAAGTAAGAGAAGAGTAGATAAATAACGCATTATTTAGTTTCTATGTTTATTAAAATATGATTAATAACTTCATCAAAATAAGGGTATACTTTTTAAAAGTGTATTAACGGACTAAATGTATAACTTTTTAATCAGTACTAATATTGCTTTTTTAATAAAAATTTGACAAGATCATCCCTTCTATAAGAAGTAAAACATTTGTACATTTGTTAATCTTATTTTCAGAATAAGAACTATTTAAACGTTTATATTTTAATACGTCAACATAATAATCTCTTATGAGTACATACGATGTAGCCGTAATTGGCTCAGGACCTGGTGGATATGTTGCAGCTATCCGTTGCGCACAACTAGGTATGAAAACTGCAATAATCGAAAAATATTCTACACTTGGAGGAACTTGTCTTAATGTAGGGTGTATTCCTAGTAAAGCATTATTAGATTCTTCGCACCATTACGAACATGCTGTAAAGCATTTTGCAGATCACGGAATCGAAATTCCAGGAGATGTAAAGATCAATCTGGAAAAAATGATTGCCCGAAAGCAAGCAGTGGTGGATCAAACAACTGGTGGTGTTGATTTTTTAATGAAAAAGAATAAGATAGAGCGATATGAAGGTGTTGGTTCTTTTAAAGATGCAACACATGTGAATATTACGAAGTCTGATAAGTCTGTAGAAACTATTGAAGCTAAGAATATCATTATTGCTACAGGATCTAAACCTTCTTCATTACCTTTTATTACCATAGATAAGAAAAGAGTTATTACTTCTACAGAAGCATTAAAGCTGAAAGAGATACCTAAACATATGGTTATTATAGGTGGTGGTGTTATAGGGTTGGAATTAGGACAAGTATATCGTCGTCTAGGAGCTGAGGTTTCAGTAGTGGAGTATATGGATAGAATTATTCCAGGAATGGATAAAGCTTTATCCAGAGAACTACAAAAAGTGATGAAAAAACAAGGTGTCAAGTTTTATACGTCTCATAAGGTAACTGGAGTAAAAGCTACTGCTAAGGAAGTAACAGTTACAGCAGATGATAAAAAAGGAAACCCTGTAGAATTTAAAGGAGATTACTGTTTGGTTTCTGTTGGTCGTCGTCCGTATACTGATGGCTTAAATGTGGAAGCAGCAGGAGTGAAGCTTACTGATAGAGGACAAGTAGAAGTTAATGATCATTTACAAACTTCGGTTAAGAATATATATGCAATTGGAGATGTGGTAAAAGGAGCGATGTTAGCTCATAAAGCTGAAGAAGAGGGAACTTTTGTTGCAGAAATTATGGCAGGGCAAAAGCCGCATATTGATTATAATTTAATTCCTGGTGTAGTATATACGTGGCCAGAAGTTGCAGCTGTTGGAAAAACTGAAGAAGAATTGAAGGAAGCTGGTGTTAAATATAAATCAGGACAGTTTCCATTTAGAGCATTGGGTAGATCAAGAGCGAGTGCAGATTTAGATGGTTTTGTAAAGATATTAGCAGATGAGAAAACCGATGAGGTTTTAGGAGTGCATATGATTGGAGCTCGTTGTGCGGATTTAATTGCAGAAGCAGTTACTGCTATGGAGTTTAGAGCATCTGCGGAAGATATAAGTAGAATGTCTCATGCACATCCAACGTTTACAGAAGCTATAAAAGAAGCAGCTTTAGCTGCAACTGATAATAGAGCTCTACACGTATAGTTTTTATAAAAATATTAGATATGAAAAAAGCGAACTAGAATATAGTTCGCTTTTTATTTTTTCTAGCTATTATCGTCTTATAAGTTATTCCCTATATTTCCCTCAGCAACCACGATAGATGGATCATCATTATTAAAAATCGTAATATGACCATCGAAGGTAGTTAACCCCGGATAATCTAAAATCTCATTTTCAATAACTAATCGATCTAATGAATCAAAATTAGTTGAACTTATCATTAAGTCAGAATTTTCTATATCATAAAAATCCCCAAGTAAGTATGTAACATCACCGCCATTTGATAGTGAATTGTTATGGATATTAGCTGTGTAAGATTCTTCTAATTCAGCACCAGTGAGATGTACCTTTATCGAGAATATGTCATCATAGACTGAAGACCCTATAAAAAATATAGAACCACTAATTCCAGAGTTGTTAGCTTCTTGTAAGATGTATTCTTTAATTATAACTTCTTCATCATCATCATTATTATTACAAGAAGAAAAAAAGATAACAACAGTTAATAAGAGTAAAATTAATTTTTTCATTTATAAAAGTTTTAAGGTTTCCCTAAAAGACTTTAAGCACAAAAAGAAAGTTGCAATTTTTATAATTAATAATGATTAAAAATAATTAATGTAATCTGTAAAATAATATATTTGATTTTCCAAAAGATGATATTATGCATAGTAATGATAAAACTGGAATTAAAGAATATACTGCTTGTGATGGACGTTACAATACCATGAAATACAGAAGATCTGGTAGAAGTGGAGTGCTTTTACCTTCGATATCTTTGGGTTTATGGCATAACTTCGGGTCTGTAGATAGTATTCATAATGCCAGAGAAATTCTTAGATGTGCTTTTGATCTGGGGATTACTCATTTTGACCTTGCTAATAATTATGGGCCATCGTATGGATCTGCAGAAGAAAATTTTGGGTTGCTGTATAAGAAAGATTTTCTATCATATAGAGATGAACTTTTTATTGCTACAAAAGCTGGATACGATATGTGGCCTGGTCCTTATGGAAATTGGGGATCTCGAAAATATTTAATAGCGAGTTTAGATCAAAGTCTTCAGCGTATGGGATTAGATTATGTTGATGTTTTTTATCACCATAGACCAGATCCTGAAACACCATTAGAAGAAACGATGACGGCATTAGCTGATATTGTAAGACAAGGAAAAGCACTATATATAGGTATTTCTAATTATCAACCAGAAGAAACCGCCAGAGCGGCCAAATTATTAAAAGAAATGAATGTTCCGTTTATATTACATCAAGCTAGATATTCGATTTTTGATAGATGGATAGAAGAAGGTTTGTTAGATACTTTAGAAGAAACAGGAACAGGATGTATTGCATTTTCTCCACTTGCCCAAGGAATGCTTACGGATAAATATCTTAAAGGAATACCAACGAACTCTAGAGTAGCTAAGAGTTTTACCTATTTAGATGAAAATCAGTTAAACAGTAAGATAGAAAAAATTCAAGGGCTTACAGAAATAGCAAATCAACGAGGGCAAAAATTATCACAGATGGCAATCGCATGGATTCTGAGGAAATCACAGGTTTGCTCTGTACTTATTGGAGCTAGTTCAGCAGATCAGTTAAAAGAAAATGTAAAATCTCTGGAACAACTCCAGTTTTCTGAAGAGGAACTACAATTGATAGATAGATTCTCTAAATAAGTTCGATAATAAAAAAAATAATTGTTTGATAAAGTGTTTTGCCTAAACGGAATTTAAATACAGCCAAAAAAAGAATTTACATAGTTTCTAACCTATTAAGAACTTCAGTTTTATAATTTCTGCTGATTGGGATTGATTTATTATTAAGAACCAGTTCTTCATTAGAAAAAGAATCTATTCTATTTATAGAAATTATAAAAGAACGATGTGTTCTCATAAACTGTTGGATAGGTAGTTTAGCTTCGATGTTGCTGATTGTTTCTCTGGTTACGATAGTAGCGTTATCACAGTGAATTTTTAGATAATCATTATAACTTTCTACATAAATTATTTCTGAAAAATCTACTTTTTTCATCCTTCGATCGGATCTGACAAAAATAAAATCATTTGGTTTCACTTCCAGAGTTTTTACTGGCGAAGCTTTATGATGTATCTCGAAGTAATTATTTACTGCATTTAGAAGACGTTCAAAAGAAATCGGTTTTAATAAATAATCTACTGCGTGTAGGTCAAATCCATCAATGGCGTATTCTCTATATGCAGTAGTGAATATGATTTTTATCTCCTTATTAATAGATTTGGCAAAAGAAATCCCAGATATTTCTGGCATATTAATATCTAGAAATATAAGGTCTACTTTTTGTGAGTTAATATGATTAAAAGCCTCTAGCGCATTATTGCAAGTAGCAATAACTTCGATACGATCGATTTTTGCTAAATGGTTTGCAATAATATCTCTTGCAGTAGATTCATCATCTACTATGATACATGATATATTAGAACTCATTAGTAGGTATTTTTAGATTTTTTAAGATTAATTCCACAGTATACCAATTCTGATCTTTCGAAATTTTAAGCTCATGATCTTCTTTATATACTAATGATAATCGTTTTTTTATATTACTTAATCCTATTCCGTTTTTATCTTTTTCTGTAAAAGTGTGAACAGAATTTTTTATTAAAAAGTGAATTTCATTATCGACACATTTTAAATACATGTGTATGGATAATTTTTGGTTTGTAATCTGTCCATGTTTAAAACTATTTTCTACAAAAGGAATTAGTAACATCGGAGCTACTTGAGAGGTACTTTTTATATTTTCAAAATCTAAAGAGATATCGAGCACATCACTAAAACGCATTTTTTCTAAAGCTACATAATCTTCGATATGATTTATTTCTTCTTGTAGAGAAACTAAGGGTTTATCAGATTGGTAGAGTAGATAGTCTAATAAATTGGAAAGTTTCAATATCATTTCCGGAGTATCTTCAGATTTCTTTAAAGCAAAACCATATAAAGTATTTAAAGTATTAAATAAGAAGTGTGGATGTATTTGCATTTTTAAGTAATTCAACTCCTGTTCTTTAAGCTTTAATTGGGCTTCTAAAATTCTGTTTTTAAGTTCTTGGTTATCAGAGGTAGATTTGTAATTATGTTGCGCTAGGCTCAAAGCACTAGCGATAAAAACAACGAAATAAACCGCAATAAAAGGGAATAAGGGGCTTCTAGTCATTGGAGCCATTCCTTCATATTTAAGGGATGATAAAAAAATCAACCCATAAAAGAACGAAATGACAATAAAGAAAGCAGAAATGATGATGGTATATACACAATATAATATGAATAGAAGATATTTTTCTTTGATTAAGTATTTTGGAATTAAGACTTCGGTAGCTGTATATGTAGTACCAATAGTTACTGGCATTAGAAATAGAGAGAAAGAAAAAACATAATTAATATTCTCTGTATTATGACCAAAAAAATAACTATAACATAATAGCACAGCCACCCAAAAGATGATATGCAATAGTAGTTTGACAATTTTTTTAAGGATAAAATCTCTAGAAACCATATTAGCGTGCAATATCCGTAATTTTTGTTTTTCAAACCTTATTTTTGGATGAATAACCGAATTAAGACTCTTTTTAGCTAAGTCTACAGAATATTTCCATATGCAGTATAGATTAAGTTAAAAGTTCCTTGAATCTGGTAATTGAGCGAAAAAAAAATAGTCTGAGAATTTTAGATAGTAGTTTTGAGTATGTTTAATTTAAAAAAATTATACCCATGGTATCACTAATTATTAATGAATCAGTAGAAAGTCATTCGTTTATCGCTCATACAGTTCATTTATTACATGATGGAGGATTGTTTTTTATGTTACCAATATTAGCAACACTATTTTTGGTGTTGTTCTTAATTATCAGGAATGTTATAATTTTGAAAAAAGGAAAAAACCTTCCGATTAAGTATATTAAAATAATTAATTCTATTGGTCTTATGATATTGGTCTGGGGAGTTTTGGGTCAGTTACTTGGTTTGGTACAAGCATTAGATACGATCGAGTTTTTAGGTGAAATTTCTACAGCACGATTAGCAGGAGGGCTTAAAGTTTCTGCGTTACCTACTATGTTTGGTTGTCTTGTTTTTGTAATATCAAGGGTTGCGACAATTATCTTCACTTGGATCGGTAAAGAGTCGGAATAATAGAGATTTCTTAAAACTACTTACCAATAGAAAATATATAACCTTATCTGGTTGTATAGATATTTAAAACTAAAAAAAGACATCTGAATTTTTGATCGAATTTTTTTTTGATCAGATAATTAGTTGTAGCATTTTTTAATACATAAAAAAGCAAGATATGATTAAAAAAATAATAATAGTGGTTCTTTTAATGAACATCCCGACCATACAAGCACAAACATTTAACAAAGAAAGAATAGATAGCTTATTTAATCTGTTAGAAATTCATAATCAAGGAATGGGTAGCATTTCTATTTATAAAAACGGAAAAGAAGTCTATAAAAACTCCATAGGATATCTTGATGTAGAAAATAAAATTGTTTCAAATTCAAAAACTAAATATAGAATTGGTTCTATTACTAAAACTTTCACAGCTACTTTGATTATGCAGTTAGTAGATGAAAAGAAATTAAGCTTAGGCACTTTTTTAGTTGATTATTTTCCAGAAGTGTCTAATGCTAATAAGATCACAATAGAACACATGCTACGTCATCGCAGTGGTTTATTTAATTTAACCGAAGATGAAGATTTTATGAAATGGATGTTGGTTCCAAATACTAGGAAACAAATGTTAGATAGAATAGTAAAAAGAGAGGTTGATTTTCAGCCAGATGAAAAAACTGCATATTCTAATACGAACTATTTGTTACTTTCTTATATAGCCGAAGAAATTGAGGGTAAAACCTATTCGGAAATTTTGGAATCAAGAATTATAAAGCCTTTGGGTTTAAAAAGAACCAACTATGGTAGAAAAATTAATACAAAAGGAAATGAGGCATTATCATATGTAAGAGAAGATACTCAATGGAGATTGGTAGAAAATGCAACCGATATGAGTGTTCCAGTAGGTGCAGGTGCAATAGTTTCTACACCAACAGAATTAAATACATTTTATGACAGTTTATTTTCTGGAAAATTAGTATCCAAAATTTCTTTAGAACAAATGATAGATACATCTACCGGAATGGGAATTGGGCTAGGAGGGGAAACGTTTTTTGATAAACAAGCATATGGACATAATGGAGGTATAGATGGATTCCAATCACTTACATTGTATGTGCCAGATGATAAAATAACTATTTCATATATAGGAAATGGAGTCGTGATGTCTCCAAATAATTTTATCGTTAATGTATTGAAAAGTTACTATGATGAAGCGTATGAACTTCCAAAGTTTGAAGGGAAAATACAATTAAAAACTGAAGCTTTAGATGTTTATTTAGGGGTTTACACTAGCGAGTCATTTCCTTTTCAGATTACTATTAGAAAAGATAATACAGTCCTAATCGTTGAAGCAAAGGATGGACCTACATTTCCTTTAGAAGCTTATACAAAAAATGGATTTAAATCAGATAGAGCAGGAGCATTGTTAAATTTTAACCCTATTGAAAACAAAATGATTTTAGAATTAAATGGAAACAAGGTGAATTTTATAAAAAAGTAAAATACACCAAATGATCTCTTTATATTTTAATTCTTAGCATAGGAATGATACAGCAAATTTTCTTCTGTAGAAAATTTGCTGTATAAAAAGCTTTGTCTGTAAGGTTAACAGGTTTAACCGACTAAAAGATTATGAAGAAAATCTTTTCAGTATTTATTGTTTTGGTTTTTGTAAACTGTTCTACTGATGAAGAAAGTTTATTTGATCCTAATGCTGAAAGGAATCCACCTATACTTATTAATGATGGTGTTTTTGCTGATGATAATTTATGTCAGGAAGCTAAAGATTTATATGCTAGGTTACTAACATCAACGCAAAATGGAATTGCTTTTGGTCAACAAGAACCCTTTGGTACAGGTAATAATTTTCCTATGCCAGATAGACTCGATCAAGATTTTATAGAAGTAGCTAATGATTACCCAGCAATTGCTGGTTTTGATCTGGAATTGATAAGCCTACAAAATTCTCTATTTATTGATGAATTTATCGAAAAATTCACTAGAACAGTTGTAGATGCTCACGAAAATGGAAGTATCATTACCATGACTTGGCATATGGTAAACCCAAATAATTCAGCGGGTGTTTTAACAGCGGTAGTGCCCGATATGTTAGAAGGAGGAATGTATAGAGACAAATTTTTAGATAACTTAACAAAAGCCTCAATACTGCTTAAAAACTTAAAAGATTCTGAAGGAAATCCAATTCCAATATTGTTTCGACCGTGGCATGAGATGAATGGTGATTTTTTTTATTGGGGAGAAGGTTTTAGAACTACAGAAGAGTATATTCAACTTTACAGAGATACAGTCACTATTTTATCCGAAGACTTAGATGTACATAATCTTATTTATATATATGCGCCTAACTGGGTTTCGTCTTCCTCGGAATATATGAGGAATTACCCAGGAGATGATTATGTAGATATGTTAGGTATCGATGTATATGATTTTAAGAATGGAAACTTTTTACAAAGTGCTTTAATAAATTTACAGATAGTGGAAGATATAGCCACTAGTAAAAACATGCTTTTTGCACTTACTGAAACGGGATTAGAAAATGTAACACAAAATGATTGGTGGACAGAAAGTCTTTATAAAGCAATAAGAAGTAGTAGTATCACTTACGCTTTGATATGGAGGAACGATACTCCTTCTTTTTTTCATGCTCCATTTTTAGGACACTCGTCAGTTCCTAATTATAGAGAGTTTTTATCCAAAGATATTATTTTGTTAAGCCAAGATATTCAATAGATTGATACTGCTAAAGTAGTAGAAAACAGATCATGAAAAGCGCACTTATTACTAAGTATTACTTCATCTCAAAAAAATGAAAACATCAATTATTTTAAAAAAATAACTTTATATAGAATCTATCAATTATAATATACAATATAGAGTTAGAGTCTTAATTAGTTTTTATGAGAACCATCACAATAGGGTGGATTACTAGTTTTCTTACAAGTACATAAATAAGCTTCTTTAGCTTCGTCTACACTAAAAATTATAGGATTCGTTGCTTTTTCTTTTTTGTGGTTACCATTACAGAATGGTTGATCTACACTATGTCCACAAGTGCACCAAGCGTAATTCTTATCGGCTTCTAACTGACAAGGAATAGGAGCGTCTCCGCCTCTTATATTGTTTTCTTTCATAGATTTATATTTTAATATTTCTAAAAATATTAAATCTTGAGTTAAGAATTAATCTAAATTCTAGACTGATAGGTATATAGATCAAAATATCTACCTTCTGAAGCGATCAGTTCCTCATGAGTTCCTCTTTCGGCAATATTTCCAGATTCAATGACTAAGATTTGATCTGCTTTTTTGATTGTACTTAATCTATGTGCTATCACAAAAGTAGTACGTCCTTTCATTAATTCACTCAAACTTTTCTGTATTAGTGCTTCACTTTCTGTATCTAAATTGGAGGTAGCTTCATCCAAAATTATGATTTTTGGATCTGCAAGAATTGCACGGGCAATAGCTATACGTTGTCTTTGTCCTCCGGATAATTTCACACCACGTTCTCCTATTAAAGTATCTAATCCTTCATCAAAACGATCTGTGAATTCATTTACATAAGCAGCTTTTATTGCCTTTTGTAATTGTTCTTCTGAAGCATTAGGTCTGGGGAATAAGATATTTGCTCGAATTGTACCTTCAAATAAGAATTCATCCTGTAATACAACTCCCAGATTTCTTCGATAACTGCTAAGGTTTACTTTGGAAATATCGTGACTATCAATAGTAATAAGACCAGATTTCGGATTAAGGAAAGTAGCTGATAAGCCGGCAATTGTGGATTTACCAGAACCAGAACTTCCTACTAACGCAGTAACTGTTCCAGAAGTAGCTCTAAAACTAATGTTATGTAATACCTCTTTTCCTTCTTCATAGGCAAAAGATACATCGTCGAAGATAATATCTCCTTTAATATTTTCTAATTGTATTGTTCGATTTTCAGGATCTTCTTCAGGATCCATATTCATCAATTCTTCGGTGCGATCAAGACCAGCTAAAGCTTCAGTTAGTTGACTACCAATATTACTCATTTGTACGATAGGAGCAATCATAAATGCTAAATACATAGTGAAGGATAAAAACTGTCCTGCTGTCATAGTTCCTTCCATCATGTAGTATCCACCAATTCCCATAATTCCTGTTGTGGCGATACCTGCTAATAAAAAGGTAGAGGAACTAGTCATTAATGCCGTAGCGGTTAAACTCTTTTTTACATTTTGAAATAAACGATCTACACCTTCTTCAAAGACTTTACTTTCTTGCTCCTCTGCACCAAAACCTTTAATCACTCTAACACCAGCGAGTGTTTCCGTTAATCTTCCTTTCACTTCAGCGTTAATTTTTCCTCTAACTCTAAAAATTGGACGGATATATTTAAATGCTTTTAGAGCTACAATACCAAATAGGGTTATAGGGATAATAACAAAAAGTGTCATCCATCCATTGATGTCAACTAGTAAAACCACGGATACAATAGCAGTAAATATGCCACCTACTAGCTGAACTAATCCAGTTCCGATTAAATTACGAACACCTTCTACATCACTCATGATTCTGGAGACTAAACCTCCTGATTTTGTATTGTCAAAAAAACTAATTGGCAGTGTCAATACTTTTTTCTGTACTTGTGCTCTAAGTTCAGAAATTAAAAATTGTGCCTGTACACTTAAAACTCGGGTTAACAAAAATGAGGTAGTTGCTTGAATTAATATCGCAGACCCTACAATAATTAGTAGTTCATACAATTGTCCCATATCCTTACTTGGTACTACATCATCTAAAAGAGTTTTGCTTTTCCAAGGTAAAACCAAACCAGCAACTCGATTGAAAAAAATTAGAATAAGCCCAATAAATACCAAACCACGCCTTGGCCAAATTATCGTTTTAAAGGCCTGTAAAATCGAAACTTTTGGTTTTTTTTTATCTTTTGATGTATTGTTATTTTGAAATTCTCGCATAGTCTAATTTTCAGTATTGAAAAGGGAAATAGTATAGTCTAAAAGGCTTTGATCACCATAAGTACCGTGTCCGGGAATTATAGTTTCTAGATTCGGATATGCTTCTTTAATTTTAGTCACCGTTTTGGACCATTCATTTATAGTAGCATCAGTAAGATTTCCTTTTTTAGCATTTATACTCTTGATCATACATCCTCCGAATAATATGCTCTCTTCAGGAAAATAAGATACGATATTATCTTCACTGTGTGCTTCTCCAAAGAATGAGTTGATAATAATTTTGTCTTGTAGTTTTAATTCTAAATAATTGTCAAACGTTTGATCAGGTTCTGGAATTCCTTTCTGGATCATAAGTTTTTTAGTATTGTTGCTGGCAATGGTTGTAATATCATATTTCTTAAAAATTTCGATTCCTTTAGTACAATCCTCGTGAAAATGATTAAAAACAACGCCTTTTATAGTTGTTTTTTGCTCATTTCGTAACCAACTAATCAACTCAGTTGTCGCCTTGTCGGTAGCTGGACTGTCAAAAACATAGGCTTCATTGTTATTAAGATATACAAATCCATTACAAGGAAAGGTAGCTCCATTTTTTAATGTAATATATGAAATGTGAATATAGTTATGATTATTTAACTTGATCATCTGAAGATCTTCAGAAATTTGAATATTCTCAGGGTTATATGTTTTTTTACAAGAACCAAGAATGGACACTAAAACAACAATAACAACTAGTTTTATGGTATCTTTTATATGGTTAGATAGATTAATATTCGATATATTCAGAAGTACCTTTTTCACTTTCTTCATTCAGCCATTCCCAGTTTAGTGTTAATTTGATTTTTTCTTTTTTCGTGAATGTAATATCCGCGATAGCTTTTCCTGCTTTTAATTCATTATCATTGGTTAAGCATTGATATAGCATAAACAATTGATTGGCATTTAAATGAGCAATGATTTTACCATATCGAATGGTCCCACCACTATAATCTGCCGTTACTAGATTTCCATCTTGCTTGTACTCAAAAACAGTTTCAGTATTTACTTTACCGTTTTCTGAATTTTCAAGGAGATGAAATTTCTTATTATTAAAGTTTAGATCCTTCATTTCTTTTTCTGAAAAATGTATTCACTAAGATATAAATACCAGCTGGAATTCCGATCCAGATTAATTCACTTAACAATACTTTAATGCCCCATATGCTAAAAAATTTACTAGCCCCAATCGGAGATACCTGAATAGGTTTCCATGGAAAGAAATATCTAGTATCATCAAAAGGGGAGAAGAAGGCAATCCCCAATCCTCCAGAGGTCAGTGCGTCTAATATTCCGTGGGATGCAGTACAGATTGTAAAATATACGATAAGTGCTAAACCAACTCGACTTATAATTTTTTTATTATAAAATACAAGTGTAACTAAAATACCTAATAGCAAGGCAAATACTAATGAATGAGAAAATCCACGATGTCCCCAAAAATCTTCGTAGGCTATTCCAAACTTAAAACCAATCACATCTGCATCCGGCAATATAGAACAGATAATACCTAATATCCAAAATTTCCAGGTAACGATTTCTTTCTTAAAGCCTTTACCTAATGCATAAGCGGTTAACGCATGTCCGAATATTGAAGCCATTTGTTTGGTGTTATTTCTTCTTTTTCTTCTTATGCTTAAGATTAAAGGTTTTATCGCCCTTGGTTTTTGGTTTTTTATATTTCTTTTTTATAATACGTTGATAAGAGCCTCCAAGGTTTACCTTACTGTTTTTTGCAGATTTTTCATGAAAAGCCTCACCAGTTTCATCATTAGGACGTTTATGAGGGTTGTATATTTCTTTAACCTTAGGTTGTTCTTCTGGAGTGAGTTGTTCAGATATTTCTACGTTTTCTGGTAATTGTAGTTGTTTTATTTCCATTTCCATTAAACCCTCTATAGCATCCAGATATTCTTGTTCCTTTTCGGTCGTCAGAACAAAAGAAACCCCCTCTTTTTCTGCTCTACCAGTTCTACCGATTCTATGCATATAATTCTCAGGATATTCTGGAGTGTCGAGGTTAATTACTTGACTTACATTTTCTATATCCAAACCTCTAGCCATTACATCCGTAGCTATTAAGATTCTATTTTCTCCTTTTCTAAACTGTTCAATACTTCTTAATCGATAATTCTGTGTTTTATTAGAATGTATAATACAGATTTCTTCTTTGTATTTATTTTCTAATGCTTCGAATAGACGGTCAGCAATTTTTTTATAGCCGACAAATATGAGCGTTTTGTGATAAGTTTCTTTATCAGAAAGTAAGTACTCTAATAAATTTACCTTTGTATAGAAATTTGGTACTTTATAACCAAACTGTTCTATGTTTTCTAAGGGTGTACCACTTTTTGCAACCGATATCCTTTTAGGATTTGTGAAAATTTCTGTAATCATTAGATCAACTTCATCCGTCATAGTAGCAGAGAACATAATGTTCTGCCGTTGTTGAGGGAGTATATCAAAAATATTCATCAACTGATGTCTAAACCCAAGGTCTAACATTACATCCACTTCATCAATCACTATTTTTTGAATTGATTTAAGTTGTAATACTCTACTTACGGCAAGATCGTATAGACGACCAGGTGTTGCCACTACGATATCCAGGCCTTCAGAAACAGCTTGTTTTTGGGTATTGATATTAGTTCCACCATAAACTCCAGTAACTCGAAGATTGATATAGGTAGAAAGTTTTTCAATTTCATCTACTACCTGAACTACTAATTCTCTGGTAGGAACAAGGACCAAAACTCTTGGGTTTTGCTGTACAGAGTATTTCAGCATTCGTAATATTGGCAACATATATGCATATGTCTTACCAGTTCCTGTTTGTGCTATTCCTACAACATCTTTCCCGGACATTACCGTGGAGAATGCTTGTTCCTGGATTGGAGTTGGTACTTCGAACCCCAAATCATCCAGCGCATTGAGAAGTTGTGTACTTAAATTTAAATCTCTAAAAGTCACTTTTGAAAGTATTTTATATGCGAAAGTAATTTATTTGATTACAAAAAATACGAAAACACAGATAATATAGTATTTATATCTACAAATAAACCAAATGGCTTGATCATTAATATACACAAAAGCTTTTTTTACTAAACGTAAATACAAGTATTTTAGGATGAAAATATAGTATAAAACTGTATCTTTATACTACTTAGAACTAGTATGGCGGAACTTATAAAAATATATAACGAAAACCCAAATCCAAGGGAAGTGCAAAAAGTAGTTGATTGCCTTCGTGGAGGAGGACTGGTAATTTACCCTACAGATACCGTCTATGGTTTGGGATGCGATATTACTAATAATAGAGCCTTAGAGCGTATTGCTCGTATTAAAGGAGTAAAACTTGCCAAAGCTAATTTCTCTTTTATTTGCAGTGATTTAAGTAATTTGTCTGATTATGTAAAGCAAATAGATAATAGCACCTTCAAATTATTAAAAAGAACGCTTCCGGGACCATATACCTTTATACTCCCTGGTAGTAATAATTTGCCGACGGTTTTTA
The DNA here is from genome assembly GCF_947496855.1 of uncultured Aquimarina sp. GTDB lineage: Bacteria > Bacteroidota > Bacteroidia > Flavobacteriales > Flavobacteriaceae > Aquimarina. Next base: position 151,876 of record NZ_CANMED010000001.1, read on the forward strand.
AGAAGAAAAAAACGGTAGGGATTCGTGTCCCAGATAATGATATTTGTAAAGCTATTGTAGAGAATTTAGGAAACCCTATCGTATCTACATCGATTTATGACGAAGATGAAGTTATTGAATATACCACAGATCCGGAATTAATACTCGAAAAATGGGATAATCTTGTGGATATTATAATCGATGGAGGTTATGGAGATAATATGGCTTCTACTGTAATTGATCTTACCAGTGGCGAACCAGTTCTTATACGAGAAGGAAAAGGAGCAATCGATATTATCTAAGAAACCACATATTTAAGTTCATTTCTGTAAGTACTTGGTGTTTTTCCAGAAAATTGCTTGAAAAGTTTATTAAAATGGGAAAAATTGCTAAAACCGCTTTCATAGCAAATATCCGTAATACTGGTTTGTTTTTCGTGTAATAATTTAGCAGCGTGTACCAATCTATATTCATTTACAAATTGAATAAAGGTTTTCCCAGTATTTTTTTTGAAGTATCTACAAAACCCAGGAACACTCATACTTACTTTACCTGCAATTTCATCTAAAGGAATTTGACGGGTAAATTCTTCCTGAACAAAATTAAAGATAAGATTAATACGATTATTATCCTGTAATGATGTCTCTATAACAAAACCTTCCGCATTCAGAATGGAGTAATCCTTCGTTTGCTGCATTTCTTTAAAAACTTTAAGAATGCCTACTAATCTATCAAAAGGATCTAACATGGCCAGAGCTTCAATTCTAGCTCCAATCCTACGTTTGGTATTTCCGTGAAATACAACGCCTTTTTTTGCTTGCTCCAATAATTGATTGACTCCACTCATTTCGGGAACATTAAAAAAGGAGTCGCCCAGAAAATCTGGTAACATTTGTATAATTGTTTCACTTTTATTTAGCGTTAAGCTATCAGTAAAACCACAATGAGGTAGATTAGAACCGATAAGCATTAAGGCTCCATTTCTGTAATATGACATATGACTACCAATTTGTCGTTTTCCAGTTCCTCCATTAACGTAAACGATTTCAATTTCAGGATGATAGTGCCAAATAGGAGCTTTGTTCATTTTCTCTTTAGAAAAATTCTCGTAATAAAAAGAACTTCCAAATTCAGGAACTATTTTTTCTAGAGAAGGTTTAATACTTTTTTTCATATTGGGGAATTTTCCTTTTTAAAACTATTTTGTAAATATAACGTATTTATTACGTTAATAAAATGTGAAATTTCAAAAACAATATGTTAAATTAACTTCAATAAGGTTCCAGAGTAATTTAGCATGTTAAAATAGAACATATATATGCAAATATAGATGTATTTCTGTATCTAATTCCTGTGCTATATTTGCAGAGTAAAATATTAACAACAACAAAAACCTAAGTTATGAAAAGAGTAATTAACCTATGTTTGCTAGCATTAGTCATCACCACAAGCAATATTGCTAATGCAGCCGGAAGAGTATCAGTAGAGATAAGCAATTCGTCCATGGTTACTGTATCATTGACAGAAGTTGTAAAAGGAGAAAAATTGTTTCTAAAAGATTATGACGGTGAAATTTTGTTCAACGTTACTTTAGAGGCTACACCTAATTATCAAAAGTATTTTAATCTAGGTAATGTGCCTGATGGAGTTTATTTCGTAGAAACTGAATCATTATTTGAAGTAAAAGTTACGCCATTATTGAAAAACAAAAAAGGTGTTTCTTTAATTAATACTTCTGCGGTAACTGTATTCAAACCACAAGTTAAAGTGGAAAACAGTTTAATGAAAGTGATGTTTAATAATACAGAAAAATCAGCACTTAACCTTACTATCTATGATAGTGAATGGAGAGTATTAGAAGAGATTATTGGTAATGAAGAAAAAATACTAAAGAGAACATATGATTTTTCTAAAATGCCAAAAGGAGAGTATCAATTATATTTTTCTTTAAAAGATAGAACGTTTATAAAGAAAGTTAGTATTTAATTGTTTTATTATTAACTCAACCACTTGAAAAGCAGCACTAACCACGCTGCTTTTTTTATCCAGCTATTTAGTGTTTAGCGTTAATATCGAACAGATATCTGCTAATATTGTAGTGTTTATATCACAGTCTTTAGTTTAACTTTAATACAGGAAATTAAAAATTATAATCATGAATGTAGTAGCAGAAATATACCTGATAATGTCAGCAATTTTTATTATTTCTTTTTCTAATACAGTAGAAAATTTTTCTGTTGAAATAGAAGAATTTTCTTTAGAAGTGGATGAATTCCTGAATGGATGAACTTAAAATAGGTCGATACAATAATTAAAAATAGCCAAGTTTTTCTTTTACAGAAGTTTTATAGTTTCTACCTATTGGTATTTTGACTCCTTTTAGTTCAATTTCGGTAGTAGAAAAAGCATCGATATGATCGATACTAATAATAAAAGAGCGATGTACTCTTAAAAATCGTGTGCTAGGTAATACACTTTCAATACTACTAATACTTTTGTACGCAATTATTTCTCTATCAGAAGTTTTTATTTTTATATAGTTTTTTAAACTTTCTATGTAAAGAATATTCTTTAGAAATATTTTTTGCATTTTTTTCTCCACTTTGAGATATATAAAAATATCCTGATAGTTATACTCATCATCATTATTATTATTTGAAAGAGCAAGTGGAGTAGAAGTAGATTTTGAAAGTTTAAGTACTCTATTAACCGATTTCAGAAACCTTGAAAACTCTATAGGCTTTAATAGATAATCGATAACCTCCAGGTTAAATGCATCTAAAGCATAATCGCTATAAGCAGTAGTGAAAATAACATTTGGAGAAGGGGTTAAATCTTTTAAAAAGTCAATTCCCGTTAAGTCTGGCATTTGAATATCCAGAAAAATTAAATCAATCCTTTTATTTGCTACAATATTAAATGCTTCCAATGCATTGCCACAAGAAGCTACTAGTGTCAGATGATCAATTCTGGAAATGTAATTTTCGATAATTTCCCTTGCCAGTGGCTCATCATCAACAACAATACATTTAATTTCAGCTTTCATTTAGAATAGTTTTAGCAAGATTTATTTTCAATATAATTTCATAGGATAACTCATTATCTTCGATGTTTAATGAATATTTATTAGGGTATAAAAGATCTAGTCTTTTTCTTACGTTTTTGAACCCAATACCACCGACTAATTCATGTTGCTCATTCTTATTAATCAATTTAGCATTTTCTACTAACATTACTAATGCGTCTTGCTTAGTAAATATATTAATCACAATCCAAGATTTTTTTGAGGATGAAGTCCCGTGTTTAAATGCATTTTCCACAAATGGAATTAGTAAAAAAGGCGATATTTCATAATCTTTATCCATTTCAGAATTGAAACTAATATCAATTGTAGTTTCAAATCTTAATTTCTCAAGGTCCACATAATTTTTTAGGTATTCTATTTCTTTAGTCAATGAAACTTTAGGAACATTAGCCTCATATAGCATATATCGCATTAATCGAGAAAGCTTCAGTATAGCAGTTTCGGCAAGATCAGACTTTCTAATAATTAGTGCATATAAACTATTAAGGGTGTTAAATAGAAAATGTGGGTGCACCTGATTACGAAGTTGAATAAGCTCAGTTTCTATTTTTTCTTTTTCAAGTGTTAGCGCTTTTTGTTGCGAATTATAATAAAATTTAAAAAAGCTCATTCCTAAAGGTATAACTGCAGCTATATTGACATCCAAAATAGTATTTACTAATTCTGTAATGATAAAATAACCTTCACTATGCCATCCAGGAAGGTAGTTGGGCTGTACATAAAAGAATATAATCGGTCTTTGGATAAAAATGCTTACAATCAACAGTACCATAATATATGCAATGATGAAAGCAATGAATTTTCGTTTGATAAAAAAACTTGGTAATAGGATATATATAGACACATATACGAGTGTCATTCTTGCAGGTAAACTAAAAGTTTGAATTGTAAATGAACGGATATAATCATTATCATAAGTCCCCCAAGTGATTCCGAAAAAAATAATTAATCCTATCCAATATAATATGTGGATAATAATTCGATTAGAAAAGCGATTTTTTATAAGAGAATAAATCATTAGGTATAATTAAGCTAGAGCGTCTAAAATCTGAAAAATTTGAATAAAAAAACAAAATTCAGGATAAACAACCAGCAATATAATACATACTACAGAAAATATATTTCCTATTTCAGATCATTATGAGTTCATAGAATAACTAACATTCATGGTTGTTTATCCTGAAATTACAGTAATCGGTATAATCAAGTTGTCGTTTACCTGCTGTATAGAGTAATTAGCTATTGAAACAATTAAAATTATATCAATGAAATCGTATTCAAAAAAAGTACTATTGCTCTTAATTATGGGGTTGTCAATTTCTTTTCTGAGCCAAGGACAAAAATCAGAAATGTTAACTCGTGTAGAACCTCCATTTTGGTGGACCGGAATGAATAATCCTAATTTACAGTTGTTATTACATGGAGAAAATATAAGCTCTTTTAATGTATCTGTTAAGTATGAAGGAGTTCAATTAAAAAGTGTAAACAAAGTAGATAACAAAAATTATCTTTTTCTAGATCTAAGTATTTCTAAAAATGCAAAACCAGGAATTTTATCAATCAAATTCACTAATGAAAAGAAAGAGTTTGTTCATAAATATCAATTAAAAGAAAATGAAAAACGATCTCAAGTTGGTCAAGCAGTTACAACGGCAGATGTAATTTACTTGATTACACCAGATCGTTTTGCGAATGGAGATAAAACCAATGATTCTACGGAGGATACACTAGAAAAGCTTAATAGAAAAAATGATGATGGTAGACATGGAGGTGATATAAAAGGAATACTTGATAATTTTGGTTATTTAGAAGAACTAGGAGTAACCACATTATGGTTGAATCCTTTTTTAGAGAATGATCAACCCACATACTCATATCATGGATATGCTATTTCAGATTTTTATAAAACAGATACCCGCTTTGGAACGAATGAGGATTATAAGGAATTAGTTGTTCAATCACATAAAAATGGAATGAAAGTTATTATGGATCAGGTTTTTAATCATTGTGGTTCTGGTCATTGGTGGATGAATGATTTGCCATCAAAGGATTGGTTAAATCAGTGGGATACTTTTACAAAAAGTAGTTTTACCAATATTGCTGCTTCAGATCCATATGTGTCTTCTGGCGATCTCGACTTATTAACTAAGGGATGGTTTGATATTAATATGCCTGATCTAAATTTGGAAAATGATTTTTTGGCAACCTATATGATCCAGAATTCTATTTGGTGGGTGGCATATTCAGGGATTGATGGTATTCGTCTGGATACATATCCTTATCCAAATAAGCATGCTATGTCTAGATGGATGAAAGCGCTGAAGCTTGAGTATCCTGATTTTTATATGGTAGCAGAAACCTGGGCAGAAAGAGCATCTTATTTATCTTATTGGAATAATAATGATGAGGCTAATACGGATGGATATACATCGTATGTTAATAGTATTAGTGATTATTCACTTTATTATTCTATGATAAGAGCTTTTGGAAAAGAGGGTAATGTTACAGAGCTTTATAAAACATTAGCAGAGGATTTCGTCTATGGAAATCCTGGAAATAATAAGGTTTTTAATGGGAATCACGATGTAGATCGTTTATTGGCATTACTTGATGAAGATGTGAATAAGTTAAAGTTAAGTATGGTATTTACATTAACTACCAGAGGGATTCCTCAAATATATTATGGTGATGAGATTTTGATGAAAAACAAGAGACCTGATGGTAAGGTAAGACAAGATTTTCCAGGTGGATGGAAAGGAGATGAGAGAAACGCTTTTATTAAACAAGGCAGAACAAAAGAAGAAAATGAAGTTTTTAATTATGTGAAAACTATTCTGAACTGGAGAAAAAATGCAAAATCCATTCACGAAGGAAAACTTACACACTATCAACCTATGGATAATGTATATGTATATTTTAGATACACAGATACAGAGAGCAGTATGATAATCATTAATAATAGTGATAAAGATTATCAAAGTTTTAGTTTAGAACGTTTTAAAAAGTCTTTAGAAGGGTATACTAAAGGAAAAGAAATCTTAACTGGAAAAGAACTTCAAAATCTTCAAAGTGTATTTTTATCTAAGAATACTGCTTTGATTATAGACTTAATTAAGTAAAATTAAAAACAGGTTATAGAAGAGTTTTATTATTGATTATTCGGATTCAATTTCTTCGAGATCGTCTTCGATCTCTTCAAGCTCACTTTCAATTTCTTTAAGCTCTTCTATAGCTTCTTCTTTACTTTGCTCTTCCTTTTGTTGAAATTCTTGATCTACAGCAACTTCATCTTTTACCCATAATGATTTAGATCCACTTGCGACTATTACTAGAAGCCCAATGGTTAAAAACAAAAGAGACAACTTTTGTGGTTTTAGTTGTTTTTTAGAAACAAAATACGCTCCAAAACCGGCTATTAAGGCAATAATGCCTGGTAGAATACCAATACTACCAAACGGAAGTATTGCCATAATAATTCCTAAGAACGCTGCTATGGCAGCAATAGATATCAATACAATTCTCATAGAATTTAATTTTTTAGTCCCGAAGCTTGTGTTAATGTCAGTTGACCTGTACCTGCAGGAATACTAAACTTAATAAGTACTGGAATCTTATTTGCATCTGCTGTAAGATATACAATATTTTTATTAGTTCCTTTTAGAGCATCATTGTTAACAGCAATTTTATAACATTCCTTATTGCCCATTGTTTTGGTACTAATTGTTTCTTTTCCTAATAATTTTAGATAAGCAGTTTGTACTTCTCTGTCAAATAATATGGTCAACTTTTGATTAGTTCCTACGGGAGCTTTTCCGATATCCATGTTTCGAATATGATATAAAGTAGAAATTATATCAAATGTATTGTTTCCCATTTTAAGTGTCTTTGTGTTGGGATCTTTTTTCTTTTGCATTGTAGCTTTTATAGTTTTACTCTTATAGCTATATACATATTTTTCTTTTTTGATATACCCTCCTTCATTAATGTCCCTTTTATATAAGTATGGTTTTAGATTAGAAGGGTTTACATATGCTTCATATACATCTCTGATTTTAAAAAAAGAATCCCATTTAGAATATGTAGCAGCATTACACTTAAGTCTTAAGTAATTACTTTTTCCAGTATTTACTCTGGTAGTTTGCATGGTAACTTGCGCTAGATTTGTCAATAACCCAGACATATTATAAGAAGCGGTATACACCAATTTTTCATTTTCTCCAATAGAAGTGTTTGCTGTTTTTTGGGCTTCTACAGTTCCTAAGGAAAGTAGGAATACAAGGATAAATAGTTTTTTCATTATTCTTAAAATATTTAATATCAATGTTTTAATCGACATATGTCAATTTTTATACCATTGTTTAATACTTTGATTAAAAAAAAGGGTTAATCGTTAAATTAACCCTTTTCAAAAATACTTTATTCTTTTTTAATTACCTCCTTCAGAAGCTTTTTTCATTCCATCTTCGATCATGTTATAGAATTGATCTAGTTTAGGGAGTACTACAATTCTAGTACGCCTGTTTTTAGCTTTATTAGCAGCACTATTATTATCTGCAATCGGCACATAATAACTTCTTCCTGCAGCGGTCATACGTTTAGGATCTACCTTGAAATCATTTTGTAAAACTCTTACTACCGAAGTAGCTCTTTTTACACTAAGATCCCAGTTATCTAATAATACCTTGTTTTTGATTGGAACATTATCTGTATGTCCTTCTACTAAAAATTCAATATCCGGCTTGTCATTTACTACCTTAGCTACTTTACCTAATACTTCTTTAGCTCTAGTAGAAACGTTATAACTTCCGCTCTTAAATAATAATTTATCAGAAATAGAAACATATACTACTCCTTTTTCTACATTTATCTCAATATCTTCATCTGCAAGGTTACCTAAAGCTCCTTTCAGACTTGTTACCAATGCCAATGTCACAGAATCTTTTTTATTCATTGCATCGTTCATTGTTTTAATCTGAAGATCTTTTTCTTTAATACTTTCTAAAGATCTCTCTAAGTTTTCTGCTTCTTTAGTTGATAATGTAGCAAGATTACCAACATTGTTTAATAAAGCTGAATTTTGATTTTTAAGGTTTGATACCTGATCTCTTAGAACTTTTAATTCAGAGCTTTCACTTGCTTTTTCTTCAAGACAGCTGTTTAACTTAACAGTTGCAGTATTTAGTAAATCTTGGGTTTCTTTTTGTTTTCCTTCTAGTTCTGCAAATTTCTTCTGTGATACACAAGAAGATAATAGTACAGCCATTGAAGCTCCGATAATCATTGCTTTTTTCATTAGAAAATGTGTTTTTAGTCTTATTCTGGTTATATAACTCAAAATTATTAAAATTGTGACGCAATATCGTCCTGTTAACAATAATTTAATGAATATAACCTTACAAATGGTTAAATAGTTTTTTGTTCAAAATATAATACTGCCATACAACGGAAGAAATGGAATAATATTTCCTTTGTTTAGACAGTTTTTTACGTTTCTTAACAAAAGTTGGCAAATTTTGATAAAAGCTGAAATGTGCTTTAAGAATTGCCATAAAATGTGATGGCTTTTTTTCTAATATAAACTTAAAAGCAGCAACTCCGTCTAAAATCATTCGTGTAAAGATAATAAACCAAATGGAAGTACCAGAAGTGTTTTTTACCATCATTAGCAAATTGTTCCTGAAATTTAGGAAAGTTTTTTTAGGATTCATGACCTCTAATGTCGCTCCGCCAAGATGGTATACCTCAGAAGCCCCTATATACTGGATGTCATAACCGTTATTTCGTATACGCCAGCAGAGATCAATTTCTTCCTGATGTGCAAAGAAATCTTCATCTAATTTCCCGACTTCTTCAAAAATTGATTTACGAATAAATAGACAAGCACCGCTTGCCCAGAAAATATCTAAAGTATCATTATATTGGCCTTTATCTTCTTCCAATGTGTCAAAAATTCTTCCACGACAGTATGGATATCCTAATTTGTCTATAAAACCTCCTGCAGCACCAGCATATTCGAAGTAGTTCTTTTTTTTATAATCAAGAATTTTAGGTTGTATTGCAGCAATGTTTTCAGAACTTTTAAAAGTTTCTATTATTGGAATAAGCCAATTCTTTGTTACTTCCACATCACTGTTTAGCAAACAATATATATCAGCGTCAATTTTTGCTAATGCATCGTTATATCCTTTAGCATATCCTCCATTTATTTCGTTTTGGATAATTTTTATATCAGAAAAAAAGTTTTTTAAGTAGTTTATAGAATCATCCGTAGAAGCGTTATCTGCTACATAAATTGTTGCTTCTTTAGAATGTTTTACAACAGATGGTAGGAATTGTTCTAATAATGAACGTCCATTCCAATTTAAGATGACTACGGCTATATTCACAGGTGCAAATTAAAGAGTTTAATCTGAAATTGGTAACTCAGGAAGAAGAAATAATTGATTAACTCTTAATTTGTTTAAAATTGAATTGATATTGTAATTATAAAATTCAGTTCCTGTTTAGCCTTCATAACCTACAGAAACTGAATTTCATCAAATTACTTTATTAATCTATAACGGTAAAACCTAAATATTAATAATTAATTAGGTGTTGAAAATAATTGATTGTTTATCTTAATACATAGCCAGTCACACCTTCATAACTGTATCCAACCGCAGAATTCCCTTCGTTTCTGTTCGTAGTATAAAAATGATCTACAGCTGTACTGTTATAAAATCGATACAACGGGATTCTACCACTACCACCTGATGGATATATATACCCAGCGACACCTTCATACCTATAACCACCTACAGCATTACGATTAGTTTTGTAAAGGTGATTGACAGCACTACTGTTGTAAAATCTGTATAGAGGTATCGTTCCAGAAGTTTGCTGACTGAAGACTTTACATTGTACACCTTCATATGCATATCCGGAGGGGGTACTGCGGCTAGTACTGTAATAATGATTTCCTTTTGCACCTCCTCTAAAGAAACGATAAAACGATACGGGTTGTGTTGTAGGAGTAATTTTTTTATATAAGTTAACCAAAGCGGTTCTATCACTTGCAATAAATGGTCTGTCTTTACCATTACTGCAGGCTAACATCCAGGAATTAGCAACTGGAACTGTTGGCGTTCCAGGAATATGTATGGCACCAACACCAGCTGATCCTTCATTTCCTCCTGTTCCACAACTGAAGCTTCTATTCGCATAATCTGTATGTCTAAATCCAATGGCATGACCTATTTCATGTGCTAAAACAGAGGGAGTGTCTGCTCTGCTGGTGGTATTGTTATAGTAGTAGGTATTCAGCTTGATGGTTTTAAAAGCATTACCACCACTTGGGAAACCAGCACTAGCTAAAAACCCTCCTGGAATGTTAACTGGGATAATACGGATTTCATTACTGCCAGAATTAGTAGTTCTCTTAAACGTAAGTCTTAAATTAAGAGCATTATACCTTGATATTGCTTTGTTTAATGAGTTTATCGCAAAAGATCCAAGCGCAGGATCTATATAGACTCTAATGGTTTTAGCGCCAGAGACTAAGTTCGTTGTACGGTACTGTTTTGAATTTATAGTAGTCTCAGAATTTTTGTCGTATTCAAATATTTCCTTTTCTGTAAGAAAAATGTCGTATTCTACAATATAACCATTCTCATATTTATAAACTCCTTCATTCGTATAAAAACCAGCTTGTTCTAATTTTTGTAGGATATCTTCAGGAACAGTTGGTTGTTCTATAGAGTTTTCGCTCAAAGGTTCAGGATTTTCTTGTTTTTCACAGGAGAAAAATGTGATGGCACAAAGTGCAATTAAAACAGATGTAAATTTTATTTTTTTCATGATTGTAATATATTATTTGGTTAAAAATCATGTATTAAGATACATCAAGAAATTTTTTTAGAAATAGAAAAGAGGATGCGCTATTTAGTTCTTGTGGATGAATGCACCAACTTTGAGGACTTTTGCAATTCATCTTTATTGAAAAGTAATTTGTATTAAAATGGCAGTTAATTTATTGAAAATAAATGTCACTGAAGTATTATTTATAATCAGGGATATCTTTTAGAAAAGTATATTGTTTTTCATTATAGTCCATCTGACAATAATAATGACTCATACCGTTAGTAATCATAAGATATTCGGAATTCAGAGAAAGGTTGTAACGGGCAATCTGATCAAAAACTTCTTGAGTAATCTTTATGGAATGTGATTTACATTCTATGATAAGATATATAGTGCCATCTGGATTAAATATAATGATATCATACCTCTTATTCATATCATTAACTTTTACCATTTTCTCTACGTTAATAAGGCTTTCGGGATATTTTTTTTCTTCTATAAGATAATGTATGGTATGTTGTCTTACCCATTCTTCTGGTGTAAGGATGATAAATTTTTTGCGAATTCTGTCAAAAATAGAAACTTTATTTTCGCTACTTTTGAACCTGAACTGGTATGCTGGAAAATTGAGGTTTTGCATAACACAAATTTGATGATTTTTTCTGAATGGATGAAGTAAAACAGATTGTAAGCGATATAAAGAATGGAAATATCAAGCCTATTTATTTTTTGATGGGCGAAGAACCATATTATATTGATAGGATTTCAGAATATATTGACAAGAATATACTTGAAGAGGAGGAGAAAGGTTTTAACCAAATGGTATTGTATGGGCGTGATGTTAGTATTGAAGATATTGTATCAAATGCTAAGCGATATCCCATGATGGCTGAGCGCCAAGTTGTGATTGTAAAAGAAGCACAAGATTTATCTAGAACTATAGAGAAATTAGCAGATTATGTCGAAAATCCACAACCCACTACAGTTTTAGTAATTTGTTATAAGTACAAGAAAATTGATAAGCGTAAAAAACTCTATAAAATAGTTGCAAAAAATGGAGTGATTTTTGAAAGTAAAAAACTCTATGAAAACCAGGTCTCGGATTGGATCCGAAGAGTTTTGGCTGGAGCAAATTACAGTATTGAACCAAAAGCTTCCCAAATGTTGGTAGAATTTTTAGGTACAGATTTAAATAAGATCAATAATGAATTAGAAAAATTGAAGTTGATCATGCCTAAGGGAGATCAGATTACAGCAGATAAGATTGAAGAGAATATCGGAATCAGCAAAGAGTTTAATAATTTCGAATTACGCAAGGCAATTGGCATTAGAGATGTTTTAAAAGCACATAGAATTATCAACTACTTTGCTCAGAACCCTAAAGACAATCCATTAGTGGTTACTATATCTTTATTGTACAGTTTCTTTTCTCAGGTATTACAATACCACGGATTATCTGATAAGTCTAAAGGCAGCGTTGCTAGTGCGCTACGAATCAATCCATATTTCGTGAGTGATTACTCTGATGCAGCACGTAATTACCCGATGAAAAAGGTAAGCCAGATTATAGCGCTATTAAGAGAAGCAGATGTTAAAAGTAAAGGAGTAGGAGCCGCTAATCTTCCTCCAAGTGATATTCTTAAAGAACTTTTAGTAAAAATAATGGGGTAATTGCTGTTACTATTTAGTTAAAATCGATAAGCTACATTAAACGTTCCATATCCATGATTCTCAATGTTATTTAAAACTCCTGTGGACCATTGATATATGAAATTAGCAGAGATACTATTGATAGAATAATATAGTCCGCTACTTAGGTGCCAAGATACATTGTTAAGATCATCCACACCGTATGCTTTTTCATTAAATAAATTACCCTGTATCGTCGCATTATAGCCTACAAAATGTGTTTCCGCATTAAATTTAAAAAATAATTCAGAATGTTTTTTAGGCAATAATAGTGAATTTTGAAAACTGCTAGATTTAGTAACGCTTTCAAATTTTCCAATTCTGAAACCGGCTTGAGGTGCAGCTCTAATGTATAGATTTCCTAGATGGATGTTCCCACCAACATAAGTGCTAAACCACTTAGCATTAGGATGTAAATCATACGTAAAAGAACTTTTGAAATTAAAGATGAATTGATCTTCTAATTGAAATTGCCAACCATCATATACAGGATCTCCTGTAATATTTTCGTGAAACCAAGTTTGTATTTCTCCAGCCTGCGAAGAAGGTCCAATGACACCAGCAAGAATCTCTGATTTTAAAAAGGATTTTCCGAATGTGTAAGTAGTAGTTAGAGTAGCATACAACAAACCTGCAAATGGGCGATCAAAGTCATCTCTATCTTCAATTTCTGGTGTAACTGCAAATTCTCTTACCATAGATGGAGTATATCCCTCTAGTCTTACACCTAATGTATAAAACAAATTCTTTTTATTTTTAAATAAATATTGTAAACCTAAAAACTTCTCAGTCTTAAAGGCATATTCTAATCCCATTCCATAAGAATAGTACCGATCAGAATCTCTGAACACGGCAAAAATATCATTATCAATAATTACTTTTAATTCTGAATTAAAAGTTTCTTCTTGAGTCTGAGATATCAGAGTAGGAGTAACTAGTAAAGAAATTAAAAATATGGAAAAAGTAATTTTTGAATTCATTTCGACTGACTTTTTATGTTTTCGGCTATAAAAATAAAAATCAGCCTTTTTGGATATGTACTCTTTAACTTTTAAAGTTATCTCAAACAATTTTATCTTTTTAGCACTCTATTTTCTAGCGTATTATGAAGGGGTTTGATATGACAAATTAATGGTATTTTAACTAAATTAGAAATTGAATCGATTAAATTTAAAGAATGAAAATATTTCAATTCTTTACGAAATCAATTTTTCCAATTCTATTGGTGAATTTTATAGGGATTCTAGGATATAGTATTGTAATTCCAATTCTTATATTCATAGTTACTGATTTAGGAGGTAATGGTTTTGTTTATGGAATTCTGGGAGCGATGTATCCATTTTTTCAATTTATTGGAGCTCCAATCTTAGGTAGACTTTCGGATCGAATAGGAAGAAAGAAAGTATTGGTGATCAGTCAAGCGGGAACGTTTGTTGCTTGGTCATTGTTTTTAATAGCATTAATACTTCCTGAGATTAAGTTATGGTCATCTGATTCTGAATTTACAGGCAACTATATTATGACACTTCCTTTAATTCTACTTTTTCTTGCTAGAATTTTTGATGGGTTTACGGGCGGAAATGTATCCGTAGCGAATGCCTATCTGTCTGATATTTCCACAGACGAAGATCGTGATAAGAATTTCGGAATGATGGGAGCTTCTACCAGTTTAGGGTTTGTGCTAGGACCTGCAGTTGCAGGAATTTTAGCTTCAACTATTTTAGGAGAAATATTGCCAATTATTTTAGCTGCTATTATTTCACTAGTAGCAATTATTGTTATTTTTATAAGATTACCAGAAAGTAATCCGTGTATGGTAGATACAGGGGGTCTGAATTTTAAATCTTTTAGAAGATTTTTTCAGGTCGAACATAAAGATTGCTTTTCTGGAAGTACTATTGAAAATGGTGCTACTAAAAATGACAACAGCTTTAAAGGTGTATTAGGTCAAAAAGGTATTCCGTTATTGTTTTCAATCTATTTTTTAACATTTTTGGCTTTTAGTCTATTTTATGCAGGCTTGCCTATATATGCTTCTACCATGTTGGATTGGACAGCTGTTGATCTTGGAATCTTTCTAGCGTATTCTAGTTTTATTATGATTTTAGTTCAGGGACCTTTATTATCATTCGTTTCAGGCAAAATTCCTAATATTAGATTAGTCGCAGTCGGAACGGTGTTATTGTCAGTAAGCTTTTTCCTTCTTTCTAATCCTAGTATTATTATATTGTATGTAGCTAATACATTATTGTCTTTAGGAAATGGTTTGATGTGGCCCAGTTTTCTTTCACTTTTATCAAAAACTGGGAACTCAACAATGCAAGGTGCTATTCAGGGTTATGGTAATAGTATGGGCAGCTTAGCGAGTATTTTTGGGCTAATCCTTGGTGGAATCATGTTTGAAAGTATCAATGTTATGATATTTACAATAGGAGCATGTGTATTTTTGGTAATACTGATACTCCTATTGATAAATTATTTTCAAACTAAAAGCACATCTGTAAAGATTGAGCAACAAATAGAAATAATTTGATAATAATATTTAAGTTTTAGGATTTGTAGCAAAAACAGTAGCTTCAGTAATAAATCCACGATCATCCATTTCTAATAGACTAGAAATTGTATGCGCTATTTCTTCTCCTCTTAACTTAGTGTTTTGCTCAGCTTCCGTATATTTTTTTTGACTAATGTTTTTATCCACACGATTATCAGAAAAGCTAGTCATCACCTCACTCGGGTTTACTTGCATTACGCGTATGTTATGAGGGCGCAATTCATTTCTCCAGCTTTCTGTCATTCCGCGGAGCGCAAATTTAGTAGCAACATAAGGAGAAGCTGTTGGTGAACCTTTTAGAGAGGAAGTAGATCCTATGTTAATGATATTTCCGTAATCCTGATCAATAAAATGTTTAGCAGATTCTTTAGCACACAAAGTAGCGCCAAGAATGTTGGTCTTAAACTGATCCGTGAATTTATCAGCTTCAATATCTATTAATTTCGAAATATACCCATAACCAGCATTATTAACTAGTGTGTTAAGACCATTCATTTTAACTTTAGCTTGATCAACCATAAAATGCACCTGATCCTCCTTAGTCACATCGGCTCTTATATAATCTATGTTTAGTTCTTTTGCTGTTTGCTTTAATGTTGCTTCATTTCTTCCAGAGATAATTACCCGTGCGCCTTTTTCTTTAAGTAGTTTAGCAGTCGCTTTTCCTATTCCCGAGTTTCCTCCTGTAATTAATACTTTAACGTCTTTTATGTTCATGAATTCTAGAAATTTTTAGTTAGTTATAAGATTATGGATTTTTGCGTATTGTAATAACATTATGGTTTTTCCATCTTTAATTTCTCCAGTGTAGATCATGTTAAATGCTTGGTCAAAATCTAATTCTATCACTTCAATGTTTTCTTGTTCTTCTGCTAGACCTCCTCCGTCACTCACTTTCATTTCTTTATCATATTCAGCTACAAAAAAATGTACAATTTCTGTCACCGAACCAGGAGACATATAGGATTCAAAAATTTTTTTAACCTTCGATACTTTGTAACCTGTCTCTTCTTCTGTTTCTTTTCTTATACAATTCTCAGCATTATCTTTATCTAATAATCCTGCACAGGATTCAATTAACATTCCGGTTGGGTTTCCATTTACATATGTTGGTAACCTAAACTGTTTGGTAAGTATGACTTTCTTATTATCAGCATTATATAAAAGTATTGTGGCTCCATTTCCTCGATCGTATGCTTCTCTTGAATGCGTTTCCCATTGACCATCTTTTTTTTGATAATTATATGTTACTTTATTTAAGGTATACCAATTATCAGACAATAATTCTGTTTTGAGTATTTTAATTTTATCATTCATACTTTATTGCTACTTCAGTAAACAAAGGTATATGATGAACTCTAAATCTTTTGTTAAGCCGAAATATAATTTTCTATGGAATTGGTAAAAATGAAAAACCTTTTACTTCGGTCATCACAAATGAGCTTTGTACTTTAGAAATATTTTCTAGTGAAGCTAATTTGTTAGAAAGAAAATGCTGGTAACTCTCCATATCTTCGGCATATATTTTTATTAAATAATCAAACATACCAGCTACATGATAACATTCTACCACTTCTGGAAATTGCTGAATATCTTTTTCGAATTTTTTAAGATAATCTGTTTGGTGCAGGTTTAGGGTAACGTTACAAAAAACCATAAGCTGTAATCCTACTTTTTTTCTGTTGAGAATGGCTTTGTAAGATTTTATATATCCTTCACGTTCCAGTTTTTTTACCCGTTCGAAAATTGGAGTAGTGGTTAGACTTAATCGTTCTGCGATCTCTTTGATGGTTATTTTGCCATCTTTTTGCAATAAATTAAGGATAGATCGATCTATTTTGTCCATAATATTTTTCTATACATATTTAATATTCTAAACAAAAATAGAATAATATTCTTTTTATACTTTATATTTTAATATTTAATGCTGAAATATATCATTTATTTAGTTTTAAATTCTTTTATGCTTAGCTTTAATTTTTAGAAAAACACATATACTAAAAGATAAAACAACCACGATATGAGCAAGCACGAATTTAATCCAGAGAGTTTAATGATGACCTATGGTTATAAACCTGAGTTATCTGAAGGAGCCATTAAATGTCCAATATTTCAAACTTCAACTTTTGTTTTTAAAACAGCAGAAGAGGGTAAAGCATTTTTTGAATTAGCGTATGGGCTAAGAGAGAAATCAGAAAAGGAAGAATTGGGATTAATCTATAGTAGAATTAATAATCCTAATCTTGAAATTTTAGAAAATAGATTGTGTCTTTGGGATAAGGCAGATGATTGTGCAGTGTTCGAGAGTGGAATGTCTGCTATTAGTACTGTATTGTTAGAGTTCTTAAAACCAGGTGATTTATTGGTGTATAGTAATCCTGTTTATGGAGGAACAGATCATTTTATACATCACTTTTTAGACAAAATAGGAGTAGATACGATAGGAGTGATGCCTAACCAGAGCATGGAAGAAGTAGAGGAAATGATACAAACTTCTGGTAAAGCCGATAAACTAGCTATGATTTATCTGGAAACCCCAGCGAATCCAACAAATGATATTGTAGATATAGAAAAATTTAGTCAGATTGCAGCTAAATATAGTACCGAGGATAGAAAAGCGTTGGTTGCTGTTGATAATACATATATGGGGCCTCTATGGCAACATCCATTGCAATGTGGTGCTGACCTAGTATTATATTCTGCTACTAAATATATAGGAGGTCATAGTGATCTTATTGCAGGAGCGGTTCTAGGAAATGCAGAGCTAATGGTTCGTGTTAAAACTTTACGTACTTTTCTGGGTAATATGGTAAGTCCTCATACAGCTTGGTTATTGTTAAGAAGTTTAGAAACATTAAAGGTACGCATGGATCAGCAAACTCATAATGCTCAGATTGTTGCGGATTATTTAGATAAACATTCTAAAGTTGAAAAAGTGTATTATCTGGGATTATTAAAAAAGGGAACAGAGGCGCATAATATTTACGAGAAGCAATGTTCTGCACCAGGAGCAATGGTTTCTTTTGATATCATTGGAGGTGAAAAAGAAGCATTTATGTTTCTTAATAATCTTAAGTTAATGAAACTAGCGGTAAGTTTAGGTGGAACAGAGAGTTTATCAGAACATCCTAAAACTATGACACACGCTGGTGTAGATGAAGCACAACGACAACAAATGAATATTACTGATCAACTAGTAAGATTGTCTATAGGAGTAGAAAGTGCTAAAGATCTGATTTGGGATCTAGAGCAAGCATTAGAAAAAGTTGATGTTACTAATGCCTTAGAAATAGAAACTATCTAAAAATAGTAATCCAAGGTTAAAGAAACCCAGATACAAAGTGTCTGGGTTTTTATATTTTACTATTGTTCTGAAAATTTCTCGTTTAATAAACCCCATAATTCGGTATAACCATCATCATATCCTAGTGCCCAAATTCCGATACCTCCAATTTTATTACTTTTTACCCAATCATATTTAATAGACAATGATGTAGTGTCTTCAAAAAATAATTGTCTGTATTTCTTGTTGCTATCTTTAATAATAAGATAACTTGAAGCACTTTTTTTATCAAACTGAACAGGTATTTTTAGGGAGTCGATATATATATCCTTTATTGTATAATACCGAGGATGCGATTTAAATCTACTAACTAACGCACCTATTTCAGGTTTATTCGTATACCATTCAGCTCCGTAATACGGCAATCCAATAATTAGTTTGCTAAGATCTACGCCTTTGTCATTGTAGTAATCAACAGATTTTTCTAGACCATTTCCAAATAGTTGACTTGTTTTAAAAGGTGTTACAGGTCCAGTAGTTTTACTAAAACTGCCATAGTAATCATACCCCATTAATGTGTAAAAATCTATGTATGGATCAATAGCCTGTATATCAAAAACATCATTCCAATCAATGGCATAAAGACAGAGAGATATCATATAATTAGGATTATCTTGTTTCAGGCTTTTAGAAATTTCAATAATAAATTTGGTTAAGTACTCTTTGTCCTCTTTAAGAACTCCTTCAAAATCAATATTTATACCATTAGCAGATCTAAAAGCTAGTAAATTTGATATACTATCTATTAATGTCTTTTGAGCTTTTCGATTTTCTAAAAATATCGAATTATTTTCTCTTCCAAAATTGGAAACAGACAAAAATACTTTGCAGTCTTTTGCCTTGGCGCTATCAATTAGAGAAGTAGTTTTCCATTGATGAATACTTTTATAGCTGCCAGTTTTTGGTTCTAGCGCATAAGAAAAGTAGGAGAGTCCCCATAACATTGAGAAATTGTAATTTTTATAGGAAGAACCGTTGGAGTATATATGCCAACCGAATGTCTTCGTGTTTGGATGAACTTTTCCTTTTCTATGAATTACTTTTTTGTCAACTCTTTTATTCAGACTGTCCCATTGTTCCTCTGTATTAAAATTATAAGTTTCATTTTTTTGACTTTGTAATTGACGATCACTTATAACATTACTACTATCATTAGACTTTGTTACATTTTTGTTTTTTTGTTTGGATTGATGTATATTATTACAGCTAATTAAAAAGACTAACGTACTAATAGTAAAGAATAGTTTCTTCATAATTACTTATTTGATAAGTAAAGATAATCTTATGGTTTAGACCTTGAATCGGAATAGATTTTTTTTATAAGAGTTAACCATACGAACAATTAAGCTAGCAACAGATACAGCGTTATTTGGTATGTGAAAAAATATTAAGTTTTAGTTTTTAATAAAAAAGGAATTATATGATTTTTTATCATCAAGTAGTAGAATAAAATAATTTCCTAAGGGAATATTATCTAAATTAATCTTGATCAGGTCTTCCTTAGATGTTACTTCTTTTATGGATCTACCCATGAAATCATATACCTTAATTTGTATAGGTTTGCTAAAATGCTTGTTAGGTATTTCAATATTTAATAGTGTATGAGCAGGGTTTGGGTACAAAACCATGTTTGATATAGATAAATCTTCTATCTCTAATACTTCAGTTTCTAAAAACTCAAAACTATACTCACGATTTTGACTATTAGTATTGACGCAATCCCATAATTGAAAATGAGTTCCATCTGCACTGTTTCCACCTTTTAGATCAAGACATTTACTAGAGGTTTTTGCAATAATATTGAATTTGCAACCATCGATTTCTTTTATTTCCCACTGCTGACTATCATTACCAGAAAAAGCAGCTTCTTCAATATGATCTCCATTAGTATTACCTGTTGTACTCATATATTTACCGGTTTCGATATTTTTAATATAATAATATCCTGTATCGGCATTTTCTAAGTTCCATTTTCCAGCACTACTATCATTACAGCTTTGTTGTGTGATAGCATATCCATTACTTTCTATAGCATTTATACATTTACCATGAGTAGTTTTTATTCTATAAATATTTTCATCTTCAATCACAGTATTATCGCAATCTAGCACTTCGTCACTGCAATTACTGATTAGATATTTTTCAAAATCTATCAGAGGCCAGGCGGCTTTACACCAGTTTGTTATTCTATTAGTAATACTGCAATGGACAGTAAAATTATCTTTAATTCTAGGGATAATATCATAAAACTTATCAGCATAATGATATAATAATCTACCTTGATTAGGGTTTCCGAAATGTGGAACCGATATTAAGTCTGTTGTTGTCTTAGAAGCAAAGTCTAACTGATAGTCTCCACCATCTGCCGTTCTAGGCCAAGTACTTAAATCATATTTTTCGGCTTCATTAAGAAATTGGAGCAGCATAGCTTCTAATACTTTATCGGATAAACCAGCCTCTATATTATCTAGTTGTTTTACAATATCATAAGAAGGATCGTGAAACTCCTGATTGCTATTACTACTTCCCATCATTTCCCATATACCTTGATTGGATATTCTAAATCCTTCATTTTCCGGACCATTATTTCCTGACCAAGTACGGATTTGATACATATGATTAATTGCAGAGAAACGACGTAATGGTTCATTAATTCCAGAATAGTATTCTGCAAATCCCATAAACGGTGTGTGATAATTAAAATCTGTTGGATTAGTTCCTCCTACAAATCCATTTCCTCCATTAATTACAAATTGTAGGTTGTACCAAGTTGATGTTTCATAGTGAGCTGTCTTATGTTCTTGACCTACATAATGTCTACTATTATCTGAAGTAAAATGAGCCGGTACTTCAAACACCGAATACCATTTTACTGGCCATTGTCTTTCCAGAGGTTGATCTTCTTCTACATTTGGAACTGTTTGTGGAGCTTTATCTTGTAAATTAAATTCATTAACCAACTCAAAGTACTTTACAGCCTGAAGTCTAGCCATACTGGTTTTTGCCATTTCCAGATCAATACCATTGGCTAAGTGTTGATTCGCATTTCCTTCATCTGATCTCCAGTGATTAGTATTGCTTGCTCCATGTTGGTAGAAATATCTAAAACCAGTTCTTCCATCAAGTCCTATTCCTAAATATCGTAATTTTTGAGGTACGTTAAAACTTTCAATAGTACTAGGGTTGTAGTTGTTCGTAAACTGAGATCTTATAGCTTGATAGTTTTTTATTGGATTTTGAGCATCTGGTAAGGTATTGTTCCACCATTCATTTTTAGTATAAGCATCTTTTGGATGTATGATAGGTAACCAATGCTTCCAGTCTGGGAATTGGATAGCAAGCGGTAATATGGTGCGATCTTCCATTTTATCAGAATCAAAAACACTTCGAATACCTATTTTACTAGTTCCATTTGTAAAAATATAAGGAGCCATATCGGCATCATTTTCTAATACCCATTCTAAACCAGCTCCAGCTGCCCATTGTACTATAGGTATATCTTTTAGTATAGGGCCAGGTTGATAAGGAGGATTCCAGGGTCTTCCGTATCTACCAACAGTAGAATTTGATGATAAACTTCTAATATAAGCAGCAATATCTTTTCCTTCTTGTTCTGTCATTCCATGGAATTTGGAACGTTCAATTATTGATAGGTTGGAGTAGCTGAACATTTCGAGATCTCTTCCATCTTGTGTATGACAATCTGTACATTTAGCTCTAATTGTTCTTCTATTGGGGATAGTCTTTCCATACCAAAATCCCTCATTATTATTTAATGTATAGTGATTCCATAAATCTTTATTATACCATAGATTTTCTCCATTTTGAACAGAACTATTATCTGGAGCTGTCCAATTACTTGGGGTGTCTTCTATAAAGGAACTTTCTGCTAAAAGCCTAGTGTTATTTGAATCTATTAAATTCATTTTGATAACACGATATCCTATAGAAATACCATCAGATGTGTCAAATCTAAATTGTATAGTATTAGTTCCTTCTTGTAATCCATTTGCAGGTATAGTAAGTCGGATAGTGTTAAAACCTCCATGTACCATTCCTCCATAGGCTAACTCTTTTGGGTGTATTTCGGCGGTATTATGATTTAGTTGAAGCCATGCCCCTTCGTTTATTTTAACTGAACCTTTGTTTTGGTAACTTAGATTATTAATCGTTAACCATAATCTATCGGCAATATTAACAGTTTGGGCATTTAGTTCTATACTTTGTGATATGACCAAACCTTCTTCGCCTAAAATTTCTATTGGCAGCACTATTTTATCAGCTAATACTATAGGCTTTTCAATTAAGGTATCGGCTGTTTCAAATTTAGTATCCTCTATGGTTAAGATGAAAAATGTAAAAGTAAATAAAACAAATATTAAAGAGGAGATATAAAAACTTTTCAAAACGGGAAGATTTTAGACTATATATATTGTGAATCAACTCAATGGTTAATGAAAATTGTATGTCAAGGACTTGTTTGTTGTATCGTAAATACTTAAGTTTTTAACATTCTAAATTTATAATATGACTGAATGAATTAAAACTTGTTTTTAGTATATGAAGGAGTTGACCTAGAATTCGTAGCATATCTATGGATTTATCAAAAAGTGAATCCATTTTAGCTTTTGTCAGCTATCTGAAAAATTAGTTGTTATTTTTTAAATAATGATTTAATTTTTAAAGCTTATTTAGAATCAATTGCACCATATCCAAAAAAAAGATAGTTAATTGATAAATAAGTGATAATATTTTTTTTGTATAATCACCTGTAATTAAAGCTTTTAAGTTGTAATAGGGGATATCCCACTGTGCATTTCGGGTGTTTTCCCCCATTGCGCGATGTGTATTCCTGAAGTATATTTGTACCAGAGATATTAATAAAAGATTTATAAACCATTTTTACACATACAAGATTATGAACTTACTAGGCATTAACTTCCGTTTTATTTTAGATTTTTTAAAAGAACTTCCTAAAGCAAGTAGTCACGCTATCCACAGGTAGTAGTTACAAACAAACAGTAAGGATTAAATACAGGGGTATTTAGGTATTTAATAAATTACGAAAGCAATTATTTTTTTTAATAAAAATTCAGATTCTATTCAACAACTTTACACAACGATATTATGAAACCATTTCGTATTAATTTCAAATTTTTGAAAAAATTTTTAAAAGAACTTCCAAAGGCTTGTAGCCACGCGATACACAGATAGGATGTAATTGTATATTGGAATAAACAGAATATTAGAATTTTGGGGGAAATTCTAGTACTTAGTTATAATAATGGGGACAAAAAACCGGATGTATATTCATCCGGTTTTTTATTTGGGCTAGGGTTTCTGTTTTTATTTAAGAGCTCCAACCATATCTTCTGGTTTCACCCATTGATCAAATTCTTCTTCTGTAACATAACCTAAAGCAACAGCTTCTTGTTTTAAAGTAGTGCCGTTTTTGTGCGCTGTATTAGCAATTTCGGCAGCCTTATAATATCCGATTTTGGTGTTTAATGCGGTTACTAGCATTAATGAATTATTTAATAATTCTGTTATTCTTGCCTGATTTGGTTCTATTCCTTGTGCACAATGTACATCAAAAGAAACACAAGAATCACCTATTAATTGAGCACTCTGTAATAAGTTAGCTGCCATAACAGGTTTAAATACATTAAGCTCAAAATGTCCTTGCATTCCGCCAACATTAATAGCAACATCATTACCCAATACTTGGGCACAAACCATGGTTAAAGCTTCACATTGAGTTGGGTTTACTTTTCCAGGCATAATTGAACTTCCAGGTTCATTAGCTGGAATGATAAGTTCACCAATTCCACTTCTTGGTCCTGAAGCTAACATTCTAATATCGTTTCCTATTTTATTAAGAGATACAGCAATTTGTTTTAATGCTCCATGTGTTTCTACGAATGCATCATGAGCCGCTAGTGCTTCAAATTTGTTTTCTGCGGTGATAAATGGTAAACCAGTAAATTGAGCAATAAATTCTGATACTCTTTTAGCATATCCTTTAGGCGTGTTTAAACCAGTTCCAACCGCAGTTCCACCTAAAGCAATTTCTGCTAAATGTGGTAATGTGTTTTCTAACGCTTTAAGACCGTGATCCAGTTGAGAAACATATCCAGATAACTCTTGTCCAATGGTTAGCGGAGTAGCATCCATAAAATGCGTGCGACCAATTTTCACAACATTTTTATAAGTTTCTGATTTCTTTTTTAGTGTATCTCTTAGTTGCGTAATACCAGGTATAGTAACTTCTAGAATCTTTTTGTATGCAGCAATATGCATACCAGTAGGGAATGTATCGTTAGAAGATTGAGACTTGTTTACATCATCGTTAGGTTGGATAGTTTTTTCTCCTTCTCCAATAGTTTTTCCAGCTAATTGATGTGCACGATTGGCAACAACTTCATTTACATTCATATTACTTTGCGTACCAGAACCAGTTTGCCATATTACTAATGGAAATTGATCATCGTGTTTTCCTTCTAGAATTTCATCACATACCTGTGCAATAAGATCTCTTTTTTCAATAGGTAGAACTCCAAGTTCACAATTAGTGAAAGCTGCAGCCTTTTTAAGATATGCAAAACCGTATACTATTTCTAAAGGCATAGAACCCGGTGCGCCAATTTTAAAGTTGTTCCTTGAACGCTCTGTCTGAGCTCCCCAAAGTTTATCAGCAGGCACTTTTACTTCGCCCATTGTATCTTTTTCTATTCTATATTCCATAGCTGTGATGATTTGTTTTTCGAAGGGCAAATTTAAGAATTTGCGTAGCTATTTCTGAATAAAGAATGTACTTTTTAAAAAGGAATCGTATTAAAGTTTTAGTTTTGAAAATAAATCATATTTATGTTATGAGATAAAAGGAAGAGTTATTATCTTTGGCAAAAATTGAAATTAGATTACTGTTATGTTCGAATTTGATCAATACCTTGGTTTTTTAGCATTCTTAACAATCCTTACAATAGGATTTTGGTTGATGATATTTTTGTTAACCTTTGTGGTTCCTTACTGGATTTTTGGAGCTACTATTGAAAACTTTAAGTTAAAACAAGAAGCTAAACGTAAGGCTAGGGAACAGGCTTAAGTAATAGTATTAGTTATATATAAAAGAAGGGAATTGATTTATCAATTCCCTTCTTTTATTTGAAGCTTTTAAATATTTATCCTTCGAATTCTTCTCCACTACCATTAAGATTTCCTCTAGAACGTTGTCTCTTCTTTTTCTGATTGAACCTGTAAGTAAATGATAAATTAAAACTTCGCTCTCTCCATTGAAATTCACTATCAGTAATAAAAGTTTCCGTAGTTGATACGCTTTGACGCTTTCTGCTATTAAATAAATCACTTATATTAAAAGTCAAAGAAGCTTTATCTTTAAAGAGATCTTTACTAAAAGCAAGATTTACACTTAGAAGACCTTCTCTTTTGGTTTGAGCATCTTCACTTGGTCCAGCATAAAAAGCTGTGGTTTGCCAATCTATTTTTGCTGGTAGTGTAATTTTGTTATTAAGTCGAGCAAACCAACTGAAGTTATCTGCATCAAAGTTTTGTCCATTAAAATCTCCTTTTATATTATTTTGGAATGCATTAAAGTTTCCATTAATTCTCCATTTTTTACTAGGGTTGTAGGTTAATGTAAATTCGAATCCATATCGATCAGAACTTGATAAGTTTATTGGAGTTCTCCTGATTACTGGCACTACCGTTCCATCGCCTATAGTTGCAGTATCTCCAGTATCTTCCGATATAAATGTAAATACTTGTGTAGAAAGATTATAATAGATGGAGGAATTGATTGTAAGTTTTCCTAGTCTATTTAAATATCCAAGATCGAATACGTTGGAGTAACTTGGGTTAAGGTCAGAGTTTCCTTGAAATATATTAGTAGCACTTGATCTAGAAGGAAAAGGATTGATAAATCGAGAACGTGGCCTTCTTATTCTGCGATTATAACCAAGTGTCAAACTTTGTTTATCTGTTAACTTGTATCCTAGATTTATTGTTGGAAACAAATCACTATATATTTTTTTGTTGAAATCTCCGCTGGTTTTTTGATCAATGGTGATTCTCGTACTTTCCAACCTTAGTCCTAGCAGATAAGAAAATTTTCTTATTTTACTTCCATACTGAGTATAAGCGGCATTTACTTGTTCTCTGAAAATTAAATTGTTTGATAAATTTGTATCTGTAGTTACTGAACCATCATTGTCAAATTGTACTAAGAATTCTGTATCTAATTCATTAAAGTTTCCTCTATACCCTAATTCAAATTGACTTTTTTCGCCAATAGGTAAAACATAATCAGTTTGTAAAAGAATACGATCTTGTTTTTCTAAAGTGTTCACAAGTTCTATCGTAGAAATATTTTCTTGTGTGATTCTAGAATTTTCATCTTCCTCACTATTTTCTAATTGAAAATCAAAAGTAAGTTTATGTCCACTGTCATTAAAATCTTTATTGTAATTAATAGAGTATTGTTTAGTAATGTCTTCTTCTACCTCTGGATCAAAACGTAGGTTACTACTTAAAATATTTCCACTAGCATCAGGTTCTGTGATCAAATTGGTTGTATTACTTTCATTGTCACTGGATCGATATAGAAAAGAAGTAGTAATCGAAGAACTATTGTTAATATACCATTCTACTCCCACATTAGTATTAAGACCTTTTCGTATTCTATCAAAATCTCTTTGTTCATTTAGAAAAGTATCTGGTTCATCTATCTGAGTATTCGAATTAAAATTAAAAAATTGTGTTTCAGATAAAGAATTTCCAGGAACTTCACGATAATTATAACCCGAAGTTGTGAAAAAATTTAGATCCCCAGCTCTGTAATTTAAGTTTCCAGATATTCCAGCTTGCAATGGATATCCGGTGTTAAGTGTTAGAGCTCCATTTAATCCTTGTAATTTACTTCGTCTTAGGATTATATTTAGAATACCTGCAGTTCCTTCTGCATCGTAACGAGCAGAGGGAGAAGTGATCACTTCTACGCGTTCGATAGACTCTGCAGGGAGTTGTCGTAATGCATCGGTACTATTTAATCCAACAAGACCAGAGGGTTTACCATTAATTAGAATTCTTACATTATCATTTCCTCTTAGTGCTACATTTCCTTCTACATCTACAGAAACTGAAGGAACATTATCTAAAACATCACTTACCGTTCCTCCACTAACAGTAAGATCTTTTCCTACATTGTATATTTTCTTATCTAATTTAATTTCTACCGTAGTTTTTTCTGCGATAACAATAACATCATCCAAAGATTCTGTATCTAATCCAAGTCCGAGAGTTCCTAAATTTGTACTTTTAAAAAGCTTTTGTTTCGCAAGTGTTTTTGTTTTGAATGAAATATATTCAACAGAAACATTATAAATACCTTTTGGTACTTGAATACTGAAATTACCGTTGGGTTCAGTTATACCTCCAGTAACAATTTTGTTTTCTTTTAGACTTATAAAAGAGACAGTAGCATATTCTAAAGGTTCTTTGGTTTCATCGTCGATAATTTTTCCCGTTATCTGTATTTCACTTTGTTGTGAATAGGATGATGTACCAATTATTATGGTAAATAACAATAAAATAGTCTTTTTCATATTTTTTTGAGAGCAAGTTTCCAAAAATATAATTAGGTCGGAAAGATTACGGTTAAAGAGGTGTTAAATAATGTATTAAGTTCATTGTAAGTCTATTGTGTGTTCAAGTTGTTGTGATAAATTAACAAAAAAGAGATAATGCTTATATTTTTTTATGATTTGAAAGAATTTAGTTACAAGAAAGACACAATATTTATAGTGCAAAATACGTTTCGGTTTTTTAGTTTTGCAGCTGTTTTTAAGGGAAAATGCAAAAAATAAATATTATCAAAAATTATAAAATAGAGTTTATGAAAAAACTTATAAGTACTAACTTGTTATTAGTAGTCTTTATTCTTTTTTCTTCCATTACGACGTATGCTCAGAGTCATAAAACAGCATTGTCGTTAACGGGTGGTTATGTAGATGGAGGTTTTGCCGGAATAGCTGCGTTTGATTATAAGGTAAATGAATTTGATTATTTACAATTCAGTATCCAAACTAATTTCACAAAATTAGATTATGAAGATATAAAAATACCTGTTAATTTATATGCTTTTAATGCAGGGTTCTTTTTTGATGTACTTAGGAATAATAAGAGAACATTTGCACTTGCTCTAGGTGCAGGTGGGACAGTAGGTTCCGAGACTATTAATAATGGTGATGAGATTCTAGAAAATAATCAGGTTTTGAATATTGAAACAAGTAATGTAGTTTTTGGAGCATATGCAGGACTAGATGCGGATATATTTTTAATTCCTACAGTTGCAATTAATATTAAAGCCCAAGAGATATATCACTTCAATAGCGATATTGGAGAATTAACTCCTTATTTTGGTGTTGGAATTAAATTAATATTAAAATAATTTTTTCAGAAAGAAACTTTTAAAAGAGAGGTTTTTGATAATCAAATTATTAAAATAAATAAACATACTACAGATGAAAAAATTTTATCAATATGTCGTTTCAGGTATTATCCTATTATTTATCGGGATTGCCTGTACAAAAGAAATAACAGATGATTTAGTAGTGTTTTTTAAAGTAGAGTTTAGCGAAACTACAATAGAAACATTTGTAGATACTAAGAAAGCATCTCAATTTACTATAACTGGTGGAGGTGATATTAATGTAGGGGATTACCAGATAAAATATAATGTGACAGAAGGAGCAGGATCATATTTTTTGAATTCTGTAGCTGTAACAGAAAATCAATTTGTTGATTTACCTGATGGTCCTGAATACACTATAGAATATGAAGGAACTGCAGTTGGTACTAATAAGGTAACTTTAACTATAAGAGATCAGTCTAATAGAGAAGAAGAATTTGTGTTAACATATAATGTAAATGATACAGATTTTACATTTGATGTGACAGCATCTCCTGAAGCTATTACGTATGTTAATGGAGAAATCGATTTAAACCTTAATATCGAAGAGATTAGTTCTGCAACTTATGATGTACAATATGTCTTTGAAACGCCAGATGCAGATGTGTTAGGAACTGGAAGTATTACTGCAAATGGAGTTCAGGTAAATCCGGAGACTGCTGTGGAAGTTCCAGTTGGTGATATTATCTGGAAGTTCGGAGGACTTACCGTTGGAGTTGTTGAGTTTACACTTACAGCAACTAGTAGTTTAGGTATTGCTAAATCAAAAATCATTAGAATAGAAGTAGGAGAAACACCTGACTTTACATTTACAGCAACAACTATTGAACCTACTCTAGCAACCAATACAGCTATTGATATTAATTTCGAAATTGTAGAAACTGTAAGTAGCTCATCATATACAATGACGTACAGTTCATCGCAAGCAGGAAGTTTTGTGTATGAAGACGTGATATATCAACCAGGAGAAGACATTCCTGTTGCAATAGGAGTATCTACAGGACAATATACTGGTACTGTTATGGGAGACCATGATGTAGAATTTATTGTTGCTAATGCGAATACAACTCCTGTCACTAGATTATCAGAAGTTAATCTTACTTTTATTGATCTTGATACAGATGCACCAGTTATTGATCTTAATGGTGCAGCGATGCTTCAGATAGCTGTTTTTGATTCGTATATAGAAACTGCTACAGCATTGGATGATACAGATGGGGATTTAACTGATCAGATAGTTTTCGGTGGTGATTTTGTAGATACAAATACGCTGGGGTCTTTTACAAGAACTTACAATGTGATGGACTCTTCTAATAATACAGCAGAAGAAGTTTTGCGTACAATTAATGTAATTGACGATGTGATCCCTGTTATTAGCATCCTTAGTCCTTCAATAAATATTCCTGTTGGAGAAGCTTTTACAGAAACAGTTACCGCTTCAGATAATTTTGATGGTAATATCACCAATCAAATTGTATTTGGAGGTACCTTTGTTAATACAAATACTGTAGGGACTTTTACGAGAACTTACAATGTTATGGATTCTTCTGATAATGAAGCTGTCGAAGTTGTGAGAACAATTAATGTGGTGGATAATGTAGCTCCAGTAATTACTTTGATTGGAGCTCCTAGTGTTTTAGTCCAATTGGGTGGTAGTTATACCGATTCTGGTGCTACTGCTTCGGATAATGTAGATGGAAATTTAACTTCTGAAATTGTTACAACAGGAGTTGTAGATCTAAATACTGTAGGAACATATACTATAACATATAATGTATCTGATTCTGCAGGGAACGAAGCTACAGAGGTTACCAGAGAGGTTATAGTATTTAATGTAACTACAACACCTACTTGGGATTTAAGTACAGGTCTTTTGACAGCTAATGCGGGTGACACTGTGGAAATTAGTGTCAGTTCAGGAGGAAGTACGGGGTACACTATTCAAGTAGAAGCTAGAGCAGACTCTCCATCAGGTGCATTACTTGGTAGTTTGAGTGCGGGAACCAGTAACTCTAGTGATTCAGACCTTTTTGTAATGCCAGCAAGTGGGCAAGTATATATTAGAGGGGAACATAATAGTATAGGTAGTGGATCCACTTTAGTTGTTGCTGTAGGGGGAGTTACAATTGCTTCCGAGAATATGGGGCCTTCTTTACCAGTTCCAAGATAATAGAATATTATAGTATTTTAATCTTAAAGAGTAATACAAAAAAACAGAGTCGTTTTCTTATGAAAACGACTCTGTTTTTTTTTACAGAATATCTACAACTTTTTCAGGAGGCCTTCCAATAATTGCTTTATTGTTTTTTATTACAATAGGCCTTTCAATAAGTTTTGGATGCTCACACATAATTCTTATAAGCTGATTATCTGTTAAGGTTTTGCTTTTAAATTCTTGTTTCCAGATTGCTTCATTTTTTCTAACTAAGTCAATGGGTTTTATTCCTAGAAGATCTATGATTTTAGATAATTTTTCTTCAGTCAGAGGCGTGTCTAGATACTTAATAATATTCAAATCCTCATTTTTTTCTTCCAAAATGGCAAGACATTGTCTAGATTTGCTGCATCTTGGATTATGATATATTGTTGTCATACCTGTAGTTATTAATCTTCAATTCTTTGTCCCATCATCATAAGATATGCTTTTAAGAAAGCATCAATGTTTCCATCCATAACAGCATCCACATTTCCAGTTTCTTCTGCAGTTCTCACATCTTTTACGAGTTTATAAGGGTGCATTACATAGTTGCGAATCTGAGATCCCCATTCAATTTTCATTTTAGAAGCTTCGATTTCATCTCTTTGCGCTTGCTGTTTTTTGAGTTCCAATTCAAAAAGTTGCGATTTCAGCATTTGTAGGGCTTTTAATCGGTTTTCTTGCTGCGACCTAGTATCCGAACATGAAATTTGAATTCCAGTAGGAAAGTGGGTAAGTTGTACTTTAGTCTCTACTTTGTTTACATTTTGTCCTCCAGCACCACTAGATCTAGAGGTGATGATTTCATAGTCGGCAGGATTAATGTCAATTTCAATACTATCATCCGCTAGTGGATATACGTATATGGAAGCAAAAGAGGTGTGTCTTTTAGCATTACTATCAAAAGGAGAAATACGTACTAATCTATGTACTCCATTTTCACCTTTAAGCCATCCAAAAGCATACTCACCATCGATTTCTAAGGTTACCGTTTTGATTCCAGCAACATCTCCTCCTTGATAGTTAAGTTCTCTAATTTTATAACCTTGTTTTTCCGCCCACATTAGATACATACGCATAAGCATGCTAGCCCAATCGCAACTTTCTGTTCCTCCGGCTCCAGCTGTAATCTGGATTACAGCACTCATGCTATCACCTTCTTCACTAAGCATATTCTTAAACTCGAGATGTTCTATAAGTTCTAAGGCAATGGAATGGCGTTCATCTACTTCCGTTTCTGTTGCATCTCCCTCTTTATAAAACTCATAAAGAATTTCGAGATCATCAACAAGGGTAACACTTTTTTCATATTCAGAAACCCATTTTTTTTCTGCGTTAAGAGCACGCATTAGTTTTTCTGCTTCTTGGGCATTATCCCA
This sequence comes from uncultured Aquimarina sp., assembly GCF_947496855.1. GTDB lineage: Bacteria > Bacteroidota > Bacteroidia > Flavobacteriales > Flavobacteriaceae > Aquimarina. The sequence continues at coordinate 184,427 of NZ_CANMED010000001.1, forward strand.
AAAATCAGGGGCATACGTTTTTTCTTCTTCGTTAGCTATTTGGATAAGTTTGGCATCAATGTCAAAGATACCTCCTTAACGCAACCAGGCGCTCCCTAAGATCTTGTAAAGTCTCAGTATTAATCATATTTCAGTTATTTTTGACAAAAATAGGATTTAACAGTTCAGTAGGAAATAATTTTACTATTATTTTATAGTTTTATTGTTTTTTCAAATCACATAAATCATTTCAAGATGAAAATAAATATTACTTGCTTGTTTTTAATAGTTTGCCATTTTCTTTCGGCACAGTTTCTGGAAAAACAAAAGGATTTAAAATCTTATAAAGGGTATTTTAATTTTCATTATAGTGAAAGTAAGGATGAGATATATTTAGAAGTTAATAAATTAAACACAGAGTTTTTATATGTTCATTCGTTAGCCACAGGTTTAGGATCTAATGATATTGGACTAGATAGAGGACAAATAGGGGGTGGTGTGGTTGTAAAGTTTCAAAAAGCAGGAAACAAATTGTTATTAGTGCAACCTAATAAAAGATATAGAGCTATCACGGAAAACAAGCTCGAGAAAAAAAGTGTAGAACAGGCATTTGCCAAATCTGTATTATTTGGTTTTCCTATAAAAGAAAAAAAAGAGAGTAGCTATATTATTGATTTAACACCATTTTTGTTGCAAGATACTCACGGTATCATTAATAGATTAAAAAGTCAGAAAGAAGGTGTTTATAGTGTGGATAAAACTAAAAGCGCCTTAAGTTTGGAAAGAACAAAGGCCTTTTTGAAAAATGTAGAGTTCGAAGCGTTAATAACATATAAAGGATCCCCTAATCGAGGAAAGATATGGTCTGTAGCGCCAGATTCGAAGTTTCTCACCGTACTCCAACATCATTCTTTTGTAGAATTACCAGACAATAATTATAACAAACGAGAATTTGATCCTAGGAGTGGAGCTTTATCAATATCTTATCTAGATTACGCGACACCGATACAGGAGCCTATCGTAAAAAGATATATAACTAGACATAGATTAGAAAAGAAAAACCCAGAGCTAGTTATAAGCGAAGCTAAAGAACCTATTATTTATTATTTAGATCCAGGAACTCCAGAACCAGTAAGATCTGCTTTATTAGAAGGTGCAAGATGGTGGAACCAAGCGTATGAAGCCATTGGATTTAAAGATGCTTTTCAGGTAAAAATGCTTCCTGAAAAAGCAGATCCCATGGATTTAAGGTATAATGTAATTCAGTGGGTACATCGGTCTACGAGAGGATGGAGTTATGGAGCAAGCGTTGTAGATCCTAGAACAGGAGAAATATTAAAAGGACACGTAAGTTTAGGTAGTTTAAGAATACGTCAGGATTTTCTTATTGCGCAAGCTTTATCAAACAAACCTTTTGCGGATACTGATGATAATTATAAGCCAATGTTAGAAATGGCTCTTGCTAGGATTCGTCAATTGTCAGCACACGAAGTCGGACATACGATAGGGTTTGCACATAACTTTGCTGCAAGTACCAGTAATAGAGCATCGGTCATGGATTATCCACATCCAACCATCCGTTTAAAAGATAAAGAAATAGACTTCTCTGATGCTTATGATACTAAAATAGGAGTTTGGGATAAAGTAACAGTGGCTTATAGTTATTCAGAATTTGACAAGAAAGTAGATGAAAGTCAGCAGCTCAATAAAATTTTAGACAATGCTTATGCTTCCGGGTTGCGTTTTATTTCTGATAGTGATGCAAGACCTAAAGGAGGAGCACATGGTTTAGCGCATCTCTGGGATAATGGAAAAAGCCCTTCTGAAGAATTAAAGAATGTACTAGAAGTTAGAGAAACTGCAATTCGTAATTTTTCAGAAGATAATATAAAAACGGGTGAAACGTATTCAGTTCTAGAGGATGTATTCGTTCCTTTATACTTTTTTCATAGATATCAAACAGAAGCGGCAGTAAAGTTGATAGGCGGCCTTAATTATAATTATTCGACCAAAGGAGATAAACAAACAATTGTAGAGGTAATTTCAGAGAAAGAACAAAAAGAAGCACTAGAACAAATACTGAAAACGTTATCTCCTGAAGTTTTGGCTATTCCTGAAGATAAACTAAAATTGTTTCCGCCAAGAGCTTTTGGTTATGGTCGTTCCAGAGAATCTTTTAATAGTAAAACAGGTGTAGCTTTTGATGCACTGAGTGCTACATCTACTGCCAGTGATATGAGTTTGTCCCTATTACTGCATCCGGAAAGAATTTCGCGTTTAGTACAGCAAAGTAGTCTAGATCCAAAACAATTGGGAGCATCAGAAGTTTTGGATAGATTGATCAAAGTAGTTTTTGAGTCTAAACCTAAAAATAATTATCATAATGAAATTCAGCATACGGTAAAAAGTAATACATTAAAACATCTAATGAACTTAGGTGTTAATAGTAATAGTTATTCTCAGGTAAGAGCTTTGGCGTATGCTTCTCTAAACAACGTTAAAAATCTATTGAATACTGAAAAAGCAAAAGATTCAAACACAGTTTATAATGACTACTATTTAAAGCAAATTCAGGATTTTATGACTAATCCTGAGAAATTTAAAATAGTACCTTCGCCAAAAATTCCAGATGGTTCTCCAATAGGAAGTTTTAGATGTGAGTTTTAATTGATTTATAACATTGATAGCAAATAATAAACGTTTTAACTAGAATAGTATATGATAATAGATCTTAGGAGTGATACAGTTACTAAACCTACCCCAGAAATGCTAAATGCAATAATGAATGCAGAAGTGGGAGATGATGTGTATAAAGAAGATCCAACAGTTAATGCTTTAGAAGATAAAATAGCCAACATGTTTGGTAAAGAGAGTGCTTTGTTTTTTCCATCTGGTAGTATGGCAAATCAGGCGGCTATTAAATTACACACGCAATCTGGTGAACAACTTATTGCAGATAAATATGCCCACGTGTTTAATTATGAAGGAGGAGGAGTTTCTTTTAATAGTGGAGTTTCGTGTAAGTTGATTGATGGGAATAGAGGTATGATAACAGCTAATCAAGTTCTAACATCTATTAATCCACCAGATTTTTATCATAGCCCTTTAACAAGTTTAGTCTGCGTAGAAAACACTACTAATAAAGGTGGAGGCGCTTGTTATGATTTCCAAGAAATTATTAAAATCAAAAAAGTGTGCACTGATCATAATTTAGGATATCATTTGGATGGAGCACGGTTATGGAATGCTTTAATAGCTATGAAAGAAGATCCTAAACAATATGGAGAAGTATTTGATACCATTTCTGTCTGTCTCAGCAAAGGATTAGGAGCCCCAATGGGTTCTGTTTTGATTGGAAATCAGGAAATTATGAAAAAAGCTATTCGGATTAGGAAAGTCTTGGGAGGGGGTATGCGTCAAATCGGATATATGGCAGCAGCAGGATTATATGCAGTAGAAAATCACATAGACCGTTTGCAAGAAGATCATAGAAAGGCAAAAGAGATTGGAAAGGTTTTAAAAGAACTATCCTTTGTAACTGGTGTTGAGCCTATCGATACAAATATTATTATATTTACTATCAATGGTAATGAAGAGGAGTTTATAGCAAAGATGGCTGTAAAGAACATTCACTTTTACGGAATGGGGCAAGGAAAGCTTAGGTTTGTAACACATTTAGATTATACCCAAGAAATGCACGAATATTTTTTAGGACTATTACAAACGCTATAAAAAAGTAAAGCTGTTCAAAATTAAATGAACAGCTTTATTTAAAATTATAAAATATAACATTTATTATATCTAGATTTCTGTAGTTTCAGCTTCTGATGCATTTTCTTTTACAGAATTAATACCGTTTTCCATTCCTGATTCAGAAGAATACATCTGGCTGCTACCAATTACCTGACCATTTGATGCTTTTAGATTAAAAAAGAATTTTCCGTCCTTGGCGGTTTTTCGTTCATACCTTCCATTCTCAACAGCATTTTTTTGTATAGAAGCTATTCCATTAACAGCGGCAGCTTTACTGTTATAAACCTCACTACTTAGAATGACTTGTCCGTTTTTAGCTTTTAAAGTGAAATGATAACTGGATCCCTCTTTATTTTTGAGTTCAAACATATTGTCGATTTTTTAAAGAATTTTAGAATGATTTTGTTAAAAATATAGAATAAAAAGCAGAAAGAAAAATATAAAAAAACACAAATAAGGTTTTTTTTTGGTCTTTTGTCGAATAAAAGAACAATACATCGAAAATACGTCTATTTTGTTAAATGTTAATTTTAACATTTCCTTTTCATCTTTATAATTTCGTACCTTTAAATGTAACATAATAATAACCACAAAAAATCATCAACTATGAAAAGACACATTCTATTCGTGTTTCTTGCAATTGCAGGAATTACTGTTCAAGCTCAAGACCTTCCACCTAACCCAGAACCTGGAAAATGCTATGTACGTTGTACAACTCCAGATATCTATGAAAACCAAACGGTAGAGGTGCAAATTACACCAGAATATAAAAAATTAAAAACCTTTCCAGCTACTTTCGAGACTGTAACTGAAAAAGTATTAGTAAAAGAAGAAGGAAAAAAACTTACTACTATTCCCGCTAAATATAAAAATGAAACTGTAACTTTTATTAAGAAACAAGCAGCTTCAAAATTAGCAGTTATTCCTGCTAAATTTGGTAAAGGAGCAGAAACAGTAGAAATCAAACCAGCTTACGCTCAGTGGGAACTTGGGTCACCAGCACCTGATTGTGCATCAAGTAATCCAGATGATTGTCGTTACTGGTGTTATAAAGGGTATCCAGCAGAGTTTACTACTGTACCGATCCAGACATTAAGTTCGGATGCTTCTACTACAAGTTCTGCAATTGCAGAGCAACCTAGTTCATATACGAAAAGAGTAATAGCAGAACCAGCTCGAGTAATTGAAGCAGTAATTCCTGCAGAATATGCAACTATTACTAAAACGGTTATGGTTAAGGATTCATATAAGGAAGAAGTAGTTGTTCCTGCCACTTTTAAAACAGTAAGCAAGGAAGTGCTTACTCAAAAAGGAGGATTAACAAGTTGGAAAGAAGTAGAGTGTTCTTTAGTTGAATATTCTGCATTACCAATTAACTGGAATTTAGGGAGTGCTACATTAACTGCTCAAGCTAAAAGTATCATTGATACAAGGCTAATGCCAGTATTAGAGAATAATGCAGGATCTAAAATGGAAATTGCCTCTCATACAGATGCTAGAGGTTCTAAATCAAATAACAAAAGCCTTTCCGAAAGAAGAGCGCAAGCTGTAGTTACATATTTACTTTCTAAAGGTGTAAACGGTAGTCGATTGGTTGCTAACGGTTATGGAGAAAATAGATTAAAGAATAGATGTGCTGATGGTGTTACTTGTACTGAACGTCAACATGCGTCAAACCGTAGAACAGAATTTAGATTAATCAATAACTAATTCGTTATTGTATTATAGATATAAAAGAGGAAGCAATTTGCTTCCTCTTTTGTTTTTTTTAGATTTTATTTGAATAAATCTAATCCAGGAATATTTGGCATTCCTTCTTTAGCCACTGCAGCTAGTTCAGCTTCATTAACTGCTGTTGCACTTCCAATCGCCTTATTAAGCGTAAGAATTAGATAATCCTCTAGTTGCTCTTTATCATTTAGCAATTCATCAGCAATAGAAATACTTTTAATTTCACGATTAGCAGTAATTGTAACTTTAAGAAGATTATCTGTACTATTCTCATCTACTAAAACAGTATCTAATCTTTTTTTTGTTTCTTCAACTTTTTTCTGGGTTTCCTTTAGTTTACCCATCATTCCCATCATATCTCCAAACATTGGTGTTTTTTTTAATGATTAATTAAGAACAAAATTAGTATTTTACTTGTTAATAAACTAAGAGATTATTGTGAAAAGCCATAGAGTTATATGATCGTTAACTATTACTTTTGCAACTTCTCGTAACTATATTAAAGAAAGAACATTGGAGATAGAAATTCACAACCCAATCGCAGACAAAAAAGCTACACATCTGGAAAAACATGATGATGTTCGTGTCGATAATTATTTTTGGCTTAATGATAAAGATAATCCAGAAGTGATCGATTACTTAAAACGTGAAAATGACTATAATGATAAAATGACCGCTCATACGAAGGGTTTTCAAAAAGATCTTTTTGAAGAGATGAAAAGCCGAATTAAAGAAGACGATGCTTCTGTGCCTTACAAGCTAAATGGATATTGGTATATTACACGCTATGAGACTGGAAGAGATTATCCTATATATTCTAGGAAAAAAGAAAATCTTGATGCTCCTGAAGAAATATTATTCGATTGTAACAAAGAAGCAGAAGAGCACGCTTATTTTAAAATGGTCGGATTAAATGTGAGTCCAGATAATACGTTAATAGCTTTTGGGTTAGACACCATAAGTAGAAGGAAATATACGATACGTATTAAAAACCTTATAACAGGTGAGATATATCCGGATAAAATCGAAACTACAACTGGAGGGAGTACTTGGGCAGCAGATAGTAAAACACTGTTTTATACTAAGAAAGATAACGAAACACTAAGATCCTATAAAATTTTCAGACATACTCTGAATACAAATTCGGAGAATGATGATGAGGTTTATCACGAAAAAGATGATACGTTTAATACTTTTGTTTATAAGACAAAATCCAAAAAATACATAGTAATAGGATCTAGTAGTACACTAACTTCTGAATATCATATCTTAAAGGCAGATAATCCTATTGGAGATTTTACTGTGTTTCAACCTAGAATTAGAGGATTAGAATATGGAATAGCTCACTACGAAGATAGTTTCTATGTATTGACCAATGCTGATGCAGCCAAGAATTTTAAGTTAATGAAGGTTTCAGAAAAAGATACTTTGAAAGAAAACTGGAAGAATCTTATTTCTCATCGTAAAGATGTTTTGTTAGAGGATGTTGATATTTTTAAGGAGTATCTGGTAATAAGCGAGCGAAGTAATGGATTAAATAGAATTAATATTAAGAAATGGGATGGTACTGATGATTACTATCTTCCATTTGATAATGAAACTTATACAGCCTATGTAAGCACCAATGTGGATTTTGATACTAAAACACTTAGGTATGCCTACAATTCGTTAACCACTCCCAATTCGGTCATTGATTTTGATATGAATACTAGAGAAAAGGAGGTTAAGAAAGAACAAGAGGTGTTAGGAGGTAATTTTGATAAGAATAATTATATCTCTGAACGGGTATGGGGAACTGCAATTGATGGAACTAAGGTGCCAATTTCATTAGTTTATAAAAAAAACATTAAAAAAGATGGTACTAATCCGTTACTTCAATATGCCTACGGATCATACGGTTCTACGATAGACCCATACTTTTCTACAGTACGTTTAAGTCTATTGGATAGAGGATTTATTTATGCAATAGCACATATACGAGGAGGAGAATATCTTGGACGTTCCTGGTATGAGGATGGTAAATTATTTAAAAAGAAAAATACATTCACTGATTTTATTGATTGTTCTAAATTCTTGATTGAAGAAGGATATACATCATCCGAGCACCTCTACGGAATGGGTGGTTCAGCGGGTGGTTTATTAATGGGAGCTATAGTAAATATGGCACCAAAGTTGTACAATGGTATTGTGGCTGCTGTACCTTTTGTAGATGTTGTAACCACTATGCTGGATGATAGTATACCGTTAACAACTGGAGAATATGATGAATGGGGTAATCCAAACGAGAAAGAATATTATGATTATATGAAATCTTATTCGCCTTATGATAATGTGGTAGCGCAAGAATATCCAAATATGTTAGTGACTACGGGATTACACGATTCTCAGGTACAATATTGGGAACCTGCAAAATGGGTAGCTAAGTTAAGAGAGTTAAAGATAGATACGAATCAATTGTTATTGCATACTAATATGGAAGCTGGTCACGGAGGAGCTTCAGGAAGATTTGAAGCGCTTAAAGAAGTTGCCGAAGAGTATGCTTTTTTGCTAGATTTAGAAGGGATAAAGAATTAATTAAAAAAATTAACGTAACTTCGTAGCGTTTTTGTAACAGTTTGTAGACTCCCCTTTTTCAGTTCTACCAACTTGTGTAAAACACAACCTTATGAGAGAAAATATACAGGCTTATAATAATGTTTTAGAGCTTATAGGTGATACCCCACTTGTAAAATTAAACAAAATTATGAAAGGCTATCCAGGAAATTTCTATGCAAAAATAGAATCTTTCAATCCTGGACACTCCACTAAAGATAGAATTGCACTTTATATTATAGAAGAAGCGGAAAAAAAAGGTATCCTAAAACCTGGTGATACTATTATTGAAACTACTAGTGGAAATACTGGTTTCAGTTTAGCTATGGTAAGCGTCATAAAAGGCTATGATTGTATACTAGCAGTTAGCTCTAAATCTTCTAAGGATAAGATTGCTATGCTCAAGAATATGGGAGCAAAAGTGTATGTGTGTCCAGCGCACGTAAGTGCTGATGACCCGAGATCCTATTATCAAGTGGCTAAGAGACTTCATCAAGAGATAAAAGGTTCAGTTTATATAAATCAATATTTTAATCAATTGAATATTGATGCACACTATAATTCTACTGGGCCAGAAGTTTGGAATCAAACGAACGGTCATATAACTCATTTTGTGGCATGTTGTGGAACAGGTGGAACTATTTCAGGAACTGCCAAATATCTAAAAGAGAAAAACAGCGCGATAAGAGTGTTAGGAATTGATGCCTACGGTTCTGTTTTAAAAAAATATCACGAAACTAAAGAATTTGATGAAGAAGAGATTTACCCTTATCGAATTGAAGGTTTAGGTAAAAACCTTATTCCGAGTGCAACAGACTTTGATGTGATTGATAAGTTTGAAAAAGTAAGCGATGAAGATAGTGCACACACGGCAAGAGAATTGGTAAAAACAGAAGGAATGTTTCTGGGATATACTAGCGGAGCAGCTATACAAGGTGTAAAACAATTAGCGAGTCAAGGAGAATTTGACGAGAATAGTAATATTGTAGTTATTTTACCCGATCACGGATCTCGTTATATGAGTAAGGTGTTTAGTGATGAGTGGATGATGGAGCAAGGATTTTTCGATAGTATTCATGAAGAAGATGCTACAAAAGTTCAGTTTGTTAAGTAAAATTTAATAATAGAAAAACGTGAGCATCTGATATTGTACAGGTGCTTTTTTGTGAAAAAATAGTTTATAATAGTGATTTTGGATATAATTATGCTATCACGTCAATTTTCTGTATTTTCGCACACTTAAAGAAATCAAATTTGCGGTAGATGAGAGATTTATTTGATAAAATATATGAGGACAAAGGACCTTTGGGAAAATGGGCAGATCAAGCAGAAGGATATTTTGTTTTTCCTAAGTTAGAAGGGCCAATATCAAATAGAATGAAGTTTCAGGGTAGAGAAGTAGTTACCTGGAGTATTAATGATTATTTGGGGCTTGCTAATATGGAAGAAGTTCGTAAAGTGGATGCTGAGGCTGCAGCTGCTTATGGTTCTGCGTACCCTATGGGTGCTAGAATGATGAGTGGACATACAGATCTTCATGAACAATTACAAAATGAACTTGCTGAGTTCGTACATAAAGAAGCATCCTATTTATTGAATTTTGGATATCAAGGAATGGTATCCACGATTGATGCGTTGGTAAGTAAAGATGATATCATAGTATATGATGTAGATGCGCATGCTTGTATTATTGATGGGGTTAGACTGCATCAAGGACAAAGATATACCTATCGTCATAATGATATTGAAAGTATAGAGAAAAATCTTATGAGAGCCACCAAAATGGCTCAAAAAACCGGAGGAGGAATTTTATTAATCTCTGAAGGGGTTTTTGGAATGCGTGGTGAGCAAGGAAGGTTGAAAGAAATAGTAGCACTAAAAGATAAATATAATTTTAGATTATTTGTTGATGATGCTCACGGTTTTGGAACATTGGGAGCTACTGGAGCAGGAGCAGGAGAAGAACAAGGAGTTCAGGATGAAATAGATGTATACTTCGCTACATTTGCTAAGTCTATGGCGAGTACAGGCGCTTTTATTGCTGCAGATCAAGAGATTATAGACTATTTAAAATATAATTTACGTTCGCAGATGTTTGCTAAATCATTGCAGATGCAATTAGTGGTTGGAGCACTTAAGCGATTAGATATGTTGCGTACCATGCCAGAGTTAAAAGCAAAACTTTGGGAAAATGTAAATGCTTTACAAAATGGATTACGAGATAGAGGTTTTGATTTAGGAACTACACAAAGTTGTGTAACTCCAGTATACTTAAAGGGGAGTATTCCTGAAGCGATGGCATTAGTTAAGGACCTTAGAGAAAATCATGGAATCTTTTGTTCTATTGTCGTGTATCCTGTTATTCCTAAAGGGTTAATATTGTTGCGATTAATTCCTACTGCTTCTCATACAATGCAAGATATTGAAGAGACGTTACATGCATTTTCTGCAATCAGAGAAACTTTAGAAAACGGAACCTACAAAAAAATGTCTGCTGCCCTTGCGGAAGCAATGGGAGAGTAAGAAGAATTAAAAACATATATAAAACTAAAAAATCCGTTAATTAATGGATTTTTTAGTTTTATATATGTTTCTGAATGTATTAAGAATGTGGTAACTCAAAAAGAATTCAAGGATTAAAGCAAGTTACGCTGCAGTATATGTGGTTAGGTGTACAATCAAAATCATTATAGCACCAAAGACGCTCTGTATTTAGATGACCACCGCCGTTAATAGCTTTTTATTTTCCTTTGTTTAGCTATTGGAATTCCATAAATTTTCAAAAGATTTTCTAACATAATATTGAGTTTTTAGATTTATATAAGATCTTAAAATCAAAAAGATCTATATATTATGTTGATTAATTTAGAAATTATATTGGTTAATTTTCCTACTCAAAAAAGAATAGTTTTATTCGACAGGTATTTTAAAAATCTTTTCTGTATGTTCTTCGCATTTTATGCTGCTCGTGCTCATAATCATTCCATAAGGCTTGTATGGCTTTATTCTCCACCAGCTCTGGATTGGTCTCTACCATTTCTATACCATTACGAAGAAAAGTTTCATTCATTTCCTTAAATATAAGTGCAGTGACCCCTTTGTTTTGATATTCTGGATCAACTCCAATAAGATAAAAAGCAGCAGTGTCATTTCTTCTTTGTGCTTTAAGAATATGTAGAAATTTTAATGGATATATTTTACCATTCATTTTTTTCAAAGCTTTAGAGAATGATGGCATAACAATCGAAAAAGCAATCAATTTTCCATTTTTATCAGCAATGCAAGTAATGTATTCAGGGTTTAAATATGGTAAGTATTTTTTCTTATACATTTCTATTTGGTACTGCTGTATAGGTACAAATGTCTGTAAACTACTGTATGTTTTATTCAGTAAATCAAACATATCATCTGCATATTTCAATAACTCTTTACTTTTCTTAAATTTAAGTAATTGAAGTTGATAACGTTCCTTAATAATTTTTGCAAACTTGATTACCTTTTCTCTAGTTTCTGTAGGGACTTTAATTTTGTATTCTACCCAAGTCGCTGCATCTTCAAAACCAAGTTGTTCCATATGCTTTTGATAATATGGATAATTATACCAGGTAATCATAGTATTAAGTTCTTCAAACCCTTTAATTAGTATACCTGCCTTATCCATATTAGAAAATCCTACAGGACCTTCCATATATTCAAGAGAATGTTGTTTTCCAAACTCCGCTACTTTTTCTAAAAGAGCTTTGGTAACTTCTATATCATCATTGACATCAAACCATCCAAAACGGACTTTTAATTTTTGTTGCTCTTTTACTTCAATCCAATTAATAATTGCTGCTATTCTTCCTACTATCTTGTCATTTTTGTATGCTAAGAAATATTTAGCCACCGCATTTTTAAAAACGGGGTTTTTTTTGGGATTCATTACATCTAATTCTTCTTTAATAATAGAAGGAACGTAATAGGGAGAGTCTTTATATAATTCAAAAGGAAACTTAACAAATGTAGTCAAATCTGCTTTGGAGGTAATTTCTTTAATCGTAATCATACAACTTCGCTAGTTCATAACAAATATATGACCCTTTTATTAAACATTTTAATGGAAACGCTTCAATTTATGAATCAATCGATAACTTATTAGTATTAATTGTTTACGTAACAGATTTGAATAAAAAAATACTCCATTGACCAACCTAATGATCAATGGAGTAAAGGATACATAACAAACAATAATTTTACTTATTATTCATACACACACAACTTTAGTATCCAGGATTTTGACTAATCTTTAATTAGTTGCATTTACTTCGCTAGTAGAAGTCTAACTAAATCAAACCATTAATGATTTTAGAAGGCTAATTCAACTCATTTTTATGGTTTTATTACATTTCTCCAGAGCGATTATATATTTAAAATATTGTTATTATTTAATACCCATCATTTTGAGATAAATTAGGATTTCTTAGTACTTCTTCATTTGGAATAGGCAATAAATAATCGCGACCTACATCAAAGTTCGCTTTTTGCCCTTCAAATCCAGTTGAACCAAATACTTCTGTTCCCATTTTTCTTCTAGCAATATCATACCATCTTTTAAATTCGAAGGCTAGCTCTAATCTGCGTTCTTCTAATACCATAGTTCTAAAATCGTCCTGAGACAAACCAGAAGCATCAGCCGGGAAATCAGAACCATTTCGAGCTCTAGCTCTTACTCTATTTACATACTGATGAGCTTCTTCGCTTCCACCGTTAATTTCATTTAATGCCTCTGCTGCTATCAACAATACCTCTGCATACCTCATTGTAGCATAATTAGTTTCTGATGCCCGACCATTTCCATTAGCCGTTGCTCCTATGAATCGAGTATATTTAGCAATATGAGGACGGTTTACTGCTCTTGTATTAAAATCCGTAAATACCGTATAAGGTTCCACAATACCATTAAAAATTCCGGTAGCATCAAAACTCACAGTTTTTCTATAATCTCGGTCATCCCAGGTGTCAAAAACTTCTAAAGAAGGTACAGCAACGGACCAACCACCACCAAGGTCATATTGTTCATCTGATCTAATTCCTGTTAATGGTGGTGCATAATCGGTTCCATCATCACTTTGATTAATGTTTCTTATTGCCTGAAAATCAATTGCAAATAATGGTTCTTGTGAAGCATCTTGTTTGGACGAATCAAATAAATCTTGGAAATTAGATTCTAAACCTAATTGATAGGTGCCTTCGTTGTCAATTACCTCTTTGGCCTTATTATAAGCCATTTGGTAATTCCCGATAGTTAAGTATACCAAAGACAAATAAGAAGTAGCTGTAGCCTTTGCCGGTAATGTTCTTGTTGTTTGTGTGTTAGGTAACCAGGTTTCAGCGAATTCTAAATCTGCAATGATGTTTTCATATACTTCGGTTGTTGGTGTAGAACCTATAGAAGATGCGGTTTGAATATCGGTAACAGGCGTATCTAAATAGGGGATATCCCCAAAAAGTCTCACCATATGAAAATAAGTGAATGCTCTCATAAAATATGCTTGAGCAATAATTTCATTTTCTTCTGCCTCATCTGCATCTAATAACTCCGCTCCCGCAATTGCTTGATTTGCTGCAGCAATGGTTTGGTACATCGCAGGCCAAAAATCATCAATCATTCCATTATCTGACAATACTGTAAAATCATTGTGATCAATTCTTCTCTGTGCAGTGGTCGGATCTCCAATATCTACCATATCACCACGTACCATAATGGTTAACGTAAATTTTCTTCCCCAAATATCTTCGTGTCCCACACGACCATAAGTTCCGTTTACAGCTACCTGTAAATCATCTAAAGAACTAAAAAAACTTTCTGGAGCCAAAATTCCTACCGGATTTTCTTCCAAATCCGAACATCCTATTGTTGAGACTATTGTCGACAATAAGAATAAGATTTTAATTGTTTTCATATGTTTTTATTTTATTACTAATGTGTTATAATATTTTATTAATCAACTAGTTAAAAGGTTACGTTAATTCCGAAATTAACTGATCTAACGGTTGGGTAATTTCCAAAATCAAAACCTCTTGTAGTATTAGCATTTGTAGAGCCACCAGATCCGCCAGATCCAAAAAAGCTGGCTTCTGGATCTAAACCGGAGTAATCTGTGAAAGTCAGCAGGTTTTGACCACTAACAGAAACTCTCACCTTATCAATACCCATTTTTTCAGTTACAGTATTTGGTATAGTGTATCCTAAAGCTATATTTTTTAACCTCACATATGTCCCATCCTCGACAAAACGAGAAGTAAGAATTTTTTCGGTTCTTAATGCTACACGCGGTACATCTGTATTAGTGTTTGTTGGTGTCCAAGCATTCAATATATCGGTAGAAGCATTAGAATCTCCAGCGTCTAATTGAATTGCAGTAAGGTTTGCAACATCACCTCCTACAGCACCTTGAAAGAAGATATTTAAATCAATGTTTTTATAGGTGAAATTATTAGTAATACCGAATGTGAAATCTGGTGTAGGATCCCCAATAATTTTCTGATCATCTGTATTGATAACACCATCAGCGGTACCATTTTCATCAGGTATATCTGTAAATAACTGATCTCCTGCTTGTGCTCCTGCAAAAGTAGCAGTTCCTTCTGGCAAGTCTCCTCCTTGGTACACCCCTCTATATTCATACCCCCAGAAAACTCCAGCAGCTTCTCCTTCTCTTAAAAGGTGTGTGTTCTCAGTGTTAAAATAACCAGGAGAAGCATCTAAAAACACATCAATACCTCCTATTAACGTCTCAACAGTATTTGTATTAGTAGACCAATTAAAGTCTGTAGTCCAGGTAAAATTATCTTTAACAATGTTTCTTGTATTTAAAGAAATTTCAAATCCTTTATTATTAATCTCCCCAATATTTCTAATACTAGCTGTGGTTAAAAATCCAAGATATTCTGGCTGACTCGCATCGGCTAAAAGTAAATCTTCAGTATCTATATTATAATAATCTAAGGAGAGAGAAATTCTATTATTTATAAGTCCTAAATCAAAACCAATATTGGTTTGGTAAGAAGATTCCCATTGCAGATCTGGATTTGCAGCTTGATCTGGAACAACAGCTCCAACCACATTTCCATTTATAATTCCTAATACGGTTTGGAATCTAGCTAAAGACTGATAAGCACTAATTGCTTGATTACCCGTCACACCATAACTAGCTCTAAGCTTTAGGTTGGAGATAGTACTGTTATCTTTCAGAAAACTTTCATTAGAAATTTTCCATCCTATAGCAGCAGAAGGGAAAATAGCACTTTGATTATTTACAGCAAAATTCGACGAAGCATCTCTTCTTACCGTAGCAGTTAACAAATAACGATCATCATAGTCTAGATTTAATCTTCCAAACTGAGATTGAATTTCTATTTCAGAAAAAGATGAAGTAGGTGTCAATGCAGTGGTTCCTCCTGATAGATTGAAAAAAGAAAATGTATTTGAGACAAAGCCTTCTGCTCCTGCAGAAGAAGTTTCTGTAGTATTTTTTTGATAAGAATATCCCGCTAGTAACGTTAAATCGAACTTACCGAATTCTTTATTATAGGTCAGATAATTTTCACTGATTACACTTGTGTTTCTAACATTTGATATAATAGCTCTTCCTCCAACATCTCCAGCAGTAATTCGTAAAGTAGAAGGCCTAAAAAGCCCATTTGTTTGATTTCGAGTACTAAAACCAAATGTAGTTTTAAAATTTAGTCCATTTAGGATTTCATAATCGGCATATAAATTAGCTCTGTAATTATCGGTTTTAGTTTCATTGATCCCTTCTGTTGCAATAGCAAAAGGATTATCAACATCATCACCAACAGAGTTAATCGTATTTACCCCATTTTCATTCAATATTCCTAAATCTGGAGCAAATCTAAAGGCTAAAGAAACTACATCATCACCACCTCCGTTAGCAGTTTGACCTGTAGATTGTGTTGGAACACCATCTTGAGCTCCTCTACTACCAAAAAGATTGATCCCTAACTTTAACTTATCGGTCATCTGGGCATCTATATTGGATAGGAAAGTTACTCGTTCGAATTCTGAATTAATAATAACACCTTCTTGTTTAAAATAATTTGCAGAAGCATAAAAATTTATATTATCGCTTCCTCCTGAGAAAGAAAATTGATGATCCGAAGTACTACCGCTTCTATATAGTAAGTCTTGCCAATCTGTATTGGCAGGCCCTTGAACATAGGCAGGATTTAATTCTTGCTGATACGCTGCAAATTGATCCGCATTTAATAAATCTAGTTCATTAGTAATATTTTGTACCGAGTAATTCGAATTAATATCAATAGATAATTTTCCTTTTCTACCTTTTTTTGTAGTGACTAGAACGACTCCATTTGACCCTCTAGATCCATAAATAGCTGATGCAGAAGCATCTTTAAGTACTTCTATGGATTCTATGTCATTTGCCTGAGGAAAAACAGCGCCTACAAAACCATCTACAACAATAAGCGGATCACTGTTTGCGTTGATCGAGGTATTTCCTCTAACTTGGATGTTAACAGCAGATCCAGGCTCACCTCCATTATTGGATTGAACCACCACACCAGCTGCACGTCCTTGAAGTGCTTGTGCTGCATTCAACACAGGAAAAGCCGTTAATTCATCCGATTTTACAGAAGATACAGAACCTGTTACATCACTTTTGCGCTGAGATCCATATCCTACAACAACGATTTCCTCTAATGCTTCAGAATCTTCTTCCATAGATACATTTAATGTAGTCTGCCCTGATATGGTAATATTTTTTGTGATAAGGCCTATGTAAGAGAATTGTACCACATCTCCCGAATTTACATTTATGGTGTATTTCCCGTCAAAATCCGTTACTGAGCCCGAAGAAGTTCCTATAATAAGGACGCTCACACCTGGAATGGGTGTATTTGTTTCTATTGACGTTACAGTACCTGTTAACTCATAACTTTCTTGCCCATATGAGATAAAATGATACAATAACGATAGTAGTAAAGCTATAGTTATTTTGTGATTCATGTGTAATAGTTTCAATGATTAGTTTTGTTTCAGATATAAGCCTATCTGCTTTTTTTAAGCTATTTGGACTTGTGTGTTACTTAACTAAACATTAACAAGAGCAAAATTTCAACGATAGTATGAATTGTTATATTTGCTACTGCATGTTTACTTAGGTAATAGTGTACTATTATTCTTGTTAATTGACTTCTCCCTCTAACTTGAAGTGATTACAGAATAATTGAAAAGGATAGGTTTTGCCTGTCCTTTTTCTTTTAATGTTAAAATTTACATAAGCAAGGTTTTTTAGTTAGTATGACAATAATTATATAAGTCTTTAAAATGAATTTTTAGACTTTTAATAGCTTCGTCCGGATCGTTGTTCTTTATAGCATTTACAATATCCTGATGTTCTTTTATTAAACTTGAAAAATTTTGAGCATCACAAATTTTTTTTGTAACGAAATTGGTAATTATTTCAGGCGTGATTACTAACATCAGGGAATTAATTACGCTGTTACAACTTGCTTCTGCTACCTTAAGATGAAATAATAAATCTTCGTCTAATGCATCTTGACCATTAATAGATTTTTTAATGTATGCTTCATGCGCTTTTTCAATTTGATATAATTGTTTTTCAGTTCTTCTCATAGCTGCTAGTTTTACAGCTTTTGTTTCTAGTATCAGTCGCGTCTCTACTAATGACTTAAAATCCGGTGTTTGTAAGTGTAAAATATTAGCCATCATTGAGTTTAGAGCTCCTACACCGATTTTGGATACAAAAGTTCCACTTTTGGGGTATCTCTTAACAAGTCCATAAAATTCTAATTTTTGTATAGCCAATCGTAATTGGCTTCTACTAGCGTCGAATTTATTGGATAATGCTCTTTCTGATGGTAATTTATCTCCAGGTTCAAGTTGCCGGTTTATGATTAGGTCTCTTATTTTTGAGATTACGGTTTCAACTTCGGTTTTAGAAGATAAAGGATCGTTTCCTAGGTTAATTCTCATATGTTTAAATTGGTCAACCAAATTGGTTAACCAAATATAAGAGTTTTATTTTAACCTACGTATTTTAAATGTTAAAAAATGATAGAAATATTAAAAAAATGATCTTTTTTATAGGATTTTATCATTTTTGAAACAAACGCATTGATGATGTACTTGTATATATGTTATATTAAAAAAGGGCCAAACATCATATGTTCAGCCCTTTTTATATGTCAAGAGATGTTAAAAACTAAGAAGAACTAACCTTCACTATTATCATCACCTTCTTTTTTCTTTTTCTCTTCTGCTTTTTTACGTTTTTCTTCTTCTTTTTGGCGCTTCTTTTCTTCTTTCAGACGCTTCTTTTCTTCCTTCTTTCTGCGTTTTTCTTCTTCTTTTTTAGCCTTAGCTTGCTCTTTTTGAAGTTTGTCATAAGCAGCGTCTACATCTTCCTCTTCTTCTTCAACTTTTTTCTTCTCTTCTTCCGGCTCTTTTTCCTTTTCAGTATCAACTTCTTTCTCCATCTCCTCTAATTTTTTGAGTTCATCATCAATTTTCTTTAACTCATCATCTACACCTTCATCTTGTTCCATTTTATCTAATTCGGCATCAATATCTTCGATCATTTTTTGCTTTTCTTTTTCAGCTTTGATTCGATCTTTTTCTACCTGTTTAGCTTCTTTGGCTTCTCGCTTTAATCTTCTACGTTCTTCTTTCTGAAACTTTTTATCGTCTTTTTTATCTTGCTTTTCCTTTTCGATTTGCTCACGTTCTAAGCGTTGTTCAGTTCTTCTTTCGTCCAGATCCTGTTCCATTGCATCTCTAATGCTACTATCTTCGAATTCGTTAATAAAAGGAGTTTTTTCTAATTTTAGACTATCATTTTCGATTTCTTCAAATTCCTGATCGATACTTAGGCTATCGCTTTCTTTGTTATTTAATTCTTCTTCGTTCTTTATACCACTTTCAAAACCTGGCTTTTCAATAATTTCGTCTTTGTTGTGCCAGTCAAATCTATATGAAGCACCAACACTTACTCTAAAAATAGAAGGAGTGTCTTTAAAGTTTGTTGCTATATTGGCATCAATCTGTAAGTCTTTATTAAATAAATATGCTCCACCTAGTCTTAGGATATTATCACTATAAAAATCACTTTTCTGTCCCTGATATTCCCCAAAGACGGCCCATTTATCATTTAGAGTATGAGTACTGGTGATAATCCAACCATACGCAGGGTTATCTGTGGTTACTTTATCTACGATTAGGTTTGTAACTAATACCCAGCTTCCGGCATTACTAGTCCACCAGTTATTTTGTGTCATTAGAACAATTTTTGGACTAATTGTTTGATCATTAGGAAAGGTAAAAGCATTGTCGGTGTTTACATAATTCATACCGACATATGCAGATACTGCAGGTACAAGGTTTTTCCACTTAAATCTGTAGCGCTCTTTCCAGCTTTTCAATTCATCATAATTTATTGAATCCTGATCTTTTGGTTTTTTATATGGATCGTAAATAAGATATTTAACTCCTATAGTATTGTATTCAAAATCTGTTCGTCTAATTTTTTCTTCATTAGCACCTACCGTTTGTTTAATACCTTCAGTTCTAAAACTACCATTCAAATTAATTTCCAGTTGTTCTATCAATAATCCATATCTAATTGCGTAGTCGAAATTAAAAGTATTCGTTTTGGTGTCAAATAACTTGTGTTTTTCTTTTCCAACACCAAAACCACCTTCTAACTGTAATACATTATTACCAACAGAGAATGCGCCTTGAGAAGTCCCAGGTCTATTCGTGTTAATTTTCTCAGTATATTGTGCAGATGCAGTTAGGCCGAGTAGGAACAGGCTAACCAACAATAGCAAAGATTTAGGGCTCATATTCAATAGATTTGGTTCAAATATAGCAGATTTTATCATTTTTTTAGGATTGACTTCATGTAATTGTACAGAGAGTTCCCTATTTTTGAAAAAAAACAATATGCAAGAGGCTTCGTTATCAGGGGTATTAAAGGTAATTCTCATTCTGTTATTGATATATTACGGATTAAAGATATTAACGCGTTTATTTGGTCCTCTATTGCTTAGATATGTAACAAAGAAAGCAGGAGAAAAGTTTCAACAGCAATTTCGGCAATACCAACAACCCCAATCTTCGCCAAAGGAGGATGTAACTATTGATAAAAAATCTAAACAAAAATCTACTAATAAAAATGTGGGAGACTACATCGATTATGAGGAAATTGATTAATTTGGCGCTTCATTCGTAAATTGTTTCGCACATGACGGCTTATCTAAAAAGATTTATACCTCATTTTCTTGTTATTTTAGGTTTTATAATTGCTTCTCTTGCATTTTTTAATCCAGTTCTTAGTGGAAAAATGATATATCAGAGCGATATCAAGCAATACGAAGGTATGGCAAAGCAACAGAACGATTATCGTAAAGAAACGGGAAAAGAAACTTTTTGGAACAATGCAGCGTATGGAGGAATGCCTACCTATGCTATCGGAGCAAAATTTCCTCATGATTATATGGATAAGCTAGATCGTTTGGTTCGTTTTTTACCAAGGCCTGCAGATTACTTATTTCTATACCTTACAAGTTTTTATATATTATTGCTGGTCATGAGAATTCCTTGGAAAATGGCAATTCTAGGAGCATTAGCATTTGGGTTTTCAGCATATTTAATTATTATAATAGGAGTAGGGCATAATGCGAAAGCCCACGCGATTGCCTATTTTCCATTAGTAATTGCTGGTATTTTATTAGTTTTTCAGAAACGATATATCTGGGGTTTCATGCTCACGGCGTTGGCTATGGGATTAGAAATCCAGGCGAATCATTACCAGATGACTTATTATCTAGGCTTACTAGTATTTGTAATTGGCGTAACCTATTTTATTGATGCTTTTAAAAGAAAAGAGTTACCACATTTTTTAAAGTCTTCAGTAATTTTAATTGTAGCAGCAATTTTAGGACTAGCTACTAATGCTACTAATTTATTATCAACATCAGAATATGCGAAAACCAGTATTAGAGGTAAGAATTTATTAGCAGAAGAAACATCATCTTCGTCAGTAAAAGATGGATTAGATTACGATTATATAACAGCATATAGTTATGGTAAATTGGAGTCTTTAAATCTTTTTGTTCCTAAGTTAATGGGATTAGGAAGAGCTTCGGATTTGGGTAAAGATTCTGCCTTTTATCAAAAATTGATCGAGTTAGGTCAACCACCAGAACAAGCGGATTATTATGCTAATGTTACTGGATTATATTGGGGAGCTCAGCCTTTTGTAGAAGCACCTCCATATCTTGGGATAACGGTAGTGTTTCTAGCATTATTAGGGTTGTTATTAGTAAAAGGTAGACTAAGATGGTGGTTACTAGGCGGAATAATTTTATCTCTAGCTCTAAGTTGGGGTAAGAATTTAGATTTCTTGACTCGGTTTTTTGTAGAATATGTGCCATTATATAATAAGTTTAGAGCAGTTTCTAGTATTCAGGTTATTTTGGAATTAGTGATACCAATCGCAGCGGTATTTGGCTTGTATCAATTGTTTAACGAGAAAACTTCTTTTCAGGAGCGACAAAAGAAATTCCTAATATCACTAGGTGTTTTTGGAGGATTATGTATTGTTTTTTGGTTGTTCGGTGGAAGTCTATTTAGTTTTAAGTCTCCAAACGATGTTCAATTGGCTATAGAACAACCTGCTATTTTTGATGCTATCAAGGAAGATCGTATTACCATTATGAAAAGTGATAGTTTACGATCCTTAATCTTTATATTATTAGTTGGTGGTTTACTTTGGTTCACTTTAAAGAAAAAACTTTCTGAAAATTTAATGATTGTAGGGGTTGGTCTTCTTATAGTTATTGATTTGGTAGGAGTGGATCGTCGCAGTGTGGACAGTGAATCTTTTATTTCTAAACGAACATATAAATCATATTTCCAGCCCACTACTGTTGATGAAGAAATTTTAAAAGATAAATCTTATTATAGAGTATTAGACCAGGCAAGAGGATTTATGAATTCTCATACAAATAATTTCTTCAATACGATTGGTGGTTACTCTGTTGTTCGCCCAAGAAAAATAGATGATATTTATAATGAACATATTACCAAAGGTAATCTCCAAGTAATTAACATGCTTAATATAAAGTATGTAATACAACAAGATGAAGAGAGACGTCTAGATGTACAAGAAAACCCTTCGGTAAATGGAGCAGCTTGGTTTGTAGAAGAATTAAAATTTGTAGATGATTATAAGGAAGAATTTGAGTCGTTAAATACTATTAATACTAAGAAAACCGCTGTTGTTAGAAAAGAATTTAAAGCAGCATTAGAGAACTATAAATTCCAAAAAGATAGTATCTCTACAATTGCTATATCTAAAACAGATCCAGATCATATGGCGTATAATTTGTATACAGAAAAGCCAGGATTTATTGTTTTTTCTGAGACATATTATAAAGATGGATGGAATGCTTATATAGATGGAAATTTAGAAACAATTTATCCTGTAAACTACATGTTACGTGGTTTAAAAGTACCTGCAGGAAAACATACTATAGAGTTTAAGTTCGAACCGCAAGTGGTAAAAACAGGAAGTACAATTACTTTGACAAGTTCTATTATCTTTGGGTTATTATTCATAGGGGCTTTATTTTTTGAATATAAAAAACGAAGAATAAACATTTCAGAAGAGAATTCTTAAAAATTTTGAAAGTATTACTCATCACATATTATTGGCCTCCTGCTGGTGGTCCTGGAGTACAGCGATGGCTTAAATTCGTTAAATACTTTAAGGATTTTGGAATTGAACCAATAGTGTACATTCCGGAAAATCCTACATACCCTTTAACTGATGAATCACTGATATCTGAGGTTTCTGATGAAATAACTATCATAAAACAACCAATTTTTGAACCTTATCGTTTAGCAGAACTTTTTTCTAAAAAATCATCTAAAACTATTAGTAAAGGTATTATCGTTAAAAAAGAAAAACAATCTCTCATTCAAAAGCTTTTGCTATACATAAGAGGGAACTTTTTTATACCAGACGCCCGTAAATTTTGGGTAAAACCGTCTGCTAAATTTTTACAAAAATATATTTCTGAAGCTAATATAGACGCTATAATTACTACAGGTCCACCACATAGTGTACATTTGATAGGGAAGGAGTTAAAAAAAAATATCGATCTTTATTGGATAGCAGATTTCAGGGATCCTTGGACTACAATTGGATATCATGATAAATTAAAACTTACCAAACGTTCCATAGAAAAGCATAAGGAATTAGAGAAAGAAGTTTTAATAGCTGCGGATCATTTAACGGTAACAAGTTATACTACGAAAGAAGAATTCCTGAAAATTACTAATAAACCAATCTCGGTAATTACGAATGGATATGATACAGAAAAGATTTCGGAAGTTAAATTGGATAGTGAATTTACAATTTCGCATATAGGTTCATTATTATCAGGAAGAAATCCTGAAAAATTATGGCAGATACTTTTTGACCTTACACAAGAAAATGATGAATTTGCTAAAACTTTTAGGTTACAATTAGTTGGAGCAGTAAGCGAAGATGTATTGTTGTCTATAAATGAAGCTGGATTATCTGATTTTTTAGATAATAATGGATATGTTTCTCATAAAAAAGCAATAGAGATTCAACGTAGTTCTCAGGTTTTATTATTAGTAGAAATAGATACACCTGAAACTAAATGTATTATACCTGGAAAGTTATTTGAATATATGGTTTCTAAAAGACCTATTTTGGCTATCGGACCTAAAGATGCTGATATATCAAGATTAATAAAAGAAACAAATTCTGGTTATTTTTTTGAGTATTCTGAGGGTAGTGAAATGAAAAACGTAATACTCAGTTATTTCGGAGAATTTCTGGAGGGAAAATTAAAAGCAAAAACTGAGGGGATAGAAAAATATAGTAGGAGAGAGCTTACCCGAAAAATGGTCGAAGTGTTAAAGAAGGTGGAAAGTGAAAAATGAACACTTCAGCTCCACTTATGAAGAAAAGGGAATATGTTGATAAAAAAGCAAAGAAATATAATAAGATAAAGATGAGTCTTTAACTAACAAATACTGAAACCAGAATATAGATGGGAATAGTAGTCAATCAATCCATAAAGAATGTAATCATTACCTGTTTGGGTTTTGGGATTGGTGCTATTAATACATTATTTCTATTTACTAAATTTCTGGAAGAAGAGTATTATGGACTCGTATCTTATTTGTTCTCAGTATCTAATTTAATTTGGCCTTTAATGGCTTTTGGTGTTCATAATACCTTGGTGAAGTTTTATTCTTCTTATACAAATAGAAGGGAACAAAATAGGTTTCTGACTATGATGCTTATTTTACCAATGTTCATCGCATTATTTGTAGGAGCTATTGGTTCTGCACTCTATGAATATATTCTTGATTTTTTTAGTGAAGAGAATACGATTGTACAATCTTATGTATGGACTATTTATGTTCTGGCAATCGCTTTATCTTATTTTGAAATATTTTTTGCTTGGGCAAAAGTAAAACTAAAGAGTGTTTTTGGTAACATACTTAAAGAATTATTCGTTCGGGTGTGTATTATGATTCTTTTGATTTTAGTGTCTTTCGAATTGATTACGGTTCGTCAATTTATATATGCTATCGTTGTAGTATATATTCTCCGATTAGTAATTATGTCAATGTATGCATTTGGATTGCACGAGTTTAAGTTTAGTTTCTTATTGCCTAGTAATTACATTTCAGTTTTTAAGTATTCTTTATTAATTTTATTAGCGGGATCAGTTGCTACTTTATTGATAGACCTTGATAAGACGATGATCGAACGCTACCTTCCGATAGAATATGTAGCTAAATATGGTATTTGCGCTTACATTGCCAGTGTGATTATTATTCCATCAAGAGCAATGCATCAGATTACATATCCATTGACCGCCAAATTAATTAATGAAAAAGGTTTCGAACAGCTACGAGAGTTATATAAAAAAAGTTCTCTGAATCTTTTTGCTATAAGTGGATTGTTACTTGTATTGATTATTTGTAATGTAAATCAACTTTTTGAGTTAATTCCATCGGAGTATGAATTGTTTATATGGGTAGTGTTATTGATAGGAGCAGCTAAATTATTTGATAATTTATTAGGAAATAATAATTCCATCCTATTTAATTCTGATTATTACCGATTGATTTTGTATATAGGAATTGGAATGGCGATTCTGGCGTTTATTCTTAATTGGATTTGTATTCCAATTTTTGGTGTTACTGGAGCAGCAATAGCTACATTTGTATCTGTATTTTGTTACAACGTAGCGAAGATCTGTATTGTTCAAAACAAGTTTAAAATGCATCCATTTTCCAAAAACACTTTAATAACATTATTACTAATTATGGTTTTTGTGTTTGGGTTTTATTTTTGGGATTTTGGATTTCATCCGATAGTAAATATTACGTTGAAAAGTATTTTAATTGGACTAGGGTATGTTGCTTTGTTATATTTTCTTAAGATTTCAGAAGATATTAATGGTATACTAAAGAAAATCCCCCGAGGTGCCTAAGCATACAACTCTGGGGGATTTTCCAACTAACCAACCAAAAAAATAAATTCCTTATATTTTTTAACTTCTACTTCTTGCATTACGAGATCCGGAATTGTTTGATCTTGTTTTTCTATTAGAAGTATTGCTTCTTTGTTTCTGCACTTTCGATCTAGAACTATTTCCTTTACTAGTATATCGACTATTGTTAGAACGTTTTGTTACATTCCCAGAACGATTATTTCCGTTACTTCTAGTTGTTCTTATTTTATTGTTACTTCTTGTAGAACGATTTGCAACCGTATTACGATTTCTCTGAGATCTTTGGGTTGATTGTACTCTATTTCTATTCTGAGTGTTTCTTGGTTTAGAAACTACTCTATTTCTATCGTTACGCCTTACTTGGTCTCTAGATTCAGAATTTCTAGTAGAACGATTGGCTACTGTGTTTCTGTTTCTTTGAGTAGTCTGAACTCTATTTCTAGTTTGAGTACCTCTTGTAGTAGATTGTGAACGATTTCTACTCTGAGAATTTCTGTTTACCGTTCTGTTTCTAGAAGTATTGTTATTTGCTATTGCTCTGTTTCTATTTACAGCAGTTGATCTACTACGGTTTACAGTGCTATAATTACGATCATTTCTGGTATGCATAGCCGTTCTTCTATCTCTAGATCTGTAATCAACACTTCTTGCTCTGTTAACTCTATTTCCTCTGTTGTAGCTAGCTACTCTCTGATTAGGTCTATAGTAGTTACGACTTCTATAAGGTTTTGCGTAATATCCATTGTAATAGTTGTTTCTAAATACACCAAATGAACATCTGTAAGGATTATAAAACCTTCTGTATGGTCTATTGAATACGATACATCTGCTGATTACTGGTACGGTAAAAAAGGCATGAAATGGTCTGTATACATAGTTTCTGTTAAAATTGTTGATGAATCCTGTACAGTTCACAAAATTACCATAAGTATTATAGTTTACATACAATCCACCTACTCTGGATACTCTTCCAAAACGATTATAGTTAATGAAAACATCACCTGCCTGACTAATTCTTCCATAATGGTCATAAAATACAGGAACATTTTCTACTTGTACTACAGCTCCATAATCATCATATTGTACATAGGCATCATAGTCAAATCCAGAATTAAAACTTATGTTTACCCCAGGGCGATTTATATTAACGTTGACACCGCCTCTTGGTCTATTTACATAAAAATCAAATTGTCCGTCTCCATATACAGAAAACTCTACTCCATTTTCACTAAAGATGAAAGATTTTCCATAATTGTAGTATCGAGATACGGTTTCTGAATTTGTATCAAACGCATTAGCGGTAAAAGATGCTAATAATAAGCCTGTAAAAAGTAAAACAATATTTTTCATAATCTGTGATTTTAAAACAAGTACCAAAATTAATTTTTCGTACTCTCTTTTATAGTATCAAGCAGCGTGCCAAAAACACAGATTGTTATAAAGAAATTATTTTTTATAATTATTTATCGTTTTAAAAATTTGATTTACAATGTATTAGGTTTTTTTTTGTGTAGTTTTAAAAAAGAAACTATACTATTTGGGAAACAGACTTCTATCAATATTCGGAATTACATTTAATGCATTTTTGTAATACAATTTTTTCAAAACTTCGTCGTCTAGATCTAATCCATACATTTTCCAGAATGCATGATATCTTTTATAATAAGGAAAGTATTCATCATTTGATTCTAGAACTCTAAAATAAGTATAGTATTCCTCTGGATTCCAAGAATCTTTACCGAACATAATTCTATCTTGATACTTGGTTAAAAAAGCTTTGGCATTACGAGGTTGCCTTCCTAGTTCTGCTATTACAGCTCCAATTTCAGAATACATGTTTGGTATTTCGTCCATTAACTGGCCAAGTTTAACTAAATTGTTACCATACCAACCTAAGTGAGCATTGATAAACTTAGTATTCTTGTGTTTTTTGAAGATATTGTGTTGTTCTTGTATAATCGTTTCCCAAGAACCTGTTACGTTAGCTTCTCTTTTTCTTCTAGAGCGCAGTTTTAACTCTAACCAACGTTCATTTTGATTATCGTGAGCATCCCAGAAAGGTTTTGGGTCGGCGGCATGAATTAATACGGGTATTCCTAATTCTCCGCATTTTTCCCAAACTGCTCCGATACGTGGATCATCAATCCTTATTCTATTGCCTTTGCTATCTTTACTATCCATCCCTTGGCTTTTGTATATTTTTAAACCGTTTGCACCAAGAGCAACATCTTTTTCGATTTGGGTTACCGCTTTTTTAGCCCAATCGGGATCATCAATTCCTTGTAGGTTAATATTTGTAAAGACTATAAAACGATTTGACGCATTCGTTTTTACATTTTCTAAAGCACCTTTAAGATGTTCATCAGATCCTCTTCCTTTTCCTGATAAATTAACCATTACAGCCATATTTAGTTTATCCATTTCCGTAACAAGTTCCCTCAGATCTTGTGTAGGCATTCTGAATTGGTGATTATGTACATCGATAAATGGAAATTTAGCTTTCTTAATAATAGTTTCCGGAACAATTAGTGTAGAAGGTGGATCGTAATCTTCGAATTGCATTTTTTGAGCAATAGTTCCTTGTATAAAAAACATAAAAAGTAATAGAACCAAGAATTTGTGGAATTTCATAAGATGATCTAATTTTTACATTACATCTATAAATATAAAATAATCACCTAATCTATAAGAAAGCTTAACATATTTAGTTAAAAAAAGAAAGCCCACTACCAAGACGGTAATGGGCTTTCTAACAACTAACCAACTAACTATTCATACTAATCATTATCTTGATTACTATATTTCTTCTTTCTTTTTCTGTTTTTATAGTGATCATCATGACCACCTTTATTGTAATGGTTTGATCTTCTGTTAAAGTTGTAATATGGGTCGTGAGTTATATTACATTCATTAACTCCACAATAACCACATCCTGTATGATGTATATTACCTTTTATATGTCGAATTATATTATTTTTTCCGTAATAAATACGTAATCCTCCAACTTGAGCTAATTTCCCTCTTCTATTATATCTCATTAATACAGAGCCAATTCGTCTTACTTTATTATTTTTATTATAACCTATAGTAGTTATTCCTACTCGATTTAATCTGCCATAATAATCGTATCTTACAGTAAAGCGATTGTTGTATTTATATCCTCTTGTGCTACCTGGAGAATTATAGTTTCTCGAGTTCCAATTTACTCGATGATTTCTTTTTCTTGGAGTTTTAAAATCGATTTCTCCGTTAGGATACACAAAGAATGTCACGCCACTCTCTACAAATACAATAGGTTTAGCATTACGATAACGTTTTGTAACCCTATCTACTTGATCCGATTGTTTTTGATCGGTTGCTTGTGCAGCTGTTCCTACTAGTAACATTGCTGCGATAAAAAGTATCATTTTTTTCATAACTTAAAATGTTTTGGGTTTTTACCTACTCATTAGCTTTTCGGTTTCCGCTATTTGATTAGTAAGTAACCAAATGGCGTGCCAAATTTTTTTAAAGAACAATGAAATTAATGATGAAACGGGTGTAATTAACTGTCTTTTAAAAAGTTAAAAATTTCTTTTGGATCAGCTCTTTCTTTGTAATCTTCTTTGATAAAATCATAAATTATGGTTCCGTCTTGATCAATTACATAGGTTGCAGAGATTGGTAATTGATGATCTTGATTACCGTTACTTTTTATTAGATCTATTCCAAAACCTTTATAAACTTCGATCAAATCTTTAGGAAGTGTAAATGCTAAATTAAATTCTTCGGCTATTTTATTATCTATATCGGAAAGAACTTCAAAGTGTAAGTTATTTTTTTCTGAAGTATTGAGAGAGTTATCAGGAGTTTCTGGGCTTATGGCAACCAATGTTGCTCCCAATCCTTCGAATTTATCTTGGTATTGTTGTAATGCTTTTAATTCTAGATTGCAATATGGACACCAGCCACCGCGATAAAAAGAAAGAACTACTTTTTTGTTTGATAGTAATTCTTGTATTGAAATATTAGTTCCAGTTGCGTTAGGGAGTATTATTTCAGGGATTTTGTCTCCGGTTTTTAGAGTTCTGGATGTAATCTGAGTATCCTTTAGGTTGGCAATTCCATTATTCATTATTTTATGAATAGTTTCTGGATATTTTGTAGCAGATTGATCAGCACGTGCTTTTAATTCTTCTGTAAGTGACATTTTTTTAATTTTTATTATTGAACGGTTTAGCCGAAATATTGTTCTTCACTTTACAGAATTATATATTATAATTATGTTAATATTTTTAGAGCTTTTCCTTTAAATATTGCCCAGTATACGATTTCTTGTTTTTACTAATCTCTTCTGGAGTTCCTTGCGCAATTACTTTCCCTCCATTTTTTCCACCTTCTGGCCCTAAATCGATTACGTAATCAGCGCATTTTACCAAATCCAAATTATGTTCTATTACCAAAATGGAATGTCCTTTGTCGATGAGTTCATTAAAGGATTTTAATAACTTCTTAATATCGTGGAAATGTAATCCTGTAGTAGGTTCATCAAAAATGAAGAGAGCTTTGTCTTTAGTGTTTCCCTTTACAAGAAAAGATGCCAGTTTAATTCGTTGTGCTTCGCCACCAGAAAGAGTAGAAGAGCTTTGTCCTAATTGCACGTATCCAAGTCCTACATCTTGTAAAGGTTTAATTTTTCGAATAATTTTAGTTTGACCATGATCATTAAAAAAGTCAATAGCATTATCGATAGTCATAGTAAGAATATCGTCTATGTTTTTTTCTTCAAACGTAACTTCCAATACATCTTTTTTGAATCGTTTCCCTCCGCAGGTTTCACACTCCAGATGTACATCCGCCATAAATTGCATTTCTATCGTTACTTCGCCTTCCCCTTTGCATGTTTCGCAACGCCCACCATCAACATTAAAAGAAAAATGCTTTGATTGATAATTACGTATTTTAGACAGCTTCTGACTTGCAAACAAACTGCGTATATCATCATATGCCTTTATATAAGTTACAGGATTAGATCTCGATGAACGCCCAATAGGGTTTTGATCTATAAACTCTACATGCTTAATGTTGCTATAGTTACCCTTGAGTTCTGTGAATTGACCTGCTTTTTCTCCATATCCTCCTAATTGTTTTAGAATAGAAGGATACACAATTTTTTTAACCAATGTACTTTTTCCACTACCAGAAACACCTGTAATTGCTGTAAAAATGCCCAAGGGAATCTTGATGTCAATATTCTTAAGATTATTTTCACGTGCTCCGACAATATCTAAATAGTATTTGGAGGTTTTTCTTTCTTTTGGGACTTTTATTTCCAAATTACCATTAAGATATTTTGCAGTAAGCGAATCGGATTTCAAGATTTCATCATATGTTCCACTAGCAACTAAATTTCCTCCAAATGTACCTGCTTCTGGTCCTATATCTAGAATTTCATCTGCAGCTTTCATGATATCTTCATCATGTTCTACTACGATGACTGTATTTCCTAAATCACGCAAAGATTGTAATACTTTAATTAATTTTTCGGTGTCCTTAGGGTGTAAACCTATACTTGGTTCATCTAAAATATACATAGATCCAACCAAACTACTACCTAAAGATGTAGCTAGGTTAATTCGTTGTGATTCTCCACCAGATAAGGTGTTTGATTTTCGGTTGAGTGTTAAGTATTGTAAACCTACATTATCTAAAAATTCTAGTCTACTATTAATTTCTTTGAGTAATCGTTTACCAATTTGAGCATCATATTCATTAAGTTTTAGATTCTTAAAAAAGTCTGTAAGCTCATTTAAAGGTTTCTCAACTAGGTCTGTAAGCGTTGCTTCTCCTATCTTTACATAGTTTGTTTCTGAACGAAGACGTTTCCCTTTACAAGTTGCACATTTTGTTTTTCCGCGATAACGAGAAAGCATTACTCGATTCTGAATTTTATATGCTTTGGCCTCTAGTTCGATAAAGAAATCATCAATACCTTCAAAATATTCATTCCCTTTCCATAATAATTCTTTCTGTTCGGGTGATAATTCGAAATATGGTTTATGAATTGGAAAATCAAATTTATAAGCACTATTAACCAACTGATCCTTATACCAGCTCATAGTGTCCCCTTTCCAAGGAAAAACTGCTCCTTCATATATACTAAGAGAAGTGTTAGGAACTACCAAGTCGTCATCAATACCAATCACATCACCATAACCTTCACACTCCGGACAAGCTCCATAAGGATTGTTAAAACTAAATAAGTGCACATTAGGTTCCAGAAATGTAATTCCGTCTAATTCGAACTTATTACTAAATTGTCGTAACTCGTTATCTTTTAAAGTTTCTAGAAAACAAGTTCCTTTTCCTTCGAAAAATCCAGAACTAACTGCATCCGCAAGGCGGTTATAGAAATCCTCTTCATCTCTTTTTATGATTCGATCTATAACAAGATGAACTTCGTCTTTTTTTGTAATGTGAGCTTCTTCAATTCTACAAACCGTATCATTGATTTTTACACGAGCATATCCTTGCTGTTGTAATACTTTTAGTTTTTCTTCTGTTGTACGTCCATTTTCTACGTGAATTGGAGCTAATAATAATAGTTTCTCACCTTCATCAAATGTTTTTACATATTCAATCACGTCGGTTACCGTATCCTTTTTAACCTGGTTACCTGAAATAGGAGAGTAGGTTTTACCAATTCGGGCAAAAAGTAACTTTAAATAATCATAAATCTCCGTAGTAGTTCCCACAGTTGATCTCGGATTGGTAGAATTTACTTTTTGTTCAATAGCAATTGCTGGAGCTATTCCTTTTATATAATCAACTTTTGGCTTATTGAGTCGTCCTAAAAATTGCCTTGCATAAGAAGAAAGACTCTCTACATATCTACGTTGACCTTCTGCATACAAAGTATCAAAA
Organism: uncultured Aquimarina sp.; assembly: GCF_947496855.1. Lineage (GTDB taxonomy): Bacteria > Bacteroidota > Bacteroidia > Flavobacteriales > Flavobacteriaceae > Aquimarina. The sequence goes on from NZ_CANMED010000001.1 coordinate 216,998, forward strand.
GCCAAACTAGATTTACCAGACCCAGATAGTCCGGTAATTACGACTAATTTGTTTCTAGGAATGGCTGCATCCAAGTTTTTGAGGTTATGCAGCTTAGCTCCTTTAATTAATATATTATGTTTTGGATCTAAAGTTGTAATGTCTTGAATCATAGTAAATATGCGGTCTGAAGGCAAATATAATGATTACTTAAGAAGTATTCTAAAGGATTGATCTGGAAAGTTAAGTTAAAAAAATTAACAGAAAATAGTTTGATTTTCATGTATTGTTATTATATTAGCCCCTGTAATAGAACCAAAATCTAAAAATAACAGCCTATAGAATACCATTACTTTAAAGTTTAACATAGCCCGAGCCCCAAGCTTGTTGGTCTCAAATTAAGTAATAGGTATGAAGGATTACACTATATCAGATGCTGTTCTGGTTAACAATTACATCAAAGGTGAAGAAAACGCCTTATCTACATTGATCGAACGTCATAAGCAACGTATTTACAGTTTTATTTATTCCAAGGTTTTTGATCGCGATGTATCTGAAGATATTTTTCAGGACACGTTTATTAAAGTCATTCGTACTTTAAAACTTGGAAAGTATAACGAAGAAGGAAAGTTTTTACCTTGGGTAATGCGTATTGCGCACAACCTAGTTATAGACCATTTCCGTAAAGGAAATCGTATGCCGAAATTCGAAGATAATGGAGAGTTTAGTATTTTCTCAATTATTAGTGATGGAGATCTGAATGCAGAAAAAAGAATCATAAAAGATCAAGTAGAGGAAGATCTACGTAATTTGATTCAAGAATTGCCAGAAGACCAAAAAGAAGTATTAGTGATGCGCATGTATCGTGATATGAGTTTTAAGGAGATATCTGATAAAACAGGAGTTAGTATTAATACAGCTCTTGGACGAATGAGATATGCGTTAATTAACCTTAGAAAGGTTATTGAGAAAAACAACATCGTTTTGACAAATTAACATTTCTTTATGCAATAAAGTATATTTTGCCTCGTTATTTATAAAAATAACCCTTAATTTAAGATTAATTAATATGGCAAAATTTTACTTTAAGTCTTCTCGAAAAGAGGAGCAACAACAATTAGTACCAAAGAAAATCACTGTAGATTTTCTACTAAATTACTCAAAGGCTTTAAGTGTTATAGATTATAAAAACCTGAAGTTTGAAGCACTTCTAAATTAAAACTAAACTTTGTGAAAGACCTGTTATCTTAGATTACAGGTCTTTTATTTTTTAAGATACTCATTGATTACCGTTTTTCTTCCAATTGTCTTAGTAATAATATCCTTATCAAGATTCCAACCTCTTGCAGGAGAATATTCTCTTCCATACCAAATAATTTGCAAATGAAGATCGTTCCACAATTCTTTTGGAAATAAACGTTTCGCATCCTTTTCTGTTTGGGTTACATTTTTACCATTGCTAAAACCCCATCTGTACATTAAACGATGAATATGGGTATCTACAGGAAAAGCAGGAACGCCAAATGCCTGAGACATAACTACACCAGCGGTTTTATGACCAACAGCAGGCAATTCTTCTAAATATTCAAAACTTTGAGGTACTTCTCCATTATGCTTGTCAATCAGAATCTGTGATAGTCCGTGAATTCCTTTAGATTTCATAGGGCTAAGACCTACGGGTCTTATAATATCCCTAATTTCTTCTACTGATAATTTTACCATTCTATATGGATTATCGGCTCTTTCGAATAGGAGAGGAGTAATCTTATTAACCCTAACATCTGTACTCTGAGCGCTCATAAGAACTGCTATTAATAAGGTGTACGGATCTTTATGATCTAAAGGGATTGGTATTCTAGGATATAATTCCTTAAGTGTTTTGATTGTGAAATCAACCTTTTCCTGTTTGGTCATATTAATAGAATTATTTCTTGCTAAAATATGAATATTTCGGAGGTTTTAGATATCGAATTAAAACTTAAATTTTTAATAAAATCATCATTGAATTATAATTTTTGTTTTAATTTTATAAAAAAAGTTTAAACAAAACGATTTTTAAGTTTTCACATAATCATAAAAGAATGACATCATTAAAAGCAGGAGATAAAGCTCCTAATTTCTCGGCATTAGATCAAGATGGGAATACTATTACTTTAGAAAATTACAAAGGAAAAAAACTTGTTGTTTTTTTCTATCCAAAAGCTAGTACGCCGGGTTGTACGGCTGAAGCTTGTAATCTGAAGGATAATTATCAAACTTTTCAGTCACAGGGCTATGAAATTCTGGGTGTTAGTGCGGATAGTGCAAAGCGTCAGCAGAATTTTAAAAATAAATATGAGTTACCTTATCCATTATTAGCAGATGAAGACAAAAAGGTGATAGAAGCATTTGGTGTTTGGGGTCCTAAAAAGTTTATGGGCAAGGAATATGACGGAATCCACCGTACAACTTTTGTAATTGATGAAAACGGAGTGCTTTCTGACGTTATTATGAAAGTTAAAACAAAAGATCACGCTGCTCAAATACTCTAGCAAACTATTTTGGAACTTGTATCTATTAAAAAGCATCTGTAATACATATAGATGCTTTTCTGTTTTATATGCCTGAAAATTAGCAGATAATTTACTTTATGATAAGTGAGACATTAAAATATATAGTTTATTAGTTTCGACTTAAAATTACATAAATCTTACACCCAAAAGTAAATTTAAGTTTTTTAATAAAGGATTCAAATCGAAAAACCAAAACGGGACAGTTATAATGAGTCTTAAAAGGTTTTACAACAGATACTAATTAAATAGCAACGAATTCTATTTCACTTCTTGCAATTAGCTTTGTTGAATTATTTTTACGTCTATTAGATTTAAAAGATTTTACTTTAGTAAGTGACAAAAATTAATATTACCGAATAAACTTTTTATGCTTAAAGCATTAACTAGTTAAAACGGAGGAATTATAGTAATCATTTTTTAATAAAAGTATAAGAATTTTTAACTATTAGGTATATAGCCAGAAAGTGTTTAGTTTTTGGTTTTGAAGTGTTTATGTTGGTGAAAACCGTTTATTCTAATATGAAAAACGAGTTTTTCGATTTATTAAAAGACTTCAATTATTTTTTAGAATCTATTAAAAAAACGTTTATAATTGAAATAAATATTGTTTTAGTCCTTCATTAAAAAATCAAATGGAAAGAAAATTATTATTATGTGTTATGGTTTTTTGTTTTGTGTTGCATAGTCTTTTGGCACAAACTAATGGCTCTATAGAAAAATCAACCGTACTATTTACCCAAGAATCAGGAGCAACTCCTTTTAATTATGATAAATATAAAGCCGATGGAATTTTCTGGGGTTTTATGCCTAATGCTAGTATTGAATCTGATGCAGCTATTAATGATTGGGTTGCAAAAGTAGAGAACCGTACATCAGATGGTAAGTATTATTTTGGTCGAGGAGAGTTTGATTGGGGATGGAAATGGATGATCGATTTTATGGATAATCCAGCATCTTACTGGGCAAAAGATCTTAATGGTAATGATATTCATTGGGGGAATGCTGCTGATAATGGCGGCACATACAATGGACAAGTCCATAGTTGGATGAGTCATCAAGGCCCTGAATTCTTAGAATGGCTGAAGTATCAAGCTGATCGAATGAGCTTGGCTCCAGTGTCTCATATGATGTTTGATTCGCAAACATCTGCAACCCGAACTTTACATTGGCTAGGAGGAGATTTCTCTGTTCATTCTATGAATGGTTTTAGAGAATATATGAGAAATAAGTATTCTGCTCAAGAGTTGATGAATTTAGGAATTAATAACATAAATAATTTCAATTATCGTCAGTTTTTATTGAATAATGGATTCACACTACAAATGTATAGAAATCGGGCGAATAGTATTAATGGCAATATTCCACTTTATAAAGATTTTGTTTATTTCCAGCGCCAATCACTTAATGATGTGATGGAGCAATTGTTTGAATATATCGATACAATAAGACCAGGAATTGAAATCGGAGCGACAACAAATGTTGTTGAACCTAGGGGATACGTTTTTTCTGATAGGCTAACCTATCTCGCAGGTGAGTATGGTCATCCACATGATGTAGCTACTAGCCCATCTATTGAACCATTATTACATTATAAAGCAGCAGAGGCTCTTAATAAAGATTTAATTTATTTTCCTTATCCTGATGCATTTCAAGCACTGAATGAAAGGAATTCTCCTCGACAGGCTCGTGCATGGATAGCGCAGGCATATGCTACAGGTTCTATTTTTACTATTCCCGGGAGAGTATGGGTTGGAGGAAGTACTACATGGGATACAGGTTGGGAAAATTTTGCCGATGTTTACGAATTCATTCATAACCATAGCGAGTTATTTGATGATTACAAAGCGGTTTCAAATGTAGCGCTTGTTTATTCTGTATATGCTTCATTATTAGAGGGAGGAATGGCAGGTAGTGCCAAAGCACGTGAAACTTTGGAGTATTTGGTGACAAGGAATATTTCGTTTGATCTAAAAATATTTGGTGATCCTGATCGTCCTGTAGCACCGACTGTTTCCGAATTGGAGCAGTATGATGTGGTTGTTCATAATAGCGATGTTCAATACTTAACTACGGCGCAGAATCAAATACTCAATACAAGCAGCTCTAATGTTATCCCTATAGCTAACGCTAGTGATATAATGGGTAATCTTTCTTGGAAAATAAATGTTTTACGAAATGATGAGTGGGTAAATAACCTTATCTCTGCGTTGCCACGGATGTCTTCTGAAGATTCATCAGCACCCTATGCGCTTCATCTAATCAATAGAAAATATAATGCAGCAGAAGATACGGCTCAAACCCATAATAATATCTCGGTAAAAATTCCAGCAGCTGTTTTTCCAAACTCTATTGTAGAAGCTTCACTTCATATGCCTGGTAAACCTTCAGTGGATTTATCGTTTCAGACTGATGGTTCGGGTGCTATAACTCTAGATATTGGAACTTTTAATTCTTGTTGGGGTTTAATAGAACTTAAACATGATAATATCTTATCCACTGAAGACATAATTTTCGATTCAGAAACAGTCTCGTTGTACCCTAATCCTGTAAATACATATGTAAATATTACAAACGCTCGTAGTCTGGACGTTTCATCTTTTGAGATTTATAGTGTTCAAGGTAAGCTAATTATTAGTGGTCAATATGAATCAAATTCAATCGATATATCAACTTTAACTAAAGGTATTTACTTGGTGAAAATCAATAGTAATTTGGGGGATAGTGTAATTAAAAAATTGATTAAAAACTAACTAATTATTCGTAAGTATACGATGAATGTTCTTTTTTTTGTTTGAAGGATTACAGTGAAAATCTCACAGTCTATTTTTTTTTTTTTTTTGCGAAGTGTATCGAATTTATGATTGAAGTGTGCCTTAAAGTAAATTCGATACGCTTTTGTACTATTTATATACCTAAAGTTGGTAAATGCTTGACTTTATGATAAGTTAATGCAGCGGTAATACAGTTCTTTAGTTCTTTTTTAGGAATATTAGAATTCATCGAGAAGATAATTGCACGATTTCCTTCGAATTGAAATGTATTTTTATATAAAACTCTAAAAGTTGTCACTAATTTACTGGTGCATTGAAAATACATAGCATATTGATTCGGTTTCCCTTTTTTCCAGTCAATTCTAATAGTACTTCCTTTTTTAGTCAAAAAACTAGGTTCTCCCCATTTTAAGGTCTCTTCTAAGCTTGTTATTCCTTCTGTTTCTTCAGCGGTTTCAATAATTAGGTTTCTAAGGTTAATTATTTTCTTACGAACAATATCCGTATAATTATTGTAAACCGATTCAACCTTTGGATTTGTTTTTATTTGTAATTCTGACATACGTTTCAAAAGATTTAAGATTACTACCGAAAAGCAGGGCTAATGTTGTTAATTTTAGAAACCTCACTTTTTTTATTTAAAGACAAATTAGGAGTTTAATGGTCTTAATAAATAAACACAAACCCTTCAGTTAAACATTTATTAGTTATGTTTTATGCACGTCTTTGTTGTATGCAGTTTTTATCGACAGATCGATTGAGTAATCTTATTTTTCCATTGAATCCAATATTCCTCTAATCCTTCAGGTGTTGTTTTAAGATCACTAATATCTAGTTCTTCATTATCAATTAAAACTTTTTTAAGCTGTTTTTTCCTAGATTCTAATGCAGGTGTGTGATTCCATCCACCAACATGGTCAAAAGAAGTATAAGCTTCACATTTTGTGTTAACACGCTTAAAAGGAATCATTAAGTAATAGGTTACATTTCCGCTACCCATTCCTTTTGTCGTCATTATGATATTATCAAAGTCGATTTTTGAATATTTACCTATTTTAAATAACTCTTTCAGTTTATCTCCAACTTTTGCAGACATCTTGTTTGAGAATTGATGAGCTATATCTGCTCCATTTATAAATTCAGCACCTTTGTATTGACCTTTACACTCGTTATCAGAACATTCTATTGTGTCATTCTCATTAATTAAGCTGCAGAAGAGTATTAGGGATAATAAGCTAAAAATGAATATCGTTAATTGTTTCATCAATAGTGTATCGAGTTTTTTAATTACATATGGCCGGGTTATAAGGAATATATAGATTTTTAATAAAAACCTTTCTAGATAACATCAAATAATGTCATCCTTTTAAACACTTGTCTAACGCGACTATTATTGTTGTACGTTTATTTTTTACACATTATTGCTTAATAAATTTATGAGTCAATAACTTATTTTTATTCAGACAAATGAAATATATTCCATTTGATAAACTAGAAATATTCAATTTATCATTATCTGAAATCGAAACTTCCTTAACTAATTGACCATTTACATCGAAAATTTGAACTCTTGCCTCATTATAATTTTTCAACTTAAATCTAATAAAATCTGATGAAGGATTTGGATAGATTGAGAAAAAGCTATTAGGTAAAAAATCATCTACACTCAATGTAGTGTTGTCTAGGGTTATAGTTTGCAATAAATTGTTATATCCTGTTTCAGATTCCCATGTATTTGTATTTGCAAATTGTATACTATAATCAGCATTTGATTCTAAAGCAGTTTCGGTATCAGGTATCCAAAGGTATAATTGAAATGTTCCTGTTAATTCTAAATTAAAATTTTGTGTAATTGATATAGAAGATTCCCAAGTTCTTATATCTGTATCTATTAATGCTGTTGTGATATTATTTGTTTGAGTATTCTTTAGCACTAAATAAACATTTCTTTTCTTAAAAGATCTGGCATAACCAATATTAGATAAATTTAGAGTTAGTTCAAAATTTCCATTGTTTATTGCTACCGAGGATGAGTTTAAAACAAATCTGTAGCCAAGATTTTTTATAAGTTCTTCATAATCCCCTGAATTAATTGTTTGAGTCCAAAAAGGTGTATAGTAATCTCTATTAATGGTTGTCCAGTTAGTTAAATCAAGTTCGTTTAACGCGTTAGCGCTATTAGTTCTAAAGCCATTATCACAAGTATTTAATCCGTTAGTTTCTCCTGTCATAGGTAAATACTTGGTTTCATTCGAAATATAGTTGTAGCCTGTTGTCCCTACTGGGTTTTCACATTGCGAGGATACAGAATAGGTTCCTTGATCACCATAATCGTTCAAGAAAGCATCATTATAGAAGCCGATTCTAGCATTTGCGGTGGTTTGGTAAGCAGTTTGTTCATTTAGTTGGGTATTACTGTACATTGTACTTTTAATACCGGCATATCTAACTTGAATAGGTATTTCTATAGGTGCTGCTGTTAACATTGCGTCTACTATCTCTTTACGATTTGCCCATTGAGCTTCGGAGATAGTACCATCGGTACCAAATTCTGTTGAGTTTGTATAATACCATTCTCCCCAAGTACCAATAAAACCAGCTTGAAGAGAAAAAATTACATCTTTATTAGTGTTTAATATAGTTGATAGTTGGGTAATGTGTGTTAATATTTGAGATTTTGTTGGTTGTTGAGCTGTAGTTCCTTGAGCATTAGAATATGAGAATCTTACAATGATTTTAAGACCTGCAGCTCTAACATTATTAAAATCAGTTTGAATATTTTCTAAAAAAGTTGTGTTAATATCAGAATTTAGAAATGCATCCAAAAGAAAATAACGATATACAACAGTTACTTTATCAGCACTTGTTTTCCAGTTATTTAATGTTTCAACAGAAAGGTTATTAGAGTTAGCAGTCGTTGCATAAGCACTAGATGTTATAGAGTATTTTTGTAAGCCTCTTTCTGGGTTTGCAATAATATCGGTAGATGCTGTGTAGTTTACAGACTGCCCTAATAATAAAGTATGACTTACTAGTAGAAGCATTAATATTAGCGATTTATTCGAAAGAATAACTTTATTATAATTTTTCATAATAATCAAATTTTATTTACTGGGTAAGTATTTCATTTTTTTATTAAAAACAGTGGTTATCTCTTCCCATTTCAAGTCAATATCATTCATACTGCAATCTCCACCTAGATAAACAATAGCGACTTTTTTATTTGAAATTGTGTCTATTCCAACTCCATAGATAGGGGCAATTCCTCCAGATGTTTTTATTAAAGTGTATTTCTCTGATTTAGAAAACATAAAAGCTATAGTTTCAATACGCTTTTTAAGCTCAGATATTGCTTTTTCATCCAATTTTAATTCTGTACTGTTAGCGTATAAATCCATGCAAGAAAAGATAGTATTCAATTTAGATTGTAGCTCTTTTTTCAAATTCAGAATTATATAGTTGTCCTCTAAATTCGAAACAGGGTTTTTAATAATATGAGAAACTTGGCTATGAGTTCCATCAATTTTATTTAGCTCAATTAGTAGTTTGTTTTCCTGTGCATCTATAACAAAAGGACATAATATAAAAGTAGAATTATGATTAGAGCTTTTCTTACATGTAGTATGTGTTTTTATATATATAATAAGCTTTTACTTAGACGGTCTCCGTTTCTTTATAACCAAAGAAGTTATTTTCTTTAATCATTTCTGGGATAAGATCAGGTAATTGTTCTTCCCATCCAGATTCTCCTTCTTGGATTTTCCGAAGTACCTCTCTGGAGTATATATCCATAATAGTGGGATCATAATCCACAATATCCTGTAGTTTTCCATTATGTTTAAAGAATTTATATAATTCTTTCATTCTAGGGTGTACTTTAAGGTTTTCACTAGTAGTAAGATCCCCAGTTTTAGGATTTTTTAATGGATATAAATATACTTTTAAATCTTTAAAGAAAAGTTTTCCAAAGGCTTCTAGAATACCACCGCTTAAATGTCTGTAATATTTTTCATCAAAAATATCTACCAAATTGTTTACACCCATAGATAACGCCATACGCTCTTTAGTGTAGTTAGAGAAATACTCCACAACTTTATAATATTCTTGGAAATTAGAGATCATTACTGTTTGTCCGAGAGAACAAAGTAAACGGGCTCTGCACATAAAATCTTCTTCATCGATTTCTCCTTCTGCTCTAAGATTAGAAAGGGTAATTTCAAAAATCTCTATAGTTTTTTCCTTACGTACCTTATTTTCATTCAGGAACATATTAAGAGACTTCTTGTAAATATCCATATTCACCTTAGTCACAGGTCTAAAGCTTCCTCTAAGAGCGAGAATATTCTTTTTGTATAAAACGGCAGCTGGTAAAACATTGTTACCATCTGGACCAAACATTACGGCTTCTGTCATCCCATTTTTAACCAATTGTAAACTCATTAATCGGTTATCAACTTTCTTAAACCTAGGCCCGGAAAAATTTATAGTATCAATTTCTATTTGATCTTTATCTAAATGATCATAAAGGTATCGTAAAAGTTTTTTTGGATTATCATATTTATAATATGCTCCATAAATAAGATTTACACCTAATACTCCAAGCGTCATTTGTTGTAGCTTGGCATCGTTTTCGTGAAAACGAATATGTAATATAATCTCATTATAGTCTTCGTCTGGTTTTGTTTGATATCGAATACCTACCCAACCGTGTCCTTTATATTTTTTAGCAAAATCTATAGTAGCTACAGTATTAGCATAACTAAAAAACAACTTATTGGGGTGTTTTTCTCTGGCAATACGTTCTTCTATAAGACGAACTTCATGCTTTAGCATCTTTTTTAATCGCGCTTCGGTAACATAACGTTTGTCATCTTCTATACCGTAGATGGCATCACTAAAATCTTTGTCATAGGCACTCATAGCCTTTGCAATAGTACCTGATGCACCACCAGCTCTAAAGAAATTACGGGCTGTTTCCTGGCCGGCACCAATTTCTGCAAAGGTACCATAGATGTTAGCGTTTAGATTAATTCGTAAAGCTTTACTTTTAAGTGAAGGGACAGACTCAAATTCTTTGTCTCCCATGATAGTAATAGGCATAGCGAAAAGGGCTTTTTTTGTTTATGTAAAGTTACTAATACATTAAGTATTATTAAAAAAAACTAGATGCTAATTTTTGCATTTTATAATAGATATAAATAATAAGTAGAGGAAATGAATTACTTTTTGAGCAAAAAAATTATAATTACATTTGCTTTCACTTAATTAAGATATGGAGATTACATTTCTCGGTACAGGAACATCACAAGGGATTCCGATAATAGGAAGTACACATCCTGTATGTTTAAGTAAAGACTCAAAGGATAAGAGATTACGAGTGTCAGTAATGGTCGCTTGGGATGAATATCAATATATAATTGATTGCGGACCAGATTTTAGACAACAAATGCTGGCAAATAATATAGACAGGATTGATGGAATTGTTTTTACCCACGAACATGCAGATCATACCATGGGAATGGATGATATAAGACCATTTTTCTTTAGACAAGGAGATATTCCTGTATTCGCGCACAAAAGAGTATTAGAATCTTTAAGAGTAAGATTTAGCTACATATTTTCATCAGAGAATAAGTATCCGGGAGCACCCAGTGTTATAGAAAATGAACTAACTAACCAACCATTTGCACTGGGCAACCTGGATGTGATTCCAATAAATCTAATGCATAATCGGTTACAGGTTTTTGGATTTAGATTTAAGGATTTTGCATATTTAACAGATGTTAAAACTGTTGAAGAAGAAGAGAGAAAAAAACTAGAAGATGTTAAGGTTTTGGTAGTAAGTGCATTGAGGGTAGAACCGCATCATTCTCATTTTAACCTGGAAGAAGCATTAGAGTTTATTGATGAAATCAAACCAGAAAGGGCTTATTTGACACATATCAGCCATATGTTAGGGTTTCATGAAGAAGTACAACAACAATTACCAAAAAACGTTTTTATTGCCTACGATAATCTAAAAATTACAATTTAATATGCGAAGTAGAATATTTTTATACTTATTTATTTTTTCAATATTGTTCGTATTGTTTCAGTTTATGAATGCCAAAAAGGCAAAGGAATCTTATGATGGAAAGATTGAAAATTTAGAAAAAAAAATAGGGGAGAAGGAAGAAGAATTAAAATCTAATGATCTAGAAAAAGATTCATTAATTGAAAAAATATTGGATCTTACTTATTTCTCATTAGACAGTGATGAAGAGGCTATTAGTTATTTTGAAGAGCAAGGATATGATGCTAAAAAATTATCATTGACAATTAGTGATCAGATTATAAGTCAAAATAAAGCAGGTGCAGATAATCCAATTGTTCCTTTTGTAGGAATGGAAGGAAATATGGCGATCAATAAGGTTCGGTTACTAAATCATAAATGGATAATAGCCGATTTTACAGATGGTGTTTATTGGGGGCAGTTGTTTATTATTTATGATGTTAAAAAAGATGGAGTAATCGATTTTGAGGTTGAGAAATCATTCTTGTATCCTAGAAATTAATATACATTGAAATTATATTAAAAAGACCTGCTTATTTTTAGCAGGTCTTTTTTTGGTTTTTCTTAATAGAAAGTTGGTTAATTTTCGGCTTTATTTTTTTACCAGCTTTTTCTTAAAGAATTCCCCTTCTGCTTCGATGATTGCAATGTAAATCCCTGTAGCCACCTCGGTACCACTATCTGTTTGACCATTCCATGTATACTGAAAACCATCCTCATTGGTATTCAAAAAACGCTCTCTTTTTATTAAGTTCCCTGCTATATCAAATATATCAATAGCTATAGAGTTTATATTTTTATTGGTAGTAGAGAAAGTAACTTGATCTGTAAAAGTATTAGGATAAGTTTTGAAATCATTATCTTGAAATCTCGAAATATTACCGTTATTATTATACCAGGGTAATCCTAATCGTTGATCCAGCCAAATAAGAATAAATTCATTATCATCAGGTAATCCTTCACCTACGTGACGACCAACACTAAAAGGATAATTATTGTCGTTTAATACACCAATTAAATATGGATTGAGGACAACAACACTTTCTATTGTTACAAAAGGAAAAGCAAAATCTCTACCGATTCCTATGTCTCCAGGTAAACCAGGTTCTGAAATTCTTCTTGGGTCTCTGATTTTTAGTAAATCAACATTTAGTCGTTTTTGAACCATAGTAGAATCTTCATCTAATTCTATTTCATAAATAGCTTTGAATCCTTCTAGATCTCCTTGAGATCCATCACGTTCTATGATTAATCCTCTTTGTCCACTAAACATAATGAAATCACCAATAGCAGATGCTCTTTCATTAAGTGGGTACTCATACTTTTTATTGGTATAGGATTTACTCGCTAAATTAAATTCGTGAATTAATAAGTTATTGTTTTTACTACCTTCTAAAGGTTTTTCTAATAGTGGTAATAAGGTTGTGTTGTCAGTAGTTAATGCCATCCCCTCAAAACCACCGCTCTGTTTTACATTAAAGGGTGTATCCAACTTTGTTACTCTATATGGCCAATACATTCCAGCTAACCATGGAGTATTTTCTCCATTTTGATCTTGTAAATTAGTACCATCACCCGCATCTCCAACTTTAGGAAAATCACCAAATAAACAAACTGTTCTGATTTCAGGATATTGTTCTTGTGTTAGTAGTAATGTTCTAAAATCAAAACTTTGTATGTCTGCACGATCTGTTAATTGATTAGCAACAATAATATCCGCAATTGCATTAGTAAACGTTTCTGGACCAAATGTTCTTTCTGAAAAAACATCCCCGCGATCATCAAGATCTGTTCTTGGATTGATCTTAGTTTCTATATTGAAACGAACCTTAGCAGCATTCATCCAACGTTTTGTAGCTTCTGGATCAGACGATCCTTCACCGTTTTTATAATATGCTACATAGAATTCTACAAAATCAAATAATTGCTGTAATGATGGCATGATATAGGGATCGATAAATCCTTTTTCATTAGCAAAAGCAACAGAAACGGGAGATAATGAGAGGTCATTAGTCTGAGCAGGTCTTCCTGGTAATATTTTATCAGCAATAAAAGTTTTTTGGATGCTATCTAATGTTAGATTTTTTACTAATACTTCATCTTCGAATTCATAAGAAATTCCATCCACTTTTCTGGTTTTTGCTGCTTCTATATGTGGATCGTGATCTAATAAAGGTATTCCATCTAGAGTAATTCCACAATCTGTTTCTAATGTAGGCATCAAGTAGTCTAAAGCTGCTTCCATAGAAGGTAATGTGTTTTCTGGGCGTAAGTTTCTAGCTCCTCTATGGCCTTGTGCATCAAAAAGGGAAACATCGATAAGACCGTTAGCATCCATATAATCAGCACGTCCATCTTGATCTTTATCAAAGTTTTGTACAGCTTCTAATAGGAGATCTGGACGATCAGAAATGATTCCTTGTAAATCTAAATCCAATAGACGATCCATCGTTGAAGTATCGTTTACGGTATATACAACTACAGGATGTCCTGCTCGGTTTAATGAAGAGACATTAAATAACTCACTTGATGCTTCGACCAAACCATTTGCAGATGTTGTTCTACTTCCTACTACAGTAGTCTCATCATTATCGTCTAGCATAACAAACCAAGGTGACATTACAGGTGCTTTACTACCATTAGCTTGCGCGTGTGCTCTCATTGCATTCATAACTCTTATAGCACTTGCTTCTTCACTAAATGGATTTTGTGGAGATCGTAATTCTTTACCAGGGTTTTCTAAATCAGGTAAAACATAGGGAGCATCTAATAATACCCCATTTTTGTCAAAATGTAATAAGAAAGGGCCAAACTCATCTCCGATCCAATAATCACCATTATTTGTTCTTTGAATAGATTCGATATCAAAATCAGCACCAGTTAAAATTCTATCTTGACTAAAATGGTTAGTAATTGCAAATGGAACTAATCCATTAGGGTCTCTTAATTCTATATATTCCAGCACCTTAATATCTCCTTCACCTCTTCTAAAAAAGGTTTCAAATCTAGGTTTGATTTTGTATAGACGTAAGTTGTAATCCGAAGAGTTTTCAATACTCCCGAAACCATTATCAGACATGGCAGTAAAGGTTCCATCCATATTATTTAATACGGCAGAGAATCCTTGAATAGGTTGTTTGTTTATAAAAGGAAGCTCTTGTTCATTGATTGGTTCATCACCGATAAAAATACCAGAAGTAGGTCCTTCTGAAAAACTTGAAGCTTTTAATACCGCTCTGGAAAATAATAAATCTCCAAAATTTCCAAAAGATTTACCTTTTCCTTTTGCATAGATTTCCTGACCATAATAATTGTCTTCAGGTAGGTCAATTTGTGGTTCTGTTTTGCTTTTTTCGGTTTGTGCTATAGCAGGAAAAGAAAAAAGCAGACCTAAACATACAGATAAGTAAACTAATTTTCCGTATCCATTTGTCATAACGTACGAATGATTTTTCATGTGTAATACGATTAAGATTAAATTGGTTATTAATACCCTAAAAGTACCCTTTCAGTATTACCAAAACGTTTCATCTATCTCAACAAATTATTAGGATATGGTTAGGTGTTTTATGATACTGTAACCGCTGTATGAATTGTATTACTAAGCAAAAACATGATGTCTTTGTACTAACGAAATCGTTGTAGTAAACTGTTGTGATTTTTCTTGTGTTTCTTTAGTTTAACTGAAAATTCGATAATTCGGTACTACTGTTTGTTGTTATATCCTTATTCCAAAGGGATTCTAGTATATTTGGTTCTTATCTAAATCAGAAATACCCATTATATATGAAATCAAGATTTTTTTCATTTTTCCTGTTCGGAACACTTACTTTTTTTATGCTTTCCTGTAAAACAGCTACAAGTGATTTTATTACTAATATTGATAGTTATCAAGAGGATCGATATATCGAAATTTCGAGAGATAATGGGAAATACATAATCAAATTATATTCTGATAAGATTATAGAAACTTCTTTTATCCCTACAGGAGAAATTTTTAATCCAGAATCGCATGCGGTGGTGTTAGAAAAAGGAATAGTATCACAAGTAACTGAGACTGATAAAACTATTGTGTATGGTTCTGATGGAATTAAAGTTCATATTACTAAAGAACCTTTTCATATCGCGTACACGTATAGGGGGAAGGAGTTGATTTCTGAAAAAACAGGGTATCTCAAAACTGATTCTACAGAAATTCTGAATTTCAATTTAGATAAAGAAGAAGTTATTTATGGAGCAGGAGCAAGGGTAGTAGGAATGAATAGAAGAGGGAATCGATTGCAATTATATAACAAAGCACATTATGGGTACGAGACCCGTTCTGAATTAATGAATTATACAATGCCATTGGTATTATCTTCTAAGACATACGCTGTTCATTTTGATAATGCGCCTATTGGGTTTCTGGATATTGATAGTAAAAAAGATAATACCTTAAGTTATGAAACCATCAGTGGTAGAAAGACATATCAGGTTGTAGCAGGTGACGATTGGAAAGATTTGATGGATCAGTATACAGATTTAACGGGTAAACAACCATTACCGCCTAGATGGGCTTTTGGTAATTTTGCCAGTCGTTTTGGATACCATTCAGAAAAAGAGACCAAAGAGACAATTGCAAAGTTTAAGAATGATTCTATTCCCTTAGATGCAGTAATTTTGGATATTTATTGGTTCGGAAAAGATATGAAGGGACATATGGGGAATTTTGAGTTTCTTAAAGATTCATTCCCTAACCCAAAACAAATGATCAATGACTTTAGTGATCAGGGAGTAAAAACAGTATTAATTACGGAACCTTTTGTTTTATCAACATCTAAAAAATGGGAAGAAGCGGTAGCTAAAAAAGTGTTAGGAAAAGATTCTTTAGGTAATCCTTTTAGATTTGATTTCTATTTTGGTAATACAGGAATTATAGATATTTATGATCAAAAAGGAAAAGATTGGTTTTGGAATATCTATAAAACCTATACTCAGGAGTATGGAGTAGCAGGATGGTGGGGAGATCTAGGGGAACCAGAAGTACACCCTTCAGCATTATTGCACGCTACTGGATCGGCTGATGAAGTACATAACATCTATGGTCACGATTGGGCAAAATTAATGCAAGAAGGCTATCAAAAAGATTTCCCTGAACAACGTCCATTTATTTTAATGCGAGCTGGTTATTCAGGATCGCAACGGTTTGGTATGATTCCTTGGTCAGGAGATGTTAGTAGAAGTTGGGGCGGATTACAACCACAAACAGAGATAGCGTTATCAATGGGGATTCAAGGATTAGGATATATGCATTCGGATCTTGGCGGATTTGCAGGTGGAGAAAAATTTGACGCTGAATTATATACACGTTGGTTACAGTACGGAGTTTTTCAGCCTATTTATAGACCTCATGCACAGGAGCATATTGCTCCAGAACCTGTTTTTCATGATAAAAAGACAAAAGAACTGGCTAAAAAGAGTATTGAACTTAGATATCAAATGCTTCCATACAATTATACCTTAGCTTTTGAAAACAATCAAACAGGTATTCCATTAATGAGACCACTGTTTTTTGAAGATGCTGATACCAAAGAATTACAAACAGTATCTAATACTTATTTATGGGGTGATAATTTCTTAGTGTCTCCAATTGTAAAATCAGGAGTAGTATCAAAAGATGTGTATTTCCCTAAAGAATCTAATTGGTATGATTTCTTTACTGCTCAAAAATATGAAGGTGGAAGATATATTACAGTGGAAACTGCAAAAGATCATATCCCTGTATTTGTAAAAGGAGGTTCATTTATTCCAATGGTTGCAACTGTTCAGAATACGGAAGCTTATAGTACTAAGGAGCTTATCTTACATTATTATTATGATGCTAATGTAAAAAGTAGTTATGGGAAGCTATATGATGATGATGGTAAAACTCCGAATGCGTATGAAAAAGAGAAATATGAAATATTGAATTTTGAAAGTAAGAATACTGATAACAAACTGTCTATAGATTTTAAAGCTAATACAGGGACTAATTATAAAACGAGCTCTCGTGTAATATCATTGCTTATTCATAGTATTGAAACAACTCCAGTATCAGTTAAGGTTGGCGATAAGACAGTTGATGTGGATTGGAATGAAAAAGAGAAAGTATTGATTGTGAAATTTGAATGGAATTCTGCGGTTATAGAGAAGGTAGGGATTCAATTTTGATAATGTTTCATTGTATCTTTTACCTTTCAAATAATTTTTAAGCATATCGATATTTATGAGTAAAAAGGTTTTTAAGAATAAAATGAACGGTTTGTCAGATGATGAATTAATGCATGTCCTTGAAAATAGCAATAAATATCAAAAAGATGCCATTGATGCAGTTATTGATATTGCAAAATCTAGAGGTTTAGAAATTTCAAAATTTCAACAGGAGATAGAAAAAGAAAGAGTTGAAGAAATTAGATAAAAAATATGAACAGAATATTCTAAAGTTTGTCCCGAAGATTATCGGTGTTTATCAAATATTAGGAGGATTGTTTTTGTTTTTGATGTCCATTTTTCTTTCTGATTTTAGGATGGTTGCTTGGGCTCAAGTATTTTTAGTATTGTTGGTTTTTTTCTCGATTGTTGGAGGTTATTTGTTTTTGAAACAAAAAAAATATGGAGCATTTTTATGTGTAATTAATCAAAGTCTTCAAATTATAAGGTTTCAATTTTTAGGTTTCACACTGAAATATTATACAGGTATTTCGGCAGGAGTCATCATTGAAAGTTCGTTTCTAAATGAGTTAAGTTTCTCCTTTAATTTAACACCTGGAGCGTCGTTTATTCTTGGCCCAATATATACTATGAATGATTTTTTTGGATTGAATGTTATTCCAATACTATTCATTTATTACATTTATCGACATAAAGAAATCTTGACTAAAATGTAAACTGTTAAAATTATACATTTAGGATTGTTATATATTTTTAAATGAAATCCAGGCAAAAAATAAATAAAGAATACATCAATCGAATCAATTTAACATTGCAATTTATTGATGAATACTTAGATTCTAATTTATCCTTGGATATTGTTTCAGATGTAGCGATGTATTCACCGTTTCATTTTCACAGGATTTTTAAAGCAGTAATTGGAGAAACATTAAATATCTATATAAATAGGAAGCGTATTGAAAAAATGGCTTCTATATTAATGCATAAAAAAGAGGTAAACATTACAGAATTATCACTTCAATATGGTTTTAGCAGTAATTCTTCATTTACTAGAGCATTCAAAAAATTTTACGGAGTTAGCCCTACAGAATTTCGAAAACAACTTCCAAGCAAATTTAGCAAGATTGGTAAAGGAGAAAGCAAGATCGGGCAAGAGAATTCAATTTTCGAAAAATACATTTGCAATATTAATAATCATATAAATTGGATTAAAATGAATGCAAAAATTGAAGTTAAAGAAATCTCTGATTTACATTTTGCTAGTATTACTCATATTGGAATAAATGGAATCGAAAACGTTTTTGAAAAATTAATACAATGGGGCAGATCTAAAGGAGTGATGGAAAACCCTGAAACAAAAATGGGAAGAGTGTTTCATGATAGTTTTAAAATTACTTCACCAGATAAAGTGCGAATGAGTATTTGTATGTTAATGGTGAAGCCAGCGATTGCTGAAGGTGAAATTATTCCGCTTACAATCAAAAAAGGAAGAAATATTGTAGGGCGATTTGAAATTATGCCAAATGATTTCGAAAAATCCTGGAGTAGTCTTTTTGTATGGATGAGTGAACAAGGGTTTAAAAAATCCAAAGAAACCCCTTTTGAAATATATCACAATGATTTCCGAGAACATCCGGAAAATAAGTTTTTGGTAGACTTTTATATACCGATAGAATAAAATATTTTAAACAATAATCCAGGTTATAACTATAGATGACTCCGTTATATTCTTATTTTTTGAAAAACAAAGATTTATAATGACTAGTGGATAAATATTCTTTTCTAAGTTGTTTAAGAAATTTTACTATTTCATCTCTATTAGGATAGTTTTCTTTAAGAGGGTCCATAAAATCTTTATCATTTATTGTAAGAACTACATACCACTTTCCACTGCGACTGGTATATAATTCTTCAAGAACAGGAGTATGGTCATTTTGTTCTAAAGCTGCATCTATAACCAATGGAGCTAAATTGATTGTTTTTGTGGTTCTTTCTACTTCATAAAAAGAAAGGTAATATTCTGCATCATTTACTGTGAATGGAACATTCCATTGAACGTCTTCATCGTTCAATTTAAATTTTTGATTGATATATTGATAGAATTCATTAGCGTTTTTTGGGTCTTCAAAAATAAAAGAGTTCCTTTTCGGAAGTCCTTTTTTGAATTTTTTGGCAACCATTACCTTATCTTCTTTAATATTAGGTGCTATTTTAGTAGGAACACAAGCATAAAATAAGAATAAAATAGATGTGATAAAAAGTAAAGCTCTCATGAGATGTTGTTTGAAGAATTTTATCAATTTTAGTGCTATAATAACGTTTTGTAAATATATATAACATTCCTATTTTAGTGAATCAATATAAATTATTGATTCACTAAAATAGGAATGTTATGAAAACTACGGATGCACCTATTACCGTTGAGGAGACTTTTACAGTTTCAGTTGATAAGGTTTGGAGAGCAATAACCGATGTAAAAGAAATGAGACTTTGGTTTTTTGATAATATTGAATCATTTAAGCCAGAAGTGGGGTTCCAGACTCAATTTTTGGTACAAGTAGAAGATAGAAACTACACGCATTGTTGGAAAGTTATCGAAGCTATACCGAATAAAAAAATCACCTATACTTGGCAATATGAAGAATATCCCGGTGACGCTTCAGTAACTTTTGAACTATTTGATAAACAGGATAAAACAACACTTAAGCTATCTCTTAACGTAACTGAAGATTTTCCATCTAATATTCCAGAATTTACTAGAGAAAGTTGTTTGGGAGGGTGGAACTATTTTATTGGAGAAAGATTGAAAGAATATATAAATACTATCAAATAATTATTTAAACAAAAGTAATATATATTCACAGCAAAACGAGAAGTTATCTGAATTTCAAGAGCATAAAATATTACACCTATTATTCTGGATTATATTAGGTTGAATAATAAATATCGTTAGAGTTTTAATATTATTTTTTGATGATCTTTAAGGTATTATTATTTTTTATTTTTAAAAAATACATCCCAACTGCATATCCGGATATATCAAGAGCTGCACTTCTACCTTTATTCATAATTTTACCAGAATTATTTATAAGTATCCAATCATTCACGCTTGGAAGTTTCACTATTCCTGTAGTAGGGTTAGGGTAGAGATAAACTATTTGCTGATCTGTAAGGTCGGGAATACTTAGGATATTTCCAGAAACCCACTTTGCCGTATTGTTAGTATCGATTACTCCAGCACTTGAAAAGTTTCCACCTGCAAAAATTTTATCTATTCCGTCACTATCAGAAGCAAAATCTATGGTATTGATTTTAATGTTTACACCCACATTCGTATTGGTACCTAAAGCTTCCCAGCCATTAGTTTCGTTCCATCTTGCTATATTATTTACAATAATACTATTACTATTATCAATATTTGCAGTATCAAAAGCTCCACCAACGTATAAGTTGCTTCCATCGTGAATTAGTGAATTCACAATGTTATTTACACCATTGTCTAAGGCAGACCAACTAGCAGTGTTCTTATTCCATCTAGCAATACGGTTTACAGTCTGACCTCCAGCAATAGAAAAGTTACCACCTATAAACACTTCGGTTGGAGTAATGGCGATTGCTTCTACAAAACCACTGGTTCCGGTACCTAATGTTCCCCAGCTAATCCCATTCCAAGTAGCAATTCTATTGGCAGTATTGTTTCCTGCTTCATCAAAATTCCCTCCGACATAAAGTGTCCCATCACTGTCTAATACCAAAGATCGAATCTCATTATTAGTCCCTGATACTCCACTTGCAGCATCCGTTAATGCTAGCCAGTTTGTTCCATTCCATAAAGCTATATTTCGTACGGTATTTCCATTTACAGTTTCAAAAACTCCACCAATATATACATTGTTGTTAGTATCAATTTCTAATGCTGCTACGGTTCCATCAACCCCTGACCTTAGAGGAGACCAGTTACTCCCATCCCACATGGCGATATTTTGAGCAGAAACGCCTCCAATTTCTGTAAAAGCTCCGCCAGCATATAAATTTCCGTTTGGTGCAATTTTAAGAGCATTAATAGTTCCATTGGATCCCGTGCTTAATGTTCTCCAGCCAGAATTTTCATTCCATACTGCAATATTATTAGCAGTTATGTTTCCTGCTTGAGTAAAGGTTCCTGCGTGGTATACATCACCGTTCGTATCCGTAACTACAGATTGTACAATTCCATTGGGGATTCCTTGATTCAATTCTTCCCACTGTCCAATACCATTTACCGCAGTTCCGGAAGGGGTCGATGTGCCATCTACCAGTTTATATATTTGAGCATTATCTCCGTAATCACTAAAGTACAATTCTCCATTTTTATCAACTCCAAAAGAAGAGACAAACTCACCAGATGTATTAAAGAGTAGTGTACTACTAGAAGTTCCGGTTGATGGATTATAATCTAATACCCAAACTCTTCCGCTTACATAATCCCCAAAAATGTATTTTGAACTTATATCTGGACTTAAACTAGTAATTTCTGAACCTCTATACACATAGCCTCCTGTTATAGAACGATCTCCTTGATTACGGTTGTAGACATGTACTGGAAAAACAGTTGGTTCGGTAATGGTAACAGTGCTATTGGCGACAGAATTTCCTTCGAATCGACTCCAGCCATAATTTTTACCATTTTCAATGATGTTTACTTCTTCAAAAGCTCCCTGACCTACATCAGCACCCCAAAGTCTTCCAGTTACATTATCAAAAGAAAATTTCCAGGTATTTCTTATTCCATAGGCATATATTTCATCCAATCCGCTTATACCTACAAAAGGATTATCACTAGGGATTTCGTAATTGCCGTTTGGTAAATCTGAATTAGTTTCTAAAGGATTGTTTCCATCTAAATCCACATCAATACGGAGAATACTTCCGAAAACAGTATTCTTATTTTGTCCATTACCTTCGGGATCATTTCCGCCGCCGCCGTCACCGATAGAAATATAAAGGTACCCGTCTAATCCAAAAGCGATTTTACCACCATTGTGGTTGCTATTGTTTTGGTTTTTATCAAACTGAAAAATGACCAGTTCACTATCTGGATCTACAAAGTTAGGATTCGTAGCACTTACTGTAAACCTAGAAAGCACCATTCTTACGGCAATACCAGCTACTGGACTATTTGTCGTATAATATGTATAGAAATATCCGTTGGTACTATAATCAGGATGAAAAGCTAGCCCTAAAAAACCTACTTCTTGACCATCTCTGAATCTAACACGATCAGTGATGTTTAAAAATGTCTCTACTTCATTAGGATTAACATTGTTATTTCTAGGAAATACTTTAATTCTTCCTCGTTGTTCTGCAATAAACATGCGATCTGTTCCGTCTCCGGGAGACTGTATTTCTGTAGGGAATTCGAAATCTACATTAGGGAACGCAGCTTCATACGTGATTTGTGCCGTAGTAAAAATGGTAAAAAAAAAGAATAAGAAAACAAATGGAGAGGTTAGCGTTTTCATTTTTAGAGTTTTAAGATAAGTGACTCTATCTGAACGAAAAAAACTATTACTTAGTATGATTTTCTTTATATTTCTAAAGGTGTTTACCTAGCCATTCTTTAAACTGATAAAAATTACGGGGATCTACTCCGTGACCTACAGGAAATTCATTTAAGGATGTTTGTATTCCGAGTTCAGTAAGTTTTAATGGAGCTTTGCGAGCCCAATCTATCGGAATCACTTGATCAACACTCCCGTGCGAGCAATACAAATTAAGTTTTGAAAAATCATTATGCTCATAATTTTCTTTGAGAATATCTTCATTTAGATATCCGCTCAGTGCTACAATATTTTTTACTTTTTCAGGATAGGAAAGTGCTACGGCATAACTTAGAATTGTACCTTGACTAAAACCAAGTAATGTAACATTACTGGCATCTAGACCATAAGCCGCAACAGCTTCATCTATAAAATTTGCTATTTTATCCCGGGACTCTACGGCTTGCTTATCATCACTAAATTTTCCTTGTGCGTCATCAAAATAAATGGCGTACCAAGCATTACCATATGGTTGCATCGGATACGGAGCTCTAACCGATATAATGCATAATTCATCCTGAAGCTCAGAGGCAAATGAAAATAAATCATTTTCATCACTACCATACCCATGAAACATAAATAAAACAGGAGTTTTATCTTTTTTTGTGGCAGGTTTTTTAATGATATGATGTAATGATAAAGTTTTAATTTCCATATTACTTATTTTTATATCGCACTAAGTTCGTGTAGCTCTATTTTAGTTGTAAATGTATGTGATCATCGTGCCGTACTGCTTGACATCCATGAAATCGTATTTTAAGATTATGTACTCCTAATCTACTTTTAAGATGAGGTTCAATAAAAACTTTTCCCACCTTTTGTTGATTTACAATTTCCAAAAGTAAATCTTTTGTTGCTTTTTCCGAAAGCTTAAGTTGATTATTTGAAATTCCTAGGGTTAAATATTTTGCGAAATCATATTGCCAATACCCTCTTTTCTTGCACGCTTCAATTTGATCATATTCTCTTGGATTTGGGCCTTCATAAATACCATAACCCAAAAGCGCGGGTTTTTTATTAGTAACCTTTCCTTTAATATTTGTATAAATGAAAGAAATATCAATTTTTTTGCCATCATTATGACTTAGGTGGGGAGGTAATGGAAATCCATTTATGAATGGAAAATTAGCATCAAGATATATTAATTTTATTCCATTATGTTTCTTGCTAATAGATTTTGAAATTTTTTGTAAAGAAATATTCAGTTCTGGAGTGACGTAATTTCTATTACAGAGGGTTGTGAATATAGTGCAGGGCGCTATTAAATCATTGTTTTTTATTTTTTCTCTTCCGAAAGCAGGAGCAACATAAGGTACTACTGTAAATGTTATTATTAGATATGTTACAATAAAAATCCCAACTTTTATTAAACGATAGTTTCGGATAGTTTTTTTAATGATCAATTCGGTTATTAAATAGATAGCTCCTCCAACTTGGGTTGATAGTGTTAAGAATATTATAATTAATATTTTAGAAATTATTTTAAGGGTTCTTTTCATAAAATTAAAAATCTATTTTTACTAAACTATCATCAGTCGTTCTTAGTATATGATCTAAATAATCATTTATTAGTGATACTTGCTGAATATTCTTACAAATTTTGTTGGATTGATTTGGCTTAAAAATATGTTGTTTTATAATTGTTTTGGAAAGAAATTCTAATTTATTAATGGGTTAAACAAAATGTAAAATATGTTAAAAACATAATAATTTTACGGTTTAACCGTATCATTGATTTATATTTGAATAACTAAACCCTACAATTTATGAAAAATGAATACTTCCTTAATACGTTTCAAAAATATTTGAAAATCAATTATTTAAATAAAAAATAGATTCTTTTTTGAAATTGCATATTACAAATAAAACCGTATCGATTTTAAAAAAGAATCTATTTTTTTTAATAAAATAAATGGGTTTTTATTATTACTCCATTTTGAAATATTATTGACTACATATTCCCTGAATAATTTTTTATGTAACACATTAAAAAATCAACAAAATGCATTTAATCGTTGATAATTGAATTTAATGGTGTCAAAATGAATTTGTTTCTTTCGAAATTGTGAAACTATAAATATGTTTTATTTATAGTATAATTTCAAAATATAGTGGTTTGTGATAGTTTATTCCATTGAACTTAGGATAAATTTCAAATAGACTTATTAAAAATGCATTTCATCGAAGATAAATGTTCTGATCAATTTTTAAAAATAGTTTTGCCTTAAGTTATTACTCTTTAAAAGTAAATAACAAAATAGGTTAAATCCTTATAAAATAATTTTAATCATTTAATCCCAAATACCAGACTTCATGAAAAAAATCACCTACTTATTATTACTGTGTATCTGTTTTAGTTTTACACAGACAGAAGATAGTTATCAAATGACTATCACAAAAATATCTGATGCATATAATGCAAAGGATGCTAATAAACTTTTCGAGTTATTCTCTTCGGATTTACAATCGTCATTTACCCTAGATAAGGTGCAAAGTTTTATTGCTGATAATCAAGCTAAAAAAGGAACTATAGGAGAATCTTCTTTTTTGATGGATGATCAAGGAAGCAAGCGTTACTTAGTCGAGTTCGAAAATTCATCAACAATTCTAATATTAAAATTATCCTCAGATAATAAAATTACTCAATTATCCCTAGAAGAGTATTAAAAATAAATTTAAACAATTAAAAGAAAAAAAATGAAAAAAAATTTAACGCTACGATCTATAATGCTTTTATTTCTGATAGGAATGATAGTATCTAGTACAAACACTATTAATGCCCAACAAAGTGTAAAATATGGAATGCTAACCTTCAATAAAGCGGTTAATATTTCAGGTAAGCAACGTATGCTAAGTCAAAAAATGGCTAAATCTTATTTGTATTTGGTAGAGAATCCTAGTGATACAAAAGCAAAAAGAGATCTCTTAACCAGTAAAATTATTTTCGAAAAACAAAATGGTATTATAAACCAAAATTCTGGTTATAAAGTAACTAAAGACAGAATAGCCGAGGTAGACGCTATCTGGGTAGAGTTTAAGAAACTTATTGAAACTACTCCAAATTACGATAATGCAAAAAAAATTATAGATTTAAATACAGATTTATTAAAAGCAACGAATGATGTAGTATCTGCTGTTATTGTAGAATCAAAAGGAGCCAATCAAAATGATGCAAATCTACTAGAGGATGATGGTTCAAGTGAATCTGATTTAGAGCTTAAAAAGATGATAGACATGGCTGGGAGACAGCGTATGCTTTCTCAAAGATTAGCATTATATTATTTTGCTAATCAAACTACGTTGAAGACTAAAAATTCTGAGCAAATGCTTAATAATGTTTTTAATGAACTTGACGGAGCTATTACAATGTTACTTATATCTAATTTTAATAATGAACAAATTGACGAGAAGTTAGGATTAGCTATGTCAAAATGGGAGTACGTAAAAAATAACAAGGAAAAACTTGTTAATCAAGGGTTTAAGCCTTTAGAGATGTATAAGGTTAGTAACGATTTAACGAAAGCTTTTAATGCAGTAACTAGCTTGTACGAAAAAGTTAAGATATAGATTATTACATAATACTGTTAATAAAACGGGGAAAAATACGTATTTTAATGAAAATTTTTAATGCGTATTTTTTTTGTTTGAACTTTTAAAAACTTACTAAATATGAAAATAAAATTACAATTATTATTATGTACTGTGCTATTAACGTGTGTGGTAAAAGCTCAGGAATTAAGTATTGATTTAGATTTTAGAGATCGGTTTGAATATCGTCACGGATTCAATAGTTTAGTTCCACAAGGAGCAGATCCTGCAGCTTTTGTGCAGCAGAGAGCTAGGCTAAAATTCGGATATGCTTCCGAAAAATTCAAAGCTCATTTTAGTGTTCAGGATGTTAGAGTATGGGGAGATACTAGACAGATTCTGGATAATGATGCTAATAATAATTTGCAAATTGCAGAAGCCTGGGCATCTTTGGCTTTTGGAAAAGGTTGGTCTACTAAAGTAGGTCGACAAATGATATCATATGATGATCAGAGAATCTTAGGTGGTTTAGACTGGGCATTACAAGGTCGTTTTCACGATTTAGCTTTGATAAGATATGGAAACGAAAAAATCAAATTGGATCTTGGTTTTGCATTTAGTCAAAATGATTTAGATGCACTTCCTGGTAATCAAACAGGAACTATATATAATGTTACTGGTTTTTTTAGCTATAAAGCTATGGAGTATGCACATTTAACCTGGAAGGCTTCAGAAAAAGCAACGCTTAGCTTTTTAGCACTAAATAATACATTTCAGAATGTAATAAATGGAGCCGCTACAGATGGATTCTATCATACGCATACATTTGGAACACACTCTAAGTTTAAATTTGGAGAAGTAGGTCTTGCTTTAAATGCTTATCTTCAAGCAGGAGAAGGTCCCGACGTCAGCGATGCTGCAAGTCCATCCACTGATCTTTCTGCATATTTAGTTGGACTAGAAGCCAATGGAAAAATTGGTTCAGTTGGTATTGGAGGAGGTTTTGAAATCCAAAGTGGCACAGATCAGAACGAAACAGATGGAAAAAACTATTCTTTCTTTCCTCTCTATGGAACCAATCATAAGTTTAACGGATATATGGATTACTTTTATGTTGGAAACCACGCAAACTCTGTTGGTTTAACTGATATATATGCCAAAGCGAATTTTAAACTTGGAAAATCCTCAAGTCTTCTTGTCAAAGGACATTATTTCTCATCAGCAGCTACTCTTATAGATGATACAGATGGATCAGAAGCTGACAAATACCTTGGAACGGAAGTGGATATTGTATTTACACAAAAATTACTGCCCTATGCTTCAATAAAAGTTGGATATTCTCAAATGTTCGCTGGAGAAGGAATGGAGTTTCTGAAAAATCAACCCAATCCAAGTGGATTACAAAACTGGGGATGGGTTCAGTTAGTAATTAAACCTAATTTACTTAAATGGAACCCTAAACTGACTCAATAAGTATGCTAATTATAGTGTATTCAAAAAACCCTGACAAATAACATTTATCAGGATTTTTTTTGAATATATTTTTGAAATTCTTAGTACATCCGGTTTAAAATTGTGTAATTCTTATTTGTTAAATACGTATTAATACTTATTTTTGATAAAATAAGTGGAATATTCCCTTTTCTTAAAACCTTTTTTAAATTAATGTTGTTATGAAAAAATTGATGTATTTTGGTTTGTTATTTTGTTTACATATATGTGTAGCTCAATCTGATGTTGATTATGAAAACACAATGAAAACCATAATTGATTCATATAACTCGAATGATGCGCAAAAAGTTTTTGATCAATTCTCTACTGATTTGCAAGCTACTTTTACTATTGATAAAGTAAAAGAATTTTTAACTAAAACCTTAGAGGATCAAGGTAAATTTTCAGAATTTGATTTAATGGATCAGGATGGAGGCTATCGGTACTTAGTGCAATCAGAAAATGATTCAATAATATTAGTCCTAGTATTATCAGTGGATCTAAAACTCACTAAATTTGCTGTTGAATAAAATATAGGTGAGGAGTCTATTTGATGAAAGTAAACCACTGTTGAAAATAATGACCAACGATTGGGACAGTTTTTTGTTCTTCCTTTATAGCTGTTATCAAACCAAAAACCCAAAGAACAAATATAAAGATGTAAAATGATGATGAAATTATCCATGAATCAAACATACTTACTAGTGCACCTAATAAATAAAAGCCAATATTAATACCCAATGCTTGTCTTATATGAAAACTGGCAAACGTATTTTTGTCATCTTGATTCATAAAAAAAGCTATAATTGTTCCGATAATGGTAATGTATGAGATAACAGCGGCTGTTTTTCCTTGTTTTTCGTAATCTGACTCCATGATTGATGTTATTGTTTGTTGTTCATTTTTGTTATGCTATTAAAGAGAGAAATCTGTGATAGGTGACCAGATTATTTTGGTTCTAATTTAATAGGAATTGATAAAACACTATTTTATTTTAATACTAACTGACCGTTTCCAATAATTCCATAAGCATTTCCTTTTATAGTTTTATTTATGAAGGCACTATTTTTAGAAGTTGATAGTATATGTTTTTCTACGAATGTCGCACTACCTTTTGGTGTAAATAAGGATAAGTCAGCTTTATTTCCTTTATCAATAGAAACACTTTCGACTCCAAAAATTAATTTTCCTTTCGTAAGTAATGCTATAGTTTGATCAATACTTAGAATATTGTTTAGCATTCCAAATGCACTTTCTAACCCAATAGTTCCATACTTGGCATTATCAAATTCCACCTTTTTATGTTCAATATCCATAGGTTGGTGATCACTGGTTACCATATCGATAGTTCCATCCTTAACACCTTCTAGTAAAGAATTTACATCTTTTTGAGTCCTTAATGGAGGTAATACTTTATAATTAGTTTCGAAAGTAGTTAGCTCTTCATCGGTAAGGGATAAATGATGTACAGAAACACTACAGCTTACTTGTAATCCATTCGTTTTAGCTTCTCTAATTAATTGAACAGATTTAGCGGTGGATATTGTTGGAATATGTAACTTCCCTCCAGTGTACTCCAGTAAGAAAAGATCTCTGGAGATTTGTAATTCTTCTGCTAGTGCAGGAATTCCTTTTAGCCCGAGTAATGTGCTTTGTTCTTCTTCATTTACGATACCTTTTCCGGCAATACTATTATCCTGCGGAAAAGAAAGTACCAGTCCATCAAAGTTTTGTGCATATAATAAGGCTATCTTAAGCAAGTTCGGATTTCTAACAGATTTTTTATAATCTCCAAAAGCTATAGCTCCAGCTTGTTTCATATCATACAGCTCTGCCATATCGATACCTTCGGATTTTGTTGTTAAGGATCCAATAGGGTGTAGATTCACAGGATTCTGTAGTGCTTTTCCCTTTAGAAATCCTACAGAAGAACTTGTGTCTGTGATTGGTAAGGTGTTTGGGTTTATAGCTATACTGGTAAACCCACTTTTAGCAGCAACAGTTAATCCATTGCTTATAGTTTCTCGTTCTTCATATCCAGGTTCTCCAAAACTGACACTACTATCAAACCACCCTTGTGATACATGTAGTGTGTCTAGTTTAATTTCTTCTACATTTTCTTTCGCCTCAATCAAAGCATCAATATCCTTTATGATTCCATTTTCGATTAGAATATCTACCGTTTGATTATGAAAGGGAGATGAAGGATCAATAATGGTTGCAGCCTTTAATAAGAGATTCATTTGAGATATTTTAATAATAGGATTTCAATTAATAAGAAAATCAAAGCAAAAATAATAAACCATTTCCAAAGTTCATGAATACTACTATCTTCTTTTATTTGTTCAAATAAGGATGTGATAGAATCATTGACCACATACTCAGGGGTAGTAGAAAGATTGTAATATTGTAAATCACTTTCTGAGGTATCGTAATTGTAACTTACATTTTGAATAAGTTCTTCTTTATCTTTTAGCGCGTATATTCCAGCTTTCGTTGGTACTTCATCCGTTGTAATCCTAACTTTAGTAGCAAAGCTTTGTTGGAGCGGAATATTACTTTCTTCCTTGGATTCTAAAGATAATATTCCATCCTGCCCTAAAGATATTGGGATATCATAGGTATTTGTCTGTCCTATAGTATAAGATATGTCAGAAAGTTGTAAACTTTGTTTGCCAATATTATATAAGGTAGGAACGATTAGTGGCGAATTCTTAAAATTAGAATTCTCATTATTAATTGATGCTGTGAATATGTATAAAGAATTTGTTTTGTATAAAAAAGGCGTATGATCCTCGAAAGATAAAATACTATTATCAGAATTCGTTCTATAAAACGAATTTACCTTAGGATATTGAAAATTAGTTATTTTTTTGTCAAAAACCCCTCTGTATAAAGGATGCGAAAAATTAATACTGGTTATTCTCTTTTCTTGTATATTTAATTCTAATAAGCTTTCTTCAGAAAAGCTATTGATCAGTTGCTGGTATGAAACGATATTACCATCCGTAGCAGGAATGAAGCATATTGTACCACCTTGATCTTTAAATGATTTCAGCGCATTGATTAATGAGACTGGAATTTGTTTTATTTCATTAATTAACACCAGATTAGAATTACTAATATCATTATAATTTAACTTTTCTAATACGGTACTTGTTAGAAAGAATTCGTCAATGGTATAGATGTTTTTTATAAAACGATCGTTTGCTTCATTGATGGCTAATACCTTAATTTTTTCTGGTGTATTAATCGTAAAATATCTAGAGTTATCAAAGGTTAAGGCAGGGTCCTCTAATACAATACGTCCATTTATTTTACTGTTATCATCAATTTTAAATTGAGTACTTGCTGTCCCGTTTTTAGGGACTGTAACAGAGGTTTTTGCTAATAATTTTTCGTCATTATAAAATGCAAGAGACACATTATCGCCATTAGCATCTGTATTGCTGACAAGAACGTTAAGAACTAATTCATTATTTGTATTACGTTGTAATGAAAGACTATCTATCGAAATATTTTCACGGTTTACTGGCTGTAATTGTACAAAATTTGTTTCGGTTTCAGCATCAAAAGGCAGATCAAAAGCTTCATTTTTTTGCTGAAAATCGGAAACCATAATAATCCTTTTAATAGTTTCTGGAGCATTTCCAATAAGTTGTTTTCCTTTTAGGTATGCTGCACTATATGGTATCTGATTAGATGTGTATTCCAGCTGAAGTAAATCATTCTGAATGTCTTTTTTGTTAACATCTTTGAATGTTTTGGTATTCGTAAATATAGAGATCGTTTCATCTTCTGGTAATACATTCAGTAACTCTTGGATAGCTCTCTGTAACAAAGGACCTTTAGA
This sequence comes from uncultured Aquimarina sp., assembly GCF_947496855.1. GTDB lineage: Bacteria > Bacteroidota > Bacteroidia > Flavobacteriales > Flavobacteriaceae > Aquimarina. The sequence continues at coordinate 248,992 of NZ_CANMED010000001.1, forward strand.
GCCTTTGGCTTGCATACTAAAAGAATTATCTAGGTAAATTGCCGTTTCACTTTTTTTACCAACGATTTCTTCCGAAGCTAAAAACGGTTGAGCAAAAGCGATAATGAGCCCTGCTAGTGCTAATAATCGCGCGAGAAGTGTTAACCATTTTTTAATCTGAGAACTTTTACGCGTCTGTGTTGTAACCGCTTTTAGAAATTGCACATTAGTAAAGGATACTTTCTGAAAACGACGTAATTGAAATAAATGAACTATAATAGGAATAACAAGTGCAAATAAAGCATAAAGAAATTCTGGGTGTCTGAATTGCATTCTTGATTAACGTTTGTCAAATATACTATAAGATTTGATATTGACCGTTTAGGCTTAACGAATTTTTAGGGTAAGAATTATTCTTTTTTATTTCTCATAAATCACCACAGACTTGACCATTGAATCGTGTATTGCTTGTCTCTTTTCATTACTCATAACCGATAATAGCGAAATCCATCCTAATGAAGCTTTGACAAGATATCTAAGAAAAGCTAAAGGAAATAAAATGTTTTTTTCAGTATTGTTTTCTCTTTTTACTCTTATTCAAATAAGGTTATGACCTATAGTACCTCCAAAAATACTGGTACATATTGGATCGTAAAGAAGAAATATGAATAAAAAAGCAATTATTCTGGAGTTATCATGTACATTTTCTAGAGTAGAAAAAATATCAGTGATAATGATCATGAATATGATTAAAACTATAGAATCTACAATTACTGCTTTTACTCTATCAAAAAGCCCTGGATATCCTGATTTACTCATAACTCTTTTAATTTTTATAAAACTACATAACATTTTGTTATCGATAGAAGATTTTTGGAAGTTTTACCAATATAAAATTAAAACAGAGGTTCTCCATTAATTAACAAACGTATAAGCGAAGTAGTATCTAAAAATTAGATGTACCTTTGCTGCTGCATTCAGAAATGGCATAACGTAATAGATTGTTATTTCTTAAACAATTTATATGTCATTTAATTCATTAGGATTATCCGATGCTTTATTAAAAGCAATCGATAAAAAAGGATATACTGTTCCTTCTCCAATTCAGGAAAAAGCAATACCACCAATTTTAGAAGGAAAAGATGTATTAGCATCAGCTCAAACAGGAACTGGAAAAACAGCAGGTTTTACTTTACCAATACTTCAAATATTATCTGAGGAACAACATTTTAGAAAAAGACCGATTCGAGCTTTGATATTAACTCCAACCAGAGAGTTAGCTGCTCAGATATTGGATAATGTAAAAGCATATAGCGAATTTGTAGATCTAAGATCTATGGTAGTTTTTGGTGGTGTAAATGCCAATCCACAGATCAGATCTTTAAGAAATGGAGTTGATATATTAGTTGCTACTCCTGGTCGTTTATTAGATTTACATAATCAAAGAGCACTTTCTTTGGCAAAAACTGAAATTCTAGTATTGGATGAAGCAGATAGAATGCTAGATATGGGTTTTCAGAGAGATATCAATAAGATACTGGCGTTACTACCTAAGCAAAGACAGAACTTATTGTTTTCTGCTACATTTTCTAAGGAGATTAAAAAATTAGCTAACGGAATTTTACATAATCCTGTATCTGTAGAAGCAGCTCCAGAGAATACAACCGCAGAGAAGGTTGATCAAAAGATGTATAAGGTTGATAAGACTAAAAAATCGGAAGTAGTCATCAAATTAATTTCTGAAGGAAATTGGAAGCAAGTACTCATTTTTACAAGAACGAAACACGGAGCAAATCGCTTAAGTGAAAAGTTAGGGAAAAATGGAATTACATCTGCGGCAATACACGGAAATAAAAGTCAAGGTGCAAGAACAAAAGCATTAGCAGGTTTTAAACAAAATAAAATCAGGGTATTAGTAGCAACGGATATTGCTGCTAGAGGTCTAGATATTCCTTTATTACCACACGTGATTAATTATGAATTGCCTAATATATCTGAAGATTATGTACATAGAATTGGTCGTACCGGTAGAGCAGGAGCGAGCGGAGAAGCAATCTCATTAGTTTCTCAGGAAGAAGTAGCTTATGTAAAAGGAATAGAGAAATTATTGGGATTAACACTACCTAAAGAAACCATAGAAGGTTTTGAACCAAGTTTTGTTTTTGATTATAACGCTGCAGCACCAAAGAAAAATCAACAAGGAAAACCTAAACGTAATAATAGAAATAATAACAGAAGGCGTAAAAGGTCATAAAAAAAGCGGAAGTCTTACTTCCGCTTTTTTTATTTACTACAGTTTCTGATTATAATATATAGTACCCAACAGAAAGCTGGAAAGTTCCATTTTTAGAATTAACATTATCTATAACGTTAGTTAAACCAAAGTTATATCTTGCTTGAGCAAAGAATTTTCCAAATTCTACGCCTGCTCCTGCAGCACCACTGACATCAAAACTTTCAGGCTCTCCAAATTGAAAATCATCGTTTACTACCACACCAAATTGTGGGCCTGCTTCGAAGCTCAAAAACTTTAAGAATTTATACTTAAATAAAATAGGCACATTAACGTAATCTATATCTACATTATCTGCTCCTTGTGCTGAATAAAGAATTTCTGGTTGAATGGCAAATTTGTCAGCAATTCCTAATTGAGCAACTGCTCCAATATGAAAACCAGTTTTTGCATCAAGATTAGTATCTCCGTTTATATTAGAAAAGTTAACACCTCCTTTAACACCAAATTTAAAACTTTGAGCATTAGAAATTGTTGTAAAACCGATAAGCGCAATGGCCAATAAAAATAGTTTTTTCATAAGTTTAAGTATTGATTGTTCAACTCAAATATAAAAACTTATATATTAATAAAAGGTTAAAGTTGTTTATTTGAAGAGTAAATAAATACCGTTTTATTGATTGAAACCTTGTTAACCCAGTAATAGAAAGGGTCGATGAAAGCTTTGTTTTTTCGGATAAAAAACTGTTTTTAGAATGATTTAATATGGAAACAACAATTTATTTTATAGTTTTTATATTATTGTTTACAAAAGATATGTGGTATTCTATTCCATTTTCTTGATAGCAGATAGTGAAATCATTTACAATTCCGGGTTTATTTGTTGGAAGCCAATTTCTACCTTCTTTTGTTACTATGATTACCCCATTATGATCACCCACCCAGCAAAATGTTTCGCTTAACATGTTTTTATTAATAGGGTTAATTCCGAATTTATTTATTAAAGTATTAGCCATTTTTATAGGGGTTATGTCTGGTAACCCTATTTCATTAAGCTTTATCACTTGATCAATAGAAAAACTATTGCTTACAGGGTAGTTTACCAAGGGTCGCTCAATAAATTCAACAATGTTTTCATCCTTATCATAAAAATATATAGCTCTCCCATTATCGAATTCAATTATTTTTTCTCCTTTGTATAATAATAGCTTAATATTTAATTTTTCCAAAAAATCAATAGCATATTCTATTGAACTTGTTGGTATCAAGAAAGCGAAATGATAATAATGCTCTTTTTCTGATTTTTCAAAAGACAAAGTGTTTTCTTGAGTTTTGACTTTAAAACCAGTCGATTCTAATTCGTATGAAAACCCTAGAATGTTTCTGTAAAAAACTTTCTGAGCTTCAATATTTTTTGAGAGTATTTTTAGAGATTTAATTTCCACTTTTTAGTTTAGCTAGTTATTATAATGTATCTAATTATATTCAATTTTGTTTTTCTTGTTCACTCCCCAAGCAATTACCTGGACTCCTTTAGAGTATCCAACTTTATTAGGTGCTCCTTTTAGTAAATCTGAGAAGCGAGCATAGTTAATGGTTAAACTTTTAATTTCTATTTCTTGTAACGACCATTCTGGATGATGAATTTCATATTCGTTTATTGAATCATTAGTATCCTGAAAAAGGGCGTATCTCTCGGTCAACCAAATATCAAGTCTAGATTTAGTGTTATGCTCTTTTCCTATTTTAAATTGAATTTTAAAGCAATCTTTGTAATCCTTATTGAAAGATGCATATGTATTAGTTGTCCTTTTCATTTTGGAATATCGATAGGGTAGGTCCGAAATTTTCTTGGCGATCTTACAAGATATTTTTTTCGCACCTTCTATACTCAAAAAATAAACCCCTGTCTTTTTTCCTGATTTAATGTACGTACGAATATTAATTTCGTTAAAATTAGAAATAGGAGGAAAGTATGGAAGATATTTTGGCCTAATTTTTTCCATTGAAAAAGCTACTAAGGAAACCCAAGCACTTCCTTCAAATAAATCTATTTCCAGCTCTTTAGGAACAAATTTTTTAAGTTCACTATAATCTACTCTCCAATGTAAAAAAAAAGCGCTATTCCATTCTTGGTAGTATTTCCAAGGTTCATTAGGGAGATCCCAAGATCGATGCTGAGTGTTTTTTAATATTTTTTGGATCGTCATTAGATTATTATTGAATTCTTTTTTTAGATATCGTATTTACGTACCTTTAAAAACATGATTAAAGATACAAAATTAGCTGTCCTCATTGATGGCGATAATATACCAGCAAAATATTTAAAAGAGATGATGGAGGAGATTACCAAGTATGGTACTCCAACTATTAAACGAATTTATGGCGATTGGACCAAACCTTATTTGGCAAAATGGAAGAATATTCTACTCGAAAATGCAATTAATCCAATACAGCAATATAGCTATACAACTGGTAAGAATGCTACTGATTCTGCGATGATAATTGATGCCATGGATATTTTATATTCAGAAAAAGTTAATGGTTTTTGTTTAGTTTCGTCCGATAGTGATTTTACTAAATTAGCCATGAGATTAAGAGAAGCTGGTGTTGTCGTGTACGGATTTGGAGAAAAGAAAACACCGGATCCATTTATTGTAGCTTGTGATAAGTTTATTTACCTAGAAATTCTGAAAAAAGATACAGATAAAAAGGATGGTAAAGAAAAAACAGAAAAATCTAACTTAGATAAAATTACACCTAAGGGAATGCGATTATTAAGAAATTCCGTTTCTGACGCTGCTGATGAAGATGGATGGGCTTTTATGGGAGATGTAGGCTCTCTTATTCTTAAAAAGCAACCTAATTTTGATTCAAGAAATTTTGGGTTCGAAAAGTTAACGCCTCTTTTTAAGTCATTAAAAGAATTCGAGATCGAACAAAGAGATCAGAATAATCGAAAGTTTAAATTGGTATATGTTCGCAATAAATAGTGCTTCTAATTGTATGATTTGTTCTGTGTAATTTAATGTTTATTAAGTGCTTATTGATTAATTGAAAATGATTATGGGTGAAAAAAAGTATATTTTAGAAGGAGAAGGTTTGCCAAAATGGACTAACCCTATAAGTCATGCTGTAGTTGTAAATAACATGTGTTTTGTTAGTGGACAATTATCTGTGGATAGTGATGGAAAATTTATTTCTGGAACTGTTATTAAGGAAGCAGAGCTAGCGTTTTCAAATTTTTTAGCGGCTATAGATAATGCTGGGTTTGAAAAAGAGGATATCGTATTTATTGATATTGCTTTTAATGATTTAAAAGACCTTCCTGAAATAAATCAATTGTTTGTCGAATTATTTCCAGAGAATAAACGACCAGCAAGAACGATATATCAAGCTCAAGCTTTACCTTTTTCTGGAAAAATTAAAATTACTGGTACTGCTGTCAAAGATTTAGGCTAACAGCCGAAAATAAAGAAAAATAGAGTAATAAAATTATATAGACGTAATTAAAACGATCACTTGTATTCATATTAGAGATCTTATCTATTTAAGTTCTGGAGATAAAGAATATTGTATCTTCGCGAAAAATTAGAATTGATATCCTTTGCAACACGAATTTAGCATACAAGTAGCACCAGAAATCGCGGCAGATCCCGATCAGTTAAAAACACAAGTGTCCAGAAAAAATGGGATCCCCTTAAATGAGATCAGGTATATCCAAATTTTAAAACAATCTATTGATGCCCGCCAAAAAGCTATTAAAGTAAATCTGAAAATAAAGGTATATGTACATGAAGATTTTGTAGAACAACCTATTCAGTTACCTGAATACCCAAATGTATCAAAAGCAACAGAGATTGTAATTATTGGAGCTGGTCCTGCAGGATTATTTGCTGCTTTACGTTGTGTAGAATTAGGCTATAAGCCAATAGTATTAGAGCGAGGTAAAGATGTTCGGAACAGAAGAAGAGATCTTAAAGCAATAAATAGAGATCATATTGTTAATGAAGACTCTAATTATTGTTTTGGAGAAGGAGGAGCAGGTACATACAGTGATGGTAAATTATATACACGTTCTAAGAAAAGAGGAGATGTAAACCGTATTCTTCAATTGTTAGTTGGTTTTGGGGCAACTGATCAGATTTTAGTAGAAGCACACCCTCATATAGGCACAAATAAATTACCTGCAATTATAGCAGCTATCAGAGAAAAAGTAATAGCACACGGTGGAGAAATACATTTTGAAACACGTGTAATTGACTTTGGCATTAGGAATTCTGAAATTACTGGGGTAACATTACAAAATGGTGATACGATCGACACTAGTAAAGTAATTTTGGCTACAGGGCACTCCGCAAGAGATATTTTTGAATTATTGTATAAGAAAAATATAGAAATAGAGGCAAAACCATTTGCATTAGGAGTTAGAGTAGAGCACTCCCAACAATTAATTGATCAAATACAGTATAAATGCGAAGTTCGCGGGCCATATCTTCCTCCATCTCCTTATAGTATAGTAAAACAGGTAAAGGGTAGAGGTATGTATTCTTTCTGTATGTGCCCAGGCGGAGTTATTGCTCCTTGCGCCACGAGCCCTGGAGAAGTAGTTACGAATGGTTGGTCGCCATCTAAAAGAGATCAACCTACTTCTAATAGTGGAATTGTAGTAGAATTACGTTTAGAAGATTTTAAAGAATTTTCTGAATATGGACCGTTGGCTGGAATGTATTTTCAGAAAAAAATAGAACAACAAGCTTGGCGTTTAGCAGGAGAAACTCAACGAGTTCCTGCACAACGATTAGTGGATTTAACACAAGGAAAGACATCTCTTGACTTACCAGAGACTTCATATAAACCTGGTTTAACATCTGTCGATATGAATGAAGTTTTTCCAAAGTTTATCCATAGCACGCTTCAGGAAGGTTTTAAAGCTTTTGATAAAAGTATGCGAGGTTATCTAACAAATGAAGCTGTTGTACATGCTCCGGAATCAAGGACTTCTTCTCCAGTAAGAATACCTAGAGATCGATACACATTAGAACATACGCAAATAAAAGGACTATATCCTTGTGGTGAAGGAGCTGGTTATGCAGGAGGAATAATTTCTGCGGCAATTGATGGAGAAAAATGCACTGAAGCTTGCGTTGCTAGTATAAACTAGATTTTCGTTTGTTTTTTAATAGAAAAATCAAATGTGGTCTGTAATCCAATATCGGATTTTACTTTGATATGTCCTCCAAGCGTCTCTACTAATTTTTTTACCGTAGAAAGTCCTATTCCATTTCCTTTATTACCACTTCTATCGATTCCATTGGCTATCGTAAATAATTCAAAGATAGAATCTATTTGATCATCCGGGATACCCATCCCGTTGTCAGTGATTTTAAAAAAATAGAAGATGCTATCCTCCGTATGTTCTATATCTATTACAATATGTTTCTTATCATTATACTTGATACTATTACCTATCAGGTTAAAAAATATTTGCTTTAATGCCGATTTATTGCAGTTTAACGTTGGATTTGATTCTGGAAAGTTAATAGTGCAATCTGGTTTAATACTTAATAACACCGCAATTTCTCTAAGAAGGTTATTAAGTTTACACAATTCAGGTTTGTTTTGAGCTAAACTATCACTTTCGTAATGATCTAGTACATCATTGATATAATCACTCATCGAAAATGAGGATTGTTTTATATATTCAAAATATTCTAAAGTCTCTTTGTCTAGATTATTTGCTAATTTCAGTTTCAATAAATCCGAAGTAGTAATCACATTAGCTAATGGCATTTTTAAATCGTGAGAAATTACTCTGGCAAATTCTTTTAACGATTCGTTTCGTTTTCTCAGCTTATCTTCTACTTTCTTTAAATCATTATTTTTTTTATTGAGTTCAAATAAAATGACAACTTGATGAGCAAGTGATTTTAGTGCCTCTAGTTGTTTATCACTAAGTTCTTTGGGTTGACTATCAATTACACATAAAGTTCCTAGTGCAAAACCGTTTTTATCAATAAGAGAAATACTAGTATAAAAGATTACCGTACCATTTATTGTTAGTGGATTATCGTGAAAACGTTTATCTGTTCGCGCATCCTGGACTATTAGTGGAGTATTAGGCTTTAGTATTGCATGTGCACAGAAAGATTGTTTCCTTGGTATTTCGCGAGTAGAAAATCCATGAGCAGACTTAAACCATTCTCTTTTACTATCGACTAATGATATTAAAGCAATTTCTGTATCACATAAATACGCGGCCAGCGCTGTAATTTCATCAAACTTATTTTCTGATTCGGTGTCAAGAATATTTAACGATTTTAAAGCTTCAATTCTAAAATCTTCATTTAAGGGGAGTGCGGGTACTATCATCTTCATCAAGAATTGCCTTGTTTGAAACAATTCTTAATAAAATTAACAAAAAAATATTACAAATTAGGATTTTCTTTCTTTCAATATTTTAAGATGATAGATAAGGTTTAATATTCAGTTATTTCATATGCTAAAGATTACATAAAATGAAACGCTATCTTTTATTTTTTACTTTGTACACAGTGATCATATAATGTGGTGGTTTATTTTCATAGCAGCTTCAAGATTGGAAAGGTTTTTAATTTTATTTAATGAGTCTTTGTGCTATCATTCTAGCCTTTTTATTACAAATAATACTGGCTTTTATTAATTACACTTCAAGACTAAGAAATAGGTTCTTTTTGATCTTAGCTAAACAATATAGATGAATTTGATTATAGATTCTCAAAATTTCTAATACTATAATTCATGTTTGTTTTAATTATACAAATATTTCTTAGGTATAATAGATTAAGTTTTGTGTGATCAAAAAATGTGTGTTTATCTGTTATGATAATTACAAGTGTTTTATTAAAGTACCTGTAATGAGTATTGTAAAAGTTTAGAAGATAAGGATGAAGTTCTTTTGTATAACACCTAAAAAGCGAACAAGTGTTAAAGTACTTAACGTTAAGGTAACTGCTTAACTTAAAGTTAAACTTAGATTAACTAAATCGCTACGATTAGTTAACGATCTTATTAGATTGTCTAAATAATTTTACACCTCATAAATAATCTTATAATTAAATCAACAAAAAAAATGAATAATTTAGGAAAACTTGTTTTTAAAATGACTCTTATTTTTTCTTTGGGACTATTCTTAGTGAATTGCGAAGGAGAAGATGGTAGAGATGGAATAAATGGAGTAGATGGTGAGGATGGTGTTGACGGTCAGGATGGTGTAGACGGTCAGGACGGTCAAGATTTTGAACCAATACCAACTATTTTTTCGGATAAATCGCCTACGAAACCTTTAATCGCAATGGCGTCACAATTTAATTATGTAGATACGTATTCTTTAATAAGTACTCCAGATGTTATAGATGGTACATTTCAATTAGCTGGTTCTGCAGATGGCGCTGGTTTTTTAAAAAACCCTAATGGAGATGGATACATTTACGTAGTTAATTGTGAAGATAGCTATGCGGTTGCAAGAATATTTTTAGATGAAAATTTAATACCTACTTCAGGAGATTATCTACTAAACTCTGGAGTATCTGATTTTGCTAGACAATGTTCAGGAACAATGTGGGAAGCTGCAATCCACGGCGGATCTCAGGATTTGTTTCTATCCGCTTCAGAAAGTATTAATTATGATGTAAAAGGAATTGATCCATACATAACTACACCTACACCAACAGCTGATTTTGGATTAGATGCGCTAGGGGAATTCTCTTGGGAGAATGCAGTTCCACTTCCAAAAGACGCATATTCTGGTAAAACGGTAATTATTGGCGGAGATGATGATTCTAGTGATTCTGAAGGGCAAGTTACATTGTATTATTCAGAAAATGCAGATGATGATTTAACTAATGGTAAGATCTATGTATTAAGGTTTAAGCAAGTTTCTGATGGAGTTGTAGATACTGATGGTAATATAGGTATCCAAGATGTAGCACCTGATACTGTTTATAACGAAGGGCAATTAGATTTTGGAAATACGTATGACGTAGAATTTGTAGAGATTGCTAATGGAAAAGATCTTACAAAAGATGAAATGGAAACTGCTTGTACAGGTGTTTTTGCTTCTCAGTTTATGAGAGTAGAGGACGTGGATTACCAAAAGGGTAGTGATGCAAATGGAAGAAATGTGTTTTTTGCTGTAACAGGTAGAGGACCAGGAAGAGGAACTTATAATGATTGGGGAACCGTTTATAAATTAGAGTTAGATGATGCTTCTCCTCTAACAGGAAAATTGACTCAGATTATTAGCGGTAATACGGACACAAATAATATGGATGGAAATTTATCAGCTTTACAAAGTCCAGATAACATATGTGTTACAGAAAATTTTGTTTATGTACAGGAAGACCCTAATTCTTTTTCTAGAGGACATGCTGCACAGATATATCAAACAGATATTAATGGAAACAACCCAAGCAAAGTGTTAGAATTTGTAGTTCGTCAGGATTTAGATCCTAATAATAGTACTGGTTTTAGTGGGGAATTTGGAGCTTTAACAGATATTTCTGATAAAGTAGGAATCCCTGGAACATTCTTATTAGCATTGCAACCTCATTATTGGGAGAGCCCAGATTTCATGAACCTAGATGGTCATACCAATTCATCTAGAGAAGATGATCAAGCTTCTCAGATAGTGATATTAAAAGGACTTCCTAGATAGTTTTAAAATAAAAAAATAGAACAAAAAGATCTCCATTAATAAATGGAGATCATTTTGTTTTTTTAAAAAGTAATTGATAAAATGAATACACCATTTAAAATTAAATTTTTATTTTATTTAGCACCTCTTTTTATTTTTTCCTGTAAAGAACAAAAAGAAGAATATATTGATACTACAGTTCCTACTTGGACATCTACACAAAATTTTTATCTGGAAGGTATTACAAACTCAATATCATATTTAGATACATTAGCCAAAGAAGGTGCGCAAGGAGAAAATTCGAAAGCTATTTTTAAGAAAGCAAGAATAGCGTTTAAGAAAGCAGAACCTTATGCTTCATATTTAAATCCAGATGTTGGTCACAGAGCAAATGGTCCAGCATTACCAATATTTAAAGAAGATAATGGGAAAATTTTAAGCCCAGTTGGTTTTCAAAAAATAGAAGAGAGTATTTATGAAGGAGATGTCAGTGAAGAAGAATTTGGATATGAAATAAGGATTACCAAAGGGCTTCTAGTAAATCTCCAAAAAAATATAAAGAAAAGAGCATTAAACCCGAAACGTTTTTTTGTTGCAACACATCAACAACTATTTAGAATTATAAGTTTAGGAGTTTCAGGTTTTGATACACCTGTAAGTCATCTTGGTATCGAAGAAACAATTGTGTCTTTAGAAAGTTTACAATATGTATATAGTGAAAGTATAGGTTTTTTGATTCAAAAGAAAAACCAAAAACTGGATCAGGAGTTTAAAGATAACATTATAAAATCTATCGAATTTATTAAAAAGAATATGGATTTTGATAGCTTCGACAGATATACTTTTATTAGGGATTATATGAATCCTATTACCCGTAATTGGGTTGCTATACGTAAAGAAAGTGAGTTGTGGGAAGGAGAGGATACTTATCCATTTAATTTTGATGCACCTACTTTTTTTGAAAAGAATTCTTTTAATGTAAATTATTTTACTCCTGCAACGAATAGAAACCCCTCTGATAAAAAAATAGCTTTAGGAGAAAAGCTCTTTTTTGACAAAAACCTTTCTAAAAGCGGAAAATTAGCCTGTGCTACTTGCCATATTCCAGAAAAAGCATACGCTGATGGTATGGTAAGTAATTTAGATAACACAGCGAATCCACTTCAGCGTAATACGCCTACTTTAATAAATTCGGTATTTCAGAGAAGTTTTTTTTGGGATGGTAGATCTGCAAATTTGTTAGATCAAATTTCTGCAGTTTTTAATAACAAAAAAGAATTTGATAGTGGTGTTCATCAGTTTTCTGATGCTATTCTTCAGGATACTACGTATGTAAACTTATTTAAAGAAGCATACGGAGGTATTTCTAACAGAAATACTGATGTTATCAAAGCAATATCTTCTTATATAGCTACTTTAAACGGGTTTGATTCTAAATTTGATAAGAATATGAGGGCAGAAGAGGATACATTCACAGAAAAGGAGAAACTAGGTTTTAATCTTTTTATGGGCAAAGCATTATGTGCTACATGTCATTTTATGCCTTTAACGAGTGGCACAGTTCCTCCGTTTTTTAAAGAAACAGAAAAAGAAGTTATAGGAGTGCCCGAAACGAACGGTAACAAGCAGTTGGACGATGATTTAGGGTTTTATTGGAAGTTTGAAGAGGAATTACATAAAGGTATGTTTAAAACTCCAAGTATAAGAAATGCAGCACAAACATCACCATATATGCATAATGGTGTATATGTTACATTAGAAGAAGTCATGGAGTTTTACAATCTTGGTGGTGGTGCCGGAATGGGATTTGATTTAGAACATCAGACCTTACCTTTTGATGAATTAAAACTTAATGATGATGAATTAAATGCTTTGGTTGCTTATGTAAAAACACTTTCTGATGACGTTGCGAAGGATAGTTATGAATAGTATTTAAAACAATTTAGAAAATCGTGATATCAAAATTTTTCAAAAACACCTAAACCAAATAGAGCGTAGTCATATTTTACAGGATCTAACGGGTCTAATAACCTTAAATTAACATCAAGTTGATGTAATGCTTTGGCATCATTTTGCTTTCTACTTAAGAGATTTAGTTTTCTGGCAACATTACCAGAATGTACATCTAAGGGGCAAGATAATTGTGAAGGGGATAAGCTATTCCAGATTCCTAAGTCCACACCAGCGTTGGCATCTCGTATCATCCATCTAAAAAACATATTAATTCGCTTAGCAGCAGAGTTTTTGTGCGGATCACTTACGTGTTTTTCAGTTCTGCTTTGATGTGGTAGGCTAAAAAACTCTTTTTTAAAATGATGAATAGCTGTTTGTAGATATTCATCACTGACATATTGGTTAAAAAAACCTTCCATATCTCCGAATTTTATATAAAGATTCTGTAAAGCCTTTATAAAAAAAGACAGATCATTATTATTAAAGGTTCTATGAACAAAACCTTCTAAGTTATCGAGATCAGTTTCTGTATGATTCATTACAAAATCATAAGGAGAATTTCCCATCAATAGCATCAGTTTATGAGCATTGGTAAGAATGCTTTTACGATTTCCCCAAGAAATTGTAGCAGTTAAGAAGCCAGCAATTTCTACATCTTCTTTTTGTGTAAAAAGATGAGGAATTTGGATAGGATCTGTTTCTATGAATTTTGGTTGTTCATAAAAAGCTGCTTTTTCATCAAGAAATTCTTTTAATTCAGTTTTATTAAGTTTCTTCAAAATGAATATTTTATTACTATAAAATTACTCAAAACAATAGTACGTAAATAAATGCTAGGTTTATATTTTATAAACAGAATTAACGGAAACCCTTTATACAATTCCAGAGCCTATTTTAATTATATTTGCAACTCTAAAATACTAAGTTATTGTATGAAATATATAGGTTTAATTTTATTGTTATTCTTTGTACCGCAGGTAAAAGCTCAAAAAAATCAAAAAATTCTAAAGCTTGAAGAGAAGAAAAAACTTTGGGATTATAAAGTAAATAATGAAGGAGAGTTTATTATACATGAAAGTAGATATACTATGACTGGTTATCCTAAAAATGGGTTTTTAAAGTATTATAATTCGGATCTCAAAGAACATAACTCTGTCGAATTAGGTAAAAGAAAACTATCCAATTACACAATGCGAACATTTGAATATGTTATTGGCTCTAAATTTATAATTAATGGAAGTTCTATTAAAAATTATGATTTTAAGGAACAAAATGCGACTAATTTTATATCAAAGTTAACGTATAATGGGTATTTATTTACACATTTTCAGAAAGATTTAAAAAATGATAAAGGAAGTATCATTGAAAAATTAAATTGTAATGATTTATCCTCCGAATATTTTGATTTAGTAATTCCTAATCAAACGGATTATCAAGGTAAGCCAACAATTCAAATGTTAGCTGCAATTGATCCATTATATTTTATGATTAAAGAGCTAAAAGGAGTTAAAGAAGATTCATATCATATACTTAAATATGATACGAATCTTAAATATGAGAATCAAATAGATTTGGATGTAGATTTAGGAGATAAATACTTAAGACCTTCGAATAATGGTGCAGGGGGATTTCTTACGATTGAAAGTAATGAACTTAGAGTACTTGCAAGGAGACCTAATGAAGGTGCTATGGGTAATGTCTTTATTATTAATGATAATTATTATTGTTATGGAATGTATGGAGATGCCAATAATACAGGTAAAAGTTTCTTAAATAATCAAACCTTTTTTAAAGGGTATTCTGGTTTATATATTTTCAAATTCGATAAAGATGGAAATCAAATTTGGAAGAATTTTTATCCTTTAATAAATAGTAAATTGAAAAAAGGAAAAATTATGGCTTATAATAATGAAGTGAGTCTATCAAAAAGTTCTAATGATGAAAGTTTGTTATTATATGTTGCTAATACTAGGAAAAATGATTTTGAAGTTATTGAAGTTTCAAAGGATAACGGAGAATTAATGAAAAAATCAAGTTATGATATAAAGTTATATGTACCAAGTCCAGCAATTCATGGAATGTATGGATTGAATTCGTATGTCTATTTACCAGATCTATTTGGTAAAAAAATAAAATTCAGTTACAATTCTATCATAGCGATAATGAGTAATCAAGAATTTTATGATTACGTTAAAACTAAGTCAAAGGGTAAAACTACAATAAGCTACGATGCACACTTTACAGAAAAAGGTTTATTAGTTTTCGAAGAATTAGATAAGAAGAAAGGAAAATATAACATTCTTTATTTTTAGAACTCTAGGAAGTTTGTTATCCTCTAAGATGATAAATTAGTCGTAATTACTAGAATCTTATATTTTATCGACTATTTTACCATCTACCATAACTAATTTTCTATCAGCCATATTGGCTAACTCTTCATTATGGGTAACAATAACAAAGGTTTGTCCATATTCATCCCTAAGTTTAAAGAATAGTTTATGTAAATTCTCTGCAGATTCACTGTCTAAATTCCCAGAGGGTTCATCCGCAAAAATTACCTTTGGATTGTTAATTAATGAGCGTGCTACAGCAACTCGTTGTTGTTCACCCCCAGAAAGTTCTGCCGGTTTATGATCATATCGATGTCCCAAACCTAAAAAGTCCAGTAGTTCCTTCGCTCTTTTTTCTGCTTCAGCTTTTGGAACTTTTTTAATAAAAGCAGGAATGCATACATTTTCTAAGGCTGTAAATTCTGGTAGCAACTGGTGAAACTGAAAAATAAATCCTAATTGCTCATTTCTGAATTTAGATAATTGTTTTTCAGATAAGAAATTGATAATGTTATTATTGATCGATAAATCACTTCCTTTTAACTCTGATGCTCTATCCAATGTTCCCAGAATTTGTAACAAAGTGGTTTTTCCTGCTCCAGAAGCACCCACGATAGAAACAATTTCACCTTCTTTAATATGAAGGTCAACACCTTTTAATACGTGTAAGTCTCCGTAATTCTTGTGAATATTTTTAGCTTTGATCATCTATATGTTTCTTGAATCAGTGAAAATAACTAATATCCTAAAATTCGGCAAGATTATCCCTTAAAAGAACCTTTTAAATTATTTATATCCAGAAAATAAACCACTCTTAGTGATAAAGTATGTTGAATAGGTTGACCAAAAAGATTATCCAAACTGTCAGAATAATTAATTGTTGAAAGTTCATCTTGGTTAAAAATCTGATTTCGGTAGAGTAGGGTAGCTTCACTACCAGGAGCAAATCTCCAGCTAAAACTTAGATCAAGATTCCATATATTAAAATTAGTATTAGGGTCGTTTTCAGAAATATCATAATCAGTTTGAGTACGGGTTCCATCATCGTTTAATGTATAAAATACATTTTCAGAATAATCTGCAGTACTCCAAAAATTTCTAAAACGTAGATTAATGGCTTTGTACGGGTCAAAGTTGTAGCTGGCACTTAAAGAGTTCTCTACTGTAGTGATATCTCGTTGACCCAGAAACACATCAGTATCATCATTGTCAATATATCCAAAATTTCGTTTTCTTATAGAGTAGTCAGTTGCCCAAATGACTAAAAATTTATCAGAAAACCTATATCTAGGAGAAAGGTTCACACTGTAGGTTTGCTGGTCATCTTCAAACCAATTACGATGAAATAAGCGTATATCATAAGCAAACTTTTTACGATAATCAGAAGATACCCATAAATTGACACCAAGGTTTTCGCTAAAAGTTACAAACCTGCCATCCACTCTAGGCTCAAAATAATCATCTGTATCAGAATCATAAATTGTAAACCCTCCAAAAGCAAAGCGTTCTCTGGTTACGAAAAACCAATCTACGCCAACAGAATTAGAAGTTTGTACACTAGGATCATATAATCTTCGATGTCTAGCGAACAGATTGATTCTATAGTTATTAAACAATTTAGTAGGTTCGAAAATCTGATAAGATGTACTAACCCTAAAACTATTAAAGTTATTTCTAAAGTTTACTCCTAAATCATTAATGTCAAAAGTAGTATTGGCTAGATCATGTCCAAACCCATATCTCCATTTACCTTTTATACGATCAAAATCCAGCTCTGATCTAAAACCTCCAATATTATCTCCTGGCAGATTTACCTGACTTACTATAGATCGCCCCGTTAATCTATAGGAATTTGCTTTGTTTGCTAGATTCCAAGCCAGACCAGTTACATTAGCATCTCTAAAACCACTACCATTTCGGGTTACATTTGTGTTTATTAATGAGATGGAGGAGTTATTATTAAACTGCTGATCTAGAACAAATATATTGTAGTTAGCCAAAGGTTCTACTACTTTACTTCTTTGGTCTCCTGTAATAGTGTCCGTTATTCGAACTTCAGTTTTTTCAGTAATGGCATTAAAAAAACCGATACCAAGATTTCCTTTAGTTCTTCCAGAAATCTTAAGAGCATTCAATAAGTTTATTTTAGAAGGGTTTTCTTCAGCTACTTCATTTTCCATAAGATCATCGTCAGAAACGGAACCTGATGGTCCATTACCCACACGTCTGGAAAAGAAGATTCTTCCTTTATTAAATAGCTCTGTTCCTTCCGTAAAGAACTGTCTGTTTTCTCCAAAAGTTTGTTCGAATGGTCCTAGATTAAGTCGTACTTCATCAAAAGCTGCTTGTCCAAAATCAGGTATTAGAGTTGCATCTAATGTAAAACTATCACTTAATCCATATTTAACATCTAATCCAGCACTAAAATCAGTTTCAGTTTCTCCGTCGAAGCTAGCACCTAATCCCTGTACAAAAGGAAAAAAGGTAAGTCTCATAGGAGGGTTTATATTTTCTACACCTTTTACTAATCCATTATATTGTGTTCGTTGACCAACTTTATTATCTATAAAATTCCAAGAATGTGTTTCATTTTTATTTTGTAAACGTCGATAGAAGTTAATACTCCAATCTTGTACAGCTACTTCAGGAAAGCGCAATGCATTGTACGGGATTTTGAATTCTGCATACCAGCCTTTTTCATCGTAAGAAATTTTGGCATTAAAAACTACATTATAACTAAAATCTTCATTAAACTGATCCGCTCGGGCATCTCCTATTGTTCCTGCACTAGTAATAAAAAATCGAGTTTCATTAATCCCATCATTATAGGTGTTTATCGAGATGTTAAAAAAGTCAGCTTGAGCAAAAACATCATCTCGCTGAGTAAATTGTTTTAATATTTTATTTGGTTCATTATCGTATAAATAGGCAGCAAAATATACCGCTTTATTATCATAAGCCATTTTAACTTCGGTACGAAGATTCTCTGGTATTATTCCTTCATTTCCTGGTTGCCACATTCTGAAATCACCGGAAGCGGGAATATCCATCCAAATCTGATCATCCAGAATGCCATCTATTTTTGGAGCTATTGTTATTCTATGCGCCGTAATTTGTTTTTTTTCCTGACTAAATAAAAGAGCTGCGTGCAGAAACAATAGCACACTTAAGATAGGGCGTAATTTTCTATTCATATTTTGTAAAAAAATCCTTACTTTTTCGACTTACTTGCAAAACTAGGATTTACAACTAAATGGCTTACTAATGAAAAGTTAAAAAGCACTAGTTCTGTTTAATATATGTGTAAATTTGTTAAACAATATTTACTATTTAACAATATTATGGGAAAAAATAACCTAAAGACTGCTGTCTTTGCTGGTGGATGCTTTTGGTGTACGGAAGCTGTTTTTCAAAGATTAGAAGGTGTACGTCAAGTAATTTCTGGGTATACCGGAGGAAACATTAAGAATCCTGCATATCGCGAAATTACCACAGGAAGAACTGGTCATGCTGAGGCAATAAAATTCGAATATGATACTGATATTATCAGCTATAATGAATTATTAGAAATATTTTTTGCAACTCATGACCCTACAACTTTGAATAAACAAGGAGCGGATCGTGGAACTCAATATAGAAGTGCTATATTTTATACAGATGATGATCAAAAAGAATGGTCACAAACAATGATTACGAATCTTAATGCCGAAGGTGTTTTTGATGATCCCATTGTTACGGAGGTAGCACCATTAGGAGCATTTTATAATGGAGAAGATTACCATCAAAACTATTATAATCAAAATAGTAATCAAGGATATTGCCAGTTTGTGATTAATCCAAAACTAAGTAAATTGCAGGCTACTTATAAAAATAAATTAAAAAAAGAAATACAGAACTAACATATATATAATGCCATATAATAATTTCGAAGAATACAATATAAAAGTTACTGAAGATGTAAAGGATAAGTTTAAATCTATAATTACGGATTTAGGGGAGGACATAAGTAGAGAGGGTATTGAAAAAACACCTGAACGTGCGGCGAAGGCAATGCAATTCTTGACTCAAGGATATCATCAAAATCCTGAAGAAATTCTAAAGAGTGCTATGTTTAAGGAGGATTATGACGATATGGTGATTGTAAAGAATATAGAGTTGTATTCTTTGTGTGAACATCATATGTTACCATTTTTTGGTAAAGCTCATATCGCTTATATTCCTAATGGTCAAATTGTTGGTTTAAGTAAATTGCCAAGAATTGTAGATGTTTTTGCAAGACGTCTTCAGGTGCAAGAACGTTTAACTCATAACATCTTAGAGTGTATTAACGATACTTTAAAACCAAAGGGAGTTGCCGTGGTCATTGAAGCTGCTCATATGTGTATGATGATGCGCGGTGTTCAAAAACAAAATTCGGTAACTACGACTTCTGGGTTTAGAGGACAGTTCGAAAAAATTGAAACCCGTACGGAGTTTTTAAGGTTAATTACTGCAGACTTGGCATAATAATTTTTTGGCATTTTTTTTGTTATATAATTAGCAAATAGAAACTTATGAAAAAGATGAAATACAAATTATTAAAAAAAGGTATTATTTACGACCTAATAGGTATGGCTTCATTGGCTATTCCCGTTATAGGACCATTTTTAGATCTTATATGGGCTCCTTATGCCGCAAAAATGATGATAGATATGTATCCTGGAAAAAAAGGTAAAATAGCTTCCGCTATAACTTTTATAGAAGAAATAATTCCTGGAACGGATATAATTCCTACGTTTACTTTAATGTGGTTGTATACTTTTGTTTTTAATAAAGAAGAGATTATAGATAAAGATGCCAAAATAATTGAAGCAGAAGTTGTTTCGTAATAACTCCGATTTATAAAATTGTAGTTTCAAGAAATTAAAAATTTTAGGTATTCTTTAATCCTTAATAAATCGTGCAAGACCCATTCTACGGAGCATTTTTTTCTCAAACCACCAGAAAAATTTAAACTGTCCGAATATCCATCCTACGATTAATAATAATATCTGATATACCGGGAATATTAATAATATTCTTAAAGGCCAGTATATCCATCCGGATGTAGATTCTGTATCAAATCCTATTAATTGTATAATTGGGTCAGAAATTCTGGCTGCTGTAGAGCCTGTAACAGCAAAAGCAATAAAAATAGCAATTAACTCCCATCGATAGGTAACATTCCATTTTTTTTCTAGAGGTCCAAAAATCTTTAAAGTAAAAACCAATAATAAAGTAAAAACCAATATCGTGACTATAGTTATTGACGCGAAATAAAAACTATGCGTTTCAGTAAGTTTTAAAATCCCAGAAACCAATCTTTTACTTAATAGAAAAGAAGAAATTGATAAGCCTAACAATCCGAGTAAAGGAAAAAGAAGTTGCCAATTAGCTTGAATCTCCCAGCGATCTTTGAATTTTTGCATACAGCGAAAATACAACTTAAACTTTCTGTGTCAAAATCTTTAACCTCTACTTACCGTAAATCGTTGTCGATATTGTTTCTCAAAAAATAAAAAGTAATTATATAGAAGATAGTTTACTTCCAATCCATAATCAACATTTTGCTCATAGTTTATTTGTAGAATATATATATTAGGATCGAAGAGTTGTGGCTGCATAACCCTTTGATTATATTCTGTAACATACAGTCTATTTCTCATTTCCAAAAATTGCTTGGAATAATATCCTCTAGGTCGTTGGGTTGCAAGCCAACCATTAAAACCAGGCTCTATAATAATAATTTCGTACTCTAAACTATCGTTTGCAATTCTTATAGTATCAGAAATGTTATCTGCGGATGTAACATTGAGTTTTCTATCCTTAGTTGTACCACAACTATAAATACTTAACAATAGAATGAATGTGTAAATACTGTTTTTCATAATCTTAATAAAAATCAAATTACTAAAAGTACATTAATTACTTTTAAGCTTTAACATTTTTGTTATGTTAATTTATGAAAATCTATTTTAATCGGCATAATAGTAAAAGAGTCTTGATTTTTGTATCAAGACTCTTTTTATTTTTTTCAAAGTAATAGTGTAAATTTATTTTCCAAAAAGACCACCTAATAATCCTCCAAGACCTCCTTTTTTCTGACCACCACCGCCAAGTACCATACCAGCTACGTCATCAAGAATACTACCATCACCATCTGCGTCCAGAAAAGATTCTATTAGTGATTGTTGTTTAGATCCTTGTCCTCCTCCAAGCATTCCTCCAAGCATATTTGATAACCCACTCGCATCAGATACATTATTTTGAGAAGCTTGTTTACCTAAAACTCCCATAAGTATTGGAGCAGCTACTTTAAGAATCTGAGCTACAGAACCAGCATCCATTCCTGATTTTTGACTTAGTGCATTTTCTACAGCTGGTTGTTTTTCTCCTAAAATATGTCCAAGAATTCCCGCTCCATCACTAGTAACATTATCCTCAACACCACCTTGGAAAAGACCTCCTAGGTTGTCCAAAATTCCACCTCCAGAATGTTTACCATTCAAAGCACTTAATAATCCCGAAGCACCATCAGGCGTTGAAGCATTTTTTTGCATTGCTCCCATTAGTACAGGCATCGCCATAGTTAGTAAACTTCCTGTTTTATCTGCAGATTGTCCTGTTTGACTACTAACACCACTTACAATTTGCTGACCCATTGGGCTATTTAAAAGATCTAAAATTCCAGACATGATTTATATTTTTTTATTATGTGTCCTAAATTTACATTTTTTCTTCATAAGAATATAAAATAGATATGATTTTATTTAATTAAATAACGGATGAAAGGAGGATTTTATCGATATAAGGTAATTGTATTAAAAAAATCACCTTTTACAAGTACTTGTAAAAGGTGATTAAAATAGTATGTATGTTAATATGAAATACTATATAAGTATAGAGATTATTTGATCAGCAAGTTCCTGACCAATTCTATCTTGTGCTTCACCTGTGGCAGCACCAATATGCGGTGTTAATGATATTTTATTATTCATCAATACCTTAATTGCAGGACTTGGTTCGTTTTCGAATACATCCAAACCAGCAAAACTTAATTTACCATTTTCTAAGGCTTCTACTAAGGCTACTTCATCAATAACTCCACCACGTGCAGCATTTATTAATCCAGCACCATTTTTCATTTGTTCAATCTCAGCTTTACCAATAACATATTCTTTTTGAGCCGGAACGTGTAAGGTAAAGAAATCAGCTTGTTTAAGAACTTCTTCTTTAGAAATAGTTTTTATTTTGAAATTTAAAGATTGACCGTCAAAAAAATCCAAAGGAATATCAACTTCCTCGATAAAAGGATCAAATACGATCACATTCATTCCTACGCCGATTGCAATTTTTGCAGTTGCTTGACCAATACGACCAATACCAATAATACCCAGAGTTTTACCTCTTAATTCTGTTCCACCAGCGTATGCTTTTTTAAGGTTTTTAAATTTGCTATCACCTTCTAATGGCATATTTCTGTTTGCATCATGAAGAAAACGAACACTACCATATAAATGAGCAAAAACTAATTCTGCTACAGATCCAGAAGATGCGGCAGGAGTATTGATAACGTGCAATCCTTTTTCACGAGCATAGGCAACATCGATATTATCCATACCAACACCACCACGTCCTATAATTTTTAAAGAACTACAGTTGTCTATGATATCGGTTCTAACTTTAGTAGCGCTACGAACTAATAATACATTGATTTCATTTTCATTAATATAATCTACTAACTGATCCTGAGCAACTGTTGTAGTTTGCACTTCGAATCCAGCTTTTTCCAAGGCATCAATACCGCTTTGAGATACTCCGTCGTTTGCTAATACTTTCATTTTAAAAGTTTTAAATTTTTAATGTTAAGTTTTAAGTTGACTTGTCTTAACTATTTTTGTTAGAATATTTATAATTTGATTTATTTCATCAAGATGAGAAGATAAGTTTATGTTAACTAAATCACTTTCATTTAATAAGCGCAGCCAATACCTTGTTTCTCTTGCTTCTTTTGAAGCAATTGCCATTTTAGAAATGAAATCTTTTTTAGACTGACCTGCACCAGCCTCCGCTACATTAGCGCCAATACTTGTAGCAGAGCGCAAAATCTGATCAGCAAAAACATATTCCTTAGATTCTCTCAAGAATTTTACAAGTCGTATGATTTTAAGTGCAAATTGAAAACTACGTTCTTCAATCATATTTATAATTAATAATTTAACACTTAAAATTTATCATTTCTTACGCTTTTCGCTCTAAATCACTCATTACATCTACCAATGAAGCGACGCCTTCCATTGTCATAGCATTATACATACTAGCTCTATAACCTCCTACACTTCTATGACCATTCACGCCACTTATACCGGCTTCTTTCCACATAGCATCAAATGTTTCTTTAAGATCTCCATCAACCAAAGAAAAAGTTGCGTTCATTGTAGATCTATCTTCTTTTGCAGCGAATCCTTTAAAAAGAGGATTTAGTTCAATTTCGGAATAGATAAGATTTGCTTTTTTCTCATTTTCTTCTTCTATGGCAGCAATTCCACCTAATTTTTTTAACCACCTTAGCGTTAGCATAGAGGTATAAACTGGAAATACAGGAGGAGTATTAAACATACTACTCTTGCTAATATGAACTTTATAATCTAGCATGGACGGGATTTGTCTTTCTATTTTCCCGAGAATTTCTTCTTTAATAACTACTAAAGTAGTTCCTGCTGGACCCATATTTTTTTGTGCCCCGGCATAGATTAAACTAAATTTTGAAAAATCTAATTGTCTAGAGAATATATCACTACTCATATCACATACTAGAGGAGCATTGGTCTTTGGGAAATCTTTGATTTGTGTACCAAAAATAGTATTGTTACTGGTACAGTGTAGATAATCTAGATCCTCTGGGACATCATATCCTTTAGGAATGTAATTGTAATTAGCATCTTTAGAAGATGCAACTTCTACAACTTCTCCAAAAAATTTAGCCTCTTTAATAGCTTTGTCACTCCAGCTACCAGTATTGATATATCCAGCTTTTGATTGTAATAAATTGTATGCAGTCATTAGGAATTGAGTACTAGCTCCTCCTTGAAGAAAAAGTACTTTATATCCTTTACCCTCTAAGCCTAGTAATTCTAAAGCCAAACTGCGGGCCTCATCCATTACATCTACAAAATCTTTACTACGATGGGAAATCTCCAAAATGGATAGCCCAGAATCATTAAAATCTAATACAGCCTGGGATGCTTCTTTGAATACTTCTTGTGGTAGAATACAAGGTCCTGCGCTAAAGTTGTGCTTTTTCATCAGTAGTTTTTATTGTTTTATATTAATTACTTTTTTCGTTATTTTCTGGCTCCTTAAACCAGTAAGAAAAAACACCACAAAGGTGCTAATAATCTAAAACAAAAGCATTGTCAAAATGATAAATTATTTAGTCAATTTTTGTTAAAAATTCAATAACATCAACATTATCTGCGTAATCTGATAGAGAAGGGTGTTGTGTGGTACCAAAACTAATGCTTTTATCAGAAAAATTGTCACCAACTATGCATTGTATAGCTTCTTTATCGGTTTCGAGTTTTTGTAATAATTTCTCTTTTGATTCGTATGTTTCATAAAACAGCGTAGCTATTGGAGAACCATAACTAGAATCTTCTTTCAACATTAAGAAACCATTGTCTAATAACTTAAAATTACTCATTAAATATACCGCTTTATTGTAATCGTAATTATTGGCATATTTAGCTCCATTAATAATATCATTGTACTCATAAATAGACTTAAAAAACAAGTCAAAATCATAACCTTCTGGTACCATAACTTTAGAAACACTTCTACAACCTAAACCATAATATCTGAAGATGTCATTTCCCAATGAGGCTAATTGTTCTTTGGACTCATTTCCGGTTAATATGGCTACAGAATTTCTGTTTTTACGTATGATATGGGGTCTATTACCAAAATAATGTTCGAAATAGCGAGCTGTGTTATTGCTTCCTGTAGCAATGATAGCATCAAAATTTGTGAATTTTTCTTTAGTAAAAGAGATTCGTTTTTCAAATCTTGGTTCAATGGTTATTAAATATGAAGCCAGATACGGAAGTAATTGATTATCGTTTGAAGACTGTTTTACTAGAACATTATGCCCACTGATGAGTACTGAAATGAAGTCATGAAATCCAACTAAAGGGATGTTACCAGCCATAATGATCCCAATTGTTTTAGTCGTTTTAGTATCTAAAGAATAAGATGACAACCATTGTTCTAAATTATGTTTTGTAAGCGTCTTGCTCCATTGTGATAATGAAAACACGATATTTTCTTCTGTAAACCAACCATTATGATGTTTTGCAGATTCTATTTTTTGAATCATTCCATCAAAAAATTCTTCTTGATGCATAATATCGCTAATCTTCTCATAACCAGTGTTTTTGAATTGACTTATGAACCTGCCTAATTCAGCAAAAGCGACTATCCGATCATTTAATACCATTTCTAATTTGTTTATCACTAGTTTACGGGTTATTTTTGTGATGCAAATTTAGAATAAAAAAAGCTATGGCAATTATAATAACGGACGAATGTATAAACTGTGGTGCATGTGAACCAGAATGTCCGAATACTGCAATTTATGAGGGTGCGGATGACTGGAGATATGCAGATGGAACTGATTTAGAAGGAGATGTTGTTCTTCCTGGAGGCAAAGCCATTAATTCAGAAGAAGCTCAAGAACCAGTTAGCGATGAGATTTATTATATTGTACCTGATAAATGCACCGAGTGTAAAGGTTTTCATGAAGAACCTCAGTGTGCTGCGGTATGTCCTGTAGATTGCTGTGTTCCTGATGAGGACGTTGTGGAAACCGAGGAATTTTTATTACAGAAACAGGGATTTATGCATAAAGAATAACTAATTATTTTATAGATACTTACTATAAACCTGTCTGTTTAGACAGGTTTTTTTATACTCGTTTTTTAAATTTTAGTATTTTCGTCAAGAATTTAACCTCAAATCTAAATATGAAATTATGAAAAAAATAATATTCTTTATTTTATTAGCAACTATTTCAGTTACTTCTTATGGGCAATATCGTTGGGAAGTAACAGGTGGTATAACAAGTTCTAGTCTAAACATTGAAAACGCAGATAGCAATCGTGGTGTTGGTTTTCATTTTAATGCTGGATACGGTTATGTCATGGGTGTTCGTGCTAAAACTAGTATTGTTTTTTCCGTTGAAATTTTGCAAAGAAATAGTGAAGTAATAACGAATCTTCCGGGAGGAACAATTACTTCCGATTTTAAAGCATTACAAGTGGGTTTTAATCCTAAATTCAGATATTTATTTGGAAGAGGAAAAGATCGTTTTAGACCTTTTATTAATGTTGGCCCTTCTTTTAGACTAAATACAGGTGTAGAATTCGCGGATATTGATCTAGAATCTGATCAATATGAACAATTGGTGATTGGTGGAGTATATGGTCTAGGCTTTTCTCAGATGATAGGAGAGATGTTTGATATCTTTTTTGAAGCGGGTGCTATGAATGACTTTACAGATAACTTAGTAGACGTTGATAGTAAATTCTTTGATATATATGCAAGAGTAGGTGTCCGTTTTAGGATTTATGATTCGAGACGTTAAAATATTGAGAATTGTATAGAAAAAATCCTGCTTTGTCAGGATTTTTTTATTTACGTGTTTTAATTTTTTGTAAATTAGGTACTTACAAAACATTAAAAAGGAATATTAATATGCCAAATTGGGGATATATAGCAATTATTATTCTTGTATTTTATATTATAGCTAGCGTAGCATTGTATTATTTGCAGGAGTATTTTATTTTCAAGCCAGAAAAGTTAAACAAAGATTTTGAGTTTCATTATAACAATCAAATTGTGGAGGAGTATAATCTGGAAACTAGAGATGGCGCTACAATTAATGGCTTACATTTTAAGGTAGAGAACCCAAAGGGTGTTGTTCTTTATCTTAAAGGAAACTCTAAGAGTATAAAAGGTTGGGGCAAATTTGCAGTTGATTTTACTAGACATGGATATGACGTGTGTATGTTAGATTATCGCGGATTTGGTAAAAGTACTGGTAGACGTTCTTTCAAAGCTATAAAAAGAGATCTTCAATTTGTTTATAATAAACTAAAGGAAAAAGTAGACGAAAAGTACATCATCTTATACGGAAGATCTATGGGATCTGGTTTTGCAACAAAATTAGCTTCTATCAATAACCCAAAAATGTTAATTCTTGATGCTCCTTATTATAGTTTGAGTAAAGTAGCTGGTAAGTTTATTCCTTTTATGCCCGTTTCTCTAATTATGAGATATCCCATACCAACTTATAAATGGTTAAAATATGTAAATTGTCCTATACACATTATCCACGGGACACAGGATAAATTGATTCCTTTTAAGTCTAGCATTAAATTGTCAAAAATAAAACCAAAACTTACCAGATTGTATACAGTGATTGGTGGAGGACATAAAAACTTAAATAATTTTGAATCCTATCATAAGATGTTAGGAGAAATTATTAATTCAAAGATGAGGAAAATAAACCTCTCTAATACAAGCATTGGTGTTAGACATACTGAAAAAAAAATAAATGTCCAAGCTTAAAAAAGTTCTAACATGGACATTGATAATATATTTTATGGTATTAGGGTTATTACGTTTCTTTCAGCATAAAATTATTTTTCAACCTAAAAAACTTCAGGAAGATTATACTTTTCAATTTGATTATCCTTTTGAAGAGTTTTTTTTAGAGACTACAGATGGTACACGACTTAATGCCATACATTTTAAAAATAAAGATCCTAAAGGGATAATTTTGTATTTCCATGGGAATAAAGGAAGTTTATCCAGATGGGGTAGGATAGCTGTTTTTTTTGCTAAAAAGCACTACGATGTGATCGTAATGGATTATAGAAGTTATGGTAAGAGTACAGGTACAATAACAGAAAAAAAATTATACAGTGATGCTCAGTTGTTTTATGATTATGCATTAAAACTATATAAAGAGGATCAAATAATAATCTATGGTAGATCTTTAGGAACAGGTATTGCTACAAAAATAGCATCAACCAACGCACCAGCTAATTTGATATTAGAAACACCATATAATACCATGGAAGAAGTAACTTCTCATTGGTTACCGATGTTTCCTGTAAAAAGTATATTGAAATTTAAATTTACATCAAATAAATTTATACAAAATGTAACGTGTGATGTTACCATTTATCATGGTACTGACGATGGAGTAGTACCGTATGCATCTGGTAAAAAATTGTTTGAAAATATACCTATATCAAAAAAGAGAATGATTACTATTGAAGGTGGTTCACATAATGACTTAATAAACTTTGAAGAATATATCAATACAATTGATGAAGTGTTAGAAAAAAAATCGCTTTACTCCAGCAAAAAAGAGTAAAGCGACGTGAATTGATTTATTTTCTAATTTGTACTAGAATTTATAATTTAAAGAAAGATTTAGCATTGTTCCTAGTTGGCTAAAATGATATCCATCATATGACATTTGAGAATATCTACCATTAAAAGTAATTAAGTTAAATGCCGTTTTTTCTGCAGCTGGGTCATTAAGAACAGCAGTTCCTGTTGGTGTAAGCGCTTTAAATTCCCATTCTGGAAGTACATTTAATATATTGTTAACATTTAGTGCTATCGTTATTTTCTCTGTTGCGTTAAAGTTTATTCCTAAATCAGTCACTATTTTGGTCATAAATTCTACGCCTAGATCAGATCCACCATCACTATCGGCAGCATCACCGCCTACAAGCCCCTCTAAGTCTTGTAATCCTTGATTTCTAAATTTAGTAGGGCCAAATAAAGTGTTGTTTAAGGAAAAACTAAACTTTCCGATGTCGTAATTAGCACCTAATATTGCTTTAAACTCAGGTCTGGAAGTGAAAAATAATGCTTCTTGCGTATCATTTACAACAGATTGACCAGCATCAGCAACTAATTGTGGATTGTTAACAGCTCCATCTCTTTCGTTTTGAATGACATAATTTCCAGAGAGGCTAAAGTTAAGTTTACCAGACCCTAGCATAATGTTTTTGTAGTTAGCTACTAAATCAATTCCAGATGTTCTCGTATCAATTGCATTGACAAAGAAACTTACATCTGATAGATTATTGTCCGCTAATACATCATCTAAAGGGGTGTTCCCCGCGTCAGAGGCACCTATTTCTGTACTTAAAACAATTCTGTCTTCTACTTGAATATGATAGTAATCTAATGTAACATTGAAATTTTTACTAATTTTAGCACCAAATCCGATTGTAAAATTTAAAGATTCTTCTGCATCTAGTTGCGGAATATCTAATAACCTTGCTTGTGGAGAAACATTATTGATTAATCCTCCCACTTGTATACCTTGTCCAGGTATAAAACTAAACTGTGCTTTTTGGGTATAGATTTGATGTAATGTAGGAGCTCTAAACCCTGTGGATACCGAAGCTCTTACTGTAAGTTTATCTTCTAAAAATTTATATCGAGAACTTAATTTCCATACAAAAGCCTCACCAAAATCACTATAATCTTCTAGTCGCACGGTTCCATTTAATAGAAAATCTTCTGTTATATCAGCAGAGATGTCAAAATATCCTCCAAAGTTATAACGGTTAAATTTACCTGAATTTTCTGGTCTGTTTCCCGCAAATGAATCAGCACCACCACCATCATAAGAAGCAAGGTCACCCTCGGTAATTTCGAAAATTTCTGTTCTGAATTCTGCTCCAAAACCAATGCTTATTTGATCAGAGACTAATTTAGCAATATCTATATTTCCAACATTATGTGAAAACTTTGTACCTCCAGGATTAAAAGACACAGGACTATTTTCTCTATACAATTCAATAGGAATAAACTCCTCTCCAGGATCTGGAACACCATTTCCATTGGTGTCATCAAAACTTGGTGCGAAAACAGAATTACGATTGTGTGAGTTATTTACTCCATAGTCCTGAGAGTTACCTCCAGTTGTAAAACTTAAGTCATAATTCCATCCGTTCTTTTTTGTTTTAAATCCAATAGTTGCATTATAATCATTTAGATCTCCTTCAAAAGTAGGTACATATCCATCATATCCGTTACCATCAAATGTGTTTCCATTAGCATCTGTAAAATCTACTCCCGTTGTTAATGGATTAGCACCAGGAAAGAAATTACCTAAATATTGGAAATCCTGAATGTCTCTCCAATATGGCGTTCTATAATTAGCAAAACTGTTTACTTTTTTATAAACGTAAGCCGCATTCATATAAATCTCAGTGTTTTCACTAATATCATATCCTCCGTTTACTAAAAATTTTGCTGCAGCTGTTTCAGGAGAACCATTAATGTTTCCTGCATCGGGTCTTCTGGACAAGAAACTAGTTATGTCCTCTAATCTTTCTCCAACTCTAGGTCCTCCAAAATCTGCAAATTCTCCTTCCGCATCTACTGTTCCTGGACGATTTGCTAAGCTTACTTTAGAAAAATCTACTGTGTAATTAAAGAATCCTTTATCCGCTCCAATAGAAGCTCCGTTATTAACACTTATACCAATAGTCTCTCCATCACCTTCAGAGGTAATACCAGTTCGTAATGTTGCTGAACCATCTTCATAACTATCTTTAAGGATAATGTTCATTACACCTGCAATAGCATCAGAACCATATTGAGCAGACGCTCCATCTCTTAATATTTCTACACGTTTAATAGCATCCGTAGGAATAGCAGAAATATCAGAACCTGTTTCACCTCTACCAGGAGAAGTTTGTGTATATAATAAGGCACTAAGATTCTTACGTTTTCCATTAATTAAAATTAATGTTCTACTAGGCCCCATATTTCTAATCTCATATGGATCTAATAAGGATGTAGCATCATTTACCGGAGTTTGAACCGTATTAAAAGAAGGTATTTTATATTGTAAGGCTTTATCAAAAGTAATTTGCCCAGTTGAGGCTAATTCTTTAGCTGGCAATACATCAACAGGTAATGAAGAAGTAGTATTACTTCTAGGCAAAGACCTAGTTCCTACTAAAATAATCTCATCGAGCTCTGAGCCACTAGAAAGGGTAATGTTAATAGTAGATTTTGAGTTTACAGCAATTTCTTTAGATTCAAATCCTATAAAACTGAATATCAAAGTAGCATTAGAACCAGTTTCTATAGTGTAAAAACCATTGAAATCTGTTGAACTACCATTGTTGGTTCCTTTCTCAATAATATTTACTCCCGGAAGAGGAGTTCCTTGGGCATCTGTTACAGTTCCAGAAACTGTATTTTGAGCATAAGTAATTGAAATAAATAAGCTAAATAAAATGATTGTAAGTTTTTTCATTTATGTAATTTTTAAATTGATTTAAAAATAAATATAGTAATAAATCCTTGTTAAAAACGGGGAAAAAATATTATATTTTTTTTGAAACATATATTTAAGCTTATTATTTTTCTAAGCAATAATAAAAGAATAAATCGTTGTTTTTTTAGAATATTTGACAACTTTCACTAGTATATTATTTGATTTTAATGATTACTATTTTTAATAATAGATTGTTTAAAATAAATGTTAAAAACCAAATGATTTCATATAATAGGTGTTGTTGTCAGGATTATATCAATTAATGTATTTATTAGTTTGGAAGTATAAAAACCTTATACTTCTATGGAAGTAGTTGTTAGGGAAATTACTTAGACAGATAGATATTCTTTTCCTAATAAGAACGGAGCCGAAATACATTTGATAACCTTAGTTATCAAATGTATTTCGGCTCCGTTTACTATGATAGTAAAACTTTTAAACTATTTAGAAATTGAAATCTAATCTAGCATAATAATACGCACCACCGAATCCCATTTGTACAGAATCCCAGTATCCACCAGCCTCGGTTTCTCCATCATCTTGTTGGTCAGGATATTCATTAGTGATATTATTTCCACCTATAGTAACCTTTAGGTTTTCAGATAATTTATAACCTAATGTAAGATCAGCAGTTATTTTTGCACTATATTCATCCTCTGTATCTACAAAATCGACTAAAGTGATATCACTAAAACGAGTCAAACCAAGACCTGCATTAAATTTATCAGTATTATAATTCAGATTTAAAGCAAATTTACTTCTTGGTGCTGAAGCTAATAAAAATGCTTGCTCTCTTTTTCCAAAAAAGATATCTGCATCTAGGTCGGTGTTAACAGAGGTAATGTACATATTATTGACATTTCCAGCGAATAAGGCTGATAATGTTCCAAAATCATAATTACTTTTCCAGGAAAGTACAACATCCATACCTACGGTTTCCGTATCCACTCCGTTAGCAAAAAATTGAGCTTCATTTACATTGTCAAAATCTGTTGCTTCAAAAGTACCGGTCAACACAATACGATCCTTGATATCAATATAATAACCGTCTACAGTTGCAGAGAAATCGCCTAATTTAGCAGTAACACCCAAGGATCCATTTAAAGAAGTTTCTTCTTTTAATCGATCTATTCCAAAAGATGCCGTTACAGGACTATTGTTTGGAGATAATAAAGTTTCTGTAGCAATACCTCCTTGGAAATCAGTAAATCTAAGGTTGTAATAAATTTGTGCTAATGAAGGAGCTCTAAACCCAGTACTTACAGAACCTCTGATGTTTATATTGTCTGAAGCTTTTACTCTAAATGCTAGTTTTCCATTAATAGTACTTCCAAAATCACTATAGTTTTCAAATCTAGCAGCTCCTGCTAAGAGAAATGCATCTGTAATGTCTAATTCTGCATCTGCATACAGCGATAGATTAGATCTAGATCGGTCTACTTCGTTAGCAGGGCTATATCCAGGAAAGCCTTGTGATCCACCTGGTCTTGCAGATACTTCTCCCGTATCAGGATCGGTAAAAGTAGGTTGTATTTGTGTTGCAGGATTGATAATGGGTAAACCATTAATGTCATAAGTGGCATAAGAGCCTTCTTCTCCAGCAAATATGATAAAATTTTCTGTTCTATATTCTGCTCCAAATGCCATGTTTAAGCCTTTAGCAATTTTTGGATAATATTTAGAGAAGTCTAGATTAATTGTGTTTTGACTTAAACTATGTCCTCCTGCATCAAATTCTAATGGAGAATTTTCTTCAAGTGAGGCATTGAGTGTACCCTCAATAAAATAATGAAAATTGTTTTTCCCCCATGTATTACTAAGATCAATTTTCCAGCCACTATCCGTTTCAGTTCTTATGCCGGCAGAAATCGAGTTATCAATAATATTAGAGGTAATTCTTGGAGTAAATCCGTTAGGATAAATTTCAGTTACGACACGTTCACCTCCATTACGAGTAAACGCAAATGCGTCTGTATCTCGGTAATTTCTTCCTCCAAAGGCATATAGCTCAGTTTTATCTGATAATGGAATACTAGTATTGGCAAAAAAATTAAAGCCATCTATTGCTGCTTCACCAAAACCTCTTCTAAAATCAAACCCTGGTCTGAGGGTTTTGTTTTTACTTAAATATTCTGTGGTAAAATTAATATATCCCTTTTCTCCGATACCAACTCCGTAATTGGCAGTTACTTTTACAGAACCACCATCTAGACTTTTATCATCAGCTAATTGGTTACCATCATTTTCAGTGTCCAAACGATTACCATCAGTATTTGGAGTTCCCTCAGGAAAATCACCTTTGGCATTTGTATTGTATGCACCGTAACTTATACTACCGCTTAGTTTATCAATATTATCTTTTAGTACTATATTTATAACTCCAGCTATAGCATCAGAACCGTATTGTGCAGCAGCACCATCTCTTAGAATTTCGATTCTTTTAATAGAAGTTGCAGGAATCGTATTAAGATCCGTTCCAGAATTTCCTCTACCTCTAGTACCAAAGATATTAATAAGAGAAGAACTGTGTCTTCTTTTTCCATTAATTAAAACTAATGTTTGATCAGGACCTAAACCTCGTAAACTTGCAGGATCAATATGATCAGCACCATCAGAACCAGATTGTTTATTAGCATTAAAAGAAGGAGCAGAGTACTGTAATAATTCATTGATTTCTATTTTACCACTTTTTGTGACAATATCCTGCATGTCGATAATATCAACAGCTACTGGAGTATCTGTTGCAGTACGTTTAGGGCTTCTAGATCCTACTACAATGATTGTGCTAAGTGCTTCTCCTTCTAAGAGAACAACATCAATCTTGCTGCTAGTACCTACAGGAATTTCTTGAGCTTGGAAACCTATAAAGCTAAACACCAAGATGGCATTTTCATCTACTGCAATAGTATACTTTCCGTCATCATCAGTTGTAGTTCCTTTATTAGATCCCTTTTCGATGATGTTAACAAAAGGTATGGGTGATCCTGAAACATCAGTTACTATTCCGGTAACAATTTGTTGACTAAAGGTTAAGCTTGTGAATAAACTAAATAAAATGAGTGTGAGTTTTTTCATGTGAATATATTTATTGGTTTAGTAATTAAAGATATTCAATTAATCTAGAACTTATGTTTAGTGGCTGTATTTATTACAAGTTTACGGGTAGTGCCGAATGTTCTTGTGAATTTTTTGTTTTTAGTAGAAGGTTTTTGTGAATTTTACAGTAAGAGTAATAGATTTAAAAATGAGCTTAATTGGTTGACCAGAGAGAAACGAATACTAACTAGATCGTAACGAATTCTATTTTTTAGTAGTCGGTTGTCCGATACGGTTAAAACTTTAATTAAGTACTTGTTACATTCACTTTTCGAAAAAAGAATTGAATTTTAAAATTAAGTACTTGATTTATAATTATTTAATAATACTTGCTAATCATTTTGTTAATTTTAACAAAGTAATTGGTAGTATGTTAATCTTTTAATAATTAGGTGTTTTTTCCCCGTATAATTTATGAAAACGTTTGTGCCTTTAGGCTAAATTATTATCATTGCAAAATAATTGGTTAACCAATTATAAGACTGGTTAACCATTTCAATTAAACTCATAATTTTAAAAAACGTAAACATTTTAAAAACAATCATTAACAATGAAAAAAACATTTATTATTAGAAAAAAGAGACTTTTTTCGTTATCTATTGCAAGGTTTATAGTGATACTATTTCTTACGGCAGTAAGCTGTACAAATGAAGCGATTAATGATGAGCTATTAGAAACTATTAAAGGTGATTCGGAAATTAAAATTTCGATTCCTATTCAAAACCCTGGATTTGAGTTTGGAGAAGTTAATTGGGGAGATCCCGAAAATTATGCAATCTCAAGTGATAAAAACTCTGGAACCAAATCAGGTAAGATAACCAGTTCTTCCGGTAAAATAGAACAAACCCTTGATGTAAGTCAAAATACAGATTATATTCTTAAAGCTTGGGTAAAAGGAGATGGTGAGCTTTCCGTGGGAGGACAATCAAATGATTTCGACACAATTGATTTTGAAGAGATTTCTGTTATATTTAACAGTGGAAGTGCGTCTTCAGTGACTATTTTAGGGATAAGAAATAGTGGAGATGTTCGTTTTGATGATTTTACACTTAATAGTACTTTGATAGAAAGACCAACTGATCCTGGTCAGATAATACCGATTAGTGTTTCTGCCAATGGAAATCAAACTGGGTATGGACCAGAAAATACGGTTGATGGCGAAATTGAAAATACAGAATCAAGATGGTCGTCTAATGGATACACGGGTAAATATATAACCTATGATCTTGGTGTTACAAAAACAATATCAAGTTTAAAAATTGCTTGGTTTAAAGGGGATGAAAGAGGAGCGTATTTTAAAATTAGAGTTGGTAACTCAACATCTTCCTTAAGCACAGTATTTGATGCGAAAACAAGTGGAAGTAGTGGCACTACAGAAGGACTAGAAACTTTTGATTTTGAAGATGTAGAAGCTAGATATGTGAGAATATCTTGTTTCGGTAATTCTAGTAATAGCTGGAATAGTATCATAGAAACAGAAATTTATGGAGAAGACGATGACTCTGGAGATACGACTCCACCCGCACCAGTTTCTGGATTAAGTGCGGTAGCAGGTAATAGTTCTGTAGCTTTAAATTGGAATAACCCCGGAGACGCTGATTTTAATAATGTAAGGATTACATATGCTGGTGGAAACACTACAACATCTGGAGAAAACAGAACTATTAATGGTTTAACTAATGGTACATCATATACTTTTACGGTCGTAACTATAGATAATACAGGAAATATATCCGATGCTAGAACAATTACTGCCACTCCTCAAGGTCCACCTCCGCCTCCAGGAGGAAGTGCAGCTAGTATTATTGGCCCTGGATGGAAGTTAAATGGATTTACGGGGGCCTTAAATATCGGCAGTAGTGACAATGGACTAAATTATGCAGATGATGCAAGTAAAAATGAAAGTCATTTCTTTTTTGAAAAAGATGGATATGCTGCATTTAGATGTTATCCAGGAAACCCTACTTCTGGAGGGTCTAGTAACTCAAGATCTGAATTGAGAGAGGTCATCAATGGAGGGGATGATTATTGGAATGGTAATACAAATACAGAATACTCTATGAAGTGGAAGTTTAAAGTTGAAGATTTACCTCCTTCTGGTAAATTAGCATTTGGTCAAATTCATGAGAAGGATGATTTTTATGATGATGTCATAAGAGTTCAGGTGCAAGGGGATGCTGGTCAAAGTTCTGGAGAAGTAGACTTGAGAATATTAGGTTATGTAACTGAGAAGGTTGAAGACCGTGAAGGAAGAACAATTGATTTTGATATGCAGTTGGACACAGAGTATTATTTCGAGTTAACGATGCGTAATGGGGTAGTTACCTTATATAATCTGAATAGTAGTGGAAATAGAATAGAAGAGTTGTTTCAGTCTATAGATATAGGTAATGCTAATGAAAACTATTTTAAAGCAGGGTGTT
The DNA here is from genome assembly GCF_947496855.1 of uncultured Aquimarina sp. GTDB lineage: Bacteria > Bacteroidota > Bacteroidia > Flavobacteriales > Flavobacteriaceae > Aquimarina. Next base: position 286,079 of record NZ_CANMED010000001.1, read on the forward strand.
ATTTACAATCGACTAATAGTAGTCACGAACGTTCTAATGTTTTTGGTCAAGTGCTAATAAAAGATTTACAGGTATCTCCTGATAATTAATCTTACAGATATTATACAAGACCGTCTAATTATTTTTAGACGGTTTTTTTTTATCTATTGAGAAATGTTTTGTAATCTACTCAAAAATCTGTTGTATTATTTGTCTAATTTGAGAATATTAATAGCCTTAAGAATAAAAATTTAATATTATTTAAGTTAAATTTTTAACGATATTTATTATAATATTAAAATATTTTACGAAAACGTTTGAGTTGTGTTAATTAATCATTAATATTGTTATAACTAAATTGGTTGACCAATAATTTTATTGGATAACCAAATATTTAACACAAATAATATTAATAATTAAAATTCACAATTATGAAAACTTATGTAAGTCACAGAATTAAGGTGTTTTTACCTTTTCTTGTTAAAACTTTCTTGTTGCTAACCTTTGTAGCTTTAGTTTCTTGCGAATCAGAAGAGTTAGTGAATTCCACAGAATCTGATTTAGAAGATGAAGTTTTCCAAAAAGCAACTCCAGTTGCAGGAAAAACTTATTATTTGAGAAATAAAAAAAGTGGATTGCATATGGATGTTGCAAATAAGAGCAACAACAATGGTGCTAACGTACAACAGTGGGGCAACGCAAGTGGTACCCATAGACAATGGCAGGTGATCAGCGTAGGAAGCGGTTATTTTAGACTTAAGGGAATAGATAGCGGTAAGTCACTTACGGTTAAGGATGGAAGTAATAGTAATGGAGCTAATATTGAATCAAGATCTTATAATGGAAGTAGTCATCAGGAATGGCAAATTATAAGTGTTGGTAGTGGATATTATAGATTAAAATCTCGCGATAGTGGAAAATCTATTGGTGTTGCTGGAGGAAGTACTTCTAACGGTGCAAATGTAGAGTCGCGTTCCTGGAATGGGAATGATAAATTTAGATGGTTTTTTACCGAAGTAGGAGGTACGATCAATCCTCCACCTCCCCCAACAGGAGGAACTGCCGCAAGTATTATAGGAAATGGTTGGAAATTAAATGGTTTTAGCGGTAATCTTAATGTAGGTAGTAATGATAACGGATTAAATTATGCAGATGATGCAAGTAAAAATGAAAGCCATTTCTTCTTTGATAAGGATGGATACGCTGCATTTAGATGTTATCCTGGGAATCCTACCTCTGGAGGATCTAGTAATCCTAGATCTGAGTTAAGAGAAGTTATTAATGGAGGAGATGGCTATTGGAATGGTAATACTAATACAGAACACTCGATGAAATGGAGGTTCAAAATAGAAGATTTACCTCCTTCTGGTAAATTAGCATTTGGTCAAATCCATGAGAGAGATGACTCTTATGATGATGTTATTAGAGTTCAGGTTCAAGGTAGTAGTGGTCAAAACTCAGGATCTGTTGATTTAAGAATATTAGGATATGTTACCGAAGAAATTGAAGGAAGCGGGAGAACCATTGATTTTAATATGCAAATGGATACAGAATATTATTTTGAGTTAACTATGAGTAATGGAGTTGTTAGATTGTATAACTTAAATAATAGCGGTAATAGAATAGCAGAATTATTTGAATCTGTAGATATAGGTAATGCTAATGAAAATTACTTTAAAGCTGGTTGTTATTTACAATCAACAAGTAGCAGTCACGAAAGTTCGAATGTTTATGGTCAGGTATTAATTAAAAATCTACAAGTATCTCCTAATAATTAATATAATATAAATAACATTTTTATATTGTAGATTAACCTCCTAAATTTATTTAGGAGGTTTTTTTAAACTAATGAAATAAACAATAAAAATAACCTATCTATTTTAAGATCATTTTGATACAATAAACAATACAGTTTATTTTAATTTGTAAGTTAAAGTGATAATAGAATCCTTAACCGTATCATAGGTTTCTAGAATTAGGTTTTTAGACTCATCAAAACGTCCTAAACAATTATCTTTAGCACCATTATTTATGATATAATAACCATTAGAAACAGGTTTAGCTTTGGATGTTTTTTCTCCTTTTTCATCAATAAGCGTTAATATGTAACCTGAGCCATCAGGGATACTACTATAAATATTTTCATTAGAAGTTGTTCCGGAGTTTTTAACAGACACCTTTTGTGGTGTATATACAGCAGTTCTATTGGTTTCGCCATCTTCTTCATCAGGACTTAATTTCACTTCACTTTTTTTGGTAATCACCTGCTGCTGTTTGATTACTTTTTCTTCTCCATTAGCACCCTTAATTCTGATTATTTTAGTTACCACTTCTTCAGAAGTATTTTCTTTAGCCTCAGCTTTCTCTTTTTCTTCTTTTTTCTCTTCAGATTGTGCATAGTTTATGAAGGTGCACAAAAAAAGCATAATTGTTGCTAGGTTTTTTAACATTTTCATTGGTTTGTTTATTTGGTATTGTAAAATTACGAAAAAGTAACTTATAGTAATTAGGCTATTACTTTAATTAGCTTTTTTATGTATAGCTTTTGAAATTACTGTTAATCACAATCTCTTTACATAGTATTTGTATACTATGCGTTAATACTGTTATCTTTGCATTCTCAAAAAATTAGAAAAACATCGTTTTTACCCTTATATATACAAAAATATGAAAGCAGGAATAGTTGGATTACCAAACGTAGGAAAATCAACACTTTTTAATTGTTTGTCTAATGCGAAAGCGCAAAGTGCTAACTTCCCATTTTGTACAATTGAACCAAATATAGGAGTAGTAAATGTTCCTGATTCTAGATTAGAAAAATTGGAGGAATTAGTGAATCCTGAACGTGTTTTACCAGCTACTGTAGAGATTGTGGATATTGCTGGATTGGTAAAAGGAGCAAGTAAAGGAGAAGGTTTAGGAAATCAGTTTTTAGGAAATATTAGAGAAACAGATGCGATTATTCATGTGTTACGTTGTTTCGATAATGATAACATCATACATGTCGATGGTTCTATTGATCCAATTCGTGATAAAGAGACTATAGATATAGAGCTACAATTGAAGGATCTTGAAACACTGGAAAAAAAGTTAGATAAGATCAAACGTGCTGCAAAAACCGGTAATAAAGAAGCTCAGAAAGAAGAGGCAGTACTACTAAAATTAAAAGAAGGTTTAGAAGCAGGAATATCTGTAAGAGCAATCGAAGTTTCTGAGGATGATCATTTAGCGTTTGTAATACCGTTACAATTTATTACAGATAAACCAGTGTTATACGTTTGTAACGTAGACGAAGATGCCGCTGTTAAAGGTAATGATCACGTAAAAAGAGTAAAGGAAGCGGTCGCATCAGAAAATGCGGAAGTAATTATTCTGGCCGTTGGAACCGAGGCAGATATAACGGAGCTTGATGATTATGAAGAAAGACAAATGTTTCTTCAAGATATGGGATTAGAAGAGCCTGGAGCATCCGTATTGATTCGTGCAGCTTATAAGCTGTTAAATCAACAAACATATTTTACTGCAGGAGTAAAAGAAGTAAGAGCTTGGACTATTCCTATTGGTGCTACAGCTCCTCAGGCAGCAGGTGTGATCCATACGGATTTTGAAAAAGGATTTATACGTGCAGAGGTAATTAAGTATGACGATTATGTGTCTTATGGTAGTGAAGCTAAAGTAAAAGAAGCAGGTAAGCTAGGCGTAGAAGGAAAAGGATATGTAGTAAGTGATGGTGATGTAATGCATTTCTTATTTAATGTATAATATAAATACAAGTTTATTTTTTATACAAAACCTCTTAGATCATTTTTCTAGGAGGTTTTTTGTTGGACATCGTAATTTTTATGAATTCAGAAAAAGAATAGAAAATATTGCGTTTATTTTTATCTGATGCAAAAATCTAAACAGATTTCTTTAGGAATTATCTTAGCAGTTATTGGTGTGGTTTTGTTCTCTGCAAAAGCAGTAATGGTTAAAATGGCTTATAAGTATCATATAAGTTCAGAACATTTATTATTATTTAGGATGGCATTTTCTCTTCCTTTCTATTTTGTTATAGCTACACTTAATAAACCTTCAAACCCTGAAAAAATAAGAAAAGTAGATTATTTGTGGATCATATTCTTTGGTTTTGTAGGGTATTATTTAGCCAGTTACTTTGATTTCCTGGGATTACAATATATAAAAGCGGGATTAGAAAGGATAATTCTATTTGTATATCCTACTTTGGTTATTGTCATTTCCAGAATATTTTTAAAAAATAAAATAACGAAACAACAGTTGGTAGCCATAATTATTACCTATATAGGAGTGGTGATTACCTTTTGGCAAGAACTTCAATTAGATACGTCAAATCTTATTTCAGGAGTATCTTTAATTTTCCTAAGTGCCCTTACTTATGCAACCTATTTAGTAGGTAGCGGCTGGTTAATACCTAAGTTTGGAGCTATTGCGTTTACTTCGTACGCAATGATTGTATCTTCTTTATGTATAATTTTTCAATATGTAGTTTTTGATAGAGGAAACCTCTTAAGTTATTCTTCAGAAGTATATGTCTTGGGTATTCTGATGGCTTTTTTCTCCACTATAATTCCGTCGTATCTTATTTCCTATGCAATAGCTAAGTTAGGAGCTTCAAATGTTGCTATTATAGGTAGTCTAGGTCCAATATCTACCATTATACTTGCCTTTTTCTTTTTGGGAGAAAGTTTATCGCTAATACAGATTATTGGTGCTGGTATTGTAATTTTAGGAATTTATAGTATCACAAAAAAGAGTAAAAAAACAAAATAATATGTGAGTGCATCTTTATCTTAAATATACAAAACCAACGTTTTTCTGTTTTTTTTTAGTAAATTAACCTTAAAGATAGAATACATTTAGTGATAGTTGATATCATTGTATTGGAGAAATTAAGACATTTATAAAAGTTATATATTTTGAGGAAAATATTTCTATTTACATATTTTGTATTCTCTATCCCTTATTTGGTTTGTAGTCAGAAAGAATCAAAATTCCCCATTAATGACAGTCTACAATATTTAATAGATACTGCTAATGATTTAACCTTCGAGTATAAGATTAAGGAATCTCTTGAGTATGCAATTAAGGCCGCGAATTATGCGCATGAGTTGGATAATGATCATTATAAATCGGAGGCCTATTATTTAATGGGCTATAATTATGAAACACTTGTTGATTATAAAAATGCAGAGCAATATTTTGAAAAATCACTAAGATATGCTGAACAAGCAAACGATTCATTACTTGTATTATGGAATAATAATGGTTTAGGTAATGTATATTCAGATGGTTATAAAGATTTAGAAACTTCGCTGGTCTTCTACAGTAAAGCTACCGAGCTTGGAAAATTGTTAAACGACTCAAAAGAATATATGACTCCAGTAATTAATCTAGCTTGGACTTATATAGATGCAAAAGAATTTGATAAAGCTATTCCATATTTAGAAGAAGCGAACAAATTAGTAGTAGAAAATAGGGATATTGAGGGATATTGTGAGGTATATTATCTTAAAGGTAGACTTGCCTTAAGTCAAAATCAACATGCAAAAGCAGCCGAATATTTTAAAGAATCTATTGGGATTGCAGAAAAGCATAATATGCTATTAGAGCTATCTTATCTTTACGAAGCGAGAGCAGAGATGAACGAAAAAAATGGTAATGTTGCAGAAGCTTACAAGGATATTAAACGTTTTCAAGAGTATAAAGATAAAGTTTACAATAAGGAAAAACTGAAACAGATAGAAATAGCAAGAGTTAGTTTTAATGTAGACGAGTATAAAAGAGAATTAGAAGTAACAAAAACTGAAAATGAGTATCAAACCAAAATGGCAAATAATAACAGAATAATTAATGTTATTTCTGTTGCAAGTTTGATATTTTTATTTGCTACGGCATTTTTCTTATACATAGGATATCGATCAAAGAAAAAACTAAATGATGTATTAAAAGATAAAAACAAAGAACTTGTGGAGGCTAAAGCTGAAGCTGAAAAACTAACCCAAGTAAAATCTCAATTTATATCGACAGTTAGTCACGAACTCAGAACTCCATTATATGGAGTCGTAGGAATAACTTCATTACTGCTAGAGGATAAAGATGTATTAGAGAAACATAGGCAGTTATTAGGATCATTAAAGTTTTCTGGAGACTATCTTTTAAATCTAATTAATAATGTACTACAAATAAGTAAGATAGAATCCAATAAAGTAAGATTAGCAAAAACACCAACAAACCTTTTTAAGTTATCGCAAAATTTACTGAATTCATTTGAGTATCAAGCAAAAAGTAAAGAAAATGAACTCATTCTGGATGTGCCAAATGATTTACCAGATTCTCTAAATGTTGATTCACTTAGATTATCTGAAATTCTGATTAATTTGATTGGGAATGCCTCTAAGTTTACCGAAAATGGAAGAATATGGTTGAGAATTAAAATACTCAATAAAGAAAAAAGCACCATTTATATTCGTTATGAGGTAGAGGATAGTGGAGTAGGAATTCCTGAAGATAAAAAAGATTTTGTATTTGAGAAATTTTCTCAAGTTGATAGGGAGTCTAATAAGGTAGAAGGTACAGGTTTGGGACTTTCGATTGTAAAAAACCTTTTAGAAATGATGGACAGTAAAGTCTATTTGGAAAGTAATGAAGGACGAGGAGCTAAGTTTTATTTTGACTTAACATTAGAAATATTAGAGGATGGGAATGAACAGTCTGTAAATGAACGGAATAACGAAGGGACTAATGTTTATCGTAGGATACTGGTAGCAGAAGATAACAAGATTAATCAGATTGTAACTAAAAATTTATTAGGCTTGATTGGGTATGATTGTGTTATTGTAGAAAATGGCTTTAATGCAGTACAAATGGTTAAAAAAGAAGATTTTGATTTGATATTAATGGATCTTAATATGCCTTACCTAAATGGTAGCGAAGCCACAAAAAGAATTAGAGAATTTGATAAAACCACTCCTATAATAGCACTAACTGCTGCAGAATTAGGAGAAGTTCAGGAAGAATGCTTAGCCATAGGTATGAACGATATCATTAATAAACCACTAAATAAAAACGATCTTCGAGATATTATTGCTAAAAACTTGATACCTTAATATGGTTATTGTATTAAAGATAAATATTAAAAGAAGCCAAAAAATTAAACTTTTCTGACTTCTTTTTTGATTTATTCATATCTAATTAGTTCCTTCAGGCTTTGGCATCTTCTTGTTTTTAACATATTTTTCTAGCCATTGATCTTGTTCCCAAATCAAATGCAAAATTGATTCTTTGGCCCTATATCCGTGACTTTCTTTTGGTAACATGATCAATCTAGCTGTTGCACCCAAACCTTTTAATGCATTAAAATAACGCTCACTTTGCAGAGGATACGTTCCAGAATTATTATCGGCTTCTCCGTGTATAAGTAGGAGTGGAGTCTTCATTTTATCAGCATGCATAAAAGGAGACATTGTATAGTACACATCTGGAGCTTCCCAATAGCTTCGTTCTTCACTTTGAAAACCAAAAGGAGTTAAGGTTCTATTATATGCTCCACTTCTGGCAATTCCTGCTGCAAAAAGATTGGAATGTGACAACAAATTTGCAGTCATAAAGGCACCATAAGAATGTCCACCAACTGCTACCCGATTTCTATCAATGTATCCCAACGCATCGACTGCGTCAATTGCTGCTTTGCCATTGGCAATTAATTGTTTCCTAAAGGAATCATTCGGTTCTTCATCTCCTTCTCCAACGATAGGAAAAGATGCGTCATCCAATACTACATATCCTCGTGTTACCCAATAAATCATTGATCCCCAAAACGGGTATGTAAATTCATTTGGATTAGATGTAGATTGAGAGGCACTGTTTTTATCTTTAAATTCTCTTGGATATGCCCACAAAATCATTGGCATTTTTTCTTTTTTAGATGTATCGTAACCAATAGGCAAGTATAATGTGCCAGATAATTCTAATCCGTCTTCTCTTTTGTATTTTATGACTTCTTTATGAACATCCTGTAGTGCAGAGAAAGGATTTTTGAAGTTGGTGATTTGCTTCAATTCGTTTTTAGCATTAATATTTCTAATATAAAAGTTTGGATATTCGCTAGGGGATTCTATACCTACTAAAAATTTTCCTTTTTTAATATCGGTAGCAAAATAAATATTCTCTACTTTATCAGTATAGGAAGATTGATAAACTCTCGTTGTCTTATTATCGCTTATATTAAGCTTGTCTATAAAAGGAAATTGTCCTTCTTTAGTATAACCATCACCTGTAAGATATACGTTCCCTTTATCAATGCTTATAACCGATTTTCCAAATTCGTTTCTAGCACTTACAAAGCTTCCAGGATCACTATATCTGTCTTGATAATTTCGATCATAAATTATTTGTGGTTTTTCTGAAGGCTTATTCGGATTAAAAACATATGTTTTAGTGTTTCGAGTATTCCACCAATAGTCGTATGCAAATGCTACTTCATTAGTATTACTCCACTGTATATTGCTATATCGATTTATTGTTTTCAATAGTAAAACGGGTTCTTTGTCAAAAGGAGCATCTTGCTGAAAAACTTCATCTCTATATGCTACTTTGATATCAGGATCTCCTTTGTCTAAAGCTTGAGCCCAGATAAATGAAGCCGGCTTATCAGTTCTCCAATTCATAGATCTTTTACCAATTCTCGTCGCCATAAATCCTTTTGGCCGTACTTCATCAATAGGAACTTGATTTACTATTTTAAAACTTTCTCCTGAACTTTTGTAAATAGTAGTTTCCTTTGGGAAACGGTAATAGGGAACTAAATAGGAAAAGGGTTTTTTAATTTTTGTTACCATAACATATTCTCCGTTAGGGGAAAAAGAAAAATCACTATACATCCCAGCTGATATCCATTCTTTTTTAGATCCTTCTATAGAAACTTTGGAAATTTCTGAAGTAGCTAATAGCTCAAAATTATATTCATCATTTGGATTTTTTAGAAGATCCTGATAGGTCCTGTTTTGTGCTTTTGTTCCTTCACTGATCGAAATGGTAGGTCCTTTAGGAACAGTGTTTTCTGTATCAATTAGAGATTCTCTGTTTTTTGGTAAAAACTTTACTAAAAGTGACGAATTATCTTTAAACCATCTGAAAGGAGAGCCCATATTAGCATTTAAAGAAGCATCTGTGATTTTAGTAGCATTAGAACTATTGATATCTAAAATCCATAGTTCTACACCATTTATTGTAGTATTAGTAAAAGCTGCTTTCGTTTGATCAGGAGACCAAGTTACATAGGTAATTCTTGGGTTTTTGGGTAGACCAATTACTTGTTTAGCCTCTTTGTCTCCAGTTTTTTTTAATTTAATATTTTTATAATAATTAGCTCTACTAGAAATATTTGTTTTAGGATTAATTCTTAATCCTGCTAATCGCATTTCTTTTTCTGATAGTTCTGTAATGGTTTTATAACCATCTCGATATAAAAAAATTAAGTTTTCCCCTTTTTGATCTATTCTAACAGAAGGAGCCAAGGTAACATCTACTAAGTCTAAAATTTCCTTTATGGGTTTTTGATAAGAAAGATTCTCTTGGGCATTAACAATAGATACTACAAATAGTAGTAGTAAAAATGATTTGACGAATTTCATGATATAAAAGGTTAATTAAGAGTTTACGTGATTACTAATCAAAAATAGAGATTTAATTGTTCAAATATTTGATTTCATAATGTTTTAAGGGGTAGTACTACCACGAATTCATAAATTTAGGGTAAACTCTGTAGTTTTCTTTAGTACAACTTCTGTTGCTTCCTTATGAGGAGTGTGACCTACATTTGGTATGATAAGAGATTCAGAAGTTCCCGAGGTTTTTTTAACAATACTAGCGACTTGATCTATTGTACCATATTCATCTTTTTCTCCTTGAATAATTAAAGAAGGACATTGTATTCCTGATAGGTAACTTTCTATATTCCAATCTTCAAATGATGGTGAGAGCCAAGTCTCTGCCCACATTCTAAATACATCTTCTGTTTTTTTACCGTGATACTTAGCAAGCTTATCTTTTAAATTAGTTTCTTCATAAGCAACTTTAGCATCTATTATCCCTTGCAAAGTTTCTTTTTCTACAAAAACGTGCGCTCCTTCAGTAATAATTCCTTTTATTTTTTTTGGAAATAAAGAGGCAGTCAATAAAGCAATACTTCCACCATCACTATGACCAAATAGTACTACGTTTTTTAATGCTAATTGATCTATTAATTTGGATAATATCTCTGCTTCCTTATGAAGATATTCTTTGTCTCTTTTTAATTCAGAAAAGCTATCTGATTTGCCATAACCTAGACGATCATAAGAAAGTATATTGCAATTAGCTAGTACGCCTATTTTTTTAGGGAAATTTCTCCAAAGTTCTATGCATCCAAGAGAATCGTGTAGAAATATGATTGTAGAAAGTAAAGGATTAAATGATTCTGGATTATCAGAAAGCCGTATGTTATTTGTGTTAATTAAAATATCCAAAGTGATATGTAAATAAGTAAATAATGATCAAAAATAGGTTAAAGTCTATACAAATTATATATTTTGCGCGACCAAAGTTGTAACACTCACTAATTTTTTGCGTCTAGCATAATAAATAATTAAATACATGAGGAACATATTTATTACACTATCCATTAGTCTATTACTAATTGGATGTGGTTCTATTAATCAAGCAAACGACATAGCTTCTAAATCACCAATTGCTACAGAGGTAGATTTAACAAAAATAACCGACGACAAAGTTCCTGTTGTTATAAACCCAGGGCGTTTTGTTCAGGATACAGTAAAATACTACTTGCCAAAAGTAGTACAAGGAACGTATGCAGTTAGTGATTTCGGAAAATTTGTGGATGATTTTAGAGCATTAGATTATAATGGAGTAGAGTTGATTACCGAAAAAGTAGATACGAATACTTGGTTAATTACAAATGCTAAACAATTGGATAAAATTGTATATCAAGTAAATGATACATATGATATAGAAAACACTAATGTAGAAACACCTTTTTCTCCATCTGGAACAAATATAGAGACAGATAATTTTGTATTGAATCTACATGGGTTTATAGGATATTTTGATGTATTGAAAAATAATCAATACGCGCTGGAAGTAAAAGCGCCAACCGATATGCAAAGAACTTCTGCATTACAGAATGTTGGATCTGAAAAGAATGAGGATGGAACCATTACTACGGATAAGTATTTTGCTGCTAGATATTTTGATATTACAGACAACCCGATGATGTACGGCAAGTTAGATGTAGAGGAATTCGAAGTAGGAGGTATCAAAATTGTTTTAAGTGTTTATTCTCCCAATAAAGTTTATACAGCTGCAGGAATTAAAGAAACCGTTTTTAAAATGATGAAGGCGCAAAAAGCGTATTTAGGAGATATCGATAGCACACCTCGATATGATATCTATTTATACCTTGCACCTCAATCACAAACAGCACCTACTGGTTTTGGAGCACTGGAGCATCATACATCCACAGTTGTTGTGCTACCAGAAGCAATTCCAGAAGATGCATTGACATCAGCAATGATCGATGTAGTGTCTCATGAATTTTTTCATATAGTTACTCCATTAAGTGTGCATTCTGAAGATGTGCATTATTTTGATTATAATGATCCTACTTTCTCTAAGCATTTATGGATGTACGAAGGGGTTACAGAATATTTTGCAAGTGTTTTCCAAATTAATCAGGACTTAGTGGAAGAAGCTGAGTTTTATACTAAAATGATGGGCAAAATTGAATCTGCCAATAGGTATGATGATTCAATGAGTTTTACCGTAATGAGCGAAAATATTCTGAATGAACCTTACGCTAAGAACTATGCTAATGTTTATGAAAAAGGAGCTTTGATCGGTATGTGTATTGACATATTGATAAGAAAGGAAAGTGATGGAAATCGCGGTATTTTATCGCTAATGAAGGAATTATCATTAAAATATGGTAAAAACAAACCTTTTGAAGATGATAAGATTATTGAAGAAATTACTGCCATGACATATCCTTCGATAGGAGAGTTTCTGAAAACTCATGTGATAGGTACTACTCCAATTAATTATAATGAGTTTTTTGAAAAAGTAGGACTTTCTATTGGTGCTAAAGATATAAAAACTGATTATGTTAGAAATGGTAGTGAAATTATAGTTGGTGGAGATCAAGATAAAGGAACTATTTTCTTTACAGAATTAGTAGCTGAAAATAGTTTTTGGGCAGATAATGGGGTGAAAGCATATGATGTAATAAAAGAACTTAATGGAACCAAGTTAACTTTAATAAATGCTAATTCTGTATTACAGGGAACACTGCAGTGGAAAGAAGGTGATGATGTAGAAGTAAAGTTAGATAGAGGAGGAGAAGAGGTTGTTATAAAAACTAAATTAACAAAATCTTTTACAAAAGGAATAGTGTTAAGTGATATTGAAACTCCGTCAAAAGATCAATTAGCATTAAGAAAAGCTTGGTTAAAAGGATAAGTATAGGAAAAGAAAAGACATAAACAGAGAAAAAACGGGTTAATATGACCCGTTTTTTATAAATAGTTATTCATATGGGATTTTGTCCAAAACATGTTGAATCGCTTCAATTCTTGCTTTTGTTTTTTTATCGGCTTCAATGATAATCCAAGGAGACTTTTTTGTATTCGTATGTTCGAACATCTTTACTTTATACTTAGTATACTGATCCCATAATTTTTGAGCGCTTTCATCTACTTTGGTCATTTTCCATCTTTTTAGAGGACTCATTTTTATATCCTTAAATCTGCGTGCTTGTTCTTCTTTGGTAATGGAAAAGTAGAATTTAATGAGATAGGTGTCGGATTCTAATAACATCCTTTCGAAATCATTTACCTGTCCCATAAAGGTTTCATATTGCTGTTGCGTACAAAAATTATTTACTGGCTCTACAACTGCTCGATTATACCAACTACGGTCAAAAAAAACAATTTCTCCTGGCTGAGGGAGTTGATTGACATACCGCTGAAAGTACCATTGTCCTTCTTCTTCTTTTGAGGGTTTAGATAATGCAATAATTCGGAATTGTCTTGGATTAATGTGAGCAGTTATTCTCCTTATCGCTCCTCCTTTTCCAGCAGCATCACGACCTTCAAAAAGTATTACAATTTTCTTTTCTTTTTTTACAGCCCATTCTTGTAATTTAATTAGCTCTGCCTGTAATTTTTTTAACTCTGTTTCATAATGGGCCATCCGAATTACCTTTTGTAAATCGGTCTTTTTGTCTGCAAAAAGATATTTCAGACCAATACGAGAATTTAAGAGTATTAGGTTTTCTTCAGAAAGATTTATTTGTTTATTTTTTTGAGTTTCTGACATGTCTTAAATATCTATTTGTTCAATAAATCTATAATATCGTAAAATGACATTTGGATCAGGTATAATTGTTGTTTTTGCTTTTGATCTTCCCATATAATCAAATTGAGAAAGTACATATCTCATACTTTCTAATCTGGCGGTTTTTTTATTATTCGTTTTAACGATAACCCAAGGACTAAACGTAGTATGAGTTTTGGAAAACATTTGTTCTTTATAATGGCTGTATTTATTCCATAGGTTTTGCCCTTCCATATCCACAGGACTAAATTTCCATATTTTAAGAGGGTCTTTTAATCTGGCATCAAAACGTTTTTTCTGTTCTTCTTTAGAAATAGAAAACCAGAATTTTATAACAATGATACCATCTTCATAAAGCATATGTTCAAATTCTGGTACTTGTACCATAAATTTTTTATACTGTTTATTAGTACAAAAACCCATTACAGGTTCCACTACAGCACGATTGTACCAACTACGATCAAAAAAAACGATTTCACCAGGATTTGGTAATTCTTTAATATATCTTCTAAAATACCATTGTCCTTTTTCTATTTCAGTAGGTTTTGTTAGTGCTACTATTCTCATAGAACGAGGGTTAAGATGTTCTGTAAAACGTTTTATAGAGCCCCCTTTTCCGGCAGCATCACGACCTTCAAAAATTACAGCTACTCGTAGTTTCTTTTTAGCGATCCAATTTTGAAGACTCACTAACTCTGCTTGTAAGAATCTAAGTTCTTCTTCGTATCTGATTTTAGCTAATATTTTTTTTATATCAATATTTTTTTGATGGGCTAAATCGATAAGTTGTTTCCGTTTTTGAACGTTACTTAATTCTTCTATTGTGAACATATATAATTAAGATTTATTTTTGGCGAAGTATTGTTATAAAGATAAGAAGAAAATTTATTTGTTTCTACTATTTTATATCTGGAAATCCACCAATACCAGCTGCTAAGCGATCTTTTTTTACTTGAATCTTTTTTTTCATCCAATCAGGGTATTCACTAGCGTCTTCTGCTTCATAAATCCTAATATTCTGATTGTTATCCGGTAATATAAGATCATCCTGTCTGCAATTAAGAATTTTTGCCGCAGTCTCTACTCCAGAATAACCTGCTCCAGCTACTCCATGAGATAATACACTGGCACCACATAAATATAAGTTTTCAATTTCACTTTTTGATTTGTAAGCAAAAGGTCCAATTTGCCAGAAACTTTTTTCTGTTCCATATACACAACCATTAGTAGAGTTAATATAGTATTCGTTGGTTATTGGAGTGCCTAGTTCCTTTTGTACAATTTTGTCGCCAATTCCTGGAATTACTGTTTCTAAAGTTCTAATCATTTTTTGGATTAGTCGATCCTTAAAAGCTAGATAAGATTCAGAACGCGTGTCATCTTCATTTTTAAAAGCACTAAATGATTTATGATTGATATATGTAATTGCCTCTATTGTATGATATCTACCATCAAAACTTATTGGGTCTTTAAGTGTTGTGCAGCTTATAAACATTCCAGGAAATGTATCGTCTTCTAAAAGATCTATTTTTTGAGTTTCCTCAAATACCCTGTCAAGATCCTCGTTATTCATCATCCAAATATTACCGGAATCTAAACCCGCTTTTCGAACGTCCATATCTACAGTTAAGAAAAGCATTAGCGAAGTACAAGAGTATTTTGTTTTATCAAGACGCTTACTTAGTTTTTTACTGATATTATTTCTTCCCACTAAATCAAGAAATGTTTTATCAGGGTCTGCATTAGAGATAATTCTTTTGGCAAAAATTTTATCACCATTTTCTAATTGTACTCCAATAGCTTTCTTTTTCTTATCTCCTTCAAGTAAAATTTGTTTTACTTTTTGACTAGTCCTTATTTCTCCTTTATGTTTTTTAATAGTATTGGTCATGGCTTTAACTAACGCACCACCACCACCAACAGGATAGTAACCACCACTGGAGTAATGTCCCATAACAGCCGCGTGTAAGGGAAAACTAGTTTTAGAAGGGGGTAAACCATGATCTCCAATCTGTATATTTAAAACAGCCTTAAGTAGTGGGCTCTTGATATGCTTTTTTATTACTTTTCTTAAACTAAAAACACTGTATTTCCCCATGTTCTTAGTACGAAAAGGTATTGTGAGATGGGCCCAAAACCCTTTTACTTTAGGTATTAATTGCAGCTCATAGCATACATCACTAACGAGCTTCAGATAATTTGCAACCCCTTTTTCTTCTTCAGGAAATCGTTTAGCCAATACTTCTTTTATGTTTTCATATCCAGCAGGCATATCTATACGTTCATTACCAATCCAGCAGTGTTCATAGGCTTTAGGATTCATTCTGAAAAAAGAAATGTCATTAGCAATACCAAGTCCTTCATAAAGTTTGCTTGTGGATTCTCCTTTGTTTAGCAAGCCAACATAATGAACTCCAGGTGTAAAACGGTACCCATTTAGATAAAAACTATGACACCATCCTCCAGGAACATCATGCTGTTCTAATACCAATACCTTTTGACCCGAACGAGCCAAACATATTGCTGCAGAAAGCCCTCCTGCACCTGAGCCAACTATAATAGTATCATACTCTTTATTTCGATCGAGAGAGTTTTTAGCATCTTTTTCTTTTTTCATAAACTTAATACCAATAATTACAACCTGTTTTCTTTAGCAGTTTTTTGTTAAAGGTATTATTTTTTTAAGATAGCGAAGAAATAGCGCACTAGTATATCTTATTTTTTCAATATTAAATCCTGAATAGTAATAATTCCTAGGCAGTTATGGTCTAACGTTATTCTAACCTGAAACATTTACAAAAGCTCCTAGTCTATCAAAAACAGATCCCCAACCGTTCATAAAGCCCATCCTTTCTTGTTGTAGGCAATATTCCTCAGTAGCGTGAACAACATTAAAAGTAAAATTAGTTTTGTCTCCATCTTCTTCAAACAGTGCTTGTATTTCTACACCTTCAGTCATCGGTTTGAAATTAGCTGATGAAATTATTTTTTGAAACTCTATAATTTCTGTATAAATACCATCTGCAATAAATTCATTACCATCTGGCATTAGCATAGCGTATTTCCATGTTCCACCTTTGTTAAAATTATGTTCTATGATTTTAGTTTCCATGCCTTTTGGCCCCCACCATTGTGCAATATGTTCTGGCTGTGACCAAGCCTGCCATACTAATTTAATAGGTGCGTTAAATGTTCTTTTTAAGCATAATGTGCGATTGTTTAAATTATTCATTGTCTTTTGTTTTAGATTGTAATTGGTTTAAATAATTTTCGAAGGAATCCAATTTTTCCTCCCATAAATTTTTGTATTGATCTATCCATAAAAAGGCGGGGACTAAGTTTTTTGGTTGAATTAAACAATATCGTTCTCTACCTTGTTTATTTATGGAAATGATACCGCATTCCTCTAGAATTTTTAAATGCTTTGAGATTGCAGGACGACTGATGTCAAATTTTTCTGCGATAGTATTAATGGAGAGTGTTTGTTCTGCTAAAAGGGAAATAATATCTCTTCTTACAGGATCTGCAATAGCTTGAAATACGTCTCTTCTCATTATTAAATGTAACTGATTGGTTACGAATATAAATGTAATCATTCGGTTACGCAAATATTTACTGGAATAATTTTATAATGATTATTTACGAAGTATAGATATTATTGATTGTTGATTCATTTAAATATATGATTAATCTATACAAAGTAAAATGGCAATTCATTAAATTTGAGAAGACGTACTTTAAAACTCAATAAAATTATGGATAACACAGGAAGTTACAATATTAATGAAGAGAAAGATATCAGCAAGTGTCCTTTCATGGGCGGAGCTGCAAAAGGAGCTGCAGGTCAGGGTACCGTAAATCGTGATTGGTGGCCTAACGAATTAAAATTAAATATTCTTCGCCAAAATGGAGCAAAGTCTAATCCGATGGGAGATAATTTTGACTATGCAGCAGCATTTAATAGTCTTAATTATGGTGAGCTTAAAGCGGATGTTATAGCTTTAATGACAGATTCTCAAGATTGGTGGCCAGCAGATTATGGCCATTATGGAGGATTTATGATTCGTATGGCGTGGCATAGTGCCGGTACGTATCGAGTGGGCGATGGTAGAGGTGGAGCTGCTACGGGTAATCAGCGTTTTGCACCTCTAAATAGCTGGCCAGATAATGGTAACTTAGATAAAGCACGTTTGTTGTTGTGGCCTATTAAGCAAAAATACGGTAAGAAAATTTCTTGGGCAGACTTAATGATTCTCGCAGGTAATTGTGCAATAGAATCTATGGGGTTAAAAACATTTGGGTTTGCTGGGGGTAGAGAAGATGTATGGGAGCCAGAACAAGATGTGTATTGGGGAGACGAGACAGAGTGGTTAGCTAATAAAGAACGTTTTGCGGAAGGCGACCTTGAAGGGTATCTTGGTGCAGCTCATATGGGATTGATATATGTGAATCCAGAAGGTCCTAATGGTTCATCAAATCCTTTAGAAACAGCCAAACTTATGAAAGAAACGTTTGGACGAATGGCTATGAATGATGAGGAAACTGTTGCGCTTACTGCTGGTGGTCATACCTTTGGTAAGGCTCATGGTGCTGCTGATCCGGATACCTATGTGGGTGCCGAACCACATGGGGCTTCCATTGAAGAAATGAGTCTGGGTTGGAAAAATACTTACGGAACAGGAGTGCTAGATGATGCTATTACTAGTGGTTTAGAAGGTGCTTGGACGCCTAATCCAGATAGATGGGATGATGATTACTTCAAAGTGTTATTGGATTACGATTGGGAGTTAATAAAAAGCCCAGCAGGAGCAAGTCAATGGACTCCAAAAGCGGATTCAGGGGCGCCAAATGCACCGACTGCTGGTGATGCTTCAAAAAGACAAGCATTGATGATGACTGATGCTGATATGGCTTTAAAAATTGACCCTGATTATTTAAAAATTTCTCAACGCTTTAGAAATAATCCAGAAGAACTTGAAGATGCTTTTATTAGAGCTTGGTATAAGTTAACCCATAGAGATATGGGACCTGTGTCTCGCTATTTAGGTCCTGAAGTTCCAAAAGAAGAATTAATTTGGCAAGATCCTATTCCTACAGGAACATCCCTTAAGGATTCAGATACTATCTCTTTAAAAAACATGATTTCTGTTTCTGGACTAACAGTTTCGGAGTTAATAACCACAGCTTGGGCATCTGCTTCTACATATAGAGGTTCTGATAAACGTGGTGGTGCAAATGGAGGACGTCTCCGTTTAGAACCGCAAAGGAGCTGGGAAGTAAACAATCCAAAGGCTTTATCGAAGGTTTTAAATATTTATCAAGGTATTCAAAAGGATTTTTCTGGTAATGTTTCTATTGCAGATCTTATTGTGCTTGGGGGTAACGTTGGTTTAGAACAAGCAATTAAAAATTCAGGATTCAATATATCAGTTCCTTTTACAAGTGGCAGAGGAGATGCAACACAAGAACAAACAGATGTTGATTCGTTTAGACATTTAGAGCCTTTGGCAGACGGATTTAGAAATTACTTAAGAGGTGATTTAAAATTAGCTGCGGAAGAATTGTTAATTGATCGTGCACAATTATTAACGCTATCTATTCCAGAAATGACTGTTCTCGTTGGAGGTTTAAGAGTGTTAGGTACAAATTATGATGGTTCTAATAATGGAGTGTTTACCGATAATGTTGGTACATTAACCAATGATTTCTTTACAAATGTTTTAGATTTCACTTATACTTGGAAGCCTACATCAACAGATGATGCTTTGTTTGAGGGTAGTGACCGTAGAACGGGAGAGGTTAAATTTACTGGTACTAGAGCTGATCTTATTTTTGGTTCTAATACAGAGCTAAGAGCTATTGCCGAGGTGTATGCTTCTGAAGATGCAAAAGAAAAGTTTGTACAAGATTTTGTGGCAGCTTGGTCTAAGGTTATGAATCTAGATAGATTTGATCTGAAATAAAGATAAAATTATAAATCAGTTATATTTTTAAAAAGGTGATCTTTGAGTAGATCACCTTTTTTATCATTCACTATTTAGTTTATTTTTTCTAATAATTGATCTAAAATTTCATCAGTTTCATCAAGTAAATGATCTCTTATAAATATATCAGGTATTACACCTTCTTGTTTTTTGCTACCATTAACACGAACAATATATCCTTTAGGCACTTTTACTACAATTCCCGTATTTGGTAATGAATATTGAAATAGTGATGCATAAAGAGACGGATAATCTCCTGTTTCTTCTCCTACAATAGTTCCAAATTTATAATCTTGAATTTGAGCTGCTGTAACAGCAGATTGTGAGTGAGATTGCCTATTAATTAGGACATAAACCTTGCCATGAAATCTTTTGTTTTTTTCTTGCGGTTGAAACTCTCCGAAGTCATAATTATAAACCTCATTGTCAGTATGATTCAAAATATTTTTAAAATAAGTATCTGTAGTATCATTATGTTTTCTGGTATGTTCCTTAAGAAACTTGCTTGTTTTTATAGTGAGTTTGGAATTCCATCGAAATGGTTTGTTGGCAATATAAGAAACCAGATAATCACTAAAAGAATTATCTCCACCAGCATTATTTCTTAGATCAATTATTAAATTTCTTTTTCCACTTTTATTTATTTTTGAAAACGCAGAATCAATAAATTTCTGATAGGCCTTTTCATCGCCTCCAAAATTTCCTGGGTTTAAGTAACTTGAAGTTTCAAAATATTGTAGAGACATTTTAGTATTTAAAACTTCCGTTCTTTTCGTTTCATACCCATCAATTAGGTTCACAGCATCTATTAGGTACTTTTTAATTTTTTCTTTATCCTGTGTTTCAATCTCGAAATGATCTTGTTTACCAAATACTTGCCAATAATATCTAGGAAAAGAATAGACTTCAATTTTTACGTTTTTTAAGTAGGTCCTTTCCGCAGATATTTGTGGATATATTTTAGAAAGAATGTCTTTCATAGGTATTCCATTGATGCTTAGAATCTCTGCGCCAACTTTAATTTCTGGATTGTTTGAAAAGTTCTTCCGAATTAAATTTTTCCCATTTTCAAAAGATATTTCAAGCGGGAAAACGGTTCCTTTGTTATATGCATATTCTTTATAAGAATTGATAGGAAAATCTATTTCTGTATGTCCATTGTTTATTGCAGAGGTTAGTTTTTGGAATAAATTTGTTACTTGTAATAAATTTAAAGAATCTTTATGGATTGTTTTTTTTATCTCACTATATGCAGAGTCTAATTCCTTCTTGGGTGTGTAAGCATAAATGTTATAATGAGCTTCTTTTATTGATTTGTTTAGGTAGTCTAAATCGGCTAATATCTTTTCTTTTGCAAATTGTTGCGAAAAACTATTATTAAATATAAAAAAGGTGATTATAGAGGAGAGAATGAATTTATTAAACATTGTTTTTTCTATGTAAGATGTTGATGAAAGTGTGTAGGTATAACTTTTAGTTTTGTAATTACTTTGTTTGGTAGTTATGCCATATTATTATTCAAAGTACCCAATATAGTAAAGTCCAATAAATTATTATTCTTATTTAAGATCTTTTTGTGGTAAACGTATGTTACATGATATATGTTTATTAATAAATGAATTAAAAAAACAATCAAGTTTACATTGTATTGATAAATTTTATTGAAAATAAATTATTGGTGTTTATGGATAACAACAGAAACAGCATCTGCAGTAATTTGATTTACATAAGGAAATATCGTTGCGCCTATATCTGAATTGTCATAAGAATTAGTATAAAAGTTCTCTCCATAAACTTTAAATCATAAGGTGTCACCAGATTCAAAACCTAAACTAGTAAAAAACGAAGTAGAAAAGGTAAGAGCCGCTGGGTTAGCAGTATTTCCTATAACGGCCGAGAAATCTGTATAAAGTTTATTGCTTACATCATCACTGTTGTGATAAAAGCTTCGCATTCGTTTAACCACCAAGTCTTCTGTATCTAGTCTAGTAACTGTAAGAACTATAAAATTATCATTAATAACCGCGGTATTTTCTAGAATGATACTATTGGATATTTGACCAAGTTCTAATTTATTAGGAATTAATGTGAATTTCCTAACATCTTCGTGCTCGACATCAAATACCTTGTGAATACCGAAACCTTCTTTTTCATAGATTAGGGTATAGGTTGTTCCGTATAGAGCATTTTTTAAAGAGTAATTTCCGTTTATATCAGTAGTAGCCGTAATTAGGGGAGAGGTTCCTTCTACTATTACTGTCATTCCAGAATTATCGATCTCGGTCATTTCATCGTTTAATAAGTTTGCATTTCCATTGATATTATTAATAATCACTGATGTAGCGTCGTCGTGACTACTGCAACTTATTACAACGAAAAACTAAAAGTAAAATTGATTTTGTTCTCATAATGAATTGTGTTTAAGTAAAGAATTTATCTAACATTAATTCTAAATTCAAGATTAGGATAATGTGCAGGAATAAGATCTTTTATATTGATAAATAGATGTTTATGAGGTTTTTTTAAAGTGTTAAATTGTTTTTCAGAAGAGATATAAGGGTTTTTCCGTGTTTTCAAGTATTTTTCTTTTTCTCTGTAAATAATTCAAAATAAGGAACACTCATGATCTTATGTTTTTTGATGTATTTTGAGCTAATTCATTGTGGGTCAAATAATCAACAAAAACCATGTTAGAATTGTTAATTACTTTGTAGGATGTCTATTTTAATTGTGTAAGTGAAACCTTATATTAGCAAGCATTCTACCCAAAATTTTATGAGCAAGGAAACCAAATATACCGAAGATAATATACGATCCCTCGATTGGAAAGAGCATATCCGTATGCGACCTGGAATGTATATAGGTAAACTAGGTGATGGATCTTCAGCGGATGACGGAATCTATATTTTAGTAAAAGAAGTACTCGATAATTCTATAGATGAATATGTGATGGGTGCTGGTAAAACTATAGAGATTTCTATTCAAGGGGATAAAGTGATTGTTCGAGATTATGGTCGTGGGATTCCACTTGGTAAAGTTGTTGATGTTGTCTCTAAGATGAATACTGGTGGGAAATATGATTCCAGAGCTTTTAAGAAATCAGTAGGGTTGAACGGTGTGGGTACAAAGGCAGTGAATGCATTGTCTAAATTTTTTAGAGTAGAATCTACTAGAGATGGTAAATCTGCCTCAGCAGAATTCGAACAAGGAAACCTTACCAATCAAGAAACTTTAGATGAAACTTCTCGTAGAAGAGGTACCAAAGTTTCTTTTGTTCCAGATGAAACTATTTTTAAGAATTATAAGTACCGTACTGAGTATGTTGCTAAAATGCTTAAAAATTATGTATATCTAAATCCTGGATTAACCATACTTTTTAATGGCGAAAAATATTTTTCAGAGAATGGACTGAAAGATTTACTTTCTGATAATATAAGTGAGGAAGATCGATTGTATCCTATTATTCACCTAAAAGGTGATGATATTGAAATCGCAATCACACATAGTAAAACACAATATAGTGAAGAGTATCATTCTTTTGTAAATGGTCAGAATACTACACAAGGAGGAACGCATCAAGCTGCTTTTCGTGAGGCTGTTGTGAAAACAATTAGAGAGTTTTATGGTAAAAACTATGAAGCTAGTGATATTCGTAAATCTATAGTATCTGCTATTAGTATTAAGGTTATGGAACCCGTTTTTGAGAGTCAGACCAAAACCAAATTAGGTTCAACAGATATGGGAGGTAATTTACCTACTGTTAGAACATATATAAATGATTTTCTAAAGACAAAACTGGATAATTTTTTACATAAGAATTCTAATGTAGCAGAAGGTATACAGCGTAAGATATTGCAAGCAGAACGTGAACGTAAAGATCTTTCAGGAATAAGAAAATTGGCTCGTGAACGTGCTAAAAAAGCGAGTTTACATAACAAAAAACTAAGAGATTGTCGCGTTCATCTTACAGATAGTAAGAAAGATAGGAATTTAGAGAGTACATTATTTATTACAGAGGGAGATTCTGCAAGTGGATCCATAACGAAGTCAAGAGATGTAAATACACAAGCGGTTTTTAGTTTACGTGGTAAGCCACTGAATTGCTATAATATGAGCAAGAAGATTGTGTATGAGAATGAAGAGTTTAATTTATTGCAGGCGGCACTTAACATAGAAGAATCCTTAGAGGATCTTAGATACAATAATATTGTTATTGCTACAGATGCCGATGTCGATGGAATGCACATTAGACTTTTGTTGATTACGTTCTTTCTACAGTTTTTTCCAGAAGTTATTAAAGAAGGGCATTTGTATATTTTACAAACACCATTATTTAGAGTCAGAAATAAAAAAGAAACTATCTATTGTTATTCTGAACAAGAAAGAAGAGACGCTATAGCTAAATTATCTGGAAAACCAGAAATTACCCGATTTAAGGGGTTAGGAGAGATTTCTCCAGATGAATTTGTGCATTTTATTGGAGATGATATTCGTTTAGATCCTGTAATGTTAGATAAAGAAAAACCTATTGAAGAGTTACTATCTTTTTATATGGGAAAAAATACACCTAATAGACAAGAGTTTATTATAGAGAATCTTAAAGTAGAGTTAGATACTGTAGAAGAAGAATTATAAGGATACAAAAAGTGCCCCGGAAAAAGGTATGGATATAGAAAACGAAAACGAAGAACTACATAATGAGTTAACTCCTGAGGAGCATCAGCCTCAAGAAGTGATTACTAAGGTTACCGGAATGTACAAGGATTGGTTTCTGGATTACGCATCCTATGTAATCTTGGAACGAGCAGTGCCATCAATAGAAGATGGGCTGAAACCAGTTCAACGTAGAATTCTACATTCTATGAAAGACTTAGATGATGGTAGATATAATAAGGTGGCGAATATTGTAGGACATACAATGCAGTACCATCCACATGGTGATGCTAGTATTGCAGATGCAATGGTGCAGATTGGGCAAAAAGATCTGTTGATTGATATGCAAGGTAACTGGGGTAATATACTCACTGGTGACCGAGCAGCAGCTTCTAGGTATATAGAAGCACGATTATCTAAGTTTGCATTAGATGTAGTATATAATCCTAAAGTAACGGATTGGCAATTATCCTATGATGGAAGAAAAAAGGAGCCGATTAATTTACCTATAAAATTTCCATTATTATTAGCACAAGGAGCAGAAGGAATTGCAGTAGGGCTGAGTACTAAAATTCTACCTCATAATTTTTTAGAATTGATAGATGCTTCTATTAAGCATTTACAAGGTAAACGGTTTACAATTTTACCAGATTTTCCTACTGCAGGAATTGCAGACTTTACTAATTATAGTGATGGTAATCGTGGAGGTAAAGTTAGGGTACGTGCTAAAATTTCTCAATTAGACAAGAACACGTTGGTTATAAGTGAGATACCTTTTTCTACTACAACTTCTAGTTTAATAGACTCTATCCTAAAAGCTAATGAAAAAGGTAAGATAAAAGTAAAGAAAATAGAGGATAATACAGCGGCAAAAGTAGAGATACTAGTTCATCTTCCTGGTGGTATTTCTCCAGATAAAACTATTGATGCATTATATGCTTTCACTAGTTGCGAAACTTCAATTTCCCCACTCGGTTGTGTAATTGAAGATAATAGTAGACCTAATTTTATAGGAGTCTCAGAAATGTTAAGGCGCTCTACCGATCACACCGTAGAATTGCTTAAAAAAGAATTAGAAATTCAGTTAAATGAATTACAGGAGCAATGGCACTTTGCATCATTGGAAAGAATTTTTATCGAAAATCGTGTTTATCGCGAAATTGAAGAAGAAGAAACCTGGGACGGAGTTATAAAGGCAATTGATAAAGGTTTACAGCCACATATAAAACATTTAAAACGAGCTGTTACCGAAGAAGATATTGTTCGTTTAACGGAAATTAGAATTAAAAGAATCTCGAAATTTGATATTGATAAGGCGCAACAGAAGATTGACGCTTTAGAAGAGGATATTGCTCAAGTAAGACATCATTTAGCACATCTTATTGAATATGCTATATCTTATTTTAAGAGATTGAAAAGTACTTATGGTAAGGGATGGGAGCGAAAAACTGAAATAAGAATTTTTGATGACATTGAAGCAACTAAAGTAGTTATCAGAAACACCAAGCTCTATGTAAATCGAGAAGAAGGATTTGTAGGGACATCACTGCGTAAAGATGAATATGTAACAGAATGTTCTGATATAGACGATATTATTTGTTTTACTGCAGATGGTAAACTTATGATTACTAAAGTCGATGCTAAAACTTTTGTCGGGAAAAATATTATTCATATTGCGATATTTAAAAAGAAAGATAAGCGTACAATTTATAATATGATTTATCAAGATGGTAGAGGAGGAGCGGCTTATGTAAAGCGATTTGCAGTTACTGGAGTAACAAGAGATAAAGAATACGATTTAACACAAGGAAAAAAAGGTTCTAAAGTTATTTATTTTACTGCTAACCCTAATGGAGAAGCAGAAGTGATAGCTATTTTTCTGCGTCAAGCAGGAAGTGTTAAGAAACTGAAGTTCGACCTTAATTTTTCTGACCTTTTAATAAAAGGAAGAGGTGTAAAAGGAAATATTGTTACTAAATATAATATCAAGAAAGTAGAGCTAAAGGAGCAAGGGGTTTCTACTTTAAAACCTCGTAAAATATGGTTTGATGATACTGTGCAACGATTGAACGTAGATGGAAGAGGAGAGTTGCTCGGTGAGTTTAAAGGAGAAGATCGTTTATTGATAATTAATCAAAAAGGGATAGCAAAAGCTATTGTTCCTGAAATCACAGTACATTTTGATTCTGATATGGTGGTGCTGGAGAAATGGAAACCTATGAAACCTATTTCTGCTATTTATTGGGATGGAGAAAAAGAAAAGTATTATGTTAAACGATTTTTAGTTGAAAATGGAGATCGCGAAGAGGTGTTTATTTCGGATCATCAGAAGTCATTTTTAGAAATTATCTCTACGGATCATAGGCCTGTTGCAGAAATAATATACAATAAGTTAAGAGGGAAAGATCAGAAACCAAATGATGAAATAAGTTTAGAAGATTTTATTTCGGTAAAAGGTATTAAGGCACAAGGAAACCAACTTACCACAGAGAAAGTAAAGCAAATAAATTTATTGGATTCATTGCCTTATGAAGAACCCGAAGAATTACCTGCAGAGGAAATAGAAGTTGTAGGGGAAGAAGATGTAGTATCAGTAAATCCTCAGGAATCTACCGATGCCTCAGCCTCTAAGGATATAAATTTAGATAATAATGATTCTGATCCCGACGGGGAACAAGCAACTCTGTTTTAAATTAGAGATAGCGTTATACTTTAAGGGTGTAAAATTTAGAAAAAAGAAAACCTATCTTTTTCAGTGTTTTATTTTATACCAAACATATTTTTTTAACCTGAAATAATGGTAGGTTCTTTTTCGTATTTATTTGTAATACTTATAGATTTGAAAATTTAGTTGTATTGAGTATGTCAAAGCATCAAAGCACTTAAGTTGACTGTGTTTTCTTACATATGGTTGTAAGGTGTTGATTTGTAGTTATATTGTGTGGAGTACTGAAACTATTTTCTAAAAACAAAACGACTCTGCGTCTTATAAGAGACACAATTGTTTTGGGCGTACCACAGTTTTATTATAAAATTTATATGTGATCACAAGGTTGTGCTTGTGGTTTATACTGAGTGAAATCGAACGGCTACAATTCCTCATGCTTTGCCATAAAAAGGCTCAGGTTGCGGTATTTTTTACTACAATTCCTTACACAAAACAAAAGGAAATTTGTAGTGCATCTTATCTTTTGTAGCAATTTTGTCTAATTGAATGGTAGCTTAAGAATGCAGAAACAACCAAGTAGCTTTTTACGCACTTTATTTTATTGAAAAAACGATAAAATTCTTCTTTAATTTACATTCCAAACCAAATCAAAAATTTAGAATGAAAATCTTAACCGCGTTTATTTGCTTTTTTTTCTGCGCTCAACTCTCAGCACAACGATCTAAAAAACCTTGGTCTAATCCGGAAAATTATAAAGAAGAGGTTATTGAATCGATAAAAAATAGCCCTCAGATAATCCATCCTGAGCTATATTTTAATAAAAATGAATATATTCATACGGATAAAAATAAAATGGATATCAATTCTAAAATAACAAGTGATTCTTTTGTAAACGGAATAAATATTGCCTGGGTAAATTTTGGTAAAGATGTTGGATTGGATCCAGATTTTCAGACTCAATACCATCCGGATATGGAAAAATTCAATGAGATTATGACTGCTGTATCAGATGCGGGAGGAAATGTAATACGATGGTGGTATCATACCAATGGTTCTACAAACCCAGTTTTTGATGATGATAAAAAAGTTACTGCAAATCCAGCTTTTTTTTATGATGATATAAAAAGTATATTGGATCTAGCAGCTTCCAAAGATTTAAAAATACAAATATGCTTATGGTCTTTTGATATGTTAAAAGATCAATGGAATGTGGATGCAGCGGCAAATAAAAAATTACTTACGGAAGAAATATATTTTCAATCTTATATTGATAATGCATTACTACCATTGGTAAATGAAATAGGAGATCATCCAGGATTGTATGCATGGGAGATATTCAACGAAGCAGAAGGAATGACTGTTGAATACGGAAATCATTGGGCTGGATTTATCGAACGAGTATCGATAGTAGATGTGCAAAAGTTTATTAATAAAACTGCAGCAGCTATAAGAGCAGAACAGCCAAACGTAAAAATCACTAATGGAGCACTTGGTTTTCTGACTTCTATTGATGATCAGGAAAAAGGGTATGAGAATTTATATTCTGATGAAAAATTAAAGGAAAAAGGAGGCGAAGAAAAAGGATATTTGGATTTCTATAACATACACTATTATAATTGGGCCGGTATGGATGGTTCACCATTTCATAATGAGTATAATCCTGAAAAATTAGACAAAGAAGCTGTCATAGCAGAATATTATCCCGATGATACCTTTGGGGTGAGTTCGGTAGATATGATAATATCTCTTATGCAAAACGGATGGCACGGATCATTACTTTGGTCATGGACAGATAGATCTTGGGATGTTATGGAGCCAATTATAGCTAGCGCTACAGACTATATATTGTCTGTAGAGGAGAATGATTATAATGGTGTTCGTATATATCCTAATCCTACTAAAGGGGTAGTGAATATTATAGGATTAGAATTGGAGTCAGAGGTAACAATTGAAATTATAGACCCTACTGGGAAAGTTGTAAAAAAACAATTGTATAGCCCTGCTACCGAATCAATTGATATTTCTAATGTTGCTAAAGGGGTGTACTATATAAATTTCGGTAACAAATTATCGAAAATGATTTTAAAACTTTAGTTTATTATTAGTAAAACTTTGTTTTGAAAAGGTGCGCAGCAACGAACTTACTCTCGGGTCATGCGGTTTCTAAAATAGATAATTAGGGCTCGTATTGATTTTAGATTATCATTGTTCCTGGAGCCTTATTTCTGAATTTGAAAAATATTGTTGGTTTAATGCCTCAGTTTTAAACGAGGATCATTTATCCGATATAAATTATGAAAGTTAAAATTAATTCAAGACAACATTTTTATATATTTGATTTTTAATTAATTAAATAGCATTTAGTGAAGTTTTTGTTTAATAGCAAGAGAGATGTGCATATTTAAGATTTCTTAACAAATTTAGTCAAGATCACAATATGCTGACCACTCACTTTGCCTTCTATATGCTCGGGGTTATCGTGTACTAAAGAAATATTACGAACAGCTGTACCTCTTTTAGCAGTGAAATTAGCGCCTTTCACATTCAGATCCTTAATAAGTACAACACTATCTCCTGATTGTAGTGTAGCTCCATTAGAATCCATATGTTTTACTGTAGTTCCTTCATCCTCGCCTTCTCCTGTAACTTTTGCCCAAGTTAAAACATCCTCTTCGAGGTATAACATGTCCAGGAGATCTTGTGGCCAACCTTCAGAACGTAATCGAGTAAGCATTCTCCAAGCTATTACTTGTACACCAGGAACCTCGCTCCACATACTGTCATTAAGACATCGCCAGTGATTAGTATTCATTGTTGATGGATCTTCTATTTGTCCTTTGCAAGTTACACACACTAAAATACTAGAGTCTAACCCTACATTAGGAGATTCAGGAATATCATATACTGATGTGTTCTCGGCAGTATTACACAGTTCACATGAGGCTCCACTTCGGTTTTGTAGTTCTTTTAATTTACTCATTTGTTTTATTCAATAAGTGAGGTGACTTTTATTGGTTTTCGCAAAAATGCGATATTTTTTTAAAATCCTAATTATTTTGTCCGCTCAGTTTTCCTTTCTTCCGAAGTTTAAAATTGACAAACTCTACAAATAAAGAAAATGCAATTGTAAAATAAAGGTATCCTTTTGGTATCGTTCCAACTTCTGAATCAAATATCTGAAGATGTGCTAAATGAGCAGCTTCAGCAATTAACATAAATCCAATTAGAATCAAAAACGAAAGGCCAAGAATCTGAATAGAAGGGTGTTTATTTACAAAGCGACCTACTGGTGTAGCAAAGGCCATCATGATCAAAACAGAAATAACTACAGCAATGATCATTATAATCAAAGCATCAGTAGGGTTATCACTTAATCCATTAGTCATACCAACAGCTGTAAGTATAGAATCAAACGAGAATACTACATTAATCAACGTAATCTGTAAAATCGCTTTGGATAATGAACTAGAACTCTTCTCTTTTATTTCCTTCTCTTCTTCTCCTTTTTCGTCTACTTTTTCATGAATTTCATGAACACTTTTATAAAGTAAAAATATTCCACCTCCAAATAGTATTAGTGATTGTCCGCTAATTCCAGCTTCTACCCAAGGTAGATTAATATGCCAGAAAGGAGCTTCCATAGCCACAAGTAATGAAATACCAAAAAGTAATACAATACGCATAACCATGGCTAACAGCAAACCGATATTAGTTGCTTTCTTCTGTTCTTCATTAGGTAACTTACTTGAAGCGAGTGAGATGAATATGATGTTATCAATACCAAGAACAATTTCAAGAAATGTCAATGTTAACAAGGCAACCCAGGCATCGGCGGTTGTGAAAATTTCAAACATTATTTTATTTTTTTTGCAGTTCCTCTTTGTTTATTCTTTTTAGCACCTACTAATCCATATTCAAAAGTATAGGTGTTTTTATCAGTAGTCAATATTTTCATATGAATTGCTTTTTCCTCGGCCATGTTTTTTGGATGCAATTTTTTTACGACATACTCGCAGTCATTAATCCAACGAATACTAGCTGTATCAATTTTGCCTTGGAAATAATCTATTTCAATGGAGTCATTACGAACAAATGTTGTTTTAGCTAGTTCTCCATTAAGATAGGTTTCAAACTCAAAAGTTCCAGTTTGAAAATCAGTACAATTGCGATCTTGCTGATAACAACTCGCAAAGAATATAGAAACAAGTAATAAAAAAGCGAATCGCTTCATAGGATAATAATAAAGATAAACGAAAATAAATCTATTTCAACAGATTTAACAGCAATGGGAAGAAAATTATTGAGTTTTTTAGTTTTTATAGGTGTCAAAAGTACCATCCTTATAGAAAAATACAATTTGATTAATTTCTTTATTACTAGCAACATTATGAATGATCTGTTTTTCTTTATTGATATCAACGATGTCAGAGATATCATTTTGAACTTCAGGTTCGGGTAATGAGAATAAATCTTGTTCTGATTCAGTAACGTTTGAGGTTGAGATAGGAGAGGGAATAGCTGTTGGAATTGGAGTAGATAATTCTTTAGGGGATTCAATTTCTTCGGATTTAGGAAATGTACCTTGGCCGTAAAGTAACCAGTATAATTCAGCTTCAGGATATGCTTCTGTTATTTTCATAACAAAATCAAGACTAGGCTTGTTTCTACCTGAAAGAATGTGAGAAATCGAAGAACGTCCTACGCCCATAGCATCTGCAAATCCAGATGCCGAAACATGATAAAATTTCATGATTTCTTGTATTCTTTTTCCAAAAGCAGTAGTGTTTACCATTGTAAACGAGTTTAATGTTGTAAGTTGATTACAAAGGTAAACAATTCGTTTGTAACATTGGTTTACATTTGTAATCAATGGAGTATGAACACAATAGTAGTTTAAACTATTGCTCTAAATAAGTTAATTTTAATCATTGAAAATAAGATAGTTAAATACGTTACTTAATTAACTACTTATAGTTGTGAAATTTTTGACATTACTTGGTATAATACTGTTTACTATATTAAACAAATAAGAACCGGGGATTGTTTACATGTGTAAATTAGCAATGTTTACAGATGTAACACTTGTCTTGGTTTACATATGTAAAAACTAAAGTAATTGTTATGAATCTTCAGTAAACAGTAGTAATTTAGACGTTTTAATTAGCTTATGGATACTAAAAAATTGTTAGAATTGTTTTCTACATATAGAGAATCGTCCTTGTCTGGACGTTATATACATTTACAACATATTAGTCCGATACTAGACAATCTTTCAAGCAAGGTAGATATTGAACTTTTAGGTGCTTCAGAAAATAATGCTCCAATACATCTTATAAAACTTGGTAATGGAAAAAAGAAGCTATTGTTCTGGTCTCAGATGCATGGAAACGAAAGCACCACTACAAAAGCAGTTTTAGATTTTATAAATATGTTAACGGATGATTCTAATGAGTTTTCCAAGAATATTTTAGCATCTTGTACTTTATATATTATCCCTATATTAAGTCCTGATGGAGCTAAAGCGTATACCAGACTTAATTACAATCAAGTGGATCTTAATCGGGATGCTCAAGATAAGACCCAAAAAGAAAGTATTATATTAAACAATATAATTCATAAAATTCGTCCTGATGTTGCTTTTAATCTTCACGGACAGCGTACTATTTTTAGTGTAGGAGAAACTGATTTTTCAGCTACAGTCTCTTTTCTGTCTCCGGCGGGAGATAAAGAACGTACTGTTACTCCTTGTCGTAAAATGGCCATGGGAATTATAACAGAGATGAATTTGGTGTTGCAAAAGTTTATTCCTAATAGTATAGGAAGGTATGATGATGGCTTTAATATAAACTGTGTAGGAGATACTTTATCAGATATAGGGATACCTACTATATTATTCGAAGCTGGGCATTATGCTGGCGATTATGATAGAGAAGAGACTAGGGCTTACATATTTTATGCGTTGGTTACTGCAGTTCGATATATTTCGGACAAAAATTTAGCAGGAGATGGGTATGAGGGATATTTTGATATTCCAGAAAATGGAAAATGTTTTTATGATATCATCATTAGAGATGTTATTTTGGATAAAAACAATGTAGATATAGCAATTCAGTATACCGAAGAATTATGTGAAAATGATATTAAATTCATTCCAAAAATTGTTAAAATTGAGGATTTAAGAAAATTTTATGGTCATAGAGAGATTATTGGTAATAAAAGAACAATATATAACGAAAACGTTACAGTAGAGGTACTTCCAGAAAATGAGTTGTTAAAATTTCGACTAAATGATGAATTATTCTCAACAGAATTGAGAAAAAGTTGAAAA
This sequence comes from uncultured Aquimarina sp., assembly GCF_947496855.1. Lineage (GTDB taxonomy): Bacteria > Bacteroidota > Bacteroidia > Flavobacteriales > Flavobacteriaceae > Aquimarina. The sequence continues at coordinate 319,098 of NZ_CANMED010000001.1, forward strand.
AAAATGTATGAAAACATTATTTTTCTGTTATTTTTGCAATGTAATTAATCGGGAAAATTTATTAGAATTACTATGGCAAAATTTAAATTAGATGAAGTAGATCACCAAATTTTAGACATGTTGATCGAAAATACACGTACTCCTTTTACAGATATTGCAAAGAAATTACTGATTTCTGCCGGTACCGTTCATGTGCGTGTAAAGAAAATGGAAGAAGCTGGAATTATTGAAGGATCTTCATTAACATTAGATTATAAAAAATTAGGATATTCCTTTATTGCGTATGTAGGTATATATCTTCAGAATACATCACAAACCAAATTTGTATTACAAAGGATTAAGGAAATACCATATGTAACTGTTGCACACATTACTACAGGTAAGTTTAATATCTTTTGTAAGGTAAGAGCAAAGGATACGAATCACGCTAAAGATATTATTTTTCAATTAGATGATATCGATGGGGTGTACCGTACAGAAACTATGATTTCGTTAGAAGAAAGTATAAATGATAAGAAACGTTTGATGCATTCTATCTTTCAAGAAATGTAAAGGGGCGTTCTATTCCAATATATTAACCCTTTAGGAATCAATCTTAGAGGGTTTTTTAATGTAAAATAATTTATTAATCAACCATATTCGTAACCACAACTATGGCAAGACAACCAAAAATAGAACGTTTTAACCATAACGTTCTTACTAAATATCAGATATACAACAGTATATTTATTACACTACCTTTTGATGAAATCACCAATACTGGTGTTTTATTACCGCTTTTTAAAGAAGTTTGCGAAAAAGGGTATGACAAAAAGAAAAATCCTTCAGAAATTGTAGAAAGCTTTTTCGAGCTATATCAGGATAACCCTTCTGATAAAGACAAACATGATCTTTTATTTAGATTTATCCAGTATATAGAACGCCAGGTCGTATTGTTTGACGCGATTGAAGATGCAGCGTTTCCTATTGTTAATAATATGGATGGTCGCGGTACGCTAAGAAGTATTAAAGAAGAAGCACAAGCAAAGGGACAATTAGAAGAATTGAAAGATTATCTAAGAAGGTTTAAAATTAGACCAACTTTAACTGCGCATCCTACACAGTTTTATCCAGGAACCGTATTGGGAATTATTCATGATCTTGATACTGCTATTAGAGACAATGATTCACAAAGAATCAAAAAGTTGTTAGCGCAGTTAGGTAAAACTGCTTTCTTTAAAAAAGAAAAGCCTACACCATATGACGAAGCGGTAAGTTTAATCTGGTATCTCGAGAATGTATTTTATCATTCTGTAGGGACTATCTATAACTATATTCAGCAGGATATCTTTAAGGGAGAAGATCTGGAAAACGATCTTATTAATCTTGGGTTTTGGCCGGGTGGTGATAGAGATGGCAATCCTTTTGTAACAACAGAAACAACGCTGAAAGTTGCAAAAAGATTGAGAAAAACCATTCTTATCAATTATTACAGAGATATGCGTAAACTAAAGCGTAGAATCACTTTTGGGAATCTGCAGGATAAGCTTGGAGTTTTGGAAGAAGCATTGTATGATAATTTTTATTACGCAAAAACTGCAGAACCTTTATCTATTGAAACATTGATGAATGGTTTACTGGAAGTAAGAGAAGAATTGATTAGTAAACATCAATCTCTTTTTTTAGAAGAATTACAAGATCTAATTAATAAAGTTAAGATTTTTGGATTCCATTTTGGAACCCTTGATATTCGTCAGGATTCTAGAGTGCATCATAGTGTGCTTACGGAGATAGTTAAGAAGACTACCAACTTAGGTTTAGGTTTCTTTCCGGACGACTATGATTCGTTGTCGGAAGAAGAACAGATACAAGTATTATCTAATGTTACCGGAAAGTTAGATCCATCTGTACTAGATGATGATATGGCAAGAGCTACAATGGAATCTATTTATGCAATACAGACCATACAGCAAAATAATGGAGAACGTGGAGCTAATCGTTATATTATTAGTAATAATGGAAGCGTTCTTAATGTGATGGAAACCTTTGCTATGATTAGGTTAAGTGATTGGGAGCAGCCATCAGTCGATGTGATACCATTATTTGAAACAGTGCCAGATCTTAAGGTTTCTCATGAGGTAATGGAAGCATTATATAGTAATCCTGTATATATGGAACATCTAAAACGTCGTGGAATGAAGCAAACGATTATGCTTGGTTTTTCTGATGGAACGAAAGATGGAGGATACTTAATGGCAAATTGGGGTATTTTTAAAGCTAAAGAAGCGCTAACTGAAATGTCAAGAAAGTATGGTGTAAAAGTAATATTTTTTGATGGTCGTGGTGGACCGCCAGCTAGAGGTGGAGGTAACACTAATCAGTTTTATGCCTCGTTGGGACCAACTGTGGAGCATGAGCAAATTCAGATAACTGTTCAAGGACAAACGATTAGTTCTAATTTTGGGACATTGGATTCATGTCAGTATAACTTAGAACAATTGTTAGGTGCTGGTGTGGAAAATCAATTGACTGATAATGAAGCTAATTTATTTTCTAAAGAAAATAAGGAAACCATGCAGGAGTTGGCAGACGTTAGTTATAAAACCTATGTAGATTTTAAGAATCATCCTAAGTTTTTACCATATTTAGAAAATATGAGTACGCTTAAGTACTATGGAAAAGCTAATATTGGTAGTCGTCCTTCTAAACGAAGTAAAAGTAGTAGTTTAGATTTTGGAGATTTACGAGCAATACCATTTGTAGGAAGTTGGAGTCAGTTAAAACAAAATGTTCCTGGATTCTATGGAGTAGGGACTGCTTTGAAAACGTATGAAGACCGAGGTGAGTTTGATAAAATCATTGCTTTATACAAAGGGTCTGCTTTCTTTAGAGCTTTGGTAGGGAATAGTATGATGAGTTTAACCAAGTCGTTTTTCCAATTGACTGCATATATGAAAGATGATGAGGAATATGGAGCTTTTTGGAATATTATTCATAAAGAGTATGAATTAACCAAACGTCTTTTGTTGAAATTAACAGGCTATACTGAGCTAATGGAAAACGAATCAGCGGGTAAGGCATCTATTGATATTAGAGAAAATATTGTATTGCCATTACTTACGATACAGCAATACGCACTGAAGAAAATTCAGGATATTACCCGATCAGGTAATGATACAGAAGATCTAGAAATCTATGAAAAAATGGTGACCCGTTCGTTGTTTGGTAATATTAATGCCAGCCGTAATTCAGCATAGGAAATTATAATTTTTAAGCAAAACCACAACAAAACTATTGTTGTGGTTTTTTTGTTTTCCTTAAAAAGGAAATCTTTATAATCTGTTATAGTTCAATATTTTATGCCGAAGATTGTTGGTGAGCTAAAAAATAGTTGTACTGAATTAATCACTTGTGCATATATTAAAGACAATATATGAGAGGTTTCTATTCGATTTGTATTTACTAAATTAGTAGCTTAAACAACATAATTAATCTTATACTAAATAATAGGTCTTAGGTATAATTAAAAATAAACAGATTTAAAACAACAACATACTTATCTAGCTTACTTTTTGTTGTATGTCTAGGTTGTTTCTCTGATGACGTATCTCCTAGAGATAGATTAAGATCAGATGTAATAGGAAAATGTATTAGTTCTACTTTAACAATTAATGGTGTGGAATCAGAAAGAGATTGTCCGTATTCTCAAATTACCTTTAGAGAAGATGGTTCTTTCCAAGAAGACTATTTTGATTTTTCAGATTATTATCGGTAATGTAGGGTATAGGCAGGTGGTTTTGGGGCTTGGGGTATAACAGATGATCAACAAACAATTTTCTTAACAAACTCCCTTGATACAAGTACTGCAATGCTTATTGAAACTAAATTAATAAGAACACAAACGAGGTTCAATCCTGTAACATCAAGCACAGATGAATTGGTTATTACGTTTATATACGATGAACGTTAAATAACTGCATATTCCTTGCGGAAGTTAAGTTTGTTTATTACATATATAAGATCGTTGGTGAACTAAATAATCAATTGTTTAAAATAGCAAAATTTAAAGGATGATTTGTGATACATAAACATATAGAAAGATGAGAATTTGCTTACTTGATATATTGGATTAGTTTTACAAAATCGAATTTATTATTTGAAATTTTTTATATCAAAAATCATACTTATGAAAATCAAATACGTGTTCCTGTTTTTAGCTATTTTAGGGCTTTGCTACACTTGGTATTTTAATATTCTGTTTTATATAAGCGCTGAAGATATTTCCCTTTTAAACTATATAGCGCAAACGAAAACTACATTTCCGGCCAAATCATTTAGTGCAGATTTGTTAGTGGTGGTATTTACTTTTTTTGTTTGGTATATTCCAGAAGCTATTAAATTAAAAATGAAACATTGGTGGGTATTTATTCCATTAACTTTTATGGTTGCTATAGCATTTGCATTTCCGTTATTTTTATATTTTAGAGCACGTAGGATAGAAAAGCAAAAAAGTGATTGAATAGTATTTGTAAACATAGATAATAAAGAACTGTTAATGACTTTATATATTGAAATAAGAATTAGTACATTTCTACTTTATTTATAAATGATAATTTATGCAATCTTTACTAACTTCAGGAGAGTATGATCCTTATTATGGTGTTTATATTGATAAAGCTGCAAATGCTAACGTTGTAAAAGGCTTACAGCAAAGTAAGCAGAAATTCATTGATTTTGTAAATGCTATTTCTGAAGAAAAATTCACATATGCCTATGCCGAGGGAAAATGGACGATCGCAGAAGTGTTTCAACACATAATTGATACAGAACGCATTTTTTCATATAGGGCACTTCGTTTTGCTAGGAATGACAAAAGTCCATTGATGGGGTTTGATCAAGATGAATATGTTCCTTATTCTAATGCTAATAACTATAGTAAGCAAGAGTTTATTGAAGATTTTGAAGCAGTTAGAAATAACTCAATAGCATTATTCAAAAGTTTCACAGAGGATATGTTAAGCCAAATAGGTGAGGCTAGTGGTAGTCCAATGAGCACAAGAGCAGCGGGTTATATACTTTCTGGTCATCAGAAACATCATTTGGATGTAATTAAAGAACGATATTTATAATCCGTAAAATCTGATAGATCTGTTATTTTACAAGCAAATCAAATGACTAAAGAAGAAGTAGTAAAAAAATATCTTTTCTTTTTGGAAAAAGGAGAGATGAATAGTGTAGTAGATTTATTTACATATGATGGCCTGGTAGAGTCTCCGTTATATGGAGTTCTTTCTGCTAAGGAGTTCTATGAAGCTTTAGCAGAAGACACTAATTCTTCTCGGCTTCGCTTTGATGGATTGTTTTTTGAGAAAAACACAAATAGAGCTTCCTTACTTTTTGATTATATGTGGACGTTAAAAAACAACAAAATTGTCGAATTTAAAGTAGTCGATATTTTGGAGTTTACTTCTGAAAATAAAATCAAAAAATTGACTATTATTTATGATACGGTGAATGCCAGAAGTTTGATAGGTAAATAATATATTACAAAACCTCTGAACCTTTAGTAGTTCTTAAGATTGAACTGAAATAGCTAGAAAAATCGAAAGTATTCAGTCCGTTTTTTCCGAAAGTCTGGCCAATAAAATTTCGAGTTACACCATTCTTTTCTACACGATGAATATGAAGAGCTCTGGAATGTTTAATTGATTTGCCAGAAACGAATATTCCAAAAGAACTGAACGCATCAACTGCAAAAATTGTGACGCCTAATTCTTTAGCTACCTCAATATCAAATTCAGAAACAGATCTAATATTTTTTAGATGATCTTTCATTTCTTTTGGATGTCCGTGTAGTTGACCTAAAAGCATTAATCCTTCACCAACTCTTGGAGCACTATTCGAACCAATACCATATGTATTGATAATAATTTCTTTATTGGTCTTAAGTTCTGGTATCCAGTCTCTAATCGCAAAAACTTTTCCATCATTAACATTTAGAACTATAAACACTTGATTTTCTAATCCCTCTTTCATTGTGTCATCTGCAATTCTCTGAACCTCATTTTGTATTTGATTTTCATCAAAAGTAATTACGTAACTATTTCTGTGTAATTCTTGGGTTCCTAGCTTAGATTTAGTCCCCTCTTTTTCTTCAATTACATAATTCCATTCTCTTATGTCAATAACTCTTAAGTTATTTGTTTCTGATCCATCGGATCCAAGTTCTCGCCCAGTTACTCGATCAATATAATAATCGGCAAAACAAAAAGATTGGAAACAAAATAAGGAGATAAGAAGAGGTAGTATTTTTTTAAGCATCGATGAAGGTTTAAATTTAATTTAAATTTAAACAATATTTTTTAAAGTTTCAATATTTAGTTCATGTCCTCCCGAATGTGATTTGAATTCTATTAGCGGTAGTATATCTTTTACACGTATTTTTTCGGCTTCTACTTTTGCGATTTCAAAATAAGGATCCTTTTCTCCCAAAATGTGAGTTACTTTAGTTTTTTTGGTTAAAAATATAAAATCTTCTTTTTCTAATTCCTTCGGAAATCCTCCGGAAACCATCACAAAGCCATCTGGCCGTATTTGTCTACTGGCAATCCATCTACTGGCAATACTTACCCCTTGTGAATACCCAAGGATAATAAATTTGGTTGTGGAAGGAAGTTTTTCTGCTTCAATAACTGAATCAATATAATTGAGTACATTTTTCGTTTCCGTTTGTGTATTTTCTTTGGTGAGCCAGCTAGATCCCACCTTTTTGTAATCATTGTTTTTGTAGTATTTGGATGGAGCTTGTGGAGCAATGATATAGTTTTCTTTAGGATCTAAATTCTGGAATAACCGAATAAAATATCTACTTAAATAGCCAATTCCGTGAAAGACCAACCAAACAGTTTTTGTTTCAGAAGTGAACTCATTTAAAGTATCGTACGTATTGGTGGATTGATAAACAACCTCTTTTTGCATAATTAGTAACTTTTTATAGTTGGAACCATTCATCAATTATAGGCCACAAGATATTCTGATTTTTCTTTCTAAAAAAATCAAAATGACCAATTGTTTTTAGATTATAATCTGATGGTTTTAAGTGTTTTCTGATTGTTTTGGCATTATTATATACCCGATCACTTAATATATCAACTGATTTTTTGGGTGCAAAAAGGTCATCATCAATGCTAATTAGTAGCATAGACTCTTTAATATCCTGATAATAAGTTTCAGAATTTCCTTTGGCAAAATGTAACATAGAATCAGGATGTAACAAGAAAGTAGCCCAATCCTTTGCTGCTTTTGTGGTCAATGGTCTTCCTAACCCAAACCAACTTGATGGATAATATCCCAAGATCGATGTAGTTGTAGGTACAAAGAACTTAAAGTTAAGGTATATCAAAGCGCGTATTCTTGGAGTAAAATGTTTGTAAAACCCAAACTGAGAACCTATAGTAAGATACTTGTCATAATATTGAAACGCATCACTAAAACCTACACTGTTTCCTCCATAACTATGACCTATCATATATTGTTTGTTATCAGGAAATTTCTCTTTTACATATTTGGATATAGCTTTAAAATCCATTGCCCAGGAAAAGAATCCATATTCTTTTAGGGACTGAATACTTTGAGATGTTGAAGATCCAATACCTCTGTAATCAAAAGTGAAGACATTACAACCTTTTTCTGCCAGGTATGTAGCCATATTAAAGTAAAATTTTTGCGGAACTGCAACAGCAGGAGCGAATACAATAGTTTTGTAATTAAATATTTTTGGAACAAATTCGTGTACCGAAATTGGGTAGTTATCGGAAGATTTAACAATATAAGATTCCATATATTAAGGTTTTAAAATTGAGTTTTGTTGTAAATATAGCTCCGTTTGTGAGTCGAAAAAAGCAACAATTTTATTGAAGTAATCATGTCGGGACTTTGATTTTGGAATCTGAGCATGTTTTGCATTAGAAATAACATGTAATTCGGATTGAATAGGTATAGCTTGGTTAAAACAATATCCTGCATCATCTTTAATGAGTTCATCTTTATCTAGATATATAAAAAGAACCTTTTGTAAACTATGAGCATTTTTGATTCTGTCAATCATACGTATTTTCTTTTTTAACTTAGGATTAAAAGTATTTAGTGTTTTTAAAGCAAAATTTGCAAAAGGATATTGAACCCAGAAATCATCAAGCGTATTAGCGGCACTTTCTATAATGGCAAAGTCATAATTATGTTTTTCTGCGAAAGCAATGGTAGCCCACTGTCCGCCTAAAGAGATCCCTAAATATCCTAGAGGAGTATTCGGGAATAGGTTTCTGGCAGTATCTCCAGCAGAAATTATATCTTCATGATAATAGAAATTCCCAATTTCACTTTCTCCAAATCCGTTGATATCAAAAATGAATACATTATAGCCTTGATTCCTTAATATATCGGTGTATCCATTTTTAAGAAAATATCCTTTGGCTTCTTTTCCCATGGGATGTCCTAATACAATAGTAGCTTTGGGTAAATCAGTAGCGGATGATGAATACATTCCTTTTAGTAAAGCACCTGATTTGCTTTTAAAGGAAATAAAGTTCCATTCTTTGTTCTGTTCTTCAGATAATGGGTTTTTCCATGGAATCATAAAACGTCCGAAAAATGGTTTTTTTGCAATTCTGTAGTATGTTTTCATAGTTTCATGATTATTTTTTCCATTCTGGAAACTGCATTGTTAATGTATTTGTGATCATTGTAGATACGCATCAGTAAAATTCCACCTTCGAGATCCTGGACCATTTGTTCTGCTAGAGCTAGTGATTCCTGTTTAGAATAGTTAGGTTCTAATAAAACTTGTAACCCAGAAATAAAATCTTCAAAAAAATATTTTATCTCATCCTTATAAATAGGATCTAAGTGAGCAGTTTCTAATGCGGTGTTCGCCATAATACAGCCACTATGAGCGTTTTTAAACATTTTATCGATGAGTTCGTGTATTTTTTTAAGTTTTTGTTCAATAGTTAGATTACCGTTTTCAATTACTTTGAATAAATTATGCCTAAAATAGCTATTAACAGTAGCTAGTACCTCTTTAATAAGCTGTTCTTTGTTATTAAAATAATAGTAGAAGTGTGATTTTTGTATTTCACAAGCTTTAGCTAACTCGCTCATGCTACTTTTTGATATACCGCGCTCTCTTAGTATAGGAATCACTTTTTTAAGTACTTCTTCTTTTGATGTTTTTACTTTAGGCATTTTATTGAACGTTCGTTAAAATAATACATAAATATAGTTAGAATTATTTAATGCCATTGCTTATTTTTACTTAAAATTTAGAAAAGTATGCAGTTAACTGAAGATGAAATACTGAAGCGATGTGCTATAATGTGTGAGAATACGCTGATGGAAACATTGGATATTTCTTTTTGTGAAGTAGGAGCTGATTATTTAGTAGCGAAGATGCCAGTTACCCCAAAGGTTCATCAACCCGACGGTGTGCTTCATGGTGGCGCTATGGTGGCGCTTGCAGAGAGTGTTGGTAGCGCAGCCTCACATATATTCTTAGATACTAAAGAGTTTTATATAAGAGGCTTGGAGATTTCAGCAAATCATGTAAAAAGTGTTCGAGAGGGATTTGTGTATGCCAGAGCAGAGATTGTTCATAAAGGAAGAACGACTCAACTTTGGGATATTAAAATACGTGATGAAGAAGGTAACTTGATTTCCATTGTGAAATTAACAACTATAGCATTATCTAAATCCAGATAATATGGATATTTCAGCATTATACCTGAAAATCCAATCTCAATTGGATCATCAATTACCTTTTGTTGTGTATAGAAAACCTGGGGGGAACAAAATAAATAGTTTTCTTCAAAATGATAATCACTTATATGGTGCAAATGCATATGATACATCAGGTTTTGTTTTCGCACCATTTGATAATAAAGACATACCGATATTAATACCAACGGATAAAAGTAGTTGCTATACTACAGTTAGCCCGTCGGAACGGAAAGTTCAAAATCAAAATGAATCTTCTTTTATTCATAACAACCTTACAGCAAAAAAAAATCATATAAAGCTAGTAAAAGATGGTATAGATGCCATTGCTAATGATTCATTTAAAAAGGTGGTCTTGTCTAGAAAAGAAGAAATGATTTTTTCTGATAAGGATTATTTAAAGGTTTTTCGACAGTTAATAGATAATTACCCAAATGCTTTTGTCTATTTCTGGTATCATCCAGCTGTAGGAACATGGCTTGGTGCAACTCCAGAGACTTTGGTTACTATAAAAGAAGATCAATTTTTTACGATGGCATTAGCAGGAACTCAACCTTATGTTGATTCATTAGAAGTGCATTGGGGAGCAAAGGAAATAGAAGAGCAAGCTATGGTTACGGATTTTGTTATAAATGAACTCTCGTCTAAAGTAAAGAGTATTGAAAAATCTAATACGTATACATATCAGGCAGGTACATTATTACACCTGAGAACAGATATTAAAGGCTTTTTGAAAAATAGAAATTCTAGTGTAGAAGATATTATCAATGTGTTACATCCTACGCCTGCTGTGTGCGGTTTACCTAAAAAATTAGCAAAATCTTTTATTTTAGAGAATGAGTTGTATGATCGGAAATATTATACAGGTTTTCTTGGAGAATTATATATTAATCATAAAGGAAAAACTGAATCTAATCTGTATGTAAATCTAAGATGCATGGAGATGTCTTCTGGCAAAGCAATAATTTATGTGGGAGGAGGAATCACTAAAGATTCTATTTCTGAAAAAGAATGGGAAGAAACTGTAAGAAAGACTGAAACTATGAAAAAAGTTTTGCATTAAAAGACTGGCTTTAATTACGGCTATATTGTAATTTAGCAACTCGAATGAAGAAACGATTATATTCCAAAATTCCTTTGTCTCAAACGATTGTAGCTTTGTGTGAAGCAAAAGGAATTCATCATATTGTGATATCTCCGGGGTCCAGAAATGCACCTTTGACTATTGGTTTCACTGAAAATCCTGATATGCATTGCTATAGTATTGTTGATGAACGATGTGCGGCTTTTTTTGCATTAGGAATAGCACAACAGATTAAGAAACCCGTAGCACTGGTTTGTACATCAGGCAGCGCATTGTTAAACTATTATCCAGCAATTTCTGAGGCTTTTTATAGTGATATTCCTTTAGTGGTATTAAGCGCCGATAGGCCTATTGAACGTATTGATATAGGTGACGGACAAACGATACGTCAAAAAAACGTATTCGAAAATCATATTTTGTACTCTGCGAATTTATATTCTGAAATTGTACCAGAAACAGAAATAGATGATCTTAAAATAAAGCAGAAACAGCACGAGGCACAAAAACATAATGAAAGAGAAATCAACTTGGCTCTTAATGTTTCGATAGAAAAAAGTGGGCCGGTTCATGTTAATGTTCCTTTCTATGAGCCGCTATATGATACCATTGAGCGACCAACAATTTCTCCAAAGAATATTCCTGTTGAGTATATAAAACAACGCCGTATATCAGATACTTTACGATCCAGTATGCTTGTCGAATGGAATAAAGCAAAACGAAAAATAATATTGATAGGTGTTAATACACCAAATAGTATTGAGCAGAGATGGATAGATCATTTTGCTAAAGATTCTTCTGTGTTGGTTTTGACCGAAACGACATCTAATATTCATCACGCTAGCCATGTTAATTGTATTGATCAATTAATTACAGCGTTAAATGAAGAAGAATTTAGAGCATTGCAACCTGAAATTCTACTTACTTTCGGTGGAATGGTGGTTTCTAAACGAGTCAAAGCCTTTTTTAGAAACTATCAGCCTAAAGTACATTGGCATATCGACGAGAAGAAGGCTTATGATACATATTTTTGTTTAACGGAACATATAAAAATGAACCCTAATTTCTTTTTCTCTGATTTCCTTCCAGATACTGTAGCTGTAGAGAATGATTATAAATCATTTTGGATATCTAGAAGAAATCAAAGAAGAGAGCGGCACGCTGAATATTTAGAACGTATAGATTTTACAGATATGAAAGTGTTTGAAACACTTTTTAATCATATTCCGAATGACCAGATGATTCAGTTAAGTAATAGTTCTACAGTACGATATGCACAGTTGTTTTCATTGAATCCTTCGTATAAAGTTTATTGTAATAGAGGAACAAGCGGTATTGATGGAAGTACATCTACTGCTATCGGCGCAGCAGTAGCTTCTGGAGTTCCTACAACATTGATAACAGGAGATCTTAGTTTCTTTTATGATAGTAATGGATTATGGAATGATAATATACCAGCTAATTTTAAAATCATTCTAATTAATAATAGTGGAGGAGGAATTTTTAGAATTTTACCAGGAAAATCAGAGACTTATAATTTTAGCACTTATTTTGAGACGAAACATAATCTTACTGCGGAGCAGCTTTGTAGTATGTTTAATATTAGATATACGCAGGCAAATGAAATAAAAGGATTGGTGAAAGACATTAAAAATCTATATATGAACAATGACTTACCACAGTTATTGGAAGTTTTTACACCAAGAAAAATGAATGATAGTGTTTTAATCGATTATTTTAAGCATTTTATCTAAAAATGCCCAGAGAATATAATTTATAAATGAATTATTCATTTATAAATAAGTTATATTTGAGATAACATAATAAATTAACTAAAACCTAAAACATTATCACCTTATGAGTAAAAGAGACGAATTAATAACTAAGTATGCAGCTGATATTAAAGATAAAATTGGTCAGACAGCAGATATGGATTTTTTAACCAAAGTAACTATTGGTTGTGGACCATCTATTTATAACAAGGATGCTGCTACTGTATCCGGAAGTGATCCTGCAGAATTAGAAACGGTAAAGAAAAATTTCTTAATTAAAAAATTGGGACTTTCTGATGGACCAAAATTAGACGAAGCAATTGCTTCTGTGATGGATGCATATGGTAAATCTAACCGAAATAAGTACAGAGCAGTGGTATATTACCTTCTGGCTAAACACTTCAAAAAAGAATCTGTTTACAAATAAAATAACAGCTCATAAAATAATGAAAGGTGCTCTCTAATGAGCACCTTTTTTGTTTTAATATGGTACATAGGAAGATTAAACAATTATCTTTGCGCAAAAAATAGAACATGCTTAAGCTTGGTACATATAATACGCTAGAAATTGTAAGAGAAAGAGATCAAGGGGTTTACCTAAGTGACGATGATGGGAATGAAGTGTTGTTGCCTAATAAATACGTTCCGGATGAATTTATGATTAGGGACGAAATTAAAGTGTTTTTATATTTAGATCATGAAGAGCGGATTGTAGCAACTACTTTAGAGCCTTATGCCACAGTTAATTCATTTGCTTACCTGAAATGTACAACTGTATCTGATGTTGGAGCATTTATCGATTGGGGATTAGAAAAGGAATTATTTGTTCCTTTTAAGGAGCAGGCGTCTAAGATGCGAGTAGGTAGTTGGTATTTGATTTACATTTACCTTGATGAAAAAACAAACAGATTAGTTGCATCTAGCAAGACGAATGCTTTTTTAGATAATTCATTGGTCTTGTTATCATCTTATGATGAAGTTGATTTGATGGCTTCACATCCTTCTCCCTATGGTTGGAATATGATTGTGAATCAAAAACATCTAGGGTTGGTATATGAAGATGAAATTTTTCAAAAAGTTACTCCAGGAGATCAACTAAAAGGTTTTGTGAAAAAAGTACGGCCTGATGGTAAAATCGATCTTACTTTACAAAGACATGGGTATAGAGCTATTGAGCCAAATGCGCAACAAATACTTGATGAGTTAAAGTCTAGCGGAGGTTTTATTGATCTTAATGATAAATCGAATCCTGATGATATTAAAGATGTTTTTCAACTGAGTAAAAAAAGTTTTAAGAAAGCAATTGGTTCTTTATATAAAGCAAAGCAAATTATTATAGAAAAAGATGGTATTCGATTAGTAGAATAGGTTTGTTTGAAAGATTGTATATTTTAATTACTTCTACTTCTTGATGTCAAAGGTAATCCGGTAACAGGACAATAAATACCTGTATATGCACTGGCGTCTTTGTAAGCTGTGTTTTTAATGCCACTGTTATTACTATTATAACCACCATTACCTGTGATTGTTATTTTAGCATTCCTTTTTGTAGCAGTAGTTGGAATGGAAACGGCATAATCAGATTGGATAAATTTATTTTCTGGAAGAAGTAGGATAGGAGTGTCATTTTTTAAATACTGCTTTCGTAAATCTATTGAAAGGTTTATCTCCATCAGTTGATAGTTACTAGTAGATATTGTGGGTCTAATAAAAGAGAGGGAAGGAGTGATCTCTTTATGCTCTATAGTATATGTAAAATCATTTTCGGATAAATGTGTACTCATCTCATCCCAAGCAAGAGAAAAAGAGGTTTTTTCTTGTCCATAAGAAACAAAACCAATACAACCTAAAAGTAATCCAAACAAGATCCTTACCATAATTTTTTACTTTACGTAATTTGATTAAAAATATCAAAAATCGTGCAAAACCTATGTTAATTTAGTAAAAAGTTAAAAAAATATGGATTTTTTAACTTGATTTAACTCACTTAATGATGTAGCTTGATACAATATATTATATTATTTTTGATAGCACTAAAAAACATATGATGAGTTCAATAAATTGGAAAACTGTAAAAGAATATCAAGATATAACTTATAAGAAATCAAATGGTGTAGCCAGAATAGCATTTAACAGGCCAAACGTCCGTAATGCTTTCAGACCTCAAACTACAAGTGAATTGTATGATGCGTTTTATGATGCACAAGAAGATACTTCAATAGGAGTAGTGTTGCTTTCTGGGGAAGGCCCATCTACTAAGGATGGTGTATTCAGTTTTTGTAGTGGAGGAGATCAAAAAGCAAGAGGACATCAGGGATATGTAGGACAAGATGGTATGCATAGATTAAATATCTTAGAAGTTCAGCGACTTATTCGTTTTATGCCAAAAGTTGTAATAGCTGTGGTACCGGGATGGGCTGTTGGAGGAGGACATAGTTTACACGTGGTTTGTGATCTTACTCTTGCGAGTAAAGAACACGCTATTTTTAAACAAACAGATGCAGATGTTACTAGTTTTGATGGCGGATATGGATCCGCATATTTAGCTAAAATGGTGGGCCAGAAAAAAGCACGTGAGATTTTCTTTTTAGGCAGAAATTATTCTGCACAAGATGCTTACGAAATGGGTATGGTAAATGCCGTAATACCTCACGATGAGTTGGAAGAGACTGCGTATCAATGGGCTCAGGAAATCTTAGAAAAATCTCCAACATCAATAAAAATGCTAAAGTTTTCTATGAACCTAACAGATGATGGTATGGTTGGACAACAAGTTTTTGCAGGTGAAGCTACACGATTAGCTTATATGACAGATGAAGCTAAAGAAGGTAGAAATGCGTTTTTAGAAAAGAGAAAACCTAATTTTAAGGATGTTAAGTGGATACCATAGTCGTTATAATACTGAGCTTCAAATTTAAAAAGAAGAATGAACAATAAAGAAGACGAATTATTATCGGTACAATATAGGATTGAAAAATCCGGAATGAAACAGCAGAAGCTTGAGAAACGTCTTGTTTCTATTTCTGAAGAATTAAAAAAGAGTAAAAGAAACAGTTTGATCTTCATGATTTTTTTTCTTACAGTCATCATTGTTATGGCTGGCGGAATATACTATCTCAGTGAAAAAGAAACTTTGTTTTCTGCTGATCAAGACGAGAATACACAGGTGGATATAGACCAAATTCAGAAAACTAATGATTCCCTGCAAGAGGAATTAATGAAGCTTAAATCTGATATTTCCGATTATAAAAAAGGATTAATTGATCAAACAAATAATCTTAGTACGGAATCTGTTGACACTAGTAAGGTTGATGTGGAAGGAAGTAATTCTATAGTAGATACTATTAAGAAATTAAAATTCGAGAGGAAACATTGTTATGTTAAAAAAGTATTTAGAAATAACGGAGTCATTTTTATTGAGGCTGATTTTGTAGAATATTTTAAAGGAAGAAAGGCAGTAGAAAAAGCTAAGGATAATAATGAAGCAGAATATGATATCGATAAAAATGGTGATACATTATATTTCTTATACGACAATTATTATGTGTCTAACACTAGTAATAAGTTAAGAAGACTGGAATTGAATGACAAAGTTCGTATTCAAGATATAAATCAAATTTCTAAAGGGTTTCCTTTAAAGGCTTTTCAGAAAATTATAGAAGATAAGCCTATTATGATTTTAGAAATAAATGATGGGATTGTATATAAAATAATGAAACAGAAATTACCATAAGCCTATAAATCTTTTTTAATACCCAGTAAAAAATGCCAGATATTAAAAATGAAGATCTTTTATCATTACATTATCAGATAGAAAAAGCTGAGGTTGAACAACGAAAGCTAGAGGATCTTCTTAACGATAAGTCACTAGAATTAAAAAGGAACAGAGCATCTAAAATAATGTTTAAAATACTTTGCTCTGTTTTATTAATTACTACAATAGCGTTAATTATATACACGGTATTCTGGATAGATAACGGTGATAGTGGTGTTGCACCTGAGAATAAAGAATTCTCATCTTTTCAATCAGAGATTAACGGTCTCAAAAATCAGCTGAATGAATTAAAAAAGGATCAGCCTGATCTTAAAAATATAAAGGATCTTTATTTATATAGAAGTTTAATAAATAAGGATACCGTTTATTCTGTACAGATACAGTCATTTACAACGGATAAGGTTTCTTTAGTTTCAGAAAAATTTACCAATACGTTATTTTATAATGATACTTATTATTATAAACTTAGTTTAGGGATTTTCGAGACTCTCGAAGAGGCTCAGGAATTTAGAAAAATCCTACTTAAATCGGGTATTATTGATAAAAATATATTTGTTATTTCCTATAAAGAAGGAGAGCGTATACGAATAGAAAACCCTTTCTAAAACCAAACCCCCTGTCTGAGGGGTTTGTTTTTTTATAAATTTGTCGGTTGAGAACAAATATATTTAGATTAGAACGCGTCTAACGAGTTTTACTTAAAGTTCTCAGTTTATCTTAGTTTAGGATATTCGACAGGATTAACTTCATTCATTAAGTTATAAATTTTCTCGAAAATATCTTCTGTAGAAGGTTTACTAAAATAATCTCCATCAGTACCAAATGCTGGACGATGTGGTTGTGCACTTAGAGTTTGCGGCTCACTATCCAAATATTGATAAATATTTTGTTCATCAATAAGTTTGTGAAGTATATAACCTGTTCCTCCACCAGGTACATCTTCATCAATAATCATTAGTCTATTGGTTTTAGCTACACTTTTTACAATATCGTGTGTTAAATCAAATGGAATTAGGGATTGTACATCAATTACTTCTGCATTAATACCCAAGGATAATAATTCTTTGGCAGCTTGCTCTACTAGTCTTAATGTTGATCCATAGGAAACCAGAGTTATGTCACTTCCTTCTTTTACGGTTTCAACTACACCAACGGGTGTTCTGATTTCAGATAGATTGGAAGGCATTTTTTCTTTAAGACGATATCCGTTAAGACATTCTATTACCACTGCTGGTTCGTCACTATCCATTAAAGTATTATAAAATCCAGCAGCCTTAGTCATATTTCGTGGTACAAGAATATGAATTCCACGCAATAAATGAATCAAACCACCCATTTGTGAACCAGAATGCCAGATACCTTCTAATCTGTGACCTCTTGTTCTAACAATTAATGGTGCTTTTTGTTTAGCGAATGTTCTGTATCTTAAGGTAGCAAGGTCATCACTTAATCCTTGTATACAGTATAAAATATAATCCAGATATTGTATTTCCGCTATGGGTCTAAGACCTCTCATAGCCATACCTATTCCTTGACCGATAATAGTTGCTTCTCTAATACCAGCATCAGAAACTCTTATGTCCCCAAATTTTTCTTGTAATCCTTCGAGTCCTTGATTAACATCACCAATTTTACCACTATCTTCTCCAAAAATTAATGATTCAGGAATTCTACTAAATATTTGATCAAAATTATCTCTGAGAATCAAACGAGCATCTACTGTCTCTGCATTTTCTGAATATTGCGGTATAACTTCTTTGATGTTAGTAACATTACTATCAAAATCATTATACAGGTGATCACTATATTTAGGCTGAATTTTTTCTATATAACTGTTAATCCAGTTCTGAAGTTTAGTTTTTTCTGGAAAATCTTCTTTGACAATATATCGTAACGTTATTCGTGTTGCTTCGAGAATATCCTTACGGATTGGTTCGTCTTTATCTGCTAATGTTTTTACGAGAGGAGAGATGAAATTTTTGTTAGCACTTTTAGCTTCTACAGCTTTCAGCACAATAAGTGCTTCCTTTTGTTCCGCAACAATTTCAGATATATAGGCATTCCAAGCGCTCGTCTTACCTTGTCTAACTACTTTTTTACAAGATTTTTCTAATGTAAGTAATTCATCAACCGTAGCGACATTATGATCAATAATCCACTCTCTAAATTTTTTATTACAGTCGTATTCGCGTTCCCAATTTAATCTTTCTTCGCTTTTATACCTCTCATGAGATCCTGATGTAGAGTGACCTTGTGGTTGTGTTAGTTCTTTTACGTGAACTATAACTGGAATATGTTGTTCTCTAGCTAAATCTTCAGCTGTTTCATAGGCTTCTACAAGAGCTGGATAATCCCACCCGTTTACTACTATAATTTCATATCCATCATGTTTTTCATCACGTCTAAATCCTTCTAGAACTGCAGATATATTTTCTTTTGTAGTTTGATGTTTTGCGTGTACTGAAATTCCATATTCATCATCCCATACACTTATCACCATTGGTACCTGTAAAACGCCACCTGCGTTTACAGTTTCCCAAAAAAGTCCTTCACTGGTACTAGCGTTACCTATAGTTCCCCAAGCTACTTCATTTCCGTTAATAGAAAAATTAGTATTTTCCTTTACGCTTTTTTCATTACGGTATACTTTAGATGCCTGTGCTAAACCCAGTAATCTAGGCATTTGACCAGCGGTTGGAGAAATATCAGAACTAGAATTCTTTTGTTTTGTTAGATTTTTCCAAGATCCATCTTCATTAAGACTATGAGTTGCAAAGTGGCCACCCATTTGTCTACCGGCAGCAAAAGGTTCTTTTTTAATATCAGTATGGGCATATAAACCTGCAAAAAATTGTTCCACAGTATATTGTTCTATTGCCATCATAAATGTTTGATCACGATAGTATCCTGATCTAAAATCACCATCACGAAAAACTCTAGCCATTGCTAATTGAGGTAATTCCTTTCCGCCACCAAAAATTCCGAATTTAGATTTTCCTGTAAGTACTTCTCTCCGTCCTAATAAACTACACTCTCTACTTATTAAAGCGATTTTGTAATCTCTAAGTATTTGATCTCTATATTCTTCAAAAGAAATATCAGGTGTAATTGTTGTTTCAGGCTGCATGTGAACGATGTTTTACGGTGTGCGAATTTAGTTAAAATTCAAGCCAATTCCAAGACAAGAAGTATTAAATTTATTAAGGATAATTCATTTAAATTCAATTTTCATTATTGAATTCTTTGTTTAGCTCATTTTTTTAAGAACTGATTAACAAATGTTCAAAATTTTCACATTTACTATTTTGTTGATTTGTTATAAAGAATATTTGAATTTGTTATTTGTACAAGCTTGCTCGAGTTTGTCGAGTAAACTGCCAATATATTCGTATTGTATGTGATTTTAGCATCGATGCTTTTAAGAATGATGTTATTTGGTTCTTTGTTTTATTTAAAAACTTGATTTTTAGTTGTTTTTTTGATGTTTAACTAACTAGATCAAAGGTTAAGTCTATTTTATTCCTACAAATCCAAAAAATAATATAACTTAGAACTGTTATTGAAGATCACTATAAGGATAATAGTGTTTTTTTATGGGTAACAATGAATTCTTAGAAATGTAACAGTGTATTTTTGAAAAACATAAGGCTAACGGATATATTATTCTATTTTACTTTCTCAGTGGTTGTTATAATTACTGTTTTTTTTGATAAAAAATATTTAGCATATGCTTTACCAATAATGATAGTTTCTATAGGTGTCATTTATTTTGAACGGATACTTAAAATAAATTTTTGGTATGTACTCAGTTTAGTTTCCATGATTATTTGCGATACTCTTATTTATACTGATTTTGTTCAGAATTTTGCAACGATATGTATTTTGACATCTATATACTTTATTTCGTGTACACTAGCATTGAGAAAGTATTTGTTAGTTAAAAATATTAACCGTAATACTTTTTTATCAGTACCTATTTTAGTTAGTTCTGGATTAGTTGTTTATTTGATATATGCTATTGCTCAATTACTTATTGATGTCGTAAAAGAGGCTCTTCCAGAGGTAGTTGTTTGTTTAATTGGTTCTACTTTGTATTTGATTTTATCTTATCTTATATATGTACAGGATATTTCTAAAGAAGGTTTGAAATTAATTGTGGTAGCTTTTTTATGTATATTTATAGTGTCTTTATTGCCTATAAATGAGTTGTTTTATTCAAGTAGGATTTTCACTGTATTTATTAATATTGCTCACGTATTAAGTATTTATCTTTTGATGAAATATTTAATAAGAACCACTCCAGAAAAAGAAATACCTCCTAACGAAAATTATCTTTGATATAACCAATTTGAATTGGAATATTGAAGGAAGAATTGAGTTTTATTTAAAACTCAATTTTTACTAATACCATTCTCTGGTAAATAGACCAATAAGTGTTTGCGGACTTAATGTAATAATAAATCGGATCTGCTCATTGTAGTTGGGTTGATTGATTTCAAAGCCGTTATTAGATACAACAGGAAAGAAAAGTTCGAAATAATCAGCAACAAGACTTACTCGCACACCCGCATCATATACAAATTTTGTAGACATTCCTTTGTTTTTAACAAAACCAACATCTCCATATGCATATATCCATTTCCAAATATTGGTATTAGCATTAAGGGTAGTAATCCATTGGTTAGCAAAAGGATAATCAAGTTGAGATTTAAACCCTCCTTCTGCAATAATTATTTGTTGACTTACTAATCCGGCATCTTCACTACGTCCTAGATAGTTAAAATCAAAAAGATAATCGGTTGGTCGATCTAAAGCAAAGCTGAAAAAATCACCATCTTTCTCAGTATCATTATAAAGAAAAGCTCCTGCGAATAAACGGAGATTTATTTGCCTGTTGTTTAGAAAGACTTTTCTGTAGTTAATAGTGGTAGATAATTTACTGAAGTTTTTGGCTATTTGATAATCAAATATATAAGATGTAAAGTCTAAAAGATTAAAATCAGAATATCTGTATCTAACATTAAAAACACTGTAATCAGGAGTTTCTACTGGATTGTTGTCATCTCGTTCTCTAAATACATTTACACTACGTATAGATAATCGTTGTCTCTCATTAGATCTGAGATCTTGTGGTCGCCAAGAAAATTCAACAGAAGGAGAGAAGCGTCTAAACAATAAATCGGGCGCATAGCTAAACATACTACCGCTAAACGCATATTTAATCTGGTAAAGATTATAATCTGCAATTTGATCTCTATATTGAAAAAAAGCTGAACCGATTAATTTTTTAGATAGAAAACCATAACTAGGCGTAATTCTATAGTCAAAATCTCTTCTTATGAATGTTTTATTGTAAAATTTAGAACCAATGGTTAAACCATCATAAACATTAAATTCAAATTCCGGAATGTAAAACACCTGACTACGTGTCGGGTCTTCTATATCTTGTAAAAATCGGAATTGTATGGGTTTATTGAAAATCCCTTTACGGTTTCTGTAGTTGTTTCTACGATTTACTTCCGGAATGTTCTGATCATAATCTAAAACTAATTTGTCAATATCTTCGTTAGCAATTTTTACTTTCTTCTTTCCTGTGATATCAGTGATCCAGGTTTTGGATACTAATTGTCCATCTCTTAACCCAGCTAATGAGATAGGCATCGAGTTGTTTCTTTTGTTCTTTATGGTAACTTCCAGAGAGTCTTTTCTTCTTTTAACCGATTTAATTTTGAAATCTATTTTTTCATTAGTGGGTATAAAGTCTTCAAAAAACCAATCTATATTTTTAGGAGTTAGATTATTTAATGTTTTTTCAAATTCCTTAGAGCTAGTGAGCTTTAATACATTATCGCTATAATAATTTTTAACAGCTTCGGATAAAATGTTATCGTCTTCTAGATAATCTTCTAAATACTTAAAACCAATTCCCGCCTTATAAGCGTTAGCGATATTTTTATTAAATTTCACGAGCTTATCTTGGGGTTCAGTAAGAGGTTGATCCAGAAATAACCTGGCCATATTTTTATACCCTAGAAAATACTGATCATTAAAATCTAAATCAGCGGCGTGAAACCATCGAATACCAATAACTTTACTCAGGTTTCCTATGATTTTCATATTTGGATAATACTGCTCAGTATAGGACATCATTAAGTAAATATGAATAGCATCCTTTATCCAAGCATCGTATCTAGGGTTTATGATTAATGTCTTTTCTAGATAACTTTCGGTAATAGATTTTAGCTGTTTAATCTCATATTGAAAACCATCTGGGAACGGTCGTAATATATCTGGTAATTGGTTTAAGCCATATACAGGATTGTTTTTGTAATCATTTTCTGAGACTAAAATTTTATCAAATGGATATGGGCCTAATCTTTTTTCTAAAAACTTAATGATTCTTTTTGTAGCCACACTTTTCATCTCAGGCATTAAATCATTATCCTCGATATTACTAATAAGTTTTAACCCATTCATCTGAAGGTTGTAAAACGAATTGTTTTTTTCTAGATATAGGTTTACTTCGTTTCTGTTTTGTCCACTTAGTTGGATCGTTTTAGTTTTATCGTCTGAATTAAGTATATCTTCTTGATCAAATTCACTTGTAAGGTTGAAGTAAGATGGAAGTTTTAGATTTATCTTATAATCTGTTAATGGAGCATATAAATCATCAAGATTTTTATGACTATAAGTATTCCATTTTGTATCATACACAGCTGGAACAATATACCAATACTTAAGACTAATATCCCCATCTTTATGATAGCCGTATCGTGTAAATTTTTCACTAGGCAGTTTTACTTTATAGGTTAAACTAAACGTAAAACTATTTCCAGGGTATAATGGTTTGTCGATATCTAATTTTATAATATCAGGAGTTTTATTAGAACGTTCCCAGGTTAGGCTATTTTTAGATTGATCCGTAATAGTCTCAATAGCCGTAGCTCCTCGCTCATAATCTTTTGCAAAATAGAATCGTTTTAAAAAATCTTCAGAAAAGCGTTCGCCAAGTGGAGTAGTTTTACTGTTAAAACTATTAGCCCAATCGTGTAAAAATAATTCTTGTAAAGTATCTTTTGATGAATTTGTGTAAGTAATTTCTTGTTGTATTGATATTACTTTATTTTCTGCGTCCAAGGCACCATCAATAGCAATATAGTGCTGAGCTGATACAGACTGCAATACAAAGAGTATTAAAATGATATGGAATATTTTGGATAAGCTCAACTTTTCTTTAGAAATTTAATCGTGTTACTATTTATGCTAATTGGGACAAGGTAGCAAATACTCTTACTTAATGCAGATACAGGGATATTGGTAATGTTGTTTCCAGTTGCAGAAAAGGATTTTATTTCTTGTCCTAAAGTATTGTATATTTTTAAATCTATAGGTTCCGTATGAGTATTTATTTGTAAAGATAAAATATCATCATTTAATGAATTATTTAGTATTTCATCACCTCCGGCTTCTGTCCCCAATTCACAATTCATAAAAATATCTGGCTCATAACTGTCTATAATAGTTTCTAATAATTTCTCTTTATTTGTAGGTGGAGCAGAAGGGTAGTTTAGCACATTATAAAACATAGTTTTAATAGTAGCCTGCCCAAATGAAATTTGGGCACTATAAAATACTATGACAATTATTAATGTCCTGTTCATTATTGAGTTTGCTGAGTTTGCGTGTAAAGAGGTGTTTTTTAGAAATTCGGACTTAGATTATATTCGCCATAGAATTTATCTAATATATCTAATACTTCTTCTGGTGTATCCACAACGTGAATTAAATCCAAATCTCCAGCACTAATATTTCCAAATTTATCCAAAAGAGTACTTTTTACCCAATCCATTAGTCCTCCCCAGAACTCAGTACTTACTAAAATAATAGGAAATACTGCGATTTTTTTAGTTTGTATCAAGGTGATTGCTTCAAAAAGCTCATCTAAGGTTCCAAATCCTCCTGGCATTACTACAAATCCCTGAGAGTATTTTACGAACATTACTTTACGAACAAAGAAATAATCAAAATCTAAACTTTTATCACTGTCAATATAAGGATTGTCGTGTTGTTCGAAGGGTAAGTCTATATTAAGACCTACAGATGTTCCGCCACCTAAATGAGCTCCTTTATTACCTGCTTCCATAATACCCGGGCCACCACCAGTGATAACACCATACCCGTGTTCTACAATTTTTTGAGCTACATCTACAGTTAATTGATAATATTTGTCGTCGGTTTTGGTTCTTGCGGATCCAAAAATAGATACACAAGGACCAATTTTACTCATTCTTTCGAATCCATTAACAAATTCTCCCATGATCTTAAAGATTGCCCATGAATCATTTGTTTTTATCTCATTCCATCCTTTGTGACGTCGTTCTTTTCTCATAAATTATATTTTGAGGTTTTCGGCAAATAGCCAATTTAACCTTGATTTGTTACTTGTATTAGTTTATTTATTTTAAAGTTGAAGAATATAATGAATCATCATTTAAATTGACTACTTACTTCTAACTCTTTCTTCAAAAATTTTGCGGTGTAGCTCTTTTTATTTTTGATAATTTCTTCTGGAGTTCCTTTTGCCACAACCTCTCCACCATTTTTTCCTCCTTCATATCCAATATCTATAATATAATCCGCCATTTTTACAACATCCAAATTATGTTCTATAATTAGCACCGTATTTCCTTTGTTTACAAGTTCATTTAGTACTTCCATTAATACCCTGATATCTTCAAAATGAAGTCCGGTTGTTGGTTCGTCTAATATATAAAAAGTATTTCCAGTATCTCTTTTGGATAACTCTGTTGCTAATTTAATACGTTGTGCTTCACCACCTGATAGCGTAGTAGATTGTTGTCCTAAGGTAATGTACCCCAAGCCAACACTCTTAATAGTTTTTAATTTTCTGAAAATTTTAGGGATTTGATCAAAAAAGTCACAGGATTCATTAATGGTCATATTCAGGACATCAGAAATGGATTTACCCTTGTACCTTATTTCTAAAGTTTCTCTATTGAATCTTTTTCCTTGACAAGTTTCGCATTCTACATAAACATCTGGTAAGAAATTCATTTCGATAACACGTAGACCGCCACCTTTGCAAGTTTCACATCTTCCTCCAGTAACATTAAAGCTAAAACGTCCGGGTTTATATCCACGGATCATTGCTTCTGGTGTTTTAGAGAATAATGTTCTAATTTCAGAAAATACTCCTGTATAGGTAGCAGGGTTAGATCGCGGTGTACGACCTATTGGTGATTGATTAATGTCAATTACTTTATCAGCGTGCTCTAAACCCTTAATTTTTTTATAAGGCATAGGCTTTTTAACACCGTTAAAATAATAAGCATTAAGAATAGGGTAAAGTGTTTCGTTTATCAATGTAGATTTACCACTACCAGAAACTCCAGTAACAGCTACCATTTTGCCTAAAGGAATATCTATTGAAACATTTTTAAGGTTATTTCCTGTAGCACCAGTCAAAGAAATCTTTTTACCATTTCCCTTTCTTCTTTTAGCAGGAACTTCTATTTGTTTTTTACCGCTTAGATAATCAGCAGTTAATGTATTGTGATCTCTTATGGCTTCTGGAGTACCTTCGCTGATGATTTCGCCCCCGTGTTTTCCTGCTCTAGGACCAATATCAATTACGTGATCTGCTCGTTCGATCATATCTTTGTCGTGTTCAACCACGATAACAGAATTACCAATGTCCCTAAGCTGAATCAAAGAATTAATTAATTTTTCATTATCACGTTGATGTAATCCAATACTTGGTTCGTCTAAGATATATAGTACTCCAACTAACTGAGATCCAATTTGAGTAGCTAAGCGAATGCGTTGCGCTTCGCCACCAGAAAGTGATTTACTACTTCTGTTTAAAGACAAATAAGTTAATCCAACATCTATTAGAAATTGCAGTCGGGCATTAATTTCTTTAAGGATTTCTCCCGAAATTTGTTTTTGCTTTTCATTTAGTTGCCCTGGAAGATTAATGAACCAATCTGCCAGCTCGCTAATGTCCATATTTGCCAGATCAGCTATATTTTTTTCGCCAACTTTAAAATACAAGGATTCTTTACGTAATCTGGATCCATTACATTGAGGACATTCAATATTATCCATGAAATCCTTAGCCCATCTCCGCAGAGAAGTAGAATCATTATTGGTGTAGGTATTATCTATAAAAGTCGCAATGCCTTCAAAATCAATTTTATATTCTCTTGTAACTCCTAAAGTTTTACTGTCGATACTAAATTTTTCTTTTCCCCCATAAAGAATGACTTCCAAGGCTTCTTTTGGAATTTTCTTAATAGGGTCACTAAGTTTAAAATCAAAGCGTTGTGCGATTAATTCCAATTGTTTAAAAATCCAGTTATTCTTTTGTGGTCCCTGTGGAACTAAACCTCCATTTTTGATAGATTTAGAATCATCTGGGATTATCTTTTTAGTATTTACTTCATATAGGTTTCCAATACCATTACATTTAGGACAGGCACCTTTTGGTGAGTTAAATGAAAAGTTATTGGGTTCTGGATTTGGATAAGAAATTCCACTGGATGGACACATTAAATTTCTACTAAAAAATCGTGCTTCTTTAGATTCCTGTTCAATTACCATCAATACGTCATCACCGTGATACATGGCAGTATTGATAGTCTCCATCAAACGTTTAGAATTATCTTTGTCACTACTAACTGCCAAACGATCTATAACGATCTCTATATCGTGCATTTTATAGCGATCCAGTTTCATCCCTTTGGTGATATCTTTGATTTCTCCATCAGTACGTACTTTTACAAATCCTTGTTTTGCTATTTGTTCAAAAAGTTCTCGATAATGCCCTTTTCTAGATCGGACAACGGGAGCAAGGATATTTATCCTTTTTCCATCAAAATCTTTTAGAATAAGGTCTTTGATTTGTTCATCACTATAACTCACCATTTTTTCACCAGAGTTATAACTATATGCATCACTACCACGAGCAAATAAAAGTCTTAAGAAATCATATATCTCAGTAATTGTACCTACTGTACTTCTTGGGCTTTTACTGGTTGTTTTTTGTTCTATAGCAATTACAGGAGAAAGACCATCGATTTTATCTACATCAGGTCGCTCCAGACTGCCCAGAAATTGTCTGGCATACGCAGAGAATGTTTCTATATATCTCCGTTGTCCTTCTGCATAAATTGTATCAAATGCAAGTGATGATTTACCAGAGCCTGAAAGCCCCGTAATAACAACTAACTTTTCACGAGGTATTGTGACATCTATATTCTTTAGATTATGAACTCGTGCCCCTAAAACCTCTATATTTTCATTTGATATCGCCATAAATTTTTAACCAAGATTGCAAATGTAGTTATTTGATAGCTCTTAGTAAAATGGGGGTGGCTTTTACAATTGTTAAATAGCTGTTATAATTTAACAAATCATAATGAATTGGCTTCGACTTCTCAAATATTGAATCGAACTTTGATTTCGCTCGGCCCTCGAGTGAGTAAAAATGGTAACAAATACATTATATAAGACACATAATACTGCAAACACATAAATAGTATACAATTAGGGGTTATATGTACATATTAGAATGTAGTGACGGTAGTTATTATACAGGAAGTACAAAAAATTTAGAAAGAAGATTGAAGCAACATCAAAACGTAGAAGGAGCTAATCATACTAAGAAGAGACTCCCTGTTAAGCTATTGTACTACGAAAAGTATAATCGTATCGATACCGCCTTTTGTCGTGAAAAACAAGTGCAGGGATGGAGCAGAGCTAAGAAAGAATCATTGATGAGAGAGGAAGTAGATACCTTACCGGAACTATCCATGGCATATAGAGATAAAGGAACTTCGGTTTCGGAAGCCTCAACCTCCGAGAATGATACCATCGAACCCTGAGGCACTCGAAGCGTGATTCAAGTTGAACCGGACTTCGAGAACCTCAGTCCTCGATGATTGTATGAAGGGTGAAATAATAGCTGTAATTTCTCCGCAAAGAGAGAATAAAATCGCGATACTTTTATATTTTAGCTTTAAAAACAGATACAAATGATTTTAGGAATAGGCTCCAGAATTAAACACCCTAGTTATGGATTAGGTGTAGTAACCAATGTAACAGCAAAAATGTATTGGGTAACTTTTATAGAAAACGGATTAGAAACTATTGATGTAGACGAGGAGTTTGAGGTGATTGATGGGGTAGAGGATGAGGTGGATACGGTAAGTTTCCTAGAAGTAGAATCTATTTTTAAAAAACTACTAAAAAAATATAGCGATATCTCAGAAATTGTTCCTATTGCTGACAAATGGAAAGGCGGTAAGATTATATTAGAACCTGGTGATACAAATCTTGCGTCTAAAGAAATTCCGATAGATACCTTCTTTCATAAAATAGTAATGGTAAGAGATCGTATCCGTGTGATGGAACAAAAAATTAATAGTTCTAAAGTGATAGAGGATCAGGATAAGGTAGATCTACAACAATATATTACGCGTATGTACGGGAGTTTAACTACATTTAATGTTCTGTTCAATAATAAATCCCAACAGTTCACAGGAAGTAGCAAAAAGTAAATGACACGATATCCACTGATTAAAAAGATTGGACTAATTGCAGGACCTATACTGTTTTTGGTATTGATTAATCTTCCTATAGTGTTGGTTTCAGAAATTGCCGACAAAGTAATTTCAGTAGCCGTGTGGATGATTGTTTGGTGGATTACAGAAGCGGTTTCTATATCTGTAACGGCATTGATTCCATTGATCTTGTTCCCATTAGTGGGTGTTTTAGACCTAAAAACAGTTTCCCAAAGTTATGGTAGTCCCATCGTATTTCTTTTTTTTGGAGGATTTGTGATGGCGTTAGCGTTAGAAAAAGTAAACCTTCATAAAAGAATCGCTTTATCCATTATTAAAATCACAGGAACGAGTCCGGATCGGGTAATTTTGGGATTTATGATTGCCACGGCTTTTATGAGTATGTGGATTAGTAATACCGCTTGTACCGTGGTGATGTTACCTATCGCATTGTCTGTGATACAATTATTAGTTGACGATGCCGATGGTTTTACGAAGAACGATCGCAATTTTGCATTGAGTATTATGCTGGGTATCGCTTTTTCTGCCAATGTAGGAGGTGTAGCTACGATTATTGGTACGCCGCCAAACTCAGTCTTAGTTGGGTTTTTAGAAAATGAATATCAGATAGAGATCTCTTTTTTAAATTGGATGTTACTGGCATTGCCTTTTTCTGTATTGATGATCGGAATCATCTATTTTGTAATTGTAAAATGGATATACCCGAATCGCATTGGGAGTTTTGCTGCATCCAAAGACCTTATTGATCAAGAATTAAAAAAGCTAGGAAAGATCAAGCGCACAGAGCGTAGAGTTCTTAGCATTTTTTGTGTAGTGATTTTCTTATGGATTTCCAGAACAACAATTAATGGCTTTTTTCCAGATCTTAAGTTGTCTGATACTGGGATTAGTATGATGGGCGCATTTGCACTATTTGTAATTCCGTTTAGACTTAGTAAAGGAGAGTTTACCTTAATTTGGAAGGATACTCAGAAACTACCTTGGGGAATCTTAATTCTCTTTGGTGGTGGATTAGCGTTGGCAAGTGGTTTGTCTCACGCAGGTTTGATCGAATTAGTAGCCAATATGATTGCAGCCAACAAAGGCCTGAGTTTATTAGTGGTAACACTATTACTAATCGTTTTTATGCTCTTTATGACAGAATTGATGAGTAATGTGGCTTTAGTTGCAATTTTTGTTCCCGTAGTTGCGGGAATAGCGTTAGGACTGGATATACCAATGTTACATTTGTTGATACCAGTAACGATGGCAGCGAGTTGTGCATTTATGTTACCCATGGCAACACCACCTAATGCAATTGTTTTTGCCAGTGGTTTTGTAAAAGTATCCGAAATGGTAAAAGCTGGATTGATCCTGAATATTATCTCTGTGATATTATTGGTCTTGTTGTTTAAGTTTTATGTTTCATTACTGTTTTAAAAATCGATATGATAAAAAAACTACTTGTAATTGTCATTATTTTCTTTGTAGTAAACCAAATTGATGTATATGGTCAAAAAAATGGAGCTGTGTTAATTTTTAAAGATGGAAGACGGCTAAAAGGATTAGGTAAAGTTGTTTCCGATGGTAAAATGAAATTTAGGAAGAATAAAAATGAAAAGCCATATATGGTGGATTTAAAAGATGTCGATAAGATTAAGATTTACAAGAAAGGCGGAGTATATTTTAGAGCGTATAAGAAGATTAAAGATAAACCAACATATAAATATCTTGAATTGGTTGAAGAAGGTAAATTAACCATTTATAGAAAATTTAAAGGAATTTTTTTGCCTATAGATAATAGGAATGGGCTACCTTTTTATGAATACAAAAAAAACCTAAATGATTATTATGTACAACGAGAAGGAGAGGAGGAAGTTACTCCTTTAGTTTTGAGTGATTTTTTTAGTGTAAATTTCAAAAATGTAGCATTGGAATATTTCAAAGATTGCGAAAAACTCATTACTAAAATTGAGAGTGAAGAATTTACAAAAAATGATTTTAGTTTGATAGTTGATTTCTATAATTATGAATGCGAATGACCTATTCGTTCTAATCTCTTAAATTACTTATTGCAATCCCTAATGCAACATAATTTGTATTGTTAAGATAGACATATATCGATCGGTGGAGTAATTTAATCTACCTAACTTATTTCAAAATCAATCAATTCATATTCAATATTACCATTGTTAGTTCTCGTAACGATGGCAGCAAGTTGTGCATTTATGCTATCCATGGCAACACCACCTAATGCGATTGTTTTTACCAGTGGTTTTGTAAAAGTATCCGAAATCGTAAAAGCTGGATTGATCCTGAATATTATCTCTGTGATATTATTGGTCTTGTTATTTAAGTTTTATGTTGGATTCTTTTTTTAATATAGATTGCTAAATCTATAATCAGAATCATAAATATTAGTTTCTAGAAAATTTTATACATGTTAAAATTTAATTCTAAAAATAACGTTAGGTAGTAAAAATGTTTAATAGCTTATATTAATAACCAACACCCAGATCACCACGCACCATTTTAATGAGACTACTTACTTTTTGCACACTCGTTTTTGTAACTTTTTTTACTACTAAGGGAACAGCCCAAGATATATTACCGTATACATTTATAAACAATTCTGAATATGATGATTCTGAAATCTATATTGGATTAGTTGGTAAATACGGAGATAATGTTGATGTTTGGATGAATCTAAATGATTATTCGTTAGTTCCCATGACGGCAGAAGATAATATATTAGATGGTCCTAGCTGGAGCACACCTGCTACTTGGAAATATCCCGATATATTTACGAAATTAAGTGATATTACCAATAATATCATTCAGATACCGCAAGGATTGTATGGAAGTAGAATTTTTATTTCGTTTGAATCTCCAATGTATTTACATTTTCACGAAACTGGAGGATATGCCGGAGCTAATCTAAATTCTTCTTCTGACCCTAATGATGGTATTCGATGGGAAATCGTGGAACTTACCTGGGGAGATTCAGGTTTATGGACCAATAGTAGTCGTGTTGACGCATATCAATATCCAATATCGTTAGAAGTAAGTGGTTTTACTGGAGGACTTAACGAACCGACATATACGGAGTCTTATCTTAGCGCTGTGAGCGGAAATGGAACCTCTAAGTATGGAAAGATAGGAGAGAAGCTATCTCACAACGAAATATTATCTAAATGGGATGAAAATGTATCTAATGATTACCTGATCGCTAAGATTGTAAAGACACATTCTATCGATGGAGGCCCAATAATAGAACAACCGTCTAAAGTAGAAGGGTTTCCAGAAGATATATTAGATGGATATATCGAAGAAATATGGAGTACATATACCAATAATGATCTGACTATTGATATTGGAGATCGCGGTATTTGGGTAGGTAGAGTAACGGGCGATCGGTTTGATTTTGTGGATCCTGCAGATGGGTCGGTTGCTACCATTTATGGTAAACCGAAATCTTTTGATGCGATTGAAGGTTCTGGTTTTTTAGCATATACTCCGATACAGTCTGGTGCGAATCAAGAGAAATATGACGAAGATTTAATGATACAGGCTCAGATAGCTGCAGCAATTAGTCGTCATGCGATTTATACAGATGAGGTAGGAGCAATTGTGCAATATACTCACGATGCTTCTCGATACTTCATTAACCAACCTTATAATGAATATGTGAGCTTTTTTCATAATGAGGAAATTAGCTATGATTCTCAAACATATGCTTTTGCCTATGATGATGTAGGAGATCATTCATCCACAATACAATGTACATTCCCAACGAGTGTACGCGTAATTATTGGGGGATATGATCAATATGTGGAACCAACGCCAAAGCTTTCATTTATTAGTGTTGCTCCTTATGTAACAGAAATAGAAAATGGAAGTGTCCAACAGTTTACCGCGCAAGGCTATGATCAATATAGTGAAATTCTTACTGCCAATGTAAACTGGTCTACAACGGGAGGTGGAACAATTAGTGTTAATGGATTATTTACTGCCACGACTATTGGAGATTTTATTATTACAGCACAAGACGGAAATATTTCTAGATCTATTGCTTTTACTGTTACTGAAGCTATGGTAAACCCAATAGGATGTAAAGGAGATGCTGCTACAGGAGATTACAGCTACGTTGCCTCGTCTGATACAGAAGATCCATCAATTACTTTTGTACCATCGGTTGCCGGTAACGGGGATGCTACATGTCTTCTTTTTTATGGAACGAATCCTGATGATACTTTTGCAGGTTTTGGAGTTACTCCAAATACACCATTTCAGATAAACGCTTCTGAAGGAGAGACGGTACATTTTTATTATACCTATAGTTTAGTTTCGGGAGGAGAAAATAATACATCTGCTACTCGACATAGTTTTATAGTAGGAGATTGTGAAGGGTTGTTGAGTATAGAGGATCTTGATAATAAAAGAGATATTAAAATGTTTCCTAACCCAGTCAATTCGCAAAATACATTTGTTTCAGGACTTAGTGAAGATACAAGTATTAGATTATACTCATTGCACGGACAATTAATCAGTATAACGAATTATAGCAATAAAGAAATTGCGGAAATTGAGACATCACGATTAATCCAGGGTGTTTATTTTGTTTCTGTAATGACTCAAGATAAACAATCCAAAATATTTAAGTTAGTAGTCAATTAATAGAACGTATTGGAGATAATAACAAGGATTACTTATTGTTCCAAGCCTTAAGATTACTTACCGGAATTCCGAAACCTAATAATTTATGTTGTTGCGATAAATAAGCACCACTTTCTGTAGTTGTCCAATCTTCCCAAGTTGCTTCGATCCCACCAATTGGTAATAAAGAAACCCACATTTGATAGCTTTTTGGTAGGTAGTTTTGATCTACTTTCCATAAATAAGAATCGCCAGGTGTTGTTCCGCCAGAACCATAGGTTATAAGTAAACCTTTCGAACCGTTTTCTAGAGTTACTAGTTTTCTGGTGACTCCCTCATCAAATAGTTTATGAGGTGCTACTACCCAAAATGAATCATTATTGAAGTAGGATAATGCTTTTTCTAATAGTTTATCTTTTTCTGCGGATTCAATAGGTTGATTATCTTTAGTAATAGTGCTGTTTTGATGATTTTTAAGATCTAGTTTTGATTTATAATCTTCCCAGGTTACTTCAACTTTTCCGGATTTTTTATTCCAGAGATAATGATTTTTGTTACGAAATGTCCATTGTATGTAATCAGTGTTTAAGTATTTATCGTGTTGTACAGCTTTTTGAATTTGCAAGGCAAAATTATCAGCTTCTGCTCCAGGATTTCCTTCAGGCATTTTCTTGTGCAAAGAGAAATATAAAATAGCGACCAGAAAGATCATAATTACCAATAGACTGGTAAAGAATATTTTTAATAGTTTAAAGAGTCTTTTTTTCAAGATGATTTGCTTTAATTTGGTTTAAAGATATTAAATCAAACCGAAACTAAAGCGAAGCATAATACTCAAAAGCATCTATAATTAAATCATCAGAAACTATACAGTTGTATTTTGCTTCACCAATCGTGTTAAGTAATACAAAATAGATATTTCCTTTTTCATTCTTTTTATCGTGAACCAACAGTTCCATTATAGCTGGATAATCTTTAGGATCAATATCCACTTTTGGGAACGTAGCTAGAATTACCTGGCTTATAATGATAAGTTCTTCTTCTTTCAAAGATAATTGTGCAGCAGAAATAAATCCTTCCAGAATCATTCCGATTGCAATCGCTTCTCCATGCAGTAATTCTGGTTTCTCTGGATGTGTTAGGTAAAAGGACTCAATGGCATGACCTAGCGTATGACCAAAGTTTAGATATTTTCTTATGTTTTGCTCTGTTGGATCTTCAAATACGATCTTATTTTTAATTACAACAGAATCATAGATCAATTGATCCAGATCATCTGTGGTAAGCTTAGAAAGATCACTCATTTTTTCCCAATAAGCTCGATCTTGAATTAATCCGTGTTTCAACATTTCTGCAAAACCACTACACATCTGATTGACAGGTAAGGTTCCTAAAAATTCGGTATCCACCAACACCATTTCGGATTCACTTATTACACCTACCATGTTTTTTAAGTTACCGAGATCTACACCGGTTTTTCCACCAACAGAAGCATCTACCATCGCCAATAGTGAAGTAGGAACATTGATATAACGAATACCACGTTTATACGTACAGGCAATAAAACCACCAAGATCAGTTACGACTCCACCACCAAGGTTGATCAATAAACTTTTTCTATCTGCTCCATATTCTGCTAGCACACTCCAGATAGTGGTACAGGTATCAATGTTTTTATTGATCTCTCCCGGTTCAATTTCTAGAACTTCAATTTCGTATTCAGCTTCGATATTACTCATAAAATGAGCATAACAATTCTGATAGGTATTACTATCAACGAGAATAAAAATTTTAGAATGATTCGCTTTTTCTAAATAAGCATTAAGTGCGGTATAACATTCATCATTAAAATATACGATAGAATCTTTAGAAACAATGGGCTTCATAAATGGTGTTTTAACAGGCGGTGAAATTAAGCAGAATTTGTAATAAAATAAACTTCCAAGTTCTATATTTGTAGATATCTTAAAACAAATGAGTGGTAGGTGATAATACCATCATTATTTTAATGAATTTACTATAATTGTTACGAATCTTTAAATTTTGCACTAAATGAAGGAACATACTTTGTTTGATAATACAGAAACTGCTTTTGTCTTAAAAAGTGATTCTGAACTCGAAAGAGCATATTTTCTTTTTAAAATGATTGCTAATGAACCCCTTGTTAGGATTGGTACTGCGGTTACAAATTTTGCGTTAAAAGCTCATTTACCAGTACAAGGATTGATTAGAGCCACAGTTTTTGATCATTTTTGTGGTGGTGTGGATGAAGAAGATTGCTTACCAGTAGTAGAAAAGATGTTTGCTAAAGGTAGAGTTTCTTCAGTATTAGATTATTCTGTAGAAGGCAAAGAAGAAGAAGCACAGTTTGATCACGTACTGGATAAAACAATGGAAATTCTAGACTTTGTAGATCAAAAAGAAGCAATTCCGTTTGGAGTATTTAAACCTACAGGTTTAGGACGGTTTTTAGTTTGGCAGAAGAAAACAGAAGGTGCTGAATTATCAGTAGAGGAAGAAAAAGAATGGAATAGGATAGAGGAGCGTTTTGATCAGGTATGTAAAAAAGCATATGAATGTGATGTTCCGTTGTTAATCGATGGAGAAGAAAGCTGGATGCAGGATGCTGCTGATGAGTTGGTAGCAAAAATGATGGCGAAATATAATAAAGAGAAAGTAATTGTTTATAATACGTTACAATTGTATAGACACGATAGGTTTGAATATCTTAAGAAATTACAGCAAGAAGCTAAGGAGTCAGGTTTTAAGATCGGAATGAAGATCGTGCGTGGTGCGTATATGGAAAAAGAAAATGATCGCGCTGCAGAAAAAGGATATCCAACACCAATCTGTGAAAGTAAAGCGGCTACAGATCTTAATTTTAATACTACTCTAGAGTATATATTACAGAACCTTGATGATATTTGTGTGTTCATAGGAACTCATAATGAAGAGAGCTGTTATAAAGCTATTGAATTAATGAGAAAGCAACAAGTAGTTAAGAGTGATCCTAGAGTTTGGTTAGGACAACTATATGGGATGAGTGATCATATAAGTTTTAATCTTGCGGCAGAAGGTTATAATGTAGCTAAATATTTACCTTTTGGACCAGTGAGGGATGTAATGCCTTATTTGATACGTAGAGCAGAAGAAAACACCTCTGTAGCTGGACAAACTACCAGAGAATTAGATTTATTGTCTAAAGAAAGGAAACGAAGAAAGCTATAGATTGTTTGTCATTCCAATGTAGACTGGAATCCATAAAATAAGATACAGCTGTAATTACTATTCTGTAAACTAAATTTTCAACTGTAATTAATAATGGATCCCGTTCTGCAACAGGATAACAATGTAATAAACCGATAATGAACCTAAATCAAGTTACAGTTCCGTCGATTAATGTAGAGCAATCTATTTCTTTTTACGAGAAACTAGGCTTACGATTGATTGTAAAAGCGTTACCCCATTATGCTCGTTTTGAATGTAAAGAAGGCGATGCTACCTTTTCTATCCATCAGGTCAAAAAATTACCAGATGGAGATGGAATTTATGTGTATTTTGAAACCAAACAATTAGATCAGGAGGTAAAACGATTAATTACGGAAGAAGTGCAATTTGATCAATTACCTAAAGATCAAAGTTGGTTATGGAGAGAAGCAAGACTTAAGGATCCTGATGGAAATCAAATCATTTTGTATTTTGCAGGAGACAATAGAAAGTATCCGCCATGGAGGATTAAGGAATGATTTAAATTAGAAAGGGTATCCAATGGCAAAATTCAAAATAGGGTTAGCTACATCAAAATTAAAATTTTGTTCTTCTTCTGAAGGGTCATTTAATGGGGCAGCTAAATCAAATCTGATCACAAAATTTTGAATATCAACACGGAGTCCAAAGCCTGCACCAATACCCAATTCATTTAGGAAATTAGATGAAAATTTACCTCCAGATAGTGCATCATTCTCTTCCCTAAGCCAAACATTTCCCGCATCTGCAAAAACAGCACCTTTGAGATATGGAATAATAGGAAATCTATATTCTAAATTTGCCTCTAATCGGATGTCTCCAGCTCTATCAAAAAAAGATCCTGAATCTCCATCAATTGGTGTATACGTTCCAGGACCAAGTGATCGTATTCTAAATGCTCTTACACTAAAAGGTCCTCCGGAAAAGTATTGTTTAGAAAATGGTAGGGTAGTAGAGTTACCATATGCCAATCCCCATCCACCAAATAAACGACCAATCAATTTTTGACCATTACCTAAACTAAAGTGGTATCTAAAATCTATGTCTGCTTTTACATATTGAGCATATTCTAACCCTAAAAACGTTTTAGAATCTATGTTTTCGTCTTCTTTTCCAAAAAGACTAACCGTATTTCCTGCGATATCAAAGTTGGCATTAAAATAAAAAGGATTTCTAATAGCGCTATCATTAAGTTCATTGTATATGAAAGAGTAGGTAAGCCCTGCTATAAATTGCTGATCAAAACTACTTTTTAAGAAAGGATTTTCATCTAGAATATCCTTAAACTCTTGTGTTGTATTAGAAAGATTTACATAGTTGATACTGATCGGATTCAATTCGTGATTTACAAAACGATTGGCATTCCAGCTATATCCAAAGCTGGTGTTTACTGAGTTCAGACTATACAATTTACTTCTATTAAGATATTCAAATCCAGCACTTACAATTGTTTTAGGGACTGCATATTTAAACCGATCCATAATTTTTATTGGAAATAATAACCTAGGAAATATAAGATCCGATTTTAAACCTATTTGTGCACTGCTAAGACCTTGGTTTTCTGAACCAGATAGTTGAGTTTCATAACCTATTGAGGCAGTTATATTCAATGTCTCTCCACCACTAAAAAGGTTTCTATTTGCATATGTTAATAGAAGATTGGGCCCTGTAAAATTATTAGATTTTGACACAGCTTGTAGTTCCGCTCTAAGAGCTCGTTTATTTAAAGGTGATAAATAGATATTAGCCGTTAGATCACCTTTTCCAGTTCCATTCTTACCTGTGTCGAGAACATCATATTCTATATTTACAAATTTATAAGTTCCAATAGAAGATAAACGATTACTGGTTCTTTTGGATATTGTAGGATTATATAGTTGCCCTTTTCTAAAAAGAATATAGGATTCTAATCTTTTAGGTTTAAAATATTCTTCGTTCTGAATGAAGTTAATACCAGAATAAGATACAGTGTCAGTATCTTTTGTTATACTATCTGTAGTTATGGAGTAGTTAGGAAAAACATTAATTTTATTAACCTTATATGGTACTAAGGATTTTTCGGGTACTTCTTTTTTTAATCTTAAAAACAAATCGTACCGTTTGTTTTTATATTGATTAGTGTCAGCTTCGAAGATTAAGAAATCAGCATTAAAATTGTAATACCCTTTAGCCTTTAATGATTTATCAATTCGTTCTCTTTCTAACTCAAACAATGCAAGATCAAAACGACCATCTTTTTTTATGGGACTATTCGCTAACGTTTCTTTAATATCCTCGCCAATCGGATATTTTATGGAGTCTACTTGATATGTTTGTAATTTATATGGTTTTTTAATAGCTGCTTTATATACTATTCTGGCTTTGGTGCTATCCTTAAGAACCTCAGAATCTAAAATACTTCTGAAAAAGCCTCGATTTTCTAGTCTATTGTTTATTAGCTCGCTTACTCGTGCTTGATCTACATCAGAAAGATAGACAGGTTCTTCTCCAAAGTTTTTAAATAAAAACCTATTAATAAATCCAGGATTTTCCTTTTGGTTTTTATAATATGAATACAATCCTATTTTGATTCCTAAAATTTTAGTGTTTGGTCTTGGTCTAAGTACCAATTCTAGTTCGTCCTCGATTGCCTTAAGGTTATCAATATTTTCTTCTGATTGTAATGTTAATGAAGCACCCGTGTACAAAGTTTCGTTAGTAGGAATAAACTTCTTTACTCCACAAGAAAACAATAGAGCAGCTATACTGATTAGAAATATTAGATTCTTATTCAATGTTAATTCTTCTTTTTGTCATTTGTCTTTTCTTTCTCAAGTTCTTTTGAAACTGATTTAGAAAACAACTCTTTAAATTTATTAAACTCTCTATTAAATATTAATGCTATTCCAGTGACAACCAATTGTCCATCGATTACGCTTTCGAATTCATTTTTTCTAAAACCTTTAAGACGATATCTACCATTTTTAGATAGTAGGTATTCTAAGCTTACATTACCAATTACGGGTGTAGTTTCTCCAGAGTTCTGGCTACTACCTTCGATATCTACATCGCTTCCTACTTGCACAATCAATCTGTCGTTAAATAATCGTTTTTGTGCACTAATTTCTAATTGAGTTCTATTTTGAGCAGAATCTCCTTGATAATCTGTAAAACTATTAAGCCCAAATCCTAACTCTATTCCTGTATCCCCGATCAATTTATCTGAAAAGTTATTGAGTTGCCCTGATAATACTTTATTTACATTGTCTCTGGCAATAGAAACAGCACCACCATTACTGCCGTCACTACCAGACTGAGGGAAGAATCTATTAAGAACTAATAAAGAAAACACTTGCTTGTTCAACTCTTCTTCTTGATTATTTAATTGTTGTACTTGACCATAAACTTCTCCTCCTAGAGACCCTTGTTCATCCTCTGGCATATCCAATTGAAAAGAAATTTCAGGCTCTAATAATTCACCATCTACATTAAGATATACCAAAAATGGTAGCTCTTGTCTATATCGATTAACTACTCCTGCGGATTCCCCAGAAGTTTTTGTAGCCATTAGAGATGCTGCAGATGTTTCTACATTATAAATTGCAGTTACATCTAATTTTGCATCCAATGGATCACCAAGCCAGGTTATAGAACCACCGGGAGCAATTGTAAATCTTCTTTTTACAATATTATACAAACTTACTTCATAATGACCGTCACTGATATCATAACGACCCGATAATGTCGTTCTTCCGTTAGGCTCCATTCCGAACTTAAATTCACCTTTACCTGAAATCTGGAAGTTGTCCTTGCTACGTTCATCAATGATTATTTTAAAAACAGATCCTTTATCAATTTTTAACTTAGTATTAATATCATATCCTCTTAATAAGGCAGTAGAGAATTGATCTTCTTCTACACGAGTAATAATGGCATCTGGATTTTCGCGATTTACGAACAATACAACACCCTCTCTTTCTTTAATGTCTAGTTCAGATTCAGGAATGATTAATGTAAAGTCAGAACCTTCATCTATTGCTAGATTTCCTCTAACCTTAGGGACATTAAGATCGCCTTTTACATCAAGATCAGCTGTAACTTTAACTTTACCATAAAAAAGATCATTATCATCTCTAGTTGCATTTAAAATCTGAAAGTTTTTAGTTTTTAGGGTAAGATCAAAATTAGGGTTGTTGATATTCTTGGTTCCTATTTTTCCATCTAGAGAAAATGTGTTTTGATTTCCATCTGCAATTTTAAAATTGTTTAGGAACAATCCTGAATTATCAATTTTAATATTTTCTTCTGGTAAGGTGAATCTAGTGTTTAATGTATTTACAATTAAACTGGTATTTTCAAAATGAAATATTCCATCATAAACAGGATCCTTTGTTGTGCCAGTAATCTTTACGCTTCCTGTAATTTTACCTTTGGTATCAGAAATTTGATCATCCAAGAATCTTTCTATGACTTTTACGTTTAGTTTTTCGAGATTGAAGTCCAAATTTATGTTTGCTGCATTATCAGAGGCTTTATAATCTCCGTCAAGACTTAAATCAGCATTCTCTCCCTGTAAGTTTAGCGCTATCTCATAGCTTTGGAAACTTTTAGAAGTTGCATTTAAGGAGAGATCACCTAATGGTATTTCGGTTACTTCTAAATTGTCTATTCTTATATCTGCCACCAATCCTGTTTCATCAAATGGTTTTTCAATAGTTAGTTCACCATTTACAATTCCATTGGCAAGAATCTCATCATTACTGAGAACAGTAGTGAAGGTTGATAAATTAAACTTATCAAATGTAATGTTTACATGTTCTTCAGCAATAGACTGATCATTAGAGTTAATCTCTAATTTTTGTTGATTTTGTGATAATTGAAAATCTCTAAAGTAAAGATAGTTCTCTGCTATAGTTATTTGGTTATTTTCCGAAATAGACCATGGATTTTTATCGAAAATTACAGATGTTGGATTTACGTGATAATAAAGAGTGTCATTTTTAAGACGTAACTCAGACTGTAGACGAGCAATCTCATCGGTTTCATTATTGGTACTGAAATCAAGTAATAAGGTTTGATCTTTTAGTACAGCATCTATAGAAGTTTTATTTATATGGAAAGGATCAGATAAAATGTTTTTCCATCCCAGAGAAAAATTTAAGTTCTTTTTATCCCCATTAATGGTAAGATTAAGACTATCTATACTGCTACTATTATACTGTACAGAAGGAGCTTTGATGTTGGCAATAAGTTTTTCTTTTTCTTCTATAAAATTAATAGTAGCAGTAATAGAATCCATTTTCTTTATTCCAGGCAGAAAAATTTCACTAAGTATAGGTTTTTCTCTTAGCGTTATATCCATTTTAATAGCAACTGGTTTTGTTATCGTATCTTTTATGAAAGATGCAGAAATATAGTTTTTTAACTGATTTTGTATAGAAGAAGATATTTTAGTAATATTTGCATTAGCAGATAAGTTAGCGTCTAAAAATCTACTATCTATAGATCCCTTTGTTTGTAAATCATTACTAGAGGCGGTGATGTTGATGTCACTTACAGGATAGGGTTCATTTTCTTTTACTACTAAAGCATCAGTGATATTAGAAGTAAGTGCAAAATTATTTGGATTTCCTTCAAAATCTACAAATAGTTTAAACTGGGTTTTTATCAATTCTTGAGTTATTCCTAAACGATTAAGATCTGCACCTTTTACATTTATTAATCCATTAATTTTTGGAGAAACGGAGTCTAAAACTACTTTAGTATCCATCAGGAAGTTTAGATTATCATCTTTAAATTTAGCATTGACATTTCCTTCTCCGTTGGTAATTTGGCCATTTAATACTAGGTTAGAAAAATCGTATTGATTATAGGTCAATTGATCAAAATCAGAGCTGAACTTCGCATTCAAAGTATTTAATGAAGTTCCAGATCCAGAAATTTTTGCTGCTACAGAAATGGATCCTAATTGTTCGTTATTTAGTAGTTTTTGAAGTTGAAATTTAGATGTTTCGAAATTTCCATCAAATGTGATGGTCTTTTTGTTTCTATAATTACCACGTATCGTTATTGAACCGATTGAAGAATTTAAGGTAGTATTCCCGTTAATATCATTAAAAGAACCATTTAGTTGACCATTTATGGACGCTTCTTTTGGGATAGCTATTCCCAATTCCGATTCGTTTATAAAATTCTTAATATCATTACGTGTAGTTCCTGCATTAAAACTTAGACTATCTATAACAAGCTCTTTTTCGGTAAGAAGATTTTTTACACCTCCTTTAAGCTTTATTTTAGTATATGCTCCCCAATTCAAACTCGTTTCTTCTGTATGAAGATCTGAAATTTGTCCTTTGAGTTGTAGAGAACCTGTAATGTTTTTCTGCGCCAAAGAATCAATATAAGGATTGTTTGCGATATCTGGTTGGAAGTAGTAAGAATCCTGAATACCAATATTTATGGTATTTAAGTCTATTTTTATGCCTGCTTTTTCTGGATTGTTGATCAATTCAGTAAGCGAATTATAGTATATATGAATACCACCTTGTATATTACTTTCATT
This sequence comes from uncultured Aquimarina sp., assembly GCF_947496855.1. GTDB lineage: Bacteria > Bacteroidota > Bacteroidia > Flavobacteriales > Flavobacteriaceae > Aquimarina. The sequence continues at coordinate 362,503 of NZ_CANMED010000001.1, forward strand.
AGTTTTAATTGCAAAATCACTAAGAGCAAGTTCTGACGTATTGTTTACACGGATGTTAGAAGATAGCTTATACAGCTTAAATCCGCTTCTGTCCTGAAAAGATAACTTGTTTAGATTTACATTAGCTTTTCCTTGAATTAATTCTAAATCATTAGCTTTCAGTGTTAATGATGTCAACCCAATATGATTAGGATTAAATTCTGAAGTACTTATAATAGTAGGCGTGGTTCGATATTGTATATCATTATTTTCTAAGGATATCTTGTTTGCAGATACCTTTAATTCAGGCCATTGAAAAGTAAAAGAAGTATTGTTTATGGTATCCTTTGGAGTATTGTTTAAGTCTACATATGAAATTTTTGAATTATTGAATGCCAAAATATCGATTTGAAAATTTTGCTTCTCTAAATCAAAAGTGCCTGATTCAATCAATACATCACCCACATCTGTAATCAATGTATTTTTTTCGGGTATGGACTTATAGTTGGTTTCTATATCTTGAATTTTAAGATCGTTTATTTTTATAATTGGTAGAGGATTATCATTGGTGGTAGTATCAGATACAATTTTTTTAGTTTGTGCATAATCGATAACTGAATTTGTGAGTTTTAATTCATCGATTTCAAAAAACATGGATTCCAGATCAAATTTTTCTACTTCTAATTCTAAAGTACCTAATTTTGCACTACTATCAATTCCTGAAATTTCGTCTAAATAAGTTACGTCAAAATCATTCAAAAAGATATTTCCAATTTTAATAGGAATAGTTTGAGTTGAATCTATTGATTGTTCCAAGGAATCAGTGTCCGATGTAAAAGCATTAACTATAAAATCAAAGTTGTAAGAACCTGTTTCCTGTGTTTTGATAATATTTGCTTTTACACCTATCCAATCTAAATATTTAAGATAATAGCTTTTTCCTCTAATTAGAGGTATGAGTGCTATGGAAGCTTCTAGTTTCTTAGAGTAAAGTAAAGTATCTTGTTGTCGATCTTCAATATATATTCCTTCTAGATATATATTACCAGAAAATGTAAGAAATGCCCTATCGATTTCGATAACCGTTTCAGTTTTATTAGATAGGTACGAAACTAATTTATCTACAATAATGTCTTGACCCCATTGACTTCTAATAAATAAAATTAAAAGAATAAAAGTTAGAAGTATGCCTATAACTATTTTAGATATCCGTTTTATCCATTTGTATTTCTTCTTCTTCTTTTTATCCACTAGAAAATATGTACTGTTTTGTAATTATATTAAGCAAAAGTACATTCTTATAAGTTAATCCCTTTTGAATTTTATCTTAATATGGTCTTAAGAATATGGATTGGTTCAAAACTTTTATCATTTAAGTCAATAGAAGAACTCATGTTTCGTGTATAGTAGTTACTTTCATTGCAAAGAAATATTTAATTTTTGAATTAATATCAGGTAAGAATGACAAAACAAGTTATACTAAATAAAACATTTACTAATCAAGATTTTTCAAGTCAAAAAGCGCCAGGTAGCGAATATGATAATTGCCAGTTTGTGAATTGTAATTTTACTGAGGCAAATTTATCTGTTGTACTATTTTTGGAGTGTACATTTACGGATTGTAATTTTACCAAGGCTATGATTAAGCAGACTTCTTTTAGAGATGAATGTATTTTTGAAAATTGTAAACTTTTAGGAGCAAATTTTAGTAGTTGTAATGAATTTATGTTTTCAGTAGCGTTTAATGATTGCATATTAGATTATACATCTTTTTATAGTTTTGAACTAAAAAACACTTCATTTATTAAGTGTAAACTGAAAGGAGCTGATTTTACAGAAGCTACTATTACAGGTTCCGTATTTAAAGACTGTGATTTATCCATGGCAGTTTTTGAGCAAACAAATGCGGAAAAAGTGGACTTTAGTACGGCGGTCAATTTTGATATAGATCCTACTCAAAATAAGCTAAAGAAAGCTAAATTCTCTAAAGAAGGGTTGATTGGTTTATTAAAGAAGTATGATTTGATTGTAAAGTAGGTATATTGTTTTATTGTTAAAAATAAACAGATTGTTTGTATTCTGAAAATATATGATGAACATATCATAATGAAGGTTGATTTTTGTTATGCCTCCCTTTACATAAGTAGGATTAAGATACTTTTTTAAGGAGGAATGTTATGAAAAGTTATATAATTTGAAGCATATTTGATGTAAAATAATATAAGAATGATCGTAACTCAAATTATTGGTTGGATAGGAGCTATAGCCTATGTGTTAGCTTATTTACTTTTAAGTTTAGAAATTCTAAAATCAGATCAAGAATTATTTCATAGTCTAAACACTTTTGGTGCCATATGCTTAGTAATTAATGCATTACCGGTTAATGATTATCCAACCATTGCAGTAAATACAGTTTGGGGGTTAATTGGGGTAGTATCAATAATTAGAATTATCAGAAAAAGAAAATATGTTGTTTAATACCATTTCTGATTAGAATGTACTCTTATAAAGAGTAAAAGATTTTGATCTAGGTTTGTTTATATATAATCAATTGCCTTACATGATTCATATAAATAGCTACCTGTCGTTCGTATTCTTTTCTGTCTTCGGTAAATGTTCCTAGATAATAGTAAGCCCCATCAATTAATGCAAAAATAATTTCTGTAAGCTCATTTATATTTGTATTCTCTATAATACCATTCTGTTGGGCGTCTAGAAGTTTATTCTTTAAAACATCATGTAATGTTTCTAAAAAAGACTTGAAACTTTTACTAAAATCCTTATTTCTATATATCTGGGCATAAAAGCTATAAAAAACCCCATCATCTACATAATCATTCCATTTTCTGGAAAATAAAATCATAATAAACTCTTCCAATTTTTCTTTACTGTCAATGGATTGTAGTTTTTCTGAATCAATAAAACTCAGGTATTTTTCGAGTATATAATCTCTTAACGCAACAAGAAGACTTTCTTTTGTTTCAAAGTAATGCATCACCAATCCTTTGCTAATTCCCATTTCTTCTGCAACTTTTGCTATCGAGGTGTTTTCTAAACCAATCTGTTTTGCTACAGTGTAGAAGGCAATAATAATTTCCTTTTGTCGTATTTCACTTAGGTTTTTTCTTCCCATTAACTTGTTGTTTTTGTCAAAAATATAATTTTAAACTTGATTTAGTAAACCTCCTAGTATTTTAAAAATTATAAAAACACTAGAGTTAAGTTTTCTATAAAATGCCAATAAAGTTATTGGAATTTTATTGTGCAAAACATCTTAAAATACAGTGTAATGAGTATAAACGAGATGTTTTCCTTTTTAAAAAGAACCTCTAAATAAAAGTATAGGAAATAATTTAGTTAACGTACGCAGAAAATCTCTAACGTTAGTTTAACCTTAGTGTAAACTTTTTTTAATTGAATGGTTGTTCAATCTATTTTTTCTTCGATGTAGATTTGTAACGGGAAAACAGTAATTGTTTCATTGATGGGGTAGAGGATTAATCTTGTTTCAACTAACTACTAAACCGTATGAAAATCTTTTTGTGTATAACTTTTATGTTGATTGGGTGTTCGATTTACAGTCAAGATAAAACTTCCGAAAAAAATAAAAAGGAAGAAACTAGGAAAGTAGTATTTATAATAGTCGATGGTATTTCTACTGATTTACTGTATAAATCAAACACTCCTTTTATAGATACAATGTCAAAAGAAGGTGCTTTTTCCGAAGCATATGTTGGAGGAACAAAAGGTAAATATTCAGAAACACCAACAATATCTGCGGTCGGTTATAATAGCTTACTAACCGGAACTTGGGTGCATAAACATAATGTTTTTGGCAATTCTATTTTAAAACCAAACTATAATTATCCATCCATATTTAGATTGTTTAAAGATTCTTATCCAGAGAAGGAGATTGCTATTTATTCATCTTGGTTAGATAACAGGACAAAACTTATAGGAGAAGGTTTGAAAGAAACTGGCGCTATTAAAATGGACTATGCTTTTGATGGATTGGAATTGGATGAAGTGAAGTTTCCACATGATAAATTTAAAAAGTATTTGAAAAGAATAGATGCCGAGGTTGCTAGAGAAGCGGCTAATCACATCTATGAGTCAGGACCGGATCTATCCTGGATATATTTAGAGCATAGTGATGATATGGGACATATTTTTGGCGAAAGTCCGACATATTTTAATGCCGTATCATACGAGGATTCGCTCATAGGACTTATTTGGGATTCAGTAAAATTAAGAGAACAAGAGACAGGAGAAGACTGGCTAATTATAGTTACCACAGATCATGGGAGAATCCCCGGTGATGGAAAACATCATGGACAACAATCGCATAGAGAACGGAGTACTTGGATTGCATTAAGTAAGCCTATTGGGAATAAATATTTCGAAAATAATAGAGTGGCTATTGTGGATATATTTCCGACAATTTGTGATTACTTGGATATAAAAGTGCCGGAAGAAATAACACTCGAATTAGACGGAAATTCTTTGATAAACAAAATAGATCTATCTAGGTTAGAAGGAGTTTGTCTAAATAATAAGTTTCTATATCTCCAATGGTTAGCAGAGTGTAAAGAAAGTGAACTAGGACGAGTATATATAAGCTACACTAATAATTATAAAAAAGGAGAAAAAGATAATTTCATTCTTCTGGGAGAAGTAGATATTCAGAAAGGAGAATTTACCGCAGAGATCGCACCTCCTAAAGATACAAAATATGTAAAAGTTGTTTTGAAAACTAAAAATCAAACCACTAATACTTGGGTAAAAGTAATTCCCAAATAAGAAATCTAAATCAATTTTTAAATAACACTAACATTAAAAAACTTGTGAAAAATGAACAAGAATTTGATTATTTTATTCCTTATTTTTTCTACGACACTGTTTGCTCAGAGGCAGATTACAGGAGTTGTAATAGACCCTTATGGATCGCCAATTCCTGGGGTTAATATAACAGTTCTTAATTCGGATAGGGGCGTTACAACGAATTTTGATGGAATATATAGTATCAAAGCTGGTAAAGGGGAAGTTTTGCAATTTTCGTATATAGGATATAAAATACAGACGATTTCTATAATTGATCAGAATGTCATCAATATAACTTTATTGGAAGATACGGATGAATTAGAAGAAGTGATCGTAACTTCTCTAGGGATAAAAAAAGAAAAGAGAGTATTGGGATATGCCGCCACTGAGTTAAAGTCTGAAGATATTAATCAAGTTAAAGCTACTAATGTTATTAATTCTCTTTCAGGTAAAGTTTCTGGTTTACAGGTAACTGGAGCGAGTAATGGTTTAGGGAGTTCTGCAAGGATAGTCATAAGAGGAGAGAATTCTTTGAACCTTAATGGTAATGAACCTTTATTTATCTTAGACGGAGTACCCGTAAATAACCGGATCTTTGGAGTTGGAGGAAATTCTACAGATCAAGCAGATCTTCCTACAGATTATGGTAATGGGCTTTCAGAATTGAATTCTGATGATTTTGAATCCGTTACGGTACTTAAAGGTGCAGCAGCATCAGCATTATATGGTTCCAGAGCAGCAAATGGTGTTATTGTGATTTCCACAAAAAAAGGGAAAAAAAATACGCGTTTAGGGATTGAATTTTCTTCTTCTACTATGTTCAGTTCTGCACTGAGACTTCCAGATTTACAGACTGAGTATGGAGGAGGATGGGCAGGTGCTTATGCTTCTAATTTTGGGACTAACTATGGACCAAGACTGGATGGTTCCATTATTTCACAAGAATTGGCTTTAGGAGAACCTATCGACAGACCTTTTGTGAATAGGTATGATTTAAACGATTTTTTTAAAACAGGTATTAATCTGAATAACACGGTTTCTGTTTCTGGAAAAAATGATAAAACAGATTTTTTATTCAGTTATGGAAATACATATAATGAAGGTATTATTCCTAATACTAATTTGAAAGGAAATAGTTATAGGTTAAATGCTGGTTATCATATAAATGATTCTTGGAAAGTTAATATTACTTCCAATTATATAACCAGAGGTTCTGATAATCTACCAGTCGCGGGGTATGGTTCCCAAGGAATAATGTATACGTTACTTTGGAATTATATTAACATTGATTTGGACGATTTAAGAAATTATTGGAACGTAGAAAATGAAGAACAACGTAAATTATTTAGTTGGGGTGATAATCCTTGGTTCATTGTTAACGAAAATATAAATGCATTTAGAAAAAGAAGATTTATTGGTAATATAAATACTAGCTATCAGTTTACCGAAAATTTAAGCTTGCTTGCTAGAATTGGAGCAGATCAATCAGATGACTTTAGATGGTCTCGCAGATCTATCGGAGCACAAAGAGCACCAAATGGATTTTATAGAGAACAAAAAATTAATTTTTCTGAAATTAATACGGATTTTTTGCTTTCATATGAGAAAGAACTTGGAAATGTTCAAACAAAGACTTCTATTGGAGGAAATAGATTCGACCAAAAAATTACTGAAAGTTTTTTACTGGGTAATGGACTTACACTTCCGGGAATCTATAATTCACAAAACATTGATGTAACTCCAGTTTTAAGGAATGATATTTTTGAAAAGAGAATTAATAGTGTTTACGGTTTTACTAATATAGCATATAAAAACTTTTTATATTTAGACCTATCAGCAAGAAACGATTGGTCATCAACCTTACCTAAAGATAATAATTCATATTTCTATCCTGCAGCTTCGATATCTTTTATACCTTCATCCTTATTTACTATTCCCGAAGCAATTGATTTCTTAAAACTTCGATTCAACATAGCAGAGGTGGGAAAAGATACGGATCCCTATAATCTGTTTAAGACATTCAATTTTGCTACGTTTCCTGGAACTTTGACTAATCCTTCTCAGTTACCAAATGCAAACTTAAAACCAGAAAGAACTACGTCAACTGAATTTGGAATAGAAGCTTTTTTCTTTAAAAGAAGAATTTCTTTAGACGCAACCTATTATACATCCACTTCTAGAGATCAGGTTTTGGATGTGGGAATTTCTGGAGCTAATGGTTTTAATTCTATTGTTGCAAATGCTGGGGAGATAGAAAATAAGGGTGTAGAAATAGCTTTGAGAGTTGTACCATTCAGAACAAAAAACTTTGAATGGAGCATCAACGCAAATTTTTCAAAAAACAAGAGTGAAGTAAAATCACTACTTGGAGATTTAGAGTCATTTATCATTGCACAAGGACCAGATGGAGTTACCGTAGAAGCAAGACCAGGAGAGCAAATGGGAGATATTTACGGGCTAACATATGCTAGAAATGATGCCGGAGAAATTATACACGAGAATGGATTACCAGTTACAGGAAATAGAAAAAAAGTTGGTAATTATAATCCAGATTGGATGTTGGGATTGTCTTCAAATCTACGATATAAAGGGTTCAATTTATCCGTGTTGTTTGATATTAGAAAAGGTGGTGAAATATATTCTTACACCAATGCAATAGGAAGAGAAAGCGGAATATTAGAGTTTACGACAGGATGGAGAGATGGTGTTATAGGAGAAGGTGTTGTTAGTGATAGCGCAGGAGGTTTTCTTCCAAATACCCAAGAAGTAACTGCAGAAGCATGGGCATATGCGGTACCAAGAGGCAACGCTGAAGCAAATATTTTTGATGCATCTTATATAAAACTACGTGAGCTAAGTTTAGGATTTATCTTTCCCGCAGAGATTGTAAAACCTCTTGGGTTAGATAAATTATCTCTTAATGTAGTAGGGTCAAACCTTCTGTTATGGACTGATGTACCTAACATCGATCCAGAAGCTCAAGCACTAAATAGCGGTACCTTATTACCAGGGTTTGAAGTTACTCAATTACCTTCTGCAAGAACATATGGATTTAAATTAAATATGAAATTATAAAAGTAATACGATCATGAAAAGAATATTTTATTTAGTAAGCATAATTTTATTAAGCGCGTGCACAGAGCAGTTCGAAGAGCTAAACACAGACCCTAATGACCCTGTCACTGCTAGTGAGAACTTACTATTGCCTTCGATAGTATTTGATTTGTCTAATATTACGGTAAATCAAACCTATGGTTTTGGAGATGTTATAGGGCAATATACGGGGAATTATGAATTCAATGATATTGACATTTACCGTTGGCAGGCGGATGACAGGTTTTGGTCTCCTATGTATGGTATATTACAGGATGTTAGTGATTTAAAGATAATAGCAGAAGATAATAATAACCAAAATTATAAGGCTGTAGCCTTGATCCTGGAGGCATATATTTATAGTATTATCACGGATGCATATGGTGATATACCTATGAATGAAGCTAATAGAACAGAAGAAGGTATTACAGCTCCAGTGTATGATAAGCAGGAAGATATTTATGAAGCTATACTATCAAAATTAGAAGAAGCAAATACTATTATAGATGTTTCACAAACTATTAAAGGGGATGGCTTGTATAATGGAAACCTTAATAAATGGAAGAAATTTGCTAATTCACTGCGTATTCGTTTATTGATGCGTATATCCGAAGTGCGTAATATAAGTACTGATTTTGATATGATTTTAAATAATCCAAGTACGTATCCGATATTTACTTCCAATGAAGATAATGCTATTTATAAATATAGCGGAGTTGTCCCAGACGTTTCCAATGTATCTCAAGCAGGAGGAGGAAGAGATTATGAATATTTCTTACGTATACCTACAACTCATTTTTTAGGATTATTAGCAACGAATAATGATCCTCGTTTAGAATTATGGATAAGTCCCAAAGAAGGTACCGACGATAGAACATTGGGAGTAATACCAGGACAGCCTTTAGGAGAAATAGGACGTCCAGCAGATTTTAGCAGAAAATCAGTTGCCTTCTATACAGAAGCCGCAAGAATCCAGGGCATATTTATAACCTATAGTGAGCTTAGTTTTATTTTAGCAGAAGCTAGAGAAAAGAATATAATTAGTACTAGTACAGCTAAAAACTATTATGATATAGGGGTACAATCTTCTTTTGATCAATGGGGATTAGTAATGCCTACAGATTTTCTAACGGTTACTGCGCCTTATGATAATGGTACAGATCGGTTATATGAGCAAAAGTGGTTGGCGCTCTACCATACGGGTGTTGAACCTTGGTTTGATTGGAAACGAACAGGAAAACCATCTTTTATTATGGCAGGGACAGGAAATCTTAATGGTGATAAGATTCCTGTACGATTAAGGTATCCAAGTTTAGAACAATCGGTAAATGCAAGTAACTACGAGCAAGCAGCTTCCGATATGGGAGGAGATGATATTAACGCATCATCCTGGTGGTGGTAATACTATTTGTCTTGTAGTTTCTTTTTTAAAAAGAATTTCATTTTCGCATAACAGAAACACTGTTATGTCTATAACCAACTTAAGAATAGTAAAATGATTAACAAAAAAAAGCATCTATTGTACAGTTTAATGGCATTCTGTTTCTTTAGCGTTATTGAGGCGCAAACAACGCTAAAGGTAATGACCTTTAATAAATTATTTACGACGAGTAATAGCTCAGTATTGAATGTTGTCAGATCATCTGGGGCTGATGTTATTGGTATTCAAGAATCCTATGGAGCTGCACGAAATGTAGCAAACTCTTTAGGGTTTTATTATCATAATATCAGTAGCAGCGAAGCTGTCGTTTCTCGTTATCCTATTACCTCTACCAATGCTTCTGGTGTTCAGATTACCTTACCAAATGGCTTAGAAGTTTATGTTTTTAATGCCCATTTAACGTCTTATCCGTACCAACCATATGACATTCGAGATGGAAGTATTCGAACAGAATCCCAAGCTATTAATTCGGCTAATAATACACGTTCTTCCGAAATGAGAAGGATCGTAAATACGATCCAAAGCTGGGTACCTTCGGGAGCACCTGTTTTTTTTACTGGCGATTTCAATGAACCAAGTCATTTAGATTGGACTCAGCGTGCTGCCAATGCTGGAATACATGCAATGAAGGTGGCTTGGCCTACCAGTAAACAAGCTACTGATATTAGCATGAAAGATTCTTGGCGTTCTGTATACCCAGATGAAGTGTCAAAACCCGGTAATACTTGGACACCAAATAGATCATCTAACGAAGTGTATGACCGAATCGATATAATTTATCATCGGGGAAATGATCTTATTGCTACAGAAGCGGTACGATTTGGCCCCGCTGCTGATGATGCAGAAATACAATTGAGTGGTTATGCTAGTGATCATCGTGCAGCGATGGTGACATACAGTTTACCAGAGCCTGATGATAGTGGTAGTGATGTGAGTTATGGAGATAATCTTCTTTTACAAGGTAATGCAGAACAAAGTAGTCTGAATTCCTGGACTCAAGTATCAGGTAATCAAAAGCGTGTCCAAGGTGGACAAAATGGTTATCCAATTGCTAAGAGTGGTAACTATATCTTTTGGTTTGGTAACTCAAGTACAGGACAAGTTTATCAGGAGATAACTGTAGGACAGTTTGCGGAAAATATAGATGCAGGTAAACAATCCTTTTTGTTTAATGGTTTTGTAAGATCATATAGTGGTCGAGATAGAAGTAAAATTAAAATAGAGTATAGGGATAATAACAATAACGTCTTAGAGTTTTTTGATAGCAATTGGAGAAATAATAGCGGGAACTGGGAACAAATAAATGATGTGAGATTTGCTCCTTTTGGGACACGTAAGATTAGAGTTGTTTTGTTGAGTCAACGTAATAGCGGTAGGTCTAATGATGGTTACTTTGATGATGTAAGTATTAAAACAGGAACAAATACCAGTCGCATATTTACTGGTTCAGTTAAAGAAAAAGATTATCAAACAGGCGATAGAACGGATTTACCAGAAACTAATAGTGTATTTGAAGTTTGGCCTAATCCGGTGATAAACAATATTAACTTTTCTTTAAAAGAGAAAATAAACGGAGAAATAATGATCACTGATATGATAGGTCGAATTAAGAAAAAAGTAAGTGTAAATAGTAGTAAAGATTTCAATATTTCGACTGCTGGTTTTTCTCAAGGACTGTACATACTTCGGTTTAAGGATAAAAAAGGTTCTGTGTATACAGAACGCATCTCAATAAAGTAACTATTGAATTATATAGAAGAACTTTTAATAGAACAGTCTCAATAGAGGCTGTTCTTTTTTTGGTCAAGTATGGAACAGCACAAGCAGGTTTCAGGTAAATAAAAATATTTGATCTTTCTAATTAGATTTTAATATAAATAGCAAGTAAAATAAGCTAAGTTTTCTAAAGAAACATTAATAGGATTGCTTAGAAAACAGGATTTGATTTTGAAATAGATTCAAAAACAATTTCCAGAGTATCTATTACCTCCACAATTTCTTCTTCATTAAATTTTGCAAAGCCAATTCTAAAACCATTATGACCTGAATTATCATTATCATATCGTTTCCAGTCATTTATAAAAACTAAATTTTGTTTTTGAGATAAAGCAATTACCGAGTCCCAATGATATGGTTTCTTTAGCTGTACCCAAACAGCCATTCCGCCTTTTGGGATTTCAAAATCAAAAAAACCTCCTAATTGTTTCTGTAATAGTCTACAGAATAAGTCTCTACGTGCTTTATAAATCCTTCTTACCTTATTACTATGTCTTTGTACATCACCATTATTAATCATTCTAGCTAGCGTTTGTTCTAATAATGTATCACCTTGTCTATCAAGAATTCTTCTTAACCTTGCAGCTTCATCTACTACCTCTTTTGGAGCAATGAAATAACCAATACGAAGTGCTGGGGCAATAATCTTTGTAAAACCACCAATATATATAACGTTTCCATCGGTATCATTACTTGTTAACGGAAGGATAGGAGCATTGCTGTAATGAAAATCATAATCATAATCATCTTCTATAATTGCAAATTTATATCGTTGTGCTAAATCCAATAAATGCATGCGTCGTTCTGCTGATAAGGTAACTGTGGTAGGATGATGGTGATGTGATGTCACATATACGGCACTAATGGATTGTCGTTTACAAATCGTTTCGATTTCATCAGTTTTAATCCCTTGCGCATCAACATAAGCACGTTTTATAATCCCACCGGCTTCGGTAAATGTATCATCGGCAGTCATATAATTAGTGTTTCCTGTGATAATAGTTTTTTTATCATTTAACAGTAGTTGACTTGCTAGATAAATACCCATTTGACTTCCTCTGGTGATTAAAATATTATCGATAGTTATCTTTAATCCTCTTGTTTGATTTAAATAGAATACCAGTGCTTTGCGTAAATCAATATTTCCGTAGATATCTCCATAAGTGAGGAGTTCTCTGTTATGAGTTTTTTTTATAATGTTTCTATAAATTTTCGTGATATCCTCTATTGGAGCTAGACGATGATCAGGAACTCCATCATCTATTTTAATAGTAGTGTGAGGAGTTTCTATTCCTTTTCTTATCAGGTGTTTTCGCTTTTTAAAGTTAAAACCAGCTATGTTTTTAGTGCTTGAAGTATTAGAAAAACTCTGAAGTTTTTTAGGATTAACAATTGGTAAATCCTGACTTACAAAGGTGCCTCTAGCAGGAATACTCTCAATCCAGCCTTGTGAGATGAGTTCGTCATAAGCAGCAACTACTGTTTTTCTATGGATATCTAGATCTTCAGATAGCTTGCGAGATCCAGGAAGTTTTGATGAAGGGGCTAGTTTACCAGATTTAATAAACCCAATCATCTGATCACATAATTGTAAATAGAGGTGTCGATTAGAATTTCTATCTAAATCAATGTTACTTTTAAAAGGAAATACAACCGGACTACTCATAATATACAAACTGGATTAGTTCAACAATCCATAAAACTACTAATTTTGGTTTAAATCAAAAAATAAACATGCAATGTCAGAATACCAGGTTACAGCGCTTAATAAAGTAATTAGAGGGTCTAAAAGAGCTAATTATGATAAAGAAGAAATTAATAAAATTCTGGATGATACCTTTTTATGTCATGTTGGATACGTTTGGCAAAATAATGCTATAGTTATACCTACAGCTTATGGTAGAGAAGGAGATACGATTTATATCCATGGGTCATTAAAAAATAGAATGATAACTAATTTATTAGACACAGGAAGTGCTAGTATTTCGGTTACTCACCTAGATGGATTAATCTTAGCTAGATCCGCGTTTCATCATTCGGCCAACTATAGATCTGTAAATGTTTTTGGAAAGGTGCGTAAAGTAGAAGATCCAATAGAGAAGATGAATGCTTTAAAATGTATTCTTAATCACATGGTTCCGGGTCATTGGGATAATGTTAGACAACCAAACGATAAGGAGTTTAGTGCTACTTTAGTGATGGCAATTAAGATGGATACAGCTTCCGCAAAGATTAGGGCAGAAGGAGTTGTTGACGAAAAAGAAGATCATAGTTTACCGATTTGGGCTGGTGTAGTGCCAATTCGGCAAATTGCTAATGATCCAGTTTCTGATGTAGGTCTGAAAGAGGATATTGAAATTCCTAATGAGGTGCTAGAATATGTAGAAAGTCGTCAAAAAAATATAAAATAATTATCATACTGAGCTTGTCAAAGTTTTTATAAGTGATTTACGACAGGCTCAGATCGACATTTTTTAGATAACCTCTTGATTTTTTTAGTACCATCAATTATAGAAATTGACGTTTCACCATAATTCGTAATTTTATTGTTATGTTAGAAATAAGACCTACTTGTGAAAATTGCAATAAACCACTACCTAATGATAGTAAAGAAGCAATGATATGTAGCTTTGAGTGTACCTTCTGTAAAGATTGTGTGGATGATGTTTTGCATAACGTTTGTCCTAATTGTGGAGGAGGTTTTGCCAAAAGACCAACCAGGCCTTCTCATCTTTTAGAAAAATATCCTACAAGTACGAAGATTACTCATAAACCTGTGGATTATAAAATTTATAAAGAACTGCAGAATAGGTTTAGACATATTAAACCCAGAGAAAGATGATATTATAAGTGTGTGTATAAGGGTAGCGACAATAGATGAGGTTTATGAAATTTCTTTTTTAGGCAAAAAAGACTTTCGATCAGTCATTTGGAGATCTTTTTGAAGATAGAAAAGATCTTACTGATTATCTTGATCGTACGTTTTCTGTCGAAAAGCTGAAAGGCAGTATTATTAATTCACATAATGTTTATTGGCTGCCTTATTATGGCAATGCAGTTGTGGGCTATGCTAAAATTCAATTAAACTCACCTTCGGAGTTTATTGAATCTACAAAATCTTGTAAGCTTCAAAAGATATATGTATTGAAAGAATATCTTTCTCAGGGAATCGGAGCTCAATTAAACCAATTAATATATGATAAAGCTATAAGTAATAACAGCCAGTATATCTGGTTATCAGTTTTAAAATCTAATGAAAAAGCAGTACGATTTTATGAAAGAAATTTATATACCATCACAGGAGAACATCTTTTTAGTATTGGTAAGGAGTATTTTGATTTTTGGGTAATGAGTAAAAAACTATAACTATTTTATGATTTTCAAAGTATTTATCTTCGCTATAGAATCACAATTAGCTATTAGTAATCCAATAGTTTTCTCTTTGGCTTCACCTTCTATAAAATACGTATTACAAGAATCTAAATCAGTATTACTTTTGCCAAAATCTACATCTCCAGATTTAAGAATATTAGAAATATCCGCAGTATCTATACTATAGTTTTGCATTGCAACGAGTACTTCTTGAGAAAATACACGTTTTTTAATTCTTATATTTTTTAATACGCGAGCAGTGGGAGTATAGTCACAAGAGGCCTTTTTTCCTCCTAGAAAGAAAAATAACAGAAATAATCCAATAATAAACCCAAAAAAGTAAAATCCCAGTCGATGTGCTAGTTTCATGTGCTACAAAAATTCAATGTTCAAAAGTAAGTAAAGTCTTTGAGTTTTTGAGTATGTGAGTGTGTGAGTTTTTATGTTGATGAGATAGAAATTTTTGAATAAGGTATTTTCTGATTATTGGAATTCTTGATGCTATTCTCTAATTCATTACTATAAAATCAACAGGTTAATATCCCTGTATGATAAATCAAACCAATCTGCAATTGATTTACTGGTTAATATGCCATGATAGAAGTATAATCCATTTTTTAATCCACGATCAAAGCGCACTGCATTTTCTACACCTCCTTCTTCGCCAATCTGCAATATATAAGGTGTAAATATGTTACTAATAGATAGCGATGATGTTTTGGCATAGCGAGACGGAATGTTTGGTACACAATAATGGACCACTCCATGCTTTTCGAAAGTAGGATGATCGTGCGAAGTAACTTCACTAGTTTCAAAACAACCACCCATATCAATACTTACATCTATGACGACGGCACCAGTTTTCATACGTTCTACCATTGTTTCTGATACAATAATAGGAGATCTGTTTTTTCCTCTAACGGCACCAATGACAACATCACAACGTCTTAGTGCTTTTAATAAGTTTTTAGGTTGTATAGTTGAGGTATATAGAGGTCTTCCAATATTTGTCTGGATACATCTTAGTTTAGTAATGGAGTTATCAAACACTTTTACATTGGCTCCTAGTCCAATAGCAGAACGTGCTGCAAATTCTCCTACGGTGCCAGCGCCAATAATCACTACTTCTACAGGGGGTACACCACTTATATTACCCATCATCAATCCAGAACCTTGGGTAGCGCTACTCATCAATTCTGAGGCAATTAATACAGCTGCTGTTCCTGCTATCTCACTTAATGCACGCACTGCAGGATATGCACCATCCGTATCACGGATAAATTCAAATCCAAGAGCGGTAATTCTTTTTTTCGCCAGTTCCTGAAAATAGTCCTTAGATTGGGTTTTAAGTTGTAATGCTGAGATCAATACAGTTTGTGGATTGATATGTGTCAATTCTTCTATAGAAGGTGGTTCTACTTTTAAAATAATCGGGCAGCCAAAAACTTTTTTTATGTCATTGGTTATTTCTGCTCCAGCCTCACTATACTCATTATCTGTAAAACTAGCCCCTAGTCCGGCGTTAGATTCGATCAATACCCTATGTCCATGAGCCGTTAGAGCAGCTACAGCGTCTGGGGTGAGGCATACACGTTTTTCTTGGTAACTTGTTTCTTTAGGGATACCTATAAAAAGTTTTCCTTTTTTACGCGCCACTTCTAACATTTCCTCTTGTGGTAAGAGTTGCTCTTTGGTAAAAGGAGAGGTTGGTTTGTTCATTTGTGTGATCTTCTATATCTCAAATTACGAATAAAAATGAATAGTATGCAAATTTAGTATTATTGTATTTGTAAAGGCTCTTATATTAAATATAGAATTATGTAAATAAACCTCCTAATACATTAAATAATCGTAATTTATGTAACTCTATAATTACCTAAGTCTGTTCCACCAGGATTTTTTGTTCGATTTGTTAAAAGTGTTTAATTCTGATAAATCAATTCCATGAATTTTGTCAAATATTTTTGTTCTAATCGTATATACTACGCTCAAAATAATTATCGTCACTGGTATAAGATAAAAAATTTCGTTTTCATCGATAATCTGAGAATCTTCTAATATTAATGAAAAAAGCTGAAAAGAGTATAGCGTAATGGGTATTAGAATTACAGGATACCACCAATGTTTGCAGGTAAAAAACCAAATGATAAAAAGAGTTAACGGAATGAATTTACCTAAAAGCACCCATACAAATACATTAACGCTTTCGTAATATTTACTTTGATAGGTGAAAAAAGAATTTTCCCAGATGGCTCCATCCGGGAAAATATCATTTATGTAGAATAAGAAAGGTACAGTTGCTATCAAGAAAACAATCAGACTACTTATTTTTAGGTACTTTAATTTTGGTTTTTGGGGCTGACATTGATTTTTGGGGGGTTGTTCCTTGCTGGGTGTTGTCATTTTGTGTGGTTGAGGTATCGAAGGTTGTCTGGTTGTTTTTATCTACATCGGAGATCATGTAGGTTGCTAGGGTAAAGAAAAAACTGAAAAAGATAGTTGTTGAAATTTTCATTGTTTGTAGGGTTTAAATTAGTTATGCCTCAAACTTAGATGAAAATCCAGTGATTGTTCAATTCAAAAAAATTGTAATTTCGCGAGCTGTAAGAAGAGGTTTTTGTTACTGAAAAAAAGTAAAGTCACTACGTTGTTTCTGTCAAAAACCATATATTTCTCGATTAAGTACTAGTAAAAATCAACAATAAAAATAGTTTATTATTCTTGTAAGAAAAAGAGTAATTCTGTTAAATTTTACTAAAATGGATTTTTTAACATATTTTCACCCCAATGAAAGTACTCTTTTACCATCGTCGAGAAGGTCAATTTTTATTTTAACACAATTTTTGGGTAATAAATTATAGATTCTATCAGGCCATTCTATGAATATCCAAGCATCTGTGTCGAGGTATTCTTCAAAACCAATATCATAAGCCTCTTCTTCATCTTGTATTCTATAAAAATCAAAATGATAAATAATATTATGCTCCCCTCTGTATTCGTTCACTAAAGAGTAAGTGGGACTAGAAATTGTATCAGAGACTCCTAATTGTTTGCAAATTTCTTTAATCAATGTTGTTTTACCAACACCCATTGCCGCGTTAAATAGTAATTTTTTACTTTTAGCATTCTTAATAATATGCTGTGCCGTCTGCGAAAGTTCGTCTAGAGTATAGGTTATTTTCACTATAATATATAGTTTGTATATTATTAAGTATGCAATGATTATGTTTAAAGCATTGCATACTTAATAGGATTTACTAATATGTTAACTATTACCTTGGTTTCAATACGACGAAAGGTATAATCATTTCTTCTAAAGAAACCCCACCATGCTGGTAGGTATTTCTGTAATAACCTACATAATGGTTATAGTTATTAGGATATGCAAAGAAATAATCTCCTTTTGCAAATATAAATGAACTACTCATGTTTATAGAGGGTAAGTGTATTGATTTTGGATTAGTAGCAGCCAATACTTCTTTGTTTTCATACGTAAGGCTTTTGCCAGTTTTATATCTCAAATTCAGACTAGTGTTTTTATCACCGATAACTTTTGAAGGGTTTTTTACATTAATCGTTCCATGGTCTGTTGTGATTATTAATTTAAATCCCATCTGCTGTGCTTGCTGAATCATATCCAATAAAGGAGAGTTCTTAAACCAACTCTGAGTTAAGGATCTATAGGATTTATCATTAGAAGCTAATTCTTTAATTACTTCCATTTCTGTTTTACTATGAGATAACATATCCACAAAATTGTAAACAACTACAGTCAGATCATTATCTTTTAATCCTTTAAAATTAGCCGCAAGTGTTTTACCAGATCGTTCATTTGTTATTTTGTAATACTCATGCTTGATATCTAAACCGAGCCTTTGTAATTGCGCAGTAAGAAACTCATTTTCATACATGTTTTTACCACCTTCATCCGTATCGTCTAACCAAAGATCTGGATGTCGTTTTTTCATATCGGAAGGCATCAGACCAGAGAAAATGGCATTACGTGCATATTGGGTTGCAGTTGGTAGAATACTACAATAAGAAATTTCTTCTTCTTTCTTGTAGTAATTATTTACGATTGGTTCAAAAGCTTTCCATTGATCATACCTAAGATTATCAATAACAATAAATAGAGTAGGTTGGTCTTTACTGATTTCCGGAACTACTTTTTTCTTAAACAGTGTGTGAGACATAATTGGTGTATCATCATCACCATTAAACCAATCCGGATAATTTTTGTCAATAAACTTACAGAACTGAGAATTGGCTTCTACTTTCTGAGATTCCAAAATCTCAAACATACCGGTATCTTCAATATCTTCTAACTGAATTTCCCAATACACCAACTTTTGATATAACTCTACCCATGATGAATAAGAGTTTACCATAGCCATATCCATCGCTATTTTTCTAAATTCTTGCTGATAGTTAGAAGTAGTTTTTTCGGAAACTAATCTTGAGTGGTCTAGATTCTTTTTTAGACTTAATAAAATTTGATGAGGATTCACAGGTTTAATAAGGTAATCCGCAATTTTACTTCCTATTGCTTCTTCCATGATATATTCTTCTTCACTCTTAGTAATCATAACTACAGGAAGGCTATCATTTTTCTCTTTGATTTCTGCTAATGTGTCAATTCCTGAAAGCCCTGGCATATTTTCATCAAGGAAAACAATGTCAAAATTCATTTCTTCTAACGTCTCTAAAGCTTCCGTACCACTTTGGCATTTGGTTACTTCATAATTTTTCTTTTCCAGGAATAGTATATGGGGTTTTAATAAATCAATTTCATCATCTACCCAAAGTATCTTTATATTGCTCATTATAGGCTGTTTTTTTATGCTATTTGTTATCGTAAGATGCTATATGATTTAAGAACAAAACTTTTCTTGAATATTATGATCATCTTATCTATTATATTGACTGTCTCTTTTCTAAATTATTGCAGTTTTACTTTCTAAAATGTATAGAAATTGCATAATTCTATTGCTTAATTCGTAATTGTGAACTCATACATATATATTTGTTAGCAAAAGTAAAGTAAACTTGAAAAAAAGAAATAAACTTAAAATATTAAACGATCCAATTTACGGTTTTATTACGATACCTAATGAACTAATTTTTGATCTTATAGAGCATAGGTATTTTCAGAGGTTAAGAAGAATATCCCAGATGGGTCTTTCTTACTTAGTATATCCAGGAGCACATCACACACGTTTTCATCATGCACTAGGTTGTATGCATTTAATGCAGAATGCTGTGCGAGTCCTTCGTTTTAAGGGTGTTAGTGTTTCTTCTGAGGAAGAAGATGCTTTGTGTACTGCTATATTATTGCACGATATTGGACATGGACCGTTTTCTCATGCAATGGAACACAGCATTGTTAATGAAGTAAATCATGAAGCTATTTCTTTGATGTTTATGGAGAAAATAAATGAAGAATTTAACGGTAGTTTAACGCTTGCTATACAAATTTTTAAAGGGGAGTATCATCGTCAATTTCTTCATCAACTAATTTCTGGTCAATTAGATATGGATCGTTTAGATTATTTAAAGCGAGATAGTTTTTACACAGGCGTTGCAGAAGGAAATATTAATAGTGAGCGTCTAATCACTATGCTTAATGTAGTGGATGATGAATTAGTAGTAGAAGAAAAGGGAATATATTCAGTTGAAAAGTTTTTATTAGCAAGACGTCTTATGTATTGGCAGGTATATCTGCATAAAACAAGTTTAGTTGCGGAAAGTTTATTAATAAGAGTGCTAAAAAGAGCAAAGGAATTAGTAGATCAGGGAGAAAAACTTAGTTCCAGTAAGCCGTTGCTGTTCTTTTTAGAAAATAAGATAACAGCTGATAATTTTACCGATGATGTTTTAGAAACTTTTTCGAAATTGGATGATTATGACATTGTATCCGCAATGAAAGAATGGACTACATCGGATGATTTCGTTTTACGAAGCTTATGTAATATGATTATTGATAGGGATTTGTTGAAAATAAAAATAAAGAAGAAAGCGTTTAATAAAGAAAAAATTAAAAGAAAAGTTGATCAATTTAAAGAGAAATATAAAATTTCTGATGAAGAAGCACGATACTTTGTATTTACAGGAACGATTTCTAATCAAGCATATCATCAAAATAAGCAGAATATAAATATTTTATATAAGTCAAGCAAAATAGTTGATATAGTGAGTGCTACGGATCAATTTAATTTAAAGGCCTTGTCAAAACCTGTAACTAAATATTTTATATGTTACCCAAAGCATATAGATTAACACATTTTTTATACTTTTGCTGCTAATGATTTTTACAGCCACACAAATTGCAGGTATTCTAAATGGTGAAATCGAAGGAGATGAAACCGTCGAAGTATCAAAACTAGCAAAGATAGAAGAAGGAACTAAAGGTTCTTTAACATTCTTGTCTAATCCTAAATATACGCCATATATTTATTCTACCGATGCGTCTATTACTATAGTGGATCAAACATTTGAAGCTGAATCTAATATAAAAACTACTTTAATTAGGGTTGAAGATGCATACAAAGCATTTTCTCAATTATTGGATTACTACAATATGGTAAAGATGAATAAAACAGGTATTGAACAACCAAGTTTTATTTCTGATACAGCTAAGTACAGTGGTGATATGTATTTAGGAGCGTTTTCTTATTTAGGAGAAAATGTAAATATTGGCGAAAATGCTAAAATTTATCCAAATGTCTATATAGGTGATAATGTTGTTTTAGGCAATAATGTAGTTGTTTTTGCTGGTGCTAAAATATATTCTGAATCTATTATTGGAAACAATTGTGTAATTCATAGTGGAGTGATTGTTGGCGCGGATGGATTTGGGTTTACACCAAACGAAAAAGGAGAATATATTAAAGTTCCACAGACAGGTAATGTTATTATAGAAGATAATGTGGATGTTGGAGCAGGAACAACCATTGATAGGGCAACCTTAGGTTCCACAATTATTCGTAAAGGAGTTAAATTAGATAATCAGATTCAGATAGCACATAATGTAGAAATAGGTGAGCATACTGCCATCGCTGCGCAGACTGGAATTGCAGGCTCGACTAAAATAGGGAAGCAGTGTTTAATTGGTGGTCAAGTTGGTATTGCAGGACACCTCGTTATAGGTGATAAAGTCAGAATTCAGGCACAATCTGGTATTGGAAGAAATATAAAAGACGGAGAAGTTATCCAAGGATCTCCGGCATTAGGGTACTCAGATTATAATAAATCTTACGTACATTTTAAAAATTTGCCCAAAATTGTAGATAGAGTATACAAACTTGAGAAAAAGATAAATGACAATGAGTAATTCCGTTGCAAATAAACAAAGAACGATTCAAAAAGAAGTCGAACTTAGAGGAGTAGGACTTCATACCGGAAAGGAAGTTATACTTACTTTTAAACCAGCGCCTGAGAATCACGGATATGCGTTTTGTCGTGTCGATTTAGAAGGGAACCCGATTATTGAAGCGGATGCTAATTATGTAGTAAACACTCAAAGAGGTACAAATCTGGAAAAGAATGGCGTAAGTATTCAGACATCCGAACATGTGCTTGCTGCTTGTGTTGGCTTAGAGATTGATAATCTTTTAATAGAAATGAATGCTTCAGAACCGCCTATTATGGATGGTTCAAGTAAGTTTTTTATACAAGCTTTAGAGGAAGCTGGTATTATAGAGCAGGAAGCAGAGAGAGATGAATATATCGTAAAAGATGTAATTTCTTATACTGATGAAGAGTCTGGAAGTGAAATTATAGTAATGCCATCAGATGAATATCAGGTAACTACTATGGTAGATTTTGGTACTAAAGTATTGGGGACACAAAATGCATCATTAAAACATCTTACAGAATTTAAAAAGGAAATTGCCGACGCCAGAACATTTAGTTTTTTACACGAACTGGAAATGTTACTGGAGCATGGTTTGATTAAAGGAGGAGACCTCAATAATGCAATTGTATATGTAGATAAGGAGTTGAGTCCTAATACCATGGAAAAACTAAAAGTTGCCTTCGGTAAAGATTCTATTGCTATAAAACCGAATGGAATATTAGATAACCTTACACTTCATTATCCTAATGAGGCTGCAAGGCATAAGTTGTTAGATGTAATAGGAGACCTTGCACTAATAGGAACACGTATCAGAGGAAAAATTATAGCAAATAAGCCTGGGCATTATGTAAACACTCAGTTTGCTAAAAAACTTTCTAAGATTATAAAAATAGAGAAGCGTAATAAAGTTCCTCAGTTTGATTTAAATAAAGAACCTTTGATGGATATCAACAAAATTATGTCTATGCTTCCGCATAGACCACCATTTTTGTTGATTGATCGCATTTTAGAAATGTCTGATAAGCATGTTGTGGGAATGAAAAATGTGACAATGAATGAACCATTTTTTGTCGGGCATTTCCCTGGAGCACCCGTTATGCCTGGAGTTATGCAAGTAGAGGCGATGGCTCAAACAGGCGGTATTTTGGCATTAAGTACGGTTCCTGATCCAGAAAATTATCTTACTTACTTTATGAAAATAGATAAGGTGAAATTTAAACAGCAAGTATTGCCGGGAGATACGCTAATATTTAAGTTAGAATTGCTTACTCCAATAAGAAGGGGAATTTGTCATATGCAAGCTTTTGCTTATGCTAATGGAAAATTAGTGACAGAAGCGGAACTTATGGCCCAAATCGTAAAATCAAAATAATTATTTAGTATACTACATAAAATTTGTTTATACTAGAAACATTAAAATAAAATCAATGAATCAGCCTTTAGCATACGTTCATCCTGGAGCAAAGATTGCAAAAAATGTAGTCATCGAACCTTTTACTACGATTCATAATAATGTGGTTATAGGAGAAGGAACCTGGATTGGTTCCAATGTAACTATTATGGAAGGAGCCCGTATCGGTAAAAATTGTAGCATTTTTCCTGGAGCTGTTATTTCTGCAACTCCACAGGATAAAAAATTTAATGATGAAGATACTACTACAGAGATAGGGGATAACACAACTATTCGTGAGTGTGTTACCATCAATAGAGGTACTACAGATAGAATGAAAACCAAAATTGGTAAAAACTGTTGGATAATGGCATATTGCCATATAGCTCATGATTGTATAGTAGGTGATAATTGTATTTTTTCTAATAATAGCACACTCGCCGGTCATATTAATGTTGGAGACTATGTGGTTTTAGCAGGTATGGCTGCAGTACAGCAGTTTTGTAGTATAGGTAATCATGCTTTCGTGACAGGAGGATCTTTAGTTCGTAAAGATGTACCACCTTATGCCAAAGCAGCTCGTGAGCCACTTTCATATGTTGGAATAAATTCAATAGGATTGAGAAGAAGAGGATTTACTACAGAAAAAATAAGAGAGATACAATCTATTTATAGAATTTTGTATCAAAGTAATTATAATAATTCTCAGGCTGTAGCAATTATCGAAGCAGAGATGGAAGCTACACCAGAACGAGACGAGGTTTTAGAGTTTATCAAGAACTCACAGAGAGGTATTATGAAAGGGTATTTCTCTAATTAGATTGTTTAGGTAATCGAAACATAGCAATAAGTAATAAAAAACAACAATGGCAAGTACTAGTGATATTAGAAATGGATTGTGTATTAAATACAATCACGATATATTTAAGGTTATCGAATTTTTACACGTAAAACCAGGAAAAGGTCCTGCTTTTGTGCGTACAAAATTGAAAAGTGTTACCACAGGAAAAGTAATTGATAATACATTTTCTGCAGGTCATAAAATTGAAGATGTAAGAGTAGAGACGCATAAGTTTCAGTTTCTTTATGCAGAAGGAGATACATATCATTTTATGAATACAGAAGATTATAATCAAATAACTCTTGAAAAATCTACATTAGATGCTCCTGGTTTATTAAAAGAAGGAGAAGTGGTTACAGTGATTATAAATTCAGAAGACCAAATGCCACTTTCAGTGGAAATGCCTGCGAGTGTTATTTTAGAAGTTAGTTCAACAGAACCTGGAGTAAAAGGGAATACAGCTACTAATGCTACTAAACCTGCGGTAGTTGAGACTGGAGCTGAAGTAATGGTGCCTCTTTTTATAAACGAAGGAGATAAGATCAGAGTCGAAACTGAGAAAGGAACCTATAAAGAACGTATTAAAGAATAATTCAGAAATGATATTCTGAATTCTGAATTATAAGATGAAGTTTCCACAAACACACACACTAAAGCAAATAGCGACGATAATATCTTCAGAATTTGTGGGTATACCCGATTTCCCAGTACTTGGAATGAATGAAATTCATGTTGTTACATCAGGCGATATTGTTTTTGTTGACCACCCTAAATATTATGATAAAGCTTTAGAAAGTGCAGCGACAGTTATTTTAATCAATAAGAAAGTAGATTGTCCTGATGGAAAAGCTTTGCTTATTTCTGATGATCCCTTTAGAGATTTTAATACGCTGACCACGTATTTTAAACCTTTTGAAAAGGCTACAACGATAGTGTCGGAAACGTCTAGGATAGGAAAAAATACTATTATCCAACCGAGTGCTTTTATTGGCAATAATGTAGTTATAGGTGATAATTGTTTTATTCATGCTAATGTAAGTTTGTATGATGGAACCATTATAGGAAATAATGTAACGATACACTCAGGAACAGTATTAGGAGCTGATGCTTTTTATTATAAAAAGCGACCAGAAGGCTTTGATAAGCTAATCTCTGGTGGTAGAGTTGTGATAGAAGATGATGTCGATTTGGGATCTCTATGTACTATTGATAGAGGCGTTACGGGAGACACAACAATTAAAGAAGGAACCAAAATAGATAATCAGGTACATATTGGACATGATACTGTTATTGGAAAAAAATGTTTGATAGCCTCACAGGTTGGTATTGCTGGATGCGTAGTAATCGAAGATGAAGTTACAGTATGGGGACAAGTGGGAGTTACTAGTGGAATCACTATTGGCACAAAAGCAATTGTTTCTGCACAGTCTGGAGTGAGTAAATCTCTAGAAGGAAACAAAAGTTATTTTGGAACCCCTGCAGATGATTTTAGAAAAAAGTATAAAGAAATTGCCGCCATCAGGCAAATACCCGAAATAATAGAAAAATTGAAGAATAATGAGTAAAATAGCAAAAGAGGTGGTTCAATCCTTTTATCAAACGGATTTGATTCATAATATAGAAGCCTTTTCTGAGTATTTACATCCAGAAGTAGAATTAAATTGGAATAGTAGTTTTGGCTACAATAAAAAGGGTTTTGAAGATATTAAGACCATGTTCAAGGAGATGTCTAGCTCATTCGAAACGTTTAGGTGTGAGATTAGTCATCTTTTAGAAGAGAATGGTATGGTAACTATTCGATATACTTATGTTGCTAAAACCATAGAAAGACCTGATAAAGAAGAAGCAATAGCTCATTTTATTGCAATTTGGGAATTAAAAGATGGTAAGTTATATCGAGGATATCAAATTAGTCAACAAGGAGATAATACACCAGAAAATTTAAAGTCATTTTTATCTAAATAGATTTTAAAAATTATTATAATTATTTTTCTTTTTTCTAAATAATAAACTCAGAAAGGTATTAGAAAATTAAAAAATCAAAAAAGATTTTTTTTTTTGATTTTTCATTTTAACTATAGTGTTCAAAACCGTACTTTTGAAACTGCTAAAAAAATATAAAAAATCATAACGCAATGAGTGTTCTAGTAAATAAGGATTCCAAAATAATAGTTCAAGGTTTTACAGGTAGCGAAGGTACTTTTCATGCTGGTCAGATGATTGAGTATGGTACTAATGTAGTAGGAGGTGTGACTCCTGGTAAAGGTGGGCAAACACATCTTGATAAACCTGTTTTTAATACTGTGCAAGACGCAGTTAAGGAGGTTGGAGCTGATACCACTATTATTTTCGTTCCACCTGCATTTGCTGCAGATGCTATTATGGAGGCTGCTGATGCAGGAATCAAAGTGATTATAACAATTACCGAAGGTATCCCTGTTGCAGATATGATTACAGCTTCTAATTATATAAAAGGAAAAGGATGTCGTTTGATTGGTCCTAACTGCCCAGGAGTAATTACTCCGGGAGAAGCAAAAGTTGGTATTATGCCAGGTTTTGTGTTTAAAAAAGGAAATGTAGGTATCGTTTCTAAGTCGGGAACATTAACCTATGAAGCAGCTGATCAGGTTGTAAAACAAGGATTAGGTATAACGACTGCTATTGGTATCGGAGGAGATCCAATTATAGGAACTACTACGAAAGAGGCTGTAGAATTATTGATAAATGATCCAGAAACAAGTTGTGTTGTAATGATTGGAGAAATTGGAGGACAATTAGAAGCTGATGCGGCAAAATGGATTAAAGAAAGTGGAACTACAAAACCAGTAGTAGGCTTTATTGCTGGAGAAACTGCTCCTGCTGGACGAACTATGGGACATGCTGGTGCAATTGTAGGAGGAAGTGAAGATACTGCCGCTGCTAAGAAAGCAATTATGAGAGAATGCGGAATTCACGTGGTGGATTCTCCTGCAGAGATTGGTAAAAAAGTAGCTGAAGTACTAGGTTAAAATTATACAGTATTTCTCTTATCTGAGAATATAAACTTTATAAACTAAAAAAAATCCATCAACCTATGGCAGATGGATTTTTTTTAGTTTATAATTTACCTAATAATTCTGGTACTTCTATAGATTTATAGTTATTCAGGTATTTGGTTATTTCTGATAAAAGTTCCTTGGCTTTTTTATCTTATTTTGTTTGACATGCAGTAGAGCCTTTTACCATTTGCTTTTTGGTACATCTATTAATTTACTATTGATTAGTTTATCAAATTTTTTTTCTGCTTTGTTGGACTCGTTTAATTCCATTTGTGAGAAACCCATATATAAATACATAGTTGCTTTATTTTTTTTGAATATTATCAAAACCATTACTGATTAGAATATCTAAGGTTTTATTATATTCATTTGCTTCAAATAGTTTTTGAGCTTCTGTCAATAAAATTTGATCAGTTTTTCCGCGATCTATCAATGATGGAAGGTCAGATAGTTCTAGATGATTTACATATAATTCATTAGACGATAACGCTTTATTTGGAGAGAATATATAGCTTCCCTTTTTTAATACTTATTATTATTCGAGCTCAATTTCACTAGTCGGAATAAACAATTCTAATACTATCGCTAAAAACATAACGATTCCACAACCAAGCGCATTTAGCCAAAGGAAAGGAAGCCAATCTTGCCACCATACATAAATGATGATCGTTTGTGTTATCAATGCCGCTACAAAAACAGCGTTACTTTTTACAAATTTTATAAAGAAAGCTAATAAAAATATACCTAATACATTACCATAAAATATAGATCCTATAATATTTACGAGTTGTATTAAATTATCAAATAGATCTGCAAAACATGCGACCAGAATTGCGAGTATCCCCCAGATTAGTGTAAAAAACTTAGAAGCTGTCACATAATGTTTCTCACTTTTTTCTTCTTTTATATTACGTTTGTATAGATCAATCGCTGTTGTTGATGCAAGTGCGTTTAGTTCTGAAGCTGTTGATGACATAGCTGCAGATAATATCACAGCCAGCAATAAACCAATAAGTCCTCTAGGAAGATTATTCAATATGAAATGTATAAAAACATAGTCTTTATCATTGGTTTCTACAACCGGATCTGCCATAGTAATTAATTCTTTCGCAGCCTCCCTGGTTTTCTTATCAGATTTATCTAAAGCTATTATTTCATTTTTGATTTCTAGTTTTGACTGAGTGTTTGTTTCATTTAAATATTTTTGAATAGAAACTTCTTTAGAGTTCTGAATTTCTGTGAGCTGTTTTTCAAGTTGCTCATATTCCCTGGTATATTTAGAATTTTCTACTGCTGTGATTGCTGCTGGATTAAAATTTAGAGGAGCTGCATTAAATTGATAAAACACAAATACCATAACTCCGACTAATAATATGAAGAATTGCATGGGTATTTTTAATAATCCATTAAACAATAACCCCAATTGACTCTCTTTTACAGACTTACCAGATAAATATCTTTGTACCTGACTTTGATCGGTTCCAAAATAAGACAGCATTAAGAACGTTCCACCAATAATACCGGTCCAAACGGTATATCTATTACTAAGATCAAAAGAAAAATCCAAAACTTCCATCTTTCCACTAGCTCCTGCAATATCTAAGGCTTTCGTAAAAGTAACATCATCAGGTAAGTAACTGATTATAAGAAAAAAGGCAATAAACATTCCTGTAAAAATAATGGCCATTTGTTGTTTTTGTGTAACACTTACGGCTTTCGTACCTCCAGAAACAGTATAGATGATTACCAGTATCCCTATGACTATATTTAAAGTTGTAAGATCCCAACCTAGTACTGCAGATAGTATAATAGCTGGAGCAAAAATTGTTATTCCAGCACCTAACCCTCGTTGAATCAAAAAGAAAAATGCGGTAATAGTACGAGTCTTCAGATCAAACCTGCTTTCTAAGTATTCGTAGGCGGTGTATACTTTTAATTTATGATATAGCGGTATGAAAACCAAACAGATGATAATCATGGCAAACGGTAGTCCAAAATAAAACTGAACAAATCCCATTCCACTATGAAATGCTTGTCCAGGAGTAGAAAGAAAGGTAATAGCAGATGCTTGAGTAGCCATTACGGATAGACCAATAGTCCACCATTTTGCCTCATTACCACCACGAATATAGTCCTGAACATTTTTACTTCCTTTTGTTTTCCAAACACCATATAATACAATAAACAATAAAGTTCCTATGAGTATAATCCAATCTATAAGTTGCATATGTTATTTGTCTATATGTATTATTTTGAAGTAAAGCATGTACCAAATTTTCACGAAAAAATAGTCGTAATCCAATAGAAGAAAAGTAAATATAATGCATTAGTAATTAATACAATTGTGTATAGTTTTTTCCAGACTATTTTATTGTTTGAATCTTCCATAATGGTTGTTATTTTCCTAAAGATAACATATTTGCAAACAATCGATATGCTCCAGAAACTCCCGCAGGAAATTCTCTAAAGAAACTTAGACCGGTGTATACATAATAGCCTTTACCATATTTTGCAACCAACAAAGCTCCTTTTTTCTCAGATTCTCCTTTGTCATTTGCTGAAATGATAGGGGTGTATTCTTTAGACCATTCATTAGGAAAGTATAATCCTCGTTCTTGTACCCAGCCTTCGAAATCTTTATTAGATATTTTATTTGGGATATTTAATACTGGATGATCACTTGCTAATAACTTGATAGTTGCATTTTCGTCGGTAACACGATCTCTGGAAAGTTTAAAAGGATAAGGGCCTAAATTATCTATTACTTTAAGTCTTCTGTTAGTATTATATTGGATAATTAAGTTCCCACCATTTTTTACATAATCTAACAAATATTTTTGTCTAAATTTTAATTCTTCTACCGTATTATATGCACGTATACCAACAACAATAGCATCAAAAGACTTTAGCGTTTCTTCAGAAATCGATTCAGGTGTAATAGTAGTCACTTTATAACCGATTTGTTGTAAACTTTCAGGTACTACATCGCCAGCACCTTCTATATATCCAATGTTTTGACCTTTCTTTTGAATATCTAATCGAACCACTTTTGTTTCTGAAGGTAATATTACGGTCTGAAAAGGAATATGATCGTAATCCATTGTTATTACTTCATCAGTATATGTTTTTCCTTGAATATTTATTTCTGGCGAAATATAGCCTTCGCTCTGATTTTTAGGAGCAGTAAGTGTAAAGATTATTGTTTTTTCTTCGCCTTTTTGATCTAAACTAAAATCAATGTTTTGCGGAGTAACCTGCCAACCTTCTGGATGTTTTAAGGAAACGGTTCCTCTTAGGTCAGATTCTCCAGCCTTTATAGTAACAGGAATCTGTTTTGCAGGACCATTTGCATAAATAATCACTTTATCTTTTATACTGGCAGAAATAGCAGGAATGATTTCAAAAGGTTTATAGACTTCTCCTTTTACTGGATCATTTGTCTTGTAAACAATATCTTTTTGATAAGGGATACTGATTCCATTAATCTCAACATTGAATACAGCTTCGGTTTGATGTTTGGTTTCTGGTGTTCCAATTAGTTTTTGATCTGTAACATTATACATACCAAGTGTTCCTTTATTATTCAACCAATAAGGAGTTGTGTTTTTTGTTTCAGAAATGATTTTACCTTTCAATTCATAATTATTTCTTTTATTATTTCCCAAAGTTGTTTTCGCATTTTCAGAAACTCCTATTGTAGAAATATTAATGGATTTTAGAAAAATTGAAGCATTACTTCGATTAATAGCTTCGATTTTAATAGTTACTTCACTATCCTTGGTAGTGTAAGGCTCAGTAGCAACAGCTTCTAAATATAGACCAGTTACTGCTTTAATAATATCTTTTATTTCTTTGGTTTTAATAGTTTTCCAATGAGTGTCTTCTAGTTGCTGTATTAATTGGTATGCCTTTACTAGTTGATTAACAGAAGCTGAAGGGTTTTTAAAATCAAAGCTTTTTTCTACTTCATATAGAATATCACCAATAGCTTTTCCTCCTTTAACTCGATTCCATGAGGTATCAATTCCATCAAAAATATTGGTTTTATCTTTAGGTAGTTCTCCTTTTATTAATTCAACATATTCGGTTTGTGTTCCACGAGTTCCAGTACTTCCAAAACCTTGTGATTTATGTTGACTTCGACTTAATGAAGCAATTTCTGTATTAGAGAGTCCTAAATCCGAATAATAAACACCTGTATCAAATTCTAAAAGATTTGACTTGTCTGCCTTTTCAAATTTTTCTCTGCTTCCGTAAAACCACCATGAAGTATTAAAGAATAACCTTTTTGGTTGCCATGTATTCACATATTGTAACTGCTCTGGGTATACTTTTTTATCAGCTACCATATCAAAGGCTTCTACACTCAGCATTGCAGATGAAGTATGATGTCCGTGCGTGCTTCCTGGTGTTCTATGATTAAATCTATTAATTATAACATCAGGTTGAAACTTTCTTATTGCCCAAACAACATCGTTTAGTACTTCTTTTTTATCCCAGATTGCTAAGGTTTCATCAGGATGTTTAGAATATCCAAAATCATTAGCACGCGTAAACATTTGTTCTCCACCATCTGTATTACGAGCTGCTAATAACTCTTGTGTTCTTATTACTCCGAGTAATTCTCTTATTTCTGGACCAATTAAATTTTGACCACCATCACCACGAGTAAGAGATAGATAGGCAGTTCTTGCCTTTACCTGATTAGCCATATAAGAAATCAGTCGCGTATTTTCATCATCAGGATGTGCAGCAACGTACAAAACAGAACCTAAAAAGTTTAGTTTCTTTATTGCTTCATGTATTTCTACAGAATTTGGTTTTTTAGGTTGTTGTGCTTCAGTTATATGTATAAATAGTGTACTGAAAGTGATTACAAAAAGTAATTTACGCATAATATTGGTTTGATACTAGTTTTGAGTGTTTCGTCAAATATAAAAAGATAAAATTCTCAGTATTTAGGTTTAAGGATACTTTAACAAGACTATTTGGATCTGTAGATTAACCCGATTAGGGAACCTAATAGAACAGTAATAGCAATAGTTGGCTTAGGTCCAAAAACAATTAAACCTGTTAGTAAGCCTATGACACCTCCTAATGCACTTGCAATAAAACGTCCACTATTTTTCTTTTTATTAATCACATAGATCATCGATATAGAAAGTGTCATTCTTAGTGCGGCACCTACAATGGTAATGTCCACGATACTTTTCCAAAACAGTGCAGTAACATAAGCTATAATAATGGTTATGACTGTTGCATATCGTAATGATTTTACTTTCTGATCTTCTTTTGATTTATAAACTAGGTGAGAGGATACTGCAAAAATAGAGGTGTCTGCTGTACTCATTAGGCCAGCAAAGAAAAGTACCAACAACAGAGGAATCCAGGATTGATTAACTAAGTTTTGCATTGCAAATACGAAAACGGTATCTGGATCCAAAGAAGTATCACGATTATAAACATATAAACCTATAAGTAATAATAAAAATGCTATTAATAATACAGGAATTATGGCTAACCCTAGTCCCTTTTTTAGAGATTTCACATCTTTTGCGGCATAACAAAGTTGATATCTATCTGCTAAACCAAATACAGATAAACCTCCATACAATATGAGGCCTATAATACTACCCAGTTCTACGTTTTCATTTGTGGAAGTACCTAAAACTGAACCAAAATCTTTTATATCTAGCATTCCGAAAATTAGAATACCCAAAAAAACAATAATAATTATAGCCTGAATTATATCTGTAATAATAACTGCTTTGAAACCAGAAAACAAGACATAAATCAATACTACCGATGAAGTAATCAGTAGTGCAATGTCATACGAAAATAAATCAAAAAAGGTAATCACCTTAGCACCACCAGCCAGAGAGAGTAAAATCCAGAAAAACTGAACAATAATAGTAATAGAATTGGTAATTAATGAAGTGATTTTATTTCCTGTAACAAATTCAGGTAAATCACCTTGTGTATAGAAATTACCTTGTAATGATAATTTCTTGATTCTGGGTGCTGCCCAAAAAGCAAACAAAAGGTAACCAATCACAGAGCCTATTGACATGGCAAATAATCCCCAACCAAACTTGTATGCATAGCCTGTATAAGTAATTAAAGTACTAACACCGATAGCACCGGCAAACTTCGAAAATAAAATGGTCCACTCATTACGATTTCTTCCACCAATTAGAAAATCTTCGGTATTAGAGGATCTTGAGATATAAATTGATAGGCCAATGATTAATATGATATAAATAGATAAGTAAATATAAATCTCCATATGAAATGGTTTCGTGAGCTTCAAAAATAGCTAAAAGTGTTTATAAAAAAGCTTTTCTTTTAGTAGTTAATTTAGGAATTAGAGAGGAAAAGTATCTCAAGTTTTCTAACCTTCGGGTTTCTTTTTATAGTCTACAATATCTGTAATATCCACTCCCATATAATCAGCAATTTTCTGTAGTCGTTCATAATCCTTTGCTAAATCTTTTCTCTTCACTACATAATCTCCAGCTTGAGGGCTTATGCCTAATATTTTAGAGATACCGTATACAGTTTTTGCTCCTTTACTTTTTTTAAGTAGTTTTTTTAATCTCTTGTTAATCATTGTATAACAGTATTATATTATATAAATATACAAATAAATTTTTATTAAAAAAATGTTTGTATAATCAAAAATTATTTGTATATTCGAATTATACAAATCAAAACGGCTAAAAAATGAAACTCCTATTAGTAATTGCAATGCTTTGCGTAACATTTGGACACGCTACATCTTCAAATTCGAATTCAATAAAAGAGAAGGAAAAAAACAAAAAAGGCGATAAGAAAGAGAATGTAGAAAATAACTTGATCTCTAGAAATTTTCACTCCATTAAGAGATGGAAGATGACTGTGGAGTACACGAATGGCGATATTATTTCTAAAACAATTGAGATTAATGATGACTCATCATCTAGCGCAATGGAACTAGCTTTTATCGAAGCAGAAAAATATATAAAGACTTTAAAAAGAGTGAAAACTTATAATGTATCACCAGTATCAGGAAATACTTTTGTTTTGCTAGCAGGAGGGAAGTAATAATCGATTGAGCTTAACCTACGAAAAAAAGGCTGCTAATTGTTTAATTAGCAGCCTTTTTACTGTTTTTCTGTATTTGTTACTAAGGTTATTTTTTTCGTTCCACAAATTCTAATTGATCTGTTGCAACATTTGTGGTGAAAATCCCATAATTGACGACCGCTTTTCCTTTCTCCAAAGTATCTATAGTTCCTATAGATTTTCCATCAATCATACGGACTCTGTCGCCAACCTTAAGGATCATTTTTGGTTTTGCCTTTTCAAGCTTTTCTTCTTTCTTCTTTTCTTCTTTTTTCTTTTCTCGTATTACTTCTACCTTTTTCTCTACTTCTTTGACTATTTTTTCCTCCTTTACTTTTATAGCCCTTCTTTGCTTAGTAGTTTGTTTTTTTCTTTTAGAGTTTTCTATCTGAACAATTTTCATGAATTCATCTATAAGTTCTCTCTTCTTTTTATTATTAAAGTATTTTTCGCTTATTTCATTTAATTTTTGACCTAAGTAAATCATACGTTGATTGCTATCATAAAGCTCTTGATAGCTTTCTAATTTATGCTGTAACCGCTGATTGATTTTATCTAAACGTTCTTTTTCTTCTTCAGTTTTTTGTTCTTTTGTTTTTAATGAAGAGGTCGTTTTTTGAAGTTTTGATCTTTCTTTTTGAAGATTGGCAATACTTTTATCAAATCGAATTTTGCCTCGCTCTACTTTTTTCTTAGCCTTATTAATTAAGCTATAGGGTATTCCATTTTTTTGTGCTACCTCAAAGGTAAAAGAACTTCCTGCTTCGCCTAAGTATAATTTAAATAAGGGTTCGAGAGTTTTAGAATCGAAGAGCATATTAGCGTTGGTCATGTTAGGTAATTCATTAGCCAACATTTTTAGATTTGCATAATGTGTTGTAATAATTCCAAAAGATTCCCGCTCGTAAAAAACTTCTAAAAAAGCTTCAGCTAGCGCACCTCCTAATTCAGGGTCACTACCAGTACCAAATTCATCTATAAGAAATAAAGTTTTATTATTACATTTCTTAAGAAAGTAATTCATGTTTTTTAATCGGTAACTATAGGTGCTTAAGTGATTTTCTATAGATTGATTGTCTCCAATATCAGTCAATACCGTATTAAATATGCACATTCTACTATACTCATGAACAGGAATAAGCATGCCGCTCTGTAACATAATTTGTAGTAAACCTACAGTCTTTAGTGTAATACTTTTTCCTCCTGCATTAGGACCTGATATTACAATAATTCGATTTCCTTCGTCTAAAGAAATCGTTTGTGGATATGTTTTTTCTCCTTTTTTTTGATTGTTAAGGTAGAGCAGAGGATGATAAGCATCTTTTATAGTTAGTTCTCGATCCTCAGTTATTTTAGGTAATACTCCGTTTACTTGGTTTGCATATTTTGATTTTGCCGAAATAATATCAATATCACTAAGATATTCTTGATATTGTTTCAGTAATTCAGAGAACGGTCTTATTTTGTTTGTAAGTTCTTTAAGTATTTTAACGATTTCTTCTCGTTCTTCATATTGAAGATTACTCAGAGTTCTACTAAACTGTAAT
Organism: uncultured Aquimarina sp.; assembly: GCF_947496855.1. Lineage (GTDB taxonomy): Bacteria > Bacteroidota > Bacteroidia > Flavobacteriales > Flavobacteriaceae > Aquimarina. Next base: position 398,259 of record NZ_CANMED010000001.1, read on the forward strand.
GTTGCTTCAGGTTCAATATATACAATGCTTCCAGTCTTAGAGTTGCCCATTATAGAGCCTTTTACTTTACGACGATACATGGCTTTTACAGCTAGTACTCTTCGATTGTCAACAACACTTTCTTTTATTTCATCTAGATATCCTAAACTATTGTATCTAGTAAGATCTCTACCAAAACTTCCGTTTAGTTTTCCTTGTATTTCATTAATATCTTTTCTAAGTACGCGAAGAGTAGGAGAAGCATTGTCTTTAATTTCTCCAAATTTATCAACAACTATCTCAATAAGATTAATGATCTCTTTTGTAAAAGGAACTTCAGAAGATGTTTGATGGAGTATAGGGTAGAATTCTTTAAATTTTCTAAAAAATCCAAGTAAATCATTAGTTGTTACGCTAATCGATATAATTTTTTTCAGATTAAATGTTTCTAAGAAAGTATTTTCAATACCTAATAGTTGTAATTCTTTATCAATACTATCAAATCCATGATTTGGTATCTTAGAATCATTTAGATAAGAAGATTTATATTCGTATACTTGTTGTAACGATACATGCAAGTCTTCTTCAGTACTTAATGGAACAATCTTTAAAGCTTTTGTTTTTCCGTGATCAGTATTACATAAATCTTCGATGTGATTAAGTATTGTATTAAATTCTAGGTCTTTAAGTGTTTTTTCGGAAATACGGATCATGTGGTTACCCTAATTTTTAGAAGGTATTCTTTTTCTGTTAATTTCTTTATTATAAAACTAAATCTGAGTTTATCTTTAGAAAAGTATTTGTTATAATTTTACAATGAAGCAAATGTAAACAATTGCATATTTTTATGATACTAACATGGATGTAAATATTGAGAATAGCTGGAAACAGCAACTTTATGATGAATTAGATAAACCATATTTTAAGGGATTAATAGATTTTGTAGAACAAGAATATAAGACTCAGACTTGCTTTCCTAAAGGTTCACAGATTTTTGCGGCTTTTGACTATTGTAGTTTTGATGATGTAAAAGTTGTAATAATAGGTCAAGATCCTTATCACGGAGTTGGACAGGCTAACGGATTGTGCTTTTCTATTAATAATGGAATTACAATGCCTCCTTCTTTAATTAATATATTTAAAGAAATTGAATCTGATATAAACATTCCTTTTCCTTCCAATGGAAATCTAGAACGTTGGGCAAAACAAGGTGTTTTATTACTGAATGCGACACTAACAGTAAGATCACATGAGGCAGGATCACATCAGGGTAAAGGTTGGGAAAAATTCACAGATGCGGTTATTCAGTCTATTTCTAACAATAAAAGTGATGTAGTTTTCTTATTGTGGGGTGGTTTCGCTAAGAAAAAAGGAGCGAAAATAAATAATAAAAAACATTGTATATTAAACAGCGGTCACCCATCTCCATTAAGCGCCAATAGAGGATATTGGTTTGGAAACAAACATTTTAGTAAAACTAATGAATATCTTATTAAGACTAATCAATTACCTATAAGATGGTAAATTAATTATGCAGCCTTTGGAATTCCTGTAGTTTTTACTTTATTAATTTCAGCATTAGCCGTAGTTGATTGAACTCTTTTTGCTTTTGCTTTTTTCTTATCACTATCAACGGATTGGATACTGAATTTTAATAAAACAAAATTGAATGCTATAAGCCCTCCAAGAATTAGTAGAAACGTTACCATAATTGATTTGTTAGTTAATTATTAGATGCAAATACCTCCAAAGGGTTGCGTACATTTTCATAATTAGTTTATTGGGGTAGGCTTGGCAAATGTACAAAATTATTTAAATCTTTTATTGCGGATATTCCGTAATATCTATGATTTAATTATATATCAATTATTTACCTTATTTAATTTATGTTTTAATAAAAAAATATTAAATAATTGAATATTTGCAAAGGATCTCCTCTTATTATATAACGTTTATGTAATCAAAAACCCTACTTTTAAAATCTAAAACCGAAAGATAAATTTGGATGGAGTAGCAAATCAGGAGTATTTTTACTGAATAAACTATAAGCAACACCGAGTCCAAAATCAATAAAAATACCATTTTTTAATATTCTTTTGTCTCCTATACCGATTCCTAAAGCAACATCAGTAAAGTCAATTTCTTCAGATATAGAGTTGTTATTTCTGAAAGTATATATCTTTCCCGATGATATCATAGCCAGTCCCTGAACATAAAACCTTCTTGCAAATCTTTCACCAACGTAGTATTTAATATTAGGAATAACTGAAAAATTTGTTCGACTTGTAATATCGATATCTCTATTATCGATACTATTTTGGTTATTATATGCTTTGAAAAGATTTATTCCTACACTTATATCTTTGTTTATTACTCTATCATAATGTATACTAAAACCTTCACCGATAACAAGGGGATGGAAGTTTATACTTAAATCATTTTTCTGAGTATCACGTTTTGATAAAATGGTCGGATTTTCCTGAGAAAAACCAATTGTGATAGAAAAAATAAGCGCTATTGTAATTAGTGTTTTCTTCATAGCATTGGTATAACTTGTTTTTGTACAAAAAAATAGAGCTATACAGGTTTTAAATGTTGCTAATGATAAACCTGTATAAACTTATGGTATAAGCATATAATACTATAACTAGATAGATTCGTTGTACTAAAATCTATATCCTAAATATAAATTGGGTCTTACAATAATTTGTGGGCTTTTTTCATTAAATAAGTTTCGTCCAATACCAAATCCAATATCAATAAAGAAACCATTTTTGGCAACAAATTTACCACCTACAGAGAACCCTAAGGCAAAGTCGGTATAATCTTCAGATACTTTGCGAGAAGAGATGAAAATTCCTTGGTCATCAAAAAAATCAATATAGTTATCATGATCACCAGAAGATAACATTCCAAATGTTTCTACATAAAAACCTCTAGCTACTCTGCTTCCAAAAAAATATTTAAACCGTGTTGTAAAAGCTATTTCTTTATCAAAAATTCCATCTCTATCAATAATGTCATTATCACTATCAACGTTATCACTAAACCTGTAGAAAAAGTCAAAACCTAAGGTAGTATTATTTGTTAATATTCTTTCATACCCTATATCAATAGCGCCAAACGCTATAATGTTAATTGGATTGATACTGATTTCATTTTTATTAATATCTCTGGGCGGCAGATCAGATTGGTCTTGTGCAAAAGAAAATTTAAATGAGAATAAAATAATAATGGCTATTAATGTCTGTTTCATGATAATTAAGTTGTTTTCCTATTAGAAGATGTTAAAACATGAGAAAGGTTGCTTATATCTCAAAAATTAAATCTTTAGAATCAACTAACTTGCCAATTATGTCTAATTTATATAATTGATCTTGAACTTCACTTAATGTTTTATTATTGATTAAGGACTGACTCCATTCTGTGATTTGTAACCACGCTCTAATATCCTCTAGTTGTTGTTCATATCTAAGAGCAAGTGTTTTATCTATACTTGGTATTTGTTTAAAATCGGAAGTAGTAGTATTGATTATTTCTAAAATACTTTTTATTTGATCTTTCTTAGTGAGTAGAATTTCTTCTCTGACAGCGATAACAAAGCAAGGCCAAGGAGTAGGGCAGTCTCCTAAACGGCGAAAGGTTTTGTTATCCACCAATGGTTTAGTTGTAAAATGTTCCCACATAAAATAATCGGCATTGCCATTGGTCAATGCTTTTACAGCTCCATCAAGATTTTTTATTACTTCGAATTTTAACGAAGAAGTATCCCATCTATTATTTTGTGCATTTACATATGCCATTAAGTGTGATCCGGATCCATATCTACTTATTGCTGCTGAAGTGTTCTGGAGGTTCTCTAAATTATCAAACTTCGAGTTATATCCTACATGGATTCCCCAAATCAACGGAGATTGAATATAGGTTTGAACAATTTTTGAAGGATTACCAGCAATGATGTCTTTTACAATTCCTTCAGTAAGTATAACAGCTATATCTATATCCTTGTTTCTTAGAGCTTCACACATAGCACCAGTTCCTCCAGGAAAATCTTTCCATTCTAGTTCTATATTATTTTCAAGGTAAGCACCTTCCTCAATTGTTAAATGCCAAGGTAAATTGAAATGTTCAGGAACACCTCCTATTTTTATAGTATGCATGCTGTTATGATATAAAGTATATTAAAATTGTGTATTTTATCGATTATATTTGTTTTTTGTCGTTGAATATGAATTATTATCATTACCTTTGAAATATAAATCTGATAATTACGACTACATTTGAGGTAATTAAAATCAAATAAAACAATATTTGCTATGAAAAAGAATTTTTTAAGAAATAAAAGCGCCCAAGTTAAAGTAGCTAAATTAAAAAACAATACATTAGAAAATGGAATTGTGGTATTTATCGCTTTATTATTAGCAACCAATTTTTTAATAAGTTTAAAGATATTGTTAGGATAAAGTATTTGTTAGAGAATGTTTTTCTAAGAGATATTCTCTTATTTTAAGTTGGGATTGTATGGACGGTTTATCGTCCATTTTCTTTTTATATCGATTTGCCTCTTCTGTATCTTGAATTCTAGCTTTTACATTATCATTAAGTTGTATATTTAAAACCGTATTTAATTCTTCCTTACAATCTTCATCTAAAATGGGTACTAAGACTTCTATTCGTTTATCTAAATTACGTGTCATCCAATCTGCGCTACCAATATATAGTTTTTCATATCCATCATTATTAAAATTATAAATTCTGCCATGCTCTAAAAACCTATCAATAATGCTTGTTATTTTTATGTTTTTGCTAATTCCTTGTAAACCTGGAATTAAGCAAGTAAAACCTCTAACTAATAATTCTATTTTTACACCTGCATTACTTGCATCATAAAGTTTCTGGATGATTAGTTTATCTTCTAAACTATTTAATTTAGCTCTAATACCAGATTTCTTGCCGTTTTTGGCATTATCTATTTCTTTATCAATAAGTTCTTCAAAAGTTTTTCTCGTCGTGAAAGGTGACACAAGTAGATGCTTAGGTTTTGGTAGAATCATTTTTCCCGAGAGTACTTCAAAGACTTCTGATAATTCTTTAGTTATAAGTTTATTAGCTGTAAATAAACCATGGTCACAATAAATTTTGGCTGTTTTCGAGTTAAAATTACCAGTTCCAATATATGCATAAAGTAGTTCTCTATTATCTTCTTTACGTTTGATAAGAAGTATTTTAGAATGCACTTTAATTTTTGGATAACTATAAAAGACAGACGCTCCTTTTTCTTCAAAAATCTTGCCCCATTTTAAATTATTCTTTTCATCAAAACGCGCTTTGGCTTCTATAAATACAGTAACTTTTTTATTATTCTCTAACGCTTTTAATAAGGAAGTGGTAAGTTCAGATTCTTTAGCTACTCGATACAAGGATATTTTTATCTCCGTAGTGTAAGGGTCTGTAGCGGCTTGATCAATGAAATTCTGAACGTAATTAAAAGACATATATGGAAAATGTACTAATTGATCCTTTTTAGATATTACCTCAAAGTAGTTGGCGTTTTGTTCAAATTTTTTGTGTTTTATTTCTGAGAATATTGGATAATGTAAAGAAGAATTACTCGTGGGATCTGGGAAACTAAAAAAATCACTGAAATTATGATATTTCCCACCAGGCATCATATCTATTTTGCCTAATCCTAGAAACTTACGAATCTTATTTTTAAATTCTTTAGGTAAAGCGGCATCAAATAATAAACGTGTCGGTTGTCCGTCATATCGTTGTGATAGAGATTCTTTTATTTTTTCTGCCAATACACCTTCAAATTCGTCATCAATATATAACTCTGCGTCTCTTGATAGCTTTATTTGAAAACATCCCTTTATTTTTTGGTCTTTAAAAATTTGACTTATATTGAGTCTAATAATGTCATCAAGAAATGTTATAAGTGTATTATGATCTTTAGAAGGAAAGGAAACAAATCTTTCGGAATTACTTGAAGGTATGTTGACAATTCCAAAGTGATCATTTTTTTCGAATTGTATTAAAAAGTACAATTTATTATTTTCAAGAAATATTGAATTTTCTTTAGATAAATTAATAGTTTGAGCATTAATTATAGGGAGGATTTTCGAAATAAAATATTCCGTAGCGTATTTATGTTGATCAAAATCATATTGATTCTGATCAATTAAATGAATATTATGTTTTGCAAGTTCAGGAATTAGGTGTTCAAAGAAAATAACACCAAATCTTTCTTGTTGAATTTTTACTCTTTTTAGTATTTCTTTTACCTTTCTATTTGGTTTTAAAGCGAGTTTTTTTCTTAGTTTTTTATCTAGTTTTTTTATTTGTCTCAACCGTGAAACTCGGACTCTAAAATACTCATCTAGATTAGAAGAGAATATTGCCAAAAATTTTAGCCTTTCGTATAAAGGGTTTGAATTGTCTTCAGCTTCCTGCAAGACACGTTCGTTAAAACTTAACCAATTTACATCTCTATCATTATAGAGGTATTTTTTTAGATCCATATATTAAAGTTAAGTTATCCAGTATATTTTGGATTTAACTAAAGGTTAAATCTAGTCCAGATAACTCGCAATTTTATCTAAAGTATACTTAATAAGATTATCAACAGCTTTTTTCGGGTCATTACTGAATTGTTCTGTTGCTCTATTCGCTATCATTGCATTCATAGATACAGCACGATGACCAAGAAGTTTTGCCATTCCATATATCCCAGCTGTTTCCATTTCTAAATTTGTTATTTTTTTGTCAGCATAGCTAAAGGATGCTATTTTGTCATTCAATGAAACGTCTGATGTTGGTAGTCTCAAAACCCTCCCTTGAGGACCATAGAATCCGACATTTGTAACTGTAAATCCTTTACTGGTTTGGTCACTCTGCATATGTCTCCCTAATTTTTTGTCAAAAGAAACTACATAAGGTGTAGATTTATCTTTATCCCAATTCAAGTGCTTTACTAAAGGTTCAGAAATCTGGGTAAATTGAATGTCTTTACTGTTGTAGAAGTGGAGTAGGCTATCAAAACCAATAGCAAGTTCAGAAACGATGAAACTATCTATTGGAATTTCTTTTTGTATAGCTCCAGAAGTACCCACACGAATAATATTAAGAGATGTGTGATTTTTTTTAATTTCCCTTGTTTCGAAATCAATATTAACTAAAGCGTCTAATTCGTTAAAAACTATATCTATGTTGTCTGTGCCAATACCGGTTGATAGTACAGTCAGTCTTTTTCCTTGATATGTTCCTGTCTGAGTATGAAACTCTCTTTTACTGATTGTATACTCTACAGTATCAAAATATTTAGTAACTCGTTCTACACGATCTGGGTCACCAACTATGATAATGGTTTTTGCCAGATGCTCCGGTTTTAGATTTAGATGATAAATACTACCATCTGGGTTAAGAATTAATTCTGATTCGGCTATGGCCATATTACAATTTTAGTAAATTATGTGTATCGTTATTATACAGGTAATCATATTTTTTGACTCCTCCATAATACCAATCTAGTGTTTGTGTATTATAAAAATTCTTTTTTTCTTGTAATGCTAATTTGCCTCGTTCGGATAGTAAAAGTCGTTCTTTAGTTTGATCAAAAAATTGAAATAGCCTTGCCAATACTCGTTTCATCTGCATATCACCATATCCATAGAATCCTTGATATTCTAGTGTATAGCCCATTAATTGTTTTATATTCTTGATTTCATATGTATCTACCATTTGAAGAATATTGTGTTCTAAGATATTAAGGCCCGTTAGCATATTAGGAAATCTTTGCAAATGTGCTCTTAAGCATATAGATAAATAATCAAAAGATGATTGTTTTTTGATTTGTCCCGCAATTTTATTTGGGTTCGATTCACAATATAATGTCCAAACGTGGGAAGCTAATTCTAAATCGTTGATGTTTAATGCTATTTTATCCTCAAAATGTTTTTTTAGTTGAACATCTGATAACTCACATAATCCTAAACATTTTTTGGAATTCTCAACTCTGCCACTACAAACCAGATACACTGGAGTATCTTTGATTTCTTTTCGCAGTAATAAGCTTATAGCAGCAATCATATTGATATGACAGAAAAGATCATATTCGAACCAAAGTACAATTTCATCATACTTTTCTAGATTGTTCAATTTATTCAATTGACTTATAAACTTTTCTTCGTAATCATCATTAGCAATTCTATAGTATTTCTTTAGAAATCCTTTACGTCTTTCAATCGCTTTGTTAGTTTCAATTCTTATGTCTGTAGGACCTTCGCAAAGCATCTCCCTCCAAATCAAGAATTCTCCATTAACAAGATTAAGTTCTTTTAAACGATCTGTTAAACTATCGCCATTCGTAATATGTAATGTTTTAGCCCCCAAGTATGTATCTATTTCTTATTATGCGATAAAATTATCCGCCAACTCTTTTCACTTTAAACCCTTTTGCTTTTAGGATATCCATAATCTTATCACGATAGTCTCCCTGAATTATAATACGTTCGTCCTTAAAACTTCCTCCAACGCTTAATTTTGTTTTTATTTCTTTAGCAAGTTTCTTGAAATCTTCATCCGCACCTGTATATCCCTCCAATATGGTAATAGGTTTTCCTTTTCTTTTCTCATATTTACAGATAATTGGATCATCCTGCATCCAAATACCATCTTCCTTTTTTAAATCCTTTTCCTCTTCAGTAGGTTCGTGATCAGGAAATAAGTTTTTTAATTGATCTTTTAAATCCATATGTAGAAATTACTTCTTAATCAATCCAATTTCAACTAGTCGTTGATGCAGAAAATCACCAGCAGTAATATCTTTATACTGTTTAGGGGTATCTTCTGTAATACACTCTTCTAAACAATTTAATTTCATATCGCTTCTAGGATGCATAAAGAATGGAATAGAATATCTAGGTTCCTCCCATTGTTCTTTTGGCGGATTGATTACTTTATGTATAGTAGAACGTAATTTGTTGTTAGTATGACGTTCAAGCATATCTCCTACATTGATTACTAATTCATCCTCTTGTGGTATGGCATCAATCCATTCACCATCTTTGCGCTGTACTTGTAATCCACCAGTAGAGGCCCCCATTAATAATGTAATCAAGTTGATGTCACCATGTGCTCCTGCGCGCACCGCTCCTTTTGGTTCTTCAGTAATAGGAGGGTAATGAATAGGACGTAAAATACTATTTCCATTACTGGCCCAATGATCAAAATAGAATTCATCTAGACCAATGTAAATTGAAAGAGCTCTAAGAACATAAATTCCTGTTTTTTCAAGCATTCTATAAGCTTCCATACCAGTATGGTTAAAATCTTTTAATTCCTCTACAATTACATTAGGCGGGTATTCTTCTAATAAATTAGCGTCTTCAGAAGGTTCTTGACCAAAATGCCAAAATTCTTTTAAATCACCTTCTTTTTTGCCTTTCGCATGTTCTTTTCCGAAAGAAATGTAACCTCTTTGTCCTCCTAATCCTTCGATTTCATATTTCTGCTTATCTTCTAATGGTAAAGTAAAAAAAGCTTTTACTTCCTTATATAATTCTTGTACTAAATCATCACTTAGAAAGTGGTTTTTTAACGCTACAAAACCTATTTCTTCATAGGCTTTTCCTATTTCATCAACGAATTTTTGCTTACGTGATGGATCTTCAGATAAAAAATCCGAAAGATCTACACTTGGTATGTTATTCATGGGTATTAAATTTTTCTTTAACTAAAATAAATGTATTTCATTAAATACACATCATAGATTATGTCTTTTTTTAAAATATAGTAGATAACTGTCAAAATAATTATTTTTTGACATATTAGCACTAAAGTGTGGTAAATTTAATTAATTAGTATAATTGTTTAGAGTTAAATTAACAACTACATAGTATTATCGGTATTTGGCGGTTTTTTTCTGAAATAAAAATAAGTACATTTACTTTACTATTTTCCAATTTAGGAAAACCAATTATTATTAAGGCAAATTGATTTTTGAACAGTATGGCAGAAGAGAAATTGTTATTAGATTTTGATAAGAAAGAGTACAGTAATGAATTACTCGTTTCTTTGTATTTCAAAATGTTGAAACCAAGGCTGATTGAAGAAAAAATGCTGATATTACTACGTCAAGGGAAAATTTCTAAATGGTTTAGTGGTATAGGACAAGAGGCTATTTCCGTAGGAGTTACAGCTGCATTGCATAAAGATGAATATGTTTTGCCGATGCATCGTAATTTAGGTGTGTTTACTACTCGTGATGTTCCGTTATATCGACTTTTTAGTCAGTGGCAAGGTAAGGCTAAAGGGTTTACTAATGGACGAGATCGTTCGTTTCATTTTGGAACGCAAGAATATAATATCGTAGGTATGATTTCGCATCTGGGGCCACAACTAGGAGTTGCTTGTGGAATTGCTCTAGGGAATCTTTTGAAAAAAAAGAATAAAACTACTGCTGTATTTACGGGTGAAGGGGGTACGAGTGAAGGAGATTTTCATGAGGCATTAAATATTGCATCTGTATGGAGTTTGCCTGTATTATTTTGTATTGAGAATAATGGATATGGGTTATCTACACCAACAAGTGAACAATATAATTGTAATAATCTTGCCGATCGTGGTATAGGGTATGGTATGGAATCGCACGTTATTGATGGCAATAATGTATTAGAAGTTTATGACAAAGTAAATAAATTGGCAGAGAGTATACGACAAAATCCAAGACCTATTTTGTTGGAGTTTAAAACTTTCAGAATGCGTGGTCATGAGGAAGCAAGTGGTACAAAGTATGTCCCTGAAGAATTAATGCAGTATTGGGCTTCAAAAGATCCGATAGAAAATTATAAAGGATATCTTGTTGAAAACGGTATTCTTTTCGAAGATGAGGATCTCCAGACAAGATCGACTATTAAAACAGAAATAGAAACACATTGGCAGAGGGCTAATGAAGAACAAAAGGTTCAAGTTTATTTGGATAAAGAGTTGAAAGATGTTTATAAAACATTTGAATTTAAGGAAACTCAACCTAATATTTCTTCGAAGGAGCTCCGGCTTGTTGATGCAATCGCAGATAGTCTAAAAGAAGGAATGCGTAAATATAAGGATCTTGTTATTATGGGGCAGGATATTGCAGATTATGGAGGGGTTTTTAAAATTACTGATGGTTTTGTATCAGCGTTTGGAAAAGATAGAGTTCGTAATACTCCGATTTGTGAGTCAGCTGTAATTTCTACCGCATATGGGTTATCTGTCAATAATATAAAAGCAATTGTAGAAATGCAGTTTGCTGACTTCGTTTCTTCTGGATTTAACCCTATCGTAAATTTATTAGCTAAATCTCATTATCGCTGGAATCAGTCCGCTGATATTGTGGTTAGAATGCCTTGTGGTGGTGGAGTAGGTGCTGGACCGTTTCATAGTCAGACTAATGAAGCTTGGTTTACAAAAACTCCAGGTCTGAAAGTAGTGTATCCTGCTTTTCCGCTTGATGCAAAAGGCTTGTTATTGACTTCTATAGAAGATCCTAATCCAGTATTGTTTTTTGAACATAAAGCGTTGTATCGTAGTGTTAGGCAAGAGGTGCCAGAAGGGTATTATACTATTCCTTTTGGTAAAGCTTCTGTTATAAAGGAAGGAGATCAGGTAACGGTTATAAGCTATGGTGCAGGAGTGCATTGGGCTTTGGAAATCTTAGAAAAGCGTTCGGAAATTGAAGCAGATCTTATTGATTTAAGAACCTTGCAGCCATTGGATATTGAAACAATTTTATCATCAGTTAGGAAAACTGGTAAAGCTATTATTTTACAAGAGGATTCTATGTTTGGAGGTATAGCTTCAGATATTTCCGCATTGATTATGGAGAACTGTTTTCAATACTTGGATGCACCAGTAAAAAGAGTTGCAAGTTTAGAAACACCAATTCCTTTTCAACCAAACTTAGAGTCTCAATATTTGCCTAAAAACAGGTTCGAAAAAGAGTTATTAGATTTATGTGCGTATTAATACCTGTTTTTATTATGAAAACGTTTTTGTTAATAAAAATGAGTAAAAATTTATGTGCTTGATTTACAGTGTTTTGTTATTTTTTAATCGATGAATTGATTTTTTTATGGGATAACGGAACATTGTCATTTTATTAAGGGTTAAAATCCCCTTTGATATAAGTTGTGTGTTCTATTGTTTAATCTTAATTTCGCGCCGTCTATGTGATAAACATAGCGTAGGGGATTAAAAATCAAGGGATAATAAAGAAATACATGAATACTAATCAATTAGAGCTTTTAAGTTCTTCTACTGTTTTAGTTACTGGAGCAGCAGGTTTTATCGGATCGAATCTATGCGAAGCTTTACTAGAAAAAGGCAGTAAAGTTATAGGTTTAGATAATTTTGCAACAGGACATAAGAAAAACCTATCTGCAATAAACGAAAATCCAAACTTTATATTTATTGAAGGTGACATTAGGAATCTAGAAGATTGTCAGAAGGCTTGCCAAGGTGTTGATTATATATTACACCAAGCCGCTTTAGGGTCTGTACCGAGGTCAATAAATGATCCAATTACTAGTAATGATGTAAATGTAGGAGGTTTTCTTAATATGCTTGTAGCTTCTAGAGATGCTGGGGTTAAACGTTTTATATATGCAGCTAGTTCCTCTACTTATGGAGATTCTAAGGCCTTGCCAAAAATAGAAGATAAGATCGGAAAACCTTTATCACCATATGCCATTACCAAATATGTGAATGAATTGTATGCAGATAACTTTAAAAGAACGTATGATTTAGATACTATTGGATTACGTTATTTTAATGTATTTGGACGTAAACAGGATCCTAATGGAGCATATGCAGCGGTGATTCCTAAGTTTGTAATGCAGTTTATGAAGCATGAATCACCTGTAATTAATGGTGATGGATCTTTTTCTAGAGATTTTACATATATCGATAATGTAATTCAAATGAATTTAAGAGCTATTGTTTCTGATAATAAAGAAGCTTTGAATAATGTATATAATACTGCTTTTGGAGAACGAACTACTTTAAACGAATTAGTTACGTTACTAAAAGAATATTTATCGGAGTTTGATTCCGAAATTATAAATGTAGGAGTTGAAATAGGCCCTGAACGTAAAGGGGATGTACCTCATTCTTTGGCTTCTGTTGATAAAGCTAAAACACTTCTTGGATATGATCCCCAGTTTGATATAAAATCAGGATTAAAAGAAGCTGTAAAATGGTATTGGCATAATTTAAAGTAGCTTTAGATAACTGATAAATAAAATAAATAACCACAAAGATGCAAAATGTTAAAATAGCAATAATAGGTTTAGGGTATGTAGGCCTTCCTTTGGCTAGATTATTCGCAACAAAATTTCCTGTAATTGGTTTTGATATTAATCAAAATAGAATCAATGAATTAAGGTCTGGAACAGATACCACTTTAGAAGTAGAAGACGAAGTATTACAGTCTGTATTAAAAAATAATACTCAAATGGATCAAGGATTATATTGTTCTGCTGATTTAGAGGATATCAAAGATTGTAATTATTATGTAGTTACAGTTCCAACTCCCGTAGATAAAAACAATAGACCTGATCTTACTCCTTTGTACAAGTCCAGTGAAACTGTTGGTAAAGTGCTGGAAAAAGGAGATATCGTTATTTACGAATCCACAGTTTATCCTGGAGTTACAGAAGAAGAGTGTATTCCTGTATTAGAAAAAATAAGTGGGTTAAAATTTAATGAAGATTTTTACGCTGGATATTCTCCAGAGCGTATCAATCCAGGAGATAAATTACACACTGTAGAAAAAATACTAAAAGTAACAGCAGGTTCTACTCCAGAGATAGGTAAGAAAGTAGATGCATTGTATGCCTCTGTAATTACTGCTGGAACTCATTTAGCCCCAACAATAAAAGTAGCGGAGGCTGCTAAAGTAATAGAAAATTCTCAACGAGATATTAATATTGCTTTTGTAAATGAGTTAGCCAAGATTTTTAATCTAATGGATATAGATACTAATGAGGTGCTAAAAGCAGCAGGGACTAAATGGAATTTTTTGCCTTTTAAACCAGGATTAGTTGGTGGACATTGTATTGGAGTTGATCCCTATTATTTAGCTCAAAGAGCACAAGAATTTGGTTATCATCCAGAAATTATATTAGCAGGACGAAGGTTGAATGATAGTATGGGACAATATGTTGCATCAGAGGTTATCAAATTAATGGTTAATCACGATATAAAGATTAAAGGAGCTAATATTTTGGTGCTTGGGATTACTTTTAAAGAAAACTGTCCGGATGTTAGAAATACTAAGGCTGTTGATGTTATCAGTAATCTAAAAGATTTTGGAACAGATATTACTATTTATGATCCTTGGGCAAATCCATCAGAAGTAAGACATGAATATGGCCTGGAAACGGTAACAGCATTGCCAAATTCTAAGTTTGATGCTGTTGTATTAACTGTGGCGCATAAAGAGTACCTGGACATAAATCTGAAATCATTATTAAAACCAAATGGAGTTTTATACGATGTTAAGGGAATATTAGAAGAAAAAGTAGACGGAAGACTTTAGAGTAAAAAGTTTTTTGTATTAAACATAAAACAACTTTTTAAACCAACCACATTGAGCCAATTAAAAAAAGGAGCATTACTTACCTATTTAAAAATTTTTCTTACTAATGTCATTGGGATAATGATAACACCATTAATTGTAAGTTATTTAGGAAAAGATGAGTATGGAATTTTTAATGCAATTGGTGCTTTAATTGGTACGATAGCATTATTAGATTTTGGTCTTACTAATACTGTTGTTCGTTTTGTTGCTAAATATAGAGCAGAAAAAGATAGAGTAGGAGAAGAGAATTTTTTAGCGACAATCAGATTACTGTATTTAGGGGTTTCTATGTTGGTTATTGTTTTAGGGATTATTTTCTATTTCTTTATAGATTCGTATTTCACCAAGTTTAGCCCAGAAGAACTCAGAATAGCTAAGTTAATGTTTGTAATTTTAATCTTTAATTTAGCCGTTCAATTACCTGGTATGATTTTTACTGGGATATGTAAAGGATATGAGTCTTTTGTGTTTCCTGAGTCTGTAAGTGTCATTAGATATCTTTTAAGATCATTTACAGTTGTAATGGTTCTATTGTATGGAGGTAGAGCAATATCCCTTGTTATTGTGGATACAATATTTAACCTTCTCACTATTGCAGTATCTGCACATTTTGTAATTAGAAAGCTTAAAGTTAAGTTTAAATTACACGAACTCTCCAAAAAATATATTAAACAAATTTTTAAGTATTCTAGTTGGATTTTCGTGTTTTCTATTGTTGGCATGTTACAATGGAAATCAGGAAGTTGGGTGTTGGGAGCTATAAGTGTCCCTAAAGTTTTAGGAATTTATGGACTTGGAATTGCATTAGGAACATACTACGGAGCTTTTTCGACAGCTATTTCAAGTGTGTTTTTACCAAGAGCTACACAGATGTCTGTAAATAATGCGACAGGCGAAGATTTAACAAGTATGATGATTAAGCTAGGTAGATTGTCTTTCATTATATTGATGTATATATTAGGAGCTTTTATGCTCTATGGAGAACAATTCATTAATTTATGGGTTGGTGGAGGAGAGCTTGAAGGAGATGCTCGATATAATATAAAAGAATGTAGGGAGATTTATATTATTGCCTTAATGATTATGGTGGGTTATACACTTCCTTTATTACAGGCATTTGGTAATTCTATTCTTGAAGCTAAAAATAAATTATCCTTTAAAGCAGTGTTGTACCTTGTATTTATGCTCCTAGGAACAGTATTAGGAGGTTTTTTAGCTATAGAATATAGTGCAATAGGTATGATTACAGGATTAGTTGCTGGATGGCTTGTAGTACAAAATGTAATGAACTTTTATTATCATAACACAATAGGTTTGAATATTTTTCGATTTTTTAAAGAATTACTTCATAAGACTTTATTGGTTGTGCTTTTTGTAGTTTTGATAGGTTATTTTATTAATTTTATTCCTGGGAATGGGTGGATAAATTTTGTTCTGAAGGGAGGGACGTATACTGTAATATTTACAATTTTGATGTACTTTTTAGGAATGCAAGAATATGAGAGACAATTATTTAAAAAACCTCTTGCTTTTTTGTTAAAGAGAAAATAAACTGTGATGGAAAAACTAAAACTTCATAAAATATCGTATTTGGATGAAGGCAAGAAAATTATTTATGATTATTCTGTTGATTCCAAACTTCAGAAGTTATTTGATAAAGAACACCCTTTTTATGCCAAATATGGAATAGATGTTAGTGATGTTCCTGATAGTATTTCGGTAATTCCTTTTCTTTCTAATGTACTACCTATTGCTTGGTTTGGTGATTTTAAGATAGAAATTCCTGAGTTGGACGAGGATTTTTATAATGCAGTGAGCTTAGTGAAAATCGAATTTGAAAAACAGTATCCAACTCATCAACTTGGAGGTGAATTGATAGTCAAGAAATTGGTTAAAAATAGTATTATTGGATCAGAGTCAGCTATGCTTTTTAGTGGAGGTGTGGATGCATATGCCACATATATAAGAGTTAAGGATAAAACTCCTGATTTAATAACTATTCTTGGCGCAGATATTGGAATTGACGACCAATCCCAATGGAAAGATTTTACAGATTTTGTAGAAACTGAAAAATTACTTAAAAAAAATGGTAAAGAATATATAGAAACCAATGTTAGAGGATTTTATACCTATCAGGTAGAATTGTTATTAGAAGATATTGGATGGTGGGGAAAAGTACAGCATGGGCTTTCACTAATAGGTTCCGTAGCACCGATTTCATATGTTAATTCCTATTCCTCTATATATATAGCATCTTCTTATACCAAAGAAGTTGATGTCGCTTGGGGGTCTACTCCAGAAATTGATAATAAAATTACTTGGGCTTCTGTTCAAGTAATTCACGACGGGTATGAGCTCAAACGACAGGATAAGGTTGACCTTATAGCACAATTCGCAAGCGAAAGCAATACTAAATTTAAACTGAGAGTATGTTATTCGGAGTTTAGAGAAGAATTTAATTGTAGTAATTGCGAAAAATGTTTTAGAACAATTTTGGGGATCATTTTAAATGATAAAGATCCTAATGATTATGGATTCAATGTAAATATGGATGTATACACAAAGATTTTTGAGACGATAAAAATAGGTGGCGCAACTACGGGGCTTAAATATTTTTGGTGGGAGTTGATGGAAAAAGCAAAGAATTCTGATCAATTCTATGTCTTTAATAATAAAGATGTAGAATTGTTACGAATAAATGAAATAAGAGAAGGTAAGATTGATCGATTACTAGAAGAAAAACTTAATAATCAAAATAAAGGAAAACAAAGACTTAAGTTTATATTTAGAAATAAATTTCCTTGGTTAATAGATCTTTACAAAAAAATTAAAAAATAATAGAACTAAAGCATAATAATTGATGAAACATGGACTACTTACATACGACGAGAATAAACGGTTTTTTAATGTTGGTGACAATATTCAAAGTTTAGCGGCAAAACAGTTTTTACCTGAAGTAAATGTTTTCTTAAATAGAGAAAGGTTAGGTGATTATCATGGCGATCCAGTAAAACTTATTATGAATGGTTGGTTTACGCATAACACCAATAATTGGGTGCCTTCAGAAGATATAAATCCTTTGTTTGTATCTTTTCATATGAATAATACAGCGGCTCCTGGAATGCTTAGCGAGAAAGGAATTGCTTATCTAAAAAAACATGAACCTATCGGATGTAGGGATCAGTTTACTGCTGATACCTTAAAGGCTAAGGGTATTGATGCACATTTTACAGGTTGTTTAACACTTACATTAGATTCATATAAAGTAGACGATTCAGAAAGAGGAGATAATATTTATATTGTGGATCCTTTATATAGCTATCCAAGACCGGAAAGAATATTTTATAATTATAAACAAACTATTAGAAATGTACTTAATGGTACAGCTTTTCAACTAGGAAAAAAGAAAAAGCATTTAAAAAACTTTATTAGCTCTGAGGTATTAGCTAGTGCGGAGTTTATTAATCAAGAACCTCCTTCCAATACATATACGGATGTAGAAAAATTTGAAATGGCAGAAAGCCTATTGAATAAATATGCGAGAGCGAAACTGGTTATTACTTCTAGGATTCATTGTGCATTGCCATGTCTAGCTATGGGTACACCTGTAATTTTCGTAAATGGATTTGATAGTTTTGTTGATTCTTGTCGATTCGATGGCATTTTAGAATTATTCAACCGTATAGACATAGATAGTAAGACAGGAAACTTTACTAGTAATTTTGGGTTAGAAGGAAAAATAAAAGAAAATACAATGGTTAAGAACCTGGAATTGCATCATAAGTTAGCAGAACCACTAAAACAAACGTGTAAGGAATTCATTCAAGCTGGAAAATAACAAATAATTATATGATACCTAAAATAATACATTTTTGTTGGTTGAGTGGTGATGAATATCCTGATTTAATTAAAAAATGCGTTCAGACTTGGCAAGAAAAACTTCCCGATTATGAATTTGTATTATGGGACACAAAAAAATTTCCGATAGATGATAATGATTGGGTTAGACAAGCATTCAAAACCAAAAAATATGCTTTTGCTGCCGATTATATAAGGTTATATGCTGTGCATAAATATGGGGGAATCTACTTAGATACTGACATAGAAGTGCTTAAGAGTTTTGATTCTTTATTGCATTTGCCATATTTCTTTGGTTCTGAAGGTGGAGGTATTATTGAAGCTGGAGTTTTTGGTTCTGAAAAAAATTCAGACTGGATTGCCGATTGTTTAATTCATTATGAAAACCGATCATTTATAAAAGATGATGGCAGTTACGATACGTTAACATTACCTAGGATAATGATGGAAAATATTCAAAAAAATCATACAATTATAGAATTGGAAAATCCTAAAATAGAAAACCTTTCTTTTAGCAATTCTTCAAATGAGCTTTATATGTTTCCAAAGGATTTTTTTTGTGCAAAAAACCATGGTACAGGAATTATCGAAAAAACGGAAAGAACTTTTTCGATACATCACTTTGCGATGTCTTGGTTACCTAAGAAAATAACATTCCTTCCCAATGTAAAACGTAAAATGATTGGTTTATTTGGAGTGAAAACTATTGCGACTATTATTAAGGTGTTTAAATTAAAAGAGTTAAAGTCTCTTTTGTCAAATAAGATGTAATTAAGGTTTGAAATTAGAATTAAGAAAATAACAAAACATAGATGCTAGTTTCATCAAAAGTATGGGGTCAAAAGACAAATATATTTAATCATTTATTGGTAATTAAAGAATGAAGAAAATTTTATTAATTATGCCTTATGGAAGTGTAGGGGGTATGGAACGTTTAGCATTTACATTCTATAATCATTATAAAAATCAGGGATATGTAGTAAAAGCCTTGAAAATAATTAAATTAGATAATGATATTATAAATTTTGATGAAGATGAATTATATTTAAAGCCATATGATTTCAATGAAATGTCAAAAACAGAACGTTTGATGTTTTATGTAAAAGCACCATTGATGATTCGTAAAATCATAAAAAAAGAAAAGTTTACGCATTCCATTGCTTTTGGAGATATGTCTAATATATTTAGTTCATTAACTTTTACTAAGGATTTTAAGATTGGTAGTATACATGCTTTAAAAAGTGTTGAATTAAACAACCCTACATTACTAAATAAGTTGTTGAGATTTTGTTTTAAAACAAGTTTCAAAAAGCTTAATAAACTAGTCTGTATAAGTAAGGCAATAAAAAAAGATCTTATTGAGAACTGTGATTATAAACTTGATAATCTCGAGATTATATATAATCCTCACGATCTGGCCGAAATTAAAAATAAGTCGTTAAAATGCATAGAAGATAGAAGTGAACAAGAATTGTTTACAGGAAATGTAATTCTATTTTTAGGAAGATTATCACATCAGAAATCTCCGTGGCATTTAATAAAATCTTTTTATCTTTTACAAGAAAAGTATAAAGATGCGACACTTGTTTTTGTGGGTGATGGGGTAAAAGAGGTAATAGAATACAGTAAAAATTTAATATCTAAATTTAAATTATCTGATAAGATAGTTTTTCTAGGAAGAAAAAGTAACCCGTATCAATATTTAATTAAATCTAAGATGTTGGCATTATCATCTCTGTATGAAGGTACTCCAAATGTTATTGTCGAATCTATGTCTTTAGGAATACCAATAGTTTCCTCGTGTTGTACAGATGGGATTTTAGAATTGATGAGTACTGAAGATATTAAGGTTTTTGACCAAAATGTAGAAGTAGAATCTGGTATTATTACTCCTAATTTTTACAAAGGAACATTAGCAATTCCAGAATCAGATGAGTTTGTAAAGGAAGAACATAATTTTGCTGATGCCATGTATGAAGTTCTGAAAAGCGATAATTTTGAGAAATCATTAGAAAAAAGCAAAAATGACCTTTTAAATAAATTCGATGTGGATTTAGTTTCAAATCAGTATTTAGAACCAATTAATAAATAAAGGAAAATCCAATATGACTTCTAATAGAGGTTAATAAGTGTACAGTTTTTAATTGTAAAAGATAATGAATAATATAAAATTTAATGATTGATTTTATTCCGTTAGAAAATTATTTTGGGTTGTATATTAATATACTCTTAATAATAACATTATTCTGTTTTTTGAACTCAGCGGTATTGCCAATTTCTAGTGGGAAGAACTTATTATTTACAAATTTAGTTGGGTATTTCATATTATTTAGTGTTATTTTATATTTAGGTCTTCGGCCAATAAGTGGTCGTTATTTTGGAGATACCATTATATACTCCAGGTATTTTCAGTATTATGTCACTGGAGGTGATATTACTTCGGATAAGGATGTGTTTTTTCATATATTCATGAAGTTTTGTTCAGCATTCATGAACGTGCATGGCTTTTTTACTTTATGTGTATTTCTTTATGTTTTTCCTCTTTATACAATTTCGAAGAGATTTTTTAAAGAATATTGGTTTTACTGTTTCTTTATGTTTGTAGTATCATTTTCTTTCTATACTTATGGAGTCAATGGCATCCGAAATGGCTTAGCGACTTCATTTTTTTTATGGGGAATATCTTATCATAAGAAAAAAGTAATCATGGGATTGTTTTTTTTACTTTCAGTCTCATTTCATAAAACTATGTTTTTACCCGTAATAGCGTTTGTGATAACCTATTTTTATAGCAATCCTAAGAGTTTTTTAATAGGATGGCTTGTATGTATACCATTATCACTTTTATTAAGTAGTGTATGGATTTCTTTTTTTAGTAGTTTAGGCTTTGCAGACGATAGACTTTCGGGGTATCTAACCAGTCAAGCAGAAGAAGGCACTTTTTCTAGTACAGGTTTTCGTTGGGATTTTTTATTTCATAGTGCATTTGCAGTTTTTGCTGGTTGGTACTTTATATTTAAGAAACAATTTAAGGATAAATTATATTCTCGACTCTTAGTTACCTATTTAATATGTAATGGATTTTGGATATTGATTATTAAAGCTAATTTCTCTAATAGATTTGCTTACTTATCCTGGTTTATGATGGGATTAATTATTATTTATCCTTTTCTTAAAAAAGAATCATTTGTAAAACATCATTTAATGACCGGTAAAGTAATGACAGTTTATTTTTCATTCACTTATTTAATGTATTATTTATATAAATGATGATAGTTAATTATATGTGATTTATAGAATTATTAGTATACTTCGAGATCTTATGATCGAAGATAAGAAACAATAAAAAACAATAAATAAAGACAGATGAAAACTATAACAGTATTTACTCCTACTTATAACAGAGCTTACTGTCTGGATCAATGCTATCAAAGTTATATAAGACAAACTAATCAAGACTTTACTTGGCTTATTATCGATGATGGCTCCTCTGATAATACCAAAGAATTAGTATCTTCATGGATTGATGAAAATAAAATAGATATACAATATCATTATCAAGAAAATCAAGGAATGCATGGCGGGCATAATGCAGCATATCGTTTAATAAATACAACACTTAATGTATGTATTGATAGTGATGATTTCATGCCGGATGATGCAATTGAAAAAATTCTTTTTAACTGGGAAATTATCAAGGATAAACAAGAATTGGCAGGTTTAGTTGGATTAGACGCTGATAAGAAAGGAGCTATTATAGGTACTAAAATACCAGATTCATTAAAAGAAGTAACATTATATAATATTTATAATAGGTATGGTGTAAAAGGAGATAAAAAATTAGTACTAAGAACAGATGTCGTTAAAAAATATCCAGCATATCCAATTTTCGAAGGAGAACGTTTTGTCCCATTAGGATACTTATATCAGCTCATAGATCAGGATTATAAATTATTTCCTGTAAATGAGGTATTTTGTATCGTAGAATATATGGAAGATGGATCTAGTATGAATATATTAAAACAATATAGACGACATCCTAGAGGTTTTGCATTTTCGAGAAAAAGTAGAATGAAACTAGCAGAAAACTTTAAAGATAGATTTAAAAATGCTATTCATTATGTTTCTAGTTCTATATTCATAAAAAATGGAGCTTTTGTAAATGAATCTCCTAAAAAAATCACAACAATTTTGGCTATACCATTGGGAATTCTGCTGAACTTATATATTAGATTTAAAACAAAAAATGAATTTTAATGGCAGCTATTAGAATCTTACAAGTTTTTACTGTTATGAATCGTGGAGGAGCAGAATCCATGATTATGAACTATTATAGAGCTATAGACAGAGATAAAGTTCAGTTTGATTTTCTAGTACATAGAAAAGAGAGAGCAGCTTTTGATGATGAAATAGAAAGTATGGGTGGTGAAATTTATAAATTAAACCCTATTAATCCATTATTCCCTAATACCTATTATAATGAGTTAAGAAATTTTTTTAAAGAGCATAAATCATACAATATTATTCACTCTCATTTGAATACATTTAGTTGTTTTCCATTAAAAATTGCAAAAGAATTTAAAATAGAATGTAGGATTGCACACGCTCATATTGCCATAGAAAAAATAAAATTAAAAGACTTATTACCAAATAACGAAAGCCTTAAGGAAACGTTCAAAAAACTAATTAAATTTCAACTTAAAAAGAAAATTAACAAATACTCAACACATAATTTTTCTTGTGGAGAAAAGGCCGGAAAGTGGTTGTTCGGAGAAAAGAATCTGTTCACTATAATGAATAATGCTATAAATGCTGCAGCTTTTGCTTATGATCCAGTAGTTAGTGCTACATATAAAAAGAAATATGATTTAGATGATCAATTAACCATTGGTCACGTTGGGAGGTTTACAAGTCAAAAAAATCATTCATACTTATTAAATGTTTTTAACAGTTTGGTTAAAAAGAAAGATAATTGTGTGTTAGTTCTTATAGGAGACGGACCTTTAAGAAATAAGATAGAGGTAGAAGCTAAGAATTTAGGTATTGATAATAAAATACTTTTTTTAGGAGTGAGAACTGATATACCCCAGTTATATCAAATGTTAGATGTATTTGTTTTTCCATCTTTTTATGAAGGATTACCAGTTACTTTAATAGAGGCTCAATCAGCTGGGCTTAAGGTTTTTGCTTCAGATAAGATTACAGATGAAGTATATTTAACAGAGGATATTGAATTTCTTCCTATTACATCTCCACCAGAAGAATGGGCAAACAGAATTTTAGAAAAAGTATCGGACGAAAAAGTTAATAATTTTGATGTAATTGAAAGCAAAGGTTACGATATTCAAAAGAATACTGAAATATTTCAGAATTTTTATTTAAAACAAGGACAATAAATAGTATGGGTAATTTACAGGAAAAAATCTACGAAAAATCCCCTCACTTTATACAAAACAGTATTGTATCTATTTATAATATTTTGGCTTACAAAAAAAGATATTCTGGTAAATACAGGCACTTTATAAAACACTATTTAGAAAATAGAAATTTATCAACTGATCAATTAAAAGATGTTCAAGCAAAAAAATATAGTAGTTTTATTAAATATGCAAAAAAATATTCTGGATATTACACTGAAATTTTAAGCGAAATAAAATCTCCAGACGTTTTATCTAATATAAACCAGCTTCCAATAATAAACAAAGAGACATTAAGAAATAATATTTCAGATATTTATACTATTGAAAGGAGTAGAGGGGTGATCTCTAAAACCGGGGGAACTACAGGAAAATCTCTAGAGGTATTGTATACCAAGGATGATATTCAAGAAAGGTTTGCTTTATTAGATGATTTTAGAAGTAATTTTGGTTATAAATTGGGTAAGAAAACAGCTTGGTTTAGTGGTAAAAATCTTTTGACCCAAAAGGATATTAAAAAAAACAGGTTTTGGAAAACAGATCATATATATAACGTAAGATACTATTCAACATTTCATATACACGGTAAATATCTAAAATATTATATTGAAAATTTAATAAAATATAAACCTCTATATATGGTAGGTTTTCCTTCTACCATGTATGAAATTGCAAAATATGGTATTGCTAATAATATTGATTTCCCTGCAAATATAGTAAAAGCTATATTTCCCACAGCAGAGACAATTACTGATGATATTCGTGCTGTTTTAGAGGGATATTTTAAAACCAATTTATATAACCAATATGCATCTTCCGAAGGCGCGCCGTTTATTTTAGAATGTAAAAATAAAAATTTGCATCTCGAATTACAAAGTGGAGTTTTTGAAGTTTTGGATGAGAATTGTAATCCTGTAAATAAGGGAAGAATGATTATAACATCTTTTAATACACACGGGACACCTCTTATTCGATACGACATTGGAGATCAAATTGAACTTTCTGATGACACCTGTAATTGCGGAAATAATAATCCTTTGGTTAAAGAAATCCTTGGCCGAATTTCTGATTATATTTATTCAGAAGAAATAGGGAAAATCAATTTAGGGAATATTTCTAACTGTCTTAAAGGTGTAAAAGGAATTGTTAAATTTCAAATTCAACAAGACTCTATTAAGGAACTTTTGGTTTTGATTGAAAAAGACTCGGTAGTTTATACTACTGAATATGAAAAAAAATTTCTGAAAAATTTAAGAGATAGAGTTGGTAATAGCATCAAAATAGGAGTAAGGTATGTGGATGAAATACCGGTTGAAAAAAGTGGTAAGTTTAGATTGATCAAGAACAATATTAAAGATAAAATTAAGAATTGATTTTTATCCTATGCTTTTTAACTCTCTCGATTTTTTTCTTTTTCTGCTAATTGTATTTTCACTCTATTGGTTTGTAGTATACAAAAAAATCAATCTTCAAAATTTATTGATATTAGCTGCCAGTTATGTATTCTATGGTTGGTGGGATTGGCGTTTTCTTTCTTTAATAGCACTGAGTACGTTGATGGATTATTTAGTAGGGTTTCGGATCTATCAATCAAAAAATGTATCGATAAAAAAAAGATGGCTTTGGGTTAGTATTCTGTTTAATATAAGTTTATTAGGTTTTTTTAAATATTTTAATTTCTTTATTGATTCCTGGGTTGATCTTTTTAATTCTTTTGGATATCAGATGAGAAATACTTGGACACTAAAAGTTATCTTACCTGTAGGTATTTCATTTTATACCTTTCAGACACTTTCATATTCCATAGATATTTATAAAGCAAAGCTTAAGCCAACAAAAGATTTTATTGCCTTTGCTGCTTTTGTATCTTTTTTTCCACAACTTGTCGCCGGACCAATTGAAAGGGCTACTAATTTATTACCCCAGTTTTTAAACAAAAGAACTTTTACTTATAGAGGTTTTTCGTATGGTCTAAAACTAATAATATGGGGGTTCTTTTTAAAATTAGTCGTTGCAGATCGTGCGGCTATTTATGTTAATGCAGTTTATAATAATGTAGAAAATCACGATGGATTAAGTTTTATCGCAGCTACTGTTTTATTTGCTTTTCAGATATATGGTGATTTCGCAGGATATTCATTAATTGCTATCGGGACGTCAAAACTTTTTGGATTTGATCTTATGACAAATTTTAGAAGACCTTATTTTGCAGCCTCTGTAAGTGAGTTTTGGACTAGATGGCATATTTCATTATCTACCTGGTTTAGAGATTATGTATATATTCCACTTGGAGGTAATCGAACGAAAAAACTACGTTGGCTTTTTAATATGTTCATTACTTTTTTAATTAGTGGATTGTGGCATGGTGCTAATTGGACTTTTGTAGTTTGGGGTGCTCTAAATGGTATTTATTTGATTCTAGAAGTTCAGCTTTTTAGAAAGAAAAGAAAAGGTTTGATTAATATATTACTTACTTTTTTACTAATAAATTTTGCCTGGATATTTTTTCGTGCAAATAGCATCGAACAAGCATTATATATTATAAAAATGATTTTCACTTCTCCGGGCAGACTATATATAGGTAGTGGAGATGATATTGCAGCATCATTATATGCTACATTATCAATAGCAATTCTTCTTTTGGTAGAAATAAAGAAAGAGTACTTTAATGCTATTTTTTCTATTTCACAAAATAAGTTCGAATTCATAAGATTCGTGGGGTATGCTGTTTTAATTTATCTGATTTTATACTTAGGAGTATTTGGAGAAAGTCAATTTATTTATTTTCAATTTTAAAGGATGATTAAAAAAGAATTTAAATTGTCGTTAATTAAGTTAGCAAAGTTTGTAGTTATCTTTCTGATTGCAGATTTAGTATTGGGTACTATCTCTAAGCAAATATTTTTTAATCAAAAAACAGGCAAGTATGCTAGATCTACTTATGCCATTAAAGATACAGACTCTAAAATTTTGATTTTTGGCAGCTCTCATGCGCATAGGCATTATGTCCCAAAAGTTTTTGAAAAAGAGCTTGGTAAAACTTGTTACAATGTAGGTGCAGAAGGACAGCAATTGCTCTACCATACTGCAATGTTAAAAATGATTTTAAAAAGAACTAAGCCAGATTTGATTATCTTAAATATAGATGAAAATTTTCTTTATAAATCAAAAGTTGCATATGATAGATTAAGTGATTTACATCCGTACTACTCTGATTATGATGAAGAGCTTGGACCAATATTAGGGTTGAAATCTAAACTTATAGATTTTAAAATGTTTTTTAAATCTTATCAAACGAATTCTACAGTTATACACGCTATTAAGTACTATTTGTCCCCTCAGATTGATTATAATGGATATCGCCCATTATCTGGTCAAGTAAAATCAGTTGTAGATGAAAGTGAAGAGATTTTAATTAAAGAGTATGTTGAAGAAATTGATGAAAATTTTGTCATGGGGTTGAAAAACTTTATCTCTACTGCAAAAAATAAGGGTATTAGTTTATTATTTGTTACTTCACCGACTTTTAGTGAAGTTGATCACTCTAATAATATTTCTTATAATAAAATCAAGGAAATAGCAGGAAAAGAAAATATACCTTTTGTGAATTTTTTTAATGCTACGCAGTTTAAATATAAACATGAATTATTTCATGATACGTCACATTTAAATAACGATGGAGCTCAATTGTTTTGTAAATATTTGGCTGATGAAATAAAAAATAGAAATTTGGTAGAAAGTAAAAAGTCAGAATATTAATTAAATGTTCTGACTTTTTACTTGTTTTAATTCTTCTCTAGAGTGTGTCTACTGATTACATATGTTATTAGCAATAGTAACCGCATTTGGATTATTGGCATTATTATTAATACACTGGAATCTCTCTGCACCAGTTGGTTCGTTAATAGCATTATTAAAAATAGAAACGTTATTTTGATCTCCATAAATACGGATACCGTCACTTTCGGAAGGGTAAATTTCGTTTGTTGTTTGAGCGGAAGAAGCTTCACCTATTTCTATGTTAGAAGAATTACCTATTTCTATTCCGCCGTTCACTATATTATTTTTAAATACTACACCGTTGGTGTTATAAAATGATACTTGTCTATTGTTAAAAAACTCATTATTGTCATCAAAAGTGATTCTATAGCCAGATTCTGTTGTATTCTGGTTAACTCCAGAAAGCTTAACATGAAAACCATCAGACGTTATGCTGTTGCCTTTAAATGTAATATTATCTGCGTAGGTGTTTACCGCAATAATACCATTGTTTTTAGCCTGAATAGTGTTATTGTTTAACTTTACATTAATAGCCTTTATTAGTTGAATCCCGCCTTCACAATTTGAAATAATATTATTATTAACAATTAAATCTTTAGTATTTACTGATATACCTATATTATATCCAGAAATACTATTGTTAGAAACTTCATTGCTGAAAACTGTCTCTCCTTCACCGGTGGCCAAGATTCCGTAGTTTTCATCACTATTTTGAGCCGTTAATTTATTGTTGATGATTCTTACTTTTGATGCAAGGGTGTATGAAATGTTGGTTGAAATTTCATTTTCTTCTATAGTTACATCTTGACCAATATGAACAGTTGCAAATCCAACTCGGCTATTTTCTTCTTTGTTTTTACGTATGGTAATGTCATATGCTTTTTCATATTCCAGTAAGTTGCCATTATCATCTCTCCTTCTATAAGCTTCAATATTGATAGCATGACCAACTTCGCCACCATCAGAATTAGCAGAAGGTTGACCGATATTTTTAAAAGTATTACCTTCAATTAAAATATCGCTTCCGTCTGTTAATGCAATAGACATTCTTCGGATATCCGTAAATTTACAATTTAGAACTTTTACCGTTCTAGTTGGTATATAGTCTGGATTGAATGAAAAACCTAAAGAATAAATATGAATGGCGCCCTTAGAACCCTCTACAAAGTTTACTCCATCAATAGTGATATTTCTACTTGCGTGAATATGCAAAAGATGAGTTCCTTCTAATCCAATATCTCCAGGAGAATAAATACGATCATCACGATCTCCCATAAGTGTACCAGGACCGCTTATCGTAACGTTAGAAACATCTCTAACAGCTAATATCGTACCGTTTTCGACCCCTGATTCTGCTGGGAACTGACGTAAAACAGTTTCACTAGACAATTTTAAATGAAAGTCGGAAGGTAGATTAACGGCTTCAGATGAGGCATAGAAGTTTTGATTAGTCGTCGTGCTAGTAACCTTTGTAGTTTCAAAATAAGCGTCAAACTTGCCCATTTCAAAGGTTGTACCTCCCATTTCTTTTATATCAAAAAAAAGTTTTTCTAATTCAGTATTGTTTTTTAATGCTATATCAGAGGTTGTTTGACCTTGTTTAATATTTTTCCATCTAGAAGCAACAAATTTGAAAATAGGATCAATAAGAGTTACGTCACCTAATAATGTTACCTTAGAGCTTAATAGTTCCCCAGCAATCTTACCACCACCAGAGAAGTTAAGGATACCGTCTCCAATTATATCTCCACCATCAAATGTCAATATAACACCATCTGGTAGATTAATAGTTTCTCCTTCTAAATCTAAAATACAATCGATCACAACTGTAGAGTTAGCAGCAATATCAAATAAATCGAAATCACAAGGAGTATCTGATGTGTTTACGTCTTCGTCGGGGTCATCAGTATCAGGGTCAGTAGTGTCGGGATCTTCATCACTTACCTCTTGTGTAATATCATCAAAATTTTCAGTACTACAAGAAGTGACGTAAAGAGCAAAAATAAGTAACAAAAAATAAGGCACTTTTTTCATAGGGGGGACATTTTTTTGGTTATCTGTTTTAGATAACGGGTCTTTATCGAGGTTATTGTATGTTATGTCGAATTTTTTCTATTTTTTATAAACAACGTAAATAATTGATTGATAAAGATTTAAAAAATTACGGTTTTCAAGTAAATTTTAGGTTTAAATATGTTTTTTATTATCTATAAAACATATTAATTGTTTGATATTCAGTGGTTTCTTGCTCTATTTCATTTTAAATGTTAAATTTTTGATTATCGCATAAACAAAAACAAGACAAATCTATATTATGTGGAAATTCCACACATTACGTAAGAAACATCTTTCAGTACGTAATTTATTTATCACTAATTTTTTTTAAAAATAAAATTTATTTTCTTAAATACTAGTGTTTGAGGTCAAATATCCCAAAATTTCATAATTTATAAGATATTAGACATGTAAGGGAACTCTATATATTTATATTTGCGATTATTTTATAGTGCTCATATAATTCATTTAAGATATATAATAGTGAAAAATAAAAGTAAAATTATAAGGGTTACGACAGTGCCTATTTCATTAGGGAAATTACTAATGGGACAATTAAAGTTTATGTCGCAATATTATGATATGATAGGTATCTCTAGTAAAGGAGAAAGAGATGCTATTGATAGTGTGTCAAAACAGGAAGGGATTGAAATCATTCCAGTAGAAATGACTCGCAAAATCACCCCGATACAAGATCTTAAAGCTGTTTATAAACTCTATAAGGTTTTTAGAAAAGAAAAACCCGATATTGTTCATAGCCATACACCTAAGGCCGGAACACTATCCATGTTGGCTGCAAAATTAGCAGGCGTACCTCATCGTTTGCATACTATTGCTGGATTGCCTCTTCTGGAAGCAACGGGTCCTAAACGAATTTTATTAGATATCGTGGAGAAACTAACTTATTCCTGTGCTACAATGATCTATCCAAACTCGTTTGGTCTCAAAGATATTATAATTGATAATAATTATACTAAAATAAAAAAGTTAAAAGTACTAGCAAATGGAAGTTCTAACGGGATCGATACTTCACATTTTGACCCTGTTACCTATACAAAAGAAGATAATGTTAAGTTAAGGAAAGAACTGAATATAGATGCATCTGATATTGTTTTTATATTTGTCGGAAGATTTGTAGCTGATAAAGGAATTAACGAGCTGATAGCAGCATTTAAAAAAATAAATAGGGGATATATAAATACAAAATTATTGCTTGTAGGAACCTATGAAAAAGAATTAGATCCATTATTACCTGAGACGGAAATTGAAATTGATACAAACATTAATATTATTTCGGTTGGATGGCAGCACGATGTACGTCCATATTTTGCAATATCTAATGCATTGACTTTTCCTAGCTATAGAGAAGGGTTTCCCAATGTAGTAATGCAGGCTGGTTCTATGGGGTTGCCTAGTATTGTAACTGATATAAATGGTTGTAATGAAATCGTTTCTGAAGGACTAAATGGTACGATAATACCAGTAAAAAGTTCTGATGCTTTATATAACGCTATGAAGAAACTGATTATAGATCAGGATTACTCTAATAATTTGGCATTAAATGCTAGAATGGTTATATGTGAAAATTACGAGAGGCAACATGTTTGGGATGCGATATTAGAAGAGTATCGACAATTGTAAAATGTTTTTATAATTATTTAAAAAATGTTTCTTTTGCATATAGGGAGAAACAATAGGGTTTTAATTAAAGGATTAGCAATATCATCATATCTTTATTAGGTATTGTAATTTTTCTATTTGTTTTATTATATAAGCAGTGCAGGTATATATGAGATTTAATGAACGTATTAGAAATATTATTTTTTGGTTTGTCGATTTTATAAATGGTGGCAGCGTAAGAAAACATTATAACGATGTCAAGAGTTTAATTGAGTATCCTGAAAAAGAGTCCACTGTAGATAAGCAGAAACTATATTTAGATTTGATACTCAAACATGCATCAAAGACATCACCTTTTTATAAAACCATTAATCCTGCGGATCTTCAAAATTTCTTAGTTATTAATAAGGAAATTGTAAAGTCTGCACAAGATAAATTTCAGTCTGTAGAGTATGTGAAAAGGAAAAAAGTTGCTGTGTATACCAGTGGATCTACTGGGGCTTCATTTACTGTTTATCAGGATCTTAATAAAAAGGCAAGAAATACAGCGGATATTGTCTATTTTTCTGAATTAGCAGGATTTGAGGTTGGATATAGATTATTTTATTTACGCTTTTGGAATATGTTTAAAGAGAAAAGTATGTTGATGTCTCTTATACAAAATGTTGTTTCTGTAAACGTATTTGATTTGTCCCCACTGACCATAAAAAAAATGATTAATATAATATCGAAAAGCAAATCAAATAAAGGAATGATTGGGTATGCTTCATCTTTCAATAAGATATGTAAGTATCTAGATGTAATAGAATCTGAAAATATTGAAGGTAATGTTAAATCTGTAATAGGTATTTCAGAGCGTTTGGAACCCTATACTAAGCTCGCGATGAAAAAGTATTTTAATGTGGATATGGTTTCGCGATATTCTAATGCAGAGAATGGGATGATTGCCCAACAACCGCTATCCAAAGAATATTTTAAGATCAATTGGGCGAGCTATTATGTCGAAATTCTAAATTTCGATAATGATAATACAACAGAAAATGGAGTTTTAGGAAGAATTGTTATCACTGATTTATTCAATTATAATGAGCCAATGATTCGATATGATACCGGGGATATAGGGATAATGGATTCTGTAATTGAAGATGATAAGGAAGTATTAGTTCTTACGAAGATAGAAGGGAGAAAAATGGATATGATAAAGAATACCGCAGGAGAAATACTCTCGACAAGTATTCTTTTGCTTATTAATAAATATGAGGAGATCGAACAGAGACAGATAATTCAGAAAACAAAAAATGAGTATGTGTTTAAGTTAAAGATTGATAATCAATATTTTACAAAAGAAAAAGAATTTATACGAGAGTTTAAAGGGTATTTAGGACAAGATGCAATAATCAAATTGTTATATGTAGAAGAAATTCCGTTATTAGTTTCTGGTAAACAAAGAGCTATTGTTAATGAGGTTGACATATAAAGTAGATGAAAAATTGAATTTTCAGTGAGGGTTTTTTTATTAAAAAAGTAGTTAAATTTAGTTAAAAAAGTAAAATATAGATTGTATATTTGTCACCGATTCTAAGAACAGAATTATAGATATGAGGATGACTGCATTCCCCTTGACAGATAAAAATCATGTATCTATTTCATTTCCCCCATTTTTTAAGTATGAAAGCATCACATGGGATTTGTTCCGTGGCTTTTGGTATAGTCATTTTTAAACGATAAAATATGCTGTATAAATATTTTTTTAAAAGAGTTCTTGATTTTAGTATTGCTTTAGTTTTACTTTTTATGATTGCTCCGATATTTCTGTTACTTATTGTTTTTCTTGTAATAGCTAATAAGGGGAAACCATTTTTTGTTCAGAAAAGACCAGGTAAATCTGAAAAAATTTTTAGTATTATCAAGTTTAAAACGATGAATGACCTAAAGGATGATGAAGGTAATTTGTTACCGGATATAAATAGAATAACATCAGTTGGAACATTCGCAAGAAAAACCTCCTTAGATGAAATTCCTCAGTTAGTAAACGTACTAAAAGGAGATATGTCACTAATAGGCCCTAGACCATTAATTATAGAATATCTACCAGTATATAATGAAGCTCAGAAAAAAAGACATAATGTGAGACCTGGAATTACGGGTTGGGCGCAAGTAAATGGAAGAAATTCAATTACTTGGAAAAATAAATTTGAGTATGATGTTTGGTATGTGGAGAATTGTAGCTTTTTATTAGATCTAAAAATTATGGGTCTAACACTACAAAAAGTTTTGAAAAAAGAAGATGTTAATCTGTCCCAAGAATTAACATCTGAATGGTTTAATGGTACTAATTAATTTTATCTTATTCAAAAGAACGATGAGTAAAGATTTACAAGTAATAGGCTTAACAAAAATAATGTTAAGGGAAGCTATTGATAAGAATACCTATTGGAAAAATGATCTGGCGCCATTGCCAAAGAGTAAAGCATTATGGATGATTTCTAACAATAGGATCAGTGATGATGATTACTGTGGTGTAATTGGATACGAAGGAGATAAAATGATTTCTTTTATTTTTATGTTTCCGGATTTATTAAATACAAAGGATAGTAAACCGAAGAAAGTGTATTGGATGATATCCTGGTGGGTTCATAAAACTTACAAGGACACTGTTTTAGGAACATACATTTATAATGAAGCAGTTAATCTAACAGGAAAACAAATATTGATTAAATCCTATGCAGAAAATGTAAATAGTTTTTATGAAAAACAACCTTTTAGAATAATAGCTAAAAGATTGAGACATACTATATTCTTTAGCTTAGATACTTCTATGTTAATTGGAAGATTCAATTTTTTAAAATCTTTTAAATTTGTTCTTGATCGCATAGATAGTTTTGTTGGCTTAATCATACGATCCATAAATAGATCTAAATTAAAAAACAAGGTAAAAATACTTTCTTATGAATTTGTAAATCAAATAGATGATGATACTTGGGAATTTATTAAGCCTCTTTGCTATAATGATTTGATTTATAAAACAAAGGAGTATATCAACTGGCAAATTGACACTAGTCAGTACCTTCAGACTCCAGTACCTGATAAACATACTTATACATCATTACAAACAGGTATCAGTAATAATATTTATCTTCATAATCTGAAAATAATGGAAGAAGATAAAATCATTGGATTTTTGTCGTATGTTATAAATTATAATGAGTTTAATGTTAAATATTTTTTGGTAGAAGATGACGAGAGTTATAATTTGTGCGTAGATGCATTAATAGAAAACTTTATTAAACATCGAAAAACGTTCATATTTACTGATGACACAAAATTGTCTGAGAATATTACCAAAAGATACAGAACAATTTTTGTACATAAAGTTACCAAAAAAGGGTTGGCGCATAATGATACGGAGATAGATTCTAAGAATTTTGTTATGTTAAACAGTGATGGACATTTTTATTAAACCAATTGCATAATAAACTACAAATGGAATTTGTAAAAAGATTACAGGAATCAATAGAAAAGCACTCAGATTATAATGTATTATGCATTAATAGCACTTTCTATACCTATAAAGAGTTTGCTAAGGAAATATCTAAAATAAGAACTACAATAGTTAATACCATTGAAGATTCGGAAAAACTTATTGGTTTGGTTACTAATGATGATCTTCAAACCTATGCGAGTATCGTTGCGCTTTGGTTAGAAGGAAAGGCTTATGTTCCTGTCAACCCAGAAGTTCCATTTGAGAGGAATGCAAAAGTTTTTGAATTAACAGAAACTAAATATGTTATAGATTCTTCTGAAAGGTCCATATATATTGATTGTAAAGTAATCGCTTCTAAAGAATTATTAAATACTGAGATTAACTTGGTTCCTAAGGAGTTCTCAGGAGACCAATTAGCATATATTTTATTTACTTCAGGAACTACAGGTTTACCAAAAGGAGTTCCTATCACATTTGATAATGTTCAGGCGTTGGTAGGAGCAATTGATGCTGAACCAACATTCAATTTGGAACCTTACGATCGATGTTTGCAAATGTTCGAGCTAACTTTTGATTTCTCAGTAGTTACCTATTTATTTCCATTATTATCAGGATCTTGTATGTATACTATACCAAAGAAAGCTATCAAATATTTCTATATTTTTAAGCTTATTAAAGAACAGAAGCTTACAGTACTTACTATGGTACCTTCTATTATAAATTATTTACGCCCTTATTTTTCAGAGATAAATGCACCTGATTTAAGGTATTGTAGTTTTGGGGGTGGTGCTCTGCATAGCGAAATAGCAAAGGAGTGGAGCGATTGTTTACCAAACTGTAAAATTTTTAATTATTATGGGCCTACTGAGTTTACAGTATATAGTGGTTTTTATCCATATCAAAAGGAAACAGATACAAAGTCTCATAATGGTATTATTGCAATTGGTGCTCCACAAAAAGATACATTATACCTCATAGTAAATGAAAAGAATGAAGAAGTTGGTATTGGTCAAACCGGTGAATTATGCTTAGGTGGACCTCAGATAACACCTGGATATTGGAAAAATGAAGAACGTAATATCCAAAGTTTTTTCACAAGAGAAGAAAATGACAAGACTGTTAGGTATTATAAAACTGGAGACCTTTGTCTAAAAGATGAAGAAGGAGATTTTTTATATGTAAGCAGAGCAGATTTTCAGGTAAAAATTAGAGGATATAGAGTAGAACTTGCAGAAATTGAGTTCCATGCAAAATCCAAATCTGATAAAAAAGTGAATATGGTGGCACTCGACATTACTAATAATTTAGGTAATGCAGAATTAGGTCTAGCCATAGAAAGTGAACCATTTGATACTAAAGAAATATTTGATTATTTTAAAACTAAAATGCCGGACTACATGATCCCTGGGCATGTAAGATTTATAAAAGAATTTCCGCATAGTATTAATGGAAAGGTAAATAGGAAAAAATTAAAGGAGTATTTTGACATAAATTAGTAATGAATAATGAATAAAGAAGAGATTTTATCTAAAGTGACGGAAGCATTTGTATCTGTATTAGAACATAAGAATTTTCAACTTACTGACGAGACAACTGCCGCTGATGTAGATGGATGGGAATCTATTACTCATATGATGATTATATCTGAAGTTGAACAAAGATTTAAAATAAAATTTAAACTTATGGATTTAATGAATATGAGTAATATCGGAGATTTGATAAGTATTATTGAATCAGAGTTGTAGTCTTAATTGAGTTGCTCATGCATGGTTCTAATTAAAAATTTTTTGGTGATAAAATGTTTGTTTTTTGGTACTTTATAAAATCGTATATTATGAATTCAGAGATATTTTTGTTGACAATCTGAATTTGAAGGTTTTGTATTTCGAAAAAAATGTAATTAGAGCTTAATGATAACAATTCGGATAAAAATAAATTTAAATAAATTTTGAAAAAAGGGTATATATAAATAATCGTTATTAACTAAGGTCTATTAAAACATATGGATAAAATCCTTATAATAGGTGCATCTGGTCACGCTAAAGTAATAATAGAAACTGTAGAATTAAACAGAAATTATCAAATTTATGGACTCATAGATTCCTTTAAAACTAAGGGAAGTAAAGTATTTGGACATGAGATTATTGGTGACGAAAATTGTATTCTTGATTTATTCGATAAGGGTGTTAATAAGGGAATTATAGCGATAGGAGATAATTGGGATAGGTATTTAATGTATAAAAAAATCATAGAATTAGTTCCTGATTTTGAATTTATATCAGTAATTCATCCTTCTTCAGTAATTTCCCCTAGCGTAACGATAGGTGCGGGAACTGTCATTTTAGCCTCTGTAACTGTTAATGCAGACGCAAGAATTAATAATTTTTGTATTCTAAATACAGGTTGCAATTTTGGTCATGATAGTAGTCTTTCAGATTTTTCAAGTTTAGCTCCTGGGGTTTCCGTTGGTGGAAACGTGAATATTGGTAAGTGTACGGCAATATTTTTAGGAGCAAATATTATTCAAAATATTAATATTGGTATGCATAGTGCGATTGGAGCGGGTTCGTTAATTATAGATAATGTTGAAGATTTTAAGCTGTATTATGGAGTTCCAGGAAAGGAAATAAGAGTAATAAAAAAAGGGGAAATTTTTTTAAGAAAAAGATGACTAGAAAAAGAAAATTATACTTTTAAGAGGCGAGAATGTTAAAAATAAGCGAAATCACTTCGAAGAATGATTGGGATCATTTTTTGATAGGAATTAAACACTATGATTTTTATCATACGTTTGACTATCATCAAATAGCGAAGAATGAGAATGATCTGGCGGTATTGTTAACATACAAAAAAGGAGATTTAGTGATTGGTTTTCCTATTGTTATTAGAAATATTCCCGAAACTACTTATTATGATGCAACTAGTGTTTATGGTTATTGTGGCCCTATAGTAAACAAAAACATAGAAGATTTTAATAATGAAGAATTCATAGAAAATTTAAATGAATACTTTAAAAATAAAAATATTGTATCTGTATTTAGTCGTCTTAATCCTTTTATTGAAAACCAAAATCTTATTCTGAATAGTTATGGGGAAATAGTTTTACAAGGTAAATTGGTTAATATTGATATTACTGCCAGTGCAGATGTTCAACATCATAACTTTCAAAATAGATTAAGGACTCATATTAATAAGTCTAGACGAAATTGTATCGTTAAAAAAGCAACTACTAAGGAAGAAATTTTAGAGTTCATAGATATTTATTATGAAAATATGAAGCGTGTTGATGCCGCATCTTTCTATTTTTTTAGTACAGATTATTTTTTTTCTCTGATTGCAAGTAAGAGCTTTGAAACAGAGGTTTTACTCGCATTTGATAAAGAAACTAACAAGAGTATTGGAGGTAGTATATTTATAAAAACAAATAAGATTATTCAATATCATTTGTCGGGAACAAAAAATGAATATTTACATTTGATGCCAAGTAAGTTATTGATTGATGAGATGAGGATACAAGGCACTGAGCAAAAATATGAAGTTTTCAATTTAGGAGGTGGGTTAGGAGGTAGCAATGAAGATTCTTTATTTCGTTTTAAATCTTCATTTTCTAAATGTTTTAAAGATTTTGAAATATGGAAACTAGTAATTAATCAGTCAGTTTATAATGAATTAGTTAAAAAACAAGGACTTATTAATATGATAAACGATATTAATTTTTTTCCGTTATATCGATATTCAGAGCATAGTTAAATATGAATCAGTTGTGAAGTTGATTTTAGTTTGGTTAAAAAGAATACCTAAAAGCATAAAATGCTGTTAATATTATCATTATAAGTTACATTTGTCATATGTATTACCCATATATAAAACGATTATTAGATTTCATTATATCTTTATTAGGACTTCTAATGCTTTCGCCTCTTATTTTATTAATCGTATTAATATTACTTTTTGTAAACAATGGTAAACCTTTTTTTTTACAGTTAAGACCAGGAATAAATGGAAAGCCTTTTAAAATTATTAAATTTAAAACGATGTCTGATTTAAAATTAGATGATAGTAACAATGAACATAATATTTCTCGCATTACGAAAGCAGGAGCGTTTATTAGAAAATACTCATTAGATGAATTGTTACAGCTCATTAATGTTTTTAAAGGTGATATGAGTTTGGTCGGTCCCAGACCGTTATTGGTAGAATATTTACCCTTGTATAATAATGCTCAGAAGAAGAGGCATTGGGTTAAGCCAGGTATAACTGGTTGGGCTCAGGTTAAAGGAAGAAATACTATAAGCTGGAATCAGAAATTTGAATATGACGTGTGGTACGTTGATAATATAAGTTTTATTTTAGATGTTAAAATTTTGCTTTTGACAATTCTAAAAGTTGTTAAAAAAGAAGGGGTAAACACCGATCAAAATGTAACCATGAAAGCATGGAAAGGAAATGAATAATATTAATTTATCCTTTGACAATAAATTGAATAACCAACGATTAACTTAAATATTGAAGTATAACGAAATGAAAGTAGTAGAAAAATCTAATAAAATAAGGATTTATGGAGCAGGAGGGCATTCTCAGGTCATTCAAGCTGTATTAGAAGATAATGGGTACGAGGTGACTGATACTTTTGACGATAAACCTTCTGATAGTCATTATGCTTCTAAAAATGTGACTTCTGGAGCGAGGGGGAATCTAGAAGCATTTCCACATGAAGGACATCCCGTAATTGTTGCTGTTGGTATTAATGCAGAGAGAGCAGAAATTGCTGGTTTTCTGAATAGTCGATTCGAGAGGGCAATACATAAGTCTGCCATTGTTGCTTCTACTGCAAAAATAGGGCAAGGGACCGTTGTTTTTGCTGGAGCTATAATTCAACCAAATACATCTATTGGCGAGCATGTAATTGTAAATACAGGTGCTAGTATAGATCATGATAATATTATTGGTGACTTTGCTCACGTTTCTCCCAAGGCAGCTCTATGCGGTCATGTAGAAGTTGGTGAAGGTTCACATGTTGGAGTAGGTGCTGTGGTTATCCCAAAAGTAAAGATTGGTAAGTGGTGTACAATTGGCGCGGGAACAGTTGTTTTAAAGGATGTTCCAGATTATGCAACAGTAGTAGGGAATCCTGGGAAAATTATCAAAATAAAACAATCATAGTTCATGCTTTTTGAAAATAAAACTAAAATATCTGATATCACTTTTATAGGATCAGGTATTTCTTCGTCATTTACTATTTTACATTTTCTTGATCGATTAAAAAAACAAGCAATAAGAAAGAAAATATCAATAACTATTATTGATAAATATCCAGAATTTTATACAGGAATACCCTATGGTGTGAGATCTGGTTTTTCAGTTCTTTTAATTACATCTTTAAAGAATTTCTTACCTGAGCCGGAATTAGGTAAATTTATTAAATGGCTTAATGTAAATAAAGAATGGCTACTAGAAGAATTTAGGTCTGATGGTGGTGCTTTGTCTTCGGATTGGCTTTCTAAACATGAGGATAAGCTTAAAAA
Organism: uncultured Aquimarina sp.; assembly: GCF_947496855.1. Classification (GTDB taxonomy): domain Bacteria; phylum Bacteroidota; class Bacteroidia; order Flavobacteriales; family Flavobacteriaceae; genus Aquimarina. Next base: position 438,597 of record NZ_CANMED010000001.1, read on the forward strand.
TAACGAATGGGGAGATCTTTTTATTCCTCGTCGCTTTTTTGGTAGCTACATTGATCAAAAAACAAAGAAGTATATTAAGGAAGCTGAGGAGAGAGATAGTATTGCGGTAAACTACATTAATACAGAAGTAATTGATATAGATAAGACTGACAAATTATATTCATTATCACTTGGAAATGATCAGGAGATTATTTCAGAGAAAGTTGTTCTTTCTTTAGGTTCGCTTCCTACCGTACATTTATGGAAAAAAGAAGATTTAATTACAAACGATAATTTATTTTTTGTTAATAATCCCTATAAACCTTCTTTAAAAGAGGTTTTTGCGCAACTTGAAACTTTCTTAGTAGATAAGCCAAAAAAACAGCTAAATGCTTTAATTGTAGGAGCAAATGCTAGTGGGTTAGAAATGCTTTATAAACTTAATGATCACGATCATATTAAATCCAAAATTAATAAGTTTACTTTACTTTCTACGCAAGGATTATCCCCGGATTCTATAATTGATGAAGAAGGAAAAAAGAGATATTCACCGAATAATTTACTTTCTCTAGCCGATCATGAAAACTTAACAGCTAAGCAAATTGCTGATGCAACTTATAGAGACCTAGACTTAGCGGATGAAATTCACTTGGGAGCAGCCTCTACAGTAGATGTTATTTCCAAAGCCTTTGGTTCCCTGTTGAAAAAACTAGATAGGGAAGAGCTAAAAAAGTTTGCATGTTTATATGGTAATGATATAGGAAGAAGGCAGCGATGTGCTGGGTATCATTATTCTAAAACTATAGAGATTTTAAAAAAAGAAAATCGTTTTGATCATATTGCTGGAAGATTTATTGATATAAAGAAAAATGCTGATAATATATATTCTTTAGAATATTTGGATACAAAATCAAAAACCAATAGGATAAGCAAAGACTCTGTACATATTATTTTTAATTGTATCGGTAGTACAAACTTAATTGCTTCAGACATACCCCCGTTACTGAAAAAAGTTATAACAAAAAAATTATGTGCTCCAAATGAATCAAATATAGGTTTTGAGGTTAATGAATCTTTAGAGACATCAGATAATCTGCATATTATAGGACCATTATTAGCAGGTAATATTTTTGAAGGAAACGCTGTTTGGCATGTAGAGCACTGCGGAAGGATTATATGGCTTTCGGAACTTTTAGCTGAAAAAGTATATAATTATTTTAATCAAAAGTAATGAAAGAATAATATAAGAATCAATCTATAAACGAATCACTAATAAACCACCCGAGCATTGAACAAAAATTACAAAATACTAATAAAAGATCTTGATGACAGTTCGGAAGTTGTGAAATATAAATCACTTCTTAAGAGAGAATGGAATAATAATGTATATTATTCAATTGAGCATTTACGTCATTCTGAAAAAGATTCTGATGAATTAAGATGCTTTTTGTTTGAAAAGAATGATGTACCTATCATATTGATGCCCTTTGTTTTAAGGAAGATAAAAATACACGAAAAGGAACATCCATATTATGATGTTATTAGTCCATATGGATACAGTGGCCCCTTGTATAATGATGATGTTTCTTCAGAGGATCTTGCTCAATTTTGGGATCATGTAGATACATGGTATAAGGAAAACGAGATTGTAACAGAGTTTGTTCGTTTTAGTCTTCATGAAAATCACCAAAATTATTCCGGTTCACTTATAAAAACACTTTCTAATGTAAAAGGTCATTTATTAGAGAATTTTGAAGATCAATGGAATGCATTTCTTCCCAAAGTTAGAAATAATTATAGAAAAGCAATAAATTATAATTTGAGTTTTAAGGTTTTTCATAAAAATCAAATTACTAAAGATGTTATAGAAATCTTCCATGATATCTATGTAGATACAATGACAAGAAATAAGGCGGATAGTATTTATTTTTTTTCAGGGACTTATTTTGAAGATCTTATATTATCTAATTTAGATAATTTTTCCATCGTTATTGTCTATTATGAAGACGTTCCAATTTCAGTAGAGCTTATTATTAATTATAAAGACATAATTTTCGCATTCTTAGGAGGTACTAATGCAGAGTATTTTAGTTATAGGCCAAATGATTTCTTAAGAGTGAAAGTAATAGAATGGGCTGTGGAAAATGAAAAAAAATATTATGTGCTCGGCGGAGGAATGAAGGATGGAGATGGATTGTATAAAAATAAAAAGTCACTATTTCCTAAAGATGATGATGTAATGTTTTGTACAGGTAGAAAAATAGTAAATGAAGAAGTGTATGATGAATTATGTCTGGCTTCAGATAGCGAATATGAAAATATCAGGAAGGAAGATCTAAAAAATTATTTCTTTCCATTTTATAGATTGAACAATAGATGAAAAAAGACAATATAGATTATTTTTTCGAACTTTTTGAAAAATGTTCAATTCCAAAACTATTCTCAGAAGTAAACTCATTAGAAAACGATAAATCGATAACTAATCCTAATTATGATAATAGCCTAGAGAAGAATCCAGATAAAATGTATTCTGTTTTTTTTATTCCGAATTATTTAAGACCAATTATTAAAAGTGACATTTTTGTAATCAAGAAAGTAGAACAGTTTTTTAAAGGTTACGCTATTTTTCTTGATGGTTTTGCAAGTGCTGATGCTTATATCAAGCATCGTTTTAGAAGTAATGCAAAAGGAATCAGAAGAAGAATAAAACGATTAGAGTCTTGTTTTGATATTTCGTATAAGACATATTATGGAGCAATAGAGGGGGAGGATTATGAGTTCTTGATGAATTGTTTAGAAAAAATGTTAGTCAGAAGATTCGAACAGCGCAATGACGTAAGTCAGAGTCTTTTGAGATGGGATTACTATAAGCAAATGTATTTTTCTTTAATTAATGAAAAAAAGGCATCAATGTTTGTGGCTTTTGAAGATAATCAACCTATTATCGTTTCCTTAAACCATCATTTTCAAAATAGATTATTTAGTGCAATTTCATCATATGACATTGATTATTCAAAGTTTAGCTTAGGAAGTGTAGAGATATATAAAAAAATAGATTGGTTGATAGAGAACAATCATAAATCATATGAGATGGGAATGGGAGATCTAAGTTATAAAAGAGAGTGGTGTAATCATATATATAATTTTGAACATCAAATCATATATCCAAAAAAATCAATTGTAGGTTTTTTTAAAGGAAATATAGAGTATACAAAAGTAAAACTAAAAGAATTTGTTTTTAAACTTACTTATGTCCGCTATAAAAAGTACAAGACAAAGCGAAAGACACAATCTATCGCTTTTACCGAAGAACATCAAGTCTCTCCTATAGAGGAGGCAGTTTATGATAAAGGATTACCAACGATAGACTATAATTGCGAAGAACATAAGGGACTTAGAAAAATCGTATTTAATTTTCTTTACACAAGTATTGATAATGTTATTAATGTAAAGGTGTTAGAAGTTTCTAAAAAAGAAAAGACTTATTTAATTGTGGGGAGATCGAAGATGCAAAAAGTTACATTGATAAAGTAGTTATTCTTTGATTAGTTCTTTTTTCTTAAGATATTCACTTATAGCTTTTGCAATCAAATCTCTCCCGTAATTGTTCCAATGTCTATCATAAATCAAAGTTGTAGGGTGATCACTTTTTTCAAAATATTCTGAAAAATCAATATAGTTATAATCATTTTCCTTTAAATGAGATATGAAAAGTCTACTAGTAATTCTTGAATCTAAAAGAAGTGTAAAACGATTTTTATCATAACCATATTTACTAACAAGACTATCAAAATTAGCTAAATATTGATTTTCTTTCTCTTTTTTGATACGTAATATTTCCTCTTCACTTACGGATTGGGTTTTAGGTGCAGGGTTTAATATATTCATTAATCGGTACAACAATTTTTGTGGGGAATTCAAAATACCAATGCTTTTGGAATACACAAGCAGTTTACTTTTTTTAAGTAATTTATTTATAGGAGATTCTAGTGCCAATCGGCTAGTAACAACCTGATATTCTCCTCTGGTTAAATCATTAGAGAATTTTATCCCTAAGACAATATGATCAATTGTTTCAAACTCTTCCTTATAAGCATGAATAAGATGTAGTTGGTCTGCAAAATCATAGCCTGCATATCCATATTCATACACTTCAATTTCTGGAATAGATTTTTCAACTTTTTTACCGATAGAATTGTAATAGTTTTGATGGAATCCTTCTATAAATGAATCTCCTACAAGGGCAATTTCTATGTTTTTTTTAGTTGGTGTAAACTCTCGGTAGGAGTTGAATCCAGAGTTGTTTATCCGATATTCAGAGAAATTCTGTCTTCTATTTCCTGTTACAGAATAACCATTTTGATTAGGCATCCATTTCTCTACTTTGTATTCATCCAGTATTCTGGTCGGTGTATCTTTTCCTAAATGAAAAAGGCGAACTAATAACTCTAATGAAATGAGGAATAGAAAAATATATAAGCCGCTTTTTAGAATAAGTTTTTTCATTTTTTCAGTTCCGTTTTTTAATAAACTTTTATGTTTAAAATTGAAAGTAGATAAATGATCTATCAATATTGTCATCAAAGAAAAGAAGCATACATAAAATTACTAAAGTATATGCTATAAATCGGACTATCCTTGATTTAAATTTAAAAGGAGATCGTTCATCTCTTCTTATTCTAAACTCGTATAGGGTAAAAAGTCCTAAAAGCACAAAGTAGTCAATCATACGGTAACCTAGAGGATGTTCATATATTTCAAAACTAAAATTATTATATATCTGTTCTAAAAATCCAAAGGCATCGGTTATGGATTCTGATCTAAAAAATATTCTAGAAAATGTTATTAATGAAAAAGTTAGGAGTATTTGGAATATCTCTTTAATAGGAGGAAACCAACTATTTTCTGCGACTACGTTATCCATATAAATTCGATTACGCCCCATCAGAAAAACGGGGATATATAGAAGTGCATGAATTCCTCCCCAAGCGATAAAAGTCCAATTCGCGCCATGCCAAAAACCACTTACCAAAAAAATAATACAAATATTTCTTATTGATTTTAGTTTGTTAACCCGACTTCCACCAAGAGGAATATATACATAATGTCTAAACCAGGTTGATAATGATACGTGCCATCGTTGCCAATATTCTGCAACATTTCTGGAAAAATTTGGAAATTTAAAATTAGACATTAGTTCTATACCAAACAATTTAGCAGTACCAATTGCGATATCAGAATAACCGCTAAAATCTCCATATACTTGAAAACTAAACAAAGTAACACCTAGTATAAGAGTAGAGGCGGGGTAGTTTTCGTAATTAGCGAAAATGTCATCAACAATTGGCGCAATAGAATCAGCAATCACTACTTTCTTAAATAATCCCCATATGATGAGTTTTAGACCTTCTGTACATTGCTTATAATTAAAAGTTCTTTTTGTTGTAAGCTGAGAGAGTAAATTAGAGGCTCTCTCAATCGGGCCCGCAACTAATTGCGGAAAAAAACTAACAAACGTAGCAAATGAAATAAAATCCTTAGAAGGAGTGAGTCTTTTATAATAAATGTCTAGTGAATAAGACATGGTCTGGAAGGTATAAAAAGAGATTCCAACAGGAAGTATAATTTGTAAGGTCCAAGAGCTTTGTAGTTTATAGCCAAAAATATGAATAAGATCTACCCAGGAATCTACAAAGAAATTGTAATATTTAAAAAAACCTAATAGTCCTATATTAAAAATTACACTAACCCACAACCATCTCTTTCTTTGTTTATTAGAATCACTATTATGGATATATTGAGCAACGAAATAATCAACTGTAGTACTAGCCAAAATAAGAAACAGGAAACGCCAATCCCATATTCCATAGAATAAATAACTAGCAATCAGGATAAAAATGTTCTGAAGCCTTAAGTTTTTATAGAAGAAGAACCAATATGCAATAAAAACAACTGGTAAAAAAATAAAAAAATCTAATGAATTAAATAACATGCAAAATCATTAATATAAGATCGGGGGTGTTAAATTGAAATTATCATTAGATAATCCCTTTGTTTTTCTGAAGCTTGTAAATTTTGTTTATTTAATTTAATAAATCAAATATTCTAATCAATTTTTATTAAGAAATATGCTTAAGTAGATATAACAACAACAAAAGTGCTGTTCGGAATATAAAGATTCACCCTATAGTGTATTACGTTTTAAATGTGTGACGAAAACTCATTGTGTGTAGTTTATCGAAATAATGAGTGCATTAGCTCTTTTATGTATTCTTTTTGTGATCATTTTTTTGGTTACTTGGTTAGCTTAATTACTTTTGTTATATTATAAGGACAATTATTTTATTAATGACATAATTAAAATATAAAGATATAAGAATAGAAAATTACAATTCATTTTCAAGAAGAAGGGAAAAAACCTGTTTAAAAAACAGGTGAATCACTGCGCATTTTATCAAATTTAACTAGTATTATTGAAACATTCTTTATGACTAACTTAAAGTAGGAAATTACGGTTATATTTTTTGTAAAAATTAGTTAAAAAGTGTTAAAATATGGAATATTAACGATATTAGTTAAATAAAAAAGGGTGTTTTGTAAGTTTTCACCTATAACTAAGGTTAGTTTTTATAGTACTTTTCTTACGGGAAAACCCTCGTTCGGTAAATTATCAGGAAGCACTAATGCTGTTAAACGCCTTTTTTGAGTATTCTATCTAAAAAGTTGTTTTTTCTAGTAATATTAAACGTAACTGAACTATTTTAGCGCCGGTTAAAGCAAGTAAGAGTAAAATACAATTTTTGGAAGTGCTACCCCCCTTCTTCCTTATATTATTAGATTGTCATAAAAATATTCGGTAATTATAACGGTAATGTTATGGTTATAGAGGATAAAATATTGTTCATTAATTAATGGGAAAAATTATGAATGCAGTAGAATCCAAGAGAATATGGCTTTCTTCACCACACATGGGGGGAATGGAGCAAAGCTATGTTAAACAAGCTTTTGATACTAATTGGGTTGCACCATTAGGACCAAATGTAGATGGTTTTGAGAAGGATATCGAGAATTTTCTTGGTAGTAACAATTTTGTAGCTGCTTTGAATTCTGGTACCGCAGCTTTACATTTAGGACTCAAGCTTTTAGGTGTTTCGCGAGGAGATGAAGTAATATGTCAGAGTATGACATTTGCTGCTTCTGCTAATCCTATTGTTTATTTAGGAGCAAAACCAATATTTGTGGATAGTGAAATGCAAACTTGGAATATCTGTCCAGAGCAATTAGAATTAGCTATTAAGGATAGAATAGCAAAGGGTAAAAAACCAAAGGCTATTATCGCCGTGCATTTATATGGTATGCCATATAATGTTGATGCCATACACAAAATAGCTTCAGAATACAAAATTCCGGTTTTAGAGGATAGTGCAGAATCGCTAGGGAGTTCTTATAACGGTGTTAAGTGTGGAACTTTTGGAGATATTGCTATACTTTCTTTTAATGGAAATAAAATTATTACTACTTCAGGTGGTGGAGCATTAATAGCCAAAACGCCTGAACATAAAGAGAAAGCTATTTTTCTTGCCACTCAAGCTAGAGATAATGCTCCGCATTACGAGCATACCGAAATTGGGCATAATTATCGAATGAGTAATATAATTGCTGGAATAGGAAGAGGGCAGATGCAGGTTTTAGAGGAGCATGTAAACAACAGACGAGATAACTTTAATTTTTATAAAAATAACCTGAGTAGCTCTGCTGAAATTAAATTTTTGGAAGAACCTACTGGTTTTCACTCTAACAGATGGCTGACTTGTATAGAGACCACATCTTATGAATTAAGAGAAGGTCTAAGATTAGCTTTGGCAGAAGAAAACATAGAATCACGACCACTATGGAAACCCATGCATCGTCAACCTGTTTTTGCAGATTGTGATGCTTACCTCAATGGAATTTCTGACGACCTATTTGATCGAGGGCTTTGCTTACCCAGCGGGTCTAATCTTAAAAAAGAAGATTTATTTAGAATTGTATCGGTAATTAAAAATATATTGAGATGATTAAGGACTACATAATTAATAATTCACATAAGCATGCGTCAAAATGGGTAGTGTTATCTATCGATATTGCAATTACGATCTTTAATTTCTTTTTAGCATATGTGGTTAGGTTTGGTATAACCCTTGATTTTGATAAGACAAATTTCATTTATCAAATACCGGTAATGATAGCTATAGCTGCAATTAGTTTCTTGATGATAGGTTCCCATAAAGGAGTAGTAAGACATACTGGAATGAGGGATGCATATAATTTGTTTTTGGCAGTTACAGTAGTAATTTCTTTAAGTGGAGCTTTAATGGTGTCAAGTAGATTATCTTTGATTCCAGAGCTTCTTAACATTCCTGTATCTATTATTTGTGTGCATTACCTATTAAATATTATTAATTTAACCCTTAGTCGATTAGTATTTAAATATTGTTACCATTTTGTAAAGTCAAAACTTGGGGATTCTTCTAGAGTAATGATTTATGGAGCAGGAGATTCAGGTTTAATAACCTTGGCAGCTATTACAAATGACTCACATAAGTCTGTTACCGTAGTTGGTTTTATAGATGATAACCCTCAAAAAGTTGGAAAAACAATTAACGGTATTACTGTTCACCGTTCGAAAACGATTACTCAAGGGTATATTACAAAAAATAATATAACTGAGATTATTGTATCAATCCCTCATATTGATAAACAGCGCTTATCAGAAATTTCGGATAATTTACTCAAGCTCTCCGTGAAGGTTAAGATTATTCCTGCAATTAATGATTGGATTGATGGGAAATTAAATGTCTCTCAGATCAAACAAATCCAGATAGAAGATTTATTAGATAGAGCTCCAATTGCATTAGAAAACCAAAACATTAAAAAAGAACTTGATGATAAGGTAATTTTGATTACTGGTGCAGCAGGTTCTATTGGAAGTGAAATTGTTAGACAGGCGTCTTTTTATAGTTATAAACACTTAGTCCTAGTGGATCAGGCAGAGTCACCTTTATATGATTTACAGCAAGAGTTGTTAAGTAAAGGAGTTAATAATTTTACGCCGATTGTTGCCGATATTAGGGATCACCAGCGTATAGAAACGATCTTTAAGAGATTTAGACCTAATATGGTATTCCATGCCGCTGCATATAAGCATGTGCCGTTAATGGAAAATAATCCTTGTGAAGCAATTAAGATAAACGTTTTAGGTACGCGGAAATTAGCAGATTTATCGTCGGAGTTTGGTGTAGATAAATTTGTTTTTGTCTCAACCGATAAAGCCGTGAATCCAACCAATGTTATGGGAGCAACCAAAAGAGTTGCAGAGATGTATATAAAATGTCTACATAAAAGAAGCAAGACTAAATTTATTACTACAAGATTTGGAAATGTTTTGGGATCTAACGGTTCTGTAATTCCTTTATTCAAAAAACAAATAGATAAAGGTGGGCCTCTTACTGTAACTCATAAAGATGTTACTCGCTTCTTTATGACGATACCAGAAGCTTCTCAATTAGTTATTGAAGCAGGAACAATGGGTAATGGTGGTGAGATCTTTATTTTTGATATGGGTGAATCGGTGAAAATATTCGATTTAGCTAAAAAAATGATTAGACTATCGGGACTTAACTATCCTAATGATATAGATATAGAGATCACCGGATTAAGACCAGGAGAAAAACTATATGAAGAACTATTAGCGGATACAGAGAATACCTTACCAACATACCATAAAAAAATTATGATTAGTAAATTTGATGATGCAGATTGTCATTTAGTAATGGATAAAATTGATGATCTCTGCATTATGAATTTATTTAATCAGGATCATCAAATTGTCGGGAAGCTAAAAGAGATAGTACCTGAATTTATTTCTAAGAATTCTACTTTCGAAAGTATCGATATTAAGAACGAAGAAATTAATAGTAAAAAAGGGAAAGTATTAGTCTAGTCTTCTTTTAAAATTGTTGTAATAAACGAGAATATTATCATATTTTTGTTTGCTTATTAAAATGCCCTAAAGAATTTAAAAAATATGAACTTATATAAGTTTTTACTTTTATTAGTAATATCAATATTTATTTTTTCCTGTAAAACCCCTACTGATGTGGTGTATTTTCAGAATTCTAAAGATTTAGAAAAGATAAAATCGACGAACTCATTTACTCCTGTTTTTAAAGTAGATGATGTTGTTAGTATTTTGGTTTCTGCAACAGATATGGATGCAGCCAGACCTTTTAATTTAATGCAAGGTGCTAGTTTACCTCCCCCATCAGGAGAAATTACTGCTACAGCGAGTGTAACGAGTGGAACAGAACCTACATATCTTATTGATGAAGAAGGAACTATTGATTTTCCAGTTATTGGAAAATTAAAAATAGCAGGATTGACTCGAGTGCAGGTCAAAGATATGTTAAAAGAACGGTTGAGAATTTATATAAAAGATCCTATAGTAAATGTTAGACTCAAAAATTTTAAGATTACAGTTATTGGCGAAGTTGATAGACCAGGATCATTTACCATTCCTAATGAAAGAGTAACAATTATAGAAGCTATTGGTTTAGCAGGAGATCTTACCATTATGGGGAAAAGAGGTAATGTGATGGTCATTAGAGAAAATGATGGTGTGAATACATATCATAAGGTTGATCTCACTTCCAAATCAATTTTTGATTCACCTGTTTATTATTTAGCACAAAATGATGTATTATATATAGAACCAAATAAGACTCAAGTAAAAAATTCTAAAGGTAGAGATAATACAGTGGGAGTTGTTTTAAGTGTTATAAGTGTGGGTCTAGCAGCTTTAGCACTTTTTTTAAGATAGAAAATTTATGATTTCTAATACGAATTCTGATAATAATACTCCCGTGAATACACCGAAGTCTAGTTTCAATTTCAGAGATGAAATTCTAAAATATGTAAAGAAATGGTACTGGTTTTTGCTAAGTGTGTTGGTTTTCGGGACGTTAGCATATTTATACGTAAGATACACGATTCCAAAGTATAATGTTTCTGGAACCATTCTGATATCCCAAGAAGAAAGTGTTAGTGAATCTGAACTATCTGCTTTTAAAGACCTTGGTTTACTTGATGATTCGCAAAATAAAATAGAAAATGAGATTCAGATTCTAAAATCAAGAACATTATTAACTAATGTTGTAAATAACCTGAAACTAAACGTTCAGTATTTTACGAAAGGTAGAGTACTTGAATCAGAAAATTATCCTAAATCTTTGATAGAGATTAATTTTTTATCTGCAGATTCGATTGTACATACCAAATCAAAAAGCTTTAGAGTACTTATTAATTCAGAAACTTCTTTTTCATTTGTGGATAAGGAGGGGAAAAACATTAGTGATCATTCTTTTGGTAAGACCATAAACACTAGTGTTGGAGATATTATCATTACTCCAAGTATTGAAGACATCACTTCTAATAAGGGAAATATAATTCATATTAAAATAACTCCCGTTAATATTGTTGCCCAAAATTACAGAAATAGAGTATCTGTTACTACGATTGGAAAAGGATCTTCAATTGTAAGAATGTCTCTAAATGACCCTGTTAAAGAGAAGGCCAAAGATATTATAAACGATTTGGTAGAAGAGTATAATAAATATACGATTAAAAATAAAAAACAAACCTCTGCAAGAACTGCCGATTTTATAAATGAAAGATTAGAACTTATTTCTGGAGATTTATCTGAGGTTGATGATGAAGCGGCAGGTTATAAGTCTAAATTTGGATTAACTAATGATGTTTCTGCTCAAACTCAGCGCGTTGCTGACATTGATTCTAGGAATATTCAGGAGATTAATAGCTTAGAAACTCAACTAAGAAAAATAGAGTCTACTAGACGTTTTGTATTAAGTCAGGATGGAAAATATGATATTTTACCTTCAACTCTTGGATTTGATGATCCATCTGTATCCGGAACTGTAGCGCGATACAATGGATTGATAAGCCAAAGAAAAAGATTATTAAAGTCATCAAGCGAGCAAAACCCAGTAGTAGTTAATATAGATGAACAGATTGGTTCATTACGCCAAGGACTAATTGCTAGTTTAAATGGAGCTAAAAGTTCTATAAGTATAAGTTTAAATAGTTTAAGAACTCAGGATAAATACTTTAGTGGGCAATTGTATAATGCTCCGCTAAGACAAAAAGAATTGACAGCCATTGGTCGTGAACAGGGGATTAAAGAACAACTGTACCTTTATTTACTACAAAAACGTGAGGAAGCGGAAATCACAAGTCATATTACATTATCTAATGCACGGGTTATTGATAGGGCTTCTACCTTGGGTTCGTATCCGGTTTCTCCTAACAAGAAAATGATCTATTTTGGTGCTATATTTCTAGGATTAGTACTTCCTTTTTTAATAATTTATTTATTGGATTTATTTAATACTAAAGTAAACTCAAGAGAAGATTTAGAAAGTGTGCTTTCCATGCCAATTTTAGGGGCTATCCCAAAAACGAAAAATAAGAAAAGTAAAATAGTAGTTTCTAGAAACAGCAGATCATCTGTAGCAGAGGCTTTTAGAATTCTTAGAACTAACTTAGGTTTTTTAATGGCTGGAACTAATAAGGAAACAGGTAAAGTTATATTTGTAACTTCTACTATTTCCGGAGAAGGTAAGACATTAGTCTCATCTAATTTAGCTAAGACCTTAGCTATTTCAGGCAAAAAAATAGCATATTTAGGGACTGATTTTCGTGATCCAAAATTTCATAATTTCTTTGAATTGCCAAAGGGGAAAGACACCCCAGGATTTACTAATTACATTATGAATTTGGATATTAAACCTGAAGATATTATATATGAGCAAGGTGAAAATGATCCTATTTTTGTAGTTCCTTCAGGAGCTATCCCTCCTAATCCTGCAGAACTTCTAATGAATGATAGAGTGAAAGAGATGTTTGAATATTTAGGAGAAAACTATGATTATATTGTTGTAGACACAGCACCTGTTAGTTTAGTAACAGATACACTGTTAATTGGTCATTTTGCAGATCTAAGTATATATATTGTAAGAGAAAATTATTCAGATAAAAGAATTTTACAAGTACCTGAAAACTTTTATAGAGAAAAACGCTTGCCTAATATGGCAGTCCTTCTTAATGCTGCTGGGGATAAAGTTGGTTATGGTTATGGGTACGGATATGGAGCAAAGGACTAACTAAAAGAACGGTTGTTTTTCATTAATTCAGATATTTTAGATGCGTATTTCGCAGTAAATCCCTTTTCTAAGACTTCAAACTGTTGGTGATTATGTACATCAGAACCAGCAAAATCAAAAAGGTTTTCAGTCAGTAATTTCATCCCCATATCTTTCACTTTTTCACCATAATAACCTGAGATAGAAAGTAAATTAAGTTGAAATAAAAAACCTGATTCTTTTAATTTTATAAATTTATTGATATCATCTTTGTAGAAAGAGTAACGCTCTGGATGAGCTAGAATAGGAGTGAAACCGGCCAATTTAATTTCAAACAGTATTTCATCTAAATTAATAGGAGGATTAAAAGTAGACATTTCTACCAAGATATATTTTTGATGCAATGGTATAATATCTTTGTTTTTTATTCTTTTATAAAAGAGATCGTCTAGCATATATTCCGCACTGGATTCTAATGATACTTCAATATCTAGAGAGGACAATACTTTTCGCATTTCGGTATGTTTAGATGTAATAACCTCTGAGGTGTTGGGCCATACATCTTGCATCACGTGAGGTGTAGTAATTATTTTGTTTACGCCTAGTTTCTCAAATTGTTCAATAATAAATGCAGACTGATACACTGTTTTTACTCCGTCATCTATTCCGGGTAGCAAATGTGAATGCATATCTACATAACCTTTGGGTATGAATTCTTTAAGTGGAATTTCTTTTTTAGATAAAAAATGCAAAATGTACTTCTTGTTTTGGGGTAAATTAAAGCTGTAACCTTTTAATTTATGATGAGTATTACTTATAACTTAATAAAAAAGTTATATACAAAAGTAAAGATTATTATACGTAAAAAAAACTGCTTAAGAAGCTAAACTCCCTAAGCAGTTTCGAATTATTGAAATATGCTTCTTTTTAATGTTTTGTTATATCTCCAGATCCAGAAACCTTTTTATCTTCTTTTTCTGGATTTCCTTGATAATCAATATCTCCAGAACCTGTAACGCGAGCTTTTAGTGAATATGTAGATGTTAGTTTAATATCTCCAGAACCAGTCACAGATGCGTCCACATTTTTTGCCTTTAAATCATAAGCTCTTACATCTCCAGAACCAGTCACATTAAATTCTAGATTTTCTGCTGATCCTTTTAGTGTTAGATCTCCGCTTCCAGAAACAGATCCTTCCAGCTCATTTGCTTCTACTGCTAATCGAACATCTCCAGAACCAGAAACTCTTGTTTCAAAGGAGTTAGCTTTGATAATATCCTCAGAATAAATATCACCAGAGCCAGATAAACTCACTTTAGAGATATCTTTAAAAGGAACGGTGATTAATATTATCTTATTTCTGCTTGGTTTTAGATAATAATCCTTTTCTACATAAATCTTTAGTATATCACCTTCAACTTCGGTAACTACATGTTGGATTAGATTACTTTCTGCTTCAATTTTAATATTTCCTTCTGTTCCAGCTACCAGCGCTACGTCTAAACTACCTTTTAGTTTTATTTGATCATAACTGGATAGATTTCTGGTTTTGGTTACTACATTACCATTTCCTTCTACTTTTTCACCTTTTCCCCACCATTGTGCGTTTACTGATGTAATGCTACATAATGCTAAGCCTAAAATGATTGTTACTGTTCTCATAATTGATTGAATATTTGATGATTAATTTTTTATAAGTTTTACTCCACCATAACTGGTAGAAATGCTAATAGTAGCTCCACTATTTTTTTGTCCTCGATACCCTTGATAATCTTTACTGGAGTTTTCTTTATTCTTTTTCATAATACTGATGTCGTCATCAAGGTTGATTCCACCATACGAAGTTTTAATAACAAAGTCAAAATTCAGATTACTGCTATAACCGATATCAACACCAGTATAATCAGTTCTTATTGTTACGTTTTTGGTTGTAGACTCTAAATTTTTAATATCAATAGAACCATAATCAGTGTTGATGTTTACACTATTACTTACATTTCCAATATTTGTATCCAGATAATCTCCATTTCCTTTAAATACTCCGACATTCTCAACTTTTAAACTTCCATAGTCACAATTATAATTAAGTTCTTTAACCGACATTATCTTAGATTGTGTATAATCCGCATTGAGCAGAATTTCATCACCTCTTTCTAAAGTAAAATCAGAATAATCAGCGTTGATTTTTCCATTTTTCATATATCTAATGGTACTATTGTTTGTGTAATCTATATTTATAGAATTATCATTTCCCATTAATTCACCAACAATTATCTGTCCATAATCACAGTTGATTTTTGCATTACCTTTAATTTTATCAAGCGTAATACTTCCGTAATCATTGTTAAGGTTTATGTTGTTAGTAGCAGGAATTTTTACGGTATAGTTAATTTCTAATTTTAAATTATTCCCGCCCCAATCATTGGAAAATTTTGACCACCATGATTTTTCATTTTTATCAAAAGTTGTTCTTGCACTAACTAATTGTGAGCTAGCTTCAAAAATTACATCTATATTTTCTAATTTTTTTATTACTTTTTCCTCATCATTTCCATTAACTTTTATATTAATTTCCATAACAATCCTATCTTTATCCCAAGAAGTAATATCGAGATTCCCATAGTCATTACTAATTTTTAGTAAAGCATTACTGTTTACAGTAAATTCTTTTTTGAGTGATTTTTCTTTGGTATATTTCCCTTTTTTTCTAACATCTCCATTTCCAAGCGAGATTGCAGGAACAAGAAATAATAAGCATATTATTTTATAGTATATTGGTTTCATTTTCTGATAATTTTAATTTGTTGACATTGTTAATTTTTTCTAACACTTTTTCTAGTAAAGAAGCACGTTTCTGAAAGTTCTTAATCATCGCGCTGATTACTCTTTTATCATTACTACTTTCTACTAGATCTTTTTTTAGAATTTCATAACTAGATTCTAATTTTTCTAATTGTCTCATTGCATCAATAACTAATTCGGTTGTTTCTGCAGATGAATTTTTGTCTATTTCTTCCAGTTGAGTTTTAATTGCAACTGTAAAGAAATTTTGGGTTTCCTCCATTTGTGGAGAAACACTTGCTAAATCGGCTTTCTCATTATCACTAAAAATAGGAGCTACCGATATCACGCCTATAAGCATTGCAATAGAGGCAGCTAGAGCCAGTGGCTTCATCCAATTTCGCTTCTTAGGTTGTAATGTAACTACCTTATTTTGCTTGTGTAGTTTTTCTAAAAAACGTAATTTATGATCATCTGATGGTTCAAATACATCAAGTTGATTTTCCATGCGTTCAAATAATTTCTCTATTTCATCTTCGGTTTTCATGCAACTAATAATTTTTTTCGTAAACTTTCTTTCGCGCGAGAAATAAGTGTACGACAGTTAGAATATGATATATTCAAAATTTCACAGATCTCTTCATAATCATATCCTTCTATTAAATGTAATGATAATGCAGTGCTATAACTTTCTTTTAATTCTTTTAATGTATTTAAAACGGCATTCGCTTTAACACTGGTTAAATCTTCTCTTACAACCCCTTCTGTTTCATCTGTAAGTGCATATTCTACGGTTTCTAAAGGGACCTCACCATAAATATTACGCTTACGAGATATTGTAAGACTCGAATTGATAACTATTTTTTTTAACCAAGCTCCAAACAATTTACCGTCCTCTAACATTGATAACTTTGTGAATGCTGTTAGAAAAGCCTCCTGCATTATGTCCTCAGCTTCTGCAGAATCCTTTATAATCCTAAAGGCACTATTGTACATAACTTTATAATATCGATTATAAATTTCCAT
The DNA here is from genome assembly GCF_947496855.1 of uncultured Aquimarina sp. Taxonomy (GTDB): domain Bacteria; phylum Bacteroidota; class Bacteroidia; order Flavobacteriales; family Flavobacteriaceae; genus Aquimarina. Next base: position 455,579 of record NZ_CANMED010000001.1, read on the forward strand.
TTGCGCTCCCTGATCGGACTTACGGCATCTTTCTACCAGTTGCTCGGTATTTAGTTTGGTTAGTGTCAAAAACTTCAGTTTACTTTATATAAAGATATGGATAGATACACTTTGTTACAGTTTTAAAAATATTTTTTTGAAGTTTATGGCATAACAATTGAAATATCTAAATAGAATCAACTATAAATGGCTTATTTTGTTATTATTATTGATTCTAAAATCAGTTTTATTTAATTTTTAAAGAATGTTGTTTTGACTTAATGACAAAATGACTTTGATATATACTTATGACGAAATCCAAATTAACAACTCTTGACAGTTTGTCATTACAAGGAATAAATGAAGATGCCGAATTAATACCTTTAATGACTCCTGAAGACGAGGAGGAAATAGATAAAGAAGATTTACCAGAAACTCTCCCTATATTACCACTTAGAAATACGGTGCTTTTTCCTGGTGTGGTAATTCCTATAACAGCTGGTAGAGATAAATCAATAAAGCTACTAAATGAAGCCAATAATGGAAATAAAACTATTGGTGTCGTTTCTCAAAAAGAAGAAGATGTAGAAAATCCGACATCAAAAGATATAAATAAAGTTGGAGTAGTGGCAAGAATCTTAAGGGTTCTTAAGATGCCTGATGGAAATACTACCGTTATTTTACAAGGTAAAAAGAGGTTTAAGATCGATGAAATTTTAGAAGAAGACCCTTATATCAGAGCAAAAGTATCAGAAGTTCCTGAAAATAGGCCTTCTAAGGAGAATCAGGAATTTAATACAATTATTGATTCTATTAAGGAATTAGCTTTAGAGATTATTAAAGAAAGTCCTAATATTCCTTCTGAAGCATCTTTTGCTATAAAAAATATAGAAAGCAATTCCTTTTTGATCAATTTTGTTTCTTCTAATCTTAATTTACCTGTTGATGAGAAACAAAAAATATTAGAAATAAATAGTATAAAAGATAGAGCACTTGCTACACTGAAGTATATGAATCTAGAGTTTCAGAAATTGGAACTTAGAAATGATATTCAAAACAAGGTGCAGCATGATATGAGTCAACAGCAACGTGAATATTTTCTTCATCAACAGATGAAAACCATTCAGGAAGAGCTTGGCGGAGTATCACATGAAGATGAAATAGAGGAGATGCAAGCCCGTAGTAAGGATAAAAAGTGGGATGAAGATGTAAAGAATCACTTTGACAAAGAATTATCTAAAATGCGGCGTATGAATCCGCAGGTAGCGGAATACTCTATTCAACGAAACTATCTTGATCTATTTCTAGATTTACCTTGGAACGAGTTTAGTAAGGATAAATTTGATCTGAAACGTGCAAAGAAAATTCTTGATCGTGATCATTATGGATTAGATGAAGTAAAAAAACGTATTATCGAGTATTTAGCAGTATTGAAGCTTCGTAATGATATGAAATCTCCAATATTATGTTTGTATGGACCTCCAGGAGTTGGTAAGACCTCTTTAGGGAAATCTATTGCAGAAGCGCTAGGTCGAGAATATGTTCGTATTTCGTTAGGGGGATTGCGTGATGAGGCTGAGATTAGAGGGCATAGAAAAACGTATATCGGTGCGATGCCGGGTAGAATTGTTCAAAGTCTTAAAAAAGCAGGAACTAGTAATCCTGTATTTGTTTTAGATGAAATAGATAAACTTTCTGTAGGAAATCAAGGAGATCCTTCTTCCGCTTTATTAGAAGTTTTGGATCCTGAACAAAACTCTGAGTTCCATGATAATTTCTTAGAAATGGGATTTGACCTTTCTAAAGTAATGTTTATAGCTACTTCTAATAGCCTGAATACGATACAACCCGCATTACGTGATCGTATGGAGATTATTAATGTAACTGGATATACAATCGAAGAAAAAGTAGAAATAGCAAAACAACATTTACTTCCAAAACAATTGGTAGAACATGGATTAGATAAGTCACATCTTAAAATAGGAAAAGCTCAATTAGAAAAGATCGTAGAGGGATATACTAGAGAATCAGGAGTAAGAGGCTTAGAAAAGCAGATAGCAAAAATGGTGCGATATGCAGCTAAGAACATTGCAATGGAAGATTCATACAATGTAAAGGTTAGTAATGAAGATGTTATAGAAGTACTTGGAATTCCTAGATTAGAGCGTGACAAATATGAAAACAATGAGGTAGCAGGTGTAGTAACAGGTTTAGCTTGGACGAGTGTAGGAGGTGATATTTTGTTTATAGAATCTATTCTTTCTAAAGGAAAAGGAAACCTTACAATAACTGGTAACTTAGGTAAAGTGATGAAAGAATCTGCCACTATTGCTATGGAATATATTAAGGCAAATGCAGATATACTAGGAATCAATCAGGATATTTTTAGTAACTATAATGTTCATATTCACGTTCCAGAAGGAGCAACTCCCAAAGATGGACCAAGTGCGGGTATAACGATGTTAACTTCGTTAGTATCATTATTTACACAAAGAAAGGTAAAAAAGAGCATTGCGATGACCGGAGAGATTACATTAAGAGGTAAGGTATTGCCAGTAGGAGGGATTAAAGAAAAAATTCTAGCTGCAAAAAGAGCACATATCAAAGAAATATTGCTTTGTGAAGATAATAAAAGAGATATTGAAGAAATAAAATCAGAATATCTTAAAGGATTGAAATTTCACTACGTAAAAGAAATGAGTGAAGTATTAGAATTAGCATTGACTAAAGGCAAGGTTAATAATGCTAAAAAACTATAATCAATTAATAGATTATAATGTAATTACAGATATTTAACTTAAAACAAAAAAAACGTTTATTCAAATTGTTTTCAGAGTAAATATTGAAAAATTATCTGTTGCCAACGAATATTAGATCTATTAGGTTTTAAAAACCTAATAGATCTTTTTTTTAAATAATTAAACGCTTGAATCTATTGATTCTATTGCATATTTATGATTTTTAGATAATTACTTAAAAAAAAATAGAATAAATATGTAACAAATTTTAACAATGCTCGTCATATATGTAAACAGTAGAGAAATTAACACTATATTTTAGTAGATCATCAAAAGTTGAATTGATATTGAAAGGGGGTTCATCCTTATACATCTTGGGATGGGTACTTTTAAAATGAAGTATTATATTTAACTAGCAATCAAAAACGTAATTTACTTTACTAATAATTACAAGTTCGAACAATATTTTTTGAGCGTTTATCCTGATACTACTTGGGATGAGCGCTTTTCTTATTTTATAGGGTAAATCAACCATTTTAGTCCACTTTTTTTGAGGTTTACGCGCATCAAAAAGTTGTATAAATATCTTACTTTTATTCCGTAAACCAGACTTTGTTTTTCAATACATGTTTTTATCAACCAACATATATATTACACGTGAAAAACTTTTAAAACCTAATTTTGAAATGTCACACCTATAGTATTCCTCGATAGGTTCATTAGCTAAAGAGTTTTGGTTAGTCGGGATTGTTAAAAGCAATCCCGTTTTTTTTGTCATATATTCCCATAAGCTAAAAAATATCATTAATCTTGCAGACTATGAATATAGTATCTGATATAAAGACTCAAAGATTGGCAATAAAACTCAAACCTTCTGCAGAAAAGATGGTGAAACGTGGACATCCTTGGATTTTTGAAAACAGTATTCTTAAACAAAATGTAAAAGGAAATGCCGGTGACTTAACTATTATATACGATCATAAAAAGAATATAATATTGGCCATAGGACTATATGATCCCCACTCTCCAATTAGGATTAAACTGATCCAGTTTAAAAAAGCTGCACAGATTAATAGTGATTGGTTTGGTAATAAAATACTGGAAGCTTATGCTATAAGGAAACCTTTACTAGAGACTGATACGAATAGCTATAGATTATTGTTTGGTGAGAATGACCAGATGCCTGGTTTTATAGCGGATGTTTATGATACGGTTTTGGTTATAAAATTATATTCTCATATTTGGTTTCCATATCTTAATTGGATAGTCCCTCATTTGATTAAACAATCTAATTGCAAAACGGTTGTGGTTAGATTAAGTAGGTCTTTACAAACGATAGGGGGGACTTATGGTCTGGAAGATGGTAAGATAATTTATGGAAATCTGGAGAATGAAGTTGTAGTTTTTAAAGAACATGGTGTCTTATTTTCTGCTAATGTAATTAAAGGACATAAAACTGGTTATTTTCTGGATCATAGACATAATCGTAAACGAGTAGGAGATTTATCTAAAGGAAAAACAGTATTAGACGTTTTCTCATATGCAGGTGGATTTTCTATTCATGCTTTAGCTGGTGATGCAAAAGAAGTTATAAGTTTGGATATTAGTAGACAAGCATTGGAAATGGCAGAAGATAATGCTTCTTTAAATGAACATTCAGGAAATCATACTATTATGGTCTCGGATGCTTTTGAAGGTTTACAGGGGTTAATCCATCAGAAAAAGAAATTTGATGTTGTTGTGATTGATCCACCATCTTTTGCGAAAAGAGAAAGTGAAATTAAAAAAGCTAAAAACAGTTATGCCAGATTGACTAAACTTGGTGCGCAATTGGTAAAAACTAAAGGAATTTTAGTCTTAGCTTCTTGTTCATCAAGAGTAGTAGCAGAAGAGTTTTTTGAAATTTGTGAAGAAAATATTTCTAATACTGGAAAAGGATTTAAATTATTAGATAAGACATATCACGATATTGATCATCCTATCACTTTTCCAGAAGGTGCGTATCTGAAATGTGGATATTATCAAATAGATTAGAAAAGTATACAGAAAAATAATAAACCTGAGTCTAATTGAAAAAGTAAGTATTTACGTGATATATTATAACCAATGTAGACTCAGAATATTATTATGTAGTTATTAGTGCATTCCAAAAACGTGAACTTTTGCTCGTTTTTTGGATAGATTTTTAGTATCGTAGAAAAAAGTAATATTTCTTATAATTCGTTTATTACCTTTTAGATCAATAAGTCTTGTTACTTCACCTTTTTTAAAGTTTTTTCTAATTTGAATAACTTGTTTTTCTCTATTCTCATATTCCACCACAATTCTATGCATGTTTAATGAGCCATTAGTGATCTTTACTTTTAACTTTTTAAATGCTCCGTCTATGGCAGTTACTTTTATAACATCACGATCTATCTTATAGTTTACGGTTCTAGAACCTAAATGTTCCCATTTTACAATGTTTGACGTAAAACTACTTCCTACTAAAAAGATAATGATGAAGAATGGCAATGCTATTTTTTGTATTCCTAAATTTTTCATAGTTCAAATTTTAATGTTCTGTAATATGACTTTATAAGTTCTAAAAGGTTTAATAGTGCATACTTTTTCAGTTTACTTTGGTGTAGACATTTAGATAAAAGAAAAACCACATATAATTAAAGTATGTGGTTTCGAGTAATATGATTAAGCCTTAATATCTAATATAATATGTTTAAAGCTGTTTTGTCTGTATCTGTGAATTCACCGTCTTCATTAGGCCCAAAACATGCTAGCATTAAAGAATCTGCAAATGACGAAATAGGGGTGCCTGGAATCCAAATAGCAGGCGGTTCTGCAGGTAGTGAACCAGTGTAACCACAACTTTGACGATTATACCAGTCTTGATGTCTTAGTCCAATACAATGCCCAATTTCGTGCCCAATTACATGCTCATTTACGTTTACATTAAATGTATCTGTTCCAGAATTTATTCTTATCCATTTGTACGGTTCACCTTGAGCATTTGGAAAACCTGCACTTCCGCCACCACCAGCATTATTTACTTTATATACTACAATATCTGCTGGGCCAAAGTTTGTGCCAAATGTTAGATTAAAATTAAGAGTATTAGGTAATGCATTATAATTATTAACTGCCCAGCTTAGTGCTGTTTGCATTTTTGAAGTTAGTGCAAAACTACCGCCAGTATACCCAAGAATATTAATATTTCTATTAGCAGGAGATACTATGTTTACGTCTCTATATTGTTTGTCACCTCCATCCAAAGATTTTAATTCAGGATACGAATTTAAGTCTGATATAAGTACTAGTATATCTCCAGATACTAGGTATTTACAAGTTTTTCCGTCTAAATTGGTGATTTCTTCTATAGAAACATCATCAATGTTTATACCCATACTCAATAATTTATTAAGCTGTTCTTTAGTAGGTTCAAGAACAATTTCCTGCGCTTCTTCAGTAATTTCTTTTTTTTGGCAAGAGAATGTAATTGCCAGAACAATTGCACAAAGTGCTAATAATTTAATTTTTTTCATTTTAATATATTTAGTTGTGGTTGATTATTAATGTTCTTTACAGAATAATTATTCGAATTCACTTTATACAATAGAACTTGGTTATTAAGTTTTGAGACTCAATAAATATTAGATTTTTCATGATTTTAGTATAGTAACGCTACGGTGAAATCAAAAAAAGTAGCGAAACAATAGTATTTTAACACCTCACAGATGAAATAGTTTTTCTATTTCATAAAGTAGGTTTCAGAGGGATATTCTATTAGAAACCTTTTAATAAAGAGGCTGTAATAGAAATAATTTTAGGATAGGAACATAACTAGAGTATAGAATTATACCCTTTTTATTGTTTTCAAAAATAAGATGAAATAATAAGCAGAAAAAGGGGTGAAAAACCCTTATTAGTGGGGTAACACCCTTTATTTTTTAATACTTTATGAAGAAATGATTTTATATAAAAAGATTTAGGTACCTAACTTATCTGTCAGGATTATTAACAGGTCATTCGATTCTTATGTAGTTTTCAGACTGATAATATTGTCCATTTTCATCTACTGTGATCTGCTGATAGGAATTTTTATCCATTACTAGTTCAAATTTGAAAACCTGAATTGTGTCTATAATTTTCATCATAGGACCTGAGGCATATTCTAATCTTTCTTCTAATATATTACCTTTAATCACGTATGATCCGTACCCAAACCATTCATTGCTATCAGCTGGATCAAATCGAGTCCACATCACTTTTCCTTTACTGTAGACTTTTACCTGGCGGTATCCATTGGTATTAAATATTGTATCCGAAACTTGATTCTGGTCATATAATAACTGATGCTTTAGATTCCATACGCCTTCGAGATTATAGACATCAATTGAGGGAGTAGAATTAGTGTTTTTAATAGTGGTAGTAGAAAATAATCCGAGAATAATCAATACAAATATTTTCATGGTCAAGAGGTTTTAAGTTTGAACCTTAATAAGTTACAAAAATTTTGTGAGATTATTTTGTTTTGAAATGGCTTTATAATTTATTTGGGAGTGATTGTGAATAAGAATTTGATAACATACAAGACCTACTGATAAAAGTAGTAATCATAAAAAGTAACTTTGAAACTTGATAATATAGATATAAGGTTTTTAATATTTATAATTAAAAACACATTCTAGCTTGAAAACGAGAATATAATATGACTGAATATGTGTTATTAACTGATAATCAAACCTATTTTGTAGAATATCTTATAGGAGAGTTGATTTTATCTAATAGTATCAGTGAAGCAATGAAGTTTAATGATGAGCATTTGGCATTAAAATTTAAGCAAATGCTTCATAGTTCTTGTAAATTAACTACCAGTGTTAATACATATATTGGTTAATATCTGTTTTACAACCATAATTACTTAGTTTGAAAATATTATATGGAGTTCCCGGAGAGGGAATGGGGCACGCAACAAGAGCAAAAGTAATTCTTACCCATTTGACTAAAAGTCATGATATAAGAATTGTATCAAGTGATCGAGCATATCAATTTCTTCAGAAAGCATTTCCGGATCAAACTTACGAAATAAAAGGATTTCATTTTTCATATAAAGATGGAATCGTCTCTAGATCTAGAACATCCATCGATATCATAAAGCATGCGCCAGAAAATTTAATGACTAATTTTAAAAAATATAAAGACCTACAGGATGATTTTAAACCAGATATCATCATATCTGATTTTGAATCTTTTACTTATCTGTATGCGAAGTATCATAGGGTTCCTATAATAAGTATCGATAATATGCAGATTATTGATCGTGGTGAAATAGATGTCAATATACCTGAGTCTGAAAAATTGAATTATAAAATAGCAAAAGCGGTAGTAAAAGCAAAACTTCCTAATTGTAATCAATATTTGATATCCTCCTTTTTTAATACCAAAGTAAAGAAAAAGAATAGTTGTTTAATCCCACCAATAATTAGAAAAGAAATTCTGGATGCTAAACGAGAGATAAAGAATCATATATTAATATATCAGTCATCCTGTAGTGAAAAAAGAATGATACATCTTTTAAACAAACTACCTGAGGAAAATTTCTTGTTGTACGGTTTTAATAAAGAAAAAGTTCATGGAAATGTATCGTTGAAGAAATTTAGTGAAACTGAATTTATTGATAATTTTAGAACAGCTAAAGCCGTTTTCTGTAATGGGGGATATTCTTTTATAACAGAAGCATTATTCTTGAATAAACCTATCTGTACTGTTCCTATCAAGAATCAGTTTGAACAATACCTAAATGGCGCTTATATAGAAAAATTAGAATATGGAAAAATGCTTAAAGATTTTGAAATAGATGGAATACATGATTTTTTAAACGATCTGTCTAAATTTCAAAAGAAAACAAAGGAATATCAACAGAAGGATAATAGTTTATTGTTTAATACATTAGATAATAAATTGATGAGTATTACAGAACTAAAATAATTATTGAAGACAAAAAAAGGGATGAGTATAAAGTACTCATCCCTTTTTGTTATAAATTTATATGATTCTAATTCGATGATAACATCGCAAAGAATTTGTCTAGATTGGGTAACAATACGATTCTTGTACGTCTATTAATAGCCATATTTTCTTCAGTATCATTTTCAACTAGTGGTTGATAGCTACTTCTTCCTGATGCTATTAACTTAGCCGGATCCACATTGTACTTCTTCTGTAATAATCTAGTAATAGAAGTTGCTCTTTTAACACTTAGATCCCAGTTATCTTCTAATGCAGGAGTGCTAATTGTTCTTGGGTCTGTGTGACCTTCGATCATAACATCAAGACTAGGTTCAGAATTAATAACCTGTGCTAATTTTTCTAAAACATCATTCGCTTTGTTGCTTATTCTATAGCTTCCGCTATTAAACAACATTTTATCGGATATAGAGATCATAACTACGGTATTATCAATATCGATAGAAATATCTTCATCCTCTTTCAAACTGTCATCTAAAGAGCTTTTTAGATTATGAGAAACGGCAAGATTCATAGAATCTTCAAGGGTTCTAGCTCCCTGAAGTTTTTCTGGATCTACTTGAGCCAATGTTTCTTTCATCTTCTCTTTAGTGTTTTTGGAAATTACGGCAAGGTTATCAACCATTACCATTTTCTCATCGTTAGATTCTCTTAGCGAATTAATTTTTGCATTGTAATCAGAAACTCTAGCTTCGATTTTTGCAAATTTAGACTCTAACTCTTCTTTTTCTACAGTGGTTTTCTGTAACGTACTTCGAGTATTGTTTAAATCAGTCTCTAGCGCTAGATACTTCTTTTTAGATACGCAAGAGGTAGTCATTAAAACTCCCGATAATACGATTAGTGTGATTACTTTTTTCATGGTTATTTAATTAATCTTTTATACCTAACTAAAACTGCTTCTTGTGCGTTTTATTATATTTTCACCTACTAAACTTTTCATATCGAATTCTTAAAAATTGTTAAAAAAAATTGTTAAAATTAATATACCGTACTATTTTTACGGTAAATTTATTGCTTTGTTATTATTAATAAACTGAATAATAATACTTTAATGTTTTTTCTAGTATGATTGAAAGATTCTTATTCGAAACTATTTTTTTTATTGTTGTAACGATATTAAAAATGTGTCGTCTTATTATAAAGCAAAACCCTGAATCAATTTTACTTTAAATTTAAAAATTTTTGAAAGTTCATGTTTTTGAATAAAAGAAAATTATTCCTGTTTGGAATTTTAATTTGCGTAGCATTTATAAATACATCTGCACAAATAACCGAAAATAATGGTGATAAGTTATTGTTGAGATATAAGACGATAGTGTTAGACGGCACCATTACGTACTTACCAATATATAAGTTGAATCAAGAAAGTATTATCGCCAGAATTAATTCTAATAATATACTTGAATCCAAAGATTTCAAAACGGTTTATGATAAAGACTGGAGTAATACAGTTTTTAATGTTTTCTGGTTAAAAAAGTCTATAGATCCTTTTGTATTAAATTTTGAGGATGAAGTTTTCTCATCACCCGTAGAACATAAAATGGTAGTGACTTCCAGATATGGTTGGAGGAGAGGTAGGCCGCATCAAGGAATCGATATAGACCTTAGAACGGGTGATAATGTAAGAACATTGCTTAGTGGAAAAGTAAGATATGCGAGACGTCATGGAGGTCATGGAAAAACTATTGTAATTCGTCACGATAATGGTTTGGAAACTGTTTATGCACATCTTTCTAAATATTTAGTAAAAGAGAATGATATTGTAGAAAAAGGTCAAGTTATAGGTAAAGGCGGTGTGTCGGGCAATGCCAGAGGCAGCCATCTTCATTTAGAAGTGAGATATAAAGGAAAAAGTATTCATCCAGAGTATCTTTTCGAGTTTGATCAAGAGACTAAAGTTAGATCAAAAGATATTGCTGTTACAAAAAAATGGATGACCCCAAGATCACATCGGTCAACTAGAAAAAGTAAAATTGTCGTTCAAACAAATATTGAAGAAATAACAAATGAAACTCCTACTAAAAGTGTATATATAGTAAAGAGAGGAGATACCTTGTATGGGATTGCGAGAAAGCATGATATCGAAGTATCTGAAATATGTAAAATAAATGAAATTAGATACAACTCGGTTCTGAATGTAGGACAGGAAATTGTAATTTATTAATTCCTTACATATTTGTGTATCATTTCTAATAAAACGCTTTTGTCATAAGGTTTTAATATGTAGTCATTTAATCCTGCTCTCATAATTTGTCTATTTAATTGAGTAACATCAACGGCAGTTAATGCAATTACAGGAGTTGTGCCATCAAATTCTCTAATTCTTTTTGTAGTACCTATACCGTTAAGTTTTGGCATATTGATATCCATAAGAATAATATCATAAGAATTATCTTTTGCTAATTCTATAGCATCAAAACCATTGTCTATAGTGGTGCATTCAAAATTTTCTTTTGAAAGAATTTTATCTGCAACCAATAAATTCAATTTATTATCATCAACGATTAGTACTTTTTGCCTATCACTACTACCCGCAGTTTGATTAGTTTCATCGTTAGGATTAAATGTTTCTAGATCCACAACAAAAGCATATTCAGATCCCGATTGAGAATTATTTTGTAGTATGATTTCGCCATTTAAAGATTTAGCGAGTCTTTTTACTATAGTTGAATTAACACTGGTGCCCAGATATGATTTCTGAACATTTTCAATACCAATAAACTCTTGATATATCGACTTTTTATCTTCCTCTGAGACTTCGTTTCCATCATGTGTTACTTTAAAAGAAATATGATTGACATTCCCTTTTTTGTTGATTAGATGTGCCGAGAAAACAACATTTCCATTTCTGGTAAACCTTAGGGCGTTACTGATGAGATTCATCAATATCTGAGAAATAATAGCAGGATTGCCATTTAATGTTTCAGGTAGATCAGGATCGAACTCTGAATGTAATGAGTTATCACTATTTTCGATCGCATAACTAAAAGAATTTATAATATTTTCAGTTAACTCCTTTAAATTAAATGGTTTTTTAATGGGCGTAATTTCTTCGGATTCTAAAACATTAATCTGAAGTACATTATTAATGAGCGTTAATAAGTAGTCTCCTGAAAATTTTAATGATCTAAGATTTTTATTGCTTTCCAATTGCGGGTGTTCATTAGCTAGAATATTCGTTAAACCCATAATTCCATATAACGGTGTTCTTAATTCTTGGCTTAGAGAAGAAATAAATTCTTGGTTCATTTGGGTCTTTTTCTCGGTAGAACTAAGCAGCGAATCTAACTCATTGTTCTTATTTTTAAGTTTTTTACTTAATATAAAACATCGATAACCTAAATAGATAATACCGAATAAAAGGATAATTCCGATGATGTAATAAATCATTTGAAACATTTTATAGCAAAATAAGAGATATCAGATTTATCTTACAAGTTTGAAACCGTATTTTTTTGGTAATTAGAGCTTTTTTTAATTTTTAACTTGACAAAGAACCAGTTTGGTTGAGTTTTTGATTACAAATAATAAAAAAAAGTAAGGGATTGATTACCTTTAACGACTTATATGCATAAAGGAACTATGAAGATAAAATATACATATGTATCAGTATTAGCAGTTTTTTTTGTGATCTCTATGAATGCACAAATAGAAAAACCTTTATCTTCTTTAAAAGTTGATGAGAATAGTAATTTAAGTACTAGCAAATACAGTATCTCTTCAGGGTTGACTAAACCTAAAAATAATTTTACCTTATATAACAATTCAAAAGATTCGATTCGGTTTAATAGAACACAGAAACCTTTTGATATGACTGGAGATAATGGTCTTTTACAGCCAAGTTTTAAAGTTGTGCCTAAACATTTTCAAAAGGATAAAGAAATAAAAGAAGAGTATAAGTCCGATCAATATCTAGGAGATTTTAAAAGTACATCAGAGTATGTATATCTTATTTATAGAGATCATCAATCGGTAGATGGAGACTTGGTTCGAATTTTTATTAATGACGACGTAATTAAATCTAACGTTTATTTAGATGCTGTTTTCAAAGGATTCAAGATTAACCTTGTCAAAGGATTTAATAAAATAGATATCCAAGCACTAAATCAAGGTACTTCTGGCCCTAATACTGCAGAATTTCAATTACATGATGATTTAGGAAATATAGTTACTGCTAACGAATGGAATCTTACTACTGGAGTAAAAGCTACAATTATAGTTGTTAAAGAGTAATCCTTCATTTATTTAAAGCTCTTGTTGGAATAACAAAACCTATTTCTCATTCGAGGTGGGGTTTCTTATTTGTTTAACTTTTTCACCTAAATTAATTCTTCGCTAATTTTTATAGTAAATGTATCTTTAAGGATTACATTATTTTTTTGCTGTTATTTTCATACGCTAATTAGTAATAATTTTTATAGTGTTTATAGGGTGTTGGATATATTTAGTTCATCGTATTCATAATATTTTTGAAATATTATGTGATTTTTTTTATAAATAATATACTAATAATAAAAAACAAACTCAATATGAGTAAAGAAGAAGAGTTTACTCGAATAATTAAGAAGAATGAAGGTGTTATTTTTAAAATAACTACTGTATATACTGATCGATCAGAGGATCAACAGGATTTATATCAGGAAATCGTATATCAATTATGGAAAGCCTATGATTCGTTTAGAGGAGATTCTAAAATAAGCACTTGGATGTATCGTGTAGCACTAAATACAGCCATCACAAGACTTAAGAAGGAAAAAAGAATGGGTAATAAAGTTGGAATCGATCAAGTAGTATTAAAGCAAACAGAAAACTATAATATAGAATTCGAGGAGAAATTAAGAATTTTATATGCTCATATCAAAATGCTTAGTGATCTTGAGAAAGGGTTAATTCTATTGCTTTTAGAAGGAAAGAAATATGAGGAAATTGCTTTGATTACCGGATTGACTCCATCCAATGTAGGAACTAGAGTATCTAGAATCAAGCAAAAGTTAAAAACTCAAATAATAAAAGAATAAGGGCTATGGAATTAGAAGAAATGCAAGAAGTATGGTCTGAGATAAGTGGCCAATTAGAAAAACAAAAAAAGTTAACTGATAAAATGATAATTATGATGACACAGGAACGGTACAGAAAAAAATGGAACAAAATAGTATACCCAGAAATATTTGGTACAATTATTTGCTTTAGTGTAGCGATATTAATTCTATTCAATATTTCTAAATTAGAAACTTGGTATAATATATTACCTGGTATTTTGTCAGCTATTATCTTACTGGTTTTACCAATATTCTCCTTACGATCTATCAATAAAATGAGTGGGATAAATTTTTACAAAAATAGTTATAAGGATACCTTAATAAAGTACACTAAAAATAAAAAACAATTCCAATCTCTTCAGAAAGCCTCTTATTATTTAAGTTTTTTATTAATCTTTTTAATACTACCGGTAACATCTAAAATCATAGGTGGAAAGGATATGTTTACAGGTGTAAAGAATATTTGGCCTTTGATGATTTTTATTCCTTTAGGAATTACATTCTTTGTGTTTTTTGCCAAATGGGCTAAAAAATGTTATGGAAAAAATATCGATGAAGCAGAAAGTATATTAAGAGACCTACAAGCCGAAGAATAATTTTTTAAATATATTTTAAAACAAAACCAGAATCTAATACTAGATTCTGGTTCTATATATAATAGGATTTATGAAATCTGACTCATTAATTAAAAGGGAATGTAATGTTTTTGTACTTTTAAGGAATAACTAATGATTTTTATAAAATGAATTCTGGATTTAATATTAATAGAAAATTTCAATATTTAATTTTTGGCATTTTATTACTCAGTGCTATTTCTTGTAAAGATTCTACATCAAATGATAATCAGTTTGATAAAAACTTTGTTCATACAGTATATATTTGGCTGAATAATCCAGAGAATGAAGAAGATAGAAAGCTTTTCGAAGAGTCATTATCAAAGTTTCTGAAAACATCAAAGTATGCAAAAACTAACTTTGTTGGAACTCCTGCGGGGACGGATAGAGAAGTAGTCGATAATTCATATACTTATGCAATTGTAGTTACTTTTTCTTCTAAAGAGGAGCAGGATTTATATCAAAAAGAAGAAGCACATCTTTTGTTTATTAAAGAGGCTTCTTCTTTGTGGAATAAAGTACAGATATATGATGCATTTGGTTTAGATTAAAATTTCTTAACCATTATTTCTATGACTTTTTATCTAGATAGGATCCTAAATTAGTAAGTGTATCATCCCAGAATTGCTCATAGAACTTCAACCATTGATTTACTTCTTTAAGTGGTTTTGTGTCTGCAAAACAAAACCGTTCTCTCCCCTTAGAATTTATTCGAACTAAGCCTGCATCCTCAAGTGTTTTAAGATGCTTAGTTACTCCCTGACGACTCATTTCAAATTGACTTGAAATCTGAGTAATGGGTAGGGCAGTAGCAGCCAATACCAAGGCGTGAAATATTTCTCTCCTAGTTGGATCGGCTATTGCCTTTAGTATTTTGGTGATTTTATCTTGCATGCACTTCTTGTGTTAAATATCCAGATAGTTGGTTGATACAGTTATCCCATCCACCATTAAAGCTCTTAAACATGGTTATAACATTGTCTACTGGGTAGTTAGAAATACCTGAGTGCTCCAGATATAATTTAGTTCCTCCTTCGATTTTTTCTAACTTCCAGGTAACTGTAGTCTCTACATCTGTATTTGCCACTATCCAAGTGTAAATCAAAGTATAAGGACTAGCTTGTTTTACGGTACCTGTAATTTGCGAACAATTTTCTTTATCAGCAGAATTAAAGCTATAGTTATAACCAACTTCGGCTTTAAAATCTGCAGGTATAAACCAAGTAGATATTTCTTCAGCTTTAGAAATGGCATTCCATATTTTGTCTATAGAATGTTTGAAAATGTGTTCTTTAGTGATACGATCTTTCATTTTGAATCTGATTTTAAATTAATAAAGCAACTATATGGTTGCAAATTTAATCAATTTGTTTAGTTAAGCAACTTTTTGGTTGCTTTTTTGTTAAAGTCCTGTTTTTATGATTTTATAGCTACTGTATATTAATGAATTGCTAAAAAATTGCAAAGTGATTTTTTTAACTGAATATTTCTTATTACTTTGATAGTCCTCAATCGTAAGTATATTTTCCCCATTTTTTAATTATTAGTATCAAAGTGAAAAACACTTTGATGATTTTGAATACATATACATACAGGGTGTTTTAACTAAAATACCCAATAATAGGTATGTTATACATATTCAAAATTATAGAAATTACAAATGCTAATTTGTACTCAGTTAGATAATAAGAAATAATTTCTTGTTACATGTTTCTCTGACAATGACGCATACAAACACTAATTATTATATGGCATTGATTTATGATCAAATAAATGGGGAAGCTCAAACTCACGTACTAATTATAGGAGTAGGAGGCTATCGTTATCTTTCTGAAGGAACAGAAGAAAAGGTTCAGAATTACGAAAGAGTTGGTATTTTGAAACAATTATCATCACCTCCTAAATCAGCTTTGGCTTTTAGAGATCATTTACTAGAAATTGAAAACGATGAACAAAAAGGATTTGTCAAACCTTTAGGAAGTATTGAGTTATTGATTTCTCCTTCACCTAAAGATCCGTTTCCAGGTGAGGATGGAGAACAGTTTGAAGCCTCAAATTTTGATAATGTTTCACGGGCGTATAATGATTGGAAACAACGTTGCGATAGTCATGTGGATAATGTCGCTATTTTCTTCTTCAGTGGTCATGGGGTAGAAAAAAAAGATCATTATCTGTTAACTGAGGATTTTGGAGCTAATCCTAATAACCCTTGGTTAAATGGAAGTTTTACTTTCAATAAAACCAGAAATGCATTTCATTCATGTAAAGCGTCTACTCAATGTTTTTTTATAGATTCTTGTAGAAAGATTAACGCAGGTATGCTCCAAAGTGATCTTCCTGATATTCCTTTGGATGTTCCTTTATTAACAACTCCAGATTGCAAACATGATCTTACAATGAAAGCAGCAGCACATAATGAAGCTGCGTATGGCCCCCAAAAAAAACCTTCTTTTTTCACACAGTCTATTATAAAAGCTTTACAAGGTTATGCAGCGGATAAAAGAGGAGGACAATGGGCTGTAAATACAGGTGATATTGCTATGCAGATTCATAATATTCTTCGTATGATTAAATCTACTGAAGGATATAAACAGCGATGTGTCTATACAGCTAGTGAACCTTCTGGTATAATTACTTTTAGTAAAGCACCTCCAGCACATCTATCTGTGGCTTGTGATCCAGCTGAAGCAACAAATGTGTCTAAATTGAAATGTAAAGCTCTTGAAGGAGAAACTGAATTTACAGAAGATCCAAAATCGGAATCTTGGGAATTAGATATGATTGCCGGATACTATACATTACAGACGGAATCACAAAGTGAGGAATTTAACAATGGAGAAACACTAGCCTTAGTACGCGCATTAACTAACGAAAAAATAAACTGTTCCCGAAATGAGTAATCTATCTATACATATTGTAACACATGGAAATGATTCTTTCCGTATTCCTAAGAAGATTACTATTCTCAATTCTATACTAGAGGAGATTGATTCTTTTTGGATGAGTTATGATAATTACAAAAACTTAGAGGTAGAACCGGGAGTTTACGGAGTAGTGCTTACATTGGCTTCTGGTAAGAAAATGGAGAAAGCTGTCATAGTGAAGCCTAATTTAATAGGAAAAGTAACGTTCAACTTATCTGGATTAAGTCCAAGGGAAACACAGGAATGGGCATATTTATCCAAAAACCTATCAACCCGTATTGATAAAGAAAAAGATTTAGTAGATAATATTTATTTAGGTGCCTGGATTCGATTATGGAAAAAAGAAGGAGAAAACTGGAAAGTTGTTAATATTCCAATTCAAGAATCTAGTTCTTGGGACGAAGAGGGTGTAAGTTATGAACTAAATGTAGACCGTAGTCAACAATTTTTACAAGTAGGAGGTCCTAAAATTCCTTGGAGATTAATCGCATTACCTCCTAATAGCAATTTGATGTGTCTAATCCGACCTAATGAAGGTCCTAAAAGCATAGTACATCCTTTAGAAGTCACAGTAACTTCAGAAAACTGGCACGCAGAAACTATTTTAACCTTACTAAATCAAGATTCTAGATCGAAAGCACAAGATCTTTATGACAATTCAGGACTGAAATCATCTTCTGCAGAAGACTTGTTATACGGAAAGATGTCGGATCCCGCTGCCGCCGCAATAGGAGGGTATTATTTACTAAAAGCCGGAGAATTAGATCGATTACATAACTGGGCTGAAAATCTAGCCAATTGGATGCCGTGGATGTCAGATGGTTCAATTATCTGGGCGTGGCAATTGATCAAAGAAGGAAGGAATAATGGTAATATGGATATTATCGAAATCAAATCACGTTTTCTGGAAGCTACAAAAAGAGGAATACCTCTATATACAGAAGGTTTAAGGTTATTATGGAAGGGGTTAAAAATATTATTTGATAATGATAATTTAGACTCAGAAATTGAAGAAGCATTAAAAATAGTAGAAAAATACGCTGAAGCCGCAGACTGGACAACAACTACCACTACTTTTAATGGAATTGATCCTCAGCAACCTCGTAAAAAGGCAAAGAAGGGAACACCTCACAACAAGGATTTTATAGCATATATCTATGATGTTCCTATAAAAGAGTTAATAAAAGATACGGTACTTGATCCTATTGATGATAACATGGAAATATATACAGGAGATACCGTTTTCCAAAGATTCAAGATACAATCTGATGGTAGTATCAGATCAGATGAAGGAATAAAGTTTGATTCTATTTATAAAGCAGCAAAGGAACTCAAGGGACAAGGAACTATGGACGGAGTTATAAACGAAAAATTAGAAAATATTCATATTAAATTTCCTAAAAAAGACTTTGATTCTGAAATAAGAAAATACAGAATGGGAAAAGGAAAACTATAAATATATGTTTAATATCAAATTTTTACCGGCAAGATTTGGCGATTGTATCTGGATAACTTATGGTCCAGAAAATAATCCTAGTCGTATTCTTATTGATGGGGGTACTGGAGGCACAAGACATAGTATTAAAAAATTAGTGGAAGAACTCCCTGAAAATGAAAGAAAGCTTGAATTATTAGTCGTAACGCACATAGATAGAGATCATATCGAAGGTATTCTTAAATTGTTAGAAGAAGAAGAATTACCTTTTAGTATACGTGATTTATGGTTTAATGGCTGGGGGCATTTGAGTGCACCAGTTAATGGAGAAATAGAAGTTTTTGGTGCAGTACAAGGTGAACGTCTTTCGACTGCCATATTAAAGCATAATTTATCTTGGAATGGAGATTTTGATAAGAAAACTATTGTAGTAGATAATGAAGAGTTACCAAAAGTAACGCTTCCGGGAGGTATGCAACTGACACTTCTATCTCCTGCACCAAAGCACTTGTCAGAACTTAAAGATAAGTGGGAGTGTGAGGTAAGAAAAGCTAATTTGTATCCAGGTGTTGGTTTAGCAGTTAATGATGAAGAGGAGACCGATGATGGAATTGATAGCTTTGGAGGTGAAGAGATACCCAATATAGATATACTATCACAGGAAAATTTTGAAGAAGATACGTCTGCGGGAAACGGTAGTAGTATTGCTTTTTTAGCAGAATATGAAGGAAAGAAAGTATTGTTTTGCGGAGATGCGTTTCCTAGTCAGCTATTGGATACGCTTAATATAATAGCTCCAGATGAAAAAATAGATTTAGATCTTTTTAAAGTATCACATCATGCCAGTTCTCATAATACAAGCCCAGAATTGTTAGACAAGGTGAACTGCAAGAATTTTGTTATTTCTACAAATGGAAGAATCTATAAACACCCTAAAGAAGTAACTATAGCCAGAATCTTAAAATCTAGCGGAGCCAATGTCCAACTTATTTTTAATTATAAGTCCAAGATTAATAAGATTTGGGATGAAAGTTTTATGAAAAACAGATATAATTATACAACAATGTATCCAGATTCAGGAATGGAAATAGTACAAATAAATATTTAAAATCACCCCTAATAAACTAATATAGAGCACTTTTTTAAATCAAAAAATTATGAGTGATTCAACTAAAAAACCAATCATAAACTGCCACGCCCATATTTTTAAAGGAGAACATGTACCTCCTTATCTTGCCAAAACATTTGTTCCTTGGCCATTTTATCGTTTGCTTAGTACTCCGCTGATATTAAAACTGTATAAGCGTAGTGTAAAGGATAGTAATAAAAAATTCCAGGATCCTTATCTAGAAAAAAAGCGAAATAAAGTAATAAGAAAAATTAATCTTCGACGAAATAAATTACTGAACGGTACTTTGTCACTTATTGGATTTGTATTAACGTATCATGTATTGTTTATTATTTTTGAGTGGTTATCTCTTGTTTTTAGTCCTGAAAAGAATGATGTTATCAAATACGGATTGTTATTGAAGGAATGGGTGGAATCCATATACCTTTTATACCCAATAAAAAATATTATATTTAAAATAGCACTGGCCACAATATTGTTTTTGTTTTTTAAAAGTGGTAGAAATTTAATTTGGTTTATTCTTCGTAAAACATTGAAGTTTTTTTCCATTTTACCAGGAAAAATGACACGAGATTTATTAGAACGGTACTTATTATTAGGACGTTTTACGCTATATGAACATCAAACAAGAATCTTTTCAGTAATGAAAAAACAATATCCGCCTCGTACTAAATTTATTGTTTTACCAATGGATATGGAGTATATGGGGGCAGGTAAATTGGATCCTAATTTTTCATATAAACATCAAATGCAGGAAATTGCAGATATCAAAGAAAGAGGAAAACATAAAAATGAAATACTTCCTTTTATATTTGCAGAACCTAGAAGAATCCGAGAAGAACAAGATCATCTTAAATTTACATTTGATAAAGGAAAAGTAACACTTCAGGATTGTTTTATAAAAGAATATATAGAAGATAAAAAATTTGATGGATTTAAGATTTATCCAGCACTGGGATATTACCCTTTTGATGAAGCATTATTACCATTATGGAAGTATGCTGCCGATCGAGGTATTCCTATCATGACACATTGTATTAAGGGAACTATATTTTACCGAGGTGCGAAGAAAAAAGAATGGGATGAGCATCCTGTTTTTAAAGAGACAATTAGATTACAACCTCCAACTTATGGCCCTCTATTATTGCCACAAGTAAAAAATAAAGATTTCTCACTTAATTTTACACACCCTCTAAATTACTTGATACTATTAAAAGAAGAGTTGCTTAGGATTTATGTAAGTACTTGCAGTGATGAAACAAAAAAATTATTTGGGTTTAAAGATTTGGACACAAAATTGGACCATGATCTTTCTAAATTGAAAATATGTTTTGCTCATTTTGGAGGCGAAGATCAATGGAATCGTTTTCTTGAGTTTGATAGATATGGATATAGTAATGATTTACTTAAGAATCCCGATCATGGAATAGAATTTTTATATACAAAAACTGATCAGGAGAATATAAGTTGGAAGAAACTAGAAGATTGTTGGAAGTATGTAGATTGGTATTCAATTATTTGTAGTATGATGTTACAACACGATAATGTATATGCAGATATCAGTTACATACTTCATGATGAACATATTTTTCCGTTACTAAGACAAACTATCAATCACCCTAAGTTAGGAAAGAAAGTTTTGTTTGGTACTGATTTTTATGTGGTAAGAAATCATTCTGCAGAGAAGAATTTGGTTGCTACAACAACTGGTAATTTAACAGTAGAAGAGTTTGATATTATAGCACGTAATAATCCTGCTGAGTTCTTATCTTAATTTGAATTGGAGCCATCAGTGGCATACCATTTAGCGATAGTGTTTTCGGCGGGTTTAAACCTTGGAGAAAAATCTAAATTAGTAGGTGCATTTTCCTTATTTGATCTGGTATTCCATTGCCAGATATATGTTCCAGCAAACCAATCTTTATTCCATAATGTTTCATAAAGGGCTTGATATGCTATTTGCTGTGTCTTGTCAGACTTTTGTTTTGATAAAATACTGAGTGCTGAACCCCATTCCCAAGGTTTGATGGTTGCCGATACTTCACTTTTATATCCTATTTCCGTAAACAATATTGGTTTTTTATGCTTTTTTGATAACAATTCTAACATTTCTACATGTGTCTCCCAACCTTCTTTTACTGTATTTAGATCAGGATTCGAACCCTCGGTTAACGGAAAATATGCTTGGACTCCTATATAATCTAGTTCATTCCAAAAATCGATGAATTCATATTCGTCATCCCAATTTGCTGCATACGTGAGTTTTCCTTTATATATAGTTTTAATTTCTTTTATTAGATCCTTCCATTTTTCCGGTTGGGCCATTAGAGAACTTTTTAATTCTGTACCTATACAAAGTAGTTCCGCGTTAGTTTTAGCAGCCATAGTTGTATAATGTATCATATTTGTGCGGTAAGATTCAAACCAAGTATCCCAATTAGCAACATTGGAATGTTTTACGTTAGATCTCCATCCAGAACTTAACCAAAGGTGAGGTTTTAGCATTATGTGAATATTTCTATCCTTAAGCTCTGTAATTGTATTTATAAATACACTGTCTCTACGAGACCATTGACCAATTTTTTTTGGAGTGCTCATTTTTAATGTTTCCTCGTCTTCTTGGTCTAAAAAAGGTACCACCGCTACCCATTCTATATTGGATCGAACTAAGTTATCAATAGCATCTTTATTATTCTCATTATGATTCCAACCAAATACCGTCATTCCACGATGTTTTTTATCAATTTGATATAAATTCTTAGAAATACCACTATTGTTTTCTAAGGATGAAATCCAGTTGTATTGAAAGTCTTCTGAACTATTTTTGATTATAATAAATTTGAATACTCCAAATAGAACTAGTGCAGGAGTAAATAATTTTAAAGAAAAATGTTTTAGCATCACTGTGGAGCCTTTCTTTTTTTGTATCCGAATAAAATATCTAAGAATTAGGAATAATAAATATAGTATTATAAAAAAGATGTGAATTACAAAAACAAATTTTAATCTTGTTAGCATCTTTCCGAAATATTGTAAAGATTCTGAAAAAGTAAGCCCAGTTAATATTGCGCCTATAACAAAAAGAATTAAGCTCACTAACCAAGTGAAGACATATACTTTAAAAGCTGCAAAAAGTTCGTTTTTCATATACTGAATTACTAACTAAATATATTAGAATAAAAATGCATTGTAATCTTACATAGATCTTAGATGAATATCACTTTTTAAATGTAAATAAATTATAAACTTTTCATAAATTAAGTATTTAAAGTTTAATTAATCGATATTTTAATTAGGTTAACCATCAAACAATCAGCTGTAAATATAAAATAGAAGGTATATGGAGTTGCATAATAAATTTTTGGGAGTACTAATTTTGATTGGAGTCCATTTTGGACAAGCTCAATATAAAGAGAACGATTGGAAAGAAAGAGATACCTGGATGAATGTGTCAAAGATATTGGAGATAGCCGAAATCAAAAAAGGTGATAAAGTGGCAGACATAGGTTGCCACGAAGGTTACTTATCGATTCATATAGCTAAGGAGGTTGGAGCATCAGGAAAAGTTTTTGCAGTAGATGTTAGAAAAGATAGATTAGAGAAGCTAGATGAACATCTGGAGAAACGAAAAATCAGAAATGTAAAAACTATTCTAGGAGATTATAATGATCCAAAGCTACCTGATACTTCTTTAGATGTTGTTTTTATTTTGGATACTTACCATGAAATGGATGATTATAAAGAAATATTAACGCGCGTTAAAAAGGCTTTGAAGCCAAAAGGACAGATTGTACTTATAGAGAAATTTAAGAAGCATATGCTTAATAAATCTAGAGATGAGCAAACGGATGAACATACGTTAGCTATGCGTTATGTAAAAGAAGAATTGGAGACAACTGGATTTACTATTAAAACGCAGATTAAGGATTTTGGTAGATGGAAAAATGAAGAGGATAAGCGAATGTGGATTTTAGTAGGGACTAAATAATAGTCAACAATTGAATCCTGTATTTTAATATAGTGTATTTGCTGGGAAATTTCAAAATAAATAATATAAGATCAACAGCTACTCAATTACATTAGATTTCATCTATCTTTGTAAACGAAATGAAGTTTATTACAATCATATTATCTGTTTTTATATTAGGCTTGGTGCCGGCACCATGTTCTGATGAATTTAATTCAGAGCATCAGGAAGAAATATCTTTTAGTGAAAAGCACGATAATTCTGAGGATACGGATGATTCCTGTCATTCTATATGTATATGTGCTTGTTGTGGGTTAACAATTGCTTATGAATTGCTAAAACAATATAATGTAGATATAAGGACTGTTATCATTTCTAAAGATGATTGTATCTATCAATCAGACTATACTTTTTATTTCTTTCCTAATATATGGCAACCACCTCAAGTGATTAGCTAAGAACTCAGTTGGCTTACGCGAAAATTAGCCATATATCAAATTTGGAGAATTTAAAAAACTAAAGTTTAGAATGAAAAATATAATATGGGGCATACTGCTCTCTATATCAATGTGTGCATATGCTAATGCGCAAATAAATACATTAAAAATAAAGATACTATCAGAATCAAATAATCAACCCCTTGTTGGAGCTACTATTTATTCAGCGCAAATAGAAAAAGGATCTGTGACGGATCTTGATGGTATGGCAGCTTTATATTCGATTCCAGGCGGAATTTATGATTTTACGATTTCATTTTTAGGTTTTGAATCTGTAAAAAGAACCATAGAGATTCCATATACAGAAGTATTAGTTATAAAACTTAAAGAAGACGATGAATCTTTAGAAGAAGTAGTTTTACAATCCAACCGAAGTACTAGAACTATCCAAAGAATTCCTACTAGAATTGAATTAATTGGAGCAGAAGAGTTGGGTGAGAAAAATGCCATGAATGCTACAAATATTTCGATGGTATTAAGAGAAAGTACCGGGATACAAATGCAGCAAACATCATTAAGTAGTGGGAATTCTAATATTAGGATTCAGGGGCTTGATGGGCGATATACGCAGCTATTAAGAGATGGCTTTCCTTTATATGGAGGATTTTCTAGTGGTTTGAGTATTATGCAGATACCACCTTTGGATTTAAAACAATTCGAAATTATAAAAGGAAGTTCTTCTACGCTTTATGGAGGAGGTGCCATTGCAGGATTGGTAAACATGATCTCGAAAACCCCTGAAGAAGAACCTGACTTAGATATTATGCTTACACAAACACACGCATTAGGAACTACAGGGAATGTTTTTTATAGTAAGCGAAATAATAAATTTGGAGTTACTTTATATGGGTCTGGTCATTATCAAAAGGAATTTGATCCGGAAGATGATGGGTTTAGTAATTTACCAAGAACAAAATCGGTATCAATTAACCCAAAATTATTTTATTATCCATCAGAAAAAACTACTTTTTGGTTTGGAATAAACGGAACATATGATGATAGGATAGGAGGTGATATAAATGCAATCAGAAATAATGGAAATAGTAATTTGTACACAGAAGAAAATATTTCCAAACGTATTAGTACGCAAGCTATATATACCACAGAAATAGATACTATACGTTCATTAAATATAAAAAATAGTTTTGCCTATTTTAATAGAAATCTTATTGTTCCAAGCCTAAATTTTAAAGGAAATCAATTCAATTCTTTTACAGAAATAGCTTATAATGAGCAAGGATTAAGAGCTGATTGGATTTTAGGTGTAAATTTATATACAGTAGATTTTGATGAGGAATCCACTACCTCAGAACGTGACCAAAATGATATATCAGCTGGACTGTTTATAAATAACATCTTTGATATTACTGATAACTGGATAGTAGAGACAGGTTTTAGAGCAGATTATGCAAAAGACTGGGGATTTTTTCCTTTACCAAAAATATCGCTGCTATTCAAAGCGAATAATTCATTTTCAAGTAGGATAGGAGGGGGTTTAGGTTATAAAATTCCGGATATTTTTACAGAAGAGGCTGAATTTATTAATTTCAATAATATATTGGCTATTGATAAAGATGGTTTAGAAGCTGAACGTTCTTATGGTGTAAATTTGGATTTTAATTACGACACTTATTTAACTAATGAAATAGGGTTTTCAATAAATCAATTGTTTTATGTAACGGCTATTCAGAATGGTTTATTACTGACTGATACTACAACTGGTTTTTTTGAGTTTGAAAATGCGCAAGATGATATCGTTAGTAAAGGAGCAGAGACTAATATTAAATTCACATACAAAGATTTGAAATGGTTTCTTAATTATGCTTTTATTGATACTCGCTTAAACTATCTCAATGGTAATCCACAAAAGCCATTAACAGCAAGGCATAATGCTGGTAGCGTAGTGATGTATGAAAACGAAAAATGGAGAATAGGTTTTGAGACTTATTATACGGGTAAGCAATTACTTTCTAATGGAACAAAAACTACAGATTTTGTTTTAATGGGGTTATTAGGAATGCGTAATTTCGGTTGGGGAACTATCTTTGTTAATTTTGAAAATTTCACAGATAGAAGACAAAGTAGATTTTCTCCATTAGTATTACCTCCAACCAATGATCCTACATTCACAGAAATTTATGCTCCAGCGGATGGTTTTATATTTAGTGCCGGTATCATTATAAAGCCTTTCGGGCAAAAAGAACATCATTAAAGGTATAATATAGGATACCTTGTTTATTAATAACAAGGTGTCCTATAAGTTTCGAGCTCTTAAAGATTAATCTGAATTTTTGTTTAAGTATAGTTGTATCTTAATCTTATATGGATTATAGTGTATTTTTGTTAGCTGTTTCAAGTCTATAGCCTACCCCGTGGACGTTTATAATTTTAACCTCCGAATCTTTGCCGAGTTTTTTTCTTAATTTAGAAATAAACATATCTAGACTTCTGCCTACAATAACACCATTATCCTCCCATACTTGTTTGATAAGTTGTTCTCTTTTAACAATCTGATTAGGATGTTGCGCAAAAATAGCTAGTAGTTCACTTTCTTTAGCTGTTAAGGAAATTTCAATTTGATCTTTGTTTAACTTCTGTTGATCCGGATAAAATATAAGTTTACCCAAAACGATTTGGTTGGGCGAAATTATTGGATTATTTTCTCTATGTCTCTTTTTGAGTAAGGTAGTACTCGTTATTAGAATAATAAACAATATTAATAAAGAAAAGGTATATATATTTCCCATCGCACTATATAAAGAAGAAGTTTCTTCTTTGAGCATAATAACCCGGATAGTGTAACAGCTTGCTGGAAGCTTTCTGCCAAAGCATGAAATTTCATTATTTTTTAATGGCCCTAATATTTGATAACTATATGATATTTCATTGGTTTCACAATGAATTACTTCGGTAATATAATTGTCCGGGAGGCCTGTTTTTTTTAATTCTGCATCAATAATTGTTACTAACACTTTTGGATCAATTGTTAACTCTTCCTGAAATGACAATTCAAATTTATAATCAGAAATCTCTTTTATCGGTAATACAAGAGATGTAGGGTCATTGTTCTTTAATAACAACTGGTTTCCAACAGCTCTTAAAGCTATCTTAATTTTTTCCGTATGAAATAAATCTTCTTTTGGAGAAAAGCTATGGATCGTCATAACGCTCATCAATAAGATGATAACGGTTATTAGTATTTTGAATTTATTTTTCACGTAAAAAAGTTTCTTATTAACAAATAACGAAAAATTTACAATTCCTATACACTTTTTTACAATTGATTTAGCATTGTAGAATAGACTCCGAATTATTTTCGTCTCAACTAAAATTTAAAATATAAAATAGATGAAAACTAATGTAAGAATTCAACTTAATAAATTGAATATCAATATTGTTAAAATATATATAAGTATACTTGTACTTATGGTATTGTTTGGGTGTTCTAATAAGACAGACTTTACTATTACGGCCTCAGGACTTCAATACAAAATAGTAAAAACTGGTTCAGGCCCTTCAGTTGTAAAAGGTGAAGAAGTCCTTATTCATGAAACCACAAAATACATTAATGATTCTTTGGTGTATACTTCTAGAAATAGACCAAGTCCTCTTAAGGTTTTGGTAGGAGGTAATCAAGTTATAAAGGGAGTAGATGAGGGTTTACAGGGGATGAAAATTGGAGAAATACGTAAACTTATTGTACCACCATCTTTAAGTAAAAGAACCGGAAACGTTACTTTTCCGCATCCTGATTCTACATTACTTTATGAAATTGAATTAATAGATATTGTAAAAGAGAAAATAGTACCTAAAACTGTTGATGGCAATATTTTG
Source organism: uncultured Aquimarina sp. (assembly GCF_947496855.1). Classification (GTDB taxonomy): domain Bacteria; phylum Bacteroidota; class Bacteroidia; order Flavobacteriales; family Flavobacteriaceae; genus Aquimarina. The sequence goes on from NZ_CANMED010000001.1 coordinate 483,762, forward strand.
AAAATTAACAAAGAGAAAAGTATTCTGAAATGGGAAGGATTCGATAAACTTCATACAAACGGACATTATGGAACTGTTACTTTCCATAGTGGCGAATTTTATGCAAAAGAGAATAAAATTTTTGGAGGTGAATTCTTAATTGATATGAATACTATTATAAACACTGATGGAGATTACAGTGAGTCTCTTGTTGATCACTTAAAAAACGCTGATTTTTTTGAAACAGAAAAATATCCCATGGCTACACTCAAAATAATAACCATTAAATATATTGATGATTCTAATGTATCAGTACTGGCCAATCTAACTATTAAAGATATGTTACAACCCGTGGAGTTTGATGCTCGTATAAGCTATAACGAAAATAAGTTAATCTTTACTTCAAAATTTACAATTGATCGAACACTATGGAATATAGTATATGCATCTGGTAGTATTTTTGGTAGTTTTGGTGATAATTTGATATCAGATGAGGTACAGTTCGAAACCTCTATATTCACGGAATAATGGGCTTTTAATATTCGATTTTATTCATTAGAAAACAAATTGTAGAAAAAAAATAACATATTTTATGATAAAAATTCTGCAAAAATGCATAAAAGGAAGTAGTTTTGCAGCCCTAGAAATGAGAAAATATGTCGGATACCACTACAGAATTACAAGAAAAAAAAACAGGTAAGGATTTATATAGTTATCAAAAAGGAGCGATTAATAAGATTTTTAAAAGTTTTGAAGATGCTCGTGAAGATTACCATTTGTTATACCAATTACCGACCGGAGGTGGGAAAACAGTTATTTTTTCCGAAATAGTAAGACAATATCTTAAGCATCACAATAGAAAAGTATTGGTGATGACACATCGTATAGAATTGTGTAAGCAAACATCTAGGATGCTTACAGGGTTTGGTGTTGATAATAAAGTAGTTGATAGCAAAGCAAATCTGGATGATCAGGATAAGTATAGTTGTTTTGTAGCAATGGTAGAAACATTAAACAATAGACTTACTGAAGGTAAGTTAGATATTTCGGATATTGGCTTAGTGATTATTGATGAGGCACATTATAATTCTTTTACTAAGTTATTTAAATTTTTTGAAAAGTCTTTTGTTTTAGGAGTTACAGCTACACCGTTAAGCTCTAATATAAAATTACCAATGAAAGACAATTATGACGAATTAATTGTTGGTGAAACGATAGAATCATTAATTGAGAATGAATTTTTGGCGCGGGCAGATGTATTTGCATATAATATGGGATTAACTTCTCTAGAAGTTGGGTCTAATGGAGATTATACAGTAAAATCTTCAGAAGATTTATATACCAATAGTACGATGCTTAGTCAACTATTACAAGCCTATGAAAAACACTCTAAAGGAAAGAAGGTATTGATCTTTAATAATGGTATTAACACCTCATTACACGTATATGATACGTTTAGATCTGCGGGATATCCTATTGCGCATCTTGATAACACAGCTACTAAAAAACAAAGAAAACAAATTCTTCAATGGTTTAAGGAAACACCTGATGCTATTTTAACTTCTGTAAGTATTTTGACTACAGGGTTTGATGAACCTACGGTAGATACTATTATTCTAAATCGAGCAACAAAATCATTAACTTTATATTATCAGATGATCGGTCGTGGGTCTCGTATATTAAAAAATAAATCTACATTTAATGTTATTGATCTTGGAAATAACTATCATCGGTTTGGACCTTGGGGAGCAGATTTAGATTGGCAGAAAATATTCAATTCTCCGGATTATTACATGGATAAACTCCTTAATGATGAGGATATAGAGGATAAATTTAGGCATGAAATGCCAGAAGAATTAAGAGTTGAGTTTGCTAATTCTGAAGAAGTGTATTTTGATATTAAAGAGACCTATAAAGATTCTGTTAGAAAAGGGGAGTCTTCTAAAGTTGTTTTAGAAAGATCTATAGCACAACACGCAAAGATTTGTATAGAGAATAGCGAAGATGTATATGATGCCATAGCTTTAGCTAAAATGTTAGGAGATGATATAGATCACAGAATACAAAGTTATGCTAAATGTATAAGTAGAAGTACCTATAATTTTTTATCCTGGTTAAAGGATGACTATAGGAAAAAGCTGAATGCTTATCTAAGAGAAAATTTTGATGTAAAATTCGAAGAAATTCACGGTAGACCTCCTGAATAAATTATAATCGTTTATTTTTATTCTTTTGGGAATTTCCAGGCTACAAATCGACTTTGCTTGTTTCCTTGAGACATCTCTACTGTTTTGTGAATCGTTTTTAGTTTAGTAAGCTGTTTGTGAATTTTTGGTAAATTATCTTTTTTGGATACTAATGAAGTAAACCAGCCTACCTGAGTTTTGTAATTTATACTTTGTTTAATCATTCGTTTAATAAACAAAGCTTCTCCACCGTTACACCATAATTCGTTAGCCTGTCCACCAAAATTTAATACTAAAGATTTGCCTTTTGAGCTAATTGCAGACAAATTTCTTAATTTACGAAGTGCACCTTTAGTAGCTTCTTTTTCTGATGAATGAAAAGGAGGGTTACACATAGAAAAATGATAATATTCATTAAGTTGAATGACACCTTCAAAAATATTAGCATTATTTTCTTGATGTCTTATCTCAATGTTGTTCTTTAAATTAGGTGTCAAATCTACATTAGCTTGTGCAGCAGTAACTGCAGTCCTATTAATATCGACACCAACCATTTTCCAGTTGTTTATCTGAGTTCCTAGAATGGGATAGATACAATTTGCGCCAACACCAATATCTAGCCCGCTTATTTGATAACGAATAGGATCTTCTTCTAATAGATCAGCAATATGATGAATGTAATCAGCTCTTCCTGGGATAGGAGGGCATAAATAATCTTTTGGGATATTCCAGTCATTTAATCGATAATGATGCTTTAAAATAGCTTTATTCAGTTCTAGGACAGCTTGGTTGTTAGAAAAATCAATACTTTTTTTTCCAAATGAATTTATAAATACATGTTTTGATAATTCTAGATGTGCTCTTGTTAATGTATTAAAATCGTAAGAGGAATTGTGAAGATTTTTTGGGTGCACAATAGAATAGATTATAAAGCTGTAAATATACATAATATATAAATGGCCATAAATATCATTTTTAAAGATTACAGTGTTTTTTTCTATAAAATAATTGAATATTTTTCATATTCTAAAACATAACAAAGCATTCAATTTTCGATTATATTAACTATAATAACATGAAAAAAAGTGTTAAAATGGAAATTCTATTAAATATTTTATCTTTTTTTCGATAAAAAGTAGATAAATATCGACGAAATAACAGTTAGTATTGTTAAAGTTTTCTTAAAAATAATGTTAAATAGCCTATTGTGATCAAGTTAAATAGGTTTAATATAACAGTATTTTTATTACGTTTTTACCGTAATCAAAATATTTTAACCCAAAAACCTCATCTATCCGCATACCTTTCGTATCCCTATTTCATATAAAATTTAAGCAATTTTTTAACATTTTCAATTTAACATTTCATTTTGGTAATAAACTGTAAAACAATACTATAAACTATTCTTGCATAATTACGATTAGGGGGAAAACACCCTGTTTAAAAGTTGGATATTTCCCTATATTTGAACAAGTTGATCAACATACACAAATTATTTCTTATTTTTTTAATAGTCTGCTTTGAAAAGGGTTACTATGAAAAAAGCTTAATTAAACTCATGAATTATTAGGGGAATTTTTAGTTTTTATTAATGATAAAAAATGAAATTTCAACTAATTGTTTACATCAATATTGCATAGTGAGTATAAACCAAAATGATTGAGCCATGAAATTTATAAAAATACTATTAATACTATCTGTTTTTCTTTCTTGTACAACTGAAGATGATTTTGTTCCTTTTCAAGTGGAACAGGTGTTTTCTGATAATTTAGACAAAGTGATAAAGGTAGATATCATCTATGTACAATCTTCTTCAGGTCATTGTTCATATAATCTGAACGAAACTAATTTTATCCACAATCTTAATGGTAATTTTTTTCATAGATATGGTATTGGTTTAGAAAAAGGTGTTATCAAAACGATCATCAATGATGAACTATATGATTTACGTGATAACAGAGGACAAGAATCAAGTGTTTTTTTAACCGAAACACAGGATTCTTATGACGAAAATAGATTGAGTATTTATATAATTAAGAGAGCTCATACGGTTGCTATTGCAGGTATAGGAAAAGATCAGCGAGCATTGATTACAGATGAATTTCTGGAAACAACTACGGTGCCTCACGAAATAGGTCATGCATTGGGCTTATTTCATTATCATGAAGAGGGAAATATCATGGGGCAAATACGTCCTCATATGAGAAAAGAATTCACAAATACTCAGACCGATAGAATGAAAAATACAATAACTAAAATAGTGGGTATATAAAGAACCCACTGCGTTGCCCCAATCATTTGAATTATTTTATGTATTAAAAGTGTCAAGTCGTTGAATAGCAACCATAATTTATGCTGTTATTTTTGACTGAAGCTAAACAGAAAGAGGCTGACTGATAGTGTACCATTTGTATTTCTTTTCATGTGGCCTTTTTCTAAATGTTTGTGTAGGAAAAAAAAGACATAAAGGTTTTGAATTTAAGTAAAAGTGACAAGATTAATTTTGATAGACAAACTGAAGATTATCTTATTATGACTAAGATAGTCGAATAGTATTTTTAATAACTTAATAAAACTCATTATTGAATGAATAGAATCTCGCCTTTTAGTCCCTTATTGAAAAGTAAGATTTTACCTTCGATTTTAAATCAAAATTAATGCTGATGTATTTCAATTGATAATAATTTCAAACCCCAATCAGTATTCTAATTTATTTAGACATCCCCTTTTAGTAAGTTAGTTATTCTTTTAAATTATTATTAGAGTAGCTGTGTATAAAGTAAAATCAAACAGGTTGTAATTTTTACGTTGTAATCTGTTTGATTTTTTAAATTTAAAAATAATCTACATAAACACTTAAGGTAATAATTATTCCGTGTTAATTTGGTTGTTAGTACGATCTATTACATATGATCAAAAGATCTAATATAATACCATAGAAATAGTAGAAATAAGAAAGGATAAAAGAGCTCTTTGATTACTATTGAGTTTCTTTATAAATCAAGAGTAGCGTACGAAAAAACTTATACTTTAAGTTTATTTTATTATACAACGGAAGGAAATACTATGAATGAAATAAGACCATGTTTAAGAAAAAAAATTACAAACGAACAGGTAGATATATTGAAAAATAATCGAACCTTATTAGGAAGTGATCATTTTTTTTAAAATTAGGATGGTTGATTGAGTGCAGATAAACTGCATTTAGTTAGCTATTTGTAATACGACTAAAAGTTTAATTTAGTTTTTTAACTTCCTACTCGAATTGCTTCGAAAGTTTTAAATAGTATACCCTTATAAGCTCTTATATAGCATAAATCCGTATTGCTTGGGTCAATCCATACTTTTACAGTATATGTTTTTCCACTGTCCGCATTATAGATAGTTCCACCAGACAATTCTCCATCTTCAAAATTTAGGTCGTTAAGAATATCGATTCCTAATAGTTGACGTTGTCTAAGAGTAGGATTAGGATTTTTATTATCTAATCCATTAAGGTTTGATATGGGGTGTTCTGCTCGTTTATTAATTTTACCAAAAAAACGATCTCCATTTTTATAAATCTCAATTATAGAGCCACCTTCTATACGCCATTTACCGATATAAGTTTCGGGTTTTATCGACGAGATACAAAGAGAAGTTAAGAAGAGAAAGAGCATTAATCTCATGAAAAAGAATGTGTTATTTAGATTAGTTTTCTTTGGAAATATAAGTATAAAAGTTTGATTTTAGTTTTATCTCAATCAATTATGCTAAATATCTCTTGATTATTCCATCGAATATAATCCAGAAAAAATACAGCTTACCATTTCTATAGAGCAGCTGCAAAACCAATCATTATAACATTTAAGTGAACTACGCTATTTATTTTTATCTATGATATCCTTAATATCAACTTCCATATAATCAGCAATTCTTTGTAGTCGTTCAAAATCTTTAGCCAGATTTTTTCTCTTTACTACATAATCTCCTGCTTGCGGACTTACTCCCAAAGTTTTAGAAATACCGTATACCGTTTTTGCTCCTTTGCTTCTTTTTAGGAGCCTTTTCAAATTCTTATTTATCATAATTCAAACATACATGTATTTTTTGAATATTCAAATAAAATTTTATTAAAAAAATATTTGTATAATCAAATTATATATGTATATTCGTCAGAACAAATCCAAAAAACATCACTTATGAAACTCCTTATTATTACTACATTGTTCTGTGTATCTTTTAGCTATGCAACAACAAATCCGAGAAACGAAAAAGAAAAAGTTGAAAAAGAGAAGAAGAGTGGTAAAGAAGAAAATTCATTAGTTTCCAAAAATTTTCATTCTGTAAAAAAATGGAAAATGACAATTGAATATACCAGCGGAGAAGTGATTTCTAAAACAATTACCTTAGATCAAAATTCATACGTTAGTCCAATGGAAAGCGCATTTATTGAAGCGGAAAAATATATGAAAACATTAAAAAATGTAAAAAGTTATAATGTGTCTCCGGTTGCAGGCAACTCTTTTGTTTTGTTAGCTGGAAACTGAAAACCTCAAATGAGTCTCGAAACTACTACTGAGATGATATACCTACTTTGATAAAAAAGGCAGTTAATTAGACTGCCCTTTTTAATTTATAGTAAATCTTAATGAATACTGTTGATTAATACTTTCTTTATTAGATCCGTTTTTGATTTCCTTATCAAATAATCGACTTAGATTATTACCTGCTAAATCTTCAATTTCCGGATTACATAAAATTTGATAATTACCTTTTTTCCAAGGTTCTTTTGGTTGGAAAGAAAGTATAGTTTCTTGCTCTAATAGTTGCCACATCCCTTTTACTTCTAGCGTATTACTATCGACTATATTAATATTATCTTGGAGGCTACCATAATCCATGGGTTCACTACAATGAACTAAGAGCTTTGAAATAGAATTGATTTTCGGAATATCTATTTTCCAGTCATCTATAGTTGGTTTTATGCGATCCGTATTTCCTATATTGAAAGAATGTATAAAATCTTTTTGCATAGAAATCCCATTACTATCTTTTATATCCTTTGTAACTATTAAACGATAGGTATCTTTATTAAAAACACGTCCTAATTGTTTATTTGGACCTAGACCTCGTTTTTGTCTTCCAGGTTCTATCCATAAGGTTAAGAGTTTTCTATCATTAGAAATAAGTGGGTTTTCTAATGGAAGTATAGTTCTCGATAGTGTATCCCCTGCTAAGTTGATAAATCTTATGTGATCATATACTGAAGCAGTGTTAATTGGTTTTGAAAATCGGATATATAATTTTAAAATATTGGAAGGTAGGATAGGAGTCGAAGGATAGACTTCTGTTACCGAGAGAGATTCGTAGTTTTTGGGAATTGTTAGTTCAAAATATTCTATAATATGATTATATACTAAAGTGTATTTTTGATTCCATCCAAACGGGACTATAGGTATAAATAGAATTCCTTCATTTGTCTGAAGGGTTTTTCCCAGAACTGGAGTAGAAGAACCTAGCTTATCCTCAGGGATCTCACCTATAAATGCGACAATTCTTTCTTCTGATACGTTGCCTTTTTTTATAAGAATTTGGTTTTTAGTAACAGTAAAATCTAGCGATGACTGCGCTTGAGTTACTTGTATTAGACTTATAAAAACTAATAAAATCTCGAAAAAATTCTTCACAATAAAGTTTCAATAAAAAGAAATGAGTTGTGCGTTATGAACCTAATTATTTCACCCACCAACTATTTCCTGTTTTTAGTGCTAAATTTCCATTGGATTCTCTTTGTACCATAATAAAACTATCACCTAGTTTATCTAGTTGTTGTACATTAACAAATGGCAGGTTTACATAATCTACACCAACGGCAGCTCCTTTTTTAACAACAGGTGTGGTAAGAGAGCCTTTATATGCTTCGAGGTCTTTAAAATCTATTTTCATTAATGGTCTATTACTATTAGCAATAAGTAAATAACGATTTCCTTCGTTTTCAATCTCAATCATATCTATTGGAGAGTTTCCGCTTCCTAGTTCAGCAACAGTTCTACCTTTATTGTGTTCGCTAGGTTTAATTTCATTCATCGGAAAAACTACTAATGGAGTGCACGTATAGCTAGCAACTAGGTGTGGATTTCCATTAATATCAGTTGGGATAAATGCTTTTATTGGAGCATGAGTCTCGTATTTTCCATGTGCAGCGTGATAAATTTCTAACGAGCTATAATTTTGTTTTTCACTAAATGGAAAATCAATTGATCTAAATGTAGAAGCAAACTCTTGATTACTCAAACCAGATAACAACACTTTTCCTTCTATATATTTAATATCAGCCACGGCCCATTTACGTAGTTTTCGGCCTCTACGATCTTTTGCTTCTTCGGTTACGGGATTTATTAAAATTGTTTTACTATAAGAAACATTATCAAGGGGAACCTGCTTTAGTATATTATCTTCTACTCTTAGTAATATAGGAACTCCTGAGCTGTGATTGATAGATAGGTAGATATTGTCATTACCTGGATTAACCACCATATCCGTAATCTGTATCTGATCGATGGTAGTACCCATCATATCAGCTATTAGTTTATCTAATTGATCTAATTTCACTTTAGAATTATCTATTTTTGGATGTTCACTAAGATCTACCGCTACAATCTGGGCGGCATTACTGTCGCCAATAAAAAGAATACCTTCAGGACCAAACGTCATTTTGTGAATAGAAGTAATGCCTGGATTTCCGGTTTTGAAATTTGTTTTTAATGAAGAATTTGCTTGAGCATTATTAACAAAAAAAGATAAGATCAATGAAATAATAAAAGAGGTGAGTGTTTTCATGATTTGTGATTTATGAATAGATCAATAGTTTTAAAAGTAATAAAAATGAATAATTCTTAGAGTTAAATAATTGCCAATACTGTAGTTGATATCGAACCTAACTGATGAACATCGAGTAACTTTTTGCTTATTTTTAGTCTTTTGAAATATTTGAAACTGGAAAAAAGGATGCTATTTCCCGGTTCATATTATCATTACTTTTTATTAATTCAATTCTTCCTCACCTACAGGCTCACTAGCTGTAGATATTCTAGAGTTGTTAAATCCATGGTCATTATTGAAGTATACGTAAATTGGATTTTCATTTCGTAACATGTTAATCAAATGTTGTAATTGATTGTAATGATAAAAGAAACTATAATAGGAACCGGATTGTTTAGCAACAGGAAGAACTGCATTAAGATCCTCTCTAAACCTAACCGAGCAGGTTTGTTCACTAGATCCTCCTAGAATTAAATTTGTTTTACTTGTACTTCTGGAAGACTAATTATAATACGTATACGTTTGAACTTGAAAAGATGATTGCGCCATAATTATTTATTTTTGTATAACGCAATTTATATTTTGTTAGCTCAAGTATAAAGAGTTCAATAACTGATAATTAGTAGAAAAAAGGCCCTTTTATTCAATTTAAAATAACTGCTCTTTAACTAATTCATAGTAAGTAGCGCTTACTGGTATTTTTATTTCCGATAAGAAAAGATCTTTTCCTTTTAACGAGGTGACTTTATGTTTATTGATTATAAATGAACGATGAACCCTCATAAAAGAGCTATCTGGTAATGTTTCATTAAGAGATTTTAATGTTTGATGGCTCATTACTTTTTTATTGATTGTATTAAAAACAACATATTCGCTATCGCTTTCGACATAAAGAATGTCGTTATATTTAATTTTGTACAAATCATATCCTGATTTAATGGTAATGGTCTCTTCGCCATCTACAGATGTAATATTTTTTTTAATTTTATTCACAGCAACTAAAAACCGATTAAAAGTAATAGGTTTCAGTAAATAATCTAATGCGTTTAATTCAAATCCTTCTAATGCATATTCAGAATAAGCAGTTGTAAAAATAACTTGTGTGGATGAAGGAATTATTTTTGCGAAATCAGTGCCTTTTAATTCTGGCATTTGAATATCTAAGAAGACTAGATCTACAGGTTGTTTTTTAAGCGATTCTATAGCCTCAATAGGGCTTTCGAACGAGCCAACTATATCAATAAAATCTAACTTATTGATATACGTTTTTAGAAGAGCTCTTGCTAATTCTTCGTCATCTATTATAAGGCATTTAAACATTATCAATAAATTTTATGTTTAACATAATCTCAAATATTTCTTTAGATTCATTAATTTCTAATTGATGTGATTCTGGATATAATATACTCAATCTTTTTTTAACATTTTCTAATCCAATTCCACCAACATTATCTTTTTGTATCTTTTCTTTTGGAATACTGTTCTCAATCTGAAATACAATATTTTGTGATGTAACATTAATTCTGATATGTATATAAGAACCATTATTTTTCTCAATATTACTATGCTTAAATGCATTTTCAATAAAAGGGATGAATAGCATTGGAGCTATCATCAAATTATTGTCAGATACATTAAAATTTGTTTTTATTGGATATGATTTACTGCTTTTTAGCGAAAATAATTTGATGTAATTTTCGATATAAGTAATTTCTTTTTCGAGAGGTACTAAAGGTCGTTCACATTCATATAAAACATATCGAAGCATATTGGATAAATAACTAATGCTTTGTTGTGTTTTATCAGAATCCATTACTGAAAGTGCGTAAATATTATTAAGAGAATTAAATAAAAAATGTGGATTAATCTGTGATTTAAGAAGTTTAAGTTCAGTCTGAAGGTTTTCATTTTTACTCCGGATAGTTTCTTCTTCTTTCTTTTGTGCAAAAAGGAAAGTCTCTATAAATGTAGCAATTACATATGAAATGGTTAAAAACAATAATGTAATCAAAAACTTGGATGGAGGTCTTCTAGGTAAACGTCTGAATTCTTCAACCGGAGGCATTCTTGGGGGAGTAAATAGATTAGAAGAAATAAATGTGCATATACCAATCGCCGAAATAGAGATTACTAAAAAGAGTACATATTTTTTCTTAAATAAAAATTTCTCTGCAAGATAAAATATAAGGCCTGCTATAAGAAAAACCTGAAAGCTGAACATTAATAAGTTTTCTATAAACAATCTACGATTACCCACTTGACCCAATGATAGAATTATCCAGACAGTTAACCATAAAAGTATTTGAAAAAAAAATCTTTTTGATGTACTCATATTGCAAATTAATGAAAAATAAAGTCAGTGATTTTGTAAAATCCAATGTAAACCCTTTTTATACATACTTTCTATACGTTAAAAACGATCATCTACTGAAAAGATAGTGTTATTCACTGATAACAGAGATTTATACTACTACTTTTGATTAATTTAATAGTCTATATAAGAAATAATAATACGTATAGATATGAATTTAAGAAGAAACAAAATGAATTTAGGATTGATAATAGGATTGGTAACTATTATGGTGTCTTGTACATCAAATGCTCAGTCTAAAGACAGAAAAGATAGAGATCAAAAACCTCCAAGTGTAGAAGAAATCTTTAAAATGATGGATTCCGACGAGGATGGGAAACTAACTAAAGAAGAAGTAAAAGGACCATTGAAAAGAGACTTTTCTAAAATCGATATGGATGAAGATGGATTCATCACAAAAGAAGAACTAGAGAAAGCACCTAAACCAGAAAGAAAAGATCCTCCAAACAGAGAACAATAATATAACATTAATGAACTAAATCGAAAAAATAATGAATCTTAACTTGAAAAAAAATAAAATAGTGGCAACAATATTTGGACTATTCGTGTTAGTCATTACTTTAATAGCTTGTAGTAATGATGATAACAACATTGATATTACCGATGATGATGGGACAGTAGCTGAGCTTCATGCAGCTTTTGCTGAGTTCGATACAGACGAAACGGATATTTATCTAGATGGCTCTAATGTGGTTATAGAAACTACCGGAAGACCAAATCATACTAGCTCTTATTGGGGACAAGGTAATGCGTTATACATAGATGAACCTGATGTTGCAGCAACACCAAGTTTGATTCCTAATTATGATGCCTCCGCTACATTAATGGTTTCTACTGATCCTCAATTGGCTAGTAATACAACTGCTACATCTCTTGGAGCTATTGGGATAGCTATAAGTGGAGCAGCGCTTTTTAATGATCAAGAAGGTAACGGTGCTTTAGATCAAGCTGCAGCATCCTTAGATTATTCTGGAGGGCATATTGGCCCATCAGAATATCATTATCATTTAGAACCGAGAGCATGGTCAGACGATGATGAGGATCTTATAGGAATTATTGCGGATGGCTTTTTTATTTATGGCAGAAAATGTAATTCTTTAGGAACATACCCAATTGATTTAGATGCGTCTGGAGGACATACAAGTACTACCCAGCATATTGATGAAGCTGAATATCATTATCATATAATCAATGAGTTATATTCTACGACAGGTAGTTATATAGTTTTTGCTGGACCATATAATGGAACTCCAAATGCGGTTAATTAAAATAAATTATATCGCCATTTTCCTTTGTTTGATCAGTTGTGAAAATATTTCAGAGAGTATAGAACTATACACTGAAAATGTTACAAATATTCATAATAAACGGGTGTTTAAGAAAAAGTTGGTTCTTAAATCAAATGAAGGAAAATGGTATTATAATAATCAACTTTTTTCTGGATATGCAATGAGTTATCATCCAAATAACGTTTTAGAAGAAAAGGTTGGTTATTATAAAGGAAAAAAACAGGGAATTGCCCAAAAATGGTTTTCTGATGGAACGCTACGCAAGCAATGTTTTTATAAAAGTAATCGTCTTGATGGAGTAGTAGAAATCTGGTGGAGTAATGGATCTTTAGCTTCAAAATCAAATTATATAAATGGAAAAAAGCATGGGATTCAGCAAAAATGGTATCCAACCGGACAGTTATCGAAGCAAACCAATATAAATTATGGGAAAGAAGAGGGGATGCAAAAAGCTTGGTTAGAAAATGGTAAGATATATGTTAACTATGAGGCTAAAAATGGTCGTGTTTTTGGTCTTAGACGCTCAAATTTATGTTATGAACTGGAAAAAGAAGTTGTACAATATCAATAAAATGGTATACTTAATTGTTGCTTTATTGGTTTTTATAAGTGGTTGTAAAGATTATAAAGTAGAAGAAACAAGTAGGGTAGAATCACTACCTTATTTTAATGAAGCTACATTTACTCCACATTGGTTGACGCCCGGTAGTCAGGAAGAAAAAGAATTTCATGTAATACCGGATTTTACCCTGGTAAATCAACTTGGAGATACGATTTCAAATAAAACTTTTGAAAATAAAATATATATAACAGATTTCTTTTTTACTACCTGTCCAGGCATCTGTCCAAAAATGACCGAAAATATGAATAAGCTTCAGAAAGAATTTAAAGCAGATTCAACCATATTGTTATTATCGCATTCTGTAACTCCTGAACATGATTCTGTTCCTGTTTTACTAAAATATGCTAAAGAGAAAGAAATTATTGATAATAAATGGCACCTAGTGACTGGTGATAGAAAGCAGATTTATGATTTAGGAAGGAATCATTATTTTGTAGAAGAGGATCTGGGAGTGGAAAAGGATGAAGAAGATTTCTTGCATACAGAGAATTTTTTGTTAATTGATAAAAACAGACATATCCGTGGGATTTATAATGGTCTGAATAGGACGTCAATTAAACAACTTATAGTTGATATTAATACTTTGAAATCAGAAACGAATTTTTAAAAATTTATTAGCCAAAGACTATAAAACTGAAGATTTAGTATTTTTTGTATTTATGGAAAGATTTATTTTTGAAAGAACTTTTAATAATATGAAAGGCTGAATCCTTAAGAATTCAGCCTTTCTTTATATCAATCATCTAGTCTAAACTATTCTTCATAGCAATTTCACCCCATTGACTTTTCTATCAAGTAGTTTTAATTAAATAATTGATTTATCTATCTATCTATGCTTTTTTATGTATACCATGTTTTATTAGCTGTGATCAAACCAAGATATACTAGTTTTTGCCGTTACGCATAATTCATTACTAGAATTAAAAAAACTATTTCTAACCGTTAATTTTTGTTGAGTTTCATCAAAAGACAAGAGTTCCATATTTATAAAAAAATCTTGCATAAACATTAAGTGTTTTCTTATTTTTTTTGTTTCTAAGAATTCTTGCAAATCAAAGTTGATTGTTTTTCTCTTTTGCTTAGCGTATCCTTTTTCAAATAAATAAGAGTTAAGTATTGACGATGTATAGTTTTGATAAGCATTTTCCTGCATTACCATAAAATCATCGACATCTTCTCCTTTAACTTTAAAATTTCTTCTAAACATTTTGCTTATAATGTAATTTGTTTAATATTCATTTTGACGGTAATCTTACTTATTTACATGCCAGCATTTTTCATTTTTTTTAGTTTTTTCTTCTCTTTGTTTCCAATTTGGAAAGCTCTTGAAATATTAAAGCCAAGATGTATATCACCATCAAAAAAATCATCGGTGGATTCAGTAATGAAACTTTTTTCTATCATAGTTATAGAATTAGATAGTATTATCTGAAAGACGTGTCCTCCAGTTTCTATATCTACTCCAAAAGCTATAGAATTTGAAGCATCAATTGATTCCAATGGATTTACTGTATAAAAATATTCTCCATTTATCGAAACTCTCTTTGTTAATTTTACTCTACTACCAACACCGACGGCGAATATGCCGTGTGGATCTTCATTGATTTTTACAGAATTTCTATGAATGTAAGTTGGAGTAATTTGTAAAGAAAACCCCGAACTGAATTTTCTAGCTATTAATACTTGAGTAACATAAGATAGCTTTTGATTAAAGCTTGGTTCATTGTTTGGGTCAAAATCTTTTAGCGTTCTATACGCAATACTAGTAAAAAGAGATGCGGTAAATGGGAAATAATTTTTACCAGAACTTTGTTTTAAAAATTTATATTTAACAAATCCATCATATGTTTTATCAAAGCTACTTCTACCAACACCTAGCATAATATTATCAGATAATCCATACTCAAATGCAAAACGAATATTGGATTGATCTAATCCGTATAATTCATCAGCTCCTAAATTTACTCTACCAAAACGATGAGAGATTACAAACTCTAAAATTCCTTTTTTACGATTTTCTATCGAATGACCATTTAATATTCTAGTCCCTTTAAAGGTAGAAGTAATGTAGTTTTTTGTTTGTGGAGTTTCCTCTTCTAAAATATCTAATAGGTCTTGGGCAAATGTTTGAGAACTAATCGCCCAAAGTATAAAAACAAATACTATTTTTCTCATGTTATTTGTTGTAAGGTTTATGATCCAATTCAAATGACACTTTTATTGTTTCGGCTATATTATTCGCAACTACCGATGGTATTTCTATTTCGAAATCAGCAACTTTTACTAGAAAATCTCCATTTACCGATATGTTTTCATTGGTTTTTTTGATCGTGCCTTGTGTTTCTAGCTTCTTAGTAATACCATGAATAGTAATATCTCCGACTATAGATACTGTTTGTTCGTTTTCATTAACATCATTAAAGTCCAGTATTTTGCCTTTGAAAATAGCTTTAGGGTATTTATCAGATTCCACATAATTTTCATTAAAATGCTCTTGCATTAATGACTTTTCGAACATGAAGGATTTCATAAGTATAGAAATAGCAATTGCCCCTGTTGATGTGTCTATTATGCTTAACACCTGATTATTATCTGCTTTAATATCTTCTACAGGAGAACTAGAAAAGAATGATGTGTTCCCTTGTTTTGTTAGGAATTTACCCTGCCCGAAGGAAACCACAGTACATAATAAACTGAATAATAATATATTTAATAACTTCATTTTTTTATAATTAAATTGTTAATTAAGGATTACACATTTTACCAATATTACATCCATCAAATATCCGGTACAGATGCCTTTAATATTGATTTCTTGACCGATTTTTAGGTTACTAGCTTTTTTGTTTTCTTCTGGTAATATGTGACATATTACACTCTCGATATCATCATTTTTTCTTAAAACGATAATAGCATTACCATTTTTATCCGTGTCAATTTCTGCGATGGTGCCGACAACCTGAATTATTTGTTCTAAGTATTTTGAGTTCGCTTCTGTTTCATTTGTTAGAAACTCACCTAATAAAATACCCGCCTCCGTTGATATATTAGGTTTAGCGGCAGAAACATCTATATGGGGCTTGTTGTATATCTTGAAGAAAACAAAAACACCAGCTAATAGAATAATGGTTCCAGTGATAAGAATTTTTTTGTTATTTTTTTTTGTCATCGGATTTAATTTAATTGTTTAATGCACCATTTTCTATCCAACAACGAATCAGTTCTATATCTTCATTGCTTAATGAGCCACCTTGTGGCATTGTTCTGTTTACAACTTGAGTTCTTACTCTAGCTGAGTTATTATTAATACCGTCATAAGTTCTTAAGTCAGGAAATTGGCTTCCTCCGTGACAGGTAATACAGTTACTATCAATAATAGGTTTAATACTAGCTGTAAAGGAAATAGTGGTGTCACAAGATTCTTCCTCTATGATTATATCGACATCTTCTTCTACGTTAGTTTCGCAAGAGAAAAGAGTGATACTTAGTGTTATTATCAGTGTGCTTTTAATTTTTGAAATGATATTCATTTTGAAAAGAATTTTAAGTATAAGAGGAAGAAAGAAAACCTTATCTTCCTCTTATGATCAACTAACTAACTACTTAATAAATAAACCAATAATTATTTTTTTAAAGCTCTGTCGTGTCTGTATTAGCAATTGGCCATATTCCTGGATTAGGAACACTTATTCCATAATTATCTCCTCTTTCTACATCGCCTCCATAATAATAGAGAGGTCTTCCTTTATAGGTTAATTGCGGTGTGCCAAAAACATCTATAGATCCAAAATCGTTGGCATCAAGAATACTCGGTAATCTATCTATATCGATATGGAAAACCGGCCATACTGAATTGTTAGAAAAATCTTCTGTAGTAAAGTTGTTATTGTCCTTTGTGTCATTGTTAAAAGTATATATAGTTCTACCTTTACTGCTCGTCATATAAAAAGTAAGCTCATCTCCAGGAGTATATTCGCTTGTGAAATTTTGATCATTTCCATCACTATCTCTACCAATTAATTGCGCTTCTGCATACATTAATGAATAGTCGGGTTTTGCGATATACCAATTATTACCAATCTTATCTCCATTAGTGTCCCCAGCTACATTGTCATTAAGGAAATAATACAAAGGCCATCCTTTATATGTATTTTGTTTATCACCATCTGATCTTGTAATAACACCAAAATCCGAAGCTTCTAATCCATCATCTAATGTTAAATCAGCTTGATAAAATATTGGCCAAGCTGTTTTACAGTCGTTATTACATTCTGATTGTACTTTGGTATCTCTTGAGAAGAAATAAAGTGACATACCTTCAGAATCAGTAAGAATTTTTCCGTGTACATTGTTGTCAGCTAGTTTTATACTATTAGCTTCTGGTTCTGTGATAATTTGTTGATCTGCGTCATCACTACTGCAACTTGATAACAATGATATTGAAGTAAGTAATAAGAAAATTGAGTTTTTCATTTTTAAATTATTTATGATTTATACCACAAATAACAATCAATGAAGGAGCTAAAATCAAATTAAAGTGTGTGAGAAGGAAAAAGAAGCGTTAAAAAGGAAAAAAAAGCTTTGAAATTATAAAGCATTCTTTGTTTGTCGAATTATACTATAATTGAATAAATAACTAACAATTAAGAATCTGTAAATGAGTATTTTACATCATTCTCATTAGAAAATGTTCACATAATGTCTATCTAAATTATCTTTATAAAAGAACCTGAATCTATCAAAATAACTATTTCACAGACAAGGATAGAGGGAGTTAACGTATGTTTATAATTTTTAAGAAGAATGTATAATGTAAAAAACAAATGTGCATTAAGTATTTAGCCATTGTCTAAATTCTGCAGCTTTATTTTTACTTATGATTATTTCAACATCTGCATCTTTGATCAGAATTTTAAGTTGACTATTTCCATATTTGATGATTTTTGCTATGGCGGTAATACTTATTATAAATTGGCGATTTGCTCTAAAAAATAGAGAAGTATCTAGATTCATTAAAATATCATCTAAACTATCATTACTAGTAGATTTTTTACCATCAAAACATACGATATAGGTTATAGTGTTTTCTGTGTATATATATGATATATTATTTATAGGAACAGGAATCAATTCATTCCTGATATAGGTTAGAATTCTCTTTTTACTAGATTCCTTCGAAGATTCTGCCGTTGATTCCAGTGATTCTATTGATTCTTCTTCGGTATTTTCAACTACTTTTTGTTGATACGCAATAAGATCGGTGTTTAATTTAGATAGGTTAAGTAATTCACTTTCTAAACTTATATTTTTTTGTTCTAATTGCTTTTCGTAATAACTCCCAATAATTCGAACTGCAAAAAAAGAAGAGAGAATAATTAATCCTCCCATTAGAGCAAAAATGGTATAAAAACTTGTTTTCAATTTTCTTATTTGAGCAGATATTTTACTTAGATTTACTTGTGCAGCTACAATAAGATCAGAATCTTTCACAGGTGATATATAAACAATCTCAGATACTATTTCGGCACTGGTTATACTATCATTTTCCTTTCTTTGGTTAATAAGGAGGTCATATAATTTATCGGAACTATCCTCTTCATTTAATGATTTTATCAGTGATTGATCTGAATTTACCTTTAATCCTACTTTTGTAATATCTGGATGACATACCTGTTTTCCTGACCAATCAAATAAACAAATGAAAGAAGCTTCGTTGTGAGTGTTTTCAATAGCATTTTGAACGCTACTGACAATTTTTGATTTTACGATACCTTCAGCTATTTGACTTTCAGTTAATTTTGATATTTCGTTAGCTTCTCGTTTACTAGACTCTAATTGTATTTCTATTAATTGATTGGCACTTGATTTAATAAAGTACTTTACCCCAAAAGATGCAATAATTAAAAAAATTACAGATATAGAAATAAAAGTTAAGAAGTATAATTTGTCTTTTCTCATTGACTATGTAGCTATCACTTTTAATAATTACTTGATATGCTTATTGATTGTTTCCGAAACGAAAATACTATATTTTTTGCCCTATTGTTTTTAAACATTGAAATAATTATGAATCATTCGAATGTATATTTTCCTTTTTAACGACTATTTTTCGTTCTTAAGTATATTTTTAATGATAGAATATTCCATTAACTGTTAATTTGTTTATAATTCTAATTTTAAATAAACAAAATATGAAAACAGATACATACCAAAGATTTATATCATTGTTAAGATTATATTTTATAAAATCAAAATAATATCATCAAGAAGCACTAGTTTTGTTTTGATAACAAATGAGTAAAAAAAACAAAATAACTTTCTCTCTTATCACCTTACTATTGTTAGGAGGTCTTTATATCTATTTTGAATTTTGTAATTATACAGATATTGATATCGATAAGGTGTCTACAGAAATAAAAACAAGCTCTAAAAATCTTACAGCATCGTTTATTCGCAATGAAAAAAATGCAAATTCAATTTATAAAGATAAAATAATAGAAGTAGAAGGTGTAGTAAAAGAAGTTACTTTTTTAAATAAGCGAAATACAGTAATATTGTATGGTAATAATAAAAATTCTGGCGTATTATGTGATATGCAATCCAATCAAATTATGGAAATAAAAAAACTAGTAAAAGGTCAGAATATTGTACTGAAAGGAGTTTGTAAAGGATTTCTTAAAGATGCTATATTACTAAATTGTATGCTGATTAACCAACAAAGCAATGAATAGAATTATTATTCTACTATCTCTTTTGATCAATTTTATGGATTCTGATAATAGATCAGATCAAGTTATTACCCGTCAGGGACAGGTGTCTTTCTTTTCGTATACTTCTGTAGAAAATATTGAAGCCAAAAACAATCAGGTTTTAAGCATTGTTGATTTTTCGAAAAATGAGATCGCTATAAGTATGCTAATGAATGCGTTTGTATTTAAGAAATCACTAATGCACGAGCATTTTAATGAAAGCTATATTGAATCGGATTTATATCCTAAAGCCACTTTTCAAGGTAGTATTATTGACTTTGATCCTTTAGCAGAAGGAATTCAAACCAAAATGGTAAAAGGAACACTTACTATTCGAGATATTACTAAAGAGGTAGAAATTAAAACAAGTATCGAAAATATCGATGGAACGTATTTAATAACAGGTGATTTTGAAGTCATTGTTAAAGATTTCGAGATTAAAATCCCACCAATCTTAGCACCTAATATAGCTAAAAATATATCAATTAAATTCAGATTTGAATATCAACCTTATGAAAAATAATACATTTTTTCTTTTGTTTATCCTTATGCTAATTGGATGTAGTGTTCCGGCGAATGCTCAGGACTTATTGGATAAACTAGAAAAGGAATATCCAGATGAACCTCAGTATGAAATAGCTACATTCAAAGGAACTCGTATTTCATTAGGACACTCTATAGAAAACCGAAGAAAAGGAGTTTTGGAAATAAAGGCTATGAATTTATTTTGGAACATACCTAATCGTCCTAGCCAAAGTTTTGTTGCTGATAAATGGACAGCAAGAATAGCGTTAGAATACGGTTTGTCTAATAGATTAACTTTTGGAGCGGGAGGATCAACCTTAGACGGAATCTTTGATGGGTTTTTAAAATATAATCTTATAAAACAAGTAAAAAATGATAAGGGTTCTCCTTTTAGTGTTACTCTTTTTCAGAATGCTTCCTATAGCAGTAAGAGTAATGAGGTTTATGGTGGTGTAGAGTTGTCTGATGATTTTATAGATCGTATGGCATTTACTAGTCAGCTTTTAATAGCACGTAAATTCACCTCTCAGTTTTCATTACAGTTATCACCTACATATATTCACAGAGGCTCTTCTTTAGATGAAGATCCAAATAATCATTTTGCGCTAGGAATAGGAGCAAGGTATAAGGTAGGTGGTCATATATCAATAGTTTCAGAGTATTATTATTTAGCCAACCCACTAGAGTCAATTGATACGTATGATGCTTTTGTTTTAGGTGTTAATTGGGAAATGAGTGATTTAATGCTTCAATTTCAGATGACAAATGCAAGAAATATGGTTGAGGATGCATTTATAACACAAACGCCTAATAATTTTAATCTTAGTGATGGAAATTTTGTTTTTGGCTTTAATGCTACGTATGTTTTACATTTTAATCAGAAAAAACTGTAACACACGTTTTTTATAAAACAATTACGCTAATAGTAAATAAAAAGAGGCCTGATCGATTTGATCAGGCCTCTTTTCTTGAAAGCTATTCTTATTATTATTTCTTTTCAGCTTTATCTGCAACTATTCGATTTTCACGATTTGCTAATTCCCAAGCAGTATAAAATACCAATCTAGTTCTGTTTTCTAATAAATCATACTCTATCTTATCCGCAGTATCACTTGGTTGGTGATAATCATCATGAGTTCCATTAAAGTAGAAAATCACCGGAATGTTATTTTTTGCAAAATTATAATGATCCGATCGGTAATAAAAACGATTAGGATCATTTTCGTCATTGTATGTGTAATCTAATTCTACATTCGTGTATTTAGTATTTACTTCTTCAGAAATGTTATGAAGTTCAGTACTTAACTTATCACTACCTATTAAATATACGTAGTTTCTGTTTTCGCTTGTACGTTTCGGGTCTATTCGACCTATCATATCGATGTTTAAATCTGCGACTGTATTTTCTAATGGAAAAATAGGATCCACATCAGTATAATAACGAGATCCTAAAAGACCTTTTTCTTCTCCAGTAACATTAAGGAATAAAATAGACCTTTTTGGTCCATTCCCATCTTTCACTGCTTTTGCGAAAGCTTCAGCAATTTCCATCACGGCAACAGTACCGGATCCATCATCATCAGCTCCATTGTAGACTTTTCCATCTTTTACTCCTTCGTGATCTAAATGAGCTGATATCACAATAATTTCATCTGGCTTCTCAGATCCCTTGATAAATGCAGCTACGTTTTCCGAAATTACTTTTTCAGAAACACTTTTGTAGTTCACAGTCATTTTAGTTTTTATGGTATTGGATGTGTTATTTGTCTCGATATCAATTAACAAAGCCTTAGCTAAATTATTATTAATTAAAAAGAAGTAAGCTTCTTCAGAATTACCTGAAAGCGCCATTCTACCGGATGCATTCCCAAATTGTGCTACCGCCATTTGATAAACTTCTGGGAAATAGAATAATATAGCCTTAGCACCTTTTTCTTTAGCGGCATTGCGTTTTGCTGCAAACTGTTGTCTCATATTTGACCATTTTGATCCTTCTGAAGTCCCAGTGATTGTAAATGTTCCATCAACTTTTTTTGGTTCGCCTGATTTGATAAGAACAACTTTATTTTTGACATCTATATCTGTGTAGTTTGAAAATTTCTCGTCATCAATTCCAAATCCTGCATAAACAATTTCATCTAAAGAAAAATTATCAGTTTTTCCTGATGAAAGAGAGATGAAATCTTCTTTATAGATAAAAGACTTATCGTTAACACTCAGTTTTACATCAGGGTTACCTGTAATATCAAGCGGTACTTCCTGAAAATAATTACCATCACTTTTAGCTGCAGGCACACCATATTTGATATAATGGTCTTTCAGAAAATTAATAGCCAATTTTTGTCCGGGCTTACCAGTTTCTCTTCCTTGAAATTCATCAGATGCATATGTATATAATGCAGTTTTCAAATCTTCGGAAGTAATTGTATTGGCATAGGTTACTGGATTACTAACTACTTTCTTTGTTTCTGTGGATGAACTCGTAGTACTCTTTTTAGTACCACAAGCTGCAATGAATGCCGTTATTATTAAAACGGAAATTACTTTTTTCATAAAAAGATGTGTGAATATTAATTGAATGATTTCAGCCAAAAATACAAGAAATAATGTGTGATTTTGTTAAGTGATTGCAAAAATAGACGTGATTGAATATTTCAGAGTACTTTTAATTACATTTTAGAAGGATAGAAACTAACATAAATAGATCAAAATATATTTGTAATTTCGTTCAGTACATTTAAACAAATGATTAAAAATGTCTACTACTAACCAATGTAAAAATTGTGATGAATCTTTTGATGAATCTTTTGATTATTGTCCTTATTGTGGACAAGAAACCGCTGATAAGTTAACGTTTGGAGTATTATTTAGTAATACGATAGGTAATTATTTTGCTGTTGATGCTCGTTTTTTCAAGAGTTTTATCCCTTTGATGACAAAACCAGGTGTTTTGGCAAGACTTTTTGTAGATGGAAAACGTCTTTCTTATTTGCATCCTGCGCAGTTTTATCTTTTTATCTCGGTTGTGTTCTTTTTTGCTTTTTCATTTACCATCAGAAAAGCTGATGATGATTTAAGTAGAACATTAAAAAAACAATTTAATAGAGAGACCGCTTTAGACTCATTAGATTTTAAAAAAGATTCTATTGGTGTGGAAATAGCTAAAAAGGCACTAACGGAGAATCCAGGTCTTCCTAAAATAGCGAAAAAAGATCTTAAAATCCTTGATTCCTTAATGTCTGCTGAACAAATGTCATCTAAATCCTCATTCAGTTTTAAACGAAAGCAGCTGGATTCTTTAATAGCAAGGGATGCTCCATTAGAAGAAAAATTAAAATTTATGGGATTGGATGAAGAGGGGGGGATTACTAAAAAATTCTTCGCACAGATTTTAAAACTTTATGAGCAAAAAGGAGGAGGGATTCTGAAGACACTCTACGATACGATTCCTATTACGATGTTTTTAATGTTACCATTATTTGCATTTTTACTAAAAGTATTTTATTGGAAAAGAGCAACTTTTGCACATCATATGGTATTTAGCTTTTATTTTTTCACATTTGTTTTTACCTCGCTCTGTTTTCTGATTTTAATTAATTTAGTTGTTCAAATACCTATTTGGTTACAGGTTTTGTTCTTTTTATCATTTATTATTTATTTAATCGTTGCTTTTAGAAATTTTTACAAGAGTAGTTGGATAGGTGCAATTTTGCGAGGATTTGTTATTAGTTATGTATATATGATGATTATAGTACCATTTGCTTTTACGGGTATTATCCTGGTTTCAATATTATTATATTAAAAGAATGATTAAAATTTCTGGATCAAAACTATAACTATTACTAGAAATAATTAAGTAATGAAATTAAATATAAACAATACTTTTTCAGAAGAACTGCCTTCTGATCCAATACTTGAAAATTCCCGAAGACAGGTCAGAAATGCTTGTTTTTCTTATGTGACTCCAAAGAAAACAAGAAATCCAGAGATATTACATGTTTCAGAAGAAATGAGTAAAGAATTAGGGCTTTCTAAAGAAGATGCACAATCAGATGAGTTTTTACAAATAATGACTGGCAATAAGGTTATAGAGCAAACTAAACCTTATGCTATGCATTATGGGGGGCATCAATTTGGAAACTGGGCCGGGCAATTAGGAGATGGTCGTGCTATTAATCTTGCTGAAGTTGTTCATAACTCAAATCGTTGGGCTATTCAGTTAAAAGGAGCGGGTGAAACTCCGTATTCTCGTAATGCAGATGGTTTAGCAGTTTTACGATCTTCTATTCGTGAGTATTTATGTAGTGAAGCGATGTATCATCTGGGAGTTCCAACTACTAGAGTTTTGTCTCTGGCTATCACTGGAGATCAAGTATTAAGAGATGTACTATATAATGGAAATGCAGCCTATGAAAAAGGAGCTGTTGTATGTCGTGTGGCACCTTCATTTATTAGATTTGGAAATTTTGAGATTCTTGCAGCCCATGGTGATCATAAGAACTTAAAACTACTAGCTGATTACACAATAAAGCATTTCTATCCTGAAATAAAAGTAAGTGGTAAAGAAGCGTATATCGCACTTCTTTCAGAAATTAGTAAAAGAAGCCTGAAAATGGTTATTGATTGGCAGCGAGTAGGTTTTGTTCATGGTGTTATGAATACAGATAATATGTCTATTTTGGGATTAACGATAGATTATGGTCCTTACGGATGGTTAGAAGATTATGACTTAGGATGGACTCCTAACACTACAGATAGCCAGTTTAAACGTTACAAATACGGAACACAACCAGAAATTGTACTTTGGAATTTATATCAACTGGCTAATGCATTGTATCCCTTAATAGAAGAAACAGATTCTTTAGAAAAAGTATTAAATGATTATCAAGAAACATATACGAAAGCATATGTAAATATGATGATTACTAAAATTGGATTATTTTTCTATCAGGAAAATGATCATCTTCTAATACAAGATTTAGAAGAATTACTGCAGCTCTCAGAGACTGATATGACTATTTTTTTTAGAAATTTAGCTAATTTTGAGAAAGGAAAAACCTCTAATTGGTATGCTATAATAAATGATTCTTTTTACAATCTCCATGATATAGAAAATGATATTAAAAACAGATGGAATACTTGGTTTCTAAAATACAATACTAGATTAGAAAAAGAACAAATAGTAGATAAGGAGCGAAAAGATAGAATGAATAGTATTAATCCTAAATATGTTCTACGTAATTATATGGCTCAGTTGGCGATTGATAACGCTGATAAAGGTGATTATAATTTAATCGATGAGTTATACCAGATGCTAAAAAATCCATATAATGAGCAACCAAAATATGATAAATGGTTTGCAAAACGTCCGGATTGGGCAAGAAATAAGATTGGTTGTTCTATGTTATCTTGCAGTTCTTAATTTATCGAAATAAATAAGATAGTGTCATAAAATAGAATTATCTCTTAAGTTCGAATACATATTTTATATACGCTGTTTTTTGATTTTTTTCCGGATTCCATTTAAAACGAATTATTTGTGTTTCTTTAGAAGGAAATATCTTTTCACTTACACCGTGTATAGCTATAAAAGCAACGCATTCCGAAAAATAGTCTTTTTTTATATCTTCGTTTATTGAAGATATCTCTAGTCTAATCTCATTGGTACCGTTTGTAATTAGATCTTGGGCTTGATTGCTGCTTAATTGATCAGAATGACTTTTTTCAATATCAAGTAGTTTTGTGTCATTTAAATAAATGGCACCTTCTAGTCCTTTAACAGTTTGTATTTCTGCTTGATAATATTTAAAAGGACCTTTTTTTAGGGTTTCAATTTTTATTTCCTTATATTTTTCTTGATTCATTTCCTTTGAGTTAAAAGCTGTAATGAAAAGAAAAGTTACGATGACCAGTACACTATTTTTTGTAATTCGATTCATGTAATTTTTATCTACTTAATATTGTTTTTAAGCTCGGAATATTCAATTTGATAAATTGTTAATTTATTGCATTTTCATCTTCGCTCTACTCTTTGTGAAATTAGTAAGAATCCACTAATCAGATATCACTGTTTTCCGTGATTTTTTTGTTTTAAAAAGAATAATCCATCTAATTTTTATTAAGTTATTTTGATCAAATAGAGACCTCGATGCTGCCTAACATTTTATAATATTAAAAAATAATATTTAAAGATTTTATGGATATGTAGATACTTGTTTTTTAAATAGTTAACATATTTTATTTAAACAGGTAGTACAATTCTATTTTTCTCCAGGATGGTATGTTTTTCTAGCTCGTTTTAGCACATCGTCCTTATAAAAAGCTGCCTCTTTAAATTTTACATCTACGTAGGGTTGTATTTGATCATTAAAATGTACAGAATCTTGATTTCCGCTTTGACCACCAGCTAAACTAGTTTTAGCTTTCACTTTATCACCAAACTCTACAACTGCAACAAAGCTATTTCCTCTGGTTCCATAGATTTTTTTGGTATTGTTTGTATAACGAACTCCATATGCAGCAAGCGCTCCCCAGCGTCCAGATGCAAATCCAACAGCAGTACTAGGTTTACTATCATCGAACGGTTGTTTTATATCTCCATTAACACGTTGAAAACGATTTACATCACCCCAAGGAAGAATTCCTCCAAAATCAGATTCTAACTGTTCTAACGTTTCTTTAAATATAGATATTCTTTCTTCTATAGGAGATTTCTCACCAAAATAAGTAAGGAGTGCCATATCACTAATTCTTTCTCCTGGTCTTTTTCCTTTTTTCGCATAATTGGTACCATAGAAATGAGCTAATGTCATTGCTTTAGATTCTTTAGAGGTTTTGTAGTCCCAATTGCGCAAGATTTCTATTGCACTTCCTAATGTTTTAGTTTTGTCGATTTTGTCGTACGCCTTTATAAGCCCTGGAATTAATTTTTCGAATGCTGGTAAATATGGATCATATGCTAATGATATAAGACTGTCTATTGTGTAATCTTTTTTGTTCTTTAGTAATTCAATAGCATGGACACCTCTAAAGTTTTCTCTGTCAATAGACATGTATGTAGGATATTCTTCTTTTTTTGGACTAAACTCTAGCGCTGCAGTATAAGGTGTAGAATTACAATTTTGTAACCAGCCATTTTTTGGGTTTAAAAGAGTGATAGCCTCATTTACAGGATGTAATCCATTCCAATCTGTTTTAGGATTACTTCCATCAACGGGTTTGGTGTAATCAAAAGATTGATCCCTAATAGGAATAAAATTACCATGAAAATAGGCTATATTTCCTTCCGCATCCGCGTAGACTGTATTGTTGGAAGAGTTTGTCTTTATATCCATCATAGTACGAAACCCTTTGTATCCATCTTGTTTAGTACGTATATAGGATTGCTCTAGTGCTTTTACAGGTTCCCACATTAATGCTGTTGCAACCCATTTACCATCTTTAAGGTGTGTAATAGGACCATGATGGGTTCTATAAGCCGGAAATGTTTTTTCTCTTATCGTATTCCCATCTTTATATTTTAAAACAACTTCATACTGTTCTACAGATCGTAGTTCGTCTCCATACTTATACATGGGTTTTCCATCCTTCTTAGTGGTAGTCTCTGTAAATTCATCAATGACATCGGTATAGGTAGAAGTGTGCATCCAGCCTGTTTTTTCATTAAATCCTTGATATACGAAAAATTGTCCCCAAGTAACAGCTCCATATGCATTTAACCCTTCTTCGCTTACTACATGTACTTCTCCTCTAAAATAAAATGAAGTATGTGGATTAATCAATAACATTGCATTTCCTGACTTCGTTAATGATCCAGAAATTGCAATTCCGTTAGAGCCTTGTGGTTCTAGCATTTCTTTTTCTTTATGAAGGGCCAATTCTTCTGATATAGGTAACTCCATACCATTTTCATACATCGCTCTAATTTTACGAGTAGAAACACGTTCGATATCACCACCAATAGAACCTTCACTAAAATACATAGGCATCCACGGCTCGAAATGTGTTAATAATCTTGGATTCACTTCAGGATGTGTTTTTAAATAATAGTTAATACCATCAGCAAAAGCAATACATAATTCTTTGAGCCATTGTGGGCTTTTTTCATAATTTGCAATTGCCTCTTTTTCTGTCATAAATAGTTTTGCGCGTAAGTCGCTATAAATAGCTTTCTCTCCTTCAACTTCCGCTAAACGCCCAGTAGCCCAAATATAATTTTGCTCTACACGATTAAAATCATCTTCACATTGCGCGTATAACAATCCAAAAACAGCATCCGCATCAGTTTTTCCATAGATATGTGGTACACCAAAATCATCTCTTATAATTGTTGTGTTTAGTGAATGCTCTTGCCAACGTTTTTCTTCATCACTAATTTCTATTTTAGTTTCAGTTTTACAAGAGAAAAGCAGGAAGGTGGTAACGCAAAAAAATATGATTTTTGATCGTAGCATAGAACTTATTTTATAATCTGAGGAATGATTGAATGGTTATTTTAGAAGTGTATGAACTCCGTTTTCTAGAGCAAATAATGCGGAAATTTCTTGCTGAGTGAGATTTCTATTAAAGATAGAAAGTTCATCCATCAATCCTATATACCCCAATCCTAAGTAAATGTTAGATTTTTCTAATTCCCACGAAAAAGGATCTGTAATATCATCGCGTTTTCCTTTTAATTCACCATTAATATATAAAGAAGCTTCACCTCTTTCTGTGTTTAGACTTTTAAAATTAATAAAAATATGTGTCCAAGTTCCCTTAGCAAAAGGAGGTTTAGATACTGGTATTAATTGATTTTTAAAAACAGAATCATCGTTATCGGATATTGTTGTGTCTTTTTTCCAAGAAGTTTTATCTCCAATAACTCCGAGTCTAAAATCTCTTGGGTTTTCTTTAGTAAAATCCACCCAAATAGATGCATCGTTATAACTTACATCTGTAATTTGGATTGGATCACAATATCCTGGTTCTAAATCTGTAGCAGGATCAAGGCTGAGCCAAAAAGATACTGCTCCATTCCAGTCATTGTTATTATAAGCAATATTATCTTTACTAGCATAATAGATATAACCTTTATTACTAGAACTATACAGTAATGCATCTCCTTTTAATCCTTGACCTTCAGCAATACTAATATCTTTTTTATGTAACCCTACCTGAGCAGAATCTCTAGCTTTTCTTGATGGAACAGTGTATAATTTAGGGTCTCCTAAAGAAAAATCTGCATCAATTCCTTTATCAAAAGATGAATAGAAAGTTAAAGCTTTTTTTAATGCTGTTTTTGTAGTATCCTTTTTAGCTACATCGTTTGGAACATTATTTTTTGAGGCATTATCTTTTTTGGTATTGTCTTTCCCACAAGATACCGTAATAAAAGATAGCGCTAAGGCAAAAATAATATTGTAGTGAAGGTTAGATTTTACAGATTTCATGAGATGATTGGTGTGTGTTAATATGGTTATAAATATATAAAATAATACCCACCATATATAATGGTGGGTATCGGATATTACAGTTTTAAATAAACTTTATGATATGGCTGAATTCAAATTTGAAATAATAAATTGATACTTTACTTTGCTTAAAGCTTTTAATACATTACTTAATCTTGTAATTCTATTAAACGATATATCATCTATTACGTATTACTTTGTAAGAATTTAATTTTTCGATAATTCGTTATTTAGGGTTTGAAGTATTTTTTCTATTGTTAAAATAAGTACTGCACTAGCCATACTATATATTAATATAATAGGTGTTTTTTGCATAAATTTAGACATAATATATATAATGTCTAAAGACACACTACTTACCTCTATTTGTTCTGAATTATTATAAATTTCGAAGAACAAAGAAAGAAGAATACTACTCGAAATGATAGCACCTAGAACTTTCTTGGAAATCAAGGGTTCTATTACTTGATTTTCTTCATTCTTTTCTATCAAGGAAACAATTCGTTTTGTGAAATCTTTATTAATAGGGTCTAAAGTGCTGTGATCTAGGGTTTTATTTACAATAGCATTTTCCGTTTTTAAAGAAGTTTCATTTTCTTGTAGTATTTCCAAAAAATCTTCAGTAAAATCAACATTAGGAGATTCTAATTGCTGATTTTTAATCCACTTTATGAGAAGTTTATCTTTTTTATTCATTTTATAGAATATTTTTTAATTCATCTTTCAACAAGCCATTCAATTTTTTTCTTAACTTTTTTCTAGCTCTAAATAGTTTAATTTTAATATTCGCTTTAGATAAACCAGTAATGATCTGTATTTCTTCAATGCTGTTTTCATCAATATAGAATAAGGTAATTAAAAGCCCTTCGGTACTTGATAATGAATCGATAGCTAATTTTACAAAATACTGTTTATCTTTATTTTGAAGACTTTCTTCTTGAGAGATAGCTGGGGACTTTAATTTCTCATGATCCTCATTAATGAGTGTTTGTGTATTGATTTTGTTTTTTCGAAGATCATATAAAGCAGTCCTATAGGTAATAGTGTACAACCAGGTAGAAAATTTAGATTTTTTCTTAAAAGAGTGTATTTGTTGATATACTTTTATAAAACTTTCCTGAGCTATATCTTCTGCTTCTATGCTGTTTTTTACAATTTTTAAAGCAATGTTATACACCATATCTTTGTACTTATCTATAATATATGATAAAGCTTCAAGATCACCTTGTTGTATTTTTTCGATATATATGAAGTCTTCTTCTAAGTTCATCCATACTTAGGATGCTATTTTATGTCTTTTGGTTACACTTAATTTTATTTTAATTAAATATTAATCAATCATTATCTACAATGTGTAACCACACATCTAAAAAGTGCATCTTATTAGATAACAATTAAAAACTTAACAATATGGATGGAAATATTTTAGTACCTATTTCATTTTTAGTTTCTGTGTTTGGAATCATTTACACATATGTTACCTCCAGACATAGGGAACGTATTGCTATGATTAAATATGGAGTGAATGCTTCTCAATTAGCAAATAAAAAAAGAGATTTAGCGCAATCATTAAAATATGGAATGTTTCTTATAGGTATCGCTATAGGAATTTTAGTAGCATACGGTGTAAATTTATTCATGCTAGAAAAAGATCATCCTGTATTTTATTTTTCTATGACACTTTTATTTGGAGGAATCAGCATTATTATTAACTATAAAATGGAAAAAAATAAAATCAATACTTAAAATTAACTTATTACTATTTAGCGTTTATAACCTAAAAATCATTTCATCAATCAACTTTAATCAATTATGATACAATCAAAACGAGCAGTTATAAAAATAATTTCAGTATGTATTTATATGCTTTCAATCAGTGTGTTGCAATCTCAAAACTCTACAGTACAAGTTAAAAAAATAGATACGTTGTTTAATACCTGGAACCAAGGTAAAACCCCTGGAGCTTCTATCGCAGTTATCAAAAATGGGATTATTATTTTTAAAAAAGCATATGGCTTAGGGAATATCGAAAATAATATTCCTAATACAACCTCTAGTCTTTTTAATATAGCATCTAATTCTAAGCAGTTTACTGCATTTGCAGCATTATTACTAGAAGAAGAAGGGAAGTTATCCTTGGAAGATGATATTCGAAAATACATCCCTGAACTTCCCGATTTTGGACATAAAATAAAGGTAAAAAATCTAGCACAACACACTCACGGAATACGAGGTGTAATTTACTTATTAGGAATGGCAGGGTGGAATATAGAAGATGTTATCACTAAAAAAGATGTTTTTAAATTATTTACTCAACAAAAGGAGCTGAATTTTCCACCTGAGACAGATTTTTTGTATAATAACTCTGGATATATATTACTGGCAGAAATTATAGCAAGGGTTTCAGGAAAACCATTTCATGTATATCTAAGAGATCATATTTTTATTCCTTTAGAAATGAAAAATACAGTGGTATTTGAAGACAATAGTAAGATCATTAACAATTTATCATATCCATACTATTTTGACGGTAAATCATACAAAGTAGCTATTAGAAATTCAAAAGATATTGTAGGCCCTACAGGTATCAGAACATCCACAGAGGATTTAAGTAAATGGTTAAATAATTTTGAAAATCCAAAAGTGGGTAATAAAAAGATGGTTGCTCGATTAATAACACCAGCTATATTGAAAAATGGCAATACATTATCATACGCTTTAGGTCAGGTAGTACATTCATATAAAAATCGCAAAGTTATTAGTCATGGAGGTTCGGATGCAGGGTATAAAAGTCAGATTTTACGCTTTCCTGAGGAGAAACTATCCATCATTGTATTAACAAATAATGGTTCCCTAAATGCAGAAGAAAAAGCATATCGCATTGCAGATTTATATTTAGGTAATGACGTGAAATCTTTAAAAAACGAACCAAATCCAAAAATACTATCTAATTTATCTATTACAGAAGAAATGTTAATAAAGTATGAGGGGAAGTTTCAATTGCAACCAGGGTTTGTGTTAGAATTTAATGAGAAGGAGGGAAGTCTTTTTATTACAGCTACTGGGCAAGGAACGCTACCTTTAGAGACACTTAGTGAAACTCAATTTAGGATTAGAAGAATAGATGCGATAATTACATTTATAAAAAATAAGGATGGGCTTGTAAATACATTAAGTTTCGATCATAATGGAACTGTTAATTCTGCCAAAAGAATAACGTATGATATTGATAAATCTATCTTGGAAAAGTACGCTGGTGTTTATTACAGTAAAGAATTAAACACATACTATGAGTTATCGATACAAGATGGTCAATTAATTGCCGGTCATCAGCGACAAGATACTACTAAATTAACAGCACTAGAACCTACTAAGTTTACAGGAAACACCTGGTTCTTTGGTATATTGGATTTTATAATTAATAAAGATAATGTTACTGGGTTTAAAGTTTCTTCAGAAAGAGTAAAGAATCTTTGGTTTGAAAAGAGGATTTGATATCATTTGGAATGAAGCATAAAAATACCTCTTTTATTAGTGAAGTTTTTCTATAACCAACAGAGGGTGTTCATAACTTATACACTTTGAGTTTGTAACGAAACAATCTTTATTGCAACGAATTCAAAGTGTATAAGATATTTTTATTTTCTCAACTGATACCTCCTCGTTAAGAAACCAATAATTCCTAAAGCTATGGTTCCTATTATTAGTGATACTATATAATCAGAACTATGAGCAAGTCCACCGAAATAGTCTGCTAATGGTATTTTATTGATATTAGCATATGTAATTATAAAAAACAATATCTCGAATAGTTTCTTTCCTTTAGTGAGTATGCCTAATGCAGAAGCTAGTAAAACAATAAAAGCAGATCCCATTATAATAAAGCCTACCGATGAAAAATCCTTTAGTATTATCGATCTAATTAATAGAGGAGATGCTAAAAATAGTATCATGGTTATCCCAGCAATTAATTGTGAGGTTAATAATCTGCCTAATGGTTTATGTGAACTAAATGCAAAATAATGAACATTATGATAGATTTCTTTAGAGGATATCTCTGAAAGTCTATGCACTTGTAAAAACCATAATACAGGTAGGATTAATGGATAAGCAATTTCAATAGGAATGATTGCTAATAAAACCATACCTATAAGGTTTATAATCCATAACCATCTTTTTCCTTTTCTAAAAAGTAATACTAACTCAGTTTTTACTAAAGAAAATATTCCGTAATCAATTTCTGATTTATGTAAGTTAGAAAGAACAATTTCTTTAACTTCCCTCTTATGAAATAATTTGGGAGTTGTACCGATAATCTTAAGTCTGTCTTTTGTGTTAAATCGATGAAAAAATGGAGATATAACGATAATTAATATCGTACTAAGTAACATCCAAGCTATTCTACTTAGTAAAAAGGATATAGGAAAAGACATTCCATTGAATTCGAATTTCTTTGGTTTCTCAACATTTCCCAAAACATAGCCTATTGATAAACTAGTCTGCTCATCTACTTGTAAAATATCTTTAACACTTTCTTCCATTTGATGTATTACTATTTTAGTTCCAAAAGGATCCAATACAAATTGATTTTCAGTTGGAGAAGTAGAAAATACCATTGCAGAAAATAAAAAGAAAAAACTTATATTTTGAATAACTGAATATTTTTTGAAAAGAACTTCGCAAACCACCGCCAATACGGCAATAAAAAACATAGCCGGAATCGGAATCAATACATATGGAATTATAAATTGGGATAGTTCGAAAGGAAATCCATCATTATATAGAAAGAAAAGAAGTATACTCATCACAAAAACAATGAATACTATAGTTGACAATACTAAAAAATTGCTAAATACCTTTGAGAATAAATATTTAAAGTTAGATGCAGGAGTCGCTGAAGTAATTTGTCCAATCTTAGTTACTTGATCAGTTTTAATTCCGCTATTAACTAGATAAAAACCAACCAGTGATAAAAACACACTGGTCATAATTGCGGTTACATAACCAAACCAGGCAGCATTGTAATATCCGACATAATCAGAAATTCTTATTGTTGAATATGAAGAATTAGGTTCTGGAACGAATGTATAGGCTACAGCTAAACTTATACATAGTGTGATTAAGAAGCTGTAACTTCTGGTTCGCTGCAGGTAATCGAATTTTATAATTGACATGAATGTTTTCATAATACAGATTTTTAGTAAGCATAATAGACTCCGATATGTGCCTTTTTAAAGAAAACCAGAACGGTGATTAGAAATATTATAGTTGCAAAAGATATTCCTGCAATTGTCTTTTTGTTTATTGACTTTTTCATTGTTTTAATTTCTTTTCGTTAAGAATAAATAAGCATCTTCTAGATTTGCTTGCTGGGGAATAGAATGTTCTACTGGAGTTTCTGAAATGTATCTAACATCCAACATTCCTTCTTTTCGAGAAGTACTTACTACAATTTGATTGTTTTTAAAACCTCCAAGTTGTTCTTTATTTATAATGATACTAAAAACCTTTTGATCAACATGTTTTATCAATTTTTCTTGATTGCCATAGGAGAGTAAAGAACCATTTTTCATCACAGCCACTTGATCCGCTATGGTATCGATATCGGATACAATATGAGATGACAAAATCACAATACAGTCCTGCGCTAAATCCGAAATAAGATTTCTAAAACGAACTCGTTCTTCTGGGTCAAGCCCAACTGTTGGTTCATCAAAAATTACAATTTTGGGATCATTAAGAAGTGCTTGTGCAATTCCCACACGTTGTTTCATCCCTCCAGAGTAACTACCAATAGGTTTTCTTGCTGCGTCTAGTAAATTAAGCCCATCAAGTAACTGCTCTATTTTTGATTTAAGATTGGATCCTCCAATACCTTTCATCGCTGCTATATATTCTAAAAACTCGAAAGCGTTAAGATTAGGATATACTCCAAAGTCTTGAGGAAGAAAACCTAGTTGTTTTCGCATATAATTAGCATCTTTTACAATGTTATTTTTATTCAAAATAATAACACCTTTTGTAGGCTTACTTACAGTTGCTATCATTTTCAAAAGCGTAGATTTTCCTGCTCCATTAGGACCTAATAACCCTAATATTCCTTTCTCTATTGTTATAGAAAAATCTTTTAATCCGTATTTATTTCTATTATATTTTTTTGATATGTTTTGAATTTCAAGTGTCATAATTATCGATTTTATTTACTTATTTTTTGCTAATTGTTGTTACAAAACCATTTTGGCTAAATGATAAACTATTAGTGTCCTCTTCAATTTGTGTTAAAACGACTCCGACTGTAGTGTCATAAAGTGATTTATCATCCTTTTGGATAAGTTCACTTTTAACACCTTGTGCTTCAGAAACCAAGTACATTTTATTATTCTCTAGAATTATTTCTAGTGTTAGATTAGCCTCTTTAAGTAAATAAGTTCCGGTATATTTTTTGAAATTCTTTAAATCAATAGTTTTAAAACTTTCTACGGGTTTATTGTTTATATATCCTAGTAGATCATTGTTAATAGATTTTTTTGATGGAATTGATTTTGTGTTCGTAAAGATTAGGTATAAATTTTTGGTCATTGGGTTATATTGGTTCCTAAATGCGTACCCAATATTATTTCCGCCATGTCCGTAATAATTAACACCTTCCTGATTAGATTTAAACAACCCGTAGCCATAATATTCGTTTCCAGACTCCATCATCATTTTTACCGTCTTTTTTTCAAGTAATTGTTCTGTTTCAAATAAGGATCGATAGAATATTTCCATATCTGTTAGAGTGGATGCGATGCTACCAGCTGCATAAGCAATGTTTGCAAAATAGCGATAGTCTAGATAATCAGTTACATCTTCTCCATTATGATAGGGTATTGCTAAATTTGGGATATTTTTATGTACATAAGGATATGTGTTTTTCATTTCTAA
Source organism: uncultured Aquimarina sp. (assembly GCF_947496855.1). Classification (GTDB taxonomy): domain Bacteria; phylum Bacteroidota; class Bacteroidia; order Flavobacteriales; family Flavobacteriaceae; genus Aquimarina. Next base: position 520,663 of record NZ_CANMED010000001.1, read on the forward strand.
AGGAATAAGAATACGTTCTCGCAACAAATCAAAATAACTTTGATCTGTGATTTTTTCGATAATTTTTCCCAGAAGAAAATAGTTGGTATTGCAATAATCGAACTTACCAATCATTTTAGGATTTGATTTTTCTACTTGGTGTAATAAAGCAGTATTGTAAAGTGAATCGTTTTTAGCATAAAATATATCTTGAATGTTTTTTCCTATGACTTCATCTAAGCCACTTTCGTGTGTTAGTAAAGCTTCTATAGTCAAAAATCCATCTACATTGTGTATTGGCGTTAAATATGTACCAATACTGTCGGTTAGTTTTAGGTTTCCTTTTTCAACCTCCTGCAATATTAGTATTGCAGTAAACGTTTTTGTGGCACTACCAATATTAAAAACGCTGCGTTCTGTTAGATTAAAATTACCTAGACTCATTGTCTTTATTTCATTATCTTTTTTGATTAGAATAGCTACTCCTTTATTTTGTTCTTTTAATCCCGAATCATATTTTTTAGAAATAATATCTAAATCATTTGTTTGGCCATATCCCATATACTTTATAAGGAAGAATACTAATAGTACTGTTAATTTTTGTAAAGTTTTCATAAGTCTGTTTTTATAATTTGTTAGATCAAAACTCATTTAATTTAAGTTTAGAATAAAAAAAGAATGATAAGAGGAGGTAATAGAATGATATTAGTATAAGAATCATCTTAACACGAAAAAGAGGTCACACAGACCATAATAGGTGACTTATATCATTAAAAAGTGTTATTTAAAATATCAAAACCTATTTTTGACAAGAATTTTTAACCTGATAACATGTCAAAATTAGACACTTGGATTGATAACAAGCTTTTGCAAAATATAACGGTATGGTTATTTTTGATGCTTATTTTTATGATGGTCATTCAAGCAGAGAACAGGTTCATTGCATCTTTGGCTTTTATCGTATTTATTATGCCACCGGTTTATATAAGTAATTTAAAAATACTTCCCTTATTCTTAAACAGTCGTAAGTTGCTAGGAGGAATTTTGTTCTTTGTAAATATTTTATTTTTTACATTTTTGGGTGTATTCTTATTAAGTAATTTCTTTGGTAATTTTCAATGGAAAATGCTTTTAAATGTTTTTGGAGCTATTTTATTGGTCATACTTTTTGGAACTGCGTTAAAGCTTGCCAGAGATAGTTTTTTTCGTCGTCAGGAAGAAAGAGAAGCGGAGTTAAAACTTCTGAAAGCGCAATTGAATCCACACTTTTTGTTTAATACTTTGAATAATTTATATGGATTATCCGTAGTGAAATCCGAAAAATTACCGAATCTAATGTTGAAACTTTCTGATTTATTGCGATATAGTTTATATGAAACGAAAGAAATGTTTGTTCTTTTAGAAAAGGAAATCAAATATCTCGAAAACTATATTTCTCTAGAGAAAATACGTTTAGAAGATAAAGCAGATATTCAGTTTAATATAAGTGGTACTATATCCAGTACTGCTATAGCACCAATGTTACTGATTGTTTTTGTGGAAAACGCGTTTAAACATTTAGGAGTTCTAGAAGGTGTAAAAAGTAAAGTATTAGTTGACATAGAAGTAAGAGAGAGTTTACTTATTTTTCAGTGTGTTAACACCACTGATTCTTTGGATTTAAAGGATAATGGTCTCGAAAAAGGAAAAAGTGGTATTGGTTTACAAAATGCTAGAAAACGTTTAGATTTGATGTATCCTGATAAACATGAATTACAGATAGAACAACAAGAAGATTCCTATCAAGTAGAATTAACTCTTAATTTTTAACCTGTGAAAGTATTACAATGTTTGATAGCGGATGATGAGCCAATAGCTCGCCAAATCATTGAGAATTATATTAAAGAAATACCTTATTTAGAAGTAGTTTCTGCTTGTAAAAATGCTTTTGAAGTGATGACGTTTTTACAAGAAAACAATGTGGATTTATTATTTCTAGATATCAATATGCCTAAATTGTCTGGTATCAGTTTATTAAAGACAATGCAGCAAAAACCTCAAGTTATTATTACTACTGCATATCCAGAATATGCAGTAGAAGGGTTTGAATTGTCTGTAGCAGATTATTTACTCAAACCTTTTTCTTTAGAACGATTTATACAGGCTGTTATTAAGGTACAACAAAGACTAAATAATAATACCAATAATGTGATTGTTGAGAAAGAAGATACTATTAAATCGATATATGTAAAGAGTGATAAAAAAATTATTAAGCTAGATTTAGATTCTATTAATTATGTAGAAGCGTATGGAAATTACATTAAAATTTATACGGATCAAATGATTCTAACACCCACAACATTATCAGATTTTGCAGAAAAATTATCAAATGATTTTATCAGAATACATAAGTCATTTATTGTAAACTTTAATAAATTGAAATTAATCGATGGTAATCAGATGGTATTAAAAAATGATAGTAAATTACCAATAAGTAAGTCTTACAGAAAATTGGTTTTGAATAAAATAGACAATGTTTAAGGAGTTATATTATAATTTGTATGATTATTTATTTGAATAATTGAGTAACATTGGTTTTATACATTGTTCCGATTGGTATGGTATGAGTCGGAATATAGATGTTAATTGATTATTGTATTCAATGATTAACAAGGAAGCCTTTCATTTTAGAAAGGCTTCCTTGTTTTGATAATTTCTTATATAGAAAAATATTTAATTTAATCTAGTTTATATCAAGTATAACTTCAATTTGATCTTAATAATTAAGTTGTTTGTTTTAAAACGTCACATACAAAACAATTATTTTTGAATACTTATTTTGTTAAAATATGATTGTTTATTGTCAAGGATTTTGACAATATAAACACCGGTATTCAATTGTTGTAAATCTAAAGCTACTGATTTCCCATTAATGTTTTCTGAATGTATTCGTAAACCAGCTAAATTGTATACTTCCACTCGAGCCGAACCTAAACCTGAAACAGTTATGTTTAGTAAGTTATTGTTTTTTAAAGGATTAGGATATATTGAAGGAGCTTCTTTTGTTATATCTTCAGGAAATTTATTATTTGTTTTGAAACGATCTCTACTAGCAAGCCATTCCATATCCCAATGTACACCTCTCAATAAACATCCTTCAACACCCATATCAACTCTACCGGGACACAATGGTTCATCATCCGAGTCATTTATCGGCCCATTACCACATTGAACATCATTATATATATTGTCTTCATTATTTCTTGATCTAAATGATGGGTGCTTTTCTAATTCATCACAAATATCAACTACGCTGTATTGAGTTCCATTAACAATTACTTTTTTACTCCCTAAATTGTGATCAAAATTTGTACTACACCAACAAAATCCATTTGCTTCATAACTATCATGCCAAGAAACTCCTCCAGGATTTAAAGGAATATCTCCACAATCCTGAATTAGAATGAGGTGGGCCACATTGTATTCGCAATCTCCACCTGCATATCTAGCAGCTACTTGATATTCTGCGTTACTTAACCCAGTAAAACTATAAGAGCCAACATTATCATTAACCGTAATAGGGTAGGAGTTTCCTCCATCAATGCTCAATTGAATTTGTGTATACACATCCGAATCTTCAAATCTTACAGTAATTTGACCACTATTATTGCTACAATCGGGATTAACCTGTGTAATCGAAAGCCCGCCAAAGAAATCAGAACAATCCTCACCAATAACCGTGCAAGCCAATGCTGAAACATTCGACCCTGTAACTTGCATATAATCAATATTTCCAAGTCCTGAGCTATTAGTAGCTTCAAGACGCAAGTCTTTTACTCCATCAGAAAGATTCACTGTTACTGATTCAGTATCCCAGGTAGTCCAACTTCCTGTAGTATTAAAAGCAATGTTACTCGCTACAGTGGATCCATCCACAATTAGATTTGCTGATCTGTTACTGCTACTAGCATATCTCCAAGTAATGGTATATGATCCAGCTGATCCATTTAGCTTCCAATCTATGCCGTTACCAGATACATTAGCCGTATTAATAAAACCTGTTCCCGTATGTCCTGCATGATTGTTATCAATAGTTCCTTCAAAAGAACAGAGTCCTGTTTCATCTTCTTGGATAGTGATTGTATTATTTGTAGCTGCATAATAAGTAGGCACATTTTGTTTAGAAATACTTGGTCCTTCATATGCTACAGACAATACATTGCCGCCAGTTTTTTCAAAAAATTGAACCGCTATCTGGTGATATCCGACTTCTAAACAAACTGCTCCAGATTCTTCACGTGCACCATGTAATCCATCATTGTCTACTACTTTAATTCCATCAATCCAAAGGGAAGATCCATCATCAGAAGTTGTGTAAAACGTATAACTACCATTACTTGGGATATTTATATAACCATCAAAGGTTAATCCGAAATTATCTTGACTTCTGGTGTTACTAAGATCAATTGCAGAAGCAGTCCCAGTTGATATTGGTGACAGTGAGTTAAAATTAGGAAGTGAATTCCAACTACCTTCATAATACATATAACTAATACCAGAAGATAGGTTAGTAGGAGGCGTAACATCTGTCAATGGTGAATTGCAAAGGTTTGTTGTAGTATCTTTGGAAAACTGAAACCAATCAATATCTAATAAATAACCATTTCCACCAGTAAATACAAAATAGATATCTTGCTCATCACTTACTTCAGATATACTTGCTGTAAGGGTTTTCCATGAGGTAAAAGAACCTGTATTGGTAACTTCTACTGTCCCCAATAGCGTTCCTGAAATACTTCCTTGCCTTATTTCAATAACTCCTCCAGAAGTACCACTTGAAGCAGATATTTCTATGGAATTTGCTCCAGATCCAAAATCAACATTTTCATAATGTACCCAATCGCCATTATTTACCCATCCTACAAAAGAATTAGTAGCTCCTGTTTGTATGCCAGATTGCTCACAAAAATCTTCAGCTTCTATTTGTGAAAAAGCATCGTGACTTTCACAAACATCCACAATATCTTCACTGGGATTAACAATATCATATCCGTTAGGACCATTATACCAAGAAACATTATCATAATATACGGTTCTTGTTTCATTAGTTTCATATTCAGAATCTTGAAAATTATACTGACCCATTTTTAGAACTGTTAATGAGCCTGCACTTTCAGATCCGAAATCTTGATCTGCATTTCCTATTTTTGTATCGTTACTGTCAAAATTTCCAAATCCAAAATTTATATTCGTTTTCTTGTACTCGCTTACTCCATTAACCCAAATCTCAAATTCACCTTTATTTTGATTGGATAAAATAAAATGAATAATAATTGGAACTTCTGTTTTATATGGAAAGTTGGCGTATACTACTTCTTCAACATTACTACTACTTCCGCCATTAGATCTATGAATAATTGTTAAATCTCCATTTTCAACCTGTAGCATTGATTCCCAAGACCAGAAACCTGGAATAAATCCAAAAATCTGAGCAATACCTGCTTTTTTGTTTTTTGGATAATCAGAGCCTAACTCTAAATTCATGCCATACCAACCTTCTTTATAGGTTGTCCATTGATCTCCGCAAGCTTCTGCTCCTTTGTCCATTCTCGTTCCATTGTAGCCTTCTGATGTCCACCAGGTTTTTAGACGTTCATTAACTACTTTGGAATAATTAGGATTTTGAGTTGTGCATACATTAAATGGACCGAGATTACCATCATCAAAATCGTGAGATACAAGAATTTGTGCCTTAGAAGTATTGCTAAGTAATAGGAATATTCCAAGGATGATGGAGAATTTAAAGTTAGAAGTTTTCATTTTGATGGTATGGTTTGTGTTTTGTTTTTGTTAGTTTTTTTCATTATCTATTACTATCATTTTTAACATAATTTATACAGCATTTTCCTGTTTTATGAAAATAATAGAATTATATTTCAAATATCAAATTGGTTAACCAATTTAATATATAAAAATAGCATATGATTTTAAGGAATACTTAAACCTTTAGAATACGTAGAGAATAATATAGAATTCGTCCATTTCTTGTGCTAAAATCCAGAATAAGAATAAAATTTATTACTTTTTAAATTAAATTAATTACTAATTGTTGCAGAATACTAGTATTTTTAAATCCTAATTATTCAAATTCTATGTAAAAATTTGAATATCCATTTATCATTTAATCATACTATTACATATGAAAACTAACATCATCAATCTACTTCTTATTGTACCGGCTCTTTTTATAGGCTGTAATAGTGCTACAGAAGAAAAGCCCGAATTAAGTGAGCATCAATCATTAGATACTCCAGTTGCTAAGAAAATAGCAGAAAAATTAATAGCGCATGGAGATACTCGTATTGATAATTATTTCTGGATGCGCTTAAGCGACGAACAGAAAAATGCAGACACTCCAGATGTCCAGACACAAGACGTTTTGGATTATTTAAATGCAGAAAATGATTATAAGGATGCTGCTATGAAGCATACGGATAGTCTACAAAAAACATTATTCGATGAAATCGTTGGACGAATTAAAAAGGATGATTCATCAGTACCATATAACGATAATGGATATTCCTACTACACTAGATTTGAAAAAGGAATGGACTATGCGCTGTATTGTCGTAAAAAAATAGAGGATAATACTAAGGAAGAAATTATGCTAAACGCCCCTAAAATGGCAGAAGGATTGGCTTATTTTGCTCTAGGAGGAATGTCAATTAGCTCTAATAATAAAATGCTTTCTTATGGTGTTGATACGGTTTCTAGAAGGAGGTATACTATTTATTTTAAAGACTTGGTAACTAACGAAACACTTTCTGATAAATTAGTAAATACCACGGGTAGTGTAGCTTGGGCTAATGATAATAAAACAGTTTTTTATACTTCTAAAGATTCGGTTACGTTAAGAGCAAACAAAATTTACAAGCATATATTAGGAACTGATCAGTCTCAAGATGAATTAATCTTTAATGAAGAAGATGATACATTTAGTACGTTTGTTTACAAATCTAGATCTGATAAATACATTATTAGTGGTAGCTATCAAACGTTATCTACAGAATATAGATATTTAGACGCCGATACTCCTAATGGTACTTGGAAAGTAATCCAGCCTAGAGAACGAGATCTAGAATACGATGTAGCTCATTTTGGTGATCATTTTTATATTAATACGAATCTAAATGCGAAAAATTTTAAATTAGTAAAAACACCTGTAACAGCAACAACCAAAGAAAATTGGGTAGATGTTATACCGCACAGAGAGGATGTTTTACTACAAGGTTTTACTGCTTTTAAAAATCATTTAGTGTTAAGTGAGCGAAAAAATGGCTTAAGCACATTAAGAGTCCGCAAATGGGATGGTAAAGAGGATCATTACATATCTTTTAACGATCCTGCATATTTTTCTAGAACTAGTATTAATATGGATTTTGATACAAATGTTTTGCGTTATAATTACACATCTTTAACAACTCCAAATAGTGTTATTGATTATAACATGGATACCAAAGAGCAAACTGTTTTAAAAGAACAAGAAGTATTAGATTCTAACTTTTCTAAAGATAATTATGTGTCAGAACGTTTATATGCTACAGCTGTCGATGGTGTAAAAATTCCGATATCACTTGTTTACAAGAAAGGGGTAAAAAGAAATGCTAGTACGCCACTTTTATTATATTCATATGGTTCTTATGGGAGTAGCACAGAACCAAGATTTAGTTCTACTAGATTAAGTTTGTTAGACCGAGGCTTTGTTTTTGCGATGGCGCATATTAGAGGAGGTCAGGAAATGGGTAGATATTGGTATGAAGATGGAAAACTTCTTAAAAAGAAAAATACGTTTACTGATTTTATAGATGTTGGAGATTATCTAGTAAAAGAAGGATATACAAGTTCTGATCACATGTATGCCTTAGGTGGTAGTGCAGGAGGTCTGCTTATGGGAGCAATTTTAAATATGAAACCAGAGCTTTGGAATGGAGTAGTCGCTGCAGTGCCATTTGTTGATGTAGTATCTACAATGATGGATGAAACAATACCTTTAACAACATTTGAATTTGATGAATGGGGAAATCCAAAGAATAAAGAGTATTATGATTATATGAAATCATATTCTCCTTATGATAATGTAGAAGCAAAGGATTATCCTAACATACTGATAACTACAGGGTATTGGGACAGTCAGGTGCAGTATTGGGAACCAGCAAAATGGATAGCCAAACTTAGAGAGCTGAAAACAGATGATAATCTATTAATTATGGATTGTGATATGGAAACCGGACATGGAGGTGCTTCTGGACGTTTCGAAAGATATAAAAGCGTAGCATTAGAGTATGCTTTTATGCTAGATCTCGAAGGGATAGAGAAATAGAGCTCTATTAAAATATTGATCAAAAGCCAGTAAGTATCTCAATGCTTACTGGCTTTTTTTTATAAATTTGAAAAAAGTGTTAGAACTAATGAATAATAACTTTAGGAAAGTAAAAATTACTATAACAATATCGGTTCTTATGTTTTCTTTTAGTTATGGTCAAGTAGTTACTAAAAATCCCAAAGGAAGCTTGTCTAAAAGGTGGCGAATTAAAGGTGATAGTATTAAACGTTTTAAAATTGAGCCTTATAAACCAGTTTATTTTCTAATAGCTAATTATACTACAGATATTAATAATTTCCCAACTAGTGACAATCCTCTTAATTCGGTAGAAGAGTCATCAGATTTTTCTGATACTGAATTAAAATTTCAATTAAGTTTCAAAACCAGAGCAGTTAGGAATTTATTTGGAAAAAAGATAGGAGGTGATCTTTGGATAGGGTATACACAATCTTCACGATGGCAATTGTATAGCACTAATATTTCCAGACCATTTAGAGAAACTAATTACGAACCTGAAGTAATGTTAGTTTTCTCTACTCCTTATAAAATTTTAGGATTAAAAGGAGTATTAACTGGTATTGGAATAAATCATCAAAGTAATGGAAGATCCAATCCATTATCAAGAAGCTGGAATCGAATTATCTTGCAGTTCGGGTGGGAGAATCCTTCTTGGAGTTTTATGTTAAGACCGTGGTGGCGATTACCGGAAGATACGATAGAAAATAATAATCCAGGAATAGAAAATTATGTAGGTAGAACAGAATTTCTAGCGGCTTTTTCTAAAGGAAAGCATGATATAAGTATATTGGGAAAACACTCATTACGAGGTGGAAACAACAATAGAGGTAGTATACGACTAGATTATGCAATCGAAATTTTAGGACAATTGAAGATTCACGCACAAATTTTTCACGGATATGGAGAAAGTTTAATAGATTATAATCATAGCCAAACGACTTTTGGAATAGGCTTATCTCTACTCCAATGGAGATAATCATGATTTCATTCTTTATCTAAAAAAAGATATAAGGTTTTTTTAATTTGAAGTAAATAATGAAAGGCTGCCGATTAATGTATCGACAGCCTTTTCTATTAACTAATAAATATTTTTAGTTATTTCTTAACAAGGAATCGTTTTGTAATTGCTAATCCATCAGAATTAGTAAATCTCACAAAATACAATCCATCAGCAAATTGAGAAATATCAACTCCGAAAGAAGATTCTTTTGGAGTTATTTTCTTAACAATAGCACCATTTGAAGAAATCATAATAATCTCATCAAATTTCCCTTCATTTAGCTCAATATTTAATGTTGAAGTAGCAGGGATAGGATATAATTGAATACTTTTTTCTGCTATTCTTGTGAATGATATTATTTCTGCAGTTTCATCAGTATCTCCTGGATTAACAGGATTAGTAGTGCTTCTTGCATTATCACCACTAATTATTATTTGATCAAAATAAATTTGATCGTTATTTACACTAGCATCACAGCGTATACGAAATCTATTACTTGAATTAAAGTCATAAGTTCCAGCATCTAGTGCGATAGTATCAGTAAAGAAAGAACCATTATTAAAATCTGTTCCTGTTACATATTGACCAATAACTTCATAAGAAGATCCATTAAAGAATTCAACAAAGTAATCTTCTCCATTTTCCATTCCATTAGCAAAGGTGTGAAATTCGATAGATACTTGTGTGTTTCCTGTTAAATCAAGTATTGGTGATATAGCATTAGATGAAGCACTATTGTCTCTCAGTCTAATTGAGAAATCACCCTCGAATGCACGTACATTGTTATTGATACGAGCACAATCACTTCCTCCGTCAGTCCAGCCTTCAAATCCTGTTTCAAAATAATATGCAGCAATCTCTCCTGATGTGCCGCCACCTCCATTGGCGCCTAAATTAATAGTGTAATCTTCTACTTCGCCATAAGTAAAAGTCTCACAAGATGCAGGAACAGCGTTATACTTCATAGAAACTCGCATTCTTACTGAAGTTTCAGAAGTACCGTTTGGAACTGTAAATGATCCACTATTAGGAGTGTCTGTAGAGGGTGATTTTGACCAAACAAGCTCTCCTGCATCATCAAAATCTCCATTATTATTATAATCAATCCAAACAGCATAACCTTCTGCATACACAGTACCAGTCCAAGTAGGAGTTACAGTAACTGTATATGTTTGACCTTCATTTAAATCAGTAGAAATGCCGGTAAAATCAGAGTAAAACTGAGCTCCAGAGTTGTTATTAATCGTGTTCAATTGAACATTGCTAATAAATTCGTCGTTTACATTGGTACTAGCAGAATCACAATAAACAGTAGTACTACCGTCTATAGTAGTAAATGTAGTGGTTGCGTTTCCTGAAACGTTACCAGCAGCGTCTTCTGCGCTTACTGAAGCGGTGTATGAAGTCAATGGAGAAAGACCTGTGACATTAAAGTCTGTTGTTGCAGAGGTTCCTACAACACTACCATCAATAGAAATAGTATATTGAGCTACGCCTACATTATCGGTAGAGGCAGTCCAGTTAAGAATGGCAGTACCAGCCGTAATATTACTAGCTGTTAAATTTGTTGGATCCGTAGGAACTTCTGTATCAGGAACTCCAGCTTCGATTTGGAATTTACCAACAACACCACGTCTACTACCATTAACATATTCATTAATAAACCAAAATGAAGAATCATCTGATGGATCCACATCAATTTTGCTGTAATCCCCATAACGTGTGCCAGGAATATTACCTGTTCCATTAGCTATAAGTTCTTCTGCACTGGTCATTGTTCCTAATGGATCAGAACTTAATCTACCTGTAAAATAAGAACTCACCCTTACAGTTGATGGAGTAGAAGGTCCTGACATAGAAGTATATCCCATTCCTATATTCCCTTGTCCATCCATCGCCAAACTTGCATGCCATGCGTGTCTACCATCTGGAGCTGTATAAGTCCCTTCTTGATACAAAGACCAAGGTTGATTATCTCCACTCTGACGAAATTCATACCATCGTACAGCTGCTAATTTTCCTGACCCTGCATCCACATCTACTACAAAATTAAATACTGCAGAATTATGTGTTGCAAATTTTCTAAATTGTGCTTGATTCATAATAGTAGCTTGTAATGCATCAATAGAAGTACCTCCTCCTGGTTGTGATAGATTAACAAAACTTCCTCCATCAAAAACACTGATAAAAGGTGTAGTGACAATTTCTTGTGGGGCAGAAACGGTAGAACTACCAGGATTATTCCAATTTACATCTGCAGTCCATACTTTAATATGATCTACAGAAACTCCACTCCATGCATTATCTTGTAAATATACAATGGTAGCACCTCCAGGAGCTGGTAAATTACCATTGGTAACATTTAAAGCTTGTGGACTAAAAAAACCACTAGTCACTATTCCGGGAAGATTAAAACCAAGAATTTGTGCATTTGGATCTCCAGCTAACATAGCGTCTCTTTCTAGTGCCCATAATTTATTAGTACCACCAGTGTTTTCTGTGATATAGTATCCATCACTCCAGATTGATAGTTTTTGATAATCCTGAATTCCAGATATATTGTAAACGTACCATCCAGATGTTATAGGATTTGGTCCATCGGAAACTGCAACCTGAGCACCTGACCCTAAAAACGAAAGCACCCATCTATCTGCTGCATTGTCATAAGATGCAGTAAGATCACAACAACCACCTGAAGGAAAAATTGCTGGGTTAGGAGATGTTTGACCAACTAATTGATTACCTGATTTATCATAAATCATAAACCCTGTATTGTAAACAACAACTACATGATTAGGACCTACAGCCACAGAAGGATCTGTAGGTTGAGAATTTGATGAATAGGTATCAAAAACTAAACTAGCAGGAGCTCTTTGAACACTTTGCTCCATTGCGTTTTTATTTCTGAAAAAATAATCATTTTCAGTTTGTGGGTCTTTACCCGAAATAATTTGATTGCCTAAAGATCTTTTATCCTTTGCTTCTTTAACTGAATTATCAGGAGCAATAAGGTCATCAGGTCTTGATGCTAAAGAAGAAACATATTCTACAGAGGATACTTTTCCATGATAGAATGCTTTTGTTCCAGTTTGTTGTGCTTGAGTCATAAAAGAGACCACAAGAAAGGCTGTTAATAATGTGAGTTTTAATTTCATTTGTGTTAATTTAAATGGTTAATTGATTTAAATTTAACTTAAATTCTATCAGTATTTTAAATTTTTTTTAAGTTTTTTCTGAATGAAAGGGAAGACCATATTAAGGTTGGGCATTAACCATTTATTGAGCTAGTTGGATAGTGATTTTCTCAATATTTACAAATATTATAGTTTAAATCACCTTATTAATGCTGTTTGTTTTTTTTGTATCAGAACGAGTTTAGAAAATAATTTTGTAGCCTTTTTAAGAATTATTTTATCTAATAAATAGTTACTATTTAGGTTAATAAAAAGTATTTTATATAGAAGAAGAATAAAACTATGGATCTTGATTGTTTATTTAATGTACTTGTCAATGTCTTTTGGATAAAAAAAGTAAGAAAACAATACAAGTAGCGAATAGAAGTGAAATAAAAATTTTGGTCTTAAATATTTATTTTAAAAAATAACAAACTCTATTTTTTATAAAAAATGATAACAGAAGGGGACTGGATTTAAATAAACCTATTTTTAGGATTAATATCTTTTCAGAAAGAGTTACTCATAAAGATTCATTTCTAAAGCCTACAAAATCTAGGTATATACTTACGCTATTATCACAGACACTTAAAAAGGTATTTAATTACGGTTAAAGTATTTAATTTATGTGTTTTGAAAACAAATACTTTAACCGTAATTAAAAATTCTCTAATAAGCCATCTCTACGATTTCTGCAGCTATGTCTGGAGTAATGTCTTGATGTTCCCCTAGGGCAGTCATTCCATGATCAGTAAGGTTTTTTGCTACTTTCTTTGAAAATCCATCATAGTCATCAGTATAATCTCTTAATCTGGTATCAATACCCAGGGATTGATAAAATTCTTCAGTTCTCTTAATAGCTTCTCTGGCTTTATCCTCGATAGTTCCTTCTGTAACATTAAAGATGCGCTCTGCATATTGAGCCAGTTTCTCTTTTTTCTGTTCAAATTTCTTTGCGTAAGCACTAGGTAAAATTACTGCCAGCGTCCGTGCATGATCAATTCCGTAAAAAGCAGTTAATTCATGTGCAATCATATGCACACTCCAATCGGTTGGAACTCCTTTTTGAATATAACCATTTAGCGCCATGGTACAACACCACATAAAATTGGATGCGGCTTTGTAATCACTTGGATTTTTAATTACCGTAGGAGCAATTTCTATTAAGGTTTGTAAAATACCTTCAGAGAAACGATCCTGCAGCATAGCATCAGCTGGATATGTCATGTATTGTTCTAATACGTGAGTATAAGCATCGGCAATACCATTAGCCAACTGTCTTTTTGGAATACTGTGAACAACTGTTGGATCGCAAATTGAAAATTCTGGAAATAATCCAGGTCCACCCATGACCATTTTTTCATTTGTTTCTGATCTACTTACTACAGCACCACTATTCATTTCACTTCCAGTAGCGGGTAAGGTTAGGACAGTACCAAAAGGCAATCCTTTTAATGTTTTAATTCTTTTTTCTAAAATATCCCACGGACTATCTCCTTCATAAAGTGCTGCCGAAGATAAAAATTTAGTTCCATCAATAACGGATCCTCCTCCAACAGCCAGCATATAACCGATATCTTCTTTCTTTATTACCTCTAATGCCTTTAATAATGTAGTATATTCAGGATTCGCTTCAATTCCAGAAAATTCTATAACGTTATGATCTTTAAGAGCAGATATTACCTGATTATAAACACCATTTTTCTTGATACTTCCTCCACCGTAAAGCAATAAAACCTTTTTATCCTTTGGTACTTCTGTGGATAGTTTCTCAATTTGTCCGTTACCAAAAATCATTTTTGTAGGGACAAATAATTCAAAATTTTTCATGATTTTATATTATTATTTAAGTCAACTAGACTTTGATTTGAAATTAATAATACAAAGTTCAAAATAAAAATGCATTAAATAGTTGATCTATGGTAAGAAATAACAAAATCTTACGACTTTAAGTAAGTATAACATTGTAATTTTGCGATGTTCACTATGATTATAATAAGATTATTTTTTTAGATTTACCCCAATGATAGCGCCTGGATTACCTATAAACGAAAAACATCGACAAATAGCTGTGGAGAAGTATATATTATTAGATACTCTGCCAGAAGAAAGTTATGATAATATTACATCCATTATGTCATACATCTGTGATGTACCAATATCACTTATTACATTACTGGATAAAGATCGGAATTTCTTAAAATCACATCACGGAATTCCTTTTAATGAATCCCCTAGAGATATTTCATTTTGCGGTCATGCAATTAATTCTGATAATCCAATTACTATAATAAAGGACTCAAGAGAGGATGAACGTTTTAAAGGAAACCCTTTAGTTGATGAACATCAAGCTATTTTTTATGCTGGTGCACCATTAATTGATTCGGATGGCTTTAAGTTAGGGACTTTATGCGTGTATGATACAAAACCCAGGGAGTTAACTTCTGAACAAAAAAATGCATTACTAGCTATGTCTAAACAAGTAGTGAATTTGTTTGAACAACGATATCAAAACTTAAAACTTACACAACTTAGTGATAAGCTGGAAAAAAGAAACGAAGACCTTAAAAAATTTGCTAGTGTTGTTTCACATGATCTCAAATCCCCTTTAGCTAATATTATTTCACTTACAGAGCTGTTAGAAGATGATAATAAGGGTAAACTTAATGAAGAATCTTTACAATATTTAGAATATTTGAAGACTTCTTCATATTCTCTAAGAGATTATATTGATGGGATTCTAAGGTTTTATAAAAGTGATGACATTATAAAAAACAGGAAAACAGAGATACAAATTAGCCATTTGTTAGAAGAGTTAAAGAGAATAACTGATTCCGAGCATAAAGTGAGATTTAATATTTCTTCGGATGTTGAAGAAATATTCGCAAATGAAACTGCCTTAATGCGAATTCTAATAAATCTGATTACCAATGCGATTAAGTATAACTCAAAAACTGAGATCATAATTGATATAATTATAACAGAAGAAGAGAATTTTTACAATTTTGTGGTTAATGATAATGGCGATGGAATTCCTAAAGATTTTCTAGATAAAATATTTGATCTTTTTACTGTCGTTGGAGTAGAGGACAGGGACGGTAATGTTGGTACAGGTATTGGATTAGCAACTGTAAAGAAAATAATTAAAAATTTAGGAGGTGCTATTTCTGTTACTTCTACAGAAGGAGTTGGTAGTACGTTTACTTTTTCTATCGCTAAAATTTAGAAGATTTCGAATTGTAAATTTTACTAAGATTAGTGGTAGTTTTTTTATACTACTAAATGCCTCGTTATTCGTTTTGAAAATGAAAAATATCAATTTCTATAACAAAGAAATTACTGGATATAAAATATATTCTACAGAAAAAGAATAGTATTTCGCTGAAAACTTCTTTTAACGATTAAACTTCTCAACATTTTTATAGTCATTAATATGTAATTTCAAGTCACTAGATTATGAAACAAAACATATTGAAAATAGTAATACTATTTAGTATGATTATATTTTTTGGAATTGTAAGTATAGATCCAGAACATAGTCAAACTGAACAGGAAAATACTCCAATGTATCAACTATTAATTGATAATGCCGGCTTTAACATTATAGAATATAAAGTATTATTTGTCAGTGATCTAAGGTCAATTCATCGAATTTGGTTATTCATTATTATGGGCATATTATTAATTGCTATACTAGTATGTGTATCAATATTCCCTAAAATAGAACCATCACCATCAAACTCTTAAAACATTATGAAGAATATATTTTCAACTATTTTATTTTTATCCTTTGTAAATATTATAACGGCTGATTCTATAATTGCAAATAGGGCTATAGATACCACAACAGTGCTTTCTGATACGGAAACATATTCTGTATACCATGATAACACACATGTTTACCTAACTATAAATACGATAGACCCCAAAATCGCTACATCTATATTACGTCAAGGAGTAACAATTTATTTTGATGTTAAAGGAAGAAAGAAAAAGAACGTATCCATAACGTATCCAATTATAAGAAATCAAAGACCAACTAAAAGAAATGAAGATGAATCACGCGAATTAAGAAGGCCTAAAGAAGATAGTAGTTTAATGAGACAAATAGATCATAGGTTACAGAATGATCCTCCACAGAAAGCATTGTATACCTATTATGATAACATTAAAGAATTTAATACATTTCTTAATAATGATGGTATCTCTATAAACATAGAATTAGATAAAGAGAAAAATAGTTTACTATATAGTTTGAAAATACCCAAACTAAAAATAACTAATGATGCAAATATTAATCTTAATAAATTAACCATAGGTGTCAAAACGGTAGAAATATCAAAAAACAAATCTGAGGGAGCTAGATCATCCAATCAACAACAATCAGGAAGAGGAACGGGTAGAGGTGGGCCTCCAAGAGGCAGTGGAGGACAAGGGAGATCTGGCAATGGTCTTTCGGGAGATCATGGAAGATCAAAAGGTGGAAAACAATCTCCGGTAGAATTATTAGACTTTTGGTTTAAAGCAAAATTGAAATAATAAATAAGAAAAATCGAAATAGGTAAATAATATGACTTTTATAAATATGGGCAATATGTTCGATTTAAATCAGATATATCTGTTTTTAGTATATGAAATTTCTAATGACGTTAATCATGTCAACCGAACTTCTAATTGATTTTGTGTTAAATATGCTCTTTTAGAGTTTTTATTAATTAGTTAGTTTTTGAGATAAGCTCCGTAAGTAATTACGGAGCTTATTGATTTAGTAAAAACCACCAACCTAAAACATAATATACTCTGACGGAATTATCATTTCGACATATTTTATCTGCTGTTTCGTTTTACTTCGTGCTATAATTTTTAAAATTAAATAGCATGTTTAAAAAATATCGAATTCTCAAATGGAGTATAATTTCCTTTTTAGGTATTGTTTTGTCACTTTTTATTTTTGGCTGGTGGTTTATGAATCTATTACCATCCGCAGAGAATAGAACGGATGTAACAATCACGAAAGTATCAGATTTACCATACCTTTCTAAAGATGTTCTATCAAAACGCGGAAAAATTTTAGCAATAGTTACTAGTACTGCTAAAATGGGTAATACCGATAAAAGTACTGGTTATGAATTAACCGAATTGTCTCGTGCTTATTACGTTTTTCAGGCTAATGGTTTTGAGGTGGATATAGCTAGCCCATTAGGAGGAGAACCACCCGTAGTAATTGATGACGAAGATATGGGGCCTTACGATTTTGCTTTTTTAAATGATAGTTTGGCTCAATATAAAGCAAAACATACTATTCCTGTAAAAGATGTTAATCCCGCATTGTATGAGGCGGTATTTTTTGCAGGAGGAAAGGGAGCCATGTTTGATTTTCCAGAAAACACGTCAATTCAGTTAATTGTCAAAAAAATGTATCAGTCTAATAAGGTTATAGGAGCAGTATGTCACGGACCTGCAGCACTAGTAAATGTAACTCTTGATACCGGTCGTCCATTATTGGAAAACAAAAATGTAAGTGGTTTCACTAATGATGAAGAATTATTATTGATTTCGGACGCAAAAAATATATTTCCTTTTCTATTACAAGATGAATTAGAAGATCAAGGTGGCATTTTTAATGAGGGTACTATGTATTTGGAAAATATAAGTCAGGAGAATAATTTAGTAACTGGTCAAAATCCTTGGTCTACATGGAAATTAGCAGAAACAATGATCACTCAATTAGGATATGCTCTAAAATATAGAGAAATTACAGCAGAGGAAAATGCCGTAAAAGTTTTGAAGGTATATGAAGCAGAAGGATCTCATAAAGCAAAGGAATTAATGAAACAAATGGTTTCTATAGATAACAAACCTATGGAAAGAATACTAATAGCAAAACACGGTATTATTGCTGCAATGCAAGGTAAAATAGGAAAGTTTTTTAGTTTGGTCGGGTTAACATCTTACGCAAAAAACATATCAAAAGATCTATGAAAATAAAAATATAAAAACATATCATTGCTAAACAGAAAGTATAAATTCTTCTAAGAGTTTATACTTTCTTGGAATATCAAATATCCCTACATTTGAAAAAATTAGTTTATTGAGTTTTTTAGATATATTATTAATTATTATTAGTAGTGCTGGACTTTTGCATGGAGTACTTTTTGCGTGTTATTTAATTGTTTTCAAAAAGAAAAAGACATTAACTAATTTGTTGCTTGGGTTAATCCTCGTGTTTATGGCATTCCGTATAGGAAAATCGGTAATGCTTAACTTTGGCGATGGTCTAGAGCCTATTTTTATTTTTATAGGACTAGCTTTTCTTTTATTAATTGGGCCATTATTTAGATGGTATATTTTAGGAATGACCCGACCGGATTTTAAATTACCGAAGTACTATTATTTAGAAATTATTCCATTTGTTTTGATTTTTATTTCTAGCCTTTTTGTTACCAAAGAGTGGTATGAAAACAGTAAACTGGTCATTGTAATTTTTGGAAGTGGTCTTTTGTTTATATACGTGCATTTAGCTTTTTACATATTGTATGGCTGGTGGACATTAAAAAAAACAAAGCAACAATATGAACAAATTCTACAAACAAAATCCCAGAAAGCTATATTTAGTTGGTTACGTTTCCTTATCCTAGGTTTCATAGCTATCTGGATTACCTATGTATTAAATATTCTAGATGAAACTGTACCTTATATCGTGGGACCTATTTTATATTCTTTAATCATATATATCTTAAGTTATAAGGCATTTCAATTAAAGGTTACGGATCTGGATGGAGATGTATTTCGTATAAATGATAACAATCTTTTATTTGATCAAATTTCAAAATTAGTTACTGATACAAAATTATATCTCGAACCTGATATTTCTTTAGTTAAGCTTAGTAAACTGATAGGAAAAAGCACGCAAATTACTTCATTAGTTATTAATCAATATGCCAAACGGAATTTTAATGATTTTGTTAATCATTACCGTGTTCAGGAAGCTAAAGAGTTGCTCTCCAATACGGAAAGTGATAAATACACTATTTCTTCTATTGCTTATGATATAGGCTTTAGCAGCCTTTCTTCTTTCAATAATGCGTTTAAAAAGTTCGAAGGAATGACTCCATCTAGATATAGAAAGAACAAAGTTTAATCTCAATATTATGATATATAAAGAGAGGTTATTTATAATAAATTGAAAATAAGTTAATTAATATGTTGTTTATCCAAAAAAAGGAGTCACTTTTGCACTTTAATAAAAATATTTTAATTTAATTACATTACAATGAATAAAGGAACAGTAAAATTCTTCAATGACGCTAAAGGTTTTGGATTTATCACTGAAGAAGGTGCTAACAAAGATCACTTTGTACACATTTCTGGATTAGTAGACGAAGTTCGTGAAGGCGATACAGTTGAATTTGATTTACAAGAAGGAAACAAAGGATTAAACGCAGTGAACGTAAAAGTTATCTAATACATACATATACTTTCAAGTTTAATGAAAAGTCCATCAATATTGATGGACTTTTTTTATGATCTATTTTTTCAATTGTGGTTTCTTTAATTTTAAGGAAATATCTATAGTTTCTTTTGTTGCCCTGCGATAATGGACTTGTTTTTATACAACTTTGTATCTTTTGCATAAGAAGGCTCTTATATCCTTAATACTACTAGATACTGAAAACATAACAATGGCGAAAGTATATACTAGTATATTCTTATATATTGGCACTAAATTTTTATCTTTTTCTATGACGCTTTTTTTTAGGTTGTCGATTAGAGTTCTTTTGTTTTCTTGTCGTTTCAAAAGAGTTTTTTAATGATTTTTCCTTTTTTAGGTGTTCAATAACTTTAGATTTTACTTTCGTTATTAAAATCTCCTCTCTTTTAACATAACTATAAACGCAACCGATCACCATCGATAAACCTAATACGATTGCAACAGATCCATTTTCTATGAGAGGAAATTGCGTATAAAGATTAATTGCAACTCTAGGTTCGAAATTGAAAAAAATATAAAGACCATAAAGCAACCCTATAAACCCCAAAAGACCGAACATGTAAATACTAATGTTTATATCTTTTTTTGCGTTTTTTTCTAGTGTATGTATATTAGTAACACTTAAAAAAGGATTATTATTTTCTTTTTCCTTTTTAATAAAAAGTAAGAAATCATAATCTAAACTATCAAAAGATATCCCATATCTTCTTTTACTAAGATCCTCCTTTGTAATTGTATACTTCATTTACACACGATTTTATAAGTAAAGATAAAAGTATAAAATACATATGATAACAAATACGGATCACTAATTATTAAATAATTCTAAAGCACGATCTATTCCACTATCTATTTCTCCTTCAAAATCTAAAGTTGATAAAAATGGTACTTGATTTTCTTGATTATCAGGTCCAATACCAACAATTTCAAAAACTTCTCCTTGTGCATCACTATATATTTCATTAGACAATCCGATTTCTGCTCCATTCGGTAATACATGTGTAAGAATCGTAGAAAATGCACCTCCTGTATTCTCTCCTACAATCGTTACATATGGTAAATCTTTCATGCAAAGCGCAAAGAGTTCTCCTGCACTAAAAGTAGCAGGACTTGTAAGTAAGATAATATCCTCAGTAAACTGAAAATCACCACTAGGCCCTACAGAAAAAGATTTGTTT
The DNA here is from genome assembly GCF_947496855.1 of uncultured Aquimarina sp. Lineage (GTDB taxonomy): Bacteria > Bacteroidota > Bacteroidia > Flavobacteriales > Flavobacteriaceae > Aquimarina. Next base: position 541,865 of record NZ_CANMED010000001.1, read on the forward strand.
TCTGTAAAAGTATTACCTAATCTAGCTTTTTTAAAGTATGAAACTCTTTCTTGGTCCGTAAAGCGGGATACGATATCCAAAGCGACAGTATCAATTCCACCACTGTTAAAACGTATATCAATAACCAATTTAGAAACTCCTGATGTTTTAAGGTCATCCATTATCGTATCTAATAAAATATTTAATGATGATAATTCATTACTGAAATTAGTTCCATATCCTTCCATCCCTAAAATATTAATATAACCAACATCGTTAGTAATCAATCCCCATATGATATTCTCTCTTTCATCTATTTCAAAATCTCCTCCTAAATAATCTGTTACTATGGTTATTAATTTTTCGTTGCCAAGGTTAAAGAAATCATCTACATTTTCTAGTATAAAATCTCCGCTTAGGTTTGTATTTAATCTTTCCAAAAGTTTTGGGATTCCTGATTCAATTTGTATATCATTATCTTCATCAATGATACTTACGTGTCCATCTTCTAACAAATAAGCTAACTCTTCTATAATATTATATAAGTTATCCGCTGTAATTTGTTCTCTTAGGTTTTCATACTGAGACCAATCAATATTTCTTGCCTCAAAAAAAACATAGTAATCATTAAAAATATTCCAGAAATGGTCAAAGTTAACTGTTGGATCTTCCGTAGCAGAAATCTGATCAGACAGACAAAAGGGATTCTGATTTAGTAATCGAGTAAGTTTAACTTCAGAATCTGATAGATCCGAAGTTGCGATTAATTCATTTTCACTTACTTGATTCACTCTAAAATCTTCAAGAACAAAATCATCATCTTGAACAGAACACCCTATAGCATTTATATTGTAAAATACATCTTTATCATCCGTGAATTCAAAAATGTACCCTTTTTCGGCTGAAAACCAAAAACCATTCATCGAATCTTTTACGGGAGAAGATGTATCGTCATATGACTGACAAGAAAATATAAAAAATAGCAGAAAACATATATACCATTTTTTAATGATTATAACAGGAATTTCTTTTTTGATTGCATATAATATCATAAGATTTTTTTTTTTAAAAGTAAAATATTGTACAAAGATCAAGTCTCTGTTTTATTAGAACTGAAGAAAATCGGACGTGATTTTTAACGTCTTATATTTAAAAACGATATCCAATTTTGAGGTTAAAATATGGTGTTAAACCAATGTTTCTACCAGTGCTATTTCCGAAACCAAGTCCTCCGCCAACTCCAACCTCATAATTGAAATGATTACCAATGTTTCTTCTAATTCCCCAAGTTATTGCTGAAAATGGATGATTAGATAAATTTCTATCAATGTCAGAATCATCATAAAAAAAGTAACTACTACGTAACGATACATAATTTCCACTATTACCGTCTATTCTTTTGCCTTGACTTGAGCGTTTTTGTAAATTATAATACCAACGAGGTTCTAACGCTACTATAGGTAATGAATAACCATTGCCAACTTCAGTACCATTGCCATCTGTCCACAAACCTACGATTGCTATTCCTATTTCACTTCGTAATGCAACTTGATTAGATATTTTTAATTCATTATGAACCCACACGCCCATAATTCCAATTTGGGCTCCAAAGATTGATTTTTCTACAGATGCTTCTTGTACATTTTGAGAAAACCCGAAATAAGAATTCATTACTAACAAAAAAATAAAAACTATTTTAGTCATTTTAGATATTGTCATAAAAGTTATTATTAATTAAAAGTTAGGTAGTATTATGTCATTTCATTTTTTTGATTTCCCAATGTAAAAGTATCAGAATCAAAAAATAAAAAGAATGATTTCGGTAAGGAAGAAGTACTAAAACAGTAGGATTACACGAATTAGGACGTTTTTTGAAGCTTTCTAAAAGCTCCGGGAGACATGCCTAAATTAGTTTTAAAAGTACTATAGAAAACACTCTTAGATTTAAAACCAGCTTCTAAGCCAATAGCCTCTATAGAATATTTATTGAAGACAGGGTTTTGTAATAGATTTTTAGCAGCTTCTATTCGATATTCATTTACAAACTGAACAACGCTTTTATTGATTTCCTGATTTATAATTTGAGATAAATACCCTTCACTTGTTTCCAATCGAGTTGCGAGATCCAATCTGCTCAAAAGAGGGTTTTTATATAACTCTTCCTTATCCATTAGAATATATAGCTGAGTGATGATTTTAGAAGCCGTTGTTTCATTTATTCTCTTTTTTACTTTAGTATCATGTGTTTTTTTCGTAATTAAATATTGGTGTATTTCTTCTTTTTGAACTATGATTTGTAGTTTGAATACTCCGTAATACAATATCCACCATAAAAAAACAGAAAGTAGTATACTTAGAAAATCTACGATATATTCTGAATCAAACACATAAAATTCTATATTCGAAATAAACCAAATAACAACAATACATATTATAAAAAAGTTTAATCTCAATAACCAATGTTTTTTTGCTTCTGAAATGCTATTTGACTTTTTCACTAAATACCTTCCCCAAAAAATTAAAATTACATTATAAACAAAGCATCCATTTTCTTTAATATAAAATAGCAAAGCATCAAGATCTGGGTTATAAAGATTAAGAACAAAATCTGAAAAAGAGATAAAAACTTCAATAATCACAGAGCCAATGAAAGGAAAGTAGAGCCATTTATACCATCTTTTTTTAAGGTATTCATGCTGTATCTGAATTAGAAAATAGGTAAACAAAGTTACGGCTACTAAAAACTCTAGCATGATAATGCTTAAAAAATGCAAAAAAATATTTTCTAAGTCAAACCAACTTAAAAGAGTTAAAGTAGAAAGTAAGAATAATGTTAAGGCAAAATAATTGTTTGCGCGACTCTTATAAAAAGAAATAGTAACTAAAGAGATACTTATAAAATATCCCATAATTCCGCTAGTAATTACTGCTAAATCTAATAATGTTGTATTCAATCTTTATAGAAATTAATGGTATGAAAATTAAATGAGATGCGTAAATTAATTAAGGATGAAGGTTTCCTCGCAAAATATGATACATCATATGAATAACTATAAATCTTCTGAAATGTTACATAAGTTTTTATAATTGATCACTGTTTAATCTTTAATATTTGTGAGTTTATAGTAATGATGAATCGGTAATTATAAAATACATAGATGAGTTCTAGTACTTAATTATAGTCTTAATGATATCCTATTGTGTTATTCATATCTCATTAGATTTTAACTATGTTTTTTCTACTATCCTTTTTGACCGTTATTGTATAGTCATAAAACTATACTTAATTTTGTAACTATAAAAAATATAGTAAATTGTTTAAACATTATAGGCTAAATAATTATGAGATATTATTCGGTATTAGATGTAACACCAATTAGCACTGATTGGATTGAAGATTATGTTATAGCTTCAGGAAAAATTGTAGCTAAACACGGGGGTAAGTATTTAGCCTAAATGTATTTCGAACAAATAAATAAAGGTTTTAACAATACATTCCAACCCAATAAGTTGAGTATTGGTATAGTTGTTCCCATAGAGAACTACGCTAATAATTCAATTCCAACATTGAAAAACCACTTAGAACGTGTTAAGCTTATTGAAGAACTTGGTTTTAAAGCACTTTGGGTACGAGACGTTCCGTTTCACGTCCCATCTTTTGGTGATGCTGGACAAACGTATGATCCATTTACATATTTAGGATATTTGGCAGGACAAACTTCTAAAATTACATTAGGAGTTTCGAGTATTGCGTTGCCATTACATCATCCAGTTCACGTAGTAAAATCAGTTACAACAATTGACCAATTATCTGATGGAAGATTAGTTCTTGGTGTAGCTTCTGGAGATAGATACGACGAATATCCTGCAATGAATGTAGATTATCAAAAACGAGGCGAATTGTTCAAAAATGCTTTTGAATATATTAGAAAGTCACAAGATAATTTTCCTGTTTTAGACAATAATTCTTTTGGAGTTTTACAAGGGCATATTGATGTATTGCCAAAAGCGAAATCACATAAAATTCCAATGTTGATTACTGGTTATAGTCAACAATCTTTAGAATGGAATGCAGAAAATGGAGATGGCTGGATGTATTACCCTAGAAATCCATTGCAACAACAAAATACCATTACTCAATGGCGTGAGTTAATTCTGCAAGAAAATAGCAAACCTTTTATGCAACCATTGTATATAGATTTGCAAAAAAATGATGATTTTAAACCACAACCCATTCATTTAGGATTTAAAACAGGTGCTCATTATTTAATTAATTATTTTCAAAACTTACAAGACATTGGAGTTAATCATATTGCTTTGAATTTACGTTTTAATACAAAAAATATTGAAGATACTTTAGAGCAGTTGTCAAAAAAAGTATTACCACATTTTCATTAAGAAATAAAATAAGAAATTAGATTATGAAAAGTATATTAATTACAGGAAGTACCGATGGTATTGGAAAACTAACGGCTATCAAACTTGCTAAGGATGGACATCAAATTTATCTTCATGGGAGAAGTCCAGAAAAATTGGCAAATGTAATTTCAGAAATTAAACAAGAATCTAATAATCCAAATATTGAAGGTTTCGTAGCAGATTTTTCAAATTTAGAAACCATTAAATCAATGGTTGAAGAAATTAAATTCAAACTTTCAAAAATAGATGTGCTCATCAATAATGCTGGAATTTTTAAAAGTTCTATCGATCATAATAAATACGGTGATATTCGTATTGTAGTAAATTATCTGGCTCCATATATAGTAACCAAATCTTTAATGCCTTTATTAGAAATAAGTAATGAATCACGAATTATAAATTTAAGTTCTGCTGCACAATCACCTGTTTCTTTAGAAGCTATTGCGGGGGCTGAGATTTCTGATGCAAATTCTGCATATGCTCAAAGTAAATTAGCATTGACAATGTGGAGTTTTTATTTAGCAAGTCAACAGGATAACGTAACAGTAATTGCCGTAAACCCAGGTTCATTATTAAATACCCGAATGGCTACCGAAGCTTATGGGCAGCATTGGTCACCAGCAACTAAAGGTTCTGATATATTATATGATTTATCTGTTTCTGAAGAATATAAAGATAAAACAGGAAAATATTTTGATAATGATAAAGGGAGTCCCAAAGGAGTATTTGGTCCAGCACATCAAGATGCCTACAATCAAGATAAAATATTAGCTTTAATTCATAAAACAGAAGAAATATGTTTCAGTAAATAACCGATAGCATCTTGATGGTAATTTTCATGTGTGATATATTGATTTCTAAACTGTTACAATAAGTTTGTCTAAATCTCTAAGTGTTGCAAAGGATAAGAGTTAAGCATAGTATGTTTGTAATGAATTATACTTCTAAAACATCTTATTAAAAATGAGATATGAAATCGCGGATGTACTTCTTATTTCTATGTTCCCTTTTTATAACTAAGTAATGATCATGTTTGAAACCATTCTTACTAATAAGTTTTAAAAATAATAGATTCGGATAGTTTAAAAGGGTTTGATTGCGATTTTGAAACACGCATAATAACCATATTTGACTTAATTATTGATAGCGTGATTTCGGTAAACAGAATAGCCAAAATCTTTTTCGTACTAATTTTATTCACTCTCAACAAATCTTAGGTTGTATTACCATAAACTCTGATTTGAAGCTCATAAAGCATGGGAAGAAGTCGCCAAATTGATACTATTAATCCATTTTCTAGATTTTTCATAACTGACAACTTATGATAGTTATATCAAAACATATATTACTAGCAATAACTTAAGTAATTTATTTTTTGATTGTTTTATGTATTTTCAGTTACACTCGGGATTTTCGGTTACTTGACTATGTTAACGAATTCTAGAATTACCCCTTCGAATTCTATAAGGCTATTAGATGTATCATTAATTTTTTCAATTTTTAACAGCTAAATTGGTTAACCAATTTAGCTGTTAAAAATTTACTGAAGATAATGACGTGATGATATGAGTACATAAATATAAAGGGGTTATTACATAAAAATGATTGGTTTATAAGAAAAATCAATAGTGAGAATTGTAAAAAATAATTACACAAATCAAAAAATGAAAACAACGAATCAATTTTTAATAACCTTGTTAGTATGGATAGGTTTATGTTCTTTAACTCAAGCGCAGGTTGCTGTACAAGTAGGATCAATACCTAAACAAACGATGCGCTATGGTATGGATTACGAACGTCTTTGGTATTGGACTAATTCTTTAACTACTGCCGAAAAGGATTTAGTTTCTCAATGGTCAGTTGTAGATAATGATATTGATTTTATACGTGTGGCTATTAATAGTGGGTATGAGCTTACTGAAGGTGATTACGATCTATCAGCTTACACAAATAAGATTATTCCTATGATGAAGGATATGCAGGATGCAAATCCTGATATTAAGTTTTTTGCATCGCCACGACCATTGGATGAAGCTATGAATAATGTTTCTTGGCAACCTTACCCGCAATGGATAACAGGTAGTTCGGGTAGTAATAGTAATTTCTCTTTTAATTGGGAAAAATGTGCGGAATACTTAGTGCGCTATATTGAGCTTATGGATTCTTATGGTCTAGAGATAAGTTATCTTGACTTAACTAATGAATGGAATTATATAACATCTACTCATGTTAGAGATATTGCAGAATATCTTGAAGACGATTTAACAGGAAAAGGCCTTACTATGCCTCAAGTAATAGCCCCTTCTACATGGAGTTATGCCCAAGGAGCTTCGTGGCTAAATTCAGTAAATACTAAACGTCGTAGAGATGCTATCGATATCGTTGCATCACATAATACAGATCCAGGTGGCAGTGCAGAGGCTTTTGTTGAACGCTCTCACGATATTTTAGGAACTAAAAAAGAAATCTGGAATACAGAACTTCATGATTGGAAAAGTACTGGTGGTTATGATGAAGTACTTACTTTTTCGTATATGATGGAAGCCATTAATGCTGGTTTTTCTGGTCTTACTGGTTGGTTGGCTATCGGAACAAAAAATCAAGGACATTGCTATATTTTAAATCCATCGGGTACACCTAGTAGAAATGTAAAATATTTTATTTTTAATAAGCTAACAAATACTTCTCATCGTGGGCAAGCTCTAGACATCGAAACACCTAGAGAGCTTTCACATACTACTGCATTAATAAAGGATAATTTACTTACTGTATGGGCTGTGAATCCAAATAATTCAAGTGTAGATATTTCAATTGATTTAACTGATTATACATCAACTAACCAAACGATAACAAGAACGTACTGGAATACCGATAGCGATGTTGAAGGAGTTGTTAGTAATTATCTAAGTACTAATTCATCAAGTATTAGCGGTACTGTTCCAGCAGGATCACTTAGTTGTTTCGAGATCACTCTTGATACACAAACTCCGCCAACAACAATATTTACACCAGATCCAAATAAAACATATTATATAGATTCCCCGATACATAATGTACGTTTAGCGGCAACAGGAGCGTCAGAAGATGCTTATACTACTTCAATTAGTACTACAGGATCTGATGTGGTATGGCAATTTGTAGCCAAAGGTAACGGTTCTTGGCATTTGCAACGTGCCGCAGGAGGATTTTTACCAAGACTACGTACAGATAACTCCGCCAATGCTGATATGCAGTCTAATGATTGGAATGGTACATATACGTATTATGATATGGAGGCTACAGAATCAGGGAACACCTATTTTTTTACCTTACCTGATGGTCCAAATGATTTTAAAAGATTACAGGTAGATCCTAATGGCGATGTAAGAATGGTACCCTCATCATATAATGGATCTTGGGAATCATTTACGATTACTGAGACTGGTTTTGTAAGTGGTGGTTCTACTATAGTTCATATTACCAAGCGTAATGCTATTGGTTTTGCTATAGATGGTGGTAATGGTGGTAGTGATGGTCAGAATGTAAAGCTATGGTCAGCTGATACAAATAATGTAAACCAACAATGGCTAGAGACCGATAGAGGAAATGGCTATTATTCTTACCAAAAAGTAGGCACGGATTATTGTATCGATGGCGGTCGTGGAGGCGCTAATAATCAGAATGTATATTTATGGAATTGCGATGATAGTAATCAGAATCAACAGTGGCAAAAAGTAGCTGTGAGTGGCGGAGCTTTTAAACTAATCAAACGTAATGCGTCAGATTATACGATCGATGGAGGTAGTGGTGGTGTAAATGATCAGAGTATAGAACTATATGATTCATCGAGCAATCATGAAAATTTGCAGTGGTTCATTACTTCGCTAGGAGCATCAGTAAGAACTCCAGAAGAGATAGCATCACAATATATACAGATATACCCTAATCCAGTAATAAACACAGTTACGATATTAGGAGGATCAGGTTCCGCAGCACGAGTTTATGATATCAATGGAAAGCTACTTTTAACCCAGAACATAACCAAGGATAGTGCAACGATTGATATGAGTGCTTTAGCCAAAGGGATGTATTATCTAAAAATGATTGGTTTACAAGAAAAATCAGTGATGAAAATTTTAAAAGAATAGAATTAGTGCTAATATTTCTTTAGTATCAATTGAAGTATTGGATAATTACAAGAATATATATAATGAACAATTTGACCCCCAAACACGAATTTTTTGATTAAAAAATAAATGTAAATTACGAACTCACCAAATCATTTTATTGAAAACTTACAATTATGAGACCTCATTTAAAAACAACCCTACTTACCGTTATTAGGGATTTATTCATAATCAATTCACAAAAAATAATACTCGTAAAAACAACCTATTTTAATCATTACTATTGCTTTTGGTAACGTATTTAATCTACATGCTTACTATCCATTTAGCCTAAACGCCTATATGAATATAATAATTCAAAGTTATAATTAAACACTCACAACAAAAAGAAAACTCCTTTTAATCCATAATATTCCCAATCAACAAAATTTAGAATTATGAAAAATATACTATTTGTTTTATCGCTTTTTTCCATAGGAATATTTTCTTCTTATAGTCAAGATTTCAATGTTTTAGTTTTTCACGAAACCAATGGTTTTAGACATACGGGAGCTATAAATGCTAGTATTAGTATGTTGGAAGACTTAGGGGCAAATGCAGAGCACGATACGTGGTCAGTAGAAGCAACTAGAGATGCCTCTATTTTTACTACCGAAAATTTAGCTAATTATGAAGTCATTGTATTTTCAAATACAACAGGTGGAGATCTTTTAGATGACAGTCAGCAAGCTGCAATGGAAACTTTTATACAAAATGGTGGTGGATTTATTGGTTTTCATTCAGCTACTGATACATATAGAAATACTAATGAGGGGTCATCCTGGCCTTGGTATAATGAATTAGTTGGAGCTATTGTACAAACTAGTCCGAACCATACATCAAATAATCTTCCCGGTATTATGAATGTTCTTGTCGATCATCCTGTAATTGATCATATTGGAAGTGTTGGCGATACTTGGGCTCACGAAGAAGAATGGTACTATTGGGAACTTAATGGAGGCCAACTAAGCGATACAAATGAGAATCTATTAGAAGTCGAATCTACAGGTGGCCAAAGTTACGATGCTACACGTCCAATAACTTGGTTAAAAGAATTCGACGGAGGAAGATCATTTTATACGGCACTAGGTCATAATGGAGCTACGTATAATAATAATGAAACTTTCAGAGAAATGATTGAAAAGGCAGTACTTTGGACAGCCGACCGATTAGACCCAAATACATCTGAAAATGATTGTGGTGCCGATTTAACCAATAGCTGGACAGATCTTTTAGAAAACGATTTAGAATGTTGGGAAAAATTTATGGGAGTGCCACATACATCTACTGGTTTACCAGGATCGAGTAATAACGTTACAAATGGTTCAGGAACTCCTTTAGGTTTAGATAATGATCCTACTAATGTTTTCTCCATAATTGAAGTCGATGGCGAAAAGCAATTATATATTTCAGGTGAAGTGTACGGTGGTTTAACCACTTTAAACGAATACAGCAACTACCATTTAAGTATGGAGTTTAAATGGGGTGAACTAAAATGGGAGCCAAGATTAAATTTGTTAAGAGATAGTGGTATTCTATATCACTGTCAAGGTGAACATGGAACTTTTTGGGATGTTTGGAAATCTTCATTAGAGTTTCAAGTACAAGAAGGAGACTTAGGTGATTATATTGGTCTAGCGGGTTCAAGAGGGTTGGTTCCCTCAGAAAATAGAGGAGGATTAACTTTTACACCAATGGGTACACTAAATACCGGAACACTAATAAGAGCAGGAACAAATCCTGAATATCCTAATGGAGAATGGAACTTATTAGAAGTTATTGTTATTGGTGATAGAGCAATTCATTATGTAAATGGTGTAATGGTAAATGCATTACAAGACGCTACTCGGAATGGAACTACCTTAACTAGTGGTCAAATACAAATACAGTCTGAAGGTGCTGAATTATACTATCGCAATATTAGAATAAAAGCTGAAGATGAATTCCCAGAAGAAGATGTAGCTACATTAGGTTGGGGTGATGATCCATCTATACCTACCTGTGATACGAATGCACCAATAGGAAAAATGATTGCGTTAAGAAAATCAGGTGGTGATCAAAAATGGATTACTATCAACGAGGCAAATTCTAATCTGATTGCTAATGGAGAAGAGGCAGATAGAGAATTATTTTATATAGAGGAACACCCTAATGGTTGTATTGCACTTAAATCAGTGAATACGGATAAATATGTTCAGGTAGTTGGTGGTAATCAGAATGTATCGATCCGTGCAAATGGGAATGCTCCAGGAACTTGGGAAAATTTTGGATGGGAGCAAAAAGGAGATAATCAAGTAGCGCTTCAAAGTTTATTTAATAACGGATGGATTCAAGCAGATTGGGACGTAGATAACAGTGCGCTTTTCCCTCAAGGAAATACTGATGGAACTGAAGAAACTTTTGATTTTGTAATAATAGATAATGTCCCTACAGCTACTGCAGTCCATATAACAAAACGTAATGCATCTGGTTTTGCTATCGATGGTGATTGGGGTGGAACAAACGGACAAAACGTGTATTTATGGTCAGAAAATGAAAACAATATCAACCAACAATGGATTGAGATCGATCAGGGTAATGGGTATTACTCATACCAAAAGCAAGGAACCAATTACTGTATCGATGGAGATCATGGAGGAATCAACGGACAAAATGTATATTTATGGACATGTGCAGAAAATAATCAAAACCAACACTGGGAAAAAGTAGCCGTAGGTGGAGGAGCGTTTAAGCTTATTAAACGTAATGCTCCTGACTTTGCTATTAATGGAGGTTCTAATGGAGCCAATGGGCAAAATGTAAATCTTTTTGACTCGTCCGAGACAAGTGAAAACTTACATTGGATTATTACCCCTATAGGAGGACCAGTAAGAGCTCCAGAAGTCATAGTACCACAAGAAATTCAACTGTATCCTAATCCAGTAATAAAAACAGCTACCATATTAGGAGCATCAGGTTCCACGGCACGAGTTTATGATTTTAATGGGAAACTCCTTTTAACTAAAAATATAACCGAGGATAGCGCAACGATTAATATGAGTGCTTTAGCCAAAGGGATGTATTATGTGAAAATAATTGGTTTACAAGAGAAATCAGTGATGAAAATTCTAAAGCAATAAGCGGGTTGCTTGGAAGCTATAAACACCTTAAGTATTTTTATTTAATATTATGTCAAGCACCTTGCTTTTGTAAAAGGCAAGGTGCTTTTACAAAGTTTTTTAATAAATAATTAAATTGAAAAAGGAAGTGGAATCGTTATTTCTCGAAGCTAGTCTGTATCTATCTAACATACGAAGCTTATCAAAATGTTATTGAATTTATAGGAGGGTAGGAGGAATAGGAATAGTATCAATAAGGATTATGTTATTTTTATATATAGTATGGAATCAAATTAAAGTTAAAACAAAGTTAATATTTAACCGAACGTTTGGTAAATAACTATTACATTCTATATTTGCTAAATGAGACCGCAAAAAGTAGAGGATTTAGATATGTTAAATGGGTTAATGTCCGTTTTCAGATCCAAAGGTTATGATGGAGCAAGTTTAATTGAATTAGCGACTGCTACTGGATTAAAAAAAGCTAGTCTTTATCATCGTTTTCCTGGGGGCAAGAAAGATATGTCGGCTGCGGTATTGGCTCATTTGCACTCGTGGAATAATAAAAACGTTTATGACGTTTTAACCGACGATACTGAGAATTTTGATGAACGCATAGATACGGTAATTTCAAACATGAGAGAAATTTATAAGGATGGTACTGAAGTCTGTGTATTTAGATCTCTATCCTTAGATTCGGGAATTGCATTATTTGGTGATCAAATACAAGAGGGGATTCAGCTCTTTATAAAGGGATTTGAGGTTTTTGGTTTAGAAAAAGGAATGAGTGTTAAAGAAGCGAGAGATAATGCTAATCAAACCTTTATTGATATTCAAGGAAGTTTGGTTTTGTCAAAATCATTGAATATAACAGAACCTTTTTTGACGGTACTTGAAAAAATCAAAAACAGGTATACTTAAAAAAATTTAAATAAAATTATTACCGAACGTTCGGTAACATGTGAAAAATTATTAAAATTAAAAATGAACCAAAAAGAATAATTATCAAAAAGCAATAAATTATTTAAACTAGAATAATAGAAAAAATGAAAATACTTAAAAATTATTTAACAGTACTTATTTTATCCATTATAACAACATTTTCCGGATTTAGTCAAACAACAACTTATAGTACCGAAGTAGTAGATGACTTAGATATCTTCTACAGAGAAGCGGGATCAAAAAACAAACCTGCACTAGTATTATTACATGGATACCCAACATCCTCATTTATGTTTCGCAACCTTATTGAAGAGCTTTCTACTGAATATCATTTAATAGCACCGGATTATCCAGGTTATGGTAGAAGTTCTCAACCTGCAATTAAAGATTTCGATTATACATTTGATAATATGGCTCGTATAGTAGAGAAGTTTTTAGATCAAAAAGGTATTAAAAAATACAGCCTTTATGTTATGGACTATGGAGCGCCAGTAGGATATAGAATATTTTCTAAACATCCAGAAAGAGTACAGGCTCTAATCGTACAAAATGGAAATGCCTATGAAGAAGGTTTAGGAGTACCATTTGATGCATTAAAAGCTAATTGGGCTAATAATAATGAAGAAACACGTAAAGCTTTAGAAGGGTTTCACACTTTAGGAGGTTTGGAATGGCAATACACGACTGGTGTAGAAGATCCATCAAAAATTAGTCCAGATAATTGGTATTTAGACTATCAACATATTCAGAGGCCAGAGAATAATGAAATACAATTGGCGATGTTTTATGATTATAGAACAAATGTAGCCTTATATCCAGAATGGCATAAAAAATTCAGAAAACATCAACCACCAACATTAATTGTATGGGGAGAAAATGATCCTATATTTCCAGGTATAGGTGCAGTACCTTACAAAAGAGATTTAAATAATGTAGAGATACATTTATTAAATACAGGACATTTTGCTCTAGAAGATAAAGGAGATGAGATTGCAGCATACATTCGTCAATTTTTCAAGAAAAACAACATTAAATAATAGCTGGTTAGATATACCTATAAATGGAAATGGGTACGAAATATATTGTACTAGTATTATTTTTCTTAAATAATAAATACTTTCATTTAGAACTTATAAATAAAACAGCCTTCTAAAATTTAGAAGGCTGTTTTTTGTAAAAGAATCCGGAAGTAGACTACACTAATTACATTATCAGTATTATACTACTAAATTTGAATTATTTTCAAACAGGATCTTAGTTTATTAATAATCTAAGGATACGTTTAGAACCTGAACGATCTAAAATTCGTACTAAATATAATCCCGTTTTAATATCAGAAACATCAATAGTCATAATCGTTTTACTCTCAATCACTTGTAAGGATTTTATTTCTTTTCCGCTAAGATCAGAGATTGTAATTAAGCTATCCTTTAGATCTTTTTTGTTTTGTATTAAAACACTAGAAAATGCAGGGTTTGGAAACATAGTAAAAGAATGTTCTTCTGTATTTTCTATTTCAGGATTTCCTTGGTTTCTTTCGGACGAGCAATCGGGAGCAGTTGATGAATTACTAAAATAAATAGTATAACCATCTGCGACCAATACAAAGTTTCTTTCATCAATGGTTGCATAATAATCTCCATCTAAACCAGAAATACCTGTACCTGTCAAAGAAATTTGTGGATTTTCTTCATTAAAATTTTGAGTAGCATCCGAAAGATCAACATACCACGGTGCTGTATTTAAATTAAATGAAAACTGATATAAACCATTATTAGCTAAATTCCAATTTAAGGTAAACAAAGTAACATTATCTAAATTTGGGCCTCCAGTACCTAATACATATATATTTTCATAAGAAGTATTTATATTAACTAATGAAGAATTCATTGGTGTATCAAAAGTACAATCAGCCGTCGGTGGTCCGATGATGATATCTTCTTCGACTGTTATCGATATCGAAGCAGTATCCGCAGCACCATTACCATCATCTACGGTAACCGTAGCAATATATTCCCCTACAGTGTATATGTGAGTAGAAGTAATTTCTGATCCAGAAGTACCATCACCATAATCAATATTATATGTTAATAAATCTCCATCAGCATCGGTAGATTCAGAAGCATCAAAAACCACTGTTAATGGCGCTAATCCTGTATTTGGACTAGCTGTTAGAGCCGCAACAGGAGGGGTATTTGTAGGTCCTGTAGTATCATCACAATCTGGAGCAATTGCGGAATTACTAAAATAGATAGTAAAACCTCCAGTGATAGAAACTAATACAAAGTTATCTCCGTCAACGGTGGCGTAATAAGAACCATCCAGGCCAACAAAACTTGAACCAGAAATAGTTATTTGGGGTTCTGCTAAACCAAAGTTTTCGGTCGAAACAGATATCAAATTGTTATACCAATCAGGAATACCATTGTTTGTACTTAGAGAAAATTGATATAAACCATTATTTCCTAAATCCCAGTTTATAGAACAATTCGCAACGTTATCTAAATTTGGTCCATTATCTCCTAATACATATACATTTTCATAGGATGAATTTATAGAAGGTAACGCTGTGTCTCTTGGCGTATCAAAAGGACAAGGTATTTCTTGGCAGTCGGGGTCTATAATTAAACTAATCGTTTCTGTTGCCCCACTACTGAACTCTCCATCGCTAATTGTCAATGTTACGGTAGCAGTCTCTAAGTTAGAATAAGTATGAGAAATTTCAACACCTTCTGCCGTTGTTCCATCTCCAAAATCCCAAAAATAGGTCAATGGATCTCCATTAGGGTCATAAGAATCAGCCGCACTAAAATTAACTTCAGGGCCGCCACATCTTCCGTTATCACTTGTAAAGGCGGCAATAGGAGGTAAAGGTTCTGATGTTGCTCCAAAATCGACATCACTTGTTGAGTAAAACGCCTCTTCAGTAAGTGATCGTTGCCAAATACTATAGATCACATGTTTACCCGTTCTTTCTGGTAATACAACATCAATATTATCAATTGCTGCTGCTGGTCTTGGATCAGTTTCTACTAGCAGTTCTAAACTATCCCAAGTTAGTGGTTGATTCGGTGTCCAATCTGCTTTAGTGATGTAAACTCGATAGTACAAAGTTTGATGAGGTGCAGAATTGGTCCAAGTTACCGTAAATGGGCCAGGAGTAACCGGTGTTGTAACCCAATCATCTCTTACTTGATCCAATCCACCGTATTTATCTGGTCGTCCAGCACTGGCTAGGTTACCATCCATAATAATATCCATATGCATTCCATTAGCATCCATTCTAGCAACTTCATTCCAGTCGTAGAAGGCTTGTGTACCCCAACCAATAATTGCATCTTGGCAGGCAGGGGAGTCTGGGCTTTCAGGATTTTCTTGAAAACAAATCCAAACGCGGCTAGGTGGACTGGTTACTGTTCCGTGTGGAGAAATTGATTGACTAGGGATTAAAAATAGACCCGTACATAACAGGATCTGCAAGGAACGTCTTTTTAAATGAAAACCTATAGTTTTTAGGATTTCATTTCTTTGAGGTTTTTTTTTCATGATAGTTTTAGGTTTTAAGAATTATAGTTTGTGTTGATTGGTCTGAAAAATAGCAGTAATTATCTGATTTGGTATATTTCATATTAATTGCTATGTGCTAAAAAAATCTTTGCAATTAACTTTTGTCAACTACATTATTAATTGCAAATTTTAAAATAGAAAATTCGTGTAGCCGATTAAAGTTGGATTTAAAGAACCTATGGATTTTCTTTCCATAGTTGTTTATTTATATTTTGATTAGAGTATTAGTTCAATTTACTATTTGATAAGGGAAGATATCAAACATAAATTTTTTGAATATTAATTAAGATTATTGGCGATGTCTACCATTAGGTTCATTCATATAGTTTAAAAACAAAAATTGATAGTTAGCCTATAATTTTAATTATTTTCTATTACTACTGAGTCGTTACTAAATTTAAGAAAATTGTAAGGTAAAAAGATAATTAGTAGATGAAATTATTCAATTAGATATCTATATAAAGTCTTAACATTTATTATCTGTATGAAAATTATCTCATCATTTACTTCTATGATAGTGTTTCATGAAGAGAATAAAAATTATAATAATTACATATTACAAGTTCAGATGTATCTTATGTTAAGAAGATACTAAGAATAAAAAAAGAAAACTGAGCTTGAAAACCTCTTTTTGAAAGCAAAAAAAGTCACACTAATCATAAAATTAAGCGTATTTTTTATATTAAATATTATTTTTAACAACAATATGCAGTAAAAAGTTTAGTAAAAAGTTAAAATATTATGGATAAAATGATTAATGCATTTATTCAGTCAAGTATTTATTTAATATACTATATCTGTTATCCTGAGTCTGTCGAAGACGTTTTAAAAACTTCAACAAACTCAGTTTAACAATAACAATATAGAGATACTTTTTTCACCTCTTTTATAGTCTACATTTTGTAATAAATATGATGTATGTGCAATACGAAGACCATAATCTTATTCATTTACAAAAACTTTGGTCATTGATTTTTCTCCAGTTACTGATTCTAAAGTCAATAAATATAAGCCTGAAGTCACATCACTTACATCAATTGAATAGGTTGACACTTCAGAAACACGACTAGATTTAATTATTGCGCCAGTAAGGCTTACTAGTTGTACAACGGCTCCATTAAGCTTAGAAACTCCTGAAATATTGATTATAGAATTTGCAGGATTAGGGAATACTGTAAGTCCTAATTTGTCAAAAGAATTTATCGATAGAATATTGCACACAGGTTCGGTTGGCGTTGTTGTGAAATATATTGTAAAACCTTCAGTTTTAGAAACCAGAACAAGATTACCCTCGTCTACAGTAACGTAGTAAGACCCATCCAATCTTTCAATTTCGCTATTTACAAACGTAACTTCAGGATTTACTTCATCAAAATTATGAGGCATTTGTGCAAAAGAAGTATAAGTACTTAGAGTTTGATAATCAAAATTATATAATCCTTTGTTATTTAAATCCCAATTGATAAAAAACTTATAAATATCACTAAAATCGGGTCCGTTATCACCAATAACATATGCATAGTTATAGGTTTCATTCAATGAAGGCAAAGGAGCTGTTCTTGGTGTATCAAAAGAACAAGAGTTTTCCTCACATTCCGTATCTGCTATTAAGTTAATTGTTTCTACAGTACCACTGCTAAACTGGCCATCACTAACAGTCAATGTTACGGTAGCACTTTCTAAGTTAGAATAAGTATGAGATACTTCAACACCTTCTGCCGTTGTTCCATCTCCAAAATCCCAAGAATAGGTCAATGGGTCTCCATTGGGATCATAAGAATCAGCCGCACTGAAACTAACATTAGGACCTCCACATCTTCCATTATCGCTTGTAAAGGCGGCAACAGGAGGTAAAGGTTCTGTAGTTACTCCAAAATCAACATCACTGGTTGAATAAAATGCCTCTCCAGTAAGTGATCGTTGCCAAATACTATAGATCACATGTTTACCGGTTCTTTGTGGTAATACAACATCAATATTATCAGTTTCTGACGCCGGTCTTGGATCAGTTTCTACTAGCAGTTCTAGACTATCCCAAGTTAGTGGTTGATTTGGGGTCCAATCTGCTTTAGTGATATAAACTCGATAGTACAAGGTTTCGTGAGGTGCAGAATTAGTCCAAGTTACCGTAAATGGACCAGGAGTAACTGATGTTGTTACCCAATCGTCTCTTACTTGATCTAATCCACCGTATTTGTCGGGTCGTCCGGCACTGGCTAGGTTACCATCCATAATAATATCCATATGCATTCCGTTAGCATCCATTCTGGCGACTTCATTCCAGTCATAGAAGGCTTGTGTCCCCCAACCAATTACAGCATCTTGACAGGCAGGGGAGTCTGGGCTTTCAGGATTTTCCTGAAAACAAACCCAAACACGGCTAGGAGGGCTGGTTACTGTTCCATGAGGAGATATAGATTGTACAAAAGTTAATGATACGACTAGACAAAATAAAGTCTGCCAATATCTTCTTTTTACATGTTGGTTTTTTAGAGTTTTTCTTTTCATGACGTGATAATTTGTGTTTTACAATAATATTGCTATAATCTAACTAGCGATAATGTTTTCGTAACTTCAATTTTATCAATTTATTGTGAAGAAGAGCTGAATGAATTGACGAAATAGACTAAAATGTCGCAAATAAAAAATATTATGTGAAATCAAAACATCTATAATTTGCCATACTTTTATTAATGCTAAGTTTATTTTAACAGTTTCCTAATAAAGTGCATGTTTTTTTTGTAATAAGATATTAATGTAACTTATAGTGAATTTTATAAATCAATACAGGAAGTTTAAAAGGGATATCTAATGCATGAGAAATTATAGTAAATACGTATTCTGTACTCCATCTTGATTATAAATTTTATTTTTTAAGATTAAATTAGAGCTACTTCGCTTTTATATCTTTGTATTTCGTTCTTTTAATGGGTATATGTTCTCCATTTTTTAGTTCCGTCGTGTACTTGCTTCTAGATTCTATTATAATTTATTTTATATCAGATACTTTAACCAGATAAATCCAATTCATTAAATATAAATTAAAACATCTATGGTAAGGTTTTCATACTTCATAGTTTATCAAAATATGTATCAATTTTCTTAATGTAGAACATACTATCAATGTTCTTGATTTTAGTGTTATTTTTGAAAACTTAAATTAGAAATATTTAATTGTTGAAGAGTCTAGATATAACAAAAATGCGTCCAGTAATGATAGTAGGTACCAATTCAGATGTTGGTAAAAGCTGGGTCGTTACCGGAATTTGTCGTTGGCTAAAAAACAGAAGCTATGATCCTGCTCCTTTTAAATCTCAAAACATGTCTTTAAATAGCTTTGTTACAAAAGACGGTAAGGAAATAGGAAGAGCTCAAGCTGTTCAGGCAGAAGCTTGTAAATTATTATGCCAAGTTGAAATGAATCCTATACTATTAAAACCTTCGGGAGAAACGAAATCTCAAGTCGTGTTAAACGGTGTACCTATAGGAAGTCAAACTGCGAAAGATTATTTTTTAGGCAATAATAAAAAGCAATTATTCGAAGAAGCAAAAAAGGCATTTAATACATTAAGCAAAAAATACAATCCGATTGTAATGGAAGGCGCTGGAAGTATTAGCGAACTTAATTTAAAACATCGCGATATTGTAAATATGCGTATGGCTGAAGCTGCTAATGCTTGTGTATATTTAATTGCAGATATTGATAAAGGCGGAGTTTTTGGAAGTGTTTATGGTACAATTGCATTATTAGAGGATTGGGAGAAAAAACTACTTAAAGGTATTATCATTAATAAGTTTAGAGGGGATCCCGCTCTCTTTAATTCTGGAATTAAAAAATTGGAAGAAATTACTGGTTATCCTGTGTTGGGAGTGCTACCATATGCAAAAGATATTATTATAGAAGAAGAAGATTCTCTAGCATTAGAAAAAAGAAATACAAAATCAGTTAAAGATAAATTAAACGTTGCTGTTATTCAATTGCACTATATTTCTAACTATACCGATTTTCAACCTTTAGAACAAAATGAAAATATCCAATTGTATTTTACGAGAAACCTTTCAGAAATAAATAAAGCTGATGTTATTATTTTACCAGGAACAAAAAACACATTAATTGATTATAAAGCTTTGGAAGAAGAGGGGATTGCAGCACTTATTAAAGAACGCTATCAAGACACTCCCATTATTGGTATTTGTGGGGGATATCAAATGATGGGTAAAACTATAGCTGATCCTCATAAGGTAGAAAGTAATTTGAAAACAATAAAAGGTTTAGGACTGTTTGATATTGATACGGTCTTAACTGAAACCAAAAAAACCGTTCAGCAAGAATTTCAATTTAAAGATAGTAAACATATTTGTTCTGGCTACGAAATACATATGGGGGAAACTAAAGTACCTAAGGGCAGACATCTAAATACCATAAATACTACTCCTGAAGGCTATTTTGATGGTAAACGAAGTTGGGGCACTTATTTTCATGGCATTTTTGATAACAGCATTGTTGTAGACGAATTGTTAGAATTAAAATATGGTAAAAGCGAAGTGTTAAGTCATAAGAAATTTAAAGAAGATAACTACGAAAAACTAGCTAAATTAATAGATGAACATCTAGACATGAGTAAAATACTTAAGGATATAAGCGTATGTTAAAAGGGCATGGAGACGATCTATACCGATATAATTCTCAAATAGATTATAATTTTAGCTCTAACGTTTATTACAAAGGCTGTAAAAAGCTTCTATTGGAAGCAATAAGTAACGCGATTCAAACCATTGAAAATTACCCTTCCCCAATAGCTCGCGAGTTAAATGTATTGGCAGCTGATAAATTTAATTTAAACTCCAATCAGTTTTTATTTACTAATGGAGCTGTTGAGGCGTTTTACTTAATTGCTCAATTGTATAAAAATAAAAGGGCTACAATTACAAGCCCTACGTTTTCAGAATATGAAGATGCCTGTAAGATTAATCAATTAGAATGCTGCTTTGCCGATAGAGAGGCTATTGAATTTACTAATTTTGATAGTGAGTTAGTTTTTATATGTAATCCAAATAATCCTGATGGTAAGATTTTAGAGCTTGATAAAATTCAGCGATTATTATCTACACACCCTCAAACACATTTTATTATAGATGAAGCTTACATAGAATTTTCTAATCAAGTAGAAACAGCAGTACCCTTAATAAATTTGTATACAAACCTTACTATAGTGCGCTCACTTACTAAGACATTTGCAATACCAGGTTTACGATTAGGGTATATCATCTCGAATTCTAATTTTATAAAAGAAGTGTTAACCTATAAAATGCCATGGAGTGTTAATAGTTTAGCAATAAAAGGAGGCCAATTTATTTTTGAGAATTATGAGAAACTAGCTTTTGATGCAGAAGCTCTTTTTAATGAAACAGAACAATTTAAACAACAGCTCAAAAAAATAGAGTGGCTAGAAATTATACCGGGAACAACTTCCTATTTCTTAGTAAAATTAAAAAATAGAAAAGCATCAAGTTTAAAGAATTATCTCATTGAAAAACACCAGATATTAATACGAGATGCTACTAATTTTACAGGGTTACAAGGAGAGTATATTCGTTTAGCGGTTCAATCACAAACAGCAAATAATAAATTAATTAAGGCGCTTAAAGAGTGGAATTAAATACTATTTACATATTAATAGCTGCCTTTTTAATCGATTTAATTATTGGAGACCCTAGAAGTATCCCTCATTTAATAGTTGGTTATGGGTATTTAATTGCTTTTGGTGAAAAAAAGTGGAATCATCCCAAATTTCAATTTTTAAAAGGCGTATTGCTTACCATTAGTTTGGTTATAGCTGCTTTTAGCATTCCTTATTTTGCCATTAACTATTGTAATAAAAATGATTGGGTTATAATAAAACTAATCCTCTCTACGATATTATTATTCTATTGTTTAGCAAATAAGACATTAGTAACAGAAGGAAAATCGGTATTTAAAATTTTGAAAAACAAAGGATTAGAAGAAGGGAGAAAGCGGTTATCATGGATTGTAGGTAGAGATACTACAAATCTAAATGCCCAACAAATACGAATTGCTACCTTGGAAACCATGTCCGAAAATTTAAGTGATGGTGTTATTGCTCCTTTGTTTTATTTTGCTTGTTTAGGAGTGCCAGGAGCTATGGCTTATAAAATGATTAATACATTAGATTCTATGGTAGGTTATCGTAATGAAAAATATGAATTCTTTGGTAAATTCGCTGCTAACCTAGATGATGTCGTTAATTTTATTCCTTCAAGAATAACAGCATTGCTAATGTTACTAGTTACTTTTAAATTAAAAGGGATTTCTTTTGTTTTCTATGAAGGAAAAAAACATTCAAGCCCCAATGCGGGTTACCCGGAAGCAGCTTTAGCCTATATTTTATCTTGTAAATTTGGAGGGCCAAATTTTTATAAAGGAAAATTACTTGACAAACCATTTATAGGAACAAATGATCGATTAATACGTCATGAAGAGATTTTTAAAGTAGCTAGAATTAATTATCGTACGAGTTTCTTAGCAGTTATTATAATTCTTCTAATCATTTATTGGTTGCAATGCTAAAAAAGTATATTATAACAGGAGCTCCAGGTACAGGGAAATCAACTTTAATTGACGCTTTGGAACATCAGGGAATTCCTTGTTTAAAAGAAATGTCTAGAAAAGTTATAATAAACGAACAGAATACCGGTAATGATGGTATGCCTTGGGAAAATATAAACCGCTTTACATATTTAGTTTTCGAAGAAACTAAAGCAGCTTTATTGAATGAAAATGAAAGTGTGTTTTGCGATCGTAGCTTAGTTGATAACTTAGCATATTTAAGACATTATAATAAAACTATTCCAGATTATTTGAAACAGTTTGACTACACAAAATATTACCACAAAACTGTTTTTATAGCTCTACCTTGGGAATCTATTTATAAAACAGATCTACAACGCCCAGAAGGTTTTAATGTTCAACTTGCATTATCAAAGCAGTTGGTAGAAACCTATTTTAAGAAGAATTTTGATTTAGTGTATTTGCCTTTTTCAACTGTAAAAGAGAGAGTTAGATTTATTTTGAATGAATTAAAAAATAAAAACAATAGTAGTTCATAACTTCTTCTAATATTCTAGAAATTATTGTATAACTTCGCAATGCTTTTGGTTTCTATTTCCATAATAATGAAAATAGAATTAAAAGGGAATCTCGTGTAAATCGAGAACTGTTCCCGCAGCTGTAAGCTCTTTATAGCTTTTAACATAAAGCCACTGCTAAGTAAATTAGTGGGAAGGCGTTAAAAGTTGGAGTAAGTCAGAAGACCTGCCATATGCAAATAAACTAAGCTTTCGGGATAAAAGTTGGAGTATATCTAAGCCTATTCTTAACAGTAGGCCTTGTTGCTCTTTTTTGTTCCTAAAAAAGAGATAATTACAATTTTTTACGGCTTTTAAATGGAGTAACACTCATTTTGTAATAGCTCATAATATCTCTAATAAAGCATTTAATTATTAGATATACTGATGGGAAAAAATATTGCGAAAACCAAAATGAATATCCTTTTTTGTGATGGGGGCTCTTGTAGAAAAGCGGGAAGCGAACCTGTTATAAGGGAAGCACGTGCTTATCTAAGAAACAATGGTCTTTGGGATAAAACCCATACTATAAAAACAAGATGTAACGGCCGTTGTGAAGATGCACCAACTTGTATTGTACAAAAAGGTAATTATTGGTATAAGAAACTAACAGCAAATACTATTATTCCTGTATTAAAGTCACATCTTATTCATAATAAACCAATAGAAGATCATTTAATCTATCAAGACGGTTGGGAATCGTTACTCTCTGATGATGAGCGACCAGAAATAACACCTAAACCGTTTCAATACAAAATTGATGATCAATTAGAGCGATGTATGCTTACCAAGGGATTTAGCTCAGATCAATACTTATATCCACTATTTTTATTTCTTAAAACGGTTAATGAAAATATATCTTTAGTATTAGCAAACGGAGAGCGCTATTTTTTTTCGGAACTTCAAGATATAGAGTACACATCAACTTATACAGTAACGCTTCACTTTAAAGACAATAGAGTAATACACTTGATTATAGGAAGCGTTTCAAAAGAGGAGCCTTTGGAAGCCATTCAGAAAAAAATAACAAGTACAGAGTATTTTATTTTAGAAGAAACAAATCTAAGAGGCATTCGGTTTAAAGATAAGCTTACGCGATTATGCGGCATGGTTTATATCCCAGAAACAGCTACTAAAACTTGGGAATACTGTTTAAATATTCAATTAAAAGGAGCAACTGTTAACGAAAAGGAATATTTTAATGCATAGTCATATAGCTATATTAGGATTAGGTTGGCTTGGTAATGCTCTTGCTAAAAAAATGATTAGTAAAGGGTTTGAAATAAAAGGATCGACCATTTCAACCGAAAAATTAGAAGAACTTTCTAAACAACCTTTTTATGTTGGGAAAATAAAAGTAGAATCAGATTGTATTCAGGGAGATTGGGAAACATTTATTGAGAACATTTCTACACTCATAATTAATTTTCCACCGAAACGAATTGCTAATATTGAAACTATTTTCCCTGCTCAAATTCAGCAAATTATAGCGCGAACGCCAAAAACCATAAAAGTTATTTTTATAAGTTCAACTTCTGTCTATGGTACTAGCGAGGTCCCTTTTATAGAAACGGAACTAACAAGTCCAATAAAACCATCCGGAGTTGGTGTTTTAAAGGCAGAGCAACTGTTAAGGGGCTATTTTGGTAAACGATTAACTATTTTACGTTTAGCAGGTTTAATAGGGCCAGATCGTCACCCAGGTAAGTTTTTAGCAGGTAAACGTATATTAAAAAACCCCCTAGTTCCTGTTAATTTAATACATCGAGAAGATTGTATTGGTTTAATAGAAACGATAATTAATAAAGAGTGTTTTGGCGAAATTATTAATGGTTGTGCTTCAGATCATCCAATACGAAAAATATATTACGAGAAGGCTGCTAGACTACTAAATTTAGAGCTTCCAAATTTTGAAGCAGCAGAAAAAACTTCAGCATTAAAAATTATAGACAATTCAAAATCTAAAAGGGTACTTGGATATCAATATATTTATGATAATCCAGAAGCCATTTTTACTAAAAATAAAACAGGAGAACTCTCTATCATAGGTGCAGGACCAGGAAATGAGAAATTACTAACGCGATTAGCTTTTGAAAAACTGCAAGAGGCTGAAGTTATCTTACACGATAATTTAGTAAGTGACGCGATATTGAATAGTAATACTGAAGCTGAAAAAATCTATGTAGGACGAAAGTATGGCGATACATCCAATCAGAAAGAGCGCCAAAATATAATTAACCAACTACTTCTTAAACATTATGAATTAGGACAAAGGGTAGTGCGTTTAAAATCTGGAGATCCTTATGTGTATGGTCGTGCGGCAGAAGAGGCTCGTTTTTTAAGACATCATAAATTACCATTTCAAGTTGTGCCAGGAATTTCTGCAGCATTAGCAGCTGCTAATAATTGCAATATTCCTATTACAGAACGTGGAAAATCTAATGCGGTCTTAATTTGTACAGCACATACAGCAGATTATTCATTAGAACAATTAAAAGGCATTGCAGAACTTTTAAAAGAGGGTAATACACTGGCTTTATATATGGGATATAAGAGTTTAGATAAGATCATTCCAAAATTAATGAGTGTTTGTAAAAATCCAGATATTCCTGTTAATGCGATTTCTAATGTTTCTAGAGTGAATGAAGTTTTACTCACTTCAACCTTAGGGGAAATAGAAGAGGATATAAAAAATAACCCATTAGAAATGCCAGTAGTATTTATTATTGGTGTGAAAGCTATAGATAATAGTAAGTTAAATAAAAAAAAACCAGTTTTAGCGAGTGCTTTATGAAAAAAGGAATTTTATTATGTGGCCATGGTAGCCGAACCAAAACAGGGACAGATGCGTTTAAGGAGCTAGTTGGGCTTTTAAAAAAGCGTTATACGGATTATGAAGTTGATTATGGTTTTTTAGAATTTAATCATCCTGTTTATGAAGCTTCAGTTGAACGTATGTATGAAAAAGGAATTCGAGAAATCTATGCTTTACCTGTTATTTTATTTGCTGGATCTCACGCCAAGAATGACATTCCGTATGAGATGAATACTATACAGAAGAATTATTCAGATCTAACCATAAAAATGGGTAAACACTTAGGTGTAAATACAAATTTATTGGAGCTAGCTAAGAAACGAATTTTAGAACGAGAGGAGACTTTATCTCTTATTGATAGAAAAGAAACGTGTTTAGTTGTTGTAGGAAGAGGAACAACAGATCCAGATGCTAATTCAGATGTGCATAAGTTGGCCTGTATGCTAGGAGAAGGTTTAGGCTTTGGATTTACAACAGTGGCGTATAGTGGGACTGCGTATCCGACTGTAAAAGAAAGTTTGAGTTTAGTTAATAAAATGGGCTTTAAACGCACTATAGCAGTACCATTTTTCTTTTTTACAGGTATTCTTTTAGAACGTATTTATGGACAAATAAATGATTTTAATAATTCTGCTGAGAATGAACACGTTTATACTAAAGCCTTTGGAAAAGACGAGTGGATTTTAAAAGCTTTCGATGAACGTTTAGAAGAAACCATTAATGGTACAGGAAATATGAATTGCCAACTATGTAAATATCGAAAACAAATCGTTGGTTTTGAACAAGAACAAGGTAAAGAACAAGTGGGACATCATTTAAATGTGAAAGGTGTGTTGTTTGAAGAGGATGTGAAAGTAGGCGAAAAACAAACGGTAACAAAAACCATTAAAAAACTATTAGGAATCTAACTAGATGATTAAAAAAGAAGCAATAATATATGGAATATCATTAGGACCAGGAGATCCGGATTTAATTACTGTTAAAGGATTAAACGTGCTCAAAAAGGTTGATGTCATTTATTATCCAGGTTCTTTATTTAGCAACGGAATACAATCTAGTTATTCGTTATCCATATTAGAATATTATCAATTAGATAAAAATAAGCTTAAAGGGTTTTTCTTAGAAATGAATTTAGAGCGTGTACAAGCGAAAGTGTTGTATTCAAAAACATATAAAGAGATAGAGAATGATTACAATGCAGGCTTAAAAATAGCGGTGGTTAGTGAAGGTGATATTAATACGTTTAGTTCTTTTTCCTATCTGTTAGAAAAAATGCAGGCTAATAAGTTGAATGTAGAATTAATTCCTGGAATTACATCCTATGCGTTATCCGCTTCAGAACACAAGTCGCCATTATGTCTGCAAAATGAAAAACTAATCATTTTACCAAGAGTGCAAACTGCGCAAGAATTAGAAGAAGCATTAACTTATTTTGACACGGTGGTGTTAATGAAAATTAAATCAGTTATGGAAGTTATAAATACGGTAGTAGATAAAGGGGGGTATAAAATATGGTATAGTGAACGTTTAGGCACAAAAAAACAATTTACAACATCACATTGGGAAACAATAATGAGAAGGACTATTCCTTATTTTTCTTTAATAACCATTAAGAAATAAATTAATGAAAATAACTGTAGCAGGTTTAGGACCAGGAGATAAAAGTTATATTTTACCATTAGTGCAAAACGCATTAGCTAAAGCCGATGTGGTCATTGGTTATGATTATTACTTTCAGTTTGCGAAAGATTTTATAAAAAAAGAAGCCGAATTAATAGCGATGCCTTTAGGAAAGGAAGAAGATAGAGCAGCAGAAGCAATACGTAAAGCTAAAGAAGACAAATATGTTGTTGTAATAGGTTCTGGAGATGCAAGTATCTATTCAATGGCTGCTATAGTTTATGAAATGGTCGCTAAAAGTGGTGCCGTTAATTTAGAATTAGAAACATTACCGGGCATATCGGCATTTTTAGCAGCAGGAAGTAAATTAGGAGCGCCACTGGGACATGATTTTTGTTGTATTTCTTTATCAGATTTAATGACCCCGTGGAATGTTATAGAAAAACGAATTAAAGCCGCCGCATTTGGTGATTTTGTAACCAGTTTATACAATCCTAAAAGTAAAAAACGGCATTGGCAATTGGGCCGATTAAAAAAACTGTTTTTAGAAGAACGAGCAGAAACAACACCAGTTGCTATTTTAAAACAAATTACCAGACCAGAAGAACACATAATCATTACAACTTTAAGTGAGTTTGACCCTGAAGATGTCGATATGTTTAGTTTGGTAATGATTGGGAATTCTCAAACATTTCAATTTAAAAATTATTTAGTAACGCCCAGAGGGTATTTAAATCGAAAACCACATACGGGTAAAGAAATTCAACAAGAAAGTTTTAGAATTGTAACCAATCATATTAAAGAATTAACGTTTGATAAAGCTGATAAATGGGCAATTACACGTGTTATTCATACCACTGGGGTTTTAGACGATCATCAATATTATAAAGCCAGCCGAGAAGCTATTTCTAAGATGAGTACACATTTAAAAAATGGAGGTGAAATTATTACAGACGTGACCATGGTACAATCTGGAATAACCCGAGCATTTATTGAAAAATATGGAACCAAAGTACAATGCTGTTTAAATGATGAAGATGCTAGAGCATTAGCAGTTAAAGAGAATATAACACGTTCGCAAGCTGGAATACGAAAAGCGATTAGTTTATATCCTAATGCACTTTATGTTATAGGAAATGCACCAACTGCTTTAATGGAAATTACAGAGCAATTGCGAAATAATAAAAATTTCAAACCCGCTGGTGTAATTGGAACCCCTGTTGGATTTGTAAATGTAATAGAATCTAAAGAACAATTATCTCAAGTAACTAATACAAATTGGGTAATTATCGAAGGTAACAGAGGAGGAAGTAATGTGGCAGCAGCAATCGTAAATGCAGCGTTTACTTTAGAAGAATCATCAGGGTATTTTGTAAACGAATAATACCGTATTTATCACTATAAAAATGACCAAGTTCAATACAGACGATATAGCCATTTTAGAAAACATTATTCTTTCCAGAAGAGATGTTAGAGGTAACCGTTTTATTAATAAAGAAGTAGAAGAAGAAGATATTGAGAAAATTCTTTTTGCTGGTGTAAATGCACCGTCTGTTGGGTTTTCACAACCTTGGGAATTTGTGATTATAAAAAGTAATGAAATACGAAATAAAATAAAAGAAAGTTTTTTTGAAGAAAATGAAAAAGCGAAGAAGCAATTTGAAACGTCTAAAGCAAATGAGTATTCACAATTAAAATTAGAAGGAATTACCGAATCAGCCTTAAATATAGCTGTGTTTTATAAACCAAGTGATCGCCCTGTATTGGGGCAAACATCTATGGAAGAAGCAGGGGTGTATAGTGTGGTATGTGCAATCCAAAATATGTGGTTAATGGCCAGAGCACTAAATATAGGATTAGGTTGGGTTAGTATATTAGATCCTGAAAAAGTGAAAACCATTTTAAAAGCTCCCGCAGATAGGCAGTTAATAGGTTATTTATGCTTAGGTCATGTAGATCTGTTTTATGAAAGTCCTGAATTAGAAAAATTAAAATGGGAAAAAAGGAAAAGATTAGAGCAGGTTGTAATAAATAACAGTTATTAAATGACTGAAGCATTGAAAAAAAATAAAAACATAGATTTTTATCTTATAGGAATAGGAAATCAACCTATTCAAGAAATTAATAATGAAATAAAAAGCATTATTGATAGTCATCTTGTGTTTTCTGGAGGTAAACGTCATTATGAATTAATAAAACCATTGCTGCCTAAAAAACACTTTTGGATTACTATTTCTGGTAAAATGGAACAGGTAGTTTCTCAATACAAAACCGCAAACGAAACTGTTGTTATTTTTACTTCTGGTGATCCTTATTTTTATGGTTTTGGCAATACTTTGAAACGATTTTTACCAGAATCGATATTAAAAACGTTGCCTTATTTTAATAGTATCCAACGGTTATGTCATAAAACAGAAACCAATTATAATGCATTAAAAACAGTATCTGTTCACGGTCGTGATTGGTCTGCATTAGACACGGCACTTATTGAAGATCATTCGCTTATTGGGGTCTTAACCGATGGGGTTAAAACACCAGCTGTAATTGCAAAACGATTATTACAATATGGCTTTGATAATTATAACATTAGTGTAGGGGAGGCTTTAGATGGTGAACATGAAATAATATCTAATTATGATATAAAAGAATGTACTACTAAAAATCACAATGTTTTAAATTGTATGCTTTTGTCAAGAATAACGCCTAAAGCAGTTTCTTTTGGTTTTCCAGATCATTTATTTGTTCCGCTTCCTAAGCGTGCAAATATGATTACCAAAATGCCAATACGTTTAAATACCATTCATGCCTTAAATTTAGCAACTAAAGCGTGCTTTTGGGATGTTGGTTCTTGTACAGGATCTGTAGCCATCGAAGCCAAAAAGCACTATCCACAACTCAATGTCCTTGCGTTTGAAAAACGAAAAGAATGCGGTACTATTATTCAACAAAATAAAGAACAGTTTTCAACACCAGGAATCAAGATCATTATTAATGATTTTTTTAAGGTAAACCTTTCAGAACTCGTGATACCAGATGTTGTTTTTATTGGCGGACATGGTAATCGATTAAAAGAAATGATTCTTAAAATTCATCAACTAAACCCTAAAGTAAGATTTGTAACCAATGCAGTCTTAGAAACGACATTAATAACCTTTAAATCGGTATTAACTGATTTAAAATACAACATAGAAGCCACAGCAATTCAAATAAATGACCATAATAAAATCATGATTTGTAGCGCTCAAATTGAAGTTTAGAAAATGAATAAAATAACCATAATAGCCATTACAGATAAAGGAATAGCACAGGCTTTAGTCTTGCAAAAACAGTTTCCAAAGTCATTAGTTATCACTACGCGTGAGACCGCTCATGATACAGTTTCTGTAGTGCCTTCAATTACAAATTATTTAGAATCTAATTTTGAAAAATTAGACGGTCTCTGCTTCGTGAGCGCGTTAGGCATTTGTGTAAGAACAATAGCACCTTTTATAAAAGATAAAAAAACTGATCCAGCAGTTATATGTGTAGACGATTTCGGTAAGAATATACAATCGGTTTTAAGTGGGCATCAAGGTGGCGCCAATGATTTGGCACTAAAAGTAGCGCAATTAGTAGGAGGAACCCCTATTATTTCAACATCTAGCGATGTTCAAGGTATTTGGACCTTAGATACTTTAGGAAAACAATTTAATTGGCAAACAGAATCAAAGCAGTCCATAAAAGACGAAATGGCGCTTTTTGTTAATAATAAACGGACAGCATTGTTATTGGATATTAATGATAAGGGGACCGAATATTTAGAAAAAAATTGCCCTCATTTTGTAACTGTATTTTATGATGAAAAGAAGATAGATCATTCACAGTTTGAACTCATAATTGCAGTGACGTATAAGTTGTATGATTTTTCTATTCCTTCATTGTTTTATGTTCCAAAGGTACTGTCTATAGGATCAGGTTGTTCAAAAACATTGGATTCAGAATTGTTTGATACGGTTTTAAAAGAAAAACTAAAGAATGAGGGATTATTGTTTTCGGCCATTAAAAATTTTGGCTCTATTAGTATAAAGTCAGAACAACAAGCGTATTTAGATTGGAGCAAAAAGAATAACATTCCTTTTAAAACATTCTCTGCGGAAATTATAAATACGATTACAGTTCCAAACCCTAGTGTAGTAGTCCATGAAAAAATAGGAGTAGATGGTGTTTCAGAATCTACATCGTTATTGTTATCTCATAACACGAAACTTTTAGTAGAGAAACAAAAAGTACATATAGAAACGAGTGAGAAATTCACCTTTGCGGTGGCTTTAGATCGAAAAGTAGAGCGTCGTCCTCAAATCGCAATTATTGGAGCCGGACCTGGAGATGAAGAACTGATTACTGTAAAAGGAAAGCGCTATTTGCAAACTGCAGATTGTGTACTGTATGCTGGGAGTTTAATTCCTGAGGAAATGACCAGTTGGTGTAAACCTGAAGCTGTTGTTCAAAATTCGGCAATGATGACTTTAGAAGAACAGGTCAATTTAATGCACACACATTATAAGAAAGGGCATAACGTTGTACGATTGCATTCTGGCGATCCGTCGCTTTATGGAGCCATTCAAGAACAAATGACCATTTTTGATGAGTTAGAAATGGACTATTTTATTGTACCTGGTATTTCTTCTTTTAGTGCAGCTGCTGCTGTTTTAAAGTCTGAATTTACTATTCCAGAAGTTGTACAATCTATTGTCTTAACCCGAGGAGAAGGAAAAACCCCAATGCCTGCTAAAGAAAGTATCGCTGCTTTTGCAAAAACAAATGCAACGATGTGTATTTTTTTAAGTGCAGGGATTGCTAAAAAAGTACAAGCGCAATTGCTAGAACACTATGATGCTAATACTCCAGTAGCTGTATTATACCGCTTAACCTGGAAAGATGAAGCTATTTATGAAGGACAGTTACATGAATTGGCACAAATGGTAAAAGAAAGCAAGAAAACAAGAACGGTTTTAATTATTGTAGGCAAAGCTATAAGAGCAAGAAAAAATAGGTCATTACTCTATAGTCCAGAATGGAAACACATTTTTAGAACAAACAAAAAGTTTGTAATAGAAGATATATAATAATAAAAGCGAAACCATGATTTTAGTATTTGGAGGAACAACAGAAGGAAAGCAAGCTGTTAATGTATTAAAAACATTAGGCTTGCCATTTATCTATTCCACCAAAGTTAAAACAGCTATTGAAACGACAACTCATTTCGAATATCGTTTTGGTGCTTTAACTAAAGCTAAACTTGAAGTATTAATAACAGATAGAACGATAAAAACCATTATTAATGCTTCACATCCTTTTGCTTTAGAGTTACATAAAACGATTGCAGCTGTTGCTCAAAAAACAAAAACAGTGGTATTGCGATTAGAAAGAACGTTTCCAGAAAGAACATTACATCCTTTGGTTCATTATGTTCCTAATTATGCTTCAGCTATAACTGTATTAAATCAATTTCAAGATAAACGGTTGTTAGCATTGTCTGGGGTACAATCTATAGAAAAATTGATTCCTTATTGGAAGAAAGCAAACACTCATTTTAGAATTTTAGATAGAGACTCTTCAATTGCAATTGCTAAGGCCAATAATTTTCCCGAATCGCAACTTATTTTAGGCTTGCCAAATAAAACGATTGAAGAAGAAATTGCCATTTTTAAGCAAAAAAATATAGAAATTATTTTAACAAAAGAGAGTGGCGAAAGTGGTGCGTTGTCTATTAAAATTAATGCTGCTTTAACTTATAATATACCCATTATTATTCTTGAAAAACCAGAGTTACCAAGTGTTTTCAATAGTATAAAAAGCGAAACAGAATTAAAAGAACAATTAGTCAAAATGTATAATCCATTACTCTTAAAAAAGAATTAGTAATGGATCTAAAAGCGATACCGAAAGGTCCATTACGGGAAGGGTTTACTACTGGGACTTCTGCCACTGCAGCGGTTAAGGCGGCGTTAGTATCGATTATTAAGCAAAAAAAACAAAGGACTGTAAAAGTACAGTTACCAATAGATAAAATACTAGAAATTAAAATCCATTCTAATATTTATGAATCCAATTGGGCAAAATGTAGTGTTATAAAAGATGCAGGAGACGATCCAGATGTTACTAATGGAGCAGAAGTGGGATGCGAACTTAAATTAACGAAAAGTAAAGATATTATTTTTCTCGGAGGAGAAGGTGTTGGAACCGTTACATTGCCAGGTTTAGAGCTTAGTGTAGGTGAGCCAGCAATAAACCCTGTACCAAGACAAATGATGGAAAGTGCTGTTAAAAAACTATTGCATGATTACGATTTAGAATGTGGTGTTATGATCTCTGTTTTTGTAACGAATGGAAAAAAATTAGCAAAACGCACATTAAATGAACGTGTTGGGATAATGAATGGGTTATCCATTCTTGGAACAACTGGAGTTGTAAAACCCTACTCATCGGCATCATATATCGCAAGTATTGTTCAAGGTATAGATGTAGCAATTGCGAATACAATTGATGAATTAGTAATTAATTCTGGAGGGAGAAGTGAGAAGTATTTAAGGCAATTATTTCCAAATTCACAAGAACAGGCATTTATTCATTATGGAAATTGGATTGGAGAAACGCTTAAAAAAATAAAGGAATCACCACCAATACGTAAAGTAACGATAGGTATTATGCTTGGTAAAGCTGTGAAATTAGCCTATGGAAAAACAGATACACACAGTTGTATTTCAAGTTGGAACAAGGATTTTGTAGCTAACATTGCTAAAGAATGTGGTTACGATAGTACTAAACAAAATGCTATAAAAGACCTAAATATGGCAGGACGTTTAATAGAGTTATTTCCTCTTGAACAAAAAGCTCTTTTTTACCAAAAACTACTTCAAAAATGCTATGAGCAAACTCAAATAATAATTAATAAAACGGAATTGGATATTTACCTTATTGGTAAAGACGGAGACTATATTAAATATATAAAAAAATGACATTTACAAATATGCTACGCCCTTTAATGGCCGGGGTTTTACATTCTTTTGAGCCAGATCATATAACAGCAGTTTCTGTTTTAGCAACAGAAAAAGCAATTACTAAAGAGCGAACCTCTTTTAAAACAGTGCTAAAAGCATCGCAATGGGCAATGGGACATTCTGTAACATTATTATTGTTTGGCGGTATTGCATTGATATTTAAATCAGTAACCATAATTTTTATAAAAGATATTTCATTTTGGGCTGAATTAGCAGTGGGACCAATTATGATATGGTTAGGCATTTCAGCCATTAAAAGAAATCATAAAATAAATAGTATGATTCAAGAACACAAGAAAATTGAAGCCCATGAACATGATACATCTAATCCTATTCATTTACATGGGAAATCCGGAGAAGAAATTGCGATGAACCCCATGAAGCGTTCGTTTTGGGTGGGCATGATACACGGTTTAGCGGGAACAGGAGGCGCACTAACATCAGCTTTGGTATTAAGCGCTACTACTACTTTTGATGCCATTATAATATTACTAATAGAATCTGTAGGTATTATTATCGCAATGGGAATTTATAGCTATTCTTTAGTATCCATAATGAGTCGATTTATAGAGAAAAATTTATCGGTTTTTAAATGGATGAATGGTGTTGCTGGTATTGCTTCAATTCTTTTAGGTATTGCTTTTTTTATTTACAATGTTACGCTATAAGATAAACAATAGATAAACCAAAATTATGGAAAAACCATTTAACAATACTTTTCCTTTTTCGGCAGTTGTAGGTCAAGACGACTTAAAACTGGCACTACTTTTAAATAGTATTGATCCTAGTTTAGGTGGGGTTTTAGCTATTGGAGATAAAGGCACAGGAAAAACAACATTAATCCGATCATTATCGGCGTTAATGAATACAAAGGAATCGTTTCCGTTCATTAATTTACCAATAGGCGCTTCAGAAGATCGCGTATTGGGACATATTAATTTAGAAACCTTAATTAATGATAAAAAAGAAGCCGTAGAGCAGGGGCTACTTGCCAAAGCTGATAGAGGGTTTTTATATGTTGATGAAATTAACTTACTAAGTGACTATTTAACCGATGTGTTATTAGATGCAGCTTCTTCAGGATCGTATCATTTAGAACGTGAAGGAATGTCCAAAACTTTTAATAGTCGATTTTGTTTAATCGGCTCAATGAATCCTGAAGAAGGTAATTTGCGACCACAACTAAAAGATCGTTTTGGCTTAAGTGTTATAGTAACTACACCAAATGATATTGCTTTACGAACCACCGTTATTAAAAATAGATTAGCGTTTGACGATAATCCAGAGCAATTTTTAAAACAATTCAAAGATCAAGAAGAACAATTATATCTAAAAATAAAAGCTGCAAAAATTAGATTAAAAATAATAGAATTACCTTCAGAATTATATGAAGTATGCGCTTCAATTGCACATGAGCACTTAGTAGAAGGCTTACGAGCCGATATTCTATTAATGAAAACAGCGAGAGCTTATGCCGCATTTTTAGGTAAGTCAGAAATGACTAAAAAGGATATAGAAGTAATTGCCCCTTTTGTATTGAATCATAGAAGTAATACCCGCAAAAATGAAGATCAATCGCCTGCCAATAAAAATAAGCCGGAGCAAGAATCTAACTCCTCAGAAGGAACGAAAGAAAATAATAAACCGCAACCAGAGCATACTTTTGAATCGCTAATTCCTAGTACTGAATTGAATTTTAAAACATCCAATACGAGTTCTAAAAGTGGCAGTGATACGGTTTTAAATTCAGTACAAAATAGAAGTATAGCTGTGCATTCTTCAGCAGAAAAAAATAAAGATACGCGTAAAACGGTAGGACAATATTTAGCAACAAATACGCTAGAATTAAAATATAAAGTGTCGCAAAACAAAACCACAAAGCATATTATTTTTCTTTTAGATTCTAGTGGATCTATGCGTAAAGATAATAGTGTTGCTTATGCAAAAGGGTTAATAGAAAAAGCAGTAAGGCAGGAGAAAAATGCCAGATTAACATTTTCTTTATTGAGTTTGTATGATAACGATGTTAGTGTAATGATTAAAGGGTCTCAAGATATTGAAACCTTAATCCAAGAATTACAAGCATTGAAAACAGGAGGAAAAACGAATGTTATTTCTGCATTCAAAAAAATTAAAACACTTACAGTAGCAAATGCTTCTTCTCAAAATGAGTTGGTGATTATAACCGACGGACGTTTTAATTCTAAAGGGATTAATGATTTTGATAATGCAGTTACTGCTTACCAAACCTTTTGTAAAAGCATTAACCAATTAACAATAGTCGATGCAGAAACTGGAATTGTGAAATTAGGACTAGCAAAACAGTTTGCAGAAAAAGTAAAAGGGAACTATGAATTGTTGGAATTATAAATGATGATGAAACCACAATTTATAATAGCAGCTCCAACTAGTAATTCAGGAAAAACAACGATAACCTTAGGGATATTGCGTGTATTAAAAAATAGAGGCTTATCACCACAATCTTTTAAATGCGGTCCTGATTATATAGATCCTAAGTTTCATGAAATTGCTTGTGAAAAAACAGGGGTGAATTTGGATTTGTATATGATGAAAGCGTCACATATTAAATTAACGTACGCATCGTATGTATCATCGGCTGGTGCAGTTTGCATAGAGGGCGTTATGGGATTATTTGATGGCGCAAAGAAAGATGAAGGCAGTACTGCGGAGTTAGCAAAATTATTAGCACTTCCCATTATTTTTGTGGTTGATGCAAAATCGGTAGCGTATTCGGTAGCACCTTTATTATATGGTTTTAAGAATTTTGATAAACAATTAAATATAGCTGGTGTTATTTTTAATCGTGTCAATACGAAAAACCATTATCAATTTTTGACGGAAGCCTGCGAAGATGTTGGTATAACACCATTAGGACACCTTCCGTTTTTACCAGATTGCGAAATTCCTTCAAGGCACTTAGGATTATCTATTGACAAAATAGCATCGTATGATAAAGTGATTGAAATGGTTGCTGAAAAAATGGAAGCCTCTATAGACATTGAACAGTTATTAGAACTAACAACCAAGGAAGCTCCCCAATTAATTACTTCAAAAAAAGAACTTCAGCAAAATGATTATACCATTGCCGTTGCTAAAGATGAAGGGTTTAATTTTAGTTATATTCAAAATATCGAAAGCTTAAAGCGGAAAGGGAAAGTAGTGTATTTCAGCCCTATTAATGATGCTGTTTTACCAGATGTTGATTTGGTCTATCTGCCAGGCGGTTATCCCGAATTATATACCGAAGTTTTATCACAAAATAAGACCATGTTACGAAGCATAAAAGAACATGCAGAAAAACAGAAAGCGATTATTGCGGAGTGTGGCGGTATGATGTATTTAGGAAAAGTAATTAAGACTAAAGAAGGGAAAAAGTATGAAATGGCAAATGTTTTTGATTTTGAAACCTCTATGGAAGCCATGAAACTTAATTTAGGATATAGAACGCTTCAATATAATGACACGGTCTTAAAAGGGCATGAATTTCATTATTCCACCATAAATAATGAGGAAAACAACCTGTCTATACGGACATTAAAAAATGCTAGAGAGAAAACCGTGCCTACAAAATTATACACTTACAAGAACGTATTAGCATCTTATGTTCATTTTTATTTTGGAACAGATGACTTATTAGATGCACTATTAGGGATTAAAACACAGCAATAATTGCTTAATGAAATTAAGATTATGAATATATACACACGTAAAGGAGACAAAGGACAAACAGGTGTTTTTGGAGGAAAAAGAACCTACAAAGATTCCCCTAGAATTGAATGTTTAGGAACTTTAGATGAAGTCAATTCTACCATAGGATTATTAAGATCTAAATTAGGTAATGATCATGAATGGCAGCCTAATTTGCATCGTATTCAAAAAGATTTGATGAATATGATGTCACATCTAGCACGTCCATCGGATTCTAAAAAAAATAATACAAACCCAGAACCTAAGGATGGCGCTGGTTTTTGTGAACAGTGGATTGATGAAATGGAGGGAAAAATGTCTTCCCCATCAGATTATTTTTTGCTTCCTGGTGGCAACGAGATCTCTTCTTTATGTCATGTCTGCAGAACGCAAATGCGAAGAGGAGAACGGGTATTGGTTACGTTAATGCGAGAAGATCCAGAGTGTGTGCATGATTATATTTCAGCATACATTAATCGTTTGTCAGATCTATTTTTTACTATGGCAAGATCAGAAATGGATAAGCATGGTGTTGCCGAAGAAAAATGGAATTTGTTTCTATATAAGAGAAAGAAAAAAATAGTTAAATAAAAATGTTATACCATTTAAAAAAATAGAATGATGAGAAAAATACCAATTACAATCATTACAGGATTTTTGGGTGTCGGAAAAACCACCTTAGTACATAATATGCTTACACATGCCAATGGAAAACGCATTGCAGTTTTAGTAAACGAATTTGGGGAAATTGGTATTGATGGGGAGCTAATAAAGACAGGCTGTGGAGATGATGATTGCGACTTAATTGAATTATCAAACGGTTGTATTTGTTGCACAGTACAAGAAGAATTTTTACCTACTATGCTAGATTTAATAGAACGGAAAGACAGCATTGATCATATCGTTATTGAAACCTCTGGTTTGGCCATGCCTAAACCGTTGGTTAAAGCAGTGAATTGGCCAGATTTAAAACCTCATATTACCATAGATGCCGTCATTACAGTAGTAGATGCAGTTGGTTTAGCAACAGGCGAGATTTGTAATAGAGAGCGTGTCCAGGCACAACGTTTGGCAGACGATTCTTTGGATCATGAAACACCAATTGAAGAATTGTTTTTAGACCAATTAACCTGTGCAGATTTAGTTTTAGTAAGCAAATGTGATTTGATAGAAGATGAAAAATATCAAGAAATAAAAAATATAATTTCAAAAAAAGCAAAACCAAACACCAAAATTATTCCAGTTATAAATGGGGTATTAGATAATGAATTATTATTAGGAATAGAAGCATCAGCCGAAGATGATTTAGAAGCAAGACATTCTATTCACGACCACCATCACCAGCATCATCATGATCACGACCATGATGATGATATCAATACAGAAATCCTAGAATATGCTCAAACGGAAGATATTAAAGTCTTGATTAAAGAATTAATAATGCTGGTTAATACCAATGAAATATATCGAATTAAAGGATTTGTAAACATTCCTAATAAACCAATGCGCTTGGTATTACAAGGTGTAGGTACACGATTTGATTATTATTTTGATCGCACATGGAAACAGAATGAAGAACGTAAAACACGTTTAGTTGTTATTGGTAGAAAAGTGGAATTAACACCTGCTGTTAGTCCTTAGTGTATAAACATTAATAAACAGACTAGCAGGTTTTTAAAACAAGTGAAATCTTGAATATAAAACCACTAAAAACTAACGGCTAAAGATTACCAATAAAAAAAGATGCATTTAATATCTACGATACCTGGCGGCTGGAATCCAAATGATGAAGGCGTATTTTATATTCAGCAAAAACCTGGAGATATCTTGTTTTTATCTGCCGCTGATACCGAGTTATATACTTTAAACAAAGTTTATAGTGTGTTGTATCAAGAAAACTTAGAAATACCTAGTCTTCGGTTAGCAAATTTAACTTACTTCAAGCAAGAATTAACAATAGATACTTATATAGAAGAAGTGGTGTCTAAAGCAAAAATTGTGGTGTTAAAATTACTTGGAGGAACGGCCTATTTTTCTTATTTGTGTGAAGCGATTAAAGCGTATGCTGAAGCACATGATATTCAACTCCTCTTTTTACCAGGTGATAATGTACCAGATTTAGAATTGATGCAATTGTCTACTGTGTCATTAGAAAAAGTAGATTTAATATGGAACTATTTTACCGCTGGAGGGAAAGAAAATAGTGCTGAAGGCTTAAAGTTAATTATGAATCTTATAGTAAATAATTCGTTTACTATAAAAGAGCGTATCTATATTCCAGATTTATTTTTATATCACTCAAGCCAAGGAAGAATAAAGTCACCTTTAGAGATTAAAAATAAACCGCTAGCATTAATCATTGCCTATAGAAGTTCTTTTTTAGCTGATAATATGGCACCAGTAGACTGTTTAATTAAGAAACTAGAGGATCAAGGTGTTTTGGGTGTTTCAATAATGGCTTTAAGTTATCGAAATAAAGCCATTAAAAATCAGATAGTTGAATTACTAGAGCGTTTTCAATTACCTCAAGTAACCGTTATTGTAAACACCACAGGCTTCTCTATACAAAGTTTTAACAATACTGATGAAAAAGGGTTATTTCATGTCTTAAATGTCCCTGTTATTCAAGCCATAATGGCGAGTTGTAATAAGCAAACTTGGGAGGATGGTGATTTTGGATTACCACCAACAGATATTGCTATGAATATTGCATTGCCAGAAGTAGATGGAAAAATAATTACTACAGCAGTTTCTTTTAAAGAAGCTAAAGAAAAGGACGAACTAACAGACTCAGAAATCGTTTACTATGCACCAAATGAGTTGGGTTGTGAATTTGTAGTTAAACATGCAAAAGCATGGATAACACTAAATGAAAAAGCAAATCACAAAAAAAATATAGCTTTAATATTACCTAATTATCCAAGTAAAAATAGCCGTT
Organism: uncultured Aquimarina sp.; assembly: GCF_947496855.1. GTDB lineage: Bacteria > Bacteroidota > Bacteroidia > Flavobacteriales > Flavobacteriaceae > Aquimarina. The sequence continues at coordinate 583,282 of NZ_CANMED010000001.1, forward strand.
TAGCAAATGGGGTAGGTTTAGATACACCAGCTAGTACCATAATAATCTTAGAGGCTTTAAAATTATCAGGTTATGACTTAGGTGATCATTTTCCTAAATCTACAGAAGCTTTAATGAATATGCTTACCGAAACGATAACTAATGAATTAGAATCTTTAGCTTATGGAGCAGCAGAGATCAAAATTTCAGAATCTGATTTTTACAAATATTACAATACGATATCACCTAAATTAAGGGAAACGATAGAAAAACAATGGGGATACCCCAAACAATCTCCAAATTATCGTAATGGTTTTTTTCTTATTCCAGGGAAAAAATTAGGAAATGTATTTTTAAGTATTCAACCTAACAGAGGCTATAATATTGATTTGCAAGCAACGTATCATTCTCCAGATTTACCACCAACATATGCATATTTGGCCTATTACATTTGGGTACAACAGTATTTTAAAGCTAATGCAATTGTTCACATAGGCAAACATGGTAATTTAGAATGGTTACCAGGAAAAAGCGTTGCTTTGAGCAGCGAAACATGTTTTCCTTCCGCTATATTAGGACCAGTACCACATTTTTATCCTTTTATTATTAATGATCCAGGAGAAGGTACACAAGCCAAACGGCGTAACCAAGCGATTGTTATTGATCATCTTATTCCGCCTATGACTAGAGCAGAAAATTATGGTGATTTACTAAAATTAGAGTTGCTTATCGATGAATTTTACGAATCTGCTTTAATGGACCCAAAGCGCGCTAATTTAATTAAGAAAAAAATTGAAACACTTGTTAATTCTACTCACCTGAAATCTGATTTGAATACTAAAGATGATGATATCGATACGCTTTTAGAAGTCATTGATGGATATTTGTGTGAACTTAAAGAAGCACAAATTCGAGGTGGGTTACATATTTTTGGAAAACTACCAGAAGGCGAAAAATTAAGAGACCTGATAGTAGCACTACATCGTTTACCCCAAGATGATACAATGGGAATTACTCAAGCATTAGCTAAAGATTTAAATTTAGATTTTGATCCAATAAATATTAGTTATGAAATAACATCTAAGAAAACTATTTATGGTGTAGAATGTCGAACGTATGGTCAAATAGTTGAAGTTTTAGAGCATAAGGCAAAAAATTTAGTGGAAGGCATATTAACAGATCCGTTAAATGACAAAAAAGTAGGAGAAGAGACTCGAAGTGTTTTGAATAGTATAAAAAAGGGGACTTTGTCTAAACTTAACGATACAAAAAATGAAGTATATAATTTACTATCTGGTCTAAATGGTAATTATGTGCCAGCTGGTGGTTCTGGAGCACCAACTAGAGGGCGTTTAGATATCTTGCCAACAGGACGTAATTTTTATTCGGTAGATGTAAGAACTATTCCTTCACAATCAGCTTATCAATTAGGAGTAAAGAGTGCTAAAAATTTGGTAGATCGTTACCTCCAGGAAGAAGGCGATTATCCCGCTTCAATTGGCCTTTCAGTTTGGGGAACATCCACCATGAGAACAGGAGGCGATGATATTGCGCAAGCATTTGCTTTAATTGGTGTGCGACCAATTTGGCAAGGTGCAAATAGACGGGTTAAAGATTTTGAAGTCCTATCTGTTTTAGAGTTAAAACGTCCTCGAATAGATGTTCTTTTACGTATTTCAGGTTTTTTTAGAGATGCTTTTCCCGATGTCATTTCGCTATTTAATGCTGCTATAGAAAAAATAGCTCATTTAGCGTATGAGTCAGATACCGACAATCCAATTAAAGCACGTTATGAAAAAGAGAAAAATGATTGGTTACATAGAGGTTTAGAAGAACAACAAGCAGAAGAGCGCTCTTTGTATCGTGTTTTTGGTTCTAAACCTGGTGCCTATGGAGCGGGTTTGCAAGGACTCATAGACGAGAAAAACTGGAAGACACAAGCCGATTTGGCACAAGTATATATTAATTGGAGTGGTTACGCCTATTATGGCAGTAAAAATGAAGGAAAATCTGCTCATGAAACTTTCAAAGCGCGATTAAATGATATCGATATCGTTATACAAAACCAAGATAACAGAGAACACGATTTATTAGATTCTGATGATTATTATCAATTTCAAGGTGGAATGACTGCAGCAGTTACACACCAAAAAGGGAACGCGCCAGTAACTTATTTTGGAGATCATTCTAGGCCAGAGAATCCTAAGATTAAATCATTAAAAGAAGAATTACATAAAGTATATCGTTCTCGAGTGATTAATCCAAAATGGATTTCTGGAATGCAAGATCATGGATATAAAGGGGCTTTTGAAATGGCTGCAACTATGGATTATTTGTTTGCTTATGACGCGACCACAAATTTAATTGAAGATTTTATGTATGAAGGCATTACAGAAGCATACCTAATGGACGAAAAAAATAAGGCATTTATAGCGCAACATAATAAATGGGCTTTAAAAGATATGTCTGAACGAATGCTTGAAGCTATTCAACGTGGTTTATGGCAAAATCCTTCCAATGAAATTATTGATAAATTAAAAGCATTATATCTTCAATTTGAAAATGTATTAGAATAAATTACTCTAAACTAGTTTAAGGATCACTTTGTTTGGTATGAGATAATTTTGAAGATTGAGAACATTTAAAATTTTGGCTATGAGTTGTTCTAATTTCTTTACTAAACTAGCTTAATTTTTTTAAATTGTCTTACGAAGAGCCTTCAAGAAAAAGATGATATTGGGAAGGTTTCTAAAACATATATTAACTTAAATAAATAGTAAAGATGTTGCAGTTAACTAAATCCTTTTTTTTTACTAAAACAACATCAATTTTTACTTATTGGGGTATTTGTCGTCTAGCTATATTTGTGTTTGGAAAATGAAATTAAAATGTAACTATTTGATATCATTAGTAAATAGAATTGTTAACCTTGTAGTTATTAAAATAGTTAAAGCGCATACAGATAGTTATTGTGATGAAAAATAATTTCCAAAACATAAGAAAAGGTTAGTTAAAAATGCCAAGAACTATATTCGAAAATATTGTAATTCTAAAATATGAAGAGGCAACATCATTGGCTTTTTGTAAATATACACCCATACGTTTTTTTGAAATTTTGCATATAGAAAAAGGTTCAGGAACAATTATTATAAATAATCATAGGGTAAAGTATAATGATAACCAACTATTTATTTTAATTCCTAGTGATCAATATAATTTAGAAATAGAAACACCAACAACAGTCTCCGCTGTAAAATTTTTAAATAGTTTTTTTAATAATTCGAGTATAGACGAAAATGGATTACAGAGAAAAGAGTGGTTCAGAAGAATAGAGACCATTTTACATAGCGCTAACAGAACATCACATCTTAATTTACAATTTAATGCAGACGAAAGTAGTTTGCATTCCTTGTTTACCGTATTGTGCAATGAATACAATGATAAATACTTAAAGAATGAAGTTGTATTAAAATCTACCTTACATACAATTTTGTACATTATTTCTAGAAATGTAAACTTTATTTCTTCAAAAATGTCTAGTTCCAAAATTCAAGATATTATTAATTATATACATTATAACATTCACGATTCTGAAAAACTTACAAAAAAGGAATTAGCAAATCAATTTCATATTTCTGAAAACTACATTAGTGAATATTTTAAAAGTAAAATGAATATTGGTTTAAAAAAGTATATTCTTAATTACAAACTTAAATTAGCGGAAACTCGATTAAAGTATACGGATTTAACAGTTACCGAAATTTCTCAAGAATTAGGCTTTACCGATAGTAGTCACTTAGATAAAACATTTCTAGCTTATAAAGGAATAACTGCCAAAACGTATAAAAAAAGTTTAGAAATAATTGATTAATTATTGATTCCTTGTTTTTTACTAAATCCTCTATTTTTCTTACTAAATAATTCCTCCAGACTGAACGTAAATTTGAATTATAATTCTTAATCAGTAGTTATAATGAAAAATTCACAAGAGGTATATGAAAGTCATATGATGGCTGTTGATACACTGAACCCATCTATAGTAGCAGAAGATTATAGCGATGACGCAATCTTCATCACACCAGAAAAAACATATAAAGGAAGAGAAGCAATTTTTAATTTCTATAAAGAATTTCTTCCAAATTTTGATGGTTTTCAGTTTAAAACTATCAAACTAGAAACCAATGATAATGTAGTTTATTTCGTTTGGAACGGGAAAAACAAGCATCTAGATATACAGCTCGCAACAGACACTTACATTATCGAGAATGGAAAAATAAAACTACACACATTTGCCGCATTTAATAATTAACTTTTAAATATAAACACAATGGACTACAAAAATTTTCAAACATTTAAAGCAGAACAAAAAGGTGGGATTTTGACAGTGGATATCAACTTCGGTCCTGTAAATGTACAAGGACAAGAAATGCTAGCAGACTTAAGCAGTTTATGTCTTCGTTTAGAACGAGACAGAAGTATAAAAGTAGTTGTTTTTCAATCATCTAATCCGGGGTATTGGGTATGTCATTATGATACTAATCTACTAAGAGATATGTCTCAAGAGGCTGTGCCAAGAAACGAAATAAAACTACTTGATTTACAATCAGTATTAGAAAGATTAAGCAATTTACCACAAGCAACCATAGCAAAAATAGAAGGTTTTGCTCGTGGTGGTGGACACGAAATGGCATTAGCCTTAGATATGCGTTTTGCAGCTAGAGGAAAAGCTAAATTCATGCAAATGGAAGTGGGTATGGGGATTTTACCTTGTGGTGGTGGAGCATCACGTATGGCAAGACAAGCAGGACTAGGAAAAGCACTTGAAATAATTTTAGGAGCAAAAGATTGGGATGCAGATGAAGCAGAAAAATTTGGTACAATTAACAAAGCCTTAGATGCAGATAAAATCGGAGCATATGTTGATGCATTAGCAGAACGTATTTCTAAATTTCCAGCAGAGTCTATTGAAGCTTGTAAACGTGCAGTTTATGCTTCTATTGATTTACCAATTGCTGAAGCACTAAAAGAAGAAGCATATCAATTATTTCAAGCGACAAGTAAAACACCCGCGATAAAACGTTTTACAATTGCAGATGAAAATGGAGCACAATTCGACCATAATAATCAAAAAAACTGGGAGAGTATGTTAATTGATTTACAAGAAATCAACTAAAACTTATTAATAATATAAAAGAATGCTCATAGTATATGGGCATTCTTTTTATTTAACATTTTATAATTAAAAAAAATGAAGTACGTAGGTAAGTTATAGCGTCCATGGATGGAAGCCAATAGTTTATTAATCCAAGTAACTATTGGTTGCTCTAATAATGAATGTTCATTTTGCAATATGTATCGTGATAAACCTCAATTTAAAAGAAGAAAACAGGAAGATATATACCGGAATGACACCAGAGCAAGCTATTGAAGGTGCTGCAAAAGCCAAAGAAGCAGAAATAGAAGTATTAGCGTCTTTTATTTTTGGATTAGGTGGTAAATATCGATCAAAAGAACATATCATTGAAACTACAAAACTTTTAAATATTCTTCAACCAGAAGAAATAGCACCAATGGTTTTAGCCGTGCAACCAGGAACGCCATTAGCTAATGAGGTAAAAAGTGGTGAATTTATACAAGCAACACCATTGCAAATACTAGAAGAGGAAGAATACCTTTTAGAAAACCTAAATATTAATACTGTGTATTGGGGAAATCACGGAAACAATATTAAACCTATGAAAGGAAATTTACCAGAAATGCAATGCCAGTTTCTTAACCATATCAAACATACAATAAAAACAAATCCAATTACTAAAGAAGACATATTGTTAGCTAATCCTTGGTAATATTAATTTTCTAATCAAATCGATAAAATTGATTAGAAATTATGCTCTCAAAGAGTAATTATGAAACAAGAAGAAATATTCACTTGTTTTTGATACTTTCATTTATTCAAGCAATATTATATAAAATAAAGGATGTTTTCCTTGTGAAATGTGCTTTATGTTAGAATCTAAAAGAAGTAAATATTCTATTTTTAGTAATTCTATCCATATTAATTACGTGTGTTTGTAATTTCTCTTCAGCACTGCCAAATTTAGTATATAATTTGATTTTTAAAAACTTAGGTTCTTTTATGTTGGGAGTATAATCATCGGGGAGTTTAATGTTTAAATACCACTCTCCCTTTTCTGCTTTCCCAATTATATACTCTTCTGATGTATATCTATTGGTAAGCTCTCGATTTATAGTTTTTTTATCTTTTTCCATCGTATGACTTAAAACAACATACTGTTTTTTTGGATTGATGTATTGCATTTCAAACTCTACAACAGGATGGGACCATTCTGTAACAACTCGTACATCATATTTGGGCAACGTAAAAAACTTTTGGTCAATGTTATTTATTCTCCATTTTTGATTACGTTTTGATAACAAATGTTTAAAATCATTTTTAATTTGATTTTGTAATCCACTAAAAGATTCTATTTCATTGACCTTATTATTTTTAATTTTTTTAAACAAATCAATGGATTTCTGGTATTGTTTCCCATTAGAATAATTATTAGCCAAATCAAGATATATCTGTGACTGCAACGGGGAAACATCAATAATTCTTTGATAAACTTTTTGCGCATAATTAAATAACTCTCTTTTTTCAAGATTGAAAGCCAACACTTTGAGAACAGAAGTGTTATTAGGAAATAACTCTATGAGATTAGAAAGAATCTGTACCCCCTTATCTTTCTGATTATTATCAAAAAAATAATCAGCACATTCTACAAAAAAAGTGACATTATCTTTGTGAAAATCTCTCATAGTAAGATACACTTCATAAGCTTTATTGTAGTCAGATTCTTTTTTAAATAACGTTATAAAATCGGATGCTGGATTATGAGATACAAGAAGTGGAGATGTAAACATTTTAAACGTAATTTTTTCGTCTTTTTGCTGTTTTTCTTTATTCCTACCGGATAATCGTTTTCCTCCTTTAGTAGTAATTAATATCACTCCATTAACTCCAAAAGTACCATACAAATTAGTAGCCGCCAATCCTTTTAATACTTTTACACTTTCCACATTATATGAATCGAGCAAATCGGCTCCTTTTCGCATATCAGAATCATTAGGAAAACCAGAAAGATTACCAGCAGTAGGTATACCGTCTATATATATTGTAGGTTGACTTGATCCCAAAAACGTCTTTCGTGTACGTATCAAAACATCATTCAAACTATTTCGACTATTAAGTTGAACTCCTGCAAATTTACCAGCGATGGCTTGTCCCAAGTTAATTTGATCATCTATCTCCACAGTTTGTACTGCATATCCTAAAGAATTTTTATCCACTTTCCTTATACCTACATCAACCATTTTTCGTTCTTTTCGAACTTTTGATTTAACAATTGCTGCATCCAAACTGGTCACCTTATCATTCATATTGATGTCAATAAAATTATCTTCAGGATTTACCTTTGCAATTACTTTTTCTTTATTAGTACCGCTAAAGACCAGAACATCACCAGGTTCTACAGCAATCTTATAATTACCACTTTGATCCGTAATTGTACCTCTATTTTCACCTTGTACTAGAACATTTATATCACGTAGAACATCTATATCATCAGTAACGACACCTTCTACATACTTTTTTTTTGAGTCTGTGTTTTTAGTAGTAACAAACTCTAAACGCATCATTTTTTTATTTTCCGTAATAGCTTTTACACCAGAATTAGCATCAAGCTCTTGGAGGTTAATATGATACCCTAGACTATAAAAGGAAGTTTCATAAAGAAATTTTTTATTAATTTTTGGAGTGCTACTTACTGTAATTATTCTAGGGCTGTATAGGTTTTTTTTAAATTTACCGAAATAACCTTGGCCATCAGTAAAAAAAAGTAAGAAGTCCGCCGTTACCTTTGTATTTATTAAACTAAGATCTAACGCGCCATCATAATTTACATTACTAAGTTTTTGTTTTAGCGAACTCCAATCAGAGGATTTGATCTCTACGTTCTCATCAGTTAGTAATTTGGAGTTTACTATTACCAACTTTACTTTGGTATTTGGATATTCCCTAAAAAAAATATCCAAAAACTCAAGCTCCTTGGTGATATTCTTGCTTTTTTGAGAAAGAGATGCATCCCAATAGATAGCAATATTTTTAGATTCTTCAGTAGGTAAATTTTTGGCAGTTAGATTGGCACTAAATAAAAGTGTAACAATTATTATGATATATTTTCCCATAACCATAAAGCTACAAAAAAAAGAAAAATATTTCCAATTTATTGATGTCTTTAAATTTTATTCAATATCAAATCTAAAGTTATTTTTTGGTCATTTATCCTGAATTTCTCAAAGGGTAAAGAATCAAAATATTCAGATCTTTAAAAAGATTAAAAATACTGTACGTATCGATTTATGAGAATGATTGGTAAGATCAATTTCGTATGTTTTAGATTATTGAACTAAAGGTTATGTATACGGTAGTCTAACGTTTGTAGAACAGCTTTATCTAATAAATAAATGAAGATACTATTGTATTATATTTAACTTATAATCACCAATTGCTATGTAACGATGGTCATAATCAAGGATACATATGTGTAATCCACATAGTATATGCTAAGTGTTATTTAATTTAATGCAACTAAGTTGCTTTAGTGATTAATAATATTATATTTGTAAATCAATTGTATTCCTTAAATAATGTTGTTAATAAAACAAAAACCAGACAGTATAGGAGCCATAGCAAGTACACTTTGTCTTATACATTGTATTGCTACTCCTCTAATTTTTATTGTACAAAGTTCTTCAATGACTTGTTGTAATGGGGTGCCTGCTTGGTGGGGAAGTATAGATTATCTTTTTTTAATAATCTCCTTTTTTGCTATATATCATTCTACACAAACAACTTCTAAAAACTGGATAAAAACTTCTTTATGGTTAAGTTTTCTCTCATTAACTACAATCATAGTAAATGAAAAAAATGCTTGGTTTTATTTAGATGAAAAACTGATATATGTTCCCACGATAGCATTAATAGTATTACACTTATACAATAAAAAATACGGTCAATGTGGTCTACATAAAAGTTTTATAAAAAGTGAATAAAAGATAAAAACAGCTTCACTGCAACTTTAAAACATGGATGTTGTTTTTCTAAATAGCATCCCAAAATGAATTCTTTAGATAATAACACATTAAAATTATATAAATCATAGTAACTAAATTTAAATGATAACAAAAGATCAAGTATTAAAGGCGCAAAGCACCTGGGGAGAAGGTGTCGTTAAAATCGGTTCATTAAAAGAAAGCAGAGCCGATTGTGAAGCTTATGCTAGTGAATTTTTAGATAAACTTTACGCATTTGAATCAGGGACTGTTCTCTTTAAACCAACCAAATGTGAGATTGAACAGTTTAGACCAAAAAAGGCGTACGCTTTATCTTATTTTATTGCCGGAAACGATCGTGCTTGTAAAGAAGATAAAGGTTTTGCTATCAATCCTTGGATAAAAGTAAGGTTTGAAAATGCCAATATCATTTTAGACGAAAATAGAGCAATTGCTATGGGTAACTACTTTTTTACTGATATAAGTGGTAATGAAGCAAAAGTTGAATATACATTTGCTTATAAATTGTTTGATAGGATGTTGAAAATAGATGTACACCATTCATCATTCCCATATACCATAGATACAATTGTATAATGCAAAAGTGTCTTTATTCATTATGTCCTACTGATTGCTTAGAAACTGTGATTAATAATACTTTCAGAAATGAAAATTATTTTTACACATCACTTGGCAATTCCGTTATCTTTAGTAATAATACCATAACAGAAATTAAAATATTAATTAGTAAACATCGTATTAATGAAGTATGTTTCGTCCTTTCTAACGATAACCACTTTATTTTAGATGCTTTGAAAAACAATAATTTTTCAAACATAAGAGGATTAAGTACCTTCTATAAAGAGATTAAAAATAAAAAGAAACATTCCGAATCCCTTAGATATGATGATTACAATCATTTTTCTATTCTTTCCTTTTACCTAAATAGTAAGATCAAAGAATTAAAACTTGAATTAGGGAATTCAGTAAATCAGCAAGTAAAAATTACTGCAAAAATATATGATAGATTTCAGCATAAATTTGAAAACGTTTATTCGGATTTACTATGTATAGAAACATATCATCTAAACTAAAATAACATAATGTCATACAATCGAAGAAAGTTTATTTCATTCTTAGGTAAAACAAGTATTGGAGCAGTTTTAACACCTCAATTTTTAATCAATTGTGGCAATATTACCACTCCAGTTTTAAAAGAAACAATTACCGAAAAAAAAACAGGAAAACTAAAAAATTTTGTTCTCGAACCTATACAAGCTTCTGATGCCGATGATTTATTGCTCACCAAAGGGTTAAATTATCACACGATAATAAAATGGGGTGATAACATTAATAATGCAGATACTTTTGGATTTAATAATGATTTTACTTGCTTTTTACCCTTAGATGAAAATAATCCAAAGGATGGATTACTATGGGTAAATCATGAGTATGTAAATCCACTTTTTGTTTCAGATTTCAATTATAGGAATTATAAAAACCCAAAACAACATCGGACAAAAGAACAAGTAGACAAAGAAATGTACAATGTAGGAGGAAGTATTGTTAGAATAAGGGAGGAGAGCGGTGTATGGAAAGTGGTAGAAAACGACCCGCATAACAGAAGAATTACTGGTAATACTGAAATAAAATTGAATTGGGATACACCAATAAAAGGAAAAACCTCTGTAATCGGTACTAATAGTAATTGTTCTGGAGGAATTACCCCTTGGAAAACCTTCCTTACTTGTGAAGAAAATTACGATAGTTGTTTTGGAGAAACAGAATACGATGAAAAAGATAATACAACTCATAAACCAAGTAAATATGGCTGGGAAAACTTTTATAATTATCCTCCAGAGCATTATGGCTGGGTGGTTGAAGTAAACCCGAAAGATGGAACATCTCAAAAACATATTGCTTTAGGAAGGTTTGCTCACGAATGCTGTACATTGTATGAATTAGAAGATAAACGAGTGGTTGCTTATACTGGTGATGATAGCAATAATGAACATTTATACAAGTTTATTTCTTCCAAACCTGGCTCTTTAAAGGAAGGTACATTGTATGTTGCAGATACTATAAATGGTAAATGGTTAGCCTTAGATTGGGAAAATCAACCTATTCTGAAGGAGAAATTTACAGATCAAACAGAAGTTCTTATTAGATCAAGAGAAGCTGCAAAATTACTGGGTGCTACGGAGTTGAATAGACCAGAAGATATCGAAATTGATCCCATCACTGGAAATGTATTTATTTCATTAACTAATAATAAAGTCAAAAATGACTGGCATGGATCTATTTTAAAAATTGAAGAAAATAATGGCGCCTATGATGCCTTAACTTTTAAAGCTTCAACTTACATTGCTGGTGGTGAAGAAAATGGATTCTCATGTCCGGATAATCTAGCCTTTGATATAGCTGGTAATCTTTGGATGACTTCAGATATGTCAGGAAACGCCATGAATAAAGATGATAAACCCTATATGCCTTTTAAAAATAATAGTTTGTTTGTAATTCCAAGATATGGAAAAGATAGTGGAAAAGTTATTCGTGTTGCTTCTGCTCCAAAAGACGCAGAGTTTACTGGTCCTTGGTTTTCTCCTGACGGAAAAACACTTTTTTTAAGTATTCAACATCCTGGTGAACAATCCAAGGATTTAAACAACTTAACCAGCAAGTGGCCTTTTGATAATGATAACATCCCAAAACCCGCTGTAGTTGCCATTACAGGAACTTTAATCGAAAAAATGAACGTACTGAATAAAATTGAATCCTAGTTAATATAAAAAACATAAAATATCACTTATTATAAGTAAATCAGGATAACTTTAGACAGAAGTAAAAAAATAAACATGGCAATAGTCAAAATAGGAATTATAACTGTAAGTGATAGAGCTTATGCTGGTGTTTACGAAGACATAAGCGGAAAGTCAATTATAAATACATTAAACGATTATTTAGTTTCAGAATGGGAAGAGGTTTATAAAATAGTTCCTGATGAACAAGAAGTTATCGAAAAAAAATTATCCAAATGGTCGATAATGACAAATGTTGCTTGGTGGTTACTACAGGAGGTACTGGTCCTGCTAAGAGAGATGTTACACCAGAAGCTACTGAAGCGGTATGCGATCGTATGATGCCTGGCTTCGGAGAACTTATGAGAACTGAATCTCTAAAATTTGTACCTACGGCTATTCTATCAAGACAAACTGCTGGACTTAGAGGTAGCAGTTTAGTTATTAATTTACCAGGGAAACCAAAGTCTATCAGAGAATGTTTAGATGCCGTTTTCCCCGCTGTACCATATTGTATAGACCTTATGAATGGACCATATTTAGAATGCAATGAAGCCATTATTAAACCATTTAGGCCTAAAAAGAAGTGAATTTGGATTGTATGATATTTAAAAATCTATCATAACTAAGATATTGTATAGAAATATGGAAGCTATTATAACTGTTGTTGGATTTTTGGGAGCTGGTAAAACAACATTATTAAAATATCTGTTAAAAAAATTTAATAATAAAGGTTGGAACCCATTTGTTATTCTTAATGATTATGAAAATGCCAATATGGATGCCCAACAATTTGCTAAGTATATCAAATTAAATAACATTAGGCCTTTAAGCGGTAGTTGCATTTGCTGTAGTGGTATAGTGGAACTTAGAAATACGGTGAATAGAATTCCTGAAAGGAAAAACGGAATTACGTTAATTGAAGCTAATGGAACATCTGATGCGTGCAGATTAATGGAGTTTTTAGGTGTTGGACTTAATGATCGATTCTTACCTCCAATTCAAATTTCGGTTGTTGATGTTAAAAACTGGCAACAACGAGATGAACATAATGAACTGGAAGCTAATCAAATTCAGGTTTCTTCGTTATTAGTTTTAACACATCTTGAAAACGTACAGGAGAGCCGAAAAAGTCAAGTGATTAATGAAATAAAAATACTGAATCCAATTGCGAAAACAGTAACTATGGACAGTTTAGATGTTTCATTGCTTCCAGAGTTATTACCAGCTGAAAATACAGTACATAGGTTTGATCACCAAAAAGCGCATTGGGCTTCGTGCTCAGTAGATTTACCAGACTTACCTAACTCAACATGCATCCATAATATTTGTTTGGCCTTGCCTAAAAGTATTCTCAGAGTAAAAGGTTGTACTAAAATTGATGACGATACCAATTACACTTATTTTGAACGTACTCCCGCTGGTGAAGTACATATTAGACCTTTCAATGGAATTCCAATAACAGGTTCAAAATTACTTAGTATTGGTCCTGGTAGTAAACCTTCTATACTAGAAAATGCTATTAAAAAAAGTATGATCACAGCGTAGGAAAATTTACTGATCACAGGGTAGGGGAATATACAAGCGTTTTATCGAATATAAGATATATAGTGAACCTAAAAATCTGTCTTTTTTCAATTTCCTACAAGCTCAGGACACGTTTTTATGATCCTAACAGTAATCTTATATTTTAATAAGCTTTAATACATACTGAACTACAGATTATAGTTATAAAAATAGAATTTATCAGCTACGTAAAATCTATAAAGTAATAAATAGTAAAAAATATAATTTAGAATAATATTTACTTTATAGGGCTTGATTTTTCATTGAGATATACCGTGAATAGCTTTATTGTAATGAAATTTCGGATTAACTCTTGTTAGGTGAAATAATCATTAATATATACTCCTTTTTTTGCTACGTCTTTTTTTTTCCTAAATACGTCATGAATTTATTTTGACTTGAGTTTAAATTCGCAAAACTTATTTAGACCAAATAAATATAATATGCTCCTCGAAACACATACCAACTTAGTTATTGATCGTGATATAGAACAATTTTTTAACTCACAATCAAAATATACTTACGAAGAATACATTCTGAAAACCATACAACACATAAAGTCTTTTCTGGATAGAGATCAATTTTATAGTGGAGATCTAATCAGTGATTTTGGTTCAAAGAAACATTTAATAACTCCAAATTCGCAAGTCAATTTAACCATTGATGAAGCTTTAAAAGAAGTAAAAGAATTATATCTTGATCATACTATAGCATTTCATCATCCTAATTATGTTGCGCATCTTAATTGTCCGGTACTGTTACCAGCAATCATAGGAGATTTAGTTGCATCATCAGTAAATACAGCAATAGAAACCTGGGATCAAAGTACTTCTGCCACTTTAATAGAACAGGAAATGATTCGGTGGATCTGTGCGGAAATGAAATTACCGGATACCTCAGATGGAGTATTTACAAGTGGAGGAACACAATCTAACTTTATGGCGCTTCTCCTTGCCAGAGATGACTATGCGTTCAAACATTTTGGATTAAACCTAAAAGAAAATGGTTGGTCGGATGTAGTGTCAAAATTTCGTTTTTTCTGTTCAGAAAAAGCACACTTCAGTATAAGGAAAAATGCAGCTCTAATGGGAATGGGTTATAATGCTGTGATTCCTGTACCTACTGATGACAAGATGAAGATGGAATCTGATGCTCTAGTACAGGCGATCGAGAAAGAGAAACAATTAGGTAATATTCCTATCGCAGTAGTTGCGACAGCAGGAACAACAGACTTTGGTAGTTTTGATCCTTTAGAAACCATTGCAAAGATTGCAAAGGAATATGGCATCTGGTTTCACGTAGATGGCGCTTATGGTGGTAGTTATATATTAACAGAAACACATCAACATTTACTTAGTGGTATAGCACACGCAGATTCAGTGACTATTGATTTTCATAAAACCATGTTTCAGCCCGTTTGTTCGAGTGCTTTTTTGGTTCGTGATACAAAACACTTTAAATATGTATCCTACTATGCTGATTATCTGAATCCACTCGAGCACAGAGATGAGGAATTTCCTAATTTAATTGAAAAATCTATTCAGACTACTAGAAGGTTTGATGCACTAAAGCTTTGGTTTTCTTTAAAAATGACCGGTGCTAAAACTATTGGATCATTCTTAGAAAAAGTGCATTACCTAGCTTTAGATCTCTATTATAATATTAAAGATGATGTTTGTTTTGAAGTCGTTCACAAACCAGAACTTAGTACACTAGTATTTAGATATAAAGTTCCAGAAGTAACTTCTAATACTGTGCATGATACAATTAATCTTTACATAAAAAACAAACTTTTTAAATCTGGTCAGGCATCAGTTGCGAGTACCAAATTAGATGGGAAAGTATATTTAAAATTCACTTTGCTAAATCCTAAAAGTACCATAGATGACTTATTAAACATCATACAAATGATTAAGGATACAGGAAAAAATTATAAAACGATCAATTAAATAGACAGCAAAATGATGAATAAAGATATAATAGATTTTGTAGCCATAGGAGTGGGGCCGATGAATTTGGGATTAGCATGTTTAACCAATCCTATCGCCGAATTGGACGGAGTTTTTTTAGATAAAAGAGAAAAATTTGATTGGCATCCAGGTATGATGCTTCAGGATACCACACTTCAGATTCCTTTTATGGCCGATTTAGTAACACTAGCGGATCCAACCAATCCTTTTAGTTTTCTAAATTACCTAAAGGAGGAAGGACGCATATACTCATTTTATATTCGAGAAAATTTCCTGGTATTACGTAATGAGTATAATAAATATTGTAAATGGGCCATTCAGAAGTTATCCAATATTCATTTTCGGACAGAGGTTAATGAAATTTTCTATAATCAAGAGGAAAAATATTATACAATCTTTTCAAAGTGCTCTCAAAAAAACGAACAAAAAGTATACAAAACCCGGAAATTAATCTTGGGAACAGGAACACAACCTTATGTTCCTAATTGTTGTAAAGATTTAAAAGGAAAAGCTATTCATTCTTCGGCTTACCTTCCAAGTAAAGAACAACTACAATCCAAAAAATCGATAACCATATTGGGTAGTGGACAAAGTGCTGCAGAAATTTTTTATGATCTTTTACAAGATATTGATTCCAGAGAATATGAACTCAATTGGATCACAAGATCGCCAAGGTTTTTTCCTTTGGAATATTCAAAACTTACTTTAGAAATGACGTCTCCGGAGTATGTAGATTATTTCTATAACCTTCCATCAAATAAAAGGGATGAATTGATTAGAAATCAAAAGCATTTATACAAAGGAATCAATCAGGACCTACTTGCAAATATTTTCGATCTAATCTATACGAAACGGTTACAAAATGATGTAAAAATAAATCTAAGAACCAATTCGGAACTTCAAAAAACTGTATATGACCAAGCACTTGATACGTTTAATTTAGAACTTCATCAAACTGAACAGGATAAATATTTCGGATATCAAACTGAAGGATTGGTACTAGCCACCGGTTATGAGTATCAACAACCTAATTTCATAGAAGGTATTAGGGATGTAATTAGATGGGATGAAAAAGGCAGATACAATGTGCACCGCAATTATGCTATAGACCAAAAGGGTACAGATATTTTTGTACAGAATGTTGAATTACACACCCATGGTTTTGTTACTCCAGATTTGGGAATGGCAGCTTATCGAAACTCATATATCATCAAAGAACTTACGGGAACAGATTATTATCCGTTAGAAAAAAGAATTGCTTTCCAACAATTTGAAGTTAAAGAAGAAGAAGAAATTAAGAGAGAAGCATCTGTATTATGAAAAAACTTCTAATCATAATGACTTTGGTAGCAGTAATAAGTGATTACTTGTTACACCCTTTTTATCCGCAATTTTTCGAAGCTCGGTTTGGAGTAACAGATCCAGAGTGGGTTGGGTATTATTTCGCAGCGATCTGTTTTATGGTGATGATTTCATTTCCATTTTGGGCATATATTTCTAAAAAAGTAGCAGAGCTAAACATATTAGTATATACCCAGTTAATAGCAGGAATATTCGCTCTATTTTGTTATTGGACAAACTCTTATATCAATTTCTGGATCATCTCATTAGTAATGATTTTATTTAAAGGGAGTTATCTTTTGGTATATCCGTATATACTAAAACTAATTACCAAAAAAGAACATTCTGGTACTATTGGATTATTATCTGTAGTAGTACACTTAGGTGGAATTTTAGGGGCAGTCATTGGCGGTTTAGTCGTTGATCTTATCGATGCCAGTTATATCTTTCTAATTATGGCACTTGGTGATTTTATCCAAATGTTTATGAGTATATATCTAATAAGAAGTGATAAGTATAATACTTCGGTATCTCCAGAAGAAGAAGCATTTATAGATCAAGTGGATAAAAAAATGATCCCTAAAAGATTTATTCTCAAAATAGGGTTAATCACTATGATTTTGTATTTCAGTGATTTTTTAATAAGACCTTTTTTCTCAACCTATTGGGAGCATATTTCTGTCTATGACTCTAAGCTTATTTCAGGTACTATTTATGCAATACCCGGTTTTGTCGCCCTAATCGCCTTATGGATGAACTTCAGAAGAAAATCAACGAATACTAATTTCCAAGGAATTATACCGGTATTACTTCTTGGAACTATTGGTTTATTATTACAAGGTGTTCCTTTTGAAGTTTTTGTAATTATTGGAAGAGTCATTTATGGATGGGCAATCTTTCTGGGTGTGGTAAAATTCGACGTACTACTATTCGAATTAAGTACACCAGAATCATATGCTATCGACTATAGTAAAGTACATTTCTTTCAGAATTTAGGAGTATTAGTTTCTTCTTTTTCAGTTGGACTATTGGTAGATAATCATGGGTTACAGGTTCCATTTATAGTAGCTTTAGTTGGATTTATCATCACGCTATTACTTTACTATTTCATTTTCAAAATAGCCATAAAAAACACTTCAAAAGTATTAGCAAAAACATAAAAACTCTTAATGAAAAATTCAAAAGAGAATATAGCACACGAATATCATACACTTTTTACTAAATCTTTTGATGGTTTTGGGGATATCGATATTCGGCTTTTCAGAATCACAGAAGATAGTGAATTACTGTACCAATGGATAAACCTTGATTATGCTGTTTTTTGGGGTATGAAAGGAAGTAATTTACAAGAAGTTCGACAAGAATATGCTAGGTTAATGCAGCCTGATCATTATGATATTTTTGTAGGTATATTTCAAGATCAACCTGTTTTTGTATTAGAACGATACAATCCAAAATTTGATCATATTGGGGAATTATATCCTGTACAAAATGGTGATTGTGGTATTCATATTATTGTGGCTCCTCCAGAAATTAGAATTCCGAATTTCACTTGGTATTTATTTAATGCAATCATGGATTTTATCTTTCAGGATTCTGATGTGCATAAAATTTTAGTAGAACCTGATATACGTAATAAAAAAATGTTCGCTTTATGTCAACGTATCGGGTTTCAATTAGATAAGATAGTAGAATTACCGAATAAGACTGCCCAATTGGCTTTTTTAACCAAAGATCAATATCAACTAACAACCTCAATTTCAAAAATTAATAAACGCAGCGCAATGAATACACTAGATAATGCCGTTTCGCCCCAACAATCTGTTGCTCATTTACAAACCGAAGTTTGGGTGAAAGCAAATACACTTTTAGTAGCAAAAGCTATTGGTGAATTTAGCCATGAACTTTTAATCAAACCTATCATATTAGAACAGCATACTGATGGTTGGAATAGCTATATATTAAAAACAGATAACCCTACAATTCAATATCAATTTAATGCTAAACCACTTGCTTTAAATCATTTGTGGATTGATAAAGAATCAATTAAAAAATATGAAGAAAGCGAATCTATTATTTTGGATGCTATATTGTTCATTAAAGAATTTAGAAAACAATTAGGTATCAAAGGTAATCAGATGCCAATATATCTTGAAGAAGTTATTAGTACCTTATATGGGAGTGCTTTTAAATTCTTAAAAGGGAACCCAACATCTAAGGAACTAGTTAATGCTGATTTTCAAACCATAGAGCAATCCATGACCGAAGGTCATCCTGGATTTGTAGCCAACAATGGTCGTATCGGTTTCGATAGCAGTGATTATAGGTCGTATGCACCAGAAGCAGGAAATTCTTTTTCACTATTATGGTTGGCAGGACATAAAAGTAGAGCAGTATATGCCGCTACGTCTGAACTATCGTATGATACTTTAATACAACAAGAACTAGATAATGATACGATAGCCTCATTTGAAGCGATTATAAAAAATAAAGGTTTAAATCCAGATGATTATTTCTTTATCCCTATGCATCCGTGGCAATGGTTTAATAAGTTAGCCAACATATTTTCACCAGAAATTGCTTTAGGAAATCTAATCTGTTTGGGTTACGGTCCAGATCAATACCTTGCTCAACAATCGGTGCGTACATTATTCAATAGTACAAACCCTGAAAAATTCTATACTAAAACTGCACTCTCTATTTTGAATATGGGCTTTATGCGCGGACTTCCGTTATACTATTTGGGTACTGCTCCTAAAATGGCGGTTTGGTTAGAAGAATTACTTTATAAGGATTCCTATATTCAAGAAACAGGATTTAGAATGTTGGGAGAAGTTGCTTCAGTAAGTTATGTGAACCCATATTTTGAAGAATTTGGAGTTCATAATGATTACAATAAGATGCTAGCTTCTCTTTGGAGAGAAAGTCCGACGGCAAATATCAAAGAAAGCCAGCAACCTATGACTATGGCGGCATTTCTTCATATTGATCATAACAATGAAGCTTTATTGCCAAAAATCATTAAAAAATCAGGCTTAATTATAGAAGATTGGTTGAGCTTGTATTTAAAAGCCTATCTGAGTCCATTATTGCATTGTTTCTATCATTTTGATTTGGTGTTTATGCCTCATGGAGAGAACATCATAATGATTTTAGAAAATCACATTCCTGTGAAGGTTTTTATGAAAGATATTACAGAAGAAGCTTGTATTTTAAATCCTGATGTTGAGCTACCAGAATATCTCAAACGTATGTATGTTCCTGTTCCCGAAGATGTGAAATTACTTTCCATTTTTACAGATATTTTTGATGGTTTTTTCAGGTTTATGGGACACATTTTAGAAGAATATGCGGATTTTTCTGAAAAGAGATTCTGGAAAACTATAGCAGAGAATATTCAGGCATATCAAGATCGTTATCCGGAAAAAGAAGCAAAATTTAAACAATATGATTTGTTTGCTCCAGATTTTCATTTGTCCTGTTTGAACAGACTCCAACTGAATAATCACAAGCAAATGATTGATCTCGATGACCCCGTTGCTTTACTTCAGTTTGCTGGGAAATTAGAAAATCCAATAACAGCTTTTAAAAAAGATAGTGTTAAAGTAGTTTCTTGATTAGATAATAGTATGAATGAAAATAGAACCATATCAAATCTTGTGTTTTCTAGAACTATCAAAGAGTTTGGTAAGATACGCATACATCGATTAGATCTTAATAAAGATATAGCAATCATCCACGAGTGGGTAACCCAATCGTACGCCAGTTATTGGGGAATGATAAACAAAACTTTAGAAGAAGTATATTCAGAATATAGAAAACTGGTTGCGACTCCCAACTATGAGGTATTCATAGGAGTTTATAAGAATGAGCCTATTTTCTTAATGGAAAAATACAAAGCTTCAGAAGATCGGATTTCAAATTACTATAATGTAAAAGATACTGACTATGGGATGCACATTTTGATCGCTCCTCCAGAAAAAAGAATTCACGGTTTTACCTGGAATATATTCAGTACGGTATTAGAATATTTTTTCGAACAACCTCACGTTGGTAGAATAGTTGTAGAGCCTGACATTCGTAATGAAAAGATACATAAACTGAATAAAAAAGCAGGATTCAAATATCTAAAAGAAATTGAATTACCTGAAAAAAAAGCTGCATTGGCTTTTTGTGAATTAGATAATTACAGAGAAGCCAAAAAATTACTGCTATTAGCATGGAAATCTATGAAAAATGACACAATAACTAATTTCGAATCCAAGTTGACTATGGAACATCTTAATCCAGAATCATGGAAAAAGGCAAATATAGCTTTGGTAAAAAAAGCAATTAGTGAATTTTCTCACGAATTAGTTTTGCAACCCAAACGAATTGGAGATAGCGATCGTTTCCTCTTGACTTCAGATACATCGGAAGTGACTTATGAGTTTATAGCTCAAAAAAGAGCCTTGGATCATTGGGATATTGAGGAAGCCTCTATTATAAAAAAAGTGAATGATACACCTGTTGCCATAAACGCTTTACAATTCATTATTGATTTTGTATATACATTAGGAATTCCAAAACACTTATTATCAGTATACTTAGAAGAGGTTTCCAGCACATTATCCAGTATTTGTTATAAGTACTCGCATCAAGAATTTTCTTCTCCTGAATTGGTTAATAGTTCTTTTCAGGTTATCGAACACGCAATGACCGAAGGGCACCCTTGTTTTGTAGCTAATAATGGTAGAATTGGTTTTAACAATGAAGATTATGCCAAATATGCCCCCGAAACTAACCAACCTTTTAAAATTTTTTGGTTAGCAGGACACAAAAGTAAAGCGACATATACGGCTGTAGAAAAATTTGAATACGAAAATGTAATCCATAAAGAATTAGGCATTGTGACTATTACAAAGTTCCATAACAAGCTTCAATCTTTGGGTCTGGATATGGAATCCTTTGTTTTTATTCCAGTACATCCCTGGCAATGGAAGAATAAAATTTCTCAAGTATTTGCGGCTGACATTGCTAACCATATGCTTGTGTTTCTAGGAGAAGGAGAAGATTATTATAGCGCCCAACAGTCTATTCGTACGTTATACAACACTTCTCATCCTGAAAAAATGTATACAAAAACAGCGCTATCTATTTTGAATATGGGCTTTATGCGAGGACTTTCTCCGTATTATATGCAAAGTACTCCTGAGATTACTCGGTGGATTAATAATCTATTAGAGAAAGATCACTATATAAAAGAAACTGGATTTACCATGCTTGGTGAGGTTGCTACAGTTGGTTTCCAAAACACATATTATGAAGTATTGGGTAAAACCAATCCGTATAACAAAATGTTGTCAGCTTTGTGGAGAGAAAGCCCACATACCAAAACCAAGAATGGACAGGAATTGATAACTATGGCATCTTTTCTTCATATAGACAATGATGGAAATTCATTATTGGCAGAGTTTATCAAACAATCACCGTTTGATACAAATACATGGCTTCGTAAATATTTACACGCATACCTAAGTCCTTTGTTGCATTGTTTTTATGCGCATGAATTGGTATTCATGCCTCACGGAGAAAATATTATCATGGTCATGGAGAACCACACTCCTGTAAAGATCCTGATGAAAGACATTACAGAAGAAATTATTGTTTTTTATTTAGACCAAGACATGCCAGAAAAAGTAAAAAGGTTGTATACAAATACATCTGACAAGATGAAAGTATTGACTTTGTTTACTGATGTGTTTGACTGCTTTTTTCGGTTCCTGTCTACCATTTTGGAAAAACACTTAGGATTTCCTGAAGATTTGTTCTGGGAACTGGTTTCCGAATGCATACACCTATATCAGTTTCGACATCCGGAATTGACATCAAAATTTGAAAGATATGATCTTTTCGTTCCAGAGTTTGATCGCTGTTGCCTCAATCGATTACAACTTAAAAACACACAACAAATGTTAAATCTTGCAGATCCTATGGAGAGCTTGATTCTAGAAGGGACATTACAAAATCCTATCGCAAAATTTAAAGATTTAAAAATGAATAATAGGAAGTTCGAACTCATAAAAGACAACTAAACATTCAAAAAAAATCATATGTTAACAGTAAAACCAAATAGAATTTTAGCCATAGATCTTGCAAGAGGTATAAGTGTATTACTGGTAATTATCGTACACACGTTATGGATTTATGGAGATATTACGACACAATCAGAAACTTGGTTAGGTTCCGTAGTGCATTTTATAGGAAAAGGAACTCCTATGTTTTTAATCGCAATGGGAGTATCCTTTACACTATCTCGTAATCAAAGTATATTTTTATCTATTAAAAGGGCATTTTATATTTTAGGTATTGGATATTTAATGAACTTTTTAAAGTTTGTACTTCCAGTTCTTTTAGATATAATACCTGATAATTTTATAGCAGCATATGGGTGGACAACCCCTGTGACCTTTGATAATATGATTTATATGCTAGGAACTGGAGATATACTTCAATTAGCAGGAGTCTCTTTATTATTTATGGGATTGATTAATAAACTATCTAAAAATAAATATATACCCCTAATTATTGCTCTTTGCATCACGCTTTTGACCAAAGAAGTACACGGGTTTCGAATAGGCATTATAGGAATAGATTATTTGTTAGATCTGTTGTGGGGAGCTGATTGGAATGTGTATTTCGCAGTATTTCCATGGTTTTCTTTTATACTAATTGGGATGTTTTTTGGAATGTGGTATAAAGAAAAAAATAGAAGTTCTAATTATTTGTTTCGTAGCATGTTAATAGCGGGGATTACATTAATGCTTATTGGAGGTGGATTATGTTATTATAATTTCGAGTATCATTTTGGAGATTACTTCCATCTTGGTCCAGGAGGAACATTGTACTTAGCTGGATTCAATCTTGTATTGCTATGGATTGCACAATTATTAGTAACAAGGGTTAAAGAAAATAATATCTTTAGGTTCCTGTATTATTGTAGTATGCGAGTAACTACAATTTATATTATTCAATGGGTAGTTATTTGCTGGGGGATGAGCGTTTTCGGATACCAACAATTTGGTGTCACAGCTGTACTTCTATTAATTCCCTTTTATATTTTGTTGACCTTGGGAGTTCAAAGGTTTGGGTTAGATATGTTATTTTTTAATCTAAAATCAAAAAAACAAACACGAATAGCCAAAGAACCCATAGTTATATCAAAATCTTAAAATTATGAGACAATTTAATTGTGTATCCGTAGCATATTTTAAAAAAGAAGAACTTTTACTGTGGAAAATTAGAGATACTGGAATGCCTAATTTTTGTTTACAAGGTCTGCAGGAATTTCGAGAGTTTTGTACTTGGGTAAAAGAATACTTTTTACATCCTGATAGACCTCTAAAATTTATTGTTTCGGGATCAGAACATTCAGGAATTTATAATATGGGAGGTGATCTTACCTATTTTTTGGATAGTATTAAAACTGATAATGTTTCTAAATTAAGAACATATGCACATTTATGTATCGATGCTATTTATAATATGTACAACTCTTTTGGATTACCCGTTATTACAATTGCATTAGTAGAAGGTAATGCTTATGGTGGCGGGTTTGAATGTGCGCTGGCACATGACTTTATCATTGCAGAAGAAGGAGCACAGTTTTGTTTACCAGAAAACAAATTTAATTTGTTTCCCGGAATGGGTGCACACAGCTTATTAATGCGTAAGCTAAGTACGATGGATGCAGATGTGTTGATAAGAAGCGGAAATGTTCAGAAAGCCAAGTATTTACAAACTTTAGGCCTTATCGAATATATCAGTAAGAAAGGCAATGCTATTCCCGAATTATACAGGTTTACTAAATCAATAACAGAAAAGTTTAATTTTGAATATCATCATATTCAATGTAAAAAGCTAATCAATCCGCTATCAAAAAACGAACTATTAGAAATAACCAACCTTTGGGTAAACGCTTGTATGCAAATTGAAAAATTTGACTTGCGAAAAATGGAAATTTTAATAAATGCTCAATATAGAAAAGTTAAAATCGTGAGTTAAATTATTCTTATTCATTTTCTGAGGTACTTCTATATTTTTTTGGAGTAATTCCTTCTATTTTCTTAAAAGCAGCTGTAAAATGTGTTGAGTTTTTGTAACCTACCAATTCCGAAATTTCATAAATAGGTTTTTTACTATGAAGTAATAATTGTCTTGCCTTATCCATTCTAAGTTCGATAGCATATTCGAAAATAGTTTTACCAAATAAAATTTTGAACTCTTTTTTTAACACAAAATCATTCAATCCAATTTGTCTTGATAATTGATGGATAGAATGTTGTATAGATAGGTCAGAAGAGATAAAATGCTGTACTTTATATAATTTCTTAATTAAATTATCAGACGGTGAAGCATTTATTGATTTAGTATTTACTGATTTGGTTTCTAATTTTAGTGCCACTAGTTCTAGGACCTTAGACTCTAGGAACAATCTTTTTAATAATCCTTTTCGCTTATCTGTCAGAATCTCAGAAAGTATATCCTGCGTCTTTGTACATAGAGGCTTTAAACAATTATCTTGATGTTTTAGTAAAGAATAATTCTCCAAAACATTATAAGCTTCATTAAGTTTATGTCTTTTAATAAAATCATTACTCATTCTAATTTTAACCTCTTTAAGTCGTTTTCTTTTATGATATGAGATACTACCTTTAATGTTTGTTAAATATAAAAAGTAACATTCCTGACTTTCATAAATTAAATCTTTAGCAATACCGTTGATTTTAATAATTTGCTCTCCTTCAATAAGGAAAGACATTTCTAAGAAGTCATTGTGTAATTCTCCTTCTAACTTCAAATCTTCTTTTAGTATTACGTCCAAAATTATAATTGATAGCCCTTCGAATTGATGTACTTGAAAGAATCCTATTCCAAACTGCTTCAAAAACTGATGTTTTTTTGAAGTGATACCACATTGTTCATAAGATGTTACCTGTTCTGAAACAGCATATAAAGTACCTATCCTTTTCTTTTTAGTTATTTCGGTTTTAAACGACGTTTTTTCTCGTCTTTTTTTATCCATAATGCGTCATTTTTCTCTACTCTTAGATACTAATTTTGCGTTTTAATTTTATTTAGACTAATTATAAATAATATATTTCAAGCCGCTAAAATAAATAAAAAATCTTACAGTCAATGGTTATTTTAAAAAGAAAAAACAGTGTCTTTTTATTGTTTTTAGTTACGCTTTTTTGTCAAGGACAGGGGATCATACAAGGCATAATTGTGGATCAAAATGCGCATCCTATATCAGGAGCTTCTGTTAGCGTAGTTGAACTAAAAAACATAGGGACGAGCAGTGATATTGATGGAGAATTTAAGCTTCGTATTCCAAATGGATCCTATACATTGGAAACAAGTTACATCGGTTTTCAAACCTTATTGTATTCTATTACTGTTGGATCATCAGCAGAAACAAACGTACACATCATTTTAAAAGAAAATATAGAAGAATTAAATGATGTTATCATTAAAAGTAAAACAGTTGCACAGAAGACTAAAGAAAAAGCTTTTGAAGTAGAGATTATAGAAACCAAAGGATTAAAAAATAGTAGTATAGATATAAATGCTGTTTTAACCACAATACCTGGAGTAAATATCAGACAAAGAGGAGGATTAGGGGCTGCTTTTGATTTTTCTTTAAATGGGTTGTCTGGCAAACAAGTAAAGTTTTTTATCGATGGTATCCCATTAGAAAATTTTGGTAGTTCCCTGTCACTTAATAATTTTCCTGCTACACTTGTAGAAAGAGCAGAAGTATATAAAGGAGTAGTTCCTATTTATTTGGGAGCAGATGCACTAGGTGGTGCAATAAATATTATTACAAATAAACGTAAAGTAGATTTTCTGGACGCCTCTTATGACGTAGGTTCATTTAATACCCATCGCGCCACAATTAACGGTCAGTATTATGGTAAAAAAGGATGGATGTTTCAGTTGTCTTCATTTTATAACCATTCTGACAACAACTATACTATCGATGACATTGAAGTAAGAGATGAATTAGGTAATGACACTGGTATTCGTAGAGATAATGTAGAACGATTCCATGACGCTTATAATTCTCAAATGGTACGTCTACAAACTGGATTCGTTGATAAGTCATATGCAGATCGATTGCTTGTAGGTTTTACTGCATCTGCTAACGAAAACGAAATCCAACATCCGATTGATCCACAAAATCCATTTGGAGAAGTTTTTAGTGAAAATAATATTATTTCTGGTTCAATAGAGTTCGAAAAAAACAATCTTTTTAAAGAAAAACTAAAGCTGAAAATTTATGGCTCCATTACACAAAACAACGAAAGAGTAGTAGATACTTCTTCTAGAAAATACGACTGGTTTGGTAATTTTATAGAACGTGGTGATCAAACCCTTGGAGAATTTGAAGCTAGTAAAACACTATTTGAGTTTAAAGATAATTTACACTTAATTAATGCATTGGCTACATATACTTTTAATGAATCACATTCATTAAGTTTTAACTATACCAAAAATTACATTCGTAGAAAAGGAGAAGATGTTGCTAGAATAGGAAGAATTGCATTTCAGGATCCTCACATAGTTAACAAAAATATACTAGGCCTTTCTTATGACATCAACTTGCTGGAGGATAGATGGAATACCTCCATTTTTTCTAAAGGATATGTGCTAAACTCAGAAGGGATCGTTGAAGATCTATTTACGAACATAGAAGAAGAAAGGTTTACACAATTCGAAAACAATTTTGAAGAATTAGGATATGGTTTTGCTACAACCTATAAAGTACTTGACAACTTTCAAATCAAGAGTTCTTTCGAAAGAACATTTAGGATTCCGGAAGGTTATGAAGTGTTAGGAGATGGTTTTTTATTGAAATCAAATCCAACTCTTTTGCCAGAGGAAAGTTACAATGCCAATCTAGGAGCACTTTTCAACACAGCTATTAATGATTTCAAACTCCAGATAGATACTAATCTATTTTTTAGAGCATCTGAAAATTTTATAGCCATTAGATCAGAAGGTATATTCTCCAGATTCTACAATACTGCTGATGCTAGAAGTACAGGTGTAGAAGGTGAGATAAAAATTCTATATGATAGCTTTTTTTTAAATCTAAATGCTACATATCAAAATATAGTTGATAGAAATGCTGGACAAAATGCCGGTGTAACTTTTTTAAGAAACCAGCGGATAGCAAATATTCCTTATTTGTTTGGAAATGCTAATATCGGAGGAAGATTTGAAAACATATTTTCCCTAAAAGATCAAGTTAATGTTTCCTGGAGCACATATTATGTTCATGACTATCCGCTTACATCTTTTGTAGAAGGCAATCCAGAAGATAGAGATATTATACCAGAACAGATTTCACATAATCTAGAACTAGGGTACTCTTTTAAAGATGGGCGATATAATATATCTGCTTTAGCTAGAAATATTACGGATGCTAAAATCTTTGACAATTTCGAAATTCAACAACCAGGAAGAGCTTTCTATATCAAACTAAGATATTATATATCAAACTAAAATAATTTTTAATATCAAAAATCATATACAATGAAAACAATACAAAGGATAAAAAACGTAATACTACTTTTAGCCATAATAACCTTAACAATATCCTGTAATAGCGATGACAACGGAGGGACAATTATAGATCCGGAACCAACAACAATATCCAAATATGTAGTTGGATTTCAAGCTTTTCCTGTTGGACAGGCTAGTCCTGCGGAATATATTCTAGACTTACCATCGCTAGAATCATTAACTACAGGAGAAATTTCAGTAGAAGGACAAGGAATTCCATTAAGAGGTTGGAGATTTTTTCATAGTGCTGGCAATACTGTATTCACAGCAGGGTATTCTGACGATGATAAATGCATAGCATATCAGTTAGACGAAAATGGAGCACTAACGGAAAAAGCAAACTTCGCTTTTCAATCTACTTTAGATAACTATGCGGCTTTAGATGATGATACATTACTTGCTGTAGAATTAACTTATGGAGGACTTTCTGATAAGCGTTTTCATTTTATAAATGCTAAAACTGGTTTGTTAGAAAAAATTGTAGAACATCCTATCGATATTGATATGGGAAGTGGTACTGTAGAAGATCCAGGTTCAATTCCATGGGTTACTGGTATGATACTTAGAGATAACAAGTTATTTGTTTCGTATCACAAATGGTTAGCAGATGGATCATACATTACTCCAGATGTGGATCGTGCTTATGTAGCCATATTCCAATATCCTGAAATGGAACTTGAAAAAATAATCGAAGATGATAGAACAAGTCCTATTGGTGTAAACGGTCATAGTACTGGTATTGAAAAAACAGAAAACGGCGATATTTATTCTTTTTCCACTTCGGCATTAAGTGCTGGTTTTACGGCAGCTTCAAAACCTTCAGGAATTTTGAGAATTAATAATGGAGCTACAGAGTTCGATACCAATTATTTCTTCAATGTCGAAGAAGCGACCAATGGAGGAAAGCTATTTTGGATGGATTATGTTGGCAATGGAAAAGCTATCGCTAGAATTATCGTTGACGATAACATTGGAGCTTGGGGAGTCTTTAAAGAGCAAGGAGAGTTCTTTAAGCTAGTTGTTATTGATTTGATTAATAAAGAAATAAAAGATGTTAGCGGAATTCCAATACATGCAAATAGATATACCTCACCGATGTTTGTAGAAGATGGAAAAGTATATCTAAGTGCTAGAACCGGACCTGCTATTGGAAATAATGGCGAAAACGCTGATCTCGGAGAAACTCACGTTTATATCGTTGACACGGAAACTGCTACTGCTACTAAAGGAGCAAAAGTTCTTGGATTAGCTTTAAAAGGTGTTTTCAAAATAAGTAACTAAATCAACTATTATTAATATGGGGACTGAAAACATTGAAATTTTAGTTCTGTTGCGCAAAGCCCAATTATCGTATTCAGAATAAGCAAAGTCAAAAAGTATTGGAAAGTGCATGTGTTTTGTTTATTGAGTTTGTTTAAAATTATAAGAAATAGATAATGGTTTTTAGTTCCCATTTATATCCAAGCCTATAAATGACAAGAAAAAAGAGAAATAATACACGTAAAATAATTTTACAACTCCATAAAATATTAGGATTAGTTACTGGTCTAGTACTTTTTATTGTTTCTATTACCGGTTGTTTGTGGGTTTTTAAAGAAGAAATAGAAGGATTCTATGATGATTATAAATATGTAGATGTTGAAAAAAAAGAATTCATAAAATCATCTACAGTAAAACATATTGCAGAAGAGGTAATACCTAATAGAACCATTCACGGAGTCATTTATGGTGCCTCAAACGAAGCTGTAGAGGTTGTTTTTTATGAAGCTGAACCAGAGGTGTTTTATCATAGTGTGTTCTTAAATCCATATTCAGGTGATTTTATTAAAAGGTTAGATAATGATGCTGGATTTTTTGGTTTTATATTAAGAGGGCATCTACGATTATGGTTACCAGATGCTATTGGTTCTAGAGTAGTATCTTATTCTATTTTAGTATTTCTGATTATAGTAGTAAGTGGACTTTTTCTTTGGTGGCCTAGAAATAAGAAAAATTGGCGTCAGCGATTAAAATTCGATTGGAATAATAAAACAAGATGGAAGCGTAAAAATTTCGACCTTCATACTGTTACAGGATTCTACATATCATCTTTTGGGTTGATCCTTGCTTTTACCGGTTGTGTAATGGCTTTTAACTGGTTCTATTTTATTACTTATAAAGCCACTGGCGGAGATAAAGATCCTAGATTTGTAATTCCAGAAAGCGAGCAAATGATATCCTCAACTGTGACATCTAATTATCCATATGACCGATTAATTCCTATGTTAAAAGATGCATATGGAGATGCTCATAACTTGGAATTACATTATCCTGAAAATGATTCTACATCTATTTTGGTTGAAGTAAGTAATTCTAAAAAATTGTATTACAATATGGATTATTTATTCTTCGATCAATATACGCTTAAGGAAATTGAAACTCCTAGTATCTATGGCAAATACAAAGATGCTAAGTTCGCAGATAAGGTCATTCGTATGAATTATGATATCCATATTGGAGCTATTGGAGGAATAACGGGTAAAATTATCGCTTTTTTAGTAAGCCTGATTTGTGCCTCATTACCTATAAGTGGTATCTTACTTTGGTATGGCAGAACGTATAAGAAAAAAATTAAAGAATCAACAAAGGTAATTGTTCTAGAAACATAGTGCACGTTTACTAAAACAATCGTTTTATTTGGCTTTTCTAATCTTGATATTAAATAGTATATCAAATACGGAGTATTCACCATTGTACTATAATGTACTCCGTTATATATTGTTTTGAATCGTTACATTGAGCTTGTAGAATGGGCAGGTGAGGAGAGGTGTTGACTAATCTATTTTATAATTAATTCCAACCATATATTTAGAGACTACTGCTTATTATGCAGTACGTATAGAGTTAATTCATAATCACTAAGTATTTTAAACTATATAAAAAAGAGCTTTAACAGCTCTTTTTTATATAGTTATGTAATTTTTGTTAGTTTAATCATCAATATATGGAGCTCCAGAAGCTTTTAACATGGTTTCTAATTTATCCATAGAATTTTCAATTGCTTTCAATTCATTTTCAGCTTTATTAATCATGGTATTAATAATCTGCATTTGTGTCTTGTTGGTCTCAGTTGGTCCATAGGTAGATCGCTCTAGACTTAAGTAAATAGTGAACATCTTATCACTTACAGATGGCGGATTCTTTTCACCAATTTCTGCTTTGGCCTGATTACCGTAGTAATCCGATTTCAAGCTATTGATTTGATTTCTTATGGTTTCTAATTGTTTTAAAGCTGTTTCTGGATTGGCCCTACTATGCATTAGTGCTTTCTGTAATGCTTTAGTCTTTTTCTCAGCTTTAACTATAGACTGATCAATTGCACTTGCAGTTCTCGAAGCAGCTTCATAATCACGCCAAAAAGCAGAAGTTACTTCTGGTGTTGTTCCTTGTAGCGTATTTTTATAGAGCGGTTTTACCTTAAATTTTACTGGATCATCGAGTTGTTTTATAGTGCTGTTATACGATAAGTACATAGTTACACTATAAGTACCTGGCGCTGCTAACAAACCTCTTAATTCGTCTTCATTAGAACTTTTCATATCGTTTAGACCTATCGGATTATAATTAGGATATCTCAAATCCCAAGCCGTTCTATTAATTCCAGACGTTGCTTCTTTAAAGATGTTACGTATCACCTCACCAGCTTGATTCTTGATCACAAAAACCAGTTGAGGTTTTTGTTCTAACTTTTCGTCTTCTAGAACCTTCCATCCTGGAAAGGGAATGTTCTGATTTTTAATATTCTCTTCTTTTGTTTTACGTTGCTCTTTTTTCAATACTGGAGCTTCTTTAAGATAATAGGTGAGTAGTGCACCAAATTCTGGATTAGGTGCTACAAAATGAGCATCACCTTGACTGCCCTTATTAGCTTCAAAACTGAGTTGAGAACGCTCTATATACCACCAAGCATCACGAATAGGAAACAACTTGCCTTCTGAATTTAAATCTGTTCGGGCGATGTCTCTTAAGGCTGAATAATCATCTAGAATATAAAATCCACGACCAAAAGATGCTGCTACCAAATCATTTTCACGTTTTTGTATGGCTAAATCTCTAAAGGAAATTGTTGGTACGTCGCCTTTTAAAGCGGTCCATTGTTTTCCTTTATCAACTGAAAAGAATAAACCAAATTCTGTTCCTATAAATAATAGATTAGGTGACACATGATCCTGTACTAATCGCCACACCAAATGATTATCCGGAATTGTATTGGTTAAAGACTCCCAGGTTTGTCCTTTGTTAGTACTTTTATATAAATAAGGTTTAAGATCACCATATTTATGATTATCTAAAGCTACGTACACAGTGTTAGCATCATATAAATCGGCTTTGATATCATTGACAAAGGCGGTTGATGGTACACCGGGTAATTGATTCACTTTAATTTGTCTCCAATTTGCACCTCCATTTTCAGTAACATTAATTAAACCATCATCAGTACCAGCATAGAGAAGCCCTTCTTGCTTAGGGGATTCGGAGAGTGACGTAATTGTATTGTAATTAGACATGGCATACACATCCCAAGCATTATCCCAAGATTGTTGTTTTCCCATAATTGGTAAGGTAATACGCTCTTCATTTTTCGTTAAATCTTCAGATATAGCGGTCCAAGAATCGCCTCGATTTTCTGATTTCCAAACACGTTGCGATGCAAAGTAAATTGTAGATGGCTTATGAGGGCTCACAAGTATTGGTGCATCCCAATTAAAACGTTGAATCGCATCCCCCTCCGCAGGTTGTGGCTGTATGTCTATAGCTTCACCAGTTTTCATATCTAAACGCGAGAGCGTTCCTTCTTGACGTTCAGCATATACAATATTTGGATTTCCCGGCTCAGTAGCTGGTTGATGCCCATCCCAATTAAGAATTACGCGCCAATCACTATTTTGTATCCCGTGAATATTATCCGTACGTGATGGACCTCCTTCGGTACTATTGTCTTGAGTACCTCCATAAATATTATAAAATGGTTCGGCATCATCTACTGCCAGTTTATAAAACTGAGTTACAGGCAAGTTTTTAATGTATTTCCAAGATTTGGTTAAATCAAAGGATTCATATAAACCACCATCGGTACCAACAAGCAGGTAATTAGGGTCATTTTTCCTAAACGCTATGGCATGATTATCACCATGTTTGTTTTTTCTATTCATTCTATAGAAAGTCTTTCCGCCATCTTCAGAAATTTGCATGGTATTATCCATGAGATATAAACGATCTTTTTGATGTGGTGAGGCATATAATTCTTGATAGTAATGTGGGCCAGTTCCTCCACTAATAGTATTTGATTGTTTAGACCAAGAGCTTCCGCCGTCTTCAGAGCGATACAATGCTCCTGTTCTACGGTCTAACTCAATAGCTGCATACAAAACATCAGGATTATGCGGAGAAATGGCCAAACCTGTTTTACCCATAGACGTTTTTGGCAAACCATTGGTTAGTTTTTCCCAAGTATCACCGCCATCATCACTACGATATAGTGCCGTACCAGGACCATTACCTATATAAACAGCAACGGTTCTTTGACGTTGCCATGTAGCAGCGTACATACGATCTGGATTTCTAGGATCATATACTAATTCTGTAACACCTGTCCATTTGTCATCACCAAGTGTTTTTACCCAGGTTTTGCCTCGATCTTTACTTTTGTATAAGCCACGCTGACCACCTTTACTCCAAAGAGGTCCTTGCGCGGTTACCCAAACAATATTACTGTTATCGGGGTGAACTCTAACTCGAGAAATATGTTGTGTTTCTTTAAGCCCCATATTGGTCCAAGTTTTTCCACCATCATCACTGCGATAAACACCATCTCCAAAACCCACATGACGTCCACCAACATCTTCTCCTGTTCCTACCCAAATGGTTTCTGGACGGTTAGGGTCTATTGAAACTGTTCCGATAGAGTAGGAGTTCTCCTTATCGAATATAGGTGTCCAAGTAGTCCCAGAATTGATGGTTTTCCATACACCACCTGAGCCTACTGCAACATACCAAATATTTTCATTATGTGGATGAATAGCAATATCAGAGATTCTTCCACTCATAAAGGCAGGACCAATGCTTCGGAGTTTAAGGCCATTAAAAGGATTTTCTATTGTGGTTTTCTCTTGAGCTGAAGTCGTAAAAGCCATTAAAAAGGTTAACATGATAGCGCAAAATGTGCAGGAAAGTGTCTTCATTTTTTAGTGTGGTTCGTTAGATTATAAATTTAACAAAAATCTGATTGATTTAATCAAAGAAGATATAAATACTAATACGGTATTCGTTTTATAAACAATAGAAAGAATATCACTTACAATAATTTATTAAAAGTCTACAGTAAAAAATATCAATTTTTGTGGTCATAACTGCCTTGTAAAACTACAAAACAATGTTTCCGCATACGCCTATAAATAACGTAGGACAATCATATATTACAGCAGGAGAAACTCAAAAAAACTATTTCTTTAGATACTGATGGACAAATAGATAAAGTTGCTACACTATTTTTATACGAGGTAGTCATTTAATCTCCTAAAACACAAAATATAATGATTGCTCTAGTAGAAGGATTTTTATAGTGTATATATTTGTCACATCTAAACTATATTTTATCTATAAAGATGAAAACATATAATACTATACAGGAGCTAATGGATGATTTAGGTATTAAAAGAAAACCTATCAGTCCAAACTTTAATATTTATAAGTATAGTGAATTATCAAATCCTGAAGTAAAAAAAGAAATATTTGAACCACATAGAAAACGGTTTTTTTCGATTAATTTTCACGTTAAAAACGTTACCGCAAGAAGAATTGGATATACATATTTTGAAAAATTAGATAAAAGTATCAATTTTAATTCTCCAATGCAGCCATTTAGTATACACGGAGAAAAAAGTGTTGGTAGTGAGGGATTTGGAGTTTTTTTTACTTCAGATTTTTTTAAACCGTATAAACATAGATTTGATATTATACGGGAATTCCCTTTTTTCAAATTAAATACATTGCCATATTTTAAATTAAAGAAAGAGCTTTTTAATAATATTAATGATTTATTAGAGGAAATTCACTTAGAATATACGAACAATGCCCCCTATAACATGGAAATTATCCATTCTCAATTAATTATTTTATTGCATCGTATTAAAAGGATTAAAAGTGATAAATATCAAACCATAGAGTTAAGTAGAGCAGAAGAGATCACAAATAATTTCGAAGACCTTATCATAAAAGAAATTAACTCAAATAAAACATTACGAGAGTATGCGGAAAAACTTTTTATTTCGGCAATATATTTATCTGAATGTGTTAAAAAATCTACCGGTCAATCTGCTAAAAAAGTAATCATAGACTATAAATTGTTACAGGCAAAAGCAATGCTAAAAAGTTCTAATGAGCCTATATCCCGAATAGCTACTTCAATGGGGTATTCGGAAACAACAAACTTCATTAAATTTTTTAAAGAACATCAAGGAGTAACTCCGTTAGTATACAGAAAGAACTAGGTATATTTTCCTTAATCAATAAAGTTTTTCTTCTTCTACAAACAATTGTTGAAAGCTTAAAACCTTAATAATTATCATTTTTTATTGATTTTTGATCTAAATCAATGTATTTAATTCTTTTACTTTTGAATAAAATAAAATACAAAAAATGAAAAGGTTAATATTGATAACCGCATTATGTTCTCTGTTCATAATGTGTAAATCTAAAGAAGAAAAAAAGGAGACCGAACCAGAAATTACTAAAATAGAAGAGGTTATAAAAAAGGTGACTGAGGCTGAAATTATTTTTTCTAGTCAAGATGTAAGACCAGGTAATCTAGCTCTAACTGCAAACGGTAGGTTATTTGTGAGTATGAATCCATTGATGTCACCAACAACAAAAGTTTTTGAATTAAATACAGACGGTAAAAATTCTGCTATAGCTTATCCTAATGAAAAGCTTTCAACAGGAGAAAATTCAATTTTAAAAGGAGTAATAGGCATTAGAGCAGACAGCAAAGGAAATTTATATTTGTTAGATATGCTTGCGAAACAATTTATTGTTTGGAATACCAAAACAGAAAAGTTAGTAAAAAGAATGCCTTTAGCTAAAGATGTAGTGGTTCCTACAAGTTTTTTACAAGATTTTATTATTGATGAAAAACACAATCGTTTGATTATTGCAGATATGACGCAAGGTGATTTAAAAAGTGCACCAATTCCAGCATTTATTGTTGTTGATATTGAAACTGGAGCTTCTAAAAGAATGGCAAAAAGTCACCCTTCTATGATGCCAGAAATTGAAGGTGGTTTTGCGTTAAACCCAATAGCTATAGATCCTAATTTTGAATATGTATACTTTGGAGCATTAAATGGAAGAACTATTTATAGAGTTCCCGCGGCTAATTTTAATGATAATACAAGTCTTACAAATAATATTGAAAAGTTTGGTACAAAATCATTTTGTGATGGCATGGCTGTAGATGATAATGAAAATGTATATGTAACAAATGTTGAAAAAACAGAAATAAGTGTATTCAATAAAAAGGATGGATTTAGAACTTTAGCAACTTTACCAAAAGGTCAATCATGGCCAGATGGATTGTATGTAGCAAATGACGGATATGTTTATGGAACTGTAGATCAATTAAACAGAACTGCAGCTTTAAACAAAGGGGATGATATTAGCACAGGACCATACTTGGTGATAAGAACTCCATTATTAAAATAAAAAATAAAGATCATTTCAAAAATAAGTTTTTTTAATATTTAATTCTCCATTAATAAATCAAAAATATTGTTTGTCATGTCAAATAACAAAATAACAATTGGTGTTACCAATTTATCTTTCCACCGCATAGCAGCATCACTAGTAACTAATGTTTTAATGGATATGGGCTTTGAAGTTAATAGAATTTATGCGCATCACGAGAAAAATTTTCAAAATTTACAAGAAGGCAAAACGGACATTTTAACTTCTGCTTGGTTACCATCAAGTCATGGAGAATATAGAGCAGAGGTTCAAAAAATAGTGCCTTTAACAGATTTTGGGTTGCATTATGAGCCTTATGCTTTATGGGGAGTCCCAGATTATGTCCCAGGAAACTTAGTTTCTGAAGTATCAGACTTGTTAAAACCAGTAGTTTTAGAAAAAATGACAAAACGTATTCAGGGTATAAATCCAGGAGCAGGCATCAGTCGTTTTTCTGCAAAAATGATTGACGAATATCAACTTGGAACAAAAGGATATTCATTTCATACAGGAACAGAAGAAGATTGTTTTAGAACCTTTGAAAAGGCAGTACTCAATAAAGAATGGTTAGTGGTACCACTTTGGAAACCCCAATTCTTGCATCATAAATATACGATTAGAGAATTAAAAGACCCCATAGGTTTATTGGGTAGTGTAGATAAGGCTGTATTAGTAGTAAGAGATGATAGAGAACATTTATTCTCACCAGAACAATTAGTCGTATTAGATAACTTGAGGTTTGGAAACGAAGTAATTGCAAGTTTAGATTATAAAGTAAGCAGAGAAGGAGAAAATATAGACGAAGTAACGAAAGAATGGTTGACTAACAATAAATTACAGTAAAATGGAAGTCACAATATTAAACCAAGCTAAAAATTGGGATTATTGGACAGATAAATTAAAAGATGAGTTAAAAAATTCAGGTTCAAAAAAGTTGTAGGTGAACACTTAGCTTTTGAGAATAATATTATAAAAGTTTGGACGATTTTCATTTAAAACCTGGAAATAGGTTGCCGCTTCATTACCATGACAAATATTACTTTTGGACAGCACTGAGTGCTGGTAAAGCTAGATCATATTTTGATAATGGCTCTATAAAAGAAAGTATCTATGAAATTGGCGATACTAACAGGAGAAGATAGTTTAGGCTGGCATAGTGATGGTGAAAAAGGAGCTATTGCTTCACTGAGTTTAGTAGCTACTCGAAAATTTGTTTTCAAACAAAAAAAAACAAAAAAAAGTAAACTTTAGTTTATCAAATGGTGATCTACTAGTGATGAAAGGTGATACACAAGAACATTGGCTACACACCTTACCAAGCATAAAAAAATAAAAACACCACGAATCAATTTAATATTTAGAATTATTAATTTCTAATTAAAAAATATATGAGTGATCTATTAACCTATTCGTTAACCGTATTTATGGGATTTTTTGCTATAATGAATCCTATAGCAAATACACCAATTTTCATGGGGCTTGTTGAAGGAGAAAGTAAAAATTCTAAAAAGCAAATAGCAAAAACCGCTTCAATTACTGCATTTATTATAGTAGTCTCTTTTACTATTTTGGGAAAGTACATATTTGAATTATTTGGTATAACAATTCCTGCCTTCAAAATTACAGGAGGCATACTTATTTTTTATGTGGGTTTTGAAATGTTAATGTCTAAAAAATCAAAAATACATAATAATCAAGACCATGAAGATAAAAGTAGTTTAGCCATTTCACCTTTAGCCATACCGATATTAGCAGGACCAGGCACTATTGTAACTGCTATGAATTATACAACAAACGCAACATACACTCATGTTGGAGTTGTAATAGCTGGTTTCGGTATCATGATTACTCTTACATATATCACTTTTCTTTTAAGTGATTGGATAATCGAAAAAGTGGGTAGAAACTTAATATCAGTAATTGGAAAACTTATGGGACTAATTCTAGCTATTATAGGAACACAAATGATTACAGAAGGCATCAGTTTAACATTTAAATAAATATTGATACATAAAAACTAAAAATGAAAGTATAGATTGGAATTAGTTAAGAAAACAGTCTAGTTACTGCAGATCCCGTGACTCAATTTTATGTATTATATACCAAAGAACACACTTGAAATAAAAAGATGAAAAAACATATTATTTTATATTATTTAAGTTTTATAATTATGAGTAGTACTGCCCAAGAAAAAGGAGAAGTTTTTATGACTACAGATAATGCTGTAGGTAACATTACTTTTACGCTAAAAGGAGATTTAGTATATAGTAATCATCCATTTTTTGAACCAGAGAATAGAGTAATGATTTATGATAATAAAACAAAAACTCACAAACCATTTCCTAATAAAGCATGGAATACACCTCGCGAAACAGATGATAACTATTTAAGCAATGTGCTAGGTATTAGAAATGATAAAAATGGTATTATTTGGATGTTAGATATGGCACAACGCAATAAAGTAACACCAAAAATTGTGGGTTGGAATACTAAAACAAACAGTTTAGAGCGTATTTATTATATACCAGAATCTGCTGCTCCCAAAGAAGCACAACCTAATGATATGGTAGTAGATACCAAAAATGGTTATTTTATTATAGCAGATGAAGGTATAGGTAATGGTGGTGATGGTAGTAAAGCAGCTTTTATAGTCGTTGATATGAAAACTGGTAAAACGCGTCGTTTGTTAGAAGGTACACGCACTACACTACCAGAAAACAATCCAACAATTATAAATGGCAAACATTTGTCTGTAAATGGAAATGATTTATTAGTTGGTAATGATGGTATTACAGCTGATCAAAATTTTGAATGGATATATTATGGGCCACTAAATGGAACAAAAATTTATCGTATAAAAACTACAGATTTAGTAAACGAAGATTTAACAGAAACAGCGCTAGATAGTAAGATTGAAACATACTCAGAAAAACCAAATAATGGCGGTATGAGTATCGATATAGATGGAAACCTATACCTTACCGCTTTAGAAACCAACAGTGTAGCAGTAGTTTTAGCAAAAGATAGAAGTGTTAAAACTATGATACAGGATAAAAACTTGGAATGGCCAGATGGTGTAAGCTATAATAATGTAGACGGTTATATGTATGTTTCGGCAGCTCAAGTAAACAAAGGTGCTGAATTTAACAACGGTAAAGATATGTCTACCAAACCTTTTTATGTGTTTAGATTTAAACCTCTGGCTGAAGGAGTTCCTTTTAGATAGAATGATTTTTTTGAATCTTCTAAAATCAACAAGTCGATTTGTTTGACAATATTCTTTATTGTAGATATATCGATATTGTATGTCTAGAAATCTAACATCGGCTTTAACACCTCCCAAACCGTCTGCGCAACAATTTTATGACCTTCGACAGTAGGATGAATCCCATCATTTTGATTGAGTTCAGCGATGCCGCCCACATCCTTTAAAATAAAAGGAATAAAGGCAATATTATTCTGCTTCGCTAGGTCAGAAAAAATAGTACGAAATCCTGTAGTATATTCTTGTCCCATATTGGGTGGCAGTTGCATGCCTGCTAATATAATTTGAGTATCTGGGCTTTTTTCTTGTATCATGTCAATGATTGCTTGCAAATTAGCCCTAGTCTCCGCCAAAGGAATCCCACGTAATCCATCATTGGCACCAAGTTCTAAAAGAAAAATATCAATGGGCTGTTTCATAATCCAAGGCAAACGACTTTTACCTCCAGCGGTTGTTTCCCCACTGACACCAGAATTAATGACCGTATATGCCAAATCCAAAGAATCAATCTTTGATTGCAAAATCGCAGGATACGCATCCACCGTATCATCTAATCCATAGCCCGCAGTGATACTATCGCCAAAGCAAAGAATTGTCTTAGTAGCAGTTTTTATATCTTCAGTGGATTCTTTGATTTCTGTAGCTTCAGATGCAGTTGTCGTATTTGGAGATGTACTAGGATGCTCTCCACAACTCCACAAGAAAGAAGCTAGAATAAAATAACAAAACTTTAAGATTTTATAAGGCATTTGATCTGGTATTTTGGAAAGCATTTGTTTATTTTCAGCGTTGGACAAATGCTCATAAAATGAAACATATATATGCCAAAGATATTAAAGATAAATGATCTTGAGAAAACCTATACGAGCGGTCAAAAACAATTAACAGTATTAAAGCAGATTAATTTTGATATTGAGAAAGGTCAAACCTTTTCCATTGTAGGTCCATCGGGTAGTGGTAAGACCACCTTACTGGGCTTATGCGCCGGATTAGATAATCCAAATGCAGGAGGTGTGGAGCTTTGTGGCCATAATTTAAACGAATTGAATGAAGATGAGCGCGCACAACTACGAAATAAAGAAGTGGGTTTTATCTTTCAAAATTTTCAACTTTTACCAACCTTAACAGCATTAGAAAATGTAAGTGTGCCTTTAGAATTACAAGGAGATAAAACTGCTAAAAAAACTGCTATCACATTACTTGAAAAAGTTGGACTTGGAGATCGTATTCATCACTATCCCTCCCAATTATCCGGTGGAGAACAGCAACGTGTAGCATTAGCAAGAGCCTTTGCCAATAGACCTTCTATTTTGTTTGCAGATGAACCTACGGGTAATTTAGATGAAGAAACGGGTGAGAAAGTTATTCAGTTGTTATTTGAATTAAATAAAGAAGCTGGTACTACTTTAGTCATCATTACTCATGATATAGATCTGGCAAATCGAACCCAACAAATCCTAAAGCTCAAGGGAGGACAAATAGTAACCAACGAACGCACACAAGTCCTTTGAAAACATCATTAAATACCTCAAACCTAAATTTCGCTTGGTTATGTAAAATGGCCTATCGTGATGCCAAAGCAAGTAAAGTTCGCTTGCTTTTATTTATAGCTTCTATTATTCTTGGAATTGCTGCGGTAGTTGCTATTCAATTATTGAGTGACAACCTCAAAAGTAATATAAAACTTCAGTCCAAAAGTTTGATGGGAGCCGATTATATTATAGATGCTAGGCAAGAACCCACAGAACGTGCGCAAGCCATTATTGATTCTTTACAGCCCAATGCTAAAGAGGTAAATTTTGTATCTATGGTTGCTTTCCCAAAAAACGGAGGAACGAAGCTGGTGAAAGTGCGAGGTATTGAAGGTGCTTTTCCCTTTTACGGCACCTTAGAAACTCAACCTATTGCAGCAGCCACAACCTATCAAGATAAAAAAGGAGCATTGGTAGATGCTACGCTGATGCTTCAATTTAAGATACAACCAGGTGATTCTATAAAAGTGGGCAAGATTACAGTGCCAATCATAGGGACTTTAAAATCTATTCCTGGGAATACAGCAATTTCCACGTCTGTAGCACCTACCGTTGTGATCCCTTATGATCAGATAGAAGCTACTGAACTCTTACAATTTGGAAGCCGAAAAGAATATCAGTTTTTTTACAAAGCGACAGACACTTTAAACTTAGAGGCATTAGAAAAGAAAATAGAGCCCATGCTCGATTTTGAAAAAGCGGATTTAGATACCCATACAAGTACAAGTCGACGTTTAGGACGACGATTTGATAACTTAGGCAAGTTCTTAAATCTCGCCGCATTTATTGCGTTGCTTTTGGGATGTATCGGGATTGCAAGTTCCGTACAGATTTATATAAAGGAAAAACTGATAGCCATCGCTGTTTTAAAATGTATGGGCGCTAGTAGAAAGCAAAGTTTCTTGATTTTCTTGATTCAGATTTCGGGAATAGGAATTCTAGGAGGCCTTATAGGCTCTGGAATTGGTGTCGCGCTACAAGAGTTGTTTCCACTGATTCTTAAAGATTTCTTACCCTTTGACTTACTAATATCTGTTACCGCCAAACCATTGGTTATCGGTATTTTGTTAGGCTTGTTGATGTCTATTTTATTTGCATTACTTCCGCTATTAAGCACGTGGTATGTATCGCCTCTAAATGTATTGCGGGTAGATGAGAATTCCAAAACCTCACAAGGAACCAGGATTTGGGTATTTGCGATCATTCTTTTGTTCCTGTTTTTATTTTCCTATTGGTTATTACAAGATGCTCTATATGCATTGATATTTGTGGGTGCTACGGTTCTCACATTTATCTTATTAGGGCTAGTGGCAAAAGGGGCTATGAAATTGGTTAGGCGTTACTTTCCAAAACGATGGAATTTTACTAGTCGTCAAGGCTTGCTAAACTTGTATAGACCCAATAATCAGACTGTTGTATTGGTTTTGGCTATCGGTTTTGGCACCTTTTTAATAAGTACTTTATATTTCACAAAAGATATTTTATTATTTAAAACCAACGTAAATCAAACTACTGAAAGTGCTAATCTCATCATTTTGGATGTGCAAAATGATCAGCGAGAAGCAGTGGCAGATTATATTACTCAAAGTCAATTACCAATCATAAGCAATACACCTTTAGTCACCATGCGTATGCACAGTATCAAAGGAAGATTGGTGAGTGATATCCGCCGAGATACTACACGCCAGATAAGACGATGGATCTTAAATCATGAATTTAGAACCACCTATCGAGATACGTTAACACCTTCGGAAGAAATTGTCGAAGGGACATGGACGCCAATAGCAAAAGAAGGGGGACTTATTCCTATCTCAATTGCAGAGAATTTGGCACAAGACGCAAAAGTGACTGTTGGCGATACGATTGTATTTAATGTGCAAGGTGTGCTTATGGAAACAAACGTAGGCAGTATCCGAAAAGTAGATTGGGGACAACTACAAGTTAATTTTAATATCCTATTTCCCAAGGGAATCTTGGAGAAAGCACCACAATTTCATGTCATTTCTACCGCAGCTCCTAACGAACAAGGCTCAGCGGATGTACAACGAAATCTCGTAGCGCAATTTCCAAATGTGTCGATCATTGATTTACGACAAGTATTTACCCTTGTAGAAAGCATCTTGGACAAAGTATCGTGGATTATCAATTTTATGGCATTTTTTAGTATGATGACGGGGATAATAGTTTTGATAGGCTCCGTACGTACCAGTAAATATCAACGTATTAAAGAAAGTGTGTTGCTGCGCACCTTAGGCGCAAAAAACACTCAAATTCTTAAAATCGCTGCCCTCGAATATCTCTTTTTAGGACTCATGGGTAGTATTGTAGGCTTAGTATTAGCGGTAGGAAGCAGTCTCGGTTTAGCCCTGTTTCTATTTCAAGAGCCTTTTGTGCCTTCAGCCATCCCGTTTATAGTATTTATCCCTAGCATCACAATTTTAGTCATGATGATTGGGTTAAGTAATATCCGAACGGTCTTGCATAGTTCTCCTTTGGAAGTCTTGCGACGATAACTATAAAAACTTATTTCCCGAAACCACAGTAGGAGCGTAGGGGAAAACAACCTAAGGAAGTTCAGGGTTTACAAATTC
The DNA here is from genome assembly GCF_947496855.1 of uncultured Aquimarina sp. Taxonomy (GTDB): domain Bacteria; phylum Bacteroidota; class Bacteroidia; order Flavobacteriales; family Flavobacteriaceae; genus Aquimarina. The sequence goes on from NZ_CANMED010000001.1 coordinate 627,808, forward strand.
TAAAATAACAAATAATGAGTAATGTGTGTAGAATAGATAATTACATTCTAGTTATAGTATGAAATAGCTGAAAAAATAAAAGAGTTATATTATTTTTGTGTTTTATATATCCTTTACATAAACCCTGAAATTTGTTACAGAAAAGACAGAAGTTACCCCAAGAACAATGTATAGATACAGATTATTTCATTTACTGTTTAGAAGCCGTTCATGATATAGAAACGAATAAGGTTACCGAAGCACAAAAAAGTTTAGCACAATTGACCAAACAATATGGGGTAGCCAGTATTTATAAAACATGCGACACCATTGAAGGTTTAGAAGCTAGCTTAAATACGTTGGTTTTGGATGATCATAATTTTAAAGATTATGAAATAATCTACTTGGTTATAACTGGTGAAGCAAATAGTATTTGTTTAAATGACTATTACTATAGTTTACAAGAAATTGCAGAAATTTTTGAAGGAAGATTAAAAGGAAAGATTTTACATTTTTCGAATGCAAAAGTTCTAGATTTAGACGAAGAAGAAGCACAATATTTTTTGGATATCACTGGCGCAAAAGGTGTTTCTGGGTACGGTAATGAATTTAATGGAATAAATAGCTTAAATCTTGATAAGGCATTCTTTAACTTATTTAAAGAAGATGACAATATGTTCGATGTTGTAGAAGAGTTACATCACAGGCATTACAAAATCTGTAAACTACTTGATTTTAGATTATATTATTAGATTTAGATTTTATAGTCGTAAGCTATTATATATTAATCAGAAATAAATCCGTGTAGTAGCTAAGGTTACAATGAAATAGAATATTAGAATAAAGAGGAGGTTCTTAAATATTCTATTTTACATAATATAAATTATAGTACAAATATATAATATGAGTAAAACGGCGAATAGAACTTTTTCGGTTCTATTTTACATAGATGCAGATATAGCGCCTTTAGGTCTATATCGTAAGCATTTATGTAACAGCCGTTTTACGACCTAGGTTTCATTAATATTCGTAGCTATAATGTTCTATTATGTAAAATATCCCATAATATTTATTTCTTCGTTAGAAACTTTAGTACTCGGGTCATTAAACATTTGGCTCTGGGTTTAGTACTAAATAAGAAACATTCTGCTGTTTGTACTATAATTAGTCGCTATGTAAAATTGCCACTGCCAAATGCCCTCGATTGTTTTTTAAAAAGAATTATGCTTCGCAGTAATTTTTTTAAACACAATTTGCCAACGCTTTCCAGCCGCATAAAAAAGCTAACTTTTAGATGGCTTCATAATTCTCGTATTTAATAATAATCCCACAAGATTTTTTTCTACGGGATTCTCGTTAGATTTCCGCAAGAGTATAAAATTTTCCAACCGCATCATCCACACAAAAATTTCTATACACTTGCTTACTGTAGAACTCCGATTAAACATTTTTAGATTTGAGTTTTAAAAAACTTTAGAACTCAATTTGAAAATTACGATTATAAACAGCTCATAATATTTATCTTTTTTCCTTGATGAAAAAAGAAACAAAAAAATCAAGGCTGCACAAAACTTTGGAAACAATCACGGCTCAATCGCTATATTCTAGAAAACATTGTAACTCTTTAAATTGCTTTGAACTAGCCTTAAACCTCTTTATTATTAAGAATATATATTGCTAGCCCTCTAAAATATGTACGCTCTTTCGCCTATTGTTTGAACCAAAGTTTTCTGAGGCCGTTTACCCTCCCATCATCTGGGTAAAAACGCACGCTCTATTTTACATAATATTACAAAACTAAGATTTTAGTTTATCTACCATATTATTTAAGGCATACTTTTCTAATTCCTCTATAGTTTTACTTGATATTTTTATCTCCCAATTGGATAAACTGGGCATTAAACTCACTTCGTTATTTATAAAGAAATTGTTATCGGAATCTTGTAATTCTATAGATGGAATTACATAAATAACTCTTGACTCTTTTTCTAGGATTAAAACTAAAGCGATAAACAAGTTATCGTTTAGTTCTCCTAAATCTTGCTTTAAAGTTTTAATACTTTGCTTAAAAGTATCTAAATCTAGTGGTTGTAGATAAATTTGGTTGTTCCCAATTAAAAAATCAACTCCTTCCCTCCCATTGGGTTTGAAAGTTAATTTTAACTCAAAACTAGCTAATTCAGATTTTAAGAAACCTAAAATCATTTTATTTTAGTGAAAAAAATTTATTTAAATATAGAATTAAATACTTCATCTGAATTGAAATCTGGTGAACCTTGTCTTCCATAATAATTTGAATATCTAGAAATAATATCTTTTAAAAAGGGCATAGAAACAGTCGCTATTCTTTTACATTCACCTTTTTTTAATTTACGTTCAACAGCTCTAACGCCAACAGTTGTTTTATCTTGAAAATCAATTAATCCTGCATTAATATCATTATGCTTTGGAATAAAATGGAAATTTCCACTAGAATTATTTTGAATATACTTATTTAAACGTTTACGATTATCATTAGATTTTCCTGTTGTACTATTCAAAGAACTATAATTTTTTACTTCACTTGATAAGTCTTTTATTTTGCAAAATAAAATTCTTCTAGTATTTCTATTTCCATCATGACGAATAACAATATCACATGAAGGAGTTAAAACAATATATCTAGTTCCTAGATATTCAATAATATCACCAGTGAAAATATTTTCCTTAATAGGTTTTGTTATGTAAAACTCGCTTGGGTGATAATTCTCTTCATCAAGATACTCTAACATATGAAGAATTGTGTAACGCAATAAGGATTTTTCTTTTTGTTCAGAATTTCGAGAAATATCTTTTGACCATAAGTCGATTGAAGTAGATAAGTTCTCCCAAAATATTTTATCTAGATACTTTTCAATTTGACCTTGTTTACCTATTATCTTTAAAATTCCTGTTTCTTGAATTTTAATTATGTCGTTAAAAACTTCATTGTAATCAATGCCATCTTTAGTTTTAATCCTTAAAAAATCTGATTGAATAAAATCGGGACTTACATCACCAGGTGTATTTGTTATAATATAAACTGGAAAACGTCTTTTACTATAAATTTGCTTTACTATATTATTTCCTTCTTCAGCACTTAATATATCTTCAGTAGATAATTTTAAATCAATAAATGCTGCAGACCATTCATTTTCTTCTAATGCCTTTAAACCTTCTTTTTCATTTTTCTTTATAACTGGATTTATAATGTGCTCTCCATCAAAGTCCATGTTTAAAGTTCTTATTGTATCTTCATAAGATTGAATATCATTTGGATCGTTCTCGACGATTAGAATATCGATTATTGCCATATTATTTTCTAATTTCTAATGTAAAGTATGCACCATTATCAATATCATGCGCTAATATTATTCCATTAAGTCTTTCTGCAGATTCACCAGCTATTGGTAAACCTAAACCTGTTCCATTTATTTTTTTAGAAAACCCAGGATTAAAGATTGCTGCGCTTTCGATATCATCTTTACTTATACCTAGACCATTATCCTTATAATGAACAATAATATCTTTTTTACTATCTTCTATGTAAATTGAGATTTGCTTTTTATCTTCTATTTCATTTAACCAATAAATACTATTCTCAATTAAATTTGTAAATATGATTATCATATCTTCTTCCCAACCTTTAAATAAAAGATTCTCTTCTCCCTTTAAATTAAATTCAATCGAATTTTCTTCAAAAGTCGTTTTAAAAATTGCTGCTGCTTTATCAATAGCTTTTAAAACTGAAAAATCTTTTTTATCTCCTTTGTTTTGCTTCGCTAAAGGATCTAACCTTTTAAATAAATCAGAAAGAAAAGTACTTTGTTCTTTATAATTTTCTAACCTATCTAAAATATCATCATATATTTCATCTGACCAATCACCTTTTGCTTTATAATGTTTTAACCATCTAGATAGGTTTGGAGATTGTTGCTTAAAATAACTAACAGGTTTTCTACCTTCATGCAGTAATACTGTAACAACTTTACCTAAAGTTGCTTGACCTTGATAAATAGCAATGGTTTTCTGAATATTGTTTAGAATTAATGATTTCTTTTCAGCTTCTTTTTTAATTAAGGACTTAATTTCATTAATAGTATTATCATCAGCTTTGAGAGAATCAAGTTTTTTACTAACATCTTTGGAAAGGCTTTCAAAATCAAAAAGTTCTTCTAATTCTTTTTTAGTTGTATCTTTTTTTCTTCCTTTTCCTGTTTTCTTTCTGTAATTGAATCTTCTTGATTCAAGTTCGTTTATTGTTACTTGTAAAATTTCAACAAGACCAAAATAATTTGAATCTTCTTTCAATCCATCTCGAGCACTTTTTTCTCTCAAACCAGAAATTTCTTCAGGCATTATTTCAATAAAACCGATGACTTGGTTATTACTAATTCTAAATGAAGGATTTTGTATTCTTCTTTTATCTAAATTTAACCAATCGATTCCTCCGTTTCCATATGGTCTAATCCTGAATTTTTCTCTATATAGATTAACTCCATAAGCGTCATCTAGCATTAATCTAGCTTCCCTCTTTCCAATTGCAAATTTCGTAATAGGATCGATTAAGCCTTTATCGATTAAATTTGATATAGCTTCTGGGTCTCTGTCAAAAACACGAAAATCAAATTTTATTGGACCACAATATTGTTTATCATTTTTTAATTTTATTTGAAAAGAAATCTTATCGTGTGTGGAGTTTTTATCATAATTATTTTCATAAATAGCATTAAGATTACCACTTGAATCAACATCACCGCTAATTTTGTAATCAAAAAAATCACTTATTGGTAAGGCTTCTATTTCGAAAATCTGATTGTTATACTCTTCAAATGGGCAATTAATAAAAGCTAGGTTAATATTAAAAATCTCTTTGTCATCTTTTTTGCTTAAAATTGGTGACTTTAATTTTCTTAATTCCCTTGTCAATTTTGAAAGTTCAGGTCTTCCCCATACTTCACGCTTTTCACCTCTAGCTTCAATAATTAATTTTGTAGTTGGTCTTTCTTGAGTTTTAGTTGAAATAACCTCTATTAAAACATCTTCTAAAAATTCTTCTTTTTCAAAAACCTCCCAACTTATTTCAATATTTGTACTCTCTCCTGTTTTATCAATTGAATTCAGTTTAAGTTTTTGTCCTAAAATAGCAGCTGCGTATCTTCCTATACCTTTTCTTCCTTGAAAGTTTCTCCCACTTGGACTAGTTTTTTCTTTTAATTTATTATCAGTTGCAGGTACAAGCCATTTTGTTAAAATTGTTTCTCTTGACATACCATGTCCATCATCTAATATTTCAATTAGTAATGCTTCATCTTCATATTCAAAAGTTATATTAACATCACTAGCATCAGCATCAAATGAATTTTTAACAAGTTCAATAATTGCCGCATAGGAATCACCAATTAAGTCTTCTCCTATTGTAGTAATCAGTCTAGCAGCTGGTTTTATATTAAATAAGTTATCGTTATTAGGCATTATAATATTTTAATAATTTTATTAGCAATTTCTTTTGCCATCAATGGAGGAACAGCATTTCCTATTTGTCTAAAAGCTGCACTTCTTCCTCCTTCAAAAAAGAAATCATCAGAAAAAGATTGTATTCTGGCAGCCTCTCTTACAGATAACGATCGTATTTGTTTAGTATCAGGATAAATATAATGATGACCATCTTTTGCTATATGAGCTACCATTGTATGTGAATAACCATTAGGGTCAACAACTTTATATCTATCTAAAAATGATTTTTGATTTTTGTGTGTTTTTAAATTTTCTGGTAAATCTGGATATTTAAGACGCTCTTCATTTTTCATCCATTTTTTAATTGCAATTTTATAAATTGCTAAATCTCTTTCATTATGGGGTCTAGCTAAATGTTGAGTAACAAAATCAACTCCGTTTCTAAGCTCAAATTTTTTGAGATATTCTGAACTATCAGCTTTGTATTTAGTTAAGTTATTTTGTTCTCCTGGTTTTAATTTTTTTAAATCATTAAGTAAATCACTTACTTTCCAATCTTTATTTTCTTTATCAAATTCTGGATAACTAAAACCACTATTCTTTTGCCAACCTATTAAAATGATTCTTTTTCTGTTTTGAATAACTCCAAAGTCAGCTGAATTTTGAATTGTATAATCTAACTCATAACCTATCCTTTTGAAATAAGCTCGCATATTTTTAAAATATCTGCCTTCATCAGCAGTAACTAAGCCCATTACATTTTCAAAAACAAAAACTTTTGGATTATAATTCTTTAGAAATTTTGCATATTCTTTGTATAACAGATTTCTGGGGTCATTTTTCATCCCGTCTTTATCTCTTGCTCTACCAACTAAAGAATAAGCTTGACAAGGAGGCCCTCCAACAACTAAGTCTATTTCTTTATTGCCTGCTAATTCATCAATTTTATTGAAAATTACATCATTATTCTTTCCTCCTATTCCAATATTTAGAACAGAATCAAGTAATTCTTTGTTACCATATTTTTCGAGAAAGTCTATACGAGAAATTTTTGATTGAAGATAGTCATAGTAGTTATCTAATTTTCCTTCCTCTTTTAATTTATGATAAACCAACCTTGTTTCTAAAGTTTTACAGGCATTCTCATCAATTTCAACGTGAGCAATTGGATTAAACCCTGCTTTAATAAAGCCTTCAGACAGTCCGCCAGCACCAGAAAATAAATCTATGAAGTTCATAAGTGTTCTTAAAATTGCTTAAAAATAGTCTAGTTTATTATAAAAAAGAAAGGTTTATAAGTTTATTTTAAGATAGAATCCCATTCCATACACATTCCCACTTCGCTCCTATCGTCGCTTCGGGCAAAGCGTATTCCATTACATTTTTAAAGAAACATTTGAGAAGAAAAAAATCAAAGAAAATAAGTACTTGTAAAAGCTTTTTACCCAAGCAAAGTGACATAACGCAAGTACATTATAGTACAAATATGTTTATATGAGTAAAACGGCGAATAGAACTTTTTCGGTTCTATTTTACATAGATGCAGATATAGCGCCTCTAGGTCTATATCGTCAGCATTTATGTAACAGCCGTTTTACGACCTAGGTTTCATTGATATTCGTAAGCTATAATGATATTATATAAAATATCCCAGGATAATTCTATTTCATAGCTATCGTAGCTACTGGGGTCATCATAAAAACAAAAAATAGATCGTTTAAACATCCTGCTCACATTTACGCACAGCATTCTTATTGTTTTTTAATGGAGTTTGTGATTGCTACGCAGTTGTAGCTATAATTTGCCGTTATGTACGGAATAATTCTAAAGATTAAGAATCTTTGGAATTGTTAGCGAGCTAATGCGGCTGGGGTTGCCTAACAATCGCTCGATTGTTTTTTTAGAATAATTGTGCTATCGCAACAATTTTCTAAAACACAATTATCCATCGCTTGCCAGCCACCAAAAAAAAAGCAAACACTTTTAGGTGCATTATAAATCGCGTATTTGATAAAACATCCGTGAAAAAAGTTTTTACGCGATTCTCGTGACGTTCCCACATAAGCATAAAATTACTCTACGAGATAATTTCTATGCACATGCTAACCGCAGAATACAGATTAAACTTTCTAAGAGTTTGCATTATCTTTTTCCTTGATGAAAAAGAAACAAAAAATCAAGGCTGCATAAAACTTTGGAAACAGGGCTGAAATATAATTGTATCAAAAATGTAAATTAAAATCTATAAATTCTTTTCATAATCCATACTTTGATTTAATACACGAATAATCAAAATATCAATATCTGTAGCTAAATAAAAAATAGTATGAGATTTATAAGAAAATCGTTTTAATGATAAAATAAATTCAGAGGCATCACGTCCAAGATTAGTATTGTCCGCTAATACTTGAAACAGCGTATGCATCCCTAATAAGTATCCCTTGGCTTGTTTTAACCCAAATGTTTCAATACCATATTCATACATTTTGGCAAGATCCATCTCTGCTTTTCTTGATACTTTATAAACGCCCATCTGCTCTCATACGTTCTTCGACTTCTTTCATAATATCTGGCACAGATTTATCACTAATACCACTATCCATACCTTCAGTTATAGCCGCTTTAAGTGCTGAAAATTTTGCTTTTTTAGCTTGGTCACGTCTTACTAAATCACGAAGATACTCACTGTCATTTGTGAACTCTCCTGCCTTAATTTGAGATTTTATCCACTTATCTTGTTTCTCTGTAAACGTGATCGTTTTTCTAATTGTTGACATAATTAAATGTTTAAATAATCATACTATTGGTGTAATATACAATATTCATTAAACATTCCAAAACTAAGAACTCCTAATTAATGCTCTTGTAATCACTCCCATTAAACACATTACACTCCCCTCCTGCTGTCGGCTCGTATAATAAGTGTTCCATTACCTTTTTGAAGAAACATTTCGTTAGAAAACTTTTAAAATAAACTGTAGAAGTAATAAAGCCAGCGCACCTCCTCGCCCACAATTTTAAAGATTCTCAATCTTCAAAATTATGTCGTACCAAAGCAAAGTAACCCTTCGACACGCTCAGGGTAATACATAATACAGAACATTATAGTACAAATGTATTTATTAAAGCAAATTGGCGAATAGAACTTTTTACTGTGCTAATTTTACATAGATGCAGATATAGTGCCTTTAGGTCTATATCGTCAGACAAATCGACTTTAGGAGATTCACGAAATCCACTATATCAAATATAAACCAGTGAGTAATTATGTAACAGCCGTTTTACGACCTGAATTTGATTTGTATTCGTAAGCTATAATGCCCCCAGCCGCATCATCCCGTAGATTTAATAAACTGATTCACTGATTCATAGAATCAATTTATTAAACTCGTGTAAAATATCCCAGAATGATTCTATTTCATTATCGTATCTATCGGTACTGTTATAATTAATATTTAAACTTTCAACAAATTCACTTTCACTGTAAAATGTGTTTAAATGGATGAATAACAATAATTTGTGGATGAATGAAAATTCTAAACAAGACAAAAAAACCACTTTCAATGAAGTGGTTTTAATGTAGTAGGTTGCAAAATCATATTAATTAATACCAACCACGTAAACCTGAAGTTATATCATCAAAACCATACATAGCTAAATTTGGAACGAATTTTACAGTATGTCTAGGAGTGGTAAAAGTAAGTGTTCTTCCTCCATAATTTTTATGCTCGTAAAGGCGAACATAAAAAGTTTTCTCAAGTGAATTTGTGATATGAAGAGAAGATATTCTATCGTGCCACTTAGTATTATTAGTTGCTGGCTGTTGGTCTCTTAATTCAGCTACAGAGAAACCATTATTTAACTTTATGGGAAACTGAATCGCTCCATTACTATTATAACTTCTATAATATTGATATTTAAAAAATTCTGTTCTAACAGTTCCTACAGGAATTCGTTTTTGTTCGTTCACATTATTTTGATTTGGTACTTCAAAAAAAGCGTCTAATTCTTCAGTAGTATCAAATAAATATATTTCATTTTCTTCTGCTAAATCGAATACGTGGGCAGTAAGTAAAGCTGTTTTTATTTCTTCATTTAATTTAGAGTAATCTATCGCATCGTTGTCATCTCCTTGTGTAGTATAAGAAATGCCATTATAAAAAATAGTAACTTCATTCTGTTGTTCAGAATTAGTTTGTGTTGAAATTTCTTCTTTAGAACACGAACTGATAAGAAAGACTAAAGTCATTAAAATAATTGATAAGTAATGTTTCATAGGTATTAAATTGATATTTTGATTAATTATATTTATTGTAGGTGATTTTTTATTGATTAATTCGTTCTAATTTTCACAATAAATAAATTTGAATAATACCTACTCTATTTTGGCTTTTCGGTTTCCGCCATTTTCATAAGAAAATCTAATTATATTAAATTTTCTTACTATCATAAATTAACTAAGCTATAATAAGGTTAGCGAAACTTAATTTATTTAAAATTACAACAAAAGCGAATTAATATATGCTTGAGTGGATGAATAACAATAGTTTGTGGATGAATGTATATAATTATGATACTATTTTTGTTTGAAGTTTACATTTGTCAGTATCTTATTTATATAAAATCTCATTATCAGTTATAACTTCATCTATTAAATTTAATTAAGGCTTTAATGATACCATTTTTTTAAAGGAACTTTTCGTTAGAAAACTTTTAAAATAAACTGAAGAAGTAAAAAAGCCAGCGCACCTTCTCCCACAATTTTAAAGATTCTCAATCTTCAAAATTATGTCGTACCAAAGCAAAGTGACCCTTCGATACGCTCAGGGTAATACATAACGCAGTATATTATAGCACAAATATGTATGTTTATATAAGTAAATGGAGGATACCGCGTATTTGATATAATATCATATATAACTACGTGCCAGCGTATTATATCGATAAATAGTAGCTATAATTTACTCACGGCAATAATATTTTATTGGAGTTCGTGATTGCTTCGCAGTTGCCGTTATGTACATAATATTTATCCACTGGGCTGCCAACCACTTTCTTTACACATAATTCTCCAACCGAAATAGCTAACACTTGCCCTGAGCTTGTTGAAGGGCCAAAAAAAGCAAAACTTTTAGGTATCTTATAAATCATTTATTTGATAAAACATACGTGAAAAAAGTTTTTACGCGATTTTTCGCGAGGTTAATATTGTTTTAGATGAGCTCAAGATTGCTATCGCAGTTCTCGTGAAGTTATCGCAAGAGTATTTTTAGCGTTTTTATTTTATAATACAGATATTATTATCCAGCCGCATCATCTCGATAGCTCGCATGTTTAAGCCAAAGTTTTCTGAGGCCGTTTTTAAACTTTCAGGTCCTATTTTACATAATATTATTCGATTAAGCTTTTAATCCAATAATCATACTTTCTAAACAAATTATATGTCACAATTTTGTGACATAATAAAAATAAATTACTTTTGTCTTGATATGATTATTAAAACTAAATCACGAATAATAGAATCTGCCATTGAAGTATTTAATGCTAATTACTCTGCCCCACTCCAGAAAGTAGCAGATAATGCCAATATAACAAGAAGAACATTACATCGATATTTTAAAGACCGAAATGAGCTAGTAGCTGTTTGTGAGCGAGAAATGGAAATTAGTTGTAAAAAGGCTATGATTAATGCTATTGATAGTTCAAATGAACCTTTGGTTCAATTAAAAAATATGTTAATTGCTGGAATTAATTGTGGTTCAAAATATTCTTTTTTTTATAAACTACACAAAGGAGAAAGCCATAATCATAATAAAAATAATAAGGACTGTGCTGATTACGACTATATTTATCAAAATTTCACTCAAATTATACGCGATTTACAAGAACAGAATATTATTAGTAGACAGATGACTATAGGTTGGATTCAAAATCTCCATGCTGGTATCATAATCAGTTCAGTAAGCTCAGATCTTAACAATAAAGAGACAAAATTACAGATTAAAGAATTTGCTTGGAAATCTTTTATCAAAGGTATTAGTCCTTAAAAAAATTTAAACTTGAGTGTCTCAATTTAGTGACATTTAACTAAAAATAATAAAGAAAAAATATGGTACTTATAGAAAAAGAGACGTATAAGATTAACTTAACAGATTTAGAATATCTCAAAATTCAAATAATAAACTCAGACTATACAGTAGCAATTACAGATTCTGATGGTCATGAAATATTGAAAGGTTATGGTAGTTCAATAGAAGACGCTATCAATGATTTACATCATAATCTAATTTAACTAAAATCACTAAACGAAGACGATTTATAAAACAAAGCCTATATACATCGATTATATTAACCTTTCCTACTCCCATTATTGGCTTTAAATACATCTAAAGATATGAATGAATACAAACAATTTGACGTAATTATTATAGGTGGAAGCTATGCTGGATTATCCGCCGCTTTAGGTTTAGGGCGAGCTTTGAGAAAGGTGCTTGTTATCGACAACGGTAAGCCTTGTAATCGGCAAACACCAAATTCACATAATTTTCTAACTCATGATGGTAAAAAACCTTCTGAAATAAATCAATTAGCAAAAAAAGAACTTGAAAATTATGAAACTGTTTCATTTTATGATGGACTAGTAAATTATGGTGCTAAAACTGATAAAGGTTTTATAATAAAGACAAAAAGCGATAGGACTTTTGATACCAAAAAGCTAGTATTTGCTACAGGCATAAAGGATATAATGCCTGATATCAATGGGTTTAAAGAAAGCTGGGGAATTTCTATAATCCATTGCCCATATTGTCATGGCTATGAAGTAAGAAACAAAAAAACAGGAATTTTTGGAAATGGCGAGTATGGTTTTGAGTTTTCAAAACTTATAAATAACTGGACAGAGGACTTAACGCTGTATACCGATGGGACATCTGAATTGACATCAGACCAAACCAAACAATTATCTAATCATAACATCCAAATTGTAGAGAAAGATATTACAAGTTTTAACCAAAACAATGGGTATATTAATCATATTCTTTTCAAAGATGGAACAATCTCTAAACTTGAAGCATTATATGCCAAAGCACCGTTTATTCAAAACTCAGAAATTCCAAAACAACTGGGATGTGAAATCAATGAAATGGGATATATAACAATCGATAACTTTCAAAAAACTACAGTCCCTGGCGTTTACGCTTGTGGTGACAATACCTCTTTTATGCGTTCAGTAGCTAATGCCGTGTCAATGGGTACTACAACAGCAGGTATATTAAATAAAGAACTTATTGATGAAGAATGGAATTGAAAATTAATTTATATAATTGCAATTAGTGTTACAATCCCATTCCATAAACATTCCCACTTCACTCCTATCGTCGCTTCAACAAGCTTAGGGTAATACATAACGCAAGTACATTTCCAGACAAGATTTCTTTGAAAATCTGGACTAGTAACTAAAGCTCCAGAATTTATTTTATTATAGATATCAATTAACTTAACACTGTTTGATGCTATACTCGACCATATTCTATTTGATATTTTTCTTTAAATTTTCAATACATGATTTAAACTGTTTTATTATGAGTTTTATATATTCTCAAACTTTTATTTTTTTAACTTGCAATATTAAATTTGAATAGTATTTGGATCAAGAGAATATTATATCAGTATTCGACCAATATATAAAAGCAAATAATACACAAAACGCTATTTTAATAAATGGTGGTTGGGGAACAGGAAAAACCTTTTTTTAGAAGGAAGCACTAGTCTAGTACCTAACCCTTCTGGTAGTATAAGGGGTAATGAAAAAATTATTACATATAATGGTTCTTGGACTTCAAAAGTTGGACAATAATTAAAGGGTTTTACAGAGTAAATAGATATGAAAAGTTATGATGATATATATTACTTAGTTTTTGAAATCGAAAATGAAGCGACTCTTCATTTAGAAGCGTTTCAAAAAAGTGAAAATAGAGACCCTGGACATGTATTCTTAACGTTAGGGCAGGAACCTTTGTTTTTCAACAATTCTTATAAAGATGAAGATTTGGCCGCAGGTATTAATAAGCCTTTATTAAAATCGCATATGAATATGAACGACTTGATAGTTGAGGACTCTATTAGAGAAAAACTCAAGAGTTATGATATTACGGGTGTACAGATGTACCCTTCCGTTATTGTTGATGATAAAGGAGTGTTCAATGAAAACTATTGGTACATCAATATTTATGGGCGACTTAACTGCCTTGATTTTGATAAGTGTAGAATCCGTCGCTACTCCCCTTCAGATACTCACCATAAAGTGAAAGAATATGCTTTATCTAGCCAGGTTTTGGATGGAATTCCTGAGGGCCAAAGATTAATATTTAAACCTGAAAAAACAGATATGGGGTATGTATTTGTTCATGAAAAAATAGTGAAGATTTTTCGTGATGAGGGAGTGAAGAACTTACAATTTATAAAAGTGTCTGAGTACAAGTCTGGCATGGAGTTTACTTCGCTTTAAATTTTCAATAGTTCGTTTTGAATTTGCAATAGGTAGAGAATTCAATTTGGCTGTAACTCGATAGAGTATCGATAATGATACCCTTGGCTATGAAGATGAATGCATAATAATGTTAATATAATAAGTAGTACTTGAGTAAATACCTAAAGCGCCGACGTTATTTTTCAGAATTATTGTTTAAAATATCCTGAAATTGCTGAAACTTCGCCAGTATTACTATCATTTATTTATTCCTGTTTAGTTAAGCGTGTAAATTTTTATATCAGAATTATAATCAAGAGAGAGTTTAAATATACAAAATGTTAGTACTTAATATATTATGTGAAACTACATTGGAATAGATAAAATATGTCATTCCACACACATTCCACTTCTCTCCTGCCCATTCGACAAGCTCAGGGAACACGTCGGCTCGCATAATAAGTGTTCCATTACCTTTTTTTAAGGGAACTTTTCGTTAGAAAACTTTTAAAATAAACTGTAGAGGTAATAAAGCTAGCGCACCATCCCGCTCCTACTTCAAAAGGTCTACCAGACCTTCCTCATTCGGCCGTCAAAGCAAAGTGACCCTTCGACACGCTCAGGGTAATACATAATACAGAACATTATAGTACAAATATGTTTATATAAGTAAAACGGCGAATAGAACTTTTTCGGTTCTATTTTACATAGATGCAGATATAGTGCCTTTAGGTCTATATCGTCAGACAAATCGACTTTAGGAGATTCACGAAATCCACTATATCAAATATAAACCAGTGAGTAATTATGTAACAGCCGTTTTACGACCTGAATTTGATTTGTATTCGTAAGCTATAATGCCCCAGCCACATCATCCCGCAGCTTTTTAAAATTGATTTTTTGGAGTTATTGTTTAACAAATGCAGGTATAATGATTTCAGAAATTTGAGTCATTATTTGATCTTCTCCATCATGGCCAGAAATTACGATTGTTAGATCAAGTTCTTCTACCACTATTATACGTTGTCCTCCGCCTCCCCAAGCAAATGTGGTATCATAACTTTTATGACCTACTTTTACGAGTGTTTGATACCAAAAATAACCGTAACGATAGTCTTTAGGCATCCAATCCTGAGTAGGTTTTACTATTCCACTGGTGGCTTTGGCAAGATATTCTGCAGAAATAAGCTGCTCGCCATTTAATTTACCTTTACTGAGAACCAAATTACCCAATTTGATCATATCACGAGACATAATACTTACACGCCACCCTGCTTCTGGCAAACCACTAATATGAGTTGACCATTTATAATTGATTATACCGAGTTTGTCAAGTAGCTCAGTTTTAATAAAATCCTCAGCCGAACCAGGTACGACTGCGTCAATAACGGTCATCACTAACATTGGATTAAAATTACCATACAAATAGGTCTGAGACTCTGAGGTTATAGCCTCACTTTGCTCAAGCAGCGTCTGAACAAGCCCTTGGCCTTTTAATCGCACTGAATCATTCTCTATTTCTTTCCATTCATCGCTATCTATAGTCAATCCTCCATGCATGGTTAATGCCATATGAAGTGTGATTTTTTCGGCTCCTTTGGTTATTTTTTCAGGATCAATATCTTTTAGAAAATTAATTAATGGTTTGTTTAGATCTTCTATGGATAGATACCCCATTTGAATAGCTCTTCCTAAAACCAAACTAGTATACGCTTTTACGGCTGATGCTTGTCCATGAGGCAAGTTGATCCGCCCTTTTTTATAATAGGATTCAAAAACTAATTTATTTTTGTGAGAAATGAGTACCGCATCATAGTTTCCATGTTTACCATCAAAAATCTCTTGAGAAAGTTTAAGGATAGAATTTCGATCAGTATTATTCACAGATAATGTATCAACAGCTATTCCATCTTTTCTGTCCTCTGGACGTGTATTAATAAATGGATTATTGAGTTGTGGAATATCCCAGAATGATACTTCATAGTTATCACTTGAAACGTGATTCATCAAGGATGATAACCAAGCGACACTGCGAACTGCTGTCGCAGGGAATGCAGTTCCATGATTACCATCAATGACTTCTTTTAATACGGACAACCCACCATCTCTTCTGTCTTTTAATAATTTAACAAACTCCTCGATAGGTTGGACCATCTCTTCTTCTAATGAGCCATATGAAATGAAAACATTAGCATTAAGACTCGAATTTCTATTTGACGCATCAAAAGGGCCAAATTTCGTATTAAGTTCAGATAAATAGGCAACTTCATTTTTGATCGATGGACTGCCCAAAATATAATTAGTAAAGGTATCGGGTTGAGACAGTAGAATATAAGCTCCAAATTCTCCACTCATTGAATAACCGAAATACGTACGACTGTTTGGGTCTGTTCGATAGGTTTTATCAACATATTTAATGACATCATTACGAATAAAATCTAAATGTTTATTGGCTTGTCCAAATTGATATTTTGTTTGAATATCAGGCTTATTTGATTTCCTAAAACTGTAATCTCGATACCGACTAACATGGGTTCCTACTTCTTTTTTTAGGGCTGAGTTTATATCTAATTGCCAGGAAATTCCGACTAGAATAACATCTTCTAGCATGTATTCTGTGGCCCCAGATAGCATTTCGAGATGCCACATAGCATCTGTATAATAAAGAACAGGATAGGTTTTATTATTATTCTCAGAATAATCTTCGGGTAACTCTATATACAATTCATAATTTCTTTCTGTCTGAGTATCTTTTATGGGTACTACCTGAATTTGTGGTACTACTAAAGAAGCCCCTTTCACTATTTGAGAATTTCCATTTGCATTATTTTTTTGCGCAAAAATTGCTTGTATCGAAATGACGCATAATAATATTAATAACTTCGTTGTATTCATGTTTCTTCTTTTAATAATTTACTAAAGCTCGAATAGTTGATGCACTATCTTTTATATTTTATTTTATTCAAGGTCAAACAGTCCAGATTTGGAAAGCTGTCGCGAAATGACATCCAGTTGATTCCTTTGGCGATCAGTATTTGATGTTCCGTAAAATGCAATGACCAAATCTTTAGAAGGAGATACGTAAAGACCTTGTCCTCCATGTGCACCTTTATAAAAATCGCCATCATCGTATACTGCACCCCATTGATAACTGCTGTATATTATTTCATCGGAATGCCGTGACTTCATTTTGAGATTCGGATTTACATCTCGGATTTTAGATAAGTGTGCATCAGAAATTATTGGATTTGCGCTCTTTCTACCACTAGGCGTAAAAGCAAGACCAAACCTAGCAAGATCTCTCAGCGTTGTCGACATACCATCGGCATATGAAATAGAAGTCCCATTAGTATTGATTCCTAAAAGAGCACTAGATTCTGCTCCTATCTTTTTCCATATTTGCTGTTCTACAAAATCGTGAAAAGTAAGACCACTAATTTTTTCGACTAATAAGGTTAATACCATAGCATCGGCATTGCTAAATTGATACTCCGTGCCAGAAGGTTTGGTTGATTTTGCGGTAGCTAAATCTTTAATTGGATCAAAACTTACCTCATAGGTCTCCAATGGGACACGATCAATTCCGGAGCTCATAGAAAGAATATCGATTACTGGAACTCCTTCCCAGCCTGAACCTTTAAGGGCATCAAAGTAGTAATCAATAGGTTGGTTAGTATCGATTAAGTTGCTATCCTCTAAAATTGCTATTGAAGTACTCACAAAAACTTGAGTTATTAACATATTTATATGTAGATCAGTTGGAAACATTCTCGGATAACCTTCAAAAACGATTTTGCCTTTATGAATTATAATTAACCCATTTACTTCTACTTGCTGTACATAGTCATTTAATGATAGTCCTCCTCCTTTTTTTAAATCTTTTGATGTATTAAAATTTTTTACATCATCTCTTGGTGTTTCTGTAAGAATTTTTGGAGTATCTGACCTAAGTATCCGCGAGTGTTCTTTTATTTCGGAGAAGTTTAAATAATAATATCGTTCCAGATCGCCATATTCTGTCCAATTACCTCCTTCATAAATGCGTTTATGGAATCCATAAATTTCTTCTTTCGTAAATCCGGAATAATTATATGTTTCATATTTTGGACGGATAGTGCTTAAGGTATCAGCTTCTTTTTTTGACTCGTTTTTACAAGCAAGAAAAAGAAGAATTAAGAATAGTAGTCCTGTTATGTTTTTCATGGTTTTTGCAATTTAGAAGTCTAATACTTTTATCTAATAATTGGTTAAATTATAGAATAAACCATGTTGAATATCTTAAATAGTATAAACACAACAATTAAATGATAAAACCATTTCGTCATTGATAAAAAGCTTTTGTAAAGAAATTATAGAGGTTTGCATTTATAGATAGTATCTTTATTAGCTATTAAATGAGTTTATGATTAAAAAGTCTTTACAGCGTACAATACTCCTTAACATAGGAGCTTTTGTATTAGTGCTCATCCTCGAACTATTAAGTGGATGGATGATCATAGATCGATATGATTCGCCTTTTTCTTTTTTTTTATGGGCACTTAAATATGCTATTAATATTATGGCAGCTATTTGGATAAATCATTTTGTTCTTATTCCTTACTTTTTCGATAAGAAAAGATATTTTATATACGTACTCTTAGTTATTGGGAGTATATTTCTTATTGCCTATATAGAAGCTTTTGATAACAACAGCTGGCCTGGTGTTACTAAAACTTTTTTATTTCATTTTTATACCACAGGTACTGGTATGGCTGCTTTTTTTTTAAGAAGAAATATGATCATCCAAAGAGAAAATGTTGAGAAAAAAAAATTACAAAAAGAGATGGAACTTACCTATTTAAAGGAGCAGGTGAATCCGCATTTTTTATTTAACTCATTGAATAGTATTTACTCCCTTTCGAGGCAGCAATCTCCCGAAACTCCTGAAGTTGTTATGCAGCTTTCAGAATTAATGCGATATCAATTGGAGAGTTCAAAAAAAGAAGCGGTTCTTTTAAAAGAAGAGCTTGAGTTTATAGAAAACTACCTGTTGCTTGAAGAAAAAAGACTCAGTAAACGGTGCACTGTTGAATTTTTAATTGAGGGGGATCTTTCAAGATTAAAAATTTCACCAATGTTATTAATTCCTTTTGTTGAAAATGCAATTAAACATGGAGCACAAAGCACTAATGAACAGAGTAAAATTGATATTTCTGCCACTATAAAAAACACTACGCTACATTTTGGTGTAGTTAATTCAAAGCCTTCGATGATTACTGCATCAAATAGAAGCGGATTAGGTCTTGAAAATGTAAGAAGACGTTTAGGTCTATTATATCCTAATGCGCACACATTAGATATTACTGATAAAGGAAACCAATATCATGTAAACTTAACTGTTGATTTAACCGTATAATATGATAAAAATTGGTATTGTCGATGATGAATTATTAGCACGTAAAGTGTTAGAAGAGTACTGCTCCAAAATTGAGAACTTTGATATTGTAGTTAGTACTGGAAATCCACTTGAATTTATCAACTTCATTCAACAAAATGACGTTGATCTCATTTTTCTTGATATAAAAATGCCAGAACTTAATGGGATGGAAATTTTGCGTTCTATGTTAAAACCACCTAAAGTGATTTTGACTACGGCTTATTCTGAGTATGCATTAGAAAGCTATAATTATGGTGTTGTAGATTATTTATTGAAACCCATAAAGCTTGAACGCTTTTTAAAAGCCATAAATAAAGTTTCAGCTTCAAAAATAACAGCCCCTAAAAAAACCAGTGCAAGTGAAGAACTTCAAATAAAACATGATGGCATGCCTGTTAATGTTTCATTTAAATCAATTCTGTATATTCAGAGTTTTGGAAATTATTTAAAAATCTTTACGGATTCAAGAATGTATCTTATTTCTGAAACACTAATAAATATTACTACTTTATTATCTAAAAATTTCCAACGCACACATAAATCATACATTGCCAATTTGAATAGAGTTTCAAAAGCAAGTAAAACTCACGTATTAATTGAAGATAAAAAAGTACCCGTAAGCGCTACGTATAAGGTTATTGTATTTGAAAAATTGGGAGTTTTAGCGAAATTATGAACTGACTTGTCCCATAAAAAGTGTTCTATTCACATTGCATAAGAAACTTTTGAAATTCAAATTTTTTAAAGAAACTGTAGAAAGGCTTTCGCTTTTAGCCAAAGATTAAAATTCGTTAAAAAGATCAAAACAATTACATTTTGTTGATACTTATAAATCGCATATATAGCAACTTATATTTATGAAAGATCATTTTGATCTAATTGATAGAAGAAACTCTTACCTCTGTATCCCTCAAAGTTTATCGGTTGATTGTAACCGCATAGTGCACATTCAACAAAAGAACCATCATTTATATTAAAAATCACACATTTACTACAATTTACACATGTCAGAACCCTATCCTTATTTCCCATTTTTTTAGAATTAAATTATACAGATTTTAAATATTAGTTAAAAAATAACTTACTATTGTTCCCCTACTCTGCTATATATGATCACTTTAGCTTTATAACTAAAAAGAAATATCCATTATTATTTCATTATGGTTGTGATGAACCAAATAATAAAAACAATTAGAAATGCTTTAAACATCAAACTAAAAAAACTGTTAGATTTTCTCTTACTTTTTTGATAGGTATAACTTTTAGATTTAATTTGTTTATTATATTTTTCCTGCTTAAACCTCCCATTTTCTGCCTCTAAATCGGCTGCTTTATCACCCCATTGTTCGTTTCTTTTCATATTCTTATGACTTTTTAGTTATTTTTAAAAATGTACTGTAAATTGTCTATTACCTTTATGGGGCCTTACCAACTTTTATATTTTCAAGACTTTGGGGGATTTTAGGATAACGATTGAAGCATTTAAATATAAGAAAGACTTTTTTAACCAAAAACAGGTGTAAACACCTGTTTTTAAGTTATTAACGATAATTTTCTATTAGAGTTATTTTACTGGAATCCGGATCCATAAACAATATAAATTGAAATACATTACAATTCTACATATCAAAAATCTAAAAGTGGATTCACTTAATAACTAATATGAGTATATGATTTATGGATAATTTTCCATGTTCCCTTTACCTTTAATAGCATCATATAATCTGTATAAAGTCGCTTTCTGGTTGGGACATCAATTTCTACTTTGGCCATGGCAGCATTATTGACCACATCAATAGAAACGATCTTGCCTACTCTATCTTGCTTTTGCCCTTCTTTAAAATAACCAATATATTTTTTACCAGAAGTAATACTCAGCATATCGTTAGAAATGGAATACAAATTCAGATCTTCATGAAAGGCATTTTTTATTCGTTCTGGTTCGCCATTAGCTGTTCCTTCTATGTAATCCAAAAGGGTGGCAGTAATTTGATCTTCGTCTGATTGTGCAAGTGTTATTTCAAAACTAATTAAACATAAGAATACTACAAATAAATTTTTCATTGTTCATTTTTTTATAAGATTGATTTCGAATGCGAATCTATGCGAAACCTTGAAAAACAACATATAAAAAAAGCTTCTTGTCCTTCGGATTTATAATTCCGAAGAAAAAACCACGGTTAGTCCCAGGATTTCTTAAACTGTGATGGTGTCATTCCTTCTTGTTTTTTAAAAGCAGTATAAAAAGTAGAATTTGATTTAAAACCACATTCATTTCCGATAGCTTCTAACGTTAGTAACGTATTGGTTTGAATCAATTTTGTAGCTGTTTTTACACGATGCGTATTTATATAATGTGAAAAACTTAATCCCAAATTATCGTTTAGATATTGAGAGAGTTCATGAGATTTTATATGAAGCTGATTAGCAACATCCAATAACTTTAAGTTGGGATTGCGATGTATTTCTTCCTCTATAAATAAGGTATCTAACTTATCTGCAATCGAAATAGCTTTTTCTTGATCAATCTTTCTATTTGCATATTTTACCGTTGGTGTAAGAAATGTCAGTGTACTTTTTCTTCGTTTTATAATCCAGATAACTAAAGTGATATAAAACGTAAACGAAAATGATAAAGCACCAACAATATATGAGGTATACGTAGTAGTATTATACGCTAACCAAATAATAAAACCACCTGTGACAATATTAATAATCCAGAAATCTTGTGTAGTCATCTTTTTTGTTGTACTCCAGAGTGTCTTAAACGTATTCCTGGCCTGATACATAGCAGCTATTGTATATAGTGTCCATTGGGTAAATAAGAGCATTCCAAAAATTCTAGGAGGACTGCGCCACCACAAATGTCTATATTCTCTATAGGGATATTCGATACTAATAACAGTCATAAATAGCAATACTGGAATAATATGAAACAACCAATTCCATTTATGAACTTTATGAGGGTTTATTGCAATTTTGGTATACAAATATAAAAATGGACCTATTAGAAAACAGGCTGTTAGTCCTATACTTACAAACGCAGAAGATGTACCTGGATAAAACGTTAAGAAAACAGATTTGGTAACGCGTACACTAATTACAAATAACAAAGCTGCTAGAAAATGAGTGGCTCTGCTCCTATTCTTAATTAAAAAACTAAAATATAGACTCAAAAAAAGCCCATTAAAAGCTCCTAAAGCACTAAAAAAGAACAACAAGTTTTTACTGAATTCCAAATGATCGTAGTTAGTTTAACAAATATAAGAAATGTTACTTCCGATTTTCAGTATTCTTTATAGTCTAAAACTTTTAGAGAACTAGTAAAAAGAAAAGATGCCCCAGTAAAAATACTGAAGCATCTTTTGTATGCCCTTAATCTATAATTGTTTTGTTTATTATCTAACAATTAATTTTTTAGCAATTTCATCCTCTCCTTCGGATTTAATTTTCACAACATAAATCCCTGAACTAAGTCCTAAGTTATTAGCAGAGAAATTGTTTACACCAGATTGTAATCTAGCTTCATATTTTTTCTGACCTAATAGTGTGTAAATACTTATCATAGTCTCTACGGTACTTTCTGAGTTAAGGTTTAAAGAAAATAGATCGCGAGTAGGATTAGGAGTCATTTTAATCGCACCAATACCTTCACCTTCTGTACCCAAAATTGGTGTTACATTTGTGAAATCATTAGCTCTTTCTGCTATTAGAGATCCTCCACAAGAACCTTCATATATTTTCACATTCGAAAAAATTGAATTATTTCCTGAACCACCATCATTATCATTAATAAATACTAATCTATCCATAGATCCTGTATAGAAACTTCCAACAGGAATTACATAGGTAGTAGTACCAGATGAGTAGTTATCAAAGTTAGTTACACCATAATTCTGAGTACCATGTACTTTAAAATAACGTGATGATGTTAACGAATTGTCATTTTCAAAACCTACAGCATGAATCTCTCCCTGTGATGTACTACTAAAATCAAACTCGATCACTGTATTAGCCGTAACATTATAATTAAGACCAATGAATTTCCAGGTATTGTTAGATAATGATAATGCATCTCCTCCACTTTCTATAGAGAAATTACCTGCATTGTCCTGATTAGAAAAGGAAGTAATTGTAAAATCATTAAAATCAATGCTATTACATGTTGGTCCTGGGTCTACAGTACCATTCTGGATAGATACAGCATCAATAGCGATATCACTTTGCCATCCACTACCACCAGAACCAGTTACTACATTAAATCGTAGCTGAACACTTGAGTCACCCGCATAATCTGATAAATCTATACTTATACCATTCCAGATATTTCCTTGATCTCCAGATCTATTAAATACAGATAACCAGTTTCCCGTATTGTCTGTTCGTGCTTCCACTGTTAAACTATTAATAGCGCTACCAAACATATGATACTGAAAGTTAAGCGTTGGAGTATTTACACTACTAAAATCTAAACAAGGGGAATTAAGTATGGCTCTTTTATTAGGGAAACCAGTACCATTACCAGATGCTTCTACATAAAGATAAAAATTACCATCTGCTCCACTAGAAGGTCCTGTACTGTTAGAAGGTGTACCTCCAGAATCTCTTGTCCAGTTTATATCATCATCCGTGGATTGCGACCATTGTCCTAAACTGCTCTCGAAGCTTTCATTAAAAGGGAAAGAAGATATTGTAGTAGTACAAGTTACAGGTGGCGGTGGCGGAGTACCATCTATTGCTCCGTCTATATCAAATCGAGAAAAGAAATTCCAAACCTCTTGAGAAGTATTTACATTTCCACCGTTCCAGCTATGTCCTTTTCCTTGAACTCTAATAAATTCTGCCGTCACACCATTATCACCATTATCCCAAATAGAACGCGTGGATCCACCTCCTAATTGAATTACATCTGGTGTAGAATCACCATTATTAACAGCAGACCAGTACTCCATTACGTCCTGTATAGGTTCATTACTTCCGTTACCGTTTATAGAAATTACATTATCATTAGTACCTGTTATTTGTAATACCGCTGTTGGATGTTGGGGTTGACATTGATTATTATTAATCCAAGATCTAGTCATACTACCTGCAACAGAAGCTACTGCAGCGATTCTAGGGCTTAATTCACAGGCTAATCTATAACTAAAAAAGCCTCCGTTAGAGAACCCCGTTGCATAAATTCGCTTCTCATTGATATTATAATCATCTTGGATTTTATCAATCAAAGCATCAGAAAACCCTAGATCATCTTCATTGCCACCAAAATTATTATTGATTGCCCATCCGGCAAGAAAACCTAGACCTTGTGGTGTTGCAAATATGAATTGATTGTCTTCTGCTAATTGTCTAAAATCACTCTGATTATATTGCGTATCGATATTATTAGTAAATCCGTGATAATTTAAAATTAAAGGAGTTGGTGTACTCGCATCGTAACTTGCGGGGATATAAAGACGGTACTGTCTTGTTCTACCATCGTTTTGTAAAGTTGCATTAATAACCTGCTGTGCCTGCAAGGCGACAGTAGTCATAATTGTTATGGCCAATAGCCATAAAGTTCTTTTTGTAAAGCTTAGTTGAGTTTTCATTTTTAGGTTTTAGATTAAATGATTTGTGTTAAATAGTTTAAAAAGTATTATGCGTGAATAATAAATTAGTTGTGGCGCAAATATATTTAATTAATTATGTAAATGTTAATTTTATTCTTAAAAAATTACAATATTGATAATTTTGTTATATTTAAAATACGATAAGCGTAAATTTTTAGGATGTCTCTGGCAATTCTAAAGGATTTATCTGAGTTTAATCGATTTTTACTAAGTGCATATCTTGCTCTTTTTTTAATTTTTCTGATAACTTAGTTTCTATATTTTTTAAGTTTACTACGCTAGTACTTTAGATTACAAAAAGTAATTATTCATTTATTCCATTTCTAGGTAGTATCTTTGTTTCTTACCATAATAACAATTAAGAATATTACGCTAAATAATTATTTCTTTAATTCCTATGCCTTTTAAAAAATTACATTCCCATATAAAAGAGATGCTAGCGCATCGAGAAATTACAACTGCCACTCCTTTTCAGAGTAAAAGTATTCCGATAATAAAAAGTGGTGCTAATGTCTTTTGTTCAGCTTCAAAAGACAGTGGGAAAACGACTACCCTTATACTTACTACTTTGCAAAAGTTAAAATGTGAAGCGGTAGGAAATGCACCAAGGGCAATAGTTCTTGTAGAAAACACAGAAAGAGCTTTAGAGCTATATGATGTTTTTTTAGCTTATACTAAGCATAACTCGTTACGAATTTATGTAGGACATGAAAAGCTTCATATTGATTTACAGAAATCAGAAATATTCGAGGGTATCGATATTCTTATTTCTACGCCTACTTCAATGAATAAGTTATTGTTATCAAATGGCGTAAGCACTTCTCAATTAAAGATTTTTAGTGTAGACGACGCCGAATTTTTAGTTCAAAACTCAGCATATACTTCTATACTTTCCATCACTCGAGGTATTAAAAAATGTCAGTATATATTATACTCAGAAAAAATCCCTCCAAAACTAAAACGTTTTGAATCTAGTTTTATGGAATACTCTAAAACAGTAGCTACATAAATATCTATCAGCTTTTTATAATAACACAGCTAACAAATGATTATACCTAAATTACATTATATATCGCAGGGAAATACTCCAAAAGAGCATGTAGAGAACATCCAAAAAGCGTGTACTTCTGGTGCAGAGTTAGTGCAATTACGTTTAAAAAATATTTCAGAAAAAAAACTTTTAAAATTTGCTAATGAAGCGAGAGAAATTACTGCTCATTTTCAGACAAGATTAATTATTAATGATCATTATAAAATAGCAAAAGAAGTTAAAGCAGATGGTGTGCATTTAGGGAAAACCGATTCCTGCCCCACTATTGCTAGAACACATTTATACACTTGGCAAGTTATTGGAGGAACAGCAAATACATTACAAGATTGCGAAATATTAATTAGTAAAGAAATTGATTATATTGGTTTAGGGCCTTTTAGATTTACAACCACCAAAGATAATTTAAGTCCAGTTTTGGGTATAAGTGGTTATGCTTCAATCGTAGAAGCCTTAAAAACCAAAACACCAATTATAGGTATCGGTGGCATCACTACAGAAGACGTCATTGACATATTAAAAACTGGTATTTCTGGAATAGCTGTATCTGGAGAAATTACACATAATTTTAATACTATTAAGACATTTAACCAATTACTAAACGCATCTTCTGCAGAAGAACAACGATATACTTTTAAATAAGTTATGGATGATACTACTTTATATAAATTGATTTGAACATAATAGTTTTTAGTTTTATTGTTAACGTGTATGTTGTTTTTTAAAAATGAATGAACTTAAAGAATATCAAAAATTAATTACTTTCATTTCTAAGTGGGTTGATCTTTCAGAAACAGATATAGAACGACTCCAATCTAAATTATCTATCGTGAGCTATGATAAGAACGATACTATAATTAGGGAAGGACAGGTTTGTAAATATTTAAAATTTGTTGTTTCAGGAGTTTATAGAGTCTATCAATTAAAAGATGGAAAAGAAATTACAAGTTATTTCAATTATGAATCCAGAAACCCACTAGTTGCTTCCTTTGTAAGCCTTTTGAAAGATAAACCAAGTACTGAAATTATTGAATGTATTGTGCCAGGTAAATTGATTTCAATCTTATATACTGATTGGACATCATTATATAATATAAGTGAATCTTTTAATACTTTTGGCAGATTAATAGCTGAGTTCAATTATGTGTTAGCTATAGAAAGAATAGAATCATTACAGTATCAAAGTGCTTCTGAGAGATATGATATTTTTAATAAACTCTATCCTAATCTACTTAACTTAATTCCGCATCATTATATAGCATCATATCTAGGTGTTACCCCAGAATCGTTAAGTAGAATCCGAAAATTACCTCTTAAAAAGTAAATCTTACCATACATCAATGCTTATAATTTATATTTCTAAGAACTTTGTTTCATGGAAATCCCTAAATTCTCATTATGTATATCAGTACAACCATAAATGATTTACTTGTTTTAGAAATTGATCATTTTCTAACTAAAAAAGAAGTGCAAAAAGTATTAGAACCAAGAATTGAAAATTTTGAAGCTGCGATTGGTCATTATCCAGCCTATTATAGAAACAATGATCGCCTCGTAGAAGATAATGGCTTATTATCTTCAAAACTATTTAGTAAGTTAAAAAAAGTAAAAGCTCTTAAAAAAGAAATAAAAGATAAAATTGTTGGTATAAATGAACGAATTAGATTCTGTAAATATCAAAAAGGTCAATTATTTTCGAAACATCAAGATGGAATTTACTATCCAAATGCTATTTCAGAATCTAGATTTACATTTCTATTATATCTTAATGGAAATGAATCTTTTGATGGGGGAAATACCGAATTTTATAGCTCTAAAAAGGATGAAAACCCTATAAAAACAATTATTCCAAAGAAAGGTAAATTAGTCATTTTTGATCACAAGTTATGGCATAAAGGAACTTTAGTTACCAACGGAAATAAGTATATCCTTAGAACCGATGTCATAATTAAAAGAATAAGCGATAACACGCATCACGATGGGTATATTTGGAACTTATTAGAGTTAAATCAAGAAAATATTTTAAGCTGTGGAAGGGATACTAAGATAAAATTATGGAACACTGATCTTGAATTAAAAAACAGCATTAGTGTTAATTCTAAATCGGTACTTAAAATGGTTCGTTTTAATGAATCTGAGTTTATTTCTTGTTCAAGAGATTTCACAGTGAAAAGATGGAATTTATCAGGTGAGGTTTTATCTGCTATAACTTTTGATGAGATGATTCTAAATATAAGAGTAAATAAAAACAAAGAGGTTTTTGCAGTTGGAACTAGCGGTAAATTGTATAAGTTAAACTTCGATTTACGTATTTTAAAAACAATAAAAATTCATAACGGTTGGATATGGGATCTATCTATTATAAATGATGAAACCATTATTACATGTAGTGAAGATTGTACAGTACATATAACAAATATACAGTTGGGAATTACTGAATGCTTGTATACTAACGATCATTCATTATTTTGCTTAAGTGAATTGAAGAAAAATATCATTTATATAGGATCAAAGGATGGAAAACTGCTTCGATTTTCTATTGACACTGGACACGTACATAAAATAAAAGTCCATAATGATATTATTCGATCAATTGTTTTTTATAAAGAAAGCATCATAACCTGTGGAGAGGATAATATGGTACTATCCATTGATCAGGAATCTTATGAAATTAAAGAAATATTTAAATCAAACAATTTTATGCAAGATATAATTGTATTAAAAGATAAAATCTATGGAGCCGGATATGATGGAATTATTACTAAGATAGCAATCTAATAAGATATCTTTTTGTTTTTTCAGAAATCTAATCTATAATTAATTTTTAAAGCTATTCCCCAGTTTTCAGACTCTATTCGTTCATTATAATTATTAGTAACCACTAGATATGCATATGATAAAGGTTTGTACTCCCATTGTAACCTACTATTAATATTGAAGTTATCGCCTTGGGTATTAAATTGTACATACGTAGTCCAATTTATCCTATTACTAAAAAATATTTGTCCAGTAAAACGTGCTAAATGAAATGTTTCTTTACCAAGTGCTGGTAAATCAATGGAGTTTACGTCATAAGATAATTCTACATTGGCAAAAGGTAATAATTGATAATTAAGATAAGCGCCACCTACGGTTCGTTTCCCATTATAATAAGTTCCTCTTTGTAGATTAAAACGATATCTAAATGTTTGATTATTAGCTGAGTTGTACCCTACTTTTAAAACCCCAAAGCGATAAATATCAGGTGCTAATGAGTTTCCGTTTCCTAATGGATCAAAACCATATTTTAGATCTATATAGTCATAGTTAATTACAAAATACAAGGCAGATAAATTTTTAAAGAAAACAGCCGAATTAAAGAAATTTTGAGATTGCGTTAATCTACCGCTTTCATCAAAGTAATTATTAAGACCATAATTTACAAAACGAATGGAATTTATGATGCTCGATGTTTGATAAAAAGCTTCGTATTCTATCCCGGATGATGTTTGAATATACCCTTCTCTTATTTGTACATCATTAATAGCATCATAATTAAATAATCTTGGAGTAAACCCAACATCTGTGATATAGTTTTCTTCTACCCTTTTTATAGAAGTATTCCAGTTCAACCCTCGCTTGTTATAAGATATACCCGCATTATAAAAACTAGTGTTTCTAGAAATTCCATCGTTAAAACTTATACCATAATTGGCTTCACTAATCCATTTATTATTCGAAGAGGTGTATCGTACATTTAAACCTGCTACTCTATTGTAATCATCAATAAATTCTAATTTATCAGTTTCCTGTCTATTAATAAAGTACCCTGTTGTTGTAATGTTTTTTGTTACTTGTTGCTCTGTAACCAATACTCCATAATTTTGGGAAGCTATATCTTCCTCCTTACTCGTTTGCACATTTAAAAAACCTATTCTGGTTTTTGGAGCTATATTTCCTGAGAGTTTTATTCCAAACTGAATACCACTATTTGCTCCTATCCTCCTCGAGTAAAAAGGATTAACGCCAAAAACGCCTAAATTAGAAAACAAATCACTATTCTCTAAAAAGAAGTTCCTGCGTTCAGGAAAAAAAATAGAGAACCGAGATAAATTTGTGACTTGTTGATCCACATCAATTTGAGAAAAATCTGGATTTATCGTTAAGTCCAATTTTAAAGAAGATGTAACATTATATTGTACATCCAGGCTTGGTGTAAATGTCTTTGTTTCTTCATCTACGACACTATCATTTTGATAATTCGTAGTAATTGAAGGAGTTACGGTGAACTTAGAAGGTGTTTTATTAGGTAGATTTTCCACCTTAAATTTTTCAGTAAATCGTAAATCAAAATTTGTAAAGTTCCGTTTTACATTTTTAAAAATAGTCCAAGAATTATTTTTAATATCACGAACATAAAACTGAACCCCAAAAACAGCGTTATTAGTATTATAATTTAATGCTTTTAATGGTATGGCCATTTCATATTGTTTTTTTGTATCGTTTAATAATGCCTTAGATTTCCATATGGTATTCCAGTTAAAATCCATGGTATATCCTTCACTGTCTCTGCCTATTAATCCATCAGTTTGATTACCTAAAGAATTTAATCCAAAAAAAGAAGCATTCTGTTCTTGGTTTTGGGTGTCTAAAACTAGGACAAAACCATCACTCAGACCAATTGGCACATCCCTTTTTAAGGTACTTACTTGTGTCCTTTCTGTAGTATCATTATAAATAGCACTTACGAATAAATAAACACCATTATGGAATAGCTTTACAGAAGTTTGATTTTCTGCAAGACCTTCATCTGTAGGTAAATAATTATAGAAATTAGTGTATTCAGGTACTAACCGCCAAACATCTTCATCTATTTTCCCATCAACTTCGATGGTTTTATCTATAAACTTAATGGCTGAATCTTGTGCAAAGAAAGATGATGACATTACTGCTATTAACAGTGTAATGTAATATTTCATCTTAGTTGTTTTTATCAACTCTCGTCGCGGTTTTACTAATAATTTTCCATGCGTCATCTTTCTTTTTTAGCAAGAAAAGATCTATGTATAACATATTTTTTTCTGGAAAAGAGATCTCCACCTTTGCTGTCGCAATATCATTTACAATTTCTATAGCCAAAATTTTTCCGTAACGCCCATTAAACGATCCAGCATCTTTATTCTTAAAGAATCCAGAGTATTCTGTAGGAGTGAATCGAGCAAAAGAACCTTCTTTGGTGGTAAGATAAAGTGTAGCATCCTTAGTAAATGCACTTTCTAATTGAGGAATCTTATTATAAGAACTTCCATCAATATAGTCTTTTAGTGTTTTTTCAATAAGAGAAGTCTCCGATTGTGCGTTAGAAAATTGAACAATACATACAAGTATGAATGTAAATACATATGATTTCATAATAAAAGATTTAAAAATTTATTCAAACCTCTTAAAATGACATTAATTTAAAATGACAGGTTATAATTTAGGTGTCCAGAATTATAAAATTGGAGTATTATTCTTGTGAAAATTGCTTTTGAAATTCTGAAGGAGTCTTACCAACAACTTTCTTGAAAGTAGCGTAAAAATTTGATTTAGAGGAGAATCCTGCTTCAAAACCAATAGTCTCTAATGTAAATTGATTATTACTTACTAATAATCGCTTTGCTTCTTCTATTCTATGATCATTAATAAATGATGCAAAACTTTTTCCTAGGTTATCATTTAATAATTGAGATAATTTATGAGTAGAAATATGGATATTTTTAGCTACATATTGTAATTTGACATCTGTTTCTTTATATAATTCTTTTTCTTGCATGAGCGTATTCAATTGCTCAATTAAAAATTGTGCCTCTTTTGCTTCTATCTTTTTAGCACTATATTTTTCAGGAATATCTTGAAAAATAGTTTCTCTATTTTTCTTAAACAGAAAAAAGAATAACAATGCATAGAATACTACCGAAAAAGTAATCGTTCCTATCAGATACAAATAGAAATAGCCAATCATGTAGGCTATAAAAATAAGAACATTACCAATAAAAACAGCAACTAACCAAAGTTCTGCCGTAGTGCATTTTTGTGTTGTACTCACTATCTTTTTAAAAATATATCGTAAAACATAGCTCGAAAGAATAAGATACATTCCCCAAACGAAATAAATAAAATGTATAAAATAAGTATTCCAGAAATATACATTTGTTTCATAAGGTTTTACAATACCTACAATGAGTACAATCAAAAACAATAAAGAAAAGTGTATTTTCCAGGAATTCAAAAGTTGTTTCGCGTTGATTACTGAAGACTTTAAATAATAATATAAAGAGATTCCAATTAAGAAACAGGCAGACAAACCTAGTTGAGGAATTAATAAACCTTTTTCCTCAACGGGAGTAAAAATAATGTATACAGATTTACCTATACGAAGACTAAGCATTACTACTAATAGTCCAAAAAATAAATTCTGAACTCGTTTTTGTTTACTCAAAAAAAGAAAATAAAAACTTACTAAAAACCCATTAAAAACACCTACTGCACAAATAAAAAATAGTAATGGATTATTGAAGGACATACATATATTTTAAACCCAAATATATGACTATCTAACTAAAAATTCAATAGATTTTATAGTTGCAAAATAGATAATAACCTAAGTTCAATTATTAATGTATTGGATTTAAAAACCGTCAATTCGAGTGCTTTTACAAAGGAAAAGTGTACTTCGACAAGCTCAGCAGAGCTATCGAGAATAGGTTTTTAAATCCAAAACGCTTGTTTTCGATACAAAATTCTTATCAGAATTTCACTCAAACTGACGTGCTTGGGATTAATCGAACTCAGGATAATCATATGATCATTGATTATAAGGTAAATGGCTTTTCTATAGATAAATATGTTTTAAATAAACTTTAGATTGCTTCAGAGACCTTCTAGCATAAATAATAACCTAGAATAATGCTACAAGATAATTTCTGTATTGTAATTACAAAATAACTTAAAAAACTATATTCGCGACATGTGGATGTATTTAGGTTTATTGGCCGCACTTTTTTTAGGATTACATAATTTATGTAAAAAACATGCTGTACAAGGAAATGAGGTTTTTCCTGTACTGCTAGGCACTATAGGTTCAGGGTTCCTATTACTTCTCCCATTTTTTATAGGTTCACAATATTACCCTGATTTCACAAAACAAATCGGTTTTTATATTGACAGTATTCCTTGGCAAACTCACGGGTTTATTTTTATAAAGTCTATGATTATGGCCACATCTTGGATTTTAGCATATCAAGCTTTAAAACACTTACCAATAACCATTGTAACTCCAATACGTTCTGCTGGTCCTTTTTTCACCTTCATTGGTGCTATTCTGATTTATCAAGAACGACCTAATTTCTTACAATGGATTGGTTTCTTTCTCATTATATTTTCTGTTGTATTATACTCTAGAATAGGTAAAAAGGAAGGTATTAATTTTAAACGAAATAAATGGATATTTGCTATCATTGGTGCTACATTCCTAGGCGCATCTAGTGGTTTGTATGATAAATTTTTAATTCAGAATTTATCACTTACTCCTCAGACGTTACAATTTTGGTTTTGTTTCTATACAGTTCTAATTCTATTAGTGATTTTGTCGCTTACTTGGTTTACTAATGCAGAAAAAAGAAAGAAATTTACATGGCGTTGGACCATTGTAGCTGTTGGTATTTTATTACAAGCAGCAGATTATTTTTATTTTAAAGCACTACAAGATCCCGAAGCATTGATTATGTTGTTATCTGCTATAAAACGCAGTCAGATACTTATAGCAGTTGTTATAGGTGGTCTTATCTTTAAAGAAAAGAATAAGAGAAAAAAACTAATCCCTCTTTTTGGTATTATGTTAGGTGTCTTTTTGATTTTGTATTCATAATTCTGGAACAAAGACTATATTAATTACAAAAACATATAATAAACATAAAAAAAGCGACCATACTGGCCGCTTAATTCCTAAAAGTCTATCCACAACCTAACATTTGCATACAATAATCAAAATAATCCCAACCACCGCTATCACAATAATCCCATTCAAAATAACAATCACTTCCACCATGAATGGTTTTCTGCTCTGTTCTGTTTAGAGTTTTTAGTTCTGATCTTTTTATGACCTTTACCCCTTCCAAATTTAAAATTGATTTTTTCATAATTAAGCTAAATTAAAATTAATTAAATGTGTACCTACTCTTTTGGCTTTTCGGTATCCGCCTTTATTATTAATGTCATAAGTAGTTAATATGTTACTGTTTTTAAAAAGAAGCATAGTTCACTACGTATCGGTTTCAAAAATTAAGATTACCTTTATTGCACAACCATTACCAATCTAAATGAACCAAAAATTACTTCTATTCTTTTTATGTTTTGTATTCTATTCTTGCAATAAAACCTATGATAGAATTGAAAATTTTTTTATCCCTCAAGGTGCTGGTAATAATGGTATCGTTAACAAATACTATATAAACATCTATCCAAAAAATCAGCAGAGTAAAAAAACTATTCTTGATTATTCTTTGATTGAAAAAATTAATGATTCTATATATAGTAAAAAAGCGTTTAGTCCTTCCTTTCAATTGCAATCATATAAACAGTTTAAAATTGAAGAGAGAGAGATTATAGAAACTAATTATAAGCGATATTATCTAGCAGACACATTGGTAGCTTTTTATCCTAATAATGAAACTACTTATTTAACCTTTAAAAAAGATACTGTTCATTATAGAACAAGTCTGAAAAATAAAGATTCTTTGTCCAGGAACATCCATCAGTCTAGTACGATGGTTAAAGACACTATTATACAAAACAAACCCGCTAAAATAGTAGAGCAAAATACTACCAATATTACTACTTTTGGAAAAATCTTTAGTGATACATTACAATTAAGCTCTCGTAGCATTTATGTTCAAGACTTGGGATTATATTCATCTACTCTTATTACAGATAAAGATGTTATAGAAAGAATTTTGGTAGAGCAACTATTGCCCTCAGAATTTGAAAAATTGTCTAATCATACTATAAAACGCGTTGGCTATATTGATTTTGATAAAACTATTGATAAAGACAAAGAATTAGCGATTTGCTTACCACATAAATTAATTGCTGATTATTATAATGGACGCAATGATCGTGCAGGATTTATTGGCGGAAAAGGAAAACTAAAAAAGTTGGTATACAGTAAACTGGATACTAACAAATTAAATAATGAATCAGGATACTTAACCTTTAGGTTTGTAATCAATTGTAATGGCATAGCAGGTAAATTCATAACTGATGAATCAGCTGATTTCGATTATAACAAGAAACAATTCTCTAAGGAAACAATAGCTCACTTATATGATATTCTTTCTCATGTAAAACAATGGAAACCAGTGATTATCAGAAACAAGAACAGAGATTCATATTTCTATATAACTTTTATTTTAAAAAATGGAGAAATTCAAGACATTTTGCCTTAGTATTTTTTGTGCTGCATTGTTGATGAGTTCTTGTAGTCAACAACCACAATTGTATAAAAAAGAATTTGATGAAACGGAATCAAAAAAATATGCTAAACAATTTATAGAAGGATTGAAAGGCCCCACCTATCAAGGTTCACCAGAAGAACATTTTTTAATAGAAGAAGCTAAAATATTCGACCCTACTTTTTCTGATATCTATAGAGAAATGGGTGCTTCTAGAGTAAAAAGAGGTGTCAATACGGAGGCGATAAAAAAATATGCTAAAGCAGTATCACTTGATCCCGAATCTTGGCAAGGATATCGTGGATATTTATACTTATATTTTTATAGAGATTATGATAATGCTATTAAGGATTTTGATGAATTAGATGCGCTTACTCCAAATTTTGTTGATTATCCGCAGTCAGAGAATATTGACTTTATGAGAGGTATAGCTTATATGATGAAAAAGGATTACCCTAGAGCTCAAGAGTATTTCAAGAAATTTTTTGAACACGAATCTAAATCTGGGGATTTAAATTATATAGAAAGTAGAGCTTTTATGTACTATGGCATTACTTATTTTGAAACCGGTGATTTAGAAAAGGCACTGGAAAAATTTGATTTAGGAATAAAACATAACAAAAATGCGGATCTTTTTTATTGGAAAGCAAAAACGATGAAAGCCCTTCATAGAAAACAATCAGGAATTATTAAATATTTGGAGATATCAAAAGAACTTTTATCACAAGGATATAATAGCAGAAGACCTTATGTAGAAGAATTTTATCAAACTTATATAGAAGACATTGAGGAGCTAGGGAACAGTATTAAAGTTTAGGGTAATTGGATTTAGGAAAACCTCCATGTTACTTCCCTTCTTTTTAAATATGAACAAATAAATGACTCACTTATCAAATACTTAATTCAAAAAGTCTAATAGCTAACTACTAATTTGTCACAACAACACTATCATCCTCTGGAACGAATACAGTTCCTCTATATCGTATGGATGTTAGATGACTGCTATTTATAGTAATATTAGTACCCCAATTAGGATATAATGTGATGATCACTCTATAAGATTCACTGTTATTCTTTACTCTAAACTTGATCGTATGCCGTTGTTTTTTTTTATCTTTTGTCACTTCATATTGATCTGGTATTCCTTTAAAAACAATACCCCCTTGATTACTTCCATACGAACCAGCTAATTGTCGCCCTCCGTAAAACGGCAAATCTATTGCAATACTATCCCCATAAACTTTTAAATAATTTGGATTTCCTATAAGATTAATACTATTTGTAGAACTTCCTGGAGGAAGCAATCCACTGTTTGCAATAGCATTCATACTGGCCGTAGCCATTGGATACATCCAATCTGACTCTATAGCAAATGCTTTCTTGTTAATCATTGCTTCTAAAGTTTCACTTTTTGCGTTAGGTTCTATTATTTTTTTCGAACTAGTACATCCGATCAATACACTTCCTGTAATTAATATAAAAACTAAAGCCCTCATCCTTCTATCTTATTACTTTACAATGACTTAACAATTACCATTATATGGTAATTTACGAATTTTATTTCTTACTATTCGATTGACCACTTCTATTTTGATTCAATTTCAGAGTTTAAGAAGGGTTATTTCTAGCGTATTCTAAAAAACTGCTTACGAATTCTAAAGTAGTATCAACCTACACTCAATGATTATATACATTTGATTAATTGGTCAACCAATTAATTCTTTATTAACCAATATATATTGTAACAACTTAACTTATACTAATGAAATACTCTTATCCAATTAGAAAAACCTTATTGTTTTTACTTTTTAATTTTATAGCCATTCATTTTATAGAAGCTCAGATGGTACATCCGGGAATATCACATAAAAAGTCAGATTTGGATCGTATAAAATATATGGTTGAAGCCCAAATCGATCCTTGGTATACTTCTTACCAAAATATGATAGCGGACTCTAAGGCGAGTTTTAGATATACTGTTCAAGGGGATGAAAGCTTTACTATATTAGCCAGAGACTCTCCTAGAACTAACTATGGCGCTTGGAACAGTGATATTAGAGCAGCATACTATAATGCTATTAGATGGTATATTACAGAAGATCCAAGGCATGCAGAAAAAGCTATAGAGATTTTCAAAGCTTGGTCTAACCTTACCTCTGTTACCAGTAATGGAACAGAAGCATTGAGCGGTGGTGTAGGTTACATTATGATAGAAGCGGCAGAAATCATAAAAAGCACCTACTCTGAATGGAAAACTTCTGATATGCAGAAATTTAAAGATATGCTGGTATATCCTGGTTATTCAGCAACAACAGTACCTAATGATATTAGGTCTAACAGTACATTCTATTGGAGTTCTTATCAAGGGGATCCAGGACGTCACGGGAATCAAGGTTTATCCGGTTGGCGAACAGTTATGGCAATGGGAATCTTTCTGGATAATGAAATTATGTACGATCGTGCACTTAGATATATAAAAGGACAATCACATCGCTCTGATGACTTATCGTATCCTTCAGGTCCTAGAACACATACAGACCTTATTGATTCAGGAGATCATGCAGATACCTATAATACTTCGCAAGGAAACTCTATTACTGATTATGGGTATAATGAAGTAATGACTCATTACATTTATGAGACAGGGCAATGTCAAGAATCTTCCAGAGATCAAGCACACGTCTTATTTGGTCTAGGGTTATTAAACTCTATGGCAGAAATGGCGTGGAATCAAGGAGATGATTTATATAGCCACGAAAATGATCGTTTATTATTAGGTCTAGAATATTCATTACGTTATAATGTATCATCAGTAGCATCTTATCCTGATCAAAATTCTCCCTGGGAACCAAATACTTTTCTTCGAGGTTTTGATAGAACTGAAAGATGGTACAGTAAATCTATAAGTCCTGATGGTAGAGGTGATTTTACAAGAAATCGTCCTAATTGGGAGATGTCCACCGCACATTATATCGGGAGAGGTTTTAAATCTGAAAATGAAGCCAAATGGACATTACGTGCAAGAGATAAATCTATAGATATTGATGGATACGAAAGAGCCGGATGGACTAATGACGCGATTGGATGGGGAGGATTAACTTTCAGAAGACCAATAGGTTGCCACGGAGATCCTATAAGCGGATTTATCGCTGGATTACCTGATTATAATATGAACGTTTTACCTATGACAATTGAGGCAGAAAACTATGACTACTCTCCTACTAATGGAGAAGGAAGAACCTATCACGATACTTCTGCCAATAATTCTGGAAATCAATATCGTACTAATGAAAATGTCGACATAGAAACACGTACTGGAGGTGGTTATAATATAGGTTGGATAGCGTCTGGAGAGTGGTTAACATATACAGTGTATGTGCCAGAGACAGGTAACTATGATATTGCCATAAACTACGCTGCAAACAATACTAGTGGTAAAATAAAATTCGAATTTGGAGGTAGCGATAAAACAGGAGAAATACCTTTAACTGGAACTGGAGGAATGCAATCATGGAATGATCTTACTGTTAAAACAGGAGTAAGACTATCTAAAGGAGTACAAAACATGAAAGTTTTGGCTAGTGGAGTTTCTAATTCATTTAATCTTAATAGCATTAAAATTTCCAAGGATGATGATCATACTGATGGTAGAAATAACCTAGCTTTAAGTGGTACAGCCACACAGTCATCCACCAATCAAGTACATGGAGGAGCAGCTCCAAGAGCTATAGACAATAATACCAATGGGAGATGGTCAGAAGATTCTGTAACTCATACTGAAACTGAAACTAACCCATGGTGGCAAGTAGATTTAGAGTCCAGTTATAATATAGATGAAATTATTGTTTTTAATAGAACCGACTGTTGTGCAAATAGATTATCAAATTATACCGTCTCTGTTATAAATTCGAATGGTGATACTACTTTTTCTAAATCTTTCACCTCTGCTCCTGACCCTTCCATCACTGTAAATGCAGAAGGAGCCACAGGAAAAATAATCAAAGTACAAATAAATGGTACGGGTGTATTGTCTATGGCAGAAGTACAAGTATACGGAGAGGCTTTTACAACTGGTGGAGGGAATTTCCAGTTGGTCAAGAGAAATGCTACCGGTTTTGCCATCGATGGTGGTAGCGGAGCAGTTGCAGGCAGAAGTATTGAATTGTACACCAATGTGCAGCATAACAATTTAGTGTGGACAGAAATTGATCGTGGAGGAGGTTATTATTCATATCAAAAATACAATACTAATGTATGTTTGGATGGTGGATCCGGAGGAGCTAACGGACAAGACGTTACACTACAGCAATGTGATGCTTCTGACTATGGGCAACAATGGCAAAAAATAGATGCTGGTTCAGGGCATTATCGTTTACAAAAACGAGGAACGAATTATTCACTAGATGGAAACCACGGAGGCGATATTGATCAAAATGTATATTTGTGGACCTCTAGTAGCACCAATCAAAATCAACAATGGAGGTTTGATAAAGTCGAAAGTTCTAGATCAGGAGCCGGTGAAATAAAAAAGACCAATCTTAATCTTTACCCTATTCCACTCTCAGATGTGCTTCATGTTAGTATCGATGGTTCAAAAACTGCTAAAATAGACATATTCAATAGTGCTGGCCAAACAGTTTATACAGAGCAAATAGAAAATGGAGTCGGTTCAATAAGTTTAGGGCATTTACCTATTGGATTATATATCGCAAAGATTACAAATGGGAAAGTGATAATTAATCGAAAGATTTTAATCAAAAAATAGATAAATTGTCTAATTATGATGAATTAAAGTGCGTTTTAATACTAAAAACTTGTTGCTACTAAATAAAGGTTAAATAGCAATGATGATTATTAGACTGTATTATTAAATGAGCTACTTTTGCCAGATGCTCAAAAAGAAATATGCACAGTTAGAATTTATTGTACTAATGGCTTCGCTTATGTCTATTGTGGCTTTGGCGATTGACGCACTATTACCTGCATTAGATATTATAGGAATTAATATTGGTACAACGGAATTAGCGGACAATCAATTATTGATTACCATGATTTTTTTAGGTCTTGGTATAGGTCCGCTTATTTTTGGCCCTATTTCGGATAGTATTGGTAGAAAACCTGTCGTTTATATGGGGTTTTTGCTCTTTATTGTTGCTAGTTTTATGTGTATTAATGCCACTAGCCTTACAGTAATGATAACTGGAAGAATTCTACAAGGTATCGGACTTTCAGCTCCCAGAACGATCGCTATTGCTATGATTCGAGATATTTATAGCGGTGATTATATGGCGCGTATTATGTCATTTATTACTGTAGTTTTTATTTTGGTCCCTATTATTGCTCCTGCTTTAGGGAAATCAGTATTAGATCACTATAATTGGCAAGCAATATTTTATATTCAACTAGTATTTAGCGGATTAGTCTCTTTTTGGTTTTGGAAACGACAAACTGAAACCTTAGAAATTTCTAAGCGTATTAAATTTTCTTCTCATATTTTTATAGATGGAGTTAAAGAATTGGCTAAATATAAAAACACTATTGGTTACACCCTTATTTCTGGCTTTATTGTAGGTTCTTTTTTGGTGTACCTTAGTAGTTCTCAGCAAATTTTTGAACAGCAATATCATCTCAAAGAAGAGTTTCCATATATCTTTGCATTGTTAGCAATCTCTATTGGTACAGCTACTTTTTTGAATGGTACCTTGGTTATAAAATACGGAATGGAAAAACTAGTTTCTATTTCATTATATGTATTCTTCGGTATTTCATTGCTGTACATTATCTTATTTTATGGGGATACAAATCCTAGTGTGATTATACTCTTGATTTTCTTTGGATTGCAATTCTTTTCGATAGGATTTTTATTTGGTAACCTTAGAGCTCTGGCGATGGAGCCAGTAGGCCATATTGCGGGAATAGCAGCTGCATTAACTGGATTTGTAAGCACGATGATGGCGGTTCCTATAAGCACTTACATAGGAAGATATGTTGAAAATACTGCGTTACCGTTATTTTTAGGCTTCTCCATTTGTGCAGCAATTTCTATTGGGATTCTGTTATATCTAAAAGCTTCTATGAGAAAGGTGAAACAATAACCTTTAGCTAGTAGCTTTAGTATCTCCTATACTCTTTTTCTCAGTAGCCGATAGCTCTCCATCACCTAGGATAGGAAATTTATCTCTCTGGGATCCATACCCGAAATTAGAAGATCGACGATACTTGTTTTGGAAATCCGCGAACCTTCTTTTTGACCAGGGTTTATCTTTTTTTTGATTTTCCATATGTAAGTTTTTATGGTTTAATTACCTGATTGACAATTAATTTACTTTCTAAGTTAGATTTTTTTTTAGAATTTAGCAGAAACGTTAACATCAAATTATAATTATTTACTCGATTTTCATCTATTTTACAATCGTTGATTTGCTTAAGCGATTGGAATGATTCTTGATTATTAATATACCTATAAAACAAAATATGTTATGAAAACCTACTTTAATTTAGTTCTTTTTTTAGTTTTGTTGATCCCTTTTGGATATGGGCAATTTACACCTCCTTCTGAAGGAATTATTGATAGATCTGATCGTCATGAAGATGCTTTAATCAATGATATTATTAAGTTAGAGTTTGATAAGAAAAATGCTAAAATATCTTTTGATTTTCTTTCTGAAGAAACTAGTGGAACAATTAGTGGTTTAGATTTCAAGATATCTTTTAATCCAGAAGATTCGGATAATGCCTATTTTAAAGGAACCGCTCTTGTAAATACTTTAGACACAGATAACTTCTTAAGAGATGGTCATCTGATGTGGGAAAAGTTTTTTTATAAAAAGAAGTATCCCAAAATAGCTTTTGAAAGTAGAGAAGTAGTCCATTTCGATAATAATAATTATAAAGTGATAGGAGACCTTACAATCAAAGGTGTTACTAAAGAAATTATTGTAAATTTCACTCTGGATATTACCAAAAATCTTTTAGGTAAGACTACTATTTATACTAGTGATTTTGATGTAAATATTCACGATGAAAGAGAAAAAAACAAACTGGATATTACATTTGATTTTCCCATTTTGAAGTAAAATTATTATAAATTTATACTATAAGCTTTTGCCAATCTTTCTGAAGTTGTTATAAGTCCAGTATTCACTATATTTATT
This sequence comes from uncultured Aquimarina sp., assembly GCF_947496855.1. Taxonomy (GTDB): domain Bacteria; phylum Bacteroidota; class Bacteroidia; order Flavobacteriales; family Flavobacteriaceae; genus Aquimarina. The sequence goes on from NZ_CANMED010000001.1 coordinate 670,429, forward strand.
TCTCTTAAACGTGTAATATCAATTTTGTCATCACGTTTTTCTTCCCCTTTAGTTATTAGTTGAGTAATCATTTTGAGTTGTTTTTTTATATTTTCTCTTATACAAATATATAAACTATTCATAGGCTATGTAAGGGTGTAAATACGGTATTTCACGGGGCAATGCCCCCTATTTTTTTTAGATTAGAAATGAAAGAGATTAGAACTCACTCTGTAGAATTATAAATCAATAGTAAAAGCCGAAAACGATCCATGACTAGACAAAGAAATAGCTATATCCGTAACCCTATTATCAATTTTGACATAAGGAATACCATTTCTATCTTTTTGTAAAGTCACAGCAGATAGATTCACATTCATTACATCGGCAATATAGTACACAAGTTTACTTTTGTACTCTAATGATTTATCTGTAAATACCTTTGAAATGAAATTAGATTGATCGGTGTATGCAATTGTGTATATGTACTTTTCTGTTTGTTTCGAAACAGTTTGATAGTTATAATTATGCACCATAACATTAGAATCTGTACAAATAAAATCATTTGGATTGTATTTAGGAGACAGTGAAAAAAGTCGCTGATGCGCTTTGTATGCCGCTTCTTTCATACTCCATAACTTCCATACCATATGATTAGAATTTTCTGCATCCCAAATTCTATCTTGTTCTGATTCGGTAAAGATTTTTTGCAACCAACCTTTTCTCTGCCAATTACTTTGTACAGAAGCAAGTTTAAGGTCTACAATATCATTACCAATCATTTAGTCGCAAGTTTATCTTGAATTACTTCTATGGATGCTTTTACTGTAAGCATTTTATCCATGCCATCATTATCTATCTCGATATTAAATTCGTCTTCCACATCCAGAATTACATCCACCAAGTTAGCAGAATTAATCTCTAAATCCTCTATAAAGTTGGTGTCTTCAGATATATTTTGAAATCCTTCCTGATTCTGCACATAAGGTTCTATAATAGTTTTCAATTTAGATAGTAATTCTTCTTTTGTCATGAAATTTTTATTATGAATATTTTTTAAAGATAATACAAGCATTTACATCTCCAAATCCAAAACTAGCTTTTGCTGCAATTTGAAGAGGTTTAGATATAGTTTTTCTAGGAATCCGTTCTCTGTCTACCATTACCTCAATTTCGGGATGTAAATCTTCACAATTTATATTTCCAAAAACGAAATCTTCTTTTAACTGAAGTACCGTAGCAACGCTTTCTATACTGCCAGATGCAGCTAGACAATGACCCACCAGACTTTTTAACGAATTTATGAACGGAAAATGTTTTCCTTTTCTACCCAATGCATCACACCAATTCTCAATTTCCATAGCATCTTTGTTGGTAGCGGTTAGATGACCATTAATCGTATCGATATCATTTGCGTCAATTCCAGAATTTATAACTGCCTGTTTTATGCATTCCTTTACCGCTTTACTATTGGGAGCAGTCATACTGCCACCATTTCGTTGGCCACCACTGTTCACGTGCCCTCCTAATATTTCTGCATAGACAGTAGCTCCACGTTTCAGTGCATTTTCTAAGCTTTCTACAACGAGTGCTCCTGCTCCACTTCCTGGTACAAAACCACTAGCCGTTTCACTCATTGGTCTTGAAGCTGCTGTAGGTTTATTATTGTATTTATGAGGAAGAATTCTCATCGCATCAAAACCTCCCCAAACATAAGGTCCACTATCACTCGTACTACCAGCTAATATTATTTCTGCTTTTCCAGATACAATACGATCATAGGCCATCAAGATAGCTTCTGTACCAGTACTGCAAGCGGATGAATTGGTCGTAGTAATGTTTCCGCAGCCTAGCATTCCGCCTAAAAACGCACTAATACCACTTGCCATTGTTTGTATAACCGAAGTACTCCCTAACCTCCTTACGTTTCCAGCATCTACTTTATAAATTGCTTCTCTAAATTTATCAACTCCCAATACTCCTGTTCCAAATATAATTCCTGCATCCCAAAGTGGATCTTCGGTTTTATCTGGGATTGTTAATCCAGCATCTTTCCACGCATCTAGTCCAGCGATTACACCGTACTCCAAACCAGAAGCATTCAGTCCTTTTAACTGAATACTATTAAAGTAATTATTTAAGTAATCATCTTTATAAATCGGTTTTCCAGCTATTTGACACGAAAAATTAAGCTGATTTAATTCATCTATGTATTGAATTCCGGAGATACCTGTTTTGATAGCATTCCTAAAATTTGAAACGTTCGTTCCATTTGGAGCGACTACACCTAAACCTGTAATAACTACTCTTCTATTTATCATTCAACACAGCGTCATTAATGATTGAAATAATTTTTTCCATGGCCATTTTAGCTTCTTTAAAAAATGGTAGTAATGGCCATATGTGTGGCATACCTTCACCGACAACAACTTCTATGCTACCACCTTCCTCTTTCACTTTCTCTATAAAAACCTCTTGGTCCGGCATTAAAATATCATTCGTTGCAACAAAAATATGAATTGGAGGAAAATCCTTGAATGAACCATATAAAGGTGATATAATTGGATCTTTTAAAGAAAAATTACCTGCGCACATCTTTTTTGCAGAATGCACTCCTTTATAGCTTAAAATAGGATCTATAGAATCGATTTCATGTATTCTGTGATTCGTGAGACTTGCATCCATCATTGGTGTCACTAAAACAAGACGATTAGGTAACTGTTTATTATCTCGAATTAATCCTTGAGTTAAGGAAGTGAGTAGATTACCTCCTACCGAATCACCGATAAAAATAATTTTGGAAGGTTTAAATTTTTCCAATGCTTTATAATAAGCCTCACAAATATTCTGAGCAATTTTTTCTATATTGTTCTCTGGAGCCTTGGGATAGTCTATCATCCAAGCACGGGTATTTGTATATTTTACAATACGTGCTAAAGATTCCCAATTATTTTCTGTAGGGCCATATACAAATGCCCCACCGTGACAATAAAACAACAAATAATCATTGGCTGGTTTAACAGGAGTTATTTCTGTCACTTTAGTATCCAAAATAGTTTTTGTAACAAAAGAATTTCCCAACAAAAGTTTATTGCTTGGATGACTCACATTTTCTCTACGCTTTTTTACGTAGTCAATGGGATCTTCTGACCAAGATTTTTTTACACCTTTTAGTTTAAGCACTAATTTCACTATTGAATATCCAAAACTCATAAATCAACTATTTCCAACAATCATTCCTGCAATTTCTCCTTTTGCAATTAATTTTTGTTCCTCATTAAACATTTCAACTTTACATTTTAGCTTATTAAACCTAAAATATTCCTTTTCTGATTTCACCAACACCTTTTCTCCTGGCAAGACTGCTTTATAAAAATTGATTACAGTACTGCTCATAGCGACTCCAATTGTGTTTTTATCTATTTGTTCTTTTAGCGTAAATATTCCTAGGCAAACTAATCCGATCTGAGCCATAATTTCTGTTAGAATAACACCAGGTGTAATAGGATGATCTTTAAAATGACCTTGATAAAAATATTCGTCAGGTTTTAAGGTATAAGACCCTTTAACACCATTTTCATCTACTTCTTCAATTTCATCCACAAACAAAAATGGAGCTTCATAAGGTAATTTTTCTATGATTTGTTCTTTCGTCAAAATCTTTATTTTTTAAAAAGCACATCCGTTTGGCAAAGGTGCTGCCGTTTCTAATTCATTTGCAAAAGTAGTTTCTAAGGTTTCTTGACTAAATCCAGCGGATACACTTCCCTTAAATACAACATCTCCATATCCCTTATTATTCATATGTGCTCTAATATATACTATCTGATCTTTAGTAATATTCACGGGACCTCCTGACCTTGTAAAAGGTTGTTCGTTTACGTGACTATGCCCTAATATTCTCCTATATAATAATGTACCTTCTTCGGAAATGATTTCCCACCAATCTGCATATTGATTACATCCTAGATCTGGGCTCTTTATTTCTACACTAAATGTATAATTACTTTCTTCTCCAGCTATAGAAACATCAGTAATACCCGCAGTTACTTCTGGTATAGAAATATCAGTTTCTACAGTTGAATCATCATTTTTTGTACAGGCAGAAGCTGAGATTGTAAATAAAATAATACAGACTAATAAATTCTTCATTTTCGTATAGTTTTAGTTAACGCTAATTAAACTTATTTTAAATTACCACTCTAACAATATTCTTTGCGCAGAGAATCCAGGACCAAAACTAAGCATAAGACCTGTTTCTCCTTTAGTTGGCTTTTTATTCATAAAACGCTCTAATACGTATAAAACAGTAGCACTACTCATATTTCCATATTCTTGTAGTACAGCTTTAGTATCATCTATGTTCTTACCAAGATCTCCAAAAAGACCTTCTACAGTCTGTACAATCTTTTTACCTCCAGGATGAAAGATCAGATGATCAATTTCTTCTAGCGTTCTTCCATGTTTTTGTAAAAAGGGATGTATAATATCCGGAAAATGTTTCGCTATTTTTTCAGGAACCTCTTTATCCAATACCATTTGTAAACCACCATTTGTCAATTTAAACCCCATCATTGTCGTAGCATCATAAAAATGATACATTTCATCGGCAATTATTCTAGGGCCGTTAGCTTCCTCTTCTGAAGAAAGCAACACACAAGCTGCTCCATCTCCAAAAATAGCAGCACTCACAATATTTACCATACTAAAATCAGTATGCTGAAACGTAGCAGTTGGTGATTCGATTGCAATTACTGCAGCTCTTTTCCCAGGATTAGCTTGCAGAAAGTTTTTTGCATAAATCATTCCTGATACTCCAGCAGCACATCCCATTTCAGTAACAGGCAATCTTACTATATCTTGCCTAAGACCTAACTCGTTGATAATGTAAGCATCTAAAGATGGGATCATGATTCCTGTACAGCTTACCGTAATTATATAATCTAGTGATTTTGGGTCCCAATCAGCCTGATTCAAAGCTTTCTTGACTACAGAATTTCCTAATTTTTTCACTTCACGAATATGGATATCATTCTTTTCTTCAAACGAAGTTGCAGTAAAAACTTCTTCTATACTCATGATCCCATATCGTTTATCTACGGCAGCATTTTCGAAAATCTTAAGAACCTTTCGTCTAAAACGATCTTCTTGACCTGTAAGCCATTGTGATACAAAAGGAAGTATTTCCTTTGTATCTCTAACATATTGTGGCAACTGTTTAGCTACCGTTGTTATTTTTACACTCAATTTATTTTCCTTTATTTCTTAATTTCTAATCACCCAACGATATCTGAATGCCCATTTCCAATCTAATTGATACGTACCTAATTTTAAATCTTTTGCAAACTGAACTAATTCTTTTCTTTTGAAACCTCTTTTTATAGATACTAAGCCATCATTTTTTGCTATATACCCTTTAATGAAAAAATAGCTAAATATTTTGAATAAATAATAAGACCACTTGTGTCTATGTATATCATTAATAATTACTACTTCAGAAACCAACTCCAAACTCTTTTTAAGTACTCTTTTTATTTCTTCATCCTTAAAATGATGTAATGTTAGTGTACAAACTATAATATCACAATGAAAATCTTCTTTTTCTAATGTTAAAATATTTTTATTATGAAATTCTATATCCTTGTATGAAGCACTTTGTTTTTTTGCTTGTAATAGGCATTTTTCATTATTATCGATTCCAATTAATTTTGCTTTTATTTCTTTTTTACTAAAACGATCAGCTAATTTTCTAAGCATTTCGCCATCACCACAGCCTAGGTCCATAATAACCAATTTTTTTGTGCTTTCTCTCTTTTTTATTTCATCTAAAACTGCATTTATTGTAATATTATTTCCACCAAGTAATAGATTAACCCTAGAGATATCTTTTAATGCTATTCCTAGAGCTTCTTCATTAACCTTGGGATCATCCATAAGTTCTGCTTCATTACTTCGATATTCAAGATTTACTGGCATACAATAGGCTTTCCGTGTGTTTGTTTTATAATTTCTGGAACAATAGAAGGAACAGTATTTGCAATTTTTTGTGCTACCTGTTGAAATCTATTGCTTAATAATACTTTCTGTAGTATTCTTCCTGCTTGTAATCTTTTAGAAAAAGTACTATTCCACTGTTTAGTATATAGATTTTCAATCTCCTCAAAAGAATAAATTTTCGTGCTATAATTCTCAACCAACAGCTCACATAGAATTTGTGAACTTTGGATTGCCATTGCCATTCCATTACCACAGAGAGGATGAATCAATCCTGCGGCATCACCTAGCATAAAAATATGATTTTCTACAGGCTTTTTCTTGTCAAAATTAATCTGGCTTATGGTTATAGGTTTCTCGAATACCTGCTCTGAGTTTTCAAAAAATTCTTTTAGATAAGGGTTTTCACAAAGTACTTTCTTTTCGAATTCCTTAATATTTTTATATTTCTTAAAACTATTGTAATTAACTAGATAGCAAGCATTTACTGTATTATTCTCAACATAAGATAATCCACAATAACCTCCATCAAAATTATGTAATGCCACTGTTTTAGTATCTAAATTAGCTTTATAGTGAGCTTTAACGGCTAACCATGGGGATTTTTTATAACTAAAATCTCGTTTCAGGTTTTTGTCTAAGCCAGAGCGTTTACCATATGCTCCAATTACATAATCACTGGTTAACACCTTATTATTAGTAGTTATTATCTGAAATGCCTTATGATCATACTTTATATCGATAACTTGATCATGTATCATTTGTACTCCAAAACTTTTGGCCTTGTTCCATAAATAATAATCTAATGCATACCTACTTATTCCAAAACCACCTAAAGGAAGCTCACTTTTGATCATTTTTCCCTTTTGCGTACTAATATTCAATTCCGAAATTTCTACAGGGTTTAATTCATTCACGTTCACTCCCAAAAAATCTAAATAAGACAATACTTCATTAGAAATGTATTCTCCACAAACTTTATGCTTCGGATATACATCTCTCTCGATAAGAGTAACAGAAATTTGAGCCTTTGCCAGATGAATAGCACTGGTTAAACCAGCTAAACCACCACCGATGATTAGTATGTGTGTATGACTATTCATTTTTTGAAGATACATAAATTTTGAGCATAAAAAAATCCCGAATATTAAGTCGGGATTTATCATTCTCAATTACAACATTTTACTCTTTTATTTGTGCAACCGCCTGCCGTCTTAGTTCTTCATTGGGTGAAATTGTTACTTCCACCCTTCTATTTTTAGTTTTACCTTCTGTAGATGTATTATCATACCTAGGTTGTGATTCTCCATAATATTTAACAGTAAACCTTTGTTCATTAACCCCCTGAAGAACAAGATAATCTCTTACAGATTGCGCCCTGTATTTAGATAACAAAAAATTTGATTCTTCTTTACCAACATTGTCCGTATGTCCTTCAATTAAAATATTAGAATTAGGATATTCTTCAAGAATACCTGCCAACTTTTCAATTGTTTCTTTAGATGACTCATTTAAATCGTGCTTATTAGTACTAAAATACACACCACTTTCTTCATCAAAAACAATATTAATATCTTCCTCAATTCTTTGTACTGCAACACTCGGCATTTCTTCTTCAATTTTTTTAGCTTGCTGGTCCATTTGATTACCAATAACACTACCTACTGTTGCTCCTACAATTCCGCCGATAACAGCTCCAAGCTCAGTATCGCCTCCCGTGTTATTCCCTATAACTCCACCTATAATTGCTCCACCCGCAGCTCCAATAAATCCGCCTAATTCTGCGTTTTTCATAGACTTACAACTAACCATGGTTATTAATAGTATTCCTAAATATATTAGTTTCTTTGAGTTTTTAATATTGTGTGATTTCATGTGTATTTGATATTTATTGATTTTAACGTTAATGAATTTTATTGTTTATCAAAGTTGAGTTTTATTGTAAATTTTTCTCCATCCACTATCATATCATAACTCCAAATCATTATAGCTTCTTCTAGTTGATACAATTGCATACGATATCCTTTATTGTTATTATTACTTTTCATTTTATTATTCATAGGTTTTAGCATAATACTATGGTTAAACCCATACATTTCTTTGGGAATTGACCATATAAAATTCTGAACACCAGTATTTGAACACGAGGTACCAGATAAGGCATAGCTGCCAGTATTATTATTTGCAATAAACTCCCAATTGGTATTTTCTATACACTGCAGTGAAATGTCGTTTAAAATAGTAATCGCATAGGTCCCTTTACTATTCGTATCATAGTTAACCTCTTTTAAGATCCAAACTCCATTAATCGAGTTTTTTGCAGCTCTGGTTAGTTTATTTGATGCACCACAACTTAGTAAGAGAGTACAAGTAAGAACTATATAAATTGTTTTCAAGGTTTTGGTTTAAAGAGATTAATATGATTTGTACAGTACAAATATCTTCATATTACACTCCTTAGACTACATCATAAATAGTGAAAACAACATCACTGTTTTCAGGGTAAAAAGTTTGATCAGAAAACAAAAAACCCCCAACAGAATAAAGTTCTGTTGGGGGTTTTATATCTATTTTCAGTTTTTATTTAGTCTACCTTTTTAGCGTCATTGATCATTTTGTCATTTGCTAAAACACCAAATTCTACTCTTCGGTTTTTGGCTCTTCCTTCTGCAGTAGCATTATCATACTTAGGTAATGTTTCTCCATGATAATAAGTAGTTAATCTTGATTTACTTATTCCCTGTGAAACAAGGTAATTGGTTACAGAACTAGCTCGTTTTTTAGATAATTCCATATTATAAGCATCATCACCAGAGCTATCAGTGTGCCCATCAATTATAATGTTAGTATCAGAATATTCTTTAAAAACACCAATCAACTTATTAAGAGTTTCTTTGGATTTTGCATTGATATTATGCTTATTTGTTTCAAAATAAATACCGCTATTTTCATCAAATATAATATCAATTCCTTCTCCTACTCTGGTTACTTCGGCACCGGGAATTTCTTCTTCTATCTTCTGCGCTTGCTTATCCATTTTTTTACCAATAACACCACCGGCAACTCCGCCGATAACTCCACCAATGATAGCTCCAAGTACTGAATTTTCCTTGTTTCCAACATTATTCCCGATTACTCCTCCAAGAACAGCTCCAGAAGTTGTACCGATTACTGCTCCTTTCTGAGTGTTATTTGCATTTTGTACCGCATCACAGCTATTTAAAATTGCTAAAGCGGTTAGCGCTAGTATTGTTTTATTAAAAATTGTTTTGATCATTGCTTTATGATTTGAGTTATTATAGTTTATTAAAATTCATTGTGATTACAAACGGTTTTCCTTCTAGACTCACCGTTTGGGTCCACGTCATTGTTGTATCATCTAAATGTTTTAGAGTCATTCTATACCCTTTATTGTTATTTGTACTTTTTTTCTTTTCGTCTGTGGGTTTGAAAAGAAAACTATAATCTCCATTTTCTGATGGTTGAGGAATAGTAAATCTAAAATTTCTAGCACCTGTAGAAGTACATTGACTATCGTTTACTGTATACATACCTGTATTATTATTCGGAATAAACTTCCAAACACCACCAGTAAGGCATTCTGCTGAAGCATCATTATATAGTGTAACTTCAAAAATCCCTGAGCGATCATAGGATATTTTATCTAATGACCACTCTCCTTTAAGTGTCTTTTTTGCAGCTATAATGGTTTTTTGACTAGCAGAACATGAAGCAAGTAGAATAACTGTAAGTAATAAGATCAGTTTTTTCATGAGTTTTTAGTTTATTATTTATGTGTAAAATTTGGTTGAATAATTTATATTCAAATATCTTTATACTTGAATACTTTATTTGAAAATTAGTTTAAAACTATTTTATTCATTAGATCAAGCGTGAAAATTTCAGATAAAAATTAATTTTTAATTATTTTACTTCACGAGTTATAAAGCAATAACGTTTAATTCAAACCTATATTTCTTTTAGAAGTTAATTTTATGGTATATTTTTTAGTAAACATTGTATGCGAAAAACCTAAAATTTTACAGAGCAAATTTAACGTCAGATACTTTTTTATATGTCCTCAAATGAGAGAATAATTAATTCATATGGAAAAAATACAATTATTGGTTTCTAGGAACTCTAAATAATAATAAGACACCAATCACAAAAAATAAGATTAAGAAAAGTATAGAATACCTAATACTTCCTGTAAGTTGAGCAACTAAACCATATGAAAACATACCTATCACAATTCCTATTTTTTCTGCAACATCATAAAAACTAAAATAAGAAGCAGTATCTACAGCATTTTCTGGTAAAAACTTCGAATACGTTGATCTAGACAATGATTGAATCCCTCCCATCACTAAACCAACTATCGCAGCCGTAACATAAAACTCTTCGGGTTTTGTTACCGTATATGCATATACACAGATACAAATCCAGATACAATTAATAAAAATCAACACCTTGATGTTTCCAAATTTAGCAGAAGCCTTGGATGTAATAAATGCCCCCAAAACAGCGACCAACTGAATCAATAAAATACTAATAATTAATCCTGTCGTAGCATCCTGATCTCCCCAATCCAATTCTTCAATTCCAAAATACGTGGCAATTAACATAATGGTTTGCACTGCCATACTATATACAAAAAATGCAGAAAGATATCTACGCAGTCTCAGATCATGCTGCATAGCATTCCATATACTTTTAAGTTCTTTGAAACCATTAAAAACCACATCTTTGGTAAGTTTATCCTTCTTATTTCCTTTAGGTAAATAATAATACGTGTATTGACTAAACCCTATCCACCATACTCCTACCATTATAAAAGATAATCTAGTAGGGACTCCTTCGTCCTCAAAACCAAAGGTGTCATAAAAGAATATCATTACTAAATTTAGTATCAAAAGAATAACACTACCAATATATCCCAGAGAATATCCCTTTGCACTAATGGCATCTTGTTGTTCTGGGAACGCGATATCTGGTAAATAAGAATTATAAAATACCAAACTAGCCCAGAAACCAATTAACGCTAAAAAATAACATAATAATCCAAACCAAAGGTGTTCCATACTAAACCAATACAAACCTATACAAGATATGGCTCCCAAATAGCAGAAAAATTTTAAAAAGTTTTTCTTATTCCCTATATAATCCGCAATTCCAGATAATAATGGACTAAGAAAGGATACCACCAAAAAAGCCAACGCGGTTACATAACTAATTAGAGAATCATTATTAAAATCGATACCTAAGAAATTAACCGTATCACTAACGATTTGATCATCAGCATCTCTTACAATAGTCAAAGCACCCCAAAAAATCGGAAATATTGCAGATGCAATAGTTAAACTATATACTGAATTTGCCCAATCATAAAAAGCCCAAGCATTTAGTAATTTCTTATTTCCTTTAGGAAGTACTTCTCGCATATTATAAAATTAAAAAGCTGTTTCAGATTTTTCCGAAATAGCTTCTAAAATAAGTATAATCTTTTTAAGAAATGAAGGTTTACAATTATTTAAAGGTTGTAACCCCAAATTTCTTAGCTTCTGCTTTTGCTGCTGGCGCCCATGCTTGTAAATTAGCAATACGAGTATCATTAGACGGGTGTGTACTCATAAACTCTGGTGGTGCTTCTCCTCCACTGTTTGCTTTCATACGTTTCCATAACTCTGCCGCCTCATCTGGATTATAACCTGCAATTGCCATTAGTGTTAATCCAATTTTATCAGCTTCTGTCTCGTGGCTTCTACTAAATGGTAACATTACGCCAAATTGACTACCTAAACCAAAGGCCGTTCCTACTATTTGTTGTGTTTGCTCATTCTGTCCACTTATAGCTACCGAGGTTGCCACTCCAGCAACCTGTTGGATTTGTCCTGCACTCATTCTTTGCTGTCCATGATTAGCAATGGCGTGCACTACCTCATGCCCCATAATAGCTGCAACACCTGTTTCTGTTTTGGCAATTGGTAAAATACCTGTATAAAATGCAATTTTACCTCCTGGCATTGCCCAAGCATTAACTACCTTATCATCAATAAGATTATATTCCCATTTATAATCTTTTAAATATCCTTGATGACCATTTGCATTTAGCCATCTTTCAGCCGCTTTAGCTATTTTTTGTCCTACTCGTGTGATCATTTCTGAATCAGAAGTGCCTTTTACCACTTTGCTTTCTCCCAATACTTGATTGTATTGAGCAAATGCAGCTGGTAATATCTGAGAATTAGGCACTAGTGCTAATGTCTGTTTACCTGTAAAAGGGTTCGTTGCACAAGATAGAAACAGGAAAACAGATCCTAATGCAACTATTATTTTTTTCTTTTTCATAATATTTATGGATAGATGTAAATTTCGCAGGTTAAAATTACAAAATTCATCACATCCATTTCAATAAAAAACAATCAATTTATAGAGCAAGATCTATATAAAGCAATAATTATCGATAAGTTGTTTTTATTTAGCTATAATATGCAGTTCAGCAAAGTTTTTTGGAACTACTACAGTATTTTCTTTTTTATCAAATTTTAAATCTTTTAAAGGGACAACCACATTATCTATTTCAATTTCACCAATATCAAAAGGTAATCCAATAAATTCAATCTTCATATTATCGTACTCTGTGATATAGGTTCCATTCTTATGTTGCTGAATAATAATTTCATTTTCTTTTCCGGTAAAAGCAAAACTTCTTAAACTAAATCTACCTTTGGTATAATCATAACCATCTTGAGCGTCTTCATAGACTTTGGATACTTCTTTATTTCCTAATTTATAGTATACTTCTAGTTTTAGCTCTTCAATCTTTTTCTCACCAACATATTGCTGGATTGGGTATTTAGGTATAATTGCACCTTCTTTCACAAATATTGGAATTGTATCCAATTCTGCATCTACCCATTGTTCCATACCTCCTTTTGCATATTCTCGGGTCCAGTAATTATACCAGTTCCCTCTAGGAATATACAATCTTCTACCTTTAGCATTGGGTTCCTGCACCGGACATACTAATATTTGGTTCCCAAATACAAATTCATCTGTTCTATAATGTGTTTGAGGATCTAATTGATCATATAACACCAATGACTTTAACATAGGTATCCCTTCTTCTGCATACTCCCAAAACATAGTGTATAAATACGGAAGTAGCTGATATCGTAACTCCACATATTTTCTGGTTACGTCTATAACTTCTTCACCAAATGTCCAAGGTTCTTGATTACCATGATCTCCAGAAGAATGCGTACGACAGAAAGGATGAAATACTCCCAACTGTATCCATCGAGCGTATAATTCTCCAGTAGGATGCTCCGCAAACCCTCCAATATCACTGCCAGTAAATGACATTCCACTCATACTCATTCGCTGTGCCTGGATATTAGCAATCCAAAGATGTTCCCAAGTCGCTACATTATCACCTGTCCAAGAGGAAGTGTATCGTTGTGCACCAGAATATGCTGATCTAGTAATAACAAATGGTCTTTTAGGGTATCCAAATCTTTTGATTCCTTCATAAGTAGCTCTAGCCATCTGAGTACCATAAATATTATGTGCTTTTCTGTGACTACAAGGATTACCATCATAATTATGACGAACATCATCAGGAAATGTTTTTCCGGGAACCTCCATTACTGCTGGTTCATTCATATCATTCCAAACTCCTTTGACTCCTATTTCATCAATAAGTTCCTTAAATAATCCTGCCCACCATTCTCTAACTTCGGGATTCGTGAAATCTGGAAAGAAACATTCTCCTGGCCACACTTTTCCTCTCATATACGGCCCATCTGCCCGTTTACAGAAATAATCATTTTCCATAGCTTCTTGATAAACCCAGTAATCATCATCAATTTTAATCCCTGGATCTATAATAACTATCGTTTTATAACCATCATCCGCTAATTCCTGAACCATACGTTTGGGATCCGGAAAATATTCTTTATTCCATGTAAAACATCTGAATCCTTCCATATAATCAATATCCAGATATATGGCATCACATGGTATTTTTAAATCTCTAAACTTAGTGGTAACCTCTTTTACCTTACTTTCAGGATAGTAACTCCATTTACATTGATGGTACCCTAGTGCCCATAATGGTGGTAGTTCTGGTTTACCGGTAAGATCTGTATATCGAGTTATAACATCCTGCATATTCGGACCATAAAAGAAATAATAATTCATTTCTCCTCCATGTGCCCAGAAACTAGTAACGTTGCGACGTTCATTACAAAAATCGAAGTATGTTTTAAAGGAATTATCAAAGAATACGCCATAAGCTCTTTCTTCATACATCCCTATATAAAAAGGAACGCTCTTATATAATGGATCTTGATCTTTACCGAATGCATATTGATCCGTAGCCCAATTCTCAATTCGTTTTCCTTTTAGATTAAGATGCATTGGTTTATCACCCAACCCATAATAACACTCTCCTTGCGGAGCGGCTTTACTCATTTTTACAATGTTACCACCATACTCATAACTTTGTTCCCAATGAAAACCCCAATCATCTTTACAAATAACATTTCCTTGTTTGTCTTTTATGGTTACATGGATATTTTCTTTAGCAATACAGATCTTTATTCTTTTAGTAGTAATCTCATATTCATCTTCCAGTTCCTTAACTTCTAATTCACTATATCCTCGTACTCCTTTATCGCTAATGGCATAAGAAAAATCTTTCTCGAAATTATTATCAGTAGCATATCTAAAACGAATAACACTTCCTCTTATAATAGTAACCTGAAGGATAACTCCATTTTCTGTGGTGAAATTAATCTTATCTACATTCTGTGAAAAGGAGATAATTTTCCCAGGAAATAAATTCCCTTTTACTTCTAAATCAGTATTAGTAATCATAGCCAGTTGGTTTCTTTTACTTCTTTGTATTGTAAAAAAACAATATCTATCTCAATAAATAAACTCTTTTAATTAGTATTTATCAATAAAAATTAACGAAAACGTTTGAAACTTAGTTCTATTAACAATTATTTAATATGCTATAAAAAAAGGGCCAAAATAATATTCAAAACACATATTGATTTTCATCTTTAGATTTTCAATTATCTATTTTAAAAACAACAGCTCCCAGCGGAGGAATGTTGATCTCTGCAGCATAATTTCTATAATGCCAATTCATTTTTTCTATAGCGATTTCATTATCCTTAAAATCTCCGGTTCCTCCATAGTTTTTGTCGTTACTATTAAATAGTTGTACTAGTTTCCCTTTAGAAGGTAACCCAATTCTATATTTAATTCTAGGCACTGGCGTAAAATTACAAGCAACCACCAAAGAATCTTTCTCTTTATATCCTTTTCGGATATATGCTACTACAGAATTCTCATGATCATCATAGCTAATCCACTCAAAACCATCTGCATTAAATTGCTTCTCGTATAATGCAGGATAATTTTTATATAATGCATTAAGATCCGTAATTATATTTTTGATTCCCGAATGATAGTCATATTGTAATAAATGCCAGTCTAAACTACTCTGAAAATTCCACTCTTCTCGTTGTCCAAATTCTGCTCCCATGAACAATAGATTGGTACCTGGATGTGTAAACATATAGCTGTACAACAATCGTAGATTAGCAAACTGTTGCCACTCATCTCCTGGCATTCTACCGATAATGCTTTTTTTACCATACACCACTTCATCATGCGATAATGGAAGCATAAAATTTTCTGTAAAAGCATATGTCATACTGAAAGTTAGATCATTCTGATGATGCTTTTTGTAGATAGGTTCTTTTGCAAAATACTCTAAGGTATCGTGCATCCAACCCATCATCCATTTCATGCCAAAACCAAGACCTCCAAGAAAAGTTGGTTTAGAGACCATAGGGAATGAAGTAGATTCTTCTGCAATCATCTGTACATCAGTGAAACTTTTATAAACTTCTTCATTAAGTTCTTTCATAAAATCAATAGCATCTAAGTTTTCTCTTCCTCCATACTTGTTTGGTTCCCATTCTCCTTCTTCTCTGGAATAATCCAGGAATAACATAGAAGCAACCGCATCAACTCGTAAACCATCGGCATGATATTGATCTAACCAAAAAATAGCATTACTGATCAAAAAACTTTTTACTTCATTACGTCCATAATTAAATATCAGACTTTTCCAGTCTGGATGATATCCTTTTTTCTTATCGGGATGTTCATATAAACAAGATCCATCAAAGAATCCTAATCCGTGAGCATCTTCAGGAAAATGAGATGGAACCCAATCTAATAGAATTCCTATGTCATTTTGATGTAATTTATCAACTAATATTTTAAACTCTTCAGGATAACCAAAACGCGAAGTAGGTGCAAAATAACCAGTAAGCTGATACCCCCATGAAGGATCATAAGGATACTCCATTATTGGCATTAATTCTACATGTGTAAAGTTCATTTCTTTTACATAAGAAACTAATTCATCTGCTAATTCGACATAAGAGAGTGATCTATCTTCTTCTATTTTTCTTTTCCAGGATCCTAAATGAACTTCATACACAGAAAAAGGAGCATCAATAGCATTGTTCTTCTTTCTTTTTTTCATCCATTTTTCATCGTTCCAGCTATAAGAATCTTCCCAAACTACAGAAGCTGTTTTTGGTGGATGCTCACATCTACGAGCGTACGGATCTGCTTTTTCTGTCTCAATATCATTATTATGGGAGTGAATCTTATATTTATAAGTATTCCCTTTTCCAACTTCGGGAACAAAACCTTCCCATATCCCTGATTCATCCCAACGAACGTTTAATATATGTTCTCCTTCTATCCAAAAATTAAAATCCCCAATAACAGAAACCGACTTCGCAGATGGTGCCCAAACAGCAAAGTATGTTCCTTTTACACCGTTTACTGTAGTAATGTGTGATCCGAATTTTTCATACAGTCTGTAATGTTTTCCACCCTTAAAAAGATTGATATCAAATTCAGAAAATACACTATGTGCTATTACTTTACTCATATTATGGGTTAACTATTACTACTATTTTAATTGCTTTTAAAGGGATGATCATACAACTAATTTTATGATACAATTTTGATTCAAAAAAGAATCAGTCATGTTTCCCATTTTGAGAATATAATGAGTAACTTAATGCTTATTTATGAAACTCACTCTATACTTCTTAAGGTTTACTTTATATTTATGATTCATCACATATAATAGTTTCATTTACAAAATACTACTGTAATTAGTCACAAAGTTCACCTTGCATAAAATTGTATTCAACATAAAATCTTATGAAATAAACTAAAAATTCTGAGTATTAGATTTTGAAGTCATCAGGAATCACCGCACCTTTTTTAACGACAACGATTCCATCTTTTATAACATAACGATCATTTTTGGTGTCCTTTAGGTGTGGACCACCATCAATAATAACATTATTACCAATTCTGGAATCTTTATCAATAATAGCATTATTGATAACACATCGTTCTCCTACTCCTATATAAGGTCTATTTTCTTTAGCATCAGTTTGTAATTCTTCTAAATCCTGATATTTATCGCTACCAATCATATAGGTATTTTTTATAACGGTATCCTTTCCTATTCTTGATCGAATACCTATCACTGATTGCTCTATTTGCTTAGCTTGTATTAAGCAGCCTTCTGCAATCATGGATTTATCCAAACAAGTTCCTGATATTTTTGAAGGAGGAAGTATACGTGGTCTGGTAAGAATATTTCTATCGTTATCAAACAAGTCAAACTTAGGGATGTCATTAGCCAACTCAATATTCGCCTCAAAAAATGACGAGATGGTACCGATATCTGTCCAATACCCTTCGTATTGATACGCCAATACTTTATGCGTATCTATAGACTGAGGAATAATTTCTTTACCAAAATCAATCCTACTAGGATCAGAAAGGAGATCAACTAATAATTGTCTATTAAATATATATATCCCCATTGACGCCAGGTAGTGACGATTTTGGCTTTTCATTTCATCACTTACTTCAGATTCCCAACCTGGTAATTTATCAGTACTCGGTTTTTCTGTAAAGGAAGAGATAAAACTATCTTCATCTGTTTTGAGAATTCCAAAATCAGTAGCATCTTTAGGGTTTACGGGTAAAGTTGCAATGGAGATATCCGCTCCTTTTTCTATATGTGCCTCTATCATATCGTTAAAATCCATTTGATATAATTGATCACCCGATAAAATCAATGCGTATTCAAAATCATGATTAAGAAAGTGATGCATGGATTGTCTCACAGCATCTGCAGTACCTTGAAACCACGTCTTATTATGTGGAGTCTGTTCTGCAGCTAATACATCTACAAAAGCTTGACTAAAAGAACTAAAAATATATGTATTCTTAAGATGACTGTTTAAAGAAGCAGAATTGAATTGCGTTAATACAAACATTCTTTTGATATCAGAATGTATACAATTCGTAATTGGAATATCTACCAATCGATATTTACCAGCAATGGATACGGCTGGTTTTGATCTACTTTCTGTTAATGGTTCTAATCGGCTTCCTTGCCCTCCACCAAGGATAATTGCGAGGACTTTTTTGTTAATCATTTTAGTTGTTTTAAAGATTTGTATAATTCGATGTATTGCTTTGCTGAATTATTCCAAGAATGATCAATTTTTAGTATTTCCTTTTGTGTTTTCCTGTAAAATTTTTGATCGTTATAAAATTCAACTCCCCTTCTAATTGAATAATAAACATCCTCAACATTTGCTCTATCTAGACAGATTCCAAAACCTTTATTTCCAATATCTATCACGGTATCCTTTAAACCACCTGTGCGTCTAACAATAGGTATTAATCCATATCGTAATGCATACATTTGATTTAAACCACAAGGTTCAACACGTGATGGCATTATTAAAAAATCAGCACCTGCATATATGATATGTGATAGTTTTTCATCATATCCAATATAAGTGTTATAGGTATTAGGAAAATGTTGTTTTACTTCTAGTAATCGAGATTCGATTTCAGAATTACCAGATCCTAAAATTAAGATATTGACATCCAGATGTTGTAATGCTTCTGCTATTATTGCTGGCAACAAATCTGCTCCCTTTTCATACACCAATCGACCTATGAAAGCAAATAAAGGTTTGTTCAAATCAAAATTAAATTCTTGACAGAGCCATTCTTTATTAGCCTTTCTTCCAGAAATTATATTTTTTGTTCCATAGTTTTTTACAACCATTGGATCTGTTTCTGGATTCCAAGTATCATGATCTATTCCATTTAAAATCCCGACGCATTTCGCTTTCTCGTGAGATAAAAGTCCTTCTAAACCATTAGCTTGATGCTGTAACTCATCCATATAACTTGGTGAGACTGTCGTTACTCTCCATGCGCATTTAATACCGGAAGCCAATGGGTTGATACAATGGTCCCAATCTAATAAACCTATATTTGCTAAGTCAAATTGTGGGATATAGTCTAATTTGTCATACGAAAACTGACCTTGATATTGAGCATTATGAATTGTAAGTACTGTAGGTATATCTATTAAACTGTTATACTTATTGACTTGCGAAATCAAAAAAGGTATTAATCCTGTGTGATGATCGTGACAATGTATAACATCTGGTTTTGTTTCAGTATCTAATAGCCAATTCAATACTGCCAATTGAAAAGCTAAAAATCGTTCTGTATCATCTTCGTAACTATATACATTAGGTCTATGCAGCAACTCTTCTTGATATACCAGATATATCTGAAATCCAAAATCTACAGACAATACTTTTTTAATACTAAAATCGAATGTATTCTTACCTAAATCTAAAGAGCCATTATAAACTTCTTCACATGAAAGATCATTAATTTTTTCGTTATCAAAAAAAGGTATAATAACCTCAGTAACACAATCTAAATCAGTTAAATATTTAGGCAAAGAACCCACAACATCTCCTAGCCCCCCGACTTTTGCTAAAGGATAACACTCTAAACTTGTGTGAAGTACTTTCATAACTTATTCTTAAGACCAATTTTATGAGATCACCTTCTTGTTAATATGATTTGAAAAGGAGTTTAAAGCTATGAAAAACTTCAAAATATCTCTTAAATAAATTTCAAAAAAGAATAAGATTTAATGATTATTTAATAATTATTTTGCATAATGATTTTTAATTTGATAATCCTAGGATATACTGAAGAATCAACAACAATAATCTAAACTATTTTTTGATCGTACGCAATGCTTTCTTAATGATATAGGCTGTATCTTTAGCTGTGGAATCGTTTTCCCATCGATTACAAATTTTCAGGACCCAGTCAGGCCTGGTTTTACTGGCATCATTTAACCAATTACCAACAGAATCTTTCACATATTTGGAAGTATCAGATTTCAAAGGTTCCAAAATATCCATTGCTTTTTCCGGAAATTCTTTCAGTATATCTATTTTTTTGGTCCAAACACCTATAGGTCTTGTAGCTTCTACTGCATATCGCCTAATATTTTCATTAGCATCTTTTGTCCAATTAGACAATATCATGACTGCTTGATCTAGATCCTGAATAATATAATCTTTTGCAGAAAAAATAGCAACTTCTCTAACCCCAAAATGAGAATCTGCCGCATAAGGTTTAATTGTATGTAGTCTTTCTGTAATAGACATATCTATTGCAGCATAATATTGAGCAGCCCAACATCTCGGAACATCAGAAGTATGATTAGTCAAATATTCAATAATGGCAGTATCATAACTAAGCTGGGCGAAAGTCATCCCTATTATTTTTGTATTACTATTGGCACTAGGTTTTTTTTGATTAGAAACAGCTTCATAAAAATTATCATACCAATCCGATTTATTCAATTCGTCCAATATTATTTTTAACAGTTTTAACTGATCTACTGCTAACCACTCCATTAAATTGGCGGTTTCAATAAGACCCTTATTCAAATAATTTATAACTTCAGGATCAAGATCCTTAAAACTTCTTGCTCCTTTTCGGTTCAAAATATGATCTGGAATCATTTTATCTTTATGTTGTGTGGTTGTTTTTAAATCTAATAACATACTAATGAGTTTTAAATATATACTATTCTTCGAACTGATTAAAAACATCTAGATGGTACATTTTCATAGTCTCAGGTTTGATAACTTCAAAAATTGCAACAGCCTTTGCATTTTTCATAATATCATCTCCCGCTTTTTTAGCAGCTTCCATGTCTGTCCAATATAATAGATCCATATAGTTACCATTTTCATCACTAGCAGTAATTCTATCTATAAATCCGTCGTATAATTTTATAATATCATTTAAAGAAATTAATGCAGTTTTTATTTCTTCTTCGGAATATTTGGGATTTGCTTCAAATGATACAACTTCGATAATGTATGGTTTATTTTTCATAAGGTTTTGGTTTTGACTAAATGTAGTTGCGCAGCATAAAAACATACTAAGCATAATTGTGTGAATTAAGTGATACAATATTTGATTTCAGTCAAAATTACCACAGGCCTATGACAACCTTATGTCAGTAGTGTATTATTAATTTTCTCTATATTTCTTAAAATAATCTTCTAGTGTAAAGAATTTAGGAGAAAATAAGTCCGATGTTTCGATGAGGTTAATAATCCTATCAGTTCTAAATTCGCGATAATCTTTACGTAATCTACAGTATGCAATCATTACCCAAATAGTATTGGTGAAATATACTCCAAGTGGTTCTATTGTGCGTTCGGTATATTCCTTAGATGCCGATGTATATTGGATTTTAAGAACTCTTACATCAGTAATAGCCTTCTGGATAACGGATAAATATGAACTAGACGGAGATTTTTTATTGGGAGGACTAACGATTCGTTTTTCTAAAAGTTCTAATTTTTCTTTTTGGGTTGTATTTAAAATCGCCTTCACCTTTTCTATAGCTTCAATAAAATCAGAAATTAGGGATTCATCATTGTTAGTTTGTATTATTTTAGAAGCTGTTATCAGAGCATTGGCTTCTTTTTCGCTAAACATAATTGGAGGTAGTGAATATCCATCAACCAAAAAATAACCCGTACCAGCTTCTGCTCCTATCGGGACTCCAGCATCAGATAATGCTAGCATATCCCGATAGATAGTCCGTACACTCACATCGAATTTATCAGCCAAATCGGAAGCTTGAACCACTTTTTTAGATTGTAATTTTACCAAGATCGCTGTTAACCGATGTAATCGTTTCATTGTAATTACTTATTCTAGGATTTCTTCTTCTTCATCATTATCAGCATCTTCTATTTCACTGAGATCCGTAGTCGTATTCATGATAAATTCCATTTCTGCATCCGCTGCTGCTTCGACTTGCTCTGGAGTAAGTGCTGCTCCTTTAATTCTTTTATCACGTATCATTCCACCTGTCATAATTAAGCTCGTTCCGATAATTACAAATAATAAAATTCCCGGTTCGAATCCGGGAACCATTGCTTCTGCTGGAATTGCATAAAATAATAGTACCGTGATTAATCCTCTAGGTGCAATGAACAATTGTGGCGAAATATCTTTTCCGATAAATAATCGCAATAATACATATCGGATGATATAGATAGAAATGATAATCAATATGCTTATTAAGGTAACTTTTAGATTTAATAATGAAGAAAGTGTTATAGTAATTCCAAAAATTACAAAAAACAATGTTCTAACCACAAACGCAGTTTCGGCAGTAATCACGTGTAATTCGTGATAAATAGATTTAGCTTTTTCGAAATCTAAAAGACTTTCCAGTTTCCATTTAAAAAACAACTTCATATTGGCTATCACAAGTCCAAATATTAATACAATTATCAATGACGATAAATGCATCTTTTTCCCCAAACCATATAACAGCAATAAAACAGCAATTAATAGAAATAACTTAACCTGACTTTTAATTTTCTGAAAAATCAGGATAATCCCATAACTAGCTATTAAAGAAATTATAATGGTAAGAATTAGATTAAAAGCAAAACCTGCTACTCCAGCATCTTCTGCAGGATTTAATTTTCCGGTAAGGAAATAAAACATCATAATTCCCAAGATATCTGAGAATGTACTCTCATATACGTGAAACTCTTTTTTAACTTCTGATAACCCCGCAACACTCGGTATAATAATAGCACTAGACAGAATAGACAAAGGCGTGGCATATAACAATGCAGATTGCCAGGTCATTCCATCAATTAGTGCTTTTAATATAACTGCAGCAACATAAGCAGAAGCAACAAGTCCAATTAAAGCTATCCCAAAAGATTTTAGAATAGGAACTAATTTTTCTCGTTTTAGTTTTAATTCTAATGCAGCCTCCAGTACGATCATTATTAAACCAACAATACCTAACACTTCTAGCATCGGAAAGAAATCAATCTCCTCACCTCCAATAGCTTTGATACCATATTGATAAATAACCCCTAAAATGATCAGCATTAATACTGCAGGGATATTTGTTTTTTTGGCAATTCCATTAAAAATAAAAGATAAAATAATAGTCAAAGAAATGCCTATAATTACATTATAAGAAGAAAATATTTCCATTGGTTAGTTTAGGTTATTTAAGATTGGCTGGGAAAAGATAGTAAAATAATTTAAAGTAGAAACTTCTGTTCATAATACTATCAGTCGTTAATATTTATTTAACGACATACTCTTCATAAAAAATGTATTTTAGAAATTCTAAACACAAAAAACTGTTTTAATGTCTAACCAAGGATTAATAATAGAAGAACGTAGTCGCGACATTGGTGATTTTCTGGTAGGAAGACTCATTCCATTTAGAAAAAAAAGAATGGTAGGACCTTTCATTTTTATAGACCATATGGGTCCTACAATTATAAAAAAAGGAAAGTATATGGATGTGGATCAGCATCCTCATATTGGTTTATCAACTTTGACTTATCTGCTAGATGGAGAGATGATGCATAAGGATAGTATCGGAACGAATCAGCGTATTTCTCCAGGATCAGTAAACTGGATGGTCGCTGGTAAAGGAGTTACACACACAGAACGAACCCCAATGGACATGCGTGATGGTTCTGAGTTCTTAACTCATGGATACCAGATTTGGGTAGCACTACCGAAGGATTTAGAAGATGTCATGCCAGAGTTTCATCATTTAGACAATAATGAATTACCTAAATGGATGGATGGAACTACTGCTTTTAAACTTATTGCCGGAAAAGGATATGGAAAAGAATCTCCATTACCGGTTCATTCAGAACTTTTTATGGTAGAAGTAAAGAATGAAGAACGTTACGAATTACGGATTAAAGGAGAACTAGAAGGAGAAATTGGTATTTGTATTGTAGAAGGAGAAATACAAGCCTGTGAAAACACTATTTCGAAAGGAAATATGTTAGTTTCTAAAATTGAAGATAGTTGTTCTGTTATTTTAGAGCCCAATACGCATCTATTATTATTTGGTGGCCAACCATTTCCTGAAGAAAGACATATCTATTGGAACTTTGTATCATCCAGTAAAGAAAAATTAGAAGAAGCAAAAAAGCAATGGAAAAACAAACAATTTCCTAAAGTTCCAAATGATGATAGTTATGTGGTGATGCCAGAATAGGAATAGTTAATAAGCAG
Organism: uncultured Aquimarina sp.; assembly: GCF_947496855.1. GTDB lineage: Bacteria > Bacteroidota > Bacteroidia > Flavobacteriales > Flavobacteriaceae > Aquimarina. The sequence goes on from NZ_CANMED010000001.1 coordinate 694,963, forward strand.
CCAATTCCCTTCGTATTTCATTTAATGATTTATTGGTATTAACTAATTCCAGAATTACTTCTTTTCTAAATTCATCTAAATCATCATAATCATAATATTTTGCCCATTTATGATCTTCTAGCAGATTTTTGATTTGCTTGATCAATTTACGCGTAGCATCTACCGGTCTTATTATAGCAATATAATTATAGGCAGGATTATCTTTATGCTTATAACTTACTGTTTTCGTTTCGAAGTCTACAGCTATATAATAAGCATCTACATCTTCACTTAAATTTTCTCTAAAATCTGTCCAATCTGCATAACCCAAACGAAGATCATCAATCTCTACAGGAATCTCTGACACCAATCTCCAATTACATTTGGCAGCTCTTCCCCAATGATTCGATAATCGATAAACTCCATTGGTTGTATAATAATAGGTACTACCAGACTCACTTCTGTAGTGTAGTTTTCTTCTTGAGATTTCTCTTAATCGCACTCCCTTAAATACACAATAGGTATTTTTAAAGAAATTATTTCTAGTAAATTTCTTTACTGTAACAACTTGTTCTTCCAATGACTTTTTTTTTCCGACAACAAAGAACTTGTTTTTTTAGGAGAAAAAGAAAACAAGTTTTTAACAGTTTATTGTTGGGAAATATATTTTAACCTGATTTTTAATTAAATAAAAAGTCATTGTCCTTTAGCTCCTAAAAAAACAAAAGCAATATAACCTATTAGATTCCCAAAGAAAATCCCGATATAATGTGGTATTGCAAAAAATGCCTCATATAAAACACCTGCACGTCTACCCCATTTTCTAGTGCAAGCTCTTCCTATATATGACATTCTCCACCAATGAATTGTTTTACGACCATTACGACCATCTCGATAAACTTCTTTTCCGGTGGTATACACACATTTTAGATGTCCTCGTATGCTACATTGATCTACAATAGCAAACTCGCCCATGGAATACTTTTCTTTAAGACTATCTTTCATACTAAAACCTGCATTTAGTTAATGATTGAAACAGTCCTAAAATTAATACTAATTTTCAAAATTTTAAAAAGTTTTAGGATTACATTTCGCTAATTTTGCCCAAAAAACTCCAGCTCATCAGTATAACTGATATTTATACGATCTTTTTTACATGTATCATCAACATATTTTAGTATTTCATCTGTTTTCATACGATCAATGTTTTCTTTAGAATATAGTTCCGGGAAAAGGTCGATCAATGTATTCTGGATATGAGCTATTAATTTTATAAGATCTTTACAATATACTGATGGGTTATTAAACCCATTTTCTTTTTTAAACCGATGCACTAATCTTCCACCTTGACAAACATCTCGAATGGGACACTCCAAACATTTAGCACACAGTTTCGTAGTACTATCTTCGAAATATAGTTTCCCTAATGGTGAATTTTTAATATCAGAAAGGTCATCACTCAATACACTCATACCGGATTTAGTAAATCCATGACCACAGGCTTTTAATGAGTCAATTGCTTCAATTTCGCCATTAGTTTCAATTACTAATACTGTAGATTCATTACTAGAATTCTCAGTAACACCCAATAACCTATTCATTACTCCAATAAATATTGGTATTTTATATCGATTAGGATCCTTTATCCAGATATCAAATAATGCGATCAACCAATCTGCCATTTCGCTTTTTCCCCTATCAAAAGGATAATTATCATGTGTGAAATCAGGAATTAAAAAATTTACAGAATTTACCTGCATTTCTTTAAAACTTTCATAAATAACTTTTGGTTCTTCTTCTATATTAATTACACAAACCGTATCGGCATATCCAATTTGATTTTTAAGCAATCTTACTGCATTAAAAACTTTATCATAACTTCCATTACCCTTATGATCTACTCGGAACATATCGTGCGCTTTTCTAGTACCATCTACACTGGTGCTTGGATATATTTGTAACTCTCTAAATAATGCGCACCAATCTTCATCAATCAAAACTCCATTAGTCTGAATATCGTATCTAAAAACGACCTCTTGTAGCTCCTTTTTTATAATATTAGCCTTAGTAATAAAAGTTCTATAAAAATCTTTTTCTATTAATAAAGGCTCTCCTCCATGAAAGATAAATGAAAACTCCTTTTTGTTATACTTCTGAATGTATTTTTTAGTTTTTTCTAAAATAGAATCGATCATATCATAAGACATAAATTTAGGTTGTCCTTTATACGTAGTATCGCCCAGATTATACATAAAACAATAAGAACAATTAAGATTACATCTACTGGCAACTTTGAGTATTAAAGCATCGAATTGCATGAATTGTGTTTTAAGAAGTTAATGTTGTTTATTTAACATACTAAGCGAAGTTCAGAGATAATATCGTTGTACAAGTAAGTTTCTCTGACTTCGCCAAGTATTTTAAAGATTGATACATCAATCTTTTTCTATATACGAATTCGAAATAGTGATATTTAGCGTTCATTAGGCACTAGTGCTAAAGAAAATTAATACCATATCCTGAATCGTTTACCTACTTTGAATAGGAACCCCGATAACAACTGGAACACATTTCTGTAATGTTTCTGACCAAATCTGACCATCTACACATCTTCTGCCACCGCTAGTAGGATAATATATCTCTACAGGAACATTAACTGTTCCTCCTAAAATAGTTTCCATGTTTTTAAGTTCCTTTGCAGAAAATTTGTCTAAGCCTCTTGATAATAAGAATACCTTTTTCATTATTTGTATGTTTAGATTTTGCCTACTCTTTATGATTTTCAGCTGCCTCAAAAAGTTGTACCTATCAAGCGCGCTTTTTGATACTACACCTTTATATACAGGAGTAATCATTTTGTTACCCTTTTTAGTGAAAATTAGAAAAACTACAGTTATCAACAGCTGTACAAAAAATCTTACTTCTTAAAGAAATAAAAGACTGTAAAATAAATACTTAACAATTTTTTTTGACGAAATAAACTTTGTTCAAAAACTAATAAGAACCTCAAAAACAAGACATTTCAATTAATTTATAATTACTTTTTTATTCTGGACTTTAACTTTAGGTAAACAATACTTTTACACTGAAAAAAACTCATTTTTTTAAATAATTTTGATACAATCATTAACCAATTTTATTTAATCAAAAAGTTTATTAAAATGAAAAAAATCGCATTAAAATTCAGTCTTATTGCTTGTTCTTTTGTATTCATTATGAGTTGTCAAAAAGAAGACAATGAAACACCTGAGATTCAAAAATCTTCAAACACACAACAGTTTGTTACCGTTAAAGATGTTTCCAATCAACAAGAAACGTTACAATTGTTAGAAGAATTACAACAAAAACAAAAGAATGAAACATCCTCCATGAAAAGAGTAGGTTGTACATTAAATAGTGATATTGGCTGTGGTAGTGATGCTTCATTGGAAATAGAGGAGTATATTAATGCTTCAGGATGTATTAGTTATCCCGTAGGAATTATCATCTTTCCAATAGAGGCTCAGCAATTCACATATAACTATTCTTATTATATAGATGGCGACTCAGATATCAACATGGACATATATCAATTTCAATTTGAAGCTCACATTGCTGATATCCAGAGACAAATCAGACCAAAGAAAATATCTTTTGTTAATGCTGATGCTTCTAATGGATGTTTTAATGAAAGAGGTTGGAATGTAGACAATGTTGTATATACCGTATTTTTAGGAAACTAACCCTTCTTTAACCTGCTTTATTGAATACCTGCCGCTACAATATATAAATAACCCTGCGAGATTATGTCGTAGGGTTTATATATTTAGAAACTTAAAAATAAATAGGTGTAATTTCTATAAAACATATATAAGTTTTGACTTTAGATTGTATTAATTTTCTCTAAGATATACCCAACGGCCGTCCTCTTTAACAAACCTAGAATTTTCATGAATAACTTCTAATGCTCCATTTTCAAAATAAAAAGCCTTAAACGCTACGGTGCCTTCTTCATCGAATTCTAAACCTTTAGTTTTATCCAAAATCTCTAATTTGATCCATTTTACAGATTTTGCCCAATTTATAATAGATTTCTTTTCTTTAATAGGACGGGTCGAACGATGGTGACTTTTCATTAAATAATCACCATTCGCCAAGACAAAAGCACTATAACGAGACCTCATTAAGTCTTCCGCGCTTAATGCTTGTGTCATCTCTTTATGAATACTACCACAACAAGTATCATAAGTTTGTGATCTCCCGCAATAACATTTACTCATTATCAGATTCATTTTGCTTAGACTCATTCACTTTTTGTACAATTGCTTTTAACCGTTCTGCTCTAAGCTCTTTTTCTTTTCGGAGTTTATTCTTTTTACGATTCAGAAGCTTTGTATGCTTTGCTTTATTCTGAGTGTTTTTTTCTCTTCCTTTTTTTGCCATTTTACTCGATACGATGAAGTTTTATCTTTAAAAATAGAGAATAAAACCTTCTTAATCTTACTATTTCCATTTTTTCAAAACAGTGTTAATATCGGATCGGATATCAGATCTGATTTCTTTTTTACGTTTTCCTTTACCAAATTGTTCATCATAATTTGTTTCCGTATGTCGAATATGTGCTTCTACTGCCAAATCAATCATTTTCGTATCAAAATCTTTTGCGCTCGCTGTTCTTCCGACTCTCCCGCTATATTTTTCACAAGCATGTGTGGCAATTGCAAATTCCCTTTTTTCAGGGCAATTAGGATATTGCGCTCTGATCGCTAATGCAAAATTAAATATAAATTCACGATCCTTTTGCTCCCTCACCACTGCTGCTTTCTTATTTTTAAGATCTCTAGATGTTTGATCTTTCTCACATTCTAAACGAGCTTTTTCTATAGCAACTTCCTCTACAAGTTGTCCTCTGCGCTCATACCGTTTTCTACGTTGATTCCATGCTAGAACTACACCACAAAGGGTAGAATATTTCTTAGACCTTCTGGTCATGGCAGCATTTCCTGGAGGTAATAGCATATAATCTATAAAGGGAGAACAGCCAAAACAAGTACCTTTATGATTTTCACTCTCTGCGACAAAAGATTTCCCTAATGGAATTTTTTTACCACAAGAAATACAATGTAATTTTTCTTTTTTAGTAAGAAATATATTTTGAGAAACAGTTGCCAATACTATATATTTTTCGGCTACGAAAATAAGATATTATTCTATTCTCTCTATTAATTATCAAAACTACTTTAATTGATCTTTTACATATTAATAAGTGGTAAATGGGGAATTATTGGTTTTTTTAAGCTTTTATATTTGTTTTATTACGGTTTTTCCGTAAATTGTACCTGCCTTTAAATTTTAAAAATCCTACTTATGCAAAAAACTACCCTTGAAAAACGTTTTAATTCACAAGATTTATCGAAAAAGTATCATCACATTTGGAATCAAGGAATTCATCTTTTTTCTATTAATGATGCTAATCGCGATTTTTACTATAGTGTCTTTTATATAGACTTTCTATTTGCTGAAATAATATATAATAAATTGAATGGTGAAATTCTTGCTATAAAAAGTTTTACTGATAAAGCTAAATTAATGTTCTATTTAAGAGAAGATTTTAATTAGACGTTCATGATATTTTTTTGAGCGTATGAGTACAATGAGACTTAATTTAGTTTCTTTATTAGAACATTTTACCCCACTTATTGTAATCAAATTTGAATAATTTGCCCTAGATATTCACCAAATTTCTCGGTACTCGTATGCTCATTAATATTATATCAAGAATTCAGCGATCAGAATAATAATATAAATCCAACAATTATATAGCAAGGTATAACCTAGCCCAAACCCCGTGCTTTTTACTAAGTATCCCTTACAAACAGGTGATTTTTTGAAGACTAAACGTAATGCTCTAAAGAAAATCCAATATAACATTGCTAAAAATATAATCACCATCGTCCATAATACGCCCCCAAACAACCATAATAACACTCCTATTATGATGGTTATTAAAACCCACAAAAAAACACCTAATACTATTTCCTCTAGTCCATCACCAAGGTCGGGGAACTCAGATGGGATATCAAAAACATCTGATATTCCTTCCTTATCAAAATCTAAGCGATCTGTTATTTTACCTAGATTATCTTTTAGTTTTGCTCCTTTATATAAACCAATTGTTACAAAAAGAAAGAATACTACTGACAGTATCGTTGTGGATAATATAGAATTTTCAATAATTGTTCTTTCTTTTCCCAGTCCAAATTGCCAGACACATAGTATTGTAAGAGAAATCACCAAAAGGGTGATATAAAATATCCCTTTGGTAGTTATATACTTCAATTTGGATTTACCTCTAAAACTCATGTGTCATAAACTATTTCTAATTGTATACTTTTATAAATTTATTCTAAATGCTTTTTGCAATTTAGCAGCTTGTTCAGTAGGAATTCCCGCTTTATCAGCATAATAACTCCAATTATTTACTACTTCTAAAATTTGCTCTATTTCGGCCTTACTGTTTTTATAACTTATTTTATCTCCTACTTTAAGTAAGTCACTTAAAGTAAAATCATCTCTTTTTCCGTTTATAGACATCTGGTGCATACTGGTCCATATTCCAGTAGGGTTATATGAATACGTAATATCATATGCAGGAGATAGTTTCCAGGCTCCTTGTTTATTCATTAAGAATGAAATATTCTTGGTATGGTCATCTTGATTTCTAGCTATAACGTTTAATAGCATTCTTTTATACAGTTGAATAGCATCTAGATGAGGCAACCTAAGTTGTCTCATAATTTCGAAAGCATTTTCATAAGAATATGCTCCCGGCGATTTATAATCGAAATGAGCCAGTGAACATAATGTTTGCATATGCAGTTTCTCATTATTAGGTAATCGATCAAATCTTTTAGTCATAAAATGTGCACGATCGTGCTCTTCGAACAACCTAGAATGTTCCATATCGATCCCACAATCTAGTGCCATCAAATAATATGCGTATTCTATCCTTCCATATCCTTGTGGATCACCGAGAGATATATCATTCACTCCATCAAACTTAAAAAGGTAATGCTCGAACCCTTCTGGAACATTGGTTTGTCCAGATCTAATTTCGTTTGTTGTAGAATTAAATGCAATAATTGCCTTAGCTCTTTGCCCCCCGGCAGAAGTACCAACCTTGATCAATTCATTTAGGTGTTCGGTTTCAGAAATATTTAACGTTATTTGTTCACGTGAATTCAATACTTTTTGGGCAAGTATTACGAGTTTATCTATTTCTACGGTACTCGATATTTTCTTGCCAATATTCCTCGCTGGTTGAAACTCCAAAGCTCCCATCCCACGGCTTCCTATATAACATAATCGATCTAAAGGTGTAAACTGAGCCTTAGGAATATCATTGAGCATTAACCATTGATCAATCAAGCGATTCCCAAAATCATCCGGTAACACATCTGATAACATTCCAGGTAATCCTTTATAAGTATCTTCATTAAGACGAGGGAAACTATATATTCGATTGTCAGAATTGAGAATCTGCATATGTATGGGTGAAACATCCCAATTGTTCTTCGAGAAATCAGAAAAAAACTCAAAAGAAGCATACTTCTTATCTGTATCCCAGCTTAAAGCACCTAGTTCTTGATCCCAAAGTGTTATTTTAATAACGTCTACCATGATGATTTATTAGGTTTACTTTTAGGGCTTCCTGAGGCTCTCTCTCTTTCTTTACCTTTTAATTTCAATAATTCAATAGGGCTAATTCCCGGATCAGGCAAAAATAAACTTAACGCATCAAGTTCTCCAAATGATCTTAAAATCTGAATAAAAGTGAGTAACGTTGTAGCTTTACCAGATTCAAAGTTTTTGATAGTTTGTACGTGAACTCCTGCCCTTTTAGAAAGTTCTTCCTGGGTTATATTAAGATTGAGTCTTCTTTTTTTTACACGCTGTGTGAGTTCTGATAATACATCATCATCAGAAAGTCTAATTAAATCCATATTATTTATTTAATGTATAAAAAAATATACTTTATAATTTAATAACAGTATTTAAGTATAAAAATTTATACTTTATTAATGTTTTTTACTACAAATATAATAAAGTATACGAAAATATACCTTAAAATTAATATAATTATTTAATGTATAAAAAAATATACTTTAATAACATCCATTAGTTGCGCGAACGTATTAACTACCTCACAGACGTAAGCTTTAATAAAAAACAGTTAAAACCCCCTTTTTTAACATATTTTATATATGTATTTTTAACTCATAACGTACTCCTTCCCAATATTCGTCTAATTGCCTTTAAAAACTACGAGGTATGCAAAATTATGTTCGATTACGAAATATAAGTCTACTACTTATGCTTATTCTATGTTGTCAAAGCTGTATATCAACACGTATTGTTAGTGAGTATGACAATGACTCTGTGATAAAACACACTAAAACTTCTTGGAGTTACGCTTGGGGATTGGTAACACCAAAGGACATTGACCCTGATTGTGAATCTAAACGAATGAACTCAGTTACTAGCGCTACTAATTTAGGTTACATTCTTATATCAGCTATAACAATCGGCATTGTAGTACCACAAATTATAGAATGGGAATGTGCTACAGTAGATACACCTATTGAGGATTTGTAATACACATAAGAATAAAAAAATAGTTAAAATGGCATTACCAAAAGGCATAGAAATATTACCGATCACATCTTGGGAAAACAGACATCAGAATTTTACACAAAAACTAACTAAGGACGCTTCTTTTAAAATTAGAAACGATCATTCCTTATCCAAAAGCTCTGAAAAATATAAAGCAACCACTAAAAATATTCAATGGCTGATTGAGCACGCTATAAAAAACAAAATACGACTCAGAGCAATGGGCAGTGGTTGGTCATTTTCTAAAGTAGCAGTATCCGAAGGAGGAATCATTGACACTAAATCATTACGTCTCTCCTTCTCTATTTCCAAATCATATGTCGATAACACTTATTTAAATAAAGGAGGAATACCAGAGAATCTTTTTTTTACACAATGCGGGATGTCGATACTACAATTAAACTCAAAACTTGAAAAAGAAAAAAGACCCCATAGATCTATTAAAGCTTCAGGAGCTAGTAACGGGCAAACCATTGCAGGAGCTTTGTCAACAGGGACACATGGAGCTGCATTTAACGTGGGAGCACTGCAAGATTTCGTGGTAGGTTTACATCTAATCGTTGGCAAGGATAAACATATTTGGTTAGAACGTCATTCTAATCCGGTAATGTCAGATAAATTTATTGATTGGTTAGGAGCCGAAAGAATTCAGGATGATATTATGTTCAATTCCGCTATAGTAAGTTTTGGTAGCTTTGGTTTTATTCATGGAGTATTAATAGAAACAGAATCTAAATTTTTATTAAAAGAACACCGTATAGATAAAGTCGCCTATAACGATGCATTAATACATACGATGAATACACAGGATTTTTCTACTATTGAAAACCTACTCCCTTTTCCACAGTTTTCCCTTGATCGAGAATTATATCATTTCGAAGTACTTATTAACCCCTACGATTTTAAGCATAACGATAGAGATAAAGGAGTGTTCATCAAAGTTGCGTATAAACGAAAATATCGTGATGATTATACTCGTAGAAATAGAGACAACAACGGATTAACGTACGGCGACGACCTCTTAGGATTAATACAAACTATGATGGATAGTCTAGGAGCTTTATCTGTAAAGATAGTACCGAGTTTAGTGAATCTACTCTTTCCGCTCGCATACAAAGAAACAGCAGCATTAGAAGGCACTATAGGCGAAACTTATAATAATACTAAATTTAGAGGAAAGGTAGCAAGTGCTGCACTAGGTATAGATATAAAAGACAGTGCGAAAGTTGTACAAGAAATACTGAATATCATCGATGGAGGTGATCCTTTTCCTGGTGGAATTTCTTTGCGATATGTAAAAGGTACTGAAGCATTATTAGGCTTTACGAAATTCCCAAAAACATGTGTTTTAGAATTAGATGGAGTAGACTCAGACATTACCAGAAATTTCTATCAAAAAATATGGAACAAACTAGAAACTAAAAACATTCTTTACACATTACATTGGGGTAAAATAAATTTCAATCTCAATTTTAATAGGATACAAAAAATGTACGGAGCTGCTACCGTACAACATTGGCTAGACTCTAGGAATAAATTATTAGATGATGATACAAGAGAAGTATTCACGAACAAGTTTGTAGAACAATGTGGATTAAATAAAAAAATTGGAGTAATAGTTTAAATAAAACCTTTAATTAATTATAAAACAAATGATTACTATTTATTTTGATCGATAAAACATATTAAGAACTAATCCAGTAATTACCATAGCGGTACCCAAGATACTTAACAAAGGATACTTGTCGCTAAACAAGAAGATCCCTGCAATCATAGTAAAAATAACTTCCATATATTTTAGAGAAACGACCTTATTAGTAACCTGTGACTGAAAAGCTTTAGTCATAAATAATTGTCCGAAATATCCAAAAACACCTAAGCTCAATAACAATCCCCACTCGATCCCTTCTGGTGTTTTCTTCCAATTAAAAACAGAAAAAACACCTCCTAAGATTGTTGCTATCCACATAAAATAATTCACAATGACTACTGGGTGATCTCGTAAGCCTATCTTATTAATCAAGACGTAGACCACTCCACTAAACAAAGCTGATAAAACAATTAGTAACAATCCAAAAGAATTAATTTCTGCATCAAAACCTTTAATGATTAAGACACCAAAAAAGGCAAGTAAAAAAAATAACCATTGTATATTTTTCACCTTCTCTCTGAGAAAGACAACTGCCAATATGGTTGCGAAAATTGGAGAAAGATACCGAAGAGAAACTGCAGAACCTATCTTAAGATATTCTACAGACATGAAAAATAACCCCATAGAAGTAACTCCCGCTAAACCACGAAATATGAGTAATTTCTTTTGATTACCAAGAATAGAAATTTTATGATAGAACAAAAACGGCATTGTGAAGAACAATGTACCTATGGATCTAAAAAACACAAGCTGAAACGCACTAAAACCAACCAAATATTTAACGAGTAAATTCATAGCCGTGAAGGATATGGTACTCAGAATCATGAAATAGATGGCTTTTTTCAAATACTTGTTTTTTTTAACATCTAATAGAGATACTCTATAGGAATCAAAGATAAAAATTGTTAATATATTATTTACTCAACATTCATTACATTATTCTAAAAAATAGATCTGGTTCTTTAAGGATTTTTCTTTTTTTGGCTTTCTTTTTGATAATGAAAAAACAAGAAATGTAATGATGAAAACAATAAGACGTTATGAGATTAGTTAGATTAATTATTGTTTTAAATTATTTTCATTAATTTGAACCAATATTAAAGCCCCTATTTTCCTATGAAAAGAGTATCCATAATACTTGTATTACTAATGTTTAAAGGCATTTATGGCCAGGTATATACAATCCAGGATGAAAATCAAAAATTCCCCATATCATACGCAACTGTTTCATTTGGTAATGGTAATGGTTTATTTGCTGATGCTGATGGAGTTTTTAAGTTTTCACAAAAAAGATATAAGGATATAGACTCATTATTTATATCGGCACTTGGATATAAGGAAAAAGGCTTGAGCACAAGAAACTTACCTAAAACCATTTTATTAATACCAGATATAGCTGAACTACAAGAAGTAGTAGTAAAAGCTGAAAACTTAGGCAAATACAAAACGAAGAAAAAAAATTCTAAGGTACACGATGATTATTTCAGATGTTGGCTTCCTACAGTAGAATCTGAAATTGCTGTTTTTTTCCCAAGAGATCCTTTAAAATCTACTAAAATAGCTTCGGTGTTTTTACCTATAATGATGGAAACTTCTAGTGGGTCTTCTTCAGGAAGAAAGCAATCTTTTTCTACCTTGTTTAAAATGCAATTCTATGAAAACGATAACGGTTCCCCAGGTAAAAGGATATCAGGCGATGATATCTTCTTTAGAATAACAAATAAAGATAAAACCAATTTTGAACTTGATATTTCTGAATATAAAGTGTTCATTCCTGAAAATGGTGTTTTTGTTTCCATTCAGGTACTAGGGTATACAGGTAAAGAAGGAAAACTACAGCATACTAAAAAATATCATGAAGTAGAAACCCGCAAAGGAATTGTGAAAATTTCTACTACGTTCAGACCGCTACTCCCTTTTACTAATAAAATAGAAAACAATATCACATTTACCAGAAGAATATTCTTTAAAAATAGAAGTTGGCAGTGTTTTGATAAAAAATACAGTGAAAACAACACTTTGATCCAAAAGGGCTTCATGAATTATGGTATGGGGCTGAAGATGCACGTGTATGAGAAATAGGCTAGACGATTAGAAAAATAAGATTTTTAGTTTTAACGTATTTTCAGTCTTACTAATTTATTAATAGAACCTGTTGTACATTTAGAAATGATTATGTTAAAAAAAGCGCCAATTCGAGTGTTTTGTCTTAATGAAATGAAGACAAAATGTATCGAGAACAGCTTTTTTTGGATTAAAATTCTATTCTCGATACACTTCTCCTAAAGTCGAAGCACTCGAACTGACGAATCTTATCCCAAAAATGCCTAAATCCACAACGGGTTAATCGAGTCTTATCTATGATTGATCTGTCCGGTCGATCGGAGTCGAGACCTAATTGATTAAATAGTAAGCTATCTCACAAATCTTCTACTAAAAAACAACTTTAATCCAGAAATGATCTTTTCTTATTATACTGAACAGCAACTTCTAGTAAGTTTTCCTGAACTGTTTTATTCTCTGTGTATTGTATTGCATCTTCAATATTAAGAAAATTATGTTGTCCTCCTAAATTATCGGTAAACCCAGATCTTTTGAGAAAATCTCGAACAGGCCCAATAGTTCCTGAGATTAACAACTGGACACCCAATTCCTCTAAATATAGATGCACATCCTCTAAAGTATGTAAACCTGTACTATCGATATCATGAATATTAGTACTATCCAAAATCAAAAACTCGGGCAATGCTTCACGCTTCTCGATATAATTTAAGATTGCATCTTTAAAAAAACTAGTGTTCGCAAAATATAACTGATCATCAAATCGAATGATCAAATACTCAGAAGATCTTGTTGCTTCTGGAAATCTGTTAATATTTCGATAATAATTAGTGTTCGGAATGTTTACTAATTCAGCTACATGAGGTCTGGAGCTATAATATTGCAAGAAAATATAAGACAATATCACACCAATAAAAATTCCTTTCTCTACTCCAAAAACCAATGTTCCAACAAACGTAATGATCATCACAATAAACTCTCTTCTTCTAAGTTTTAGGAGATATTTAGCTTCACTAAAATTAATTAAACCAAAAACAGAAACCAATATAATAGCTGCTAAAACTGCTTTGGGTATATAATAGAAGAAAGAGGTTAAAAACAATAATGAAATAACAACCATGATCACGGTAATTATTGAGGAAACCGTAGTCTTTCCTCCCGCTTCATCATTGATAGCAGACCTACTATAGCTCCCTGAAGATGGAATAGCCTGAAAAAATGCCCCTATCAATTTAGCTATTCCCAAAGCTAATAATTCCTGATTAGGCCTAACTAAGTGATCCCTATTCTTCATTTCTAAAGATTTAGCTATACCAATACTACCTACATAACCGATAAAAGTAACTGTAAACACAGAAGGTATCAATGCTATCATTGAATCGTAATTCATTTCAGGAATAGTAAAAGATGGCAACCCTTTTGGAACATCTTCAATTACAGAAAGTCCTAAACTTTTTAGATCAAAAACAATCGTAATAACTGTGCTTATAATTAATACAAAAAGTGCTCCTGGAAATGACTTTTTCCATCTTTTTAGAATAAGCATAATTATTATAGATCCCACACACATACCGAAAGTTATGAAATGTATTGAAGAAATATTTTGAACTACATACCATAAAGACTCGTGCGTATAATCAAAGTTCGGAATGTTTATCCCTAACGATTCACTAAGCTGAGAAACAATAATAATGATAGCTGCTGCTGAAATAAATCCAGAAATTACTGGTTGAGAAATTAGATTAACTAAGAATCCCATTCTTAACAAACTTAACGCTATTTGTAATATCCCAATCAACAACCCAGAAAAAATAACCAGGTTAGTAAATTCTTGTGTAAATGGCGTAGCAATCTGACTAACTCCACTCATTACTAAAATAGCAGTAACAGCTACCGGACCAATACTTAATTGCCTTGATGTACCAAAAAAGGCATACAAAACCAACGGAATCAAACAGGCATATAATCCATATATCGGGGGGGTTCCCATTAACAGTGCATACGCGATAGCCTGAGGAATGAGAATTACTCCCACAGTAATACCCGCAATAGCATCGGAACTAAAGGTAGTTTTATCATAACCCTTAAAAGAGGCTAAAATAGGAAGTATTTTATGTAGCGCTTTGACGGTTATTTAATTTTTGAATTGTATGGTAAATCTACGATAGTTTAAGATTTTATGCTAAATGAATTACAAAAAGCATTAGTATTTTTTAGATTTACTTATTTTTGGGTGGTAACACAACCAAATGAACGAATCACTACTTCTCATTCTCCTAGCCTTAGTAGGTTTTATCGCAGGAGTTATTAATACTATTGCCGGAGGCGGATCCTTATTGACATTACCAATGCTAATTTTTATGGGGCTACCTCCGTCAGTTGCTAACGGAACAAATAGAATTGGGATTTTTATACAGAGTATTACTTCTGTAGCTGGTTTTAAAAGTAAAGGAATACAACCAACTTTTTTTAGTGTTTATCTAGGATTATCTGCACTGGCTGGTTCTTTAATTGGAGCAAGAATAGCGATAGATATAAAAGGTGAAACTTTTAATAAAATATTAGCTATAGTAATGCTCATTGTAGTATTCTTTATGGTTTTTAAACCAAAAATGGATGTTGAGAACTTTGCAGAACGTATTCATGGTAAATCCCGTCTAATAAGTATTCTAGTATTCTTTGTTATTGGTATTTATGGTGGCTTTATACAGGCCGGCGTAGGAATATTTATTCTCTTAGCACTTACTTCAATTAATAGAATAGGGTTAGTGAAATCTAACGCGGTAAAAGCAGTGGTAGTTTTTATATATACCATAGGCGCATTAGCCATTTTTGCTTTCGATAATCAAATAAATTATCTATATGGATTTGTTTTAGCTTTTGGCAATGCTTCAGGTGGTTGGATAGCAAGTAGATGGTCTGTTAAAAAAGGAGATGGTATTGTAAAAGTATTCTTACTCATTATGGTAATTGCTATGGCTATTAAGCTATGGATAGATAGTTAATCTTACATTAAAATGTTTTTGGTTTTACAGTCATTTTATACCTTGTTAACATAACTAAAACAAAATATAATGAAATCACATACCCTATTCCTTTTAGTAATTTTGCTTTTTATAGCAAGTTGTAAGGATACTAAAAAAGAAGAAACAACCATCAATACAAGCTCCCAAGGAACTGTTTCTCCTGATCAATCTAAAGAAAAACCGGTTTCTGATTTAAAAATTATTCCTATCACACACGCTACAGCAGTAGTAGAGTATAAAGAAAATATCATTTATATAGATCCAACAGGAGGGGCTAAAGCATTTGAAAATCAAAAACAACCAAACTTAGTTCTTATTACCGATATCCACGGAGATCATATGAATATTGAAACTCTAAATAGTCTCGACCTTGAGAAATCAAAATTGATAGTACCACAAGCAGTTGCAGAAAAACTTCCCGCTAGTTATACAAAACAACTAGTTATTATAAATAACGGAGAAGTAAAAGACGTAAACGGAATATCAATTGAAGCTATACCTATGTATAACCTTAGGGAAGAAGCACTGAAGTTCCACGATAAAGGGCGCGGTAATGGCTATATAATCACCTTAGGTGATGAACGCTTATATTTCTCTGGAGACACAGAAGATATTCCAGAAATGAGAGCTCTTAAAAATATTGACAAAGCGTTTGTTTGTATGAACTTACCATATACTATGACTGTTGAAAGTGCAGCGGATGCTGTGTTGGAGTTTAAGCCCAAGCAAGTTTACCCCTATCACTATAGAGGTAGTAATGGGTTAAGTAATATTATTAAATTTAGAGAAACTGTAAATAAAGGAAATACTGAAATAGAAGTTGTACAGCTAAATTGGTATCCTACAATAAAATAAGAACAAAAAAAAGCATTTACAGATGATACTGCAAATGCTTTTTTAATGGTATAATAAAACGTTATTAAATCTTTTTCACTCGTACGGCATTTAATCCTTTCATCCCCATTTCTAACTCAAACTGAACTTTATCACCTTCTCTAACTTCCTGCATTAAACCATTAACGTGAACGAAGTATTTTTCTTGAGATTCTTGCTCAGTAATAAATCCATATCCTTTAGAATCATTGAAAAAAGCAACTTTACCTTTTTTAATAGGATCCTCTTCTACGTGTTCTCTTTTAGGTATACCTATCTCTATGTTCTCGGCCTTAACCTTTTTCTTTTTTGATGGATCTGGTGGTGTATCAGTAAGGTGGCCATTTTCATCAACATAAGCAATCATATTATCGAAACCGCTTCCTTTTTTAGAATTTGCTCTTCGTTCTTCTTTCTTTTTCTGCTTATCCTCGCGCTTTTTAATCTTCTTTTTTTCTTTTTCAATCTTGCTAAATGTCTGTTGTGATTTTGCCATTCGGTAAACTTCTATTTTTTTTGTTAAACATAATTGTCATCGAAATACTAAACGAATGATTGGAAAATGACAATTCTAACAGATTGATTTTACCTAATAATTGACCCAGTGGTTACAACGACTATAGGCACGTATACGCTAAAAAAAGCAAATAACACGTACCCGATATGTTTGCAAAGATAGATCATACATTTTAATTTATGTAATGATATAGATATTTTAATCTATACCAACATAGAAGTTGTCTATAATTAACACAAGTTTATTGGTTATCTTTCTCTAAAACTTGCTATTTCTGAAGGAGATAACATTCTCCTAGAAAATGCTGGACATCTTCTTAAAGCTTCACGGGTTTGAGAACTTCTCTCTAATATTAGTGGTCTACTACCAAACAGTCTCACTGCGGGAGCTGCACTGCCATAACAAATAAAATACATATAAGCATTGCATAAAGCTTCTAGACTCCCTGGGTTTCTGGAAACTCTCGTATTAGAAAGGGTTTCTCTATTCGTTTCAGAAAAATATCGATAACTAATCTTACCTCCGTGAGTCATTACATGACCTATTTCGTGAATTAATGTTGGAGAAATCCCTAAATTTTGATATCTCCATAATGCTCCGTACGTAATTATAATACCTTGGCTTTCATCAAAAAACGGAGTACTTCTATCGTCATATCCTGGATTTAAACCACCGGTATATCGCTCCGATCTTCCTCTTCCGGCAGAATTTGCAAAAATAATTCCTTCTGGCTTACATTCCTTAAGCCATCTTAGATGTCCGGAAGGAAACAAATCTAGTGTTCTTTCTACAAACAATATTTCAGATTGTTTTACAGCATATATATTAATTGAAACATTCTCATTTGATCTATAATAGTGTATATCAATTAAATCCTCATGCTCCACTACTTGATAAAATCCTCTTATAGGATCTCGTTCCCAAGAATCTAATAAATTAGGAGCAAAATAATTCGGCTCTCTGTTTCTTCTTCTTCCTGAGCCATATCCACCGATAATAATATCTTGATTGTATGGTTGTCCAATCATATGAATTGACATAGTTAAATTTATTTAGTTAAATTAAAATATTGTAACCCTTTTTAAAGCACAAAAACACAAGTTGGATTATCAATTAGTTAAAAATAAAGTATAAAGGTTAACCTAAAGAAGGTAAAAGTTTTCTTATACTGTTTGACAATTATTACATTTGGCCACATCTAGTCAACGATACTTTCAATAAATGTTTGTTTAAAAATGCAAGAAGACGAGAAGAAAAATCATAGGCATTTTATGATCTATAAACCTTATGGATATTTAAGTCAATTTGTGAATAATGGACAAAAACAAAATTCAAAAAAATTACTAGGTGAACTATTTGATTTCCCCGATGGAACTATGGCTATAGGTCGATTAGATGAAAAATCTGAAGGTTTATTATTACTAACTACTGACGGAAAAATAAGTAATCATATATGTAGTAGCGGTATTGAAAAGGAATACTACGCTCAAGTAGATGGAGCTATTACTAATGAAGCCATATCCAAACTAACGAACGGAGTTGAAATTGGTTTTGATGGAAAAAAATACACAACAAATCCTTGTAGTGCTTTTAAAGTAAATAAAACACCTAATTTTCAGGAAAGGGCGAAAAAAATAAGAGACGAAAGACATGGTCCTACAAGTTGGGTTTCAATAACCCTAAAAGAAGGTAAATTCAGACAAGTTCGTAAAATGACTTCTGCAGTAGGTTTTCCTACGCTGCGATTGGTAAGAGTTAGAGTAGGAAATATCCAACTAAATGATATGCTAATTGGTGAAGTAAAAGAGTTACAAACAGTATTGTTATAAAACAATTATGGGAATACTTTAATGAATTTCGGAGTAAAAAAAGAGTTCAAAACGCACATCACTTAAATAAGGAAGTAGTCTACAATTTTCTTTAAAAACACCACAAAATGATTTAAGAAAATGAGGTAAGCAACACCTTTGACTTATAACATATTAATCATTCTTAAATTATGAAAATTACATTGAAATTATCAATTATGTACACAGCAATACTTGCTGTATTGACACTAACGTCTTATGAAAAAACGAATTCAATTCTAATAGTACCGTATCTGAAGACGTAAGCACAACTTCAAATATTAATGCAAAAGCAAGTACTATATCCGCTGTAAGTCGTTATTATTCTGACGGATAAAATACTGCACACACATACAGAGTTTTGAATCTGTCAGTAAGCAAAGGAACATATAAGGTAGACTGTTTAAACTAGGAACTTATGACTTCATTTCTGCACCTCCATCGGGCACTAAATGAATTTTTTCCTCCTTGCACCAGGAAATAAAGATTTCGTTATGACCACTAGTGGTGCAGAAAAATCTAATTTATTAAGAAGAGGATTTAGAGACGATAGTGTTAAAGCTTTATATGAAAATATTAAAAAAGCTTCTTATATCCATAACAATGCTGGAAACGGAAGAGTAAAACTTTATAGGTTTTATGGATCTTCTTATACAGATCATTTATACACTACTAATTACAATGAAGGTATAAATGCTGGGTATGCTTATGAAGGTGCAGTAGGATATATATATCGCTAATTATTATCTTTTATTATAATTATTCTAAAACTGTATTTAATTATCTGAATCGTTTAAAAACATAATAGGTATTATTGTTTTTCCGAAATATCAAATCTATAGATAAAATCTAATCCAAAGAATAAACTACTGTCAAACTCATTATTTAATCTAATTCTATCATCACCATCGAGGGCAAATGTAAGAACTTGAACACCTACTCTATCATTAGCAGCATACACTCCATAATCAGTAGTATCAAAACCAAGTTTAGCTCTTATTAATAAAGAATCATTAAGTAATCCATAGGATGCATAAAATGCTGCACGAATAGATTCCTCTTGAACATAAAAATCAACATCTTCATTAACCAAATTATATGATTTTACCGAAGTTCTTAAATCCATCCCTAAACTAAAATGGTTTGAAACTAAATAATTTGCTTCCATACGTATTGGAAAAACAGCATCAAAATGAAATTTCTTATTCGGTGACCTATAAAAAGCGCCCAAAAGTGGAGTTATAATTGTACCAAAGTTTTCGGAAGAAGAATATAATCCAAATTTAGCTCTCACCATTTTATTATACTGAAAATCTAAAAGAGCAATTGCACCAAATTGAAAATCCCTTGACCCTACATCCTCAAAATTAGAAGCTAGTTTAGGTAAAACCACATAAGTTCCAGACCATTTTTCCGAATGTTTTACTTTAACTCCAACATTTATACGTGCCATGGTTAAATTCTCATCAGGAGCTAATTGAGAAAAATTTAAATTTGTATTTTCTGCAGTTATACCCGTAAGCAAAACTAACTTGTCATTCAATACTTTGGGATATATTAATTCAAAATTAATATTCGTAATATCAGTATCAAAAGTCCGTTCTACATCCTCTAGATTTACTCTAGATATATTTAATCTCACGATATCGGTATAATCTTGAGCGTTTACCAAAAAAGAAAATAAAACTACAAGAACAGAAAGTACTGTTTTTTTCATAAAAGCATTATTAAGTGCATGGGAAATTACTCAAAAAAAACTTCTTAAATCATCTAATTAGAATATTTACCTTAATTTTTTAGAAGATTTTATGACACCTATATTGTTAAATCATAACACGTAAACTATAATTCCAACCTCCTTAAAAATCCTCATTTAATAGCCGTTGAAACTCTTCTAGATACAATCCTACGTGGTAACCGTCCATCAACCCATGATGTACATGAATAGATATAGGTAGATTAATTTTATCACCATCTTTTGTGTATTTTCCGAAAGAAATTTTTGGCACACTATCTCGATATTGAAAATGTCTTGCATGCGAGATACTAGTGAAATTATACCAAGGAATAGAAGAAATATGTAAGCTATCCATTCGTTTTGCACCATTATTATAGCGCAATCCTGTAGAATTCCTAACGGCTTCTATTTCTTTTTGAGCATTTACCTGAAAAACTTTGAAATCTTCATCAAACACTATAAATGAAAAACCAAAAGTATGATCCTCTCTTCCTATTGTAGCAGAAGCGTGCACACGGTCGTATATATAGACTTTATCTTCTTCGATCCTGTACCGAAAAGGCGTTACCTGATTGGCTGCTTTTACTGCTTTGTGTAAATAATACAAAAAATATGGATACCCGTTGTCTTTAATTTTTTGATATCCAATACTAAAATCCACTGTTGATACGATACCAAAAAATGGTTCATCAAAACTACTAAAGAACTCATAATGTTCTCTTCTATTCCAAGTAGTCAGATCCAAAGCCATTTTATTCATTATAGATATTGCAATAGCTCTTTTGAATTAGTTAAACTCCTAAAATTAGAATGATCAATAATCCCATTATATTCTTCATGCACCCAAGTAGTATGAAATGGGATATGACAAGCATGTCCGCCAATATTCAAAACTGGTAAAACATCTGATTTTAAAGAATTACCAACCATTAAAAATTCGGTTTCGTGGATATCTAAATGATGTACTAATTTTTGATATTGCTTCTCAGTTTTATCAGAAACAATTTCTATATGATGAAAATAGGTTGACAATCCTGATTTAATCAATTTGCGTTCCTGATCCAACAAATCACCTTTGGTTGCCATAACCAAACGGTATTTTTCAGATAAATATTTAAGTGTTTCTTCGATACCATCCAATAATTCTACGGGCTCTTGAAGCATCTGCTTTCCTTTTTCGATAAGATTCTCTACTAATTGAATGCTCAAATTTCCATTAGTAATCTTTATGGCGGCTTCTATTAACGAAAGTGTAAAAGGCTTAATACCATAACCATACAAATCAAGATTTTGCATTTCTACTTCGAAAAGAAGTTTATTAGCCTGTTCTTTGGGAAGATAATCCGCCACAAGTTCACAAAATTCCTCTTCAGCTTTCCTAAAAAAAGTCTCATTTACCCATAAGGTATCATCTGCATCAAAAGCTATAACCTTAATATTTCTTAATGACATTGTATAACAGTATTTTGAGTATGTTTAGAGATGAGAGCGCTGAGCTATGAGATAACTCACTTACTCAAGCACTCACATGCACTACTCTATCTTACTAACTTTTTATATTTGATTCGTTTTGGCATTAAATCTCCACCTAAACGTTTCTTTTTATTCTCTTCATAATCCGAGAAACTACCTTCAAAGAAATATACTTGAGAGTCTCCTTCGAAAGCTAAAATATGTGTACATATACGATCTAGAAACCAACGGTCGTGAGAGATCACAACTGCACAACCTGCAAAGTTTTCTAATCCTTCCTCAAGAGCCCGTAAAGTATTAACATCAAGATCATTAGTTGGTTCATCTAAAAGTAATACATTACCTTCTTCTTTGAGAGTCATTGCTAGATGTAATCTATTACGTTCTCCACCAGAAAGCGTAGATACTTTCTTGTTTTGTTCACTTCCACCAAAATTAAAGCGACTTAGATATGCACGAGAATTTACTTCCTTACCTCCCATCATAACTAAATCCTGCTCATCGCTAAAGTTCTGCCAAATAGATTTATCAGGATCAATATTAGAATGAGCCTGATCCACATAAGCGATCTTAGCAGTTTCACCTACAGAAAAATTTCCTTTATCAGGAGTTTCTTCTCCCATAATCATTTTAAAAATAGTAGTTTTTCCTGCGCCATTCGGACCAATAATCCCTACAATACCGGCTTGAGGAAGTTTAAAATTAAGATCTTCATACAGCAATTTATCTCCATATGCTTTGCTAATTCCTGATGCCTCTAGTACATTAGTTCCTAAACGTGGCCCGTTAGGTATATATATTTCTAATTTTTCGTCAAGTTGTTTTTGATCTTGACTCATTAATTTATCGTAATTTTTTAAACGTGCTTTTTGTTTGGTTTGTCTTCCTTTTGCACCTTGACGTACCCAATCAAGCTCTCGTTCTAATGTTTTCTGACGTTTTGAAGCAGATTTACTTTCTTGTGCCAAACGTTTTGATTTTTGATCTAACCAAGAAGAGTAATTTCCTTTCCAAGGGATTCCTTCTCCTCTATCTAATTCCAAAATCCAACCAGCGACATTATCTAAGAAATACCTATCATGCGTAACTGCAATAACAGTTCCTTTATATTGCGCCAAATGATGCTCCAACCAATGTACTGATTCAGCATCCAAGTGGTTTGTTGGCTCATCTAATAAAAGAACATCTGGCTCCTGAAGTAAAAGACGACAAAGTGCTACTCTTCTTTTCTCTCCACCAGACAAAACTCCTATCTTTTTATCAGAGTCTGGAGTTCTTAACGCATCCATTGCTATTTCTAGTTTAGTATCAAGTTCCCAAGCATTACTAGCATCAATCTGATCCTGTAATTTGGCTTGCTT
This sequence comes from uncultured Aquimarina sp., assembly GCF_947496855.1. GTDB lineage: Bacteria > Bacteroidota > Bacteroidia > Flavobacteriales > Flavobacteriaceae > Aquimarina. Next base: position 718,141 of record NZ_CANMED010000001.1, read on the forward strand.
ATCCATTAACTTTTCCATCTTATCAGCATCGCTGTAGACTTCTTCTAAACCAAACATATCATTGATCTTATTGTACTCATCCAGTACAGCAACAGTTTCAGCCACTCCTTCTTTTACAACTTCCAAAACTGTTTTTTCGGGATCTAATTGTGGTTCTTGTTCTAAATATCCTACAGAATAATCAGAAGAGAATACGACATCTCCTTGATAATTCTTATCAATACCAGCTATTATCTTAAGCAATGTAGATTTCCCAGATCCATTAAGCCCTAGGATTCCAATTTTTGCACCGTAGAAAAAACTTAAATATATGTTTTTTAGTACTGGAGTATTTGCGCTTTTATACGTTTTCGTTACTCCAGACATAGAAAAGATGATTTTTTTATCGTCTGACATAAGCCCTTAAATTATTTTAAATAATATCATTTATAATTTCAATAATATATGATTAGTTATACTCTACCTTTTAAGGCATTAAACACCCAAGCATTCGCTAGAAATCCAACACCAACTGCCGCAAATCCCCATCCGGAAACATCTCTATATCTAAACGCTCCTAAGGCTATTAACCCAAGTCCGGCTAGAATCATTATAAATGTAGCCCACGCTAATACCGTATTTTTATTCATTCCCATAGCAAGTTATTTAGTTAAATGTTTTTAATATTAAATCAAAAACAGCGTACAAATATCGGTATTTTATCGTCAAAAAACAGCATTTTAGAGAGATCTTCGGCTACTTTATCACCTTACCTATTGTTAAACAAGTGGTTATACAATAGATTTTATAAAAAAAATAGGGACTTAGATATTAAGTCCCTATTTTAATGTAGTTAAATCATATTTTAACTAGAAGGTCCATTGTCGATTCTAGACTCCAATACAGATTCTATAGCGTTTGTTATATTTTCTAAAAGATCGTATCCAGTTAGACTTTCTATCGCATTTACTGATGTCCTAAACTGCGTCCAATCACTATTAATTCCTTGATCGTTTGGAACATTAATAGCAATCACTCTAGTGGATGTGGTTACACGATTGATATCATTAGTACCATTAGGTAATATAAGTGCAACTTTCCAAAATGAATCTGGTACTGTAATGTTTCCTCCATCGATTGTAGAAGCAAATCCATTTCTTCCTTTTCCTCCGCTTCCTACTACGCCCGCAATGATATGAACTTCATTACCTTCTAAAGTTAATGATCTAAGATAGTTTTCGAAGTTTGCCCAACTCCTTTGATTATTATCTGGTGCTTGTGGGGCTATATTAGTCATAAAGAAAGTATTAGAATTGGATATTGAAGAAGCATTCCTATCGGCAGATGGACATAGGTGCCCTCTATCAAATCCAGAATTTGTATAATCACTAGTACTAGCTCTAAAAAAGTTACTTGGTAATGAAGTATCTTGCTTAAAACAATTACATCTTGCTGCAGTTCCAGTCCAGGCATCACTTAAGTGCCAGCTTACCCAATTTGCTGTTCCTCTACTATTGTTGTAAGAAAGAATAAAATCTGGCTTTGATAAATAATAGTTAGTAGAACTTGATCCTGCATTAGAAGGATTACCGAAAGTAATATTACTATCTCTGGATGCAGAACCTCCTCCTCCAGTTGATCCATTAACAATTTCTACATTATCTATATTGATTCTGTTAGATCCGCCCGAAGTCTTGTATACTCCATAACGTACGCTTCTGGTTTCGTTTAGGTTAAATGTGACGGTATTTAATGCTGTAGAACTGGTTGTAACCGTAGATCCTACAAAAGACCAGGAAGAACCATTGTTATATGACGCGATTAATCTCCAGGTAGAATTACCATCTCTACCATATTTTGCGTGACGTATTCTAATAGTTTGCGCTCCATTATCCATATTAAACGACATAATCGCATAACCTGTATTTCTAATCCGGATAGATTTAGAACTAAATTTACGATCATTAGATGAAGTACCAATCAAGGCATCACTGAAATACCAATTTCCTGAAGAAGATAGATTAACACTACCATCAGAATAACTTTCTTTAGATCCCGATTCATAGGTCTCAGTAAACCCAGAGGATCTTTTATCTGAAAAATTATGATCGTGAGGTCCCTCATTATCATAATAATTTGTTTCTGCTTTAATTTCTCCATTTATTTTAAGTGGAATAGATTCTATATTCTCATAAAAAGAATCATCTTCTACATTACAACTTACAATAGAAAGTGTAACAAAAATTAAGAAAAAAAGCGTGTTTAATTTTAATAACTTCATAGTTGAGTTTGATTTTAGATTAATATTTAATTAGTTGATTTTAAGTTATATTTAAAACTACTTGCTAATTGTTAATTATTAGATAATCAAATGTTAGTAAACTGTTATAAAATCGCTTATAAGAGAATAATCTATTAACCTACAGGAAATCTGAATTTTGAAAATAAGTTTATGAAGTTGCTTTTAACTTTAATGATTTAAAATTCCTTGATTTTTGTATTTTCGTGCAAACAATACACACAAATGGATATAAACTTCAATAAGAACGAAGATCACAATAAGCTCTTGGTCTCTGCATTACGTCAAAAACTAGGTAAAGTAAAGTTGGGTGGTGGAGAAAAACGAATAGAAAAACTGCATGCCAAAGGTAAAATGACCGCTCGAGAAAGAATAGCGTATTTATTAGATGATGATACTGAAGCAATAGAAATTGCTGCATTTGCTGGTGATGATATGTATGCTGAACACGGGGGATGTCCTAGTGGTGGAGTCGTTATAAAGATTGGACACATTAGTGGTAAGCAATGTATCGTAGTAGCTAATGATGCTACTGTAAAAGCTGGCGCTTGGTTCCCTATTACGGGTAAAAAAAATCTTAGAGCTCAAGAAATATCAATTGAAAATAAATTACCTATTATTTATCTTGTAGATAGTGCTGGGGTTTATCTTCCTATGCAGGATGAGATTTTTCCAGATAAAGAACATTTCGGAAGAATTTTTAGAAATAATGCGGTTATGAGTAGTATGGGTATTACACAGATCTCTGCAGTTATGGGAAGTTGTGTAGCAGGAGGGGCCTATTTACCAATAATGAGTGATGAAGCATTAATTGTAGATAAAACAGGAAGTATTTTTCTGGCTGGTAGTTATCTTGTAAAAGCTGCTATTGGGGAAAGTATTGATAATGAAACCTTAGGCGGGGCTACTACGCATTGTGAAGTTTCTGGTGTAACGGATTATAAATCTAAAGATGATAAGGCTGCATTAGATACCATAAAAAATATAGTTTCTAAAATTGGGGACTTTGACAAAGCCGGATATAATAGAATTAAGCCTTCTAAACCTAAAAAGGACCCGAAAGATATCTATGGGATTTTGCCAAAAGCAAGAAATGAACAATATGATATGATGGAAATCATTCATCGTTTGGTAGATGATTCTGATTTTGAAGAATATAAGTCTGGTTATGGCCAAACAATAATCACCGGATATGCTCGCATTGATGGTTGGGCAGTTGGTATTGTTGCTAATCAACGTAAATTGGTAAAAACGAAAAAGGGAGAAATGCAATTTGGTGGTGTCATCTATTCTGATTCTGCGGATAAGGCTACTCGGTTTATAGCTAATTGCAATCAAAAGAAAATTCCTTTAGTTTTTTTACAAGATGTAACTGGCTTTATGGTCGGCAGTAAAAGTGAACACGGTGGGATTATAAAAGATGGTGCGAAAATGGTGAATGCTGTTAGTAACAGTGTGGTACCGAAATTCACTATTGTTATTGGTAACTCTTATGGTGCCGGTAATTATGCAATGTGCGGTAAAGCCTATGATCCAAGATTGATTTGTGCTTGGCCAAGTGCCGAATTAGCAGTTATGGGAGGTGCACAAGCAGCTAAAGTATTGACGCAAATTGAAACAGCTTCTTTAAAAAAGAAGGGAGAAAAACTATCTGAAGAAGATGAAAAAGCTTTATTCGATAAGGTAAAAGCCCGATACGATAAGCAAATATCTCCTTATTATGCAGCGGCAAGGATCTGGACTGATGGGATTATTGACCCGTTAGACACCAGAAAGTGGGTTTCTATGGGTATCGAAGCTGCGGATCACGCTCCTATCGAAAAGCCTTTTAATCTTGGAGTGATACAGGTATAAAAAATAAAGAATGTTAATGTTTTACAGTAATTGGATATGATATCCAATTACTGTAAAACATTAAATCAATGCATCATAATACTTTTTAGATATATCATCCTTTTGCTTATGAGAGTTATTACCGTACCCTTATTATCAATAATACTCTTACTATCTTTCTGTAAAGGATTAGCTTTTCAAGAAAAAAACATCTCTAAGGCCGATATAGAGTTTATTTCCAATGAAAAAGACACGGATACTGTACAATCTTTCTTGGCTCAAAGAATAAATATAGAAATAGATCAGGCAGAACTAGGTTATAAAGTTTATTTAGATAGAGGTATTAAAGAAGAAAACGATACGATTCAATTTTTTTCTAATTTCTATCTAGGGAGTATCTCCTACTCAAATAAAAAATATGACTTAGCTATTCAATATGGTAAAACATCTGTTCAACTAGGTGAAAAATTAAACTACGGAAATTATATCATCAGCGGTTTATCTATTCTTGGCGGTGCATATCAAAAAAAAAGGGATCGTAAAAATGCGCTGAATCAGTACCTACACATGAAAGAGGTTATTAAAAAATATAACCTTACCCAATATGAAATTGATAATTTAATAAGTATTGGTCAAATCCGAATACGATTGGATCAAAATAAAAAAGCTTTAGTTTCTTTAAAAAAAGGACTAGAATTACTTCAAAAACCAGCATATAAGTCACAGAATAATTATCATGCTAAATACTTATCTACCATCCAAGGTATTGGGGTTTGTTATTATAAAATGAATAACTATGATGAAGCATTGAGCTACGATTATAAAGGACTGCAATATGCTGAAAAGCATAACCTAAAAGAATATATTATTGATTTTAACCTTAATATAGGAGAGGCATATATTGGAAAGAAAAAATATGATAAGGCGCTTTCTTATTTAACTATTGCTAAATCTGATGTTTTAAAAGAAGACAAAAAAAATGATCCTGATCTTTTTACAGCTAACCTGCACATAGCAACTTGTTTTTATGCACAAGAAAAATATAAGGAAGCTAGAGAATTATTACTAAACAATTTTGAACATATAAAAGAGAATGTAGAAGTTGAGAAAATAAGAGAAGCTTCTGTTCTAGCAAAAAAATGTGGAGAAAAACTAAATGATACCGATTTGCAGTTTAAATATATTACAGCATATACTAAAATTGTTGATTCATTATATCAAAATGAAATGAGTGCACAGGAAAAACTATATGATCATGATATAGAAAACCTCGAAGAGCAAAATCAAGATTTGATCTCAAAAAATACCCTTTACATTATTAGCTTTCTACTTGCTCTTATTTTAGCCATTATTGCTTTAGTCTACAATATCAAAACCAAACAAAAAAACAAACTTTTATATGAAGAATTAAAAAAAGAAAGGATATATGAGGTTGCATCTGGACCAGAGACTTTAACTGTTTCAAAAAAGGAATATATCACGGATAAAAAAGCAGAAGTTTTATTACAAAAACTATCATCTTTAGAGAAAACAGTGTTTTATTTGAGTTCGGATTGTAATCTTTACAATACAGCAAAACAAATAGAAACAAATACGACTTATTTATCCAAAATAATCAATGAATATAAAGAACAATCATTTAACGATTATATAAATGAGTTAAGAATCAAATATTTCCGACATAAATTAAGTACTGATGCTAAATTTCGCTCCTATACTATTAAGGCCATTTCAGGTGAACTCGGATATGGAAGCGTAAACACTTTTGCTTCTGCATTCAAAAAACAAACAGGATTAAGTCATTCCTATTATATTAAAAAAGTTAACACTGAGATCACTAACGCTGATCAAAAGATGGGAATAAAGTCTTAATTTGAACACTAAATTGAATCAATTTTATAAAATTGATGTTTATAAGACTTTAATATGTTTAGTTCTCTGCGTCCAAGCTTTATTTTTACAATAAACCAATAAAGAGATAAAAAATGAACTGTAAAACTCTAATACCTATCTTATTTTTTTTGATCATTTACTCAGCAAATTTGTATGGTCAAAACCATGGGGATTATTCCGAAATAAATATAGATGTAAATGTCAATGTAAACTCTGGAGAAATAGAAATTAATCCATTGGAAATACAGAATCTTAAAGTTCTAATATATGGAGCTGTAAGAATAAATATATATGGCGCATATGATTCCGCCCAATTAGAAAAATTGCCGACTGAGAGAAGTATTACGTTATCTATATCTCCAAACTTTATAGATACAACTTTAGAACCTATTATAATTCCTCCACCTACTAGATCACAATTAACAAAAACAGATAAAATTTTCCTTGGTTTTTTTGACTTGAACCTTTTAAATAATAATTATAATGTTACAACAGGCGATCATATATTTACTTTAAGAGTAGAAGAAAACTCTTATAAAACTATAATTGACAAGGTCCAAATACCTATAGATATATATAATGATCAAGATTTAGCTGATCTAGAAGTAACTAATGCTAAAATATTGAGAAGTGGTCTTAGGAATACTAGAGAGGGTGTAACAATTAAAAGTTATATAGAAAACACCGGAGAAAAAGATGTGGTTAAAAAATCTAAGGTAAACTTTTATTCAAAAAAAGAAGATGATTTTCAATTGCTAGGGTCAATAATTCTGGAACCATTAGAAGAAAATGGACGGAAATCTGTTACCTTGCCTATTAAAAGTAGTACCTATCGAAACATAGTCAATGATTATATATACATAGTAGCAGATGCAGATGATGATATATTTGAAAGAGATAGCTATAATAACACGCTTAGGTATTATGTCCCAGAATTACAATCAAGCGATACTACTATAAAAGCGTATCCCAACCCTTTTAAAGACAAGGTGAATTTTACATTTTTTCTAAGTGAAAACGCTCATCCTTTGATTATTCTAAATATTTATGATGATAAAGGAAATTTCCGTGGTGAGCAAGGTTACTTAGAATTCCAAGATAATAGTATCATAACTATATCATATTCCAATAGCACACTCCCCGCAGGAAGATATATATATGGTATTTTGGTTAACAATATTCAGTATTACGGTACTATAATTAAAAAATAATAGTATTTACGAAATATAAATACCTAAAAGCGATTTCTTTAGTAAAAGAGATCGCTTTTTTCATGGATAAAGAAATCATAGGGATACTCTGTTTACAAACAACATCAAATTTATAAAACTGACTTTTCTTCTTTTTTATAATCAGTGATTTACCTATAGTTTTACAAATGTATGCTGGCCAGCAAAATCATAAATCATTTTAAAACTATATTAAATATCATGAAAAATATTTTGAAAAAAACCATATTCGCGCTCCTCCTATTAGCGGTAATTAGTTGTCAAAAAGAAGATGACGGTATTCTCGAAGAGAATCTCTTAATAGAAAATGAAATTAACGAAAAAAGTAACCCAGAATATCGTATTGTTTGTTCTGTAGATGGAATTCCGAATGGATACTTTGTTGAGGAGTACATATACAATGATAACTGCCCATTTACCAATTTGTTCCCAGGAGGTTATAATGGTGCCATCGTAAAACGAAATGGAACTCCGAGATTGATTAGTGCAGGAGCTGGTTGCGATGATAATTACTGTATTTGGATCAAAGGCTCTAATTTTGACAACAACTCTTATGTAGATATCCGAACTACTACAGGTTCTACAATTATCGGAACGTATAGAGGCTCTAACCGCACATTAACTACAAACACTCAAGGACAACAGGTAATTACATTACGATTAGGATCTTCTTATGAACGCAGTCAATTTGCCAGTCGAGGATTACGTATTTGGGTAGTAAATCCAGATCCGAGAAAATGGGCTGATGGCAGAACTGTTAAAAGACCAGGTAGTGGAAATGGAAATCCTATTGACCCTCCTTGTAATCCTATATGCCCATAAACTATGAAATAATTTAAAGAACAAGTTTATATAAATGTGCGGAAACCGAAAAGCCATTGACAGAGTAGGTATCAAAACTTATAAGTATGTTAAATAATATTTTAAAATTACAAGGAGTAGAAAAGCTTAATAAAGAAGCAAAAAAAACAATTAATGGAGGGACAGATTTTGGTAATAGGGATACTTGTTTAAGATTATGTGCAGGTAGTTGCAGTCCTTTTGGAAGATGTTTCTGGATGGAAAAATAATTAATCTATAATTGATAATCAGTTGCTTCTTTCGGAATTCCCGAAAGAAGCAACTGATGGTAGAACTGCATTCTAGTTGGATATTTCACTCTGTTTACTGCTAGACAACCAGCAGAAATAAAACTGATTTTGCCTTATATTCTTAGAAAAACGGAACAAATATAACCCTCTAAAGAATTCGAATTTGGTACTCCTAATGCTTCATGTTGATCATATAATTAATAGAATTTATTCAACCTTAGTAGTATCACATAAAAAACACTAAACTCTTAAATCAAATGAAAAAATCATTGATCCATATTTTTTTCACATTCTTAATCACTATGATGATTTCTTGTGAATCGGAAAGTAACTTTCCAAAAGAAGATGAACAGTCTATTTCCTTATCAAATACTGATAATTTTTCAGAAATGAAAAAACAAATGGAAATCTTCACTGAAAATTCTAAAAATAATACTTACCCTTCAGGTAAAGCTCTTTCAGGTAGTATTCCTCAAATTCAAATAAAATACGACCCTAACACTCAAAATGTAAGTGGAAATCTCATACTCAATACCACACAAAAACCAATAAATGCTAAAACACAATGGATGACTTTTAAGTTTACAGGACAAAACTTTTTTGGAGGTCATCCTATTTTTCCAAACTTTGCTGGAACCCACGTTGCCATTGGTGTACTAGGACATGCAAGCAATTATATATCTGGAGTTGGAGCTATTTTAGGAAGTGAATCTAGAGGGACTGATTATCCAACTGCATATTATGAATCTTATTGGAATGGCGGAAATCATCTAGATTTCATGGATGATGATTTTAATCCGGCAAATCATTCGAGATTATTTGACGCACAGGAATATAGCTTTATCCTGCACGCTAATCATAACGGTTGGGTATGGTTTAGAATACTTGATCAGAATAATAATATTGTTATTGACAGAGTAAGAAAATATGTAAACCCAAATATGGATGAACTAATATCAAGTACGGGAATATTTATTTTAGGCCTTAAAAACTATGGTTTCCCAAATAATCATTACCAACTTAATTTAAAAACAATCAATTATGGATGGTTCTAAACTATTTTATAAAATGATTTCAACTTTTTAGTATCTAAAATTTACAGAAAGATAGAAGGACGATAATATAGATCTACTCACCTTCCTTTAAACATATAAATATTGTTATAGAAATAATAATTATGGTGGTACCTGAAAAGCCAAAACGAGAGTAAGGACAACTTTTAAACACTGATCATGAAAAAAATCATTATTTTTTGTTATACAATTGTATTCATTACAGTTTTCATTTCTTGTGAAAAAGATCATATACAAGAAACGTTAACTACTGAAAAGACAAAATCGAACGGAGAAACTACAAACAAAGGTTTCTTACCTCCAATAGCTATTACATCCAAAGAAGTAGGAGGTTCCAATTTTCCAATGTTTGATACGCAAGGCTATCAAAATACTGGGGTTTGGAGCAGCCCGGATAACCTTAAGCTAGTGGTAGGACATTATCATCTTAATCCTTCAATAGTCAATTCTCAATTAAGAACAATGTATCAAAATGGACAAAGAAAAATTGCTCTTGTTATTTGGTATACGCATTTTCCATCACATTGGCCAAATACGAATACTCATATACATACTATTAGAAGTAATGCATATAGATTACCTGCTCAACAAGAACAAAACCTCAAAAATATATTAGGGCAAATAAAAAGTATTGGATTTGATGAAGTTGTACTACGTTTTGCACAACAAGGATCTGCGGATCCAGGAGGTTGGGCCACATGGGACGAAACTCAGTTTCAGGAAAATTGGAATTTTATTTATAACACCATCAATACCACTGAAACTAAATTAGGAAGCCCGTTATCTATAAAACGAGTTTATGACCTTGGACTTGAACTAGGTGGATTAACCAGTGGACAAACAATTCGATATGTAGATAAACTCTGGCGCAATTTTTCTTTTAGATTTCCAAACCTAAAAAGTAACGGTTTTTCTATTGCGTATGCTCCGGGTAGATTAGACAAACTTATTAAAACTTTAAAGCCAACAGGTCGAACACCAAATGAATATGCTGTTGATATCTATGGGGGTGCTAATGCCGCTATACAGAATATTAAGAGAGAATTGAATAGAAATGGCGATTCGAATAAAACAATTATTATTCAAGAAACTTATTATAATGATGCTGTACAATATCAAGAATTTATAACTAGTATCAACAGAAATAATCTTAACGTACGATACATTATGCAATGGCCGCTAAGAAAAAATGCTCCAAGACAACATTTTAGTGAGAATTATCCTAGAAATTATAATAACTATTTGCCTTTTGCTAATTAAATATAAAATTAATGTAATATTGAAATGTATATAATAATTCAAAAAATCTTTCTTTTTATCATTATCGGTAGCCTTTTTACTAGTTGTGCTACTGATAATGGTTTTGATACCGAGCTTACATCTTCTTTTTCTGAAGAAAGAAAATCAAATATAACTTCCATTTGGAAAAATGTAAATAGATCATTTGCAAAAGCTCCAACCGGAAATGAAATTGGAATATCTTGTCATAACTGTTATGCACCAGAAAACAGTGCAATGTTAAGTCCAACACTTAACGTAATTCATGCCGCACAAAATGCAGGAGCTGATTTAATCGAGTTAGATGTGTATGAACTACGTAATACCATTTATGTTAATCATATACAACAAACAACGGGCACATTAACACTAGAAAATGTATTAAAGGATCATAAGTTAAGGTCTGGAAATCAAGTGTTATTTATCGAAATTAAAGGAACAAATCCTTTAAGTATAGGTCAAAAATTAATTACTCTTCTTGATCGGTATAATTATATCTCTAAAGAAAGGCCAGTGGTTATTAGATCTTTTTTAGATTGTAACTTAGAACATATAAAAAACTACTTGCCTTCTTTTTCAAAAAGAAACTATGTGTATCTAAGTAAATTATTTGGCGAAACTAATGGGTATGCAAATGAATTGCAATGGCATAATGAAATAAGGTCACAAATGCAAAAAGGAAGAAAAATGGTTGAATTTAATTATAAGACTTCAAATCTTATGTCAAAAATCATGTATTCCAAATCACTTGGTCTAGCAACTAACCTCTACACCTTGACTAATTTTGCAGAAGTTTATGTAGCTGGGTTACGTAATGAGTTAGATGCTGTTACTATTGAAGCTGGGCAAAGAAGTAAAGTCGGAAACATAGCACTTTCTCGACAAGTAGTACAAGAACAATCTCAACTTATATATTCTAATTTTGCTTTGCAAACATTCTCCTTGAACAGATATAATATATATGACAGCACGGTGCTTAGAAGCTTAAATCTAAACGCTTCTAACTCCCCTATCCTTGAAAACTTATCAATTGGGAAAGATAGATATGGAAAGTCTTTAGTTTTTAACGCCTCAAAAAATCAGTTTATAAAAACTTGGGATAGAGACAATAATTTTAATGGTGGTTTTTTGATTACTACGATTGTAAATTTCGACAATCTTAACCTTAACCCAAATGAAACACAAGCTATTATACAAAAAGCAGATGCAGCAGGATTTGCTTTGGAACTTCATCGATCAAATAGTGGAGTTCCTGTACTAAGGTTTGGAATTCATAATAATGGATCATATCATTATTCTTCATTACCTACCTCATTATTAGACACTAATAATTCTTATGTAATAATTGGTGCGTATGATGGCAATGGAGGTGTACACCTTTGGGTAGACGAAAACCATGCGCAACCATCTGTATCAATATCTGGTGGTATAACACAAAATAATAGTCCTGTTGTCATCGGGGCAGATCCACAAGGATCTGTAAATACCAGGTTCTATTTTTCTGGCAAAATTCAAATGATAAATATTATGAAATGGGATAATCATTAATTCATGTGATTTTGATATAAAAAATCGTAACTAATCAGTCTACAAATTGATATCCAAATTATAAAAAAACAAGCGCAAAAATCTATTGATGGAGGTAATACAGGTATACGTTGCTATACTGATGCCGATTGTATTCCTTTAAGCTCGACACCCTTTTTTCAATTAGAAGGTTCTTTTCTGTTTTAGAGGAATGTGCCAAATAGAATAACAATTTTTATTTCTTTAAAAGAATATTATAAAGGTGATGCAAATATGTATTGCCTTTATATTTTATGTATCGCACGGCTTTTATTGCTAAAAAGATAGATCATAATATACTAAAAAACATATATTTAAGTTCAATATTTATAACTTAAAAGCAAAAGTAATGAATAAACCATTTTTTAAAATTAAAGTATTAGGTATCGCTATAATGGCTTCTCTATTCGTAGTGAGTTGTAGTGACGATGATAGTAATAACAATGTTTCTTCTGATATTACTCAGGAAGATGTAATGAAGAGTTTAGAAGTAGAAGAAATTTCTAATTTTATTGACGATTTGACATTAGATAATATTTCTATGAACAGATCCAACGCTAAAATTTCTTCAAAATTTAACAGACCGGATTGTGCAGATTTCAGTATTACTGATACCGGATACACTCTTACTTTTACCGACTGTACCAATGAAGATGGTGAAACGATAAGCGGGTCTATTAATGTGACTGTAGTGATCGAAAATAATGCTGTTTCTACATCTATTACTTTTGATAATTTAATGTATGCTGGAAATTCGATTAATGGTAGTAAAACTACATCGTATTCTTTAGATACCACTAATGGAGGAAGTTTTATGTATACTGTCACTTCGGATTTATCGATAACTTTTGCAGACGGAACTACTGCTTCAGAACAAGGAACTAAGACATATACAATAACAGGACTTGGTACTACTGAAGCTGCCTATACACTAAACGGAAACTGGACAGTAACTGTTGATGCAGATACATATACATTAACGACTGATCCTACTTTAGAAGGAACTTTTAGTTGCGGTTATATTACTGCTGGAACATTAATTATGACAAAGAATGCATTAAGTGCCTCTATTAATTATGGAGATGGTACTTGTGATAACAAAGCAACTGTAACATATCCAGATGGTACAACTGAAGAAATTGATTTATAGTCAAATTTAAAATTGATTTCTTAAAATCTTTAACATCCGTAAAAATATATTTTACGGATGTTTTTTTTACTTTCTCTTTGGAATCGTTATTAATTCAGTTTGTCTTTCATTTACATATCTAAAACCTTTAGGTCCCCAAAAACCTGCCTCTTCTAGCATAATTCGAATATCTTTATTCCACTCGGTTAAAGTAACAGTAGTATTTAATTCTATAGCGTACACAGTGTTTTCATATAATGGATAGTCGCCATTTACAGGCACTCCCCCTTGTGAATCCCACATCCCAAGAGTTGTACCAGAAGAGTGTCCATACAATCCTAAAGGATGAGTATATATTGATGGTACTAATCCTTCTGCTCTACCTTCTTCTAATGATTTTAGTAAAATCTGATTTCCAGTTTTTCCGGTTTCAAAATTTGCAGTAAAAATATCCTGAACACGATTTCCATCAGAAAAAGCCTTAGTCAGAAATTCTGGAGGAACCATTTCTTCATTATTAAGGATATATGCGTGCTGCTGACAATCCGTATTCAATCGTAAATATGTAATTCCAAAATCACAATGAATTAAATCTCCTTTGCGAATAATCTTCTTATCAGGCCTATTAGAAAAGGAAGTGATATGACTTTCTAATTTCTCTCCAGCCCTTTGGATATCTACTGTTGGGTGAAACCACGTTTTTAGTCCCATATCAGTAACCTTCTGACGTAACCACCAAACAACATCATCAGTTGTTGTTGTTCCTGGTTTAATAACCTTTGTACTAAATGCCTCTGCTATAATATCATGTGTGGTTTGAACCAATTCTTTATATAGTTCCATTTCCTGTTCGGTTCTCGTTTCTATCCAACCAATTGCTAATTTCTCTGCAGAAGTAACTCTAGACTGGTAATTTTCCGGAAGTTCTTTTATGAACTCTTCATAATCTGTTTTCACAATACCATCTACAATACCAAAATGCTCAGAATAATTAATACCTATTTTTTTAGGATCTCTTTTTGTAATGATATCCATAAGTGCTTTCCACTGATTCGGTTGTTTCTCTTTATCCCAAGCAGAATCTATATTCTTACCTACGTTATATCTTGCCACAGCTAAATGCTCGATCGTATTTTTTTCTTTATCTCTATAAAAAACAAGAATGGTTCTTCTTCTGGCATTAAGCCATTTAGCAGGTAACATTGTTCTAAGAACTGGATCTTCATTGTATTCTCTGGAAATCAATATCCACATATCAATATCCGTACGATCCATAAGCTTAGGTAATAGATTATTAAACCTATCAGAAAGGATTTGATCAACTATATCCGCTCGCTCTCGTTCCGGAAGGATTTGTGCATTGGATATGTTCGTAATTATAAGTAGTGTAAGAACAAGTAATTTTTTCATGTGCGTGATTCATTAAGTTCGAATAAAAGTATTACAAAAAAGAGACACCTGCAATGCTTTGCCGATGTCTCTTTACCAATCAAACTCACCAAACTTTATTATAATGTCTGATAACTACTCATTAATCTAATAAATTCAGCTCTATACCCCTGATTATCTGATGCTCTATTTTCTTCTGCTAAAGCAACAATATCTTTTATTTGCTCATTATTTATATATTTTGATTTCCTAATTTTCATTCCAAACCAAGCTACAGATGCTGCAAATTTGAAATCTTTTGACACTTTATTTTCTTCCGTATTTAATATATGAACCATCTCTATACTTTTATTTTCTTGCGGTCTTTTATATCGAAATTTCACCGTTAGTAACTCATCTCCAAAAGTTTTATTAGTTTGAGAACCTGTATATTTCAGGTCCGGAATA
The DNA here is from genome assembly GCF_947496855.1 of uncultured Aquimarina sp. Taxonomy (GTDB): domain Bacteria; phylum Bacteroidota; class Bacteroidia; order Flavobacteriales; family Flavobacteriaceae; genus Aquimarina. Next base: position 733,347 of record NZ_CANMED010000001.1, read on the forward strand.
TGCTTTAAGTATTTACTTTTTATACCTGCAGGAATAACTTCATATAATGCGGTAACGGTATGACCACTTCCCAATTCACCTGCATCTTTAGTGTCATCCACAAAATCTTCATCAGCTAGCATTCTGTTTTCATATCCTATCAAACGATATGCTTGTACTTTTGCAGGATTAAATTCTACTTGAATTTTAACATCTTTCGCTATTGTATACAGTGTTCCTCCAAATTCTTTACCTAACACTCTTTGCGCTTCCTGCATAGTATCGATATATGCGTGATTTCCATTGCCTTTATCTGCTAAAATTTCTAATTTACTATCTTTATAATTATTCATACCAAAACCTAAACAAGTTAGAAATACTCCGGATTTACGCTTTTCTTCTATCAAGGTTTTCATATCCTTGTCACTACTTATTCCAACATTAAAGTCTCCATCTGTAGCAAGAATTACACGATTATTACCGTTTTTTATAAAATTTTCCTGAGCAATCTTATAAGCCAGTTGGATTCCAGCTCCTCCAGCGGTAGATCCTCCAGCGCTTATGTTATCTAAAGCTTGATTAATTTCATTTTTATAGGCTCCAGATGTAGGTTCTAATACCATTCCAGCAGCTCCAGCATAAACTACAATAGCAACCTTATCTTTTTCTCTTAATTGATTTACCAATAGTTTAAAAGCTCTCTTTAATAATGGTAATTTATTAGCTTGATTCATAGAACCTGATACATCAAGTAGAAATACCAAGTTCGATGCAGGAATAGCATCTTGTGGAACTTCTTTTCCTTTTAAACCTATCTTTACCAACTGTGTTTCTTTATTCCAAGGGGTTTTACCGTATTCGGTATGTATAGCAAAAGGATGATCTCCTTTTGGTTGTTTATAGTCGTACTCAAAATAATTGATCATTTCTTCAATCTTTACAGCATCTGCAGGTATTTGTTGTCCATTGTTAATCATTCTGCGTACATTACTATAAGATGCTTTATCTACATCAATAGAGAATGTAGATAATGGCGAAGTCTGTACTTTTTCGAAGTTATTTTCTACAATCTCTTTATAGGATTCGTTATTATCTAACTTGTAATTTCCTTTATGTGTGGTAATGATGATACATCCTTGAGCAGCTCTAGACCCATATAATGAAGTAGCTTTTTTGTCTTTTAAAACTTGTACATCGGCAATTTTTGATGGATTCATTTGTTGAACCTTACTTATATCTTTTATGTCAACAGGCATACCATCAATAACGTATAAGGGTTGTTGTATATGAGACGTAGTACTAGCACCTCTAATTTGTAAAGAGCTATTTGAGTTCGCATAACTAGTATTGCTAGTTATATTTACCCCTGCTACTCGACCGCTTGGCGCATTTATTAAAGAAGTGTTTGATTTCTTTCTTGCTTTTCTTGCTTTTCTTCTTTCTGCTCTCGACATACTTATAGATTCACTACTAACTGCAGAGACTGCATAGCTCAATGATTTTCTTGCTTTTCTGGCACCATAAGCTGTGACAACAACTTCTTCTAGCTGTGCGGCAAATATGCCCATAGTTACATTGATAATAGAACTACCCTTTTTAACCTCTATTTCCTCTGATTCATAGCCAACAAAAGAAAAAGATACAACATCTCCTATATTAGCTTTTATCTTATAGTTTCCATCAAAATCAGTCTGGGTTCTAGTAGTTGTAGCTTTAATTAATATGTTTACTCCAGGAATTGGATCGTTGGTATTATTTTCTGTAACAGTTCCTGTAATGGTAAGTTCTTGTGCTTGTAATATTCCTGTGATTAAGAATAAGATCATAAAGTAGTGTAGTGATTTCATATTGGATAGTTTTTTAATTATGAAATAAAACTACGCTGAGATGTGACTAATTACAATCGATATTGAGTGAAGTGGATGTTTGGTTTAGGGAAAGTGGGGGTTAAGATATTATATGAATAGTATAAAAGTTTACAATTGCTATTGAAGGGCTGATTTATTACTCTTTGATACCATCAACAAATCAAACTATCTAGTTGATAATTTGACTTGTTGTTTATTCTGACAAGGCCGTATTAGCCTTAATTCAACTCCCTAAACATCCGTTTATAGTATCTTGAATACCACTCCATATCTCACTTTTTGGTGCTAAAAGAGGTTTTTTTACAATGGTATAAGCAACACTTTCTTCGGTTGAGTTAAAGTCAAAGTCAAGAACAACATCACCAACAATTGTACTCGTTTTTGCTGTTCCTTTATTAGCTCCTGTCGGAGCATAAATTGTTCCATGTTCTTTTAAACTAGTTTTTTTTACACATTCCCAAGTAGAAGTACTTACTCCTTTAAATGTTTTTGAATCAGACATAATTGATATGTTTTAGTTAATTATTTATTGACAAAAATGATGCTATTACTTTTACAATTCTTAAATCAAGAACACTAATTAGCAATAGTTTACGCTACAATTTAAGTCGAATATTAGTTTTATAAACCCGTATAAATCCTTGTTTTTACACTATAAATACTGAATTCTAATATGGGTTGTTTACCTTGTATTGAGAAGATCCAAATTGTTTTTCGAGCCATTCTTTATACACTTTACGAATTGAAAATAAAGCAGGAAAATCTGTCGCTGTTAATGAAGCTTTATATTGTTTGTTTTCGTCTGACAAAAAAGTATTTTTTTTATTGAAATACTTTAAGTTTTCTCCATTGACTTGCTGAATTAAAAGTATTATTTCAGAAAAACTCATTACTTGCGTTTTCCACTGTTCAATAACCTTTTCGGGAATTAAGCAATATCCAAATAATGTTTTTATAACTTCAGGTTGATCGTTCAATAATATAACCGTACTCATACCATTAAAATGTCTATAAGGCATTATAACTTTTTTAATCTTCCATCCTTTTTTTATCATTTGATATGAAAAATCAACATCTTCAATACCAGCAAAATAAAATTCATCATGTCCTCCTATAGTTTTATAATCTTCTTTAGTCATTACCAATGGGGTTCCTTTTAAAAAATCAAAATCAAACGTCTCATTATATACTACTTCTGTACTTACAGCAAAAGTCTCTTTTCTAAGTTCTCCTAACATTAAATCATGCCATTGATACGAAGTAACTAAACAATCATCATGAAATAAAGCTATGTATTTTCCTTTAGCTTTTGCAACACCAATGTTGTATGCTTTTGATACACATCCTGTTTCTGATTCAATAATGGTAAAATCTTTAAACAACTCTAAATTGACATTACTACCATTATATACAATGATGATTTCATAAGCAATGGTGGTGTTAGCAAGGATGGATGGAATTAAAAAATTATGTACAAACTGGTCATTAAAAGTCAATAAAATAATACAAGAAACTAAAGGATTGTCAGTGTGTTCATAATATACATCCGACTTTTGATCAGGAATATCCTGAATATAACATCCTGCTAGACAAAAACCATCCTTAGGTTTTTCTGTGAATGAATATATTTCTAACTTCTGTATCTCTTTAATGGTCGTGATTTTCAAATGAAAATCCTTTGTTCGATGATTTACATCTTTAGCATAAATCGTTTCTAGAAAAGTATATTCTATATGATTTCGTCTGTCTATAGTTGTACTTATCATTCTATTTTTTTTTCATTTTAATATTCTAGTTCAAAAAAAAATTCATATAGTTTGTCCAAGCTCCTGATGACTCATCGTTGTATTTTTATTTACTTTAATGAAGTGAAAAGCTAAAGTCTAATAATACCATCTTCAGGAATTTGATTTTGTGGTGCTCTTGCTCCCATAAAATTAAGCTCACTTGTTGTTTTCTCTTTAGCATATGACTTTGTTCCTAAGGCTCCAATACTTCCTCCCACAAATCCTTTGATCACAGTATTCATTAATCCGGTATCTAAACTGTTACCATGTACAGCATTAGACCCTAATTGAATAGAGACTCCAATTCCTTCGGATTTAGCAACGCTTGCTGAGATTCTTTTGAAAAGATTTCCCCATCCTGCTTTATAATCTATTCCTGGAATAGCCCAAGATAAAGTAGAACTCAGTACACCTTTAACTAACGCCTCATCTAGACCAGTAGTTAAACTATTACCGTGTGCTCCATTATTAATTAAAGTAGATGAAACACCTGCGATTTCTGCTCCAGTAATAGCAAATCCAGCTTTAATACCTGCATTTGCTACTTTTGCTAAAGTACTCACCGCTTGCCCTGCTTCTGCAGCAGCTTTAACGCCTGTTGCAGCTTCTGCAGCAATGGCGCCTGCTGCTCCAAAACCACCAGTTATTGCTCCAGCAACAAATCCAATCGCTGTATTTATACCATATTCTTTCCAACTAAATTCATTGGTTATCAGACTAACAACAGAATAAGATACTGCGCTGACTCCTGATCCTATAAAACCTCCGGCTAGTGCTGCAAGACCAATACTCACAGGTGTTGCCAAACCACCAGTAACCACTTCGAGTATACCTGCCACAGCATCAATGGCTACACCTATCAAAATTTCGAAAGCTCCTATAATAGCTCCTCCGATAGCAGAAAAGAAATTACCAATAGAAAAATTTCCTGATGGATCTATATAAACTACAGGACTATTACCTGCATAGATATATGGGCTAAAAAATTGATTATAATTATCTACAACTCCAAAACGACCTATTCTACTAAAATAGAAACGTGCCTTGTAATTGTATATCCCTAATTCTAAATCATATTCCTGACTCGTATATAAATAAGGGAAAAAGCCTTTCTCTGGTTCTGCTAATACCTCTACGTTTCCATATATATCATAATCATAAGCTGCAACTACAGTTGCTTTATCATCCAGAATAACACGTACTGAACCTAAATGATCCTTTAAAGTAGTAAATTGATTGTCATTTTTAACAAAAGATATAATTCCAATTGGACCGTATACAATATACGTGCTATCCTCTTTATTTTGTTGTCTTCCTATTTGCACTAAAGGATTACCTGATAAGCTTTTAATATATAATATCGTTTTTTCAATGGTTGTTCCAGATATTTCTTGTTTTAATACTCTATCATTAGAACTATTATAATAAAATTTATAATCTTTTGAATTAGCTAAATTTTCAATCTTAGAAGTCATCCTATTACCAGCATCATACTTAAAAGAAAGGTTTTGTGGTTCATATCCATCGGCTCCTGAAGCAGTATAAAGATCTACCGATCCATTCTGATTATAAGAAAGGTTAAATAAAGATTTATTAGTAACACCGTTATCTACTTTCTGAAGACGATCTCCTTTATCCGGCTCAGATATGAATTTATACGTATCTGCATCTATAGATATCGTATCAAAATTACCATTGTTATCAAAATCATACAGTCTTGTTTTAGGAGAAATATGACTACTTGTTTCATCTACTTTTTCTAAAGCATTAAGACTATTATACCAATTTGTATAAGTAGATCCTGCCTTTATGTTTTTGGGGTATTGGAAAGCAATTTCGGCTGATTGTCCGTTAAAGTATTTTGGTCCATTATTACTACTAGCATCCGTTTTTAAGGTTTCTTTGAAAACTTGATCCGTACTGTTTATTACATCTTCCATTCCATCTAACCAAACTGGAGAATTATATCCATAATTCCTTGTCACTGGGTTGCTTCCATTGGGGTACAAAATCTCTTGTTCTGGTTTCCCAGCTGGATTGTATGTATAGGCAGCAATCTCATTGCTAAACGTTGGGGAATTGCTTATACCTTCTATTTGCCCAATACTATTATAGGTGTAGTAAACACTATATGCAGTTTTATTTTTCTGTACAGGGTAATCAATTCGAAGTATTCCCCCTAAATTGTTGTATCTAAAATTTGTAGTATAATATGTATCTTCAAATTCCATAACTTTTTGGCTTCTGGAAATCACGTTTCCATATACGTCATACAAGAAATTCTCTTCTACATCAGGTAAACCATTGTCTGAATGATTATTTAATGTTTGAACTACTTGACCAATTTGAAAAGGACTATCTGTACCATTATAATCGTAGAAAGTCTTCAATCTCCATGTATTCAAATTAACAGGATAGTCCGGGTTATGATTAGCTTTTTCTTGTAAATCATCCCGATTCCATATACCAGTTACATAACCGGTTTCTACAATTCTACCAGAGTTATCATATTTATAGTATTGATAATTTCCTTCTGTTTTGGCCTCTGCATCTTGTCTAAAACGTAACCTATTAGCTTGATCATAAATTAGTTCGGTTATACCACTTGTATTCGATTTGGTAGTAATCAATTGACCAACAAAATTATAAATACTATGATTTATCCAGTTTTCTTTACCCTTTTGTTCGGTCATTGCATTTGGTGTATGCATGGCTATTGGATTACCAGAATCATCGTAATAAACAGCAGAGATAATCTCTTCATTAGTATTTTTTTGACTTATCTTCCGGACTTCTTGTTGTCGTTTATCAGCTATAGAATATGACTTATTTCCATTTTGATCAATAATCGTAGTTTTGAAATACTCTCCGACCGGCAATCCTAATTCTCCCGTATTAGCTTCATACATGAATTTTTGAGTATTTGCACCCAACTTATATGCTATTCCTGGCATCGATTTTTCTACTACCCTATTTAATGGAGAGTCTTCATAACGGTATCCAAAATATGGATACCCCTCATCCTCAGGATAGAAATTAGAAACTAACCCGCTTATAATACCATTTTGTGAATTATAAGTTGCGAAATCACTACTATATTTAAACAATGAATTCTTTTGATCTGCCTCTACGAATGCTGGTTTTGTGTTAGCTATTATCATTCCTTGACTACTATAGATATTCTCTACCATTGTCATTCTCGTATTGTCTAATAACTGTGATTGAATATCATTTCCAGTAGCATTAGCAAAAGTTAGTGTAGATAAATTCTCAAAAGAGGTTAATAGACAATGTATTCCTATTGTATTTTTTGTAAATAAAGATGCTTTTCCAGAAATTATAGAATTACTTACGTAATTAAATATAAGAGCTCCATCAGCAAAAAACAGCATGCTATTTTCATTAACTAATAAAAACCATTGACTTTCTAAGTTACTTACAATCATACGACCAGATGATCTATCTACAGTATAATATCTGCTATATTTTTCATCATATACACCATGACTTTGTCCTTCAATCAGATTCACTTCAGGGTTCATATGTAAACCTGATCTTAATAGCTTTGAATTTAGAGCAGAAGTATAATCTGTATTTTTTGAAGCAGCTATATCAACCTCAATTGTATTACTACTTTTTTGTTCTAATATTTGATTATTTCTATCTAACAGTTGCCATTGACCAGCTGATGGATCCCACTGTATTGTATACTGATCACCTATTTTAATTCCTAGAGATTCATTGATAGTTTCTAATGGAGAAAGGTTCAACATTACTCCATACTTATTGGTCATTTCTTCTTTATAAGTTAATGTACCTTCTGATGATGAATGAGTAAATTTTAGTATTTCATTTTCTACTTGCCAATCAGATTCATCATTTGGTGTCCAAAATTCTTTCCATTGGTTTCCTTTTGTAAAAGAAAGTGCTGGACCTCCACCTGCTGATAATACTTTAAGCTTATTATTTGGATCTGCAGCTACATATTTATTATCATTCCCTGTCCGAGAAAAATAACTTGTAGCCATGGAAGTTGTTTCATCAGAAAAACCAGTGGTAGCAATAACTCTCTGATAATTATCAAAAAATTTACTTCTTATTTCTCCATTAGAACCTAGACTTTCATTTATAAGGTCAACTTTTGTGTCTACAGAAATAGCAGAAAAAAGACTTTGTAATGGTGAAAACCGCAAACAATCTATTAACACTGTAGCATCTGAATTATCATTTTGTGCTTTCAGCGTTATTGTTATTAATTTAGCTGTACCAGCTGGATTATAATCTTTTAAATTTAAAACGCAATAAACATATTGCCAAGACCCTACGGTTTCTCCGAAAGGTAGAACTATATTGTCACCAACAGGAACACCATTATTACTAAAGGTTATGATCCAATTAGCTTCTCCTTTATTTTTATCGAAAGTATCTGGTAATTTTATATAACTAGAAAAGACATAATCCTGTTTTTGATTCGTCGGGTTAAATTGTCGTTGAATTCCTGCACCTTTCTGTATTTTTAATGATGAAACCCCCATTCTTGCATCAATAGTATTATCGATAGTGTTTGGAATTATGGATGCATTTGAATTAATTTCCCAACCATCTAATTCTTCATATGTTTCGAAACTATAAAAAGAAGCTTCTTCTTCTATTCTACTTGCTGTTATAAATTCTGCAACTTGAAATTGTCCACTTTTATCATAAATATATGATGAACTCACACCGTCTACGTTCATCATTTCGTCTACGGTATCGAACACACCTCTTGTAATAATTTCTTGTTTCTTTAACCAATCAGGATTACTTTGTTTGACAGAAAAATCAAAAACAGGATTATTTTGTGAATTATCTAACCAATCATAATTTTGATGAGCTGACCATCTCCATTCATTATTAGTTGACCAATTTTTCCAAGTAACCACCCTAGAGTTTATATATTTTTTAACGTCATCTTTTCCTGTTACAGCTACTGATTCCTGAACTATCGCATTAAGAAAATGTTTTTGTCGCATTGCTGTTTCATATTCAGAAATTTGAATAGCATATTTTTTATTACTTGTGATGGTTTTTTCTACTCCATTAGAATCAAAATAAGTAGTTACACTATTCATAGGCAACCCTAGATCTTGATAATATGTGATACTAGAAGTTTGACTAACACCGTCTCTAAGCGTAACCGATTTACTTAATCTAAAAAAAGCACTATATAAATACCTTTTTTGCACTACATCATTGCTAAATATCTTCCAATAATTAGTTTCTTTAGTTACGAGATTACCAGCTTTATCATATTGTGCTTTTTGAAGTAAAGCTCCATTCAGCAACTGATTATAATTATAGATCCAATTATTATATGGTATTTCGTTTTGTGTTGCAACTCCATTAGAAAAATAGCTAATTGTAATTCCATTTGTAGTTAATCCTGCATCAGGAATCTTAGTCCCTGTAAAAACAGTAACTTTTGGAAATTGTGCCAAACCAGAACGACTATCATATGTAATTATCGATTGTGCTGATCGTGCATAATCATATGATTGATAGTATTTTTCTTCTAAATCTAACCCAGCAGAGATTTCAATATAAGATACTGGTTGTACTTGGACGATATCTGTTACTTTTCGATCTACTACCTTGTATAAAGCAATAGAAGTCGCTGTATCAAAATCTTGATCAGCAGGAAATGTTACAAAAGAATCAGTGCCCGCTAACAAAGTTCCAGGTCTCACCGTTTCTTGATCAACCATTATTTTTTGACCACTACCTCCAGCGGTTAGTGGTAATTTCACAGGAGAACCAGGTACACTGTTTAAAGGAGTTGTAAAATATGTTTGGGCATTATTATCCGTGCTATCTTGATAAGCAATATACATGGATCCTCGATTCTGTACTGTTTCTGTGGCACCTAAATTTATAAGCTGTTGTGTTTGTTTTATCCATTGTCCATCTGTATTCTGATAAAAAATATCTTTACCGGCTGTCATGTAATTACCACTTATTGTTACATTTTTTCCTATTGATGGTAAATTTTGTTCAATACCCCAAGTACCTGTATTAGGATTGAATTGGAAATACCGATTTGTATTTGCTGTCCCTTGTTCTTTAGACATTGTAGAGACATCTTGTCCAACTGTAAAACTTACTACATCATCTTTTGCAGTAAGAAACGAAGTCTGTTTCCAATTTACTGGATTATTATTATTTCCTAAACCACCCGTGTATCTATTCAAATAAGGATTATTTGCTACCAAAGCGTCAGTTAACAATGTATTAAATAATTGAAACTGTGATTCTCCATTGACAATTGGGGACTTATAGTTATTGAGTAATGGATTACCTGGACTTAATAAATTAAAGTCTTTATCCCATTGCAAAATCCTTAGCGTGTAATTTACGTCTGTACTCGTTTGATTAGTAATATAAGTAGCAACTCCGAAAGAGGTATTTAAAGTAATATTAAACGCAAAATCCAAGCCTTCCGATGGATTTTGATAAATAGTTACGTTTGGTGTATTGTATAAAGGACTTTTACTCCATACATTATTACCATTATAGTGAAACAATTGAAACTGTAATAATTTAGTATTACTATTATAAAATGTGGTTATGTAATAGTTATCTCTTGCATTGATCTTTATATCGGTTGCTTTGGCAACATCTGTAGATGATGGTAAAAGAATAGAAATTCCACTTTGTTGATTAGACGGAGAGATACTCCAAATTCTTTGTTTCCAATCCCACTGAAAAGCTGTAATTGGGTTGGTGGTAATATCTTTACTAGATACTATTACAAAATCTTTCCCCGATTCGACACTAACTTTTGATATATCCGATTTAAGTGGAAAATATTGTGGCCCATTTGTTAAATTAAATACCCCAAAATTTTCAGGATTTCGGCGATATAAGAATAACTGAAGTTGTTTTTTTGTTTTCTCAGTAAAATATAAACCAATAAAATCTTTTTTAGTAATAACACCTAATGTATCGATATCAAAATCAACATTATCAAAATAATGATTGGAGGGATCATCACTATTCAATTGGAAATCTGTCCAGTTACCAGACCATGTATGCACTTTAGCAATTAACTTTTTCGTCGTTTTATCATACCAAGTTACCATCGTGTAATCTGAACCAAACCATACCCTTGGTGTTGCTCCTGCTATAGGGCTATCTAGTTTTATATTACGAGCAGTATTTAAAGCCTGATCTTTATATGTATAAACAGCTTTTGATCCCTGTGGATACAAAATGCTTTTTAATGCTCCAGGATACGTGTCCTGAACTCTATCATAATAATCAAATTCAATTCCAGGAAGTGAACTTCCTGTAGGTTGTACTTGCCAAAAACTTTTTAGAACTCGTTTCCACATGAGTGGATATATGGTATCCTGACTATTGTTTCCTAAGTTTATAAAATCATACTCAAATAAAATTGAAAATTGAAGTATATCAATATGATTATATACCTCTATGTAATCCAGAAATCTTGTTTCTAATTGATCCTGATACGCATTTGGTGTGTCTTTTTGCGTATGCAAAGCCTTATATTCAATAATATTTTTGCTCCCAACATTATTGGCTCCAAACTTTTCTCCATAGTGAAAAGAAATAGTTCTACTAAAACTATCCTTAATTGTATTTATATAAGATGCTTGCGTATACTTTAATCCATTTTTATCTCCAACACTAACTTCAATATTATCATATGAATACAAAATAGTTTCTCCCCAAGAGTTCCTGATTTCTGACAAATTCCAAGAACTTACATACTGTTCCTGACCGTTTAACACGGACGTTGCTCCTTGCCAGTTACCCCATTCTACACCATATTGTAATGTATTCCGACCGCTATTTTTATCTCCATAAATATGAACAGTACCGTCTTCTTTTACGATAGTCCATTTCTCCTTAGTTTCATCATAACTAATATCCCAAAACTCAAAATTTCTTAACTGAAACAATAATATATCTGATGGTTTATTGGGAAGAATTCCATCCTGAACTAACTGGTTACCAGAACCACTATCTAACAAGTAATATTCATTAGAAGATTCAGATCCACTTCCATTTTTATTGACTGAAATTTTATCAAAAGACATATCCCATCCCAACCCCAATATTCCTGTAGGATTAAGTAAATTCCAGTTTTTAACACTATTCTGCACATTACTATTATACATAACACCAATGTTTACGTCTAAATCTTTTCGCCCAGGAAAAGAAGCTATGTTAATAGGAATATTTGCTGTTCCGGTAAAAAGATTAACACTATCTTTTATCTGACCTACTGCATCATTGCTAAACTGAAATGTGGTTACCTGCGGCAAACCTTGTTCATTACTGTTTTTGTGTGAATTAAAACTCATGTCTGCTTATTTTTTATTAGTTCTTAATATGAATTTTTGACAGGCTTTGGTTACAAAATTGTTTGTAATTGTTGCACTCTCATAAGTAAGAATTGTATGGATATAACCACTCGGTCTTCCCATTGGCATGCGGATAAATGGGCTTGACTCCCACCCCAGTATTTTATTATATTTTTCTTGTAAAAAAACGCGACTCTTTTCTAACCAATTAGAATCAATATTAATCCCTAGGTATGTATTAGCTTCATATATTCCTAATAAAGCTAAGGCTGTCTGTAACGAACTTGATACTTCATTCTCCAATGCCCAACCACCATCTGCTTTTCTCGAATTAATTAAAAAGTCTACCGCTTTTTTTACAATTTGTTTATCCCCATTATTAGCACAAATAGCTCTTATACTCATATATGTGCCATAATTTTTCCCATAGTACCAGGTACTTTTCCATGAATATTGTTCGTGACTATTATACATGAAAGACAGTCCTTGTTTTATTTCTTTAGAAAATCTATCCTCATCATAAATACTTAATGCATACAAAACATTAGCAACAACGTCAATATCTGATCCTTTACCCCAAGCTTTATTTACCCAAATAGTTTGTAATTGCTCCTCTAATGATTGATTTTCTTGAGGAATAATCCAAGATTCCCATCCTTTATCTATATTAGCTTGATCCCTGAATAATACTTTTAATGGTTCTTCAAATAAGGATGTTGTTTCTTTTTTGTATCCACTTCTGCACAGTACTTGTATAACCTGTGCTAAATCATCTGCATCAGGAGGTAACTCTCTTAATTTTGGAAAATAGGCCCAACCACCTACTCCTTCTTTTCGTCTGGACTCAATGAGATAATTAGCTTCAGATCTAATAATATTTTCTAGTTGATCATCTAGTACGGTATTCGCATCAAGGAAAGTGTCCAAAATTAAAGCTCTTTGAAAAATATCCCCTTCTTGAAATTCTTCTGCTACCTGAAAAACTTCGGGAGAAAAAGGCATCACATGTTTTGTGTTTACATATCCATTATAATACTCATCGATCAAATGATCAACACCATTCAAGAACATATTCTTCCAGGTATTCTTTTTAGTTGAAAAATTTATTTGTTGAATAATTAGATTTTCTACTTTACTTTCCTCCTTATTTATTTTAAACATGTTCTTCTCTTTTATTAAATTGATTTAATAATTGAAATAGCACTTCTTTACTTGGCGATTTTTGAATATTAATCGATTCTAATAATTCATATTCAGTCTCATTAGGTTTACTAAATAGCGGAGTAGATAAATAGTATGAATTATCCACTTCAAACATTTCTGCTACTTCCTTTTCTTCTATAGCTTTATAATGATGGTACCTCAATTCACTTTCTTTAGGTCCTGCCAAACAAGCAGCAACAATTCTTGGATGTAGACTCTTGTTAGAAGGCGAAGCATGAAATAAAGCTGGACTTCCTATATATGCCTGGCCAGCTTTCATAGACAATGATTTCCCGAAATTTTCCAATAAGGAATCTTGTATTGATGAATATGGAAACAATTGTCCGCCGCATCTCGGGTTATCTAAAATTGTATGACTACCTGGAATAACTTCCAAAGCACCATTTTCTGGATTTGTATCTACAAGTGGAACCCATATCCCTAAAGGGTTGAAATTTCTTTCATCTAGAAATGATGGGTCTTGATGAAGAGGTACTACTCCATTATTTTTATTAGGATACTTTATATTAAAATTTCCCCAGAAGAACTTGACATCGACAAACAACCCCTGTATCGCTCTCTGAAAAGTTGTATTTATAATTGAAGACACGGCAAAGCGATATTCAGTATTCTTACTCATTATTGTAGAAGCAAATGCTGCTTGTCCCAAATCACCTTCAAGCATTCTATAAGAATTTATTAATTCCTGGACTTCTGAAGTATTTAAAAAATCAATAACTACAAAACCATTTTTAAGAAAAAATTTATTTAAAATATCATCTTTAAAAAGTACTCTAGTATTTTTCTTCTTTTCAAAAGAATTGTTATTTAATAATTCTTCTTTAATGCTCATGACTTCTTATTATTTAATTCTCTTTAGGCAATTAAAACAAACACTAAACTAGACAGTTGTTACACCATTGATAATAGCATCTATTTTTGTTTCGTTTAGTGGTTCGAATTGACTAGCTACCTCTTCAATTTTTTTTGCTTTACTTTCATCTGGTCTGCTAAAAAGTGGATTTTCTATATAATGACCCGCTTCTAATTCAAAAACTTCCATGGTCTTGCCTGGGTTTTTAAAATCTTGATAATAGCATCTCATTTGGCTTTCTTCTTCTGCCATCCACGCTAAAGCCGCAACTCTTTCCTGACTGCTCATATTTGATGGTGACCAATGAAAAACTTTAGAGTTACCTATATAAGCTTGTCCTGCTTTGATGTCTAATCTTTTGAAATACTTTTCTAATAGTAAAGGCACTAAATTGTTGTATGGAAATCTAGGTAATGTACTTCTGGGGTATTCATTAAGCAAATGACTTCTGTCAATTACTTCTAGTGCTCCATTAGTTTCATCCGTATCTATTAATGGCACCCATATGGTAATTCCCTGATATTTACTTTCATCTACATATGTTGGATCTTGATGCATCGAACAAAGACCTTTTTCCTGATTGGGTTGTTTGGAAGTAAATATTCCAAAAAACATTTTAAATCGATCAAAATGTTTGTTAACTGCATTACCAAATACCGAAGTAATGATATTAGATACCTTTTTTCTATAATCGGCATCCATACTCATATTAGATGTCGAAAAACCCATTTGGATAGGTTGCCCATTTAGCTCTTTATATATCTCTTTTAACTGGGTTACTTCTTCTAAATTTAAAAAGTCTATAACCACATACCCTTTATCTTCAAATTCTAATTGAAGTTTTCGATCTTTAAAAATAGTTCTCATATAATGTTTATATTAAATTGTCTTAATAGCATCATTTTAATTAGTAATCGTTACTATTTAGATCATAAAAAATTATTGCTTTTTACCAAAAATTATTTGTAAACTGTACACCCAGGATAGCATGATTGCAAAAGGAACAGCTGGAAACACCCAATAATTATATATTGGTCTGGCACCTAAAAAAAGAATAGGATACCCTTTAGCTTTTGGATAGTCTTCAAAAAATAGTTTAATACTTTCATCCACTTCCAGAGGAATTCTTTTCACAAAGTTGAAAGAAAGTAACACCACTAACTTTGATAAAACTTTACATTTCCCACAATACCCCTGGTAATAAATTAGAATTCTATTTCTAGGAATAATTACATCTTGTTTCATCTATAAATTTTTATTTTACTCTATTACTTTTGATTAGAAAGTCTTTAGAAGTATCTAATCATCTTGTCTGGGTAATTTATTTTTTAAGTATAAATTTATTCTAACGTTACCTTTTCTATCAACCCCTATTCCGTAATAAGAAACGGCACACTGATTATCAAGAACACTATCATCTACCGGAAATGGTTTTACATCATTCGTTAATGTTGTTTTATTTAGTAAAGCAATCCATTCTTTAGAGTTCAGTTTTACACAAGAATTACAACCACATACATCTATTTTAGCATCAAACATTTTGGATGAAGCGATATGAAAACCTATGTTAAAAACAAGTCCAGAAAGTCTTATCTTATTATCTCCAACCACATCATTTAAAAAAGCAGTAAACTTATCTTCCTTTAATAGAGGGATATCTAAATCCATAAGCGAAGTAGGCTTTGATAAACGGAAATAGATTTTAGCTCGTAGATTTTCGAAATTACTACCCTCTAAACCTATACTCATAATATCTGCAAAAGGTTTAACAGAATCAATAAAAGAATCCACCTCGGTATTATTTGGCATTAAATCAGTCATCCAACCTCTTAAGCGTTCCCAAGAAGCATCATGTCCTCCTCTTCTTCCGTCTATATATACGGCCATTCCCGATCTATCAGGTGAAGCTCCTAACCAAAATACCCCATCTGGATACTCTTCTAATACTTCTTGTTCTTTAGGTAAATGATATGCAAGCATCTCTTCACATATCTTCTTGATATCATCGGATCCTGTTCTTTTATAGAGTTTTTGTAAAGCCAAATAGCTATGTTGATATCTTTCTTTGGGTGGACCTATTATACAAGAAGGATCACTTATAAACCGTCCTTGCAATCCACTATTAGAAGAGCTAATACAATATTGAAGAGGGCTTCCATCAGAATTTAATCCTGATTTACCGCCTAGTGTCCACTTAGTTTCATTTGGTAAGGCAAGTAATTCATCCCTAAGCCGCAACACCTGCTTAGCCGGAGCCAAGCTAAGTGTTGTAGCATAAGATGAAAGTTGCGTTACATTATTAATGATATTTTCTTTAGTATCATTCATAAATACGCTTTTTATTATACTGGTTGAGTAATAATATTACTTGGCGTACCATTATTTCCTGCAGTACCACCTGCTCCGGCAGCACCTCCACTAGCGGGCTTTCCTCCTGGAGAACCAGCTTTGCCGGCTACGCCAGCTACGCCAGACACACCTCCAGATCCACCCTTTGGTGTTGGAGTTGAGGTTAAAATGTTTCCACCATGGTATTGTACTACAATTTGATTACCATTTCCGCCATTTCCACCATTTCCGCCATTTCCACCATCTCCGCCAGTTCCTGCGTCTCCACCATTACTACCACCACAATCAGAACCAGCAGGACATCCAGAGGGTTTTCCACCATCTCCACCACTTCCACCAGCTTGCCCAGTGCCGCCATCTCCACCATCTCCGCCACTTCCAGCAGCAGCAGAAACACTAATTGTTCCTGTCAGTTGTCCTATCGTAATCGTAGCTGAAGGACAGTCTGAACCATCTCCAGCAGAAGATCCAGTTCCTCCTGCTACTCCACTACTTCCTGAAGTACCGGAACTTGAACTTGGACGGCATACTGAATCCCAATCACAGTTCGCATTCCTACCATTATCTCCACTATGCGCAGGAGTTGTTTGACTTTTTCCATTTGAACCTGCTGCACCGTCAGCACCGGCTATGATTATATCACCTGTTAAATTGCTCATTTCGAATGTTTTTTAATTATTTTTTTATTAATTCGTCGATTCTAATATCCGCCGTTGTCAATACTCTAATTTGTCCTCCTGGTTCAATCGTTACCTTTCCAAAGCCAACTGAAACAGGACCACTTCCCGAAATAACCAAAGGGTTAGCAGCAGTAACCACAACATCTGGAGCTACTTTATAAACCGCTACTTTGGGTAAATTTGATTTGGCTAAGCTTTTACTTTTGGTAGTAGTTTCTATTTTAAAATCTTTTATTTGATCAAGATCTTTTAATTCAGGCTTATGACTTGAATCTGGATGAGGAGGGTTTGAAAAAAACAATTTCCCACCGGCTGTTGAAATACCATTTGTGCTCATAATTTTGTTTTATTAATTATTAAATTATACTTAATAAAGCCACCCTTAATAGAAAAAATATAGTGATCAATTATATTTTAATTTTGAATATATTTTTTATGAAATATCATTTTATATTAGAAAATCGATTGTACCATAACTTATAAAAATGATGACACCATTGATGTCGTTTTTTGTTCATAAAAAACATTAAGAATCGCCCCTTTTTTATGCTTGGAATTAGGTATCCAAACTTGTTTCTATAGTACTATATTACAAATCTACAACCTAATCAACATGAGAACAACCAGTATAAATACTTGTTTTACAAGTAATTTACCTGTAAACGAAATCGGTTATTCATTCTTTTACACTTAAAAGTAATTATGCTTAAATATTGTTTAGACCAATTATAGTAACATATCATAAAATCGGGGAATAATACAATTTTAAATAAAGAGTTTATTAGTAAAAAAAGTGAATACTATAGAGAATTAATATGACTAAAATGAATTCGGTAAGTTTCGATTTCATCTATATTATAGCTGTTAAAAACAGTTATAATAATATTTTTAATTTTGTGTCATATTACAATGATGAATAGAGGGAATAATCAACTTTGATACGGTTCATATTCAGTTATAGTTATAGAAGAAATATTAGAATAGAAAATTTTCAAAAGTATTGAGATAAACAACAAGTAAAAGATAAGTTTGTGGTGGGATTATTTCGTAACTGTTACCATTATCCCACTACACACTCTAATGTCTTAGTGCGCTGAATTTTTCCGTTATCTGTTTCTATAAATTGGGGGATAAAATAAATTTTCTTTGGTATTTCGTATTTAGAAAGTGTTTTAATACTGTGTATAGCTTCTTTCAAAGTTGTATACATTAATTCATTGTAATCATTTTCAACGATTAAGATTACCTTATCGCCCAATGAATCATCAGGAACACATGCTACAAAAAAACGATGTCCTATTAATAATTGTAGTTTTATTTCGATCTCTTCTGGATATAATTTAATACCTCCACTATTAATAACATTATCGTGTCTTCCTTTCCAAATAAACTTTTTATAGGTTTTTAATTCTACAACATCGTTAGTTACTATTGTTTCGCCATTTAATAGAGGCGCTTTGATTATCAAACAATTTCTATCATCTACGTTTAATGTAATATTTGGTAAAGCCTTGAAGTATTTACTATCTTTTTTATCTTTCTTCTTTGGGTTAATTCTTCTTGCGGCGATATGGGTTACAGTTTCGGTCATTCCGTAGGTTTCGAAAATTTTAGTTTTGATTCCTTGTATGAGTTCTTTTAGATTTTCGGAAACGGTTCCTCCTCCTACTATCAATTTTTTAAGTAAATGAAGTCTATTGATAGAGTTGTCTAGTTGCAAAGGCACCATAGCACAAAAATCATATTGCTTGTACACAGTATCCAAAGGATTTGTTTTCGGCGGAACTAAATCAATTTTCCATCCTAATACCATTGCTCTCACCAACATCATTTTACCTGCAATATAAGTGGCAGGCAAACACAATAATGCTGTTGTACCTTCATTCACTTTGAAAAAAGTACCTGTAGCTTTGGCACTATTGACCATGTGCTGTTTGTAGATCTTTATCTTTTTAGGTTTTCCTGTAGAACCTGATGTCTTTACGACAATATAATCTTTATCATTCAGCCAATCTAACAAGAAATTACCTACTTCCTGTTCATAAACTTCTCCTTCTTTAATAAAATCATAAGCAATTTCCTTCAAACTTTTTTTATCCAAAGTTTGCCTATTAATACTAAAATCGAGATGTACTTTTGAGGTAGAAAATGTATCTTCTGTTTGCATATCCAAATTTCAATTTTCTAACATATCCATAGGTTACGCTTACGTAAATTGTATATTATGAATTTGTTATCATTCTTCTATTTGTAGTTCTGGTCGTATTTTTCCGAATAATTTATTTTTCCATCCTGACCATTTATATTTTTTAGCTAAAATGAATAAAAAAGCAGGAAATATAATTAACACTGGAAATAGAATTTCGAAATTAACCTCTGGCTCTGCTGTATATAATAATAAAGAATCTGTTTGAAAAGCAGTCCAGGTAGATGTTACTAACATGGCCGTTACTAGATTATTAGCTGCGTGAAATCCTAATGCCAATTCCAATCCTTCATCCATTAATGTCATAATTGCTAAGAAAAACCCTGTCCCAATATAATAAACCATAATAATAGGGCCTAATTTACCTACTTCGGGATTAGCAATATGCATTAATCCGAATGTAACAGAAGTAATTACAAAAGGAATCCATTTCGTTTTTGTAGCAATACCAAGCCCTTGCATCAAATATCCTCTAAAAAAATATTCTTCGAAGCTGGTTTGTATTGGCACTAATATTATTGCCATTATTGCTAATATCAAAAATGGTTGTAGTTCAAAATTTATTTCATAGTCATCTGGAGCCATAATATATCCGATATATGTAGTAATACCAATATATAATGACATTAATCCAAACATGAAAAATACTCGCTTCCAATCTATTTTTTTTCTAGAAGTAGTTAATGAAGTAATACTTTGCTGATGTACAATTTTCACCCAAAAAAATAATGCGACTAAAAAAACAACAAAAGGACCAACCGCTACAAGAAAAAATAAAGGCTTTCCTAAAGTCTCTATTTGATTTTGCATAACAGTTTCTGTATCCGCTCCCATTAATAAACTGACTACAAAATTCAAAATCATTAAACCAAAAAATCCAAGTGGGGGAAACAAATATTTCCACATTCCAAGTTTTCCTTTTCTCCCTTGTTCTATATACATCTATAATTATTTTATTAATCTAAATATGATACCACCCATTTCTTATGAGGTCGATATTTTAATGTTCCTGTATCCACTATCAAAGGTGCTTCTATGTTATTAGTATACAAACCTCCTGTTCCTAAACCTTGCGGCATTCTATTATTTAAAGTAAAAGTATATTGAGCTATTGCGTTTAATCCAATATTACTTTCTAACGCACTAGTGATCCACCATCCAATGCCTAATTCTTCAGCAAGATCAATCCACTCTTGTGTTCCTTTAAGACCTCCTATTAAACTTGGTTTCAAAATTATATATTGAGGTTGTATTGTTAGTAGTAATTTCTTCTTATCCGTTACATCAAAAACACCAATTAATTCTTCATCTAACGCAATTGGTAATGGAGTCATCTCACATAAAGTCTTCATCTCCTCAGATTGTCCTTGTTTTATTGGTTGTTCGATACTATGAAGATGATAACTATTTAATTTCAATAGTTTTTCTAATGCATTATCCGAAGAAAAAGCTCCGTTAGCATCCACTCTAAGTTCGATGACATCTTTAGAAAACTGAGAACGTATATAAGAAAGAAGTTCTAACTCTGCCTGAAAATCAATAGCCCCTATCTTCATTTTTATGCAATCAAACCCTTGATCCAGCTTCTCTAATATCTGATCTTTCATAAACTCTTTCTCTCCCATCCATATCAATCCATTGATAGGAATGGCCTCTTCTCCTTTCGTAAATTTAGAAGGAAATAACAAAAACGGGGATTCACTTTCTAAAGATTTAAAAGCCATCTCTACACCAAACTGAATACTAGGAAACTCTTTTAGTTCTTGCCAAAGTTGATCAACTCCTAAATGAATATTATCACAAGTCCATTGTAATTTTTCTTCATAATCAGGCCTGTCGTCAATACTTAAGGTTCTTAGAATCCCGCATTCTCCAATACCTTGTTTTTCTTTAGAAGTAATAACAATAAACCAAGTTTCTTTCGTCTTCAGTACTCCGCGAGAAGTCCCACTTGGTCTTTTGAACTCTAAAATATGTTTATGATAAGTAGCGTTCATTATAGTTCTATGCTCTGACTGATATCTAACAACATAAGATCCTTGTCCTTAGCAAAAAACTTTTTTTTGGCTTCATCATGATCAATCTCTATATATCCAAAAGTATCATAATGAACTCCTAATACTTTATCACATGCTAAAAAATCACTTGCAATAATAGCATCATCGATTCCCATGGTAAAATTATCACCGATAGGAAGTATGGCTAAATCCAATTTAGTAGATAAGGGAATTAATTTCATGTCCATTGTTAAAGCCGTATCGCCAGCAATATATATGTTTTTATGTTCACCCTCGATCACAAATCCTCCCGGTTGACCTCCATAACTTCCATCCGGGAAACTACTGGTATGAATTGCATTTACATATTTTACTTTCCCGAAATCAAATTCCCAATTACCTCCATGGTTCATAGGATGTACTTCTATCCCTTTTGCCTGATAATGCATGGCGATTTCGTAATTAGAAACAATAGTTGCATTATTATTTTTTGCAATGGCCTCAGCATCTAAGGTATGATCCTGATGCGCATGAGTTAATAATATATAGTCTACTTTAAAATCATTGATATCTAGCGTATCTTTAGTTAATGGATTACCAGTAATAAAAGGATCTATTAAAACTTTGATATCCTTAATTTCTACTAATAATGTATTATGCCCAAAAAATGTAATTTTCATTATGTGAGTTTTTTACTTGTTATTTATAAATTCCACTCTGCGGTGAAATAAGGTGGAACTAAATTAAAAAATCTGACCTAAACTAAATAATACAGCCAGTAAAAATGTTGATAACGCTACTTTTTTCAACTCTGGATCTAAATTAACGGCATTTTTTGTCTTTGCCACCTTATTTAGGTGAATTAATAATGGAATAAAGGCTATCAAAAAGAGCAGATTCGTATAATATTCATATGTAAAAAATGAAAAGATAAGCATAGATAGCATAGCCCCTATAACTAGGAAATAATGATATTTTCTAGCTTTTAGTAATCCCATTTTTACTACAACCGTATTTTTTCCAGCTTTTTTATCACTATCGTGGTCGCGCATATTATTAAGATTCAAAACTGCAGCACTTAACAAACCTATGGTGGTTGCTGGCAGAAACACCAACCAATTTAAATTCTTAGTAAATAAAAAATAACACCCTACCACACTAACCAATCCAAAAAATAAAAAAACAAACACGTCGCCTAATCCTCGATATCCATAAGCAGTATTTCCCATTGTATATTTTATAGCTGCAATAATAGCTGCTAGTCCTAATAAGAAAAAGAAAACAGAGTATAAAAAATATTCTTTACCAAAGGATACATAGATCAATAAAATTGCCAAAATCAATGTAATCATAGCAGTAATAACAATACCTCTGAACATTTCTTTTTTGGAAATAGCACCACTTTGTAATGCACGTTGTGGTCCTACTCTATCCTCATTATCAGTTCCTTTTACCCCATCACCATAGTCGTTAGCAAAATTGGAAAGGATCTGTAAACCTAAAGTTGTGGCTATTGCTAACCAAAATATTGATTTATCAAAAAAATTTGGCCCAGATAAACAAATTAAATGATTTTTAGTTTCTACAAATTTCAAAACATCTTCATATAAAAATCGGACACCTATAGATGATCCCACAATAATTCCCGATATAGATAATGGTAATGTACGAAGCCGTGCGGCCGAGATCCAAGCTTTGAATTTGATCATTCGAATTAAATTATAGTCAAAGGAACAGTATTTTAATTAAAAAAAAAATAAAAAATACTTCTACGAATTATTTAAATTAGCATTATGCCAATTCCATTACCATTAGAGTTTCCTTCTTTTAATTTATATAGTACACCATTGTTACTTTTAGTATTTCAAGCTTTTGTATTTGCATTCCTTCTTTTAGTGAGATACTTTAAAAAGAAATATGTCCCAGCCTTCATATTATCTATTCTTATTTTTATTACTGGATATCATAGAACGACTTATACCATTGGTTTTATGGATTGGTATGATACCTATAGAAATACTAAGATCAATTATTGGCTCATTGCACTATCATTAGCTATTGGGCCCTTGCTTTATTTTTATGTAAAATCGATAACAACTTCTAATTTTAAGTTTAGAAAAAAGGATTTCATACATTTTATTCCCGTTAGCTTATACATTATTTATAAGATATCTATTCTTATCTATGACGCTGCACAACCAGGGTTTAATGAAACACAAAATGGGTATTTAAAAGTCTTTCTAGATGAAAAATATATTAGCCCACTGATAGGAATTGTAGAAAATCTACAGATGTTATTGTACCTAGCTTTTACCATTCAGCTATATTATATATACAGAAAAAAGATCCAACAGTTTTTTTCTAACACCTATAGCTTGGAGCTAAACTGGATTAGAAACTTTCTTTTTATTTATTCATTCTTGTTTTTATATAGTGTTTTTCAAGGGGTTATTGGATCTGTGATTACAGATTTACATTGGACACAGCGATGGTGGTATCATTTCTTTACTGCTGTGGCGATCATTTATATTGGAATTAAAGGATATTTTACAGATACTAATAAGTTAAATAACTTGAATTTTTCAGTGACTGTAAAAGAGAATACTGCTACTTCACAAATTGAACTTAGTGAAGATGTTATTAAGACCAAAGAAAAAATTGAAGCGTTCATGAAAAATGAAAAACCATTTCTCAATCCTGATTTAAATCTTACAGAACTTTCTAAAATGCTTAAAATCAATACTTCGACCTTATCAGATACAATAAATTCTGGATTTGAGAAAAACTTCAATGATTTTATAAACTCATACCGAGTTAAAGCAGTACAAACCATGTTACAAGAAGGAAAACAGCAACAATTATCTCTTTTAGGAATCGCATATGAATGCGGTTTTAATAGTAAAGCAACCTTTAATAGAGTATTCAAGAAACTAACAAATACCTCACCTTCACAATACTTAGCTTCTCAAAACAAAGCTTAATTTGTGATTTTTACGAATTTCACAATTCTACAAAGATGAATTTTTATGTTCAATTTTATAGATTAGCACCTTAAACCAGTATTTACTATTGTTTCAATTCTTTTATCCTGCCTCTATTATAATTAAGGCAAGAATGCTTTGAAACACAAAAACAAGCACATGAAACATTTATTAACAACTACATTTTTGGGACTTTTTAGTATCCTTATTTCCTGTAAGAGTGATACCAAAACAGAATCTTCAACAATTAAAACTGCAGCATTAAGGACCTTTAAACCAGTAACTACGGAAAATATGCCTTTTATTTGGGAAGGTGCGAATGTTTACTTTTTAATAGCTGATAGATTTAAAAATGGAGATCCCACCAATGATGAAGTTTTAGAAAGAAAAAAAGAAACCGGAGTATTACGTGGTTTCGAAGGGGGGGATATAAAAGGAATCATCCAAAAAATTGAAGACGGGTATTTTACAGATTTGGGAATTAATGCCCTTTGGGTGAATCCATTAGTAGAGCAAATTCATGAAAGTGTTGATGAAGGAACTGGTAATACGTATGCATTCCATGGATATTGGGCAAAAGACTGGACAACTATAGATCCTAATTTTGGAACCTATGACGATCTTGAGAAATTAGTAGAGGTCGCCCATAAAAACGGCATACGGATATTAATGGATATAGTTATCAATCATACCGGTCCTGTAACTGATAAAGACCCTGTTTGGTCCGAAGATTGGGTACGTACTACTCCAAAATGTTCTTATAAAAATTATGAAACTGCAGTAAAATGCACATTAGTTGAGAATCTTCCTGATATCAAAACAGAAAGTAATGAAGAAGTAAAACTTCCTGAAGCATTAAAAGCAAAATGGGAAAAAGAAGGTCGGTTAGAAGCCGAAATAGATGAATTAGAAATCTTTTTTGCAAAAACGGGCCTTAAACGATCACCTAAAAACTATATCATTAAATGGTTAACAGATTATGTTAAAGAATTAGGTATCGATGGATATCGTGTAGATACCGTAAAACATGTAGAAGAAGGTGTTTGGAGCGTACTTGCAGAACAGGCAAAAGCTGCCTTTTCAGAATGGAAGAAAAACAATCCTGATAAAGTATTAGATAACAATGAATTTTATGTTCTCGGAGAATTATATGGATATGGAATAGATGGAAAGCGCTTTTATGATTTTGGAGATCGTAAAGTAGATTATTACGCTAATGGATTTGATAATCTTATTAATTTTCAGTTTAAATATGATGCAAAACAGTTAAATTATGAAAAATTATACAGCAAATATAGTACTGCATTACAAACTGGTTTGATTGGTAAAAGTGTAATGAACTATATTACTTCTCACGATGATGGTGATCCATTTGATAAAGAAAGAAGTAAAACCTATGAATCTGCAACCAAGCTTTTATTAACTCCAGGTATTTCTCAAGTATATTATGGTGATGAAACTGCAAGATCATTGATTATCGAAGGAGCACAAGGAGATGCAACACTAAGATCTAACATGAACTGGGATGATTTAGAAACAGAAGAAACCAAATTACTATTAGAACATTGGCAAAAATTAGGAAAATTCAGAAAAAATCATCCAGCAATTGGTGCAGGAAAACACAAAATGATTAATGAAACTCCATATACCTTTTCAAGAACATATAGTAAAGATGGTGTTAATGATGGGGTTATCGTAGGATTAAACCTTAGAAAAGGAACAAAGACCTTAAAAGTTAATTCTATTTTTAAAGATGGTATCTTACTAAAAGATGTCTATTCTGGAACAGATGCTACAGTAAAAGATGGAAGTGTAACAATAAAATCCGATAATGAGATTGTACTATTAGAAGCTAAAAAATAGTACACAAACATATCGACTCACTTTAAATAGGACGGCTCAAATTATAATTTGAGCCGTCCTATTTTGTTTTGGGACGCAGTATTCGCAACTGATTCAGACATTTGACACATCAAACAATCTAAAATCGTTTCAGTTATGAAAAACATCATTAAAAAGATTATTTCTCCAATTACGATGACACATTGGTCTTCGGATTTACTATTTGCATTTCCTAGAATCCTCTGTGGTTATTTTTTAGCAGTGAATTTTGGAGGAAGTAAATTCGGAGTTCCCTGGAGTCCTGAAGGGTCATCTGATTTAGCATTTCTAGAAGTAGTAGAATGGTTTCCTAAAGATATTGCAGAATACGGAGGTATTTTTTCTATGTTCCCAGTGTTCTTTGCCTGGATGGGTGCTTCCAGTGAAGCTATAGGAGGCATATTTCTTTTACTAGGTTTTAAAACAAGAATTGCTTCTTTTTTTATTCTGTGTACAATGCTAGTTGCAATAATCTTCCAGAAATCGGATAATGGATTATGGGCTATGCTACCAGCAATGGGATTCTTATGGATTGCTATCTACAACCTCATTTTAGGATCCGGAAAATTCGGAATTGATTATTTAATAAGTAAAAAATGGTTCAAAAAAACTCAATAATAACATCAAAAAAAATCATTTAAAAGTATAAAGTCATGAAAAAGTACATAAGTCTATTACTACTACTAGTTAGTTTAACAACAATATCACAAATAAAAGGAAATAAAGAAATTGTAACCAAAACCTTTGATGTTGCCAATATCCAAAACATAAAAATTAATTTTTATGCTCATGTAATTATTGATCAATCCAAAGAAGAAAGTCTAACTATTACAATGGATGCTAACCTATTTGACTATTTAGATAAGGAAATAGTAAATGAAACTTTACATTTAGATCAAAAGGAATGGATACAGCCATCAGAAAATGCAAAAATCATTATTGGTGCTCCTAATATTAGAAAAGTAGAAAGTGGCACACATGATATTACAAGAATTATTAACCTTAATAACAATTACATCGAAGTTTTAGCACCGATCGGTAAAATGTTTATGGATGGTAAAACAAAAGAACTACGCATCGCAGCAGAACTTGCTACTATTGATGCATCCAGCCTGATTGCGGAAAACGCAAGAGTAGATATATGGAGTAATGGTTTTGTAAAAGTGTATGTCACTAATGAATTAAATACCAAAATAAGTAAAGATGCTAAGCTCAAAATCATGAATACTCCAAAAAAAATTAACGGAGACGCAAAAAAAATGATTGTTCACAATAAAAAGAAAACCAAGGAAGACTCGGTAAAATATATAAAATTTAAAATTAAGAATAATTCCCTAACCAGAAATCAATTCTTTGTTATTGGTTCCAAACCGGATGGTTCGAAATTTAGTTATGGTTTCCCTATGATGCCACAAGCAATAAGAAAAGAAAATTGGACAACTGGTACTAAAGTATTTAAAGTAAGTATACTTGGCAAAAGAAAGCTATTAACTATAATAAAAGAGGAAGATGAAAACAAAACTGTAACTTTATTTTAATTACGAAATACCCCAAGAAGAACTTACCTCCTGTATTCAAGGAGGTAAGTGTTGGGGAAAACAAAAAAAGTAAGGGAAAAATTGTAATTGGAATACTTTTCAAAGATAAAAAGGATTAAGGAATTTTGGTTACGGTTAAACCTCAAACTTTAGCTGGAATATAAGCATACGTCCGTTTTTTAAATAATAAACTACTAACGATCAACATGTTGAAGGGAAAATTCCTCTATTTTATAAAGAATATTTTTATTAAATTTATTTTTTTACATCAAAAAGTAAATTTAATGTTTTAAAAGATTTCAAAGATTTAGATAAAGGGTTAAATTTGCCGTAATCATTTTTTAAAACAAACTAATTTTATAATCCTTGGAAAATAAAAAGGCGCTCAAATTAATTGACAAAATTCTGACTGATCTAGAAAAATCTGGAATCAATACAGACACACTAATCGAGGATCTTAAAGCTTTGAGATCTTATGCTTTAGAACAGCAAGTACCATTGGTGGTAAAAGTGTTAAGACTTACATACGAACATATCGAAGAAAATGATAGTTTTCTTATCCCTATTCCAGATGATGAGCCTATCGAAGAAGAAGAAAATGAAGAAAATGAAGCACCAGTAACAAAAAATGAAGATATAAATCCGGTAGAAAGCCTTATGTATCTTGTTTCTCTGTTTAAGGATATAAAAAATAAAATGAACGTCATGGATTTGACAGATTATAGAGATGCCTTGAATGCATAGATAATAAACAACACTATTTGATTAAATATTGTAAAAATACCCTGATTATTTTCAGGGTATTTTTCGTTTAAATATAATAAGCAAATCACTCACTACATCTTTTATAATGAGGTTTTTAGAATAATTTCCTTATATCTTGTAATTATTATAACAACTTCTCGACAAATTTTATGATTTTATAAACGTCAAAAAATCAATTATATATTATTTTTGTTCCCTTGTGGAAAAATTGTTATGAAAATGAATCCCCGATCTGTAAAAAAAACACGATTGCAACTATTGCATCAATATTATAGTTATACCGGTTTCTATAAGTTTTTAGGAACTAGTTTAAAAAAAGCATTACCTCCTATTTTACTTTTTATAGCAGGTTTATTGATAGTAAACTATTTTGTTATTAATATCAATGATTTATTGATTTATGTTACAGAAAACTATGCAGACTATGTAGTATTTAGTGTATTTTTTGCATCAGAATCTTTATTGGGTCTTATTCCTCCAGAAATTTTTATCGCTTGGAGTGACAAAACTGCTAGCCCTATATTATACTTATCAATACTTGCCTTATTATCATATTTAGGAGGTGTCATCTCATATTTCATCGGGAAATCAATTACCAAAATCCCTTCGGTTCATGATTACTTAGAGGTGAAAATGGCCAAACATATTAGAAATACTCGTAAATGGGGAGGTTTTTTAATTGTAGTAGGAGCATTACTTCCTATTCCTTTTTCTATTACTAGTATCGCAGCAGGAATGATAAAATATCCTTTTCTTAGTTATTTACTTTTTGGACTGTTACGTTTTGTAAGGTTCTATTTATATGCTGTAGCCATTTTCAGTTTGGTATAGAACTTACCCGAACGATAACCTGTAGGTTAAAAACCTGATCTGAATTCATTTATTTTTATGGAAAAACTAACTCGGTATTTTTATAAAGTTTTAGTTTCTAATGGCTTTTCGGAAACTATGGCCGAATACCTAAATGTGGTTATTGGTATTTGTACCTTACTATTTGTACTATTTGTACTAGATAGAATCATAAGAAAGGTAATCTTAAACCTTTTCAAAAGATACGCATCAAAATCAAAGAATACATTTGATGATTATTTGGTCAAAAACAAAACTTTTGATTATTTATCTCACATCGCACCATTATCTATTAGTATTTGGATAATACCCGAATTATTTATAGCTTTTCCTGTTGCAGAGAATTACTTAGAAATTCTTTTTGATATCTTATTTATTGCTTTAACAATTTGGATTGTAAGAAGTATCCTTAGAACGTTTAGAGATTTTTTGAAGTCTTTAGAATCATTTAGAGATAAGCCTATAGATAGCTATGTCCAGGTCTTTATGATATTTATCTGGGTAATAGGTGCTATTTTTATTTTCTCCTTGATTACCGGAAAATCAATCTGGACTTTTTTAACTGCACTTGGAGCGATGTCTGCAGTTATTCTGCTAATATTCAAGGATACTATTCTGGGTTTTGTTGCAAGTATACAGGTTGCTGTTAATGATACCGTTAGGATTGGAGATTGGATTACAATGGCTAAATATGGGGCTGATGGAGATGTGATTGAGATCAATCTAGCCTCGGTAAAAGTTCAGAA
The DNA here is from genome assembly GCF_947496855.1 of uncultured Aquimarina sp. Taxonomy (GTDB): domain Bacteria; phylum Bacteroidota; class Bacteroidia; order Flavobacteriales; family Flavobacteriaceae; genus Aquimarina. Next base: position 763,416 of record NZ_CANMED010000001.1, read on the forward strand.
TTTTGATAAAACAATTACAACGATCCCTACGTATCATTTGACTTCTCAATCCTTTAGAAATTGGCGAGGTATGATGGATTCTGGAGGAAGAAGAATAAAAAGATCCATTTTAATTAAAGCTTCTAGTATTAAGTTTTTATCTGAAAATGATGTAGATCGTCTGAAAAAAGTAAGGCTTATTAGAGAATACCTAGATAAAGCACAGGATAAGGTGAACTCTTATAATAAAGAAAATCAGATAAACAAAGAAGTTTTAATGAATGGTCGTAACCTTTCTAATATGGGTGTATTTAGAAAATATGTAGAATCTTATCTAGAGGATCATCCCCATATCAATAATGAAATGATGATTATGAGTCGTCAATTAGCACCTACCGCTCAAGGAACTCCATTAGAAATTTATGCTTTTAGTAATGATAAAGAATGGAAAAACTATGAGAAAATAGTCGCTGATATTTTTGATCATCTTTTATCAGCTATACCATATTTCGATCTCGAGATATTTGAATTAGAGTATAATAATAAAAAATAGGTATTTATTAACGTTTGGATATATTCTGAGTCTTAAATTTGCATCTAATTTTAAATAAAATCAAAATATGATCACCAGTTTCAGATTTATTAGTTATCTCGAAGGAATTTCATACTTAGCTATACTATTTGTTACGATGCCGCTGAAGTATTTATTTGCATCACCGGAACCTAATAAAGTAATTGGTATGGCACATGGTTTTTTATTTCTTGCCTATATCGTATTTGCTTTTTTAATAAAACCTAAAAAAAGATGGGATTATAAAACATTAGCAATAGTGCTTGTATGCTCTATAATTCCTTTTGGAACTTTCTGGATGGATAGAAAATATCTAACTAAAAATTAATTGTACCATTAAAATCTCCCTCTTCATGACTATGCAAGTTTATTACCGTATGAAAACCCTCTGTTCTTGGTTGCAAAGATAAACTACCATCTCTAAGTGGAATGTACTGCCCATTCAACAACACTTCAATGATTTTATTATTCTCATTACATTCGCAATTTGCGTAGCTATGATAGTTATAATCATTTTCATTAGCAGTAACTATTATGAGCTCTAAAACATCTCCCGAATCTAGACGATATATAACTTTTTCTAAACCATTATGATACTCTTCTAACTTTGCCTGTACTACCATATACATACGCCTCCCATATGGCCCATTTTGATTTTGAATTTCACCATAAGTTGAGGCATTATTATGATTACAACCTTGATCACAAGAATGAATTACAGGTTTTCTAGGTCTAGGTTTAGGTTTTTCTTTGCGTCCTATCACTACAACATCCGGAATTGGTAAATTGATATTTACATCTACAGACACTCCTCCATCTATTATTACTTGGCTATGTGCTACAGGAACTAAAATAAAACAAGAAAGAATGGTTAAAAACTTGATAGTTTTCATAATTGTCGATTAAATCTTTTGTGTTAAACATTTCTTAATCAAACATGGTGCCAATCCTTATAAAAAACTATTGTATTATTCAGGATACTCAATCCTTAAATGGTATATATTGGTTAACTTTCTTTTAAACACCTTTTTTACTTGCTGAATTTCCTTAAACGTAATATTAGCATTAAGAAATTGACCATCCTCCATCTGTTTATTTACAATTTTCTCCACAAAGGAATCAATTAAACTACTAGTTGGGTTTTTCAAACTCTTAGAAGCAGCTTCTACACTATCACTCATCATCAAAATCGCAGTTTCCTTAGAAAAAGGTTTCGGTCCTGGATATTGAAAATCTTCCATATTCACATTCTCGTTGATTTCCTTGGCTTTCATATAAAAATAATATACTGTACTAGTTCCGTGATGTGTTCTTATAAAATCAATTACACGATCAGGAAGCTTATTCTTTTTGGCAATCTCAATACCTCTTATTACATGATTGATAATAATATTAGCACTCTCCTTAGGAGATAATACATCGTGCGCATTTCCTGAAGCTATTTGATTTTCAGTAAAATATGTAGGATTAGCCATTTTACCAATATCGTGATATAAGGCTCCTACCCTAACTAACATTACGTTTGCTCCTATTTCACTAGCCGCAGCTTCTGCAATGTTAGCAACATTAAGAGAATGATGAAAAGTTCCTGGAGCTTTATCAGATAACTCTTTTAATAAAGAAGAATTAGTATCGCTCAACTCCAAAAGAGAAACATCAGAGATTAGACCAAACATCTTTTCATAAGCATAAATCAACGGATGTACTATTAGTGTGGCAAAACCACTTATTACGAATAACCCTATAGTCGTCCAATCAATATCACTAATACTACCTTCGTGAATGATATGAAAAGCAATATAAGCTAAAATGTAAATCCCTGTAATCTGTCCAACAGTAATGAATAAATTTGCTCTTTTATAGGATTCTGAAATAGTTAATATGGTAACGATACCAGCTATAATTTGTAAAAAAGTGTACTCATAACTATTAGGAACAACAAAACCTAAAATCATTACTGTTACTACGTGCGTAAATAATCCAAGTCTAGAATCAAAGAAAGCCTTCAAAATTAATGGTAAAATACACAATGGAACTATATAAATATAATCCGACTTGTATTTAACTACTAGCGTAGTAATCAAAACCATTAATAGAATGTTAAATACAATAAACGTAACCTGAGTATTATTATCATAAATGTCCCTTCTATACTTTCGAATGAAAAGTAATAGCATTAGCAAAGCCAGAGAAACTAGAATCCCATATCCAAAAACAATCCAGTAAAAATTCTTATCACTCCATACCTGAGACTCATATTCCGCCTTTAGAGATGTAAGTATCTGTAATCTGTTGCCTTCTACCACTTCTCCTTTTGCAATAATCCTGCTTCCCTTAGAAACGCTACCTCTAGTAGTAAGTACTTGAGCTAATTCATTTTCTAACGTACTTTCGGTCAATTTTTGATTTAGAGATACGTTTGGTTTAATCAAGTCATAAAATAAGGCTACAAAACCACTTTTAAATTTAACATACTCACTTTTATCAACTCTGGAACTAATAAGTGAAGTAACTTCATTAGGAGTTAATATTTGTCCAAAAGTTATAGCATCTGCCTTATTACCTTTATTAAGAAAGATCTGTCGTTTACTCTCATAAGAATATGATTCTTGCAAAACACCATATCTATAAATATCATTAAGAAGTATCCTACCGAAAAGCTTCGCTTGTTTTCCAGAACTACTCTGATCTAAAGTTTCTAAATTATTTTTGAATGCTGTATTATAATTATCTTTTGCAATATTGGCGATAATAGTATCATACTCGAAATATGGTATGTTATTATCTTCGATACGTTTTTTCTCAGCATCAATATCCTCTTGAGTTTTTGCAATGGCAAAATCAAATGGAGCATATAAGTTTTCATACTGCCATGGTTTCCCTTTTGTAAACTCATATTTAAAAACCCCTCCTTTTGGAAATAGATATACTATGAGAATCAACGTACTTACAAAAAGAAAACCTTTGTATAAAAAGGATTGATTTTTATAAAAATTATTTAAAAAATTTTTCACTAGGATATTCATATAGATTACTCAAAAGTACTAAAAAATAAGTCAGTATAAAGAAGGTGAAAAAATAGCGCATAGGTATAATTTAGGATTAGTAAATCCTATGAATAACTTCGCTATGTATATCCTCCAAAAATCCTTAAATTCGCAAAATAACAAACACACATATATTAAATTCGAATATAATGAGCAAAGACGTTGTAATAGTATCAGCAGCACGTACTCCGATAGGTAGTTTTTTAGGAAGTTTATCTACAGTTCCAGCTACACAATTAGGATCAATAGCGATAAAAGGTGCATTAGATAAAATCAATCTAGATCCTTCTTTGGTTGAAGAAGTATTTATGGGTAATGTAGTACAAGCAGGAAACGGACAAGCGCCAGCTAGACAGGCTGCTTTAGGAGCAGGATTAAGTGACACCGTGCCTTGTACAACTGTAAACAAAGTATGCGCTAGTGGAATGAAAGCCGTAATGCAAGCAGCTCAGGCTATCGCACTAGGAGATGCTGATATTGTAGTCGCTGGTGGAATGGAAAATATGAGTCTAATTCCTCATTATGTTAGATTAAGAACAGGTCATAAATTTGGTTCTCAAACACTTGAAGATGGAATGCAGCGTGATGGTTTGGTGGATGTTTACGATCAAAATGCTATGGGGGTTTGTGCCGATTTATGTGCAACAGAGCACAATTTTAGCAGAGAAGATCAAGATGCTTTTGCAATTCAATCTTATGAACGTTCTGCAAAGGCATGGTCAGAAGGTAAATTTGCTAATGAAGTTGTTCCTGTTCCAGTACCACAACGTCGTGGAGAACCTGTATTGGTTACAGAAGATGAAGAGTATAAAAATGTAAAAATGGAGAAGATTCCTGCCTTACGTCCTGCTTTTACAAAAGAAGGAACAGTTACAGCAGCTAATGCCTCTACAATTAATGATGGTGCAGGAGCTGTAGTAGTAATGAGTGCAGAAAAAGCAGCCGAACTTGGATTAAAACCTTTAGCGAAAATTAAAAGTTATGCCGATGCAGCACAAGAACCTAAGTGGTTTACAACAGCACCTGCAAAAGCATTACCAAAAGCGATTGATAAAGCAGGAATCACATTAGATGATGTTGATTTCTTTGAGTTTAATGAAGCATTCTCAGTAGTGGGACTTGCTAACATGAAAATACTTGGTTTAAATGATTCTAATACTAATGTAAATGGTGGAGCAGTATCTTTAGGACACCCATTAGGATGTTCTGGTGTTCGTATTTTAATTACCTTAATGAGCGTGTTAGAACAAAATAATGCAAAAACAGGAGCCGCAGCTATTTGTAATGGTGGTGGTGGTGCTTCTGCAATGGTGATCGAACGTGTTTAACTAAAAAATAAGCATCATTGTAATTTTATTAAATGTTTAATATCTAGTATCTATAAAGATTCATGCTATACGGTATTTGTAATCTCAGTATTGTTCCTTTGCGTTTTGAACCCAGTGATCCCAGCGAAATGGTATCACAAGTTTTATATGGTGAGCATTTTAAAATTTTAGAAAAACGAAAAAAATGGAGTCGAATCCGTTTAGCTTTCGATACCTACGAAGGTTGGATTGATAATAAACAGTATCTAGAAATTACAGAAGAGGAATATAAGGATTTTGATAAGAAACCATTAGATCTAACAGCAGATTTAATTGATTTTGTGAGTTGTAAAGATAATCAGCTAATGCCGATTGTTTTAGGATCTTCATTAGGAGCTTTAGATTTTTTTGAACATCAATATGATGGGAATAGAATTACTAAAAAGCAACTAAAAGATAAATTAGTAGAAACGGCATTTCTTTTTCTAAATGCTCCTTATTTATGGGGAGGAAAGACAAACTTTGGTATCGATTGTAGTGGTTTTACACAAATGGTTTATAAACTAAACGGTTATAAACTATTACGGGATGCATCTTTACAGGCAACTCAAGGAGAACCATTAAGCTTTATAGAGGAAAGTGAACCAGGAGATCTTGCTTTTTTTGATAATGACGAAGGAGCAATTACACACGTTGGTGTTATTATGAAAGATAACTATATTATCCACGCGCATGGTAAAGTGCGGGTGGATCGTATAGATCATACAGGTATATTTAACGGAGAAAAACGTTTGTATACTCATAAACTAAGGGTTATTAAAAGAATTATTTAAAAGAATTGAGTTATGGAATCCAAAGAATTAAAAATAATAAAAATTCTTCCGGAGGATAACCATAAACTTCTGGAGATTGGTCTTCAAACATTTTATAATTCTTTCGGCCCTCCCCACAATAGTGAACAAAATATTCAATCTTATTTAAATAAAAATTTTACATTAGAAAAAATCACTAATGAGATTCTACATCCCGAATCTCAATTTTTCTTTGTCATATGTAACAATCAAATTATTGGTTATATAAAATTTAATTCCGGAGTAGCCCAAACAGAAATTGTACAAGGAAAATCATTAGAAATCGAACGGATTTATATAATAAAGTCTTACCAAGGTCAGGGTATTGGCCAATACCTTTTTGACTACGCCAAACAAATGGCAAATGAAAAAGCTTTGGAATTTATATGGTTAGGAGTTTGGGATAAGAACACAAGAGCTATCCAATTTTATGAACGAAATGGATTCAAAATATTTGATAAACATACATTTATGTTAGGTTCTGAAAAACAAACAGATGTTATGATGAAGTGTTTTTTATGATAATTTTCAAAACTTTAGTATTTTTATAACAATAAAGCTTCAAGATTATATTTATTTTTGAAACGATCATTTCAATAAATCATGCCAAAAGTAGAAACATTTGATAGAACCAATGTATTGCAAAAAGCAACAGAAGTATTCCACAGAAACGGATATAATGGTACTTCTATGCAAGATTTGGTAGATGCAACGGATCTTAATAGATCTAGTATTTACAATTCTTTTGGAAGTAAATTGGGGATATTTATGGAGGTACTCGATTTCTATCAAAAAGGAGCCAACCATAACTTCGGAAAGGGATTAGCAGAAGCTTATAATGCTACCGACGCTATTGAGGCTATTTTTCAATTAACCCTTAATGATATTATCGATGACGATGCTAGAAAAGGATGTTTGATTGTTAATTGTAAATCTGAAATGGCAAATCAAGATCTTACTATTAAATCATTCATAGAGAAGAATCAAGATAGAATGATAGCCATGCTTGAAGATATCGTCAGTAAAGGTCAGATGGAAAAAATCTTCAATATCGATCAGACTGCGAATGAGTATGCATTGTATTTATATACATCCGTTCAGGGATTAAGAATGACTGGAATTTTAAATAAAAACGAAGAAGACTTAAAGACTATAATAAAAACAGTACTAAAGGTATTATATTAATTTTTTTTAACTTAATTTGAAACGATTGTTCCAAATAAAAAATAATAAAAATGAAAAAACTATTAAGAATAGACAGTAGTCCAAGAAAAGAATCATCCATAAGCAGACAGCTTGCAGATGTATTACAAACAAAACTAGAAAGTGAAGCTACATATTCCACGACTTATAGAGACACTTATTATGATCAATTAATAAAACTAGGAAATGAAGATAGTGTTACTGCTTACTTTCTTCCAGAAGATCAACAATCTGTATCGCAAAAAGAAGCGGTATCAGCGTCAAATATATTAGCTACAGAATTTGCTAATGCGGATACTTACTTATTTGCTGTTCCTATGTACAATTTCAGTGTCTCTGCAGGTTTAAAAACATATATAGATCTTATCTCGAGAGTAGGAATTAGTTTTAAATATACAGAAAATGGTCCGCAAGGATTATTAAAAGATAAAAAAGCATATGTAATCATTACTACCGGAGGAACAAAATTAGGTACAGGAGTAGATTACGTAACTGGTTATATGACCACATTTTTAAATTTCTTAGGAATAACAAATATAGAATACATCAACTCTGATCTTATTATGACAGATACAGAGAAAATTTTAGATAGCGCAAAAACTCAAATAAAGAAATTATCAATTTAATATTTAAATAAAATGAATAAATTAAAAAATAAAGTAGCGGTTATAACAGGAGCAAATAGTGGTATTGGATTAGCAACAGCTAAATTATATCTTAAGGAAGGTGCCAAAGTAGTAGTTTCTGGAAGACGACAAGAGGCTTTGGATCAAGTAGCTAAGGAACTTGAAGGAGATTTCATTACCGTTAAAGCAGATGTAGCTAAAGTAGAAGACAATAAACATTTAATTCAAGAAGCAACCAGCAAATATGGAAAAATAGATATTCTATTTCTAAACGCAGGAATTGCACCTCCTACTCCCACTACAGATATTACGGAGGAACATTATAATCATATATTCGATATTAACGTAAAAGGTCCTATTATCGCTACAAAAGAAGCCTTACCGCATATCAACGATGGTGGAACAATTCTTTTTACAAACTCTATTGTACATCAAAAAGGTTTTGACGGATTAGGAATCTATTCTGCATCTAAAGGAGCTTTACGTGCATATCAAAGGGTATTAACATCTGAAGTGAAATCCAGAGGAATCCGAGTGAATGCCATTGCTCCTGGGCCTATTGATACACCTATTTATGGAAAAATGGGATTACCAGAAGATGTTGTAGAAGAAATGGGAAAAGGGTTTGCGCAACAAGTGCCTCTAGGGCGTTTCGGAACATCAGAAGAAATAGCAAAATCCGCTTTATTCTTAGCCTCTGACGATGCATCTTATATTAATGGAATTGAACTGGAAGTAGATGGTGGGTTAAGTCAAATATAGTTAAATTTACCTATTCAAAAAAAGTAGTAAACCTTTCAGATTCTTATAATTTGAAAGGTTTACTTTTTACAAATTTAACCAATATGTGATTTTTAAGACTATAGAACGAGTACGTACATCAAATCCAAAACGATTCATAGGATCTACATCTCCAGTTAAGTAATTATCCGTATATACCAGAATCAGATCAGATACTGGTGCGAACCTCCATTGAATACGAGCATTGATGTTGGTATTATCATCTTGCGAATTATATTGTGCAAAAACGGAAGTAAAAAGACTTTTGGAAAAAGTATAGTCTATTCTTGGACTAATCAAATAGGTTTCTCTCGTTCCATTCAAATGTGGTAAATCAAAAACGTTTACAGCATAGTTTAAGGAGAAGAACCCCTTAGGCTGAAAACGTACATTAAAACCACCTCTAGTACCATAACGCCAACCATTAAAATATTCTCCAATGTATGGGCTCAAATTCCAACTGAATACTTTTCTTCTGTCACTTCTATAATTTCCGGTAAAACTAACCCAAGAAAAATCTTGATTAGCTACAAGCTCCTTTGAATCAGTACCTGTAGGATCAAACGAATCGAATAAATATACATAGCTATGATTCAGGTTAAATCCAAAGTTAGATCTTTGAGTTAGCTCTGCTCCCCATCCAACGGATAAAAAATGATCCGTTTTACCAAATCCTGGTCGCCAAAAAATATCTGCTTCTACTCCGTAACTATGATTATTCAAAAAATCATTCTGTGGGTAATAACGTAGTTCTGCATTAGGACTTATCCTGAAATAATCAGTTCTCGGTACGAATCCAACTTCTGCATTAAAATCTTCATGAACATATTCATGTTTCCAAAAAGCTCCAAACTTTCTTGTATTATAATTTATAGTAGTTCCCTGAGCAAAAGCTATTTCCGTATCAGGAGAGAAAGTTCCATGAACAAAACTTTTACCAAACCAAGTATTACTTCGTGTAGAATAATTATAATCAATACCGACCATTCTATTATAACGATTAATATCTAATGTATCCAAATTTTCATCAAAATTAACTGCTTGTTTATTGACCGCAATGACTCCGATATTAGATCGCACCCCTATTTTCCGCTGTACAACGGCTACCCCAAAGTTGGTTCCAGGTATGCCCTGTTTTTTACTAGATGCGGTTTGCATATTTAGCAAACCTATTCTCGTCTTAGGGTCCAGTTTTCCACTAATACGCAATCCAGCATAAATTCTGTTCTGTGCTAATTGTTCTGTAACGACATCCTCTGCTGCTCCAATACGTCTGGAAAAGAATGGATTAATATTAGAAAAACCAAATTGCCCAAAAAGATCGGCATTTTCTAAAAAAAATTGCCTTCGTTCCGGAAAGAAGATTTCAAAACGATCAAGGTTTGTAATCTGCTCATCTACTTCTACTTGAGAGAAATCCGGATTTACGGTTAGATCAAGATTCAATCCTGGTGTCAAAGCAATCTTGGCATCACCACCAACTTCAAAGATCTCATCAGTAGGAGTATCATTTTCATAGTCTTTATTAATTCCCGAAGATATAAATGGTATTAGAGAAACCGCGCTACTTTTGGTTGTCAAATCTTCCTCCCATATCATATCCGAAGTATAAGCTAGCGTAAATACAACCTGATTACGAGGTGTGCCGGGAAACGTACTAATCTCATTAGACTGTGTATCGAAACGGTAGCTTGTAAAACCCCACTTTTTTGAAGGTATTGGATATCTGAATGTGCTAAAAGGAATTTCTAACTCAGCGGTGTAATAACCATCAAACTTCTTAGCTTTTCCTTTCCACTTATTATCCCATGAAGTAGAAAAGTCTTGAGACATATTTCCTCCATTACTAATAGTTCCTTCTCTTAAAACACCTTCTGGGTTAATTCCAAAATAAAAAGCATTTGTTTGATCATCAAAAGTATCAAACAATAATGTGATATTATCATTTCCTCCTGCTCTATAATCTCTTCGCAAAGATTCTACAACCCAATCATTTCCTTTCGCATAACATTTAATCCCTATATACAAATTCTTTTTATCCGTACACATATAAATCTCTGTTTGTGCAGCAGCAGGCAAAGAATCATTAGGAAAATATTGAGCAAAATCATTTGCTGGAGTTAATTTTGTCCAAATAGCCTCATCTAATTGGCCATCTATATTCATAGTTTCACTTGTTGTTCCTACTACAAAAGATTTTTTTTTAGAATTGTTTGATTGAGCAAAATTTTGATATCCGCAGCCTATGCAGATTAGAATGATCCAAAACCTCATATTGAAACTTTCGTATTAATTTATGATACTTGCTTGTTTTTAATATTGAATTCTTAAAAATAGAATACAAAAATTAACTTTATGTTAAAATTATTACAAACAAGCAAGTACAGGCTTTGGAAAAAGTAAAATTTAATAAACTATTATAATTCTAAAATCTGTCGAATCATTTGATTAGTAAAACCCCATTCATTATCATACCAGATCATTACCTTAACTAAATCACCATCTACAACTCTGGTCATAGACGCATCAAGAGTAGAAGCATATGGATTCATCTGAATATCTGAAGAAACGATAGGTTCATAAGTAACATCCAATACTTTAAGATATCTATCTGTATTCGCTTCTTTCTGAAGTATTTCATTAATTTCTTCTGCAGTAGTATTTCTTTCCGAAATAAATGTAACATCACTAATAGAACCTACAGGAACCGGCGTTCTAATGGCTATACCATCAAACTTACCTTCAAACTGTGGTAACGCTTTAGTCGTAGCAACGGCTGCACCCGTAGACGTAGGTGTAAGATTGACTGCCCCTGCTCTACCCATTCTTGGGTTTTTCTTAGAAGGTGAATCTACTAATGTCTGTGATGCTGTATACGCATGAATTGTATTAAGAATGGCTTTTTTAATTCCAATGGTTCTTCCTAATATCTCTACAACAGGGCTAATATTATTAGTAGTACAACTTGCACAAGAGAATATAGCAGTCTTTCCATCTTTAGTATTCACTCCGTGCACAACCGTTGGCGTATCCTTACTTTTGGTTGGACCAGAAATAACAACGTTAGTCGCACCTGCCTTTATATGCTTCTCAGCATCTTCTCTATTTGTAAAAAAACCTGTACTTTCTATAACAATATCAATGTTATTTTCTTTCCATGGAAGCTGTTCAGGATCTCGCTGATTAAAATATAATATTTTTTGACCATCAACATGTAAATGATCTTCGTGAACACGAACTTCTTTATCATAAATACCATACACACTATCATATTTTAAAAGATACTGTGCATTCTCTATAGACATTAAGTCATTTACAGCAACCACTTGTAAATCTGGTTCTTCCATAATGACTTTTAGCGCTGCACGACCTATTCTTCCGAATCCATTAATTGCTATTCTTTTCATATTTTTTTACTTTTTTGTTGGTTTAAAATGTGGTTATAAATACTCTATAGTTGTCGTTTAAAACAACTAAAAATTACATATACTAATCTATTAATGACACTCCATTTAAATCAGTCGTCAATACATCACTCATATAATCAAAATATGGGCGTAATAACTCAAAATGAGACACTAGTTTGTCGAGAAAATCTGGAGCAAATACTTCTTTATCCGAAAACTGATGATTTACAAAAAATGATTTGTTTTTAATCAAATCAATAGAAGGATGATCTTTGCTAAAACCTTTTGGAGCAGTTTTAACCTGATATGTTTCGTCAAATCCTCCAAATGCTTTATTGAAATCTGAATTGGCCAAGATCTGTCTAATTTCTTGATCATCCATCTCAAATTCTTTACGTATACGAAGCAAATCCTTAGGTTCTGGGCTAAAAAAACCACCGGCCATTAAAGAATTACCCGGTTCTAAACGCAGATAATAACCTCCTCGACGATGAGCTCCTGCCCTACTAAAACTTACACTTCTATGAACATTATAGGGTGTTTTATTTTTACTAAAACGAACATCACGATTGATCCTAAAAACCTTCGTCTTTTCTATTTCATCATGCTCATTAAGTCTCTCTACAACGGAAGCATAAAAACTTTTTAACTCCTTTTCATTGGTTTGATATCGTTTTTTATGTTCTTGCATCCAATCTCTATGATTGTTTTTCTTTAGGTCTTTTAAAAACTCGAATGCCAATTCGGGAATTCTAATCTGCATACATTTTGATTTAATTATTGAATCTTTAATTTATTGACACGAATGTTTTATAGTAACTTTTCTTTAAAAAATTGGATGGTACGGTTCCAAGCCAACTCTGCTGCTTCTTTATCATATCTTGGAGTACTCGTATTATGGAAGCCATGATTTACTTCTGGATACGTATAAGCAAAATACTCTTTGTTTTCCTTTTTCAGAGCTTTTTCATAATCAGGCCAACCCTCATTGACGCGTTTATCTAGACCAGCAAATTGCAACATCAACGAAGCTTTTATTTTATCAATATTTTCTTTGGGCTGACTTCCATAAAAAGGAACTGCAGCAGATAGATCCGCTATTTTTACAGCCATCATATTAGAAACCCATCCTCCAAAACAAAATCCCACCACTCCAATTTTGCCATTACATTCTTCATGATTTTTTAGATATTGATATGCCGCTATAAAATCTTCTAACATTTCATTTCGATCTCGTTTTCTTTGTAGTGTTCTTCCTTCATCATCATTACCTGGATATCCTCCTAGAGGGGATAAAGCATCTGGTGCAATGGTAATAAAACCATCCAACGCTGCTCTCCTAGCAGTATCTTCAATATATGGATTTAAACCCCTATTCTCGTGCACTACTACAATCCCTCCTAATTTTTGTTTTATACCTGCGGGTTTGGAAAGTAAGGCTTTAATTTCTCCTCCGCCTTTTTCAGCATTATACGTAATGTAATTAGAATCTAATTTAGCATCATTTTTATCGACCAACAGGTTATCTACATAATTAGGCATTAAAAAACTCATCAAAGAAGGAATTGTAATTCCTCCTACAGCATAAATACCCAACTTTTCAATAAATTCTCTTCTCTGAATCTTATTATGAGCATACTCATCATATAAATTGAACACCTCCTGTTTGATATCTTCCTTTTTGAGTTTTTTCATAATTTGTGTAATTCTTATTAAATAAATTAAGGTTTTTTCTAGTACGGACTCATGATTAGCTTTATTTACGCACAAAAAAATGTAGACCGAGCTTCTTTTTTGTAAACCTTTTATAAAGGTAATTGATCTTTAAAGAATATCAAACCCTCCTAACTTTTTAACCAAATTTTATGGATTACTATCAATTCACGCTGTTCTTTGTTATTATTATTGTAAAAATGTAAGGAATTATGGCATATTACGACGATTATATTCTTTATTCTATATATTTACTAGACTTTTCAAAAAAGGCGCAATGACGAAAGCAAAAGATCAAATCATAGCTAAAATTGAGGAACAGAAAAAAAATCCCAACCTTAGACTAAAGCTAAAAGAAAGAACCGAGTATTTTACGAATCTACTTTTCTATACCTTATTCGATTCGGACACCGAAGTGAAAAAGAATATTGATATTTTAGAGCAAACTTTTTTAGAACTAGTTGATCTTGCCTGCTGGGAAACTGAAAAACCTTGTAGTAGTATTTGGCAATCTTATTTAGAAAAATTACCAGAGGTTTTGCAAAAACTAAATAAAGATGCGGACTCTTTTATAAAAAGCGATCCCGCGGCTAATTCTATTGAAGAAGTTTATTTGGCATATCCTGGGTTTTATGCAATCGCAATATACCGACTAAGTCACGAACTATTAAAGTTTGGTCTACCATTGATTCCTAGATTAATGACTGAGTATTCCCATAGGTTAACAGGTACTGATATCAATCCGGGTGCAGAAATTGGAGAATCGTTTTTTATCGATCACGCTACAGGAATTGTTATAGGAGAAACAGCAATTATAAAAAATAACGTAAAAATATATCAAGGTGTTACGTTAGGTGGTCTATATGTTGATAGGAAACTACGCAACGTAAAAAGACATCCAACGGTAGAAGATAATGTAACCATTTATGCCAATGCAACTATACTTGGCGGTACAACAATAATTGGTGCTAATAGCACTGTTGGTGGTAATGCATGGATTACATCTTCTGTCCCGGAAAACTCTATTATATCAAATACTTCAGAAATCAAGATCAAAAAAGTTGTTTAATGTCGCATAGCATTTTAGACCTTATCGGAAATACTCCTTTAGTTAAGGCCACTTCCATAATTAAGAACCCGAATATTACCTTATATCTAAAACTAGAAGGACATAATCCTGGTGGAAGTGTAAAAGATCGTGCAGCCTACAACATGATCAAATCTGCATTAGATCGTGGCGATATAGATCAAACCACTAAACTTATTGAAGCAACTAGTGGAAATACAGGAATTGCACTGGCTATGATTGCTGGAATTTTTAAATTGAATATAGAGCTGGTAATGCCTGAGAATTCTACAAAAGAACGGGTGCAAACAATGCGCGCATATGGAGCAAAGGTTACACTAACTTCTGAAGACGTCGGTATCGAAGGAGCACGTGATTATGCTGAAGCTAAAGTAATTAATGATGGCTACGTTATGCTTAATCAGTTTGCCAATGATGATAACTGGAAAGCACATTACAAAACAACAGGGCCAGAAATCTGGAAAGATACTAAAGGTGAGATAACTCACTTTGTTTCTTCTATGGGAACTACTGGAACTATTATGGGAACTTCTACGTATCTAAAAGAACAATCTAAGGCGGTACAAATAGTTGGTGTACAACCCACGGATGAATCCAGAATTCCCGGGATCCGAAAATGGCCAAAAGAATATTTACCAAAAATTTTTAATCCAAATAAAGTCGATCAAGTTATAGAAGTTAGTCAGGAAGAAGCTACAGAAATGGCTAAAAGACTAGCAAAAGAAGAAGGTGTTTTTTCTGGGATGAGTAGTGGTGGTTCTGTCACAGCAGCATTAAAACTATCAGAAACCCTTGATAGTGGAGTTATAGTAGCCATCATTTGTGATCGCGGAGATCGATATCTAAGCTCAGATTTATTTTCGTAAATGATCCATTTTTAAAACCTATAGTTAACCAACCATTACCATTTACAAACCATAAGTATAAACATATGAACCGTATTTTCATGTACTGTTTTATCTCGTCCATTATAATTTCTTGCTCCAAAAAGAAACCAGTATATACTAGTTTTGAAGAGTATCCAACACCCGTAGAAACTAATCTTTGGATTGATTATTCTAAAGAGGTGACTATTTTTAAAATATGGTCTCCGGTTGCAGAAAAAATACAACTTCATTTATACAAAGAAGGTAATGGTGGAGTACCCTTGGAAACCAAAGCGTTGAAACAGGAGGAAAAAGGTATATGGACTTTACAGATTGATAAAGATTTACACCGTACTTATTATACATATCAAACGATGATCAATGGTAAATGGCTAGAAGAAACCCCCGGTATTTATGCAAAAGCTACTGGAGTAAATGGTAAAAGAGCTATGGTTTTGGATTTTGAAACGACAAATCCTGAAGGATGGGATCAAGATAAAAGCATTACTCTTACATATCCAAATGAAGCGATTATTTATGAACTTCATATAAGAGATATGACAGTACATCCGCTCTCTGGATCCAGTAAGCCTGGTAAATATCTAGGATTAGTCGAAGAAGGCACTAAAAGTCTTGATAGCCTAGCTACTGGAATAGATCATCTAAAAGAATTAGGGATCACTCACGTACATCTTTTACCAACGTATGACCACTACTCTATTGATGAAACAAAATTAGATACACCACAATTTAATTGGTGATATGATCCGCAAAACTATAATGTCCCAGAAGGTTCGTTTTCTTCTGATCCGTATAAAGCCGAGGTAAGAATAAAGGAATTTAAACAAATGGTTAAGACATTTCATGATAACGGAATCGGAGTCATTTTAGACGTAGTCTATAATCATACTGGAAGAACTGAGGATTCTAATTTTAATTTAGAAGTTCCTGGTTATTATTATCGTCAATGGAAAGATGGCAAACCTTCGGATGCTTCTGCCTGTGGAAATGAAACTGCTTCAGACCGAGCAATGATGCAAAAGTATATTACAGAATCCGTAGCATATTGGGCAGAAGAGTATCACTTAGATGGTTTTCGTTTTGATCTGATGGGAATCCACGATACTGAAACTATGAACAAAGTAGCCAAAACGGTAAAAACTATAAATCCAAATATTTTTGTTTATGGTGAGGGATGGACTGCTGGTGATTCTCCACTACCAGAAGAAAAAAGAGCTCTAAAAAAGAATACATTGGCTATGCCTCAAATTTCTGCTTTTAGTGATGACTTACGCGATGGACTAAAAGGTTCTGTTTTTAAAGAAGAAAGTACAGGTTTTGTTAGTGGAGCTAAAAATGAAGAAGAATCCGTAAAAATGGGAATTGTAGGATCAATAAAGCATCCACAGATTGATTACACAAAAGTGAATTACTCAAAAGCTCCCTGGGCAATTGAACCGTGGCAATCAGTATCCTACGTTTCTTGTCACGATAATCATACTGTATTCGATAAACTAAAAGTCTCTAGAAGAGATGCAACAAAGGATGAGCTTATTTTAATGCAAAAACTTACGAATGCGATTGTAATGACCTCTCAAGGAGTTGCTTTTATCCATGCTCGAGCAGAAATGTTACGTACTAAAAATGGAGAACATAACTCTTACAATCTACCAGATAGTATCAATCAGATAGATTGGAGTTGGAAAAACACACATGCTGATGTCGTTACTTACTATAAAAACCTTATTTTACTTAGAAAAGCACATCCTGCTTTCCGAATGACGAATGCAAATGATGTGAGAATAAATTTAGAGTTTAAGGAAGAAACAAATGGATTAATTGGTTATCAGATTAAGAATAATGCTAATAGCGATAAATGGAAAAACATTCTTGTAGTATATAATGCTAACCCAAAAGTTGCAGCGTATGAACTTAATGAAACTTGGCAAGTAGCGGTTTTAGGAGACAGCTTTAGTCTGGAGGGAACAAAAAGTGTAAAAAACAAGGTAACCATACCTCCTATTTCAATGATGGTTTTATTTCAGGAATAACGTAATTATACTTTTGAATATAATTAATACGGATACATCCAATCAAGATACTGTTTAAAAAATGGTATAAAGCGTCGTTATTATAACTCCTTTATTATTATTTAAAATAGTAGATAATAACTGTTTTTCTTCTTTTACCTTAAAATTAAATGGTGGGGCTAATAAATTCAAACCACTTTGTTTTTTTAGTCTAATTCCTTGCCCAGAAATAATTTCTTTATTGGGCTCAAAATCTCCTTCAGGCACATGTTCTGTTAAAATAATATATTTAAAATTAGTTAACTTACTTAACGCTCGCTCTACTTCAGTGTTGGATAAATGTTGTAACACCTGTCGCAATAAAACACAATCCCCAGAAGGCAAATCATCCTTAGTGATATCTAAACAATGAAATTCTAAATTTTCTTCCTTAAATTTTCCTTTGTTATACTTTATAAGCTCAGATACAATGTCAATTGCAATATACTTTTTAGTATGCTTTACCAATTGTTTTCCAACATTAAAATCTCCACAACCTAAATCACAAACAGTGATAGGCCTTTTTAATGTTTCAAAAAACAATATCAAAATATCTATATATGGGTTTACTATTTCAGGATTATGCGATCCCTCCCCTGAATAAAAGCGAGAATTATTACTCCCCCAAAGATTTTTTTCATAAATCTGTTCCATCGCATCTTTAGTTGGCCAAGGTTTCTTTTTTATTTTAATTTCATATCCTCCCTTTTTCATAAACATTCTATTAGTATACACAAAGTATAAAAGATACCTTGTAATTGTTCAAATATAATATCCATAGTCCTGAAAAATGTAACAAATATTACTATTTTCATATTAATAATAAATATATAAATTATCAATATTAAGGTCAATACGACTAAAAAATACATACACACAATAGGGTATAACAATTTTAATTATTCTGTGGTTTATAATAACCGCTTTTATTCACAATCATTATCATTAATTTGTTTTCTATTACATAAATACTTTTGCCAACTTAAATTTAGTATCTTTCATTAGGTCAAAAAATTGAATAAACCATGGTGAAAGCAATTAAACCATATAAATCAAAAATCACTAAAAGATGAAATTAGGAGCTTTTTCAATAAGTCTGAATGTAAAGGATATAAAGGTGTCTAAAGAATTTTACGAGAACTTAGGCTTTGAAGTTTTTGCAGGAGATATAGAAAAGAATTATTTGATAATGAAAAATGAAAACTCTCTGGTTGGACTTTTTCAAGGAATGTTTGAAAACAACATCCTGACTTTCAATCCTGGTTGGGATACTGGGGCTAATACGCTCAAAAATTTTGATGATGTAAGAGAAATTCAAAAGTATTTGAAAAAGAAAGGCATAAAGTTAGAACAAGAGACAGATGAAAATTCTAGTGGTCCAGGAAGCATTGTAATAACTGATCCAGATGGAAATACAATTTTATTAGATCAACATATCTAATACCAATTTCAAAGTTAAATTGACCTCATAGTTTTAAAAAACTCAAAGAAGTTAATAAGCTATGTCATTATGACTTATTTTTTGAAGTCATTTTTCCTTTCTTTGCAACTATGCCAGAACAACAACAAATTCTAAGCACTTTAAAAGAGTATTTCGGATACGACAGCTTTAGACCGTTACAACAAGAAATCATTGATTCTATATTCGAGGGATTGGATAATATGGTTATCATGCCAACTGGTGGAGGAAAATCAATCTGTTACCAATTACCCGCGTTATTACTTCCCGGTATCACCTTAGTGATTTCTCCATTAATTGCATTAATGAAGGATCAGGTGGATGGGTTGCGAGCCAATGGTGTGCAAGCTGCTTTTGTAAATAGTAGTCAAAACGAAAATGAACAACAAGAAATATATCAAAAGCTTCTGGATAAAGATATTAAGCTACTCTATGTTGCCCCTGAGAGTTTGAGTTTTTTGGACACAATACTTTCACAAATTACCATAAGTTTAATTGCTATTGACGAAGCGCATTGTATATCGGCGTGGGGTCATGATTTTAGACCAGCATATACACAACTTGGATACTTAAAAAACAGGTTTCCTGATACTCCAGTAATTGCGTTAACTGCAACAGCAGATAAGGCAACCCGACAAGATATTTGCAATCAACTAAACATACGTAATGCAAAACAATTTTTAGCTTCTTTTGATCGTAAAAACCTTAGCTTAGAAGTTCGTCCAGGAAATAAAAGAATCGAACAGATTATGGCTTTTCTTGAAGATAAACCTAACGATGTTGGTATTATCTATTGTTTAAGCAGAAAAACAACAGAAATGTTGGCAGAAAAACTCCAGAGTCAAGGATTTATTGCCGAAGCTTATCATGCTGGTATAGATCATAAGAAAAGAGCTGAAGTACAGGAAGGTTTTATAAATGATACCGTACAAATTGTATGTGCTACCATTGCTTTTGGTATGGGAATCGATAAATCTAATGTTCGCTGGGTGATTCATTATAATTTACCAAAAAACATAGAAGGGTATTATCAAGAAATTGGACGTGCCGGTCGCGATGGACTACCTTCTTCTACTCTACTATTTCACAGTTATGCTGATGTAGTACAATTACAAAAATTTGCAACTACATCTGGCAATCAAGAAGTGCAAATGGCCAAGTTGGATAGAATGAAGCAATACGCAGATTCGCTTAGTTGTCGGAGAAAAATATTGCTAAGCTATTTTGGAGAATTAATTGAAGAAGATTGCGGCAATTGCGATGTCTGTAAAAACCCTCCAAGTTTTATTGATGGAACTATTATCGCACAAAAAGCATTATCTACAGTAGCAAGAATTAAAGAGGAAGAACCAATAGGAACTGTAATTGATGTTCTTAGAGGAGCTCAAAACGCAATGGTATTAGATAAAGGATATCAAAACCTGAAAACCTATGGCATTGCTAATGATATTTCTTGGAGAGATTGGCAGCAATATATTATACAGTTGATTAATTTAGGATATCTAGAAATTGCTTTTCATCTTAATAACAAGCTTAAACTGACTTCACTTTCTAAAAAAGTACTTTTTGAGGATGAAAAAGTTAGTTTAGCAAATCTTGCAGAATTTGAAAAAATTAAAGAAATAGCCGCTCAACAGGTTAAAAAAATAAAAGCAAGTACATTGTTCGATAAGTTACGTGAACTGCGCTTAGAACTAGCTAAAGAAGCTGGTATACCAGCATATCAAATTTTTAATGATGCATCCTTAAAAGAAATGGAAAAATCCAGACCTATGAGTGATGATGATTTCATGCAAATTAACGGTGTAGGTAAACTGAAAATGCAAAACTATGGATACCAATTCATAAAAGCTATCATTGACTTTTCTGCAGAAAAAACTAAAAAGAAGAAGAAAACCAATAAAAATAAAGGAAATTCTCATAAAGAAACCTTGAACCTGTATCAGAAAGGATTATCAATAGAAGAAATTGCGCAAGAAAGAAAATTAGCCCAGTCTACCGTCTTTTCTCATATCATGAAATTATACAATGATGGCGAAGACATTGATCTAAAACAATTTATAAATAAAGAAGATATCATTTCGGTAAAAGAAGCAAAAAAAGTACTGGATAATCCAGAAACCTTAAAATCCTATTTTGAACATTTCGAACAAGCCATGGATTACAATACTATTAAACTGGCTTTGACAATTTTGGAAAACGAATAATCATAATAGTTAATTTTTAGTAATCGGAATCATATGGTAAAATGGCCCATGATCACAACCATCAGTGACTTGAGCTAGACCTGTTTCTATCAAAAACATCTTATGTTTGATAGAAAAATAAATATTTACTAAGGCTTGATACAGCAAACAATTTTCATGCATATCAGAGCCTCCATTACAACAAAAACCATGTGATTGTATTTGAGGTAAAGAGAATTTTTCACTTCTATACACCCTATCAGATACATTGACTTCTAAATATATCTTATTATCAATTGGATCTACCATTTGATTAAATTTCAGAACCTCTTTTAATGCGTAATAGTTATCACTTTCTAATAGTTTTTTCACATTTTCATAAATAGATTTTTGTTCTGCAACCGTAAATTGACCGGCTTCTTCGCTTGGTGACAGAATTATTTCATTTAACAATTCTCCATCTATGGAACGTATCTTTTGTAACGAAGACCCTAAAGCTAAACAACAAGAATATTCACTATAGATAATAAGATAATATAACCCATCTTCAGAAACTGCGGGAAAATTATCCAAAACCAAATTATCTCCATAATGGTCAACAAAAGGTTTGAAGGTTTTTTCTTGAGCGATTAATAACTTACTCGTAATTAACAATAACAGAAAAAGAAATAATTTATGTTTCATCAATTTCTAACATCAAATTAGCTTATAAAATATATTTCAAACTTCTTAAAATATTTATCTTAATCATACGCTGTAAACAGTGATATTACTTATAACTTTTCAAAATATCGGCTACAATCGTTTTAGAATCATTAAAGATTGTTCCTAGAATCCCACCAAGTTTGTAGGTATCAAAACCAACAAAAAACATGCCTTTATGTTTTCCTTTTCCAATTATATTTTTAGGAATACCATATTTATCTAATAATCCTTCTGTATTTTCTATAAACTGTTCTATTTTAGCACGATATCCAGTGGCAAGAATTACAACATCTGCCTCTAATTTAGTTCCATCTTTTAGCCGTACGCCCTTCTCATAAAATAAGTCTATATCGCCTATCACCTTTATTTTACCCGATTTTATTTGCTTTACTGTGCCCAAATCAATAATCGGTGTTTTTCCAGTTTGTTTTAGATGAATAATAGGATCTTTTTTAGAAATTGAAATTCCATACTTAGAAAGATCACCAATAATAAATCTTCTTACTTGCTTACCAATCCATCTTCCTAATCCGAAAGGTAACTTCTCTAATTTTTTAGCTGTAGTTTGAACAGGTCTGCCATTAATATCTCTAGGAACAATAAGCAATGAACTTCTTACAGAAATGGTTACATCAATATCGTATTCACTAAGATCAAGCGCCAATTCGGCACCTGTATTTCCCATTCCTACTATCAATATTTTCTTTCCTTTAAAAGGTACTACATTTTTATAATTTCGACTATGAATAATTTCTCCTTTATAATCTTCCTGATTCTCCCAAACAGGATAGAAAGGGACTCTATTTACACCAGTAGCAAGAATAACATTTTCTGTGTGGTAGTTTTGTTTATTAGTGATCACATTCCAATGATCCTCTTCCCTCTTTATAGATTGGACTTCAATATTAAATTGAGGATTTATGTCAAAATGCTTAGCATAATCCTCATAATATTGAGCTAGTTTGGCTTTCGGAACATATCTAGGATATTCATCAGGAAATTCTAAATGAGGTAAATGCGAAAGTTCTTTCACCGTATGTAATAATAACCTATCATAGTGATGATGCCAACTCCAAGCTATTTTATTTGTTTTCTCAACTATTTCAAAATGAATATTTTTTTTCCTAAAACGCCCTGCAATTGCGAGACCTGCTGGTCCTGCTCCAATAATTAAATTTTTAATCTCTTTAACTTCCATAACTTACTCAGAAATAGAACTTCCATATCGATTCAGTATACTTTTTTTATTATTTACAGTAACAAAAGGATTATCAAGTGCCCTTTTTGCTAAAGCTAAATGTGAGTTTTGATCGTATAATAAGGCATACATATCGCGAATCGATATTCCTTCCTTATGCATTTCTTTTGGTATCAGAATGTCGTCTATTTTGACTTCTCCAGCAGTCAAAACTCTTAGATATACACCTGGCATCATTGCTTTAATAAACTGTTTTAAAATAGTTTGCGTTCCAAAACGCACTCCTAGTTTAAAACAAGGTTGTCTTGGTTGAGAAACCTGAACTATAGCATTTCCTAATTGATATACATCCCCTATTTTAATAAGACGCTCATCAAGACCTAAAACTGTTATATTTTCACCAAACATGCCATAATTCCATTTCAGATCAGGATATTTTTCTTTCCAATATGGATAATGTTCTGCTGCATATAAATAACACGCTTTATCTACTCCACCGTGAACACGCCTATCAATAACGTGATCTCCTTTTACATCTTCTGTATCAAGAAAAATCGGTTTATCAACAGGGTATTTATAGATTCCGGTTTTCACTTCTTTTCCCCTCCACGAAATAGTTTGAGGTTCTCCAATATTAGTAGATACTACTTTCATGATATTTCCTTTTTAAGTGTTACAGAGTTTAAGATCAACCCAGAACCTGGAACAATATGTTCTAAAGTAATCTCTTCGGCCTTTGGATCTAATGTACGTTTAATAAAATCTATATCAGTTTTCCCTTTTCCTAAATCTAATAATGCTCCCATCATCAATCGAATTTGGTTTCTTTTGAACCCTTCTCCCTTTACTCTTAATAAATAACTCTCTTTGGGAAAAAAACTAGCTGTATATAATGTATTTCTAACTATTTCACATTGTGTGATCTCTCCCTGTAAAATGGTATGTTCATTCGGTCTATGGCAATATGATCTAAAATTATGCTTTCCTTCAAACAATTTAGCCGCCGTTATCATCAAACTAATATCCAGTTCTTCCATAACATTATACATAAATGGAGCACTAAAAGGATGGAATTTTTCTCCATAAGAAAACAGATATATATATTCTTTAATCTTAGGATGTTGTATAATATTAAAACGTTCGTCTGTTTCCTGTATACTGATTGCCCTTATATCCTGAGGTAAATTTTGATTAAATAAATCAAAAAAGTCCTTTAGTTCCAATGGCGTATGATCTACAAATAATTCTACATAAGCTTCATTTGCTGAAACTTTAGCATCTGTGCGTCCAGCTGCTAATATCTTAAAATCTTTAGTCTCCAATACATAATTTATAGTACGTTCTACCATTCGTTGTAAAGTATTCACTTTTGGCTGTTTTTGCCACCCATGATATCTAAATCCTAAATATTGAAGTTGAATGATATAATAGAATCGTTTTCGAAACATCTTAACTTTTATTTATAAGCATTCGAATATAGATAAATTATGCATTTCATCGATTATAAGATGTTTTTTAATAAGAAAATAATATAAAATCAACTTTATAAATTATTATATTTGAGTAAATCTAAATAATAATTTAAAAAATCAACTTAGTTATGGTTAAAGCAAAATATCAAGATGTTTTGGATCTAGGACAAGAATTAAATATCCAAAATGGAGACGTTTCTGAAGATAATGGAGTCCTTAAAGTAAAAGGAACTGCAAATACTCAATATGAAAAAAATCAGCTTTGGGATAAAATAAAAGAAATCGGAGGAGAAGCTCCAGCGGATATTGTAGCGGATATTGATGTAGCAGATAACTCTATATATCACAGACATACAGTAAAAAGTGGAGAATCTTTAAGTAAAATAGCAAAGCATTACTTTAAAGATCCTATGAAGTACAAAGAGATTTTTGCTGCAAACACTCATATTCTTAAAAACCCTGATGTTATTCATCCTGATCAAGAATTAATTATTCCTAATCTATAAGATACATTTTAGTACATATTTTATATACAGAGGCTTTCCAAAAATTATTGGAAGGCCTTTTTTTCGCTAAATATTCATTGAAAATTGTAATCATCATGATACCAAAAGAATAAAACATAGGTGTTTGTTAAAAAATACTGGTCAAAAACAATAAAATGCTTAACTTTGAGGTTTTACCGTAATAAACGTCCCGTCAAAAATTTGTAAATAATTATGAAATCAATTTTATTTTCATTCTTCTTAATGTTCACAATATTTGGTTATGGGCAAGCTTTATCCAAAACGAAAATTATTTTTGAATCCAAAAAAGTTGTGGTAATGAACAACGGTAAGGAATATAAGATTCTTAAAGAAACGCCTTTATATGCTGTAACTGATACGTCTATCCCCTTAAGATATATTATCAAAAACAAAACACTTATTCTCAATCGAGTACTATTGGTTAAGGAAGCGGACGAAAAAAAAGAACTTATAGAATGGATAAAAGGAAAAATGACATTCTATGAACTTAGAGAATCTAAAGACTCAGAGTAAATTTAAAGACAATTTTTACTATTTTGATCAGTGTTAATTAGCTTTTTTAGCAATTGCACCGTTTGCTATAGTTAATATTTGATCAAATTGTTCTACAAGAGTAAGATTAGAATTATCAATTACTACAGAATCTTCAGCTTTACGAAGAGGAGAGTCTTTTCTTGTACTATCGATATGATCTCTATTAACTACGTTTTTCAGAACATCTTCATAAGTTACATTTTCACCTCTTTCTAAAAGTTCATTATATCTTCGTTCAGCCCTATCTTTTGCAGTTGCTGTCATAAATAATTTCAATTCTGCATTCGGAAAAACAACTGTTCCAATATCTCTGCCATCCATTACTATTCCTCTGTCTTTACCCATCAATTGCTGCTGTTCTACTAACTTTTTTCTAACCATTGATATAGCAGCAATAGGGCTTACTTGTCTAGAAACTTTTAATGTTCTTATTTCTTTTTCAACATTTTCATCATTAAGCATTACTTCTGCAAGTCCTGTTTTAGAACTAACTTCAAACCTAATATTAATTAAAGGAAGGCTCTTTTCCAAAGCTTTGCTATCAATTTCAGATTCATTGATAAACTTATGTCGCATCGCGTATAAAGTAACTGCGCGATACATAGCTCCAGTATCCACATAAATATACCCTAATTCTTTTGCCAATTGTCTTGCTACAGTACTTTTACCTGTAGAAGAATGACCATCTATTGCAATGATTATTTTTGTGTCCACTATTAAAGATTTACATTTACACCAAAAGTACTAGAAGAAGCTGCAGAATTATAACGAGCATAGGAATAAGCAAATTTAAATTTTCCGAGTTTTAAAGAAAAACCGCCGCTAAGTCCTGCAAAAGATCGTTGATCCACTATCCTTAATTCTTCTGATCTTCTGAAATTATATCCCAGCCGGATATTAAATCCACTTTCTGGAAAAAACTCCAGTCCTACTACAACGTGCCGTAACGCATTATTAAAAAAACTAGGATCATCTGGTTCCACATTTCCTTCTAAATCCGTAATATCACGCGCAGGATTTTGGAATGCAACATCCCATACCTGCAGATTTTCAAGAGTCAAATTCCATCGAATAGGTACATTTTTTAATGTTTGAGCAAAGCCCATATCCACAGATAATGGTAAATCTTCTCTTGTATTTTCATACGTAGTAAATTGTGTTCCTAGGTTACGAACTGCCAATCCAAAATCAAATTTTGAATCAGGATTATGATATATCAATCCTAAATCTAATGCTCCTCCTAAAGATGTATATTGTTCTAACTTAGAAGAAATAAATTTTCCACTGGCACCTACATGAAAATTCGAATTAGGTATGGCATACCCATATCCCAAGGATATTGCTACTTCACCAGCTCCAAAATCTCCAGTTTCATTTCCAAATTCATCAAAACCATCAAACTTACCATAATTTATATAGGTAATTCCGGCATGAAATACTCGTCTTTTTTCACCAAAAGCTTTTGCATATGACACCGATCCGTAGTTAACATCAGCAATATAATTCACGTAGTTTACAGCTAATTGATTATCCATTTCAATATTAATTGCCGCTGGATTAAGCATCGCAGAAGTGGGATCCGAATTATAACCAGTAACATACTTACCACCTAGTGCTGCCTGTCTTGGTGATGAAACCAAATTCAAGAATTGATAGGTATATCTCCCTCCTATTTGTGAATAGGTCAAAGCGGTAAAAAAAAGTATTACCAGAAATATGTATTTACGCATCATTAGCAGCAAAAATAAAAGAAACTATCTGGAAAACGATAGTAAGTGATAAAAATTTTACGAGGCATTAAATAAAACCTAAGACATACTTAAAAATAATACCGGATAAAAATTTATTAACAGTTTTGCTCTACCTATTATTAAATCATATTTTTAAATAAAAATTCAAACAAAACACTAACTATCAGATACTTAAAAAACAACCAACAATATTATATCTATATAAGAGTTATCATGGATTAGCAACCCAAATGTATGAATATGATCGAACTATTATATATTTATACAACTCAAATCAATCTAACTTAACTAACAACTATGGGCTTTTTTGATTTTTTAACTGATAAAATAGCAGTAGACTTAGGAACAACTAACACTCTAATAACACACAAAGGTAAAATAGCAATTGATGCTCCTTCGATTATTGCTGTTAACAGAATTAGCGGAAAAATAATTGCAGTCGGAAAAGAGGCAAGTTCTATGCGGGGTAAAATCCACAAGAATATTAAAACCTTTTATCCACTAAGAAATGGAGTCATTGCTAATTTTGATTTATCTGAAAAGATGCTCAAAATTCTCATCAAAAGATTATCGGACATAAGCAGTGCTATTTTTATTAAATCTTACAAAATGATCATAGCGATTCCATGTGGAATTACTAAGGTTGAAATGAGGGCCGTAAGGGACTCTGCAAGACGTCTTAATGCAAAGAAAGTATATTTAATTGCAGAACCAATGGCTGCAGCCATTGGAGCCGGAATTGATGTGTTACAACCTAAAGGTCATATGGTTATAGATATTGGAGGTGGTACCACAGAAATTGCAGTAATAACACTTGGTGGAATTATATCTGGTCAGTCTGTAAAAATAGCGGGAAATGTTTTTAACGATGATATCATTCAATATGTAAGGGAAAATCATAGTTTACATATTGGAGAAGGTACTGCTGAAGATATTAAAATCAAGATAGGTTCTGCAGTAGATATTTTAGAATCACCACCAGAAAAAATACCTGTACAAGGTAGAGATATGCTGACAGGTAAGCCAAAACAAGTCTATATCACTCATAAAGAAGTTGCGAAAAGCATTGATAAATCTATTACACAGATAGAAAATGCAGTACTAGATACTTTATCCGATATTCCTCCTGAGATTTCTGCAGATATTTACAATACTGGTATTTTTTTAACAGGAGGTGGATCTATGTTAAGAGGTCTTGATAAAAGATTCTCTAGAACCACAGAGTTACCAGTATACAAAGGAGAAAATCCATTGGAAGTTGTTGTCAAAGGAAGTGAAATCGTTCTGAAAAACCTTAATAGATATACCAATGTCTTAATAAAACACACATGACATAATTTATACTTTGCAAAATACTTTGAACAAAATTATGTTAACCAAACATATTTATAAAATTAAATATGTATATTTGACCTGTGAATAAGGAAAAAGTATTAGAAATAAAAAAAGCTTTAGCTAATTCTACCAGATTGGATATACTAAAGTGGTTAAAAGATCCAAATTCTAATTTTCCGCCACACGCAGAATTAGGACATTTCGATTTTGGGGTTTGTGGCCAGTTAATTCAGGATAAGTCAGGCTTGTCGCAGCCTACTATTTCTCATTATCTAGCTACTATGAACAAAGCTGGTTTACTTACACCCACTAGACATGGAAAGTGGACATATTTTAAAAGAAATGAAGAAATTATTCAAGAATATATTACCGAAATAAAAGATAATCTATAAAAAATTTATAGATACATATTTATAAAACTAAATATATAATTATGAAGATTTTAGTTATAGGAGCAACAGGAACCATTGGAAAAGAAATTTATAATTCTCTTAAAAAAAATCACGAAGTCTATGCAGCACATAGAAACAATAACTCTTACCCTATTGATATTACAGATAAAGATTCTATAAAATCACTTTTTGAGAAATTACCTCAATTAGATGCAGTTATTAACGCTGCTGGTACTGCCTCGTGGAAATCACTTTCTGATCTTAAAGAAGAAGATTATTACCTAGGAATTAAAAGTAAACTAATGGGACAAGTAAACCTTGTTCATATAGCTAAAGACTACCTAAAAGAAAATGGTTCAATAACGTTAACCACAGGGATTCTTGCGGAGCATTATGAGCCTAATGCAGTAGCTCTTTCTTTAGTTAATGGTGCCATTCATAGTTTTGTTAATGCGGCTTCCCAAGAACTTACTCGTGGTATTCGACTTAATACTGTCGCTCCTGGAGCAATAGCAGGTGATTTTCCTAAAGATCAAAAATTTGCAGGGTATCTACCCGTAGAAATCGAAGATGTTACAAAAATATATGAGTACATACTAACCAATAAAAACACAGGTCAAATTCTAAAAATATATTAACTTATGAAAATTCCAATATTTCAGATCGATGCATTTACACAAAAACTCTTTGGGGGTAATCCGGCTGCTATTTGTCATTTACCTCATTGGTTAGATGATGAAACATTATTAAATATTGCTATAGAGAATAATCTTGCAGAGACAGGTTATTTTGTAAAAAGAGACGACATATATGAAATTAGATGGTTTATGCCTTATGCAGAAATTGATTTATGTGGTCACGCAACCTTAGCTTCTGCTTATGTAATTTTTAATTATATTGATAAAACTATTGATGAAGTAACATTTTCTTCTAAAAGTGGTATTCTAAAAGCTAAAAAAGAAGATAATGGGTCAATTACATTGGATTTCCCTTCGCGACCTCCTAAACCTGTTGATATTCCAAAAGAAGTGTTTCAAGCTTTCCAAGCTAAACCATTAAAAGCTTTTGCTGGAAGAGATCTTATCATTACTGTTGGTTCTGAAGAAGAAGTATTAGCAGAAGAACCAAAATTAGAATTTCTAAAAGGGCTCCCCTATCTATGTACAATTATTACTACTGAAGGTAAAAATTCGGATTTTGTATCTAGAGTATTCGATGCCAATCCTGAAATCTCTCTAGAAGATCCAGTTACAGGATCTGCTCATGCCGCCTTAGTTCCTTTTTGGGCAAAAAAACTTGGCAAAACAGAACTAAAAGCATATCAATTATCCAAAAGAGGTGGTGAAATTCACTGTAAACTAGATGGAGATCGTGTTTTTCTTAGTGGATACTCAGTTCCTTATTTAATTGGGGAGATAGAAATTTAAAAAAAAAGTGATTTATGAAAACTATTGGATTAATTGGAGGTATGAGTTGGGAATCCTCTGCTGTTTATTATGAACTAATAAACAAAATAATAAAAGAACAACTAGGCGGTTTTCATTCTGCAAAATCTATCATGGTTTCTGTAGATTTTGCAGAAATTGAAAGTTTACAAAGAAAAGATGATTGGAATAGTTTAACTGAACACATGATCAAATCCGCAAAACAATTAGAAAATGCTGGAGCAGATTTAATAATTCTTTGTACGAATACAATGCACTTATGCAGTGATGAAATAATTAAAAATATAAGGATTCCATTTCTACACATTGCCGATGCTGCAGGTAAAAAAATTAAATCTAGAGGGTTGCAAAAACTTGCACTTTTGGGTACTAAGTTCACCATGGAAAAGGATTTTTATAGAACAATTCTTGCGAAATATGGGATTGATGTTATAATTCCAGATGCTAATGATAGAGAGCTCATACATAAGATTATTTATGAGGAATTGGTTCTTGGCAATATTAAAAATAATTCGAGAGAAGCATATAAACGAATTATAAAAGATTTAGAAAACAACGGAGCTGAAGGGATTATTCTTGGTTGCACCGAAATACCTTTATTAATAAAACAAGACGATGTAGATATCCCAATATTTGATACAACAAAAATTCATGCCGAAAATGCTGTTGAAATTGCCTTAAAGAATTAATCAACAACCGAACTATCAATCGAAAAATATACATTTCAAAAAAGTGAACGAATTTCGCAACAAACAGTGAATTTATACCAAAAGGCCAGAAAAATTAGTTGATAAACGTCATTATGCATTAAAAGAAAATGTAATGACAGCCAAAGAATTGATAAATTACTTTTCAGAAATAACTCCTTTGGTGCAAGATGGTTTGATCAAATATAAAGAAACTATTGTTTAAGGATTTAATCAATTGCCGGAAGCTTTCAATATGCTATTTTCTGGAAAAAGCCTAGGTAAACTAATTGTGAAAGTATAAAATAATTATACGAACATTTGATTAATTTTGGAACGTAATTTTCGACCATAGTCCTCTTGTAACCAATCTCTATAATTTTTGGTGCTTTTGCTAATGCAGTAAGAATATCGACGAACTCTATATTCAATATCTTGATCTAATAATTTACTAAGAATTCGTGCATCAAAAACATCTTCACTATTTTCTACACACATCCTAGCATGTTGTTCAATAGATTTTTCTAAAACACTTTTACTACGTAAACCATATTTTTTGGTATTGGCATATTCTGCTTCGATATCAAAATCTATTTCAGTAGAGTTACCAAATTGTTTTCTGACTTCTTCCGGCATTACGTATTTAAACTTACGTTCTATATCATCATCACTAACTAAGCTCTCGTAATAAAAATCAGGAGATCTAAAGATAGACTGCCAATCCATTTCTCCATTCCAAAGTCCAAAACGAGCTGTATTATTTCCCATATCGATAATAGAAAACTCAGGTTTTTTTGGAAGTATTCTGGATCCTCTACCAATCATCTGGAAATAAAGTGTTAAGGATTTCGTAGCTCGGTTAAGAATTACTGTTTCTACCGTAGGTTCGTCAAAACCAGTGGTCAAAATACTCACTGAAGTAAGAATTGCATTATCCGTATGCTTAAACCATTTTAGTATATCTGATCGTTCCTGTTTACCATTGGTGTTATCTAAGTGTCTTATCGGATATCCTGCTCTATTAAAAACATCATATACTTGAATAGATGTATTTATACCATTATTAAAAATTAATGTCTTTTGTCCCTTTGATCTTTCTTCATAAGCTTTTAGCAACTTGTCCTGCATCAGCGCATTTGTATACAGGTCTTCGGAAGATTTTACGGTATAATCGCCATTCATACCAATTTTAAGAGAACCAAGACCTACATCATATGTATAAGTTATCGGTTTAGCTAAAAATCCTTTTCCAATAAGAGAGTTAATAGTATCTCCCACAATCAACTCCCGGTAGTTGTCTTTCATTGGGAGCTTCATATTAGAACTAAGAGGGGTGGCAGTAACTCCAAGAATAAAGCAAGTATTAAAAAAACGAAAAAGCTTTCGGAAAGAGTTATAATGTGCCTCATCAATAATCACCATTCCTACATTATCAATCTCTAATTGATCATCATTAAGTCTATTATTAAGTGTCTCCACCATAGCCACAAAACACATATATTCATGCTGATCTTCAAGCTTTTTTACATTACTATTAATGATCTTATTTTTAACATTAAACTCAGTAAGCATTTTAGAAGTTTGATCACAAAGTTCAATACGATGTGTTAGGACTACGACTTTCTTCTTCGTAGTTTCTATGTATCTTCTTACAATTTCTGAAAAAATCACCGTTTTACCTCCACCAGTAGGCAGTTGATAGAGTAAATTATAGCTTTTCGGAAACTCTTGCAAACGTCCAAAGATCTTATCAATATCTCTAGCCTGATAATTATAAAGTACTTTCTGTTCCTTTTTTTCTATTTCAGTGGGTTTCACCCGCATTTGCTTTTAGATTAAAAAATAAGATAACAAAATTAAGCACTTTATAAACTTATATAAAAGAATTAGTAGAATATATTTCGTTTTAATTCATCAAACCTCTTCTAAAGTGTTAATTATTCATAATATTCCTTACAACCATTTTGGTTCTTTTAATTTTAAATAAAAATTGATTCATTAATTAATGACTAAGATTGATAAAGATCTAATACCCGTTCAAGCATTACTTATACCTAAACCAATTTTATATACAGGTAAAGTATTAAATTGGATTTCACCTTTTTTAGCTTCTAGATTTGGGGCACGTTTATTCTTAACTCCGTTTAAGTACAAAAGGCCTGATCGAGAAAAGACTATGGCAATAGAAAGTCGGAAAGAAAAAGTAAAAATAAAAAAGATAAATCGAGAAGTAATTGTTTATAATTACGGAAACTCGAATAAAAAGATTTTGTTAGTACACGGATGGTCAGGTAGTGGTACTCAGCTTTCTAAGGTTGCAGATCAATTATTGTATAAAGGTTTTAGTACAGTAAGTTTTGATGCTCCTGCACATGGAGAAGCTCCCGGAAAAAGAAGTAATATGCCACATTTTATTGAGACCATACATCAGTTAGAAAAAACACATGGTCCATTTTATAGTGCTATTGGGCATTCATTAGGAGGAATGTCTTTATTACGGGCTACCAAATTTGGTTTAATGATTGAAAAATTGGTAATAATAGGTACGGCAAATAGTGTGACTAAAATAACTAAAGAATTTGTTAGAAACTTACAGTTAAGCCAGAAAACTGGTAGATTAATGAAACAGTACCTCGATGAACGTTATGGAGAAGATCTTGACAATTATTCTGGTGGAATCTCTGCAGAAGCTGTAAAAATTCCAACATTAGTTGTTCATGATAAAAATGATGTAGATGTACAATATACAGAGGCTTTAGAGATTATTAAAAAATTAATCAAAGGGAAACTACTATTAACTGAGAAATTAGGACATAGAAAAATTCTTGGAAATCAGAAAGTGATCGATAAAATAATTGACTTTATTACAGAATAGAAATTCTTGTGTTATGGACGGCATTGATATACGACTATATATATATAAAACTATAATTTGAATAAAATGAAAAAGATTTTAATACTATTCATCAGCATTTTAACGATAAGTTGTACTGGTAATGCCCAAAAAGAAACCAAAAAAGAGCAGAAAGAATATGCTATTTCTAAAACGAATAAAGAATGGAAAGAAATCCTAACTAATGATCAATATTACATCCTTAGACAAGCTGGTACCGAAAGACCTTTCTCCAGTCCATTAAATAAAATTTATGCGAATGGAACTTTTCATTGTGCCGGATGTAACACTCCTTTATATGAGAGTGAACATAAATTTGATAGTGGTACAGGTTGGCCAAGTTTTGATAGAGCTGTAAAAGGAAATGTGTCTATTGATACGGATTATAAGTTAGGCTATGCCAGAACTGAGCTTGTATGCGAAACTTGTGGTGGGCATTTAGGACACGTATTTAATGATGGCCCAAGAGAAACTACTGGAAAAAGACATTGTATTAATGGAGATGCTTTAATTTTCGAGCCAAAACAAACCAAATAATGAATAAATACCCTTTTGATAAAACAGAAAATGAATGGAGAAAAGAACTCTCTGAAGAGCAATATAGAGTATTGAGACAAAAAGGAACAGAACGTCCTTTTACTGGAGAATACAATATTCACTCAGAAAATGGAACCTATAAGTGTATGGGTTGTCATGCTCATTTATTTGAAAGTACATCCAAATTTGACTCTGGATGTGGATGGCCAAGTTTTGATGAATCTATTGAAGGCAGTGTAGAGTATATAAAAGATACGACTCATGGCATGATAAGAACAGAAATTTTATGTGCTAATTGTGGTAGCCACTTAGGGCATATTTTTGATGATGGGCCTACAGAAACAGGGCAACGTTATTGTGTTAATTCAATAAGTATCGACTTTAATAAATCATAAAAAAAATAAAATTTATACTTTGGAACACTTATTGATAAACATATTCAATATCAAAACAACAAATAATTACACATTATGAAAAAGATTTTCACACTTTTATTTTTATCATCAATACTATTTACAGCTTGTGAAGGAGATCAGGGACCTCCAGGATTTGATGGTTTACCTGGACCAGAAGGACCGGCTGGAGATGTTGCCAGTGTATTTGAAATAGACAATGTAGATTTTGCTTCTACGGATGGTATAAGCGCATCAATAGGTGTGACTATCCCCAATCAAATTGAAGTATTTGAATCTGATGTAGCATTGGTGTTTGTAGTAGATCCAATTGCAACAGCAGCTAATAATGGAGTTGAAGTATGGGAACCGCTTCCAAGAACATTTTTATTTACTGATGGAGGTTTTGCGCAATTCAGATATAACTTTATTTTTGACGACCCGAGTGGTATATTTGATCTCGAAATCATTTTAGAATCAGATAATTTCACAACATTAGATACGTCTTTTACACAAAATCAAATCTTCAGGATCGTAATTGTACCAGGCGCTTTTGCACAAAATAAGAATATAGATCTTTATACTATGGAAAACGTTCTATCTTCATTAAAACTAAATGCAAATGACATCGTTAAAATTTCATTAGATTAAATATGAAAGCTACATCTTAGATGTTAACAAAAGCTAATATTTTTAAAAAATTAACACTATCAATATGATAGTGTTTTTTTTATGTAAATAATTACAAAAACGGAATGGTTAAAACCTTTTTTGGTTAACCTAATTATCCGTAAATTCGTGTCTTCAAAAAATTCACATTTATGAGCGCATATGATATTATCGTATTAGGAAGTGGACCTGGTGGTTATGTTACTGCTATTAGAGCTTCTCAATTGGGGTTTAAAACTGCTATTATTGAAAAAGAAAGCCTTGGAGGTGTATGTTTAAATTGGGGGTGTATACCAACAAAAGCATTGTTAAAAAGTGCTCAGGTATTTGACTATCTTAAACACGCTTCGGATTATGGCTTAACAGTGGAGAAATTTGACAAAGATTTTGATGCAGTAGTAAAACGTAGTCGTGGCGTTGCAGAAGGAATGAGCAAAGGTGTTCAATTCTTAATGAAAAAGAATAAAATTGACGTAATCGAAGGTTTTGGTAAACTAAAATCTGGTAGTAAAGTAACTGTTACTGATAAGGACGGAAAGGCTTCTGATTATGAAGGAAAACATATCATTGTTGCTACCGGAGCAAGATCAAGAGAATTACCAAACTTACCCCAAGATGGTAAAAAAGTAATCGGGTATAGAGAAGCAATGACTTTGAACTCTCAACCTAAGAAAATGATTGTAGTAGGTTCTGGAGCAATTGGGGTAGAGTTTGCACATTTTTATAATGCAATGGGAACAGAAGTAACCATCGTAGAGTTCCTTCCTAACCTAGTACCACTAGAAGATGAAGAAGTTTCTAAGCAATTTGAAAGAAGTTTCAAAAAAGCTGGAATTAAAGTAATGACTAATTCTTCTGTAGAAAGTGTAGATACTAGTGGTGATGGTGTAAAAGCTACTGTTAAAACTAAAAAAGGAGAAGAAATTCTTGAGGCTGATATTGTATTATCCGCAGTAGGAATTAAAACGAATATAGAGAATATAGGATTAGAAGAATTAGGAATTGCTACAGATAGAGACAAGATCGTGGTAAATGATTGGTATCAAACTAATATTCCTGGTGTTTATGCCATTGGTGATGTTGTATCTGGTCCCGCATTAGCACATGTTGCTTCTGCAGAAGGTATTACTTGTGTAGAAAAAATAGCCGATATGCACGTAGAAGCGATCGATTATGGTAATATTCCTGGATGTACCTATGCTTCTCCAGAAATCGCAAGTGTCGGGATGACAGAAAAACAAGCTAAAGAAGCCGGTTATGAGCTTAAAGTTGGTAAATTCCCATTCTCAGCCTCTGGTAAAGCAAGTGCAGCTGGTACCAAAGATGGTTTTGTTAAAGTAATTTTTGATGCTAAATACGGTGAATGGTTAGGATGCCATATGATAGGAGCTGGTGTTACTGATATGATCGCAGAAGCAGTCTTAGGAAGAAAGTTAGAAACCACTGGTCACGAAGTACTAAAAACTATACACCCTCACCCTACCATGAGTGAAGCGGTTATGGAAGCTGTAGCTGATGCTTATGATGAAGTGATTCATTTATAAAACAGAAAATAAGTATTAAATAATTTGATAAAAGAGCCTTGTTTTTTGTAAACAAGGCTCTTTTATTTAAAATTTATATCCGGTAGACAGCTGAAAAACGCTATTTCTTTGAGCATTATCTTCTAAGGGAGTTTCAAAAAATTATTAATTTTAAAAACACTTAATCCTTAGGATGCTTCTAAGAAAATTCCCGTCTCAAAATTATACGCTACTCCTATTTTACACTTATATCAATATTTTTATAACCATCTTTGATATCATTCTCTATTTCCTGCCCTCCTTCCAATTCTTCTGAAAAACTACTTTTTTCTTTTGCAGTAATGAGATAGGCAACTTGAAGTCCAAAATTAAAACTAAAATGTTCTGATTGCCTATATTTAAATATTATAGGAATTGTATATAATTTAGGTTAAAATCAAAATCAATGTCGAATAACATCGGTTCATCATTAGGACCAGATCTAAATTCTATTGTTTGCACAAATCTCGATCCTTGTTGTGAATATAACAATTCTGGTTGCAATGAGAATTTTTCACTCAATTGAATTTCTAATAATCCTACAATATGAAAGCTGAATCTTGGATTATTTTCATCGAATATTTCCCTTCCCGCAATAGTTGCTATATTACCTCCAGCTTTTATTCCATATTTGATATTGTTTCTCTGCTCATAACTGATAAAAGAAACCAAAAGAAGTAAAATAGTTACATTAATTTTTTTCACATTACTGATATAATTAAAGATTTCTTCTAGATTAGTATCTAAATCACCAATATTGTTATCTTTTCATTTTGTTAATTAATTGTTCTGGTACATGATTACGTATCAAGAGTACTCATATAGTATGTAAATACTAATAGTACTAAGTATTTAAAACTAAAAATTGTATGGTTTAATTCGAACTTGTTGGGATCGAACCTATATTAAAAGATGGTACTGGTAATCTTAATCCGAAGTACCAATATGGATCACCTGTAAATACATTAATGGCTGCTCCTGTTTGCACATAATCATGTAGTATGGATATTACTAATCCCGCACCTAACTCAGGAACATCATCGCCATCAAAATCAGGAGCAGAAATATGAAGTCCTATACCCCAATCAAAGATTCTATTATACGCTACACTTTTTCTTCTTATTTTTTGATCCCATAACCCCTTTAGAATCAAATTATAATAAGGAGCCATCTGAAATTGTGTTTTTACATTTGTCCTAGCCAGAGGATCAGCAAAAATTACACCAACAGTACTTTCTATATGAGGCAAAATTCTAAACATATACACTTCTCTATTTTCCGTGTAAATAGTTTTTTCTTTAGAAGCAACTTCAAACTTAAATGCAATCCTGTCTCCACTTTTTCGAATTCCTGCAGTATATAAATCCAAATCTGCTTGTTTCGGTAAATCTTTTAATGATAATCTAAAAACTTTATCACTAAATTTTAATAGCCCAAAATCTACCGGAGTTCCCTGTAAAAGTTCTTTTATTTTAGTAATGTTAGCTTTTTCTAATGTAGTATCTAGCCAAGTTTTTAATTGGTTTTTAATGCTATTTGCAAATTCCTCTAAAGTATCGATATTGTTAACTGTGCTATCGATTAGTTTTTCAATAGTATCGTACAATTTAGTTGCTTGATTAAGTAATGCCTGTCCTTGATTTTTAATGAAATCAACATCACTTTCTATCTGGGCTAACACCTGAACTATAGAAAGTTGAGAGTCTATATTCAAATCCTTATAATATGAAATACGTTGTTTCACCTCATTTTTAAAACCTTCAAGATTTTCTTTGAAAGATTCTATCTCTGTATTGATCGGTTCAATTCTATCATCAACTATTTGTTGTACTTGTTGATTCAATGAGTCTACGAGTGAGTTAAACTGCCCTGTAAGTACTTCTTCTAATTGTTCTACTTGAATATCAATAGTCTCCTTAAGAACTGACAACCCTTTATCCTTATTTTCTTTTGCTAAGGCACTTGCTTCCTGTAATTGAGCCAATTGATCTTTTGTTGGGATTACTCTCCATCTATCCACCTCATAAGGTGTTTGCGGTTTTATAGAATCAAAACCTGGAATATGTAAAGGAGTATTTTGGTTGTTTTTCCTATACAACCAGGCTCCAAATTGAATATAGATTCCTTGTTTAACAGCAAAATCCTCTACCTCCTTACTCATGCGCTCTAGTTCTATCTGTGCTCTTTGATAAGTTGGACCAGGTCTGGCACTTACATTCTTGTCATTTGGGTCTCCAAATTCTATAAAACTACTTACATCCCAAAGGTCAACTACAGAAATCGCCGATCTTTGCATAGCTGCAGCCCATTCTGAATTTTTCTTCGCATCTTTTTTGAATGCATCATAATCATACCCTTTCAATAGACTATCAAATGCTTTCAAGACTTTTTTACGTTCTTTTAAAGCCTTTGTAAGCTTACTTATCTTTTCACCAATACTATCAGGTAAACCAGTAGTATTACTTTCTATTTTTGATGTAATAATTCCTAAATCTAAATCTATTTGTAAAACACTATTGATATCTACAATTCGATTATTAACATAAGAGGAATCTTTATCCTGATATCGAGCATCTCTATCTTTTTCTAAAATAGAAAACACTAATTTTTGATCATCATTTTCGCTTTTATCCTGCGCATAAACTGTATTAATGCTTAAAAAATAGCAACAAGCAAGCATACAAAAGATAAGGAGATTTTTTAAAACACTCATATTATTATGAATTTAAGTTTTGGTCATAAGCCATTGCCAACATAATTGATTTTTCTATATAATAGGTTGATCGATTATCATATTTAGAAGCTAATACGACATTACCTATATTATTATGATCATTAGAAATCGATAAAAGTATATAAGAATCAATAGAATCCCAATCTATATCATCTAGTCTAGGACTAACGTGTAATCTTTTTAATGTATCTATAATAAAACTAGTATTCGGAGCCTGTACAACTCGTATTCCGTTATAAAAATGATCATCGGAATTAATAGAAGAAGTTATTTTTAGTACAGCTCCATTTGATTGAGTATTATCACCTATTACTAATATAAGTGTAACTGGTTCGTTTGCTAACAAATTATTAAATATAGTATTAGCCAGAGTAGAATCCGTTTTGGATAAGATAATAGGTTCTATCATAAGAGTATATTTTAGAATAAACTGTGTGAATAGTTAAAAGTATATAAAAAAACTTCCATAAAAAAGGGGAAAAACACCTAATTATATTCAAAAAAACACTACATCAAAATTAGTTTGGAATTAAATCACAATACCAAAACGAAGTGTCCCAAGTTTGGTCGTTGTCATCAGTAAAGCAATTATCATCATCTGAAGGCGTATAACCGCGGAGTACCTTCTCTCCTATTTCAAAATTAATAGAATTTCTAAATATTGGACCATCGAAGACGAATGTATGAAATTCTCCGTGCTCGCCGCAAGGATCAACATTGTCAGGTAAATCTTCTAAAAAAGACTCATCCAAAATCCTACCACAAAATGATTCATCAAGATATTTAGCATTTACACATACAGTAATCGCTTTAAATCCTAAATCAATAAATTCTAATAATAATTCTTTAGTATTACGTTTCCAAAGTGGAAACACACCTTGTATTTCAATACTTTTCAACTGATCTTCCCTAAATTTCCTAAGATCTTCTAAAAAAATATCTCCAAACACACAATGAGTATTTCCTTGATCTTTTAAATATTTTACATTATTTTTCATGGCTTCGTTATAAGAAGCCATAGAAACATCTGCCGGAAGTTTTATTTTATGTATCGGAAGACCTAAGCTTTTTACTTGGGCATCTAAGAGAGATTCTCGTAGTCCGTGCATAGAAACACGCTCATAATCCTTATTAACAGTAGTTAACAAAGTAGAGATTTTAAATTCTTCTTGTTGCATTATATGATATAATGCCAAAGAAGAATCCTTACCACTACTCCAATTAAAATAGGTTTTATGCATTATAAAAAACTTTGAATCGCTAACACATAGCTCTGCAAACCGAAACCAAGAATAACTCCCTTAGCATTTGGAGAAATATAAGATTGATGTCTAAACTCTTCTCTACTAAATGTATTAGAAATATGTACTTCGGTGACAGGAACAGTCACTGCTTTGATCGCATCACCAATACCAATAGAAGTATGAGTATAAGCTCCTGCATTTAAAATAACACCATCATAAGTATCATCAGCTTCCTGAATTTTAGTTATCAATTCGCCTTCGATATTAGATTGAAAATATCCAAGCTCTACATTCCTAAATTTCATTTGTAATTCTGAAAAAAAATCTTCAAAAGATTGATTACCATATACACTAGGCTCTCTTTTACCTAAAAGGTTAAGATTTGGTCCGTTTAATATTAAAAGTTTCATTTATTGTTCTCGTAAGATTCTTCGATTATTTTTTGTCTTAAACAAATATCCTATTGATAATTGAGCAACAGAATTTCTATTCGTTACGTCAATCACACTTGTGTCGTTAATATTGGTTAAACCCAAATTATATCTCAACTGAAAAAACAAACCACTTTCTAACTTATACCCTGCTCCAAAAGCCCAGCTAACATCAAAATTATTAAAAGAATCAAAAAATGGATCATTATCAGCTACATCATCATTTCCTACATTAGTCAATAATGCAAATTGCGGTCCTGTTTCTAGACTAATACGTTCAGTAACATATGTCTTCGTTATAATTGGTAACGAAAAATAGTTTAAGCTAACTTTCTGTTCCTGACTACCAACATCTACTTTATATCCTTGTGCCGAATACAATAATTCTCCTTGTATAAAAAATTTACTGGAAATAGGATATTCTACCACAACACCTAAATGTATACGTACTCTAGCTTCTGTTCCATCTGCATCACCTAAAATACTGTTATAATTAATACCTCCTTTAAATCCTGCTCTTGCATATAAGGGATCTTCATCTGAGATTTTCTGAGCATTACCAGAAATAAAACCAAAGATAATTAGTAGTAATATTAAATTATTTCTATTCATATTATTAAAAATAAGTTGATATCCAAAAGTAGCTTTATTTTTTATAACCATATATAAGTAAATAAAAAAACTACTATCTAAAACTCAAAAGAAACGCGCAAATGGTGATCAAAAAAGGATTATAAAAAAATAATCAACATTTTACATTTTATTGATTACTGACATTAAGAGTCTTAGACTATACTAGGGGAAAAATACAGAAAATTTGAGTAACAAAATCACAATTAATGTAACTAATGAAGGTATAAACAAATAAACAAACATTATGAAAAAATTAATTTTAACTACGGTAGCAGTACTTAGCTTAGCTTTTGCCAATGCACAAGATGGAGGGTTCGCTAAAGGAGATATTTTTGTATCTGGATCTTTTGGGTATAACTCTACTTCTACTGGTGACGCCAAGTCTAACTCTTTTGAGATTACTCCTAGAGTAGGTTTCTTCGTATCAGATAATATTGTGGTAGGCGCTAGAATAGGTTATACTACTCAAAAACGAGAAGCACCGCTTGCTGCTGATGTAAAATCAAACATATTTACAGGTGGTGCATTTGGTAGATATTATTTTACACCATCTAATAAGTTTTCCATTTTTGGCGAATTTGGGGCGAACTATTTTTCTGCTAAAACAGAACTAGCAACAATTGATTCAA
The DNA here is from genome assembly GCF_947496855.1 of uncultured Aquimarina sp. Classification (GTDB taxonomy): domain Bacteria; phylum Bacteroidota; class Bacteroidia; order Flavobacteriales; family Flavobacteriaceae; genus Aquimarina. The sequence goes on from NZ_CANMED010000001.1 coordinate 806,336, forward strand.
CAACTGACGGATTTGACATCAATGTAGGACCTGGAGTAAGTTATTTCTTAAGTGATCATTTTGCGCTTGAAGCTTTTTGGGGAGCACTAGGATACTCTACTTCAAAAGATGATGGAGCTACAGACTCTACGAATTCATTTCGTATTGGGTTAAATCTTGATGATGTCAATCTTGGATTGGTATATAAATTCTAAGATTCATATTTAATAATAAGTAAAGAACCCATTATAATCGTTTTATGATGGGTTTTTACTTTCAAATAAAATGTCACTTACTTTTAATTACTAATAGATTTCTTAAAGATCATAAAACTGTTCACATAGACTTATTTTCGCTGGATGAATAGAAATATTATTAGTGACGTATCCTTATAAATATACAAGCTAAATTATTAGCTCAGTATTTTTAATTTACTATTCAAAATTGGAATACTATAAGAAATATAAGTTTTTTTCTACTTAAGTTAAAGTGATTTGATTTGAACATAAGATGAGGAATATAAAAAATATTAAAAGAAAACCATGAATTAAACTACAAGAATCTGAACATATATTTTCTTTAGATTAAAAGTTAATTCATTAAAATAGAATTCCCATTTTACAGGGAATATCTAACAAAAAAACTCCCTGAAAACCGTGGTAATTATCCCTTTCCGTTTATATAGATTTGCTTCAAACTATAAACAAACAATTATCATGAAAAAATTAATTTTAACTGCAGTAGCAGTATTTAGCTTAGCTTTTGCTAATGCGCAAGATGGAGAACAAACTTCTAAAGGGAAATGGTTAATCGAAGCTAACACTAATTTTGGCGCTGCTCATACAGCTAATACTGGCATTCAATTCACTACTTTTTCAGACGATGCCGGATCTCGTTTCAATGTTGGATTAGAAGGTGGATATTTCCTTATGGACAATCTAGCAGTAAAAGTAGGATTAGGTTACGGAACTGTTAAAGCTAATTCTGATGCAGACGCAGTTGACAGGTTTAGTTATAAAATTGGAGCTAAGTATTATATCATAGGTTCTATTCCTGTACAAATTGATTACAGCGGTGTAAGCACTGATGCTGATGAAGATCCTTCATTTTTTGGTATTCAGGGTGGTTATGCTATTTTCTTAGGAGAAAATGTTAGCATTGAACCTGGTTTAAGATACAATTTAAGCTTAAACGATGACTTCTATACTGACGCTTTCCAAGTAAATATTGGATTTGCTATTCATTTATAAAAACAATTTACAAAAAACCTATAAAAACCATCTTGATTAGATCAAGATGGTTTTTCTTTTTATATTAGGAAGCATGAAATGGAATCATGCTATAAAGGATTACGAACATTATTTACGAATTGAAAGAGGCCTCTCTGATAACTCAATTATCAATTATAGTTTAGATATCCAAAAATTACTTAGGTATCTAGAAGAGAATGATATAAAGACCACTCCTATCTCTATAGAAAAAGACACCCTTCAACAATTTATTTATGAAACTGCTAAACTAGTAAATGCTAGATCTCAGGCTAGAATAATTTCTGGCTTAAAAAGCTTTTTTAATTATTTAATTTTCGAAGATTATAGAGAAATCAACCCTATGGAACTTATAGAAGCCCCTAAAACTGGCAGAAAGTTGCCAGACACGTTATCTCTAGAAGAGATAGACAGTATCATTTCACATGTAGATTTAAGCAAACCCGAAGGGGAAAGAAATAAAGCTATTATAGAAACTCTTTATGGATGCGGACTTCGAGTTAGTGAATTAATCGATTTAAAGCTCTCTAATCTTTTTTTTGAAGAAGGTTTTATCAGTGTAACAGGAAAAGGAGATAAACAACGATTTGTACCTATTGGAGAAATAACACAGAAATATATTAATATTTATAAAAACGAAATAAGAATTCACCTAGATATCAAGAAAGGACATGAAGATACCTTATTTTTAAATCGCAGAGGAAGACAACTTACTAGAGCAATGATTTTTACGATTGTAAAAAGACTTGTAGAAAAAGCAGGTATTCATAAAAATATAAGTCCACATACATTTAGGCATTCGTTTGCCACCCATCTGTTAGAAAACGGAGCTGACCTAAGAGCTATACAACTTATGTTAGGGCACGAAAGTATTACTACTACAGAAATATATATGCATCTTGACAGAAGTCACCTAACCGAAGTTATCAATACATTTCATCCCAGAAGATAAATATGAAAGTAAACTGGTTAAGGAAAAATATCATATACATTATATTTCTAAGCTGCTCATTTATATACTCACAAAGATTTAGTGCGGATGGTGGTATTATGTTAAAAACAGAAATCACTTTAGGAAACCAAAATCTATGGTTAAAACTAGGTATTTTTGGTTTTGGCACTCTTAATTATGGAGATATTTCTGTAGAAAGCGGATTATCTTTTGCATCCTATCAAATTCTAAAGCGGCATACAGTAAAGACCAATGGATTGGCTTATTCGTATGATTTCTTTGCACTAGCCGGACTTGGTAAAAATAGTAACTTATTAGGATCCTCTATATCGAGCATGAATACTTCAATTATCTTTAATCCGAATGGAAAAGGAGGATTTAATGGGTTAGGCTTTGGGTTTAGTAAAGATTATCTTCCTAAATCACTAAAATCTTACGGATTAAAACGTGGAGCATTATTAATGCGTTTTAGTAATGCAGATCATAATCTTCATCTTGTTTTTCAGAACGATTTTAGCATCGGTTTATTCAGTGGTGCAGGTACAGACTATGGAGTAACTGGTTCGTTAGATATTGGTTTTACAAAAATTACAAATCAACAAACTTTATATAAATTGGGAATAGGAATTGACCTATTTACGGCAAGACCAGATTATAGTAGATCTCCTAGAAATTCAATTAACTCAGATGATCAACGTAAAAATGTATGGTTTACATTACCTCCATTTAAAGAACTTTTTTATGGTAATCTGTATGCGTATGGTTCTTATCAAGAAAATAATTTTTCTATTCATTCTAACGTAGGCATCAATAGTCAAAAAGCTGGTGCTTACATCCAGAATATACTACACGATGGATTAGGACTAAACCCTAGATTTCCTTGGTCAGTAGAAACCAAAGATAAAATCTATCTAGAAGTAAGCGGAAGTGGGTTTCTTAAAACCATTACAGATGATTAAAAGACACCTACTTTATATATCCATATCATTGCTATCATTTAGTTGTTCTACCTATACCACATTTTATAGTAAAACTCATCAAGAGATCAACCCTGCAAAATCTTCAAAAATTTATCGGCTAGATCTCAGTAATCAAGACCTTGAAGAGTTGCCAGTTTCAATTGAAAATATAAAGGATCTAAAAATGATTAATTTAAGCAACAATACTAAGCTTAACATTGATAATACATTAAAAAAACTTGCTGTTCATAAAAACTTAGAAGTTTTAATCCTTGACAATCTAGATATTAAAAAAGTTCCAGCTTCCATAAAATTGTTTCCTAATCTTAAACAAGTTTCATTTGTAAATAATCCAAATCTAAATCTGCAACAAGCAATTACGCAAATTTCAGAATTACCAATTGAATTTCTAAATTTAAAAAACAATAAACTCACCAGTCTTCCTAAAAACATTACCAAATTACAAGATTTAAAAGATCTTAATGTATCCTACAACTCTATAAATGATCCTAACACTTATATACACCTAGGAAAACTGCCAAAGTTGTATTCATTATGGATTGATCACAATCACTTGAAAATACTGCCCAAAACTATTGGAGAACTTGATCAAATCAGATTTTTGTACGTTGATCATAATGAATTAAAAGATTTACCCGATCAACTAGTTAATATGAAAAAAGTATGGGTCATACACGCTGGATATAATAAATTCACTGAGCTCCCCGAAGTTTTCACAACAATGAAAGCGTTATTAATGATTCATGTTAACAATAATCAAATTCAAGTGATTCCTAAAGCTTATGAAACTGAAAAATACCCATTAGCAGGACTATTACTGGATAATAATCCTCTTCCTGAAGCGGAGAAACAAAAGGCAAAAAAAATATTTAGTGGATTCTTTTTACTCTCTTTTGGGCAAAAAGGGTATAAATAAAAAACTCTCGAAAATTTCGAGAGTTTTTTGTTATGAAAATTTTACCGTCTTATCGGATTACTTGTCCTTGAGGTATTGCAGTATTTGAATTCATAGTTAACAAATCTCCAGGAGCATCAGTTAATTGTATATTTCCTGTTAATGGTTTTAGAAAAAATGGTGCTTTATCTTCATCATCTGCAGGTTCAACAGAAATCACAACAGTAGACCCTCTAAGATCTACAGGAAATGTAACGCCGTCAGGAGACGCTGAATTATTAAGAAAATCTTCACCTGGAAATGGTGGAGCCTGGTTAGCAGTACTACTAAAAGAATTAAAATCATCTGCTATTGTTGGGTCTGTAAATGTACCAGTAGAAACAGGTACATTATTGATTACAACCCATCCTTCATATTTCCATCCGTTTCTCAAAGTACCAAGTGTTAAACCAGCTTCCGCAGAACCAGAAGAATTATCAATAAACCAAACACCAGAATCCTCATTGGTATCATCATTATCCGTTGGTGTACCCATAAAAAAGGTTCCAGCCGTTCCATTAAAAGAAGTTACAGCATCCTCAAAACTTAAAGATGCAGAGTTTCCATTAAAATCTCCTTTTAAAATTCTAGTTTCTGAAGGCACATTATCCGTATCACCAGCTTGTTCTATCGTTAAAATAAATTCTGTCGCTCTATTTAGCTCATCCGCAATAAAAGTAAAAGTTTTATTTCCAGTTGGATTAGTAAATTTTTCTGTTGGTTTAGGCACACCATCAACTAGTATCCAACCCTGATACGTAGTTCCGCCTGTCAATGTCTCTAAATTAAATGTTTGCAATGTCAAATTTGCCACCGCTGGCCCATCATCACTTGAACAAGAAACTCCTAATAATCCCAAGGCAATTGTTGCAATCGCCATCATTTTTTTTGTCATCATTTTTTGCTTTTTTATTAATGAGATAAAATTATAAAATTCATCAATACCCATAACTATAAAAACTAAACAAAATTGTACGCGAAAACCACTATTTTTATATGTTTTAGTAAGTCAATTGACTTACTTTCATCTATAATTATCTCAATACTCTCCCAAAAGGAGGGTTATCGTTAATCAAAAGAGAATGTAACGTAGTATTAACTTTTCCCGCCTTGCCGAGTAATGGCTTTACAAAAAATGGCGATAAAGTATCAAAATCAGGGTCTGGCTCTACAGAAATAAAAACAGTTTTTTCTTGTACATCTCCGTCTAAAGGAAAAATAAGAGGATTTGGAGCGTTGCTTAAGAAGTCTTCTCCCGGAAATGGTCTACTTATGCTGGTACCACCATATGAAGATGCTTCATCAGAACTATTTACAGAAGTAAACTTTCCTGTGGTTACAGGTATCTCATTAAAAACTATCCAGCCTTCATATTTCCATCCATTTTCTAAGTCTGGCAAATTTAAACCTGGAACAACACCTGCGAAACCTGTAGGGTCTTCAAACCAAATACCATTTTGCTCATTAGTACTGTCCAAATCCGTTGGAGTTGCAATTATAAATTTTCCTGAAGCACTAAAGAAATCTCCAATAACTTCGTCAATAGTAATCATTGCTTCATCATTCTCATTAAACAATCCACTTAATAATTTAGTTTCAGAAGGTATGGCGTCTTCATCTCCCGACGGTTCTATAGATATTATAAACTCAGTGGCTTGTTCTAAATAGTTGGCATTAACCATAAATGTTTGTACAGATTCAATAGTTATAAATTTCCCAGTAGACATAGGCACATCATCAACAATAATCCAACCTTCATAACTTGCTCCATTGTTCAGAGATTCGAGTCCATTTAACTCTAGTGTTAAGGTAGTTAAAGGAGTTGTAACTATTCCATCTGCATCTTTAGAACAAGATTGTAAGCTCATTACAATAAGAACAATCATGACAGCTGTTATTATTAATTTTTTCATCATTTTTTGTTTTAATTAATTATTAATTAGACATTCTATCATTAGTATGACACTGAAACAAAAAATAATAACAACAGTTATTAACTTGATCAACAAAAAAATCAATTCATAGAATTCATAGAATTCATCAAGAACATTCCTCAGTCAATTCTTTATTTACATAATTTATTATTACATTTTTCATATTGGAAAATCATATTACTAAACGCATTACGGCTATATGATCTTTTTAGGATTCTAATGATTGTTGGGCTGGTTCTGGCTGTTTAAACAATTCTAAATATGATTTTCCAATATGAGAAACAATATCACTAGCCAATAAACCTTGATAACCAGTTTCTTGAATTGCCAAATCTCCTGAACTACCATGCAAATACACTCCAAAGACTGCTGCATGTAATGGATCATATCCTTGAGAAATTAATCCAGTAATAATTCCGGTTAAAACATCCCCGCTTCCAGCTGTAGCCATTCCTGGATTCCCAGAAGTATTCACATAAATATCATCCTTGTAAATAATCATCGTATTTGCTCCTTTAATCACAACAATACAATCATGTTTTTTAGAAAACTCTTTTACCTTATTAATTTTATCAAAATCATCATTCCATTCACCAATTAAACGCTTTAGTTCTCCAGGGTGTGGAGTTAATACTGTATGTTTAGGTAAAAATTGTAAGAATTCTGGTGCTTTTGCCAAAATATTAATCGCATCAGCATCAACAACCAACATTGTTTTATTTTGTTTCAAAAATTCACCAAAAGTTTTTATCGTTTTTTCACGAGTACCAAGTCCTATTCCTATTCCTATAACAGATGGATCAAAATCAACAGTTATGTTAGAGATATAATCATCCTCATAATCAGTGACAACCATAGCTTCAGGAATTGAGGTTTGAAGAATATTATATCCGCATTCAGGAATATAAGCTGTTGTCAAACCAGCTCCAATACGTAATGCTGATTTTGTAGCCAACACTACACTACCGATTTTACCATAACTACCTCCTACGATTAAACAATGTCCATAATCTCCTTTATGGGCAAATTTATGTCTAGGCCTGTATAAAGAAAGTACTTCGTTTTTACCTAATAACTCGGCAAAACCCGGGGTCTCTGCGATAAAATCTCTATTAAGGCCAATATCTATAACTTCTAAGTCTTGGGAATATTGACCTGTTTCCGGTAGGAAAAATATCAATTTTGGTAATTGAAAAGTAACCGTTGTAGATGCATAAATAACACCTTCTGGATTATCGGGAGCCTTATCTGCATATAAACCAGATGGTACATCAATCGATAATGTAAAACATCTGGAGGCATTGATATGTTTAATTAAAATGATTACCCAAGGTAATAAAGGTCTGTTTAGTCCAATACCAAAAATGGCGTCTATTACCATATCCTGTTGTTTAATATCAGGTAAATCTTCCTCTGACTTTAGCTGTATTGGCCATTCTGTACCTATAGCTTTTAGACGATCATAATTTGCCAAAAAATCCTCTGATCTCTTATCACTAAAATTAACAATGTAGGTTTTTACATGGTATCCATGCTCTATCAATAATCGAGAAATTACTAGTCCATCTCCCCCATTGTTTCCTATACCACAAAAAACATGGATTGGAATTGGAGCACCTTGTAATCGTTGATGCAATACATTGAATATTTGAGTAGCAGCTCTTTCCATCAATTCTAAAGAAGTGATTTTTTGGGATTGAATAGTAAATTCGTCTGCTTTTCGCATTTGAGTAGCGGAAAATATCTTCACAAGTTTAATTTTTAGTAATTATTTGATAATACGTTTTCAAAATACAATAATCCTTTTTAATTTATTTTTTTAAGAATGCTTTAACGAATCAACTCATAAATTAAAGGATCAATAAAAGTTTATGATTAGTAACGTTTTTATTTTGTTCAAAAGTAAAAAATTATACATTTGAACTTAAATATAAAGCAAACTAATGTTTAGTACGGTTTCAATCTCGGTTTTACTTTTCGCGTTAGGAACAACAGCGGCTTTCGCTTACACTTCTTTTACACGTACTACAGCTACAATTATTACCCTTAGGGGTTAATTATTTATATATCACAGAAATCAAGTAAGTAGTTTATTTTACGTAAAGAAACTATCGAAAAGCTTTATCAAATACATCATTTTAAAAAATATCATATGAACGTTCTAAAATTTGGAGGTTCTTCAGTTGCAAATGCAGCAACGATAGAAAAAGTTATAGAAATCATAGAAAAGCAGTCTAACAATAGATCGCTTTATGTGGTTGTTTCCGCTCTGGGAGGAGTAACAGATCTTTTAATACAGGCTGGAAAGGAAGCTTCCTCTAACAACGAAAAATATAGAAACACTCTTGTTACTATAGAAAATAGACATCTGGAAGCTATTAAAGAATTAATTCCAGTTGTTTCTCAAAGTTCTATAATTAGTAAAGTAAAATCAGAATTAAACAAACTAGAATCTCTATGTGAAGGAGTATTTCTATTAAGTGAATTATCTCCTAAAACTGAATCTGTAATTGCCAGTTTTGGCGAAATGTTATCCTCATTCATCATTGCTGAAGCGGCAAAGGTAAAAGGGTTAGATATTGTTCTTAAAGATTCTAGAGACTACATCATCACTACAGATGCTGCAAAAGTTACTATTGATTATGAGGAGACTAATTTCAGAATCAAAAGATATGCACAAGATAATACGCATCAGATTAGTCTTTTTCCTGGTTTTGTAGCCAAAACATCAGAAGGAGAACCTACTACTTTAGGCAGAGGCGGTTCTGATTTTACTGCTTCAATCTTGGCTTCTGCTGTCCAAGCTGATAAATTACAGATTTGGACAGATGTTAGTGGTATGTATACAGCAAATCCGAGGTTAGTAAAACAAGCCAAACCTGTATCACACATTTCGTATCAGGAAGCAATGGAATTATCTCATTTTGGAGCCAAAGTAATTTACCCACCCACTATCCATCCCATACTAGACAAAAATATTCCAATTATAATAAAAAACACATTCCAGCCAGAAGATGCAGGAACACTAGTTACTAGAGAAGTAACCAATAGACAAAAACCTGTTACTGGGATTAGTCATATTGACAATATCTCCGTAATATCACTAGAGGGAAGTGGAATGGTTGGTATTCCAGGTTTTTCTAAACGATTATTTGAAGCACTATTTCTGGAAAACATCAATGTAATTTTAATTACTCAAGCTTCTTCTGAGCATTCTATTTGCTTGGCTGTAGATGCTGAGGATGCAGAAAGAGCTAAATTAGTTTTGGATACCGCATTCGAATTTGAAATCACAAAACATAAAGTAGATCCAGTAAAAATTGAAAACGAAGCAGCCATTGTAGCATTAGTTGGTGATAATATGTACCACCATCAGGGATTAAGTGGTAAAATGTTTAGTACACTGGGGAAAAATAATGTAAATATCCGAGCCATAGCGCAAGGAGCCTCAGAAAAAAACATTTCTGTAGTTATTGAGAAAAAAGATATCAAAAAAGCACTAAATATTTTACACGAACGCTTTTTTGAAGTAAAAACGAAACAATTAAACTTGTTTGTGACTGGTGTTGGAAATGTAGGTAGTAAACTACTCTCACAATTAGAACAGCAAAAAAGCTACTTAAAAGATAAACTACGTCTTAAAATACGTGTAGTCGGAATTTCTAATTCTAGAACCATGGTGTTTGATGAAAATGGAATCAAATTAGATTCTTGGAAAGATAGACTTACAGAAGGAGAAAAAGCAGATTCTAAGAAATTTTTTAATACAGCCAAAGAAATGAATATTCGGAATTCTATCTTTGTTGATAACACGGCTAACCCTGATATAGCAAAGGTTTATAAACATTATTTGGCAGAAAGCATGGCTGTAGTTACCTGTAACAAGATTGCCTGTGCTGATGAGTATGTAAATTATTCAGAATTACAGGAGCTTTCTAGAAAATTCAGTGCATCTTTTCTATATGAAACTAATGTAGGAGCGGGATTACCAATCATCGACACACTAAATAATTTGATTGCTTCTGGAGATAATGTTCATAAAATTCAAGCAGTGTTGTCTGGTAGTCTTAATTTTGTGTTTAACAATTATAAAGAAAAAGTCAAATTTTATGATGTAGTAAAACAAGCACAAGAAGAAGGCTATACAGAACCAGATCCTAAGATTGATCTTAGTGGTGTAGACGTTGCTAGAAAGATCCTTATTTTAGCACGTGAAAGCGGAAATATTATGGAACTAGAAGATATTGAAAAAGAAGCATTTCTGCCTCAGGAAAGTCTAGACACCAGTAACGTCGATGATTTCTTCCAATCTCTAAAAGCTAATGAAGCTCATTTTGAACAAATTCTTGATGAAGCTAACAAGAAAGACTGTCGCCTAAAATATGTTGCACAATATGAAAACGGGAAAGCAAAAGTAGGGCTACAACATATTCCTGCTGATCATCCTTTTTACAACTTAGAAGGGAGTGATAATATAGTTCTTTTTTATACAGACCGATATCCTAAACAACCACTAATTGTAAAAGGCGCTGGTGCCGGTGCAGAAGTTACGGCTTCGGGTATATTTGCAGATATCATTAGAATTGGTAAAAAATAAAAACACTTTATGAAACAAGCTAATTTTCCTATAAAATTAATTTTCAATATTACTACGCTTGCTAATGACTTTACTGCTCAAGATGCAAGTGGTACTACGATAGCTTATGTTAAACAAAAAATGTTTAAACTAAAAGAAGCTATCACTGTTTATGAAAATGAAACTAAAAGTAAAATTAATTTCACCATTAAGGCTGATAAGTGGTTAGACTTTTCTGCTGCTTATGTAATTTCTAATAATGAAGGGCAAGAAACCGGGAAAATTGTAAGAAAAGGATGGGCTTCTTTATGGAAAGCCGAATATGAATTGATTGATCAAAATCAGAAACTTCAATATCATATTCGAGAAGAAAATGGTTGGGTTAAAGTATTTGATAAACTACTAGGAGAAATCCCTATATTAAGTATATTAACAGGGTATTTATTTAACCCTTCTTATAAAGTTACCAATCTAAACGATGAAATCATTGTAAGATTAAAAAAACAGCCTTCATTCTTCGGAAGAAAATTTGAAATCATAAAATTGAAAGATATTGATAGTGATGATGATGAAAGGATAATTCTCGGATTGATGATGATGATTTTATTAGAAAGACGTAGAGGGTAATTTCATTATAATGACTACAAACAATACAATCAATGATAATAAAATGTCAATAAAAAGTATAAAAATCTTCGCACCTGCTACTGTAGCCAATCTTTCTTGCGGTTTTGATGTGCTTGGATGTTGTTTAGATACCGTGGGTGATGAAATGGTTATTTCACTAACTTCAGAATCAGGAGTTAGAATTACCAAAATTGAAGGAGCAAATTTGCCATTAAGTACTAAGGAAAATGTAGCGGGTGTGGCCGTTGAAGCTTTGTTAAAAAATTACTATAAAAAAGTAGGTATTGATATTGAGATTTATAAAAAAATCAAAGCAGGTAGTGGCATAGGAAGTAGTGCAGCAAGCAGTGCAGGAGCTGTTTGGGCAGTGAATTATCTTCTTGACCATCCTTTTACACCACATCAATTAGTAGCTTTTGCCATGGAAGGTGAAAAACTTGCTAGTGGAAATGCACACGCAGACAACGTAGCTCCTGCCCTTCTTGGTGGATTTACATTGGTAAGAAGTTATAATCCGCTAGATGTTATAAAACTGCATACTCCACAAGATTTGGTAATGACTGTAATTCATCCACAAATTGAAGTAAAAACTTCGGATGCGCGATCGGTGATCAAACAAAATGTAACCCTAAAACAGGCTATTCATCAATGGGGAAATGTAGGAGGATTAGTTTCTGGACTATTTATGGAGGATTATGATCTTATCGGTCGTAGTTTAGAAGATGTTATCGTAGAACCTATGCGCTCTATTCTTATTCCCGAATTTAACAATGTTAAAAAAGCTGCTATTGCTCAAGGTGCTTTAGGATGTGGAATTTCAGGATCTGGACCTTCAATTTTTGCATTAAGTAAAGGCTTAGATACTGCAAAAAACGTAGCAGAAGCAATAAGAAAAGTATATACTAAAACAGGACTTGATTTTGATATTCACATTTCTAAAATAAATAGTCAAGGAATAAAAATAATTTATTGAAATGAAACAAATTAAAAAAATATCGACCGGTTCTCCTTGGGAAGATATCGTTGGATACTCAAGGGCTATAAAAATTGGTAATACTATAGAAGTTTCGGGTACTACGGCTCCAGGAGCTAATGAATATGAACAAACTGTAGCTATTATTGAATCTGTAAAAAAAGTTCTTGATCAATTAGATGCTGATCTTAGTCATATAATTCGTACTAGAATATACTGCACAAATATCTCTAAATGGGAAGAAATCGGTAAAGCTCACGGAGAATACTTCAAGGAGATAAAACCAGTGACAGCGATGGTAGAGGTTTCAAAATTAATAGATCCAAATATCTTAGTAGAAATAGAGTTTTCTGCTATACTTCCAAAATAAAAATTAGAATACAAATGCAATACTATAGTTTACATAATAAGGCTCCTAAAGTCTCTTTTTCTGAAGCTGTCATAAAAGGGTTAGCGCCAGATAAAGGATTATATTTTCCGGAAAGTATAACTCCTCTTCCAAAGTCTTTCTTTGATAACATAGAAAATCTGGATACTATAGAAATTGGTTTTCAGACTATTAAACAATTTGTGGGTCATGAGATTCCTGAGAACGAATTAAGAGACATTCTAAAAGATGTACTTAGTTTTGATTTTCCTGTAATCGATATCACAAAAAATATTGGGACGCTAGAACTTTTTCATGGACCGACTATGGCTTTTAAGGATGTAGGAGCTCGTTTTATGGCTCGATGTCTTGAATATTTTAACAAAGATAACGATGATAAAGTCACTGTACTTGTTGCTACTTCGGGAGATACTGGAGGTGCTGTTGCACAAGGTTTTTTAGGTGTAAAAGGTGTAGATGTAGTTATTTTATATCCTTCCGGTAAAGTTAGTGATATACAAGAACGACAACTTACTACACTAGGCCAAAATATTACTGCTCTAGAAGTAGATGGTGTATTTGATGATTGTCAGGATATGGTAAAAAAGGCCTTCCTGGATGAAAGTATTACGAATCATATGAAATTAACATCGGCTAATTCTATTAATATTGCCCGATGGTTACCTCAATTATTCTATTTCGTTTTTGCATATAAGCAACTAAAAAACAAAGGGAAAGAAATTGTTTTTTCAGTTCCTAGTGGTAATTTTGGGAATATTTGTGCGGGTATTGTAGCACACAAATTAGGACTCCCTGTAAAACATTTCGTGGCGGCTACTAATGTAAATGATACTGTAGTTCGATATATGAAAACATCGAATTATGAGCCAAAACCTTCTAAAGCAACTATATCAAATGCTATGGATGTTGGAAATCCAAGTAATTTCATTAGAATTCAACAATTGTTTGATAATAAATTTGAATCTTTAAAGAGTAATTTTTCTGCCTATAGTTTTGATGATGTTACCACCAGAGATGCTATGAAGGAAGTATATAATAAAAGTAAATATATTGCAGATCCGCACGGAGCTGTTGGCTATTTAGGTCTAAAAGAATATGATTTACAAGAAAATGAATATGGTGTTTTTCTAGAAACCGCACATCCAGTTAAATTCATGGATATTGTCGAGAAAACCTTAAATGTCAAAATACCAATACCTCCGCAGATTCAAAAAGTAATGAATAAACAAAAAGTAAGTATTAAGACAAATGATTATAAAAAATTAAAGGAGTTCTTACTGAAATAGAAGAACTCCTTTAAAAATATAACTTTACAATATTTTATTTAGAAAGAGACTTCATCACTCTATAAACAATATCTGAGGTAGATGCTAAATATTTGAAATTTACTGTTGTATACTTATCAGCGCTCTGATGAACATAAGGTGAATTATCTCCATTCATTAATTCTGCTGTAATAGTAATGGTTTCATACCCTAAAGTGGAAAAAACTCTAGTTTCTGGAGTTGAAACTCTTCTTTTAAACACTGGAACACCCGATTCTAATCGATATGCAGATTCTAAACTTATATTAGAAGCTAATAGTTCTATAGCCCTATCTTCGTCATTATCCCATCCTACATAATCCACTCTATGCATGGAGTTTATATTATATTTATCATCTTGTAATTTTTTTACAAACATTCTACAACCAATCATATTAGTTTCTTGTTGATCAAAAAACACAATCATAAAATTAATACTTCTATTTGCTAATTTTGTTAATTTCTCAGCAACATAAATGGTTAAGGCTATTCCAGTTGCATTATGAACCGCACCAGGACTACCTTCTGTTGTATCATAATGAGCACCTAGAACGATATACTCATCACTCCCATTAGTTGCAGGAATTTCTGCATAAACATTTGATCCACTATATTGGTTTCCTTTTTTATCCTGTACGTTGTAAGTATTACGCTTAGGTTTAATGCCCATTTCTTTAAGGGAATTAAATAAATAATCTGCCGTTGTTTTCCGTTCAGACTTACTAGCGCGACTTGATAACTTTTTTTTCCCTTTTATTGGAATGTGTCCCGTAAGTTTACCTACAATATCTTTTTGTATGTTAATTATCTCAGCCTCCGTTTGATCATCTAACGATTGAGCCATTGAAATCTGAATGCAAAAAATAAAGAGTAGTAATATTTTAAACTTAAATAATTTCATTTTTAAATTTTTGTATTCGTATTTTTTCCTTCTTCTTTTTACAAATTTATAAAAAACAATATATAATTTTACAATTAGTATTTTTATTGCTTAAAATAATTATTTACATATGATATTTTCAAAAACCATACCATTTTTTATTATCATCTTGTTGGTATGCATACAATGTAAAAAAGAGGATGCATCAATCAATCTCTTATCCGCTCCTGATAATTGGAGAAAAGAAACGATAGAATTCCCTCTATCATTTGCACCATCTATAAACTATAAAGGTACTGAATATGTTCGATTTTCTCCAGGATGGGGTGAACACGATTCTAAGGAGTATTTTTCTTATGCTTTTCTTTGGTATCTTGACGAAGATCCAAAATTATCAACTACTACTTTAGAATCAGAATTAGAAATCTATTTTAACGGTTTAATACAATCAGTTTCTGAAGTAAATTCTCAATCTATAGACAACATTCCAAAGGCCAAAGCTTTTTTCGAAAAGATTGATGATAAATCCTATGCTGGTAAAATATTAACCTACGATGCATTTATCACTAAAAAAGAAGTAAATCTTAATGTAGTTGTTAGTTATAAAACTTGTGAGGAAATTGACAAATATCTAGTTATTTTCAGGATCTCACCACAACAAATTGATCATCCCGTTTGGAAAAAATTAAATGAAGTACAGGTAGATTTAGATTGTATTTAATAGTTATTTTTCTATAGATTCAATTCTAAATCCTTACTAGAAAAAGTAAGTATTAGTTAATAATCAGACTATCTTACAATTATTAAAATAAAAAAATAGATGCAAAAAGTATTCCTACTATTATCGATACTTGTTTCTTTATCAGGATGTACTTCTGAAAAAAAGGAAAAGAAAATAAATATCCAAACCGAAAACACTATTGTTATTGAAGACCCTATCAATAAAAATAAAGTAAAAGATACAATTACTAAAACAAAAATAATTGTAAAAAAAGAAACTATAGATTATGTTTTAAATTCTACAAGAAATAAGAAAGTTGAGGAAAAAACTAAAGATGATACTCCTAGAAATGAAGAAACAAAAGAAAAGGTTGTAGTAAAAGAAATAGAAAAAATTAAATCTGATCATACCATTTGGAATCTATTGACTAAAAAGTATGTTTCTACTACAGGAAAAGTAAACTATAAAGGTTTTAAAGCTAATATTGCTCAAATAGAAACTTATTTACTACATCTTCAGAATATTGCTCCACAAAAAGATTGGACAAAAAATGAAAAATTAGCATATTGGTTTAACTTATATAACGCTTCAACGATACACTTAGTCGCTAGTACATATCCAGTAAAGAGTATTAAAGATATTAATAATGGGAAACCTTGGGATAAGAAGTTTATAAAATCAGGAAGTGAAATATACTCCTTAAATGAAATAGAAAATACGATTGTTCGTCCTAATTTTAATGAACCAAGGTTACACGTGGCTTTTAATTGTGCAGCAGTATCTTGTCCTAAATTATTAAATGAAGCCTTTACTCCTACTAAGCTTAATAGTCAATTAAGCAAACTCTCTAGCGCTTGGATCAATGATCCTTCTAAAAACAAGGTTACTGAAAATGATCTAGAAATAAGCAAAATATTCGATTGGTATGGTGTTGATTTCAAGAAAGGAATTATTCCTTTTATTAACCAGTATACCGATACAAAAGTTAATGATTCTATAAAAATTAAGTATTTAGAATATAACTGGGATCTGAATGATTAAGATTAGTAATATAAATAATCCTCCAGGTGTAAAAAGACTCCTGAAGGATTATTAAGTTCTCTTATATCATCTATCTTCCTATTTTATTATCGTGTCACTAAATATGGATTGTTTCTGAAAGGTGCTATACCATGATCGACTAGTACTTGGTAAAAAATCATAGCCGCCTCAGACCTTGTAACAAATAATTTACCTCTAAATTGTTGTTTGACTGGATAATTGGTTACATAGTTATTTGCTGTTGCGTGCTGAACTCCACTTATTGCCCAATCGGAAATCGAATCTGGATCAGAAAATAAACTTAAATGACTACTATTCCCTCCTAAAAGTCCATTACCAGATGCAATCGCAACTACTAATTGTTCTTTTGTTAATTTTCCATCGGGATTAAACAAAATATTAGAAACTCCACTCATATATCCACCTCTATAAGTTTTTGAAATAGCATCGTAAGCCCAATGTCTATTAGGATTAGTCGGTACATCAATAAAATTTCTTGCTGAACGTATTGGAACTGGGTTAATAACACTCGCTACAAGAGCCGCAAATTGAGCTCTACTTAATATTTCTTCGGGATTAAATGATGTACCATCCCCCACTATATAACCATTCTGCCACATAAACTTAATTTCATTATAAGCCCAATGATCACATGAGACATCGTTTGGTAAATTACCACTAGAATCACAATTGTTTTCATCAGAGTACATAGAGTTTATGGTATTAATATCTCCTTCTGATAAAATTCCTTGACTATAACCTATCGCTTCGAAAGGTTGTCCGTTGTCTTTTCTTACCAAATCATATGTATTACTGTATGGAGCAGATGGATATAACATTACACTATTAAAATCCAATTGTGATGTGTATAATGTCGTATTTGAAGAGCCTGCACGAAAATAGGCAGCTTTTAGTTTTAAATCAGGATGAACAACAACATAATTATCTCTATCAGGTCTTGTATGTTCGTGAAGTAAACCAAGAACATGTCCCCATTCGTGTAAGTATACACCATAATTTGCTGCAGAAGATATGTAATAAGTTTGTCTCCTATTTCTATATCCAGTTTCGGCAGCACTTCCACCCTCCATTATTTCTACATAATCCAAAGTGTTAACCGGGTTGACTTGCACAAATTCAATACCAGTCTTAGCTTTCCATTCATGCATCGCTCTAATCAACATACCATTCATGTCATTGGGCCTTAATGCATCTCTATCTCGGAATTGTTGAGAAATTACATAATTAACTGTTTTATTTGGCCATCTTCTTTGTAAATCAGAAAAACCGATTGATTTATTGATACCATCAGGTTCCACAATAATATCTCCTTCTATAATATACTCATTATTTTCCGTTATTTCAGCAGGCACCCACTGTCCTCCGTACATAATTTTCACATCACTTATTTTTGGAAAATTTAAATTTCCTTCATTTATTAAACTAGTTTCGTTTACTACCTCCTCTTTTTCACAAGAAATAAATAATACTACTAAAAAAACAAATACTGACATTACAAATGACTTCAAATTTAACCTCATAACCTATTGTTATTTAAATATTTAACCTTTATTATTTAACGGTGCAAATTTACAGTTGATATCCAGTTATTGCTTTATAAAAAATGCTCTCATTTTATAAAAATTGACATTAACTTTGTTTACAAAAAAAACTTAAAAATAACTTTTCTTAAAAAAGTATTTTTTTCAATTTGTAGATGTTGTATGAGATCTTTTATAAATAATGCATCCATTCGATTTTAGATTGTAATGACTAACTATATATAAAAACGGAGCTGTTTAAATAAACAGCTCCGTTGATTGAATATTTTTGTTACGAATTATTTAGAAAACCCAACAATAAGAATCCATGCAAAGTATAGCACCAGCACCATATCCAGCAATACAAGCAGCAGATACAACAATAGTAGGAGAACCACCTATTACACAAGCCCATGCTGGTAATCCCACTGCTAATAAACAAGTAATATATCTCCAACCACAACGTCTATTGTTTTTCCCAACAAAAGAAACATCTAAGAAATCCGATTTATCTAAGTTTTGGAATAGATTTTCTGCCTCAGACTTAGACAAGTTATTATAATCTACACCAGTTCCTACTTCTTGTTTAATTTGAGGAAATTTTAAAATTAAACTTTCATAATGCATTTTTGCTAAAAGAAAATTCTCTGAAATTTTCACCTGATTATTATTAAAAATTTCTTGCATTTTTTCCTCATCTTTAGCTATAATAACTTTCTTATATTCTACAAGAGAAACATTATTGCTTTTTAAAGAAGACTGAACTAAAGAAATATTATTGATAAGTAATTTTTCTAATGCTAAGTAATCTGGATCGCTTTCAATAGCCTTATCATCGATTTCAATCTGAGCCTCAATTGAATTTGTTTCCGTTTCTTCGCTTTCGCAAGATGTAATACCTAATGATAACATTAGTACACACGACATTAAATAAAAAATTTTTTTATAATTTATCATTGTTTTTGGTTTTAAGATTTTAACTTATTTTAATAGTTTACAAAAAATAATAATTTAGAAAACTGATCAGATAATAGCTTTTTCTGTACTTATTAAAATTTCTTGTTTTATTAGAAATATTTCTATTACAAATTTATGCTATTGTATTAAAAAAGAGTTTATTAAAGTTGTGTGCGCTTTACTATAAATGACTAAATTATATACCTTAATGTATTTAACGAGCGCTAATCTTTACATTACTTATGTCCTTATTAAACTGAAAAAGAATGGATTATTGAAAAAAAAATAATTCAAATTTAAAAGACTAAAATTATCTACTTTTAAAACTTCGTCTATAATTTTCTGCATTTGTCCCTACACTTTTCTGAAAAGTCACACTAAAATTAGAATGACTCTGAAATCCTAAATCATAGGCAATTGTAGATATTGGTAGATTTGTTTCGGTAAGTAATGATTTTGCTTTACTGATCTTTTGCTCTAATATATATTGATAAGGCGTAGAACCGATATAGGTTTTAAAATTTCTTATAAAATGATGTTGTTGCCAATCCGTCATTTCGGATAATTCTTTTACTACTAATTTTTTATCTAAATTATTAGCAATGTAATCTGTTACTTTCCTAAGTTTAAATGGAACATCGCTTGCTGGAGTTTCAGAATTACGAACTGGGTCTAATTTTCTGTGTTTATGATTAGAAAAAGCTATTTCTATAGTAGAAATAATAGTTTCCGGTTTAAATGGTTTAATAATGTACCCCATAGGTCTGGTTTTCTTAACCTCATCCAATGTTAACTTATCAGAAAGCGATGTGATAAAAATATAAGGAATGGTATCCTTTTCTAGTAAATAATTAGCAACATCAGTTCCTAGCTTTTTTCCTCTTAAATTAATATCAATGAGTACCATATCTGGAGATAATACCATTATTTTTTCCAAAGCTTCCTCAGCACTAGTACAAGTTGCTATAGGATTCCAGTTATTATTTTTTAGAATACGTGCTAGGTCTGCAGCTATGATTAACTCATCTTCTACAATTAGTATTTTTTTAGACATGATTGTTTTACGCTTTTTAAGGTTCGAATAAAATTTTAATCGATGTTCCATTATTTTGACTTACAATCATTTTCCCATTTACTTGCCTTACTAATAAAGCTACCAGTTTCAGACCATAAGATGAAGATTTTTTATTAGCATCCTCTTTCGAAATCCCAATACCATCATCCTCTATGAGGATCGCAATTTTTTCTGATTCTTTATATATTGTAATTGCTAATACCCCTGCTTTCTTTCCTTTAAAAGCATATTTAAAAGCATTATGTACCAATTCATTAACGATAATTCCCAAGGGTATTGCTGTATCTATATGAAAATAAAATTCTTCGGCATCTATACTATATTTTATTCTTTGATCATTAAGGTCAAAGGAATCATATCCTGCTTTTACTAATTTCAATAAATATTTGTGAAAATCTATTCGTTCAATTTTATCATTAGAATATAGAATCTGATGTACCAATGCCATAGACGTAATCCTACTTTGGCTTCTTTCTACAAAAGCTTCAATTTTTTTATCATTAAGACGGTCTGCTTGTAGATTCAATATGCTTGTAACTAACTGCAGATTATTCTTTACTCGATGATGTACCTCTTTTAGTAAGACTTCTTTTTCTCCTAATGCTTTCTTTAATTGAGCACTTTTATCTATCAGGATCTGATTCTTCTCCTCTATCTCTTCATTCTTAATAGACAATAGTTTATTATTACGTTTCTTTATTCTGTATTGAAAAAGCATACTTCCTACAGCAATAATTGACATTCCTAAAATTGCCCACAGAATATAGTTTTGATATCGTTGGCGTATGATTCTTAATTCCTTTATTTTATTTTCACTATTTAAACTAGTAATCTCTTTTTCTTTCTCAGAAGTTTCAAATTTAACCTGGAGTTCTTTTATATTATCAGCATTTTTAACCTTCTCTAAGCTATCCATTATTCGTATGGATGATTTATAATTAGTAAGAGAAGAAAGGTAGTCTCCTTGAGTAGAATCAATTTCAGACAACAATTTATATAGACCTGGTTTTTCTTCGATAATTTGTTTTTGATCTGATAATACTATAGCACTATCAATTATCGCCTTAGATTTCTCATAATTGCCTTTATGAAGGTAATGTTTTGATAAATTCTGTAACGTGGATATATATCGTTTTTCATCACCTGTTTGTTTATAAATCCCTAATGCAGTTTTATTATATATAATAGCCGTTGCATAATCTTTTTTATCTAAAACAGAAATAGCTCCCAGGTTATTATATATATCAGCTTTCATATAATCTAACCTTAATTTATTTGCATATACTAAAGCCTCATTTAAAAATTTTGAAGCAGCTTTAGTATTCTTTAATTCTAGATAACAACTACCCAAATTATACAAATTAGTACAAATGAGTCCTTCGTTTCCTATTATCCTACTGTAATGAAGTGATTTTTTTACGTAATAAATAACTTTTTCCTTTTCGCTTGTATGCCAAGACAGGACAGCAATACTATTATATATGGAAGCAAGTGCAAATATGTCATTAATGCTCTCGTGTATTTCTAAAGCTTTTATGTAGTTTTTAATTGCAGGATCAAAATCTCCCTTTTCTGCATTAAACATTCCTAAATTTGTATAATAGCTTGCTATCGATTCCTTATTTTTAATTTCAGGTAAAATCAATTTAGCCTTATCAAAAAAATAAGTTGCTGAATCAAATCTTCTCATTACAACGTGATATGCTGCAATATCGCTATAGCAATCAAAAATTAGTTTATCATCCTCAATTCCATTAGCAATATTTAATCTCTTAAAGTTTATCTTTTTTATACTATCCATTGCATACTTTTGCACAAAGAACAAATGTTTTTGTGTTAGTACTTCATAAAGTTTCTTGTTATCAGAAATAACTGTATTTAATACAGATAGGGATTTGTTTATATAAATACTAGCGGAATCATTTTGGAGATTATTATAACAATCCGTCAGGTTTATGAAAATAGGTAGGCTATCTGATTGTTTGGATTGCAAAAGAACTTGTAGACTATCAATACGTTCTCTTATAGATTTACCATCCTGACAAAATCCAGAAGCCTGATAAAAAAAAACTAGTATTAATATTGCTCTTAATTTTATAAAAAACCTCTTTCTATTCATTGTATTTAGCTGATATAGTATCACATACTTCTTTTAAAATACAATAAAAACCTTAGATATTACAGATTTAGACTTATGCTAATTGAGATATGCTATTTATCTTCATTTAACACAAATCTAATCAGAACATTGATATCCCATTTTATAAAAATTGATGTTATTTTACAAAAATTGACTTTTTCCTTATTATTTTGATACGGATTAGCATTCTTAGACCAACTTAGTATTGCACTATCTTGTACTTTCATAAGATTTCCAGACACATCCTGATAATAAGGGTTTCCTTTATCAAACCCTCTAGAAATAAACTGGATCTCTCCACTACTCATAATATGAATCGTACTATAGAAAAAAAATCAGCAGAACCATCACTTCCACAGTTTCCTGCTATGATCTGATAGGTGCCCTTACCCTTTGGTTGCATACGCTGATAATCATGAACGTAAGCTGACAACATCGCTAAGGCTTTATTTTTTTGAAGTTCCGGCCAAAGAACTGGCCCCTCAGGAATTCCCTTATGCCTTGTTTCTGTTTTCTCGTCTACATAATAAGGCTTATGACCTAAAACAAAAATATGATCTATATCTGGATTCTTTTATATTCTTTAACCCGATTAATAATACATTATGTAGGTATCAAGCCTTCAAAACCATAAGGTTTTTTTTGTTCGGAGGTTATAGGTATCCGTATTCATTACTACAAATCTTATATTATGACCTTTAACTCGATTCTAATAGCAAACTCACAATGCGCTATCGAGAAAACCCTCGAATCTTTTTTCCTCTTTTGAGCTTAGGTCAATTGATACGTACTATTAGACTTTATATTGCCTGTTTACACATAGAAGCAATATCATTTTTATAAATGATATTATTATTTTTTTGTTTTAAGATCTTCTATCAACTTTACAATTCTTTCATTGTTATTAGCATTTACTTTCAGAGATTTTTCAAAACTTATAATGGCTTCTTTATACTTACCTTCATTGTTATACGCATATCCCTGCATTTCGTATGCGGTATGAGATAATGGGTAGTTTCTAATATTCAAATTAAAAAGTTTATAAGCTTCTTTTCTCTCATTTCCATTAAATTTAGTCCAGGCAATCATATTCACCACATTTTCGGGAGGTAAGAAACTAACTCCTAAATTTTCGGACAATGTATCATAATGATTAACAACAACATCTATAGTTATATCAGCTGACATTGGCAATACATAATCTTCAAAAATAAATCGAAGTCCGTGGTATAAACTTATTAAAGAAATACTTTCATTACTTTCTTCGCCAAAAACCTGAAACTTTAGATTACTATAGGGTATCCCTTTGTTTTTAAGTAATGAATATAGATATTCTTGGTTATTTCTGATATCGACCTCTGTATTCTTTGCACTTTTTACATTATCGAAACCAGAAAAATAAAACCGTTTCTTTTTTATGGCATTCGTTAACGTAGTATCTATCCTATTAATTGTAGATAAATCCTCTTTCCAAAAACCTGAGTTTATAGCTATATATGAATTAAATATACTATTATTTAAATACGCTTCGGTAACCAAAAGACCATCTGATATATTGCCAACCAATAGATTATATTTTTTAGTCCTAAAGTTTTTATTGATTTCAGGAAGTAATTCTTTTTCAAGAAACTTAAAAAATTTTTTATCATTCATCCTGATATTATCCCGTATCTTAAGGTCGATTTCGCTTAACGTTTCATCCTCTATAAAGTATTTTTTTTTACTGTCATATACTGGAATCCCTACAATTATCATTTCTGGTATCTGACCTTCCTTACTCATTACCTCAACTGTTGTACTTGTATAATGTAAATGATAATCACTTTCTAAAAGAAAGATCACGGGATAACTTGAAGTAGTACTATTTTCATAAGAAGGCGGAAGACTCACGGTATAATGCATTTCTTTATATACCCATTCTGAAAATACTGAGTGTTCTGATGTATTTAGGTAGATTCCTTTACCCTCTTGTCCAAAAATATAAATTGTACTTATCAAGAATGCAAAGCCTAATAGTAATTTATGTAGATGCATGTATTCTATGTATATAAATTGAAAAGAAATAATACTTCCTTTTCAACCGCTGTTATTATTCAATTGTATTTTTTAATCCTAAAGAATCATACACATAAAGCAATCCATAATATAGACTTCTATAAGCAGATGTCCCGTGATTTTCATCTTCGAAATATTCAAGTTTTACATTAGAATTTGGAACTCCATGTTTTCTTAATGTAACACTAAAGAGTTCGTGAGCATTACGCATAGCACTAACACCTTTTGGGTTACTTTTATAATTATCTGCACTAGAAATATAAATAGGTTTATATTTGATGTTCTTTACCAGATCTGGATGAATCTTTTTTACTAATAATTGAGAATCCCACCAAAAACTTGGATCTGTAGCTATATAAGCATTAAATGTACTATTTGATAGATAAGCATAACCTGCAAAAAGCCCTCCCAATGAATGTCCTGTAAGTATTCTATACGAGTTAGTTCTAAATTTTTTATCTACTTCTGCTAAAAGCTCTTTTTCTATAAAATCTAAAAAATTCTTACCTCCACCGCTATTATTAGCATAAATAATATTTGTTGGCGTAAGATCTCTGGTTCTATCGATATTGGGTATTGCTACTATAATAGTTTCAGGTATTCTATTTTTTTTACTTAAATATTCAACAAGTCCAGATGTATATAAAAATCTATAATCCCCATCAGAAAGTACCAATAGCGGATAGGTTTTCTTAGTATTATCATATGATGCTGGAAGACTAATAATATAGCTCCTCTTTTCCTTTAGAATTTCTGACTGGATAGTATATTCTGTTCCTATTTTAATTTTTTTTGATTCTTGTGCAACTACAACTACGCTAAAGAGTATTACATAAATTGATATTTGCATACCTCTTATAATTTGTTTCATAAGAATATTATTATTTATTAATCAATGTTTTATATCGAGATTTTATATCTCCATAATTCCTTATTTGTTTCCAATATTCATCAAAGCTATTTACCTCTTCATGCCAATGTGGATCAGGTAGGTGCATTTTTGTTGTGATCCAATCTTTACCTTTGAAAAAGTCAATATCTATCGTACAGCTTTTCATCTTTTCGAATGGTACTAAAAAAATATAACCATCAAACAGTTGATGCAATCTAAAACGTGGATAACAAGTTTCATAAATACTATTATCTCTTAGGTTTCCAAAGGGTGTGTTTCGCAAATCAAAACCCACCGATTTGTTATTATATAGAGTAGCTATTTTTTCAATATTATCGAAGGCTGGTGATAACATAAAAGGTGTTTTGTTCGGTTTGTTATAAAAAGGACCGTGCAAGAAAATAGAGAAAACCCTAGAGGGATATTTGTTATATAATCTGTTTCCAAGACTTCCGTTATCGTAGATACAAAAACTATCACTATTAACAGATAAAGATGCTTGTTGATACCTAGTAAAAGCGTGAGGTGTTCCTACTAATAATAAGATTTTATCATCTTTTTTAGCTATTTCCATTTCTACTACTTTTGCTCTAAACATATTTGGTGGTCCCTTATGAAATACTTTGGACATATTCTCTGGTGTTGGAATATCAAAAAATTCGCTCCAATCATATTGATAACTAATGTTAAGTATTCTAAATTTTCTAGATTTCAGAGGTAGGTTTTTATTGAATTTCCAAACAGTTTTATAGATATCCATATATTCTTTATATGCCCAACCTACATTATAGAAGTACATTACATCTCTTACCAATTGCTCATTATATATTTTGGACTGGACTAATGAATCTACAACGGATTGTTTTTCATAAGCACCAAATTCCATTCCTAGGGTATATACACCTGCGGCATACAATTCGGGTATTAATTCCTTTATAAAATCAAGATTATCCTTAATAGCATGATCTTCTCCTAGAATTACAAAATCATAATCATTGAATTTTTTGATCAAATAAGAAATTGGATCAGCACCTTGCTTTTTTAGATATGATAATTCTTCAGAAAAATTAGCTTCCTGCCCGCTACTTTTTACAAGAAATAGAAAAGTAATAATTATAAAAGTTACTATTTTAAACATTTATAGTTTTATAAAATATGATAATAATCTATTTTAAAAAAAGGGACCATGTGGTTCTAGCCCCTTTTCAGTTGAAATGAAATAAAAACTAATTCAGAACAAACAAACGGGCTTTATCTAAAACAATTAAAAGATGAAAACCTCACTTATATACTATGTTATTTTTAGCTAGTTAATTTTATTTTAAACTGTATTCTAATGTTCTAGGATTAAAAATTATCAAATAGTCTCCCGCAGTAACTGGAATATTATTATTTAGTGTTCCTTGTTCTAATACCCCATCATCATCTACATCACCATAATTTATATCCCAAAGATTATTGAATCGTATCTTTAAGCTTCCTTCAAGAAGTGTTACTTCTGCTTTCCAATCATCAAATAAGGGGTCATAGGTCAATACCATATCTGGACCATCTAAGCCATTCACAGTAGCATCTCCAACTAACCCCCACGAATAAGGTTCTACTGAATAGTTTAATGAATTTTCATTGAATACTATTTTATAAATTCCGGCAGATAAAATAATATCATTTCCTCCGGATTCTAAGGTAATATCCGGTTCATTATCTCCATAATTTATATCCCAGACATTATCTGCTCTAATTTTAATTGCTCCATCAGTAAGATTTACATACGCAACAAAAGTACCTTGTGGATCATTTTCATCAGTAGATTGATAAAATGGCATATCGGGTCCATCCCAACCATTTATAGTCGCACTACCCACTAGTCCCCATCTGGATGATAAATCTAATGCCGATGCATAAGGTGTAACTGTTAGATTGCTTACATCAGAAAACCAGCTAGTATCCCCTGATAGTACCGTTTCTATTTTTACAGAAAGTTCTGATGCTTCTCCAGAATTAGCTCCTAAATTAATTAATATTTGATTCAACTCTGAAGTAATTAAAGTTGTAGAAAAATTATTCCCAACTGCTTTAATTTCAGCTGAACTAAAATCTCCATCTGCTAAATCAAATAACAATTGATAACCAATAGAACCCGAATCATATCCAAAATCTGGTTCTTGAAAAGTGATTGTTAGCGCTTCATCTTCTTCATTATTTCTATCTAATACAATACTATTTGTCGACAAAATTGCAGATCCCGTGGATGCCGTTGGAGAAATTTTTATTAGATCATCATTATCTTTACACGATATCGCGAATAGCAATGCTATGAATACGATAACTATTTTATTATATATAATTTTCATAATTTAATACTATTTAGTTAATAACCGGGAGTTGGAATCAAGTTAGGATTTGCGTTAAGTTCTGCGCTTGGCATTGGATATACATCTCTGAATTTCTCAGTAGTTCTTCCTGCAGCTATATTTCCTTTCCAGGGCCATATTCCTTGATCAGAGAATTGTCCAAACCTAATCAAATCAGTTCTTCGATGGCACTCCCAGTATAATTCACGGGATCTTTCATCTAATAAAAAATCTAATTTTAGATCCGCTATAGAAATATTTTCGCTAGGATCACCATACGCACGTTCTCTTAGATCATTGATATATCCAATTGCAGTATTAGCATCTCCGCCGCCGCCTCTAAGAAATATCTCGGCATACATCAGATACGCATCTGCCAATCTAAACATTGGAAAATTAACATCTACGTTATTTCCTGAAGCATCAGAGCCTATATTTCCATTAACATCTACATTACGATATTTGGTTACTGCATATCCCTGTCTAAAATCAAATGGATTCTCTATTTCTAACGTTTGACCACCGGTATGAAACATTGCTCTTGTATCTGTATTTCCTGAGATATCATCAAACTTGTCTACGAAAGCACTGGTACTCCTAAGACCGTCCCATCCCGAGTTCACTCCAAAATCAGCGGGATTCATATCTCCACCGATAGCGGCATGAACTAAATATGTTGCTCCTCCAAAAGATCCATTAGCAATTCCATCAAAAAGTATTGGATATATAATTTCAGCTTCTGCTCCATTCCGATCATTATCAGCCAAGAATAGATAATTATAATTAGATACTAAACCATATCCGCCATTAATGATTCTATTCGTATACTCAAAAGCATCTGTATATCTTCCTGTACCTGTATACACCTCTGCATTTAAGTACAATTTTGCTAGTAACATCCATACAATTCCTTTATCAGCTCTACCATATTCATTCTGACGAGGATTTGGTAATCTCGTTTCAATATCTAACAATTCGGACTCTATATAATTGAACATATCAATTCTGGACATTTGTTCAGGAAAAAAAGCTCCAACGGGATCATTCTCATCAACCAAAGGAATATCTCCAAACATATCAATTCCATGCCAATAGCTAAAAGCCCTCATAAAACGTGCTTCATCTCTAAATCCTGCAATTTCTTCTCTTAATGTGGCATCCACATTACCTCTTTCATCAAGTACACCAGATTCTGTTTCTCTTAAAAACTGATTAACCAGTCCTACCTGAAAATAAACTCTTGCATACATTGCAGTTATGAATATATCAGAAGATGTCCATACGTGATTGTGAATATCATGAATTGTCTGATCATTCCAGGCAATAATCGACTCATCCGTTGCTAGTTCCTGAGTTGTAAATAGCAAGCGTAAATAATTCGAGAAATTACCATTGATTCCTGCTATGTCATCAAAATTTCCACTGGTATCCTGTCCTGTTAGAGAAATACCACCATAAATCTTAGCTAAAAACTGTTTGTATGCTTCCGGGTTTTCAAAAGTAACTTCTGATGTTTGAGCGCTTAATGGTTCTAAGTCCAGTTCATCAGCACAAGAAGCTAAAACCAATAGCATCAGTAGTATCAGAACTGCAGAGATATTCGTTAGTTTATTTAATATTTTAATTGCTTTCATGTTCATTTTTTTTAAAAGTTCATATTAGCTCCAAACACTATATTTCTAGGTCTTGGGAAGAAGTTATTATCAATCCCATTCGGAATTTCGGGATCAATACCATCATAATCAGTAATGGTAAAAACATTTTGCATAGTTAGCTGTAGTCTTAAACCGATTTTATCATCCTGTATCAGGTCCTTGAAATCATATCCCAAGGTTATATTATCCATTTTTAAAAAAGAGGCATCTTCTAGGTAATAATCAGATAATAATTGGTTATTTCTAAAACCGGTATCCAATATAGAAACGTGAACATTTCTATTCGTTCCTAAAGAATGTAACCCAAACTCATTTCCTGTTGAGGATGCTACATTGTTATAGACATAGTTCCCTATACTAGCTCTTATGGTAAAACTCAGGTCCCAATTTTTATAACTAGTACTAGAAGATAGACCAAATAAATAATCTGCAGCTGGGCTTTCATTTACATATAAATCTGCTGTATTTATCACCCCATCTCCATTCATATCTTCATAAACACCCTCTAAGGGTCTTCCATTGTTATCGTATACTTGTTTGTATAAAAGAAAAGATCGTTGTGGAGAACCTACTCTATGTATTTGTACTGTATTTCCTATACCTCCTGCAATAAAGCCAGTTGGAACACCTATAAATGAAGGATCATCTACAATATTCAGTTTTACAATTTCATTAGTAAGATAAGATGCATTAAAACTTACATTCCAGTTTAGATCTTTTTTTCTGATGATATCAGAGCTTATAGTAAACTCAAAACCACTATTCTCTAAATCTCCAATGTTTGTTGTTAGTTGGTTGGTCAGATTTGTTCCCGATGGTATTGGGATTAAGTTTAATACATCGTTAGTTTCTCTAGTAAAATATTCTATGCTTCCAGAAATTCGATTTTTTAGAAACCCATAGTCTAAACCAATATTATAAGTTTCAGATTCTTCCCATTTTATATTTTCATCATATCCTTGTGGACGTACCGTATTATAAAATGTACTACCCAACTGGTATTGTTGATTATCCGCACCGTTTACATATACTGGTAAATATCCAAAATCAACACCAATTTCCTGTTGACCCGTCTCTCCATATCCTAACCGTAGTTTTAGATTGGAAATGATTTCAGATTTTTTTAGAAAATTTTCTTCAGAAATATTCCAGGCCAGTGCCGCTGCATAAAAATTACCCCAACGATTGTCTTCACTAAATCGAGAGGACCCATCTGATCTATAACTTAAAGTTAAAAGGTATCTGCTATCGTAAGAATATCGCAATCGAGTAACATAGGATTCTAATGCGTTTTGTGTGGCAAAGCTATTTTCTATAGGTGCTCCTACTGTTGGCGTAGTACTATTGTAATTTTTTCTATAAAACTTCTGAAATGTATGTCCTGCAGTTAATTCAATATTACTGTGTATACTTTCAATTTCCTTTTTATAGTTTAAGAACAAATCAACTAATGTACTTCTTCTGATACTTCCATAATCACCTAAGGTGCCTTGAGAAAGAAACCCTGAAGCAGAAGATACAGGTGTATTTGTTTTACCACTTACTTCATTATAATCAAATCCAAAATTTATATTGGCATTCAGTCCCTCTAAAAATGGAGCGTTATAATCAAATTTAATATTTCCTAGTGCTCTCTCTGTCTCTGCAATGTTAGTTAACTGTTGTAACAATCCAACAGGATTTCTTGGAGCTAGTGGTTCGGGATTACCATTAGGTTGTAACCATTCCCAATATCCACCATATTGATTAGATCCACTAAATACGGATTGGGTAGGATCAAATTGTGCTGCTGCTGTTAATGCCCCTCCATTTGCAAAATCATCCTGAGTAAGTGCTCCACGAATATTTATATCTACAGATAGACTGTTATCAAACAACTTCTGAAGCAGATTTATAGAAGCAGAACTACGTTCGAATTTAGAAGTTTTCACAAGGCCTTCCTGTGTAGTATATCCTGCAGAAACTCTATACGATGTACTGCCAAAACCTTGTGTGAGTGTAATGTTAGTATCCGTACCAACTGCCTCTTGTAAGATTTCATTCTGCCAATCTGTATTACTATTTCCTAATAACGGCAGAATTAATGCTGCATTTTGACTATTAGCAGCCACTTGTCTATATTCATCAGCATTAAGTACATCTGTTTTTCGTTGTACCATTCCTATAGAACCTGTAGTATTTACTTGTATTCTAAAAGGAGAGCTTAATTTTCCGCCTTTGGTAGTAATTAATATAACACCAGCTGAAGCTCTGGATCCATATATAGCGGTAGATGATGCATCTTTTAACACTACAAAACTCTCTATATCATTAGGGTTGATAGCATTAAGTGCCGATACTCCATTACCTCCTGTTGTTCCCTGATCTATTGGCACTCCATCAATTACTACCAATGGACTATTATTTGCAGATAAAGAAGAGTTACCTCCTCTAATACTAATAGTTCCTGCTTGTCCTGGTCGTCCTCCTGGAGGAATTACATTAACTCCCGCGGTTTTTCCTGTAATTAATTGTTCTGGAGAAGAAATTGCTCCTTGATTAAAATCTTCAGAATCTACTTTTTCTATAGCTCCAGTAGCATCTTTTACGGTTGTTGTACCGTACCCAATAAGAACTACTTGGTCTAATGATGCTGCATCTTCTTCCAATACAATATTAATAACAATAGCATCAACAACTAATTCAAAATTCTTAAATCCTAAATAAGAAAATACTAATACATCTCCGGTAGTTGCATCAATACTATATTTTCCATCGAAATCCGACACAGCTCCATTGCTTGTTCCTTTAATAATAATATTAACTCTGGGGATAGAATTCCCAGTAGATTTTTCTGTTATGATTCCACTAACCTGGTTTTGTGCAAAAGCCCCAAAGGAAATGAAAGTGACTAAAAGAAATACTAGTTTTTGTTTTGTTTTCATACACTAATTTTGTTCTAAGAGTTTAAATTAAATAGCTAGTTAAGCAGTAGGTAGTTTTCATAAGTGCGATTAGGGAGAATTAATTTCATCCTATGATTTTCTAATCATTAGATATGTGGTTATGGCAATACACCACTTATAAAGAAGCAATTTTTCTTTAAGTAAGATCATAGACATTTTGTACTAATTGTTTGAATTAGAGTACATAT
Source organism: uncultured Aquimarina sp. (assembly GCF_947496855.1). Classification (GTDB taxonomy): domain Bacteria; phylum Bacteroidota; class Bacteroidia; order Flavobacteriales; family Flavobacteriaceae; genus Aquimarina. The sequence goes on from NZ_CANMED010000001.1 coordinate 838,695, forward strand.
TATCAAAAATGAACAGCGTCTGAAAATTGATTGAACAAACAACAGCGTAGAGTAACAAAAAACAGGTTATTTATGTTATTTCAGTTTCTACTTATATTTTAATGATATAACGATGTTCATAAACGATAAATGGTTGTTTGTGTACAGATAGTTGCAGTCTGTTATTAGACCTAATGAAATAGCAACCGTTTTAAAATTTTATTCTTATTTTTCCACCATAACATCTATAATGACGGATTTTTTAAGTAACAATAAGCTTCCCTATAGAATTAGCAGACATGTTCTTTATTGGTTGGGGTTCAATCTTTTTTTAGGGTTTATTTGGGGAAGTTTTGATGATAATTACTCCATTGCTATTATTGTCCAATGTTTATTATTACCTGCAAGAATGTTACTTGTGTATGTAACCTTGTATATATTAATTCCTAAGTTTTATTTCAAAAAAAATATCTTCATATTTGGTATAAGCTACTCGATTTGGTTAGTACTAGTGACCGTTTTTGTCCAAAGACCTATCTGGGATGTAAGCAGGGCACATTTTTTTCCAGAATGGAAAGTTTATGATATGTTTACATTATCCGAAATTATGGGAAATTTGTTTGACATTAATCGCGCAGCTATTATTCCTATCATCTTTGTATTCATAAAATTTTACAACAAAGAGCAAAAAAGAACTTTAACTCTAGAAAGAGAACAGTTTAAATCAGAATTAACTCAGCTTCGAAATCAAATACATCCACATTTTTTGTTCAATACGTTAAATAATTTATATTCTTTAATTATTAAAAAATCTGATGACGCAGAAGATGCGCTAATTAGGTTATCAGGATTGATGAGATATATGTTATATGAAGCTAATGTGCCCAAGGTACCATTGTCAAAAGAAATAGAATATCTAAGAAATTATATTGATCTGGAGAAGCTAAGACTTAATAGTACGAATACTATTCATTTTACAACAAGTATGAATAAGGATAGTAAAATAGCACCATTTATCCTTATGCCTTTTGTAGAAAATGCCTTTAAACACGGGATTAGTAATGATAAAGTATCCACTATAGAAATAAGTGTTATAAGTGATAAGGATGTACTGACAATGACGGTTTACAATACTAAAAAAATAAACTCCACTAAAAATAAAGGTGACGAAACAGGAGTTGGTTTAGTTAATGTACAAAAACGCTTAGAATTACTGTATAAAGATAAATATGAGCTGATACAAAATGAAACAGTATCATATTACAAAATAGTATTAACATTAAATCTTATTTGACACAAAATGCATGACCAAAAAATAAGATGTCTTGTCGTAGACGACGAACCACTAGCAAGAGATATAATAGAAAATTTTATTTCACGTATTGATGATCTGGAATTAATTGCTAAATGTAGCAGTGCTCACGAAGCTTTTAATGTGTTGCATAAAGAAGATATAGACCTTATTTTTTTAGATATACAAATGCCTGAGATTACAGGAATAGAGTTTCTTAAAGATTTATCTCCTGCTCCCACCGTTATTTTTACTACTGCATACAAAGATCATGCTATAGATGCATACAATCTGGATGCCATTGATTACCTCCTAAAACCGATAGAGTTTTCTAGATTTTTGAAGTCTGTTAACAAAGTATATCGTCAATCAAAACCTATACAAGAAACACGTACTGAAATACAAAATAATAGCTTAGAAGATAAACCTTATATATATCTTAAGGTATTAAAAAAGATGCAAAAGATATATCTTAAAGATATTCTCTACATAGAAAGCTTAAAAAGTTATATCAAAGTTAAGACTAATACAAAAGAAATCATTGCCCATAGACCCATATCTTCAATAGAAAGTATACTTCCAATTGATAAATTCCTTAGAGTTCATAGATCATTTCTAATATCAGTAGACCATATCGATGCTTTTTCTCCAATAGAAATAGAATTAAAAGGAAATAAGGTTCCTGTAGGCAGAAAATATAAAGAAGCAGTAAAAAAAGCATTGGGGTATTTTTAAGCAGCACAATAACTTTAATAAAACTTTATAATACTTAGGGAAAATTCAAACAATTAAGCGTATAGTTTTGTTGTTATACAGGTAAATACTTATAATAAATTTTAACTCTTAAAACCTTAATTATGTTAAAATACATTTTAAACTTAAACAGTGCTAAAGTATTAAACAAGAATCAACAAAAAGAGATTATGGGAAATGGTATTACTACACCTTGTCCGTTTGCTCCGCCTTGTGATCCCGGTATGATCGAATACATTTGTGACTGCTATCATTCTTGGGAGCTTTAAAAAAATAAAAATGCCTGAAAATAATTTTCAGGCATTTTTTATATACTCCATACTAAATCTTAAAATATATCTCAAGTATTCTTAAAATAACTCAATGCACCAGAAGGACAAGTTTCTATTTGACTTTTTAATGCTTCTGTTGAAGCATTTTCTGCTTGAATCCAAGGTTTTCTCTTAGGGTCATACACTTTTGGGAGTGTCTTTACACAAACTCCAGCATGAACACACTTTTCTGGTTTCCATACAATGGTGAGTTCTCCATTCGTATATTCTTTTCTTGTATTATTCGTTGCTGCCATATCCGAAGTTTTAATTGTTAATTCTAAATATACGCAATTCTTCTAGTTTAATAACGTACAGTTTTTTCCTAACAAACTATCCAAAAATCTTATTCTTGAAGTTTTTTCGTGTAGCAGCTGATGCAGTTACAACCCCTGCAAATAGTGCTCCTCCAACACCAGCTGTAACAATGTCTTGCCCCGTTAGGTACAAACCTTTAATCGGAGTTCTAGGTTGTAAAAATTTTTGACGAAAACGGTCTGGAGTGTGGTCGATCCCATAAATCTCTCCCCTTTCATAATTCACAAAATGCTGCGTACTCAGTGGTGTAGAAAGTTCATAATGATCCACCTGTCCCTCCAAATGAGGAATTTGTTTAAAAAGTTCTTTCATCAGACGTTGGGCAATCTTTTCTTTCCAAGCTTCATAAGATTCTCCACGCTTCATCCAACGTGTATCTTTCCATTCTGAAACCGTTTCATAAGGCACAAGCGTAATGATATCGATTGTACTTCGATCAGGATATCTATTAGACCAATCAGGATCTTTGGCTGACGGGAAGGAAACATATACCACAGGAAACGGAGATTCTTCATCCTTTAAGTATCGATCTACACAACTATCGTGATCTCCTTCTTTCGGATAGATCCAAAAATTTGTTTTAGGCAATCTTAGTTCTTCTGGAGAACTCTTAAACCCCATATATAGGCAAGCGTGAGAAACTGATGGTGTCACTTTCTGTAACTTTTCGTGTAATTTATGTTTAACACCTATAGCTTTAGGAATTAACCTATCGAACGTATTAAAGACTCCTGCTCCACTAATGATCATATTAGCATAAAATTTTTTTCCATCAATCATTCTAACTCCTTTCGCTTTATCATTCTCTATAATCACTTCATCTACAGTTGCATTTATTAATATTGTACCTCCGGAAGCTGCTATAACAGGATCTATGGTATCCACAATTCTGGAAGACCCGCCAATGGGAAAGTTACCTCCTCCAAAATAATGTCTAGCGACAGAGGCGTGCATCGCAAAACTACTTTGTTTTGGCGGTAAACCATAATCACCATATTGTGCCGATAATACTTTAATCAATTCTTCATTTTTGGTAAGCTTGCTAAGTACCTGATAGGTAGTTTGATCTGCATATTTTAAATAGGGTCTTTTTAAAAACCCACCGATTATAAAACGTACAAAATCAGGTAATGCTTTTTCTTTATAAAAAGATCCCATTACTTTATTAGCCTTAAAAACCAAGCTTATATAACCATCAATTGCTTTTTCCTCTCCAGGGAAATAGCTGACCATTTGGTTTCTAAAATTCTCAACACCTTTTACAAAATCATATGATTTATCGCCTATAATGATACGATCGTATACTTCTCCCATATCAGCCCATTTTAACTTACTATCAGATACATAATCAAACAGTTTTCGTATAGGACTATTCTCTTGTTGTACACCACCTATATAATGAATCCCAACATCCCATTCATATCCTTTACGCTTAAATACATGTGTAAAACCACCAGCTGTATAATGACTTTCTAAGATAAGTACTTTCTGCCCTTCTTTAGCCAAAATAGCTCCTACAGTAAGGCTTCCCATTCCAGATCCTATAATAATCGTATCATACCTTTCTTCTAACTTCGGACGTTGTTTATAGGATTGAATCATTGTGTATTAATTGTTAACATTGTTTATCAAATCTAAGAAGATTATGATTGGAATCTATCTTGATCAAAAGTTATTTCCCTTAATCTTTATATATAGATAGTATTATAGAAAATATAACTTTAATATAACGATATCCATCTAGTTTATATCCTTACTTTTGTAGTATTCTTTTCTAGGTATCTAAAGTAGTCAGCATTGGATTTTTAGTTAAGATGTTTACTATTTAAAATAATTACAAACTCAACATCATATTAAAAATGGCTATTCTAATTTTTATGCTTGTATTATGGTATACAGGTTTATTTTTTCAAAGTTTCTTTTTACACAGGTATGCAGCACATCAGACATTCACTATGTCTAATTTTACTGAAAAAGTATGTTTTTTTCTTACTTGGGTGTGTCAGGGATCTAATTACCTAAGTGCTTATGGTTATGGTGTGATGCACCGCATGCACCACGCTTTTGTAGATACAGAAAAAGACCCACATTCTCCTAAATATGATAATAATATGTTTAGTATGATGTGGCGTACCAAAAATATATATCAGGATATTAATAATGAAAGAATTTCGCTTGATACCAAGTTTACTAAAAACACTCCTCAATGGAAATCTTTTGATAGTTTTGCTAGCTCCAATTTTTCTAGAATTGCTTGGGGTTTAGGATATATTATATTCTTTTATTTTTTTGCTTCGGTTTGGTGGCATTGGATGTTTTTACCAGTAGCTTTCTTTATGGCACCTATACACGGAGTCATTATTAATTGGTTTGGACACATCATAGGATACACTAATTTTAAAGTCGATAACACTTCTAAAAACCTATTACCAATTGATTTCTTGATGATGGGCGAAGGCTATCATAATAATCATCATAAACATAGTGGTAGAGCTAATTTTGGTGGTGTGAGATGGCACGAAATTGATCCTACATATTTTATCATGCTACTGTTAGATAAACTACGTATTATTAAGTTAAAAAAGAGTGCAGTTACTGTGAAATAATGATCAGTTTTAGTATTAATTATATCACGTATATTAAATTTACTTTAATAAACAAAAATATCGAGCGCTGTGCGTTCGATATTTTTGTTTATTATTAATCTGGTATTTTTCTAAGTCACCTCATAAACTGCTAAACTCTATAAAATCATACTCTGGTGAGTATTCAAAAAGATGTCTGAGCACAGATGCGTGTCCGTTACCTACAATTACCAGTATTCTATCTTCCTTATTTTGATCTATTTGCTGAATTTTTCTAAACATCCGTAGATTTCGATTATACCACCATATTGATAAAAAATCAGCACCTCTATTATCTTCCAATTTAAAATCACCTATTAAATAAGCGCCATAATTATTTTTATGCCCTTCTATTGTATTCATATATTTAATATAATCTAGAATATTCACTTTTGAAGGAAATTGAGTAGACTCATCAAATGACTTCTGTACCATCTGAGTATAAGGATCATCTGACTTAAAATCATATCCTTCTGTAAGTTCCTTCATCATTTCGGGATACTTCTTTTCTAAATCTGAACTAAAGGTAGTAGCATCTATAGAGTAGATTTTATCATGTTTCAGGTCATTTGCTATACGCATTCCTAGTTGATAACTTTCATTTCTATCATCTCTATGTTTTCCTTCTCTATATTCTTCATATTTTTTATCCGCTCCCCAATCTTCTTTTGCCTCTATGGTTACTTTGGTAGGTTTGAAGCGTTTTATATAAGCGACTAATTCTTCAACCTCAGATTTTTTAGGCTCTTTTAGCACATCAATTTTATCATCTTCATTTGTTTTGGTATAATCCAAACCTGGATATGAAAAATGAAAAGTACCGACCACTAATACTTTTGTTTTCTGTTTTGGATAATAGCTTGCATATGCTTTCAAGATTGCTTCATTTTCCTTTGATACTTCTTGCGCTGTTGTTTTTGTTGTTAAAAAACCAACACTGATACTGGCGAGTAATAATAGACTATATTTCATTATATATTTGATTTATTAAATTCTATACAATGTTATAATCCTATCACAAGAATTTTATAAATTTTACACAAACACCTATTATGACTATGCCAATACTGATTATTATAAAACATTCGTATTTGTTGTACCAAAATGGTAGTTCGTCCGATAAAAAGAATTATTCGTATTAATTAACTAAAACAGTATCTATTAAAAAGTACTTTTGATATATGAATACAAAAAAGGAATTTCTTTACAACGTACTAATTATAATAACTATACTGATACTAGATGTTCTGGGTGATTATATAATTTTTGATAAAGATATTTTTTCTTCAAGCCTTAACTTGTTTTTATTTAAAACAACATTTACAATTTCATTATTAATTGTATACGCTGTAAATTACATATACAGTGTGCCGCTATTTTTATTTAAGAAAAAATACAAGCAATATTTCTTTTCCTTTATTATTATGATTTTTTTATTCGCAGGAATACGGTTTCTACTAGAAGAAATTATCTTATACAATATCATAGGAATGCATAATTATGTTATGAATATTCCTGTATCACAATTCATAAATACATATTTGTTTGATTCTTTTTATTACACACTAAGAGTTTGTTTAGTAAGTGCAGTTATATGTTTATTTTTTAGATATAATGAAAATAAAGAAGAGATACATAATTTACAAATTGAACAGGAAAAAGCTAAACTCTCCGTATTAAAATCACAGATAAGTCCTCATTTTCTATTCAATACACTAAATAATTTTTATGAAGAACTGTATGATGACAAACCGGAAACTGCTAGTGACATTATGAAATTATCTAAACTATTGAGATACGTTACCTACGAAACTAATGAAGACTTCGCTTTCTTAAATAAGGAAATAACATTTATTGAAGATTACCTATATTTCTTTAAGCGCAGATATGAAGATAATTTTCACGTGTCATTACATATCGATGGCTTTGTACATTCCCAAAAAGTAGCATCACTTATCTTAATACACTTTGTGGAAAATCTCTGTAAACACGGTATTATAAATGATAAGAATCGTCCGGCTAGTATATCATTACTAATTAATGAGAATACATTAGAATTAAGAACCAAAAATCATATTAATACTTCGGTTAAATACACAGAACCGGGTATTGGAACAGAAAATATTAAGCAAAGACTTGAGGTTATTTACAAAGATAATTTTATCTTGGAACATCAAAAAGATAGTGATCAGTTTGAAGCATTTTTAAAACTTACACTCTAAGTTTATAATACTCTAAAAATGAAGGATAAATTTACTTGTGTAATTATAGATGATGAACCAGCTGCTATTAGGTTGCTCGAAAAATACATTACTAAGGTTTCCTTTTTAGATTTAAAAAATACGTTTACTAATCCTTTGGAGGGACTAAAATATTTAGAAAATGAACCTATAGATTTGGTTTTTTTAGATATACAAATGCCGGAAATAACAGGAATACAATTATCTAAAATTATTGACAAAAAGACCAGAATCATTTTCACTACTGCTTATCCTCAATTTGCTTTAGATAGTTATGAAGTTGCTGCGATAGATTATCTTCTAAAACCTATTGAATTTGAGCGTTTTTATGCAGCTGTATCAAAAATAAAACTTAGTAATACCTCAAAAAACTCAGTCAAAAATACAACTACGGATGATTTTTTCTTTTTCAAAACGGATGGAAAAAACAAGTCTGTGAAGGTGTTTTTAAAAGATATTAGCTACGTAGAAAGCCTTAAAAACTATATTGCTATACATTTGTGTGATCAACAAATTATCACATATAACACGTTAAAATATTTTAAAGAAACTTTGCCTACATCTAGTTTTATACAGATACACAAATCTTATATCATCTCTATAAAACATATTGATAAAATTGATAATGATTCAATCTGGGTACATAACCAAGAACTTCCGATCGGCAACACTTATAGAAAATCCTTTTTTGACACGATTGGAAATCACCAATTTTAAGCAAGGAATTTAATTTCAACATAAGTAAATAAGCCTGCTATCATATGCTCTACCAATCTTAATTTCTCACCATCAAATTTAAAAATCCAACTAGAGCTATGTTCACTTTCAGAATAATAATCATTAGCATATTTAAATGGTTCTTCCATAATTTCTGAGTGTTTTATATCTCCTGTACTAAGGATCACTTCACCGCCATTGATTCTTAAATGAGTAATATTAACCGCAAACCCATCATCAACTGGTATTTTGTACAGGGTTGTATCTTTATGCCAATTCACGTTCTTAAGGTTTCTTCTTGGTTCGCCCTTCAGCAACTTTAAAAAGGGTAATGTTGGCTTTTTCTAATGTATTAAGACTTACTTCTGTAGGATTGTTATAATCTGGTTGATACCATTAGAGATGTTTTAAAATATTTAAAAGGATATGACCTCTCATATCCTTTACTTAGAATAAAAAATCAACTATACTGCAGCGTTCGGCTAATTTCAGAAATAAAGCTGATCATAAAATATAAACTTTTTCAATATCTCTAAACGGCCAAAAGGTACTATAACAATATGTTTTGACTAATATAGTTTAGATTCAAGCCTAATTTCTTTATACTCGTATATTCTCCATAACTATTAGCCTTTTCCGTAACCTCTAGTATAATTTCATTATTTTTATTATAACATTTTAGAGATAAGGTATTGTCTTTTATTGTAACTAACAGCTTCGTATAATCCCTTAAACTATAAGAATTTTCTTTTATTAAAACCTCGCCAGATTTTAGAATACCTTTATCAAATGTAGCCTGATGAAGTACACTTCCTTTATCATCATATCGCACCACCATACCGTGTAACTTATAATTTTTTACGGTGTAATTATATCTCTTATTTTTCGTACCAATAGCATATTCAGTTACTTCCTGAATGTTTTCTGAAATATATGTAGTTACTATCTTCTTTTTGTCGGTAGTTTTTATCTTTTTTGTGATTAGTCCTTGTTCATACCAAATTTCCTCATCTCTCAATATTTCTTTTCCTTGAAAAGGAAGATCTTCCTTATAAACAAGGCTACTTATAACATCACCCTGTGCGTTATAATAAATTGTCTCTCCTTCTAATACGTCATTTTTATAGTTTTTAACTACAGACTTATTTCCATTATAATCATAGGTAATAAAGACTCCTTCTTTTAAATCATTGATATAAAAACCTTCTTCTAGAACCTTCTGAGAATATCTCATTTTTTTATATGCACCATTCTTTTTACCTTCTTTAAATGTGTAATATGTTCTACTTTTATGATCATAGCCAACTCCCTCATACGGTTTTTTATCCTTAAACAATAGCTTAGCTATTACCGTTCCTTCTTTATCATAAAAAGTTGCTCCAGTATCAATATCCAGATCCTCTATAAGTGTGTAAGTATAGGATTCATTAGTATTACGATTATACTTCTTCTGATATTTTTTACTTTTTGTAAGATTTCCTTTATTAAATTCTTGATAATATTCTATGATATCTGTATCATAAAAATAAGTAAAAAGTGAACCATTTTTTTGTTCATAATCATATGTAGCGATCTCTTTTCCCGTTCTATCATAAAATTCTTCTCTAGTATTGTATCCTTTATTATAAAAACGTGTTGAGCGCTTTTTTGGCTCATCGTGATAATAAAAAACTTCTCTTATTTTATCATATCCTTCATAGAAACGCTCTTGGATACTTGTCTTATTCTCTTCCTTATCAAAATATCGATATTCTTTTTCATAGGTTTTTATTCCCTCGGCAAAAGTAGATGTGCGAATAATTCTTCCTTTGTGATCTATAAAATATTTTGTACCATCTTCTTCACTTAAATAATCATCTAATTTAGAGGTGATTTCGCCTAGCACATCGCCTTTCTTATTATAAAAAATTGCTTTTTTATTTTCAAAGACACTAAAAGGCATGGTTATGTCTGGATAAAAATTAATTTCCTTTATCAATTTTCCTTGTTCATAAACTTTAGATCTTGAATTCTCTAATAAGGTTCCCTGAAAAGGCGCATAATTTTTAAAAATGATTTTAGCAATTTGGTTGCCCTTTTCATCGAAACTTATTGCTTCTTTTTTAGATTTGTTTTCATAAAACACTTTTGATTTTATTTGCTGGTTCTCATGAAAATGTTCTACATATATAACATTTCCATCTTCATCAAACTCTTCGGTAAAGCTTATTAAATGCATTTTTTCCGGTTCAGAATCCGAATAGAATTGGACTCGTTTCCCATCTCTAAAATCCCAGTTTTTATTGGGGTTTCCAACACCTACAGTACTTATCTTTTCACCTTTTAGATTATAGTATTCTATTTTTAGTTCAGGTTTATCTATAAAACGTTCTCTTACGACACCATTAGGGTAATACCCTATTTTAATTCTTCCTCCTTTATATTTATGATCTACTATCTTTTTTACACGTAAAGGGTTTTTATAGTAATAGACAAAAACACCTTGATACTTTCCTGTTTCCGGATCAATGGAAGAGGTCCCCAAATACGCTCCATTATTTCCATAATACTTTACTTCTAGTTCTTTTGGATAATCCTTTGTGATTTTTTTAAAAACCTCATACCGCACACCCTTAAGATCATTATCATAAACAACTTCTCTGATGATGCTATCTTTTTTTTCTGAATACCTCTTCGAATTTGTATTTTCAAAATTGGTTGCACCAGAAAAAAATCGTCCATCTTTATACTTGGCAATTAGCTTTTGATCCTTATAATAGGTTATAAAATCGCCGTGTAAACGATTATTTTTATACGTAAAAGATTGAAGAATTTTTCCATCTTCTTTATACCAATTTACAGTACCTATCCAAAAATTCTTGTCTTTTTCGGTAGAAGTACCTTCCATTTGTAATTTGCCGTTCTTATAGTAATCTTTTATTAGATATACATCACCTTTTTTAAATACCGGAGGACGATAAAATGCAGCATCTTCTTTAGAGGTTACTTGCCATTTTTCGTTATACCATATTGTATCCTTCTGCGCAAAAGTGCTAAAGTTTATATGGCATATTACTATATAAATAATTAAGAATTTGATGCTATTTTTATTTGTAATCCACATAATCGATTTACTAATTTATTATCCCTTAAGAAGTGTAAAAGTAAACATCGCATTACTAATAACTACCCCTGAAAACAAGGATATTGAATCCCCTGAAAAAAGATTATCGAACTAATTCGTACAGATTAAACCTAATTTCTATATTATTTTTGACCTGTAACTAGAATGTTGGGTGTGTGTCCGAACGGTATTCTATATTATATCAGTATTAATTTATAAAAACAGCTGTCGTAGCGAAAGGAATATTGATAAAAAGAGTAAACAAAATGGTATGGAATTATCTTTTTGTAAATAATAGCAAAACCCCTCCTGTTTGGGGAAGGAGGAGTTTTAGGTAGGTTATCATTGATAAATGATAGTGCAAAAAAAAATGTAAATATAGTTGAGTTTGGTGTTGCTATTTTAATCGTTTATTTTAATAAATGTATATCTCCTCAGGGCCTAAAAGTTTATTGGGGTTTAAACATTTAGAACCCTGACGCGGAAATAAACAGGTTGGCTAATTTTAAAATAATATGGGATACTATGAAGGTATTGAAACTACTTCTTGTTGTTTGTCTAATTCTTTTTTAGTCAGATCACGTGTGAGCCAACCGCTTCTGCCTGCGGTAGCGATCGCATATGGAGTGATCCAAAACAATGTAAAAGCATAAAAAAGGCTGTATGGATATGCCCAAAGTGATTCTGCCACGCTATGCTTCTTAGCATAGAATAATGCCTGTATGCTAGAGAATACCAATATACTAACTAATGTAGAGCTAAGGAATAATACAGGATATGTACAGATAAAAAATAACATTAATAATGCTGCAGGATATGCCATTGTCATTTTTAACCATTGATTTAAAAGTAGTACTCTTGTTCCACTTTTATATCCTTCTCTAAAATCACTGAAAGCAAATTTACTCATCGCAATATTCTCACGAATGTTACTTCGCTCCCAACGAATAAACATCTTATATAAATTTTTATATCGTTCTGGAGTATTAGTATATACATACGCTTTTCGCTGAAATAAGATCTTATATCCCTGTTTTAAAATCATATTGGTCATAGCACGGTCTTCTCCTATTTTAGATACCTGTCCCATAAAAGTTTGTGTGATCCAAGCTTCTCTACAATTCATTACAGCTTCTCTTCTGTATGCGGATAAGGCTCCTGGTGTGCACAACACAGAACCTATAGCACTTTGTGCTGATCGAATAAATTCAAAACTAAAAGCAAAGCTTACATTAAGCATACGTGGAATCAATGCCTCATCTTTATTTAAAACACGCACATTACCAGCAACTGCTCCGCACTCATCATTCGTTACAAAAGGAGAAGCCATAACACGTAATGTATCTTTTTTTACTATAGAGTCACTATCCACAGTAATAAACACATCACCCATACCGAGATTAAATCCTCTGTATAATGCATGTCTCTTTCCTTTGTTTTCTGGTTGTTGGTAGATTGAAACTCGATTACCTAATTCTGATTTAGCTTTTTTCATCCATTGCCAAGTATCATCCTGACTTCCATCATCTATAGAAATGATCTGTAATTTTTCGATTGGATAATCACTTTCTACTAAACTATATAATGTTTTATATACCAGTTCTCCTTCATTATAAGCAGGTACAATTACCGTACATAAGGGTAATTCTTTATCTGACACTGTATCGATCACCTTGTAACGTTGATATAGAAATAAAATGTATACTAAAAAACTTACCTTAATTAATAACAAAGAGATCCCTGCTACCATTAAACTAATTCCCCAAACAGTATTCATTCTTTCTAAATGAATTTCTTCGAAATAGGGTTGTAAAAAATAGAATAAAGAAGCTGCACCAAACAATAAAATGAATGTTCCTAATAAAACAAAAAATGACGATGCATTAAGAATATTATTTTTTAAACGACTGCTAAATGTATTCTCAATTACAGGTGCTTCTGTAATTTCCAAAGATCTTGATATTTCCATAGTGTTTTTTTGTACCAATCAGCATAACCAAATTTGATACCATTTACAAACACAACTGACTAACAGCAATTTAAGAAAACAACACTAAAACAGAAGTGTGTATATTTTCCACAACTGTGTATTTTTACCACGTTATTTGGGATTCGAGATTGACATCATTAAGCTCGGCTCAAGATACAGTTACAGTCAGAAACTATGTTATAATTTACTCAATGTTCTAGCAGCTGAAAGATGCAATAGATTTTTCAATGCATAATCTTGGTTAAAATATTTTAATGTACTTTCCCGTATTATTATCAATTTAAATGGCATATAACTTAAAAAAATATATCCGCCTACTATGGCAATCCGTCCTTTTTTGGTTCATTGTTATGGGGTTGTATTCTATATTTAGGTATTACGGGATTGATGAAGAAGAAGGTTTTACTGTGATCCCTGAGTATAGTGGAAATACAGGAACAGTACGTGCCCTAATGGGATTTACTGGTATTGGTGCTATGTTAGGCTTTGTATATGCTAGTATCGACTTTCTTTTTGATAGATATACCTCGAACAAGCTATCACTGGCGTGGGATCTTATTATTAGAACTTTACTTTATTTTATTACCACTATTCTCATTTTTACCTTTGTTATGAATTTGTTTTCTGAGCTCTACGATCTCAATCTGGATACAGATCGGGGTTGGTGGAAAGAAAACAAATCATTCTGGGCTACTATTCTATATATCGTCTTGGTTTCTTTTGTTTTTTCATTTATCAAAATCGCTACAGAAAAATTTGGGAAAGGTGTTTTTATAAAAATGTTACTAGGTAAATATAAAAATCCACAAGAGGAGAAACGTATTTTTATGTTTCTTGATCTAAAAGATTCTACTACTATTGCTGAAAATTTAGGACACTTCAAATACAGTCAATTCATACAAGATTGTTTTTATGATCTAAATGGCGTAGTACCTAAACACGATGCAGAAATCTATCAATATGTAGGAGATGAAGCTGTATTGAGCTGGCCTTATAAAAAAGGGTTAGCAAATAACAATTGTGTAGACTTATTTTTTGCTTTTCAGCAAAGGAAACAGAGTAAGGCAGATTACTATCAAGAAAAGTATGGTATTATTCCTGAGTTTAAAGCAGGGTTACACGGTGGTAAACTAATGGTTACCGAAGTGGGTGTGATCAAAAAGGAAATAGCTTATCACGGAGATGTGATTAATACGTCTGCTCGTATCCAGGCAGAATGTAACACACACAAGGTGAAACTCCTAATTTCTGAGAAACTACTAAAAGATCTACACATAAGTACACATCTATCCTCTTCTTTTTTAGGCAGTGTATTGCTAAAAGGGAAACAAAAAGAGATAAATATTCATACCATAGAAAAAAAAGCTTCAATATTATAAACATCTAAAAAACAGTAATTTACATCAACAACTTCATTATTATTCTACTTTCATATAACAAAAAAGTAGGGTCTACTTCTACATATGTGTTTTAGGTATGGAAAATACGAGATCATTATTGATCAGGATTATAAGTAATCACGTAAAACTATACCGATTATGAATTATACATTAAAAAAATACGCACAGCTTGTTAGTCAGTCTATATTTTTTTGGACTATAGCCATGATGTTATATTCTATATTTAGGTATTATGGGATTGACTCAGAAGAAGGTCTTTCTGTGATCAAAAAATACAATGGGACATTAGGAGTACTGTATTATTTTGTAAAATTAATCAACATCGGAATTTTAATCGGAGCGCTATATGCTATTGTAGATTTTGTTTTTGATGCTATTACCAAAAGTAAAATCTCACTTACTAATAACATTATTATCAGAACACTACTTCACTTTTTGGTAACGTTCATTGTATTTATCCTGATTACTGATATTTTTACAACTCTTACATCTCCACATACTAATGTACATACCGATTGGTTTAGTTTCAATAAATCATTTTGGGCAGTTATCCTTTATATTGTATTCGCATCTTTTGTATTTTCTTTTATCAAAATAGCTAATGAAAAATTCGGAAAAGGTGTTTTTGTTAACATGCTATTAGGAAAATATAAAAACCCACAAGAAGAGAAACGAATTTTTATGTTCCTTGATCTAAAAGATTCTACAACAATCGCAGAAAAATTAGGGCATTTTAAATACAGTCAATTAATACAAGATTGTTTTTATGACCTTAATAAAGTAGTTCCTAAACACAATGCAGAAATCTATCAATACGTAGGTGATGAAGTAGTACTAAGTTGGCCTTACAAAAAAGGGTTAGCGAATAACAATTGTGTGAATCTATTCTTTGCTTTTCAGCAAAAAAAACAAAGTAAAGCGGAATATTACCTAAAAAAATATGGAGTAGTACCAGAATTCAAAGCGGGATTACACGGCGGTAAATTGATGGTAACAGAAGTAGGTATTGTAAAAAAAGAAATAGCTTATCACGGAGATGTTATCAACACCTCTGCCCGCATACAGGGCCAATGTAATGCTTATAAGGTTCCTTTATTGATATCCGATAAACTAATCCAGGATCTAAAGATCAATGCCAATTTAACCTGTCAGTTTTTAGGCAGTGTATTATTAAAAGGCAAACAAGAAGAAGTCAATATTCATACGATTGCGAGAGTTTAAATAGCGAGGATTTTGGGGAAAATCCGAGCAAGTCGAGGCGTACTTATAGCTATACGCTTCGACTTTTTTATTTTTATAGAACTGTTATAAACTACCGTTTAAGATCAATCCTACCTCACGCCTATACATCTGTCAAATCCCAAATTATCAGATATTAACACGTACTATTTCTAATATATTCAGTATTCATAAAGTATGAAATCGAATCTATAATTAGGGGATTTTACACCTTACACAAACCGCTTTTTAACTTAAAAAAAATAGGGATTTTAACGTTTTGTTTTAAAGTTAATTACCTCTTAAAACAGGATGAACGCCATAGTACTTTTACCGCATAGAGTAAAGAGTACTGTTTTCGTATTCTTTTTACGCTAATTCTCTAACTAATTCATTCTAAAATTATGAAACACATTTTTAAATTAACATCATTATCACTCTTACTACTTTTAGTAATATCGAGTTGCGAACGTGATAATCCGACCGCTTCGGAAACAGAAGCACAGGATAACTTAGAAAAAGCGCAGGAAAATTCTTCTGTATTAACATTCGATGAATCATCTGTCATATCTATTGAAGAAATTTTTTCTGGTCTCCCATACGGAAATCTTATAAAAGAGCATATTAGTCTATCTATGGGATTTGGAGAAGATGCAGAGAAAAAATATCAGCGTTCTCTTTCCATGCTTAGGCAACAGCGTGATATCGATAAATCACTATTCGAAATATACAAGAAAGTCCCAGCAGAAAATTATCTGTATCGCACAATGATAGTAGAAGCGCTAAAAGAATTATACTCTGATACTTCTCTAAAATACCTTTATGAAATTGCTACTATAAGAATTCCCAGAGATACACAACCAGAAAATGAAGAAATTAATACGCAGATGGATGAGATTATCATACGACTAACTGCGGTTGAAGGAATTGGCATACTAGCTATTAATAAAAATGAAGATGCAGAAAGCGCACTAATTAAGCTAATCGATCATCAGGATTTATCCATACGCCAGATGGCAGTACGTAGTTATTTATTATCTCCTTTCGGAAATATCGAAGAAAAGAAAAAAGAGTTATATGAAAAATTACCTAGAGAAGAATACTGGTATATCACAGAAACATCTACAGATATCAGAAAAGTAGAACATCCAGAAATGCCAGAAAACTTTGACCTAAAAGTAAACGAATCTAAAGAAACACCAAAAGTAAGATAACCATGAAAAATATACATTTTTATAAAAGCACGACATTTTTTATGTCACTATTTTTTTTGCTACTATTCTCAATAACTTTAAACGCACAACAAAGCTGTACAGTACCTCCACACGATAATGTTGCAGATGGAACTTCTGTATACGCATCCGGTTTATGTAATCAAGCACGCGTAGATCACTGGTGGGGTGTTCTTAATATGCGAAAAAAAGATTGGGACAGTGGTTTTGGGTTTCACGACCCTTGTAACTTAGACTTACCACTTGCTAGAACTTTTGCAGCTTTATACCTACTCACCTATTCTGCAGAAGACTATGCAACCAATACTGGAGACTACAGTGGTAATGCACTACGCTGGGCATATCCATACACTGCCAATAATACGGGTAGGTTACAAGCATTATGTTATAAACCTGGTTCTAATCCCGGACAATGGGCTGGCTGGGCATATGGTAGTCGAGTAGAATTATACATTCCATATTTTTATTCATTCGATGTCGTTACACGAGCAGGGACACTGTTACACGAAGCCAGACATAATGGAGGAAAAAGTCATAATGGCGGCAGTGGTTGTCCCAGAGCAGCTTCTTGTGATACCAATTGGTCATATCAAGGTTCTAATATGTATGAAGTACTCTACCTCTGGTGGTTTGCTGTAGACGGTACCAGAACTACCAGTGCCGTAAGAAACATGGCTAGGAATCGTGCTAGAAGTGTTCAAAACAATGCGTTTAATACCAATCCTGGATTTAATATCTAGAATACTATATTTTTTTTAAATATTCTTAAAACCTTTTACCTAGTTACAAGGGCAACAATATATATTGTTGCCCTGTCTGGTTCATCTCCCTTCGACTACACTTCGACAAGCTCAGTTTGACACCTCAAGGTTCGACGGAAAGCGAGGGCTGTACTTCGGCAGGCTCAGCATCCGCGGACTCGAAGCCCGGCAGCACTTCGACAGGCTCAGTGTGACAGCTCAGCATCCGTGGAGTCGAAGCCCGGTGACTTCGAGAGCCTCAGTCACCTAATATCACGATAGGCAATGGATAATCCCGGTAATGTATCCAATTCTCCCCGCATTAACGCTTCCTTTTTCGCTCTGCTCCACCCTTGTACTTGTTTCTCTCGATAGAATGCTATATCAATCCGGTTATATTGTTCATAGTATAATAGCTTAATTGGCAATCGTTTTTTTGTATGATTTGCACCTTCTCCATTTTGGTGCTGTTCTAATCTTTTATCTAAATCTTTTGTGCTTCCTGTATAGTAACTACCGTCACTACATTCTAATATGTACATATATCCCGTCATTTCTATTATATTAACGTATCCATATTACTATGTATCAAAAATGAACTAATTGTTACCATATCAATTCACCCTTCGAGTGCACTTCTACAAGCTCAGTGTGACACCTCAGGGTTCGATCACGTCCGAGGGCTGAGGCTCTCGAAGCCCGGCGGCTCAGCATCCGTGGAGCCGAAACCCGGTTCACCACCCTTCGAGTGCCTCAGGGTTCGACGGAAAGCGAGGGCTGAGGCTCGGCAACCATAATGCTTACTAATTTTCTTTATCTGAAAAAATAGCATTCGATTCACTTCTATTTTTTCCTTTTTAAGTTCATTTTTTCCGTTTCCCAGATTTTTATTTCATAAAAGGATCTGATAGCAAGTTATTTGCCAACTAATTCATATAAATCTTTTAAAACAAAAAAATGAAAAAACACTTTTTAAAAATAATGCTATAGAAGTTTTAAATTTTGGCATTGCCGATTTTAACTTTAACGACGACACAAATACCTTAACGTTTTCATTTTCCTTTGAAGTAGAAGGAATAAATAATGATTCACAAAATGATCTCTCTGTATCAGGGGAAGTTAATGTAATTGTTCTGGAAAATATAGGAGTAGTATCTGATAACTAATATAATTAGTTTCTTATACCATTACATTTTGAAACTACTACCCTAGCAACTTATATCCTGTCTGTTATAATAACGGACAGGATTTTTATGATACGAATTACATATCTATATTGCTTATTAAATGTGTAGACGTTGAGTAAGTAAAAAAAAATGTGCACTGCTGTAGATTTACCCTTCGGCATTTCCAAGTGCTCAGGATAAAAATGCTCAGGGTTTTATTATCAATTTAATATAATCAATGAGTACCAAAATCATAACCTAATTAAGAAGCTTTA
The DNA here is from genome assembly GCF_947496855.1 of uncultured Aquimarina sp. Classification (GTDB taxonomy): domain Bacteria; phylum Bacteroidota; class Bacteroidia; order Flavobacteriales; family Flavobacteriaceae; genus Aquimarina. Next base: position 858,052 of record NZ_CANMED010000001.1, read on the forward strand.
TTAGCTATTCTACTTTTTGCCCAGTAGACGGCTTCTTCTATTGATTCAAAACTTCTGAATTTACTTTTTATGAATAATTTCTCTATTAACGAATTTAATAAGCCTCTGGGAGTATAGCTTACAATGCCGTAACCTCTCATCTTATAGTCGCTCTTATAAAACTTTATCCAGTCACTAGGTTTTACAGCATATGAGTGTACTCGATTACTAAGATATATTACATTTACACCATTGTGGTCATATAAATTAGTAAGGTCTTCTACTAATACTTTTGCGTGATCATCCCAAGTTACTACTAAGTCTTCTTTAAACTCTCCTATCACAAATTCTTCAAAAAGATAAAAATCCCCAAAAGGATATTTAAGTATATGTATAGCTTCCCGATAAAAAGGAGTATCTCTTACGTATTCCATACGTTAAAAATTTTAAAATATCATGTTAGGAAGATATTAGAAAGATATTAATTTTTCAGAATAACTCTATCAATGAACCTAGGGTATAGATGAAATGCATTTTTGTTTCTACAAAACGGTAAGGATAATGGTTTAGGTTATGAATGCTTTACAATGGTTCCCCACTTTTTACGAAACAGTGTAATTAAGTCTTATGTGTCAAGTTATTGTATTATAGAAAGAAAAGAATACTCAAAAAAGTAATCGCAGTTGGATGCCGTTTCTCAGCGAGTGAACCTGATAGAAGAATAGTTTCCTGTTATTGAAATTATTCGGTAAATGGTGCATATACTTTGATTTATTTCTCTAGAAACTTTTGTTCTGTCCTATTAGGATACCAAGCTTCTAATATATTAAAGGATCCCTTAATATAGTATTGATAAGCGTCTACCTCATAAAACTTTGATAAGATTTTTGGGGTGTCATCACGGTAGTCTATTTCTAGATGAAGCTCATCTGGTGTTTTAATCCAAATATCGGTATAAAACGTTTCTTGATTAAAGAATTCCAGATACACATATATTTCTTTGTTATACTGATCTTTAATGAGATGGAATCCTTCTGTCAACGCATTGAGATATGCTTTTTTTGATGCCATATCATCTTCTCCGGTAAATTGTAATGTTTTTACCAACAATAACAACTTATCGCCATTTTTCTTAACAATATAAGTGTTTAGAGAATCTGTTTCGATATCCAGATACGCTTTCATATGTTTTCTAAACTTTTTTGTTTCTGGAGTATTTAAGTGAGTCCATGAATTATTTAATCCTTGTGTTTGTCGGTATATCAAACTGCGAACAGCATCTTTTTCGAATTCCTGAGTACGATAAATTAGACTATGCAATGCTGTTGGATAATGTTCGAATAACAATTCATAATATGCACGATCAATTTTATCCAGATAATAAAAATAGGTTGAAAGTCTTGGGTCATTTCTGGATGAATACCTAGAAACACTATCGGTTTTCGGCAAGTGATTTAAAATATCCGCATAGGCCATATTCAGAGATCCTAAATAGTTTGATATTTTATTTTGTATCGTGTATGCTCTAGAAAGTTGCCTTAACGTATCCCCTATCGCAAGTATTTCTGAGAGATACGATTTATCTGTTGCATAATGCTGGATATATACATCTTCTTCGTATCGATCCCAAAATTGCACTATCTCCTGGTGTTTCCTGGGTAATTCTGCTACTGTATATTTTGGATGTTCTATTGTATCTCTGTTATGGATAGTTGTAATTTTAGCGTATAAAGTACTCCAATAACGTGCTGTTGATTTTAGTTTAGCATATTGATAATCCAGATCTCTAATGACATCTTTTTGGGCTTCATATTTAACCGTTTTCGCTATTTCCTTTTCATCATACCTAGATTTTAAAAGGGTGAAACTAGTATATAGTACTACGAAACAAGTAAAAACTATTAATATTTGAAATACTATTTTCTTTGTATTTGACATTTTTGTCTTTTAATTTGATTTGGATGTCCCCCTTTGACTCTGCTAAGGATCCTTGCCATTACTGAAGACTAAGGTTCTGTACGTATAAACTTTCCGCTATACCTAGGGCTCGTTGCTACTCGCTTTCCTATGTTTTTCGAAAACCGATGGTTGTTTTACGTTGTTGTTTTTGGATGTTAGAAAGATGTTCTGCAAAATTTGTCTTCATATTCTCAGGTAACTTTACTTCTGTGGGTTTTGTCCATTCTAAATCTCTAGCAGGCCAGTCACAATGCTCTTTAAAATATTTCCATTTTTCTAATCGATCAGTAGACGCTTCAAAATTATTGCCCCAAAATGCATGACCAACCCGATAATTATTATAAAAATCTTCATGGCTATCAAAAAGAAAGTAAACAAGTTTTGATGCTTTTAGGATATTAGACCAAGCTTCTTCTTCTGTAATATACCCCGACATAAAAGCCCATCTACTCATTGGGATTACTCTAAATAAATCAAATCCCCATATCAATTTCTTAGGTTTATCGCTTGATATTACCCCACACTCATTTATATACTCCTCATCTACTTTAGTAAGTCCAGAGATTTGATTTATCATATCCTCTGCAGAGTCGGACTGGATATCTTGGGCAAACCATTTAGAATGCATACCTTCAAATAATCGTGCTATCATTTCTTGGTATTGCTCTTTATTTAAAACACCCCAGTCTTCATTTAAATATTGCTGGTATAATTTATCATGTTGTATATCAAATGTCTTAGGCTTAAAATTTTGCTTGTCTAAACGAATATTACACGGAAAAACTTCTAAGGTGTTTGACCAACCACCACCGTAAAACACCTGTACCAGATTAAGTCTTATTGCCTTTTTCTGATCTATATCCAACGGCTGTACATTTCCTAACTTATAATATATTTGTTGTTCTCTGATTGCTAATTTTCGTTGTTTATTAAGAAAGAACACTATAAAAAATATAGATACTCCTACTCCAATAATAATAGCTATAAAATCTAATTCTAGTAGACTACTAATAGGCATTCCTTTTCCGTTTGATGGGTTTCCGAAAACCTCATAAAACCCCATACCAATTACCAAAAGAAAAAATAGAGTAGCAGTACCTAGGATTGACAAGCCTACCTTAGCATTCGATTCTAAATTTTGGTACGCTTGTAAAAAAGTGTCATTCTTCAGTGGGTTTTTACGACTTAGTGGAGTGTTCTGTAATAATTCCATGTTTGGTCTATTCTGCAGTAATTTTATAATTTTTAGTTTTATTGCTCATTACCTGTGAATTAAAACGCCAGCGTTTATCTTGTGAAATAATACTAATTTTCTGTGCACGTTTATCTGAATTAAATTTACCTTCAATTTCTTGATTCGAAAAACTAATATGTTCCGCTTCTAAAGTCTCAAAGGTAAGTTCACCTACTCCCGTGCTTGTTACATAAACACAAGTACTATCGATTGGATTGACGTCTACAATCTGAATCCATCCATGTGCTAAAAAAGGGGTTTGCTTGTCATCTATCGTTTGATTTATAAAACCATAATATCTATCTCCTTTTTCTGGTAAGGACACAAACTCTTCTATATTAATTTTGGATTGAGGTGCGCTAAAATATATTAAGTAAAAAACCAACGCAAAAGCACCAATTACGCCAATAGTAGCTGTAGAAAAAAGTATCTTACCAAATAAAGAATATGTTTTTCCTGAATTTATAACAGGATATTCCTGAGCATATCGCAAGGCTGCCTGTTTCATTTGTTGTGTCCAATCCCGTTTCGGGACTTCCGTTCGATTCGTTGCTGTATAGAATGCAACTACCGGTTTCTTTTTAATATTTTCTACCAAACCGGTACTAATAACCTTTTTATACAAACACACTTCCATTAAAACCTCCATCTTATTATTAGGAGAAATAAACTTACTTTTTAATGTATGATAATGTTCGAGATGTTCACTGATAGATATGATCGGCATGATTTACTTTTATCTAATTCTTTGATTCAAAGTAAATAATATTTTAAATAGTAGTCACCCCTGTAAACCACCTTTATCAAAGGAAGATTTCATTGTATAATGTATGTTGTACTGTAGAGTATATACGATCATAATTAACATTACACCAATAGTTGTCGAAAGTTATTAAAAGCCGTAAAAAAGGAAAACTTCTTTTTAATAAGAAAATAAAATATCAGACAACAATATTATCTCCGATTTTAATTAGAAACTGCTGCCTCGGTTAAACTTTTAGCCCAATGGATAGCTTCTTCTATAGATTCAAAGCTTTTAAAATTACTTTTAATAAATAATTTTTCTATTAATGAGTTCAATAAACCCTTAGGAGTATAACTAACAATAGCATAGCCTTTCATCTTATAATCACTCTTATAAAACTTTAACCAATCACTTGGTTTTACAGCATACCTATGCACTCTGTTAGTAATATAGACCACATTAGAACCATCGTGATCGTATAAATTAGTTAGATCCTCTACTAATAGTTTTGCGTGATCATCCCAGGTGACTACAGTATCTTCCTTAAATTCTCCTATTACAAATCTATCGAACAAGTAAAAGTCACCAAACGAATAATTTAATTCGTGTATAGCATCCTGATAGCATATAGAATCTTTTACATACTGCATACGGCAAAAATATTACAATTGATTGTCAAATCTGGTAGTAAAGATCTTAAAAATTTCTTATTAATCGACTAATTGCTTAAAGAGCTGATTAAATGGCTAATCCAAACTTTCGCACAACACTTATCTGACGAAAAACAGTATTTACTAAATGCTAAAACCACAGCATTAATCTGTTAACACCCTGTTTTCAGGGTGTTTTATTCACTGAAAAAAGTGTTTGACTAAAGTAATAAACTAGTGTATATTTGCATTGTTAATAAAACAAACCAATTAATTAACACTTATATAAAAATCATGAAAAAAACCATTTTAAATTTCGCATTAGTTATGGCTGTTCTTTTTACAGCTTCTTGTAAAAACGAAACTAAGTCTGAAGCAACTGATAGTGCGGACACGACTGAAGAAGTTGAAAAGACTGAAAAAGCAGAAGAAAAAGTTGAAGAAAAAACTGAAACTGCAGCATCAGAAGGTGTACCTAGCTTTAGTGACGAAAAAGTACAAGAATATGTAAATTCTTATGAAGCTTATATCGAAGAATATAAGAAAGTAGTAGAGAGTAAAGATATGAGTGCTTTTGCTTCTTTAGGTCAAAAAGGACAAGAATTAGGTACCAAAGCTCAAGAAGTTATGGGTAACCTTTCTGGTGATGACGTAAAAAAATTAAATGATTATATGATGGCTAAGTCAACTGAGTTACAAGAGCTATCTAAAAAGTTAATGCAGTAATCATTATTAACTTATTAAGTTAACTTATCATAATTGATAAGGGTTATTTTTCAAATCCTGTTCTAACTTAGAACAGGATTTACTATTTATTAGCTTCTATATCTAATTCGTAAAAAACAAGTTTAAGGAAGTTTCTGATATTTCTGTCCACATCCTTCGATACAAGCAAAATATAGAAACAAACTTCCTTCTTTTATTTCAAAACTAATACCGATAGCATTATCACAATCTACATTGATTACATTTTCGTCAATGGAATAACTTTCTGTACTACTACCCTCACTATCAATATTTAATGAGCACAAAGTTCCATTAGATACCTGAAGTACACCAGCGGCAAAAAATTCTAATTCTAAATCACTATTTATTGGTTCAAATCTACCGCTACCATCGCCAGGATCTACTAATTGTTCTATTAGCCGCCATTTTCCTAATAAATCTGGATTTACTATAATATCGTCATCACTACTACAAGAGAAAACAAATAAAAGTGGAATCAAAAAAAGAAACATATATTTTTTCATAACTATATTGTTTATGATGTAGATACATTTTACACAATTAGGTTGCTTCAGATCGGGTATTTTAATCAAATAGATGCACTAATTTCTATCTGATATACGATAAAAAAAACTTAGTTTAACTCTTTTATATTCTCTGGTAAGTCCGAAAATAAATTCCAATAGTAATCATGAAGATTATAAAACAACAAGGTATTTCCTGACTTTATTACCATTTTTTTGGTAAGTGGTGTTCCAGAATATCCTGCTGACATCATCTTTTAATTAATAACGGTTTTTTATAAAGTTATTAAAAAACACAGAAAATCAAATCACATATTATTGTATCCATAATTATTAGCTTTTAGATTAGGAAAAAGTTAACAATTAATCATAAAAAAGGATTGTTTACCAACGCAAAGTTTTTTACTTTCGGCCTCAATTTGATTCTTAATTCTACAAATCGACTCTTTATGAAAAATACTGCATTAACAGAAACTCATGCTGCATTAGGTGCCAAGATAGTTCCATTTGCTGGATATAATATGCCTGTATCCTATGAAGGAGTAAATATAGAACACGAAACGGTTCGTAATGATGTTGGTGTTTTTGATGTATCCCATATGGGCGAGTTTTTAATTACAGGTCCTAATGCTTTGGATTTAATCCAAAAAGTAACTTCTAATGATGCGGCTAAGCTTGTAGACGGAAAAGCTCAATATAGCTGTTTACCAAATGATAAAGGTGGTATCGTAGATGATCTAATTGTATATAAAATGGCTGATGAAAAATACTTATTGGTAGTCAATGCATCTAATATACAGAAAGATTGGGATTGGATCAAGAGTCATAATACGATGAACGCAGATATGCGGGATCTATCCGAGGATTACTCTTTATTAGCAATTCAAGGTCCTAAGGCTGCTGAAGCAATGCAATCCCTTACATCTGTAGATCTTGAAGCTATGAAGTTTTATACGTTTGAAGTATCTGATTTTGCTGGAATTGACCACGTAATCATATCAGCAACTGGGTATACCGGCAGCGGTGGTTTTGAAATTTATTGTAAAAATTCAGAAGTACAACAAATTTGGAACAAAGTATTAGAAGCAGGTGCGGATTTTGGAATCAAACCTATTGGTCTGGCTGCTAGAGATACATTACGATTAGAGATGGGATATTGTCTTTATGGAAATGATATTAATGATGAAACCTCTCCTATTGAAGCTGGATTAGGCTGGGTCACTAAATTCACCAAAGATTTTGTCAATGCAGAAGCTTTAGCTAAACAAAAAGAACGTGGGATCGAACGAAAACTAGTAGGTTTTGAATTAGATGAAAGGGGAATTCCAAGACACGATTATGATATTGTAGATGGAAATGGTAATAAAATCGGAATTGTAACTTCTGGTACCATGTCACCGTCTTTAGGAAAAGGAATTGGATTAGGATATGTGCCTAAAGTTTTTGCTGCTCCTGGTAGTAAGATCAATATTCAGGTTCGTAAAAAAGCGATTCCTGCAACGGTAGTAAAACTGCCTTTTTATAAAGGATAATTATTTTATAACAATAATAAAGGGTAAGTTAAGTTTCAAAGTTACGTAGTTTAGTAATCTTTGAAACTTAACTTTTTTAGAATAGAATAGTATTGAAAAAAATTTTAATCATAGGATCCAGTGGTTTTATAGGAAATGCTCTATACAAAGAGCTTAATTCCTATTTTGACACCTATGGCACCTACCATACAGACAATACTTTTTACGAAAAAAACCAAAAATTCTTTCAGTATGATATGGAACTAGAAGATATCTCCATATTATTAGATAACCTAAAACCTACTATTATAGTTTCTGCTATTAGAGGGAATTTTAATGCGCAGTTAGATGCTCATCAACGAATTATAAACTGGTTAAAAAAGAATAAATCAAAATTGATATTTCTATCCAGTGCTAATGTATTTGATACATTTAGCAACTATCCATCATATGAACATGATAAAACATTGAGCGATAGTGTTTATGGAAGGTTGAAAATTAAAATTGAAAATGCATTAATGAGGTTACCTCCCCACAAGTATGTAATCGCTCGGATACCGATGATTTTTGGAGCCAGTACACCCCGTGTACAGGAACTTAAAACCTTGCACGATCTTAGAGCACCAATAGAGGTTTTTCCTAATGTAATCATTAATGTAACAGCTATTTCTAAACTTACACAACAATTACATTATATCATCAACCGAAGTAAAAAAGGTATCTTTCATCTTGGAAGTAATGATCTTATTTATCATTTGGACCTCATTACGGAAATATGTGACATGCTTCAATTAAAAGACCCAACTTTTAAGCAAGTTTTTGATTCTAATAACGATCGCTATCTCGCAGTCTTACCTAAGGATAATTTGTTACCAAAAAATTTACAAATCACAACTAAACAAGTTATTGATTCTATTACCCTAAAATGATTCTTAATGAAATGATAATTGGTTAACAAGATTCTATATTTGGTTCTTATCTTTGTATTATGAATATCGAAGGGAAAAAAATTATATTATTCGATGGAGTATGTAATCTTTGTAATGGAGCGGTCAATTTCATTATTAAACGAGATAAGAATGACGTATTTCGATACGCTTCTTTACAGAGTAAGATAGGACAAAAATTGGCAGAAGAGAGGGGTATTGACACTTCGAAATTAGACACAATTCTACTCATTGAGCCTAATACAGCATATTACCATAAGTCAACAGCTGCCCTGCATATTGCAAGACAGCTGTCTGGTGGTTATCCGTTACTTTCTATTTTTCTTGTTTTTCCTAAATTCTTAAGAGATTGTGTTTACGATATAATTTCAAGAAACAGATATAACTGGTTTGGCAAAAAAGAGAGTTGCATGATTCCAACTCCAAAGCTAAAAGCCCTCTTTATAGACCAATAACATATAATTTACTTTTGCAATAGCATTATGAATTAAAATCAAAACTTTCCCCCTTTGATGTTACCCTATTCAATTCAGATTTATTCATATTATCTATATGTACAAATCCTAAACATGCTACTGCAAAGCAAATTAGTATTATTGGTATTAAAAGCTTTTTCATTTTATTTTGGGATTAAATGATTTGGCAGCAAAAAAAGACCATTCTTTAATTACGGTTTAAAAGTAATCATGATTACGGTTTCTATCTATAGGTATTTTAGAATTCGTAGGGATTCATTTAGAATTCGTAAAGCATCTCTTTTTTAAGCTATAATTATCATGCTCCATCTCATCTCATTTAACAAAAAAACTGCCTTGCAATAATATGCAAGGCAGCGGTCTTGGAGTGATCCCGTTACTTTTTTTGTTTTCCCTTTTTATTTTTCCAATTCAGAAGGTATTAATTCTTTTTCTTTATTGGTTTGTAACGTATCCTTCTCAACTCTTCATTTAATATCGAACTTATCTATTGTTGTAATTTCTGCATCAGTACCACTATCGATTTGATGCTTCTCTCTCAATTGATTGTATTCGTCATCTAGCTTATTCACATTATCGATATGCACAATACTTAGGCATATAACTGCAAATGAGATTAAAGCTATGGGTAGAAAAAGCCGTTTCATAATGAGTTTATTTTAAGTTTATTAATAAGTGTGGTTCAAAAGTATACTTATCTAGCACACAAATTAAGGGGACTTTAGCTAGAAATCATATAGGGGTTTTCCCCCTTTTTCTTTATTTATAAGGTATTCACAGGCTTTTTAAGCTGTAAACTAAGTCTTTATATAGATTTACTCAATCAAAAAGCTACTTCACTCAATATGAGTTTATTTTTATATGCTATGGTTATATTTTCGTTCAAAATCCAAAAACAACACATAATCATGAGATCCTTTACCTTACTTATACTACTCTTGCCTACTATCATTTTTAGTAATAATGATAAAAAAGTGTCCTCTACCATTAAAGAAGTAACCGTTTATGTATCAGGAGCAAGAATTCAAAGAACCGCCTTAGCAGAAGTGCTTCCAGGAGTAAATGAAATTATATTTTATGACCTTTCTAATAAAATTGATGAAAATAGTATTCAAATTTCAGGTCTAAAAAACGCTTCTATCTTATCCATAAATTATGGAATAAATTATTTAGAAAAGAAGAAGAATTCGAAGGAGTTAGAATTATTAGAACATCAACTAGAATTATTATTATTAAAGAAAAGCAAATTAGAAAACCTACTCTCAGGACTGAATCAGGAAAAGAAGATATTGGAAAATAATCAACATATAGGTAGCGATCAAACAGCGCTTTCATTAGACAAAGTAAAAGAAATATCTACCTATTACCGAGAAAGATCAGTAGCTATACAAAATGAGGCATACGACATCAATTTGCAAAAAAATAAATTAAATGATGATATTAGAGATATAATGAATCAAATTGATAAACTTAGTGATCATACTAAAGAAGAACGAGGAGAAATAAAAGTAAAAATAGATGTACCTTCTTCTACAAATCTTGTATTAATGCTAAGGTATAATGTAACCGATGCAGGATGGTTTCCTTTGTATGACATCAAATCAGAAAATACCGAAACTCCTCTTAAAATAACTTACAAAGCTAATGTATATCAAAAAACCGGTACCGATTGGAATAATACAAAAGTCATCTTATCTACAGGTGATCCTAACACTAATAACATAAAGCCAGATCTTACAACCAGATATTTAAACTTTAGTTATGGTAGTTATCAAAGAAGAAGTGCTGTAAATAGATATTCCTCCACCTATAATCCTAATATAAAAACAGTGAGCGGTATTGTAACGGATGAAAAAGGGCTTCCGCTTCCTGGTGTTAACGTAGTAGAAAAAGGATTCAATAACGGCGCCATAACAGATTTTGATGGCAAGTATACAATTACCATCCAACAAGGAAAACAATTAGTATTTTCATACCTTGGTTATACTACAGAAGAAATAACGATAGGAAGTTCTATCGTCAATATAAGTCTAGAAGAAGATAATAGTACCTTAGATGAAGTAGTTGTAGTAGGTTATGGAACTTCATCAGGATATAGGAGAGCATCACGTAGTAAATCGAAAAGAAAAAAAGAAACCTATAATGTTACTGTAGCGTCCAAAGAAGAAGGAATTACGAATACTCGATTTGTGATCAAAAAGAAATATACTATCAAATCCAATAGTGATATCACTACTATAGAAATTGACAATTTCGATATGAATGCTGATTACAGTTATTATGTAGCTCCAGAACTCAATGAAAATGTATTTTTAACTGCCAAATTAGGAAATTGGGAACAATTTGATCTATTGGCAGGAGAAGCCAATATATATTTTGAAGGTAGTTATGCCGGTAAGACCAATATTGATCCACAAGCAACAACAGATAGTTTGATGATCTCATTAGGAACTGATCCTAACATTGTAGTAAAAAGAGAACCGCTAAAAAAATTTAAAAGCAAATCTTTTTACGGTAGTAATCGAATTGTAGATCTTGGATATACGATACAGTTAAAAAACAATAAACAAAGTACAATTCATTTGATTCTCGAAGATCGAATTCCTATTTCTCAAAATAAAGACATCAAAGTGGATAATATAGAAACTAATGATGGTAATTACGATCCGAAAACAGGAATTATGAAATGGAAACTAACAGTAAAACCAAAAGTACAATTAGAAAAACAATTTTCTTATCAACTAAAATATCCAAAAAACAAAAGAGTTAATTTATAACACTCTTGTTTATGAATACTTGTGCCGTTTTTAATTTATATAAAAACGGCACAAGTATTTTAAGTAGTATTATCGTTCAAAACGAAATATAAATCCGTCAATAGCACTTTCTGTTACAGTAAATACGGTGTTTTCTAAGTTTAATCTACCATAATTTACTTCATTAACAATAAGGATGTCAGCATCCGCTGGAGCAGAAACACTATATGTGTATGTCCCCGATACCAATAATGTGTTTGCAGAGGTGGTTGTGCTACTATTAACAATAGTAACCATCCCTGTAGTCTCATTAAAATCCCAAACAACAATTCCTTTAGCTATATCTTCATCCAATCCGGTTATACCTCCTGATATATTTACAAGATTCCAAGTTCCTTGAAGTGTTGGTTGAGCATTATTATCATCGTCATTACTACAACTAAAAAGTACAATGGAGAGCAATAAAATACATAAGCGTTTCATATGATATAATTTAAAAGTTAATTCTCTTAATAGATGGTACACCTCTATATTGGTTGCGTCTAAAAATGAGTGACTAAATTAATTACCTACCAAACTAAATCTTGAATTCGTCTCTAAACTGTTGATTAACTGTAAAACTATTAGATGTAGCATTAAATGTTCCTAAATTGATTTAATTAACAACTAGTTCATCAATATCTGAAGTTGTAACAATAGAATACATATCTATTCCAGAAGGAAAACCATCATACACAACAGTGATCGTACTATTATTGGTAACGGTTACCATATTAGTAGATTCATTAAAATCCTAAATAATTGTTCCTCTCTCAAAATCCTGATCTATTCCAGTAAATCCACCAGTAACATTAACCAGATTCCACTCTCCTTGTAGACTTACGCTTGGATTATGAACATCATTACTACAACTAATAAATACGAGTGAAATCAGTAAAAAATATAAATTCCTCATCTGTTTATGTATAAAATCACTAAACATACTAATAGATGAAGTTAATCAAAATCCGTTGTGCTGTAAAATGCTAATTATATAACAAGAAATATATAATAAAATCTAAAAGGTCCTAACGAGTCCCTATTTAAAAGAGTCAGCGATTCTTTGGATCTCATCTAAAAGCGCTATAAAATCCTCTTTTTCTGTTAATGGATTCATTATGGAAGTCCTTAGGTAACGATTCTCTCCTACCATTGTTTGTACTATATAAAATTTTCCTAATAAGATCAACTCCTCACGTATTCGTGAATTAAATGAGTTTATTACTTCTGAAGAAACATCATTATATCTAAAGTTTACAATATTAGCTTCTGGGTCTATGAGTAATTCAAATTTGGCTCTTTCTTTAATAAGTTTAGCAAATACTTTCCCAAGATCATATAATCGATCCATGTTCTTTTCGAAAATATCTTCACCGTACATCTTAATGATTGAATACACCTTTAGTGACATCATTAATTTAGTACACTCAAAAGTTCTTTTCCCAGAATTATACCATTCCCTAGAATGTTGAGAGTCCCAAAGATATTGAGCCTTTTGCTCAAAAGTCTTATAAGAATCTTCACCGTTTTTAAAAATTAACGCAGTATTTAAAGCGGGGGTTAATAACATTTTATGAAAATCAATCGCAACCGAATCTGCTTTATCAATTCCCTTTGCTAGATATTTATATTTCTCTGAAAAAATAACTCCACCTCCATGAGCTCCATCTATATGAAACCATAAATTATTGTCTTCTGCAAAAGTAGCTAACATTTCTAAATCGTCATAGGATCCCGTAGAAGTTGAAGAAGCGCATCCAACAACTGCTATGACAGCTAAACCCTTACTTTTTGCATTTTCTAAATACGCTGCTAGTAAAGAAGTATCTATTTTATAAAATTCATTAGAAGGAACCTTTATAATTCCATCCGCACCAAATCCTAGTATTCTTGCTGCACGATCAATACAATAATGTGCTTCTTCAGAAACCAAAACCGCTAATTTCTCCTTATGACCTTCTTCCCATACCATTCCAGGTGCTTTTGCTTTTCTTGCAGCTAATAGTGCCGTTAGATTTGCTAACGTTCCTCCAGAAGTAAGAAAACCTGCTGCATCAGATTCATATCCAATTTTTTTTGCTACAAAATCGGTAACAATTCTTTCTAAGGCATTAGATGCCATGCCCATTTCATAAACTCCAGTACCATTACTCAACACATCAGTCACTAATCCTGAAAGACTACTGATTACTGAAGGTACTGCTACCTGATGCCCCATATACCTTGGATGGTGCACATGAATAGATCGATCTAGAACCTTTTTATAAAAGTCCATGATATTAGAATCAGAAGACATATCATCTTTCCAATAAGCCAATTCTTTTTCTGGATCCTGATATGTAAGCACAGCCTGTTCTTTTTGTGATTGTGTTTGATCAAGATGATCCGCAAGCATATCAACCAACTGATGGCCAATTTCTCTAAAATCCGATGGGCTATATAGTTTCGATAACTCTGTTTCGTTCATAGTATGCAATCTTATTACAGCAATTAATTTTATAAATAAGTTTAAAAAAGATAAACTAATGTATAGTAAATTATGGAATAAATTAAACCCGAAACTTACATGTTTCGGGTTAGTATAATATATGAATATTTCCTTTAGTTTTATGAGGTATCAAAAACACAAACATATTTCTGAGACATAACGAGTTTAAACTTATATATAATATCCTTTATACTACCTCATGCTCTTCTTTAAGTAATGGTTGGTGAACAACATATTTAGGGTTTCTGTCTAACAAAGAAGTCAGCGCATTTTCTGAAGCTTTATAGCGTTGCTCTATTTCACTCTGTATAGAATTATAAGATGAGTGTGGATTAATAACTAAACGACCACTCACCCATGATTCATGGTTTTTCCACGCCTGTATTAATGAATCGTCTAATGGAGGCTCCTGAGGCAATACATCTAAACAGGCCATATTTAACTTATTTGATTTTAAACCTCTTTCTATAACGCTAAGATCTTTTACAAGATTTCCTCTTGCTGTATTTACTAATGAAGCTCCGGATTTCATTTGATCAATAAAAACATCATCGACCATACCCAAGGTTTCTGAATTAGAAGGACAATGCAAAGAAACTATATCACAACTCCCTAGTAGTTCCTCTAATGAATTCATTCTTTTTGTTTCAAATACCTTAGCCACCCCATAACTAGCATAAGGATCATAAAAACATGTCTGATATCCCAAGTATTTTGCTTTTTTCAATGTTAGAGAACCAATTCTTCCGACACCTACAAAACCAATTAAAGTTTCACTGTTTCTTGAAATATTTTTATTTACATTCTCTTGCCATCCATTAGTATAAAACCTACTAACAGCATCATATCTTGTAATTTCTCTGCTGCAGTTAAGAATCATTGCTAAAGCCGTATCACTAACTTCATCAGTACAATAATCGGGATTATTACATACTGTTATACCTTTTCGTAAGCAAGCTTGAACATCTATTTTATCATACCCTACACCATACCGTATCACAGTATGCACATTAGGAAATTGCTCTAAATATTCTTCTGTAATATTTTGATGCCATACTAATAACACTTCGATATGATCATTTGGGTTATCTGTTAGATACTCAGCTAATACTTGTTCTTCTATTGTTGGATTTTTAATTCTATCCGTTATATACACATTACCTATCATCTTATACTAATTTGTTATTCTTAAAAATTTAATATTTTGAAATAGTCTAAAACTAGAAATCAAATAAAGAAATAGTACTACTATTACCGCCACTCCCACTCTTAAACCTAAAATAATTAGCAAATTAGCATTAAAGAGTCCAAACAAAAGAGTTTCTTCAATAAGGCCATGTGCTAACATTAAAAAAGTTAATAAGTAAATTTTATGCTTTTTATCTACCTTGGACATATCTTTCAATAAGATTCCTGCACCATAGGTAACCCCTAATAAACCTCCTACCAACAAACTAGACATGTAAGTATGTTTATCAAGAAAACTAGCTATAGGCTTCCATTTTCTTAAAAGTTCAAAAACTATAATCAACACAGTGACTAACAAAATGATCTTAAAAGTTAAAATAAAACTATTTTTAATTGATAAAATAATCATAGATAAAAAATCAGAATCTACATTAGTTACCGCTAGACTATTAGTAATCGTATGCAATTCTGCTGGAGCAATAACAGATACTAATGCTGCACATCCTAATGCTGCTGCTAATCTTGATACTGCATGGGTAATGATTGGAAATCCAACTTTTTTTAGAACAGCTACTTCTAAAGGAATCGAATGACAAATTGCCAAGAACGTTCCAACTACTGTCCATTCGAATCCAGTTAGCCCCAAACTTGCTGCCACTGCTATACCTGCATAAAGGTTAAAGAAAAAACCCGCAGCAAATACTAAGGCCACTCCAGCTTGTAGATTTAACAAGTCTGATATCGGTTCAAATAAAAAGGAAACATGGTCTATAATACCTAAATAATTAAGTATATCTACCCCAATAGCAAAAGGAACTACCAATTTAACAATCATCCAGGATGATGACAACGCCTTACTTAATGCTTCTTTCATATAAAAAATTATTAATATTTAGTGAGATATTATCATTAGAAAACTCTAATAATCATCTCAATTAATTTACATAAACAACTTTATGAATCTTTACGATGATATGTTATAATCAATGATTAACATATCTCGATACCCTTCTTTTTCCGAAAAAGAATAAATAGGTGACACATCATGCTTCACGTATTCGTCACAAACAACTATAGTGTCTAAAAATTCGCAAAGTTGTTTATGTACAATTGGGGTTTCTTCCAAATCATATAATCCAGAAATTCCACCTGCAATATTATTACGAGCTATCAAATGTTGTGAAACATATTTATGTCCATCCTGATGAATTCCTTCAGGGGTTGGCAAACCTAAAGCTCCATAAAATGCTTTAATACGCATTTGATGTACATTGATATTTATTTTTTGCGGCACCTTTACACTAGCCAAAGGTAGATTATCAATTACTTGTTGTATCAAACATGATAGTATTGGTAATTTTAAAAATTCATCTTCTGCTGGTGCAAATACCCTTTCTACATCACCTACAAATTTATTGATTGATTTACTTTGTACAAACGCCATATTCCCATTGTCAATCTTTAGTTCTTTTGTTACTGGATCAAAAGAAAGATAACCAATCCTACGATATCTATATTTTCCCCCATCTGGCATATATGGATCAAGTTCTAAATTATTCCAGAAATCTTTAAAATTTCTAATATCACTCTGGGTACTATTGCTTTTCTGTGTAATATCGCTACCAGCAAGCAAGGCGTGATAATTAGTAGCTAATTCCTTAGCGAAATCAACATTTGGCTGTTGTTTTTCTAAAACCTGTGTTTTTTCTGCGTTATTCATTGATCTAAGCTTTAATTGATTAATACTCAAAACTACATATTTATCAATATCAGAAATGAAACCAAGTAATTAAATATAGGTTATCAAATATAGGGAAAAAACCCCTTTTTTAACAAATACATAATACAACAATTCTACTATTTTCTTAGCAAACAACTATTAATTGATTATATAAAAGAATACTCATAATGTTCTAAAAAAACAGGTGCCAAAACAACTAAAAGAAAGAAAACTACAAACAAAAAAGTATATTTATGAAATTAAGTCCCTTAAAACAAACCTTCATGACTCCCTATGTAAAATATATACAAAGAGGTATCAATTAAAAATGAACCACCCGAGGGATTCCGATTCAATAACAAAACATAGGTTTTATAAAACTACTAATAAGAAATAAAATGTAAATTAAATATATGTATTAAGTAAAGGTATCATTATCAGAAAAACGCCAAATATTATTCTTGTGCTACCTATTTCTTTAAAAAAGAAATAGGTATACTAAAAAACTAATTTTTAGTGTACCTATAAAAAAAAACAGTAGCTATATTATCTAAAATTACGATTATACAAGTTGTACTTTGAAATTATTATTAAAGAAAATTAGTTGTTTTTTTGTCACTGCGAAGAATAAAAACTCAGTGTAGCAGCGCTAAGGTTGGTTTTTATTCTGAAACAGAGACGGAATAGAGTATTTTATTACGGTAATTACAAAGTGTAAATGGTGTTACAACTATAGAAATCATTAGCTACATAGCGCATCTATCTTAACGTATCAGGGAAAATCCTATATAAAAAGGTAAAACCTTCTGTGATATACCTAGAAAAATGATTTTTGATTAACCTACTCCTTTTTATTATTATGAAAGAGGGATTCCAATCTATACGGTAATGATAATACCGAAAAAAAAGAGACAAATATTTATTGATTGTCATCCCAATTTTTCACCTTAGGATCTCCTAATTTCCCAACAGATTTTGCTACAATCATAGCTACTGTGGCATCTCCTGTTACATTAATAGTAGTACGCAGCATATCTAAAGGTCTATCTACTGCAAAAATTAATGCCAGTGCTATTGGTAGTTTATCAGATGGAAATCCGACTGCTTCTAAAACAATTACTAACATTACCATACCCGTACCAGGAACAGCTGCTGCTCCTATAGAGGCTAAAATAGCTGTAAAAACAATAGTTAATTGATTAGAAAAAAACAATCCTTCTGGCCATAAAACTTGCATAATAAAAACAGATGCTATCGCCTGATATAAACTAGTGCCATCCATATTAATCGTTGCTCCTAGCGGAAGTACGAAACTAGATACTTCTTTATCTACACCGATATGCTCTTCTACACGCTCCATCGTTACAGGTAGTGTTGCCGCACTAGAACTCGTAGAAAATGCCAATAATTGAGCTGGACTTATTTGTTTTAAAAACCAAAATGCTGATTTCTTAGTATATAATGATACAGCAATACAATAAAAAATAATCATCAAAAATAATCCAAACATAACTACTCCTGCATATTTTAATAAAGCTAGCAAAATAGAAGGATCATCGGATGAAACAATTACATTAGCTAACAATCCAAAAACAGCATATGGTGCGGTTAACATAATCAAATCAACCATCTTCAGCACTATTTCATTTAGAGAATCAAAAAAATTCTTTAATGGTTTGGCTTGTTCCGGTTTAACCAATAACATACATATTCCTAAAAAAATAGCAAAAAATATAACTTGTAGCATTTGCCTATTATCACTCATTGCCTTAATACCATTCGATGGAACCATATCTACTAAAAAAGATAACGGCCCTTTATCCTTGTGTTCTACCGCTGTCTGAATGCGCGTGGAGATGGTACTATTACCTGCATATTCCTGAGTAAGTTTCTCTACAGTTTCTGGAGTAATCCCTGATCCTGGTTTAAAAATATTAACAACTACTAATCCTATAGTAATAGCAATTACAGTAGTAGTTATATAAATTATAATGGTTCTACCTCCTATTAATTTAAACTTAGAAATATCTTTTAGATCGGAAATTCCTTTTATTAAAGAAGCCAAAACTAACGGTACCGCTATCAATTTCAGAAGGTTTACAAAAATACTCCCAAAAGGTTTTACCCAATCCATGACTAGCTCTTTTCCCCAAGAAAACTGAGTCATTAAAAATCCGAATAATATACCAGCGATCATTCCGATCATTATTTGCCAATGCAATGCAAGCTTCTTCATGTGAATTATCTAATTTTTTGAATACAAAAAGTCGAAGATATAAATTAAAAACAAAAAAACGGTAACCTTACTAAGATTACCGCACTATTAACTAAATTTTCAATTATCTATTTCTTGATCGTTCGGTTCATTAACCAATAATCTACTAAAACTAGGGCTGCCATGGCTTCTACAATGGGAACAGCTCTTGGCACTACACAAGGATCATGTCTTCCTTTACCCTGCATATTTACAATATTTCCATCTTTATCGATCGTTTCTTGATCTTGCATAATAGTAGCCACAGGTTTAAAGGCTACATTAAAGTAGATATCCATTCCGTTAGAAATACCTCCTTGTATTCCACCAGAAAGATTAGTTTTGGTCGTTCCATCTGCATTAAATAAATCATTATGCTGACTACCTTTTAGTTCTGCTCCAGCAAAACCACTTCCATATTCAAAACCTTTTACCGCATTGATCGATAACATTGCTTTTCCTAATTCTGCGTGTAATTTATCAAAAACAGGTTCACCTAATCCAACCGGAACACCAGAAATTGCACAACTTACTACTCCTCCTACGGTATCTCCTTCTTTCCTAATCTGTTTGATATATTGTTCCATCTCTGTCGCTTTCTCCGTATCTGGACAACGAACAATATTACTTTCTGTTAATGAGAAATCAAGTTCTGTATGGGGTTTATCTAATTTAATAGCTCCTACACCACTTACATATGCATTAAATGTTAGTTCAGAAAGCACTTGTTTTGCAATAGCGCCAGCTACTACTCTACTTGCTGTTTCTCTGGCAGATGAGCGTCCACCTCCGCGATAATCCCTAATTCCATATTTCTGATCATACGTATAATCAGCATGTGACGGTCGATAAGAGTCTTTTATATGAGAATAATCTTTTGATTTCTGATTGGCATTTTTAATAACAAAACCTATAGGAGTACCTGTTGTCTCTCCTTCAAAAATTCCTGAATAAAATTCTACAGTATCCGGTTCTTTACGTTGAGTAACTATAACTGATTGTCCAGGTTTACGACGATCTAATTCAGCTTGTATAGCTTCTAAATCTAATTGCACACCAGATGGGCATCCATCTATAATTCCACCAATTGCAACTCCATGTGATTCTCCAAAAGTGGTTACCTTAAATAGGTTTCCAAATGTATTTCCTGCCATTAAAAAACAATTTTCAACAAATGTACTTGTTAATCTTTAAAAACATGCTAGTAATTTGACAGAAAAACCATCCTTTATTTCCTAAAAATTACAACTCTTTCAGATTTCAAACTCTTTTTTTACACTATGATTATTTTGAACTTATTTAGGGGTTTAACCAATTCATTTCTCCTACAACTTTTAAGAATATTTTCATTTGTTCTAAAGTACCAATACTAATCCTTACCCAAGTAGGATAATGTTTTCCTCCACCAGGAACAATTGCAAACCCAAATGGTTTTAATTCGGATCTAAAACGTTTAGCATCTTTTACATCCATAAGTATAAAATTAGTATTGCTTTTTAGGTATTTAATTTCGAATGTATCCAACCTTTTTTCTACAAAAGCTCTTACTTCAGAGTTCTTTTTTCGATATGTATCGATATAAGTGGTGTCCTCTAGAGCCGTCATAGCAGCTACTACTCCCGGATTACTAATTAAACCTCCAAAATTATAAAATTCGTGATTAAGCAATGTTATCGTTTCTGATGATCCCATTGCATATCCTACACGTAAACCTGCTAAACCATACGCCTTAGAAAAAGTTCGTATGATTAAAACATTAAATTTATCTCTTAATAATTTTATAGTATCTAATTTGTCTGATGGATTCATTAATTCTATATACGCCTCATCTATTGCTACCGTACAGCTTGGTGAAGCAACTTCTTTACAAAAGGCTTCTAATTGAGTAGCAGGTAACGCTTTTCCCGTTGGGTTATTAGGGTTACAGATATATACCAGTTTTGTATCCTTAGTAACTGCCTTTTTTGTAGCTTGTAAATCAATATTCATAGCTTGGTTAAGCAGTATTCTTTTTACTTTATGATCAAATATTCTATCTGCAAAACCTGCTGTGACATTAAACGTAGTTGCTGGAACTATAATACTGTTTTGTTCTTTGCCAAAGGTCCTAGTGAGCATACATAATATCTCAAACGAACCATGTCCTAAAATCACCTGATCTTCTTTAATATTATTACGCTTCGCAATCATTTTTTTTAAATTGTCTGTATCATATGTATTAAAAGAGGCATATCTATTAACTCGATTAGTATTTTCAATAATAGCATCTAATACTTTTTTGGAAGGTCCATAAGGGTTTTCATTAGAGAATAATCTAAGATTCTCTTTATCTAGAGAAAGTTCTAAAATATCATCCTCGAATAAAGAAGCTCCGTATGTTATAGGCGTTACTGCGCTTGCTACAGCAACGGCACTTCCTAATTGTAAAAATTTTCTTCTATTAAATCCTACTGTATCCATATCTATATAAGGTTTTATACAAAATTGACTGATATCTAGTAATTTTCCTATCAAGATCGTGATCTTGGTAAACTAAAACGTGATATACTCCATAACCATAGTTATATTTTTTATTTTAAATTCCTTAATTTTCGCCCCGATACTAAAAGAGGATTATTCATGAAGGTTTGTATAGCCGAAAAACCAAGTGTTGCACGAGAAATAGCTGCCGTTCTGGGTGCTAACACAAAACGTGATGGGTATTACGAAGGAAACGGATATGCGGTTACCTATACCTTTGGGCACTTATGTACTTTATATGAGCCAAATGACTATAAACCATATTGGAAAAGTTGGGATCTGAATAATCTGCCTATGCTTCCAGAGAAATTTAAAACCAAAGTTGTAGATAATCAAGGGATTCAAAAACAATTTAATATTGTAAAATCTTTGTTTGACAAAGCTAGTTTGATAATCAATTGCGGGGATGCAGGACAAGAAGGAGAATTAATACAACGATGGGTGATTCATCAAGCTGGATATACTGGAGAAATACAACGTTTATGGATTTCATCCTTAACTACTGAAGCCATAAAAGAAGGGTTCAATAATTTAAGACCTTCTGAACAATATGACAATTTATATTATGCTGGCTTCTCTAGAGCAATTGGTGATTGGTTATTAGGCATGAATGCTACCAGATTATACACGGTAAAACATGGAGGCTACAAACAAGTATTATCTATAGGAAGAGTACAAACACCAAGTTTGGCAATGGTAGTTAATCGATATAAAGAGGTCTCAAACTTTAAACCACAACCCTACTGGGAACTACAGACATTATATAGAGATACCTTATTTAGTTATGAAGAAGGGCGTTTCTTAAAAAAAGAAGATGGTGAATTATTAGCTAACAAGGTAAAAGAAAGTGATTTTGAGATTGTTTCTATTACTAAAAAAGACGGAAAAGAATATGCTCCTAAGTTATTCGATCTTACTGGGTTGCAAGTATATTGTAATACGAAGTTTGGGTTTTCTGCAGATGAAACATTAAAGATTGTTCAGAAATTATATGAACAGAAAGTAGTAACCTATCCTAGAGTAGACACCACTTTTTTACCTAATGATGTATATCCCAAAGTTTCTGGTATTCTAGAAAAACTAACAGCTTATAATTCACTTACCAAACCTTTATTAGGTAAGAAAATTAAGAAATCTACTAAAGTTTTTAATGACAAAAAAGTAACAGATCACCACGCGATTATTCCTACTGGAGAACAAATGAATCTACAATACAATCAAAAACAGGTGTATGATATTATTGTAAAACGTTTTATAGCTGTTTTCTATGACGATTGTAAGGTTGCAAATACTACTGTTATTGGAAAAGCAGATGCAGTTTCGTTTAAGACTACAGGTAAGGTAATTTTAGAAAAAGGATGGCGCGTTGTTTTTGAAAATCCTAATACTCCCAGTAAAAAAGAAACCGGAATTCTTCCTGATTTTACAAAAGGAGAAAAAGGCCCTCATGAGCCTTCTTTTCTAGAAAAGGAAACCAAACCCCCTAAACAATTTACAGAAGCGACCTTATTAAGAGCCATGGAAACAGCAGGAAAGCAGGTCGATGATGATGAAATGAGAGAATTGATGAAAGAAAATGGAATTGGAAGACCTTCTACTCGAGCAAATATTATTGAAACATTATTTAAACGTAAATACATAGAGCGAAACAAAAAGCAAATTCTACCCACAAGTACTGGAGTTCAACTTATTGACACTATTCAAAACAAACTTTTGACTTCTGCGGAGCTAACCGGAAGATGGGAAAAGCAACTTAAGGAAATTGAGAAAGGAACTTTTAATGCTGGTGCATTTATACAGAATATGAAACAGATGGTAGATCATTTAGTATACGAAGTAAGAACTGAAAAAGTAAGAGCCAATATATCTCATACTACAAATCAAAAACAAAAAAAAGTAACTAAAAAGACTTCAGGAATCACTACAGAGCCATGTCCAAAATGTAACAAAGGAAAAATTCTAAAAGGAAAGTCTGCATATGGATGTAGTACCTTTAAAAATGGATGCGATTTTCAATTACCCTTTAATTATTTAGGCAAGAAAATATCCGAAAAACAATATATTCGATTACTCAAAAAAGGATGTACGGTTAATCTAAAGGGTTTCAAAACCGATACTGGTTCTGCAGAAGGGTTATTGCGTTTTGATACTAATTTTAAAATACTTTTAGAGCCAAAGAAAGCTACTCCTACTCGAACATCCGATAAAAAAACCGATCAAATGTCTTGTCCTAAATGTAATCTTGGATATATCCTAAAGGGTAAGACAGCTTATGGATGTAGTGAATTCAAAAATGGTTGTAATTTTAGATGCTCTTTTGAAACGGTTAGAAATAAAGCAATTGGACAGGTTATGTCTAAAGAATTGGTATATTCAATTTTAAAAAGTGATAGCCATTGAAAAATATTTATGTTACTCAAAACGGTTTACTTGATTCTTTTATAATTAGGGAATTACCTATTTATTTAATAAAAAAATCATAACCGTAGAATTAAACGTTTGTTATAAGTTTGTAAACGTTTAAAGATAAACCAAAGATAGATGTATAGTTATATTTTTTAATTATATAGAGTTCTTTTAGCCATTTAAAAATAACATTGATTGATTAATGCATAATAATATAGAGAATATTATTTTTTCACGTTTTGTAGAACAGGATATTCCCTTTGAATTTATATCTATTAAAGAATTATACAGACGATGTAAAGAAAGTAATTATGATCTATCCAATCCGCATAGAATCAAATTTAGTGCCTTAATACTTATTACAGAAGGCGAGAGTTTTCATACTATTGATTTTAAAAAGGAAATTTTATCTCCAGGAGTAATTTTACCTCTAACAAAAGACCAAATTCATTCGTTTAACAAAGACCTTATAGTTAAAGGGTTTGTTATTTCTTTTGAAGAAAACTTTATCACCGAAAATATAAGTGAAAAGAATCTATTCCATTTTCTTCATATTTATCACACCCCAAGTATTTTGATAGGAAATGAAAATATGGCAAACTTAACTCCCCTTTTACAACTTCTTGAAAATTTACATTTAGAATCCAATAATATAATGAAAGCAGAAATAATCAACTCAGTTTTTATTGCTTTGTTATTTCAAATTAAACGCCTTTCTATTTATCAGCATAAAACATTCGAAAGCCAGAGATTCAAAGATTTTATTAAGTTTAAACAATTGATTACGGAATTTTATCACCAAAGCCATAATGCAAAGGATTATGCGAAAAAATTATCGGTGTCTTATAAGTATTTAAATGACATTTGTAAGCAGATTGGTAATAAAACAGCAAAGGCTTTTTTAGATAGTTGGATACTACTTGAAGCCAAACGAAATATTTCGGAAAATAAATACACTTCCCAAGAAATTGCCTACAAAATGGGATTTAAAGAACCTTCAAATTTTATTCGGTTTTTTAAAAAATTCACGGATCTTACCCCTAATCAGTTTCAAAAAAAATTAGACAAAACCACACTCGGTTAGATATTGACTATTTGTTTGCAAACATAGATTATCAAGTTTCCATTGTTTGACAAGATATTTGTACCCATAAAATTTGGTGCAATATGACATTACAAGAACAACTAAGACAAATGCGGAATGCTACAATGGAAAGGATGCCGCAATCAATAATTAAAGTGTTTACTGATAGTATTAATGACATTAGTAAAAATCAGTTAAAGGAAAATGCGCTTAAGATAGGAGACTATGTTCCAGACATGAATCTTCAAAATATCAATAGAGACAATTCATTACTAAGTGATTTAATAGGACAGGAATTCCTAATTCTAAATTTTTACAGAGGTGGTTGGTGTCCCTACTGCAATATGGAATTGCGAGAATATGAAAGATTACGTAAAACCTTCAATGAATTGGATACGGACATCATAGGAATTAGCGCAGAAATACCAGAACTAGTAAATCAAACCATCGATAAAAATGCGCTTTCGTTTCCTGTCTTAACAGATGTTAATGCAGAATTGATGAAAGCAATTGGTATCGTTTTTAAATTAGATGAAGCATCCAAAAAGGAATTCGAAAATTTCGGAATGGATTTCACTAAAATTCATAAGAACAATAATTTTGAGCTACCAGTTCCTGCGGTATATGTTATTAATAAAAAAATGGAAGTCGTATTCGTTCATTTTGAGGAGGATTACATGACACGTCTTGAACCCACAGAACTTATAAGTTTTTTTAAAAAAAATCGTTAAAAATAAAATATGAAAAAGAATAAAATTATTTATTGGATTACAACTGGACTTTTATGTCTCCTATTTTTTGCTGGAGCAATGATGTATATTTTTAATTACCCAAGAGCTGAAGGTTTTTTTATTAGTCTTGGTTTTTCTACCTGGATTATATACCCGCTAGCATTCCTTAAAATTTCTGGAATAATTGCCATACTAACAAAAAAGTCTAATTTTTTAAAGGAACTCGCTTATGCTGGTTTCTTATTTGATGCTATTTTAGCTTTGGTAGCTCATATCATGGTGAATGATGGAGAATATGCTCCAGCTATTGTTTCTGTCCTCCTACTTATTATTTCCTGGATTTATGATAGGAAAGTATTCGGTAATTATAAGCAAAATCTTAATATTTCTAAAATCTAATAGAATGACACAACAATCTAAAATAGGGATTAAAGAAACAATGGATAGCCTGATTAAAACGGCTACGAACTTTGATCTAGATAAACTAGAATCTATATATCACAATGATATGAAAATCATTATGATTGATGCTAATGGGCAAAAAATGATCTCTAATAAACAAATGTTTAAAGATTTATTCCAATCTAAACGAGATAATGGCGATGTTCCTTTGAATACGTGGGCAGAATTTAACCATATAGAACATAATGGAAATAAAGGTCATGTGATTTTAAAACGAAAAGTTAATTTAACTGGAGTAGAACAAAAAATAGCGCTGAGTATTGATTTAATTTGGGAAGAAAACCGTTGGCAAGTTATTAGGGAAGTAATTTTCACTGAATTTGAATGATAAGTTAATTTCATAATAACTGCCTATAACAAAGTATAAAAGCAATAGCGGTTCGGGTAAAACCTGAACCGTTTTTGGATTATAATAAATATCTTACGATCCGAAAGTTAAGTGTATTTAACCCACTACTGAATTTATAATGAACGCTGTAACCCTTATAAAAAAATTGTTCCTGATCATATTAATTGTTTTGGTTTATTCTTGTAAACCAAGAATAAAGAACAATCCAGAAACTTTGGAAAAAATTTTTAGTATGGTAGATTTTGATATTGAAATTCAGAATTGGGGTTGTTTTGGAGGAAGTGAGGAATACTTCACTGTGAGAATAAAGGATAATAAATATCATTTAACATCAAAAAGAACAGGAAAAAGTCACTTAGTATTACAAGTTAAAATGGACTCCCTAAAAAATTATTTAAAGTCTAAAATTGGTAAAAAAGAATATGGAGGTTGTACTTCAAGTCAATATATAAGAATTGGTACTCTTTTTAATTCTGTTGATTATCAGCATAGCTTTTGTAGTGGAATCGAGTCAACTATTATAAATGACTTATTGAATTATTACGAATTGATTTCCGAATAGGAAAATGACACGTAAAATATGTGCTATTACAATGGCTTTAATTAATACGGGGTTTAGCACTTGACTCAAGGTCGAAAGTTTTAAATTAATTTTGATCTACTATTTAAACTTAAAAATAGAGCATAGCACTATACTTTGAAGTTATTTCAAGAAGTAGTAGATATATCATAACATAATTAGCGTTAAAATATCTAGTCAATAAGCACAGTTGACTTAAAAACTAAATCGTATTCTAAAAATAAGATTTTTCCATACGAATTCGTTATTTTTAAGGTCTAGTACCTTTTCTAACTCTAAAGACATCTACTTTGAAAAGTAAAAAATTCTGGAAACGAATTTTATTAGTACTAATTTTGGTACCAATTTTAGTAATAGGAAGCCTAATACTATATATTCAGAGCAACCAATCTGAAATTATTAAAGGAGAGATCACAAAATTAAATAAAGAACACAAAGGTCTTATTAGTGTTAGTGAAAGTGAATTATCCATTTTTAGCAACTTTCCATACATCTCTATAAAAGTATATGATGTGCGAATTTTGGAAACTAAAGAAAATAATGCCCCTATTATAATGGATGTAAAAGATATCTACATAGGTTTTAACCTATGGGATATGGTAAAAGGAAATTACGATATTCAGTCTTTAGTAATAGAAGAAGGCGTTTTTAATATTGTGATTCATGAGAATAATACAACAAATATTCAAAACTCCTTAGCCAGCACTTCTGAAACAGAAACACCTTCCACCAATATTCATCTCAAAAAAATCAAATTTAAAAGTCTAGATATCCACACCTTAGACGAAGCTACGAATACAGATGTCGAAAAATTCATATATGCCGGTACAGGTGGTTTTAGTCAAAAAGATAGTGTCATCGCTGGACATATAGATACTCATTTTGAATTAAATGTGATCAAAGATGGCGATACCACCTTTATCCATAATAAACATTTTGAGGTTCATACAGACTTGGTGTTTAATGAAAATACTGGTATTCTTGACATACAACCTTCTGGTATTTCCATGGAAAATGGCGATTTTGAGTTAGAAGGATCTATAGATACTAAAAATGATGTAGATCTTGACCTTTCTATAAAAGGAACAAAGCCCAATTTTGATATGCTGATTGCTTTTGCTCCAACAGATGTCATACCCGTATTAGAGAAATACAAAAATGCTGGTGAAATTTATTTTAACGCGAGTATACAAGGACCTGCTAATAAAGGAAATAGACCTTTTATAAACGCCAATTTTGGAGCTGGAAAGGCTTTTTTAGAAAATACTAAAAAAGCAAAAAAAATTGATAATATGGGTTTCAATGGTCATTTTACTAATGGAAAAAATAGAGATGTCAGTACCATGGAATTTTCTCTAACTGATATGACTGCTTCTTTGGAAAAAGGAGAGTTTGAAGGGTCCATTTTTGTGAAAAATTTTGAATCCCCAGAAGTGGATATGAAAATAAACTCGAATTTCAATCTTGATTTTATTACGGACTTTTTTGAACTAGCGCAAGTACAGGATGCCTCCGGAGAAGTTTCGTTGAAAATGAATTTTCATGATATTATCGATCTTGACGAACCGGAAAAGGCGTTGCAAAAACTCAATCAGGCATACTTTACAGAATTGATTGTAAAAGACCTGAGTTTAGTCGCTAAACAACTTCCAGTTCCCTTGCACGACCTGAATGTCCATTTAGTAATGAATGGTAAAGAAGCTACTCTGAACCAATTTGAGCTGTTAATGGGAAAATCTGATATATCGATACGTGGTTTTCTTTCAGACTTACCTGCAGTTGTACATCATACGAGCATCCCAGTAGAAGCTCATTTAGATATTGTCTCCAAGTATTTAGATATTGCGGAATTAACAGGCTTTTCAAAGCAAGACACTACCCAAACTGGTTTCGATGAACAAATAAAAGAGCTAAGCTTGGGACTTTCCTTTAAAGCTTCTGCCAAGGATTTCACAGAATCTAAGTATCTCCCGAAAGGTGAATTTTTTATCGATAGTTTATACGCAGACCTTAAACATTATCCGCATAAACTACACGATTTTCATGCCGATGTACTAATAGATGACAAAGACTTAAAAATAGTAGATTTCACGGGGTTTATCGATGATAGTGATTTTCACGTTGACGGGCTCATACACGAGTATGCTTTCTGGATGCAACCTGAACTTAACGGAGATGTAGATTTAGATATCAATCTTACCTCTAATAAGTTAAGATTGGAAGATGTCTTTTCATATAAGGGAGAGAATTATGTTCCAAAAGAGTACCGACATGAAACTTTTGATGATTTAGCATTGCACATTGGCTCTAGTATGCACTATAAGGATTCTGCATTACATTCCATTGATCTTGCTTTAGATAAGTTAGATGCAAAAATGAAATTACATCCGCTTCGCTTTGATAATTTTAGAGGAAATATACATTACGAAGAAGAACACTTGGTGATAAAAGATTTTCATGGTGAAATAGGAACTACCAATTTTAATTTCGATTTAAACTATTATTTGGGAGAAGATCCACAAATAAAGAAAAGAGATAATTATTTAGAATTAAAGGCTAATTATATCGATTTTGATGCACTTTTCAAGTTCGATTTAAGTCCACCAAAACCGACAGAAGTGGTAGTTTCACAAATTGCGGATGTAAAGGAACATGCTGATGCCTTCAATCTGTATGAATTACCATTTACTGATATGCAATTTAAGGTAGATATCACTCACTTTATATATCATAGAATAGATCTTCAGAATATAAAAGCAGCTATACGAACAACACCCAATCATTATATGTATATAGATACATTAGCTATGGATGCTGCAGGAGGAAATATTCGATTAACTGGCTATTTTAATGGTAGCGATCCAAAACATATTTATATGCAACCAGATTTGGTTATGAATAATGTGGATTTGGATAAATTGCTGTTCAAATTCGAAAACTTTGGGCAAGACCATCTCGTTTCAGAAAATTTACAAGGAAAGCTTACCTCTAGAATTAAAGGTAAGATTAGAGTATACCCAGATATGGTTCCTGATCTCGACCAATCTACTATAGAAATGGACGTAAAAGTACTAAATGGTAGATTAAAAAATTACGATCCAATGTTAGCACTTTCGGATTATATGGGAGATAAAAACCTCCAGAACATTCGGTTTGACACCTTACAGAATAGCTTAGATATAAAGAAAGGAAAGATTACTATTCCCGCTATGAGAATCGAATCTACATTAGGTCATATGGAATTGTCGGGGACGCATGATAATAATCAAAATATCGATTATTATGTACGTATTCCTTGGGAAACTGTTCGAAAAGCTTCTTGGAAAAAATTATTTGGAAAGAAGAAAGATACTATTATTAGTGAAGAGCAAGAAGATGAAATTGTAGAAGTAGATCCTAACGAAAAAATAAAATATCTCAACCTAAAGATAAAAGGAAGCATAGATGACTATAAAGTTTCATTAGGTAAGAAAAAAGAAAAACAATAGTAGATTTCCATCATTTTACTGGAGATTGAACTCTTGATATAGTTAAAAACTGTTCTGCGAAGTTTCTGCCAAATACACACATACATAACTTCGCTATTATTTATCCAATTAAACGACAAGGTATTTAACTTAGTACCAAACCGAAACGTATTGCTTATAATCTGCTTTAAGTTTCTTTTAAAAGAACGTTACCTGAAACCTAAAAAAATGATTAATAAATTATTATCAACATTCTCAATTATCTTTTTTTTATTCTTAGTAAGTTGTAAAGAGAATAAGATAATTAAAGTAGATCAAGTAACAAGTTCAGAAATCGATATTGAAAACGAAAAAAAAGCTATTTTAGAAACCCTTAATAACGAGACTAAGGCTGCTTTTCAAAGAAACTACAAGGACTGGAAAAATAAATGGGTACATGACCCTGATATCAGCAAAACCTACATTGACTTTGTAGATAATACTTTTTCTGAGTCTATAGGCTGGAATGAAATAAATCAATTTGTTAAAACATTTATTGAAGAACATCCGGAACCTGAGCCAATACCTAAATTGTTAGACAAAATTGATGTAAGGCTCTATGGAAAAGGAGCTTGGGTTACATATGAACAACAGGACTCAATACGTGGACTAAAACGCGAAACGAGGCTTATGGAAAAAGTAAATGGAGAATGGAAAATTGCCGGGATGCAGACAACCATTTACGGATTCAAAACTGATGAAAAGTAAAGAAACATATTGCTAATACAATCTTTATGAACTAAAACGTATCTTTCACTAAAGGTTAATAACAACTACTCATAAAAAAATGGCTAAGTTTATTTTGACAATATTCGTATTAATGAACTTTGGATGTATTGGACAGAATAATGAGGGAGCTTCAAATACTTCTGACAATAATACAACCCCAGTTATTAATATAACTAAAAACGATTTTATAAAGACTCTTAATGAATTAAAACCAGAAAGTGATTCTTCTAAAGATTATAGACTGGTAAAAAGTCAAATCAAGAATGTACAACTCAAACTAAATAATAAAGAACTATCAATCGACTCAATATCGAACGTCTTTAAATATTCTTTGATTTATAGAATAATTACTTTTTGGGAAGGAACCGAATGGTCGTTTGAAGGGCATACATCAATCCCGAAGAGAGGAAAAATTGCCTGTGGATATTTTGTTTCAACCACATTAAGAGATATTGGAATAAATTTAAACAGGTATAAATTAGCACAACAATCTCCAATAAATGAAGCAAAAAGTTTAGCCTTAAACACTAAAGTAATTGAAATAGCTGAAGATTCTAATGAAGAAAATATTATAAAAATTAATAATAGCCTGAAAAATGGAATTCATTTCATTGGATTTGATTCTAGTCACGTTGGATACATTTTTAAGGACAATGGACAATTATATTTGATTCATTCAAACTATATTAACCGTAAAGGAGTAGAAATCGAAAAAATTCAAAATTCTCTTGTTTTTGCCTCATACAATAAGTTTTATCTCGCAGAAATTAGTACTAACGAGGAATTTTTGAAAAGTTGGATTACAGGAAAAGAAATTCTAGTAGTGTATTAAAATTATTAGAATGAACTACGCTTATCTTTAAGTATATAAACTGAGTTAAAAGTTCTTTCAAAAATTCAATCTTATTAATTATCTTTCGATTACGGCAGAAAAATATTCCCATCGTTATCACATACCTATAAAAAGTGAAAGAGGAAATCAATCAATATTATGATAAAATAGCAGAAAATTATGATTCCAGTAGGTTTTCTAATTCATACGGGAAATATATTAACAATCAAGAAAATAGAATTTTAAAAAAATATTTAAATCAAGAAAACGTAAAACTAAATTTAGACTTAGCTTGTGGTACTGGTCGGTTTTTAAATTATGCTGATTACGGAATAGATATAAGTTCTGAAATGATTAAAATTTCTAAAAGTAAATTCCCCTCTAAAAATATTATTATAGGAGATGCGGAACAACTTCCTTATAAAAACGAATACTTCGAAAACATAATTTCTTTTCATTTATTTATGCATTTAGACATAACTACTATGGAAAAGATCCTTTCTGAAGTGAGTCGTGTTACAAAAAAAGAAGGTCTTTTTATTTTTGATATCCCTTCTTTAAAAAGGAGAAAAATATCAGGGTATCAAAGTGAATCTTGGCATGGTGGAAATCAAATAGAAGTAGAAAAACTCAAGAGTATTACTTATAAAGATTGGAATATGGAATGTTATTGCGGCATTGCTTTTTTCCCAATTCACAGAATTCCCAAAAAAATAAGGAAATTCTTTATTCTAATTGATAATATATTGTGTGAATCTTTTTTAAAAGAATACAGTTCTCATCTAACTTTTGTGCTTAGAAAAAAATGATAAGAAAAATTATTCCACCAAATATTAAAATTAAAATCCACTTAGTAAAGAATTTCATTTTTGATGTTTTTAATGGTTACTTCTTTTTATATGCTAAAAAACAACCAATGACCACTGATTTTCAATTCATTCATGAAATATCACAGCAATTAAAACCTAATGAAGCGAAAGAACAAAACTTAATAATTGCTATAAAATCTATTGAATGTTTTATTATTAATCCAAATGAAATATTCTCATTTTGGAAAATAGTAGGCAACCCTACTCTAAAAAAAGGGTATAAAGAAAGTCGATCTTTAGTCAACGGAAAAATAAAACCTTCAATCGGAGGAGGGCTTTGTCAGTTAGCTGGTCTTATATACTATAGTAGCTTATATGCCAATCTTGAAATTATAGAAAGACATAATCACTCTAAAGATATATATACTGATGAAACTAGGTTTACTCCATTAGGTTCGGACGCTACTGTTGCATATGGATATAAAGATTTGAAAATTAAAAACAACCTACAAACTCCCATTAAATTTACATTTAAAGTTACGGAAAAATCACTTACTATAAATCTGAATCATAATGAAATAATTCAGAAAAATGTAATTGAGTTTCATAAAACAATTGTAAATAAAAGTGACATTAAAGTAGTTACTTTAGTTAATAAGAAAGCTGAAATAGAATCGACTTATAAAAGGTATATAGTAAACGATCTATTATAAAACTTTAAACCCTTATAAAGAATCTAATTGAGTTTCTCTGAATTGTACTGCGGTGGTATTAGTTATTTTTTTGAAAGCTGTATTAAAAGAAGATATACTATTAAACCCACAATCATAAGCAATACTAGATATTTTATAGTTTTGATATTCCGGCAACTGCAATAATCGCTTTGCTTCTGTTATTCGATGTCTAGCGATAAACTGAGAATAATTTTCATTTTTACTCTGATTAATCACCTGAGATAATTGCTTAGAGGTTATTCCAATTTTGTTACTGAGTTTTGTTAATGTGATTTTCGGGTCTAAAAACAATTTTTCTTCATCCATTAGATATGTTAACTGATCCAAATAGACTTTTATATTCTGATTAGTTAATGAAGAATTAGCATACTTTTTATTTTCTATCTTAAACAAAAAAGGGTTTCTTAAAGCATAGATTAATAAAACAAGAACTATCGCTGAGAATAAAAAAGCTGTACTCAAATACGGGACTATACGCAAAAACACTCCAATCTGAATTAGTGACATCGCAATAGTCAGCATCGTAAAAAACAATAACCAGTAATATACCTTATAGGGTTTATGATTAGATTGGTTTTTATTTGCAAACAACCAATACAACGTATATAATCCGTATAATAAAATATGGGATAATAATCCTAAAAATATGATTCTGGAAAATACAGAATCATCATTTGGAATTACCCAACAAAATATTACAAACAAAAGCCATGGTGCATACTGAATGAAAATTGATCGCTTATTATTTATTTCATTAATTAAAAACGATCTCTTAGCATAAAACCATAGTGAAGGGCCAATTGCTAATAACAATCCAAGAAAAACATTTCGAATTATAGGGTCAATCGGAAAATAATTGTAAAATAGAGATTTACCAATCCTCAGGCTAATAGCCAAAAGGTACATTGCTAGAAATACATTGCCACTAGTTCGTTGTTCCTTCGTTATTATTAAGAATAACCCAAAGAATAATGCAATTATAAAACCTACACTACCCAATAACAATTCTATATGTTTAAAAATTTCTGGATTCATTATTAAACAAAGAAAGTAATTTTTCGCCTTTGTTTATCCCAATGATTCTATAAAGAGTCGTTTCCCTGTTATTAAAAATAAATATCGAATTAGATAGTTTGATAATCTCAAATCATATTATGCAATAGGGATGCAGAATTATTCAATAATCATAGCTATACTAAAAAACACATCTTAACCAAGATTGGAGAAAAAACTTGTTTTCTTATACTTTTTTTATAAAAAAATGTTAATTAGTGTTAATTAGTGTTAATTAGTTATTTCATAACTCAACTATATTATCATAAATTATAACATTAAATAATCTTCTTACATGTCATTAAATTTTAAATCTGCATAACGTTTAAACATATAATAAAGAGAGTTTTAATTGTTTTACTTTCAAAAATAATCGAATAGCCTAATTATTCCTTCATTCTATAAAAACCAGTCATTAGATAAGGTAATACCTCAGCCCGGAGCCCCTGATATAGGGCATTCTGTTAAAATTTACTTTTCAAATTATACATACATTTACTCCATACATAAACTCAAAAATTTTAATTATGAAAACAAATGTTTTAAAAATCTGCTTAGTACTTGTAAGTGCTGCCGTGATCTCTTGTCAATCCGACTCTGAAGTAGATACACTACAAGAACTCGAACAATCTCTAATTGGTACACAAATTAAATCTTTAGGTTTCAATACAGAAGGAATGTATGAAACTGAAATGGATGGTAAACTAGGTTATGCAATAGAAAGTGACATTTTCTTAGATAAAGAAATGATTCAGGATATGCTTAAAGCTTATGATCCTGATACTGATGAGAAACACTATGTAACTCCTAATTTATTACCTAGAGACAGAGCAATTACTGTTGATGTATTTTTAGATCCTGCTTTTAGTAATGTTATGGTTGCCGCTTTTAATGATGCATTAAATAGGTACAATGCAATAAATATTAACCTTACATTTAGAAGAACTTTTCAACGAAATAGTTCTGATATTGCTATTCTTTCAGAAAATATTCCTAACACTCCAACAGGAGGTGTTGTTTTAGGACGAAGTGCTGGATTTCCTAGAAATAGTAGACCTGCTACTCCTATTGTATTAAACTCTAGGGTATTTGGTGGAACTAGCGTTCGTGCAGATGCGGCAACTGTTGTTGCCCATGAAATTGGCCATGCAATTGGATTTCGTCACACTGATTGGGACGATCGTTCTTTTAGCTGTGGTGGTAGATTTGATCAAGAAAATCGTTCTGGTGCATTATATGTTCCTGGCACTCCAGAAGGTGCAGAAGCTGGTTCTTGGATGTTGGCTTGTAGCGGAGGAAACGATCGTCCATTTACTGCCTCGGACAGAACTGCTTTAAGGTTTGTATACTAATATTATTTAAAATAATAGAATAGTATCTAAATAAACAGAGAGTCTGAAAAGTATCATTAAATTGTTAAACTGATAATTTATTATTCTATTCCTTTTCAGGCTCTCTTTTTATTTTGTGCTGATTACAATCCAAAAATAGATATCTAAGTAATGACTGTAGATAATTCTTATTAATCTGTAACTTAAACCAGTTCTAAAATAATTAAAAGATATACCACAAAAGTAATGACATCAAAACTCCTGTAACTGCAATCAACGTAGTCATAACCGTCCATGAACGAAAGGTTTGTTTCTCTGTCATTCCCAGATATTGACCTACTAACCAAAATCCACTATCATTTACATGGGATAAGATTGTTGCTCCAGAAGCTATGGAGATTACAAAAAGAGCAATCTGTGCAGCACTAAAATCTCCCGCCAAAATAATCGGTGATGTGATTCCTGCCGCTGCAATCATAGCAGTCGTAGCTGAACCCTGTAAAACTCTAATCAAAGCTGCCACTATAAATGCAAATAGCAATGGATGTATATAAGAGCTCTGTAGTGAAGAAGCTAATAATTCTCCTGCTTTAGTATCTACTAATATTTGTTTAAAAGCTCCACCAGCACCAGTTAATAAAATAATCGCTCCTGCTGGCTTGAAAGATTTCATTGATAATTTTAAAAGTTCATCCTTAGTAACGCCTCTCTTTATTCCAAGAAAATACCAAGCTATTAAATTAGCTATAATCAAAGCTGTAAACGGATGCCCTAAAAGTGTAATCATATATACCATCGATTTAGGCAATACATCTTCACTAAACCAATCACCTAACAAAACTGTTTTTAATACTATTAATAAAATAGGTAAGGCTATAATTATTATAATACTAATTGGATTTGGTGGATTATCAATAATTATATTGGACTCATCAGTTTCTGGAACTACTAAAACTATTTTCTTAGCAAGATATTTTCCTAATATTGGTCCACTAATAATCGCAGCTGGAATACCTGTGATAAATCCAAATACAATTACCCAACCAAGATTAGCGCCTAATATATCTGCTACAGCAACCGGACCTGGAGTAGGTGGAATAAAACTATGTGTGATTGCTAATCCAGCTAATAAGGGAATTGCATAAAGCAATAAAGATTTTTTAGTTTTTCTTACAATCGCGTACACTATTGGTACTAAAATTATAAAAGCTACATCAAAAAAGACTGGAATTGCGATTATAAAACCTGTAATCATCAATGCCCAAGACGCATTTTTTTCTCCGGCCAATTTAAGGATGTAATTAGCTAATCCTTGCGCACCTCCAGAATTTTCTAACAAACCACCAAACAATGCTCCTAAACCTACAACCGTAGCAACAAAACCAAGGGTTCCTCCCATTCCATTCTTAATACTATTAAGAATGTCATCTGCTGGTAATCCTGCGACAATGCCAACTAAAATGCAAACAATAAGCAATGCAATAAATGCTTGCATTCTTAATTTCAGGATCATAAAAAGTAATGCAATGATACCTACTGCTACAGCAATTAATAATTGATAGTCCATAAATTAGTGTTTCCAGTTTGTGTGAAAATATTGATCTAGTGATGTATCTACTCTTTGATAGGTATGCGCTCCAAAATAATCCCGTTGTGCTTGTATAATATTTGCCGATGACTGAGCAGATGTATATGCTAAAAAGTAGTTAGTCGCGGCAGAAAAAACTGGCAATGAAAATCCAGCTTTTAAGCCAATAGAGACTATTTCTGAAAGTGAAGTTACTCTAGGTTTCATGATAGTAACTATATCAGGAAACGTTAACAAAGAAGTATCATTGTTATTAAAAAACAACTCCCAAATTTGTTCCATTAAATCACTTCGTATTATACAACCGTTGGTCCATATTCTTGCTATTTCAGACAAGTTTAGTTCCCAATTATATTCTTTAGAAGCTTCTTTGATTAACTCAAAACCAATATGATGATTAATAATACTAGTCGCTTTAAAAGCCTTTTCTAAACTTTCAACAAATGCGGTATTATCTAAAGCAATAGTAGTTGTTTTTAGCTGATATATCGCTGAAGCTTCTACACGTTGAGATTTCATTCCAGAAATATTACGAGCCATTACAGACTCTGAAATTGTAGACAAAGAAACCCCTAATTCTAAAGCAGCATTAGTGGACCAACCACCTGTTCCCTTCTGCCCTGCTTTATCTAAAATTTTATCAATTAGAAAATCATCTCCTTCTTTTTCAAGAAGAATACCTGAAGTAATCTCTAATAAATAACTTTTTAGTCCATTCTCAATCCACTTATCAAAAATGTCTGATATTTGAATTGGAGTTTTACCAGCATAAAATCGCAATATATGATAGGTTTCTGCCAATAATTGCATTTCTGCATATTCAATGCCGTTATGAACCATTTTTACAAAATGACCTGATCCTTCGGGTCCTACGTATGTGCAACAGCTATTACCATTCTTATCTCTTGCTGAAATAGTTTCTAAAAACAATCCAGATGTATCATATGCTTTTTTCGAACCACTCGGCATTATTGATGGACCTTTTAACGCACCTTCTTCTCCACCTGATATTCCTGTTCCTAAAAAATCAATTTCATGTTTAGCAAGTCTTTTACTTCTTTCTAATGTAACCTTATAATGAGAATTCCCTCCATCAATAATGCAGTCTTCTTTAGAGAGCAACGGAATTAATGAATCGATTACTAAGTCAACCGGTTTACCTGCATTTACCATAAGCATAATGGTACGCGGTTGTTCTAGTGAACTTACAAAAGATTGCAAATCATCAAATCCCAGTACATCATCGCTATCTGGCTGCTCACTCACAAATTTTTTTGCTACATCAACCTCATAATTACCCATCTGTCTGTTATATACAGAAAGTGTGAAATCTTTAGATAAAAAGTTTTTAGCTAAACTCTTACCCATCACACCCAATCCTATAAGACCTAACTGCGATTTATTTGTGTGCAATTTAGATTTAATTTCATTCACTATTTCATCACTGTTTTTATCTATATTTATTACGATACCTTCTTTTGGCTTTTCTAAGGTTTCAAACTGGGATACCAACATTTCTTTTTTAAAAAAGTGGTGTTTTCTTACTTCCATTCGATGAGCAATCAAATCAAAACTTCCTTCCAGAAATATCCATTCTATATATTCCGAATCAATAGATTGTAGAGTTTCTCTGTACTTTTGCTTTAAAGCGGAACAAGCTAATACTGCTCCATTTTTAGTGCTCCAATAACTAATTTCATTAGCCATTTTTTTTAACCAAGGTGCTCTATCAGTATCATCCAGTGGAAATCCATTTGACATTTTCTTAATATTGCTTTCCGGATGAAAATCATCAGCATCAAAAAACGGAATCTTAAAATCTTTAGCTAATGCCTTACCGATAGTAGTTTTTCCACTTCCGGAAACTCCATAAATAATATATACAACACTTTTATTCACTATATCATTATTACTTTTATTCTAACGTAAATTCTAATTCATTTGCTTCATCCATCGAATGTTTACTGACCCATAATTTGAAATCACCTGGTTCTGTAACCCATAGTTTATCTTGTCCATAAAAAGATACATCATCTGTAGAAAAATTAAATATAACTTCTTTTGATGCTCCTGCTTCTAAAGTTACCTTTTTAAAACGTAAGAGTTCTTTAACTGGTCTAGTTAAGCTACCAACCATATCTCTAAAATACAACTGTACGGTTTCTTTAGCTTTAATATTTCCTGTATTGGTAATAATAGTTTTTACAGTAATTGTATCTCCAATTTTAGGGTTAGCGGATGAAATACGAACATCTGAATATTTAAAATTACTATAACTTAACCCATACCCAAAAGGGTACTGTGGTAAAAAACCTGCATCTAAATAATGTGAGGTGTTACCAAGAGAACTTTGCCAAGCTGCAATGGGTATTGAATCCATATGTACAAATTCTTCTGGAATCACAGGTCTACCAGTATTTTTGTGATTATAATGAATCGGAATTTGCCCTACTTCTTTTGGCCAAGTAACTGGTAAT
This sequence comes from uncultured Aquimarina sp., assembly GCF_947496855.1. GTDB lineage: Bacteria > Bacteroidota > Bacteroidia > Flavobacteriales > Flavobacteriaceae > Aquimarina. The sequence goes on from NZ_CANMED010000001.1 coordinate 898,439, forward strand.
TTCCCTGAAGGTGAAACTACCCCTGTTATAATATTTTTTAAAGCTGGTCCACCCATAGTACCTGGATGCCAAGCCATTAACACAGCATCTACCTTATCTATAATATTACCCAAAGTAATTGGTCTACCGGCCATAATAACTAAAACAATTGGTTTTCCTGTTTTATGTAATTCATTAATTAATTCTTCTTGAACTCCTGGAAGATTAATATTGGCTCTACTATGCGCCTCTCCAGAAAGAATAGCTTCTTCTCCTGCAAAAAACAGTATTACATCCGAAGATTTTGCTGTATTTATTGCATTACCAAAACCTTTGGTTGATTTATCTCTACTGTATGATACCCCTTCACTATATTGAATCGTATACTGACCATCTTGCTGAAATGATTTTAATGGAGTAATTGTATGTTCCTTTTCGCCATCAAAAGTCCAGGTTCCTAATTGTTCATGAGGAGCATTTGCTAATGGACCAATAATCGCTAGTTTCTTTTTTGAATTTATTGGTAATAGATTATTAATATTTTTTAACAAAACTGTACTTTCCGCAGCGGATTCTTGTGCTGATGCTAAATGTTTTTTATCATAAAGAATTGTATCATTGGAATCGAAGTATGGATTATGAAATAGCCCTAATCTAAATTTTATACGAAGGATATTTCTAACAATTACATCTAATTTTTTCTCAGAAAACTTACCTTCTTCTATTAATTCTTTTAAATAATCTTGATACGAAGTACTAGTCATTTCCATATCCAACATTGCATTTATAGATTTCTCTGCTGCCTCCTTTTTATCTTTTGCAAATCCGTGATTTATCATTTCTATAATCGAGTTCCAATCACTTACAACAAAACCATCAAAACCCCATTCATCTCTTAAAATATCTTTTAGGATATATTTATTAGCAGATGCCGGAACACCATTAAGATCATTGAAGCTAGTCATAAAAGTTGCCGAACCAGCATTTACGGCAATCTTGAATGGCTTTAAATAAACATTATGTAATAAATTCTCATTAATATTCGCTGTATTGTAATCCCTTCCTCCTTCTGCTGCTCCATACCCTATAAAATGTTTTGCACAGGCCGCCATACTTGTTGGAGATGATAAATCTTCTCCTTGAAAACCTTTTATATATGCTTCTGCCATAACACCTGTTAAATAAGGATCTTCTCCAGCTGATTCAGCAATCCTACCCCATCTAGGATCTCTTGATATATCTAACATTGGGGCAAAAGTCCATCTTATTCCACTGGTACTTGCTTCTATCGCGGCTACTCTAGCACCTTCTTGTACTAACATGGGATTAAATGAAGCCGCCTGCCCTAGCGGAATAGGGAAAATTGTTTTGAAACCGTGGATTACATCTCGTGCAAAAATTAACGGAATCTTGTTAGGACTTTCTTCAACAGCTAACATTTGTAATTCTTTAGCATCTTCTTTATTCATTATATTAAGAAAAGAGCCTATCTGCCCCTTTCTCACAGCTTCTTTAAGATCTTTAGGCAACTCTTTTACTCTACTAGATTTACCTCTTTGGGCTGTTTGACCAATTTTCTCTTCTAAAGACATATTAGAAAGTATACTGTCTATCTTATACGCTATTGGATCTTTTGATTCTTCTTTTTTTGAAGTATTAGTAACTTTAGATTCACAGGATAGAAATAAACCAAGTAAAACAGTTAACAGTAATCGTCCTGCATAACTTTTCATTTGTAAAAATGCCATAAAATAATTTTAATTAGAGAAAGATTTTTTTCAATTTTTCAGTAAGAATACTGTTAAGATTTCCAAGACGAATTTAGATATACTTCAGGATAAGAAAAAAGTAAAACAAACCAATTCTTTAGTTGTTAAGAAAGTATATAGAAACTTTGTATCGAAATACAGACAACTTTTTAGGGAATGAAGGCTATGTATTAACATTAAGATAACATAGGTGTTGTATACGGTATGAATCATAACAATCTACTTATAATCAGTTAATTGTTTTTTAATCTATGTGTGGTTAATTTGGAGCTTACTATAGTTTATGAAAAAACGTATTGTAGAAGTTGTTGTGATTTCTGATATCCATCTAGGGACATTTGGGTGTCAAGCAAAAGAATTGTTAAATTACCTAAATAGTATAAAACCGAAAACACTTATTCTGAATGGGGATATTATAGATATTTGGCAATTTAGAAAACATTACTTTCCAAAATCACACCTTAAAATTATCAAAAAGATTATCAATTTTGCTTCAAAAGGAACTGAAGTTATTTACATTACTGGTAATCATGATGAGATGTTAAGAAAATTTAGTGATACCAAAATGGGTAATTTTCAATTAGTGGATAAAGTAGTTTTAGAGCTAGATAATAAAAAAACCTGGATATTTCATGGAGACATTTTTGATGCTTCTATACAAAATGCAAAATGGCTAGCAAAACTCGGTGGTTGGGGCTATGATATTCTAATATTAATAAACCAACTTATGAATTGGTGTTTGGTAAAGTTTGGTAAAGAAAAATTCTCTCTATCTAAAAAAATCAAAAACAGTGTCAAAAAAGCTGTAAAATATATAACCGATTTCGAACAAGTGGCAGCGGATTTAGCTATTGATAATAATTATCATTATGTAATTTGCGGACATATTCATCAACCTCAAATAACTAAAAAATTCAATAAAAATGGATCCTGTATGTATCTAAACTCTGGTGATTGGATTGAAAACCTAACAGCTTTAGAGTACAATGAGAAAAAGTGGAAACTTATAACGTACCACAATGAAGATATTGAAACCGGAACATCAGTTGATGACGAAATAGAAGATCTAGATATTAGTATAGAAAATATTCAAGCATCTTTTGCTATCAGTAGCCTAATAAAAAAACAATAATTTATTTTTAATTAAGGGATAGTTAATACTTCTTTTTAAACTACAACAATGTAATCAATCCTTTTACCGATAAATTGTTAATACACAAATTATTATTCCTAAATTTGAAAGAGTAATACTCTCTTAACCGATTCGTTAACATTCATACTTTTAATGAGTATACTTTCTCCTTTAAAAAAAAGACTACTATATAGGATTGTTCCTTTCATTATACTTTTTATCATTTCATCTTTTATTTATTTATTTTTAGAAAAAGGAATTCTCGGTAATGCGACCCATTACCCTTCTACAAACAACCCTTATAACTTTACTAACAGTATCATTATTTCCATAATTTCTGCAACTCTTTTTGGATTGATTATAGGTTCCTTTGAAGTATTATATTTTAGTAAATTCTTTTCTTCTAAAAGCTTTATAAAAAAAATAATATACAAAATAGCTTTTTATATAACTGTAGTAATTATTTTCTTAATTAGCACTGCTACTATATCATTCATAGTTGAATTTAATACTAATTTATTTGATAAAAACGTATGGATAAACTTGCGTAATTTTGTTACTAATATTGCTTTTTTCAGTATTATATTATATATCATAGCGACTATTGGATTTTCTTTATTTTATCTAGAAGTAAGCGATAATATTGGCCAAGAAGTATTATTTAATTTTTTCACTGGTAAATATCATAAACCGATTGAAGAAGAGAGAATTTTTATGTTTTTAGACATGAAATCATCAACAACCATCGCTGAAAAATTGGGTCACGTAAAATACTTTGAAATGCTAGCGGAATATTATTCCGATTTATCTAATGCTATAGTAAAACATCAAGGTTTAGTTTATCAATATGTAGGAGATGAAGTAGTAGTTTCCTGGACTTTGAATAAAGGGCTTAAAAGTGATAATTGTATTTATTGTTTTTACTCTATGCAAGAAGCTCTCAAAAAACAATCTCCAAAATATCTTGAACGATTTGGAGTTTTACCAACATTTAAAGCAGGGTTTCATTGTGGAATGATTACAGCCGGTGAAATTGGAACTATAAAAAAGGATATCGTGTTTACCGGAGATGTTCTCAATACTACAGCTAGAATTCAAGGGCTTTGTAACACATATGAACAAGTAATTCTTATTTCTGATGATTTAGTTCAGAAATTAAAAATGAATTCAAGTTTTACCTACAAGACCATAGATAAGACTTCTTTAAGGGGGAAAAACGAACAAATGGAATTATTTACAATATCTTAAGAAGAAACTTATATATGTAAAGGGAATTTTCTAAATTGATTTAAAATCGACAAAATTATTAAGAAATTCCATTTTCAAAAACAAAATCTGTAATACGTATCTTTGGCTAGATAATCCAAATCCTACAAAAATAAAAAGATTATGCTTGGTTTAAAATTAGCTACTGATCCTCGTTGGGCTGCATTAGTAGAATCAAATATTGAAGAAATCCTTACAGATCATGCGTGGTGCGAACAAAAAGCAGCAACCAATGCAATTACAATCATCACATTAAACTCTGAACATGAAGATCTTGTAACCGATTTATTGATCTTAGCTCAAGAAGAATTAGAACATTTTCAAATGGTGCATGAACTTATAAAAAAACGTGGTTATACATTAGGTCGTGAGCGAAAAGATAGTTATGTAAATGAATTATTTAAATATAAAGCAAAGCAAGGTGGAAGTCGACAGCAAGGATTAGTCAATAGATTACTTTTTTCTGCTATGATTGAAGCTCGTAGCTGTGAACGTTTTAAGCTTCTTTCCGAGAAAATAAAAGATCCCGAATTATCAAAATTCTATCATGATCTTATGATTAGTGAAGCAGGTCATTATACCACATTTATTGGTTTTGCTCGAAAATATGGAAAAGATATTGATGTAGATAAGCAATGGCAGGATTTACTACAATTTGAAGGAGAACTTATCCAAAAATACGGTAAAAAGGAAACGATACATGGATAACGATACTGTCGAGTGGTGGGAAAAAAAAAGACGATGGTTTAATCTCGCTGTAGGGCTGACTGGAATTATAAGTATCTTTTTTTTTGGCCTTTTTTGTATTCAGAAATAGTATCAATAATTGTATGGGGAATTATTGCTAATATTTTCTACTCAGTTGGGATTTTATCTGAACTATTGGACTTATATTACTTAAAGGGAAAAGCAAATTTACATAAGTATAGGTATCCATTTTTTATTGTCGGAACTTTAGCCTATTGTTTAGTAACCTATTATGTGGTCTGGATGAGTTACTTATTTGAAATTGAAAATTTCTAAATAAAAAGACTTCCAGGCTTAGTTAACTAATAGGCTCATAAAAGTATCTTTACTATTTTATTCTATTCGCTTAGCAGGCATTTGTCTTCCTCCTTGATTTAAGGTCAAACTATCTATTGTTCCTTTATTATTTTTATTAAATGTGATTTCTGCCGGCACTGCTTTTAAGAAAAATAATGTTTCACTTTCTGCAAAAATCTCAAATTTAGGTTGACCCGTAGTCACTACATATATTGAATTTCCTTCAACAGTAATATCTATAATAAAATTTGGTTGGAGTTCATACTTACCTACATATTGTTTTAAAATATCTGGAGCGACTGTTATAGATTTTCTTTCTGCAGGAGGTGCTTTATCAATTCCTTTTCCAATAAAGCTTTCCTTAGCAGTTTTAAAAACTGTTTGCCGTTTACCATCATCCGTCAAAGAAAAAGTATATGAAATAGTTCCATCATCAAAAATAAATGAACCATCTTTCATCGGAAATATTTCAAATTCTCTTAAATTCTCGCCTTCTTTAAGACTAAATAATTTACTATCTTTTAAAATTATATGCCTTATTACCTCTTCTTCGAATTGATAAGCACCGACCCATTGCTTTACTTTATCAATAGATAATGCTATTGCATCTTTTTTATCTGGAATCGGCTTCCCTATCACAGCAGCTGCTACTTTCATAGTAATGTCACGTACATTTTTACAATTACAATTCGTGAGTCCTATTACATACACATTCTCTTTTTTAAGAAATATCCCATTCGTTGTATATCCAAAAATACCTCCACTATGTGCATATCCTTTAGAACCTTGTATATCTGTTTTACTCCAACCGTATCCATAGTTAATTTCTTCCCCATTATTCAATGTAGAACCATTAATAGCTTTTTCTAAACTCGCTTTTTTAATAAGGGTATTTGCACTTATTGCATTCTGCCATTTTAACAAGTCATCTACTGTAGACATCAATGATCCAGCGGCATATGGTAATGTCAAACTGAGATAATCTGCATTCAAATATATATCTCCTTGTTGTTTATACCCCAATGCTCTATTTTTTATAAGCTCACTCATACTTCCGTAGTAAGAAGAATTCATATCTATCTTCTCGAATATATTCTTCTCTATAAAGTTTTCGTAGGTATCTTTTGTAATCACTTCAATAATATAGCCTAAAAGTATATAACCCGAATTATTATACTTAAACTCTTCTCCAGGATCAAAATCCATAGGCTCATCTTTAAAAACATCAATCAATACTTTTGGAGTCATATCAGTACGGGCAGATTTCATAAAACTATCCATCCCTGTATAGCTTTTAATACCAGAAGTATGGTTCAATAGATGATGAACCGTAATCTTTTTACCATTGGTAGGATAATCAGGAATATATTTTGTGATCTCATCTTCAACTTTTAATTTACCCTGTTCCTGCAACATTAGGATCGCTACCGCAGTAAATTGTTTAGTTATTGAAGCTATTTCGAATACATTTTCGGGTTTTAAAGCAACATCTAATTCTAAACTAGCTTTTCCAAACGCTTTTCGATATAATGTTTTGCCATCTTTTGCGACTAAAATTGAGATTCCAGGTTCATCTGCTGTATACATCGAAGAAATGATAGCATCAATTTCTTTTTCCATGTTTTGAGCTTGTACAGTAGAGAATATTACTGTACAGGTAAAGAATAATAAAAAGAATTTAATTCTTTGTAATGATTTCATGTGATTGCTATTTTGACTGATATAAGATTGTGTTATCAATTTGACGATCAATTGAAGAATAAGTTACCAAAAACTTAATTAAAATAACTAACCACAGTATTCTTAAAAAAAGTAAAAAAGTTTTTACATAACACTAAATAGTATAATCATAAAAACTTTTTTACATAGATCAGTTCCATATTAGGTTTCTAGAACATGAAATATAAAGAAAATTATTCTTCCTCTTCTCCTATAAAACCGGGAGCTGCAGGTACGTTTTCATCGATTTCTACTTCTTCTACAACTGGAACAGAATCTCGTAATGCTTTAAATTTTTCTAATTGATCTTCTTCTCCGGTAAAATAAGGAAACACATCCATAATTGGTGATTCTGTAATAGCCGGTATGGTATAATCTCCTGTAGTACCTTTCATCATACTATTCGTATTATCAAAAGCTTCTTTTACATCATTTGCTTGTACTAAAAGGTACATATTCGTTTTTCGCTCTTTACCACTTTCTTCATCATAAGCGATTAAAGACACCTTAGATTTAAACCAACGATCAGAATTCTCAAACGGGTGTATCTCTGCGAAATTTGCAACTTTTATATTAGTGATTTTAAATTCTTCGCTAACATAAGCCGCCATTTCTTCATTAATTCTAGTTTCTGCTTCTGTATAAGATACTGCATCAACCAGATAAGGCTCTGTAGTAACCTTCTGTACTCCAGAATCGTTTATTTTTCTATACTTTACTTTACATTCATACCAAGTAGCGCTCATATATTTACTTTTTTAGGATGCCAAATATAAATCTTAAAAAAAAATCTGAACACGAATTATATCAATAGATATTCACAATTTTAAAATGACTTGATTTTAAGCGAATTATATCCGATAAAACTATAACAAAGCATTTTTTAAAACACTTACAGGATGTAACGCAATGCGTTGTGTCCCATCTTTGATTTGATGTCTGCAACTAGTTCCCACAGCAGCAATAATAGTTGTTTCTGAAGCTTTTCTAACAGCTGGAAACAGTGTTTGTTCTCCTACTTGCATACTGATATCATAATGTTCTTTCTCATATCCAAAAGATCCAGCCATACCGCAGCATCCAGATGGAATTATAGTGACTTTAAAATTTTCTGGGAGGTTAAGATATACAAACGTTGTATGTATATTCGAAAGTGCTTTTTGATGACAATGTCCGTGTAACTTTATTACTCTTTCTTTTTTAGTAAACTGATCCGAAGTAATATTGCCTACTGCAATTTCAGATTTTAAAAATTCATCAATAAGGAAAACATTTTTGGAAAGTGCTTTGGCATCTACCTTCTGATCTGCTAATCGGAGGTATTCATCTCTAAATGTTAATATCGCTGAAGGTTCTAAACCAATTAGAGGTATTTCATCCGAAATCAGATTATCAAAGACACTTACATTATGATTTGCCAAAGCTTTGGCCTGTTTTAATAAACCTTTTGAAATAAAAGTTCTACCACTTTCTTTGTGCTTAGTGATTTTTACTTCATAATTCAATTGAGTAAGTAATTCTATAGCATCAATCCCGATATTAGAATCTAAATGATCGGTAAACTCATCTATAAAAAAATAAATAGTTTTAATAGATTTCTTTGGTTGGATTGATGCTAAATTTTTACTGCACCAATTCCTTAGAGATTGTTTACTTAGTAAGGGTAGATTTCTGTATTTAGCTATACCCAATGTAGATTTTAGAATTCCAGAAGTAATTGGATTTTTAAAAACGAAATTTGTTAATCCAGGAGCAATTCTTCCTAGGTTATTTAATTTATTATTATATGCAAATAATTTAGTTCTTAATGAAACTCCATTCTCCTTTTGATATTGATATTCAAATTCCGCTTTTAATGTTGCCACATCCACATTAGACGGACACTCACTAGAACATCCTTTACAACTAAGACACAAATCAAAAACTTCTTTTAATTCCTTTTGATTAAATTTATTCTCATTCGTGCTATTGGTTAACACTTCTCTTAGAGCATTTGCCCTACCCCTAGTAGTATCTTTTTCATTTTTAGTTGCTCTATAACTTGGACACATAGTACCGCCTGCTTCTACAGATTTTCTACAATCTCCACTACCGTTACATTTTTCAGTTGCTCTAAGTATTCCCTGTGAATCTGTAAAATCAAACAATGTTTCTATTTCCGGTTCTTCACGATCAATTTCATATCGCAATTGTTCATCCATAGCATAGGCATCTACAATCTTACCTGGGTTAAAAATACTTTTTGGATCAAAAACGTTTTTAATTCGCTTTAGTAATTCATAATTCTCTTCCCCAATCATAAAAGGAATATATCCTGCACGTACGATTCCGTCCCCATGTTCTCCACTCATGGATCCTTTATACTTCTTTACCAAAGCAGCTACATCATCCGTTATTTTCTTAAAAAGCACCACGTCTTCTTTCTTCTTTAAATCAAGAATAGGTCTCAGGTGCAATTCTCCAGCACCAGCATGTGCATAGTACACAGCTTGCTGGTCGTGTTTCTTCATAAGTTCAGAAAACTCGGCAATATAATTAGCTAAATCAGGCAAAGCGACCGCTGTATCTTCTATACAAGCAACTGCTTTTTTATCACCTACAATATTACCTAATAGCCCCAACCCCGCTTTTCGAAGTTCTAAAGCCTGATTTATTTCTTCACCCAATAAAATGGGATTTGTATATGATAAGTTAGAATTATCCAAAGTAGACAAAAGTGCTAACTTTTGTTTCTCAAGATTTTCTTTAGTGTTAGCTCTTAGTTCAAGCATTAAAATTGCCTGAGGATCTTCTTTTATGAAAAAACGATTTTTAAGCTGTTCTATATTATTCCTAGTACAATCCAAAATCGTTTTATCCATCATCTCGCAAGTAAACAATGCATGTTCCATTACGGGTGCTACAGCATTAAGACAATCTTCAATAGAGCGAAAATGCGAGGCAATCATCAATGATTCTTGTGGAGGTAATTCATCCAATTGTAATGTAATCTGAGTGGTAAAAGCCAGTGTTCCTTCACTACCAGATAATAACTTACACATATTAAAACGATCCTTTTCATCAGAAAAAATATCTGATATTAAAAGCTCATCAATAGCATATCCAGTATTACGTCTGTGTATCTCCTTTTTCGGGAAACTATCAACTATACGCTTTTGTATATCCTTTGGTGAAAGCTCTTCAAAAATAGTTTGATATAGCTTTCCTTCTAGAGTATTTTGACTCATTTTGAATTCAAAATCTTCTTTAGAAATATCTGTAAAAACAGCTTCACTACCATTAGACAATAAGGTTTGTAATTCAATTACCTTATCTCGAGTTACTCCATATTGTATGGAAGTCGTTCCACTACTATTATTACCAACCATTCCGCCAATCATGCATCGATTAGAGGTAGATGTATTTGGACCAAAAAACAAGCCATATGGTTTTAAAAAACGATTAAGATCATCTCTAATAACCCCAGGTTGAACGGTTACTGTTTTATTAATTTCATCAACAGAAATTATGTTAGTAAAATATTTAGAAATATCCACTACGATACCTTCTCCAACACATTGTCCTGCTAAAGATGTCCCGGCCGTTCTAGGAATTAAGCCGCAATTATGAATATTAGCAAAATCAATAATTTTCTTTATATCTGATATATTCTTTGGAAACGCTGCCGCAGCAGGAATCCTTCGATATACCGATGCATCAGTTGCATATAATGACCTTGTAAGTGAATCAAATCTCAATTCTCCATCTAACCGATCTTTTAGTATTTTAAGGTCAGTTTCTCTAATCATAATTGTATTCCTTTTACTAATGAATCTAAGGTAATTTGTCTTTTAAAATTAGTGTCAAAACAAATGAAACTATCAGTTCCACCTACTCCTTCAATTTGATGTACCTGTTCATATAATATATTACGCAGATGATGATTGTCGTATGCAAATATCAGAATAAAAAGTGCGTAATTTCCGGAAACATAATTGCATTCTAATATTTCCGGTATTTTAGCGAGATCATCAACAACAGATTTAGCATATCTAGCTTCTTTGAGTCGAATACCTACATAAGATTTGGTCTTATACCCTATCTGTTTTTCATCGATTACAAATTCTGCTTTATGTATTACACCATTTTCCTTCAACTTTCGGATTCTTTGATGTACTAAAGAATTAGAAATCTTTAATTCTTCCGCAATTTGAGAAAAAGGTTTTCTAGCATCTTTACGGATCTGCAATAGTATCTGTTGATCTATATAATCAAAATGATTCATAAATAGTGAAATTTAGAAAGATCTATACTCAAACAAGAAAGCTTGTTTTAAAGCAAAATCAATTTGACTTAAAATAAAACAATAATTAATAAAATCAATTATCTTAATTAATAAAATTAGTCAAAAATAGTACTTTCACATCAAAAATAAACAGACAAAAATGAATTCTACACTTTTTTTATCAGCGCTATGGAAACAATATGTAAGTAAAACTCCATCTGCATATAAAGTGAACTCACTTCTGGAAGGAGAAGGAGAAACTATTTTTAATGATCATATCGCTATTAGAACCTTTGATGATCCCAGAACAGATATAGAGATAATTGCTAAACCATTTATAGGAATGGGATATAAAGAAAAGGGTGAATATCATTTTGAAACCAAGAAACTATATGCAAAGCACTACGAGCATATTGATAATCCAAACGCACCTAAAATATTTATAAGTCAACTATTAACTCATCATTTCTCTGAGGAATTACAACTGACAATAAAGGGAATACTAGATAATTGTGATAGTAATATCTTCAATGAAAATGATCTCATTTTAAAAGGTAGAGTTTGGGAAACACCTTCTTATGAAATCTACAAAGAATTACAAGAAGAATCAGAATATGCCGCGTGGATGTATGTTAATGGATTTTGTTCTAATCATTTTACAGTGAACGTTAATAAACTAAAAGGATTTGAAAATTTAAGTAGTTTAAACGAATTTCTAAAGAATAATGGTTTTGTAATGAATTCTTCAGGAGGAGAAATCAAAGGTACTCCTGCTCAATTATTAGAACAATCTAGTATCCTTGCTGACAAAGTAGAGGTTGAGTTTATAGAAGGAATTAAGGAAATTACTTCTTGTTATTATGAATTTGCCTATCGATACGAACAACAAAACGGACAACTCTTCTCTGGATTTATTGCAAACTCGGCAGATAAAATTTTCGAAAGTACCGATATGAAACTCCAAGAAGTATAGAATACACTTAATTTTTATTAAGAATTCGCTAACTAAATTAACAAAATATTAAGTAATCTTATTGCATTAAAAAATTAGATCAGACGTTATATTGAGATAACAATAAAAAACAACATTATAATGATGAAGCGTATTTTTATCTTTTCCACATTATTACTAGCTTCTATTTTCAGTTTACAAGCACAGGATATTCCAGAACATGCAGTTGGTTTACGACTGAGTGAAAGTGACGGGTTTTGGGCAGAAGCTACTTATCAAGCTAAATTAAGTTCCGATACCAGAATCGAATTGGATCTAGGAGTTCAAGGAAGAAATCAATTTAGTGCCTTGAAGCTTACAGGAATGTATCAATGGGTATTTAATATAGATGGAGGTCTTAATTGGTACGTAGGCCCAGGAATCGGTGGTGGATTAGTAAATTTCGATGATGACCTTGATAATAGAGGTGATTTGGAAACTTTTGGTTTTGTAACAGGTGACGTAGGTATCGAATATAATTTTGATTTCCCATTAATGATTTCGTTAGATTTCAGACCAGAAATTTATTTCGATAATTATATTGAAGAGGATATCATATTTAATCTAGGTCTTAGTGCTAGATACAAGTTCTAGTATATCGTAAATAAAATTACAAACTAAGAAAACCCTGAACTTGATTGTTCAGGGTTTTCTTTTTATAAAAAAAAATGGTTTATATGTTAACCTATTAATTCTAAATGACACAAAAAGGTAAATTAAAAAAACCTTATAATCATGAAGAAATTATTTTTTGGAGTACTCCTAATCGCAACAAGTATTAACTTACTAGCTCAGGATATCCCTAAAAGTGCCATTGGCATCAGAATATCCGAAGGTGTAGTAGGTGACGAAGGATTTGGTCCAGAAATCACATATCAACGACAAATGTTCGGAGAACATAACCGAATTGATGTTAACCTAAGTTGGAGAACCAATTCATTTATCAACACCTATCGCGGAGGTGGTTATTTTCACTGGAGCTATAATATTTGGGATAACTTAAATTGGTTTGCAGGCCCAGGAATTGGTGCTGGATATATTGATTTTAAAACCAGCCTCTTTGGTATAGGAATATCTAACAATAGAGATAGTGAATTCTTTCCATATGTAGGAGCAGATTTTGGAGCAGATTATCGTTTTGATTTCCCGTTACAGGTAGCCTTTAGCATTCGTCCTACCTATGATATTCATAATATAGAAAACTCAACAGGATTTAACGATGTCGATAATTTCGGAGTAAATGTTGGTATCGCAGCAAGATATACCTTTTAATTACCCTTGTAGATCAATTGATTTGATTTATGTTTAGTTGTAAAGCACTATTGATTAAAACACAATGGTGCTTTATTTTTATACTGTCGCTAATGCACTCTCATACAGCTCCACATACATAGGAACAATATTATCTATATCAAACCTCAATGCTTGACTAAATGCTCCTTCTTTAAAGGTATTTAGAGTGTCGTCATCTTGAAGAATTCGGATTGCATTTTCAGACATTTCTTTTACGTTGCCAACATCACTTAAATAACCCGAAACTCCTTCAACGTTAACTTCTGGAATACCACCTGCGTTACTAGATATTACAGGTACTTTATTCACCATAGCCTCCAGAGCCGCTAGTCCAAAACTTTCTCGTTCTGATGGTAACAGGAATAAATCGGAGAAACATAATATTTTATCAATCTCATTACTATTACCTAAAAAGATGACTTTATCTTTAATTCCTAATTCTTTACATTTTTTTTCTGCAGGTTCACGTTCCGGTCCATCACCGACCATCAATAACTTAGCAGGAAGCTCTTTCTGAATATTATAAAATATATCTACAATATCCATAATTCTCTTTACCGGTCTAAAATTACTAATATGAGTAACTATTCTTTCTTCTGAAGTTGCCATTAATTCTCTCTGACAATCTGTAAAATTAGTTTTACGAAGACTGGCATCAATAAAATTAGGAACTACTTCTATATTTTTCTTAATATCAAAAAGTCGTAACGTATCATCCTTTAGACTTTGTGAAACAGATGTAACAATATCACTATTATTTATACTAAAAGTAACTGCAGGCTTATAAAACGGATGATTACCAACCAAAGTAATATCTGTACCATGTAAAGTAGTTACCATTGGAATATGTATCCCTTCTTCTTCTAACATTTTTTTTGCCATATAGCCTGCATACGCGTGTGGTATTGCATAATGCACATGCAATAACTCGATATCATACTTCTTTATCGTATTTACTAGTTTGCTAGATAAAGCCAATTCATATGGTTGATACTGAAAGAGTGGGTACTCGGGTACAGTAACTTCGTGAAAATGTATATTAGGATTCAGTAATCCAAGACGTACTGGTTGCTTATAAGTAACAAAATGTACCTGATGGTTTAATTTAGCGAGGGCAATTCCCAATTCCGTGGCCACTACTCCACTACCTCCAAAAGTTGGATAACAAACAATAGCAATATTCATAAATACAATTTTCTTTTCATCGCACAATGTACAAGAAAATTAGTATTGCTCCTTGTTAAAGGATTTGTAAAAAAGTTATTTGATTTTTGTAAAAAATAAAAAAAGCAGATCATAAGCCGGATTCTGTAATCCATCTAAGACGGACTCCTTATCATTTATCTAGTATTAACATTACTATCAATATCAAACCGCCTACCCTCCAACATTGAGCGCGCAACTCTTAAGCGTTGGTTTACATGACGTTGCACCGCATAGAGTTTACCTGGTTTCACTACAGCATTACCTGTACATACTTTCTGCTGCACTTGTCCTCATCTCACGACGGACGGGCGTTACCCGCTATGCTGCACTACGGTGTCCGGACTTTCCTCTCTCCGCGTAAAGCGAACAGCGATAAGGTGATCTGCTTGCTGCAAAAATAGAATAATTAGAAAATCTGAATTCATAATTCAGGTTTTTTTTATCTGTTAATAACTCGAGATAAAAACCAAATCCAATAATTCTTTATTTGCAAGCAATTTTTAACTTTGTATCGATGGAACATTTTATAGTATCTGCGCGTAAATATAGACCCCAAACATTTAAGGATGTTGTGGGTCAACAAGCTATTACCAATACGCTGCTTAATGCTATAGAAAATAACCATCTCGCCCAAGCCTTATTATTTACAGGTCCTCGAGGAGTTGGTAAAACATCTTGTGCGAGAATTTTGGCTAAAACTATTAACCAAGAAGGTCACGAAAATCCAGACGAAGATTTTGCTTTTAATATATTTGAACTAGATGCAGCTTCTAACAACTCTGTAGATGATATTAGAAGCCTCATTGATCAGGTCCGTATTCCTCCTCAAGTTGGGAAATACAAAGTATATATTATAGATGAGGTACATATGCTATCTCAAGCAGCGTTTAATGCGTTTCTAAAAACATTAGAAGAGCCACCAAAACACGCTATTTTTATTCTTGCTACTACAGAGAAACATAAAATCATACCAACGATATTATCACGTTGTCAGATTTTTGATTTTAAAAGAATTACTGTTACTGATGCAAAAAAACATCTGATGCAAGTAGCTGAGCAAGAAGGAATAATTGCAGATGAAGATGCTTTACAAATTATCGCTCAAAAAGCAGATGGTGCTATGCGTGATGCTTTATCTATTTTTGATAGAGTTGTAAGTTTTAGCGGAAAAAACCTTACCCGACAAGCAGTTACCGAAAATCTCAATGTTTTAGATTACGAAACCTATTTTAAAACTACAGATCTTATACTAGAAAATAATATTCCTCAATTACTATTAGAATTTAATGAAATTCTTGCTCAAGGATTCGACGGTCATCACTTCATTGCTGGATTAGCATCCCATTTTAGGGATTTATTAGTTTGCAAAAATCAAGCAACTATTAGTCTTCTAGAGGTCGGCGAACAAACGAAAGCAAAGTATCTAGAACAATCACAAAAATCGCCCCATCCATTTCTGATTAAAGGAATTGAACTCGCTAACGATTGTGATCTCAAATACAAAACTAGTCGCAACCAAAGACTCTTGGTTGAACTATGTTTAATGCAACTTGCCTCTGTTCTTACTAAAGACGGAGAAAAAAAAAATGACCAACCCTACATAATTCCACCTAATTATTTTAAGGAAAAAGGAATACAACCAGTTAAAATAGCTCCAGAACTTAAAGAGAAAGCTGAAGAAAAACTAGCTAATGATAAATCTGAAGATGTTACATCTAAAGAAACTTCTGAAATACCTTCTTCGGTACCCAACAAGATAGTAGATAGTGCAACCGAAGAACCTTTATCATCTGCTGATAATTCCGCGCAAACGGCAACCATAAGTGCTACCGAAGAAAATAAGCCTATAGTACAAAAAAGAGAACGTAGAACTTCTGGTTTATCTCTTAGTAGCATTAGAAAGAAAAAAGAACACGAAGAGAAAAAGGTAGACACCATTGTTGATCCCAAAAATCTACCTAGCGATGAATTCACAGAATCAGAAATGCAAACCTTCTGGGAGGAATACGGAAAAATGCAAGATAAAAAAGGGGAACGAATTGTAGGATCAATGTTTGCGATGAATATTCCAACCCTTACGGAAGGTAAAATTCATTTAGAGCTCCCTAACCAATCTATGAAAATAGATATGGAAAGTGCACTTCCTGGATTGTTTCAGTTTTTATATAAAAAACTAAATAATTATAGTATTGCTCTTGACATAAAGGTAAATGAAGAAGCATCTAAAAAATACGCCTTCACCCCGCAGGATAAATATGATAAACTAAGAGAAAAAAATCCGCTAATTGACAAACTACGTTCTGATTTTGATTTGGATATATAATACTATTTCCTTTTCTACAGTTACTATTTTTCACATACCTAATTAGTTTAGGAAACTACAAAACGTTAATTTTGTTTTCCATAAACGAAAAAAGATGATGTTAGGTTTAAAACTTCCAACAGATCCAAGATGGGTCAATATTGTAGAAAAAAATATTGAAGAAATCCTTACGGATCACGCATATTGCGAGCAAAAGGCAACATCGACCGCCATATCTTTAATCGTTAGTTTTCCAGAGTATACAGAATTGGTTCAGGAGATGACTAAACTAGTTAAAGAGGAAATCAGCCATTTTAAAATGGTTCATGATAAGATTATAGAAAGAGGATGGACTCTTGGCAGAGATCGCAAAGATGAATACGTTATTCAATTAATTACTTTTTTCCCAAAAGGTGGCAGTAGAACAACACAATTAGTGCATCGTTTATTATATGCAGCTTTGATTGAAGCCAGAAGTTGTGAACGTTTCAAACTACTATCTGAAGAATTAAACAATCAAGAATTAGCAAAGTTTTATAAAGATCTAATGGTAAGCGAGGCGAATCATTATACCATGTTTCTAAACTTTGCACGCCAATATGGAGAAAGAACAGAGGTCGATAAGAAATGGCAAGATTTGCTTGTATATGAAGCAGACATCATGAAATCTCTTAGTAAAAAAGAAACTATTCACGGATAGTATAAAGCGAGTATAACTTGTTTTTCACACTCGCTTTACGTTTATTTCTATATAATTTATAACGGTATAAATGCAGAAACTTTATAAAACTCATCAGAGGTTCCTGCATCCGTATTTAAGGTTGCTCCTGCTGATATTCTAAAAGCAATTCCTTTATCAAATTTTAGTTTAATCGACCCTCCTAACCACTGATATACTAATAAAGGATCCCCTTCTTCTTGTCGTGTTACTCCAAATGATTCATAAAAAACTCCTAAGACTACGCGCTTACTTACACTTATTCCCGGAGCCATCCAATTTAAAAGATAATCTTTAGTCAAAATACCATCATCTTCTCGTATTGATTTATAATAAGATATATATCCTTCAAAATCAATCAAACCTTTTTGATAGTTTACATATAAACTAGGTACAATACCCTCTCCTATTTTAGTTCCTGTACTATTAGATGAAAACTTACCACTAGTAAAACCAAAAGATGGATTTACATATAAAGATTTATCAAATAACTTAAAACCTAATCCAACCGAAGTTTCTAATAATAAGTCACTTCCAGATGGTAAATTTCCAAAAGACGGATTTGTCCAAAAAATAGTATAAAAAGTAATATCAAAATTTTTATTAGTTTCAAAATTTCCAAAGAAGATAGGGTAAAAACCTGCAACACTATTATGAATTATTTTAGTTGCAAATGTAGTTTTATTCTCTTCTTTTTTTTCCTGAGCATTAGAAGCATGCATTATTAATAGGCATACTAGAATCGTTAATATATTCTTTTTCATAATTAAAATTCTGTTTGTAAAAATTGATTTATTAATGTTGAGGTTTCTTTATGTGTTTCTTCGAGATGCAAATGATGACCTCCTTTAACCCAATACATATTGGCTTTTTTAAACCTCTTAAGCCTTTCGTTAAACATTCCATTTGCGAAAAGCCCCTCTTTTCCTAAAATGATAAGTATATGACAAGATATTTTTTCAATAAAAAGTTGTGCTTGAGTCTCCGTCATTTTATAACATTCTGGTAATGGGATGCGTGGATCATATCGCCACCTGTATCCATAGGGTGTTTGATTTAAAGATCTTTCTACAAGACAAGCAGATGCTTCATATGAAATGGAACTTATATTACTTTTCATTCTATCATGAATGGCTTCTTCCTTGGTCTTAAATTGAGATGTATTTACGGAAGAAAAACCAAACAACTTAGATTTCTTGGCCATTTTAAATTGCTTTACTGATTTTCTAAAATTAGATACTACATCTTCTTCATTAATCACAAAAGGAGCACCTAAACCATCTATAAAAATTAGTTTATCAATGAGCTCTGGCATCGCACTCGCAATTATAGTGGCTATCCCTGTGCCCATAGAATGTGCTAGAATCGAAAAACTCTTCCACTTTAAAATATTTGCTATATTCAATATATCCAATGCATAATCCCATAAATAATAGCATCCATTAAGTGATCGATGATCAGAAAAACCGTGACCTGCTAAATCAATAGCTACCATATATATATCTTCAGGAAGTAAAGGAGCTATTTTATCGAATGTATTCGCATTATCCAACCATCCATGAATAGCAAGCAGTGGTCGACCTCTTTTATCGCCCCAGGTTTTAGCATTTATCTTAAAACCTTCTATATCCAAAATTAACTCCATAGCTAAATGGATATGGTATTGTTAGCTTCTTCTATTATTTTTAATGCCCTTTCTTTTAATACAATTGCATTAAATTTCCCATTTGGGGTTTTGGGTATTGATTCTATAATCTGAATATACTCAGGTACTTTATAATTTTCTAAATTAGAAGAGCAATGTGTTACAATCTCTTTTTCTGTAATTGACTCATTTGGATTAAGAACAATAAAGGCAAATAATGCTTCTCCATAATCCTTATGAGGAACACCAGTTACTAGAACAGCGTTGACTTCTTTAATACTTCCTATAAAATCCTCAACTTCTTTTGGACTTACTTTTATGCCTCTAGAATTAATCATATGATCCATTCTACCTTTAAAATAGAGATATCCATCTTTGTCAATAGCACAATAATCACCTGTATACAATACTTTCTCACTTGGATATTTTCCTGGCCTAAGTTTTTCTGATGTTTTCATTGGTTTATTCCAATACCCTTGCATAACAGTTGCCCCTCTTATTACCAATTGACCTATTGTATTTGGAGTAGCTATTTTGTTATCATCAGAATCCACTAACCAGAGTTCAGTATTCGGAATAGCAATACCTACGCTATCCGGTTTATTCTCAACATCTTCTGGTGGTAAATACGTACATCTCTTACATTCTGTTAGGCCATACATTGAAAATATTTGAGCTTTTGGAAATATGTTTTTGATCATATTAATATTACTTCCCGTAAGGGCTGCTCCAGTATTTGTAACAGAACGAATACTTGTTAAATCAAATTCATGTTTTTTACTTTGTTCAAACAATAACATAATCATTGTTGGCACTGCGGGGAGTATTGTTGCTCTTTCTTTTTCTATTTTTTTTAATAGAAATATGGGCCAAGTGGATTCTTTTTCTAATACTAATGTAGCTCCTACAGAAATACTCATAATCATTTGATATAAACCATAATCAAATGATAAAGGCAAAGCGCATAAGATTTTATCCGTTTTATTATAACCTAAATAACTATTTAATGAATTGGTAGCGACTATCATATTTTGATGAGTTAACATCACTCCTTTTGGCTCACCTGTAGAACCAGATGTATATATGATAGCTGCTAAATCAATACTTATCAGACCAGAAGAAACTATTTGTTTTTCTGTTTTATTTAATACAGTCTTGAAATCAACAAATAACCCTTCTTCTAGCCTTATAGATTTATTAGGTATAATAACTTTTTTAAGTTTAGACTTGTTTAATAGTTCTTTATTCTGAATTGCTATATCTTCATTGGTAATTAAAACTATCGCGCCAGAGTCATTAAGTATATATGCTATTTTATTGGGTTTTAGTTCAGTTCCAATAGGAATGACAATAGCTCCAATTTTTAGAACTGCCCAGAAGGAGATAACGGTTTCTAAGGCATTTCCTAATTGAAGTACAATACGATCGCCTCTATCAACACCAATACTTTGAAAATATTTGGCAAGTGAATCTGATTGTTTATTTATATCAGAAAATGTACATCTTTCTTCTCCGAATACGACAGCTATTTCGTTAGGATATAGGCATACAGATTCTTCCAAGAAATTTTGAATTTTTGGTATCATTATAAAATATTTATGAGTTGAATTAACAAGTGGCTTATTGATATTCAGAAAACAACTGGAATATCAATAAGCACTTGAATTAAGGAGACTAAGAGTCTCTTTATAATAGTTAGAATGGAAATCTTATACGTTATAAAACGGAAACGTTTGTGTTCATCTCGGTAAGCACGTATTCGTAAATTGTCTGTAACGTATTGAAATGTTTGGCTTCTATGTTATCAGGATTTACCTCGAAACCATTAATATTATCTTCTAAATATGTTAGAAAAAACATAGATGAGAGTGAATCAATCCCTAAATCATTTTTAAGATGAGATTCTATTAAGATATCTTCTTTGGTTATATTCGGAATACTATCTAGTAAACCATCTTTTATTATATCTAAAATTTTATCAGTATCCATTATCGTATCCATTAACTTAAGATTAGTTCTTCTTGTTTAAAATTTACTAGTATTTGCTTATTTACAATATCTTCTGTTGTATCACTGCCTCTAATAAGATAGGTTTCTCCTCGATATAATAATATCTCAGCAGGAAACCCATGGCTATGAAAAAGCCCTGGAGAAGATGTAGGACCATAAGCTCCTGACAACTCAACTAACA
The DNA here is from genome assembly GCF_947496855.1 of uncultured Aquimarina sp. GTDB lineage: Bacteria > Bacteroidota > Bacteroidia > Flavobacteriales > Flavobacteriaceae > Aquimarina. Next base: position 919,958 of record NZ_CANMED010000001.1, read on the forward strand.
AAATATCAGATACATTTACTTTATTAAGTATAATATTGCGCCCTATAATATCATCCGGGCTACATAATGGTCCCGAAACTTGATATTTATCCACAACATTATCATCGGAATTTGATATATTTTTCATTGGAAAATTTCTTTTTACAACTCTTCCTGAACCAGCCGCCGCAGAATGACAATTGGTTCCACCATCGGTTACTACAAAAGTTTTTCCATGATTAAATTTCATGTTATTCACTTTAACAGCCATAGCGCCTGCGGTACCAATTATAAATCTTCCAGATTCCATTATAATTCTAGTCTTGGGGAATTTTTTATTAAAATTATCAAATAATGGAACCATCAGATTTCGGAATTCCTTAAGATCTAGTTCTTCTTGATTATTAAAATATGGAATTCCCATTCCTCCTCCTACATCAATCATAGTGAATTCGCAATTGTTTTTTTGAACAATCTTTTCATATAATTCTAAAATATATTTAGTGTTTTCATATACTGATTTAGCTTCTAGAATGTTTGTTCCGTTATACACGTGGATTCCTCTAACATTTACATTAGGGGTCTTTAAATAAATTTCAAAATTTCGAATGGCTTGCTGCTCTTCTATTCCAAAATGAGTTGGTCTACCTCCCATTTTCCAAGGTGATCCTTCTGCAGAAAAGTCTGGATTAATACGAATAGCCACATTAGCAGTAACTCCTAATTCTCTTGCAAAAGAAGATACTCTTTCTAATTCTATTTCAGATTCTATTACTATAGCAAATATGTTTAATGCAATAGCTTTTTTAAGCTCATCATCTTTTTTACAAGGGCCTAAATATATAATATCCTGTGTAGCCGTTCCTGCTTTAAGAGCAATCTCCATTTCTGTAATAGAACATACTTCGGTGCAAGCTCCTTGCTCTCTTAGCAATTTTACCAGAGAAACATTTGGATTTACTTTAAGCGCATAAAATACATCCACACAAGGAGGCAAAGCATCAACTAAATTTTGATAGTTGGTAATCAACTGTTCTCCGTCATAAAAATATGTAGGTGTACCATATTTTTCTACAGCAGATATAATTTCTTTATTATTGTTTTTCATTTTTTAATAGTTATCAGTAGCAAACAGGACATACAAGTTTGACCACATTAAGACATACTACTCCATTGAATACTATGTTCTTATTAATTATTGAGTTTTTAAGAGTGTTTTTAAGAAAAGTGTGATATTCTATTTATCAGAATTAAACATATCATACTCTATAAGCCATTGACCTTTTTCTTTTTTCCATAGAATCACATAAGATCCTTCAAAAATGTGCTCTTCTTTTGAATCTAAATATCCTAGCATATGACATCTTTGAAATGCGACATCCATTTTTCCAAAAAACTGTAATTCATCTTGAAAAAATTGAACCCTATCTACTGATTTTACACTTAGAGAAAATTCTTTTTCAATTTGGGTTCTACCGGTTTTTGGTTTGACTCCTGGTTTCATAAAAACGGCACCTGTGCTCGTATATTCTTCCGAAATTCCTTTTGGATCTTTATTCCTCCATTTTGATTCGAAACGACGATCTGCCTTATCAATAAGTTTTGCTTCTTTTAGAAGGTCTTTTTCGGTAATATTTTCATTTCCGAAATAACTAACTACAGAATCTTTGTATTTAATCTTAGCTTGAGTTGATTTCGCTATTACCAAAAATGATGATGATAAGGTTAAGATAAAAATTCCGATAAAAAACGTCCAAGTTGGTTTTAGACTAACTGCTTTCATAACTGGTTTGAGTTTAAGAGTTAAAAATTAATATTTATAAGGTTCGAAATTATAACGGTATCATTTTCTTAGTTATAAACATTCTAACACAAACTCTACTTTATTATCGTTATGAGTATTAACAAATGACATAATTACCATAAAAAAAATATGTATAAATGATAATCAAAAGTGATTGTATACGTTAAATCGATATTATTTTAACATTTCATAAAGATTTACTGTAAAAAATCAAAAAAAAAGAATGTATATCAATTTATTAGATGGCCTCATAAAGGCTGATCAATATAAGCAGAACCACTACACTCAAAAAGAAATTATAACCAATCCAGAATGTATATGTAACAAATTCTATATTATTAAAAATGGAGTAGTAAAAGTTAGTAGTCTTACAGAAAAAGGAGACGAAATAATCTTATTCGTACTAAGTAAAGGACAAGTTTTCGGTTCGAACCCCATCATAGAAAATTCTTATATCAATTATTTCTGTGAATCACTTAATGAGGGAACGATATTATATGAATTTGATGTTCAGTATGTAAAAAAATTTATAACAGAAAATCATTCCAAGTATAAAGATATACTAGCAGTTTTAGGAAACCAATATTACCATTTAGAACAAAGAATACGAACATTATGCGATAATAGTGCAGAACAACGATTAATAAATGTCCTATTGGAATTCAAAGAAAAGTTTGAATCAATATCCGATAACGAAGAAAATATTATTATTGATATGCCGCTCAATCAAGAGGAAATTTCTAATTATATTAGAGTAACAAGAGTGACTATAAATAAAATAATTAATAAACTTAAAAAAGACCTCCTAATCGAATCAAATCAAGAAAAATTAATTTTAAAAAAAAGCTTTTTTGACTATCAGAAGGAATTTTAAGAAATAGTAGTTATAATCTATAACCAACAGATAATTGAATATTGCGGTTTGTACCATCTATATTCACACCAGCTCCATCATCAAAAACATTAGAAAACCCTAAAGCATAACGAAGATCTACAAAAAAGTTATCCGTAATATTAGCTCCAATTCCAATTACTCCAGCAAAATCAAACGTACCAAAATCAGTATCACCGGATTGGTTATCTTCCCATTCCCATATCTTAAGTCCAACTTGTGGCCCTAATTGAACATTAAAAAGATCAGTGATATTATATTTAAACATTACTGGTAATTGAAGGTAATTAACTCGTAAGTCTCTATCCTTATTTCCTTGTCCAGAATACTGAAATTCAGGTTGTAACCTTAACTTATCCGTTAACCTATAGTCCGCAAAGAAACCTACCACAACACCTATTCTACTCTCATCCAAATCCCCTGTAATATCATCAGAACTTATAGAACTTAAATTTGCTCCTATCCTAATTCCATATCTAGATTCCTGAGCATTAACGGTAATAATTGCGATTAAAAAAGTAAAAAGTAAAATTTTATTCATAGCATAAGAATTTAATAATATTTGGTTACAAGAACAATTTAAGACAAAAAAATGATTTTTTTAAATCTTTCAATTTTAATAGGTGAAATTTTTCTTGTAAATATTGATGAACAGATCAAAAAGACGATGAAATACTAGTCTTCATTTAATTTTTCACTATAAAGTGATTTTATAATTCCATCAGAAAGACCAATTTTAGGAACAAAAATTTCCTGAGCACCACTCCATTTCATGGCTGATAAATATATCCTAGTGGCAGGTAAAATTACATCTGCTCTATCTTGATTCAGGTTTAACTCCCATATTCTCTCTTCATATGACAACGAATTCAATAAATCATAATAAGAACTTAGATATAAAAATGAAAGAGGTTTGCCATTACTTTTTCCACTATTTTTAAAAATATTATTTATGTTCCCTCCAGATCCGATCAAAGATAACCTAGAATATCCTCTAGTCACATTTTCTATCCATTCTTCTACTTCTTTCCAAGTACTTTCGGAAACAACATTGTTTAACAACCTTACTGTTCCTAATTTAAACGACCTGGAAGTAACCGTTTTACCATTATGATATAAAGTAAACTCAGTACTACCACCACCAACATCAACATATAGATAAGTTGCATCAGAATTAATTAAATCATGAAGATCTGTCATCGCTATAATTGCTGCTTCATCAGTACCATCAATAATATCGATCTTTATTCCTGTTTTTTCTTTAATTAGATCGGCTACTTCTTTTCCGTTTTCTGCTTCTCGCATTGCAGATGTAGCGCAAGCTTTATATCTAATTACTTTATGCGTTTTCATCAAAAGATGGTATGCCTGCATAGCATCGATCATTCTGGTAATATTCTCTTCAGAAATTCTATTGGTCAAAAAAACATCCGCGCCTAATCGAATAGGTACACGAACTAAACTGGTTTTTTTAAACCGAGTAGTTTTTCCATTTTCTTCGTGGACACTACTGATCAGTAATCTAACTGCATTGGAGCCTATATCAATGGCTCCATATTTTTCTATAGTCAACAAAATAATTAATTTCCTAGTTTTCTTAAATAATAGTCATATGTGGCTATCTGGGATCTCACTTTCACATTATCGTTTCGAATATACCCATTATCCTGATTCTCTGAAAGTTTTCGAGCCTTGACATTATCACTCCAACAAATTTCGAAAGTATCCATCAGCTCTTCTTTAATATCATCATCATATATAGGACACGTTATTTCTACCCTTCTATCTAAATTTCTTCTCATCCAATCTGCAGATGATATATATACTTTAGGGCTTCCTCCATTTTTAAAAATCAAAAGTCTTGGATGTTCTAAAAATTTATCTACGACACTTATTGCTCTAATATTTTCACTCATTCCAGGAATTCCTGGAATTAAACAGCATATTCCTCGAATAATCAAATCAATCTTTACTCCAGCTCTGCTAGCTTCGTATAATTTATCGATCATTGAGTAATCGCTAAGGCTATTCAATTTTAGTTTAATACCTGATGGCTTACCTTCATTACTATTCTGTATTTCGGTATCTATTAGTTTTACTAAAGAACTTCTAGTATAATGTGGAGAAACCAACAAATGCTTATACCTACTTACCTTATAATTAATTTCAAAAAACTTAAATACTTTATTTGCTTCCTTTAGAATTGCTTCATTTGTTGTAAACAATGTATAATCAGTATATATTTTTGCGGTAGATTCGTTAAAGTTTCCAGTGCTTATAAACCCGTATCGCTTTAATTTTCCCTTTTCTTCTCTCTCAATTACACATGCTTTACAATGAACTTTTAACCCAGAAACTCCAAAAATAAGGTTTACACCTTCTCTTTGCATTTGTTCTGCATAACCAATATTTGCCTCTTCATCAAATCGCGCTTGAAGCTCAATTTGTACGGTCACATTCTTTCCATTTTTGGCAGCATTGATTAATGAACTCGCAATGTGAGATATGCTTGCTAATCGATAGATAGTTATTTTAATTGTTTTTACTTTTGGATCAATTGCTGATTCTCTCAAAAACTTCACCGTATAAGAAAAGGTGTGATAGGGTGTATACTGTAAATAATCTTTTTTTGCAATCTTATCTAATAAACTACCTTGTAAACTTAACCCTGGAATGGTTAACGGCAATAATGGCTGATATACCAATTCTTTTTTACCTAAGTCCGGGAAATTCACATAATCCCTGCGATTGTGATATCTACCACCAGGAATAATACTATCTGTATTATCCACACCCATTTTTTCCATTAAAAAATTAAGTGTATCCTTATCTATGGTTTTATCATATACAAATCTTACAGGTTCTCCATCTCTTCTGGATTTTACACTACTCGAAATTTTTTGTATAAAACTCTTACTAAAATCGTTATCAAAATCTAACTGTGCATCTCTAGTAATTTTAATCATATGTGCAGAAGCACTGATATAGTCAAAAATACTAAAGTTAATTTGCATACAGTACCTAATCAAGTCATCTAATATAATAATGTATTTTTTACCATCTTTTTCTGGCAACACTACAAAACGCTCTGTATTCTTAGGTATCTCGATTAAGGCGTAAATTTTTTCCTTCGTTTTTTGATGTAAGATTTTAGATATTGTCCCTTCTTTAGGCACACTTTCTTTTAGCACCAATTTCACAGCTAGATAAGCAACACTATCTTTAAGGTGTGGAAACTTATCTAGATCATTTAATATATAAGTAACTAATGCAGGACTAACTTTATCTACAAAATATCTGCGTATGAAACTATCTTGCTCAGTAGTTACTTGATTTTCATTAATGATAAAAATGTCGTGCTCTTTTAATCTTTCTCCAATAGTATTAATTGTTTTTAAACTTTCGGACTGTTGCTTAATTACAATTTTAGTAATCTGCTCCAACAATTCACTTGCTGTTTTTCCTTTAAGAACATTTTTACCATCACGACCTGCAAGGTCTATTCGCTTAATTGCGGCGTATCGTACCTTAAAAAATTCATCTAAATTATTAGAAAATATACCGATAAACCGCAATCTTTCTAACAATGGCACACTATCATCAGATGCTTCTTGTAATACTCTAGCATTAAATTGCAGCCAGCTTAACTCTCTATTTATATACTTATTAACTTGATTTTCTTCCATTTAACTTTACCTTAATTCCTTAGGAAATAGAGATAGTACGGTTTTTCCTACTTCTATATTTTTCCAATTATCGACACTAAACTGAATACCTACAACTCCTGCAGTTGGCAAGTTATCTATTACTTTACTCCCATATAAATTTGCTATTGATGTAAATGCATGATTATGTCCGAAAATCATCAAAGTATCAATGTTTTTATCACAGCTTTTAATTACTTCTATAACCTGATGACCACTAAAATCATAAAGCTTTGACTCTAAACTGAATACCTTTTTATCAATATCAAGATTATCTAAAATAATTTTTGCGGTAGTTTTTGCCCTTTCTGCATCACTACTTAATACCTTATCTATAGTATTAACAAGGGTTTTTAGCTTTTTACCAACTAAATCTGCGTCTTTTAACCCTCTTTTATTAAGTGGTCTTTCATGATCTTCCAAATCAAATTCCCAAGAAGATTTAGCATGTCTAATGATATATAAAGTTTTCATACTTCAGGATTATTTTAATCAAGATAAATTATATGTACGCAAGTTTAAGAATAAGCATTTACAATTCTAAGTATAATATCATAAAAAAAAGTTCTTTAATAATAAAAAATGTTTAATCAAAAAACATTTTTTATTAGCGTAATGGTATACACATCATATCCTAGATTATTTCGAAGAAAACCGCTAATTCAATGAAAATGAGTTAAATAATTAGATGCATTTAATCGATAAAACTATATTTTATATCGAAAAGAGTAGTTTTTACTTACATAATCAAATGTTAAAATTTAAATTTACCTACGGTTTCCCCTTAACATCAAAACAAGTACCCTTAGTAATTAAACACAATTTAAGAACAATATTTAAGTTAACAATAGGGATTAAATAAGGAAAAGTGGAGAAAATTTGTAGACAAATAATAAATATTAAAAAGGTGAATTTAAGCCTTGTCATTGCTATATTATATTTTTCATTTAATATATATGGTCAGGTTGAAGTACCCCTTGAGAAAAGAACTGAGTTTACTATTAAAGGAGATTTTAAGTTCGTTTCTAATACTATTTTAGGAAAAGTAAGTAATGATGATGGTACTGATGTTTTTAATCCTAATAAAAGTTATAACAGCGGTGGGTTAAACAATCAGTTTAGAATGGGCTTTATAGATATAGATAATGACCCTTCTACTTTTAATTCTAGTAGTGCAGATCTAAACATTACTTCAGGTTGTGCTTCTATAAAACACGTAGGCTTGTATTGGACCGCTTCGTATGCGGATAAAAATCGAGAAAATGATATTACTTCAATAAAAATTAAATACCCAGGTAACGAATCTTATACATCTATTACTGATGCAACCGTAATCCATGATTACTACAATGACTCTAAATCTCTGTTTAAACAATACTCTTGTTATAAAGACATTACGAATCAGGTAATGAATCTTGATAACCCAACAGGAACATATACCGTAGCAAATATTCCTGCTACAACATCAGAGGTTAACGATAATGCCACTCTCGGAAATGGTTTAGCAGGTGGTTGGACAATGGTTGTTATTTATGAAGATACATCTAAACCTCGCAAACGTTTTTATATATACGATGGTTTTGTAAACATTGATTCTAAGGCTAAACCTGTAGAGTTTTCTTTTGATAACTTCCAAACGATTCCGGAAGGCGCTGTGCATGGAAAAATTGGGGTAATATCTTATGAAGGTGACAAGGGAATACGAGGAGATCGTTTTCAGGTAATGTCTAATGAAACTAACAAGTACAAAGGTATTACAGACAATACCAATCCTATGAACAATTTCTTTAACGCTAACATAACTGAAAACGGAAAGAATATTACGTCCAGAGTTCCTGCTAGTCAGAATACACTAGGATATGATGCGGATCTATTTGATATTAAAAACCCAAGAAATAGTGTAATAGGCAATAATCAAACAAAATCAAGTTTTCGATTACTTACTGACAATGATGGATATTCTGTTATGGCAGTAGCTTTTAGCGTAGAAATATATGAACCGGCTATTCAAATTATAAAAAGATCTCGTTATACGGACAATAGTTTTGTCTTTCCTAATGATATGGTTGCACCTGATCAGGATATAATTTACAGTCTTACTATTAATAATGATGGTAATGATGATGCTAAAAATACTATTATAAAAGATATTTTGCCGGAACATGTAATATTTACAAAAGAGTCGGTTGTCCTTCCTTCTAAAAGAATAAAAGTATTATACGATAAAGCTTCTAGGGCGTTAAGTTTTTCGGTACCAAACAAAATGGTAAGAATTGATAGCGAACCTTTTGAGATTAAGTATTCGATTAAAGTAAATACTAGTTGTGACCTATTAAATGAAACAGGAGAAATTACTATTGTAGATCAGCCGGTTGTGGCAGAATTCAATGGCTCTTTTAATGAAACTAAGAAATATTCTAAAGGTTACAATTACATGAATAAATGTAATCTTCCAGATTATTATCAACTTAAGTTAGCTGTTGATATAAGTGGATTAAATTGTCCTAATGCCAATACTAATTTTGTAGATAGAACAAAAGAACTGGATAAGAATCTTGTTGAATTAAATACATCAAATAAATCAGAAAATACAGAAAGCACAGGAATCAACAATGATGATGTAGTTAAAACATCGCAAGACCCAAAATCTGGATTAACATCTAATATAGAATTAAGCAAAACTCTAAATGACTTAATCAAATTAAACGAAATTTATTTTGAGTTTGACAAATGGGATATTACAGAAAGAGCGATCGTAGAGCTTGATAAAGTCGTATCATTAATGAAAGCGAAATATCCTGATATGATTATTAAAATAGAAACACACTCTGATAGTCGTGGAGATACAGATTATAATTTAGTATTATCGCAAAAAAGAGCAGAGTCTATATTCAAATACCTGGTTAATCAAGATATCTCAGAAAACAGAATACTTTCTTATCGAGGTTTTGGAGAGACAAGGCCTGTAAATAACTGTCTTGATGGCCAGAATTGCGAAGAAGATGAATACCGAAAGAACAGAAGATCTAACTTTGTTATAATGGATTAATCTTTTTTATCTAAGGCGATAATCTTTCTCTTTTCCAAGTATTTTTTCCAGCAGCATACCTAATTCTGTCATGTAGCCTATTCGGTCTACCTTGCCAAAATTCAAATTCAATAGGTTTTATACAGAAACCTCCCCAGAAATCAGGTTTTGGTATTTCTTTATTCTGATACTGTTTTTCTAATAATACCAGTTTTTCTTCTAAAACTTCTCGTGATTCAACAATACTACTTTGATCAGATGCCCAAGCTCCTAATTGACTTCCTCGTGGACGAGATTCAAAATAATCAGTGCTTATTTCCTTAGAAACTTTATTTACTTCTCCTTTGATTATAATCTGACGTTCTAAATTAGGCCAAAAAAAAGAAACACAAACCTTATTATCGTTAGCAATAGCTTTTCCTTTTTCAGACTCATAATTCGTATAAAACACGAATCCGTTTTCATCAAAATGTTTTAACAATACTATTCTCGCCTTAGGAAAACCATCTAACCCAGAAGTTGTCAGCGTCATTGCATTCGCTTCTTCTACTCCTCCTGCTTCTTCAACCTCTTTAAACCAATTGGAAAACAATTGCAAAGGAGATTTAGGTAACTCATTTTCTTCCAACGCTTTTTTATCATAAGATTTTCTATAATCCGTAAGGTCTCTATTCATCGTTATTTAATTAGTATTTTTCTTTAATCCGAAAATAGTGAATTCTTCTATTTAGAATTCAAAAACTTTGCCGTCATCTCCAATTTCTACATTATCAAAGACTGTTAATGCCTCATCTTTAAATTGCTCAATATTACCATACCTTGTTGAATAATGTCCTAAAATCAAGTTTTTTACATTTGCTTTTTTTGCAATAGTTGCTGCTTCAATAGCAGTACTATGGCCAGTTTTCTGACATAAATGTTTGTGACTTTCTAGAAAGGTTGATTCGTGATACAAAGCGGTAACCCCATCAATTAAAGGTATTTTATACTCGTCATACCTAGTATCACTACAAAAAGCATAACTTTTAACAGGAAGCGGATCATCTGTTAATTCAGTATTAGGAATAATCCTTCCGTCTTCCAATATTGCATCTTTTCCTTTCTTAATCGACTTGTAATACACTTTATCTATCTCATAATCATAAACTCTACTCATTAGTAGTTTTCGATCACCAGATTTTTCTTGAAATAAAAACCCATTACAGTAAATTCGATGTTGAAGTGGAATTGTACGAACTACCACCTTTTCATCCTCAAATACTACTTCAGAATCTGGGTTACTAAGCTCATGAAAATGCAAAAGATAATCTGTCCAAGAATTAGAAAGTTTTAATTGTAATGTAATTGCTTCTTTAATTCCTTTTGGTCCATATATATGTAGTGGATTTTCTCTATTTAACATCCTAAACGTAGAAACTAAACCTACTAAACCAAAAAAGTGATCTCCGTGAAGGTGAGAAATAAAAATATGATTGATCCTAGAGAACTTCACCTTATTTCTTCTAAGTTCCACCTGAGTACCTTCTCCACAATCAATAAGAAAAATATGATTGTTTATTTCTAACACCTGTGAAGTTGGGTTCGTAAACGTTCTGGGAGTTGCCGAATAGCAACCTAAAATTGTTACTTTCAATTGTCTTTACTTCTTAATTTTAAACTGTGTGAATATACTCTAATCTTATATATTAATCAATCTCAGTGTCCAAAAGAATCGAAAGTAGTAAGCAATTCTATATACCGTTTTGCAGACATTTTTCTATACCCAGTAGCACCGAGAACTTCGCCTTGCTTATCAATCATCAAAATAACCGGAAACACCATTTTTCTATTGTATCGTTGCGCAAGTTCCATATTTTTTTTTTGCTGAATCTCTGGCAACCTATTTTTTTTACGCTTAGGGAAATCTGCTTTTACCCAAACAAAATTTTGATCAGCAAATTTATTAAACTCGGGATCAGAGAATATCTTTCTTTCTAATTTTATACAAGGAGGGCACCAATCAGATCCTGTAAAAAGTAAGACTATATTTTGATTTTTTTCTTTTGCTAAAGCTTTTGCTTCGTCAAAATCGTATTTCCAATCTTGTGCATAAGTAGTTCCAGAAAATATAAATACAAACACAAGAATAAATGATGGGGCTAATTTATTCATAGTAATTATGACGTAAAAAAACTTTAAAAATTACAGAACAAGAAAAAAAATTAGAAATCTAGATCTCTTTCGATTTCTTCCATTTCAATTAAGTCTAATGCTTCTATTAAAGTTGGGGTAATTGTAATCTCTTTTGGAGTTTCATCATACGACACTTTATCGGTAACAATAACAAACGATCGCTTATTGGTTTTATGTTTTTTCGAAACTCTTAGAAATTCATTAATATCGTTTACAGACAACTCTTTCAATGAAAAAAGATTCACCACGATATTATCATTTTTTAGGGATTCATATTTACCCTCAATTCCTTTTACGAAATCTACTATAGTAGCTTTTTCTTGTGTAATTATAGTTGTTGCACCTTCTTTATTAAATATCATACGTCTATTGTTTTATTTTTGAAGCTAAAAGATAAATAACCGCCATCCTCACTGCTACTCCGTTCTGAACCTGATCTAATATTATGGCTTGCTTAGAATCAGCAACATCACTCGTGATTTCTACGCCACGATTGATAGGTCCCGGATGCATTATTACAATTTCTTTATCAAGGCTATCTAATAACCTTTTATTTACTCCAAATTGCTGAGTATACTCTCGAGTAGAGGGGAAATAACTTATTTCCATACGTTCATTTTGAACTCGTAACATATTAGCAACATCGCACCATTTTAAAGCTTTAGTAAGGTCGGTTTCTACAGTAACCCCAAGTTTTTCTATATACTTTGGTATTAAGGTTTTCGGACCGCAGACTTTTACCTCTGCTCCTTGTAATTTAAGCGCAAAAATATTTGATAATGCCACTCTAGAGTGCAAAATATCTCCAACAATAACTACTTTTTTTCCTTGTATTTCTCCTAATTTTTCTCTTATCGAATATGAATCTAATAACGCTTGAGTCGGATGTTCATGAGCCCCATCACCTGCATTTATAATACTTGCATTTACATGCTTAGAAAGAAAAACACCAGCTCCCGGATTAGGATGTCTCATCACCACCATATCCACTTTCATAGAAAGGATATTATTAACTGTATCAATAAGAGTTTCTCCTTTTTTAACCGAAGATGACGCCGCAGAAAAATTAATAACATCCGCAGATAATCTTTTTTCAGCAAGTTCAAATGATAACCTTGTTCTTGTACTATTCTCAAAAAACAGGTTAGCAATCGTTATATCTCTAAGCGAAGGAACTTTTTTTATCGGTCTATTAATTACTTCCTTAAAATGATCAGCAGTTTCAAAAATGAGGTTTATATCTTCTTCAGTAAGATATTTAATTCCCAGTAAGTGATTCACACTTAATTCGCTCATTCGTTTATATTCTTATTATACTCCCAAAATGTTTTTGATAGCATTTCAGAAATTATTCAACTTTAATTATTTATTAAATATACAGCATCTTCTCCACCATTTTCCAACCAATGCACTTTTACTTTTTCTTGATTAATTGCGTCCACTTGTCTTCCGCGATAATTAGGCTGTATTGGTAAGTGTCTACTAAAACGTCTATCAATTAACGTAAGTAACTCTATTTCTCTAGGTCTTCCAAAAGATTGTATCGCCGTTAACGCTGATCTAATACTTCTTCCGGTATATAAAACATCATCAATAAAAACCACACGTTTATCTTCTACAGTAAAATCGATATGGGTTTTATTAGCTTCCAAAGGTTTTTCTCCTCTTCTGAAATCATCTCTGTAAAATGTAATATCAAGATACCCCATTTTAACGTCGGAAAGGCTATAATCCTTTACTAAAATATTTTTTATTCTATCGGCCAAGAAAATCCCTCTAGGTTGCACACCTATAAGAACAGTATTTTTAAAATGAGTATGATTCTCTATTAATTGACAAGCCAAACGGTGCAGAATAATATCTATCTCTTTTGCACTAAGTAGTAATTTTTGACTCATAATCTCCAAATAGATATTTGGTATACAAAAGTAATAAAATTTAGAGTTATTACATCAGTGGATCTATATAAGTTTTAACAATTCTGTTTTCATTATACCGAATATCATAAAGAAATATATAAACAAAAAAAGACCGTTCTTACGAACGGTCTTTCTTATATATTGAAATTAAGAGATTTAGTTACCTCCCTTTTCCATTTTAGCTTTAAGATCTGCTAATGCGTCAATATCACCAAGAGTGGTTTTCTCTGAGTTACCTGCAGCGGCTTTCTTAGCAGCTTGTTTAACGATCTTCGCTTCTTCTTCTTTGAATAAAGCAGTATGAGAAGCTACAACTCTCTTGAATTCTTTATTGAATTCAATGATCTGGAATTCTGCTTCATCGCCTTTAGTAAGCTTCTTGCCGTCTTCTTTTTCTAGATGACGAGATGGCACGAAAGCAACGATATCTTCATTAAAATCGATAGTAGCACCTTTGTCTACAATCTCAGTAATGGTGTTAGTGTGCTTAGTTCCAACAGCAAATTCTTTTTCATACTTATCCCAAGGGTTATCCTCAGTCTGCTTGTGTCCAAGACTTAATTTACGTCCTTCTACATCTAATTCAAGAACTACAACATCAAGTTTATCACCAACATTAGTAAAGTCTGATGGATGCTTGATTTTCTTAGTCCAAGAAAGATCCGAGATGTAAATTAATCCGTCGATACCTTCTTCTAACTCTACGAATACTCCAAAGTTAGTGAAGTTACGAACGATACCTGTGTGCCTAGAAGCTACAGGGTATTTAGTTGTAATATCAGTCCAAGGATCCGGAGTTAATTGCTTAACACCAAGAGACATTTTACGCTCTTCCCTATCTAATGTAAGGATTACAGCTTCTACTTCATCTCCTACTTTTACGAAATCTTGTGCAGAACGCAAATGCGTTGACCAAGACATTTCTGAAACGTGAATCAATCCTTCTACTCCTTCTTCAACTTCGATAAACGCACCGTAATCAGCTATAACAACAACTTTACCTTTTACCTTGTCTCCAACTTTAAGTTCATTATTAAGAGCTTCCCACGGATGTGGTTTCAACTGCTTAAGACCTAATTGAATACGAGTCTTAGCCTCATCAAAGTCTAAGATTACTACGTTTAATTTCTGATCAAGCTCAACAATCTCATTTGGATGGTTAATTCTAGACCAAGAAAGGTCCGTAATATGGATAAGTCCATCAACTCCACCAAGATCAACGAATACACCGTAAGAAGTAACATTCTTAACAGTACCTTCTAATACCTGACCTTTTTCTAATTGACCAATAATCTCTTTCTTCTGCTCTTCGATATCTGCTTCGATAAGCGCTTTGTGAGATACAACAACGTTTTTGAATTCATGGTTGATTTTAACCACTTTAAATTCCATTGTCTTACCAACATATGCATCATAATCACGAATAGGCTTCACATCAATCTGAGAACCTGGTAAAAACGCTTCGATACCGAAAACGTCTACAATCATACCACCTTTAGTTCTACACTTAACAAAACCGTTTACGATTTCGCCTGTATCGTGAGCATTATTTACTCTATCCCAAGCCTTGATCACACGTGCTTTACGGTGAGATAAAATTAATTGACCTGTTGCATCTTCACGCACATCAATTAATACCTCAACCTTATCACCTACTTTAAGGTCTGGGTTGTAACGAAATTCATTTAATGAAATAACACCTTCACTCTTTGCATTAATGTCAATAATAGCATCACGATCAGTAATATTAATTACCGTTCCATCAACTACTTCATCATTTAAGGTGTCAACAAAATTTTCTGCAACTAGCTTTTCAAATTCTACAAGTTTTGAATCTTCGATTGGATCGATACCTTCCTCGTAGTTGTGCCAGTTAAAATCTTTTAAAAATTGCTCAGGGTTTTCTTGTTGAGGAGATACAGCTGGAGCTGCCTTTGGAGCCTCTACTTCCTGAACGTCTGTGTTTTTTGTTTCTTCAGACATTGAAGATAAAATTTGTATCCTGTATTTGTTTGAGAATCAATACGAAAACGTATACAGAAGCGTTAAATTAAATTATTTCAATCCTTTTTATATTCTCTTATTCGTTAAAAAGGGCTGCAAAAATACAATTTAATTTACTAGAAAGCAAAGTATTATAGATTATATCAAATTCTTTAGTATTTAACGATCTCAAACTCGCTCCGACGATTTGTTTGATGTTCTTCTTCTGTACATATTTTATCTTCACAATTTATTAAGGGTTGGGACTCTCCAAATCCTTCAAACTTCATTCTCCTAGCATTCACATACCCAACTAATGCCAGATAATTACGAGTAGACTCCGCTCTTTTCTCCGATAAAACCTGATTATACGAATCAGTTCCTCTGCTATCAGTATGAGAATCTATCTTAATATATACAGTTTTATATTTATCTAATTTTAATGCAAACTCATCTAATACCTTTTTAGAATCTACTCGAATATTCCACTTATCATAATCAAAATAAATTGGAGGAAGATCAAAATAGAGCTTACCGTTCTTTTCTATTACCTGCGGACCTACTTTATCTGAAAGCAACTTAAGCCTAAGCTCCTCGCCAATAAGTTCTTCTTTTTTTGTTCGTTTATTATCTTTAGCAGTATCAATAACTTCAATTTTA
Organism: uncultured Aquimarina sp.; assembly: GCF_947496855.1. Taxonomy (GTDB): domain Bacteria; phylum Bacteroidota; class Bacteroidia; order Flavobacteriales; family Flavobacteriaceae; genus Aquimarina. The sequence goes on from NZ_CANMED010000001.1 coordinate 936,099, forward strand.
TTTTCTTCAGAATTTTCTGCAATAATAGGTTCTTTCTTCTTCTCTAAATAAATCTTATAAGTCTCCTCTTCTTTTTCCTTAATCAAAATGGGTTTAATTTTAGTCTGATACCCATTAGAAGAAGCTTTAAAATCATACTTCCCTGGAAAAATATTTATATTAAAAGACGCTATTGAGTCTAGTTCTTTTTCATAAACCATTTTCTTATCAGTGTCATATAGAATCACACTAGCGTTAGGAATATAATTATCTGTAGAAAATTCTCTTACTTCGAACCTTACTTGATATTCTTTTAAAAATATCTCTCCTATCTGCGAAAAAGAATACATATCATCTTCTGTTTTATTTTTTCTGTTCGAAGCAAAAAAACCATCATCCTCATTATAGTAAGTTAAAGAAAAGTCATCGTAACTAGAATTGATTGGCGCTCCCAAATTTATAGGCTTCATGAATACTCCTTCTTTTACTTCTGACACAAAAACATCCATCATCCCTAATCCTAAATGACCATTAGAAGAAAAGAATAGATGTCCTTCTTTAGAAATAAAAGGAAATTGTTCTCTGTTTTCTGTATTTATAGTAGTTCCAAGATTAACTGGAACTCCATAAGTTCCATCTGCATTTATCTCTGTCGAATAAATATCGAAACCTCCATATCCTCCTGGCATATTAGATGAAAAATATAAAATTTTATCATCTGCAGTAATTGTTGGATGTTCTAGAGAGTACTCTCTATTATTTAATGCTAACTTTACTGGAGTCTGCCAAGAACCATCAACTTTGTCAGCTTTATACAAGTGAATTGAATTATTCCTTAAGCTATCAAACTTTATTTTCCCTTTCTCTGAATTGCTTTTTGAAAAATATATAGTATTACCATCAGAGGTAAAACAAAAGTTACCTTCATGAAGCTTAGAGTTAATTTCTCCAGAAATAGCTTCAATCTCAGAAACTGTAGCATTTTCCTGATTAACTTTTACTGCATATATATCCAAAAACGGTCGGTGTGTCCATTTATAGTTCTTACTCATAAAACCAGTAGAGTTTCTATCCGAGGTAAAATATATAGTACTATCCAGTTTTACAGCACCAAATTCTGATCCTTTAGAGTTAAACTCCAAAGGCGTTATGGTGTAATCATCATCTTTAAGTTTAAATGCTTCTATAATTGCTATTGCATTTGATTTATCTAAGGCAGCTGTTTCTTCGTTTTTTTTGTATAACGCCAGAAAGTCAATGGCCATTTCGTATTTACCTAATGCAGAAAGCACCTGATACATCATGAAATTATATGAATTATCAATAGTTTTATCCTTTCCATAAAACTTTCCAGAAGTCAAAATTTTAAGATATCTATACGCTTCTTTAAACTGAAATGTATTGTAATATGAGGTAGAAATATTCTCAAGAATATGCTTCTCATATCCTTCTTGGTTTAATTCGTCTTCATACTGCAGCGCCGCATTTATATAATCTCCATTGTCAAAAAAACGATCTGCTCTACTCTTTTTCTGAGAAAAGATAACTTGTGTAATCAATAAAATGAATACAAATATTATTTTAGTTTTCATATCTTAATAAAATCTTGGAGATGTATATTTATTACTAAAATTGAGTAAATCGAAATTATACAACAGAATAATTTCATGACTTCCATTATTATATCCACTTAATTCACTTGTGCTAAAATCATATGAATATCCTACTTTTAGATTTCTTGTTATATTAAAACCTGCTAAAGCAATAAAAGCATCCTCGTAACGATAAGAAACTCCTAATTCGAATTTATTATAAATCAAAGAATTAAGCGAAACATCAAATGTAAGTGGAGAATCTAACACCTGTTTTATGACCATAGATGGTTTTAGTTTAACCTCATCCACTAGGTCAAACACAAAACCTGTAACTCCATATAAGTGAGTCTTTGATTGAGAAATACCAATACCATCAACAGCCACATCATTAGGCAATAAATTGGGAGAAGAGATTCCTGCATAAAAATTATTAGAAAACAAGAATAGTCCCGCTCCTATATTAAGTTGTAACTCAGAATTATTCGCTGCAAATGCAGGATCATCTGCAACATCAGAACCAGAAGCATCCAATTTAAAACTATTAATCCCAGCTTTTAGACCATAAGACATTTTAAAACGTTCTGAAATACGGGTTATATATGCAAAATCAATATTAAAAAAATTATTGTTAGTGCTAATTGCATCTCCAATTCGATCATTTACATAATTTACACTTAATTCAATCTTCTCACTTAAAGGAATATTTCCGAATACATTTGCTGTTTCTGGTGAACCTTCAATACCTGTCCACTGTCTTCTATATAATAAACCCGTAGAAATTAACCCACTTTGATTCGTAACATAAGCAGGGTTTACCGTACTCATATTATACATATATTGAGAATATTGTGGTTCCTGCTGTGCATACAATACCGAGCAGAAAACTATCGCTATACTAAAAATTAATCGTGATTTCATTGTTTATCTGCTTAGGTAAAAGCTTCCTTGAATAGGAAAGTTGTTTTCAAAATTTGGTGTAAAAATGTAGAAATAAGTTCCAGAAGGTAAATCATCTCCTAATCGAATAGAAACATTACTTTCTCCTCTAAACTCCCCTGTATTTCTGTTACCCACAAATACTTCAGTTCCGTATCTGTTGAATATCTTCAAGTCAAAATCTGGGAAAGCAACAGGAATATTAAATTGATCCTCAATAAACAAATCAAAAGTATCATTCTGATTATTTCCATCTGGGGAAACTCCATCTTGAAAATCCAATGCGCATATATCCCCATTAGAGAATCGTTCACCAATATTAAGAATATTGATAGCAACCGTTACTCTTTCTGACTCGCAATTATCAGCATCTACCGTTGCGATATAATAGATTTGATTATCAAAAAGTAATGGATTATCAATAATAGGCATATCACTTTCTAACGTAGGATACCAATTATAGTTTAATACATCAACCTCTATATCATCCAATCTTTTTCCATCAAGAATACAGAATTCTTGATCTGGCACATTAGGCTCTGGTAAGTCTATAATCTGCACCTCTACATTTAATGAAGATTCATCGCAAGGAACAGTATTAGGAATTACATATCTGAAATTGTATATTTTATTAATTTCATTATCAGGATTTGGTAATAAATCAAACTCTACTACTCCATCTGGCGTCAAGGCCCCTGTATTTTCTATATCCTGAAAACTTCCTGTTCTTGGAGTATCATTATCTAAAATTGTAAACAAGTTTACCCGCCCATCAATTTCACAAAAAGAATCACTTCTATCGTTACCAATTTCCGTAGGTTCTATAATAGCTATAGTTACTGTTGCTTGATCTTGAGAACTACAACCAATATTACCACCAACAGTATATACATAATCCCCTGGACCAAGAATTGGCAATGAATTATCTGAAGCATCAAAAATACCAAGATGGTCTGGTGACATATAGCCAAAAGGTCCAATCCAAATTCCTGTCGGATCAGGGTCACCTTCTAGAAGATTGAAAAGCGTTACCGTTAAATTATCAGAGCATAATGTTGTATCGACCCCACTTCCTGCTCCAGCATTAGCTTCTTTATAAATAGTAAACTCTAATAAAGCTTCATCAACACACCCAGAAGGATTAGTAGTTGTATGCGTAAAAGAATAGGAAATAGGAGCATTAATTTCTTCAGGAACCAAGAATATATTATCAACTACATTACCTCCATTGTTATTATCTGTCCAAATGCCTTCTTCGATAGTTCGTCCATCTGAGTTTAACAAACTTCTTAAACTATATTGATCGGCATCTGTCTGACATATAATTAGATCTAATGTATCTTCTCCTGCATAATCATGAGGTAAAATTACAATCGTAACTACAGTAGAAATAGAAGGACAAGGGTTACTCTCTATACTAATAGGATCACAAACATCACCAGAATAAGAAAATGTTGCGCCACAGCTTTGTCTAGGAACTACATCATATCTAAATCTATAAGTTCCTGGCCTAGCTCCCGTAATAGTAATTGGTCCTAGGTGTTGTTCATCTTCTGGCGTATTATTTAAATTATTTTCTAAATTAAGATCCCCATTGAACGGAATACCACCAAGAAATGTCCAATACGCAAAATCATCTACTAATGAACCATCTACATAAACGTAACCAGGTTCAAACTCAAGTAAATCAAAAAGATTAATCTGAGCTGGAGAAGAATTAGGACAAATTTCTTCCACGGAATTCTCAGGAGCAAACTGCCTTAACTCTTCATATATAACAAACATTACCGTTGTTTCATCATTAGGACATATAGGAGACCTACTGTTGATCTTATAAGTATAACTAAAATCTATACAACTAAAGCCTGGAACATATTCTGGAGAAGCTCTAAAGGCATCATAGACCTCTTTTAAATTAATTACTGCGTCGGTAGCACTTGTAATTTGACCAGTATTATCGTCATCTTCCCAACTTCCTCCTAATTCTTCTCCATTTAAAAATCGATCATCAAATAAATTAATATCCATATCCCATGATCCGATATCATCTTCACAGATAGAAAATGATGATCCATAACCCGCTGTAACAGGTCTTACTACAGTCACCTGAACATCTACAAATTCAGTAATGCAAGTATCTACATTAGCAACTGTATACCTAAAACTAAAATCTTCACTATCCACAGGGAAACCTCCATTATTATCAATGGTTGTACCAAAATTGGGGCCGCTTAGAATATATGTATCAGAAGGTAGAGCCCCTGTATAAGTCCACATACCGTTTAGATGAGGAAGAGCGAATCCTTCTCTTGATTCTAATGTATCAAAAAGGTTAATGTCTATTTCAAATCCAGGCGTACAAATATCATCATTATCGCAAACAGGAAAGAAACCAGTTGTTGCCGCAATACCAGCATATGGCCCGAGTTTAACATTGACTCTAACTCTGTAGCCATCTGGGCAATTCGGATTCTTAAGTTCAAAAAAATAACCATCAGAAGCATTTCTTAACTGCCATAATCTTAAAACTCCGGAAGCTTCTATTCCCTCTTCACCTTCTTCTATTCCTGTAGATTCCCAAAAATCTCCTGATTCTGACACTATACCTGTTTCATCATACAAATTAATGATACCATCCGGAGTGCCATCTGTATCGAAATCGATAGCCTCCATGTTACAAATGGTTATCATTTGTTCTTGGTTACATTGAGAAAAAACTTTCCCAATACTGCCAAAAAATATTAATAAAGCGAATAATAACTTTGTGTAATTTTGTTTCAAAATCAATTAGTTTATCTGTAAGTGTCATTTTTAAGCTTTTTGTTACCAGTCAAAATGAAATAAAATTAACTAAAACCAAAAGGCCCGGCGAAATTATAAAAATATGTTAAAAAACAACCATTCCCTTACAAAAATTGATCTTCACCTACATCTCTAACCTCTGGATTTTAAAACTTTTACTATATCATTAAGTTTAAATCCTTTAGCTTGTAACAAAATTAAATAATGAAAAAGTAGATCTGCACTCTCGTCTAAGAACAATTTTTCATTATCATCCTTTGCTTCAATAACAACTTCTACTGCTTCTTCTCCAACTTTTTGAGCAACTTTATTTATCCCCTTTCTAAACAAAGAAGCAACATAAGAATTTTCATTATCTTGATTTTCTTTTCTGTCTTCAATTGTTTTTTCTAATTCCGTCAAAAAACCAAAAGACTGCTCGTTATTTTCATTCCAACAAGTATCCGAACCAGTATGACATGTCGGACCAACAGGATCAACGTAAATCAGTAGTGTGTCTTTATCACAATCATTCTTTATATCAACTAAATTTAAAAAATTACCACTTTCTTCTCCTTTAGTCCATAATTTATTTTTAGTTCTGCTAAAAAAGGTAACCTTTTTAGTTTCTATAGTTTTTTTGTATGCCTCCTCATTCATATAGCCAAGCATCAAGACATTTTTCGTGGTTGCATCTTGAATTATAACAGGAACCAGTCCATCATTATTTTTATTGAAGTTTATTTCCATCATTTCATCTTATATTACAAATCCCAATCTTAGTTGGAATAATAAATCATTTATAACCTTACAGGAATTTCATTTGATCTCAATTCCCTTTTTAAATCTTCTATTTCTATCTCTTTAAAATGAAAAACACTTGCAGCTAATGCTGCATCTGCTTTTCCTTCTTTAAAAGTATCTACAAAATGTTGCATATTACCTGCTCCACCAGAAGCTATTATTGGAATATTTAAATCATTTGATAATTTTGCTAATGCTTTATTTGCAAAACCATCTTTAGTCCCATCATTATCCATTGAGGTAAATAATATTTCTCCAGCGCCTCTTTCTTCTACTTCTTTTGCCCAATCAAACAAATCAAGCTCGGTTGGTACTTTTCCTCCTACTAAATGTACGATCCATTTTCCATCAATTTGCTTAGCATCTATAGCCACTGTGATACACTGACTTCCAAACTTTCCCGCTAAATCATTAATAAGCTGCGGGTTTTTTACAGCTGATGAATTTACAGAAACTTTATCCGCTCCATTTTGAAGTAAAATATCTACATCTTCTATCGATGATATTCCTCCACCAACAGTAAATGGAATATTCACTTTTTCTGCGACTCTAAGTACTAAATCTGCAAGTGTTTTTCTCCTTTCTTCAGTAGCTGAAATGTCTAAAAACACCAACTCATCCGCTCCTGCTTTAGAATAAGCGTCTGCTAATTCTACAGGATCTCCTGCATCTCTTAAATCAACAAAGTTGACGCCTTTTACAGTTCGACCATTCTTAATATCCAAACAGGGTACAATTCTCTTAGTTAACATATATTGAGATTATAAGTATTAAGTATCGAGTATTAAGTTTTATCTATCTAACTAAAACTGTATTTTCTTTTTCACTCTTTACTAACTACTAATTACTTATTCATTTTTAATATTTAGATCCATACCATCGTAAAAACCTAAATCTTTATTTTTTAATTGTTTTGTCCAGAAAGCTATTTGCCCTGTATGATAAGACAAATGTTCGGTCACGTGAATCATTATACCAATTCCTGAAAAAGTAAACCCTTGCACTTCTCGTTTTCTCATTAATTCAGCAAGCGAACAATTTAATAGAACTGTTTTTGCTTCTTCTATTGTTTTTTTTAGCTTTAATAACAATTCTGCTTTAGCAAAGCCTTCTTTAGCTTCGAACTCAGCATCTCTATCACGTTTATCTTCTAAACCTTCTAAGGAAGCTATAGCATATTGAGTAATATTACCACAAAGATGAAGTACTAAATTCCCCACACTATTTGAAGATTGATTAAATCGTTTCCAGATATCATCTTCAGAAAGTTTGCCAAAACTAATAGTAATCATCCTAAGGCTTTCATCCAACCTATAAATAATTTGCTCCTTAAATTCCTGTGATATTTCTTCATTCATTGTTTACCTAGGTATTTTGAAGAATATAATTCGCTAATTGTTTTAGACTTATTCGATTTTCATAGATTGCCTTTCCTATAATCGTTCCTTCACATCCTAATTGTGCAAGTTTTGGTAATTCATCAAAAATTGAAATTCCTCCAGAAGCAATTAACTTTATACCTTCTATTTCTTTCAACATTTTTTTATACAAATCAAAAGAAGGTCCTTCTAACATTCCATCTTTACTAATATCAGTACAAATCACATAGGACACTCCTTCTTTCTGATATTCTTTAACAAAAGGTATCAACTCTTCATCACTTTCTTCTAGCCAACCACTAACCGCAATCTTTTCGTTATGTACATCTGCTCCTAAAATAATTTTATTATTCCCGAATTTCTCTAACCAAGATCTAAAAACATCAGGGTCTTTTACAGCAATACTACCTCCAGTAACCTGATTAGCTCCACTATTAAAAGCTATTTTTAAGTCTTCATCTGTTTTTAAACCTCCACCAAAATCGATCTTCAAGCTTGTCTTAGATGCTATTTGATCTAACACTTTATGATTTACAATATGTTTAGATTTTGCCCCATCTAAATCAACCAAATGCAAATATTGAATTCCGTGTGCCTCAAATTCTTTGGCAACTTCTAGTGGATTTTCGTTATACACTTTCTTAGTATCATAGTCTCCTTTAGAAAGTCGAACACATTTTCCATCAATGATATCTATTGCAGGTATTATTCTCATATTTTCAAGTAATAGGTATTTAGTATAAAGTATTAAGTTCTTTCAATACTTTTTTGAAGTGCATAATTCATCTTCTTAATTTCTGCACACAATTTTAATAATTCTTCTACTTTTTCTTCTGAAACAAATTTTAACCTTACAATTAAAATTAATTGAGTTTCAAGTTCAGTTGTTGATCCATTCGCTATGCTCAAGAAACGAATAAACTCTTTACTTGAGTTTCTTCCAGCTCCTTCAGCAATATTTGATGGTATAGAAACACTACTTCTTTTTACCTGAGACACCAAACCAAATTTTTCTTCTTCCGGTAGTAACATCATTAGCGAGTAGACTTGCTCTACCAAGTTCATTGCCTTATCCCATATTCTTAATTCTTGATATTTATTCATTATTTATACTAATTCTTTGGAACACTGCTAACCTAAGTACTTTATACTCTTTACTTAATACTAAGAAAATTCTGAAGAATTTTCTCTCCTGCATCACTACTCTTCTCTGGGTGAAATTGAGTTCCATAGAAATTATCTTTCTGTAAAGCTGTACTGTAAGTTACTCCATAGGTAGATTGAGCAATAGTTTCTTCCATTATTGGAGCATAATAACTATGAACTAAATAGATATACTCCTTCTCTTCTATTCCTAGAAACAAAGCAGAGCTTAATGATTCGATTTGGTTCCACCCAATTTGTGGAACTTTTACACCGTGATTAAACTTTACTACATCTATATGAAAAATACCTAGTCCAGTAGTATCGCCTTCTTCTGTGTAATTGCACATCAATTGCATTCCTAAACAAATTCCTAAAACAGGTTGTTTTAATTGCGGCACTAATGTATCCAAACCAGAATCTCTTAATTTACCCATCGCACTGCTTGCTTCTCCTACTCCAGGAAAAATAACTTTATCAGCCGATTTTATTTCCTGAGGATCATCACTTAAGACGGCTTCATACCCCAATCGTTGAATCGCAAATTTGATTGATTGAATGTTTCCTGCTCCGTAATTTATGATTACTATTTTCATTTATATTATGAGTATTAAGTCGTGAGTAATAAGTATTAAGTATTAAGTATTTGTTTTTATTAACAAAAATTCAATACTATCTTTTTACAACATTCCTTTGGTACTTGGTAAAAACATCTTATTGGAATCTCTTTTAACCGCCATTTTCATAGCTTTGGCAAATGCTTTAAATATACCTTCTATTTTATGATGCTCATTATCTCCTTCTGCCTTTATATTTAAATTACACTTAGCACCATCTGTAAATGATTTAAAAAGGTGGAAAAACATTTCTGTTGGCATATCACCTATTTTTTCTCTTTTAAAATCAGCATCCCAAACTAACCAAGGACGACCTCCAAAATCAACAGCTGCCTGTGCTAAACAATCATCCATAGGTAAACAAAACCCATAACGCTCGATACCTAATTTATTACCAAGGGTTTTATAAAACAATTCTCCCAAAGCAATCATAGTATCTTCTATCGTATGATGTTCATCTACGTGTAAATCACCATCTACCTTAACAGTCAAATCCATCGCACCGTGACGTCCAATCTGATCCAACATATGATCAAAGAAATGCAAACCTGTTGAAATATTATTTTTACCAGAACCATCTAAATTTAGCTTGATATAAATCTTAGTTTCATTTGTATTTCTAGTAATTTCGGCAACTCGATCTTCTAACTTCAAAAATTCATAAATCTCTTTCCAGTCTGTAGATGTCAGCGCTATACTTTCTGATATAGCTTTTGTATCCGTTTCTATTTCATCTGCACCTAATTGTGGATCTTCTGATAGAAAAACACCTTTTGCTCCAAGGTTTTTTGCCAATTCCATATCTGTGATTCGATCTCCTAATACAAATGAATTTTCTAGATCGTACTTCTCTTTATCAAAATACTCAGTTAACAAACCTGTTCTAGGCTTACGCGTATCGGCATTTTCATGAGCAAATGTTTTATCAATATGAACAGCATTAAACACGACTCCTTCTTTTTCGAATGCAGTCATTACCTTATTTTGTGCTGGCCAAAAAGTATCTTCTGGAAAAGAATCAGTTCCTAACCCATCCTGATTGGTTACCATCACCAATTCATAATCCAGTTCTTCAGCAATTTTAGCCATGTATTGGAATACCTTTGGGTAGAACTCTAACTTCTCTAAACTATCTAGTTGATAATCTACAGGTGGTTCTAAAACCAAGGTTCCGTCTCTATCAATAAATAATACTTTCTTCATTGTTTTATCATTCCAGCGTAGGCCGGGATCTATTTTAATTAAACACTTTTTACTATTCTTGAATTCCGGATCAAATCCAGAATAATAATTATAACAGTCTTAATACTTCTACTAATTTCTCATTCTCTTTTTTTGTTCCTACTGTAAATCGTAGTGTATTTTCACAAAGTGGCTGAGTTGTTCTATTACGTATTACAATACCTTCTTTGAGCAATTCATCATATCTCCTATTAGCGTCATCCACTCTTACTAAAACAAAATTAGCATCTGTTTTATAAATTTCTTTTATAAAAGAAACATCTTCTAAGGAAGTAATCATTTTCTCTCTTTCCTCTAAAATACTAGTAACCTCTCCTTTTATGGTTGCTACATCCATCACTCGATCTAATGCTCTTTTCTGCGTAAGTTCATTTACATTGTACGGTGGCTTGATTTTATTCAAAACACTAATAATTTCTTCAGAAGCATAACATAACCCAAGTCTAATTCCTGCCATACCATACGCTTTAGACAATGTCTGTGTAATAATAAGGTTAGGATACAAATCTATTTTGTTGATCCAACTTTCTTTTGACGAAAAATCGACATATGCTTCATCAATCACAACTAAACCCTCAAAACTCTGCAAGACTTTAATAATATTTTCTTCTGAGAAAGAATTACCGGTAGGATTATTTGGAGAACATAAGAAGATAATTTTTGTAGCAGCATCAATTGCCTCTATAATTTCGAACACATTTGGTTCAAAATTTTTAGTTAACAAAACTTCCTTTTCTCTGATATTGTTAATATTAGCCAACACTTTATACATTCCATATGTTGGAGGTAATGTTATAATGTTATCCACTTTAGGTTCACAAAATGCCCTAAACAAAAGATCCAAAACTTCATCACTTCCATTTCCTAATAAAATATTCTGAGCAGAAACTCCTTTTTGGTCCGCTAATACCTTCTTTAGACTACGTTGTTGAGGATCCGGGTATCTATTTACTCCATTCTCAAAAGGATTTTCGTTCGCATCTAAAAAAATCATTTCAGAGCCATCAGAGACATACTCATCCCTTGCTGACGAATATGGTTTTAATCCTTTTACGTTTTCTCTTATTATTTTATTTATATTAAATTCTGTTTTGTTCATTTCTATTGACGTCCTGAATTTGTTCCAGGATCTCATAATTTAATTGTTTTTAATTTTCTAACATTAATCCATAAAGTTTAATCCAAAAACCTTGGCTAATAAAGCCAGTATTATTCCTATTGAAAAACTTATTCCTACAAACACAGTTATTAAGATTAATAGAAATTTTATAAATTTCCATAAGGTCCTGCCTAATGTAAGATCACACAATCTTTTATAGGTAAACGAATAATAAAAAATTGCAACTAAAACACCTGAAGAAAATATGTATGGATGAATCACCAATGCCATTATAAACAAAAAAGTGGTTGCAATCATTGAGACTCCTTGTATATAAGAATTAACAACTAAGTGTTCTGCGTAGTTATACTTTTTTCTTCCGAAAACTAGAAATGCTATAAAAGTATACATAGGCATTGACAGAAAAGCGAAGAGGTTAAAATATTTTAGCAACATACCTTGCATCTTTTTATGACTATCTATTTGCTCCTTCATGAAATCTTCAAATGCTTTCTCGTCATTTTCTAAACTTTTGAGAGAATCATCTTTTTCTTTAGCACTATCGAACTGTAATCGATAAAAATTTTCACCAAACATACCAGAGGAGAACTCAGCATACTTATCTGAAAAAGAATTAAAAACGAGTGTTGCAATAGTAAGACCGATCAAAAGAAATGTAAATGGAGGCATGAATTTTTTCCGAACCCCACCGATATAATCCTTAACGACTTTGTCGGGTGCTACTACCATTGTTCTAAATGTTCTTAGATACGTATTATCCCATCCAAAAACCTTATTAAGAAATTCCAGAAATATCCCCTTTACCGTAAGTCTTTCTGTAACAATTTTCGCACCACAACCCTGACAGTAATCTGCTTTTTCAATTAAAGTATATTTACAATTTTTACACTCCATCTTACTTTTTTACTTCTTGTATATAACCTAAGTCTTTATTCTTTTGTTAAACTATTCAATCTTAAAGTTACAGCATTCCTATGCGCCTGTAATCCTTCCGCTTCTGCCATAATCTCTATAGCATTACCTATATTTTTAATTCCTTGTTTCGTTATTTTCTGAAATGTCATAGACTTCATGAAACTATCCAAATTCACACCACTATATTGTTTAGCATATCCATTGGTTGGTAAGGTATGATTTGTTCCTGACGCATAGTCTCCAGCACTTTCGGGAGTATAGTTACCTATAAATACAGATCCTGCATTGATAATATTATCCACATAAAAATTCTGATCTGCTACACAAACAATAAAATGTTCAGGGCCGTATTCATTTATTAACTCTAATGCTTCTTTATCATTATCAATATAAATCAGTTTAGAATTAGAGATAGCCACTTCTGCAATTTCTTTTCTTGGTAAAACCTTGCATTGGTTAGCTACTTCATTTTCTACTTCTGAAATAAGTTTTTTTGAAGTAGACACTAAAATCACTTGACTATCTTTACCATGTTCCGCCTGACTTAGTAGATCTGAAGCTACAAAAGATGCATTAGCCGTATCATCTGCTACTACTAATAATTCACTTGGACCAGCTGGCATATCAATTGCAACTCCGAATTTTGTAGCTAATTGTTTAGCCACAGTAACAAACTGATTTCCTGGACCAAAAATTTTATATACCTGTGGAATAGTTTCTGTTCCAAATGTCATTCCCGCAATCGCCTGAATTCCGCCTACTTTAAAAATTTTGGTTACACCACAAAGATTCGCTGTATACAAAATAGCTGGGTTTATTTTTCCTTCTTTATTAGGAGGTGAACATAGCACTATTTCTTTACAACCTGCAATATTAGCTGGAATCGCAAGCATTAAAATTGTAGAAAACAAAGGTGCGGTACCTCCAGGAATATACAATCCTACCTTCTTTATAGGTCTCTTTTCTTGCCAACAATTAACTCCGTCCTTAGTTTCTACGGATACCTTTTCAGTTTTCTGGGCCGCATGAAAAGCCTCTATATTTGATTTGGCAAGTACAATAGCATCTTTGAGTTCTTGACTAACCAATTGCTTCGCTGTTTCGATTTCTTCTTCAGAAACCAATATTGAATCTAGAGATACATTATCGAATTTCTGAGTATATTTATCAATAGCAACATCTCCATCAGTTTTTACCTCTTTAAAAACATCTAAAACAATACTTTCAATATCTGCCACGGTTTGGGTTGGTCGTCTTAAAATTTTGTCCCAAGTATTTCTATCTGGATTATATATCTTCTGCATTTTCTTAAAATTAACTATAATACCATTTTCTCTATTGGGCATACCAAAATGCCTTCCGCCCCTTCTGCTTTTAATTCATCCAAAATATCCCAGAATTTATTCTTTTCTACAACTGTATGAATCGAACTCCATCCTTTTTCTGCAAGCGGTAAAACTGTTGGACTCCTCATTCCTGGTAGGATATTTACAATACGATCAATTTTATCGTTGGGAGCATTAAGCAATACATATTTAGAAGCTCTAGCCTTTAACACAGCTTGTATTCTAAATTGTAGTTTTTTCAGAATTTCTTTATTCTCATTACTAATATCGGGAGAAACTGCTAATACAGCTTCAGACGTTAGCATAACCTCTACTTCTTTAAGGTTATTTTTAAACAGTGTACTACCACTGGACACAATATCACAAATAGCATCAGCCAAACCAATATTTGGAGCAATTTCTACAGATCCAGAAATCTGGTGTAAGTCTGCAGAGATTCCTTTTTCTTTTAAATATTCCTTTACCGTATTTGGATATGAAGTAGCAATTCTTTTTCCGTCCAAATCTTTGATGGAATTATATTCCACATCTTTCGGAACTGCTAGAGATACTTTACATTTAGAAAAATTTAATCTTTCGGCTATAGTGATATCCTTACCTTTTTCCACTAAGACATTTTCTCCGATAATAGCTATATCAACTACACCATCTCTTAGGTATTGAGGAATATCGCCATTACGAAGGAACATAACCTCCATTGGAAAGTTTCTAGTGGCTGCTTTTAGTTGGTCTTTTCCATTATCAATGGAAATCCCACAATCTTTTAAAATCTGAACGGAATCCTGGTTAAGTCTACCGCTCTTTTGGATAGCAATTTTAATTTTTGACATTATATTTTTGTTGTTGTGTTTGATCAATTCAAAACAAGCTTTAAAATAAAAAAACCCGTTTGAGAATGCTCAAACGGGTTATTATATATGATTAACTTATACACATATCAACTTACCACGCCTGAGCGGAAATGCAAGAATGATGATGATGTAAAAGAATATTTTTCATGTTTTCTGTAATACTCTGCGAATGTATAAAAAATATTTTTTTCTGAAATGTATTTCAGCTTAAATTTTTGCTATTCGTCTTTTTTAAACCATAAATCACTCAATCATAATAAATTAATTAAAACATTTTTATAACTTTAAAAGAATAACACTAATCATCAACATATGAAAAATTTAATTTCCTTCCTTTTTTTTATTCTGTTCGCCTTACTGGGAATGTGGTGGTACTACTCTTGTAATTGGTGTCTTGGGGATAGAAATAAGGGATCTTCTATTGTAGAAGAACAAATCGATACTGAAACAGAGGCAAAAGCAAAAAAGACCTATGAAGATAGTTTAGCACTAGCTCATGGCTTTTACGCTAAGAATACCCAAAATACTGATGTTTTTAGATATCCAGAAAATCTTCAGATTAATAACACTGACTTTACAGTAAATATTCCAGATGGTATTCGAGGTTTTGAAAATAAGATAGCTGATTATCTTGGAGAAAATCAAGGTCAAGAATTAACCATTTATGGTTATGAAACCCTTGAGGAACAAAAGAAAGATACATTAACTGGAGTGTCTAGAGCAAATTTCATGAAAGATATTTTGGTTAACGCGGGTATAAATGGGGATCGTATTGTTACTAAAGCGAAATTAAACACTTATGATTATAACAATGACGGATATTACAATGGAGGTATTCTTCTGAACTTTGATAAAATTGATGAATCCAGGTTAAAAGAAATCGAAAAAGGTATCGCAAATAAAACCCTTTATTCTGATTTTGGATCTAAAGATTTTAAACCGGATGCTACATTAACAAATTATGCTTTGGAGCTTAAGGCATATTTAAATAAATATCCTGATAAAAAAGTCTTAATCACAGGTCACACGGATGATGTAGGCACTAATGAAGGTAATCAATATTTTGGATTAGTTAGAGCAAATAACGTGAAAAAATATTTAGTTTCTCAAAGTATCCCTATAGAGAAACTTACTACAGAATCTAAAGGAGAATCAAATCCTATCGCTCCAAATGATACTGATATAAACAAAGCAAAAAACAGAAGAATAGAAATAATTGTAAACTAAATAACTACAAATATGTTAGATTTTTTAAACGAAGCAAACTGGTGGTGCCTACTACTATTGTTATTAATTGCATTCTTATTAGGATGGTTTTTATCAAAATGGGCACTCAAAAATAAATATCAAGAAAAATTAGATCAATGCCTTAGAGAAAAGGAAAAATTAAGAAGTGGAAATTTTAAAAAGGCAAATACTACATTTTCTGCTCCTATTCCAGTTGAAGCCGATGGTACAGTAACAGCAATAACATCTGGTGAAACGGAAGCAAAACTTGAAGATAGTGAAAAACCCACATTGAATTTTGAAAGTTTCGGAAAAGCGAATGAATCAGAAAAAGATGATCTAAAACTAATTAGTGGAGTAGGTCCTTTTATAGAAAAGAAGTTAAACAGTATAGGAATATACACTTTTGATCAAATAAGCAAGTTTACAAAAGAAGATATAGAAACTGTAACAGATTTGATACAGTTTTTTCCTGGTCGTATTGAACGTGACAACTGGACCGCTCAGGCTGAAAAATTAAAAAACAAATAATAGCGTATTGATCATAATTAATTTAAAATTATATATCAACATAATAAACAGCTTCTAAATACTTTTTGGAAGCTGTTTTTTCATCTTTTTTAGACTTTAATTCCTTTAGAATTCCAGCTACTTTTATCTTTTTTTCAGGAAGTTTATAAGAACCTTTAGCATGAGCAATAAGAAAATTTTCTGATGACTCTTCCTCTATTATTTCATACACATCATAGGTTTCTATTATAGGAATCATAGAAAATGTTGTTACTTTTCCCGCAACAATAGGCACCATAATAAACCCATTGAAATCTGATTGTGATATTACTTTTTTAGGAATACCTGTAATGATTGTATTAGAAGATAACTCTCCTTTATGATCAACTTCTGATGGCAATAATTCCATAGGATTATATTTACTATATATAGATTGTAAATCCTTTGATAGTGAAGGAACTATTCGGTTTCTTTCAATAATATCTAATTTGGAGATTGATAAGTTCAAAAAAAGAATCATTGTTTGCTTATCATTAAAAACACCCGCTACTTTTCCTAGCTCTGCTGGCGAAATTACACCATCATCTGCTTTGGTAAGTATATTATAAAATCTACCTCCGTTATCTAATGTTCCTATGGCTTCATCAATATTTTTAAAAGGTTCTATCCTTTTCATATTCTATAAATTTTTAATCTTAATAGAGCATATAAACTATAAATTCTCCAAAAGCACACCTAAAACAATTTCTATCAAAAAAGTGTACAATAATAAAAATATTTCTTCTTCTGTATCTTTCTTTTTTTTAACCGAAATGATGCTAGTGAAACCCAGCAATGAAAAAAAACAATTCATATTTTAATCTAACTATTAGTAGAGTTATTAGATAGATTGTTACATAATAAGAAAAGTTTATTTAGAGAAACAGGCGAATAGGGATTATTTCTTTTTTTGATTTACCAATGTATCAAAGAGCCTATCTATTTGCAATGGTTTCCATAAAAAACCATCAAAATAAGCTAAATAATCTTTGTTATTGACAGCCGTTACATCAGCAGTAAGAGCATAAATGGGTGTATTTCTATTTTCGTTTACAGAATCCCTAATACGTTTAGCTGCATCAAAACCATTCATCTCTGGCATATGAATATCCATTAAAATAAAATCAACTTTTACTTCTTTAGCTATCTCGACAGCATCAAATCCATTTTTTACTCGCTCTATTTTTACTCCCCATTTTTTAAGTAACTGACCCATAACTAGCGCATTTACTTCATTATCTTCCGCAAGAATTGCTGTTTTATCCTTTAACTGATTTGTTTGCTTCTGATCAATATGAACAATTGCTTTAGCTCGTTGTAATACTAACTCAAACTGAAAGATGGAGCCCTTACCTTTCTCGCTCGTTAACAATACATTACCGCCATACAGCTCCACTATTTTTTTAACAATAGCAAGACCTAATCCGGTACCGCCATTATTTCTTGTGGTTATTGTTGTAGGTATATAAAAACTATCAAAGAGCTTCGTTTGCTCTTTCTTAGCTATTCCAACTCCTGTGTCCTTTATGCTAAATGATATGGTATCTTTATTATCTTTTACAGATATCAGTTCGATATCTATACTTACGAATCCTTTATTGGTATATTTTATGGCATTACTGACCAGGTTTCCTAAAATTTGAAACAATTTTGTTTCGTCTAGTATATAAAATTTACTTAATGCTACATCGATTTGAACATTCAACTCGATCCCTTTTTCTAGAGCCATACCTAAATAGGTTTCTCTAATATTATTGATAAGCTCTTCGAAATTAATAGCATGCATTTCTAATTCCATCTTATCAGAGTCTAACTTAGAAAAATCCAAAATATCATTAATAATGCGCATTAAATTCTTCGCCGAAAACTGTAACGAAGTCAATAACTTTTGATCATCTACATCAGCTCTTTCTTTTAGCAAAGAGATAATACTTGTTACAGCATTCAATGGAGTTCTGATTTCATGACTCATTGCTGATAAAAATGATTGCCTCATTGTAGCCGTTTCTTCGGCTTGTTTTTTCTTCAGAATGATTGCTTCTTTTTCTCTTTTTAAGTTTTCTTCTTGTTGCTCATATTTCATATTTGAAATACGTTCATAGTTTTCGATAACCTTTACAGTCTGAGAATTAACCGATGCATCTTTTTCTACCAAATAACTTTCGAGGTATTGTAAAGCTTTTTTATATTCATTTTCACCCCTATATATTTCATAAAGAAGATGACTCGCTTTAAATTTAGTTCTAGAGAGATTATATTCTTCACCAAATACAACAACTTCCTTTAATAAGGTTTTTGCTATTTCCTTTTCTCCTATTTCCAAATGTAATTGAGCTAATTTATGCTTCGTCATTCCTATACCGAAAACATCATTATATTTTTCATGTATGTTTAAAGCCTTTTTATAATCATCACTAGCATTTTCGTATTTTCCATTATAAGCATAAACCTTACCACGACCATAAATAGCAAAAGCAAGACCACGATCATCTCCTGTTTCTAATTTTAGTGCTATAGATCTATTAATTATTTTTAATGCTTCTTTTGGATTATGTTTTTTAAGTAAAATGCCAGACATAGGATTATACACATTGGATTCAAGGTTTTTATTCTTGCATTTTTTTGCTGTTTCAATTGCTATTTTATACGCCTCTGAAGCATTATTTTCATCACCTAGAATTTCATAAATAGTACCTAGTGATTTTTGAGTTCTAGATTGATTATGCCAATCATTATATTTTTGATAAACAACTAAAGCATCTATCAGATAAATCATCCCAAGATGATAATTGTTTGTTTTATAATATATCCCTGCTATACTATATTTAGCATCGGCTACACCTCTTTCATCTCCTAATACTTCAAAACAAGTAATGGCCCTTTCTGCAAAGGAAAGTGCATCACTACCTTTTCCGCAAATCATATTGAACAATGAAAGCATATTTAGACTTTTCCCAATACATGCCTTATCATTTATTTTTTCACTTAACAATAATGCATCATTAGCTAGTTTAACGCTTTCTTTTAAATTATTAACCCTTAATTTATAGGATTCATCAAGCAAGTGAGTGATTTTAGATATAGAAATATCCTGTTCGTTCATACGGATAATGATATCGTGAGACTTTTATTAAAAAATAAGCTACTATTAACAGGACGAAAATACATCTTTTTTAAAACTAAGTACTATATACCCGTATATTTTTGACGCATAAACAATACATAACAAGATAGTTAACTAACTTTCTCAGATTAATTAATGAACACAAAAAAACCATCATATAAAATTATATGATGGTTACACACACTTAAGTATATATCTTCTATCCTCTACTGATTCCCGAGAATTATAGGCATTCCACTTTCTCCAGAACCTATTACAATTACTTTTGCATTAGGAGATTTAGCCAACATTAAAGTAGCTTCAATTCCCTTTTCTGTAAGAATTTTATCTGTTAACGAAGCACTTAAAATCTGGTTGGCGATAGCTTTACCTTCCGCATCAATTTTCTGTCTTTCTGCCTCTTTTTGAGCTTTTGTCAATTTAAATTCATACTCTAATGATTCTTGCTCTTGCCTTAACTTACGCTCAATTGCTTCTTTGATTGTTGGAGGTAACGTTACATCACGAACTAATACTTCATTAAGTTGTACATACTGATCTCCAACAATTTTTTTAGTTTCTTCATAAATCTCTTTCTGAATAACATCTCTTTTACTAGAATACAATTGCTCTGGAGTATATCTACCTACAACACTACGCGCCGCAGATCTTATTGTTGGTAATAATATTCTTTGCACATAATTTTCTCCTTTTTCCTGATGTAATAGCCCTAATTTTTCATATTGAGGTTGAAACCAAGCCGATGCATCTAATTTTATCTCAAGACCATTAGAAGAAAGCACTTGCATTTTCTCAAAAACTTCTTGTTGCCTAACTTCATATACAATTACTTTGTTCCAAGGAGCTACTAAATGAAATCCTTCTCCTAGTGGTGGCTCATCAGTTACAACTCCGCCTCCAAACGTTTTATAAAGCACTCCGGCTTCTCCAGAGCCAATAGTAACCGTAGATTTTGAAATAAAGACAATTAAAAGTACTACAGCAATAAGAATAGGTAATCCTATTTTAGGTAATTTTTCCATGATAAATTTTTAGTTTTTAAATTTTAAATAAGCCCATTATATTTTCGCATAAACCACTCTACAGCTAGTAAAAATATGATAATTGCTAAAAGATATTTCCAATCTATTAAAGATACGATATTTTCTTTGCTCTTCTGAATTGCTTGATACCTCTGATCCTCAATTAGATCACGAATCAAAATACTATTTTGATTCATAAAATAAGCCTTTCCTTCAGTATTAGTCGCTACTTGTCTTAGTTTTGTTACATCTGCATTCAATAATTGTTGCTCTACATCATAATCCAAAATGCTAAAACTTCCGGAACGTGATATATTTTCTCCTGTAACTATTACGGTATAATCATAATTACCAGATGACAAACTACTGAGATCAGCTTCATACGAGTTATTTTTTAATAACATCGGAATTGTCTGAGACGTTTCTTTATCTTTATTTTTTACTATTATACTCAGACTTCCTCTACGATCAAATTCATAGTTTTTTGTAAAATACTCTGCTTTGATTTTGATACTAGCATTACCATAATAGAAAGATTCTGAAATAGTATTTAATCTACTTTTTCGTTTATTAGAAGCTAAAAACTGTACTATCTTTCCAAAAAAATCATCAAAACTCTCAAAATTCTTATTGTCCAAATAATTCTGAGCTCTCCATCTCCATATACCCTCACCTAACAACAATGCTTCTCTTATTCCATTATCCTCTATAGTAACCAACATAGGTTCATCGGTAGTAATATTACCAACATTTCTCTGTAATAGCACATCATGCGAAAAATCAACATGTATTTCGCCAAAGGTTCCAACCAATGGTGGATATCCATTAAAACCTATATCTTCTGCTAGAAACGTTCCATAGTTAGCCTCAAATCTTGGTAAATAATATTCCGTTTGCCTTGTAATTTCTTGTCTATATTTACTCTGAATCTTATTAAGAAATACCCAATCAGTTTGAGAACCAGTAATCGTAAACTGGTTTTTCTTATCATTCTCTATTTTTTCATATACACTTCTAAATCTGACATTAGGTTGGTATAAAATGATTAATTGATAATCATCAACCTCTTTTACCTCAGACGGTTTAATAACAGTAAGGCTTCTACGTTCATTACTTTCTATACTCTTTTTGATCGCACCTAAATCAGGATGAGTTATATCACTAACAAGTAATATATTTGTTTTCTGATCAATAACTTCTACTGCAAAGTCTTTACTATTATTAACTTTATTCTTTTCATTGTCCACAGGAATAAGTGTGGCATTATATTGTAATACACCAACATTACTTGCCGCTAAGGTAAAATTGATCACTTTAGAATTATTCTCTTTAGAAAAAGAAACAGGTTGCGAGTATATCATGTTTCTACCTGATTTTACTTCGAACCTTGTGTTGATATTTTCAGTTCCAGAATAGGTAAGAATAACCTCTACTGGAAACTTGTTTTTAAGATATGCATACCGATTTACATTAAGCTGTTGGATTTTAGTATCGGTTACCTTTATTGTATCTCCTGCAATTACAGGGTAAATCTGTTGTTTATATGCACTACTTCTAAATTGATAATCTCGACCATAAGTTTGATTACCATCTGTTACTAATATTGTTGGAGCATTAGAATTTTTATAAATCTGATCTAGATTATCTAACGCTTTAGAAATATTTGTTTGTTTTTGATTAAACGTAAGACTTAAAGTATCTTTTAAATCATCAGAAAAGGAATAGTATTTTATGTCAAATTGCTCCTTAAGCTTTTCATTCGTTTCGATTTGGTTTACAAACTGTGATACTTTCAGATCTTGATTAAGATGTTTTATTGAAGCAGAATTATCAACCGCAACTACTAATGTTGGCTTTTCTGTAAAATATGTGTTTTTTCGAAATGTTGGATTAATCAATAAAACCAGCAGTGCAAATACACTTAGAAAGCGTAAAAAAGCAAAGAACAAGTTCCTTTTGGTTCTATTCTTTGCTTTATACATATATTGGAATAGCGCGATAATTAATGCAATTATTCCAGCTGCTATGATCAATCCTATATTTTGTGTCTGCATTCTTATTAATTACGATGTAAACGTTCAGATTTACAATTTTTCACTTTTCACATTTTTAAGATAATCAATTACAAACCTGAAAATAAAAACATTTAATTAAAAAGGTCTTAAACTTATTAAAAAACTATTCAAAAATCGTTAATCGTAATTCTAGAGTTTGATTTAAGTTAGCATTCCGCCGTCTACATTAAGGACCTGTCCTGTAACATAACCACTTAGGTCACTAGCTAAAAACACACAAGCATTAGCAATGTCTTCTGGCGCTCCTCCTCGCTTCAGTGGTATAGCTTTTCTCCATTCGTCAACAACCTTTTCATCTAGTTTACCTGTCATTTCAGTCTCGATAAAACCAGGAGCAATTACATTACTTCGTATATTTCTAGAACCTAGTTCTAAAGCTACTGACTTAGAAAAACCAATAATACCAGCTTTTGAAGCAGCATAATTAGCTTGACCAGCATTTCCTTTTACTCCAACTACGGAACTCATATTAATAATACTTCCATTTCGCTGTTTCAGCATTGTTCGCTGTACTGCTTTAGTCATATTAAATACACTTTTTAGATTAACTTCGATAACTTTATCAAAATCTTCCTCACTCATTCTCATAAGTAAATTATCTTTAGTGATACCCGCATTATTGACCAGGATATCTATACTTCCGAAAGTTTCAAGAACATCCTTAACCAAACTTTCAGATTCTACGAAACTGGCAGCATTACTTTGATATGCTTTGGCTTGAATACCTAAATCATTTAATTCTTTTTCTAAATCTTTTGCAGCATCTACTGAAGAACTATACGTAAATGCAACATTTGCACCATGTTTTGCAAAAACTTGTGCTATTCCTTTTCCGATACCACGAGTAGCCCCCGTAATAATAGCAGTTTTACCTTGTAAGAGATTCATTCGCTCTGTAATATTTTTTTGATTACATACCATTTATATATGATACATATAATTTTGTGTTTTCAAATATAAGAATTACTAAGAGGTCACCAACAATAAACTCTTTGATTTATATTAGGTTTTGTACACAAAAATCTTGTTAATCCCATACTAGAAATAACAGGAAGTATTTTATTTAATTAGAAACTTGATTATATGATAGTTAAGACTATTTAAACCTTATAAAACCGTTAAATTACAAGGTAACTATATTAAAAAACCTCGATTGAGTACATCGAGGTTTTTTAATATAATGTTTAAGTCATTAATACTAATGATGTACAACAGCTTCAGATCTGTATACATACATGTTCTTTTGAAAACTATGATACTTTTTCATTGTCACAAAAACTTCATCACCTATTTCTTTTGAAAACTTTACAGAATCTTTTAATAAATCTGCTGCTTTATTAATAGTTTGTTTTAGTCTACGTCCACTATCATCCAACTCTAAAAATTGTTTATGCATCTCCGGAGTGCAGGGCTCACATCGATAAGAATGTAACTCAGTAAGCATTCCAGAAAGCTCTTCTTTCATTCGGCTTAATCTAAGCGTATGTGTTTGACGGCTTGGAGATTCTTTTAGAGTAGTTTGATTTTTCATAATGGTTTGGTTTTAAAGGTGAGTGTATTAAATTTACCAATAATTAATAAGAACTCAAAAAAAATTACTAGTATATACACATGTTTTATATTTATGTTAAATAATTGAACGATTTATAAAAGAATTATCATCAAATCTGGATTAGAATTAAAAAAAACAATTCTTATACTTTATAAAATGAGGGGAAATTTCTATAAAATGTTTATATTTTTAAATAACTCTTTTAGTAATTAACTAATGAATCAGAAAAAAAAATATAATTGGGGGATCATTGGCTGTGGTAAAATTGCCCATAAGTTTGCAGAAGACTTAATAACTGTTCCAAACGCTACATTATACGCCGTGGCAAGCAGAGATCTAAAAAAAGCTAAAGATTTTGGAAAAACGTATGATGTCTACTGTTGTTATGGAAGTTACAAGGAACTTGCGACAAATCCTGAAGTTGATATTATCTATATCGCAACTCCTCATGTTTTTCACTTCGAAAACTCGCTAATGTGCCTTACTAATAAGAAAGCAGTGCTATGTGAGAAACCTTTTGCCATAAATATAAAACAGGTAGAAGAAATGATTACTGCGGCAAAAAATAATAACACTTTTTTAATGGAGGCCTTATGGACCTATTTCTTGCCTCATTACAAGTATGTTTTAAATATTATACAATCTAATGAGCTTGGCGAAGTAAAAAGTTTAAAAGCTGATTTTGGTTTTGCTAGCACCTATGATCCGGAAAATAGATTATTTAACAAAAAACTTGGCGGAGGAAGTTTACTAGACGTAGGAATCTACCCATTATTTGCAGCATTAAGTATACTGGGATATCCAGAAGAAACTGAAGCGAACGCAAAATTTAATGATGATGGAATAGATGAGAAATGTTCTATGCTACTCACCTATAAAAACAATATCCAAGCATCTTTACACTCTTCGATTACAGAAAAAACAAATACTGAAGCTATTATCCAATTAGAAAAGGGAACTATTACCATTAATAGTCGTTTTCACGAACCTTCTTCTGTCACCATCACAAGTAATGGAATTTCGAAAATACATGAATTCGCTGTAGATACAAATGGTTATAGCTTCGAGGCAATTCATGTTCAAGAAATGCTAGAACAAGGAAATATAGAAAGTACAATTATGACATTCGATAAAAGTCTACAATTAATTCGTTTATTAGATACTGTAAGAGACGAAATAGACTTGCATTACGAATAAGCTCAAAAACAATTTTTCCAGAAACTCTATTCTCTTTTGGTAGTAAAATCAGCAGTAAATTTCTCCGGGGCAAGCCCACGGAGCATTTTAAAGGAACACGTTTTCAAACTTTAAACATTTACTAACGAGGCAAGCCTCGGGGTAGTGAACCTCCTAGAATAAAAAAAGCGTTTGGTCGATTGACCAAACGCTTTTAATTTGTGCAAAAAAAAAAGATATTTATTTAGCTCCCCACTCTGCAAGAGAGTCTTTGTTTAGCTTTACATAATCTGCATTTTTAGCCTTTTCAGCAAGTTCTAAAGATGTTTTAGCCGCCTTTATTGCTCCATCTTTATCTCCAGTTTTAGCAAGAATTAAAGAATGTTGTCTATGAAACCAAAAAGCATCTGCTTTACCTGCAACAGCCTTTTCAATATGCTGTTTAGCCTTAGCGTAATCCTCAGTGTCTTTATAAAATACTGCTGCTTGATAGTAATCATTAGCAGATGGTCCAGCCATTACTGTCTCAATACTAGCAGCTGCTAATTCCTTAGTAGGAACGTTTATTTTCACAGCAGCTTCTGTTTTTTCCCAAACAAAGTTTAAATGAGCACTATCCATAGTGAAATCACTAAACATAATTGTAAAAGTCTCTACATTAAACGGTAATGTATTCACTTTCACTTTTACTTTAGCAGCTACCTTACTGTCATCCCACTCTCTTGGTGTTCCCCAGTTAGTTGCATCACTATAAAATATAACTTCCCAACTTTCTTTTCCTGGATTTGTAAAAATAGCATACGTTCCTTTTTTAAGTTCCGCATCTCCTATTTTAACGTCATCACTAAAAGTAATCTGAGTATTTTTATTAGCACCTGTTCTCCATAATTTATCATAAGGAACCAAGTTTCCAAAAATGGCACGGCCTTTCGTACTTGGACGTGAATATTCAACGGTAACATCTGTTAAACCTACTACTTGCTCTATTTTAGAGGTAGGACTAGGCTGAGGTGTTTTTATCTGAGCTTCTATCCCAAAAGATAGTAAGGCTGCGGATACAAATAAGATGATCTTTTTCATTGTGTTTAAATTTAGTCTATTAATTAGTTTACTAATGACGAAATTAACAATTACACATATATTAAGAGTTAACAAAAACTTAAAATAAGGAATGCTATATTTGCCATCATTTCTAATTGTATGAGACGTAAATATATTTCAGAGATTATAGGCACATTTTCAATGGTATTTTGTGGTACCGGTGCGATGACGATTAATGAAATAACTGGAGGTGATGTTACCCACGTGGGTATTGCTGCTACTTGGGGACTGATAGTTATGGCAATGATCTATGCCTTTGGTGATATTTCGGGAGCACACTTTAATCCTGCGGTTACAATAGCTTTTGCATATGCTAAAAAATTCGAATGGAAAGAAGTTCCTAAATATATCGCAGCACAATTTGTTGGTGCAATTGCAGCTAGTAGTATTTTACTTTTTCTGTTTCCTGATAGTGAATTCCTAGGCGGAACATTACCTTCATTTGATGATCTCAGGGCATTTATTTTAGAATTACTCCTTACCTACTTTTTGATGTTAGTCATTATTAATGTATCAACTGGATCAAAAGAAGTAGGTATGATGGCTGGAATAGCAATTGGAGGTGTTGTACTTCTAGAAGCTATGTTTGCTGGACCTATGACCAACGCTTCAATGAATCCTGCAAGATCCTTGGGCCCTGCATTATTATCTGGCCATTGGGAACATCAATGGCTGTATATGATTGCTCCAATAATTGGAGCAATATTCGCTGTCATGACCTGCAAACTTATTAAAGCAGACAATTGCTGTAAAGAATGTTGATCACACTAAATAAGATCTTTTTTCTAATATAATTAATAGACTAAACATACAAACAATATAATTTCTAATTTTATTTATTGTTTAACATTTATGATTAAAAGATTAAACAAAATGATTGTACCTTTATCCTGAAAAAGAGGTGCAAATGAAAATATATACACTAAAAGCAAAACAAAACTTACCAATTTCTCTTCAAGAAGGTTGGGATTTTTTATCAGATCCAAGAAACTTAAAGACAATAACTCCAGATTATATGGGGTTCAAGATTTTATCCGGTGCAGATAGAAAAATGTATTCTGGACAAATCATCCAATACATAGTTACGCCGGTAGCTGGCATAAAAACAAAATGGGTTACCGAAATTACTCATGCCGTAGACAAAGAATATTTTGTGGACGAGCAACGATTTGGTCCTTATGCCCTCTGGCATCATAAACATTTTATTAAAGAAATTCCAGGAGGCGTAGAAATGGAAGATATTATTGACTATAAAGTACCGTTTGGAATTTTGGGACAACTAGTACATCCTTTTTTAGTTAAACCAAAGCTAAAAGAGATTTTTGATTACAGAGAAAAAAAACTAATCGAAATGTTCGGAGCTTTCAATCATCCAACAGAAAAGAAAGTCGAACTAGTTTAATTATTTAGAAATTATACAGAATGAGAAAAAATATTTTACTTATTGGTGGTAGCCATGGCATAGGATTTGAAATCGCATTAAAACTATACAACAAACATAACATCTTTATAGCTTCTCGTACTTCTGAGAATTTAGGCAACCTAGAAGTAACGCACATTCCATACGATGCATCAACAGACGAAATTGATGCATCAAAACTACCTGAGCAATTAGACGGTTTTGTATACTGCCCCGGAAGCATAAATTTGAAACCATTCAAAATGCTCAGCCCAGAGGCTTTTCAGGAAGATATGCAGATCAATTTTATGTTCTTAATAAAAATTATACATTCTATACTTCCTCAATTAAAAAAGTCCGACCAAGCTAGTCTAGTTTTCTTTAGCACTGTTGCTGTAAAAGTTGGTATGCCTTTTCATACTAGTGTTGCAGCTGCAAAAGGCGCTATAGAAGGTTTCGCAAAAGCATTAGCAGCAGAATATGCCCCTAAATTTAGAGTAAATGTAATCGCACCTTCATTAACAGACACACCTTTAGCCAAAAGACTTTTAGGTAATGAAAAAAAGAAAGAAAAAATGGATGAACGTCATCCTCTTAAGCGTGTTGGTGAGGCAGAGGATATTGCTAATATTGCAAATTTTTTATTAAGTGATGATAGTAGCTGGATTACAGGACAAGTATTAGGTGTCGATGGAGGAATGTCTACATTAAACGTAAATTAATATGACTCAGAAAGTAAACATTTTCTGGTTCCGGAGAGATCTTAGACTTAATGATAATATAGGATTTCTGGAAGCTCTTAAAAATGACTTACCTGTTCTACCTATTTTTATTTTTGATACTGAAATATTAGATAAACTACCTGAAGATGATGCCAGATTATCTTTTATACATGATACTTTACAAAAAATACGTAAAGAATTACAGGATAATCATAATAGCTCTATTGCCTTTTTTAAAGGTAAGCCTATTGAAGTTTTTAGGAATCTAATAAGAGATCATAGTATTGAGAAAATATATGCTAATCTCGATTATGAACCGTATGCAAATAATAGAGACCTAGAAATAAGAAACCTAGCAAAAAATAACTCTATAGAATTTAGAACTTACAAGGATCAAGTGATTTTCGAGAAAAGCGAAATCGTAAAATCTGATGGAAACCCTTATGTTGTTTATACTCCTTATAAAAATAAATGGAAAGAGAAATTTGATAGGTCAAAACTAAAAACTCACGAAACCAATACATACTTAAACAATCTAATCCAAAACACTCTACTTCCAGATCTTTCATTATCGGACTTAGGGTTTAAAAAATCATCAATTAAAGTACCCGATTACCTGGTTACTCCTTCTCTTATTGATAATTATGAAGATACTCGTAATTTTCCAGCAAAGAAAAATGGCACTTCAGGATTAGGGCCACATTTACGTTTTGGTACTGTGAGTGTTCGTAAAATGATGAAAAAGGCAATTGCCGAAGAAAATGAAGTCTTTTGGTCAGAGCTTATATGGCGTGAATTTTTTATGCAAATTCTCTGGCATTTTCCTCATACTAAAAACAAAGCTTTTAGGCCAAAATATGATCGCATAGAATGGCGTAATAACGAAAAGGAATTCGAAGCTTGGAAAACTGGTGAAACTGGGTACCCATTGGTAGATGCAGGAATGCGTCAGCTTAATGAAACCGGCTCTATGCACAATCGAGTAAGAATGTTAGTGGCTAGTTTTTTATGTAAGCACTTATTAATTGATTGGCGTTGGGGTGAGGCGTATTTTGCAGAAAAACTATTAGACTATGATATGTCTGCCAATGTAGGTAATTGGCAATGGGCAGCGGGTTCTGGTGTAGATGCAGCTCCATATTTTAGAATTTTTAATCCTACGACACAAATAGCTAAATTTGATAAAAACCACGAATATATTAAGACTTGGGTTAAGGATATCAATGAGCTAACATATCCAAATCCTATTGTTAACCATAAAGAAGCTAGAGAACGTTGTCTTAAAACATACAAAGAAGCGGTCTCGTAAAAATTAAATTATAACATTTATTTAAAAATATAAATTGAAGTTTTTTGTAACTTAAAAGCGTTGCAAATTAATTATAAACCAATAAACTTCATACAAATGAATACACAAGAAGTAGCCAATCGTTTAGTCGAACTTTGCCGTAAGGGCGAAAACATGCAAGCTTTAAAGGAACTGTATGCTGATAATATAATCAGCAAAGAAATGCCTGGAGCTCCAAATGCTATAGTTACAGGAAAAGAAGCTGTCACCAAAAAAAGTCAGGATTGGTATGCAAGTGTAGAAGAATTTCATGGTGGAGAAGTTTCTGAGCCTGTTGTAGCAGAAAATCATTTTACTTGTAAAATGAAAATGGATTGCACATTTAAAGGACAAGGACGTATGCAGATAGAAGAACTAGCCATCTATAATGTGAATAATGGTAAAATAGTAGAAGAGCAGTTCTTTTATTCGATGCCTGCTCAATAAGCACTGCTCTTAAAAAATCAGAAAGCTATTAATTGTCAAACTGAGCCTTTCGAAGACAGATTACAAATCTAATCTCTAAAACTTCAATAAGTTCAGTTTGACAATCACACTTCTTTTTTCGAAAACCTATTGCGGTAACTACAAAAACCTCCTCACCTTCTCTAAAGCAGGATTACGATTATCTTCTTTCCAGATTACAGAGAGCTCTGCTCGTTGAGCTATTTTTGGGATTTCTAAAAATTTTACATCTAGGTCAAAACCATATTGTAGTGAAGTTGGCACAATTGCTACTCCTAATCCACTTTCTACCAATTTAAAAATTGTTTGAGCGTGTACTGACTTATGAGAAACTATAGGAGTAAAATCCTGATCCTCGCAGATACTCATAATCTTATCGTAATATATTGAACTATAATCAGAAGAAAATAAAACAAAATGTTCTGATGAAACCTGAGCCACGTTTCTAAAATTATACTCATTTAACTGGTGGCCTTTTGGCAGAACCAATGAAAACGTATCCGTTTGCACCGCTTTTATGCATAATCCATCAGGCACTCTTGCTAATCGAACAAATCCGAAATCAAGTTGATCACTCACAATCGCCTTTACCTGATCATAATTAGACATTTCTTCTAAGCTAAATTGTATTTTAGGATTCTCCTTATCTACTTTAACCAAAAGCTCTGGTATCACGGTCTGTATTGCTGAACCCAAAAAACCAATTCTAATCTCCCCTTCGCTTCCTTTATCAATTAATACTGTTTGTTTTATAGTAAAATCAATATGATTAAAAATATAGGCGATTTCTTTCTTAAGATACTCTCCTGCTACTGTTAAGCTAACATTTCTTTTATTTCTAATAAACAGTTTAGCCCCTATAATTTCTTCCATTTTTTTGATCTGCCTACTCAAACCAGGTTGCGAAATAAACAAGCGTTCTGCAGCTTTTCTAAAATGCAATTCTTCGGCCACAGCCAAAAAATAAGTAAAGTGACGTAATTCTAATTGATAACCCATAGTTATTAATTATTGACAAAATTAGTATTTATAAGTATTAAAAATACACATTATCTTAGTGTATACAAATATGAATAACTAATAATGTCTAGAACAACATCATATTTCCGTTTCGGAGAAGATCATTTAACCGTCGGAAAAGCCATCAAAATAGCTTCAGGAGAAATCAAAGGAATCATTTCTGAAACCTCAAGAGAAAAGATCAGGAAAAGTCGCCAGGTCGTTGAAAACATAGTGAACAAAGGTCACCCTGTTTATGGAATCAATACTGGCTTTGGCCCATTGTGTACCACTATGATTTCTAAAGCGGAGACAAAAATACTTCAATCCAATATTTTAAAAAGCCATAGCGTTGGTGTGGGCGCCCCTATTGATTCGGAAATAGCAAAACTCATGCTAATTTTAAAACTACAATCATTATCGAAAGGATATTCTGGTATTGCAGAAAGCACCTTGGATCGTATCCTTTGGCATATTGATAATAACGCAATTCCTGTAGTTCCTTCTCAAGGATCAGTAGGTGCTTCCGGTGACTTAGCACCACTCTCCCATCTTTTTTTGCCCTTAATCGGTTTAGGAAAAATTATGTATAACGATAATGAGATCGATACTTCAACTTTATTTAAAAAAACAGAACTAACTTCTTTAGATCTTGGCCCAAAAGAGGGCCTTGCCTTAATAAACGGAACACAGTTTATAGCTGCACATGCTGTAAAAGTTGTGGAAAAACTACATAGTTGTCTTTCGCAAGCAGATATCATCGGAGCTATGATGATAGAAGGGTTACAAGGCTCTGTAAAACCTTTTTTTAATGAATTACATGAATTACGCCCTTTCAAAGGAAATATTCATGTTGCTTCTAGAGTAAAATCTTTATTAAAGGGATCTGAAATCATGGAAGATCATATTGATTGCGATCGTGTTCAAGATCCATATTCACTGCGATGCATTCCTCAAGTACACGGGGCTTCTAGAAATGCTTGGCTTCATCTTAAGGAATTAGTAGAAACCGAATTAAATTCTGTAACCGACAATCCTATTATCATTGATGAAGAGCTTACTATTAGTGGCGGGAATTTTCATGGACAACCTTTAGCCATGGCAATAGATTATGCATGTCTTGCAGCTTCTGAAATTGGGAATATTTCTGACCGAAGAATATACCTGGCATTAGAAGGTAACTCTCCAGGAGTTCCTAAATTATTAATGGATGATACCGGTATTAATTCAGGTTATATGATTTTACAATACACCACCGCTGCATTAGCGAGCGAGAACAAAGGATTGTGTTTCCCTTCCAGCGCCGACAGTATTCCAACATCATTAGGACAAGAAGACCACGTGAGCATGGGGTCTATAGGTGGCAGAAAAGCATTAAAAGTGATTGAAAATGTAGAAAAAATATTAGCAATAGAACTCTTAACCGCTGCACAAGCCTTTGAATTCAGAAAACCTATGAAATCCGGTATTATTCTGGATGAAATTCATAAAACTATACGTAAAGAGGTCCCTTTTGCAGCAAAAGATCGCGTTTTTGCTGATGATATAAATAAGGGAATTGATATTATTAAAAATAAAACAATCATAACATTAGCGAACAACGTAGCAAACAAGGAGAATTTGTCTTTAGAAACTAAATTCTCTACTGAATTTGAAACCTATTAATTATGACAAAGTACAAACTTATTGGTCCTATTACGCAACTCGTATCTATGAATGGATTACCATTAAAAGGTGCTTTAAAGGATGAACAGCTCCCCATAATTCTAAATGCAGGAATTCTAATTGAAGAAGAACATATTCACTCCATTGGAAACTACATAGAGCTAAAAGAAGTTGCTAATAGTCTTAAAGCGGAAATTACAGAACTACAATCGGAGTACGTATGCCTACCCGGATTTATCGACGCACATACTCACATTTGTTTCTCCGGCTCCAGAGCGAATGATTATGCAATGCGTAACTCCGGAAAATCATATCTGGAAATTGCAAAGGCAGGTGGTGGAATTTGGGACACTGTAACCAACACAAGAACAGCTAGTCAAGAAGAACTATGCCATGGAGTGATCAAAAGAGCCAATCATCTTCTTAAAAACGGAATCACTACTATTGAAGTCAAAAGTGGTTATGGACTCTCTACTCAGGAAGAGCTTAAAATGTTACGTGCTATAAAAGAAGCCAACTTACATTTAGAATCTGATTTAGTCTCTACTTGTTTGGCAGCTCATATGCTACCAAAAGATTATGATGGGAGTCAGCAGGAATACTTAGATGAAATTGCGTCTACATTATTCCCAAAGATTAAATTAGAAAATCTAACAAATAGAATTGATGCTTTTGTGGAACAAAGTGCCTTTTCTAAAGAAGACATAGCACCTTATTTCAAGAAAGCTACAGAAATGGGATTTGATATTACCGTGCATGCAGATCAGTTTACTGCAGGCGGTAGTGAGATAGCAGTAAAAGTAAATGCAGTAAGTGCTGATCATCTAGAAGCCAGTACAGATAACGAAATTACGATGCTTGCAGAAAGTGATGTCATATCCGTTGCACTACCAGGAGCCTCCATAGGTTTAGGGTGTGATTTTACTCCTGCAAGAAAGATTCTAGATGCAGGAGGCGCTCTAGCAATTGCTAGTGATTGGAATCCAGGATCCGCTCCGATGGGAGATTTATTGACACAAGCTTGTATTTTAGGAACTTTTCAGAAGCTTAGTAATGCAGAAGTATTAACCGGAATTACATCGAGAGCCGCAGCCGCCTTAAAATTAGAGGATCGCGGCAGACTAGCACCAAGAATGCTTGCGGATTTTTGTCTTTTTTCTACCAACAATTTTAATGAAATACTATACCATCAAGGCAAATTAACTCCTTCACAAGTATGGAAACGAGGAGATGTCGTATATAAGCAATAATAAACCCTTCATAACACTCAGTATAAATACTAACAATTAAGAGTAAAAAAGTACCAAGCAAAGAGTAATGTTTCAAAAACAAAACGCTGTAGAAACTTTAAAACCTGAAAATTCAAAAACAAAATGACTTTCAAAGAACAAATCATAACAGGTATTCCAAAAACACTTCCAGCTAAAAAAGATCTTAGTCTAAAGATAAGCAGAGCACCTAAACGCAAGCAAATACTATCTATCAACGAAAAGAAACTTGCACTAAAAAATGCTTTGCGATATTTTCCAACAAATTGGCATGAAGAACTAGCGAAAGAATTTCTTGGAGAACTTAATGAATATGGTCGAATTTATATGTATCGGTTTATACCTGACTATAAAATATATGCTAGACCCATTGATGGATACCCAGCTAAAACATTACAAGCAGCAGGTATTATGTTAATGATACAAAACAACTTAGATCCTGCAGTCGCTCAACATCCATATGAATTAATAACCTATGGTGGAAACGGAGCGGTCTTTCAGAACTGGGCTCAATATCTACTTACGATGCATTATCTTGCAACCATGACGGAAGAACAAACATTACACATGTATTCTGGTCATCCTATGGGGTTGTTCCCATCATCAAAAGAAGCTCCTAGGGTAGTTGTAACAAATGGAATGATGATTCCAAATTATTCTAAACCGGATGATTGGGAGAAATATAATGCATTAGGTGTTACTCAATATGGGCAAATGACAGCAGGAAGTTATATGTATATTGGCCCACAAGGTATTGTCCATGGAACTACTATAACGGTAATGAATGCTTTTAGAAAAACATTAAAACCAGGAGAAGATAGTGCGGGTAAAATATTTCTCACAGCAGGTTTAGGAGGAATGAGCGGTGCACAACCCAAAGCAGGTAATATTGCAAAATGTATCACTGTTTGTGCAGAAATAAACTCGAATGCCGCACAAAAACGTTATGAGCAAGGATGGGTAGATGAAATTATAGACAACTTAGAGACCCTGGTTAAAAGAGTTCAAGAAGCAACTCAGAATGCAGAAGTAGTTTCTATTGCTTATAAAGGAAATATTGTAGATGTTTGGGAACGTTTTTATGATGAAAATATTTATATACACTTGGGATCTGATCAAACATCATTACATAATCCCTGGTCTGGTGGATATTATCCGGCTGGTATGAGTTACGAGGAATCAAATAAAATGATAACAAATGATCCTGACACTTTCAAAACAAAGATTCAAGAATCACTAAGAAGACACGCTACTATTATCAATAAGCACACTGCAAAAGGGACTTACTTCTTTGATTATGGAAATGCGTTTCTTTTAGAGGCATCCCGAGCAGGAGCAGATGTTATGGCAGAAAACGGAATTGATTTTAGATATCCATCATATGTACAAGATATTCTTGGACCCATGTGCTTTGATTACGGTTTTGGGCCATTTAGATGGGTATGCACTTCTGGTAATCCTGAAGACTTAGAAAAAACTGATCAAATTGCAATAAAGGTGATGCAAGAAATCAAAACAACAGCTCCAGAAGAAATTCAGCAACAAATGCAGGACAATATTACATGGATTAATGAAGCAAAGCAAAATAAGCTCGTTGTAGGCTCTCAAGCAAGAATTCTATACGCAGACACAGAAGGAAGAACAAAGATTGCTGAAGCGTTTAATAAAGCCATTAAATCAAGTGATATATCGGCTCCTGTTGTATTAGGGAGAGATCATCATGATGTAAGTGGAACAGATTCTCCTTATCGCGAAACTAGTAATATTTATGATGGTAGTAAATTTACAGCAGATATGGCAATCCATAATGTGATCGGCGATAGTTTCAGGGGCGCAACCTGGATATCTATCCATAATGGCGGTGGTGTTGGATGGGGTGAAGTAATCAATGGGGGATTCGGATTATTACTCGACGGGTCAAAGGAGGCATCTAAACGTCTAAAAAATATGCTATTTTATGATGTAAATAACGGTATATCCCGCAGAAGTTGGGCTAGAAATAAAGAGGCATTATTCGCTATTAAAAGAGAAATGAAACGTACACCAAAGCTTAAAGTAACCATTCCTAATATTCTAGACAACAAAATTTTAGACAATTTATTTTGATAAAAAATACACCTGTATAATATTTTACACACAAGCATTATTTCAGCATATGAGCATTTACAAAAAAACAGACGTAAACATTTGGACAGGACGGATATCTAATGATCAATTATATCTTCATGAAAAAGTTACTTGTATTGATTTAGAAAATGATGAACTACCTAAAAATAAGAATACAACTTTTGCCTTGTTAGGATATGCTTGTGACGAAGGAGTTCGAAGGAATTCAGGAAGAATTGGCTCAGCATTAGCTCCGGACACCATCAGAAAAATGATGGGATCACTATCTAACCACCTTAATAATGAAGTTCAGATTATTGACACTGGAAACATTTTTTGTAATAAAAATGATTTAGAACAAACTCAAAGCTACACTTTAGATAAAATATCACAACTACTTAATAATAAATATTTTACAATTATATTTGGAGGAAGTCATGATTTAGCATATGCACATTATAACGGAATAAAAAAGCATAAACCAAACACCACTATCGGAATTATCAATCTTGATGCACATTTTGATTTAAGAAAGATAAAAACTGAAGGGAACTCGGGAACTCCTTTTTATCAAATAGCAAAAGAGAACGATCGTTTCAATTATCTCTGCTTGGGAATTCAAGAAGAATCAAATAACAAAGAATTATTCAAAACTGCCAATGAACTCAAAGTGCAATATATCAAGAATACTGATTTCACATTCGAAAACAAAAAACATGTATTTACTATTATAAATAGATTCATAGCTCCGTTAGATCTTGTGTATCTAACTATTGATCTGGACGGCTTCTCTTCTGCCTATGCTCCTGGAGTTAGTGCCCCTTCTCCATTTGGTTTTTCTTCAGATATTGCTATGGCCGTTATTGAACAAATCTGCAAATCAGGTAAATTGATTAGTACAGATATCGTAGAACTAAATCCAAAATACGACATAGATAATTGTACCGCTAGATTAAGTGCTAGATTAGCTTACTATATCATGAAATTCATCCCTTCTTAATGACATCATTACTATAATAGTATTTATCCCTGATAAGCTAATTCTCAATAGCTACAATAGAAAAAAATTGTTCTAGCACTTATTTACATTCATGCTTTCTTTGACGATATTGGATTATTGTCTGGTACTTATGGGACAGCTATAACTACCTTCTTGTTAGCAGCATTAAATTCAAGCGCACTATGAGTCTGGCTTACTCCTTTCAATTATCACCTTACTATTTATTATTTTTTGGATACGAAAAATTACCAAAATATAAAACCGAATAAACATCCTAACAATAGGATAATATTACCCTTAGAAAACATAAGCTTTTTCAGTAACTAAAATCTAATTACTTTTGTATCTTCGAAAAATACGTATACAATCAATTTTCCCTTAGGGAATTATTCACATTGATCATCTTTCGGGCTTTCATTATTAAAAAGACTATTTCTTTATCTGTCGAAAAATAAAGGTGATTAATTATGTTTTATGGAGACAATTAATTTTTATCAAATATCAGTTTTTCTTTTACAAGGATTCGTTGTTTCCTTTTTAGTCTTAACCTTATTTCACTTTCGAAAAGTTACCGGTAACGGATTGCTATTTACTACATTAGGTATATTTCAGTTTATTCAGGTATTTACAGCTACTACTATGTACTTTGAAGTATATGATGGTATTACAGTATCTCCCGGCTCCTCTGTCCTATTCTCTGTCACTCTTTTCTCTGTACTTATATTTTATATTAAAGAAGATGCTTTATTAACAAGAAGACTGATCTATGCGTTGGTAATTGCCAATCTAACAATTGTAATTCTTTTACTGCTTTTTGGAATTAATTTAGAAGATTCTAATATGCATCAAGTATCATTTACGATGTTATCAGACTTTTTTAATACAAATGTTATTCTTTTAGTTTATGGTACTACGCTCCTTTTTATAGATTCAATTTTGATCATTTTTATCTTTGAATACATTTCAAAATACATCCAGTCTTTATTCTTGAGGATATTTCTAACAATGCTTGTAATCCTTTCCTTTGATGCTATATTGTTTAGTGTGATAGGGTTTTGGAATACTGGTAACATATCCAGTATTTTAGTTTCTGGATTATCATCCAAAATAGTGATGAGTTTTTACTACGGAATATTGTTTACTATCTATATAAAATATTTTCAAAAAGAAGTATCAGAAAACAGCTATTCTACATTTAAAGATGTGTACCATTCTCTTACCTACCGACAAAAATTTGAAGAGGCAGAGAAGGTTATCCAACTTAGTGAAAGTCGATATCAAACACTGACAGATATATCTCCAGTTGGTATATTTATGACCAAAGCTAATGGCAAGACTACTTTTGTAAATGAAAAATGGTGCAAAATTTCTGGTTTATCACAGCAAGAAGCAATGGACGATGGCTGGCTCAAAGCGGTTCATCCTGAAGATAAGAAGAAACTAAAATTAGGTTGGTATGATGATGCCGAAAGAAGAGACTCTTCTCATGCAGAATATAGATTTCTTCGTCCTGACGGTACTATTAAATGGGTTTTAGGACAAGCGATTCCAGAATATAATGATAAAAAAGAAGTGATTGGTTATGTAGGTACCACTACAGATATTACTGAATTAAAGCTTTATGAAATAGAATTAAATAAAATGAAAGATAAAGCCGAAGAAAGTGATCGGCTTAAGTCTGCCTTTTTAGCAAATATGAGTCACGAAATCCGTACTCCTATGAACGGTATATTGGGTTTTGCAGAGTTGCTCAAAGAACCTATACTTACAGGAGACGAACAACAACTGTATATTAGTTTGATCGAAGAAAGCGGTGCACGTATGCTCAATATTATCAGAGATATTATTGATATCTCCAAAATAGAGTCCGGACAGGTAAAAGTTTTTCTTTCTGAAGTAGACATTAATGAACAAGTAACCTATTTATATCAATTCTTTAAACCAGAAGCAGATCGAAAAGAGTTACAATTGTCTTTCAGCAATGGCTTACCGAATGATGACACTCTTATTAAAACCGATAAAGAAAAATTTAATGCTATACTTACTAATCTTGTAAAGAATGCTCTTAAATACACTCCTGAAGGCTCTATTTCGTTTGGCTATGAAGTAAAAGATGAGTTCTTACAATTTTATGTAAAAGATACTGGCATGGGTATTGCTAAAGATCGGCAAAAAGCTATTTTCGAACGTTTTGTACAAGCAGATATTGAAAACAACTACGCTATAGAAGGAGCTGGCATAGGTTTATCTATTGCCAAAGCCTATAGCGAAATGTTAGGTGGTAAAATATGGTTAGAAAGCAAAAAAGACTTAGGTACGATTTTCTACTTCACCATCCCATACACTAAAGCTTAAATAAAATAAGACTCATTAGATAGCAACAAGGCTAACTCATTAAAAAATAACTACTTATCAAAAACAATGGTTTCTACCCAATAATTTCCTAATTCTTCATACTCTATCTCTTTCATCGCTCCTACCCAAGGATCTATTATTAAAACCGTATCATCATCAGTATATCCAATAATCAACAATGCATGTGCTGCAAAATTATTGTAATTCTGAGTCCCAATAAGGATAGGTTGATCTCTATCAATTCGACCTTGTAGTTCTTTAAAGGTCAATTTAGGGTCATTTCCAAAAATTAAGCTTCTATACTCTGTATCAATATATGAGAAATGCTTAGATATTTGCGGTTGTAAGGTGAATAAATCTAAGCCTTGGCTATTAGCTTCGAACATTTCATCCAGTTTTTTTTCAGGCATATGTAATCTATAACTTTGTAATGCCATGGATAAAGCTGCAGCCCAACAATTATTACTACCAATTTGTTGTTCTGGTAGAATATCAAGTACCGATGTCTTTTTTCTTTTGGCGTCTGTTACTTCACTCATAATGCTTTTTTTTGTTTTTATATATAAGTTGGTTGTATTTGGCAAAACTTATTTCTATCGCTAATAAAAGTAATCAAAAATTAACACCAGAGCAATAATATTAAGGTATGAAAACACCTACAAAAACAAAGTGCAAACAACTATAAATCAAAACCTTAAACCCTTTCATGAATCCACGTAGTGATAATGGAGATAAATTTTTCTTTTTCCAGATCATTATGGAGTTCATGATACCCATCATCAAAGGAAACAAAATCAACAAGGTCTGTTTTCATTGCAAATTCTTTGCTAGTAGTGTAACTAGTTATTTGATCGGCAGTTCCGTGCATTAACAAAATGGGAATTCTTAATTGAGAAACCATAGTGATAGCCCACTCACCTGCTTTTATTATAGGTAAAGAGAAATTAGGGCTTATCTTATCATGTACTAAAGGATCATTTTTATATTTCTCTACTTCTTTTGTTACTCTAGAGATTGCTTGTACATCTAACCCAGAAGGTAATGTTACGGAAGGCGCAATTTTTTGAAATATTTTACCCATTATCATTTTCCAAACAGGCGGTTCAAATGATAAACGTAAAAACGGGCTAGTCAAAATTGCTCCGGTAATCTTAGGATTGTTTCTTATGATATAATTAATCACTAGGTTTCCTCCCATACTGTGACCATATAGAAAAACTGGAACATCGCTTGTAATCTTATTAGCTTTAATACGCACAATATCAATAACCTTCATTAAGTCATCATAACTTGAGCAATGTCCTCTCTTACCACTACTCTTTCCATGACCAAAATTATCATAAGTAATAACTCTTATGTGTTCCTTTAGCAATTCGGGAATAACATAATCAGTATATCTAGAAGAATGTTCTCCCATACCGTGTACTAGTAAGGTTATTGCTTTACAATCTTTAGGTAACCAATACTGTCCGAAGAGTTTGTATTTTATATATTCAAAAAAAAATTCCTGATGTTGCATGATTTAAATATATTATTAAAATAAAGCCCTTTTTACAACTAGCTGTATATTATTAATGTTTGGCTTCCTATAATCATTTATAGACAGTACCATTATAATTAATTATATATAACTTTATAGTAAATCATTATATATAGAGATAAAACTAGTAAAAATTTAGTATTGATAGGTAACATTTCATATAGTTAGGACACATACATTAAACATTAATTGTAATTCGATAAATAAAATCACTTAAGTCCTAGAAATATGTTCAAAAATCCTTTTTCCTTCTCAGGAAGGATACGTCGGCTGGAATATGGTCTAAGCTACATAATATTTATGGTATCCTTTTTTTTGGTAGGAGTTGTCACCGAAATCATACCAGAAACAGAATCTTTAATTATATTAATGATTATGCCTTCATACTGGTTTTTACTGGCGCAAGGCGCTAAGCGTTGTCATGACCTAGGCAATAGTGGTTTTTTTCAGTTGATTCCTTTTTATGGGATTTTGATGCTCTTCGGAGAAGGAAATCACGGAGGTAATAAATATGGTTACAATCCTAAAGAAATTGATACCCCAATCGCTAAACGAGAACCATTTAAATTGAGGATACTATTACCTCCGGGAAAATCAAATATCGATATACTAAGTGAAATACTGAGCTTTGTTTTATTAAACACATTACTTATTCAACTTTTTAACAATTATATAGAAAAGGAGTTTTTTAGATTTTTATGTATATTCCTTTCTGTCTTCATGTGTTTCTTCTTATTATTGATATTTGCAAATAACAAAGGCCCTTTGCCAAAATTTAATCTTTATTTATTTAGACAAAGATTAACCTATTCCGTAATACTATCGATAAGCATTTACATATATAATCTTACTTTTAATTACACATCATTTCAATTAGAAGATATATCGTATGCCATTTTCTTAGCAATAGTAATACTTGGTATTACCTATCTTCCATTTATAATATACAAATCAATTTTTAAGAAAAGAAAGGAGGAATTTGAATATGAAAACTAAATACTACCTCTGCACTTCTCTAGTATTATTTCTTTTAATTTTAATAGTCGGTTATTCAAACAAAGTGGAGCTGATTAATATAGTTACATGGTCCGATCAACCGGTAAACTGGTTAGATTTTCAGGAAGTAGAACACATTGATGATAAATTTGATGCCGCAATTTTTTCGGAGATATACTGCCCAAATAAGATTAATGAAGACACTCCATTAATATATGCATTTATGGATCCTAACCAATCAGAGAGATTAAAAGATTCTGTGTTTGATCCTCAATTATTAAAACACGAACAATATCATTTTAATATCACAGAATATCACGCTCGTTTATTGCGTAAACAAATTATTCAGAAAGGAGAGGAAAACATGTCGACATCTACTCTTCAAGATTTGTACGATAGATACGATCAGGAAAGAGCAAAAATGCAAATAGAGTATGATGAAGTTTCAGAACATAATATAAACCAAAAAAAACAACGATATTGGGAACTTAAAATTGATGATTTACTACGTCAAACGGCTTATTACAAAAACCCAAATATTTATAGTTACTATAACTTCACTAAACGAAGCACAGAATATTACAAACATATTTATCACACGCTTGACCACAAAATACTGACTTCATATCCAATAAGTAAAGACGACCATAAATATGGAGAATGCTATAAAGTTGAGCGTAATGATAATGATGAAGTTATCATTAGCTATTATAAAAACGGGGAGCTCACTAATGGTGGGGTTTTTAAAACCGCTATTACTAAAATAATTAATTCTACAGATTCTACGTCTGAGATGCATTATTACAATAAAAACTTAACACGGAATACTATACTTAACAGATCCATTTCTAAAACAGTTTGGAATATCAATAACGATATGACCATCTCGTACTTTAATGCAGATGGTGATCCTATTGAATATAAATCTTTACACAAAATTTTATGGAAATATGATTCAAAAACAAAAAATAGATATTCTTCCTACTATGATATAAACGGGCAGCAAACTAACAACAGTGATAGAGTTTTTCATGAGAAAAGAGAGTTCGACGAACAAGGAAGGACCATTAAAATTTCTAGTTTTAACTCCAAAGGCAAACCAATGAATGACAAAGATTACATCTCAATTTATGATTATATTTTAGACGATTATCATAAAACTAAAAGAACAAGACTTTATGATAAAAATGGTAGTTTCGCCACTCATTTAACAGAATACAATCTTCATTATACATATGATGAAAGAGGTAATCTGATCAAATTTGTTAATCTTGATGAAAATGGAGATCAAATTGAAAATAAAGACGGGATTAGTATTTATAAATATTCCTATGATTTAAAGGATAATTATACTTCTATTAAAAGATATAACGCATCAGAATTACCTGTTATAGGAAATGATGATTATTTCGCACAAGTATGGGATTACGACCATAAAAACAGGATTAAATTTGCTGCTAAATACTATGAAGGTTATGTATTAGCTTTTGATAACAATCGAAATGGTGCTAGTAAATATGAATACATTAATGATTCGGTTCGTAATGTTTTAAATATAGATGCTTACAATACAATTTTTAAAAACGATTTTGGATATGCAATTATAAAACAAAATCTTAATAACAATGCAGAAGTAATCCGAGAACTATTTCTAGACGATAAA
Organism: uncultured Aquimarina sp.; assembly: GCF_947496855.1. Classification (GTDB taxonomy): domain Bacteria; phylum Bacteroidota; class Bacteroidia; order Flavobacteriales; family Flavobacteriaceae; genus Aquimarina. Next base: position 980,138 of record NZ_CANMED010000001.1, read on the forward strand.
GAATGTTTCGCTACGTCAGCAGATGGAGTTGAAATACACAAATACACCTATGACAAAAGAGGAAATCTTATTGAGGAAAGAAGATTAGATTCAATGAATGTTTTAAAACCTTATAGCTTCGATATAACAATTACACGTTGGGAATATGATAGCAAAAATAACAAGACCAAAACTACTTACTACAAAACAGAAGATGAATTAACTAATGCCAGTCAAAATATTACGCATAATATATTTACCTATAATAACAACAACCTTCTAATAGAGCGTACCAATTATGATAAAAATATGAAACCAGCTTTATTAGATGGGGTTTTCAAAACAAAATACTATTACAATACCATTGGCAAGGATTCTCTAGTAAAAGAATTTGACATAAGAAACCAACTAATCAAAGGAGTAAGTACTACCCGTTATACTTATAATCAATATGGAAAAATAATACGGGAAACATACTACAATTCCAAAAACAAAAGAGCATCCAATAAAAATGGGATAAGCGCTACTGAATACCTTTATGATGATCAACAACGGTATATAGGTTATAAGAATTATAACAAATACGATGTTCCAACAGAAGACGAAAATGGTGTTTTTTATGAAAAGCAGACCTTTAATGTTGCTAGTTATCTAACTTCTCACGAATATTTCAATAAAAAAGGTCAGCCAACAACGGGACCTCATGGATATCACAAAGTGGCATATGTGTATGACGATTCTGATTTGTTAATTAAGGAAAGTACTTATGGAATTGATCTTACTCTTAAAAAAGATGAAGACGGAATTGCCCAATATGAGTACACTAGGGCAATTTCCAGTCTTATAAGCAGTGTCAAATATTACAATGAAAATGGCGATCTAACCGAAAATGAAGATGGTGTTGCAGAAATAATTTATGAAGAAGCGATGAACGGTTTATATTTTTTGGACAAACAATTAAATGCACATGGAGAAGAAATAAAAGAAGGTATTGTGAAATAAAACAGGAAATATTCAACCAATAATTACTTTGAGGAGAAAAGAAAAATGATTACATCATATTCGTTAAACTAATTTACCTTTACCCCTTAATTAGTGAATATTCATCCACAATATCTTGCGGTTCGAGCACAACTGAATGGTTTAGTAAAATAGTGATCTTATTTTTGAATACAAATCATTAGTTATTCAATTATGAACACAAAAAAAATATTTACGGCAATTATTTGTGGGTTATCATTCTTTGTCAACTCTCAATCTTATGAATTAAGTACATCTACAGCTGCGTATATTAACTTAACCAGTAGCACATCTTTAAACAATACAGCACCGTGGGACGATCCCGAGTTTGCAATTCCTATTGGATTTGATTTCGAATATTTTGACATTACAATAAATCAAATTTACATAGATGACTGGGGCTTTGGAGCTGGATTAACTACCAATCCTAATGAAACTGGAACCTTACCTGTATTGATTCCTTATGGAGCCGATATTGCCGATAGAGGTTATGACTTTAATAATGAGAATGCCACCACGGGATCTTTATCAAACATCTCCTACTTAGTAGAAGGCTCTGTCGGAAATAGAATCTTAAAAATTGAATGGAATAATGTAGGTTTCCATTCAGACATTTTTGTAGATGGAATCTCTACAGATTTTACAAATTTTCAGATGTGGTTATTTGAAGGTTCCAATGATATAGAAATTCATTTTGGACCTAACTCTATATCTAACCCAGATGAATCGTTTGATGGAGAGGCCGGTTCTTTAATTGCATTAATTCCTTCTTATAACTTTGGAACAGAAGTTCTTGAAGAGAATGCCACTTTTTTATCTGGTAATCCTATTAATCCAACAGTTATTCTTTCAACAGTAGATGACAACACTTTTTTAGATGGAGTAATTCCAAATGGAACTATTTATAAATTTACAAGGTCTACACTAAGTACAGAAGAATTTCGATCTGTTACGAAATTAGAATTGTTCCCTAATCCATCTAATGATGTAATATCTATCTCTGGCATAACAACTAACGAGAAATATGAAATCTATAATCTACTGGGCAATAAAATAGAAGATGGTATTATCTATAAAAATAAAAGAATTAACATTCAAAACTATTCAAAGGGAATATACCTGATTAAACTTGATAATAATCAAACGCTAAAATTTATTAAAAGTTAGCATATAAAATTAAAAGTATAAATGTTCGATCTAAAAATTATTTCTCAAACATTAAAGAAACAAATTCTGCGACACAAGCAGGTTTATTAATACCTTCTATCTCAACAGAGCAGTCCCAGGTGATTTTTAGCCCGTTTTCATCATAGGCTTCAATCATCTGGATACTGCTATGTAATCGTAATCTACTATCAACTAAAACCGGATGCGGAAACCGCACTTTATTCAACCCATAATTAACTCCCATCGCAAAACTTTCTATCTGGATAAGATCCATCAACATTTTAGATAGTAATGAAATCGACAGAAATCCGTGTGCGATAGGTTTTCTGAAAGGTGATTCTTTTTTGATACGTTCTTGATCCACATGCACCCATTGAAAATCCTGCGTAGCTTCTGCAAAAGCATTAATCATCTCTTGTGTAACGATAAGCCACTGCCCTATTGGCAATGATTTACCCTGATGAGTTCTAAATTCTGTAAAATTTTTACAAATTAATTTATCCATAGCTTTTTCTTTAGTAAACGCTTCATTTACTTTTACTTAGACATATTCAATATAACAGTTGCATTCTAGTCACATATAACAACTTAAATATCAAAACTTGTTACTTCTATCTTGAAATTCCTCCATCAATTGTTAGACATATACCCGAAACATATGATGCTTCGTCTGATGCCAGGTAAAGATATCCATAAGCTATATCTAGTGGCGTAGCCGCTTTTCTAAGTGGAATCTGTGATTTAATACTTTCTATATGTTCTTCAGGTATTTGTTGCGTCATTTCTGTTAAGGTAAAGCCTGGTGCTAATGCATTTGCCGTAATACCGTATTTTCCTAATTCCATCGTCCAGGTTTTAGACATGGCAATCACTCCTGCTTTTGTAGCAGCATAGTTGGTTTGTCCAAAATTACCTCGCAATCCTACATTAGATGCTGCAGAAACGATACGACCATATCCAGCTTCTTTCATGTATTGTGAAACTACTTGTGTACATAGAAAAACACCTTTCAGGTTTACATCGATTACTGCATCCCACTCTGCTTCACTCATTTTATGAAGCGTCCGATCCTTCGTAATACCAGCATTATTGATCAAGATGTCTATTTTACCATATTTTTTATGGATTCTTTCAGCTTCATTCACGATAGCTGTTTTATCAGTTACAGAAATATTCGTGAATTCTGACACTTGTCCTTTTGCTGCAATTCCTTCTGCAACAGTTTCACCTTCAGTCAATAAATCCCATATAATCACGGCTGCACCTTCTTGAGCGAACAATTCCGAAATAGCTTTGCCAATCCCTCTGGCACCGCCTGTGATAATAGCTACTTTATCTTTTAATCTCATACTTTCAAATTGTTTATCAAATATTCTAATATCACACTGAACTTATCGAAGTATAATGAAACTTTAGTTTAAAACGGCCTTCGATAAGTTCAGGCTAACAATTAATGTATCTATTATGCTACCAATCAGTTTATGAACACTGAATTACGACTTTTCCTCTCACTTTTCGGTTCATCATCTCTTCTAAAGCATTAGGAGCTTCTTCTAATAGATATATCTTATGTATATGTGGTTTCAGTTTTTCTTCTTCTAGCCATTGCATTAATTGCATAGTATTTTCCTTGTTTTTCTTAGGGGTTTTCATTGCAAAATTACCCCAAAACACTCCTACTATTGAGCAACCTTTTAGTAATGTAAGGTTCAAAGAAATCTTAGGGATATGTCCTGCTGCAAAACCTATCACCAGATACCTGCCTTCCCAAGCTGTACCTCTCAATGCAAGTTCCGAATAATCACCGCCTACAGGATCATAAACTACATCTGCTCCTTTTCCGTTTGTTAGCTCTTTTATTCTAGATTTCAAGTCCTCTTCCATATAATTAATGACTTCATCAGCACCATATTCTCTGCATAGTTTGAGTTTTTCATCTGATGAAGCAGCAGCTATTACTTTGGCTCCCATTAACTTTCCTAATTCTACAGCAGCCAACCCAACACCTCCTGATGCTCCTAAAACTAATAGCGTTTCTCCTTCTCTAAGCTTTGCTCTATCTTTTAATGCATGGTACGATGTTCCATAGGCGATCATAAAAGATGCAGCAATAGGAAATTCCATTTTTGGTGGCTTTTTAAAACATACATTGGCAGGTACTGCAACTTCTTCTGCATATCCTCCCTGCATTACAAATCCAAAAACGGCATCACCTACTTTTAAGTGTTTTACTTCAGCTCCTATTGCTTTTACTACTCCTGCTACATCGCTTCCTGGAATAAATGGTAACTCTGGTTTAAACTGATATAAGCCTTGAATTATTAAGGTATCCGGAAAATTGACTCCACAAGCGCTAACAGAAACCAAAACTTCATTCTCTTTTGGTTTTGGAATTTCTATATCTTCTAATATCAGACTGGATGGTAATCCATATTGTTTACAGACTATTGCTTTCATAATTGGTTTGTGAATATTAGAGTGTTCTTTATCAATAGACCTTTCAGGTTTTAAAAACCTGAAAGGTCTGGATACGCTATTCTTCAATAACTTTTAGTACAAGCTTACCCATTTTATCTCCAGAAAAAAGACGTAGAAACGTTTCATGGAAATTTTCAATTCCATCATACACATCTTCTTTTGTTTTTAGCTTTCCTTTAGCAATCCAACCTCCCATTTCCATAGCAGCTTTTCCATAATCCTTAGCATAATCCATTACTACCATTCCTTGCATGGTAGCTCGGTTTACTAATAATGACAAATAGTTCTTAGGCCCACGCATATCTTCCATATTGTTGTATTGTGAAATGGCTCCACAAATCACAATGCGAGCATGCATACGAAGTCTTGACAGAGCAGCATCTAAAATTTCTCCACCTACATTATCGAAATACACATCAATTCCCTTCGGACATTCTCGCTTGATTGCATCATAAATATCTTCGGATTTATAATCAATTGCGGCATTAAAGCCTAATTCATTCACAACATAGTCACATTTATCCTTTCCTCCTGCGATTCCAATAACACGACATCCTTTGATTTTTGCAATTTGTCCAACAACACTCCCTACAGCTCCTGCGGCTCCAGAAACCAAAACAGTATCTCCTTCTTTAATTTTCCCTACTTCCAAAATTCCGAAATACGCTGTCATTCCTGGCATTCCAAGAGTTCCTATGTACAGCGGTAAAGGCGCTAAACTTGGATCCACTGAATACCAATTATCTCCATTAGTAACGGTATATTGTTGTACACCACCCCAACCGGTGACATAATCACCCTCTTTAAACTTTGGATGTTTATTTGATTTTATAACTTTTCCAATAGAACCAGCACGCATGATATTATCCAATTCCACAGGTTCTATATATGATTTACCTTCACGCATCCATCCTCTCATTGCAGGATCCAATGAAATATAATGATGTTGTACAAGTACTTCTCCTTCTGCGGGTTCAGGAATTGCATTAGATTGTAATTCCCAAGTATTAGTATCAGGTAATCCTTCTGGACGGTTTTTTAAGATGATTTGTTTATTCATTTTTTGTGTATTATTATATTTTACTAGTATTTTTAATTTTTCTGAAGGCTTTCTACAAAAGCTTTCATTTTTGCTCTTATTTCTGGTTTCCACCAAAGGGAAATTGCTTGTTCTAGATCTATTTTAGGATTTTCCTCCATACCTTCTAACCAATCTTTACGAAGTTTATATTTTGTATTTTTAAAAATATCCTGATCTGCTCGTAAATATTGCTGCATCTGAGTTTCTGCTTTGGGTAACACTTCTTCCAAATCACATATCTCATTGACTAATCCAAAGGTCAAAGCTTCTTCTACATTCAATAACTTTCCTCCAAGAATACATTCGTTTGCCTTTCCTTCTCCTAACCAATAAGAGTATCCTCTAATAAGGTTATTAGAAATCTGAATATTCACTGCAACTTCGTTTAATCCAATCGTGTACTTTTCTCCAGCAGCCATAATCCTATAATCAGCAGTAATAGCAATTACACATCCTCCTGCTGGAGAATATCCTGTAATTGCACAAACAAACGGTTTGGTAAACTTAGCCAACTGAATATACATCCCTCCAAAATCATTAAAAAACTCATTCATCTTTGGTTTATCGTAAGCATACAATTCAATCACATCCAAACCTGCAGAAAAGAAATGTGGAGTCCCAGTAATAATGACTCCCTTTACTGTATCATCAGTTTCTAAATCTGAAAAAGCTTGTCTTATCTCTTTGGTCATTTGATGGTTAATCGCATTTACCTTGCCTCTATTTAACTGAACAATTGCGTAATTTTGTTTTCTTTCTATTTTAATTGTCTGCATTCTCGAATTTAACTTGATTTGATATTAATTAATTATTCTACAAAGAGGTTCCACCGTCTAAAGTAATGGTTTGTCCTGTAATGAATTTAGTACTGTCAGAAGCTAACCACACAACAGCTTCAGCTATTTCTTCCGCGAGTCCATATCGTTTCATTGGGATAACACTCTTAAGCATTTGATCCATATCTGGACGTACCGATAATAATTTTTCTAATAAAGCAGATTCCGTATAACCAGGACACACTGCATTAACACGAATATTTTTAGTAGCATATTCTAAAGCTGCGGATTTAGTCATTCCGACAACTGCAAATTTACTTGCGCTATAAGAAAGATTGTTTAATGATGCCTTTAAACCTGCTAAAGAGGCTAGATTTACTATATTACCATGTCCCTGTTTCATCATTTGTTGTAATGCTAGTTTCATACAGTAGAATACTCCTGTTTGATTTACAGCAATGACACTATCCCAATCTTCTAAAGTATATTCTCCAGTTTTCGCCATATTTCTAGGACCAATCCCAGCATTATTTACAATAACATCTAGCTGTCCAAACTGCTCTACCGTATTATTAATCAATTGTTGTACTTCTTCAAAATTAGAAACATCGGCAGTAATCACAACTGCTTTACCTCCTGCATTATTAATTTCATTAGCAATGTTATTAGCTTTTTCTTCTTTAATATCCGAAACCACTACGGTAGCTTGATGTTTTGCAAAATGCTTTGCCGTAGCTGCTCCAATTCCAGAGCCCGATCCAGTAACTATGACTATTTTATCTTTTACTTGCATGTTATTATTTAAGTTCGTTATTTTATTTTTCAGTACACAAAATCAATCTAGAATCAGCCAGTGCTCGACTGCGCATTTCTGCTGGGTATCCTTCTTTAGTAATCATAGAAATAAACTCTTGTTTACTTTCATATGCTACAATAAGTATTTTATCCCACTCGATAATATCTTCTGGACCAATTAAACCAAATAATGGTTTCCCTTGATACACCACTTTGGCTTTTGTATTTTGAAAAAAGGGTAATATAGCATTCGTATACTGAGCATAAGCCTCTGCTCCGGTAGTCCCAGTTTCTTCTACAACATCTTTAAATTTAAGCAGATTAATCATCTGAAAAGGTCCATTGACCTGAAATTCCAGGAAATCATGAAACTGTTTTTGAGTAATCCCTATATGCGTATTATTCATAAAAGTAGTTTTATAATCTAATTTCGGTTTGTCCTTTGTATAGTTTGGTGATTTCCGAGTAATGTTCTTTCATATTATTTAATATAAAATCAAACGGTACATCATCAAAATGTCCATAATCCTCTAGGTATTCCATAAAAACTCCTCCTTTATTATCATACTCCTGAAACATTGAATCTCGTTCTCCATCAAATTCTAGCGGAGCTACATTACATTTTTCGCATAAAGCTTTATTGAAAGCAGGAGACACTTTTAGCCATTTTCCATTTAGATAGACATTTACCATTCCGTGAGGTGTTAACTCATTGGTTCCAAATTTTTCTATTAATCGTTCTACTCCAATATGATTCTTCACTTTAGCAAGATGAATTCTTGCTGGTATTCCCAAGGATCGTAAACAAGCGATCAATAGAATTGCTTTATCGAGGCAATGTCCATTTTGTTTTTTTGCGGTCCTACTTGCTTTATAACCTTCTTTAGAAAAACTAATATGATATGGATCATACCACCAATCATCTCTCACCTTAAGATATAATCGTATAGCTTTTTCCTTAGAGGATAATTTATCTGTATTAAATTCTCTAATAATGTTCTGGATCTCATCTGATTCATAATCAAAATAGTATGTTGCTTCTAAATAATCCATTATATCTAATTTTAATCTATTTTCTTGGTCTGAATTGCTTGCCAAGCTAAGTTACAAAGCAATTCTGCTGCTTTGTTTAATTGTGCAAAACGAGGATCTGTAGTTAGTCCTTTATCATATCTATAATAAATCTGTTGCGCAATCACCGCTATTTTAAAAAGCCCAAAAGCATAATAAAATACAAGGTGATCCACATCTCTACCACTTTTCTTTGTGTATAATTCTACAATCTCGCTTCGGCTAGGATTCCCTTGCATAATGGTTGGTGATGGAATTCCTTGTTGAACAAATACATGATCGCTACTCATAGTCCAATACCCTAAAGAAGTTCCTAAATCCATTAATGGATCTCCTAGAGTTGCCATTTCCCAGTCTAACACTGCTATAACTTCTTTCCAACTATCGTCTTTAAAAACTACATTATCATATTTAAAATCGTTATGAACCAAACTATATCTATAGTCTTTAGGCTGATGTTCTTCCATCCATTTCATTACCTTTTCTGCTGCTGGAACATTACCTGTTGCTGCATTGAGGTATTGTTTCCCCCAATTTAGTACTTGTCTTGCTACATATCCTTCTGGCTTACCTAGATCTGATAGACCTACTTTTTTGTAATCTATCTTATGTAATTCTACAAACGTATCTAACCAAGAATCTGCAATGATTTTGAAATCACCTGCAGAAATATTTCTTTTTTTAGCTTCTCGAGCACTCAGAATAATCCCATCTACCTTTTCCATGATATAAAAAGGACAGCCTAGGATACTTTCATCATCTGTAAAAGCATACATTTTTGGGACTTTCGGAAACGTTTTATATACACCTGATTGCACTTTAAACTCACGCCCCATATCATGACCACGTTTAATAGCTCCAAAAGGAGGGCGACGGAGTACATATTCTTTATCTTCTATTTTAATCAAATAGGTAAGATTAGAATAGCCATGTGTATATTGTTCTACTTGCCAACTGCTTTGGTCATTATCTATCAATTCATGCTTATGAAGAAATGATTTTAAAGTTTTCTCGTTTAGCTCTTCGCCTTTGCGTACGTTTTGCATTATTGATGTGGTTGATTAGTACAAAACATTGTATCTAATATTATTATGTATTACTCTGAATATTTTTTAATTACGCTTTTCCCTAACTGGTACATATGCACTTCATCTGGTCCATCCGCCAAGCGCAGCATTCTTGCAGCAACAAAGAAATGTGCTAAAGGAGTGTCTGGTCCTACTCCTTTTCCACCATGTATCTGCATAGCCCTATCAATTACTTTTAATGCCATATTCGGAGCCACTATCTTGATCATTGCGATTAAATCTTTGGATGCTTTATTACCCAACTTATCCATTTTATAAGCTGCAGAAAGTGTTAATAATCTTGCTTGTTCAATATCACATTGTGACTGAGCAATTTCTTGACGGATACTACTATAATCTCTAAATGCCTTTCCAAAAGCAATGCGTTCTGAAGCTCGTTTCGACATTAATTCTAAAGAACGTTGCGCCATCCCTATCAAACGCATACAATGATGAATCCGTCCAGGTCCTAATCGTCCTTGAGCAATTTCGAAACCTCTTCCTTCTCCCAAAATTAAATTCTCTTTTGGCACTCGCACATTGTCTAAAACAATCTCCGCATGTCCCTCTGGAGAGTCATAAAATCCAAACACAGATAAGGGTCGAATAATTTTTAATCCTGGTGTATCCATAGGCACTAATATCATACTTTGCTGTTGATGCCTTAAAGCATTGGGATCTGTTTTACCCATCACAATAGCAATTTTACAATGAGGATTCATTCCTCCAGAAGACCACCATTTTGTTCCATTAATAATATATTCATCGCCATCACTTACAATAGAAGTCTCTATATTCGTAGCATCCGATGAAGCTACATCAGGTTCGGTCATTAAAAAAGCAGATCGAACATCTCCATTCATCAAAGGTTTTAGCCATTTTTCCTGTTGTTCTGGAGATCCATACTTTGCTAATACTTCCATGTTTCCGGTATCGGGAGCACTACAATTGAAGATTTCTGAAGACCATAAAATGCGACCCATTATTTCTGCTAAAGGGGCATATTCTAGATTTGTTAATCCTGGACTTAGATCCCCATAGCTTTTGGGTAAAAACAAATTCCATAATCCAGCTGTTTTTGCTTTTGCCTTTAAGTCTTCCATTCCTGACCAGGCTTTCCATCTATTCTCAGGATTATAGAGAAAGATATTTACCTCTTCTTCTACAGGTAATATATGTTCTTCAAAAAAAACTGTAAGTTTTTTTTGAAGTTTTATAATTTTTTCTGAATACTCAAAATTCATTTTATATGTATCTTATTAGTTTTACTATTTTTCAAATAATAAAGTATTTGTTCTAGTAAATCAAACCTAATTAACCCGCAATCATATACCCTCCATCTGCATTATAAACACTTCCTGTCATATAGGCTCCTGCTTCTGATGCTAATAAACAAACCATACCCGCCATTTCATCAGGCATTCCCATACGCGATGTTGGTAACGTCTTTTCAATTTTATTCAATAACTTTTCGTTTTGCCAAAGTGCAGCGCTAAATTTCGTTTTTATCAAACCTGGACATAGTACATTTGCTCGAATTCCGTATTGACCCCATTCTTTTGCTTGATTTTTAGTAAGCATCAATAAAGCTGCTTTACTAGTGCTATACAACCCTAATCCTGCTCCAGGATGTAACGCCTCTACTGAGGCAATATTAATAATACTACCGCCGCCCCGCTCTTGCATAGAAGGCAAGGTTAGATTGGATAACATCCAAGGTGCTTTTACGTTAACATCCATAATCTTATCAAATACTTCTTCGTCTGCATCTTCAATTGGACCATAAATAGGATTAATTGCTGCATTATTTACTAGTATATCGATTCCTCCATAATATTCGATCGTCTTTTGAACAAGATGTTTCCTCTGATCTGCTTTACCAATATGACAAGCAATACCAACGGCTTCTAATCCAGCTACCTTAAACTCTTTCGCTACTTCATCTACAGCTTCTTGATTTCGGCTGCTAATAACTACTTTAGCGCCATGTTCTGCTAATCCTTGTGCTATAGATTTCCCTATTCCTTTACTTGAACCTGTAACAATAGCTACTTTCCCTTCTAAATTAAATGATTGTTTTATGCTGTTCATTATCGAGTTAATGAATTAATGTTTTAATAATAAAATGTTGAAAAACTAAAAATTATTCAATGAATTAATTAAAAACCTCTTTCTCTTCTGCTATAGTCAATACTTCTTCATCCATAAGAATCTCTGCAAGACCACTAGTTTTAGGTAGTTCATATTTAAAATAGAATTTCATAGCGTGAATCTTGCTCTCGTAAAATTCTTCAGAGTAAGTATTCTTTCCGGTTATGATAGCATTTTTAGCATTTACTGCCATATCCAACCAAATCCAAGCCATTGTAATATTACTAAAGAACTCCATAAAAGGTGTCGCATCAGACAGAAAACGTTCATAATCTGCATTTTTAGCAAAACCAACTAAGAATCCTATTACTTTTTGAGTCAATAATAGTTTTTCTCCTAATGCATTAGCATATCGCCTTAGGTCATCATATTCTGATGCTTGTCGGATCGTTTGCATTATTTCGTTATTTAGTAACTCTAGCGCTTTTCCGTTTTCCATTAGGAGTTTTCTTCCTAATAAATCCTGAGATTGAATACCTGTCGTTCCCTCATAGATAGGAAAAATCCGAATATCTCTATGATACTGTTGTAATATAAAATCCGAACAGAACCCATACCCTCCAAGCACTTGTAACCCGTTAGAAACCGCATGTGCACCCATATCGGATGGATAAGTTTTCACCATAGGGATGATCAGTTCCAATAACAAGCTATATTTTTCTTTTTCGGCTTCGTTCTTCAATGTCTCCTTAAGATCATAATATTTTGAAGCTAATAACACTAAACTTAAGGAACCCTCTGCAATCACTTTCTGTAGTAACAACATTCTGCGCACATCTGGATGATTAATAATCAATGTTTGTCCTTGTTCAGGATCTTTTTTACCTGTACTGGCTAGTTTTCTTCCTTGAGGACGTTCTTTAGCATATTGTAATGAAGCCTGATACGCAGCAGTAGCAATTGCGGCAGCACCTCGCCCAACAGCAATACGAGCACCATTCATCATCAAAAACATATATTTAAGTCCCTGATGTGCTTCTCCTACTAACCAACCTTTACAGTCATCTGCATCTCCAAAACCTAAATGCGTAGTACAATATCCTCGTTGACCCATTTTTTGAAAATCTGCAACAGTCGTTACATCATTAGTTACCAAACCACCGTTTCCATCGGGACGCTTTTTAGGGACTATAAATAAAGAAATTCCCTTTGTTCCTGCTGGTGCACCTTCGATACGAGCTAAAACCAGATGTACAAAATTATCCGCATATTGATGGTCACCACCAGATATAAAAATTTTCTGCCCTAAAATTTTATAAGAACCATCTTCCTGAGGTGTTGCTTTGGTTACCACATCTGATAACGAACTACCGGCTTGCGGCTCTGTTAAACACATAGTTCCTCCCCAATTTCCTGAAAGCATATTTGGAACATAAGTATCGTTTAACTCTTTACTAGCAAAATGAATAATTAGTTCCGCAGCACCAAGGGTTAATCCTACATATCCCGGCAAATGATTATTAGCCGCATCCTGAATAAAAGCAGAAGCTGTATAAATCATCATAGGTAATTGTAATCCTCCTGCTTCATAATCAAAAGTACCAGAAATGAGTCCCATCTCTCCTCCTTTTTTCATCATTACTTCTACCTGTTTATGAACTACTACGCACCCATCCTTATAATAGGCAGGTTTTTCGTCCATTTCTTTAAAATAGGGGAACAATTCTCTATCAGAGAATTCTTTTACTGAATTTAAAAATAAGTTTAATGATTCTTTATCGTGATCTGTAAAACGATCCTGCTGTAATACTTCTTCTAATTGATGAACATCATATAAAAGGTATTTTAGCGTATCTAAATCTATATATTCTTTAGCCATTGTGTGAAATTTTAAGAAGTTGATTGTTAACAACACAATAAATTTCGTGAATATTTAGTAGATTCTAATTAAACTAGTTTAATAAATATTAATTTTAAGATATCCTTTGGTTTTTAAATAAAAAAAACTCTGATATGGGTTCTAAAAATACCTTAAGCATACAAAACCTCTTACTCCCACAAAAGTTTACAAACTAGAAGTAGTAATTAAATCAATAGTAATTACTTCTTACTTAATCTCTTTCGAATTTTAGAAAGCCCCACAGGTGTTAACCCCAAATAAGATGCAATAAGATATTGTGGAACACGCTGAAAAAGTGATGGTCTCTTTTCTAATAACTGTAAATAGCGCTCTTGGTTCGATAAGTTTTTGATTCGATTGATACGCTGGAAATTATTTATAAAAGCTTTTTGCATAGACAATCGCCCAAAACGTTCTAAAGCATGAGAATGATCAAAAACTTTTAAAGCATCTAATTTAGAAATAACATACACTATAGAATCTTCCGTAATTTCTAGATATGATTCTGACTGAATTTCTTCTATATAGGGATAAAGATCTGTAAAGAAAGAGCCACTTGTGTAAAACTCCATAACTCTGGTAATTCCCTCTTCTATGGTATAGAACGTAACACATCCTTGCTTCATAAAATAAAAATCCCGAATGTACTGACCAGGTTGTACCAGAAACTGACCTTTCTTAAAGGTTTTCCTTTTATAAAACTGTAATCCGAACTCCATGTCCGAGTCACTAACCGGAGTAAAGGAGCGTATTTTTTGTTCTAAATCTTTCAAGGTGTCTGGCATGATAACGAAAGAACAAAATATTTAGGTATTGAGCAAGTATGGCAGAAGTTATCCTAGAGATTAAAGTGAAAAAATATATTTCTAAATATGTACGTACAATAGTTTTCGAAACCTTCATCTTATTAATTTTCATTGTGTAAATTTAATCTCTTATACATGATCAAGATAGGTTCTATTAAAAACAGAAAGAGGTTGTTTATGGGAAACAACCTCTTTCACTATTATAAACTACACTAAACAATTTATTATTATTTACGCATCGCATAACTAGATGCACCGGGAAGGTCTTTTAAGAAATCTAAAACATTTTTTAAAATAAGATCAATAGAAGAATAAAGATGATTCATAACTGTGTGATTTTAGGTTTAACTGTAGTAAATATACAAAGTTATTAACATATAATCAACATTATCAGCAAGTTAGTGTTAATAATTTTATATAAACATCATTTTAATCGATTAAAAACACAAATATTGTTAATAAAATTGTTTATAAACATAATTTTCCTACAAAAAATGTTGATAACCTAGATAAAAATGTTAAAAACATCCATTTTGTAAACAAAAAAATGTGGACAACCTCTCTTATCAACATAATTAAGGGAAAAAACACCTTTTTATATTAACTAATAAATTAACAAAACTGAAACGAAATATATTCAATACACACATAATCAAATTATTACATAATTAAAACATATAATTACTGTAAAAAACCTTCTAATTATTGTTGAGAAATAGATTCAAAATATCGTAATTACATGTAAATTTGAAATATCATTAAATACAATAAAAATTTATGGAAGAACCGAATTTATCATTTATCACTAAACTATCTAACGGAGATAAAGCTTTTGAAGAGAAAATTTTTGGGGTTATTAACAAAGAATTCCCGGGGGAAAAAGAAAAATACTTCTTGAGTATAAAGTCTAAAAACTATAAAAAAGCGGCAGAAGATGTTCATAAACTTAAACACAAAATCAGTATTTTGGGTTTACAAAAAAGTTACGATTTAGCAGAGAAATACGAAGATAACCTAAAGAATACATCTGAAGTTTTTAGAGAAGAGTTTGAGAGTATTTTAAAGAACATTACTAAGTATCTTCAAGAAAATCATTAAATCAAGTCTTTAAAACTTTGTTTTTTGCTTTGAAACTATAATGATATGCTATATGTCCAAGTTGCCCCACTATTTTTACAGAATCTTTCATAGATAGCTTAGAGCCATCAGCGTGAATCCATCTTTTTAGAGGCTGTTCGCAGATATAGGAAATAGCTTTTTTCTTACCATAGAATTTACGCATTCTCATAAAAATTTCTACATCAAATAGCCATCGAGTTATAAATTTCTCTTCAAAAAGTTCATTAAAAACCTCTTTGTCCATAATTTTAGCTCCGCACTGAGTATCATTAAAAGACATTCCTAAAATATTCCGGATAATCAAATTAATAGTTTTACTTATAATTTTACGAGCTGATTCTTTGGTTATATCTGCACCCATTCTACTCATTCTGGAGCCACTAACTATTTTAAAATCGGATGTAGCCATTGTCTGAACAAGATCATCAAAATCTTTGAAATCCGTTGATAAATCCGCATCTAAATACCCTATATAATCCAATTGCTTGTCTTGTGCTAAATGTAAAACTCCTTGTCTTACAGCTTCTCCTTTACCTCCATTTTTTTCACAATTATATACACTTATATTATCTTCTCTTCCTTTACTTAGTTCTAATAATACATTTAAGGTATTATCTGTACTACCATCATTAACAAAACACAAGTGATACCCTAAATTACTATTGGTAAAATCTATAAATTCTTTACTAAGTAATCGCTTCTCTTCATTGTAACAAGGTATTACAACTCCAATACAATTTCTTTGTAACATTTTGCCTTTAGAGTCTTCAGAAGGAGATCTTTCATATTTAACTCCTAAAATTCTTCCTATTCTAACGGAAACTTCATTTAGAGATAAAGGCTTTTTCATATAATCATCAATGCCTAAATCAAACCCATCAATAATAGTATCTTCATCGTTATTACCAGAAAGTACCAATATTTTAACATCTGATTTTCTTTCTTCTTTTATGGTCTTTATAACTTCCAATCCGGACATTTCATCCATATTAATATCTACAATAACCAAATCGGGAGCAAAAGATTCGAATAGCGATAAGCCTTCTTTTCCATTATCCGCGCATTTTACTGAATAGCCAAGATCTGTAAGATGCTTTTCCAGAGATAATAAAATTAGTTGTTGATCATCTATCGCTAAAATTCTTTTCATAATTAAACTTTTAAATATTTTAAACAAAATTTGAGCTAATCCTTAGAAAATTAAAAGCCGACTCCGTTAAATAAATATGGAATGAAATGTGTTATAAAGGTATTGAATAATTAAAATTAGGGAATTTTCTCCAAAAAAAACCAACTACAGAGTATAAAGTTTAGAAAAAATGTCATTTTAATACCTTTAGTAATATATACAAATATGAAAATATATCCTATTAAATTTCTTTAAAAACTAAAAAAAGTATTATTATAAAATTTGCAAAACGATTCCCTTCTCTTTAAAATTTTATTGAATTTAAGCACTAATTAACTGTACCTTTGCCGAATGTCAAGTATTATAAAAAATCAGAAACATATATTACAAAAACTAGGGATAGACATGCTTAATCCTATGCAGGAAGAAGCAAAACTAGCGATTTCATCTAGTGATAATGTGGTGTTATTATCTCCTACCGGAACAGGTAAAACTGTTGCTTTTTTGTTACCTATAATTGACGCCTTAGATTCGGATTGTGATGAGATCCAAACTTTGGTTCTGGTGCCATCCAGAGAATTAGCAATACAGATAGAGCAAGTGGCGAGAGATATGGGCACAGGCTATAAGGTGAATGCTGTATATGGAGGTCGATCAGGATCTCAAGATAAATTAGATCTAAGACATCGTCCTGCAATTCTTATTGGAACACCAGGTAGAGTTGCGGATCGTTTACGAAGAGACAGTTTTTCGGTAGATCATATTAATACGATTGTTTTGGACGAGTTTGATAAATCATTAGAAGTAGGTTTTGAATCTGAAATGACAGAGATTATAGAAGCTTTGCCTAATATCCAGAAAAGAGTATTGACCTCAGCAACACAAGAAGTAGCCATTCCTGAATTCGTAGGGTTACAAAACCCAGTACAAATTGATTACCTAGGTGAAGGTTCTTCTCAATTACAGATCAAAACCATTATTTCTGATACTAAGGACAAGCTACCAACACTCGTAAAGGCTCTAAGTCATATTGGTAATCAACCAGGAATTATCTTTTGTAATTACAAAGAATCGATTCAGCGAGTGAGTGACTTTTTAAAAGAGCATAAGATCAATCACGGTTGTTTTTATGGTGGTATGGAGCAAAAAGACAGAGAACGTGCTTTGATCAAGTTTCGTAACGGAACTCACCAGATTATTATAGCAACAGATCTTGCTGCTAGAGGAATTGATGTTCCAGAAATCAAATATATTATTCATTATCATTTACCGCTTAAAAGTCAAGAGTTTACCCATAGAAACGGAAGAACAGCTAGGATGAACGCAGATGGAACTGCTTATATTCTACAATGGAAAAATGAGGAACTCCCAGAATTCATAACAGATCTAGATGAGGAAGTATTAGAAGATGCTTCTATTCCGAAACCGTCGGACTGGGAAACTCTATTTGTTTCTGGAGGAAGAAGGGATAAAATCTCTAAAGGAGATATCGCGGGACTCTTCTTTAAACAAGGGAAACTAGGTAAGGATGAACTAGGGATTATCGAAATCAAACCTGATTGCGCATTTGTAGCTGTAAAAGCTTCTAAAGCAAATAAGGTTATAGAACAAGTAACCAACACAAGGCTTAAGAAAAAGAAGGTACGAGTTTCGGTAATATAAAAACAACCTAGTACTAAAATAGTTTAATCTACATCTCCATTTTAGGAAAAGTTAAGATCTCATTGATTACAAACATTACTTCTTAGCTCTGTTCTAGATGAATACTTATTTAAAAAAAGTAACTCCATAAAAAAGAGGAACCTCGTTTACTTTAGCTCCTCTTTAGATATATAATATAAAATATTGTTGTTAAGACTCTATTCTGATAATTTTTGCTCCAATTGCTCTTAAACGTTCATCTATATTTTCGTATCCACGATCGATTTGTTCGATATTGTGTATCGTAGAAGTTCCTTTTGCACTTAATGCTGCAATCAGTAAAGAGATTCCTGCTCTGATATCTGGAGATACCATAGTTGTAGCTTTTAGCGTAGACTGAAAATTATGACCAATTATAGTAGCTCTATGCGGATCACACAAAATAATTTTTGCCCCCATATCAATTAATTTATCTACAAAGAACAAACGACTCTCGAACATCTTTTGATGTACCATCACTTCGCCTTTTGCTTGTGTTGCCACTACTAAGACAATACTCAACAAATCAGGTGTGAAACCTGGCCAAGGAGCATCTGAAATTGTCATAAATGATCCATCAATATAACTTTCAATCTGATAACCGTCTTTATGTGCAGGAATATAAATATCATCCCCTACACGTTCCAAAGTGATTCCTAGTTTTCTAAATGTATTTGGTATAATTCCTAAATTCTCCCAGCTTACATTCTTAATTGTAATTTCACTTTTGGTCATAGCTGCTAATCCTATCCATGAACCAATCTCGATCATATCTGGCAGTACTCGATGTTCACATCCTCCCAAAGATTCAACTCCTTCGATACTCAATAGATTAGAGCCAACTCCTTCGATTTTACCACCCATAGAGTTAATCATCTTACATAATTGTTGCAAGTATGGTTCACAAGCGGCATTATAGATTGTGGTTTTTCCTTTTGCCAAAGCTGCTGCCATAACAATATTAGCAGTACCAGTAACAGAAGCTTCGTCTAATAACATATGAGTTCCTATCAATCCTTCTGGTGCTTCTACTCCATAAAACCGTTCTTCTTTATTGTATCTAAACTCCGCTCCTAGGTTAATAAAACCTTCGAAATGTGTATCTAATCTACGTCGGCCTATTTTATCTCCTCCAGGACGTGGAATATATCCTTTACCAAATCTTCCAAGTAATGGTCCTACAATCATTATCGATCCTCTAAGTCCACTACCCTCTTGCTTAAACTGTTCACTTTCCAGATACGCTAAGTTAAGCTCATCACTTTTGAAGGTATACTTACCTTTTCCAAGCTTTTGAATTTTGACTCCAAGATTTCTAAGAATCTCGATCAATTTATTAACATCTCTAATATCAGGAATATTAGAAATCGTTACTTTTTCTGGGGTTAGTAATACAGCACAAAGAATCTGTAAGGCTTCATTTTTAGCTCCTTGAGGGGTAATCTCTCCTTTGAGCTGATGTCCGCCTTCTATCTGAAAAGTACTCATAAAAGTTGAATGGTTATAGGTGTTGGTATTTGTTAATAACGTTTTTTACCACGATTGTTTCCTCCGCTTCTAAAATTCTTTTTTCCAGAATTATTAGTGCGATAGTTTTTTTTCTTACCTCTCATTAAATCTGAAGGTGAACTAAGATCTTCCTCACTATCTCTTAAATCAATTTTACCATCACTTAATTCTAAAAGATGCTTAAATATTGCCGAATCATCTACTACATCTTTATTCCAATTCAGGTAGCACTTCTTCATATGATTAGCAATGGTGAAGGTCAATGCTGTTTTTAGATCTCCCTCTTCCCAACTAATAGCTACGTCGATCATTCTCTTGATATTGTTACCATAGTAACGATATTTCGGAAAATTCTGAGGATATTCTAATGGCTCTGGCCTTTCTTCCAGCTTCTCTTTAGTAAGGATAGGATATGGAGCTTCTACATCTAATTTAAAATCACTAATAATAAATAGTTGATCCCACAATTTATGCTGAAAATCTGGCACATCCCTAAGATGAGGTTGTAGATTTCCCATTACCGCAATAATTGCTTTTGCTACTTTATTTCTTTCTTCTTTATCCTCTATAGCCACAGCTTGATCAATCATTTTCTGCAAATGACGACCATACTCTGGTATAATAAGCTGTTCGCGTTCTGTATTATATTCTAAATTATTAATCTCCGTATGATTGTTAACGTCCATAAAATGTATAGTAGTATGAGCTTTTCTAAAAAGGAATGGTAAGTTATAAAATAGACTTTCTAAAGTGTAGACTTTTCAGTTGCTCATTAATTGGTTTGCAAAATACTAAAATAAAATCAGTATGCTTATTTAAGTGTGTAAAAATATTTTGGTTATAAAGAAATAACCCCTTCTACTTTTTCCGCAACCTCTTTATACTTGATAATAACGTGATCCGGATTTTTCATCCGTACATTGACAGATACACTTGTATATTTACCATTTTTAGATTGTTTGGTTGTAATTACAGCACCAAGGTTATCAAAAATCCCTTCTATTTGACTCACTTTATCAGAATCAGTAGGAACTATAAATTTATATAAATAAGCAGTCGGCCACAATGCTGTATCTGCCAATTGTACTTTTAATTTTTTATAAAATTCTTCAGATTTAGAAGCATCACTCATGTATCACAAAATTTTTAACAAAGATACGTCTTCTCATTAACATATCGGAATGCTTTTACTTACTGTTTAACCCTTTCTAATAATGCTTTATACTGTTCTTTTGTATCAATATCATCAGTTTTATCCTTTCCATCAATATTAATTATATGGCTCTCATACTTTTTTATAATCTGTCTGGCTCCATAATCTTCCTTTAGCAATAACAGTTCTTTAAAATAATGCCTGGCGAATATAGCAGGAACACCGATTCTATCCTTCATTGATGTAGCAATAATAGCATCTTGATTTTCATTAAATTTCGAAATCAAGTTATTTAAATGCTCTTCATCAATTAACGGTTGATCAACCAAAGTAATCAGTACCCCTTCAAAGTTTTCTTTGTACTTAAGAATTTGTTGTATTCCAAAACTAATGGATGCCCCCATTCCTAATTCCCAGTTCTTATTATGAAGGATTACTACAGGAAAATGTTTGATTTCTTTTAGAATTATTTCAAAATGAGCTCCCAAAACAATAAGAGTCTCTAAGTTTTTTAATTTTAGTGATTTTTCAATCTCATTAGCAATTAACGAAGTGTTTTTCCACGGTAATAACTGCTTTGGACTTCCTAAACGACTAGAAGATCCTGCTGCCAGAATGATATGTGCAATTTTCTTAGTGATTGTTTACAATAGTATCTACTGTTTCCTTTTGAGTATTTCCATGAATTCCACCTGCTTTCTCTTGTAATGGAATAGGTTTCTGATTACGGACTACTGATAAAATTTCAGCAATAATAGAAATAGCTATTTCCTGTGGTGTTTCTGCTCCTAAATTTAATCCAGCTGGTCCATGAATGCAATCCATAAACTCATCTGTTACATCTGGAGAATATTCAATAAAGGCAGAAAGCAACTTTTCTCGTCTTCTGGAAGGTCCTAATAAACCTATATAAATCGGTTGCGTATCTTTTATTGCCTGTAAATACATTAAATCTTTAGCAAAATTATGAGTCATTAAGATAATTGCGGTTTGTTTATCTATCTTGTCTATGACCAAATTTTCTGGAGATTGATTCCATACTTTTTGAGCTCCAGGAAAGTCAGACAACGTTTTTGGGCTTTTGGGAGTATTCACCACTTCTACTTCCCATCCTGTTGCGTTAGCAATAATACTTAATTGTTTAGCATCGTGTTCTGATCCTATAATAATTAATCGAAAACAAGGCTGCATTTCACGATCAAAACAGTCTAAAGCAGTATCTTGTTTCAAATTACTCGCCTCAAAATTATCCGAAAATCTAAATTCCTGAGTTTCTCCAAACGAAACTATTGATCCCATTGAAAAATCACTTCCGTATTCTTTTTTAAAATAAGACTTAATCTCAAATGGTTTTCGTGAAACTAAATATTGCTGCACATTACTAATGGTATCAAAACTTATAGAAAAAGGTTCTATTAATATAAATAAGATTCCTTCGCAGCCTAAACGATATCGGCCATTGTAGGTCATCATCTTTGCTCTGCCTGTGATAAAAACCGATTGCGACTGTCTTAATACTTCTTTTTCCACACAACCGCCACTCACAGCCCCAGTCATTTGACCATTTTCCAAAATAAGCATTCCTACTCCAGGTCGTCGGTACGACGAGCCGTCAATATCAACTACTGTTGCAATGACGGCTCGAATTCCCTTCTGACTCGCTTTATGATATGATGCTATTATCTCTTTAAACTCGTGTGTCATATATTATCCTAACACTGCTTTGTTTTCCATATTCTTAACAAAGGGTTGTTTTGTCAATCTCACTCCTTTTGCTGCTTTGATAGCATTGGCTACTGCTGCTCCTGCTGGTGGCAGTGTAGGCTCTCCTAATCCTGTAGGAGCAATATCACTCTCGATAAAATGCGTTTCTACAATAGGAGTCTCATTCATTCGTATCAAACGGTAGGTATCAAAATTAGTGTCCTGAGGTTCTCCATCTTTAAAAGAGAAATCTCCATACATAGCGTGACCTATTCCATCAATCACACCACCTTCTATCTGATTTTTAGCCCCTAATGGATTCACTACAATTCCGCAATCAACCACACAGGTAACTTTTTTTACTACAGGTTGATCATCTACTAATACTACATCTGCTACTTCAGCAACGTGGGTATTATGACAATAATAGGAGCTAAATCCTTGGTATACGCCTTCAGGTTTCTTACCCCATTCGGATTTTTCAATTGCTGTTTTAATTACTTTTTCTAGACGTTCCGGGGAATATTGTATTCGTTCATCTGTATTTCCTTTGACCTTTTGTAACAAATCCAAGCGCAATTGAATATTATCCACTTCCATTAACTCTGCAAGATCATCAAAAAAGCTTTGTTCTGCGAAAGCTAGGAAATTTGTGTACGGGGCTCTCCAAGCGCCAATAGTTATATTACTATCGTATTTTGCTACATCTACCTGGTAGTTCTCTACAGCACCTGCTGGAAAGAAGTTTGGAATCAGTCCATACATATTAGAATTAACCGCAGCTTCTTTTAAATGATACCCTGTTAACTTACCATCTTTGATCGCTGCACTAATTTTATATTTAATCGCAGGTCTATAAATTCCTGCAGACATATCATCTTCTCGAGAATACACAACCTTAACCGGTTTTTTGGAGATACTAGAAATTTCTGCAGCTTCTAAGGCGAAATCACCGTATAACCTCCTACCGAAACCACCTCCCATTCTAGTCATTTCTACCGAAACTTCCTCTGGTTTTCTATCCAAAAGTGACGCAACTCTTCTGGCCGTACCTGCTGGTGTTTGTATCGGTCCTACCAATCTAACTTTGTCATCAGTAACATGAGCAAAGAAATTCATAGGCTCCATGCAATTATGTGGAAGAAAAGGAGACTCATATACTCTTTCCAGCACTTTATCTGCTGCCGCGAATGCCTTTTTGACATCACCATCAGCACGCATTGTATCGAACTCTTTACCGTTTAAAAGGTCAATTAGAGCTTTATCGTGATCTCTCGTGTTTTCGAGTTTAGAATCATCCGTCCACTTGGCTTTTACAATCTTTTTGCCTTTCATTGCTGACCAAGTATTTTCTGCTAATACCGCGATTTTATCACCAAACTTAAAAACATCTATCACACCAATAACCTCTTTAGCCTCTGTAGCATCAAAATCGTGCAACTTTTTTCCAAAAGCTGGAGGTCTAACTACAGATACATACAGCATGCCTTCTTCTTTATAATCTAAGCCAAATAAAGACTTACCTGTTATAATTTTATCTACATCTACATTATGGATATCTTTCCCTATAATATTAAAATCTTTAGAATCTTTAAGTTTTACACTCTCTGGTACTTTTAAAGATGCTGCTTCTTTTACTACTTCTCCATATCCTAGTGTATCACCATTACCATTTTTTATAACCCCTTTATTTGTAGTACATGTTGAAGGATCTACACCCCATTTTGCAGCCGCTGCATTAACTAACATTTGTTTTGCAGTAGCACCAGTCTGTCGTAAAGGTTCCCAACCTTGTCTTAGTGATTGGCTTCCTCCAGCTACTTGTCGGGTAAAATTTTTGGTATCTAATGCTCCTTGAACTACATGAACATTTTTCCAGTCAACATCTAATTCTTCTGCTATGAGCATAGGCATTGATGTTTTTACACCTTGTCCAATTTCTGGGTTGGGCGAAAAAATAGTTACCATACCATTATCTGCAATTTTAATAAAAGCATTAAAATCGTTAAAGTTCAAATCAGCAATATCTACAATATCTGTAGGAGGAGTAACTTCGGGCTTACAAGCCTGAAACAGGTTAAAACCAATCAAAATTCCTCCACCAGCTAATGCAGATGTTCTTATAAATGACCTTCTACTTACAGAAGGAGTTGTTATTCGTTTCATTTTCGTGGGATTTAAATTGGTTAGCTTATTTTACTTGCTGCTTGTTGTACCGCTTTTTCTATTCTATTATAAGAAGCACATCTACAAATATTACCACTCATAGCATCTCTAATCTCTTCTCTGCTAGGGTTAGAGTTTTGTTCTAGAAAAGCTGCTGCAGTCATGATCTGACCAGCTTGACAATATCCACATTGAGGAACATCGATCTCTTTCCAGGCTTGTTGTACCGGATGGGAAACGTCTTTGGATAAACCTTCGATTGTTTTAATTTCCATTTCTGTAGCAACAGAAACTTTTAACAAACAACTCCTGGTTGCTACTCCATCTGCATGAATAGTACAGGCACCACATTGTCCAATACCGCAACCGAATTTAGTTCCAACCAGATCAAAATGATCTCGTAATACCCATAAAAGAGGCGTATCTTCATCCGCTTCCACAGAAAGCGATTGACCATTTACTTTTAGATTATAAACAGGCATGAGTTTAAATTTTAAGATTTGTATTTAATTAGTCTAAATAAAAGAATAATTACTATTTTGTTATTGAAGTTACTAAAAATACGGATTGACAAATTCAATTTTAACAGAGCTTTATGGTATACTTACCAAAGTATTTTCAAAATCATTTTATAATTCCGAAATTCGCATTAAAATTATTTCTTTGGCAAATCATAAAATAGTTATCACAGGAGGCCCTTCTACAGGAAAAACATCAATCATTAAAGCACTTGAAGAAGATGGTTTCTTTTGTTTTCCTGAATTTATCAGAAGTATTACTCAAGAAGCGAAAAATAATGACGCTATAAACATTGTTTCTAATCCTATCGCTTCTGTTTCCGATCCTTATGATTTCAATACACAATTAATAAATGGAAGGATCAATCAATACAAAGACCCTATCGTTAACAGTAAGGATATTGCTTTTTATGATAGAGGAATACCAGACGTACTAGCATATATGGATCTTTTTAAACAATCTTACGATGCTCCGTTTATAAAAGCATGTAAGGACTTTGTTTATGATAAGGTTTTCCTATTACCTCCTTGGAAGGAAATCTATATATCTGATGCTGAACGTTATGAAAGTTTTGAAGAAGCTCAACAAATTCATCATCATTTATTAGAAACATATACAAAATTTGGATACAATTGTATTGAAGTTCCTTTTGGAAATGTAAAAGAACGCAGTACCTTTATATTACAACATACAAAATAACAATACCGTATTAATGACTACCCCAATCCAGCTATTACAAGAGAATTGGAATCATAATAGTTTCAGACCTTTACAGGAAGAAATTATCAATGCTGTTATTGAAAACAATGACACCTTTACCTTACTTCCTACTGGTGGTGGTAAATCTATATGTTTTCAGATACCTGCGTTGCTTAAACCGGGAATCTGCATTGTAATATCACCTTTGATTGCTTTGATGCAGGATCAGGTACAGCATCTACAACAAAAAGGTATTAAAGCCATCGCTTTGACAAGTGGAATCAAATACTCTGAATTAGACACTTTATTGGATAATTGTATTTATGGTAATTATAAATTCTTATACTTATCACCAGAACGTCTTCAGCAGGATTTGGTAAAAGAACGACTAAAAAGAATGAACATTAACCTTATTGCTGTAGATGAAGCACATTGTATTTCGCAATGGGGTAATGATTTTAGACCTTCTTATAAAAAAATCAAAATTCTAAGAGAGATTAAACCAGCGGTTCCTATTATAGCACTGACAGCTTCTGCGACTCCAGAAGTCGTAGATGATATCATTAAAGAACTGGATTTATTTCAACCAAAAATATTCCAACAATCTTTCTTTAGGGGTAATTTAGGATACATGGTTTATCATACGTTAGATAAGAATGATAAACTTATCCGAATTCTAAAGCGATATCAAGGAAGCTCAATTATATATGTCCGTAATCGAAAATCGGCTTTAGAAATTAGCGAATTTTTAAATGCCAGCGGTTATGCGGCTACCTATTATCATGGTGGTGTAGACGCAAAAGAAAAAACCAAACGCTTTCAACAATGGTTAGCAGAAGAAGTTAGTGTTATGGTAGCTACAAATGCCTTCGGAATGGGTATCGACAAAGCAAACGTAAAAACTATTATCCATTATAATATTCCTGAGAGTATGGAAAGTTACTTTCAGGAAGCTGGAAGAGCAGGACGAAATGGAGAAACGTCTTACGCTTTTCTTCTTAAAAACGAAAATGATATCCTAAGAGTACAAAATCAATTTATCAAAGTACTTCCTGATGTTGATTTTGTAAAGTTAGTATATCGCAAGCTGTCTAATTATTTCAGAATATCCTATGGAGAAGGAGAACAATCCGTGCATGGTTTTAATTTTAACAGCTTTTGTAAGACATACAATCTAAATACATTAATGACCTATAATGCGCTACAATTTTTAGATCGCTGTAGTGTCATTAATTTCACACAACGATTTACCAAAAAAAGTGCCATCCACATTACGTCTACAGGAAATCATCTTCTGGTATATTTAGAACAAAATCCACACTTAGAGTTGATTACTAAAGCTATATTACGAACTTATGGTGGTGTTTTTGATGAAGAAGTAAAGGTTAACCTATCCCTTATCGCTTCTAAAGTAAATACTACAGAAGCGAATGTTATCGAGGTTTTAAAAAAATTACAAGATGCAGAATTGCTTGAATTTCAACACAAATTAACTGATGCTGACATTGTTTTTTTAGTACCTAGAGAAGATGATCACACTATTAACAGAGTAAAACCTTATATTAAAGAATTACGCAGTTCTAAAGCAAATAAAGTAAAAAGCATGATTCGTTTTGTACAAAACGAATCAATATGCAGAAGCAGACAACTACTTGCTTACTTTGGAGAAAAAGATTCAAAAGACTGTGGTATTTGTAGTGTATGTATTGCCAATAAAAAGATTACTATAGATCCTAAAGAGATTAGAAATAATATCGTAAATCTTTTACAAGAAAGACAATTATCCTCTAGGGACATTTTAACTCAATTAAGATGCCCCGAAGAAGCTGCTCTGGAAATATTAAGAGAATTAAATGAACACAACATTATAAAAATTGATCCACACAATAACTATCAACTAGTATAACATATAATGAGAGACTTACGAATCCTATTTATGGGTACTCCGGATTTTGCCGTAGAAACCTTAAAAACAATTATAGAAAATAATTATAACGTAGTGGGTGTTATTACGGCTCCAGATAGACCAGCAGGAAGAGGTAGGAGGCTAAGAGCATCTGCGGTCAAAGAATATGCAGTATCCAAAAATCTGCCTATACTACAACCTACAAACCTAAAGGACGAAGCATTTATTGAAGAACTAAAAAAATTACAAGCTAATCTTAATATAGTTGTTGCCTTTAGAATGTTACCCAAAGTAGTTTGGAATATGCCTGAGTATGGAACATTTAACCTACACGCGTCATTACTTCCTGATTACCGAGGTGCTGCTCCAATTAACTGGGCTATTATTAATGGAGAACAAAAAACTGGTATCACTACTTTCTTTATTGATGAAAAAATAGACACAGGCCATATTATTCTTCAAAAGGAAGTTGAGATTCAAGACAATAATACAGCAGGTGCTCTTCACGATAAGTTAATGGTAGAAGGATCTTTATTAGTTATTAAAACTATTAAAGCAATAGAAAACAAAACGGTAACCACTAAAGAGCAACCCAAAGAAGGAAAACTAAAAACCGCCTATAAACTGAATCGTGATAATACTAAAATAAACTGGAATGATGAGATACATTCTATTTATAATCTTATACGAGGTTTGAGCCCATATCCAGCTTCTTGGTGTTCACTATATAATAAAGGAGAAGAGATTTCTATAAAAGTCTATAATGCTGAAATGGAGCATCAGGACCACAATTTTGATATTGGAAAGGTTATAGTAGAGGATGCTATAATTAAGGTAGCTGTCAAAAAAGGATATGTTATTCTCAATAAAATCCAACTTCCGGGGAAAAAAGCCATGGATGCAAAAGCGCTACTAAATGGGTACACCTTTTATAAAGACGCAAAAATGGGCTGAGCCCTTGCTATCACTAGAGTAAGAAAATTCATAAAAATCGTACTTGTTTATTAACAATCACCTCGAGTTATCAACAAAACCCCGTATTTACTGGGCTAATCCTTGCATGAATCATAAATCCGTATAAATTTGTAGAGCGTTTAACAAAAATTTGGTTTAACCAACAATTAATTTAAAAACAGAATTATGAACAAAACAGAATTAATCGATGCAATGGCAGCTGACGCTGGAATTACAAAAGCAGCAGCAAAGAAAGCTTTAGAATCTTTCTTAGGAAATGTTGAAGGTTCTCTTAAAAAAGGTGACCGTGTTTCTTTAGTAGGATTTGGTTCTTGGTCAGTTTCTAAAAGAGCTGCAAGAGAAGGTAGAAACCCTCAAACAGGTAAAACTATCAAGATTGCTGCTAAAAACGTTGTAAAGTTCAAAGCTGGTGCAGATTTATCTAGTTCAGTTAACTAATTTAATTAGTTTTTGATATTATAGAAAGCTCTCTTTTCGGGGAGCTTTTTTTATGGATTCCCCGTAAAAATCAAGTAACCGCTTTGATTATTAGAAATAATTATTTAGTTTTAGTATAAACTACACCATCCATGATATCACTTCAACCCGGAAAAGGACATCTTTTAATTGCCGAGCCATCTATAATAGGTGATGTTTCCTTTAACCGTTCGGTTGTTCTTCTTGCGGATCATAGTGATCAAGGGTCTATTGGTTTTATTATGAATAAACCTTTAGATTATGTGTTATCTGATTTGGTTCCTGAAGTAGAAGCTGAATTTAAAATATATAATGGTGGACCTGTTGAACAAGACAATTTATATTTTATCCATAAAATTCCAAATTTAATACCTAATAGTGTAGAAATATCTTCTGGTATTTATTGGGGTGGAGATTTTTCTGTGGTATCAGAATTAATTGCTCAAAACAAAATCACTTCCAATGAAATTCGGTTTTTCTTAGGTTATTCTGGCTGGGATGCAGAACAGCTAATTCAGGAACTTGAGGCAAATTCTTGGGTAATTGTAAAAAACACCTACGAAAAAAACATTATTGGAAAGTCCTATAATACATTTTGGAAAGAAAAAATGATAGAATTAGGTGGAGATTACCTATTATGGTCCAATGCTCCAGAGGATCCTAGTTATAACTAATCTCCTATTCGAATCCTTGCATTCAATATCCCTAACAATCTGCGGGTCACTTCAGATTTATATTCTTTTTTCCTAAATTTAGTAACGGGTTGTATTCCGGTTATTACATTGGTTATGAACAATTCATCTGCTTTCTGCAGCTCAAATGGCGAAATAGAAGCTTCTTCTATCTCATATTCGGGTAATTTTTCAAGAATTCTCAATAATTGAGTTCTTAAAACTCCTTTTAAACAACCATCAGAAACAGGTGGCGTCTTTATTTTATTTCCTTTAATCAAAAATAAATTACCATTCAATGCTTCGATTACCATTTTATTAGCGTTCAATAACAAACAGTTTTCAAATCCATTTTCTTCTGCAAAAATTCCTCCTAATATATTCACTAATTTATTGTTTGATTTTAATGTAGAAAGAAGATCCGCAGCTACATAATGATCCTTAAACAAGGTTACTTCATATAAATCGCTAGAAAGAGTGTAAAACTTAGTAGATAATGGCTTTGCTGAAATACTATAATCAATACCATTAGCCGTCGGAGTATATAACCCGCCTTCTTTACGGTTGATCATAATTTTGACCCTAACAGAAGAATTTGTCAAACCATTTTTCTCAATAAGATCTAGAATTTCTTGTTGTAAAAACTCTGGTGTAAAATTCATAGGAATTTCCATTCTCAAAATTCTCATAGAAGCCATTAATCTAAAATAATGATCTTCCCAGAAAAGAATAGTTCTAGAATTTACTCGTATCGTTTCAAATAATGCATCTCCGTATGCATATCCTCTATTAGTAATTGATAATGTAGCTTCATTATCAGTTAACAAATTTCCATTAATATTGATCATAAAAAAGCCCCTTATTACCAATTGTTATTGGGCGGGGCAAATATACATTATAAAAATAAAAGGAATTATGAAGAACCTAAAACTTGTTTTAAATTACTTATCATATTATCCCATAGCATTTTACTTTCTTCAATTTCATCATCTTCAGAGAAATCAGTAACCATTAAAGAAACATCTTTTGTAATCTCATCAACTTGTATACGCAATTCGAAAAAATAGTCATGTCCGTCTTCATCATCAGCAACCCATCTGAATTTAATTCTTTCTCCACTTTTTTTACTTAGAAGTTTTGCTTCCTCTTCACTATCATCCCAAATGAACGTAAACATTTCTCCGCGCGAATTTACATTATCAGAAAACCACTCAGAAAGCCCTGAAGGTGTAGAGATATATTGATATAGTAACTGTGGAGAGGATTGTATTACAAATTCAAGTTCGTATTTTATTTTTTCAGACATATTGCAAATTTGTTAGTAAGCCAATATATAGATTAATTATTGACTTTAAAAGTATTTGAAAAGAGTATTTAAAAAAAATTAATTCTACTTTATTGTTTGCTACAATACTTTTTGTTTTTATATTTGCACCCGAATTAAAATGATGTAGCATCTATTTGGCGAGGTAGCTCAGCTGGTTAGAGCGTTGGATTCATAACCCAGAGGTCGGGGGATCGTGCCCCCCTCTCGCTACACTAGTTCGTAAAAGCCCTTATTATTAAGGGCTTTTTTAGTTTTTACAAAAAAAACATCCGCACTTAGCGGATGTTTTTTTTATAAAATATAATGTTAGTTACAGATTTTACATCTGCCTACTTAATGCATCTATCTGTTTTGTCTTTTTCTGTATATACTTACTCATTTTTTCAATTTCTCCAGCAGGTAGCGTAGAAATCAATTTTCTATATTGTTTTGTTAAACTACTACTCGCTTCACTAAGTTTCAAAAAAGAATCCATATCAGCTTTTGATTCAACAGCTTTCTTATATTTAGCAACATAAGCCTCATAGTCTCTAACATATTTTCTGGCTGCTACACTATTAAAACTAGGAGCGCCCGCAGGAACTTTTATCTCATTAGTTTTTGGCTTCTTTTTAATAGTTTTCTTTTTCTTTTTTACGACTGGTTTCTTCTCCTCTACAACTTCTACAACATCCGTTGAGTCTACTACCTCTTCCACAACTTCTACTTTATCAGATTTAAGATCTTTTTTACAAGATGTTACAGAAACTAACAAAAGGCATAGAAATGAAACCAATACGATATTTTTCATAATAATAATTTTAGGATAACTAATATAGTATTTATTTTTATTTGATTCCTTTTTATTAAAAATCACTTACTGTAAAAGTGCTTTTAATTCTTTTAAATTGATTGTTTCTTGAGTACCTGTCTCCATATTTTTGACTGTAAAACCATTATCTTCTATTTCAGAAGCGCCTGCAAGAATTACGAAAGGTATAGCTCTTTTATTAGCATACTTCATCTGCTTATTCATTTTAGCACTATCAGGATATAATTCTGCAATAATACCATTACCCCTAAGTTCCTGTATAGCTTTTAAACAATATAATGCTTCCTTGTCTCCAAAATTAATAAATAATGCTTTTGTAGATGGAGCTACTGTTTCTGGAAACAATTCTAATTCTTCTAACACAAGATATATTCTATCTAATCCAAAAGAAACACCAACACCACTCACATCCTTTAGTCCAAAAATTCCAGTAAGATCATCATAACGTCCACCACCTCCTATAGAGCCCATCTTCACTCCTTCCGGAGCAGAAACTTCAAAAATCGCACCCGTATAATAATTTAATCCTCTAGCCAATGTTACATCTAAATCAAGAGATGATTTATCTAAAGGTATCTCGTTAATACTATTTATAATAAACTCTAGCTCTTCTACTCCTTTCATTCCTTCTTCGGAAGAAGCCAATAATTCCTTTAATTTACTAATTTTATCAGAAGTAGTCCCTCCAAAATTAAAAAGTGGTTTTACTTTATCAATTGCTGATTCAGAAACTCCTTTAGCAAGCATTTCTTTTTTAACTCCTTCTTCCCCTATTTTATCCAACTTATCAAGTGCAACGGTAAAATCAATTAATTTATCACTCGCTCCAATAACTTCTGCGATACCAGAAAGAATCTTTCTATTATTCATTTTAATAGTAATACCTTCTAACCCTAATTTACTAAAAACTTTATCATATAATTGAATAAAATCAACTTCTTGCCATAAAGATTTACTTCCAACTACATCTGCATCACATTGATAGAATTCTCTAAATCTACCTTTTTGAGGACGATCTGCACGCCATACAGGTTGTATTTGATAACGTTTAAACGGAAAATCTATCTCATTTTGATGCTGCACTACATACCGAGCAAAAGGAACGGTTAAATCATAGCGAAGTGCTTTTTCACTTATTTTAGAAGTCATCTTTACACTTTCTTTAGCAGTGTACAAAGCATCATCAACTTTACTAAGAAAATCTCCACTATTTAGTATTTTAAAAATCAATCGATCTCCCTCTTCTCCATATTTACCCATTAAAGTATCACTATTCTCGAAACTTGGGGTCTCTATAGGATGAAAACCAAATAACTGAAATTGTTCTTTGATTGTTTTCATTATATAACTTCTCTTTGCTACTTCTATCGGAGAAAAGTCTCGTGTTCCTTTTGGTATGGATGGTTTTTGTGCCATGTATATTTTTCTATATATTTTGATAGATAGAGGATATTTTATTAGCTATCCGCATCAATAATTATCATTTCTTAAAGGATGTAAATATCTAAAAAAGGTTTAAAATTTTAAACGAAAACCATAAAGAGTTTCACTTATATCCAGAAAATTTAGTTTTTTGAGTAACTTTAAGCTCGTTTTGTAGTCTTATACTTCAAAAGATACTAATTAACCCTCTATGTTTTCACTTTTTCGAGAGAATATCCGTATTGCATTAGACTCTATAAAAGGCCAGCTTTTACGAACCATTCTTACCGTTTTGATTATAGCCATTGGTATTACTGCTCTAGTTGGTATTCTAACATTTCTAGGAGCCTTGGAAAATACTATTACCGGTGATTTTGCGTCTATGGGCTCTAACACGTTTAACATTCAACGATATGAATTCTCCACAAGACGTGGTGGAAGCGGTGAAAGAGAGAAAATAAACCCAATCATTAGTTATCGTAATGTAAGACAGTTTAAAGAAAAATTTCAATATCCCTTTTCTAAAACTTCTGTTTCCTTTACAGGAACACGAAATGCCGAAGTTAAATTCGAAAATGAAAAAACTGATCCAGAAGCATCCGTAGTAGGTGTAAACGAAAATTATTTGGAGAATACTGGAACTGAAGTTGAATTCGGAAGAAGCTTTACCTTTTTCGATATAGAAAACAATAACAATGTATGTTTAATCGGATCGGATTTTAAAAAGAATATATTTAAAAACAACGATCCTATTAACAAAACGATTAGTATCAGAGGTGTTAAATTTAAAGTTATTGGCGTATTAGAAAGTAAAGGAGCCACCTTCAGAGACAATCAGGATCTTAAAGTACTCATACCTTTACAAGTTGCTCGCTCTATCTACACTTTACCCAGTATAAACTATAACATTAGTGTAAAGGTTGATGACAAACAATTCCTAGAAGGTGCACAAGACGAAGCAATTATAACTTTTAGAAAGATAAGAGGATTAAATCCGGTAGAAGAAAATAATTTTGGCTTAGAGCGAAGCGATGATTTAATAAATAGGATTTCAAGTATTACTGGTTATTTATATTGGGCTGCATGGATTATTAGTATCATTACCATCCTTGGTTCTTCTATAGCCTTGATGAATATTATGTTGGTTTCTGTTACCGAGCGAACTAGAGAGATTGGTGTACGTAAAGCTTTGGGAGCCAAAAAGAACACAATATCTAGTCAATTCTTTATGGAAACTGTAATTATAGGCCAAATTGGAGGTTTGGTAGGTATTATACTTGGTATAACCATTGGAGCAATCATCGTAGCTGTTTCTGGTTTCGAGTTTAGCATCCCATGGTTAGCTATTTTTGCAGCTGTAGTTACATCCTTCTTGACTGCTGTGGTTTCTGGTTCATATCCAGCGGTAAAAGCCGCTAGACAAGACCCTATAGAATCATTGAGGTATGAGTAATTACTATTTACTCATAAAATTAAGGATTATGATCTAAAGCCACCACAAATTATATGAAATGATCTTTTCAAAAAGATCATTTCAAAACAAAATATGTATCAATTCAAGGATCATCTAACAAAGGTTTAAAACAGTTACTTACTAAAACTGAAAAATAGAGAATACTAGTTATTTTTATTCTCTACAATTTTTTCAAAATACTGATATAATTCACCTTTTGTGATATTTGCACCTTGTAGAATAAGCTTAAACTTATCCATATTAGGGTCTTCAGTATACTCCTTATTAGCATTATAAAAAGCCACTTGATCATCCAATAGGTTATTTCTTAACCAATCATACCCTTCTTGCGTAGTAATATCAATATCAGAAACATTTACTTTTATAGCTATTAAATTCATTTCTGTTTCACCCAGATAAAAAAGATGTATTTGATCTTTAGAAAAGTGTTCTAAAAACTGAGCGCTGCTTAACACTCCTTCCCAAACTAAATCACTAAAGATATCTAGTTCTTCTTCCGCTACTTCGGGTTTATTTTCTTTAATCTCACTCCACTCGTCTGCAGTAATAGATTGTGTAGCTAAAAAATTGATAAATTCCTGGTGTAATTCTTCTAATTGTTCTTTAGTAAGCCTTTGATATTTCATCTTTTCTGGTAAAATTGGCTGCAAAAATAAGCATAAATCAATAATCACTATGCAAGTCTATTAAGTATGTTTTTAAAAAACTAATGCCTTTTTTCTAGAAAGCCTTAAAAACAAAACCCTCTACAAGAGAAAAATCCGTTCCTAATAAGTCAAGAACGGATTTTTTAATTATGTTATCAATCTAGTGGTCTAGTTAAAAATATATCGAAGTCCAACCTGCGCTTGCCATCTGGAATTTAAACTGAAATCATTTGCAAATGTACTTGTCTGAGACGTATCAAAAGAATATGTTGGTGTATTAGCGTTATCTACGACAACACCAATAGGCTGATTATTTACCGGAATCTCAATCACTCCCCAGTCAGAATTTAACAAGTTTCCAAAATTAAGAACATCTATACTCAATTGTATGGTGTTTGTCTTACCACCTATTTGGAAATTATAGTCTTGCAACAACTTCACATCCCATCTTCCTCTCCAAGGACTAAGAATCGCATATTTTTCGGCGTAACTCCCCCTACGTTCCCTAAGATATTTATCTTGTTGGATAAATGTTTCAAAAGCTACTCTTTGATTTTCTTGTTCTGTAGCTCCTCCACTAAAA
Source organism: uncultured Aquimarina sp. (assembly GCF_947496855.1). Classification (GTDB taxonomy): domain Bacteria; phylum Bacteroidota; class Bacteroidia; order Flavobacteriales; family Flavobacteriaceae; genus Aquimarina. Next base: position 1,016,319 of record NZ_CANMED010000001.1, read on the forward strand.
TTATAGGTAGCCAACTCTGCTTCCGTAGGAATATAAATTAAATCATTTAATACAGAGCCATCATTATTAATATCCCCTGAGTATGTATATGAAAACCTTCCTCCTTTAGCATACTCATAAAAAGCTCCTAATGAAGTCCTCCATTGTTTATTTTTTCCGTAGTTAAAAGATTTATTGATTTGCCCTACTACCCTATGCTTATCACCATATCTGGATGCAGTACTTACCGCTTGATTAACATTCCCAATAGCAGGATTTCTGTCATACGCGTCACTAGAGATTTCTGCATCTAGTGAGCTTGCATCTTCTGCTTCTAAGAAATTATAAGCAACACTAGCAAATAATCCATTCTTAAAATTCTTCTGTAATTTAAAAGACCAATTAAATGAATATCCTACGCTAGTATTTGTAAACACATACGCATTCGTCGTACCTCCAAATTCATTAACCGCCCTGTCAGATGGTAAGTAAATTGGTCTACCATCTACCCCGTTGAGTGTTCCCGAAGGATTCGCTAGTCCATAGTTTCTAACCATTTGCGCATTAATATCTTCGGTATAAATAATATCTGTAGAAGCAATCAATCCCTTTTTAAATTTATAATCAACTCCTAAGCTATTTCTAAAAACTTGTGGAAACTTAAAATTAGGTGCCGAAGTAGTGTAGAAAAAGAAATTAGGATTCGCTACCTGATTACCGATCCAAACAAAAGGAAGACGTCCCGTAAAAATACCTGTACCTCCTCTTATTTGTAATGTCTTATCTCCTTTTACATCATAATTAAATCCTAAACGTGGAGAAATCAATAACTTTTTAGATGGTAAATCCAAACTATTCAAATTAGTTGGAGTTCCGTTTTCATCGAAATATGTAATTTCTGGTTGGTAATTACCCTCAGGAAATGTTCCACCAGCGGCTCTTTCTATGTTTTCTGCAATTTTATCTCTAGTATCAAAAAACAACGGCTGATCAACTCTTATGCCATATGTCAGTGTAAAATTATCACTCATTCGCCATTTATCTTGGGCGTAGAAAGCCAATTGACCAACATTAGTTTCTGCTAATGCCCAATTATCTGTTGTATTATTTGTATCAAAAATGTTTTGAGCATTTGCCAATGCCTCTGCAATCAACCCATTATTTATTGCTCGTTCGAAGCTATTCGTAGAACCAGCTGTAATACGAACACTATCAAAATCAGGTGCAAATGTACCAACACCTCCATCAGCATTAAAATAAGTATATACTCCAAGATTAAAAGAGTTATCAAACTCGAATCGTTCAAAACTCCCTCCTAAGGTAATCGTATGCTTACCTGTTACAATATTAAGATTATTAGTTATCTGATACACTTTTTGTTCTAATCTATTATTAATAGAAAAAGGTTCATGTCCCGCAACTATATATCGAACACCGTCCTGCTGAATATTAATTGGAGGTGCAGGTGTAGAGAAAGGATCTCTATTATCATCAAAAAATGTATATCCAGCCTGAAATTTATTTGATATGTTTCCTCTAAAATTGGAATTCAATTCTACCAAAAATGAACTAATTTTATTATTAATACTATATCCTGAATTTCTGAACTGTAAGGTTGTGAAATCTGGTCCTCTTCTTCCGATTGCTTCTGGATTTCCGGGAAGATCACGTGAAGCGTCTAGAAAATTATAAATCAAGGCTAACCGATGATTATTACTGATATTCCAATCTAATTTCAAAATACCTTTCGTAGATTCTGTATTATGCGTATAGCCTTCATATACCCCTGTTTCATAACCTAACAAGCTAAGTTGTTGCGAAACATAATCCAAATCATCAGCTGAAACACGAGATACATTTGCTCCTGTTAATCCGGGTCTTTCCGCTATGAAATTAGAACCTAAATCTTCACGATCATCTATTTCAAAATTCCCGAAAACGAATAATTTGTTTTTTATTATTGGCCCACCTATACTTAGACCATACTGAGCCTGAGTTAAATCAGGCACTATAATCTCGTCTCCACTTACCTGATCCCCTGTCATATCCTGATTACGATAAAAGCCATAAACTGTACCTTTCCATTCGTTGGTACCACTTTTAGTAACTGCATTAACAGATGCACCTGTAAATCCTGCCTGAGTTACATCATAAGGCGCAGTTGATACTTGAATCTGATCTATTGCATCCAGTGAAATGGGCTGAGCGTTTGTCTGACCTCCAGGAGTTGCTGCATCCAAACCAAAAGGATTATTAAAAATAGACCCGTCTAAACTAAAGTTATTAAACTGATCATTTCTTCCTCCAAAGGATCCATTACTAGAAGCAGTTGGTTCTAAGCGATAAAAATCCGCTGCAGAGCGTGTGATTGTGGGTAAAGATTTTAATTCCCTTTTACCAATACTTGTTTCCGCTCCTGTTCTTTCACTACTAAACGTAGCATTTTTACTGGTGGTGATCACAACCTCCTCTAGCTGATTATCATCTTCTATCATGACCACATCTATATTATAGGTTTGGCCTAATTGAAGAAAAACCTCGTCATATACTTTTTTCTTAAAACCTATATAACTTATAGTTACTCTATATGGACCACCAACTCTTAAATTAATAAGGTCAAAACGACCATCAAAATTAGTAGTTCCTCCATATGTAGTTCCTGTTGGGGAGTGTACCGCAGTAATATTTGCTCCAGGTAATAACTGGTTCGCATTGTCATATACTAAACCAGAAATGTTCGATGTTGTTACCTGAGCTTCAATTGTTATTGCCAAAAATGCAAAAACCAAAGTGATTAGCGTTTTTTTCATTGATTGATATTTTTGTGTGAATACAATCAAAATAAACAAAAAAAACCGCTCAAAAGAGCGGTTTTCTATATTCTTATAAACCAGTTATTAACTGATTATGAGATTTTCAAACTATTTAGCTTGAGCTACAATCTCAAAAGCAACTGGAGCAATTACTGCTCTGTGTAAACGAACAGATGCCTCATACTGACCTAAACGTTTGATAGTTCCTCCTGGTACAGTAATAAACTTCTTCTCTAGCTCTACACCTTGTTTTGCTATAGCTTCTGAAACATCAGCGTTAGAAACAGAACCGAATAATTTATCTCCAGATCCCACCTTAGCAGCGATCTTGATTTCGAACTCAGTTATTTTCTTAGCTATTTTTTCAGCATCTTCAATTTCCTTTTTCTCTTTGAAAGCACGCTGTTTTAACGTTTCTTCTAATACTTTCTTAGCAGATGGAGTTGCTAATACAGCTAAACCTCCGGGAATCAAAAAGTTACGTCCATAACCGTTCTTCACCTCTACTACATCGTCTGCAAATCCTAGATTCTCAACGTCTTTCTTTAATATAAGTTCCATAATGTTATGACGAATTTTATTTTAATAAATCACCAACGTATGGCATTAATGCTAAATGTCTAGCTCTTTTTACAGCAACACTCACTTTACGTTGATATTTTAAAGAAGTTCCTGTAAGACGACGAGGTAACAATTTACCTTGTTCATTTACGAAAGCCATTAAAAAATCAGGATCTTTATAATCAATATATTTGATTCCTGATTTTTTAAAACGACAATACTTCTTCGTTTTTGCAGTATCTATATTTAATGGAGTAAGATATCTAATCTCTCCATCTTTTTTTCCTTTAGCTTGTTGTTCTATAGATGACATAATTAAGCTTTTTGTTTGTTTCTATTTCTTCTCTTTTCAGCCCAAGCAATTGCATACTTGTCTAAACGAACGGTAAGATAACGCATTATTCTTTCGTCTCTTCTGAACTCAACCTCTACTGTGTTTATAGCTTCTCCTGGTACAGTGTACTCAAACATGTGATAAAAACCACTTTTCTTGTGCTGGATTGCGTAAGCAAGCTTTTTTAGCCCCCAGTCTTCTTTTGATATCATCTTGGCGCCGTTAGAAACAAGAATGTCTTCGTATTTCTTAACTGTTTCCTTTATCTGCTCTTCAGATAAAACGGGATTCAAGATGAAAACAGTTTCATAATGATTCATAAAAAATCTATTTTTAATTAAATTGGCTGCAAAAGTAACACTATTTTTTTGATTTTCAAACTAAAATACACTTCGACGAAACACATCTTTTATCGACAAAAAGCGTAAAATGTTTGTGGAAATAATATATATTCATTAATATTGTATAGAATATTAACCTATGCAAGTGGAACAATCTCAATTAAAATGTGCAGTAGTGGACGATTCCCGTCTACAAAGACTAGCTATTGTTAAATTAATAGATGAACATTCATCACTAGAATTGGTGGCTGAATGGAACAATGCTATTGAGACAAAAAACGGATTATTAGATACTCCGGTGGATTTATTATTTTTAGATATAGAAATGCCAATCCTTACAGGATTTGATCTTTTAGATGATTTAGAAAATAAACCTCATATAATTTTTGTAACTGGAAAAACTAAATATGCTTTTAAAGCTTTTGACTATGATGCTATTGATTATTTAAGAAAACCTCTTAAAAAGGATCGATTTAACGCTGCTGTGGAAAAAGCATTGAGCATGTCTCGTTTAAATTCTGAACAAGCCTCTCTAGAAGATGATGATTATATTTTTGTGAAAAGTAATCTCAAAAAGCGTAAAATATTTTTAAGTCAATTAAAGTATGTTGAAGCTTTAGGCGACTATGTAAAATTAATAATGGAAGATGGTGATCCTATAGTGGTATTGGCAACAATGAAATCTTTTGAGGCAGAACTTCCTAATGATCGTTTTCTTAGAATACACAAATCTTATATCGTAAATCTTGATAAAGTAGAGCGCTATAACAGTCGTAATATAGAGATTGCTGATGAAAAGATCCCGTTAAGTAGACATAAAAAGCATTCTTTAATTGAAGCATTAAGCGGATAGAGGAATGTTTATTATATATTATAAAAGTCTCACTTTTTCTAAAGTGGGGCTTTTTCTGTTTAAGAAAGTAATATTTCGTTAATAATTATCTACGTTAATTATAATCCTTACTCCAGAAAACTCTTTAATACTTTTAAAGGAGTTTTGTATTTTTTTGATCACTTCTTTAGTTTTCTTTAGTGATTGCCCCTGGGGTATTTTTATTAAGATATTCTTATTGTACTGATTTCTTATTCTGGAAATAGGAGGAAATTCAGGTCCCAGAACATTTTCTTTAAAAGATATCGCTAATGATTTTGCTAACCACATCGTAGCTTCATTGACTTTGTTATAGTCTTTATGACGACCTGTAATCTTAATAATACGATAAAAAGGAGGATACTTAAATTGATATCGATCCTCTATTTGATCTTTATACATTGCGGTATAATCATTAACCGACACTTGTTGAAGAATTTGATGGAATGGATTATAGGTCTGGATCAATACTTTTCCTCTTTTACGAGTTCTCCCAGCTCTACCTGCTACTTGTAGCATCAATTGGAAGCTTCGCTCATGTGCTCTAAAATCTGGGAAATTAAGAAGGTTATCAGCATTCATAATTCCAACCAGAGTTACATTTCTAAAATCTAATCCTTTACTTAACATCTGGGTGCCCACCAAGATATCTATTTCTCCTTCTTCAAATTTGTTTATTATTTTTTCATATCCATGTTTTCCTCTGGTGGTATCCTGATCCATCCTACCAATATTATGATCAGGAAATAATTCCTTAAGTTCATTCTCTATTTGTTCTGTTCCAAAGCCTTTGGTGGACAACTCATTACTATCGCACACCATGCATTTCTGTAGCATTGCTATATGATACCCACAATAATGGCATCGCAACTGATTCCGATAATTATGATAAGTAAGACTAACATCACAATTAGGACACTGAGGTGAATGCCCACAAGTATTACATTCTACCACAGGAGAATACCCTCTCCTATTTTGGAACAGAATAACCTGTTCTTGCTCTTTTAACGCCTCCTGAATAGCAGTTAACAAGGTGTCACTAAAATGACCCGTCATTTCCTTCTTTTTGTATTTGGTCTTAAGATCGACCAAATTTATGTCTGGCATTAACACATCGCCATATCGTCTGGTTAATTCTACCAACCCATATTTTCCCTGCTTCGCATTATAATACGACTCTAATGCTGGTGTAGCAGACCCCAACATTACTTTCGCATGAAACATATTGGATAGCACAACAGCTGTATCTCTAGCGTGATACCTGGGTGCTGGATCATATTGCTTAAACGAACTTTCATGTTCTTCATCTATAATGATTAATCCAAGATTCGTAAAAGGAAGAAAGATTGAAGATCTTGCTCCAATAACAATTTGAGCTTTGGACTTAGCATCTTTTACATTATTCCAAGCTTCTACCCTCTCATTTACAGAATATTTAGAATGATACACTGCTAATCTCTCTCCAAAATATTCTCGCAATCTTGTTATTAGTTGAGTCGTTAACGCAATCTCTGGTAACAAATACAGAACTTGTTTCCCTTTTTGTAACTCCTCTTCGATCAATTTTACATACACTTCAGTCTTTCCTGAAGAAGTTACTCCATGCAGTAAACAAACATCCTTTTGTATAAGACTTTCTCTAACCTCTTTTAGAGCTTGCTGTTGGTGTATGTTTAATTCTTTAGTAGCATTAACCGAATCCTGTTTATATTGAATTCTATCTGTCTGTAAATGATATTCTTCTAATATATTTTTATCTATCAACACCTTAATAACTCCCGCATTGCTATTTGCCACTTTTACAAGTTCACTCACTTTGATTGCATTCTTACTCTTTGCCTGTAGCATAAACAAGTGCATTAAGACATCTCTTTGCTTAGGGGCACGGGTCAAGGAGTCTAATAATGATTGTAAACCTTCTTCGCTTGTATACTCGGATTGTAGTTTAACGTATCTTACCAGCTTTGGTTTGTATTGTTCGTAAATCTCTTCTTGAACTGTAATTACTTGTTTTTCTATTAATCTTTTAATCAGAGGAAGTACACTTTTCTTACCAATGATATCCATTACTTCTTGTATACGCAGTAAGCTTTGATGTTGTAGTGCTTCATATAAGAGAAACTCATCATCTTTTAATAAACTTTCATCAACTGAAGCATTATCATTTCTTAGAATAATTGTTTCACTCTCTAATAAAAATGCACTTGGAAGTGCCGCTCGCATAACCTCACCTTTTGAGCACATATAATATTCAGAAATCCAAGACCAAAGCTCCAATTGATGTGTTGTAACGATAGGAGTTTCGTCCAAAATATGCTCTATTTCTTTAGCTTCGTATACTTGAGGTGCTATTTGATGTATTTTTGTAACCAATGCTGCGTACACTTTACTTTTACCAAATTGTACAGCAACTCTCATTCCTGGTTTTAAGAAATGAGCTTCATTTTCATTAATACTATAAGTAAACTCTTTATCAAGAGGAATAGGAAGGATTACATCTATAAAATACGTCATCAATACTTTTGATTCTAACACCGATTACAAAAATACATCTTTAACCCTATTACATACAACAAAAGCCTGATCAATTGATCAGGCTTTTGTTTATTTCGTTGTAAATTTATTTATCCGTTCTGTCCTAGCATTCCACCTTTAATTAGCTTACACGCCGGCTCATCACCTAACCAAATTTTAAATAACGCATATTTAAAATCTCGTCCTTCTATGTATCCAACTTCTTCCCCATTTTTAAAAGTTCTAATTCCTTTTCCTTTTATATATACTAGATCAAAAAAATCATTAATCTGAGTACTACTTCCGAATATCTCTAAAAACTTATCAATTCTCGTGTCTAGACTCTGAGTATTACCAAACATTGCATCATCAAAACCTTTTCTAAACACCTTTTTCATTCTTTTATTAGTCACTTTCTTAGAATTGATTACTAGTCGAATTGACATACTTTCATCCGCATCTAAAACTTTTCTATCATCACTATACTTATTTACAGTATACAATCCTCCAGAATATGTTTCTACTCCTAATACTTTTCGCACACCAGCTCCGTTAAGAGTAAGTTCTTCTCCTTCAAAAGTTACTTTATAAGGAACGACTGCATCTCCAACTCTGATTTGTGCAGTTGTGATAGTTGTAACAACTAATAAGATACATAGGGTAATTATTTTTTTCATGGTCTAGTTTTTTTAAAATTATAAGTTATTAGTTCTATAATTTTAAAAAAACTAACAATCAGAAATGTTAAAATTTTCCTTTAAGGAAGATTTTACTTCATAAGATCAGGCTTTAACCCATTGCTGCGTTCTAAATAAAAATGCTATATACCCCCTAACATTCAATACATTAGGATCTTGTTCATCAACCCATATTTTACATCTGTAGACTTTTCCATTTTCTGGATCCATAATGGTTCCATCCTCATATTCGTCTCCATCTTTTTGCAAACCTTTGAGAATTACCATTCCTTCTATTGGTTTATTATAATCCTCTCCTTCACATTCTTGACATAGCTTATCGCGGTCAGATTCTTTTAAAATTCTGTCGATTTTACCGTATATTTCACTTCCTTTCTTATAAATTAATACGATTGATTTAGCCTCTCCTGTATTATCATCGATGGTTTTCCATTTACCAATAATTTCACTCTGAGCATTGGCAAAATTTGTTACAAATATCAAGGCTATAATAAGAATTTTAGATAAGTTCATCTGATTAATAGTTTTAAGTTTCAATATAGAAAATATGATGCTAAAAAAAAAGCTATCTGAAATTCAGATAGCTTTTTTAATACTATATATGTCCCGTTCTGAAATATCGATACAGATTATTTAGGACTAGACAATAGAATAAAGAACTATTGAAGCCCTAACATTCCATTCTTAATTCCTTCACTAGCGGGTTCATCCCCTAACCATATTTTAAATAAAGCATATTTAAAGTCTCTTCCTTCAATAAGTCCAAGTTCTTTTCCATTCTTAAAAGCTTTTACTCCTTTATCTTTTATATATACAATATCAAAAATGTCGTTTTTAACGATAGGTTCATTAAAAAATTTGATGAACATGTTGATTCTTTCATCTAGCGCTGTTGTATTACCAAACGTCGCTTTCTTAAAACCGTCTTGAACTGCTTTGATCATTTTCTTTTGAGTCACAAAACCAGATACTATGTTCAATTTTATAGACATCGTTTCATTTGCATCCAAAATAGCTCTTGGGTCTTTACTTTTTTTCTGTAAATAAAGTCCTCCTGCGTATAAATCGATCCAAAGCATTTCACGCATCCCCGCTCCATTTAACTTAAGATCTGCATCTCCGAAACTTTCTTCGTAAGGTAATACAGCTTTACCGATTCTGATTTGCGCTGTAGCAGTCGTTAAAGAAACAAACGCTACAACTAGTAAAGTAATTTTTTTCATCTTTGTTAAAATTTTATTGGGGTGTATTAATACTAATTTTTCTTTCTTTTACTACAAAAGTAATAAAATATATTATGCACGCACAGTAAGAATTGAAAAAAAATGTTAATTTGTGTATTTCATCGCTAAAAAACAACTTTTTATCCTAAAAAGCACCTAGCATTTCATTTTTCAACCCTTTGTCAGCAGGATTATCTCCAATCCATATGTTAAATAATGCTTTTTTAAAGTCTAATCCTTCTACAAATCCTTTTTCTACTCCATCTTTATAGATTACACTTCCCTTACCTTGCTCATAAACAATATCATAAATCTGTCCTTCTTCTATCTCATCTTTAATAAAACCAACAAACGTATTAATTCTCTTATCCAAAGAAGCTGTATTACCTTTTGTTGATTTTTTAAAGCCATCTCTAAGAGCTGATTCCATTTTACTTCTAGACATCATACCTGATAGTATATGTAATTTTATTGCCATTGTCTCATCTGCAGCTGCAATTGAACTAGCACTAGTACTTTTTTTCTTAAGATATAATCCTCCAGCATATATATCAAAAAAGAACTTTTCTCTCATTCCTGCACCATTAATCATCAAATCATCTCCACTAAACGTTACCGTATCTGGCAATGTAGCATCGCCAACCTTTACCTGCGCTTGAGTAGTTCCTAGAGTTACTAAAAGAATAAATAATAAGCTTAATTTTTTCATTTTTATTAAATTAATTGTTTGTATTATGCTAAAATATTAAAAATTCTTCTTCAATTTTATAAGTGAAGCATTTAATTCGAATCCTAATAATAGTAAATTTGCATTCAACCATATGTATACCATTAATATTAGCATAGCTCCAATTGATCCATACAATTTATTATAGTTAGAAAAATTATCAATATATACTCCAAAAAAATATGTTGTTATCATAATAAGTATGGTAGTCATAAAGGCTCCAGGCGAAAAAAACCTGTTCATTTTTCCTTCTGTGGTACCAAAATAAAACAACGTTGCTATTACCAGAAAAATCATTAAAACGAATAACCCATACTTTCCAAATTGTAACCAGAAAACAGTATTATCCATGACTCCAATTTCTTTTAAGTTTTCCAATAAGTAGCTAAAGTATAGTGTTACTATTACGGTAATTAGCAATAACGATGCCACAATAAGTGAGACTCCTAACGCTACTATATATTGTTTTACAAAATTTCGGTTCAGCGTAACATGATATGAGTATTCAAATCCTGAAAATACCGCATTGATTCCATTTGTCATCAAAAAAAGTGAAAGCACAAAAACTGTAGATAACAAACCTGTTCTTGGGTTAGCGGAAATATCATTGTATATCTCTTCAAAAAACAACTTAGACTGATTGGGTAAAGCCGATGTTATAAATTCAAAGAAATTTTCCTGAAAACCATCTATATGTATAATAGGAATTAAATTTAATAAAAATAACAGGAAAGGAAATAGAGATAAAAAAAAACTCCAAGAAATCGCGCTGGCTCTTGCCGAGAATGTTCCTTTAAGAATCCCTATTGTATAAATTTCAACTAAATCATAAAGAGAAAGTCCTTCAAAACCCGGAAGAATAATTTTCTTTCCGATTTTAACCAAAATATTTATAATCGGAATCTTATCGAGCTTATCTTCAACTGCTTTTGACATACACTATACTGCTTTCAAGCTCAAATCGAGATTATAAACAGAATGAGTTAAAGCACCACTACTTATATAGTTTACCCCACATTCCGCATATTTTCGAACCGTTTTTTCATTTATTCCTCCACTCGATTCCGTAAGACATGTATTTCCGATAAGTTCTACCGCTTTTCTAGTATCTTCATAATTAAAGTTATCTATAAGAATTCTATACACTCCTGGAGTTTTCAATATTTCTTTAATTTCATCGAGATCACGAGCTTCTACAATAATCTTAAGGTCTCTATTACTATCCTCCAGATATTTCTTTGTCTTTTCTATCGCATTGGTAATACCGCCTGCAAAATCAATATGATTATCTTTGAGCATAATCATATCGTACAATGCAAATCTATGATTCTCTCCCCCTCCAATCTTCACTGCCCATTTCTCTAGAGCTCTGATTCCTGGTGTAGTTTTTCTTGTATCCAAAATCTTAGTTCCTGTTCCTTCTAATAACTTTACGAATTGATTTGTCTTTGTGGCAATAGCACTCATTCTTTGCATTGCATTAAGTACTAATCTTTCTGCCTTTAGAATCGATTGAGAACTTCCTGATACATAAAAAGCAATGTCGCCGTATTTAACGTTCGACCCGTCTTCAATTTTGACATCAATTCTTATTTTCGAATCTACATAGTTAAATACTTTTTTAGCAAATTCTACACCTGCTAATACGCCTTCATCTTTAACTAATAATTTAGCTTTTCCTGTTGCTTCATCAGGAATACAAGCTAACGAACTGTGATCTCCGTCACCTACATCTTCTCTTATAGCATTTTCAATTATTAATTCAATTTCGTTATCAAATTGAGCTTTTGTAATCATATTGAATGGTTATTTTTGCTAAAGTAGGAAAAGAAGTTGGAAGTACGAAGCTGGAAGTACGAAGTCAATAAAGAAACTATATCCATGACAATTAAATTAATCGCTGTAGGTAAAACGGATCATAAGCAACTGGAAAATCTTACTGCAGAGTATATTAAAAGATTAGGGTTTTATATCAAATTTATTTTTGACATTATACCAGATATAAAGAATTCTAAAAACCTAAGCGAAGCACAACAAAAGGACAAAGAAGGGAAACTTATCTTAAATAAAACAACTACCTCTGATGTTTTGATACTATTAGATGAAAATGGTAAACAATTTGATTCTGTTGGTTTTTCTCAACTTTTGCAGAAGCATATGAATAGTGGCATCAAACAATTGATATTTGTAATTGGCGGACCATATGGATTTAGTCCTGATGTTTATAATCGAGCTAACGGTAAACTTTCTTTATCTAAAATGACGTTCTCTCATCAAATGATTCGCTTATTTTTTATAGAACAGTTGTATCGAGGATTTACCATTCTAAAAAATGAGCCTTATCATCATAGATAAGACTCATTCAAACAGTTATCATATGTGTTAATCCTTGATTAATTCTCTCAAGTCACTAAACGAATCTACCAAATCTTCTACCTGGTCAATAGACATAGCTTCTTTATCTAAAAAGACAGATAGTTTTCCTTTTCTTAATTTAACCTTGTACCCTTCTTCTCCTTTATTATTATAACTCCAGGTATATGACCCATAACTTTCAGACATTTTTGTTTCTAAATAATTCTTTATAAACTCTTTAACCTTATCTGTTTTATTGGAAGGAAAACTTGCCTTTAACTTATAAGTATCATCTGTATTAGAAACAGCAATATTTATTTTATATCCGCTACTATCATCATCGCTAGAATAATCAACGGTTACTTTAGTATTAAAACTTGTTTGTGCGTTTACAATTGGCATAGCTAGCGCCACACATAACATAAAAATGATTGTTTTCATAATATTCGGTTTTTGATTAATGATTGATTTAATTGATTGATTTATTCTTTCCTGTAATTAATTTTAACTCTTCCCCTATACTTTTAAACCTTTCTGATTCACTATGAGAGCCTATTTCTTTATTAAAAGTTATTGTTACTTTGTTCTTTTTTAGTTTTACTTCATATAAGGTTTCTTCTTTTGATATTGATTTCCAAGAATAGGCATCATCTTCAATAGTCATATTTTCTTTACCAAACTGCTCAATCAAATACGACTTTACTAAACTCTTTCTATTCTTCATGAATTTTAGTCTGATTTTAAATTTATTATCTAAATCCAAAAAGACATAAGACCTATAAAACGATTCACTCTCTACTGAGCCATCATCTTCAACAGTTACTGAAGAGGAAGACGTACTTGTGCTTGTACTTGTTAATGAGGATTGAGCATTAATAGTCAATACGCCCATTATTAATGTAATAATAAATAATATTAATGTTCTCATGATATTTATTTTTTGATTAAGGATTGAAATATTTTATATATTATTGATATGATCTTTTTTGTATTGTTTGATCAGCATCCATATACTCCTAACAGAATTAATAACATCTTTATCGTCATTTATACCCGTATTCATAAAGAACACTGCTCCTACTTTATCGTTCTTATTAAAGTACATAAGTGTTAGAACCCCTGGATCAGATCCATTATGTCCCATTTTTCCGGAAGGAGAAACTTCCCAAAAGAATCCGTAGTTATCTTTTATTTCCTTTTTAGTTTTATACTGCTCTTTAGTTAACTTAGGGGACATCATATCCTGAAAAGAGGATGTTTGGAGAACACTTTCCTCTCCATAATATCCTCTCATTAAACCTTGAAGATATATAGATAAATCCTCTATAGTACTTCTAAATCCTCCATCAGGATAGGTAATTAATTGATATCTTGGAATTTTATTTCCAGACTCAGTGTATATAGAAGCATACTTCGTTTTATCAATAGATTGATATGACCAACCTGAATCTTTCATCTCTAATGGATTTAAGATATGTTGTTGCGTATACTCTGCAAAAGAGGTATTTGTAGCTAATTCAATAATATATGCTAATAATGCTGATCCCACATTAGAATATTCATATCTGTCTCCTGGTTTTTGCTTTAAAAAATTACTCTTGTTATACCAATCACCATCAGTAGTAAGATGATTTTTAAGAAAATTTTCTAGGCTACATTTTTTATTAACTCCCATCGCCTTCAACTCTTTATATTCTTTTTTAGTGAAGTTTTCTTCCTTTAACTCAACTTCTTCTTCAAAAACATAACTTTTTTCATACGCATCGGTATCCAAAATTGAAGATGTATGGGTTGCCAAATGCTTTACTAAAATTGGTGTTTCTGGAAATTTAGGATGCTGCACTTTAAACGGAAGGATATTGTTAATTGGAGTACCTTCTGATAATTTACCTTGTTCAATAGCTTTCATAAGTGCTATCCCTATAAATGTTTTAGAAACGGATCCTATATTCTGTATCGTATTTACCGTATATTTTCTCTTTGTCTCTATATCTGCATACCCAAAGCCTTTTTTATAAAGTATTTTATCAGGTGTCATTATAGAAACTCCAAATCCAGCTATTTTACTAGTTTCATATATAGAGTCTATTTTTTTATCTAATTGATCTAGGGGTGTTTGTGCATTAATATAAAATGACACTACTAAGCACAAAATACTACTGATTGTTCTCATGATTTTTCGTTTTTTGATTGATAGATTGATGATTGTTAAAATTTCTTTATTTAAAATTAAATGTGAGGCCTACTCCTCTTACGCTTTCTATTGTTATATTATTATCTTGTTTGAAATATTTTCTTAATCTACTGATGAACACATCCATACTCCTACCAGAAAAGAAATCGTCATTTCCCCAAACATCCTTTAATAAATTCTCACGTTTTATCATTGTATTTTTATGATCGTACAGATATTGAATCAAAATGGTTTCTTTTTCTGTAAGTTTTTGTCGCTCTTCATTTAGTTTTAAGCAATGATTAGTTGCATCAAACTTATAATCTCCTATAGCGATGACTTCTTCGCGTATAGCTTGAACTCTTTGTGATCGCTTTAGAATGTTCTGAAGCCTTAGAACCAATATGTCTGCTTCAAAAGGTTTTACGATATAATCATCAGCCCCCAATTTTAAACCACGAATTTTATCTTCTTTCATTTTTTTAGCGGTAAGAAAAACAAAAGGAATTTCTGGGTTTAATTCTATTACTTTTTCTGCCAATGTAAATCCATCCATTTTAGGCATCATTACATCAAAAACACATATATCAAATTGTTCTTCAGAAAAGACTTGTAAAGCTTCTTTGCCATCTTGAGCCCAAACCACTTTATACCCATGAAGCTCTAAATATTGTTTTAAAATACTTCCAAAATCAAAGTCGTCTTCTGCTAATAATATATGCTTCATAATTACTCGGTTATTGGTAATGTTATAGTAAACGTAGTACCTAAATCAGGTTTACTCTCTAAAGAAATTGTTCCTTGATGAGCCTTAACGATCTGACTGGTATAAAACAATCCTAACCCTAAACCTTTTACATCATGAACATCTCCTTTGTTGATCCGATAGAATTTCTCAAAAATCTTACGCTGTTCCTTCTCATGAATTCCTATCCCGTTATCATGAATAGATATCTCATATTGATCGTCTCTTAAATAGGTTCTAAAAACAATTTCTACTTTTTCATTGCCATATTTTACCGCATTATCCAAAACATTTAATAAAGCTGTAGTAAACATAAATTTGTCAATGCTTAAATGCACTTCTCTAAATTCAATCTTTGAGGAAATACTAACGTTTTTATTCTGAACAGATAATTCAAAATCCTTCAAAACATTCTGAAAATACATATCATCTAATATTTCTTCTTTTTTAAGCACTATTTCTTCAGAACCCAAACTATTAGTAACTACTTGATCAACAAGTTTTTGTAATCTATTATTCTGACGATCAAGAATATCTAATGTATTTGCGAATGCATCAGAAGAATTCTGTATTTCGGATTTTCTTAAGCTTTTAGAAGCTATTCCTAAGGTTGCCAATGGAGTTTTAAGCTCGTGTGTAATATTATTGATAAAATCAGTTTTAATATCTGCTAATTTTTTCTGACGTATCAAATTCCTAATAGAATAAAAAAACAAACTGACTACGAAAAGAAATAATAATACCGAAAAAATAAAAAGCATAGCCATCTGTTTAAATACTATTCGCTTCCACCCTATAATGTTGATATAGTCCACAGTTCTAACTTCTATATCCAAAGACACATTGATCGACCCTCCGTTAATTTCGTTTTCATAATCAAGATCAGTAAACCAACGAGCTTTACTCATCACTACTTCATCTTCCTTAGAAAATTTTTCTCCAAATGAGTACACATTTTCACCATCTATCGTTGAAAAAATAGTGTCCAATTCTTCTTCTTCATAGATAACAATACTTTTAATATCCTTTTTATATTGAATCTCATATTCTAAATTACGATTCGCTATTTCTTTCTTATAATACAACACAAACAAATGATTAAGAGAATCTGTTATGGGTTTAAACCTACTGAGAGCTTCTTTTTTACGAATATTATTCTTTTTATATTCTACAAGATTTTCACTAAGATATGTATACCAAGTCTCTGCCAATGAATCCATCTCCTTAGTATTATCAATATTGCTAATAGCTTTCTTAGTTTCTCTAATAAAAGCATCTTTCTTTAACTGATAGGTATTATGTATCAAATATGCTTGTATAATACAAAGTGCCAACAGTGCTATGATAGATGTAATAATAAGTGTATTTACTTTCTGCTTCATTATAGAGATTCTTTAATAATTTCAATAGCTTTTTGCAATTGATCCTGGGTATCTAAGATATAATGTTTTGGACTAAAATCTTCTCTAGGCATTCCATTTATATGAAATAACTTTTCTACAGGAATCTGAAATCCAATATTGGTTTCTGGCAATGTGTAGCTATAGATGGCACCTAATAAATCTCCCATATCTGTGCCTACTATTTCTGCTCTGTTCAATCCATCAAAACCAATAGTCATACCTTCTCCCATACTACCAGTCCATCTTCCGCAAAGAATGACTAATGGTTTATCATATATTTTCCCTCTTGGAGAAACTAACTCAATAGTATTTCTTTTCACTCCATACAATTTTTCTTCGAAAAAAAAACTATGCCTTTGATAAGGTGCTTCCTCAGTAATAAAACGGCTCATTATAGCTCTGGCTACGGTTGTGTTTCCGCCACTAGGTGTATCGCGAAGATCTAAAATAAGTCCAATCGTATTTTTTAAACTATCCAAGGTCTTATCAAAATCTTGAATCGTATTGTTATTACCTAGAGAATTATTAACTCTGATGTATCCGATATTAGCATTAATTATTTTTCCCTTTACAAGCTTTGTTGATTTATGATTCTTTACATTTTCGATATTGAATGTTAATGAGCCATTAACATTCAGACTTCTCTTCGAATTATGAGTTCCAGCCAATAATAGGTTAGCCGCATATTCATACATTTTATTAGTATGTATTTTAACACTTTGAGGTAAAAATCTCTTTATGGCTTCAGTAATTGCAATCCCATTATATTTTTTCACTTCCATTCCTAAAGACAGACCTGCTTTTTCTGCTTCAAAACCTTCTCTAATGGCGGATATCATAAATCGATTATCTTTATAAGACACCCAAATATCAGATCCTGTTGGAATTACCCTACTTGAAGATGCTAAATTTCTATTAAGACCCACATGCCCATTATACAATTCATTATTAGTCATTTCTAACAAACGAATAAAATCATCATCATTTTGAATTGTATCAAAAGAAGGTTGATAAATCCTTCTTACTTCGTCCCAGTTAGTTTTCTGGACATCGAAATATGCAAAATACTGATCAACTATTTTCCAATAATCTTCAAAGTCTTTCTGATACTTAGTTTGCCCAAAGGAACTAGACACTACACATAAAATGATGATGATTCTTATCATTACTATTCGCTTTTTGATTGTTGATGAGATCAAAATTATAGCATAGTCTTAAACAAACCGAAGAATTCAGTACCGTTAACCCACCATTAACGTTAATAAATCTTTATCTCTATATACAACAATGGGTTTAAGACGATAAGTTAATGCCATATCCAAAAGGATAAATTATTACATTTGCTGACTAATCAACCTGTCTTTTCATGCAAGCATATTTAAAGCTAATTAAATTCGATAATCTCATTCTTATAGCCATAGCACAATTATGTATAAAATATGGTCTTTTTGAACCTTTTGACATTGCTATTACCTTAAATGGGTTTGGGATTTCACTTTTGATTATCGCTACAACATCTTTGGTTGCAGCAGCAAATGTTATGCTATATATTGAAAACAAGGAGTATGCAATTAAGAAAGAAAACGCAAATGCAATAATCTCTGAAAAGATCGCTAATCGTCTTTTTATAATTTTTAATATTATTGGTGTTGCCATTGGTTTCTACTTATCTAATATTATAGGAAACCCTAAGTTATCTGCTTTATTTATAGTAATCTCTGCTATCTTTTATATCTACGCTACATATTTAAAGGAAATTTTAGTTATAAAAAATGTGATTATAGGTCTTCTAATGGCATTGGCTTTAATTTCTGTTGCCATTTTTGATTTACTTCCTGCCATTACTGATGAGAACAGAGCTTCTCAGAAAGTTATTTTTTTAATTATAGTTGACTATTCTATTTTTGCTTTTACTATTGTTACTATTCGGGAAATTGTAAAAGACTGCTTTTCAATAGACAAGGATCATAATGCTGGCATACAAACAATTCCTATAGCTTTAGGAAAAGATCGCACCGTAAAACTCATTAGTGGATTAACTATGATTCCAATTGGATTAATTATCTATTATGTTTATACATATCTATTTAGTAATTCTATTGCAGTTGTATTGGTTTTAGGGTTCTTAGTAGCACCTTTATTATATTTTATTTTCAAAAGCTGGAGTGCAGAAACAAATCAGGACTTTAAAACGTTGAGTCTTATTTTAAAATCAGTATTATTTTTAGCCTCTTTATCTATATTGCAATACCAATTCATCCTATTATAACATATGTTAAGAGAATTATTAAAAAATCATAACCTTATTCTGGCTTCCGGATCACCTAGAAGACAACAATTTTTTAGGGATTTAGATTTGGATTTCACAATCCAATTAAGAGAAGTAAACGAAATATATCCTGATCATCTTAAAGCAACAGAAATTTCAGATTATTTAGCCAAACTAAAAGCGGCAGAGTTTACTGGATTAAGGTCAAATGATATTTTGGTTACCAGTGATACAATTGTATGGCATCATAATAAAGCAATCGGAAAACCTAAAGATGTACAAGATGCTAAAAATATGATAACTTTATTATCCGGAGAAACTCACGAAGTAATTACATCTGTATGTTTTAAGACGGTTAATACCACCAAAATTATAAATCAAACAACAAAAGTTACTTTTAAACCACTCACAAAAGAGGAAATAAACTATTATGTAGATACCTTTTCTCCAATGGACAAAGCGGGTGCCTATGGTATACAAGAGTGGATTGGACATATAGGTATTACTCATATAGAAGGAAGTTATTTTAATGTTATGGGACTTCCTGTTCAACTTGTTTATGAAACGTTAATGAAACTTGTATCGTTATAATATAATTTTACATCATACGCACAAAAATATTTTTGCACGTATGATGTAGTTTCTTTTTTAGGATTATTAATTAACCTAAAATCCTCCTAAGCCTCCACCACTACAATTTTCTGCTAATAAACTAATAGATCTTTCCGGACTGACTAATCCATTACTACCTACCGATTTTACGGATACTACATATTCACCTGGTCTACTAACCTGAAGTAAAGCTGTCCCTGGATGTACTGGGCTTTGGGTCAATTTCGCACCAAAAATTGATGGGCTAATTGTCCAAATATAATCTACTGCACATTCTACATTAGAAATCCAAAGTACATTTGCTACTGTATTGGTGCAAAAATTTCCGGTAGTAGGCTGAGACCCCAAAAATATATCAAACGTAATGGGTCCTGGTCTTGACGGAGCCACATTTGTTGGGCACTGTATTCCACCAGAGCATACTCCTAATTGTACTATTGAAATGCAATTCCCTACGACTACTTGTAACTCTCCACCATTAAATTGACTATTAAATCTTACTACCACATTAATGCTTGTAGAAGAGCCTTCAATCGATATTCCATTTCCACTTCTAATCGTCCACTTAATTGATGCTTGGGAACCAAAGGGATGTACCACAGAATACGTTCTCTCTCCCGTGAAACAGACAGGCCCCAATTCTCCTGATATTCGCGTACATTCTGGATCACTAATAAGTTTTTCAAAAGTACTATCATTTGTCTCTTGTAACTCTGCTCCCGTTTCTTCGATTAAATCCTGTTTATCAGTTTCGCAAGAAATAATACTAGTAAATAAAAAGACTGCACATAAAAATTTAAAAAAAAGTTTCATAAATAATAAGGTTTTAAAAGTTAATTGGAATTTACTACATGTTTTTTGTCATATAGCTCTACTTTATAGTCTATGAACGACTACATTTGTTACTATAATTAAAACATTCTTTTGATTAATTCCCCTAAATTCTTAATCAAAAAATAAAATCTAGTTACAAAAACGTTAATCATAATAGTCAGGAAGTGGCTTTATTGTAATTTGCTATAGAAAAGCATAAAAAATATATTATGAAAAAGTCATTGCTCCTATTCGGAATATTAGGTGTTTTAGTGATTATTGCTTGCAGTAATATTAAAGCAGATGAAAAGAACAAAAATGATAAAAAAGTAGTTACCGAAAATACAGCATCAGCTTTAAAACCGGCAAAAGAGCTTTCAGAAAGTTTTAAAAAATACTGGTATGCTGGTGATGCAGAAATTACATCTTATACACTAGAACAAGCCCGATATGGAGAAATCAGAGAGGGAAAAGCTGTTCTCATTTATGTAACTGAAGATTTTCTTAGTAAAGAACAAGTGAAATCCGATTATCAAAATGCAGATAATATTCCTGTCTTAAAATTAAATGCTACCAAAAAGTTCAATACAGGTATTTATCCATATTCAATTATGCAAAGTACTTTTTTTCCTGTAGCAGGCAACCAGCACGCTATTAAAATATCTAGCTCTATGCAAGAGTGGTGCGGACATGTATATACACAATTAAATAATCGTGAAAAATATGATGTGATGTCTCACTCATACTTTCAGGGAGAAGCAGATCAAAACTTTACATTAAACAAAGATATTCTAGAAAACGAATTGTGGACAAAAATCAGAATCGATCCTGATAATTTACCTCAAGGAGACTTAAAAATCATACCTTCTTTTGAATATTCTAGACTCAAACACAAAGAGATTAAGGCATATTCGGCAAAAGCTACCTTACAAAAAGATGTCACTTCTAATGTTTACACAATAAACTACCCAGAATTAAACAGAAGTATCAGTATTACTTTTAATAGTTCTTTCCCATACGAGATAGAAGGTTGGACAGAAACGTTTAAAAGTGGTTTTGGGACTAACGCTAAAGAATTAACCACAAAGGCTACCAAATTAAAAAGCATTAAATCTGCTTATTGGGGAAAGAACAGCAATAAAGATGAAGTGCTAAGACAAGAATTAGACCTTTAAAAAACACCTCAAATAATAACATAAAATAAAAATTGTACTATTATGAAATTAACTGAAACTGAAATCACCTCTCGACTAGAAAAAATGGATGGTTGGGAATATGAAGATAATGCGCTTCATACGTCGTTCGAATTCGAAAACTTTAAAGATGCTTTTTCGGCTATGTCCCGTATTGCTTTTGAAGCGGAAGCTCTAAACCATCACCCCGATTGGTCCAATGTATACAATGTAGTTAATGTAAGTCTATCTACTCATGATGCCGATGGTGTTACGGAAAAAGATTTTCAACTTGCTAAAGCAATTGATGGAATTGTAGAAGAAGAATAAAAATTATGTAGAAATGAATATGTATTTGTGAAACATTTGGTTTCTACTTATGTTTGTATTCAGATTTTAAATTTAGATTATGGGAAGAGCTTTTGAGTTCAGAAAGGCACGTAAAATGAAACGTTGGTCAGCAATGTCCAAAGCATTTACTCGTATTGGTAAAGATATTGTAATGGCTGTAAAAGAAGGTGGTCCTGATCCAGCTTCTAACTCACGTCTAAGAGCAGTGATACAGAATGCAAAGTCTGTAAACATGCCTAAAGACAATGTAGAGCGTGCTATTAAAAAAGCTTCTGACAAAGATCAAAGTGACTATAAAGAAGTGTTGTTTGAAGGATACGCTCCACACGGAATTGCTATTCTAGTAGAAACAGCCACAGACAATAATAATCGAACTGTAGCTAATATCCGATCTTATTTTAATAAGTGTGATGGTAACTTAGGAACCTCTGGTTCTGTAGAGTTTATGTTCGATCACACTTGTAATTTTAGAATTAATGGAGAAGGGCTTGATCCAGAAGAACTGGAATTAGAGTTTATAGATTTTGGTGCTGAAGAAGTATTCCAAGATGAAGATGGAATTTTAATTTACGCTCCTTTTGGAAGCTTTGGTGCTATTCAGAAAGAATTAGAAAACCGAGAAATAGAAATTCTATCCTCTGGTTTTGAACGTATTCCACAGGTTACCAAAAAACTAACTCCAGAGCAAGTTGCCGATGTAGAAAAACTTCTTGAAAAAATAGAAGAAGATGACGATGTACAAAATGCATATCACACTATGGAAGAGTCTGCTACAGAAGAGTAAATAAAAGAATAATAATATTTTACGAGAAGGCTGCCTTATTAGGTGGTCTTTTTTTATTATAACGTTTTTCACATCCACATTCTTGAACGTAAATATTCCTAAAAGGAATCTGTAAATTCATTTATAAATAAATTTTATTTTTCACATTACCTAAAGATTAACGATATGCAAAAATTTACTTTACTATTTCTTTTGACATCAATATCTATTTTCTCTTCCTGCTCCAGTAATGATGATATTCCAACAACAGATATCATGGATGAAATAGTTTATGAAGATTCTATAATAATTGTAGACCAAATGACAATTGTAAGTTTTGATTCTGAACCTTCTGGTTATTCAAATTACGTTTTCTATTTAAAAGGAATGTTCGATGAAGAAATAGTTGGGTTTTATGCCGAATTAAAACTACCAATTATTGAAGATGACTCTTGTTTCTTCCGACCTGGAACATTCTCACATTCAACTTCACCAGATCTTAACTCATCATCATTTTACTATGACTCGGCTGAATTAAGAATCGGCGACGAATCTATTAAAGTAACTGCAGGTGAAATAATCGTTAGCAAGAATGGAGTGAATTTTATTTTCAGAGGGACTTTAACATTAGAAAATGGTAAAGATTTCACCATTAGTTATTCTGGAGATTTGGGAATGGACTAAAACCAATTATTTCAGTTTATATTCGAAAAAGGTAGTTAGTTAAAATGGCATCTTTTTTTGTTATGTTTAAACAGTTTTTTCGACTTAACAAAAAAATAGGACAATTATGAAACAGTGTATCTTTTTGGTATTTCTTTCTTTAGGAATATTTTCTCAGGCTCAAAACATGAACAATGATACACTAGGTGAGATTATTACCAGAAAAGCAGACACATTAGGAGGAATAGCAGGAAACTGGAAGTTTGTTTATAAAAAAACTCCTATGTTGTGTATTACGGATGCAAAAAATAACAGAATGCGAATTATCGCTCCTATTACAGAATCCAGTAATCTTGATAAAGATTTATTATTAGACGCTATGACCGCGAACTTTCATTCAGCTCTTGATGTTAAATATGCTATTTCTAATGGAATTCTTTGGTCGGCATATGTACATCCTTTAAAAGAACTGAGTACAGAACAAGCAGAAAGTGCTATATCACAAGTTTACTTAGCCGCAAAAACTTTTGGAACTACATTCTCAAGTACAGAACTACTTTTCGGTGCAAGTGCTTTAGAAGAAGAAAAAGAAAAACCTAAAAAGGAGATCATTAAAAAAGAAAATACACGTAAGTTTTAAACATCCGGTTCAAAACTATATTCAGGAATCTTTCCTTTTACCCCTTTAAAGAAACCATACATAGATTGTAAGTCTTTATCAATATCATCTGTAGGATAAAATGGAGGAGACACGACTACTTGCTTCTTCCCAAAGTCAAAAGCAACCATAAGAATGGGCACGTTAGCAGCCTGAGCTATATAATAAAAACCTGTTTTCCAAGATGACACCTTTTTTCTTGTTCCTTCTGGTGCTAAGGTTAATCTTAGTTCGTCTCGTTTCTCAAACTCTTTTGCTATAGCTTCGACTTTGTTTTGACCAGGAGTTCTATCTAACGCAATTCCACCAACTTTTCTGAAATACCATCCAAATGGCCATCTAAAAAGCTCTTTCTTTCCCATAAAACTGATTTTCACACCGTCAATTTTTCTTATTAACAGACCAATATAAAAATCATGCCAACTAGTATGCGGAACTGCAATAACAACGCACTTCTTTATATTATCACCACAAAAACTACCTATCATCTTCCATCCCATAATTTTGTGAAATATAAAAGATGCAAGTTTTCTCATAGTAATTCTATTGTAACATATAAATTATAAGGTTCGATAAATTGCCTTCAAAGTATCAGCATTTATCTTTTCTTGCCAATTTTTGCCTAAAGCGTTTTCCCATAAAGGTACTAGACCCAGAGCTACAGATGCCATAATATCTAGTTGATCTTCTGTCGCATTTGCACAAACTCCTGTAGGTAATTCAATATTATGAACTTCTTTCATTTTCTTAAAAAGCGCTACGCCTTCAGGGTAATAATCTCCAAGCTTGTCAAAAACAATACAGTTCCCTATTCCGTGCTTAGTTCCTAAAACGTATGCTAATCCATAACTCATAGCATGCGCAACTCCAACCTGTGAATACGCAATACTCATACCACCGTGCCAAGAAGCCATCATTAGCTTCGCGTCTGCTTCTTCTTTATCTAGCGTGTTTTCTAAAAAGATCTCTTCGCAAAGATCATATGCTTTTTCGCCATAACTCTGGCTAAATGCATTAAGATATGTACCATTTAAAGATTCAATACAATGAATGTAACAATCCATCCCAGTATAAAACCATTGATCTTTAGGAACCTCTTTTATTAATTCTGGATCCAGAATTACCTGATCAAAGGGTGTAAAATCAGAATTGATACCTAATTTCTTTTCAGGACCTGTCAATACTGTTGTTCTTGACACCTCTGCTCCTGTTCCTGAAATTGTTGGAATACCCACGTGATACACCGCTTTATTATCGACAAGATCCCAACCTTGATACTCTGTAGCACTACCAGTATTGTTCATCATAATCGCTACAGCTTTTGCCAGATCCATAATAGATCCCCCACCAATACCAATAATACCGCTTGGTGTAAAACTGTATGCGTTTCTAAATTCTGATACCAGTTCGTCTACCTGAGAAGTTTTAGGTTCTTCTTTTGTAGATATATAAACTAATCTATCATTGCCTGATAGGTGTATTCTATCTTCGATAAAAGTTTTATTATTTTCAAAAACATTATCAATAAGATAGATAAAAGGAGCTCCGTTTTTTCTTTCAGGAGAGAGAATTTGTCCTAGTTGATTAAATGATCCTTTACCAAAAACCACTCTTGGTACCATAGGAAAATTCTTATGGATCGATTCTTTAATCTTAGGAGTAATCGTAGATGTAATGTTCAAAAGATTTTGTTTATTAATTAAATTCCTTGCTTTTTCTAAATCTTCCGGGGTATCTATTTCCACACCTTCATGGTGTGTTTCTATCATTTTTATATTCTTACCATATTCAAGATATCTAATACATTCGATCTTCTCTGAAGCCTCTAAAGTTCTCATCGGTAGGCGATAAAAATCTAGAATTGCTTGCTTTCTGAATGCATAAATTCCTTTGTGTTTATAATACGTATGGCTAATTTCTTTATCTCTTGGATATGGAATTGGAGCGCGAGAAAAGTATAAAGCATAATCGTCTTTATCTACAATTACTTTCACGCTATTTGGGTTCACTATATCATCCCAATCATTCATTGGAGTCATAAGACTTGCCAGATCTATTTTCTCCGCATCATCTCCTTGAAATACTTCTAAAACTTTTTCAAGACTTTCTCTTTCGGTAAAGGGCTCATCTCCCTGAACATTGACTACAATATCAATATCCATATTCTCCACAGCTTCGGCGATTCTATCACTTCCACAATCGTGCTCTTTACCACTCATAATAGCTTTACCGCCATGAGCTATAATTTCTTTAAATATAATATCACTATCAGTAACCACATACACCTCACTAAATAATGATGTACTTACTGCAGCTTCATATGTTCTTAGAATAACAGATTTCCCTTCAAGATCCTGCATTAATTTGCCAGGAAATCGGGATGCCGCATATCTCGCAGGAATCATTGCGATGGTTTTTAGATTCGTTTTGTTCAAAATTGTGTGCTTTTTGAAGGATCAAAAATAACTTTTTTAAATCGATTTTCAAGAAGAGCCTGTAAATAGTTTTTTATAAACTTTTCTTAAACCAAAGAACAGTAATATTACCAAAATTATTGCCAAGGGTGCTATAAAAATAGATACCAGAGACATCACAGATGCTGTTCCTGTTTCTACAGTTGCAATAACAGGGTTTGCCAACCCTCCTGTAGTTGCTGTAGATGTTAATCTAGACGCTCCCATTGTACTTTTTACAGTAGTTGCTGTTCCCCCACCTGCAATAATAGCAAGTGCCCATGTAACTACAGGGCTTAAATTAGCAACTGTTGACACCATAACTGCTGTACCGGCTATTGCCGCAAGTGGAATCGCTATAGTGTCGAGTAAATTATCAAACCAAGGAATATAATAAGCTAAAATCTCAACTACTGTAGCTATAGATAGAACGATTAAAGCTATGTTACTCCCTACCCATTGCCAACTAGAATTTAAAGGAATAACACCATAATGACCTGCCAAGCTAACTGCTAATAATGGCAGAAACACCCTAAAACCAACAGAAGCTGCTAGTCCAATTCCTAAACATATGCTTAAAATTGTTTCTTGCATTTTTTAATAATTTAATTCTCAATAAAGAAATCGTCTTTAAACCCTATAAGATACAATTTTTCTTTAGCTCTAGTAACTGCTGTATACAACCAACGTAAATAATCTTTATTGATTCCATCAGGAAGATAAGGTTGCTCTATAAAAACAGTATCCCACTGGCCTCCTTGTGATTTATGACAGGTAATTGCGTAAGAGAATTTTACTTGTAATCCGTTGAAAAACTTATTGTTTTTCACTCCAATAAATTTTTTATACTTTGATTTTTCCCCTTCAAAATCTTTCATCACTTCCTGATACAAGGTATTCGATTCTTCATAGGATAAAGAGGGCGTTTCTGAAGTTAACGTATCCAAAATCAAAACGGTTTCTAATGGCTTTTGATTTGGATAATCCACCATGGCGATTTTCACTTCTGCGAAACGAAAGCCATACAATTCTTTTATAGCATATATTTCCAGAATTTTGATAATATCCCCATTTGCAATAAATCCTGCTTCACTTTTATTGTCTAACCAAAAATAATTATTCTTTACAACCATTAAGTAATCCCCTGCGGATAGTTCTTCTTCTTGAAAAAGTATTCTGGAGCGAATTTGCTGGTTGTATATATTGGCTCTTTTATTAGATCTTAAAATAATTACTGATTCCTCATGACCCGAACTAGCGTACGAATCATTTAAGGCATCCATAATATCGTGACCATCTATCAATCTTATAATATCTGGAAATCCTTCGATATTAAATTGAAAAGACTCATAAAACCCATCATTTAGTAACTCTCTTAGCGATGTAGCATTCATCAGAATACCACTATCTTCAGCCTGTCTCACTACTTCGTCTAATTCAATTTGCGTTACTTCTTTATTAAAACCTAATGACAAATTATCAGCATCCAAAGCAGGACTTACTTCTAACCTGACTGGTGGTAACTGAGCTGTATCACCAATAAAAAGAATTTTGCAATTATGACCAGAGTACACATACATCATTAAGTCATCTAATAAAGATCCATTCTCAAATAGTTTACTATCACTAGGTGTGTCTGGGATCATAGAAGCTTCATCTACTATAAAGATGGTATTTCTGCTCTTATTTTGTTTTAATTGAAAAGCAAGACCTCCACTACTTGTTTTTTTTGGATAATAAATATTTCTGTGTATTGTTTGTGCTTGCCTACCCGAATAATTACTAATTACCTTTGCGGCCCTACCTGTAGGAGCTAATAAAACAGCATTTAATTTTGCTTTTCCTAGGTTTTTGACCAAAGTTCCGATTAAAGTTGTTTTTCCTGTTCCTGCATATCCTTTTAATAAAAAAAGTGAATCTTTTGTGCCTGACAAGATAAAAGCCGAAAGCTTCTGAAGTACAATATCCTGTATTAGAGTAGGTTCAAAAGGAAAATCGTCTTTTAATAACTGATAAAACTCTGTTTCCCTCATTAAATATCCATAATCCTTAAATTCATATTCTGTTAATAAATCAAAGATAGTAATGATTTTTTGGCTATAAACTTTTACGATTGAAAAAAAATTGTAGATTTGCGTATACACTAATGTCTAAAAGCTAAATTATAAAATGAAAATTGTTCTTCAATTAGTTCTATGGGTAGTTATCGCAGCCTTGGGTTACATGGTATACAATTCTGTAATGGGTCCTGTACGATTCAACAAAATTAAAAAAGTGCGTTATGAAAAAGCTATCGAAAACTTAAGAGATATTCGACAAGCAGAACTAGCTCATAATACGGTGGTTGGTAGATTTGAAAAAGATCCCGCCAAATTAGTTGCTTTTATAGATACTGCTAAATTTACTCTTACTCAGCGTAGAGATTCTAGTTTTATCAGATTTAATAAAGTCTTACAAATAGACGAACCAAGAGATACTGTTGTAGTAGATACACTTGGTTACGCATCTATAAGAGATTCTTTGTTTGGAGGAAGTGATCGTTATAAAACTATGATTAATGTTCCTGTTGATGGTAAAGATGCTAAGTTTGATCTTGATGCTGGTTTTATTGATAAAAACGGAATTAGAATTAGCGTTTTTGAAGCTAAAGTTTCTAAGGATATTCTATTACACGATCTAGATAAAGATTTACTTTATCAAGAAAAACAAGTAAAATCTGTGGAAGGTGTAGATGGACCATTCTTATCAGTTGGTTCTATGCAAGAAGTAAACACTACTGGTAATTGGCCAAAAACTTATGACTCAAACACAAAAGAAGAAGAGTAATACTTCTGATAATACAAAATATACATTGTCCATTCAGGTAAGCCTGAATGGACTTTCTTTTTGTACGGTAAATTCTGATAACGAAATAATTACTTTAGAACAAGATGATTTTGGGATACATTTATCTCCAGAACAAGTATTAGAAAAGATAAAATACAACTTCGATCATAATACAAATCTAAGGCACAACTTTGATATTGTAGAAGTTATTTACCAAAACGACCTTTATACTTGCGTTCCAAAAGCTTTGTTTAATTCTGAATCTCTAAAAGATTATTTAAAACACAATATCAAAGTATTAGGAAATGATTTTATAGCGTATGATGAATTGGATCAACACGAAATAGTTATCGTTTATATTCCATACACCAATATTAATAATTTCTTTTTTGAAACTTTTGGATCATTCACCTACAAGCATTCTGCAACAATACTCATTGATAATGTTTTAGCAAAAGAGAAGAATAATGAAACTACGAGAGTTTTTGCTCATATGAATTCTAGAACATTCGATCTCGTAATTACCAATAAAGGAAAACTGCTATTGAGTAATTCATATATTTATGAAACTAGTGAGGATTTTTTGTATTATATAATGTTTGCTGCTGAGCAATTAAGACTAAATCCAGAAGAATTTACATTAGTTTTTTTAGGCGACATTTCAAAAAACAGTCCTTGTTACACTATTGCATATAAGTACATACGTCATGTGGATTTCGGGAATAGAAACAATAATACCATATTCTCTGAAGCTTTACCTCCTATTGATGATCACCAACATTTTGTTTTATTAAATCATTTTTAGTATGCGAATTATCTCCGGAAAATATAAAGGAAAAAGATTACAGGCTCCCAAAAAATTACCTGTACGACCTACAACTGATATGGCCAAAGAAGGATTGTTTAATATCCTAAATCATCATTATTTATTTTCTCAAGTTACCTTACTTGATCTTTTTGCTGGAACAGGTAATATTAGTTATGAATTTGCCTCTCGTGGTGCGGAACATATCACAGCCGTTGATACGCATTATGGGTGTGTGGGCTATATAAAAAGTATAACTAAAGAACTTGATTTTGATATTGATACCATAAAAAGTGATGTATATCATTACCTAGAAAAAGTAAAACGGAAATCTGATATCATCTTTGCTGATCCACCTTATGATTTTACAGATGCTAAGTTTTCGAAAATTGCCGAATTAGTTTTTGAGCATGATTTGCTCAAGGACGATGGTGTTTTGATCATAGAACACTCCAAACACACCAAACTGGATAATGTTGCTAACTTTAGTAATGCTCGCAAATACGGAGGATCTGTTTTTAGTTTTTTTGAAAAAAATAAACATTAACCTGAGTTTCTATACCAAAACACTGTTATTTGATGTTTTCTAACCTAAATAAATTCTTTCTCTTTTGGAGTGTATTCCATGGAAATTAGCCAGATATGCCTATGGAATTAGAATAAAAGATTTTCATAATAAAAATCTAACCTTAACCTTAATCCTTCCAACGAGCCACCTCATATGTACAAATACTAATTTAACTAAAAATGCAAAAAACACCTCTCTAAATCTTCCTTCATAAGAAGACTTCTTGAACTATTATTTTTTGAAGTAAAAACTTAGCGTAAAAAAATATATCCGCACAGTAACACAAAAAGGAGAGGAAATACAAAAGCCATAATTGTAGATAATTACATCTTGTTTATTCTTTTTCTTATACCAAACTCTTGTTCTCAACTTATTATCATAAAAAAATATTTCCAAAGTATTTTTTGACTAAATACATACATTCTTCCACATTATCCTGTAGAACTTCCACAAGTTTGTATTTTATTATTATGAAGAATTTATCTTGAACTTCATAACTTATAAATTTTTCACATTATGATTAACAAAATCAAAAATTTAGGAACGGCTCTTAACAAAGAACAACAAAAAGAAATCAATGGAGGGAATATCGGTGGAAGACGATGTAATTCAAATGCAGATTGCTGGGCTCTTTCTCCATTTTTAGGTCCTGGGGATGTCTCTTGTAGACTCAGTCCTTTTTCTGATCACAAAGTATGTCAGTTTAATTAATATAATTATAAAGACAAAGGAGTTATGCAAATCGTATGACTCCTATCTTTTATATACATATTTTATCTGTTTTTCTTTTTAGAAGAAACCCTAAACTGTCGTCTATCTTTTATCTTATTATACAATACAATCACTACCACAAAAAGTGCTAACAGCACAAATCCTCCTCTACCCATTAAGTAATCAATAATCTCCATAGCTACATTTTTTGTTCTAAAGTCGCTAAAAATGGTACGTACTTACATTTTTTTTTAATCTTCTTCGCCATAGAATCCAAGGACCTAATACTAAAGGTCTAAAGATAATTCTATTCTATTTCTTTTTGAGAAATTATGATAAAAAAACAATCAATAGTTAACCAGTCATCACAGAGGTGCGTATGGAATATTCATCTATACTAGAAAGATTACTAAGTGAATAAATCTGATGTGAAGTATTGCTAATAATATCCTCATAAAATGCCAATATCTTAGCATCAAAACCAGGGGTATCTTCTGCAGTGATCTTAAATATATCCATTTGATAGATAAAATTATTTAGAATATGATGACTAGAAGATAGCATCGCTTTATAAATTTTCAATTTGGCATTTTCTAATTTGACTTTTTTTAAGCGTCTACGCATATCAAATACTAAGAAAACGGAAAATATCAAAAAGGGAATAATAAATTCATCAAACTTGAATTGCTCTATACTGGCTAAAAATGCTAATACTTTTTCAAAAAGGTCTAGTTCTAAAAAAATAGCGGAGAAATACACGAACACGGATAAAGATAATCCGATGATCGTAAGCTTATAGTTGTTCATTGGAGGGGTCGTGAGATTTAAAGTGATGACGATTTGTGATTGTTTATAATACATTATGATTTTTATTTCTGGATAAAATCATATAAGGGTCAATTGTTAAGCAAGATAAATGTACACAAAATTTAATAAAAAAACGGTTTTACCATAATTTATTAACAATGCATGCATAGTTATTCACAATTTAACCCTCATTGTGTTAATCTTATGAAGTAAGATTACGTTGCTTCATATCTTCTTTTATCTTTTATAAATTGAGCAACTTACCAGAAAACCTATCTCTTAATTTTCATTTCTTACCCTTACCACTTACTCTAAACGCTACTAAATTTAGTAGAGCTTTCGTATTACATTTTGTTACTACTCCTGTCTCACTAATAAGCAACATACCTAGTTGATGTGGTACTAGTTGTTAATTAGCGTTAACTGTTACCACATACTAGGACCATCAAGGAAGGAACTAATTCCCTATCGCATCTAAAAAACCATTATTTTTAGCAAAAACAACAATCTTAAACCTGCCATTTGTAACCTCCAGCATATCTGTAGGGTCGGAAGAACTATACACTTTACAATTAAAAACTCCTTCTGCTACATGAAAAAACCTGTACAGATCTCCTGCTATTAACTCTTGCTTTAATTCTATAGAAGTAATCGTAAAACTACTACCTGTTTGATCTCCATATTTTGTAGAATAGTCCGTTCCGTTAAGAACATACAA
The DNA here is from genome assembly GCF_947496855.1 of uncultured Aquimarina sp. Classification (GTDB taxonomy): domain Bacteria; phylum Bacteroidota; class Bacteroidia; order Flavobacteriales; family Flavobacteriaceae; genus Aquimarina. The sequence continues at coordinate 1,049,245 of NZ_CANMED010000001.1, forward strand.
ATATTCTACTCCTTTACTAGAACTGCTATTATCTATATATGATTCATTACCAGTAACAAAAAGTTCTTTAAAAACAGATAATTCTGCATCTGATCCGCAAGAACCATTATAATAAGAATCAAAATTAAAATAACTACTTGGTAAAACGGCATCATTAATAGCTGTAAAGCCAGCATCATATGAGTATATACAATTACTGTTCCCTATGATATCTATACCGCCACTAGCCAATGTGTATGTAGGTATTGTCGTGGATCCTTCATTTACTCCAGCATCAAATCCCACCCCATCAAGATCCGCAGCAATAAAAAAATCAAAACCTGATCCACTTCCTGCATCTCCATCATCACTGGAACATCCAACTGTAAAAACGCTAACTAATAATAATACAAGTAAAATTTTGGGTACTCTTTTTTTCATTTTTATTTATTTTAGGTTATTAATTATAAACCGCCCATCACCAGGTAGCTATTATCTCATATGTTATTCATTATTCCTGTCTGATCGCTCAGCAAAACCAAGCTGATACGGTGTTCGTTACAAACTAGCATTAGCCAATACTAAAACCATCAAGACCTACTTATCTCTAAGCAACTTTCACTTATAAAATTATCTTTTCTTCTTTGATCATTGCACAACATGTGGAAACATTTACACAACTTTTCATTTTTATTTAATCACTCTTTGCAGAGCGAGATAAAGATTACCATCATCTAATTTATAAAATCTGGCTACGGCACACATACCCCACATATAACCGTAGCCATTGATTTTTTTAGTAATTACGTGTTCAATAAATGCCTACCTTAATTATTGAATTTTGTTCTTACTATAGGTAAGTGTCATTAGGAGGGGTTTTGTTACTGCCTATTTTGAAGTTTTTTTAAAATTTATTATAAAGTATTAATATTAAGTACCGCTCTATATTATTTTTTTCTACAACAATCTGGTTTAACTCATACTCACATGAAAACTAAAAAAAGATAAAAGAACACTGTCTTGTCCTGAAATAGGTTTACACAAAAGTGTAAAAATATGGAAGAATTATTATACAAAAAGTCCTATCATTGTAAACCAATAATAGGACTAAGAATAAGTTGTAAAACTATTTTAGGATTAATGTAAAATATGTAAACTTTTTTTAGGACGAGACAGGGTACTAGCATGGATGCTAGCACTAGCGATCATTACGAGACGCTCGCGCCATCAGGGGCATCAAAATAATTTAAAAACAGAAAAATTATGGAAGAATTATTATACAAAAAGTCCTATCATTGTAAACCAATAATAGGACTAAGAATAAGTTGTAAAACTATTTTAGGATTAATGTAAAATATGTAAACTTTTTTTAGAACGAGACACTGATTCGGCACGAGCGTGACGCTCGCGCTAGCGGGGGCTTAAACACCTAAAATTATTTTATAAAATATGTTATCTCCAGATAGACCTGATAACTTAATACAATTAGTATAAAAATCATTTAAAATATCTTCGTTAATAAGCTCTGGTGAGTTAAAACGTATTGATTCTAGTTTTAAAACTTCTTGCATTGCATTTAAAAAATTATCTTCGCTAGTAGCACAAGAAAACTGCAAAAAATTGGTGTTTACATCTATTAAAAAAACTTTTTTTGATTCTAAATCTAAAGTATAATACCAATCTCGCCCATAATATTCTGCAAATGCTACCCATTTAGAGTTTTCAGAGTTCTGTTGCAAATCTTCAAAAAATAACAAATCAGAAAATGCAGAGCCTTCATCTAAAATATGATTCTCAACTATATCAAATAATTTAAAATCAAATTCTCTAGTATTTTTCTTTTTAACAATTAAATTAAACTTATTTGCATTAAACCCTTTTTCGTTAACGAAAAAGTTTTTCTTCGACAATATGTAATCATTGTAAGTGTCTATAAATTTATTTGTCATTTTTTTATTAATTGTTAGCTGGATCATCATCTGGGTTTTGAGGTGTATCCAGTATTTTAATTAGCTGACCTTCGTAGAATATCAACATATGCGGAGCCTTAATATCATCATAAAAATCAAGTTCTTGAGTTGTTCTTAGATCATAATAATAACTTTCTCCACTTGGTAATAAACCTGTTTGTAATAACTCCCTTGTTTCTTGTAAGGTTGAATAATATATAGAGAATTGTTCAAATTGAGATAATTGATCAATAGCTGAACCTAGCTCTTCTGTATCTAATATATCTTGAAATAAAGCTATAGTTTCATTATTATAATCAATAGGTGAAGCTCCAATCATTTCTGACGCAGGATCACTACTACCAGCCGTCACACTAGTAATTCCTAGAATAGCACCCACCATCGGTAATACTTTTTTAGCACCTTTAACAACTTTTGCTCCTCCCTTAAAGAGCTTGTGCCAATATTTTGTATTTCCTTTTCCCCTATGTACTTTCCAAGGTAATGCAATAGCTTTTTTACCATGTTCTATATGGTGATGTTCCATACCTAATAACTTGCGCCTAGTCTTTGGAACCATTGATGTTTCTTTCAACAAAGCAAATTCTGCTTCATCAAGATTCTTTCCTAATTTCTTTAAAAAAGTATCATCTGGATGAGGCATTTCTCCTGCTTTAATTCTCACTTCATTATCTGCACTCCAAAAATCAGGAGCTTGTTCAAGAGCTTTACTAAAATAATATTGTGGATTTCTATTCTCACCAAGAGCATTTAATGTAGTGTAATATTTTTTCCCATTAAGCTCAAAAATATCTGGAGCATTAGACATATCAATTGCTATATCTCCATAATTAAGTTTATCGAGAATTCTATAATCTAATTCCTCTAACCCATCTAAATCAATAGCCACTATAGGTTTATTACCTGCAAATTGATAAGGTGTAAACCAAGGAAAACTTGATGCTAATGGATCTCTACTTAAAAATTTACCTATACGTGGGTCATAAATCCTAAACCCATAATCATATTGAGCACCTTCTCCTTTAACTTCATTGTCCATTTCCTTACCATTAAACCCATATCGGTAGTCTGAGCTATTCCCATGTCGATTAGGTAGCAACATGCCAAAAGGATAGTAGTCACTAAATGTAAGAACGTCGGGTGTAAAGGTAATTAAATCTGCGGAATCTTGCTCAATAAGCTCTGATATTTTAAAATTATCTATTACAACTGAATAAGCAGTATTATCACCTTCAGGTATATATTCTAGTGCTTCAAGGGATACACCAATATTTTCACCAGATTGCAGTGAACTAATATCAAAAATTTGCTCGACTTTATCCACTCCCCTTGGAATTTCATATAAAATAGGTTCAAGTCCTGGACCTCCTATTTTTAGATAAAGAGATTCCGAAGTATTCCAGCCACCATCATTATAATTAAAAGACACTTTGAATCTGTTTCCTGTCACGGCAAAACCATTTGTCGAAAATGGAACAACAATAGATCCGAAACTAGGACTAACTCTTAATTGGTTATCCGAGGTTATATTTAGAGTTGCTGAGACAAGAAAGAAAGAGTTTAGATTATTAAATTCATTAAAGAAAATTTCATTTTCTCTGACTTCTGATCCAGCTCCAGAAATTTTTCGATCACTTACAACACTTAGTACATTACCTAAATGATTACTTAATTCATAACGTTTATCTCCTGCAGTATTTATATAGACAGTATCATCGGTAGTATCAGCTTCATTACCTAATTGTAAGTCAGACTCCTGTAGTCCTAATCTGCTACTACCATAAATGTGATGTTCTTTTAGACTTAGCGCCATAACTTCACTACCATCAGGTAGTATATTTACGCATGCTACTTCATCGATCAATGCACGTACATCACTACCTGTCTTAGCATGAGTACCAGGTAACCATGTAATACCTTCTGCTGCTTTATGCGTAATCATTGCGCCACTTTCTACTACATAGTCTGCTGTAGGAGCCACAATAATATCTGCTTGTGCCTTTTCGGTAATACCCGTACTGGTTACTACCTCATCATCCAATGTTAAGGTTACGGCACAGTTAGCCTCATCACTACCGGTAGCAAATACCGCGAGTACATTACCTTGGGCATCTCTGGAGTAATAGGTAGTCATCTTATCATTTGGATCCTCTGATTTTACTACCGTTTTACTCAAACGATTTCCTAATCCATCATATCCAAAACTGATGACAGTACCATCATCTTTGGTTACGCTACGAACCTTGCCGTCTACCCGCCAGTCTATCTTGAGACCTTCTGCTATATCATCTGTCAATTGGCCTATATCATCATACACATAATTCTCTGGTGATTGACTATCAATATCTACACTAAATGTGTCAGCATCAACAGCATCAGTTACATGATCCAACTGGTTGGTTCCCGGTATGTACTTATAGGACAATTCATCCATCTGTACAGCTGTACCATTAGATAATTTAGCCTTACGTAATAATGTTTGTAAGTTACCATTACGATCATAGCTATAGGATGAACTAACACCTGTGCTAGCTAAGATCCCGTTAGAACCGGATTCGTAATTGGTCATCCCTTTTATCCTGTTTAGCTGATCATAGCTATAAGTATTCACACTGGCATTAATCGCTTGTTCATCTGTGTCCAATAAAGCAGTTACCATGGTATTAATATTACCATTATATAATTGCTTGCCTGGATCAGGAACATTAGCCGCTAATGTAAATGGAGATGTCTGATTACGTGCTGTATAATCGTCTGTAAAGTAATTGAGTGAATATGCAAAAGCATCTTTGGCTACTTTTTCATGTATGTCTCCTACGACTCCATCATTACCTACATCTCCTGTACTATCAGTAGCCTCACCATTTACTCCTTTTAACCATCCCTGTAACGTATAGATATAATCCATACCTTGTACTTTTTTATCACCAATCAGTACTCTTGCTAATGGGCCATGCGCATAATACTCGTAGGATGCATCTTTCTCCCAAATCACTCCATCATTAGAAGTTTCTACAGCCGTAATACGATTATCATCATCATAGGTATAGTTATGTATAAATTGATCCGATTTATCTTCCTGAAAAATTACTTGATGCACATTACCACTAATTAGATCATATTCATATCGAACTCTTTTTTGATTTTGATCAATGGCTACCAGTTCAGGTACTTTGTTATCGCATACCAGTTCCTTAACATTACCGTGGATATCATAGTTATAGAAGATTCCGTTATCATACTCTGTATCTCCTTCTGCGTAAGAATCGTGGTATAGTACTGCCGTTACTCTGTTTCGGGTAGTGATATCGTTATTTAAAAGGATATCTCCAGTAAAGACATTCTCTGTAAACATTCCTTCTGTACCTGGCAAGAATGTATCGTACTGTGTGCGCGTTACTTCATTTCTGGGTTGATCTGTAAGATTCTGTGGAAATGATGTTTCATCTACTTCTGTAATAATAGCTCCAGTATTTACGGCTATCAACCTACCCGAATTGCTTATAGCATACTGGTCACTTAGTGCCAACTCTCCGGCTTCTACAATCCTACCCAACTCATCATAATCGGTATAACTATAGTTTCCTGTAAAGCAGGTTTTATCTACTTTATTAGTTAGAGTTAATCCAGTAACGGCGCTATTTCCTGCAATACTTATATCAATATACATTGGATCGTTTGGTCTGGAATCTGGAGGAAATGCTATTATTTGTCCGTTGCGGTAAATATTGATTTTACCATCTTTACGTTCAATTTTTATACGATCATTATCATTAAACCCTTGCTGTAATGGTGTGATTGGAGAATTAAATAGTAACGTAAACTCTTTGGATAAAAGATCTGCTTTAATACCATAATCAATCGTATCAAAAGAGTCATCTGAGTTAGCGTAGGATAATCCAACACCTAGAGTTCTTTGGACTAATCCACCCGATACCCCAATATCCAAATTAAATTCTATATATCCTTGCTCTTGGACAGACTCATTAGAAAACGCTCCATAATTAGGTGTTCCAGGTAGGGGTTGCTCTCCATTTATTACACTGATCGTTCCATTTTCAATAACCTCTAATCCATTGGTCTGTGCTAAACTTATAGCAAATACAGTTTCATTTGCCGAACAATCATATTCATACACTTGTGCTGCTTTTTGTTTCGCATTCTGAGATAAGATAATTCTACCCAATTTATCATAGGCAAAACGTGTCTCTCCTCCATCTGGAGTAGACTGCCACACCAACTGATTAAGCGAATTATATTTGTATTTGGTTTGTAGGCTATGCGAAGGAATCACATTATCTATTAAATTTTCGTCTCTGTTTACTCCTTCTGGTGGTACCGTTTGTACTAGGTTACCTGCCTGATCATAGTAATATAATGTATATTGATATTCTTTATCCTCATAGGTTACCTCTAGCGTTTCGTTTACATTATCAATTCCTGTTGTAATGTATTCTCTTTTAAACTGATGTACCAATGCATCAAGATATGCTTGGTACGAATCGCTTTGATACGTCTCGGCCACCACAATATTAGCTTCTTCGCAATTAGTTGTATCATCGTCAGCTATTTCTATATCGATGGTAACATCCAAGGGAGCAGGAGGGCACACGCTGCTATTGTCTACTAAATATTTATTATTCACAAATTCTCTCCAAAAATAATCATCCGTAGGGTTTGCACTTTCTGCTACTCTATATGCTTTATAAGCATTGATTACTGTATTGATCTTATCATAGCCATAGTTAAGATGGGTATTCCCAAATTCTGTTATGGTTAGGAAATTAGGATCAAATGCTGATACCACACCTAGTTCTGTTAAATACCTATCATAAGAAGCTACCAGATACTGAAACTTAAGGTTACAGAAATTTGTTTGTGTATAAAAGTTATCTAATAATGTATATCCTTCAACCCTGGAAGATTCTAAGGTTTCCAGATTAATCTGCATATCACTCAAAAATTGCTCATAGTTTGCCTCACAAGGCTTTGGTGCTACGGTCTGTGGGATACAGATTTCACAAGTTGGTTTAGGTTCCGGGATGGCTGATGCAGCTGCAAAGGGTTGGTCTACATCATCATTTACAACAGCACATGGAACTCTAAACTGCTCAAATTGACCATCTTCCAGAACCACCTTATCATTGACTATACTAGCTCGATAATATCCGAAATCTAACAAAAAACGAAAAGTATTACCTTGAGGTAAACTTCTAGTACTCTCTATTTGAAATGTAAAGTGCGGTACGCCATCAATAATGATTTGATCCTCTAAATTATTAAATGTAACTTGATGAAAATTTGGACCAGAATAATTACTAATTGAAAATGGGAAAAAGTATTGGTTATTTATTACGATTCCTATATTAGGAGATCCAAATTCTCTTTTTGCGACATTAAAAGAAGTGATGCTTTGGTTATCAATCGCCTGCCCAAAAATACCTCGAAGTGAAGGGGTTAACTTTCCTTCTGCTTCCAGATCTACAACAGAAAAACCGCCGTTGTAATATAAATCATATATACCTTGTTCCTCTAAATATATATTAATCTCATGTAAATCTTGCCCGATGGAAATCATTTCAGATTCAAATGAAGGACTTGTTGAGCAATCATATTGTGTATCTGTATCACAAATTATTATATATGGACTAACTAGGGCAGTTTTTATATCCCTAATGACTAATGTAGTAACTATTGTATTCTCCTGACCAGCATCATATACAAGTAGATTATAAAATACACCACCTGAGTCCTGACTTCCTAATTGCACAAGAGAAGTAGTTTCTGCAACGAATAACTCCGATCTATTAGCTAATGCTAAAAACTTATTATTGTTGATTAATATTCCAAAAGCAGGCCCCGTATCGGATGGATTAATTAATTCTACAGAAGTAATACTTGCTCCTCCCACCATATCTTCAAATACGCGGTTTAATTCTTGAGTAACCAAACCATTTGCAATCAAATCTATTTTTACCGAGGGATCTATTTGATGCCAATTATTGTTATAAGTGGCGACTAAAATATTTAAGAATCCTGTTTCTAATTTGCTTTTATTGATCTTTATGTAATCTTCGAAACAATCGTACACTACCTCCTCTTGCGTTTTACAACAAGAATAATCTACATCTTGTGCAATGGAAGTTTCAACATACTGGCTAGTTCCAGACGTATCTGTATAATATAATTTCTGATTTCTATTACCTGTATCAGGCACAAAATATAGGCTCGTAAAATTACTTATACTTGAATTTGCTAAAAATGATGTGGTAGCAGAAAATGAAAAAATCACATTCCCATCTAAAGCAATATCATATGTATCCGAGGATTGACCTGCATATGACCACACTGCTCTTGGAGTTTCGATATCATCTTCAATAATCTCTGGTATGATACTCTTGGTATACTCCTCTATAGTAGATAAATCAGTTGTATTATTAACCGTATTCCTCCTTCTTAATTCATTAATCAGGTTTACCAAATCATCAGCAAACTGAGCTCGATTCGTACATCCGATGGTATTATTATTGTTAATTGGATCATTATCAACCTGGTCGTCTAATACCTCGCCTATACCATCATCTTGGGTACCACATTCTCCTATCGCTACACAAGTACTACCGGTAAACACAAATTCCTTGATATCCGCTCCCATAGCCACCTGTGCTAGAATTTGGAAACCAAAAACACCTTGAGACGGACTAGAAAGTGTTTGATCATAGAACAATTGTGAAAAGTTAAGTATACGCCAACCAACTCCATCTAAGGTGTTGTAGTTATTCCAATTGTTTGTGTTACCCCAACCTATAGTTGGTAAGTTAAGGGTAAGCAAATTACTGCACGCATTGACGATATTAGATTGTAGTTTAAGGCTGTTACCTTCTACAACACCATCAAAGTTAAGTTGAGATTGGGTATTTACTTCTCCACCAAAGGCTTCAAATAAGTCTGCATTAAGATATTGTCCTCTATAGATTCGATTACCAACAAAGGATTGTACATTACCATCAATACCTTTTTCTGTAACAAATTTATCCAGGAAATTTTCCAAGTCACTAATTAAAGGGCATTCTCCGGTTTGTACGTAATTGAAATAATCACCATCGTCTGCGTTTTCTTCTATAATATCTCCCTCATCCTGATCAGCATTATACTGTTCATCGGCTCCTACAAATCGTTTTAGTTTTTCTTTATACAACTCAGCGTTTTGTGCATCACAAAATTGACTAGGATTAGCAGTAGCATTTGCATGATTAAAAATAGTATTTGATATGGTATAGTTACGAATCACACTGGTAATGTTAGAACTAGCGACTCCTTTACCGATACAACCATTATAACAGCCATTTTGCAGGGCATATAAATTTCTGAAAACGGTTTTTATCTTTTCTTTTAAGCTTAAATAACTTCCTTTATAGGTATTCCATATTTGGTTTTTTTGAGTAGCACTACCTAATGAATTCACAGAGGAAATTCCGCTAAAAGAGTTATCATCACAGGTAGTAAGCCCATCACATGTAGCTGTTAAGTAAGCGAAATGAAGCATCGTAATATTAGCACCATTATCCGTATAATCTTCGTATTTGGTTTCTAATGCGGTTTGCATAATCCCTCTTCTCCAATTTCTTAGATTCGTATTCTGAGTCGTATTTTCGCCTAATAAAAACACATCTTCATTAAAATAAGGATCTAAATTCATTAGAGCCAAAACATCACCTGTAAGCAGATTATAATTACTATTTGTAGCTGTCTGATACGAGTTGATTTCACGTATATAACTATCAAAACCATCGCTGTCCATAGCTACAGTTTGAGGATCTCCAGAAATTACATCATAAATGTCAACATCTGATTTGATATTACATAAAGCGGTTGCATACTCCAAATAACAATTCTCTGGATGATAGGGCAATAAAGAAACCGCCCAGTATTCTTTCCACTCACTTAAGAAATCTTCAATTTTTTCTAGATTTTGAGGGACTATCCATTCATATGGAGCTCCTGATTGGGTAGTACCTGGATTGGGTGTCACCCCTTCTTTTACTGCTGGCGTATAAGTTCCATCTTCATTCAGTACCACAACAATTTTAGAAATTACACTAGGAGAATCCTGATATGGCTCTGCTGGAGTTCTCCAAGTAACCTTGGTACCGTTATATACTAATTTATTATCCTTATTAAAAATACTTAGTTCATCCTGAATGGCCGTTTCCTCACTACCATCTTCATCTAAAACCGGGGTTTCATTTTCATCAAACACCGTTGTAAAATCAACTGAGCCATATTGCCCAAGAGGTTTCATATCCTGCAATAAAGTGGTATTACTTACCTCACAACTTGCCCCATTATAAAAGGTAGCACAAGGTGCCTCACAAGCTTGCTTAATTAATTCCCATTCTCGTGTAAAAGTTTTGATAAATGCTGTAATTTCCGCACTATCCAGAACTTCTTCACCATTAATATCATCATTACTATCTGTCCAAGTAACCGTTACGAACCCTTCTTCGTCTTCGCTACCTGCACTAAAAGAGGTATTATAGTATTTGCCTTTTAACTCATCGACTATGTAAGCTTCAATATTCCCTAGGTTAGTTACACATTCTTCGCAAGTTGTAAAACAACTATCAAAAGTTGCAGATGGTGCAAACTGACTTGGATCTATATAACAGTTATTTAAAGGATCAGGGTCTTGTAATTTATCCCTATAATCACTAGCATATCTATCTAAAACGTTATGATCGATTTGTAACACTTTACTAAACGTATAGGTTCCTGTATTTAATCGTACAGAAGCCGTTTTTGCTTCATCTGGTGTGCGGACAACAATATTATTTCCTGTTAAGTCTTCTGTCCCTGCAGTCGTATTTATTTCTGGAAGTAATTGTTCCTCTCCACAATCATCTTTTAGGCTTATAGAAAGATCATATACAAAAGGGTAGTAATACCCTGGATTACATGCTAGCTCAAAAGATATATCTTCCTGTACGTTATACTCAAAAAGATAATCAGTTCCATCACTAGTAGCAATGATTTGTTTACCTGTTACATAGGCATCATAAATTCCAGGATATAATTCTGATTCTTGTTTTCTATTTCTATTAATAAGATTTAACGTAAAGTCTTGATGTAAATCTACAGAACTTTCATCATCCAAACCTTCTAAAAAAGAGGGAGTTCCTCCAGTTAGCGCTGTTGCAATTGTACGCCCTTGCGGATCAATAAAACTCGTGCTTACCTGCCCATTTGGATCAATTACTATATTTTTTTTATAATGTCTAGCATTTCCAACACTAGTGCCAAATAATCTGGTTAGTTCTTCTTGTTCAGGAGTACTATAAAAATATTTCATTTCATGTTCTGAACCTAATTGATGGGTAACTCCCACTCCACTTTTTCGACTTATTCGTCCAGTATTATCAGGAGTATATTCTATCTGACTAAAAGGATAATTTTTTGCATCAGGCACATAATCCTGAAATGTGTTACTTACCGTTGGTTGCGGTCCATAATAGTGACTTGCTCCGGAATTGTTAGACATACCATCCGTTGCATTAGCGCAATTGTCATCTACAGCTGTTCCGTTTTGCGAAACTAAACTCCAATCAAAATCTACATGTGAATATGAAGTATCATCTGTGCTATTTTTATTGAAATCTTTATAATACCCAATATGATTATCCGCAGCAGGAACTGGTAATACTTCGATTGCTGGACGCCCTTGATTATCATAAATTACTTCTCCTACAATAGCATTATCATCACTATTAATTTTAGTAACCGTTTGTCTATTTCGTAAAGTTCCATCAAAATAACTAACTACTTCTTTCTTTTTTCCTTCTTCTGCATAACTTGCCTGAAACTGCCAGTTTTTGCGATTCTCATGAGCTGTAACCAAATAAAAACTTGGTGCCCAGTTAGAAATTTTAGTTTTCTCAGAAGTTCCCGTACTCCAATCGCCATAGTATTTTTTAGAAACATCTTCCATAAACCTTCCTACAGCACGTACACGATACACTAGATATCCATTATCATAGATCAAAGGTATTTCATAGAAATTTTCATCTGTAGAAATACGTGTACTATTTAGTTCAAATTGTCTATTCGTAAGATCAATATCTTCAGCAGGTAAAGGATTACTAAGATCCAATCCATAATTATCAATCCATGTCCACTCTACATCATATTCTAATGCACCATCAATAGGATCCCATTTTAATTTCAAACCAACATTCGTTGTATTTTGATTATCTTTAAGTTCTTCTTTATTTACCTGAACTGCAATCGTGGACAAAGGATCATATCGTTTTGCTCTGAATCCAAGATTCATTGACACATTTTCTGGAGAAGTTGATATATTATCGGCAGCCGAATTATCTTCAATGTTTTTTGTTAAAATACTTATTACTTTTACGCTAACTCCATACTTATTATTGATGACATATTCTGATATATCAGTATACTCGGATGAAACTTTGGTTGGATTAGAAGTAACTGTAAAAACTTTATTATGTGTAGCAGATTCTTCTAGGGATCCGTCCTGTAAGATAGGGGTAACTTGTAAGGTAATTGTATAAGAATACCAATAGAACGGAGCTTTATCAGAATCCACAGATATCCTAACAAATGACTGAGGGTTGACTACTACTGTATTTGCATTTATTTCTGTATCAAGAGATTCGAGTACTATGCTGTTATTATTTAGCGATTCGTCAATTTGTACTGAAGAAAAAGATTGCTGAACGGTATACACTGAATCTTGCGCCGATCCTGAAAACACACAGATTAATGTAAGAAAACTTAAAATTCCTTTTTTGATGAAGTAATTGATCTTATTAGAATTCATATGCTTATTGTCTTGTTGTATCTATAAATTGATAGTTCTTTAATTCAGGTGAAATTCTATTTCCTGTTTTTGATATTAAAACGTATAATGAGATATCGAATTTACCCGTATACAAATCATTATTTAGAGAAAAATTAGTGAATACCACTTCTAGTCTTGGATTCGTTAATCTCTCTCCACCATTTGGATTTTTTACAGGAATCTTTGAAGAAAAAAATAATGTTTGCTTCTTAATACTGTAATCATTTTTATTTATTATTAAAAAAGCTTTACCATACGGAGATTGAGAAACAGGAGGTGCCATCATTTCTATCTTGTACACAGATCCTTTTTCTTTAATTATCGCGCTATCAAAGTTTTGAAAAAGAATTTCGAGGTTTAATCCTGCCATCTTTTTATCTTTAGCTTTCATCATACCAAACATTACCGCTTTTTCATCATGATTGATTCTTACATAATGCTTCTCCGTCTGCAAACTCTCGGTATGATGTATTTTAGAATAAAAATTCTCGTTATTTCTTACCATAACTCCGGCATAGGATTCTAATACAGAACTACCTTCATATCCATCATATAATGTATAATCAACATTTACATTATATTGAGATTGCTTTTCATAAGCGTCTTTTACTTTCTGGATTATGACTTTTGCCTTATCCAGATCTGAATCTTGTGCATTTACTATTCCAAAAAGGAAAAAGCTACACCACAAAAGCATCCAATTATTATTTTTCATCTATTACTGTTGTGTAGTTAATTTAGAATTCCCTGATCTAGTTTCCTGGATGGTATACACTCCTTTTTCAGTTTCTTTTTTAACACGAACTAAACCACCTTCCTGATCATATTCATAATAAGTCGCATAATTATTTTCATCCAATTCTGCCATTAATCTTTGCGTGTCATTATCATAAACAAAAGACTTCATATTACCATTAAATGGATATATCCGGATATCATCAAAATAGGTGTCAATCCCAAATCCTACTCCTTTTAGACCTATTTTGATAGCAACTGCATCTTGTGGAATTTCAAAAATTCCGATAACACGTTGCCAACCATCAATAATATCTCCAGAAGGATAAAAAGTATAATCTGCATCTCCTTCAATAGGGATCTGATCGTCATTGAATAATTGATTAGGTCCAAAATCTATTATTATACCGCTACTGGTATATGATACCACCTGCTGTGGTCGATCTTCTTTTAACCATCCACTAACTACATATTTCTCTCCAGGTATTGGTTTAAATGAAGTATAGGTCGGTACTGAAACATCAAGAACTAAAACTGGATCTTTCTGAGCTCGGGATATATATGTTCCTATAATTATAAAAACAAAGACTATATATTTTTTACACACTATCATATGCTTATTTTTTATGAAATATTTTTATAATTAAAACCCTGTTCCTCCAACTGGATTTCCAGTGGTATTGCAACCTCTATCATCACATAGGTCTTTTAGCAATACTCTTACCGCATTACTGGAAGTGCCTGCCGCAAAATTTACTTCCCATTCGACATCACCGTTAGTGCTGAATCCAAAATAACCTGTTGCTCCACCGGAAACAATAAATTCTCTTTCTCCATTACTATCTAAACGAATTGTATTGGAACCACCATTAGTACTATAAGTTACTCCATTAACAGTAAGATACTTAGAATACACGCATTCGTCAGAATTCAATCCGATTTTACGAAATGCGTATGTATAACTTATATCTTCATTAGGGTCTCCCTTTAAGAATATTCGTTTTCTTCTATTGTTACAGTTGTCATTAGGTTCATCAGTACTGCCAGATCCACCAGTATTACAGCGGATAGTACCTACCACAGATTCATAATCTAATAAAGACATGGATACTGTCTTTGTTGAACTACCAGAAACTTTTATACTGTATTTACCTGTGTGCGATGCTTCATCTGATATTTCTACACTTTCTCTATTATCCAGTAGCAATCGTTTAAAATCAAAGTGGGAATTTGATAAAAGGGCTCGGAAATTTGATGCAGCACTTTGAGAATCTGAGCCTATTACATCTTCTAGCTGGTAATCTTCAAATCCATCAAATCCTATTTCTTTATATTCACTATTGGAGGCTACTGCAACTGGTAAGGTATAATCATATCCATACTGCGCTGCAGAATATCTATTCAACGCATCTTTGTTTTCTAGCTCTGCTCCATATGGACTATATTTAGTTACCTTACTCGCAAAAGTCCAATCTTGTTGGTCTTTTTTCCAAACACCGTCTTCCGAATTTTTATAAAAATTACTAAACGAAGTGAAAAATCCATTAGAAGCGGTAGAGAACTCTGGAGCATCTACATCAGAATTTCTTCCTGTTAAATGTGCATAGGAGTTTACGGCTCTCCAATCTCCCCTTACATTATATAGATATGGGTTAAATCCATATTTATGCGCAACTATAAGATCAGCATCGGTTAACTCGTTTCCATCTTCATCTATTTCTCCATTACTTATTTTATCATATAAATCTGCTAATAAGCTAGGAAAACCAGGTAAACCTTGTTCTCTTTGGGGTTTCCAATAATCTGTATATTCTACAGCACTTGCATTTACAATTTTTGGATTATTAGTACCAGAACCATTGTAATCATATGCATTTGTAGAAAATGTATCCACAACTCCATCATTATCTGTATCTCTTAATGGGTTTACCATACTTGTTACCGACGCCATAGAAGCCATTTGTTGATTTCTATATCCCGATCGAACAATTTTAAATTTTAAATTACCTGTTGCATAGTCAGAACATTCTTGATTAATGAGAAACCCTCTGCTATTCATTAATGTTATATCAGTTTCAGTAACATTAACTACCCATAATTTTTCTTCAGTGCTGGTATTCCTGTCCAATGTCATTAGTTCATCTCCATTTCTGAAATAATCCAAATGTGTTTTGCCAGCATCTACATCCACTAAACTAAATTTTGGAACGTTTTCTGTAGCACCTAATTCTCCAGAAATTCCAATATTCTTACTAGCCAGTCCCATACCATCATATGCCCAATGTGCTGGATAATTAAAATTATAATAGTAATCATCATATTCATTGATGGTTCTGGTTAACAACACATCACCTGTTTGTGCATCCCAGGCAATATTTTTTGTAGATACTTCAGATTCAAGATCCCTTGCAATTTTCTCTACCAAAATCCCCGTTTTATGGATCACCTTAGTTGTAGTCGCAGTTCTTAATATATCTTCATGATCAGAATATGCCGGTAAAGGAATTGGAATGATAGCAGGATATATAAGTACTAGAAATCCTGTAAGGTTCATATTTACTCCTACCAAATTAGAACTGGATTTATGTTCTCTAAATTCATTAATTACATCATAATGCTTACCAATTGATTTATCAGTAATCACATTACCTTTACTATCGATTACAGGGAGTATATTATTTAACTCTCCACTCTCTTTAACATTATAAAGATATTCTACTTCTGATATCGGATCCTTTTGATTTTCAGGAAAAACGCTTTGTTTTCTTAGCTTCCCATTCATATCATTAGTTTCGATTGTGAATCCTTGGGATAACGTAAGATGATTTCTATCGCTTACTCCTAAGGTTAGAATATTAAATAACACAGGCGTAACATCATTAGCTTTGGTAATATCTGTATGGCGCACTATCGTTGGGAAATCCCAAGTGGTATATCTTTCGCTTACCACCTTTCCTGTAGCACTTTTCTTGACTACATACGTGTCCCCATTTTCTGTTCTCTTTCTAGGAAGGTTTTTGACCTCTACTCTACTATAAGTTACTGTAGAGGAAGGGAAAAATGATTCTCCAAAAGGTTTTTCGGCATAATTAAATGCTTGTGGTGACAATAGTTTATCTTTTCCCAGAAAATTACCATTAGGCTTTTCGTCATAAAAAGGTTCAACAAATGGGTTTTCTTTACTACCATTTGGTTCAAAAGTGGCAACTCCATAACTAGATCCATCTTCTTTATTGTAATTATATTGCTGTCCATAAAACTGAGAATAATTAGGATTGCTTTGATCATTAACCATCGCTCCCCAGGCATCGTGCATTTTTATTTGCTTTACGCGTACACCTCCACCTAATTTTCTCTTATTTGGATTAAGTAGTCGTACCCAAGATTTCTCAGCCTCAAATTTTCTGGAGGATCTTTTTTCTTGTAGTTTTCCATTAGGACCGATAAAAATCTCAGCAACTGCCCCTATACTACCTACTATTTCATTTAAAACTTCCTCAAAAGTATCATTCGTTGCATTTCCATTAAGACTATATACCTGTCTATTTAAATATTGACGGCCAAAGTACCAACCTGCTTTTGCAATAGGATTTACTTCCTTATTACTATTAATAAACCCGCCTTCTCTTTTTAAAAATTTTAGTGGTATTGCGGCATAGGTACCTTTTCCTTCTTCTTTTAAAAGTTTAATTTGAAACTCTGGACGTCTATCAATCTCAAAATATCCTGAAACATAATCAGACTGTTCTTCCTTACCATCAACCATATTTAACAACATTCTAAATTGTATAGGTTTATCAATTTGATCCCCTAAATAATCATTTACAAAATCTTGCTCAGTTATCGAAAGTACTTGATCACTTAGTTTAGCATAAATATATTTTTTATGATCACCACTGTTATATAGCACAGCATTCTCTACTTCATTAAAATTGTCTGGATTAGAAACAAAACCTGCTCCTGTTATTTTAAACATCTGCATAGCGCGACGTTTCTGAACATATTGATAATCATCCGATTCATACTCTAATTCTAAATTACCTCCTGATGGCAAATCGATGGAGGTCATAGTCCAAGCAGATGCAAATGCATCCTGTAATTTCTTATCATCCTGCTGTACAAAGGGAAACTCAGGAGCTAATAATGATCCTGACACTTTGCAGTAGTCTGTTGATTCCTCAAAACTATTATTAACAGAAGGAACCTCTACGCCATTTTCATTGGGTTTATATTCTACTTCTCCATTAATATAGTTTAGTTTTTCTTTAACCACAGGTTTATAATTCCCCCAGATATCATAACTTTTTAGATTATAATCAGGATTAAAACCATCATAATTGAATACATATGGAGTGTATTTACCCATATTAGACCCTCTATAGGTAAAATAAACTTTATCCAAAGTCAATTTCCCTTCATTATTAAGGTTATTAGGTACTCCTTTGCACAATTCATAATTATATTCGAAATGTGCTCTTTTAATATAAGATGCATTTTCTCCTAACTGATCATATTCAGGCTTTGAATAGAGGGAAATGCTGTCAATTTTTCTCATATAACCTTCAGTTCCTTCATCTGTTTTTTCTCCTTGCGCACCGCGGGCATCTTCTCTATTAGACAAATGAAATATAGCCGTATGGGTTTTGGTTTCTATTTTATTAATATATTTTAGTTCTTTCTCGCCATATAGATAGTTGGCTTTCTGATCGTCTTCATTGGACTTCAGCCCCTCATTATAACTTGCTTTTGTATACTCATACGGTATTCTCCATTTATAATCCGATGTAGGTGTTTCATATTCAAAGAGTGTATATGCACCAAGATCATTTACAGAAGGCCCGTTATTATCTATATCCTCATAATCCGATGACAGCACACTTGATAATAAGTATGAATGTGCATATTCTGGTGTTGTAATCCTATTAAGATATTGATCACTATACCTGGAAGCATCATTTTTAGGATTAGAAAACCCAATCGTACCATCAGAGCAATCTATATCTGGTCGTCCTGAAACGTCAAACGTTGCTTCTACTTTTTTAAGATTATAAGCAGTTTCTCCATATACATAGGTACTTCCATCAGGTTTTAGAATTTTCATTCCAGCGGTATGATGACTTTTTGCATTTGCATTCACTTCAACCAATGGATCGTTGATTGCTTCGGCTTTTGATACTTTAAGAATATTTTGATTTCTAAGATCTCTCTGGGTTCTCTTTAATTTTGAGGAATTTATCGGTTTTAGTGGGTCAGGATACGTTATATTTCCAGATATATCTTTTACTCTATATGCTGGCTCAGCGCGTCTATGAAACTTAGAACCTGAGATTTCCAGTTTCATAGGATTGTTATTGTGTAACTTATCTGTAAAAAGTGTTTCCTCTTGATCTATGCGTCGCTCTCCTATCATCTTAAAATAGGAGGGTTCATAATCTAAAGGGTTTTTATCCTTATCAAACTCTAAAAACTTACCTAATGCATTATTATTATCTACCCATTTCCCAGTCTCTCCAAAAGATGGTGTATATTCTTGTTTTCCTCCTGCATAAAAATTCCAACCGGCACCAAACTTTACTCCAAAACTTGCTCCTGTACCTTGATCGATTACACGATGATCATACAAATAACTTACTTGGCTACGATAGGGCCTAAACATCCCCTGTACTCCCTGTCCTTGAATAGCATACAAATCATAGGTATAGTTCGATACAGGAACAACTGTAGTATGTTTATTAAAAACTCGATCTTTTTCTCTATTAAAATCCAGCACCCCATTTAGTCCTTCTCCTTTTTCTGTGTTTTCATACCCAAATGCAGGAACTCGTTTATCACGATCATCTTCATTTATTTCCTGAAAAGATCCAAAACCATTTACTTGAAATTGTAAATCAACTCCATAATATGAAGGTCCTATAGATCCAGCAAAACTGAAATTACCATGAGTTATCCCTGCCCTTTTAGTGGGGGTAAATGTGTTATTATTAAATGAAATAGTCCCAGAAGGCCCTCCCACTTTCTGATTTGTAACTTCTCGATCAAATAGCTCTTTAGCATCCATATAACTTTCTCTTTGAGTAGCATTTACAACAAATCCTAAATTAACAGATTCTAATGCTCTTCTGCTATTATAGCTTACTCCTACAGATCCAGTCATTGTCGTAATATAATTATCTGCATTCTCCTTTGATCGCCCTGATAAAGAAACCATAGGGTTTACTGTAGCTCCATCCCCAACAGCAGAAGAGATATCCACACCAATTCTAACATTATCGTTTAACTGATAACCAATTCCCATAGACCTTTTAAAGGTTATTCCTTCGTAATTATTATGCTGTACAATAATCCCTTCATTAAGATCTATAAGAGGAGATTCTATACCACTCCAACCGATAGTAGTATTTATTCCAACACCGACAGTCTTATTCGTTTTCATGTCATTTTCATAACGCATTAAATCCCCGCTAAAATCATCAGGTAAGCCACGTACTTGACGATTGATCTGACCCACATTGAGGTTCCAACCTAATCCTACCCAAGAAGCTTCCTGATCCATAGTAATACCTGAATCATATGCCAGATTTAATGGATATCCTCCTACATCCATAATCGGGATGTTATAATTAAAATTACCTGAGGACAAATTCACCATATCAGAAGTACCAATAGGTGTAAATGAGTTAAACTCAGGTTGTGAGGGGCCACTAGTTAATGCAAGTAATTGCATAGGCTGTGTCATCTGAATAACCATTTGGATTGCCAAATAACTTGCAATTACTTTTGTAACCTTACTTTTTCTAATTGTATTGATCATATCACTGATGTGTTATAATTTTATAATTTAGTGTAATCGTGTTCTATTTATCATCATTTACCTCTTATATACAAACAAAAATTATTGTTGTATATACTATAGTGTCGTCTATGATTAAAATGTTACTACTATATTTCGACTTTTATTTAAAAAGCTATCTATTACAATTTAATAGGTGTTTCTTTAAAATTAAATTTCATTAATCCGTTACCAAATAATTGATCGTTATAGATCAATTGTATATTTTCCTCTTCAGGAATGTTGCCAAAATGGAGTAATAATCGTTTAAAAGGTGCAACTTTAAAATTTCTTTCAAACGTAACTCCGGAGCAATCGATGGTATCTCCGCTTTGTGTGACTGCTTTAAAATCATTCTCTATATAAAAAGACATATACTTCACTGAGGTTTCATAATCTCGATTCGTATATTTTGATTTTAGTAAATCATCTTCTTTTTCTTGTTGAAACTCAACTTCTAAAATACGTTCGTTTTTAAGTGATTCGTATATTGAATCTATTTTTGCTAAATTCTTACTTCCTTCATTTTTTAGAATATAATATTGCAAAGGAACCAAGGTAGCCTTGTATTCTATCTGCGAAAACAAATGCGAAACCGACTTAGATTTCCAACCTGCTTGTTCCAGATTAAATAGCTTGTATTCTGATTCTGATTTCGGTACTTTCTTTTCTTTTTGGCAGGATACAAACAGTAGTATCCCCATCAAAAAGAGGATATATTCCTTTTTGAACATCATAATTCTAAAATTGTGGTAAATTTTACTGATTATTGTTGTAACAATTCTTCCAGTTTTTGCAAACGTTTTTCTAATGAATCGTTTGCTTCTTTTTGCTCTTTTATTGCTTTTTCCTGAGCAATCGTATATAAAGTAAGTTCTTCTACTTTCTCGAGCAATTTCATATTCATTTCTTTAAGATTCACTCCTTCTTTTTCCATCTCTGATGCAGATGGAATGTTCGGTAAATGCCCTTCTTTAGCAATATAATTCTGAACTTCCTCTAAAGTTTTAAGGTCATACTCTTTTTTGAATACATAATCTGGTGCTAATACTCCAAGAAGATCAACTTTTACTTCCTGTACATGTACTTTCCCTTTTACCGTAAGTGCGTATCCAGGATCTTCTTCTGTAGTACCAATAGCGATTCTACCATTGGTGTAAATAGCATTTTCTATTAGGGCGGTACCGTCTTTCACTATCAGTTTATGATTTTGATCTTCTAAATAATCTCCGAATCCAGCAATTACAACTTTAGAGTTTGTTAACGGCATTTGTATCGATGCGCGATCTTGCCCTTCTCTATCATTATGACCTACAGAGAAAAAATATTGATCTCTATTAGTCATATAGGAAACTCTAGAAAAATCATCTCGGAAATAATTATCCTGTCTAGAAATTAAATTTTTATCAATGATACTAAACCCTAACAATTCATTAGTATTAGTACTAGGAGAAACCACAAAATTAAAATTTCTAAAAAAAGGCTTTACTTCTCTACCAATAGTAACTGGCAACCAATCCTCTGAGTTATCCGGAGCTTCTATATCCAAGGTTGCTGCCCTTATACTACCATCAATACTAGCACCACCACCAACAGCAAAATTATAACCATCTGGGATGGCATTGGTATTGATACCTAGTTGATCTTTGGCAAAGTCACCATAGACCAAAGGAGTATCACTACTAGAATTTTCGATATATAATTTATTATTCCCTACTTCATTAAAGCCAGCTTCATACCCAATAAAAACATTTGTATTTCCGATAGAATTCCTTCCTGCATTACTACCAATAAATACATTTCGCTTCCCATCTATATTTTCTCTACCAGCATATGTCCCTAAGAACGTATTAAAATTTCCGGATATATTACCAAATCCGGCAGCATTACCGCTAAAAACGTTATTTTTCCCATCTATATTACTCCTTCCAGAATTTCTGCCTACGAAAACATTGGTTTGACCAGTGGTATTACTTTGTCCTGAATTAGTACCTACAAATACATTGTTTTTTCCTGTAGTATTACTTATTCCTGCATCGTTACCTATAAACACATTACTCGGATCCGTGGCAGTATTATTATTTTCACCATCACTTGTTTCTGTGCCATTTACAACTTCAATTCTTGGGTCATAAAAATATTCACGATCCGTAAGAGTGTTCGTGCCATTTTGAAAAGCTCTTAGTACTAAATTCACTGATGTCGTAGAAAACTTAAAATCATTGTTTAAATCTAACACTTTATCTCCATTCGTATTATAAATTCCTCCAATTTCAACTGTGCTATTATAATCACTCTTATGAACAAACCCTACTAGTAAATACCACTCATTTAAAGTTGGCAAATCTCCTATTCTAAAATAAGGGTTGTTATTCAATGTACCATCAAGATTTAACGTGCTTTGACTATCACTGCTATCTTTTGAATACATTCCAAAATATGTTGCCCCATCATTAGTTCCTGCTTTTTTTATCCAAACCGATAAACGATATGTTTTTGTATTATCTATAGGCACATTTGTTGTAATAAACCCACCATCTAAACTATTAACATCTGTTGGAGTTGCCGTCCACAAAACTACCTCTTCTCCATTGGGGCCCAGACCTAATTCTCTAGTATTTACTCCTGGAGTAAAACCGTAATTAGTAAACCCTGACGGAGTAGCTGTAGAACCAACAACCCAAGAAGAACTATCCACAAGGTTTTGTGAATAAGCCACTATGGCATTAAGTACTAATAAAAATTTAAAAAAATATATTTTTCTCATTGATTTGTATTTTAATTCCCTTCGTATTTAGTATTAGCATACTCTAATACCATTTCTGTAATATCGATTCCATCTTGAGCAAACATAATATTCCCATTACCTTGTGTTCCTAAGATAATTTCATGTTTATTTGCTTCTCCGTAATCTTTTATATATTGATTTAATCGATTCCAAACTTGTTGACTCACCTCTTTAGAAAAATATTCATTAATTTTTCTTAATTCTTGATCCTCTAACCTTAACTGAGTTTCTAGTGTTGTAGCTTTTTCCGTATTCTTCTGTTCTTTGAAGATTGAATAGATGGTATACAGACTATCTAATTTTTTCTTTTGCTTTATAATTTTCCCATTATTGATCTTTCCAAGATCTTTGGACATATTAAATCCATTAAATAAGGTAACATTGTCAACATATGCAATAGTAGATTCAGATCTACTTAAAAAACAAAATGAAAACAAAGCAGATATGACAACTAAAAATAAAAAATTGCATATCACCAACAAAGTAGTGTAATTTTTTTTCAAGATATTTTGAATTTTATTTTGGGAGGGCAAATATATGTTAAATAAATCAAAATAGTAAGTCAAAACCGTAAATTTTTTAACATTTAATTGTTCATTAATAATTGGTTTAAAAACATACGATTCTTTCAAAAACTCGTAAAAAACATTACAAATTATTAGCTCTCAGTTTATTAATTATTATTTAGTATTCCAATGATTAAGGAAAATATAGTATTTCCCCTTTCCCTATAAGTAAGTGTCTTTAACAATTCAAATGTTACCATGAAAATTCATTTTTTTTCAAAAAAAATAATAACATAAAAAAAGCCGTGACATATTTTAACATATCACAGCCTTTTTAATAGTCCCTTCATTGAAAAGTCTATAAAAATCGTTTTATTATATTCAGAATCAAATAACAAGCTATTAACCTGTTGTGTATTTAGAAATGATTATATTAAAAAAAGCGTCAATTCGAGTGTTTTGTCTAACTGAAATGGAGACAAAGTGTATCGAGAACAGCTTTTTTGGATTAAAATTCTATTCTCGATACACTTCTCCTAAAGTCGAAGCACTCGAACTGACGAATCTTATCCCAAAAATACCTAAATGCACAACGAGTTCTATTAATTAGCTTTTCTAAAATCTCTGACATCTTTTTGGAATTGAAGAGTTATCTTATCTTCAGAAATAGTTTTAACTTTAACACCTTGCATATCAGCCCCACTTCGTACTCTTTTTAAAATACCATTTACTCGTAACAATCCTAATCTGGATGAACTCTCTTTTGACTTTATAAAACCTAAGTATTCAATTCTGGGCCAGCTCTTAGATGCAACCGTTTTAGATCTTGACTTCTTTTGAGGTCGAGAGGGTATAAATACTGAAGCGTTTCTTTTATTTAATGTCTTACCTAAAAAAGGGTCTCTATTTGGTATGTTGAGATTAAAAGTATCCTTCTTTCGTAAAAATATTTTGGGGGGACTAACAAGAGCATCTGCTGTAACTACCACATCATTAGTTAAAAAATATGGAGCGGCAAACTTATAAATAACTACTCCCCAAATCAGAGCAACAGCTATAATCAAAATTTTATTAATCTTTTTCTTTTGCATTAATTAATAATAATTTGATTAGCATCACTAAACTCACCAGAATTTCCGGCATCATCTTCCCCCTTTACTCGCCAAAAATAAGTATCTGCTACAGTAAAAGTAAACGTATACTCATTTGTAGTGAGCGGATTAGAGTTTGTTTCTATAACATCATTAAAACTATCATCAGTAGCTATCTGGATCGTACTTGTTATCCCCGATGTTATGGCTCCTGTATCCGTATAAGTCCATTTAAAACTGATTTCTTGATCTACAGAACCTGTCTCACCCGTAGTAGGCTCTGTTAAAACTGGTTCTGGAGGATTCTGAGTATCTATAGAAAAGAAATGCGAAAAAAACAAGGTCATACTTGAATCATTTAGAGCCTGTATTTCCCATTTATATCGACCGTCTTCTGGTATCACTGAATTTCCGATAGTAATGGATGTGCCGCTAATATTATTATCATCATTATTAAAAATTAGGGTTTCTGAATTTCCTTCTATTTTCGAAATCTTAATCTTATAGGAAGTAGCCGTACTAATTGATTGCCAAGAAAAAGTAATATCCGTATTATTCAGAAATTCTTCATTAAGGGGACGTTCTAATGTTACCACTTGCTCGGACAGGTCTATTGATGAAATTACATCGAAATCCGAATTAAAAGAATATCCCGTCTGATATGCAAAATTTTCTCCTCTTACTCTCCATAGATATGATCCTGGATTCATCGTATAATCAAAAACAGTAGTATTTACAAGAGAGTCTAAAATAATACTGTTTGAAACTTTATTATTAATTTGTATGCGATACTCATCTGCTCCATCAATTCCATTCCATCTAAACTGTACAGAATTTCCTTCGATCTGCGTCATATCTTCTGGAGCGGTAATTGTTACTACATCATTGGTAATATCGTCCTCAATAATATCATCACAGCCTATAAAAAAGCTTACACATACTATGGTAATATAACTAACGTATTTTTTCATAATTCTGAAATATAATTTGTTCAAATAATTTTTTTCTTCGTGTTCTTGGTTCTTTTTCAATATAAAACTGCAGACTTACTACCCTAGAAAAATCAAAAGCTTTTTCATAATTATAAGTAGTTTTTAATAGATCACCATAAGTACCTGTTAGAATCAATCTATTCGTATAAATATTAAAATATTCATCACTAGCTTTATGAATTGCTTCTAGTTTTACTAACTGGGTATCTGTATTTATATCGTTAAATGTATTTAAAATTTCTTGCTGAACTATATCTGGATTTGCTACCTCTTTACCGATGAGTTTGTCTAAATACGATACCTCTGCGATTAAATTAGTAATACGCTGCTGAGAGTTACTTACTTTCTCTAATTTTAGCTTAGACTCTTCTAATAATTGAGCAGCATCTATGGTCATGCTAAAGGATCGTTTATATGCTGTTATACCTAAAACCAGCATCAAAGCCAGTAACGCAAAAAATTTCTTCTTATATGATAGGTTTTCAAACATCGAATTTCAGTGTTAATTTGATTTTAAAAGAATTCGTTCTGTTCTCTCTTTGAAAATCAATAATTTCTAAGTTATTGATCCAAGGTTCTCTTTTAAGTTCTTTTATCCAAGATGTAAATTCAGCATTAGACGAAGCTGTTCCTTCTAATTCTATCAGATTATTACTAAAATTAATTCGTTGTTCTGCTTTAATTTTTGAAGAAGTTGGAAATATACTTAACATTTTTAGGTTAATCTCTGACGGAACATTTTTAGTGATTTTGGCAATATAAAAACTCAAGAAATTAGTGTCACTAAGTCCAGATTGTTTTAGTATTGCCTCTTTATTCTCTTTATCCTTCTCCAAAGAAACTAATTTAGAATAAGCTACATTTTGCTGACCTAATTCAACCTGTATTTTATGATGTGCTTCTTGATAATGACCTAATAAAAGATAGCTTATCAATAACGAAACTAAGAAAAATGATAGTGTAAAAATTCCTAAAATATTAAATGCTTTCTTAAAGGCAAATTCTTCCCTTCTTAAAGACATTGTATTAGATTCGGAACTAATAGCATCATTTGGATATAAATTGTTGAGGGCATTTGCAAAACAAAGAATATCTAAACTAGATAAAGTTTCATCGCCAATCGTATATTCAAGAATATCTTGCTCATGTCTTTTTTCAAAATTTACTAACGAATAATCTTTATTAAAATGTAAGACGGTATTTTTTGTATATACTTCCTTTTCATTCATAAGAGGACTTAACGAAGTCATTACAAAAGGGCCAATACTAAAATCAACTATAGAAATCTGCGCTTTATCAAATAATTCTATCTCTGCATCTATTATTTCTGTTCTGGCTACAGAAACAAAAATTTCTTTTTCTTGTGTATATTCATTCCAATAGAAATCATTAGGATCCGCGTTGAATATTATTTTTGATTGATACCCTACGTCATTTTTAACCTTTTTAGACAATATTCCCATACCAGTTATTAAAAGTATAACAGGTTTATTTTTAGAAATTTTTGCTGTTAATTCTTCAAAATTTTGAGTAGTATAACGTTCTACAATAGCCAGACTACTTTTTTTCTTCTGAATTTCAACCAAACTATACTCTTTCTGATCAGCATCCAAATGGATCTGAACAGATTGAATTCTGCTTCCTGAAAGGATATTATTTAAAAGTTTAATGATCATTAGTAGATTACTGTTGGCTTTATAAATACATGCAATTTGGATTTATCTCTGGCTTTTCTTTTACTACTAAAAAACCATTTAATTATTGGTATTCTCGATAATACTGGAGTACCACTACCAGAATTCTCTCTCTCTAATTCGTCCAATCCTCCTAATAATATCATTTCATTATTCCGAACTCGAATTAATGATTCGAATTTCTGTGTAGACTTGCTAGGTGGAGCATTCTCTCCTGCTCTCCCTAAAAAAGCACTTTTCTCTACAGAAATCTCTAGAGTTACATGCTCATCCAGAGATACAAAAGGTTTTATATTTACGCTTAAATTTGCTTCCGTTGGCTTCCATTGACCAGATTGCAAAATATTATCATTGACTCCAGTATTAATCAACCTGTTAGTTTGTTCGAAATAATAATCGGTTTCTCCTATAGAAATACTCGCTTCGTGGCCACTTAATGTAGCTATCTTTGGAGTAGATTTTAGGTTAACAATAGAATTATTTTCTAAAGCGCTCAGATTGGCATAGAAATTTTTAGTTACTTTACCAATGTTGATAATCCCAAGTCCATTAAAAGCATCTATCAATTGATTTATAGTACCCGAATTTACAGTAACATCCGTACTTGGAAAAATGTTTCCTTGTGTTATTACGTCTTCGGATCCATCACCAAGAATTGCTTGTAAACCGGTCTGTACATCATAGGACTTATTATACTGAACAACAAGCACTTCTATCTGTACTAATGGTACAACTTTATCTAATTTCCGAATAACTTGTTGTAATTCAATTATCACGGGTTTTGATCCTGATACAAGCATTCCATTAAGTTCTACAAATTCTTGAATTTCTACGTCTTGAGTTAAGGATTTAGGTAATGTTGCTAAAACAGATTCAATCGTTCTATTCTCTAATTGGATTAACTCTGTTGCTCTTAAACCAGCTGTCGTCTCTTTTCCTATTAAGTAAAATTCATCCGATTTATTAACAGCAAATTTCTTTCCTCTAAACATATGTTTTAATAAGCTATCAAAATCTATTTCTTCAGAAAAAATAGTCGTTACTATTTCATCCGGTTTGTCATACATTGTATAACCTAATTTCAATAACCCTGCTGCTCTTGATATGATTTCAGTGGCGCTAGCATCGAATGCTTTTATATTTAAATATCCGTTATCATTTAATTTAATTTCTAAATCCCCTATCACATTTTTAGTAGAAGCTCTAGATGATGACCTCCTTCTATTATTATTTCTATTACCCTTGTTTTCAGGGTTTAGAACTTCTGTATCTTTTGAAAGAAAATAAAACCCATTATCATCCTGTTCTGCAATCAGTTGATTCGATTTAGCAATCATATCGATTACTTGATCAAAAGGTCGATTAATGATATAAGCGGAAACATTCATGTTTTTGACATCTGGTGCCAATACTATATTCTTATTTGCTAATTCCGTAATTTTTGCTGCTACAGATGGTAAAGAATCGTTTTTAAGCTTTACAGAAAGAAAATTATTTTGCTTACTATACCTGATATCTAACTCTTTTTTGGGCTTTGGTTTAGGTATTTCTTTTACTATTTCTCTTTGTTTAAAAACAATGATATTATTCATAAACTCAACTTCCAAATCATATTTTCTAATTAGAAAAAGAAAAACATCTTTAACTTTTACATCAAAAAAGTTACTAACTACCATTTGGCTTAGTCCAGGGTCAGCAACTACATTAAGTTTATGCTCTTCTCCCAATGAAGTTATGATCTCAAAAAGCGTTAAACCAGAAACATCCATTTGAGTTATTTCTTCTAAACCTATCTTTGTTTTGGCTATTTCTTCTAACTTTTCTTCAACCGTCATTTGTGTATTCTGGGCACACAACACATTGATTGCTAAGAGATAACTAATTAATAGTATTTTTCTTATCATTTTTTATTTTTCTATAATAATTGAGTAAACCTCCTCAATTGATGTTATTCCATTTTGTACTAATCGAATTGCTTTCCCCGACAAACTCGATTCCGTATAATCTGAAATGGATTCTTCCAGATTTGTTGAATTTTTCTTTATTTCTTGAGTTAATACATTATCAACAGGTATAATCTCATAAATTGCTGTTCTTCCTTTATAGCCTGTATAATGACAATGTTCACATCCTTTAGAAATCCAATGTTCTTCTATTCCTATAAAAGCATCATTCTTATATTCACCTTCTTGTAAAACTGCATGCTCTTTGCAAGAATTACATAATTTTCTTACCAATCGTTGTGCTACGGAAATTTTTAATGTTTCTGCAATAAGAAAGGCTGGCACTCCCATATCAATTAATCTAGAAATTGTTCCTATAGCAGAATTTGTGTGAATAGTGGATAATACTAAATGTCCTGTAAGACTTGCTCTAATTGCCATCTCTGCTGTAGCACCATCCCTGATCTCACCTAACATAATGATATCAGGATCTTGTCTCAGGAATGTTTTAAGAGCACTGGTAAAAGTTAACCCAATGTCTTCTCTAAGCTGCACTTGATTAATTCCTTTTAACGTATATTCAATTGGGTCTTCTACCGTAACTATATTGCTTGTTACTTTATTTAATTCTTTTAAACTAGCATATAACGTAGTTGTTTTTCCAGAACCTGTTGGGCCACTAATCAATATAATTCCTTTGGATGCTTTTAATGCTTCGAGATATATTTCTTTTTCTTTCTCCTCCATTCCTAGCTTGTCCATACTAAGATGTGCTGTATCTCTTCCTAATATCCTCATCACTATTTTTTCACCGTGTAATGTTGGTAAAATTGAAACTCGAATATCAAAATCATCATAGTTAATGCGACCATCTTGCGGCAATCTTTTCTCGGTAATATCAAGATTTGACTTGATTTTGATCTTATTAACTAATTCAAGGTAATTTTCTTTTTCTATTTTATATTTCTCAGTAAGCTTTCCATCAATACGATATCGAATTCTAGCTTCATCTTTAAAAACTTCGAAATGAATATCACTACTTCCTATTGATTTTGCTTCAAAAATCAATTCTTCTAAGAAATCTTGAGATGTAGACCTGAAGTTTTCTGATTTAGTAGTATTTTGAGTATTATTAGCATTACCTGTTCTATAATATAAGATCAAGGCTCTGTTAATTGTATCAGCAGAAACTGGGTATAGTTCTACCTTTTTCCCCATGATTAATTCTAACTCATCCTTAATAGGGTCTTTTGCAACAGCCTCGGATATATAAAAGCTAGTACTTTTTCCTTTATCTTCTTTAGGAACAATCTGGTAATTGTGAGCTAAATCTGTATTAATGATTTGTTGCTCTTCCGTAGTTAATATGATTTCTTTAGCTATATCCATAATTATAAAAAATTAGTAAAGAAAACATCAAAATCCGAAATATAACTTCCGATCTTGAGTAGAATTAAATACAATGCTAATAGCCCGGCCAAAGGCACTAAATCTGTTTTAACAACTAGTTTGATCACTAAAAACCCTAGTATCGAAAACAACATCCCTGTTATAAAAAACAAGATGTAATTATAAGAAGAGAAAAAAGGAATTATCGCTACAAAGAACAGCACATCTCCTAACCCCATATTCTTTTTAAAAGGATTGGTCAATCTTTTATTTTTAACGGATAAATACAAATACAAACCACCAAAAGTAATGATCAAAAAAGTAAAACTATATAGCAAACCAATTGCACTATACCCATTATTAAAATAAGATATCAACCCAAAAATTAAAATAAAAATTGGCAATAATATATGAATAGCTCTAAGCTTTAGGTCTTGAATAAATACCAATGTAAATAGTAGTATTATGATTATTTGAATAACAGTATCCAACGAATTAATCTTTAACTGTTTCTTTCAGTGTCTTTTTTTGATCGATCTCCCAGGTATTATAGTTACCATCGTCATCAAAGTCAGATAAAGAAGTAGCCGAAGCTTTAAATGAGTTCGTAGAAGCTTCTATGATTTCAATTCTATACACCGCTTGACCACCTTGTTCTATCGTTAATGCAGGTTCAAAACCGAGCTCATCAAAATCAGCTGTATATTTAGAATGTCTAAAAAAGTAGTTTTTCTCTAATCCATATAAATGATTTAACATACTCTGAGCTTCTATAGATTTAGCTTGAGTAATTACAGAAGTCTGACTAGGAAGTACCATTAGGAGCAAAATACCGATAATACAAAGTACAATCAATATCTCTGTCATAGAATATGCCGCAGCATACCAGTTGTTTTTGCGTTTCATAGGTTTTTCTTGTAATCTTAATAAGTTCATTAAGATCGATTTAGGGTTTGCAAAAGTATTAAATTGTGTTAACAAAATCTAAATTTTTTAATTTCCGTTTATAATTTTACTCAGATCAAACATTGGTGCATACATAGCTACCATTATTAGCCCAACAATTAGCCCTATGACAATAATTATCAATGGCTCTAAGACTACTCCAATCATTTTAGTTTTGTGTTCGACTTCTTCATCATATTCATCTGCTAATCGAGAAAACATGGTATCTAATTCATTAATTTCTTCTGCTACTTCAACCATAGAAATTAATTTATATTCATAAATCTTATGCTTTTTCATAGCTGCTGCAAAAGGGACCCCTTTGATCACATCATTTCTAATGGGATCAATTGAAGATTCTATAGGATAAAAGCCAATCATTTTTTTTACCATATCCAACGATTCTGTTAACGAGGTTTTTGAAGTCAATAACAAATCTAAAAACTGGCAATACCTTGCCAAATAAACCATTTTAACTAGTTTGCCAAAAAATGGAATTTTCAAAATAAATTTTGCCTTAAAATTTCTAAAAGATGGGTTTTCCTTATATACTTTAAATAAAAACGTACAAGTAACAATAACAACCAATATTCCTACGAATATGGTCGGGAATTTTTCTGATAATATGATTATATTTTTAGTCAATGCCGGAAGCTCTCCATCAAATTGATTAAATACAGATTTAAACATTGGAACCACATAGGTTAACATAAAGTATAAAACTCCTACAGTCAATATTAAAACAAATGACGGATACGTTATCACCGAAATAATTTGTTTTCTTAATTTAATCTGACGTTTAAAATATTTATGCAATTCCAAAAGAACAGTATCTAATTTTTTTGTCTCCTCTCCTATCTTGATACTGAAATACTCATATGAAGAAAAAAGCCCTGTATCTTCTAAAGCCTCGTAAAAACTTTTTCCTTTTATAATTTTGGATTTTAATTCCAAAATCAACTCCTTTAAATACTTCTTTTTCTGTTGATTCGCTAATATCTCTAATGCCGTTTTAAAATCTACACCTGCATTCAATAGTGTAGATAAATCTTTATATAATGCTACTTTTTCCTTTGCTCCTACTTTTTTGGAAAAGCTAAATTCTTGATTAAAGAAATTCCCAACAGAAGATGGTTTGTTATCTATCTTAACATTCGTGTTTTTATGGATTTTACTTATATCAATTCCCATTACAATTTCAGTTTAAGATTAGGAGCATAATCCTTAGCTATTACGAACTCTATTGGTTCATCAAAAAGCGTTGTTTCTATAATCATTTTAGTAATAAGATCTTCTTTAGTAATGATATTAAAATCAGATGAAATCGAAAGTTTATTTACAGGTAAGGTATCCAGCATATGAACCTGTATTCTAATAAGGTATTTATCTGTAATTTTATATTCTATTTCTTTATTGTTATAAGGAATCACCTTAAATCCTTTATAAGATTTCACAACTCTTTCTGCATTAAAAAAATCAGTTCTTAATTGCACATAACTTGTTGTCAATTCATTTTGTTCATCTATAGAAACTTGATAATTTATTACCTGTTTTACAAATGAGGCATACGCAAAATATATTAGCCCCATTATGATTGACATAATGGTCAGGTTAATTAACATTTCTAATATAGTAAATGCTTTTACCTTACTCATTTCTTTTTTTATTGACTAATAAATAGTTATATACAATAGTATCTGAAGCTGTTTGTACTATAAATTTTATATTTTTCAACTCCTTATTACTTTGAAAATCTTCAACTTTCTTTTTAATTGAATATGTTTTGAATTCATATAATTCATCATCAAAATCACTAGTTATTTTAGCATTATTATACAGTTCTGCTACTTTAAACTTCATTTTATAAGAACTCAAAGATGAACTACTGTTTAAAACTGCCGCATACAACCTAATCGCTACTAATAAACAAGTAGCTATAATCGCAATGGCTATTACCGATTCGATTAATGAACTCCCTTTAAGGAGATGTTTATTGTATGTTTTTAATTCTTTCAAATCTGTTTTCTCCTGTACTTCCAAATAATGGCAGTCTTACAAAGTTATCTGGTAATTCAGTTGCATCAATCACACCATTTAAAATAACGTCAGCATACTTAGAGCTTCTTGTTTCTAATTGTAATTTATGCGTATATAAAGAACCTATAATACTACCTTTTAATTCCATAATACCATTACAATAAACATCTCCCATCACTAAAGAGTTTTGATCGATAGCAACAAAGTTATTTTGCTTTTCTCTAAAACTCGAACCATTGATTACAATTCCACCATAAATCTCTACATCTTCGGCTATATTAATTTTCTTTTTATAATCTCTTGTCGAAGCTTCGATTACAATACAAGATGGATATCGTAACTTGACGTCCGATTCTATATCTACTTCTTTATCTGCATAAATCTGCAAACTTCCTTCAAAACCTTCTTCTAATACTACTTTCGGCGCCTGAACAATAACATCTTCTATTTTTGTTGTATCATCAATACGTATTGTATCTCTTGATTTAAAAATAAAATTACCTTTGATATTTAATCTATCCAGTGATTCTCCTTTATCTAGGTAAACTATAGCTGTTTTCTGGTCAAATCCGCGAAAGATTGGTTGGTTTTCCTTTAGCTTGGATAAAGTAGTTTCTATAGTATTATTTGGGTATTTTAATTTGGGAGAAATTATTTTAGGTAAATTCTGAGATGAAACAGTAATATTCCCCTCTAGTTTTGGATTATTGGCTTGTTGATTACCCAAAATATTAACCACTTTATATCTTTTCTTAGGGAGTCTCACATTTCCTTTAATCTTAGTAGTCCCTGAAATTTTAAGTTCTTCTCCAAAATCACATAGATATAGTGCTAATGGATTTTGATCAACGACTTCTCCTATTATATAATTTCTATCAATTGTATCTTTCTTGAAAAAAGATTTTCCTAATAATTTAGAATACATTCCCCACCTTTCTTTTGTAAACTCACATATTAATCCATCATTAAATAGATCAACTTGTTGCGTACTCGTTTTACCGAATAATACGGAGTTTAACAAAAAGTAATTAAAACAGGAAGTACAACGATCTATAAGCTGTTCTTTAACTGATTGTCTGGTTGCTAAAGTTTTGTTGATTGTAAAAACGTATATAAGTCCACCACTTAGAATAGCGATAATCAAACAGACATAAATAGCATATAGTAAAGAACCTGCTTTTAACATTTACCTATTGTTTTTTGAAGTATTCTTTTTACTAGCTTCTTTCTTTTTTGCTAACTCTTTACGTTTTTTCTCTATTTCTTTCTTTTGCTTTCGAATCTCTTTTTCTTTCTTGGCTTTCTCTTTTTCTTCAGGTGTTTTCTTTTTAAAGATATCTTTAAAAAAGGCTTTGGTCTTTATTATAAAGCTCTTCTTTTCCTTTTTATCATCCTCTATTTCTTCTACAGCCTCTTCTTTAATTACTTTTTTTCCTCTTTTGAAATAAAGTGTATCCTTGGTATTATGAAGAATCCATCTACCGTGTTTTTTATTCTTTTTATACTTACCACTTACCAATAAGATACCAGATTCTGTAAACTCCCGATAAGCTCCAGAAAGAAACCCTTTTTGCCAATTTGATATTTTCTTTATTTTTCCATTTTCATACCAATTCCTCCATGTATCATCCTTAAGACCGTAATAAAACTCTCCTTGTTCTGCAATTCCATTACCTCTATAAGTCTTATTATATTGTCCATGTAAAATTTGACCATTACCGCCTCCAAAAGAAGAATGAATTTTCCCACTTTTATACCAATGATACTCCTTGAAATCTTGATAATTAGATGTATTCTTTTCAGAAACAAAGAATGTATAATTATAATCATCATCAGAAATAACCTTTCTACTTATATCCTTGTTGATATACTGGGTAGATCCGAATAGCAAAATCAGTGTAAATAACAATTTCATTTTGGGTGATTTTTTGGGTTTGCAAATAAACTACTTTCATCTGAAAAAAAGAACAAAAAAATGCAATTTTTTGATAATCAAACATATACAGTAACAATAAAAAATATGACTACGGCACACATACCCCTACGCCACCGTAGCCATTGATTTCTGAGTAAAATTAATCTGATTAAAATGCCTACCATGATTATCAAACTAAACTATTACTATATACATGTGTCGCGAATGAT
The DNA here is from genome assembly GCF_947496855.1 of uncultured Aquimarina sp. Lineage (GTDB taxonomy): Bacteria > Bacteroidota > Bacteroidia > Flavobacteriales > Flavobacteriaceae > Aquimarina. Next base: position 1,085,152 of record NZ_CANMED010000001.1, read on the forward strand.
TATTTTGTTACCCTCTCTTCCTTGATTTTTTTATTTTTTTTTATTTTTTGATAAAATGTGACACGTAAAAAACAACTTCTTTTCCTAAAAGATGTAGTATTTAATTTTATAGTAACGAAAATGAAGGCTGAAACCTCCTTTTGAGCTTCTAAACAGAAATATAATTAAGCAACCTCCTCACCTGTAGAAGCTTCCCATATCTTAAACCATTCTTCTTCTGTAATCTGAAGCGATAGCGAATTTACAGCAGACTGAATACGGTTTATTTTTGTAGATCCCATTACCGGTAATATTCCTGATGGGTGTTTTAATAACCAAGCGGTTAATATCTGATCAGCAGGAACATCATACTTTTTTATTAAATGACTCACTACTTTATTAATTCTAACAACTCTTTTATCTAATTGCTGTGAAAAAAACTTTCCTCCAGCAAGTGTAGAATATGCCATAGGTTTTATTTTATGTTGTATACAATGATCTAAGGAACCATCAATGAATGGTGCTAGCTGTAAAGGTGAGATTTCTATTTGATTGGTTTGTAGCGGGAAATAAGCATTTAACATATCGAATTGAGAAGTAGCAAAATTAGACACTCCAAAACTCAACACTTTACCACTTGACTTTAGTATAGCAAATGCCTCTGCTATCTCAGATGGGTTCATTAAAGGACTTGGTCTATGAATCAACAACATATCTATATAATCTGTTTGTAAATTCATCAATGATTTTTCTGCAGACTCTATAATATATTTTTTCGTTGTATTGTAAGATTTTATCTTGTTGCCCGGACGATTGGGTGTCACTAACTGAATACCACATTTAGTAACCAATTGCATTTGATTTCTTAATGAACTTTTATCTTTTATAGCATTCCCAAATAATGTTTCTGTGGTGTAATGCCCATAAATATCTGCATGATCAAATGTTGTTACACCAATACCAATGCAATCTTTAATTAATTTTTGAGATTCATCAATAGAAAGATTTGCTCCCCATTCTCCCCAATTCATACATCCTGCAACTATTCTAGAAAATAATGATCCGTTTTCTGAAAGTTTTGTATTCATTTTATAAAATTTTTAGACTAATGACTTAATATATATCTTGTCAATAATTTATTGCCTCATATATCAATCTCTGAATCTCTGACCTAATATCATTAGATATAAGCTTCCGATTAGCAGAATCGGGAAATGTACGATTACTTAGAAATACGTAGATTATTTCTTCATCAGGGTCAGCCCAAGTAAATGTACCAGTAAAACCACTATGTCCGTAACTATTCATCGATATACAACCACAAGTAGGTCCCACATCTCCTAACTGAGGTTTATCAAAGCCCACTCCTCTTCTCACTCTTTTATCGCAATATGTGCAGGTATTAAACTCATCTATAGTCTCACTACTTATATATTGCTTACCACCATAATACCCGCCATTAAGATACATCTGCATTATCTTAGTAACATCGTTTGCATTAGAAAACAACCCTGCATGACCTCCAATACCTCCAAACATTGCCGCTCCCTGATCGTGAACATACCCATGAACAATCTCTTTTCTATATGCTTGATCATTTTCGGTAGGAACAATGCGCTTTTTATCGAACTTATTTAAAGGTAAATATCCCATATTATTTGCTCCTATCCCTTTATAAATATGTTGCTGCGTCAAAGCGTCTAAACTATTCCCATAGTGTTCTTCAATAAAAGATTTCATTAAATAATATGGAAGATCACTGTATTTATAACTGAGTCTACTTCTTAATTCGCTATCTTTTATCCTTAACATTAGAGAATCTTTCATATCACTTCTCAGATACAAATTAGCAGTCACCTTAATATTAAACTCATCAGAAGGTTTATTTCTATAATATTTCTTATCAGGCCTTGTTGTAGCCGTATCCAATGTTTTCAAATAAAAAGGAATCCAAGCTCTTAATCGTGCATAATGAGATAACATCGATCTTACTGTAATATCTTTTTTATTGGAATCACTAAACGAAGGCAACATCTCTCCTACTCTAGAATCCAAAGATAAAATTCCCTTATCTTTAAGCTCCATAGTTAATGGCAATGTAGAAAGAATTTTGGTTAAGGATGCTAAGTCATAAATATCGGAACTTTTAACTTTTCGGGATTTTGAATAGGTATGATATCCATAATTTTTATTAAAAACTACTTTACCTTTTCTCGCAACGATTAATTGTAAGCCAGGCGTCATATCTCCTTTTAATGCTATATCAACTATTGAATCAATACGCTTTAACTTATGAGAGTTCATACCTACCGTTTCTGGTATGCCATAGGTAAGACGTTTTAACGATCTTGTTTCTAATCCCATTCCTAAAGGAAAATCTACACCAAGACTTACCGGAAGTTTTCCTTTTGCTTCTATAGCTCCAAAAAGCAATTGAGCTGCTTTTTGTTGGGCAATCGGACTATTCTGATATGCCATTAAAACACCTTCGAAGTTTGTAGTTGTCTGCAAATCTAACATTGCATAAGGACGAGAAAAAACACTTAGCACTGTATTATTTAGTCTTGCAATTTCATATAACCACACTAATTCTTTATCCTTAAACTTGTAATCTTTCCAAGGGTTTGTATTTGATTTATGTAAACCAACAATGACATAATTATAGTTTCGTAACTGATCTAATATATCAGGAAGTTGATTACCCTTTACCCAATCTACTTTAGCATACTTGTTCAACTCTTCTAAAAAAATTTCTCCAGAATCATCTCCTAGAGAAACATATGCTACTTTTTTAAGATCCAAATTCTTAACAGGTAATATTGCTCGATCATTTTTAATTAAAGTTAAAGAGTTTTCTACCAGTTTATGATGCAAAACCTCATTGGCAATACTATTAAGCTCTTCGGTAAGGTATTCCATTTTCACAGGTTTGTATTTATGAAGTCCTGCCTTATATTTTGCTTGTAATATCTTTTTAACAGAAAGCGATAAGCGTTCTTCTGTAATTTCGCCCGCATAGTATGCGGATACAATTTTCTGAGATGCCAGTGGAACATCTTCTGATATTAAAAGAATATCATTTCCAGCCTTAAAAGCTGCAAGATCAATATCGCCAGGAGCCTTAAAATCAGAAGCTCCTTTCATATTTAAAGCATCTGTAATGATTAGCCCTTTAAAACCAAGACTGTCTTGCAAAATATTTGTTACTACATTCTCAGAAATTGAGGATGGATATCCGGATCGAGGTTCCAAACTAGGAATATTAAGATGTGCGACCATCACACTAGATAATCCGTCAGCAATTAGTTTACGATATGGATATAATTCTATACTATCTATTCTTTTTTGATCAAAATTAATGGTTGGTAATGTTTTATGTGAATCACTGTCGGTATCTCCGTGACCCGGAAAATGTTTTGCACTTGCTAGAACACCTTCTTTTTGCATTCCCTTCATAAAAGCTAACGCCTTTTCTGTCACATTATCTTTGTCCTCACCAAAAGAACGATTCCCTATAATTGGATTTTTTGGATTTGTATTCATATCAACAACAGGTGCAAAATTAATATGAACGCCTAATCGTTTACAGTGCTTAGCTATTTGCCGACCAGTTTCTTCTATTAAATCATTATTCTGAATAGCTCCTAAAGTCATATTCCAAGGAAAAGCTTTGGTGGAATCCAATCGCATAGCTAATCCCCATTCTGCATCCATTCCAATGAGCAACGGTACTTTGGAAAGTTCTTGATATTCGTTATTTAATTTAGCCTGACGTTGTGGCCCTCCTTTAGAAAAGATAACTCCCCCAATATGAAATTCATCAATTAGTTTCCTTATTTTTTCAGTCTCTTTCTTAGGTTCTGAAGAAAAAACATCTACCATAAATAACTGCCCTATTTTTTCCTTTAGTGTCATTTTATTATAAATACTATCTACCCACACTCTTTGGGTATCGTATTCATCTATAACAACAAGAGGACTTAATGGAATTACATCAGTTATTAATTCAATAGTAAGAGAATCGGGATGGTTTACGTCGATAGAATCTTCTATCTTTAAAACATCAGATTGCTGGGAATAAACTGATAAAGTGAAAATAAAAATTATATAGGAAAAGTATTTTGTAAAAGTATATCGCACAAAAAAACTAATTTAAAAAACGGTTATGCCAACTCTCCTTAGCAGGAACTTCCCAATCTGTCTTATATTCGGCAATATTAGTTACTAAATTATTAAACACAATAGTATTAGGAGAGACAGATCTGTTTTTTGCCATTTTCCTAAAGTCTGTAAGCGATTTATATGCAACAAACTCTCCCTGTTTATAGGAAACATTCATTTTATCCATCAAATCGACATTGTAATCGCCTTCTAATTTCTGGATAAAGTGAACAGAAGCATCTATGGAACACCCCGTAGCTGCGTTTATATCCTGATCTAGGGCAATACTAATAAACCTTTTATATTTTATATCATACCCTGCCTTCAGATCTGATCCGTGTGCAGTCCATTGGGTTATAAAAGTATCCAACTTTATTTTTATCTCTTCTAACTCCTCCGAAGTAAAGGATCTGTTGGCTTGATATATCCAAATTCTCGAGGTATCAGGGAGCTCATTAAAATCTACTAACATCAGCTTTCTTTTTATTCTCTAAAATAACAAAAACTATTTCTAATTGTTGCAACAAAAAAGAGTTAATATGAATAAACATATCAACTCTCTAAATATTATATTTAATTTATTAAAAAATACTTTTATAAATCTTGAGCATTGGCAATTAATTCTGCTACATCCATCACATCTATACTATCTTCTTTCTCTTTACTTTTCACACCATCGGTCATCATGGTATTACAGAAAGGGCAACCTGCTGCAATAATATCAGGTTTTGTTTCTAGAGCATCCTCTGTTCTTTCGATATTAACGTCTTTATTGCCTGGTTCTGGTTCCTTAAACATTTGTGCTCCTCCTGCTCCACAGCATAATCCATTGCGCTTACAACGTTTCATTTCTATAAGCTCTACTTCTAACTTTCTAAGAAGGTCTCTAGGTGCTTCATACACATCATTTGCTCTTCCTAGATAGCAAGGATCATGAAAAGTAATACGTTTGCCCTTAAACTTACCACCTTCTACAGTTAATCTCCCTTCATCCAAAAGCGATTTAAGAAACTGCGTATGATGCATTACTTCATAATTACCTCCTAATGCCGGGTATTCATTTTTTAGTGTATTGAAACAATGAGGACAAGCGGTAACCACTTTTTTTATTTCATAAGCATTCATTACCTCTATATTGGTAACCGCCTGCATCTGAAATAAAAATTCATTCCCGGATCTTTTAGCAGGATCACCAGTACAGCTTTCTTCAGTACCTAATACAGCAAAGTCTACTTTGGAACTATGAAGTAATTTCACAAAAGCCTTTGTGATTTTCTTGGCTCTGTCATCAAAACTACCAGCACATCCTACCCAAAATAAAACTTCTGGCCTTTTACCCTCAGCCATATACTCTGCCATCGTTGGCACCTTTAATGCTTCACTCATATGTATATACTATTTATATGTAATGATTTTTGTTTGAAAATTCATCAAATCAAAAATCTATATTTAATCGTGTTTACCGTCATCAAAAACTTCGATAGTAACTACTCTTTCTACTAATTCAGTAAATTTACCTGTATAACGAGTAGCCTTTACCAAGTGATTATCTATCCAATGATAATTCCCTCCTCTTGGTTTACCCATTAGAAGACTATGATATTTAAATCCATGTTTATTTAACCAAGTCTCAGTAACTTCTCTATGATCTTCTGTTCTGGATGTAAAAAAGCATATAATATGTCCTTCTTCATGCCATTTATTCAATGTAATTAATGCATCTGGGAATGGTTCACAAGTAGCCATTCTCTCTGGTTCTTCATTAGGAACGTCTTCCGTAATTGTTCCATCAATATCAATAAGATAGTTTTTAATCCCTTCCGGTAAAACAGGACTAATATGTTCTCCAGCTTCTATCTTATCGTGCAATAATTTCTCTACTTCTTCCTTCTTCATAATTTCTAAATTCTCTTAATTTTTTAAAGTTTATGGTTAATAGTTATGGTTAATAATCTTATAGTTTTTACTCTTTGCTCCAGTTTAATCTATCCATTTGGTTGAATGGCCAAGGAGCTCCATTGTTTTCGATATTTGACATCATATTATTAAGATCTGTCGGTGCTGCGCTTTGTTCCATTACTAAATATCTTCTCATATCTAAAATAATAGATAACGGACTAATACTCACAGGGCAAGCCTCCACACAAGCATTACAACTTGTACACGCCCATAATTCTTCTGGAGTAATATAATCGTTTAATAATTGTTTGCCATCGTCGACAAAACTACCGTTCTTATCAATATTATCTCCCACTTCCTGAAGTCGATCTCTGGTATCCATCATAATTTTACGAGGCGACAACTTCTTACCTGTCTGGTTTGCAGGGCATTCACTTGTACAACGACCACACTCTGTACAGGTGTAAGAATTAAGTAATTGTACCCAGTTTAGATCCGTTACATCAGATGCTCCAAATTTTTCTGGTTCCGTTTCGGCTTCATCATCCGAAGGAGCTGCAAACGGGTCTGCATTTGGATCCATCATAAGCATCACTTCATTGGTAACAGCCTCTAAGTTATCCATTTGTCCTTTAGGATTTAGATCTCCATAATATGTATTAGGAAATGCTAAAAGGATATGTAAGTGTTTAGAGAAATATAAGTAGTTCAGGAATATTAAAATTCCTATAATATGCATCCACCAGGCTCCTCTTTCAACAAGAATTAAGGTTGCTTGTGACATTCCATTAAATAATGGTGATATATATTGACTTACTGGATACGCTCCAGCTTTCGCATAATGTTCTGCACCCAAACTTTGTAATTGGAAATCTGCGGCATTCATTGTAAGAAACAACGTCATTAATACAACTTCAAAATATAGGATAATATTACCATCATTCTTAGGCCAACCTTTTAAAGTCTTAAAACGCTTAATATTTATAACATTTCTTCTTATCCAGAATATAAATACGCTCACTAGTACTAAAAGTGCTAAAATTTCAAAAGAACCGATTAGGAAATCATAAAAACCTCCTAAGAAACTGAATATCCTATGTGTACCTAAAATACCATCTATAATAATTTCTAGCACTTCAATATTAATAATAACAAATCCTAAATAAACAACAACGTGTAATATTCCTGAAATAGGTCTTCTTACCATTTTAGATTGCCCAAAAGCAATACGTGCCATATTATTGAAACGCTCTTTTTTGTTGTCAGTTCGATCTATGTCCTTACCCAATCGAATATTCCGAATAACTTTACGAATGTTTTTAGTAAAATATCCAATTCCGGCTGTTAAAACAATTATAAATATGATATTAGGAATATATTGCATAGTTTGGCAGTAGTTAATTTATTGAATCTGTAGGTTTTACGTATGGTTTGTTCTTTTTTCCAAAGACAGAGACGTTTACATATCTTGTAGGGTTCAATCGCAGATCCTGAAGTAATAATTCTAGCTCTTTACTGGCTTTTTCTAAATTACCATATAATTTATCGTCCTTAAGTAGTTTACCTGCAGTTCCGTTTCCTACTTCTAAATCTTTAGAGATTTTTTCGAAATTAGCTAAAACACTATCTAAATCATTAACCAGTTTACCTATGTTAACCTTTGACAAAGAATCCGAAAATTGGTTGAGATTCGTTGACATTTCATCGAGATTAGAAAGTGTACTATTTAGCTTCCCTTCATTTCCTGATAAAATATTGTTCAAAGCTCCAGATGCTCCTTTGAAGTTCTTAACGGTAATACTTAGGTCTTTAAATATAGAGTTTAGATTGTTTTTATTATCAATAGATAAAATTTCATTTACAGAAGTTAATAAGGTGTCTGCATCTTTTATTGCTGATTCTAACTTGAGCTGAAGAGGAGTTAACTGTTCATTCACCAGTTCCAGAAGGCCTGCTTCTACTTTTCCCGGAAGTGTATCTTGATCTTTCGCTTCGAGTCCTTGTTCATAAATTGGTTCTATTGCAAGGCTTTTGCCTCCAATTAAACCACCTCCATAAACCTTTGCTAAACTATTTTTAGAAAAAGAAAACTTATTATTAACATTAAATTTAACCAATAGCTTTCCATTAGTATCGGCAAAACCTATAGAGATTACTTTACCAACCACTAAACCATTTATGGTAACAGCAGAAGAAGGTATTAGACCTTCTACATTATCATATATAGCATAAAAAGTTCTATCATCATTCAAAAGGTTTTTACCTTTTAAAAAACTATAACCAAAAATCAAAAGTGCTATAGCAGAGAGTGCTAAAATTCCTGTTTTAACTTCGCGAGTAAATTTCAAAATAGCATATGTTTAGGACACAAATTTAGAACAAAAAAAATACTTCTAAAGATTATTAACGAACGAATTCTCAGTATTTATTTAGATTAATTCGATGAAGCATCTGTTTTTAACGCTTCTGTAAGTGGAATTAATTCATTATCCTTAAACGCAACCACAAAACAAGAGGTATATCCTTTCTCTTCAGCTACCCCTTTTAACTGCTTGATTAAATTATAATTAGAGGTGTTTCCGAAATAATATTTATGTAACTCACCAAACTGAACTTTAGATAATTGATCTAATCCGTTAAAATTTTTGGGAGCAAGTTCAATATCATTAGAACCGGCTGCAATCTGAACCTTAAAAATTATGTTATCATATAATTGCTCTCCCACTGCTTGTGTTATAGAATCATTATTAACTATTTCTGGGATTTCAGGTTCTGGAACATAATATGCTGCATCCAGACTTTCTTTATAATCGACTATTGATTTGATTATAGATTTAGCCATTTCTTCCTGGCCTTTCTTCGAATTAAGATATTTCCCTTCTTTATTATTAGTAAGAAATCCTAATTCTATTAACACACTTGGCATATATGTTTGATGTAATACAACAAAACCTGCTTGTTTTACTCCTCTACTTTTTCTCTTTAATGTTTTATTAAATCGATTCTGCACAAAACTTGCTAACGTAAGGCTATGATCAAGATATTCTTCCTGCATTAATGTTAACCCTATAATAGATTCTGGAGAATTAGGATCAAATCCATCATAATTTGCTTCATAGTTATCTTCAAGTAAAATAACAGAGTTTTCATTTTTTGCTACATTAAAGTTTTCATCATTAGCATGCAAACCTAGTACAAACGTTTCTGTTCCATACGCTTGAGAATGGTGCGAATTACAGTGCACAGACACAAACAAATCAGCTTTTTCCTTATTTGCTATTTTCCCTCTTTCGTGTAATTCTATGAATTTATCTGTCTTCCTTGTATAAACCACCTTAAATCTATCGTCTTTTTCTAAAGCCGCTCCAACTGCTAACACCACTTTAAGTGAAATATCTTTTTCCTTATAACCATTCCCTCTATTTCCAGGATCATGTCCACCATGTCCGGCATCTAAAACCACCACAAACTTCTCTTTAAGACTAGTCTTTCCTACTGATATAGAAAATGCAGATAGTATAAAAATCAACACAATCGACAAGGAGCTATATATTATTTTCTTTTTCATAATTATACAAAATTATCACTTAGCTTGAAACATTACCTAAATGTTTCCGTATTTAGTATAATAATTCTAAAATCATATGGTTATGATCTTAGAAATTACAATACAAGTTTTATTTATAATAACGTTAGAGCCCTGTATTTGATATAAATATTTATTTTTTCACCAATTACAATCTCTACATAAAAAATATATGTAATTTTGGCACTTCAAAAACTAAGCCATAGTTTTACAAAAATAGGATTTAAACCATTGCAAACAACGGTACGTAACATACTTTATTCACTAAGTTTTTCACTATTTTGTATTTGTTATACAACTGCACAAGAGTTTGATAAAACCACTAAGAAACCAGTTCCAGTTAAAAAGGATACTCTTTCTATACCTAAGAACACTGTAGATCCAAAATCAGAAATACTACAGAATGAGAAAGATCAGGACACGACTAAGAAAGACACTACGGTGGAACCACCGCAATTATTGACGGATAAGGTAAAATACAAATCTACTGATTATATGAAACTTAGCCGTAGAGAAAACAAAATGTACCTCTACAATGAAGCTGAAATTATATATGGTGAAATGCAAATTAACGCTGGACTTATTATTGTTGATAATGCTAAGAATGAAGTATATGCCTATGGAATTAAAGATTCTGTTGGTGATTATTCTCAAACTCCAGTTTTTAAACAAGCCCAAAATGTAGTAGAACCAGATTCTATTCGTTTTAATTTTGACACAAAAAAAGCTCTTATTTATAATTCCAGAACCAAACAAGGTGAAATGAATGTTAAAGGAGAAGTATCAAAAAGAGAAAATGACTCTGTTATATATATGAGTAATGTAAAATTCACTACTGCTGAAGATGTTGATAACGCAGATTATTACTTTTATGCCAGACGAATAAAACTAGTCCCTAAAAAGAAGATTGTAACTGGTCTTGTAAATATGTTTATTGCAGATGTTCCAACACCTCTTGGTTTACCTTTTGGTTATTTCCCATTGCAGGAAAACAGAACTTCTGGTTTCATTATCCCTAGTTATGGAGAAGAAAATAATAGAGGATATTTCCTTCAGAATGGTGGATACTATTTTGCACTAAGTGATTTTGCCGATTTAACAATTACTGGTGATTATTATACAAATGGCAGTTATACACTCCTAACGGAATCTGCATATGCAGTGCGTTATAAATACAGAGGTAATGTTCGGTTTAGGTTTGAAAACAATCTAACTAGTGAACGAGGTTTTCCTGATTTCTCAAGAACTACTACATATAATATTCAGTGGACTCATAATCAGGATGCAAAAGCAAACCCTAACTCAAGATTTTCTGCATCCGTAAACTTTGGTAGTAGTGACTTTTTTCAGCAGTCTACAAATCAATTAAATACCGGTAATTTCTTAAATAACCAACTTAGTTCTTCTGTTTCCTATGCTAAAACGTTCCAAGGAGATCCACAAGTAAATGTTAATTTAGCCGCTACGCATAGATCTAATACTCAAACAGGAATAGTAAATCTATCACTCCCTAATGTAAATGCTAGTGTATCAAGAATATTTCCTTTTGCACCGAAAGTAGGCGTTAAAAAAGGAATTATTCAGAATATTAATACGCAATATAACTTTAGAGGAGAAAATAACATTGAGACTACGGATGAAGAACTTTTTACTGCTGAAATGTTTAAGGGAGCAAGTATAGGAATGCAACATTCTATTCCTATCAGTACTAATTTTAAGATTTTTCAATATTTAAGTGCTACTACAGGAACAAGTTTTCAAGAAAACTGGGTATTTGAAACCATCAACCAAAGATTTGATGAAGATGCCAATGATGGAGCAGGTGAAGTCGTAAGGGATACTATTGCAGGTTTTGATGCTTATAGAACTTATAATTTTTCAGCTAGTTTAGGAACCACTATTTATGGTACCTTTAATTTTAAAAAAGATAAAAAAATACAAGCGATTCGTCATACGATGAGACCTGCTATAAGTTACAGTATCAATCCAGCTTTTGATCAATTCTATGATGAATACACAATCCCCGATGATCTGAGCACACCGGATATTGATGAAACAGAAGTGGTTGAATATTCTCGTTTTGAAGGTGGTTTTTTTGGTGCGCCAAGTAATACTTTTTCGAGTAGTGTAGGGTTTTCCTTAAGTAATAATTTAGAAGCAAAGGTAAAAAGCAGGGATACTACTACTACTGAAGCAAAAAAAGTAGTATTATTAAATAATTTAAATCTCCGAACAGCTTATAATATTGCTGGTGACTCGCTTCAAGTTAGTCCTTTATCTATTACTGGAAATATTCCCATTGTTCAGAATAAGTTAGATATTAATTTTAGTATGGAGTTAGATCCTTATGCATTGGACAATAACAATCGTAAAATTGATGTTTGGAACATTGATAATGGTGGTAGTTTGTTTAGATTAACTAGAGCTAGTGCTAATTTTGGATACTCGTTTTCTAGCAAAGATTTTGAAAAAGGAAAATCTGAAGAAGACCCTTTAAATAACCAAACTTTAAGAAATGGCGGTAGGCCAGATAACCTGTTTGGTGGAGGAACAGATTTTAGAGAAGAGCAAACATATCGACAAAACGATAACGATCGTGAACAAAAGGATGTAAAAAATTATAGTTATAAAATTCCTTGGTCCTTACGCTTATCCTACACCGTTAACTATAGTAATAATGCTCGACAAAACGAAATATCATCTCATTCGATTATGTTCTCTGGTGATGTAGAATTAGCTCCTAAATGGTCTGTAGGTGTATCTTCTGGATATGATCTTAAAAACCCGGGATTTACATATACCAACCTTAGATTCCAAAGAGATTTGGACAGCTGGAATATGAGTTTTAACTGGATCCCTTTTAGTGACCGAACGTCTTGGAACTTTTTTATCGGAATTAAATCTTCAGTTCTTAGTGATATTAAATACGATAAAAGACGAGAACCAGACAGACAATTATAAATTATTTCTTGATTTCTGAATAATTAGGTTTCTAGTACATACATTGGAGCTTATGACAATGGAATCCTTAAGTTTTAGATTACTGTATTATTAGATATAAGAACTATTATTGTTTTGTAATAAATTTCGAAGAATAAATATTATTTTTGATAGAATTCTACTAAAACAAATCACACTATTTCACAAATCATGAAAAAAATCATAACTACTTCTAAAGCTCCAGCTCCTATAGGACCTTACAATCAAGCTATTCTTAACGGAAATACATTATACACCTCTGGTCAAATTGCCATTAATCCAGAAACGGGTGAACTAGTCATGGATGACATAAAAACAGAAGCAGAACAGGTGATGCAAAATCTTAAAGCAATTTTGGATGAAGTAGATATGACTTTCGAAAATATTATTAAGACTACAATTTTTCTTAGTGATATGAATAATTTTTCGCAAGTAAATGAAGTATATGGAAGTTACTTTAATGAAGAAACTGCCCCTGCCAGAGAAACGGTTGCTGTTGCAGCATTACCAAAATTTGTAAACGTAGAAATCTCTGTGATTGCCGTTAAATAAGTTCTTTTAAAAAATATACTATAAAACTCAAGTAAATTTTACTTGAGTTTTATATTTTCAATCATGTTTGATTTCAAAATTAATTCCGAAGATCGTTTATCCAAAGTCATCCTAGAAAAAGGAATCACTTCTTGGTTTGAACTTATAAACTACATGAAAAACATTCCCTATGGCAGAAATTTTAATAGAACTGATGCTTCACTAGTTGTTACAGAAAATAGAGGGACCTGCAGTTCTAAACATGCTTTATTAAAAAGGATCGCAAATCTAAATGAAGTACAGGAAATAGAGCTTATTATAGGTATCTATAAAATGAATCATACAAATACTCCTAAAATAGGAAATGCCCTTCTGGATAATGATCTGAAATATATTCCAGAAGCACATTGCTATCTAAGATATAATGATGAAACAATTGATGTAACCTCCCATTCATCGGATTTTGAAAAGATTAAAAACGATGTTCTAATTGAAAAAAGCATACAACCAGATCAGGTAGGAGATTACAAGGTGAAATACCATCAAGATTTTATCAAAGAGTGGATTATCTCTGAAAAACTAAATTTTTCATTTAGTGAGATATGGAAAATTAGAGAACAGTGTATTAGAAATTTGTCTAGTTAGCTTAAAAATAATTATAAAATTATATAAACATGATCTATCTATTTAGTCTTATATTTTTTTTTTACTTCTTACTTTAAAACTTTAGCTAGAACTTTTATAAAATATGATAAAAATTAGCACCTTACAATGATTTTTTAATTTTGGCACGGCAATTGAATATTAAATAGTAATTAATAATTAAATAAATATATTATGAAAAATTCACTATTTACATTCAGGTTTAACTTTACGTCGTTTATGAACTTTTTAAAAGAACTTCCTGCATCTTCAGCTTATGCAATTCATAGGTAATCGAAGATGAAAATTCAGGAAACACCGAGCGATAAAAATTCGGTCTTGCCTACAAGTTGTTGGGCACAAAATTATTGGAAACCTTAAAAAGCGAGATATATTAAAAATGATCTCGCTTTTCTATTTTTAGTCCTTGCTACTTTATCTTCTATTACAAAATTCCATATTCTTTCTTTTGTAATTATAGTTTTGGTTTTTAAACAAAGGGCAAAAAACAAAAACACATAAAACTACTTCCCTATAACTGTAGAAATTTTCGAAGAAAAATCGAGTTTAGTATTAATAATGTAACGCATACCCTTAAAAAAGAAAGCATAATTTCATTAGAAATCTATATAAGGCGTAGCATTATACAGAAAGTATATCTGAAATACGCAGTAATTCTTTATTAATACTATGATCTTCTTTTAATCCTTCATGAAAATTGGTTGAAACTATTTCATTATTAAGTATACCAACCATTACGTTTTCCTCTCCATCCAATAAAGACTCTACCGCCTTTACACAGAGCCTACTGGCTAATGTTCTATCAAAACAAGAAGGAGTACCTCCTCGCTGCATGTGTCCTAGAACAGTTACTCTTACATCATAATCTGGTAAATTCTCAGTAACATAATCAGCAAGTTCGTACACATTTTTTCCAATCTTATCACCTTCGCAAACAACTACAATACTAGAAGATTTACCTGAACGTTTACTTCGTTTTAAGGATTCTAGTAACCTATCTAGTCCTAAATCTTCTTCTGGAATTAGTATTTCCTCTGCTCCCGCTCCTACTCCAGTATTTAATGCTATAAATCCTGCATCACGTCCCATCACCTCTATAAAAAACAAACGATCGTGTGAACTAGCGGTGTCTCTGATCTTATCAATGGCTTCTACAACGGTATTCAGTGCAGTATCATATCCTATTGTAAAATTAGTACCTGCAATATCATTATCAATGGTTCCAGGAACGCCAATAATAGGAATATTGTGTTCTTTACTAAATATTTCACCACCTTTGAAAGTACCATCACCACCGATCAATATCATAGCATCAACCTCAGCTTTTTTGAGATTCTCTGCTGCTTTTTTTCTTCCTTCAGCTGTTCTAAACTCCTTAGAACGAGCTGATTTAAGGATCGTCCCGCCTGTACTTATTATATTACGTACACTTCTGGCATTGAGTTCACAGTAATCATTTTCTATCATTCCTTGATATCCTCGATAAAAACCAATACACTTTACATTGTAATATGAACAGGCACGAGCAACTGCTCGTATCGCAGCATTCATCCCTGGAGAATCACCGCCAGAGGTCATTACTCCGATAGTTTTAATTTGTCTAGCCATTTATTGTGTGTGAAATTTAATCAAATTACTTATTCTTATCTGTAAAATTAATGAATTCTGGTGTGTCTATTTTGGTTGTATCTTGAATTTTTACAACCAAAGTATCTTTTTGTTTTTTAGCATTAAAAACCTTTTCCCAAAGTTCATTAAAATTATTGAAGTCAACAGAGTAAGAAATACCTAAACCTTGTTTATAACCTTGCGATTCACCTATAAATTGAATCTCATTCTGACGGTTAAAAATCTTTCCTTTTAATGTTCCTTCCTCATTAAAGAGATATTCTACTTCAACATCTCCTGTCACTACAGATTCGCTAACTCCGCCAATAGGAACTCCTACTCGTCCATTAATAAGGATTTTATTATTGATCTGAGTAGAAACGGTAACTCCAAATTGGTCTGCAGCTTCTTGATCAACATTTCTATTTCCCTGAACATAGTTCACACCTACTCTAAATTTATCATCATCACCAGAAAATATACCATTTACCAATCCTGCAGCTCGTTCAACCAGGTTTCCTGTTATAAACGTCGGATCTAGATTCCCACTATAAAACTGTCCTTGGGTAACTAACGATAATGCTTGTAATTCTTTTGTCGCTTGGTCTTCTAATTGATATTCCAATTCACTCTTGGCAACAGAGCTTAAATTTGGTAATTCTATATTAAAATTAAGGTCTGGCTGTATTAATTCTCCATTTAGATCAACCACTACTTCTACAGGAATTTTTCGATTGATCGTAGCGTTCTCAAGTAACACTGCAGGATTAGCTTCGGTTTTATATACCGCACTTAAATTAAGCTTTGCTCTAGTTGGACTACCATCCCAGTTAATACTTCCCCCTGATCTTACTGTAAAATCTTTACCAACCAAAGCACCGTATCTAAAATTATAACTTCCTTCGTACGCCACAAAATCCCCCCACATATTAAACTTACCGTTTGTATTGATCTCTATAAGTAATGTCCCGGCTCCACGTCCTTTTAAAGAACTACCTGTTTTCTTATCTACAACAACTTCTACCAAAGCGTTATCATTAACGTCTAGATCAAAATTAAGCGCTAATCCTTTGATTTCTTTTAATATGATTTCTTTACCTTCTAAACGTGCTTTCTTTTCTTCGAGGGTTAAAAAATGAATATAGGAGTTATCCCCAATCGATTCGGATTCATTTAATGGTATTTTAAAAATAGTTCCTTCTTCCGTGGTAGCATTTACATTGATAACTAAACCATCGGTAGGACCTTTTATAGTTGCATCCCCACTAATAAAGCCTGTTCCATAATACAAGGACTCCTCATCTTCTTCTGTATCTAGTACCAATAATCTTTCATTAGCAGTTAGCTTAAGCCCCAGCTCCCATTTAGAAAAATGTTGATGACCAATAAATCCTCCTAAAATTCCTCTTGTATTATACTTTGTATCTGTAATATCTACATTATCAAAATTAAAACGTTGTTCATTTAAGATAATTCTAGAATCATCATCGAAATCGAGATCCACGTTTAGGTATGGTACTTTTAACCCAGCTTCATTCAGTTTTAAAACCCCATCTATAGAAGGGTTTACATAATTTCCGGTCACTTTTGCATTACCTGTTACCAAACCTCTAAGATCTGATATCACAATTCCGCCCAATGCGCTAAATCCAGACATATCTAACTGATCCAAACTTACATCAATATTCATGTCCGGGTTATTATTAGACACATCAATAGATCCAATTGCAGAAAGTGTTTTTTCATTGTTCTTATTCACCAATCTGGTATTCACCTTATACTCTGTAAGCGACTCATTACCGGACACATTTACTCTCAGCTCTCCTAACTCCGAATCATTTACAGCCAAATCATTAATGATTACCGTAGAGCTTGGGAAATAGACGCCCTTATCCTGAAGTACCGTTAGATCTCCATCTACTACTCCAGATAATTTTAGGTTTTCTATATATGGAGTAATCTTATTTAAATCAACATCCTCGAAGGTTGCCTTTATGTCTTTATTATTTTTACCCTCCATAACACCAGAAACACTTATTTGTTCTTCTTCATGTCTCAACAGGATTGATCGAATATCAATATTTTGAAAATTATTATCAAAAATGATTTTATTATTACTTTTACTTCTATTGGGATTTGCATACCAGGTATATCCTTTAAAAGTAAAGTCTGATTTTTTAAATCCTATAACGGAATTATTATCTTCATTAATCGTATGATAAAATTCTAAGTTATAATTATCCACATTATTCTTACCCCCTTTAAATTCTGATCGCATAAACAATGTGTCTTTTAGCGTCACATTAATCAAACTAAACTTAGACACATCATAATACTTAGTATCGATGCTATCAATAGCTACGTATGTATTAAATAATGGGTTTTTATTATCCACTTGTATATCTACCTTTTTCATTAAGTTATCAAAAGCCTTAATTGATGGAGACTTAAAAGTTAGCTTAAATTCAGAGTCGTTACTTTCTACTTTACCTTTAATAAACGTATTAGGCGCGAACTCAATTTCCGGAAAAAACACATCTACAATTTTATTATAAATCTTAAAATTGAATTCCATGAATTCATTATCTGTGATTTCTGTAGGTTCAAAATTGGTATATAAACTACCTATAGAATTACGAAATAAATCATATACATTCTCAAACCTAAAGACTCCCTTAACACTTCCATCAATAATATCCGGACTATTCATAGTAATAGTTCTTACATTTTGATCGTCAAAACTAGAAGTGATATCAAAATCATCAAAATAGTAACTTGCGTTTTGGTTTTTGTACAATGTTTTTTCGAAAGAAATTGTACCAAACGCATCATTAATTCCGGTTCCCTTCATTTTCATTATTACATCACCATTAAAAATCGACATACTATCTCTGGTGAAAATATTTAACTGCTTTAAATCTATATGATCTACGTTTGCGGCAAAATCATAATTATTAATTTCCTTTGATAAATCAGCCACCCCATTGAAAGTAAATTTCACATTAGGATCATCAGAAATTAATTTTCCATCAAAAACAGGATCTTTTAGATTTCCAAACACATTCAGATTAGTGTAAGAATATCCGTTAAATTCTAACTTTCTTATATCTCCTTCTAATTTTGTGTCAAGATTTTTCAAGGTAAATCCACTTCCATCAACGTGGATATCAAAAGCGGCATTTCCTAGATTTTTTTTACTTAATAATTGTCCAATATTAAAATTACTAGAAATAACATTTCCATTGTATGTTGCTTCTTTTACATTATCAAGATTCCCTAATAAAACAAAAGCATTGATTTTTCCTAATTGAGAATAGAAATCCATGTCTACGTCAACATCCTTGATAGTAACAATGGTAGTTCCTACACCTTTTACGCTTCCTAATTGATATAACTGTTTTGGCAATGATTCTCCTAAAATCCCTGGCAGTAAATTAACAAGGTCGTAATAATTAGTTGTTAAGTTCGTTAAATCCCCATCCAATCGAAACTTAGAAGCATTCGTCACCGCATTTCGTATTCTAATATCTCCTTGAATTATAGATCTATCTAATCCTGTAATGTTTGAGTTTAATATTTTAAAATCATTAAGAGTACCTTTTACAGTAGTGTTTTTCAGTATTAAATCTTCATTATCACCAAACTCTTTATAAAAAGGTATTAAATCATTGGTTGAGATAGTAGCTTTTGTAAAATCAGCATTAATATTCACACTATTCTCAAAATCTACAAGTCCTCCTCTTTTATATGAAAACACAATTTCACCCTCTACCTTAGAATCCACTGTTTCTATAAGTAATTCACGAAACTTCATTTCAGTAGGTGTAATCGAAAACCCCGTTTTTAAATTAGAAACATTCAACCCTCTATGGTCCTTAAATGAAAGTACATTAGTTGTAATATAAAAATCTTCTCCATCTACTTTTAAGCTTTCTGCATCTAAGGTAATATCTCTTAATACGACAATTCTGGGAGTGTTTAGATTTTCATCTAAATAACTAAACTTACTATCCTCCATAGTAACATTCCCAGTGGTCAATAAAAACTTTGTTTTTGATGTAGAAGTTTTACCTCTATTAAATTTTCTAACAAAAGTCATTAGGTTATCACTACGCTCATCCTTGTACATTTTCATTCTAAATGTGAGATCATTTATAGCAACGTTCCCTAATTCTGGCCGACCTTTAGAAATCTCCCTAATATTTAGAATTGAAGTCGCAATGCTTTGAGCATATATTAAAGTATCTTGATGATGATCTTTTACAAAAATTTCTTTGAGATTAATATCTCCAGAATACGTTAACCCTACACGACCTATGTTTATATCTACACCATATTCATTATTAAGGTAATTCGTGACTTTTCTACCAAAAAAAGTTTGAACTGCAGGAATGGAAAATAAGATCACCAGTAGTATAAATAGCGAAATAAGGGTAAGTAAAACCCTCTTCAATATTTTCCCGAATTTTTTGATACGTTTTATTGTTTTAACTTTGCTGACAATATTAACAATTTCTATGCCCTTTTCCTCATAATGAGCTCACAAAATGTATACATCTTAGGTATTGAATCTTCTTGCGATGATACCTCTGCCTCTATATTATGCAACGGTACTGTATTATCAAATGTTGTTGCTACGCAAAAAATTCACGAACAATATGGTGGTGTCGTCCCTGAATTAGCTTCCAGAGCACATCAACAAAACATTGTTCCTGTAATTGATCAAGCCATAAAACAGGCAAATATTGATAAATCTGATCTAAGTGCTATTGCATTTACTAGTGGCCCCGGTTTAATGGGTTCTTTACTCGTTGGGACTTCATTCGCAAAGTCATTAGCATTAGCCTTGGACATTCCTCTAATTGATGTCAATCATATGCAGGCACACATTCTGGCGCATTTTATTGATGAAGACGAATTTGAAAAACCTGATTTTCCATTCCTTGCATTAACAATTAGTGGGGGGCATACTCAAATCGTGAGAGTTAATGACCATTTTGATATGGAAATTATTGGAGAAACCATCGATGATGCTGTAGGAGAAGCATTTGATAAAAGTGCCAAAATATTAGGACTTACCTATCCTGGAGGACCTTTAATAGATAAACATGCTCGATCTGGAAATCCTAAAGCATTTCCATTTACGAAGCCACGTGTAGATGGATTGAATTTTAGTTTTAGTGGACTTAAAACTGGAATATTATATTTTGTTCAAAAACAGGTAAAAGAAGACCCTAACTTTATAAAAGAAAATCTAGAAGATGTTTGCGCATCTATCCAATATACAATTATCAATATCCTAATGGATAAGTTAAAAAAAGCCTCTAAAGAAACTGGAATAAAATCCATTGCGATAGGTGGTGGTGTATCTGCCAACTCAGGAATACGAAAAGCCCTGAAAGAAGGAGAACATAAGTATGGTTGGAAAACTTTTGTACCAAAATTTGAATACACCACCGATAATGCAGCTATGATAGGAATCGTTGGGTATTTAAAATATCTTAAAAAAGATTTCACTGATATGGATGTTGTGGCTAAAGCCAGAAGCAAGTTTTGATCATAATATTATGCACAAAGCATAAAGTAAAGTGTATTAAATATTGAGTAGCCAAAAGCTCAAATAATAATAATAATAATAATAATACTTAGTTACTTTTAATTTAATATATAACTAGTAACCGTCTATAATAATATGCAATTATTCTATAGCAAAGATATTACAGAAACTACTAGAGAATTTGAGTTCTCTAGAGAGGAAAGCAAACACATTTCTAAAGTATTAAGAAAAAAGGAAGGTGATGCACTTCAGATCACAAATGGGTTTGGATTACTTTGCAAAGGAGAAATAACTTTTTCTAGTCCCAATAAATGCATTATACAATTAGAGCATAAAGAATTCCAAACCCCTAAAAACTATAGATTACATCTTGCAGTTGCACCAACTAAAATGAATGATCGGTATGAATGGTTTTTGGAAAAAGCTACCGAAATTGGCATTGACGAAATCACACCAATAATTTGTGATCATAGTGAGAGAAAAGTTATAAAATTAGAACGTTTCGAGCGTATTTTACAGAGCGCTATGAAACAGTCTTTACAAAATTATTTACCAAAATTAAATCCTGCAATTTCATTTTTGGATTTTATCCAAAAAGAAAATAATGATCAATTACTTATTGCGCATTGTGAAGAAACAAAAAAGCAATCATTAAAAGATACATTGACTATAAAAAACAGTACTACTATATTAATTGGTCCTGAAGGTGATTTTTCTAATAAAGAGATTAAAAAAGCAATAAAGGTGGGATATAAACCTGTTACTTTAGGAGAAACTAGGCTCAGAACAGAAACTGCAGCTATTGTCGCTGTGCATAGTGTCGCTTTTCTAAATTCATAGCGTTTATCGTATAGTAATAAAAGAGGCTTGTTTCTATCTAATCACAATAATTTTTTTTTGAATATCTGTAATTCATCATAATCCTGTGATGCTTGCTATCAATAGTCTATCGAATAGTTTTCTCCAAAATATCTTCTATCCGGTTTATAAATAAACTCATGAAGGTATAGCCAAAGATATTTCCCTTTTGAATACTTTTCGCTTACGCGAGGCTCTCTCATTTTTTTAATAATACGACTAATTCTTAAAAAATTATCATAAAAAGTATCAATTGTTAGGTAACATTTTGCAAAGCTATGACACATAATATTGAACACTAAACTTTTTATTCAATTATTATAACTTATTATGAAAAAAAAATATCTTTTATTTTTTATGGCTGTTTATGCTATAACATCTTTTGGACAAGTTCCAATTATTACGACTATTGTAGATGGAGATTGTTCTGGAGGAAATCCTAAACTATTAGAAATTTATGCTGATGGAATGGTAGATTTCTCATTATACTCTTTGGAAAATCAAATTAACGCAGGAACAACATTTGGAAACACTCAAGATCTTTCTGGTTTTGGTATTGTTACAGATGGTTTTGTTTATGTAACAACTGCAGGTAGTGCGGCTAGTATATCAACTGAATTTCCTTCTTTAGTTTCTGCTAATATCATAACATCTGGAACCATGAATGTTAATGGAAACGATAGAGTTAAAATTATACTTAATAGCTCTGGTGCAACAGTTGATCAATATGGTGTAGATGATACAGATGGAACTGGAACTACATGGGAAAATGCTGATTCTTATGCTAAACGAGTTGACGGTACCGGACCTGATGCTGGTTTTACAGAAGTAAACTGGACTATACCAGGAGTAAGGTCATTAAACAATCTTGGAACTTGTCAAGGTGGGACTGATACTTTTGAAACTCTCATAAGTGGTATCGGAACATATTCCACAACTGCATCCACAACACCAACTATAAATGTTGGCGGTGCAGTTTCTGGATTGGATTATTTTGAAGCAAATGGTCCTTCTACTGAGGACACTTTTACAGTTTCCGGAACTAACCTTACAGCAGATCTTACAGTGGCAGCACCTATGAATTTTGAAATTTCACTAACTACAGGAACAGGTTTCGGATCTTCTGCTGCAATTACACCGACTACAGGAACTGTAGCTACTACCACTGTTTTTGTGCGTTTGGTAACAGGTTTAACATCTAATTCCTATATGGGAGATGCTACCGCATCATCTGCTGGAGCTACTAATCAAACTGTACCATTGAGCGGAACTGTTTCTCCAGCTGATCCTCAATTTACGATTAACGGATTTATTGATGATTTTACATATTTCGAAGGAGCAGATCCTTCTGCTGAAGATAGTTTTAATGTAGAAGGTTTATTTCTTACTGATGATATTACAATAACTGCACCTGCTAATTTTGAGGTATCTCTTACTTCGGGAACTGGTTTTGGATCTTCTGTTGCTATCACACCCAATATGGGAACAGTAAATAGTATTGAAGTTTTCGTAAGAATGATATCTGGTCTAACGGCTAATACTTATGCTGGGGATATTACAATATCTTCTGCAGGTGCAATAGACCAAACGATTGGATTAACTGGTACAGTATCTCCGATTGCTGTATGTGCAAATGTTGGTGATATTATCATCACAGAAATAATGCAAAATCCCGTTTCTGATGGAGATGATCCTAACGGAGAATATTTCGAATTATACAATACTACAGCAAGTCCTATTGATATAGCTAGCTGGACTATTAAAGATGATGATGGTATCAATGATCTTCACGTAATAGCAAATTCTTTAATTATCCCTGCAAATGGATATATTGTTATTGGAGATCCTAATGGTAGTATTACTTTAGATTATGCATATTCAGCTCGTGATATATTTTTAGGAAACGGTACCGATGGCCTCATTATCGAATGTAACTCTACTGTAATCGATCAAGTTATTTGGGATAATGGAGCAACTTTTCCTGATCCTACAGGAGCAAGTATGGAGTTATCTGTTAACGACTTAAATAGCATTGCTAATGATGATGGAGCAAATTGGACTGAAGCTATTACGGCATTTGGTAGTGGTGACTTAGGTACCCCAGGTGATGTTAATGATAACGCAAGTACGCTATCGGTTGATTCATTTGATCAACCTACAGATAACTTCGCCATATCTCCCAACCCTACAAACACAGGTTTTGTAAACATTACTACAAAATCTAGCACTTCTGTTAATATTAGCGTGTTCGATTTGTTAGGAAAACAGGTTATTTCTAAAACTTTAAGTGATACTCGTTTAAATGTATCATACCTAAATACTGGTATTTACATTATAAGACTAGATCAAAACGGTACATCAATTACTAAAAAATTAGTAATCGAATAAACATTTTTTAATCTGTCTAGTCCTAAATAATCGATACTGATTATTTAGGACTAGACAGATTTAGTATAAGAATAAATCTATCTATAATTTATCCAAATATTTTCTTCTCTATATTCTCCATAATTATCTTCTATATTGATTGTCACTAAATTCAACGCTCCTTTAACCTTATAAGCTCCTGATTTATTTATCTTCGCTTTTAATAAACCTTCCCAGAAATCAATATCACCAGTTACATTCATAGAGTTTTTGCAAACTTTAATAATGTCTGCTCCACTCTTTAAATGTGTTCTTATCCAAGGGTCCCTAATTTCATTATTCTCTCTTAGACTCATATAATCCTTCATCTTCATCTCGGGATACTTATATTTTTGAATAGGTCTTATAGGAATTATAAAATTCTTTAATCCTAAACCCTCTCTAACTTTTTTTCCGTTAGCAATTAATAACTTACTATATCCTTTTCCAAGATATTCCTTTGTAACTATAATTTGCAACCCTCCTAAACTATTCGGTGTAAGATTCTTTTCAAAATCATCAACCCCTTTTTTTAAAAGCCAATCCCAACCTTCATTAGGTAATTCATTTAATGATTGATCCCAAAAGATTGGTATTGCATTCATAAAACCTATTAGATTATTATCCTCACTTATTATAAATAGTTGAGTATGCGGAAAGTACTTTTCTAACCTACTCCAATACTTTTTAGTAATTTGAGAATTTAGAATAATCTCAGGAAATGCCATCGTTATTGCCTTCCTATATTCTATTACAAGATGCTCATCTAAATCAGAAAATGTCAGATATTTAGTCAAATTGAATATTTTATCTGTTAGGAAAAAATGGGTAACTATTATTCTTCAAAAGATTGTATTTATTTCAAAACAAACCTTCGAATTCCTATAAAAACAAGAATCAACATCGAGTATCCTATAAAAAATGGTATTACGTATTCCTCTAAATTAAGTAATAACATTATTGCCATGAACAACAGCTGAAATCCAAGACCGAAAACAGATATCAATGTCATAAACCATTTTGGAAAAGGTTTACTGTTACTTGCATCCTTATCAAGGAAATATATCGTCTTATCAAAAACTATATAAAGTATATCGTAAATCCTATAAAAAATATTTACTGTGCGTTGTTTCTCTCCTGCCATTGCTATTGGAGCGGAATCTTCAAACACTCTACTAGTAGCGTCTCCTTTTACAGTATTTCTTAAGATCACATAATAATAATTATAAACTGTTCCTTGTAATTGAATTCCAACAAAAGCTAACAACATAAATATGATAGAAATATCTGTGATATACCAAAAGGTAAATAGAAATAGAAAGTTTAAAATAATATCAGCTATAGAGTCATAATAACGACCAATGTAAGAAGGTGTGCGTTTTATTCTTGCCAATTCACCATCTGCGGCATCCAAAATAGATTTCAAAATCAAGAAAAATGCTGCGATAACATTATATTCATATAGCATACTTACAATTGCCATAATACCTGAAACAATAAACAAAGTAGTCACGTGAATTGGAGTCAATCTCGTATTTTTTAACGAGTCCGCGATCCAGTGCCCCGGAGATCTTCCATAATCCGATACATCCAAAAACTGATATTGCTTCGGTAATTTAGCCATGTAAGTTATTTATAAATTTCTTTTAGGTTTAAAAGAATCTTGAAAAACTATTATTGGCTAATGTATTGTAATTTTGAATTCTTTTGGATGATAATCCATTCCTTTTCTTATATCTTCTGTTTTCTCTTCTCCAATTAGCTTTTTGCATATATACAATCCAAGATCTAATGATGAAGCTACTGCTCCAGCAGTAATCACATTACTATCATCTACTATTCTACTATCCAAAACTGTATCACAGTACTTTTCTAGCGACCTATATTCATTAAAATTTGTTGTTGCCATTTTTCCTTTGAGAAATCCTGCAGCCCCTAATAACAAACTTCCTGTACAAATCGAAACTAAATATTTCACTCCATTCGCTGTTTGCAACCAATCTATAAATTCTTTATCATATTGTAATTCTCTTGTTCCTATACCTCCAGGAACAATCACCATATCATAATCAGATAAATCAGGTTTTATTTTATCAACAACCATTTCCAACCCAAAACTATCTCTAATGGTTTTGTTTATTGCACATAATTCCCAATCTAGGTTTTTGATATATTTTTTTGTTTTCATATTTTTTATTGGGTCATAAATCCCTATAAAATCCAAAAGTGTTATTTCATCAAAAAGTATATATGCTATTTTCATACCTCTAGCCTATTTTTATAAAAAAATTTGATGTTAATTTTTGATATTAATACATTGTATTTGGGTTTGCAGATTTTTTAGGGATCTGTTGTATAGCATCCCAGTGCTCACATATTTTTCCCTGCTGATCGAAACGAAAAAAATCCATAGTAACATACTCGTCATTTCCAGGCCAAATTTGATGTGTGTGAAGAGACACCAAATCTCCTTCTGCAATGCATCTTACAAACTCAATAGACTTATCCGGATATTCCTTTTGCATCTTTTCAAAATAGGAAATAAAACCCTCAATCCCATCTGCTACATCAGGGTTATGCTGGATATATTGGTTACCAAGATATTTTTGAACAGCCTCTTTAGGATTTCCTTCATAAGCTTTTTTATAAAAAGCAATAGCGTTCTTTTTATTTTCTTCTTGATTCATAATCTTTAATTATCATTTGTTTTTATATCCCCAATTATCATTTTTGCTTTTGAATATCTTCAATATATGTATCAATAATCTCTTCTAGAATATCTAAAGGAACTGCCCCATTTTTTAAAACTGCATTATGAAAATCTCTTAAATCAAAACGATCACCTAGTTTCTGTTTTGTTTTCTCCCGAAGTTCTAATATTTTAAGCATTCCTATTTTGTATGCACAAGCTTGTCCTGGCCAAACAATATATCGCTCTATTTCTGTAGTAACTTCAGTTGTAGTCATTCCTGTATTTTGCACCATATAATTAATCGCTTGTTCTCTTGTCCATTTTTTATGGTGAATACCAGTATCCACCACAAGACGAACTGCTCTAAACATCTCAGCTTGTAATCTTCCTAAATTTCCAAAAGGATCATTTTCATAAAAACCAAGTTCCCATGCTAACTGTTCAGAATATAAAGCCCAACCTTCTATATATGATGTAAAAAGACCTATAGTTCTAAAAATAGGGACCCCTTCCAATTCTGACTGAATGGCTATCTGAAAATGATGCCCTGGTACTCCTTCGTGATAGGCTAATGTTTTCATACCAAATTTTACAGATTCATGAACGTTTCTAAGATTCGCATAAAAAACACCACCCCGTGAACCATCCATAGCTGGTCTATTATAATATGCACCAGCTGATCCTTCTTCTTTAAATTCTGGAACGCGCTTTACCTCTAGACCTGCTTTTGGTCTGATATCAAAGGCATCATCTAGACCTGAGTTGATTTCAGATAGTATACGGTCATATTCATCAAGTACCATTTGTCTTCCTTCATCATTATTCGGAAAAAGAAAACGTTCTTCTTTATTTAATTCCTGGATAATAGCACCTAATGTTTTTGTAGAATCTGCATACCCTTCGGCAGAAAGAATTTCTTGCATTTCACTTTTTATCCTAGCGACTTCTGATAATCCGATTTGATGCACTTCTTCAGGATCCAGATCTGTCGTAGTACGCTGCTTTAGTTGATAACGGTAATATGCCTCACCATCAGGTAATTTCCAAACTCCATCATCTGTTGTAGCCTTTACTTTAAGCTTTTCGAAATAAGTAATAAGTCTTTTATATGCACCAAAAACGGTAGTCTCTATTTCATCTTCGACTTGTTTTTTAAGCGTATCCTTCTCTTCCTGAGAAAGCTCCTCTAATTTGTCTATTTTAATCTCGAAATTAGTGTACAGAATATTTGACTCTTTCTCATCAATAAAACCATTCATTTCACCCAATACACGGTCTATAACGAACTTAGGAGGAATGATCCCTTTGTTCTCTCTTATTTTTAGATTTTCTATTAGTTGCTCAAACTTAGTTTTAAAAAGAGATAAACGTGTAATATATGCTTCAGCATCACTTTTATCTCTAAGTTTATGAGAATTTTCCATCAAACTTGGTAGTGAATTCTGCTCTCCTCCCATTTGATTTACTGGATAATCATGATAGAAAAATTGTTCTCCTTCCTTTAAACCTTTTAGATAAAAGCCTAAAATCTTAGTATTTAATTGATTGGCTTCTGATTGATTTTCAAAATTATAACTTTGTAAAGTTTTATAATCTTCTTTCATTTTATTGAAAGATTCCCATTGTTTTGCATCAGATATATCATCTAATTCATCCTTAGACCGGTCATAGATTACAGGAATCCCCATAGATGTTGTTAGTTCAGGACTGTCTAAAGCTAGTTCTAAGAATACTTTATCATAAAAATGATTGATACTAAATGGTCGAAACCAAATAAGGTTTACCAACCAAAGTAATCCCAAAATCAAAATGATGAGTAAAGTTCTTGAGGTCCAAAATTTCCAAGTACGTTTTTTTGCCATGATGAATGATTTATATATAAATATGATTGATTGTAATTACTAAGATAATAAATGTTATGGTAAGAAATTATATACTAATTTAAAACGTTCCAACAGTTAATGTAAACGTCCTAAATATACATTAGATATGTATCTTAGTAGCCCCAGTAGTCTTTAACTTTTTATCTTGGGCATAAACAATAATCGCCAATTCATCTTTTTGGTCTATCCAATCAGGTATAGACAAAGTAACCGCAGTCGATTCTTTATATACTACCAAACGATTAACAACAATGTTAGTGTTTTTAAGCGTTCTGTTTCTATTCTCTCCGCTACTTATATTTGTTGTTCGTTCTGATACGATTAACGCAAAAGTAACCTGATCAAACGCTGAACCTTCTACATTATATTCGATTTTAATCTGATCATCTTCCTTCTTTAGATCATTAATTTTAATGGTATTGGTTGTTTTAAATTTCGAATACTTGTGTATTGCTGTCAGCGCTTTGGGGCCGTTAGATCCTGTAAAATGTTCGCTTCCATTAACTACCAATTGTGGCGTATAAATGGATCGACTATTAAACTGCTGAGCATAGTCTCTCTGATAATCGCTAAACGCTTCATCACTAAAAGGATCTCTCCAACCTAGTCGGTTCCAATAATCTACATGGTAGGATAAAACAAAAACATTATTATCTTCATATTTTTCTTTGATAGTATCTAATAATTTATCCGCTGGTGGACAACTATTACATCCCTGGGAGGTAAATAATTCCATTACCACAATTGCCTCGCTATCATCCTGAGCAGTAATCAGTCCAGAAATTATGATCGTTAATAGTATGAAAAGGTTTCTTATCATCCCGTTTATTTTAGTACTTTTAAAGTCTATTATTTAGACGATGATGATCACAAAACTTACAGGTTTTATTTGCCTCTTATTATTTTCTGGAGTTGCATTAGCTCAGGATATTGCAGTATTACAATATAATGGTGGTGGCGATTGGTATAGCAACCCTACTGCATTACCTAATCTAATTAGTTTTTGTAACCAAAACATTCGCACAGCAATGAGTCCCAAACCTAAAACAGTAAAACCGGAGAGTGTAGATCTTTTTCAGTATCCATATATCCATATGACTGGTCACGGAAATGTATTTTTCACAGAACAAGATGCAGAGAATTTACGAAATTATTTACTAAGTGGTGGTTTTTTACATATTGATGACAACTATGGTATGGAACCTTACATCAAAAAAGAATTGATCAAAATATTTCCGGATAAGGAGTTAATAGAATTACCTGTTTCTCACCCTATTTTTTCGGCAAAGTATAAATTTCCAAAAGGACTACCTAAAATACACGAACATGATGGTGCACGTCCACAAGCTTTGGGAATAGCTCACGAAGGAAGGTTGGTATTGCTATTCACATTCGAAAGTGATCTAGGTGATGGCTGGGAAAATCCCGAAATTCATAATGACCCGGAAGAAGTTCGTCAAAAAGCACTAAAAATGGGTGCAAATATAATCAAATATGCTTTTGAGAATTAGATAAATGACAGCGCAATTACATCACAATAACACTATTTTTGTCAAAAAAAAATTTCCTATCACGCTAGTCTGTAACCGTGTTAATGCCCCAGCAAATATTGGTAGTATTTTTAGAATTGCGGATAGTTTTGGAATCGAAAAAATATATTTCTGTGGAGAAGATATCACAGTGATTAGTAAACGAATGCAACGCACCGCTAGAGCCACTCACGAAATAATACCTTATGAACAAGAAGATCAAATAGCACTCGTTATTGATAAATTACAATCTGATGGATATAAGATTATTGGATTAGAAATCACACAAAATAGTGTTCCTGTATCAGAAACACATTTTTCTACTGATGACAAAATCGCCCTTATTATTGGTGATGAAAGTCAAGGAATTTCTGAAGAGATATTAATAAAAACAACTAAAAACATACATATAAATATGTATGGTACGAATAGTAGTATGAATGTAGCAACAGCTACTGGAATTGCACTCTATGAGATTACAAAGCAGTTAATGATCAATGAAAATTAATAAAAGATGATAGAAAAAGTTTTTATATATTATTAAACTTTAGCTTCTCTGAAAAAAATTATATATGAATTCTAAAACAATCGCTTATGGTATTCTGAGAGCAATAGCAATACTTGTTGGTGTGCTGATGCTACTCTGGTTTTTATATAAGATACAATCGATCCTACTTTATATTACCTTTGCAGCTGTAATTTCATTAATGGGAAGACCATTGGTGCAGTTCCTGAAAAGGAGGTTGAAATTTAACAATACCATTGCGGTAATGTTTGCTCTATTTATTACTATAGGATTGTTTCTTAGTTTGTTTTTACTATTCGTTCCTATTGTTACGGAGCAAGGGCAACTGATTGGGGAAATCGATATCAATGAAGTTGGTGATGATCTCGACCGCTTAAATCAGGAGATCAGTGATTATTTCAATGTAGAAAAACTGAACTTTGTGGAATTGATTAAGCAAACAGATCTGATGCAATTCTTTGATCTTAAAGCAATACCGAATGCCATCAATACGTTCTTAAGTGGTTTTGGTGCATTATTGATTGGATTATTTTCTGTATTATTTATTTCATTTTTTTTACTTAAGGACAGCAAACTATTAGAAAACAGTATGCTTGTTTTTGCTAAGAAAGAAAATGAAACCAGATTTATGAGAGCTTTTACTAAAATCAAAGATCTATTATCCCGCTATTTTGTAGGTTTACTGCTTCAGGTGTTGATTCTATTTGTATTATATACTATTTTATTATTAATTTTTGGAGTGAATAACGCTATTGCATTAGCGTTAATAGCTGCTATCTTTAATTTAATACCATATGTAGGTCCCTTATTTGGTGGAGCATTGGTTTTGATCCTAGCTACTACGGGTAACTTAGGATACGATTTTCAATCAGTTATTTTGCCAAAATTATCCTATATTTTGATCGGATATATTGTAATCCAATTGATTGATAATTTCCTGAATCAACCGTTGATCTTTGGAAACAGTGTAAAATCACATCCTTTAGAAATTTTTCTAGCGATTCTTATTTTTGGAGCATTATTTGGAATTGGCGGATTAATTGTAGCTGTGCCCTTTTACACTGCTATTAAAGTAATTGCAAAAGAATTTTTATCGGAGTATAAAATTGTTAAGCAATTGACTAAAGAACTTTAATTACCAATCCGTTGACTATAAAAAGCTCTACACATGAAAAAAACACTCTATGATTTAACTAAAAAAGATTGGAACACCTTGTTTCCTATCCAATTAGTTAATCATTCCCCAAAATGGAAAACAATATACAAGCAAGAAGAACAGCTTATAACAAATACTATCTCTAAAGAATTTATAACCCGTATTGCCCATTTTGGGAGCACATCAATACCCGATATCAAATCTAAACCTTATATAGATATCATTATCGAGGTTCCTAAAGAATCACTTTTTAACGAGAATATTATTAAACAATTTGAAACCATTGGTTACACATATTTCTTAGTCCCAAAACGAGATGAATTCGAGGCCTATATGAATTTTGGAAAAGGTTATAAACTTGACGGTACTAAAGAGCAAATTTTTCATATTCATATGTGTCCTAGTGATAACCTTATGTGGGAACAGGTTAAATTTAGGGACTATCTTATTTCTAATCCTTTGAGAGCAAAAGATTATGAAAAACTAAAAATAACATTAGCCGAAAAACACAAAAATGATAGAGGTGGTTATGTTTTATCCAAAACCAATTTTATAAATGAAACATTGGCATTAATTAACTCGGTTCATTAACGTTTATTTAAAAAAATTGAACTACCATATTTTACATAAAAAAATACAAGATTTCATCTTTAAACAATCGGATGACAAGATAGATCTAACAAAGTTGATACTATCTGGAAGTCCTTTTGAAAATATTACTGTTCAGGAACTCGCCCAACAAATTAGTGGAAGGCTTAAAGCTAAAGACAAACTACCTTTATGGCACCAAACTAAAGAAATTTATTATCCTCCAATACTAAACTTAGAACAAACCTCATCTGAAGCGACGGCGATTTACAAAAGTGAGTTAGTCTCTGGCGACATTATGATCGATCTTACTGGTGGTTTTGGGATCGATGATTATTATTTTTCCAAAAAGATGAAACGTTTTATTCATTGTGAATTAAATCCAACGTTAAGTGAAATTGCAGCACATAATTTTCAGGTTTTGGAAACAAATACAATTGAAACACACATTGGTGACGGATTAGAAATTCTGGAAAACCAAGAGCATATCGATTGGATCTATATCGATCCATCCAGAAGACACGATAGTAAAGGAAAGGTTTTCTTTCTTAATGATTGCCTACCTGATGTACCTTCCAATCTGGATTTTTTATTTTCAAAAAGCAATAATATCCTGATAAAAACTTCTCCGCTTCTAGATATCCATTCTGGAATAAAAGCATTACAATTCGTCAAAGAAATTCATGTGGTTGCTCTAAACAATGAAGTAAAAGAACTGCTTTGGGTTCTGGAAAAAGGAAATAAAAGGGACACTGTCATCCATACTATCAACCTAATAAAAGATAAAAAAACATCCTTTTCCTTTTCATTAAAGAAAGAAAGTAGCATTTCTCCAAAACTTTCATTACCCAAAAAATATATCTATGAACCTAACGCAGCCATTATGAAATCAGGTGGTTTCTTTAGTGTCGCAGAAACTTTTAAATTAGAAAAGCTTCACCAACATTCTCATCTTTATACCTCGGATAAAAAGATAAAATTCCCAGGAAGAAGCTTCGAAATAATTTCGGTATTACCATATCAAAAACAAGTCCTAAGGAAAGAAAGACTCACTAAAGCAAATATTACTACACGTAATTTTCCCGAAACCGTTTCTGCAATTCGTAAAAAGTTTAAAATTAAAGACGGTGGTGATCTCTATCTGTTTTTTACAACAAATTGTAATAACGAAAAAATAGTTTTGGTATGTAAAAAAAATCGAGTCAACATTTAAAACTAATTTAAATGTGACTCGACTTTTCAATTTAAGCTTTATTTCTGAAAGACAATTTTATTTAGAATCTGATTTTCTTTCAATCATAAAGAAATTCTTATCGACAGATTTTACTTTATAGTTTTTATCATTTACCGAATATCTAAATTCTTCACCCTTCACCATAATAACGAATCCTTCATCGGTTGGCATAATCTTAAAATCTTTATCAACCTCTTTTAAATATGAAATCTGAATGGTGTTATCAAAAGAATTATCGTACTTATCATCAATGGTAATAACTTTTGTAATTCTTTCTTGAGCATCTACTCGATCTTGATTCAATTTGTATCGATCTTCTTTTTCTAACTTAATTGGATCCAATTCTTTATTCCATATGGTTATTACGTAAGGGATTGTCTTATTTCCTCTCTCCAATTCATATGTTTTCACGATTGTTTGCTTCGTAACTTCCATATTGGGTTCTTGCGCAGTTACAGTTGCGAAGGTGAATAATAGAGCTATAAATGGTATTTTATTTAAAATTTTCATGTTTTTATATTTTGAAATTATTAATTACTAACTGTTTTTTAATTTTATTTAGTATCAACGACGTTTAACGAGCCGTTAGTTAGCATTAATCTTTTCATTTCTTTTTCTCAACATTTCCAATTTTTTTTCTAAGGTTACGATTACATCATCTGCCTTTAAACTCATATCATTTACTAAACCATCAATTTCTTTTGAGAATTCGGCTTTTTCAGAATTGAATTTTGATGTGATTTCGTTCGAGATTATATTCGCACGTTCTACCAAATCTTCTTTTGTATCTTTTACTTTAACTTTTATTTTTTTTCTAGTATTCTTACCGTTATCGGGTGCGAATAGAAGTGCCGTTACTGCTCCGAGTGCTGCTCCTGTTGCTAATCCGATAATAGTGTTGCTGTTACTTGACATAAATAAGTTTTAAATATTAAAAATTAATTTTAAGTGAATTTGAAAGGTTCAATCAAAAATCTAGCAGTTAGAAATTTATAACTGATATTTAATATAATTTTTGTAAATATGAATGAAAAAGCTATTCAGTAATAGAACTTACAAGAAGATTTCCAACATAATTCTTAGAAATCAGAATACACATAAAATGTATTCAATAACTTTTTAAAATTTCAAATTCTAAGGAAATAGTATTGAATGATAATTCTTTTTCCTATTTGTCTATCTATTAATGTTTGTTTAATAAATCAACACTTTTAATATATAGCAAATAGTAATTTTGTCAAGTGCTTTAACGGGTTTTAACCTTTAGAACTCCCTATTAACATAAAAATATGTTAATAGGGAATTTTTATCTTATTTTATTTAACACTATTAACTTAAAGCAAAAGGATACAGTATTCAAAAGAAATTAAAACTTTTAGATCTGCTGATTTCTAACGAAAATTTGATTCTCTATCGCATGAATTACTAATCCAGCAATATTCTTAGAACCCGTTTTTACTAATAAATTATTACGATGTCCTTCTACTGTCCTTGGGCTAATAAATAATTGTTCTCCAATCTCTATTGTAGTCTTTTGTTCGCAAATTAGTTTTAAAACTTCTCGCTCTCGCTTAGTTAGATACTCATCATCTCTGGATTGTTTATTCATCTTCAAAGAAGCTTCCTCCAGAATACTCATAACATTTTCATCATAATAAAAACCTTTTACAGCCACTTGATTTATGGTATTTACTACTTCTGTCGGTGTGGCATTTTTAGCAAGATATGCTACCGCACCTTGTTGCATCATATTCGTAATAAAGGGTTTACTATAATAACTGGTTAATGCGATGATCTTAATTTCTGGAAATTTTTTCTTGACAATTTTAGTGGTTTCTACTCCATTAAGATCTGGCATTTTGAGATCCATTAAAATAACCTCAGGTAAATCTCTAGATAGGTTTAATTGTTTGATTAGGTCATTACCATTCTCTGCCTGAATACAAATCTCTATATTACTTTCTTTATTTAGGATGAAAGTAATTCCTTGTCTAAATAATGTTTCGTCATCGGCTATGGCTAATTTTATGATGTCTTTTTTCATGGTTTAGGTTTTTTTAGTGCTAATATTAAAAGTCACTCCATTACCAATCTCACTATAATATGAAAGCATCCCATCGAGTATCTCTACTCTACTTTCTATATTTCTGAGGCCTATTCCCTTATTTTTATTTACAGATTCTGTATCAAATCCGTCTCCATTATCAACGTATTCTAGATCTAATTGCTCATTAGTGTCATCTATTTTTAATATTACATTTTCGGCTTTACCGTGTCTGACGGAATTATTCAGAAGTTCCTGAATAATCCTGAAGATATGCAATTCATTGCTTTTAGACAATAGATCTTTATATTTTATCTCATAATTTACCTTCACTTTTTTGCTACTGATAAATTCATCACAGAGTTCTTCTATAGCCGCCTGAAGCCCAAAATTCTCTAAAATTGGCGGTAAAAGATTATGCGCCAATCGCCTGGAACTTTCTAGAGTTCTGGTGGTAACGGATAATATATGTTGTAAGGTTTGTTGCTGTTCTCTCTTATCTAATGTACCATCTATTAACACATTGGCACTAAGACTTACCACATTAAGTTTGGCACTAATAGCATCATGCAAATCCTGTGCAATTCGTTTACGTTCTTCTTCTTGTGTTTCTATGGTGCTATGTAACAAGTCTTTTTGGTAAGACAATGCTAAGTTGGCTTTTTCTAGCTCGGCAGCAATAATCTTTTTACGAGAAAAGAAAAAGAAAAGCACCAATGCAACTGCCATAAGCAATAAGACTA
This sequence comes from uncultured Aquimarina sp., assembly GCF_947496855.1. Taxonomy (GTDB): domain Bacteria; phylum Bacteroidota; class Bacteroidia; order Flavobacteriales; family Flavobacteriaceae; genus Aquimarina. The sequence continues at coordinate 1,121,774 of NZ_CANMED010000001.1, forward strand.
AAATAGCAATTAAGATAATCACAATGATTTGGGAATCTTCTTGTAGTAATTCTTTCTCCATTCAATAAAGATTAGGATTTGGAAGATAATATATAAAACGGCATTTACTCTAAATAAAATAGCATAAACTTCTTGAGATATATTAATATTGAACACTAAATTTCCAGAGGCTAAGATTAATGTATTGCAAATAAGGTATAAAAATAATCCAATCGTAACATAAAGAAATTTAGGTTTTTGTTTCTGCAATACCTGATATAAATAAGATATCGCATAAATCACTAATATAGAATGCGTTATACCAATTCCTATGGGATTATACCTAAAAAACAATTCAAGATCTTGTAAATACTGGTAAGCCAGAAGTGCAATAATCAATGCTGTAAAAACCAAAATAATATTCTTTTTTAATAAAGATTTAAAAAAAAACGATAATAACAAAAACTGCAACATTAAGAAAACATTTACCATATATAGATTTGACAAATGTAAAATGGCTCCAAGTATTGACATCGATACTTGTACAATTGTACTAATTATTAAAAAAAAAGCAAAAAACATAAAAGCCTTACTTTTATGCAAGGCTTTTATGTAAAGTACTGTATTAATAATCAATAAAACAGTGGAAAAATAACCTAAAAACTTGGTTAACTCCATTTTATTGATTCAAGGGACTATTTGAATCGCAAAACGGTGGACAAGGGTTTGTTACATCATAAATTCCACTAGTTGTAGTATCTGATGCTGATGATTTTAACGTTGTAGGATTCCCATCCACTGTACCATCAATGATATCTCTATCGACTCCATCAACATTTTCAGTTCCTACAAAAATTATTTTTTCTGTACCATCACCATCAATAGCTAAATACCCTCTTACTTTAGAATTTAAATTGTTAGCATTTGTTTGCGCCTGTTGTGCGGCAGCATCGTCTAATACTCCAATTTCATTTAATACTTCTACAAAATCTACTGCTGGTATTAAAAATGCATTTACCGCATTAGGATGTTGCGCTCTCCAGTTTGCTGTCCATTGTGCTCCTGTGTCTTTAGAAATTGTGTTTTCGCTGTCCGAGTTCATTTTTGTTTTTGGTTTAAATTAGTAATATGATTAAATAAGCTTACAAAATATGGGGTATATGGTTTGTAAATACTATCCCAACTTTAGATACAATCTAAAGTTGATTTTATCTGAATTAACATTCCCTAAATTTATGATAATTGCTACGTATATCCTTAGACAAATGTGAAAAATTTATGAAATTGAAATGGAGATAGCTCTTTTGATTGAAAATCAAATACATAAAAAATCTATTTTTAAGAATCCTGAATTAATAGACCTGACAGGTTTTAGAAACCTGTCAGGTCTAAAATATACAAACCCTTTTCTAATCACTCGTTCAAAAGGAGAGAAAATAGTACCCTGTAATCGAAGAAACAAACCTCACAGGTCATAGAGACCTGTGAGGTCTTGATAAATATTATTCTGCCCTTTATAATCATGCTACAAAACTCTTGATCTTTTAATCAGGATCACAAGTATTTGGACAAGGTAATGTAAAATCATAGGCTGGTCCACTACCTCCATTTTTAGTAGCCGTTTCTATACGATTATTAGTGATCGGTACTAAAACAGTTGTCAGTTTATTATCATTGTTTAATCCCCAAGATAAGTTGATAGATTCTGATTCTAAACCAATCATATGTTGTACTACATTAGGTTCTAAAGCAAAATGACGGATACGCTCCCCATTATAAGAAGTGATCTCATTGATATCTGTGTTAGACTTTTGTTGCCAAGAATTCACAAAACCGGCAGCTTCATTAAATTGCAATATATGCTTTGCTACTGTAGGATCGATTATAGCTTCTTTATTAAAACTAATCTCTCGTAATTTATTTAACTGTTCACTTATCGCTAAGCTCTCTGTTTGTTTGATGAACTCTTCTGCCAAGACAGTACCTTTAGCATCAATACTTACTACTTTTACCTGTAACTTGTTGTTTAATATCCCTGGCACAAAACGTATCTGATATACATCTTTGTGGTTCAATACATTCTGTAGTAGTTGTGTAGCAATTGGATAATTCATTTCCTCTCCTGTAAAAAATTCAGAAAGATCTGCTTCTTGCCAATTTTTAGCAAATAGATCTTCTGTGGATTGTTCGATTGTTTCCAACGTTGTTTCTTCTTGGTTACAAGAAACAAAGAATAAAAGCCCAAAAACAATAAACGCTTGTGTGAAGTGTTTAATTTTCATAATATATAGGTTTTAAATTAGTATTCTTTAAAACTACAAAAAACACTACAAATTCCCTTAAATAGTTGTAAAAAAATTAGGAGATATTCTTTATAATTTTCTGAATTTTAAAAAGAAGAAGTAACCACTATTACTCATTTTCTATGAGTAGATTGCTATCATGGCACTGTAGACGGGTATCATGGGAATGTAACTGGACTTCATGCTATGGTAATCCTACATCATGGTACTGTAGATACGTATCATGGCATAGTAGATATGCATCATGCCATTGTAGATATATATCATGACGTTGTAGACACATATCATGGTACTGCAGATGGGTATCATGGCGCTGTAGATACATATCATGATATTGCAGATGGGTATCATGATGTTGTAGATACCTATCACGATACTGTAGATGGGTATCATGACGTTATAGACACATATCATGATACTGTAGTTGGGTATTATGTAATTGTATGTAACCTACTGAACTAGTGGGATAGCATTAACTATGAGATAGTGCTTATCTGTCAGATCTTGCTTGATGGTAAAGCTTCTCTAGAGTCTATAAAAGAAATAGGCTTACGACTCATCTCAGGGAATTTTTTCGCTTTTAGAGCCTCTTTTGTGTTTAATACTAAATCTGGTACCACTCTCAGATTTGCTCTAAAATGTTCTTTTAACTCTTTTTGTTGTAAAGCGCTTAAAGAATCCAATATATGTATTAACAATTTATCAGTACCAAGCTCACCAATAACTACTTCGATTACATACATTCCTAATCCTTCGAAACTGGTAAGTACTTCTATAACACTTTGTGGATATAAGGTAGTTCCCTTATACTTAATCATGTGTTTCTTTCTACCAAGTACAGGACTTAATCGCATGGTAGTCCTACCACAACTACACGGTTCTGTATGTGCTTGCACCATATCGCCTGTAGTATATCTTAATAAAGGCATGGCTTCAATCCCAAGGGTGGTGATTGCCAGCTCTCCTACTTTTCCTTCTTCAACCGCAATACCATTTTCATCAAGAATCTCAGTAATAATCAACTCCGGGCGGTGATGCCCTCCTTGATGTGCTTCGCACTCTGTGAATGCCGTGCTCATTTCTGTGGATGCATAAGTAGAATACAGATCAATATCCCATTTCTCTTTGATCTTGTTTCCTAAAGTATTTAGATTAAAATCTTGATCTCTTAGTGGTTCTCCAATACATATTGCTGCTTTTACAGAAGAGTTGCTATAATCAATTCCATGAGCCTCTGCATATGATATTAATTTCAGCAAAAACGAAGGCACTACCACTAAATAGGTTGACTGAAAACGCTGTATAGAATCCCATTGCAATTCTGGGATCCCCGATCCTACACGAACCATAGCCGCTCCTAATTTTCGGGTTCCTAAAAAATAAGCCAACCCTGCCATAAATCTACGATCTAGGGTTGTGGTTAATTGTACCACATCTGTTTTAGTTACTCCCGCGGTTTCGAAAGAAGTTGCTTCGTTATAAGCCAATCGCTTCAAGTCTTTTTCTGTCAAAGCAAATGTAACGGGTTTTCCTAATGTACCTGATGTGGTCACATAGTCTATAATTTCCGATTTAGGCACACACAAAAAATCATCATTATATGCTTGTAAATCATCTTTGGTTGTAATAGGAAGTTTTTTAAGATCCTGAACGGTTTTGATAGCTGATTTTGAGATATCAAGTGAAGCGAACAATCTTTTATAATAAGGAGAATATTGTAAAACAAAAGCTACTAACTCCTGAAGTTTTTCATTCTGAAGATCTTCTATTTGTGCTTGCGTAGCTTGTTCTATATTTTTTGTCATTTATATCTATTCTTTTTATTCTTTTTCAGACCTCACAGGTCTTAGAGACCTGTGAGGTCTACTCCATGAAGTTTACCATTATTCTAAACTTAAATCACTTTCAATTTCTCTCTTCTTATGCAAATGAGCATATTCAAAATTTGATTTTCCCTCAAATAAAGACAAAATAAATTCTCTATCCAATTTAGATGGTTTATCGGACAAATAACTCTTATATGATGAATACATATAATTACTAAAATCATTAATCAATCCATGATGTTGTGGGTTGAGATGCGTATAAATTATTAACTGTCTTAAATATTGTTCATTATCAATCTTCTTTCTAGAAAATCGATCGGTAAAAAGACTACCCGTTCTGTTATATGATTTATTAATCGCTTTGGAATATGTATTAAACATATTCGAGAACCCTTGAGAAATTGATTTATCTCCAACCTCTGATTTTGTTTTTACTATTAAGTGGAAATGATTCTTTAAAAGACAGTATGCATAAATTTCGCAAACAGAAGTAATATATTTATCAAGAAGCTTTAAAAAGTAATCATAATTCCGATCCTCTTTAAATATATCTTCTTTATTATTTCCACGATTATATATGTGGAAATATGTATCAGAAATTAGAGGTTCATATTTCATTTATTATTATTTAATATCTTTCGAGACCTCACAGGTCTCTAAGATCTGTGAGGTCTAAATAATTACATCCTATATTTTTCGTTCACATTTTCTGATATATTTTTTTACATTCTCCATATCAGGAACTGTGGTTACTTCTCTTTTTTGAGCTTGTTTAAAAGCAATTAATGCCTTCTTATACTCTTTTTGTATGTAATGGTATTTACCCAGTACAAAATAAGTAGCCCAATAATTCGGGTTTAAATTTTGAAATTTCGAAAGCGCTGACTCAGATACTTTCTCTTCATTATCTGTGGCTGCTTCAATTTTTCTGCTTAGCACTCTAAACGCTTCATAATTAGCATACGTTTGTGTATGAATAAATGGATCTTCCGGCACGTTCAATGATTCTGAAGCAATAACAACTTCTTCTTTTTGTGATTTTATTTTATCAAAAACTTCATCCAAGTCGTAGGCTACGAATTCTCCCATTTGGTAAGGGTTTGTAGAAACCCAAACTTTTCGTTCTTCTGGTTGAAATACAATCCCGTGATGTGCCAACATTTGATTTAAAGCCTTTTCGTTACCATATCCGATTAGCTTATCATCCAGACCGTCTCTATTTCTCAATATTGCCACCGCTTTTTCGGGGTTTAGTTTATCATTTTCTGATAAAAGCTCTGTCATTCTCTGATATCTATAGAGGGAATGGCTTTCTGCTATTGCTTTCTGATTACGCTTATCTTCGGTATACGTATCACTCTGAAAATGATTAGAACACACCAATTGATTGGTATTTGGCACTTTATATACCCCAAAATTATTGGGAGAAACTTCTATCAATGCTGCTTTTTTGTCCTTAGCACTACCAATCATAATAGATTCGGACACAAAAACTTCTCTTTTTTTAGCTATTGCTACTGCTTCTTCTATAGTGGATGCATATTGTAATATCTCTCTGGTTAAAATAGAAATGGGGGTCTTGGCAATTAATGGTATTTTTGATTTACCCGCATTAATGGTAACTGTCAATCCCGTTTCGTTCATTCCTGATAATGCACCCATCATGCCTGCCCATCCATAAGTCATAAATTTATATCCTTCTGATGGATTCATAAACGTGACTAGTTTTTCTTTGGAAAAATCATCTCCTGCATAGAAATCAAAATTACGACCAATTAAAAGTTTACCGTCTACTGTTTTTTCATCCCAGGCAGCAAAAGATGTACATCCTACCAGCATTAAATCTTGTAATGCGTGTCCTATATCATGAGCTCCGTGTGCATAAAGCATACGCACATAGGGTTCTGCAAAATCATTATAATCATTGGAGGCATATCTAGAAACTCCATAAATTTCAGTTTTATACTCTTCGGGGACATTCAAATGTAACTTACGATTATACCAAGCTATAATTTTACTTAAAAACTTAAGATACCCTTCTGAAGGAATCAGCTCTGTAATCTTACCTATAAAAGCGTCTTCCTGTATTTTGATTAATTCTCTCCCTAAACTTCCTGCAGCAATTCCTCTTTCTAAAGGTTTTCCTTCTAGATACATTTCCCATAATCCTTGCTTGTTTTTACGAAGAAGATTATTGTTAAGTGTAAAAAAAGTCTGGCTATGTTTTATTCTAGTAGTATCGACATTTTCGATCCCAGAAATATCTGGTCTTGCTGCCAATGACTTCTTCACACCACAAGATGATGACGCCATTACGACAAGGAGAAGAAATATATAATAGAAAAAATTCCTCATTATAAATTAGATAATTCTTTTTCTTCCAAAGTACCTTTAATTTGTTTTAGCAAATGTTCTTTACCTACTAGTTCTCCGCAAGTTACAACTGCGCTTATGGTCACTCCTAAAACACCATGCATATTTAACCCTTGACCTGTAAATAATAAATTAGGAATCTTAGTTCTTGGTGATAAAAAGGATTTCATCGGATTATCTGCATCTTTTGCAAAACCATACATAGATCCTTCATAACAACCAATATAATCTCTATAGGATAAAGGTGTAGAAGTATGTACTGATTTTATACAAGATCTAATATTTGGAAACTTTTTCTCTATCTCTTTTAAATATGCTTCGATTTTACGTTGTTTAAACGCTTCATAATCCTCTCCTCTATCATTCTTTTGTGAAACCGTATTAAAAGTATCCGCCCAAGGTTTCATTTCATCAAATCGCATGTAGGCAATAGAAGTCAAATTTTCTGCAAAACCCGGATTTTTAAGATCTTCATTGGTAGAAATCAAATATGCTTCTGGCCAGTTTTCTTCTGTATATTCTTGTGTAGTCCATACTTTCTCTGGCGTACGCGTATGATAATAGTTTTTATTGATATAAGGAAAAGTACCTTTTTCGAAAACTATATATATGCTAAATGAAGATATAATACTTTCTGTATTTTGAATTCTCTTATAGTATAAATTTCTAAAATGTTCTTTTCCTATAATCTGTAAGGTAAGTTTTGGATCTACATTAGAAATAAAATGATCTCCAAAAAAAGTATCTCCTTTGGTAGTAGATACGGATACTATCTGTTTCTCTTCAAAACTAAATTTATTTACTTCTTGATACTTATAAATCTTACCTCCAAGCGCTCTAAATCGTTTTACTAATAACTTAGCAATCTGGCTTCCTCCCTGAATACACCTCCAGGCACTTTCCATATATGAGTTAACAGATAATGCATGTACATAAAACGGTGTTTTATCTGGATCACCTGCATATAATAGATTGGAGCCAGCAAGCACTGCTTTTAATTTAGGATCCTTTACAACACTATCTATATAATCCTTAGCTTTAAGTGTTAACAGATCTTCTCCATAATATCGATCTCCTTCCTGTAAATTATATAATGGAAATCTATAGCAAGTATCCCTTACTTTATCGACATATTCCATTATTCCTTTTTCTTCTTCAGGAAAAAACTTTACTAGCTGTTTTACAAAATTATCATATCCTTGTGCATGGGGATACTCAAACGCATCATCATCAAAAGTAACTACATCATAAGCATCAATATCCATTCTTTTGATTTTCAGATCATCTATAATTTCAAGATACTTAAAGTACCTATATAGATTCTGACCTTTATCCAAACCTCCTATATAATGAATACCAGTGTCGAATATACTTTTGTCTCTAACAAAAGTTTGTAGATTGCCTCCGAACTGGTTGTTCTTTTCTAAGACACATACCTTCTTACCTTCTTTAGCAAGGATATTTGCGGAAACCAATCCTCCTAATCCACTTCCGATAATAATGATATCAAATTTCTCTTGCATCTATTTTATTCTATTCAAAACTGTTAACCCAAACTCCTGAATATCTACTCGAAAGGTAGTTTTCATTAATTCGAGAAACTCGTTACTTTCGGAAAATATAATAATTCGCTTTATATCTTCTGATAGTATTTCTTTTATGTATTTTGGTTGTATTGGTGTAGCTGTATGTAACAAAAGTACATCAAATTTTGTCGATGTCAAATCTTGATGATCCACAAACTCCACTTTATTTCTTTTAGTACTATAGCAGTTTTTTGCGATAGCCAATTTTTCATCTTGAGTTAGCACTCCTTTCAGCTTAGCATATGGCTTTTTAAAACTTAGATATAACAAAAACTGTCCATAATCATCACTGTATTGTAAAACCCGGTCTTTATGCTCAATAAAACTTGCTGCCTTATAGTATTTTTCTTTAAGTAATTCAAAATCAACTTTGACTTCTTTAAAGCAACTTTTATACCTATAATTATTTAATAATGCCTTTTTATAATAATTTACACCTTCTAGATCTTTTTGAAGTTCAAAAAACTGTTCTCTAAAATAAGTACTTATCTTTTTAGTTCTCTCTACATAACCGTTTCCAAACTTCTTGTTATCTGCGGCAATTCTTGGTAAAATCTTTAATTGTATCGCTCCATCGTGAATGATAAAATCACCTTTTGGAGACACCTGAGCATTACCGTGAATTACTACGGGTAGTATATCCAAATTCAATTCTTGAGCGAGATAAAATGATCCTTTATGAAATCTACTCATCTTAGCGGTATTTGTTCTGGATCCTTCTGGGAAGGCTATTAATGAATATCCTTGTTTCACTTTTTCGCGCAGGTGTTCTACACCACCTTCTATACCCGAAGAAACCGGATAAAATCCTGCTAGTTTTGCCGCTCTTCCGAAAACTGGATTATCATACACCCAATCCTTCACTAAATATATAAGTTTAGGGTATAACATTCCAACAGAAATAATATCTAAAAACGAAGAGTGATTAGCAATAATGATACATTGCTTACTAAAATCTTCATTTTCTGGATTATATACTCTTTTCTTTACAAAAGGATTCGAATATAAAACGGATCTCATCAATTTAGAGGTAACGCTATGAAAAATGGCCATTTTCTTTTTCATACGTGCCGGAAACCAAGGAATAATCAAACTACTGATTATCGACACAATAAATCCTCCTATTATAAAATATCCAAAACTAAAGATAGACCAGATAGTTTGACGTATTCTAAGCGGTGTCAACCCTTTTTTAACACGGTTAGTAATAAATGCTCTAAATAACATTGGCTGAATCGTAAACGCTACTAAAACTGCTGATAGAATTCCAATTAAAGATACTATAGAAATGGAGCGAAGTGCTGGATGCTTTGCAAATATTAGCACTCCAACTCCTAATATAGTCGTTATCACCGATAGTAAAATAGAGGTTTTATACGTAGACAATTCTTTTACGCCATACGTAAACTCTTTTACAAGTCCATTTGTGATAAAAATGCTATAATCTACTCCTAAACCAAAAATAAAAGTGGAGATAATTACATTAAAAATATTAAAATCTATACCCAACATTTTCATAACTCCTAATGTAATCACCCAGGTAATTGCAATTGGTAATGCAGTTAACAATGTGAGCATAGGGTCTCTATAAAACAATAATAACAATAAGACTACCGCTATCAGAGAATACCCAATTAATGAATTAAAATCATTCTTAAGATTTCCTAGCAAAGTCTCATTCAATTGCTTTCGATCAATCACAACAATATTCGCTATCTTACTTAAAGAAGTATTTATATTATCAGCTTTCTCGTGATCTACTTTTATAGCAGAAACCACTGTAGAAAAACCATCTTCATTAGTCACAAATTCATCAAGATATAGTTCCTTAATATTTTGATATTCATTAAAACTAATGGGGTTAGTTTCTGAATTTAATGTTGCATAAAACTGAGTAAATGTTTCTGGTTTAAAACCAACAACACTTCCTTTTTCTTTCAATAAATTAGTAATGGTATCTACCCGTTGTTTTGTCCAAAATTCATTCCATAACTTTATTTTTTCAATTTGAGCTTCCTGAGAAAGAACAACTCCACCTACGGAACTGAAGTTAATTAACTCTTTATTTGACTTCTTCTGTTGTAAAGTCTCAAATAATTTATTATTTGCATTTAAAGCTTCATTTAGCGATGTTCCGTATGAAACCAAATAAATTGACTTAGCCTTATTGTTATTGATTCTATCCAAATCTTCTTCTGCCGCTATCAACTCTTCTGGCTGATAGTTCATTTTACTTAGATCGGTATTAAATCCTACTTTATGAAACAGAAATAACCCAATAACAAATACTACCGCTATAATTGAAATAAGAACCTTACTTTTATGAAAATCTGTTTGAGAAATTCTATCTATAAATGTTTTTCTTTTAGCTTTTTTACTTTCAGAAAAACGATATACCTGTGGAATAAATATCAAAGCAAAAATAGATGCTCCCACTACACTCACTGCAGCAAAAACCCCAAGATCATTTAACGCTTCGGATTTTACAAAAATCAAACACAAGAAAGCAACAGCAGTAGTTAAACTACTCATAATAACAGGCATAGAAACATCTCGATATAGCTCTTTTACATTGTTATTGTTTCTAAAATGTGTAAGAATATGTAGCGAATAATCTAATGTAATACCCAGTAAAACAGATCCTATACCTAAAGATATGGCAGATATATTTCCTTTGATCAAATACAATACTGCTATGGCAATGATTGCTCCAAAAACGGTAGGAGTAAAAATAATAAGTGGTACTGTGAGTTTTCTATAGAAAAAAATCAAAATCAATAGTAAGATGCTCATCGCGATACTAACCGTAAGCTGTATATCGTGTTTTATTTGTTTTGCATTCGCTACAGCATATAATGTCGCTCCAAATAAATTCGCTTCCGCCTGTTCTGAATATTTTTTATTTAGGTCAGTTGTAATTTTTTTTAGTCTTTCAACAAAAAATGTATTTTCTCCTGTCTCATTAGTTGCTAAAGCTGGTGTAAGAAATAATAACAAATTTTTTCGGTCTTTAGTAATTAAAAAACCGTTATATAAATCGTAATTATCTCCTAACTGTAATTGGGCTAGTTTTTGAAGTCCCTTTGGGGTTAATGCCAAAGGGTCCTTTACAATAAATTTTTTGGTAACTAAGCCAGCCGGAGAAATTAAAGTTTTATAATTATTTTCGATAACTTCCGCAATAGAGTCCGGGTTGATTTGCTGATCTATATATTGATAATCCGATTCATTAAGAAAAAACGGAAGGTGTTTATATACAAAATCATATAATTCCATTACGTTATCATCGGCAACTTTACCTTGTATTTTTTTTACATATTTAGGAAGATGGGTATTAATAGAATCTATATACGCTGAAGCATACGCTACAAGATCATCGGGGTTTTCATTTTTATTAGTGATATTAACCACAATTTTATCCGAAAACGATACCGTTTTTAGAACTTTCTGTGTCACCTCTGATTTACCACTATTAGGAATTAGCCTAGTAATATCTTCTTCGAACCCAATTTTACTTGCCAAAAATGCAAATACAGCAAAAACGCCAATAATTATAGGCCAAGCAATTAATCTATTCTGCCTGATGTACTGATATACTAAAAGAAAAAACTTATGCATCTATTGCATTACTTTTGGATTTACTAGAGCTAAAATACAAATACGCACTGACTCCTGAAATCAATGATACTAATGTTGCCAAAATAAGACTCCCTATTATATATTGCCCTAAACTTTTGAAGATATCTGTACCAGATTTTATATCTTCTATATTAAGCGTAACGTCCATTTCTCTTCCCATCACAATAGCACCAATCTGATAACTACCATAAATAATAAATGGAATTAGTGGAGGTATACTTATATTAGAAAACAAAAATGCAATAGGTCTATTAAGTTTAAAAGCAATTGCAAGTGATATAACCAAAATAGTCTGAAATCCCCACAACGGTGCAATACCTATAAATAAACCAAGAGCAATAGCACTTGCTTTTTTTATTGGAGGATCATTGCTTCTTAATACATTTTCTTTCCAGTATTGTTTAAACCCTTTTTTTTTTACCCTAGTTATAAGCCGTTTGGGTAAGTAAAAAAACAACGTTAATGTCACTAACCAAGTATTCAGGATACTAATTCGAGTAAAATCTTTGAAAGGTCTAAAATGAGATACACGTTCAGTTTCATCATATAACACTTGGACTGGTATATTCCGAACTTCTACATTTCTCCAAGCAAGTTTAACAATTACCTCTATTTCTAACTCGAACTTTGTGGTGAATAGTTTTAGTTTACTAATCTCCTTTATTGGATATAATCTATATCCCGACTGCGTATCCTTTAGTTTAATTCCGGTTTCTATGTAATACCAAAAATTAGAGAATTTATTTCCAAAACTACTTTTACCAGGTACTGACGGATCATCCATATTTCGAGAACCTATCAATAATAAAGATGAACTAGGATCTTGTTTCTCCAGCTCGTCTAAGAACAAGGTTAAATCGTTGGGAAAGTGCTGACCATCACTATCTATGGTAATTATATAATTATATCCTAAACGGTCAGCTTGTTTAAAAGCCTCCCTTAACGCCATTCCTTTTCCTTTATTCTTTGGAAAAGTAATTATTACAGCTTGGTCTTGATAGTTTTCTAAAATACTAGCTGTATCATCAGTCGAACCATCATTTATAATAATAACCCTATCTGTATACTCCAGAACACCTTGAATAACTCTATCTAAAGTTCTCTGGTTATTATATGTAGGAATGAAAACACAGCAATTTAGTGTCTCAAAACGATGATCTAATAATGTAGTTACAGTCACAGTGCTATTTTTTCCATTACAAAAATAGGGTATGATACGATTAAACAAATAGAAATATTATCTAATTCTCTTTGTTTTTTCAACAAAAGATGAAATTTTGATTTGTTCTATCCTATTGTTCTTAACTATAGAAACTATAATTTCATCTTTTTTGGCTGTAATCATTTGATTCTGAAACTCACTATCAGGCTTAATATTTAATAAATACTCACCCTTTTTTATAATATTTGAAACAATCAAATTAGAGCTTAAATCCATAATATCAAATCTTAATTTTTCTTTTTTGATATCTAATTGAGGAAAAGCAATATCTTCTATTTTAATATTTTGATCATCTTTAGTTACTTCAAATTGTATTTTATATTGAACAAATTGATCTTGATTTGGCCTTCCTGGTATGGTTATTTCTTTAACTGCAGACACTAATAAAATTTCTTCTTTACAAGATAAGATTGTGCACATTGTTAAGAAAGTAATTATCACGGATACGTATTTCATTTTTGTCTATTTCTATAAATTAAAAACCGGTAAAGAAAATAAGCATTCTTTACCGGTCTAAAAAATTATGGTTTTAATTATTTCACTATAATCCTTTTTACTATTCTCTTGTTGTTATTTTTCAAATCAACTAGATAAACTCCCGAACTATATGAGGATAAATCAACTGTAGTAGTTACTTCGTCTGTTTTAAAACTTTTCACTACGCCACCAATTATATTATATATGGTAATTTCAGATTCGTTATCAAAATCAGCTAATTTCACGGTAAATATTCCATCGGTTGGATTAGGGAATATGTTCAACACACTACTATCATCAAATTCTCCAATTCCTAATACAGAAGGGTTGATTGAGATTTCCCATACACCACGTCCATAGGTTGCTACTCTTAATTTATTTGTTCCATAATGTACCTCTAAATCATTGGAGATTACATTTGGTAATCCTTCTCCATAAACCTCCCAATCAGTACTTGAATTATTTCTATGAAAAACTCCAATATCTGATCCTAAGAAAAGATCTCCATCTCCTCCAGTTAAATAAAGAATTTTATGCATTGGAACATTAGGTAGAGTTCCTGATATATTGGTCCAACTAGTTCCAGAATTATCCGATCTAAAAACTCTATTCCCATCATTATATCTTCCATAACAAATATAAACCTCTGCTGGATTAGTAGAATTAACTGCAATACTTGTTACAAGACCATTTACGGGTAAAGTCAACGTATCCCAACTCGAACCTCCGTCAGAAGTTGTATAAACACCATTTCCATCAGTTACATAGAGAACTTGATTATCCGAAGGAGCAATTGTAATTGCCCTAGGAGCCCCACCAGGTGAATTCATATTGCCCCAAAAATCTCCAGAAACAGTTGATCTATAAATATTTCCAAACCCACCGTAAATGGTATTTGGGTCTATAGGATCTATCTCCAAAGGCCAAACAAATCTTGCTCCACTTGGGGTAGTTAGTCTTGTAGTTCGTGTTGCCCATCCATCTGTAGTTCTTTCTACATATCCAGCTTGACTACATGTCCAAGCTATATTAGAATCACTATAATTCCATAAAGCCTCTACTCCATCAGTTCCAAAATTTCTATTAATCCAATCCGTTCCATTATATTGGGTAATATCATTATCCTGTGCCCCTGCTAGTAAAAAATCTGCATTTTGTGGTGTCCCTGCAACTTTATAATATTGTGTTATTGATAGACCAGAAGATAAATCTCGCCATGCATCATCAGTCGCAATATTACCTACAAACAAACCTCCATCGTTAGCAGAAAAAACCTCCGTACTACTTCCTGGTAAAAATTCTAAATCATGATGATCCGAATGCACATAGAAAAATGGATTTCCAGGCACCCAATATCCATCAAGGTATTTTTGCCAAGTAAACCCTCCATTAGTAGTTCGCCATCCATCAATTCCACCTATAATAATTAGATCTGCATTATCTGGTGCTATTAAAATTGTTTGGTTATATCCTCCTTGCGTACTCAATGAAGATGGAGTGGATATCGATGATGAATTCCAGGAAGCTCCTCCATCAGTAGATCTAAAAACAGTTCCATTATTCATTCCAACCAAAAAATCCGGATCACTTGCAGTCGTAGCGATATCAAAACGACCTCTATTAGTCAAACCAGTAGATGAAGCAGTCCAATTTTCTCCATTATCCGTAGAAATATGAAAAGTTGTAGATCTACCTCCAGTTGCAAATAAAGCGGTACTCGAACCTTCTTGGTACATTATATCATTAAAACCTGTAGTTGTTGTTTTTAAACTCCAATTTGCTCCCGCATCAGTTGATTTATATATACCAGCATTTGTAGTAGCAAAAATAGTATCTGGATTATTAGGATCTATAAGTAAATGTGCTATTAATCTTGTTTGCGTAACTTCATAATTTAAACCAGTTGTCACCCAAGTTTCTCCGTGATCAGTAGATTTTAAAACTCCAATAGAATTGTTCTGAAATCCATCATAGTCTCCTGTAGCCATATACATGATATCACTATTCGTTGGATGAAAAACGATATCTGATACACCGAGATTAGGAATGTTATCTCCTTTAGGTATCCAGGTATTTCCGAAATCATTAGATCTCCAGATTCCACCTCCAGGTGCTCCTACCCATATTTCATCGGTATTTGCCGGATTAAAAGTAACTACATTCAATCTTCCCATACCTGCATAAAAGGTAGTCTCAGATTCTGGAATCACCTTAGGTCCTATTAACGTCCAGCTAGCCAAATTTTCATTTTTTTCTACTGGAGTATTTTGTTGATACTTATTCCACTCATTATAAGTCATTAAAGGACTTGGAAAAGAACCATCTTCATTTATACGACTCTCCCAAAAATAAGCCCAACGCTCAAATTGTTTAATTTTTTTTCTATCTGATCTAGTATTACTTTTGCTAATTGAAGTGTATTCCTGACGTTTTTCATCCACCACTTCAAAATAGTTACTATCATCTTTAGCAGGTGAATTACGCCAATTTTGTGCTGTTATTATATAACAACTTAAAACTGTTATAAAAAAAAGGAAATTTTTTCTCATTTATGTGTTAGTTAGAATTAGTCTATTATAACTAAAACAGTAAAAACTTAAAAAACCCTACTTTTTTTTTGAAAAATTATTCTTTAAAAGCCTGTGAAGTCGACATAAATCCTTTGATAAATTTCTTTAATTTGGAAGAGGGAACTTTATCTATATTTTTCGTTAGAAAGCTTTTATCTTCTTCTATATCCCTGTAGTATCTGGTAATTCTAGGAGCACTAGTTTGTACACTCAGTCTAATCATCCTTAGTTCTATATTATCAGGATCGGATTGTATTGCTTCTTCAATCAACTTCTTTCCTTGTTTAAAAAAAGATATTTTATCCATGGTTTTTTTTGAAAATGAAGCTTTTAGGGTTAATGCACATCCGTAATAAGCAGATAACACAGTACTTTCTTCGTGGTTTATACTCTGCGTTAATTCATAAAATTTCTCAGTATTCTCTTTGGAATCTTTTGCATATCTATATGAATTTCTTACTTCAACAATATCGGCTGTATTAGCATTCATAAAAAGTAATCCAACAAATAAGGCAAAAAATTTCATATCGTTAATTTATAATTTAACAAAAGTAACCACAACTTTTAGCGCTATGGTATCATCATACTTTACGGTACTCTTTACTTTAATTTCCTCTTCATTATCTGTAAAATCATTAGTAATAACTAAATCCGGAGTCTTTTCAGGATTGATTACAGCCATAAACTTCACATTAGAAGCTTTTTTCATAAATAAAGAACATCCTTTTCTATTTTCCGTAAGCTCCTTAATAATCTGTAATGTACAAACTCCGGGAGTTATCGGATTACCTGGAAAATGACCTTTAAAGATTTCACTTTCAGGATTTAAAGATATAGTCGTAGTTTGTATACCGTCCCTTACAGAATCTTTATTGATTTTATATAAATCAGCTATTAGCATATTATTATTTTAAGAAGTTTAACTCTATGTTTAGTTTTATATTTTTATGATCAATACGTATATTTTTAGCTATCAAACTTTTAGAAATATCTTTAAAAAGTATCATAAACTTTTCTTTTCTTTTAGTGGTATGAACTATTTTATATAATCTCAGGTCTGATTGATTATAAAAGTAGTAATTATAGCGTTTGTCTATTTCATTTTTGAGGACATTATATGAATCATCGTAATACTTTTCCTCAACCGTTCCTGTTTCTTTGATTAATAATGAAAAATCTCTGATTAATGTATTTAAGATAATTTTTCTATCAAGCTGCTCTACAATTGAATTAATTTTATATCCATCTTTCTCAAACTCTATATCAAAAAAAGTACTGCCAAATTGTGAAGTAAAAACGATGCGATGTTTCTGTGGAGTTACCTTTTTCAAAATAAGAATACCACTAAATTCATTGCCATACACTTCTATGTCTGCTTTATATACATAATCAATATCAAGATTTGAAAAATATGGATTTTGCACTATATCATTTATTTCCACTTCAGATTCCACAAAGTTATCTACCGTTACAACTTTACAACCGAAAACAGATACAATCAGTATACTAATGAGCAAATATCGCATCAGGAATAGTTTTATTTACAGAGGTATTCTGAAATTTTATAAGTGTATAATCTCCTGAAGGTTCTATTAATTTAACACTGGACACTAAGTATTTTTTTGACTCAAAGTTTAAAACAATCTGCTTAAACATACTTTTTAAGGTTTGATCTTTTGGAGATAGTTTTGCTATATATTGATCATTATTCTTAAAAACATTAATAGAAAACTGAGTATCATCTAGCATATCACCGCTTACACTTTTCGCAATCAAATCATTCAATTTTTTAAAAACTTTATTCGAGGCAAGATTAATATCACTTTTTTTACCAGCATCGTTAATAAATAGCTTTTTATCTTTAAAAATCACACTATACTCATATGGTTTTGTATAAGACCATTTGATAACATTTGGTGATTTAAAGTATAAATCTCCACTACTTTCTATATCATTAGACAGAAAATCAATATGTTTTATTTGCGTAAATGTATTTACAATTGTTTTAGACTGTTTTGCACTGATACTTACTGCATTCTTAAAAGTGTCCATTTCTAATTTAGAAAGTGCCACCTCTTGAGCCTGTAACCAATAAAAATTTAAGAAAAAAAAACCAAATAATAAAAATCTAAGCATATGCTTGTATCGAAAATAGTTCATCTATAGTAACTGTTGTAAAGTTATTCCTTTGCAAAAATAGCAACAATTGTTCCAATACTGCTATAGTAATTATTTTTGTATCGTGAAGCAGTATAATATCTCCTCCCTTTAAGTTTTTTGTAACTCTTTTAAGTATTACTTTTTCTGAAGGAATTGTAGTATCAAATGACCGCTTGTTCCATCCAATAACAGCGTGTCCAGTCTTTTTAACAGCTCTAGCTATATTAGGATTAGTAATTCCATATGGAGGTCTAAAAAGTAATGGCTTTTTTTTTGAAAATTTTTCTATTATAATATCTGTTTCCTTAATTTCACTAGTAAACTTATCCGTACTATAGATATCAATAAGTTTATCATGAGTAAAAGTATGGTTTCCAATGATATGATTTTCCTGTATAATTTTTTTAAGTATATCAGGATGTTTTTCGATTTGCTTTCCAATACAAAAAAAAGTTCCTTTAACGTTATACTTATTTAGCACTTCCAGAATCTTCAAAGTATTGAGATCTGGACCATCATCAAAAGTAATGGCTATTTTTTTCTCTGGTAACTTCGGATTGCTACTTAAACTTTTAAGAAAATATCCCGATCTTATATTCGTAACTCCGTAAGCAGTAATTAGAAGCCAAAGAAACCCTAGTACAAGTAAACTCCACCAGGGAAATTTATTGAAACTAATTGCGGTAATCATAAGAATACCTACAATTATTGATATAATATTAACTATTTTCCTAATTAGCATCGTTGCAACAACGCAATACTATGATCTCTTCCAAGGTATTGATTATACAAAAGTACATTATTATGATTTTTTGAAGTAACATCATTAACCTTCAAGATAGAAGGTATCTGATTAGTTTTAAAAATTTTACAAGCAAGCCAAAAACCAAAACTAGAGGCAACATGGTAATCACCTATCAAATGCTTATAACAGAGTTGTTCTATATTTAAAAAAATCGAAGATTGTAAGTTTTTATAATAATCATCGTGTTTTACATCTCCATTATTACCTAAAACTACAGCATCTATATCATCTATAGACAACCCTTGGCGTAAAACAAATTTTTCGATATTCATCTTTATTTCATCTGGTGTCGCTTCACTTATAGTTTCTACATCAACAATATTAGCTAAACTTTTATCAGTTTTTGCACCTAAAACCATAAATGTAGCACCTTCACTAGCAACTGTACCTGATGTATTCGAGTCCAATAAATTAATTACATCGATATCAGTGTTTTTGATCTGACCATCTAATTTATGAAGCAACGTAGAGTTTTTCGCAATTTCATCAATACCACCAACCAAAATATTTTTTCCTGATTCTTCTAACAACATTAACTGAGCATCCATAACAGAAGTTTCGAACGAAGCTGCCCCTTGAACATATGTAAGATTATACGCCTTACACCCTAATCCCAATGCTACTTGACCTCCAACAGTATTATGTGTTGATTGAATAAACAGTGTTGGTGTCAAAAATTCCTCATCATTATGAAGAATATTTTCCAAAAACTTCTCAGAATCTTGTTTACAGCCCATTCCTGTGCCCGTAATTATAGCATCTGGCATTTCTAATCCAGAATCTTTTAAAGCCATCGACGCGGTTGTAACTCCCATCTTCACAGACTTAGACATTCGTCTCATAGCTGCGGGCTTTATATACTCTTTATAATTAGGGTCGTGGGATCTAAATATAGCCTCTTTATAAGATATTATATCTTCTAAAAACGTATCTGGATCCGTTGTACGTTGTGCAGAAATGCTAGCAATACCATTTATAAAACAATCGCTCATTATTTTGTAAAAATTAAAGTGGAACAATTGCCTCCAAAACCAAAAGAATTAGACAAAATAGTTTTCACTTTTTTAGCAACCAATTCGGTTTCCGGGACTAATGAAAACTCTTTCATTTTAGTTTTAAAATTCAAGTTCGGGAAAATTAGATTCTCCCTTAGCGATAAAAGCGAATAAATCGCTTCTACAGAACCCGCTGCAGCTAGCGTATGCCCTGTAAATGCCTTTGTAGAACTAAACAATGGAGTGTTTTCTTCTCCAAAAATTCTAGTCATAGCAACACCTTCTGATAAATCATTATTAGGAGTTGCTGTTCCGTGAGCATTTACATAATCAATTTCTTTAGCAGTCATATTAGCAACCTTCAGTGCTTTATTCATGGCAAGGTATGCACCTTCTCCATCAGATGACGAAGCAGTTTGATGGTACGCATCATTGGCATTTGCCCAACCAGTAACACGACCTAAAACCTTTTTATTTTCTTTCTCAACGATTGCTTCGCTTTCTAATACTAAGTAAGCAGCTGCCTCTCCCAGGTTCAATCCTTTTCTATTATCATCAAAAGGACAACACTCAGCATCTGATAAAATCATTAAAGTACCAAATCCATTTATAGTAAACTTAGACAAAGCATCTGTTCCTCCAACAACCATTCTATCTATCTTACCTGCCTGAATCATGCGTGCTCCAAGCATTATTGCATTCGCTGCAGAAGAACAAGCAGTACTGATAGTAGAGACATATCCCTTTATCCCTAAATAATTAGAAATAGAATGCGTCGTAAAACCAGCATGTTGCGCCTGAATGAATCTTCTATGATCTTCAATTTCGTTGTATCCTAGATAATGTTTTTCGGTAGTATCCATACCTCCTACACTAGTCCCAGAAACAAAGCCCGTTCTATATTCATTTATATCCGAAATATGAGCATCCTGCAGTGCTTCTTTTGCAGCAATAGCTCCAATCATAGCTGTTCTGGAAAAACTGTGTAAAGGCTCTAATCCAAGTTCTTCTTCTAAGGCATTGTTGGTTTTTTTAATCTCACCAACCATGATATTTTCACTGTGCCGGGTTTTTAGCATCTCGACTCGAGAAATACCTGGTGATACTGATTTTAAAGCATCAAGATTTTCCTCTACGGTATTTCCAATAGAAGAAATGATTCCCATACCCGTAATGGCAATGCCTTTATTCATATTATTTTGTACGATGTTTTGCTATATAATCTGCCATAACGCCGATAGATTCGAATATAGCTTTACCTTCTTTTGGATCTTTTAATTTAATCCCATAGTCTTTTTCTAATAATACAATTAGTTCAAGTGCATCAATAGAATCTAAGCCCAAACCATCACCAAAAAGAGGATCATCATCTCCTATTTCACCTATCTCTACATCTTCAAGACTTAATTGTTCTATTAATTTTTCTTTTAGCTCTTCTCTTAATTCAGCCATATCTATTGATTGTATAAATTATTTAATTCTTCTTTTGTTAGCTCTATTCTGCCTTTTTTAGAAAGAAAAGCCAAAAATACGTCATATTTGTCATTATCCAAATCTACCCAACCACAAATAACATTGGTTGCTTTTCCTGTATCCATTAAAATTTTAGAATATTTCGACATAAGATCCGCATCAAAACTTTCCGTAACAAAAAATGCATTTTCACTTTTCATTTTATTCTTTATACTTATTTCTCCCATAATGATATTAGGAAGTGTATAAACAAAAACTGCCGGAGACGGATAAAAATCTTCACGATCCTGAATACTTACTTGATGTTTTCTATCTGTATCAAGACTCGACGACCTATTAGACAATACCAGTGCGGTATCTTGGTCCAATTTATCGCTATCTCTTAATAAAACTTCTGAAGCTAAAAAACCCAACTTACACAACTCATCCATTTTGTGAAATTTCGGATATTTTAATTCTAAATACTGATAAATTCCTTTTCCAAAATCCTTCAGACTATCTGATTCTGAATCAATATATAACTGTTCTCCATTCTTAAAGACCTTTTTATCTCGAATCGAACAAAAATCTGATATGTAATACTTTTCTTTAATCACTATACCTCTTTTTCAATAATCAGTGCCACATTACATCCACCAAAACCAGATGCAGTTTTCAGTACCCTTTTTAATTCTTTTTTATGATTCTTGGCAATTACATTAATTGATTCCGAGACTCCTAATTCTTCAAAGCCTAATGAAGCGAATAACTCATTATTAATTAGACAATGTCTGGCTATGATACTTTCGATTAAGGCAGAAGCTCCTAATGTGTGTCCATAGTATCCTTTTAGACTATTGATAGGAACGTTTTTCATTCCAGCTCTATTAAAAGCAATGGCTTCCATTTCATCATTATATGGAGTTGCCGTTCCATGCGCAGTAATATAATCAATCTGATTACTTTCTATACCTGCATCTTTTAAAGCTTTTGTTATACTAATATATAATCCTTCTCCAGTGCGTGAAGGTCCCGAAATATGATTTGCATCATTAGCTGAAGCATCTCCACTAATACTGATTACTTCTTCGGTAACATTTTTTTTATTAGAGCTCAACCAAACGCTAGCTGCTGCTTCTCCTAAACTTATACCCGTCCTATTTTTACAAAAAGGCTTGCAAGGAGCAGGACTTACTGCCTGAAAAGAAAAGAAACCTGAAAGTGTAAATTCAGAGAGTAAATCTCCACCTATTATAACCACATCTTCAAAAAGTTCGGACTGAATCATTCGTTTTCCGACGGCCAGAGCTAATCCTCCAGAAATACAGGCATTAGATAAGATAAGAGGCGTATGATCTAATTTAAAATAATCTTGAACGGTTTTAGAAATACTTGTTAGGTAGGCTTTCTTATAAGAATCATCTCTCAAGCTGTTAATATTTCCTTTTGTAGTAGAGATAACAACTCCACATTTCGTTATATCCAAAGAAGAATTCTCAGCCAATAATTTAGAAACAGATATTAACATCATCTTTTCTAACTTAGTATATCCTGAATCCTTTGAAATTATATCCCAAGCCTCAGAAAGCTTATCATTATTAACAACCGCTCCAAAAAATGGCTCTGACCAAATATAATTATCATCAACTTTTTTGATTCCGGTCTGGTTTAAACGCAGATTTTCTACATTTTCTTCAGTAGAAAACCCAAGAGGAGAAATTATATTATCGGCAACTAAGTAGACTTTTTTCATAATAACCCCACTTTACGTTTCCAATCAAGAAAGAACTCCGGAATATTAAGAGACATAGTACCGTCCATATCCAAGAACACCTGTGTAGTTTCCCCTACACAAACTAGCTCTTTCTTTTGATTATATACATTATATCTAAAAATCATTTTTGCAGCAGGACTATCTACATATACCGTTTCTACTGTTGCAATATCACCATATTTAAGCGGTAACTTATGATCACAATTAGAATTAACGATTGGTGTTACATAATCATTATCTTTTACATGAAGATAAGAAATTCCGTGGCTTCTACCAAAGGCTTCTCTTCCCTCCTCGAAATATGTTATATATATACCATGCCAAACAATACTCAAAGGATCACAATCATTAAATCTGACTCTTACCTCGTGAACGTGTTTGATATCGGTTATAATCTCTTTAGACCGCCTTTTTCTTTTCATAATATAATATAGCGATTACGATAGTACTAATAAAAAAGCCAATTAGCAAACCAATTTCGGGAAGAATGTCTATCAAACTACCTTTTCTTAAAAAACAATCATAAAAAGCCTCCAATCCCCAGTTCATAGGAGAGATTTTAGCAATGAGTTGCATCGTATCAGGCATTGCAAATACAGGAACCCAAACCCCTCCAATTGCAGCTAACAAAACAACTAATACGGCTCCAAAAGGAGCTGCTTGTTCGTGCGAACTGAAAACAGTTCCTAACAAAATTCCTAATCCAATAGCTCCTAATCCAGAAGATAAAGCAACTAGATATAATAATCCTAAATTATCTCCCAAATCCAAAATAGGCAAACCTAATTTTGGGAACACAAAGATCCCTAAAAGCAAAATCAAGGTAAACTGTAATAAGCTTACTAATAGAAACAAAAATGCTTTACCTGCTATAATTGTTGAATAATTGATTGGTGTTGTTTGTAAACGAACAAATGTTCCTTGTCCTTTTTCATGTACAAGATTCAATGATAATGGTAAAATCATAAAGAAAATAGCAAATAATGTCCAAGCCGGTATATTATGCTGCACCGAGTTAGGAAGAATTAATTCTCCAGATAAAGAAGGGTTTATCTGTTCATATTTTACAAAATTGTCTCGATTAAAAGACTTAAGACTTTCTGATTCTCCTAATTCTTTTTGGAAAGCCTCGTAAATCGATTTAGTCTCTATACTCGCGACTAATTTATCTACCGCAAATATCACAGAACTTCTAAAAGTTTCTTGTGTTATCGGATCGAAATACAACTTTACTACCTTATTTGATAGTTTTTCTTGAACACCTTCTACTTTTAAAGAATCTACTGCGCCTTCAAACTCTTCAAGGATTTTGGTTATATTTTTATCTATTTGTTTTTGAAGTCCATCACTCAATCCTTCAGGAATAACAACTGCCAGTTGGTAGTCGCCGGAAGCAACTAAAAACTTTGCTTTTTCTTCTGTTAACGGAATATTATTTATTTCAGCAATCGGTTCTAGAAACTCTATTTCAGAAAAGCTCTTTTTAATTTCAATTGACAACTTCCCATTATCTTTATCTACCAATAAAATTTCTATAGAATTACTTGAAATTGATTTAAAAGTAGCATCCTGAATCAATGTAATTGCAACTACCAATAGAATTGGCATTATAAACAATATAATTAACCCCCCGGGGTCCCTAAGGAGCAATAAAAACTCTTTTTTTATGGAAGCTAGAAATCTATGCATAATCACGAAGTTCTCTTCCTGTAAGTTCTATAAAAACATCTTCTAAGTTCCTTGCTTCTTTGCTTTCTGAAATTAGCTTAGAAGGAGTATTCTCGGCTATAATTTTACCAGAATCAATAATTCCAACCAAAGAACATAAATCCTGCGCTTCCCTAAGATGATGTGATGTATAGATTATCGTTGTTCCTGCCTTATTAAGTTCTTTTAGTTTTTTAGTAATTGCTTGTTTTGACTGAACATCTACTCCTACAGTTGGTTCATCCAAAAATAATAGTTCTGGATTATGAAGTATTCCCGCTACAAGATTAACTCTTCTTTTCATTCCACCAGAAAACGTTTTAATTTTTTTATCCGCAAAAGGTAATAACCCTAATTGATCCAAGTGAGACAAAACCATTGGTTTTAGTTTGGATTTTGTTATACCAAACATACTCCCGAAATACAGTAAATTCTCTTTTGCAGTTAATTTTGGATATAAAGCGTATTCTTGAGGAACAACGCCTATAGTTTTTTGTATTTTTTTTAAGTCTTTTTTAAAGCTCTTACCAGAAATCAATACTTGTCCAGAAGTTGGTTTAATCAAACCGCATAAAATGGAGATCAATGTAGTTTTCCCTGCTCCGTTAGGCCCAAGAAGACCATATATTTCTCCTCTGTTAATTTCTAAACTCACAGTATCTAAAGAAAGAAAAGTAGCTCCTTTATATTGTTTAGAAATATTTTTTATCTGAATAAGAGGAGTAACATCCATCTCTAAATTATTTAATTGCTTTCTTAAGATCTAGAAAGAAGGCTTTCTCTGCTAGAGCAATTGCATCTAACTTATCCGCAATTTTATTATAAGCATCAGTTTCTCTACTTCTGTTTTTATATAACCTAGAAGCATCAATAGCAAAATCTCTCCATTGGTCACCAACTGCAGTCATTTCTTTTGAAAGTTCGGCAAGCCTAGGGTTTTCCATAATTACAGAAGCCTCTTGTAAAAACGCAGCAAAAATAAATCGAAAACCTCCGCCACCAGTTCCTATTTCTTCTTGCATACGAACTAACTGTCCTAAATAATGATTTGTCTTTTTTACTCCAATCTTATCAGGCCATTTACGAATTTGCTTAGCCACATACCTGATCCCTCTATATCCAACTACCGGAACTGGGGCTAACATATGTCTATATGTTTGTTTAATTCCTTTTGTAATTGCTTTTTTAAGATCTATATCATTTGGTAATTGAGTAGGATAATAAATATGTCCATTAGGCGCAAACGGTCCTTTAGCAAAACGTACTTTTTCTAATTCTTTAGAAGTTAAAGTAGTTACTTCTGGCATTACTGGATCGCTTATTAAATAATCATCTCCTTGTTTTCCATAAACAACCAGATTATGTGCATTGAAGTGAAAACGATACTCATCCGGGAAATATGATAAGTTATACACTCCTACTTGCAATCCAACAGGATTATTTTTAGATAATTCAGCATCTAACGTTTGCTGTGCCTTCTCTTTAGATTTAAACTTAAGCCTCTTAATTTTAAAACCTAACCTCTTGCTCACTCTAGAAAAGATAAATCCAGGAACAGGTCTAAAACTAAATGCAGGTGCAAAATTAACTTTTATAAACGGGATATATATAAAGAAAACCCCAGAAGCAATACCAAAAACCATTGGTTCACTCACCTTGAGTCCATTATAATTCAATAGATTAGAAACCACTCCATTTTCGCAATGAGCAGATTGGTTGTGTTCAAAGTTTATTTTCAAATCTTTGGATTTTTAAGTTCTTCTAAAGGGACCTCGAAAGCTTCAGCATATTTCTTTAATGTCTTCTTACTTAATTTTTTAAATATACTAGCTTTTAAATGTCTTTTCACTTTCCATTGCCATAAACCAACATATCCAGATAAAACGACAACATCCATACGCTGTAATTCCATATAATAAGCGATAGGACTAAGCTCTCCTTGTTTTATTTTCTGAATGGTCTCCTTAAGTTGCTCTTCTATTAATTCTAAAGATTTATTTAAAGCTATAGTCTTTGCATCCCAACCAGAACTAAGTTCTTTTCCGTATTTCCCTTCTTTATCTACAGCATATACGACTTCTTTTATATTTGCTTTGGAAAGGCTACTTTCATCCTGAGGAACGTCTTCTTTTTTCATATCACTAAAAAAATTCAAATTAAAATATAAGACAGAATTAAGGATCTACAATAATAGTTTTCATTTCTGAAGAAGCTATCAGATTTCCTTCTAAATCATTAACATTAATTTCTACCAACGAAACTTGCATTATTTCTGCTATTATCTTCACAGTAGTTATAAGTTCGGTTCCTGATTTTGGTAACGCATGAATTGTAGCATGTTTTATAGATCCAATAAAACCAGTTTTAGGTTTTTTGTCTTTTCCACGATTTACATATCCTCTATACCCTCTGTGCAAAGCGATACTTTGAGCCATATTTTCGATAAGTCCACCTTCTGTAAAATATCCATCCGTACTCAATATATTATCAGATGTTACTTTTAAACCGGAAATTACCTTTTCTGTATCAAAGTACAACAACTTATCTATCATAACAAAAGGATCCTTTTGTGGAATCAATTTTTTAATAAAATCGATATCTGTAATAGTATGTTCTAATTGATTATTCATTAGCAAACAGTAAGCAACATATTGAAATACATAAAACGACCACTCTCAGGAACAATTACTAATACCTTATCGCCTTTTTTTAACTTCCCAGAGTTTTTTAACTCATCAATCATAAGATAAATAGATCCTGCACCTACATTTCCAACTGCTCCAAGATTCGTAAACCACTTCTCCTTTGGTATTTTAATATTTTGTTTAACTAATTCTTCATACAATTTATCCCTGAAAAAAAATGAAGATAAATGTGGTAAGAAATAATCCACTTCTTCAACTTGAAAGCCCATTTTAACCACAGAGTCCTTAAGGCTTGTTACACCTTTTTCTATTACGTGTTTATCAAGAATTTTTACGTCTTGTTTAAGTGAAAAAACAGATTTTGATAACCATTCTTCGGGTTCATATTCACTCCAAGGCTTTAAACTTCCATCTTCATTTTTATCTCCACCAGCATACATACAAGCTTCCAGTTCATGAGCATAGGAATAAGCCTGCATCCAATCAATACGCAATGGGTTTTCTCCTTTAGGTTCACTTTCTAACAAAAATGCACCTCCCCCATCAGATAACATCCAACGAAGAAAATCTTTCTTAAAACCTATAATCGGTTGTTCTTCTAGAGATTTCAAGTTCTCTACTTCTTTATCAAACTTTCTAGATTGCATCCATGTAGAAACTCTTTCTGTGCCAGTACAAACAGCATTTTTTGTACTATTGGATTTAACGGAAAGGAATCCATATTTTAACGCACTCATCCCTGAACAGCACACACCAGAGGCAGTATTTAGCTCAATACTGTTTTTTGTATCTAACAACCCGTGTACCATAGAAGCGTGAGAAGGCAACAAATTATCTGGAGTTGAAGTCCCGCAAGAAAGTAATTCTATTTCGTTTTCGGAAAAATCTAAATCGCAAAGGTTTTTAATTGTTTCTCTAGTAAGTTGAGCATTATTATGAGTTATATTTCCATAATCATCAACAGCATAGTATCTTTCTTTAATACCGTTATTTCTTAAAACAATTCTCCTTGCTCTAGAAGGTTGATCATCAATCATACCTAGTCTTTTTTCCATTCCGTCATTTGAGACTGGCTGATTTGGTAAGAAATGCCCTGTTTTTGTTATATAAACGTTTTTCATAAATAATGATTACTTATCGTAATCTTGTTGATTGATAATATTTGATGTCCTTTTTTATCCGTCCATAAAAAGGCAAATAAGTCAACAAAAATATAATAAAAACTATTGGTACAAAAACCCAAATAGCAAATTGTAGGTAATACTCAAAAAAGTTCAACAATTTCGCTCTCTTTTTTGGTGATTTTAGCCCTACTTTATATATATATGATGACCACTTACTAAAGATATGATTTCCAGATTTATCTGACCTAATTAAGAAAGGTTTTACCCGAACCGCACCATCTTTTACTAACGTTTCTTGTAATTGTTCAAAATTTTCTTGAAAAAGATATTTTTTTACAATTAGTCCAAATTTCCCAGCTTCCTTTATGTCTTTATCCGACACACCTGGTTTTGGAAAAACGCCTAAATATTTAGTTTTCTTACCCCCCATCATCCAATGCACAATAGTAATTACACTAATGTGGTTCCAATGTCGATCTACAAAGGCTATATTTCCAACCAATTCCGCTTTACAATCCACCAATAATCTTTTAACTTTCTCTTGGGTCAAAATCCACATATTCCTAGAACCATTAACAGTTATAACCGGAGTATCTTTCAGCAATACTTTTGCATCATCTCCTTTTAGAAAAGAATTAATTGGAATTGATGGTGAAAGATACCAAACAGTATAGCCAAATATGATCAAATCATACTTTTTATTTTTTACAGCATCAGGAATAGACTTGTTAGGTTTTGGTATCTGCAAATAAGATTCAGGGAAAACTTGTATAAAGTCTTTCTTATTCCAAGGAAATTGATATGATTCTTCTGGACAAATCTCCTGTACAGTAATGGTACAGTTTTCATCTAGCTCCAACGGTCTAACCAGATTTGTTAATATCTCACGTAATTGACCACTTTGGCTATAATACAACACCAGTATATCCTTCATAAATTAGGTTTTAAGATCATCCCAATAATCATAGTAATTAAACCATTGTAAGGGATACTTTTTAACCATAATTTCAGTATTTCTGACATACTCTCTTAATACATGGCTAGGTTTGATTGATGATTCTGAAAATTCAGGCTCGCGTGCATACAAATTATATTGCTTGCCTGATCCTTTCATAATATACATAAAAAGAATAGGTTTTTTCTTTCTCGCAGCTAATTTATAAGGCCCTGAAGGGAACTTTACTGACCTACCAAAAAACTCATGATCAAGATACTGTATTCCTTCAACATATCGATCCGCAGCAAAAATGATTACTTCTCCATTAGCCAAAACATCGTTCATTTGAAAAATATGAGACATATCTTCCTTTATTACAATAAATTTCATTGTAGTGTCAGTAGATACAGCTCCAACATACTGTTTAATCTGCTCATTTTCTTGATCAGTAACCATTAGATTAACTCCAGTATTGGTCATATCAAATTCATCAAAAAAATAACGAGCTATATTAAAACTACCTACATGTGCACTAAATACAATACCTCCTTTTCTTTTTTCTAAAAGTTCTTGTATTTTTTCTTTACCATCATATGCAAAAACGAACTTTTTCTTTAATCCGAAAGAAATAGCTGTCCGATCAATAAGAGTCTGACCAAAAACAAAATAGTTCTTATAAACGCTGAGGATAGATTTAAAGGAAGACTGTTTTAACCTTTTATTGTAGAAATAATAACTTGCTTTTGTTGTAGTATAAGAAAATATGAGATAGTAAGCAGCTACAAATACCAAAACAGAGTAGGCAGCATTAAGACCTAAGTTCTTTATGAGGAATATGAATATTTTATACCCTAAAGGTGTTCCTTTAGCTTTACCTTCCCATTGAGCCATTATGTCTCTTAAATATTGACTTTACTTTCTATCAAATCATAAAAATCTTTGAAGCTTTCGATACCGACAAAATCATCTCCAACCAATTTCACTCCAAAAGTAGCTTCAATAGCTACCACAAGATCCACATAGTCTAAACTATCTAAATCTAACGTTTCCTTCAGGTTCGCATCGGGAGCAATATCATCCGATTCAACCTCGAATTCTTCTATCAAAAATTCGTCTACTTTTTCGACAATTACACTTGTTTCCATCATCTTTCTCGTAATTTTTTTCTATTCTAAACCTTTTTTATAACGATTGCAGAATTTGTGCCCCCAAATCCAAATGAATTCGACAAAAATACATCAATTTTTTTATCTACAGTTTCTTTTACCAAATTTAACTTGGTCGAATCTTCATCCGGAGATTCTAAATTAATATTAGGTGCTATGAATGAATTATTCAACATAATTAATGAATATACTATTTCACTAGCTCCCGCCATCCAACATTCATGTCCCGTCATTGATTTTGTAGAACTAACATATGGTTTTGACCCCCCAAAAACTTCATTTATTGCTTTTGCTTCATTTGCATCTCCTATTGGAGTTGAAGTTGCATGTGCATTTACATAATCTACATCTTCTGGCTTAATGTTAGCCTGTTCTACAGCTCTTTTCATAGCTCTAGCCGGGCCTTCTTGATTAGGTGTTGAAATATGATCCCCATTAGAAGAAAAACCATAACCTACAACCTCTCCTAAGATCGTCGCTCCTCTTTTTACAGCGCTTTCATAAGACTCCATAAATAAAGCTGCACCGCCACCACTTGGTACTAATCCATCTCTTTTACTATCAAAAGGTCTTGATGCTTTCATAGGATTTTCTTCATTTATAGAGAAAACTCCTAATCCATCAAAACTACCAAATGCGTAATCATTAATCTCCTGAGCTCCGCCACACAACACATAATCTTGTAACCCTTGTTTTATAAGTAAATATCCCATTCCAACAGAATGTGAACCACTGGCACAAGCCGCACTAATTGTAAAATTAATTCCTTTTAACTTAAAAACAGTAGAAAGATTCATGGTTACCGTAGAGTTCATAGATTTAAAAACCCCTCCGGACCCTACCAAAGTAGTATCTTTCTTAATTCTAATTTTATCAATTGCTTGCATCACCGATTCCGCCGTACTATCATTACCAAACAGAATACCGATTTCTTCATTATCTAAAAACTCTTGATCAATACCAGCTTGATCAAATGCCTGTTTTGTTGCTATATAAGCATATTCAGATTCTGAGCCAAAGCTAACACGTTGTCTTCTACTTAACTCCTTTTTCAGGTCTGGCTTCGGCACTGTTCCTGTTAGCGCAGATCGATATCCAAACTCCTTACGAGATGGTTCAAAAATAATACCGGATTTTCCTTGATACAATGACTCTTTAACTTCATCAATATTCGCTCCAATACAAGAATAAATTCCCATTCCAGTAATAACTACTCTTCGCATAATCTCTTATGAATAAATTCCTCCATTAATATTAACAACTTCCCCTGTTATATAAGATGCTTTTTTAGATGCCAAAAAAGTTACTAAATCAGCTACTTCTTCTGCTTCTCCAAAACGATTTACAGGAATCATACGCTTCAACTCTTTCTCATCCATCTCTGCCGTCATATCTGTTTTTATAAAACCAGGTGCAACTGCGTTTACTGTAATTTTACGTTTTGCTACCTCTTGAGCTAATGCCTTTGTAGCTGCAACTAGCGCTCCTTTTGCTGCAGAATAATTAACTTGACCAGCAGTTCCTTTTACTCCGGAAACCGAAACAACATTTATAATACGACCGTAACGATTAGTTAGCATTTTCTGAATAAGATGATTTGTTACATTGTAAAAACCGTTTAAGCTTATATTCAAAACATCATGCCAGTCTTCTGATTTCATCCACATAAATAAACCATCTCTGGTTATTCCTGCATTGTTAACAATCACTTCTATAGTTGCATCCGGATTATCTGTTATCCAACTATCCAGTACCTGATGCGTATTGTCTACATCTGCGACATTAAATTTTAGCAACGTACACTGCCCTCCTTGATCTTCGATTATTTTTTTTGTTTCATTAGCAGCAGTATCATTCGATTGATAATTAATCAGAACTGGATACCCTAGTTCTTTTGCTAATTTCACAGCAATTGCTTTTCCGATTCCTCTGGACCCACCAGTTACAAGGGCGTATTTCATTTACAATTTTGGTTTTAAAACAAAATAATTATTAAATTGAAAAATCAACAATTATTCCAAATTAAGATTTAATTAACAATATTAAAAAATTCCTAACAATTTTAACAATCGTCTAATGTTGTTAATGTATTAAAAAGTCTATTTAATTTTCATAAAAGGCTCTGCGTTTTCAAACCATTTATCCCCTAATAATTTCCCGTCTGATTTTAAAAAGCCCCATTTCTTATTATATTTTACCCGCGCCAATCCATCTACAAATCCTTTTTCAGCTACTCTTCCTGACAAAAACCCAAAGCTACCTGACGTGATACCATACTTAGCCTCAATAACTAATTCTCCTTTTATATTTACAAATCCCCAATCATCTATTTTCACTGGAGCTAGTCCATTCTCTGCAAAATAATCAACATCATTATACTTATAATCGATAATTACTTTACCATTAGTATCAATAAACCCCCATTTGTTACCATCATAGACACCAGCATATCCATTTTTAAAAGATTTTGCCTTAACAAACTGAGGCTCTATAACCCACTTACCTTCTTTATCAATAAAACCTATTTTATCATCTTTTCGAGCAATTGTATATTTTCCACCACTTCTGAAATCCCAAAGCTTAGTAGCTCCATCTACTTTATTGAAGGAGTTATCTTTAACAATACCATAAACATCTTCTCCTTTTTCAGCTCTCGCAACACCATTTACATAATTACCAATTGATGTATACTCTGGTTTAATTACAACGTTTCCTTTATTATCAATAATCCCCCATTGTCCCGATTGATTAGCAAATCTAGCATATCCATTCTGAAAGCCTTTAATAACTTTATATGCCGGTTTTACAATAACCTGTCCTTCCGGATTCATCAAACCCACCATATCCTCGCTTCTAACAAAGGCTACACCATTTTTAAAAGGATATATTTTTTCTGCATCAGAATACGCTAATTCCTTACCTTTCTTATCAATATAGATCCATTCTTTTTCTTTTAGAACTATAGCAACTCCGCTATTAAAATCTTTAGCCTTACTAAATTGAGGTTCTAAAAGCCATTGTCCATCTGGATTAATATATCCCCATTTTTTACCCTCTAAAACAAGAGCAACCCCATCTGCAAAATTATTTGCTTTTTTATACTTTGGTGAAATTACAAACTCTGCCTTTTTATTAACGTATCCGAATTTCCCTCCTTCTCTTGTCTTTGCAAGTTCTTGAGAAATTACTGCTTGTAAACCAAATACTAATGTTAGTGTAATTAAAAATGCTTTTTTCATCATATTTATATTTAAGGTTTATTATTTAGTGCCAAAAATTAAACACAAGTAAACATGTATAATTTTATAAGGTTTATAAACTAAATCTTAATTCAAAATATTTAGTAGGCATCATTTTCCTTCAAAAAATCTTTAACTTTTTGAACAAAAGGATATGTAATATAGTCTTTAGTAAAAGGAGGAACTATCTTTTTGATATCCTCAACCAACTTCTGAGTTCTACTTGACAACTTATCTCCAAAATCGAGATGTTCCAATGCCTGTACAATGGTCATTAATTCTATTGCTAGAACCTCGAATGTATTCTCGATAACCGTTTTGGTTATATTGGCAGCGTTTGTACCCATACTAACAATATCTTGATTATCATTATTATTTGGGATGCTATGAACATACATAGGGTTAGAAAGCATTTGATTCTCTGCAGTTGTAGAAACTGCGGTGAATTGAATTCCTTGCATTCCGAAATTAAACCCAAGCTTTCCTAAATTAACAAAAGGAGGTAATATATCATTAAGTTTAGAATTCAGAAGATAGTTTAATTGACGTTCTGCAAGCATTGATAACTTGGTTACTACCAGCTTAAGCTTATCCATTTCTAAAGAAACATAATCTCCATGAAAGTTACCACCATGATACACGTGTTCCGTTTTTACGTCAATAATAGGATTATCGTTTGCAGAATTTAATTCTTCAATTAATATTCTACCTACGTGTTTTATGGTATCACAAACAGGGCCCAAAATTTGAGGAACACAACGAAGTGAATAATATTCTTGAACCTTTTCTTTAAAATAGGTATCTCCATTTTGACCAGAATACAAATGTTTTGTGCGGTCTCTGGTTAACTGGCTATCGGATA
Organism: uncultured Aquimarina sp.; assembly: GCF_947496855.1. GTDB lineage: Bacteria > Bacteroidota > Bacteroidia > Flavobacteriales > Flavobacteriaceae > Aquimarina. The sequence continues at coordinate 1,156,615 of NZ_CANMED010000001.1, forward strand.
AATGTTCCCTCATTTTACGAGCAACATCCTGTTGCCCTAAATGAAGCTTACTATGATTCAATTCTTCAGAAAGATGATCATCATAAGCCTCTACTATTTCATTGATGGCCGAAGAACATGAAATTGACCAATCTAATAGTTTCTGCGCATTGATTACATTTACAATACCTATTCCTGTCATTGCAGAAGTACCATTCATTAAGGCTAACCCTTCTCTAATCTTAACTTCAATTGGCTTAAGATTCAATTCTTTAAAAACGTCAGCAGTATTTCTTCTTTCTCCTTTATAGAAAACCTCTCCTTCACCAATAAGTACTAGCGCTAAATGTGCTAATTGCACCAAATCACCACTCGCTCCTACTCCTCCATGTTCAAAAATCAATGGTGTAATATCGTTATTAATAAGATCTTTTAAACCACTAATTACGGACACATTAACTCCAGATTTGCCTAAGGATAATGTATTAAGCCTAGCTAACATTAACGCCTTAACAAAATCGGGTTCCATAGCTTTACCAGTTCCTGAAGAATGGCTTCTAATCAAGTTAAACTGGAGTTCTATTCTATCCTTATCATCAATCTTATATTGAGCCATTGGCCCGAATCCAGTATTTACTCCGTAGATCACTTTATTTTCAGAAAATTTTTCTAAAAACCTAAAGCTATCATCAACTCTTTTCACTATTGATTCATCTACAGCAAGCTTCTCATCGTTAAAAATTACGCTGAGAAAATCTTTTATTTCTAACCTTTCTTTTAGTATTAGCATTCGCGAATTAGTAAGTTTTTTCCAATATTTGTAAAAAAATTAAAGTTTACTCTTTATTTTTACCGTGGGCAAATGTAATGTATTTAATGTACCTTTAAAAATTATGAAAAAAGAAAATGTAGATGTACTGGTTATTGGTGCTGGTCCGTCAGGCAGTGTGAGTGCTGCTTATCTGAACAAACATGGAATCAATGTTAAGGTAGTTGAAAAAACGAAATTCCCTCGATTTCAGGTTGGAGAAAGTTTGATTCCTAGATGCATGGATAATTTTGAAGAAGCAGGCCTTCTCGATTGCCTTATGGAACAGGGATATGAAAAAAAATACGGTGCCCGATTTATAAAAGATGGAGTTCATGGATGTTTTGACTTTAGCAAAAAGTATGGTGAAGGTTGGGATTGGACTTGGCAAGTACCCAGAGATCATTTCGATAAAACCTTAACAGATGAAATTATTAGGCAAGGAGTTAGTGTTGATTTTGAAACAGAGGTAACAAATGTAGAATTTAATGGAACCGATTCTTTTACTACTGTTAAACACAAGGACGGTTCAGAAAGTCAAATTGAAGCTAAATTCATTATAGATTCTAGTGGTTTTGGACGTGTAATTGCGCGTCAACTTGGTCTAGAAGCTTCTCCAAAAATTGCTAAACACGGTTCAATTTTCACCCAGGTAAAAGACATTAATCGCCCTGAAGGAACCGAAGGAACTTTAATAACTTTTGAAATTATAGAGACTGAAGTTTGGTTTTGGTACATCCCTTTCTCTAATGGTAACACCAGTATTGGATTTGTAGGGCCTATGGATTGGATCAATAAATTCGAAGGAAATAAAACTGAAGTTTTAGAACAAATGATGAAAACTTCTCCATATTATTATGATCAGTTTAAAGATGTGCCTTACCTTTTTGAACCATATAAAGTAGAGAACATTTCTAAAAATGTTACCAAATTATTTGGAGATGGTTTTGTCCTTACCGGAAATAGTGCTGAGTTTTTGGATCCGGTATTCTCATCTGGAGTATCGTTTGCTACAGAAACTGGTTTATTGGCTGCCAAATTAGCTGTAAAACAACTAAACAATCAGGAGGTTGATTGGCAAGCTGATTTTGTTGACTATATAAAAGATGGTGTAGATGTGTTTTCTACTTATGTAAAAGAGTGGTATACTGGAAACCTGCAGAAGATTATTTTTCATAAAAACGAGAACCCTGTTTTTAAAGAACAAATATGTGCTGTATTGGCTGGGTATGTCTGGGATAAAACAAACCCTTTTGTTAAAAAACATAATCGTTTAATTAGAAATGTAGCTAAACTGATAGAAATGGAAGAAAATATGTCTTAGTAATTTCTTCTTACTAAGAAATATAGAAACAACAAAGGAGGCACTTGCCTCCTTTGTTGTTTCTATATTTTCATCCTTACTTCTTAGTAGTAACTTTTACCAAAAAATCTTTACTACTACCTTCGAAGCCTTCAATTAATATTTCTGAATCAGAAATTTTCAACACATTGTCAGTAACAAAATGTTCTAATTTGTCTCCATTATTAACATCTACCAAATTAAAAACCGCCTCCTTTTTAACACTACCAATAACATCATCAATAGTATACGCCATTAGATACCCTGTAGTAAGATCCCACAAAGGTCCAGGAGATACCTCTTTATCTAAATTTAGGTTAGCAATATGATCCTGATAAAACAAATAATGTTTAGTGTTAAGATCAACATACTTAAAAGACATTTCTGAAGCACCACGGTTATCTACACGCTGCTGCTTAGGCAATCTCTTAGACCAACTTAATGTCCCATCCGCTAGAATTTTCGCAACATAAATATCATTAAAGCTCGACGAATATCTTATATCTATACCAATATTAGGATTACTCATATTGTTTGAAAATTGACTTTTTTGTTCTCCTAGTAAAATTGTACTCCCATCTTCGTTAAACACCATATCTGTAATTTGCATATCTTTAAAATAGGGTCCCAACTTGCTTATTGCTTTCTTACTAATTCTTTTATCCTCTTTATATTTATTAAGAATTGAATCCGAAAAGTCATAAGTATTGGTTTCCCCAGCAGTATCTTCTTCAGTAAATTTTGATATAAAAAATCCAATAGGAACAAGCACACTCTCTTTTTTCTTGACATCAAATGATTTCCCAAGTGTACCAGTCACAACAACACCACCTTCTGGGTTTTGAAATATCGCAGGGACATAAACAAAATACCCATCCATTTTTATCTTACTTATAGTAAACTCATCAGTATCTTTTTTAAGTTTTAGTAACTCTATAGTACTTTCTGGATTTAAAAAAAGTGCCTTTTTTTTACTCTTTTCGTCTTTATAAACCCTAGTTAAAAAATAAAAACTCCCTTCATTATCAATTGAAAAACGTAGGTTCATACTTGTAGTTTTCGTATAAGGCATTTTAACATTATTACTCCAGATCTCGTTAACATTCTCATCAAATACATGTATAGAAAATATATCTATATTTTTAGAACTTTTGTTTTTTTGGGGTTTTAGCTTGCATACAATTAATAGTTTATTTTCATCAAAAGAAGTTTTATAATAAGATGAGTTCCTTGACACTTCACCTTTTTGGATTACAATAGTCTTAAAATCAGTTATTTCCAAACTACCAAGAGCTATTGTTCTAATTCTAAATGATGTAGTTTTAGCTTTCTTATCCCATAAACGATATAGCAGAATCAGTTTATCACTTAAACGCTCTACTCCAAGTAATCTCCCCTTTTTTACATCTTTAAAAAAGTCTACTTTCTCTATTCGTTCAATTTCTTTTAGCGTAACTGGATCAAATTTTTGGATAATCAGATCATAAGATTTATGATTAACTAATTTTATCACATAATCATTATATTTATAAAACTCTTTTAATCTGCCATCGGTTTCGCCATATTCCTCTCCTACTTCCACAGTAAATTCTTCTGATAATTTTGGATCTTGTGCACATACATTTACCACAATAAGAAGTAATAGGAGTAAAAATCTATTTTTCATATTTATTTATTTAGGACAAAGTTATTAGTTTCTTAGTTTTTTTCTACAAACGTAGTTCACACCCTGTACATAAAAAACCGCCTCTTCAAACTATCCTCTTCTTTATCTACATATAGAATATTTATACGACTCTTTAAAAGATTAATTTAAAATTAATTTCCCTAATGAACTTCCTTCTCTACTACCTCCATAAATCCAATATGTATTGGAACTCGTTCTATATTTTGTAGCAGGTTTTACAACTATTTGTTTCTTTTCGAATTCATCAGGATCTGTTCTAGATATTTCTCCGGTTTCTTCATCAAAAGAAAAAACTGCGGGTATCATTTTAGTATAGTTTTTTGCCTTTTTTACGTCATCGATTTTAGTTACACCAATATTTTTAGGATCATCATTAACCACTACTGTTAATTGTCCATTATGATAAATTGGTATCGCACTCAAGTACTCTGGTCCATTACCCAATATCATTAGTGCAAAATTTTATTATATCTTTTTATACATAAAACTTAAAACCAGATTAGCTGCATTGAACTCTAGTATTGAAATAACATAGGAAATTGCGCCCTTTACTTATAGGACACCCAATCATTATTTAATAAGTTTCGCAATACTTTTTAAATCAGAATCTTTAAGGTTGTATGAACCACCCTCTTCTAAATAAATTATTTCACCTGAAACACTATTAATCACAGAAATAATCTTTTTCTGATTAAACTGTGTATGCATAAGGTAATAAAAATCTTCTCCGGCTAATATTTTATCATTAAGACTTTCATTAGAGATAATTTCATATTTATAATTATATTTCGCAAAAAGCTTATCAGCTGTTCTTGTCTTCCCCCAAGTTGCAGCTAAAGCATTGTATTTTTTCAAAACCCACTCTGGCGCATACAGCACTTGATCCTTAAGCTCTTTAAGTTTTTCTTTATTTACAATACCATCTTCAATCTTTAGAACCTCTTCGTTATTAAGCTTTCTATTTAATTCTTGGAAATAATTTTTTATATAACCTAAATCAAAATTATAGAAACCAGGTTCCTCCCCATATTTTTCGTTAATCTTATCAAAACTCCCGATTTTCATCTTCCCTCCCTCACTATAATTAAAATCTTGTCTTAATCTAATATTAGGGGTGAAAAATATTTCGGCAATATTTGTAGCATCATATTTCAATCTTCCTTTTTTATCTTTCCTTATTTTTTTAAAGTCCGAAATCATCATAAATTTAAACACAATGAAAGCACCAACGGTTCTAGTTCCAGGCCCCATAAAACCTCCAGTTTTTTGCTTAGAATAACCACTGTCTACGTGTCTAATGATAGAGAAATCCGCATTGATATAATCTTCTTGTTGATTTTCAAATGTTTCTCGATCAATAAAAATTATTTCATTAACGGTCCAAATATCTTTTATTAGCGTCTGTAATTTTTCAACATCCAAACTTTCTGGCAACACAAAAACTGTTTTTGTGTTTTTCACTTTTTCAAACACTTCTTTTTTATGCCCGACAACATATAAATTAATAGGAGACCTACTTCTACCAACATTAATTTGTGAATAGGTCATAACACTAATTAATAACAAACCGATAACTATAATTTTTTTCATATTAATTTATTTATATATTTTTTTATTAGCTTTCTTTAAACTAAGTTAACGTACTTAAGACTTCTTCAAAAAAAGGATCTACTTTTAAAAAGTGTCTTTTCATTCAAAAAATACGTGTTTTCTATTAGTGTCAAACAGAAGACAAATGTTACTATATCATTTTTATTTTTTTTAGAAATTTCACTTGTCAGTGAAGCTCTGATTCCGATATCTCCTATCTCAAAATCATGAATGTATAACATAACTTCTACATTAGATTTTTGAGGCAGCGCATCAAAACAATTTAGTGTCAAAATTCTCTAAGGATTATTTTTCAATCATTACAAAAACAAAACACTCTTCACTACAAAACCTAAAAAAGAATCGACAAAAAACCCAATAACAACAAAATTAACTTTTTTATTAGCGTAAATTTCGTGCAAATATAACAATCTATATATTTATAATCAAAGACATATATCAACTAAGAAAAAACTTGTGTTTTTTGCCTCTCTATGATTAATCATTTTCTCAAAAAAATGAAAGACTTAGTATCAGCTTCTGACGTAACTAGTTACGCCACAAAAACTAATTTCATTTTTTTCAAGACCTAATATTGTATATGTAACATCATAATGCACCAATTAGTAGCAACAAAATAGAATTTTTCATGTTTTCTGTGTCTCAATTAATGAACTTAAACCTTTTTAGAAAGATTACAATTGCAAAAGTGAAGATATTACGGTAAAATTACCCCACCCTTTTAGGGCAGGATTTATTACTTTGATTAAAACAGTGAGGAAAATTATTATTTAGCTAGAGAAACTCTAAGTAACAGATTATTCTTCTTACCATCATAAGCTTCAAAAATCATATCTTGATTAGGCAGTGTTGCTACTTTATAAACTTCTAGATTATCCAAACGAGAATTTCTAATATCACTTCCCGTAAGAATAGGATCTTTTGTTACTTCTCCACTAGCATCGTCTATGGTATATGAAGTTAGGTATAAGAACTCTTTTTTACCATCAAAATATCTTGTAGGATACTCATCAAAAGATCTTTTTAAGTTAGTGAAGTCGTCTATATGAAATAGATAATGTTTACCTGCATTTTTAAAATTAATATATGACATACTCCTTTTTCCTCTAGCTCCTGTTTGATATTTAGGCAACCTATGAAACCATTTTACAGTTCCTTCCGGAGAAAGTTTTGACACAATTATATCTCTATAAAAATATTTGTAAGTCGTTCTTGAACCTGAAGAACTAGATGTGGTAAAAGATTCTACATATCGCTGTTCCCCAAGAATTACTGTACTTCCATCTTCATTATACACAACATCATTAACTTTTAAACTTTCAAAATCTTTTTTATCCTTTTCATCCTGAGTACCTTCATTAATACGTTCTTCCCTTTTTAGTGCATATTGCTTTGCTATTTCTTCTGGAATATCATTTTTTAAAACAGAATTAACAAGACCAGTTTCATCCAAACTAGCAGAAAAGAGACCTGATGCCTCTAGTTTATTATCATTATTTACATAAAAACCGGAAACTCTTACTTTCCCTTGCTTATCCAAACCAATAACCGCATCCATAATTGATTTACCCGATAGTTCTATTTTACTTTTAACAATCTCTTTTGGATTCTCTTTTATTTTAAAAACTTCTGTTCTATAGGAATAATCTAACTTGTTCTTTTCTTCTGCTTGAGAATTAAATACGGAAGCTGTCATATAAAAACTTCCTTCGTTATCAATCGCAAAATCTTCATTTTCTAACCATTTGCTTGTATAAGGTAATTTTACTTTTCGACTCCAAATTAGTTTTAAATTCGAATCATATACACTAATTCCTATTCTATCGGCTTTGTCGTCAGCTGTTTTTACTCTAAACAATACTAACAACTTCGTTCCATCAAATGATTTTTTAAAAACAAACTTATTAATCCGCCCACCTGCATCAAAACCATACGTACTTTTAAAACCTACATCATTATTGATATTATCCTTATCACTACCTACAAGAACTGGTTTCTCAGCTATAATACCAGTAAGTGATATTTTTTGAGCATACGCTTTATCCTTAACTGTATAAAAAACAACTGCCTTCCCATTAAGATTCATTACCGTCTGAAAATCTCCTTTATCTTCGATTACCTGTCTTTTTTTCACATCTTCTTTAAGATCTTCTAAAGAAAAACGCTGAATCGTCATATCATTTCTTCCTTTCTTAATAGCAACCATTCTGTCTCCCGAAGCAACATAATATGAATTAGAACTTCTAATTCTTTTATACTTTTCTCCAATTTTGAAATTAAATTCTTCTGAAAGGATTGGTTTTTGGGCGAATGAATATGAACTAATAAAAAATACGAATAGAAAAAGGTGCTTTATTTTCATTTTTAATGATTTTTTGTCTGAATACATAACGTCTATAATTAGGTCAAGTAGCACAAAGATATGATTCTTGAATGAAACGTCTATTTTCATAAATTATAAACTCATTTATTATTTTTTATAAATTTATTTGCAATGAAAAAACTGATTTTCAACTTTTTAAAAATTTGACACATATAAAACTAAAATAATGCTAAAAAAATGTTGCATTGTAGTCTCATAAAAGCTACATTTGCATCCGCATTTGAGATATTAATGTGGAGTTCATATAAAATAATGAATTTGGAGAGGTGCCTGAGTGGCCGAAAGGAACGGTTTGCTAAATCGTCGTACCAGTAATGGTACCCAGGGTTCGAATCCCTGTCTCTCCGCTAATATTTTAGAATAATAATTTAATTTTAATTATTATTATTTTGAAAAGTTACACTTCGGGGTGTAGCGTAGCCCGGTTATCGCGCCGCGTTTGGGACGCGGAGGTCGCAGGTTCGAATCCTGCCACCCCGACATTATTAGAGTTACGGGCTCGTAGCTCAGCTGGATAGAGCACCTCCCTTCTAAGGAGGCGGTCATAGGTTCGAATCCTATCGGGCTCACAAAAAGTCTCACTTAAAAAAGTGAGACTTTTTTGTTTTATGTTCTTCATCAAAGAGTAATGAAACAAACTTCAAAAAGTGACCACTACAATTGCAATTTACGAAACAACAAATTCAGAAAACATTCTTTGATCTGTGACTTATAAAACGTGCTAAGATCGATTTTTTCAAAAACAGGGTTTTTTCCAGTGATTTTTTTAATTCAGTTTAATACATTCCTTAATGAATGAAAACAATTCTATATAATAACTACTTCGACCCCTTTTTTCTGAAGTTATACAACACTGTGCGAACAAATAAACCCTAGTTCACCGAATGCAAAAATTTTCGTTAATTTGTTTTTGTTTAATAATCATTAAATAGAGGGAAAAATTACGAATCTTTATTATGAATTTTAAAACAATTACTACTATCAGTTCGAGCGGAGTCGAGAACTATTCTTAAAAAAAAACAGGTTTCGACTGCGCTTAACCAGAAAATTTCCGGGTATTTCAATTAAAAACAAGTAGCCATCTACTAACCGCTACCCTGTTATTTTAATTCTATTTGTTATTGATGTTTACTTTAAGAGGGAATCCTTTAAATTGCTCTGCTTCTTTAATTGAAACGTCAACATCTCTTAGCCAACACTCAAATGTGACTTCTTTTTCTTTCTTATTAAAACCTTATAAGACCGTATCCCGAACCTCTCTCGTTTCTTCCGGATACAACGGAAATAACTGTGCACTAAGTTTAAGTTTATTATTATAAGTGGTACAAATCCCAAATGCAATTACATCTTTTCTTTTGACGTTAACATCTATTATCTCATTAGGCTTTCTATTCCACCAGTCATTTGTCGTTATGGTATCGATTCCAGTAAAAGGAGCTACTATGGAATCTTTTTTGTTATTTGATTTATTATCATAAAATTTATCGTTACAACTGTAGCCGTTGAATATAATAATGACTAATAATATTAAAATGGTTTTCACAACTTCTATTTTTAAAAGATCTTAATGTTTTATCTCACGAATTAACTACAATCATATTGTTAGCTAAAAACTAAATATATACTTATTACTAGTATACAAATAAGCAATCCCACAGGTATTGCATACTTATATGGTTTAATATCGACCTCTCGTGTATATTCAATTTGAAAAGCTTCTTTTCTGGGATATAATTTACCTATTAAAATCATTATCAGAACGTTTAACAAAAACAGAAATCCTTGAACATGTAAAAAATGAGGAAAAGTATTTTTTAGTATCGTATTATCTAATACTACATAAATCAGATAGATTACTGCTCCAGAAACAATTGCTATTTTTGCTGCAATAGCAGGTATTTTTTTTGTGAGGTATCCCACGATGATAATCGTTAAAATAGGAATCGTATAGCATCCATTGACTTGTTGTAAATATCCAAATAAACCCGAAGGTGCATTCGCAATCAAAGGCGCTATAAACATTGATAAAAATGCCAACCCAACTCCAAATAGTTTTCCGGCTTTTACTACTTGGATCTCCGAAGCTCCTTTGTTTATATATTCTTTATAAATATCTATACCAAATAATGTCACCGAACTATTTAATGCCGAATTAAATGAGCTAAGAATTGCACCAAACAAAACCGCCGCAAAAAAACCTACCATTGAAAGGGGTAATACTTTTTTAACTAGAGTAGGATATGCTTCATCAGGATTAGTGATACTATCTCCATAAAGATGAAACGCAATTATACCTGGTAACACAACCAATATCGGTCCTAATACTTTAATAAAAGCGGCTAACATCATTCCTTTTTGACCTTCTTTTAAATTTTTAGCTCCCAAAGCTCTTTGTATAATTGCTTGATTAGTTCCCCAATAAAACAACTGTACTAACATCATCCCTGTAAATATTGTACTAAAAGGAATTGAAGAATCTTCGTTACCAATAGATGTAAATTTATCTTTATTAGCTTCAAACAATGTAGTAAAACCTTCAATTATATTCCCATCTCCTATAAGCATAAGACCTAAAACCGGAATCATAGATCCACCTATCAAAAGACCTACAGCATTGATCGTATCCGAAACAGCTACTGCTTTAAGCCCTCCAAAAATGGCGTAAACAGAACCAATAATCCCAATTGAAAAAACAGTAATCCATAGTGCAATGGTTTTATCAACTTGAAGTAAACCTGGGATATCAAAAATTGTACTAATAGCTAATGATCCAGAATACAAAACAATAGGTAAAAGAACTACTACATAACCAGTAAGGAATAATCCAGAAGTAATAGATTTAGTATTAACATCATATCTTTTTTCTAAAAACTGTGGGATCGTAGTTAATCCTTCTTTTAAATACCTAGGTAATAAATACAGGGCGGTAACCACCATAGCAATAGCTGCTAACGTCTCCCAAGCCATTACCAAAATCCCTTCTGAAAAGGCTTGCCCGTTAAGGCCTACAATTTGCTCTGTAGAAAGATTAGTAAGCAATAGCGAACCTGCAATTACTGGAGCTGTAAGACTTCTTCCTCCTAGGAAATATCCGGTAGAAGATTTTTCATCGGTCTTTCGTGTTGAAAAATAGGAAATAACGGCTACCAAAAGGGTAAAGCTAAGAAAAGTGATAATGCCCATAAAGTTTTAATTATAATGTCTTTGAGTAATAAGTTATTGAAGGAATGATTACATTTCTATAACAACTTTGGACTAACGCAGTGCATTCCCTGAAGCAATAATAATAACCCCAAAAATCATAGCAATCAATCCTAAATAAAGTATTTTTCTAGGCTTAGTACCCGTTTTGCTCCATTCGCCTGTAAGTATTCCGGTAATAATAGCTATTGCCACACATGCCGTATTAAAAATAGCATACCCAACGGTATTTCCTGAAGATCCTAATTTATAGGCAGCAAATGCAAAGGTTCCTGAAGCAGCAAAGTTTAATAACGCCATAATAAAAGTGAAAAATAAATTCTTAGGGGTATGTATTGAACTAAATTTACTCCATAATTTTTTGGCACTTAACTGATAAATAAAATAAGGGATTACAAAGAGTGCCCCAGAGACATAAATAACAACCATTACCATCACAGCGGTAATCCAATCTGGGTTTCCTGCGTTCTGACAAGCTTCGTGTAAATAAGGCCTGCCATAGGCATTTGCATAACTAAAGCCTGTAGCCAACAATCCACCAACAATAGCGATAATAATACCAATAGTCATAGAAGACGATTTAGAGGAGGCTCCTTCGCTACTACTATTTTGGTCGTTAGCAGCTTGTCTTAACATCCCTGCTTTACCATTGAAAAACACTCCTAATAATACCACTAAAATCCCTAGAAACATTACTACAAATACGTTATTTGGTGGCAAGCCGTCTACTAAAAATGGTAATAATGATCCTACTAATATAACAGTCCCTATAAAAATAGAAAAGCCTAAAGACAAGCCAATATAATTAATAGCTTTACCCCACATCATTGCTCCAATACCCCAAAGAATACTAGCAAGTGCCATTTTCCATAAAATATCGATTGGTATATTACTAATAATTTCATTAAATCCATTAATTAGTAAAAAACCAGCTGTAATAGGAATAACAAGCATGTTGATAAAAAACATCATACCCCAAGTATTCTCGAATTCGTAGCCTTTAGTGTATTTTTCCGGTAATGCGTATAGCCCTAGCATTAATCCCGCAAGGACAGCAAATAGTATTCCTATTGTCATAATTATTGAATTTTATAAGTTGAAAATGTGTTTTATATATCTAATTAGACGTATAAAATTTAAATATGGTTTTGCTAGTATACGGTTCTCCAGGATGTGTAATTGCCTTAGGTGCTCCATCTAAATTGACCCCATTGGGATATCGATGTGTTTCACAACAAAATGCTTTATACCGACCATACTGATCACCATTCTCCCTTTTTAGTAAGTCTGAAGTAAAATATCCTGAATAAAACAACATTCCAGGTTCTGTTGTTGAAACATCCATACATCTTCCACTTTCAGAATGCTCAAAAGAAGCTACTTTTTTTAATTTAAAATCTTTTGAAAATAAAAAATAATGATCAAAACCAGTTTCCATATGATCTAAGGCTTCTTTGAGTAATTTACCTTTTCTGAAATCTTCAGGCCTTCCTTCAACTTTTACAACTCCTCCTTGCGGAACACCTTTTTCATCTCCTTCTAAAAAAGCATCTGAATATATATTTACTTTATGATCATGTACAGTTTCTCTAAACCCAGATAAATTAAAATATGAGTGATTTGTCAACGAAATGGGAGTTGCTTTATCTGTATCAGCTTCATATGAGATAATCAATTCATTATTATTAGTAAGTGTAAAACTTGTAACTACAATAACATTACCAGGATATCCCTCTTCCATATCCAAACTATGCAAGCTCATTATTAGTGTAACTTGATCTTGTTCTTCATTACATTTTTGTACATTCCATATTCTCCTATCAAATCCTTGGGTTCCTCCATGTAAATGATTACCTCTATCATTGCCGACTAGATTATATACTTTATCATCTATTGTAAATTTACCCTCATGAATTCTTGATGCACATCGGCCTACTGTTCCTCCAAAATAAGGAGCATTATTTTTATACTCATCAGAGAAATATCTATCTACACGTTCAAAACCACATGTAATTTCTCTGGAATTACCTTTATTATCTGGTGTTAGAATAGAAGTGATTGTTGCTCCGTAATTTGATATTTTCACCACTATTCCATTCTTGTTGGATAATTGATAAAGCGATACTATGTTATTTTCAACGGTGCCAAATTTTATTTTTTCTACTTTCATGTGCGATTAAAATGAGTGATTATTAAACATGTTGAACGACTTCAATTTTGGCTATTGTTGCTCAAAGGATCTTAATTTTTTCCAATTAAAAACAACACCTATGCCCGGTATATCCGGTGCTATTGCCCGATGATTTTCTACTACTAATGGTCTAGTAGTATATTCATCAATAGGAAAACTGTGCACCTCAAGCCAACCTGCATTTTCTTGCGCAGAAACTAGACTTACATGCAATTCTTGCATTCCGTGAGAACAGACCGGAATGTTATGTTCTTTAGCCAGTTTTGCTACTCGTAACCATCCGGTAATTCCTCCGCAATTAGATGCATCTGGTTGTATAAATGAAAGCTTGGCTTGCTCAAAAGCATACTCAAACTCGTGAATGGTATGTAGGTTTTCTCCCATAGCAAGTGGAAAACCAGTTCTATCAACTATATTTCCATATCCTTTATAATGATCTGGTATGATTGGCTCTTCGAACCAAGTGATATCATATTCCTTAAATCTATCTATAGCTTCTAAAGCTTTATTAATATCCATAGAATAATTAGCATCAACCATAAACGTTACGTCTGGTCCAATATATTCTCGTACGGCTTTAATTCTTTCAATATCTTCATCAAGATTTTCTCGCCCTATTTTAATTTTCACGGCATTAAACCCTCTGGATTTATACTCTTCCATATTGTTTAGAAGCTTCTCAAGAGGAAACATCAAATCGATACCTCCGCAATAAGCTTTACAACTATTACTTATTCCTCCTGCCACTTTCCAAAGAGGTAGTCCCTTCTTTTTACAATGAATATCCCATAATGCGATATCAATTGTAGAGATTGCAAAAGATGCGATACCTCCTCTTCCTACATAGTGAATATGCCACTCTAAAAAGTCATAAATACCATCTATATCAGAACCATCTTTACCTATAAGCACCTCTTTAAAATCATACTCAATCATGGCTTTTATTGCTCTACCCCCTTTACCTCCGGTATATGTATATCCGGTACCTTGGGTACCATCATTAAGGGTAATAGTGGTTGTAACTAACTCAAAGTGATAGTGATCTCCATGTTTTGCATCAGACAATACTTCTGGCAATGGCACTTCAAATAAACGAGTATTTACTGAAGAAATTTGTGTATTCATAATCTATAGTATCCTAAGTTTTTTTAAATTTTATTTTTGTATGAATAGGCTTTGCCGATCCAAGTTTTATACTGCGTTGACTTGGTAAGGCATTGGATATCCAAATTCCATATTCCTCACACATCAAAGTCTTTTCTCCTTCAAAATTAGTTTGCATAAAATCCTTATCCGTTAACCTAAACTTAATCTCTTTAGTTTCTCCTATATTTAATTGAACTCTTTCAAATTTTTTTAGAGAATATTTAGGTAAATAACTTTCTCCGTTTATAGGAACCAAATACAATTGCACAACTTCTTCATAATTATAATTTCCAGTATTTTCAACATCTACAGATAGCTCAAACTGACCTCCTTGTTTGATTTGATTAGTACTAGATTTCAAATTGTTAAATTCCACTGACGAATAAGACAATCCAAAACCAAAAGGATACATAGGTTCTTTAACCATATATTTATAGGTTCTTCCTTTCATCGAATATTCATCGAAAGGTGGTAATTGATCTACATTTTTGGGGAAAGTAATCGGTAAATGTCCTGATGGCGCTACATCACCAAAAATAACATCGGCTACTGCGTTTCCTCCTTGCTCTCCAGGATACCACATTAAGACAATTGCATCAACAAAAGGCGCTATTTCGTCCAAAGAAACTGGACTTCCTGTTCCAATTACTAAAATCAATGGCCCCTTTTTCACTTGACTAATTTCCTTTATGTACGCTATTTGGCTCTGAGGTAATTGTAAATCTTTTCTATCTCCTTTGTGTTCTGATGCTATTGCATCTACTTCTTCTCCTTCTATTTCATTAGAGATCCCAGCTACCAGAATTGTTGCGTCAATATTTTTAGCTACTTGCGGTGCCCAATTAAGCGGATTTAGATTTTCCTGAAATGGTAATACTCCTTGTCTGTAATTTAGAGAGGTTCCTAAGGAAACCTTCTCCGTTATGCCCTCTAGAACTGTAACTAGATTAGAAGACATTCCATAATAATTAGCTATTAAAATATTACTTGATGATGCAAAAGCCCCTGTAACATATAGGGATTTAATATTTTTATCCAGTGGTAAAACATTTTTATCATTTTTTAGTAAAACAATAGACTGTTGTGCAACTTTTTTGGCAATATTCTTATGCTTCTCTGAGTTGATAACCTCAGCTGATATTTCATTAAAAGAATTACTTTCTTCTCTATCAAAAAATCCCAACTTAAACCGTATTAGAAATAATTGTTTTAGTCGTTCATCAATTAACTGTTCGGTTATATAGCCTTTTTTCAATGCATCGGGAAGTTTATTATATACCCATCCGCAATTTAGATTGACACCATTTTTTAACGCTAATGCAGCTGCTGCTTCTATTGTTTTTGTTTTTTTATGACCGTTAACAATATCTCCTAAAGCTCCACAATCTGAAACTATGTACCCTTTAAAATCCCATTCCTTTTTTAATAGTTCATTTAATAAAAAAGAACTTGAACAGGATGGATCACCATAGACTGCATTATACGCTCCCATAACTCCCTGAACGTTTGCTTCTTTTACTAATGCTTCAAAAGCTGGGAGATATGTTTCATATAAATCTAATTTTGAAGGGTTTACATTAAATGTATGTCGTAATGCCTCGGGACCTGAATGCACAGCAAAATGTTTTGCACAAGCCGTAGATTTTAAATATTTTGTATCATCCCCTTGAAGGCCTTTTACAAAAGCTATGCCTATCATTGATGTTAAATACGGATCTTCTCCATATGTTTCCTGACCTCGCCCCCATCTTGGGTCTCTAAATATATTAATGTTTGGCGACCAATAAGTCAAACCACTATATAATCCCCTATTTCCTATTGATTTAGATATTCTAAATTTAGCTCTTCCTTCATCCGATATTGCAGAGGCCATTTCCTTAATCAAATCTGGATTAAAAGTTGCTCCCATGCCTATTGCCTGAGGAAATATCGTAGCCTTTCCATTACGAGCAACTCCGTGTAAAGCTTCATTCCACCAATTATATTCTGGCACATCTAGTCTGGGAATTGCAGGTGAATTATTTATTAATTGTTTAAATTTTTCTTCAAGAGTCATTTCCTTAATTAATAATTCAGCCCTTTTTTCAAATGAAATAGACTCATCAAACCATTTAAATTTGGCTTGACCAACAACATTTGAGCTTACAAATAATGATAGCAAAAAAATACCAAAAATATATTTCATAAGCAGCTCAATATAATATCCGAAAATTCATTTAACATATCTTAAAGAATAGTTTTTTCATGAACCATAATTCATATAAAAAGTCTTTTTCTCTAGGTATTGTTCAAAACCATATTTTCCATCTTCACCTCCGCTTCCAGAGAGCTTGTACCCATTATGGAACCCTTGATGTTGCTCTCCATGTCCACGATTCACATAGATTTCTCCGAATTCTAATTCGTCATTACAACGCAAGATGGTAGCCATATCTTTAGTAAATATCATCGCAGCCAATCCATATTCACAATCATTAGCATATCCGATTACTTGATCAAAGTCTGCAAACTTAATTACAGGTAGTATTGGTCCAAATGATTCTTCATGTACGATAGTCATATCTTGGGTTACATCCGTAAGTATGGTTGGTTGGAACCAATATCCTTTTTCGAATTCTGGTCCTTCAGGTCTTTTACCGCCACAAGCGATAGTAGCCCCTTCTTTTACACTTACGTTTACCAAATGCTCCATATTTTTAAGTTCAGAAGCATTTACTTTTGGCCCCATTGAAACTGTTCTATCTAAAGGGTTTCCTACTTTATAGGATTTAATTTTCTCTAGAAACTTAGACATAAACTTATCATAAATACCTTCGTGAACATACATTCTTTCATTACAGGTACATACCTGACCACAATTATCAAAACGAGAATTAAAAGCTGCCTCGGCTGCTTGGTCTAAATCTGCATCTTTAAAAACTATCGCAGGAGCTTTCCCTCCTAGTTCTAATTGAACATGTGTTAGGTTCTTTGCTGCAGCTTTAAAGATTTGCTGCCCAGCCGGAGTACTTCCTGTCATTGTTACCATTTTGGTAATTGGATTTTCAACCAATGCATTTCCTAACACTCTTCCTGAACCTGTTACTACATTTAATAATCCTTTTGGCAACCCTACTTTTTCCGCAATAAAACCTAATTCTAAAGTTGCTAATGGCGTTTCTTGTGTTGGTTTTACAACTATTGCATTTCCTGCGACTAATGCCGGACCTATTTTTCTTCCTGCTAACGCTAAAGGAAAATTCCAAGCCGTTATAGCTACTACAACTCCTCTAGGAATTTTATGTATATAAATATGTTCATTCTCATTATCAGAAGGCATTATATCTCCTTCTATATGTCGTGCCCAATCACAAGCGTATTCAATAAACGTAGCCGTTACCTCTACTTCGATTTCTGCTAAAGAGATGATTTTACCTTGCTCTCTAGTCAATAATTCTGCTAAATATGGTTTATTAGCTCTAATTTCTTCTGCAAATTTACGCATCAATTCTGCCCGTTTCCTAGCTGGAACTTTTCTCCATTCTTTTTGTGCTTTTTCTGCAGCTTCGAGTGCAATTGCTGCATCCTCTTCTACACCCATTTGAACAGTCCCAACAACACTTTCATCTATCGGACTAGTAATGTCAGCTGTTTTTCCAGAAGTTGCGTTGATCCATTCTCCATTAATAAATAGTTGATATTTTTTGGTGTTCATATTCTTTCTTTTTTCTGATATTGTTATTCTAATTATCTACCCATCCATCCGCCATCAACGACCATAATGGAACCACTCATATAATTTGCAGCTTCGGAAGCCAGAAACACTACGGGACCTGCAAAATCTTCTGGTGCTCCCCACCTATTAGAAGGGATTCTTCCTAAAATTGATGCTGAGCGTTCTGGATCATTTCTAAGTGCCTCCGTATTATCTGTAGCGATATATCCGGGAGCAATTGCGTTTACATTTACTCCTTTTGATGCCCATTCATTAGCAAATGCCATAGTCATTTGTCCAATAGCACCTTTACTTGCAGCATATCCTGGAACTGTTATTCCTCCTTGGAATGTTAAAAGAGAGGCGGTGAAAATCACTTTCCCTTGGTCTCTTTCAATCATTCTTTTTCCGATTTCTCTGGTTAGGATAAACTGAGCATTTTGGTTTACCTCAATTACTTTATCCCAATATTCGTCAGAATGTTCAGCAGCAGGAGCTCTTAAAATTGTACCTGCATTATTAACCAGAATATCGATTACAGGAAAATCTAACTTTACTTGTTTAATAAATTCATACAGTGATTTTCTATCTGAGAAATCACATTGATATCCTTTAAACCCCTTCCCTATTTTCTTTACTTCTTGCTGTACGTCACTTCCTTCTTTTTCTAAACTTGCAGATACCCCAATGATATTAGCTCCAGCCTCTGCTAAACCAATAGCCATAGCTTTCCCTATACCTCGTTTACACCCTGTTACCAAAGCTGTTTTTCCTTCTAAACTGAATTTATCTAAAATGCTCATTATTATACGTTGTTAGTTTATTGCTGACAATCCATCAGTACTTTAAGTCCGTCAGGATTTTTATCAATATTTTCAAATACTTGCTGAATATTAGTTAAGGGTTGAACATCTGTAATGAGATCTTCAAAAGGAAGTTGATTATTGGTAATCAATTGAATTGATTTTTCATAATCTTCTTTTTCGTATACTCTTGCTCCTATTAATTTTAACTCTTTCCAAAAAAACTTAAATAGATTTACTGGTTTAGGTTCTCCGTGAATAGCGACCATCACTATTCTTCCTCTTATACCTGCCACTTCTGTCATTATATCCAATGCTGGTTGTACCCCTGCTACTTCAAAAACAACATCTGCTAATCGTTCTTCTGTTTTATTCTTAACATATTGTACTAAATCAGAATCTAAAGGACTTACTGTATCAAAACCTAATTCTTTTGCTTTATTAATACGCACAGGATTCACTTCTGAAATAATTACGTTGGCTCCTATGTCTTTTGCCACTATAGCTACCAACAATCCAATAGGTCCCCCACCTAAAACAACCACCGTCTCTCCGGGTTTTAATTCACTAAGCCTTACATCGTGCACTGCTACTGATAATGGCTCTATAAGTGCAGCTAATTTTAAATCTGTTTCTGCCTTTAGCTTATGCAGTGTAAAAGAAGGTACGTTCCAATATTGCTGCATAGAACCAGGGCTATCAATTCCTATAAATTTAAGATTCTCACATATGTGATTAAACTCTTTATCGGAAGGTTTTATACCTCGATCATCTAAAGGTCTCACAACCACTTTATCTCCTATTTCATATCCGGTTACTCCTTCCCCAAATGCATCAACCTCACCGGACATTTCGTGGCCTATAGTTTCAGGAATATTAACCCTTTTATCCATCATTCCGTGATAGATATGTACATCGGTTCCACATACACCAGAATAAGCTACTTTAATACGTACTTCTCCTTCTTTTGGTATGGCTATTTCTTTATTTACTACGCTAAAGGTTTTATTACCTTCGTATATTGTTGCTCTCAATATTACTTCTTTTTATTAATTATCTTTTTGCTTGTTTTTTTCTTTCTTGCCATCAGGCGTCTTGGCTCCTTGGGCTACATGAGATGTTTTGCGATAAGAATCAAATCGCATAATACTTTGGTAATTCCAACTATTGTAAACGTGTGATAATCCCCAATCAAAAATTGCTGTTGGATTTTCTCTAGTAGCTTCAATAGTTCTATTTAAACCAATTGCATGCGGCATATTAGCTCCTTTGACAGCCCCACGAATCTCAAAGTTAATTCCGTCGGGTGACCATTGGAAAGTATTTCTTTCAGGACCATCTGTGGTTATTAAAGAAGCAATACCTTCATCAACAGGCCATACACAAATTTCATGTCCAGAATTAGAAATCGGATTATACTTAGACTTTATATATGGACCTTTTGGATTATCTGCTACTGCTACACCGTGACGAATCTGACGTCCTCCATACATTATTTCTTCTCCCATTTGTTCCCCTTTGTAGTATAGATAGAACTTTCCGTTATAAGGAAGAATGCAAGGATCATGTACTTTATGAGAATCGAAATCTCCTTTTTTTTCTACATTGAAACGATTTTGTTCTTCTCCTTTCCAAATTCCATTCTCAGCAGGTTTTAGGATAGGCTCATTACTCTTCTCCCAAGGGCCAAAGGGTGAATTGGACCAAGCCAAACCAACTTCGTTTTTAGTACGCACATCATATGGAGATTTGATAGTTTGATAGCATAAATAATAGAATCCATCCCATTCCATTACTTCTACAGTAAATATAGAACGGTCGTCATATGTTCCTTTTTCACCTAATGGTACCGCTACTTCTTTATCTTCTTTCCAAGTCCAACCATCTTCTGAGGTAGCGTGCCATACCGTACAACGATCCCAAGGAAATACTTTATCATTTTCTATATCTCCTCCGAAACCATCTGTTTTTCCAATACTCTTAGAATACCAAACATGGTATAATCCATCGACCTTGATTACTGCAGATGGATCACGACGAACCACACCTTCCTCATAAGCTAAATCTCCTTTTAATGGCTTCATTTGATTAAATACACGGTACCAATCATTTTCTACATATTTCCATTGTAGTGCTCTTTTAGAAGCTGTACTTAAATATTCTTTATTAGTAATTCCAAAACGATCTAATTTTTCTGGAGAGACGTCTAAAATTGATTCGCTAGGTTTTTCATTGTCTATCTTGGTCTTCATTTCATCAGATACATGCTTATTACAAGCTGTTATTATAAAGATTACTAATAAATGAAATACAATTTTATAATTTAGGTTCATATGGTATATTGTAATTAAGAATTTATTTATAGTACAAACTATTTAATATTAATTTTCAACTCATTACTAATCAAACCTTTTGCCGCAGCTTTTACAGTAACTTTGCTTTTCGTTTTTTTAGATTGAATAAGTAATAAACATCTTCCTTTATCAGTTTTGATTGTGTTAGATTTATAATCCTGTACATTAAATGGTGATCCATTATCTACCCCTAGTACCGTTACATTTCCATCAACTGAAAAAGTAATTGTATCCTCAATATTTTTTATTGGATTCCCATTAATATCTTCTAATTGAGCAATTACATGAGCAACACTAATTCCATCAGCATTCATGACTTCTTTATCCGTAATTAGTTTTATTTTATTTCTTTTACCGGTTGTTTTCAATATTTTAATTTCTCCAACTTTCCCATCTTTCTTGCCTGTTATTTTCAGTTCTCCTTTTTGAAAAGGAAGAATCCATTTGTAAATTCTATCTTCAAAATCCTTTAGTTTTTTAACACCTATACTTTTCTCATTCAAGCATAATTCGACCTCGTCATAATTAGAATATATCTCTACTACTATTTTTTCATTTTCTTTATAATTCCAATGCTCATTCACATCGTGCCATACCCAAAGCGCTTTTTTCCAAGCTCCTTTTTTCCTTTCTACAGGAGATCCTGTATTGTCTTCTTCTTTAAAAATAGACTTATCTAATTTTTGTGTCGCTACATATATATGAGGTTGTCCGCTCCAAAGGGTTTTCATCATATGAAAAGATGGTTTTTCAAATCCTGCAACATCTAACATCCCACTTGGTGTAGCTTTTCTAGGCCATTGCTCATGGGATTCTCCCATATAATCAATACCTGTCCAAAGAAACGCTCCGGAAATAAACGGACGTTCCTGAACGGCCTTCCATTCGTGCCATTGCACTAGATTCTCTGTTCCCATAATCGGCTTATCCGGGTAATTTTCATGACCATAATCATATAACACTCTTCTGTAACTATATCCTACAACATCCAATACATCAGCAAACCCTGAAAGGTGACTTGCAGAAGGTAAAATACAATTAGCAGTTACATATCTTGTCGTATCTAATTCTCTAGTCCAAGCTGCTAACATTTTAGCCGTTTTTCCTATATCATATTTCCCTTCTGGTAGTGTCGCTAATTTTTCTTTGATCTGATCAACACTATGCGGTGGTTTCTCCCAAAAATAGTTTCCGCTCCAATTCATATTATTAAAAAAACCTGTTGCGTCAGCATTTCTGGGATATGTCCATTCAATTTCATTCCCAATACTCCATTGAAAAATTGAGGGGTGATTTCTATGTGCTAATATGGTATTTTTGAGGTCTTTTTCTGCCCATTCTTGAAAATACTCGGTATACCCTCTAGAAATGGAATCCACAATCTGTTCATTTTGATTTAATCGTTTGTCTTTAGGATTATCCCACTCGTCAAAGAACTCATCTTGTACTAAAAATCCCATTTCATCGCACAGGTCTAAAAATTCATCTGACCCGGGATTGTGAGATATTCTAATAGCATTACAGCCAGCATCTTTTAATTTCATTAACCTTCTTCTCCAAACATCTTTTGGGACAGCTGAGCCTACAATACCTCCGTCGTGATGAAGACATACGCCTTTAATTGGTATATTTATATCATTTAGAAAGAAGCCTTTGTTAGTATCGAACTTTATCTTTCTTACTCCAAATTTTACAGTATTTTTATCGATAATCTCTTCTCCCTGCAATAGCGTAATTTCCGCTTCATATCTTCTTGGTGATTTAATACCCCATAAATATGGTTTAGATATACTCAATTTATTCTCTACATCAGTGTCTTTCTTAGACGCGATATTTAATGGCTCTATGACTTTAGCTACGATTTTCCCAGTATCATCAAAGATTTTAATTTGAAGATTAAATTTTTGATCTTCAGCATGTTTATTTTTAATAGTAGATTTTATATTTACTATAGCTTCCTCATCACTGATTTGTGGTGTAGTAACAAAAACTCCCCAAATAGGAATATGTAAATTATTTTTACGAACTAATCTTACATTCCTATAAATTCCAGATCCGGAATACCATCTACTGTCTACATACTTACTACGATCAACATCAACTTTTATAATATTCTTGCCGTTTTCTCTATTCAAGTAATCAGAAATATCAAAATAAAAAGGAGAATATCCATAAGGATGGAAACCTACATGCTTATCATTTAGATAAAACGTACTATTATTATATACACCATCGAATAATACATAAGTAGTAGTTGGTTTTGTATCCTGTATAATAAACTCCTTTTTGTATAAACCTCTACCACCTGGCAAATATCCTGTAGCTCCTTCTCCTTTAATTGAGTCAAAAGAAAAATCCACACTCCAATCATGAGGAACATTAATTTTTGTCCAATCCTTATATAGACCACTATCATATGTGCCGGTGTTTTCAATTAATTTAAAACCCCAGTCATCATTAAAATCATGATTACCGATTTCCGAATAATTTTGAGAATAAACTATAAAAATGTTAAGAAGAAAGCTAAATTTAAGAATAGTTCTTAAAGTCATTGTCATGAATATGAAATTAATATTCTACAAATATCACATTTACCTTATAATCCTAATTCATATACAACTAGACATAAACTGAACATCCGACATGACGAGTATTAAAGTACTAGACAAAAACACTATTTTCGCATAGACCTATTTCAATCTGTAATTAAACCTTCTTTATTTTTTGTTATTTTATGAGAATTACTTAAAACAATAGTCTCTTTTTTATCAAATTCATTGATAACAATAGTGGAAATAAAATAATTATTCAATTTTAGCTCAAATAGCCGTAGGCAGAATAAAAAAAAATGTTAAAAAACACACCCCTTTATATAATGTTTGTCGTGCTTACGACACTTCTATATTCCAGACCGATATGGTCTCAACAAACATATAAATTAAACCAGTACTTAGAAGAGGCAAGAAAAAATAAGTTTGTAAATTTTGAAAAATCCATTCATAATTATGAAAAAAGCATAGAGTTTTTTTCCTTTAAAAAAGACACTTTTAATCTGATAAATAGTATTAATGAATTATCCGAACTATATGGACATAATCTTAACTATGGAAAAGCATATGATGGCTATTGGAAAGCATTATTTCTTGCTGAAAAAAGCAATGATCAATTCTCTAAATCCAGAGTATACCAATCATTAGGATGGCTTTACAGCTTTTATAATCGTAATACAAAAGCTTTAGAGAATCTTGATAATGCATTGGAAATTAGCAAAGAACTTTCTTCTAAAAACAAAATTAGTATTGATTATACTATCAGCGATTATTTTTCTATTGCTAACTTTTACAGGTATAACAAAGACTTTGAAACGGCAAAAACATATATTGACAGCTGTTATTTATATTTTCAATCTAAAAATGAAGGAATTCGAAACTATTTTTTAGAATCTGAAAAAGGTTTTCTTTTAGTAAATGAAGGTAATTATATCAAAGCTGAAGAGATACTTCTAAAATCTCAAGAATACTTTAAAGAAAATAATGAATCATACTTAGTAATTATCCATTATTTTCTGGCAAAACTTTATCAGATAAAAAAAGACTTTGACAAAAGTAAATTTCATTATAATCAATCACTAGAATTATCATATGTCCATAATAGTCATATGAACTATCAAATCATTAATCATAAAGAATTATCAGAGTTATTTTATGATTCTAAAGAATACAAAAAAGCATTTTTCCATATTAAAAAGGCAATTGAGTTAGAAAATAAAATCTTTGGAATAAATAGTAAAAACAATGAATATTTATTTGAAATCAAAGATAAATACCGTTTGCAAAAAGAAAAGCAAGAACAATTACTTAAAGAACGGCGGTTGTCAGAACTAGAAAGCAAACAAAAAATATCCCTTCTAAGATTCATTTTATTATTTGTAATACTTTTTTTTCTAATCATTGTTAGTATAATGGTATTTAAAAACTTAAAAAGAAAACATAAAAGAGAGAAGCGTTTATTGAAACAAAGACAACGATTAAAACTAAATGAAAGTAAAAAAGCGATTAAATTTAAAAACAAAGAACTCGCCAAATCTGCCCTACAACTCATCGAAAAAGATGAGTTTATTGTTGGATTAAAAAACTCATTGTCTGAAAACAAAGATAACCCTAACTTAAATTCTGTAAATAAAATCATTAAGTCAATACAATCTGGAATGGGAAGTAACTGGAAAGAATTTGAGGCAAGGTTTATAAATATCAATCAAGATTTTTACAAAAACCTAAAATCAAATTTTCCAACACTAACTCAAACTGATTTAAAGATATGTGCATTAATAAAACTAAATTTTTCAAGCAAAGATATGGCATCATTACTAGGAATATCCGTCGAAAGTGTACATACCTCTAGATATAGATTACGAAAAAAGTTGAAGTTAGAAAGAAACGATAATTTAGTAGAATTCATTTCTAATTATTAATCAAACTGCTACTATAATTCATTTCGTAAAAACTATGAATATTATAGATACTCTTATATTTTAGAAATAACACCCATGTTTATATGATACAATTAATTGGCAAAAAGGTATAATAATTAGCTGTGATTAAACTTTACTTTGCGAACAACATTTATACGATTTAGACATGTTAGTAAAAGCAGCTATTAGTTCGGGAAATGGAGATTTCTCTATTGAAGAAGTTACTATATTACCACCAGAAAATGATGAAGTATTAGTCAAAATGATGGCAGCCGGCTTATGTCATACAGACTATGATTCTCTTTATTGGGGAAGATCTGTAATCTTAGGACACGAAGGAGCAGGAATCGTGCTTGCAATAGGTCCTGATGTCACTTCCGTTCAACCGGGAGATCAAGTAATTCTTAATTGGGCCATTCCTTGCGGAAAATGTTTTCAATGTCAGGAACAGAATCAACATATATGCGAAAATAACTCTCCTGTAGTTGCTGGAGATGTACTACCAGATGGAGAAGTATCAAAAGGGCACGCAAGATTAAAAAGTACTACTTTTAAAAATAAAGGTATAGAACGTTCTTTTAATATTGGCACATTATCTACTCATACTATTGTTAAAGAACAGGCAGTAATAAAATATCAAACAGAAATCCCTTTTAGTTCTGCATCTATCATAGGATGTGGTGTTATGACTGGATATGGATCCGCAGTTAATACCGCCAAAGTAACTCCTGGGTCTACCGTAGCAGTTATAGGAACTGGAGGTGTCGGACTTAATGTAATTCAGGGAGCTAAAGTATCAGGTGCAGCTAAAATTGTAGCCATAGACATTAATAAAGCAAGATTAGAAATGGCAAAGCAATTTGGCGCTACTCATTTTGTACTAGCACAACAATCTGATAAAGGGTTAAAAGAAGCTACGATAAAAGTTAAAGAGATTGTAGGGAAAAGAGGAGCTGATTTTGCATTTGAATGTACTGCTATACCAGAATTAGGAGCTGCGCCTTTAGGAATGATTCGCAACGCAGGTACAGCGGTTCAGGTAAGTGGGATTGAACAAGAAGTTACAATCGATATGCAACTATTCGAATGGGATAAAATATATATTAACCCACTTTATGGTAAGTGTAGACCACAAATTGACTTTCCAAAAATTTTAGAACTCTATAGTAAAGGTGACTTATTATTAGACGAAATGATAACGTCTACATATAAATTCGAAAAATTGCAACAAGCCTTTGACGATATGCTTTCCGGAAAAAACGCAAAAGGCGTTATAATTTTTGAACCTTAAACTTACTATTACATCAATAGTTTTTTCGCAAAACGCTGTCTAAGAAAACAAATATAATTAACACAGTGCTATATGCTCTCAAAATTTAGAACTACAGAAATATCAGATCCACGCTTTGAATCTAATCAATTACGACATATTACAGTTAAGAGTAGTAACCTTAGGCAGAGAGGAGATATTACCGTATATGTTCCATCAGGTTATAATCTGGAGGATTTACCAATAGCAATATTACTCCACGGAGTATATGGCAGTCATTGGATCTGGTCACAGAAAACAGGTATTCATCTAAAAATGGAATCATGGATTAAAAATAAGGAGATAAAACCTATGATCATTGCTATGCCTTCTGATGGACTTTGGGGAGATGGAAGTGGATATCTACCTCACACTCATGCTGATTTTGAAAAATGGATTACCGAGGATGTGGTTCAAGCGGTTATAGAATTAATCCCTCAAGCAAGTTTACAATCTAAATTATGTATCGCCGGATTATCTATGGGAGGATTTGGAGCGCTACGTTTAGGTGTCAAAAATCATCACATGTTTATGGCTGTATCTGGTTTATCATCGATTACTGTACTGAAAGAAATCAAACTTTTTGTACAAGAACCCTTGACTTCATATCATCAACTTGAAAAAGAAAATGAATCTATCTATCAAACTATATTAAAATACAAAGAACATATACCACCATTTAGATTTGATTGTGGTATTGATGATCTACTCATCGAAAGCAATCGAAAACTACATCTACAACTAAAAAAATTAAATATAAAACATATGTATAAGGAAAATCCGGGCAAACATGAATGGCCTTACTGGGAAACCTATATAAAAGACACCTTCTTATTTTTTGACAATATCCTAAACAAATAATTATTTGACAGTATATTTTCTAAAACTTTTTAGTACTCTAAGAAGCATAGAGTTTTAAAAGTATTATTTATATCTTGAGAGTTTACGATAAGTAAATGGGGGAACTCCTTCTATTTTTTTGAATTGCCTGTTAAAATAAGGAACAGAATTATATCCGCATTCATAACCAATTTCTTTAATTGATATATTTGTATTAGACAAAAGTTTTTTAGAGAAATCAATACGAATTTTATTCACATACTTTGTAAAAGTATAACTTGTCTCTGTTTTAAAGAATCTACAAAAAGAAGATGTTGTCATTCCAACCATTTGTGCACAAACATTTACTGATATATCTCGTTGATAAGACTCCATAATGTATTCGTGTACTTTTAGAACACGAGTAGATTTAAGATAAAAACGTTGTTTAATATAGTCCTCCGAAGCTAATAATTCATAGTCAGAAGTACTAATTAGCTCAAGAATTTTTAACAAACTTAATAATTGATCAAAAGAAGATAGCTGAGGAACTTTATGTAATATTTTTATAATCTCGGGTTTATTTTTTCCTTTAATTTTCAAACCTCGTTCAGATATTTTTAATACTTTTCTTACGGTTTTTAGTTCTGGAATATCAATAAAATGAGCTCCAAAAATATCTTTTCTAAATTGAACATATATTGATTTACAAAATTCTTCAGAATCTTCTTCTAAATATTTTGAATCAGATATCCAAGTGTGAGGTAACAGACCACCTAAAAGAACTAAATCATTAGGCTTGAATTCTTCTCCATGATCACCTACTAAACGAGTCCCACTACCCTCTGTCACCAGGAGCAGTTCAAACTCAGGATGATAATGCCATACACCATTAAAATAAGGTTGCTCATAAACACCTGTGAAAAAAGAGGAATGAATAGACTTCTTTACTCTTTCTAACGGAACTGCAATTTTAGTATTACTCTTATTACTCAAATATCAATAAAGTTTAATTTATTGCTAAAATAGTATAATTTTTTAACTCCAATGAATTGTAAATTTGAACATAATCATATTCAATAAAAAAAATGAAAACACATCGTGATTTAGCAAAATATAGCAAACATATTTCAGACTTATTCGAATGGCCAAAAGATGCTAAAGATTGGGAACAATATCGATTGAACAATAATCAAGTGGAACATTTTAAAGAATATGGATACATACACAATATTAAAGTTCTGAACAACAAACAAATCGATGTATTACGAGACGAATTACAAGACATTATGGACCCTAACCATCCTAAACATGATCTTTTATACGAGTTTCATTCTAACGAATCCGAAGATCCTAATCGAGTTATTTTTCATTCTCTAGGACATTGGAGAGTATCAAAAGGGTTTCACGATATCTTATGGAACCCTGCCTTTGTTATGGCTTCGTATCAACTTCTTGGAGAACAAAATGTTCGCTTTTGGCATGATCAATTATTTTGTAAACCAGCCAAACATGGGGGTGTAGTCGCCTGGCATCAGGATTACTCATACTGGACAAGAACGAAACCAATGCAACATCTTACTTGCTGGACTGGTTTAGATGATGCAACTAAAGAAAATGGATGTTTACAATATATACCTGGAAGCCATAAATGGGGATTGCTTGACAAACCATCTTTAACTGGAGAAATGACTGGGCTTTTAGAGTTTTTAAATGAAGAACAAACAAAAGCTCTCGATAACCCTATTTCAATTGAAATGAAAAAAGGACATGCTTCTTTTCATCATCCACTAATGGTTCACGGTTCTTTTGAGAATAATTCCGAAAAACCGAGAAGAGCTTTCGTTATTAACGTTTTTGGTGATGGAACATTATCTGATACCGATGATGTGATCCTAAAAGGTGTCCCACCAGTTAAAAAAGATCTATTAATGGATGGGAAATTTTTCCCTCTTTTATCTACAGGTATTTTTAAATAATATGGACCTGTTTTTATCTGTTTAAAAATAACATTTTGATCATTTTAGTTCAAAAGATTGTTTTATCACTTTTGATTTTATTTTCATTGATTGATGTACCCCAAAGGTATATTCTTTTTAAGTTTTTAATTTTTGTTAGCTTCTGTAAACTTTTATCAGTTATAGCTGTATTACTATGAAGATTTAGGCTTTCTAATTGTTTTAAGTTTGTTAGATAAGATAAACCTTTATCCGAAATGTTATTTTCCTGTAAACCCAGACGTCGTACATTTGTAAAAGTCCCTATAATTTCTAAATGTTTATCTATAATTCCTTGAGAAGGTAAGGATAACCAAACGATATTGTTCTTTATTTTTGACAACTCTTCTAGCAATTCGATTATACCCTGTTTGCTCAACTTTTCTTTGTTTGTTGATACTATTGATACATCTAGCTGATTGGTTTCTGCTACAATTTCGCGTATGCTTACCCCTTTATTAATTAATTTATTTAATATTTTGTCAGGAATTTCGGCTGCTTTACTCATAGTTACTCCTGAGGTATTATTACCATTGAGATGAAGTTGTTCTTCTAGTATCTTTCTAATATCTTCTGGAGTATCAACACTCCCTACTGTTAATTCAAAATTTGCTTGACCGTGATCTATCCAATATTCAATAACTTTTATTTCTTCATTAGTTAATGGCGTTTTTCCTTCTGGAGGCATAAACCCTTTACTCGTTGGATCCAAATGGACTCGCTTTATGATTTCGGATTGACTACTATTTCCGGCGATTAGGGATGCACCATTTTTTCCTCCGGCTAAAATAGCCACTTCCCCCTCTAAAGAAAGTCCTCCTTTCTTTTTAGAAGAATTATGACAGCTTATACATTTTCTATCAAGAATTGGGTTTATTACGTTGGTAAAAATTTGTGCTTCTTCTATTGTATTGATTTTAAACTCTTCTATTCTTTCCTTTTTACCAAAAGGTAGATATGTAGTAAGATAATCCGATCCATGTGTTAAATTTCCTCCATAATGACCAGTAACACTTAGCAATAACACTATAAAAGTAAGCGTCGCAATATTCAGTTTTACAGAATCCCTAATACCGTTTTTTATTCTTTCTGTTTTTAAAATCCAAGCAAAGACCGCTAGAACGGTGGTCGCTACTCCAAACCAGAAGTGTTTATCTAGAGCATGGCTATCATAATCTCCACTTAAGGATAACATATATCCTAACACACAGGCTCCAATGGCACTAATTGAACCTAGAAATAGGGCTAAAGGGATTGCTACTTTTAATCGATCTTTTTTTTGAAATTTTGCCAGTATTTCTAAAATAAATGCAAAAAACAAAAATCCAATTGGAAGATGTACTACCAATGGATGAAATCTTCCAAAAAATAAAACAATATCGGATACTTCGTTCATTACTTTTCTTTTCTTTAAATTCTTTCTAATTTTAATGGAGGAGTTCCGCCAGCGTTCCATTGACAGATGTATAGGTTTTTATCTTCATCCACACATACGTCATGCCCATGCAAAATTGGTTTATTGTTTAGTTGATAAGATTTTTGCAATTCTCCATCTTTATATTCTGGCGCCGTACCACCTGGGTTTGACACTACTTTGTCTCCTTCTAAAATTGTAACAAATCCGGTATGATCTTTCCAGGTAGTTCTTCCAACTTTAGGTTGTGACCAACAAACACCGGCATAGAGATTTTGATTATCAAAAACAGGTCTACAAACTTGCATATTTGGCAAATGAAGAGTTTTAACATACTTTCCATCTAAGGTAAACCATTTAAAAGATTGCTCGTTTCTAGAGGTACAAACAACCAATGGATTTGCTTTATTTCTATAATCAATAGCTACTCCATGTGCATTGTCTAATTTGTAATTTGGATCACTGTTCTCTTTTCCGCCCCAATGTCTTATATATTTACCATTAGTATCATACTGAATAATATAATCCATTCCATATCCATCTGCTACATAGATATCTCCATTAGGTCCTATTGCTGTTTCTGTGGGACAAAAATGATCTCCAGGTTTATAAATCTCTATAGTTTGTGGATGTCCAATATCAAAAACAACTTTACCATCTGTAGTTGTTTTAGTGACTCTTCCGTTATGATGAACCCATTCTCCTTTTTTATTCAAAAACCAACCAGAATCTGTAAGAAACAAAACATCTTCGCCTCCTTCGTCAAATAAGGTTAGCCCATGTCCTCCTGGATAGGAGGTCCCCCAATAATCAAGTAGTTTACCCGATTTATCAAAGATCAAAATATTATTACCCGTATGATCTCCCATCATAATCAACCTGCCTTTACTATCAATCTGCATTTCGTGACAATTAAGAATAGGATTCCTTACAATACTGATATCGGCCCAATCTCTTACGATTCGGTATTGATACTTACCATGTCCGATAATCCCTTCTTTTTTTGTCGAGCTCTTTTTCATTATATGAAATCCAAAAGAAGTACTTGTAGTAATTCCAGCTCCCAATAAAGTTGTATTTTTTATGAAATTTCTTCTTGATGGCATCTAAAATATTGTTATATAATTGATTAACTTAATATATCTTTCACTACATGTCCATGAACATCTGTTAATCGAAATCTTCTTCCCTGATGTTTATATATTAAACGTTCGTGATCAATTCCAAAAAGATGTAGTAATGTAGCTTGAAAATCGTGAGTATGTACAGGATCTTTAATAACATTATAACTAAAATCATCTGTCTCTCCGTAGGTAATTCCTGGTTTAACTCCAGCTCCAGCCATAAACATCGTAAAGGCTTTAGGATGATGATCTCGTCCATAATCAGTAGCGGTTAACTTTCCTTGTGAATATACTGTTCTTCCGAACTCGCCTCCCCAAATCAATAAGGTATCTTCGAACATACCTCTTTGTTTCAGATCCTTTATTAATGCAGCATTCGCCTGATCTGTTTTTCTCGCATTTCCTAATACTCCTTTAGGACATCCAATGTGCTGATCCCAACCTTGATGGTATAACTGTACAAATTTGACTCCTTTTTCCAGTAGTTTTCTTCCTAACAGACAATTCGCAGCATAAGTACCTGGATCTCTACTATCCTTGCCATACATATCAAAAATATATTCGGGCTCATCACTCATATTAGTAACCTCTGGTATTGAGGTTTGCATACGAAACGCCATCTCGTATTGGGACATACGTGCGTTTATTTCAGGATCTCCATAAAAACCATGCTGTACCTCGTTCAATTTACCTAGATAGTCTAACATATTTCTACGGTCACGACCGTCATAATTCTCAGGATTCGTAAGATAGAGTACTGGATCTTTCCCGCTTCTAAATTGTACTCCTTGATGTTCAGTTGGTAAAAATCCATTTCCCCAAAGACGTGCATACAATGGTTGTCCTCCTCCATTTTTAGAAACTAAAGTAATAAAGGTGGGTAAATTTTCATTGTCAGAACCCAAACCATAACTTAGCCATGAACCGATCGAAGGTCTACCTGCTTGTTGACTACCTGTCTGAAAAAAGGTAATCGCAGGATCGTGATTAATAGCATCCGTTTGCATTGATTTTATAAAACATATATCATCTACCACTTCAGACAAATGGGGCATCGCACTACTTATCCATGCTCTGGATTCTCCATATTGTTTAAAATCTATAATAGAAGGCGCTATTGGTAAAGAGGTTTGATCTGCACTCATCCCTGTTAATCGTTGCCCTTTCCTTACAGAATCAGGTAGTTCCTGACCATATAAATTTTTTAACTTTGGTTTATAATCAAACAGTTCTATTTGAGAAGGTCCTCCACTCTGAAATAAATAAATAGCTCGCTTGGCTTTGGGCAGATGGTGCGGCAACCCCAAATCATTTCTACTAAACATCTCCAAATCAGGCTTAGTGTTATTCTTTACTGCACTCCAGGCCTTATCCGCATTTAATAATGACCCTAACGCTAAGGCACCAAAACCTAGAGATGTTTTGGTTAAAAACGATCTTCTATCCAACATTTTTTCGATTTGTTGAAGATCTTTGTTATTAGATCGTAATGTATCATGGTGATCACACATAATAGTATTATCTTTTAGTTATTGTTGCATCCGAATTCATAATAGTGCTTGCAACCACTGCATTTGCAGCAATCATTGGAAGGTTATCATTTTTATCAAAAACAAAATCTCCAGATGTTAACCATCCTTTAACTTTAATAGGATCACCTTTAAACTTTGCTAGCTCTTCTTTTTGAAGGTTTATTAATAAGTCTAATTCTGGCATTGTTATTTGTTTTCCTGTCAATCGAATGTATACATCTTTAATTCCTTCTTCTATTGAAGAGAAGGTCGTCATTTTTTCACCCAATACTTTTGAAGCCTCTATATATGTCGGATCATTTAATAATACCAACGCCTGCAAAGGAGTATTGGTCTCTTGTCTACGAGTCATACAAATTTCTCTTGTAGAAGTGTCAAACGTAGCAATGGTAGGATTAGGAGCGGTTCGCTTCCAGATGGTGTATAAACTTCTTCTGTATAATTTCTCTCCTTTATCTCTTTCATATGGTAAATGGGTCATTTTCCAGAGGCCATCTGGTTGATAAGGTTTCACACTTTCTCCTCCGACCTTAGTATTAAGCAACCCACTTGCTAACAATGCATTATCTCGCAACATCTCTCCTGACAATCGCTTAGAAGGTCCTCTTGCCAGTAAAGAGTTATCAGGATCTAACTCACGTAATTTATCAGATGCATTCGAATTTTGTTTATAGGTACGAGACATTACAATGAGTTTATTTAATCTCTTAAGATCCCATCCTGATTCTACAAATTCAGTGGCTAGCCAGTCTAATAATTTAGGATGCGTAGGTAAACTACCTTGATTCCCAAAATCTTCGGAAGTTTCAACAATTCCAGTCCCAAAGAAATTTTGCCAATATCTATTCACAGCTACTCGTGATGTTAATGGATGTTTAGGATCTGTTAACCATGTTGCCAAGCCTAATCTATTTCTAGGTAAATCTGCAGACATCGCAGGTAAGCTCTCGGGGGTATCCGGAAACACTTCTTCTCCTGGAGTATCATACTGTCCTCTTTCTAAAATATAATTTTTACGAAGCTCTGGAGAGTCTTTCATTACCATTACCTCTTGTATATTATCCACACTATCAACATACGTAGTTCTCACTTTCTGAAAAGAAGAAATAGCTTTTTTAACAGGTGCAGATTTAGATGATAAATAATATAACTTTAAATTCTCTTTCTCTTTATTAGAGAGCTGATTGAATCCTTTTGAAATTAATGGTTCTAAGAGTTGGGGAGCCGTTAGTTTTTTAATTTCTAAAGAAGTTAGTTGTTTATCAAATACCATTAAATCATCAATTACTGCACCCGCTATACCTTTACCTCTCCATCTTGCTCCTAGTTGTAACCCTGGTTCTATTGGCTCTGAATAGATGTAATCCTCTAAATCATGAAAAATAATATCTTTATAAAGATTATCAATATCCACTTCAGTTTGCATCTGTTCTCCATTCATATAAAGTTTTAATCCACCAGCAGTACTAGAACCATCATAGGTAAGTGTTAGTTGAATCCACTCATCTCTTGGTACCTCATTAATTGTAGTTTCTACAATAGCATTATCTGGCCATACATGTGCTAATAACAACTCAAATGTATTGTCTTTTGTTATGGATAAATGGTATCCGCGATAGCTATGCAATCTTGTTCCTTGCGCTTTATGAAAAATAACTCCTTCTTTAAGGTCTTTAGGCACGAACACCCTTATACCTATACTGAAAGCTTCGCTCCTTTGAAAAATTCCAACATCACCTAAATCCAACCAGGCATCACCATCAAACTCTAAACCTTTTCCCTGGTACCCTTCTTTTAAAACTATTTTTTGATTACCTGCAAACTGAGTTTTCATTTCATTTTTTTGACTGTAATTCAAAATATTACGGATAGGTTTGTTTTGAAAATCATACTTCGCAACTAAATGTTTTGAGTCTATAAAAACATCTTTTTTATATTTTTCGCTCCGTATCCATTTATCTACATTTTCCTTCTCATTAGATACTATTTCTTCAACCTTATTTTTCGAATCAGTTATAAGACCTTCAATATAAGTCATCATTTCTTCTTCTTCTTCTGTCGGAAGTAGCAGTGTCGGAACAGGTATAGACCAATCCCAAGGAATTTGACCAGATTCGTTTACTTGATTAAAAAAACTGAATAATTCAAAGTAATTTTTTTGAGAAATTGGATCATACTTGTGATCGTGACATTTTGCACAGGCCACCGTTAGTCCCATAATACCTTGACCAACTACATTTGTTCTATCGGAAACATATTCCACTCTAAATTCTTCATCTATAATACCTCCCTCCAGATTCTGAGGATGTAATCTGTTAAAACCTGTAGCTAAAACTTGTTCTTTAGTCGGGTTTTCTAATAAATCTCCTGCTAATTGCCAAGTAATAAACTTGTCATAAGTCATGTTTTTATTAAAAGAAGTAATAACCCAATCTCTCCAAGGACTCATATCACGATAGCGGTCTACAAAATATCCATGAGTGTCTGCATAACGCGCTAAATCTAGCCAGTCTACAGCCATTTTTTCACCATAATGCTTGGAAGATAAGAGTCGATCTACTTGTTTTTCATATGCATCTTGTGTATCGTCATTTATAAAACTCAGTATTTCTTCTTTAGTAGGTGGTAAACCAGTTAAGTCTAATGATACTCTTCGTAACAATAACTCTTTACTTGTTTTTTCAGCTAGTTGTAAATTATGTTCTTTTAATTTTTTAATTACAAAATTGTCTATAGGGTTTACTATGGAAGATTCAGTTTTCAATACAGGTGTATTAGATTTCTCTGGAGGAATAAATGCCCAATGATCCTTATATTCTGCTCCATCCTCTATCCATTTAATAAGAATAGCCTTCTCCTCTGCAGATAATTTCAGGTAGGATTCTGGAGTTGGCATCATAATCTTGGAATCCTCCGATAAAATTCTATGAAAAACTTCAGATTTTTTTAGACTTCCTGGATCAATGGCAAACTTACCCGGTGAATCTGGTAATTCTGCGAAAGCTGATTCAGAAGTATGCAATTGTAAACCCGCTGATATTTTTGCTTTATCTGGACCATGACATAAAAAACACTTATCAGATAAAATTGGTTTTACATGTATATTATAATCTACTGTTGAAGGTAAAGATTCATAAGCATCAGCTACATCTATAGGCAATGAAGGTTCACATCCTAAAAAGACGCCTAAAACAACAAAAATTATCAAAAAAGAAGCTTTTCTCATTTTCTATTAATTAATCACTAATATTATGAGACCAAAACTACTATATCATCACTTTTTGGCACTTTCCACCAACTGAACAAAAACTAGACAATCACTGTTTTAAAACTAAACTATATCATTAAATGATCATAATCATTACTTCTTTATTAGCTTTTAATAAGAGAATCTACATAAATAATTTGGATCGTTTATAAGTATAATCTTATGATTACCGTTCTTAATATTGAAAAAAAGTAATCTATTAGCACATATACTTTTTATGTGTAATGTACCCTAACACTCCCTTTTTATAAAATACTATAGAGAATAGCTATAAACGGGAAATATATAATTAAGTATTGAGGCATAATCCATCCGCTATAAATCAATAACTATGAAAAAATCGTAGAACCTCTTTCTATAAGAGTAGTTTCTACAACAGTGGTTTTATACTCCTTTGTTTCTGTTGCATTATTTAACCTATTTACAATCTTTTTTATTGCTATACTACCTAAATTAGTTCCATGCTGATCAACTGTAGTTAAAGGTGGATTACTATTTTCTGCAAGAATACCATCTGTAAAACCTATTACTGCTATGTCTTCTGGAACTTTAAATCCAGCTCCTATAATTAAATTCATGGTATAAATTCCTGAAAGCTCATCTGCTGCCATTACTCCATCTACTTTATTGTGTTTTATAAACTCAAGGAAATCTTTAGAAAACCTCTTATAATCCTCAATAATCAATGTTTCTTGCTTTCCTTTATATATTAATTCCTCTTCAATAGCCTCTTTATATCCTCTAACTCTTTCTAATCCCACACTAGTATTATGAATTGGAGACACAAAAACAATATTTTTACAACCAGATCTCATTAATTTTTTTGTCGCATTATAAGAGGATTCAAAATCGTTAATGACCACTTTATCGCAATCAATCCTATTTGTTACTCTGTCGAACATTAAAACCGGCAATCCTTTGTTAATAACACTCTGTAAATGTTGATAGTTCTCTTTTACAAAAGTTTCTTTAGATATCGAAATAATAAAACCATCAACACTTCCATTTGCTAACATTTCAATACTTTTTACTTCTTTTTCATAAGATTCATCTGATATACAAGTAATAATATGATACCCTTGTTCAGTAGCTTCTTTTTCGATACCCGCCAATACTTTTGCAAAAAAATGTGCCAAAATATTAGGAATGATGACCCCAATTGTCCTTGTTTTTCTTTCTTTTAGATTTTTTGCTGTTAAGTTGGGGCTATAATTGTATAATTTGGCAAGTCCTTTGATTTTATTTCTGGTTTTTACACTAATCTCAGGATTATCCGCTAAAGCTTTTGAAACAGTGGATATCGAAAAATTAGATAATCCTGAGAGTTTTTTTAATGTCATCATTTGCTTGCTCATATTAAACTATTTTCAATTTTAAAAAAACTTAAAATTAATTATCACTGTAATGTTTTGGTGATAATGATTTTAGTGTTTTTGCTGCCTGTTCAGCGGTAATATCCCGTTGCGGATCCGCAAACATTTCATAACCTACCATAAACTTCTTTACGGTTGCAGATCTCAATAAGGGAGGATAAAATGACATATGAAAATGCCACTCCTCATGAGAATCTTTATCAGTTGGAGCTTGATGAATTCCGGCTGAATAAGGGAAACTTACTTTAAACAAATTATCGTACCTAATCGTCAAATCCTTTATAATATTAGCAAACGAAGCTATTTCATCCTTGTTTAAATCTTTGATATTTTTCTTATGTTTTTTGGGTACAATCATCGTTTCATATGGCCAAACTGCCCAATAAGGAATCAAAGAGACAAAATGCTCATTTTCATAAATTATTCTTTCTTCTGCGTCTAATTCTTGCTTTATATACGTTTCTAATAAGCTCTTAGTATTAGTTCCCCAATACTTTTTCATTTGACTTGTTTTTTTGGAAACCTCTAAAGGAATGGACTCTTGAGCCCATATTTGTCCGTGGGGATGAGGATTACTGCATCCCATCACATCACCTTTATTTTCAAAAATCTGTACATGATTGATGTATGGTTTTTCACTTAACTCTTCATATTCTTTTTTCCACAATTCAATTACCTTTTGTATGTCTTCTTCTTTCATTAAAGGCAATGTCAAAGAGTGGTCAGGAGAAAAGCACACAACTTTACAAATTCCCTTTTCTGAAATACCTTGTAGAAGTCCATCTGTGAAATTTTCTTCTGGAGTATCGGGTAGTAAGGCCGAATAATCATTTACAAAAGCATAAGGACCATCATACTTCGGATTAGTAGTTCCGCTTGCTCTAGTATTTCCCGGACATAAATAACAACCTTCGTCATATGATGCCCTTTTTTCGATCACTTGTTTCTCTTCTTTTCCTTGCCAGGGCCTTTTGGTTCGGTGTGGAGATACTAAGACCCATTCTCCTGTAAGTATATTATACCTTCTATGTGGATTATTATTAATCTCTTTCATTTTAAAGTTTTTTTTCTTGAACAGTAATTACCTGATGACTAGTTCCCTTACTTGGCATCACCTGAAAAGCATCCAATTTTATATGAAACCGATCTTGATAAGCCTGGCTTATTTTCTGAGTATAGTCATCGATGAAGTCTTTATGAATAATATTTATAGTACATCCACCGAAACCACCACCCATCATTCTAGATCCAATAACAAATTCCTTGTCTTTTGAAAAATCTACTAAAAAGTCTAATTCATCACAACTAATCTCATATTGATGTCTTAATCCTTCGTGACACTTATATAGTAATTTTCCAAATTCCTTAAGGTCATTATTTTTTAAATAATCTGCTGCTTTCTGTACTCTTATATTTTCTTCTACTATATAAAGGCATCGTTGATATATAACAGGTGACATAAGTTCTTTTACCTCTGCAAGCATTTTTAAAGTTACCTCTCTTAAAGAAGAAACTGATTTATATTTTCTTCTGATTACTTCTACTCCATCTTCACATTGTTCTCTTCTTGTATTATAGTTACTGCTAGAAAGATTATGTTCCACGTTAGTATTAATAACCAATACTTTGTAATCCGTTAGGTACATAGGGATCAATTTATATTTTAAGGAATGACAATCTAAAAAAAGCACCTTATTTTCCTCTCCAAAAACAGATGCATATTGATCCATAATTCCACATTTTGTACCCACATACTCATGCTCTGCATCTCTACTTAATTTTGCTATTTCAAGTTTTGACAAACCAAGATTGAACAGCTCATTGATTCCATAGGCCAATCCACATTCTAAAGCGGCAGAAGAACTTAAGCCAGAACCAATAGCTAATTCACTACTAATAACACAATCAAATCCCATGATACCATCAGATCGATTTAATAACTGCTGTAAAACTCCTAAAATATAATTCTCCCAACCTTCTATACTAGGTTCTATTTTATTAAGGTCAACAACAAGAAATTTGTTGTAATTTTCACTATGAACATTACAGATGTTTGCCGTTCCATTCTTTCTAAGTTGAAAATTTATTTTTTTATCTATTGCTGCAGGGAGTACAAATCCATTGTTATAATCAGTATGTCCGCCAATGAAGTTTATTCTTCCAGGAGAGGCAACTATGATCTCAGGATTAAAATTGTTTTCTTTATTCATGGTAGTGGTATAAATTAAAGTAACAAATATAATAAATGTAAAAAATACATTTATTATATTTACTAATAATATTTTTATCGTTTTTCCTTAAAAGCAGGAAAACGATTGATATAGTAACAAAGAAAAAGTGTTTGTTGCGATCGACTGTATCACTTTTGGTTTTGATAAAGAAACTTGAAAAATTATATTTTTTAAACGAGAAATGGAGCTTCTAAAAGGTTATTGGTTATTGATTGGGAGTTTTGTTGGATTAGAACTCTAATGAGACAGGTTTAGAACAAATATTCACTAAAGAACTTAAAACATATTCCAACGTAAACCGAAATCCTGAAGCACGATGTATTTGCATTGCTCAATATACCTTAATTTTGAATAAATGAACATAATAAGGATCTAGGTAGCACACACGAGGCATTCTGGTTTTCTATAAATGATTTACCTGAAATAGTATTAAATCATAACCTAATGGTAAGATATGCTATGGAAAAACCAAAATACACAGCAAGAAGATATTACCCGATTGAATTTGAATTGTTACCAGAAAGCTTTACACTTCTGTAGTTACAGTTATTGTATGAGCAAATTAAAAAAAAACTGGCCCCTCATAATTTTAGAAAAAAATATTATCACTTGATTTATTAAAAAACACTCAACGGAAAAATAAATCATCTTCTAAAAAGGAGGTTTTTTATCACAGTTTGATTATTAAAAAAAAACAAATGGTTTCGATTCCCTTACCCTAAAAAAACATTATCTAATCCTATATTAAAATGTTTTTTTCGTAATATATAATAATTGGTTTTGGACACAATTTTTGTAAACTTCTTAAAAAAAACTAATCATTGCCTATTATTTCTGATTCTATACTGATCCATCCTTTCGAGGGCTTTGCCTTCATACATTCTTTTTAATTGCCATCTTGGCCTTTCCAATGTTAATTCCCATTCAAACAACAACCTAAACAGTTCCTTTACTTTTTTTGGATATTCCGAAGCTAAATCATTTTGTTCTGACATATCATTAGGAAGGTAAAAAAGTTCAGCAGGTCTATCTGGATATCTAATTAGTTTCCAGTCTTCTTTACGAACTACCCCTCTGTTTTCCTTCTTCCAAAACATTATTTCATGAGGTCTAGCTTTATTTTTTCCAGATATATAGGGAAATAAATTTACCCCATCAATATCACGCAAATCTTTGGAATTCCCACCTCCTAGGCCATAGAACGTTGGTAATAAATCCAAAGTACTGATTGGTAAATCATAGTTTGATTTTTTAGGGATTCTACCTTTCCATTTCATGATAAACGGAACTCTAATACCGCCTTCTAGGTGATTTGCTTTGGTACCACTCAGAGGTTTATTGCTAGATGCATTTGTATCAGAAGGCCCTCCATTATCGTTAGTAAATATAATTAGAGTATTTTCTTCTAACTCCAGTTCCTTTACTTTATCAAAAACAAGTTTGCACGCTTTATCCATTGCCAAAGTCATTGCTGCTAATTGTTTTCTTTTTCCTTTTAAATCAGGGAATTCTTTAAGATTTTCTTTAGTTGCTTCCATTGGTGTGTGTACCGAATTAAACGTGAGCATTGCAAAAAAAGGAACATCTTTGTTTCTTTCAATAAAGCTAACTGTAGCTTTTGCAAAAGATTCTGTTAAGTAATCTTTTGTTTCCCCAAACTTACGAAAACCGATTTCAAGCAAATCCTCAACTCTTGATGTTGGATTATTCTCATCATATTCAAAATA
The DNA here is from genome assembly GCF_947496855.1 of uncultured Aquimarina sp. Classification (GTDB taxonomy): domain Bacteria; phylum Bacteroidota; class Bacteroidia; order Flavobacteriales; family Flavobacteriaceae; genus Aquimarina. The sequence goes on from NZ_CANMED010000001.1 coordinate 1,199,079, forward strand.
ACTTCTAGCTCCACCTCTAAACCCATAAAAATCATCGAATCCTCTTTTGGTCGGATGAAATTGATCTGCATTTCCTTGATGCCATTTCCCAAAAAGTCCAGTTCGATATCCCAAATCTTTCAAATACTCGGCAATAGTTTTTTCATTTAGCGGCAACCCCATTTCATCATCATGAATATAATAATTACTCATATATCCCGGAACATTATTCTCTTCGAAACCAAACCGTTGTTGATACTTTCCTGTTAATATTCCTGCTCTAGAAGGTCCACAAACTGCAGCCGTTACATACGCTTGATTAAAAAGCATACCTTCATCGGCCAATTGATCTAAATGCGGTGTTTTCATCTCCATACTTCCTTGAAAACCAAAATCTGCATATCCAGCATCATCCGAAATTATCAAAATAATATTAGGACGATCTTGAGAATTAACAAATTGAACTATTAGAATAAAAATTATAATCAATAATATTATAATGTGTTCATTGGTGTTTTTTTTAGATCTTGACATTTTTATGTTTATATATTAAACTTGTTTTTCACTATAAACTAAACTCGAAACTTATAAGTTAAAAAGAATATTAAGGTTACACTCATAAACATAAAAGTTTGAAAGGTTAATTCAATATCTAATCCAAAAGCACAAAGATGTTTAAATTCTATACTCTAAAGTTTTAACTGTTGTTATCTCTTTCAGATCTACATTCTTTCCGTTTTATAAATCAAAAACTAATGCATCTAAAATAATCCGTTCTAATTGCTGTATTTATTCGATCTACTAATCGATTATTTATCTTCTAATTTCCAAGTTCTAACCCAATCAATTCTCATAGTATTTATATCATCATTGCTTAAATCACTTTTAAGAGGAAGACCACCCAACCAATTCGCTTCATTGGTCCATAAATCAAAAATAATTTCTAAATCTCTTGTAAAAATACGATTAGGAAAATTCTCTCCTGTTTCGTGATTACCTACTACAACGTTTCCTGCCAGCTCACCATCCAAATAGAATTGAATATTTTTGCTATCCTTCCACCATACCCCTACTGTATGATATTCCTTGTTCCATTGAACTCCTCTTAGCGGATTGGCATCTGATAAGTTATTGTTACTATAATTATCTTTTTTTCTTATAGTTACTGGAGTTAAATCAGAATCCGCATGAAAATACTGAGAATTCATGGTGGTTGGAAAATCGGGTTGACAATTACAAGAAGGTTTAGAGTTGTTTTCTATAATATCAATTTCATCTCTATCTGAAATATTACCATTGTTTAGCCAATATGTATTATAAGCAGATATGTGAGCTGTTTTTATTCGTGCTTCCGTATACATTGGGTAGCTCGTTTTTTCTGTTGAATGAATTCTTGCTGTTTGAAACCATCTTTCCTCTGGATTAGATTCATTCAAAGTAGCTTTTATCCATAAGTTCCCATCAGAAACTCCTGAATTATCATTAGATGAAGACATAAAAACAGGAACTTCATAATTCCAATTGCTTTTAAACCATTTAGTACTATCCCAAGTATCAAACTCATCAGACATAGCTTCTAGTTTTACCCATTTTTTATCAAGAGGAGTAGTATCATCTATAGATACGAAAGAAGGCAAATCGGGATTGATGTTGTCAAAATCATCTGGTGAAGGAATATATGGATTCACTGTAATATTAACTTTTGCAGTTGCTTCATCACCGTTAGCATCAGTTATTGTATAAGTGAAACTATCTACTCCATCAAAGTTATAATTAGGTATATACTCAAAGACACCGTCATTAACTTCGGTTACCATGCCTTGTATCGGATCAGTTGTTAAACTATAATTGTCTCCATCTGTTCCTAAAGTATCATTTGTAGATACGGTTATTCTATTTGCCTCTCCGGAGACGCTATCCTCTTCTACCGTTAAACTATCGTTGACAGCTACTGGTTTCTTATCAACCTGTCCATTATTCGTTCTGGAGTCATCACTACCACATCCAGTAATAAGAAAACCCATTAAGAAAAACACTGAACATCTTAGGTTATTATTAAAAAACAATTTTTCAAACATTTTAATTTCTAGTATTAATTAAACATCCTTTTTCACAAGTCTTCGTTATTTTTATTTAAACACTTCTACAAATAATGCCATCCATCGAAAAGATTTAAAAAAAATTAATGTTTCACCAGTTTTATTGGTTTCCCTTTGTTATCAAAATTGATGAAATACAGGCCTGAAGATAAATTGGAAGTATTAACATTTTTCTCTTCGCCTTCTTTAAGTAATTTACCTGTGGAAGAATACAATCTCCAATAGTTGAATTTCCCGCTAAGATATACTTTGTCTTTGGATGGATTAGGGTAAAGTCGTATTGTGTTATCTGGATTAATAATATCGCCTACAGATAAGACATTTTCTGCGATAATAATAGTATCATTAGCATTGGCAAAATTACTATCTCCATCAACTGACATAAAAATTAATAATAACAATTGATGTCCCGAGGGCAGATTCTCGGTTAGAGGTATATCCGTATCATCGTCAAATTTATTTGGGACAGTATATTGATATGTTAGTGTTCCTGTATTATCCGCCGTTCCAGGAATTGATGTTGTAAATGTACTAGTATTAACTGTAGCGCCAGAGCCATCCAACTGTCTAACTTGAGTAGCTACATAGCTTAGATTTTCTTCTGCGTTATTTATAATCTCTGTGTTATAGGTGACATTTATATCCATGACTTGGCCGAATTCTACAACAGGATCCGAAAAACTTCCTATAATAAAAGATTCTCTATTATTAAATGTGATCATTCTGTCTCTTTGAATATTACTTCCTGATCTGATAATATCTTTTGAGAATTCAAAACTTTGCAAAGCACAACTACTTACAAATCCTCCGTTATCAGAAAATGTTACACTCACAATGTTATCTCCGTTCAATAACAAATCATTAGATACAGGCACCTCTAATATTCCAAAAAAACTATTTCTGTCATTTTGATCATCTCCTCTATAATCTGATGGAACTGTTGTACTATTTCCATTAACTGAAACCATTGGGATCCTGTTCTTATCCTTATCTCTTCCAATTCCTAATCGTATAACACCTTCTCCAAAACTTCCTATGGATACATTAGGAATAGTAAAATTAATCGCTGTATTTGCAGTAATAGGTTGCTTGTAAGTTGTGGCATACGTTTTAATTTCAGCAGACGACTCGTTGATTATAACAGGTGCGTCAAAAATATATTCAATTATCATGCAGCCTTCTTTATTCACTGTGATATTCTCAGGAACTTCGGACATCAAAATGGTGTCTAGTTTTGGAGTATTATCCAAACCCAGATACAAATGTTTTACTTTTACACCTGTTACTAAATTTCCATTTAATCCAAACTCATTAAGCTGCACATTGAGGTTGTTTTCATCGATATTATTAAGAATGAGGTAGGCGTTATCATCATTAATGTATGCGTCCACCATTATATCTGGATCAGTAGACTTTGTATCTACTCTCACACCTTTTACATCTGACCACAACTCATAGAATTTAATATATTCTGACCAAACCCAATCTCCTGAGTAAGAACTAGGTTCATTTTCTTTCCTCATCATTCTCCAATAATAAGGCACTCCATTATTACTAAAATTACCAAATCCCCATTCTGCTTTCATTACTGTAAATGGAATTGTTTTTTCGATTACATTAGCCCGTTCCATAAATTGCATTAACATAGAAGATTGTGCTTTCAAGAAAAGCCAGTCTCTAAAAGGAGACCAAGGTTCATTATACCAATCATGTAGTTGCGACCCGTACTCAGAAATAACCCAAGGTTTAACAGTTCCATATACAATAGTATTGTAATGCTCTATCATATCCATCGTAGCCTCCATATTACTACCTTTGCGATATTGCTCTAAACCTCCACCAATACCAGGAAAATCATATAAATGGATTGAATAAAAATCCATTTTAGGCCCTACTTCATCGATAAAACGTTTCCATCGTTCTTCCCATTGTCCAAATGGAGATGTATCGATCCTTCCTAACTTTTCTAAATTCGGAAAAGCTGTTGTAAATCCTCCAACTTTAGTATCAGGAGAATATTTTTTTATTTCATCAGCAACAGAAATATGCATTCTAAAAATATCGTCAATAGTTCCTCCGCCATGTAAATTAAAATCAACAAGTGGCCAAACAGGTTCATTCATAACTTCTACCCAAGTTGGTTTAATATTTCCCGTTGTTCCACCAGTTCCGTGAGAATCCCTAAGAAAACGTCCCATATATTCTCCGGTAGCTGTTCCAAAAGGTTCTGAAGCCGTATCTGTTTGTGAAAAAAACCATCCTTGTCCAGTTGCATTATTGCCATTAGGATAAAAAGGTACATCCTGAGCAGCTGTCATTAAGCGACCTTTCTCATACGAATGTCTTATAGTATTATTGGCATAATTATTTTTTGATTGATCACCTTTTACAGTAATATCGCTAGGACTTGCAAATCCTATTCTTGCAGGATCTTCTATCACTTGACTTGATTGAAAACGCATCCTACCCGTTTCTCTCCCAAAATATACATCTAAATCATTAATAAGATATTCCATCTTATCTAAGTCTCCATTAAAGTCGTTTTCACTTGGATCGGAATGACAAGTAATAAATTTTTCTCTATCGAAAGAAGTAACTGCATCAATAGTATGATTAACATCAAAATTAACATCAACATTTACCTGTGACCACAATTTACTAAAACCAAAAATGACAATTGTAATGACGGTTATTTTTAAGTGAAATTGAGAGTGTCTTATTTCTTTATTCATAGTAAAAAAAGGTATCTATTTAAAATATTATTATTGAAAGGATTTATAAAGCTGATTAATACTAGTATCCAAATTAGATTTTGAAGAACTTTCCGATACCTTTTTCTGTTTCTATAAAATAACTACCAGTTGTTAACTCTTCTACATTGATTGTTTTTTGCGCATTTATAGATTTTATTATTCTTCCAGTTATATCAATAATCCTATATTCTTTTGAAACAACATTATCATTAAAATGTATTATATCTTTTACCGGGTTAGGATAAAAAGCCGTGAAATTTTCTTTCGTATCAAAATCACCGATTGATAATGTAGAATCAACAGTGACCGGCATATTATCATTTACAAACCCTCCATCATTGTTATAAGACATAAAAACAATCATTAAATATTGATTCCCTGTAGGTAATGCTGAGGAATTAGGTGCTGTGTCGTCTACAGTATAATTGAAAGTAACATTAGACTGGCTATTTGGTTGTTGCCCACCACTCTCATTTATAGGAAATATTTGATTATAGTCTTTTACAATATTAAAAGAAGCATCAACTTCTCTTAATAATACACCTACATAGAAGAAATCTTCTGACCCTGAATCATAAGAAACATCTAAAGTTATAGTTTGGCCTGGAGTCACAGCCGCAATAGGGTTGTTCCAAACAATAGATTGAGAAATACCAATAAAACCAGTAAACAAAAAAGAAATTAGTGTAGCTTTTTTCATAATATTAACATTTTTAGATTAGAAAAACACGTTGCATATCTGAACTAATACCCTCTCACAAGCTCAATTGATGTCGGAAAAAAATAGCTTGAAAAAATATTTCTGAAAAAAAATAACTCTAAATACACAAAGAATTATAAAATTAATATTTAATAAAATGAACAAGCAAAAACCAAACTAGACTAAAACTGAACTATGAAAAAAAAGAACAAAATTCTACTTTTATCATAACAAAACTTTAAAAAAATTATGGTTTAATTGATTAATTTTAAAAAAAGTAAAAAAAATGTAATGAATACATAAAACCATAACTCATAGGTTATGTTTATGTAAATAAATTCTTTTCAAATCTTTAAATACTAAAAATATAAAAATCTAGTTATTATGCATTGTTCAATAGTCTTTCATAGCAATCTGTAACAACTACAACCTCTCTATTAGTTTTATTATCAAAACACAAATAGTCGTTGGTATTTATTAAAGAATCAGGCAAAAATTTAACGGTTTTATTCATAAAAACTCACTCGTCTATATTTTGTCTAGTTGTTTTTTTTTTAATAAAACTTTAAGCTTAATATGTTTGTTTTGATTATTTGGATGAATTAGGTTCAAAAAAATGAGAAATCATTAACGAGTATTAAATTTCACTTAAGTTTCTTTTATTATTTATGAAAAACAAAAAAACAATTAAGAACAAAAAATATCATTGGTTATTGATATGTATTTTGATGCTATATTCTATTAGTTCAAAAGCACAAGAAGAATTTAATCTTACCGGAACAATTACTGATGAAAGTAATATGCCTCTATTAGGAGTAAACGTATTGATACAAGGAACCAAAAAAGGTACAGTTTCTGATTTTGATGGAAACTATGCTATTAAAGCAAATAAAGGGGATGTTTTAGTGTTTTCTTCAGTAGGTTTTATAAAACAATCTTTGGTCGTTGGAGGTTCAACAACTATGAATATCGTTTTGGCACAGAATAGTCAAGAATTAGAGCAAGTAGTTGTAATAGGATATGGAACACAACGTAAAATTGAAGTAACAGGAGCTGTAAGTAATGTTACTGCTGAAATTATTTCAAAAGCTCCGGTATCTGATGTTGCGGAATCGTTACAAGGACAAGTAGCAGGTGTAAATATTCAGGCAAGTAGTGGTAGACCAGGAGAAGAAGCGAATATCCAAATAAGAGGTGTAGGTTCTTTAAGTCCTGGTTCCTTGGGGCCACTTTTTGTAGTAGATGGAATTCCTTTTCAAGGAAATCCCAATATAGCACCAGAGCAAATTGAATCTATAGATATATTAAAAGATGGAGCTTCTGCTGCTGTCTATGGCGTAAGAGCTGCTAATGGTGTAATTCTAATTACTACAAAAAAAGGTAAAACCGGACAGCTTAAAGTTGATTACTCAACTTATTTAGCTGTTCAAAATATCACTTCGGGAGTACCTTTAATGAATACCAACCAACAGCTTTTTTCTGATCAAGCCATTAATGATGCTGATGGAACTGTAAACAACACGTTCTTTTTAAACCCAAATGCTCTTGATTTTGAAAGTGACTTCGTTGGAGACGTTCAAAATGATAATGCGCTTATACAAAACCATAATCTTAACATCTCAGGTGGTGTTGGAGATTTATCACTAAACATTAATGGATCCTATTTCGATCAAGAAGGTGTATTGATAAATTCTGGATTCAATCGGTTAACAACAAGAATTACCGGACAATACAGAAAAGAAAGATTAAAAATATTCACAAGTATAGCTATTACAGATGAACTTAGACAACAGGAGCCTTTTGCTCTTTTAGAACAAGCAGTTGCCCAAAAACCTTTTCAGCCTGCTATTTCAGATGTGGAGCCAGTTAATGGAGTAGTTCAGCTAGGCGTAGGTAGTGGTCAGCCCGAATTATTAAGTTTTTTAACCAGACTTCTTAACGATGTTGATGAAAGGCGAATAAAAAGCTCTAATGTTGCTTTTAGCTTAGACTATGAAATTCTAAAAGGGTTGACATATAAAATTAACTTAGGTAGAAATACTTGGGACTTTAGAAGAAAGTTTCTAAGGCCACAATACTTATTATTTAATGTTAATGGAGATTTTGTACCAGGTGCGTCAAGAGAGGATGCTATTTTACAAGAAAGCTTTATTTTAAATCAAAGAAGTACCGTTGAAAACTCTCTGAATTATAATCTTGATATAGGAAATCACAACATCAAATTGTTAGCTCTAGCATCTTACGAACAATTCGATACAAAAACTGTTAATACTGGGGTAATTGGACTTGCCAGTAATGATACTGATGTTTTAGGACAAGGACAAGAACCAATTAACCCTAGTGGATTTGATAGTACAAATAAATTAAGCGGCTTATTAGGTAGAGTTCAGTATAATTTTGATGACAGATATCTATTATCAGGTAGTATCAGAAGAGATGGATCATCTAATTTTGCACCAGAAAACAGATTCAAATTATTTTATGGACTTTCTGTAGGTTGGAACATAAGCGAAGAGCGGTTTTTCAAAAATGCCAAACTTGACTTTATAAATAATTTTAAATTTAGAGGAAGTATAGCAGAAGTTGGAAATCAAACTGTTGCTGGGACAAACCCAACACCTTTTATACCAACAATAGAGTCAGGAGTTAATTTCATCTTTGGTTCCGAAGAAAATCTGGCATTCGGTCAAATTGGTAGACGTATTGTAGATCCAAATATCCAATGGGAAACCAAGATATCTAGAAATTTTGGCCTTGATTTATCCATGTTTAGGAATAAACTTAGTTTTACAGCCGATTACTATATAAATGATAGAAAAGATCTACTTTTAGAAGAAAGACTTCCTCCCTCTACGGGAACAAGTGCTCCTAGAGATGATAGTTTTAGAAGTAGAATCATTAATGCAGGAAACTTAACGAATCAAGGGCTTGAACTTTCTCTATCTTATAAAGATGAAACGACATATGGATTAAAATGGAGCGTTTCAGGTACTTTTACTCGAAATGTTAACGAAATTACTGATCTTAATGGAACAAGAAGAGGTTTTTCTGGAGGAGTTCCAATATTTACAATAGGAAATGCTGACAATACTACTTTTTTAGCTGAAGGATTTGAAGCAGGTTCATTTTTCTTACTACAAAATGAAGGTGTAATTCAGACGCAAGAAGAATTACAAGCATATCAACAAATAGTACCAGATGCCAGAATAGGTGATATTGCTTACATAAACCAACCTACTTTAGATACCAATGGTGATGGAATAGCTGATACTGCAGATGGTACTATTAATGATGATGACCGGGTTTATGCTGGCTCAGGACAACCAGAATTTGAAGCTGGTTTTAATCTAAATCTTGAATATAAGGGTTTCGATTTTTTTATACAAAATTACTTTTCTTATGGCGCAGAAGTATATAATGGAGCACGACTAGCTGCATATGTATATGGTAGACATGAAGAGCAATTTGGTCAATGGACACCTCAAAACCCAAATTCAAATATTCCAGCAAGAAGAGCAGGTTTAGTAAGCACTAGCACAAGACCAAGATCAGACTTTTTCTTAGAGGATGGATCGTATTGGAGAATTAGAAATATCACTATAGGGTATTCAATTCCTAAAGAAAATTTACCTAATTTATTTACCAAGGTCAGAGTTTATACAACTTCCCAAAACCCTTTTACTTTTACAGATTATAGTGGTTTTGACCCTGAAATAGGTGGAGACGGGATCTTTACCAGAGGAGTAGATCAATTATCCTATCCTGTTTCGAGAAGAATTCTATTTGGTGTTCAACTTGGTTTTTAAAATATACTTATACAATTTTATTATGAAAATTAAAAACAACTTAAATACTTACATTACTTTCTTCCTTAGTATGATACTACTGACAGGTTGTGAGTTAGATGTAGAAAATTCTAATGCAATAACCGAAGAAACTTTTTGGAGAACTCCAAATGACTTTGATACAGCATTAACTACAGTATATGGTGCTCTTCAATTTCAAGCCGTTAGTGGATCAGGACTTGCTTTTGAGATGATCGTAGGAGATGAAGCTGGCACTGAAAATTTCTATCGTCAAATCGAATTTGCTACTTTAAACTTTGGAGATGCAAGCGAACAAGTGGTAAACAAATGGAATGAACTATACATTGGAGTTTTTAGAGCCAATCAAGTTCTCGAACAACTCCCTAATAATATCGAAATATTTGATGACATTGAGGAAGCTAGATCAATTGAAGCACAAGCTCGTTTTTTAAGAGCTTTCTATTATTTTCAATTAACGCATACCTATGGAGGTGCCGTCATTAGAACTTCTGTACCTAGAACTGCAGAAGAGATAGCTGCCCCTTTTAGTTCAATAGAAGAAGTTACAAATCAAGTAATTATACCAGATCTTATCTTTGCTAAGGATAACCTCCCGCAAGCTTGGCCTTCATCTCAATTAGGAAGGGTAACTTGGGGAGCGGCTACCGCATTATTAGGAAAAACGTATTTATACTCAAAACAATGGACACAAGCAGTAACAGAGTTTAGAGAAGTAATAGATTCTAATATTTATAACCTTGCTCCTAATAATCTAGACAACTTTTCGCATTTAACTGAGTTTAATACTGAATCTATTTTAGAAACTCCTTATTCTACAGAATTCAATCCAGGAGCTAATGGTAATGTGGTTGATAATAATACTTTTGAGACCGGAGCCGAAGCAAGTGGAATTGCACCATCTATCGGACAGTTACAGTTTGGAGCGTTTAATGTAGTACTACCAACTTATTTTCTTCACGAACTTTTTGTAAGAGACGAAATAGACACCAATAATCCTATCAATGATGGAAATATTCAATCCAAAAGAATGGGTGCAAGTATTGTTCCTGTTGATGGTGACGGCTTATATTATGGATTACCCATAAATGACAAACCAGGATGGGTATTTGGCCAAAGTTCTTATGCTAAAAAATATTCTAACTGGTATCATTTAGGAAATGAAGATGGAAATAGTCGTTCTGAAATTAATTTCAGGCATATACGCCTTGCAGATGTTTATTTAATGTATGCAGAAGCTGTTCTGGAAGCAAATGGTGATGTTGACACCGCTATCGAATTTATTGATAGAATTCGAAGAAGAGCTGGAGTTATAACGCTAAGAGATTATATTATTGCCAATGGAGGTTTTCCGCAATTTCACATAAGCGAACAAGTAAATGGTACTCAACCTTTTGTTACTGCATCAGTAGCATCAGTAATGACTCATTTAAGAAGAGTAGAGAGGCCTTTAGAACTTTGTTTTGAAGGGCATCGATGGAAAGACTTAGTAAGGTGGGGTATTGCTGGTAATGTCCTAAATGAACTGTTACAAGATGAATTATGGAGAATTCAAAATCAAACAGGAATTTTGGATGTTATTGTAAATCCAAATGTACCAGGGAGTGGTGTCGGAGTGGCTCCACTATTTATAAGAGAAAAGGTAAGACCTGATTTTGGTCAAGCAAGTCAAAACTATAACGCCTCCATTCATAACTATTTCCCTATTCCTGCTACAGAATTACAAACAAACGATCAAATTGGTAATTAAAATTTTTATGAATATGAAAAAGCTGTTAAGATATATGATAATCCTTATAATTAGCACTATAGCTATTATAAGTTGTCAGGATGATGATGTAGACATCAATGTTCCTAGTCAAAGAGTTATTTTTACCTCTGAGCAAAGTCAAGGTAATCAAATCCGATTAAATTCTAATCTTACTTTTGGAGATGTCTCAACAGGAGTAATTTCCAGAATTTGGACCTTCCCTGAGGGTGTTGCCAATGTAACAACATCTAATAGTGATGTTGTAAAAGCTGTTTTTACAAGGATTGGAGAACATAATATTACCTTAAACCAAGTCTTCGAAGAAGATGCTTATGTTGATGGCCAGTTACGAGGACGTGAATTAGATACAACTATTGTAGTCCGAGTAATCGAACCTATAGCGATAAATCTTAAAGGAAATTATATCAATCCTGACGGGACTATTGGAGCAGCATTAGACATCAGTAATAATGCTGAAAATGAAGTAATAGCAAGTAGATCAATTCGATATACTTTTGAACTTACAGGAGAACCTCAAAATATTGATTGGACACTTGATGGTGGAGATCCTGAGACAGCTTCTGGAGTTAATGAAATTGATGTAACTTACAAACGAATTGGTTCTTATGACATTGATGTCGAAGCTAATACCAATAGACCGTTAGGAACTGCAGTTTCATCTTTTACAAACTTAATAAAAGTAATTCCTTCTACAGATCCTGTAACTCTAGATAGAGTAACAGGGAAAAGAGATGGGACTTTAGCGTTGGAATTTAGTAGAGAAATGGATGAAGCAAGTATAGTAAGTGATCAGTTTTCATTGAGTATAGAAAACAACAGTACTTCCATTCCGGCAACTATACAAAGTATAAGGCTAGATCCTTCAGAAAAAAATGTTTTATTAGTTTCATTAATCGGAGATTTGATATACATTGATGATTCTGTAACGGTATCATATACTGCAGGGTCTTTATTTACAACCGATGGCGTACAAGCTGAAAGTTTTGTAGATATTTCAATGGATTCTTTTGAGCAAGGAGAAAACATATTAGAATCAACCACTGTAGATTTCAGTTTTGAAAACTCTACGAATGACGATAACTGGCCGTATCAATTTTGGGGAGGCATCTGGGAATTATATGACTTTTCTATAGATTTTTCTCGAGCAAAAACAGGAACGAGAAGTGGTGTTGTTAATATGCAAGCCAATGGGGGGATGATTATTGGACATACATCTGGAACATTTCCTTTAGAAGCTGGCCAAGGATATGAAATAGGAATATGGTCATATGTAGAAAATATAGGAAACACTCCGGGAGGATCTAATAATCCAGATTTAAGAATCTATTGGACTCCAGCTACAAATTTCTCTCTTGGACCAAATCCTGAAATCACCTCTTCCTACCCTACCAACCAATGGGTATACAGTTCTATTGTAGTTACGGCTACTGAAACTGAAGAAAAACAATTTCTGATCAGAGGATTTAATGAATTTAATAATATGCCTATCAAAATTTTTATTGATGATTTATTTGTAAGCAAGGTTAACCTTAGACCTTAACATTAATACATTAGCCAATGTAAGCGCTTATTATTAGATAACAGAATACTTCTAAAAAAAAGAGAAAGAAACTCGTTAGTTTATTATCCTTTAATTGTGATAATAGAAATCTATTTTTCTACTAGCTTTCTTTCTCTTTTCATTGATTATATAACAACAATCATTAAAAAGAATACATCTCAGCTAAAAATCAAGTAGCAGTTCTCTATAGAAAAAACATTCTATTTATATCAAAAATATAATATGAAAATCTTTAAAATTTTAACGGTTACTCTTCTCTTTTTTATCTTAAGTTGCAAACAAGAGGATGATGATATTTTAATACTTGAAAACCCCAATGTTTCAGAAGAAGAGGAGGAAGAAACAGAAGTATTAGGATCAATTCCTGTTTTATCTGACTGTTTGTTAGGAGACATAAACTTATTTGATACGCCAGTAAATAATGTAATAGAAGAAGTTTCTTTAGCGGAACAAGGAATGAAGGATTGGAAAAGAATTGAAGAATTATCAGATGAATTCAATTATCCTGGAGGTAAACAATCTCCAGAATTCCAGAACAAATGGCGTTTAGGATATGTAAATGATTTTCAACCTTTACCCACCGTTTGGACTGGCGATCAGATTTCATTTGAAAATGATATGGTTAATACTGGTAATCGCGTATTGATTCTTCAAGCCGTAATTGACGAAACCGGAAATGAAAAACGATTACGTTGTGGTATGATTTCATCAAATGAAACCAGTAGTTATCCCCTATACCAAGAAGCAAAAGTAAAAATAAGTAATTCTCAATTAGCAAATGCAGTTTGGATGATAAGTAAGGATACGCAATTAGAAGAGATTGATAATCTCGAAGCGTATGGACCAAGAATCAGAGTTGATGGTCAAGAATGTGACCGCCCCTATTTTGCTAACAGAATACATCTAAGTCATCATACCTTTAAACAAACGAACTCAGAAAGATTTGATTACCAACCACAAAAAGACACTTGGATGTCTCGAAAAAATGATGCTAGTGATTGCTCCAGAGACAATGATGTAGTTTGGAGTGAGCAGTTTCATATTTTTGGAGTTAAATGGGAGAGTCCGACAAAATTAATTTACTTTATAGATGGAAAGAAAGTAAAAACCTTAAATGGATTAAGAGAAGAAGATACTATAGATCCAAGAGGATATACTACTTGTGGTGATGGTCTTACCAGAGAGATGCATATGCTAATAAGTCAGGCTGCTCAACCTTGGAGATATGAAAGTGTTGATGCATTTTGGAATAGTGATGATGTAAAATCAGGACTTCATACCAAAATGATGGTTGATTGGATAAGAGTTTATTCACCAAATGGTCAGTTAAACAAACTGGAATGTAATTAAAACCCTTGTTAATCACATATTTTTTCACTCCCTTTATCATATAGATTTTAAAAAGAATAAATTTTTATAGTATAACAGAAAATGAAATTTAAGAATCAAATTTACCAAAGAGTAAAGGAAATCCTTTTGCTATTGATATTTTTCACCTCGTCATTTATTATTAATGCACAATCAAAAGATTTATATTCCTATATTAAAAACAATAAATTAAAAGACAGAATCTGTTTTGCAATGTATACTGTTAATGAAAAAAAACTCAAGTTAACCGCTCAATTTTATCCCATTAAAAACTATGAACCTTTTGAGGCTACACTAGAAATTAAGCAACAAGGTACATGGCAAGAAATTGCCAAAACAGATATTATCTATCCGGGATACACTGCACCGTTTAGCATAGAAAACTGGGATGATACTAAAGAAGTAGCTTACCGTGTTGTATACAATGAAAAAGCGACTTATGAAGGTATCATTCGAAAAAACCCCTTGGATAAGGAAGATTTTGTAATGGGTGTCCTTTCATGTAATTCCTCATTTGCCAGCCATGGAGGAGATATTTCTCGAAATGACATTGTAGATAATTTCAAAAAAATAAAACCTGATCTATTATTCTTTGCAGGAGATCAAGTTTATGAGCATAGCGAACACCTAATACATTGGTTAAAATTTGGTCGCGATTTTGGAGATATCACCCGAAATACTCCTACCGTTTGTATTACCGATGATCATGATATTGGTCAGGGAAATATCTGGGGACAAGGAGGAATTAAATCAAACTCCAGAAGAGGTGTTCACGGAGGTTATTATATGCCATTAGAGTATATAAAAGAGGTAGAGAGAGCACAGACTAGTCATCTACCAGATCCTTATGACCCTACTCCTATCAATAGAGGGATTGGCGTATATTATACAGATCTAAAATGGGGAGGAATAAGTTTTGCGATTTTAGAAGATAGGAAATTTAAATCTGGTTTGACTAAAGTAACAAATCAAAACCCAGATATTTTCAAGAATGGTCCAGCAGAAACCTTGTTTAGAAAAGATCTGAATGCTAAGAAATTAGATATTGAAGGACTTTCATTACTTGGAAAAAGGCAATTAAACTTTTTAGAAGATTGGACAACTGATTGGGAAGGTAGTCAAATGAAAGCAGTCCTTTCACAAACCATATTTGCTCAAGTAAGTAATTATACAGGAAAATCTACTAATGAAGTTACGCAAGACTTTGATAGTAATGCTTGGCCTCAGTCGGCAAGAAATAAAGCATTATCCATTATTCGTAAAAGTTTTTCACCAATGATAGCTGGAGATCAGCATTTAGCTTCTTTTGTTCAACATGGAATTGATGATTGGGGAGATGCGGGTTTTTCTTTTGCCACGCCTGCAATAGCTAACCTATGGTTACGCTGGTGGAAACCATCAAAAGAGTCAACAATCGATAGCAAAAGTGCTAAAAACTCACCTAACTATACTGGTAGATTCTTAGATGGTTTCGGGAACAAGATGACCGTTATGGCTGTTGCAAATCCCACACAAAACGAAATTAACAAAGGAAAACTTTTATCCACTAGAGCAGCTGGAATTGGTATCGTAAAATTTCATAAAAGTAATAGAACTATAACATTTGAATGTTGGCCAAGAAACGTGGATATTACAAATCCAAACAGTAAGCAATATGAAGGGTGGCCTGTAACAATTTCTCAAACTGATAATTTTAAAATTAAACAAGGCTATGAGCTTCCATTATTATCAATTAATAAAAAGAATCAAATAGTAACCATTAGGGATAGCTATACCAAAGAATTAATTTCTTCTATTAGAATAAAAGACAATAAATTTCAACCCAAAGTTTTGAAAGAAGGGGAATACGATATTGAAATAGGAGAAGAAAATAAAAAAACACACCTCTATAAAATTTCCTCTAAAAAAAAGAATACAGAAAAATTAGAAATCAAATAAGTAAAACAGCCATTTTTATTTTATAATTGATAATATGAAGACAAAAGTTTTTATAACCAAGATATCGAATCTAAAATTATAAAACCAAATAGTACTAGTTTAACTACATTAGAACAAGTGGTTTTTCCATCCAATATGCTAAGTCAATTTAAGCAAAATATGCTTAAATTGACTTTATTCAAACCTTATTTCGGTTTAAAATTCATCATTATTAAGCTCTATTTTTTAATAATAATTCATTAAAAAAGTTAAAAAAATTACAAATACACAGTTTTAAGATTCCAGAACACTGCTTTGTCTAATTATAATCTAGTTCATTTAGAGCGTATTTTAGCATTTGTCCAGTTTTTGTCTACATACTTTTAGATATACTAAACTAAACTACCTGTAATTTTATAATAATATGTACGACGTCTAAACTTTATTGAGAAAATGTTTAACTGATTACTCTTTTTAAGGTTGTTTATGTTCGCTAGTTTTTACAAATCATAAGTTCTTCTTTCTAAAACCTCCCCTCTAATTTTTTAAGGACGAAGGAACGTGACAAATTCTAAGGAATCCCTCTGTTTTTATAATCTTCTAAATTTAGTAGATGATACATACTTAGGAAGTTTTGATTCCCTTGATCGTGAATATCGTACAGTTTTATCTAACTAATTAATTGTAGCTATGAGCTCTTTATCACGAATTATAAAGTATGTTTTTGCAGAAGAACAAACCCAACTTTACTTTAACATTTTTTTTAAACAACTTTCTGCGTACCATGGTTTAAGAAAAAATAAACCTGTCTTTGGTTTGATGTACCGTAAAACACCATTCAAAACTACCGTTTTGTAATATCAGTACCATTTCAAAAATAAAACACAAACACCTGTTAATCAAAATAATATATATTTATAAAACTATGATCTATGCCTGTTTTCGAAATTTTTGATTACAGATAAATATTAACAAATACACAAGAATTTTTACAAACTCAATCTTTCTAATTATGAAAACAACCAATTTCATTATTTTATTAGGGCTCTTACTGCTATTACCTGTAGCCAATAGAGCCCAGAACGTCGAAGTCGACGTGAATGTCGATATTAAACACTCTGTAAATGGAGTTTCCGATTTTGGCAGAGATCGACATATTGTTGCACATTCCAATCTCTATGAAGGAGATTGGGACGGAGAAGCCGACAAATTAAAATATTTTGTCGATGATTTAGATGTTTATTTTGGCCGAGATAATGGTCTAGCATCTTTTTTGTTTGCTTATTCTCCTGCAGACCCCGAAAGACCTAATAAGCATGATCCAGATAGCTTAACCGTAATGTTGGATTTCTGGAAAGGATGGCACGATGATAGACTGATCACTGAAAATAGGGTGCAATTTAAGGACAAAATACAGAGTATGGTAATGGGTACTAATCCTCACCCTACCTATCCTACATTATCATATTTTCCTAATGGAATAGCTGGTTCTCAATGGGGACGGGAAAATAACGCTACATGGATTACTCAAGATATTGAAACCTCTGCTGATTGGATCGTTCAATATATGGATGAATTCTTTTCTACTGGTGCGGGAGATCCTGGACAACCAATGCCAGAATACTGGGAAGTAATGAATGAACCTGACTTTAAATTAAATACAGGTCAGTTTATGATGTCTAGTTGGGAAGATATTTGGGAATATCACAACTTAGTTGCCTTAGGTGTTAAACAAAAGCTAGGTAACAGAGCTCCCAAAATCGGTGGTATGACTTGGGGGTCTCATGATCTATTCAATAACGATCAATTCTCCCGTTTTCAAACTGTAGATTATGTAGATAATTTTTATGGCAATACACCAGCAGATGAGATTGCTAAAGCTTATGCAAGAAGTCAAGTAGAATCTCCTTATTTGGGTCAAAACTTCCCTTGGTTTCAGTGGGAAGTTATATGGAAAGGATTTATTGATGTTGCAGGAGCAAATATGGATTACTACTCTGTACATTTATATGATTGGCCTACTTATGATGGTCCAGGTGGGGTTACACGCTCAGGAAGCCATGTAGAGGCCACATTGGATATGTTGGAGACCTATGATGTTAATAAATTTGGAGCTCGTAAACCTATTATTATCTCAGAATATGGAGGAGTTAAAGGTGCTTGGGATTTCAAAGCACATGACAAAAGATATGATTGGGAAATCATGAAACCTTTCAGTGCGATGATGATGCAATTTTTGGAAAGGCCGGACTATATACAATTAAGTATGCCATTTACTCCAACAAAAGCACAGTGGGGCGATACAGATACCAATGGTGATGGAGTACCAGAATACTTCTACCAATACAAAATGATGAGAGATGATGATCAAGATGGGAATTGGGAATGGAGTGATTATATTAAATGGTTCGAGCTATGGTCGGAGGTAAAAGGTACACGTGTAGATACCAAATCTTCAGATCCAGATATCCAGGTAGATTGCTACATTGATGGTAATGATGCTTACCTAATTTTAAACAACCTCGAGCAAGTTACTAAAGGGATAAACCTAAATTTCTTTGGAAATACTCCAGGGTTACAAAATGTGTCATCTAAGCATTTGTACTTATCCGGTGTACGAGACATTAAATTAGACAATACTGATTTAGGAGGCTCGGCTCCAAGCAGTGTCCAATTAGCAGGTGATGGAACAATGATTCTTAAATATACCTATGCGAATGATGTAAATATTAATCAATCATCAATAGAGAAAAAGTTTTATGGACCAGATTTGAGTACCAACCAAAGAGTAACTATTCAGAACGGAGATAATACGTTCTTTGTAAACGGAGTTAATGTTCCACCAAATCCTGATCAAGCAGAAGCAATGCTGAGAGTAACGGCTAATTTATTCAACGACGATGATGATAAACCAGGAGGATTCCTTACTATTGATAAATTGCTTATTAACGGGACTGAAGTAGAAACACCTATTGATTGGAGAGGTGGAAGCCAATTGAGAAGTAGATGGTTCGGTACACTCGAGATTCCTATTCCAGCAAGTTTAATTCAAACCAATAATACGATTACGATTGACTTTAAACATGTTGGAGAAGTATCATACGTAAATTTATCAACGTGGGAATTTTCTAAAAAACCAGGAAGATCGGATGAAGGGCCAAGTGATCCTGATCCAATAGCCGTTACAGGAATTAGTATTTCACCAACCTCTGTTACCTTGGATCCTGGGCAAACATCTGCATTAGCGGCAACTATCATTCCAGCAAATTCAACTAATAAAACAATCACCTGGTCTTCTAGTAATAACTCCATAACTACTGTAAATGCTAATGGATTAGTAAGTGCGATAAATCCAGGAGTTGCAACCATAACCGCAACCACTCAAGATGGAGGATTTACAACATCCAGTAGTCTAACAGTCAATCCGCCTTCAAGTGGAGCTACATTGATCATAGAAGCAGAAGATTTCACAAACACAGGCGGAACCTTTGATGATGCTTTTGTGGGAGGTCCTGGACTAGGTGTTAACAGACGAGCTACAAATATTAACTATGTCAATAATGAAGATTGGGCGGATTATAACCTGGATGTAGCTGTTGCAGGAACATATGTGATAGATTACCTAATATCAACACCTTCTGATGGTGCGCAAATTCAATTATTAGTTGATGGTGCAGTAGCTACTACCTCTAATATCCCTAATAATGGGGCTTGGGAAAGTTATACTTCTTATGTTGATGGAACAGTGAACTTATCCGCTGGATCACATACCATTAGAATACAGGCTTCAAGCAGTGCAACCTGGCAATGGAACCTTGATAAAATTACGCTCACAACGGGTGTAGCAGTTCGAAGTTCAACTAATACTACAATAGATAAAGAGTTCGAACAAAACATATATCTATTTCCAAATCCTACAACAGGAAAAATAATTATACAAGGGTTAGACCAGGAAAAAGAACATCTAATCAGAATTTATGATATCAAAGGAGCTAAATACTTAGACCAGCTATTAAACACAGACCATATGATAGATGTGGAAAGCCTGAAACGAGGGGTGTATTTCCTTACGATAATCAATCCAAAACAAGGAAATAGAACTCTAAAACTAATCAAAAAATAACATCAAATTATTTATATAGTTTATCGACTAGCAAAACCACTATAAGATAATCAGACTTCAAAGCCCCAGAAGTCTGATTGCTTTAAGATTTGATAAACTATGTGATCATAAATTCTAAAACCGAATTGTTATAATTTAATTATTGTAAAAACAAGTGGTTTTTTCCATCCAATATGTTAAGTCAAACCTTATATGTTTTAAAAATACATTTTTCAGTTCTATTTTATCATAATTACTGATTAAAAAAGTTAAAAAATTAACAAATTAATATTTTTACAAGCTCAAAACTTTGCTTTGTCTAAATATAGTCTAGTCAATCTAGAGGGTATTTTAGTCATTGTACAGTTTTAGTCTATCTCTTTTAATGGTTATTTATACAGTTTTCCATTAATCTTGCTTAGATTTTTTATGATACAAAGCTCTAAAATAAAGAAGTTAGTATCTATAAAATATTTTGCTAGTAACTGATTTTTTTTACCTACTAATTTCCCTCCTGCTTTTAGGTAAACAAAATCATAAGTACTTACGTAGAATCAAATTTTAAACTAATTCCAATAAAGCATTATGACACTCTTTATTCAAGCTCTATTTGGAATTTAAGCTAAAAAATTCTACAAATCTAAATATAATCTTAAACCCTATTAACTAATCGTAAATCATTGTAAATCATGAATTTTTTAAAACACATTACAAACACCTCATTTGTAAAAAATCAAACTCAACTTATACTCTTCTTTTTTTTATGCACTTTTTCATCTTTTGCACAGGACTGGAATGGAATTCCAGTTCCTGCAAATGCTGGTCAAGGAAATGTCTGGGAACTTGAACAAAGATCTTCAGATGATTTTAATTATGTCTTTAACGAGACTAACCAGTTTTCTAATTTTGGCGATAATAAATGGTATAATTTTTATCATAATGGATGGGATGGCCCTGGAACAACCTATTGGCAGTACAATCATGTTTCTGTTGATGGAAATGATCTAGTATTAAGAGCTTCCAGAAATCCAAGTACAGCTAAACTTGGAGTTCCTGGAGTCAATGCTGCATGTATAACATCCAATACTAAAGTCAAATTTCCTGTGTTTGTAGAAGCCAATGTCAGTGTTGCAGATATTGTGCTTGCCTCAGATGTATGGCTATTAAGCCCGGACGATACTCAAGAAATTGATATTATTGAATGTTATGGTGGTGATGAGCAAGGAAATGAGTTCTTTTCTGAATTTATCCACTTAAGTCATCATTCATTTATTCGTAACCCTTTTACTGATTATCAACCTAGAGATTTTAATAGTTGGTGGGGCAGGTCTGATGTATCTGTTTGGGGCGAACACCACTGGAACAATGGAAATAGAAGATATGTTCGTATTGGTGTCAACTGGATTAGTCCATTTCATTTTGAGTACTACATCGATGGTGAGGTAGTTCGCGTACTTTATGACAAGGCTGTAGCAACAAAAAGAAATGGAACTTGGACATATGCGTATCCCACAATGACTAATGGTCAATTAGACTTTGATGCAAGTGGCTTTCAAAAAATGACTCAGTTTGCAACGAGCAACACATATTCCTTTCAAAGCTTACAGCAAGCTAGTAATACTTCTTCAGTTAGTATTATTGACCCTTTAAATTTTCAAGGAGGAAATGGTTTTACCAAAGAGATGGATATTATCATAAACGTAGAGTCTCAGGATTGGCATGTTTTAGCTGGACGCACACCTACAGACTCAGATCTAAATAATCCAGCTAAAAACAAAATGAAAGTCGATTGGATTAGAGTATACAAACCTGTTAACGGAAATACAAATGTCCCTGTTATTGGAGTAAACATAACACCTGCTGATCTAACTCTTGTAGCTGGAACTACTGGTAATCTAACAGGATCGGTAATACCATCCACAGCAACGGTAAAAACAATGACTTTTACCTCTAGTAATACTTCAGTAGCAACTGTTACACAGAGTGGTATAGTCACAGCAATAACAACAGGTACGGCTATCATAACAGCCAATACGACAGATGGTAATTTTACAGATACCTCTATAATTACAGTAACTGGAGGTTCTACAGACGATGGACAAACACCGTTTGGAGGTAGTCCGCATATGATTCCTGGAACTATTAATTCAGTACATTTTGACAATGGAGGGCAAAACATAGCATATAATGATACAGGATCTGGAAATAATGGAACGGGAATCAGACAAGATACTGATGTTGATACGGAAAACAAAACTCCAGCAGGTAACATCGGTTGGATTGCATCCGGAGAATGGCTAGAATACACAGTTAATGTGGCAACTGCTGGTACTTACACTATTGATGCTCAGGTAGCTTCTTTAAATAATAACGGAGCTTTTCATATTGAGTTTGATGGCAATGACGTTACTAGTATACAATCAGTAAATTCTACAAGCGGTTGGGGAACATTTGTTAATAAGAGAATTAATAATGTTTCACTATCTGCGGGTCAGCAAGTCATGAAAGTTTTTATGGATAGAGGTGGTTTCAATCTCGGAACAATGAATTTTACTGCTGTAGAAAGAAATAGTTCTTTAGTAATCGAAGCAGAAAATTTCATCAATACAGGCGGAACTTTTGATGATTCTTCTACGGGAGGTATAGGTTATGGAGTTAATCGAAGAGCTACCGATATTAATTATATTAATAATGGAGATTGGGCAGAATATACTGTTAATATTATTAATCCAGGATCTTATGCTATTGAATACCTTATATCTACACCTTCTAACGGAGCACAGATTCAATTATCCTTAGATGGTAATATAGTATCTACGTCGAATGTTCCTAATAATGGAGCTTGGGAAAATTATGAATCTTTTATCGACGGAGATGTTTATTTAACAACTGGACAGCATACCGTTCGAATACAAGCTTCGAGCAATACTATTTGGCAATGGAATTTAGATAAAATTATACTAAATATCGAAACAAATCGAAATCAACCTTCTAATGAGAATAAAAACCTAAATCAGCTGAGTATTTATCCAAACCCATCATCTGATGAAGTATTTTTAAATGGATTAAGTAGCGAGGTAAACTATCATATTCGCTTATATGATATTAAAGGAACAACTCACCTTAATACAACGTTAAATAAAGATCAAAAGATAAATATCGAAAACCTATCCCAAGGGATATACTTTCTTAGTGTATCAAATCCCGGAAAGGACAAGAAAACAATAAAACTCATAAAAAACTGATGAAACTTTTAAACTAATTGTTTGCCTCTTTTTTTTATAAACCCGTTTCTCTAATACTTTTTTTTAAAGTTTTAGAGAAACGGGTTTTAAAACTTCAAATTGAATTCTATCTAGATTAAGGAGATAATACCATAACTAAACCTGTGTAAATTAATAATCACATTACTCTGCATAAGGTTAAAACCAATTAAAATGAAAAAAATATTGACTTTTGGCGAGATTATTATGCGTATTTCACCATCTGGTAATAAAAAACTAATCCAATCAAATCAATTAGAATATTATTTTGGAGGTACCGAGGTAAACGTAGCCATATCTTTAGCACACCTTGGTAATAAAGTAAGTCATGTATCTACGGTTTCTGATGATTTTGTAGGAAAAGCTGCCAAAAGTTTTTTAAATACCTATGGCGTAAATACAGATTTAGTAACGAGTTCTAAAAGTCCTTTAGGATTATATTATTTAGAAGTAGGAGCTGTAATGCGATCCAGTACTATTTCTTATAACAGATCCCATTCTGCCTTTGCTAAAATAGATCCTTCTAATATAGACTGGGAAAAAGCCTTAGAAGGTTGTAATTGGTTTCATTGGACAGGAATTACACCAGCACTATCAAAAGGAGCATATAATGGGTTAAAAAAAGCACTTCTTATTGCTAAAGAAAAGAACGTTACAATATCCGCAGATCCAGCATATCGAAAAGATCTTTGGAACTATGGAATGAATGCCAAAGAAGCCTTATGCGAATTGTCAGCACTATCAGAAGTTTTTATTGGAGGACCTAATGAAATAAATGAATTATTAGGGACTGATTTTTCAAATAGTAAAGATGATTTTATAGAAAGTTGCAAGCATCTATTAAAAACATTTCCATATATAAAAAAGGTATTCGATAAAACTAGAGTATCTATTAATGCGAACTGGCACAAAATTAGATCTCGTATGTGGAACGGTAAGGATTTTTATGAGACAGATGAATTAGAAATAACACATATTATAGATCGTATTGGAACGGGTGATGCATATGCTTCTGGACTGATACACGGATTATTACACTATAACGATCAAAAAGCATTAAAATTTGCAAACGCATCTTGCGCATTAAAACATACTATTGAAGGTGATGCCAACTTAGTCAATGAAAAGGAAATTTTATCTGTAATGAATGGAAGTTTAACTGGAAGAATAAAAAGATAATAATGGCAAAATATACTAGATTAGAAGTTGCACAGACTATGGGAAATACTAAAATTGTTCCCTTATTTTATCATAAAAATATAACAATAGCTAAAAGGGTAATAAGAGCTTGTTACGATGGTGGAGCCAGAGTATTTGAATTTACCAATCGAGGAGATCATGCACAAGAAATTTTTTCTCAATTGGTAAAATGGACAAATATGGAACTACCCGGAATGATACTCGGAATAGGTTCTATTGTAGATGCGGGTACCTCTTCTATCTTTATTCAGAATGGAGCAAACTTTATAGTTTCTCCAATATTAAGTACTGATATGGCAAAAGTCTGTAATCGAAGAAAAATTGCCTGGTTACCTGGATGTGGAACTTTAAGTGAGATTAATTATGCTGAAGAATTAGGAGCCGAAATTGTTAAAATTTTTCCTGCAACCCAAATTGGAGGTCCCGATTTTATAAAAGCTATAAAAGCTCCCTGTCCATGGACCAATATAATGCCTAGTGGAGGAGTTTCTCCCAATGAGAATAATCTAAATAAATGGTTTACATCAGGAGCTTATTGTGTAGGCCTTGGATCTCAATTGATAGTCAAAGATGATGAAGGGAATTTTGATTATGATGCCATTGTATGTAATACTAAAAAATCGATTAAAATAGCTTCCGGTTTTATCTAAAGAATAAAAATTGTATTAAAACCTGAAATTTTGCTACAATATATTTATGTGAAAAATTATGTGAAATCTTACTACTCAGATTTTCTAAAATATGAGATCAAGCCTAGTAACTAGAATCTATATTTATTTTATTGAAACTTATAAGATAATATAACTACGTTTGGAGATACTACTTTTTTAACCATTTTTTTATGCTTAAAAAATTTCTGATGTTAGTTTTATTATATGACAATTACTTTTTCTTTTGGTCATAAAAATTCCTAAGTATATTAAACGCCTTTTTCTTTTCTCCTTTTTCAGAAATAAGCCCTTTTCTATTGTATCCTTCTTGAATTTCTGGCAATACTCTCCTTGGAGACCTAAAATCAACTAATATCCAAGGAGAAAATCCTCTTAACTGCTCCACCCTACTGAGCATCTTTAGTGTTTCTTGATACAAATAGGCTTGATATTCTTCTGACCATCTTGTCAATTCATCTGCATGCAAGCCAAATTTTGCACCAGCACCAAATTCAGAAACGAGTACTGGTTTATTTTGAGTTATCTTCCAGCTTATATTTCTGCATTTTTCTGGTAGACCGTCATACCATCCTATATACTGATTAAAACTCAATACATCGACTACCTCTGCAAAAGGGTCGTCAATTGTTTTTATTGTATTATTACCTTCATAATCGCTTTGTTCTAATGCTGCACTTATTAATCGTGTAGGATCCAATGATCGCGATTTCTTTGCTAGATTGGTGAGAAATAGATTTCTAGAACTATTAGTAGGGGTTTCATTTGCCATAGACCAGATAATAACGGATGCTCTATTTTTATCACGATTAATGACCTCTGTCAATTGATTTTCTGCATTCTTATAGGTTTCTTTATTTTCCCACTCGATTGTCCAATAAACAGGATTTTCTTCCCAAACCATAATACCCATTTTATCAGCCAACCTAACCATATGTTCATTATGTGGATAATGAGCTAATCGTACGTAATTACAACCTAACTCTTTTGCCCAAGTAAGTAGTTGTTTAGCGTCTTCTTTAGTATGCGCTCTACCCTTTCTAATTGCACTTTCTTCATGAATACAAATACCTTTTAGAAATACTTCTTCATTATTAAGAAGAATATCTTGACCTCTAGTTTTTATCGTCCTAAAACCTATTTGATCTTTTATGCTTTCAGCTTTAGCCTCTATAATAACATCGTATAGATATGGGTTTTGTGGTTCCCACAGTTTAATTTTTGCTATATCTATTGTTACTTTTGCCATGCCCTTGACATCGGTTACAACCTCATTATTTATGGCCAATTCAGGAATAATTATCCGAATTTTCTTTTTAGATATCTCTTCTCCAGAAAGTTTAATATATCCTTTTATCTTTTTATCATTTTCGGGATCAAGTTGAATAAAATAATCATAAATAAAATTTTCTGGTACTTCTACCAGCTTGACATCTCTAGTAATCCCTCCATAATTCCACCAATCAGTGTTTAAAGTTGGAATTGCTTCTTTTTTTCTCTTATTATCTACCTTAACAACAAGAAAATTATCCTTAGCTTTTAGAAGTTTGGTGACCTCAAAGTTAAAAGGTGTAAATCCTCCTACATGTTTACCAAGTTTCTTTCCATTAAAATATACATCTGCTTGATAATTAATTGCATCAAAATAGACAAAAACTCTATTAAGTTCTTTTGCCTTTTGATAATTAAATGATTTTTTATACCAGACAGTTCCTTCATAATAATAAAGCCTTTCACTTTGAGTATTCCAATCTCCAGGAACTGTAATGATTTCTGATTTATCAAAATCATATTCTACCAGATCTGACTTATTATCTGGTTTGGAATTCAAGAAAAAAGCTCCTTTTGGAGGGTTTTCAGAGTTTTCAAAAGGTTCATACCTGTAATTATAGAATCCATTTTCATAAGGATCTACAATATAATTCCATTGCCCATTGAGACTAATTTGATCCCGATTATATACATTAATCAAAATATTTTCTTGACAAAACATAGTAGTCGGAAACAATATTAAAAAAATTAAAAATCTCATATAATTATTTTTAAGGAAATGGATTTGATATAAAAAACGATTCAGAACTAAAGAATCGTTTTTTATATCAACTAAACTATGAATATGAAATGGTTTTCTACTT
Organism: uncultured Aquimarina sp.; assembly: GCF_947496855.1. Lineage (GTDB taxonomy): Bacteria > Bacteroidota > Bacteroidia > Flavobacteriales > Flavobacteriaceae > Aquimarina. The sequence continues at coordinate 1,226,419 of NZ_CANMED010000001.1, forward strand.
TTTTAATAATTTTAAACTTTGAGTAGAAGAATTTCCATATAATTTTAAGAAGTATAATCCTGTATTTTGATTACTTAAATCCACTTCTATTTTTTGTCCTTTTTGGTCAATTGGTTGATCAACAATTACCTTTCCTAAAACATCTAATATTCTAAACCTAAAATATGGATGCTGAGATGGTAATATTATTTGTGTCAGCTCTGTTAATGGGTTTGGAAAAACCAGTACCTCAGCATTTATATTATCATCTAATCCAGAGGATCTATTGTTATTGCAAGAACCAACTACAAAGTCGTGCTTTGAATTAGCTGTATTATTTTCCCCTCCTGTTGGCAAGCTATAGGTATAATAAAAATAAACCTGATCTCCATAATTTGCATTTATTTGAAATGGCGTATTAGGAGTAACAAGATATCCCGGAAATGATCCTGTACTAGAAGTACCGTAATAAAGGATGCACACAATATTACCAACTCCTGTTATTTCCGGAACAAAAGTAATTGTCGGGTCTGTATCATCTAATGAAATTTCATAGCTATACTCTTCATTAGCTGCTACTTCTGCACAATTATTCTCATCGTTTGTGTCTTCTGATCTTCTGAACTCAATAAAATTTATATTTAGACCACTTGAATCAAATACTATTCGTAATTCGTGGTTTCCACTATCTACAGCTACTTGTGTCTGAGTAATAGTTTCATAATTTTGCCAAGCACCAGTATTCGAAACAGATATCACATCAGTAATAGTAGTTCCATCTAATTCTAGATGAAATTTACCATTACCATTAGGGGAAGCTACTCTAAAATGAATATCATAACCTTTTGGGGAATCAGGAACATTGATATCATAGGCCAACCATTCTCCTGACTCAATCCATCCAACATTGTAATTTCCAGAACTATCTCCGGTTATTTCAATATCTACATCATCATTTCTGTAGGCTCCACCTGTATTTCCAAGATTAGCATCCTGATAACCTATACCTTCTCCCCCATCTTTATAATCTTCGGCTTCAACAAAGCCTGGCAAAGAAATAGTATTAGCCGTAGTTGACACAACAACTTGAGTACTTGCAGTAATGCTCTCACTTGTAACGGTAATTGTATATGTACCATTGGTAGATGAAGTAAATAATCCATTCTGATTTATAGAACCTCCTGTTGTAGACCAAGTAAAATTTGTAGTAAAAACATCTCCTAACTGATCATAACCTACAGCGGTAAATTGAAGTGTGCTGTTAGGTTCTATACTACCAGAAACAGGTGTTAGATCTATACTAGTTAATACACTATCATCAGTGGATCCCGTATATTCAAAAGTCATTCTTCCTAAATTAAAACCTCCATCACCTATATTTACTCTGATGATCTGTTCTCCTGCAATAAGCCGAACATCTTCAGTAATAACATCTTGCCATACATCCCAATTCGTTCCTGTAAATGGAGCAGTAATATTTTCACTAATTTTCACTCCATCTCTTTCAAACCAAAATGGTCCTCCTCCATTGATATCACCTGAAGCATATCTAGAAGTAACTTTATAAAAACCTGCATTAGATACGTTGATAGTGTATTCTAACCATTCGCCAGAACCAGTCCATCCAACGGTTACACCTTCATTATCTGTTATATTAGCATCCACACCTTCAGTTATTCTAAAATCTCCTTGGTTATATGCATCATTATCTACATACGTAATTCCCTGACCGTTTCCTCCTTCAAACACATCATAATGTCCAGCTTCAATAGTTCCAGGAATGTTTAAAGGTGTTCCTGAATATGCTAATTGCGATCCTACTTGAATAGGGATAGCATTAGAAAGATTGAAATTATCTCCGACATAAGCCTTAGCATAAACTCTGGGGAATCCAGGAGCCAGAGATCCACTATTTATGATATAGGGAGCTTCTGTATCAGTACTCAATAATGTTTCATTAGCATAAAATTCTACTTTAGACACAGTTGTTCCTGTAAGTACTGCAGTCAAGTTTACATTACCTCCAGATAGGATTTCTGTACTATCAGTAGCTAGCGTTACATCAATATCTATGTCCTTACTAGTTGCCATACTATTGGCTGGTACAAATAAATTATATCCATCAGAGAAACTGACTGTAATTGGACTATCATTATAATTATGAGCTACATAGGTTAGACTTCCGTTATTGACAAAAGCAGCTGCAATTGGATGGTTTGCTGTGATCTCATTTGCTACTTGTCCTAGTGTAACCATTGCATGTAACCAGTGATACGTCTGTGTATCTGATATACCAACCTTAATATTCCTTTCTCGATAAGAATTATATAAATCTAATGCTCGCTGAGGATCTGCAAACGACAAAAACTTCCAATACGTATCATACCAAAGATTGTCATTAGGTGTGTTATTTAACACCTCTGTATTCTGTGTCATTTCCTCCCATACTCTATCTACATAATCTTTGCGATGTCCCAAATATAAAGAACCAGCATGAATCGGGTACAACTGTATACCATAAGAAGCCGCTACATCGCTGGTCCACCAGGTGCCGTTATCATAACCACCACCCCAAACTCGTGCAACCATGTCATAGGCATATTCAGGCTGAAAACTTCGCTGTTCTACATCAAACCAATATTCTTGTATAGTAGACAGCTCAGTTGTATATAAATATATTCCAAGATCTCTTATCGCTTTATTATTTGTAATTGCTCCCCAATGTATTAACGCAGAATTAAACTGCATAGATTCTGAGGTCGATTCCTGATCATTCCCAAAGGGTTCTGAAGCAAAACCATTAGCCCAACTATGACCTGCGTACGGACTAAAATTTCTTAGAAAGGGAAACATCGAATCTGTTCTGGAAGGATTGGCTGCATCTCTAACTAATAAATTAATCATCTCACCCCAATCTGAAGCCCATCCTGGATTAAATTGCTCGACAGCAGACGCTGCATGAATAAAATATCCCCAATGAAAATGGTGATCATTTAAATTCGTGTCCTGACGATGTCCGGCAGGATAACCCAACAAAGCATCCCAATCAGAATTATAATAAAAGAGAAATGCTACTTCTCCACTTTCTGCTGATAACCAATCTTCTAAACGTACCTTAACTGTATTAATTAATTGATCTCTGGCTTCTATATTTCCAATTTGATCTGCAATTCTGGCCGCTTGAACTAATCTATTCATGTCCTGACCTTGATTATATGAATCGGTCCATTCTGGCAAACCATCATTTTTAATTTGATCAATAGAATCTGAAAGTGAGCTAAGATCAAAGCCATCTGCGTATTTTCCTAAATCCGGTAGTGTAGGTAAAATTCCACTAAAGGTATTCTCTACAATAAAAGTATTTGATTCAAGGGTCTTTATAGTCCCTCTTACTGACGGATACTCATACCCTACTGGTCTGGATGAATCCGAAGCTAAACGATCCCATTGATGCGGTAATAAACCTTGCAATACTTGATCATAACTTCCTTCTTTTACATCTGGTATTACATTAAAAGTAGTTCTTACTTTACCATTAGTTTCATCATAATCCCAATCAACTTGGGTGTTGCCTGGAAATACAAAAGCAAATTTCTCATAATTAGCTATTGCGTCATCCATATTTACTCCAAAAGGCAGCAACACCATCGACCAATAATTTTTGCCATTCAAAGTAGATGTATATACTCCATTACTTCCTGTCCAAGTAGATCCAGAAGGCGCAAAAACTACATAGTTTGAATTACTCATATTATTTTGAATAATCAATTTATTACTATCGATACTTACTCCCGCTTGATTAAAATTAACAGTTACTCTTGCCAATCCAGCGGTATTACTTTTTTCAAAATAAACAAAAGGAGAACCAATATTAACTTTACTGAAGAACGTATTGTCCCAATTCATGGTAACGTTCCAATCGGAATGATCCGACACCGTAGAATTGGATGCATTTAAACCCTCGGTACCTATAACTATAGCTTTTACATCACTCATAGGTTGTCTATAATCACTAGGACCTGAACCTAAAGGAATTGTATAATTAATATTTAATCCTGTGTCTAAAGATCTAAAAGACAAAGGGTAATTAAATGCTTTTGATCCGTGATCAGTCTTGATCATATCTGACCACCAATCATTGGTTGGGACAGGTTTAGAAGCTGCTACTCCTGAAAGCCAAGGAGTTCCAGAAGGGTAACCGTTTCTTCCGGCGGCATCTACTCCTGGAAAAGAAGTAGTATAACTCCCGTTCCCAACAGGAACGATCTGACCACATATCTCTTTCACTGAAAAAATCATACATAGTAAAGCTATTACTAACATGAATTTATTCCTTTTCATAATTTTAGTTATTTAATTTTGTGTTGAAATTTTGTGTTGAAAAAAAATAAGGATTGTTACTTTTCAGTAGCAATCCTTATCTAAAATTAGTCCTTCATAATTTTGTGAATTGAAGATTTTCTATCCTGACTATAAGTTTTTATCATATAAAATCCATTAGGTAAAGAACTAAGATCTATACTTAGTTGAGTTTGAGTCTCATTTACCAACTGTGTTTTTAGCAGCTTACCACTTATATCGTACACATTAACCAGGTACGCATTCTCTAAACCAGATAATGTAATCATTGTATTTGCTGGATTAGGAAAAATAGTTATATCTAAAGGGTTCTTTTCTGTATCTATATTTGATCTGTTTACACAAGATCCAACGGTAAAACTATTTCGCGAACCAGCTGTATTATTTTCTCCTCCAGTAGGTAAACTGTAGGTATAATAGAAATAAATCTCATCTCCTTCATTGGCATTGATCTGAAAAGGTGTGTTTGGCCGAACAATATATCCTGAGTAGTTTCCTGTTGGAGAGGTACCATAATATAAAATACATACGTTTTCACCCATTCCTATTACTTCGGGAACATAGGTGATCGTTGGGTTGGTTGTATCTTCGGAAACTATATAACTATATTGATCATTATCAGCGGCACCAGAACAGCTGTTTCCTCCACCAGTTGAACCAGAAGAAGTGATAAATTCCATGTTATCAAAATTCAGTCCGTTTGAATCAAATACAACGCGGAGCTCATGAGCACCAGTACTTATAGAAACTCCTTTTACTTCTACAATTTCATAATTTTGCCATCCATTTGTATTCGATACAGATATCACCTCCGTGATGGAAATTCCATCCAGCTCCAAATGAAATTTACCATTGCCATTAGGGGAGGCTACACGGAAGCTGATATCATAACTATTTGTTGATTCCTTAGCATCAATATTATATGCTAACCATTCTCCTGTGGCAATCCAACCCACATTATAACCTCCAATGGTGATTTGAATATCTACATCATCCTGTCGATAAGCGTCTCCAATATTTCCTACACTAGTATCGAAATATCCAACTCCTTCTCCACCTTCCTTATAATCTTCAGCTTGTATTATTCCCGGTATTGTAACAAAGATTCCTTGATTTTCATTCACGGCTACGGAAACTGAACCAGAAATTGAACCACTTGTAGCTGCAACTGTATAAGTACCTAATGTAGAACCCGTATATAAACCATCAGTATCTATTGAACCTCCTGTTGCCGTCCAAGTAAAATTAGTATCAAAAGGATTTCCATTTTGATCAAAACCTTGCGCACTAAACTGTGTGGTTTGTCCTTGATTAATAGAAACTATATCCGAAGAAACTGTAATAGATGATAGTACTGGCGTTTGGGTTACAACTTCTTTACTTAGAGATCTTAGGTTATCGATATAAAATGTATCCCCACTATTGTTATTAGGGTCAAATAAAAATACAATAGTATCTATTTGAGCGTCGGTAACTATTAAATCTGGAGTTCCAGTAAGAATAAACTCCAATGCGTGCCAATTATTTTGTTCCTTTACTGTAGCTTGATACACACTATGTCTACCGGATGGATAATTATTGGGGGTAGATAATGAACTTGCTTCTAATTGCCAACTAATAACAGTTCCAATCGGAGCGCTTGTATACACATCCATTGCAAATCTTTTGTCTTCGGAAACATAAGCACTAGCATCATCAATAAAATCGGTATCCAAAAATAAAACATCATATAACTCTGTATTATCCCTAACATAACTTCCTGCTTGAGATGAATTATTTACATCATTTGCATCTGGGTTTCCAACATTTTCTATATAGTTACCAGTTGTTGTATTATTTAAAGAAATATTATCTACTCCGTTATAATTATGGATCACTTCTGAAAGCTCATATGAAGGAGGTAAAACAGTTACCCCATATCTAAAATTATCGAAATAATAAGTTTCAGACACATTAGAGTTAGGAGCAAAAAGAATTGAAACCTCATCAACAGATAAGTTAGACGTTCCTGCATCTGGTGCCGTAGTATAACTAAATGCAATAGTATGCCACTGATTCTGGGCTTTCACAACACTACTGTATTGACTATTTCTTCCTACAGGAAAATCATTATCTGATCCTTCTTGATTTTCTAAACTCAAAGAAATCTCAGTTCCTACTGGGGCAGATGTATAAACATCCATAAAAAAGATATTGTCTCCGTTTATAAAAGGACTTGAATCTTCTATAACACCTGTATTAAAACTCACCACATCATACAACTCAAAGGCTCCTCTTTCATATCGTGCTACATTAGAACTATTATTAACACTATTTGGAGTCGGATTAGTAACATTTGGAGTATACTCCCCATTTTCAAAAAACAATTCTAACTGATTTATTCCATCATAATCAGCTATAATAATTTCTTCTAATAAAGTAGGGTCAGGTGCATCCATTTTTCTCATATTATCAATATATACCGTATGTCCTGTATAACTATCTGGGTCAATTAATAAGACAAATTGATCTACATCTAAAGCTCCAACACTAGTATCTGGTCTATCTAGCAACTCAAATTCTAAGGTTTCCCATTGATTCTGAGAAATAGTTTTAGCACTATATCTACTATGACGACCTGATGGCCAATTTCCAGAAGACAGTGAACCATTCTCAATCTGCAAAACAAACTCTGTTCCTATTGGCGCATCGCTATATACATCTAACCAAATGGATTTTTCTCCGGAAGTATATTCCAAGGCATTCCCAATATTAGTCGTCGTCATGTACAAACCATCATATTGCGCGCCAGTAGCTCGGACATATCTCCCTACAATTGAGGAACTGTTGTTACTATTCTCTCCTGGATTTGCAACAGATTCACTTAATGCTCCATCTGTAGTTGAAGTATATGCTACATTCCTATTTCCTTCAAAATCCTCAAAAACATATTCTAAGGTTTTAATTGGGTTAACAGAGACACTCATCTTAAATTCATTAATACCACATCCCGGGACATTTACAACAACTTTCACATCTCCTTCTGTGACACCCCAATCGACCAATATAGTATTAGTTCCTTGACCAGAAGTAATAACACCACCACTAGGTACTGTCCAATTATACGAGGCTCCTTCTGTTGATGTAATTGTATAAGGCTTAGCTGTTTCTCCTTCATAAACATTATTATCTCCTATAAGCTGTGTATTAAAAGTTCCACTATATACTCTAACATAATCAACCTCCATCTGCGTAGGATAATCTGCTGGCGTAGGCGGAATATTGCCCGTGTAAGGAGTTCCAGGGCCTCCAACCGCCACGTTAAGTATTAAATACCAATCTCCTTCACTAAAAGGCCAAGGATCTACCGTGTTGCCAGGTGTTACCGTATGATATAATTGATCATCCACATACCATCTTATTTCTGTTGGTTCCCACTCCACTGCGTATTCATGGAATCCTGCAGAAAGGTCTAATCCTGCATTAAATTCTCTACCGTTATATTGCCAACCTCCATTAGAATAATGTACAGTACCACCTACACTTTCAGGGTTTTTATGCTGAGATTCCATAATATCGATTTCACCTGTAAAAGGCCAACTTCCATTTTCTGGTAGCATCCAGAAAGCAGGCCAAATTCCTCCTGCAGAAGGCAACTTAATACTGGCTTCATATCGCCCGTATCTAGAATTAAATTTTCCTGCAGTTATTAACTTTGAAGAAGTAAATTGTTTGCCTCCTGCAGCCTCATTTCTAGTCGTAATCACTAGATTCCCGTTTTGTACGGTGGTATTTTCTGGTTGGTACCATTGTTCTTCGGCATTACCCCAACCACAAAGAGTGGGACATCCATCTCCATTATCAAAACTCCATTTGCTAAGATCTACCGAATTTCCAGAAAACTCATCATTAAATATAAGTTCTGAACATTGTGAATACCCTATTTCGTTTGAAAAAAAAAGGATAATACAAGTTATAATAGCTTTAAAAAATAAGCCCTTTTTCATAATTAAAATTGTTAGTTTGTGTTATATAATTTTATTTTTTTGCATCGTCTAGATATAAGAATACCATATCACTTTCTTTATATCGTACTTTGCACTTAATCTTTCTAGTATAATAATGAATACATCATTTATTGAGTGATTTTTATTTTTTAATAAACCTCGAAATTTTCCAAGTATTATTTTGGTACACTTTAATAAAGTATGTCCCAGATTGTAGTGAACTCACATCAACTTTTATAACATCATTACCTTTTAGAGTTTGTATTTTATTAATTATTTTTCCTGAAACATCTACAATAAACACGCCCGATTTACTGGAGACTCCATAAATATTTAATTGTTCAATAACTGGATTTGGATATACTATGATCTTTAGATCATTCTTTTGAATATCATCCGAATCATCAAACCGTTGTATAGCCTGTCTTGTAATTTTAATCCAGTTAATATTCCAACCATCGGTTACTGCATATACTCCTAAAGGATATGTCCCAGCATTTATATTCACTGTATGTGAAACTGTTGTCCAGTTCTGCCATCCTCCCGTATTTGGTATACTAACTTCACCTAGAACAGTGGTTCCTGCGTCTAAATCAGTTGAAAACCTAGCATCATTTACTAAACTGGCGACACGATATTCTATAAGATAATTTCCAGAAGTTGGAAACGTAATATTATTAAATGCCATCCAATCACCTGAATCAATATATCCTACATTTTCTCCTCCTTCAGAACATGGTTCTGTCTGAACTCCGCTCATAAACGTATATTCCTCTGCTTCGATAAATTTACTGAAACCTCCATCTGGCGGAGTGCTGTCAAATCCTCCTAGTGTAATTTTAATATTCTCTGGATTTGGTGTATGTATTGTTGCTGATTGATTATAAACATCATCATAAGCAAACGTATATGTTTGACTTTCGAAGCTAATATCAGTTTGATGAAAAAATTTAGAATACCAGTTATAGGGCCAAGTTTGATAATACTTAGAAGTATCACCAAAATCTTGTAGCGTTCCTGAAGACATATTTAGGTCAACAGCATGTCTAGTAATTGCCGCCACCATTTGTGACTGCACTACTAAATCCCACCGATTTCCAGAAGCCATCACACCGCTACCTTCCATAGCCTCTATAGTTGTTGGTTTACCAAAAACAGTTCCTATCTGGCCGTCACTATCTCTCCTAAATACGAAATTAGTTCCTTCTACACCTCCTCGCCAGATGCCCGCATCTGAAGTAAATGCAAGTTCCTGGCTTGAATACTTAGACCAGATTTCATTAATATAACCATCCATAAAATCTTTCGGAAACGATTCTACTTTTGTTGGAAAATGAATTGCGCCTTCTGATGTACTTAACAAGCTCTGAAATTCGCTAGGAGCTGTGGTTTGCCATTGAGCAAGAATCTCATTGTGTTTTTTTAGCTCTCCTACTTTTTTATAAAAATTATTACCCCAAACTTCTAACCCCATAGGGTATTGATATGCATCGACTCTAGATGTATTACACCAAAGACCAAAATCATTAAAAGTTAATTCTATCAATTCAAATTTAATTCCTTGGTTTGGATCTGTTGGATTTGCTAAATTAGGAGCAGCATATCCACTTGATGCTCCAGAATGTCCGAAAAAGTATAAATACAACTGACTCTTAAATGAAATCATTATACGACATCCCGCTATTTTAGGAATCTGGATCGTTTTATTTGGGATATCACTTAGTTTACGAAAACAATTTGCATATTTCCCATCAAGTCCTGGACCTTGATTTCCATCAATTACGGGCCCTTGAACAGTATTAATCGAAGGATCCATATTATTAACTTGACCATTTATGGGATTTACCCATACATGACCATCTGTAATACCTACTATCGCTATATATACTTCATTATCAGGATATTCTGAGTTATTTGATATTTCATAAGGTAGCGTTTGCCCTTTTGCTGTAATACTAAATAATAACAATAAACAAAAGAGTTTAAGAATATTATTGATTTTTGGTTCGGTTTTAAAGAGTACGTTTTTTTTCATCATTAAAGTAATTTGTGTAATTAAGTTAGTTTTAAAAATTTCATATAAGCAATATTCCACCATATGTGTTTTTACACATACAGCATTACTATTCCCAGTATTCAAATTGTTTCAACCTAACAATCTGAACATCAAATATGTTTTTCCCAAGTAGTCCCGATAATTAGAAACATTAAATATTCCAATTATCTATTTCCATGTTTGATATTTAAAAAATATCATTATCTTAAATCCGATTTCAGTTGTATAATGAATATATACTGTGCTGAAACCAAGGGTAGAGCTGAATTAAATATTCCTTGTTATGTTGGTATTTATTTCCAGATTTTGATATAATCAATCTCAAATTGCTTTGGAAAGATAGTATCATCAACTTCTGGACCCCCAAAATTACCACCAATGGCAAGGTTAATAATTATGTAAAATGGCTTATCAAAAGGCCATGTTTTGTCATTTTTAGTTTCTGGAGAAAATGTATAAACCAGCTTATTATCTATATAAAAATCTATTTTATCTTTAGTCCATGTTGACCTATAGGAGTGAAAACCTTCTTCTATAGTACCAATTAATGTTTTCTTAGAGTTAATCGTATTGCCGAAACTTTGTCTCGTATGCAATGAATTATAAATCGTGCGAGGTTCTTTACCTACATACTCCATAATATCTATCTCTCCACAATCTGGCCAACCTTTTTCTTCTATATCCGAACCAAGCATCCATATCGCTGGCCATAAACCATATCCTGTTGGCAGTTTAGCACGAACTTCTATAGTTCCGTACTGAAATTCTATCTTATCTTTAGTTGTTATTCTACTGGATTTATATACATCTCCATTTTTTGTTGCAGTAATGATCAAATTCCCATTATCTAATTTAACATTCTCCTTAGTGTAGATCTGTCTTTCATTATTACCCCAACCACACAAATCCGGACAACCATCTCCTAATTGGTAATTCCAATAGGATTCATTTAGATTGGTGTCCTCAAAATTTTCTTCCCAAATAATAGAATTCGAATCTTGACAAGAAAAAAGAAGCAATGGTAAAATTATATAGGTTAAGAGTTTTTTCAATTTATTTTAATTTAAAATTAGATGTTATAGTATTATCAGAACTTCCACCAACAAATACTTCAAATTCTCCCTGCTCAATAATCCATTGATTCTCATTATTATAAAACCCTAAAGTCTCCTTATTTAATTCAAAACTTACTGTTTTTGTCTCTCCTGGCTTTAATGAAGTCATTTCAAAACCTTTTAATTCCTTTACTGGCCTTGTAACACTCGCAAAAAGATCTTTAATATATAATTGTACCACTTCTTTACCTTTATAATCTCCAGAATTAGTAATATCAATTGATACATTTATTTTTGGATTAGTAACCGAGATGTTTTTTGCATTTATTTTCAAATTCTTATAATCAAAATTAGTATAACTCAATCCATGTCCAAAGGCATATAATGGAGTGTTCTTTTGATCAGAATAATGTGACCAAAAAACTATATCCGGAGCTGGTTCTGCAGGTCTCCCTGTACTTTTATGGTTATAATAAATCGGGACCTGACCAACATTTCTAGGAAAAGACATCGGTAATTTCCCGCTAGGGTTATAATCTCCATATAACACCTGAGCTATCGCGTTTCCGCTTTGCGATCCTAACTGCCATGCTTCAACAATTGCAGGGATATGGGCAGCTGCCCAAGGTATTGCCAGTGGTCTTCCATTATTTAAAACCAAAACAATGTTCTTATTGACTTTATAAATTTCTTCTAAAAGATCTTGTTGCACTCCAGGCAAATCGAGGGTTGTTCTACTTCGTCCTTCCCCACTTTGGAAACCAACCTCACCTAAAACCATTACCACTACGTCAACTTCTTTAGCTATTTTCACTGCTTTTCCAAATTCACTTTTATCTGTAGTATTTATTTTCGTTTCAGTTACAAACGCAGTATCCCCTATAGATACATCAGCACCTTTGGCATAAACTAATGTATTGTCTTTATATTGACGCATTCCTTCTAAAACAGAAACCGCCGTGTTATCATCAGCTGCTATTCGCCAACTCCCTAAAGGGCTATTTTTATCACTCGCCAATGCTCCTATTAAAGCTATTTTCTGGCCTTCTTTTTTAAGTGGAAGCAATTTATTATCATTTTTGAGCAATACAATTGATTTTTTGGCCATATCTAATACAGCTTCATGATTTTCTTTGCTACCTAAAATCATTTTCTCTCGATTCTCATCACAATATTTATAGGGATCATCAAATAAACCAAGTTCATACTTTACTCTAAGAATCCTTCTTGCAGAATCTTCTATCAAACGTTCTTCTATTTTTCCTTCTTTTACCAAATCAGCTAAATGCTCTACATATAGATAAGATTCCATATCCATATCTGATCCGGCATTAGCAGCCATTTCTGCCGCGCTTTTTCCGTCTTTTGCATACCCATGGGCAATCATCTCGGTTATCGATCCCCAATCCGAAACTATAAAACCATTAAAATTCCAATCGCCTTTAAGAATATCTCTCTGTAACATTTTATTCCCTGTTGCAGGTATGCCATTAAGCACGTTAAACGAATTCATAAAAGTTTTCACTCCCACTTTATTTGCAGCAACAAAAGGAGGAAAAATCATATTGTTTAAAGTAGAAGTTCCTACATCTACTGTATTGTAATCTCTTCCGGATTCAGAAAAACCATATCCTGCAAAATGTTTTGCGCAAGCAGCTATTGTATTAGTAGCAGAAAGATCATCTCCCTGAAAACCTTGTACCCGAGCCACGCCTATTTTAGAACCTAAAAATGGATCTTCTCCTCCTCCTTCCATAACTCTTCCCCATCTTGCATCTCTAGATATATCTAACATTGGTGCAAATGTCCAATTAATTCCAGCCGCAGAAGCTTCCAAAGCTGCTACCTCAGCAGATTTTCTAATTGCTTCCATATCCCAACTTGCCGATTCTGCCAAGGGAATGGGACTCATTGTCTTATATCCGTGTATAACATCAAATCCTATAATAAGAGGAATTCCTAATCTAGATTCCTCAACTGCTATTTTTTGTACTTTTTTTACATCTTCGACTCCTCTTACATTTAACATAGAGCCAACCCAACCTTTTCGTAAGTGTTCATATTTAATAGCGGCAGCTCCTTCTTTGGGTTGCGGGCCTGTTAAATCCCAAAAACCATTATACTGATTCATTTGACCTATTTTTTCTTCTAAGGTCATAACGGCAAGAAGTGAATCTACTTTTGATTCTATTTTGCTATCTAAACCGTCCGAAACGATTGTCGTATTAGTATTAAAACCTTCAGATTTCTCTGAAGAAGAATTACAACTCATCAAAAACAAACTACAAAGGATACTAACAAATATGAAATCAGTCTTTTTCATCATAAACGATCTAAAAATTTTATTTAAGCACTATTAATGTTAATGAGGAAGGCTATCTGTGGTAAATAACCTTCCTTCTTAAAACAATTTAAAACTAAGTGTATATCTATTGATAAACTCTTACATAATCAATTTCCATAGTAGATTCTAAAAACGAAGGATCTATGGCCCCTCCAAAAGTTCCTCCCATTGCTACATTTAATATCAAAAAGAAGTCATTATTATAAAACGGTAAATTATTAGAATAAGAAAATGTGTGATATGGATTACCATCAATAGAAAATACAATTTCCGTTGATGACCATTCTACACTATATACATGAAAATCTGTCGAAGCTCCTGCTATATTAATTTCTTCAAAAATTGCATTACCACCATTGTTACCAGGGAAATGAAGTGCACTGGATACTACATCTTGATTATTTCCAACATGCTCCATAATATCAATTTCTCCACAATTAGGCCATCCAACTTCTGTAATATTTGAACCTAACATCCATATAGCTGGCCAAGTACCTCCTCCTGTTGGTAATTTAGCACGAACATCTACCTTTCCATAAGTAAATGAGAATAGATCCTGAGTTTTTATTCTTGCGGAAGTATATCCTCCATTTTCGGCTTTTGCAGTTATTTTAAGTAATCCATCTTCTACAATTACATTACTAGCATCATCTGTATATGATTGAGATTCTCCATTACCCCATCCATTATCTCCAGTTCCCAAATCATATGTCCAATTTGTTGAACTTGGAGCTCCACTAGTATCAAATTCATCTGACCAAACGAGTGTATCAAAAGGTGGTTCTGCAATATCGTTAGAACCATCAGGTTCTTCTGACGTTATTATAAACCACCAGTCAAACTCACTATTACCATCTGTAGTTCTTAGAATTAGTTCATTTGCTGGTTGTTCATCTAATTTAAATAATTCATAACTATGATTGCCTCCTACATAATAACCAACAAAACCTATTCCAGATAAATTCAGGGTTTCTATACCTCCTGGAGCACTAACAGACCAAGAAGTTGAATAATCATTTAGTGGATAGTTTTCTATATCTGCTCCATTAGGAGCAATAGAATGTGGACCCAGTTCATCTATTAAATTAACTCTTCCGAAAACGGTTCCTGACAGATCTTCTGTAGGATTATCATTTTCACTATTGGTGATGTGCGTAAATGTACCATCAGTATTAAAAACGTAACGGTCATCATACATCCCTACACCTGCTTTATCATTTGGTGGAGCAGGAAAAAACTCTCCTAATATTGAACCTCCCACAGGTCCCAGGCCAAAATGTCCTGGAGCTTCACTTTTAATTCTCCAAGATCCGGTAGTAAGCATCGTAATTAATTCTATTGGTGGTTCATATAATACCAGTACGTCTACTTCTACAGAGGTACTGGATGATACTCCACCAGTTCCTACCGCTATAACGGTTATCGTATAAGTACTTAAGCCTGTAATAGAAAAATCATATGATTTAGTTCCGGATGGAGATGCTTCTGAAGTTCCATTAAAAACATATGTATATGTAATAGCATTATCTGCAGTAGCAGTAAAATTTACCGTACCGCTTCCATCACCATTTGGATTACTGGTATCTGCGCCAACAATATCAACGGTCACTTGTATATTAGATGGAGCAACAATCTCTCCTACGGATATATCATCTTCCTGACAGCTACTGAACAAAAAAGTCAGTACTATTAAAATTCCGAAATTATATTTTAATTTTTTCATGTATTTAATTTTTTGTTATCGTCGATCATATTGGATTTTATGAATAAAATTACCTGATGAGCTTATAAGTCCAATATGCTCCTCCTACATCTATTGTTACTTCCATAGTATCATTACTATCCATAAGTGTAACGTTATATGTAATACCTGTTGGAACAGGCACTCCTGGTAGTTCTCCGCCATTGACTACCTTAGGAAGCCCAAGATATGCTCCTGATCCGTTTAACGTAATTGTGCCCGTATCTTCGTTGTAAACGTATGTAGCAGTGCCAACTCCATCATGAGGAGAAACTGGTGTTCCGCATTGATCTGATGTTACTCCTTGCCATCCTTCCAGCCAGGTTTCAGATCCTAAAACATTGCTAAAACTTCCATCGACAGAAAACACATACTCATCATCAAAATAACAAGCTCGGGTTGTTACATCATCTAAACTATTTGAGAAAAAATCTCCGGTTCCCGGACCTGGTCCTACTTTAAAAGCTCCTGCTTCTGGTGCAAGTCTCCAAGTTCCTGCAATCAATGGTACTTCTCTTACAAGTTGATAAGTCCAAAAGGCTCCGCCAACATCAATTATTACTTCCATCCTATTGTTACTATTAGAAAGCGTTACATTATATGTAATAGATGATGGAACAGAAACACCTGGCAATTCTCCTCCATTTACTACTTTAGGCAATCCTAAATACGCACCTGTGCCATTAAGAGTAATAGTACCTGCACCTTCATCATAAATGTAAGTAGCGGCTCCAGAGCCATCATGAGGTGCTACTGGTGTTCCACATTGATCAGGTGAAGCACCTTGCCATCCTTCTAGCCAGGTTTCGGATCCTAAAATATTACTAAAATCCCCATCAAAAGAGAACACATACGCATCATCAAAATAACAAGCTCTAGTTGTTACATCATCTAAACTATTTGAGAAAAAATCTCCAGTTCCAGGACCTGGCCCTACCTTAAAAGCTCCTGCTTCTGGTGCAAGCTTCCATATTCCTTCTAATCCAGATGCTGGCTCAGGTGGTTTATGAAAATAAATATTATCAACAAAAACAATCGCAGTTCCAGAAGGAGCTCCTACATATATTAATTGAGCAATATTACTTCTGGTAGTTAATCCTGTGAAATCAGATAATGGAATATCCAAACTTACCCATTCACCATTCATTGGATTAGCTATTGTTATTTCGTGTTCTACATCATCCCCTCCATCAAAAACTCCATTTGCACCAAAATCAACTAATTTAATCTTAAACTCAGTTAAATTTGGTGACCAAATATCGGTATGGAAATGAGTCATTGAACTAGCATCTATAGTGGTGGAGGTAGTTTCTATTCCTACAAAATTAAGAGCACTGTACTTTTTAGTAGGGTTACCTTCTATCTCAACATCTTCAAAAGTAGTATCTGACCAAGGCGTGCGCCAAGTATCTACATTTACATCTGTATAAGCATCACTAAACATAGAAACAACATCTTGTGCGCCCCTAGATGGTGGCATGGGTGCTGATACTATAGGTTGTAAAATTTCTGTTACTTCAAACTCTTCAGTATACTCTGTTGTGGCGATAGCTCCTCCTTTTGCCACTACTCTAATTGTATAGGTTCCTGTTTCCTGATATATATATGAAGCTGTTTCTCCTATATTAGCTGTCACCGGAGTATCATTTCCTGTCTCTCCAAAGTATACATCAAAAGACATTGCATTGTCTGCAGAAGCTATTACATTTACTTGTTTGGAAACGGCTGCATCGTTTTCTATAGTTACGACTAAATTTTCCGGCGGGTTAAAAGATACAATTACTTCTTGTATTGTTTCAGTTGTTAATCCGGTGATACCATTACCTACCAATCTTAAATTATAAGTTCCCTCTGCATAGGTATGCGTAATACTTTTTCCTAATTCTACATTTTCGGGTTCTACCGTATCATCTCCATAATAAATATCAAAGGACACTACTCCATCTCCGTTTGGAGTTATCGTTACGAATCCTGTATTATCTTGCGTAATGTTCAAAAGCGCAGTTATATTTGACGGAGCAACAATATCGTTTAGATAACCTAAACTATCATCTTCAGCACAGCTCGAAACGAACAGTATTGATAGACATAAGCTAAATATATATTTTAAAAGTTTCATCTTCTTCTGGTTTTTGTTTTTTTAGTATCCTGGGTTTTGTTCCCATCTGTTTCCTGCCAATTGAATCTCTATCAATGGTATAGGAAACAATTCGTGTTTTCCTACTACAAAACCATCTATTTCTGTTGCGGCTCTTCCTGTCCTTACTAAATCGAAAAAGTGATGCCCCTCTCCAACCAACTCTACTCTTCGTTCCTGGTAAATCGCATCTGTTAAGGCAGTTCCTGTAGCTGTTACATCCGGCAGTTCGGCTCTAGTTCTCACTCTATTGAGATAAGCTAATGCTTGTCCATCATTACTAGGTGATTTTCTATTATGTGCTTCTGCAGCCATTAACAGAACGTCAGCAAACCTGATTGCTCTATAATTATTGGGATTTGTAAGATTGGCATCTCCAGTATTGAGGTCTCCTTGACGAGCTATATATTTTCTATTAAAATATCCCGTATGTTCAAAACCTGTAGAGAAAGTAGCTCCTTGAGCAGCAGCCCAAGCATCTATATCCAAAATAGCAACATCAAGTCTAATATCCCCAGCTTCGAATGTATTCACAACTTCTTGTGTAGGAATATTAAAACTAAAACCTGAATCAAATTGTGGTCCTGAGTAATTTCTAATTCCATTAAAACCTACTGCTACGTTACCCTCACTACATTGTAAACATCCGAAGCCTGCTCCTTCTTCGTCTGTATATTGTACTTCGAAAACCGATTCTATATTATTTTCTCCTTCTTGTTCGAAAATCGAATTGTAATCTGTAACTAAATCGTAGGGGCCTCCTACAACTTGATCTAATACATTAGCCGCTTCTGTAAATTTATCTTGAAATAGAAATACCTTACCTAATAGGGCTCTTGCAGCTCCTTGGGTTATTCTACCCGTTTCAGGCTGAGTTACAGGTAAGTTATCAGCTGCAAACTGTAAGTCTTCTTCTATAAGGGCATACACATCCTCTTTTGATGATCTATCTATCCCTGTTTCTTCTCCAAAAAGAATTCTTCTATCAATTGCTAATGGTACATCTCCAAACCATTTTACTAATTCAAAATAATAGTAGGCTCTTAGAAAACGAGTTTGCCCAATTACTTCTTCTTTACCTGCAAAATCAGTTTTATCTTGAAATTCCATGATATAATTGGTTCTATTTACACCTGCATACATCCAACTCCATATATCTCTAAGTTGTGCATTAACAGGTGTATGAATCATATCATCTATTTCTTGAATTCCTGGAGTATCTGATGCACTTTCTCCTCCTGCTAATGTATTATCAGAAGCTATTTCCCCCAACATTACATTTAAATAAGTGGATTGTAATAAATCATATGCTCCTATCAAAGCACTCTGATAATCCTCTTCGCTATTAAAAAAATCTTCTGAATTTTCATCCTCTGAAGCTACGTCAACAAAATCATCACTACAAGAGATTATTAAAGCGAATAACCCAAAAAAGGCTGCGGATTTAATATTATATTTTATCTTTTCCATTTTGATTAAAATTTAAGATTTACACCTAACAAATATGTTCTTGGTACTGGATAAAATCCTTGATCGATACCTGCTCCAATAGGACTTGCTGTATTAGGGTCTGGATTTGATTGATAGGCCGATGGGTCATACCCTCCATATTTTGTAAACGTGTACAAATTATTTATTGAAGCATAGATTCTAAACTTATCTATACCTATTGGTTCCATAAATGTATCTGATAATGTGTATCCTAATTGTATATTCTGGATTCTGACATAAGAACCATCTTCTACATAGAAACTAGAAAACAAACTATTAGAGTTAGCAGCTGTTGTCACTCTATGAAAAGAATCTGTGGAACCTTCTCCTGTCCAGCGTCCTAAAAACGCATTACTTCTGTTTACTAACGGTTGATTACGTTCATAGTTCCTTACCATATCATTCCCCACTGAGGCGAAGGCATAAGCTGTAAAATCAAAGTTTTTATAGTCTAAACCAATGTTCAACCCCATTGTAGCATCTGGAATAGGGTTTCCGATATCTGTTCTGTCATCAGAATCTATTTCCCCATCTCCATTAACGTCTACATATCTCAGATCTCCTGGAGCTGCGTTGGCCTGAGTAGCATGAGCATCTACCTCTTCTTGATTTTGAAAAACCCCATCTGCTTGTAATCCATAGAAGTATCCAATAGGCTTACCAGCTTCCATTCTTGAAGGAGGATCTTGACCTACACCAAACGAACCACCTGCAATAAAATCACTATCACTGTTAACTGATATTACTTCGTTCTCTAACAGTGTGATGTTATAACTAATATTAAATTTTAGATTTTCTGATAACTGATCTTGATAAGCAATTTGAAATTCGTACCCTTCATTTTCTACAATACCGGCATTGATTGTAGGCGGGGATGATCCTGGTGCGGCTACCCCGAGAATACCCGAAACCGGTGCTACAACTAATAAGTCTTCTGTGCGTTTTTTAAAATAGTCAAATGTAATATCAATTTTGTTGTTTAATAATTTTGTATCCAATCCTATATCCAGCGTTTTTTGTTTTTCCCATTTAATTTCGGGATTAGAAAGTGCTCCAATAGCCTCTCCTATTATCAACTCGTCATTAATGACATAAGATCCTTCTCCATTTAACAAGGATATAAATTGAAAATCTTTTATTCTATCATTACCAATTACACCATAACTAGCTCTAAATTTTAAGAAATTTAACCAACTACTATCACTTAGAAAAGATTCATCTGATATTACCCAACCAACAGAAGCTGATGGAAAATATCCAAACTTATTTTTCGGTCCAAATTTTGTTGAACCATCTCTTCTAATAACTGCTGATAGTAAATATTTGCCTTTATATCCATATTGTAATCTAGAAAAATATGATAATAATCTAGAATCAAAAGTATCTCCTCCATTTTGAAAATTATCGACTACATCTGACGCCTGAGAGATATTAGCATTCGTATACGAGTTATCTATAATATCAAACCCTGTAAAACCAGTAAATGTTCCCGTTGTTTTAAATACAGACATACCTAAAAGAACTTTTACATCATGGTCATCAGCAAATACCTTTTCATATTTCAAGAAATTATCCCAAGTATAATCTCTAAAAAAATTCTTGGATTCTGTAACACTACTTCTATCAACGTTGAATACTTTTCCAGATCCATAAAATACTTCAGGAGAAAATGTTTTTCCTTCTACTTCAGAATAGTTAAACTGGAATCTAGATTCTGCTGTAAAATTGCTTAAAAAATTATATTTCAACCCAAATGTAGCTCCTATTCTATTAACCTCAGTATTGTTAAATGTATTCGCAATCTGTGCAACTGGATTAATTACCTCATTACCTAACCCTTCTGCTAATGTAAAATCACCATTCTCGTCTCTAACAGATAAATTAGGAGCCATATTTAAGGCATTAAACAATACAGAACCTAATGCATTTTCTAACAAAGTTTGTCTATTAGTTTGTGTAAAAATACCTGAAGTAGTAAACTGTAAATTTTTAACAACATCCAAACTATAATTTAGCCTACCCGTAAAACGTTCGAAATTAGCATCACTTCCACCAACAATACCATCTTGTGTTAAATAAGAAGCTCCAGCAGAATATGTAGAATTCTTGCTACCACCAGTAACACTAAAATTGATATTAGAGATTGCGGCTGTTCTAAATATTTCATCTTGCCAATCTGTACCTTCTCCTAATCCGGATAAATTCGCAAAGGGCGGAGTACTTCCTCCAGCTGCAAAAGATTCATTTATTATTATACCATATTCAGTGGCATTAAGTACAGGAAGTCTCCTTGTTGTTTCCTGAAAACCTGTATAAGAATCTAACTCGAATTTTAGTTCTTGATTTCTATATCCAGATTTAGTAGTAATAAGAATAACACCATTTGCCGCTCGTACGCCATAAATACCAGCTGTGGCATCCTTTAATACATTAATACTTTCTATATCATTAGGATTAAGGACGCTCAAGTCTTCTATTACGTTACCGTCTACCAAAATTAGAGGTCTACTATCACCATTAGTAGATATTCCGCGAATGGATATAGTAGAGCTGCTTCCGGGTGCACCGGATTGTGAAGTTACATTTACACCAGCAACCTGTCCTTGGAGCGCTTGTTCTACCCTCACTACATTAAGCTCTTCAATAGTTTCAGATCCTATTACCGAAACTGCGCCTGTAATCTCTTTTTTAGTTTGTGTTCCATAACCTATTACGATTACTTGTTCTAGTGACTCATTATCTTCTTCCAAAGTAACGTTTATGACAAAATTTTGTCCAACTGTTATTTCTTGTGTCGAGAACCCTACATAAGAAAACACAACTACACTTCCTACAGCAACATTATTCAGTGTATATTTTCCATTAAAATCTGTTACAGCTCCATTTGATGTATTCTTAACGATCACATTAACTCCTGGTAGCTCCAATCCTTTTGCATCCTTTACGTTTCCCCGAATCTGAATTTCTTGCGCATTAATAACCGTACTTAAAAAGACAGCTATTAAGAAATAAGTAATTTTCATAAGTGTTCTAGTTTGATTTACTCAAATTTACCTATGAACATTAAGAAATCGTTAATAACTAACCACAACAAAAATCCTACAGCATTACATAAAAATCAAAAAATTAATATTTTTTCTGCGTATAACCCTAATAAAAACAGGATTTTATAGTGATTTTACAACTATTAAAAAAAAGCAAAGAAAATGGTATTGTAACCGCACTATAACGTTAGAGTATAGGTAATGTAGAGGTGTTTTTTTGTAATGTATGGTTTTAAATTTCGAGAATGTAGTTTACTAAACTATCAGAATGTTCTAATTGTAGTTTTTTTCTTAAACGATATCTTTTTATTTCTACACTTTTAACTGAAATATTAACTAATGAAGCTATTTCTTTGGATGATAAATTTAGTCTTAAGTATGTGCAAAATCGTAAATCATGAGGAGTTAAATTATCATGCTTCTCTTTAAGTTTCTTTATGAAATTTTTATCTACACTATTGAAAGCTTCTTCAAAATGTTTCCAATCATCCTTATTATTTAAATTTCTATCAATGATTCGTTCTACATTCTTTACTCCATTTCTTTCAAATTCAGATTTTTTAAGTTCTTTTTTGATAGTAGTAAGGATTTCATTTTTCTTAATGATATTCATTGTAGACGAAGCTAGATCACGATTTTTACTTTCTATATCCTGAGTCAATTTTTCGTTAGTAAGTTTCATTATTTCTCGTTCACTTTCCAGCTCTTTGAGTTCCAGTTGTTTTTTATTTTCTTCTACTAATTTTTCTTTTTGTTTGGTATAATAGCGCTTATAAGCTCTATGCATAATTAATAATAGAATTAGTAATAAAACAGAATAAATAGCAATG
Organism: uncultured Aquimarina sp.; assembly: GCF_947496855.1. Lineage (GTDB taxonomy): Bacteria > Bacteroidota > Bacteroidia > Flavobacteriales > Flavobacteriaceae > Aquimarina. The sequence goes on from NZ_CANMED010000001.1 coordinate 1,249,441, forward strand.
GCTACTCTTGAAAAATACCAGGGCTTATCGATAACAAACCTATACTCTACAACATTTTTACTTAAAACATTACCTGTTTTTGCTCTAACTTTAAACGTATACTCTCCAAATGGTAAATTTTCAAACACTTTATTAGTTTCTGAAGTCCAAGCGCTCCAGTCCTCATAGAAACCTTCTAGCTTATATTGAAACTTTGAAATAAGGAATTTGTCATATTCGGGAATTGTATAAACAAAAGAAATAGTATTCAAATTAGATTGGAAAACAGGGGTTGACTCAGAAACTTCAACCTGTTTAAACTCTGTAGTTTTTTGTTTTACTGAAACTTTTTCAAGAAAAATAGTATGCTCTTTTAAATTTACTCTAGATAAATCCAAAATCATATATCCATAGGTAGTTCCTAATAAATACTTCTCCTCTTCGAGGTGCATAACATTTTCGAAACCATTCATTTCCTTTCTTAGCAAGTAAGGGATAGATACTTTAGTTACTTCTAAATTATCCGAAAATTGGCTTTGAGAAACATAATCTAATTCTTCATCCGTAAAACTCCAGAGTCCTCCTTTATTATCTTTTATTAGCCTTCCTACATCAACCTGTTCAGCCTCAAAAACTTGATTTACAACATTATCTTGATCAAAAGCTTTGTTTTCCTTATTGTAAAAAGATACTCCTTCTTTATGTGAATAAAAAAAATCATTCTTGTATTTTGTTATGCTTGAATGTTTACCTTTTATAGTTAGAGTGTCTTTAACTACTTCTAATACTTTAGAAAATTCATCATCTATCGTAAGACTAAAAAGCCCTTTGTATTCGTGATTAACCCACAATTTGTCATCATATATTTCTAAATATCGAGCAGAGTAATCAAATCCTTCAACTTTTTGTTTTAATCTCCATTTTCCATTTTTTTTCACCAGTAAACTCAATCCTTCATAATTGCCTTGCAGCAGCCAATCCGGATGATCTTTAACAGTACGAAAAATCCAAGTTCCCTGAATCCAACTTATGAGTTCCGATATATTGTTTTCTATTAAAAAAGTACCATCATTATGCCCACAAAACAATTTTTTATCATAAGAAAAAAGATTCCAAACCTGCCCTTTAGTTCCTTCAACAAAACGGAATGGTTCATATTTATTAATGTTTTTATAAAACACCCCTTGATTCGTTCCCAGATATAAAAAATCTTCAAAAACAATTGAGGTATATACAGTACCAATATTCCCTTTATCATCATTAAAACTTTGAACTGGTGATTTTATATTTATACAATTAATACCTTTATCCAGTGCTAACCATATATTACCATCTATATCTTCAAAGGAAGACAAAACCGTATTATTACTTAATCCCTTGTTCTGATTAATTTGATACCTAATCTCTCCTTTTTCCGAAAGATATACTAGACCTTGGGAAATAGTTCCTAAAATAAAACTTCCATCCTTCAGTGTTACACTACTGTAAATAGTAGAATTCTTTAATAGATCATCAGACGGTGTCCTCCACTTATTAACTGTTCCTTTTGAAAACTCGAAAAAACCTTTTGTACTAGTTAGTAATAGAATTCCGTTTTGAGACTTTGAGATATTTACTATTTTATCATTAACCACCTCAGGATCATCTATAGTCAATGTTGGGCTTCCTTTTTCTATTTTATAGATTCCATTATTAATATCCTGATAATATATTGTTCCATAAACATTGAATATATTGGTAATGGCTATTTTTGATTCTATAATTGAGATATCCTCATTAGTAACGTTATAAAGATAAATTCTATCAAGAGACTGAAATAATATCCAATCATCTTGACTGACAATGTGCCAAAATTGCTCATCTTCGATAAGACTTTCCGTTAAATTTTCTGTTAATGAAGTGTACTCAAGCTTTCCAAAACTATTTTTTTTCCAGTACCCAAAATTCATATAGAACCCTGTATAAATACGTTCTCCAATAACTTTAACCGATCTCATAACGGTTTCATTCGGAGTTGGGTAAAGCTCCCATTTTGCTCCATTGAACTCTAAAAGTCCGTTGTTGTTAGCTACATAAATATATTTATTATCTGCTTGAGAAATTGACCAGTTTTGAGTTGCTCCTTTATATTCATCTGGCAAATAGACTTCTATCGGCGGTAATTCCTGTGCGGTAACTATCGTCGTGAATAGAATAAATAAAAATAAAAATGTCTTTTTAATATATTTCAATTATTTAAAATAGATATAGGTAGATATCACAATTAAACATACAACAGCTCCAACGATCTTAGTATATTTCCAAGGAGTAATATCCACTTCTTTAGTATATTGTTGTTCATATGCTACTTCTCTTGGATACAATTTACCAATAATTAACATGATAATGATATTAACTACAAAAAGAATCGCCATAACATGCAAGAAATGTGGATAGGAAGATGCTCCTATACTTTCTAATTCTACAAGGTCAGTTATTCCTGAAGCTTTTGCCGCTTCTATAGCATTACCTTGTACATAAGATTTTATAAAAAACTGACTAATTATATAAAGTATGGATCCTGATATAATACCGATTTTACCAGCAATAGCAGGAACTTTTTTGGTAAGATACCCAACTACAATAATTGTCAAAATAGGAATACTATATATTCCATTTACCTCCTGTAAATAATCAAATATACTGCCGGCGTTTGCAATAAAAGGTGCTACTACCATTGCCATTATTGCTAGTAGAATCCCAAAACTCTTACCGGCCTTTACTACTTGTTTTTCTGTAGCTTCTTTATTAATGTATTCTTTGTAAATATCTAAACCAAAAAGTGTTACCGAACTATTTAATGCGCTATTAAATGAACTTAAAATAGCCCCAAACAATACTGCTGCAAAAAAACCAACTAAAGATAATGGTAGTACTTTACTCACTAATTTAGGATATGCTTCATCTGGGTCTCCAAGTTCTCCTTTAAAAATATGGAATGCGATAATTCCTGGTAATACAACAATTATAGGTCCTAATATTTTTAAAAATGAACCTAACAATAATCCTTTTTGACCTTCTTTAAGATTTTTAGCCCCCAGAGCCCTTTGAATAATAGCTTGATTTGTTCCCCAATAAAATAATTGGACTAACATCATACCCGTAAATATGGTCGCAAAAGGAATGGAAGAACTTGAATCACCAATAACTTTAAACTTTTCAGGGTTTGTAGCCATTAAGGTATTAATTCCTTCAGATATACTACCCTCACCTATTTCTAACAAACCAAAAACAGGTATCATAATTCCCCCTATCAATAACCCAACGGCATTTATTGTATCAGAAACAGCTACTGCTTTTAATCCACCAAAAACTGCATAGATAGAACCAATAACTCCAATCCCAATAACACACACCCAAATAGAAACTTCTTTAGAAACTCCTAATAATTCAGGTACATTAAACATTGTAGTAATTGCGAGAGATCCTGAGTATAAAACAACAGGTAAAAATACTACAACATAACCTGTTAAAAATAATCCTGAGGTAATTGCTTTTGTAGTAGTATCGTATCGTCTTTCTAAGAATTGAGGAACAGTTGCAATACCACCTTTCAAATATCTAGGTAATAAGAAAACTGCTGTAATTACCATAGCAATTGCTGCTAGTGTCTCCCAAGCCATCACTAGGATACCTTCTTTATATGAAGCTCCATTTAACCCTACAATCTGTTCTGTAGATAAATTAGTAAGCAATAAGGAACCAGCAATTACCACAGCTGTAAGACTACGACCTCCTAAAAAATAACCATCTGAAGATGTCTCATCTGTTTTTCTAGTAGCAAAATATGATATAATCGCAACCAAAAGTGTGAATCCTACAAAAGAAATAATACCCATATCTAAATTTTAATGATTTGTTAACGATCATAAAAATATTAGATAATATTGAAGTAGTGTCAATAATAATCCTAAAAAATTAACACTGTATAGTTTTTGTATAGTTCTTATTGAGAATAAAGCAATGACGTACAAACAATTACAAAAATCACTTCTTATAATGTACAGTATACCTCCAATACGAGAAAGCTCCTAATATTGCCCAAACAACAAAGCTATAATACACTGCAGAAGGCGTTACCACCTGATCACCACTAGCATAAGAATGTAATCCTTTTAGATAAAAGTTTACTCCAAAATATGTCATTAATATGGATGAAACTGCAAATACAGACATCAGGTTAAAGAACCATCTCCCCCTTAGACCGGGAACCAATCGCATATGAATCACAAAAGCATACACCATAATACTAACCAGTGCCCAAGTTTCTTTTGGATCCCAACCCCAATAACGTCCCCAACTTTCATTGGCCCACATCCCTCCTAAAAAGTTACCAATAGTTAACATCACAAGACCTATAGTCAATGCCATTTCATTAATAATCGTAATCTCTTTGATATTGATATCCATTCTCTTCTTATTAGACTTGGTCGTTAAAATCATTAATAATAATGAAAGTACACCTAAGATAGCTCCTACAAAGAAAGGGCCATAACTCGCCACAATAATTGACACGTGAATCAATACCCAATAAGAATCCAAAACAGGTTGCAGATTTGCAATAGCCGGATCCGTCCAGTTTTCATGAGCAAAAAATAGAATTATTGCAGCTACAAAAGCTGTTGCCGCAACTGTAAGATTACTCTTTTTACCAAAAGCTAATCCTAAAGCCATTGTTGCCCAAGCCACATAAATCATAGATTCATATGCATCACTCCAAGGTGCATGACCTGATACATACCATCTAATTATTAATCCGGACGTATGTACCATAAAAATCAATACAGTAATCCCCATAAAGGCTTTTATCAATACTTTTACAAACTTATTCTTGTGATAAAATATACCAAAAATGATAATTAGGATAAATAATACACTTGTAATACTGTAGTATTTATATAATGTTCTGAAAATGTCATATTTATTTAATGCGATTTCAGCTTTAATTTTATCATCCGCTGGCATTACTTCACTTCCAAATTTCGTCTGAAAAGATTTAATACTCTCTATGTACTGATCAGGTTTACTATAATCTCCTGTTTTTCTTGCTTCCTGCAATGACTGTATATAAATAGGAATGATTTGTCTTGTATATACAGAATCCATTCCAGTAAACTTATGCTCATTTAATTGTGGTACAGAAACCCATTTATTATTTTCATCTTCGGGAACCGGAAAAACTTTAAGGATTCCACCGCCCAAAGCTTGATTTAATAAATAAAACTTTTCATGAGTTTTCAAAAAATCTTTCTCAAAACTACTAGGTGTATTTGTGCTACTCGCTTTTTCTAAATATGGATCTAATTTATAAGAGCCATCCTGTTCTACTAAATCTATTAGAGAAACTCTTCTTTCGGATTTAGAGACACCTAATATTTTTCTAATACTGTCATTATGCCGCTCTATTTCAATAATAGGAATACTATACCAAACGAATGGATTTTCTACCATTGATACAAAAACCTGATCAGCTGTTAATCCTTCATAAGTATCTTTTTTACTTAACTTACGTAAAAGCTCTGAAGAAAACGTATTAAGAGGCTTCATCCTACCGCGTTCATCCTGTATGACTATACTACCAAATTTAGCAGCATGTTCTTTACTTACAGCATTCGCTTTAATCACAGAATCTAGTTTAGCTTTTCCAGGTAAGGTCTGTAAATGGTTTACATGATCTTGCTGTTCTTGTGCAAAAGAAAATATAGAAATGAATAACACCAATAACGCTGTCATAGTTTTCTTCTTTGTCTTCACTTTATTGAGCATTCGTTCTAGATCCTTAAATCTGGATCCTCTCGTAAATAAAATAAGCATTAAACCAAGATATAATGACATATACCCAGCATATGTAATCATAGTACCCCAATAATCATGATTTACTGATAATACGGTACCTTTTTCATCAGGATCAAAAGAAGCTTGAAAAAAACGATATCCTTTATGATCCAAAACATGATTCATATAGATATCATATGGACGAGGAGTAGTGTTTTCTTCAACAATATCTACTTTACTCATAAACGACTTATATACTTTTTCTGTCCCTGGTTGTTTTTCGGCTATAAAATCATTCAACTTTAAAGCAAAAGGAAGTTCTAATCGCTTTGATCCATAGTTGAAATACATATCCAGACCTCCCAAAGAAATCTTTTTCATATCATTGGCATATCCTTTTCCTCCCAACAATTTTACCTCTTTGGTTTCTCCATTAGTCGTTACATCAAAAATAAGTGCATCTTGTTGTCCTTTTCCTTTTACCTCAATTGGAATAACATCATACATTCCTGTTATTACAGGTTCTGGAATCACAAATTGCATTCCCGCAGTTTGATATAATGAGCGCAGCATAAGTAGTTGTAAACTATCTTTAATTACCAAGCCTTGCTTTTGATCTGCCATTCTCATATAAGAACCATCAAAGGGTGATTCTATGTAATATTCGTCATTTTCATATGTAATATTGATAGCTCCTTTTGTAGGGATATTAAAAGCAACCAAAATATTATGAATATTAGAAACTTCTCCTTCTTTTAAATAATGATCGTGTCTATTACCATCTCCAGCCTCAACTATCTTTAGATAGTTCTCACCATTCTCTGTTTCTACCAGTCCCATTTCTGCTCCGGTGATGTATTCTTTATATTGAATAGTAACGGGTTGTTGATTGTAATCAGTGTCTATTTTAAAATTATTATCTGTCGCCTGTGTTAATTCTAATTGCTCTGAAATTACACGTCTTCGCGGTTCGCCTTTAATTTCTCCATCAAGAAATGCAGTTAAATAGGTACGTTCTGATAAAAACTCTGAAGTGGTTTCTCCTTCTCGTATAGGCATTACACCTTCGTAACTAATGTATCTTGTAATAAAAGCACCTAAGAGAATTAAAATAAAAGAAAGATGCATTAATAACGTCGCCCATTTTTCTCTTTTATATAATTGAAACCGTACTATATTTCCACAGAAATTAATCATAAAAAAAGCCATAATAGCTTCAAACCACCAGGCATTATAGATCCAAATTCTGGCTGCGGCAGTACCATAACCATCTTCAAGAAAAGTACCTACTGCCATAGAGGTAGCAAAAACTATGAATAAGACCGCCATTAATCTGGTAGAAAATAAAATACTCGCCAATTTCTTTTGCATTGTAATTTTTTTAGCTCGGCAAATTTAATGTTTTTGAGAGGATAATCAGACATTCTAATTATCCTATTTATTGGTTTTAACAGAACTATAAAACTTGTCTAATTTTTAAAGTATCTTCCTTATTTTAGCCAAATGATTACAATTGTTATCCTTGGTGCAGGAAATGTAGCGCAACATTTGTATACAGCTTTTTTAAATAAAAAATCTGTAGCAATAATACAGTGCTACAACAGAAAAGGAATACGAATACATAAAGATCAAAAAGAAGGTACTGTTACTAATGATCTAAACAACTTAAAGAAAGCAGATCTATATATTTTAGCCATCAGTGATGATGCTATAGAAAAAGTATCAAGTGCTCTACCTTTCCATAATAGGTTAGTTGTTCACACTTCTGGAAGTGCACCAATACAGGCTATTGATCATAAAAATTCTCGTGGAGTTTTCTATCCATTACAAACATTTAGCGCTAAGAAGAAGATTGATTTTAGTGAACTTCCGTTTTGTATTGAAGCGGATCAAAAACAAGATGTTATTACTTTGAAAAACCTAGCCTCTATAGTATCGCAAAAGATATATGATGTTTCCTCTGATCAGAGAAGCGTGTTGCACGTAGCTGCCGTGTTTGTAAATAACTTTACTAATTATATGTTTTCTATTGGAAATGAAATCTGTGAAGAAAATAATGTTCCTTTTGAAATTTTACATCCTCTGATTCAAGAAACTGCTAAAAAAATAATTGAGATCGAACCAGATATTGCTCAAACTGGACCTGCAATTCGCAAAGATGTTAAGACGATTGATCGACATCTCAAAATTTTAAAAGACGATTCACAAAGACAACTATATAAAATGCTTACCAAAGCAATACAATCTAAATATGGAAAAGAGTTATAAAGAGTATCTAAAACATATCACCACTTTTATCTTTGATTTCGACGGCGTTCTTACCGACGGAACAGTAATCATTAATACTAATGGAGAATTACTAAGAACTATGAATATAAAAGATGGATATGCATTAAAAACTGCAGTTCAACAAGGTTTTAATGTGTGTATCATATCAGGTGGAAAAAATGAAGGGGTTAGAAAGAGATTAGAAGGTTTAGAAATTAAAGATATTTATCTGGGTGCTCATCATAAAGTTGATCAACTAAATGAATATATGAACAATAAGAATATCAAAATCGAAAATGTTTTATATATGGGTGATGATATTCCAGATTTACCGGTGATGAAAATGGTGGGATTACCAACCTGTCCGCAAGATGCCGTAGCAGAAATAAAAGAAGTTTCTAAATATGTTTCCTTTAAAAAAGGAGGAAAAGGTTGCGTTAGGGATGTTATAGAACAAGTACTTAAAGTACAAGGGAAATGGATCCAAAATTATGATGCTAAAGCCTAAATATTTTATCGATCTAACTCAAAAAGATATTTCTTAAATGAAAATAGTATTTGCCACAAATAATCCTAATAAATTAAAAGAAGTACAAGCGCTGGTTCCTTCTCATATTCAATTATTAAGTTTGACGAATATAGGCTGTACTGAGGATATTCCTGAAACATCCCCTACCATCGAAGGGAATGCAATACAAAAGGCTCAATATATAAAAGAAAATTATGGATATGATTGTTTTGCTGATGACACAGGATTAGAGGTAGATATCCTAAATGGTGATCCTGGTGTTTATTCTGCTCGTTATGCAGGAGAATCCAAAGATTCTGATGCCAATATGGATAAACTTCTGAACAACTTAAAGGAAAAAGACAATCGTAAAGCACAATTCAAAACAGTTGTTGCACTTCATATTAATGGTACGTTAGAAACGTTTACTGGTATTTGCTTAGGTACTATAACTAAACAAAAAAGAGGTGATAAAGGTTTTGGATACGATCCTATTTTTATGCCAAATGAATACCGTAAAACATTTGCAGAGCTCCCGCTGGAAGAAAAAAATAGCATCAGTCATCGAGCAAAGGCAGTGAAACAATTGGTAGTCTTTTTAAACAACTAATCTGCACCTGGAAATGCTAACATCTCCCCCATTCCTACAGTAAAAAGCCAATTTCCATAAATTGCATGTTCTATAGACACCAAAGTGGTTGATTTTGTCCTTTGATAAGTAAATGCAAATAATAAACCACCTAGAAAAGTGAGTAACTGAACCAGAAAACTCCTTAAAAATATATGAGCCAATGAAAAAAGGATTGCATTTATAAAAATAAACAACCACTTATTGTTGATCAAGGATTCATATCGATCATAAAAAAACGTTCTGTATATAATTTCTTGTGGCCAAACAGATAAAAAGGTGTATACAAACAAGATAACAACCCACAAAATTGGTTTTTGTATTACAATAGAAAACAATTTATCTGGAGCCATCCAAAAAACATATAAACTTGTAATTATAATCACAATAGCCAATTTGATAATAGTTTCTTTCCAAAACGGTTTCCAGTAAACCTTATCTGGAAATCTTATTTTCAAAAACTCCGATCTCTTTAGGTGAAGCAAAATATAAATAAAACCAGTAACTGTTAATCCTACTTTGATAGGAGCAGGATATGAAAACAAGAAACTAACAGGGAGCATTACAAATAGAAGGAATAATTCTAATCCTCGAGAAAAAGTAGGGTGCATTGTTTTTATTTTGTACTAATTTCATCATAAAAAATGAAACAAGTCATTTTTTAACAAATAAAAAGCCTCTGGGCAAGAGGCTTTTCTTTAGGAAATCAAAATTTGGGGATTATTTGATTTACAATTTTGGGGTAATTAATGTTGGTATTTGATAATACCATAAAAACTAATTCAACTTATATCAATCATTAACAACACTTCAAAAGTACATTAACATCTTAAAAGTATGTCAAAACAACTATATAAAAATACAAAGAACATCGTTAAAACACTTATTTAATCGATAAAACGCATTTTTAATGTATTAATAATTTGTTAGATAGGCAAAAACTATGATAGAAAAAAAATCTTCTTATTTAAATCAAGAAGGCTTATTAATCAACATACTATACATTAAGAAAACCTATTCCATAAAAAAAAGCCTCTTGGGGTATGAGGCTTAGTAGTAGGCTAAATAAATTTGGACAAAAAAAGTTTAATTCTCTAAATTTTAAAGTATTCTATTTATTAAGGGGCGAAACATTAAAATTAATTTTATTCGTAACTCTTATTCTTTCACAATTCAAAAGTAAATGATACACTATAAGTTTACAGAAAATTCGGTATAAACAAAATACATATAATCGATAAAATGCATTTTATACCGATTAAATGCTTTAATATTACAAAATATATTTCTTTTAATAAAAAAAGTAAGATTTTTACTAACTATAAATATTAAAAAATAAACCAAAAGAATTTGGATTGCATCTCACTTGAACCATAAATAGAGGCTACGCTTCCTAACAGCTTTACCTATATTTATGATATCAAATTAACAGGTGATAAAAATGAACTACAACCTTTTTTCAAATACTGATTTAGTATTAGAAGAAAACTAAAAGTACAAAAAAGCCTCATTTCTGAGGCTTTATAATTTGTCAAATCTAATTTTGGGGGGAATTAGATTTGTTGGGGCAAAAAAACATAAACAATCAATTCCAATTTTTCTCTTTCGGTATATATTTAATTTCTTAATATCTTTCTTCCGATGGGTCAAAAGTATTTTAATATCATATTTTCACAAAAATCGTTAAACAAATATACAGTAAATTATCGGCAAAAAGCATTTTTATTCGATAAAATGTATGTTTTAATGTTTTGCAACCATATCCACTGATCATTTTTATAATTAAACGAAAGGAATACGTTGCATAAATTTTATTAATATCGTAACATTACATTCTTAAAATTTCGAATACTATATATGGAAAGTCAAAACATCACTCCTACTGATCCCCAAAACGAAGAAATTATTGAAAACAGAGAGTTAAATATTTGGGAAGCATTAATTCCAATTGTTGCATTAGTAGGTATGTTGTTTTATAATGTATATTATGCTTTTGGCGATGATGCACTAAGTGGTAGTAATCAATTTATATTACTGCTGGGTGCAGCTGTAGCTGCAATTGTAGGTTTCTTTAATAAAGTATCTTACAAACAAATGATGGAAGAAGTTGCTCGCAACGTAAAATCTACCACTGGAGCGTTACTCATATTATTAATGGTAGGATCATTAGCAGGTACTTGGCTTATTAGTGGTATTATACCCACAATGATATACTATGGATTGCAGATTCTTAATCCTACTATTTTTCTAGCAGCCTGTGTAATTATCTGTGCTATTATTTCTATAGCCACTGGTAGTTCCTGGACAACATCTGCTACGGTAGGTATTGCACTAATTGGAATTGGAGACACCTTAGGTATTTCTTTAGGAATGACTGCGGGTGCGGTTATTTCAGGAGCGTATTTTGGTGATAAAATGTCACCATTATCAGATACTACAAACCTTGCTCCCGCTATGGCTGGAGGAGAATTGTTTTCTCACATAAAATATATGACATATACTACAGTACCTACAATAGTTATCACGTTAATTGTATTTGTAATCATCGGATTTACACTTGATACTTCTGGTTCTCCCGAAATTGGTGAACAATTAGGAGCTATAAAAAGTGCGTTTACAATATCACCTTGGTTATTTATTGTACCTATAATTGTTATTGCTCTTATTATTAAAAAAACACCTCCATTAATCGCATTATTAGCTGGAACATTATTAGGAGCTATTGCTGCGATTATAGCACAACCAGATATTGTAATAAATATTGCTGGTAGTGAAACACTTAATTTTCACTCCGCATATAAAGGTGTTATGAAAGCAATGACTGTGGATACTGCTGTAGAAACCTCTAGTAAAGAATTAAATGACCTATTTACAGCTGGTGGAATGTCTGGAATGCTAGGCACAATTTGGTTAATCGTTTGCGCAATGGTCTTTGGTGGTGTTATGGATGCCATTGGAGCACTAGCGAGAATTAGTAAAGCCTTATTAAGTATGTTCGATTCTGTGTTTGGTTTATTTGCCAGTACTGTTGCCAGTTGTCTTGCTCTAAATGTTACTGCTTCTGATCAGTATTTAGCAATTGTAGTACCTGGAAGAATGTACGCAAAAGCTTTTAAAGATAAAGGACTTGCTCCTGAAAACTTAAGTAGAACCTTAGAAGATTCTGGAACGGTAACCTCGGTTTTAGTTCCTTGGAATACATGTGGAGCTTATCAAAGTGGGGTTTTAGGCGTTCCCGTTGTTGATTATTTCTTTTTTGCAATCTTCAATTGGTTAAGTCCTTTTACCACACTACTCTTTGCAGCTTTCAGAATAAAAATCAAACAATTAGGAGATAAATAGAGATACCTATAAAAACAAAAAAGTGCATTTTTTCATCAAATGCACTTTTTTGTTTTTTCTCAATTTTTGTCTATAATTGGAATAGGCTTTTTATCATTATCAATAGCAACAAACTTAAACATTCCAGAAACAGCTATTTCACGATCGTAATTATACATATCTTCTTTATAAATATCTACCTGTACTACACAACTAGTTCTTCCTACCTCACTCACCTTGGCTACTAATTCTATGATTGTACCTTGAGGAATAGGTTTTTCAAAATCAATTTTACCTGTAGAAATTGTTACTACTTTTTTTCTGCTAAAACGAGTAGCACAGATAAAAGAAACTTCATCCATAAGTTGCAACGCCGTTCCTCCAAACAATGTTTCATAATGATTTGTAGTATTAGGGAACACAGCTTTAAAGATTCTAGTCTCGGATTTTTCGATCAATTCTTCTATAGTATTCATACAATGGTGATATAGTTTTTTCTTATCAGATTAATGAATAAAGATACTTGTTATACCTGTATCTTTGTTCCATAATTTTTAAAAAATTGGAATGGAAATTATCGAAAGCCTACAATGGCGATATGCTACAAAAAAATTTGATAACACTCGTATACTTCCTCAAGAGAAAATAGATATACTTACTGAAGCATTTAATCTTACTGCTACCTCTTATGGATTACAGCCATTAAAATTAGTTGTATTACATAATAAAGAAGTTCAAAAGAAACTCACAGAACATTCCTGGAATCAGCAACAGGTTGCAGATGCTTCTCACCTGTTGGTTTTTTGCATCGAAAATACGGTTGGCGAAGAATACATTACTAAGTATTTTGATAACGTAAAAGCAATAAGAAATACTTCTGATGACGTACTTAAACCCTTTAGAGAACAACTGGTAGATTCTTTTAAGAACAAACCTGCAGATGAAATCAGAAATTGGGCTGCCAAACAAGCCTATTTGGCTATGGGTAATTTATTAACAGTGTGCGCAACAGAAAAAATAGATGCTTGCCCTATGGAAGGTTTTATTCCCGAAAAATATGACGAAATTCTTAATCTTACTCAACTTGGTCTAAATTCAGTTTTAGTACTACCAGTAGGTTATCGTGCTGATGATGATATGTTTGCGGAGTTCAAAAAAGTAAGACGATCCATTAACGAAACAGTAATTGTTTTATAGACAAATACTTGGCAAGATATTTGGAGTGTAAAAAATGTTATATTTTTGTAATTCCCAAAACTTAATAATATGAAGAAAGTATTTCTGCTTATATCATTTATAATTACCTCTGCTGTGCTTGCACAAGAAGACCAATTACATTGGTTAACAGATTTTGAGACTGCAAAACAAGTTTCTGAAAACACAAAGAAACCTATTCTTATGTATTTTACAGGAAGCGATTGGTGTGCTCCTTGCATTATGCTTCATGAAGATTTCTTTTCTACTGAAAAGTTTAAAAATCAATCACAAAAAGTAGTTTTACTGAAAGTAGATATCCCTAGAAGAATGGATATAATTTCCGAAGAACAGCTAAAAGCAAATAAAAAATTACTAAGTAAATATAATAAACAAGGCGGTTTTCCAAATATTATTGCTGTTGATCGCACTGGCAAAGTACTTGGGTCCCAAGGTTCTTATAGTTCTTCTCTTAGAGATCCTGGCAGATACTTTAGTTTTGTAACCACAATTATTGAAAACTATTAATTAAAAAGATAAGTTACACATTATATAATCAAAACTCTTTTCGGTATTTTTGCCGAAGAGAGTTTTTTTAATTTAACACTTTACCTATGCCAGGATTCGAGCTATTTGGAGCTGAAGAAAAGAAAGAAGTTCAAGATGTATTAGACAATGGAGTTTTAATGCGTTACGGTTTTGATGGTAACCGAAATGGACATCACAAAGCCTTAGAACTAGAAAGAGATCTAGCTTCCAGAATGCAAACTGAATTCGCCCAGGTAGTGTCAAGTGGAACAGCAGCATTAACAGTAGCATTGGCTTCTGCAGGCGTTGGATCAGGAGATGAAGTGATTATGCCTACTTTTACATTTGTTGCCAGTTTCGAAGCTATATTATCTGTTGGTGCTACTCCTATTTTATGTGATATTGACGACACCTTAACTTTAGACCCTAAAGCAGTAAGAGAAGCGATTACATCAAAAACCAAAGTGGTTATGCCGGTGCATATGTGCGGATCCATGGCGGATCTAAAAGCACTGAAAACTATTTGTGATGAACATAACCTAATTTTATTAGAAGATGCTTGCCAGGCCATCGGAGGGACTTATGATAACAAACCCCTGGGTAGTTATGGGGATTTAGGATGCTTTTCTTTCGATTATGTGAAAACGATTACATGTGGTGAAGGCGGTGGTTTGATAACAAATTCTAAAAAGTATGCCGAAAATGCTCATAAGTATCAAGATCACGGGCATGATCATATTGGGAATGATCGAGGAGCAGAAACTCATCCATTTTTAGGATATAACTACAGACTATCTGAACTAAATGCAGCTGTAGGAATTGCTCAATTAAGAAAGTTAGATCATACTTTAGATCTACAGAAAAAAAACTATACTACTCTTCGCGATGCGCTAACCTCTATTCCAGAAGTTACGTTTAGAAGAGTTCCGGAAACTGGAGTAGAAAGCCATGCTTTTTTAAACCTATTTCTTCCTACTGAAGATTTAGCAAGAAAAGCACACAAAGCACTTGGTAAACACGGAGTAGATGTTTGTTTTTATTGGTTTGATAACAACTGGCACTATTATAAGAAGTGGGAACACTTATTAGAACCTAAATCACTCAACACGCTTTCAGCTGAACAAAAAATTGGTCTTCAAAAAAATAACCAATCTTTTGATGCAAGTGATGCTTGGATGGGTAGAACTATTTCATGCTTGATAAAAGTAGGTTGGTCCGAAAGTGATGTAAAAGAAAGAGCCTCAAAAATGATTGAAGCTCTACAAAGTATTTTATAAAACTACTTTCTAATAGTTTACATATTCTACAATCTCTAATCCGTATCCGATCATACCTACACGTTTTTGTTGTACGCTATTGGATACCAACCGTAATTTATGAACATTAAGGTCGTGTAAAATTTGCGCTCCAATACCAAAATCTTTGGTATCCATCATAATTTTTGGTGCTTTCACTATTTCTTCTCCCGTTTGGACTTCTTTCAGAGCCTTTAGACGGTTAATCAAATTAAAAGATTGACTTTCTTGATTGATAAAAACAATAGCGCCTTTTCCTTCTTTATTAATTCGAGTAAACATGGCATCTAGCCGTTTATCCGCGTTATTAGTTAGTGTCCCTAAGATATCATTATTAAACAATGTTGAGTTAATACGTGTCAAAACAGGTTCATTGTCCGACCAACTTCCTTTTGTTAATGCTATATGAATTTGGTTATTCGTAGTTTGTTTGTAAGCTCTTAATCTGTATTTACCAAAACG
Organism: uncultured Aquimarina sp.; assembly: GCF_947496855.1. Classification (GTDB taxonomy): domain Bacteria; phylum Bacteroidota; class Bacteroidia; order Flavobacteriales; family Flavobacteriaceae; genus Aquimarina. Next base: position 1,265,438 of record NZ_CANMED010000001.1, read on the forward strand.
AGTAACTATGTCAAAATCTTCTTTCTTTTCGATTAGTGAATCATGCTGCATTCGGTATGCAACCAAGTCTTCGATTGAAACTAACTTAAGATCATATTTTTTAGCTACTTCTACTAATTGAGGAAGACGTGCCATAGTGCCATCTTCATTCATTATTTCTACAATTACACCTGCTGGTTTTAATCCTGCTAACCTTGCAAAATCTATTGCTGCTTCAGTATGTCCGGTTCGCCTTAGAACGCCACCTTCTTTTGCTTTTAATGGAAAAATATGACCTGGTCTTGCTAACTCATGAGGTTTTGTTTCTGAGTCAATCAATGCCAGAACAGTCTTGGCACGATCACTAGCAGAAATACCAGTAGTAACGCCATTTCCTTTTAGATCCACAGAAATCGTAAATGCGGTTTCCATAGGATCTGTATTGTTATCGACCATCATATTAAGTTTCAGGTCTTCACAACGTTGTTCTGTAATCGGAGTACAAATCAGTCCACGTCCATGTGTCGCCATAAAATTGATCATTTCTGGAGTTGCCTTTTCGGCTGCAGCCAAAAAATCTCCTTCATTCTCTCTATCTTCATCATCAACGACTATAATCACCTTCCCTTGACGAATATCATCAATAGCTTCTTGTATAGTGTTCAATTTCAATTTGTTTTTGGTCTCCGTAACCTGTGACATAACGATACAATTCTTAATTTGACAACAAAGGTAATTTATATAATTCTTAAATGGAACAGTATCTCCTAATTATCTGATTTTATTAATATCATCTTTTATAACACTACGATAATAAAAATAACTAAAGATATATAATGGCAAACCTAAAATGAAAATTATTGCATTTGGTCTTTCAGTTTGATCTTTTAACAGCTTATAAAACCTGCTGTGACTTACAAAAGACATTACAAAAAACACTAAATAGGTTAAATTACTTAGTAGATTAAAAATAAGTAACATTATCTCCGTATCGGGAGATGATTCTTTGGAAAGAACTTTTATAATTAGATTAATAAAAATTGACAAGAAGATCAATGTAATTGCTAAAATAGAATACTCATTAAAATCTCGATAATACTTTTCAGCTTTATCAAAATCAAAATTATCTAATTCCCCCCTTAATCTAAGATCACTTATAGATATCCCTCTATTATCTAGTATTTTCAATGATGTATTCCTATATTCTTCACTATAATCATATTGTCTGTAATTCTTAACAATATCTTTTAGTTTATTAGTATCATAACCAACTAAAATATCATATATAGGCATATCGATTTCTTCATCAAAATGTTCTTCATTAACCAATTCAATTTCTCCATCTAAATCCTTCTTCTTTGATCTTTTTTTAAAAAAATCTCGAATAGGTTGAATTAGAATATCAAAACTAACAAAGCCTCTATCTCTTGTTGCTCGATAAGTTAAAAATATACTCAGAGGAAATATGATAAATGTAGAAAGCCAAGAACCTACAAATGGTGGAACCCCTCCTTCTTCTGCTCCATTTTTAGCAAAAATCCCGATAAAATGATACGTAAGAAAAAGCACTACTCCAATCACAATTGGTAATCCTAATCCTCCTTTACGAATAATCGCCCCTAACGGAGCTCCTACAAAAAACAAGAGAACACAAGCTATACCCAATGCATATTTATCATGCAATGACATTTCATATTTATTAAGTGCTCTTTTTTTAACTTCTAATGTTCTTTTAGATGTTTGTATTCTTCTGATAACTCCATCTACATTAGAGAAAGCGAGGTTATAGATTTGCGATTTTTGTTTGATATTAAATCTATCATTTATCAAATCTAATGTATCAATAGTAGCTTTTTTTAGTGTATCTATTTTTAAATTCCTATTTAATTCTTTAAATCCATTTCTTCTATTCACATCTTCTTCTGTGGATTTAACCTCATCATTTACTTGGATTGACAATGTATCTATTTCATTTTTAAGCCCATTAACATTCAGCATGTTATATCCTTTACTATATTGCTGAGCATCCATATCAACATTATCTAAAGAAGATAAGTCCATATTAAGAACATACTGTTTAAAGTAGGTTTTAGCAAATGGTAATTTTTTTCTTTGCTTAGGAGATTTCTGATGGATTTCATCATAGTAATTTCCATCATTAAGTAATAATGTGATCAAATCAGAATCAATGCTACCCTTTAATTCTCCATCAGTAGCTTTTATCACTGTAAAATTACCGGCTCTAGCTCCTTTTTTGTGTATAATAACATCCCTTAAAAACTGGTCGTTATCACCATATTTTTCAGATACCCGTATGTTTATGTCTCCTAAATCATTAAATTGATTGGGAGTAATAACCATAGCAGGTTTTACCTTTACTATGTTTTTTCTTAGGTTAACAAACTTTCGTTCTGAACTAGGAATTACTGTATTAGAAAATAAAAATGCTCCAATCCCAACAAAAAAGATAAACACCGATAAGGTTCTCATTGCCCTTTGCAAGGATATACCTGAAGATTTCATTGCGGCGAACTCATAGTTCTCGGCAAAGTTACCAAAGATCATAATAGAAGTAAGCAAAATAGTGAGTGGTAATACCATGGGTATTAACCTAGGTGTAGCGTATGTTAAAAACTTTATTATAACCGAAAAATCCAAATCTTTTCCTGCTAACTCTGAGATAAATAACCAGATTGTTTGCAATAAAAGAATAAACATGATAATAATAAAGAGTGGAAAAAAAGTCTTTAAAAAAGTCGTTAGAATATATCTGTCAAGTATTTTCACCTATTCGCTACTAAAATAAATCCCGAAATCTTCGGGATGTGTATTAATTATAAATTAATGTTTAAATATATTACTAATCTAAACGATTGATATAATAATTTCCATATTTTGATTCGTCAAAAACAAATAACGTTTTAGAAAGCGGTTGATTTGTTTTAAAACTACTAACCGTAATTGTAATATTTGTTCCGTTATTCTGCATAAGAACCAATTTATAAATATGCTTTGTTTGCTTATCAATTCCTAATAAAATCTCTTTTAATTCACTCTTAGAATCAATTGGAACTAATTTTACAAACTGAATTTTTCTTCCCTGTACATCTTGAACTATATCTAATTTAGAAGTATAACCATCTTCGTAAAACGTAAGCATCTTAGAAGGCGTTACACTTGCATCATCTTCCGCGTTTTGGGAAGAAATATTAATCTCCTCATCTTCAGGAATAATGATGTGTAGTTTTTTACCGTCGTACATCTGTTCAGTTCCCATTAAGTTTAATAGATATTTATCACCTAATAAGGTAACATCACCTCTTGTCTCTTGAGAAACATTCTCTGCTGGGTTATTCAGAGCATATTTAAATCCTATGACAATATTATCATAACTTCTTACCTTAGTAGATACTTCATCTAAAAGGTGTTTTGCATCTTGCGCCTGAGCAGTAGCAATAAAAAGGGTAATTACTAAAAAAAATATTCTCTTTATCATCTATTTATTTCTATGTATTTAAAAATCTTTTTTATTCTACAAATCTACTATAATTACTCTGAGTCCAATAATTGTTTCAGAGCTATTAAATCCGTAACTAAAACCTGTCTAGCTTTACTTCCTTCGAAAGGGCCTACAATACCAGCAGCTTCTAACTGATCAATCAATCTTCCTGCTCTATTATAACCTAATTTAAGTTTTCTCTGTAATAAAGACGCTGAACCTTGCTGTGCTGTGACAATAACTTCTGCCGCGTCATTAAAAAGTTTATCTCTATCTTTTTTATCTATATCAAGACTTGTGCCACTTTCTTCTCCCAAATACTCCGGTAACAAATATGCATCAGGGTATGCTTTTTGGCTACCGATATAATCCGTAATCCTTTCAACTTCTGGTGTATCCACAAACGCACATTGAATCCTAACAAGATCATTACCTTGCGTGTACAACATATCTCCACGACCAATTAACTGGTCTGCTCCTCCTGTATCCAAAATAGTCCGAGAATCAATTTTAGAAGTTACTCTAAAAGCTATTCTAGCCGGAAAATTGGCTTTAATCATACCTGTTATCACATTAACCGAAGGTCTCTGGGTTGCGATAATAAGATGTATCCCTATTGCTCTCGCTAATTGTGCTAATCTAGCAATCGGTGTCTCTACTTCTTTACCGGCTGTCATAATAAGATCGGCAAACTCATCTACTACTAGAACAATATAAGGTAAAAACTTATGTCCATTTTCAGGATTTAGCTTTCGTGCTCGAAATTTGGCATTATACTCCTTTATGTTTCGGACCATTGCATTTTTCAACAAATCATATCGAGCATCCATCTCGATACAAAGAGAGTTCAGTGTATTAATCACTTTATTATTATCGGTTATGATAGCTTCATCAGTATCGGGTAATTTAGCAAGATAATGACGTTCTATTTTGTTGAACAATGTTAGTTCTACTTTTTTAGGATCTACTAGCACAAACTTTACCTCTGCAGGATGTTTTTTATACAATAACGAAGTTAAGATTGCATTTAATCCTACAGATTTACCCTGTCCTGTAGCTCCTGCCATTAATAAATGAGGCATCTTTGCTAAATCCACTACAAAGGTTTCATTAGAAATGGTTTTACCTAGAGATAAGGGAAGTTCCATTTCTGCTTCCTGAAACTTAGATGACGCAATTGCAGATCGCATGGAAACAATTGTAGATTTTTTGTTAGGGACTTCTATACCAATTGTTCCTTTACCAGGTATTGGCGCTATGATACGAATTCCCAATGCAGCCAATGACAATGCTATATCGTCTTCAAGGTTTTTAATTTTTGAAATACGGATACCCGCTTCTGGTACAATTTCATATAACGTAACCGTCGGACCAACAGTCGCTTTAATCTGTGCTATCTCAATTTTATAGTTTTTTAGCGTTTCTACAATACGATTTTTATTTTCTTCAAGTTCTCCTTGATCGATAGTTATACCTTTATTTTGAACCGAATAATCCTTTAATAAATCAATAGTAGGAAACTTAAAATTACCTAGCTCCAATTTAGGATCAAATTCTCCAAAATCTTTTACTAATTTAGTGCTAAGGTTTTCTACCTCTTCTTCTTCGACAATAGCCTCCACCTCCATCGCTATATCTTCTGGATTATCTTCAGACTTTATTATTAATTTTTCAGGAACCTCATCGGACTGATTATCCGGATTTCCATAAAACTCATTTACAGTTGTTTTTGTAGTTTCAGCAGATTTCTTACTTCCAAAAAGAGAAGTTTTTTCTTTAATTTTTTCCGCAACTGTACTCAATGAAAGATCCTTCGTATCGCCAAGAGATAAACTTTCTTTCTCATCTTCTTCCTTTTTATCTTCCTTTGTTAAACCCTTCGTACCATTAATCTTTTTATTTGACTGATAGTCTTTTGTGATTTCCGATTGCGTCTTTTTTAAAGAAGCAGATATCTTTTCTGGAGTATATCGCAAACGAACTACGATATAAACAATAGCAAAAAAGGCTAATACCAACACTGTTCCGATAAACCCAATATAATCCTGCATAAAGTCATTAACTTCATATCCTATGACCCCTGCAAGTAAACCACTTTCTTTTTGTACAAATCCAAAAATTACTGAAATCCATAACATTACTAGTGTCCCCCAAAACCAGAATCCTGCCAATTTCTTTCTGTTTAAATCAAAAAACAAGTAGACTCCTGTAAGGGAAATAAGAACTGGAAGAATTAAAGCTGAAATACCAAAGCCTCTAAAAATAAAAAAGTCACTTACTTTAGCTCCTGAAATACTAAGCCAATTTTTTGCTGAAGAAGTTCTATTTGGAAATTGAGAAATTTCACTTTGATCTACTTTCCAATTAAAGAAAAAAGACACAAAAGCAAAGAATAATGCTATCCCCAAAAAGAATAAGAAACTACCCAAAACAACTTTTTGTTGTCTTGATAAAGTAAGCCTTTCTTTTAAAGATCTTTTAGGCTTTTTTGCGGTTTTCCTTTTTGTTGTTACTTTTTTTTTTGCCATTTTTCGGATGTGTTATCGCAAAAATACGAATATCTATATTGGAACGTAAAAATGGGAAAAAAATTTTCTATAATATATATGGAACATAAATAATACAACCAACAATAACTGCTACTATGGCTGCTATAAATACTGCTCCAGCGGCAATATCTTTTATAAAACCAATTTTATCGTGAAAGTCAGGATGTATAAAATCTGCAATTGCTTCTACAGTAGTATTTAATCCTTCAATACTCATTACTAGACCAATTGCAAAAGTTTGCAAAATCCACTCTATTGGAGTTATATTCATATAAAAACCTAAGGCTGTCATAATAATTGCTATGACAGCCTGTACTTGTATACTTGGTTCCGTTTTAAGCAATATCAATGCTCCTTTTAGCGCATATCCACAACCTCGTAACCTCCCCATAATAAAATTAGTTCCTTTACCCATATAAGAGAATTATGCCAATGTTTTTATAGCTTCAGCATAGTTAGGTTCCTGCACAATTTCTGGCACTTGCTCAGCATGCACAATTGTACCTTCTTCATTAACTACGACAACTGCTCTAGAATGAAGACCTTTCATAGGGCCATCAATAATTTCTAAACCATAATCTTTGCCAAATTTCCCATCTCTAAAATCTGAATGATTTACTACATTTTCTAGTCCTTCTGCCCCACAAAACCTAGCTTGAGCAAATGGCAAATCTCTAGATACGCAAAGAACTTTGGTATTAGACAGGTTACTTGCTTCTTTATTAAATTGCCTAACAGAAGCAGCACATATTCCTGTATCAATAGATGGAAATATATTTAATACAACTCTTTCCCCCTTATAATCCGATAGTTTTGACACTGATAAATCTGTGTTTACCAATTCAAAATCCGGAGCTTTATCACCTACTTTAGGTAAATTACCATTTGTATGTATTGAGTTTCCACTTAGTGTTATTGTAGCCATAATAATATTATTTATGTGTTTTTAGAGCTATAAAATTAGTAAGATTATATGGCATTTACATAAAGTTTTATAAAAATAAAAAAACCTTCTACTAGAGAAGGCTTTTTTATTTATCTCTAGGTGTACATTAAGAATCTATAGATCCCATTACCCGTTGCATAAAACTATTTAGAGCCTCTTTTTTAGAAGCACCATCTTTAATCATTTTATTTACTTCAATAGCCCCATACATATTAGAAATTAATTCTCCTAGTACGTCTAATTCATCATCTTTAAGAGAAGGTACTTCAGTTAAAGATTCTAAAGTTTCAATTGTCTCCACTAGAAAATCCTCATCATTTTCTTCTATAAAAGAAGTAAGATGCTTAATTATTGGTAATTTCATCTACTAGTTCTTTTAAAACATCAAATTTATTAGTCTGTACCTGATTTACAAAAGTTCCATTTTTAAAGGTAGCAAACGTAGGAAGGTTATCCACCTTAGCCATTTTTCTGGATTCAGGATTTTTTTCTGCATCTACAATGATAAAAGTAGTATCATTTTTTTCTGAAGCTAATTTCTTAAACTTAGGCTTCATTATTCTACAATTGCCACACCAAGTAGCAGAATACTGAACTACTACCGTGGTATTGTCATTTACAACTTCAGAAAGATTATCCGTAGTTAACTCTTGGATCATAATTTATATAATTATAAGATTGAGAATAAGCTTCTCTAAAGCGTACTTCAGAGAAGCTTTATAATCTAAGATTATGTTATTAATTAGCTGCTAAGTAAGAAGCTACTCCGTCTCTATTAGCAGACATAGCATCTTTGCCCTCTTCCCAGTTTGCTGGACATACTTCTCCGTTTTTCTGAACGTGAGCATATGCATCAATTAATCTTAAAAACTCCGCTACATTTCTTCCAACAGGCATATGGTTTATACCTTCATGAAAAACAGTACCTTCTTCATCAATTAAGTAAGTAGCTCTATAGGTAACATTATCACCTTCTACTGTTACTATTCCAGTTTCCTCATTATATGTTTCGTTTGTGATATCTAAAATTCCTAACATACTTGAAAGGTTACGATTAGAATCTGCCAAAATAGGATACGTAACACCTTCAATACCTCCGTTATCTTTAGATGTATTTAACCACGCAAAATGAACTTCGGGAGTATCACAAGAAGCACCAATAACCATAGTGTTTCTTTTTTCGAATTCAGCTAAAGCTTCCTGAAAAGCATGTAATTCTGTTGGACACACAAAAGTAAAATCTTTTGGGTACCAAAATAACAATACTTTTTTGTTATTATTTCTAGCTTCTTCCAACACGTTAAGTTTGAAAGTATCCCCCATATCATTCATTGCATCAACGCTAAGATTTGGAAATTTTTTACCTACAAATGCCATTTTTTTATTTATTTAAAAGTGTAATTAATTAATTTTTGAAGTGGCAAATATACACCTCCTAATCTAACCTTAATACAAGGGTAATTTTAATTTTCTATGTATTGATAGTTTTTACTAATACAACAAAATTCCTTCAGATTACTGAAATATTCTTACAAAAAAATGAAATACCTTACATAAATTACGGATAAATTGTACTTTTTATACGATGATTTACACTTCATAAAATCTATTTTTGTATTTTCGCTTTAACCATTGACTAAAAACTTAACAAGTTGAGAAACTTTCTTAATCAAGTAGTTATAATATTTGTTGTATTTATTTCGCTAAATACTTCGGCTCAAACTTCTTTAGATGGAAGCGATATCCAAGCATATATAGAAGAAGCTGAAGTCCTACTGGAAGAATACAAATACGAGCAGGCTTTAGAAAAGGCTCAGATAGCATATAAAACTGCAAAATATAATGATGATGAAAAGAATCTCGCAAAAATTCACGACGTAATTGCTCGAGTACACGAGCTAAATAATCAAGAAAGTATAGCTATAACTAATTATAGAACTGCACTTACCTATGCTTCAAGCTCTAAGACTACTTATCTAAAAGCTAAATTATATAACAATCTAGGGAACCTTTTTATCAAATCAGATTCTACTCTATATAAAGGAATAAAACATTACAAAAAAGGTTATGAAATTGCAAGAGAGATAAAGGATACCACAAAAATGGTGAAACCATTATTAAATCTTGCGGAATATTATATTAATAACGATGATTACAAAACTAGTGATGAATATCTGACCAAAGTAAGAGCATTAATTGGCAGGGACATGAACATATCAAGTCCTCAAAAAACCAAATTAAGTAACCTACTTGGTAAATATTTTTTAAGAGTTCGAAGATACGAGAGAGCTAATGAACACCTAGAAAATGCGATAACCTTTGCTACTGATGAAATTAATAATAGTGACAATAATAAGATATTAATATCTACTTTCCATAAGGAGTTGGCCACTTCTTACATGACAAAATATAAAATTCATAAAAATCAAAAAGAATTTGAATTAGCAACTCCTTTTCTAGAAAAACACTATGAAAACCTTTCTAAATCAGATGATCTAACGAAAGAAATAGAGCTTCTTAAGGCTACCATAGAGTTCGGGGTAGATCAGATGAAAGATCAAGTCGAGCAGGCCAATAAGAAAGATGATGAAAACTACTCTAAAGAGATCAAATGGCAGATTATCACCATTCTTGGTGTTGTTTTAATACTAATATCACTTGCCTTCCTAATAAGTTCCTACAAAAATAATTTACAAAAGAAAAAACTAAATAATGATCTTATAGGAAAAAACAAGGAACTTGTATATGCTAAGGAAACTGCAGAGCAAGTTTCTACCCTTAAGTCGCAATTCATATCCACTGTAAGCCATGAATTAAGGACACCTCTTTATGGAGTTATAGGCCTTACTTCTTTGCTTATGGAAAATCCAGAAGAGAAAAAGAAAAATGAATATCTAGAATCTCTAAAATTCTCTGGAGATTACTTGCTTGCATTGATTAACGATGTATTGCAACTAAGTAAAATAGAAACTAATGAAGTAAAATTAGAAAAAGTTTCTTTTGACATAAGGTCACTTATAGAAGGGATTGTAAATTCACTTCATTCAAAACAAAAACACAATAGTAATACAGTACATATTGATATCGATCGAGATATAAAAACCACGCTACTTGGAGATTCCGTGAGGTTATCACAAATATTAATCAACCTTATTGGTAACGCTCTTAAATTTACAAATAACGGAAACATCTGGATAAAAGTTAAATGCCTTGACTATCAAGATGACAATTACAAGTTACGTTTTCTCATAAAAGATGATGGTATTGGTATTCCTAAAAGTAAACAGGATACTATTTTTGATAATTTCGCACAAGTAAAGAATCAAAATCAGGAGTACGAAGGTACAGGGCTTGGTTTGGCTATTGTAAAAAAACTAATTCATCTTCATAATAGTGAAATTTTTATTAATAGTGAAGATGGAGTTGGATCTGAGTTTACATTTGATCTGAGTTATGAAAAAGCAATCAAAGAACAGGATATTTCTTCAAAAACAGGCGAAACAATTAGTATTGGAACAACCAATTTCAATATCCTTATCGTTGATGATAATAAAATCAATCAAATTGTAACCCAAAACATCTTAAAGAAAAAAGGATACACCTGTAATTTGGCTAATAATGGTATGAATGCAATAGAGATGGTAAAAAGCGAAAGTTTTGACTTAATTCTAATGGATATCAATATGCCAGAGATGAACGGATTGGATGCTACTACAGTTATTCGAACTTTTAATACGCATATCCCAATTATTGCACTTACCGCAGTAGAAGAAGGTGAAATTAGAGATCAGGCATTATCTGTAGGTATGAATGATGTAATTATCAAACCGTATGACACTCAACAATTCTTCCAGACAATTATGAAGAATATTTCGAAAGTGAAATATATAAGTTAGATTCTAATAACTTTCTCATTGCATAATTTATTCTGTTAAAGCATATCATACTTATCACCGAATATATTATTTTAGAGCACAATTTCTAGCTTATTACACGAACATGAACTCAAAAAAAACAGGTTTTAATACCATTTGCACCCATATTGGGGAAATAGAAGACAAACAATTTAAAGGAGCTATATCTCCTATTTATCTTTCCACCTCATATGCTTTTGAAGGTGTAGATACCAAAAGATATCCTCGCTATTTTAACACCCCCAATCAAGAGGCATTATGTAAAAAAATTGCCCGTTTAGAAAAAGGAGAAGCTTCATTGATTTTCGGCAGTGGTATGGCAGCAATAAGCACTACTTTATTGGCTTTTCTTAGAAAAGGTGATCATATAGTTTTACAGCGCACATTATATGGAGGAACTGCCAACCTGATAAATGAAGAATTTGATAAATATGGTATAGAATATTCTTTTGTTGATTCTCAGGATGCTAGTGGATTTGAAGAAAAAATTAAAGAAAACACTAAAGTAATATATATTGAAACACCCTCTAATCCTCTGCTAACAATAACGGATATCAGAGCGATATCGGAATTAGCACAGCAGAAAGAGATCATAACAATGATTGATAACACCTTTGCTTCACCGGTAAATCAAAATCCTATAGAATTGGGTATTGATATTGTTTTGCATTCTGCAACAAAATATTTAGGAGGACACAGTGACATACTTGCTGGGGCCGTTGTATCTTCAGAAAAAAATATTGAACAAATATTTCATTTAGCAAAAAACCTAGGAGGCAGTTTAAGTGATTTTACCGTATGGATGTTAGAACGAAGTATTAAAACTTTAGGATTGAGAGTTAAACAGCAAAATAAAAATGCAAAAAAAATGGCTAAATGGCTAGAAAAGCATACCGATATTGAAGCTGTATTTTATCCAGGATTAAAATCACATCCTGATTACGAAATAGCAAAAAAACAAATGAAAGGATTTGGAGGGATGTTATCTTTTGAATTGAAAAAAGGACTTGATGCCAGTAAATTTCAGAAAGAACTAAAACTGATAAAAAGCTCTATGAGTCTCGCTGGAGTAGAAAGCACAATCCTCTCTCCTACCTTAACATCACATGCCTTACTTACAGAGGAAGAAAGAGAACATCAAGGAATTAACGACGGATTACTGAGATTTAGTGTTGGTATCGAAGAAAAAGAAGACTTGATAAGAGATATAGAGCAAGCATTAGAAAAAATTAAGATACTAGAACTTGAACATTAATATGAAATTAGATATCCTAGCTATTGGCGCACATCCAGATGATGTGGAATTAAGCTGTTCGGGCACGCTAGCAAAAGAAATAGATAAAGGTAAAAAAGTTGGGATACTAGATCTCACCCGAGGAGAACTAGGAACAAGAGGAACACCTGAAATAAGAGACAAGGAAGCAAAAGACGCTGCAAGAATACTTGGCGTATTAGTTAGAGAAAATTTAGGTTTTAGAGATGGTTTCTTTACAAATGACGAAGTTCACCAGCTAGCCATTATCAAGATACTAAGAAAATATCAACCAGAAATTGTTCTTTGCAATGCAGTTAAGGATCGTCATATAGATCACGGAAAAGGAAGTAAATTAACTAGTGATGCTTGTTTCTTATCCGGATTACGCAGAATAGAGACATCAGTAAATGGTAAAACTCAAGATGCCTGGAGACCAAAAAAAGTATATCATTATATTCAATGGGAGATTCTTAAGCCTGACTTTGTTGTTGATATAAGTGGATACATAGACAAAAAGATGGAAAGTGTAATGGCATACAAAACTCAATTTTACGATACTGATAGTAAAGCTCCATCTACGCCAATATCAAGTAAGAATTTTAAAGACAGTATTGAGTATCGTGCAGCTGATCTAGGTAGAATTATTGGCGTAGAATATGCAGAAGGTTATACCGTAGAACGCTATGCTGCAGTAGATTCTATTTTTGATTTAATATAATTTCATTTTTTACTTTGTAGAAATATAAAAATGCCTTATTTTTGCAGCCGAAATTAAATGGTGGTTGTAGCTCAGTTGGTTAGAGCATTGGTTTGTGGTACCAAGGGTCGCGGGTTCGAATCCCGTCTTCCACCCTTTACAAAGAAAAAGACTCTGTTCACGCAGAGTCTTTTTAATTTACAGTCAATAAAATTTCTTTACTATTCACTACCAATACCATCTACCACCAATCTTTTTTCCCTATTGGCTACTTCCCAAGCAGTATAAAAGACCAGTTTAGCTCGTTTAGTCATAAGATCATATTCTATCTTATCCGCAGTATCTGTGGGCTTATGATAATCCTCATGTACCCCATTAAAATAAAATATAATCGGAATATTATGTTTTGCAAAATTATAATGATCGCTTCTGTAATAGAATCGATTAGGATCGTCTTTTGCATTATAAGTATAATCGAGATTAAGTTTCGTGTATTTAGTATTTACCTCTTCGCTTAAATTGTGTAATTCAGTGCTCAACCTATCACTACCTATTAAATATATATAATCGCTCTTATCTTCGCCTTCGTGATCTTTATCAATACGACCAATCATATCTATATTTAGATTTGTAATGGTATTCTCTAAAGAAAAAATAGGGTTTTCTGTGTAATATTTCGAACCATACAGTCCTTTTTCTTCACCAGTGACATGTAAAAACAATACCGATCTTTTAGGTCCGTGACCGTCTTTAACTGCTTTCGTAAAAGCTTCAGCAATCTCTAAGAGACTAACGGTTCCTGACCCATCATCATCTGCTCCATTATATACATTTCCTTTGCTATCAACTCCTATATGATCATAATGGGCAGATATCACTACAGTTTCATCAGGTTTTTCAGAACCTTTTATATATGCCAACACATTTTCTGAAGATTTAATCCCTCCCCTAAAATAACTCTCAGGTATTACCTGAAAATACTCATCATCGCCAATTGGCGATGGAATATTCATTCTTTTGTATTGATTCTTTAAAAACTCAGCTGCCTTTTTCTGACCAGGCTCTCCTGTATCTCTGCCTTCAAAGTCATCTCCTGCAAACGTAAACAAGTACTCTTTAAGCTCCTCAGCAGTTATAGTTTCGGCATAAGATGCAACATCCAATTTATCTTCTTTTACGTTTGAAGAACTAGAACCACCCGTATTTGAAGAATTCTGTGAACTTCCGCAGGAATAAAGAACAGATAAACTAAACACAATTAAAATATTTCTCATTAAATTCTTTTTTTTTACACTATGCAATATACAGATTTAGAGGGAGATGATTTTCTGAATGTTTTCTTAAAAAGAATTACAAAAAATTAATTGTAAAAAATCTTCTTAGAATTAAAAAAGGTTGTTATATTTGCACCCGCATTCAGGGAATACCTGATGAGACTAAACACTGGAGAATTGGCAGAGTGGTCGAATGCGGCAGTCTTGAAAACTGTTGAGGGTCACACCTCCGGGGGTTCGAATCCCTCATTCTCCGCATTAAAAAGATGCTTTACAACTTAATTGTAGAGCATTTTTTGGTTTTAGATGTGTTAGGAATAAAATTCTCGTAAGTAACTAAAATAAAAAATGATCCTAGTCATAAGCCAAAATATTTAATTGATGTATCCATGACTTAATCAAGCATCATTAAAAACAATCCCTTTTTATCTACAAATACCCTTTACATATTTATTTACAGGGTGTTTTTTTTGAACTGTTTAAACTTCCTTAACAGAACCAACTTATCTTATCGCTACAAGAACACACTACAAACGCTCCCACATTTTGTCCGCATTTAATCTAAAAGTGCCTAAGTGATCAAAACTACATTCAGATGGAGCTATAATAGATAAAAAAGGCTCTTCTTTTCTATTTCTATACAAATGGTATATTTCTCCTACGATAGGCTCAAAAGTAAATTTAGCATTATAAACTAAGTTATTATACTCAAACTCCTCCATCAAAACATCATATTGTGCTTTAAGTTCATCGTACTTAGCTTTTACTTGTTTATTTACTTTATGAACATTGGTGTTTTTCCAAGCCACGGTATCTGGTATCGTAATCACCGGAGCTGATACATCTGTAGCATATGGCTTTAATGCTGCATCATAACGATTTTCTTCTTCATTAAAAACTACCTGATCTGGTTTTTTCTCACTCATCATTTATCTTTTTGAAATTTTATTATGTGTAATCTGTCTTTGTCGAGAACATTTAAATCTACCGTCTTCAAAATTACGTTTTTTGAGATGTTTTGTTTTTCGACCTTGTACTCTTTTTCGCCACATTCTAAAACTAGACGGCTTCATTTCTTTGCGCATAAGATCTATAACCTGCTGTTCTTTTAATCCAAACTGCATCAAAATGGCATCAAAAGTCGTGCGATCTTCCCAAGCCATTTCAATAATTCTATCTATATCTCTTATCGTTAAGTCTTTTTCCATTTCGGTTTATATTTTTCTGTTTGGTAATGTATGTTTTTTTAAAATTCGATGACTTTCCTTTTTTACCAGCGCATCATCTTTCATATCCCATAAGGTGTCACTTGCTTTTTTACGAGTAGTACTTATATCTACTATCGGAAAAGGATAATCTACACCTATTTCAAAATTATTAAATTGCTGCTCGAGCGGTGGCATTTTATAAGGCTCATGAATGTATGTTAATGGCACATTTTCCAATTCAGGAATCCATTTTCTAAT
Source organism: uncultured Aquimarina sp. (assembly GCF_947496855.1). Taxonomy (GTDB): domain Bacteria; phylum Bacteroidota; class Bacteroidia; order Flavobacteriales; family Flavobacteriaceae; genus Aquimarina. Next base: position 1,281,017 of record NZ_CANMED010000001.1, read on the forward strand.
AAAAATTCCTTCTGGATCATGCTCTATACTATTCTTTACAGGGTTATATATTCGAAGTGTATTAATTCCTGTTTCGCCCGCTTGCATTTGGAGTTGTGGAAAATGAATACCCGGTTCAAAATCTAAAAACATACTTGACAGATGTGCACTAGCCTCCTGCCAAGGTTGCCAAAGATTATGGGTAAAAAAAGAAACTACCAAAGCTCTCATTCTGAAATTAATATAGCCGGTTTCCTTTAAACACCTCATGCAGGCATCTACTAACGGATATCCAGTTACACCTTCTTTCCAAGCGGCTTGATATGCTTCAGAAATTTGTTTCTTTAATTTTCTGTATCCTTTATTTATACTTTCGAATTCCATAATATCTTCCATTTCGAACTTTTGTATAAAATGTACTTGCCACTGTAACCTGGACGTAAAAGCATCAATTTGTTTTTTACTACTGGAAATTTCTCTGTGTTTTACAGCATATTGCCATACCTGTCTTATTGAAAGGTTTCCCCAAGCTATATAAGGGGACAAACGACTACAACCCTTACGCGCAAGTTCTGGTTTAGAAATATGAAAACTATAATTCTTATAACGACCTCTAAAAAAAGAGGTCAAATACTCATAACCCTTAGTGGTTCCTCCTACTTGGAAATTGTAATCTATTGATGTGTCTAAATTGACAATATTAAAAACTTTTTCGAGCTCTACAATCTTTTCAAGAGAAATAAAACTTTCAGGGTTTGGATTGAATTCAAATTGTGATTGATTCATATAATGTTCACAATCATCTTTCCAATTCTCTCTATTCCGGAGCCCTCTATGAATACCATTATTCGTATTCTCTATCCATTGAATTAAATTATTTTTACAAAAACGCGAGAAAGCCTTATCCCTTTCATAAGTAATTCTAATACCTGTCTCTTGATGAGAAAACACTTGATCTATTTTCCAAAATTGTTGTAAAGTACCAATCGTATGAATAACCTCTGAAGAAACACACAATACCTTTGTATCATATGGGAGTAATTGGGTATTTAAATCATCAAGTGATTGCTTTATAAAATTCCAATGTCGTTCACTATAATGTTTATCTTCTTTTAGCGTGTTCTCAAAAACGTACAATAATAGAGTTGGCGAATCAGTTGCAATTGCGTTATACACAGCTTCATTATCTTGTAATCGAAGATCTCGCTTAAACCAAACTATATTTATATGTTTTTTATTAATACTCATCAGGGTTTTCGATAATATGATTAGCTCTTTCTTTTAATTTAAGTAATTTTTCTTTATCCATTTTGTGCAATAAGCTCAACATCATAGACATTCGTTGATTACCTTCAAAATATTCTTGCTTTTCATCCAAAAAATTCCAGTAAAGAGAATTGAAAGGACAAGCATCTTCCTCGTGTTTTTTTGACACTTTATAATGACAACCTTTACAATAATTACTCATTTTATTGATGTAGCTACCACTAGAAACGTATGGCTTTGTTGCCACCAATCCACCGTCTGCAAATTGACTCATGCCTCGAGTGTTTGTAATTTCCACCCATTCAATAGCATCAATATAAACACCTAAATACCACTGATCAACCTCATCAGGATCTGTCATTGTTAACAAAGCATAATTGCCTGTAATCATTAGACGCTGTATATGATGTGCATATGCATCGTCTAGACTCTGTCGAATCGCAGAACTCATACAATTCATTTTGGTATCACCTGTCCAATAAAACCCTGGAAGCTTATTACTATTATTAAGCTCATTTAGATTTTTATAACCTGGCATTTTCGCCCAATACATCCCGCGCATATACTCTCTCCAACCAAGTATCTGACGTACAAACCCTTCTACCTGTGATATATCTATTTCTTCTTTTTGATTTCTCCAATGCTCAATAACCTTAGTAATCACTTCCATTGGATGAAGCATTTTACTATTCATTGCAAAAGAAAGTCTACTATGAAACAAAAATTTCTCGTCGCCATGCATGGCATCTTGATAATCTCCAAAATAAATCAACAAGTTTTCACAGAAATAATCTAGCAACGATAAACACTCTTCTCTGGATGTAGGCCAATTAAATTCTTTTGGGTCAATGCTACCAAGAGTCTTTACATTAAACTTTTTAACAAGACCAACTAAATCATTAACATCTTTCCTTAAATCTCTCTGACTAGGAATTTCAGGACTACCTTTCCACTTTTTTCGGTTACTTTGGTCAAAATTCCACTTTCCACCTTCGGGATCTTTCTTGGTAATCATCATAATGTCGTATTTCTTTCGCATATCGCGATAAAAATATTCCATCGTATATTGCTTCTTACCTTTAAAAAAATTAGAAAAATCTCCTCTAGATGTAAGAAAATGCTCCGTATCGAAGACTTCCGTTTCAATAGATAATTGATTACAGAAATCTTTCAGTTGCTTATCCAATCGATATTCATCCGGAAGTTGATATTCGAATTTAGTAATGTTTTTTATTCTTATAATCTTTTCGAGATTAGCTACTAACTCTTGTTGGTTATCCTGATGATCTAGTTCATAATAAATCGTATCTAAACCTTTCTTAGTTAACCAGGAAGCAAAATTTCGCATGCTCTGAAAAAAACCTACTACTTTCTGAATATGGTGTACCGTATAATCAGTTTCTTGGCGCATTTCGGCCATAAAATAGCAGACCTCTTCTTTGGTATCATTATACCAAGAATGCTTATAATTTAATTGATCGCCAAGTAATAAACGTAATGTCATAAATCAAAATAAGGTTTGTTGTAGCCAAAGGCTTTGAAATTTTTGTTGCGGATCATATCGTTGTGATTGGAGTTCTATATTGAATTTACGATCTCTTGGATCATTACCAACTCCGGCAACATATTGCCAGTTTCCATAATTACTATGAACATCATAATCAACTAATAGTGATTCAAAATATGCCGCCCCGATCCTCCAATCCAATTTCAACTCTTTGGCAAAATAAGAAGCTACATTTTGTCGACCGCGATTACTCATCCAACCTGTATTTTTAAGCTCTATCATATTTGCATTAATAAAAGGTTCTTTGGTTTCTCCATTAATCCATTGATGAATACTTTGAATATCTTGCAACCAAGAATAATCTTTATAAAGTATCCCCTTTATTTTAAAAAGATCATTCCCATATTTTAAGGAGATGTACTTAAAAAAATCTCTCCAAATTAATTCAAAAATAAGCCAATATGTACTTTGGTTTTTCTGTATATCATTCTCATAATTTCGAACCTGATGATAAATTGTACGTGCAGAAACTGATCCATTAGATAGCCAAGCTGACATCTTAGAACTATAATCTGCACCTACTAACCCATTCCTTGTTTTCTTATAATATGAAAGCCTTTTTGTATTCCAAAAATAATCTTGGACCCTTTTCTTTGCCTGATTCTCCCCTCCTTTAAAAGGGAAAGCAGTTCTAGAATCCGTTCCTAATTCCTGAAAACCAAGATCAGATATTTTTGGAATATTTGTAGTATTTTCTACTAAATTTTCGGATACCAAAGATGTAATTACAACTTCAGTTCTAACCTTAGCAAATTTTTCACATTCCTTTCTGAAATTAGTAAACACTTTTGGAATATTCTCAATATCGAAAGGAATATCATCTGGATGAAAAAGAAACTGATCATATGATTCTAACCAGTCTACACTTGAATTATTTACCTCATTTTTAGTGAAATTTAAAATCTTCGTTTCTTCATTAGTCCATTCTTTTTGAAGATATACTTTGTTTATTTTATAGTATTCAATAAGTTTTGAGAAAATTTTTTCAGGCTTATTTTGATAAACCAGTAACGTGATATTAAGTTTGTTTAAATTTTCCTTTAATTCCGTTACACTTTCTAAAAGAAATTTAGCTCTATACTTCTCTGTTTTCTTAAAACCAAACTGATCTAGTTCGAATAATCTCGGATCAAAAAAATATACAGCAATTACTTTATCACTATTAGATACAGCATTATATAAAGAAGTATTGTCAGTAATTCTTAAATCATTTCTAAACCATACAAGTCCTGTCTTCATAATATTTGATAAATAATTTATAGCTTATTAACTGCTACTTTCGTTTTACCCCTATTATTTCTGCATCTATCACTACAATACTTTACTTCTTCCCAAACCTTTTCCCACTTCTTTCTCCAACTAAAAGGTCGTTCACATACTTTACAGATTTTAGAAGGCAAATTAGATTTTTTCATATCCTAAAATTTGTTTAACAAAATTAATAAATTGTTAAACAAAAATACAAAATTAAGATAATCATAACAAGAAATAAACGTTAAGAATAGCCCAATTATATACTATACAGAAACAAAGTATAAGAGCAAACTATAAAGAAAAACGGTTGTCCATAAAAATGTACGTAACCAGTTAAGATTGATCAATCTATTTATAAGCTTACTATCAAAATTTCCATCCGAAATATAACTATGCATAGGAACGAATTGTAAAAAAGTAGATAACCAAACAACGACTACCAAAATTAAACTTATCAAGGTATAAATACTAAAAGATTTATAAACGAAAATAACATTGATTAAAAGTTGACCTATCATTAAAGGCATAACGACCACACCTATTCTAACGGTGTACACACTATGCCATTTCATCAAATCTTGTTTTTGAAAATGTTCAAAGCTAGGATATATAATAAGCTGCACAATCCAGATCAAAATCAATAAGCCAAAATCTAAAAGCAACCTAATTACAGTAAAATCCATTTTGTTTAAAAATCAGGTATTTCAGCTGCTCTTGCATAAGGATACTCTGCTATTTTCTCTAAAGCGTAATAAGTATTTAATCCAGAAATACCAACTGTATCAGTAATACTTAAATCTAAATCCAAATGATCTCCAATAATCTTTTCAGGAATTATCAAATGCTTTATTTCGCCTATCATCAAAATAGTACCATTAAGACGAATATTTATAGCTTCTACAAATTTTAATCCTATCTTCAGTTTACTTTCTTTAACAAAAGGAGCTTCAAATTCTGATATATATTCTTCATTCAAACCACATTTTTCAAACTCGGAATCATTTCTATCCAACTTAGCAGAGGTATAATGTGCGTTTTTAACAAAAGATCTTTCTACATGATTAATTGTATACTGACCATTCTGTAAAATATTTTCATAGGTATGTCGAGGAACTTCGCCAATTGGTCTCATAATAAATCCCATAAGGGCGGGATCACTCCCTAAATGAACTACAGAACTGAATATTGCAACATTGGTTTTTCCATCATCAGCAATCGTTCCAATAAGATTTGCTGGTTTAATCCCTGATACAGCATTTACTATTTTTAGTCGCTGCACACGATCCATAGACGCTATCTGTTGTTTTGTATAATGCATATTAATAAGAGCTATTGTCTTGAATTAATTATTTATGTAGTTTTGTAATTCTACAATTTTATCTGGCGTATTAAAAACACCTCCGTAATATGAAGTTACAGTTGCCGAAGTCTCATCCTTAATACCTCTAGAAGAAACACATAAATGTTTTGCATCTATAATAACGGCAACATCTTCTGTGTTTAGAATCTGTTTAAGCTCGGTTGCTATTTGGTTTGTCAATCGTTCTTGTACTTGAGGACGTTTAGCAAAATATTGCACAATACGATTAAGTTTTGATAACCCAATAACTTTGCCTGACGAAATATATGCCACATGTGCTTTACCTATGATTGGTACAAAATGATGTTCACAGTTAGAATAAAATGTGATGTTTTTTTCTACAAGCATCTGATTATACTGATACTTATTATCAAATAACGCTACTTTAGGTTTATTCTTAGGATCTAATCCTGAAAAAATCTCCTCAATATACATTTTGGCTACCCGATTAGGTGTCCCTCTAAGGGAATCATCTGTTAAATCCAATCCCATCACATCCATAATCTCTGAAAACAAATGAGCTATACGTTCTTTTTTTTCTGTATCAGACATATCAAAAGCACCTTTCTTCATTGGAGTCTCAAGACCTGTACTAATATGATCGTCACCTATATCATCAATAGAAAAACCTTTTAAATTATATCCATTAGATTTTAGTAATGTTTCTGTTCCTACTTTCATTCGATTCTTTATTGTATCTGAAGATGTAGTTAATTTTTCTACAGAAATATCTGAAAGAAAATCTAAACATCATCCACGTGATTAATATACTTACAGAATCAAAGCTACGTAATTGTTTAACTTTTTACACTATTAGTTAAACAAAAATTAACATAATAAATTTATTATGCGCCTAAACCAAGTGATTTCCCAACTCTTTTAGCGTTACAATCAATTTCCTTTACTAATATTTGTGCAATTAAGAGTTTGTTGTATTTTTGACTTCTGTTATGTTTTTAAAAATTTAATTTTTTCAAATCATTTCAGGCCCCATAAACATTTCGAACTTTCCTAATTGCGCTTCGGTAACTAATTATTTTTAATTTTACCGATTATAAGAGCACGAATCTTTTAACCAAAACTACTATTAATGAAATCTTTTCGATTTTTTCTTTTTGTTTTATTTCTTTTTGTTTTTCAATCCGGGTATACTCAGGTAAGAAATGAATACCAAATTTCTTTTAAAAATGCTGTACATCATGAAGCTCAGATTGAAGCTGTGTTTACTAATTTGGAGAGTGGCACTATTTCTCTAAGAATGAGCAGAACTTCTCCTGGTAGATATGCACTTCATGAATTTGCGAAAAATGTATACGATGTTAAAATCACAGATAGTAAAGGTAAAGATGTAACTGTAACAAGACCTAACCCACATCAATGGGATGTTTCTGGACATGATGGAACTCTTAATGTATCATACACATTGTTTGCTAACAGAGGAGACGGCACTTATTCACAGATAGATGAAACTCATGCACATCTTAATATACCGGCGACTTTTATGTACATCCCTACTTTAAAGGATCGTCCGGTACAAGTAACATACTTAGTTAGAGAAGATCTAAACTGGAAAGTAGCAACACAAATGATACCATTAGGTGGCAACAAGTTTTTAGCTCCTAGCCTTCAATATTTCATGGACAGCCCCGCACAGATAAGTAACCATACTGTTAAAGAATTCAAAGTTGCCTCTGGAGGAACTGAATACACAATAAAGTTAGCATTACTTCATCAAGGCACGGAGGAAGAAGCTGATCAATATTTCGAACAGATTAAAAAGATTGTTGAGCAAGAAAAAGCAGTTTTCGGTGATTATCCTAATTTTGATTATGGAGAATATACATTCCTAGCAAGTTATATGCCTCAAGTATCTGGAGATGGAATGGAACATCGCAATTCTACTGTATTAACAAACACAAGAAGTCTCGCAGATGGAGGAATGGAAAAAAATATTGGTACTGTTGCTCATGAGTTTTTTCACGCTTGGAATGTAGAACGTATTCGCCCTATCTCACTAGAACCTTTTGATTTTGAAGAAGCAAATATGTCTGGTGAATTATGGTTTGCAGAAGGCTTTACGAGCTACTACACAAATCTTATACTTTGCAGAGCTGGTATTATAACACAAGATCAATATATAGAAAGCTTGAGTAAAACGTACAATTATGTTTGGAACTCTCCTGCCCTACAATATTTCAATCCTATAGAGATGAGTTTTCAAGCTCCTTTTGTTGATGCAGCTACATCTGTAGACCCTATAAATAGAGATAATACGTTTGTCTCTTATTATTCATACGGAAGTATGTTAGGCCTTGCATTAGATTTATCCTTAAGAGACAAAGATGATTTAAACTTAGATGACTACCTAAAATTACTTTGGACCAAATATGGAAAAACAGAAATACCATATACAATTGAGAATTTGTTTTTTACATTGAGAGAATACGCCGGAGAATCTTTTGCAGATGACTTCTTTGAGAAGTATATTTTTGACAGTCAAACTCCTGACTTTAAAAAACTATTAGGATCTGTGGCTATTTACCCAAAAACAAATAGCAAAGAATCTTATTTAGGTGTAGAAATAGAATTTAACGAAGATGATAATGCAGTGATATCGAAATATGTAAAGAAAGGCACTCCTGCCTATACTGTCGGTTTAGAAAAAGGGGATGTAATTGTAGCAATCGATAATCAATCTTTTTCTGAAATAGATCAATTCAACGAGGTTTTAAAAAAATACAAACCTGCTAAAAAAGCAACTATTGTTTATAGAAGATTAAATAAGGAGAAAAAAGTACTTGTTAAGTTTGGTGTTAACCCTCAAGTAGAGATAACTCAATTCTCTAAGCCTAGTAAAAAAGCTTTACTAAAAAGAGAAAACTGGCTAAAAGCTAGATAAAATATTATTTATAAATATTACCAAAAAAGGTGCGCGATTAAAAAAATCACGCACCTTTTTTAATAATTCTAGTTTTATTTGACCGTGTGAATTTTCGATTCACCCAGTTCACTTATTACCTTGATCTAGATGCTCTGCATAAATCTAAATCACTCTTAGCTCTTTCTAATTGATCTCTTGTCTCTCTCAATGCGGTCTTATACTCTTCTAGCTTCTTAAATTCTTTCTCTTGTTTAGACAGCAAAGCTTTCATCTCTTTTATCTGCCTATAAGAACTAACAATATTAACATACATCTTGTATTGATAGGTTGTATCATTAGGATCAATTGTTTCACTTAGGTCACCTATCTCCGATTCTAAAGATCTGTTTATATAATATAAATCCTCTTCCTTATCAGGTCTATTAAGAGAATCAATCAATTTTTCTATTTTAAACATTCCCTTAGAAAAATCTTTTTGAAATTTCATATTTCTTTCTACTGAAGCAGAACGCTCTCGCAAAACTTCATTCTCCTTAAGAGGAACTCTATCAAAATCAAAAAAGAATGCTGTAACGATTAATGCGACTGTAAATAAAAATAGTAAGGCAAACTTTAAAACACTATTTCTTCTTTCTTTACTGTTTTTTGGTTTCATTTCTGTAAATTATAATTTAAACACACATTAATCTAATAAGAAACTGCGTCTGTTTTTAACATCTGGTTTCGCAATAACTTCTTCCTTTACAAATATATTAGAATCTGATTTTTTACCAATATAATCAAGCTCATTTAATTTTTTAAATAATGAAAGCATTAATTTTGTAAAACTTGAAACATTATGCAGAGCCTTGTTAATATCTGTATGCTGATATTCTAGATCCATCATTTCTATCAATACATTCTCAAAAGCTCCTTGATTAAGATCACACCAATCCGATAAATAATTTAATAACTCTTCTTTTCCTGTACCCACATAAACATCCATATTATTTTTAATTACCCTAGCAAGCGACATTAGTTTGGTAATCATAGTAACTGGTGGAAGATGCCTATCATACAATCTAAACTCCGGTAACATTCCTCCCAGATATTGCAAAGTACTCTGTGTAAGTGTTAACACCATCGTTGCAAGTTCATTAGATTGCTTTTTCTGATAAATCTTCTGGATAATATTCATAGAATATTTCTCTATAGCATTAAAAAATGTATGTATTTCCGTATAGATATATCTAAGATCCTGATGACTTTGGATAGAGACACATGGTGGAATAAAATCTTCTGCTAAAGACGCTACCCCATCGTGAAACTCAATCTTACCAATAGTAATATGATGCTTTCCAAATTCTTCTTCATTAGCTTCTGCCATATTAATAACACTAAGACCGTATTCTGGTAATACATTTGGATGCCTTGGTGGCTCTTCTTCTGGATCCGCATCTCCTACCGGAATTCTACCATAAGGATCTACGCTAAGCACTATATAACATTCCTCCTCAGTACGATTAATCTTATATTCCGTATTAATTATACTCCCTTTTTGCTCTAGCGAAGAAGATATTTCTGGAGTAATATTTATTATATATCCGCCTTTAGTTATAGCCCTGCATCTATTAAGCTGCACTTTTATAGTATCTTGACCATCCATAGAAAACGCCATATCCACAGCATCATCACCTACTAAATCTGGTAACAGTCCATAATTAATAGCATTAATATCTTTAGAACCTATAAGCTGCGAAAAATTAGTAAATGCATTATCTGCTTCAATAAAATGATTTTTATTGATCTTCATACCGTCAATCCAGTTGACACGATGATGATTTTTATTCGTTAATTCCATCCTTTTAAAATATGCTTGTTTTAGAATATTTCAGTACAATATTCTTTATACAATTGTTATCCTCTCGGGTTAACTCTAATTCTTTTATTTTAATACCCTTTCCTTTTATTTTCTCACAAAACTCTATAAAAGTAGTTCGCTTTCTGTTTACGATTATTGGTAAATCAAGGTTTCTACATAGATAATCCTTAAAATCATTAACACTTGCTTTCTTTGTTGAAACAAGGATAAGCTTAGCTTTAAATGACTTTTCGTTTATAAAAGGAGCTTTGAACTCTTCTACAGGATCAGTATTTATTTGACTATCTTCTTCTGGATCCTCAGGAATTAAAGAAGTTTGTCTAACTACTGTCTCATCTTGACGAACTCTTACTTCTTTCTTAGGTAATACTATCACACTTGCGGTTGTAGCATATTTAAGTTCCCCATTAGGAATTAACGTTATTGTTTTCTTACCTTCAGTATTATAAACATATTCAGGGTTTTGCTCTTTAGAAGTACCTCCTACAGCATCTTCAAAATTCCATTCCCAAGATTTTGCTTCTAACGTATTGTCTTTCACTTTCAATTTTTCTCCTACTCTTATTGTTGGTGTAAGTATCTTAAACTTCGCCTTCTTTAAAGGATCTAAAACTTCTTTTTTCTCTAAAATGGTAATAGTCTCAATTCTAGGGCATTTACCGTTAACAATCAAAGAAATAGTATACTCTCCAGGCTTCTTGAAAGTATGAAAAAGTTTTCTTCTAGAATCCGTAGCAGTACTATCTCCAAAATTCCATTTCCACTCCAACGCTCCTATTGTTTTATCTTCAAACTCAATAGACTCATCTACTCTAGCTTCCTTTTTACTGTAAGAAAAATCTATAATTTCGCAAGGAACGTAATTAACGTATTTAAACGCAAAAACCGTCGCTGTTACTAGTATTGTTATGATAAAAAACAACACTACACTTTTATCCATATGATAATTTGTTGTACTACTTGATGTTTTCATTACTTATTGTTTTCAAAAAATATAATTAATCTACTACTGTAATCTTATATGGAAAAACATTCAGTGATTGCTGTTCCAAAATAGATAAAATATTACTTTTTAAAGAATCCCACTCCTCAGACGAAGTTTTTTCTTCTTTGTTGGTTAAAAGCATAACTTCGATACAAGGAATAAGCCCCTTAGAAATATGAATATCCGTTTTAAAACCTTTAGATACTTTTACTTCCTGTACTTTACTACTGCATAATTCATAACAAAGTGCTTTTACGTCTTCTTTAGTAACGATCCGGTTTCTAGACAACAAAGCCCTTCGATATGCATTAAGCCTTTCTTCCATTCCTAGGTTATTCTTACCTTGAAATGTAGAAGTTAGAAACATGCTCCCTTTTTGTTTTAGGTCAGTCCCTTGATAAATATTTAGTGAATTACCTGATTTAATCTGATTAGCATCTTCACCATTCGTTACCCAATATTCTACCAAAAGCGTATCCTTTTTCTTATAAGGTTTTACTGAAATGTAATTTGTCTCTTCCGATGATTTTTTCATATCAGACACCTTCTTTTCTAATAAAGAAATATTCTGATTTAGCTCGTTTATATTGGATTGCAAAAAATCGTTTCCAAAAAAGGAAAAAGAAGCACTTTCATCTTTTAATAATTCAATCAAATGTATTAAGTACTCTCGCGCCTTTCTGTAATCCAATTTACTTACATTATCTCTTCTAATAACATAAGTACCTTTATCATCTACTGAAGAATCATTTTCCCTTAACCTATACTCCTTTCCCGAAGTATTAGAAATCGATTTTATGTCAAGGAACAATTCCTGTGTACTTATTGGTACAATATCTATATAATCCTTTAGCTGATATGAAATACTTTCCCATTTTCTGTTTAGAGCAGGAAAAGCATTGAATGTACAATAAACACTTTCTAAAACTGAATCATCAATAATCCTTGGAAATTCAATCTTAATCCAACTAAAATCAGCCAAATCATCATGATCCTTCTGATTTATAAAGTTAGAAAATTCTTCTGGCATTTTAGCCTTGGAGCTTAATGAAATATTTGATTTTACAGAAATAAAGTGTTTTTTATACAGCTTACTTATCTGCTGTTCTATATTTCTGGTTTTATTAGGCTTATAATCAAATATAGACTCTAGATTTATCCGTCTTGAAACATTACTATTATAATACCCCGGAAAAACATCTACTAATTTACCATCAATATAGAAATTTGCATTTTTAAGATGATGATAGAAAAGTTCATTTTCCTGCACATCTAACAATTCAAAGTAAAAGGATACATCCTTTAATGTAATTTTTTCGTGTTCAGATGAAACGCCTAAATATAATGTAGAATTTGGCAATGAACCTCCTTTGTTTAAGGACAAAGAGCTTATCGTCTTCCTTTTACCTTCTAATTCAAAAATCTTATCTCCGCATATCATACGACTGATAGTAGCATCAACTAATTCATTTTTCTGAATTGGAGAAAAATATATGTTTTTAAGTTCAGTACTAGCATTCTTTGTCTTTACTTTTTTCTTGTAATACAATAAATGCTCTGGGGTGATGGTCGATTTTTTCTCAATAGGTTCTGAATAAATTATTCCATGTGCGGGACGCGATCCGTATAAAGTTTCTGGAGTCATTAACTGAATCAATCGCTCTGTTATTCGGGTCTGAGAATTATCAATTTCACCAGAAATTTTTTCTATTTCCGAAGCACAAGCGCCAATAAGAAGAGATACAACAGGATCAAAAGAACTTTCTATTTCATTAGGAGAAACTCCCCAAAGAGAAGCAGCCTTTTTGATCATTCTGTTTTTAATCTGAACTTTATTTTCTAAACCCATAAACCCTTTTAAAATGAAAGTGGAGCTATATAAAACCTTTCCAGGCAAGAGAATTGTTCATTAGTCCTACTAACAATACCGTTCACTTTTATTTCTACACGTTTCTTAATTCTATTTAAACTTCCTCTATTTTTAAATTCCTCCTGCTTTATAACAACGTCTACAGTTACCTTTTTTAGTCTTTTTTCTTGAGAAACAATGCTTTCTACTAAAGACTCAGAAATTGTATTTCTCAATTTATTTGTACTGGTCAGATTATCAAAATCCACATTCCAGATAGAACATCCAAATGACTCATCAAAAGTACATTCACCAAAATATGATGTCGTAATCAAATGAATATAACCAATAATAGATTGTGTAAGATCACAATTCTCAATTTCCTTATTTTTAATAATTTTAAAAGTATCTAAAGGCAATTTATAATAAGAAGTAATCATAAATAATAATTTGTGTACTTTAATAAACTTTGTTAGCAAATGCAATTTAATAAACATTTTATTTATCAGCACTTCATAATTCAATAAACTAACTAAAAAAATAACAATCTTTTATTTTCTTATTTTATTTTAGTGTTATCAACACATGAAGAGTAGAAAATAACCATAAGTTTTTTATATTTGTGTAAATTTTATTTTTCAAATGAACACACTTTACAAAACATTCTTTTTATTTATTATCATTGTTGGGGCAATGAGTTGTGGGGGTTCTAAAAAAGCAGAACAAGAAGCATTAGCTCAAGCTAGGAGAGATTCTATCGCTTTAGCAAAACAAAATGCCGTCCTACCTATTCAAAAAAAATATGGAGCTATTCTGGGAATGCCTCCAAAAGAAATAGACAATGTTCCATTGTTCGAATTTATCGATGATTGGATGAATGCTCCCTATAAACTTGGAGGAAACACTAAAGACGGAATTGATTGTTCTTATTTTACTCAGTATATTTTTCATGATGTATATGGTAATTTAATTGAACGAACTGCCCAAAAGCAATTCGACGCACCAGACACTAATAAGTTTAAAGGACAACACAATCTTAAACGGGGAGATCTTATATTTTTTAACAACAAAGGATCAGAGTTTCGCGAAATCACACATGTAGGATTTTATCTTGGTAATGATAGATTTGTTCATTCTACGTCAAGAAGGGGAAATTCTGGAGGAAACGGCGTGCAAATTAGCAACTTAACTAAACAACCTTGGAAAAGAATGTTTGTTGCTGGAGGAAAAAAACCTAAATTCAGCAACAATACTACCGAAAATTAAACAAAGTAACATTCTTTACACCAACTAAACGAATGAGTGACAAACAGGTACAAAATGTATATCAAGAGCTAATAAGTACATATCAAAATCTAAAAGCGGAAATTTTCGTGACTGAGATTTTAGAAAATTCTGATTTAGATCTAACAGATATTGATGTTTTTAATAAAAGTACTTTTTCTAGATCCTATAGACGAGATGTAATTGATTTCAAAGTAGATTCATATTCTGGAAACACCGATAAGCTGCAGTTTAATCTAGCTAGAAATAGCCTGTATGATACGCTGCCAGAAGGGTTATTCCACGAACCTGTTAAAGCAAAAAGCAACATTTCTTTTACCGAATTACATCAAAAACAGAAAAAACAAGAAAAAGATGCTCGATCATTTTTCTCTCCTTTGGAGAATGAGTTTTTCACACAAAAAGTAAATATAGAAAGAAGTGAAAGAAAATTAATTAATGAATTTGCTAATTTAAAAACAGATTTTCTTGTCAAGTTTTGGAATTTAGATCCTGATATCCCTACAAACTATAGTATTAAATTATTACAATTATTACCATACGTTCACAAAATATCTGGTGAAATTGAACTTACAGCCTTAAGTCTGGAAAAGATTATTGGAGAGAAAGTTACAATTGAAAAAAAATACAAAACAGTAGCCGAAAACATACATGAAGTATCGACAGAACATCAACTTGGTGTGGATCTTGTTTTAGAACTAAAAGAAACGATTATATCCTATCCTTGTTGGGAAATTACTATAGGACCTGTGAACGAAAAAAATATTGATAAATATATAGTCAGTGGTGCTACTAAAAAATTTATTACTATCTTTTGTGACTATTTTATTCCTATGGAAATAGACACAAAAATTAATGTAACATATTCGAGTAAAGAAGAAACATTTGTATTACATGAGACTAACAGTCCCAGAATGGGTCTAACAACTATGATATGAGTTTGATATTACAATCTACAGCACTAAATGCTGATTTTTTTAAGGTGGGATTAATACTATTAGCCGTTAGCGTTATACTAATGGCAGTCGTTGCCGGACTAAAGAAACTTTTTGTAAAAAACAAAAAGAAGTTCTTCCTGTACATGTTGGTTGTCCTTTTATTATTTGCAGCAACAGCTTTATTAAGTAATGAGAAGGTTCTTAACGATGTACCTCTAAATAGTTTTATTGGATTCCAAGTTATCTTTTTATGTCTAGGCTCTCTACACGTATTTACGATGCGTAAATTTTTCCCCAACTTGTTAGACGACAACCCTACTCGTTTCTGGCCTGAATTCCTATATACAATAATTACTATATTTATTGGTCTTATTACATTCCTATTTGTAGTTGGTATTTACAAACCTGAATACAAATATATATTTGCCGCATCATCAATTTGTTTCCTCGTCCCCATCATAATTGTAAAACTATACGAATTTGCCGTTTCTGTACCTGTACCGATATACAAGAAATGGTTCTACCCTATTGACAAGAAAATGAAAGACCCTAAAGACGATGAACTAATAAATCCTTTAGTTATTTCATTTGAATTCAACAAAGGAGAAAATATAGAAGAATTAAGTAATTTCAGATTAAAAGCTCCTGAGAAAATGGAATTTGGAAAACTTTTCTACTTCTTTATCAATGATTATAACGATAGACACCCTGAAGGAGAAATAGAGTTTTTAGATGATAAAAACAATCCATATGGATGGATTTTTTATACTAAACCTAATTGGATGGGCATACAAACTCATGTAGATTTTACTAGAACCATAGAAGGAAACAACATTAAAGAAAATGACATAATCATCTGCAAGAGAGCATAAAAAATATGTTAAAAATTTGTTAAAAAAGATCTCACAAATGTTCGTTGAGATCTTTTTTTTGTTAGACAAACTTCACGACGAAGTGCAAATTCCCTGAAAACAGTGTAGTCTTTTTCTTTCTTAATTTACTGATTTCAGATTACTTACCAATCTAATAATACTTAGATCTAGATATATTTTACTATCTTTACACTGTACAAGTTACATTTATTATATTTATTAATTATTATTATTAACTTAAAAATTATTTATTATGTCTTTTAAAGCAAAATTAAAAGTAGGTGGAAAAGAGTACAATGTACTAAATTGCCACTATGGTTTATCTCAGGAAACTGATGCAACTGGTCGTCCATCATCTGTTACCAGAGGTGGTATGCTTACTATTGAAGTAGAATCTACATCAGATACTGGTTTATCTGATTGGATGTTCAATAACTTCGAAATGAGAAGCGGTTCTGTTGTATTTTTAAAGAGAGATACAGAAGCAACATCAAAAGAACTTAATTTTACTGATGCATACGCAGTTAAGTATAACGAAAACTTTGATGCTACAGGAAAAAACCCAATGACAGAAAAAATTACTATTTCTGCCAGACAAATCGGTGTAGGAAACGGTGAGCATGTAAACGAGTGGGTATAATCCACATAGTTTTATATAAGGTTTAGATTAAGGGAGTGTTTTTTCACTCCCTTTCTTATCTTAAGTCGTCATTTCCTCTATTCACCTTCATTCATGAAAATAATAATGGAACTGACAAAGTAGTTATTAATACTAAAATTATTACTTATGTCATTTTTAGCAAAATTAGATCTTGATGGGGAAGAGATAAACATTTTGGATTGCTCTTTTACCTTCAGACAAGATACAGATTACACAGGGAGACCTTGTGCAAAGCCACAGGGAGGACAAGTTAGTTTACTTATAGAATCCACAGCAAATACTGATTATTTAGATTGGTCTATATCTCCAACTATTACCAAAAATTGTAAAATTACTTTTTTTAGAAGAGACAATATGTCTAGTCTTAAAAATGTAGAGATTAAAGATGCTTATTGTATTGAATATACTGAGCATTTTAATGCGGAGAGCGCAAAACCTTTACAAATACATTTAGTACTTTCTGCAAAAGAAATATCAATTAAAGGAACTACGTTTACCAATAATTGGCCTTCTAAAGTATAACGCACTTAAAGTTTATGAATGGTTGGGAATTAAAAAGTATCCTCGTTGTTCTCACATATTTACTTTAATAGAAGACACCTTTACTTACGTGGGTGTTTTCTCATTAAATTATAGTAACACTTATGCGGAGATAAATAATACTATGCTTACACGGTATAATGAGAGTTTTTAAAAAAACAGCTTTTAACGTACAGCTTTTTCTTTTCCAAAGGATATACTAAAAAAACAGACATTAGTTTTAATGAAAAAACTAAGGCACTAGTAGGCTCTAATTTAAAAATAGTAACTTTATAAAAATTGAGTAAAACGGTCTTATCCACTTATTATAAGTTGATGAATCACTAAAAACATAAAACGTATGGCATTACAATCTACTACACAAATATTTATTGGCGGATCACCAATAAATGCTTACAAACGATTAATGCTACATCAAGAAATTGATGCGCACCATATATTAGAGTTAGTTTGCAGGATGGATGTTCTGGAAAATATTACGGGAGACATTGCATCCCAAACCAAAAATTATCTTGGACAGGTTATTACAGTGCAGATTTCATCTATAGGTACGCTTTCTGGTTATAAAGAATTCGAATTTAAAGGTGTAGTTACTGCCGTAAATAGCACAATGGGATTCCATCAGCAAAATGGTGATTTGGTAACCATAAAAGCTCATAGCTGCAGTATCATTGCAGATGATGGACCACATTACAATTCTTTTAATGATGTAGATTTAGGAACCGTTTTAGACGAGACTTTTAAAAGATATGACCAATCTAAATTGGAAACTATTTTTAATCCTTCTGGTTCCGACAATATTCATTATAGTGTTCAGCATAAAGAAAGTGCTTTTGAATATACTAGTAGATTAGCAGCACAATATAGTGAATGGTTTTACTATGACGGAAGTGCTCTAGTATTTGGTAGACCAGAAGATCAAGAAGAAGTTACGCTGACATATGGTCATGATTTACAGGAATTTTCACTGGATCTAAAACCTACATCAAATAAGTATAAATACTTTACCAATGATTATTTAACTGATGGACAACATGAAAAAGCTACGAGTGCGATAAGTTCTGGGGTAAACGGATACAACGGGTTTACAAGTAATAAAGGAGATGAAATTTTCCCAAATGAGACTAATGTATATTTAAATTCATACAATGACCCTTCTCTAAAACAGAGATTAGACACACATGTCGAACAGCAGAAAAAAGCTGAAGAAATAAAACAAGTAGTATTTAAAGGATCAAGTGATAATCCAGGTGTGAAAATTGGTCAAGTGGTAACTATTAAAGGAGATGGAGCTGATTATGGAAGGTTTAGAATCACTAGTGTTACACACACAAATACAGAAAATGGACGCTATCAAAATAGATTCGAAGGAGTAACAGCAGATTTAGATGTTTACCCAAACACTAACTTAATGGCGTTTCCGAAAAGCGAAACCCAAGTGGCCATTGTAAAGGAAAATAGTGATCCAGACGGAATCGGAAGAATCCGCGTGCAATTTCCTTGGCAAAAACAAAATGGCGAATTATCACCTTGGTTAAGAATCGTAACTCCTCATGCAGGTGGAGAAAAAGGGTTTCATTTCATTCCAGAAATTGATGAAGAAGTATTAATTGGTTTTGAAGGTGGTAATGCAGAAAGACCATATGTATTAGGCACGCTGTATACCGGAGGAGCTAATCCTGCTGGCTGGAATACTCAGAGTAATGACGTAAAAGCTTTAAGAACAAGAAGCGGTCATACAGTAGAGCTAAACGATGCCGATGGTGCAGAATTCATTACTATTACTGATAAAAATCAAAATATCATAAATATAGATACTGCTAATAATAACATCACGATTTCTGCCGGAGAAACAATGACTTTCAATGCGAAAAACATTGAAATCAACGCTACTGAGGAAATTAAAGTCAATGCAGGTACTAATATGATTACGCGAGTTACCGAAGACGCTGCACTATCAGCAAAAAACTCTACAGAAACTATTGAAGAGAATAAAACATTAGTTGCTAAAGAAATTCTAGACAACGGTGAAAAAGTAAGAATAGAAAGCTCCAAGCAAAACATGGAACTGGTTAGCTCCAAACAAGTTGACATTCAGGCAGACGATAAAATAAAACTATTTTAGTAGTAGTAATTACGTATAATGGCTCGACTGGATATTGGAACTAGTATTATAGAAGAAACCGAGGATGGTAAACTTGATCATTTTTCCTATAAACCTTTAGGTGTAGCAAACACCTATGGAGTTCTTTTAATTTCAGAAGATGAAAAAAAGAAAAGACTTCAGATTCACTATGAAATTGACGTAATATGTTTAGATGAAACAGAGGATAATCATTTCGAATTTGAGGTTCTGAAACATCAGATTTATATAAATGAAAAAGCTCCCAACATACTTATAGATGAATTATCAGAACGATGTGGCAAGGTATTATACCCTTTATTGCTTAAGGTAAATAGACAAGGATTAGTAGTTAATATACTGAATCAGGAAGATATTATAAAAAGATGGGAAACTGAAAAAGCCAGCATTAACCAATCTTATAAAGGAAAAGAAATCCAACTATTATTAAAAAACATGGATATTGTGATTAATAATACGAATCAATTGACTGATCTTGTACTGCAACGAGACTGGTTTATAACCATATTTTTTTCTCCATTGTACAACATTAATTTGAAAGACAAAAAAAAGAATAAAATATCATTACCGTTTATCCCCTACTCTCCTGGAGTAATTTTTGAAACAAAAAACAAAATAAGTACACATTCACATAAAAAAAATGATGTTATCATCAACCAAAAAGGAAAGTGTATTGATCAAAGAAGCGAAAGAGACATATTAAGAGGAAATCTCATTTCTATTGATAAAATTAAAAAAGTAGTTAAAGGTAAATTAGATCTAAAATACCAAATCTATAAAGATTCATTAATTGCGGATGCTATTACAGGAATTTGTAATTTGGAGTTCCCTTCAGGGAAAGAAAAAAAGATGACTGTTGAGATCTATAATTTAAAAAACAAAACTCCGTTATCTTCAGTTAAGAGAGCTGCTCTTTTTGAAATAAGTGAAGAAGAGGAAAAAAACATATCAAAAAAGAAGAAAAAACGGTTCTTTTTCTTTGGAAAATAAGAGGAACAATATAGCTAATATACACTAAAAAATATGAGTACAGGACATGTGGTAGTAGATGGAGCAATGTGTAAGTGTCAATTTGGTACGATGCCTGATACATTGGTTGTACTAACTCAACAGAAAGAATATATAAATGATTCTGGAGGTAGTAAAAAGCTGATTGCTAATACTATGGATATTGGTATGCCGCTTAAAGCAAAAACTTTTGGTCAATGTAAATTACAACCTAGCTCTAGTGGATATTTACCTTGTGTTCCTGCTATAACTCAATGGCAGGATTTCTATGATAAAGTGATATTATCTAATCAAGGGCAAATACTTACTGAAAAGAGTAAAGCTATGTGCGCTATCTCAGGTTCACCAAGTGTAGAGTTTACTTGGCACGGTCAAACAGCTGCTGCGGGTAGCAGTAGTGTAGAACAAGCAGATGAAGAAGTACAAAGCCAATTAAATCCATTGGTGAATGTAAAAAAAATGGTCGAGTCTCAGGATAATGATTTGGAGACGGAAAAAGAAGATTGGGTTAGAAAAGAAGAAGAAAGAGTTGTCTCCGTAACTACAGACTTGTACATAAATAGTACTGGTGATTTGAAAGCACCTTTTCTGGATAGCACAGAAACTATGGAGTATGACTCCTCCAAACCATTTATAGCAGGGTTAAGAGGAATTTTTGGAAAAGGAATAAAACACACTGCTATTAAAGAATTTAAGGATGATCTCACAAAAGGTGCTGTACCGCCACCCCAATGGCAAATTGAAAAATCCTTATCAGAAACTCAAGTAGCCTATTATAAGGATAAAACAATACATCTTAATGAAAAATGGGTATTAAAAGCAGAAAAAGAACCCGCTGCCAATTGGATGTTATTTCGAGCAATGATTGAAGAAACAGGTCACTATATAGAGGATCTTATAAGAAACGAATATGATAGTATTGGTGGTGATGCTTCAGGAGATGAAGGAACACTATTCGCTGCTGATTTTATACGATATAATAAGTTACTTAGTAAAGATTTTGAATATGCATCTTTCAATATAAAAGGGGAAGATGGTAGCATTAGAAAGTTTAAGGCTTCTGTAAAACAAAACCAACCCAATAGAGAAGATAAAGCAAAAGATTTACTATTTGTAGAAGATGATAGTGATGACCACGGAATCGTTACACTTAAATCTGGAGAAAAAATAACTGTAGAATTCTTTAAAATCCGAGGACAAGGAGCTGTACACGAAAACATTACAAAACAAGCTGCAAAAAAAGCTGGATTAAAGTATGATTACCGATTAGATGAAGGCTGTGCTTGGCCAGATGTACCTTGTGGTGATGAAAACTCTGTAGAAACCTGTTATTACAGAACTTTTAGAGATGAGCATACAGAAGGCACCATGGCTTATAGAACGCATCACGGAGATCTTCAGTTTTGGCACTCTATGGCACCAACTGGAGATTTCACGAATCAGCAAGTGGTCGATAAAATTGTAGAACAAGCAATAAAGTGGTACAAAAAGGCAATATCTGTAAAAAAAGCAAACCCAGATGCCAAAGAAAAAAGTTATCACGGGTTATTTCATATGGGTAAAATCTTGCATATGGTTCAGGACTCTTTTTCAGATGCACATATCATAAGAGATGGTAATAAAGCTATAAAAAACATACAATCTTATAACAATCAAGATGCACATAAGCATGGTGAATCTGATGCTATAGATCCTGAAGACTGGACTCGGGCTCAAAAATATGGACCAAAAAAAGATGGAGTATCTGTGCTTGACGCTAACGATGACCAAGTAGTAAAAATAAAAGGAGCGAAAGATGCGATCAATGCATCTTACAAAATTTTAATGTTCTTTAAGCAAAATAGTGAAGATAAGAACTTAGAAAACTATCTAAGAAATACCGTATACAAGTTTGCAAAGGATGAGCATGGTAAAAGTTATGGAACTCATAAAGCGGGCTCTGTAGAAACGCACTATGAATAATTAAAAAATATAAGATGATTCAAAAATTTGCACCTATAATAATCATAATATTACAAGTTATAAGCTGTATTTGGTATCTAATACCTTCTACGAGTCATACCCATGTTCCTGGAGGATTCATTAGAATGATAATTTTTGGAGGAATTACATTAGCTTTATTAGTAATAACAACCATTTTATATATTGTATATAAACCTTCTGAATTATTATGGAAAATACCTTTTGTCATTTCAGTAGGTATGATCTTATTAGCTTGGTTTTATAGTAAATAAAAAGAAAGAGATTAAATAGTAGATGAATTATGGCAAGTAAAAACAGTATAAAAATACTCACTCCGGCTACAGAAGCAGTAGTTAATGATTCAGAACATTTAATAACGTTAGATCCGGGCGTTAGTGTTTCTTTAGAATTCACCGACACAGAAGGTTATACTGATGAAGAAATAAAAAATATTCAGTGGATCGCTAATATGTTTTATAACAGCCCTAAAAACTCAGGTTTTCATAAAGGTTTAAAAGGAGCTACAGCAAGCTTTAGAGTTCCTACTGTATATTCCGGAGGTGGATTGGGTTGGGTAGAACCTGTAATACCAGGTCATGATCCTCAATTTAAAGCTCCTTTTGGTTATTTTATTAATTCCATTGGAAAGCGCAGTATTGATAAGGTAGAATGGAGAGATATTCACGGAAATGAAATAAGTGGTTCTAAATTCTTTACAGAAGCCGTTCAATTACATATTTATACCACTGGTCTATATGGTCATGAAATAAAAGTATGGTTAAAGGATATTAAATCCTTTGAATATGAGCTTGACTTAGATGAAGATGTAAATAATCCAGATAATACATTGGCTCAATATTTTAGTAGAGAAGTAAAGGTGTTACAAGATACCGAAGACTCTACTAGTAAAGTACAAAAAGTAGTAATCGACATACGATTAGAAAAAAGATGGGATTATGCGGGCAATACAATTAATATCATTCCTATTATAGAGTTCAACATCGATGGTAAACACAAAACAGCTTTTGACAAAAATGCTTTAGTTGTAAAAAAACCAACTGAAGAAGAAAAAAAGAAAGTAAACAATGCTACCAAATCGGGTAATAAACCTACAACTATTGGAAAAATTGTCACAGATGTTGCAGAGTTTAAACCTTGTTTTTTTACAAAGATAGAAGCTACTTATTTTAAAGGAGATGAAGAAACTACCGGCGTTATTTATGACACTACACAAGGCTTAAAACCAGAAGTCATGTCATTTGCTGCCGTTGCCGGACCCAGACATGGCAGAAAAGAAGTAAAGATTGTATTAGATACAGATACTAAAAACTGTTTACTAATTGGGAGTGAAAATCTATATCATAAAGATAAGGTAATTGATGTATCCTCTATAGAAGAAGCTGTTGTAATAGAATCTTCCAAAAAGGACAAGGGATATCGAGCTACTAATGCTGATAAAATTAAAGTAAAAGGGCTCGAATTTGAACAAGAAGATGGAAGTCACGGAGATAATAATGACAATGGAGAGTTTAATGAAGATCATGTTTTTGGTTCTTTAGGTTTAAAATCTATTATTGGAGGCGCATCTAGAAAATCAGGTAAGGCTTGGAATCGGCCAAAAAAAACATATAGTGACAAAGCTTTATCTGATACTGAAGTAATTATTGAGGTACCATATCAATATGGTAAAACTACGGATAATGAAACCTTAGGAGAGGTGATACAATATATCTGGCCAGCAAGTAAAAAGAATATACAACAATACCCTATTAAGATTCATACCTGTAGGCAACCAGAAGCAATTATTAATGTAGATGTATATCCTGACATTAAATGGACACTACAGTTTTGTTATAATAGTGATTTGGATGCGTTTAAAGACGTTCGTCAAAAATATGAAGATTATCAAGTTCGAATTGAGAAAGTAGATAAAGAAGCAAAAGAAACTTATGATGATAAGATAGCCCGTAATGAAGATATGGCTGACAAATATGAAGGTCTTATAGACGAGATTAATGGTGATAAGAAAAAGAATGAAAAACGTATAAAGAAACAGGAAAAAAAGATTGCTAAATTAAAAGGAAAAGATAAGGCTAAAGCGAAGAAGAAATTAAACGAAATCAAGAAGCGTGAAAAAAGTTTTAATAAACAACAGGAAAAATATCAAAAAAAGAAAGATAAATATTTACAAAATGTAGAAGATCGCAAAAAAGATAAAAATAAATATGTAAAAAAAGAGGTTAAAAAAGCAAACAACGATCCTGAATTAAACAAAAAGAAACCAAAGTTTAAGGATATGTATGACTTTGATGACGCCATCGAAGATGGGTTGTCAGATATCATATTATCCTTATGGGCAGATTGGGATCGCCCAGCAGAACGTTTTGAGGTAACAGCTGGATACCAGAAATATGTTGAACTTCTTAAAACTATCTTACGATTTAAGAAAATTGTTGACGATATTTTTGGAGGAAAAAAGAAAGGAAATATCAAAGGTAAAACTAAGGGCAAAAAGAAAAGACCTGATATTTCAGATGCAGAGATCGCAGAAAAAAGGGCGGCAATTCTCAAAGCTTTTAAACCAAAATCTTTAGCTTCTGTCAATATAGTACCCCCATCTGTTGCTTTAGCTGGAAGTTGGTATGCAGAAAATCCTAAAAGTCAACAGCAAAACGAAATAGGTACAAATTTAGAACTTACTGCAATTCTAGATCCGATTATAGGTGCAGAAATTGTACTTAATTTTATGGCATTAGTACAGAAATCCCATCCCGTAGTATATTTTGCATTGGGAATGATGGAAATGGGAGGATTTGAGATAAGGCTAGATCTAACAGTAACCGGAGCTGTTTTTGCAAAAGGATTCTTACAATATAACACTGCTTCAGGAAAAAGTAATATTACACCAGGAGATATTAAGGATCTAAAAGATAAAGAAGATGACGCGCCTATGGAGGTAGGTGGACGTATCGAAATGGAAGTATATGCAGGGATTAAATATCAGAAAAAATATGAAGCATGGAGTTATGAAGCAGCTGTAGAACTAAGTGCTTATGCTAGTGTAGTAACCGGAATCACTATTTCTGGATTTGTCGAATGGGTACAGAATGACAAAGATTATCCCGATGGAGTATATCTTAACCCTAAATTGACATTTCACGGATTAACAGTAACTGTAGCTGCCAAGGGTTCGGGTAAATTTGGTTCTAAAGATAGTGATGAAGCTATTGGCGAAATTGATGCCGAAGCAGGGGGTGAATTTGTAGTTATGGATCCTTACGAAGCTGCTTTAGATTTTAAAATTCCTTTAGTAAATTAGCTGTAAAATTGCACAAATGATCACTAAAAAAATATTAAACACCATTCTTTTGATCACAATAATTTCCTGTGGTCAGTCACAACAAAATAAAAAAATGACTACAACTGAATACACTCAACAAGATATCCTAGAATTACACAAAACAGTAGAACATTACGAAGAAGAAACCCATTATGGAGTGAGAGTCGTAGCTGCCAATTGTAATTTCGAGATTTTAATCAATGATAGAAAGGTTTTTTTTATTAATTCAAATAAAATAGGTTCAGTGATTAATGGTGCTTATGCTCCTATTAATTATGGAATATTAAAAAGTGGAATGCAACAAATTACCGTCCGAATGTTACCTCCCGTTATAGATCGTAAAACCGAAATTAAACATCCTAAACTAGGCAACTCTCAACTTAATATAGAGATTGTAGCGGATGATTTCATGGAAGGTGTTTCAACCGGCGAATATTCTGTATTTGAGTGGGAATCTCCCAAAGAAGTAAAATATGTGAAAGCAGAAGGAATAGATATTCCGTATTTCACCCAACCCAACCTACCCGTCTATGAACATACTGATAGTTTTGAAGTTTCAGTACCTTATACTATTGATGGATGGAGTAAATCAGTTAATTTATTGACCAATGATACTGATGAATTAAAAGCTCTAACAGAAGAAACCGTTGCTATATATGAAGAATTGCGACAAAACTTTCAGAATAAAAAAAGAGATAAACTTGCTAATCAATTGTTTAATAATGAAAGAATAATGGCGCAGCAAATTTATCATTTAGAAGAAGATGTAAAAGAACAATGGAATTCGTATTTCGAAGATTATAAGCAAGATAATTTTAAAATGATGCCTTTAGAAAACTTTAGATTAGTATTTTATGGTAATGGAAAAATGGTTGGTTTAGAACAAATCGGACCATATAATCAATGGGATTCTGCACTGTTTTCAAAATATGTTAAAAAAGGTAAAAATTCATTTTCTTATGGCTTTTACCGTTTCCTTTTACACCGCCCAAAACCAAATGCTAAACTTGAGGTAATTTAACGAATTAAATATTTTTGTAGATATCTAATATTTACAAAAATTATCTGAAGCAAACAAAATGCAACCATATCATAATCTTATTATCCTTGGAATCACCTTTTGGATTTCTTATCAAATAAAAAAACGCTTACAAGGTAATGAAGGAGATAAATCAAAAAAATCAGGATGCTTTCTTTTTGGTATTGTATTTAGTAGCTATACCGTCCTATGCTATTTATGTGTTTTTCTTTTTGGTCCATCCGTAGAAGGTTTATACCAAAAAGTAACCACGGATAAGTATCAGGCCACCATCGTAGAGCTAGATAGTTATGAACAAGAACGAAGAAGCGGTAAATCCCCTTTGACAATACAACAAATAACGGTAAAATTTAAACCAGAAAAGTCTTTGGATTCTATTACAAAAAAACTAAGTATAACCTCCAGAACACCCCCAGATAAGAAAAAACCCTATGAGATTCGCTATAATGAGAGAACCGCAAAAACAGTATCCAATGCTACTACCCATTTGAATGTACTACTAATGGTACTTGGTTTGATTCCATTGTATTTTGTAATCTATGGAATATATTATGCATTTGGCTTAAAGTTACCTAAAAGGTTTCCAGATTTTCGTAAACTGATGGATAAACATTAAATTTTTAAATCATAATAAGTGGAATTTCTTATTTTACAAGCCTGTAGGAAGCGATGAATTTATCTTATATTAACTTTATCCGGTGGAACTTATCATATTACTAACTTTAATTTCTCTTGACTTTTCGGACGTCCTATTTTTTCTATTAATTGGAGGAATGATTTTATATGGTGTTCTTAAAAAGAAAAAGCCAAACCCTATTGAAACTCTTGAAGTTTCTAAAATAAACACACTTTTTAAAGGGTTTGTCAAGATTAGAGGTACATTAAAGTCAATAAACCATATAAAATCACCTATCACAGAAACTAAATGTATTGGTTATAATTACAGTCAGCTTTCATATAGAACTGCAGGAGTAAGAAGAGCAAGAGGAAGTAAAGGATGGCGAACATATAGAACAGAATCTAAAAGTACAGATTTCTATATCCAAGATGATACTGGAAGAATAAAAATAAATGCTAAATATATTTCTATACAGGTTAATGTAAACAGATCAGAGAAAAAGCTTTCTAAAACACTTCTTGATGTAGAAAATTTATTATTAGAAGATAATACAGAATACATTCTTTCGGGTACAATTATTAAAAACGGTGATGGTAATTTAGAAATAGTAAAAGGTGAAAAAGATTTCGTTATAATGGATAAGAACTTTTATGAATTTGTTTATAAAGACATCCCTTTTATGAAAAATAAAGCTGGTTTTTTTATTGTGTTTCTAGTTATATGCATCATTTTTTTTGTTGTTTATAAATCTATTTTTAATTGAGATGGAATTAGATGAGATACTTAAATGGGTTGAGGATCACAATATGCATAAAGGGATATTAGTTATAATATTTACTTTTGGAAATATAGGATTAGGTATTATATTAAGTATTCTCTGTTTTATTCTTAAGCCAATAAAAGTACTCTATAATACGTTAGGTCCTATTTCTACAGGAACCCTAATGGCTGCTTTCGTAAATCTTCTTTTTTTAGGTATACTTCTTAGTATAAATATAAACATAGAGATTATTCTATACAGTGGTGTTTTTATTTCAATAGCGTGTTATGCTTTTTGTTTACATTATTCGGATAGATTGTGGAAAATTGGTAAAGTATCGGAAAGAAAATAATTTATATAAATGAAAAAAATTTTCTTATTTTATTCCTTATTAGCAATATAGTTTTTTTTCAAGAAAATAAAAAACAGTATTGATCAAATAATCTATTATCATTTCATTTATCTTAAACTAAAAGAATGACCTCTTCAATAATACTATTTTTCTTATTTCTCGTAATCATAATAATTATAGGAGAATCTCAAAAGCGGAAAAAAAGGAAAAGAAGAATAATGCCAATAATCTCGGATATTAAAGATATATCAACCGGATTTGTGGAAATAAAAGGAAAACTAAAACAAATCGATACAATGACTTCCCCGATGACGAAATCAGACTGCATAGGATACAACTATTCTATTATGCGTTTCAATTCATCGAGAAAAAGAAGTGTAAGTTCTATTGATAGAGGAATATCTGAATCAAAAGAACAGGATAGGCATATGAAATGGGAGACAATATCATCTGATACAGATTGTAATGATTTCTATATCGAAGACCATACCGGTAAGATTAAAGTAAAAGCTAAAAACATTTCAATATTTCTTCTTAACGTTAATCAGACCGATAAAAAAATATCGGGTAGTACACATACTGAGAATCTATTATTACAAGATGATAAAGAATATATCCTAAAAGGTACAGCAGCATATAATAAAAAGAATGAATTGATTATCAAAAAAGCTGAGAATGAACTAGTAATTAGTGACACATTGGTTGATAAATTATCTAAAAGTGATTTGCCAAACAAAATCAGTAAATATGGTTTGATTTTTATGCTATTACTAATCGGTTTAATACTCTTATTCGTAAACAGGTTTCTTAATTAATTATAATGAAGTATATTTTTGAGTATATAATAATGTAAGAGGTAAAATGAGTATTCCTTTAGACGGGAAAATTTTAGAAAGTAAGAAACAATCACTTAAATAATACTTTCCTCTTTTTATAACGAAAATAGAATACCGAAAAAACGAATAAATACTTCTACAGGATTAGATATTTGGATTAGAGAAATGAAAAGGTAAGGAATCACAACCTCGTTTTATAAAAATTTTAAAGCAAATACTCAGACTATAAAACCACACACATAAAACATTTTTGAATATTTGGGTAACATTTTCATCAACTTCTGTATATAAAGTTGATGACAACAAAAATGAATGGGGAAAACAACCCTTTTTTATGTAGGAAAACATAAAAATAACTTTGTTAACTATATCGTTTTTAAAAAATTAAGTATTTTTATAATAGATTGTTAAATACAATTTTTGACATTTTTTAGACATTTCGTATATACTCAGAACTCTTCCCCCAAATCGTTCAGATTGTCTATAAAGTTAACTATACAAGGTAATAGTACACTAAATGTAAATACATATAGAATTTTTAGTATTAGGGTACTCTATAAAACTGAAAACAACGAAAAATTATGGCTCTGCAATCAAATACACAAATTTTTATAGGCGGATCTCCAATATCTGCATATAAAAGATTAATGCTTCATCAAGAAATCGATTCCCATCACGTTCTTGAACTGTTATGTAGAATGGATGTATTAGAGAATATCTCAGGAGAAATAGCATCAGAAAGTAAAAATTATCTAGGTGAGATTCTGACTGTAAAAGTTTCTTCTCTTGATACCACTAACGGATATAAAGAACTGGAATTTAAAGGAATAGTAACTTCCGTTAGCAATACAAAAGGATTTCATCAGCAAAGTGGCGATATGGTTTCTATAAAAGCACACAGCTGCAGTATTATAACCGATGATGGACCACATTACGACTCACATAGCGATGTGGGGCTCTCTGAAATATTAGACAAAACGTTTCAAGGGTATGATAAGTCCAAACTAGAAACCAATATCAATCCTCAGAATTCTGAAACCCTCCATTATAGTGTACAACATAATGAAAGCGCTTTTGAGTATGTTAGTAGATTAGCTGCGCAATACAGTGAATGGTTTTTTTATGATGGAAGTAAACTCGTATTCGGAAAACCAGAGGATAAAGACACTACAGAATTAAATTATGGTCATGATTTACAAGAATTCTCTTTAAACCTAAACCCTAGCCCTAATAACTTTAAATATTTCACTAACGATTACTTAACAGATGAGCAACACGAAATGGCAACAGCTCAGGTAAATTCCGGTGTTAATGGATTCAATGGGTTTACAAGCGAGAAAAGCGATACAATATTTGCAAAAGAAACCAGTGTATATGTAAACTCCTATTACGATCCTCAATTAAAGAAACGATTAGATAAGCATGTAGAACAACAAAAAAAAGCTACAGAAATAAAACAAGTTCAAATCCATGGAGTAAGCGATAATCCAGGAGTACATTTAGGACAAGTCGTAAAAATAAAAGGAGAACAATCTGATTACGGAAATTTTAGAATTATTAGTGTTTCACATAACTCTACAGAAAATGGAAAATACCAAAACCGTTTTGTGGGCGTAACTGCAGATCTGGATGTATATCCTAATACCAATATGATGGCCTTTCCAAAAAGTGAATCACAAGTTGCCACCGTAATGGATAATGCTGATCCAGATGGTATGAGTCGAATAAAAGTACAGTTCCCTTGGCAGAAAGCTAGTGGAGAAGAAACTCCTTGGCTTCGTGTTTTAACTGCTCATGCCGGAGGGGGAAAAGGTTTTCAATTTACACCAGAGAAAGATGAAGAAGTTATTGTAGGTTTTGAAGGTGGTAATGCAGAAAGACCTTATGTAATGGGAGCACTCTTTACTGGAGGTAGTAATGCTGGTGATTGGAAAAGCGAAAAAAATGATATCAAAGCAATAAAAACTCGTGGTGGACATACACTATCATTCTCTGATGAAGATGGGAAAGAGACCATAACAATAACTGATAAAAACGGTAATTCAATTATTTTAGATACCTCTAAAAAAGAAATAAACATTAGTGCGCCAGAGAAAATTAATTTTTCATCTAAAGAAATTAATATCAACGCCACGGAAACTGTAAACATCGATGGTACCAATAATGTAAATGTTACCTCTAAAGAAATCCTAAACGATGGAAGTGCAAAAGTGACTATTAACAGTAAAGCAAAGGTAGAAATCGGAGCACCAAGTACTTTAGTAGAAGGAGAAGCCGAATTAAAGCTTACCAGTAAAGGTATGACCGATATTGACGGCACAGCAATGACAAATGTAAAAGGAGGATTATTAAACCTTAACTGCGGTTAATACGAGATGAATAACGAACATAATCCCATAGCGCAATTAATTACTACAATTCAACAAAAATGGATTGATGAAGTAAGCCCTAATGATCATATACAACTTGTTAGATGGTTAATAAAACCTGACCAAGCTAGATTGTATGAAGGTTTCTTGCGTTTAGAATCTACTCCTAATGGAGGGTTGCCAGATGTTCCATTAGTACTACTTACTGCTTTTGAAAGTAAAGAAACCCATAGCAGAAAATTAATTCAAGATTGGATTGATACGTTTAAAAAAGATGAAAAATTACAACAAGATTTAGATACAAAAAATCTAAAATTTAATTGGGGTGTTTCAGAATTCGAAACAAAACTAGAAAATGAAAATACCGATTGTGATGTATTGTTATTAGAAATGCTCAGCACTTTTCAGAAAGCAATGCCAAACCCACAACTTCCGTTAACATTATCGCTATATCCTTATTCCGTTGAAGAAACTAAAGACTATGACAAATGGATTGATTGGCTTATGCAATTAGGTTTGCCCGATAAAGTAAGATTAATGTTTTTTGATTATGTAGAAGAGCGATACTTTGATCAGCTTATAAAAAATCATAATGATATATCGACCTCACTTGCTGTTCCTCTGGATCTACAAGGAGCTATTAATAAAATAGCTTCTGCAGGAGATCCTAATGACCCAGAAGTACAGTTTAGACAATGTATGATCGAAATGTCTAAAAGTGTTACCAAAAAGAATGTACAAAGACTCCACGTATGGGGAAAGAAAGGGTTAACGGTTACTCAGAAATCCGGAAGTAAATCTGCTTTTGCTACAGCCCACGTAATTTATGCCGGAATGCTTTTTAATTTTAAAGAATATAAAATCATAGAAGAATTACTGCAGAAAGGATTAGCTATTGCGAAACAAGGATTATCCGGCGGAGATGAAACCTGTAAACCCATTATTATACAGAATTACGGGTATCAAGCTAGTTGCAAACAGCTACAAAAACAAAAAGATAAGGCAGCAGATCTATTTTGCAAACAAGCAGATATTTCAATTGAATACGGTTTCGGACCACAAGCATTAACCGCTTGGTGGTTAGGATACAATGTTATTAAGAAAAGAGACCAAAAAAGATATACAGATATTGTTACTAAAGCATATCAATTTGGTGTTTCATTAGTACCAGAAATGATAAAATCTACTTGCTTGGCATATATAGCTGCAGATTATTACAATATCGTAGAGAAAAACAGAGAAATGAACGAATGCGATTCCATAGACATCTTTATGAAAGAAATTGAAGGAGAAGAATGGAGATCAACTGTGGAAGCGCACCGTAAAGAAATGAAAAAAAAGAGTCTTTCAATTTTAAACTGGTTCTAGACATGTTATTAGCAAGCAAACATTTTACCCCTGTTATCGGAATTGACATACATATTGTAATCATTCCACCTGGAGTTCCAGTTCCAATACCGCATCCCTATATTGGTATGGTAGTAGATCCAATGGATTATGTTCCTATAATAGGATCTACCGTAAATGTTAATTGTGTTCCCAAAGGAAATAGTGGTACCGCCGGTATGATCGGTACAATGATTCATATTCCTATGGGTGGGCCATTTGCTATGGCTCCGATGATCGGACATGATTCTATGAACTTTTTTGGAAGTACAAAAGTAAGCGCAGAAGACGCCTACTTTACTCCTGCTGGGTATATGACCATGACATGTAATGATATCGGAATGCCGCTATCATTAACACCTGGTAAAAAAATGAAACCTATTCCAAGCTTATATTTACCTTCATCTATGAGTATTCCCTTACCTATGGGGAAACCAGTAAATGTAGGTGGACCATATGCTCCCGATTTATTAGGAATGCTTATGGCTTTAGTAATGTCTTATGGTTTCGGAGCATTAATGAAAGGAGCAGGAAAACTTGCTAAAAAAGGACTTACAAAACTCAACCACGCATTACCGGCAACTAGTGGATTAAAGAAAAAGATGTGTAAAATGGGATTCGAACCTGTAGATTTAATTACAGGTCGTATGGTTTATGAAGGAGAAGATTTTAGTATTGGTGGTTCCATACCAATTCGCTGGGAACGTAATTGGTACTCAGATTCTGGATATGAAGGAATGATGGGACACGGAATGCATTGTAACTATGATCTGGCGTTACACATCGATTATGACGAAGATGCGATTGTTATGCGATTACCCGACGGAAGAATAACTTCTTTCCCCCTATTAGTCTTAGAAAATGAATCTTCCTATAATAGAACCGAAAAACTAACATTAACGTTTATAGATGGAAAAACCTACGAAATTACTGATCACGAATCACAACAGACATATACATTTACCAAATACACGGATACACTCTATAAACCAACTACCTTAAGAAACCCAGAAGGTTTTAAAATCCAATTCATATACAATGCAATATATCGGTTAGAACAAATTATAGATACTGCTGGTAGAAAAATTGATTTGGATCTAGATGAAGAAAATAGAGTTACTAAAGTTACCGCTAGACATCAAGGAGAATCCAGAACACTGATACAATATGTATATAATGAAGATGGTGATCTTATTGAGATTATTGATGCATTGGATCAGGTAACAATGATGGAGTACAAAAATCACCTAATGATCAAAAAAACAGATCGTAATGGACAAGCTTTCTACTGGAAATATGATGGAAAGACAACAGGTGCCAGATGTATTGAAACTTGGGGAGATGAAGGAATTCTTTCTGGAACCATTGAATATAATAAAGGGTATAATTTAGTAACTAACTCACTTGGGCAAGAAAGTATTTATTATTTTAATAATTTAAATTTATGTACTCAGGTTACAGATCCTTTGGGTGATAATATATTCCATGAATACACACCTTATATGGAACCCTATCGTGATATTGACGAAGAAGGAAATATCACCGGATATAGCTATGATGAACGCGGAAATTTAACAGGCTTACACCAACCAGATGGTTCTGTGATTGGATTTGTATATGACGAAAAAGATAGATTGGTTCTTAGCAAAGACCCATCAGGAGGTTCGGTTGTAAAAACTTTTGATAATGATCGGCTACACGCTGTTATTGGGTTAGACGGAGGTGTTACATCATTTGAGTATAATAAACAAGGACTAATTAATGAAGTAAGAGATAATGCCGGGAATAGGACAAAATTAGATTATGATGAAGATCATAACCTTCATGAACTTACATTACCAAATGGAGCAAAATCTAGCTGGGAATATGATCCTTGGGGAAGGTGTTTACATACCAGAAACTCTGAAGATCATCAACAGCAATTCTTCTATGATGAATTAGACCGTATTTATCAAATAAGACAAGCAGATGCCAATATCATCAAACTAAAATACAATGCATACGATGAGGTTATCCAAACGGTAGATCAAAAGAAACGTGAAGTTAATTTTGATTACACTCCGATGGGAAGTCTTAAAATGAGAGAAGAGAATAGTAGAAAAATCTACTTTAAATATGATACAGAAGAACAACTAAATACCATTACCAATGAACATAATGAATTCTACCGTTTCTCCAGAAATGAAAAAGGAGAAATCATAAGAGAAATTGGTTTTGATGGATTAACAAGAAAGTATGATCGTGATCGAGCCGGAAAAGTACTAAGAGTAAATCGTCCCGATGATAAGTTTACCGAATACGAGTATGACCTAAATGGAAGAATCACCAGAGCTGAGCATAGCGATGGCACTTGGGAAACGTATAGCTATGACCTAAATGGAAATCTAATTGAAGCAATAAACGAATATAGTCGTGTACAACTCATCAGAGATAAAGCAGGTCGAATTATTGCAGAAAACCAAGACGAACATATCGTAGAAAGCAAATATGACTCTTTAAGCAATAGAATCAATATCACAAGTAGTCTGGGAGCAAATATTGCATTGAGCAGAAATAAACTTGGACTCATCGAAGAAATGAATGCTAGTGTTCCCCCCTTTAAAGGGGGCGAGGGGGATGTTAACACCCCTCCAACCTCCCCTCAAGGGAAGGCTAAAATCTGGAACGCACAATTCTCTCATAACAGTCTGGGCATGGAAGTAGAAAGAATACTTCCCGGTGGTATTACCAATCACATCGAATATGATCATGCCGGTAGACCCATACAACATAAAGTAACAGCAGGCAATAGAGAAACACGCCATCGCACCTACACCTGGAATGTGAATGATCGATTAACCAAAATGGTTAATGGATTAACAAATGGTGTAGTTACCTATAGTTATGATGAGTTTAATAGTTTGGCAGGAGCCCGATATGAAAACAAACAGTTCGATTACAAACTCCCAGATGAGGTAGGAAACTTATACAGAACGGAAGGGAAAGGAGACCGAAAATACGGAACAGGAGGACAACTACAAGAAGCAGACGGAAACAAGTTTAAATATGATGCAGAAGGAAATCTAATTACCAAGATTACCAACAAAGGAAACTGGGATTACGAATGGTATGGCAACGGAATACTTAAAAAAGTCGTTGATCCTAAAAATAATAGCACAGAGTTTGAATATGACGCACTTGGCCGTCGTACTGCAAAGATAAACCATGGCAAAGGTTTCTCCCCTTCTCAAGGGGAGATGTCCACCAGCGGTGGACAGAGGGCTTCAATCACCCGCTTCGTCTGGGATGGCAACGTACCACTCCACGAATGGAAATACGATCTTAATCAAAGACCAGAATTAGTAGTCGATGAGTACGGTATGCTAAAAGAAAGCAAACCAGAGCCCATAGAAAATCTGATTACGTGGATATTTGACGAAGGAACTTTCAAACCAGCCGCCAAGATCACTGAAGACGACTCCTACTCTATCATTACAGATTATCTAGGTACACCAGTAGAAATGTATAATAGCCAAGGCGAAAAAACCTGGCAGGTGGAGTATGATATTTATGGAAAAGTACGTAAGTTAGCTAAAGGTTCTTTGGAAGATTGTCCGTTTAGATATCAAGGACAATATGAAGATGTAGAAACTGGATTGTATTATAATGGATATCGTTATTATAGTTGCGATACAGGAATTTATATTAGTCAAGATCCTATTGGATTAAATAGTAGAGAATATAATCTTTACACCTACGTTTCTGATACAAATTCGACAATTGATCCGTTAGGTCTCGATTGGAATTATGTATTGGAAGACTCTAGTGGGAACCCTTATTATCATGGTAGAGCTTCTGACAATCAAAGCATGAAAGATGTAGGAAGAAGACATTCTAAAACCAAAGGTACCGACGGAGCTAGATTTGGCAAAGGAGATAAAATGAGAAAGGTAACTCCTGTTAAAACTCCCAAAGATGCTGTAAGAGGTATTGAACAAAGGGGAGTAGATGAAGGTGATTTACTTGGACGAAATAGTGACAAAGCTAGAGGAAATAAAATAAATGGAATGTCGGAAGCTAAACAAAAAACTACAAAAGGTAAGAGAAGGTTAAAAGCTGCGGATAAACTATTAGATGGTAAAAAACCAAGTCAATTACCTTCATTAGATGAATTAGAATTTAAAGACTTAGGATGTAAATAAATATGACAGTGATATTAGAACAAGAAATTATCAGCCATGATGATTTAATAGAACAACTTTTTATTGAATATGATAAAGCAAATAAAGATAAATATGTGTCATTATTTTTAGCTAGCTTAAGTACTAAAAATATGAATTGGAGAAGTGGTTTATCTGTTTTTGCAATTTTGCAGACCTTTCCTAATCATAAATTCAAACTGGTTGAAAATCAAAAACCTTCTCGAATATCACCTTGCGATATTTGCTCTAACTATGAACAAATCGAGCTTGATACCGAATTAGTCGAAGAATCTTTTGAAGAGATTGGTGGACTAACAGGTTTTGAGCTTTTAGATTATTTTTACTATATAAAGAAAACCAACGAGTTAAAACCTATAAAACCTAAAGAAGAAGATCTTAAAATTTTTTCAGAAATAATAGATGTTTTACTTAATGCTGACGAAGAAGAGACTGTAAAAAAAGACATTCAAAAAAAAATATCTAAAATAAAAGGTTATAAATCTAATTCAGAACAAAGACAGGCATTATTAGAAACCTTAGGTTACTGCAGCATACTCGAAACAAGTAAGCATAAAGGTTTATTGAATCAATATACCAACCTAGCGATTGCACCAACAAAAACACATAGTTCGGATTGGAACTATCCCGTAGATTGGTGGACAGGTAAAAATAGTATTAATAAAGAAGCTTTTAAATTTTGGTTTGGAAATTATTCTGAACTCGAAAAATTTTGGACATGATCTAACCCCCTGGTGCTAGTTTGTAACTAGTACCGCGCCTGAGTAAGCAAACAAAAAACAGGAAACCATAACAATATTGTATGTTTTAAATTATTGTTCCTTGAAATACAAATCTCAATCCCACTAGTTACAAACTAGTGGTAGCTGGGGAGATTTAGAAAACAAGATTCACGGTATGAATGAAGACAGATACAAAGCCGCTGGAGGAACTGTTTGTAAATAATAACTAATAAATAACAATGCTCAAAGTAAAAAAGAAAAATAATCCTCAATTGAATGATGTATATGCAATTGAGTTAGAATCTACTAAATATTATACCATAGCATAATTAATTCATGTTCATGAAGATGAAGGGTGTTATTCCCTTACCTTCGGTTTTTTTGACTATAAATTTTTAGACTTAGAAGAATTAAAACAAAATATATCAAACAAGGATTTATCAAAACCATTTATGGTTGCGACCGTTGATCTTAACCCAATAAAAGAATGGAAGTTTATTGGTCAAAATAATTCAATCCCAAAATCAATAAATATAAAAGACAATTTAAGTTCTGCGGGGTGGTATATGAGTCGTGAAATTGGTATTTACCCAAAACTAGAAAGTTATTTTGGGATTTACCCTTGGGATTTAGTTGTTGGCAAAACAGCTTTGAACAACTTAATATTTAGTGGAAAACCATCTAAATATGCATGATTTTTAAAAGAATTCACCAAAGATGAAGTATCTAATTTAGGTATATTAAACTTAATAGAGTATGCTGGTCGGTTGGAAGAATTACAAGATTAAAACATATATTTTCTCAACTGTTCCATAATATGGCTACTACCAGTTTTCAACTAATAGTGGTATGACTAAGGGATAGCAATAAAAAGATAAAGCTATAATAGATAAGCCGTGGCTTTAAAAACCTAACATTCCCATGTTTTAAAGATACTTAAGAAGTTCGTTGAAATAGGCCTCCAAAAGTAAAACGCCTTGGTGTTCTTAAAAAATCTATTTGATGAAAAAATTTGAAAAATCAAGTGTAAAAAACATACTTAGTATTGATCCTTTTTCTTTAAATGAAGGAGTTAAATATGCCATTAGTAATAATATAAGTAGTTTAGCTATAAAGCCACTTAATGCTTACGCAGAATATGGTTTTAGTGACCCTAAAGAGCTTTATAAAATAAAACTAGATACTACTAATATAATAGAGAATAAAAAAATTGAGGAATTAAGCTTTAGTGATCATATCAATCTTTCGAAAAATGATATTGAGAATCTATATACTTTGGAAAATTTAAAAAGTTTATCTTTTAAAAACAAAACATTTAAACTAGATTTTTGTTTTTTAACACAATTAGAAAAACTAAATTTTAAATATAATAAAGGAGTAACTAACTTAAATACTCTACATAATCTAAAAGAGCTCTTAATTATCTCTCTATCCGAAAGCAACCTCATTAATCTATCTAATCTGGAAAGTCTTATCACATTACGATTAACTAGAGGAAATTTTATATCTGTTGAAGGAATTGAAAATTTAAAAATTGAAAGACTTGATATTAATTATAATAACAAAATAAAAGATATAAACCCAATTGGCAAATTATCCAATTTAAAAGTTTTAAATATAGAAAAATGCAAACAGTTAACAGATTTTTCCTTTTTATCAAAGAATTCGAGTATCAGGGAATTGTTTATAGATAACCTTGATTCAATAGAATTCATTT
This sequence comes from uncultured Aquimarina sp., assembly GCF_947496855.1. Lineage (GTDB taxonomy): Bacteria > Bacteroidota > Bacteroidia > Flavobacteriales > Flavobacteriaceae > Aquimarina. The sequence continues at coordinate 1,320,766 of NZ_CANMED010000001.1, forward strand.
CTTCAATGCCAAATTTAGAAAAAATAAACTTCTGGTTTTCTAAAGATGGAAATATGAAACCTTTATTAGAATCAAAAAGTTTAAAACAAATAAATTTTTACCCTAACAAAAAGCATTACAGTCATACCATAGAAGAAATTATAGAAACTACAGGCGCTCAACGAGGAAGAAACAAATAAGGTGCTGCTGGAGATTGTCCGTTTAGATATCAAGGACAATATGAGTATGTAGAAACTGGATTGAATTATAACAGGTTCAGATATTACTCGCCTGATAAAGGAACCCTAGATGAAAAGTATGAGAAGCATATTTCGATTAGCAAAGTATCATTTCCAAATCTAATATCGATGTAGTATATTTAGATTTCTAATTCACCAAGAATGAAACATCTTAAAATCTTTCACCTATCCATTCTATTTCTTAGTTTCTCATTTTGCATAATTGCGCAGGACGATACTTCCACATATATAGAAACAGAAGCAGTTATTAAAGAAATCAATTTTAAAGTCAGATCACGCAGATCTTCTGCAACTGCTACTGTAAATTATAAGACCTTAGAGGGTGATAGTCTCACAAGTACAGTAAAACTAATGCACATTCCCTTTATAGGAGCCCTTGACAAAGAAGGTGATAGAATTAAAATATTATATAACAAACAAACCCCTCTTCTACTTACTACCAAAAGCACTTCTTTTTGGCAGTCATATGGATTGTATCTCCTTATTGGATTAGGTGTTGTCATCCTATTATATAGATTCATAAACAGGTCAAAAGAATAAATCCATAGATCTAATTTTGTAGATTAACTCATTACTTGACTTAAAAAGTAGCCTTAATTTTTATACTAGAAATTAGCATTTCTTTATATAAATCATTTTTGTAACTTTAAGAATAGAATTACCTACTAGATTTATGGCATTTACAGCAGACGAATTTGAATTCCTTAAAGAGAAAACTTTGCTATTTCTTATCGTATTAGATGATAAAGGAAATATCTGTAGAATCAACAAACGATGTGAGATACTTTTCTCATTACCAAAAGACAAAATCATTGAGGAATCTATATATACATTTTTACTCGATGAAGATGAATCAGAATTCAAAGAGACCGTTTCTCAACTTTCTAAAAATAACAAACAACTTAGCAAGACCTTTGGATTCGCTACTTTAATTTCTGATGCTATCCTCTATGTTAAATTTGATCTAGTTTATCATAACAACAAAATCTATGCCTCAGGAATAGATGTGACCCAAGAAAATGAAGAACATAATTTCTTAAAAACCTTATCTAAATTAACCAAAACCGGAACTTGGCATTATGAGCCTACCCATGATCGAGTATATTTTTCTGATGAATGTTATCATTTACATGACCTCGAACCTGGCACCTCTTTAAGCATGACAGAAGCCTTATTTTACTATCCCGAAGCATCTAGAGCGCGCATAAAAGATTATTGGGACAATCTCCTAAACCATGGAGTTGCATATGACTATATAGACCAAATAATCACTAAAAAAGGTGTACGAAAATGGATTCATGTAATTGGAGAAGCCATAAAACACAATAATAAAGTAATTTTTGTCAATGGTAGCTTTTCGGATATTACTGATCAACAAAATTATATAGAACAACTACAATATAATGAAGAAACTAAAAAATTAGCACTAAAAGGTATTCGATCTGGTTTATTCGACCATTTAATAGAAACAAACATGGTTTTTTATAGTCTAGATTTCAGAAAAATGTTGGGATTACCACTTAAAGAAGACTTTGTTCCTGAAAAAATTTTCAGGAAAATGATACATCCCGATGATTTAGATAAAGCCATAGAAAGGCATCATCAAAATCTTAAAAAAGTTGGATATCATTATTTCAACTACTACCGTCTAAAACATCTTGATGGAGGATATCGCCATTATGAAGTCTATGGCTATAGAAAAAAGAATGAAAAAGGTGAAACAATCCGTATGATTGGCAACCTCATTGATATACATCAAAAAAAATTAAACGAACGAACCATCGCAGAAAACCAAAGCCGACTATTAGCCATGGTCAATAACGGTTTTGCATATACTGTCTTACTAAATACTTCTGGAGAAATTTTAATGGCAGATGAGGATTCTTTAAAAATTATTAAAAGAGATTTCAATGTAGATCCTACCATAGAACCTACACTTTTTATAGAAGTAATGCCTTTAAATTTCAAAACCACATTTTTTCATGAGTTTAATGAAGCTTTAAAAGGGCAAACGGTTACAAAAGAAATTGAACGAATTACACATAAAGGTTCTATACAATGGTTAGAATCGAAATACACTCCTATTAAAGGTCAAGAAAATAATATTAATTCTGTTTTAGTTAGTTTTCACGATATTACTGAACAAAAATTAGCAGAACTTGCCATAAAACAGGCGCATCTAAAAGAACAAGAATTAAGCAGTCTGAAATCTAACATACTATCTAATTTTAGTCACGAGATAAGAACTCCCTTAAATGGAATTATTACAATTAGTAACCTATTATTACTTGAAGAAGAGAACCCTAGGGATCGTAAAAAATTAGCTGCTTATCTAAACGAAAGTAAAGAAAGACTTCTTGCTACCATTAATAACCTATCACACTATAGTGAAATAGAAACTATCCAAAAAAATCTTACTTATGTAGAAACAGATATTAATTATACGGTAGAAACTTCTTTTCGAGAATATCGCCATTTTGCAAATTCTAAAAATTTAGAGTATATTTTAGAATTAGATGAAAGCTGCCCTTCTGCTATTATTGATGTCGACATTTTTCATACAGCTATTAATAATATTATTCACAATGCTATTAAGTATACCACCAAAGGTAAAGTCGCTGTTAACGTTAAAGCAAAAAAAAGAAGCATTCGCATTTCTATCAAAGATTCAGGAATCGGAATTGGAAAAGACAATCTAAAAAAAATATTTGATCCATTTATACAAGAAAGTATTGGACTGAGTCGTAAATATGAAGGTACTGGAATCGGTTTAAGCTTATCCAAAAGATATATTGAAATCCTTGGAGGAAAAATTAAAGTTATTAGTAAATTGGAAAGAGGAACAAAGTTTATCATTACAATTCCAAAAAAAATATGAATATACTTTACGTAGAAGATAACAAGATAAACGCCATGGTCATGAATAAGATGCTATCCAAAAATGTATCTAACATTATGATTGCAGAAAATGGTCCAACGGCTTTAAAAATAGTTAAAGAATCGTCTCTTGATTTAATCTTGGTAGATATTAATCTTGGGTTAAACCAAATGGATGGATGTGAATTATTAAAACGTCTTAAAAAACTAGACATGCTAAAGAATATTCCGATATATGCAGTAACAGCATATGCAATGCCAGGTGATGCCCAGAAATTTATTAAAATTGGATTTGATAAATACTTTTCGAAACCTGTCAATTTCGAAAAACTCTTATCTGCTATTTCTAATGTTGCATCACAAATGAATTAAAAAAAAAGCGAGCGTTAAAAATAAACGCTCGCTTTACTAAATAAATACTATTTATTTATATTTTTTTATTGTTGTTCATAATCAGAATCCCAATCAGTTCCATCATCTCCTTTCTGACCATCCATCTTAATCATAAAGTTTTTTGCTGGGAAATAAGGTTTCATATGTATATCAAGATATACTCTATCCTTTTGATTTGGATCTTGCTCAAAACGTTTAATCGAAAAATCCTCAATTAACTGATCCGGACCAGTAATTTCATCTAGGAACTTAACAATTTGTCCCATCAATTCCTTACGAGTTCTAGCATTAAAATTTTCAAATGCTCTTCTATTAAGGAAGTCCATAAGCACCTTAGTAACATAATCAAATACCCTAACTACAGAATACGTTTGTAATCCCAGGTTATCTCCATTAAATAGTGTTTTCGCAGAAAAAGCCATAACTTTTCCATACTCATTAACCATAGGTACTAATCCAAGTTTTTCTAATTGAGCGATTTCACTTTTCTTTAGATCAAATCGAACTCCATCAACTTCGTTAATTCCACCATGTTTCTTACCAGCAGCAACCTGAGACATTAATGTTCGATACACCTGTCCAGCTAGTGCACTTGATGGTGGCACAAAAAGATCATCTTCTTCTCCAACCTCATCGTGTTTACCTCTTCCTACTAACCAGTTACAAGCCATCATAACATTTGATCTATACTTATCACCACCTGTAAGATTTGCAGCTTCAAACATCTCCATAACATCATCTGGTTCATCAAGATGTTCAAAATCAGTAATCATCATTACTTTATTTTCATGAGCTATTTTAGCCCATTTTTCAACAACTTTGTTAGAACCGAGGTATCCTGGTATTACTAAAATACCATAATTATCTCTTAAATCAAGACGGTCATACCCTTGTACTAGCTCTTCTTGAACAGCATCAATGAATCTAGTATTATCTAGATCCTTTAATTGCTCAAGTTCTGCGTTCATTATATTTATATTCTTAACTTTTTGAGACTCAGTATTCTTAAAGAATAATGCCACTGATCTATAAGATTGCTCCAATTCTCTTGTTTGCTCCAGTGCTGCTCCTAAGTTTTTTTCTAAAGATTTACCAGCGATTTCTGAACGCTTTTCAGATTCTTCAACCATTTCTGAAATATCATCAGAAGATGATAAAACATCACTCCAAATCTCTAATGTTTTTTGAAGTTTAGCTCTTTCTAATTTTTTAGTTGATTCCGTAAGAAAAATCTTTTTACGTGCTTTACGATCAGGATTCATGTTCTGAACGTCATCTATACACGCTTCTAAAAGATCAAAACCACCGTATTTGGCTAATTTTTCTTCATTTAGTTTTAGCTCCTTTGCTGGGTTTTCTATTTTAATACTCTCTTGAGCTTGTTTTCCTGCTGCCATGTATTTTATGTCTTTATCTTTTAACCTTGTTGTAATTCTGCCAATAATGATTGAATGGATCTTATTAATGCTTGTTTAGCATCTGGATCTGCTAAAGCAGTTTTTAAGATCTTATTTGATTTAAGTTGCTTTACAACTTTAAGATATTGATCTTTTTCTGTATCTAAATCATTTAAAAACTTACTCTGATTTATAATCCCTTTTTTTCCAAAATTACCTAAATGGCTAAACTTCAATGTTTCTTTGCTCTCTACTCCATCAGCATCTTCGAATTCAACTTCTACTTCAGGCTTATAATTTTCAAATACATGATCAATGGACGTTAAACCATTTACTATTTGTGGTTTAATTGGTTGATCTTGTGTTAATTTCTGAACAAGAAGTGTTTTATTTTGTCCGATTTCCAATATAGCTTCACTAGCATCGGTTTTAACCTCTGTTCCTCCTAATCCATATGTGTTATTGCTCATACTTTCTTATCTTAATAATGATTGTGAATTATAAATATACTAATTTTATCGCAGGATACGGTCTTTATTCGTATGACCACTGCATTTTTTCATCTTTTACATCAAGACTCACCTTGCTTCCTTTACCTATCTTACCAGTAATCAACATCTTAGACAACGGGCCTCTTAGATCAGTTCTAATAACTCCACGTAAAGGTCTTGCTCCATATTTGGGGGTAAATCCCTTATACGCAAGATATTCCTGAGCTGCCTCTGTCAACTCTAAAATTACCTCTTGCTTGTTTAACGCTTTGTGTAAGTCTTTTAATTGAATATTAAAAATCTTAATTACATTGTCTTTTGTTATCGGAGCAAACGGAACAATTTCCGTAAGCCTTCCTAAAAACTCAGGTCTAAAGTTTCTGGACATAAGTTCCAAAAGGTCAGTGGATTTAGGAATTTCACCATCTGCAAATGATTTCACAACATGTTCACTACCAATATTAGAAGTAAACAAAATTACCGCATTGGAGAAATCTCCTGTTTTACCTAATCTATCATTTAGTTTCCCTTCATCTAAAATCTGAAGAAAAATATCAAACACAGAAGGATGTGCTTTCTCTATTTCATCAAAAAGCACAATTGAATACGGTTTTTGTCTTATTTTGTTTACTAATAACCCTCCTTCTTCATAACCAACATATCCAGGAGGTGCTCCATATAACAAAGCTGCAGAATGTTCTTCTTTAAACTCTGACATATCGAATCTAATGATAGCATCTTCGGTCTGAAACAAGAACTCAGCTAAAGATTTTGCTAACTCTGTTTTACCAGTACCAGTTGGTCCTGTAAAAAAGAAAGATCCCGTAGGCAAACCTGGTTTACTTAAACCTGATCTGGACTCTAATACTGCTTCAGAAATTGTTTTGATTGCATGATCTTGTCCAATCACCCTCTGCTTAAGGTGATCCTCCATATTCAACAATCTTTCTTTTTCATCAGCCTGAAGTTTTCCTACTGGAATTCCTGTCTTATTGGCAATAGTAGCGGAAACATCATTTTTATCAATAAAGATTTTCTCTTCAGAAGCTTTCTTAAAAAAGTGATCTAAAATTGTTACTATTTTAGTTTTGTAATTATCAAATGTTTCTGATCCCAAAACCATTTCATCTTCACTAAGTTCTGTAAACAAAAGATAACTAAACTTACTTTTAAGATTATTATATATCCAACTTACCGAATTAACTTTTTCGGATTCATCTGATTCCTTCTCTCCTATTTCTTTTAATTCTTTCAATAATGACTCAACATTATTAGCCGTTGTTTCTATCATATATCTAGAAGCAGACATAGTCCTATCTAGTAAGTCAATAGCTGCATCAGGAAGACTTCTATCTTTATTGAACCGTTTAGAAAGTCGTATTGCTTCAGCAATTGTTTCATCAATAACATCTAAGCTATGATGATTTTTATATTTATCAATCGTATTAGAGATCATTGTAAGCGTATCTTCTTCTGAAGGTTCATCTAAAGCAACAATCTCAAATCTTCGTGTAAGTCCTTCGTCTGTTTCCACATGTTTGCGATATGCATCATTCGTAGCAGTAGCTATAAAAGTTACTTCGCCTTTCGCTAATTCTGATTTTAAAATATTTACTAATCCTTGATTACCACTATTCTTATCAGTAAGGTTATTAATTTCATCGATTAACAGAACAGGTTTATCAAACTCTTTTAATGCTACTAAAATCTTTTTGAATCGATCTTCTACTTCACTTTTATAACTCGCTCCGGAAACAAGGTTTATAAAATCTAACTCGTAAATCTGAGCATCTTTTAATGACTCTGGCACATTACCATTAATCACAGCTTCAGAAAAACCATCTAACAGAACCGTTTTTCCAACACCTGGTTCTCCTGTTATCAAAACATTCGGTTTCGAATGCCTTCCTAATATCTCAGTGATCATCTTTATTTCTCCATCTCTACCAAAAACGTCATCCAACTGTTTGTTTTTAGCAGCAAAAGTTTTATCAAAGCAATATTCATCCAAAATTCCAGAATCACTTTTCTGCCCTACAATATTTGTTGTTCCACTCGCATTGGAACTAGTTTTTCCAGCTATTGTTTTACCTTTTGTAGCAGCAATTAGAACCTCATCAGCTTTAAGAGGCAGTGTTTTAAGCTGCTCGTAAGAGAACCCAACACCCGGTGTACATAATGCTATCAGAACAGCCTTTGGTGTGATTTCATCCTCACCTAATTTAAGTTTCAATGTATCAGCTTCATTAAATACTGCTTCTACAGATTTATCACCGTTAATTGCATCAGGAATATTTACAACCCTTGGCAAGGCCTCTATTCTTACTTCAGACCATTCTTCATAATAATAGATATCTCCATCAATCTGATTAAAAAAGTCCTTTAATCCTACATCTTTATGTAAAAGAGCTTTTAATAAATGAGCAGCATTATACTGATCATTATAATACTCTTTAGCAATAGATTGTGCTATATGAATAGCATTATTCACTTTTGGTGATAATGTATAGTCTAATATTTGCATGAAGTTGGTTTTTCGTAAAGTAAATAAATAACCTAATAATTAGCAAAAAATTATCGGTCAGCTCTAAATAAAACTTGATTTTTTCCGATATCCCTTAGATTTTCCTCTAATTGTTACATAAAATATACTTTCCGAAATCAAAAGTATATTATTTTTTCTAATCTATTTACCTAGTTTTTAGGTAAAACACCACCCCTGTTTTCAGGTAGTTTTTAATAAAATGTACAAGATTTGTTTTAATTCTTGATAGTATTTGAAATCGGACAACCTTATTCGTTGTCATAAAACATCAAAAAATAATTAATCTGTTTGTCTTATCGAATCTGAGAAAACCTAATTCCGAGTTGCTTTTCAAGATCTCTAATCAATTTTAATTCTTGCTTAACTATTAATGCTAATGACACCCCTGTTTTTCCAGCTCTTGCGGTTCTACCACTTCGATGTGTATAATACTCCATTTGATCTGGTAATTGATAATGAACTACAAATGCTAAATCGGCTACGTCAATTCCTCTTGCAGCTACATCTGTAGAAACTAATAACCCTAGAGAACCTTTTTTAAAAGCTCGCATAACCTTATCTCTGTCTTTTTGAGTCATATCACCTTCTAATAAACCTACCTCATGATTTTTTGCAATAAGTTGTTTAGACAATTTGCGTGCCGCAGCCTTAGTTTTAGTAAAAATTATACCTCTTTGATGTTTTTGAGATTTGAGAAAGTAAGTTAACGTATCTAATTTATTTGCTTCTTCACCAACAACGAATTGATGTTCAATCCCTTTGTTAACTGCATCGTTTTTATCTACAGATACGCGTACAGCATTCTTATCTACATAAGAATTAATAATTTCATTAAGAGCAGAGGGTATCGTAGCAGAAAACAGCCAAACATTTCTTCTACCTTTAGTTTTACTTAGAATTGTAGTGAGGTCTTTTTTAAATCCCATACTCAACATCTCATCAGCTTCATCCATCACAATAGTCTTAATATTAGAGATATCGACTGCTTTTCTTTCCATTAGATCTATAAGTCTGCCGGGGGTTGCTACAATTATGTGAGTAGGTCTTTTTAACCTTGAGAGCTGTATTTCAATCTTTTCACCTCCGTAAACGGATTCCGTAAAAATTTTATCGGTATACTTAGTGAATTTAAAAAGTTGTTTCGCAATTTGTTGTCCTAGTTCTCTAGTGGGAGCCAATACCAAGGCTTGAACTTCTTTTTTTTTAGGATCAATAGCTGTTAAGAGAGGAATACCAAAGGCAGCTGTTTTTCCTGTACCTGTCTGAGCTTTACCTATAAAATCTATTTGGTTATTAATCAGAACAGGCAATGTTTGTTCTTGAATTTTGGTAGGGACAGTAATCCCCATTTCTTTTAGACCTTTATCTAGATCCTTAGGAACACCTAATTCTGAAAATTTCATCCTTATTTTGTTTTAGGGTACAAAAATAGATGAATATATTCATTGCCCAACTAATTAGGGCAATACATCATAGAAAATATCAAGGTATTAACATGAAATTTTCATGAAATAATTAAATAATTGCTTTTTTAAGGTTAGTCCTCTTTTATGGAAGTGAGACTTATCCATACAAAAACCTCCAGAACAATTAAAATCAGATCCTTCATCAGACGAAATAATATCAATCAATGAAATATCATGAGAACCATCATTATGAAACTCATCTTCTTCTAGGTGATTATGTAAATCATGGTTTTCAATTAAAGTGTAAGAAAAAACTTTCTCTCTATCTAATTCTATATTAATTGAATTTTCATGTAAATCAAAAACCATTATATCGTGACTAAATAAATTAACTATCTGGTTAATGTCTTTGTTCTGAGATTGCCCAGAAACAGTGACCATTATTGCAATAAATAATAAAGCGTTGTGTAGTTGTATAGCCATAGGGGGTTATTTTGACTTGTTAATACTTTTTCAAATTACGTTTGTTTTCAAATTAACATCCGATAATCCGAATGTTACTTTTTTAAAACATCGGCAAAATACACATAAATAGGATTAAACGCAATATATTTCAAAACTTTAACACTATCCGCGACTGATTATAGCTACAAAATCAAAGATTGATTGATATTTTAAGTTAAACTGACTAAAATAAAGTTGCACCGTCAGATGAATGATTAGGCAAATTAAGATTCATTTCCAATTCTTTATTTAGCAATTCAATAAAGAATTTAGACAATAGCGGAGATTCTTGCTCTATGTTCTGATGTACAAAAAAATGAATATCCTCTATCCCCTGCGCTTTCCACGATTTTAATCGATTAACCCAGTCGTTCAATCGCTTATAATCCGTTTCATGATTAGCACCTACATACCTTATGAAAGCTTCCTTATTAGTCAGTCTCATATGTAACAAATCTCTTCTGCCTGCAGAATCCGTAATAATATTTGCTATATTATTATTTTCTAATAAATCATATAACTCAATAGCAACCGTCTCGTCATTAAACCAATCTGTATGCCTAAACTCTATTGACAAACGTAATTCTTTAGGCCATTTCTCTACAAAATTTACAACTCTATCAAAATACTTAGGAGTAAAATTACTGTGCATTTGTAAAAAAATTGTTCCTAATTTTTCTTTTAAATGTATAGCATTTGCCAAGTATTGATCTACATAAGGTTGCACATCTTCGTTTAACCTCTTGAGATGTGATATATTCTGAACCAGCTTAGGAAAAAACTTAAATCCTTCTGGTGTTTTATCGTACCATTTCTTAAATTGATCTTCCGAAAAGATTCTATAAAAAGTAGCATTTAATTCTATTGAATTAAACTGTCGGGAATAATAATGTAATTCATCTTTTGTACCTCTTGGATAAAAACCTTTTAAATCTTGTTTATTCCATTTAGCACATCCTACATATATGGACAAATCCTTTTTACTTTCTTTTTGTAAAATTCTTAAGGTATCGTCATGATCTTTTGGTAATACAAAATTTATATTTCCAGGGTGCTCTACTTTTCCAAATTTCATAACTTCTATTTAAAATTTTACGATATATAGTGTAACAAAAATAAGTTTCGAATGACTAACTTTACAGTAACAACAATAAAAAATTTAACAATGAACACTTTAAAATCATTAATAGTAGGTTTAATTATAGCAATTATTGCTCCAGCAAACGCCCAAACAGCAGATGAAATTGTAGCAAATTATCTAGAAAATACTGGAGGAAAAGAAAACTGGGAGAAACTAGAAGGTGTAGAAATGGTGGGGGTTATGAAAATGCAAGGTATGGAAATCCCTTTTGAACAAGTATCTACAAAAGATGGAAAGCAATTAGTTACTATAGAACTGCAAGGAAACAGCATGATATGGTCTGCGTTTGATGGTGAAACATCTTGGCAGAGAAATCAAATGACAATGGAAGCTGAGAAAAGTGATAGTGAAGCTACTGAAAATATGAAAAAGCAAACTAAAGATTTTCCTGATCCTTTTTTGAATTATAAAGAAAAAGGATACAACATTGAATTGGTTGGAAAAGAAACTGTTGATGGAACTGAAACTTTTAAGATAACAATGACTAAGGATCCAATCATAGTAGATGGTCAATCTCAACCCAACATTGTTCATTATTATTTTGATACAGAAAATTTTGTACCTATTATTATGGAGACGCAAATTAATCAAGGTCCAATGAAAGGACAAACTGTAAAATCTTCTATAAGTGATTATCAGGAAGTGAATGGCGTTTATTTCCCGTTTACTGTTGGAAGTGAATTTCAAACTATGACTTTTAAAGAGATTAAAATTAATCCGGAAGTTGACAATGCTAAATTTGCTTTCCCTGAGAAAAAATAAATCATCAATATATTAATAAAATCCCCAATTCATTGGGGATTTTTTTTCACATAAATTATTAATCAATCGAACGAATTATGAATAAAAAATTTATAATTGCCGGGCTTAGTCTTATATTTTCATTCGGAATACAAGCTCAGGATATTATACTAAAAGGTAAGGAGCTTTTTGGAAAGCTAGAAGCGAGACACATAGGACCAGCTTTAATGAGTGGTCGTATTATTGATTTAGAAAATCATCCAACAAATAGTAGAATTATATACGCAGGTACTGCTGGTGGTGGAGTATGGAAATCCTCTAATGGAGGGGCTAGTTTTACTCCTATATTTGACGATCATGCGCAATCTATTGGCGCTGTATCTATTGACCCTAATGATCCTGACAATACTGTTTGGGTTGGAACTGGAGAAATCTGGACAAGAAACAGTGTTTCTGTTGGAGATGGATTATACAGAACCACAGATGGTGGAGCCAATTGGAAAAAAATGGGATTTGAAAATTCTGAACGAATCAGCAGTATCCAGATAAACCCAAAGAATTCTAATGAAATTTATGTTGGTGTTATAGGTGCTTTATGGGGTGATAGTGAAGATCGAGGGGTTTATAAAACAACGGATGGAGGGAAAACTTGGGAAAAAATTCTATATATTAATCAAAGAACTGGTGCTAACGAAGTAATTATGGATCCTAATGATCCTAATACATTATATGCTGCCATGTGGGAATTTAGAAGAACAGCTTGGAATTTTAATTCTGGCGGACCTAATAGCGCACTTTACAAATCCACTGATGCCGGAAAAACTTGGAATAAAATTCATAATGGTTTTCCTAAAGGAGATTTAGGAAGGTTTGCAGTAACCATAGCGCCATCAAATCCAAAAATAGTATACGCCGTTGTAGAAAGCAAAGAGGATAAAGGTTTATACCGTTCTGATGATGCTGGTGCCAGCTGGAAATTACTTAATGGGGATTTTGGACTTGTAGTACGTCCTTTTTACTTTGCTAGAATCGTAGTAGATCCTAAAAATCCAGACATTGTAGCTAAGGGAGGTTTATTTGGCTCCATTTCAAGAGATGGAGGAAAAACTTTCAAAAATCTTGGAAATATGCATGCAGATATCCACGATATTACATTCGATATTAACAATTCTGATAGAATGTATGTAGGTACTGATGGAGGTGTTTACAGAAGTTGGGATGGAGGATCAACTATGGATATAGTAGACAATCTACCATTATCACAATTCTATCAAATTAGTGTAGATAATGAGGAACCATATAATATCTATGGAGGATTACAAGATAACGGTTCATGGTATGGCCCATCTTCTTCTCCAGGAGGTGTTGAGGCTCGCGATTGGAAACGCATAGGTGTTGGAGACGGTTTTAGAGTACTTAGACATCCTACTAAAAAAATTATTTACTCTGAAATGCAAGGAGCTCAAAATGTCTGGAGATACAATATTGATAAAAACAATACTAAAAATGTAAAGCCATTACAAGTAAAAGGAAAAGCTGATCTTCGTTTTAATTGGAATGCTCCTATGGCTATAAGCGAACATCAGCCAGATAGATTTTATATGGGAAGTCAATTTCTTCATATTAGTGAAGATATGGGAGATAATTGGAAAATTATTTCTCCAGACCTTACTACTAATGATCCATTAAAACAAGACAAAGAATCTGGAGGTATTTCTACCGATAAATCGGGAGCAGAAACGCATACAACAATTTTTACAATTGCAGAATCACCTTTGGATCAAAAAATAATATGGGTAGGAACCGATGATGGAAATGTTCAAATAACACAAGACGGAGGAAAAACCTGGACCAATACAACACCAAATATACAGGGGGTTCCTAAAAATACATGGGTATATCATATAGAAGCAAGTAACCACTCTAAAGGAACGGCATATGCAGTTTTCGATGGTCACGCACAGAATGACATGAAACCATATGTATACAAAACCACTGATTTTGGAAAAACTTGGAAATCTCTTGTAACTAATGATATTATTGGCTTTGTCAGAAATATCCAAGAAGATTATGAGAACGAGAACTTACTGTATTTAGGTACAGAATTTGGATTATTTATAACAATAGATGGAGGAAAAAACTGGTCGCGTTTTACTAATAATATGCCGGCAACCGCTGTTCATTTTATTGATTTACAGAAAAAAACAAATGATCTAGTATTGGGTACACATGGTAGAGGAGTTATTATTATTGATGACATTTCTCCATTACGACAAGTAAATCAGGAAATGTTAAACAAAGATGTTCATTTCTTTGCAACCAAACCAGCTATAATAAAAGAAGAAGGTGGTTTTGGAGGAGGGAGTACTGAGCTTCAATTTGTAGGAAATAACCCTTCCTCTTCTGGTCAAATTATCTATTACTTAAAAAAGAGACATACTTTTGGGAAAATGACTTTATCAATTCAGGATACAAATGGAAATGAAATTGCTTCTCTTGTAGCTGGAAAATCCAAAGGAATTAATATAGCTACATGGGATTTTAGAACAAAAGCACCTAAAGTTGCAGCTGGTAAGTCATATACCGCTGGTGGATTTACTTCTCCAAGAGCTACCGCCGGAACATATAAAGTGGTTCTCAAGAAAGGAAAGAACTCTTATGAAAGCTCTATTGTAATTCAAAACGATCCAAATTCGGTAGTGACAAATACCGAAAGGGAGTCTCAATTTAAAACAACTCAAGAGCTTTATAATGATATGGAAGATTTAGCATACTTAGTATACAAGATCAACCAAATCATTAGTAATGCAGAAAAGACACAAAAAGAAGATTCAAAAGTAGCAAAAGTTGCTTCTGCATTAATTACAGAAATGACTTCACTAAAAGAATCCCTAGTTGTAACTACTGGTGATAATTATGTAGCAGAAGCGGAACCACAACTAAGAGAGAAATTAGCTTCGCTTTATAGCGACGTAGCGAACTTATATGAGAAACCGTCTTTATCCCAACTAGAGAATAAAGAAGTATTAGAAAATAGATTAAACGAAGCGGAGACTTTGTATCAAAAAATAGAAACAAAACAATTGGCTAAGTTTAAAAAATATTTAGAAAAAAATAATGGTAGAGCAATCAAAATGAAATCAAAACAAGAATTCCTTAGTAAATAAACTATACCTAATTATTTTTACACGTAAAAAAGAGCTCTTTATCAGAGCTCTTTTTTTTATTCATGGATTTTTGACTCACTCCTTAAAAAAAAGATAAAAGGAATTAACCGTTTTATAATAAAAAATCTTGTTCATAACTGGTTTAAAACTCTAAACACCTTTACCTATTTGAAACGAAACAATTCTGTATTTTTAGTAAACACTCTTTACTATGGAAAACAGGGAATCTAATTTACTGGCAATACGCCCACAAATTTTAAACGCGAGAGTTTCTGAAAACATGTCAGATGACGAGCAATTTCAGAACAAAACAATCAGGCCCATAATCAAGTTACAGGGAGAATTATTGATTGAAGTGTTCAGGAATTATATTAAAAAAAGGAAAAATACTTTTTACGAACTAACTTTAGAAAAACGTTTACTTTATGTTGATAATGCTATTCAAAAGGATATGAAATTAAGGAATAGTCTGAAAGGAATGATTATAGGTCAGTTTACCGTAGATGAATACTTACTGTACATAAAGAATTCTTCTGCTCTAAACAAAAGGATGATGAGTATTGTTAGAGAACGCTTACATAGTAATATTCAATTACTAGAACACACTCCAGCTTCCTATTGAAGTTTAAAAGAGAGCGAGTAGTCTTTTTGTGTCCGCTTGACAGAACCTGTCGTTACTGATTTTTTCATTTCACTAAGATTTTAGTGTATCGATATTTCAGGACGGGACATATAATCAAAAAAAGAGCAGATCAATTTTGATCCGCTCTTTTTTTGATTATTAAAGTCTAGTTTGGATTAATTTCCTCCTTCTAAAGCTTTAAGTTTATTTTTCATGTCCTCTGCTTTTGGATCATCCAACTGATAAAAAATCTGCATTAACGTACGAACCGCATCAGTATTATCAGGTTTAGACTCTAAAGCACCCTCTAAATAAGGAACCGCATCTCTATATAAATCTTGTTTTTGCTTTTTAAGAACGTCGAATCTCTTATAATCAGCATTAGATGTACCAAGGCTATTCATTTCCTCATTAAGAGCAGTTTCACCACTTAATATAATCGCTGCTATATTTATTTGTGCAGAAGCATAATTAGGTTTTACTTCCAAAGCTTTCTTATAGTATTCTATTGCTTTTTCATTATCTCCAAGGCGTGATGCACTTACTCCTAAATTATAAAGCAGATTAGGGTTTTCAGGATCATTAGCAACTATTTTCTCCATTAATTCCTGATATTTAGCAATGTTACCCAATTTATAAAACATATTAGCTTCTTCTTGCATTAAAGCTGGATCATTTGGATTCTCCTTCTTAGCTGCTTCCATCGCTTTAATTGCTTCTTCATCTTTACCTTGATTGATATAGATGAGTGCTAAATTTTTCGTAATCTCTGATCTTCTGGATTCTGTTTTAGATGCTTCTGGTTTTATGTGCGTACCAGCTTTAACCGAAAAATCTCTTAATTCTTTAGAATCAAAAGGATCCACTTCTCCTGTTTCCTTATTAGTAGCGGTAAAACGATCTTCAACTCCTTGATAACCAAGATCAATTAACTCATTATAATACTTTAAAGCAGCATCATAATCTTTTGCATTTACAGCATTCGATGCAGCAAAATACAAGTAAGAAGTATCAGTTTTTTTCGTTTTATATCCTAAATAAAGTTTATCCGCAGCTTCTTTATTTTTTCCAGCTTTCTGATCTGCTACTGCTTGTTCAATTAAAGATTGACGAAGTGTCTGGATTCCTGTATCTGCCTGTGCAGAATATTTTTTACTACCAGATACTTCTTCTATTTCTAAAACTTTGGCATACGCCTTTGCAGCATCTTCTGTTTTTTCCAATGATTTATCTGATGACGCAGATATAACTTGACCTTTTAGAAAATAATATTGTGCCTTCATTTTTTCATCAGCAGTTTCTAACTGACCTTCAGCTGCTGTTAAAGCCTCACTAGCTACTTCTAGATTACCTGACTTTATTGCCTTTTTAGCCGCATTAAGCGCTTTTTTCTGTGAAAAACCAATAGCACTTATTGTTAAAAAAAATGCTAAAATAAATTTAGTTCTCATTACTTCTCTTTTTTTGTGGGATTCTTTTTTACTCATTTGTTTCATCAATAGTTGTGCCATCAGTAGCATCACTATCATTTTGCAAAGATATATTATTTTCTTCAATATCCTCATCTACATCTTCTACATCATCATCATCATGCATTACTTTGGCTACCGCTGCTATAGAATCTTTACCTTTTAAATTTATCAAACGTACTCCCTGGGTAGCACGTCCCATTACTCTTAAGTCTTCTACTGATAATCTAATAGCAATACCCGATTTATTGATAATCATAAGATCATCCTCATCGGTAACGTTTTTAATAGCAACTAATTGTCCTGTTTTATCTGTAACTGATATAGTTTTTACTCCTTTTCCACCTCTATTCGTTATCCTGTAATCCTCTAGTTTAGAACGTTTTCCATAACCATTTTCTGAAACTACCAGAATATTACTCTCCATATCATTAACAGCAACCATTCCAATTACTTCATCCTTGTCATCTGCAAGTCGAATACCTCGGACACCTGACGCTCCACGTCCCATTGGTCTAGTTTTTTCTTCTTCAAAACGAATTGCTTTCCCAGATTTAACAGCGAGCATTACTTGGCTTTTGCCATCAGTAAGCTTCGCTTCTAACAATTCATCGTTATCTTTAATAGTAATAGCATTTATACCATTAGTTCTCGGTCTGGAATATTGCTCCAAAGAAGTTTTTTTAACCTGACCTTTTTTAGTAGCCATAATAACATAATGAGAATTTATATATTCTTCATCTTTAAGGTCTTGTGTACAAATAAATGCTTTTACCTTATCATCACTCTCGATGTTAATCAAGTTTTGTATCGCTCTACCTTTTGATGTCTTACTGCCTTCTGGAATTTCATAAACTCGCATCCAGAAGCATTTTCCTTTTTGGGTAAAAAACAACATATATTGATGATTGGTACCTACAAAAAGGTGTTCTAGGAAGTCTTCATTTCGTGTAGTGCTTCCTTTCTGGCCAACTCCTCCTCTATTTTGCTTTTTATATTCTGTAAGAGAAGTCCTTTTAATATAACCTGCATGAGAAATAGTAATCACCACTTTCTCATCCGGTATCATATCCTCTATACTAAGATCTCCTCCAGCATATTCTATTTGAGAACGACGCTCATCACCATATTTTTCTTTTACTACTGCAAGTTCTTCCTTAATAATATTCATTCGACGTTCTTTTTTATCAAGAATATCTTTAAGGTCTTCAATAGTTTTCATTAACTCCTCGTACTCAGAACGCAGTTTGTCTTGTTCCAGACCTGTTAACTGGCGTAGTCGCATTTCTACAATCGCCTTTGCTTGTATTTCAGAGAGTTTAAATCGTTCTATAAGCTTTTCTCTAGCCTCATCTGTATTAGAAGAAGCTCTTATAAGCGCAATAACTTCATCGATATTATCTGAAGCTATAATTAAACCTTCTAATATATGTGCTCTTTCCTCTGCTTTTCTAAGTTCATATCTTGTTCTGCGGACGACAACTTCATGTCTATGTTCCACAAAATAATGAATCATTTCTTTTACATTCAGTAATTGAGGTCTCCCTTTAACCAATGCTATATTGTTAACACTAAAGGACGATTGTAAAGCTGTATATTTATACAACAGGTTAAGAACAATGTTTGGTATTGCATCTCTTTTTAATATATATACAATACGCATTCCATTTCTATCAGATTCATCCCTGATAGTAGAAATACCATCAATCTTCTTATCATTTACCAGATCAGCAGTCTTCTTAATCATATCAGCCTTATTTACCTGATATGGTATTTCTGTAACAATAATAGATTCACGACCATTCACTTCTTCAAAAGTTGCCTTGCCACGCATTACAATACGCCCTCTACCCGTTTTAAAAGCTTCCCTTACTCCATCATATCCATAGATTACACCTCCGGTAGGAAAATCTGGTGCTTTAATATGTTGTATAAGCTCATCTATTTCAATATCATTATTATCAATATAGGCTATAGTACCATCTATAACTTCACTTAAGTTATGTGGTGGCATATTTGTTGCCATACCAACTGCTATCCCAGAAGCACCATTAATTAACAATCCAGGCACTCTACTTGGAAGAACCGTTGGTTCTTGTAGCGTGTCATCAAAATTAAAAGTATGATCTACAGTATCTTTTTCTATATCCGCAAGCATATCTTCCGAAATCTTACGCATTCTTGCCTCCGTATAACGCATCGCGGCAGGGCTATCTCCATCTACAGACCCAAAATTACCTTGGCCATCTACTAGCATATATCGTAAACTCCACTCCTGAGCCATACGAACCATCGCGTCATAAACCGAAGTATCCCCGTGTGGGTGGTACTTTCCTAGAACCTCACCTACAATTCTTGCTGACTTCTTGTGCGCACTACCTGCTCTTACTCCTAACTCATGCATTCCGTATAAAACTCTTCTGTGCACTGGTTTAAGACCATCTCTAACATCCGGAAGTGCTCGTGATACAATCACTGACATCGAATAATCGATGTATGCAGACTTCATCTCATCCTCTATATTGATAGGTATTAGCTTTTCTCCTTCTGCCATAAAAATTATTTTATTCTAAAATTGATTTTATTTAACGGGCTAATTTAAGTAAATTAAGACGGTTTTAACTGTCTACACCTTCTATAATATACGTAATTTATTAACAACTTTAGCAACCTATATAGTTAATAAGTCTACAAATATAGATTTTGATTATTAATGGTTTTTTTGTCTATTTACTCAGAATACTTAATAATCCTTTAAATTTGATTTTTTGATAATTAAAAAATATTGTTTGGATATGTAGAAATATGACACAAAAGGTATTTATGTCAGCTTATCTGTTAATGATGGTTAAAAGGAATAGTTTTTGCCAATGTAATTTTAAAAATTACTATATTTAGTAGTAAAAAACACAGAAAAAGAAAGAAACTAATTATATGGATGACAATTTTTCACCAAGAGTCAAAGATGTGATTGCATACAGTAAAGAGGAAGCACTAAGATTAGGGCACGATTTTATTGGCACAGAACATCTGATGTTAGGACTATTACGTGATGGAAGTGGGAAAGCAATTAGTATATTGGATGCGTTAGATATAGATTTAACAAATTTGAGAAGAAAAGTTGAAATTCTAAGCCCCGCAAACCCAAACGTAGCAGTAGCTACAAATGAAAAAAAGAATTTACATTTAACCAGACAAGCAGAAAGAGCACTAAAGACTACTTTTTTAGAAGCAAAGCTATTCCAGAGCTCTTCGATCAACACTGCACATCTGTTATTATGTATTTTAAGAAATGAAAACGACCCCACTACCAAGCTTTTAAATAAGCTAAAAGTGGATTATGATAATGTTAAAGATCAATTTAAATTTATGATTGCTAACGAAGAAGAATATATAGAAAACCCAAAGGCAGAGTCATTTTCTGATGATGATGATATGACCGGGGACGCATCAAAAGAGAATCCTTTTAACTCTCCAGCTGGTGGAACTAAAGCAAATAAAAAATCTAAGACTCCAGTATTAGATAATTTTGGTAGAGACCTAACTGCTATGGCAGAAGAAGGAAAACTAGATCCGGTAGTAGGTAGAACAAAGGAAATAGAACGTGTTTCTCAAATCCTAAGTAGAAGAAAGAAAAACAATCCATTATTGATTGGTGAACCTGGTGTTGGAAAATCGGCTATTGCAGAAGGTTTAGCCCTAAGGATTATCAAAAGAAAAGTATCACGGATACTGTTTGACAAACGAGTGGTAACACTTGATTTAGCCAGTCTTGTGGCTGGTACAAAATATAGAGGCCAGTTCGAAGAGCGAATGAAAGCAGTAATGAATGAATTAGAAAAAAATGACGACATCATTCTTTTTATAGATGAAATTCATACTATTGTAGGGGCTGGTGGTGCTACAGGAAGTCTAGATGCTTCTAATATGTTCAAACCTGCATTAGCTAGGGGTGAAATACAATGTATTGGAGCGACTACTTTAGACGAGTATAGACAATACATTGAAAAAGATGGTGCACTAGAAAGACGTTTCCAAAAAGTTATAGTAGAACCTACAAATATTGAAGAAACTATAGAAATTCTTGAAAATATTAAGGAAAAATATGAGGAACATCATAATGTAAGTTATACTGACCAGGCAATTCAGGCTTGTGTTAAGCTTACTAATAGATATATGACAGATCGCTTTCTACCAGACAAAGCTATAGATGCTTTAGACGAGGCCGGATCAAGAGTACATATCACAAACATTGATGTTCCTAAAAAAATTCTTGACTTGGAGAAAAAGCTAGAAGAAGTTAGAGAACTTAAAAATAGTGTTGTAAAAAAACAAAAGTATGAAGAAGCTGCTAAACTAAGAGATGATGAAAAAAATCTTGAAAAAGAATTAGCTCAAGCACAAGAACAATGGGAGAAAGACTCTAAACTACATAAAGAAATTGTAGATGAAGAGGATGTTGCGGATGTAGTATCTATGATGACTGGGATTCCTGTTAATCGTATCGCCCAAACTGAAAGCAACAAACTTGCCGAATTACCGAATCTTATAAAAGGTAAAGTTATTGGTCAAGATGATGCTGTTTCTAAAGTTGTTAAAGCAATCCAACGTAATCGTGCAGGTCTAAAAGACCCAAACAAACCTATTGGATCTTTCATATTTCTAGGACAAACGGGGGTTGGTAAAACTCAACTTGCCAAAGTACTTGCTCGAGAGCTTTTTGATAGCGAAGACACTCTGATCCGTATTGACATGAGTGAGTACATGGAAAAATTTGCTGTTTCCAGACTTATTGGAGCACCTCCAGGATATGTAGGTTATGAAGAAGGTGGTCAACTTACTGAAAAAGTAAGAAGAAAACCATATGCGGTAATTTTATTAGATGAAATCGAAAAAGCGCATCCTGATGTATTTAATATGATGCTACAAGTATTAGATGATGGATACCTAACAGATAGTCTTGGACGAAAAATTGATTTCAGAAATGCAATCATTATTATGACATCTAATATTGGAGCACGTAAACTAAAAGATTTTGGACAAGGTGTTGGTTTCGGAACTAGTGCAAAAAAGACCCAATCTGATAGTTATGCAAAGGGTGTCATTGAGAATGCGTTAAAGAAAGCATTCGCTCCAGAGTTTTTAAATAGAGTTGACGATGTAATTGTATTTAACGCACTAGAGCGTGAAGATATTCATAAAATAATTGATATCGAGTTAGAAAAACTATACGGAAGAATCAGTGACCTTGGGTATGATTTAACGCTAAGCGAAAAAGCTAAAGATTATATCACTGAAAAAGGTTTTGATAGACAGTATGGAGCGAGACCACTTAAAAGAGCAATTCAAAAATACATTGAAGATGCACTGGCTGAAGAAATTATTAGCGCTCAATTACAAGAAGGCGACAGTATTTTCATGGACTTGGATGATGATTCTAATGAATTAACAATTAAAATTAAGAAAGCCGAAAAACCAACGGAATCTTAATACGTAAATAAGTTAAATAAAAAAGCTCTCTTTTCAAAAAGAGAGCTTTTTTTACTCTATAACTTTGATAAACCCTTAGTTCCTATCTCGCTACATAAATATAAAACCCAAACACTTCTTAGAATTATTCGAAAAAAGATAAATCATCAGAGGAATCAGCTATTTAAAGCAATAACAGTATATTTACAAGTAATAAACAGAACTACATGATTACTTCTTATAAGACAAATTTTGGCCTTGCAGAGATATATGAAGACTATATAAAAGTAATTATAAATGAAGGAATAACTGTAACACCTGACGACAATAGTATTTTATTAGAAATGGTAGAAAACCATTTCCAAAACAAAGCCTTTATTTACATTACACATCGAATAAATTCCTACTCAATTGATCCAACTATATATTTTGAGACTGCTAAAATTCCTAATTTAGTAGGACTTGCAGTGGTCTCGGATGACCCTAATCAGAAAAATCAAATAAGAGTTGAAAAAACTTTTTTCAATAAAGAATTCAGACAATTTAATAGCATGGAATCCGCTTTATTGTGGAAAGAAGAATTACTTAAACAAGAAGGCTAAGTTCTTAAAGTTTTAGTCAGTCCTTTTTAAAACAATACAAAAAGTAACTCCGGGAAAAATCCCAAATAAAACTAATACCTTATAATTTTTATATTGCTAAATACATATATTTGTAAAACGTAAAAAATCCCCCTAATGATCACAGCTTATAAGTTAAGTTTTGCCCTCATAGAAATCTATGACGATTATATAAAAGTTACAATGAATGAAGGCATCACTGTTTCTCCAAAACATAATGATGTTTTATTAGAAATGGTTGATAAACACTATAACAATAAAGCTTTTTTATACATAACTCATCGTGTTAACTCATATGCTGTTAACCCCACTATTTACTTAGAGACAGCAAAAATTCACAACTTAGTTGGATTTGCAGTAGTATCAAATGATCCTAGACAAAAAAATCAAACTAAATTAGAAAAAGCTTTTTTTAATAAAGAATTCAGACAATTCGACAACATAGAATCCGCTTTACAATGGAAAAATGAATTATTAGAAAAACATCATAAATCAGTATTATAAAACTACACTCGAGCACCATTACATATTCTAATAGTAGTTTTTATAAGTAATAGTTTTATTGTAACTTATAACGAAATTAACCATACTTGAATAATAGTTTTGTAATTACAAATGACAGAATACTATGATTTAGGTTTTGCCAAGGTAGAAATCGAAGAAGATTTTTTAAAAAATACAATTACCGAAGGCTTTTTAGTCAAACCAGAACACAATAAATTGCTACTTGAATTTGTTAAAAAACATTTTAACAAAAAGCCTTTTGTGTATATCTCCAACAGAGTCAATTCATATTCAGTTGATCCAACAGTGTATTATGAAACCACAAAAATTGATAACCTTATTGGTATAGCAGTTGTTTCGAGAAATCATAGACAACAAAAACTAACAGAACTAGAAAATAAATTTTTTCAAAAAAGAATAAAATACTTCACGGATATAAAAAAAGCATTAGAATGGAAAAATAAGTTATTAGAAAAAAATACGGGATTTTAACATAAAGTTCTTTCTATTTTTATCTCCTAAAAACTATCTTACAGGCTTAATTTTTTTGAATCTATTATCTAAAAATCCCCAATGATTAGATCCTACAATTTAGACTTTTGTAAATTAGACGTTTACCAGAACTACATGATAGCAGTTATGAAGGAAGGTATTGTTGTTTCGGAGGAAAACAACTCCGTTCTCATTAAAATTGCAGAAAAACATTTTAAAAAAGCACCTTTTGTATATATTACACATCGTGTTAATTCATATGCGGTAGACCCAATAATTTACATAAAAACTGCAGAAGTGCCAAACCTTTTAGGGTTTGCAGTAGTCTCTAATGATCCAAAACAAAAAATTCAGACCACGTATGAAAAATCATTTTTCAAAAAAGAGCTTCGTCAATTCGATGATATAGAATCTGCATTGGCATGGAAAGACTCCCTTATTACCAAACAACAGTAACCAAAAGGGCTCATCTGACAAAAAAAAGAGAATCAATTAGATTCTCTTTTTTTATAAAATAACTATGCTATTATATTTTATTTAGCAATATTTACTGCTCTTGTTTCTCTAATAACAGTAATCTTAACTTGACCTGGATAGGTCATATCAGTTTGTATTTTTTGAGAAATTTCAAACGATAAACTAGCAGCTCTTTCGTCATTAACTTTTTCACTTTCTACAATAACACGTAATTCTCTACCAGCTTGAATTGCATAAGCTTTCTTCACCCCGTTAAATCCAAACGCAATATCCTCTAGATCCTTCAACCTCTGTATATAAGAATCTAACACCTGACGACGAGCTCCTGGTCTAGCTCCACTAATCGCATCACAAACTTGAACGATAGGCGAAATAAGTGCTGTCATTTCTATTTCATCATGGTGAGCACCTATAGCGTTACAAACATCCGGTTTTTCACCATACTTCTCAGCCCATTGCATTCCTAGAATAGCATGTGGAACTTCCGTTTCCGTGTCTGGCACCTTACCAATATCATGCAATAACCCAGCTCTTTTAGCAAGTTTTGGGTTAAGCCCAAGTTCTGAAGCCATAACTCCACAAAGTTTTGCCACTTCTCTTGAATGCTGTAATAAGTTTTGACCGTAAGAAGAACGATATTTCATTCTACCTACAGTTTTTATCAACTCTGGGTGTAATCCGTGAATTCCAAGATCAATAACAGTTCTTTTACCTACTTCTATAATCTCTTCGTCAATTTGTTTTCTGGTTTTTTTAACTATTTCTTCAATACGCGCTGGATGTATTCTTCCATCCGTTACTAATTTATGCAAAGATAGGCGAGCGACTTCTCGTCTTACAGAATCAAAACAAGATAGTATAATTGCTTCGGGAGTATCATCTACAATAATCTCCACTCCAGTAGCCGCCTCTATAGCCCTAATATTTCTACCTTCACGACCTATAATTCGTCCTTTAACATCATCACTTTCTATATTAAATACTGATACACAATTCTCTACTGCTTCTTCTGTACCTATTCGCTGTATCGTATTTATAATTACTTTCTTAGCTTCTTGTTGAGCAGTCAATTTCGCTTCTTCTATAGTACCTTGTATCAGTGCCATAGAGTCCGTTTTAGCTTGTTCCTTTAAAGACTCTACAAGCTGCTCTTTTGCTTCTTCCGCAGACAATCCAGATATAACTTCTAATTGTTGCACTTGGCTTTTATGAAGTTTTTTTAGTTCACTTTGCTTTTTCTCTAGATACTCATTACGATGATTGTAATCCTTAATCTTCTGATCTAGTTCGGTACTTAATTTCTTTCCTTTAGATAGCTCATTAGAGATTTGAGATTCTTTATCTCTAGTTCTCTTTTCTGCTTCAGCCATTTTTTTATCACGAGACAAAATTACTTTTTCATGCTCTGATTTCAATTCAATGAATTTTTCTTTAGCCTGAAGTATTTTATCCTTCTTAATCGTCTCTCCTTCACTTTTAGCTTCCCTAAGGATGCTTTGAGATGTTTTTTTAGCGCTTTTAATAATTTCTGAAGCTCTACTGCGTTCCAACGCTTTAGCAATAATAAAACCTATCACTAAACCCGCCACTGCCGCAATAATCAAAAATATAATGTTATCCATAATCCTAGTTAGTGTTTATATATAAAAAAGCCTGCACTAGTTTGGGTTTTGTATAAACTCTGTAAAAACAGGTTTAGGGCTAACAAATTGCTCAAGGATCCGTGAGACTGATATACATCAGCACGGCTTGCTTTTACAACTTAAACTCACCCTTTTGAAATAATTCTTGTTGAGTTTATCAAAAAATAATTAACTAGTGCAGGCAGTAACCTTATTTATTTTAATGAACGTTTACGATAGATGATCTTGTAATAATGTATCCAGAGCACTTAATCGCCCTGTTATATTTATCTCATCACTATCTTTATCTATACCCTTTTGTTCTACTTGTGCAGCAAATTGTAAAGCACACATCGCTAATACATCTTGCTTATCTCTCACTGCATAACTTTGCTCAAACTGTTTAATCATGGCCTCAATCTTTTTAGCTGCTTTCCTTAATCCTTCTTCCTGATCAGGATTAATAGTCAATGGATACACCCGATCCGCAACTGATAATTTGATTTTCAACTTGTCTGCCATATTTTATATTACTCAGATAACTGCGCTATACACACATCTATCTCCCTTATCAAGGCATTTATTTTGAGCTTGGTTTCCCTTTTGTATTTGTCACTGCCTAGCATTGCGTTTGCATTCTTGAGTGCACTGAATTTTTCTTCCCATTGTTTTAACTGATCGGTCTGAAGCTCTGAATTAGCCTTCAAATCTTTTATTTTATCTCTAAGATCGGCATTTTGTTGTTTAAGCAAGTCATGCTTATGAATCAACTTACTTATCCTATTCTCAAGAGAATCAACAATTTCAATTAAATCACTCATTATAATTTCACGCAATACTTCGTTACACAAAGTTAACATACCAATTGAAAAAACCCAATAGTTTTTAAACTAATTTTATAGCTCCAATATCTCATCAATCAAGTGGTTAGTTTATAGCCTTTTAGTTTTTAATTAAACATCACTTTAATTTTAACTCCTAAATATTTACATTTACTCCCTATGCGTATAATAACATTATTTTTACTACTCAATATTGGAATCGGATACTGTCAAAAAGACATTCCGAAGGACTATTTCATAAATCCTTTAGACATTCCTCTTGCAGTTTCCGGAACTTATGGAGAGCTGAGATCTAACCATTTTCACTCCGGTTTAGATTTAAAAACAGAGGGGCAAGAAGGCTTAAAGGTATATGCAGCAGCGGACGGGACTATAAGCAGAATAAAAGTTTCTCATTTTGGGTATGGAAAAGCAATGTATATATCGCATCCTAATGGTTATACCTCTGTGTATGCGCATCTCCAAAAATTTTCTCCTAAAATAGAAGCATATATAAAGAAAAGGCAATACGCAAAAGAATCTTATGAAATCGAGCTTTTTCCGAAGGCAGGAGCCTTATCTCTTAAAAAAGGAGATATAATCGCTTATAGCGGTAATACAGGTGGTAGTGGCGGTCCACATTTACATTTTGAAATAAGAGACGCAAAAGCAAGACCAATGAACCCTATGAGTTTCGGTATTGACATCAAGGACACCAAAAAACCTACGATTAATAGTGTTTGGATATATAGTCTTGATAAAAACTCACATGTTAATGGAAACCAACAACCAACAAAATTAAGATTAATACCATTTGACAATGGTAATTTTAAAGCTGAAGGTGTTAACGCAATAGGAAAAATAGGAATTGGTGTTTCTACAATCGATCAACAAAACTTAGCAGCAAATAAAAATGGTATTTATAAGATTTCGACAGAGTTAAATGGTCAGGAAAATTTTACGCTAGAAATGAAACGATTTTCGTTTTCGGAGACTCGCTATATTAATAGATTAATTGATTACCCATACTATAAAAAGAATCGAAGCAGGATTACAAAACTTTTTATTGAAAAAAACAATCCGCTTACCATCTATAAAAACACCATTGCTAACGGTATTTTCAAAGTAGGAGATAGTTTATCTTATACGGCTAAAGTTTTAGTAAAAGATTTCAAAGACAATACGACTATAATTAGTATCCCAATACAGGGAAAACAATTAGCAGAAATTTCAAAAAAAGAGATTGTTAAGACTCCATATTTAGCCAAACCAACGGAAAACTTCACGTTTAATTCCGGGATTTTTGACGTATATATTCCCAAAGGTAGTTTGTACGAAAATGCATATTTGGATATTCAAGCCAATGGGGATACTATTAAGATTCACGAGGATGAGATTCCATTACACAAAAATATGACGATTGCATTTGACGTCTCTAATTACAGTGAACTAGATAAAAAAAAGTTATACATCGGAAGATTAGGTTATAGTAATAAACACTATTACGTAAAAACAAATAAAAAAATTAATCGTTTTTCAACAAGAAC
Source organism: uncultured Aquimarina sp. (assembly GCF_947496855.1). Classification (GTDB taxonomy): domain Bacteria; phylum Bacteroidota; class Bacteroidia; order Flavobacteriales; family Flavobacteriaceae; genus Aquimarina. The sequence goes on from NZ_CANMED010000001.1 coordinate 1,349,310, forward strand.
AAGAACCCTAGGTACTTACTCGTTATTTACTGACCTTGATAAACCTACGGTAGTTCCCATAAATGTCTCTGATAAAAAATGGATGTCTAAAGTTAATTTTTTAAAGATTAAGATTGATGACGCTGATTCGGGTATTAAAATGTTTAGAGCAACAATAAACGGAAAATTTATTTTGATGGAATATGATTACAAAACAGGAATGCTGGTTTATGATTTTAATGACAAAATAATTACAGAGACGGAAAATAAATTTAAACTTATTGTGTTAGATAAAGTAGGAAATAATACTACATTTGAAACAATATTCTTTAGAAAACCGTAAATAAATACATTCTTTGAAAAATCTCCACTTCCTTTTTGTTTTTTTTCTAGCCTTTACAAGTCATACTCTAATAGCTCAAAACGCAGTCGTAAAAGGGGTTGTTCTTAATGAATCTAACAAACCAATCGTTGGGGCAAATGTATCCTATGAAAGTTCGGGAACACGTACAGATAAAAATGGTGTATATATACTCGATATCCCTGCTGATAAAGACATAAAAATTACAATAAGCCATCTTGGGTTAAAGGATATCACATTCACTATCAATTTAAAGGAAAATCAAGAATATGAATTAAACCCTGTTTTAAAAACGGATATCGAGCAGATCAGTGAAGTGATTATTACTGGTAGAGAACGAAAAGCGGTAGAAGGGATTACCACATTAAATCCAGAAACAATTCGTATTACTCCATCTGCTAATGCTGGTGTAGAAGGTCTACTAAAAACACTACCGGGAGTTAGCTCTAATAACGAATTAAGTACTCAGTATTCTGTAAGAGGAGGTAATTTTGATGAAAACTTAGTATATGTAAATGAAATAGAAGTCTATCGGCCTTTTCTTATTCGCTCAGGACAACAAGAAGGATTAAGTTTTGTAAATACAGACTTGGTAAGAAACGTTGATTTCTCTGCTGGTGGCTTTCAAGCAAAATATGGAGACAAACTCTCATCTGTTTTGGATATAACCTATCGCAGACCCACACGATTTGATATAACAGCTGATCTAAGTTTATTAGGAGGTAGTATTTCTGCAGGAGGAATAACGAAAGACAAGAAATTTGCAGGAGTAGTTGGTGTTCGTTATAGAGACAATAGTCTTTTGGTAGATGCGAGGCAAACTGAAACTAATTTTAGGCCTAGATTTGCGGATTTACAAACCTATCTTTCTTATAATTTCTCAGATAAGTTTGAACTAGGTTTTCTAGGTAACATTGCTATCAATAAGTATGACTACGAACCGCTAACTCGTCAAACCAATTTTGGTACAATTACGAATCCAATTGCATTAACGATTTTTTATGATGGTCAGGAAAAAGATCAGTATGAAACTTATTTTGGCGCATTAAAGGGCACCTATCAAGCTAATGAAAACTTAACTTTAAAATTAATTGGTTCAGCCTATCATACGCAAGAGCAAGAATATTTTGATATTTTTGCAGCTTACTTTTTAGGAGCAGTAAATACAGATATTGGTAGTGAAGATCTTGGTGAAGTTGAGTTTAATGAAGGTATTGGATCTCAATTAACTCATGCAAGGAACGACTTGGATGCTTTAATATTTAATCTGGAGCATAAAGGAACCTATGTTGCGGATGAGCATCAAATAGATTGGGGTATAAAATATACTTCTGAAGATATTAGGGATCGAATTCAAGAATATGAAGTTATTGACTCTGCTGGATTTTCAATTCGCCCACCTGGCACTTTTATCAATGACCAACCTTACAATCCTAATGCTAGCCCTATTGTTCCTTTTTCTAGTGTAAGAGCCACTAATATGGTTACGATTGATCGGTTTTCAGGATATGCTCAGTATAGTTTCCGATCTACTATCAAAGAACATGAAATTTGGATGAATGCAGGAGTAAGAGCACACAACTGGAATGTTTCGGGGGATGGCATTAATAGTACTTCTCAGACAGTATTTAGTCCAAGAGCGCAAATAGCGATTAAACCAAATTGGAAAGCAGATATGATCTTTAGACTTTCTGGAGGATTGTATCACCAACCTCCTTTTTACAGAGAACTAAGAGATATTCAAGGAACTGTGCAACCCAATGTAAAAGCTCAGCAATCCACACACTTAGTTGCAGGTAATGATTACAGTTTTAATATGTGGGATAGACCATTTAAACTTACCACAGAATTGTATTATAAAAAACTTACAGATGTTAATTCGTATACTATAGAAAATGTAAGAATTAGATACCGAGCTAATAATAATGCTGAAGCGTATGCTGCTGGATTTGATTTAAGATTGAATGGTGAATTTGTTCCTGGAACCGAGAGCTGGGTAAGTCTGGGTGTACTAAAAACTGAAGAAAATCTTGATGGAAGAGGTTATATTGCAAGACCTACAGATCAAAGAGTAAAAGTCGGAGCCCTTTTTCAGGATTATGTCCCAACAATTCCCAATTTAAAAATGTATCTTAATCTTGTATATCAAACAGGAGTTCCTGGTGGTTCACCAAGTAATGCTGATCCTTATAATTTTCAGACAAGACTTAGGGATTATCGAAGAGCAGATTTAGGTATTTCTTATATCGTCGTAGATCAAAAAATAAGACGTAAAGAAGGTAGTTTCTTTAATAAATTCCGAGAACTGAATGTAGGGTTTGAAATCTTTAACGTTTTTGACAATCTCAATTCTATTACAAATACTTTTGTTAGAGATGCTGCCTCTCAGCAACAATTTTCTATTCCAAATTTCTTAACACAGCGCGTATTTAATGTGAGATTAGGAATGAAGTTTTAATTCTCCATAAACTCTTTCAAAACACCGATTACATAATCCACCTCTTCTTTGGTATTGTACTTAGAAAAAGAAAATCTAATAGATGGTTTTAGCATATCTTCTTCAGAAAGTATTTCTGTTAGCACATGAGAGCCTTTACTACTTCCACTCTGACAAGCACTTCCTTTAGAACAGGCTATTCCTTTAATATCTAACTGAAATAACAAAATACCTGCTTTTTCCTGAGATATTGGAAGACACACATTGATTAAAGTGTATGTGCTATGACTTAAATCGCAACAGTTAGCATTAAACTTAACTCCATCAATTTGATCCCTTAATTGATCTACAAAGTATTGTTTGAGATTAGATATGTATGCTTTTTCTTCTGTCATATGTTCATAAGCTAAACGCAATGCCTCATCCATACCTGCAATATTATGCACTCCTTCTGTTCCGCCACGATATCCTCTCTCCTGCTCTCCTCCATAAATCAATGGTTTTAGTCCAGAGTTCTTTTTTATATATGCAAAACCAACTCCTTTTGGACCATGAAACTTATGAGCACTAACAGCAGTAAAATCAACATTTAACTCACTAAGATTAACATCTAAATGCCCAATTGATTGCACCATATCACTATGAAAAAGAACTCCTTCCGCACTACACAAACTACCTACTTTTTCAATATCTAAAATAGTTCCTATCTCATTATTAACATGCATTAAACTAACTAATGTTTTAACAGAACTAGTCACTAACAACTTTTTTAAGTGTTCATAATCAATAGAACCGTCTGAAGTAATATTCACATAGCTTACAGATATATTCGTTTGCGTTTGTATTTCTTGGACTGTGTGTAAAACCGCATGGTGTTCTACTTTAGAAGTGATAATATGTTCTACACCTAAATCTCTAACAGCACTATTTAATGCCAGATTATCAGCTTCAGTTCCGCCGGATGTAAAAATAATTTCAGAAGCCTTTACTCCTAAATATTTTGCAATATTCTTTCTGGCTTGCTCAATATGATTTTTAGCAGATCTACCAAATCCATGAGTAGAAGAAGGGTTCCCATAATCCTCTCTTAATACCAAAGTCATCTTATCGATCACTTCGGGACGTAACTGCGTAGTTGCAGCACTATCAAAATAAACCTTTTGCATTAAATCTAAAAAATTAGTTATTAACCAACAAAAAAATACAATTAATGCAGTAATAAACAATACATTTTATCATATCCTTATTTTATAACTGCAAATCTAATTCAAATAAAATTATTTTCCTCGCTGCACGTTATAATCTTTCAATTCCATTATTTTTGTCAAAACATTCAGAAAAACATACCAAAAATAAACATGTGTAAATTTCATTCGTCTTTATCATATGTAAACTATTTTTGTATGTTTTAAAATTACAAGATAGTTTCTTATTTTGAAACTTCAATTTGTTATTAATTTTCAAAACATAGAGAGTGAAAAAGCTTTTATATATTTTTATTTTTTTTGGTTTAACATCCTGTAATGATGGTGATATCATCGTTACTAGTTTTGAGTTCGAGGATGTAGATCTACAACTTTGTCAAGGAGCTAAACCTAATGAATTTGTTTTCTTTAAAATAAACACATCTGTCAATGAAGCTATTTCTTATAATTTTATTGATGCAACGTATTCTGTAACCACTATAACCGAAAACCCAATTATTATAGACTTAGAAACTCCTGATAATGGTTTAATTTACAGAAAATTTAACAATACTATTACCGCGGATTATTATTGTAACAATATTCCAGATAGCAGTATTATTGTTACCGAAGAACTTTTAAGTATAAGTGGCCAAGCAACAATAATTAACGAAATAGTAAGTGAAGATGATAATGATGGTGTGGAATCAATATTAGAAGCACCCAGCGAAATTGATCCAGAAGATGATCCAGATGGTGATGGAGTACCTAATTATCTGGACGATGCTATGGCCGATAGCACCATCGGAAACGCTGATCAGACCGCTGATAATTTAGGAATTGAAGATGGTTATGATACTGATGGTGATCAAATTCCAGACTTTAGAGATCAAGATGATGATAATGACAATGTTTTAACAAGTGTAGAATTACCTAATAGCGATCCTAATGATGATAGTTTTTTGGATACTGATGAAGATGGTATCCCTAATTATCGTGACGACGACGACGACGGTGATGGCATTCTCACTAAAGATGAAGATATTAATGGCAATGGTAACCCAAGGGATGATGACACTGATGGTGATGGAATTGCTAATTTTCTTGATACTGATGATGCTATAAGCGTTACTGCGGAATCTATTCTAAGCAATACAGTAATAACCACTTTTAGAACTACATTAACGGTTAGTGATCTTATTTTAAATGAAGTGAATGACCAATTTACAAATGATGATTTTTCCTTTGGTTTTAGAGATGAAACCGTCTCCATAACCACTCCCATAAATTAAGATTAATATAACGATGAACAGACTATGTTTTTTATTTTTCATGTCCCTACTAATAAGCTGTAGTGAAGGTGATCTAATAACCCTATCCGTAGATTTCGATGAAGATCTTCAAAACTGTGCTAATGAAAATGATAATACTTTTGTCTTTTTTGTAATAGATCAAGACATTAATAGATCTTTATCTGTGAATTTTACTGATACTAGTTTTGAAATCAATCCGTTAGTACTGGCCGACATATCTCTAGACGAACCAACAATAATCACTTTAAACACTACTAACAATCAGCTTCTTTATAGAGAGTTTAACACTCCAATTAATGGAGAAGAATATTTCTGTAGTAGTATTCCTATTAGTAACATCAATGTAACATTAGAATTAATAAGCACTAATGGAACGGCTGAAATTAGTTATGAAGCTGCAGACAATCAGCCCGATCCTACTCAAACTATATACACTAGAACTGTTATATTAAGAGATGTAACATTAGAAGGAGATGATATTGCGATACGCAAACAAATATTGGAATTAGGATCTGACAGTATAATCATCCCTAATTAACGAACTATGTGTTTTTAGCGTTTTGTAGTATATAAATTTCCATAGCGCCAAGACCATATTTTTTATAATCCGCATCTGATATACGAATGTTATCATATCTTCCAAACAAATACTTTAGTTCTTCCTTAAGAACTCCTTGTCCTATACCGTGAATAAAAATTACCTTCGGAATACGTTTACTAATAGCAAAATCTAATTGTCTTTTTGCGGTATCTAGTTGAAATGTAATCATTTCGTGATTCGCCATTCCTTTTGTAGACTTCACTAGTTTATGTATATGAAGATCTACTTCCATTGGAGGTATATTCCTTTCCTTAGGTTTTATTATCGGTCTTTTAGGTTTCTTTTTAAAAATCTCTTTTTCCTGTAAATTCTTCTCTATTTCTTCATAAGAAGGAACTATTAAATTATCAGATTCCTCTTTCACCAATTCATTAGTCATAAAAACCATATCAAAACCATCTTCGGATGTTATGGTTATCTCTTTGCCATTTACAGAAATTACCCTACCGGTAATGGGCTCGTCTAATACCGAAACTTTATCTCCTATCTTAATCATACTATCTACTCCTCTTCTTCTTTATTTTTAAGGTACTCTTTATTATTATTTGTTGATCTAGATGACACATTTGTATTTATTATAAATATTCCGGACATCAAGCATACAATTCCTGCGCTCTGCAGGTAATAGTTCTTTTTAGATGATGCTATTTCAGCGATTAAAAAAATAGCACCTACGGTTATTAAAAGGAGACTACAGATCTTTTTCAATTTAATTTTATCCATTATGCAAAAGTATCAAATATTAGATTTTTTCTACACATTAATTCTTCGAATACTCAAATTGTGTATATTGTGCCACATAATTAATAAAAAATGTCTTTGGAAAAGTATATGTTTCCTTGTCTAAACAAAAAACTCTTTGGTGTCGATTGTTTAGGATGTGGTTTACAAAGGTCGGTAGCTCTCTTATTTAAAGGAGAATTTGTAGCTGCTTTCCAGATGTATCCGGCAGTATATCCTTTACTTATTCTTCTTTTTTTCTTAGGGTTTAATTTTTTTATTAAATTTAAACAGGATTCACTTATTAAAGTGAGCTTAACTATTATATCTGTGCTTACAATGGTTGTAAGCTATCTAATCAAAATGAAATTCATTTTTAACTAATCAACTATTTTATGGAAAAACAAACCTTACCTAACGCTACCCTTATTTTAGTATTCGGTATTTTATCAATTGTAGGATGCTGTTGTTATGGAATTCTTGGTCTTATTTTTGCAATAGTGGCTTTGGTTCTCGCCAAAAAAGCTACAGCAATGTATACCGAAAATCCTGAACTATATGAAGGATATAATAATGTGAAAACTGGAAAAATATTAGCAATAATTGGTTTAATCCTAAGTGCTATTTATCTAGTATTTGTTGTTATTATGTTTGCAACCATAGGCTATGAAGGTTATATGGATATGGTTAGAGAACAAATGGGACAATATTAATAGAACCAAATTTTAATATATTTAAAACTGCTTTGTTTTTTACAAGGCAGTTTTTATTTTCTGGGCTTATTAAGGATGAATGAAATAATAACCTTTCTTGAGAACAATCTCCTATTTTGTCCTTCTAAACAATTCATAAGAATTGAATGTTTAGGTTGTGGGCTTCAAAGAAGCTTTATTCTTCTAATAAAAGGGGATTTCCTGAATTCTATCATAATGTATCCTGCATTAATTCCGATGTTTATGATGATAGGATATTTAGTTAGCCACATCTACTTTAATTTCAAAAATGGAGCAAGTATCCTTAAATACTTTTATTTCTTGAATATAATTCTTATTGTTGCTAATTATATTATCAAACAATTATCGTACACATAAATGGAAAACAAACAACAATTACCTAATGCTACTCTAGTTCTGATCTTTGGTATTATCTCAATAGTAACCTGCTTTTGTTACGGAATTCTTGGATTAATATTTGGAATAGTAGCTCTCGTAATTTCTAAACAATCTATCAAACTTTATAATGAAAATCCTGAACTCTATTATGGATATGAAAACATAAAAGCTGGTAGAATCTGCGCAATTGTTGGTATAAGCCTTAGTTCTTTATATTTATTAGTAATCTTAGGGTATATTATTTTTGTAGGCGCTATGATCCCTTGGACAGAAGTTCTTAATCAATAGGGTTTACAACTCTTAATTATTCGTATGTTATAACCCTAAGTAGTACCTAGCGTATAAATAAGAAACTAAAAACTTAATCAATATTAAGACCCTTAATCATCCTATGAACAATTGGGACAGGATGGTTCATTATCATAGCCTATTAGAATACGAAACAATTAATCTTGATAGCTTTTCTCACAAACTATTTTTCCTTTCATAACTATGAAATTAAAGAATTGAAAAAAATATCAAAACAAAAGAGTATCTTTTCGGAGTTCTTTATACTTTTTTTAAACTTGATATATTCCTTCATATAGTATCCATGCATATGTTAGATGGAGAAAATTTCCGTGTTATTATAGGTAAGTGATCTGGGATCCTATTTTCTAAAGAATAATCAATACTATTTCTTCTTTTTTTGAGCAAAAATTATATTAAAAATTATAAAAAAATCTATTTTAAACATACTTCTGAACTAATTTATGTCTTTTTATCGGTATTATTTGTTTTTTATCGTAAAAATACTATATTACGGTTTAGCAGTAAAATTATTGCACTTAGATTTTAAGTAAATTTACAACCTAATTAATAACCTGAATATTATGAAAAGGATATATGTATTGACAACAGTATGTGTTTTATCTTGCTTGGGTTTCACGATAAATGCTCAGAATCATATTGATCATATGGTATGGGACCAACTGCTATTACTAAATGTTTCTAATGAAGGTAAAGTCGATTATAAAGGTTTTATTAGAGATAAGTTTCTATTTGATAAGTATTTTAAATCTTTATCTACTAATTACCCAACAGAAAACGCTGAAGACACAGAGAAACTAGCATATTGGGTAAATCTGTATAATGCGATTGTTATGAAAATGATTATTGATCATTATCCTGTTAATTCCATAAATGATTTAGAAAATCCATGGAAGAAGAAATCGATCACTATTAATAACAATCAGTATAGTCTAGATGATATTGAGCATACTATTTTAAGAAAAATGAATGAACCCAGAATTCATTTCTTACTTAACTGTGCGGCTACATCATCTCCTAAATTATGGAATAGAGCCTATACCAATAGAAACATAACTCAAGCATTAGAAGAAAGGACATTAGACTACATCAATGATTCGACTAAAAATATAACTACTAATGGCGAAGTAAATTTATCAAAGGTGTTTGAGTGGTATGCAAAAGACTTTGATAATGGAGATATCAAAAATTACATTAATCGATATTCTAAAGAAAAAATTAGCAAAACATCCAAAATAGGTTATTTAGAATATAACTGGAGTCTTAACGAAAGACAATAACTTTCTATGATATATAGACCGTGTTATTTCATATAGATTAGATCATGTAGAGGTATAACACCTATATATCTAAATCAACAATTTTCGGTATTTCATATGTAGCACGCTAAAAAAGGAATCTTACTAATTGGTAAATAACATTTAGGGAAGCCTAGCTACTCTAAAGAAAAAAGTAGCTTTATAAAAATCAAAGAATTTCAAAATTTTCTTCTGGGCTATTAATAAAAGTGTCGGAGAATTCTACAGTTTAGAAAAACTAAAAAAAAGATTAAAAACTAAAAAAGGTTATCTTCTCAGACAACCTTTTTATATAAAACTCTTTTCTTTTAAAACATTAATTATTCAAATGCTCTAAGCGTCTTTGTAATAATTCCAACACACTCTAATAATTGTTCTCTGGTCATTACTAATGGTGGTGCAAAACGTATGATATTACCATGAGTTGGTTTTGCTAATAAACCATTTTCTTTTAAGGCCACACAAATATTCCATGCGGTTTCACTTTCTTCATCATCATTAATAACAATAGCATTTAGCAATCCTTTACCACGAACGAGGTTCACGATATTAGACGTTTTGATATATTCATTTAGTTCTGATCTAAATAACTCTCCTAACTGATATGCATTTTCTGCAAGTTTTTCATCCCTTACAACTTCTAATGCTGCAATTGCAACTGCTGCTGCCACAGGATTTCCTCCAAAGGTACTTCCGTGGTTACCAGGTCTTATCACTTCCATAATATCATCATTCGCTAAAACTCCTGAGACTGGATATGCTCCACCACTCAATGCTTTACCTAAAATCAAAACATCAGGCTTTACATTAGGTGTTCCGGAACAGTTTTTATCACTACAAGAACAATTACCACAAGTAGCTAATAATCTACCTGTTCTTGCTATTCCTGTCTGAACCTCGTCTGCAATAAATAATACATTGTGTTTTTTACATAATGCTTTTGCTTTAGACAAATAATCCTCAGAAGGGACATAGACACCAGCTTCTCCTTGTATCGGTTCTACTAAAAATCCAGCTATATTTTTATTATTATCTAATGCTTCTTCTAACGCTTTAATGTTATCATACTCGATTTTTATAAACCCAGCAGTGTAAGGTCCAAAATTCTTGCGAGCAACTTGATCATTAGAAAAAGATATTATAGTAGTCGTTCTTCCGTGAAAATTATTTTCGCATACTACAATCTGTGCTTCATTTTCAGGTATACCTTTTTTTTCATATGCCCATTTCCTACATATCTTCAATGCAGTTTCTACCGCCTCCGCGCCAGTATTCATTGGTAACAACTTGTCGAAACCAAAAAATTCTGAAGCAAATTTTTCGTATTCTCCTAATTTATCATTGTAAAATGCACGAGAAGTTAGCGTTAATGTCTGTGCCTGTTCCATCATAGCACCTACTATTTTTGGGTGACAGTGCCCTTGATTAACGGCAGAATATGCACTTAAAAAATCATAATATTTTTTTCCTTCCACATCCCATACATAAACACCTTGTCCTTTATTCAGTACTACTGGTAATGGGTGATAATTATGAGCTCCGTACTTGTTCTCTAAATCGATTGCTTGTTGAGAAGTTAATTTTTCTAAAACAGCCATTTTTAATAATTTAAATTGATAAAACAACCATTCCTTCTGTACCTTTATCCTTTCGAAAAGACTCGAAAATTCAGCGTGGGAGAGAAATCATCCCTAAGAGAGTTGCAAAACTACTAAATCTTTATTGATTATTAATCGAATTAAAAAGCTTTTCGTCGGGAACACGATATAATTCTATTCGATCATTCAAAAGTTATTTCTTTTCTACTACTAATTTTAGAAAAACCATAAAAACATTCACATGGATTATCTAAACAACTTATTACAAAATTTTACAAATGGGAGTTTTTTTCCAAATATCGTTTTGGCAATTGTCATTCTCATTTTAGGATGGCTAATCGCTACTGTTATAAAAAAAGTAGCTATAAAATTAATTCGAAAAACTGGTATTGATGACAAACTAAAAAGTGACAAAGTTAAATTATCCGATTTCATAGGGAAATTATTATACTTCCTTATAATGATATTCGTTTTGATGCTCGTGCTTGATAAACTAGGGATACAAAATGTAATGGATCCCATTAAAACAATGCTCAGTGGTTTTCTAGGGTTTATTCCTAATATAATCGGAGCTGGTCTAGTAGGATATATAGGATATATGCTAGCGTCAATAGTTTCTGAACTGATTGGACTATCAGGAAATACAATTCAGAAATTTACACCAAAATTAAAACTTCCTGAGAATATAGATTTAGTAACCATACTAAAAAAAATAGTTTTCATTTTTATATTTTTTCCACTATTAATTGCTGCACTAAATATTCTTAATATGGAATCTATTTCGCAGCCTGCCACCGCAATGTTAGAAACTTTTCTAGGAGCAATACCTAAAGTACTCGTTGCAGCAATCATCCTTATTATATTTATTGTGGGAGGAAGGTTTGTGAGTGAATTACTAAAAGACTTATTGAATAGTATGAACTTGAATAACTTTTTTAATAAAATTAACCTGAATAGTATTACTGGAAGTACAAATGTTGTAAAACTTATCGGTAACATAGTATACTTCTTTATAGTCATCTTCGGGATAGTAACTGCTGTAGAAAAATTAGAATTCGGTAGACTTACAGAAATTCTTTCTACAATTATTAATTATTCAGGTAACATCTTATTTGGTCTTGTAATACTAGCTATTGGTAACTGGATTGCTACTATTGCATATCAAAATTTTGCCAAAAAAGAAGAAAACAAATTTGTTGGATCAATTATCAGAATGGCAGTTATCGCCATATTTCTTGCAATTGGACTTGGCACAATGGGCATTGCTAACGAAATTATAAACCTTGCTTTTGGTCTTACTCTTGGAACAATTGCTGTAACAATTGCGCTTTCCTTTGGATTAGGTGGTCGAGAGGCAGCCGGAAAGCAAATGGAAAAAATATTAAATAAATTCAATAAAAAATCTTGATTACTTGTACATAACAGGTATTTGTTAAAAACTGCTCCTCTAGGAGCAGTTTTTTTTATTTGTTTTTGTAAATAAATAATAAGTCAAACATCTTTTTATTTATAAAATTCTAACTTTTTTTTAAAACGTTCTTCCCGACAAAGATGAAATCTGTAACTCTAATCTTTTAATTTCTCTTAACAATGCATTCTTATCCATCTGCATCCAGGAAAACAACTTAAGCATTGCTGTTATCATAACGCAGAAAAATCCAGCAGCACTCCATTTTATTAGCTCATTAGTATCATCAGTATTTAAAAACTGAATTAAACAATATATAAAAAGTCCAAATACTACAAGGTTTACAATAAACATTATAATAATCATCCAACTATTTTTTGTTTTGAAAAGCCCTCCAACCATTTCTAGTAAGTTTTGCTCATCTAAGTCGTCATAAAACTTCGCCTCTTCATTAGTTAATGTTTCTTTTATCAATTGATCGATATCTTCCATTTTATTTTTCATGATTTTTACTTTTTAGAATTGATTTTAATTTTTCTCTTGCGGTAAACAAGCGAGATTTTACGGTACCTGTAGAAATGTTTGCTATTTCACCTATTTGCTTCACACTATACCCTTCGAGATAAAAAAGATGAAGTACCATTTGCTGATCATTAGGCAACGTTTTTATAGATTTTTTTAATAATATCATTATGTTATCATCTTTGTCACAAGTATCATATTCTATAGGTTCTTGAGATAGAATTTCGTTATAAGAGTCCAAACTCTTTAATTTCTTTTTATTTTTTCGGAGCCAATCATATGACTTTCTTGTGACGATAGTTAATGCCCAACTTCCGAAGGCATTAGGATCTTTTAGGCTATGAATTTTTAGTAATATTGTACTCCAGCTATCTTGAACTATGTCTTTAGAAGCTTCTAAATCCTTACTATACCAATGCGCTTGTTTACATAATTTCTCATGCCATCGTTTAACAAGAATCGCTGCAGCTTTCTTATTTCCGGATTGGCACTGTAATACCAACAAAGAGTCAAATGTTCTATTGGTGTTTGTCATAGTAACCTTTATAGTATAGACGTAGAAATATAAATTAGGTTCATTTTTTTTATTCTTTTTATAAGATATATGGAATATTTAATAAGTATATAGTTTCTATTCTTATTTTTGCGCTATGGCGAGAAAAAACAGAAAACAGGTTTTTGAAAATATAGAAGTGATCGATGCAGGTGCAAAAGGAAAAAGTATTGCCAAAGCTCCTGACGGAAAAATCATTTTCATAAACAATGCGGTTCCTGGTGATGTAGTAGATATACAAACCACAAAAAAACGAAAAGCTTTTTATGAAGGGTCGGCAACTACTTTCCATAAAAAATCCGATAAGCGAGTAGATCCGACTTGTAAGCACTTTGGTACTTGTGGCGGGTGCAAATGGCAGTTTATGGGATATGAGCATCAACTATTATATAAGCAACAAGAAATAGTTAACAACCTAACACGTTTGGGTAAAATCGAATTACCTGTTGTAACTCCAATTCTTGGTTCTGAAGATCAATTTTTCTATAGAAATAAAATGGAATTTTCTTTTAGCGATAGTAGATGGTTAACATTAGAAGAAATTCAGAGCGACACAGAAATCAAAAACCGTAATGCGCTAGGATTTCATATTCCTGGAATGTGGGATAAAATTTTGGATATTGACAAATGTCATTTACAGGAAGATCCAAGTAATGCGATTAGAAATAAAGTAAAAGTATTTGCAACTGAGAACAACTTACCATTTTATAATGCTAGAAATCAAAGTGGTTTTCTGCGTACTTTGATGATGAGAATTGTATCTACTGGAGAAATTATGGTATTAGTTCAGTTTTTTTATGAAGATGTAGAAAAAAGAACATTATTACTGGATTATATAATTTCTGAGTTCCCAGAAATTACTTCTTTACAATATGTTGTAAATACTAAAGGAAATGACACTATATACGATCAAGAAGTAGTCTGTTATCACGGAAAAGATCATATCGAAGAAGAAATGGAAGGTTTACGTTTTAAGATTAATGCTAAATCTTTTTACCAAACTAATTCTAAACAAGCTTATGAACTATATAAAATAACTAGAGATTTTGCTGGTCTTACAGGAAATGAATTAGTATATGACTTATATACCGGTACAGGTACTATTGCTCAATTCGTAGCAAGAAAAGCGAAAAAAGTGATCGGTGTTGAATCGGTTCCTGAAGCTATTGAAGATGCTAAAACAAATGCGAAACATAATAATATTGACAATGTAGAGTTCTATGTGGGGGATATGAAAAAAGTGTTTACTACAGACTTTATTGCTACTCACGGACAACCAGAAGTGGTTATTACCGATCCTCCTAGAGATGGAATGCATAAGGATGTTGTAGCTCAATTATTAAACATTTCACCCAATAAGATTGTATATGTAAGTTGCAATAGTGCAACACAAGCAAGGGATTTGTCGTTATTAGATAGTATGTACAAGGTTACCAAAGTGCAACCTGTGGATATGTTCCCACAAACACATCACGTAGAAAACGTGGTTTTATTAGAAAAAAGATAATTTATGAAGTTATATAAAACTTTGATTCTTGTGATTTGTTGTTTTGCAGCAATCTATCTAAACTCCAGTTGTGAACGAGATGATATTTGCGCAGAAGATACACCTACAACTCCCATGCTAATAATTAAATTCATTGAGGATGGTACCGTATCCGATATTAAACAACCAAATGAGTTACAGGTAAAAGCTGTAGGATTTGATAACATTCTTGACTTTACAACGAATCAAGATTCTATAATGATCCCTTTAAGAATAGATGCTCTTCTAACGGATTTTGAGTTTACAATAGATTCTGATGTTGATGAAGATGATAATACTGACGAAACTCCTAATACGGATACATTGAGTTTTCAGTACACACCTATAGAAGAATATGTAAGTAGTGCCTGTGGTTTTAAAGTCACTTACAATGGACTTACCGAGAGTTTAACTCAAGAAGGAAGTAATCAAAACTGGATTAAAGATATAACTATACAAGAAGGAAACGTAACCAATGAAACAGCTGCACACGTATTTATTTTTCATTAGCCTACTGGTTTCAGGTACTATCCTAAGTCAAGAAACCGAACTAGATCAAGAAACCAACATTTCTGCCAGAGATACTTTACCTCCTGCCGAAAAATATGGATTAAGAGTTGGATTAGATATTGCTCGATTAATTAGAAGTGCTGTTAATGAAGACTATTCCGGTTTTGAAATTAATGGAGACTACAGAGTCTACAAGAACTATTATCTAGCCGCAGAAATAGGAAACGAATCTTTTTTAAGAGATGAAGAAAATATTGAAGTAGAAGGATCTGGAAGCTATATAAGATTAGGTGTTGACTATAACGTCTATAAAAATTGGTACGGAATGCAAAACAGCATCTATGCTGGCCTTAGATATGGTTTTTCTGCTTTCGACCAAACATTAAATAGTTATAGAATCTTTACAGGTACGGATTTTTTCCCTAATGAACCCATTACCGACAAAAGAGAAGCTAAAGATCTAACAGCTAGCTGGATAGAGTTTACGCTAGGAATAAAAGTAGAAATAGTAAACAACCTCTACTTAGGAGCTAGTGTATCTTTAAGAGGACTTGTTAATGAAAAAGATCCTGATGGATTTGATGATGAATTTGACGGATTTGAAAATTTATTTATTCCGGGATACGGAAGAACAAACGATTTTAGCCAGTTTGGTATTGGTTATACTTATACTATTAGTTATTTGATTCCTTTTGCAAAAAAGAAAAGATAGACACTATTTTATTTAGTCAATTAATCGTTATGATTTATCTTGAAATTTAGCTTTTTTACTCCCTGCATACATTTCGTATTTTACTAAACGGCATTCTAGTTTACCATTAAACACTTTTATTTTTCGAGAAGGTCTTAATCCCACAAATTTTAGAGCTTCAAGGTTAGAAGTTATAAACCAAGCGTTCGTATCTGGATAACTCTGTTTAAGTGTATCTCCTATTTGCGCATAAAATTTTTCTTCATCCAATTCTAAACGTTCTCCATATGGGGGATTAAACACCATATGAAGTTTCTTATCTTCATTTTTCGAGCTTTCAAAAAAATTATCATCTTTAATCTTAACAAAATCAGTAAGATTGGCATTTTCTACATTCTGTTTTGCCTTTCTAACAGCAGATGGAGCCTTATCAAAACCAATAATAGAATGATGAAAATCACGCGTTTTCTTCAAACTCACTTCTTCAATTTTTTCAAATAAATCCATATCCCAATCCAACCACTTTTCAAAAGCAAACTCTTTTCGGTTTAAATTAGCAGGAATATTACAAGCAATCATAGCTGCTTCTATAGCAAAGGTTCCACTACCACACATTGGATCCAAAAAATCACATTGTCCGTCCCATCCAGATAATAATAACAAACCAGCTGCTAAAACTTCATTGATCGGAGCAATATTTGTTGCACTTCGATATCCTCGATGATGTAATGATCCACCAGAGCTATCCAAAGATACTGTGCACAAATCTTCTTGGATATGAATATTAATGGTTAAATCCGGATAATCTGTATCAACATTAGGTCTTTTTCCTGTTTCTTTTCTGAACTTATCTACAATAGCATCTTTAGATTTTAAAGAAATAAATTGAGAGTGCGTAAATATTGTAGAATTTACTGTTGCATAAATCGCAAAAGTATCATCTGTATTTAGATATTCATCCCATCGAATAGATTGAATAAAACTATATAAATCCTTTTCATTACGTATTTTTTTAGAAGAAATAGGTTTTAATATTTTCAACGCTGTTCTTAAGCAAAGATTTGCTTTATACATAAAACCTGTGTCGCCATAAAAACTAACCATTCTGTTACCAACTTGCGCCTTCTCTGCTCCTAGGTTTCTAAGCTCTTTTGCTAATATTTCTTCAAAACCAAAAAAGGTTTTGGCTACCATTTTAAATGATTTACTCACTATCTTCTTATTCACTATTATTAAACCGCAAAAATACATTAATTTTGCGCCCTATGCTAAAAGATTCTACAATGTGGTACGCATCATGGTTTGATACTCCATATTATCATATATTATATAAAGATAGAGGTCACGAAGAGGCACAACAATTCATGGATAACTTAAGTAATTATTTAAGTTTAGAACCAAAAGAAAAAATACTAGATCTTGCTTGTGGAAAAGGAAGACATAGCGTTTATTTAAATCAATTAGGATTTGACGTTACAGGAGTTGATCTTTCCAAAAACAGTATTGAATATGCTTCGCAATTCGAGAATGAAACATTAAGATTTCGAGTACATGATATGTCTAAACCATATCTGAAGAAATTTTCTGCAGTTTTCAATCTTTTTACGAGCTTTGGCTATTTTGAAAAAGAAGAATGTAATCTAAGTACGATAAAAGCTATAAAATCTGATTTAAACGAAAAAGGTTTTGGTGTTATTGACTTTATGAATGTAGATTATGTTATAGATAATCTTATTCCTGAAGAAATAAAAGAAGTGTCAGGAATCACCTTTTACATAAAAAGGTATGTTGAAAAAGGTTATATATATAAAGAAATAAAATTCAAAGATAACAATGAAAACTTTTTGTTTACTGAAAGAGTAAAAGCTTTAACATTAAAAGATTTTGAAAAATATTTTGAACAAGCTGAAGTCAATTTACTAGATATCTTTGGTGATTACCAACTTAAAAAATTCCATAAAACAGTTTCTCCGAGACTTATTCTTATTTTTAAATAGTGTACAACTATATATTATCCATATCCGCTGTTTTTATAGGTTCGTTAATTGTATATATATTCAAACCCAATAATCAAAAAAAATTAAAACTACTTTTGGCTTTTAGTGGTGCTTTTCTGCTAGCCATTACTATTTTTAATCTATTACCAGAAGTGTTTG
Organism: uncultured Aquimarina sp.; assembly: GCF_947496855.1. GTDB lineage: Bacteria > Bacteroidota > Bacteroidia > Flavobacteriales > Flavobacteriaceae > Aquimarina. The sequence goes on from NZ_CANMED010000001.1 coordinate 1,367,587, forward strand.
AAGAACATCAATATGCTAAGCAAACGGGTGTTTGGATTATGATTGGAATTTTACTCCAAAAGGTGTTGGAATATTTTTCGAAAGGAGCAGAACATGGTCATATTCATATTCATAAAGAAACAACCAAGATTCCAAAATTACTTTTTATAAGTTTAGGAATTCATGCAATTTTGGAAGGTTTTCCAATTCATAATACAGAAGGTATATTTATCGGAATCATTATTCATAAAATTCCAGTAGCAATGATATTAACTACCTTTTTATTTAAAACAGAAATAAAAAGACCTATCATCGTATTATTTCTTATTCTTTTTGCTTTAATGACTCCTCTAGGAACATTTATCTCTGAACATTTTGAAGGTATTCAAAAATACTATAAAGAAATTACTGCACTTGTTATTGGGATATTTCTGCATGTTTCTACCACCATCCTATTTGAAAGTAATGAAGGGCATAAGTTTAATATCACTAAATTAATGGTTATTCTAGCTGCAACAGCTAGTGCATATTTTATATGATATGTTTAGTAAAGAAGAGTCAAAAACAATAAGGCAAGAATTCTGGACAACATTTGGTTCAGTTTATCCTCGTAAATGGTTGTTATATAATACAAAAATAAAAGATGTAACACTAAAGTTCACCTTTACTACAAAGTTTGCACAAGTATCTATTGATATAGAACCTTATGACGAAATAATACGAGCTTATTACTATGATAAATTCTTAAGCTTAAAAAATATAATTAGTACGGAATACTTGAATGACATTATCTTTAATGATTTTTATGAATTAGAAAATGGCAAAGTTATTTCTCGTCTTTATGTTGAACTGCCATATGTAAGTGTTTATAATAAAAAAACATGGAAAGACACCATGGAATTCTTGGAAGAGAAAATGTCTAAACTCGAAGAATTCTTTTTAGAATATAAAGATTTTATTGATTCATGATTAATAAAAAATAAGCATTTCTACTAATATTTTACGAAATTCGTAAATTAGAAAGATTTTTCATACATTAGTTTCTAACACAAACTCAATCTTATGAAAAATTATTTTAAAATTTTAGCGATATCGCTATGCTCAATTCTATGCCTTCAATGTACAAATGAAAACATTTCTACAAAAGCTTCTGAAATAGGCTTAGAACTTCAGGACGAAAACAATTTCACTGGTAAACTAACTGTGAACAATCATAATGTATCGTATTCGGTTAGTTCCTCTTCAGAACTTAATTTTATGATGTCATTAGAAATTGACAAAAATCTAATTGATGTGTCCGTCAATTATGAAAATGAAAGTATTAATATAAATGGGTACAATAATGTTTTGTCAGAAAATCAAAAAGAAGCATTATTAAAAACTGGTCAACTGATATCTGAATACATTTTAAATACTAAAGATGGTGAAATATCAATGACAGAATACACTTTATTAAGTATGACTGAATATCTTGGCAAATCACCTTATAATTATATGTATTCTAAAAGAAAAATAACCTCTTTAAGCAACACAACTAATCTAAAAAATAGAAACGAAGGAATCACTTGTATTAGAAAAAACACTTATGTAAATGCAGAATATGATGATTCTAGAGGAAATCATAAGGATAAAATAAAGGTTGGTAGTAAACCAAGAAATAATTATGGATGTATGGGAAGATGCGGTGGAGACTGCGGTAGATGGTGGATACCTAGTGCCTGGACAAAAGATTGCATGGATCATGATCAATGCAGTAACGTAAACAATGCTAGTGGAGGTTCTGGTGACAGAAACTGTGGTGATGAGTTTAACGAAGCTGCAGATGACTACGTTTTTGGAGTAATCAGAGGCTGTAGAGGTTAAAATTTTAAGCTAAAATATAGTAAAACAGGTGTTGTGAAACGCCTGTTTTATTTTGTGATCCCAACAACTAACCATTTATAATAATAATAGTTATATGTTTTTGAAGAAGTTTACATCTCGAACCAGAAACCCTAATCGATAATATCGAAATTTCAGAAAAGATACTTTCCAAAATAGAATAAACTTTAAATTATATATTTTAAAATAAATATATAGTGAAATATACTGCCCCCTAGCACAAATAAGTGCCAGATTACATGATTATAGTTTAACTTATTAAAAGCATAAAAAAAAATTCCCACTGTGTAAAACCCTCCACCAAAGATTAAATAAAAAATTCCATCTGAGCTTACTCTATCAGTTAATGCAGTAATATCTAATACAATTAACCACCCCATTAACAGATATAAAATAACAGAAACAATTTCGAATCTACCAGTAAAAAACAATTTTAGAATGGATCCAAAACCTGCTAATGACCATACCATAATAAAAAGTAACCATCCTTTACTATGCATCAATCCAATCAAAGTAACAGGACTATAAGTTCCGGCTATTAGTAAATAAATACTAATATGATCCATAATCCTAAATTGTTCCTTAAGCTTTAAATCACTTGTATAATGATAGGTGGTAGAAAAAAAATATAATACTATCAAAGAAACTGAATATAATATGATAGCAAAGGTGCTATAAGGAGTTTTATAAGTATCATTAAATAATAGGCAAAACAAGCCAACGATGGAAAGTATAAAACCGAACCCGTGAGTTAACCAATTCCATCTTTCTTCAACAGGTGTTTGTATTTTCATGGATTACAAAAATAGCGAAGTGATCTACTTTACCCCTATTACTATGAAGCATTATTAAAGTAAATATTTTATATGTAAGTATTTACCTCTTTTTTAAAAGTTAAATTCTTTTTATAAACACTTTAAACGTAAAATAATAGTGTTTTAACCATTGTTTGATTTTTTTTCATATATTTGGAAGCCCCAAAACCTGTATTGAATAATGAAAAGTATTAAAATAACAAAGCATTTTATATGCTTTTTGTGTCTTAACTTATTTTTTTCCATTCTTTATGCCAATCAATATGAAGAAATGTCATTCTCTGAATTAGAGTGTACTATTATTCACACAGAAGAACACCTAAATTCGATAGGAAGAGCTAATAGTGTCATGATTATTGAACAAATCATAGATATTTCTTCTAAATTCAACACCCAACAAGAGTACTACTTAAAGGGATATTCTTATAATATTTTAGGAAAAATTCACTTCCTTAATGAAGAATATAAAAAAGCGCTTAAAGAATATAAAATTGCAGAACTATTTATAAAAGAATTAGATGGACATTCCGAATTAATAATAGATGTAAACAATAATATTGCATTAGTCTATCTAGAAGGGTTCAATAAACCTGCTAGAGCATTAAAAAGAATTAAACATATTTATGAAGATTCTAAAAACTTAAACAACTTCTATAAACATAGTTTGGAATTAAATTTGGCTAATATCTATCTAAAAACCAGAAACTATAGAAAAGCCTATCGATTACTAAATAAATGTCAAAAATATTTTAGTCAGGACTCTGAACATACTAGCGAATTACTAATAACATATGTAAGCTTTGGGGAATACTATAAGATCCATAATAATTACAATAGCGCTATAAGACATTTTGAAGAAGCTGCTTCTATTGCTGAAAAAAATAAAATGTTCAGACAGGCAATGACTATATACAAAAAGTATGAAGAGTTACTTGTGAAAATTGGAAGACAAGATAGAGCTTATGCGATTCTTAAGAAATATACTAAACACCACGAAACTGCATTAGAAACAGAAAAATTAGAAACAAATCAATTTAAAGAAAAATTAGTAGTTAGTAATAAAAATAACAGCATTCAAACCCAAAAAGCAAAACAATCACAAACGGTTTCTATATTCACCTTATCACTACTTCTATTATGTTTAATACTATTTTGTTTTTTCATTTATAATCACAGAAAAACGAAAGTACTTGGAGAATCCTTAGCTATCAAAAATAAAGAATTAAAAATTTCGAAAGAAAAATCAGACCGTCTTGCTGCTGTAAAAACAAAATTTATATCTACCGTTAGTCATGAATTAAGAACTCCTTTATACGGTGTAGTTGGTTTATCATCTATTCTTATGGAACGAATTAAAGATGAAGAAAATCATAAGTTTATAAAGCTAATGAAATTTTCTGCTGACCATCTTCTTAATTTGATTAATGATGTACTACAGGTCACTAAAATGGAATCTTATGAAATAAGCCTTGATAAAGCCCCTTACAACATAAGAAACTTAGCGGATGATATTAAAAATTCATTCGAATATCAAGCTGATAAAAATGGTAATACATTACATTTAAATTTTGATGCAAGTATTCCTAATTCTCTTATTGGAGATCAAGTAAGATTATCTCAAATTTTTATTAACCTAATTAGTAACGCTAATAAGTTTACCAAAAATGGAAACATTTGGTTAAACTTCATTAATCCAATAACAATAGAAAATAAAGTCAAAATCACTTTCGAAATTAAAGATGACGGAAGAGGAATTCCACTTGACAAACAAGAGTTAATTTTCGATAAGTTTTCTCAAGCAGACTCTAAAGATCATACAACAGGAACAGGTCTTGGATTAAACATTGTTAAAAAATTAGTGAATCTTCACGGTGGAGATATTCAAATCGAGAGTGTACCAGGAGAAGGGTCTAACTTCTATTTTACCATATCCTTTGAAATTGATGCTTCTAATAAAGAAAATAACCAAACAAGTAATGTAAAAGATTGTATTCCATTAATAAACGAAGAAGAATACACTATACTGATCGTCGAAGACAATAAAATAAATCAAATAGTTACTCAAAACGTTTTAAAAACTAAAGGATATAAATCACAAATCGCAGATGATGGTATTTTGGCTATTGAAATGGTCAAAAATAACACATATGATCTTATTCTAATGGATCTAAATATGCCTAATATGGGTGGAATGGAGGCTACTAAAATAATTAGAGAATTCAATACTAATATCCCTATTATAGCTTTAACCGCATCTGATACTCAGGAGACCGTTCAATCAATTCTCAATCCTACATCTGGTTTTAGTGATTTTATGCGTAAACCATATAAGAACCAAGAGTTTTTTAACAAAATTGAAGCAAATCTAAATATAGCAATGTCAAAGGCATCTTAAAGATTCATTAAGCATTCTACTTTGAAAAGTCTAAGTTGTCTTCTATAACTTAAGCTATTCTAATAAGATATACTTCTTATATAAGTGATAACTTTTATCATTCAGGTAGATTTTTACCACGATAACAGTAAATAAGTCAATCATATATACTTCATAGACAAAGAACATTGTAGTAAAAGAATATACATTTATATTAACTTGGATTATTACTTATTATCTAATACCAATTATCCTCCAAGCATACATTTATTGATAGCACTTACGAGTTGATATTCCTTTTTTAAACGTACTCAGAATTATTCAAAATAGTAATATTTCTATATATGCAACGATATTTTTTTTAATTTTATAGGGTATAAAAAAAACCCTTCATTATATAATGAAGGGTTTTCAAGGAAGGCGGCGACCTACT
>NZ_CANMED010000002.1 GCF_947496855.1 uncultured Aquimarina sp.
ACCACTGCAATATCAGGCGCAGGTACATCAGAAATACATGCTACAATAATTGATGTTGGATCGCTCGCAGTAGGATCCGTCGTATCATTTATGGTAATGGTCTGAGTAACATTAATACTATTACCAGCTTCATCAGTTATACTGTAGGTTCTGATAATAATTTCCGGGTTACTATTCCCATTACTAACATCACTTTCAAAAGCTACTGTTGGAGTAACTCCACTATTATCGGCCTCATCCGTAACTACCGCTATATCGGAGGCAGGTACATTTGCAGAACATTGAATATTAATTGGCAAGGGATCGCTAGCAGTAGGATTTTCTGTATCAGAATTAGACAATGTAGTTACATCATTAATATGATAAATTTGCCCTTGATTTCCCACTCCATCTTCTAAGAATAGATATATATCATATGTGGTACTAGCGTTCAAAGAAGAAATCACTTCTTCTACATCTGTATTAGCTACATCCATTAAAAAATTTCCATTTTCTGTCGCTCCTACTCCATTCAAAACATCATCATAATCAACAGTTCCAGAAAAATTACCTGGAAAAATTGCATAATGAATCGTTCCCGTTTCAGGACCATTAACAAGTAAAGTAAACCCTGATATAGTTTCATCAATTGCTTGAGGATACCCATTATTTAAAGGCATTGCATAATGATCTCCCCCAAAAATAACGTAAGCTTCTCCTGTTCTATCAGTACTCCCTTCTGGGGTTTCACCAGGACTTCCTACAATAAAATCAGAAATACCATCACCATTAAAATCTCCATCACCACTTACCGGCCTCCCTATATTACTTGTTCTAAACCCTGGAATAACAAACCCGTTAACTCCGTTCAATGAACTTTCGTTTATAGGATTAGGAAATCCTGTTGTATTTCCAAATACTATATAAGCATTAGCATCTGGCCCAGATTCTGCTCGATATACGGAGATAAAATCATTTATACCATCTTGATTAACATCTCCTATAGAAGCCGAAGTTAAACCGCCTGGCAAAATAAAACCATATGTACCATCTTGAACACTACTAAATGGAATATAAGCTGGAAAAGGATCCGTTGATTCTTTCCCAAAGATAGCAGCTGTTTCAGAAAAGAAATCATCAATACCATCTCCATTGATATCACCTAATGTTCCTGTAAATGCCAAAAAATTGCCTCCTGTATGATCTACTACAAAACCATTACTCCCATCTAAAGAAGTAACATCGACCAGTGGGTCAAAGCTATTACGTCCAAAAATGACGTGAGTTCTTTCTATAAAAGAACTACCTGAAGTTATTGACCAATCACCTAATATAATATCATTAAACCCATCATTATTAATATCCCCTGTTCCACCAACAAGATATGCTTCTCGTAAACTATTGCTATATGAGCTGGTCCTAAAACCATTCATACCGTCTAGCCAAGAAGCATCAACACTAATTGGAAAATTTGAAGGTCTCCCAAAGAAAATCCAAGCGTCGCCGCCAATGGCTTTCCCTAATATAAAATCGTTTCGACCATCTCCATTTACATCACCCAAAGCTCCTATATCATTCATTTGTGTCGAAACACTATTGGTGATAATAGTAAATCCCTCGGAAAAACCTATATCATTTCTATTGATTACGGCATTGAACGGAGAAGATTTCCCATATAAAACAACGATTCCTGGTGAAAATCTACTTGCTCCGATAACAACATCATCAATACCATCTCCATTAATATCACCAACACCTTCAACAACCAATCCAATAGCTTCTGTTTGAGTTATTCCTTCAAAAACAAAACCATTAGAACCATTTAATATATTTACATCGAACACGGAGGGAAAGCCAGTATCTGATCCAAAAATGATATATACAACTCCAGCTCCTACAACTCCTCCCCTTTCAGCACTACTAAAAGAAATTGATATATCTTCTAAACCATCATTATTAATGTCTCCTATAAATTTAGTTTCTGCCCCAAACTGTGAACTTGCCTCTACACCAGGAATCCGAAAACCATTACTACCATTCAACGAAGTAATATCGAAATTGGCAGGATATAATTGATTTTGTGCTTGCGAAGTAGAACAATTTAAGTAACATAAAAAAATAAAAACAACATTCTTGATTATAAAAGTGACAATACTCTTATTCTTCATGATTCTAATTTTAGCAGAACAAAATTATATAGAACATAAATATTTCAAATCACCATAAACAGTGTTTTGAAAAAACAAGCACCTCCCTGTTTTCAGGGTATAGTTTTTCACATAAAAACGTGAGTATTCTATCTTAGATATATTGCATATTTGTAAATTAATTTTAGAATTAAAATGTAGAAACAATTTTATTAGTAAGATTTTATAACATCAAATTTTGGATAAAACAACTAAGAGTTATACATGAAAACACTACAAATCATTGGCATTATATTGGGAATTTTGATAGGCATTATTTTTGTCTATTATACTATAGTGATAGTACTTTTTTCATGGGTTTCATCTCCATCGACCAATGGAGCCGTAGCTATCAATAACAATATTAGTAATCAATATTATTATAAAGAAAACGAAATTGTATACGTAAGTAATGCTAACTTTTTTAGTTTAGGAGCAAGAAAAATTGAAAAAGCAGATCGAACATCTTTTGAAGTAATAGCATATAACTTAGCTAAAGATAAAAATTACGTTTACTATAACGAGAAAATTCTTATAGGTGCAGATCCAAAAACATTTGAACCGATCCTTGATACAGTTTCTGAGGAAAAATACACTTCCTACTACTACACCAAAGATGCTAATCATGTATTTTATTTTTTTGACATTATAGAAGAAGCAAATCCAAGCACTTTTCAATATTTATGCGGTGATTTTTCAAAAGATGACAAAACTCTTTTTTACAACAAGAACAAAATCCTCAATATCGATGAAATACCATTAGCAATAAAAAATGATACTGCTGGAAACTATTTAAAAATTGGAAATGCTATTTATTATAAAAATCATCTTTTAAAAGTTACCAATGCTGATCGTTTTGAAGTTATTAAAGGAGCTTTTGCTACAGATTCTCATGCTATCCATTTCCATAATAAAGTAATTAAGGATGTTGATGCTGCAACTTTTAAAATCATTAACAAAGACTATCAATCAGATAAAGACCATCTCTACTATAAGACCAAAGCATTACCAAATGGTGATCCAAATAGTTACAAGTTTATAGATCCGTTATTCTCTAAGGATAAAAATAACTTATATTATATCGGTAGCGTTGTAATGAATCCCAACGCTAAAGATTATAGTACCAAAAAAATTAATCATTTAAATAACAACTACAATCTAAGATGGTTGAATTATGATGAAAACCATGTCATTTTTACTGATGAAAAAAACTTGAATAAAATCTCTGAGAGTCACACACTCTTTGAAAATGAGATATACTGCTTCTCCAACCGAATTATTGATGCTGATTATAAAAGCTTTACGGTATACGAAAATTGCGAAGATAGATATGCAAGGGATCAAAATCACATTTTTTATATGGCATCAGTAATTAAAGATGCCGATTTTGATTCCTTTGAAACCATAAACGCTAGCTTCGCAAAAGACAAAAACCACGTATACTTTTTTGAAAAACGTTTGCTCTATACGGATCCGGATACCTTTGTATATAAAGAAGGAATGTATGGAGAAACTATTGATGATCATACTGATAAATTAATTTATACCCCTTTAAACTAATGGTAATGAATTCTTATGAAAATTCATCCATCATCTTTACTCCAGGAAATTGAACAAACGAATGATTATCTTCATTATAATATGTGGCTACAAGGTTCTATAACGTTAGAATTCTACTTTCAAACAGTCCCATATCTCCTGTTTTTAGTTGCGCTAATGTTATAAAAAAGCCGAACACCTCTCTGGTTTTTTTATGTTCTTCATATCCTTGTCCCAATGTAGTAAAAACAAGAATATTTTATTTCTTTAGCTAATATATTAGAATCTTCAAAATACTTTGTTTCTATTATTTCCGTTTGTTCGGATATTCCTGCACTTATAAGTAAGTACGTTTTTTTTTGATGCAATAAAATAATAATGACTCTTTTAATTTTCTTTAAGAGTAAGATGTTTTTCTAGGTCCTTCATTAGAATAAATATTTTCTTACTATTCACAATAGGTTATGACGCATTTATGATTTTAAAATAGGTTTTTAAAACAAAACTTTTTTCACTGTTTTCAGGGTAGTCATTTTCACCAGAAAGGGTGTTCCGCACAGCTCAGATATATCACATCTTTGTACTGTAGTTATTGATAAACAATACATCAAGATTTACAGCATTAAACTAATTACTAACCCTATAAAACCATAAAGATATGATCTGGGGAATCTCATTAATTTTATTAAGTATTTTAGCAGTACCATCATTATTGCTTTCAAAAAAACCTAACGCCAAAGAACTTTTAGAAAAAATCGAACCATACCAAGGATGGATTGGACTTGTATTTTGTTTCTGGGGAGTTTGGGGAATTATTTCAGCTATCTTAAATCTTGGGTGGCTTACTACATACCCAATCTGGTGGGTGACATTATTAGCAGGTAACATTATTTCTGCAGTACTAGGATTTATGTTAGGTTTTGGACTTATCAATAAATTTTTCTTATCCAAAAATGAAGCAGCAAAAGAAAAAGCTAACGAACTAAGAGCAAAATTAGCTCCTAAACAAGGTAAACTTGGAGTATTTGGACTAATCGTTGGTGGATGGATGATTGTAGCATCATTCCTTTTCTTTACATAATATGTTAGTTAGTTGAAGAATGGGGAGAGAACGAAACCTTTCTTTAAGATTGAATTCTCTCTCCTATTCCTAACTCAAGTAAAGTTTCAAACTAAAAGAATATCTAACATACATTGATTTGCCATGATTATATTCGGAACAAGTTCTTCTACCATACATCCTGCAAAACTTGATGGAGGTTGCTGTCCTTTTTGCAAAACAAAAAATCAGATGTGGATTCAGGGGTATAGAAAATACTTTCATGTATTCTGGATTCCGTTTTTCCCACTATGGAAAAAAATCTACTCAGTATGTAGTCACTGCAAAGGTGTTTTTGAAAAAAAAGAATTTAAAGACCAGGAATTGATCACTAGTTTCGAATACTTCGAAAACAATAAAATCAAAATTCCTTGGTATCACTTTACCGGTATTATCCTTGTATTATCATTGATTACGTTAATATTCATATTACCATTTTTAACTAAATAAACAATTTTAAATTACGCAAATTATCAAATTATGAAAACAAAGATTTTATTTCTATTAAGCATTATAGCACTTGGAACTTCAGCAACATTACAAGCGCAAAAATTAAAAAAATTTGGAAGCTCAATCGAGAAAAAAATAGGTCCAAAAACTATCAAAGTACCATATACAGAAGTAGTATCATATCTTGGATATGCAGCTCCAGGTAACGAAGATGAAGTAAAGGATGGAAAAAAATTCTACTACATTTACGTATGGGTGCCACTTGCAGCTCCAGAATTAGGAGTGCGAATGATGTCTCCAGTGGGGAAAAATAAAATTAAAAAAGCTACAATGTCTAAGGCATACGAAGAGAATGCTAAATCCGCAGACTATTTTGATACGTATATTACACTAGAACGTTCAGATATTATTAGTACAGATAATATCAGTCAAGATGCTGTAGATAATGCTAACTGGACTACTCTAGAACGTAATGATGATAGTGGAGAAATGCCAAAACAACCAAGTGGTAGTACTTATAACTCTTTGTTAAGATACAAAAGTGATATTAATGATCCTTTAAAAGCACTGACTGTTGGGTTATACCGTATAGGTTTTACTACATATAAAACCGGAGAAGTAAAAGGTACTTTCGTAGCAGAAGTTGCTGCTCCAATAAAAATACCAGGTGTAGTAATGGCTAAAACCATTAAAGACCTAAAAACGGGACTTAGTAAATAATACATTCTTAACAAACAAAAACTGGATAGTTATTCCTATGTCAACAAAAACATAGGGATAACTTTCTTTCACTTCTTCTTTCTAAAACAATTAATTCACTTACGTTATGCAAGATGACGCGGAAAAAAATCAAAAAGAAAAAAAGAGTATTCTCGATGATATATTAGGCAATGCTATTTCTTCTACCAAGAAATACGAAGAAACAAACGCTGGTCTTGAGACGAAAAAATGTAAAAACTGTGGTGCTGCTAGACCAAGCGATACAGATCTTAAATACTGCGATTTCTGCGAAAATCAATTTTACTAAAACTTAACAAACCTATTAAGATGTCTTTTACAGTCACACAAAATAGATGGAATACTTTTCTTACCAAAATTGAAGATCGATTTCACGAAGTACTGAGCAAAACAGAAGTTGTATTACCATTATTATTTGAAGCTACTGATTTTGAAACTACAACTTTCCAAAATGCTTGGCAAGGGATATATTCACAAGCTTATGATTTGATTTCTAAAATAGAGGATACTTGGTATAATAAAGTAGAAGACACCTTTTTAAACGTAGATTTAGATGATGACTCCATTCAATTAATCAAGGAACGAAATAAGGGGTTTCAACTTCAACATAACCTAGATCAAGAATTAAAATCATATGAAGTTCGGATTTTCTCGGAAGCAGCAAAAAAACTACTGGCTATAGCAAAAGACACACTGTCTAAAGATTTTTCATGTACTCAATGTCAAGCAAAACTCCCTGTAAAAAATAATTTTTTCAGGTCTTATTACAGTACCTGCGATTATTGCCAAACTGTAAACACTTTCGAACCGGGAACCAAAGCAAGAAACATAGAACATTTTGCTATTGATGCCTTAGGACAAGCGGCAGCACTTGAGCATTATCTAAAATATGAAGAGCTTAAATTTCAAAACTACCTAAATGATCGAGATGTTTATGGAAAAGATGAGCTAGCAAACCAGTATCGAAAATACGTAGAAGCCTTTCTAAAGAAAAGGATCGAAATCATTCCGGATTATCAAGATAGATATGAAAAAGATCTCAACGCTAAAATGTCATTGATAATCGATTATTCATAAATCAAAAAAAAGAAAAATATGGCTAATTCATTTAGTAATCAATTACGCTCCGTTATTGAGTGGCAAAATCCAACGTCCGATACTCTTTTTGAGAAATGGACTCAAAGTGGTGATGAAATTAAAAATGCATCAAAACTCATCGTCGGACCAGGACAAGGATGTCTTTTTGTATATGAAGGTAAGGTGGAAGGTTTTTTTGAAGAAGAAGGGTTATATGATCTTAAAACGGGCAATATTCCTTTCTGGACGACCATCAAAAATATAATGTATAAATTTGAGTCTGCCCATAAAGTAGGAATCTATTTTTATCGAAAAGCAGAAATGCAAAATATTCGTTGGGGCACTCCTTCTCCAATAACCTATAAAGATCCTGTATATAATTTTCCGGTTGGACTAGGTGCATTTGGTAATTTTTCATTTAAGATTACTAAAGCTATTGACTTTTTTACTAATGTAATTGCAGGTGAAGATTATTACCCAGTAAAAGCAATACAAAAAGTGATTTTATCAAGAATCACACAACCTATAAGTGATTTTCTTGCCAAAGCATCCTTTAGTTATGTTGACATTGACAAGCATCGTATTGAGATTGCCGAATTTTCTAAAGCCTCATGCGAAAGCATCTTCAATGAACTAGGTTTTGAACTACTAGATTTTAGAATAGAAGGAACCAGTTTTGATGAGGAAACAAGAACTAGAATCAGTAGAATAGCAGATATGAGTGCTGAAGCACAAGCGATAAAAGAACTTGGTGTAAGCTATCAAGATTATCAACAGCTCGAAGCGCTTAAGAACATGGCAAAAAATGAAGGTGGTGGAAACTTAGGTATGCAAATGGGTGCTGGTCTTGGTATGGGACAAATGATGGGAAATATGATGAACGGTCAGAATCAACAACAACAGCAAAATACTCCTCCACCAACACAATCAAACCCAGATGATCCTATGCAAAAATTAGAAAAACTAAAAAAAATGTTTGATGCTGGGTTTATTGATGAGCAAGAATACAAACAGAAAAAACAAGATATACTATCTCAATTTTAATAAAAATTAATTACAAAAACCAACATATCATGAGCAACACAAATGAACTATATCAAAACGTTTCTGGAAAACAAAAAGATGAATATAAAGAATATCTAACAGTAATAGATCGAATGGATTGGCACAGTTATGATTATACTACCTGGCCTTGTGCAGATTTATCTTTCCGCGATATCGAAAAAGATGAAGCATGTGATTTATGGCCATTTAAACCTAATCTAAACGAGCCACATTGGGTAGATCTTAATAGTCAATTTAGATCAGGTATCAGGAGATACGGATACGCAAACAGATTCGAAATGCCGGAACAAGTACAAGAGCTTTCTCATAGTATTGCTAAAGAAAAACTCTCAACTATTCAAGGACTTCAACATAGTAATCCAGATGAATTTAATACTCAAATTAAACACTATGGTTTTTCTAATGAGAAACATTTTTCTTGGGGGATTTCACTATTAGATTCTGCAGAAGAACAAGCGATGGATGCTGCTGATGATTTTCTGAAGGAACAAAAGGCAAAACTTGATTCGCAAATGGATGCTCACATAGAAGCCGCTTCGGAAGGTGGATTACTAGATCCAATAAACGGAATTGATATGGAAACTTGGGCTGCTGCAAATGCAAAAATCGCAGGCGGTATGGATTTTGAAGATGTATTGAAAGTAGTTGAAACAGAAAAACCCATTTGGGATGAAGTTTCTGCAGAGTGGACCGCTAGAATGTCTCAGGATACTACGTTTGCAATTTCAAAAGTATATGGTGATGCATTTCTGAATTCTGATATTGGAAAATTTGCATCAACAGGAACCAATGAAACATCAGAAACAAGTGCTACTGCAAGTGGAAGTTCATTAGAAAAAGTTTCTGAAGATTTTGAATTATACATAAAAATTATGTGTCATCAAAACATGGGTGCTGCACAAGGAAAAGATGCTGCTTCTATACTTAATGAATATGGACTTAACGTTAGCGATTGGAGCTCTGTCGGAGCACAGTGGTCCACAAAAATGGCAACTGATACCCGCATGGCTTTAAAAATGGGAGAACTAATGGAAAAATACAATGCGGAGTTTGCTACAGCAGGAGCTGGAGACGATATAGATTTCTAGGGGTATTAGTTTCTAGATAACAATGACCTGATGGTTATCAATAAATTCCATGACATTAGATATAGTTAATACTTGATAAAATCAGGTCATTCGTTTTATGAAATAGCAGTATATTTCTAATCCTTATGATCAACGCTAGAAAAAAAGAAGAAGAGTAATACAACTAATTCAAGAAAATGAAATCAGTCCTTTTATTAATCACATTATGTATGCAAATGACATATTCTCAAAACACGAAGCCAAACGAAGAAGTAAAACGACTAGTTGAATTAGGAAGAGATCATATTATCAAACTGGCTTTAAAAAAAATAGGAGAGCAAGAAACAGTAGAGATCAAAAAAGAGGATTTCCATTTCATTACTGTAAAAGCAAGTGATCAAAGAATATTAGTAGAACTGGGTTATAATGTTTTATACTTACCCAAGAATACTAGTCATTATTCGGGTATTTCGGTAGAGTTTCCATCTAAATTTATTTCCAAAAGCAGCGTAAATAATGATGGAAAAAACACTACTTTTTATCGACCAACATCAGAATACTTAAAAGTTATTAATTTCATAATGAATCCTGATGGAACACGTACTGATATTTTTAACAAAGGAAAGAGATGGTCCCCAACGATTATTTATGAAAAAGAAAAACACTACTTAGTAGATTTTTCTGCAAGAGATCCTGAATTAGGAGGAGGGTTTTCTAAAGAAGAGATAGATAAAGAAACTGGAGAAGTACTCTCTACTCTGAGTGGTCATTATGCAAGAATGCCAGAAGATATGTTTCCGAGAGATTTATCAGGTGAAAAAATAGAACGAGAAGAATTTATTGAAATTAGCAATTGACTTCAAAATAGAGAAACTTGAGAATAAAATTATATTAATTTTTGGAGTCACAATAGAAACCAAAAATTAATAATAATCTTGTATCTAGTGTAAAACCTGATCTAAATTAAATTGATCATAATTATTAAAAAACACTTAAAATGCAGGAAACAAAATCGTAATAGTCATATGGTTAAAAAAGTATTTATTCTTCTAGTCTTAATTTTGAATAATCCAATGAAAGCACAAGAACCAAATTCGGAGATGTATGTCACCGCGGTTGCCGAACTGATTGATATTTTTTCTACAGGAAAAAGACATAATTCTCATGTCTTTACTTTTAAAATTAAAAAAGTACTTTCAGGAAGTACGAACGATTCAATTTTCAAAACTCAAGAAATCTTTAATGATTTTGGTGCTTCCGACATATTTTTAAAAACTAAATCACACCTATACAATATTGAACCTAAAGAAAGTACGGATGTAGTTATAAAATACACATCGAACGGTCGTCTAAAATGGATTGCAGAAAAGAATAGAAGATTTAGTTTAGAAAGCTTAGAGTTACTTTTAGAAACATATACTAAGAAAAATAATCAAAAATCTAATTTTAACATGCTCATCGAACGTGAAGGAAAATTATTTTTTAGTGATGATGGCAAAAATCAGAAAATAGCAGTAGAATCCCGTACAGGTTACAGAAACTGGGTTATCGCAACAATTGACGAATAAAAAAAATATTAAGAATAATTGCTCAGAAAAAAAGCCACTCTATGTGCGTCTATTACTTTTATGCTCCAAAGGCATCAATTCCTTTATCTTCTCTACTATATTATAAGCTGCAGGACAAACGACGATATTTTTGCATAGTTAAGTCAGAAATCTAATAAAACTTTTTTCGATCGGTATAAGGGAACTCTTTACAAGCTTTTGATCTTACATCATAAATCAAATAATAATTATCTGCATCCAAAAAAAGCATTAGATGTTTCTTGTAACACAAAATCTACATCCTCATCTTTTTTCAGATATTGATCTTCAAACTGAATAGATTTCATTTTTGAATGCTTCGAAATTCGAATTTAAAACCATAATGACTCTCCAAAATATTTTTAAAAAAGTCATTAAAAAAAATTATGCAAAAAAAACGTTAAAAAAATACAGTTTATAATTAAAAAATATTCATATTTGATACTCTTTTTAACAAAAAATAAGTGTGTTTAATTTAATCAATAACTTCAATAACTAAAAACATGAAAATAAAAATTTTACTTTTACTAAGTATATTTACTTTAGGTAGTTCTGTTGACTCTCAAGCACAGAAATTAAAAAAATTCGGTAGTTCAATAGAAAAAAAGATTGGTCCAAAAACCATAAAAGTACCATATACAGAAGTTGTATCTTACCTTGGATATGCATCTCCTGGAAATGAAGATGAAGTAAAAGATGGGAAAAAGTTTTACTACATATACATGTGGGTACCTGCTGTGGCAACAGAACTAGGTGTAAGAATGAAATCGCCAGTGGGAAAAACTAAAATAAAAAAGGCAACTAAGTCTAAAGCTTATGAAGAAAACGCAAGTTCTGATGAGTATTTTGACACCTATATTACTCTTGAACGATCAGATATTATTAGCAAAGATAATATTAGTGAAGACGCTGTAAAGAATGCTAACTGGACTACACTAGATCGTAATGATGATAGTAGTGAAATGCCAAAACAACCTAGCGGAAGTAGTTACAATTCTTTATTAAGATATAAAAGTGAAATTGGCGATCCGCTTAAGGCATTAACTATTGGTTTATATCGTATTGGATTCACAACTTATAAAAAAGGTGAAGTAAAAGGTACTTTTCTTGCAGAAGTTGCAGCTCCTATCAAACTACCAGGTGTAGCGATGGCAAAAACTATCGAAGAATTAAAAAAAGGATTATAAGATAAATACCTAAAACGCACTTATAAGTATCCCTGCATTTTAATAATAAAAGTGCGGGGATAATTTTTTACAGCATAATAGTAAAAATCACACTTTCTAAGAAGGTGGCTTTATAAAATTCCCAAAAGAGGAAATGACCAACATATAAATTAGTTTCATATTGTGGGCCAGACCTGTCAGGTTTTAAAAACCTGACAGGTCTAAAACAGGCAAAGCAACGATAACATGATCACCAGCTAAGCAGGTGGTTTTTTTAAAGTAAAATAAATAATTATTAAGGAGTACACGAGATTATGCGCGTCTATTACTTTTATGCTCTAAAGGCATTAACTCCTTCATTTTCTCTACTATATTATAAGCAGCTGGACAAACGGCTATATTTTGCATTGTTAAATCAGAAATTTGATGAAATTTTTTTCGATCTGTATGTGGGAACTCTTTACAAGCTTTTGGTCTCACATCATAAATCAAACAATAATTATCCGCAGCCAAAAAAGCACAAGGCACTTCCTTCAAGACTAAATCACCATCTCCATCTTTTTTCAAATATTGATCTTCAAACTGAATAGATTTCATTTTTAAATGCTTCGAAATTCGATCTACATCAATATCTGTAAACAAAGGTCCCGTGGTTTTGCAACAATTCGCACACTCTAAACAATCCGTTTTCTGAAATTCTTTGGTATGCAAATCCTGCATGAATGTATCCAAATTCTTTGGTGGTTTCTTTTTAAGCTTTGCAAAATACTTTTTATTCTCGTTCTGTGTATCTTTGGCCAGTTTCGGTAATTGATCTATGAATTCTTGCATAGAACAAAATTACGAATTATGAATTACGAATTTCGAATTAAGAACTATAATGATTAACAAAGATATTTTCGGAGAAGCGATTAAAGATTTTTATAACAAAAAGTACAGCGAAGATATTATAGTACAGGCTCCGGATTTTGATGACGATATCATACCGATCCCTTATTTATTTCGAACTTATTCTGAAATGCCAAAAATTGAGCAAAAAGCATTGGATCTTGCTTTTGGAGATGTTTTAGATGTAGGTTGTGGTGCCGGGAGTCATAGTTTATTCCTTCAGAAAGATAGAAAACTAAATGTGCACGCAATCGATATTTCTGAAGGAGCGATTAAAATATGTAAGGAAAGAGGAGTTGCCAATACATCTGTTCAGGATATTTTTAATCTTAAAGAAATACAGTACGATACTTTACTGTTTTTAATGAACGGAAGCGGAATCATAGGAAAACTTGCTAATATTGATAAATTTTTTTCCGACGTAAAAAACTTATTAAAAACTAACGGTCAAATCCTAATTGACTCTTCAGATATCTCCTATTTATTTGCTGAGGATGATGGAAGCTTTTGGGTAGATGCATCTACCGGATATTACGGAGAGATGCAGTATCGCCTGAAATACAAGAAACTTCAGTCTGATTGGTTTGATTGGTTATATATTGACTATAACACGTTACAGAATGCAGCAAACGCCCACGGTTTTATTTGTGAGTTAGTGCTAGAAGGAGAAAACAATGATTATTTAGCTAAGCTATCTATTTAATATCCTTTATTTTTCAGTTTATTAATCGTTTCGGTATACAAATCCCTACTCCATTGTTCACTGACTTCAGCAACCATTGTTCTTAATGAATTACTTTGATTTTGGACTTTTTTCCCTACTTCAGAATCATAGAAAGCGGATAATTTGCCTTTTTGATTATCGCTAAGCTGAGTTCTATCCTTCACCATTTGCTGCCCAGTTTCAGATTCATAAAAAACAATAAGCTGTTTGATATCTTCATGTGAGAAATTGCTGCGATACGCAGATACTAATAATGATTTAATAGTAGTCAATGCAGCTATTTTATCTCCTTTTAATTCTTCCCAAATTTTATCAGGTATACCCTGAGTACTATACTGTTGTTTTAACAAAGTAAACATTTGATCTATTGCTGCGTCATATTGCTGTTCGGTTCCATTTAATTCAAAATATCGAATAGCATCTTGCTGGTACGATCTTTGTGACATGCAAACAGTACTTGTTAAAAATAAAGTTAAAGCAAAAACTATATCTCTCATAAATTCGTTTATTTACTAACCATTACCTCTGGAAAATTAATTTTTATGCAAATTACAAAATTCTTAAGTATACTTTTATTTACATCGCTACTATTCGTGGGATGTTCTGATGATGATGAAAATACTTTTGTACCGGATAGCCAGTCTTCTAACAAACAACCATTAGGAGGTTCTGCCAGTGACTTGTTAAGTGATACTAATTTTAAAGGATTAACCATAGAAATTGTTTCTGTTCAGGGATTTGAACCAACGACAGCTGCCATAAATACGTTTAGAAATTTTCTAGAAGAACGTCTTTTTAAACCAGATGGAATCACAATAAATCAACGTTCGGTTTCTTCTTCGGGATTAGCTCCATTTAATATCGAAAAAGTAAGACAAATTGAAACTACTACAAGAACCGAATTTAATGAAGGAGATGAAATAAAGGTATATATCTATTTTGCAGATGGAACTAATGACAGCGATGAAGGCACCAGAGTAACATTAGGCACTGCTTACTTAAATACTTCTATTGTTATTTATGAGAATACACTCCGAAAATTAAGTAGTAACCCTAATGCACCGATGTTATCTACAGTTGAAGCTGCCGCATTGAATCACGAATTTGCACATCTATTAGGTCTGGTAAATATTGGTACATCATTACAATCCCAGCATGAAGACACGGAATCTAGAGGTCATTGTAATGTAAAAAGCTGCTTAATGGAAGCCGCTATAGAATTCGAAACTGGAATGATAAGTATGTTAAATAATGGAGTCCCGGAACTAGACTCACAATGCATTGCTGATTTACAGGCTAAAGGTGGACGATAATTTATTAATTATTAATTATTAATAAGTTAGACTAAGAAATCGACAATCTACAGTTTACAATAAAGAAAACGGGCAAACACTGCGCACCTACCACTGAATACCTAACACTTAAAATTCAAAATTAGTACACCTTCTCTCCACCAAGATAGGTTGCATTTACTTTAATATTGGGAATTTTATCTTCCTCGATTTCCATGATATTTTCTTCCAGAATTACAAAATCAGCAAATTTACCAGCTGTAATACTTCCTTTTTCGCTTTCTTCAAAATTACTGAAGGCAGCCCAGATAGTCATTCCTTTTAAAGTTTCTTCTCTGGTTAAGGCATCTTGTTTTTGAAAACCTCCTTCTGGATACTGTTTTAGATCCTTACGGGCTACTGCAGCATAAAATGTATAAAATGGACTAACATTTTCCACAGGGTAATCAGTTCCTAACGCAATTTTACCTGTTCTCTCTAAGAGTTGTTTATACGCATATGCTCCTTTGATTCTTTCTTCTCCCAGTCGCTCATCTGCCCAATACATATCGCTGGTAGCGTGTGTAGGTTGCACACTCATTACTAGATTATCATTAAGAATATCAAACTCTTCTGGAGATACTACTTGTGCATGTTCCACACGCCATCTTCTATCTGATTTATCTTTTAATACATCATAATAGGTATTCATCACTACAGCATTGGCAGAATCTCCAATGGCATGTGTATTCATCTGAAAAGGAGAACCTGCTAATCTTTTAGCTAATTCCTTAAATTCATCAACGCCAATCACCATTGCTCCATGATGATCTTCCTTATCAGAGTATGGTTTTTTAAGTACAGCTCCTCTAGACCCTAATGCACCATCTGCATAGACCTTAAAAGAAGACACATTCAATTTATCCGTTTTATGAACTCCTTTTTTCAGGTAATGGTCCACGTATTCAGGAACGTTACTTACCATCACATACATTCTGATTTTTAACTGATCTGCTTTCTGTAAACTATCAATTACAGTAATAACCTCTGGACTTAATCCAGCATCATCAACGGTTGTTAATCCATAACTGAAATTAATTTTCTCTGCATCCATTAATGCAGCTACTTTTTCATTATCCGTAGGTTGTGGAAAAATAGCTTCTATAAGTTCCATCGGATTATCAATCAATACTCCCGTTAATTCTCCATCCTTCTGTAAAATCTCTCCTCCAGAAACTTTGGTATCAATAGTTATTTTTGCAAGATCTAACGCTGTCTGATTTGCCAACATAGCGTGACCATCTACTCTAGTCACTGCAACCGGAGTTTCTGGAAACAGACTATCTAACTTTTCTTTAGTCGGGAATTCTTTGATCTCCCAATCGTTTTGATCCCAACCGCGACCTGTAATAAATGGTACTTTCTTCTTTTTCTGAAAATCTACAATACGTGCCAGTACCTCATCATAACTATTAGTGCCTATAAGATCTACTTTTTGTTGTTGTAATCCCAATCCATAAAAATGACAATGCGCATCAATCAAACCGGGTACAATAGTTTTGCCTCTAGCATCCACAGAATCTGTGAAAGAATATGTTTTACTTACTTCTTCCAGACTACCTACTGCTATAAATTTATCATCTCTGATAACAAAAGCTTCGACTTTTGGCTGACTATCATCTACAGTATATACATTAGCATTAAAAACTAGCAAGTCTGCTGTTTCTTTAGGTTGTTGACAAGAAATAAAAAGAAGTGTACAAATCGTACCTAGAAGTACTTTTTTCATGATGTGTTGAGTTTGAAATGTGTTACTGGATAAAAATAAAGATAAAAATGATTATATCACGTTTTTATCACATTCTTAACTTTTGTAAAAAGTGTATCGGGTTATTCTAATGTTTTTATTCTGAAGCTTAATACCGTTTTTGTTTTGGTATTCTTCACAGTCATTATCACATTTTTTTTTACTTTTTAATTATAAATCAATCACTCTTTTAAATATAATTCCTTCTAATCTATATACTACCATCACAACATTATCTCCATTTCGAGTATATATCTCCGGATCACTTGCTGTTTTCCAATCTATTTTTCTTTTCTCAATGATATCTTTCATCCACTGATCATCGTGATACTCAGGTTTCATCCTCATCATTCCGTTAGTCCATTTATCGATGTCTGAAGGATCAACCTTAACTATAAATTTATAATCCCATGAGGATGCACCGGGAATCGTAGTTCTACTATTTGAAAACCCATTTACGTTAAATAATTCAAATTCTGCATTCTCAAAATCACTAAAATATTTGATTTCATTTTTTAGAATTGCTACCCGTTCTACTTTAGAAACATAATTATCGCTATTCAATTTATTTAAATTTGACTTCGAATTTGATGAATTAAAACAGCTACTAAGTCCTAAAATTACTAGTAAAAGCAGAAGAGTTGATTTTTTCATTTTAATTTACGATTAGGGTTAATCATGAGCAATGATGTGGTATGAAGTATTATTTTTATACGCTTTTAGTAGTGTTCATTTTTTCTCTAATGTAGAAAAGGCACTGGCTTTTCTACCGTCACTATTAATCCCATCATTATAAAAATAACTGTATAACACTAGATTTTTATCAATTTTGGAGAGAATTATGACACCTTTTTCTATACAAACCGTTGTGTTATTCTTAATTATTTCCCTGAATGTGGCTTGATTTTTTGAACACTTTATCAATTCCCACTCTCCAGAACATTTCAAGCTTGGATATGAGATGTTATATATTTCTTTTTTCACATTAATTTCTAATTCAATCGTCCATTGATTATCCTCACTGAGATCAATTTGAAATGCAGTCCCAGTCCATTGGCCCTCTAACCAATGTTTATTTTTTATAACATTATTGTTCCCGACACCACAGCTAGCTATCAGAAAGAAGCTAAACATTACTACTATTAATTTAAACTTCATCATATGGATTTAATACTCTTTAAGAAGCATCGTATAATTAAAGATGACATAAAAATAATCAACTCATCTTTAATTATTCAAAATATCTTTTCGATGTGATCTTATTTGGATGTCATCATCAGCAAGTTTCAGAAATTGAGTCTTGTTCATGATTACTAAATTGATATCCGTTAATCCATTTGGGCCATAATTGTTTTCGGTTATAAATTTTCCGTTATCCAACTCAAGTATTGCGCTTGAATCTTTAAAATGCTCGTTATCTAAAAACCTAAAATGTATATCTTTTATCTGTTTATTTCTAAACATTAACCTTGATGTTAGTCCGTATCTTTGAGCTTTCTCAAAGGTCACACTTTTATTATTTGAATAATCTTCAATTAAATCAATGTTATCATCAGGATACTTCGGTAATAATACAATCTTACCGTTTGACAATCTAATTTGAGATTGAAATTCCTGCATTCCATTTTCATTTTCGAACTTATAATTAAATCGAATTTTTGATATTTTTTCATCAATTAAATCAGA
Source organism: uncultured Aquimarina sp. (assembly GCF_947496855.1). GTDB lineage: Bacteria > Bacteroidota > Bacteroidia > Flavobacteriales > Flavobacteriaceae > Aquimarina. Next base: position 18,329 of record NZ_CANMED010000002.1, read on the forward strand.
TAATTTCATGACGTAGCGTACTATTAGTTAATGACTTGTATGTAAACGTAGTTTGCTTAAATATAACAAATTTTCAGATGAACATATAACTAAGTTTTGCGCCTTTCTCACATATTCTTCTTAAATACTAAATGATATGTCCGAAAAGTCCATTCTGCTATCTATCTTGAGAAAGTAAATAAAAATTGTAAGAGACCCAATTGCGTCAATAGGTTTTATTGCATCTACATATCATCAAAAGACGGACAAACTAATCTTATCAAGCGCTATGATTCCATACCTCATATTAGCTATGCTTTTTAGAGGTTCTGTTTAAAAAAAGCTATTGCCAATCCCAACGTTTTTTCGTGTATTTCTTTTCGGTTTACATTGGGATGGTCTATGGTTAAAGCGGGGATTATCTGTTTCCCAAATTCTGTAGCTTCGTTTAGGAAAACGTAATGATCAACGTTTTCATCAAAAAGATGGATTTGGCTACTTTTTATTAAACTATGGTAATTCAGTGCATTGTATTCAATTAGTGTATTCGTATCACCTTTCCCGGCAATAATAAAAATTGGAGCGGTGATTTTTTTTGTTTGTTCTTGAGAATGGAATCCGAATCCAATTGCAGGAGCCATCACGAAAAAGGCTTTAACCCTGTCGTCTTTTACTTGATTTTTGTATTTCTGATACGATGAAACTATAAGGCTATCATTTTCTAAATCAATAATTTCGTCTGTTTTAGGAAATTCGGCAGGCAGTTCTCTCCCATTCTCTTTCTGATTTCCCCTTGGAGATCTATCAACATATCCTCCAGCCAACGCAATATTTGTATAACCGCCCAATGAGAAACCAACTCCACCTATTTTTGAAGTGTCTATTTTTATTCCAATTCCCTTGTGGTTAAGGACTTCTGTTAATACATATTTTATGTCAATTGCCCTTTCCCACCATTTAACAAATTCTCTTGGTATTTTGTTGAAAGTGGAATTCCCAAAATGGTCAACAGAAACAACGATATATCCTTCTTTTACCATTCTTTGGACAAACCAAGTCAGTGAAAATCTATTTCCACCAGTACCGTGAGAAATCAGTAGTAATGGAAATTTTTTATTCGCAATACTTGCATTTGGTATTGTTTCGATAGTTTCGAAGAGTTCTTTTTGCTCCGAGACAGTATCGTCTTTAGTCAATAAATCATAAGTCGGATACCATATTTCTGTCTCCAAAGGACGATTTCGAGATTCATCTACATAAGTGATTGATTTTTGCCCTATTCTAAATTCGGTTTCTTTTTGTGAAAAACAAGAAATACAAAAAATTAATGCAGCTATTAATATCAGGTACTTTTTCATCTATTGAGTTAATCTTTTCAATGTATAGATAGATATCGAATTAATATGTTACACTTTTACCTAAAATTATGGTTCATCTTTTGTTTATGATTAATTGCCCGTAAAAAGACACTAATTTTTCGGATTAACTTAGAGCCGAATTTTTATGTTTGATAACTTACCAAAATGACCAAATTATATTTTCAACAATGATTTACGTAATTTCTTTGTTATACAAAGGCTTTACTCGTTTTTGATTATTAAATCCATCCATAATAAATATATACTAAAGCAATAGTGTCAAAAAAACCGTGAACAGCAATATTAAACCACAAATCGTTTTTACGAACATGAAAAATAATGGCTAAGAACATACCAACTATACCTGTTGTAATTTGACCACTTATGCCTTGATATGCGTGTAACCACCCAAAAATAAATCCAAATAATAAAATATTTATTACAATACTTATTGTGCTGGATCCAAATAACTTAGTAAACTGTCTCATTAGATATCCTCTAAATACAATTTCCTCACCGAATGCAGCTGCTACCCATATAAGAACAAATAAGCTCAATATTGCAGACAGATTACCTTTATAGGGTTCGAACACAGAATAGTCCATAGATTGCCCTGTAAGATAAGTAACACCTGGCACCAATATGTAGGAATAAAATACAAAAGAAACAATTCCAAATAATGGTGCCGTGATTAACAGACTTTTTACTCTTATTTTTTTGCGTTGAAAACCTAGAGATTTAAATAGATCTTTTCTATATTCTATAGCACTTGCTATTATCATTAATACAGCTACTATAATCATTTGAAAATATCCGGACAGGTATAAAAAGCAGCAAAGAAGGATAGTGATTATAGGAATCAATTTTGCTTTTAAAAAAGTTTTGTTCATTTTTTATCGTTTTAAATTTTAAACGAAGTAACGATAGTGAAGCGAGAAAAATAATAGAGAATCAGAGATTTTTACTGAATGGTATTAAAAGAATAGCTGAATAACCAGCCTAACTTACAGTTTGCTTTCAAACCAATCCATAAACGATTGTCTCTTATATCTACTAATGTTTATCTGAAAAGGTTTTTGATCAAAAATTGTTGGTTTGAGTAGTACAGATAGTTTCCCATTCTCGATAGATTGTACTTGTTCAATAGAATGGGAATGAAGAATAATTTGTCGGTTAGCTCTAAAAAAACTTTGTTCGCTGATTTTACTTTCAACCTCATTTAAAGTGAAATCTGTAATAATTCTAGTTGCATCAGTCTTTACAATATATACTATTTTATTTTCACTGTATATAAAGGCAATTTCAGGATACTTAATTATGGTTATTTTTCCACCTTGTTGAACTTTAAGTATACCCTTTACGGAGATAAGTTTATGAAGTTTATAAATATCAGTTGAAAATAGAAGAGTAATTCCAAGAGCGCTAATTAGTAGGTTGATTGAAAGTCCCGTTAGTAAATGATAAAGACTGTATGAATCAATTCCATTAACCAAACCGTTTAAACCATAATATAAAGCGAAATATAGTAAAGTAATATATCCTAAAGTTGAAAAAAGGAAACGTAATAGTATTTGCATGTTAATTTTTTTAGTAAAGTATTTGTTTCTAAAATATTCAAAATTAAATCTGGCGATAAGAATTATTACACATCCTGAGATAATTGAAACACTAATAGGAAATAAAGGAAATTTATAGTCTTTATTAAGTGGAAAATTTTCTGGCTCAGTAAGATGGTTTGATAGAATAGAAAGTATTAAAAGTATAAAACCATTTCTAACCCAAAAATTTGAAAAACTAATATAATTTTTAAAAAAAGTAATTATTGATTTCATTGAAAACTCTAATCTATCGTCTTGGTTTTTCAAACTTATATTTAACATCTCGTATAGAAATGTAAAGCAGATGATAAACAATCTGTTTCGAATTGGCACTAAGTTAAATATAATATTTTGCTTTTATCTTTTTTCTTGAAAATACCAAATTTTGTATTTGGCTACTTTGTAAACAAACACAGATTTTTAAATTAAAACTAAACCAGCCTATATTTTTTTATGCCGCGTTGTAGCACGTTTTTATTGCATCATTTCTTTTTCAATCATTTCATTATGTACTTTATTTTGAACATGCCTAGAGTTTTCTAATAATTTACTTTTTTTCAATGATGGAAATATTTTTGATGCTCGTTTAATCATTTTCTTTCCTGGAAATAGAATGTCATTTTTTGCCCCGAAAATTGTAATTGGTGTTTCGATTATCCTTGCATCTTTAGAGTCAATAACCGGTAAAGGTGTAAAATCCATATTGAATTCTAAAAATACTTTTGAAAGGTATTTGATTGCAAATTCGTCACGTTCAGTAAAGACCTCAGATAAAAATTTCTCTACATACTTTCGTTTTTTAGTTTTCATATATCTTTTCATTGGTATGAAAACCTTGAATAAAGTTTTTAATGGATTCCCATTTACAATGTAGGCTGGAGATGATAAAAACACTTCTTTTATTTTACTTTCATCAAATTCAAGTGTTTTCAAAATAACTAACCCACCAAATGAAAAACCTACCATTGTTACATTTTTAATGTTTAATTTATTGATAATTTCATTTATCCATTTTCCATATGATTCGTCTTTCATACTTAGTCTAGTCTCCGCACTTTTATTAGGTTGAGATAGTACGTCAATTGCATAAACTCTAAAAGATTTGTTTAGATTAGGGTAAGTCTCTAACGCTATTGGTGCACATCCATTTGAACCATGAACAATTATAAGTGGTGGATTAGAAGAATTACCAGTTACAATAATGTTAGTTTTTCCAAAACTTGTATTTAAACATCTGTAATCATATTTAATATTTAAATCTTTTAATTTATCATCATAGAGATTTAGAATATCAACTTTCCCTTGTTCAGTCTTATATAATGATTGCATACGTATTGTTTGTTTTCAAATAGATTTCATTTTGGTTACTATAATAAGTATAAAAATTGCTATTTGATTGAAATGATTCATATATTAGGACAAACTTACTAAAAATTATAAAATAGGACAAGTTTACTAATGAGTAAAACAAGATTAAGAATATTGTCAGTTTCCAGGAATTTGTTTAACGAAAACGGCTTTAGTAATGTGACAATTAGAATGATTGCTTTAAAATTAAAAATGAGTTCAGGTAATTTAAATTATCATTTTAAAAAAAGAGAACATATTTTAGAAGCTCTTTATTTTGAGATGGTAGAAGTATTTGATATCAGAATTAAACAATTAGACAATAAAGAAATTACACTGGAAATAGTAAAAGAAAATGTATTTCTAAGTTTAAAAAGAATGATTGAGTATCGTTTTTTCTGGACTGACTTATACAATTTATTGAACTTAAATGTAAAGATAAAGAATCATTTCGAAAATGCTTATAAAGAGCGGTTTAAAGGATATGAGTTATTATTTAAAATATTAAATGAAAAGGAAATTTTGAGCAATTTTGAGTTTAGTAGAGAAAGTCATTTTTTAATAGAAAGAATGATTGGTTTTAGTAATACGTGGCTTTATAATTCTTTTATTTATAACTTAGAAATTGATAACGATTATATAGAATCTCAAGCGGAAAACTTGTTAGGAATGCTTTATCCTTATTTTACTGACTTAGGCAAAAGTCAATATAAAAATGTATTCCCTAAGTTTTTTGAGTAAAGTGCTACAACCTTTACTATACGTGTCGTAACACGGTACAACTTTACCTAACTATCCACTTATCTGGACAGATTCCATAACCTATTCATCATAAAATATTTGAGTCTTACTAAAAATATAAAAACCACCTTCTAAGATATAATTGCTATGATCATATACTTGGTGTTAGTATATGTTCTTTTTCCATTCTAAATATTTACGATTTCTTTTCTCAAGATTTTGTTAACGGTTTTGCTTATGATTCCGTTGCGTGTTTCAGTAACTAAATTAGAAAATACAAACCAAATAGAAAATCCGTGAGGATTTTCGGAAGCAGACTAGTATTAGCAATGAATTATACACTTTATTATAATCAATATTTCACTTTTTCAAGAAATCAGAAACAGCTTTTTTAACTAATTCGACATCACAAAATGTAGCAACGTGACCACAATCCCCTTTTAGCTCCAAAATATCACAATCTAATACTTTTGATAATTCTTTAGAATATATTGGATTAACTACGTGGTCTCGTTCTGCTATAATTATAAAGATTTTTGTTTTCACTAATTACAATAAGTTTTCTGGACGTATTTTACTGTTTTTACAAATATTGTGTTCGAGAATTGCTTTCGATTGTACTAATTGATTAAATGAAGAACTCTTCTGATTATATTTTTTTGTTTTGAATTCCTCAAAGTTTTCTTTTTCATAGGTTTTTGACACGTAACAAGGTGAGGTACCTGTCAGTAATTTAATATCTTGAACTCTTTTCATCGCATATTCCATTGCTTCTTGGTCATTTCCAGCAACTTCAATTAACGTTACTATTGTATTCCACCCATTGACACTCCAACTAATAATTCTAAATGGTCAATCTTTAGATGACTCACTAAAAGATTGTATTTAGAACTCACCATATCTCGAATACTTATCTTGTCAAAATATTGATAATTAGATGGTTAATAAGAAATTCCATTTCCTAAAGCATCGACCACAATTACATATTTTCCATTGATACCCATAATACTTTCCGAATAGTCTAAATTATCTTCACTTGTTCCTAAATGCAAAGTAGGCATAAAAACGAAATTGCTCTTATCTTCATTCAAATTACCAAAAGTTCTATATCCAATTTTACAATCCTTTATTGTATCATTTGCAGTTGTTATTAAATTTTCAATATTTTGAATTTGTAATTCCGATTGTCCCAAAGCCGTCATAGCGGAAACGTACAGTATAAATAGCGGTGCTATTTTCTTCAATGTCATTCGTTTCTTATATTGGTTACAATGATAGGTGTAAGATGAGCGTTAGCGCAGTAAACTAAATCGTTTTGCGTAGCAATAGCAGAGGCAAATTTTTTAATCAATACAATCTTATATAATATTGTCTACTGTTTTATTTTAATTTTCTCTTTTACTATTAAATCAAAAGATTCGCGGACTTGGTTTAAAGCTCTAAACTCTGTGTTAAGTAACAAAACCCGTATTAATTATAAGCATTATTATGTATTCGTTCTAATTTGGTATTTCAATTACCACATTTCCCTTTTTTCGTCCTTGGTCAACATATTCATGAGCTTTTACTATTTCATCAAGTTTGAAAGATTTATCAATGAAAGGAATTAACTTTCCTTTTTCAACCATTTCTTTTATCAACTTAAGATGTTCATCCTTCTCCTTTGTTAGCATTCTCACTGAAACGAAGATCCCTCTATTTTTAAGTATCTTTTTTGCTTTTGATTTTGTTGTCTTTCCTACGGCATCAAAAACTATATCGAATTTTTCATCGCCTTCGGAATAATCATATTTTTTATAATCTATCAAACTTTCGGCACCTAATGATTTTACCATTTCAAAATTTGAAGTTGTACATACACCTATTACTCTTGAACCTCTTTGATTAGCAAATTGCACAGCATAGCTTCCAACACTTCCAGAAGCACCATAAATCAATACAGTTTGTCCATTTTTCAAATTGGCTTTTTCTAAAAGGTAAATTGCTGTCATGGCTCCAATTGGTAATGCTGCTGCTTCTTGGTAATTCAAGTTTTCTGGTTTCAATTCAACAACACCATGTTTCCATTTTTGAGGAAGGCAAATATATTCGGCATATGATCCTGCATTTAGCATGGTAGTAGTACCAAATACCTTATCGCCAACATTGAATTCAGTAACACTTTTTCCTATTTCTTTAACTATTCCAGCCAATTCATGTCCCAAAATTTTCTTTTTGGGTTTAAAAAGTCCAAAAATTAATCGAGCAGGAAGCCAGAATAAAGGTGGAAAATCAGAACTTCGAAGTTTTACATCTCCCGAAGTAACAGTAGCAGCTAATATTTTTACCAGAATCTCATCATCTTTAGGTTTGGGTTTTTCTATATTCTTTAGTTTAAGTACTTCTGGTGGGCCATATTTTTCATAAACTACTGCTTTCATATATACTACTTTTTAGGCATTCTGAAAATGACACATAACATATACATATATCACACGCACCATATTTCTATTTTATTGCCGTTTACAACTATGTCCAAATGCTTTCTAAAGAAAAGTAAATTTCTCCAAATAAAAAACCAGTAAGACGTATTTACTGATTTTGGTAGATTTTGTGGTTACATAATTCACCCTTCGACTTCACTTAGGATTCGATATTTTCCAGAACTCTAATTCAGCAAGCTCAGTATTCGTGAAATCGAAGTCTGGTTTGTTTAATGATTCATAGAAATATTACTGTATAGTAGAAGTAAATATTTTTTCAAATCTTTGAGTAAATTCATCTTTAAAACACACCTTTTTATGTGTAAATGGATGTATAAAACTCAACGAATACGCATGTAAATACAATCCCTTGCCTTTTAAAATTAAATGGGCCATTCCATATGCTTTATCTCCCAGTATTGGATTGCATATACTGAACAGGTGTTTGCGTAATTGATGCCGCCTTCCTGTTTGAGGTTTCAACTTGACCAGATTCAATTTTCCAAATCTCTTGGAGAAAACCGATTCGATCACTCTATAATTAGATTGTGATTTCTTACCCTCAATTTCTGATGTGATTTTTCCTCCACTATTCATTTCACCAATAGTAATCGCATAATATGTTTTCTCGATCTTTTTATCTTCAAACATTTTATTTAAAATTCGAATACTACCACTCGTTTTCCCAACCAACAAAATACCAGTTGTGGCATAATCTAATCGATGAACAGGCTGTGGTTTTGTAGCATCAGGAAGATTACTTTGCTGAATGTTTTGAACTAAGGCATTCGTAATAGTTTTAAATTTATTACCACTTACCAAAATACCGGCAGGTTTATGAATCACCGCTAAGTGATCATCCTCAAATAAAACCTTTAACGGGAAGATCAATCTATTAGGAATACTAACCTCATCTGGGATACATAAGCGTATGCATTCACCGCCTTGTAACATAATACCAGAAGTAGCAATAACATCATTAACGGTAATGAAACGTTTCTTTATCGCTTTTTTTAGTGCTGATTTTGTGATAGCTCCCATAAAAATACCAACACCATATTCTTGTAATCGAATTGGAGAAGGTATCGCAGGAACAATATGAGTTTCGGTTGGGTTAATGCTATTTTATTTTTACACACTTATTTGTAAAGGTACGATACCAAATAGGATTTAAAAACCTGTTCTTGATACACCTTTCGACTGCATTCAAGATTCAGTACACAAGGGCTGAACGCAGTTAAAGTTCCTTTGTGGTTCTGCTATTTCACCCTTCGACTACGCTCAAGGTTTTAGTCTTATTTAATAATTGCTGGCAGTACGTATTTCTCTAGTATGCTTTCTGGTTGTTGCAGTAATTTTCGACTTCTATAATTTCCAGAGGTAATCACTACTACAGATTTTAGCTCTGGAATCACACAAATATATTGCCCACCAGCACCTCTTGCTTCTATAGATGACACCTTCTTCTCTCCTACTGTATACGTTTTATGCCACCATAAATATCCATATTCATTTTTGTCTGGTACATCTTGTAATCGTCTATATTTTTTAAAGGATGCTACTACCCAACTCTCTGATAGAATCTGTTTTCCTTTCCACTTACCTTTATCCAGATATAATTGTCCAAACTTTAGCATATCTCTCGGTGTTAAGTACATACCTCCTCCAAAATAAGGTGTAGTAGCTGTATTTTCTGTCTGGATGATATAATTAGTGATACCAAGAGGAGCAAACAACTTTTCTTCCATATATAACTCTAATGGAGATTGTAATTGTTGATCTAAACTCACACCCAATAAAAATGGATTGGCAGAACCATAATTAGCACCTGTTCCTGGCTCTTGTACTATTTTTGCTTCTAGCGTTGTTTTTAACCAATCATCAGAACTCTGATAGTTATTTTCTGATGCGTCTCCATCTACATCCAACCCAGAACTCATTGTTAATAAATCTTCAAAACTTATTTTAGATTTCAAAGTATCTTTTGTGTATTGAAATTCTTTGGGTATAAATTCATATAATTTTTGATCTACTCCTGTCAGAATTTTATCTTCAATAGCGATCCCAATCATCGCAGAAGAGATACTTTTGGATGCCGATCGTTGATCGTGAGAAATATGAGGATTGTATCCATCAAAATAGGCTTCAAAAACCAATTTCCCTTCTTTGGCAATAAGAACGCTGTGTGTATTAGGTAATTCATTTTTATTCACTTCATCAATCAACTTGGATAAAAAAGTGTTTGTCGCACCAACATCCACAGTACTTGCTGTAATCCAGCCGTCATTTAGCGTTACCGGTTTATGTACGTTTTGATTTTTAGGACCACTCGGCTTTAAGGATGATAAATCAATATCAGAACGTTTAAAATCCGTAACCGTTATAGTTTGCTTACCTAATAAAATTTCAAGTTCAATAGTATCTTCTAGAAGTTTAGCTCTAAACCTAAGGCCTGTTTTGTAATCCTTAAACACAATAGATTCTCCTTCTTTTTCACTGCCATTGACCCACGTTCCTGTGAATCGTTGATCACCAAAAAACGAATACATCCCAAGACTACCATCTTGATTATTTTCTACACCTAAATACATTGCTTGTGATTGAAGGCTATCCACCATAAATGGATTCCAAATACCGCTATAAGCATTATCGCTTGTCTTTTGTAAAGTAAGGTGATACATTAAAATTCCGGATTTTATATATCCTGTGGCTGCTGTTTTATCTGATGTAAAAGAAAAATCAAAATGAATATCATCATCAATACTTCCTTTTAGACGCTTATTATTGGTAACTACTAACTTTTCTTTTATTATAGATTCAGGATTGGTAATCGTTAAATCATATGAACTAGTTGATAGTTCTTCTAAAACGATACTAAACCTTAAGATATTCGTATTTGCTAGTTTCCCTTCCCAGTTTCCTTGATATTTGTTTGCTGCCTCTTGTGAACAACCTGTTAGAATGGATACAAAAAGAAGTACTGCTGTCATTACATTTTTAAACATGGTTTTTTCTACTTTTTATGAAAGTCAAAGGTACTTTCTTACTCCTTCAAAAAATTGTATCAGATTAACATCATGAATTTTTATAGAGATTCTTTCTGTAAAAACTAGGATTCATTTCAAAATAAGATTTAAAAACGCGATTAAAATGACTTTGATCTGAAAAGCCTGTTTGATAAGCAATTTCAGTTAGCGAGTTTGATGAGTCCAAGATCAGAGGAATTGCTTTTTTAATTTTATGTTGCCTGATATATTCGCCCAGACTGGCAGAAAGATATTTTGGTGCAGATCGAGATATATGTACTGGATGTATATTTAATTGATCAGAAAGATATTTAAGACTTAGTTCCGAGGTATCATAGTGTAACAGTTCTTGTAGTCCAATGATCCAGTCGGGAATATTTTTACTATCGTTTTCTTTAATTTCCCCTAACGCCTCACTGATTTGCAACAGTAATAGTTCTACTGAGACTTCACTATATTGATCTGATAATACAAATTCGTGATATAGTTTTGCAAAAAGGAAATGTACCTTAGGGTTTTCGATTAACCGACTTCCTTCTAGTAAATTAATATCAATTCCTTTGTTTTGAAACCAGTCTTGCTGAAATTCTAAATGAAATCCACTTGCTATTTCAGAGTGCTTAGAACCATAATGGGCTTCCTGCCAATTATTGAACATAATACTCCCTGATGGACATAAAGTTTTTACTTTGGTATTACAATCCATCATATTACCTTGTAACACAAACATGAAATACGGATTCTCATGATAATGCCATGCCGTCTTTTCCACGGTATACTTGTACTGCGATATTAGAATACCATTAAAAGAAACTTCTGAGTTTTGTTTTCCGTAATAAGTTCCTTTTGTTAATATTTTCATTCCTCGTTAAGCTTGCTAAGATATCATCAAATATCTAATATAAAAATTTCACGATTTTCTAAGATAACAAAATACATTGAATTCCAAGTTTGATAAGAAATAAGAATATAATAATAATCATCTGTTCCATTATGAATTACCTTACTCTTCTAAAGATTAAGTTTTCAGAATGTTTGAGAAACGAGCTCTATTAGAAAACCAGCTGTTTCCAATACTTTGATATGAAACGTATGGATGTCTAATTGTACCAGTGGTTAAGATTTTCTTAATACAGAAGTTGATGATTTTTCTATAACCAAACATCGTAAAAAGTTCACGTATATTAATAACTTTTTGAATACTTTTTCTTTTCTTCTAACTGAGTTACTTGCTTACCGTTGCCTATTAGAAAATTTGTAGGTAATGTTTCTCTATCTCTGAATCGTTGTAGAAATACAATAAAGTGTAAATGCGGTCCGGTAGACCACCCTACATTACCACTATAACCAATATGTTGCCCCTTTTTTATCATTTCTCCAGGTTCCACTTTAGCGCCACCCTTTTTAATATGGGTGTATTCTGCAAAAGTTCCGTCAGAATGATATACTAATATGTAATTATTAAATTTGGCACAATCTTGCTCTGTACAAGTTTTATTAAAGCTTTGTTCTACAAGTACTACCTTTCCATCTCTTGCAGCATATATAGGAGTTCCTATCGGCATTCTGAAATCTAAGGCATACTCGTTATGATGAGAGACTACCCCATTATATCCTTGCGTTACCATATACTCGGCTCCTTTTTTAAAAGGTAAATAATATGCATAATCTTTGTCGTAAGAAGTCTGTAAATGACTACCGTGATTATATCTTACACTAAATCCCAGTCTAAGGGCTTTTCTTCTGTCTACAACCGTAAGATCTGCTATGTGAAATTTGGTAATTTGCGCTGGTACTTCTATAATCTTAATGTCTCCAATACTCGATGAAAGATTCTCTATTCTAAAATCAATCTCAACAGAAACTGGGCAAAACTCACCATTATCTGCATAAATTTTATAGCCATTCTCATTTTCTTCGTAATACACCTTAAAATTTTCCTGTGCAAAGGTGGATATAGATAGTAGACCACATATCCAAAAGATAATCCTATTCATATTCAATTCATTTCCAATTACTAGAATAAAATACTGTTTTTTAATATATAATTCCTTATCAGAAATGTTTTTAACTAAATCTCTTAATGAACTCTTTCTAAGTTTAATAATTAAACTTATACGTTATGCCTCCTAACACTTGTATTCCTTGTACAGGGAAGTTAGACCAGCGTTCGTAGTTTTCACCAGCAAGATTGTTTCCTTTTACAAAAACAGATAGTTTATCATTAAATCGATATCCAAAGTTTACGTTTGCATCAAAATAGCTATCTAATGTTACGGTGGCTTCTGGCGTTGGCGGAGTAAAAGCAACGGCTGTATTGATATCCTTTCGTTCTCCAACGTGAAATATCTGAGCTCCAGCAAACCATTTATCTGTTATTTGATAATCTAACAATGCAGCTACTTTTACATCTGGTAAGTTCCAGGCTTCCTGTTCATCTTCTGTATCATAATTAAAATACTCTGCAGAGACACCTAATTTAAACTTCTTGTTAATATTAAAATTCAATTCTCCATATCCACTTAATGTTAGTATGTCATCATAGCGATAGGTAAAAGAGTTCCCGTAATCGTAGCCTTCTAATTGTAGTGTCTGCGGTCTGTTATTAACGAATAAAGCTCTATCATTTTCGGAAGCATAGCCACCTCTAAAATTGTAACTTACCACATCAGAGATTTTACCTTTTAATCCTACATAAGCATCAAATTGATTATGCGTAGGTGTTAATACCAACGTTGGGGACACATACGGATTTGCTTGTACTGCATCTCTATAGGTATTTTGTTTTAATCCTCCTTCTAAACCTCCATAAGCAATTATGGCTTCATCTAATAATCTATAAGACGCTGTAACCTTAGGATAGATAAAAAAGTCATTATCATTATTCTGGCTATCAATGCTATAAAAAACTGAAGCGCCCAGGTTTAAAGTCAAATTATCTCTTAGTACCACAAGACTTGGTTGTATTCCTAGATTAAGAATACTAAAATCATTTGGAGTTTGTAATACCTGATCCAATGGTCTATCAAAACTTCCTCCTAGATAATCAATGATAAAATCTGTGGTGATTAATTCATCTACAATTTCAAACTCGAATGTAGGAGTAAAAACTGCGTGATGTTCTGCAGTGCTCAATGCATCTCCAAAATATCGATAGTTTAAGGAAGCTCTTTTGAAATATAAATCATCAAATTGCAATTTGCCCCCCAACTTGGCCCCAAAATAATTCTGTTGAGGGTCAATTGCATCAATTTCTGCTTGTGTAAGTACAGGAGTTTCTGGTAAGCCATACCAGTTATATAATTGGTGCTCTGCTCCTACTTCTATTCCGTATGTAAAATCTTTAGTACGTGATGTATAATTAAGATCTAAGAATGTATTATAGAACTTATCATCTAGTTCTACATCTTCTATTCCTCCTTGGGAGGAGTTATGGTGTAAATACAATCCAATATTATCGGTACGATTTACTTGAAAATTACTATAAAATTCCGCCAATACGGAAGTAAAATTACCAAACCCTAAGGTTGCATAATTATCGTATAATGGTATTTTTTTTGGCTTATCAATATTAGCCGCCCTACCTTTTTCAGGAGTAAATGTAGATGCTACAGGAACTGAAAAAATACTATAGCGTATCTGCTTTTTCTTTTGGGTAACCGAATCATTTAGTATCGGTGTAGATTTCAATTTAAAAGCATCACTGATCGTTGGTGTATACGTCTTCACAATAACCACTCGTTCGGTTTCTATTGTTTCTTCTTCTTTTTCCTGTGCAAAGGTATTACTCATTATTGTAACACTTATACATAAAAACAATATTACTTTAGACCTCACAGGTCCCAGAGACCTGCGAGGCTTTCTTAATTTCTTGATATATCTCGACATAAATAGTTAAGAGTTTATAACTGATGATTATTGTTCGGTTTGGATGGATGAATTTGTTTTAGCTTCTTCGGCTTTTATTTTTTTGAGTTCAAATCGTGCTTCGTCAATCACATCCTGATAATCAGTGAAATTTTTGATAACACTTTCTAAAATATAGGTAGCTTGGTAAGCATCTTCTAATCCATAGAAGTTTTTAGCCATTAGCACAAGACCTTTGGCTCCATACAATTTATACCCTGAATAATCTTTGGCTAGTTTTTGTACAGTTTCGTTTGATATTTTATAACCACCTTCTTTGTTTTTAAAATAAGCATCATAATACAAAGCTTCCGCTGCTAACTCTCCTGTAGCAATTTTTCTAACTTCGGCATATGCTCTTTTAGCTCTGGCATCATCTGCAGTTTGTAACGCTGCACGCGCAATAAAAATTTGCGCATCACTTTTTACGTCATTTTGGATTTTTGGATTACCCAATACTTTTTCTGCATATGCTATAGTTTCTTGATAATGTACTAATTGATAATGTGACTTCATCAAATTAGATTGCGCGAATATGATATTCTGAGGAAAATCTGCAGCTGTTTCTAAACGTTCTAGCACAGGAATAGCTTTATTATAATTACGATTCTCCAAATGAATCTGAGATAATCTTGCTAATGCTTGTTCTGTGAATTCTGTCCTGTCTTTTTGTAATACATATTCATAATGTGGAATTGTAGCTTGCTTATCTCCTTTCTTGAAGAATAATTGTGCTAAGTAGAAATGACTTTTTAATGCATTAAGCCCGTCAGGAAATTCATCAAGATATTTCTGAAAACCTGTAATCGCAGCGTTTTCGTTGTTCTCTAAAAATTGTTTTTCTGCAGCTTCATAAGATGTATTATCCAAATCTGCATCCGTAACATCCACAAAGCTTAACCCTTTTACCCAACTAGAATATTCATCGGTTCTACCTAAATCAACATAGATCAACCTAGCCGTGTTCACTGCTTGCACAGCCTCATCCGTTCCTGGGTAATCGGCAACTACTCTTTTAAACTTGGTTAATGCTCTATTTCCCTGATCACCATTATAGTAAATCAATCCTTGTTTTAATAATGCTTTTGGCACATAAGAACTACTAGGCACTTCTTTAACCAACCGATCATACGCTGCAATCCCTTTTTGGGTTTCATTTTCTGCTATATAGGTATTTCCTAAAGCAAACATTGCATCATCACGATAGGTAGATCGGGTATATTGTTTGATAAACATCTCCAAATCACTTATTTTCTTATCATTCTTTTTGACAAAGCCATAACTGATGGCTTTCTGATAATGTGCGTAGTCTGAATCTGGCCCACCATTTTTGATCGCCTTATTATAAGCCTCCATAGCTGGCCAATACTTACTAGAAATAAAATGACTATCTCCTAATCGTAGATATGTATCTGTCAATCGTATTTCATCAACACCTCTTTTCTTAGAATAGGTGTCAAAAAAACCTGCCGCTTGTGGGTATTGTTTTAGTTTAAAATATGTATACCCAATATTATAATCTATTTCAGCATATTCATTGGTTGCTGAAGCACCTTCATTTCCCTTAAACAGTTTAAAACCAATAAGGGCTTCCTGAAAATTATTCTGCAGATAATCGCATTCTGATTTCCAATAAATAGCTTTAGCTGTAAATTTTGGATCTGTTTGCTGCGCCAAAGATTTATCAAAATATACTTTTGCTTCCGCATAATTACTTTCATTATACAATTCTATTCCACGGAAATATGCTACTTTTTGATAAACTACTTTATCGTCAAAATTACGACTGCCTTCTAACAAGTCCATAGCCTCTTTATAATTCTTAGAGGTAATATATGAACTGATCAATAATTCTTGTATTTCTTCTTTAAATTCGGAATTAGGATAGGCTTCTGCATAAGATAATAACACTTTTGGTGTACTCTCATATGAATTACCAATCTCATAACTCAATTTCGCATAATTATATAATGCATCTTCTTTAATCTTAGCTTCAAAATCCATTTCCGAAGCATTTTTAAAGGCATTCAGTGCTTGTTGTTTTTGATCTGTCTTTAAATAAGATTCTGCCAAATGATAATAAGCATTCTGAGCAGTTGCATTACGGCCATCTACTATTTTATTAAATTCTGAAATAGCATTAGTATAATCACCACCTTTATAATACGCATATCCTAACTGGTAATAATCAGTATTGTTCCATTTTCCTTTTCGACCTTTGTATGCTTTAAGATGTGGTATTGCTTTATCGTATTGGCCAAGATTAAAATAACTCTCACCAATAATTTTGTTAAGCTCTGATTTTTCTGAAGGTTTAGATCTAGAAAGTTGCCCTAATCCATCGTTGATAGCATCCTGAAATTTTCCAGATTTAAAATTCATATCACTCTGGAAATATGATAAATTTTTATTGTATTTATCTAAATCCTTTACCTCATCAAACAGTTTATCTGCTTCCTGATAATTATCTCCTTCGTAGGCTATAAAACCTAGATAATATTTTGCTTGCGCTCCATATGTATCGCTCTCTTCTACTTTAGTTAAAAACTTTTTCGCTTCATTAAACCGTTGAATTTTAAAATACGCATACCCATTATTGAAATTGAATTTTTCTTTTTCGGTACGGCTCATATTACCTTCATCTACCTTATCATACCATTTGCGGGCATAGGCATATTTACCGTTATCAAAATAATAATTAGCTACATCAAGATATGCTGCATTACGCTTAATACTGGTAGGATATTGTACCACAAACTCTTCCATCAATGTATCCGCTCCTTTTTGATTAAGCCATACCGCGCAATTAGCTATATAATAGGTGCATTCTGCATCAATATTTTCGTCATCTACAGCATCTCTAACTTTATCAAACAAATTCTGAGCTGCCAGAAACTGCTTATTATTATAAAGTTCTAAAGCCTGATTATACAGTACTAATTCGTTAGTGTAAATTGCAGATTGTTGCGCAGAAATCTTCGAAGATAGGATCGCAACAAAAAGCATCAAAGTGATGTATTTGTTCATGTATATATTTCTTTCAAAGTTTAGATTCTGGATTATCCCAGAATACCAGTTTAATAGAAATCTCAAGGTTACCCCTTGACCAATTTTTCTTAAAGTAAATATCGCTTCCCGTGAATAAATTTTGTGTTAAAGATACCCTAATCTTCATCTTAATAACGAAATATTTTGGAGATAATTACATCAATCATCATTTTTCGGATCAGATATGATTGCATTTATGATTTTTGTATACTTTTTGGCTCCTTTATGATTCAAATGATCAGGATCGTATAAATCGGATTCTTCTAATTTACTATCTTTTCTAAGATTTATGTAAAACACATTCCTATTATTAGTTGCTAAATCATTGCAGGACTTCGTTATTTTATCAAGTTTATTTGAATCAAGTAATTCTAAATACCCATTATAAACAGGCATATCTACCAAATAGACATTACAATTTACCTTTTTACAATACGCTATAATGGATTGTAGTCTAGTGATATTTTCTTTAAAATTGAATAAAAAATCTTCGTGTCGTTCTGCTGTAGCTTTGCTTTCTGTATCCAAAAGCACTCCGCTTGTATTTTCATAAAAGCTTCCCCAACCATTAGCATCACATCCTATTATCGTTCCTTTCTCTAAATATTCCTGAATCAAAAAAACAGATTTATCAAACCGTCGTGTCATTGATAAACTATACTTTTTTAAATCAAATAAACTAATAATTGGCACATCTAACTTCATCTGACTGCGATAAAAGTATTTTCGCCATAGATCTTCTTTAGTGTTTTTTAATTGACTCAAACTATAATAACCAATGGTAATGATAACATTCTGTATGTTAGGAAGACTATCCCTATGTTTCTCGAATAGCAATTGATCAAAATATAAACTTTGGCTTATGTTTGATATATTAAATGCCTTTCCATCTAGGTATATAGGATTAATCCCAAAAAAAGCATGAGAATCACCTAAGATCAGAGTTTCTATATCTTCATAATTCTGCGTAACCATCTTATGCTTATAAGAATAATTAGATTCTGTAGTTTTATAGAAATATTCTAAGCCTCCCCAAATGATTAGAACAGGTATTAGAAAAACGAATATTTTTTTAATAAAAACCCTCATAATTAAAACTGAAAATATATAAAGGTTTGTAAATCTCCTGCATAATAAAACACTAAAAACACAGTGGTATAATAAATCAAATATCTAACTGATTTTAAAGATATATGTTGAATATCCAATAAATGTTCTCTTCTTTTCTGAAACCATTCAATTAATAAATACCCCATCAACAAAACCAAAAACAACTTATTACCTTGAGGTATAGAAAAAAAGGATACAGAAAAAATCCGATTTATGTATCCAAAAGCTTCAGTAATGGTTTCCGCTCTAAAAAACACCCAAGCAACGGTAACTATAAAAAATGTGACCCCTATTCTAAAAAAATCAATAACTACGGATTTTTGATCATCAACAAAAACGTTAAGTTTACTATACTTACCTACAAAAACTGTGCATATCAATGCACCCCCGTGAATCAATCCCCAAAATAAAAAAGTAAGATTGGCGCCATGCCATAAACCACTTAATAAGAAAACAATTAGAATATTAAAGATCAATCTAGAATTTGAAACTCGATTCCCTCCCAAAGGGATGTATATATAATCTCTGAACCAGGTAGAAAGCGAAATATGCCATCGTCTCCAAAACTCAATCAGATTCTTTGATAAATACGGAAAGTTAAAATTTTTCATTAGATCAAATCCTAACAATCGCGCAGAGCCAATAGCAATATCAGAATAACCAGAAAAATCGCCATAAATCTGAAAGCCAAAAAATATAGCGCCACAAAACAAAGTGCTACCTGAATATTCCGTATAATTTTCGAATAGATTATTAACGATTAACGCGCAGTTATCTGCTATTACCATCTTCTTAAACAAACCGCCAAGAATTAATCGCAATCCATCTATACTTTTATGATAATTAAATATTCTGGTTTTCTGAAACTGCGGTAAAAGGTTCGAAGCTCTCTCGATAGGTCCAGCAACTAATTGAGGGAAAAATGAAACATATGTAAAAAATGAAACAACATCATCTGTATTATGTATCCGTCTTCTATATACATCTATGGTATAACTCAATGTCTGAAAAGTATAAAAACTAATCCCTACAGGAAGAATAAATTGCATCGAACTGTAAGATATAGGCTTTCCGAATAACAAAAAGGTCTCTGTAAACGTTTCTATAAAAAAATTAAAGTATTTAAAAATAAAAAGTGCACCAAGATTAAAAAATAAACTAATTCCAAATAATACTTTTCTCTGATTACCTAACGAAGATTTCAATTGTCTGGCAACTAAAAAGTCAATCAGAGAACTTAAAAATATTAATGATAAAAATCGCCAATCCCAAAAAGAATAAAACAGGTAACTTACTATAAGGAGAAAAACATTTTGAATCCTTACCGACCGATTAAACACGAACCAATACAACACAAAAACGATTGGAAAAAACAACGCAAAATCGATAGTATTAAATTGCAAAATGTATGTGATATGAATTCTTTGGAAAAGTACTTAAAATCAACGTGGATAAAAAAACATTTTTAATAAATACATTATTGCATAAACTTTTTACTTTTACTAAAATTAATAAATTCAGAATCTCATATTATGTCCGAACCGGTTTTAAGCCTTAAAAACGCATCCATTTATCAACGCGAAAACCTAATCCTGTCTGATGTTAACGTAGAAGTTAACAAAGGGGATTTTGTATATCTGATCGGAAAAACAGGTACCGGGAAAAGTAGTTTTATGAAAACACTTTATGGGGATATCCCTTTGATAGAAGGAGAAGGAAGTATTGTAGATTTTAATCTAAGTACCTTAAAAGAAAATCAGATCCCTTTTCTTAGAAGAAAATTAGGAATTGTTTTTCAGGATTTCAAACTACTTAATGATAGAACTGTAAAGGATAATTTGGTATTTGTACTAAAAGCTACTGGTTGGACTGATCAAAAAGCCATGGATAGTAAGATTGATAATGTACTGGATAAAGTGGGGATGAAAACTAAGGATTTCAAGTTCCCTTATCAATTATCTGGAGGAGAACAACAACGAATCGCTATAGCCAGAGCATTACTTAATGATCCTGAACTCATTCTTGCGGATGAGCCAACTGGAAATCTGGATCCGCAAACTTCTGTAGAAGTAATGGAAGTATTACAGGATATTAATAAAAATGGTAATACCATCTTAATGGCCACTCACGATTATGCTTTGTTACTTAAATATCCTTCAAAAACATTGAAATGCGAAGGGAATAAAGTTTTTGAAGTAGTACAACGAAAAGGGTAATTCTCTAAGATTACAAACCATGCACATCTAATTATTCTAAAGAATATTATAGAAGATTATATTAAGAGAATCAAAAGTGCCTTTTTAATGAATTAGATATTCAATATGAAAGTTGATGAATTATACCAAAAAATTTATCAATGTTGGAACAAGCTTTTTAAATTTTGAAGATTAATACTTAAAAGAAAATTCAATCGCCTTTGTATTTGGGATTTATAAAAATAAAGTAAGCCAACTCATTTAGAATCGTCTTTCTTATAAACATGAGGATTTTCTCGAATCCCTTTTTTGAATATTTTCCGCACTCCCATGCGAAGAGATGAATCTAGTTTTAGTATTGTATCTTTAAAAAATTGACCAGGTCTCCCCCTAAATGTAGTTACGTGAAATGATGTTTTAGTATCTACAGATTCTGTAGAAAAATAATAATTGGAAACACAACATCGTACTTGATCTTCTTTTACCTTACTAACAGAATGCCAAGAGTTCTTGTGAGTTACCATAACCACTAATCTATTGAACTTTGAGTTTATCGATACAGGCTCGCTTTTTAATCCATTTGGCCATAATTCCAGATTCCCTCCACTACTATGCTCCCAATTTGGCGTAACATAATATAATAAATTGAGTACACGCCATAGCTTTACGTCCTTATCATGAGAATTATCTAAATGCGGATTTAAGTAATTCCCTTTCCCCATCATGGAAATTCCTCCAGCATAAAGGTTTTTATCAGGCACTACGTTATTATGACTACAAATCGTAGCAATAAGGTCGACAATTCTATGATCTTGAAAAGCAAATATAATCTCTTCTAACAATGGATGATACTTGTTCATCTGAGCAGCTACATACTTATATTCCCGGATACTTTTCTTTACTTTTACATCTTCGGTTCTTGGAAATTTATCAAATATGTTTCTGACCAAATCATCTGGTAGCAGATCATCTAAATAAAAATAACCAATACCTCGACTTGTCTCACGAAAGTGATTCTTTAAAACTTCTTCATTATCTTTGAGTTTTAAAAAAATAAGATCGGCTATTTTATCTCTATTGAGGTGACTCATCTATCCAATTACAATTTTGACCTAAAAATAATTATAAACTTCTAGTAAAACATATTTAAATGTTATCAATTTTGATCCCGGTTTATAATTACAATGTTATTCCTTTAATTAAGGAAATTCATCGACAAGTTTCTTCATGCAATATACTTTTTGAAATAATCGTGCTAGACGATCAATCAGAGCTTCATTCTGAGGAAAATGATACTATCAATAACATATCAGGATGTACATTTAAAAAATTATCGAAAAATATAGGTCGAAGTGCTATCAGAAATCTATTAGCTTCTAACTCTTCATATGATTCCCTTTTATTTATTGATGCAGGAACATTTCCAAAGGATAAGAACTTTATTAGGACCTATTTAGATAATATAGATCAAAAAGTAGTAACCGGAGGAATGACTTATCTGAAAGAACCTCCGATAAAACCTTTTAAACTGCGCTGGGTTTACACCAAAAAAAGAGAGTCCCTGTCTCAAAATCAAGAAAACAAACGACCTGTTGTTTGTTCTTCTAATTTTTTAATCAATAAAGAAATTTTTGAAACTATAAAGTTTGACGAATCCCTGCAAAAATACGGATGTGAGGATGTTGTCTTTTTTGATGCAATTGTTAAAAAAGGAGTTCCAATTAAATATATCAATAATCCTGTAGTTCACGATGCCAATGACGACGCAGAAACTTTTATAAGAAAAACTGAATTTGCCGTTGAAAATTTAATTGAGTTAATCAATACTAATAAACTTCAATATGACCGATACCAGGTATCTAGTTTATACTATAAAATGAATAAAATGAAAGTTGATAAAATGATTTCTCTAATTTTTAGAATCTCAAGAAATCTACTCAAAAGAAATTTCAATTCATCTTATCCATCTATTTTATGTTATGATTTCTATCGTTTGGGTTACTTTTGTTTAACTAAAAATAAAACCTAGTGCCTTTTTTCTCCATTATAATTCCGCTTTACAACAAAGAGAATAGCATTGCTAAAACCTTACAATCCGTTCTTAACCAAACCTATACCGATTATGAGATTGTAATTATTAATGATGGCTCTACAGATCGTAGTGAAGGGATTGTTAACGGATATAATGATAAAAGAGTACATTGCTTTTCTACAAAAAACAACGGTGTTTCTAAAGCTAGAAACCTAGGTGTAGAAAAAGCTAAAGGAAAGCTTATTGCTTTTCTTGACGCAGATGATTATTGGTATCCGAATCATCTTGAGATAATATTCCGATTATATCAAAAATTTCCAAATGCAGGTTTATTTACTACTTCTTATGAAAAAAGATTTAATGCGCAATCTACCTTTTTAGCTAATTTCAAAAATATCGATGCAAACGGTAACGTTTTAATAATGGTTGATGACTTTTTTGAATCCAGCACTATTGACACTATTGCCTGGACTTCTGCTTGTGCTGTTCCTAAAAAAACACTGGACACTATTGGAGTTTTTGACACCTCTATTACACACGGAGCTGGAGAAGACACGGATCTCTGGATAAGAATTGCTCTTAAATACAAAGTTGCTCTGGCGACCTATATTACTGCCACATATAATTTAGATGCAAATAATAGAATTTCAAATACAGATACACTTAAAAGAAACTTTCAAGATTTAAGTAAGTTCAAAAAAGAAGAGAAAACCAATCCAAGTTTAAAAAACTATTTAGATCAAAACAGATATGCGATTTCTTTGCTCTATAAATCCGCTGGAGATTCTAAAACTGCTAAAAAGTATAAAGAAGAGATTGATTATAAAAACCTTAATACGAAACAGAAAATATTATTAGCTACTCCTAAATTTCTTTACCACTTTTTTAAAATTATTAGGAACAAACTAATTTTAAATGCGGGTATCAAATTATCCGCGTTTGAATAATGAAAAATCGTTAAAATTTCTGATATAATCTTCTTCTTCAAAAACTTCGGAAGCCAATACTAGGCAAACTGAACCGGAAGAAAAATTCTCTAACCCTCTCCATATTCCCGATTTAATCAATAATCCTTTATTTGGTTTATTAAGGGTAACTTTCTTTTCCTTTTTACCATCTTGTAAAATCACATCGAAACTTCCGCTTAATGCTATAAGAAATTGACACAAGTTTTTATGCGCGTGACCTCCTCTACTTGCATCACTAGGAACGTCATACAAATAATACACTCGTTTTGTTTCAAAAGGGATAACATCTTTCTCTACCACCGCTATGTTTCCTCTTGGATCTTTTATCTTAGGAATCTCAATAATCTTACAATCCTCAACGGTATTTGTGTTTTTTATCTTTTGCACGGAAGTATTGCTTGCCATTCTGAAATTATATTTTCTATTCTAAATTTGCATACACTAGTGATCGTTCCTTCTTTACACCGTTTGTAAAAGTCCTGATCTTCTATCATTTTATTCAAAGCCTCAGTATAAGCCTGTTCATCTTTGAACGGCACTAAGATACCATTCTTACCTGTAACTATAACCTCTGAAGGACCGGATTTACAATCCACCGAAACTACAGGTGTCCTCATAGCCAAAGATTCTATCAGAACCATTGGAAAACCTTCATAATTACTGGTCAAAGTAGTAAACAATGCGTGTTTTACATATGGAAAAGGATTTTCTAAAAATTCTTTAAAAACTATATATTCTTGTATCCCGCATGAATTAACCAGGTTTTGAATCTTTGTTTTATCTGGTCCATCACCAACTATAAAAAGTTTTATGCCTTTTTTAGGTAAGTCTGATTGCGCATATGTCCTGATTAAAAAGCTATAATTTTTAGACTCATCTAAAATTCTACCATAGGATAATATATACGGTTCTTCTAATATATCAACTTTAGCTTTTGATAACATATCCCAATGAGCTTCATCAAATGCATTATATATACACCTTCCTTGCTCCAGACCATATTTTTCTTTAAAATGAATTACCGAATCCTTAGAAACCCCTACCAATTCGTATGAATTTTTATATAAATATTTACCTAAAACCTTATTATCAGGAAAATAACTATTTAGGTTATAATTATGGACTACAAATACAGTATCTGTTTTTTGGTATACAAAAGTATTAATAAACCATTGTTTAAACCATAACGGCCGTGATGCTGCGTCAATTATATAATCAAATTGATTATTACTCAGTAGCTTTCTACTAATAATAAACTTACGCCAGCGTTTTCGTAATCCCCTATAAGCTGAAGTTAGTGATTCGAGATTTATCAAGTTTCCTTTATAATCATATACAATATCATCCAGAATACTAATTATGGTTACATCATAACCTAAACTTACTAACATCTTTGATAAAATAGCGCTGGATCTTTCTGCTCCTCCTACTCCTAAAGAAGAAACTACTATGCAAACTTTTATGTTATTTTTTTGAGTCATTCTATAGCTAACACCTCCAAGTAAATTGGTAAGATGTGTTTAAAAAAATTCTATTTTCGAGATAACCTCGAGGAATTACAACCTCAATAAACGACTAAATGCTCCTATCTGGTCCAAAAAATGATTTTCTGAATACCAGCATCAATAATAAAAAATAAAAGACATAATTAAAAAAATACGCCATAGAAGCACCTATAAAACCAAATTGATTTATCAAATAAACACTTGACAGATATAAAAACCCAAACGAAATGATCTCTGTAATTATATAATACCAAAACATTCTTTTAGCCAAGAACTGGTATGCTATTACTAAAGAAGTTATTTTGAAAAAATCTCCAAACAATTGCCACAAGAACAAAGGCTCCATAGCTATAAAATCATTAGAAAAAAGAATTTTTATTATAATATTTCTTAGAAAATAGATAATCAAGAACCCAATAACAAATACAGGTAAGATAGTCTTATAAAAATTTATGACCTCCATTCTAAAATCTTTACTCCTCCTTATTTCTGCTAATCTAGGGAGCAGATAAATCGTTAATAAAGTTGTTATAAAAAACATATATTGGCTACTTATACTTTGTATAGCCTCCCAATATCCTGCTTCTTTTGCTCCTTCTGTATTAATAATGGTATTTCTAATTCTAATAAGAATTGCGGGTAAAACTGTAGCAGATATCAAAGCCATTATAGCATAAGAACTTAATCTTTTCATGTATTTAAAAGAAACCTTTGTAAACTGTAAAGGTTTAATGAAATTTTTGAGTTTAGTTATAACTATTATTGTTATTATAAGTGAAACTGCTGGATTTATTATGATCGCAATAAATGCTCCTTCCAACCTATACTCCCATACCAAAAAGATAGTAACTAATAAACCTATCAGACTACTAGCTATATTAATTCCTATATATATCTTATATTTAGAATAGCCATTGATCATTGCCAGACATAATGTATTGATCGAATAAAAAGGTAACGCGATTGCTATAGCTTCAAAAATAAAGCTATAGTCATATTGATTTCCAAAAATCAGATCATTCCAAAAACTTGGATCGAAATATAACCAAGCGGATAAAATCACAGTAATTGTAAGACAAAACAAATACGTAGTTGATAACATTGCTGTTAACTCTTCTTTATTACTTTTAAATTCTGCTATATATTTCACAACGCCATTATACAATCCTAAGGTACCTACAGATTGTATTGAAGTTAAAACATTACGAAGATTCCCCATTAAAGCCAACCCTTCAGGACCTAAGAATATCGCTACCACTTTTAGACTTATAACACCAGTAATCATTTTTACAAAAACACCAATCGCATTAAAAGAGCTAACTTTAATTAAGACATTGCTTTTCAATTTTTCAAAGTAGGAATTCACTTTATTAATATTGATTTAGTATCATAATTATTTGCTCGACTTGGTGATTTTCTAATCCTATATTGAGAGGAATACTTACTACCTCTTCATGTATTCTTTCTGTAATTGGTAATGAAAGGTCAGAAAACTGTTTTAAGGCGTTTTGGTTATGCGGAGGAATTGGATAATGTATAAGGTATCCTATCCCAGATTTTTCTAAATAATCACAAAATTCAAGACGATTTGCTACTCTTATTACAAAAAGATGAAACACATGATTTTCTGAACCATCCCAAAATGGTAATTGAATTTTTTTATTTTTAATTTCTAACAAATATTTTTTTGCTATTTGTCTTCGTAGTTGGTTATCTTGCTCTAAGTCTTTTAGTTTTTCTAACAAAAATGAAGCCTGTAATTCATCCAATCTAGAGTTCACGCCTAAATAATTATTCTCATACTTTTTTGACGAACCATAATTACCTAGACTTCTTACAATAGCTGCTAATGCTCCATCATTAGTAGTCACAGCACCTGCATCTCCAAATGCTCCCAAGTTTTTAGCTGGATAAAAACTAAAAGAAGCAGCATCTCCAAGATTTCCTACAGATATTCCACTGTCGCTTTTTGCTCCGTGTGCCTGAGCTGCGTCACTAATCACTAATAAATTATTCTTCTTTGCTATTTTATTAATTTCTTTCATCTGTGCTAATTGACCGTACAAATGTGTTGGAAGAATTACTTTAGTTTTATTAGTAATATAATGCTCTATTAGATGAACATCAAGGTTAAATTCTTTTATATCTGGTTCTACTAGTACAGGCTTAAGTCCTGAGTATTTAATAGACAAAATAGTTGCTATAAAAGTATTTGCTGCTACCAATACCTCATCACCGGTATTTATTTTACCTAATTCTATATACCCCCTCAGAATAAGTGTAAGCGCATCCAAACCATTCCCCACTCCAACACAGTATTTTGTACCGCAAAACTGGGCATAGGCATGCTCAAATTTGGTTACAAAACCTCCTCTAATATAAGTTCCTGAATCTAAGAAATCAGAAAAACGTTTTTTTAGTTTTTCGTGATAACGACCATTAATCTTATACAGATCTAAAAAAGGAATCGACGGTTTATGGTTTGTCATTATCAAAAAATATCTAACTACACTTATTAATCTTTTGCGCACAAAAGGATTCGATAAGATTCTGTTTTAATTATTAAAGTATTAAAAATACCTTTACGACAAAGATATTTTTTTTTGTGTAAGCCCCTAAAAAGGTGAGATAATTTTTTTAGAGTCTTTAGTAAAGGTTTAATATTGCTTTAATGAAAATATTACTAGTAGGAGAATATAGTCGGTTACATAATTCGCTTAAAGAAGGCTTGATAAAAAACGGGCATCAGGTTACTCTTGTTGGTAATGGGGATGTTTTTAAAAAATATCCTGTAGACATTAATATTGATGGAAGATCAATAAAAAACAATTTTCTTCTCAATAAAATCCGGCATTTAATCTTTAAACTTACTTCTATTGATATTGCATCGATTGAGGCTTTTATTAGATTTAAGAGAAATCAAACATCTCTAGAGAACTACGATTTCGTACAATTGATTAACGAAACTCCTTTTAATATTGGATCATATTTTGAAAAAAAACTCTTAACATTTCTATTTCAAAAGAATAAAAATGTCTTTTTACTTGCTTGTGGAGATGACTATAGGTATATATCATATTTACTTTCTGGAAAATTTCCTTATAGCACAGTTAGCCCTTTATTAGATAATCCGACTTTAAAAAAAGCATATCGGTACACGCTAAAATTTGTATCTGAAAAACAAAAAAAAATTCACGATTTCGTATTTGAGAATATCAAAGGTGTTATACCAGTAAGTGTAGAGTATCGTATTGCATATGTAAACACATTAAAAACATTACCTCTTATCCCTAATCCAGTAAATGTTGATAAAATTGAGATTGTTCCCTTTGTAAATAATGGAAAAATAAAAATATTACACGGAATTAATAGTGCAAATTACATGAAGAAAGGAAACAAGTATTTTAAAGAAGCATTAGATATCATTACCAAAAAGTATTCGAATAAAATTGAAGTGATTACTACCAAAGATCTGGCATATAAAGAATATATAAAACATTTTTTATCTGCTCATATCATATTGGATCAAGCACAAGCTCACGACCAAGGTTATAACGCTTTAGAAGCTATGGCTATGGGAAAAGTAGTTTTTACCGGTGCGGGAAATGCTTTTAAAAAACACTATAACTTAAAAGATATTGTAGCTATCGATACATTTCCTGATAGTGCTAAAATTGCGGAAAACCTCGAGCAGCTTATTCTTAATCCTAATCAGATTTATGAAATAGGGAAAAATGCTAGAGCATTTATAGAAAAAGAACATCACTACATCTCCATTGCAAAAAAGTACACAGAAACCTGGAAAACGAATTGTTAGGGCTAAAGGTCTAATCTATAGAAATCTTGCATATAGATTTCACATCCTAATTCTTCTTTTTGTTTAAGTAACCCAAAATTATTATCCGTTACAGTACCCATATCAAAAAACTTATATCCTTCTTCTCTGTATCTATGAATCAAGGATATAAAAAGAAAATCAAGTGCCCTATGTTTTTCTCCCTGATCCGTAATAGCACCATATTGAGACTTTACTACATCTCTTGTTTTAAAAATAGTAATTCCTGCTAGAATTTTGTTATCTAAACTAATAACGAATTGTATAATGGATTCTGGAAATTTCTTTTTCAGCAACTGTATCTCTTCTAGAGTATGGACCGGTTTAGTATTGTGTTTTTTTGATAATCTTGGAGTTAATACTTCATTCCAAAAATTAGTAAGATTATCAACCTCCTCTATTTGAAAACCAATATCTTTTCTTTTTTCATAATGCTTAAGCTTACTTTTATGAATACTAGCCGGTATACTATAATCTATCGCAAGATTAAGATCTTTATGATAAAGCTCTGCTCCAGTATCAGAGAGGAAAAAAGTATACTCATTAGACGGTTTTTGATGATAAAAAATCGGTATTGATTTAATATATAAATTACTGATTTTTTGAGAACGAAGAAAATAAACCAAATCTAAAAGAATATTTCTTATCTTTTCTCCTCCTATACTATTTCCTAACACCAACCCTCCATAGGTAAGTCCTTGATGAGAATATACTTTTTCATCCTTTACATTCGAAGGAAAAACAGCTATTAATTTTTTTTCATCATAAATTAATAAAGAAAAATCCTGAAATCGATCCGAATGATATTCCATGAAATCTCGATGAAATAGAAATGTACCATTTTTAGAATTATCAATAAAACTATTCCATAAAGCATAATCATCTTTATGATATCTCTTAATCGTATACGTTTGCAAAATAATTATTTAGGAAAGTGAAAATACTTAATTTGTTTGAGTATTCGGAATATTAGTCTTATTTTTAAGGTGTAAGAATAATAATCAGGTTTATTTTCTTACAAAATGACACTAAAAATTTATACTTAGATTGTTAAGTTAGTAACGATAAATTAAGTAACACCTCGTAAATTATAAAAGTCACACCCTACAGTATTTATAAGATAAAGTTTTTGATGTTACGTATTAAAAAGGATATGAGAACTATAAATGACATGAAATTCCTTATTAGTCTACTTTTGAAACTTTTATCTAAGAAAACAAGTAAATGCATTTTATCGACAAAATAAGTATTTTACCGTTATTTTAAACGATTTTACAAGTTTTACATTTTTTTAAGTCTTTACATTTGCCGGAAGAAAAAAATATTGAAGATAAATAAATTACCCCCTCAAAAACGAATTGATCCCAAAACCATAATTACCCCAAAAATTTCAAAAAAAATCCCGAGTTTCCTCGGGATTTTTTAATTGTATATTAATTGGAAATTAGATTATACGATCTTATTTCTTTTACGTTCTACTTCTGTTAAGAATACTTTTCTTAATCTTAAATGATTAGGAGTCACTTCTACATATTCATCCTTCTGAATATATTCTAAAGCTTCTTCTAAGGAAAATTTGATTGCGGGAACAATCTTAGCCTTATCATCAGCACCAGAAGAACGTACATTACTTAATTTCTTAGTCTTAGTAATATTTACAGCCATATCATCTCCACGAGAATTCTCTCCAATCACCTGTCCTTCATAAATATCTTCTCCAGGATCTACAAAAAACTTACCTCTATCCTGTAGTTTATCAATTGAATAAGGTATCGCAGAACCTTTCTCCATAGAAACCAATGAACCATTTATACGGCCTGGGATATCTCCTTTAAGTGGTTGATATTCTTTAAAACGGTGTGCCATAATTGCTTCACCTGCAGTAGCGGTCAATAATTGATTACGCAACCCAATAATACCTCTTGACGGAACCATAAATTCACAAACCATACGGTCTCCTTTAGCTTCCATGCTTAGCATTTCTCCTTTTCTCATAGTCACCATCTCCACAGCTTTACCCGACACATTTTCTGGTAAATCAATAGTTAACTCCTCAATCGGCTCGCACTTTACACCATCAATTTCCTTAATAATTACCTGTGGCTGTCCGATCTGTAACTCATACCCTTCTCGACGCATCGTTTCGATCAAAACGGATAAGTGAAGTACGCCTCTACCAAATACTATAAATTTATCAGCACTATCTGTTTTATTAACTCTAAGTGCTAAATTTTTCTCTAATTCTTTCTCTAATCTTTCCTTAATATGTCTTGATGTAACAAATTTTCCATCTTTTCCAAAAAACGGAGAATCATTAATCGTAAATAACATACTCATCGTAGGCTCATCAATCGCAATTGCCTTTAATCCTTCAGGGTTTTCTATATCAGCAACTGTATCACCAATTTCAAATCCTTCTATACCAACCAATGCACAAATATCTCCAGCCTCTACTTGATCAACTTTCATTCTTCCTAAACCTTCAAAAGTATGAAGCTCTTTTATCTTAGTCTTCTTAATAGAACCATCACGTTTCACTAATGAAACCTGCATACCTTCTTTCAATGTACCCCTTTGCAAACGGCCAATTGCGATACGACCTGTAAATGATGAGAAATCCAAAGATGTAATTAACATCTGTAATGTTCCTTCTTCAATCTTTGGCGCAGGAATATGTTCCATTACCATATCTAATAATGGCTCAATATTATCCGTTTCATTTTGCCAGTCGTCACTCATCCAGTTGTTCTTAGCAGAACCATATACCGTAGGGAAATCCAACTGCCATTCCTCTGCTCCTAATTCGAACATCAAATCGAACACTTTTTCGTGTACTTCGTCTGGAGTACAGTTTTCTTTATCTACTTTATTTATAACCACACAAGGTTTTAAACCAAGATCAATTGCTTTTTGTAATACAAAACGTGTTTGTGGCATTGGTCCTTCAAAAGCATCAACCAATAGCAATACTCCATCGGCCATATTTAATACACGCTCTACTTCTCCTCCGAAATCGGCGTGACCTGGTGTATCAATAATATTGATTTTTGTTCCCTTATAAGTAACAGAAACATTCTTAGAAGTTATTGTAATTCCTCTTTCGCGCTCCAGATCGTTATTATCCAAAATCAAGTCTCCTGTATTTTCGTTTTCACGAAACAATTGACAGTGATACATAATTTTGTCTACCAAGGTAGTTTTACCGTGATCTACGTGAGCAATAATAGCAATGTTTTTTATAGCAGTCATATACGCCTGAATTTAAGGCTGCAAATGTACGTTATATTTCGACAGGTTGTATGTTAAATTAAAAATATTAAAAAAGCTTCAAAATCAGACACTTAAATACCTCTTTTGAAGCTTTACATATTTTCAAGTATTATACTTGTAAGACAAAGCTATTTACCTATAATACAACTAACTGAGCACCCAATAATTGAAGCTCTAAAATTATTTTGATTATAAAATTTCTTATTGAATGATTTAAACTTTTCATACGATTATTAAAACGCATATCTTTGCTTTTTTAAAATATAGATATGGAACTTTCTAAGATCAAAAATCTAAAAAACCTTGATGCAAATAATTTTTTCCTTCTTGCTGGACCATGTGCCATTGAGGGAGAAGAAATGGCATTGCGAATTGCTGAAAAAGTAGTAGAGATCACTGCTAAGTTAAAAATTCCGTATGTTTTTAAAGGTTCTTTTAAGAAAGCGAATCGTAGTCGTATTGATAGCTTTACAGGAATTGGAAACGAAAAGGCTTTGAAGATTTTACGTAAAGTCGGAGAAACTTTTGATGTTCCAACAGTAACAGATATTCATGAGAATGAAGATGCTGCACTGGCGGCAGAATATGTTGATATTTTGCAAATCCCTGCATTTCTAGTACGACAAACAGATTTGGTTGTAGCTGCCGCAAAAACTGGAAAAACTGTAAATCTCAAAAAAGGACAATTTATGAGTCCTGAAGCAATGCAGCACGCCGTTAGAAAAGTAAAAGATAGTGGTAGTGACTTGGCGATGATAACAGATAGAGGGACTATGTTTGGATATCAAGATATGATCGTAGATTTTAGAGGAATCCCTACTATGAAGGAGTATGCAACTACCGTACTGGATGTAACACATTCACTACAACAACCTAATCAATCTAGTGGAGTAACGGGTGGTAGACCCGATATGATAGAAACTATTGCGCGAGCAGGAGTTGTAACAGGTGTAGATGGTCTATTTATTGAGACTCATTTTGATCCTGCCAATGCAAAAAGTGATGGAGCGAACATGTTAGATCTTCAATATTTAGAAAAACTATTAAGTAATCTGGTTACTATCAGACAGACCGTAAATAAACTATAGTTACTTCTATTAAAACTATACCATTCTAGCATCTATTCTGTTTACCTAAATCAAAACAGTTTCATTTAAATATGTTACCAGAAAAATTAATCATTGAGATACATTTCGTCTCAAGATATAATAATTTGTATTTATAGGCTTTCGACTTCATATCAAAAAAATTATAGCTAATCTCGATCCTCAATCGTTTACTAAATATACAACCAACAGACAACTTGCTACTAATCTTCAACAATATAGTCAGAAATTAGTGTATTTTTATAGTAAAGCAACGTGCTGTAACACCTGTTTTTTTTAGGTGATTTTTAGCAAAAAACAACACCATGTCCAGTAAAGTTCATATCGTATTTAACACTATAAATGATAAAGATAATTTTGAAGATTACGTAAACGAAAAAATATGCAAACCCTTGCATATTAAGACAACTACTTTTTCTGACATCGATGATCAAATCAGAACCTTAAAAATCAAAGAGATGGTACAAACCCTTTCTTCTGATCGTAAAGCAACTTCAGAACCAAAGGTTGCCACCACCGAAAATGTACCAAACGGATTGGAGATACAGCAAAAACTGAAACTGCAAATTGATTGCTTTCTTCAAGAAACTGACGCGATCTTACCATTAGGCATAAATGAACAAATAATACCGAATGGTCAAACCTCTTCTTATTTGTTAGAAGATTGGAAAAACTACAAAAAAGGAACTCCTTTTGTAAAACGAATTACTAATAAATCTACGCTGTACTTTTTCCGCCCCGATTTGATTGTCGAGAATGGAGAACTAAAAGATATTTCTGCAGATACCATTGAACTACCTTCTGATTTAATAAACTTACCCCTTTTATCAGGACAAAACTACGCAATAGATGCTGATTGGACCTCTGGAGTAAAGGTTTTACTTGATGCACTTATGGGAGCGGCTCCTCCTCCACTAAATGTATTAGGAGCCGCTTTACTCGCAATGATATGGCCTAATGGCGCAAATACCAATTGGGAAGTAATTTATGATAATATCCGTAAAATTATTATCGAAGAACTGGACAAAAAGACACTTACAGATACATACGCAGAACTTAGCGGAGTACTTGATTATATTTCCGGTGAGTATATAAATCTCGCTGAAGATCCAAAAACCCCTAAAGAAACACTGCAATCTAAGCTTGAATTTTACAATCATACGCTGTACACCAAAATCCTATCTATATTTCAGGATAAACGTTATGCAAATGCAGCATTAGGAAACTTTTTAATTGCCGCAAGTACACATCTCACTATATTCCAAGAGAGAGCATTTCAAGACCCTAATCACACTAATCATCCTTCAGCCTCTCCATATGCTAAAACCTTATCCCAAAAAGCCATAGAATATGCAGCTCACGTGGAAGCCGTGATCCCTAAACTTGTAGCGTCCCGAGTTAAAGAAATTGGTAGTTTAAAGATTAAAAAAGATTGCACTGTATCTAGTATTGGAGATTTAATTTGTTCTTATAGCTATCATTATATTGACGGAAAAACCGGAAAGCAATCTAAGGACATCGGTAGAGAAGGTGGAGAAAAAGCGTTAGAAAAAAAATGTAAAACCAAAGCTGAAAAACATAGAAACGACTATATAAAATCGGTTAAAGACACTACAAATAAAAAACTACAAGAAACTGCCGGAGAGGTATCAAAAAAGTGGAGAAAATTAGCTAAAAATCCAATTCCAATTATTGAAATATCTTAGTAACTCTGCTGCAAGGAGATTATTAATTCGTTATAAATTTTTCGTTTCTGTAGGTATATGCCTGTTGAAGAATTGTTACAAAGATTTGTTCATCTATCTCTTCTGATTTTCGATAACGAAAAGATTTCACATACTTTCTTTTGTCAGCCACTAGTTTATCAACGTGAGATGTAAAATATTGAGCTCCCCAAAAACCAACATCGACATATCCTTTTGTTACATTTAGATAACAAATTGGACTCTTACCGACATAATAAAAAGGCACTCTCCATTTAAACAACAACTCAACTTCTGGTAACGTAGCCTCAATAATTACTTGTAAGTGAAGTAACATCGATTTAAATGGTTCTGTCTGATTTAAAATATACTCTTCTGCTGGTTTCAATAAAAAATGGTATTTTTAGAATAGATAATTTACAATTAGTAACCCTAAGATATCTAATCACATTGAAACTTCAAAACCTAGTACAGTCCTTTTTGTTTTATCTACTCTTCCTTGGATTTGGAAACATACAATCTTATGCTCAAAAAAACAAACAAGGAACTTACACAATAGAAGCTACCATTTTTGATAAAGACACTAAAGATCCATTACCTTTTACAAATGTTTTGATTAAAGGAACTTCTATAGGAACTATAACTAATGAAGAAGGAAAATTCGAACTAACACTTAGTAAAAAATACGAATCTTCGGTAGTTATTGTCTCTTTTGTAGGCTATAAAAACAATAGTATCTCTGTTAAAAAACTAAAAGATTCTTCTAAAAAAATATTTCTAAAATCTGTTTCTACGTCATTAGATGAAATTGTAGTTACCACAAAAAATAAATATAAAGAGCTGATCGATCAGGCTATTTCTTTAATTCCTGAGAATTATGCCCAACAACCTGTAAAACTAGAAACATATTATAGGGAATTGACTAAAATAGATGATAGCTACACCAAGTTTTCTGATGCGGCAAGTACTATCTATTATACCCCATATGACGCCAATTTTGATTATCTATTATCCAACACTAATTATATACAATTTAATCGCTTAGAACAAAACATTAATAAGGTACCTTTTCCGGAACCAAAAGAGTTTGTTGCTGATACTAGAGACCAGACTAGAATAATTGCTTTGAGGAAAAGTAACAACTTACAAGATTTTAAAATTATGGAGCAATCTAAAAAATTAAAATCAATAGATACCTCTAATTTAAAATGGTTAGAAAACAATGAAATAGGTGGCGGTCCCTTAAGACTAACTGGTGCTGATAAAGTAAAAAGACAAGAAGATTTTTTAGATCCAAAAATTAATAGTAAATATCTTTTTACGCTCT
This sequence comes from uncultured Aquimarina sp., assembly GCF_947496855.1. Lineage (GTDB taxonomy): Bacteria > Bacteroidota > Bacteroidia > Flavobacteriales > Flavobacteriaceae > Aquimarina. The sequence continues at coordinate 54,845 of NZ_CANMED010000002.1, forward strand.
ATGGTAGAAGTGTATATGACAATAAACCTGTTTATATTATCTCTTTTAAACCTAAAGACTCTAACAATGTAGCTATACGCTACACAGGCGAAATAACCATAGAAGAAGACAGTAAAGCGATTATTGCATATAAATATAGACTTACAAAAAAGGCGAAGAAAAAATTAAATCAACGATTTGCCACACAACTAAAAACTCCAAAAATTATAGAAGAAAAATTTAAAAAGATTTTTCTTACTCGTATCACTAGTCTCAAAGACTATATAGTTCAAGTCAACTTTTCTAACTATAAAGGTAAATGGTATCTCAAAAGAATTAAGTCTATTAATCACTATAATAATACAGGTGACTTATTCGACGCATACAATGTAACTACAGAGTCCGAATTAATAATAAACACTGTTAACACAAAGAATACCTCTCCTTTCTCCAATGAAAAAGTTTTTAGAAATAATTTTTCTAATGCCTTGTTTAACTACCCTCTTCCCTACGAAGTTGAGTTTTGGAAAAACTACAGCACCCTTGTTGCTACCGGTATTATAGGAAAAGCTCTTAAGGATCTTGAAGCAAAAGGCAGTTTAGAATCACAATTTAAAAGCAAAAATTAATTTCATTTTTACTATAAAAAATTTGCGAGAATGGAATTTTTAATTTTACTTTGTATTTCAAAGTACTTTTAATATGAGCACAGAAGATTATTTAAAAGATATTACAGAGATTAAAGATCTGATGAATAAGTCATCACGCTTTTTTTCTCTAAGCGGGTTATCCGGAATCCTAGCAGGAATCTATGCTATTATAGGTGCTGCTGTTGCTTATTACCTTGTGAGCATTAGTGGCAGGGAATATTTAATTCTTCACGGAAAAATTTTTAATTACATCTTAATTGATTTAGTAGTCATTGCCTTTCTAAGCATTGTAACAGCGGCTATCCTGAGTAGTAGAAAAGCAAAAAAAAATAATGAGACTTTGTGGAATGGTACTTCTAAAAGATTACTCACCGCCTTTTTAGTGCCATTAATTACAGGCGGGATTTATATTATGATCAAAATCTTTAGTAATCATTATGGTTTAACAGGTTCTTTAATGCTTATTTTTTATGGACTTGCGCTGGTGAATGCTTCAAAATATACTATCGGTAATGTAAAATATTTAGGATATGCAGAGATTATTTTAGGTTTGATTTGTGCAATATATCCAGGTTTTGGATTTTGGTTTTGGGTTCTTGGTTTTGGTGTAATGCATATTATATATGGAAGTTTAATTTACTTTACACATGATTAATCTAATAGATAATAATAATATGATGATACTCGATCTCAATCAAATAGAAATAAACAAACAATCTAAAGCAAGAGAAACTTTTGTGGAAAATTTAAAAATATTCATTGCCATTAAACCATTGCAATATTTGTTTCAATCTAAAAGTCAAGTAAAATTACATGAATTGCGTTTATTACCAGAAGGAACAATTGGAAAAGATGTTTTTAAAATGCTTAATAGTCGTCATCTAAAAATCATTCCAAAATTTGAAGAACATGACATGAAACATATTATATTAGGATACAGTATGTCATCCATTGATGAAATAAGAATGCAAGCCTATTTATTTGGAAATGGTAATTATAATATATTTTGTCTTTTATTTTTAGCATCAGGTATAATGTTTCCAGAGTATTGGAATACTTTTTACAAAGATTATAAAAAAGGCAAAAATGCTATATCCATGTCAAATTTAACTTTCGAAAAGTGTAAGATGAAATTGTCAAAAGATCTAAAAACTATTTATTGCAAAAAATAAAAACATAGATGATTCACTAAAGAAACAATAGCTAGAAAACAAGTATAAAATCCTAAACTAATTTTGGGGCACCGAATGAAAAACATAATTAACAACATAAATAAAGCATTTGATCATAGGATTCGATTAGGGATTATGTCTATTCTTATGGTTAATGAATATGCCGATTTTAAAATGTTGAAAGAACTTTTGGGGGCAACTGATGGAAACTTGGCTAGCCACACAAAAGCTTTAGAAAAAGAGGAATATATAATAGTCGAGAAATCATTTATCGGCAGAAAACCTAACACACGTTATAGTGCCACTAAAAAAGGGCGTGAAGCTTTTAAAAAACACGTAGAAGCTATTGAAAAATTATTAAAGCAATAGCTATATTTTTTTATCAACTTACTTTGAATTTCAAAGTACTTTTAAAAAACTAAATGAGATCAATTTTATTAGAAATTTTATACGAGTGGAGCAAAATTCCATATCAGAAATGGTTCAAAAAAGATGAACCTTGGGATATATCGGTATCACAATTGTTGAAATATCCTAAAACAAGTCTTGGATTTCATCTAGGAAGTTTTTTGCTACAGCACGATTTCACACCTCAACCTAAACTAGAAAATCATGACGTGTTTCACGTCTTAACAAAAACAGGAATTACTGTGCCTGAAGAAATATCCATGCAGTATTATCTTTTCGGTAATGGTAAGAAAAGTTCATACTTGTATACTGTAATTTTTATTGGAACCCTATTCTATCCAGATAAATTCAAGATGTTCAGAACATCTTATACAAAAGGCCGCAATGCTTACACATTCCATCAATTAGATTTCAAAAAGCTATTAGATCAATCATTATCCACTATACAAACCACATTTTTAATTTCTACATCATGCAAATAATACAACCTGTTAACAGAAATGCGCTAATTATTGCAACTTTTAGTTTTTTACTAGGCACCATTATTTTGTTATTACATCTTATCACTTATTGGGATCAAGTAATAATCATTGGGTTGTTTTATGTATTAATCACTGCAGTTCTTAATGGTATCACTTTTATTGGACTATTAGCTAATACAATTATAAACCGTCATTATTACAAAGAAAATCTAACAACCATATCGATATTCTTGCTCAATATTCCGATCGCCATTGGATACTTTGTAATTGTAGTCAACAATCCTTTTCATAATACTTTCATATAATGAACATAATTCACAAACAATTACCTTTTATTAAAGGTTTCAGCATCGCTGTTGCATTTAGCATCATACTTCTATTTATAAGAATAACGAAGGTAGAATCTAATTTTTTCCTATTCTTAGTTTGGAATTTGTTCTTAGCCTGTATTCCTTATGGAATAACAACAATATTAAGTTTCAGTAAAATACACAAGAATAGATTTTTGTTTGGAATAGGATTTATCTTTTGGCTAGCGTTTCTTCCTAACGCTCCATATATCCTTACCGATCTACAACACATCCGTCTCAGCTCTTTACAATCTGTATGGTTCGATGTATTGCTTATTCTCTCTTTTGCCATCAATGGGTTGATTGTAGGGTTTGCTTCATTACGCACTATGCAAAAGCTGCTTCGAGAACACTTTTCTAAAAAGACAACAAATTTCATAACACACCTCATATTATTATTATGTGGATTTGGGATTTATATGGGAAGAATATTACGATGGAATAGCTGGGATCTTCTCCAAAATCCAATGAACATTCTAGGAGATATATTTCAGAGAATAATATTTCCAATAGAACATATAAACACTTGGGCATTTACCATTGGTTTTGGCGGTTTTTTAATCATTACCTATCATCTATTCTATCATTACAACAAAGAAAATAACTAAAAAGACAATCACTATAAATTTCAGAAAATATGGAAACTCAAAAACAAAAAAAATCTTTCGGACAATGGATAAAAACTTCAATTACCGTTCGTATGCTAATGGTTGGAATACTAATCTTAGTATTACTAATCCCTCTTTCATATATCAAAAATTTGATACAAGAAAGAGCCTACAGACAAGAGGAGGTGGTTAGTGAGATTAATCAAAAATGGGGAAATGAAGTTTTGTTATACGGACCTATTCTGAAAATTCCTTACCAAACTCATAAACTCAAAAAAATCTGGGATGAAAAAACAAAATCCTACTTCCAAGAAGATATCATCTCTGTTCATCAGGCTTTCTTTTTTCCGAATACACTAGATATAAATACCTCTGTAGAATCCGAGAATTTAGGAAGAAGTATTTACGAATCGGTTGTGTATACTGCAGATATGAAAATTAAAGGGTCTTTCACTATACCTAATTTCGAAATTCAAGATATTAAAGAAGAAGATATATTATGGAATAAAGCTACCGTTATAGTAAATTCTACAAACTCTAAAGGAATTAGAAGTAATTTAGAATTAAAAATTGGATCTGAAAATTACCCATTACAATCTAGATATACTCAAAATTCCAACACTAATAGATTTGAAACAAAATTCCTTAAAGACGCTGCTTTACCTAAAAAAAACCAGATCAATTTTGAAATGGATCTAAAAGTGAATGGTAGTGAGCAATTGCGATTTATTCCTGTAGGAAGGGAAACCAATGTCGCAATGACTTCTAACTGGGCTTCACCTAGCTTTAATGGTAATTATTTACCTGATACCAAGACCAAAGAAATTACCGAAAATGGGTTTAAAGCAAACTGGAAGGTATTACAAATAAATAGAGAATTCGAACAAGAGTTTTTTGGAGAACTACCTCATATAAACTCATCAGCTTTTGGAGTTAAGTTATTAATCCCTGTAGATGAATATCAAAAAAGTGAGCGTGCTGCTAAATATGGATACCTTGTAATTGCCTTAACTTTTTTAGTATTCTTTTTGATACAAACTGTTAGTAAGATTACTATTCATCCGTTTCAATATTTAATGATCGGATTGGCACTTACTATGTTTTATACTTTATTGATCTCGATTTCCGAGCACTCTAGTTTTCTTTACGCATACGGGATTGCAGGAACTGCAGTTGTATTACTAATATCTATTTACTCTAAAGCTATTCTTAGAAGCTTTAAATTTATGGGATTGATTGCTGCTTCACTTGCTGCTTTATATACTTTCATTTTTGTCATTATTCAATTAGAAAATTACGCATTATTAGTAGGAAGCATTGGATTGTTTTTAATACTAGGAACCATTATGATGATATCCAGAAAGATTGATTGGGTAAATGATGGGGTTTAATTATTAGTATCAAGTAAATTTAAAATTCTGAATTTGTAATTCATAATTCCTCAAAATGCTGGTTAGTTAGTTGAGAAAAGTCGTGCTTCAGATTTTTGAAGTGCGGCTTTTTTTTAACAAAGATTTGTCGTTTTCTAAATTGCGTTCAAAAATAAAACCATTAATTTCCGATTCTAAATAGATTCTACGAGCTACATTCACTAAAGTTCCAGTAGACAAATAGATCGCGATTTTTAAAAAGAAAAGAATAATGAAAAAGAATATTTTTATAATACTTATAACAGTTTTTACTTTATCTGTTTTTTCTTGTAAAAAGGAGAACGATAAGAAGATTATTACTGAAGAAATAAAATTCACCAAAGAAGGAGAACTTTCTATTTATAGCATAGGAGATTCTATCCCTAAACAAGTTGTAGCTTTAGATATTGAAATAGCAGATAATGAATACGAAAGAGAGACTGGATTAATGTATCGTAAATCTATGGAAGAAAAAAAAGGAATGTTGTTTGTTCAAGAAAATTTTAGACCGCAGAGTTTTTATATGAAAAACACTTTGATCCCTTTGGATATTATCTACATAGATGATAAGTTTAGAATTGTTAGTTTTCAGAAAAATGCAAAACCATTAGACGAAACATCTTTACCATCAGGAAAACCAGCAAAATATATTTTAGAAATCAATGCCGGATTATCCAATCAATGGAATCTAAAAGTTGGAGATTCCATCTATTTTAAGAAAAACTAAACTTATTTCTATAAAGTAAAAACCCCTAAAAAAATTATTCTTTTTAGGGGGTTATCTAGGGATATAATTGGGGAATTTATTTAATAACTTTCACAACCTTATTAATAGTCTTATTACTTAATTTTACAAAATATATTCCTTTTGTAACATTAAGAGGTATTGCTATTGTTCCATTCTCACTAGATACGGTATCGGAGTAATACAATGCTCCTTTCACGTCTCTAACAGTAATATTGAGAGATTTAACTTCTCCTAATAGATTAAAATTAATTTCATTCTGAAAAGGATTAGGGTACGGTGAAGAAATTAAAGTTGTAGTTGCCTCAGGTGCTTTATTTAATGAATTAATTACCCAACCATTATCATACCTTCCTTCTCCACAAATTTCTAAATCTTCTGTCTGTTGTCCTCCATTTGTACTAAAAATAACTTTTGCACATTCTACACCTGATAACGTATATTCATACCACCCATCTCCATCTGCATCTGTCATTGAAACGCCAGGCCAAGAAGTAGTTAAAGATCCAGGAGTTGTTTCCCAATAATACAGTGTTACAGGGTTCCAATTTGTATTGTTATTATTATAATGGATTATCAATTCATTACCAGAAACTTCACCTGGGCAAGCAGTTGGACACAAATCATACCATTGATTGGTGGATGGATCATACCACCCATCTACTGTTCTAGTTAAATCATCTGATTGACCTCCATTGTTATTATTATTAAAAACAATGCCAAGCTCTAGAGTTTCTTCAATTAAAAATGAATACCACTGAGAAGATTGTTCTCTATTCATTGATTTACCTGGCCAACTCCATCCAGGCAATGGCTGGTTTGTGTTTTTATCATATAAATAGACATAGACATCATTCCAATTGGATATATTTCGATAATGAATAGTGTACGATTGTACTTCTGTAATAGTATAAGTCTCAGAAATAATCGCAGACTGGCCACTACTATTATACGCAATAGCTTTTAAAGTTGTATTTTCAGTAAAAGTTATTTCATCTTGATATAAACTACTTGAATCAGAAGGTTCCGTTCCATCTGTAGTATAATAAATTACTCCCTGATTAGTTGCAGTTAAATTAACTGATACATTTCCTTGATACGATCCTCCTGGAATAGTAACCGATACTTCTGGTAATCCCAAAACTCCCGGACAATCCGAAGGGCATTCATCATACCACATATTTTCTGAATACACATACCAGCCGTCTACGTTTCTAAACTGATCATCAGACTGTTCTCCATTTCCATTTGTAAAAACAAGACCAACTTCTACAGATTCTGCTATGGTAGCAATATACCATGGCGAATCTTGCTCTTTAGCCATTGACTTACCCGGCCAATTCCATCCTGATAGTGCTTCATTATTACTTTTATCAAATGCATACACAAATACTTGATTCCAGTTAGAAGTATTCTTAAAATGAATATCGTAAGAAGGTAAATCACCAAATGTATAATTTCTAGTAATTACCTCCGATGCATTTCCATCAGCATCGTACGCTATCACTTTTAATTTGATTGGTTCACTATTGCTATTTCCAATGTCAAAAGAAGTTATATACTTCATACTTGCTTGATTTGGCATTGATCCATCTAGAGTGTAATAAATTTCTACCCCGCCAATATCGGCAGTTGTTGAAGCTTCCATCTCTACAACAATAGCATCATCGTAATTTCCAGGATCTGGAGTAACAGTAAGCGTTACTTCATCACTACTATTAAACCCGCCGACATAAACATGTTGAATAGGCGTCTTAAATACATTACCCTTAGTATCTACGACTTCTACGTAATAATCTACTAATACATCAGACAATCCCTTAATCTCCGCATAGCATAAATCTGCAATAGCCGTTGGTTCTATAAAGAAATCGATTTCTGGATCTTGTGTTATATTTCCTTTAGGAAATTGTTTTTGGGTCATTGATTGGCTATTCCATGAACTTACACCTTCTCCTCCCGAATATGTATCATTAATATTGTCAGAGATAGGATTCTTACCATCATTATCCGTTCTGTATTTTAATTCTACTGACGCCAATCCACTTACATCATAGGCAAATGTCCAAACATGAAAATCAGAAGTATTCTGAACTTCTTGATATGCATATATAGGTCCAAAACCTTTACCTCCTGGATTGTACGGAAAACGCTGCGGTATAAATACAGAAGGTGCTGTATTATCTTGATTTGGTGTATCTCCTATTTCAGCTTTTGCATGTTCTATTGCAATATTACCTGCTAAAGTTTGCTTTACTTCCATGTCAATTGCCTTTCCGTAATACATATAACCACTGGTCAAAGATGGTAAGAAAAAATGCCAAGCTTTTTCTGCATTAGAAGCTCCGAAAGAAGGGTCAATGACTTTAGCTATATCTACTCCATCACTATTGTCTTCTGCTGTTAATACATAATTTTCTGCAGCTGTAATTACAGCCCAGTTTCTAGCATCTTCTGTCCACCCATTAGGATTAAACTTATAGTCTACGGTATCATATAACGGCCATAGCCAATTAATAAATTGAGGATGACCCCAATCATTTGCTGCATTAACCCAAGATCCATCTTCTACTTTTACAATATCATTTTCTGGAACTGGATAAGAATTTAAGAATTGCTGGATTGTAGTAGGGTCATACCCTTTAGAAGCTGCTGCATTAGCAAAACCAGGTACTGATTCCTGGTAATAGCTATCTCCACCTCCCCAAGCATTATCACCATCGTGAGCAAGTAGTACCATTGATGGTTGACTAGAATTACTAAAAGGAGCGATATTAGCATCGATTTCTCCTGTTCCCATAGAACTAAATCCATTCTGATAACTCAACAAATCCGCCATCGGAACTACATCCATTTTATATGCTTGACCAGTTTCTGGATCAACATATTGTGCTTTGTGCGCTTGATAACAATATGGAGCGGCGAAAGTACCCCCTCTTCCATCAATCTGACCTTTCCACCAATTCTGACCATTTGTAGCTACTTTATCAGCTGCATTAGGCGGATCAATATTAACTCCAGATGTACCATAATCTAATGGATAATCGTTCAGCGTACGAGATAAATGGCTATTAGCAATAACAGACCACTGAAAACCTTCTTCTACCAAAACTTTAATAATTCTTTCCGAAAATGAACATTCTGCTGGCCAAAAACCTTTAGAATATTCACCTCCAAAAGTTTCTGTCATTATTAATTTATGAGTTTTTAATTCCATTCTCAAGGCTCGTTCACTTATTAATGGAGCTAAGGCATGATGAAATGTAAATCCCGTAAGGTCCATCCTAGGCTGACCCCCGGATGTTTTCCAGTTTTTAGCTTCTATAAAATTATTTTCCCAACCTTGACTATACCCCCAAACACCAGCATTTCCTAGACTGTTTACATTTTCTATTAGGCAACCTGAGTAATTAACTTGCGCTCCTCCATTAGGTAACCCTAATAATGTTTGTACTGAGTTCTTGGGACCGTATTGATATGCTTTTACGCGATCATACTTTCCAAAAATCTCTTCCAAATTGTTTAGCGGATGGCTTATTCCATCCTCATATATATTCCATGAATCACCAGAAGTTTTTAAATTATGAGATTCTAAAACGGTCTGATAGCGATTTGGGTTTTCTTTACTTTTTTCCGGCCAATAATTCGGTTGTTGCATATGCCACAAATAAGAAGTGTGGACTTGTTGTGCTACTATGCCAGAATAGACAAATAGCAGTAGTAAAAATAAGTTAGTGTTTTTCATGAATCTTGTGTGTTAAATATATAATTGTATTATGCTGTTAACAGCATGTATATATTCCAAAAAACAACTATTACCTGCAAAGAAAGTTTTCCCAGATCTTACATTTGCAAACTACTTATAAATATTTCCGTATAATCGGTATCAAAAAATAATAACTAAAACTTTCGATTATATACAACTACATAATACTAAAAAGTATATCGCTGTTATTTTATATCACATTTTTAAACTATCAATGAATCAAAAAATTAACTATTTAATAATGATATTTTCAAATGTAGGTAATTAAAAAAATTAATTTCTTATTCAATTGTTACGCAAACGATATAGTGTTAACAAAAAGAAAAGGTTCTCTAAAATTGTAACCTGAAAATTAAGAAAATCAAATCTTCAATAGATTAACAAAAGGAGAGCACGGATAAAAAGAACATTTTTATAACACTAATAAAATAGTAAAAGGAGTATGTTTTTTTTACAAATAAGGTATCAAGCAAAAGAACCAGTAACAAAAAACACTATTTATGATATAAGGAACTCTATACATGTTAAAACTGTTATATAAAATAGTAGCTGCTATTTTATATCGTTCAAAAACGAAATGCGACAATCATGATTTGTTTACAGCACAAATCATAATCAGAATATATTTAATTTTCCATATAACCTTTTGAAAATCAAATACAAAATTACAATATGGATAAAAAACTCAAAATAGTTGCCAGAGTAGGTTATGGTGCGAAGGGCTCGGTATACGCGCTAACAGGAATATTAGCCTTTATGACAGCATTCAACCTTGGAGGTCAAAAAGCAGGTAAATTACAAATAATTCAATTCTTAGAAGAGCAATCTTTTGGCAAGATAATCCTAGGGATTTTAGGAATTGGACTAATTTGCTATGCTGTTTGGAGGTTTATGCAAAGTCTTTCTGATCCAGAAGGAATTGGATCTGATAGCAAAGGAATTGCAAAAAGAATTAGCTTTTTCATAAGTGGCACTGTGTATTTAGCATTGGGAATGTTTTCTATTATTGAAATTTTCAAAGATTCTAGTAGTAGAAAGAATTCTTCTAATTTCGGAGATTACTCAACACACATCTTTATAGCTATTGGAATTGCCTTAGCTATAAAAAGTATATATCAATTTATAAAGGTTTATAAAGGCGATTTTTTGAAAAAACTTAATATTTCCGAGATATCAAGTGTAACCAGAAAAAAAAATTTAAAACGGATTGGATATGCTGGATTAATTTCTCGCGGTATTGTTGTCGGAATTATAGCATATTTTTTTATTGAAGGAGGAATAAATACTTCATCCGCTTCAGAAGAAATGAAAGGAACTACAGAAGCTTTTTCTTTTATACAACAAAACACTTCTGGACCTTGGATTTTTGGATTAGTTGCCTTAGGTCTTATTTGTTATGGCATTTATATGTTCACTATAGCAAAGTTTAGATCTTTTGATGACTAAATACAATTAACTAATGAAGAAAAAAACGAGAAAAAAAATTCCGTGCATTTCTCAACGCACGGAATTTTTATTATTAAACCAGAAGATGTTTACTCTTCAGTTTTCTTCTTTTCTTTTAGACCTACTTTCTTCACTGTATCATACATTACAGGAGTTGCAATGAATAATGAAGAATACGTACCTACTAGCACACCAATAATTAATGAGAACATAAATCCTCTTAATGGCTCCGCAAAAATAAATATCGCGATCAATACTAATAAGGTTGTTAATGACGTATTTAACGTACGCCCTAATGTGCTGTTTAATGCAGCATTAACGTTTTTATCTAATGACCAACCTGTATGTTCTGCGAGATATTCTCTAATTCTATCAAATACTACCACAGTATCATTCAATGAATACCCTACAACGGTCAATATAGCAGCAATAAATGCTTGATCTATTTCCATATTAAATGGCATAAATTTCCATGTAAGAGAAAAGATCCCTAATACAACTAATACATCATGGAATACCGCGGCTACTGCACCTAAACTAAACTGCCATCTTCTAAATCTGAATAAGATATATAAGAACACTACGATTAGTGATCCAATAACAGATATATAAGCAGCTTGCTGAATATCATCCGCAATTGTTGGTCCTACCTTCATAGAACGCATAATCCCTACTTGTTTATCCTCATCATCATTTGAGAATTCATCATAAGACATTCCCTCTGTTAAATAAGGTTTCAATGCAGTAAATAATGAATTAGAAATCTCTGAATCAACCTCTTCACCGGTTTCATCTACCTTATATTTGGTTGTAATCTTTAATTGATTATCAGCGCCTAAGGTTTTTGCCTGCGCACTACCAAATTTAGCTACCAACACTTTTTCTACATCTGTAGGCACAACATCTTTAGCAAAACGAACTGTATATGATCTACCTCCAACAAAATCAACACCTTCATCTAAACCTTGTGTAAACAGAGAACCTAAACCAGCTAATACAATAATAGCTGAAATACCGTATGCAATTTTTCTCTTTTTTAAGAAGTCAATATTTACATTCTTAAATAAATTCTTAGTTGCAGCTGTAGAAAATGCTAATTCTTTACCGTTTTTGCCATATCCATCAATAAATAATCGAGTAATAAATATTGCTGTAAATAATGAAGTAAGAATACCTATTAATAAAGTAGTTGCAAATCCTTTAATCGGACCAGTACCAAAAAACAAAAGGATTAAACCAGTAAGACCAGTAGTAATGTTAGCATCTAGTATAGACGATAATGCGTTATTGAAACCGTCCTTGATCGCATCTACCTGGGATTTACCTTTAGCAAGTTCTTCTTTAATTCTTTCGAAGATAAGCACGTTTGCATCTACAGACATACCAATCGTTAATACAATACCCGCAATACCAGGTAATGTTAGTACCGCTTTTAACCCAGCTAATACTCCAAAAATAAATAAAATATTTACCACCAAAGCAACATCCGCAAAAGCCCCCGCCTTACCGTAATAAAAGATCATCCAGATTAAGATCAATACCAATGCAATCCCAAAAGACATCACACCACTATCAATAGCTTCTTGCCCTAAAGACGGCCCTACTACTTCACTCTGAATAATATCCGCTGAAGCAGGTAATTTACCAGCTCTCAAAACATTTGCTAAATCCTGTCCTTCTTCAACATCGAAGTCTCCAGAAATTTCACTTCTACCTCCTGTAATTGCCCCTTTAGAAACACCTGGAGCAGAATACACAATATTATCTAACACAATAGCTATCTGGCCTCTGGTCTGAGAAGCTCTTCCGGTCATTTCTGCCCATTTCTTAGCTCCCTTACCATCCATCTGCATGGTAACCACTACATTATTAATCTGATCATAGGTCTGGGCTGCATCTGTAATTACACCTCCACTTAATTCTGGAACATCATCACGATTCCCTTTTAATGCATATAAATCTACTCTTTCTCCTTCTTTTTCAGGCTTGCTCCAAGCGAACCTAGTATATCGCAAAGCTTGAGGCAATAAAGCTCTGATATCTTTTCTTTCTAAATACTTATCAAACTGCTCTACATCCTTAAGCGCTACAGAAATCAACGCTCCAGGAACTGATGGAGGACCTGCTAAATCATTAATTGGATTTACTTGTGATGCTATATCAGTAGAATCTTCAGAATCAGCCAATAACTTTTCGATCTCAGCATCTGCATCAGATTTTGTAGTATCTGCTTGAACAGTATCTAATACTTTTTCTGAATCAGCAATTTCTGAAGCGGTAGTATCTTTTACTGCCGTTTCTTTAACCTCTTCTTTACCATCCTTAGCTTCTAATTCCTTTTTAAGCTTTTCATTCATTCTGTTTAGAAAAAGCCCAAGTTCCTGAGAACCTTCAACATCCCAAAACTCTAACTGAGCAGTACTTTGTAAAAGCTTCTTAACACGGTCTACATCTTTTGCTCCTGGCAATTCCACCAAAATACGACCGGACTCACCTAAACGCTGGATATTAGGTTGTGTAACTCCAAACTTATCAATACGCTTACGCAATACCTCGAATGCAGAAGTTACTGATTCATCTATCTTTCTTTTCAGAACAGGCTTTACTATATCATTAGTCATATCAAAAGTGATATCATCACTTAAGTTCTTATTTGCGAAAATATCAGGTGACGCTAATTGTGCATCCGGAATTTTTTCGAACTCAATAAAGAAATCCTCTACATATGTATTCTGACTATTTTTCTGCGTTTCATCAGCTGCATCTAATGCCTGAACAAAAGCAGGGTTCTTAGATTTATTAGCTAACCCTTCTAAGATATCTCTTACTGAAATCTGAAGAATCACATTGATTCCCCCTTTAAGGTCAAGTCCTTTATTAAGTTCTTTCCCTTTGGCATCATTGTAGCTAAAATTTGCAAAAATCGGATCCTTTCCTATAGAATCCAAGTAGCTTTTTTCTGCTGTTTCTCTTAATTTGGAAGCATCTGCCTCTGGATATTTTGCTAAGGCATAATTCTCAGCTTCCTTTTCTTTTGTATATGTTAAATATGTAAACGATAATTGGTAAAGACATACCAATCCAAATAAAATCGCAAACACTCTAACAAGTCCTTTATTTTGCATTGTTGTTTATTTTAGTCGAATCTTTCAAACAAATGATTATTACAATCACTCAAGACTCAACGATTACTAGTTTATTAATATTCTGTAATTAGAAAGCTCTGTCAAAATTTAGACATTAGCTTTATTTAAAAGTTAAGAGTAGCACAAAGAGTTGAATGATCACTATTTGCTTTTAACTTTTAAAATCTTTTGGAATAAGGCGTTTTATAAAAAATCACTTCCTTTATTAGGAAATTGGCCCAGCTCTTACTTCTGGAATCTGATATGAAGTGTTACCTGTTGTTATAGCAATAGGTCTATTAATCTTTTGAGCCGTTTTCACCAATCTATTCATATGATTGGTGTGCGCGTCTTCTGCAAAGCCATATGTATATGAGCCAGATGCTCTATCTTGTTTTTGTTTTATCTGTAAAACATAGATACCATTAAAATCAGTATTAATATCTGTTCCTGTCTGGATTTCATATACATTAAGACTGTAATCTGCTTCATTATTTTCTAAAGGGAATTTATCCGTATCCTCTTCATTCTGATCATAAAAAACGTGATCAAGCTCCACATTTTCTGTTTCAGCAAGTATTCTTTTTATGCTCGCTACATCTGCATCACTATAATAACTAATTTTGAGCGTACCATTATGCAGTTCTTCGGATATTCTTGTGTTTTTAACTCCAATAGATTCTAATTGTTTTTTTACAATTGCAATCGCATTTTGAGCCTCTGCAGAAGTAACTTTGATATCAGTAAATTCTAGAACAATTTCCTGATTAGGTACAACGGTTTGCTGCTGCATTACCACAAGTAATGCGAAAGCAGTTATCAAAATCCTGAAGTACCATTCCTTCTTCATGCCGCAAAGATAGAAAAATTAAAACGGCATTTCTAGAGTCTTTAAATAAATATATATTGGAAATTAAAAGTGATTAAGAAAAGTATAATTTGAATTATTAATAAATTATCACTTAAAACAACAAAAGCCGCTTTATTGCGGCTTTTGTTATATTATTTATAAAGAATTGAAATATATTATAGTTCTAATAATCCATTTGTTTTCTTAACTCCTTCTGCACTTTCTATAAGTTTTGCTTTTTCAGCCTCACTAAGTTCTATCTCCACTATTTTCTCTATACCATTTCTGCCTAATACGACAGGTGCTCCGATACATAGATCATTTAGCCCATATTCACCCTCTAACAAAACTGAACAAGGGAAAATCTTTTTCTGGTCACAAGCAATAGCCTGAACTAAACCAGAAACCGCAGCTCCAGGTGCATACCAAGCAGATGTACCCAACAATCCAGTAAGTGTAGCTCCACCAACTTTAGTATCAGCAGCAACTTGCTCTAAACGATCATCAGAGATAAATTCTGAAACTGGCACACTGTTTCTAGTTGCCAATCTTGTAAGTGGCACCATACCTTTATCACTATGTCCACCTATAACCATTCCATCAACATCAGAAATAGGAGCTCCTAATGCTTCTGCTAATCTGTATTTGAAACGAGCGCTATCTAAAGCACCACCCATACCGATAATTCTACTTTTAGGAAGATCCGTAGTTTTATGAACAAGATATGTCATCGTATCCATAGGATTACTTACTACAATGATAATTGCATTTGGAGAATGTTCGATCAAACTAGAAGAAACCGCTTTTACAATCCCAGCATTAATACCAATCAATTCTTCTCTAGTCATTCCTGGTTTACGAGGAATACCTGATGTAATTACAGCAATATCACTTCCTGCAGTTTTAGAATAATCATTGGTAGTTCCTGTAATTTTGGTATCAAATCCATTTAAAGAAGCCGTCTGCATTAAGTCCATTGCTTTACCTTCTGCATATCCTTCTTTGATATCCAATAATACTACTTCTGAAGCAAAATCCTTAATGGCGATATACTCGGCGCAACTTGCACCTACTGCACCAGCTCCTACTACTGTAACTTTCATTATCTCTATATATTTTTGATTACTATTTACTTACTTATTGAATTTCTTCAATATTAGCGCGAAAATACAAATTCTTTAAGGATTTTGTTTGTGAATTCTTAGTTAAATTACCAACCAAAATTCAATCCAATAGAAAGGTTTTGATAGTTCTGAAGTGTATAATCTAAGTTAGCTCTGAAGAATCCTAATTTCACATTTGCACCAATAGTTGCCTTAAGACCTGAGGTTTTATTATCTACAGAAATGGGATCTTCTACAGTTTGTGAAGCTAAAGGTCCATTTTGCACTCTATATGTACCCAAAATATCCGCTGTACTATTTCCTGTATAATACCCAAACCCACCATAAAAATTAAATTTAGGAAGTTTTGTAGAAATAATACCACTCACCAACCAGGAATTAGATTTTAATCGTATTTCCTGATCGTCTCCATCTATTCCACTATCTGCAGCAAAATCATAAAACCCTCTTACACTGGTATATCCTATTAATCCAGAAAACCTAAATGGAAGTCTTTTCCAGGAAAAAATCCAATCGGTTAGCTCGTGCTGTACAGCTAGTCCATAAAGAAAAACTTTTGTATTTTCCCTTACGGCAATTTTAGGCAAAAACCTTGCTTTAATCTCTGTACTTCTTGATACACCCATAGAGGCTTGAAGAAAACCTGTAGGCGTTATATTAACTTCTTTATCTCCAATCCCATCAGGAAGTGTCACTTCTACTTGTCCTAATTGACCTTGATCCAACACAACAACAATATCTCCTCGATCACCCCCAAAAGCATTTGCAACCACTTGACTATCTGGTCCTTCTCTAAAATCTACACCATCATATTCTGCTGTATTAAGAATGAATGATTGCTTATCCTCTCTTACAAAAGACAGATTACCAATAAAACCAACTTCAAAACGCCACAATTTCTTAACCTTAGCCGTTTTATACCAACCATTAGACATGCCATTCACTAATGCTTCTCCAGCAGGAGCGAAGTAATCTGTACTGAAACGTTGTGCGTTTTCTATACCTAATTCTAGTAATTGATCTACATTGGTTTGGGCATATGACATCTTAATTAAAAGCATCATAAAAAGTAGTATCGCTTTTTTCATCTGTTTGTATGTATTGTTATTCAATAATCAGATGGAATTCACATAGCTAAATATTCGAACAACATCGAAATGCTTTAGCATGCTCATTTCATAAGATTTGGGTTTTTATAGGCGCAACAATATATAAAAAAATCCGCTATACAGTGTACAACGGATTTCATTCTAAATTATTTAGTAACACTTATTATTAAGCATCAATATTAGCATAAACTGCATTTTTCTCAATAAACTCCCTACGAGGAGGCACCTCATCACCCATCAACATTGAGAAAATCCTATCTGCTTCCGTTAAATTATCTATAGTTACCTGACGCATAGTTCTAAATTCAGGATTCATAGTGGTATCCCAAAGTTGTTCCGCATTCATCTCCCCAAGACCCTTATAACGCTGTATCTTAGAACTTTCCCCAAATTCTTTTACAATTATATCACGTTGATCATCGTTCCATGCATATTGCTTCTTAGTTCCTTTTTTTACCAAATATAATGGTGGTGCAGCAATATAAATATGACCAGCTTCTATTAATTCTTTCATATAACGGAAAAAGAATGTTAGAATCAACGTAGAAATATGACTACCATCCACATCCGCATCACACATTATTACCACTTTATGATAGCGTAATTTAGATAGATTAAGAGCTTTACTGTCTTCTTCTGTACCAATAGTTACACCTAAAGCAGTAAAGATATTTTTGATTTCTTCATTCTCAAACACTTTGTGGTGCATCGCCTTTTCTACATTAAGAATCTTACCACGTAATGGAAGAATTGCCTGAAACATACGATCACGACCTTGTTTTGCCGTTCCACCTGCAGAATCTCCCTCGACAAGGAATACCTCACACAAAGCTGGATCTTGTTCCGAACAGTCAGATAGTTTACCAGGAAGACCTCCTATACTCATCACAGTCTTACGCTGAACCATTTCACGAGCTTTTTTAGCCGCGTGACGCGCTTGAGCCGCAAGAATTACTTTCTGAACAATCGTTTTAGCATCATTAGGATTTTCTTCAAGATAGTTTTCTAACATCTCAGAAACTGCCTGAGAAACCGCAGAAGTAACTTCTCTGTTTCCTAATTTAGTTTTTGTTTGCCCTTCAAATTGTGGCTCCTGCACTTTTACAGAAACAATTGCCGTAAGACCTTCTCTAAAATCATCCCCTGCAATTTCAAATTTGAGTTTATCAAGCATTCCAGAAGCATCTGCATACTTTTTAAGGGTAGAAGTAAGACCTCTTCTAAATCCTGAAAGATGTGTTCCTCCTTCGTGGGTATTTATATTATTTACATAAGAATGAAGATTCTCGGCATATGAATCATTATAAATCATTGCCACCTCTACAGGAATATCATTCTTCTCTCCCTCCATAGAAATCACATGTCCTATAATAGCACTACGACTTGTATCTAAAAACCGAACAAATTCCTTTAATCCTTCTTTAGAATGAAACGTTTCTACAACATGATTCCCTTCATCGTCGGTATGGCGCTTATCCGTCAAAGTGATAGTTATCCCTTTATTAAGATATGATAATTCCCTCATACGACTTGCCAAAGTATCATAATTATACTCTAAGGTCTGCTGAAAAATTGTAGGATCTGGTCTAAAAGTAACTATAGTACCGTTAAAATCAGTATCTCCAGTTGATTTTACTGGATACAACGGTTTTCCCTTTTCATATTCTTGTTCCCATACTTTACCATCCTTATGCACTATTGCGTGTAGATGATCAGAAAGGGCATTCACACAAGAAACACCAACTCCGTGTAATCCTCCGGATACTTTATAAGAGTCTTTATCAAACTTACCTCCTGCTCCAATCTTAGTCATTACAACTTCTAACGCAGAGACACCTTCTTTTTTATGAATCCCGATTGGAATTCCTCGACCATTATCTCTGGTAGTGATAGAGTTATCTTCATTTATTGTAACATCAATAGTATCACAATAACCTCCCATAGCTTCATCAATGGAGTTATCAACAACTTCATATACCAAATGATGTAAACCTCTAACTCCAACATCTCCAATATACATCGATGGACGCATACGAACATGTTCCATTCCCTCTAACGCCTGAATACTATCGGCAGAATAATTATTTTTATTTGCTTCTTCGCTCATAAATCAGCTTTAATTAATTACAATTTTTGGTCAACAAACAAAGATAAAAAAAGAGAGAAATGTACAAAGCGTTTTGTAGGATATGATTTAAAGAGTTATCAACAATTAGTTAAGAACAACTACCAGAAAAATAAAAAATGCTCTTAAAAGCGATAAAAATAGTCTTAAAATCGATTTAAGATTAAATTAATAATTCAGTTTCTTTACAAAAAGCAAACACAACACTTTGTAAATAAACACATTAATAAAAAAAATATTCTATAGAAAAACAACAATTATTTCTTCTCGTAACTTTAAAAAAGTCATCACTTAACCATATTTATTCAAAATAAAATAAGTCAATAGAAGTTTTGACAACTACGGTTTCTCAATCAACGCTTACGAATACTAAAAGCCGAATATTTTAGCAAGCCTATTTACAATATTACAAAAACCTATCGTTAAAAGAACACAGCAACAGTGCTGCTAGAATAAATGAGAATTAAAACACAAACTCAACTAATTTTTTTAAAATGAAAACTAAAAATTTAATGAATTTCGGTAAAGCTGCTTTCATCTGCTTAGGGCTTTTAGCAAGCTCTTGTACGAACGAAGATTTTGAAGAGTCAGAACAAATTGACAATATCCAACTAGAAAAAAAATCTTTTCTTGGGGAAGCTATATATGTAGAGTCCATTGGTAATGGGGAATATATTGCTGGTGATGTGATCTATAATGAAAGCATGTTCGACAATGGTGATTTTGATTTTAATTCTGTTCCTGGAGAAGTTGAAAAACTAGGACTAGCTCCTGGAGTAACAAAATGGCCTAATAACACAATTATCTATGTTTTAAGTAGTAATTTAACTTCTAACCAAAGACAGGTTACTCTAGAATCTATAGAGCAATGGTCTTCTAAAACTAATATCAAGTTTAAAGAACGAACGAATGAAAGCTATTATGTTACCATTAGAAATAATGGAGACAATTGTAATTGTGCAAATGCTAGTTTAGGAGTTCAAGGAACTAGAGGAACTATTAATATGGGAGTTAGAACTGGAACTGGAGTTATGACCCACGAGATAGGACATACACTTGGATACTTACACGAACAAAATAGAAGCGATAGAGATCAATTTGTACGAATTTTCCCTGAAAACATACAAAATGGTGCTATCAGTCAATTTAGAATTAGTAGTAACTCTGTAAACCCTGGGGCTTTTGATGTACAATCTATAATGATTTACAGTAGTTTTACATTTAGTAAGAACGGACAACCAGTAATGCTTGAATTAGATGGAACTCGTATTCCTTTTAACGGTAGACTATCTGCTGGAGATATTGCTGGCACTAATTTACTATACCCTGGTGGAGATGGCGGTGGTGATGGAAACGATATATGCGAAGGAATTGAAGAATGGTCTCGTAACATTCGATACAATGTAGGCGATAAAGTTACTTACCAAGGATTTCTATATGAAAGAGATTTTAATAGCTGGAATCAGATTGGGAAGTGTGGTGATACCCAAACAGCAGATATTTGTGAAGGTATTGACGCTTACAGCAGTAACAGGAATTATTCTCCTGGTAATCAGGTAACGTACAACGGTTCTTTATACACACTACAAGACAATAGAAGATGGTCTAACCAAGGTCGTTGCGGAAGTAATTAAACTATATTGTTCCAATAAAATTATACAAAAAAAACCCTGAGAAATTTTCTCAGGGTTTTCACATCTCAATTAACTCAACTTTCAGCGACTCAAGCTGAAATCTTTAAATTTCTTCGATATACTATTTTATTGAACAACTTCTCCTAATAGGTAAGCATCATCATGAACATTTGCCACTGCTCTCCCACTTGGGTCATTCATATTCTTAAAAGCCTCATCCCATTCTAAAGCAATTTTTGTACTGCATGCCACAGATGGCTCTTGTGGAACACTTAATGCTGCAGCATCACTAGGAAAATGACCTTCGAATATAGTTCTGTAATAAAATTCTTCTTTATTTTGTGGTGTTTGAATCGGGAACCTGAAATGCGCATTTGACATTTGTTCATCTGTCACTTCCGTCTCTACCACCTCTTTTAATGTATCAATCCAACTATACCCTACTCCATCAGAGAATTGTTCTTTTTGTCTCCAAGCTACACTTTCTGGTAAATAAGATTCAAAAGCTTTACGAATTACCCACTTCTCCATTCGTTCTCCATTAATCATTTTATCCTGTGGATTAATACGCATTGCGACATCCATGAATTCTTTATCCAAAAAAGGGACTCTTCCTTCTATTCCCCAAGCTGCCAAAGATTTATTAGCTCGTAAACAGTCATACATATGAAGTTTATCCAATTTACGAACTGTTTCCTCGTGAAACTCTTGTGCATTCGGTGCTTTATGGAAATACAGGTAACCACCAAAAATTTCATCCGCACCTTCACCAGAAAGAACCATTTTCACTCCCATAGATTTTATCACCCTAGCCATCAAATACATCGGCGTTGATGCTCTAATCGTAGTAATATCATATGTTTCTAAGTTATAAATTACATCCTTAATAGCATCTAACCCTTCCTGAATAGTAAATTTGATCTCATGATGTATTGTTCCTATATGATCAGCCACTTTTTGTGCAGCAGCAAGATCTGGCGACCCTTCTAACCCTACAGAAAAAGAATGTAATTGTGGCCACCAGGCTTCTTTGGTATCACCCGATTCCACTCTTTTCTCAGAGTATTTCTTAGCTATCGCTGATGTCACTGAAGAATCTAAACCTCCAGATAACAATACTCCATATGGCACATCAGACATTAGTTGCCTATGTACAGCAGCTTCTAGAGCATCTCTTAATTCATCAATACTTGTTTCGTTATCTTTTACCGCATCAAAATCCGACCAATCTCTGATATACCATTTTGTTAATTCTCCACTCTTACTATCTAAGTAATGTCCTGGTGGAAACAATTCTATCTTAGCACAAACTCCTTCTAAAGCTTTTAACTCTGATGCCACATAAAAAGTCCCATTTTGATCCCAACCCATATATAAGGGGATAACACCCATATGATCCCTCGCAATTAAATATGAATCTTTCTCTGCATCATAAAGTGCAAACGCAAAAATACCGTTTAGATCATCTAAAAAATCAGTCCCCTTCTCCTTATATAAAGCTAAAATAACTTCGCAATCAGACTCCGTTTGAAAACTATATTTACCTTCAAACTCCTTACGGATTTCCCCGTGATTATATATCTCACCATTAGCTGCTAACACTAACTTCTTGTCCTCGCTAAACAAAGGTTGTTTACCCGATACAGGATCAACTATTGCCAATCTTTCATGAGCCAAGATTGCTTTTTCATCAGAATAAATACCACTCCAATCTGGACCTCTATGACGTATCCTCTTTGACATCTCTAATAACTGAGGTCTTAACACCTCTGCTTTTTCTTTTAATTCAAAAGCGCAAACTATTCCACACATATTTTTCTTTTCTATTAATTGAGAAGTCAAATATGGCATTATAGTTACATTATTTAAACATAAAAGCCATTATTAGTTACAAATTTAAATAAAAAAAATACTATTAGTTTCAAAAAATAACTACAAACATTAAAAATACATACTAAAACTATCAACTTGTTATTTAACTCTTTTAACAGAATTTAATGAGAGGATTAACATTTCCCATGTATGTTCCTATATATCTTTACGACAATTAAGAAAATAAAATCACGAATTATGAAAAAATCACTCTTACTGGCAGTTATAATGTTTTTAGGAACTGTAACTAGCATGAATGCTCAGAAATTTGCAGGAATGCAGAAAAGCCCAACAGATATTTCTTATGCAAAAGCTGATAGGAATGCTAAACCTGATATCAAGGTAATTTATAGCAGACCACAGAAAAAAGGAAGAACTATGTTAGGTGATAAGGTTCCTTACGGGAAAGTTTGGAGAACAGGGGCTGATGAAGCTACTGAAATAAAACTTTTTAAGGACACGAAATTAGGCGATGGAGTAGTAAAAGCCGGAACTTATTCTTTGTTTACAATACCTGGAGAAAAAGAATGGACCATCATTTTAAACTCTGATCTGGACGTATGGGGCGCCTATACTTATGATGAAAGTAAAGATGTAGCCAGAATTAAAGTTCCAGTAGGAAAAGGTGACGAATTAGAAGCGTTTTCTATTGCTTTCAAAAAAGTAGATAAAGGATATCACATGGTACTAGGATGGGAAACGACTAGATTAGAAGTTCCTTTCTACAACTAAATCGATAACATACTAAACTAAAAGTAAAACGAGGTTAAAATCAATTAACCTCGTTTCTATTTTTTTAATTTACCTTTTGACTAAAAAGGTATAATTATTTCACTGAAATAATAACTATCTGTGAATAGCGTTACTAGACGCTCCTGGTAATTCTTTAAGAAAGTCCATGACAATCCTAAAAGTTAATCTGAATTTAGTGTAAAATAGCCCCATAATATTTCCAATTTAATTGTTTACAATATAACACCTAAAAGATTCAAAATCAACATTTTTAACAAAATACGTAAGTACTTTTAGACGTAGAGTAATGTTTGATCGATTAAAGACGTGAATTTCATTTATACTAGTAAAATCAATTCCTACATTTTCATCGTGTTTTCTAGCAAACGATATAAATTTATTTTTGACTAAACGACAACATTACTATTCTTTCCCTTTCTAAGTTAGTCACTTTAAATTAACATCTACCAATTTGATTACCTATGGATAGCATTACTACTAGCAGAAGGCAATTCCTTCAAAAAATTCATTAATGCTTTAGCATCTATTGTCATCATACCGTAAAATAATTTCATAATTGTTTGATTTTTAATTTGTTATGCAAATATAAATCGCTATTTGATATGATTAAAAAAAATTAACATATAGAAATTCAAATTTTAGACATAAAATCATCTATATCAGACATAAAGACATAATCAGATATCTTTATGTTAAATTATGAAGAATTATCCTACAGGCAAGAATACGAAACAAGGGGATTTATACCCCTGTTTTTTAAGCTATTAAGAGTCAACATTATTCCTAAAGAAAGATATTAGATTAAAACATACCATTTGTGAACGCCAAATACACGTCATAAACATTAGAAGATTTTGAATTTTGAGAATTTATCAATTATTCCTAAATAACAGAGTAATTAAAAAAATGTAGAATAGTAAAGTACATATAAAAAGGGATTATCTGAATGATAATCCCTTTTACAATTTTATGAAATACATAGAATTTGGGTTTTATGTATTATAAATAATTAATGTCTTATTACATGGCTTGAAGCAGAAGGCAATTCCTTAATAAAGCTTATAACAGACTTAAATTGCGAACTTAAAATAGTGTAAAAATTTCTCATAGTATCTTGTTTTAGATTATTTACATAAAATTAACAACTACTTTAATGATTATCAAATATATATGTTAAAAAATATTTATTTTTGACAAAAAAACGCGTAACATCGATTAAAAACTACTAACGAAAAAAGACCAATCAAATCTAGTAGTCTTATTCTTACTTTTAATAACATGGAACAAAGGAATATTCCCCTTATTTCTATGGCTAAACCGTAAATTACTGAAAATCAATTTTTTAATTGTCTTAAAAAACTAAAAAACCGTAATCAAAATATGTTAATTAAGGAATATTCAGGTACTTATGAGTCTGTAATGACACCTTCCATTTAGGATTTTCCATTACATAATTTACTATTAATGGAATTATCTTATCTCTAACACTCCATTCAGGTTGTAGATACAACACACAATTGTCAGAAACTTGTGCTGCTTGTTCTTCTGCAAAATCAAAATCACTTTTATTGTAGATAATGCACTTTAGCTCATGAGCTTCACTATATATTTCCTGTTTAGGAAGTTTTACTTTTTTTGGTGACAGACATATCCAATCCCAATGACCAGTTAGTGGATACGCGCCTGATGTTTCGATATGGGTTTTAGCACCTTTCTTTTTTAACCCTTTGGTTAGCTCTGTCATATCCCAAGTCAATGGTTCTCCGCCTGTAACAACCACTACATTACTATATTTTACTGCATTCTCCACAATAATATCCGTTGTAGTAGGTGGATGCAACTCTGCGTTCCAGCTCTCTTTTACATCACACCAATGACATCCAACATCACAGCCACCAATTCTTACAAAATAAGCAGCAGTACCTTTATGATACCCTTCTCCTTGTATGGTATAAAATTCTTCCATAAGCGGAAGCATCTTACCCTCATTCACCAATTTCTCTGTACTTTCTTGCATAAGGCTGCAAAGGTAGATAATAAATTACGAAAGATGAATGACGAATTACGAATCTTAAAATAAGATTACTTAGTCCTAAAATTTACATAGAATTTGATTTTAAATAAAATACAAAATCCAAATTGTATGTAAATTTTATTCAGACCTGACTGCTACACATTCTATTTCGATCTTTGCTCCTACTGCTAAACCTTTAGCCGCAAAGGTAGTTCTCGCCGGTTTTTGAGGAAAGTAGGTCTTATAAATCTCATTAAACGCAGCAAAATCTTTTATGTCCGCAAGTATAACTGTACACTTAACCACATTATTCATCTCCATATCATGCTGCTTTAGAACGGCTTTAATATTTTCAAGAGTTTGTTTTGTTTCCTCTGCGATACCTCCAACTACTAATTTACGTGTTGAATGATCCATTCCTATCTGACCAGAAAGAAAATATAAATCTCCCACTTGTACAGCATCAGAAAATGGAGCATTAACCTTCTTAGGTTCATGAGTATTATGAAAAATGATGGGAGTTTTAGAATCAGAACTATTATTACAGCTAAACAAAAAGGCAACAAAAATTATTAATAAATATATCTTTTTCATTATATAAGGAGGTTAATGATTTATAACACATAAAAATAAACTATAATTTTCCACAGCTCTACTTATTGATTTAAAAATTATAAATTTACCCAAAACAAAATCACATTCATTTCGATAGAATACGTAAGATTCCTATTTTTATCAAAATTTATATCAACTATGAGTAGTAATCAGGATTTTTTTGATCATATAAATAAAGGATATACTACCAAAGGTGATTTTATCGCCTTAGGTGCAGCAATGCATAATGGAGAGACCGTAACAAATGCTCACGTCAAGATTCCACTGAAAACATTAAATAGACATGGACTTATTGCGGGCGCTACTGGAACCGGTAAAACTAAAACATTACAAGTTCTTGCAGAGAATCTAAGTGAAAAAGGCATCCCCGTTCTTCTTATGGATATCAAAGGAGATCTTAGTGGAATAGCAGCCGCTAGTCCAGGTCATCCAAAAATTAATGACCGACATGAAAAAATAGGAATTCCATTCACAGCAAAAGATTTTCCCGTAGAAATTCTTTCATTATCAGAACAAGATGGAGTTCGACTTAGAGCAACTGTAAGTGAATTCGGCCCAGTTTTGTTTTCCAGAATACTAGATGTCACTGAAACACAAGCTGGTATTATTTCTATTATTTTTAAATATTGTGATGATAACAAATTACCATTATTAGATTTAAAAGATCTAAAAAAGGTACTTCAGTTCGCGACTCGTGAGGGGAAATCAGCATTAGAAAAAGATTATGGAAGAATTTCTACAGCATCTACAGGTTCTATACTTCGTAAAATAGTAGCGTTAGAACAACAAGGAGCAGATGCATTTTTTGGAGAACGATCTTTTGATGTACAAGACTTATGCAGAGTTGATGATGATGGTAGAGGCTTTATAAACATCTTAAGATTAACGGATATCCAAGATAGACCAAAACTATTTTCTACATTTATGCTTAGTCTTCTGGCGGAGGTATATAGTACGTTTCCGGAACAAGGAGATAGCGGAAGACCTGAATTGATAATTTTCCTGGATGAGGCACATTTGATATTTAAGCAAGCTTCTAATGCTCTTATGGATCAGATAGAAAGTATTGTAAAGTTAATACGATCTAAAGGGGTTGGTCTTTATTTTGTTACCCAGAATCCCACAGATGTGCCAGATGGTATTTTAGGTCAATTAGGACTAAAGGTACAGCATGCGCTAAGAGCTTTTACAGCAAAGGATCGTAAGGCTATTAAACTTACGGCAGAAAACTATCCAATTTCTGAATATTATGATACTAAAGAAATACTAACATCGTTAGGTATTGGAGAAGCTTTGGTATCGGCTCTTGATGAAAAAGGTCGTCCAACACCACTTGCAGCAACTATGCTAAGAGCACCAATGAGTAGGATGGATATCCTTTCGGAAACTGAATTAAAAAAATTATTAAAAAAATCTACACTTTCTAAGAAATATAATGAAGATATTGATAGAGAAAGTGCCTATGAAATTCTTAATAAAAAAATAGAAAAAGCTGAAGCTGAAGAAGCCAAAGCCGCTGCGAAAAAAGAACGAGAAAAACTAAATCGAAAATCATCAAATTCGCGTTCAGGAAGTAGAAGATCCAGTACTACCGAAAAAGCTGTCATCAAAGTATTGACAAGTGCTACCTTTATTAGAGGAGCTTTGGGAGTTCTAAATAAATTATTACGCTAAATACAACACAAATCTTTGTTTAACCTTAGGATAATTAACTTATTATGTCTAAAAAAATCAGTTGCCTTTTACTTATTTGTATAACGTTATTAAGTTGTAAGAATGACAAAAAGCAAGACCCTTTCGAAATTTCTTATAATCGAATAGGAAAATTAACCAATACAATAAAAATAAATCAATTAGATTCGATTTACGCAAGTGATTCTATTGTGAAAATGTCTAAAAACAGTCAATACTTAAGTGTTTCTAACACGATTGAAATTTATGAAAAAGGTGGAGTAAAACTATTAGCAATAGAACCCAGAGAAGAGAACAATCCAACATCTGTTATCGAAAGTGTTCAGATTATCGATCCGAGATATAAAACTGTATCAGGATTATCGGTGGATGGAGTTTTTAAAGATATTAAAGACAATTACAGTATTACCAAAATTAGTAATACACTGAGTGCTGCAGTCATCTTTGTTGATAGCATACAAGCATCCATAACCATTGACAAAAAAGAATTGCCGAGCGAACTTAAGTTTAATACTGATAAAAAAATTGATGCTTCCCAAATACCTGACTCTGCAACAATTAAGTATTTTATAATCAACTGGGATGCGAATTAAATTCTGACCATTAGTCCTATGAGTAAGAAATATCAAATTCAGAAATCACCATTTGTAGTGCCTACCACAGATGGAAAAATAATTGAAGAACATTTTGGAAAAGCAACTGACGGTAATTCTCAAGTTAGCATTGCTCATATGATCGTACCACCCGGCTGGAGCGAACCATTCCAAACACCTGAATTTGATGAATACACTTATGTAATTCGTGGAAAAAAACAGTTTATAATAGATGGTGAAAAGGTAGTTCTAGAATCTGGGCAATCGATTAAAATCGAAAAAAACACAAGAATTCAATATGCGAACCCTTTCGAATCATCATGCGAGTATATTGCGATTTGCCTTCCTGCATTTTCTATAGAGTCTGTACATAGAGAAGAATTATGAAGGAAAAGTTAAAAAAGTACATCCCGATTTTCATTGGAAAACAACTTTTACTTCTGTTTTTTTTTAATAAGAAAAAGGCGTTACAGAAAGCATATATTTTATTCTCCACACCACTAAAAGGAAAAATATTACCAGATCAGGAATACTTTCTGGAAGAAGCAGAAGATGAAGTTATTTCTGTAGATGGAAATTATCTACAAACCTATCGTTGGCCTAATATGGGAGAAACTATACTAATGGTACATGGATGGGATAGTAATAGTCATCGATGGAAAACACTTATAGAAAAACTACATCAACAAAACTATAACATCATAGCTTTTGATGCGCCTGCACACGGTAATTCTTCTGGTAAAACACTTAGCGTTCCTTTATATGCACAATGTCTCCAAAAAATAGTAGAGCTGTATCGACCTAATTACATTATTGGTCATTCTGTTGGCGGAATGACCACTATATTTCATCAATTTAAGTTTCCAAATCCAGAAATAGAAAAGTTAGTAGTACTAGCGCCTCCAACAGAATTGTCTGTTATAATGGAAGGCTATCAAAAAACATTAAAGCTTTCTGATAAATTCATGGAAGCATTAAGTCAGTATTTCAAAAATCAATTTGGCTTTCATTTTGAAGAATTTTCTATTGCAGCGTTTGCAAAAAGCATAAAGCATCCCGGATTACTGATACATGACAAATACGATGAAATAGCTCCATATTCTGGCGCAGAGAAGATCCACAAAAACTGGAGTAATGTGAAATTCATTACAACAGAAAATTTTGGGCACTCTTTATTCTTTGATGAAGTCGATGATATGATTATTGATTTTGTAAAGAAATAATCAACCTTGCTAAAATTACTATGGTATAAGAGTATAGAAACTTTTTGTCATTTTTATTTATTGTAGTAAGTATAATTTCTTAATATAAAATGATAAAACCTATTGTATAGTAACCCTACATACATCAGGCAACATATACATTATAAAACAAATCGTTAGTCACATAGATTTTTCGTCAATATTTTACCGTGTAGTTAAATCCAATTCCGACCGTATTTGATTTTGTCCATTCCCCTTGGCTTGTATATCTATACACCATAGTATTTCCCAATAGTCCAGCTGAAAAGAACAACTTCTCCTCAGGTTTTTGATTTTCCAATAATTCAATTGTAGAGTAGAAATCTTCTTCCACAACTATATTGTATTCTTTAAGGTCTAAGGTAAATTGTCCTTCTTTTACATTAACTGAGAATATTATATCCTCTTTGATTATTTTCTCGTAAGGTAAACCGTCTTTTAAACTATAGAAATTCAATCTAAATTTCACTTTTTCGCTCGTATTTGATACAACGTTAGTGTGAAATTTTTTAACATAGGTTGGGCTATCTTTAATTTTTATTTTTATTCCGACTTCGTTTCCAGCTACAGCGTTATTAAATGCCCCTCTCATCTTTTTAGATTTGGTCTTATTCCCAAGTATTTTTTTCTTCAGTTTTTTGTTTATAACCACAACTTCATTCAATTCCGTGACTTTAGGTAGAAGTCCAATAATTGAATTTGCTTTCAATATTGCTACAAATTCCTTTGCTATCATAGACTTTGATTGATAGCCGATAGATGATAATTTTATTGTGTCATTCATTAAGTCCAACGGTATTTCGAGTTCAAATTTACCTTCCTCGGTTGAGAGCGTTCCCTTATCCTTTTCCACAATTCCAATATTCACATAAGAAATTGGTTGCCCTGTTTCTGAGTCCTTCAAGATTCCCACTACCGAATTCTGCGCAAAAAGAGAAAGATTAATAAGGAGAAATAAAATACTGATTTTGATTTTTTTCATTTATTAATTTTCCTAAATGACTGGATTAATTTTGAAATATTTCAAGAGTATGATAATTTGTATTAATCCCAACTAATTTTTTTAAAGAATTGAATATATCGGTATTTTCAATTTACTTTTTTGATTTTTGCTCGTTCATCCAAATACCTGATTGTATTTTTGGCATTGCGCCTAACAAAAGTATAACGGATAGTAAACTCCTTTTACATTTTAAATTTTTCAGTTTTAGATTTATTCTACAACCTATTTATAGTTCTTCTTACAGAAAACGACATTTCACTCATTGATAGGTGTAGTTTACTCATTTATGGTTTTACAAAAACCATATACCTCATAGATTCGCTGAACTTCAAAAACATAAAAATCATGAAAAATAAAATCTACATTCTGTTACTATTGATATCTTCATCTATCAATGCCCAAATAAGAGGAAATGCAGCTACTATTTCCAAACGAAATACCATTACTACAGAAGAATTAGTAAATCCTTCTATTTACTTAGACGAAACGCAAAAGTTTGATCAAAAAAACTTAGTACCTAACCCAACAATAACAATTGATGTCCGAATATTAAACAATATCGTTGCTGATTCTTACACTGCGATTTTTAATATCACTCAAATCGGAAAAACATCTGAAGAAACAAACAATCTTATGGAAGATAGAGTGGATAAAATAAAGGGGGAACTAACAGCTAATGGTATTTTAGAAGAAAACATTACTATAGATTTGATATCATTCGTACCTACATATGAAACTGTGGTAGAAAAAAAGTTGTTCAGCACAAAATACAACGAAGTTCCTAAAGGTTTTGAATTACAACAAAATATTCATATTAAATTCAATAAGATAAATCAATTTCAAAAAATACTTTCTACCTGTGCAAAAAATGAGATATACAATCTTGTAAAAGTTGATTATTTTATAAATAACATAGAAACCGTATATAGTGGATTACGTTCAGAGATATTAAAAACCTTAAAAGAAAAACAACAATTTTACAAAGATGTAGGCTTTGACCTATCTCTATATCAACCTACTATTGCAGACACTAAGTATTGTCACTTTCCTAAAGAATTCTACGCAAGCTATCAAGCATTTCATAGTATTTCTTTTGAATCACTTAATCAAACACAAGGAGTTCAAAAAACAAAAAAACAAACCACTTATTATTATGATCCTATTTCCTATAAAAACTATGATATGGTTATAAATCCAGAAATATTAGAACCCGTTGTACAAATAGGTATGGACATAAAATTACAATATACACCAAAACCAAAGGAAGAAAAACCAATAGAAAAAGAAATTACAAAACCTAAATACTTTATAGTATCTCCAAACGGAAACATAGATATTAAAAAATTAGAATTGAACTAGAAAACACCGTAAAATAGTAACCATAAAAGAGGCCTTACAATGTGATCTTCAATTTTGAAACCATAAAATTTATAACCACCTTTGCATTGTGGAAAATTCTAATCTTACAAGACTTAATAAATTCCTTAGCGAAGTTGGATACTGCTCTCGAAGAGAAGCGGATAAATTGATAGACCAAGGTCGGGTAACTATTAACGGCGAAGTACCCGAAATGGGTACAAAAGTTGCTCCGGAAGATGAAGTTCGGGTTGATGGTGAAGTCATTAATAAGCCCAAAGAAAAACACGTATATCTCGCTTTTCATAAACCAATTGGGATCGTCTGTACCACCGCTCAAAACGAAAAGGATAATATTGTTGATTACATCAATTATCCGAAACGTATTTTCCCTATTGGTCGATTAGATAAACCCAGTGAAGGCCTGATTTTACTAACAAGTGATGGAGATATCGTAAATAAGATACTAAGAGCCAGAAATAATCACGAAAAGGAATATATTGTTACTGTAAACAAATTAATCAGTCCTCAATTTATTAAAAGAATGGGAAATGGTATTCCCATTTTAGATACGGTAACTCGTAAATGTGAAGTTGAACAGATCAATAAATATGATTTTAGAATCATACTTACTCAAGGCTTAAATAGACAGATTCGAAGAATGTGTGAGTATCTAGGATATGAAGTAATACGACTGAAAAGAATTCGTATTATGAATATCAGTTTAGATACTCCGATGGGTGATTGGCGATACTTAACTGAAAAAGAATTACAGCTTATCAATGCTGATGTTGGAGATTCTAGCAAAACTGAAGAAGCTTCACAAATTGAAGAAAAACAGAAAAAAACGAAACAAGCTCCGAAACGTTTTAATACAAAAAGCAACATTAAACGAAATCCTTCTTCTAGAAATACTACAGGATCACAAAAGAGAAAACGAAGTGATAGAAACCGCTAAATAATAACACATGGAAAAACTCTCTCCTTTTCACCTAGCGATCCCCGTCGACAATTTAGATCTTGCCAGAGATTTTTATAATAATATACTAGAACTAAATGAAGGTCGAAGTAGTGATCACTGGGTAGACTTTAACTTTTTTGGTCATCAACTAGTAATACATTACAAGCAAAAATTAGATGCAGATACTAAACATCATAATAGTGTTGATGGAAAAGAAGTACCTGTGCCCCATTTCGGTATCATTTTAGAATGGGAAATATGGCAAAATTTTGCTAATATGCTTTCGGAAAAAAATGTGAAATTCGTAATTGAGCCCTATATAAGATTTAAAGGAGAAATTGGAGAACAAGCAACTATGTTTTTTTATGATCCTTGTGGAAATGCGCTCGAATTTAAATCGTTTAAAGATTCATCTCAGATTTTTTTGAAATAGTATTATGATAAATTCAGAATACGACACCTTAATTTTAATAAACAATAGTTAAAAACATACTTTTTTTCATTTAAAAGAGTAAAATGTTAAAGGTTTACTACAAATTCTTATTATATTCTGCCCCAATTAGAATACAACAAAAATAAAATGGATTTTATACAGCCCCTAAAGTATGGTGTACCTCTGTTTCTGATACTTATTGTAGTAGAATTAGCTTACAGTAAAAACCACCACGAGCATAAAAATTTATATAATTGGAAAGATTTATCCGCAAGTTTCACGATGGGTCTTGGGTCAGCATTTTTAGGCCCTTTACTTAAAACTGTTTTTTCGGTAGTTCTATTCACGTTTATGTATAACCTTTTTAATCCAGAAATTGATGGTGTTCGCACTAATATTATGGGTTGGAAGTCTTTTGGCTATGCTTGGTATGTTTGGTTATTATGTCAATTAGCAGATGATTTTACATATTATTGGTTTCATAGACAAAATCACATGGTAAGAGCGCTCTGGGCTGCTCATATTGTGCATCATTCATCCGACAACTTTAATCTTGGAACAGCTGTCCGTAATGGTTGGTTCACTCTTTTATACAAACCTTTATTTTATATGTGGATGCCCATCATAGGGTTTCCTCCAGAAATGGTTATTGTTTGTCTTGGTATAGAAGCATTATGGCAGTTTCAATTACATTCTGTATTTATTCCTAAAATGGGATTTATAGAAAAGATTTTCAACACACATACAATGCATCAGGTACACCATGCCAAGAATGTAGAATATATGGATAAAAATCACGGAGGATTTCTAAATATTTTTGATAAGATATTCGGAACTTGGAAAGAACTAGACGACGATATTGAAGTACAATATGGAGTGACACACGCTCCAAAATCTTATAACCCATGGGTCATTCTTACACATGAGTATAAAGATATTTGGAGTGATACCAAAAAATCTAAAAACTGGTATCATAAGTTTATGTATATTTTTGGCCCTCCGGGATGGAGTCATGACGGTAGCACACTCACTGTAAAACAAATGCAGAAAGAACTCGAATTGGAGAAACGTATGAGCGTGGAATCGTAATTCATTTCTATAGCAACTCTATATTCTGGTTATGAATTATCAAGAAATCATTAATACTCAAAATGCTTTTTATAACACAAACGCTACTAAAGACATACCGTTTAGAGTTAAAGAATTAAAGCGTTTAAAAAGTATTTTACAGAAAAACGAGGGACTACTATATCAGGCTATTTATCGTGATTTTAAAAAATCGAAATACGAAACCTACACTACAGAATTAGCTATCATTTATCATGAGATTGATCTTGCATTGGTAAATATCAAGAAATGGTCTAAGAAGAAAAGCGTTTCTACTGGATTAGCCAACCTTCCAGCAAGAAGTTATATTATGCCAGAACCCTTTGGGACTGTTTTAGTAATGGGCGCTTGGAATTATCCTTATCAACTATCAATAGTTCCAGCGATAGCTGCAATAGCTGCGGGTTGTACAGTTATTCTTAAACCTAGTGAGATCCCATCAAATTCTTCTTCTGTAATGGCTAAGATTATAAGTGAAAATTTTGACCCTAAGTTTTTTAAAGTAATTGAAGGAGGTGTAAAAGAGACTACAGAATTATTAAAGGTCAAATTTGATAAAATATTCTTTACCGGAAGTATTCAAGTAGGTAAAATCATCTATCAGGCCGCTGCCAAACATCTTACTCCAGTTACGTTGGAATTAGGTGGTAAAAGTCCTGCTATCGTTACTAAAGATGTTAATATTGATATGACTGCCAAACGTTTAGTTTGGGCTAAATTTTTAAACACTGGTCAGACCTGCATTGCTCCAGACTATATCATGGTCGAGTCTTCGGTACAAGATGAACTGTTACTAGCTATTAAAAAACACATAGAAAGTGCTGATTATAAAATAGAGAATCAAAATTATACTCAAATTGTAAATCAAAAAAACTTTGAACGCTTGCAAAATTTTATTGAAAAAGATAAAATATACTATGGAGGCCACTGCGATGCTGATAATAGAATCATATCCCCTACAGTTATGAGTGGAGTTACATTCTCGGACAAAGTAATGCAAGAAGAAATTTTTGGCCCTATTCTCCCTGTTTTATCCTTTGACAACATAGATAAAGCCATTGCCGATATTAAAACATTATCAAAACCTTTATCCTGTTATATTTTCACTAAAAACAAAGTAGTAAAAAACAAAATCTTAAATGAAATATCATTTGGTGGTGGAGCAGTAAACGATGCCGTTATGCATTTTATGGAACAAAACCTCCCATTTGGAGGTGTTGGAGATAGCGGTATGGGTAATTACCATGGTAAAGCAGGATTCGAAACATTCTCTCACTACAAAAGTATTTTGCAAAAATCCTTTTTAATAGAATTAAATCTTAAATACTCGCCTTATACAAGTTCTAAGTTAAAATGGTTGAAGAGGCTTATTGGGTAATACTATTTTAAAAGCTAAAATCAACTGATAAAATAAAATAGCGAGGAATCAAGTTACTTTGATAGACTGTAGTTGAAAAATCAGAATTCTCTATTTGTTCAAAAACTCTGTTATCCAATAAATTCTTACCAATAAAACGACCAGATATCCATTTAATATTTTTTGGCTTATATTTTAGACTAAAATCCAAAAAAGAAAAATCTTGATTTCTCCTTATATTAGGTTTAAAATAATCATAGGTAAAGGTAAATAACCAACCTTTGGCCGGTCTTATTATGGTTTTAAAAGAATTTTTAATCGAATTATTACTATTAGATGACTGATCCATTATAGAAAATTCGGTAGATGTATATGTGAAAAAATTCTGGAAATTAATTGGTATTCTAAAAGCCGTCTTAGCAAATATTTTCCCGGTGTAATTAGTAAACTCACCATCTCTTAATTCTGATTGATTTACTAAATTCTTAAATTCAGAAATCGCATAGGATGAAGATAATTTAAATGTTGTTTGCATAAATCTAAGGTATCTTTCTATGGATCCATTTATAAACCAGCTATCTAAATTTATCGGAGATTGAAAAAAAGTAATACTTGTATAATTAGGGTTAATCTCTAGATTAGATAAATATGAATTCTCATTTCTTGAATACCCTACAATTGCTGTCGCTTCTATATTATTAAATAAATCATTTAACCTATATGCTAGATTATAACTTTGATTTTTTTGAAGTTCTAATGACAAACTATTATTTTGAATCGTCCTATTATTGGTTAACACTCCATTAGAAAACAAATAATTTTCTTCTGGTGTTATTTGTTCATAGTTTCCGGAAAAATTTAATTTAGAGACTTTATTGATAGTATACAGCACTTTTAAGGAAGGTTCTAAGATAAAAGATTGATTTCTCTTATTTAATTGCTCAGAAATAACATTATCAATTTTTTGATCTATATATCTAAAAAACACAGAAGGTTCAATTTTCCAAATATTATTTTCGTAAGCTCCTGATACTAAAGAAAAATAATTAGTTTTGTGATATTCGAAATTGTTTTCAAAATTTTCAACTATTACATTATTCTCTTTTAAAAATGATTGATATGGGTTTTCATTGTGATCTACCCCTATGGTCCACGCGTACTTTAGTGCTCTTTTTCTTCCTAACAAAACCATGCGATTCTGAAATGTTTCTTTTCTATATTCACTAAATTGATTGTATTGATTAGTTATATTTTGGTCAGAAAAAAAATTACCAACTGTATTAAAGTTTTGCGGTGTATTATTTCTAGAATACATAGAAACATATTGCAAGGCATTTGTTTTATTAAGCTTATAAGTAAATCGTAAATTACTTTGTAATAAAAAATCCTCAGATATCAGTCCAGTAGCCGCTGGATTGGCTTGATTTCGTATAAAATTATTTTGGGTACGTCGATCGCTTTTACTTATTGAAGTCTTTAATTCCAATAATGATTTTCTTGTAGTATTCATTACAAATTCCAAATCTAACCCTTTTGCTTCTGGCTTTTGAGTAATTTGATTTACATCTGTATAATTAAACGTATCTTCTGACGTGAAAAAAGTATTCTGAAATTGCTCTTCTTTAAAAACCTCATCTTTTAGATAGTTTACATTCGCTTTTATCCGTGCCTTTTTAGAAAACTTATATAAAACGTTGTAACTTCCTTGATAAGCTTCGTCAATTTTAGATCGTTTAATTCCTAAAATATTTTGAATAGGGCTCTCATTGATAACCTTTTTACTAAAAACATCACTTTGATCATCTTCATTGACACTAAAAACAGCGTCTGATACATCATCAAACAAAGTGTAATTTCCTGTATTACTAAAAGAGAACACTCCAAAAGATTTAAGTTTAGCTGACACTCCTATCAAGGTCGTTGTTATATCTGCATAGGATTTATCGCCATATCCATAACCAACATCTGAAGTTCCTGAATAATCTGTTTTATTTTTCTTAAGCTTTAAATTTAGTGCTACTGCATTAGAATTCTCAATCTCTTTAAGTAAAGGATTTTTAGAATAATTCTCTATGGCTTCAATTTGGTCTACCATATCTATAGAAATATTCTTAGTACCAATCCTATATTTATTTCCAAACAAATCGTCTCCATCCAGATTTACAGCAGATACTTCTTTTCCTTTGTAGCTGATTTTACCATTAGGAGCTACTTCTACACCTGGTAATTTATTAAGAACATCTTCTACTTTACGTTCCGTACCATCTTTATACTTCTCTACATTAAAAACAACAGTATCTTTTTTAACATTAAATTTCTTACGATCCGAAATAATAACTTCTTCTAACTGCGTTGTTTTTGGGTATAAAATAAAATTAAACGTATATGTCTTGTTTATAGCTGGATCAACAATACTGTCCACAACCTTTTCATAATTAAGCGCGTTGATCTCCAGGTACACTACTGAATTATACTTTTTTTTAAAAGTATAATTCAGTACTCCACTTACATTAGTTAAAAAGAACTCAGATATTTCCGAAGTTTTTTTATCCGTTTTTATAAGAATACTGGCATTGGAAACTATATCCCCAGAATATTCTTTTATATTACCTTTTATTTTCTGGGCATGTAATCCGTAAGAAATAAGTACGAAGAAAATTAATATTTTATTCAATTTCACAAACCTATTATTAGGTAACAATTTTATTAATAAAGACTAATTTTCTCTAATTCTTCTATTGTACCTTCAGGAATATCGATAAGCATTCTGGTAAAAAAATATTCGCCATTTTCCAAATCAATATTAACAGTTCCGCCGCTAGCAGCCATAATTTCTGCGATTTTTTGTGATTTTTTTATTTTTGATTCTACTACACATTTATTCATGAATTTTTGATATTCTTCATAATTCATTACATTATTTTCTTTAAAAAACCCTTTAGCTGTTTTAAATAGTGTGTCAGTACTCAAGTGTTCTATCTTCAATAATTTAACAGTACAATATCCTTTACTTTCTTTTGCTTCAACTACCAATCCTGGTAAACCATCCAACTTTAATGGTCCATAAATGACTGGAATATCTAATGTAAACCAAACAGTATAATTTCTACCATTTACCTCAACCAAAGCTTCTTGGCAATTATATTGATTGATTCTTTTTGAAGCGCCAGTCAATTTCCAATCAAGGGTATCCTTGTTTAATTTATACGCTGTTCCTTTTCGTGATTCTGGATATGGTATCCTTATATAAGAATACTCGTGATTAGTGTATAAAAAAGTAGCTAATTCATCATTCACAACACTATGTGAAGGATCTCCATTTTCCAAATAAACAAACCCTGACTCTCTATCATCCAGAATTTTGAAAACACTCTCATTTTCATTTATTATCAACCTACTTTCTAATGAAACATTATCTTTATCTATAAACTCATAAGTAACCATATAATTTTGTTGAGCTACCATCTCTTTACAAAAAAACATACTTAAAATAACCAATTGTACTACTATATATTTAACTTTCATTTTATATTATCTATAATGATTCTAATATTTAATTCAAAAAATTCATCTAAAACATTAAAAAGGAATTAAAAATAGATGTGGATTAAATAACCCACATCTATATAGCTTAAGAATTAACGTTTAAAAGCTTCATAAACTGCCCTAGCGTTTCCACAGTTATTACCTGAATCACACATTGTAACAGTTCGATATGTGCAACAACGACTTTCATCAATATCATTTTCTGCTGCATCAGATTTAACTGTTGTAAAACTCATCATTGTTCCAGCTACAAATAGCCCTAAAAATACTTTTTTCATGTTTAAAAAGTTTAAAAATTAATAAAATGATTTAAAATTATCCAATGGGATAACATATATACGTGTCTTAACATTTAAATATGTTACCTCTAAAAATCAAATAATTTTAAAATGAGTATAAAAAATATCATTTGGAGGCGGCGCAGTAAACGATGCGGTTATGCACTTTATGGAACAAAACCTCCCATTTGGAGGTGTTGGAGATAGCGGTATGGGTAATTACCATGGTAAAGCAGGATTCGAAACATTCTCCCATTATAAAAGTATTTTGCAAAAATCCTTTTTAATAGAATTAAATCTTAAATACTCGCCTTATACAAGTTCTAAGTTAAAATGGTTGAAGAGGCTTATTGGGTAATACTTTTAGTATTGATCTTATAAATATCTAAGCGGTTTATAATTTCTTGCGCTACCTCATCAGTATCCCAAATACTCTCAATATTTTCTAACTGCATAACCTCATCCATAACCTTGGCCTGTTGCTCACCAATATCCAGTGCCTCAGCATAAGGTCTATTAGTAAATGTTACTCTAGTATAAAGTGGAATCCATTTATCAGGGTGTTTTTCAGAAAATCGCTTTTCTATTTTCTTTCTTAGAATAAACTCAGAATTAGCAGTTTTACTGCTCATTTCCATAAAGTTACGATAAGAAAGTTCGGCAATAGCATCAGCATTTGGTTTTCTCGCTTCTTGATATTTTTCAAAAACTTCTTGCCAACTACCACCCTTATATGCTTCTATAATATCGTCTAGAACAGAAATATCCTCAAAACCAGCATTGATCCCTTGTCCATAAAATGGAACAATCGCGTGAGCAGAATCTCCAACCAAAGCTACTTTATCCCAATACGTCCAAGGATAACATTTCATGGTAACCAAAGCACTAGTAGGATTATTTTTAAAATCTTTAAGCAAAGTAGGCATGAAGTCTATGGTATCAGGAAAATAGCGCTTCCAGAATTCTATTATTTCGGCATCATTGGTTAAAAGCTCAAAAGAATTTTCGCCTTTATGAGGCATAAATAAGGTACACGTAAAACTACCATCTAAGTTTGGTAATGCAATTAACATAAACTTCCCTCTTGGCCATATATGCAATGAGTTTTTATCTAATTTATGTGTTCCATCAGCATTAGCAGGGATACCAAGTTCTTTATACCCTGCATCCAGAAAATCTTGAGAATAATCAAATCCACTTCTTCTCTGCATTTTATGCCTCACTCTTGAGAATGCACCATCACAACCAAAAATCATATCATATTGATACTCTTTCCATTCGCCTTTTTCCGTTTCTCCTGTGTATATTTTAGCTTCGGGTAAGCTTACATCCCATACTTTTTCATTAAATCTGAATATAACACCTGATTCCTCCGCTAGTGTAATCATTTTACGGTTTAATACTCCTCTCGAAATAGAATAGATAGCCTCTCCTTCTTTACCATAATACTGATGATATTCAGATTGAC
This sequence comes from uncultured Aquimarina sp., assembly GCF_947496855.1. Classification (GTDB taxonomy): domain Bacteria; phylum Bacteroidota; class Bacteroidia; order Flavobacteriales; family Flavobacteriaceae; genus Aquimarina. The sequence continues at coordinate 96,116 of NZ_CANMED010000002.1, forward strand.
CATTAACGTGCATGGTTCTTTTATCCATTGGAATCGCAAGTTTTCTGATTTCTTGTCCTATACCAACTCTATCTAATGCTTTCCAACCTCGAACAGACATGGCAAGATTAATAGAACGACCGCTAAATTGGATTTGTCTAATATCTGGCCTTCTATCAAACACTGTGACTTGGTGGTTACGTTTTCTTAGATAAATTGCTAATAGTGAACCAGCTAAACCACTTCCTACTATAGCTATGTTTTTTGTTTGCATACTTTCTTAATGATTCCAGTTTGTCAAAGTATGAAAAGGAACTAAATCATAAGATCCGAGTCTTAATGTCCTTGACAAACTAGCTCCCTATAATCTAGAGCTTATGCAAACATTAAAACCTTCAACAAATGTAAAAAAATTATCAAAGAATTGTTACTTAAATACTTTAATCGCGAACAGTAATGGAAATAATTTATCAGAACTCTCAAACATTCCACTTTTATTCGCTTTCAAATTAGGAAAAATATTATAAGGAGATTCGTCATATTCTCTAAGATATTCAATGGTTAACCCTGCCTCGGACAATGCTGAAATAACTTCTCCCAAACCATGATTCCAACCATATTCTTTACTGATCATCTTAGAACTCGTATCGGCATATGTACCTTCATACTCCTCATAAATAGTTTCTTTCTGGTGATACCCGTATTTAATCATAGGTATTTCTTCAAGGTAGTCAAACATCCATACAATGGGATGGAACTCCACCATATAAAAAGAACCTCCCGTTTTCAATCTCTCGGCAATCATTCTACCCCAAGGTTTTAAATCTGGTAACCATCCAATAACACCATAACTTGTAAATACGATATCAAACTGATCTTTTACATGATGAGAAGTATCCAAAACATTACAACAGACAAAATCAGCATCTAGCTGTAATTCTGTAGTTAATTGTTTTGCCAATTCGACACCTTTTTCGGAAAGATCTACACCGGTGCATTTTGCTCCCATCCTACTCCAACTTAATGTATCTTGACCAAAATGACATTGTAAATGTAATAATGATTTCCCGGAAACATCTCCTAATGCTTCTAATTCAAATTTCTTTAATGAAGTCTCACCTTTTTTAAATAATTCTAAATCATAAAAATCGCTAGATGCATGAATTGCTACTTTCTCATTCCAGGTTGCCGCGTTGGTTTTAAAATGCTTTTGAAATTCCTTAGACATCACTCTCTTATTTAAAGGTTTCTAAATATAACTAATCATTATTAATCTTACCTCATTATTCACTTTTTGATAAAAAAATCATAAAATATTAGCATTTAATTTTATATAAGTCAAACTTTATAAAAACCTTAAGATTTCTAATCATTGTAAGTGTTGCAAGGAGCTTTTTAATTACCTAATTTTAAATTAATGAAACTTACCACACAAAACCTCCAACAAGTCCCAGAGTTTATTCAGGTCCCAGATGATCAATTACGCTGGTTAATTGACAAATCCTATATAGAAGTTTTAAAACAAGGTGAGTATCTTTTTCGGAAAGGTGATTCTATTGATAAGCTATTTATTGTTCTGGAAGGAAAGATTGAAATTAAAGTAGAACAAAATGGGAACTATAAGCACGTAGCGTTAATGGATACCAATCAAATCGGTGGATTACTGCCTTTTTCAAGAGCTAGTTCAGCCTTAGGCTTTGGAGAAGTACTGGAAAATAGTGAGGTTTTAGTCCTTGAAAAATCCTGTTTCAAAGAAATGATCTCCAATCATTATGAGCTTACCGAAGCATTGGTACATAAAATGACGTCTCGAGTCAGAGAATTTACCAAAGATAATGTCCAGGCAGAAAAAATGATGTCACTAGGAAAATTATCCGCTGGATTAGCACATGAGCTTAATAATCCTGCTTCTGCCATGGTACGAAGTGCCAAAGCGCTAAAACAACATCTAGGTAATGTTCCTGAAAAGTTCAAAAGAATAGTTTCTATTAGAGCTACAGATCAAGAAATTGATATTATCAATACTATCCTTTTTGAAAAATTAAATAATCGCCCAGAAAATAATATGAAACTTACTGAGCGAAATGAAAAAGAAGATGAACTAGAAGAATGGCTTGAAGATCATGGGGTAGATAATGGCTATGAACTGACAGAAACGCTTTTAGATTTTTGTATGGATATTCTAGCAATGGAAGAGATTCTTGAAGCGACTGGTTCGGAAAATTTTCCTCACGCTATAGAATGGATTGAAAATGTGTTAACCACAGAAAAAATGGTTGATGAAATAGATGAAGCTTCTGGTAGGATATCTAATCTGGTAGGTTCTATCAAAAGTTACACACACATGGATCGTGCTCCCGAAAAAATCACTACAGATATTCATATTGGTCTAAAGAGTACACTTATCATGCTTAACCATAAACTGAAAAAGAAAAACATATCTTTAGAAAAAGATTTTCAAGAGAATCTTCCTGAGGCAAAGATTTTTGTTAGTGAAATTAATCAGGTCTGGACCAATCTAATTGACAATGCAATTGACGCTATGGAACACTCAGGAGTTTTGAAGATAAAAACGTCTAAAGATCAAAAATTCTTAAAAGTAGATATTATTGACAATGGAGAGGGAATCCCAGAAGAACATCTGAACAATATTTTTGATCCTTTTTTCACTACCAAAGCTATTGGAAAAGGTACGGGAATGGGACTAGAAGTAGTACAAAGAATCATTAATCAACATGAAGGTAATATTTCGGTGAAATCTAAAAAAGGAGAAACAACATTTACCGTTTGTTTACCAATTACTTAATTAAAACAATGAAAACAATAACTAATATAAAAGGAACATTCCGATTACACAACGGAATAGGTATGCCGTATTTTGGACTCGGAGTGTATTTATCTGATAATGATCAAGAAGTAGTTGATGCTGTTCAATGGGCTTTGGATGCCGGATATCGCCATATTGACACGGCAAGTATTTATAAAAACGAAGAAGGCGTTGGGAGAGCCATACATCAAAGTAATGTATCTAGAGAAGAGATTTTTGTAGTAAGCAAAGTCTGGAATTCAGATCAAGGATATGAATCAACTCTTAAAGCTTTTGATAAAAGTCTTGAAAGATTACAGCTAGATTACCTAGACCTATATTTGATTCATTGGCCGGTTGAAGGGAAGTATATTGAAACCTGGAAAGCATTAGAAAAACTCTATAAGGATGGAAAAATAAAAGCTATAGGTGTTAGCAATTTTATGCAACACCATCTAGAAAACCTTATGGAAAATTCAGAAATAACGCCAATGGTCAATCAAATGGAATTTCATCCATATCTGGTCCAACAGGATTTGATTGATTTCTGCAATAAACATAAAATTCAGTACGAAGCTTGGTCCCCTATGATGCAAGGAAAGATTTTTAAGCTTTCAATATTAGATGATTTAGCAAAAAAATATAATAAGACTATCGCCCAAATTGTCTTGCGATGGAATTTACAAAAAGGAGTTGTAACCATACCTAAATCTGCTAAAAAAGAAAGAATTATATCTAATGCTGATCTTTTTGATTTTGAATTATCTCCGAAAGATGTTTCTTATATTGATTCTCTAGATAAGAATCAAAGAACTGGACCAGATCCTGATAACTTTGATTTTTAATCTGTTTTAAATTAAAAAAACAATGAAAAAGCCTATTATATTCGCCCTTGATGATGACCCACAAGTATTGCGTGCTGTAACTCGAGATTTAAAATCCGAGTATCGAAAAGAATATAGGGTTATGAGTACAGAATCTGCCAATGACGCCTTAGAAGCTTTAGAGGATTTAAAAAAGAAAAATGAGGCTGTTGCTTTATTTCTTGTAGATCAAAGGATGCCCGAAATGCTAGGAGTGGAATTTCTAAAAAAAGCTAAACATTTTTTCCCTAACGCTAAAAAAGTACTTTTAACAGCATATTCTGATACCGATGCAGCTATTAGAGCTATTAATGATGTACAGCTAGATTATTATCTTACCAAACCATGGAATCCACCAGAAGAAAGACTATATCCTACACTAAATGATTTATTAGATACTTGGCAAATAAATTTTCAACCAGAGTTTGATGGTATAAAAGTGATCGGTTATCAATATTCTCCAAAATCTCATGACATTAAAGACTTTTTATCCGGAAATTTATTTCCCTTTCAATGGTTGGATGCTGAAATCAGTGATAAGGCCAAAGAAATTATTGAACTACATAAACTTACACCAACCGATCTCCCTGTAATTTCATTACAAGATGGTAAATGTTATAAAAATCCTGATATAATAGAGCTAGCTACTGCATTGGGTTTAAATGCCCATCCACAAGATAATCTATATGATGTAGTAATTATTGGAGCAGGACCATCGGGATTAGCAGCGGCAGTTTATGGTGGATCTGAGGGGCTAAAAACGTTACTCATTGAGAAACACGCACCCGGAGGACAAGCTGGTACCAGCTCCAGAATAGAGAATTATCTTGGATTTCCTAATGGATTAACTGGGCAGGAATTGACGCATCGTGCAATTACACAAGCTAAACGATTTGGGATAGAATTTCTGTCTCCTCAAGAAGTTACTTCTATTACGGAAAAAGATGGGTATAAAAGTATATTGCTCGGAAATGGTGAATGTATTAGCGCTAAAAGTGTGGTTATCACTACTGGTGTAAACTACAGAAAACTTGAAGCTGAAGGTGTAGAAAATTATACTGGAGCAGGTATTTATTATGGTTCATCTATGACTGAAGCACAAGCTTGCACTAATAAAAAAGTATATATTGTAGGCGGTGGAAATTCTGCAGGCCAGTCTGCCGTTTATCTTTCTAAGTTTGCTAAAAACGTTTTCATCTCAGTTCGCAAAAAGGATCTTACAAGCAGTATGTCTAGCTATCTTATTGATCAAATTGATGCTATTGACAATATTACGTTATTAGGCAACACTAATGTTACCAAAGCTATCGGAGAAAACGAAAGACTTACTTCTTTAGAACTAACTGATAGCATTACTTCTGAAACTAGAATATTAGATGCAGACGCCTTATTCATTTTTATAGGTGCAAAACCTTATACAGATTGGATCGCATTGGATATCATTAAAAATGAAAGAGGTTTTATAGAAACCGGAAGGGATCTTAATAGACATGCCGATTTTAAAAAGATTTGGAAAAAAGATCGTGAACCTTTCCTACTGGAAACCTGCAGTCCGGGTATCTTTGCCTCTGGAGATGTACGAGCTGGTGCAATGAATCGGGTAGCATCTGCTGTTGGCGAAGGTGCAATGGCCATAAAATTTGTACACGAATATTTAGCAGAAATATAGTATGGGATTTGGAACTAAGACTTGTAGTCATCTCGAAAATTTAGATACTAAGGACATCAAAAAAGACGAAAGTTATAAATGTGCAGAATGTATAAAAACAGGAGAGAGTTGGGTTCACCTTAGAACCTGTCAGGAATGCGGAGTTACTCTATGTTGCGATTCTTCACCTAATAAACATGCTAGCAATCATTATGCTGAACACGAACACCCTGTAGTAACCTCTGCTGAACCCAATGAAAAATGGGCGTGGTGTTATGAACATAAGACTTTTAAGAAATATTAAAGCTCATAATCCAACTAATTACCTGTAAATTTGATCTTTAGATGAAATAATTAGACTTTTTATAACATATTTTGTAATTGTTAATCCTTAAATTAGTAGAAAATTATAAAGATCACAAAGTGATCTAAACTTACAGAATTAATTCACTTTGTAATTTATTACTTTTTAAAACACATCTATATCTGTAATTTTTTAAAATAAATAACGGCGTATAGTTTATAGTAAGAAAAGTACTTTGAATTATTGTTTTTTCAATTCACTTCCAATAATCTAGGGAAGTATTGACAAGTAAGAAGGAAAAAGAGACCTTTTAATTTACATATTTTTGCCCCAACTTTGTAGTGTAATAAATTGATTTACTAAACACGAAACTAATTTCGGGTAAAAAACACAGATATGAAAACTTTATATAACAACATCACGGGATTATTAACATTGGCTTTTTTTATCACAATTTTTTCCGGGCATTCACAGGATAAAGTATACAAAACTCAATTGGAAACTGTATACCTCAAAAACACCAAAGAAGTAGTTTATAAAAACACTTTTAGCAACTATAATGAAAGTTTAATCGCTTCCAATGAAATTAATTTTAAAAAAGAAATAAAAATTTTGAAGGGAAAAAATAACTCTTTACTTTTTGTTTCAAATAAAAATAATATAGAGTTAATCACAGCTTCATATCTGAAAACCATACGCAAAGCAGCAAATAGAAGTAGAGATACAGAAGCATTTCAGACTTTTCTAATAAACAATTTACCACAGTTATCCCATCAATTCGTTATTGATAATAATCTTAAAGAATTGTATTTTATATCTAGAAAAGATACCTTTAATGGGAAGATAGACGCGTTACCCAGCGTTCTATAATAAAAAACACAAACTCTAACATACTAAAATGAAGAATGCCTTACCCCTGGTATTGAGGATAATTGTTGCTATTATTCTCATCCAAACCCTTAGATTTAAATTTACTGCACATCCAGATAGTGTCTATATCTTTTCTAAAGTTGGGTTGGAGCCCTACGGTAGAATAGTCATCGGAATTGCAGAATTAATAGCTGGTGTTTTAATACTAATCCCCAAAACTGTTTGGATTGGAGCTACATTAACATTAGGTGTTATTGGTGGTGCCATCTTTATGCATATTACAAAATTAGGAATCGAAATTAATGATGATGGAGGAGTTTTATTCATAACTGCGATGTTAACTTTTATTCTTAGTGCTATAATATTGTGGATTAAAAGAAAAGAAATTAAGTTTTTCTAAATAAAAAAACATAAAATATAAGATTTTTAAAACCTCCTTACTTTGGAGGTTTTTTTGTGTAAGGAAAAATCGACAAGTCTTAGGGAAAAACCAACATTCCAAAAACCTCTTCATTCATTCATCTTTGTACTGTTAATTTAAAACAATATAAAAATGATAACTAATAATAAATCAATATTCAATTTAATTGAAATTTTCCGTCAAGGAAAAAGACGAATCGTAAACACCCTAAATGCAAAAGCACATTGTGATCAGAGCAGTCATCACGATTTTTATTGTGATGCGGAAACATCCTATATACAAACTCAAAAATAATAGAAGGGAAAAATTGACAAGTTGTAGGGAAGAACGAACATTTTAGAATCAATATTCCCATCGCATCTTTGCCTTGTCAAGTTAAAAGACAATTAAAACAAAAAATATAAACTAATCCTGAAAATAAATTCAGGATGCTAAAAACAATAATTATGGCAACATTTAATGTACCCACAAGAGAAGAAGTAAATACTACAAATCAAGGAATTTTTGACAACCTTAATAACGCATTGGGTTTTGTACCAAATTTATTTGCAACCTATGCACATAGTGAAACTGCTTTAGAAAACTATCTAAATTTATCAAACGCAAAGACTTCATTAAAAGCTAAAGAAAAAGAAGTTGTAAACCTAGCGGTAAGTCAAGTAAACAATTGTATCTACTGTTTATCAGCACATACAGCTATTGGAAAAATGAACGGTTTTACTGATGAACAAATATTAGAACTAAGAGCAGGAAATGCTTCTTTTGATGGAAAACTAGACGCTTTAGCAAAATTAGCTAAGAACATTACCGAGAACAGAGGTCGTACAGATCAAGATATTGTAGATAATTTCTTTGCTGCTGGGTATGATAAAGGAAGTTTAATAGATACAATTGTACTAGTAGGAGATAAAACAATTTCTAACTATATCCACAGCACTACACAAGTTTCTGTAGATTTTCCAGTTGCTCAACCACTAGAAACGGCAACTGCATAAATAATATCAAAAATTAATTTAAACAAAAACCATTAACATATAAATTTTAAAATCATGAAAAAGTTAATCACATTATTCACATTTATTTTTGCAATTACATTAAGTATATCAGCACAAGAAGTAAAAACAGTTTCTTTAGAGCAAACTAAAGGAGAGTTTACTCAGAAACAAGTTACCTTATCAGAAGGAAGTTATGTTTTTAATATCTCTAACAACAACTCTGGAACCGATGTAGGTTTTGTATTAGTACCAGCAGGAAAAGACGCTTCAGATCCTAAAAACCATATTCAGACAGCATATGTAACCAAAGTAGTTGCAGAAGGAAAAACAGAAAGCTCTAAGACAGTAACATTACAAAAAGGAGAATATAATTACTTCTGTCCTTTAAATAAAACTCCACAATATAAATTGATTGTAGAGTAATTACCCCAAAACAATTTATAAAAGCTTCCATAATTAGGAAGCTTTTATATTATACTCGATAAAATACAATTTTATCGAAACCCTAAAACCTTGTTAATTCAATTTAGCAAGGTTTTTGTTTTCTATATTTTAGCCAAAAACCAACTCAAGATGAAAAATATCATACTACTATCCATATTTTCTTTATTGATCTTTGCTTGTAAACAAGTGACAAAAAAGGAGTATAAAGATGAAGGTGATACGGAAATAGAAATCACTGAGAGTGTTAAAAGTAAAATCCCCACTACTGCCGAATCCATTGCAAATGCTAATGGCTTTGAACATTGGAAAAAGGTGAAAGAAATAAAATTCACTTTTAATGTAGATCGAGATAGTGCTCATTACGAACGTTCTTGGAGTTGGAAGCCGCAAAAAAATGAGATTACTTTAACCACTGCAAAAGACACCATCTCCTATAATAGATCACAAATAGATAGCACTTCATTAAAAATCGATCAAGGCTTCATTAATGATAAATACTGGTTATTAGCTCCCTTTAATTTAGTTTGGGATAAAGACAGTTTCACATCAGAACATGAGGCAAAAGCGGTTGCCCCTATAAGCGCAAAAGAAATGCAAAAATTTACTATTGTTTATAAAAATGAAGGAGGTTATACTCCTGGAGATGCCTATGATTTTTATTTTCAAGGTGATTTTAAAATAAAAGAATGGGTCTTTAGAGAAAAAAATAAACAAGAGCCTTCATTAATTACTTCTTGGGAAGGTTATGAAAATTTCAACGGGATCAAAATTGCAAAAACGCGTAACCGTAATGAAGGTAACTGGAAACTTCATTTCACCAATATTGAAGTTGTTATCGACTAATTCTAGATTTTATTTTACATCATTTAGAAACTCTTTTAGAAATTAGGAATGTAACTATTAATGCAATTATTGTTGCTATTAACAAAGCGGTAAAACTAAGTTTTAAACTATCGATTTTGGACAGTAGTCCCAAAAATGGAGGGCTAATTAAAAAACCTAAATAACCGAAACCAGCCACAAAAGATATTCCTTCTGCAGAAGAAACTCCTTTGGTTTTTCCGGCCAATCTAAACAACTCTGGTATAATTACTGAAAACCCTAGACCTACTAATCCAAACCCAGTTACAGTTAGTAGTAATGTAGTACTTAATACTGCAAAAAAACCAAATGCACTTATTAAACAACCACTAATAATAATCATAAACGATCCAAAATGCTTGCTTACTGCATCTCCAAAAAAACGGCCTAAGGTCATCATCACAGAAAAAGCGACAAAACCAAATCCGGAAATTTTCTCTGAAGAAACGTTTACAACATCTTGCATATAGAGTTTACTCCAATGTTCTATGGCGCCTTCGCTACCCATCACTAAAAAAGCAATAATCGTAAGTCCAAACAATGGTTTTATGAGTTTTAAATCGAAAGACTTTTTTGATCCTTTTTCCTTTTTTCCTTTTATAGATATATACTCTTTACAAACTAAAATATTTGTTACAATTACAAATATTGTAGCACACAGCATATGTAATAGTGGAATATGAAAATATATAATTAAAAAACTCCCAATACCAGCACCAATAACTCCGCCTAAACTAAAAAAGCCATGAGATGCTGACATAATATGAATATCATCTTCTTGTTCAATATCCGATACCAGAGCATTCATTGCTATATCCGTCAAGCAAGCGAATAAACCAACTACAAATAAGACGATACACAATAGTAAATAACTTGGAGCTATTATAGGCATAAGAAATAATAAAGAAAATAGTATAATACCAATAATTGTTACCTTACCTACTCCAAGTTTTTCTATGATCAAAGAAGATAAAGGAATCATTACTAATGTACCTAGTGCAAAACAAAAAAGTGCAACACCCAATTGTGCATCATCAATTAATAATTTTGTTCTCACTGCAGGAATATATAATACCCAAGTACCGGTCATAATATTTAATGATGCAAAAACCCAAGCCGGCCCAAAGTATCGTAATCTTGTAATAATTAGATATAAAGAATTCAAAGTGTGTTATTTAACATATTTATTATATATCAAAATTAGTTACAAAAAACACCTCCATATTAACACAAAATATTCTAATACTAAGGTAAACTATTCATGTTTATAAAATTAATTATATAAATATGGTAATTTTGTTTTATGAAGTTATCATACGAACAAATTTATCTGGAACAATCAACATCTTTGAAAATAGAAAGCTACACCAAAGATTCGCTTTGCAATGAAGTGAATTGGCATTTACATGCAGAATATGAAATAGTATTTATTAGAAACGGTAACGGAATAATTCAAGTTGAATCAAATATTGAAAAATATCAAGATGGGTTATTGATCTTTCTAGGACCAAACATGCCTCATATGCCTTTTGGAAATAAGGATTTAGAAGATAACGTAGAAGTTGTTATTCAATTTAATGAAAGTTTTATCAAAGAAAAATTAAATCATTTCCCGGAATTCTACGTCATTCTGGAATTTATTCGAAAATCACCCAAAGGTTGTCTTTTTTCTAAAGTGACTAAAGAAAAACTCTCGGACTCCTTTTTAAAAATTTCAAACCAAAATAACGTAGAGAAATTATTAAACCTTATGCATATTCTATATAATCTCTCTATTTCTAATTATAGAACACCCATTGTAAAGTCTAATTATCTTGAAATTGATAAAACGGCTTTACCAAGAATATCGAAGGTTTTTGATTTTGTAAATAAGAATTACGCCAAAAAAATTCAATCTAAAACTATTGCTCAACAATTAGGATTGACTACGAATTCATTTTGCCGAATGTTTAAATCGGCTACAAATAAAAGTTTTATTAGCTTCCTAAATGAATTTAGAATCAAAAAAGCGCAGGAACATTTCGAAAACAAGAATATTTCTATCTCTGAAGTTCTATATCAATGTGGATTTAATGACCCCTCTTATTTTTGCAAACAATTTAGAAAATATACCGGTGTTTCTCCTTCTAGATACATCAAGGAATTAAACTAAAGAATCACTCTTCTTTCTTTAGTTTAATTCCTTGTTTAAGGACTTGACCAAATTCATACATATCTTCATACGAACAATAAAAAGGAGCTGGTGCTAATCTAATTACATTAGGTTCTCTCCAATCTGTAATTACCCCGTTCTCCATCAAATAATCAAATAATTTCCTACCTTCTCCATGAAGAAAAACAGAGAGCTGTGTTCCTCGTTCTTCTTGATTTGAGGGAGTAATAATTTCAAAAGAACTATCCACCTCTTCATCAATTGACTTTAGAACAAACTCTAAATACGCTACGATCAGGTTTCGCTTTTCTATTAACAAATCCATACCAACCGCATCAAATAATTCTAATGAGGCCAAATAGGGAGCTAAAGATAAGATAGGGGCATTACTCAATTGCCAAGCATCTGCATTAGGCATAGGTTCGAACTCAGGTTTCATCAAAAACCTAGATTCCTTTTTAGTTCCCCACCAACCTTCGAAACGAGGAATGTCTTTTCTGTCATGAAACCGCTCATTTATAAAGCATCCCGAAGCATTTCCAGGACCGCTGTTCATATATTTATAACTACACCAAGATGCAAAATCCACATCCCAATCATGAAGTTTTAGCTCAATATTACCAGCTCCGTGTGCAAGATCCCAGCCTACAAATGCTCCTATCTTATGACCTGCTTGGGTTATAGTTTTCATATCGAAAACCTGACCAGTATAATAATTAACTCCACCTATTAGAATTAATGCACACTCCTCACCTACACTTTGGACTGTAGACAAAATATCTTCTATTCTAAAATTATGTTCTCCTTTTCGTTTTTTAATTTCTACAATAGCATCATTCGGATCGTATCCGTGAAACCGAACCTGACTTTGCAACATATATTGATCACTAGGGAACGCTTTTTCCTCACAGATGATTTTATATCGTTTCTTGGTTGGTCTGTAAAATGAAACCATCAATAAATGAAGATTTACTGTTAGCGTATTCATCACAGTAATCTCGGAAGGTTTAGCCCCTACTATCTTACTTAACGGCTTTGCCATACGCTCATGATAATCCCACCAAGACTTATCCGCATAAAAGTGCCCTTCTACTGCAAGTTCAGCCCAATCCTTCATTACATCATCTACATACTTCTTGGTATTTTTAGGCTGAAGTCCTAAAGAATTTCCTGTAAAATATATTACTTGCTTATCATTAACTTTTGGAAAAAGAAACTGATCTCTATATGACTTTAACGGGTCTTGTTGATCTAATTTCTTAGCAAACTCTCTACTATTTTCGAATTGCATTTTTGAGTTTTGATTCAAAAGTACATATTAGAACCGAGATTATATAATATTTTAAAAACCTCCCCGAAAATATGGGGAAAATTACCTTATAATTATTATATTCATATCAACCAAGTTTATACTAAAACAAAGTATAATTTACAGACATAAATCCTGAGTGTCTCTAAATGTTCGGGTATACAATATCATCATAAACTCACATTCTAATGAAAGAATTAAAAAAATTAAACGGTGTAAAAAAAATTAGTAAAACAGCACAAAAAGAAGTTGTTGGAGGATGCCCTACACATGGCGGAGGATCTTCTGGTTGCCCCCATGGAATGTGCGGACAAATCATTTTTCCTGGACCAGATTTTTTATGTGTTGAATGTTAGATTTTTCAATTCATAATTAAGAAAACACCGGATTGCAGTGGTTAACTTTACAGCTACTGCAATTTTTTTAATAAATTATGTGCTTTATTAAAATTATAGTTTTGCTTGTCCTTAAGAATAATTTCTAAAACTTTTACTGCAGCATCTTTCTGATCTTGTTTTAAATATACTAACGCTTTATACCAATATCCTTTAGATTGATCAATTGTATTGGAATTTATTATTTGATCAAAATAGGAAATCGCTTCTGTATATTTATCAAGTTCCAACGCAGAAAGTCCTGAATATATTAACACAGACGGTAAAAGTTTATTTTTACCTTTAATATATTCTTTAAACAAAATATAACTCTCATCATATTTCTTTTGTTCAAATAATTGTTGCCCTTTTGCCAATTGACTTTCATCACTTCTACTCGTAAGAGAAGGCAAATCCTTCCATTGATTATATTCTGCATATAAATCCTGAGAAGAATTACTAGAACTCACGGTATATAACACCACAAATATTGCTACTGAAGCGGCAGCTAGTATCGAAAAAAACAACCTATTCTTCAAAAAAGAAGTATTATTTTTCTGATAATTGGTTTGAACTTTAGCAATTGTATCTTCTAATTCTTTAGCTTCCGCACTCCTAAAATAATTTTCTACTTCTTTTACTTCCTCTATATCAGGAGTAAAGGAATCGTTGATCCAAGCAGACTCATCCATCTGAGCAAACAACTCTTCGTGTATCTTGAATTCTTTTAATAACTCAGGATCATTTTGTAATAATTGCTCAAACAGCGTTCTATCCTCGGCAGAAAGTTCGTCTCTGAGGTACGCATCGATTTGATCATGATATGTTGAGTCGTGGTTAGTATCCATTATTATATCAGATTTTTAAATCGTTCATCGGATTTTACATTTTTTATAAGCTTTGCTTTACACTTAAAAACACGCTGCCTAGCAACAGTTTCCGAAGAATATGACAATTGAACTACGATATCTGCATAAGACACTTTTTTCAGAAACAGCATTAATACCTCCTTACAATTATCTGATAATTTTTCCAATTTTTCTTTAAACAATTCCCATCGTTCTTGTTCGAGTAAAGCATAGGCCATATCCGATTCTTCACTTACCAGTTCCTTTACTTCCGTATTTGTTACCCGTTTTCTTTTATTTAATTCTCTACGCCATAAATTTTTGCACGCGGTAAACATATAAGCTTCAAAAGTAGAATTGATAGTTTTTAAAGCTCTGCATCTAATTCTAGCAGAAATCTGCATCAATACTTTCTGAAAAATATCCTCTGCATCCATCTGTTGCCCCTTATTATGGAGTACAAATTTTAAGCATTTAGGAAAGAAATTAGTATAAATATCTGTAATGACTTTTTCATCAGATTGTAATATTCCATCAATAAAATACTCATTATTCTTCATTAATTATATGCTAAAATCTTTGATCTGGGTAACAAAGCTAATTATTTTGAACTACAGTATGAAAACTATTTATCATAAGGTTTTCAAAACAATCAAATATTAATATTTTTAAACAAATTTAAGTTATGAGAAAAATTGCACACATTCTTTTAGCAGGAATGTTTTTGTTCCTATTGCAAAATTGTTCAGATGATGAGCTGGAAATTTTTGAAGAAAACACGGAATTAACAGAAGAATTTAATGGAAAATCAAGGAGTGGTGATGAAGGGCCTATGTTCGAAGGATGTGAAATTGAATATACGTTTAACAATCCATATCTAACCCCTGCTGAAAAAGCAGTAATTCGAAACTCCTATGGTTTTGTTATATCCTATATAGTTGTAGATTACGATACAGAAATATGGTATGTGGATTGTATTAATTATTATGATTATAACAATTTGAATCCAGGTTGTGATTTTGATGGATGTTATACTATACAAAGCTGTCCTAGAGATGGTTGTGGATCTGGCGGTACTAGACCAAAAGATCCAATAGAAGACCCTTTTGATGATGACGAATAATAAAACCCTATGGATCTTAAAAAATAATCATAACCATCTTCTTCACACGACGAAGATGGTGATAGAAACAAAACACTTAAAATTGAGAAATTCTCAAAAAAGCTAAGCCTTCAAATGAATGCATAGTTAAGAATGGCCACTAATCAAGTGAAATACTCTTATCTAAATAAATAATCCCCTTATCTCCATATTATAGGCTCAGCAAAATATTACTAATAAGATAAGTAGTTCTAACAAATAAAGTTTATACATTATATCTATAAAGATGTGACATTAAAAATCGTCAATTCAACAAAGCAGGCAGTTCTTTTTATATCTATATTCTTTTTAAAAAACTAATTTGTTTTCTTGAACATTTAAAATCACTTACAATATCTCCCTAAATAAATCCCAGAATTTATCCAATATTACGTGCTAATTTGGGTAACAAAATCCATTATTCAGAACTACTATATGACATCAAGTTCTTAAACAATTATTAAATTTTTAATAAGTCATCATCATGAAAAAAACCACGTATCTTATATTAATCGGATGTTTTTTATTACTCATTCAAAGCTGTTCTGTCGATGAACAAGAAGTTCTTGAAGAAAATCAAAAAATAACAGAAGAATTTACTAGTAAAACAGAAGAAGCTACCACCACTGATAGTTCTGCTTTTAGGATTTGTCAGATTGTATATATCTTTAATGATCCTACCATAACTCCTTCAGAAAAAGAGATTATTAGGAAATGGTATCATAACAATTACTTTGCCATTTATGATTATACTGTGATTAGTTATTATAAAGAAATATGGTTTGTTAATTGTCAGGATTTTGATGATTATTATGAAGACAATCCCAATTGTGATACGGATGGTTGTTATAGCTGCGTGCGAGATGGTTGTGGATCTGGTGGTTCAAAGCCTAAGGATCCAGTGGAAGATCCTCTAGAAGACAGTCGACATTAGCTTTCATTTATTATATCTTAGTAAGGGTTGATTTTTATTTAAAAAAGACTTTCCCTACTTTTCGAGATTCCCACTATATAAATTTGTATAATGCACCCATTGTGTATTTAGAAACTAATACTATGAAAACATCCATTCGAGTGATTTCTCATAATGAAACGGAGAAAACTGGACTTCGATATATTCATTAGAACTATTTAGAACAGTTTTGATCCAGAATTCTATTCTCAACCTTTACTGGAGTTTACATTTCGTCTTTAAATCGAGGCATTCTCATAAATTAATTTCAAATTCAAAACATCTAAATATACAATGGATTATAAATTGATTAATAGAATAAGTTTAAATATAAAATAATTGAGGTCAGTAGCTAGTCACGTATATTCTATTTAATCTAAAAATCAATGAAATAAAATTGGTTTCTCTGTCAGTTCGAGCGGAGTCCAGAACAGTTCATTTCTAAAAACAGGCTTCGACTCCGCTCAGCCTGACATTACTGTCACAAATTTTATATAAAGTAAGTATCTACTGACCTCTATGAAATAAATTTATAATAACCATACTATTCCAAATTTAATACAAAACTTTGAAATCAAATTTATACTTTTAATCAAATTAAGGTAGTTCAAGACATTAAGGTTTTTATCAATATTACTATTTAGTATTACTTCATTATAATGGTAGTCGAAAAACTGGAAAAGAAGTAACACTAATAAAAACAATGTATTTTGCTAAGTGCTATATTTATAATATAAATCCTATTGAAACTTCAATGATTCTTGCATACAGATGATGAAAAGTTTCATAGTCCTAAATAAAAATCCCTTTTTACAACCCAAATAAGGGATGAAACTACTTGTATTATTATTTATTGTTTAACAAATAAGATTGTATAAAAATTTGAAAGTCAAGTATAATAACAGATTTATCATTTTATTCTCATTACTATTTATGATACTTGGTGTCCGAGCACAAAAACGTTCAGCAGCATTTTATGAAATTGTAGGTGCTAAAAATTATACGGATACTGACAAAAAATCTGAAATTGAAATTTTGTTAAAAAAACACATGAAAAACAAAGATTCTTTGCAATACGGAATTGATTTAACTGCTTTTTCATATTGGCTTTATAATCATGGATATTTCTACGAAAGCATTTCGAAATCGGAGAAAGCAGTTGACTTTTATAAAACTTATGCGCCCTATAACAAGAAACTTCATATAGGTAATCTTAGAATATTAGGAAGGTCATATTCAAACACTAAAGATTATACTAACTCTAATCGCGCATACTTTGAAATTATTAAATTAAAAAACACAAATGGCGGGTTTGGTGTAGCATATCAAAACATTGCAGAAAACTATCAAGCAGAGGGTAATTTCCATACTGCCTCTTCTTATTACGAAAAAGCCATTGAAGAATTTAATAAAGAAAAAAAAGACAGAAAGTTGTTTAATACGATCATAAATTCATCCATAAATTATCAAAAAATTTTAGATGATAAAAGTATTAAAAAAGGAATAGCACAGCTGAAAACACTAGATTCCTTAAAGTCTAAAGTAAATTTTGATCTCTATGACGAATTTTTAATAAATGAAACACTTGGAAATCTGCACAATTATGAAAATCTATTTGATACATATATTTGTCTTCCTTACTATAAAAAAGCACTTTCAGTTGCTAAAAAATTAAAAAACAATCGACTCATTTCTTCTGTTTACAGGAACATTGGTAATATTTACTATAAAGTTAATAACGATTCTGCTCTATTTTATTTTAACGAAGCTCTAAAACCTACTTATAACAACATTGTACAAACTGCTCGAATTCATTATATGATAGGGCTTACTAATGTTGATAAAAAAAAATACAACCGAGCTTATGAATCCTTCAGTAAATCATTGTATACATTAAGATCAAAACAACAAACAACTTACTCAACAGATAAGTCCTTACACATATCAATTCTTAAACAATTATCAATTAGCTTAATAAAAAAATATGAAAATGCTGAAGCATCAAAAAAATACATTGAAGAGGCACTTACATATTTAAAAGAAGCAGATGAGCTAATTGATTTAATTAAACTAGAAAATACCCATAGAGCATCCAAATTATTTTGGAGAGAACAAGCATCTGATCTTTATATCAATTTGGTCAAAATTTATCAATTATTGAACGATCCTAAATCAGCTTACTTTTATTTAGAAAAAAATAAGGCTTTGTTATTGCTAGAAGACTTGACAGAGGAACGTTCTAAAGATTTTTTTAACATTCCAGAACACATCGTACAAAGAGAGCGATTATTAAAGCGAAAAATTGCAAAAGCTCAAAACGACTTAGATCTTTCTGAGAAAGACCAGGGCGAATCAATTATCCTTTTTGATAAAAAAGAAGAATATGAGCAATTTATCGATTCACTTAGATATACATATCCCAAATATTATCAATCCAAAAACAACACCAATATCGTTTCTTTTAAACAGACAATTAAAGAAGCAAAAAGAAGAAATGCTACTTTTATTCATTATATCCTTAATGATGATGTAGGATATGTACTAGTTATTGCAGAAAACAAACAACTACTATATCCGTTGGATAGTGTTTCTGTTATTCGAGATCAAACAAATACATTTAAGGAGTTTATTTCTAAACCTTTTTATGATAAAAAAGATCAAAGAGATTTTAATAGCATCAGTAAAGAATTATCTAACAAACTACTTCCTGATGATTTGATAAACAATAACATAATCATTGTTCCTGATCAAAACTTACAAAGCCTTCCTTTTGAAGCTTTAATTAAAAAGGATGGGGAATATCTAATTGAAGATTACAATATAAGTTACGCCTACTCTATTTCTTTTCTACAGCAAAACAAGGACTTAAAACGGACTTATCAAAAGGAACTTTTAGGTTTTGCTCCTATCGAATATACCTCTTTACCTACGCTTCCTAATAGCGATAAAGAAGTAAATACAATTACACAGAGGTTCGAAAGTGATATTTTATTACATCAAAAAGCTTCCAAAAAAAATCTGGTAAACTCATTACCAAACTATAAAATAATTCATCTTTCCGCACATGCAAATGCCAATGATTCGATTACTCCTTGGATAGCAACAAGCACAAACAATATTACTCTTAATGACATTTATAGCACTAAAAACAATGCGGAACTCGTAACCTTAAGTGCCTGTAACACTTCTTTAGGGAAATTACAAAAAGGAGAAGGTGTTATGAGTCTTGCTCGTGGTTTTTTTAATACTGGTGCTAATAGTGTAATCTCCACCTTATGGAAAGCGGATGATAAATCTACGCAAGAAATCATTACAGGTTTTTATACATATCTAAAAAAAGGGAAATCAAAACCTAAAGCACTGAGACAGGCCAAACTTGACTATCTAAAGAATCACTCATTAAGTGAAGTTTCACCTTACTATTGGTCTTCTCTTGTTTTAATCGGAAACCCTGAACCCCTATACCCATCAATGAATGCTTGGTATATTCTTATTGGAGTCCTAATTTCTTCTCTTATTATATTTCTTATTTATAAAAAAATTGCAAAAAAATAAATTTTTCTGGGTAACAGAACAATTCTTCTTGAACTACTCTATGAAACCTCATTCGCGAAGAGTAGACAAAAACTTGATTGTCATTAAATGTTCAAGAGTACGAAACACAAAATTCAGAAATTATGAATAATCACAAATTAAAAATTTTATATATTTTTATACTTGTTACTTTTTTTACAGCCTGTAATAAAGATGAAATTAATGAAGGATTAACAGATCAAGAAAGTGAAATTACACAAAATGAAAATTTAGTATCCAAAGATCAACTGGGATTAGAAGTCGCAAAAAACTTAGCAAAAAATTTAAAAAATGTAGAGTTAAGGGATTTCATTAAGACCAAAGCCTTAGAAGCTTTTGATGGAGATTACAATTTTTTAATTGAAACTTCAAAAAATGAAAATATCACCAATAAAAAGAGTGGGCAACAAATACTTTTTTCGAATTTTCTTTCTGAAGGAGATATTAATGATTCATCAAAAAAGAGCAGTACAACTTCTCAACTAATGAATGCTATTAAAGTAAACTATCCATTATTACAGATTGCATTACCAGAATTTGATAATCATAAAGTAGCAGAATGGGATATAGAATCATCAATACCGCTAGTTGCTTATCTTCCTTTACGTATTAAAGATGATATTATACCTGCTTATGATGTAGAAGGAAACTATTATCAACTTAGTGCCTCTACACCACCAGAAAATTTAGTTATTGTAGTAAAACAGAATGAAAGAGTAACAGTTCTAGATAAAAGCACTAAAAATAGATCAAACATATTTGATGACTGCGAAATCATCGCGCCTGCATTTCATCAAAATGACACCAATGAGTATCATTTTACAGATGATCTTATAAATCAGTCCAATCTGTGTTCTGGTGGAGGTGGATCTGGTGGAGGTGGATCTGGCGACAATGGATGTGATAGAGACAGAAAATCAACCAAAGACCGATTAAATAAATTAAAATTTAATTCTATGCCTTCCTTTAGAGAAGTTGCAGAATGGCATGACGGAGCTCTAGAGATAGAAGTTACCGCTTTTTTTGGTATTTCAGAAGACAGTGAAGTTAGCGTTACAAAACCGTTTCGAGGCTCAAGAGGTCAATTCAAAAACTGTAGCGTATTTAATTGTAATCCAGAATGGTTTGATTTATTCAACACTGAAATTTATACTTGGGACAAGGATACTTATGGAGATAAGATGTTATATGTATGGATTGAAAAAGATGGAGGAGGTGAATTAGAATTGGATTTAAAATTAGAATTCTCAACTAAAATCAAAGGAGTTGACATTAAAATCAAACCAGAATTCAAAATAACATTTGAAGATGATGAAATAGGCCAATCAATTATCGAATATTGTGACAATACGGATGGAGACGGTTACACCTACAGTACGGGTTTAATGAAATTTCAGGTTAAGCAATAACCAAACTAAGAATAGATTCCACTAATAAATTAATTTCTAAAAACTTGATAAGCTCTTTACTCAATAATAAGGGTAAAGAGCTTATTTTTTAGTTACCAAATTATAAAACGTTTAGTTTTGTGAAAAAAGTAAAAAATCTTGTACTTCATACCAGAAACATTAGATATCTACTTAGTAAACCATACAGAAAAATAAACAAAGTTATGATAACAATTAACCATAAAACCCTGTTAATCAAATAATATTCCGTATTTTAAGGAAATAATAAACTTTGGAATCTCTATAAAAGATCCCGAAAAAAATATTTCTTAAAATCAATACACATGAAAAAAAGTATCTTAAAATTACGAGGAGCTGAAGAATTAACTAAAAATGAACAAAAATCTATTAACGGAGGGCGCCTAAGACCTTCTGGTAACTGTGGAGGTCGTGGAGACATCGAATGTTGTGGAACTGCAAATTGGCAATGTGGAACAGATGATCACTGTGATGGAGGAATTCTAATAGGCAATCAAACTTGTGGTTGTTTTTAAACTTCTTTAAAATACAATTGAAGCCAGGATAAAGAATTATTCTGGCTTTTTTTATATAGTGCAATAATATCAAATAAAACCCTACTTTCTTTCATAAACTTTTAGCTTTGCAAAAAAAGTTTGACTCATGCATTTCATACCTGAGAAACTAGATACTTATGTAATAAATCACACAGAAAAAGAACCTGAATTATTACAACAGCTAACTAGAGAAACCTATCAAAAAATATTACAACCACGTATGCTTAGTGGTCCCTATCAAGGTCGCGTATTAAGTATACTTTCTAAATTAATTAATCCCAAAAACATTTTAGAAATAGGAACCTACACAGGGTATTCTGCTTTATGTTTATCTGAGGGAATAAAAAAAGATGGTGTTTTACATACGATTGATATTAACGAAGAACTAGAAGATTTTCAGCGTAAATATTTTGATCTTTCTCCTTATGGTAATCAGATACACCAACATATTGGTGATGCAACTGAGATTATTCCAAATCTGGATATAAAATTTGATTTAGTTTTTATTGATGCTGATAAGCCAAATTATTCAACTTATTTTGAATTAATAATCAACAAAATCAACTCAGGTGGTATTATTTTATCCGACAACGTTCTTTGGAGTGGAAAAGTGATTGAAGATGTTGCCGAAGATGACCTTTCTACCAAAGCACTTTTAGCTTATAACAAATTACTTGTAGAAGACAAACGTATAGAAACGGTATTATTACCAATTAGGGATGGATTAACAATTAGTAGAGTTATATAACCTAGCTTTATACTTAAAAACGTAATAAAAAAAGTGGAATCTCTAAAGACCCCACTTCTTACATGTATTAGTAACTACAATTGCTAATTCACTTATTATTGTACCGCTTTCAATGCATCTATATTTCCATAACCAAACTTACTATTACGATTAGGGTAAAACTCTCCAGCTCTTTTTAATTTATCCAATACTTGTGCTCTAGACATATTAGGGTTACGTGACCAAACTAATGCTGCAATACCTGCTGTCATAGCTGTTGCTACAGAAGATCCTCCAACATAAGATTGCGCGCCATTATTAAACCCTAATACCGGTACGGTTCTACTAGTATTACTAGCTCTCTGCATAATAATCGTGAAATCAATTTTATTACCATCGTGACAAATATCACAACGATTGTATCCATTATCTTTTAATCCTGTTATAGCAACGGTTTCGCTCATACTTGCTGGAAATATAACACCATACCAATTTGTAAAAGTAGTGGAAGTTCCACCAGCTGCCATGATCATTTTACCTTTTCCATATGCATATTTTACAGCATCTTTTACATTACCGATTGACCAAGGATATCCAACAGACATCGAAATTATTTTAACATCACTTCTATTTCCTAGTGCTTTTAGTGCATTACTTACTCCTTTACGCTCGTGATAATCGTTTAAAACAACATCTTCAGTACCTCTATAGGCTACCAAATTGGAATTGTATGCAACACCAACTGGCATAAAATCATTATTACGTGGAGAAGCTATAGCAGATGCCATCTGAGTTCCGTGACCGCATCTATCATTAGGACCATCAACATTATTAGACCACCACCAAGGTGAATCAATAAATGTCCCAAAACGTTGTACAGATCTTCCATTAGAAGCGCCATCATTAAATCCGTTTCCTAAAAGATTTTGGTTCGCAGATAAGCCAGTATCTATAAGACCAACTGTAATTCCAGCTCCAGTACTAAGGTTCCAAGCATCATCAATATTATGATTTTTATAATTCCAAGGTAATCTTGCATTAGGAGAAATTACACTATAATCACCACTATTGATTGATTGTCCGCTTTGAGAGCAACCAGCAGACTTTTGTTGTACTTCTTCCTTAAGGTAGAATCCATATCCATTAGGCTCAAGGTAACGAATGTTATCCATTGCTTTTAATTCTACAATCGTTTCCAGTTTCGTAACCTTTAGATCTAAAACATTCAATATACCATCTTCTGATACCTGAACATTGGAACGTGTAGTTCCTTCTATACCTTGTACAGTATTATATATATCTTCAATAACATTGTCTAATCTAGGAGATCGCCGAGTTCCATCAATAAAACTTTCTCCTTCTTCACCAAAACCGATTGTTAAGACTTCGCCACCATGCATAACCGCACTATATAATATATGTGCAGAAGCATCTTTAGTCCAATCTAAATCACCATTTTGCTTAAGTTGTTTTTCTATGAAAGCGTTTATTTCTTCAACGGAGAGAATTTTTTGAGATTCTGAACTTTCATCAATAATTTCGGTGGAATCTTCTTTAGAACATGATAGAACAAGAAAAAGTCCTAAAACTAGCGTAATAATTTTTTTCATATTAGTATAAATTAATGAGTTTGTGTGTTATTGATTTTTTTAAGGCAGCTATTCCTTAAAAAAATCAAATAATTATCATTTAGTTAATTTCTTGTCTAATTTATTAAATATAATCTAAATATTAATACATTATATTGAAAGAATCTTAAAAAAATTATCGTTATTATGCTTGCATAAGACTAAAAAACAGTGCCAAATACTAATGTTTATAAGGGTTTTACAGAAAAAGACTACAAAAGAAGATTGCCTTAAAAAAGACGTGATTTTTTTAAAAAAAGTAAAAAAGAGAATTTAATTTATGGAAATGACAAAATTAACAATGTATAAGATTAAAATTTACGTTTTACAGGACCCGTAACGTTTTCGATATCCTTTTTTACTTGAGTTATTTCTTTTTTGATATCAGATGTAATAGAAGTAGGTATGTCGGTATCAATACCATGCTTTTCTGCACTTTTAGTAATTTCGGATTTAATATCGTTAGTCGCATCCTTTACAATACGCATTCCCTTACCCAAACCTCGGGCAATTTCTGGTATTTTATCGGCACCAAAAACCATTACCAATATAAATACTATAAAGGCGATCTCTGTTCCGCTTATGAATAATGGTAATATGATCATAACACTGCAAATATAACTACAATAATGTACAGAAAAAAGCCGTTCGCAATCACGAACGGCTTTAATTTATAATTTAAAGGTTTTTTAACTTATTGTCCTTTTACTTTATTTTTAAATTTATCAAACTTACCCAGTTTCTTATTCTGAGGCCAGCTATTGTTTGAAGTATCTATATCTGCTGTTTCCTGGTTAGGATCCACCAGAATCTTAGCAATTGCTTTCTCTGAAGCTATGGCTCTTTTAACCGCTGCATCATTCTTTCTCCAAATTTCTGCAGGATACGTTACTGTTTCTGAAGTTCCGTCTTCATAGGTATACTCTACTATTAAAGGCATCACTAAACCTCCAGGTTTTTCGAAAGTAATTTCATAGAAATACTTCGGTTCTTTAATCATTTCTCTCTCCTGAACTGAAAAATTATCTATTAAGTATTCTTTTAATGTTTTCGCATTATCTATAATGTTACCATTCTTCTTAATAGCCTCATATTCCTCACTTCCTTCTTCTACCATAAATACTAATTGACCAAAGTCTTCAACCTTAGCTCCTCTGGCAGCAGCAAAATCCTTTGCTCTTTGGTTTGGCTCTTTAGAAACTACGAATTTCTTCACTTCTTTTACACCGATATCGGTGTAATCTGTTGTATAAAACCATCCTCTCCAGAACCAATCTAAATCTACTGCAGACGCATCTTCCATTGTTCTAAAGAAATCTTCTGGTGTAGGATGCTTAAACATCCATCTCTGAGAATATGTTCTAAATGAATAGTCAAAAAGATCTCTACCCATTACAGTTTCTCTAAGAATATTTAATCCAGTAGCCGGTTTGGAGTATGCATTAGAACCGAATTGATGGATATTATTAGATTGTGACATAATAGGTGAAATAAAACTCTGATCACCACTCATATAAGGCACAATTTTAGGCGCAGGACCTCTTCTTGATGGGTATTTTTTTAAAGGTTTGATCGCATCAGGATACCACTCTCCGAAATCTTGTTCAGCTACATACTGTACAAATGTATTAAGACCTTCATCCATCCAAGTCCATTGACGTTCATCACTATTAACGATCATTGGGAAAAAATTGTGTCCTACTTCGTGAATAATCACACTCATCATTCCAAATTTTGTACGATCACTAAATTTTCCTTTTTCATCAGGTCTTCCATAATTCCAGCAAATCATTGGATATTCCATACCTTGATTCTTAGCGTGCACAGAGATCGCTTTATGGTAAGGATAATCAAATGTCATTCTACTGTACGATTTTAAAGTACTCGCTACGGCTTTAGTTGACCAATCTTCCCATAAAGGGTTTCCTTCTTTCGGATACATAGAAACAGCCATGACATCTTTTCCACCGATCTTAACCGCCATCATATCCCAAATAAATCTTCTAGATGTTGCAAATCCAAAATCACGAACATTTTTAGCACTTAATTTCCAAGTTTTTTTGCTTTCAGAAAATGTTTTTTCTTTTGCTTCAGCTTCTTTCTGGGTAACTATAAGTACAGGGTTATCATATGATTTTTTCGCTTTATCATAACGATTCATCATTTCTTTAGTAAATACTTCTTTTCTATTTACCAATACCCCGGTTCCATCTAAGATATGATCCGAAGGAACTGTAATATTTACATCAAAATCTCCAAATGGAAGTGCGAATTCTCCTCTACCCCAAAATTGATGATTCTGCCAACCTTCTACATCATTATAAACTGCCATCCTTGGATAAAACTGTGCAATTACATATGCTCTATTACCATCTTCAAACTCTTCATAACCTGATCTACCTCTACCATTAACGTGATCATTGATGTTATACCACCAATCTATTGAGAATACAAATTTCCCGCCAGCCGCTAAGTCTTTCGGCATCTCCACGCGCATCATTGTCCTATTAATCGTGTATTGTAAAGGTTTACCTGAAGCGTCTTTAACTGCTGTGATATTAAATCCACCATCAAAAGGTTGCCCCAGATATTTACCAACAAATCCATTTGGAGCATCTGCCATATCTACGCCTCCTGGTTGAATTAATGGAGATTTAGATTCTCTAGATCTCATATTTTGATCCAACTGTACCCATAAAAATTCTAAATTATCAGGAGAATTGTTGGTATATGTTATAGTTTCTTTACCAGTAAGCTTTTTGTTTTTATCATCAAGCTCAATATCCATTTTATAGTCTGCCTGTTGTTGATAATATGCAGACCCAGGAGCTCCGGAAGCAGTTCTGTACATATTAGGAGTTGCAAACTCATCATACATCTGCTTAAATTTGTTCTGATTTGTATGCCCCAACTCGCGAGTTTGTTCGCTTTCATTTTTATTTTGCGCATACAATCCTGTGGCAGAAACAAAAAAAGTAACTGAAAGGATAAAAAGTATTTTTTTCATTAGAGTGTAATTGTGTTAAGTAATAAATCGCAAAATAGTTGTTTTTTAAAAGTTTAATGATTTATTCACTAAACTTTAACATGCCTTTATCCTTTTCTTTTTCAAGGATAAGGCTTTTACGTTTTTTTCCTTTTTTCACGTGTACAATATTCTGTTGTTCATCAAAAAAGCCCATCAAAACTTGATTAGAAATCGTTATTATTTCTAATGAAGGAACATTCTCTACTTCTAAATAACATAGCACAAGATCATTATCATATTCTTTTCCGATATAATTAAAAAACACTTCTTGACCATTAACAGTAATGGATAATTTTTGGTTTAAATATGTGCTCAAATATTGATCTACCTTAGCTTCTTGTTTTTCTGAAACTAATTCTATGTTTTCATCATATCGCTTCCTAAACACTTCCTCAATATCATCGATAAAAATTCTTGAGATTATTTGCAGTGACTTTTCTTCTTTATTGTATTCTATTTGAGTAACACTGACATAAAATTTATGAATCACCGCAAAAGAGCTTAGAAAAACCAGAAGTATAGGTAGAATGAATAGTAATTTCTTCAATGTATTATAATTTAAGAGATGGTAAATGTACTATTTTGACATAAAATATTGTGCCAAAAGCACCTTATTATCTAAAAAGGATTGTTTATTAATCAATTTCTTTATGTGTTCTGTAAAGTTTCGCTTTTTCTTGAAAGAACTCTAGCAACGATAATTTTTTTGTATTCTCTAATAAGTTTTCGAAATACTCATCTTCTGCACAATAGTAAATAAAATCAGAGATTAACGTTTCTGGTATTCCCAAATCCTTTGTAAAAAAAACTATTCCAAATGAGGCTTCCCCCTTTTGAATCAGTCTATCTAAATCTTGAAGGGCTTTTATCTTTTTTAGTTTTTTTAATGTCCCATTTAAATAGTTGAGCGGTCGATCAATAATACCTGATTTTGCAGTATAGATTTTTCTTTCTATTTGTGTTGGCTGTTTTATATCTCTGAATGGCAAGCCTAAACTTTTATTATTTACAAAAGGTTTAATTTCTATATGCTTTGTATCCTTATCTATATTTCCTGAAAGATTTATATTACTCACATTTACTTCTTCAAGCTTACGAATAACTGGATTCAACTTTACTTGAAAATTGTCATTTTCCAAGTCGTCACCCTTAACTAAAATGGAAATCACCTCATATTGAACTGAAGAAAAAATTATCGAATCATTAACAGCTGCTGGTATTTCGAAATTACCTCTCTGATCATTTGTGGCTCCTATTTTCTTAGTATAATTCACAATATTAATTGCAAAACCTTCCAAAGAGTCCGCTATAACAATACCTTTTAGTTTTTGAGATTGACCAAAAGCATTTACTAAAAAGAAAAAATAAAACAAAACTGGTAATCCTCTAGCCATATACTGAATTAGTTTTATGACTAAAATCAAAAGGAAAACTTTATACCATTAGTTTTATTTAGATAAATGAATTCTTGGGACTTCGTCACATCACCACAAAAGACGAAGAGAAACCAAAAATGTTGCGATTTCAATACCCAAATTTATTTACGCCCCTTATATTCTTTGCTTTGTGAAACCAGAAATTCTATCAAATTAAGTTCATTTCCTTCTTCTAGATATGATTTATTAAGCCCGTTTTCTTCTGCAAAAAATATAAAATCATTAATCTGATCCATTTCTAAGGCTAAATTTGTTTTAAAAAATTCATCATTATATATATTTCGAACTTGAACATCTATATCCATTGGCTTTTTACTATCCTTTTTATCTTTATCCTGAAAAACAACCTTAAAGAGATTGACAAAATTAAGTCCATAAATCATCCTATCCTCTAAAAACACTTTGTTCTCTAATTCAGAAAGTTCATCTGCTGTCCAATCGTAATCCGTATCGTTAATCCTAGCAGATGTTAATTTAGCAACTTCATCAATTCCGCTATCCTCTACACCAATTTTTTTTACATCAATGGAGACATTTCCTAACAAATCATAAGGTGTTACGATTACTTCGTCCAAAAGATTTACAGATTCATTTAAGAAAATATTCAACCTTTTATTATCTAAAACTCCTTTATCAATCAACACCACGAATTTCTGATATTGCATAGCTATAATCTCTATTTTATCGTTGGCACCAACACTGATTCTAAAATCACCTTTATTATCAGTAATAGTTCCTTTTTTAGTAGTAAGATTATATACAACTACCCCTTCTACATCATCCCCTATTGGCGCACTAATGCGTCCATCAATCATAACTCTAGAGGTAATCTGTGCAAAGGAAAAACTAAGTGCACAGCATATAAAAAGTAAGGATAATTTCATTTTCATAGTAAGCTGAATTAAATTTGTTTTTATTGAAGATACTACATTTTTTCAATATGCTGAGAAGATTTCTTTATAAGAAAACGTTAAACTACCTTTACTAAAAAAACAACTTCATGCAAAACTGTTTAATAGCCAGCACCTCTACTATTCACGGAAGTGGTCCATTAGAGTATTTATCTGAAGCTTTAATTGAGCTTTTTACTAATTCTGATGAAATACTATTTATTCCTTATGCTCGCCCTGGAGGAATTTCTCTTGATGAATATACTATTGGTGTTAATAATATTTTTAAGAAAATAAATAAAAAAATACTTGGTATACATATGTTTTCTAATACTGTAGAAGCTTTTAAAAACACACAAGGTATTTTTACGGGTGGAGGAAATACATTTCTTCTGGTGGATCAATTATACCGAAATAACGTATTAGAACCTCTTAAAAAAGCAATAAATTCTGGAGTACCCTATTTAGGGACCAGTGCTGGTAGCAATATATGTGGGCTGACTATGCAAACTACGAATGATATGCCTATTGTGCACCCATCTAGTCTTAAAACTTTAGGAATTATACCTTTTAATATAAACGCACACTATCTGGATCCCGATCCCAATTCTACACATAAAGGTGAAACCAGAGAAACACGTATCAAAGAGTTTCATACGATAAACCCACAACCCGTAGTTGGACTTAGAGAAGGAAGTTGGTTAAGAATTCATGAAAATGATATTACCTTAAAAGGTGATCTATCCGCTAGG
Organism: uncultured Aquimarina sp.; assembly: GCF_947496855.1. Classification (GTDB taxonomy): domain Bacteria; phylum Bacteroidota; class Bacteroidia; order Flavobacteriales; family Flavobacteriaceae; genus Aquimarina. The sequence goes on from NZ_CANMED010000002.1 coordinate 126,080, forward strand.
GTTTTTGAACAAAATAAAAGTCCTTCTGAAATAACACCAGGTAGTTCTTTATCAGCATTAAACTAATTGATGTATGCAATACCAGAAAATTCTTGATACGATTAAATCTGAAACATTAGCAAAGTCTACCACAGGAAAAGTAGCTACTTATATTCCCGAATTGGCTAAAATTGATCCTAATAAATTCGGAATGCACTTATACTGCATCAACTCCGGTCATTATGGTTTTGGTAATGAGAACGAGCGTTTTTCTATCCAAAGTATCTCTAAAGTATTATCATTAACACTAGGAATGTCCTTATTAGATGATGAATTATTTAAGCGGGTTGATGTAGAACCATCTGGAGATCCATTTAACTCGCTAATTCAGTTAGAGTATGAAAATGGAATCCCAAGAAATCCTTTTATAAATGCAGGCGCATTGGTTATTGCAGATCTTCTTGTTTCTAATCTTAAAAATCCTCAACAAGAGTTCTTGAATTTTATACACAAAATTACAGGGGACAGCTCTATAAATATCAATCAAAAAGTTTTTGATTCTGAAAAGAAATATAGTCATCGTAATGCTGCTTTGCTAAACCTAATGAAATCTTTTGGTAACATAAAAAATGATATAGAAACCGTTTTAGACCTATATATTTATCAATGTTCCATTGAGATGTCTTGCAAAGAATTATCAACCGCCTTTATGATTTATGCTAATGCAGGAAAGACCTTATTTAATAATAATCAGATTATTTCTGGGAGAAAAATAAAACGTATCAATGCTATTATGCAGACTTGCGGTTTTTATGATGAAGCTGGAGAATTTAGTTTTAGAGTTGGTTTACCAGGAAAAAGTGGCGTAGGTGGAGGGATTGCAGCTATTCACCCAGGTCAATACACCGTAACTGTATGGAGTCCACCTCTTAATCCTAAAGGGAATTCTGAGTTAGGAATGTATGCCTTAGAAAGATTAACTACGTTAACGGGGTTTTCTATATTTTGAAAAAAACTTAGAAAACTGGAATTACTTTTAAATCTATCTTTAAAAAAACCTCACAAAAATACTGAAGAGGTTGTTCTTGAACATAGGAAATCTATTTTGAACCGGCAACATTCAGCTTGGAGAACTAACGCTCCGCCAACTGAATTACTGTTGCCTTTTTATTACACATATTAGATTTTTTTCTAAATGAATTCTAGACCAATAAAAAAATGATTTCTAACAATTACTAAGGCCAAGTATAAGTTAAAAAAATATTCAGTATTTTACTATCCAAAATGGTTTAATATTAAAAAATAGCACATAAAGCAGGTATGCAAAAAAAAATAATTGTAATCGCGTCTATTTTATTTATTGGATTAATAATAACTTATTCCAATCACTTTGATAATGGTTTTTACTTTGATGATGATCATACCATTATTTCTAATGTTCACATTACGGATATAAAAAATATTCCTGATTTCTTTGTAAATCCACAAATGTTCAGTTCTAGACCTGATCATTGGGGCCTAAGACCTATTATTACTACATCTTTAGCAATTGACTATTGGGTAGGTGGTGGTTTAAAACCATTTTATTTTCATCTTTCTACTTTCTTTTGGTATCTAACATTATGTATATTATTATTCTTTTTATGTAGAAAAATATTTCAAAAATCATTGGATCATAAATGGAATTCACTCATTGCTTTGCTTTCTGCATCATTATATGCATTTCATACGGTAAATGCAGAAACAATTAATTATATTATATCACGTTCAGATGTTTTGTCAACACTATGTATTACATCTTCTGTATCTATCTATATTATATATCCTAAACTCAGAAAGTGGTTTATTTATATTATACCAGCTATAATAGGAGTATTTGTTAAAGAAACTATGGCAGTGACACCTGTTTTATTGTTTTTTTATATCCTACTCTTTGAAAAAGAAACATCCATTCTCAAAGCTTTCAGAGTTAAAGAACTAAAAAACACATTGAGAATAATAGTTCATCTACTGCCGATGATCCTAATTATAATAGTATTTCAACTATACACATTATCAAAAGCTGGTGAATCGGGTTTTTCGAATCCACCTTTACAATATTTAATGACACAACCCTATGTCTGGGTTCACTATTTTATCTCATTCTTTCTGCCATTTAATTTAAGTGCCGATTCAGATTGGAAAGTAATTACTAATATATTTGATGATAGAATAATCATTGGGTTAATTTTTATTATAGGACTAGTAATAACCATTTTGAAGACTTCATCTAATAAAGAAACTAGGCCAATTTCTTTTGGGTTAATTTGGTTTTGTATTACATTACTGCCTACTTCTATTGCACCTTTAGCTGAAGTTATGAATGACCATAGAATGTTTCTTCCTTTTATTGGCTTGTCTTTAAGTCTAACCTATGGAATTAGTTTATACATAATTAATTACAGTAAGAAGAGAACGTTGAAAAAAGAACACAAAATAATCCTATCAACCTCCTTTTTTGTAATAATATTTCTGTTTGGATATGGAACTTATCAAAGAAATGAAATATGGAAAAGTTCAGAATCTTTATGGCATGATGTGACTTTAAAAAGCCCAACTAACGGAAGGGGGTTAATGAATTACGGTCTTACCCAAATGGAAAAAGGAAATTATCCAACAGCATTGGAGTATTATGAAAAAGCACTTAGATACTCTCCATATTACTCTCCTTTACACATTAACATGGGAGTTGTTCAGGGAGCACTGAATTCAACAGAAAAGGCAGAAGAATCTTTTAAAAAAGCTATTCAATATGACCCAAATAGCGATACTCCTTATTATTTTTATGCTCGATTTTTAACTAAGAAAAAAAGATATATCGATGCAAGAAAAATGGGAGAAAAGGCTAATGAAATTACTGTCTATAATTTAAATAATCAATATCTATTAATGGAAATATATGATAATCTCGGACTAAAAAACGAATTAAACAATATAGCAAAACATACATTAACTATTTCCAAGAATAACCCATTAGCATTGAAATATCTAAATAAAAAAAATACTGAAATTTCCGATATGAATAATGCCGAAATAGAAATTAAAAATAATCCAACTTCAGAAAAATATATCGATCTTAGCTTGAAATATTATAATATTGGTGAATATTTAAAATGTATAGCTTCCTGTAATAAAGCTATTGAATTAGATCCAAATAATTACGTTGCATACAATAATATATGTTCTGCTTACAATATACTAGAGGAATACCAAAAGGCTGAAGAAGCCTGCGAAAAAGCAATTTCTATAAATCCAAATTTTCAATTAGCTAGAAACAACTTAAAAGTAGCTAGAGCTCATACACAATAACAATCAGTATTTACTTCATCATAACTACTACCCCTGTTAGAATGATAACGGCTCCCACCGCTTGTTGCACGCTTAATTTTTCATTAAGAAAAAAGTAATTAGCGATTACAATAAAGATGAGTGATAATAATGTTATAAAAACAGTTATTGTAGTTGCAATGGGGGCTAAATTTGGATTTTTCAACAAACTATTATTTATTAAAACAAAAGTAATTCTTGCTAATACAGCGGAGGACATTGCTAAAATAAATTTCCAATTAGTTATTAAGGAAAAAAGTGTTTCGAACCTAAATAAATTACCACTTATTAGCGATCGATCTCCCAATAAGACAATGGAAACTGTAGTTGCTATGCAATAGATAAAAACAAGGAAAAAAGTGGTTAACATATTTTAAGTTTAGAAGTTTTTCTTATCAAAATTTTTTAAATTTCTTTTTCATCCTCCAACTCACATTCATACAAGTAATTGTCACAAAATCCATAAGTAAAGATTGTAAGAAAATAATTTATCCCTTTATCTATAACTCTTACAATCCACGATCTATCTTTTGGCATAAAAACTGGGCGGATTTTGGTGATTTTTATTTTATGATTTTTTAATAACACTTTCATGTTATTTGTAGAAAAGTAACACGTATGATATGCATTGTAGAACTCTCGCCCTAATAGAGTAAATACAAAGTTTAGATATGAAAATGGGTTTGGAGTTAACAAAATTACCTTTACATTTGGAGAATAGTATTTTCTAATACTATCAATCATCTTTCCAGGATTGTTGAGGTGTTCAATTAGATCTGGTATAACCAAAACATCTACTTTTTTCAATTGGTCAATATCCAAATCGAAAGTCTCGGGATTTTCTACATTTCCATATCTAATATTACTTACTTGATAATGTTTATCCAGATATTCCATAATATCCAAATTTATATCGATACCCACGCAATTGGCGCTATAATCTGTTAGTATTTTATGTAAATAAATATTTTTTTTAATCTTACTCCCTATAATATCTGTACTATCATCTATACAACCATAATGAATTATATTTTTGTTTTTCACATAATCCAAAAGAACTTCGGGTTTGGTATTTAATTTTTTTTCCAAAAAATTAAGTTTCTTCATCTCCATATTAATATCTTTTTTTTTAATTTAACTAGAGGTAAAATTATTCTTTGATAACTTTAATAAAATTTAAAGCCAAAATACTCCAATCAAACCCCTCTATAATTCGTGTTTTCACATTACTTGAAATATACTTTAAATAAGTAGGATCATTGTATAAATCATTAACAGCTTTAAAAATTTCTCTCTCATCCTCCTCAGATATTATAATTCCGTATTTTTTACTTAAAATAATTTCCTCTGTACCTCCCCTAGCTGTTGCAACTATTGCACATCCCATGGCTCCAGCCTCTAAAATCACAGTTGGCAAGCCCTCAGGATACATCGATGGATTAACTAAAATATCTGAACAACGAAATAAATTCATTAAATCATCATAATCCATTTTTCCCTCAAAAAATACTCGATCCGACTTTATTGCAAATTCAGAAACCATGGACTCAAGAGGACCTGATCCTGCCAAAAAAAAATAAACATTCCTATTTTTCTCTAATACTTTTTCGATAGCTTTTATAAGTACATGAATCCCTTTCTCTTGGATAAATCTACCCGCATAAGTAACTATAAGGGCAGTATTTGGGATTTGATATTCACTTTTTAAATTCTTTAGTTCTTTAATTTTATAATGAGCATCAATTCCGTTGTATAAAACTCCAGAAGCTGTTACATTAAAATGTAACAGCCAATTATTACAAGCCTTTGAAACACCATAAAACCTAGGCTTATACAGCTTAACAATATTCATTACAAAATGCTCCCATCTCCTTCCAAAAAAATCTAGAAGACTATTATTAACACTAAAATGACCTGTTCCATGTTCGATTACAATGGAACGTTTGCTCTTACTTTTTGCTATATGTAGCCCTAAAATTGATGTTAAGTAAAATCTAGTATTAATCACAAAAAAATCAATATCCTCCTTTTTGATATTTTTTAATATTTTAAAATATTTCTTATTAAATTTTAAAATAGGATATCTACCTCCTAAGCCCTTAAAAATTGGAAGTCTATAAATAATAACACCATTAAAGATCTCATAAGAATCATTATCATCAATATTGGTGGTTACAACTATAACTTTATAACCATAGTCTACTAATTTTTTGGATAATTCTAAAGTATAACGTTCCACACCACCTAAATCAGGATAAAAGCGTGCGTTTACAAAACATATCGTTTTAGAATCAATCATCTATCTATTTTTTCTAAGCGATGATAACTGTTCCGCTATTAATCCTAACAAAAAAATAAGTAAACCTGAAAGTATTAACGTACTGGCTCCAGTACTAATGCCCATTCCTTGAATAAAAATAAAAATACCCCAACCTAAACCAAATAAAAAACAGAAAACTGCTAATGGTAAGAAAATTTTTAGAGGGTTAAACAATATGATAATATTAATTATTTCTAAAACTGTTTCAAAAGCGGTTCTAAATCCAATTGTACTTTTTCCTCTCAAGCGATCTTTAATTTTTATAGAGCGTTCTAAAACATATCTTCTATTATTTATAAAAATAAGGGTTATAATATCACTATAAGCCATAGTATCTGGAGTAAGATTCAAATAACTTTTTGCTAATTTCGCATCATAAATTTTCATTCCAGAATTTATATCATAAATCGGAACTTTCATTAACAACTTCGCAATAAAACGGATGATACTCTTACCCATTCCGCGAATTAAAGAAGCAGAAACCTGTCCTTTTCTACTTCCCACTATCATATCAGCATCTGTTGTAATCATTTCATCCAACAAATAATCAACATCTGATAGGTAATGTTGCCCATCAGCGTCGATTGTAATTACATACTTTGTTGTCGTTTCTTTAACCCCTCTTTTTAGAGCGCCTCCATAACCTCTATTTACCTTGTTTGTTAAAACTTTTATATTAGAATGTTTTGATTCAAACACTTTTAGAATACCTGAAGAATTATCATTTGATCCATCATTGACGGCTATTACAAGATATCCTTTTTGATTACAATGATTTACAACTTCAGGTAAAAATATAGAAAGAGATTCTTCTTCATTGTATATTGGTATTACTACCGTTAATAAGGGATTCATAATGATATTTTTTTCAACACTATAAACTTACTAAATTAATTCTAAGAACAAATATCAAACACGAAAAATACGATTTAACGAAATTACTTTTTATATTGTCAATGTAAAATAACTAAGCAAATGAACGACCTAATTAATGAAATGAATCTCAATTTTAATGAGAATTTTTCAATTTTCAATTACATTTTAAATTTAAGTATTTGTAGCATTTTATTATTTCTTCTTAAAATTATTTACGTAAAATATGGAACAGTGCTATCTAATCGGATACAACTATCAAAAGTGCTTATTCTAGTTGGAGTCACCACCTTTATCATTATTTCTATTGTTAAGTCTTCTTTAGCCCTTTCGCTAGGATTGGTAGGCGCATTGTCTATTATTAGGTTTAGAACCGCTATTAAAGAACCAGAAGAGTTAGGATACTTTTTTATTGCTATTGCCCTTGGACTTGGGATGGGAGCAAATCAATTAATCCCCACGATCATTGGTTTTATAATACTTACTCTAGTAATCATTTTGCTAAGCAAGAATTCTTTAAATAATTCTATCTCACAAAACTTACTTATTCGGTTGCATTGCAAAAATGAAAACAAATCAGCATTAACCAACCAAATTAGTGAAGTGGTTACTAAAAATGCGAATCAGGTAGATGTAAAAAGAATTAATTATGCTAATGAAGAAATTAACTTTAATTTCTTCATTAATGTATCCTCATTAGAGGATATTAAAAATATTCATGATAACCTCACGAAAATTGACACAAGCATTGATGTTACATTCATTAGTTCCGAGATTTAGGAAAACAAAATTAACCGACAATGTTTAATAAATTATGAAACTAAAAAAAGATCCATATAAGAAAAAAACAAAACTTCTCTTAGTGGCTTTACTTCTTGGAGCTTTAGTTATTACTGTGCTTTTTAGTAACAAAGTTTCTGGGGATGCGGTAACATCAAAAAAAACTAATAGAAATCAAACCGATACCCCAACTACAGCGATTGCCGAATATAGTATATCTGAGATGATCAAAAAAGATCAGAATATTATTTATTCTGATTCAGAATTTTCTATTTTATACAATAAAAAACAAGGAGTTCCTACTATCTATTACGTTTATAAAGATACACTTACACACAGACAATTAATAGATAGATTTTTTATACATATTTACCCAAAAGATGAACAAACACTTTTAAAACATCAGCCCTACAACTTTCTCAATATGGATTTTGAAAATAAAAAACCTCTTGAGTTAACAATCAATGGTAAAAAATATTTTGTTTTCCAAAGACCTTTTGTTCATAAAAGTTTAGGTGAATTTCTAAAAAATGAAAACATAAAGTTCATCAATACGGGTAGATTTTCATATTTGGGGCGTTCTTATGAAGCATCAAACATCAGATTCAAAAATTTTCACGGAACTGCTTCTCCCGATATATTGCCTAAATTGAACATCACTATAAATAAAAAAAGTTTCGATAAAATAAAAGCTAAAAGAGATAATGCATTAAAAAGCATTATACTTTCCAAAAGTGATGAAGATTTTGTAAAAGCTGATGTGTCCTTCAATAATTCTGAATCTGTAAAGTCTAAGTTAAGATTAAAAGGAGATTGGACAGACCATTTGGATGATCATAAAAAGTGGTCATTTAGAGTAATCATCGAAGAAGATGAAAAGACGATTCGAAGGATGGGTAAATTTTCTTTACAACACCCAAAAGCCCGAAACTATGAATGGGAATGGTTATTTAATAAAGTTATTAAGGACAATGATATTATAGGATTGAGGTATGATTTTATTGATGTAAAATTAAAAATAACTAATAAAGACAGTAGTGATCTTATTCACATGGGCATTATGGCTATGGAAGAATCGTTTGACAAACGATTGATAGAAAGCAACAAAAAAAGAGAAGGTGTAATTTTAACTTTTGACGAAACTCCGCTATGGAATGATAGAAAAAGTACCTTTGATAAGATGATAAGTCAAAAGTTCAGAAATCAAAGCTTACAATCCATGCAAAAAATGCCAATTAAAGTTTTTGATGAATCAAGAATATTATCCGATCCTGTATTATCAAAACAATTCTACATTGCTAAGGATCTATTGGATGCTCTTAGAAAAGGTAAAGTAAAAATTTCTGAAGTTTTTGATATCGATAAGCTAACAACATATGTTGCTTTATCTAATCTATTTGGAGGTCAACACGGACTATATGATCATAATTTACGAATTTATTACAACCCTATAACTAATAAATTAGAACCCATAAGTTTTGATTCTCATTCAGGATTAAGAATTTCTAAAATAGCCAATTACCCATTCTCAGAAGATGACCCCATCTACACAGCCAAACTTTTGGAGAAGTTACAATTAGTAAGCAGTAATGAATTCATAAAAAACATCATCCACAAATTTAAAGATGATCTTAACACACAGTTTAATATAGTTAATACAGAATTAAACACAACAGTGAATCTTTCAATATTAGATGATAATAGTAACTTTATCAAAAAACAAATAACCCCTCCTGATATTGTATTTTCAAATTTAATTAACATTTCCGATAATCAGATAGAACTATCGGTAAGAAACATTTCTAATTTTCCAGTGACTATAAAAGGAATTGTTCATTCAAAAGGAAATAACCTTACGAAGGTCCTATCTAAAAAGGAAGTAATCTCTCCAAATCAGGAAAAAATCATACATTTATATCTAAAAGATGCTTTTCAAAATGCATTTGTATCAAAAAAAAACAAAAAAGGAGGTTTTAGATATCCAAAAGATGTAAAAAAACTAAAATTAAAATTTCAATTAGAAGGTTTATCATTTACAAGAGAAGCTGATATTATTCCATTCGGATCGACAGAACAAAAAATGGCTCAAAGTATTCAATACTATAAAACTTCTAAACAAGCAAATTATAAAAATTTCAAATTATTAAAAATTAGTGGGAACCAAATTATTTTTCAAAAAGGTAAATACACTTTAGAACAAACCCTTACGATACCTAATAATTTTCAGATTATCGTAGAACCTGGCTTTGAATTAGATTTAAGGAATAACGCGTCTATTATTTCGAATTCTCCTCTATTATGCGAGGGCACGAAAGAATCTCCTATTCGCTTTTTTTCTTCAGATGGTACAGGAGGCGGGATTTTCATTTCTGATGTTAAGAAAAAATCTATTGTAAACTATTGTTATTTTGACAACTTATCAAACCCTAATTCTAAAATATGGAGTCTTTCAGGAGCGGTAAATTTTCACGAAACGGTCGTTGAAATTCGTAATTCAATATTTAAAAATAACAGATGTGAAGATGGTCTAAACATAATTAGGTCAAAATTCCTTATTGATGCTACCATTTTCGAAAATACTTTTTCTGATGCTTTTGATGGAGACTTTGTAGAAGGTGATATCAGTAATAGCAGTTTTTTTAATAGTGGAAACGATGGTATCGATATTTCTGGATCTTCTATCACCGTAAACAACGTAACAATTAAAAATTCTTCGGATAAAGCCATAAGTGCTGGAGAGTTAAGTAATATAAATGGAAACAACATTGTAGTTACTGATGGAGAGATTGGAATCGTAAGTAAAGACTTATCATATATATCATTACAAAACGTTAAGATATCAAACACTAAATTAGGCTTATCTTCCTTTCAGAAGAAATCAGAATATGGAACTGGATATATTGAAATTTCAAAGCTAACATTAATAGATAATACTCTAAATTATCTAATAGAAAATGGTTCACAGCTATTAATCAACAATACTCCTGTTGAAACAGTCTCTAATAAAGTATTAGATCAAATGTATGGAAATGAATATGGAAAAAGCAGCAAATAAAAATCACACCCCTTTTTACAGCCTTAGATATGAAAGAAAATTTATATTTCAACACATCTCATTAGAAGATTTAATAAATACTGTCATTTTTACTAATTCATTTTTTTTTAAAGAAATCTATACGAAAAGAACTGTGAATAATATTTATTTTGATGATAACAACTACAGTTTCTACAAAAAAAATGTAAATGGAGATGGAATAAGAGAAAAGTATAGAATCAGATGGTATAATGATCAATTTTCTAAAATAAAAAATCCTACAATAGAAATTAAAAAAAAATTCGGAGAAGTTGGTGACAAGTTTTCTCATAAACTAAATAATTTTGAAACTAATATTGAATTTATGAATAGAGATCAAGTGCATTCCTTATTTATAAAAACACTAAAAGAAACAAATCACAATCAACTGATTAATAATTTTCATATCCTACATCCATCTCTTTATAATAGTTATGAGAGAAAATACTTTCTGTCAGCGTGCGAAAAATTTAGAATAACGCTCGATTTCAATATGAATTTCTTCGACCCTAACAGTTATTCAATACGAAAAACAGAGAACCTAAATAAAGATATAATTTTAGAGCTAAAATATGATAATGAACATGATACTGAAAGTAGAATCCTAACACAACAAATAGGCACTAGATTATCCAAGAATTCTAAATATGTAAGAGGAATAAATACACTAAAATTTCTAATATCTTGAAGAAAAAAAAAGCAACTAATTTTTTAAAAAACCTTGTATTGGGAACGTGTCTATGTTTATTTATTAGCTGCTCTTCATTATCTAAGAAAAATTCTAGTTTCGCTTCTAAATATATTTATCTATCACATACCAGACTCAACACAAATGATAGTATCTTCAAGAAAATATATAAATTAAACCTAAATTTATATGATATGACTTTGTTAGGAGGTGATCTAGGTCGTGAAACATTTAAAGGCTCAATCATTAACCATCTGGATACTATTTTTGATTTAAAAAACAAAAACACCTTATGGAGTATTGGAAATCATGATAAGACTTCGGATGATAACTTTAAAAAAATTACAAGAAAAGACAAATACCATTCATATATAAAGGACAATACCACATTTATTACAATTAACTCTCAAGATAGTTTAAGTTCTATTGTAGGGAAGCAAAAAGACTTCCTATTAGACATATTATATAAAGTAAACACTAAAAACATTATAGTGCTATCTCATAAATTAATTTTCATGGATCAACATCCGGTGTTAGATAGTGAAATTAATCAGATATGTAATGGCGGTAAAGGCAATTGTTATTACTGCCATAACACTAACAATTTTCAATCTGAAATATATCCGGAGTTAGTAAAAATTAAAAAGTCAGGAAAAACATTAATATGGATAGGTGGTGATCTTGGTTATAAAACTAGCCAATTTAAATACGTAGATAAAAACGGTATAATTTTTCTTGGAAATGGCTTTTGGTATAAAAACAGAAAGAATAAAGTGTTATTATTTTCTAATAAAGATTCGCAAATAAAATATAGATTTATTTCAATAGATACCCTTATAAAGTATCAAAGTAACAAATTTATAGATTCACTTTTAAGAGCTGATTAAAAATTAATAAATAAAGCTTTATTGATAGTATCCTAATTATCAATTAGCTAAAAAAAATCTTAAAACTAACAAAAATAGCGTACTAAATAACAATACAATTGACGTAGTAATTCTTTGTTATAATGAAGGCAGTCCTATATTTACGGTTATTGGCAGTATATAAGATTTTTTGACTATATCACGGTCATTAATAACATATCAAAAGATAAAAGAAGATAGACTAACTCCACGCTTAGACTGATAATAAAAAACTTTACTGGCCTCTTTAATAATCCCTGGTTATGAGAATTAAACACTTCTCAAGAAGGTTTATTTTTTTTTTAAACCAAAAAAGGACTAAAACAAAGACAATACTTTCCAAAATACCATGAAGCAAGAAACCTAAAAACTCACATAACTTCAAAACAAGAATTAAAAAAGCCTCATCGTAAAGATGAGGCTTTGAGCGGGAGACCGGGTTCGAACCGGCGACATTCAGCTTGGAAGGCTGACGCTCTACCAACTGAGCTACTCCCGCCTTAATCAGCAACAAATGTATTAGATTTCTTCAATAATAAAAATAAAAAACCACATTATTTTTAACATACTTATTTATAAACTATTAGCGGTAACATCAAATAAAATTGCTATTACAGCTGATTAATGAAACATTAAAAAATATAAAAAAAAGCATTTTATCGAAAAAAAATGCTTTTAATCGGATTAAATGTGTATTTTTGTAGTTAAGAAAATATTAATATATTAGCAACTTATCTAAATTTGTATAGATAACCAACTAATTTTGTTTAATTAAACTAAATTACGTGATAACCCCAAATAAAAGGAGGTAAAACTCTTTTTTAAAAGAAATTTCCTACAGCCTATGAAGGTAAAATTACTTCTCTTTATATGTATATTATCATCATTGACCGGAGTTTATTCTCAGGTAAAAGTTGGTGATAATCCTAATCAAATAGACGCTTCCTCTATATTAGAATTGGAAAGTATTGACAAAGCTTTTGTTCTTACCAGAATAACAACTGCTCAAATGAATGCTATCACTCCACTAAATGGAGCCTTAGTATATAATTTAGATGATAATTGTGTTTTTCAATTCAACAACAATACATGGGACAGTTTATGTAGTGGAAATGATAATCAACAATTAAGTTTTGATACCAATACTAATATACTAACACTTCAAAATGGAGGACAGGTTGATTTAACCTCTCTCATTAATGACCCAGATCCAGACCCAACTAACGAAATACAAATATTAAGTCAAACCGGAAATACAATAACCTTATCCAATGGAGGCGGGAGTATTACCGAAACGATATCTACGCTTGTTGATAATGGTGATGGTACGTTTACATATACAGCAGAAGATGGTTCTATAACTAATATTGGAACTATAGGTAACCAAGGACCAACAGGAAATCAAGGACCAACGGGGAACCAGGGACCAACTGGAAACCAGGGACCAACTGGAAACCAAGGGCCAACAGGAAATCAGGGACCAACAGGAAACCAAGGACCAACAGGAAACCAAGGACCAACTGGAAACCAGGGACCAACTGGAAACCAAGGACCAACAGGAAATCAAGGGCCAACAGGAAATCAAGGGCCAACAGGAAATCAGGGACCAACAGGAAACCAAGGACCAACAGGAAACCAAGGACCAACAGGAAACCAGGGACCAACAGGTAACCAAGGACCAACAGGAAATCAGGGACCAACTGGAAATCAAGGGCCAACGGGTAACCAAGGACCAACTGGTAATCAGGGACCAACTGGTAATCAGGGACCAACGGGTAACCAAGGACCAACAGGAAACCAGGGACCAACAGGAAATCAGGGACCAACGGGTAACCAAGGACCAACTGGAAATCAAGGGCCAACGGGTAACCAAGGACCAACAGGGAATCAAGGACCAACAGGGAATCAAGGACCAACTGGAAACCAGGGACCAACGGGTAACCAAGGACCAACAGGAAATCAAGGGCCAACGGGTAACCAAGGACCAACTGGAAATCAAGGACCAACAGGAAATCAAGGACCAACGGGTAACCAAGGACCGACAGGAAATCAAGGGCCAACAGGAAACCAAGGACCAACTGGAAACCAAGGACCAACTGGAAACCAGGGACCAACTGGAAACCAGGGACCAACTGGAAATCAAGGGCCAACGGGTAACCAAGGACCAACTGGTAATCAGGGACCAACTGGTAATCAGGGACCAACGGGTAACCAAGGACCAACAGGAAATCAGGGACCAACGGGTAACCAAGGACCAACTGGAAATCAAGGGCCAACGGGTAACCAAGGACCAACAGGGAATCAAGGACCAACTGGAAACCAGGGACCAACGGGTAACCAAGGACCAACTGGGAACCAAGGACCAACTGGAAACCAGGGACCAACAGGGAATCAAGGACCAACAGGGAATCAAGGACCAACGGGGAACCAGGGACCAACTGGAAACCAAGGGCCAACTGGTAACCAAGGACCAACAGGTAATCAAGGACCAACAGGTAACCAAGGACCGACAGGAAATCAAGGGCCAACGGGTAATCAAGGACCAACTGGAAACCAGGGACCAACAGGGAACCAAGGGCCAACAGGAAATCAAGGACCAACTGGAAACCAAGGACCAACAGGGCCAACTGGAAACCAAGGACCAACAGGTAACCAGGGACCAACGGGTAACCAGGGACCAACGGGTAACCAAGGACCAACAGGTAATCAAGGGCCAACAGGGAATCAAGGACCAACAGGGAACCAGGGACCAACAGGTAATCAAGGACCAACGGGGAACCAAGGACCAACAGGAAATCAAGGGCCAACAGGAAATCAGGGACCAACAGGGAATCAAGGACCAACGGGTAACCAAGGACCAACAGGGAACCAAGGACCAACTGGGAACCAAGGACCAACTGGAAACCAAGGACCAACTGGAAACCAGGGACCAACAGGGAATCAAGGGCCAACTGGAAACCAAGGACCAACAGGAAATCAGGGACCAACAGGAAACCAAGGACCAACAGGGAACCAAGGACCGACAGGAAATCAAGGGCCAACAGGAAATCAGGGACCAACTGGAAACCAAGGACCAACAGGAAATCAAGGGCCAACTGGAAATCAAGGACCAACTGGAAACCAAGGACCGACAGGAAATCAAGGACCAACGGGTAACCAAGGGCCAACAGGAAATCAGGGACCAACAGGAAATCAGGGACCAACTGGAAACCAAGGACCAACTGGAAACCAAGGACCAACAGGAAATCAAGGGCCAACGGGTAACCAAGGACCAACAGGGAACCAAGGACCGACAGGAAATCAAGGGCCAACAGGAAATCAGGGACCAACTGGAAACCAAGGACCAACAGGAAATCAAGGGCCAACGGGTAACCAAGGACCAACTGGAAATCAAGGACCAACGGGTAACCAAGGACCAACTGGAAACCAAGGACCAACAGGAAATCAAGGACCAACTGGAAACCAAGGACCAACAGGAAATCAAGGGCCAACAGGAAACCAAGGGCCAACAGGAAATCAGGGACCAACAGGGAATCAAGGACCAACTGGTAATCAAGGACCAACAGGAAATCAAGGGCCAACAGGAAACCAAGGACCAACAGGAAATCAAGGGCCAACGGGTAACCAAGGACCAACTGGAAACCAGGGGCCAACAGGGAACCAAGGGCCAACTGGTAATCAAGGACCAACGGGTAACCAAGGACCAACAGGAAATCAGGGACCAACAGGGAACCAGGGACCAACAGGAAACCAAGGACCAACAGGGAACCAAGGGCCAACAGGGAACCAAGGGCCAACAGGAAATCAAGGACCAACAGGGAATCAGGGACCAACAGGGAACCAGGGACCAACAGGTAACCAAGGACCAACTGGAAATCAGGGGCCAACAGGAAATCAAGGGCCAACGGGTAACCAAGGACCAACAGGAAATCAGGGACCAACAGGAAATCAGGGACCAACTGGAAACCAAGGACCAACGGGTAACCAAGGACCAACAGGAAATCAGGGACCAACAGGAAACCAAGGGCCAACAGGAAACCAAGGGCCAACAGGAAATCAGGGACCAACAGGGAATCAAGGACCAACTGGTAATCAAGGACCAACAGGAAATCAAGGGCCAACAGGGAACCAAGGGCCAACTGGAAATCAAGGACCAACTGGAAACCAAGGACCAACAGGGAACCAGGGACCAACAGGAAACCAAGGACCAACAGGGAACCAAGGGCCAACAGGAAATCAAGGGCCAACGGGTAACCAAGGACCAACTGGAAACCAGGGGCCAACAGGGAACCAAGGGCCAACTGGTAATCAAGGACCAACAGGAAATCAAGGACCAACAGGAAACCAGGGGCCAACAGGGAATCAAGGGCCAACAGGAAATCAGGGACCAACAGGAAACCAAGGACCAACGGGTAACCAGGGACCAACAGGGAACCAAGGGCCAACAGGGAACCAAGGGCCAACAGGAAATCAAGGACCAACTGGAAACCAAGGACCAACAGGGCCAACTGGAAACCAAGGACCAACAGGTAACCAGGGACCAACGGGTAACCAAGGACCAACAGGTAACCAGGGACCAACGGGTAACCAAGGACCAACAGGTAATCAAGGGCCAACAGGGAATCAAGGACCAACAGGGAACCAGGGACCAACAGGTAATCAAGGACCAACGGGGAACCAAGGACCAACAGGAAATCAAGGGCCAACAGGAAATCAGGGACCAACAGGGAATCAAGGACCAACGGGTAACCAAGGACCAACAGGGAACCAAGGACCAACTGGGAACCAAGGACCAACAGGACCAACAGGTAATCAAGGACCAACGGGTAACCAAGGACCAACAGGGAATCAAGGACCGACAGGAAATCAAGGGTCAACGGGTAATCAAGGGCCAACGGGTAACCAAGGACCAACTGGTAATCAGGGACCAACTGGTAATCAGGGACCAACTGGTAACCAAGGACCAACAGGAAATCAGGGACCAACGGGTAACCAAGGACCAACTGGAAATCAAGGGCCAACGGGTAACCAAGGACCAACAGGGAATCAAGGACCAACTGGAAACCAGGGACCAACGGGTAACCAAGGACCAACTGGAAATCAAGGGCCAACGGGTAACCAAGGACCAACTGGAAATCAAGGACCAACAGGGAACCAAGGACCAACAGGAAATCAAGGACCAACGGGTAACCAAGGACCGACAGGAAATCAAGGGCCAACAGGAAACCAAGGACCAACTGGAAACCAGGGACCAACTGGAAATCAAGGACCAACAGGGAACCAGGGACCAACAGGTAATCAAGGACCAACGGGGAACCAAGGACCAACAGGAAATCAAGGGCCAACAGGAAATCAGGGACCAACAGGGAATCAAGGACCAACGGGTAACCAAGGACCAACAGGGAACCAAGGACCAACTGGGAACCAAGGACCAACTGGAAACCAGGGACCAACAGGGAATCAAGGACCAACAGGAAATCAAGGGCCAACTGGAAACCAGGGACCAACAGGAAATCAAGGACCAACAGGAAATCAAGGATCAACAGGGAACCAAGGACCGACAGGAAACCAAGGGCCAACGGGTAACCAAGGACCAACAGGAAATCAAGGGCCAACTGGTAATCAAGGACCAACTGGAAACCAAGGGCCAACAGGAAATCAAGGGCCAACGGGTAACCAAGGACCAACGGGTAATCAAGGACCAACAGGAAATCAGGGACCAACAGGGAACCAGGGACCAACAGGAAACCAAGGACCAACAGGGAACCAAGGGCCAACGGGTAACCAGGGACCAACAGGTAACCAAGGGCCAACTGGTAATCAAGGACCAACTGGAAACCAGGGACCAACTGGAAATCAAGGGCCAACAGGGAACCAAGGGCCAACTGGTAACCAGGGACCAACTGGAAACCAAGGACCAACAGGGAACCAGGGACCAACAGGAAATCAAGGACCAACAGGAAACCAAGGACCGACAGGGAACCAGGGACCAACAGGTAACCAAGGGCCAACTGGTAATCAAGGACCAACTGGGAACCAAGGACCAACAGGTAATCAAGGACCAACAGGAAACCAAGGACCGACAGGAAATCAAGGACCAACAGGGAACCAGGGACCAACAGGTAATCAAGGACCAACGGGTAACCAAGGACCGACAGGAAACCAGGGACCAACAGGAAATCAAGGACCAACAGGGAACCAGGGACCAACGGGTAACCAAGGACCAACTGGAAACCAAGGACCAACAGGGCCAACTGGAAACCAAGGACCAACAGGTAACCAAGGACCAACAGGAAATCAAGGGCCAACTGGTAATCAAGGACCAACTGGAAACCAAGGGCCAACAGGAAATCAAGGGCCAACGGGTAACCAAGGACCAACGGGTAATCAAGGACCAACAGGAAATCAGGGACCAACAGGGAACCAGGGACCAACAGGAAACCAAGGACCAACAGGGAACCAAGGGCCAACGGGTAACCAGGGACCAACAGGTAACCAAGGACCAACAGGTAACCAAGGGCCAACTGGAAACCAGGGACCAACTGGAAATCAAGGGCCAACAGGGAACCAAGGGCCAACTGGTAACCAGGGACCAACTGGAAACCAAGGACCAACAGGGAACCAGGGACCAACAGGAAATCAAGGACCAACAGGAAACCAAGGACCGACAGGGAACCAGGGACCAACAGGTAACCAAGGGCCAACTGGTAATCAAGGACCAACTGGGAACCAAGGACCAACAGGTAATCAAGGATCAACAGGAAACCAAGGACCGACAGGAAACCAAGGACCGACAGGGAACCAGGGACCAACAGGTAACCAAGGACCAACAGGTAATCAAGGACCAACGGGTAACCAAGGACCGACAGGAAACCAGGGACCAACAGGAAATCAAGGACCAACAGGGAACCAGGGACCAACGGGTAACCAAGGACCAACAGGAAATCAAGGACCAACTGGAAACCAAGGACCAACAGGGCCAACTGGAAACCAAGGACCAACAGGTAATCAAGGACCAACAGGAAATCAAGGGCCAACTGGAAACCAGGGACCAACAGGGAACCAAGGACCAACAGGAAATCAAGGGCCAACGGGTAACCAAGGACCAACAGGGAATCAAGGACCAACGGGTAACCAGGGACCAACTGGAAACCAAGGGCCAACAGGGAATCAAGGACCAACGGGTAACCAAGGACCAACAGGAAACCAAGGGCCAACGGGGAACCAAGGACCAACAGGAAATCAAGGGCCAACTGGAAACCAAGGACCAACTGGGCCTAGTTATATAGAAAGTGTAACCAATGTTATTAATGGTAATAGAATTGCAACTGTAAACTTCACAGGAGGAACGATTGTTGATATTGATGAAACTGTAACCACCATATCTCAAGATAATTCTACTGGTGATATTACATATACTAACGAAAGTGGTACTCCACCTGCGGACACAGTAGATGTAATAAGTAGTGATGCTAATAATCAAATTTCTGTTGGAACAGATGGTGGAGCCTATCTAAATGCACCTGTTATTTATGCTGCTGGAAGACATAATGCAGATGAATTAAGTGGAACCGCTTCTAAATCTGTTTATAATGCAACCATCACGCGTGTAAGTCAAGGATTGTTTGATGTTACGTTTCCTGATATTGGAAGCACTAATTATATCATACAGATAACACCTGAAGACTGTGGTGGTAATTGCCCTGATAATGGAGGAAGCGGTTATGATGACCCAACAGTTGGATATATAGCTTCTACTATTTCCTCAACTGGATTTAGAATAAGAGCAGGAGATAATGATAACGGCACAACAAACTTAGATTTAGCTGACCTTGGGTTTATGTTTACAATCATTAGGTTACCCTAATTTATAGCGTGTTAATATTTTTTTAAAATTTAGTAAGCTATAGATCAAAATTTTCAAGATCAAAAACATGAAAAAAATATTTTTTTATTTATTGTTTATTTTTTATGTATCTAGTTTAGTTGGACAGATAGATGCTGGTAATTTACTAGGTCTTCCAACAGCTACAGATTTCACAGAAATCAATGGGATAACAGGGCCGCAAATAGGAGCATTAGTATATAATCTTGATGATGATCAAGTATACCGTTTTACCAGCACTGGATGGCAAGTAATTAACGGCGAAAACATATATAGCGTTAATGGAACACTTACAGGTAACAGAACTGTTGATATGGGTACTAATCAACTAAATTTTGACACTGGTGCTAATATTAGATCTACCTTAACTTTAAGAAGAACGAATAATGCTAATGCATTAGGAATTGCATTCAGAAACTCAGGAAATGCTTACCCTGGAGCTATAGCCCTAGGAAGTGGAGCTAGTGGCAACAATAATGGATTAGATTTTTATGCAGGAGGAAATGAAGGTGACCCTGCTGATTTAGTTAAGACATTAGCGCTTCAAAACGATAATCAAATAGAGTTTTCTCAGTACGGACAAACTCCTGCTAACTTTGAAGGTACTGACTCCTCTGTAAAATTATTGGGAGTAAATAGTAATGGTGATATTGTAGAATCTAACACGACTAAATCTTCCAGAATCTTTTATCCACCTTCTATAGCTATTGACGCATCATCAACTGGAACTGGGAGAACAGTAGATCTGTATGATCAATACCTGAAACAATATTCTTTAACTCCAGATCCGGTAGGAGGTGTTACTCCTAGAACTGCTTCAAGTAATGGAGCTCCTGGGGCAATACCTTCATATAATAGAGACGAACTATATTATTATGTGACATATGCAGACCCCTTTGTATTTAACAATATTTCAATTGGTGGAACAGGAGAAGGCGTTAATGAGGGAGTCATGACTTATGATATTATAGGAACACCTCCTGATTTCAATTCATTAATTAATGTAGTGTTTGTTGTAAAGTAATCTGCATATGGGTATAATATTGAAATTACATAAAAGGGTCCCTCAGTTTATAATTATTAGTATTATTATTATATACTTATTTCCCAATACTATATTTTCTCAAGAAACATATATTGACAATTTTAATACTGTATCGTATGCCAACAATAATGGAACTCAAAATTGGGCAGGAAACTGGATCGAAACAAATGACAATAATAGTCCAAATAATGGATTTATTAGGGTAACTGGTGGTGATCTTAGATTCGATTGGTTATTCGTAAATGATGAAAATGTAAGAAGGACAGCTAACCTTACTGGAGCATCCTCTGCTACTTTATCATTTGACTGGCAAACTAGCGGATTGGATGGCGGAGCAACTGGAGAGGAATTAACTATTCAAGTATCCAATGATGGTGTTAACTTTACTAATATAGGATCTTTTACAGGTTCTAATAATGGTAGTTTTAGTCAAGATATTAGCGGGTTTATTTCTACCAATACAACAATAAGATTTATAAATAATGGAGGATGTGGTTTTTGTAATTGGGAAAACGGTGAATTTGCACTTATTGATGATTTAACAATTTCAGCTGTTTTTGGTCCTACAGTAGCTGTTATTGATCAAACCTTTAATGAAAATATAGGAACTGCAACTATTACTGCTCGTCTTACCGGAGGTACTGCCCCTGGGGGATTTAGTGTAGATTATAACACCGTAAACAATACTGCTTTTGCGGATTCTGATTACGTTACATCTTCAGGTACTTTAAACTTTGTTGGAAACCTTAATGAACCACAAACATTTACAGTTCCCATTATAAATAATACTTTTGGAGAAAATGATGAAACCTTTTTTGTAAACCTTAGCAATATAAGCAATGCGTCAGTGGCAATGCAAAATGGAATCATTACAATAAATGATGATGGTGATACTCCCATAAATGATGATATTATCCTCACTTTATTTGATGAGTTTAATGGATATTACGATTATGCGCTAACTGCGGGAACTTTGAGAACTGAAGACGAAACAGGTGATCCTTGTGCTATTACAACTTCTTCTTCGAATACATTAACCACTGAAATACCAGTAGGATCAACAATAGAAAAAGCATATTTAACTTGGGCTCACTCAAGCACAGCTGCAGATGATGTAGTTCTCTTTGAAGGACAGGCAGTTACAGCCGATTTAGTTAATGCAGCTTTTGGTATTTATCATGGTATGGTAAGTGATGTAACTTCTATAGTTCAAAGTATTCCAGATCCTTCAACAAATACCTATGATTTTTCTGGTCTGAGCATTGACACCACTGATGATATTTTTACTTATTGTAGTAGTACTGCAGTATTTGGAGGATGGGCATTGTATATTTTTTATACAAATCCTGCGCTACCTGCTGTGAGTATTAATATGTATAATGGTTTTGATGGCCAGGTGAATACCACTACAAATTATACGTTAAGTGGTTTTTTTGCGATTGGCTCTGCAGGATCTAAAACTTCTGTTTTATCTTGGGAAGGAGATCCACAACGAACAGGAAATGAGGTAATATCTATTACAACAACAGCAGGAACAACTAACCTTACAGGAGATGGAAACAATATACCGCCTCTGGAAAGTGTATTCAACTCTACAATATACGATGATACTCCTATTCCCCCTGATCCACCTATAAATGATTCTTCTTTATTTGGTTTTGATCTGGACACTTATGATATATCTTCATTAATTACACAAGGAGAAACCACCGCCACTACTAATATTCAAACTGGTGGTGATTTTGTCTTACTTAATTCAGTTTTATTAAAAGTCCCTAGTAATTTAATAACCGGTACTGTTTATGAGGATGTTAACTATCCAGGAGGTGCTGGCCGGGATCTTGCAACAGCTTCAGGTATAGGCATAGAAGGTGCAACAGTAGAACTCTATGATAATACTGGTACTTTGATAGACTCTGATATTACCGATGTAAATGGAGGGTATAATATTGGTGGTATGGCAAATGGAACCTATAGCTTACGTATAGTTAATAACACAGTGCGTTCAACCAGAGGAGGTGGCGGTGCTTGTAGTTGCTTACCTATCCAAACATTTAGATCTACATACGCCGCGAATGCACTTGGAACAGTAATAAATGAAATTGGCGGTGCTAATCCTGCTAATCAAGATGTAGCAGCAGGTACTCTTGCCGGTTCACAAACTGTCTCTACAATTACTATAGAAAATGAAGGGGCTGTAGATGTAGATTTTGGTTTTAACTTTAATACTATCGTCAATACCAATGCCGATGGGCAGGGGTCATTAGGTCAGTTCATTATTAATGCTAATAATCTAGATGAAACAGGATTAGATATTGAGGCAAATAGTATTTTTGATCCAGCTTCTGGAGAAGACACTTCTATCTTTATGATTCCTCCTACCGGAGATCCTTTAGTTAGAACTGCCGATGTCAATTTTGCCAGTGGATTTTTTGATATTGATTTACCCAATAGTGATCCTCTTGATGCGATTACAGATGATGCTACGCATATCGATGGTCGAACGCAAACAGCATATTCAGGAGATACTAATACAGGAACTATTGGGTCTGGCGGAACCAATGTTGGTGTTTCGGCAAGCACTTTGCCAAATTATGATTTACCCGAAATACAGGTGCGAAGTAATAATGGCGATGTTATACAATTACAAGCTTCAAATACTGTGATTAGAAATCTTGCTGTTTATGGAGGAAATAGAAGAGCTATACGTCAGGATTCGGGTACAGGAAATCTAATTACTGAGAATTTATTAGGAGTAAATGCTCTGGGAGTAGTTGGTCCTGTTGGTGTAGGGAGTTATGTCGATGATGGATTCGAAATTAATGATGGAACAGTCACCATTGATGGGAATTATATTGCTTCAAATACTGATTTTGGAATTTCTGTTAATGGTGGGACATCAACCCTTATTCAAAACAATCATATTACGAATAATGGATTTAGAAATTGTGAATTCAATATCAGAATTAATAACGGAAGCGGAGTTACGATACAAAACAATCTTATAAATAGCTCGGCATCCACTGGAATTTTTGATAACCAAGGTAATGTAATAATTACAGAAAATACAATAACTACCGCTGGTAGTGATACTGGTTGTGCACAACTTAGTGGTATCAATTTAGCACAAGATAATTCGTCAATTACTAATAATATAATTAACACTAATGCAGGATCTGGTATAACACTAACAGGTGGAATAACATCTGGAAATTTAATTTCTCAAAATTCTATATATACTAATGGAACAGTTGCGGATGCATTAGGTATAGATATTGCAAATGATGGTGTTACCATCAATGATATTGGTGATATTGATGTAGGACCAAATGGTAGCCTTAACTTTCCCATTTTTGAATCGGCAACTATTTTTGGAACCACTTTGAGAATTATTGGTTGGGCACGTCCCGGAGCAACTATAGAAGTTTTTCTCACAGATATTAATCAAGGAACAGCTACTGTAGGAGATAATCAATTAGGTTTGACACAAGATTATGGAGAAGGTCAAGTATATTTAGGTTCAGGTATAGAAGGAAGTGGTGCTGATATAGATAATACGACATCCCTATACACTGGTAACGATGGTAATACAGATAATACTAATAGGTTTAACATTAATATATCTTTAGGATCTGCAATTCCACCAGGAAGTATCATTACCTCTACTGCTACGGTATCTAACTCTACCTCTGAATTTGGAAATGGTTTTGCCGTTGGCGTAGGAACAGTTATTACAAACAGAAGAATAACATTCAGAGTAAATCCCAATTAAAAGCATACAACGAATTGAATTACAAAATAAAAATACCCTCATTTTGCTCTAATTATACTTAACAAGTAAAATAATAAAATAATAAATTAAAACATCGTCATAATGAAAAATCTTCTAATAGAAAAATTACCGTATCTCACATCGGGAAAACCAATCTCAGTGCAAAGAATACTTGCCGACCTTCTTAAAAACGAATTTAAGGGATTATTATAAACTAAAATTTCCCTTATTTCAAAAATCTAAATTATCCTACTAGACTGACAGATTACACCATTAAAATGCATTTAATCGATTATTAAGTGTATTTAATCGATTAATTACGGTAAAAACGTAAAATAAAAACAATTATTTTTGTTTTTTTTACTTATATTCGCGTAACAATATTACTTTAAAACCATAATTAATGTTCCCCAAAAACAAAAACCTTACATATATAATCGTCATATGTTTGTTAAGTATCAACTTAACGATATTCTCTCAACAAGCTTTTCATAACTATGGAGACATTCAAATACATGACCAAGGTCAAGTAGGATTTCACCTAGATTTGATCAATGATGGAAATTTCGATCAAAACGTTGGATTTACTGGTTTCTTCAATCAAAATAGTCTAACAATTTCTGGAACTAATCGCCCAATTTTCCATGATATGGAAATTGATGTATTAGATGATTTATTTCTGGAAGTTCCCGTAGGTGTTACTAATTTTCAGGAATTCACAAACGGAAGAGTTTTTACACCAAGAGATCAAATAAATATTTCTTTAGATTACCTTAATGATGCTCCTTATTTAGGAGAAAACAATGATCGTTATGTTGATGGTTATGCTACAATAACTGGTCAGCTTGATTTTTCATTTCCTATTGGTGATGATTTTCGTCATAGACCTGCACGTATAGAAAGTGAAGCAGCTAATAATACTGCTCGAGCGGCTTATTTCTTTGAAAACCCAAATTTCCCAAACTTCTTTCCAGGTAACTTTGACACTAATAGCTTTGGAGATTTATTATTTGGAATTAGTATTTTTGAGTTTTGGGATGTTGATGGAGATCAGGGAACTAGAGTAACACTAACTTGGGATACCAATAGTAATATCCCAACTTTAGTCAATGATTTAACGGATCTAAGAGTAGTAGGATGGGATCCAAATTTAGAACAATGGGTTAATCTTGGAAACACTACAGTAACCGGAGATCTTGACACCGGCGAAATCACCTCTGACTTAATTATCCCTGATGATTATGTGGTACTTACCTTTGGTACTTCTGGTGTAATATTAGATGGTGATTTAGAAGTTTTTACAGCAGTTTCACCTAATGGAGATGGTTTCAACGATACTTTTGTAATACAAGGATTAGTACAATATCCAGATAATGAATTATTCGTATACAATCGTTGGGGAGTTTTAGTATATAATCGAAATGCATATCACGAAGTACAACAAACTTCAGAAGGTTTTAATGGTATTTCTGAAGGAAGAGCTACGATTGCTAGAGGAGAAGAATTACCTGCAGGAACTTATTATTATGTTTTAAACGTTAAAGGAACAAAAGATAGAGCTGGGTATTTGTATATCACAAGATAAAAATCATTCTATATCATACAATTTAGATCACCTAACTCTCGATTAGAATATTTTAAATATTTTAAAGAAAAATCGGGGAAAAATATTAATTTAGTTGCTTTCTTAAAAATTCATTCTACTTTCTTAGATGTAATTTTATATCTCGATAATGTTATATGAAAACACTACTATTTGTTATACTCCTTCTATTTCTAACACAAGTATCTGCTCAAATAGATGCGGGTTCAGTTATGGGGTTACCAACCGCCGCAACTACCGCAGAAATGAATGGAGTAACAGGAGCTGCAACAGGCGCTATTTTATACAATCTTGAAGAAGACAAAATTTTTGTCTTTGATGGCACCAATTGGGTTTCTACAGCTAATGACAATTGGTTAGTAGATGGTAATTTAGGATTACCTAATACTTCTTTTTTAGGGCATCAAGATGATGTCAAAATGGAGATTCGATCAGATAACTTACCTCTTTTGCAGTTTGGTCGTAGAGGTACATTAGGGTTAACCCAGGGATTTGCCGACTATGATGATGGCAACCAACCTTTGGTCTATGTTAATGGAGATGGAACAATTTCGGCCCTTCAATTTGCAGCAGCAGCAGCATCTTTTTATAAACCAATGTTTTTCACAAATTCGGATGGTAATTTTAGACTTAAAGGAAGTGCTGCAGGAACTGATTTCTTTGAAATTGGATCAAGAGGAATTAATAATCAAGGTGAAGTTGAATTTATAGTTGGTGATGACGGATTGGAACCTTTTATTTTTAAAAGATTTGATTATAGGGATCAAACTCTTAAAGAGTTAATGCGTATTCAAGGAAGTGCAGATG
The DNA here is from genome assembly GCF_947496855.1 of uncultured Aquimarina sp. GTDB lineage: Bacteria > Bacteroidota > Bacteroidia > Flavobacteriales > Flavobacteriaceae > Aquimarina. Next base: position 153,176 of record NZ_CANMED010000002.1, read on the forward strand.
CTTTAACTGCTAAACCTCGTGTAGGTATTAACACAGGTAGTTTGGCCACTTCTACACTTCAAGTAAATGGATCTGTTGCACAATCTCTAATAACTACCACAGGAAACCTAACTTTAGATGAAGATCACCATACTGTAATTATTGGAGGTAATCATATGATTACATTACCCAATGCAAATACCTGTAACGGACGCGTATATATTCTTAAAAATCACACAGGAGCGACGATTACCATTTCTTCATATCAAGATCTTTCTAATGCAGGGCAAACAACAATATCCGCCAATACTGTAATAACTGTTCAAAGTGATGGTGCCAACTGGCACTTAATTAGTAATCTTTCAGGAGGAGGCGGGACTTCGTCAAATCTTACATATGTAGATAAATACAATACCACTAATTCAGACATATCTGTTAATGGATTCAATAATAATGGTTTTCAAATTCCACTTAACACCGCTAGAGTATCTAGTGGCTCTATAAATAATATAGCTAATGATCAGGTTCAAATAACGGAGACAGGAATTTATGAAGTTTCTTATACAGTTAGTGTCATAAAAGATGAAAATGCTAACAGACCATCCTTTGAAGTAGTCGTGAGTGAAAACACAAATCCTATAGCAAATACGGGGACTATTTTTTCAATACCAGGAGGAAACAATGCTAATAGATATGCTAACGCAAGTAGAAAAATGATTTTAAGTTTAAGTGCATTTCAAAGTTATGGAATCAAAATAAGAGGTGTAAACTCTAATAATACTATTGATATTACTATAATTGGTCAAGCTACAGGAATGACGATAAAAAAATTATAATCCACAAACAATAAAAAGGTAATAGTTTAATTATTCAGATTGCAACCATCCTAACAGTATTTAAAGTCAAGATTAAAAGAACGTAATTCTTTACATTTAAAATTTCAATTATAAAATTTTATGAAATGATAAAAATGTATACCGTTATTTATCAAAAATAATTATACTTTTAACTACAATTAGAAATATAATAATAAATCAAATGAAAGAGAAATCAGGAAAAATTCAGGATATAATAGACAAAAAATTTCTAGAAGAGCGTAGTGTTTTTCTATGGGGTCAAGTCGATGATAAATCAGCTAAACATGTAATTGACAGATTGATGTATCTGGATATGATTAGTAATGAAGAAATAAAATTATACATTAATAGTCCTGGAGGTTATGTAACATCAGGATTCGCTATGTATGATACTATTAAAGCTTTAAAAAGTCCTGTATCTACAATCTGTACCGGATTAGCAGCATCTATGGGATCTATTCTTTTAAGCGTAGGCGCAAAAGGACGTCGATTTATCCAACCTCACGCTAAAGTAATGATACACCAACCCAGTGGTGGAGCTAGAGGTCAGGCTTCTAATATCGAAATTCAGGCTTCAGAAATTTTAAAGACTAAAGAATTGAGCGCTCAAATCCTAGCAGATAATTGCGGTCAAGATATTGATAAAGTATTGAAAGATTTTAACCGTGATTATTGGTTGGATGCAGATGAATCTCTGGAATATGGTATTGTAGATGGTATACTTTCATAGACATAAAATTCTATAAGAGACAGTAATTTATTTCTAAAAAATTATAAAATGTCGCAGCAATATTCTAGCAATATAGTTGCGACATTTCGTTTTAATTTATTAAATTACAGAAACATTATAAAAATCATTTTCTACTCTAAAAGATAATTTTACCGATAATGCAAAGAAAAAAATTTATTCAAGTAAGTGCGATGGGACTGGTGGGATTATCTTCTATATCATTTGCTGATTTTCAGTCGCAATATACCAAAGGTGATCTTATGGGAAAAGGAAACCCTACACTTATTGGCGAAGGACATAAACTACGTAAAAAAGCGCATCAAGCTTTTTTAAAAATGAAAAGTGCAGCTTTAGAGCAAGGTATTAAACTTAAAGTTGTTTCCAGTTATAGAGATTATAAACATCAAAATCGTATTTGGGAACGCAAATATGAAAGATATACTGCGAGTGGATTATCACCTACAAAAGCAATTCATAAAATAATTGAATACTCTACCATTCCTGGTACTTCGCGTCATCATTGGGGTACAGATCTCGATATTGTTGACGGAAGTGTTAAACAACCTAAAAGTGTGCTTTTAGAAAAGCATTTTCTTAATGAAGGACCTTTTACTAGATTCAAAACCTGGATGGATCATAACGCCAACAATTTTGGCTTCTATCTTGTTTATACAAACAAAAAAGATAGGAAAGGATTTAAATATGAACCATGGCATTACTCCTACGCGCCATTATCAGTGCCAATGCTTAAAGAATTTAAAAAACTTGATATTAAATCTGAATTGCAAAAGACAGTATTAATGGGTAGCTCTAATTTCACTTCAGAATTCATACAACAATATATGGATCAAAACGTATTAGACATTAATCCTAAATTATTGTAACATATACTAAAACTAATTTCTTTTAGTTATAATATAAAAGCCCCATATATTATGAAAAATATTTTTAAATTATTATACATAACACTGATTATCACAACAATATACTCATGTTCCTCTGAAGATGATGGTGAAATAACAGATGCAGAAACAAGTGGACTTACGAATGAAACTAATATTTCTGATGCTATATTAGCACTTGTCAATCAACATCGTGATGGTTTAGGGTTATCCACTTTATCTAAAAATGGAACAGCAGAACAATTAGCTATTGATCATACTAAATATATGATTTCTGTAAATCAGATCAATCATGATAATTTTAATCAAAGAGGAAACGCTTTAAGTGATCAAGAGAATGCAACAGGAACAGCAGAAAATGTAGCTAGGTTTTATACGGATGCACAAAGTGTTGTAAATGGATGGCTTAATAGTTCCGGACACAAAGAAAATATAGAAGGTAATTATATGTATACTGGTATTTCTGCAATAAAAGATCAAGATGGGAAGTATTATTATACCCAACTTTTTTATCGTTAAGCTTACATCTGCTATGCTAATTAGCATTATTTGTGTTCAATAACCAAAACACGACACCTCTAGTGGTTGCTTATCAAAAATGTTATTTTTGCATTTATTGGTAAGCAACTTTTATATTTAGTAACTTTATGAATACTAAAAACATATGTATATTAACTAAAAACTTACTCCATGAGACGTGGTGGATTAAAAATAAGAATACTGATAGGAGTTGCTATTGTGGCTTTTGCCTTCTTTAAAAAGTGTAACAATAAAACCCTTAATGAGTATACTGATAGAGTCCAAAATATAAATATGACCACTGATCAGGAAATAGCAATAGGACTTCAGAGTGAACCAGAGATAACCAGACAACATGGTGGTCTTTATCCAGATCAAAAACTCCAAAATTATGTAGATAATATAGGAAGTAAGCTTATCACAAATACCATGGCAAGACAATCACCTTACCAATATGAGTTTCATCTTTTAGCTGACCCTAATACGATCAATGCATTTGCGCTACCCGGAGGACAAATATTTATAACTTTTGCTCTTTATTCTAAATTACAGAATGAGGATCAACTAGCAGGTGTGCTGGGGCATGAAATTGGACACGTATTAGGTAGACATTCTGCAGAACGAATAGCGGAACATGAGTTTTGGAAAACTATTTCTACCGGAGCTTCTGTTGGTGCCGATGCTGGAGGGCTCGTAAATGGAATAGGACAAAATGTACTTTTGGGTAATGGTAGAGATGACGAATTAGAAAGTGACAAATTAGGCGTTTTGTTTATGATCAATTCTGGTTATAATCCACAGGAAATGATTGGTGTTATGCAAATTCTAAAAAATGCTGCTGGCCCTAATCGTACTCCAGAATTTCAGAGTACGCATCCAGACCCTGATAATCGTATAGAAAAAATTCAGGAAGCGATAAAAGAATACAGTGGAGAATAAAAAACTTCGCTTAGAAAGCCTATAAGCGAAGTTTTAATAATTTAAATTTTTAAAATATTATGATAGTTCTTCCAAAAGAGCAATAGCTTCTTTAGCATTGGATAATTTCGCAAATTTCATTGCAGTATTACCTTTACTATCTCTTGCTTTAACCTTAGCGCCTTTTTTTACTAAAACTTTAATGATATCAACCCTGTTATACCGAGCAGCATACATTAATGGAGTCATTCCTTCTGATTTTTTATTTACATCGCTTCCTAGTTCTATCATTTTCTTTACTGTGTCAGTTTCACCTTTTACTATTGCCATGCAAAAAGTACTTACTTGATTCGTAATAAGTTCATAATTATGACTATTCGTCGTCATTTTTTTTTCGGTTGCAAAGCTAGCAGATGTGATGAACATTACAGTCAATGCAGTTACAATTGTTTTTCTCATGATGTTGTAATTTATTAAGTTATGATTATTAGCTTTCTATAATTACAAGACTTATGGTACTCTATATTTGTTACACGACAAAATGAAAATAACACAACTTTAACCAATCAATAACAAAATATTCTGATAACGTTTTGTGAAAATTAACATTTTTAAAATGTATTGGAGATTTTCAATTTAGACATCAGTGAAATAGATTAATTTTTTAAGCGAGTATTAGAATAGTATATGATCATCTTTTTCATTTTTAAAAGAATTAAATTATCATCATTAAAACAAAGTAAATTCTAAGAATAATCCATTTTAAACCTGAACTATAAGAATCCATTAATAGTTTCTCAAAAAAATATCCAAACAAATTGTTGGAACTTAATCAAATATGCAATGGAGGTTTATTGATTTTTGGGTGCTTCTATTCTATATCGTAATTTAGCTTCTTGTTATGCTTTTCAACAATCACTAACATAGATGATTGAAAAATATCAAATCACATAGAGAAAATGAACAAAAAAGTAATCTTAATGATTTTGGATGGATGGGGAACATCTCCAGATCCTAAAGTTTCTGCTATAGATCATGCTGAAACCCCATTTATAGATAGTTTATACACAAAATACCCTAATGCAGCTTTAAGAACTGATGGTCTTCATGTAGGTCTGCCTGATGGACAGATGGGAAATAGCGAAGTAGGTCACATGAATCTTGGAGCTGGAAGAATTGTGTATCAGGATTTAGCCAAAATTAATCTGGCTATCAAAAATGATACATTAAAAAATGAACAAACACTGATAGATGCACTTAATTATGCTAAGGAAAACAATAAAAACATTCATCTATTAGGGTTAGTGAGTGATGGTGGCGTTCATTCACATATTAATCATATAAAAGGATTATTAGATGTAGCAAATTCTAAGGGACTAGAAAATGTTTTTTTACACGCTTTTACAGATGGTCGTGATGTAGATCCAAGATCAGGAATAAATCATATTGCAGCTATTCAGAAACATATGACTGAATCTACAGGTAAATTAGCCTCTATAATAGGGAGATATTATGCAATGGATCGTGACAAAAGATGGGAACGTGTAAAACTAGCGTATGATCTTCTCGTTAACGGAATCGGAGAATCCAGCACTAATGCCATCGAGAGCATCCAGAAAAACTATCGTGACAACATTACTGATGAATTTATAAAACCAATTGTGATGGAAGAAAACGGATCTCCTACCGCTACAATTAAAGATGATGATGTAGTAATATTTTTTAATTTTAGAACAGATAGAGGTCGAGAGCTTACAGAAATGTTATCTCAATCAGATATGCATGAATACAACACTCATAAATTACCGTTGTATTATGTAACTATGACTAATTATGATGAAAATTTTGATGGAATCCAAGTAATCTATAATAAAGATAATATTACAGAAACCTTAGGAGAAGTTTTATCCAAGGCTGGAAAAAAACAAATTCGTATTGCAGAAACCGAAAAATATCCACACGTTACCTTTTTCTTTTCTGGTGGACAAGAAGAACCTTTTGAAGGTGAATCCAGGATTCTTAGAAATTCTCCAAAAGTAGCTACCTATGATCTAAAGCCAGAAATGAGTGCCTATGAATTAAAGGATGCTCTTATACCTGAATTACAAAAAGGAGAAACCGATTTTATCTGTCTTAATTTTGCTAATGGTGATATGGTGGGTCATACCGGAGTTATGGAAGCAGCTATCAAAGCTTGTGAAGCAGTAGATGAATGCGTGAAGGATGTAATAACAACCGGATTAGAAAATGGATATAGTACCATATTAATTGCAGATCATGGGAATTGTGAAACAATGATTAATCCCGATGGATCACCACATACCGCTCATACAACGAATCCTGTTCCGATTATCTTTATTGACAATGATCGGATACAAATAAAAGATGGAGTATTAGGTGATATTGCACCTACAATTCTAGAGCTTATAGGAGTAGATCAACCTACAGCTATGACTCAAAAGTCACTAATTAAATAAACATATAATTTTCTAAAGTTATCTAGCAGTCACACATTTAGTGTGGCTGTTTTTTTATATCCAAAATTTCATTTTAGTATATTTAACATTTTATTACAATAATTTATAAATAGCAGACGCAGCGAAATCCTACATTCTCAGTTATAATTTATGAGAGTAAGCACTAACCCTTATTCATGAATAAAGAAGAGCAAGACAAACTGGTTAAAGCTTGTAAGAAGAATAACCGGGATGCCATGGAAAAAATATACAATGCCTTTATGCCCAGGATGCTTGCGGTAAGTTTTCGCTATTGCAAAAATCAATCTGATGCAGAGGATATAGTGCAGGATGCTTTTATCAAAGTTTTTAAAAATATTAAAAAATATAAACATAACGGAACCTTAGGAAGTTGGATAGAACGAATTGTTGTGAATAGTGCAATTGATCACTGGCATAAAATGAAAAAGACTATTTTAATAGATAATTCAGAATTAATTGAAGAGAATGAAGCCCAAGAATTAGACGAAATTGAAAAAGATCAATTTTCAAAGCAACTTTCGGTAGAAAAATTAAGAACATTAATAAGTGATTTGCCTGAGCAATATAAATACGTATTAAACTTATACGCTATTGAAGGCTATTCGCATAAAGAAATAGGAAAAATATTAAAGATTAAAGAAAGTACTTCTAGATCAAATTATACAAGAGCAAAGAAAAAACTTTTAGAAAACATGAGAGCTATCGGAATTGAAAAATACTAATTGCTATCTCTAAACGAGAACCAAATGAAAGAGGATAAAGACCTTTTAAAAGAGCTTTTGAATACAAAATTTAAAGATGATGTCGTGGAATCGTCAAGGCATAGCTTTGACAATATTTTTGATGTTGTACAAGAAAAATCAGATCATAAACGTCCTTTTTTATGGTATACAATTGGGTTAATTCTCTTAATACTTATTAGTGTCTTTACTTTGTATTATATCAAGAACACTAAAATATTAAAAATAACCACACAAGAAACGAACAAAGAAATTCTTATTCAAAAGGAAAATACAAACCCTGTTACGAATACAAGAGATACAATATCCCGCGAAAAAGAAGGTACTAATACCCTTATAACTAAAAACACTACAAAAGAACATATTAATGAATCCAAAAAAGATGTAATTGCTAAACCAATAGATGTAACTAACTTAGAACCAGCAGATGAAATTATTGAAAAAGGCGTCATTACTGTAACTTATAACGCCTCAGACAAATACGTTTCTACCGAATACACAAAATACAATAAGCTTCCTGACTCCAGTACTATAGTAGTTAGAAAGAATAGTAAAGTAAACTTTACTGCTACAAAACAAGGGTATCGAAGAGCAGATATAACCGGAACAGTATTTTTAAATATTAAAAATAATATATCAAAACCATTTATCTTATTTGGAAAATATTCCAAAATACAAATTACAGGTAATTCTTTTGCTATCCATTCTGATACTAGAGGAGATCTCCTGACTCTTATTGATGGAACTGCTAAAGTGGTTCACAATAGTACTAAAGAAATTAGAGATTTAGTTCCAGGAGAAAATCTTAGTATCGATCAAAATGGTATTTATTCATTAAAAAAACCTTCAAATCGATTCGCTTGGAAAACCGGCGTCTTGAATTATCAAAATACAAGTGTTGATCAAATTATTAACGATCTTGGAGAAAATTATGATGCTAAAATCATACTGAAAAATGCCGACATCCTTAATTGCAAATACTCAGGATCTTTTGAAAAAGCTACTACCCTATCGGTTTTAACCAGCTTAATTAAATCATTAAAATTGCAGCTATCAAAAAAGGATGATATATATGTTATTACTGGAAAGGGTTGTAGTAAATAATATTATAAACTTTAATTCTTTTACTTTTTAGTCTAAACCTGAGTTTATACAAGTCTAAAGGAGTGGTTTTTCAAAGTGAAGCGAAGAAAAATTTTATCGGAATTAGGCTTTTTAAGTCGAAAACAACTATTCTCGATACAATCCTCCTTGGGTCGGATCACTCGAATTGACATTATCTTCTTACATAGAAATCAGGTTGATAGATTTTTTTATATAAAGAATTACACACAACGTTAATATAAAACAATAATGATTTAAATGCATGTAGTATTTTAAAATCTAACAATAGCCATTTCAAAAAAATGTATAAAAAAACCGTCTGTATGTAGGTTTACAGACGGTTTTTACATTTAACTAAATTATCTATTATAAATCAAAGACAATAGATTCTCCGCTATCTCCTGTTAATATAACTTCTTTATCACAAGCTCCATCTCCAAAATCAATATTGAAGTTGATACCAAAACTGCTAGAAAAATCTAACGATCCTTGAACAGGGTATTTTAAAAAATTAAATCTATTAAAACAAGCTACTTTATAAACCAATGGCGAGCCATCGACAGATTCTGATCTCATAAAGAATGTCTCGGTAATTCCTTCTACTGAAGATGATTCCTTAAGTATAATAACTTCTTCTGCAGTGAATCGGTTCTCAAACTCAAAATTTCTATTGGTTGTGTATCGATAAGAATCTCCATTAGGCTCTGTAATAACTCCATCTATTATTACATCAAACACCTTTGTTGTTTCCGTACTTAAAGCTTCATTTTGCTCAGCTACTCTATAACCATCAAACATATAATCATCATTACCTCTAACATTTTTGAATATCGTAGAATCTTTCCACTTCTGATTAAATACTCCAGCAACATAATACTCCAGTTTACCAGTCCAGTCATTAAACTGACATTGTTCTTCTGTATAATTCAAGATCATCTTACTATAATAATCGTATCCCTCAAAACCTAATAAAGGATTTTCCTGATTAGAAACTAACAACTCGACAGAAACGCAACTTTCCTGAAAACTTTTAGATGAACTTTGAACATCATCAAAAGCTGCTTCAGAAATTAAATCAAAACTGTCCATCGCTCCATCTAAGCTATTGTATATTTTAAAATTTTCTTTATCACTATTCTGAATAGATACATTGTCGTTCATATCCTCTACGGCACAACTTACCATTAATCCTAAGCCTACTGTACAAATCAATAATTTTTTCATGGTTTACTTTTTTAAATGAATATTATAATGCGTTTTCTATCTATTAAACCTGAAAAAGTAAAAACGCTGCGTGATTTTTTATTTTTTTTAAAAGTTTACTTACAATTTTCACTAAAAACCCCAAGTAAAATAGAGATTCAGGCTGTTATGTTTTTTTCATTAAAAAGTATATTACACATCAAATTCACGAAAAACTCCGTAAAATCATAGTCCAAATAGCACTAAAAAGAGAGTTCTTATTGGAGATTAAAACTTGATCGATTGATCGAATCCTAATATTCTTTGTAAATTTGCCTTCCCATAATTTGGAATACTATGATTATCGTTAAAACACGTGAAGAAATAGAATTAATGCGCGAGAGTGCACTAATTGTCTCTAAAACGCTAGGTATGCTTGCAATAGAGGTGAAACCAGGAGTGACTACTTTGCAATTAGATAAATTAGCCGAGGAGTTCATAAGAGATCATGGGGCTATTCCTGGTTTTTTAGGGTTATATGATTTCCCTAACACCTTATGTATGAGCCCAAATGCTCAAGTAGTGCATGGTATTCCCAATAATACACCACTAGAAGAAGGAGATATCATCTCTATAGATTGTGGAGCGATTAAAAATGATTTTTACGGTGACCACGCATATACTTTTCCTGTAGGGAATATAACTCCAGAAGTTGAGAACTTACTAAAGATAACCAAAGAGTCATTATATAAAGGCATTGCAGAATTAAGAGTTGGAAAACGTGTTGGGGATGTAGGATATGCCATCCAGAAATTTACTGAAGAAGCTGGGTACGGAGTCGTTAGAGAGTTGGTAGGGCACGGATTAGGGCGTAAAATGCATGAAGATCCAGAAATGCCTAATTATGGTCGACGCGGTAGAGGTAAAAAACTTGTGGAAGGAATGGTTGTAGCAATAGAACCTATGACTAATATGGGTACACATCGTATAAAACAATTAAGAGATGGTTGGACAATACTTACTGCAGATGGTAAACCGAGTGCACATTTTGAACACGATGTAGCAATTGTAGATGGTAAGCCTGAAATTCTTTCTACGTTTAAATATATATATCAAGCATTAGGTATAGAATCTAATGAGGAAGATGCTTTTAGACAAGAATTATTAGCAGTTTAGTTTTTTTCAAGTATGAAAAAAATCTTCAAGTTTATATTAAACACGATTCCAAGACCGCTTTTAATTCGTTTGAGTTATGTAGCAAGACCAATTATTTCTTTTTTTCTCAAAGGAAAAACTTTTACAGATCCAATTGATGGAAAAAGCTTCTCTAAGTTTCTCCCCTATGGTTATGGTAATCAAAGAGACAATGTGCTTGCTCCTTCTACTCTTTCTTTGGAACGTCATCGATTACTGTGGCTATATCTAAAAAACGAAACTGATTTTTTTACAGCAAAAGCCAAAGTATTACATTTTGCTCCAGAACAGGCTTTCTATAAAAAGTTCAGAAATTTAAAAAACTTAGAATACACAACTACAGACCTAAATTCTCCTTTGGCAGATGTGAAAGCAGATATATGTGATCTACCATTTACTACCAATGAATATGATATTATATTCTGTAATCATGTACTAGAGCATATTCCTGATGACACCAAAGCTATGCAAGAGCTATTAAGAGTACTAAAACCTGGCGGAATGGCTGTTTTACAAATCCCACAAGATCTTAGCAGAGCAACTACTTTTGAAGATAATAGCATTACAGATCCAAAAGAACGTGCCGAAATTTTTGGTCAATATGATCATGTAAGAGTTTATGGTAGGGATTACTTCGAAAAACTACGGTCTATTGGTTTTAAAGTTCAAGAAGTTGATTACACAAACGAACTGTCTAAAGAAGAAGTTATTAAATACTGTCTAGCTCCAGGAGAAATACTACCAGTTTGCTATAAACCGTAAACTAAGTTTTTAGAACATCTTTAATTCTTAAGAAACCTCTTTATTTATTGTATCGGTTTTTAATCTAAACATTAATTCAGAATACAAAGAATCTTTTTCTATCATTTCTAGTAATTTCTTTTTGCATTCAAACTTCTTTTTTCTAGTGTAACCTTCAGAGTGACCAGTTATTAAACCCGTTTCTCGCATACTTTTCCCTTCTAAAAATAAGATTAGAATTTGTTTACATTTACAATTAAGATTTAAAAAATGCTTTCTAAACAATTCCTCTCTTTCACTTTGGACTATATCCTCAGTACTATCCATTGTATATCTCAGATTTAAATCATCTATTGCACCACAACAAGATATCTTACCACTTTTTCTAAGCCTAGTTCTCCATATATTTTTACAAATCCCATAAAAATAAGTATGAATTGAACAACTAATATCTAATGTCTCAGATTTTAGTTTTTGGTATAATACAATAAGCCCATCCTGAAATATATCTTCCGAATCCCTTTCTGTACCAGAATTTTTAAGAATAAAGTTATTGATTACAGTGAAATTTCTTTTATAAAAGTCTTTTAATACCTTTTCGTTCCCCTTTAATATGCCATTAAAAATTTTGATCTCATCATTGTAGCCCATATTGATGAATTAGTTTTAGTTAGTTAATTTCCCACATAAGATCTTTATCAATTTTTATTCCATTGTTTCAGAAAAACGTATACTTTTTTTTGAAACAATGGAATAAAAAAATAATGATACTAAGTGTTGTTAATTGAAATTAATTAGAATCTAAAAAAGGTAAAAATCAAAATGAGGTAACAGTTGGTCTCAATGAGTAAAAGTCCTTCATAGCTTCTTCTGTTTTAGCATTTTTATAACTATAATTTGCAATTAAATTTCTTATCACTTTTTGCCTCTCCTCTATTGATTAACTGTCTATATAACAATTCAACATAAAATCACGACGATTGAATATTAAATCCTTTCGTTTTCCTTCTAATTACTAGATATTCGAGTCATCATTTAATCAATTTATTAACTAAAAACGAAACAGATATGACTCCCACTGATATTTTTTCTATAGCCAATATGACTGCTATGCCAATGTGGATCCTTATGGTATTATTACCAAAATGGAAAGTAACTAGATTTCTAATTGATTTTAAAATAATTCCCATAGTACTATCTCTATTGTATGCCTTTTATATTTTTCAAGCTATACAAATTGGAGGAATAATGGATTTCGGAAGCTTAGCTTCTGTTATGGAGCTATTTACAGAAGAAAACGCAGTACTCGCGGGTTGGGTACATTATCTAGCTTTTGATCTCATGGTAGGTATGTGGATACTCGATCAAAATAAAAAATTAGGAATACATCAATTACTAATAGTCCCTTGTCTTTTTGGGACATTCATGTTAGGTCCTATAGGATTTCTACTATTCATAATCATCAAATCAATCAAACAAAAAAAATCATGAAATATCTAAATCAAATATTCAACGTAGTAAAAAAAGAAAACAAAATACTGTATTGGGCTGTTATCATATATTTTATAACTACAATATTCTGCCTGTCAGGTCTTTTAATTGATGACAGAACCCTTATGGACGTGAATGTTTGGGTTAAACCATTGAAATTCGCAATCTCTATTGGTATTTACACCTTAACTATAGGATATTTAATCACTTTTTATCCATATTCCAAAAGGAAAAAAAATATTATAAACAACTTAGTTGTCTGGACATTATTAATTGAATTAGCGATCATTGTATATCAAGGTTCAAGAGGAGTACGATCGCATTATAATGAAGAAACACTATTTGATGGAATGTTGTTTTTAGCAATGGGTTTATTGATTGGAATCAATATATTACTTATGATATTGTTCATCATTGATACTATACGTCTAAAATTAAACACTAACAGACCTATCCAGTATGCTATTTTAATGGGGTGGTTAATTGTATTTTTCGGAAGTTGGATCGGTGGTCAGATGATTTCACAGATGGCACATAACGTAGGAGCTGCTGATGGCGGTGCTGGGCTTCCATTAGTTAATTGGAGTACCATAAGTGGAGATCTTAGAGTAGCTCATTTTTTTGGATTGCACGGTATACAAATAATTCCGTTATTCGCATTATGGGTATCTAAAAAGTGGGGAGTTTCTAATAGAAAACAAATCATTACGGTACTTATCTTTGGATTGTTATACGCTGGATGGATTGGATTTACTTTTTATCAAGCAAAACAAGGTATCCCATTACTTAAACTATAACTAAACCAATATGCTAATTAATAAAAAGAAACGCGTAAAATACTTAGGTTTTGATGACTTTTGGTTTATTATTATAGGGATTTTAATTCTTAGCTTCATTACCGATTACCTTTTTAGTAATTCATTTGTACGTCATCCTTTTGGTGAAGCCATTATTAGTTGGAGTGTATCATTATTCTTTTCTACTTGTGATTGGTTTATTATTCGGGCTATCATGATTTTTTTACGAAAAAAACTTCCTGATTTCAAAGATAATTCAAGGCGTATCTTTTTATTCTTTATTGCTATCGTTAGTACAGTCTTTTTAGTTGATGTATTTGGTAATATGATATTATCTTTTATTTGGGGATTAAATTACAACCCTTTATCAAGAGCTAAAATACTAGTCCCGGTAATTTTGATTAGCACTATGACCATGGCCATATATGAGGCTATTTACTTTTATGTAAGATTAAAGAAATCTATAAGAGACGAAGAACAAGCGAAACAGATGATTGTACAGGCACAATTAGATACACTTAGAAATCAAGCGCAACCGCATTTTCTATTTAACACTCTCAATACGCTTAGAGACATCATCGATCAAAATTCTAAAGAAGATGCAAAGGAATTTGTAGATAAACTATCAGATGTTTACCGATTTATATTAGAATCTGGAAATGCGAACTTGACACTACTAAAAAATGAATTAAAATTCGCGCGATCTTATATTCATATCCAGTCAGAAAGGTTTGGTGAAAATCTAACGGTACATTGGAATGTTCCAGAAGCTTCGTTAGATATGATGATTGTGCCTATGAGTCTTCAGCTTTTATTAGAAAATGCTATAAAACATAATGTAATTTCAAAATCCAAACCCTTAATTGTATATGTAAAAGTGGAGGAAAATGTTTTACAAATACTTAATAAAATTCAACCTAAATCTACTAAAGTACCATCTACCAAAGTTGGATTAAAAAATATTGAAAAACGTTATGGACTAATTTCTAGTAAACCTATTGAAATAAAAAATGATGGAAACCATTTTATCGTTTCTCTTCCATTATTAAAATCATCTGATCAAAAAAACTATTATGCAGATACTGATTATTGAAGATGAACCGCGAGCAGCAAATCAACTGCAAAATAAACTAAAAGCTGAAAAATTTGATTATCAATTATTAGATATCATCGATACGGTGGAAGATGCGGTACTATGGTTTAAAAAAAATAAACTGCCAGATTTAGTTTTTATGGATATTCAACTAGCTGATGGATTAAGTTTTGAAATTTTTCAAAAAACAGAAATTGATACACCTATCATATTTACTACAGCCTTTGATCAATATGCTATTCAAGCCTTTAAAGTAAATAGTATAGATTATTTACTAAAACCAATCCAACAAGAAGAATTAAGTCATGCATTAGATAAATTTAGAAAATCTAAGAAACAACCTGCAGTTGATCCATCTATCCTAAAAAATCTTCTAAGTAGCATACAGATAACTAATAAAAGAGAAGGGATATTAGTGAAAGAAGGAAATGGTTTCGCACAAATTAAAATAGCGGACCTTCTATACTTTTATTCTCAAGAGAGTTTAACTTTTGGAGTCACTCTAAACAAAAGATATATTATTGACGAAACTATGGATCAATTATTTGACTCATTAGATACTAACCGATTTTATAGAATTAATCGTGGTCAAATTATCTCCAAAAACTCAATTCAAAAAATAGATTCTTATTTCAATCATAGGGTTAAATTAAGTATTATAAATCCAAAAGATCAGGATTTTATTGTAAGCAGACAAAAAACTAGTGATTTTAAGGACTGGTTAAATAGTTGAGGCTTTATTCTAATTAGTTTTCAGGAAAACCATTTACAGTAAATGTTTTCAATTCTTTATAATCATCTTCATAAATAAAATATACTTTCAATTCTGGATGATTATTTAAAAACTGTTTAGATTTTTCTAGCCCCATAGACATCAACGCAGTGGCGTATGCATCTGCCTCCATACAAGTTTTAGCTAAAACAGAAACACTTAACAGGTTGGACTTATGAGGATATCCTGTTTTTGTATCGATAATATGCGCATATCTACTTCCTTTTTCATCCAACTTAAATTTACGATAACTTCCCGAAGTTGCCATTGCTTCGTTTTGTAAAGAAAGCACTTTACTATACGATTGCGTCTGATCAAAATTTGGATCTTCCACACCAATTTTCCAAGGCTTTTTTTTGATTAAATTACTACCTTTGCCTCTAATCTCACCTCCTATTTCTACCAGATAATTTTTAAAATCTTTAGACTCCAAAAACTCTGCAAATACATCAACTGCATAGCCTTTTGCTAAAGCATTAAAATCGATAAAGGTATTTGGGTGTTGTTTAATAACCTTATTATTCTGCAATGTAACTTTACCCAAGCCAACAGAAACCAACAAGCTATCTATTTTAAGGCTATCTAATACTACTATTTTACCTTCCGGTCCAAAATCCCAGGCATTCACTAAAACACCAATTGTGGGGTCAAAAACTCCTTCTGTTTCTTTGTGAATTCTTTTTGAAGTATTCAATACATTTTTAAAATGGTCATCAACCAAAATAGTAGTATCTCCTAAATTAATTTTGGAAATATCAGAGTCCTTTTGATAAGTAGACATAGAAGTATTTATCACCTCTATAATACTATCATAAGACACAGAAAAATCAATTTCATTTTCATCAATGAACTGAACCGAAAATGTAGTACCAAATGCATTCCCACTTGTATAGTTAAGGCTCTGTTCTGGTGCTTTCTTACATGAAAAAAGACATACTATCAAACAATACATAAGAAGATTACGAATCATATTTTTTAATTAAGATGTGTTTCTATGACTTGTAATCCTGCATATTCTAAAACATATTCTTCATTTAAAAAAACTGGTTTATTAGGGTTTTCAGAATTTTGCAATCCAACACCGGCGTAATATACTTTTGCTTCTTGTTCTCTGGCATGCTTTTTAAAAGCTTCCATCCAGACCATATCGTAGTTATGCGGGTTATCTGGATATGCTATAGCTTTTACAATAACAAAATACCGCTGGTTTGATTTATCAATACATACAAACTGCGGATGTTTACCCAGCTTACTATTAATAGCAATAAATTCGAAACCTTTTTTCTCTAATTCCTCACCGACGATATTCATCGCGAGATTATGAAGTTCTTGTTTGGTTAATTCCCTTGTCATAGCAAGGCAAAGATAGCACCTTAATTCTGAATAGGAATTCATGATTTTGAATTATTTAAACCTAACAAACAATGCCTTTTCAAAATAATAACTAGGCGTATAAACAGGTTTATCTTTTGGAAATCTATACCAAGGTGAAATACTAGTATCTTCAAAATTTTTAAGTAAACACACATTCTGAGCTGGAGTATTTCCTTGCGCCAATAAAAATAATTTCTCTCCTTGATCATTTACTACTTCATCCACAATCATCTCTATATGTCCAGGTGATCCTGGCTTTACCAACATATCACCAATAGTCAAATCCTTTACCTTTATTTTAGGAAGTTCTGTATACAAGGACAAAGTTCCCGCATAAGTATAAATGAGATTGAGATACTTATAGAAATTAGTTTTAGAAGAATTAGATACTGCCGTTTGATGAAAAGTTACTTTGTTTCCCTTAATTTTAGGTCTAAATCCTTCTGCGTACTTTTTCCAGGAACAGTAATGTCCTGAAGTAAAATTAAATCCTATTTCGTCTTTTCTATTTTGATCCCATAAGTACTCTGCTCTCATCCTCATCAGTACATCAGCACATTGTTGTAATCCATTAGCAGGAACAGGAACTTCTAAAATCGCATCATGCCAGTGTTGCGCAAAGTATTTTGTAGCATCGTAATTAATAATCGGAGATCCATGGTTTTTCAATCGATAATGACGAAGATATTCCTGAAAAGAGCCTTTAGGATACACTTGTCTTTTATACCCTATTGGAACCTTTACTCTTGTAGAAATAGAATCTCCTTTTTTATCAATATAATTTGGAACAGAAATAGTATTTTCAACTATTCCCTTTATATGATTAGTAAGGTGCTTCCCTTTAGAAGTTGTTCTAAAAAGCAGCACTAAAAGAATAACGCTTATTAAAACCAGAATATATTTTTTCATAAATAATTAGATTCGGTGTTAATTCTTTATTTTTTGATATTCCTTAGCAGAATATGTTTTCATCAATTTATCTATTTCAAAAAAGCTTATTTCCGAAACACATGTATCATTATAAGTAGCCCCAATAGTATCCACCTCCATAATTTCAAATTCTATCGCTATAAATTCTGTATATCCCATATGCTGTATATAGTTCTGACTGATATCAATATATTGAGGTGAAACAGATACTTTGGATAAAGAATCTGTTCTAAAACTTACATTTTTCCATTCGTCTATTATATATTCAGAATCGCCATCAGTTCCGATAGATCTAATATTAATCTTAGCAACTCGATTATTCTTATACCAGATTTCTTCTGATTTCAAATATCCTGGGACTATTCTTATTACATAAGGCAATGCTTCTTTGTCATTAAAAGTAATCCTAATCTTTTCTCCTTTACCAGAGTTCGATCGACCTTCTACCCAAGCCGTAGCATCATTATTATCCATTAGATTTCCTTCTGAATAATCCTGAGCATTACTTTGTAAAAAACTGGACACTGAACACCTATCGATTGTCAAGGGTTTTAAGGTGTATTTATTATAAAAAGCACCATCGAATTCTACTATAGAAACCAAAGAATCTTGAGATATTTTAATGTTTTGGGAAAACAAAGATTCAAAAATCATTGTACTAAAAAGCACAACATAAAATATTGATTTACTAGATCTTAACATAAGGATTAATTCATTGATTCTAAAACTCTAAAATAAAAACACTTATTTAGATAATCACAACTGTTTTCAGTAAAATATTATGATTGATCTAGTGTGACGTATACTCTTATTAAATATAAGTATAACCCATGTTAAAAATCCCTCAATAATGATTTGCCACATATTAAACGAAAACATCGTCTTTAAATTAATAGAAATAAAAACCAAAAAAAATTAGAATACAGATAACTTCTTTAACTAAATATACAAGTATAAATTAACAAAAAATTAATAAACGATCTATTTTTTCGCATTGTCTTTAAAGTAATTCATAACATAATTTAAACAAGACAATATGAAAGCAACATTTTTACTTCTAATTACAGTACTTACATTATCAAAAACTTACGCTCAAAAAGATCCTTTATTTGGATTTAAAAAAGGAGACTTTACAATCTCTGGAACTATGAGTTATTCTTATCAAAATTCCGATTCTTTCGTAGACGATATAAACGGTAATATGTATCAATTCGAAACGGAAGGACATAATTTTAGTATTATTCCAGAAATAGGCTACTTCGTATCTTCAAGTTTTATGGCTGGTTTAAAATTTGGATATATTAGTTCTAAAACGGAAAGCTTCGACAATGATCTCTATGATTATACATCAAAAGGAAGAGGATATAGCACTAGTCTTTTCGGAAGATACTATTTTACACCGCAAAAAAGAGTTTCATTATTTATTGAGTTAGAAGCTGGGTACACAAAAAACACAATAGATTCTGATAGAATATTTCAGCTTAATGATCTTACAGCTAGTACCAATGAGGTTCAAAATTACAGTATAACAGCAGCTCCCGGAATCAATATATTCATTAATGAAGATCTTTCGATAACTTCTCGTATTGGTCGAATCGGGTATACAAATAGTAAGGATAATTTTAGCAATTCTAATAGAGATACGGGAACCAATAAAAGAGACAGTATTGATGCCAGTATTTCTTTAAACAACTTCTATTTCGGAGTACTTTATCGAATCTAAACTAAAACAATAACGCATAAAAAAGCCGATACAAAATATGACGTATCGGCTTTTATCTATTATATAATTTGGAATTTATCCTCCAAAGTCATCAAATCTGATATGCTCATCAGGAATACCGAAATCTTCTCCCATTTTCTGAACAGCCTTGTTCATTAATGGTGGTCCACAGAAATATAATTCTATATCTTCTGGAGATTCATGATGATTCAGATAATTATCAATTACACAGTTATGAATAAATCCAACGAATCCATCTCCTGCCGCATCAATATCACTCTTTACTTTCCAGTTATCTTCTTCTAAAGGCTCAGAAAGTGCCAAATAGAATTTAAAATTAGGGAAGTTCTTCTCTAAATCATAGAAATGGTCTAAGTAGAATAATTCTCTTTTAGAACGTCCACCATACCAATACGTAACTTTACGACCAGTCTGTAATGTTCTGAATAGGTGATATAAATGAGAACGCATTGGTGCCATACCGGCTCCTCCTCCTACATATAACATCTCAGATTCCGATTCATTAATAAAGAACTCTCCGTAAGGTCCTGATATAGTTACTTTATCCCCAGGTTTCTGTGCGAAAATATAAGAAGAAGCAACACCAGGGTTCACATCCATCCATCCATTTTTGCTTCTATCCCAAGGTGGAGTAGCTATACGTACATTAAGCATGATTTCTCTACCTTCTGCAGGATAAGAAGCCATAGAATATGCACGTTCCACAGTCTCATTATTTTTCATTACTAATGGCCACAAACCAAACTTATCCCATTCTGCTTGAAACTTATCCGGTGTTTCATGCTCTTCTGGATGGGCTGTAATATCCATATCAGAATATTTGATCTCACATTGCGGAATTTCAATCTGGATATATCCTCCAGCTTTATATCCCATATCTTCTGGAATTTCTACCACGAACTCCTTAATAAAAGATGCTACATTATAATTACGAACAACGGTAGCTTCCCATTTCTTGATTCCGAATACTTCTTCCGGAATCTCAATATTCATATCTTGTTTTACTTTTACCTGACAAGCCAATCGTGCACCATGTTTTAACTCTTTACGAGAAAAATGTGGTGTTTCTGTTGGTAAAGCTTCTCCTCCACCTTCTAATACGTGGCATTCACACTGAATACAGGTTCCACCGCCACCACAAGCTGATGGTAAAAATATTTTTTCACTACCTAGCGTAGATAATAGTGTACCTCCCGAAGCTACTTCTATCTCCTTTTCACCGTTAATAGTAATCTTAACAGGTCCTGACGGTAATAATTTATCTTTTGCAAATAATAAAATTCCTACTAAAACTAAGGTTAAGACCAAAAATGAAATAATGGTAATAACGATTGTTCCAATTGTCGATGCTAAAAATATCATGTTATTTAAGTATTGAAACGTTAGTGTTTTCTGCCACTTCTTTGGTAGTTTTTTCTTCTACCTGAACAGTCTTATCTTTCTTTGCTTCCTCTTCATCTCCTCCGGTTAGCATTCCTCCAAAACTCATAAAGCCAATTGCCATAAGTCCGGTAAGAATAAACGTTATACCTAATCCTCTTAATGGAGCAGGTACATTAGAGTATCTGATCTTTTCTCTAATTGCCGCAATAGCAAGAATAGCTAAGAACCATCCGATTCCAGAACCGATACCGTATACTCCAGCGTGAGTAATAGTTGCAAATTCCTTTTGTTGCATAAACAATGATCCACCTAAGATTGCACAGTTTACTGCTATCAATGGTAAGAAAATACCTAAGGAGTTATATAATGATGGCGAGAATTTCTCAACAATAATTTCTACTAATTGTACCATTGTTGCAATGGTAGCAATAAACAAAATAAAGGTTAAGAAACTTAAATCATAGTCCGAATATTCTGGACCTAACCAAACTAAAGCACCTTCTCTAAGGATATATTTATCCAATAAAAAATTTAAAGGTACTGTAATTGCCAAAACGAATATAACTGCCGCTCCTAGACCTACTGCAGTAGATACTTTTTTAGAAACCGCAAGGTATGAACACATTCCTAAAAAGAATGCAAATACCATATTATCTATAAAGATCGATTTTAAAAATAATTCTAAATAGTCCATGTTTCTATATTTTAATGATCTTCAATTAATGCTTTATTTTTACTTCTCTGGATCCAGATAATAATCCCAACAGTAATCAATGCCATTGGCGCCAATACCATAAAACCATTATTTTCGTATCCAAAAGCATATAACCCAGTTTTCTCTATTGGATCTCCTAACACTTTTGCACCGAACAATGTACCTGACCCTAATAACTCTCTAAAGAAAGCTACAATCACTAACAATACTCCATATCCGGCAGCATTACCTATACCATCTAGGAAAGATTTCCAAGGACCATTACCCAAAGCAAACGCTTCAAAACGTCCCATAATGATACAATTGGTAATAATTAGACCTATAAATACCGAAAGTTCTTTACTTAATGTATAAGCAAAGGCTTTAAGCACCTGATCCACTACGATTACCAATGCCGCTACAACAACTAATTGGACAATAATTCTAATTTTAGATGGTATAATATTTCTCATCAATGAGATTACCACGTTACCAATACCTAGAACAAAAATTACTGAGATTGCCATTACAATAGATGGCTTTAGCTGCGCAGTAATTGCCAATGCTGAACAAATACCTAATACCTGAATCGTAATTGGATTATTATCAGTAAGAGGATCTGAAAGTAATTTCTTGTTTTTCTTCGAAAACAAAGGCTCTTTAGGCTCTTTAACTTTAACTTTTTCTTCTGTTACTTCAGCCATTTGTTATTTTTTTAAAGTTTCGAAATATGGTTGATAAATTCTGATTCCTTTCTTCACCATTGCAGTTACACCATCTCCTGTGATCGTTGCACCTGCCATAGCATCTACTGCATTATCATCTTTTCTAGCATTCTTAGGATCTCCATTACCTTTCTTTACAGTAATACCCTTATAGTTTCCTGCAGCATCTAAAATACTTTCTCCTATAAAGTCATCTCTAAAATAAGCTTCTTTAATATTAGCTCCTAATCCTGGAGTTTCTCCTTTATGATCAAAAAATGCACCTTTCACTGTTTTGAATTCTTTATCTAGGGAAACATATCCCCAGATTGCATCCCAAAGACCGTTTCCTCTCATTGGCACTACATAAAATTCTTCTCCATCTTTCTTACCAATAAATAATGGCATTTTACGCTCATAATTAGCATCCTGCTTCAACTTATCATTTTCCTTCTTAACTTCTATATTAAAGGCATCCGTTGTTTTTTTAGCAGAACTTCCAGTAATGATATACTGATCATCACCAACGTACTGTTCGAATAACTCTTGTGCTTTTTCCGCCGGCACAAATTCGTTAGGATCTTCTGAATCCGCAATACCCATTGCGAATAAAATGTTCTGTTGCTTTTCTGTTATTTTATTAGCAGTAATGTTTGGCTTTAACACCGAAGATATACCTGCTAACATAGAACCTACCACAACTACCATCGCTATCGCAAAAATAATTGTATATGAATTTTTATCTGTATTAATCGCCATAACTAAGCTGTTTTTAATTTTAGACGTTTCATTCTCTTCTTAACATTCCCCTGAACAACGTAATGATCAATCGTTGGAGCAAATACATTCATTAACAAAATTGCTAAGAATACACCTTCAGGATACGCTGGATTAAATACTCTAATTAAAATAGAAATAAATCCTATCAAGAATCCATAAATCCATTTTCCTTTATTGGTTTGCGATGCTGTTACAGGATCCGTTGCCATAAATACGATACCAAATGCAATACCTCCTACAATTAAATGTTTCCAAAACTCTAAATTCATTAGAGCATAAAACTTACTAGATTCTGCAATCCATCCTGCATTGGTA
Source organism: uncultured Aquimarina sp. (assembly GCF_947496855.1). GTDB lineage: Bacteria > Bacteroidota > Bacteroidia > Flavobacteriales > Flavobacteriaceae > Aquimarina. The sequence continues at coordinate 176,617 of NZ_CANMED010000002.1, forward strand.
ACACCATTGAATATTAATCCCATTAATAATGTCCCTAATACTGCACTTACCATTATTCTCCAGCTTCCAATTTTCGTAAAAATCAAAAAAGCTCCACCTAACAATATTAATAAAGCTGATGTTTCTCCAACAGAACCAGGTATAAATCCATAAAATGCATCCATAATGGAATACGTAGCATCTCCTGATCCTAATATATTTTTGCCTTGTGCTAATCCACCAAGTACAGTTTCTCCAGATATCGCATCTAATTGTGCTCCTCCAGCAATCTCATTAGCTCTTTCTACAGCACCGTGAACCCATACTTTATCTCCAGACATCCATGTAGGATACGCAAAGAATAAAAAAGCTCTGATTGTAAGTGCAGGATTTAGAATATTCATTCCTGTTCCTCCAAATACTTCTTTACCAATCACCACTCCAAAAATAACTGCTACTGCTAACATCCATAAAGGAGTATCTACAGGGACAATCAAAGGAACTAGCATTCCCGTAACTAAATAGCCTTCTTCTACTTCATGTCCTTTAATTACTGCAAATAAAAATTCTACGGCCAATCCTACTCCATAGGAGACAACAACCAACGGTAGAACATTCCATAATCCTATAATCAGATTATCCAGTGACCAAAATGTAGCACTAAAGAAACCATTTGTTGCTCTTTCTATCTCTCCTAATTCTACATGATACTGATATCCAGCATTAAACATACCAAAAATTAAACACGGTACTAATGCCATTATTACCGTATTCATCGTACGCTTCAAATCATCAGCAGCACGAACGTGCGAACCAGAATGCGTAATTTCATTTGGTAGATATAAAAAAGTATGGAGGGCATTAAATGCAGGCGCCATCTTTTTATCTTTATACTTAAGTTTTAAGTTATGTAATTTACTTTTCAAACTCATGACCTTATCCTATTTCTTTTAACATTAAATCTAGTCCTTCTCTAATGATCTGCTGATGTGGTTGCTTAGAAACACATATAAACTCTGTCAGCGCAAAATCTTCAGGAGCTACTTCATACATTCCTAATTGCTCCATAGCATCAAGATCATTAACCGCACAAGCTTTTAAGATCTGCAATGGATAAATATCTAAAGGAAAAACAGTTTCATAATTACCTGTAACCACAAATGCTCTATGCTCGCCATTTGTATTGGTATTTAGATCATATTTTTTATTAGGAAATAACCAAGAAAAAGTTAGTGCCCTAGATGGGGAGATCTTATCGAAAATTGGTTTATTCCAACCAAACAACTCATAATCATCTCCTTCGGGAATGACGCTTATCATATCGTGATAAAAACCTAAATTACCATCAGGTTTTACATTATCTCCAGTTAGCACATTTCCGCTTATAACCCTTATATTATTATCTTTCACTCCAGAATCATATATGACCGAAGAAACCTCAGCACCTATTCTAGTTTTAAAATATTTTGGGTTTTTAACCGAAGATCCAGCCAAAGCTATAATTCGTTCAGAATTAAACTTACCAGTTAACAATAACTCTCCTATAATAACCAGATCTTGTGGATTTACAATCCAGACTACTTCTCCTTTATTGATAGGATCTAGTTTAGCGATTTGCACTCCTACATTTCCTGCAGGATGAGGCCCACTTACACTATGCAATGTTATATTATCTAATCCAGAAAAAGGAGAATTTCCTTTTTTACCTACAGATACGTGAACATCTCCTTCTGTTAATTTACTTAATGCAGTAACAGCAGCTTGAAGTTCTTTTTCTTTACCTGTCAATACATATTCTAAATCAGCAGCTAAAGGTGCAGTCACATAAGCAGATACAAAAATTGCTTTTGGAGCAACATCAGGATTAGCAATAACATCATAAGGACGTTGCTTGATAAAAGGCCAACAACCAGAAGATAACAAGTGAGACTTAATATCATCTCCACTCATTGCCTTTACATCCTTTGTTCCAAAGTCTGCAAACTGTTGTTCCTTATCTGCTAAAATTTTAAATGATAGTATTTTTCGTTTAGCACCGCGAATAATTTCCACAACCTCACCACTCACTGGGGAAGGAAAAAGCATTTTTTCATTAGTCTTAGAATGGAATAATGGTTCGCCGGCTTTAACTTCTGTACCTTGTTTGGCAATAACTTTTGGCACAATACCATGAAAATCGTCAGGCTTAATTCCGTAAACATTACTTTTGGTAGCTTCAGCAGTAATTTTCTCTGCTTCGCCAACCAGTTTAATGTCTAAACCTTTTCTGATACGAATGTCTTTTGACATATTTGTGGTCTATGTTAATTAACTAAAAAAATCGTGCAAATTTACTAATTAAAACACGTAAGTGAAAGCTGCATCTGCTATAAGATTTTATTTATAACAATTCTAAATAATGAATTTTTAAGCTCTAAAACAAGATCAATCCAATCAGGCATACATTTTGTTTATCTTTACACAGATAACTATTACATTAATGTCACAAAAACTTAAACAAACCCTATTAATTTTAGGATTATTTATTGGCTTTCAATCATTTATTACAGCTCAAGAAAGCAGGGATGAAGTCAACCCACCTGATCATATCAAAACAATTCAATTATTTGGTACTGAAGAATTTTCTGGAACACCTATTCTAAAACTCGGAGAACCACTTAATATTCAATTTGATGACATAAATGGCGATGAAGTAGATTATTATTATAAAATAACGCATTATAATTTTGACTGGACTCCTTCTCCGTTATATAAAAACGAATACCTAAATGGTTTTGATGATATTAGAATTGTCAATTACGAAAATTCTTTTAATACTCTGCAATTATATAGTCATTATATGTTAAGAATCCCTAATGAAGATACCAGAGGTCTGAAAGTAAGCGGGAATTATATGATTGAAATTTATAATGATGATGATGAAATTGTTTTTTCAAGAAAATTTATTGTTTACGAAAGTTTAGCCAATGTTAAAGTATATACGAAAAGATCCAGAAATCTGAAATATATAGACACAAGACAAACTGTTCAGTTCGAAATCAGCTCGCCTAATGAAATTTTGAAAAACCCAAAACGCACTATAAAGACATTAGTAATACAAAACAATGATCTAAAAAATGCTATAACCAACTTGGTACCACAATTCACCATCGCAAATAGTTTGGTATATAAATATGACACAGAATCTAGTTTCTGGGGCGGTAATGAATATCTTTTCTTTGACAATAAAGAAATAAGATCACCAACAGCAAATATTAGAGGAATTGATCTTCAAGAAATTTATCATAATTACTTGTACACCGATATCGTTAGAGGTAACAGGATATATACATATTACCCAGATATCAATGGTAGTTTTGTGGTAAGAAATTTAAGAGCTGAGAACAGTAACACAGAGGCTGATTATGCTTGGATACACTTTTCACTGGAGTGCTATGAACCATTGGATGGTGGAGAAATTCATATTTATGGAAACTTCAACAATTACGTAATAGATGCATCTACAAGACTAACATATGATAAAGAGAATGCAATTTATACGGCAAAAAAAATATTCAAACAAGGTTTTAATAATTACAAATATGTTTTAGTAAAATCAGATGGAACTATAGATCCAGGTTTTATAAGCGGTAACTTTGATGAGACCGAAAATGAATATATGGTAATCCCTTATTACAGAGCTCCAGGTGCTAGATACGACAGAGCTATTGGCAAAGGAATTGGAAATTCTAGAAATATAACCAATTAAAAAGGCGAAGTCAAAGACTCCGCCTTTTTAGAAGAACAGTTTAAATTATTACTGAACAACCACTTTTAAAGTTTCTAGTTTTATTCCGTTAATAGAAATTACATAAAAATAAATCCCTTTACTATCCATATCATTTCCGTTCAACCTTATCGTTTGCTGACCAGATTCAACTTTTTGATTGTGAATTACTTTTTTCTGACCTAAAACATTTACAGCAGTAATTTCTAACACCCCATTATTATTTGCCTGAAACTTTAATACTGACCTTCCGCTAATCGGATTAGGAGATATGAATGCCTTTTTGACTTTAGCAAACGAAGATTCAAAAGTGGGTTGTATAGTTCCCAACTCTTCACTAGACGTTATTTTATCACAAGATGATGGACAAGAATCCGTCCAAAACCCTACATACTTCCCATTATCTATATATCCAGTAGTAAACCAACCCGTTCTATTCCTTTCCAAATCTATAGTTTGCATTCCATTACCATCATTAAAGACAATCCCTACATCATCTGGAGAGACTCCATTAGGAACTACAAAAGACCATTTTACCCAAGGAGATCCTGATAAAGTTGTCATAGTTTGACCGGGCCAAACTTCTGTATTTTCTAATCTAATATTTCGGTTACGATCAAACACATAAATATTAGAAGATCCATTCCAATTATATGTAGGTGTTTTAAAGTAAATATCTATTGCGGCTAAGTTTAACCCATCGCAATCCACAGGACACTCATCACTCCATATTCCGTCATAATACCATCCTGTTGTACTTCTTGCAAGGTCATCGGTCTGATTACCTTGCGTATTGAAAACTATCCGCACATCATCAGCACTAACACCCGGAGATAACTGCAAGGTGTATGCATACCAATTTGTCGAAGGATAATTACTCATTTGCTGCCCAGGCCATTCAATTGTTCCTAGAAGTGTTGAGTTTGATGCAGCATTAAAAAAATAAACATCTATTTGATCACTCCACCCAGATGGTTTATAAAAATTAATTTCAATTTCTGATATCATATCTGTAGTTATTGAAACTATTTCGCTAGTAATCGATTGATTGCCTTTTCGATCTTTAGCTACTACTTTAAAATCATAATTAGTACCAGAATGCAATCCAGTAATCATAGCACTTATATCTCTTACAGATTTCACAAAATCTTCGCCTTCATATATATCATAACTTGTTACAGCTATGTTATCTGATGATGGATTCCAGCTTAAAACCACAGAAGTCTGACTAATATCCGAAGCTATAAGATTAGCAGGAACTGAAGGTGCCGTATCATCATTAGTTAATTCAATTTCTAATGGTACTTTCCACACGCCTCTACCATAAGTAGCCGCTATTAAAAAATTGTCTTTTAAATTAATTTCTAAATCTCTTACAGCCACATTAGGAAGATCAACTGAGTACTCCTGCCAATCCTGATCTCCATTTTTAAAATACACCCCTAAATAAGTACCCAAATATATAGATTCGGTTCCTTTATGATGTCTTATAACAAATTTACCCTCTTGAGGAAGAACACCAGAGATATCCATAAAATTACCTCCTTGATCACTTGAGCGAAAAACCTTTCCGCTTATAGATCCTGCAGTAGAAACATAAATAATTTGATTATCATCATTATGAACTTCAATAGAAGTAATTGACGTAGGAAAAGAATAGACTTTAGACCAATTAACTCCTCTATCTATACTTCTGTACAAACTTACATCATTAGCAAGATACATAATATTAACATCTGACGGATCTAACTCAATATGCTCTATATTATTACCTCCAAAATCAAATTCTGTTTGATTTTCAAAAGAATTATTTTCAAGCTTATAGAAACTTTTAAATCCTGCATACAAATTACCATTACGATCAGAAACTAATGGAGTGACCCAATTACCACGGTCTGGACCTGATGCCAAAAAACTTCTAGTTTTACCTCTATCCTCTGTGGTATATAAATTCATCCCATACTGTATAAAACCAAAATAGGTATCCGAATCATTCCCTTTTACCGCGCAATCCATGCCATCTGCTCCATGATACACATTCCATTGCGAACCATCCAAAGCATACCCACCGTTGTCTTGCAAACCTCCAACTAAGTAATCGGCACTGCTGTTTTCTGCTACCGAAATTTTATAAAATTGTCCGATCTGAAGTCCTTTGGTTAAATCAGTAAATGATCCACCATTATTTTGAGATTCATAAACACCTCCGTCACTTCCACAAAACAATCTCCCATCATAATAGCGCAAAAAATGAATATCCGCATGAGTATAAGTAACCTGGGCTGGACTACTCCATCTATTAATTCTCATAAAGTCATCTCCTCCATTGGTCGATTTCCAAACATTTAAACATCCAACAAATACTACATTAGGATCTTGATCAGAAACCGCTAAAGCTAAGTCATACCAGGCTTGAGTACTTTCGAAAATATTAGTTGTCTCCAGAGTTTTAATAAAGTTAGCACCACTATCCATAGATTTATACACCCCTTGAAAAGAGCTACCTGAACCTGCACTTAACAAATACACATACTCTGGATTTGCAGGAGTTACATCAATAACCAATCTGGAAGAACTCACTGGCAACCCATTACGGACCGCAAAAAAACTATTACCTCCATTAGTAGATTTATAAAAAGTATTTGAAGTTACTGCATATACAACATTAGTATCACCAGGTTTAATCTTAATATCTTTGATATTACCAGATAATGTTTTTACCCAAGTTACACCAGCATCTTCAGTCTTATAAACTCCTCTACTAGTAGCAACCCATAATTTTTTAGAATCATCAGGATCGATATAAATATCATTTCCGATTTCGTATCTATCACCTGCATCGAGACCGGTTTTACTCCAAGTATAACCACCATCAGTAGATTTCAAAACACCAATACCAAGTGCATCACTAGAATCATCATCACCTGTAGAAATATAAATAATATTAGAGTTGTTATGATCAATAGCGATTCCAGAAACTCCAATCTGAGGCAAATAATCGGATAAAGGCTCCCAATGTTCACCACTATCAATAGATTTCCAAATTCCCCCGGCAGGCGCACCAATATAAATCACGTCAGATTGGTTCGGGTCTACAACTACTACATTAACCCTACCTTGACCAGGTGACCAAGAATTAGAAGGATCATGATCAAAAGGTCCCATTGGCAACCAAGTATTTGCGATTTTTTGTCCAAAATTTTTCTTAGATCGTTTCTGCTCCCAAATATTCCAATAGAAATCTGGAGTGGGTAAAGTACCATCAGGCATAACTGCATTCTTATAAAACTCTTGCCATCTCATAAAAGGCTTATGCCCACTTCCCTTAACAGCATCATCTTTTTCTCTCCAATAATCATTAAATGCATTCACTACCTCATAAAATCTAGGGGCACTAAGATCATTCGATTTTTCTTTTAGCGTAATTTCAGACATCCATGGTGCATCCAAATTGTACTGCGAATTCGCAGATGTAGTATTCAAAAAAATCAATAAAAGCACAAAAGCTACTTTTAAGAAGGGTATTGTTTTTCTCATCTATCCAGTTTTAAGTATTAAAAAATTCTATTGTTATACCGTAACACAACTACGTAAAAATACATGCTGAATATCCTAAAAACCACTAACTAAACTACTAATTAAACTATTTAAAAAACTGAAAATCAAATATTTAAAACCATCTATATCGATAAAGGTTAAATTATATTTTTCGATAAAAAACCAATAAAATTGACTAAAAACACAGCTAACAATCACCTAAAACGTTATAATTTTTTTTCCTACATTACATTTCTATCGTTTGAGTCTCCCTCCTCTTTACATATAGCGTCAAACTATAATCTCAACACATACAAAAATTTTATGTTTTGTAACGAAATACCTTTACTTTAGTCCTATTACGCAAACAATTAACTAAAAATGAAAGAAAAGGGGAGATTTCTTAAAAAGTATAGAGGAAATGAATGTTTAAATTGTGGTATTCCTCTTGATGTAATTGATCGTTATTGCCATAATTGCGGTCAGATTAATACCACAAAAAAACTTTCTTTTAAAGACTTTTTTAATGAATTTTTTGCAAGTATTCTCTCTTATGATTCTAGGTTAAGACATACCATAGTTGGTCTACTGTTTAGACCTGGAATGATTTCCAAGGATTATATAGAAGGGAAAAGAATAAAATACGCGAACCCTTTTAGGTTTTACCTCAGCGTTTCTATACTATTTTTCATTATTAGTGGCTTATTTATTGATTTTGATAGTCTACCCACTCAAACGGATGATCAAAATAATGGAATATTACAAGTAAACCTATCCGATCAAATACCTGAAGAAAAAGCTATTACTAATGATTCCATATCCGAATCTGAAGACACAGAAGAACCTGTTTACTTTAGTGAGATTCAGTTAGACACTATGAATACTTTTAATGCTGTCCAAAATCGTTGGAAGACTTATAAATCACATTACAAAAAAACAGGACAATTAATTGCCAATATTGCTTTAGACAGTTTACAGCACAATAAAAATGGGTACACAAAATATCTATACAAAAGAAGTATCCGAACAAAAAATCTTAATGAAAACCCAATGGAGCTTCTAAAGTTTGTTTTTAACAAGCTTCCTTTTATTATATTTTTCTTTCTTCCATTTTTTGCGTTAACTATATGGGTTATTTACATAAGAAGGTCTTTTAATTACATGGAACATTTGGTTTTCATTTTCCATACGCAAACCATGTTTTTCATTTTAATGGGAATCGCAATTTTAATTGATCAAATCACCAAAAGTGAGGCTGCATCAAGTATCGCAATGTTAGTTTTTCTATTTTACCTATACAAAGCAATGCGTAAGTTCTATCAGCAAAGAAGACTTAAAACTATTGTTAAATTTCTGTTAGTAAACGTATTATTTTTTATCTTAGCAGGAATAGGATCTTTAGTAACTATTATCGGATCCATGTTTATTTTTTAATATGGTTGAACAAGTAACCAGAGGGATAAAAATTTCGGTGGATACCACCTTTGAAGGTACGTTCTTTAAGAACTATAAGATTCATTTTGCCTTTGGATATCAAATTACCATTGAAAACCAAAGTAAAGACTCTGTACAACTTACCTCTCGATTTTGGGAAATCAAAGATGCGTTAAGTAGTACAGAAATTGTAGAAGGTGAAGGTGTTATTGGCAAAAAACCAGTATTGAAACCTGGAGAATCTCACACCTATAATAGCGGATGTCTTTTAAGCTCTCCCTTTGGTGCTATGAAAGGGCATTATAACATGATCAACTTCACATCTACTCGAAAGTTTAAGGTAATTATCCCTAGTTTTAAACTTAGTGCTCCTTTTGCTCTGAATTAAGTTTCTTTACAAGATCAAACCGTATTATTTCACCCTCCTGTTCTATATGGCAATATTTACAATGAGAATCATACACGAACCTATATTTTTTAGTATAAACAAAAGTTGATTTAGTTTCAAAAAGACCTTTAAAATCCTCATCCCCATACTCTGTATACCTCCTGATTTCAAACAAAGAAATTGACGAAGATTCTTTTAAAACAAAATAAGCACCACTTCCTATTCCTGATAGAAAATGAGCTTCTTTTAAGAAATCTGGCTTCTTAATGTTCTTTTCCTGTGCTAACTTTGGTACTTTTTTATCAAAGTAGTTAGTAAGGTTTTCTTTAAAAACAGAGTTTGGATACTCTATCAAAACCCCATTCTCTACTTGATATATCTTATTTTCCATGGATCCTTTTTCCACATTACCTAAAGGACTTGGAGTAAACAATTTATTACGCAATAATGGTGTTCTTATTCTGGATTTATCTGTACTATATAGAATTGTATCCGTAACTATTCTTGAACAATTACTCCCTTCTTTTCTAAAAGTTGAATATGGAATACTTCCTTTGTTTTGAGTCTCCAAAACATACTCCTTTGCTTTATCGTAATCTATATAATCACAAACAGAAGCAACTAAACGACCACTGCCATGAGTCTTCTCTGGATTTGCTTCTAACCATAAAAGAAATTCTTTAACATTAGCCAATTTCCTATCAGCTGTAAAAGCAGCTTTAAAAGGTATTGCTAATTCCACATCAGTTACCGCACTTCTAACTCTTCCTTTACCGGGAGGAGTTATATATCTTCCAAAATCGTAATATTCTGCAATACCCGTTTTATTCTCAATAAGAACAAAAGCAGCGTGACCAGCTTTAATAATTCCGTTTTTTCCTAAACCAAAAAACTGCAGTAAACCTGTAGATTTTTTTTCTTCGTCAGAAAAGCGAACAAAAGTATCTGGAAATGCTAGGGATATTATTTTGCCCGTGTAATTCATCACACGTATAAAATTTTAATTCTACTTGTTTTCAAAATGTAACTTAGTATTAGTTTTGACTAAGCAGTTATCGCCTCAAAGGTAACGACATTTACTTCTTTGTTCTGAAGATCTTCATAGCGCATTGCAAGTTCTTCATCATTTTTAACAATCTGAGTAATACTTCTGGTTTTTAAAAACCCTCTATCAATTTGTAGATCTACATCCTTATCCCCTATTCCGGCATTCTTATGAAAATCCAATAGCGAATCCGGACTTAATCTATTTTCTTCCTCGAATACATCAAACCAACCTTCTCTTGTCTTCTTCATTTCATTAGTATATAAAGTAGAAGAAGACCAAATATGAGTTTCTTTTTCTAAAACCCTGAAATGCTTTTGTCTTCCATCCCAAACTAACTCAAAAAACTTAAGATCCGATTGCCAATTTACCGCAACTATTGTAAAAGGTTCAATCCCTTTATAATCATATGCTAGAATATCTTCTTGTAAATTATCAGATCCTAAAAGATCTTTTACTACCACCCCTCTACTTTGCCTATACGAAACCAATCTTTCATGAATTTCGAAACCTCCATTAAGAAGGCAAATCATCGTGTTCTTGTCACTAAGTCCTATCCAAGTTCCTCCAGCTACAGCATCTTTTGGAAATAGCATTCTGGTTTTATCAACTTGATAAAATTCAGGTACTAAGGTTTTGCGATTTATAGCCTCATCACGATTAGAGGTTAATATAAAACCGTTTTCTTGGGTGGGGATCAAAGTTACTGTACACATAGATTTTTGGGTCGGATAAATTTCGCACAACTTACAAAAAAAAATACATACCACAGATGTTTATAAAAGGTTAAAATCAATATTACCCTACATAATTTCCTATCTTTGCCGCTTTGAGTATACTAACACATCTTACAAATCAAACTAAATACACAAGATCATGGGAAAAGGTTTTTTTCAAGTTCCAACAGCGATCAATGAGCCTGTAAAATCATATGCTCCTGGAACTCCCGAAAGAGAAGAAGTTCTAGCAACATATAAATCTATGTATAATTCATCCGTTGATGTTCCTTTATATATTAACGGAGAGGAGATCAGAACTGGAGACACTGGAACAATGTCACCTCCGCACGACCATAAACATCAATTAGGGACGTATCACAAAGCAGAAAAACAACATATTCAGACAGCTATAGACACAGCTATAGAAGCTCGCAAAAAATGGGCAGATTTAGCTTGGGAACAACGTGCTGCCATTTTCTTAAAAGCGGCAGAACTAATTGCTGGGCCTTATAGAGCTAAAATTAATGCTGCTACAATGTTAGCGCAATCCAAAAACATATATCAAGCAGAAATTGATGCCGCTTGCGAGTTTATAGATTTTCTACGTTTTAATGTAGAATTTATGACTCAGATTTATGAAGACCAGCCAGATTCTACTTCTGGAGCTTGGAATAGATTAGAATACAGACCTTTGGAAGGTTTTGTTTACGCAATCACTCCATTTAACTTTACTGCGATTGCTGGAAATTTACCAGCAAGTGCTGCTTTGATGGGAAACACTGTAATTTGGAAACCTAGTGATAGTCAAATCTATTCTGCAAAAGTAATTGTAGACATTTTTAAAGAAGCTGGTGTGCCTGATGGAGTTATCAATGTAGTATACGGAGATCCTGTCATGATTACCGATACAGTATTAGCAAGCCCTGATTTTGCAGGTATTCACTTTACAGGAAGCACCCACGTATTTAAAGATATTTGGGCTAAAATCGGAACTAACATCCACAACTATAAAACCTACCCAAGAATCGTAGGTGAAACAGGTGGAAAAGATTTTATCGTAGCGCATCCTAGTGCAGATGCTAAACAAGTAGCTACAGGGATTTCTCGTGGAGCATTCGAATTTCAAGGTCAGAAATGTAGTGCTGCATCAAGGGCATATGTTCCTAAGAGTTTATGGACTGATGTAGAAAAATTCTTAAAAGCAGATATCAAATCCTTTAAAATGGGATCTCCAGAAGATATGGGTAATTTTATTACTGCTGTAATCCACGAAGGTTCTTTTGATAAACTTGCAAAATATATTGACCAAGCGAAAGAAGATAAAGGAGCAACAATAATTGCTGGTGGTGGTTATGATAAATCTAAAGGATACTTTATCGAACCAACAGTTATTCTTGCAGAGGATCCTAAATACACTACGATGTGCACAGAGCTTTTCGGCCCCGTTATTACCATCTATGTATATGATGATAACAAATGGGAAGAAACGTTAGCTTTAGTTGATAGCACTAGTGAATATGCATTAACAGGAGCTATTTTCTCTACAGACAGATATGCTGCTGCAGAAGCTACTAAGAAATTAGAAAATGCTGCTGGTAATTTTTATATCAACGATAAGCCAACAGGTGCCGTTGTAGGACAACAACCATTTGGTGGAGCTAGAGCATCAGGAACTAATGATAAAGCTGGATCATACCTAAACCTATTACGTTGGGTATCTCCTCGTACGATCAAAGAAACTTTTGTTACTCCAGCAGATTATAGATATCCTTTCTTAGGAGAATAATCTCGAGTAAACTATATAACCCACAGACCGTATATCATTTTTTGGAGTTTGATTCCAATCTTATTGATATACGGTTTTTCTTTTGGAGGAGAAACACTAGACATCAATGTGCATGATACGTATTATGTTACACCCTGGTTTTACATATTTCAGTTTCTATCCATTATATTTTTCGGTATCGGATTGACTTATTATGCTATTCTCAAACTGAATAAAAAAAGAAATTCCTTACTTACCCAAATCCATCTGATTGGAACCCTTGGAGGAATTCTTGTCTTTACTTTACTTCCTATCTTTTTTAATACTGAATCTGATTGGAAAATCAAAGAAACCTTATTTATTACTCAACTAATACTTTTTCTAATTATACTTATTCTACAACCTTTACTTTTCTTACATTTAGTAAATAGTATTTTTAAAAAGAATTAGGAAAATGAGCATACGTCCTGCAAAAATTGAAGACCTTCCGACGCTATTGGATTTTGAACAAAAAATCATAGAAGCAGAAACACCCATGGATTCAACACTAAAAACCGATGAAAAAATCAGTTATTATAATCTTGGTGAATACATAAAAGTCGATCACACAGAAGTTGTAGTTGCAGAAATTGACGGAAAGGTTGTTGGAAGTGGCTATGGCCAAATCAGAGATCGAAAAGAATATTTCAAGCAAGAAAAACTGGGATATATCGGCTTTATGTATGTAAAGGAAGCCTTTAGAGGACAAGGAATTAGCCAGGGAATAATTCAGTATTTATCAGATTGGTTTGCAGCAAAGGATATCGAAGAAGTTCAGCTGGATGTTTATGACCAAAACCCCATAGCCATTAGAGCCTACGAAAAAGCAGGTTTTGAGAAATATCTGATCCGTATGCGAATTAATTTAAAGGGGAAATCTTAAGATACATCTTTCTTTATATTTTTTCATTACTTATAATTACGAACTTGGATAAAACTGAAATCTATTTTCAGTATCCACGTAAAAACTCGTTTTAAAGTAAAAACGATTACAAATATTATCTTTAGGCAAGCATTTGCTTACTTATGTTTAAAATATAACTCTATAAAACTCCATGAATCAAAAAAAAGCTCCTTGGTACTTTCTTTTACTACTTATTTTGGCTGGAGAATCCGTATTCATCCTTCCTTTTGTACTTGCTCGGGTTTTTAGACCTACTGTTCTCGAAGCATTTGGTTTGGATAATTTACAGTTAGGTCTTTGCTTTTCTGTATACGGCATCGTTGCTTTGCTATCGTATCTTTTTGGAGGTCCCATAGCGGATAAATTTCCTCCGAGGAAACTGATAGCCGTAGCATTATGGATGACTGCTCTAGGAGGACTACTATATGCTACATTTCCTGATTACACCACGTTAAAAATCCTATATGGATATTGGGGGTTTACAACTATTTTTTTATTCTGGGCACCAATGATAAAGGCTACCCGAGTTTGGGGTGGAACTACATCACAAGGAAAAGCATTTGGTTTTCTTGACGGCGGACGCGGATTAGTAGGAGCATTATTTGGAGCTATGGGTGTGTTTATTTTTTCATTATTCGTTACTTCCGAAATTGCAGAGGCGACCCTCTCAGAAAGCAAAACTGCTTTTAAGCAAGTGATACTTGTATCTTCTGGTATTGTAAGTCTGGTTGGTGTTCTCGTGTGGTTCTTTATGAAATTAGATCATAAAACCGAGCAAGACATCATCTTGGAAAAAATTACAATTTCACAAATTGCAGCAGTTTTACGATTACCTTCTGTATGGTTGTTAATGATCATAATTCTATGTGCATATGTAGGGTATAAAATCACCGATGTATTTTCATTATACGCTCAGGATGTGATGTTATATGATCAAGTAAAATCTGCGCAAGTCGGTACTTTTCTACTATTCATACGCCCTCTAATCGGCGTCCTAATCGGGGTATTGGCAGATCGTACACAAACTACATTATGGTTAATGGTCAGTTTTATGATATCTTTCTTTGGAGCGATATTGTTTGCGTTGGGTATGATTACAGCATCGGCAACCACTTTGTTCTTTATATCCATATTAGTAGTAGCAACAGGAGTCTACGCTGCACGCTCTCTTTACTTTGCAGTGATGCAACGTGGTCAAATCCCGCTGGTACTAACAGGAACAGCTGTTGGTCTTATTTCTTTAATTGGATATACGCCAGATATCTTTGCTGGTCCTGCCATGGGATATCTTTTAGACAAATCACCTGGAATACAAGGACACCAACATGTATTCTGGATGCTGGCCTTGTTTTCTTGTATTGGTGGTATTGCTGCCTGGTATTACCATAAACTATACAGGGAAAAAAAGTAACTTAAATTTTATCATCTAGATCAAAAATTATAAATTCTTGATTTCGCGCTTTACATTACAGAGATACTTCAATTTATTTAAATGTGGTTTACCATTGATGCCTATCAAATAACTCAATACCTTCATAGTTCTTTATAACGAAAGACCAAAAAAAAGGAACGTATATTCTTAGGTTAGAAAACACTCACTCATCAACTTTGTTACGAAATGAACTTTGAATCGTCTTCAATAAAAAGGTGTATAATTATGGAATTAAAAAAATTACAGAAAATAGGTGGAGTATGCGCAATTCTTGAAGCTCTAATTTACATCTTAGCTTTTATCATCTATGGTGGTATATTAGTTTATCCAAATACAAATGCAAGCATCGTAGAAGAATTAAATTTCTTATCTGATAATCATCTCATTTTGTCAATATTGAATCTTGTAAGCTATGTACTATTTGGAATTCTATTAGCAGTATTAGTTCTAGCAATTCATCAACGATTAAAAACCTACTCAGCAATCTTTTCTAAATTAGCTTCTACTTTCGGAATAATTTGGGTCGGACTCGTTATCGCAAGTGGAATGATAGCAAACATAGGACTAAATTCTGTAATTGGAATTGGAATTAAAGAGCCAGAAAATGCAATGTTACTATGGTCTAGTATTAGTATTATTTCCGAAGGGCTTGGCGGCGGAAACGAAATCGTCGGAGGGATATGGTTGTTACTACTTAGCATTATAGCCTTTAAAGAACAATTATTCTCAAAGTCACTAATTTTTCTTGGTATTTTAGTTGGAATTGTAGGAATTTTAACCATTTATCCATTAGAAATTTTCACGGAAATTTTTGGAATTAGTCAAATAATTTGGTTCCTATGGATTGGAATATTTATGATACGCAAGCCATCAGAAGTAATTAGCAATTAAAAGCATTTTCAAAAAGGGAAATCGAAGCTAAATAATTGATGGTATTCAAAACATATAAGTACTAATAATCGCATAAGTGTTTTGAAAGAAATTAAATAAGTTTCTCATTAGGTTAAAAACAGGTTAATCTTCACTATAGATAGAAGATAATGATCGAATTTAAACACCAAATACCCCATACTACAACTAATTTACAACTTATACTTTATCGGTAAGTGTACCACTTTTTTGGTCTCAAAAAAATCTTCTTCAAAATAATCCGGTAAGTTGTATTGAGTAGCTTTTGGAAACAAAGCCAGTTCCTCTGTTAAATCGCCTCCTTTTAGATACAAAATGCCATTAGATAATGTATGAATTGACTTTTTGGTTATATTTTTACGCACCCATTTCACAAAATCGGGCATATTAGTTACCGCTCTACTGACCACAAAATCAAAACGATTATCAAATGTTCCTGCCCGTTTTTGTTCTGCCTTAACATTTGTTAGTTCTAATACACTTGCAACCTCATTAACAACACGTATTTTTTTTGCTATTACATCCACCAAATAAAATTTAGTTTCAGGAAACATAATAGCTAATGGAATTCCGGGGAATCCACCACCTGTACCAACGTCTAGCACAGAACCCCCCTCTTTAAACTCCTGAACCTTAGCTATTCCCAATGAATGCAATACATGTCTCTCATACAACAGATCAATATCTTTTCTAGAGATTACATTGATTTTAGCGTTCCAATCTTTATACAAATCACCCAGTTGACCGAACTTATGTATTTGGTCTTCTGTTAATTCAGGGAAATATTTAAGTAGAATATCCATTGCGTATTTTTTAAAGCGCAAAAATACATGTAAACTTCATATATTTTACTACTTTTTAAGAACTTAGAAAAATATAAATACCTAACTTTACCGAATAATTTATGACTAATAACGTTTAGTTATAAACCCAAAAACCCATGACTACACCTAATGTAAGATTTAGCAGAGCGGATTCCGCAAAATTTTTCAGAACACTGAATAAACGTGTAAATGATTATTTCAAAGAAAATAATATCAAACGCACGGGTAACTGGAAATTACACCTGAAAACGATTGTAATGTTTTCTCTTTTCCTAACACCTTATTTTTTAATTCTTACCCTAGACATTTCTCAATGGTGGATGTTATTATTAACCATCATCATGGGAGTAGGTATGGCTGGTGTAGGAATGAACGTGATGCATGATGGAAATCATGGTTCTTATTCTTCTAAAAAATGGATCAATAATTTAATGGGTAGTAGCCTCTATATTTTAGCTGGTAATGTGTACAATTGGCAGGTACAACATAATGTTTTACACCACACCTACACCAATATTCACGGCCACGATGAGGATATGGATGCTGGAAGAATTATTCGTTTTACTAAACACGCAGAGTGGAAAAGATTTCATAAATTCCAACATTATTATTCTGTATTCCTATATGGTTTGTTGACTTTTAACTGGGCAATAACCACTGATTTTAAGCAAACCAGAAATTATTTAAAGCGTAAGCTTTCTTATGGAAAATTACCAAGTCACTTAAAACAATGGAGTACAATTGTAGTTACTAAGATTATTTATGTGATGATCTGGATTGTAATTCCTATGCTGATTATGTCTATAGCCTGGTGGAAAATTTTAATAGGGTTTTTCGTGATGCACTATGTAGCAGGTCTTATTTTAAGTATTGTATTTCAATTGGCACATATGGTAGAAGAAGCCCAGATGCCATTGCCTGATACAACAGGTACTATGAAAAATACTTGGGCAATTCATCAGTTATTTACTACTGTAAATTTCTCAACTAAAAATAGATTAGTCAACTGGTTTACTGGAGGGCTAAATCATCAGGTAGAGCACCACATTTTCCCAAATATCAGTCATGTTCATTATACTAAAATTTCTAAAATAGTGAAGCAGACTGCTCAGGAATTTAATCTACCATATAACGAATATAAAACCACCCGCAAAGCGATTATTGCCCATTTCAGACATCTGAAAGAAATGGGGATCGAACCCGCAATGCAACCATAACTTTTATTTACCAATTACCAAAATGAGTACACAAGTATCGGAAATGAGCATTCAATTATCAGACAAAATTAACAAGCTTAAAGCTTCTGCAACATTAGCGATGGCGGCAAAAGCGAGAGAACTAAGAGCAGAAGGAAAAGACATCATTGGACTAAGCTTAGGAGAACCGGATTTTAACACACCGGATTTCATTAAAGATGCAGCCATTAAGGCGGTTAATGACAATTACAATTCTTACACTCCTGTTGATGGATATATAGAATTAAAAGATGCGATTATCACTAAATTTAAAAGAGATAATAATCTTACTTATGACCGCTCTCAGATTGTTGTTTCAACAGGTGCAAAACAGTCATTATACAATGTAGCACAAGTGTATCTTAATCCAGGGGACGAAGTCATTCTTCCTTGTCCATACTGGGTTAGTTACAGTGATATCATAAAATTAGCTGAAGGAGTTCCTGTAGAAGTAAAAACTTCTATTGAAACCGATTTTAAAATGACTGCTGAACAGTTAGAAAAAGCGATAACTCCAAAAACCAAAATGATTTGGTATAGTTCTCCTTGTAACCCAAGTGGCTCTATTTATAGCAAGAAAGAACTAAGAGCACTGGCAGATGTGTTACAAAAATATCCTGATATTATTGTAGTAAGCGATGAGATCTATGAGCATATTAATTATGTTGGTGACCACGCTTCTATGGCACAATTTAATGATATGTATAATAGAACGGTTACCGTTAATGGAGTAGCAAAAGCTTTTGCTATGACAGGATGGAGAATCGGTTATATCGGGGCGCCAAAAGCTATTGCCAGAGCTTGTAACAAAATGCAAGGTCAAGTAACCAGTGGAGCTAATTGTATCGCCCAGAGAGCAGTAATTACTGCATTGGAAGCACCGGTGAGCAATATCCAATACATGGTAGATGAATTTAAAAATCGTAGAAAACTTATTTTAGGTCTTCTGGCTGATATCCCTGGATTCGAATGTAACGAACCTGAGGGTGCTTTCTACGTTTTCCCAGATGTTTCTTATTACTTCGGAAAAACGATTAATGGAAACACTATAGGAAATGCCTCCGACTTATCTATGTTTTTATTAGAGCACGCAAATGTAGCAACCGTTACTGGTGATGCTTTTGGAAATGGAAATTGTATTAGAATTTCTTATGCAGCCAGCACCGCACAAATCAAAGAAGCTGTAAACAGAATCAAAAAAGCACTACTATAATTTAACAAAATCATATAACTTATATTAAAAAACCGATGATTCCATAAAAATTATCGGTTTTTTATTTTCATAAAAATAAAATATTGTTTTTGGAGTTATCATCTTTACACTTTTAAATGTTTTGGGGAAAACACTTATAAGAAAGAGACAAGTTGTGGTTTGAGCATAAATAATATTCTTAAAACCTACTTTTTGTATTTATGGACACTCTTGAAAAAGAACGTATCGTTCAAAAAAATGTGCTTGAAATTTTTAAAGAAAATTTTAAAAGCCCTTACTTAGAAGATGAAATCTTAAACTATACACCTTCTGATGTAGAAAACACTGTACCTTATTACGAATCTATTCTCGATATCTTTTTTATCGAACAGGAATACTTGCAAAGCGTAAAAGGCTGCGTAAAAGATACTATTAAAAAAGTCGCAGAACTGTGGCATATAAACCCATACGCTTTTGGGCCTTGGGAAGAGTCTTTTTGATTATTAATGTAAATTACATTAATATAAACTTGACATAAACAAAATAACAAGAACAACACTTATTAAGTATAAAACACCTCCTTAAACTTCTGCTTTTAGAGTTCCTCTACTTTGAAAGGGAAATAGTATATTTTCAGTGTAACACACTAACAATTTTAGTCGCAACAAATACACAATATATCCATTACCTATTTCTCCAAAAGAAAGGAGTGAATAGAATAAGTACTGTAAACAATTCTAGTCTTCCGATAAGCATTAAGAAAGAACACCACCATTTACCAAATGCCGGTAATACATCAAAATTATTTACAGGGCTTAATTTTCCTAATGCGGGACCAACGTTTCCAAGAGATGATGCTGCTCCACCAATGGCGGTTTCAAAATCTAACCCTAACATTCCTAACACTAAAGATCCTATAATAAAGGATAGCATATACAATATAAAAAAGGCTAATATATTAAATACAATTTCTTTAGAAACGGCTCTTGTATTATACCTCACTGGTACGATAGCTCGAGGATGTAGGGTTCTTTTAAACTCCAGAATACCGTTTTTTATGGTAATAAGATGTCTTACGATCTTCATTCCTCCAGCTGTCGACCCTGCAGAGCCTCCTAAAAAGAATAATCCAAAGAAGATGATCTTTAAAAAAGGAGTCCACACTGTAAAATCTGCAGAAACAAATCCGGTAGTAGTTATTACCGCTAACACCTGAAATAGTGCATGTCTAAAAGCGCTCTCTGCCTCACCATAAACCATAGGATGATCTATTACAGAGTTTGCCGGATCCGCTTTTAAATAAATAATTAAAGCAGATACTGCAGTAAAAACCACTAAAAAAATCATGTACCATTTAAATTCTTCATCCTTTAGAAACTTCCCAAACCTTCCTTTAAAACCAAAATAACTCAATATAAAATTCATACCAGCCAGAAACATAAATAGCATA
This sequence comes from uncultured Aquimarina sp., assembly GCF_947496855.1. Taxonomy (GTDB): domain Bacteria; phylum Bacteroidota; class Bacteroidia; order Flavobacteriales; family Flavobacteriaceae; genus Aquimarina. The sequence goes on from NZ_CANMED010000002.1 coordinate 197,235, forward strand.
ATAATATATTGAATAAGCGGCTGGTCATTCCAATACGCAACACTAGCATTTTTTGTAGAGAACCCTCCTGTAGACAGTGTACTCAATGCATGATTAATCGCATCAAAGAAATCCATTCCTGCAAGTTTCAGTAAGATAGTTTCAGCAGCGGTATATCCGAAATAGATCAGCCATAATCTTTTTGCAGTATCTGTAATTCTAGGATGTAATTTATCAGCACTGGGACCAGGAGCTTCTGCTGCAAACAACTGCATCCCTCCTATTCCTAGTAATGGCAAGATAGCTACTGCCAGTACGATAATTCCCATTCCACCAATCCAGTGAGTAAGACTACGCCAAAACAAAATTCCCTTCGGAACAATTTCTATTTCATTAAGAATAGAAGCTCCTGTTGTAGTATATCCAGACATGGTCTCGAAAAAAGCATTTGTAAACGACGGAATTGCTTCAGAAAAAATATAAGGCAAAGTTCCACTTAAGGACATAAATATCCAACCAAACGTAACTACAATATACCCTTCTCTTTTATTTATAGATTTTTGATGCTCCTTGGTAAGAAACATTAAAATTATACCCAAAAACATTGTAGATAATGCAGCTAACATGATTTGCATGGTAACACCATCTTTGTATATAAAACTTACAATGGTTGCTATGAGCATAAACCCCCCGTTACAGAGCAATAAAAGCCCCATAATGTGAGTAATAATTTTAAAGTTTAGTTTAGACATCTTATAAGAAAAGGTTTTCTATTTTCTTAATAGACTTCGGTAAACAACAGACTACAACTCGATCACCAGCTTTGATGTAAAAACCTCCTAACGGAATCATTCCTACTCCATCTCTGATTACTCCCGCAATAATAGCAGAACGCGGAAAATCCAAATCTCTGATTAAGTTATCACTTACTTCAGAAGTTGGTTTAACAATAAATTCCAATAACTCTGCATTCATATTATTGAGCTTGGTCATCGCTACCACCTCACCTTTTCTAATAAATCTAAATATATTATTTGCTGCTAACAGTTTTTTATTAATCAATGTGTCAATCCCTATGGAGTGTGATAACTGAAAATAATCCATATTTTCTACCAAAGCAATTGTTTTACGCACTCCTTTTGACTTCGCTACAAGACAAGACATGATATTGGTCTCAGAGTTACCTGTTACCGCAATAAAAGCATCCATATCATCTATATTCTCTTCTTCTAACAACTCTACATTACGTCCATCACCATTTATAATCAAAGCATTGGGCAAATCATCTGCCAGATCAAAAGCCTTCTCCCTGTCAGTTTCGATAAGTTTCACTCTAAATTTATGATCACATAGATCACAGGTAGTTTTGTAACCAATTTTACTACCTCCTAGAATCATTACTTTTTTAATCTGTTCTTTGACCTTACCTGTCAACTTATACAGCTCTTCTACTCCACCCTTCGAAGTAACAAAATATACCTGATCCCCTTCCTTAAATTTCGTGTCACCTCTGGGAATAATCGTGTACTGTGTACCCGATCGTTGGATCGCAATTGGCATAAAATGAAGTTCTGGAAAGATCTCAGCAGCTTCTCTAACAGTTTTATCCACAAACAGTGCTGTGCTAGATAATGTGGTTCCTACCATCGTTAGCGCACCACCCTCAAACTCATAACTATCACTAAATGCAGATTGATTAAGTAATAATTCTATTTCGCTAGCCGCCAAAGCTTCAGGAGAAATTAATTCGTCTATACCAAACTTTATAAAACCTACTTCTTCTTTATTCTCTATAAACTCTGTATTCGAAATTCTAGCAATAGTACGTTTAGCTCCCAATTGTTTTGCTAATACACATACAGTGATATTAGTTGTCTCACTAGAAGTAACACTAATAACCATATCTACGTTATGAACCCTAGCATCTTTTAGAATACTAATAGAAGTAGCATCTCCCTTAATTACCCTAATATCCAGATGGCTATCCGCATAATTCAAGCATTCTTTATTGGGATCAATGAGTGTAATATCCTGGGATTCAAAAGAAAGTAATTTTGCCAAATGAAACCCAACTTCACCAGCACCGGCAATAATAATTTTCATACGTTTAAAATTTTGTAATTAATTAAATCAGATTTAATTAAAAATTTGGGAACGCATGTAAACACTTCACCTCGTTTCATCTATATATTTTATTATTTATCATCAAAAGATAAAATTAAACTTCAGAAAAATTCACAATGAACAGGGTGAAAATTTAGTACTGAAAAATAAAAGCCTACAAAGATAGTGGAATTTCAGAAACTGGTGAAATAATTAGGCAATAGCAGTTCAATAAGTTGTTGTTTGACCTTTAACCCAATAAACTTTTAAAATACATTTCAGAAGTCAAAAGCAACAATTGAGTAATTAGTTTTTTAAATAATTCAGCAATAGTAAAATCTTAGCAGTGTAAACACTAACTATTTAATCTATGAGAACAAAACTTATAACCCTAGCTTTATTACTAACAAGTATTATTACTGTTAATGCCCAAATGGATGACAAATTCTATTACCCTAAAAAGGATTTGAGACCCATCGAATGGAAAAACTATGAAGAATTACAATTTAATGTAGAAACAGATACAATTTCCGCATTGATCCTAAAACCTATTGCTAAACCCAAAGCAACAATATTTTACTTTCACGGAGCAGGCGGAAACCTCACGCATTATCTTCCACTTACCCAAATATTGGCAGAGAATAACTTTCAGGTTGTAATGGTAGATTTCCGAGGTTATGGCAAATCAACGGGAACTCCCACCCATAAAAACATTGCCAAAGACGGTCAGCAATTTTTGGAAATGCTCTTTGAACGGGAAGAAATAAAAGGAACATCAAAAATAATTTATGGAATTTCTATCGGAACTCAGGTAGCTACACTTTTAGCCAAAAACAATCAAGATAAAATAGATGGGTTAATTTTAGAAGGAACTATGGCTTCATTTACAGATATTGCGATGCACGCTACACCTCAGTATAGAGAATTTTTAGAAAAAAATTATATCTCTCCCTATTCAGCAAAAGAGGATATAAAAAGTATTGATGAAATCTACAAACTTTTTATACATAGCAAAGAAGACAAAGACGTTCCTTTCACACAAGGAAAAGTCGTTTTTAATAATGCAACAGGTCCTAAAAAGTTTATAGAATTTACAGGAGCACATTTATATGGACTAAAATATAAAAAGGAACAAATAATTCACGAAATCAATGAAATGGTAAAATAAAAACCTACTCATTCTGGGTGTCTGTGCAGGCTATCCGTTTCAACTTCTCGTATCTCTCCTTGGTCGAGCTGCGAGATTCTCACAATTAGCCTGACACAGAATACTAAACCTGAACTTATTCACAACTTTTTTATTAGGGAATTTTACATTATTTTCAGAAGCTGAATAATAAAAAAGATCGTAATATAAATTTTCTTCAATCCTTATAATTAAGTTCAAACCATTATAAAGAGAATAGTAAAAACTATAAATACACAAAAGCTTATTACAACAAAATGACAATCTTTTCCTACGATCCATATCAAAAATGTATATTTGCCTAAATTTTTTTGAATGTCAGAAAAAATAACTCCATACAACGATAAAAACAAAACCAAAAAAGAACAGGTTACCGAAATGTTTGATACTATTTCGGGCAACTATGATGGTCTTAATAGAGTAATTTCTTTTGGAATTGATGTAAAATGGCGTAAAAAAGTTGTGAAAATTGTTACGAATTCTAAACCAACCAGAGTTCTTGACGTAGCTACTGGAACTGGAGACCTGGCAATCAATCTCGCTAAAACTGGTGCTTCAGAAATTATTGGCTTAGATATTTCGGCCGGAATGTTAGCCGTAGGAAAAGATAAGATAAAGGCAAAAGGGTTAGATCAGATAATCTCTATGGTAAAAGGAGATGGAGAAAGTTTACCGTATGAAGAAAATTATTTTGACGCGATTACAGTAGCCTTTGGTGTAAGAAATTTCGAAGACTTAGAACAAGGACTTTCAGAAATATACAGAGTGCTGAAACCAGGTGGTATATTTGTCGTTTTAGAAACCTCCGTCCCCACTAAAACCCCATATAAACAGGGATACAAACTCTATACTTCTTCAGTCTTACCTTTAATTGGAAAGATCTTTTCTAAAGATAGATCTGCATACTCATATCTTAGCGAAAGTGCCGCAGCTTTTCCTTATGGAGATGCTTTCAACAATATTTTGAGAAAAATTGGGTTTATAGAAGTCGAGGATAATCCGCAAACTTTTGGTGTTGCCACAATTTATACAGCCACAAAATAATATGAAAAAACTTTTTATAGCAATAGCTGTTATCGTTTGTACTCAGAATGTGAGTGCACAATTGTTTTCTAAAGAACGTGTTAGAAATCTTCAAAACTATGATAAACCGCGATTAAGTTGGGGGTATATCCTTGGTTTTAATAGTTATGATTTTAATTTTGATTATAAAGCAACACCAGAAGGGGAAGATCCTGTATTAGATGGAGACATACAAGTTGCTAAATCGGTAGGGTTTAACGTTGGATTATTAGGTAACCTTAGAATCAATGATTACCTAGATCTAAGACTAGAACCTCAAGTATCTTTCGTAAGAAGAGACCTTACGTTTAACTCACCTGATCTTGATGATAATCAATCTCAAAGAGAAGTTACATCAACCTATGTTCACATTCCTTTATTGTTAAAAATATCTACGAAAAGACTTAATAATTTTAAACCTTTTATTGTGGGAGGAATATCCACTTCTCTTAATTTATCAAGTAACGAAGATAATCCTGATGATAATAGTGTTGGCCAATTTAGAACTAAAACTAGCACCAATTATTTTGAGCTAGGTTTCGGGATAGACTTTTATATGTTCTACTTTAAATTCACACCGTCAATACGTGGGGTATTTGCTATGTCTGATGAATTAGTAGCTGACAATGATCCCAACAGCCCATATACCTCTACTATTGATAAAATGTCATCGAGAGGACTTTTTATTAATTTTACTTTTCAATAAAACTAGCTTCGCTTAAACTCATTCAAAATAATTGCAGTTGCCGTTGCCACATTCAGGCTTTCGGTTATTTGAGTTGTTCCAAATCTTGGTATTGCAATTCTTTTGGATACTAATTTTTCTATTTCTTCTGAAATACCATTAGCTTCATTACCCATTACAATAAACCCTTTTTGGGGTAATTGTTCTCGATAAATTATTTCTCCATCCATAAAAGTACCATATATCGGGATTTCATTTTTTTGAGAAGTTAAAACATCCTGTAGGTTAGTGTAGATAATGTTCACTCTGGTAACCGACCCCATAGTTGCCTGAATTACTTTTGGATTAAAACAATCTACTGTTTGTTCAGAACAAACCAAATCAGTAACTCCAAACCAATCACATAGGCGAATGATTGTCCCCAGATTACCGGGATCTCTAATATCATCTAATGCCAAAACTAACCCGTCGTAATTTACCGGTTTAACTTTTGGAATATAAAATACCGCTACTGCAAACTGAGGTGTTGTTAAGAAACTAATACTTTTCAACTCATTTTCAGTAACCAAAAAGGTTTTGTCGGATGATGTTTCAAAATAAGAAGTCTCTAACGTAAAAAGAGAATGGAGCTCTAAATCAGCTTCTAAAAGCTCATTAATAACCTTTTTTCCTTCCGCTACAAACAATCCATGTTGTTTTCGGTATTTTTTTTGATGTAAACTATTTATTAATTTCTTTTGGTTTTTGCTAACCATACAAATAATGTATTTTTGACACAATAATGAATTTCGATTGAAACACCTGATCACAAAAATAGTATTTGTTGTATTAACTACAATTTTTTTAATTTCATGTAATGCAATTAAAAGAGTGCCAGAAGAAGAATACCTATTAACTAAAAATGAGATTTTTGTTGATAGCACTAAAACTAATGACACTAGACTATCCAATCAACTGTATCAAAAACCTAATGCTAAACTTGCTTGGACACCATTTAGACTACATATTTATAATCTTGCTAAAGTACATCCTGACTCTTCTTATCAAAATTGGCTTCACAAAAAGCCTAATAGAGAACGAAGATTAAATAATTTCTTATCTAAGAAACAAGTAAATCGATTAGGAACGGGTTACACCGGTGTTAATAATTGGCTAAAAAAAACAGGAGAAGCTCCCATTATAGTTGATGAATTAAAAGCTAAACGCTCTCTTAAGAGATTACAATCGTATTACTGGAATAATGGGTGGTTTAACGTAGAAACAGATTATAAAATTAATCAAGAAGAAAACCAAAGAGCATCTGTAGCATATTACGTTAAGCCTCATAACCCATATTTTATTGATTCTCTTCATACCAAAATAGAATCTAAAGTGGTAGACTCTATTTATAAACTTAATCAAAGTTCATCGTCTATAATCTCTGGAAAACAGTATAGAACATTAGACATAGAGACTGAAAGAGAAAGACTAACACGGTTATACAGAAATTCCGGACTCTATCATTTCGAAAAAGAATTTATAAAATTTGACGCTGATACTATAAATACAAATCAAAAAATACAACTTAACTTACTAATTAAAAATCGCCAAATAACTGAAGGAGAAGACACCAAAAGAATTCCTTTTCAGGTTCATAAGATTAGTAAAGTTAACGTGTTTACTGATTATTCTTATCAAAACAAGGATAAAAAGCCCAAAGACAGCGTATCCTATAATGGATATAACATATATAGTTATGATAAACTCAGATACACCCGTAAGGCAATCACTAACTCTATACTGATAACACCAGGAGAAATTTTTAGAGATAACGATCGAACACTTACTTATAATCAAATTAGTAATCTAAAAACTTTTAAATACCCCAACATACGCTATAGCTCAGATCCAGATGACCCTAATGGAACCGATCTAATAGCAAATGTTTTATTAACGCCCAGAAAAAAATACAGTACAAATGTAGAGTTTGATGTATCTACATCTAATATTCAGGTATTCGGAATTGGCTTTAGTGGCTCTTTTTTAATAAGAAATGTTTTTGGTGGTGCAGAAATTTTTGAAATCTCAGCAAGAGGAAGTGTAGGTTCATCAAAAGATCCAGTAGATCCGGATGGACAGTTTTTTGATATTTCAGAAATTGGTGTAGATCTTAAATTATCATTCCCTAAAATAATATTCCCGCTACAAACAAGAAGAATTATCCCAAAATACATGTCCCCGACTACTAATCTTATTTTTGGTATTAATTCACAACAAAATATAGGACTTGACAAGCAAAATGCTTCTGGAATATTTAATTACCAATGGAAACCAAGCACAAAATTGACAAATCAAATTGATCTAGTAAACGTACAATATGTCCGCAATCTTAATACCGGAAACTATTTTAACGTATACTCCAACTCATTTACCAGGCTTAATAATATCGCCACAGAAGTACTCGATTCTAGTTCACCTTTCTTTGAACAAGAAAACATAAACCAAAATGTTTTATCTATTCCATCAGGCGCCAATAGCTTTATAGCGCAGTCTCTTGGAGATATTCCTGATACAGATTTAACAACAGATCAATTACAAGAAATCAGAAATATTAATGAAAGAAAGGAAAGGCTAACGGAAGATAACCTGATTTTTGCCTCTAATTATACTTATCTGAAAAATAATCGAGAAAATCTTTATGATGAAAACTTCTCCAGATTTAGAGCAAAAATTGAATTTGCTGGAAATGTACTGAGTACTGTTTCTAATCTTGTAGGGTTAAAAGAAAACTCGAATAATCGCTTTGAAGTATTTGGTGTTGAGTTTTCACAATACATCAAAACAGAATTAGACTACATAAAACATTGGGATTTAGGCAGAAAAAATGTTTTAGCTATTAGAGCATTTGGTGGCATCGCTCTGCCATACGGAAATGCTAATAGTATTCCATTTGCTCGAAGTTTTTTTGGCGGAGGACCAAACGATAATCGTGCTTGGCTACCTTACGATTTAGGTCCAGGAAGCAGTGGCGGTAGAAATGAGTTTAATGAGGCTAATATGAAACTAGCAATAAATGCAGAGTATAGATATAAGATTTTAGGAGCTCTCAATGGTGCATTTTTTATTGATGCCGGTAATATCTGGAATGTATTAGATAGTGTAGAAGAAGAAGATGCTGTTTTTTCTAGGTGGGATGATCTCCAAGAAATTGCTGTAGGTAGTGGTTTAGGACTCCGATATGATTTTGATTTCTTTGTCGTAAGACTAGATTTAGGTTTCAAAACATTTAATCCTGCCAGAATCGAGGACCAAAGATGGTTTAAAGGATATAATTTTTCTGAAGGTGTTTATAATGTTGGAATCAATTATCCTTTCTAAAAACAATCCCTGTTTTTCATTCTTAAATATAAAATTCATTCCGTATTATTTTACTATTTTTGTAGGCTTATTAACTAAAAGTAAATTATGAGTCACAACATCAAACCAGGAGTTGCTACAGGAGACGAAGTGCAGGCTATCTTTAATTACGCCAAAGAAAAAGCTTTTGCCTTACCAGCAGTAAATGTAATTGGATCTAATTCAATTAATGCTGTATTGGAAACTGCTGCAGAATTAAACTCACCTGTAATTGTTCAGTTCTCTAATGGAGGTGCACAATTTAATGCAGGAAAAGGACTTTCTAATGAAGACCAAAAAGCTGCGATTGCAGGAGCTACTGCAGGAGCAAGACACGTTCATTTAATGGCCGAAGCTTATGGAGTACCAGTAATTTTGCATACTGACCACTGCGCAAAAAAATTACTACCATGGATAGACGGATTATTAGATGCTGGAGAAGCATTTTATAAAGAAACAGGAAAACCTCTTTATAGTTCTCATATGATCGATCTATCAGAAGAACCAATTGAGGAAAATATAGAGATTTGTAAAGAATACCTTGCTCGAATGAGTAAAATGGGTATGACGTTAGAAATCGAACTTGGAATTACTGGAGGTGAAGAAGATGGCGTAGATAATAGTGATGTAGATGATTCTAAGCTGTATACACAACCGGAAGAAGTTGCCTATGCTTATGAAGAACTAAGCAAAATTAGTAATAAATTCACTGTTGCAGCTGCTTTTGGTAACGTTCACGGTGTTTACAAACCAGGTAATGTTAAATTAACTCCAAAAATTCTAAAAAATTCTCAAGAGTTTATTTCTGAAAAATATAATGTAGAACATAACCACATTGACTTTGTATTTCACGGAGGAAGCGGTTCTACCTTAGAAGAAATTAGAGAAGCTATTGGATATGGAGTAATTAAAATGAATATTGATACAGATCTTCAATTTGCATTTTGTGAAGGTATTAGAGATTACATGACCGGTAAAATCGATTACCTAAAAACACAAATTGGAAATCCTGATGGAGCTGAGGAACCTAATAAAAAATATTACGATCCTAGAAAATGGTTAAGAGAAGGAGAAGTTACCTTTAAAAACCGACTCAAAAAGGCTTTTGAAGATTTAAATAATGTAAATACATTATAACAAGATAGAAAACCAAGCTGAAACTCAATATAATATAAAGTTTCAGCTTTTTTAATACAAATAATTTATGGCTTGGTTTAAGAGAACTCAAAAAGGTATACAGACTGCTACTGAGGACAAAAAAGATGTTCCAAAGGGACTTTGGTATAAGTCCCCAACAGGTAAAATAGTTGATGCAGAACAACTGGAGAAAAATTTTTATGTGAGTCCTGAAGATGGATACCATGTAAGAATCGGTAGTAAGGAATATTTCGAAATTCTTTTTGACGATAATAAGTTCAAAGAATTAGATAAAAACCTAACTTCTAAAGACCCTCTTAAATTCGAAGATAAAAAGAAGTACACTGACCGTCTTAAAGATGCTCAAGAAAAAACAAATCTTAAAGATGCGGTTAGAACTGCGGTTGGAAAATCAAATGGTAACGATTTAGTTATCGCATGTATGGATTTTTCATTTATCGGAGGTTCTATGGGAAGTGTTGTTGGTGAAAAAATCGCAAGGGCAGCTGATCATGCTCTTAAAAACAAAATTCCTTTTATGATTATTTCTAAATCTGGAGGAGCTCGTATGATGGAGGCAGCATTATCATTAATGCAATTGGCTAAAACTTCTGCCAAACTTGCTCAGTTAGCAGATGCAGGAATTCCTTATATCTCTCTATGTACAGATCCTACTACAGGAGGTACTACAGCATCTTTTGCTATGCTAGGAGATATTAATATTGCAGAACCTGGAGCACTAATAGGATTTGCAGGTCCTCGCGTAGTTCGAGATACTACCGGAAAAGAACTTCCTGAAGGTTTCCAAACAGCAGAATTCCTTAAGGAACACGGTTTTCTTGATTTTATTACTCCAAGACAAAACCTAAAAGAAAGAATAAATCTATATCTGAATCTAATTCTAAACAGACCTTTAGCTTCCAATTAGATCAAAAGTATTTTAAAGAAACATTTACAACCCGGTTTTTGCCGGGTTTTGTATTTCTATATAAGAATAAGATACGGATAAAGCCTAATTACTTTTGTGATTATCGCACTTATTTCTACTCTCCTAACTACATCTTTTCAATAATTTCTAATATTAACATCACAAAAAAAGCGTCTTCCAAGAAAACGCTTTTCAACTATTGAAACCCTGTTTTACAATAATATCTCTCTTCCTTCGCCTTCTTCATTTGTAAACATAGTTCTATTATCACAGGGCCCATCGCCATAATCTAATGATCCACTGAAGTTAGTTCTTACAAGCTCCACTACTCCACTTACCAAAAATCTACAACTAGCTTCACGTCGTAAAGAATTAGTAATAGTAGTACTATGGATTATCCCATTTGTAAAATTAGTTTGCCAAGAACCTGTAAATAGAAAAACATTATTCTGCTAATTATCATTAAAAGCACCTTCAACCCATTCACGAGTTTTAGCACCTGTTCTTGAAGCTTGACTACCATCGGCAAATGTTACTGTAAAATCAAGATTCATTGAATATTGTGGATTACCATCATCATTTGCCTTAAGCCTAGTAATTGTTCTAGAGCCAACAAAATCCAAATCATCAATAAAAAAATCTTCCAGACTATAATTAATTACCAAAGACATCTCTTCCACACTTAACTCATACGACATAAAAATCTTTCCTTTAACTGTATGTCTGCTCCTTACCTCACATCCATCAATACCAAAATCGATAGTAATATTTTTCGAAGTATTTGTTAATTCTATCGTTACGGTTGCACAATCAGGCAAAAAACGATTATTACCACTTTTGGCCAAGCCTTCTTCATCTTCAAACCCTTGTAATATCAGATTACTTAATACTTGGTCACCATCATCAATCTTTGCAGTAAGTGCTACTTCTTCACTATTACACCCTACTAAAACTATTGAAAAGAATGCAATAAAACCTAATTTCAAAATATTCTTATTCATTATCCTAATTTTTAATGTTACCCTTCTATGAATTAATCATTTAGAAAAGGTTTAATCAAAAATGTTTTTTCACTAAAAGTGTTTATAATCTAAAAAGTACTATATTTGCACGCTGATAGCAGAATGCTATTTATACATAAAAATCATTTAAATAATATTGGAATGTATTTAACGAAAGAAGTTAAAGAAGAAATCTTCGCAAAACACGGAAAAGGTAAAAACGATTCTGGTTCTGCTGAAGGACAAATTGCACTGTTTACTCACAGAATTACACATTTAACTGAACACCTAAAAAAGAATCGTAAAGATTATAATACAGAGCGTTCATTAGTAAAGCTTGTAGGTAAGCGTAGAGATCTTTTAGATTATCTTATTAAGAAAGATATTATGAGATATCGTGCAATTGTAAAAGAATTAGGATTAAGAAAATAATCAAAAAAGAGAGGCCCTGTGCCTCTCTTTTTAATTATAGTTATTTCATATTTAATTAAATTATAAATAAAAACATTTTGATCTGTAGAAGATTAGAATGAATGCCTTAGTTTTTCATTGGTCGCACAACTACTACAACAACAACACAACCTTGTCCGTCCGAGTAAGACGGAAACCAATGTTTAATAAAACCTATAGGTAGGTAGTTAACATATAAAATGTTTGATTACCCCAATAGGATTAGAATCAAAAAAAATATGATTCCAAAAGTTTATAGAGAGGTTATAGACCTTGGTGATGGTAGAGAAATTTCTATCGAAACCGGAAAATTAGCAAAACAAGCACACGGATCTGTTGTTGTACAATCGGGTAAATGTATGCTACTATGTACAGTAGTGTCTAATTACAGGCAAAGTCCTGTAGATTTTTTACCATTAACGGTAGACTACAGAGAAAAATTTGCTGCAGCTGGACGTTATCCTGGTGGTTTCTTTAAAAGAGAAGCAAGACCAAGTGATGGTGAAGTACTAACAATGCGTTTAGTGGATCGTGTATTACGTCCATTATTCCCAAAAGATTATCATTCTGAAACTCAGGTGATGATTCAACTTATGTCTCATGATGAAGACGTAATGCCAGATGCAATGGCAGGTTTAGCAGCTTCTGCGGCTATTCAATTATCAGATTTCCCTTTTGAATGCCCAATTTCTGAAGCAAGAGTTGGTCGTGTAAATGGTGAATTTGTTATCAACCCAACACGTGCCCAATTATTAGAATCTGATCTTGATATGATGATTGGAGCTTCTGCCGATTCAGTAATGATGGTAGAAGGTGAAATGGATGAAATTTCTGAAGAAGAAATGGCCGATGCAATTAAATTTGCTCATGAAGCTATTAAAGTACAATGTGCTGCTCAAGTAAAATTAGCAGAAGCATTCGGAAAGAAAGAAGTTCGTGAATATGAAGGTGAAAGAGAAGAAGAAGACTTAGCCAAAAAAGTTCATGATATGGCTTATGATAAAGTGTATGCAATTGCAAAAGCTGGATCCGCCAAACATGAAAGAAGTGCTGCATTCGAAGAAATAAAAGAAGAAATAAAAGCTACATTTTCTGAAGAAGAATTAGAAGATTTTGGTGATTTAGTATCTAAATATTATCGCAAAGCTGAAAAAGCTGCGATTCGTGATTTAACCTTAAATGAAGGATTACGTTTAGATGGTCGTAAGACAGATGAGATTAGACCTATTTGGTGTGAAGTAGATTACTTACCATCAACTCATGGTTCTTCTATTTTTACACGTGGAGAAACTCAAGCTTTAGCTACAGTAACTCTAGGAACATCTAGAGACGCAAATCAAATAGACATGCCATCTCATGAAGGTGAAGAGCGTTTCTATTTACACTATAACTTCCCTCCTTTTTGTACTGGTGAAGCACGCCCTATTAGAGGTACTTCTCGTAGAGAAGTTGGACACGGTAACTTAGCACAACGTGCATTAAAAGGAATGATTCCAGAAGATTGTCCTTATACTGTAAGAGTTGTATCTGAAGTACTAGAATCTAACGGTTCATCTTCTATGGCAACAGTTTGTTCTGGTACAATGGCATTAATGGACGCTGGTGTGCAAATGATAAAACCTGTTTCTGGTATCGCAATGGGATTAATTTCTGATGCAGATTCTGGAAAGTATGCTGTATTATCCGATATTTTAGGTGATGAAGATCATTTAGGAGATATGGATTTTAAAGTTACTGGTACTGCTGACGGTATTACAGCTTGTCAAATGGATATTAAAGTAAAAGGATTATCTTACGAAATCTTAGTAAATGCACTAAAACAAGCTCGTGATGGTCGTTTACACATTTTAGAGAAATTAACAGATACTATTTCTGCTCCTGCTGCAGATGTGAAACCACATTCTCCAAAAATGATTACCAGACGTATTCCTAACGAATTCATTGGTGCTTTAATTGGACCTGGTGGAAAAGTAATACAGGAAATGCAAAAAGAAACTGGAACTACTATTGTAATTAATGAAGATCCAGTAACAGAAGAAGGTATTGTAGAAATATTAGGTGTTGGTAGTGAAGGTATTGATGCTGTAACAGCAAAAATAGATGCAATACTATTTAAACCTACAGTAGGCAGTATATATGAAGTGAAGGTAGTCAAAATGTTAGATTTTGGTGCGGTAGTAGAATATATGGATGCACCAGGTAATGAAGTATTACTTCATGTTTCTGAATTAGCTTGGGAGCGTACTGAAAATGTCAGTGACGTTGTGAATATGGGTGACGTTATGGATGTGAAATATTTTGGTATTGACTCAAGAACTCGTAAAGAAAAAGTTTCTAGAAAGGCTTTATTGCCTAGACCTCCAAGACCAGAAGGTAGTAAGTCTAGAGATGATAAACCAAGAGGTGATAGAAAACCGAGAAATAATGACAAAAAAGAGGATTAACAAACTCTCTTTATGACACTTAAAAAACGCCTTCATATCCTGAAGGCGTTTTTGTTTTTTTACAAAAAATATTGGTTTTATAAAAATGAGCAGTATATTTGCATTGGTCAACCAATTTGGTTGACCAATTTTTAAACAAAAAAAGTAAAGCCCTAAATTATGAAAAACAAATATGTAAAAGTATTTACCTTTTTACTTGTACTGATAGCTTTTCACAATCACACCTACGCTCAGATTGTAAATAACGCATCAGAATTACAAACAGCTATTACCAATGCCACGGCTGGCACTACTATAACGTTAGCAAATGGGACTTGGACCGATGTATTCATTAATATTAATAAAAATGGCACCCAGACGAATCCTATTACCATAAAAGCGCAAACTCCTGAAGAAGTTTTTTTTGAAGGAAACTCCAGAATAAGCATGGGTGGTTCTTATATCATTTTTGAAGGTGTCGTTTTTCAAAATCCATCCGATTTAGATGTTAGCGGAAGTATCATAGAACCAGTAATTGAGCTTAGAGACTCCAGCAACAACGAATGTGATCATTGTACCATTACAAACATTAAAATAGATAGTTACAATGGTACTGCCGCACAAGAACTACTAACATTTAAGTGGATCATTGTTTATGGACAATATAATGAAATAAGCTTCAGCTCATTCGAAGGAAAATATGGTATAGGAAGTATTATCAATGATAACAGAAATGCCACCTCTACCGAATTTGCAGAGCCAGATTTTACAAAAATACATCATAATTACTTTGCTGATAGAACTCCTGTTGGCGTTGTAAATGACGAAAATGATCAAGACGCCATTAGAATTGGAAATAGTAGTACTTCTTTAAACCCATCTAATACAGAAGTATATGATAATCTATTTTATAATTGGTCTGGAGAAGTGGAAATCATTTCTAACAAGAGTGGTGAAAATAAATATTACAACAACACTTTTAGAGATTACCAAGGAACACTTACACTAAGACATGGAGATGATTGCGAAGTGTATAACAATTTCTTTTTTGCTGAAAACAATCTTTTCTCAGGCGGTATACGTGTAATCGGAGAAGGACATAAAGTATACAATAATTATATCGAAGGAGTAAATTCTGAAAAGCCAGGTGGAGGCAATACCAAAACAGCTGGAGCAATCAACGTCAGTAATGGACAAGAAAACTCACCTCTTAATCGTTATTTTCAAGTTAAGGATGCGTTTATTGTAAACAATACTTTTGTAAATTGTGATTATGGATTTAGAATTGGAACTAGCGTAAGTAGTGATCCCGTTTTAACCTTAGCACCAGAAAACTTGGTAATTGCAAATAATATTATGATCAATACCGAAGAAAATGCTGTTGATGAACAAACGGCTCCAATAGGTTCTTCTATTTATCAAGGAAATATTACTCAAAATGGGACTTGGGATCTTACTACAGGAACTAATAACAACCAAGTAATAACTAATGGGCTTCTAGAAAATGGAGCTTTGTATTACGAATTAGGAAGTACAAGCCCAGCCATTGATGCTTCTGTTGGAAGCTACCCTTTTGTTAATACCGATATTTTAGGAGGAAATCGTTCTGGAAACCTTGATGCTGGTGCTGAAGAATTTAATTCAGGCGGTTCTCGTATTCCATACACTACGTCAGATGTTGGTGTATCTATTGGTTTTGGCGGAACTGGTATTAACACTCCTAGATTAACCACAAACACTACATCTATAAATGTAGCCAGAAATGCAGGAAATACTTTATTTGATATTGATGCTAATGTTGATTGGAGCATTACAAACGATGCAGATTGGTTAACTTTTAACACCTCTTCAGGAAGTAACTCTGCTGTAATCACAGCCAATTTCACAGAAAACACTTCATCTGCTCAACGTACAGCTACAGTAACTATAAATGAGACTGCTGGAGGAAGTAATTTAACTACTACGTTGACCATAACACAATCCAATGTATTTTCAGAAGAAATTACAATTGTTAATGCAACTGCTATAGGAACCGAACCAGGTAAACCTAATGTAGGACCTCAATTTGCTTGGGACAACAATGTTACCGACGCAGAATACTGGTCAGGAGATGCCAATACTGAACCAGAAGTTTCTATAACTTTTGATCTATCTTGTATCCGAATTCTAAGTCAAATTGGAATTCATGTATTAAAAGCCGATGAAAGAACAATCAACTTTGATATCGCAGTATCAGATGATCAAACTGGGCCATTTACCAACGTATTGACAGGACAAGATAGTACGATTGAAACAGGTGCAGAAAATACAGAACAACTATTTGAACTTAGCAATGCAACAGGTAGATATGTAAAATTTATCTCTAACGGAAATAATGTCGGATCTGGTTTCGCAAGTATTGTAGAAGTGAATATCTATGGTAATGCAACTTGTGATACTACCTTAGGAGTAAATGATAATCTACTTTCTTCTAAAGGAATCTTGTTATATCCTATCCCAGCAAAAAACCAGCCTATTATTATCGAATCTAAAACAACAATCGGAACAGTAGAAATATATGACTTACACGGAAGATTAATACTCCAGAAAGAAATTAGTAATAGTAGTGGAGAATTAGAAACTAGTAATTTTAGTACAGGAACATATATTGCTAAAGTACAAGGAGCTTACGGTCGTTTTGTGATTCAATAATAATAAAATCGTATCTACAAAAACGCTTATAGTGCGATCGCACTATAAGCGTTTTAATTATCAATCTCTATCTGCCTAAACTGTTTAGGCTTAACAGCATCCATAGTAACTGATATATATTCATGTTTTATATAGTCTATCATTGCAAAACAATTTTCAATTACTCGATCTGGGAATTTTAGTTTCATTAGTATTTCAGCAGCTTTATAAAAAGACATACGACAGACCAAAAATTCTTTTAAAGCATATATATAGCCGTAAATCCAGCTAATGTCATTTAAATCTTTTTGCCATAGTTTTATGTGAAATTCTAAATAGCTTTTTAGCTCGTTGGTATTAAAAGAAGTATCCATAGTAAATGCTAAGAATTCTACAATATCACGATGTGGAATGTTTTTTACAGATAATTCCCAATCATAGATGCATACATTTCCATTAGAACGGACACCCACATTTCTAGGGTTAAAATCATTATGAATTACACAAATTGGCAGGATGTTACTAGGTGCATCCTCTACAATGTCTATAAAAAAATCTTTTAGTATTTTAAATCGGTTCTTACCCTCTTTACGGTCTTCTTCTTTGATTATAACATCTATTAGCTTACTGTAGAGCCCAAAAGCGTTAGAGGCATTAAAAGGTTGTATCTGAGAGTCTTCAATGGTATCGATCTTTGCGTTATAATACTGATGCACTTTTGTAATCTCAGTAATCACGTTTTTTATATCTTCTGACTTCCATAGTTCTGGTTTATTCTCACTATTAAAATGTGACATGGTACTACTATCTAAATATTCCATGATAAATAAGAATAATTCTCTATTTACATTTTCTTTCTTACCATAATATTTTGGGGTGACGCGAAACCCATTCTTGTACAAATCTTCATAGATAAACAGTTCTTTTGTATGACAATTAAAATATTCTGTCAGATGACGGTATCTATAAATAAGATCGGATAGTGATGGATCTATTGAAGCTGCCATACTATGTAATCCTTTAATGACATCTATATCAAGTGCTTTTGATTTAATCAATAGTGAAACGGTTGCTTGACTATTTATTACTTGAAAAGGAAAGAATCCAATTGTTTTTTTAGATGTTATACCCGTAAGGCTGGTGATGATGCCATTTTCCATTTCTCGTTCATGAAAATGGATTGAAAAGGCCTTATATTTGGGATTAACCTGCTCCATGATTTGACTTATAAACTCTGTATTTAAATCTGAGCGTGTAAGCAAATCTACAGGTTTGTTTCTTCCTAATTTCTCGTGAGCTTTCGCAAACTCACCACTTGCAATGGCCGCAAGTGTTGATATCTCTAACGAAAGGGCAAATGCCGTAATTAATTGTGCAAACCTTTCTACTTTTCCATTACCTTCACACTTCATTAATCGAAGTATTTCGTTTTGCTTAGGAAGGGATGTCCCACCTCCAACAGTACCAACGACAAGTGTAGGTAATGTAAGTGACACAACAAGCCTATTCGCTTTTTTTTCAAGTTGTAAAACCCCAATCGACGATTCGTGAAGACTGCCTAAATC
Source organism: uncultured Aquimarina sp. (assembly GCF_947496855.1). Lineage (GTDB taxonomy): Bacteria > Bacteroidota > Bacteroidia > Flavobacteriales > Flavobacteriaceae > Aquimarina. The sequence goes on from NZ_CANMED010000002.1 coordinate 215,799, forward strand.
TTGACCAGTAGCAGCAAATATAGCTGCAATAGCGTTAGCAACATTGATATTATATCCTAACATTCCATCTATCTTTGTCAAAGCAACAGAAGGAATATAGCATTCCATCAATTTATCAGAAGTAGTACGAAGCACTTTTTCTATGACGGCTTCTGTTAAATAACATTTGGCGGTAGTATGTATACCTCTTCCTTTTTTAACAGCATGAGTAGATACCTTTTTATCCGAAGAACCATTACCTTCTATGATATAGTTTTTTATTTGGATTTGTGTTTCTTTAGTAAATTGATTAACAATAAAAAGCATTGCATGCCATGTACAGGTTGTAGTCATATTTTGTCCAGAAGCATCGCCTGTTGTATAATAAAAACGAATGTGTACGATGTTATCTATAAGGACTGGCTCTAAAGATTTTAATTGCGCGTGATTAGAATGCTGCTCAGCTTCTTTTTTAATATCTTCAAAATTGTAGGAAAGCCAAGTTATAAATATTGACGCATTCTCTGGTGTATAAAAAATAAACATAGGACAGCGCAACATTCTTTGATGTATAAAGGTGGTTTTAACACCACCACTTAAACTAGCAGCTTTGGCACCTCTATTCATACTTGCTACAAGAGCTCCTTCTAAAGTCGCGGCACCAGCATACACTAATTCTTCTGTATCATCTTGAAGATGTAATAAAGGACCGACCAATCCCACAGGAATCTCCACGGAACCAATGTAGGATTCAATTTTATTTTGAACTTCTGAATGGGAAAGCCCAGACATAGAAACTTGACTAGAATCATATCCTTCCTTATCTAGATATTCTAAACGTAATTTGGTAGAATGTGGGGTGACTAACCCTCTACCAGGTACAATTGGATAATTTTCCATATTAGCTTGTGATTTCTATCATTAATCTTGTGTAAAAAGCATCTAAATTATCAAATGTAGTAGCATCTATATTTTCAATTATTGTTTTATTGTCACTCGCTATTTTCTCAAATAAAATTTCATAGGTAGTCTCTAAATTGGATAACACAGAGAGTTTTTCATGAGCTTCTATAACCTCTCTAGAGGAGATTCTCTCCATAAGAATTTCAGGAGCTGCTTTTAAAAAGAAGATGTGATCTGGCAAGCTGGTTTTAAATACTCTTTTGGTTTCAGCATCTGGAAAAGTTTTTCTTACAAAAAAGGTTTTTATGAATTTTAAAATAGCCAACACTCCTTCATCTTTATTTTCAATAGGAAGCTGCTGTAAGACAAAAGAGAATAGAGCTTCATATTTTGTAGTATAATAGATTAGCATTTCGAGATTCATACTACTACCTGAAGAACTTAAACGAGGTAAATAAAACTGCGCATAGACAAAAGTATCTATCAGTGGATGTCTTTCGCATATAACAATACGCGTAGTTGTTGTCGTTTTTTCGGAAACTAATTTTTCAAACAATACCATAGCAAAGAAAAGAACCATTGCTTTAATATCATCTCTTTTATTTGCATCTGCTTCTTGACTTAGGGATTTAAGAAGTTGTATTGGTTGTTTTAGAGAAGAAGTATCTGGCAATGTATCTACATCTACATGAAGCGGTGAAACTAAAGTTACATGCTCAATACATTCAGCTTCTAGTTTAGAAAACAAGGTGCTTTTACCAGAACCATCCAAACCTGTTATAAGAATTGTCTTGATCATTGTGCTATGATTTTAAGTGTTTTGTCTTTTAATACTTCAGGAGAATTCTTCGCATCCAGTATAAACCATTCTGGTTGAATGTAAGTTTCAAAAGTAAGGTTTACCTTTTTCTGGAAGTCTATAAAATGTTCCAATGTAGCTGCTCTACAACCACACTCATAACGTGATAGATATTTCTTTCTAGCTGTACTTATTTGAGGCGAGACGGAAAGAAAAATAGTTTTATCAGGTATAGGGAAATTAGATATTAAAGCATCAATCAATTTTTGGTCAGCACCTAATACTTTTTCCGAAGAAAAGTATTTGTAGTAATAGGCATTTATAAAAACAATCTCTACATCAGAAGTAAGTGCTTTATCAATTGCATATTGTAATGCGTGTGCTAAGAATAATAAGCGAGCGTTAGGTGATAGGAGACATAGATAATCGTCAATATCTTTTTTAGTACTAAAAAGAGTTCCTTCTTTATTATTGAGTGCGTCCCATATGGTTACTTCCATAGTATTTGATACCTCATTGATTAAATTGGAAATGAGTGTTGATTTTCCAGATCCATCTGGGCCAGTAATACAGATGATAGTTGGTTTCTTATTGGACATTGTCTACTAGTTTTTTAATTTGATTAGGTTCTATTTCTTTCTTTTTTAGATATTGGAAATAAGACTCCTTGGAGATAAAATAATTTAACGGTGATAAAGCGGTATCAACCCACATTTTTAAATAAAGTAAAATACCGTACTTCCATCCTATTTCTTGAGCAATCATTGAAAAAGAAAACCAAGGACCTAGTATTCTTCCTCTTATTTTATTTAATATGTTAGGTTTGTGGGATTTATCTAGAAACTTAAGTGCGTGCTTTATATCCGGAAAGTAAATGAAACGTAGAACCCTCAAAAAGTAATAGATTCTTTTATGAAATTCTGGAAATAAATAATAGTAAATTACATTTTTTTCAATGTCTTGAAAGTAATCATTGTACGATTCGTGCATATCCCCTGTTTCGTTAACCATTTGGAGTCGCTTGCGTAGTCGTTTATTAATAAATGATTGCTTCCCTTTTGGTAACCGTTGTATCCATTCTTCTGGAATATGACGAGAGCAAAGGCAACACATCTCTAGTGCATACCGAGACTTTTGTATGGCATTTGTTTTTTTTATAATCGAAAAGAGCCTTTCTGCATCTAGATTTGTTGAAAGAATCAAATTATAGAGATCCATACAATCTCGTATACCACATTTATAGACACCTAAATGTAATATTAAGTGAATGAGGTTATATTCTGGAGATAATTGTTTACCAGGAATCCCATGAAAATCTAGTGGCATAGCCGTATCCCACATTTCATTTGTATCCACAGTAAAATGAGTCGTAGATGATTTCAAACCCCATTGCGTTCCAATAATACAGTTAAAATCTGTACTAATAAAAGGAACACTTGTAGGACTATACTTAGCTGGTTTTTGTTTTTCTCCACTCCATCCAAATCCTAATGGTATATATCCTAAATCATAATAAATTTGCTCAATTTCTGGCCAATCTTCAGACTTTATCAAAATATCAAAGTCATTCATTTTTTTGTAGCCTACATCATCGTAAATAGTTTGAATAAAGGCATTCCCTTTTAATATAATAACATCTATATTATGTTCATGAAAGGCTTGTAAAAATTGCATTGCAATCTTATTTCTGTTTTCATTTTCTTGCTTTACATCTTGATAAGCATTCTCGAATCGTTCTATAACATCCCTATCAAACAATGACAGGAATTTATTTTTTTGGAGTTGTAAGTAGATCCAAGGAGCCATTTTCCATTGAAAACAATATTCGTAAAATGCATGTTGATCATCATTATTAGATTGTAAAGTTGCTAACGCCGTTCTGCAGGTACCCAATTCTTCTGATGTTAATTGAATATGGGATAATAATGCTGTTATTTTAAATGTATTCATAAGTGATCTATTTTTTCAATAGAACCTGTGGCTCCATTCATTTTAATTGTATCTCCATTACTAAGATTTTTAGTACTTTTTTTTGCACCTATAATGGCTGGTATTCCCATCTCACGACATAAGATAGAAGTGTGTGAAAGCAAACTTCCTCGTTCAGAAATAATTCCTTCAGCTCTAGAAAATAATCCAACCCAACCAGGTTCGAAAAAAGGAGCGACTAAGATTTTTCCGGCAATTTCTAATTGGTGTATATTTTGAGCAGTGACCAATAAAACTTCTCCCTGTGTAATACCACTACTACACGCAACTCCATCTAGTCCATTTTTTGAAGTAGATTGCTTTTCTTCTATAGGATATAATTCATTATCAACTTCGTGATATCGTATTGGGTGTTCTACATCTTGATAAGCAGCATATGTTGCTTTTCGTTCATTAATGATATTTTTATATTGAGATGACCAGGTGTCTGGATGCATCAATTCATCAAAATGTAGGTATAAAGAATCCCCTGAGGATATGATAGATTTATCTTCAATTAATTTAGTATCAATTTCTCTGAAAATTTGTCGTACTATATTGAAGGTTTTGGTACGTATAAATCGAAAGTTTTCTCGATCTCGTACCCGCTTAATAGTTAATTTTATTCCTATTTTAAAAAAGAATAACTTAATAGGGTTAGTTCTATAGGTTTCTTTAAGAACGTGTATATAGTTAAACTTATCTTTGGGTTTTATTATGTGTTGTGAAACAGATAAGCTTGATCTAAGAAAGGCAACAAATTTGGTAGGATCTTCCTTATAATTTATAGTTTCAATCTTTAATTCCCCTTCATCAGATCTTTCTCCATATTTGTTTATATATGATATAATGAGATCAAAGTATTCTGAATGGTTTTCTTTAAGATATGGTAATACTTGTTCATTTTCTTTTTCAAGAATTATTTTTTTTACGTTAGGATTTTGATGCAAACGATGTGTAAGATTTTGTAATTCGTGTACAATCTCCATAGAGATTACCTGACCACTTCCCATTAAAGAGTCATTCATGAAATTTGGATACTTCTGATTTAGTTTTGATCGAGATATTATTTTAGTGAGACCATTATATATGATCATTGTAAATAAACTATTGAGAATAGGAACATACCAATAGGAACTTAACTCAGTTTCTAAAAATCTAAAATAGTTTGTCAATTCAGTATGAGATTGTTTCTCTAAAGAAGTGTTATCAAATCGCTTCTGAATTTTATCATATTGTGCTATATATTTCTTTTTATAATACCCAGAGAATAACACACTTCGAATAAGATTTAGAAATAAGCGTATGTAGCCTAAGAAGGAAGCTGATTGTGATGGTTTCTGAAACGTAGCGTCTTCAGCTCCTAGCGCTTTAGGAAATAATAGACTTGTTTTACCTCCAAATGGCATCTGATATAAAAGCTGTTGGTATGCTGTAATATTATAATACATACCTCCCCTTATCACACCCACGGTATTATTAAATAGAGAACTATTCTTTTTAACAAATGAATTCCCAGCACCCAAAAATCGACACATGTCCATATATGCATTACTATAAGAATGTTGTACAAAAGAAACAGTAAGTGGCATTACTACACCCGGATAGTTCACATCCATATTAGAATTGTCCCATACCATATAATCTCCTCTTGGGATCAATGTCGTGATTGGGCGTACCTGCAACCAGTATATTTTATTATTATAGATTGTAAATTCTGTATCAATAGGATGTCCTTGTAAATAATCTATCTTAAGTAAGCTTTCTCTAAGTTCTTTTAGATATGGGGTTATTTTTTCAAATAATTCATCTTTGGTACGTACAATTTTTTTATAACCTGAAGCCGATTCATATAACTCTCCGTTATACTGTTCATCGTCAGAGATCATTTCAGGCTGCATAGTGAGATCAATCATCATGGCATTTTCTTCTCCAGAAACAAGCTTAAGACCTAATCCCGGAATAATATTAATGATAGGATGTTCGCTCACTTGTTCAAGAGGGTTTACAGAAAACCCAACACCAGACAGCTCTCCACAGATCATTTCTTGTACTACAATATTAAATCCAAAATCTACTTTTTCATGATATTCCGGAATCTCTTTTTGGACTTTCTCAAAACCAGTAATTACCTTTTCAAAAGCAGTTTCCAGTTCATCAAGTTTGCAATTAACCTCTGTTATAAAAATACCAGCATAGGATTTATTTTTACCGTCCTCTACCTCGGCGCTAGAACGCACAGCCCACAGTGATTCTTGTTCTGGATGAACATTTTTTATCCACTCGTTGCATAGAGCCTCAATTGTATGTTTTTCCGAAATAATATTTTGAATAGTATAACTAGGGACCACATAAAAAGAAGGAACACGAAATCCTTTATTATAAAGTGATATTAATCCATCAGCTTTACCTCCAAAAGATCTTTTCGGTATATTTTGATATGAATAATACATACTCATATTGTATGCACAGAAAAACTACTGTAGTTTTTTATATACTTTTCAAATACAACATCAAATGCTTCTAGCGTGCGATGAACATCTTCTATTGTATGCAAGCTAGTGGGAGTTAAACGAAAAATAACAACTCCTTTTGGTACTACTGGGTAAGTAACAATAGAACAATACACTCCTCGGATATAAATCAACTCGTGTAGAATGGCTAATATATCTTCTAGTTTTATTGTAAAATAAACAGGTGTAATATACGTGTTAACTTTATTAGAGAGTAGTTTTCTCTTTCTCAAACCTTCTTGAAGTATCGTTGTTATTTGAAAAAGTTTTGCTCTATTATTAGTTGCGTTTTTAATAATTTCTAACCTTTTATTTAATCCATAAACTACGGGCATCGGCAAGGATTTAGAAAAAATTTGAGAGCGTAAATTATACTTGAAATAATTTACAATCTCTTTCTTTCCCGCTATGATCGCTCCAAAAGAAGCCATGGATTTTGTAAAAGTTGTGAAATACAAATCAACCTTTTCTTCTAAACCTTCTGCGCAAACTGTTCCATTACCGTGTGGTCCCATTACCCCAAATCCATGAGCATCATCTACCAAAAACCTAAAATTATACTTTGATTTTAAAGCGCATATTCCTTTTAGTTTACCTTGCTCACCAGACATACTAAATACACCTTCGGTAATAACAAGAATACCTCCTTCTGTTTTTTTTACAATTTCTTCAGCTATCCTTAATTTTTGTTCTAAATTTTCAATGTTATTATGTTCATAAATCAACTTTTCTCCGCGATGCAGTCGTATTCCATCTATAATACACGCATGACATTGAGCATCAGAAATCACTACATCATTTGGAGATAATAATGAATCTATAACAGATATCATTCCTTGATACCCAAAATTGAGCAGCAATGCTTTTTCCATATTAATAAAGGCAGCAATGTGGTTTTCGAACTGATCGTGGAGTGCAGTATCACCAGTCATCATTCTGGATCCCATAGGATAGGTCATCCCCCATTCTTTCTGTGCAAACGCATCTATTTCATTAATCTCATCAGAACCTGCCAAGCCTAAATAATTATTATAACTCCAACAGATTAATTCCTTGTTATCAAAAACAATGCGATTAGAAATTTTTCCTTTAAATTTAGGAAAGGCAAATTCACCTTCAATTTCACTTTGAAATCTTCCTATCGGTCCGTTATGCTGTTGTATTCTATCAAAAATATCCATGATAAAGTTTCAAATTGTTTAGTGATGTAAACTTACTGGCTATCGATCAGCTATAGTTGCTAAAATCGCCAGTATGGAATTTTGTTATTGTGATAATCGCAAGTCAGAAATTCATCTAATAAAAAACACCTTCAATACTTTTGAAGGTGTAGTTCAGTTTTCCTAATTACCACTATATTTTATTTTAGCCTCCCAAGCACTACGCCAAACTGCACTCCATAAACACTTTTCACTCTATTTACGTTACCATATCCGGAAAGTTCCAGACCCACTACTTTATTAAAAGTATATCTGAGAGATATTTTAGAGAATCCCCCTAAAATTATTTTCTTACTTTCCTTACTTCTTCTGTAATCTAATGATGGCCCGATAGACAAAGGAAAACCAAATCCACCTGAAGAACCTGGAGAAAACTCAACTTTATATTCATAATCTTCACTATATATGATAGAAGGACCTGCCATAATATATAATTTGATAGATTTTTTATTATTAAGTGCAATGGATTTAAATACGTTAAGCGATAAAGAATATAACCTATTATCTCTTTTTTCTGTATATGAAAAATTTATATCAGTTCCTTCAGGTAGTTCAGTACCTTCAAAATTTTCTATCTCACTTATAGGAGGTAATCCTTGTAAACTAGATGGTGTATACGCTGATTTGGTAAAATCGAATCCATAACCCCACCCATTCTTTCGTTCTAGCATTATACCAGCATAAACATCTAATTCATCACTCTCCGCATTTAAAACCTTACTGAATCCATTAGTAAAGGCTATTGGTTTTCTCATTTTGTTTTGTTTATTCTCGGTTCCTAAATCTTGACCGTATCCATAGTTAGAAATACATACTACTACCACAAATAGTTTAATTAATTTTCTCATCATAATATTGCTTTCAAATTGTTTAGTGGTTCAAACATACTTGCTATTCACTAACTACAGTTGCCAAAAACACAAGAGTGAAATTTTGTTGTTGTGATAATCGCAAGTCAGAAAATCATCTAATAAAAAACACCTTCAACAATTTGAAGGTGTCTATACTTTAATATTATTGATCTACAATACTCTTCCTAGCACTCTTAAATGAGATAAATGTGATATGATTCCACCTATATACGTAGTTCGATTAGGCTCTATAAAATTACTTCTTAAAATCTTATAGAGAATCTTATTCAGTTCCGGATAATATACATGATGAATATGAGGAAACAAATGATGTGCAATATGATTATTAAAGCCCCCAAAAATGAAATTCGCTGTTTTACTAAAAGGATAAAAATCATTAGAACTTTGTATTTGATTTATCAACCATGATGCATTTATAAATCCAAAATCATCCGTTTTCGGATACATCACACCTTCTATATGATGTGTCATAAAAAAGGTAAATAATAAAAATAAGGATTGTACTAAATGCATTATAAAGAATCCAATCAAAATCATATACCATGTATGATCAATGAATACTAATGGTAACACTACTAAATAGATCAAGTAAAAAATCTTTTGACACCAAAAAGAAATCTTATATCTCATCGTTTTAGTTTTCCCGGTTATGCTTTTATCAAAGAAAATTTTAAAATCTTTAATAAATACCCAGAACAGCGAATATGTAGTATATAAAAATGGTGCATACCAATGCTGAAACTGATGAAACCATTTCTTGTAACTACCAGGAACTACCCTAATCAGGTTTGTTATCTCCAAGTCTGTATCATACCCTTCTACATTGGGTGCGTGATGATGTGATTTTACATGCCTATCTTTCCAAGCCTCTGCATGCGCTCCGACTATAGAATAAAGCAATACAAAACAACGATGATTCAGTTTTTTACTGCCAAAAATAGTATTATGAGAAAAATCGTGTGCAAAATTAAACGCAAACAATAATGAAATTAATCCGTATACTACATACACCACAACTAATAGAAATGGATGATTTACAATATATATACTAATATAGGTCACAACAGTTAAAAACAAATAAACTAAGCCTTTAAAGACAATTCTGCTTTTAAACAGTTTTGGACAGAAATTCAGCTTACTATTAATTTCCTTCTGAATATTATGAAATAATTCTGTATGTAGTTTATTATAAATATGTTTAGATTTCATAATTAACAGGTTTAAATTCAACTTGTGTTCCCATTTTTTTCAAAAACCTGAAATGCGACTTTAAAGCCTGAACATAGGACATCTCCATATATTCTATATTATATTTTTTCGCTACCTCTCTAAATATAGGTAGTAATTTTATATAATGTATATGACAGATATTAGGTAATAAATGATGTAGTGCGTGTGCATTAAAACCACCTAACACCCAATTCAAAAAAGTACTATCCACGTTATAATCAACAGAAGTACACATCTGTAATTTAGGCCAGCTCATATTAAGCTCCCCATTTGAATCAGGTTCAGGATGCACTACATAGTCTGATAAGTGAGATACTCCTAATACCGCCGTGAATATTATGCCCACTAAGAAATGATTTAATAAAAATGCTGTTATAATATATTCCCAACCAAATGGTAATAGAATGCAGGGGACCACAACCATATAGATAATATAAACTATCTTAAAAAATATCAGTTTAATAATCTCCCCAGTAGGAATACTAATCTTAATCGTTCTACTAGAGCGATTAAAAATCATTAAAAATTCTCTGAATAAAAACCAGTTAAGTGAATAAAATAAATACAAAAATGGAACATACAAGTATTGAAATTTATGATACCATCGCAAGTCTTGATCCATCGTCATTCTTACCAAAGGATTATTAAGAACATCGATATCGCTTCCTTCTATATTCGTATATAAATGATGAGATTCATTATGATTTTTACCCCATACATATGCATTATTCCCCTGTAGGTTAAAACTTAATTGAAATAAAAACTTATTCCAAAATTTACTTTTTACAGCAACTCCATGCGCAGCATCATGAGAAACGTTAAATGCATTTAATAATACAGATATACCTAGACCAATATAGAAAACGAAGAATGTTACTGTATTTGATGAAGTGAGCATAAAAAAATAAAACAAAACCACTAATGTAAAATACATAGCTATTTTAAAAATCATCTTTCTATTTCCGGTTTTACCTATACGATTACTCTCAAAATAATTTCTAATTCGTTCATTGAGTTCCTTATAAAAATCAGAACCTTCATCTTTAGAAAATTTTATTTTTTTCATAATTATTTCATTTTAAAATTTGACAAATCGATACCTACGTGATAACTATAATCGATCGCTACATTATCTCGATAGTATTACTTATTAATTGGTATGATTAATTATAAAGGCTTAAAATTTAGCCGTGTTTTTTAGGTCAATATTAGCATTGAACCTTACTTTTTCTTTCGCGAGGTGATATCTCTAAAAACTCCCAATTGCACGTTTCCAGTTTTTGATAAAAAAACTAATAATTGTTCTTTACTAGACCGCACGTTTATTTTTTGGGTTCGCCAATGCTTTATAAATGATAGCATTGAGACTACTCTATTGCTAGATGAAACACTAAAAATCCCGTCTCTAAGCGATCCTTTTATATATTTTGAAATCTTTTGAGTTTCTGATTTCATTAAACTAATTTTCAAAGTTTCTTTATCCAGTAATTTAATACGTGTATATAACTTTTCTTTTACCGGAATAAGACCAACCAAGTCTCCAGTAAGTACGTAAAATGCCTCGAATCCATAGTCCCCTTCGATGCTTAAGTTGCTAGTGATTTTCATAATTATGATGTTTTTGATTTCATTTTCTTTTTAGAAAATTGCCAATTAATAAAGGGTAAAGAACGTCTCTCATTCTTATTCCAAAGGCCAAATTGTATCCCTCTAAGATCTTTACAAGAATTAAACAATCCAATTTGAACTCCCTTTCCCATCCTGGATTGATTCCTTACTCCGGAAATCATAACACCTTCAAAATCATAAGTCATCGTATGCACACCTGTTAGCGAAAAACCTCTCATAGTATAAATACCGGTATATACTCCTCCTAAAGTCACTCCAGATTGTCTTGATTTACTCATTGATCCCACAGCGCTAATCGTTAATCCCTTTATAAAAACATTCATATCATCTTTATTACGTGCTAAACTAGAGTCTGAACTAAATAATAACCCATTCATGAATCCAAAAGTATATGCGAACAAGTTAATAGGCTCAACCTCTATAAGAAATCCATTTACTTTTAAAGTTTCGTCATCATTAAATGGCGCTGTACTTAGAGATAAAGCGAAACCATTTACCTCATCAACATTAAAAGGGACAACACCTATCTTTCTAGAAACATATGTATCCCTCTTAATAATAGGTTTAGGCTTTTCCTGTAAACCTTCATAATAGTAAGTTTGTCCACTTGATTCGTAGATTAAGTCTAACCCTTGCGCAGTAAGCAAAAGGCCTGATTCATATAAATTAATATCATTAGAATACACCTGTATATTTTTGATTTCTACAGATCTGTTTTTTAGATCATCCTCAAATATAAAGTCATACTTTTTTAAGTTTATTTTTTCATATAGTCCTAAAGATCTATCAGAAATCAAAAACAACTTGTCTAGATTGTTCACTGAAACTGGGATTGTATCAAAACCAGTATTATGTTTTTTTGCGACTGCTTCATTAAAAGTATTAGTAACATATATCGTATCTTTTTTTATATCTACTAGCCTACCATTATATCGTTCTCCACTTTTCAATTTTAAATCATACAAAACATTTTCGTATAAATAAAACCCGGTAGGGTCTGCTTTTACCATATCATCCTTTTGCTCAAAACTTTTTCCCTTTTTGATCAAAAGTAAATTTGTCTCTTGAGCTTTTATGTTTATCCAATTCATCAATAAGACGAATACAAACACTATTACAGTTTTGTTTTTCATTTTTTTGTTTTTAAAAATTTCACAAGTCAAAACTATTGTGATAATTACAAGACGTAAAGTGATAAATGCGAATAGAAATTTATTTTTTTGCGATTTTCACAAAAAAGTAAGAGCCAATTTCGTTATTTGCGATAAAAGTAATAATCACAAGAGGTGAGATATTTTTTTGTGAAAATCGCAAAAATTAACTTATTTTTCTATTTTACTTTACAGCACTAAACAACATTATCAATCGTCAAAAAATCGGAAATGATACAAGAAAACTTCTTAGAACTCATCAAGAAACAAATCAGTTCTAAAACTTCATTAATAGATGAAGTGGCCACTGCATTAGATATAAGTTATGACGCAGCACACAGAAGGATCAGTAAAAAAAGTAAATTATCTTTAGAAGAAGGTGTAACACTAGCTAAATATTTCAGCTTATCAATAGATCAATTATTCTCTAGTGAAGATGAGCATATAGTAGCTGTAAAAAAGACCGCTCCTGTTAAAGACATGGAAAGTTTACTGGCTTATTATGAAAACTCATATAAATCATTATCGCCATTAATTAACAATTCAAATGTAGAAATGATTTATTCTGCAAAAGATTTACCCATCTTTTACACATCAGATGACAACTTACTTTCGAAATTTAAAATGTATGTCTGGTTAAAAATTATGGATTCTGAACTGAGTGATATGAGATTTACAGGATTTAATCCATCGTTATCGCTTCTAGAATCTGCAAAACGTTTAGGTAATATGTACAATGACTTAAATTGTATAGAAATTTGGGATATCACAACGATAAATAGTACGCTAAAACAAATACACTTTTATTTTGAGTCGAATTCACTTACTTCTAAGGATGCTCTAGAAATATGTGATGATCTTGGAGAATTAATTAATAAGATCTCTAAAAAAATAATTGAACAAAAAGATAATTTCAAATTCTATTATAATGAACTGCTATTAATGAATAATAGAGTACTGGTCAAAACACCTACCGAAAGATCGTTGTATGTACCTTTTACTATTCTTTCCTATTATAGAACCAATGATGTAATAACCTGTGACCAAGCAGAACAATTCCTAAAGATCCAGATGGAAGGATCTAAACTATTGAGTACTGCAGGAGAAAAAGAAAGAAACTTATTTTTTAACAAGATGCATAAAAAAATTGAAGCACTGCGATCTCTTATTGTAGCAAAAAATGTTTTAGAGTTTGAATAAATTTGTAATTAAACAGCTAATAATACGACTAAAAGTCAAACGATTCAAGTTAAAAAAATAGATGATTGAAAAAATAATTTTACTTTTTTGTAACATTTTGGTAACGATACACGTATAATAAATAAAAGCAACGCCCTAAATAAAGTATTCACAAATAAAAATTCAAGGATAACATAGATGAGACAACTTAAGATTACGAAGCAGGTAACGAATCGTGAAACTGCATCGCTGGATAAGTATTTGCAGGAAATAGGTAAAGTAGATCTTATTACCGCGGATGAAGAGGTGGAATTAGCTCAGCGAATAAAGGCTGGTGATGAAAGAGCCCTTGAAAAATTAACAAAAGCAAATTTACGATTTGTAGTATCTGTTGCGAAACAATATCAAAACCAAGGACTTACGCTACCGGATTTAATTAATGAAGGTAACTTAGGATTGATTAAAGCGGCAAAACGTTTTGATGAGACCAGAGGTTTTAAATTTATTTCATACGCTGTATGGTGGATTCGTCAATCTATCTTACAAGCTTTGGCAGAACAGTCACGTATTGTTCGTTTACCATTAAATAAAATTGGATCTATTAATAAGATCAATAAAACATATGCATTTTTAGAGCAATCTCACGAACGTCCACCAAGTGCAGAAGAAATTGCAAAGGAACTGGATATGACTATAAATGACGTTAAAGAGTCTATGAAAAACTCTGGACGTCACGTAAGTATGGATGCTCCTTTGGTAGAAGGAGAAGACTCTAACCTTTATGATGTATTAAATTCTGGTGAGTCTCCTAATCCAGATAGGTCTTTATTACATGAATCTCTTCGTACTGAGATAGAACGTGCTCTAGAGACGCTTACACCAAGAGAAGCAGATGTGATCCGTTTATATTTTGGTCTTGGAGATCAACACCCAATGACATTAGAAGAAATTGGAGAAACTTTTGACTTAACACGTGAACGTGTTCGTCAGATTAAAGAAAAAGCTATTCGTAGATTAAAACATACATCTCGTAGTAAAATATTAAAAACTTATTTAGGATAACGTTTAATTTCCTAAATTGCGATTACAAACAGTTTATAACATAACTGTTCGTTTTTTGATTGATGAATGACCTCCGGCTGATTACCGGAGGTTTTTTCATGTAACACATTTAGTTGACGATTACTTTGCTATAAAAGCAGCCTTTTAGATTCAAAAAAAACGTATATTTAATTACAATCTCAACCACATGTGGCAAACCATTAGTTATGTAAGTACCGTAGATCCTTCACTAAATAATGATGATATGGAAAAACTATTCGAATTTGTTAAGTTAAAAAATAATGATCTAAAAATTACAGGAATACTAATGTACTCCGATGGTAATTTTTTACAAGTTCTAGAAGGTCAAAAAGATTTAATAGATCCTTTATTTAAAAAAATAAAACAAGATTCTAGACATTATAATATTATCAAAATCTTTGACAGAGCTATCATTAATCCTTGTTTTTCAAAATATCACTCCAATTTCAAAGTTGTAGGAGAATCTTATGATCACAATGAACTTCAAACTTTTCTGAGAGAAGAGAAATCCTTTAATCCTGATAATTATAAAAGTATTTCATATTTAGCTAACAAATTCATGAAGTTATCTTAACGGATATACTATGTTCTATTTTTTTGTATTTCGCAAAAGTAATTTTCATAAAAGAATAAACAAAATATAAAAACATAAATTAACATAAATATTCCCCAAAAAAATTGTAACTTTAGTATATAAGAAAACTAATATGTTACATACCATTTCATATGTAAGTACATCTAAGGAACTTTCTGATTTTCAAATCAATGAATTATTATATACCACAAAATTGAAAAATGAAGATCTTGGTATTACAGGAATTTTAATGTATTCTGATTATAATTTTTTTCAAATTATTGAAGGAGAAAAAAAAGTCATCCAATATCTATATCAAAAAATAAAAAGAGACATTCGTCACTTTAATATTATTAAAATACTAGATAGATCAATTAATATTCCTTCTTTTACAAGTTTTCAAAGCACATATACGATAATAAATCGAGAGAAGGATTATCCTGATCTACAACAATTTTTAGAGGTAGGAAAAGTTTATAACCCCAAAAACTTCCAAAATATATCCTACCTCGTCAATAAATTTATGAAGCTTGCCTAATACTGTCTGGGCAATAAATTTCATACTCATTAAAGTAGTAAACACAAGTCATTTTTTTAAGATCAAGGGTGAATCCCTATAATTAAATTTAACCAATATTTAATCTACTATGTGGCAAACCATTAGTTATGTAAGTACTGCAAATAAACTTTTAAGTAATTCTGACATTAATGAGTTATTCGAGTTTGTTAAGATTAACAATAACAGCTTAAACATCACAGGTATATTGATGTATTCTGATGGTAACTTTTTTCAAATCCTTGAAGGTGAAAAAACACGTATACAAGATTTGTTTAAAAGAATACTTATTGATTCTAGGCATTATGATGTAATCAAGATTTTCGATCATGAAATGGAGAAACCTACATTCTCAAAGTACGATTCTAAATTTTCTACAATTAATAAAAAATCCGAACATTCAGAGTTACAGAGTTTTTTAGAAAAAGAAAAGTCTAATAACCCAGAAACATTTAAAAGTATATCTTATTTAACAAATAAATTTATGCAGCTTTCTTAAGTACAATTTCAAAACTTTAATAGTATTTTTGCAGCAAACAATACTATTTTATGTCTTCAAAATTAATTGCCCCTTCGGTACTAGCCGCTGATTTTGCTAATTTACAGCGTGATGTAGAAATGATCAATAAAAGTGAGGCTGATTGGTTTCATATCGATATAATGGATGGAGTATTTGTCCCTAACATCTCCTTTGGCATGCCTGTCTTAAGAGATATTGTAAAACATGCCTCAAAAACTATCGATGTACACTTAATGATTGTAGATCCCGATCGATATATAAAGACTTTTGCTGATTTAGGAAGCAATATTCTTACCGTTCATTATGAAGCCTGTACCCATCTTCACAGAACTCTACAAGCAATAAAGGCGGAAGGTATGAAAGCTGGTGTAGCTATAAACCCTCATACTAATGTAAGTTTACTTGAAGATACTATCAAGGATATTGACTTAGTATGTATTAT
This sequence comes from uncultured Aquimarina sp., assembly GCF_947496855.1. Lineage (GTDB taxonomy): Bacteria > Bacteroidota > Bacteroidia > Flavobacteriales > Flavobacteriaceae > Aquimarina. The sequence continues at coordinate 232,417 of NZ_CANMED010000002.1, forward strand.
GAGTGTAAATCCAGGTTTTGGTGGTCAATCTTTTATAGAAAACACCTATAAAAAAGTAAAACAACTTAAAGAAATAATTGATCGCAATAATGCCAGTACATTGATTGAAATTGATGGAGGAGTCACTAACAAAAATGCCAAGCAACTAGTCGATGCTGGAGCAGATGTATTAGTTGCTGGGAGTTATGTTTTTAAAAGTCAAGATCCTATTCAAACCATACAAGGATTGAAAGAATTAATTTCTTAATGAAACACATTGATCTCATAATAATTGGTGGAGGCCCAATCGGTATTGCGTGTGGTCTGGAAGCGAAGAAAAAAGGACTAAACTATCTAATAATAGAAAAAGGTCCTATCGTAAATTCTATTTTTAATTATCCTGTAAACATGCAGTTCTTCTCTTCTTCAGAAAAACTAGAGATTGATGAAATACCTTTTATTAGTAATGAATCAAAACCTAAAAGAAATGAGGCATTAGAATATTATCGAAGGATCGTTTCTTCTAATGACTTAAATATTCATCTTTTTGAGAAAGTAAATTCTATAAAAAAAGAAGAAAACATCTTTCATATAAAAACAGAAAAACAAGAATATACTGCTTCATATATCGTTCTGGCAACTGGATTTTATGATATTCCAAATACTATGGATGTTCCTGGAGAAGAACTACCAAAAGTTTCGCATTATTACAAAGACCCTCATTTCTTTGCAAAACAAAAACTATCTATTATCGGCGCTAGTAATTCTGCAGTAGATGCTGCTTTAGAATGTTACCGAAAAGGAGCTGATGTTAGCATGATTGTCAGAGGTCCAGAAATTGGTAAACGCGTAAAATATTGGGTTAAACCAGATATCGAAAACAGAATTGCAGAAGGCAGCATCAAAGCTTATTACAGCACATCAGTTAAAGAAATAAAACCTCAGCAAATCATCCTAAACACTCCTAAGGGAGAAATTAGTGTAGAAAACGATTATGTATTAGCACTAACGGGTTATACACCGAATTTTGATTTTCTAAAGAAAATTGGAATTCAGCTTTCTGATGATGAAAAATTGCATCCCAAATATAATGAGGAAACCATGGAATCTAACATTGATAATCTATACCTAGCTGGAGTAATATGTGGAGGTATGGACACTCATAAATGGTTTATAGAAAACTCTAGAATTCACGCAAAAGCAATAATAAAACATATAATTTCAGGGAAATAAGATGTTTAATAAAAATCCAGTTGCTTCCTTTAAAAAAAGATCTAAAAAATGGCATCTGGATCTTCAGAATTACAATCAGGAAAGTTTATATCATAAACCCTCTTCTAACCAATGGTCCCTTGCTGAATTATATGATCATATTATACGCGTAGCAAAAACATACCAACTCCCAAATTTTCATAAATGTATAGATAACGATACTAAAAATGGGAAACTTAAGAACGGTGCAGCATATTTAATATTTAATCTAAATATTATTCCTAATCGCAATATCAAAATGGAATCTTTTCCTTCTAAAATTGTGATTGACTTTACTCCTGAAATATTAAAAAGAGACCTGTTAGAAAACAACTTCAAAGAATTCATAGTAGAAACTGTATCCAAAGAGCCTCTGGTAAAAAAATGCGATACAAAAATAAAGCATAGTCATCCATTCTTTGGAATGATTAATGCTGTCGAATGGTTTTCTCTTATCGAAATACATATGAGACATCACGAACGTCAAAAGAAACGACTGGAATCTATAAATAAATAGTAAAAGGCTGTCTTATAAGACAGCCTTTTACTATTTATAACGTATTTCTGACCTATTAAGATAGGCTTCTAATCATTAGATAAAATACTAAGGATATACCAGAAAAGTAACATTAACGAAGCAAACAATCCTAAAGATGCTCCCACATATTGATCCTCCGAATATTTATGAACCATATTAGAAGTCTGGTACAATATAGATCCAGAAGCTAAAATTACCATTCCCACGCTAAACCACAATCCAAGATTAAATCCAAATAGTAATCCAGCTACAATCAAACCTAATGCAATAAAAAAACCTATTGTTAACATTGACTTAAGAAAAGAAAAATCCTTCTTTGTTAGCAAAACTACCCCAGAAAGACCTGTAAACAGGGCTAAGGTTAAAATTGCTGCCTGACTTAAAATATCTCCTCCTCCATTTCCTGCGATTATCATCGCATACCCAATCAAAGGAATAAAAATAAAGGCTTCTGCTACTACGTATAGAAGCAAACCTAAATACTGTTGTTTGATATCATGACTTTTATGTGCCATTTTTTCGGCATAACTAGTTGCCAACATAAAACCACCAAGCATTAACATCCAACTCCAACCTTGTGCCATCGAAAACGCAAAATTCACCAAAGGTTCAATCTGAAAAAACAACCATTCTACAATCACAAATAACAATACCGCCATTGCCAGATGTGTATAGGTTTTTTTATAAAAAGCTACTCTTTTTTCATCCGTAAGTGAACTTACTACAGGTGCTACTTGTTGTAATCCTTCCATGTTATTCTTTTTTTTATTAAAATTATTTAATGCGATAAATATAGTTTTTATCGTTTAATATAAGTGTCATGGTTGAGCAAAATGTTACTAGTCTTTTTGGTTTTTTTACAAATTAATTGCTAAACACCTGTTATACGGCAAGCAGACATAATTTCAATGTTCTAACACCGGTTTTAAATCTGAAAATATCTAAAGTTTAACATACGACCAACATAAGCATAAATGTCAGGAAATTGCTCTTTTAGCTTTTCAGGAGATTCCATGAAAACTTCTACTAACACTGCTATAAATTCAAATTTATCTGTAAAAGCATACTCTCTTAAAACTTTAGATTCAATAATCTTATTACGTAACTCCACAGAAGAGAGGTGCTTTTCTAGTTCTAAAAAAGTATCATGAAATATTTCTGAGCTAATATTATTACTTTTCAAAGAGCAGTAATGGATGGCATGGGTAATTTCATGAATTCCTAGATTTACTCCATCTTGCTGATGTAAGTTTCCTATTTTAAAATGTTCCCAGGACAACACCAAAGCTTTAGATCTTGGGTTAAACTCTCCATTATTTTCTGTTTTATTAAGAATGGAGTAATAAGAAGATGGGTATAAAATAATAGTATCTACATATTCTAACAAATAATTTCGCATCCCAAAGGTTAACCGAATTACCATCATTGTAATTTGCATTCGCTTATCATCATCAATGATAAGTCCTTCTCTACCAACAAACTTTGTGTTTTCTAAAAATCTTACAACTCGATGTTCAAAATATCCTTTTCTTCGTTTGTCTAATTGATTATATAGTGTATTTGTCTTTAAAAAAGATAACAAATGTGTTGGTAATTTTTTAGGGCCTAGATAGAAATGCACAAAAAAAGGTTTCTTATAAAATTTCGCATATACCGTTTCCAGGTATCGAGAAACATAATACAAGCATATCGAAACAATACCAACGGCTAATATGATTCCAAGGAATTCCGGAATCCTGGGTTCAGGTTTTTCCTGAAAGGATAATGTATATAAAAAATTAAAATTCAAAAGGGCTAAGTAGGTTTACAAAGTCACAAAATAATGTTTTTGAGATAAAAACTCTGTTAAATCAATTACTAAAACGTTAATCCTTAAATAATAGTATTAAAAAAGAACACAAAGCTTTAGACAGCAAATAATCAAAGAGCATATCTAAAAACTTACCAAAAACTGAGTCAAATTATCATCAGAGCTTAGATTCATTTTTTTTCTAAGCTTATGTCGATTCACATCTACACTTTGAGGACTTATACCAAGTAACGGAGCTATTTCTTTAGAAGACAAATTCATTTTAAGGTATGCACACAGTCTTAAATCTTTCGAGGTTAAACTAGGATGTTGTTTAGACAATCTTTCATAAAACTCTTGATGAGACTTATCAAAGTTTATCTTAAACAATTTACTTTCTTTATCGGTAATATAATATTCCACAAGCCTTTTTAAATCCATGTAATTACTATCCTTTGAGCGAATATTAGGAGACTCTTGGATTTTTACAATTTTATCTCTAATCTTTTTCAAAATCTTATTTTTATTAAGATTTACATAAGCGATCTGAGTAAGCTCTCTACTTTTTGCTTTTACTTCATCTTCTAGTTTAGAATTTTTAAGCTCTATGATTTTACGTTCTTGTTCTAATTTTTGAGTTTTATAAACTTCTTCTTGTTTATGTAGCTTTTCTTCTTTCTGTTTAAGGAGTTTAATTTTTTGCTTTTTCATTTTATAGCGATTAACAAAAAATGCTATAAATACCAACCCGCCAATTAGTAATAAATAAACTCCATACGCCCAAAGGGTTCTGTAAATAGGGGGTTTTACTGTAAAGGAAAAAGAAGACTCTCTTACGTTTTCATCATACTTCGCTCTAATATAAAATGTATAATCTCCTTCGGTGAGGTTATACAAAGTCTGTTCTGTTGAAGTTGTCCAATCGTTCCAGTCCTCATTATTTATTTTTGATTGATAACTTACTTTTTTACCATATATCGGCAAAGCATATCTTATTTTAATGTCATTATCCTGAAAAGGTATTTCTGACTTTTCTGAATAAGATACATTACTATTCACTGATGCAAAATCTCGAATTAACACTTCTTCTCTTTTACTATTTATAGGGATAAAATTATCTCTAACATATACTGAGAAACCACTGTAAACCGGAATGAGTTCATGTTTATCATCTAGTGTAAAGGAATTTAAAACATCAGGGACCAGTTGATCCTGAAGCTCTTCCAGATTCATTAAACCATTTTCATTTTCTATTACAATACTATTATTATCTATGTACCAAATTTCATCGTCTTTTTCAATAATACGAGGTGCATATCCTTTTTTATTTCCTAGTTCCTTTTTAACAAATGAATTATTTTCAGGTTCATACATATATGAATGAAAGCCTGATGTAATAACAATTTGTTTTTTAACCTTTGACATTGACAAAACAGCTCCTTCAAAATCACTTAAAGGGAAAAAAGCTTCTTTTATGAGTGTATTATTACTATCATTTAAACTGAATTTAAATACCCCTTCTGATCTTAATGCTAACCATATATAATTATCTTGATCTATTTCTAAATACCTTACTGATTTATTAAACCCTTTAAGTTGATATTCTTTCCAATTATCATCAATTTTCTCGTATAATGATACTCCATTATAATGCGGTGAGAGAATAAAGTCTCTATTCTTATTCTTAAAACTTCTAAAATCCCAGGCTCCTTTACTAAAGCCCATTTTAGTTATTGTTTTTCCACTTAAAGTGTATGCGCCGGTATCATGCCCAACCAATACCTCATCATTTATAGAAACGATATTCCAAACTTGCCCCTTCAGTAATTGCTCAAAATTGTTTTCCTTAACTGCCGATTCATGATCCAACAGGTACAATCCTTGATTAGTACCTATATAGTAAAAACCGTCATCTTGTATTGCAGCATATGTTGTTCCTAGTTTACCATAGTAATCATAAAAATATTTCAAAGAAGAGTTTAATTTTAAATAATCGACTCCATAATCTAATGCTAACCAAAGATTATGCTCATCATCCTGAAATATTGATAAAACCGTATTGTTTTGTAAACCCTTTAACTTGTTGATGTTTTCAGTTTTTCCATTATTCAAATCGAGTAGATATAATCCATCAGATACCGTTCCTAAGGCAATTCTATCATCTTCAAGTTTTAAAAAAGAGAAAACCTGTGCTTTTTTAACTTCTTCAGATAACGAAAAATTTAACGGAACAACTATATCATTATTAAGCTTAAATAGTCCTTTTGTATCACTGATGAGAATTAAATCTTCGCCCAATTTAGTAACCCCTATAATATTAGCGTTTAGTTCATCACTATTATATATAGGCAACAAACTTGTTCCAGATAATTTAAAAATACCATGCTCATAATCATTTACATATAAATCCCCATCTACTTTATAACTCCATCTAAAACAACATGGAGCGGGTATTTTGGTAATGATATTACCTTGATTAATATATAAATTACTAAAGGTTTGAAAAACGACTTCATCGTCTATTTCGTGTATTCTCCAATACTCTTCGGCACTATCAGAAACACTTTTATTAACACTGTTTAATAATGAAACTTTATAAGCATCTTTATCGTCAGTAATTATCAATCCAAAATGCCCATCCGCACCAAAATAGATTGAATCCTTATTCTTAACAAATAAACTTCTATTAACCATTGCGTTATTAGTCACCACGGAATGCCATTCACTTCCATCAAAGATTAAGATTTTATTTTCATTTGCTACATATACAATTCCATTTTCATCTTGTTCAATATCCCAAGATTGTGCTCCAAACCCCATATTTTTAGTATCGTAGTGGGTGATTTCAGGCAAAATCTTATTTTCAATTGATTGCGAAAAAGAAAAGAATTGAAATAGGAAAAATAAAAAACAAATATGATTCATTCAATGTTTTATTTGAGCTAAAGTAGTCTCTCAAATATACCCAAAATAATCTTGACAGTGTTGATGAGACTAGCTCTAAAAAGAATTCAATAAATTTTCTTAATTTCTTTAGTTCTAATTAAAAACAAAAAAATCTATACAAACAATTGTATTTTGTCCTGTTAAAATAAATTTTATGAATAGAATCATTCTTACCAAGAATAAAACAAAAACATCATTTTACTGCAGTCTTTCTTAGTACTTTTTTTTTCAGATTATAGATTATTTATAATACTTTTTGGAAAAAGAGTATCATATATAGATAAAAAAAACTCGTGAACGGTAACATATAGTTACATCTAAACCGAAGTGACATTTATCATAAATTATGATCGTAATACGTCCTATTTTTAACTGTACACATAAATACAGTTATGCTTGACAAATACTTATCAATATTCATAATTCTTGCCATTCTTTCAGAAGTATTAGGAACTGTTGGTGGGTTTGGATCTTCTGTATTCTTTGTTCCTGTAGCAAATTTCTTTTTAGATTTCCAATCTGTACTTGGGCTCACTGCCCTATTTCACCTATCCAGTAATCTCACCAAAATTGCCTTATTCAAGAAAGGATTGGATAAAAAACTAGTTCTTTCATTAGGTATTCCCGCAGTTTTGTTTGTTTCTATTGGTGCTTTTTTAAGTAAATATCTTGATCCAAAAATCTTGACTTGGTTTCTCGGGTTTTTTCTTGTTGGCTTGAGCCTTTTGTTTTTAGTTTTCAGGGGACTTAAAGTAAAATCTACGACAAAAAATGCCATTCTGGGAGGTACTTTATCTGGTTTAAGTGCAGGACTTTTGGGAACAGGTGGAGCGATTAGAGGAATTACAATGGCAGCTTTCAAAATGAATAAAGATAAATTTATCGCCACTTCTGCGATGATTGACTTAGGTGTAGATTTTAGTAGAACTATTATATATTATTATAATGGTTATATGAAACAAGAGATTTTATACTTAGTTCCTATTTTAATAGTGGTAAGCATTCTTGGCACTTGGATTGGAAAGAAAATCTTAAACAATATATCTCAGGAACAATTCAGGAGATTCGTATTATTCCTTATTCTCGGAATAGGAATAGCGAGCATTATTACTAACTTATGATTTTAAACGTTTTGGGAAATATTTTAAAGTTTTTTTTATTACGCATTCTGTCATTCATAAAATTAATAAAAATCAACGAACATGATGATTACTATACCTTTTCACCTCTACTTCCTCACAATTAAGGAGTCTACATTGATACCCTTTATATTCGTTGTTTTATTATTAAAACAATTAGCATTACCCTTTGTAAGTGATTTACACCTCTTTCCTTAAAATTTAAGGTTAGCACGTATTTAAGAAGCTCCTACATATTTAAGTAATTCATATACAAGAAAAGCTGGCCAAAAAATAGCTTTTAAAATCCCCAATATACCCATCCAAAAACTAGTAGCATTACTTATATAATAAATTAATGCTCCTATAATACCTAAACCATAAACGGTATTCGATGAGGCTTTTTTTTGTACTTTCTCCTTCATTATATTATGCACTCTTTTGATTCATATTAATCTTTCTTAGTTTTTCCAAAACCATAAATAAGCTGTCCAAAAAAACTTTTAGGCACTTTTTCATCTCCAGGAAAACCAATTTCAATAGCACCACTATCTTCAGGTATATAATTAGTTTTGAAAATATAATCCCAAAGACTTAAACTAATGCCAAAATTAACACCATAAGAATCTTTAGGTAACACATAAGAATGGTGATAGAGATGCATCACCGGATTATTTAAAATATACTTCAGTGGACCCCAAGTAATCTTAATATTTGAATGATTAAGATGACCAATGGATATCGCCAAAAAGTGAACGATATAAGCTTGTTCTGGCTCAAAACCACCAAGAATCATTACACCAATCGTTTTTAAAGGTTTATAGAATATATTTTCCATCCAGTGATAACGAAGATGCGCCGCAAACCCCATTTCCTTAACAGAATGATGAATCTTATGAAATTTCCAAAGAAATGGATATTTATGTAATAATACGTGCGTAAACCATTGTACAAAATCCAATAGGATAAAAAAGATAACTAATTGAGTCCATTTTGGCAAAGCTGATATATTGATAACGGTTAAACTTTTTGCAGAAATACCTACATCACCTAAAAACACTCCTAACAACTGATAAAAACCACTAATTACAATGGCAAAAACAAAAAAATTGAAGAACATATAAAATCCGTCTAACCAAAAATCTTTTCTAAAAATGGATTGCTCTTTCCGCCAAGGGAATACTATTTCTAATCCCCAAACCAAAAACGAAATTGCTATCAGCCCCCAAAAATAATTGGTGTACCAAGGTACCTCGAAAACTATTGAGTTCCAGGTCCATTGAATATTATTCATAAAAGCATCTGCAAATGCATTTATATACTTTTCCATAACATTTAGTTTTAAACAGATAACATCATACTTTGATAATGTAAATCACTAAAACAATTCTTTTTCTATAATGTATCGAATAACCTTAAAGAGTTTTAAAATATTAAAGGTAGAAAAAGTTATTATTTGTTTCGGTAACAAAGGTTACAATCTGTTCTATTTTAAACAGAACATCTTATAATAATATCTAGAAATTATTATAAAATCTCAAAACCTTCAAAAAATAAAGGACTACCTTCTTCTTTAGAAACATCTAAAACCTCTGCAAACTCAGGGCCTTCAGCACACCATTCTAAAAATGTTTTGAGTTGATTTTCATTTCCTTCTGCTTCAATATAAACACTACCATCTAATTGATTTTTTACAGTTCCTCTGATATTTAATTCCCGTGCCTTTTCTAAAGTGTTTTTTCGATACCACACTCCTTGGACTTTCCCTTTTACCAAAATATTATAATGTTTAAGCATAGTTCTAAAAGTTTTACCTCTTCATTTTATAGATTCGATCTATTTACAAAAATACTATACTCCTAATATTAAAAAACAAATTCAATGACAATTATCATATTAATTCCTCTCAACATCATCTAATTTTGATTCTGTAAAAATTAGTAATTATGAAAAAAATTCTTGTCCCAATTGACTTTTCTGAACACTCAGAATATGCATTACAAGTAGCGGCTGACATCGCAAGCAAGCAACAAGCAGAAATTATTGTATTACATATGCTTGGCTTATCAGAAGCTATTCTTACCAAAGATGACGCTCAAGAAGCTGCAGAAGCTATTTATTATTTAAAACTGGCAGAAAAAAGATTTAAAACCTTCTTAGATAAAGGATATCTAAAGGATATTAAAATCACAGAAACTGTACAAAATTACAAGGTATTTAGTGAAATAAATGAAGTTGCTAATGAAAATGAAGTAGACCTTATTGTTATGGGTTCTCACGGCAGCAGTGGATTGAGTGAAGTATTTGTAGGTTCTAATACAGAAAAAGTAGTTCGTACTTCTGATATACCTGTTTTGGTTATCAAAAATCAAATTGATAAATTCGATATAAAAGAAGTAGTGTTTGCCAGCGATTTTAAAACAGAAAATATCCGTGCATATCATAGTGCCAATCGATTATTTAATCTATTTAATGCTACCGTACATCTAGTATATGTAAATCTTCCTGGTGATCGATTTAGAAACTCTGATCAAATCGAAGAGCGAGTAAAAGAATTTCTGTATAAAGCAGATTTAGGAAATTTGGAAAATTTTAATAAAGTAGTTGTTCACAATGATTATTCTGTAGAGAGTGGAATTTTTAATTATTGCAAAAAAATAAACGCAGATGTTATTGCAATACCTACTCACGGCAGAAGAGGCTTATCTCACTTTTTTAATGGAAGTATAGGAGAAGATATTGCTAATCACGCGAATAAACCAGTGATTACATTTAAGATCTAATTTTAATACAATATAAAATTGAATTCGAATAAAGTCATCTGAGAAGTAATTTTTGGATGACTTATTTTTTAAAAAAGTTTTAAGAAACTTCAAAAGACCTTTTATTATAACTCACATTTCATTTTATAATGTTCCCAAAGCTATTTCTATCATTTTACTAAAAGTATTTTCTCTTTCCTGAGAAGTAGTTCTCTCACCAGTAACTAAAGAGTCTGAAATGGTGAGAATCGCCAATGCCTTTACATTAAATTTTGCAGCGATGGTATATAAACCTGCTGCTTCCATCTCAACACAAAGCACTCCAAATTCTGCCCATTTTTTATAAGAATCAAAATCATCTTCATAAAACTCATCAGCAGATAAAACATTTCCAGCTTTGATAGGAATATTATGTTCACGAGCGTATAAAACAGCTTTCATAAATAGTTCGAAATCTGCGGTTGGCGAATAATCAGCGTTGATAAATCTTGAGTTATTAATTCCAGAAGTAGAAGATGCCGCCATAGCAATTACAATATCCCTTAGTTTTACATCTTTTTGATAAGATCCTGAAGAACCTACTCTAATTAAGTTTTTTACACCAAAATCATTAATCAATTCATGACAATAGATTAATGAAGAAGGAATACCCATTCCCGTTCCCTGTACAGAAACTCTCTTCCCATTATAAATACCAGTATATCCGAACATCCCACGCACTTTGTTATAACATATCGGATCATCCAAAAATGTTTCTGCAATCCATTTCGCTCTTAATGGATCTCCTGGCAATAAAACCGTTTCTGCTACTTCTCCGTTTATTGCTGCGATATGTGTACTCATATATTATTATTTTAAAGTTACCAGAGCAACCCCAGAAGAAGTACCTAGTCTAGAAACTCCCATATTGATATATTCCAAGGCGGTTTTAAGATCTCTAATCCCACCTGAAGCTTTTATTTGTATCGAATCTTTCGCCACCTCCTTCATTAACTTTATATCTTCTATCGTTGCTCCTCTATCTCCAAAACCTGTAGATGTTTTTATAAAATCCGCTCCAGCATCAATAGATAATTGACAAGCAATTTTCTTTTCGTCATTAGTTAGATAACAATTTTCAAAAATGACTTTTAATACATGATCCCCAATTGCTTTTTTAATCTTGGCAATTTCATCCCTAACGATTTCATGATATCCAGACTTAAGCAATCCAATATTCAACACCATATCTATTTCAGTAGCTCCATCTTCAATACACTGTTTTGCCTCAAATACTTTTGCTTTAGTGGTCATCCCTCCTAGAGGGAACCCTACTACTGCAGCAATTTTAACATCAGTTTTCATTAACTCACTACAAGCCAGACCAACATAAGCTCCATTCACACAAACCGAATAAAAATTATATTGTTTGGCCTCTTCGCATAACTTTTTTATATCTTCTACGGTAGCCGTTGCTTTTAGAATCGTGTGATCGATATATCTATTAAGTTTCATAATTACTTATGAGAATTTATAACTTTTATGATATCATTCTTTTGCAAAACCCCAGATTGCCGCCAAAGCTGCTTTCCTTCTTTAAACAATAGCATTGTTGGTACTCCTTTTACTTGATATTTAGCCGCTAAGGGTTGATTTTTATCAACGTCAATTTTTACAATCTTTATATGCTCACCTAATTCGTTTTTCACCTCCTTTAAGATCGGAGCTAACATTTTACACGGACCACACCAATCTGCAAAAAAATCTACCAATACTGGTGTTTTAGAATCTATAATATTACTAAAGTTATCCTTCATTTTTAGTTTTTATTTATAAGCTGAAAATACTCTTTTTTCGTAAAAACATATTCATAAAACTTATAAGAATATAAGATCCACCCAAAAGCTATTATATATACACCTCGCTCATACAGTCCTCTGTAATCAGAATGAACAACCATTAAATAAGATACTATAAAAACCAATATCCCAACAGATATGGCTAGTAACTTTTGTTTTTTCCATCGAGTAATAAAACTAACAACCAAACAGTAGGTACAAAATGAAATTCCTGTTATTGTTGAAAAAACAGAATGCATTTCATTCTGAAATGAATCGTAAACCACTCCGCGATCGATAGGTGCGTGCATAAACATAGCTGTCAAAACTAAAGAAACGCAAAAAATTAGTAGTACCAATACCTGAAGTTGAAACCCGTCTAAGACTTTAAATCCATTTATAAAAGTAATGAGACCTAACAGAATAAAAATGAAATTCATAATCCAGTTATTTGGAGTGTTTTGAGCCCCTAACTCACTTAAAGTATTTTCTAACATCAAATATTCTGGATCCGAAAAAAAAGGTAACAGAAATGCTGCCAAGATCATCATACCATACACAACCAAAAAAATTAAATAGCTCCACTTCATCTTATTCGTTTTATAGATTTCACCCTATCAATGTTTCATTATTATATTTTTTAATCAGATGCATAATCTCTGTAATCGGAATTTCTATAGAATAGGTTCCTGTGTATGAAGGACAAATAATACAATCGTCAAAATAGAATTCTACTACATCATCGTTCACCACAAAATTGTTTTTATACACATTAAAATCCCCTTCTGACAATTCCCAACATTCATAAAACAATGCTCCAGAATTTATACCATTGGATATTATTTTATTTATAGTTGCAAGTAATTCTTTTTCAGAATTATCAATAAAAAAATCATTATAATAAATGAATTTATGTTTATTGAGATCAAAATTTAAACACTCAAACATATATGTAGAATGCTTCATTCCTGAGTAGTAGTTTTCTTTATAAAGTAGCACACTTATAAGGTTACTTTTCACAGAATATACCTTATAGTCAATTACTCTTTTATCCATACATCTCCCAACACCCAGAGAATCACAGAATATTACTTTATCCTCCAGAATTTCATTTTCTGTAGCTTCTATATTTAAGTAGTTTTCAGTTAGAAAATCGTTAAAACTAGTATTATTAGGATTCGTTTCTTCATTGAGGTAAGGATATTTATAATCCAAAATATAGAAATCTTCTTCCTTATAAAACTTTTTAGCAACAACCAGTTCTTGTAGTTTGTTTTTATCGTCTTTTATAGTAATAAGACGCTCTACTTTTATGGATTTTGTTTTTTCCTGATTTAGTTCCAGCCTTTCTTCTGATAAATAGTGTGTACTATCTGTATTTTGATCCAGAAGCTGTTCACTCTCTGTAGTATCCTTTTCAGGATTTTCTTTAATTTGAGCTTTATTATTGCAGGCCATCAGACTTACAATAGCAACACTAATGATTAGGGTTCTCATATGATGAATTTTTATTTTATATAAATATAGTTTTGAGCGTGCTCAAAAAATATGATATCGCTCAGTTAAGAAGTAAAAAAGGCAAGTTTCCAATTAAAGAAACCTGCCTTTATCCGTGTTAGTATGTAAAATATTAAAACAAGTCGTTTCCTATAATTATTAAACTATTAACTAGTAGACTTACGATCAAAAGATCTAATACCAATTTAGGTTTCTGAACAGTTAGTATAGCGGCATTATGAGCACTACAAACAGATACTGTTAAAAACACAAGAAGCATTGGTATAAAACCATTACCAGCTAATAAAGTGGACATAATTGCAACGGAACCTAAACAAGTCGATGCTATGATTGCTAAAGCAGAGTATCCTATATAATTTTCAGAAAAATCAGCATTCATTTTTGCATATAGTGTCATAATAGTTTGTTTTTTAATTTGAAGTAAAATTAGAGACACTACAGCTATTAAAATATGACAAAAGTCAGCTTATTTTTTTAATCAAAAATTCTCATAGATGTTCAATCTATTCTTAAGCATATTCATTTCACTTTGAATTTCATTCACCCTTTCCAATAATCGGATAATTACCTCTACTCCTTCTAGATTGATTTCCAGCTCTTTATTAAAAAGTAAAATTTTCTCTAACCTTGGTAGTTCTTCAGAATTTATAAATGATGTCTGTCTTAATCTTACTATTTCTATCAATCCAAACTCCTGTAACGTATGCACGAATGAAAATTCTATTTTGTGACTTCTGCAAAATTCTATAACTGGTATAAGATGTTCTTTAGCCATAATAACACGTATTTATAGATTAGATAATTCTCTAAACAACTCCTTTTGTTTAGAGGTCAACTTTTTTGGTAATTTAACATTATAGGTAACATACAAGTTACCATAACCCCCTTCTTTCTTGTACAATGGAAAACCTTTACCTTTCAGTTTAACTTTAGTTCCATTTTCAGTTTCTGGTTTTACCTTTAATTTTACTTTTCCATCCAGTGTATTAATTAAAATTTCACCACCTAACACTGCTGTATAAAGATCTATTCCTTTATTGAGATATAAATCTCCTTTATCACGTTTAAAAACTGTAGTGTTCTCGATAACAAAAGTTATAAATAAATCTCCATTGGGTCCACCACCAGTCCCTAGCCCTCCATAATTTCTGATCTTTATGGTCTGTCCATTTTCTACTCCTGCAGGAATGGTAATTCTAATATTCTTTCCATTAACTGTAAGCGTTCTTTTATGACTTTTATAAACATCCATTAAATCCAGACGTAATTCGGCGTTATAATCTTCTCCTCTAAATTTTACCTGACCTCCTCCATAGCTTCTTTTACGTCCTCCAAACATCGACTCAAAAAAGTCAGAAAAGTCATTTTCAGAAAAATCTCCTTCATATTGCTGACCTCCATTTTTAGTATATTTTCCTTGCGATTGTTTGGCTTTATCAAATGCCGAAGCGTGTTTCCAATCTTTGCCATATTGATCATACTTCTTTCTGTTCTCAACATTACCTAGTACTTCATTCGCTTCGTTAATTTCTTTGAACTTTTTTTCTGCTTCTTTATCATTTGGATTGAGATCCGGATGATATTTTCTAGCCAGTTTTCTGTATGCCTTTTTCACATCACTTTCCGTAGCATTTTTAGAAACACCTAATATTTTATAGTAATCAACAAACTCCATATCCAAAAGTGAAAATTATTTCTTATTGTTCAAAAATCAATTTAAGTCTTCCTAACATCATCAATTCTGATTTATTCTTACCAGAAAAAGCATTAGCAATACTATTGGATGTATCCCATACCAATTTCCTTACTTTATCTGTAAAAAGTGATTTGTTTTCTTGGTAAAAATCTTTGAATTCATTAAAACTATCTTCTGCAACAAGTGCTGAATAATCCAACCAATCAAAGATAATTTCAATCTGGAATGCAGCATCTGCTCCAAATTCATCTTCTAAATCATCAACGGCTAACCAAGCAGATTTCACTAAGTTTTTTAAGGTTGCATATTCAGATTCACGTACTATTTTATCAGAAGCGGCAATAGCGTAAAACAATTTGCCTAAATTTTGATAAAAACTAATTCCTATGTTTTGAGTTGCATTCATTTCGCTGAAAATTATTTGTTTATTTAGTAAAAGTAATGTCTAATCTTCATCTATTTTATGACAAAAATCAGTTCTCGAAATGAGGCAAATTGACTATTTTTGAGAAATGAAGGTCTTTGAGAAAAACAATAATATTTTTAAGATTCTTTCTGAAGCCATTTCAGAAGGGATTATAGTTGTAAATAAAGATCAAATCATCGTGGCCACGAATGAATCTGCCAACGAAACCTTTGGATACGAAGAAAATGAACTAGTAGGACAAGAATTAACTGTATTGATCCCCAAAAAACACCATCACGCGCATGGCGGATATGTCAAAAAGTTTATTGCAGATAGTGGAAAAAGAAGCATGGGAGTTGGTCGAGATCTTTATGGAGTACGAAAAGACGATTCTAAGTTTCCTGTGGAGATAGGATTAAATCCATTTGAGATTTATGATAATTTATATGTAATGGCTTTGGTAAGTGATATTACATTACGTAAAGAACAAGAAGTTAGAATACAAGAATTAAATTTAGAACTAGAACAAAAAATAAACCTACGGACACAAGAGCTTCATACAACTATAAAAGAACTAGAAGAAGAGATCAAGTTGCGCAAAGAAGCCGAAGCTGTCACACAAGAATCTCTTAAAAAAGAACGACAACTCAATGAACTAAAAACTAAGTTTCTTTCACTAGTCTCTCATGAATTTAAAACGCCATTAAGCGGGATTCTCACTTCTGCCGCTTTAATCGGAAAGTATACCAAAACAGAACAACAAGAAAAAAGAGATAAGCATCTGGACACCATTAAAAACAAGGTAAAATATCTTGACAATATCCTTAACGACTTCCTATCTGTAGAACGTTTAGAAAGTGGTAAAGTAAAGTATAAATTCACCACGTTTCCGTTAAGCAAAGTGATCAATGAAGTAATATATGATGCCAATATGTTGCTAAAAGATGGCCAACGTATTAAATACCCAAAGAACATCGATGAGTATGTTATAGATTTTGACGAAAAAATATTAGAGCTCGTGTTAACAAACCTTATCAGGAATGCCGTAAAGTATTCTGGAGAGTATACTACCATAGATCTACAGGTCTTATTAGAAAACGACCTTCTCACCTTTTATATCATTGATGAAGGAATTGGTATTCCTGAAAAAGAGCAAGAATTTATATTCAAAAGATATTTTAGAGCAGAAAATGCATTACTTGACCAAGGAACAGGAATTGGCTTAAATATCGTAAAAAGTCATTTAGAAAATCTGGGAGGTAGCATTACTTTTGTTAGTAAAGAAAATCAAGGGTCTACGTTCACCGTAAACATACCAATATCAAAACTATCATAAACCAATGAAAACCATTCTGTTAATAGAAGACGATACCGCTTTAAGAGAGAATACTGCAGAACTTTTAGAATTATCTGATTATCAAGTGATCACGGCACCAAATGGAAAATTGGGAATAGCAAGGGCAAAAGAAGAAAACCCAGACATTATTATTTGCGATATTATGATGCCAGAAATTGATGGTTATGGAGTTTTAGAGGCTTTATCCCATGATTTAAATACAAATCAGATTCCATTTATCTTTTTATCTGCCAAAACCGAACATAAAGAGATACGAAAAGGTATGGATTTAGGTGCAGATGATTATTTAACCAAGCCTTTTGATGAAGATGATTTATTAAGTGCAATTGAGAGTCGCTTAGCAAAAGCTCATATTCTCTCTAACATCGTAAAAGAACAATCTCAAAAACCAAAAGAAGATACCGAAGGTGGATTGCGAAGTTTACATGAGCTCAAGAATTTTTTTGATGATCACGGAGACATTTCAAACCACACAAAAGGAGCTGCTATTTTTAAAGAAGGAGATCATTCTAATAAGATATATCTAATTCTAAAAGGTGTGGTCAAAACCCATAAGATGGACGAGAATGGGAAAGAGCTTATTACTGCTTTGTTTAAAGAAGATGATTTCTTAGGTTTTACATCATTTACAGATCATACTCCTTATCAGGAATCAGCAACTGCAGTAGAAGATGCAGAATTGGCGGGTGTATCTAAAACAGATCTAAAAGATATCTTAGAAAAAAGTAACAACATCTCTTTAGAACTTATGGAATTATTAAGTGGTAATCTATCCGAAATAAAGGAACAGTTATTACAAATGGCCTATAGTTCTGTACGCAAAAAAACTGCACAAACAATCCTACAGTTTACTCAGGTATTAAATAAAAAGCCAGAAGAAAGTATCAAAATATCTAGAAACGATCTAGCCAGTGTTGCTGGTATTGCGACAGAAAGTTTGATTCGTACCTTATCTTCCTTTAAAAAAAATGGCCTTATTGAAATTGAAGGGCGGAACATAAAAATTTTAGATCTCCCAGGACTTCAATTAGTAGAATAAAATATCTAAACTGATTTTTATCATATTTTTAATAGGCACATCCGAATACATTTGTTGTATTAGAACCTATTAAAAATGAAGAATATTCTTGTTCCGACAGATTTTTCGGAAAATTCATGGAATGCTATTACATATGCGCTGTCCTTTTTTAGTAAAGTGACGTGCAATTTTTATTTCCTACACGTTTCTCCTTACGAACAAGTTGTTAGTAGTGATTCTTTTTTTAACCCAACGGATCAAGTCATTGAAAAAGTGACTCATAGTGATAAGGGACAACTGGAACTACTGCTAAAAAAAGTTCGAAAATTACCTCCTAATGCGGGACACAAATTCTTCACTATTAACGAACACATCTTTTTCATAGATACTATAAGAAAGCAAATAGAAGAAAAGAATATTGATATTATTGTGATGGGCACTAAAGGCGCATCTGGCCTAAAAGAAAAAACGATTGGCAGCAATACGGGCGATGTCATTACCAAAGTAAAATGCCCCGTACTCGTTATTCCAGAAAAAGCTAGATACACTGATATAGAAGAGATTGCATTTCCTACGGATTACAATATATTTTTCAAAAATAAAATACTCAGTACCATAACAGAATTTCTTACGCTAAATGATGCTTCATTACGCGTGCTGCATATTGCTAAAAAAGAAAAAGAACTTACAGATTTACAAAAACAACATAAAAATTTTCTTGATGATTCTTTAGAAAAAGAGATCCCTCGCAGTTTTCATTTCTTATCCAATCCCAATATCGAACAAGCTGTACAATGTTTTGTAGAAAGCAGAAACATCCATATGATTACGATGGTAGCTAAGAACCTCAACTTTTTTCAAAGAATTCTATTTCATCCTACAATAGAAAAAATAAGTTATCATATTAATATTCCTTTTCTAGTATTACACGAATAAGAACTAAAGATCAACAACACCATGCATACTAATTTAGTGGACAAATATAATGTTCCAGGACCTAGATATACCAGCTACCCTACAGTTCCTTATTGGGATCAAGAAACATTCTCCCTAAAAGGATGGAAGCACTCGGTAATACAATGTTTTAAAGACAGTAATGAATCAAAAGGAATAAGTCTCTACATTCATTTACCATTTTGCGAAAGCATGTGTACTTTTTGTGGATGTAACAAACGGATTACAAAAAGACACACGGTAGAAACACCTTATATCCATACAATTCTAAAAGAATGGCAATTATATCTCAATCTGTTTGAAACCAAACCAAAGATCAAAGAATTACATTTAGGAGGCGGAACGCCCACCTTCTTTTCTCCAGAGAATTTAAAATCTCTAATCAAAGGATTATTTTACTCAGCAGCATCGATAGAAGCATGTGAATTTAGTTTCGAGGGGCATCCCAATAACACCACGAGGGAACACCTACAGGCATTATACGATGTAGGTTTTAGAAGAGTTAGTTTTGGGGTTCAGGACTATAATGAAAAAATTCAAAAAGCGATTCACCGCATACAACCTTTTGAGCATGTAAAACACGTTACAGAGGTTGCCAGAGAAATTGGCTATACTTCCATTGGTCACGATATCATTTTTGGATTGCCTTTTCAGACAGAAGAAGCGGTGATTCATACCATCCAGAAAACCAAAGAATTGTTACCTGATCGCCTGGCTTTTTATAGCTATGCGCACGTTCCCTGGCAAAAAGGAAATGGACAACGCGGATTTAACGAAGCTGATCTTCCGACTGCAAAACAAAAACGAAGACAATATGAAATTGGTAAACAATTATTATCTACAATAGGGTATGTAGAAATCGGGATGGATCACTTTGCACTTAAAAGCGACTCATTATATAAAGCAATGGAAAATGAAACCCTACATCGCAATTTCATGGGATATACCGTTTCTAATACAACCATGATGATTGGTCTAGGTGTATCTTCTATTAGTGATAGCTGGCAGGGATTTGCCCAAAACGTTAAAAACATAGAAGAATATCAAAATTTAGTAAACGAAGGAATAATCCCAGTATACAGAGGTCATTTATTATCCAAAAAAGATGAACTCATTAGACAGCATATACTAAATCTTATGTGTCATTTTAAAACTGATTGGAGTACGGATCAACTTTATTTTGATGAACTAATAGACGTATCTATACGTCTAAGAGAAATGGAACAGGATGGGTTAGTAATTATGACCGATACTAGTATTGAAGTTACTGAAAAAGGAAAACCCTTTGTACGTAATATCTGCATGGCTTTTGACTTACGATTACAACAAAATAAACCAGAAACGCAACTATTTTCTATGACAGTTTAATGCTTGAACCCGCTATATGCATTAGAACTTTGTGATAAAGTTTGAAAAGTACAATGAAAACTGATGTTTTCTTGATTTTATCATAGCACCGCTACGCTACGATTAAATTAAAAAACAGGTTTTGCAGTAGTTTCAAGATGTACTAAATTTTCTAATACATACAGCGGGTTAGATTATCAATGACATTCAAAATTTGCAGAAATGGTTTCGGATGATTGTTTTGGAGAAACATACGGGATTCCTAATCCCATTCCTCGTAAAATGAATAATAACCCAATCATTACGATAAATACAGGAATCACTTTTTGAATATGGTTTCGTATCCACTTTGCTTTAAAAAAGTGACGTGCATACACCACCAAAGTCATTAAAGGAATCGTTCCTAAACCAAATAAAAGTACATACAAACTACTTTCTATAATACTACCCAAAGCTACCGCAGCAAAAACCGCCATATATACCAATCCGCAAGGAAGAAATCCGTTTAAAAAACCAATGGTCAAAAATGTATCTGGGGTTTTCTTTTTTAGCTCTTTTCCTAATGCGCTTTTGATCCTAGAAATTACTCGATATATCGGTTTAGAAAAATTATATTTCATAAGTACAGGTGATGGGATCAAAACCACCAAAATCATTACAATCCCAATACCAATAGAAAGTCCTTGTTGCATTCCAAAAATGTTCAGACTCTTTCCTATCAATCCAAAAAATAATCCTATAATACCGTATGCCAGCAAGCGGCCCAAATGATATAAAGAGATTTGAAAAACTTTCTTAAACTGATTCTTATGATCTAGCGGTAACATAAAAGCAATGGGTCCACACATCCCAACACAGTGAAAACTTCCTAAAAGACCTAATATGAATGCAGAAACTAACATTTAATACGTAAATGATTCTTTAAATAAATAAGAAGTATTCTCATGTTCCCAATTCACCGTAATGTTCCATCGTCCTTCTATCAACTTATTTTGCCGAACCAATAATTCTGAACTGTGTAGCTTGATCGGGACTTGGAAATCTAACTTTTTGTTAGATGGGCGATATAATGAAATAGTTCCTGATAGTTTTTCGAAGTTTATATCCTTTGGAAATGTAATCAGTAATCCTTCAGATACCTTTTTAATAAAGATATTGTTTTTTAATGCTTTTGCATTTTTTTCGGCATTGATCTCTTCCTGAAAAGCCAATTCTTGTTTGTAGTAATCTTCCGTTACTAAATCGTGTTCAAACTTTTTATCCGTATTCATTCGTATCACGAAGAATAGTATAAAACTTATAAATCCTATAAATACCAATACAATTGCTGTACCCCAGTTTATTTTCATCTTTTTATTTTTTAGTTATTGAGTATTTGAGCTGTCTATAACTCTTTCTCCAATATGCACTTACTCAGAAACTCATATTCTCTATCTATAACTTCTCGGACCTAAAAACGCTGTTGTTGTTGTTTCGATCAGTTCATTATCATTCGCGTATACTCCAATTTTTACTTTATCCTTACCACCGCTTAACGCAGAAACATTAATTTCTATAAATAATGTCCCCTCTGCTAATCCTTGCTTAGGCACAACAAAGTTTTTATGCGTTACCACTTCTATGGTTCCTGTATGCGATAGCAATTCGAAATGAACGTTTTCGATATCATCAATTGTCTTATTTACCAGTTTAAACGTGTATACATTACTAATCATATTATTCTCTTTTCGTTCATACAATTGCCCTGGTAATCTTAAAATATTCGCTTCGACATCATTTCTCAAAAAAGACATTCCCAGAAAGACACCAATCAATATCACCAATACTGCTGTATATCCTTTTAGTCTTGGTGTAAACTTAAATTTCTCTTTCTTAGCGATATCATCTTCACTGGCATAACGGATCAATCCTTTCGGAAGGTTTACACTTTCCATCATGTGATCACAAGCATCGATACAGGCAGTACAATTCACACATTCTAATTGGGTTCCATTACGGATATCGATTCCTGTCGGGCACACGTGTACACATTGAAAACAATCAATACAATCTCCTTTTCCTGTGGTAGGTCTTTCTTCATTCTTCTTAAACTTGGCGCGTCCTACTTCTTTTTCTCCTCGTTTATAATCGTATGCAACCACAATTGATTTGGCATCCAATAATACTCCTTGCAATCGACCATATGGACAGGCTATTACACAAACTTGTTCTCTAAACCAGGCAAACACAAAATAAAATACTGCGGTAAATATAAGTAAGGAGATTAATGTACTCACATGCTTAAAAGGACCTTCAATAAATATATATTGGATGAGTTTATCACTACCGATCAGGTAAGCCAAAAACACATTCGCTATTAAAAATGAAATGATAAAAAACACCATCCATTTAAGGACTCGTTTTTTGATTTTTTCGGCGTTCCAGGGTTGTTTATCCAATCGTATTTGTTTTCCTCGATCCCCTTCAATCCAATATTCTATTCGTCGGAAAACCATTTCCATAAATATGGTTTGAGGGCATATCCAACCACAGAATAATCGTCCAAAAGCTACTGTAAATAATATTACAAAGACTACCCCAATAATCATTGATATTACAAACAGATGAAAATCCTGTGGCCAGAAAGGAGCTCCGAAAATGTTGAAACGTCGCTCTAACACATTAAATAACAAAAACTGGTTGCCATTAATTTTGATAAAAGGAGCAGAAAACAAAAAAATCAATAATCCATAACTTACCCATTTGCGGTATTCATAAAATACGCCACTTGGTTTTTTAGGATATAACCAAGCACGTTTTCCTTCTTCGTTAATCGTACCGATAGAATCTCTAAATGTTTCGTTTTCTGGTGTTTCCAATGGACAATAATTATTGATTATACGATGTATGCTATACTAATTTTATGACACTAATTACTTACTACAGACGTCGAGTCTGCAACAGTTTCTGGAACTTCTTCTAAAACAGCATCTGGATCGATCCAGATCTCGCCTTGTGCCTCTTTGGGTTCTGCAGCAGTTGTACCACCTAATGTGATTACATAACTAGCCACTTGTGCCATTTCTGCTGGTTTTAGCGTTTGTTTCCAGGCAACCATTCCTTTTCCATCACGGCCACCTTCAGAAATAGTTCTAAATACATTCTTGATACCTCCTCCCAAAATCCAATTTGGATCGGTAAGATTCGGACCGATACCTCCTCCTCCATCTGCTTTATGACAGGCCACACAATTGGTCGTAAAAATTGCTTTTCCGGCAGCAATATCAGCAGCATCCGTTAACAATACCACTGTATTTATATCCACAAGATCTTTGGCCGTTTTTTTATACGCTTCGATTGCGACTAAAGCCTCTGCTACTTCTGTTTCATACTCCTCTGTCTGATTGTAATCATTAAATACATGGAAGCGCACCAAATAGATCACTCCAAATAAAATAGAAGCATAAAAACCATACACCCACCAAGGCGGAAGGTTGTTATCCAGCTCCTTAATTCCATCATAATTATGATCCAGAATAATTTCTTCTTCTTCCGCTACTGGTGTACTATCTACTAATTTTAGATACGTCGCTTTGATCCATCGGAACTGCTTTTCTTTTTTAGCATCTTCAGTTAGCACATAACGCTCCTGAGCTTCTGGTTTCAGGGATTTAAACAACACACTTCGTAATGCCTCTACACAAATCTCTATAGCGATCGCAAATAACAATACGATTCCTAACACTGCCCAAGTAATTGGTACTGCAATAAATGCTGATTCTTCTCCAGAATCCACTGCCCATTCTATTAAAAAATAAGTGATCAATAGGAATGCAATGACTCTGATATAGGATACTGTACTTCTCATAGTATTAATTCGTTTTCATTTTCTGATTCGAATGGAATCTCGCTTACTTCTTTTATATGTTCCTTTTTTGCTGAAATTACCCACCAGAATAAGGCAGTAAAAAAGATGAAAAATATCAGTAGTGATATGATAGGATATATCTCTACGCCTTCGATACTTTCCATATGTCCTTTTATAAATTTAAACATGGTTTATTTCTTTAGTTTGAACTTGCAGTTTCGTTTTTAACTTTGATATCGGTTCCTAATCGCTGTATGTAGGCAATTAAAGCGATGACTTCTCTATTCCGCATTTCGATAAAATCCAATCCATTATCCTTCGCATATTTTTTATCCGCTTCATAGGTTTTGGCAAAATCCGGATCATCATACAGCTTTTTCTCGATCTGTGTTGCCTGTTCATCCATCCATTGTTGGGCTTTAGTAATCTCTTCTGTAGTGTAGGGAACCCCAAGAGTAACCATGGCTTCCATTTTGGTTTCTGTATCCGATCGATCGAGTTCATTTTTTAGCAACCATTTATAACTTGGCATAATAGAACCAGACGATGTACTTTGCGGATCATAAAAATGATTAAGGTGCCAATTATCCGAATATTTGCCTCCGATACGCATCAGATCAGGACCGGTTCGTTTACTTCCCCAAAGAAATGGGTGATCATAGACATACTCGCCAGCCTTAGAATATTCTCCGTATCGTTCTACTTCACTACGAAAAGGTCGGATCATCTGCGAGTGACACGACACACAACTCTCTCTGATATACAGATCTCTACCTTCTAACTCTAGTGGTGTATACGGTTTCACACTCGTGATGGTAGGAATATTAGAATCGATCATTAAGGTGGGTACAATCTGTACTGCACCACCAATAAGTATCGCAATCGTAGCAAAAATGGTAAGTTTTACCGGTCTTCTTTCTAACCAAGTATGGTATCCTTCTTTTGCGGTTCTATGTTTAGTTACTTTGGTTAATGGCGCAGCTTCTGCCAATTCATCGGTAACCGTATTACCTGCTTTGATCGTTTGGATCACATTGTACAGCATGATAAACATCCCTAAGATGAACATACTACCACCAATCGCTCGCATCCAATACATCGGTATAATTTCGTTTACGGTTTCTAAAAAATTACCGTATACCAAACTACCGTCTGGGTTAAACTGTTTCCACATAGAAGCCTGAACAAATCCAGCCACATACATTGGTAAAGCATACATGATAATACCCAAAGTACCAATCCAGAAATGTGCATTGGCCAATGTGGTAGACCATAATTTGGTTTTAAATATTCTCGGGATTAACCAATATGCCATTCCAAAGGTGAAGAAACCATTCCACGCTAATGCACCAACGTGCACGTGGGCAATCACCCAATCACTAAAATGTGCTATAGCATTTACATTTTTTAAAGAAAGCATAGGCCCCTCGAACGTGGCCATCCCATATCCAGTGATTGCGACCACCATAAATTTTAATACCGGATCTGTACGCACTTTATCCCAGGCACCACGCAAGGTTAATAATCCATTGATCATACCACCCCAAGATGGTGCGATTAGCATAATAGAAAATGCCACTCCTAAGTTCTGTGCCCAATCTGGCAACGAAGAGTATAATAAATGGTGGGGGCCTGCCCAGATATAAATAAAAATCAGTGACCAAAAGTGTACAATCGATAATCGATAGGAATATACCGGTCTATTCGCCGCTTTTGGCACAAAATAATACATCAATCCTAAAAAAGGAGTGGTAAGAAAGAAGGCTACGGCATTATGTCCGTACCACCATTGTACCAGTGCGTCTTGTACTCCTGCATAGACCGAATAACTTTTTAGCGCACTCACCGGTATCGCCAAACTATTAAAAATATGAAGTACTGCCACAGTAACTACGGTTGCCAGATAAAACCAGATGGCTACATAGAGATGGCGTTGTCTCCGTTTTAGAATGGTACCAATTAGGTTCCACCCAAAAACTACCCAAATTACTGCAATCGCAATATCAAAAGGCCACTCTAGCTCTGCATATTCCTTAGAAGTTGTATATCCTAGCGGCAATGTAATTGCAGCGCCAACGATGATTAACTGCCAACACCAAAAATTAATGTTACTAAGGGTATCATTAAACATTCTGGTTTTTAGCAATCGCTGGGTAGAATAATACACTCCGGCAAAGATGGCATTACCCACAAAGGCAAAAATCACTGCATTGGTATGTAGTGGTCGTAAACGCCCAAAGCTTAACCAAGGGATTCCATCGGTAAGATTAGGAAATAAAAACAGAAACGCCAGCAGCAATCCGACTGACATCCCTACAATACCCCAAAGCATGGTGGCGTATAAGAATTTTTTTACGATTTTATTATCGTAATAGAATTGTTCTATGTTCATATTATACGTGATTGTTATTAGTTGTTACTGAAGATTTTTCTTTGGATTCTGTAATCACCTCATCATCAAACAGCATTCTGATCGCAGGTGTATAGGTATCATCGTATTGCCCTTTTTTTACAGAGAGAATAAAAGCCGCAAAAAACACAATGGCTACAACGATACTAATGGTTAATAAAACATAAATAACACCCATAAGATTCTTATTAGGCTCCAAAAGTATGGGTGCATGTTTTCTTAAAAAATGACATTTATCAGGTTTTAGAAAGCCAGTTTGTATTAAGAACGGAAACAGCTAATAGCAATCTCTCAATTAGGTACCGAAAAACAGCTATACAAACTATCTGAATTAGAATTTTGAATTGGGGGAATTTTTACTTTATTTTAGAAGCGGAAAACAAATAATTACAAATGCGTGTAATTAATTACAAACGGTACTATACGTAATAACTATACTCACATGTTATGTGCAATGCGAAAATCTGAACTAATAAGAATATGAGTTTTTTAAAATCAATATTCAATACAAAAGAAGAACCTATAAACTCATACTCTGACTTTTGGAAATGGTTTATACAAAACAAAAAGAAATTCCACAAAGTTCTTAAAGACCAAGGTAACATTAATAAAGTGTTTTTTGACAGACTTGCACCAAAACTGGACGAATTAAAAGATGGATTTTGGTTTCTTGCAGGTATGTATGATGATGATACAGCAGAATTGATTTTAACTGCAGATGGAGTAATAAAAAATATAGTATTTGTTGAGGAACTCACACAGTCTGCACCGAAGATGGATAATTGGAAAATTACAGCACTCAAACAACCTTCCGATTTAAATCAATACGGAATTGAAATGGATGGTTACAAATTTGACGAAAGTAAAATGAGTTTCTATGCTTCTGACCATAAACAAATGCCTGATGAGATTGATATTACAATTACTCATAAAGACTTTAGCGAAGAAAACAGAGCTGCTATGACAAATGGTGTTTACCTTGCTTTAGACAATTCTCTTGGCGAATTAAATTCCGTTACAACGATTGATAACGTTAATATTATTAACCCAAAAGATGCAACATCTGACTTAATTCCACTAGAAAAATTAAAAGACTTTCTAATCTGGAGAGAGAAAGAGTTCGTTGAGAAATATAACGGATTAAGACGTAATACAGATAATGATAACTATTCAAGCTTAGAAGCTACATTAGAAAATGGACTACCATTACTTGCAATAGTAAATTCGGATTTATTGAACTGGGACAGTAAAGCTTCCCATCCCTGGATGGCAGTAATGGAAATTAAATATGACAGGGAAAATAATAATGGAATGCCAAATAATTCCGATTATCAACTTTTAAACGAAATAGAGGAAAAGATAATGCTTGAATTAAAAGATTCTGACGGATATATAAATGTTGGGAGACAAACAGCGGATTCTATAAGAGAAGTTTATTTTGCTTGTGTTGACTTTAGAAAACCATCTAAGGTCCTTCACAACATCAAAAACGAATATAAAAATAGAATTGAGATAGATTTTGATGTTTATAAAGACAAATATTGGCAATCATTTAATCGATTCATAACTCATTAAAAAGCACATAACATTTTGTATAATGCATATGCACCCTTCGGGAAGCAAACGCACCATACAAGAGACGTTACAGCAATTGAACTACTATCACCTAAAAAGGAAGTTCTAAATTATCTTTTCCTATACTATTTCTAAAATATTTCAAAATTAATTTGGAGAATACAAAAACAATCTACATATTTGTACTGTAATAAAAATTAATACAGTTAAATTTTAAACATTGGTAAAAAGTCAATTTTCTATATCGCTTCATATTATGGCTTTATTAGCACTTTATCCAGAAGAATGGCTGAGCTCAAAAATTATAGCGAGTAGTTTAAACATTAATGCTGTATTGGTTAGAAAAGAAATTGCTGTTTTAAAATCTGGTGATTTGATAGAAAGTAAAGAAGGAAAAAATGGTGGCGTAAGGTTACATAAAAGCGCCAAAAAAATATATCTGTCAGATATATTTAAATTAGTAAAAGGTAAAGATAATGTATTATCTTTTTCTAGTAATGAACCTAATCCAGCTTGTAGAGTCGGGAAAAAAATTAATAAGAATCTTACTTCTATTATGAATACTATAGACAGTTCTATTATTAACGAACTTAAAAAACAAACATTAGAAGAATTCAAAAATAAGTTTTGATTTTTTTTATATTAAACTGTAACAAAAAATATTACATAATAAAAAAATTAATATTATGAAAGAACGAACAAATTTAGTGACCATTGACGGTCTATCCATCCTATATAGAGAAGCGGGCAAATCTAATGAAAAGACAATTTTGCTTTTACACGGCTTTCCATCTTCGTCATACATGTATAAAGATTTAATAGCTGAATTATCTGATGAGTATCATCTTATAGCACCAGATTATCCAGGTTTTGGACTTAGCTCAGCACCATCACCTTCAGAATTTGAATACACATTTGATAATGTAACTCAGGTGATGAATAAATTTATTGATGCACTAAAACTCGATTCATTCTATGTTTTAGTACAAGATTACGGAGGACCAATTGGGTTTAGAATTGCTACCGAAAGACCAGAATTAATTAAGGGTCTCATCATTCAAAATGCAAATGCCTATATGGAAGGATTAGGAGAATGGGCACGAAAAATTGGAGGCTATCATAAAGTCAATGATATGGAAGGTCTTAATAAATTTAAAGATTATTTATTATCATATGATGGGCTGAAAGACCAACATCTAGATGGCGCTTTAAATCCTTTAAAAATAGACCCAACATCTTATCTATTAGACAATGCCTTTTTAGAACGTACTGGCGCAAAAGAAATTCAATCAGCTATGTTCTTTAATTATGGCTCAAACTTTCCTAAATATCCAGAATGGCAAAACTATTTTAAAACGCACCAACCACCAACACTAGTTGTTTGGGGAAAAAACGACAAGTTTTTTAATAAAGCAGGAGGACAAGCTTACAGTAAAGATTTGAAGAATATAGAATCCCATTTCTTCAATGGTGGACACTTTTTATTAGATGAATATTCTAATGAAGTTGCCCAAAAAATAAAAGAATTTATAAAATAAATAAAAACGTAAATAATTAATGAAAATGAAACTAATCACAGGAATTATTGGTCTTAGCTTGTTAGCAAGTTGTAATTCGACTAAGCAATTAGAAACTCAAAGTTTAAAAGATATTGCAGAAAAATCAAAAGCTAGTGTCTTTAAAAATTATAATGAAAAAGATGTAAGGACTTATTTTAACGATGGATACATACAACACAATCCTAATGTTCCAACTGGTATTGAACCAGTAGTCTCAATTTTGCCAACTTTACAATCTGAGAATACAACATACACTACCCACAGAGTTTTACAAGACGGTAATTTTGTAGTGCTGCACAATTCATATCAAAACGCCACTAAAGCTTTTGGGTATAAAGATGCTATAACTTTTGAGGTTTTAAGAATTGAAAATGAAAAAGTAGCAGAGCATTGGGATGCAACGACACCTATTGTATTACAAACTGCAAGTGGAAGAAGTCAAACAGATGGGCCAACAACCATTATAGATTTAGAAAAAACTAATGAAAATAAATCATTAGTAAAAAACTTTCTGAAAGATGTTTTAATGGGAGAAAATCCTTCAAAAATAACAGAATACATTAGTTCAGAACAGTATGACCAACACAACCCTATGGTTAAAGATGGCTTGAAAGGTCTTGGTGAAGCCATTGAATATTTAGCATCTCAAGATAACTTGTTTAAGTATTCTAAAATACACAAAGTGCTTGGAGAAGGAAATTTTGTGTTTACTCAAAGTGAAGGAGAATGGAACAATAAACCATATGCATTTTATGATTTATTCAGAGTTAAAGATGGTAAAATTGTAGAACATTGGGATGTTGTACAAGAAATACCTGAAAAAATGGCTCACAATAATGGAATGTTTTAAGTAATTAATAACACGTAATCATGGAACAAAAATTTCCGCTGCCACCTTTTAATTTGGAGACAGCTAAACAAAAAATACAAGCTGCTGAAGACGCTTGGAATTCAAAAGATCCTGAAAAAATAGCTTTGGCTTATTCACCTAATACCGAATGGCGTAACAGAGATGTTTTCCTTAATGGAAGACAAGAAGTTATCCACTTTCTAAAAGACAAATGGGAGAATGAACTCGACTATAAACTTAAAAAAGAACTTTGGGCTTTTACCGAAAATCGAATTGCAGTAAGATTTGAATATGAATATCAAAACAAAGAAGGACAATGGTTTAGAGCTTATGGTAACGAGAATTGGGAATTTGATAAAAATGGATTAATGGAAAAGCGTTATGCAAGTATCAATGATCTAATAATTAAAGAGTCACAGCGTAAAATATTTTAAAAATAAATAAGAATAATCTAAAATTAAAATTAACAAACAATTAAAAATAATAATTATGAAAGTAACAATTATAGGTGCTGGTGGAAACATCGGACAAAGAATTACAAAAGAGGCAGCTTCAAGAAATCATGAGCTGAGATTAATAACATCAAAAGACAAAAGTTTTTTTGAGTTGGATAATGCAGATTTGCAAACAGCAGATATTTTTGACACAAATGCGCTTGCTGAAAAACTAAAAGGAAGTGATGTTGTAATAAGTGCATATGCACCACCTCACAGTGATACAGATCAAATAATAAAGGCAACAAAATCTTTAGTTGAAGCGTCTAAAAAAGCAAATGTAAGATTAATAGCTGTTGATGGAGCTGGTAGCTTAAAAATAGGAGAGAATCAGGTATTGGTTGATTCCCCAGATTTCCCTGCAGATTATAAGGCTATTGCCATATCACATCAAAAGGCTTTAGAAAATATTTACCAAAAGGAATCTGAATTAAATTGGACAAACGTTTCACCTTCAGCTTATATTTTTGAAGGAGAAAGAACAAACCAATTTAGAGTAGGAGGCGATTATTTATTAGCAAATGAAAAAGGAGAAAGTTCTATCTCAATGGAAGATTTTGCAGTTGGTATACTTAATGAAGTTGATGATTCTAAATATAATAAAAAACGTTTCACCATAGGATACTAGTGTTAGACTTAATAAAAACGACACACAACATTGTATCTTATGTGAAGCACTTTCCCAATTCCTAAATTATAAAATATGATATTTAAGCACAAGCCATTAAAGCTTGTGCTTTTTAAATATTTTTATGGTATGTGGAGAGTTCTTTTATAGAAATGTATTTTTAGATTTATTCGATGAAAAACATCTAAGAAACAAACAATAATCAACAAGGTTAGAAACTAATTTAGTGTAAAGTCTAATCTTTAACTTGTGTAAACCATGTTTCTTAACCAACACACTCTAGAGATCTTCTTTAAAGGAACTTTGTGTTTTGAGTCTCATTTTACATCATAATTGGTATTATTCTTTACTTTTGAAGTTGACAAAAAAAGAGTTCCTAATTCATGAGTACCACACAACCAACCAAGAATACAACAAAAACAATACGGCATACTTGGACCAGTAGTGCTACATGGCGTTGGTGTAAGAAAGCAATTGTATTAACGATTTTCTCTTTGGTGGCAAATCATATAGCAACACGCGATACCTTTCCGGGTGGTGAACCGTATCGATTTCCTATAGAGGGTTTTTTATCGACGATTGTTTTATCCATTCTCGTTGGGATTATAGCGGACCTTAATTTTAAATTTTACAAGAAAAAGTATTTTTCCAAAAAGGTAGAAATTGCTACGATCGCAAAGTTTATGGCCTCTACTCTAGGATATATTACGATCATGTATATTCCTGTAAATATAATTATAGATAAAGCTGCAGGTGGAGAGACACAGTTCTATTATGTACTAATTGGTTTGCTAATCACCTTATTATTGTGTTTTATTCTCATAGGATTATTGTATGCGCAAGACCTATATAATTTATATAAATTATCGATAAAAGATGCTGAAATTACTATTGATAGCGGCGCAAAAATAAAGAAGCTTACCTATGAAAATATTGCGTGCTTTTATAGCGAGAACAAAATTGTATATACTGTGCAGAATGATGGCACGACAATAAATACCGATTTTACATTAAATGAACTCGAAGAAAAAATAAACGATCAACTATTTTTTAGAGCCAATCGACAAATTATCATTCATAAAGATGCGGTAGATTTAATCGAAAAGATTGAAAATGGCAAGTTACGTATTCGGTTAAAAGCTCTTATTAAAAACGATGCAATTGCCGAAATCAATATCAGTCGTTACAAGCGAAAAACATTTATGGATTGGTATCAATAAAAGATGCCAAAAACTACCGACTATTCAGTTGTAAATTTCGACCATTCAGTAAAAACATGCATATTTAAAGGGGATTTCAGAGATTTTGTTCATTATTTCGTTTAGAATTTAAAATCAAAAAACAATGAACAAAATCACCTTACGCCAAGTATTAATTCCATTAATTACCGTTGCAATCATCTGCTTTTTATGGTTTGGGCCAATTAATTTTAGTTTCCTTCCAAATATTATTGCTTCAGTAGTAATCATCATAGCAAATTACATAGAATACAAAGGAAAAGCATTTTCGGAACTTGGGTTTCAACGTGAAAAATTCACATTCAAAAATATTTTAGTACTTGCGCCATTAGTGGCACTAGGGCTCTTTATTTTTTATGTCTTTGTATTGGTTCCTGGAATTACAAAACTCACAGGAACTCCTATAGATTATTCGGGTTTTGATCAATTAAAAGAAAATCTTCCGACCTTTTTAATTACTTTATTAATAGTGTGGGCTACCGCAGGATTTGGAGAAGAAATAATCTTTCGTGGTTATTTTATGCGGCAATTTGTAAAATTCTTTGGGGAAAGCAAAGTCAGTATGGTGCTTAACATTGTACTAATTACTGGTTTTTTTGGCTTTATGCATAGTTCTCAAGGAATTACTGGACAACTTGTTACTTGGATTGTGGGAGCGCTCTTAGCCCTGATATTCTACTTGCGTAAATACGATTTGTGGTTTATGATTGCCGTACACGGCTTTTTTAATACCATCGCTTTAACTTGTATTTACCTTGATATGGTGTAACAATATCCAGTAATAACACATATATCTTGGATGTACCCAATACAATGCGCGTTTTTTGGAACTATATTTTGTTATAAAAATAAAAGAAGGCATCTGTCATCCTAGCATAGTACTTAATTGAAAAATAAAAAAGATTCTCAACAAGCGTTATAGTTCATATATACTATAGTGCAAGTCGAAATATCCATCGAATTGCACTATAGTAAAAAGTTAACATTAGGAATCAATACCAAGAAAAACTGAAAAGCGAGGTAACATTTTGCCATGTTATGATACATACTTATAACTTTATAACATATTTCTGTAATAACATTACCTATTATAATGCAAAAGCTAACAAAAACAATTTTATTCTTATTATTTATTTCTAATATCTATGGACAAGAATATTTTGAAGGTCAAATAGAATATAAAATTGAATACGAACCTATAAATCCAAATATTCCAAAGGGTTATTTGTCTACCGAACTTGGAGATTCTTTTACTGCTTTTGTTCAAGAAGATAGATATACAATGATTTATCACGGAAAAGGAGAACTTGGTTGGATGAAAGTAATAGTTCGATTAGACGAAGGTTATTCATATACCGAATACGAAAAAAAAGACACTATATCAAAGACAAAATTCGGGCTTGACAAAGACAAATTACTTAAATTTAGTCACAATCCAGATGATAAAAAAATTATAATGGATGAATTATGCGAATCCATCACCATTAACTATCAACCATCTGATCCAAAATCATTTTTTAAAACTTTTCGTGGTAAATATTATTTTAATCCAAAATATAAGCTAAACTCAAAGTTATATGAAAATTATACGGATGGATTTTGGAATCTATTTGTCAAAGAATCCAACTCAATAAGTATTAGAAATGAAACGGAGTTTTATCCTTTTTTTAAAACCACCCAAGAAGCTATATCTATTGATGAGAAGAAAATACCATCAAAAACATTTGAACCAAATAACTCAAAGGTGATATTTGAAAAAAAGTAGAACCGTTACTAACACAGCATATAAAAAAACACTTGAAGACATTGAATACAAAAACTGATGGTAAATGGATTAATGTGAGTAAAATAAGACCTTTTCGGAATATAGATATTATTACTTTCGAAAATGAAAGAATTACATACGCTGTTTTAGAAAACGTCGAAAATGAAATAAACATAAAAGAAAAAGAAGTCGAAAATTTTTCTAAAAATATAGCTGACATAAACTTTGAATTTATGAACTCCGACCGAATACGATTTTATAGAAAAGGAAAAAAGGTAACCCTATTGAACGAAACGGAATCTAAAGCCGAAGACAAAATATTCGAACAAGATTATGTTAGATTGACTCCAACAGTATCAAAAATATCTGAAAGTAGAATTCAACTTTTGAAATACAATTTTGAATGGAATAAGGTAAAAGAAGTTATTGAGTTCAATAAAATTTTAGATAAACCTGAAATTATCGAAACACTCAAGAAAAGTGGATATGCAGGACGAAAAATATTGTTAGAAAAAATAGATAATACTTTATTAATTTCTTCATTTTACAATAACCACAAAGGATTGGTACTATTGATTAAAGACATTGACGAAACTAAAGCTATTTTATACGGACTTCCTTCAGAATCGTTTGAAACTTTGGCCGAAAGAATTGATTAAAAAACGAATCACAATACCTATCTGATCATAGCGGCTAATTGCTTAATCGAATGATTCATGTATTTTTGACAAGACGCAATATTTATGAAGAATAGCTAGATAACGTTTTGCTCTACTATGATACATATATTAAACATTGTGTGTAATCAAAATTTAAAAAAATGAAAAAAGGCACCTTATTAATCTTATTTTCTTTGAGTATTGTCTCAAACATATATTCACAATCTAAAACTCATGAATTATGGGAAAATACTGAAATAGGATCTGTAATGGTATACTATTCTTTAGAAGAAGCACTAAAGAACCCTGAAAAAGTTAAAGGTTTACAAATTAGGGACGAAGGTCTTGAAAAAATACCTGGTGATATTGTCAAACTAGTTAATCTTGAATATTTAAGATTACATCATAATAGATTTGAAGAAATACCTGACTTTATTTTTAAAATGAATACAATTAGGGTTTTAGAAATTGGAGGAAATAAATTAAATGTGATACCCGAGGAAATTGGAGAAATGACACAATTAGAATTTTTAGGATTAAAAGCTAATGGATTAAAAGGTCTTCCGAAATCAATTGGTAATCTGACAGAATTAAAACATCTTGATTTGGATTTTAATCCACTAATAACACTTCCGGAATCCATAAAAAAATTGACCAAACTAAAATCACTTTATTTCTCTCACGCGAAATTTTCAGATGAAGAAATAAAAAGAATCAAAAAATTACTACCTCATTATTTCGGCACTTAAAAGTCTAGTTACAACAACGTAAAACATTTGGTAACAAATTTGAAACACATAATCTTAATAATGGGATTACTATCATTTTTCGGAGCGAATAGTCAGAATAATAAGAAAGAGAATTATGAAAATCTAACTTCTGAATTAAAGGATCGATTTAAAAATGAATTGAAAAGGAATTCTGAAAAAGAATTTAACCTTGAATTTATTCGAACTACAAATTTGGAACATGAAATCATAAATAAATATGGTTTTGACGGAATTAAACTTGTATTCGATTCTCGAAATAGTAAAAACTATTACAAACTTGGCGAATTCCCTGAAGATTGCCCTTGGATGAAAGGCAACAAAAAAACAGTTACAGATTTCATTACCGAAAATTTCAAACCGATATCTAAAAAAATTCCTAATCTAATCGCTGCATTAAAAGACAGATGTAAATTTATTTATGCAGAGAAAAAAGAAAACGACTGGCATTTGCATTACTTGCTTGACATGAAACTTTATGATGATAGAAATTATTATAAAATATACACTGGAGGAGCGCCACTTTTACATGCAGAACCAAATAAAAACTTGAAATCTTTTAATTGGAATGTTCCGAATGATTTAAAAATATTTTATAAGATTCATAATGGGTTTGGAGAACTATATGACGCTTATTTTGTGATGGCAAACGATGATATAAAAGTACTGGCAGAAATGATGAATCCGATTTGCAAAGAACAAAATGTGCAACCTGAAGGCT
Source organism: uncultured Aquimarina sp. (assembly GCF_947496855.1). Lineage (GTDB taxonomy): Bacteria > Bacteroidota > Bacteroidia > Flavobacteriales > Flavobacteriaceae > Aquimarina. Next base: position 269,426 of record NZ_CANMED010000002.1, read on the forward strand.
ATTCTTTTAACGATTTACTTGAGTTCTATCCTGATGGTACAGGAAATGCACAATGCTTTTATAAAAACAACGGGAATTCGACAGTCGACTGGGATCACGAAGTTTGGGAGATTTCAGGAGAAATGGGATTTTTTGAGTTTATAAACGAACGAATGGCTGAAATTGATGAAGAATGAAAACGAACTACAACTATCATATCCTAGTAGTTTATTGCCTAATCAGATGATTCATGTATTTTTGGTAAGGTACAATGCTTTTAATAGAGAAAAGTTAAAATTCTTACACCAAATGTTCCAAATAGAGAAGAATGAAACTGGGCAAGCATCCATAGAAATGAAAAAAATAAATAAATCACTATTTCGAGCGCCCCTACTCATAGTTGGTCTTGCATTATTTCTGAATAGCTGTTTTGATTCTAATACAACTAAGAATTCTAAGAATGATGACACAAAAACTACCGTATATCCAAGTGATGTTATTGAATTTATGGACGATTGGAGCGTTCTTACAGGCGATGGTACACGTACCGAAGAATTAGCTAATTATGAGCAAAAAGATTTTTTTTATGTTTCTAATGATGGAGAAACGGATTGGGTAGTTTATAAAACACCAAATGCCGGTATTACATCAAAAAATTCGAGTAATACAAGAACAGAATTAGGACAAAAAAAACATTGGATACCTAAAATGGGTGGTAAACTAAGTGGCACCTTAAAAGTAATGCATGTTTCAACTTCTGGTGATGCTAGAGTTGCCGCGTCATACTCCGTAGTAGTTGGACAAATCCATAGTGATGATGGACATGAGAACGAACCGCTAAAAATATTTTATAAAAAATTTCCTGGACACACAAAAGGATCTGTTTTTTGGAACTACGAAATTAACACAGAAGGTGATAATTCAAAAAGATGGGATTATTCAACAGCTGTTTGGGGCAATGATATGTCTGTTATTGGATCAAGTCCAAATGCCTACCCTGAAGAACCTAAAGAAGGTATTGAAATAGGAGAAGAATTTAGCTATGAAATAAATGTTTATAAAGGTATCATGCACCTCACTTTTATGAGTGAAGGTCATAAGACGATGAAGTTTACAAAAAACTTATTGAAATCAGAATTCACATCTAATGAGACGATTCCTGAACAAATTGCTACAATGTACGCATCTATAGCTCGTGATGGTACTGAACGCCCCGATGCATATACAGGTGAATTGCAATTTTTTAAACAAGGCGCCTATAACCAAACTAATGGGAAGAATCCAGAAGACAACATAGTTTGGAATACCGGATCAAAAACTTATGATGGTGATATTGCAAAACAATATGCTAATGGGTCCTATACAGAAGTATGGTTTAAACAAGGCACTATAGGTGCTGGTACAGATCCTAATAAGTAAATACTATTCTTTTGGGATAAGAACTAAGGTACATTTAAGATTTATCTATTGATAAAAAATAGAAATCGTAGGATAAACGATCTGAAATAATAAAACTCTATAACATTTTTATATTATAAATACCCAACCCCCAAGGTTTATAACGCTGAAGGAAAGCTAAACTATATCCTTATATTTTATATAGCTGTACTTATATACATGTCTTGTCTTATATATAAGTATATAAATTTTGGGCAATAATTATACTTCAGTTATTGTTGTAAACATATTTTTACACCCTGTTTTTAAATAAAAACAAATCCAAATTCTTTATTTTTTCAAAAAAAACACTTCAAAACGTCGTTTTTTCGTTAAAATATGTTAAAATAGTACCTTTTTATACATAGTACTGTAACAAAATTAAAACCTCTGCGTCTAGTAAGTATATAATAATCTAAAACAATAGAAATTATGAGAACATTAGACAATAATCAAATTACTAAAAAATTGAACAAAACAAACGGAAATATATGGAACGCTAAAAGACGTTTTAGATAGTCCGAAAATCAAAATCATTAATCAATTAACCTGTCCCATCTTTGGAGGGTCAAAAAAATCAAAAACCATGAGAACTTTAGACAGCAATCAAATTACTAAAAAATTAAATAAAACAAACGGAAACATCTGGAACGCTAAAAGACGTTTTAGATAATCCAAAACAATCAAAGTATTCATCAATTCAATCATCAATTCAATCATCAATTCAATCATCAATTCAATCAAAAAACAAAACATTATGAGAACATTAGACAGTAATCAAATCAGTAAAAAATTAAACAACACAAATGGAAGTATCTGGAACAACAAAAGACGTTATAGATAATCCAAAACAATCAAAGTATTCATCAATCAATCATCAATTCAATCAAAAAACAAAACATTATGAGAACATTAGACAGTAATCAAATCAGTAAAAAATTAAACAACACAAATGGAAATATCTGGAACAACAAAAGACGTTATAGATAATCTAACAATCTGACCTCCTAGAGAGGATCATAAATCAAACCATCCACTGCTGGTGGACCTAAAAAACTAATCATCATGAGAACATTACAAAATATAAGGAATAGAACAAGAAATAGTGCCACTCCACAATATAATAAGTTTGTAAACTACATCACGCAATTCTATGATTATGAAGGAAACATTATTACCGGAAATAAAAGATACACATACCAAGTTGAACGATAAAACAAAAAGCTGAATTTTAGGGTATTCTCCTAAATTCAGCTTTTATATTTATATCCCTTTTGATCACAAAAAAATTCACCTTTTCCTTCTCACTACTATAATTGATAAAAAATAAAAATCATCCTCGAAGTTTTATTTTTCTTCCATTCCAATTGGTCAAAATCGTTACATATACCACTACAGAAATAGAACTTAATGGCATCAATATGGCGGCAATAATCGGAGATAACTGTCCCGTAACTGCATAATATAATCCTATACTGTTGTACAAGAATGACAAGACAAAACTTGATTTAATAATCTTGATTGCCTTTTTAGAAACCTTAAGATACGTAGGAATTTTATCAAATTGAGAAGCATCCAAAATTGCATCACATGCTGGAGAAAACACATTCACATTTTCTGAGATAGCAATACCAACATCACTTTGCGCCAAAGCACCTGCATCATTAAGTCCATCACCAATCATGATTACTTTTTGTGTTGACTCCTGCAATGATTTTATATAATTCATTTTGTCATCCGGTTTTTGATTAAAAAGTAATACCGTGTTCTCTGGCAACAATTGTGCTAAATGTTCCTTTTCACCTTCATTATCACCAGATAGAATAGATAATTTATACCCTTTAGTTAAAGTCTCAAAAACGTTCCTTACATTCTTTCTATATTGATTATGAAAAATATACCGCCCTTTATACGTGTCATTCGTACTTATATGAACATTCGTATTTTGTGTTTTCGAAAGTTCTTCCTTTCCAACAAAATTTGACGAACCTATTTTTATAGTACTTTCTGCTAATTTACCTTCAATTCCTTTACCGACATGCTCTTGGTATTCATCAAGTGTGTATATATCTTGCTCTTCTAAAATATCATACAACGCTCTGCTTAATGGATGATTGGATGCTCTCAACGTATTTTTGAGTAAGGATTCTTCTTCTGGAGTTAGTTCCATCCCTTCGTATTCTATTTTACTTGTAGTATTGGTCGTTATAGTCCCGGTTTTATCAAAAATCATACTATTCGTAGACGCTAATTGTTCTATGACATCTGCATTTTTAAGATAGAATTTATTTTTTCCAAAAATTCGCAACATATTACCCAACGCAAAAGGTCTTGCTAATGCTAATGCACAAGGACAAGCGATAATTAATACGGCGGTAAAAACATTAATTGCTTTCGTAGCGTCCACAAACAACCAAAAAGTTGTTGCAATTATTGCTATACACAAAATAACAATCGTGAAATATTTACTGATGGTATCGGTTAGATTGGTAAAAGAGGCAGACTTGTTCTTACTAAATACGTCATTACTCCATAATCGAGTAAGGTAACTCTGTTCTACTGTTTTTGTAGCTTCAATTTCTATTGCTCCGTATAATTGCTTACCTCCTGCAAAAAGTTTATCACCTGATATTTTAGTTACCGATTCACTTTCTCCGGTTACAAAACTATAATCAATTCTGGCCGTACCTTTAATTAATATAGCATCTACAGGTATTAATTCTCCATTGCGTATGAGAAGTCGGTTTCCTTCCTGAATATCATACACCCGAATACTCTTTTCGTTATTTTTTTTCTTCTCTTTGTCGAAAATTAATCGAGTTACAGCAATGGGGAAATACGATTTATAATCTCTTTCAAAAGATAAAAAAGAATAGGTTTTCTGTTGAAAAAATTTACCTAGTAACAGGAAAAACACCAATCCCGTAAGACTATCAAAAAAGCCAGTACCCCAATCAAATATGATCTCGGTAGTACTTCTAAGAAAAAGCACTGTAATTCCCAGAGCGACAGGCACATCTATATTTAATATTCTGGAACGCAATCCTTTAAATGCTGAAATAAAATAATCTTGTGCAGCATATAACACAACCGGCAATGAAAACACAAACATCAGCCAACGAAATACATATTTATATTGTTCCAACCAGTATTCTGACACCTCGAAATACTCAGGAAATGACAAGAACATTACATTGCCAAAAGCAAATCCAGCAACCCCTAATTTATATATTAAACTTCTGTTAATACGTTTTTCTCCTTCTGAATAATCATTAAGACTTATATAAGGTTCATAACCGATTGAATTCAATAAAACAACTACTTCTTTCAGTGATGTTTTTTCGTTATTAAAAGTAATTCGAACAGTTTTCTTCGGGAAATTTACTTGAGAATTTATAATTGAAGATTCGAGCTTATGTAAGTTTTCTAATACCCATATACACGAGCTACAATGTATATGAGGGATGTATAATGTAATAATCTCAGTAATATCGTCACTAAACTCGATTAATTTTTCGGCAATAGCAGGAGTATCCAGATAATCATATTTCTTTTCAATTTCTATAGGAATAGCACCAGGAGCAGATTGTAAGTCATAATAACAGGATAAATCATTACTCCAAAAAATATCATATACAGTTTTACATCCATTACAACAGAATGTTTTTTGATCAAAAATAATTGCTACCGAATCACAATCATTTCCACAGTGATAGCATGTGGATTCTATCATAAGTATCTAATTTGAGATACAAAAATTAAAAAGACCTCAAATATATAATATGATAAAAGTCATAGTTTTAGGTCTAATGAAGATTTAGTTTTGGCATATCACCATAATACTACTGATGATGAAAAAGATTTTATTACCTACAGATTTTTCGGATAACTCCTGGAATGCGATTGATTATGCTACAGAGCTTTTTAAAGAAGAAGCTTGTACTTTTTACCTTTTAAATGTGTATAGTAAAATCATTTATGAATCAGTACACTTTTCTGATACGCCATCTAAACGTAGTATTGAAAATACAGTAAAAGCGAATGCTGTTACGAATCTGGAACATCTAAAAAAGACCGTAGTACATACAAGTCCTAATCAAAAGCATAAATTCGAAACCATAGCAGCTTTAGGGTCTCTAACGGAAATAACAGAAGAATTAGTAACATCTAAAAAAATAGATCTCATCATTATGGGAACCAAAGGCGCAACAGGAACAAAAGAAGTATTTATGGGCAGTAATACAGTGCGCATTATTAATACTCTAAAAAAATGTCCTGTTTTAGGAATACCAGATGGTTTTACTTTTACCTCCAAGCCTACTGAAATTACTTTTGCAACCGATTTTACTCATTTTTACAGTAAAGAAGAGTTAAGACCGCTATTGGAACTGGCTAAATCCTTTAACGCAGCTATCAGAATTGTCTATGTACAACAGGAAAAAGGATCTTTAACCGAGGAGCAGAAATTTAATTTAGGAATGTTACAAAAATATTTTAAGGATATAAAGTATTTTCAGCATACAATAACGAAGGGTGATTCGGTTTCAAAATCGCTTAAGATATTTACTGAAGAACTTGATATTTACTTACTAGCAATGCTAAACTATTCTCATAGTTTTGTAGACAAACTAACTAGAGAACCAATAATAAAAACTGTCGCATTCCATACACAAATACCACTATTGATACTACCTGAATTGGGTATGAGTGCTTCTTTTTCTAGAACGGTTAAAAATCGTCTAAATCTAAACTAGAGGGTATACAATAAAAGATAGTGTTTTAAGACGGTGAATCAATGGTCATCTTTTGGTATTGGTCGATTCTTCATAAAGATCTTCAAAAGTTTTATCTCTAGTGTACTTGCCAGTAAGCACTGCATATAACATAAATACGGCTCTTATCTGACCAATACAAGTAAGATAAAACACCTAACTAAACTTCATATTCATTATTACCATAATTGTAATTAAAAACAATAAAACGGAGGTAATAACAACCATAAACATTCGTGAAATTCTCAAAAACGTCTTTTTTTATTAAGATTTAAAAGAAACACTCTTAATGATTAACTAAAAACATAATTGGTAACTGATAAAAGTCATAGTTTCTCTGTCTGTAGTTATCTAGTTTTGAGAAAACACTTAACGATAGCTATATCATGAGAAAAATATTAATCCCTACAGATTTTTCAGAAAATGCAATGAATGCAATTCGATATGCTGTCGAGCTATTTAAATATGAAAAGAGCAATTTTTTGATCTTTCACGCTTATGCCGATGAAGTATATGACCATCATACATTAGTCTCCCGTAAAATGCTTGAAGAGTTTAAAAAAATGGCTCATAAAAACTCTGATACAGAATTAGCTGAAATGCTATCAGTACTGCATAAGGTTTCTCCAAATCCGAGACACGAATACAAAACGATATCGGTTTTTGGAACACTGATAGATGAAGCAAATGATCTGGCTAATCAGGAAAATACTGATATAATAATTATGGCTACCAGAGGTAAAACCGATGATCGTAAAATCACCTTTGGAAGCAACACCTTACAAGTACTTAAATATGTAAAATGTCCTGTCTTAGCAATACCTGAAGACTGTACATATCATCAGCCAAAAAATATTCTTTTTCCCACCGATTATATTTCACCCTACAAAAGGAGAGAATTAAAATTACTAAGTACATTAACTAAAAGTTTTAGATCTTCTATTAACTTTTTACATATTTCTAAATACAAAAAACTGTCTCTACGACAGGAGGATAACAAAGTTTTTATAGAAGAGTGTTTACCCGATGCAGACTTATCTTTTAAAACTATAGATGAAACGGATATTACAACTGCTATCAACCAGTATATTGAAAAAAATGAAATAAATATGTTAGTGATGATAAACTCCAGGCACTCATATCTGGAGTGTGTGCTATATCAATCTACAATAGATAAAATTGGATTACACATAAAAATACCATTTCTAACGATGCAAAACTTACAACGAAATTAAACTACTACAATTATGAAACGGATTTTATTACCCACCGATTTTTCTGAGAATGCATTTAATGCTATACGATATGCAATGCTTTTTTTTAAGAATGAAGAATGTACATTTTACCTACTTCATACGTTTACACCTGCGTCTTATAATATAGGGTATCTGATAGAGAATCCATTGCCCTATGGAATGGAAGATACAGCTATGATGAATTCAAAAAGGGATATCCAACGTACAGAAGAAAAAATAAAAAAGGAGTTTAATAACCCAAAACATAGTTTTAAAAGGATTTCAGCTTTTAATATGCTGATTAATGAGATTAAAGACACTGTTGATCGTTATAACATTGATCTGATAGTTATGGGTACAAAAGGAGCTACAGGAGCCAAAGAAATTTTTATTGGAACACATACAATGTATACTATAAAAAAAGTAAAATGTCCTGTCTTGGCAATTCCCTCTGGCTTTGAATATGAGAATCCTAAAGAGATATTGTTCCCAACAGATTATCATCTTAGTACTACTAATAAGTATCTACCATTAATCAAAAACATTTGCAACAAACATATATCAAGGCTTCATATGCTTAATGCATACTATGGAATTCCTTTAGATCAAAATCAAAAAGAAACAAAAGACTTTATAGATACCTATTTTGAAGAAAACGCTCATATTTTTCACCTTGCAGATGGCATGGACGTGATTGAAGCGGTAGAAGATTTTCAAAAGATGAATATCATAAACTTGCTTGTGATGGTTCATAACAAACATTCGTTTTTCGATAATTTATTATTCAAACCAGTAATAAGCCAAATAGCATATCACACCAACATCCCATTTTTAGTAATTCCATCAGAAAAGAGAATCAAATCTAATAAACCAATTAATACTACTGATGAAAAAAGAACGAAAAAAGAGGACGAAGGTTTAACTGTCTAACAATAATCAGTATAGTCTTAACCTTTATAAATACTATCTAAGAGATGAAAAAAATACTGGTAACAACAGATTTTTCTGACAGCGCCTGGAATGCGCTTATATATGCAATCGATTTATATCGCGATATCCCCTGCGAATTTCATATAATTAATACATATGATCTTAATGCTGTGCAATTAGTCTCTACAATAAGCTCGCAACGGGTGGGATATTTTCAAGAATCTATTAGGATAGCATCAGAAGAAGGATTAAAAATGATATTGGATGACATTCAAAATTCTAAACCGCCATCTCATCATACTTTTAAAACAATATCGAAATCTGGATCATTAACTAAGGTACTTGCACAAATAACATCTATTACCCCTTTTAGCTTAATCCTAATGAGTACAAAAGGAATAACAGGAGCTAAAAACATCTTTTTAGGAAGCAATACACTTAAGGTACTAAAAGACGATATCAATTATCCAATTCTTATCGTTCCCGAAGATGCATATTTCGAAGGAATCAAAAATATTGGTTTCGCAACAGATTTCGAACGAATATATCACAAGTCGGAAATTAAACCCATCATAGATGTCGCAAAAAATAATAATGCAACTGTGAGAATGATTCATGTCTATGACGAACCCAAATTAAGTACTGTGCAGAATTATAACTCCACTACTTTAGAAGATTTTTTTAAAAATGTAAAATTTGATTTTCACGTAATTCAAGATTTTTCTAATATAGAAAAAGGAATTCAAGTTTTTATAGAAGAGTTAGAGATTGATATGTTAACCATGATTAACTATGACCATAGTTTCTTTGAACGTTTAACAAGAGAAGCTGTTATCAAAAAAATCACATTTAATACTAAAATTCCTTTCTTAGTTATTCCAGCAGATCATGTTTAAAAAAATGATAATCATTTAATACACAAATTTTACATATCCTAAAAATCTTCTATGGATATGAGAATTGTCATAGTATTCCTGGCTTTTTAGAAATAGTTTTATGATATAATTTTAAAACTTAAAATCATGAAAAGAATACTTGTTCCCACAGATTTCTCAAATAACGCTTACAGTGCTCTTTTTTATGCTACTCAATTATTTCAGGGTCAATCTTGTGAATTTTATATATTAAATACTTTTGAAGTGAATACTCCTGTTTTAACGGGTAGGATTGATACTAGCAAAGGAGATTTATTATATCAAAAACTGAGTGCCAAGTCTACAGATTCATTAACACAAATATTTCACTCAATTACTAGAGACACAGACCATCTCAAACATACTTTTGAAACTATCTCCGTTTCTAAAGATTTGACGGAAACAATTAATAAAACCATCAAAAATAAAAATATCGATCTTGTAGTTATGGGCACAAAAGGAGCTACAGGAACTGCAGCTCCTTTTATGGGCAGTAATACAGTTAAGGTTATTCAAAAAACCCATAATTGCTCTATTATGGTGGTTCCAGATGAGTACAATTTCCAAAAACCAATGGAAATTGCATTTCCTACAGATTTTAAGCGATTTTATATCCCAGAAGAGTTAAAACCATTAGTAGATATTGCCACTTTGTTTGGTTCCAACATAAGAATTTTTCACATCCATGAAGAAGAAAAACTAGATGAAATACAAACTCATAATTACAATTCCTTAAAAAAACATCTTAAAAACTTTACACATAGTATTCACTGGATATCCAAACTTGATCAAAAGTCGAAGCTTATTAATGATTTTATTGACCAGTTAAACATCAACTTATTAGTTATGGTCAATTATCGACATAGTCTTATAGAAGGTATAACTCATGAGCCAGTCATCAAAAAGCTAGGATTTCATGCATCTGTTCCTTTTTTGGTAATACCAGATGCTAGCTGATAATTATCATAGTTTTTGACTTAGAATGATCATATTTTTAAACTGTTAATCATTAAAACCTATTCTGATGAAAAAGAAGATTTTATTGCCAACAGATTTTTCTAAAAACGCATGGAATGCTATAAGTTATGCTATTGAGCTTTATAAAAATGAAGAATGTGATTTTTACGTGCTCAATGTTTTTAACGCTACAGGCTATGCATTAGAAAGTATGATGATCCCTGAACCGGGAGAAAGAGTGTATGAAGAATCCAAAGAAAAATCGGAAAAAGGACTGAGTAAAATTTTAGAACGAATTTCTTTTAGAGACCAGTACCCAAATCACAAATTCTTTATGATTTCTCAATTTAATAGCTTACTCGGAGGGATTAAGGATCTCATAGATAAACAAGACATAGAAATGGTTATCATGGGAACCAAGGGAACTACTAATGCAAGTGATGTAATTTATGGTAGTAATACCGTTTTGGTTATGGAAAAAGTAAGAAACTGTCCTGTAATGGCAATCCCAGAAGATGTAGTATATACAGAACCTAAAGAAATTGTATTCCCCACAGATTATGAGGCACATTTTAAACGCAGAGAGCTACAATATTTGATCGAAATTGCTAAAATCAGTAATGCAGCAGTTCGTTTTCTTCACATATCTAATGAAGAAATTTTAAGTGATCAACAAAAAAGTAATCAAAAATTATTGAAAGAATATTTTGAAACCATACCGCACACATTTCACACCTTAAGTAATGTGGATGTAAAAGGAGGACTCAGTGCTTTTGTAGAAAGCAGAAATAGCGATATGATCACTTTCATAAATAGAAAACATAGTTTCTTCGGGAGTATCTTTTCTAGACCCATGGTTAAGGATCTTGGATACCATTCTAAAGTACCCGTATTAGCATTACATGATATTAAAAACTAAAATTTACGAGTTATGAAAAACACAGGAATATGGATGGATAAGGAAAAAGCTTATATCATCGACATCAAAGAAAACAATGAAGATATAACCACAATTTTTTCTGAAATAGAAGATTATCGTATTCACGGAGGGTCAGGAACTCGGTTTAAAGGAGGACCGCAAGATGTAGTTCAGGATAGTAAATACCTAGAGCGAGAAAAACATCAATTTAAAAAATATTTTAAAAAAATAATTCCACTTATAGAAAATGCTAGTGGAATTGTAATCTATGGACCTGCAGAAACTGGTGAAAAATTCAATAAAGAATTAGAAGAAAATTATAAACAAGTCGGAGCAAAAGTAAAAGCCGTTCTTAAAGCTGATAGTATGACCGAAAACCAAACAAAAGCTTTGATAAGGGATTATTTTAAAAAAAGTAAATCAAATTATAACTCGATTAAGGAATTCTAATAATTTTTTCAATTAAATATAGGATCTATGAATAAGTTAAATAAACTCTTCTTACTAGGAATAACAGTAATTTTAATCAGTTGTTCATCCAGTGAACTTGTCGAGGTTTGGAAAAATCCAGATATTGATAGTTTTGAAGCTAATAAAGTATTAGTGATAGGAATGACATCCGACACTGATACACGAAAAGTATTCGAAAAGAAACTAACTGCTTCTCTCAAAAAGAATGGGGTGACGTCAGAAAAAAGCATTGATTTTTTTGAAAAATCATTTACTAAATCACCAAAAACTGAAGAAGAGCTTATGGCTATAGAAAATAAACTCCTAGAATCAGGTTTTGATGCTATCTTATTATCAAAAGTAGTAGCTATAGAGGATAAAGTAACGGTAGTAAATGCTTATCGAAATATGGATAAAGATTTCAGAAACTTTAAAGATGATTATTATCAAAACCAAAGTATTTATTATGAAGATGGCTACTATGAGGAATATGAAATCTACCATGCAGAAACATCCTTATACTGTATCTGTCCAGATAAAAAAAGAGAATTAATTTGGAAAGGATCTATTGATATTACAGAACCCGAAAACATAAAAAAAGCAACTGGAGACTATATAAAAGTATTGATTTGGGCATTAAAAGGACAAAAACTCTTAATTATTGAAGAAGAACTGAACAATGAAGATATTGATATATAGTGCCAAAGATTTTGAGATTCCCTTTCTAGAAAAAGCAAATAAGGACATATATCAGATTAAGTATATTCCAGAAAGACTTACTTCTAAAACAGCCATGCTGTCTTTAGGGTTTGATGTCATCTCCATTTTTTCTGCAGATGATGCCTCGTCAAAAGTATTAGAGTTATTATTCGATTTTGGCGTTAAATATATTACTTTACGTTCTGCTGGTTATGATAATATACATCTAAAAACTGCACACAAATTAGGAATAAAAGTTGCAAACACTCCAGAATATTCACCTAATGCGATTGCAGAACATGCGGTGGCCCTATTATTAGCATTAAATCGTAAATTGATACTTTCTAATCAACAAGTAACTTCTTATAACTTTTCTCTAAACAATCTTATTGGATTTGACCTTAATAACAAAACTGTAGGAATCATTGGAACCGGTAAAATTGGAAAAGTAATTGCTAAGATTATGCTTGGATTTGGGTGTAAAGTTATAGCGCAGGATATTGATATAGATAAAGGTTTTACAAAACAATATAATATTGAATATGTAGCATTATCCGACTTATGTCGACAATCAGACATTATTATGCTTAGTGTTCCTCTTACTTCAGAAACTCATTATATGATCGATGCAGATCTTATTCAATTAATGAAACGAGAAGTCTATATCATTAATATTGCCAGAGGAGCAGTCGTAAATACTTCGGAAATAATAGAAGCACTAAAATGGAATAGAATTACAGCTTACGGATCCGATGTTTATGAATATGAAGATCGTGTTTTCTTCTACGATCGTTCTGAAGTCAAACCAAATGATGAATTATTGCAACAACTAATTGACTTACCTAATGTTCTTATAACACCTCATCAGGCTTTTGCCACTAAAGAAGCTTTAACAAACATTGCAGAAACAACATTTTATAACATCAACTGCTGGCAACAAAAGAAAACTCCCGAAAATGAACTAACACTGAACTAGTGCGGTAATTTATTTTTAAACAATCCATATAGAAAAGTCCCTCCTATTGAAGCTGCGATTACAATAAGTATTGGTAAATATCCAGCTCCTGCTAAAACAAACATAGGACCAGGACAAGCTCCAGCTAGTGCCCAACCTAAACCAAAAATAATTCCTCCGAATATATAGCGGCTAAAACTTTTTTCTTTTGGGGCAATATTTATTTTCTCTCCATAAATTGAATTTACACGAAATCTTTTAATTAATTGAACAGCTATAATACCAAGTCCAACTGCAGAGCCTATAATCCCATACATATGGAAAGAGGCAAATTGAAACATTTCATAAATCCTAAACCAAGAAGCTGCTTCTGATTTAAACAGTATAATTCCAAAAAAAATACCAATTGCTAAATATATAATTGTACGCATTTATTAAAATATTAATGGGAATATTAAATGTATCATCGTCAAACCTCCTACAAAGAAACCAACAACTGCAATAAGAGATGGCAGCTGTAAATCACTCAATCCAGAGATCGCATGACCAGAAGTACAACCTCCTGCATAACGTGCACCAAACCCAACCAAGAACCCCCCAATTATAAGGATTGCTAAGCCTTTTGGGTCTGTAAAAACATCATTAGAAAATAACATATCAGGCATATATCCATTCCCTACGTTATTAAACCCTTTGGCCTGAAGGTCAGTAACAACTTTCGGGTTTAAATCAACAGCTATAGTATTAGATAAATAATTTTCTGCAATAAAACCTCCAATAATTACACCTAAAACTACAATAAGATTCCAACGCTGAGCTCGCCAGTCAAACTTAAAAAAGTCTACTGTTTTTCCTGCTCCACAAATCGTACACATCGTTCTAAGATTAGATGACATACCAAATTTTTTGCCTATTATCAGCAACAGAAACATTACTAAAGCTATTAATGGTCCTGAAACGTACCAAGGCCAAGGTTCATATATCCAATTCATTTGCTTTTCAATTTCGTGCAAATAACTAATATTTTTTAGGAGAAATAAGTAACTTATGTTACACTCGAGTTATTTTATTCTGCCATGTAAAACATAAAAACTCAAAAAAATCATTGTAAAGAACAACTTGTACTTTTATAATTTCTAAAAAACAATTAACTTCTTTATCCAATCATTTGGTGCAATACACTTCAGTTCCCTTATTTAAAAGGTCCTTTTCTAATTGACTTACTATGACAAACTAGTCTTATATTTAACTTATTTTATTAGTTAGAAAAACCTATTTAACCTTACACGTATTTAATCCAACGATAGTATATAACGGACAAAAGCTAATAAAACTAGTAAGTACAAATACTGCAGAAAGCCCTAATAATACATAGCCTATAGTACCTTGTATAACTCCGGTGAAGTATAGTATCCCAATCACGATAGCTACTAGTATTCTTATAATGCGGTCTAAGCCGCCCATATTCTTTTTCATATGCTTATATTTTTTATGTTAAAAAAATTCAATGATTAGCACTACTCCTAACACAATACTCGAACATATAACACAAACAATCAACAATTTAAATCCTTTGTGCATCCGCATTCATTTTTTTGTTTTTAGGTTTTATTTATCAAACAGCTAGCAAATAAGTATCTTGAAAATAAATTAGTAGTTGTTTCTTTTAAAAAATTTGAGTATTATTTTTGACTTTCTCAATTTATTGTGAAACAAATTTATTTAAGAAAATCAGTAAAAGATGTGACAATTGTTACAACTAAGGTTATTTTATGATGCATACCGAAAAACTAAGAACGGCACTAGGAAATATAGATATCTACTTATTAGATCAAATATTAAAAGAACGCTATTCACAAAACGATAAAATCCTGGATGCTGGTTGTGGAAGTGGTAGAAATATATATTAGTTTTACAAAAACAAATTTAATGTATATGCGGTAGATAAGGAAATTGAACAGATCGAATACTTGGAACTCATCTACCCCGATTGGAGTACTAAATTTAGTAATGCCCCGTTAGAGCAATTGCCTTATAATGATATTTTTTTTGATCATATCATTTGTAGTGCTGTACTACATTTTGCTAAAAGCACCGATCACTTTAAAACTATGTTTTCAGAACTTATCCGCGTATTAAAACCTTCTGGAACCCTGTTTATAAGAATGACTTCTGATATAGGGATTGAAGATAAAGTAACACCTATAGAAGATGGAGTTTATAGATTAGGTGATGAATCTGATCGATTTTTACTTACTAAAGAGTTACTATTTCTAATAATGCAAGAACATCAATTATCATTCTTAGAACCTTTGAAATCTACTAATGTTCATGATCTTAGATCTATGTCAACTTTAATACTTCAGAAAAATGGGTAAAATCAGATTAATTTTGATCAATCAGTTCTATAGTTCCTTGTTTTAAAAGTATAAAACCTTCTTGTTCCAGTTTTTTGAGTAATCGCGATATCACTTCCCTAGAAGACCCCAAATCATATGCGATATGCTGATGCGTAGTCTGTAGCGTATTGCGACCTTTTAACTTTGCCTCTTTTTTTAGATATTCTAATAATCTTGTGTCCTTGTTAGAAAATGTTAGTATTTCTATGACATTTAATAGTTCTTCGAATTTAAGATTGAAAAGGTCATAAATAAACTCATTCCACTTGGGATATTTTTTTGCTATGGCAAGAGCTCTGTCTGCTGGAATAATAACAACTTCAGAATCTTCTTCGATAACTGCCTTTACCTGGCTAGTTTCATTCTTTACCAAAGTGATTACAGACATCACACAGCTTTCTCCAGGTTTTATATAATATAATAGCACTTCATTTCCGTGAGTTTGCTCTTCTTTAAAGACTTTAGCTAACCCAGAAATAAGTAATGGAATTACTTTTACATATGCTCCTTGCCTTAAAATTACAGTCCCAGCATCAAATGTATGAATACTACTAATTGCTACAAGTTCAGCTTTTAATTCTGGCATTGTCGCCAACTTTGGGAAATACGTATCTAGTGCTTTTGAAATCAATAGGAACTATTTTTCATTAATTTAATCAATAATTTATTCTAAGCGATACTATCTTTTTGGGTTCTCATTCCAAGCTTTATATCCTCCTTTAAAATCATATATTTTGTTAAAACCTAAAGTGACCAACAGCTTAGCAGCTCGGTGACTTCTCCAACCAGAATAACAATAAATATAAACGGGTTTTTCTTTATCCAATTCTTGAATCGCTACAATAAACTTTTCTTTGTCAGCAATACTAATATTAATCGCATCATCAATATATCCAGCATTATACTCTTTGAGAGTGCGAATATCCACAAACTGAACATCTTTATGTATTACTTCTTTCTTTATTATATTGATATCTACAATGATGATTTTATCGTCTTCTTTTACAGTATTAGACTTTTCATTTCTGGAAATTTGTTGTGAAAAAGCACCTGAAATGCCAAACATCAACAAAATCAGATGTAGTTTAGAATTTATTAATTTGAAATTTACTAGGTATCCCATACATTATTTTAATGTACTTGGACAGACATACTCTGTAGTTTGTATGCCTGCTTCTTTCATTGCTGAAAAGCCTCCGGCAACATCAATAAGATTATGTATCCCTCGACTTTTTAATATAGACGCTGCAATTACAGATCTATATCCTCCAGCACAGTGGATATAGAATGATTTATCTTCAGGAAAATCTTTCATATAATCATTAATAAAATCCAGCGGCGCATTATTAGCCTTATCTAAATGCTCAGCAACAAATTCACTTTCTTTTCTTACATCAAAAACATCTGTCTCTTCTGTGTTAAGTTTATTTTTCAGTTCCTCTGCTGTTATTGATGATACAGTATCGTAATCTTTACCTGCTTTTTTCCAAGCTTCTATTCCTCCTTTCAGATACCCTAACGTTTTATCAAACCCCACACGAGATAGTCGAGTAATCGCTTCTTCTTCTTTACCTTCTGGAGTCACTAGTAAAATAGGTTGTGCTACATCGGCGATCAAAGCACCTACCCAAGGAGCAAAACCACCTTGTATCCCGATAAATATTGATCTGGGAATATGACCTTTTACATATTCGTTTTGATGTCTTACATCTAATACAATCGCGCCTGTTTCATTAGCCAACATTTCGAATTCTTCTGGCGATAATGGTTTGGTTCCTCTTTCCAAAACTTCACCTATATCTTCATATCCTTCCTTATTCATCTTCACATTTAATGGAAAATATTGAGGAGGTGGTAATAAACCATCAGTAACTTCTTTTACGAATTCTTCTTTGGTCATATCGGTTCGTAACGCATAATTCATCTGCTTCTGGTTTCCCAAAGAATCTACCGTTTCTTTCATCATATTTTTACCACAAGCAGAACCTGCTCCATGTGCTGGATATACAATTACATCATCGGCCAGAGGCATAATTTTATTTCTTAAACTATCAAATAATGTTTCTGCCAATTGTTCTTGTGTCATATCAGCAGCTTTCTGTGCTAAATCAGGACGTCCTACATCACCTAAAAACAGCGTATCACCACTAAAAATAGCGTGATCTTTACCATTTTTATCTCTTAACAAATAGGTTGTACTTTCCATAGTATGACCTGGGGTATGTAATGCAACTATGGTTATATCTCCAAGTTTAAATTCTTGCCCATCTACTGCAATAGTAGCATCAAAAGATGGATTGGCATTAGGTCCATAAATGATCTCTGCACCGGTTTCTTTAGCCAGGGTTACATGTCCACTTACAAAATCCGCATGAAAATGTGTTTCAAAAATGTATTTGATTTTTCCTTCATCATTCCTTGTTCTCTCTAAATATGGCTTTACCTCTCTCAGAGGATCTATAATCGCCACTTCTCCCGCACTTTCTATATAATAAGCGCCTTGTGCTAGACATCCTGTATATATTTGTTCTATCTTCATCTGTATTATTTTATATTATACTTCGTAAATTGAAGTCTCCTATTTTTCGGTATTCAGCTTCAAAAATACGACTCATATTATCTTTTTACAGTAACAATTGTTACAAAATCTAAATTAAGGTTACCCCAATTCCTTGATAAGGATATAAATACCCATCACTAAAACAAACCAACCAAATCCTCTTTTTAATTTTTCTCCTTCTATAAAATTCGATAAATACATTCCTATAAAAATTCCAACAATAGAAATCCCTGTAAATACTAATAAAAAACTCCAATCAATATCTAAATTTTCGACATCGCCTAAAAATCCGATGAGTGATTTAATCGCAATGATTAATAAAGATGTGGCCACTGCATTTTTCATAGGCAATCTTGCAAATAAAACTAAAGCTGGAATTATTAAAAAACCTCCTCCTGCTCCAACAATTCCAGTTAACGTCCCCACTACAATACCTTCTATCACAATCAAAGGGTAATTGTAGGATACTTTAGTCTTCTTTTCTGGTGTTTCTTTTCCCTTTTTTATCATAGCAATGGAAGCTATCAACATAATCATTGCAAAAAAAACCATGATCCCTATGTCTTTGGTAATAATAAAGTCAACTATAGAAAAAAGTTTATCTGGTATTGCCGGAATCAAAAACTTTCTGGTCAAATACACCGCAATAAACGCAGGAATAGAAAATATAATGGCAGTTCTGAAGCTAACAAGCCCCTTTCTTAGGTTTTTAATAGCTCCTACTAAGGCCGAAGAGCCTACAACAAATAATGAATATGCAGTAGCCGTTACAGGGTTGATATGCATCAGGTATACAAAAACTGGTACGGTCATTATAGAACCTCCTCCACCTATTAAACCTAATACAACTCCTATAGCCAATGCTCCAAAATATCCCAAAATTTCTATTCCTTCCATTAATTATTTTTTAACAAAAATAACTTCAGGTTGAAATGGTCACAGTAACAATGGTTACATAGGATTAAAATGAGATCGTAGTATCAAAGCTTTTTACAATTCATTTTTATATTCTAGCATACACTAGAATGACAGATAATTATCAGATGGTTTGCATATTCTCATTCCAGCGTAGGCTGGAATATTTTTTCTATCCTAATAAAAAGGGAATTCCTTCGATTTAAAGATTCAGAATTTTAATACTATTCCTGTTTAAATTTATTTTACCTTCTACTTCTAATTTTTTGAGTAATCTGGATATTACTACGCGTGAAGTGTGCAGATCATACGCTATTTCCTGATGCGTATTATGCACGATAATATCCTTATTGACTTTGGTTTTATCTTTAAGATATTTCAGTAATCGTTCATCCATTTTTAGAAAAGCAATATTGTCAATCGTTTCAATAGCTTCCATTAATCTTTTATGATAGCTTTCAAAAACAAAATTCCTCCAAGATTTATACTTTGCAGTCCATTCTTCCATTTTTCCTATAGGAATCATGATCAGTTTAGAATCTGTTTCTGCAATTGCTTTGATCTCGCTTTTATGATGACCAATACAGCAAGATAAAGTCATAGCACAGGTATCTCCTCTTTCTAAAAAATAAAGTAATAATTCATCACCATCCTGATCTTCTCTTAATATTTTAATCGCCCCGCTAATAATTAATGGCATCGACTTAATATAACTTCCTGGTTTTATGAGTTCATTACCTTCGGAAACCTCTTTAAAAGTTGCCACACTATTAATTTCTTCTAATAGTTCATTCTCAAAAAGATGTCCATAATTACTCTTAAGTTCCTGAATCATTGTTTTTGTTTTTGATTCTCAAAATATACTGCTAATTGTTGCTTTGCTTCCTTATATCCAACATCAAATATTTTATCCAGATTTCCACTACTAAAAATTCCGTGATTTATCAGTTCCTTTGGTTGAATGATAAGGTTGCAGTGCTTAAATTTTGTTTCAGAATTAGGCATCGCACGCAGATAGTATGCACGCTGCATTACGTTGTAAGAGTGCTTAAAATCTGAAATTTTCGGTTTTCTTATTGGTGTAACATCGATACCTATTATCATATCACAGGGTTCCTTTAAGGGTTCAATCGGAAAATTATCTAAAATCCCTCCATCAGAATATAATTGATCTTCAATTTTTATTGGAGAAAACATTCCGGGAAAAGCAGCAGAAGCCAATATGGGTCTAATAAGCTCTCCAGTACTAAAAACCATAACCGTCCCCTCCACCAGGTTGGTAGCAGTTACAAAAAGTTTTTTCTCCAGATTTTCAAAAGAGTTTTGAGGGAAATATCTTATTAAATCATCAAAAAATTTTTCAGAATCTAAAAAACCTGCCTTTTTTCTGGTAAATCTATTCAATTTAAACAAAGGCGTTTTACTAAAAAAACCTTTGATTTCTTCTATCGCATAACCACCCGCGTATAACCCCCCTACAATTGCTCCTGCACTTGTTCCGGAAACAAAATTGGGATGTATACCTGCTTCCTCTATTGCTTTTATGGCTCCTAAATGTGCTACTCCCTTAAATCCTCCTCCAGAGAGTACCAAACCTATATTTTTTGATGCTTTCATTATATGTGTTTTCTACAAAACCGGACTGAAAATTTTGGCTACTCCTTCTTTTAACTTTTCTTTCCAAGGCCTATTCACAAAAGTAGCATAGTCTAACTGAATACTCTGTTCACAATCGCTTAAAAAATCATTTTTTAGTTCAATAGCAAACGTATCATCATATACTGCGACATTTACTTCATAATTCTGCTCAAAACTTCTAATATCCAAATTAGCAGTACCTATAGAGGAAATTGTATCATCAGCAACCAAGGTTTTACTATGAAGAAAACCATCTGAAAACAAATAAATTTTAACACCAGCTTCTAACAATCTTTCGAAATAGGAGCGCACACACCATCGTACAACCTTACTATCGGATATATCAGAAAGTAAGAGTCTTACCTCCACTCCACTAAGAGCAGCTACTTTTAATGCCTCCAGAATTGCTTCACCAGGAATGATATATGGATTAGCAATATACACATAGTTTTTAGCTTCATTGATCAACGAAAAATATAATTGTCTTGCAGCCGAGAAATCTTCATCCGGACCACTATGGACAGTTTGAGCGGTCATATTTCCTGTTTTCTTATAGGTTGTAAAGTAAGACGTACTTAAAATATCTTCATGGTTACTTATCAAGTACCAATCCATTACAAAAATTGCCTGTAAACTATGTACAACAGGACCTTCTAGCTGTAAATGCATATCATGCCAGATACCTAAATTAGAGTCACCTGTTACATATTTATCAGAAACATTAATACCGCCAGTAAAAGCTATTTTATTATCTATCACAATGATTTTACGATGATTCCTATAATTTATAGATGATAAAAATTTACCAAATTTAACGGGTAAAAAACTATAGATCTCCACTCCTGCTTTCTGAAGTTTCCGGATATACTTTTTGCTTAAGGACCGGCTTCCTATTCCATCATAGAGAATCCGTATCTGAACTCCTTCTTTTACTTTTTGCTCAAAAAGATCGAACAGCCCTTCAGCCAAATATCCATTTTCAAAAATATAGTACTGCAAGTGTATAAAATGTTCTGCTCTTTTTAAGCTTTCGAATATTGCCTGAAACGTAGTATCACCATTTTTAAGAAGTCTCAGGTTATTTCCTGCACTAGGCGCAAAACCGCAGTTCATAGTAATGAGTTTAATTAACTTTTGATGTTCTTGATATTCTTCTTCGGTTACAGGTTCGTAATGACTTTCTGCTTTTTCTAAATAAGAAATAATTTCATCCGTTCTTTTTAACTGAAAAAGCTTATTTTTTCTTCGATTTCTACCTAATAGAAGATAGAATAACATTCCACCAACGGGAATTGTAAAAATAGCCAACATCCAAGCCAAGGTTTTGGTTGGGCGGATACCATATAATATCAATTTAATGACAATAACCGTTCCTACCAAAAAATAGATAATAAGAAAAGTAGTGTATACCATCTTATGATACGTTTTTGTATAACATTAATTATGCATAATAAGCAACGGAACTCTAGTGCCATAACTTATTTTGGAGGTTTCTGAACCGTGAAAGAATCGATCCAAAAAAGTTTCTCTATGTATAAACATAGCATTCATATCCACGTTCATAATTTGTACAAAGCTATCGATCGCTAAAGGCGTAGGCACATTAGTAATAGAATGAAATGTATGATTGATGTCTTTAAAAAAATCTTTTAAATGCTTCTTATCATCAAAATCAGCAACAGTAACCGTATCGTCTTCTTTTATTTTCAGAATTCTTAAAGAAGCTTTGGATTTAATCAACGTATCGACCAATGGTTCTATATTCTCCTTATTGAAATGATCGTTATAATCGATTGTGTACAATATGGTTTTCAGCCCTTCAAAAGTATATCCTTGTGGAATTACCAATACCGGACAATCAATTTTACGTATCACATTAAGCGTATTACTCCCAAAAACTACTTCTCTTGTTCCAGTTGCACCATTAGTACCCATCACGATAAGATTAATATCTTTAGATTTCACTGCTTGCTTAATAGCATCCGTAAACACATCATAATCAGTAATCCCCAGAAATGTATAATTCTCGTGTTTAATTTCTTGTTGAAGTTTTTCTATGAGAAGGTTTAGCTTTTCTTTTGAATTATGAATTACAGACTGATGGAGTGAGGTATTTGCCGGAGCTGCCATTAGATCATCCATCATATAGTTAGAAGTTTTTTGCACATTGAGTATATAAAATGTACAGAGCTCATTTTTAAAGAACTCCAATGCATAATTAATAGCATTTTCTGCATTTTCAGAAAAGTCGGTAGGTAGCAAAATGTTTTTCATAACCATATGATTTAATACTATAAAAGTAATCCAACAAGGGTTAGGGAACTATGATATTTGTCATACTGATGTAGACTAAAGGACAACTAAAATTTGTGCAGAAAAGAAAATCAGTTGCGTATTCTAGGTATAGAAAATGTAGTTCTTTCGCATTTCAAATGTCAAGACGACTAGCCTTTTAGACTGTCCTTTATTCTAATTTAATCATTATATTACAGGAGTAAAAAACCATATATTATAATTTTAATTAATTTTAATTCGCTGGGATTCTATATTATAATTCAAAGTTTAATAAGATTTTAGAAGGAATTAAAAGTTTATTTTAATTATGTTTCAAGAATACCCTGAATTGATTAAAACTGTAATTGTATTATTAGTTTTGTTGGTAATTGCTATAAAATCTGATACGATTATCAAAACACTTAAGCTCAGAATATCGCAAAAACAGCTAATAGTCATAATATTTGCTGTTTATCTTATTTTAGATATTATACTGTTTTAATTAAAACTTTAATAAACTCATTAAAATGTTAAAAGACATCCATCCAAAACTACCTATGCGGAATAAAACCATTACTAGGGATTTCTATATAAATGGGCTAAGTTTTAAACAATTAGGAAGGGTGGATTATGATGACTACTTGATGCTAAAAAAGGATGCTATCGAGATTCACTTTTTTGAGTTCAAAACACTTGATCCAAAAGAAAATTATGGACAAGTTTATATCCGAGTGGAGAATATTGAAAAGTTTTACCAAGTATTATTAGACAACAGCATAAAAATCCATCCAAATGGATATCTGGAAACAAAACCTTGGAAACAAAAGGAATTTTCTATTCTTGATCCGGACAATAATTTACTAACTTTTGGAGAGCAAATTTAAAATAGTTGGTTTAACTTTTAATGAACGAATCCATGAAAACCTTAAAACTAGTATGCATTGGGATGCTAATGTTCTTTCCAATCCTGGTATTTTCTCAAGGAATGTCAAAAACAGATAAGGCATAAAATATTGTTGCAGCAGTAAATCAAAAGGATGCGAAACTTTTTGTAGCAAATTTCACGAATGGTATAAAAGTCAATAGGTACGGTGAAGATGGTACCTTTGATCTAAAGGTTGATGGTATAGAGGCATTATATAAAAACAGCGCGGCAGATCTTAAGAAACATTCGGATGTTCGCAACGAAATTCAGCATTTAACAGAAACTGATAATAGGCTTATGATGCACGATAAAGTATGGCTCACTCCAAAATATAAAGAAAGTAGTGATATCGTAGAAATTTTTACATTCGACAAATCGGGTAAAATTTCACGAGTAGAGGTACTGCAGCAAAGTAATCTGTTTAGTCAAGAATGATTGAAATAGGTCTTCGAAGTTTTGGCTAGAGAACAACCTCAAAGTAAATCAATAACGCGGTAAGTACGAATTATCTCTATATAATTAACCCACATATTCAATTCATAATTATCAATAAAACGAAGCCACTCCCCTTCTTCTTCAGAAATGTTTACATTTAATTGTTAATCCTGTTTAAACATTTATGAAAAATGTTAAACATTTCGTATCTTTATTTAAAAATTAAAAGGTATGGAACTTATTGAAAAAGCTTTAGAGTTTGAAAGTAGAAAGATGAGTAATATGACTACCAGTGATCGCGTAGCTGCTTCTAGAGAAGCAAAATCACTTGTTTTGGCTATAAATGAAATCTATAAGAAGACACAAGAGTCTAAACTTATGGATATTATGAAACGACTTACTGCTAAGAAAAGAAAAATAGAAAAACGTCTTAAAGGAGTACCAACGGTATAGATTACAATTATTTATAAATCAATAATTTGTCTTTATGATATTAAACACCACATATTCAAACAAAAAAAACAAAGAACAGATCAATGATCTGGTTGGAAAACCTTTTTCACTGATCAATTCAATTAGGCTAAAAGGTATCGGATCTAAACGTATGATCATAGAAAATGTAAGTCCTAACCTGAATAAAATTTTAAATACTGTATCAGATGTAAATTATGGAAGCATTGAATTGAGACCCGGTGGAATTTTAATAGCTATCAATAAAGGATTACAAAATTTCACATGGGTTGTTCCTTACTATCAGTTTTATCTTTACAAAACTAACGGTATTAGTATCCACGCACAAGGCAAGTTTGTTCATTTTAAAAATAATCGTACACATCAAGAAAATATTCCTTTTTTTAAAAAGTTAACACGACTAAAAACAGAATATGATCAAAGATTTCCACATGTAGATTCTATTTAACACAAGATCTTAAACTAAAAAAATGACTATAGAATTAAACGTGCTGGGAACTTCTTTACAACCTTGTTGTTGCGAACCTATGACAGGATATTACAGAGATGGACTTTGTAGAACTAATACAGAAGATACGGGTACTCATATTATTTGTGCAATAGTAACCTCAGAGTTTTTAGCATATACTAAATCCAAAGGAAATGATCTTTCTACTCCTTTGCCTTACTGGAATTTTCCTGGTCTGAGACCCGGAGACAAGTGGTGTCTATGCATCTCTAGATGGCTACAAGCTGAAAAAGATGGAAAAGCACCTCCAATTGTTCTGGAAAGCTGTCATAAGAAAGCACTAACATACACGGATATTGAAACACTACTAGCACACAAACACACTTTCTAAGGAGTTTTTTCTAATTAAATTCGGAAGTGAATTCTTCTACAATCAAGCCATCTTCTAAGGTTTTTATAATTCCTAATGCGGCACGTTCTCCAGATATCATTGCAGCATTTAATGAACCATTAAGCAGCTGATCGCCTGCTAAAAATATGGTATTAGTTAATTTAGTTTCGGTAGCAGAAATTTCATATTGTAAATTTCTAAGCTTTGGAAGTGCATTTTTGATATGATAGTACTTGATAAATTTACATCCTGAAATACCACAAAACTGATCTAAATCTTCTATCACTTTTTCTTTTAACTCTTTCTCATTAAGTTGATGATTTTTAACAACAGTAACTGATAAAAGTTCTTTGTTGGTCGTTCCAGAAGTTTGTAAGCTAGTATGGTAAAAAATATTATTTATCAAAGCATCATTATCAGTAATGAGGCCAATAAGCGGTTTGTCAATCACTCTATCATCAACTTCAAAATAGAAGGTATCACAAGATCTCCATTCCATCTCTTGATTATTGAGATTAGTAATAAGTTGATGTGCCTGTGCAGCAACTATGGTAAAATCACTTTTTAGTTCTTCTCCATTATCTAAGAATACACTGCCATCGATGACTTGTTTAACAGAGGTATTATACAAAAATTTTGTTTTTTCTAATTTATCAACCAATTGATTAACAACTCCTTCGATACCATTTTTTGGTAATGCCGCGAATCCTTCTCCAAACATTTTATACACAAACTGAAACATCCTACTCGAGGTTTCCAGGTTAGGTTCTAAGAAGATTCCACTGAAAAAAGGTTTAAAAAAATCCTTGATCATTTCTTTAGAAAAACCATAACCTTGTAAGTAATTCAGTGT
The DNA here is from genome assembly GCF_947496855.1 of uncultured Aquimarina sp. Classification (GTDB taxonomy): domain Bacteria; phylum Bacteroidota; class Bacteroidia; order Flavobacteriales; family Flavobacteriaceae; genus Aquimarina. The sequence continues at coordinate 295,982 of NZ_CANMED010000002.1, forward strand.
AGTAGTTTCGTTTTCTTCAAAAATTGTAGTGATTGATTTTTTCTTCAGCATTGAGTTAAGTCGCAATACCTTTATTTTATCAGAGAAATTACCTATGTTAGATAATAAAGTAGGTATCAAAAGAGAAGGGTTTCTAAGAGGATCACCAATAACTTTCTGCTTTCCATTAGTAAAAATAGACGCTCCCGATAAAAACGTTTGTAGCGATAATTTCTCGAAATTCAAATATTTCTTAGCTGCAGGGTATGCAGTTAACAACACCTGAAAACCATGGTCTAATTGATATCCCTCGACCATATCCGTCTTAACACGACCACCAGCACGGCCTGTAGTTTCTATAATTACTGGTGAATATCCATAATTCTCTAATACCTGAGCTGCAATTAATCCACTTACTCCACCACCAATGATATGGATTTTATATTCCTCTTTTTTCATACACTATGTGTTTCGATCTCCGGGTAAAATCATTTAAATTACTATCTAATCTCAAATATACAAAGGGTTTACCGTTGCTAATGATAGTTATTGTTAATTTTTGTTTAGTCTTAAAATGAAGGCATCAAACGTTTCACAAAAAACAAAGCTAATACCTTATAGTAGCCTCATAGATTCATAAATTTCATATCTTGCTTAAAATATTATTGGGCACATTTAAAAACTTTTTGAGCACATTTTTTATGAGCTTTATTAGTTATTTTATCTTATAATCCTCAGAGAATGACTGTAAATAGAAATATTATGGCAAGTCAGTCTGTAAAGTCCGGAATTTACGACTGTACCTTTGAGGATTTTTATGTTTTACTTTTCTAGAATTAACAGCTGTTCATCTCCGCAACGCTCTCCTTTTTTTCGGATAATAAAATCTCATATACTAAACATTGCTTTTATTTTCTTGATCTTGACTTCTAAGTGATAACGCAAATTGCATGAGATCAAGATCAGCGTGTACTCCGTAATTACTACTTAAACAACCTTTTACTCCATCATCACAGGCAATTAAGAATAAAATGGAAGCATCACTGGGATCACTTAATCCTTCGTGTCTACAATATTCTATCAAAACACAACCGCGTTTACCATACCCTTTATTTGTTTTACAATCATATATCATATCATCTTTGAATAAAAAATCTACTGTAAATCCTTGTTTCTTTGCATTCTGGATATCTTCCAAAAGTGTTTTATGTGATGATAATATCATAGTATTTTGTTTGTTTTTAATTAATATTTCTAAATTCTAAGCAGTACTTAGGTATTGTTTTTAATACCCGTTTTATACTTGAATTAAATTAAAATTTTCGTGACATAAAACAATTATTAAGGATTGAGGTAACTAAATTGTATCACTATCTAAAGATGATTGAAGCACAGGTTTCCGTATTCATTTTTTGAATAAGTAATTGAACCATTTGTTTTGGAGTTTTTACGACTCCCAATTCTTTCTGGTTCAAAGTCAACTTATTACTATTATTTTCCCAAACAAAGACTTTCCCCCCGGATTTTACGATCCTGTTTTCTTCATTGGATGTTATTCGAAAAGCTTCAAATTTATGATCATATTTAACACCCGCTGGGTAATATAACTCAGTTACAAATTGGGTGCTACCTTTCTCAAAAATATGGCAAACACAATCTCCAATATCTTTTAACTCAGAAACCCGAACCATATTATTCTGAGTAATTTTCCATTGCCCTTTTTGCTGTACAACAACAATATTCATAAGAATAGTACCTTTTTCTGCAATTTTATCATCTATAATAGATTCAAAATCTAATAATGCTGAAACGGTTCCTGCAGTTTCTTTTTGGGTACTATATAAAATTTTATTCGTTTTTATCTTAAGACTATAATTACCATCCTGAACGATATCATTAAGTTGAAATCTAATATTGTCTTTTGTGTAGTTTTTCTTAACGATCGCTCCAGACAGCTTTACATAAGTTGTGTTTCCGGAATACTGTTCGCTATATAGCGCTAATACTTCGGAAACCGAGTTGTCTTTCTCTATAGAATTCATAAGCTCTATATAAGATTCCAAGATTTCTATAACAGGATCAACACTTTCTAATTTATTAGCAGATGCAGTTGCATATACCATAGTGATGATACTACATAGTAGGATATAAGATTTTTTCATAGTATTTATATTTAAAAATATATTTATTTGTTCTTAGAAAGATATCTCCTTAGAACACCTCCTTTGATATGATTTACATCATATTCGATCACAAAAGCATTAGGATCAATTTGATCAATAATTTTATTTACTTTGCCTATCTCAATTCGATTTATAATGGTATGAATCACTTCAAAATTTTCAGCCTTTCCTTGATTTCCATATCCATGAACTCCATTAAATACAGTCATCCCAGCTCCTAATTTGGTTGTAATTGCTTCTCTAATTCGATCATACTTTTTTGATACGATCATCACTCCAATAAAATTCTCAAATCCTTCTATAGTGAGGTCTGTTATTTTTGCAGTTACTAAAAACGCTAGAATAGAATACATAGCAGTTTCTTTGGAAATAATGATTGCTGTAATTGCGAAGAGTATAAAATTAAAAAGCAAGGTCACTTTTCCAATACTTATACCAAAATGCCTATTAAGATATATTCCTAAAATTTCAGACCCATCTAAAACAGCACCATTTTTTATGGTAATACCTATACCTAAACCTAGTAAAAGTCCTCCAAAAATTGAAGTCAATAATTTGTCACTAGTGACCACTTCAAAATTTTCAAAATGAATAAAAACTGCAAAACTAATAATACTAACCAAAGATTTAAAAACCATATATCTAGAGATCGTGAAATACGCCAATATTAGAAACGGAATACTAAGAACTATCAATACTATTGATATATTGATATCAAATAGGCTATTTAATAAAATCGCAATTCCTGTGACACCTCCATCTAAAAATCCATTAGGTAGAAGAAAAGCCTTCAAACCAATACTCGCTAATAGCACTCCTAGGGCAATTTGTATGTACTCATATGCAACTCTTATCATTTGGTTTTTATGTATTGAAGTATTTTTAGTCATTTAGATTCTTATTTAGAATACAGTTATGTAATCTGCAATAGCTTCTGACTGCTGCGGATCCATATGCACGATTGGAATTGAATATAAAACAGGCATGTTAGAACCGAACATTTCTCTAAGACGATTATTTAAATTGCTAAACTGTAATGATTTAATAACACCCGAAATTAATGTCCTATTTACCCTGTTTGTTCTGCTTTTCGCATCTATTTTAGCCTGCACGCAATGTTCTGTGATTATGACTGTCAAAAGATACTTCCCTCTTAGTAAAAATTCTATAATTTCATCAGTTTGTAATTTACTTTTTGGAATGATGAATATCTTGACCATAATTCTTGGTTTTAAGATTTATAGTAGGGCACCTCAGAATTTTCTACTCTTAAAATTGAGGATAGTTCTTCTATTGGTATTTCTAAAAAATAGTTTCCTGCATACGAAGGACATACCGCACAATCGTCAAAATAGAATTTTATATGATCGGAATCGACAACAAAATTATTTTTGAAAACTTCAAAGGTATCTTTAGTAAATTCCCAGCAATCATTAAAAGAATCCTGCCCTACAATACGCGCTTGCAACTCTTGATTTAGTTTAAACAATAGAAACTCCTCACTTTTATTTTCAAACAAATCATCATATGTAATAAACATTCCTGTTTGTACATTATAATTTAAACCCTTAAACATAAAAGAATTATGAAGATCGGCGTCATAATAATTTGTCTTGTATAATAAGATACTTAAGAATTGATTATTTTTAGTGTACACTTTATAATCCAGATTTCTTCTCTTCCTTTCCACATCTTTGAATAAAGGGTCACATGATAAATCATCATTTTGAAGTACTTGCAGAATTGACATCTCTGTTTTTAAATAATTCTTCTCTATAAAAGAATTAAAATTATGGAACAAAGGATTCATTTGTTCATCTAGATAAGGATATTTATAATCAAGAATTAATGAATTTTCTTCTTTATAAAACTTTTTAGTGCTAACAAAATCATTTAACGAAGCTTTTTCCTTTTTCTCTAGCCAATAACCCGACTTCTCTTTGGAGAAATTATGAGATATTAAGAACGGTTTAGAATCTTGTTCAATCAATTGATGATTCGAATCATTTGATATAGTGTTACAAGACATAAGTATTGTAATCAAGGAAATACAAATTAGATTTTTCATCTTTTAAGGTGATTTAATATTGTTAATATTTGATACAAAGCTGCATAAAAAGTTTCATATATTTTTATTTATATTTATAATCATTTGCATAAAATTATTTTATGCAAATGATTATAATGAAACAATTTGAATAAACAATACTGGAATTGATTAATTTCTAAAATATGACCGGACAAAAAACACTTTTACCTAGTTAGAAATAGGAGTGTAAAATAATTCGCTACCAAAAAGAATATAGATGTAATAGAGGTATCGAATGAAGAAAATAATTTTGTTAAAATGATCCTAATACTTTATAAACTCACCAATTTTTTCTGAATTTTTACTATGTTTTCTTCTAAGCTATCAACTAACTGCACCTTCTTTATCTTATCAAGAGTTAATTCGACGCCTTTATCCTGTATTTATAAAATCAGATAAGACATAATATATTTACTAATAAATATTACCGAAACCTTCAATACATCAGATAGTTGTCCATTATAGACTAAGGTTTTATAATTTATTTACTTTATTTCGCTAATATCTTCTTAATAGTATTTGCAATTTCTTTTTTAAAATTCGTGACCCATAACTTTCTTTCAATTACTTCAGTTAAAAGGATAGAAAATTAATTCTGAAGATTTTTTAATCGCAAAGAAACATATGATTGTGTTAAATTCAAATCCTCAGAATTCTTTGTACCACTCTTTTTATCAAATATTCCAGAGAAAACCTGCCGTTGATCAAATAGGAATTGCATAATTTTTTTTTATACAAATCATTATAAATATAAATAAAAACATATGAAATAATACATCACCTTTGCAAAAACAAAACTAATGAGAGATCTACATTTAAAGAAAAACCAATCAGGAAAAGTAAAAGTGATTCGTTCAAATAATAATGAAAAAATAGAATCCCCAGCACTCTTTAATTTAATCATAATCTTCATCCTCTTTTTTACTTTTCTAACACTTTCTATTAGAAACAACAACCTTTTCTTAACAGAAATATTAATTTCTGGAAGCGTAATATGTTTACTATTTCTACAAAATCCCACTCTTATAACTAAGAAATAACCACCTCATCTTTTTCAAAATAAATTGTTATCATAAAATCATATTAACAGCCATATGGATTTACATTTACTTATAGACAACCTGACCAACCCTGCATTACTTTTTTTCTTCTTAGGAATTATTGCAGTTCAACTTAAAAGTGATCTTAATATTCCTGAAAACTCTTCAAAGTTCATTTCACTTTATCTTTTACTTTCGATTGGTTTTAAGGGGGGGCAAGAGCTTTCACATAGTACATTTAATGCAGAAATACTTTGGTCATTACTTTTTGGAATATTTCTGGCCATTTTCATTCCTGTGTATACATATTTTATATTACGAAGAAAATTTAGTCTCGAAAATGCAGGAGCTATTGCAGCTTCATACGGTTCTGTAAGTGCAGTAACATTTGTAACTACCATATCTTTTTTGGAAATAGAAAACATTGCCTTTAGCGGTCACATGGTAGCAGTAATGGCATTAATGGAAGCACCTTCTATAATGGTGGGATTACTCTTAGTTACAATTTTTAAAAAAAACAAGAACGAAGATAAAATTCCTATAAAAACGGTAGTACATCACGCACTAACAAATGGCAGTGTTCTACTTATAATAGGTAGTTTAATTGTAGGTTTATTTGCTAGTGAAGCACAAGCCGAAGGAATCAAACCTTTTACCACAGATATATTTAAAGGATTCCTAGCCGTATTTCTTTTGGATATGGGAATCACTAGTGGTCGTAAACTTTCTGATTTTATCAAAAAAGGATGGTTTGCATTTCTATTCGCCATCATCATACCAGTTATAAACGGTTGTATTGTTGCGGTAGTAAGTGGTCTTTTTAGTTCTGGAGAAGGAAATAGATTGTTATTTGCTATACTCGCTGCTAGTGCATCATATATAGCAGTACCTGCAGCTATGAAATTAGCACTTCCAAAAGCAAATCCTAGTCTTTATATTCCAATGGCTCTGGCAATCACTTTTCCTTTTAATATAACATTAGGAATGCCTTTATATCTCTGCATTATACAAATGACATAATAATATTTTATGATTACAATAAAATATATAAATAAAAATATATAACATATTAATTTCATCTTTGTATTCTAAATAAGAATAAATTTTAATAAGAAATTATGGAAGCTACAGAAACAGCAACAATGGAAGTAAAAACAGATCAAAAGATAAACTTGATCGATGGTCACTTTACAGCATCAGAAGCAGCAGACATTATTAATGCAGTACTTAATGTAAAAATCAACTTTCATAAATTGCACCGATTATCAATTACTGAAGGAAATTCTATTGATGAGTGTGAGTATGATAGTGGAAGAATAGATGAACTATTGAGAGAGCAAGTTATAGCAAAAGAGTTTTTTACTCAAGCAAGATTAGATGGAAAAAAACTTAAAATGAGTAGTATAATCAATATTTCTGTCGAAGATTAAAAATTAGAATTAGTCAAATAATTAAATATTCAAAATTCGTTCAATCCAGTGGATTAAATTAGTTTACAAAAAGAGAGCCTCTTCCTGTAAAAGGCTCTCTTTTTAATACGTACACCAGTCATAAAAATCTTAAAAGCGATACTCAATCCAAGAAAATGGATTTATTGCGACACGGTAGCTATTAAAATATTTCCTCTTCAATATTGTATTCAAAAACTTCTTTCTTACACTAATTAAAATCGAATAAAAAACGGTTCATTATAAAATGAAAACCAAGAAAAAACAAATTCCTAATACTTAGAAACGAAACTGTACTTCTTATGACTATATGATTATTCTCCAAAGTTTTCACATAACAATTTTCAGCGTAATTCTTAAAAATTTTCATAAAATGTTAATCTCATAATTTTGTATAACAAATGTTAACCTCTACTTTTTATCATAAATATTTTTTATTTAAATCATTATAAATATAAATAAAAATATATGATTTATTTTGTTTAATTTAGACGTAATGAAAAATTATTTTCAGGAAACTAAAAAAATAATATAGTATGAAAAAGGCATATAACACTTGGATACTTTCTGTATTTAGTATGACCATTATTTATGGCGGAATATCAGACAATAAGTTTACCGTGAACTTTAATACATGTAAAGAAATACTATTCTGTTTTAATGAATATAAAAACGATCTAAACTTTGAGTTTACAAACTATTTCAATGATAAAAATAATTTTCGTTTTGTTAGTGCGGAGTTAGAATATTCTATACCCCTTTCTTTAGTAACTCTTGAGCACAAGGTTAAAAAAGAATTAGAAAAGATAAACAAACAAGAAAATCACTTAAACTCATTACTCGTAAGAAAACGTTCACAATATCAATTACATAAAGTAAATATATTTGGTCAATTAACGAATCCCGTAAACATGGCCACAAACTATCACAAGTCTCTACCTCCAAGAATGGAAGGATTGGGTGTAAGATTACGATTTTGAAATCAAAATATTGTACTAGAAAGCTATAATTTGCCCATTATAGCTTTTATATGTAGTGCTTTTTATTATGTTGTTTCCAAAAAGAGGTTGCCTTAAATGACAACCTCTTTTTAATTTATGATTTATGCATCATTCGATAAAGTGAATACGATACTACTCATGCTTTTCTATTCTTTACTAATATTCTAGATATAGCCAACTATAAATAGTTACATAATTTATTTATATAGTATTTAGGTCTTTAAACTTTTACCAGAGAATTGGATTGTCAGTTACAATCGGGGAAATTAAACGATGGTCCACAACACTATATATTTGAATAACTCCAATAGAAATTATTATTTATATTCCTGTATAGTTATCTTCGTTTACATGATTAAGAATAGAACTTTTTTATTTACATTTCTGCTTACTTCAACTTTTGTTATAGCACAAAAATCTTTTGTTTTTCAAAATAAATCGATCAAACCGGGAACCAAAAAACATTTTGAAATACCTGTAGTTAATGACACAGATAGCACCTTTATTCCTGTAACTGTATTTCACGGTTCAAAACAAGGATCTATTTTAGGAATAACTGCAGGAGTTCATGGGTATGAATATCCACCTATTCTTGCTGCTCAACAACTAAATCAAAAAATTGATCCTACGAAATTATCCGGAACGATTATTTTAGTACAAATAGCCAATGTACCGGCTTTTTTGGGTAGAAGCCCGTTTTTAAACCCAATGGACAATAAAAATTTAAATCGTTCTTTTCCAGGAGATTCGAATGGATCTATAACCCAACGCATGGCAGACGTACTCACTAAAAAAGTAATCGAAAGATCCGATTTCTTCGTTGATATGCATGCTGGAGATGCTCCAGAAGATTTACATTCCTATAATGCGTGGTATCAAAGCGAAGCACTTCCAGAGGTTTCTCGAAAAGGAAGAGAAATGGCTTTAGCAATGGGATTTGATTATTCTATAATTTTTAATATTGCTAAAGAACGACTACAGGCGCCTAGTTTGTATTGTTCGCAAGAAGCCTTTCATCGTAAGATACCTTCTGTTGATATTGAGTGTGGTAGATTAGGTATTCCAAATAAAATAGAAACTGATAGAATTGTGAATGGAATGTTTTCATTATTCGTTCATCTCAACATGATGGATTTCAATAACGAATCCGTTTCAAGAAAATCAATAGTCATAGCAAAACGATTTACAATAAAGAGTACATCAACTGGGCTCTTTTATACTGAGAAAAAAGCTGGTGATTTCATTAAAAAGGGAGAGCTTTTAGGATACATTACTGATTTTTTTGGCAATAAATTAGAAAATGTTAAAGCATCACAAAGTGGAATGATCTTATATATGATCGGCACTCCCCCTATTAATGAAGGCGAAACTATTATGAATGTTGGTGTTACACCAATTTCAAATTGATAATACCATATTTAAGGCGATGTTATTTTTTTGCACAAAAACGCCGTGATTATTTTTCATAGTCTGAACGTTATAAACGTCTTGTCATTGGTATAGAAATCAAAATCATAAATATCAATGCAATTATGATCGGTATCACACTTTGTATCGGTGAAATGTTAGATGTTGTTTTATGATATTCTGGAGTAAATTGACTCCAATCAACAGTGTCCGCGTTTTGTTTTTTAAATATTTTTGGATAAAAAAACAATCTTAGTCTTTCATGAAATGCATCAGTGGCCTCTAGATAATCCATTTGTTGACTCATACTTGTTCCAGATAATCGATTGAAAACAAGTTGCAAATGCATATTAGGAATTACAGATGCAATTTGTATACTGGTCTGTTCTCGTAACTTTATCTTTTCTTTTAGAGCTTCTTGTTCATTTTTTGAGTCATCATCTCCCATCTGCTGCATGGCATAATACCATAACCAGTTAAACCCATCTGTAGGATATCCGTGTTTTTTAAATTGAGGATAATGCTTATAAAACTTCTCTATAGTTGTTAATTTATCCGTGTCCCACTTAGTATGATATCCATCTCGCTGTGCTATGGTCGTACTTAAGGCTTCTGGTACAGGATATTTTGAGGATACATATGCATTAATTCCTGCTGGTAAAAGAATAATCAAAACTAACCAAACTGATAAAAATAATAGCGCATTAAAGCCAGAAGATTTTTTAAAAGTAATGATAAAAAAAGTGAGTGTAAACCAAAATAGAATATATAACATGGATAAACCCAACATCCAGATAAAGTCACTATTTAGAGTTAAGTTGAGTACTAGTTTTGCTATAAAAAAAAGAAATACTAGAACGATATATAATAAGACTAATCGAATTAAAAGTTTGGAAATAATGAATCCTAATTTAGATCTTGCTTGGATCGTCACTAATCGCCATGTCCCGGTTTCTGTTTCTTCAGAAAGTACATTAAACGATAATACAATGACCAGTAAAGGAAATAGATAAATGATTACAAACGATAAATCGAGATTACCGGATTGCAAATTCATTGGATTCACTAAATCGGTATCATATTTTTGCGCTTCAAAAGTCTTAATAGTAATTCGCTTTACTGTAGGGTTTACGTCTGACTGACCAATAGATAATCCAGCTAATGGATTTAAAGTGTTTATATAGGCAAATTTTGCGTAATACAGTAACAATCCTAGATCCTCATTATGAAGTGCTACTTGTCTGTCAAAATGTTGTTCCTGATATGCATTCACTTCGGCAATCGCGTCCTGCTGTCTTTCTAGATGCTTGTTACCAATAATAATACTTATTATACCTAAAAGTGTAATAAGTAACAAACTTATCCAGACCTCTTTTGATCTTATGCATTGCTGTAAAAATAACTTAAATATTGTCATATAGCTTTTGCTTTTTTTGATGTGAATAGCAATAACCAAAAGGTAAATAGCATCCATAATATTATAGAAATCAATGCAAGAAAAGCTTCTTTTATTGATTTAGACAAAGTCATAGGTTGGTGATTAAAATCACTAAATGCTGACCAATGTTCATGGTCTACTACATGGGTTTTCCCTTCAGAACCACTCTCTTTTTTTGGACTTATGTATTCCATTTGTAATTCATTCATAGTTTGCGCTAATTGATAACGATAGCTATCAGCTTGGTTTTGAAAATCGATGTAAGAGGAAAAATCTGTTCCCGACAGTGTCATTGATAACTGTTTTATAGCAATAAAAGGATTGATAAATGATGAAAACTTTGTTACATCATTTTGATTTTTATAGATGTTAACCAATTTCTTATTATGCTTTCTATATAAGGTAGATGTAATTCTCTCTCCTTCTCTCATTACAAATCCCGAATAATTAAACGGTAAATCCGTTACCTCGCTCACATTATGAACACTTAGAACAGAGTCCCTGAGATTGTTGTAGTGAGGATCATTTGGGTTATGGCTATCCCCTTTTTTAATTACCTCTTTCTCAATAGCGGATTGAAAGGCTAATTTACTAGGTGTCGGAAACCAATAATTCCCCATAGCTTGGGCAGATTTTGGTAATAACACGACCAATAGTAACCAAATACCTAATAATCGAAGTAAAGCATTTTTTGAAGTACGGGTACTTGCAGAGACTATAATAGTTATGGAAGATATGATAAATAAAAAAGCTAAATACCCACTGCCTATTAATAGTAATCGCAACCAAAGAAAATCATTAGCTGCTTCTTGTCCGAACATCAAAAGTGCTATGATCACTGCTAAAAAAATAGGAATAAAAAATAGTATAGAAATTGTAAAAAGTCCTATAGACTTTCCAAAAAGGATTTCTTTCCAGGTAGCACCTTGCGACAATAACATTTTTAATGTTCCATTCTCGCGATCCTTTGCTACACTCGAAAAACCTAAGAAAAACAAGATTAGCGGAAGTACTAGTTGTAACAATAATGATAAGCTTAATTCTCCGAATCTTAGCATACCTGTAGAAAAAGTAGCTTCAGAAAAGTTAGCACTGTTTTGTCGATGAGCTTCTAAAAAAACGGTGTTTCCTGTAAAACTTTCTAATCCATAATCAAATATTCCTAAGGAAGCATTTATTCTAAAAGCAAAAGTTCCAAAATGAGCCATTCGATGTGGATGTTTATCAGGGTTAGCTTCCCAGCTTTGTCTAGCTTTAATTTGATGTTCTAATCGAATTTCATTCTGCGTAATATGGTTATTTATACCACTAACCGCCGCATACCCTGTTAGTAATATAAAAATAGAGTACAATAGATAAAAACTTTTGGGAGTCGTTGCATTATGCCAAAAATTTAATGCGAATAACTTAATATTTGCCCATTTCATATGTTTGTCTTTATTGTTTTTTCAATGGTCATATAAAACCGATATGATTACACGAATCATATCGGTTTCATTTTTTTTTTAGAATTTATATGTTGTAGTTAACAACACATTTCTTGGAGCTCCAGGGAAAACTCTAGTTGCATTTAAGGCTCCATTCCAATAAGTTTCATCTAATAAATTATTAAGTTTTAAAGCAATTTGCATATCAATTCCAGAAGGACGATAATACAGAGCTGCATCAAATACAGTATATGATGGTAATACGATGCGATCTCCATACCAAGACAAACGATCTCCACGATATACCATTCCTAAACCTACACCAATATTTCTTAGAGTTCCACGCGTAAAATCATATCGCCCCCAAAAATTAGCACTATGCTCAGGCGCTCCTCCAATACGTTCACCAATTAATGCTGGATCATCATCTTCTATAATTTCAGCATCAATAAATGCATATGAAGCACTTAATTGAAGATTAGGTAATACATATCCGGTAAGATCCCATTCAAAACCTCTACTACGCTGCTCTCCTCGTTCTGTCAATACAGATTCATCATTAGGGTCTTGCTGTAATAGATTTTTTTGAGTTATTTGATATACCGCAGCGTTCACTGTTAATTTTCCCCCTAAAAACTCTCCTTTGGCACCAAATTCTATATTGTCACTTTCTAAAGGATCAAAACTAGCGGGAGAACCTGCCCAGAAAAACCCTTCGGTAGCAGGAGAAAGAGAAACCGTATTAGACTGTGGCTGAAATCCTTCTACATAGGAGCCATAAACACTAATAGCCTCAGTAGCTTCATACGTTAACCCTATTCTAGGTATAAAAGCTTGATTCTTAAATGATTCTTCACTGTTTGATTTGTAATCAAAAATATCTTCGTACCAATCGTATCGAAGATTTAGTAATGCAGAAAATTTACCTATCTTAAACTGGTTCTGGATATAAATACCATTTGAAGTAGTAAGATTTGCTGGAATAGCAAATTCTGAAGTAATATAACCTGAAGTTTCTCTGGCTGTATTATTAGGGTCTGCAAGATCAAAATGATCAACATTTGGTCTTGGTGCGATTACACCATCGATGTCAATAGTTTCAAATTGATCAGCTTCGGCAGGATCAAAAGAAGTTGCAGTACCATTTAATCTTCTATATCTACGAGCACCATTTGATGCTCCACCTATAGTACGCTCCCATCTGCTACCATCATATCCTACTAATAATTTATTAGTAACTTTATCATTTTCAAAGTCATAATTAATATATGCAGTATAATTATCTGTAATCCAAAATTGTTGTCTCTCTGTATATCTTAATTCAGCTAATGTCGGTATTGAATTCCCATCTATATCTACTGCCGCAGAACCGGCAACACGATGCTCTGCAAGGTCTTCTTCCCAAGTTTGCTTCATATAAGAAGCATTGAATCCAATGTTATCTGTAATCTCTTTACTAAAATTACTGATTACCATAAACTCTTTCGAAGCATAAAAATCATTCGCAGCTCCAACATTTGTTGAAATATCTGTACTATTTAGATCAAATTGACCATTAATCGCACCAAAAAGAGGTTGACCTCGATCCAAATTCCCAACACCACTACTGTATATCATTTCTACGTTTAGCGCTGTAGTACTATTAGGCAAAAATGTAATGGATGGTGTTATCAAAAATTGATTGTTCTGTACTAAATCTCTAAAAGATCTCGCTTCCTGAACAGCTGTATTAAAACGATATAATAAAGTTCCTGAATCGTTTAATGGCCCTGTGAAATCCGCGGTTGCTCTTAATGTTCCGAAACTTCCTACAGTAGCACTTACTTCATTTCTTTTTTCCTTTAATGGTTTCTTAGTCACCAAATTAACGGATCCACCAGGATCAACACTAGAAAAAGTTACAGAAGACGGACCTTTAATAACTTCTGCTCTTTCTATATGGGAGGTAATCGGTTGTAAAAAATAATACTGACGCGTTCGCATACCATTAATAAGTTGACCATCTTCTGCCTGAGTAATACCTCTAATATTAAAATGATTATAAAACCCTGTATGCGTTACACTACTAGAATTTTTTATTGCATCCGCTATCTGAAAGGCTTGCCTGTCATTTATTAATTCCTTTGTAATAGTTGATACTGCCTGAGGTAATTCTCTGTTTTTTATGGCGACCTTGGTAGATGAAAACGAATAATCACTATTGTAATCCGTTCGTGCACGACCAACGACTTCTACTCTTTGTAGTTGTTCTGTACCTTCTTCTAATTGAATAGTTCCTGCATCAAATGTAGAACTATTGCTAATTTCAATACTATTTTTATAAGATTGAAACCCTAAATATCGTACTTCTAAGTTGTAGTTACCAGAAGGGGCATCTATTTCGAATTGTCCTGATTTATCAGTTAATTTGCCAAAAGTATTTTCTGTATTCTTTAATAAAATTGTAGCTCCAATTATAGGGGTGTTTTCCGAATCGACGATAGTTCCAGTTACTTTTACTTGTGCAAATGTTGCATATCCAAATAATAGTAATAAAAGGGTGGGTAATAATTTAAAAAGTTTCATTGTGTGAGTTAATTTGTTTTACGTTTAGATAGTTTTTAAGTATAAATCTTGTAATTGAGTTGCATTAATAGTCTCCGTGTTAGAAGTATGTACCAATTGTCCTTCTTTCATAATACCGATTTTGGTTCCTACGTTTACTGCATTAAAAATGTCATGAGTAGCCATAAAAATTGCTTTACCATCATTGCTTAATTCTTTGCAAATTTTGGTGAACTCAAGTGTAGCTTTAGGGTCTAAACCTGAGATGGGTTCATCCATGAAGATGTAATCCGCATTTTTAGAAAGTGCAATGGCGATACCAACTTTCTGTCTCATCCCTTTAGAATAAGAGGATAATTTATTTTGATGTGCGTTTTCTTGTAATCCAGCTTTTGATAAAAAGTCAGAAAGTTCTTTATTGGCGTATTTAAAACCAGCCAATCTGCTGAAAAAATTTAAGTTTTCAATACCCGACAGATTCCCATACAATTGTACAACTTCAGGGATGTAAGCAATCATTTTGGTAGTTTTATTACTAGTAGGCGTAACAGTAATTCCATTGATTAAAGCTTCGCCGCTTGTGGATTGAATTAGGCCTAAAAATAGATTGATTGTTGTTGTTTTTCCTGCACCATTTTGACCTAGTAAACAAAATATTTCTCCTTTATCAACAGATAAATTCAATTGACTAAGTGCCTGGTGCTTACCGTATGTTTTGGTAAGATTGATTGCTTTCAGCATATGTATATGTAAAAAAATAAGTTTGACGATTCGTGTTTTAAACTCAATTATTAAAGACGAAAATCGAGTTGTATTGAAAATATCTTATTGTGTAGTGTGTTCTATTGTAGACTATAAATACATTATTATTATACTTTTTCCAGCTACTTCATAATAATTATGAGTGCTAATAATAAAAATGGAATAAATAATTGATTCACGAATACAAATTCGTGTCTTAAATAGATTTTAATAACAAGAGATACATCCTTTAAGTAAGAGGTGGAGGCTTATTATAAATATAAGCTGGAGAAAGAATCTTTTCTTGTGGAGCATTGTATTGGGTTACTACAACAAATGAGCTGGGTATACTTTTACCTTCAATTTCTATGTAGAAATTATCATCATTGACTAGATCAAACTGATGAGAATCAACTATAATATCGCAAATTTCACAAGAAATAGGAGTGTCGTCATCCGATAGATGACTCAAGGCATGCAAGCTTGTGACCCTCGGAACAAGGAATGACACTGTAAAAAACAGAGCAATTACATATGTAAGTACACGTTTGTGCATGTTCGCAATATTAGAAATAATAAAATAGGTTTTTTTTATTTTAACAAAATTTTAAATTATTCATTAGGTTTTATTTAAGCAATTCCGAGAAGTTTCGTCTTACTTTCATAAAAAAACGCTAATGATTAAAAAATCATTACTTCCGATAAAATAAAGCAGTTTGAATACTGTATCCACAAAAATATTCAATCCCATCTGTATAAGTAAGGGTTCTACGTTTTACCCTTCTGGATGAATTCTTAAAGGCCTTTATTCTTAGATTAAACCATTCTCTTAATTAATAAGTAATTCAGCACAGGTTTACAGTTTATTAGTATTGTGCTGTAGTTTAGATTAAAAAGTCTAAATTCATGATTGTAGTAAATTAAAAAATCCTTGAAATAATATTTCAAGGATTTTTTCTAATATGATTAAAGATTTACTGATCAGAAGTCTCTTCCGCAGTTTTCTCCTTATCTTCCTTCATCATTTTTTGATCCTCTTCTGTAATTCGTTTATGCTCAGCTGTTATACTTTTATGCTCTTTCTCCATATTTTCATGTTCAGCTTTCATTGACTCATGTTCTCCTGTCATTTGTTCTAATGTTATCTCACCAGAAGCATGTTTTACTTCTAATTCAGTATGTTTTTCTATCAATGCCTTATGTGCCGAAATAAGTTTACCATGTTTGGATAATAAGGTTTCATGATTCTTTTCTGTTAATAAATGAATAGAATCATTTTCGATAGTTTTATGAGCAGCTTCCATTTGTTGATGATCATCTTTCATAGCATTGTGTTCTTTTTCCATTTTACTATGAGACTCTTCCATTTCGGAATGTTCAGTCACCATCGCTTTATGTTCTGGAGCTTCAGCAGGATTTTGTTTGCAGGAAATAAATAAAAGAACTGTTGCAATTAGGGTTAATTTACTAAATGTTTTCATGATTTTGATTAATTAGTTTACGATTCAAATCTTATATAAAACTAATTTTTTACTAAATTATTTTAATATCCCTTTTGAAATTAAAAAAACTCCACATCCTTACTAATCGAATTTAAAAAGATTTCCATTTATTGTAAAAAACAAATTTGCTGAAAGATAAATATTGAAATAAGGTTTTTTTCAATTTCATAGAAAAAACACTAATAGCTAAAAAATCACTACTTTCGATAAAGTAAAGGAGTTTGAATACTGTACCATGGAAATCAAAAAATCAAGAAATACTGAAAAGCAAAATCTTGTTAAGAAAATCCTTTCTGAAACAGAACACGCGATGTCCGCTGAAGATATTATGGCAGCTATACCTATAAAGGTTAATAAAACGACTATATATAGAATTTTAGATCGATTTGCCGATAAAGGAGAGGTTCATTTTGTAACTGGTAAGAATGGAAAAGCATATTATGCGCTTTGTAATAGCTGTGGAACATCTCATAAGATTCATAATCACATACATTTTGAATGCCAAACGTGTAAAGAGGTGACTTGTCAACCTAATACTTTACATATTCCAACTTTAGAAGGTTTCACCATTCAAGAGACTCAGTTCTTGGTAATTGGCATCTGTAATAAGTGTAAATAAAATGAAACCATCAGCTCTCCAGCCAATGGTTTCGTAACTACACGTCCCAACTTAAAAACAAAGACTATATCTTTTATCTTACAGCTATGGGATAGTTTTCTCCTCTGTTACTTACAGTACCAGATGTTCTAGGTCCATTTCCTCTAGCGTGCATAATTCCTGCAACGTGAGGTGATGCCATAGAAGTACCACTTAATGTAGCATAACCTCCATTTAAATATGTACTTCTCACGCTACTACCTGTAGCGATCACATCCACCGGATTCATATTATAATTTGAGAAAGATGAAAATCCTCTATTACAAGTCATTGAAGCAACGGTATAGATATTCGTTCCATTAACACAAGCTGGCTGATAATTAGCCGAGTTAGCGCTACTATTTCCTGCTGCAATTGCAACTCTTGTTCCTCCATTTCCTAAAGCCAATAATGCACTTCTGTAAGAAGAATTACTTGAGCACCCAGATCCAAAAAATCCTCCTAAACTTAAGTTAGCTACATCACCTGCCAGATCATATTGTCCTACATGATTTATTCCAGATAATATTGTAGCAGTACTACTACCTCCATTACATCCAAAAACTCTAACTGGTACTACACTTGCGCCGGCAGAAACACCTACAACACCAATACCATTATTAACTGCAGCAGCTGTTCCGGCTACGTGAGTTCCATGACCATTACAATCATTAGCAGATCCACCTACAAAAGATCTTGCATAGGTAGAATTCGTAACTACATTCAAGTCTGGATGATCTAAATCAATACCACTATCAATAATCCAAATCCATTCGTCTTTACCTGCACCGTTAGCAGCACCTCCAGCTCTTGTGATACCACAAGGGGTTTCTTGGGCCATTTTTTGAGACACTTCTCCGGTTACAACCTCTTCTACTTCAAATTTTGGTAATTCCACAACTCGATTATACTCGATTGCGGCTATACTAGGGTCTTTAGATAATTTTTGGAATTCATTATCTCCAAGTTTAATAGCCATCCCAGAAATTTTGGTAGTATAATAGCTTAAAACTTTAGATTGATCCAGAGCATTTTCTGATAAAATAGTATTCATTCTTTTAATAGATACTTCAGAAATGTCTCGAACCGATTTTGCTTTTTCTTCTCTACTCGTAAAAGATCGTTTTTCTAAAACTTTCGATGCTGGTTCAATTTTGGAATCTTTGAATACTACAATGTATTCACCAGGAATTATTTTCCCTTCCGTACTGGTAGGCTCTACAATCGTTTCCGCAGCTCCATCAGAGAGATTTTCATTTTGACAAGAAGTCATTACTAATGCCGAGAGCAGGGTACCCACAGCTAGTTTACTTAAATTTTTCATATTGAGTTAAAATTTGTGTTAAAGTCCAAATGTATAAATTCAAATCAAAAAAAAATTATGGCAAAACCACAGGCTAAGTCACTGAAAAGCAAAAAATAAGAAGGGTATTAAATATAAAAAAACACACTATTGCAATCTTGTTGCTTTAGCTAAAATAGCGGATTAACAAGCATTTAATCAGAAAATTCCCTCAGTAAAAATTTGTAAGAAATCCCTATGCTTAAACGACAAAAAACATTAACATATATTAACTATTATTAACTATTATTAACTATTATTTAACATAAATCCTAATTCTATCGAAGTGTATTAGTCTAACCAATTTTGTTAAAAGAAGAAATCTATTCAATCCCTACTTTACAAGTATTTTATTAAATGCAACAATGTTGCATTTAATAAAATAACACTATATTTGTTGCGATTATAAAAACTTATTTTCATTGCGCCTACTAGATTTACATAGAAACCCAGACAGATTAGGGATTATAGCAAGTAGCTTATGTTTAGCTCATTGCCTTGTTACTCCTTTTTTATTTTTAGCTCAAACAGGATTAATAGTTTCCGAAGAAACACATTCTTTTTGGTGGAAATCCTTAGACTTTATTTTTTTAGGGCTATCATTTATAGCTGTTCATAAAACTACACAAACCACTTCAAATCAAAAACTGAAGTATCTTTTTTGGATAGGTTGGTCTCTTCTATTCACAATTATAATTAATGAAAAAATTGATCTCCTACCATTGGCTGAAGAACTTATCTATGTTGTTGCTATTTTCTTAGTTAGCCTACATTTTTACAATCAAAAGTATTGCAGATGTAACGATAAAAAATGCTGTATAAATTAATTTACAATGAACACCAGAAATGAAATAGAATCCTTCAGCGATGTACATATTTCCAATTCGACAGAAACGTCTTTACGAACGGATCTTTTTGATACATCTGGGAATAATCAAGTATTTACTCTTCAGCCTTGGAAACAAACTAAATTGAAGAATATTATTCTGATTTTGGAAAAAACCATAACACAAACCAGAAGAAATTACTTCTTTACCGTCACAAATAAAGTAGCATATACATTTGTATATTCTAAACAATCTTATATAAATCTAAAAATAGATTTATATCACTCACCGTTTTTTTTAATGTAGCAGAAATTGTATGATTTTTAAGAAACTAAAATCCGACAACTGTTTGTTTATGATTTGTCCAACGGACAATATAGAAAGTATTTTAAGACAAACTTATAGTGGCAAAGCATTTTTTCATACAGCCCTTGGAGCTAATTTCAGGTGGGATATAGATACTCAGAAAAGCCTTCTTACCTTAATTGAGAATCAAAAAATTACTCAAGTTGTTTTTATAACGAAATACATGAATATTTTCTATAGAGAAGTACTTGAACCAGAAATTGAACCTTTTTTTAATGCTAATGAAACCTTGTTACAATTGGATAAAACATTACCAGACTTCTTCCTAAACCAAAGTCATCCAATTTTAAGAATAATGCTTTTGGCATCCAGACATTTACAAAAACAACAAAGGTACATGCTAGAAACTTCGGTACTAGGGAAATCTCTAAAACACAATAAAATTATTACTGAAAGCTTTGTATATCAAACAAATAATCTAATTTTTTATCCTCCAGAAACAATCGAAAAAAAAGTCCTATTGTACGGTAAATTATCTCCTAACTAGGTACTACTATCGTAATTACTTATCCTAAACAAATATTATCTAAATAATTAAAATACTGCAACTATGAAATTCCATCAGATATTACTTCTTGGATGTCTATTACTTTTTTCAACATCATTTAGCAGTTCCCATCCTATAAAATTAACATCTTCGCTAATTCAAACCTTTCCAAAAAGCAACATTTTAAGAGTAGAATGTAGAGTTTTCATGGATGATTTTACTTATAGTATGAATGACACGTTTACTAAAAACTTTAATGCATTAAAGTTATCCGAACAAGATATAGAGGGTATTGAAGATTATTTTGAAAGATATTATAAAATAATCATTAATGATAAAATATACACTCTTGCATATGAATCATCAGAAGTTTTTGAAAAACATAATGTTATATCTATTAAATTTTCTAATAAGATTCCAGTTATAAAAGAGGGAGATCAAATTTGTATCGAAAACACACTTTTTTTTGAAGATTTTGATTTTTTACAATCAAATAGAATGACAGTAAGAATTCCCCCTTTTATTTCAGAAAATTACTTCGAAATCACATCACTAGATAAACCAATAACTCTTAATTTATAACACCTCATACCTAATGGACGATTTAAGTTCTTTTTTTATTAATGGATGGCATCATATAGTGGATATTAACGCATATGACCATTTATTATTTGTAATGACATTATGTGCTGCTTTTAAACTAGAGCAATGGAAACAAATATTAGTTATTATTACTGCATTCACTATTGGGCATAGTGGAACTCTTATACTGAGTGCTTTGGATATGATTCCAGCCAATTCCAAACTTATAGATATGCTAATTCCTTTTACTATAATGATAACAGCATTAGCTAACATTATCAATTATAATAAACACGGTAAATTTTCGGACACTAAAATAAAATATAGCATCGCGTTAGTTTTTGGATTAATTCATGGATTAGCGTTTGCCAGTAATTTTAAATTCATGCTATTTAGTGATAGTATTATTATGCCTTTATTGGCATTTAATATAGGTATTGAGGTTGGACAATTGTTTATCGTACTAATTTTTATGATATCTCTATGGTTATATACCCAATTTATTAGAGGAGGGCATTTAAAATGGAATCTATTTATATCAGGAGCAGGTTTTGGAATTGCTGCAACCATCTTATTAAATGCTCTTAATGATGCACAATAATAAACCAATCATATTACTAGAAGAATTAATTTGCTGATATATAATGTCTAAAGAAAAAAGAGATTGTTATGTTTAAACAAATAACTATTTGTTTAATTCTGTCCATTTCTTTTGGCTCTTGTAATAAACGAGAAAAAAAAGAAGATTCTGAGGTTATTATCGACCGAGAAAAGATTGATGGGGCTTTCAATAAAGATGTATCTAAGTTACTATTAGATCATTTATACGTAGTTGTCGATAGTATTACTTATGAAAAATTAATAAAGAACAATACATGGAAAAATGAATATGGTTCTCTAGATCTGGGATTACCAGATTTTGCTCCCGTACATAATGAAGCGTCTACTTGTTATTTACGCGGATATAAACACTATATCGAGATTTTAAGTCCAAAAAATCGGTATAATGAACCGGTTGGGAAAAGCGGTATTGGTTTCTCTCTAAAAAATAACGATGAGCATTTTCATTTGGGTGTTAAACCTAAATTGAAAGCTACGAAAGATTCGTTTCTTTATGCCGCCGAAACTGTAAAAATGTCTTTAGGAAACCATAAACAAACTTGGTTTAAAGCCTTTTATACACCAAGTCCTGGTACTTCATTACATACTTGGTATGGTTTTTACAATCCAACTTTTTTAGATAACCTTCATGGAAAGCGTCACACCACATATTCACGTGAAGCATTCCTTGAATCCACTTACACAGAAGAAAAACTGTTTAACGGGATTAAAGAAATTTCCCTAAGTTGTATACCAGATGATTATCGCCGCGTAACTCAAGAATTAAGGCTTTTAGGTTGTAAGCTATTGGAAAAAAACGGAAATATACTTACCATAGCTGGCGGTGATATTATTATTAATATAGAGCCTTCTAATAAGGTTAAGTATAGCAGAATTACGAAAATAATTTGTCGATTAAATGAAAACAACAACAGCACTACCCGAATAGGTAACGTTACGATTACCAATCAAGGGACCGAATCGATATGGAGCTTTGATAGACTCTATAAAAACACCCCATAAAAAGAATTTTACATTAATTAAAAATAAAACAAAATGAACAAAAAAACTCATTATCAAATTATTACTGCATTCTTATTATTTTTCGTAATTATCTCCTGCAAGCAAGAGAAAAAAGAAAGAGAAACTATAAATGAGCTTGAAATGGAAATTACTGAAGAAATAGAAGTAGTGAAACCAAAAATTACATTAGAAAAATTAGCAGACTCTCCTGCATATGTTGACGCATCACTTATTTTGGATACATCTAAAGAAATAGTTGCTAAGAAATCTGGTGAAATGGATTTTTCTTTTAACGTTGAGAAGTATGAATTAGGTGCTCAAACTAAAGGCCCAAATGCACAAAAGCTGGCAAATTCTGGCAAAGGACAACACATCCATTTTATTCTAAATAACCAACCCTACTCTGCTCATTATGAACCAAATTTTAAAAAAGAAATACCTGATGGCGTTCATCATTTGGTTGCTTTTTTAAGCCGTTCATTTCATGAATCAGTAAAGAATAAAAATTCTGTAGTTGTTCGTAAACTAGTAGTTGGAGAAAATCCTGAGGATAAATTAAGTTTAAATATGGAAGCACCAACACTTATTTATAGTAGACCAAAAGGCGAATATACTGGAAAAGGTACAGAGGAAATATTATTAGATTTCTTTGTTCTAAATACAAAACTTTCTAATGAAGGAAATAAAGTCCGCGCAAAAATTAATAATAATGAATTTATGATCACAGAATGGGCTCCTCATGTTATCAAAGGACTTCCTCTGGGAGAAGTTACTATTCAATTAGAATTAGTTGATGAGGCAGGAAACTTAATTCCTGGAACATTTAACAAAGTAACTCGTAAGATCACATTAAAAGATTAAAACAAAATATTCTAATCAATGAAAAAATTACCTGTAACTGTATTAAGTGGTTTTCTTGGTGCAGGAAAAACAACATTATTAAATCATATTTTACATAACAAAGAGGGGCTAAAAGTTGCGGTTATCGTCAATGATATGAGTGAAATCAATATTGATGTACAACTCGTTAAAAATGAAAACACGCTCTCCAGAACCGAAGAAAAACTTGTAGAAATGTCCAATGGTTGTATCTGCTGTACCTTAAGAGAAGACCTAATGATAGAAGTAGAAAAATTAGCTAAAGAACAACGGTTTGATTATTTAATTATAGAAAGCACTGGAATTTCGGAACCTATTCCTGTAGCACAGACTTTTAGTTTTGCTAGTGAAGATGGACAACTAGATTTAAGCAAATTTAGCTATGTAGATACTATGGTTACGGTTGTTGACGGCTATAATTTTCTAAAGGATTTTTCTAGTCCACAATATCTAACAGATAGAAACCTTACTAATATTGAGGGAGATGACCGTACTATTGTTAACCTACTAACTGACCAAATAGAGTTTGCCAATGTTATTTTGTTAAATAAAGTAGACTTGATAACGGAATCAGAATTGAGAAATTTATATGATATTATCCATAAATTAAATCCAAATGCTCGCGTTATCCCTACTCAAAATTCTCAAGTATCAATACGTGAAGTAATTGATACAGGATTGTTTGATTTTGAAGAAGCAGAAGCGTCAGCTGGATGGATACAGGAACTCGAAAATGAGCACATCCCTGAAACCGAAGAATATGGAATTGGTTCTTTTGTTTACAGAGAACTCAAACCTTTTCACCCTCAGCGATTTTTAGAATTTGCCACGGATCACTTTCCATCAAATATTATTCGTAGCAAGGGATTATTTTGGCTTGCCTCTCGCCCCAATCAAGCCCTTATTTGGGGTTCCGCTGGAGGCTCACTTAAAACTGATCCAGCCGGAGTTTGGTGGGCTTCAATGCCCTTTAGTGAAAGAATTACTTATGCCTCATTTTTAGATAATCAAAAGATGATTGAAGCTGAGTGGGATCCTACCTTTGGCGATCGTAAAATCGAACTCGTATTTATTGGTCAAAACATAAATATAAACCTGGTTACTAAACAACTAGATGACTGTTTGCTTACAGAATCAGAGCTTGACCTATGGAAAAAAGGAGCGTTCGATGTAAACGATCATTGGCCTATTCCTGATTACGAAGAATCATCAACCTAATTGGTATAAAATCTAAAGGTGCTATATAAATAAATCCGGTTAGCTTTTAGTAAACCGGATTTATTCATATCGTATGTATAGTGCTCAAAATTCTTCGTTTGTTAGCTATGTTTGTGCTTAAGAATAATTCTATTAAAATCTTATACTACCATAGCACTTCCGTATGAAGTTTTATTTTTTTCACTATCAAAATGAAAATCTATTCTCCCTAGATATAGACCGTAGCATCCAACCTGATTAACGAGCACGTTTTTATCTTTTCTGTTTTTTACTACAGTCGGTTCTTTAAGAAAGGTGTGGGTATGTCCTCCAATAATAAGATCAATATTATCTGTAGCTTCTGCAAGACTCAAATCACTTACTTTACTCGGTTCATTTTTGTAATCATATCCTAAATGTGATAAACATATTACTAAATCACACTTTTCTTCATTTTTTAATCTAGCACTCATATCCTGAGCAATCTCTATAGGATTAAGGTATTTAGTTTCCTTGTATAAATCTTTCATTACAAGTCCTTCTAACTCTATACCTAAACCAAATATTCCAATCTTGATAGTATCTTTTACTATTATTTTATATGGTTTCACAAACGTATCCATAACTGTATTAGTAAAATCATAGTTTGCAGAAACAAAATTAAATTTTGCATAGGGCATTTGCGCATGTAATCCCTCAATTCCATTATCAAAATCATGATTACCTATGGTTACCACATCATATTTAAGCATACTCATCAACTTGAATTCTAATTCACCACCGTAAAAATTAAAATAAGGGGTTCCTTGAAAAATATCACCTGCATCTAATAATAATGTATTTGGATTCTCTTTTCTGATACTTTCAATAATTGTAGCTCTTCGTGCAACACCTCCTTTATTTGAATTTCTACCATCATCCGGCCCGAATGGATCTATATGACTATGCACATCGTTTGTATGCAAGATTGTTATCTTTTTAGTTTTGCTTGCAGAAAAAGATGATAAACTAGCTCCTCCAATTGTTAACAAACCAGCCGTTACTGCTGTGTGCTTTACAAATTCTCTTCGTTTCATTTCTTTATTGAATTAGTTGGTTTGTAAAAATCTATCATCAATCTTAGGTGCAATTGTATCTACTTTTTTAAAATAGTCAATCATTGCATTTCTAATTTTATAATTTAACTTATGAGCTTTCTTAGCGTGCTCAAAAAAATACATCTCATCACCTCCGTGATACAAATAATCATTAGTTGCAACGAAGTAAATCTCTTCATCCTTAATTTCCATATTATTGATCAAGGCTTTCACAATATTAAAATCTTTATCAACAATTAATTGTAATCCAGAAATAGGGTGTGCTTTTCGAGATTCTTGTAAATAGGTAATCAACTTCCTGATATGAACACCCTTCATTTCAACAACTATAATGCTATTCTCAAATGGCATCACCTGATAGGCCGTACGTGCTGTAATATTACCTTTTGGTATTGATGCCCTTATTCCACCACTATTTAATAAAACCATGTCAATTTCATTTTTAGTCTTTGATACAAAGAAAGGGTTAGCTTGCTCTAAAATAAGATCAGCCATTAGATTACCTATAGCAGTATTTAGGATTCCATCACTCTTAGAATAGGCCTCAGGTGCATAAGCCAATGTACTATCTAAAGTTTTTTTTACGTGTGCTTTGTATGGTTTTATATAAGCCTCTATATCTGGATTACCCTGAGTAGCATCATTTATTTCAATTCTTACTCCTTCCACCTTTACAAGGTGCTCTTTTTTCTGGCAAGATGAGAGCATTATTATAAATATGAGTAAAAAGAAACTTTTGTGAATTATATTTTTTTTAAGGCAATTATGGTATGCTATTTTATCCATGTATTATAAAACTTGATTATTTATTTCTATAACAGCTAATGTATAATTTTAATTCAATTTACTGCACTAATCTAGCTGTTGCTTCTTTTAATATATAATTACAGTGATCTACATCATCTGCATTTAGTTCCAGTATTCCAGTAACTTCTACTATCTGATCTGTTTTATATTTTTGTTTATTTTTAAAAACAACTTCTACAATAGTTTCAGGACCTGCACCGCCGCAGAAAAAACAGGAAGACATAGGGTTTCTGGAAACCATATGAAATTCTTCTTCATAAGAAAAATCCAAGAAATAACCTCTGATACTAATTTTGGATCCTTCAAGCGATTTTATAATAGGTCCAAATGTTGGTTTCAAAAAATAGTCATCATAATGCACATTGTAAACATCTTTAAAACTAACCTCTGTTAAATCGTTCCAAGATAATTTTTGCTGAGCAAAAAAATGAAATGGGATACTTATGAAAATAAGTAATAAAAGTACTTTACGCATCGGCTAGAATTTTAGAAATATTTAATTTAAATAAAGAATAAGAGGCTAAAATCGTAGCAAGTATTGTAGTAAAAAGTACTATAATTAATATAAAAAACTCTTTTTCATCAGGTATACTAATCTCTAAATGATATTTATAGGCGTTCGAGGCTAAAGTTGTAAATAGTAAAACACCTATTCTTCCTAAAAGCCATCCCAAGATAAATCCAATTAAAGATAAAAAAAGTGCTTCGTAAAAAACCAATTTCAGTAATTGAAAGTTAGTAGCTCCATATGTTCTTAATAAAGCTAATTCATGTTTCCTTTCTCTCACAGTTTTTATAAGGTTAATAAAAATACTTAAACCCGCCACTAAAAGTATTGCCAGAGCAATACCATTGATTGTTTGAAAACCAATACCTAAAAATTTTAATAATCGGTCAATTTCCAATTTTGGGAGTGCTGCCTGTAATGAGGTATCTTTATTTATAGACCTAGAAAGTTGCAATGCTCCAATAGGGTTTCTAAAATTTAACAATAAGGCTGTAATTTCTTTATGCTCTTCTTTGTGCTCTTTGTGTTCATGCTCGTGAACGCCCCAAATACTTTCAATATTTGTAATAATGAGATGATCTACAACTGTTCCAGTAGGTGCTAAAATGCCAGTAACTACAAAAGGTTTTTCATCATGAACATCAATATCATTCTGTAGTAGCCCATGAGAACTAACAAAAGCATTTCCAACACTAATATTCAGATTTTTTGCAGCTTCACTTCCAAATACTGCTTCAAAATTTTTTGTATTTAGTCTTCCTTCCTTACAGGTGGCACCATATTTACCTAAATATTGACTAGAAGTTCCCAGAATTTTATAACCTTTATAATTATCCCCAAAAGAAAGTGGTATAACTTCTTTTATCATAGGGTTTTTGCTTATCCTTGAAGCTTCGTCTAGGGATATGTTACCTGTTGGATTATCTATATGTAAAATAGTAGATAATACTAGCTGTAACGGACTTCCTTTTGCTCCAATTACCATATCAAATGGTTTACTATTTTTCTCCAGATGACGGTTAAGCTGTTTGTTTATTTGCAAAACAAAAGTAGCTAACAAAATACTTAACGTTAAAAGCAAAATACTAAGCATAGTATTCAAAGGCTTTGAAATGATATTTTTAAAAGCTAAGTATAACAATTTTATAGAATTATGTGTTTGTCGAAATGTGGTTTAACTCTTTGATCATGTGTAATAATGACCAAATTACTTTTACAAATTCGAGCCTCTTTTTTCAATAAAGAAATGACCTTTTCACAGTTCTTATCATCTAAATTAGAGGTAGGTTCATCTGCCAATATAACCTTTGGTTTATGTATAATTCCAAGAGCAATAGAAAGTCGTTGCCGTTGACCTTCACTTAATTCATAAACTTTCTTATTCCTAACTTCGGTTAACTCTAGTTGCTCTATTAATCGTATTCTCCTCTGCTGATCGGTTGTTTTTTTAGAAAGTTTCTCACGTATTTTGAGATTTTCTAATAAGGTTAGAGACTTAATAAAATATGTTCTTTGAAAAATTATTCCTATCTGTTTACCTCTGAAATTATTTAGTTGATTTCTGGTGAGTTCTTGCACACAGGTATTACCAATAAATATATTCCCTTTTTTTGGAATTAAAAGACCTGCAATAAGATGTAACAAAGTGGTTTTACCAATACCAGAGTTCCCTAGAATTAAAGCATTCTGTTCAAATGACAAGTCTATGTCGGGAAAATAAAAAGTATGAGTTTTTGTATTCTGATATGCAAACCTTAACGATGTCGTACGGATCATAAAATCATTTTTGCCAAAAATAAATAAATATTACTAAAGCAACAAAGTTGCATTTATAAAATAATACTATATTTGTTGCTATTAAAAAATTCAATTTTCATTGAGAATATTAGATTTACATAAAAATTCAGACAGATTAGGGATTTTAGCGAGTAGCTTATATCTAATACATTGCGTTGTTACTACTTTTTTATTTTTAGTTTATACAGGATTGATAGTTTCCGAAGAAACACATTCTTTTTGGTGGAAATCCTTAGATTATATTTTTTTTGGGCTATCCTTTATAGCTGTTCATAAAACTACACAAACCAATTCAAATCATAAGTTGAAGTATCTTTTTTGGATATGTTGGTCTCTTCTATTCGCAATTATAATTAATGAAAAACTTGATATTCTAACAGTAATCGGAGGACTTATATATGTTGTTGCTATTTTTTTAGCTCGCCTACATTTTTACAATCAAAAGTATTGTATATGTAACAATGAAAAATACTGTATAAATTAATTTATTATGAACACTAGAAATGAAATAGAATCCATCGGTGATGCGCATATTTCTAATTCGACAGAAACGCCTTTACGACCAGATGCTTTTGATACATCTGATGATGACAAGATTAAAAACATACAACATCATTTTGCAGAAATCATGAAGGAGTTGGGACTTGATCTAACGGATGATAGCCTCTCTGGAACCCCTTATAGGTTTGCCAAAATGTATGTGAAAGAACTTTTTTATGGTTTAAACCCAAAGAACCGTCCAAAGACTTCCATTTTTGAAAATAAATATGGATATAAGAAAATGTTGATTGAGCAAAACATCAACATTGATTCATCTTGCGAACATCATTTTCTACCAATTGTCGGCACTGCACATGTGGGATACATTCCCAAAGACAAAGTAATTGGGCTGTCAAAAATTAATCGATTAGTAGATTATTATGCGCATCGCCCTCAGGTGCAGGAGAGATTATGCCTTCAAATTTTAAAAGACTTACAAGAAACCTTAGGAACAGAGGATGTCATTGTAGTAATACAGGCTAAACATCTATGTGTTTCCTCAAGAGGAATTAAGGACAAAAGCAGTTTCACTAGTACAATCGAATATGGAGGAAAATTTACTGGGTCCGATACTAGAAAAGAATTCTTAGAAGTTATAAATAAACCTTTTGACGTAGTTTAAATGCTATAAATCATTAAGCGAAACCAAATAATGAGATATAAACTAACAATACTTCTACTTTTCACTTTTTTAAAGTGTTCTTTTTCTCATTCTCAAAATGGGAAGATTATAGCAAAAGAAAGGTTAATTTTAAGCGATTCTACAATTGCCAAAATTCATAAGGCCGATTCAACCATGATTAAGGCTCTTAAAAACATTGAGTTTTTTCGAATTACCTACCTATCAGATTCTCTTAAGATTAAAGGTTTCATTGCCAAGCCTATTCAAGAAGGTAGTTTCCCTTGTATTATTTCAAATAGAGGAGGAACTGGCGAATTTGGACAATGGAATGAAACTGGAGTAGGCTTCTTTTTAGGAAAACTAGCTAGCTGGGGATATGTAGTAGTAGCTAGTCAATATCGAGGAAATAGCGGAAGCGAAGGAAAAGAAGAAGTCGGAGGAAAAGACTTAAATGATGTTTTAAATCTCGTGCCTACTTTGGACGAAATTGATAATGCAGATACTTCAAGAATAGGTATCGAAGGTGCAAGTAGAGGTGGTATGATGACCTATCTCGCTCTTAAAGAATCTTGTCAATTCAAGGCGGCTGTTGTACTGGCTGGCGCTGCTAATGCTTTTAAAGCACTTGAAAATCGACCAGAATTCGAAAAACACGTATATGAAAAATTCATTCCAAATTATCGTAAGAATAAGGAGAAAGAACTTACAGCTCGATCAGCAGTATTTTGGGCAGATAAAATGTGTAAGACTACACCGCTTTTAATAATGCACGGTAGTTCTGATTGGCGTGTTCAAGCTTCAGAATCATTGGAGTTAGTGAACAAGTTATATGAATATAAACATCCAGTACGTTATATTTTATTTGAAGGAGCTGATCACGGAATACGAGAGTTCCGAAAGGAGTTTTTTGCGCAAACCAAAAGGTTTTTCGATTTTTATGTAAAAGATCTTAACGACTTACCAAATATGGAATTACACGGAAGATAGTCAACTTGTATTTTAGGAATCAGTAGAGTTCAGATATTTTCTTTGCTCCGAGAATTTATAATCAATAAGTGGTAGTTTACTAAAGAATTAGGTACTTCAACAACATTCTCAATCCCAATAATGAGTTTAAAATAGCTTTCCATTTTCAAAGTATTTTTCTGCTTTGTTTAACATTTGTTAAACAAAGCAGAAAAATAGACCTATAACCATCTTTATAACAGATTTTTAACAGCAATAAGTAGTGTAAACTGCAGTTTCAGTAGTATTTTTAGTATTAATCCTCAAAACTATATTTACACTAAAAACTGTTCATCTATAATTAATCACGCATATGAAACTGAAAGCTTTATTTTTTTGGATATTTCTTGCAAGTTATCAACTCGCAATAGGTCAATACGAGATTACTATCGATGCATATATCTTAGATAAAGAAACACAACAAGCTGTGCCTTATGTTAATGTAGGATTTCTGGAAAAAGGTATTGGTACCGTAAGCCAAAGTGATGGTGAGTTTGTGCTACAGTACGATGAGAATACCATAAACGACGATGATGTTTTGCAAATATCCAGTATTGGTTACAAAAGCATTACCCTTACTGCCAAAAAGCTATATAAACTCTTATTAAAAGATGATAAAATTTATATCGAACCCGATGTTTTTACTTTAGAAGAGACTGTTGTCATAGCAAAGGAAAGACAAAAAATGACTATTGGTCCTTACGATTACTCCAAAAAATTTATGGGATACTGGAAAGATAAAAAAGCATTAGGAGGAGAAATCGCATCTTCTATGAAAATTAGAAAGAAAAATACAAAGCTTGAAAAATTAAAATTTTATGTCTTAGAAAATTACAGTGATAGTTTATTAGTAAGAGTCAATATCTATAAAAAATACCAAAATAAACCGGGAACAAACATTCTTAACAATAACATATATCACACTATAGTTGCCAAAGATGGAGAAGAAATTATAGACTTATCCCCTCATAATATTGTGGTCAATGAAGATATCATTGTAAGTTTGGAACTTGTAGAAGTTTATGGTGATGATATTGGTTTTGCAATTTGCGGAAGCAATAACAAAAAAGGATTTGTAAAATATATTAGTCAGGATGATTGGGAAGTCAAATACGGAATCAGTATGGCTTTTAAATTAGATATTTCGTTTCCGGATTCCTCTAATACTATCAAAAAAAGAAAGAAACCAGAAAATATAACATTGTACTGGGACACCTCGTTATCAAGGAAAAACTTAGATTTAGAAACAGAATTAGATTTTTTAAAGAAATACATAGATAAGCTTAAAGAAGCCCGGATAACTTTAATACCCTTTTCTAATATTGTAGGAAATGATAAAGTATTTTACATAAAACGAGGAAACAGTAAAGAGCTGCTTTCTGAGATCCGTAAGCTACGATACAATGGCGGAAGTAATTTTATTGATCTTTTTAAACAAAAACAAACACCAGATCAATATTTGGTATTTACCGATGGTATTCACACCTACGGAGATCATAAATTTATGTATTCCATCCCTGCGTTTTATGTTAATAGTAATCCAAAAGCAAATCATACGATCCTCCAAGATGCAAGTATTTCTAGTGAAGGATATTATATTAACCTGTCAAAAATAAATACAGAAACTGCTGTCGAAGTTATTATGAATGATATCGAAGATCAATCGGTATACAATATCGATTTCACAAAAAACAGCATTCAAGGAACCGTATTCACAAAAAACAACATGCCAATACAAGGTTGTAAAGTATCCTTGGTTGGTTCTCTAAATGAGGTAGAGACAAATGCCAATGGTGAATTTTCAATTAATGCAGAGTACGATGATGTGCTTGTTTTTAAGGCATTTGGAATGCTTTCAAAACGAGTAAAAATAGATACATCAAAAAAAATATCAGTAACATTAAAACCCAAGTATAAAACTCTTGATCAAGTATATCTAAAAGCAAAAAATGATTCAAGATCAAAACAAGACATAATCAGAGAAGATAAAAAGAAAAGAATGGTTGGTTCTAATTTTACTATATATAACGAACAGTTTCCTAAATCTTCATTTTTCTTTGGAGATGTTTTTCGAATTATACCTGGTGTTCAGGTGACAGGGTTTGGTGATCAAGCAAGTATTAGTGTTATTAGGCTTGTTTCTTGGTATGAAGACTATCCTATTTATGTTGTAGATGGTGCTGTATACAAAAATCCTCCAGTTCATCTACTACCATCACAAATAAAAAGTATCACGTTGCTAAGTTCATTTGCTGAAATGACGAAATATGGTACTAGCGGTGGCGTATTTATTATTACAACAGTTTTTAATATTGACGAATTAGACGAAAAAAAGTCTACTCCATCACTTTTGGTTGAAGGTAATGAATACAAAGAATCACACTTTTTATTAGATCCTAATCTAAAAAGACCTCCATACTTGAAAGCCATGTGGGAAAGCAATAGTTACTCAAATGCAAAAAACATCTATTTTTCATTGCTAGAAACACATCGATTAGAAGTGCCTTTTCACATCTACAGTATGTACTATTTTAAAAGATGGGATAAAAATTTTTCGGATGAAATCTTATCAAATCTAGCAGAGTTATCTGAAAGTAATTATAGCGTATTACGGACCTTGGCCTTTTATCTGGAAGAAAGAAATGAAATAGAAAAGGCTTTATTAATCTATGAAAAAATAGGAGATTTAAAACCACATTATGCTCAATCTTATCTTGATCTTGCCAGAAGTTATAAAGAAAATAAAAAGTATGAAAAATCGTTTGAACTATATAAAAGAATTTTAGATAATGACGATAAGAATATCGATTTCTCTGAAATATTACCTCAAGCAGAAGCGCAATTCAGACATTTTTTAAATAATCATAGATCCGAAATATCATATACTGATCTACCAAAAGATTTACTAATTGCAAAAGGTTCTCATGTACGTATAGTTTTTGAATGGAATAAACCTTTTACAGAATTTGAATTACAGTTCGTTGATCCTCAAAAAAAGTTTTATAAATGGTCTCATACGTTTGAGGGAAATCAAGAATTACTTTCAAACAGAATAAAAAGTGGTGTCGTATCAGAAGAGTTCATTATAGATAAACCTTTTATAGAAGGGGAATGGATTATTAATATTCAATCTTTTGAAAAAGAGTCGAGCCCTACTCCTTCGTTAATGAAATATACAATTTACAGAAACTATGGCCTCTCTAATCAAACGAAAAGTGTAAAAGTCGTTAAACTATATAACCAAGAACAAAAAGTAACGCTGGATAAGTTTGTTTTATAAACCAACATGAAAAAAATAATTTTAGTGTTTTTCAGGTTTAGCGTATAAAAGCTTCTACCAGAATGCTGAAGGTCTAGTATTTTGAGTTACACAAACAATTTGGAAAAAAATATAGTGAAATAAAATCCCAAAACAGGTATCGTATTAGAGAGAATTTGGGTTTTTGGAATAAAACCGGAGTATATATGGCAATAGCATTTTGAAATTACCTACTATTAAAGAAGTTGATAGACAATTATCACCGTTTCAGATGGTAGAGAATATTTTAAATGATTTCCGGATAACACATGGTACATTCCTAGATGTCATAAAGTCATCATCAGAAAATGGAGATTCGGCTACAGAAGAAATGGCAACAATATTTATTAAAGGTTTGGAAAAGAGGCTTTAGATTTTCACAGCTCGGTCAGAATCTTTAAATAAGTAATTAAAAATTATAGAGTCAAATAAATTAACTTTTCTAAGTAATAATAGAGTGAACTCATTTTTTCGTCTACATCTATGTTAGTAACAAAAACAAGGATGTAGGGAAAATTTAGTATATTACTAAACCTATTTATATTAAATTAACCCAAATCTTATGAAAAGAATTGCATTTGTCTTACTTTTTTTGTCTTTATCCCCTATATTTTCTCAACAAAATATCGATAACTTATTAGCTGCTGGTATTAATGATGCACAGCGCTTTACTTCCGATTATTTAAACCCTGCTACTGATGGTTTAATGTACAGTATGAATCATGGATGGTTTAATAGTGCGAAAGCAAAAAAACGTTTTGGTTTTGAAATTTCACTAGTGGTTAATGCTGCATTTGTGGGAAATGATAATAAATCATTTGTACTAGATCCTACAAATTATGAAAATTTAGATTTTCGGGATAATCCAGGCGTCGCTAGACCTGTTGCAACAGCCTTTGGTGATATTGAGAACGTTATTGTAGTTGTAGAAGGAGAAAGCACTGTTCCCGGGTTTCCACCGCAAGATGCAGAATTCGAATTACCTACTGGCTTAGGAGAGTCTAATATAAATTTTGTCCCCACAGCGTTTTTGCAAGCAAGTTTAGGATTGATAAAAGGTACCGAAATTAAAGCTAGATTTTTCCCTAAGGTAAAAACAAATGATGCTGAAGTTGGTTTCTATGGATTTGGATTACAACATGAAATAACGTCCTGGCTTCCTGCAGATAAATTATTTCCCGTTGCTATTTCAGGACTTATTGCCTATACACATCTGGACGGAAGCTATGATTTTACGAATACAAATATTGTTCAAGGAGAGGATCAACGTTTCGAGAATGATACCAATACTTGGCTGTTTCAAGTGATAGGATCAACTAAATTACCAGTGTTCAATGTATATGGTGGAATAGGTTATCTTTCGGGTAAGTCTTCAACAGATCTCAAAGGTACTTATCGAGTACAATCAGGATTCGTGAGTTCAGAAACAATTGTCGATCCTTTTTCTATAGAAAGTGAAGTTTCTGGAGTAAGAGGAACACTGGGAGCCAAGGTTGCTTTATCGTTTTTTAGAGTAAATATTGATTATACCTTTGCTGAATATAGTGGCCTATCATTTGGATTGAATTTTGGATTTTAATATAAAAACTTAGATTTCAGAGAAGCATTGGAAACAAAACTAAGAAATGGTTATTAGTTTTTTTAACCCTATTTTACTCATTTTCAGACACAATACAACACTACCTTCGCTGGATATTCAATACAAGGTTAACCTTTAATCAAACCGAGGAAAACAAAAAATTTCATAATCAATTATCAAATTAAAAAAAACAGGAAAAAGTAATTTTTAATAGCTGATATATTTTATGCTTGCTTACAGCACATACATTTAAAGAATCTAATTTTGGTATTAAAGGTAAATACAACCTAGTTGCTGTCAATTTTGACGTCGAATGAGAAACGAGACAAAGACACGATTTTCATTTAGGAATGTATGATGAATCTTTTATTAGTTACGTTTTTACGTTTTAGTTAATGCTACTATACTCACAGCAGGGATACGAAATGAGTAATTTAATTATTTAAAATAAAATGATAAAATTAAAATTTGAGTTCATAACTTGATTATATTCTTTCTGCTAATTAGTAAACCTAATCTTTTTTAATAGTAAATCCCTTTTAACAGGTTTAGTCATATAATCATTCATTCCTATATCTAAAACATGTTGCCTAGTCTCTTCCATAGCATCTGCAGTCACTGCTATTATTGGGATATTACTAATCGCATTACCTAATGTACCACTTCTAATTAATTCCGTAGCTTCATAACCATCCATAATAGGCATTTGTAAATCCATTAATACCAAATCATATGTTTCTATTTGTAATATATCTATAGCTTCTTTTCCATTTTCTACAACCGAAAAACTAACACTGGTAAAACTTTCTAAATGTTTGCTCATTACCATTTGGTTCAGCTTATTATCCTCTACTACAAGAATATGTAGTGGTTTGCCCAAAATATTCCTATTTAATTTTAAATCGACTTCCGCATCACGAATTTCTTTTAACGGGATTTCAATAAAAACATCGGTCCCTTTATTTAATTTACTTTCAATCTTTATATTTCCTCCAAATAAATTGATTAAATGTTTAGCAATTGTAAGCCCCAAACCTATTCCTCCAAACTGACGCTTATGATTTAATCGCATTTGATTGAAGCTATTAAAAAGAATATCTTTGTTTTTTTCGTGTATACCAATACCTGTATCTGAAACCTGAAAAGAAAATAGAGAAATATCATTTGCTTGAGATGAACATGTTATTTTTAGAATAATAGTTCCCGTATTTGTGAATTTAATAGCATTACTTAGTACGTTATTTATAATTTGTAATAATCTATCTTCATCGCCTGTAACTCTTGTTGGTATTTCGGATTTTATTTCCAAACGATAATCTAATCCTTTTTTTAAAGCTTCTAATTCCCAGTTTTTGCTTATTTGATTTAAAATAATTGAGGGGTTGAAAACTTCATTTTTAAGCCGAATTTCACTCTTTTCAATTTTTTCAAAATCTAAAATATCATTTACATTACTCAATAAACTAATGCTAGCATTTCTAATAGTTTGATATTTTTCCTGTTCTTCGATCGTATTTGTTTTATTAGCTAATTCTGTCTCCACAACACCCATTATTGCATTAATAGGGGTCCTTAATTCATGACTCATATTGGACATAAAAAATGTCTTAAGCTCACTCACTTCTTCAGATTTTTTTAGCGCTAACTTTTGTGATGCTTCCTTTTGCTCTCTCAATATTCTTAAAAGATTAGTCATGGATAATGATAAAAAAACTACCTCAAAACCACTGCCAAACTTAGAACTGTTTAAGGTGTAGAAATTTGTAGGTAATAATCCTAAATTGTTCAGTACAAAACCCAAAAGCCCAATTACTAAAAAGAAAATTCCAATAGAAAAATACGTATCCACCGATATTTTCTTGAAACTTATTGTAAATACTGTAGTAATTATGAGTATCAAACTTAAGAGGCCATTAAAATTACTGATTGGATAAACTAATTCTAATGTCTTTGAGCTTATAAATAACATAACAAAAAGAACCGCAAGTACACCATAAATAATTTTATATAGTCTCAAATAACCTGGTAGATATAATCTTACATTTAAAAAATATTCGCAATACTTTAGTAAGAAATAATTTGAAAGTAAAGCAGAGATTAAAACCATTCTACTATTTAAATAGCCTCCATTTGGTAAAAAATATTGATGAACAAAACCATCCAATGCAGCTTGCATTAAAGCAATAGAGAATACATATATTCCATAATACAAAAATGCTTTGTTCTTTAAACTAGTAAAGAAGAATAAATAAATAAAACCTGCCAAAATCAACACACCGTAAAAAAGTCCTAAAAATAATTGTTGTTTGTAATTATTATTTATGAATGCTGATTCATTATATAAGTTAAGAGGAAGGTTTATTGTTTCACCATCACTTGTAATCTTAATATAAAATTCTTTTTCACTCTGAGGTTTTATTAAAATTTTAAAAATAATTTGCCTATGCTTTATAGGTTTATCATTATAAGAAATTTGATCTCCATTTTTTTGTTCCTTTATCAAATGCCCTATTTCGTATAAGTTGACTATATCTGTTACAGGTCTTGCTGTTTCTAAATAGTAATTTTTAACAACGTTGGAGCTATTCTTTAGCTTGAAACGTAACCAATAAGTGTCTGATGTAAAACCAAAGTCATGATTTTCTGATTGTAAACTTTCATAATTTAAAAGATTGTCCTTAATAATATCGTCTATGGAATATTTGGATTTACCTACATTCGTAAATTCTGCATATTCAAATAATTTACCTGTGGATTTTTCGGGATCAAAAACTGGTTTCTGAGCATATGAAAATAAAGTTAATAAGTAGGTTATTAGTAATAACAACTTCATATTCGGGGAATTAATCAATTTTAAATTTACAAAAAATAACATCTACAAAGCTTATATATCAAATGTTTTAAATTAAATAATGGAGTTCGGTAGGTAGTTACTCATTATTTATGCTAAAACACAAAACTATAGTAGAATAAAGAGTTAGATGTAAGAAACATAAAAAAACTATTTCTGTAACAAATTATGAATCATTAGCCATTCACTACTTTTAGAATTTTTCTGTGGAATTGGCACTCATACCTTTTTAAATGAAAATGGTAAAAAAAAGTATTAAGAAGGTAATTTAGTTCTGTCCATATTCTGAGTTAATTATTAATTTCGAATTAGCACAAACTAAAACCTTGAATATGAAAAGATTAATTATACTTTTTTTTATTATAGTTAATTGCACCATGACTCTCTATTCACAAAAGAAAACTCCTCAACCCTTAGGAATTAACGGAAATTGGACAATACAACAGGATTTCTCTGATGAATTTGATAGAAATATCAATAAAAATAAATGGTCTACAAATATAGATAATTGGCCTGCTTGGTCTTCTGATTCTCGAAAAGTTTTGATAAAAAACAAAAGATTACAGATGTCTATCGATTGGGATAAACATAAAAGAAATGGTAAACAGCTGTATTTTAAATCTGGAATTCTTACTAGTAAAAAGAAAATAAAGTATGGATATTTTGAAGTGAAAATGAAAGGTGCTCCCAGATTTCCAGGTGCATCTCCTGCTTTTTGGTTGTATTCAAGAGTTAGAAATAGTGGACAGAACGTTAAGTATGTAGAGATAGATTGTCCGGAGCTTCAATCGAAACAAAGAGATAATGATATAATCTCATGGAATGTAGTGCATATTAATAAGAATAATGTACGAATGCCAATAAGACAAGAAACTGGTAATGGTTTAGGTCCTAGTAAAAAATTTCACGTCTACGGATACCTTTGGACTGCAGAAAAGATAGAATTTTACATTGACGGTAAAAAAATAGGAAGGACCGTTCAAAATAAGTTCCATAAATACGCGATGAATCTAATCGTTTCTCTTGGCCTTAGAGAACCTTATTATTTTTATGATAAAAATGGAGTGAGACAACCAGTGCCGACACCAGATACACCAAGTAAATTTCCAATGACAAGTGAAGTTGAATATGTAAGAGTTTGAAAAAAAAATACGGAAAAAAAATTAAATCGTGAATATTTAGATTCAAAAACTTTTGACCTATATGTCAATCAAAATGAGCATTTATTAAGTTTAAATATTGAAGAGATTAACAATAAGAGTGAAGCATCAATAATTATTTCTGATATACAAGGTAAAGTTATACATAAAGAATCGTTTAGCAACAGTAATTTTGAGCTTAATACATCGAATATTAAAAGTGGAATATATATTATAACGATCGAAAATGGTCAAAATTTATATACCCGTAAAGTTATTTTTGAATAAAAAACATCATTAAAGCAAGGGCTAATTGGCCAATATAATTCTGTACTCCTCTAAAAACTAAAAATCTTATTATCACAAATCTTAATTATAAACTTGTAGCTATTGTAAATAATCATACAACCAATTTTGTAATAGTTGCGAATAAACACAAAAACTAAATCATGAAAGTAACAAAACTTAATTACATATTAATATTGCTAACTTTTTTAGCAATAGGATGTTCTGACAATATTGAAGATTTTATTCCCGAAACCGAAAATATAACTACAGAAGAATCTAAGAATAGACTTAATGTTGACACCAATGACTTTTATAAAGAACCTGAAAGTTTTTCAATAATTAAAAACCTAGTAACTGACTATGGAGTAAATAATAATGACAACAATAACGATAGTCCAAAGCTTCAAGAAGCTATAGATGACATCAGTAATCAATTAAATGGCAATACTTTTGGAAAGTTAATCATACCAAACGGTAATTATTATTTTACAGATATTGTGATGAAATCGAACATTACTATTGAAATTGATCAGAATGCTGTTCTTTTTTCCCAATCAGGAATTAAAAGAAACCAAACTATGTTTAGATTTGGAGACAGAGGGCCGAGAATAACAAATGCCGCTATTATAGGTAAAGGTAAGGGTTTCACTGTAGATCTTAGAAGAAACCCAAGCAGAAATCTTATTGTATGCGCAGTAAGAGATGTTCGAAACTTTAAAATTTCCAATTTTACTATTGAAGATAAAAATTCTGTTTTTGCTTCTATTTTAGTTGACATAGGAGTAATTAATGGTGTAGCAAATTGGTCTAGAGACGGTATCATTGAAAAAATTAAGCAAAACAATGCTTTACGCGGCTATGGGTTAATCCAAGCCTATGCAGCGAACAATGTTTACTTTAACAATTTAGACTGTGATGGCGGTGTCACATTGAGGATAGAAACTGATAATTTAGCTATGAAAAGTGTTAATAAAGGAAGGATGATTCCCAATATAGGCGGTGTCAATGACATTGTTGCAAAAAAAATTATTAGTAGAAATGGTTTAGCCGCTTTGATGTTGTCACCTCACTTTATGGAAAACGGA
The DNA here is from genome assembly GCF_947496855.1 of uncultured Aquimarina sp. Lineage (GTDB taxonomy): Bacteria > Bacteroidota > Bacteroidia > Flavobacteriales > Flavobacteriaceae > Aquimarina. The sequence goes on from NZ_CANMED010000002.1 coordinate 337,337, forward strand.
ACAGTTACGGCAGGCAATATTAGAAGTTTTAACAGTTCATTTGCTGTAAGAATCGAGCGTGGTTTTGTAGAAATATTCGCAGCGAATAATTCTATAAATGGTAATCAACACAGAACTAATGTTGAGAGCCAATTTGGAGCTGGATCTGTTGAGGAAGTTTATAAAAGAGGTGGTGGTATTTTTGCTGCCAGATTAACCCCGGCTGCAGCTGCCAATTCATTTGCAATAGCACAATTCAAGGCTGGAACCTTCTCATCAAATACACGTATTTCTAATATCAAAGCAACTTACGGAACTACTGGTCAACTCAATTTTAATCATAGACTATACTTACCTTGCGAAGAAAGAAATAGCAATGGTCTATGTAAAGAAAGATTTGGTAAGGATGTCGTATTCTACGGACCTTCTCTAGCAGCAGTATACGATAATACTATATCAGGTAATGGGCCTGATTCAGAAGGAAGTTACAATGTTAATACACTTATTAATAATAACTCTGCCATTGGGTTTCCTAGTAATGGTGGAGATAGAATTAAAATCGATAACACAACCCCTCTTATAAGAGGAAGAAAAGGGTGTAGAATAACTTTTACAGACTGTAACTAAAAATAGAGTAGTTTTTTTTGAAAATCTCAATAAATGTATATTCTCTTAAATTTTTAAAATCTATAATTGACCCATTAAAACGTTACAAATTTAACATCTTAAATGGGTCAATTAATTTTCAATACCTCCTTCTAATTTTAGAATTTGAAATTCTAAACATTCAACTTCTTATTTAACACAATAGCTTTTACACGGAATTCTTACCAAATTGGTTTTTAATAGTATTTGAGAAAATATTAACTAGTTTGAAATTATAACATCACTTTTTCACTTAATACATAAAGGCTAGTCCTTACATACGTTCCTCTTATAATACCTTTAAATAATTTATACGTATTCTATGTTTTTCATTGATAAAAAGGTAATGCTGAATATTTTCTAGATTGAAATTATACTTAAGCACAAATAAAAATATTACTATAATTTAATCAAACTTATAAGAGAAAGTGAGCATCGCATATCTTTGACTATCATTGTCGTTTAATTCACCACTCGAAAAGAAATATTTTGCGCCTAGAGTCCATCTATTAGATCCATAATACATACCTATTTGACCATTAAAATAAACATTGTTTATAATTTCACTATCTATAAAGTTGAATTCATCTATTTTGTTCCCTTGAATTGTAGCATTAAAAGCAGACATTTTAACAGCAATACCTCCATCCAAAAAAAATTCTCTATTAGAGTTATTAGCAAGTATCGCATTTTGATATGCAGCACTATTAGACAGGCTGTTAAATTTTCCAATACGAAAATTGATACCCGGATTTATGTAAGTAAAAATATTACCTAATGAGATATCCGTAGCACCATAGAAATCAAATATTTTATTTTGATAAAATGACACTGCGTACAGTACTCTTAAGTTTACTCCTAATTGGTTATTAATTTGATATTTCCAACCATCCAAAACTCTATCACCAGTTACGTGTCCATGAAACCAATTTTGTACGGCTCCGGCTTGTGAATCTGGCCCCAGAATACCAACATCTATACCCAATCGCAAAAAAGATTTTTTAAAACCATATGTAGATTGAAATTCAAAATAACTCCAACCAGCATAAGGTCTTTCGGTTTCATTTTTAGAAGACTGATAATCTGGCGTATACCCTTCCATATTAAACCCAAGACTCTCAAAATAACCTGTTCTATTTGAAAAAAGTTTACTTATGAAATTTGGTTTATCTAAACGCCATCTAAATGAAGCATTAATACCATATGTGTAATATTTATCTGTTGAAGTATTAACTACCAAAAAATCATTATCAGTCCCTAATTCTATTTCATACTTAAATGCTCCCTTATTACTTTCTTGTGAATAAGTAGCTATAAGACTTAAGATTAATATACCTGTCACTCTTGATCTAAACCATTTTGAACTATTTCTATTTCTTAGAAAGTGTGTAAACATTGTCTTAGCTTTTAAAATCCAACACAAACTTAGATGTACTAATTCCAAATGGTTGTGACATATGTCAATTAATAAAGCTTCTTTTTTCAATCAATCAAACTCAAGTTATATTATTGTTAGTGTGTATAATTGCACTGGTTTTTCTTTACCTTTAAGTACCACTTTTGCCACAATAGAAGCTATGAAACGACCTTCAATATCTAAATTATTTAACAAGCTTTTTGTTGTTAAAATAGATACACGGTAATCATTACATTTGGCTTGTACACGTGCTGTAGTATTAATAACATCACCGTGGTAGGCTAATTCTTTTTTTACAACACCTACCTCTGCGACCATTAAAGAACCGCCGTGGATACCTGCTTTAAACTCAGGAATTATATCATATTTATCTAAATAAAATTTAGATTTAGATGCTATTTTCTTTTTAAAAGCATAAAACAAGTTTAAGCAGTTATTTTTATAAACACCCTTTTTGTAAGACCAACTCAATACCGCCTCATCACCAATGTATTGATAGATTTCAGCTTCATAAGGTGCGGCAATCTCATTTAAATCATAAAAAAAATCTTGAATGAATTGGCTGTATTTTTGATGTCCTAATCGTTCTGCAATAGTTGTAGAACTTGTTAAATCCAGAAACATAAAAATACGTTTAGTTTCCTGTGGTTGTTTGTAACTTCCAATAAGCATTTTAAAAAAAACACCTCTACCAAATTTTTCAAAAACAATAGTAATTAGTGAATATATAACTATTGATATTCCTATGTAAATTAATGCCGGAATAAAAGAGCTGTCTTTATACCACCAACCAGGCTCTACAACATAAGGGATGTTCTTGTTTTTTACCCACCAACTCAATACCAAATTTGAAACAGTAATAATTGCTGTAAATGTTAAGAGAATTTCGAACAATATAATTAACACTAATGCGCTTCTTTGTGCTATAAACTTATCAATTAAAAACTCAATATTAGCATAAAGTATCCCTATAAGAAACCCTCCTAGAGCAAAGTTTAGAAGACTATCTTTTAATTGATAAAAACCTTCGTAATTTGGATCTATACTAATACCTATTTCATTTTTTAGGGCGAAGTATCTAAAAATACTAAACAATAACATAGCGATAGTCCAAAAAATGGTAGAACGAACTAATCGTTTTAAGTATTCTTTTAGGTTTCTATTAGTTATTTCCATTGGTAGTTTTTATATGAATTTAAAAAGTAAAAGCTATAGCAAACATAGACCGTGTGGTATAGCTAAGGCAAATACTATTAATCTTCTAATAAACGTTCATCAAACTCATAGCCGTTATAATTTACTTTAAACAATACGCTATACAAAGCTGGTATAAATACCAGTGTGATTATGGTACCAAAAAGCAGTCCCACCATAATACTAATAGCCATACCTTCCCAAAGTTCGCCTCCACTTAAATATAAAGGAATCAACCCCAATACGGTTGTAAATGTAGCAAGTAAAATAGGTCTAAAACGCTGTAAGCAAGCTGTAATAACGGCATCTTCAATTTTTCTATTTAGATCTTTTTGTTCAATCTCCATTCGGTCTATCAGTACAATGGCATTGTTAATTACGATTCCTGCTAAAGAAATAGTTCCTAAAAAAGGCATAAAACCAAAAGGTTCTCTAAAGATTAACAATCCTATTACTACGCCAATGAGTGCTAATGGAATTGTAGATACAATCATGCACATCTTTCTAAAGGAATTAAATTGAATAATAAGTAATAGCACAATAAGAAATCCTGAAATCGGTAAATAACCAATTACAGAGCCCATATTCTCGGCAGTTTCTTTTTCATCACCACCAAATTCATATCTGTAATCTACTGGCCAATTATCCATCTGTGTTTTTAACCAATCAGAAATTTCTGCGGTAATGATTGCCGCATTACCACTAGCTCTTAATTCACTGGTAATACTTATAGATTTATTAAGGTTATACCGTTTTATAGAAGCATACTGCCATTGAGGAATAATTGATGCCACCTGCAATAAAGGTACACTTCTACCAGTAGCTTGGGCATAAATATTTAGTGTTTCTAAAGATGATAATGTTTGTTGTTTATTAATCTCATTACGCATCAAAATAGGAATAGATTTATCATCCTCTCTATATTCTCCTGTTTGGAATCCGTCTAATGTTGTCTGTAATGAAATGGCAATATCCTGGCTACTTACACCAGCTGCTAATGCTCTGTTTTGATCTATTTTGATGATGAATTTTTTCGTTTTTGGTCCCCAATTATCTTTTACATTTTTAGTTCCTGAAATTTCAGATAATCGTGCCTTAACAGTAGCAGCTATCTTTGCTAATTCATCCGGGTTTTTACCAATTATTTTTATTTCAATAGGGATGGTTCCTCCACCTGCAGCCAATGCCTTTACACGAATATCTGCATTAGAAAAATAATCATATCCAAAAGCATCTAATTTGCTAATCATCGCCTGATTAAATTCAAATGAAGAGGTGTTTATCATAATATGTGCGTAGTTAGAATTTGCTTCGTCTTGTGCATATCCTAAATCATATGATTCCGGCCCTTGACCGATGTAAGAAGACCAATCTACAATGCCATTTTCTCTTTGGGTATTAAGCTGTAGAGAATCTTTCATATACTGTTCTAATTTCTTTACGACGGCTGTTGTAGTTTTAATTTTTGTGCCTTCTGGCAAATTAATATCTACAGTAATCATGTTACGGTCACTATCTGGAAAAAATAAAAACGGAATTTGAGTAAACCCAACTAACGATAATATAAAAGCAGCTGTAATTACCCCAATTATTTTCCATTTATGATGAAGCGATTCTATAATGATGTTTTTATACTTCTTTTTTAAACTATTGATAAGTTTATCAATGGTACTTAGCTTGCGTTGATCTTTTGGAATTACTTTCAAAAACAAGTAACAAAATGTAGTAATAACACTCAATGCGATTAACCAAGAAGATAGTAACGCGATGGAAACCACAATAAAAATAGGCCCTACTATATCCCCCATATTTGTTGGCGATAAGTAAAAAGCAAGAAAGGCAACCGAGGTTGTTAATGTTGAAATTAACAATGGTGTAAATAATTCGGAACAAGCATCTACCGCAGCTTTTTTTGCAGAATGTCCTTCTTCCATTTTTACAATAATTGTTTCGGCAACGACAATAGCATTATCGACTAGCATTCCCAAAGCAATAATTAAAGATGCTAAAGTTACTTGATTTAACCCCACATCCATAAGTCCCATTATTAGCAATGTCGTAATGGTTACAATAGGAATTAAGCTCGCAATAATAATACCAGTTCTAAAGCCTAAAAAAACAAGCATTACTAATAGCACAATTCCAATAGATTGAAGCAGGTTACTCACAAAACCACTTACTTTATCATCAATATAATTATCTAAAGATGAGATACGTTGCAACTCTAATCCTGCTGGTAATTGATCTTGCCATTTGGCAATTATTTTATCTGCTTGAGTACCTAACTCAATTATGTTGGAGTTTTTCTTAAGGTTAATGTGTAATGAAACGGCATCGTTTCCATTAATCCTTACACGCTGTTCTGAAGGATCAATATAGTCTTTGCTAATAGTTGTGATATCACCCAACTTTACTAATTGTAAGCCATTATCGCTCACAGGAACCAGCATGTTTTTAATATCTTCTACAGTATTAAAATTTCCCGTAGGTTCTAATGTAATACGTTCATCCCCCAAATTAATCTCTCCCCCAGAAGTTAAAATATTAGTGTTTTGAACAATTTGCTGCAATTTTACAGCAGACAGCCCATAAGCTTTTAAGCGTGTATTATCAAACTCGATAAAAACACGCTCATCTTGAACACCACCCAACACTACTTTTGCGGCGTCTGGTAATTTAATAAGATCATCTTTTATATCATCTACATAGTTTTTCATTTCAGCATACGAAAACCCATCCGAAACCAATCCGATAACAATACCATAAACATCACCTATACCGTCATCATCTAAAAATGGAGCAACTTCATTGGGTAATCCCTTCATACCCTCTAATTTTCTTCGTAAACGATTCCAAACAGATTGTAATACTTCTGGCCCAACATCTTCTTTAAGCGTTACAGTGACTACAGATAAACCGGTTCTAGACGTACTTTTAACCTCTTTTAGCTCTGGTAATTCTTGAGATATTTTTTCGATTTTATCGGTCACAAGGAGTTCTACACGTTCTGGACTAGCACCTGGAAATTCCGTAACAATATTTGCAACACGTACCGTATAAGGTGGCATACTATCTCTAGATAAGCTAGCGTATATAGAAATACCTAACAGGATAATGCTACCCAATATCATAAGGGTAATTCTATTTTTTTCGATAGAAAATTTTGCGATATTCATAATTTCTATAGTTTTTGACTTATTGTAATCGTATTTTTTGACCATCTAAAAGCGTCTGTAAACCTGCTACAGCCACACGGTCTCCGCTCTTTATTCCTTCTTTAATTTCAAATCCATTTCGTGTGAGTATTCCTATAGTTACAGGATGTTTTTTTGCAATCATCATACTATCATTTTCAACAATGAGAAACACATATTTCCCATCATAATCCTCACCAACTGCTTGCGCTGGAATTACTAATTTTTTTTGAAGCATTTTTGTTTTACTTTCACTGAAACTGACTGTAGCTGCCATACCACTTTTTATAGATTCAGTGATATCATCAAGCGTGATATGTACCGGATAGGTTGCTGATTCTATAGAAAGTGCAGGAGCAACTTCGGTAACCGTACCACTAAATGAAGTATCTGGAATAGCAGAAAACTTAATAATTGCTTTATCTCCTTTAGCAATGTTATTGATGTTACTTTCTGGCACGCCCAATTCAATTTCCATAGTATCTCCAGCATTCAAAGTGGCGATAGATTGTCCAGGCGCTACATTTTCATTAATTTCTGAATATACCGCCGCTATTATACCATCATAAGGTGCATAGATATGACCATATTTAATTTGATCTCGCTGAATAGATACCGCACGTTTTGAGGATTCATAATCTTCTTTTGCAGAACGGAATGCATTCTTGGTTTGCTCAAAATTACTCAATGAAGCACTACCTTTTTCATACAAAATACGCGCTCTTTCTAAAGCTGATTTTGCCGTTGTTACATTTGACTTCGATGCATTCTGTCGCGTTATCGCTTGTTCATAAGTAAGTCTTGATGATACATTGTCTAACGTAGCCAAGAGCTCTCCTTTTTTTACTTTTTGTCCTAATTGGATGTTAAATTTGGTAATGCTACCATTACTTCTAAAACTTAAATCAATAACAAGATTCTTTTGTGCAATACCACTATAACTGGTATTACTTGGGTTATTAGACAATCCTATTTGTTGATACTTTACCAGTTTTGGTTTACGTGGTTCTTGTTTTTTATCTTCTGAACAAGATGATTGTAAACCTACAATTACCAGAAGGCTAAATATTTTGATTAACTGTTTCATTTAATTGAGATTTTAATAATGCTTATTAGTTTTTATTATTTTGAAATTCTAAGAATTTAGAAGCGAAAGCAGCGTTTGCTTCGCTTGTATTTAATAAGAAAAAGTGTCCTATAGAACGTTCTACTTGAAGTACACTTAGTAAATAACTGTATACTGCCGTTGTTTTATTTAATTGGGCATTCAAATAGTTGTTTTGGGAATCAATGAGTTGAACCACATTTACTGCTCCAGAAGCATAGGATGTTTGTATAAGATCCAAGGATGCTTTCGCTGTTTCTTCAGATACTTTAGACAAATCGATATTAGTCATTTGGTTAATTACATTTAGGATACTTGTACTCACATTGCTGCTTATCGCTAATTCGTTATTCTCTCGATTGATCGTTAATTGTTCTTTTTGAATTCGAGCGGTTTGTCTATTTACATTGGTTTGATTTCTATTGAAAATAGGAATAGAAACTGCGATACCTACATTATAGTTGTTATCTGGTAATATGAATCCTTCTGGTGCAGTACTGCCTTTACCACTTCTATTAAACACCGTATTGTACTGCGCCTGTAATCCTATTGTAGGAAACAATCGCCCTTTTCCATTGAAGTCAATGCTACGATCCGTTGCTTTAAGATTATAATTTATCGCTTTTAACTCTGGCGCATTTAATTTTGCTTGCTCAGTCAAGAAACTAACAAAAGGAGCTCTGGTTATTGGATTATCTAGTAGTGCTGTAAACTCTTTATATTGAATAGCACCAAGCAAACCCAATTCTAAAGAAACATCTTCGATTTCTATCTTAGTGTCTATTGGATTATTTAGTAATTGATTAAGCTGAATAAAACTTTGTTCAATTTGATTTACAGCTTCAACCAAAATCTGTGTGTTTTGAGCTATTTCACTTTTAAAACGTAGCATATCAGACTTTCCAGAAAGTCCAGCTTCATAGTTTTGTTCGGCTATAGTGTAATTCTTTTTTGTAATTTTAAGATTGCTCCGTTGTATTTCGGCATTAGCTTTGAGAATTAAAATCCTTAAATAGGTGTTAGACACCTCAAAAACAGTATTCAATTCTTCTGCATTCAATATTTCTTGTTCTGCCTTTTGTAGGTTTTTCTGTATGGTAATATTAGCATTTGCTTGTTCCGAAAATAGTGTTTGTTGCAGGTTAATAGCACCTGAACTTTGAAATTCCGGACTCTGTCCAAGGCCTAATATCGCTACATCAGGATCTATGTATGTACTAACACCACTGGCAATTACCTCTGGCAAATAACTATTCTTAGCTGTTTTTATATCCTGGCCAGATAATGAAACTTGCTTGGTTATAGATTGTAGGTTTAGATTTTTGTCAAGTGCCTTATTAATAGCCTCAACAAGTGAATAGGTTTCATCGGGAACAACATTATCAAATGAACCGGTAAATTCAGCTTCATTCACTAAGCTATATCTAATAGGTACTCCAACAGCTTCAGCAGTATTATAATTTATTGAAAGGCTTGATTTTGATGTCATTAAAACTTCCATTTCGGAAAGAGGGTTACCACTCACATAGCGTTCTACTGTTAGTGCTAATCTTCTTATTATTTGATCAAAATCACTTTGCGAATTATTAGTTGCCATCAAACCTAATGCTACTTGATCAACGCCGTTAATGGTAAAAGAAGGCAACCTTTTTTCTATACATATTTTTGCAAGTGCCTTCACTTTTCCATCAGACATTGTAAATCCTCCTGCAACATAAACGGCGTCTACAGTATCCAAAGCTTTAGTATTTTTGATAATCATATTTAAAGGAATGACCGTATAATTAACCCCTATATCTTCTGCAATACGACTAAAGGTTTGTTTTACAGGAAGGACATCAATAAATTCTTTCTCTATGAGAATACCTATATTTTTAAAATCAGTTAGTTCTTTAAACTTCTCAAGATCTCTTTTGTAAGAATCTTGCTCAACGATATAGGTTAAATTATTAATGGAAGATGTAAGTCGATTAGCATCTACACTGTTCATATCTGCATTTAAAACTCCAAATAATATGGTAGGTTTCTTATAGGATGTTTGTTGACTAATCATATAGCCATTTACAACACCCAGAGCCAAAATAATATCAGTATCATTATTTAAAAGTTGCGTGTATTGTTTTTGTGATATATTTATATTATGATTATTTATCAAAATATCTTTTTCTCTAAAATTGATTATAGCATCTTGACCTACTGTTACTTTAATTTGCGCTTGTAATTTTTGAATAAGGGAATCAATTCTTTCAGAAGTTGTATCAAGTAAAATTCCAATATTATAGGTGTTTTTTTGAGCTGATAACAGCTGTAGAAAATTAAAGCAGATTATAAATATTATTAACTTTTTCATGATTATTTAAGCATTTTTTGAATTAAAATGTTCTCTAATTTTTATTTCTATGTAGTCCAATACTTCACTATAAAAAACAACAGTATCTTTTATAAAATCGTTAAGCATTTGGTTAGAGTTATCTCTGCGGTCCACAGTCCTTTCTAGAGTAGTCAACAAGTCTTTACTTTTAGATATACTATTTCTAAAATTTTTAATATGTCCTTCGGTATTAAAAGAATAGTATGTTTCTGATAAAACATTTTTCCCTTCTATAGATATTTCTCCAAGGCTAATAAGAAATTGAAGCCCATAATTAATTTCATCAACCGTAAGATTAGCTTTAAATTGCAACTCTCCTCTTGTTAAGTATTTTTGATTAGAAGTATAAAAAGCCGATAAAATCTTACTAAACATAACAGGGTAAAATTCACCTCCACTTAACATTGGGAAAAACTGTATTGCTGTCTGTGATTCCATAACTGTTTTATTTTCAATACAAATTTATAGCGATCAGTTATGGATATGTGTGACATATGTCAATAAAGTATTTAAGTAATATATACTTAGATATTTATTTGATTTCAAAAGAATACTTTATGTATTTTTAGGTTGTAATAATTAGAAGTATGGAAAATATTTTGGCTCAAAAATTAGAAAAGCTAAAGTTGAAGAATGAAGAAGCCTACATCGCATTTAATGAAACATTTAAATGGAGCTCTGCAAAAAAAGGTGCTATTTTAGAACATCCAAATAGTATGTGCAAGTCTATGTACATTTTAGATTCTGGAATTACCAAACAATTTAGACATAAAGAAGATGGTACGGAGCACATTATCTGGTTTAATTTTAAAGGTGATTTTGTAACTTCTTTTAGAAGTTTTGTAGAACAAACTTCAACTAATGAAGGTATTAAAGTTATAGAAGATTGTGAGTTTTTGATGGTATCGAGAGAAAAATGCTATCAATTGGCAGAGAAATATCGCGAAGTAGAAACCTTTTTTCGTGAAATGTTAGAAATTTATTTAATCCAATCCGAAGAACGTATGTTTTTTTTACAAGCATTAACCGCAAAAGAAAAGTATACTTACCTACAAAAAAACCAGCCACATTTTAATCAAGAATTGCCCCAAAAAGAACTTGCTAAATTTTTAGGCATTACCCGAGAAACTTTGAGCAGAATTAGGAAATATCCATAAGCATTTTTAGTTAACAATTGTTTTAAATGAAAAATAATGTTTTTCTCATTTTAAGAAAAGAACTTACCTCTTCTGAACAGCTTCCTTAGATTAATCAAAAACAGTACTTTTTATTAGTTTATATTCTAATTAAAGTAATTTTCATATTCATCCAAGTATTTATTTATAGATTTTAAGAGTGGTACTTTTGCTATATCATTAGCGATTTGTAAACCTCTAATTTGTTCCTTCAAAGGATCTAAATAATGGTGAAATTGATCGTGAGCTTCTCCGGTTGCACCACAAACAGACATCATCATTCTTATCTCAAAATCTAATTCATATCCAATGACTCTAGAATCAAATGATTTGATGTCGAGTTTTTTAACAATAGTATTCATCTTATTCATTCCATTGGTCATAGCTCCGCTTGCTTTCCACTTCTCTCCGCTATTTAATCGTAAGGTCCGATCAATTGAGGAATAGTCAGAATCAATTTGTGAATTGGATGTACAACTTACAAAATAACACAGTGACAAAACCAATAGAACTACAAGAATCTTTTTCATAAAAAATATCTTTTTAAATGTAATTTTAAAAAAATCAAAATCAAAATCGAACTTGACGAGTAACACCTTCTGTCTGAAATTTAAGCCAAGCTTCCATAAACGATATGGAGAGTACAAAACCAAGCAATAAGATAGGGAATACTATTACTATTCTTTTTCGCAAAAGCATCATATTACTATTAAGCGGTTTTAATATTCTTTACTCGCTTTAATTTATCTTGCTTTGATAATGACAAACGGACAATACTGTCTTCTAGTGCTGTCAAGTCGTGAGGCACACCACCAGAAAGCGCGATAATACTTCCGGCAGTTAATTGCTCTTTCTCGTTTTCTACTCCAAAATCTATTACGCCTTTAAAGACCTCAACTACTATAGGAAAAGGTGTATGATGTTTTTTCATTATTTGACCTTTTCTAAAAACTATTCTAATTTCTTTAGAGGTTTCCGTTTCTAATAAAATATTTATTGCGGGACGGTCTTCATTATAGGCAAGTCCCTCATTTAATGATGCTACTATTTTCATATTTATTATTTTAATAATTGTACAACTAATTTGATCATAAATATTTGAGCTATTTATAGAAAGTTTTCTGTTCGGTCTCAAAAGCAATTATATATACACTCTTATAAAGAAACCATTTGCTAAAATCAATGCGCCTCTATCGAGTTACATCTTTTAAGCATTACAATTTTCTATCTCAACAATGCTATAACCAACACTATGTATTTGGCCTATAATATGTGACGAACGACTTTCTATCTGACAAAAAGAACATTTACTGGAGCTCATTTCATTTGTGCGAAAAACTTTCTTTTTTAAATACTCTTTTCCGTAGGCACAAATAGTTTTTTCGTTCGTAATATTCATAGGAACTACTATTTCAAAATACATGATCAAGCCATCTTCTCTATTTACTTGGGTATCCCAAATTGATATTTTCATAATAACTTAAAAAAAGGATTTATAGGTGTCCATATCCCAATGTGTTATAAAATAGAAAATAGCAAATGCTACAAACATTATAATACATGCCCATACCCAAGAAGGAACAGCTTTGGGTGTCTCAGATCCTTTTATAATAAAAGACTCTGTAGTTTCACTTCCATAGGCATTTACAATGATTGCCGTATTGGATTCTATGATTTCATGTTCTTTCAATCCTACTACTGAAATCTCAGGACCATTACGAACTTCAAAAGGAATTACACGCACACCTTCAATACCCATTGATGATATTGCTTTGATTTTTAGTTTGTGTTTTCCATCACAAATTTTAGTAGTATCTAACACAATTTTTGCTGGTGGTTCAAAAACTCCAAAAGGAACTTTCTCATCATCTAAAAAAACGGTTACTTCTCTTTTGTTTTCCATTAGTTTGATTTATTGTCTAGGATTAGGTTCTTGATATGATTACTTTCATTTTCTTTCGGCCTAATCAAATATTTTAGGCTCATAATAAGTGTATAACCAACAATAACTATTGCGCTATACATAATAATGTAATCTATATTGTCCTGGGGACCGTCTCCATGTGTAATATTTTCGAAACCTTTAGGTTGATTTTTTTTACAAAGATCACAAGCAAATGATATCGCACACTTTAATAGTAGTAAGAATGTTATAATTTTAGTTTTCATCTCTTTATAAATTTTTAAAAGTTACTTTAACTTGAAACCCTACAACCACTCTATGGGATAGAATAATAAATTATTTAGTAGCTTAAATTGTTAGTGTACATAACAATCAATGTAAATGATTAATATTTTTATAGTGTTCTATCATTAGTTATTGAATCTCTTAATCGTGTTATCGTTTCTAGTGGTACTTCTGGTGCATTATTACCCCAACTAGAACGTTCGTGGTCTGCAATAGCTTTTATATCTTCATCGGTAAGGTTTTCTCCTAGAGCAGGCATTACTCCATATTCTTCTCTGGCATCATATCCCACAAGTATGATTTTGATCAGCATTTCTGGATTTTGATCATTAACGATAATACTTCCTACAAGTGGTGGAAAAGCACCTTTTACTCCACGTCCGGTAACTTGGTGGCAAGCGGCACAATTATTTTGATACAAACCTGCTCCTTCAGATTTTTTAGAACCTCCGATTGCTGTTTCTCCATCTTTAGATAATGCAGGTATAAAGTTCATAGGTGGTTCATTATCTTCAAAAGAAAATTGTTGTAAACTTTTTAAATATGCTACAAGATCCAAAGCATCTTGACTAGCTACTACAACCTCACTATCTTTCATTTGAGTTATTGAGCGTGGTAATGTGACAGCATCACTATCAACATAAGAAGTGTCACTCTTATGAAACATCCAAGAATATTGAGGCATTACTGAAGCTTCTACAACTAACCTAGGGTTGTATAAATGTAACAAATGCCAATCTTGGCTAGGTTGTCTATTTCCAATATCTGTAAGATCTGGACCTGTACGTTCACTACCTAATAAAGAAGGCGACTGTCTCCATATATCCATTCGTTGTTTACTGTAATAGTAATCTGAAGCTAGTGAAGGTCTATCCCCCCATATATTATCCATTTCAATATTTCTAACCTGCTGAGTATGACAAGCTACACAACCTTCAGATACATATATTGAAAGTCCTCTTCTCTCCTGAGCTGTAAGATCCTTCATACCAGGGATAGGTTGATACTCCTCCATTTGATACGCCGGCATAATAGCAACACCTATGCTTAATGCAGCAAAAACAACAAAGGCTAGTAGCACTAAATTTTTATGGTCTTTATGTAAATTCAACATTATATTATGTATTAATTTATTTGAGTTTCTAATGTTTGCTTACGAGAAATTTTAGCTATTTTCTTTTTTTGAATCATTAGGTAGAAATTATATCCAAAAATGATATGAGAAACGAACATTAATGATCCTCCTACAGCTCGCCAAACCCAGAAGTTTTCCATTAAGATGACTGATTCAATAAATGGATTGCCTTCTATCCAACTCAATCCTTTTAGAGTCCCACCAGCCATCATTGAAATCATATATGCAAAAAGACCTACAAAAGCGAGCCAAAAATGTGCACCTACAAATCTTTGTGGTGGTTCATTTCCCGTAATTTTTGGAATAATAGTATACATACACGCCCAAATTAAGAAGGTTATGATGCCATACATTGTCATATGTGAGTGCGCGACATTGAAATCAGTAAAATGCCATAGATAATTAGTAAACCTGAACGCTTGAAAACTGCCTTGGACTGAGCCTACAAAATAGAATACTACACCAACTAAGAAAAAAGGTAAAACATAACTTTTTGAAATTTGATTCCAATTACCACGCATCGTCATATAAAAGTTGGTGCTACCTGCGAATACGGGTATAAACATTCCAGCACTAAAAACAATAGCCACAGTCTGCAACCACCAGGGCAAAGGACTAAATACAAAGTGATGCGTACCTATTAAGGTATAAAATAACATCTGTGTCCAGAAAGCTAAAACACCCAATGAATAGGAATAGATAGGCTTATTAAGGGATGATGGTAAGAAATAATAAACCAACCCTAAAGTAAAGGTCATAAACCACATTCCTACTCCTTGGTGCATATAATACCCCTGTATAACGGTCTCTCCTAATCCTTCTTGATACGTTGGGAAGTAACCAATAAAAGTTAAAACAGTGGTCCAAATAAGTGCGGCTAGAATAAACCAATTAGATATATATATTTCTGAAATTTTACGTTTTGCTACGGTTTTATAAAAATTAAAGAAGGTGATGATCAAACCAATAGCAAATAATATCATAATAGGCCAGATGTATTCTCTATATTCACCACCACCATTATTTATTCCAGCCATTAAAGACAGGTTACCAATAAACACAGCTGTATTCATTAACCAAAAAGCAGCTTTAGATCGAGAATAACTATATATTTCTGTATTAGATGTTCTGGAGATTACATAATGACCTAAACCAACCATTGCCATCGATCCCCAACCCCAAAAAACGGTATTAGTGTGCACTGGCCTTAATCTTCCAAAGGACAACCAAGGTGTATTGTCCATATCTGGCCAAACAAACTTCATCCCTAAGTACTGACCAACAAGTGTCCCAAAAATGAGCCAAAATACCGCTGCGCCCAGATACCAAACAACAATTTCTTTTAATTCTTGAGATACTTCTATTTTGACTGTAGATCTAGATTTTTCATCGAACAAAGGGTTCTTTGGGTTGATAATTTTTTTTATAAACCCAGTGTTCTTTGATTTTATATCATTAGCTAATTGGGGTTTTGTTTTTTTGTTTTTATCAAAACCTTGTCGACGTAATTCTAAAATTTCGTCAACCTCTTCCTTATCAAGATTAAATAAACGACGTTCAAACTCCTCTTCTGTAAGATCTTTTGTGTTTTTTTTAAGAAGATCTACATAAATATTTAAACGTTTGATAAAAATGAAGATCCCTAAAAAAATGATGAGAAACACCAAAAATATAGTTCCTAAAACGCCTGGACTAGTAAGCCAATTTTCTGTAGTAACTTCTAATGATTGAATAAGTAGTAATGTTAATTGCTTTATTGTCATTTTGATGATATTTATACCTTTTTACCCTTTACAACACAAATAAAATAGCACGCAAACAACTAATAATCAAACTTTATACTACTAAAAAAATACCTTGTAAATCAATATTTACCTATTTTAAAAAAATATTTTATTGTTTCAGCAGTCTAAACAAAGAGTAAAAAAGCCCTTTTATTTGGTGAAATGATTATTGATAGATAATGAATAATGTTGTTTACTTTTGCCAGTTTTAAAATTCTAGATAAAATTACTATTGAAGAATAATAACAAAATTGACAAATGTCAATAAATTTGATATGCGTTAAAATTTCGGATTAAAAACTAATTATCTATTTAGAATTCCAAACGTTTTTTAATTCATATAAAGTTGTACTTGTCTTTATAAAAGCAGGAAAGAAGAAGTCTTTTTAAATTTATCAAACAATGATTTTCCGAATCAAAAGATGTAAAAAAATTACGCATAAGTTTTGTAAACTATGAAAAAATAGTCTAAAAAAAATAGATATGACATCAATGAAGGCTTAAGAATACTTGCGAATACGACTTAAAGTTTCTTTTCTTATACCTAGAAATGATGCAATCTCTTGTTGCGGTAATCGAAGTAACATATGGGAATTGTACTTCATGATGTGATCGTATTTTTCTTTAGCGCTATATGCTTGCATAAAAAATACGCGTGCATTGGATTCTATAAAATAGAGTTCCGCCAATAATCTGAAGAACCTATCGACACAGTTGTATTTTTCACAAAGAGCATCACCATCAGTCCGAGACATAACCATAAATTCACAATCTTCTAGTGCATCTGCACCTTCAGAGGAAGGATCACCGAATTTAAAGCTATGGGGTGAAGATAGTAGCTCTCCCTCAAAAGCGAACCACTTTGTATATCGAGTACCATCTTCTCTATCCTGGTATTGTTTAATAACTCCAGATGTTATCCAGTATAAATTTGTGCAAGGTTTGTGAATCTGAATCAGTGTTTCTCCTTTTTTACAGGAACCTTGCTTGAAAATACCATGTAATTCATTAAAAGCAGTTTCGTTCTCGTTTTTTAAATCAGTAAAGAGTTTGTCAAACTCGTACTGCATTTTTTCTGATCTCTTAATCATAGTAACGATTTTTACCTTATACTATAGTAAAAATAGAGGTAATAAATAAAATAGACCTCTTTTCTAACAAATTAATATTAAAACTAATAAAAGCCTGAAATAAATATAAAATTAACAGGTTTCAAATACAACTTAAAAGATAGAATGAACAACAAAAACTCCTTTGATATAGAATCAAAGGAGTCTTCTTTAATTTAAAAAACTTATACAATTAGTTTGGAAAACTTGCAATATAATTAGTAATAGCACCAGAACCATTGCTACATACAGAGCTTGTATTTGACTTAATATTTTGAATAAATCCATTAGGAAAACCATTAAATCGTTGATTCGCCAAAGTTACTCTATAGTTCCCTCCTGTATTACCACCAGTAGTATTATCATAACTTAAAGCTACTGAAGGCCCGTGATATTCAAACCCATTGAACATATTTAAACTTGTACCAGGGTTTCTTAAACCGTTGCCCCAAATACTACACGGAATAAACTGTAAATGAATTTGTTTTATTTTTGCTCCTCTATCATTTTGATATTTTGCGGTAATATTTTTCACATTAGCGTTAGTAAAACCACCCGCTTCTAATCCATTTCCTATTTCACCTAATTGATTTTTAACAAAAGCGTTTCTAGGAGCAGTACTTGCAGCAGGAGATAATCTAACAGCCCATCTTCTTCCGTTATTACGTTTATAAGCTCTTCCAGATAAAGCAGTCCCATTGATGTTAAACTGATTTTCAATAAATTGTTGGAACCTTCTTTGTCCATCATTATTTATAGGAAATGTATCGTTTAGATCAAATAATTCTAAAAATCCTTTTTCGACTCTAACAGCAAAAGTAGATCCTGTAGCATTAACTTTTTCGACAGTTACTTTCCCGTTTTTAACAAAATGAGGAGAAAACATTACAGGCGTTATACCATTCGTATTTTTAATATTGTAAGCAAAAATATCCTTAATTCCTCCTTTTTTAGAACCATTCTTTAATTCACTTTTCATGACTATGTCATCAGTTTCCATTCTTAATGTAACACCTCCGTCACAATCTAGATTCTTGAATAGTACATTATCGGCACTGTAGGTTTGTATTAATCCGTATCCCGTATGAGATCCGGTTTGCTTAATATTTTCTATAACTCCATCAGCAGGACCAGGTCTGTCTTCTGAAGCTCTTCCTACATGAACTAACACTATAGAATTCACAGAAGATCTTCTGTCTTTGATATTTATGTCAGCAACTCTAAAGTTATCAACACGTCCAATTTTGACCACATTGACGTTTTGATTAACAAGATTCGTGGCGGAAATATCTACTGTAAATTTTTGCCCACCTTGTCCACTAATACTTACATTTTTAAGTCGTTGACCACCGCGACCAGCTCCTATGGAAAAGACACCTCCTCGTGTACCATCAAATTTAATTGTAGTTCCGCCAGCAATCTGTAAATGAATATTTGATTTTAAAGCCACTTTGTTCCAATTATAGGCTCTTCTAGGAATTTCAATAATAACACCTGGACCATCAGGCTTTGAATTTTGATTAATTAATTGGTTTAGTTGTGCAGTCGTTGTGCCGGTAAACTGAACTTTTCTAATATTTGACGCAGGTGGAGTATAAAAATTTGCATTTTGAAACTGACTAGGAGCTCTTTCTATAGCTGGACCTGTTTCTTTTAATGTTTCATCTAATTCTTCTAATTCATTAGAACAGCTTCCTAAAGCTATTACTACTAATAAAAGAAAGATTTTTTTTGACTTTCTAATTGTTGTTTTCATAACGTTTGTTAGTTTAAGTTTGTGTTTTAGTTAATTTTTTAAAAAAAATATCTACACAAATCTAAACCTAACAAAACCACTCTCATTTACGTAATTATTCCTGTTATAACATTATTTTACCTATTATTCGTTTTATTTGATAAAAATAATCACAAAAAAACTATAAATATGCAATTCAAACTCTTGTGGTCTTTGAATAGTTTAAGAGTATTTAACGAGTAAAACTTGTGTTTTATTTATTAATAGTAACTCCTTCAATCATTTTTTTATGACCGGTTATTAAAGCTTTATCTATTGCTTCTTCTTCAAAACAAAATACCCTGTCGGCTGATATAAAAGAAGTAAGAGCTCGTAAATACAACTCATTTAAAATTCCAGAAGACGACAAAAATATTTTTTCTTTTGTGTTTTTAAGATAAGCTAATTCACTTCCTATAAGCATCCCAGAAAGATAGTAGTAGTTTTTTTCCAATAAAGTATTATGAAGTAAATGATTTGCTCTTATCGAGAAAAAAGAAGACATGTGAGTGTTAGTTGTACCCACCTTTACACCTTCTAAAAAAGAGCCTATAAATTTAGAATCCCATTCCATTCTTTTTATTGAATTCGATAGAATACTATATTCACTAAAAATTTCAAAAAGTTCACCTGTCATAAAAGTGGTGAAATCATTTATTTTGTTTAATTTAAAATTAATATGTTTACTATGTGTTCCGGGTAAAATTAAAATACCTTCTGAATCCGCAGGTAAATATTCTATGAGACCTATTGCTTGAATCTCTTCTCCTCGCATTACATTATTCTTCGTTTTTAAACCAGATATCAATAGAATTTGAAAATCTTTTCCTAAAGATTTGAATTCAATAAATAAGTCTTCACAACTAAATGATATCGGCACCTTTGCGTACGGTAGTTCAGTCATACCAATAGCCGAAGTAATCATCCCAGAGGCAACTATCAATATCTCACCCTCCTTTAACTCTGTAAATAATCTTACTTGTTCTATAAGATAATCTTTAAAAAACTGTTCTTGCGAAACCCTGTCTTGATTTTTAAACTTTTGGTATAACTTATTTACACCCATATCAGTTTTAAACTCCTCTAAAACTTTCAAATTAAGTGAATCGATTAGTCGAATTCTAAAATTAGAAGTTCCCCAATCACAGCTTATAAATTGTTGTGGTAAAGTCATTTACTTTAACTATTTTAACTTTATGTATTAAATAACCATTGAAACGAAAGCAGAAGAAAACTTAAAAACTATATTGCGGATTTACAATAAAAAAATAAAACTCATATATTATAAATCCTTGTTTTCCTTGTTAAAACTATACTCCTAATCTCTATCCTATAGGATTCTAAAATTTTATTTTAGAGTACAGAAACTTACTTTCATTACAAAACAAAGAAACTAGACTAAGCTTCATCATTACGGGTTGTAACTACCCATTACTTACATTATTTTACCATATTTACATATTTCGTAAATGAAAATGAAATACTTTTTTTTGTATGATCAATCCTTTTTTGGAATCATAATACTTATAAACCCAAATTAAAAAGGAAAGTAGTATAAACAAATAGTTTTTCTAATATTAGTGCAGAGGTTAAATAACTATAAAGATAAATGCCTTCACAATTTAAAATTATGAAGACATTTATATAAAAACTAAACTATCGTTAATTAGTGAGTTTGTGTTTAAAAGTATATAATCTACTTTATGGTTTTATTTTATTATTAATTTCTTAGTAACAACTTTCTTCTTATTATTTATCTTCACAAGATATAAACCCTTAGGTAAACCATGTGTATCAAAAGAAGTAACTTCTCCTTGAACAACTTTTGTTTTTACTACTTTTCCTTTAGGATTAATAATTGATATTGTTGATCCTTTTCTAGATGTAATATTAACAACGTTTACTGTTGGATTAGGATAAACCTCAATCTCATTAGACAAAATAGATATATTATTAGAACTTTTGTTATTTCCGCAAGAACCAATTTCTTTCCATTGCCCTCTAGAGCAATCTAAATCAGCTCCAGGTTTACATTTACCATTACTTGAAATCAATCTAAATACTTTAGCTTCAAGTTTTACTCTATTCCCAATTGAATACTCACCACTCTTAACCCATTTAGGAATACTGGAACAGTTTACCTCATTTCCGTTTCCGTTTCCATTACCACAAGAACCTATTCTTTCCCATTGTCTTTCAGAACAGGTACTATCCCCTCCTGGCTCACATCTACCAGCGCCAAATATTAACTTATATACTTTACCTCTAAATTTAACTCTATCATCTCTTGAGTAATCATCAGAAGCATTCCATACAGGTATATTACCACAATTGATATTGTTATCAGTATTATCAGTACCTGTTGGCGCTAAACCTGCAGATCCTGGAGGAACTGGAATAGTAGTATTTCTTGTTTGCCCTGGGTTAGCTTCAACAGTTAAAGTTATGTCGTCAAAGAAATTTCCATCATCAGTTATAACTCTAAATGTTGCAGATCCTCTTTTTAAGGCAGTAACTATACCCGTCTTAGAATCTACTCTAGCAACATCCATACCTGAAACGCTATAAAAAGTGAAGCCTTTATTTGTAGCTTTTTTAGGAGCAATTACAGGTGTAAGTATAGTATTACCACCTACTCGTAATGGTACTTCTGATTCTTTTATAACTACATTATTCACATCAATTTTCGTACTTGGCTCACTAGTTGGTTCAAATACTTTTACGTATAAAACTTGCATAGTTTGTGGAAAGAAATCCTTAGCTCTATTTAAAACACTTGGATCCGGCAATACAAATCTATTACTACAAAATTGAGTGTACGGTGCTCTAATTCCCAAAGAAAAAGTAATTCTCATAGGGTTCGATGGGTCATTTTGCCATAATACATTTGGTTTTCTTCCTATTTCTTTTCCGTTAACGTACCAAACAATTTCTTTTTCAGTTACCAAACATCCAAAAATATTAATATCACGTGGCTCAAATTCGTGTGTTTCATTTCTTTGTGCTGCAGTATTTTGCTTTGGCCTCCACCATCTTCTTCCCGCAGTACTAGGTAAAGGTCCTACTGTCAAACCTCCGTTTGAATCTACTCTCGGTTTATAAGCTCCAACAGGTCTATTGAGTGTAGGGTCAAATTGTTGTACCGTCGAAGCAGAAGTAATAGCGTGTAAATTATGATCCATTACTTTTCTTGTTGCTTCACTTGTTCCTTCCTGAGTAATTTCTACAATATCAATTTCTGAATATCGTACCTGACCTACGTTTGCATTTGATCTTATGGTATTATATAACCAGAATGCCGGTGAAACTCCAGGGAAACCTGCACTTCCTTTTACAGCTGCTTCATAGTATCCATAAACAAAATCCGGTGTAGTACCTCTTAACATACCTGTTGAAAATCTAACAGGTGCCGTGTTACTATCTGGGAATCCATTTATACAACCTTTCGAAACTCTTTTTTCTGGAAAACCAGATTCCTTATATCTCGCGGTGATAAATAGGGAACCATTTCGCTGCTGGATATTTTCCTTATTTCTCCATACCCAAGTCTGCACATCTTCAGGAGTTTTAGCCCATTTCCTAGTATCATATTTAAAAGCTGGATCTGGAAAATCATCGTTTTTAAATAAATCTGACCTATCCCATCGTATTCTCCACGAAATATCAGGGTTATCTGCTTCTCCGTAAGGACGGATTCTTTCTTCGAAGGTCTTTTCATCGAATGTTTGACCAATAGAATTAAATGCTACAAATAAAATTGCAACAAGTGTAAAAAAATTATTTTTTTTCATTTTAATAGGTGTTTGGTTTTAAGGTTTACGATAGTTTAATAGTTTGGTTATAAATAAGTACGGATAAATCGTCTTGTGAAGGATAAAAGATCATTCTGCTTCTCTGGCTATATTAAATCTGTTCTTAAAAATTTTAATTTCTAAAAACATTAACCCCTACAAAACAATTTTCAATAGATATAGACTACGAATGTTTTGGAGATATTATGTATAAATTGATGTTTTAAAAACTTTGTGTTAAGTATTTTGAAGTTTCATTAATTAAGAAGTTTTGAATAAAATCACATTCTACAAGAATAGTATCAGAAAGGGTGTTTTTGGGGGAAAAGACAGGGATCATTTTTGGAGTTTATTAAGTTCTAATTTAGTTATACAAAACTACTTTTATCAAAAACATATCACATACATAAAATTACCTAAAGACTAAACTATCTTATCATCTTTATTTCAAAAAAAAAGACAAAAACACAATACAAAAAACTAAAAATCAAATAATTATAAAAAAAAATAGTTTACATTATATATATTCAAATAAAAAAATGGGGAATTTAGCTTCTATATAATAAATCTGTACAATACTTTTATTTTAGACGCTTTCTTTCAATCCATATAGCAATAAAGCATCTGATCTGGATCAAAAATAACTTGTATAAAATAAATTATTAATCCAACTAAAAATATAGCTAAGTGATTTTTGAGGTCCTCCAAAAAAAACTCCCATAGTTAAACTTATCAACCAAAATACAAAACCATAAAAATGATATAGCCCCCTGTTATTACGCATAATAAATATAAGCCAATTTACTATGGATCATTAACTTAAGACATAGGATAATGTTCAATTTTTATAATACCGATTATAAGAAATAGATATAAGCAAGCGATCCAAACTATTGGTATAAAAGATGGAATTCTAAATAAGCCAGTGCTTAAATTTTAAAAGTGTAATTAAACCAATATTAATAATTTAACATAAAGGCTCCGTATTTCTACGAAGCCTTCAATTAACAACAAATATTTAGCATCATTAAATCATTATTAATCAATACTAAATGTCTTTTCAAAATGAGGCATTTCGTCTATTTTCCATTCTTCTCCCGTCTCATTATTATGCCACCATCTTGGTTGAATATGTGTTCTGCTCCAAGTCTTTGCTTCTATAACTAATTTTTTAAGAATCTCTGCATGACTCGAACTAATATCTCTAGATTCATTAATATCTTCTTCAATATTAAATAGTTTCCATTTTTCTTGAAAGGCCTTTACTGCCTTCCACTTTCCATTTCGTATACCTACATCACTAAAACCATTTCTATGTCTCATTGTAAAAATATGTCCTCTCTCTTTCACTTCTTTATTCGCCAAAAAATCATCCCATATATTTTTACCCGTTAATATCTTATCAGAAGGAATTTTATTACCAGCTTCAGCTAATGTTGTTAGCGTAGGATATAAATCTAAGGCTGATACCGGATGATTATAAATCATCCCAGACGGCACTTTACCTGCCCAATGAAAGAACATAGGAACTCGATAACCACCTTCATACACACTGCCTTTCCCTTCTTTTAACGGAAAGTTATTCGCTCCTTTATCTAGTCTTCCTCCATTATCACTAAAGAATATAATAAGTGTATTTTCATATTCTCCTGTTGCCTTCAGTTTTTCAATCATTTTACCAACACCTCGATCTACAGCATAAACCATTGCAGCATATGTACGTCGATTTTTATCTTTTATATTAGAAAACATCTCCATATCTTCTTTTTTTGCCTCTAAAGGTGTATGTGGTGCGTTGTATGACATAAATAAAAAGAATGGATCATCTTTCTTCGAATATTCTTCTATGAATCGAACACCTTGATTTGATAAAACGTCTGTCAAATACTGATTATCATCTACCACTTCTTTTCCATTATACTCTAAAGGACTCAAATAATCCCAAATGACCTCCGTACCTTTTGCTTTTGCTTTTGCATACTTAGTTTTGTAATCTTCTGGATGATAATTATGTCCTCCTCCCAGAAAGCCATAGAAATCATCAAAACCTCTGTTGTTCGGATGATATTTATCAATAGCGCCTAAGTGCCACTTGCCAACCAACCCAGTTCTATAACCAGATTCTTGCAGCACCTTACTCATAAAAGTCTCATTAGTATCAATCCCTTTTCCTATTGTTTCACTATTAGGAGGTAAATTAAATTGAGCACCAATAGTATGTGCATAACGCCCTGTCATTATACCTGCACGACTCGGGCCGCAAAATGGATGGGGAACATAGGCAGAAGTTAACTTTGTTCCTGTTGAAGCCAAAGCATCTAAAGAAGGTGTTTTTATGTCGTTTGATCCATTGAAGCCTACATCCGCATATCCTAAGTCATCGCACAACACCAATAAAATATTTGGTCTTTTAGTTACTGAGGTTAATTTTGTATTTATTGCTATAGTCTTGGACTCATTCTCGGTATTATCAGTTCTTGGGGAATTGCATCCTACAAAGCATAATATCATTACACTACCCCATATAAATACTCCTATTTTTTTCATCATTTTAATTTTTTATAAATAATACTTGGTAAGGTTTAATAACGATATCATCCTCCATTGTTGTTCCTGTTATTATATCTTTAAATCCCTTTAATTCTTTATCTTCTCTGGTTTTTATTCTAAGTTCTATCGTTTCCTTTCCTGTACTAGTAATAGATAAGATATGTTTACCTTCCGTATCTGTAATAACTCTCCAAAGGCATTTTTTTGAAGTAGCTCCGCTATTTTCAACTAGTTCAATTTCGGGAAGAAGATTTTTATTTTCTAAATATTTTAAACTTTTAGATTTCATTTCTACCAGAGACGTAGTCCTAATAATTTTACCTTGACTTGCAACTAACTCCGGTAATTTAAACCCATATTCATCTCCTTTTAAACTTTCATCATCTATAAAAACCACACCACCTTTATAAAGGTAGTCTTGGATTTGAGATAATTCATCTTGAGTTACGCGAGGAGTTTTATATATGAGAACAGCATTCCATTCTTTATGATCTATTCTTTTCAAAACATTTTGTGTCACAAAGCCTAAGGACAATCCCTCAAAACTAAGACTCTCATAGAGCTCAAATTGCTCATCCATATACTCAGTTTTGTTCTTTGCACTGGTCTTTGAATAAAATAGACGTAGAGGTTTGCGCTCATTTTGAAAAAGTGTTATCTCTTCAGAATATGTATTAAGATCTATCAACGTGTTTTCTACTTCATAAGTAACTCGCGGCTGGTGGTTATTAGAACCTGCATAACCCTTTAGAGTTCCTTTTCTTAACGAGCCATCTAACCTCCTAGGCCAGTACCAGGTTTGGGTTGCATTTAATCCTAGTGTATGTGCGCTCCAGTAAGATGCTCGTACATAAGCAGGATCCATATACAAATCTCTAGAATGGTTACCACTTAAAAAATGACTTTCAGAGTTCATGTTAACTTGATCTGGCTGTAATGATTTAAGAAAATCATATCCCATAAATAGTTCTCTCCAGTTCCAGCTGTAATCTTTCATCCAGGTAGCTTTACTAGGTCTATCCATCGTATAATGGGATGCGGCATCATTACCGTTTATGCCACTTAACTCGATAATTGCTTCCCAATCTATTCCTGCGTCTGGATTATTATCTGTAAAAATAGAAGGCATCACTTTTACGTGTATACGGGCATTATTATCATATTTTTTAAGCTCTGTTATCAAAAAACTGATCCAATCAGTTACTCGATCTTCATTAAAAGTTGACCAATCATACCATTTAGGAGTTCCCGTTTCTGCAAATTCTACAGGTAATGAAGCAATTAACTCATCATAATTATCAAAGTTAGTCTGCCAGATTTTATTAACATTAGATAGCGTTCCATGCTTTTGAACAAGCCAAATTACAAATTTATCCGTAGTATAATGAGATACCTCAGAGCCATACCAGTTTGCCTTTTTCCTATTTACATAATTACTCCATCTAGGCTCATTAATTAGCATATATCCTAGCTGGCTAGCTTTGTCTTTATGAAAATAAGGTATGGTTTTTTTGAATAACTTTGCATATACATCTCGAGCTCCTGGATTATCTATATCATAATGGGTAAATGGTTTTCCCATAATCGTATCAAAATCTTCTCCATAAGCTTGCTTAGTCCATACTGGCATATTAGTATGTGAAACAAATACCACTCCAGCTTCTCCTGTTTTACCTGATTTATGTTTTTCTAACCAGCTCTTTTTTAGATCACCTTGTATATTAATTAAGTCATTAGGGCCTATTAAAGAA
Source organism: uncultured Aquimarina sp. (assembly GCF_947496855.1). Taxonomy (GTDB): domain Bacteria; phylum Bacteroidota; class Bacteroidia; order Flavobacteriales; family Flavobacteriaceae; genus Aquimarina. Next base: position 364,499 of record NZ_CANMED010000002.1, read on the forward strand.
CGGTCCATCGAGCCAAAATATTCATCTAGCACCTTAGAACTTTGTTGCCATGTATAATCTGAGAGAAAGACAGGTTTCCCGTTATCAAGAATTTGATTGCCTTTTATTTCTAGATTAGACCAGTCTGGTCTCCTGTAGTTTTCTCGTGTAGTTATACCGTTAAGTAAATCTGTTGCCTGCTTGATACTTTTTTCTAGCAACAGAACTACATCTTTTCGTTCAAATTCTGGAAGGTTCTTCGCATAAGCAGCCGCATTATCTTTGTATAGCTTATAATTTTTAAAAACAGCTAGGTTTGTTTCTTCATTGCGCTCGTCCCAGTCCGCATATTTTAAAAACTCTTGAGATGTTGCGATAGCTAGTTTTTCTTTGTAAGAATTTATTCCCTTTTGTTCTAGCTTTGTAATTAAAATTTCTAATTCCTTAATTCTAGATTGCGCCATACTAGCTGTAGTGGTCGTTTCTTTTAACGTGCTACAACTGGCTCCTATAAGGATAATGAGTATAATAGAAAATACTTTTTTCATATTAGTTAATTATAGTATGATCTAATAAAATTTCCTTACCATCTACATTTTTTATGTAAACTACTATGGATGCAGCTTGTTTTGCTAATTCAATTGTTGTGTTTAAATAGAACACCTCTAGTGGGTTAACTTCCTGTAATTCTTTTACTTGAATAATTTTACCATTCATATCCATGACCTTTAAACTGGTTTTGCCCTCACTAAAAACACCGTATTTTCCGGTAATTATATTTGAATTCTTGCTAACAGTAAGTTTTTTAGTTGTTATACCAGCTAGATTAACCGCAATAACTGGAGCATCTTCTATTTGCGCAGCACCATGAATTTCTTTGTAATTAAAACTTTCATTTGGACTTAACTCATAAAGTGGTGTTTGTACCTCAGTCTCAATATAACCTTCTGATAAACCGCTGCAAAAAACAGCATTATTTAAACCATGATCATATTCTAATTTAGGATTATAAGGTTCCATGATTTTCGCAAAAGCAGTACTGGTTTTCTTGTTTACATAACACAACCAAGATTCTGAAGCAATCATATGAATGCCCGCCATTTGATTATAGTCATATTCTATCTCATAAATTCCTGGTGCTACTTCCCCATTCCAATTCGTTCCATGATTATAATATTTTTCAATATGTTTTGGATTATTTTTATCCAGTTTAAAACGATTACGATTAAGATATCGCCAGCGCTGATCTGGATTTGTAGTTATTTCGAATTGCTCTCCGTTCGGTAATTTTAAATCTTTATTAAAAGGCACATAAGCCACATAATTTTCACCATCATGTAAACCTAACTCAGTTTCAGAAACATGCTGACTCGATATTTTCAAACCACGCTTTACGGTAGTATTTCCAACATTTTTAAGTATATGGTCTATGTAGACTAAGCTGCTATTAGGTTCTATGTAAAGTATTCTAGAATATTGTAATTCTTCTTCAATTTTAACCGGATGTACGAAACCTTTGTTCCCAAAAAACCTTGGTACTGGTAGTTGCTGTATTCCAGAAGTAGCTTCAATGGTTTGAAATCCTAAATCATTTTCACCTACTTTAACATCATAAGTGGCTGCTCCAATAATTACTGGTGGCGGCCAACGCTTACCTCTTTTCCCTTCCTTATCTACGGAACAATTTTCATAAGGTAATGGCACTAACCTATACCCTCCAAAGTTTCGCCATTCATTTTGCTTTATTTCATCTGTTGCCGAGAATGTTTTTCCTAACATTTTTGAATTTATCCATAACGAAGGAACTTCTCCTAAATTATATTCTAAAATTCGTCCGCCAGCATCTGGGACTACAGCTAAACTGATGTACTTGTTTTTTGCGACGTGAACGTTTTTCCAATTCCAATTTTTATAATTCTCTTTAATCAAAACTGTTTCAGTTTGCTGTGCTTTACAATTGAGCACAACCAATACTGTTACAGTTAAAAAAAATGTGTTTATAGATTTCAATTTGAGGATGATTTATATTAGTTTATTTTACTCGTTCCAATGGTATATCTTGTATTTAATTTATTAATAAATACATTTGCTTGCTCACCATTACTCCACAAAACTGTTGCTGATTCTATTTTTTCACAAGCACCTAAGCCTACATGCAATTGTGTATTAAAACTATGCGAATACGATGATGATGTTTCACCCACGATTCTTTTGTATGTGTTTCCACATGCATTAATCGTTAAAACAGCTCCCATTGCAGTTGCTTTTCCTGAAGGCGAATAACCTACATTTATAAGCACGTATTTATCTGATATTGAGTTATAATTATTTGTGAACAAATGCCATTTACCACGTTCATTTGCAAATATGATGTCTAAATCACCATCTTTATCATAATCAAAGGCATCTGCACCCATTCCTGTTGCTCCTAACTCTGTGGTAATAATCCCATGATTATCTGCACGACTGTATCCTTTTCCTTTGTTGTTAATGAGAAGAATTTGCTTTGTTTCTACAGCAGGATTTCCAAATCTTAGCACAAAAATATCCGACCATCCATCATTATTAAAATCGCCTACTGCGCTGCTGCTAGTTTGCCCTTTTATATCAATTCCCTGAGCACTAGTAACATCTACAAAAATACCGTCACGATTCTCTAATAACTTTGCCGGCATACTTTTAAGCTCTATAATTTTAGGTGCTTTCATAACGTTATGAATAACTCCAGATGTAGGAGATTTTGTAAATCCACCTATACGCCACATATTGCCACCCACATATCCTATGTAAAGACCTTTTTCCGAAATATCCTCAGGAAACCCCTCTGCTTCTTCCTTTTGTATTTTCACATCATGATGGCCGTGCTTATCCAGCGTGCGTGTCCATTCCTTCTTTTTAGCACCCATAAAAATTCTAAAATCCGGAAAAGACATCTGTAGATTTTCAATAAAGAAATCTCCTTCAATTTCTAAATCATCATATTTGATAGCCTTGGTCCGAGCAAAAAAGTAAAATGTCTTCTTTTCTTCATTATAATCACTTTCTATTCCAAATGGCTCCTTAGATCTCGTTAAAAACAGATCAAAATCTCCATCATTATCTATATCTATTTGAGAAACACTATTCACATTACTCAAGTTCATGAAATCTGGAATTATAGTTTCAGATACATTTTTGAATCCCCCAGTCTGTTGGCTTTGAACTGCGGTTACATTTTTGCGGCCATGCGCTAAAAAGTCTTTTGTATTATCTGTATTAAAATCTATTAATGATATACGAGTATCAAAGCGATTTCCATATGGAAGATGTTCTATAAAATTAAAGCCTTTTTCATCGTTTGCTTGATATAATACGTTTGCTCGTTCTAATTTATCTTTATGAGGAAAAACAGATGTTATTAAATCTAATTTACCATCAAGATCATAATCAATCAACTTAGCTGCACGACCACTTCCACCTTCAAAATGCTCAAAAGCATCTCCTCCAAAAATTTTGCGGTTTTTTTGTACCTGAAAAACTTTCACTTTTCTAGGTTTTTTACCACCTCCCCCACCAGGTTGTACAATGACATCCATAATACCGTCCATATTATAATCTGCAACAGCAATACCATGCGTATCCCCGAAAATAAAAGGATCTCCTTTTTCAAATACTCCCTTATTATTCCAAAATAACTCAACTCTTCTAGAATGATCCGTAAGAAGTAAATCTAGAAAACCGTCTTGATCAAGATCTGCAATAACAGCGTTATCAAACTTTCTACGATTACGATTTTCTAGTGAAATAATATTTTCATTTTCTGAAAACACTATTTCACTTTCATCTTTTTTGGATTGTGAGATACAACAAGTTGAGACAAATAATAACAAAATGATCCTTACTAAATATACACGATATAAAATTTCTAAATCCATAAAATTATTTTGCTTTATTTCCTTCCCAACCTTTATTAAATTGGATCATAAGTTCATTTACAATTTTCGGATTACTTTGAGCAATATTTACAGTCTCATTAGGATCAGATTTATGGTCAAATAATTCTATGAAAACAGGTTTTTCATCTTTATTTTTATAATTTTTCCATACAATAAAGCGATATCTATCGGTTCGCATTGCGTACCCCATTAAGTCATTTTCAAATAAATTTCTATCCCATTTCTCACCTTGTTGCGCTATTATTTTTTCTTCTACTTCTTCTATCAATGGTCCAAAATAAGTTTCACGCATACCTTTTGATAACGGATTTGCCGCCCATTCTCTCAATGCAGGTGTTGGAAATTGGCTAAATGCTGCATCTTTCCATTTTCTCTCCGGATTATCCAGTAATGGCACAAAACTTTGTCCCTCGAGATGAGCTGGCTTTTCTAATCCAGCGAGTTCGACCAATGTCGGATACATATCAACCAATTCTACTAAAGCATCTGTTTTTTTACCTATGCTATTTGCTGACATATCAGGTGTCCAAATCATCAAAGGAACCCGTGTTCCAATTTCATAATTTGTCGCTTTTCCCCAAATTCCCATATCACCTAAATGCCAACCATGGTCACTCCAAACAATGATAATTGTATTATCTCTCACTCCAGCATCTTCTAGGCCCTTAATCATTTTCCCTATTTGAGCATCAATATAGGATACGCAGGCAAGGTATGCGTGCTTCAATGTTTTTGCCATCTCATCATCAATATCTCCTTTCTTTGGAATTCCAAATCTTGCACGTAATTCAAAAGAAGGATGCAACCCCATAGTTGCGCCATTTTTGGGCATATTCTTATACTCAGTCAGTTTTACATCCTCACGATTGTATAAATCCCAATACTTTTTTGGTGCCAACCAATCCAAATGCGGCTTTTTCATTCCCATTCCCAGAAAGAAAGGCTTATCAGGATTTTTTTCTAACATGTCTCTCAATGTCACAATAGCTAGTTCAGCATTATAACCATCCTCGTAGAACGTATCTGGTACATCTGCATTTTCGTAAGCTGGTCCTTTACCTAAACCGTTTCTCGGTGCATTTGGCCCATATCTGGCAATCATATCTGCCCTATTCTTTTTGAACATTTCTTGACTTTCTGGATTTGCAAATCCCCCAGGTGTATCACTTTTTTCAACTGTCATTTTATTAATTGCCGGAGTTCTACTCCAAGAAAGCTCTGGATCTGCAAAGGCTGGTTTATGATAAATCTTACCTGTATGTACAGTTTCATATCCATTGTTTCTAAAATGTTGCGGAAGTGTAATTATATCTGGATTAGCCTCTCTAAAATATGTGAAATTCTCCACTACGCTTATAGTTTCTGGTCTAGCACCAGTCATTAGACTTGCTCTAGATGGACTGCAAATAGCCTCTTGACAATAAGCGCGATCAAACAATAAACCTTCACTTGCCAACTTGTCCAAATTTGGAGTGACTGCAATATCAGAACCATAAGCTCCTATTTCTGGTCGCAAGTCATCAATAGCAATAAATAAAATATTAGGTTTCTTTTCGAAAATTTCTTCTTTGCTTGTTTCTTTTGATTTACAACTTAGGACAAGTCCTAAAAAACCAATAAGAATAAGACGTATTTGCATATTTAATTTATTTAAATTTGGTTTCACAATTTCATTAAATTCAACCATATTTCAACTACTGATATTATCTTATATGTGCAATATTTTACCCCTGCAATCTCCACTAATTATTTTAAAATAGCGCGAAGTACAACAATCGTCATAATCTGGCACTTTAGTTTTACAACAAGATAGTGTCGAAATCAATATCAATAGATTATAATTTCTGCTTATGAATCTTATAAAAATTAGATATGCGTTCTTTTTGACTATTATCAAGTTTTTGATTTGTTAAAAACCAATAAGCGCGTCTTGCAATTAAAAAATTTGAGTCCAATAGTGGCACAACATTTTGATTAACAACAGAAGAATTTGGATTCTTATTCTGCATCAGTTCTAACAAGGCAGTTACTTCTTGAAAAGATTTTAGTCGATTCAATTCTTTGCTTAAACTATCTAAATACGTTTTGGATATATTAACCTCTGAATTATTCAACGAACGAACTGCCGCTAGTTTTTGCTTTTTCGCACCTTGTAAAAATAAGTCTAATATGGCTTGCAAATAAATATCGGGGGTAGCGTTTTCTAAGTAATCAAATGTTTCTCGAAGTAAATTATCTTCGTTTGCTGCACGCTGAATAATGGCTTCTACAAATGGTTTATAATAATTATTTTTTTCTTTCAAAACACTTAAAGCAATATCAAAATAGACTTCATTTTTATTCGAAATAAACATTTTTAATTGCTCGATAGAAGTAGATTCACCTGTTTTTTTCTTAATTACAGAAACGATATTTCCATTTGCCCAATGCCACAAGGTATAACAGGTTAGGGCCGCACCAGGAACTGTATCTTTGTCGTCTAACTGTAAAATTGTAGCACCAGAAACAGCATCAATACCCTGATCTCCTATTGTACTGGGAACTGTCCAAATATCTTCAATAAAAATATCTTTGAAAGGCGAATTCTGATTTTCTAAAATACTATGCAGTTTTTTGTAATCGTTGGGTTCAAATAAGTCGGCTTCATATTTTTCTAAAGTAGTGCCTTTCTGAAGTCTATAATTTTGATATCCTCCAATATTATTCCAATATAATGTCACAGGAATGACCTTACAAACCTCTGCTAAACAAATCACGGATTTAACATCCATATAATATTCAATAGGAAGACCTTCTTCATTTTGCACTTCTGTAAGCGTTGTTTTCACAGCATATTTCTCTCCAGGATGCTTAATTAAAACTGTGTGTTTAATTTCATTGAATTCGGATTGCCTTTGGGAAACAATCCCATTGAAAATAAAAATCAGTGGAATTAACCACAAAAATGCTATTTTAGTTTGACTTATCATTAATTAAACATAACAACGTATTTCGAATAATTTTACATTTTTTTTACCATAAGTTTCAGTCATTTTAACTCTAATAGCTGTTGTTTTGATGGTCTCGAACTTCAATTTAATTAAACGTGTTCTATTAGCTTCAATTTTGCCAAGGTTCTTCCATTGTCCATTAACGCGACCTTCAAAACTTAAGGCTTTCAACATTTCCTTAGGAATATGGTTACCATATAAATCATCATTTCTACTATCCTTACGCATCATGATATTACGTTTTAGATTGGTATCGCACTTTAACTCTATATTAGAAAGTGAGATTAGATTCTCCCATTCCATTTGAATTTCAGCAGATAAACCATCCGATTGCCAATGATTAATTTTACCGTCAATATCTCTCGACATCCCATTAGTTAAATTATTGACATCGCCTGAAGATGTTGAAGAAGCAAATATTAAATTAGCTTTTCTAGCTAGATCATTAGCATCTTTTGCAGGTCGCTTTGGAATAAACGCATCATCTCTAAGCAATTGCTCCTGTAATTCATTAACATGCTTTTGAGCGACTTCTCTAGGTAAGATATTCCTTTTATTGCAAATTGTTGCAGCTGTACCAACCGCTTGTCCTTGTAATGCGCAAGTAGCCATAATTCTACTCGATGATAAAGCGATATGTGTCTGACTCACATTACGACCAGCAAACATTAAATTCGAAATATTCTTAGAATACAAGCTTCTAAACGGAAATTGATATACTTCTTTAAAATGATAATGGAAATAACTTGGTGGCTCTGAAATATTTTCAATTCCTCCAGGATTATGTTCATCTAGAGACCATCCACCAAAAGCTATAGCATCATCGAAATGCTTATGCTCTGTCATATCACGTTCAGAAACAATATAATCTCCAATAAAACGACGAGATTCTCGTCTACCTGGTAAAGACCCTACCCAGTCTAAAGCCAAATTTTCTGCTTCGGGAAACTTTCCAGAATTTTTAATATAATCCCAAACGCCATGGAGAAACGCCATTAATTTATGACGATTTTTTTCTGCATCTGCAATAATATCATCGTTACTACCAATTTCTATCCACCAAATACCATCTTTAAACCATTTAAAATGTCTACGTGAATGTGCACCCTCATGTGTGTATTTTATAGCGTAGGATGGTGGAGAGTATTTCATTGGTCTTCCCATATCTTTTGAAGACATTAAAAGTGTAGCCCCCATCTGCCAGCCATCTGGCTCATCTGGTGCGAAAGTTTCGTTAAATTCGGCCTTACCTTCTCTACCTGTTCTGTATTCTGCACCAGCAGTTGCGGCTAATAACCCGTCTCCTGAACAATCAATAAAAATAGGTGCATTGATGGTGTACATTTTTTCGGTTGTAGCTTGCCAACATACTGCCGATTTAATTTTATCGCCATCCATTACAGCCTCAATAGCTTGTGTATTTAGCATCAAAGTTAGATTGGGTTCACGAACAACAAAATCGTACAAGACGTGATCAAAAACAGGAAAAGATTCTTGCTCATTTTCGAAACGATTATGTAATAATATTTCTTCTATAATACCTGTTTCACGCTCTGCTTTTCCTTTGATATTATTAACACCATTTAGATGCACTCGTATTTCGCTTGAGGCATTGCCTCCTAAAGCAGGTCTATCTTGAATCAATACCGTTTTTGAGTCATTTCTAGCTGCGGCAACAGCAGCACAAATACCAGCTGCTCCTCCACCAATAACTGCAACATCATAATTAACTATTGGTTTTCTATTTGGTGTACCTGTTTTTCCTGTTCCTAAATGATACCATTTATCTTCGATTTTATCGTAAACCATATCTTTAGAACTAGCACAAGAAGCAAATACCATTGGCACTACTCCAGCTGCAACAGCTGCTGTCGTTCCTTTCTTAAAAAAATCTCTTCTCTTCATGTTTAGGGTATTTTATTTCATTGGACTATTTCCTTTCCAGCCTTTGTTGAATTGAACCATCAATTCTTTAACAATTTCAGGATTAGTTTCAGCGATATTTTTTGTTTCTGTTGGGTCTATTTTATGATCAAACAACTCAATAAAAACGGGTTCTTTTTCTGGATTTGCTCTATCTTTCCAAACCACAAACCTGTATTGTTCTGTTCGCATTGCATACCCCATCAAGGTGTTTTCAAACAGATCTCTATTCCATTTATCGCCTTGTTGTATTTTAATACGTTCTTCGACTTCATCTAATAATGGTCCAAAATACGTTTCCCGCATAGCTGGTCTGAGCGGAAAAGCTCCCCATTCTCTTAATGCAGGCGACGGAAATTGACTAAATGCAGCACCTTTCCATGGCGCATTTGGGTTTTCTAGTAAAGGTTTAAAGCTTGTACCTTCAACATGATTAGGGATTTCTATTTCAGCTAAATCTGCTAATGTTGGATACATATCAACCAATTCTACCAAAGCATCAGTTGTTTTTCCTCGACTTCCTTTTGGCATATCTGGTGTCCAAATCATTAAAGGGACACGTGTCGCAATTTCATAATTAGTTGCTTTCCCCCAAATTCCCATATCTCCTAAATGAAATCCGTGGTCACTCCAAACAATGATAATTGTATTATCACGAATGCCTTCATCTTCTAATGCGTTAATCATCTTACCGATCTGTGCATCCACATAACTCACACAAGCCAAATAGGCATGTTTTAAAGTAATCGCTAGCTCCTTGTCTATTGGTCCTTTCTTAGGAATTCCACTTCTTACTCGGAGTTCAAAAGATGGATGCAATCCCATTTCGGCTGCATTTTTTGGTTTTTTCGTTTCTATGGCAAGGTTAATATCATTTCTATTATATAGATCCCAGTATTTTTTTGGTGCTACCCAATTTAGATGTGGTTTATTAAAGCCTAAACCTAAAAAAAAAGGTTCCCCATTTTTTTTAGCAAGCATTTCTTTCATCGTAGCAATAGCTAATTGAGTGTTGTAACCATCCTGATAGACATTATCCGCTACATCAGCAGATTCATATGCTACACCAGAAGCCAAACCATATTTAGCCACGTTGCCATATTTCGCTACCATTTCTTTTCTAACTTTAGCACGCTTTTCATTATTTTCTTTTAAAGCAAATCCTACCGGCTTTTTTATCCCTTTTTTCTTCATACTATCTACAGCGGGAGATCTACTCCAAGATCTTTCGTCATCTAAATCGCTATGATGAAATATTTTTCCTGTATAAACCGTTTCATATCCGTTTTGCATGAAGTACTGTGGAAGTGTTACAACATCAGGATTTACCTCTCTAAATTTGATGTAATTATGAAAAACACCACTTGACTCTGGTCTTATTCCGGTGAGTACACTTGCTCTAGAAGGACCGCAAATGGCTTGCTGGCAATGAGCATTGTTAAATTGCAAACCTTGACTTGCCAGTTTATCTAAATTAGGGCTTACAGCAATTTCTGAACCATAAGACCCTAATTCTGGACGAAGATCATCTATGGCAATAAATAATATATTGGGCTTCTTATTTTCTTCAACTTCTTGCTCATTACAAGCAAAAAGTAACAATAGTATAAATATTCCAAAAATTCGATTCATTGTTATTTGATTTTCAATAACAATACTTCTTCTGAGGCTAAATTGAATTCCGCATCAACCGGATTAGATGTCATTAAATTTTTGATAGTTATTGATGCTCTAGATTTTAAAGATAATTTAATCTTGGTTGTGCTATGACCTACATTAAGTAAATTAACTAAATAGGAACCATCCTCTTCCTTAACAACACGTGAGATGGTTGTTTTAAAATCTTTACCGTTATCGGATTCAATAATTACTTCAGGCATGTGGTCAGCAACTTCAGCCAAAGCTATTTTTTTGATTTCAGTTATATCCGCATTTTTTAAAGTCATAAGCTTTCCTTTACCTGTCATTAGTTTTTCGGTACGTTTTTTACCATATTCATTCATTGATAAACTTTCCGATGAATCTATAATTACAGTACCTCCATTATCTAAATAGGATTGTATCGCAGCGAACTCAGCATCAGTAACATATTTTGTATTATGGACAACAACCACATTCCAAATACTGTTGTCTTGCGTTTCAATTATGTTTTTTGTAACAAAACCTAATGGTAGTCCTTCAAAAAATAAAGACTTATACAATTTTCCGGTTTGGGTCATGTATTTAGGTGTATTAATAGCAGAAGTTTCTGAATAAAATAAACGTAACGGGCGAGGCTGTTCACGAAGTGCTATAATCTCTTCAGAGAATGAATTCAAATCATACATTACTTGAGTAACTTCATTGGCAATGTGAGGTTGCATATTATTGGAACCAGCATATGCTCCACCTAAACCAGGATCGAAAAAATTTAATTCCCCCTCTAAACGGTCTTCTGGTGATCCATCTGGATCGCGTGCCCAAAACCATCCCATATTAGCATCCATTCCCATTAAAGTTGATAACCAATATACATTACGAACGTAACTTGTTCGTGCTTCCATATCCCTCCACATTCCTGAAGAAAGAAAATGAGACTCGGAGTTAACGTTAATTTTATTTGGACTAACTGACTCTAAAAAATCATGTAAAATTGCCATTCCATCCCATTTATAAGCATATTGCTTATGCCAATCCGAATTAATATGTGATCTGATACTTGGACCACCAAGAGCTTTAGCATCATGGCCAATCATAGTAGTTAACTCGGTAAGCGCTTCAAAATCCATTCCGTGAGAACGTGAATCTTCATAAAAAGTTCTCGGGAATAATTTTATGTGTGTATCTGCCTCTGGATTAACTGCATGTAATTCATCTTGATTAAACGTAAACCACTCTGTAGTTCTTTGCATATTATAACGACTCCAGTCATACCAAATAGGCTTACCTATTAAGGACTTATCAATTGGTATTTTAATATCAACCTTATTAAAGCTACTAAATTTAGTATCCCAATTAGTATTTAATTTATTGATGTTGTTCTTGTATTTATTTTTCAACCAAGACCTAAATTTATTTAAAGTATAGGATGAAATTTCATTCATCTCTTTATACCGATGTGTCCAATGTCCTTTTTCTGAATACCAATGTGGTTCGTTAGCAAAAATATATCCTAACTCGGTGACCTTTTTACCTTTGGTTAATTCTCCTGTATGACGTATAATTTTCCCCCATACATCTCTAGCCAATGGATTATCAATATCAAAACCTGTGAATAAAGAACGACCTTTTCTAATTTCTGGTTCTTTTGCCTCTACCCATTCTGGAATACCCATAGACCAATAAATCAGAAAACCGATATTGGTATCTGGAATACCTGTAAGTTCTTTCATTAGCTCTTCATCAAACGTCCCATCTTCTTTTAATAGAAAAGAATTGATAGCACGATCATGATCTACTGGATATAAGTTTTCTCCTCCATGAAAAATAGCACCTAGATGATCGTTGTAAACAGCATCATTCGTCAAGGGTTGCCCTACTGTTTTTGAAAAATAATCATATGGAAAAGATGGCTTTCCATTACTTACAAACATATTATCCGCTGCCTTGGCATTTTTCCAATCCACTTTAGATACAGGACGACGTTTTATTTCTCCTTTTAATTCTCTATTCAAATCCTCAATACTTTTATCTAATATCTGGATAACTTTTGTACGCTCATAATCAGGAAGTTTTTCTGCTAACGAATCTTTGTTTTTAGCATAAAAACGCTCGTAACCGAACAACTTTGAAACTGCATTTTTATTCGCTTCGTCCCAATCTGCAAATTTCAGGAACTCTTTAGAGAACCATATTGTTGTTTCTTCTCTTGTTACATCTAAAGATTTTTCTTCCGCTTTACTCATTAAACTCTCAAGATGTTCAATTTTACCAAGAGCTTTTTCTTTAAGCGTTTTATATTTTTTTTCTGATTTTGGACTACACGCGCTAAGAAGAGTGATGAATAAAAGTCCTAATAATAATGGTTTATTTTTCATGAATTTAGACAATTGAGAGTAGTATATAGAAATATTTTTAACGGCAGATCTGTTTCTAAATGATTAGTTATTTTGCCAAATTCGTACATAATCGATTTCGTAAGCCACTGGTAAATCTGCTGCTTCTGGTAATCCCAAAAAACAAAACGTTTCGGAATCAAACCAAATCCAATAAGCCACATCTGTAACCCATCGATCTGGATCTGCTCCATTATTAGTAACCTGAGATTTTAAAATTGTTCCGAGTGGATGTAACTCACCATCGATATACACTTTTATAAAATCAGCTGTCCACTCAAAACCATACACGTGAAAATCATCAGCAGTATTATTTTCTGCTTGAATATTTCTAGTATGTGCCGGGCCATTTCCATCAGGTAAATAATACGGATTGTCTGGATTCCAACTTATCATATTAAATTTTAATCTTTTCTGCCAGTCAAGACTAGTTTCTCCTGGTTTAGGATCACCAAACATTTCAAACATATCTAACTCTGATTGAAAACCTGTCGTCCAGAATGAGCTAGTTATTCTTGCCTTAGCTGATTTAGAACGTATTTCCATATAACCGTATTGAAATTGTTTTCTACTAATTACCGCAGCTGTTGTAATATTTTCATAGCTATAGGTTTCTCCACATTGTTCTCGTGTCGCATCAGAAAAAGGAAAATCGGGTTCCCATTTTGTCAAAATTTTAAGCTTACCATCTTCTACGATAGCATTATTAGGTGAAAACTGAGAAGGATGCCTACCCACAAAATTAGACTTATACACTCCATCTTTTCCTTGGATTTGCCATTTATCTTCGTCTAATGAACCTGTATCAAATTCGTCACTTATTTCTGAATTAAGAACCCAATTCCCTGTATTATCTTGATCTGATAGTGGAAAATTAGGATTATCAACTGGATTATCAGTATCGTCAGGATCAATTTCTTCAACATCTGAATTAGATTCATCATTATTTGAACATGAAATATTGACAATTATGATCAATAAAACTAAAAGCCATAATTGTGTCTTATTATTTATTTTCATAATTACTTGTTTTTATTAAACATTTATTTTTTTTTCAATTTTGCTTGAATTTCTTCGATCGTAAGATTTTTAGTTTCTGGTAAAAACTTGACGAGTATTAATAAGCCAACAAAAACGATTCCTGCATAAAACAAAAAGATGCTACTTGCTCCCATATTGGCAAGTTGCCATGGAAAAAAGAATTGTGTCAGTGCACTAATCGTACTTGATATTAAGGCAAAAAAAGGAATAGCAATTCCACGTAAAGAAATTGGGAAGATCTCAGATAACAATACCCACATTATTGGCCCGACCGAAAAATGAAACGCTGCAATAAAACTCAAAATTCCAATAAGAATTAAAGTAGCATTGAGTACTGCGGATTTTTGCAAAAACACACTTGAATTATCTCTTGCTGAAATATCTCCCATAATACCTTTTATGGCTTCTTTAAATTCAATATCGGTTTCAAACTGTTTACCAACTAATGTTGTGAGTTTTGTTACTTCAGGAATATCACTCATCTCCGCAATAGCTACATCAGTTAACTCATATTTAGCTGCACCAAAACCATAAGCACAAATTCCTAAGCTTAAAACAACCCAAACTAATCCCCAAATCATCATTGGGCGCCTGCCAACTTTATCGATTAAAATAATTGATAAAACTGTAAACAAAATACTTACTAAGCCAATCCAAATAGCTTGTTGAAATGCTGCCTGCTCTCCTAAGCCTAATTGTTCCATTACTGTTGGCGCGTAGGTTAAAACTGCATTAATACCCGTAAATTGCTGTACCAATGACATGGTTAAAGCAACAATAACAATTATGGTCATTTTTGAGCTAAATATTTCTTTTAACTGAGAGCCTACTGAATTGTTTTGATTACTTTCTGTTACACTTTGCTGCATTTCAGAAATATGTGTATCAATTTCATCTTCAGGCATTACTTTACTTAATGTCAGTTTTGCTTCATCTAACTTATCTTTATAAACTAACCAAGCAGGGCTTCGAGGGACCAGATACAGTAAACCAAACCAAATTAATGCTGGTACAATTTCAATCCCCAACATCCATCTCCATGTGTGCTGTTTTATACCTAAACTGTGAATCCATTCTGCATCACTGTTTGTAACGGTCAGTAACCAATAGTTTATAAAATAAGCCGCTGTTAAACCAATTACAATATTTATTTGCGTCATGGACACTAATTTACCACGCCAATTGGCAGGTGCAATTTCACCTATATACATTGCTGCCAATGTAATAGAACTAAATGCTAGTCCGCCTAAAAAACGTGCTATTAACAATGTGATAAACGAGGGAGCGAACGCAGATCCTAGTGCTGAAACAAGATATAAAGCTGCTATAATTTTCAATGTAGATTTACGACCATATTTATTGCTTGCCCATGCTGCTAATGGCAAAGCAACTAAAACTCCAATTCCAGGTCCAAACCCGAGAGCCCCAACCTGCCAATCATTCAGATTAAATTCTGCCGTAATAAATTTAAACGCCCCAGAAATCAAAGCAGCGTCTAAACCAAACACGAAACCTCCTAATGCTACAATGATTGAATAGGTGTACGCATTTTTTTTGAATGAACTCATATATTCTTAGTTTTAATTAGTTCCCTATTTTTATTATTTTATTAATTGTTGAAACAGTTTTTGTTTCAGTTTCTCCATTGGTCCAGATGACTTTTACTTCTGCTGAAAAGCAATTTCCTAAACCGAAATGTACCAATGTATTATTGCTTAAAGAATACTGAGCACCTGTAGCACCTACACGTTGTATTTGATTATTTTTACAAGATTTCACTTCAACTGTTGCACCCAATGCAGATACGCCAGATTTAGAATTTCCGACTTTAACAGTTAAATAACCATTCAACTTATTTACTGATTGATTTTTAAACAAATGCCATAATCCACGTTCGTTTCCTATAATTACATCTACTTTTCCATCTTGATTATAATCCAAAGTTTCAACCGCCATTCCTATTGCACCTAATTCTGTAGAGATCACATTGTGACCATGAAGTTTCTTAAATCCAGACCTTCCTTCATTTAGATAAATTGTGGATTCATTAGCGTGAATCAAATCACCTCGTCTAACCACTAATAAATCTTGAAATCCATTGTTATCAAAATCAGCTACACTTGCAGCCATATTGTGTTCTTTTTTTGACAAACCAAATTCTTTTGTGATGTCTTTAAACTTATTTCCTATATTTTCTAGTAGAATATCATTTAATCCTTCCGGGTTCTTTGTTTTGGGGTAAGATGAAACACCATGTACAATTCCCGTAGCAGGTGCCCAGAGAAAACCAGCTATTCGCCATTTCTTGTTACCAACATACCCGATATACCATCCTTTTTTTTCTTTATAATTGGCATTGTCAGGAAAACCTAATGCATCACTATTAACAAGTCTTATATTTTTTCCTGAATGAGTTTCTCCTTTAAATTGATAATCATACGAAGCTTCTCCTATAAAATAAGTATTGTTATTGGGCCATTGAGATTGAAAATTTTCTAAATTTAGAACATCACCAATTTCTATATCTTCAAGCTGAAATTCCCCTCTTTTTGTAAAAAAACCAAATGTCTTTGTTTCCTCATCATAAAAAGATTCACCTTTTTCGAATTCTTGCCCTCTTGTTATATATATATCGAAATCCCCGTCGTTATCAAAATCAATTTCCGTAATTCCACTTACTCCCTCTATATCTCTTGGAAATATTTTTTTCGAAACATCTTTGTAAGTTAAATCACCATTCCCTTGATAGGCTTTTATAACACCTTCGCCATAAAGAATAATATCAAAAATAGTATCTCCATTAAAATCGGTAATCAATGTTTTTTGTCCATTTGCTTTACTAGCAGGCAACATCGAGTGCAGGGTTAATTCGCCTTTACCATTATTTTTATAAATATAATTTTCGCTTTCACCTTTTTTAGCTGAATCTGGAAATGCAAAATTAAGTAAGTCCAGATCCCCATCATTATCCCCATCAATAAAAGCAACTGTTCTACCACGCATCATAGCTAGTGGCTCATCAAAATCGTCCAGCTCAATAAATTTTCTATCTCTAGTAACACGATATAATTTTGAATTCCTAGCATTACTTCCAGAGCCTCCCCCACGGGACATAATTACTTCTAAATTACCGTCCTTATCAATATCACCAACAGAAATACCATGTAGATCTCCCATGATAATATCGTACGGCTTTGCAAATTTCCCATTGTTATTCCATTGTACTTGAACTCCAAATCCATGATCATTAATCAATAAGTCCTGATAACCATCTTGGTCTAAATCCGCTACAACTGGAGCATCCCATTTTCTTAAGTTTTTATCTTGACGGGGGAATTCTTCATCAACTTCAGTAAAGATATTAGTTTGACTAAAACCAGAACTTAAACAAAACACTGAAATAATAAACAACAATGATGTATTTTTAATATACTTTATATAATTCATGATATTATTTCAAAACTCTACAGTTATTTTTTTCTTATTCTTTTTTGTTGCGAATACTTCAAAATATTTTTTTTCAGCATCATTTTCGCCTATTTCGATTTTGTAAGAACCAGATTTAAGAGTTTTTGGTTGATACAACTTACCTTTAGTTCTAACAGAGGATTCTAATTCTCCAGTTGTGTTGTTTCTTACAGTTACAACTTGGTTGTCTTTTGATAATTGGAATGTAGGCAGTTCGAAATAATTTCTAGGATTAAAATTATCAAATTGCGAAATTGTAATTGGCCAACCTTTATATTGTTTGCTTTTTGGATTTGTGATATCTATGTTTCTTGGCCAACATTCAAAAGTGATGGTTCTGTCTGGTTTATTGTATTTGACTAATCCAAAACCGGCAACTCTGGTAGACAGTTTACCACCTTGGTTAATTTCTTCTAACGAAGGATTTGCAACTGCTTTGACTGTAATCTTATTTTGAAAGCCATCTAAAAATTCTCCTGTATAGCCTGGTTCTCCTTTTACTGAATTAGCCCCTGCTTCTTTTGGATCCCACCAACGCAACCAATAATTAGCGATAGCTGGCGTACAAAACGAATATCCTGCATCATTCCAATCATCAACACCATGGTGTAATAGACTACCCAAATGCTGGTCTCCCCCAATCATAGGCGAAAAACTTTTTCGTATTGCTTTTAGTGCCCTATTTCTTCCACTTTGTGGCCATCCGTTAGAATCAAAATCAGCGAAAATTTCTCTATTGTGCTTACCTGTATAATTGTTTGCCATAGCAAAAATGGTTTGCGATAGCACCGTTTTCATTTCGGCATTTTTCCAATCCGTCGTCCAATCACCTAAAAACTGAAGTTGTCTTTCACCTAATAAGAACGCTTTAGGGTCGTCAAAATCTTTAGTGTTGACTTTTGGGTCAAAAATAGCATCGATGACTTTTCCTTTATGTTTGAAAATTCTTCCTGGTCCTGATTTAAATTTTCTATCCTCAAGAATGGCAAAGCTTATACCTCCCCAATTTAAGTCTGTATAATAAACACCAATACCTTGCGCAATAGGTGTTGGGTCGTAAGGGTCTGGCAAGTGGCTTGTTTGTGCTCTTTCTACTTCTTTTATATACTCCACAGGCATGTAATAACCTCCTAAAACCCCTCTTCTATCTTCACTTTTTATACCGCCATTACCCCAAATATTGCCTTGACCAACGTCATGATCGTCAACAATACATATTGTTGGTGTATTTCTGATAACGTCTCCAAAATCTCTTCCAAATTTTAACCAGTATAGATAATGCTGGCTATGGTCGTAAACTTGGTCACCAGAGAAAAACAGTAAATCTGGCTGTATTTTTTTAATGTTATCTATAATATCCGTTCTAGGAATATCACCCCCATGCTCTGGATATATCGAATTACAGGTTAAAGCAGCTAAAACAAACTCATCTTTATGAATTGGATTTTTTCGAATAATTCCTTCATAAAACGCCTTGTCATTATGTACGACTCGGTATTTTTTTTCTTTAGTATCATCCCAATTCTCTAATCTAAAGAGCGCTGTGTAACCAGGATACTGAATTGCTGCTGTATCTTTGATTATCCACTTTTCATTTTCTTGAATTTCTAAGTAAGCTTCAAAAGGTTCAAAATTTTTTATAGGATAGAACTGTGCATTGAGTTTTACCGTGTTTTCATGAACCGTATATAATGCAAAACAAATACGATCCTCTGGTTTTATATTTTTAGGTAGTTCAAGTAAATGTTGTCCTTGTATCGATAAGGACAGTGTTAAACATATCGCTATTGCTATTAACTTACTTTTCATTATTTTAATTATTCCATAAAACGGGAATAAATACCGTCATTTCCGCTTGACCTCTATTGCTCCAAGAGTAATACGGTACAAGTTGTGTTTTATGAGTTTTGAAAACTGGTTTTGAAATTTCCTGATACATATCTTGGTTTCTATCTTCTCTTAATAACAATTCTGTTTCAATAACAGTAACTCCTTCTAAGAAGTCAGGTTTATGTATTGCTTCTAATTGAGCACCTCCGTTTATGTAAGCATTAAGAATGGATGTGTTTTTAGGTAAATCAGGTGTTTCTAAACAATATACAATAGGCCCTCTTTTTATAGCGATCTGATTTCTAGTTTCTTCGATTCTGTTATGACCTTCTAGGCGTTTTATCTCCATCGGCATATCCAAAGTGATAATATCACCAGCTCTCCAGATTCTATTAATGGTTGCAAACGTTCCAGGATTTATCGTAACATTTGCATCTTCTCCATTTACTTTTAACATACTACCAACTGCCCATTTTGGAATCCGAATTTGAATATCAAAAGCATCGTTTTTACACGCATCCACTGTTATTTTAACAAACCCTTTCCAAGGATATTCAGTGTCTTGAGATAATTTTAACGCAGAACCATCTAACATAGTAGTGTTTAAATTATTTCCTCCGAATAACACTACAGCTACTCCATTCTCAGACAAATTATAAGCCCATCCTGAAGTTTTACATATGGTACGCACCAAATTGGGTGGGCAACAAAAACATTCTAAATAAGACTCTCTTACGGGGCTTTCTGTAGCATTATCGTTTGCTCCATAATCTCTAGAGTTATTTACCATTCGTAATGGATTAGAATAAAAATAATCTTTACCTTCTAAGCTAATGCCAGACAATCCACTATTATATAGAACTAACTCAATAATATCCGCATATCTAGATTCTCCTTTAAGCCCCATCATACGACTACTAAACATAGCATTACAAAGATTTGCACAAGTTTCGTTATAAGCCGTCATATTAGGCATCATATAGGCATCGATGAAGCCTTCTTCTATCATATCCAAGCTTGTCGAAGCTCCATAGTGGGCTTGACCAACGGCACCGGTCACGTACATTTTTTTACCAGTAACGTTTTCCCAAAGTTTATCCAAAGCATCAATGAGTTCTTTTTCTCCAGTTTCTGCATAGACATCAGCTGCTCCCGCATAATAATACAAAGCTAACACAGCGTGACCAACAGCTTCTTCAGATTCTCTAAAAGGAGTACGTTCTTGTACCATATCACCAATAGGATAACCAACAGTTGTAGAATCGTGTTTTATCTCAAACGTACCTCGTCTATTGATGAACTTTTCGGCAAGCTTTAGGTATTTCTTGTCTTTTACTGTTCTATATAATTCTACCAGACCCATAATTTGAGTTTGATTAAAGCCAAAGCGTTGGTAATGCTTTGTATCTGGCATAAAATAAGTATATAACAAATCGGCTTGCTTGATTGCTATGTCCAAAAAATTATGCTGTCCTGTAATACGATTGTGTACAGATGCTGAAATAAAAAGATGACCAAAATTATACATTTCATGGTATTTCCTATTCTCAAATCGATCTGCACCTTCCGTAATTTGTATATGCGTATGTATATAACCGTCTTCTTCCTGAGCTTTTTCGATTATCTCAATATACTCGTCCAGTTCTTTTAGAATAGAGGTATCCTTAGTTTGTCCATAAATATACATCTTGGCTTCCATAAACTTAAAAAAGTCCCCATCATGCCAGTAGAATCCTTTGTGCACGCCCTCTTTTTCTCCAGCTGCTATTTTAAAATTATTAAGCCCATGACCAATATCACCACATAATAAATCACCCATATAAGGTAACATGCGTTCTTCTGCTACTTTTACTTTTTCAGACCAAAATCCTGAACTCCATTTGCAATCACCAAAATTGATACTCTTCAGTTTTACGTATGGACTGTTAGAAGTATTTGTTATGGCTTTATTATGAATATTTGAACCTGTGCTCATATAATTATTATCTTTTATTTTGAGAATTTTATTATTTATTAATTGTTAGTTTTTCCTGATTGAAATATGATTGATCATTTTTTTGTTGGTCGCTACACTGCTGCTGGGATATCCAATTACCCTTGTTTTCTAGATCTGAAAAGGTATTACTTCAACTTGTTTTGTGTTTTCTTATTTCTTGGTTGATCTTATGCTTTACAACCTACATAAGTGATCATTGTAAAGTAAAACACAGCTAAGAATAGGAAATTTCACATATCATTTATGATAATCAGTTTCAAGTTTACATATCTTATTAGAACTTAATTCTTATTATATTTTTCCATTTCTTCTTTTACTAATTTTGGAGTTCTATAACGATCCATCCTGTCTATATCGTATTTTTCAAAACGTTGTTGAAGCATCCATAGAGGTCGTTCTTGAGTTAATTCCCATTCAAAGAGTTTTTTAAACATGTTTTTTACACGTTCAGGATATTTTGCTGCTAAGTTATTTTCTTCGGTTACATCAGTAGATACATCGTACAATTCTGCAGGTCTGTCTGCAAAACGAATTAATTTCCAATCATTATGTCTGTAAACAGCACGTGCTTCTTTTTTCCAATATAAATCTTCGTGTGGTCTTTCTTTGCTTAATTTATTTACAAAAGGTATTAAATCTACACCATCTATATCTTTTAAATCTTTTGTATTTCCACCAGCTGCAGCATAGAATGTAGGTAGTAAATCAAAAGTACTTACAGGATAATCATATATTTTACCTGCCTTCAATTTTTCAGGCCATTTGATTAAAAAAGGGACTCTTAAACCACCTTCTAAATGGTTTGATTTGGTTCCGCTTAATGGTAAATTCAGTGATGCGTTTTTATCCGTTGGACCACCATTATCATTAGAAAACACAATAATAGTATTTTCTTCTAACCCTAATTCTTTTAACTTGTCCAATACTTTACCGCAAGCTCTATCAAGTGCTAATGTCATTGCAGCTACTTCTTTACGTTTGCCTTTTAGTTTAGGAAACTGTTTTAGATCTTCTTCAGTAGCGTGCATTGGTGTATGCACCGCATTAAAAGCTAAATAAACAAAAAATGGTTTGTTTTTATTCCTCTCAATAAATGAAACTGCTTCATCAGCAAATGCATCCGTTGCATACTGTTTAGGTTCTTCAAAATTTCCGAAATTTCGTTCCATTTTATTATCGTGATGAACTCCTTCAAAATTATCGTACCCAAAATAACTTCGAGCTCCACCTCTAAAGCCATAAAATTCATCAAAGCCTCTTTTTAAAGGATGGAAACGGTCGGCATTGCCTAAATGCCACTTGCCGTAAACTGCGTTTGTATATCCAAGCTTTTTTAAATAATCTGCTATCGTTTTTTGATCCAGTGGTAGCCCCATATCATCACCCAAAAACTTTGAGTTTTTACTCATATAGTTTGGTACATTAATTTCCTGATAACCGAAACGCTGTTGGTACTTACCAGTAATTAAGCCTGCTCTAGATGGACCACAAGTCGCATCAGTAACATAACCTTGTGTAAATTTCACACCTTGTCTTGCAAGTTTATCAAGATTTGGTGTTTTCATCACTTCACTTCCATGAAATCCAAAATCCGCGTAACCGGCATCATCAGCAAATAAAAAAATGATATTGGGTTTATTCTGAGCCTTAACTATTCCCGATAATAAGGCTACAAAAAGAAATGTTTGTATTTTTCTCATAGTATACATTCAAAAAAGCAAAAATACTTTGTAAACAGAAATCACAATCTATAAAAGTTATCATTTAATAACACTCATTTACCTTTATCCATATAAAAAAGAAGATTCAGTTTATATTATTAGGTTATATAAAAAAATCAAATACAAGAAAATAGGTTTATAATAATTTCTATGCCTTAAGTTATTATCATCATTCTTAAAAACGCTAGAGAGCAACGTCATTTTATATAATCTATTTTATTGTTATTTAAAAAAAACAATAAAAATTGACATCATGTTGCTGTCAGAAAATGATTATTTAAACAAACTTTTGTGATAATAAAAAACTCGAACTTGTAAGGTTTTCTTTTATCGAACTTACCTTACTCATTACAAGTTTAGCACCTTCAAAAGTAAAACAAACAGAATAGCTCTTTTACCAAATTATGAATTAAAATCAATGAAGTTTTTTTGTTATGTAACAAAAAAACTTCATTAAAAAGGCTAATAAATAAATATATTAAACTAAAAGTACTTTTAGTTTTTTTGAATTTACCGAGATGATTTTTTTTCAATAAAACGATAAATGACCTAGTAATATCAACATTTTAATACCCTACATTTTGTAATAATGAAGGTGCCTTTAATATTTCATCATTAGGAATAGGCACATAATATTGCCTATCAAACCAAGGTCTTGTAACAACAGTTTCTTCTGTATGGCTCAAATTACCCGTGCCATCTTTCTCCCATTTTAAACCTTTAATATCAAAACCTAAATTTTCTGTATTCATCCATCTTCTTTCATCCCAAAAGTTATGCCCTTCAAAAGCTAACTCAATTCTTCTTTCTCTTTTAATAGCTGCTAAAAGATCTGATCCACCCTCAGTAATTAATGGCTGAAGCGCTCGGCTAGACACTTTATTTAGAAAATCTCTAGCAATACCTTCTTGACCAAGTTGATACTGGGCTTCTGCATAATTTAGGTAAATTTCCGCTAAACGATATAAAACATACGGTCTACCAGCAGTAGTTTCATTTATAGATGATAAATTTTCATTATGAAATTTTCTAATATTATAACCAGTTTTTGAAGAATGTAAATCATTTCCTGGACTACCAACGGTGGAACCTGCAGGAGAATCTAAACCATGTAGCGTTGGGTCAGAAGGACATAAAGCATAATCAACAGAACGACCTCTAAATTCTGCCCCTTGAAAATTCAAATTCGCATAATACCTCATTTCTCTATTATCATTTGGATTCACAGGGTCATAACTTGAACCATCTGTAGTAGTTCCATCTGCCATATTGAACTCTAAGGCAAAATTGTGCGTTGGTGAAGAGATACCCCAACCACCAAAACCTGAAGGAGATTGTGTTTGATCGATTAATGAATTGGCATCTAATCCAAAATCATACAAATCACCTCCATAAGGTCTCGCAAATATGATATCGTTATTAACTGATAGAAACAAATTCCTATATGCTTCCGCATTAGATGTAGCAATTAAATCTCTAGCGCCAACAATATCTATTACTTCTTGAGCGGCATCTGCCGCATCTTTCCATTTGGAATCTTTGGGATAATCATACAAAGGCCCACTTGGTTCTGTAGAAGGATCGTGTAATACACTCGCAGCAAAAAGCAATGTTCTACTTTTTACGGCCAAAGCTGCTAATTTAGTTGCTCTACCAAACTCTTCAGCCGATCTAGTTTCAGGTAAGGCTGCTGCCGCTTCGTCTAATTCTTTAACTATAAAATCCACACATTCCTCATACGAATTTCTCTGAACATCAAAATCAGAATCTAATCCAAATGCAGTAGTAAAAATGGGAACACCTCCAAACATTTTTATCATTTTAGTGTAAATATTAGCTCTCAAAAACTTCATTTCCGCTTTTAAAGAAATTACCCTATCTGGATCTAATGCCATAGCTTCACTATCATCTACATTGTCCATAAATTGATTGATCTCATTAATAAAACGAAAATTATCTCTCCATTTATCTCTAAAATCTCCCGCATTTTGTGCTGTCCAACCATTACCCCTTAAACGTAATCTATCCAAATCTCTAAAATTAAATTTGGCTTCAAAAGAGCCTGCTTCAATATTATATCTTCTTGACCACCAAATCGATTTATTAAAACCCCAACCTTCTGTACTATTATAGGCAGAAAAAACAACTCCTTCTAAAAGATCCGGAGTGCTATAAACAGTGTCTTCTGAAAAAGCACTTAAATCTTGTGTTTCTAAAACGTCTTCACAACTTGTTGCTAACACAATAGCAACAATGAAAAAGAAAATTTTTTTTAACTGTTTCATAATTTTGTTTTTTTAAAAAGTAATATTCATACCAAACGTATATGACTTTAACGACGGATACGTGGAGTCTCTAAAATTATTATACCCCGTTGCTTCTGGATCTAGACCAAGATCCTGTATTTCTGAAAACATGGTTAATAAATTAAAACCTCTAGCAAAAAGTTTTATATCTGCAAAGGTTGTTTTCTCTTTTGATAATGTATACCCAATTTCTACTTCTTTTAACCTTAAAAAAGATGCATCATGGTACCACAAATCAGCAAACACAGAATTATTATTATCCTGAGCTCCACTATACTGATCATTTAAACCAAATGCTCTTGGGTATCTAGCTCCCCTATTATTTGGGGTCCATCTATCTGTAAAAATCTGTTCAGGTTTAGACCCTAACTGATCAAAGAAAACTAAGGCTTGTGCTTTGGCTTGTCCTTGAAACAAAAGATTCAAATTAACATTTTTATAGTTTACACCAGCTGTAATACCATATTGAATTTCTGGAATATTAGAAGAATTTATTCTAATCCAATCTTGATTATCTATAACACCATCTTCATTAATATCTCGATAAAACGGCTCCCCTTCTACAGTACCAGCTATTGTTGCTGGAGCATCATCTACTTGTGTTTGATTAGAAAAAATTCCATTTGTAGGCGCCACAACATAAGAACCAATACTAAAACCTGTTATATCTTGTCTTTCTGGAAGGTTTTCTGGCTGAGGTAAAAACACCACTTCATTTTGAGCTTGCGTTAAATTAAAACCTAAATTGTACCCAACATTTCCAATCTTATCTGACCACCCTAGCGTAATTTCTATACCTTCACTATCAACAATCCCAAGATTTTCTGGAGGTAAGTTTTCTAAACCTGAAAAGTCAGGGATTTGCCCTTGATTATTCACTAAGATATCTGATCTTCTTTGCCTATAAAAATTCACTTCTCCTGATAATCTATTATTGAATAGTGAAAATACTATAGCAATATTTCCCGTCTCTGCAGTTTCCCAGGTAACATCAGGATTTGCAGGACCATTTGTTCTAAAACCATTAAATACCGCTCCAGACTCTCCAAAAACGTAATAATTAGGTCTTGGGACACCAGGATTATTGTTACCAAAACTAAATTGGGAAAGGAATCCGAAAGGTGCAATTCTATCATTACCTAGCACAGAATAAGACCCTTTGATGTTCAATGCGTTTAACCAAGAGACATTTTCCATAAATTTTTCGTTACCTATTGCCCAATTACCACCGACACTATAGAAAGTACCAAATCGCTTACCAGGACCAAATCTACTAGAGCCATCCCTTCTTAACATTAAATCTATGAAATACCTCTTATCATAATCATAAGATAAAGTCCCAAAATAACTTAAAAGAGCCAATTCAGAAGCAGTTCCTCCATTTATGGCTGTTTCAGGATCTCCTGCAAACAAGAAAGGTAATTGATCCGTTGGTAAATTATTAGCTTGTGCAAAAAATGTGCTTGTCTCCGTCGTAATTTGTTCAAAAGCTGCCAATGCATTAACGGAATGAGCATTTGCGAATTTGCGCTTATAACGTAAAGAAGCATTCAGTAAAGTTTCATCAAACTCAAAAGAAGTGTTCCTTAAAATATTAACTGATCCTTGCTGGGAAAAACCAATATTTTCTTCAAACTCATTTGCACCTTGATTTAAAACATAATAGATCCATGGATTATAAAAATCTCTCTGGGTAGTCAAAGTTCTTCTAAGTCCTGCATACGCATTAAAACTTAAACCTTCTGTTAAGCGATCTAACTTCCAATCAATAGCCAATCTTCCTCTAAGATCATTAACGTTATTATCATTAAATCCAGCTATTCTACTAGACATTATTATGGGGTTTGCACCATTTTCTCCTCCTCTAGCAGGTAATCCATTTGGATACACATCAATTTCCGTAGGAAGGTTTGCATAAATATGTTTATAAATAAAACTTACAGGAACTCCTGGAGCTCTATTTTTTGCAAATCTACCAGATAAATCTACACTAAACTTTAAATTATCAGTAATGTTTAAATCTATATTTGATCTAATTTGGTTTTGCTTAAAATCTGTATCTCCAGAAGCGAATAAACCTTCTCTTTGCAAATTATCCAAACTCACAAAATAGTTAGCTTTTTTCCCTCCTCCAGAAATAGAAATTGAATTCCTACTTTCTGGAGCTGTAGTAGCAAAAGTACCCTCAAACCAGTTGGTATTTGGGAAATTTAATGGATCTGATCCAGATGCAAAATTCTGTATGTCTGATTCTGTAAATGGTAACGCATTACCTAATCTATCTGCTATTTCATTTTCATAAATCGCATATTGCTCAGAACTCGTTAAACTAGGTTTTGATGAGAATGTAGAAACAGTATAAGAAGTAGAAGCATTGATTCTAAGTTTACCAGATTTACCTCTTTTTGTAGTTACCAATATAACTCCATTAGCAGCTCTATTACCGTAAACAGCCGCCGCACCATCTTTTAAAATACTAACGTTTTCGATATCTTGAGGCGATAATTGATTAAATGTACCAATTCCAGCTGGGATACCATCTATCAAAATTAAGGGTGCGTTATTGCCCAATGTTGCTTGCCCTCTAATTAATAAGGTAACATCATTGTTAGACCCTGGTAACCCCCCTCTATCGGAAACAATCAAACCTGTTACTCTACCAGCTAAAGATTTAGCTATCTCTCTGTTCGAAGTATTTTCTATTTCTTCTGCTCTAAGGGTACTTATAGAACCAGTAACTTCACCTCTTTTTTTATTTCCATACCCTACAACAACAATTTCATCCAATAATCCAGCATCCTCTTCTAAAGTAACATTAATTATACTATTGCTACCTACACCTATTTCTTGAGTCGTAAACCCTACATAAGAAAATATTAGTACAGCATTATTATCCTGCACTCTAATACTATAATTTCCATCAAAATCAGTCTGTGTTCCTACGGTAGTTCCTTTTACTAAAATATTAACTCCTGGTATAGGCCCATTAGGGCCGGATACAATACCAGATATAAGAATTTCTTGTAATTCTTTTTTGTTTTTGTAATCCCTAACAATATTAGATGCAAAAGTAAAATTTGCAAAACAGCAAAACACAACAAAAAACAGTGAAATTATTTTCACCTTTGGTTTTGGGATTTTTATTCTAAACGTGGATTTTTTTTTCTTAAAAAAATGTGGATTTCCCATAAAAAGCGAGTTATTTTATTGATTGTAGTATCACGTTTTTAAAATAATTTTTGAATTAAATTAAATACCTGATAAATTTTTAATAAAATAACTGGATAATTAACATAAAAAGATCAATTAAATTATCATTTAATAACTCAATTTTACCTTAAAATATTTTCTAATTTGTTAAATTGATAATCGGTAGTCTTTAGGAGTGGCTCCCATTATCTGCTTAAACTGTTTGTTAAAATTAGTTATGGAATTATACCCTACCGCATAGCAAACAGTTGATACAGAAACATTCTCCTGAACAAGCATTCTGGAGGCATTACGTATGCGAACTTCATTCAAAAACTGAGTAAACGACTTGTTTGTCATTTTTTTAAAAAATCTACAAAATGAATTCGTAGTCATACAAGCGACTTCAGCCACATCGTTTAATGTCATATCAACAGCATAATTATCTGAAATATACTTTATAACCGCATCTATTCTATAGGAATGCTTCTTAGTAAACTGTCTCATATCTGTGGAGGACAGAAAAACTTTATTGTCAGTTTTAGACAGTTGGTAAAGAATATTTAATAACTGAATACTTTGTTCAGGGCGTGATAAATTTGGTAATTCAAGTAAATCTTTATGTAGCTCTGAACTTACCTCGCCACCAAAACTAATCCCATATTTTGATTCATTAAGAAGTCTATCTATTTCGGAAAACTCAGGATTACTAAAAGTATCTTCACCTATAAAATCTTTAGTGAACTTAGTTACAATTGTTTTTACTTTTCTAATTTCTTCATTTTCTTCATCATTATAATATGCCATATCATTTCGCCACAAATGTGGAAGATAGGAACCTACCAACACTAAATCTCCAGGACTAAAAGGTGAAACATTATCTCCAACAAAACGAATTCCGAAACTACTTGATATATACAAAAGTTCAAACTCCGAATGATAATGCCAAACAGAATCTAAGCAAGGATCAAGTTTTTCTACAACACTAAGACGTTTATCTTTTAGTGTATCGCTATTTTTTATTACAAGTTTCACAGTTGTCAAATATAAAAAAATAAATTTGATAATTATTTAACAAGTAATTAACGATATACTAACCAGACAAGTATTTATTAATTAATATCCCTAAATCAAAAGAGAACAAAACAATAACAAACAATTGATTATCAATTATTTATGTTGTTTTTTTAGTTTTATTACTTCAATTATTTAAAAAAGATCCGATTTTACTCTTTATTTTCTTGAAATGATTCAAAAGCCCCTCAAAATCATTAGAATTGATTAAATCTTTGTTAAAAAGTGAACTTCCCATACCAACTCCTACAGCACCAGCTTCAAAAAATGCCGCTATATTATCTTTGTTAACTCCCCCAGTTGGCACTAATTTAATCATATCCAAAGGAGCCAAAACATCCTTAATGTACTGCACCCCTAACTGCGTAGCAGGAAAAACTTTTACACCAGTAGCCCCTAACGACCAGGCCTTATATATTTCTGAAGGAGTAAAAGCTCCTGGGAAAATTGGAATACCTTTAGAAACACAGTACTCTATTACCTGAACATCAACGATTGGTGTAACTATAAATTGAGATCCCGCATCCAAAGCATTATGCAAATCTTTCATTGTACAAACTGTTCCTGCCCCAACATTAAGGTTTGGAAAATCTTTTCTGAGTTTTTTTATTATATCAGAAAAGTTAGGTGTGTTCATTGTAATCTCAATAGTAAATAGTTCCGCACGAAGGTATGTTTCAACTATTTTTTCCACAATATCTATTGGCAATCCTCTTACAATACCAACTATTGGTGCTTTATTGTAAAGCTCCCAAGAAAAAGATGAATTCATCATATAATATCAAAATATTAATTATCAATTATTAAAGTATTAACAGTATATGCTTGAACGGCGACAAATTTCAATTTGCTATTCTAAACAGATACAAACTCAAAGAACAGGAATACCCACAAAGAAAAAAAGACAATATTTATCTCATAATCACTTTATATTACCTTTTAAAATGTCAATTCATCAAATAAAGGTAATCTGAACTTAATAAATGATAATTTTTGACAACATCATTATGTTTTTAATCTAGAAATTTGCTTTTAATCTTAATCACTTTTAGTAAATAGAATGAATAAAACTTTTGTTATTTATCGTTATTTTCTTCTTTTTAATTTCACATTCTTACTGTCTTGTATCGGTAAGAAAAGTTTCATTTCTCAGAGCCCAATTCCAGAAGAAAATAATGGAGCAGTTGTTCTTCCTTTATCTGACCCAAAAAATAAGGGAAAGTGGAAATTGAACCAAGAAATTAGTGACGAGTTTGATTCATCGGCAATGGATGAAGATAAATGGTATATCGTTGGAAAATTTAAAAATGGTAAGCCCTTTTACAAACATCCCGATAAACCGAATAAAAATGTCTGGAAAGGAAGGGCTCCATCTCAATTTTCCGGTAAAAATTATCGATTAAGTGATGGAAAGTTAATACTCGAAACACGATGGGAACCAGATTTCCCATTTAGTGATGAAATAAGAAAACCAGTTTTTGGTGATCCTTTACCGTATCAAAACATAACGACCGCCTGCATAATAGGAAGAAGAGAATTTAAATATGGGTATATAGAAATAAAAAGTAAAGCTGCTGATGCGCCCGTTTCTAGCGCATTTTGGTCGATGGGGGAAAAACTAGAATTTGACTTTTTTGAACTATATGGTGGTACCAATAAAATTAACAAAGCACATTTGGATAGTCAATTATGGTGGTCCATAAGAGATTGGGAGAAACCTGTAACTGGTAAACCCTCTTATACTGAAAAAAAAGACGTTGGATTTAGAGTTGCAGATGACTTTCATGTATGGGGAGTCGAATGGAATGAAGGAGGTGTCAAATATTACATCGATGGTAAACTTTTTTCTGAAGTGACCTCGGAAGAAGTAACTAAGTGGGCTAAAGAAAATAGAAAAAAAATAAAATTACCAGATGATTACAATGGCTATGTCGCTACCAAACCTATTAGTTTATGGCTTGATCAAGAAACGTTCCCATGGCACGATATACCTACCACTAAAGAAGAGTTAGAAGCAAAAAGTCCTGATGACAAAAAAGATGATGGCATTGTCGATTTCGAAATCGAATACATTAGAGTTTGGCAAAAAAAATAATTATTAATATTTAAATTCATGAAAAAGATTATTATTACTTCATTGTTGTTCGTATTGTTTTCAACTTCTTATGGGCAAGGAAATTATCACCAAGAACGAAACACTTATTACGTTGAAGCCGCAGCAAAAGAATTTGATTTAGATCAGAAACAAAAATCTGAACTTTCCAAAATAAGAATGAAAATGGTTGAAGCTTATAGAGATAGCAATAAATCATTTAAAGCGGGAAGAATTTCTGAAGAAGAAATGAAAAAAAATAATAAAGAAGCCAGCATAAATTTTCATAATCAATTATCCATACTTACTGGTAAGACCTATAAAGAAATGCAGCCTTGGTTAAAGAAAATGAGGGAAAAAATGAAAAAATTATAGTTTTAACTTTATAAAGATTACACCTCTGAATTAGCAGAAAAACGTACTAGACAACAAGTACGTTTTTTTTAACCCTGAAACAAGAATATTTCAAATTGTCTAATTTTTCGCATCATTTTTTTAAGAATTACTAAAAAAAACAGCTATTAAGTTAATATCGTGCAGGTTCAAGTTAATATTAACTTAATTGTTTTCGCTATCTACACATACATTTGAGGTCAACGCATTTTATATTTTATAAACACCCAGAACAGTTTTTATGCATAACTGATTTTTTTAACGTTCAAACTTGAATTATAATGACTACAAAAAAAAATAAATCAATCCTGACTTTGATCTTTATGATTACAAATCTATATATGTGGTCTCAAACTGAAAACACAAGACCCAATATTATTTTAATTTTTGCAGATGATTTAGGCTATACGGATGTAGGTTTTAATAGGCCTACAGCTTTTCCAGAAGAATACGGTATAATACCAACTCCAGAATTAGATGCTCTAGCTAATAATGGTATGATTGCCAAAAATGCTCACGTAGCACATCCTTTTTGTGGACCTAGCAGAGCAGCTTTACTAACGGGTGTATATCCACATAGAATTTGTGCACAATACAACTTACCTAACAGCGTGGAGGACACTAATGGGATATCGACCAATGAAAAATTTTTTAGTAAGGTTTTACAAGAAAACAATTACAACACAGCTGCTATTGGAAAATGGCATCTAGGTGTTTCTGACAACTTTATTCCAAATACTAGAGGATTTGATTATTTTTTTGGAATGCTTGGTGGGGGGCATCAATATTTTGAGTCTGATTATGAAGCACAATATTATAACAGTATAAATAATGGCAACCCTGTAACCAATGAATATAGAGTTCCTTTATTAAGGAATCAAAATTATGTAGATCGAACAGAATTTGATAATGATAAATATTTAACAAATATATTAACAGAGGAAGCTGTTAACTACATAAATACAAATGCAGCTAATACTGATCCATTTTTCATGTATCTGGCTTATAATGCTCCTCATACACCATTGCAAGCCCCTGCTGATAAAATTGCAATGTTTGATGCTGCTAATGGAAATGGAAGCCCAGGTAGTACATTTAGTTCTGTAGTAGCGGCAAGTCCTGACATCCTAAATGCGAGAATCCCAAACAATTGGACGGGTACCGAGGCAGAATTCAGAGCATCATTAGTTGAGGATCGCCTTACATATGCTACAATGGTAAGTATAATGGATGAGGGTATTGGTTTAGTAAAAGACGCTTTAGAAGCAAATAATATTTTAGACAACACATTAATCGTATTTATGAGTGATAATGGAGGTAAACTCAGACAAGCAGGAGCGGTAAATTACCCTTTAACTCAAGGAAAAGGAAGTGTAGACGAAGGAGGGCACCGAGTTCCAATGTTTTTTCACTGGCCTAATGAAATATCTACTGGACAAACTTATGATCATTTAGTATCTTCAATAGATTTATATCCATCATTTTTGGAATTAGCTGGCGCAGCAGTTCCTAGTGGTAAATTACTTGAAGGAAAAGCCCTCTTAAACGATATTGTAGCTAATCAAGATGCACGTTCTGGAGAATCTATATATGTTATGCGACCGCAAAATGGTTTTCATAATGCTGCTATAATGAATGGAGACTACAAAATTACTAAAAAGGGTAATGGCTCTTCTACTGAAGATTGGAAACTATATAACATAGCTACAGATTTAGCAGAAAGTACGGACATCAGAAGTTCATTACCAAACGCAGAAACAATAGTTGAAAATATGCTTACTCAAGCGGTAGCTTGGGTCTCTGATTTTCAAAATGTAGACCCTTGTTGGTTTGATCATAACAGACCACATCCTCATCAAGCATTATGGAACAATGGTTCTTTACCAAGATATGATGCACTTTTCGGAATGCCGCTTATTTCATCAACTGATGAGATTAATATTAAAGGGACAACTAATTCGGTAGAAGGACAAACAAATGGTCTCTTTACGGTAAGTTTACCAACAGGAATTAACGCAAATGAAGATATACTTGTTGGTTACTCAGTAGGTGGAACAGCGACTACAGATGGTTCCGATTACATGTCGCTTTCAGGAACGGTAACGATTTTAGAAGGTACAAATAGTTTAGATATAGCCATTATATCTAGTGATGATGGGATTCCAGAAGAAATGGAAACAGTTATTATTGAAATAACAAACGTATCTACAGGTACTTTCAATAGTACTCCTGCAGAAATAACTATATCAGATGTTACAATACCAACTTCGCTGACTGCAGGTGATATAGCTATAGTCGGATATAAAGCAGATGAAGGTAATATAGGAGAATTAGCTTTTATAATACTAAAAGATATTACACCAGGAACGTCCATTAGTTTTTCTAACAGAAGTTGGAAAAGTGATGGTTCGTTTAATATAGCAGGTAATGGAAATCCTTTTGGAATCGATGATGTCTTTTCTTGGACTGCTGCTAGTGCGCATAGTATCGGAACTGTTTTTAAACTAGGAAGAGATGGTATTGTAACCAGCGTAATTAATAATGCAGAAACCCCTGTTGGAAATACGACACAAACCTTTGGTACTGACGGCGATTGGGATTTATCTCCCGTTGGAGATTCGGTTTTAATATATGCAGGAGATTCATCGACACATCCTGATGACAATAGTAATCTTTGGATTACTGGGCTCAATACTAATGGAATAGAAAACACAAATATTCAATCTGCTGGTTGGGCCGTAGGTGGTGGAAACGCTTATTGTGAACTTCCAGTAGCACTTATTGGATATGACATTGATGTCTCAGGTGGTGATGTAGCCAACCCTTATGATCAAAATTTTGGAGTATATGTAGGAAATTCAGACGGTAATATCGCAGTATTAAGAAATAGTATAAATGATTTTACAAATTGGAATTCGAATGAAACTAATCCTTATAACTTGTGGAAAAACGATAATACAGTAGCTGGTAATACAGGGGACATTATATTAAACCAGCAGACACTTTCTTTTGACGAACAAGAACAAAACGATTTAAATATATTTCCAAATCCTTCTCAAGGCTCTATAAACTTTAATTTTAAAAATACCGTTACCGATTTAGAAATTACCATTTTAACACTTACCGGTAAGGCTATCAAAAAAATTAAAGGAACCAATATAAACAAACGACAAATTGATATTTCTCCTTTTGCTAAAGGAATTTATCTGATGAGAATAAGTGCAGATAATCAAGTTTTAATAAAAAAAGTAATAAAAATTTAATGATGGGGAATAACAAAATAAAATGTAATTAAATGAAATATATTAACGGAATACATAAAACACAAAATTTAAAGTTTTGGCTGCAGGTGTTTTTTACACTATTTTTTAGTTTCTCGGTTTATTCGCAAACTATTATTGTGAATGGAACTGTTACAGGAGAAGATGATGGTTTACCAATACCTGGGATAAATGTTTTAATTAAAGATACCTCTAAAGGAACATCCACCAATTTTGATGGAAACTTTGCAATAGAAGCTAGTATAGGAGACATACTAATTTTTACTTATTTGGGCCTTAAATCTCAATCATTAAAAGTAAAAAATTCTACAATGAATATTAGAATGGAACTAGAAGCTAGCAGCTTAGATGAAATCATAGTTATTGGTTACGGGACTCAATCGAAAAAAGAAGTTACAGGTGCTGTTTCTCAAGTAAAAGCTAAAGAAATTGAAAATGTGATTACTGCCGATGTAAGCTCTGCACTTAGAGGACAGGTTGCAGGGCTAAATGTTACTTCTGCCAGTGGAGAACCAGGAGAAGGTTCAGGTATTCTTATAAGAGGTGTTTCTTCTTTAACTGGTTCTAATGACCCTTTATTTGTAGTAGATGGTGTACCTCAATCTGGCGACCCACAATTAAACCCTAATGAAATAGAAACAATAGACGTCCTTAAAGACGCAGCTTCTGCTTCTATTTATGGCGTGAGAGCATCAGGGGGGGTTATTTTAATTACCACAAGAAGGGGAAAAGAAGGTAATACCAAAATAGAATTTAATTACAGTAATGGTATCCAACAAATAACAAGAAGAGCGGCTTTAATGAATACTAATGAACAAATTTTCTTTGATTTAAATGATCAGTCTCGAGGCACTCCTTTTTCACCTGCTCGCTCGGATAGATTTAGTTTACTTAATGATAATGATCCTAGAGATTTAGTACAAAACGATAACGCAATTTTAAGAAGAGCGAATTTAAATATATCAGGAGGAAATGAAAATTCCAATTATAATTTCACTTTAGGCTATTTTGATCAAGAAGGTAATGTAATCAATTCCTCACTAAGACGATATAATCTGAGAGGTGGTTTTAGAATAAAGAAAAGTCGCTGGTCTTTTAATAATAGTTTTGGTTTTACTGTGGACGATAGAGAACGACCAAATTTCAACTTATTAATTCTTGCTCAGCGTGCTTTCCCATATTTAGAACGTGTGGATGGTAATTCAAACAATATTATTGATGACAATGATGAGCGTTTATCCAATATCAATCAACTTCTTGGTGCTTTGACTAGAGTAAGAGAATTGGGGCGTTATAGATTTGACGCAAGTTCTGAGATAGGATACAAAATAAGTCCTAATCTAACATTTAAAATGCTTACAAGTGGTGTCGTTACTAATGAATTTGAAACACAAACACAACCACCTTTTCAAACGTTTGATCAAGCTGGAAATCCCCAACAAACGGAATTTGATAATTTTGTATACGAATCTAGAAGCAGACGGATACTGATAAACTGGAATAGTAGTTTAAACTATGTTAAAGATTTTGGAAATCATGCAATAGAAGCACTTGCATTATTCTCTATAGAACAAGATAATTTCACTTCAATAGGAACATTCGCGCAAGGGCTTTTATTCGATAACCCTACAAATCTCTCTCAAGGAACTATTGGAGCAGGTGCCGCTTCTAATGGTCTATTACTTAGAGGAACCCCTTTCATTAATCCAGATTTTAGAGATCGCCGAATAGGTAGTGTTGGTCGTCTTCAATATAATTACGATGGGAAATATTTATTAAGCGCTAGTGGAAGATATGATGGTTCTAATAAATTTGCTTCTGGTAGTCAATATGCGTTTTTTCCTTCAGCCTCTGTAGGATGGAATGTTTCTGAAGAAAAATTTTGGAAAAAGATAAAACCTGTAGTAAATAATCTAAAATTTAGAGCAAGTTATGGGACATCTGGTAATGATAGAATTCAATCCTATTCATTTCAGAATGTATTATTAGGAGGCTTTGATGCGGCATTTCAAGATTCATCTGGTAGTAGCATCGTATCGCCAGGAGCAGCTGTTACAAGATATGGAAATTCCAATTTAAAATGGGAAACAAGTACACAAAGTAATTTTGGTGTAGACGCAAATTTTTTTAAAAACACGTTGGAATTGACTTTTGATTATTACACTGGAAATAAGAAAGATTTGCTAGTTAACTTACCTGTAACGCCAAGTTTTATAGGAATCACTACTGGAGATCTTTTTGCAAATCAGCGATTCACTCCATTTAACGTTGGTGATATGAAAAACAGTGGATTCGAAGCTTCCTTGCGCTACAGACCTACAACCGGGAAGATTCGATGGAATATACTAGGTACTTTTGCCGCTAACAAAAACGAAATCATACGATTAAACGGAGATATTAATCAACAATTATTTAACACATTTCCTGTTTTTAATGATGGTAGGTCTAATGTAATTGGTCTTCAGGTAGGCAGAGAAGCAGGTTCTTTCCTGGTTTTTCCGACAGATGGTTTGTTAAGGACCCAAACTGAAGTAGATACATACAACACCCAATTTAACACAACTGCAGAAATTGGAGATTTAAGATACATTGACACAGATGGTAATGGAGAATTGCGAAATAACGGTGACCGTATTTATGGAGGTAGTGGTTTACCTGATTTTGAAATTGGTTTAAATCTATCAGCTACATATAAGAATTGGTATTTCAATACCAATTGGTATGCCTCTGTGGGTAATGAAGTCTATAACGCTACTAGAGCCAATGCCATCAATGACAGACGTTCTCAAGATTTACTATATCAGTTTGTTCCTGGTGTAAATGAAAATACGAACATTCCCACATTTAGGGGTCGATCACCACTGCATCCCAATTTTAGACCTGATACCGATTTTTATATTGAAGATGGTTCTTTTATACGGTTAGCGAATGTGGTTGTATCTTATAGGTTGCCTACTGATGTTACTGATAAATTAGGTTTAGGGACATTTAACATATACGCTAATGCTCAAAACGTATTAACATTAACAGAATATTCAGGTCTAGACCCGGAAGTAGGAGGCAATAATATCCAAAGAAGAGGACTGGACATTGGAGTAATTCCAATTACAGCAAGTTATAACTTAGGAGTACGATTAAATTTTTAATTAAGATGAATAAAATACAATATATATTAACGGTTATTTGCGCATTTTTTATCATTTCGTGTGATGATTATTTAGAAGAACCAAATCCTAATGCGCCTGAGTTTCCTGATACAATTCAAGATTTAGAGGATACCAACTTACTTATAAATGCTTCATATAACAGTTTATTTCATCATTATGTTTTGAGTATTGAAGAGAATACTTTAAATTCTGATGAAGGTTCTGTCGGCAACAGAGGAAATGGTGGTAATAACCCACTAGATAGATTAGTCTGGTATAGACATGAGTATAACTCTGCGACGACAGAAGTTTCGAGAAAATGGGCAGCTTTATATCGAGGTATTTTTATAGCTAATCAAGCTCTTTATGGATTAGAACTTATTGAATCCACAATTAACTCTCAACCTGAAATCGACGAATGGAATAAGCAAAAAGCAGAAGCTCAATTTTTTAGAGGACTTTATCATTTTTATCTACATTCTACTTTTAACAACGGGAATGTAATTATTCGTGATCGATATGAAGAAGATTTAGATGCTAGAAATAGAGATGTATCTCCTTCTGAGGAAGTAAGAGAATTTTTTAGACAAGATCTAGAAGAAGCTATTGAGTTTTTACCAAATCCAAGTGAGATTGAAGAAAAGGGAAGGATTACCAAAGGCGCTGCTACAATGATATTAGCGAATAGTTATTTATACGAGGGTACAGATGCATCCATTGAAACTGCAAAAGTTCTTTATCAAAGTTTAATAAATGATTTTGGTTACCAGCTGGAGACAGACATGGCTAAGATGTTTACAACGGAAGGAGAATTTAATAGGGAGTCTATATTTGAAATACCATACACTATAGATTTTAATGTTACTGATAATGCATTTGACGAAAACAGCCTTCACAATAGATTAGCAGGACGTAGTGCGCCTTTTGCTTTTGGAGGTCAACAGCGTTTCCTGCCATCTTCTTGGCTTATTCTAGAATATCTAAATGAAGAAATAGACCCATTGGATAATAGAAATATTATTCAGGCCGGTAACGGATCAACAGTTACTAGAAGAGTATCCATGAGAGCTTCTGCTATGGTTGCATTAAATGATGATCTAGACACTCGTGTTTATCAAAGTACAAATGTGCTTCAAGCTGGAAATCTAGGTGGGGGTAATAATAACTTTATTGCATCAATGTTCAAAAAGTATACAAACCAAGATATTGCTAATAGCGAGCAAGCTACTGCCTCTGGAGATCGTAATAAATCAGGAAAAAACGTCACAATTAATAGACTATCAGAGGTTTACTTAAATCTTGCAGAATGTTATATAAGACAAAATCAAATTAATGATGCATTAAATGCTATTAATGCGGTCAGATCACGCTGGGGGTTAGTACAATTAGGAGTTGGTTCTCCAAGTGCAAGTTTTGACAACATCATGTACGATCAAACGAGTTTAATGGAACGTCTAATGTTTTTTGAAAAACCTTTGGAATTATCTGCGGAAGGTCAAGCTATAAGAAACATTGATCTACGCCGTTGGAATATTGCGCAAGCCAGGTTTTCTGATTTAGCTTTAAGACAGTACCACCCAATACCATACAATGCTCCAACGGATTTATCCAGAGGCTCCATAACATCTCGAGATAATGGAACAATTACGCTACTCGACCCTTCAAACCCTCCTGGCAATTTAAATATTATATACAACGAATTTGAAGGTGCTGCAGCTAACTATAGTATTAATCAAGGTTACCTTCCTATTCCAGAGGATGAAGTAAACAACAATACTTTAAACTAAATAAGATGAAAAGATATATTTTTTTAATGTCGATTACCCTTATTTCATTAATAGGATGTAACAAGGATGATGCTAATTTTACGGAGTTTTCTAAACCAGAGTTGTTTACTCCTGCACTGGCAACAATTAATGAAGAAACTCTACAAACTCCAATACCGATTGCTGTAGATAATTTCTCCTCTATAGCCGATGTATCGAGAGGCATTATTTCTAGATCTTGGAGAATAGATACTGGAATGTCATTTTTAAATGAAGAATTTACACCAGCTGATAGTTTAAATTTAAATCAGTTTATTTTGGGAGGAAGAGGGAGTTCTCGTTCCAATATCTTTTTCCTTTTCGATGAAGCTGGATCAAAAGAAGTTAACTTAAGACAAGTTTTTGACGAAGAGGTTAATTTTTCTGGCCAAACAGCAGTACAGGAAGGAGACAATTGGATATTAGAAACTACTTTTTTCTACAATGTATTTGATAACCTAAATCCGGAAGCAGTAATTTTTAATCAAGATGAATCTACTGAATTAGGACGTCTAAACGCTAATCAGAATCCCAATCGTAATGATATTAGTAATTTTGAAACCATTACAATTGAGGCAGGAAGTTCTTTGAACTTCAGAGATGATACTACAATTGGTAATCCAGACGGAAGAATATGGGAGTTTTCTGAAGGCAGTCCGTCGGAAAGCACTGAAGAATCAGTCAACGTATCTTACAACAGATTAGGTGAATATTTAATAGATATAACCTCAACAAGGGCTCCAAGAGGTAATACTTTAAACGCTGCATCAAAAACAAAAACACTTCCATATATTATCAAAGTAATTCCCTCTTCACAGCCTTTTATTGCTACCAATGCCAGGGTTATTGATGATGGTGGAATCTTAGGTGAGGGAAGTTCTATAATTGAGTTAGCAGTAAACGGTGAGTTGGAAGACTTTTCTGGAGCAGAGAGCAACTTCACAATAAATGTGGTAAATACGGGCTTCAATCAAAATATTTCTGTTACTTCTGCTGAAGTAAGCACTACTGACCCAACTGTAATAAGATTAAACTTAGCAGAGCAGGTATATAATTCAGATACTATCACAATTTCTTACGACGCGTTAACACCAATTATGTCTGTAGACACAAGAACACTTAATTCTTTTATAGATTTATCTGTTGAACCAGTACTAATAAATGTATTACAACCTGCCTCTAATCCAAGTTTTGAAGTTGGTGTTAGTAATGATAGAAGAGGTAATTCGCAAGGATATAATCTTTTTGTTGGTGGCGGTGGTAATAATTTAGATAATGCTAGAAATACAGATGGTAGTTTACAGATTAATAGAAGTACAGAGCAATCTAGCGAAGGTAGTGCATCGATGAGGTTTGACGCTGAAATGCCTTTAATTGCTGGTTTTCTAAGTTATAGTAATACTATAATTTCAAACTCTAATATACCAAGTGGCGAATTTATACTTGCTTATGATATTTATATTGAAGGAGGATCTACTTTTAATGGTATTTTTAGTAGAATTGTTGGTGCCACGCCTGCGAATGAAGTAATGTTATTAGATAACTCCATTAGTGATGAATGGTTTACGGTCGAACGTCAATTCACTTTAACTGATCCTTTATCTGGAAATATTATTTTCAATTTTAGAAATAATGATAATGTTGGAATTACAGGAAGACAAACTTTCTATTTAGATAATATAAGGGTTTTAGTTGTGGAAAATAGACCTTAAACATCATTTTATCAAAAAAAAAAAACACTACATTATTTTAAATAAACCACAATCATGATCATAGAAAAAATAGAAACCTTTATACTAAACGATAAGTTATCTAAAAGTTTTTTCTTCTCGCAATGGGAATATTCGGAACGTTGTATTTGCGTTGTAAAAATCACCACAAAAGATGGCCATTTCGGATGGGGAGAGGGTTATGGCCCGGCTCACATATTAAATGAAGGTATCAAATTTTTAGCACCACTTGTAATTGGGAAAAACCCATTAGAGAATGAGGTAGTATGGAATACCATGTACCGAAAAACATTAGATTATGCCAGAAGAGGAATTTTAGTAGCTTCGATGAGTGCTATTGACATTGCTCTTTGGGATCTAAAAGGACAAATTCTTGGATTACCCATATCCATGTTACTTGGTGGTGCTCATAGAACTCACGTAAAACCTTATGCTACTGGATTATATTTTACCGACAAGCTTAATCCAACAAAAGATTTTGAGGAAGAAATAGCCTTATATAAAAAACAAGGATTCAAAGCTCTAAAAATGAAAGTAGGTCTTGGTATTGAAGAAGACTATAAAAATGTAAAGTTAGTTAGAGAACTTCTTGGTGAAGACATCCAGCTAATGATTGATTCTAATCACGCTTACAATCTCAGAGAAGCTGTAATTTTATCACAAAAGATTGAAAAATTCAATATAAGCTGGTTTGAAGAACCAGTTTCACCAGAATATTACAAACAATACAATGAACTTAGGAGTAAAACAAATATTCCGATTGCTGGTGGTGAATGTGAGTACTTAAGGTTTGGATTTCATCAACTTTTAAGAAATAATTCAGTTGACATACTCCAGCCAGACATATGTTCAAGTGGAGGGATTACGGAAGCCAAACGTATTGCAACTCTAGCAAGCACATATGGCGTGGATGTTGTACCTCATACTTGGGGGACATCTATCGGAATTCATGTAGCTCTGCATTTTATCGCCAATTTAGAATGCATGCCTGGTAGAATGAAATCACCAGATTTTTTAATGGAATATGACCAAACAGAGAATAGATTACGAGACCACCTAACTTTTCCTAAAGTCGAAATGAAAAATGGAATGATCAAAATACCAACAAGTCCAGGACTTGGGTTGGAAGTTAATGAAGAAATACTATTAGAATATTCAATAGACAACAAAAAATTAAACGGATTATACACTTAATAGAAAAAATATGATTCCCCAAAATTTTGGATACAAAAAATTATATATAGATGGCAAACTGCTAGATTCCAAAAACAATAAAAAAATGGATGTCATCTGCCCAGCAAATGGTGAAGTAATTGCCCAAGTCGCCGAGGCAAGTAAAGAAGATACCAAGGCTGCTTTAATTGCCGCTCAAAAAGGTTTTAAATATTGGTCTAATCTAACACTAGTTCAACGCACTGAGTGGATGCATAAGCTACGTGATGCTATCAAAGAAAAGGAACACGAATTGCGAACTGCCATGGTTTATGAGATGGGTAAAACATACGCGGGTGCTTATGAAGATATCGAAGGCATAATTAATGGCCTAGACTGGTATCCAAATGCGATGAAAAACCTTCGAGAGGAACAAATTCCGGACTACGAAGGAACACATACACATAAGATGATTTCAAAACCTGCTGGTGTTGCTGTAGCCTACTTGGCATGGAATTTCCCAATACTCAATGTAGGCTTCAAACTTGCTCCTGCATTAGCTTCTGGATGTTCTATAATTATAAAACCCTCAGAAATATCCCCTTTATCAACTTACATTATTGGCGAAATATTACATCGGATTGAGTTTCCTGCAGGTGTTGTCAATATTCTTGCTGGACCCGTTAGTGATGTAGCAAAAGTGTTATCAACAAGTAAAATACCTTCTGTCCTCACTATGATAGGCTCCACCGAAACTGGTAAAAAAGTCATTGCCGATAGTACAACAAGTATCAAGAAACTAGGCATGGAACTTGGAGGTAACGCACCATTCATAGTTTTTGAAGATGCAGATTTCGATACAGCTATTAATTTAGGAATTGCACTAAGGTTTGGAAATACTGGTCAAGTCTGCGTAGCCGCTAACAGGATCTATGTACATAAAAGAATTTATGAAAAATTTGTTAAAGCGTATGTAGAAAAAGCTAAAAATATAAAAGTTGGTTTTGGCACAAAAGA
The DNA here is from genome assembly GCF_947496855.1 of uncultured Aquimarina sp. Lineage (GTDB taxonomy): Bacteria > Bacteroidota > Bacteroidia > Flavobacteriales > Flavobacteriaceae > Aquimarina. The sequence continues at coordinate 408,601 of NZ_CANMED010000002.1, forward strand.
AAACGAAGATGTCTTTATGGGGCCAGTTGCTACCAGAAAAGATAGAGATCGGATGTTTTCTTTAATAGAAGATGCAGTTCAAAAAGGAGGTGTTCTAGAATATGGTAATAGTATTCCAAAGGATTTGCCAGAAGATGGAAACTGGATAACACCAACTGTTATTTCTAATGCCAACCATGATATGGATCTTTTTGCTAAAGAAACCTTTGGACCAGTTGCGGGTATTATGTCTTTTGAGACTGATGATGAAGTTTTGGAATTAGCAAATGATACCGAATATGGATTGGCATCCTACATTTTTACAAATAACCATAAACGCATTGAACGTTTTACCCAAGAATTAGAGTTTGGAGAAATTCAAATCAATGGTGTGAAATATTCTATTTATTTACCTCATGGTGGAATTAAAAATAGTGGTATTGGACACGATTGTTCTCATTTAGCCTTAGATGATTATCTAATAAAAAAACGTGTCTCAATTGCAAACTAATTAGAGGTGAAAATTGAGTAAAAAATCCCTTACAAAGTGTAAGGGATTTTTTTTACCTCGTAATTATTTCTCATTCATAAATATTATTTCTTTATAAACTTCTTAGCAAATATACCTTTACCAGTAGTGACTCTTACCATATAAGTTCCTTTATCAAGTAAAGAAACGTCTACTGAACCTACTACACTATTCGAAATAGAAATACGCTTACCTAGTAAATCAAAAACTTCTAACTTTTTAATAGATATATTGTTAGAATCAATCAGTAATTTCTCTTTTACAGGATTTGGATATATACCAAAGCCTGTAGCTTCCTCAAAATCCCCTATACTTAATGTATTATTTTTAGAATTTTCTAAATTATCAATATGTAAAATCAATCCAGCATCAAGAGCAGCGGTTTGAGGTTGTAAAAAGAATGCAATACTATCATAATCTCCAGTGGCTGTGCTAGAAAAAGTAAGTTGCTGCCATACATCTGCGGCAAAAGTGAATTCTCTTCGATCATCTACAAATACGTTGGAACCACCGCTAGAAAATCTAATTCTACCCCGTATAAAAAAAGTAGCATCCTGATTAGATTTGATCCATACAGTAGTAGTAAATACATCACCTGCAATTCCTGGTGTTGTATCAGAATAAGAAGAATTTATGAAGTGAACGCCATTGCTTTGTTGGTTTTCAAATTGTAAACTCTGTATTCCATTTTGCACATTCGCCATATCAGTGTTTATAGAAATAGCAGCACTTGAATTCCCACTATTCCAAGGTGCTATTCCTGAAGAATCTTCAAAGTCTGGGTTTTGTATAATACCACTAAATGTCTGGCCAGTTACAAACCAAGTTGATGCCATTAAAGTCAATAAAAAAAAAAGATTTTTCATAATAATGTGAATTTGATTTTTAAAACTTTTGTTCTCAATGAATTCCAAAATTATTCTAGAATTCATTTTATATTAATCAACTAAATTTAAAAGAAAGCTCTTTTTTTTCATAGACATCAATTACCCCTTAATACCACTCTTTTATCCAAAATTTGTTTTACTAAAAAAAATTTAGTTACCTTTTTCCAAATTAATTACAATCATTTTTTAACCTAAGGAGATTAGTGATCATATTATCAATAAACCTTTTAAGAATTCATTTATAAAATTCATGAAACATTACAAAACTGTCCTTCTTTTACTTGCAATTATTTTTATTAATTGCAAGGACAAACCTAGTAAATCAGATCAACTTAGCGTTATAACCGAACAACCAAGTGGTATGATATGGGTGGAATCTAAAACGTTTTTACAAGGTGCAAAACAAGATGACAAATTTGCTATGAAAAGAGAAAAACCATCCCATAATGTAACGGTTGATGGTTTTTATATAGATGAAACAGAGGTTACCAATGCACAATTTAAAGATTTTGTCGAAGCTACTAATTACATTACTGTTGCAGAACGTCCTATTAACTGGGATTCAATGAAAAAAGAACTTCCTCCAGGAACACCGAAACCTCACGATTCTATATTGCAACCAGGAAGTCTGGTTTTTAATAAAAATGTAAATGCTGTTGCTAATATGCAAAATTATGGACAATGGTGGACTTGGATGATCGGTGCAAATTGGAAACACCCTTATGGTCAAGCAAGCTCAATAGAAGGAAAAGATGATTACCCTGTGGTTCATGTAGCGTTAGAAGATGCTTTGGAATATTGTAAATGGGCAAATCGTAGATTGCCAACAGAAGCTGAATGGGAAGCAGCTGCCTTAGGAAGTAACACAAATACTATTTTTACTTGGGGTAATGATGATAATTTATTAAACAAAAGTGCCAATACTTGGCAAGGTATATTCCCTACCAGTAATGAATCTAAAGATGGTTTTGAGTTTATATCCCCCGTAAGATCTTATCCTCCAAACAGTATCGGTTTATACGATATGATTGGTAATGTTTGGGAAATAACCTCTGATCTGTTTAATCCTAATTATTATAAAAACTTAAACACTTCTCAGCCATTAAACAATCCTAAAGGTGCTTCTAATAGTTTAAGCACAAATAATCCTTACCAAATTGAAAATGTTATGAAAGGAGGATCATTTTTATGTCATCAATCTTACTGCGCAAGTTTTAGAATCTCTGCTAGAATGGGAGTAGCTCAAGACTCTGGTAGTGATCATATGGGTTTTAGAACGGTAGTGAATAAAGATATGCTTCAAAACTAAGATGAATACTATAATTAAGTCACACTGGTAGATCATTAAAATACAATATTAATATTTCCTTTTTTAATAAAAACGAATACTATACAATTATCATACTCCATTCTATTTCATAATTATTATTCGGTAAGAGAGTCTGTAAACCAATATCATTATTAAAGCTATTACATGCACCTGTCATGGGTTCGATTGCTATAACCTCTCTACTAGGTGGTATATATATCTGCAAGAAATTTTTTTCACCTGATGATATAATTTTGGCTTTGTAGTCCGGTGTAGTAAATTCTACGATATTTGTTTTAAGCATAAAACCATCATCTATTTCTAAATTTTTCAATTCAATAGGTTTTTCTTTATTGAAAGGTAATTTACCAACAATAATATTTCTATCATCTGTTAAATATTTAATGCTACTATCAAAACGAATAGTACTTTCATCTAAGTTTGAACTTGAAAAATAAGGATGCCAACCAATAGTAAAAGGAAATGGAGAGTCTCCTAGATTAATGACATTCATCTTTAGATTTAAGCCTGTATGATTTAAAGTATAAACTAATTCAATTTCATAAAAAAAAGGAAATGCTTTATCTTGTTTATCATTTTTATATTTTAAACTTACAGAAGCAAACTCTGATGTTACTTTAACATCTATAAGTTTAAATGATTTATCATATACCAAACCATGAAGCGCATTGTTTTTATCCAGCTCATTACAGTTTAATTGATAATCTTTTTCTTTAAAAGTATATTTCCCATCTCTAATCCTATTAGTAAAGGGAAACAAAATAGCAGCTGCATATCTGTTCTTATAAACTGTAAAACTTGTTTCGGGAAAAACATCTAAACCATTATATATGAAATGAGCAATTCGTCCACCTTCATTCGGACATATTCTTAATTTAGATGATTTATCATGGTTTTGAATATCCAAGTAAATTATTCCATCAATATCAATTCTATTCAACTTAAACAAAATACTATAAGGATTTTCTGATTATCAATTGATTTTTATTTTCAATAGTTTTTCGTTCATTATTAACGATCATATTTGCCAAACACGTTCCCATTTCTTTAAAATCCGTAGAAATAGTAGTAATTCCATCTTCAACAATTTCTTTTAGTAATGTATCATTATAGGATATTATGCCAATATCTTTAGCGAGTTCTAAATCACTCTCCTTCATTTTTTTTATGATCTGAATTAAATCTCTATCATCCAAAATCAGATAAACTTCACCTTTTTTCAAACTTCTTATGCCCACATTATCTACTATCTCGTATGGCTTATCATAATCAAAACAAAATGACTTAAATCCTTCTATGATATTATCTGGTTGCTTTTTATCTGAAAATAATAATACTAATTCATCATATTTATTCACTAAAGGCAATGCTTCTAAAAGTCCACTGTAAATATTTTTTTTAAAATCCTGATGCACTGATGGATAGTTCGATAGCGTTTCACGTGTTTGATCTAGAATATATACTTTCTCACTCGGTAGACGCCTGATACTTAGCTCCACTCTTTTAAGATTCGCAGGCATGATCACATAATGACTATAATCACCTACATTATCACGAATAAGTGTATCAAACATTCTACCATTAAAATGATGAAAAAAAATATCTATCTTGGTATTAACTCTAAGACCAGCTTTAAAAGAATTGTACAAATCTTCTTTGAAAGAATTAAACTCATCAAATAATAAAAATATTTTCTGATTCACATTAATATCCTCACTAATCACATAATAACCTTTACCAACAACAGATTGTATGATCCCTCTGTTTTTTAATTCATTAAATGCCACAAGTACCGTATCTCTAGATAGAGAATGCTGATTTCTTATACTATTTAATGATGGTAACCTATCCCCTTTTTTAAGAACACCTGTGTGTATAGCATTCTCTATTGAAGAAATAATCTGCTTATATTTTGGCACACCAATTTTACTAGTAATTGATACTATTCCCATAAGACAAATATAATTAAAAACACACACAGATCAAACTAGTAGGTACTAGTAGTTAAAATATAGAAAATTTAATAAATTTGCTTGTTCAAAAACTGTTAAAATGAAACGCAAAATAATTGTTACAGGAGGATGTGGTTATATCGGATCACATACTGTTATAGCCTTAATCCAAAATAATTTTGAAGTAATAATTCTAGACGATCTTTCGAATTCAAGCAAAGAAACAATTGAAAGAATTTATAAAATTACCGATGTAAAACCTAAACTTCTAATTATAGATTTAAAGAATGATTCCGAAACAAAGAGCATTTTTGAAATTCATAAAGATGCAATCGGCGTTATACATTTTGCAGCACATAAAGCTGTTGGTGAATCTATAGAAAAACCTTTATTATACTATAAGAATAATCTTTGTTCATTATTAAATGTTTTAGAAGCACAGAATCAGTTTGGCATAAAAAGCTTTATTTTTTCATCTTCTGCAACCGTTTATGGTTTACCAAAAAAATTGCCTATCACTGAAGAAAATGAAACTCAACGCCCTTTTTCATCATACGGTAATACTAAAAAGATAGCTGAAGAAATTCTAGATGATTTCACCAAATCTAAGTCTGATTTTTCAGCCATTTCCTTACGCTATTTTAATCCAATCGGTGCCCACGAATCGGGATTAATAGGTGAATTACCTAATGGAATTCCTAATAATCTAATGCCGTACATTACACAAACTGCTATTGGTATTAGAGAAAAACTCATGGTTTATGGTAACGATTACCCTACAAGAGATGGTACTGCGATTAGAGATTATATTCATGTGGAAGATTTAGCACAAGCACACGTTATTGCCATGCAGCGCCTGATAAATAACGAAAACAAAACAGTTCTTGAATTTTTTAATCTAGGTACTGGTAATGGTTATTCTGTTTTAGATGTTATTAACTCATTTGAAAAAATCTCAGAAACTAAACTTAATTATGAGATTACTGATCGCCGTGAAGGAGATGTTCCGGAGCTATATGCAGAAGTTAAACTTGCAAATAAAACCTTAGGCTGGTCTGCAAAAAAAGAACTAGACGAAATGATAAGTTCATCTTGGAAATGGGAACAAAATTTTAGAAAGTAAAATAAATAAGGCATTAGATTTTTCAATAAAAAAAACACAGGATTAATTAGTATAAAAAAATTAAGATCATTTTTAAGGTAAAAAATCTATTTTAACCTTAAGAATATTTAAAAAGTGTTTAAAATCAATATAAATACGTAAACAAATAAACCCCGAGGCTCTGTCTCGGGGTTTATTTATAGAATAAAATAATAAATGAAGTGGTTTAAACTTTACATTTTCAAAATCTTTTGGGTTTCATTTCCTACTTTTATAAAATAGATCCCTGCAGAAAATTGAGAAATATCAATACTTTGGAACTCTTCTAAATTTACAATCTCTTTAACAACTATTCCAGAAGCATTTACAATCTTAAGGATAGAATGCCCTTGCTGCTCTATTTTTAATATCCCATTTTCAACTGGGTTCGATTGTATCTTTAAGTATAGTTGCTTTGGGTCTTTCTCTAAAGAACTAAAATTTCTATTTGCATCTTGAAATTCAATCCAATTTACATTAAACAAAAAACCATTTCCTCCAGAAAAATTCAATCTAATTTTATTTTGACCAGCAGTTAACCTAAGGGTTTTAGTAACTGTTCTCCAAGATTGCCATCCTCCAGTATTATTAACTTTCATATTGGCAACTGTAACATTTTTATGGACAACTTCTATATCACCTCCTGATCTAGCCGATGCAACTCTAACATTACATACATAATCTCCTGTTTTTTCTACATCAACTAAGTACTCTACAAAATCATTATTTTCTATAAATCCTATATTTTCACCTCCACCTGTATCTGATGTATTTTCAACTTTTATACCATTTTGACTTGTAAAGTTCTCTACCTGAATTAAACCTGGAATAGAAAAACGATTTTCTAATCCTGATCCTGATCCATTTATTCCAGCTAAGTCAATTCTAAACTTAAAAGGTGTTACTTTTCCTGTAATACGATCCGACATATATTCTGTCAATTCGGTATAGGTACCTCTGGCATCCGTAAAAGTTCCATATTTATTTAAATACTTATCCAATGCCGCTCTATTCTTAAAATCATAAACTCTTTGTAAATTTCCAGGATTATTACGACTAAAATGCCCAAATTCATTATCTCCAGCACTATCTTTAATCACTCCATCAACAACCACTTTATAATCTCCTGAGTTGACATTAATATTGGTATCCATTTTATTATTTGGCGTAAACCTCATAGGCCCGTTTCTTAAATCACTATCGCTTATAATAGTTCTAAAATTTGCACTAAGTTTCGCATAAGGGTTGGCTACTGAGTTTAACCAAGTAATATTATGGAATAGGAATCTTGCTTTAGGGTCAAAATTTTCTTGCGCTCCATTAATTCCTAATTTTTTATAGTTATCAAATGTCACGTCAGAATACACTATATTATCATCATTTATTTGCACTAATGATGCAGCTACATTTCGTGCACCTGGTTGACCATGAAAATAACAATTTTTAAACGTATAAGCAAAATTAGTAGCAACATAAACAGTAAATTGTGTATTATTCCATCCTACTAAATCCTCAATCATCGATTGTACTCTATGAGATCCTTCTTCTCTCCCTAATGATTTGAATGAGTTTCTACATGCTGCTGATTCATTTCCTTTAAATTCGATCAAAGCAGGCACATCTCGTTGTACCTTATCTTGTAATGGAAACATATCGAATGGAAAAGCGCTTGCTCTCACTTTATCTGCAACTGGCACTTCTTGCCCAGAAGCTTGATAAGAATATGCAATTGTAGAAGAAGCTGCAACATTGTCTACCATTCTTACAGCTCTACTCTGTAATCCATAAGCACTACCTGTTTTAAAATCGTCATCAACTTTTTTTCTTACGGTTCTTTTAATAGGTGCTGTCATTCCATTTCTCAATGGAGAACTAGAAGATTTTAGAGTTCCAGCTACTAAATTATTCCTCCAAACTCCAGTTTCAGAACCACTTTCTGCTATCATACCACCACCAAAAACACCATAAACTACATTGTCTATAAAATTAGCATTACTATCGTGATGCACCATTCCCCATCCTGGTGAACCCCATACCACATTTCCTTGAGCAATTACTAAGCCATTACCATCAGTAAATGTTTTGTGAAAATGGAGTCCGTATCGACCCCTTTGATTCTCTATATTCTTAGGCTGTGCTGGTGTATAATCTAACCCTGTTAGATCAACATCAGTTTGATTTCCATTTCCCTTATAACGAAGACCAAACTTAAAATCATCGATAATATTACTTTTATCAGTTCTTCCAAGTTCTACAAAAGCAGTGTTTTTTATAACCACATCAGGGCTTAACATAAACATAGAATGTCCTCTACGCGTAATTACATTTTTTTCTGCAGATCTTACTGTTATATTTCTTGTCATATTGGCTACATAAGGAAATAACTTTCTGTTATTATATCCCTTATGATCATTTCCTAAATTTTTATCCAATGTAAGCTGACTTCCATTTATTGACCTAAGCTTGATAATTTCACTTTGAGTAATACTCTCAGTACCCGTAATCATCACATTATCTCCTGCTTTCCACCCATTTGGTGCTGATGCTAAAGAAACTCTATTAGAATTTTTTGTAGCGTTATTCGAGGTCTTTACAAAATCTGTTTTATCTTGCCCTAAAATTCTGGTTTTACCTCTAGCCATCAAACAAAGACTAACTTGCGCCGGATCCCAACCATATCGCCCTAATACTCCAGGTCCATCACTCGGTAATCTCTGTCCGAAATGATTGGACACAGAAGCATTGTCACTATAGTGAGATTTAGCAGCATTGTTCCAATTTACACCTGCTATACTTCCTCTCTTTTTTCCTTCGATATCAAAAGGTTTTAAAATAATTTCTATAGTACCATCAGATGTCTTTTCAGCATTCATTAATAATGAAGACCCTAAACTATTAACAAATGTATCCACTGTTAATTTTCTTTTAACACCATTGGGTGCTTTAAACTCTATTGTACCATCATTTCTTATGGCAAAAACATGTGCATCACTATTACCATTATAATTTACAGTTCTTCCTGAAGGGATTACAACTATCGATGACAGTCCAGGAACACTTCCGCTGTTCCAAATTGATGAATCCGTCCAATTTCCATTTTTAGTAGCAATGTGAGTTGCTGTATTTTCAGGAATAAGCCCTGTAAATTGAGCAATTAAAGAACTAGGGATTCCTAATGATATAAATACCATTAAAATCAAATTTTTAAGTTTTAGTTTTTTCATGAGTTTGTGTTTTAATTAGATTTTTTTGTGATTAAGTCAATAAAAGCTGAAGATGATTAGCTTTTATAAAGTCGGTTATTAGTTAATAGAGCGTTACAATTCAAAACATCTAAACATAGATGATCATAAGGTTAGTTGTTGTTAATAGGATATTATCTTGTTATTTAGAATCCGCAGAGAACTAAATAGTATTTGATACATTTACATATATTACCTAAAGTCTAATAAATCGATTATAAAAGTATTAGGTTTTAAGAATGTAGTTTTCATTTTAAATTTAAAGGTTAAATGTTTAATAAATAATCAATTTGTGTTCATTAATTTTTGCGTTATTCAAGGGATCATAAAATGATATGATATATAGTCCAGGACTAATATCTAGTTGTATTTGATCAATAGCTTTGTTTTCCCGAATTAAGGCCCCTTTCATATCAGTAATTCTAAATCTCATCCTTCTTATCGACGATTCAATTTTTAATATATTTCCTGATTTAATGGGATTAGGAAATATCTTTGTTCTAAACTTATTAGAATCAAATGTAAAATCATTGATACTTAATGCATCTTTTTGATATTCATGAGCCCCAATATCGATTGCTCCAAATCTTGGTAAATTTTCAATATCTCTATCCCAACTATCCTGAAAGGTTCCTGCATCAATAGCAGGAGAGTCTGGTCTAAGTTTGAAATCGGCATTATCTTTATCAACAAATTTAGGGTCAGTTCCATCCGTCAAATTATTAGATGCTTCAAAACTTGAGTAATCCGAAAGTTTGAAATTCTCCCAACTGTTTCCAAAACAAATATTATTTCGATACACGATATTCTCTGCTGATGAAAAATTGAGTAACATTCCGAATCTACCATTACCGACAAAAGTGTTATTAATTGCTTTAACATTATAAATATTCCCCGATCCGGCTGGGTGTTTATAAATCATAAAGCCATCTTCGCCTGTATTATGAGCGATATTATTGACTAACAATATATCAAATGTGCTTCCGTCGCCTTCGGTACCCATTGTGTAAGCCCCTCCTCCTGCTCCGGCATTTACATTATTCCAAACAATATTGTTGTAAATTTTAATGTCTTTGATTTCTGGAGGAGTAAACCCTAGCAAACCTCCTGCATCCAAATAGATGCCCGCCTGACGTTTTAAACCGTGTATTTTATTACCATAAATCTCACCTCTTTTTGCTCCCTCTTTAACGTCTATTCCTTCTCCTCCATTAGATCCATCTTGCCCTCCAAACACCTCATTATTGCTAATTTCAAAATCTGTAATGCCATTTGCTAGCGTAATACACTCATTGAAACCTCCATTACAAGCATTTTCTACAGTGTTGTTTCTAATAATTACATTGCTTATATTCTCATAAACTAATGGATCTTTTCTCCATGCAACACCCCATATCGCTATTCCAGAAGATGTAGTATTATACGTATGATTTCCTGTGATTTCTATATTGTTACAAGGTCCCTCTATATATATACCATTTTTAGCATCTTGGAATCTTATATCCTTAATCCTTAAATAGCTTTTTTTAAAAGACGAAAAAGATCCTATAACAACTGCAGAATTTTGAAGGTTTTTAGACTTAATAGTAATAAACTTACCCTCTATTCCACTACGTACAGATTTTAAATCTTCTCTATATATGCCAGGACTGATAAGAACTATATCCCCTTCCATAGCCTCATTAATTCCTTGTTGTATTGTTAAATAAGGTAGATTTATGGTTCCCGGATTACTATCATCTCCAGATTTTGATATATGTATATTCCTTGAAAAGAGATTAAACATTATAAAGAAGATAAAAATAAAACCTAATACCACCTTTTTTTTAAACTTATGATTTTCCATAACTTTTTAAAGAATTAAACTCTTTGTTAGAGATTGTTATAATGATAATTGTATAAGCTATTATTAATTGAATGAAAAAAGAAGACTATAACCTACTTAAATTCAGTAAAATTCGTACTAAACATTGCCTAAATTTATATTTACAAAAAAGTTGTACATACTGATAAGATTGATCATAGTTTATATCATTACTCTATCCTTTTCTATATACTTTATAGATGAAATAAATATTCGTCAAAACAATAAAATAGTTCAATAATGTAACTGGTAAAGAATTAATCAATATTCCGTAAGTGCCTAATAAAAATGCTCCTATCAGGTTAATCATTCTAAGTTTAATTAGAGAATTCATAGTGATACTAATTGCTATGCAAATAGAGGCGATATACCCCAGTGTTTCAATCCATTGTATCTGAGTCATAATTATCAATTTTTGATGTTACAAGGTTTTATATTTTATAGACTTACATTGTGTGTGAAAAATGATAGTTCTTTCTCCATCCTCCAGCTCATATATTGGGAATACTTAAATAATACTCATCATTGTTATTAGAACAACGATTATAAATTAAAAAAAAACATATTTAGCAAAAAAACACATTCATACCCAAATAGTTAAGCTGAAAAAAGATTAAAAAGAATGGTAAAGAAAAGCCGAAATATTAAAGGGTCAATAGTCTAATATTGACCCTTTGTAGATTAAAGTTTTTAATTAGTAATAAAATCAAAAACGTACTTCTCTTTAATAATTTCAGAAGTATTCTTTATAACTTCTAAATGTTTTGGATCAGTCATATATAGCTCTAATTGTTTTTCATTCTTAAATGTAGAGAATAAGATAACATCTCCTTCTAAAGAGGTTTTTAACATCTGAAACTTTTCTGAAACACTGAACTCTAAAAAATGAGATAGCTTTCTTAACGTTAATAACTCTTCTTTTAGATTAGTAATAACTGAGGTACTAGGTTGAATTAGCTTAAATATTACAATATGCACAATCATTATCTAATTTTTAATCCAAGTTCCTCTATTAATTTCTGCTGTAAAACCTGGTCCAAAAGCTGCCATAATACCTTTATCACCATTTTTTCTGGTTTTAGAGGTAAACTCGCTGTTTAGAACATCTAAGACAACACCACTTGCTATATTTCCATGATTTTTAAGACTATCTCTACTATTGACTATATTCTCTTCCACAAGATCTAGATTAGAAACTAATTCATCCATAATCTTTCTACCTCCGGTATGAAATACATGGAAATCGAGTTCATTAATATTAGTATTAAAATCTTTTTGAATAAAACCGTTCATTATTGGAGCCACTTCTTTTATACTGTGCATAACATCTTTATCCAATCCAAAATGAAAACCTGTTGACTTTACATCATATTTGATATAATGATCTGAATCCTTTTTTAAATAAGAGTCAATACCTTCTATTAAATAACCTTCATCACCACTTTCTGGAATTCCTTTTATAATACAACCAGAAACGGCATCTCCAAACAAACAATTGGAAATTAAAGAAGATATTTTGTCGTCTTGAGGCTGAAATAAAAGGGATGAAAACTCAACCGAGATAAGTAAAACATTATGATCGGGATACGCTTTTAGATATTCATGTGCTCTGTTTAGTGCCCAAGCACCAGCAGCACAACCTAATTGCACTACAGGAAGTTGTTTCGTATTGGACCTAAAATTAAGATCACTTATCAAATATGAAGTTAGCGAAGGCATCAGAAAACCAGTACAAGAAACAACAATAAGTAAATCAATATCCTCCGGTTTCATGTTATTATCTGATAATACTTTCTTAGCAACCTTAGAAGACATTTCTAATCCCTGATCCTTGTAAAGTGTATTGCGGTATTCAAAACCAGGATGGGTGATCACTTGATTAATAGGAGATAGAAGATTCCTTGTGTTTACCTGGGTATTTTTAATCATTCGTTCTACAGTATTCCATTTTGGATGGTAAGGAAATAAATTTTTTAGAACATCTATCATCTGTTCTTGACTTATTTGATGATCCGGAAACAGGATCGTAGGTTTTGTTACTAATGACATTTTTTTGAGTTTTATGAGTTTGTGAGTTTGAATGTTATTATGTTAAAAAAAGTTTATTTCTTTTTTAACATAATAACATTCGATTTTGTTGTTCTGAAATCCGACCCTATCCTAATTATTGGATTTTATCGCTTACACTGTACAAGGATATTTATGTATAAATGAAATAAAGAAATTCTAGTTACATTTTGTTGAAAAAACAACAAACAAAAAACTCAATAATTTCTTTAAACTTAGCTTGTCATTGTTCAGAGTTACGTTAGTTTAAAAATTGATTTTTTTAATAATGCTATTGAATTGTGAATTTTGTGCTACTTGAACCTGATTTTAATATATAATTTCCTTTAGTTAATCCAGAAACATCTATAGTTGTTTCTTCTTGATTAACAGTTATCTCTTTAACAACAGCACCAGACATATTGACAATTTTAAGTTCTGTATTTCCTTTTTGAAAAAGATGCATAGAACCTTCTTTTATAGGATTAGGAATAATTTTAAGATAAGAATCAATTCTATCCTCTTGATCTATATTTAGCACCTTATTAGATCCTGTTTTTACAAATTTTACCCAGTTTAGATTAAACAAGAATCCATTTCCTCCAGAAAAATCTAATCTGATTTTATTATCACCATCTGTCAAATTAGCAACCATCGTAACTGTTTTCCAAGATTGCCATCCACCTGTATTAACAACATTTAATTCTCCTATATTTCTTTTTTTATAGGTAACATTTATCTTACCACTTGAGTTTAAAGAAGCTACTCTAGCAGATATCTTATATTCTCCCGCCTCTTTTACGGTCACTAAATATTCTGCATGATCACCATTTTCTATATACCCAATACTTTTTCCTCCTCCATTATCCGTAGTATTTTCTATTTTAACTCCTGATTGAGTTAGAAAAGCTTCCGCCTCTATTTTTCCTGGAATTATATGTCTCTTTTCCGAAGAATTTCCTCCTGAATTGTTTCTAGGGTTAAAATCATTTGGGTTAAGAGTAGATCCAACATCAGGAAATGAGCTACCATATTCTATAGCTCCAACGTCTGGTTTAGCTCCATTAACATTTGTTGTTATTCCGTTAATAAATCTTCCATTATTTATTGGAGAGGTACCTTGTTTTAACCTAAAGTCTCCTTGTGCTGCATTAACAAATAATGCATTACCATTACCTGTTACATTTCTTACGTTATTCTGAAAATTTATATTTTGATAAATATGGTTTTTATCATCATCTTTAGCTTTAGTATCAATAATATTATTCCAGAAACGTATATTTTCTATCTTACCTTTATTATCTCTATTCCATATTCTAATTCCCCAATCCATATTCCAAACTGTATTATTATAAAAATAACTATCCTTTATCTTAGCTTGTCTAGGTCCTAGATAAGCAAAAGTTCCATCTGGTACTACATCAGTTTTAAAATTATAAATCAAATTATGATGAACCGTATAATTATAACATCCTTCTAGATATAATGCTAACACAAACTCTTTATGACCATCTGTTAATGTGTTGGAATCATGTATCCTATTATAAGCTATCTCTGAACCTTTCATATCTACAGGAACACCCCAGTTACTTCCATTGGTACATTGAATAGAACCAGCATCTTGCCCCATTTTCATACAATCATATAAATCATTATACTTAATATCAATCTTACCGTCATTGGTACGGATATGAAATCTACCTGTTGATCCGAGTGTTGTTTTCGTTATTTCGGTTCCATCTCCGCCATTATTCTGTATAGATGAGGTAAACTGAGCGATCCAACCGATATCTTCGATAAAACAATTTTTCACTTTTGTGTTTCTTCCTTCATCTATAAATAGTCCGTGTCCCCAACTATGAGCGATATAGCAGTTTGTAAACTTATTATTATCACCATTTACAAAAACACCACCTTGCTCTGTCCTAGAAACTCCGTATCCTTTTCTGGTAAAAAATGGCCATAAATATTGAATTGAAGAATCCGTGACTTGGCAATTTGAGGATTTATCCATTTGAATAGAAGCAGCATGGATATTTATTCCTTGTATTTTAACTCCGTTTTTTTTATTCGTTTGAAAAGCCCATTTTCTGTTTTTAGCTGAAATCGATAAATTATTTGGATTGGCACCATTAGGAGGTTTAAAATAAATTTTGTTCCCTTTTTGAAACCATTCTCCGTCCCTGTCAAGCGCATTTAAATGAAAAATAAATCCAAAACCTTTCCCATTATCGGTAAAGATTTTTTCGCTGTTATCTATCCAACCTTCAGTTATTGCATCTACTCTAAGTTCTTTTCCGTTTGAAGCAGTGATGACTCCCATAGGGTTTATCCACTTTTTCCCATTTATTCCTCTAAAAATACCTCCTTTGAAAAAATCCGTAGGAAAACCAGTCATATTTGGAAACAATACTTTTCTGTTTTTTCTTCCTTTAACTCCAGTAAAAACTTGACAATCCTCGTATCCAGAGTTTTTATTTTCTGGATTCATCATCTCGCCTGTTTTATTATTCGGCCATCGTGCCATTTGTTGGTGCTTACCATTTAAAAATAGCATTGTGAATTCTGTTTCTGCTCCTGAGAAATTTGCAGAATAAATCCCATTTTTATAAAGAGACCAATTTTTGATTTGATCTGCTCCAGATACTGTTACCTTCTGACCGTTGTAATTTTTAAACGTTGTATTGTTTTGTTTAACTGTAACATTCTCTCTGTAGGTTCCTGCCAGTATATAACAAGTGTCACCTGCAGCCATCATATCAGCTGCTTTTTGAATTGTTTTAAATGGCGATTGTAAATTGCCTGTATTAGTATCCTTTCCATTTACAGACACATAAAAATCCTTTGCTGCCATATTCAAGGATGATAATAAAATGGCAAACATTAATAATTGAAATTTCATAATTTAATTAGGGTTTTAAGATGATTAATAAAATTCTTTTTAATCTAAATATTGAGTTATGTGTTAACTAATTACTGTTTTTTATTCGAATCTAATTATCAAAAAAAATGACATTTAGCAATACTAAAAAATGAAAAACATCTTATTCTTATTAGACTGAAATATGACTGTTAGAAATCAGATAAAAATCATATTCTATAATTTTATTCATATGCATTACTTAATAATATCTACTGATTTTTAAAGCATCAAATTTTAACTAGCTGAAAGGTTTTACTACCTGATAATTTAATCAAATAAGTCCCTGATTGTAATGAAGAAACATCCAAAAGTTCTTTAAAATCATTAGACATGGCCTCTTTAACAACGACACCTTGCAGATCATATATCCTTATTAATGTCGGTTTTTTTAATCCAGTGATAGCTATAGAATTTCGTGCAGGATTCGGGGAAAAAATCACCTCATTATCAGATCGTAACTCTACGTCATCATTGCTTATACTCAATATATTATCAAGCACTATTGGATACAAGGTTTCTCCTGTTGGTGTTTCAGATAATGGTTGAGCTGGAAAATTAGTGGAAGGATCTGCGGGTTTAACCTTTCTTGGGCCTTTATATAATACGTTGGGGTCAGACCAAGGTGTAGCATCATTATGATTCTGCTCTTTACATCGATTTTTAAAAATAAAATTAGGATTCTTAGAGTTTTGATGTTGTGTTGACCAAGGCCCCATTATGGCGTAATAATTTGGTTCATTTCTGTTATTGTAAACCGCATTAGGGGTATCTGCTTTAGAATTCGGCATATCCCAAGGCAATACTATTGTATTATTTTCTATCAAATTATTTCCATTATCGCCGCTATGAAAGCTTACCTCTTGTCTAAAATTATTGTCATAAACCACATTATATTCTACATTACCGCCTTGTAGTGATATATGACGTAAATGGGTAATCTGACATCCTGTAATAAGATTATAAGCTCCCTGAATAAAAAAGTATCCTTGCGCTCCTCCAGCTTTTTTATGAGCTCCATCTACTTTTAGATCTCTTAGTGTAATGTGGTTAGAAGGTACTCTTACCGGATCTTTTGCGCAATCATAAATATTCACTTTATCCAACCAACAGTCTGTTGATTTTCTAAACTTAACAGCTATGTTATCATTCCTAGGAAGTTCATCATTCGCATTTAAACTATAATTCCAATCATATTTTGGTTTACCCCAACTTCCTTGGATCGTAAGCCTATAAATTCCACTATACTCGACATCATCAAAGTAGAATGCACTATTATTATTCATTCTAATAGTACAAGTTACACCTTCTCTTGTTTCACCTATTAATGAGACATTAGATCTCATATTAATCCGTTCATCAATAGTATAATTCCCGTTTTTTAATAATACTGCCACTAATCCATTTTCTCTAGATGCATCTTTAATAGCCTGATTAATCACTATACTATTAGCACCTGCGTCAATAGTTTTCACTATTTGTAAGTTATTCATTAATGGAACACCTCCTCTAACACCTGCTTTTTCCCACTCTTTCATCTGTGGGTATCGGCTGTCGTACTTACTAGAATCAAAAGAAACTCCTGGGTCCCCAACTCTAGTTTGAGCATATAGCATAGACATCATAATCATCAAGACTAAATATCCAAATCCTATTATTTGATTTTTCATTATTTGATTTTTATGTCAATTAATTTTATTGTTTATACATTAATATACTATAAGAGCAGACACAAAAAATGTTGTGTCTGCTCTATATATCATATTTTTATTTCTTAATTACTTTAATAACCCCTTTACCGAGTATTTTAGCTAAGTATATTCCTGAGGGAATATTAGAAAGGTTTATCACTTCTTTTTGTCCAGAAATTGTTTTTGTTGAAACAACCTTACCCAAGAGATTATAAAATATAATATGATCTCCTTTTTCAGCTCCTGAAATAGTTACCAAATCATCTACAGGATTAGGAAAAGCTTTGATTTGAATATTTTCAGGTTCAACATTAGTCCCAAACATACGTGTAGTCGTACAATCCTCCAGTATTTCAGCTGGTCCAGATCCTGTGGGTTTTGTATATGTTTTTGATAATACAAACTTATCCATTTCGAATCCATCTTCTCTCATTGAAAAAGAAATCGTGTGTACACCTGCCGTTGGTACATTTATGAATATTTTTTGCGGCTCTCCACAATGATTTGCTCCTGTTCGTTGTTTACTCTCCCAAGTCCACTCACGCTTACCTGTACACCATTGCATTTTTTGTCCAGAAGATGGCCACGTTCCATCAATACCAACATGTACACCATTATCTTCTGATCCCGTAGAATGAGCTCTTACCCAAACAAAATATTTTCCTGGACTAGTGAACTTAACTTTGTAATCAACTATTGCTATTTTTCCTGGTTTATTCGAGAAACTTTCAGAAGTAAGAGGGTCACCATGAGTAACTCTTGTATCTGGCAAAATTTCTAAATATCCATTACCACTTGCTCCATTAGAATGATTTGGATCTGGATCAGGAGTCGGAGTACCTGTTGTAGTTTCATCAAAAGTATACCATTTTCTATCTCCATCTTTCGATTGACTCTCAAAATGTTCGGCCTCTACAGCTAATATTCCATTTTTTTCTACAGCTATACAATCTTTTCCTGTACCGCCATTATTATCACTCTCAATGAAAATTAACTTGTCTAAGTTAAATAAGAATCCATTCCCACCAGAAAAATCCAATCTTAAAATTTGCTCTCCTTCCTCAAGATCAATTAAGGTTGTTACGGTTTCCCAAGTTTGCCATCCACTTGTATTCACCACGGATAATTCTCCTACTTTAGCACCTTTTGCTTTTACTATTATTTTTCCGCCTGATGTATTAGCAGCAACTCTTGCGGTCAACTCATATTCTCCAGATGCCTTTACCTTTACATTATAAGTAACAAAATCACCGTTTTCAATATATCCAATATTTTGTTCTCCTCCGATACCAGAAGTACTTTCAACTTGAATTCCTGATTGAGTATCAAAACTCTCAGCTTCTACAGTTCCAGAAATTTCTACTACTTCATTATTATTCCTCGCATCATTACAATCCAGTTCCAAAATAAGTTTTGGTGCTGTAGTTCCTTCTTTTGATGAGAAAGAAACATCATTCCCTCCTGTTTGCTTAATAATTAAAGAAACTGTTTCACCAGAAGTAACTCCTGATAATTCCCACTGATAAGATTGCCCCTTACTATAAGTAGTATTAAGAGACCCTATTTTGGTTCCTTCAGAAGGTTTATTAGCACCTGAAAGATTCGCCTCTGTCCAGTTATTCGAACTTCCTTTAAAGATTTCTATTAATCCATTCCCGCCATCTGCAGATACAAAAAGTTCTAATTTTGTACTCGTAACATTTTCTGTTATTGTTGGTACTATAAACTGAGTATACGATACTCTTTTTCCACTTTCTACTCTTAATTCTCCATTATTAAATCGAGTGTTTCCTTGTAGATAAGCATCTTGTGATGAGGTTACTACTTCTGTGTTATCGCAACTGCCGCCGTTTCCGTCGTCATCCTTGCTTGTTATTAAAGCTACCCAGTCATTGGTATCCGGTGCTACTAAATTACTTCCTAATGTGTTTTTGGTAGTAAGATCTCCTCCAGTCCTAGGATTAAACCATTGTACATCATATTTGTTATTACCAGATGGTAAATTTAATCCTGTAGATCCCCCATTAGGTCTGTAAACTGCATAGATGCTTCCTGCTTTTGTAAATACATAATCTTTACGGTCAGAAGTTACCTCATCCGAAGAAGTCATCTCTGTCAAATAGGACTGCAAGTGAGTATTAAAAAAATCAAGAGCATAACTTCCCTCTTTATATTTCTTACCTCTTTTTCTATGATCTTGTCCATTTAAATCTCCATCATCATTTGTATAACCGCTGTAATACTCTACTCCAGTACCTCCTGCCATTAGAGTAGCCCAAAGTACTTTTTCTCTCACTTGCTTATCGGAAACCATAATACCCTCATTAGCGCTACCTTGTTCATCGTTAGCAACTACCCACTTTTTACCAGATTCACTAGATCTTGTAATCCATTTTTTTACATCTCTGTGTATATTGTTTTGAGCTGTTTGAACCGATGCTCCTGTCAAACTAGAATTATTGCCTAATAGTGGAGTATATCTTTGATCCTGTTCTCCAGGATATGTATGTATCACAATATGATGACCATAGGCATCTATTTCTTTTATATAACTTGCTGTCGCTTTGGTTACACCGTCCTTAATTGTCGTTTCTTCAGAAAGATTCCAATTAAGCGCTAGGTGATGACCAAATCTAGCAATAAGTTCACGATAATATAATTTTCTCTCTCTACCAAAAGTATGAGAATCCATTTTCTCGCAATTCTCTGTTTCCATTGTTTTAAAATGTAGATATACACCTTTCTTATCAGCATACTCCATTATCTTTTCCCATTGTGCTAGTTTAGAAACATCAAAACGATCTTTGTGTAATTTATTCCATTGACCAGCCTTACCCGTATTGGAATAATCTTGTAATGAACCTTTCAAAATATGAGGGAAAACGGCACCATCATCGCCTCCTGCTGCCCAAGTTAAAAATGACATTACATTTGCTCCCTGACCTGACAGGTAATTAACTACTCCTAATAATTCAGTTCCTTTTCCTCCGTTCCAGGTATATGCACTCGCATCTGCACTCACGTAGTCTCTTTGGTGAGGTTGCCATGTCTTGCTTCTGTTTCCACCTGCTGTGTTACCTGGTGTTCCGTCGAAATCATCATAATGAAAACGATTTTCAGGAGAGTCAGCTCCTGCTTTTAAAAACCACGGTCCATTAGGATTTTCAGGATTCGTTCCTGTATGTTTAAGATAATGCTCACCTACATACGTTAGTCTTCCTAAATTCTTATTCCTAAAATCTTTACCTGATTTGTTAGATTCAATAACAGTAAAGGATCCTGTTTCGCCGTTCATAAATCCTGCAGCAGATCCTCCTCCATTAATAGCAACATTAGATCCTGATGTAAAAGAAGCTGACCAATTCCAAGCTCCGATATCATCTGGAGTAAAATGTACTCGCCATTTATTACCAGTGTCACAACTAGTATCCTCAGCATCTCCACAAGCCGCAAAATAGCCAGGTATTATGTATCTTCTATTACTGTCTCTATGAATAAAAGTAACTTCTAACCTGTAATCACTAAAAGGATTAGGGTTTGACGTTTCTGTTGTATTAGGTCCATTAAATGTAAGACTCAGTTTGTGCCATCGTCTAGGTTCTCCTTCGAGAACCTGTGCTTTTGAAATAAATCCAAAAAAAACAAAGGCAATTAAAAAGTAAGGTTTTAAAAGTTTCATTATGTTAAGTTTTAAGTATTAACTTGATTTGAGTTTTAAAAATTAAAGGGCTAAAATGATATACACGAGGAGACACTACTCTTTATTTTTTTTCAAAATTTGACTGGAACTCAATTGGGGACTGTAGACTAATCAGATTCAATAAATCAAAAAATTATAGTAACATCTACCTCGCGTAGAATCAAAACAAACATAAAGCAATAACTAACAATGCTTTAAATGTTAAATATTATATCTGGTGCAGCAACACATAAAAATCAAATAACGCCTAAATAAGACCTAACCCCGTAAAGATTATTAAAGTCTACACCAGATAAAAGTTCATGCATTTCAGTTCTTAATTAACTAATAAGGTACTCCAAGGAGAATCTATAATGCTATTTGGCTCATCCAAATATCTCACCGACGAATGGATTGCTCCATTAGGGTTCACTCACGCCTTACATAAGGCATCAAGATACTTTATGTAAGTGACTGAACCTCTGTCTGAGTATTATCTATAATTTCATCCTTTTAACAAGATGCAATCACAGAAAAAATCGCTGCGATCGGCGCAAATAATTTTAAATTTTTCATATGTACAGTTGAGTTTGTGAAATAAATTTTTGATCAGTGCAATTATCTATTAGATCAAAAAGTCGTATACTTTTTAATCAATAAATTGCATATATATCACCTTGTAACTAGTTAAGTCACTAGGAAGAGAATTGATATACCACGAGTTAGTCTATCAAAAAATATTAATTAGAGGAGTTTTCATTGTGTGATTTACGTTTGGTTAAAAATGAGGTTTTAAGTTTGATTCAAAAATAATTGAAGTCTGAGTATCTTAGTTCTCATATTTTATCCTTCAACTACATTTTCTTAACCTATTTGTTTTTAATAAAAGTCAGATGTGTTTTTCCTTTGCTTTTATGATTAAAAATTATATATTCTAAAATATCTTGTCATTTTTTCACAAACTTTGCTGTCTTTACGATCAAATCATTGTTGTCAATAAAGCTAATTAAATAGATCCCAGAACTATAATTAGCAATATTTAGTTTAATAAGATCATCAAACACCTTTTGTTCTCCAGTCAAATCAATTTGACCTACAATAATTCCATTAAGATTAGTTATAATAATTTTTCTCAAAACTATTTCATTTTTGTCTTGAAGTTTTATAGAAATATATTCGTCAGATGGATTGGGATAAATGAAAAAATCGTCGTTAGTTTGATTCTTACTTCCTCTAGTACTATAATTTTTTATGTAGATTTTAAATTTAACTGGTTTTGTAACTCCTGTTATTCTATCTGATATATATTCTATAAAATTCACATAACTACCTCTCTGATCAGATTTCACTTCTCGTCCATCTAGAAATTTTTCTTCCAATTTTTGTTTACTATCAAAACTATATATCCTTTTCAAAAAAGGAGCTTTCTTTGGTGCATAATGTGCAAAATCACTTTTACCAATCTGATCAATAACCTCACCTTTTATTGTAAACTCAAAATCACCATTTAAATCTATCGTATCATCTATATCATTTGATTTTATAAAACGTATCTCAGGATTTTCTATGGGTTCCACATCCATCACTCGGATTTGACTATCTGTATTATTCTTATATGGTTTAAAAGAAGAAGGACTACCTAACCATTTGACTTTATTAAATATAAATCGTGCTTTAGAACTGTTTCCAGAAGTATTACTATTTAAACTATTGTTAATATTAACTCCTTTATCTTGATAACCATAAAACGTAACATTGTGAAAATTTAAATTATCATTATCTTTTTGAATCAAAACACCTGTTGTATTTTGTCTCCCTGTATTCTCATTTGCGTGAAACTGGGAGTTTTTAATTAGATAACCAAAATTAGTTGAGATGTAGATACCGAATCTATCAGCGTTCCATACTAACATATTAGAAACTATAGAAGTTACTCGATTAAAAGCACCAGAAACTGATCGATTTTGAGATTTAAATCCATCTGCACAATTAAAAGCTATGTTTCCATCAAACCTTATGAAAGGTGCAGCAGTACGTACTACCGATTCCTGAAATGGAAAAGGATTTACTTTACCATGTTTTTCAAACACACTAACATCCAATCTGTCAGCCACGAGCACTTTTTCTCCGCTTCCTTGATAATGATAAGCAGCACTAATAGAAGATGCTACATTATTTACCATCTCTACCGCTCGACCTTGCAATGCATATCCAGACGGATTTTTAAAGTCATCATCAATTACTTCTCTAAGAACTCTACGAATTTTGTCAGTTAAAGGAATTCCACTTGGTTCATTGTTTATCCTTTTAGGAGCACCTCCTGTTACAAAATTATTTTTCCAAATACCAGTTTCAGAACCACTTTCTGCAACCATAGCTCCTCCGTTAATTTCTAGAACTACATTGTTACTGAAGTCTGCGTGACTATCATGATGTACCATACCCCATCCTGGAGACCCCCACACTACATTACCAATCGCTTTAATTAATTTCTCTTTATTTTTTCCTCTAAGACTTTTATGAAAATGTAAGGCATATCTTCCTCTTTGATTTTCAATTTTAGAGAAATTCGTTTCTGGTTCATTAACAAAATTTGGCAGACTTATTTCTCTTTTATCTCCTGATCCAGTAATTACAGGTGTTCCAATTTTTAAGTCATCTAAAACATTTACCTTATTTGTCCTACCCAGATCTTTAAAAGTAGCATTTTTCACAATTACATCACCATTAAACATAAACATAACATGCCCCCTTCTTGTATGGTTTTCTTCAATACTAGTATGAAATGATCTAACTATTACATTTCTTGACAGATTAGCTATATAAGTAAAATAATCTTTTCCATTTAATTTTACGCCCTTATGATTCTTCTTAGTTCTCTTTTCTAAAGTTATCACGTTTCCAGAAACTTCTTTAATTTGAATAACCTCGTTATCTCCTCCTCCTTCAGTTCCTGAAATTAAAATGAAATCTCCTTTTTTCCAGCCCACTGGTTGAGATTTCAAATAAACTTTATCTTGATTTGCTAAAATATCTCGTGAAGATTCGGAAAAATCTAGTTTATCTTTCCCTTTAATCCTAACTTTTCCCCAAGTCATTATTGAAATCGATGCTTGTTTGGGATCCCATTCATACCTCCCCAAAACTCCAGTCCCATCTGATGACAACTGATTTCCAAAATGATTAGTTACTCTTTTGTTATCATTGTAATGAGCCATTGCATATGTATTCCAATTGGCCCCTCGTATTTCTTGATTTTTTTTCTTATCAATATCAAAAGGTTTTAGAACGATTTCTACAGCACCACTATTTTCTCCTGAAGCATTGATATTTAGAAATGAATTGCTGCTCCCTAAAAAGGAATCTACTACCAACTTCCTCTTCTTATTATTTTTTGCATTCATCAAAATAGTCCCATCGTTTCTTATCACAAAAATGTGTTCGTTACTATTCATATCATAATCTACATTGATTCCTTCAGGTATCCATACTATAGATGCTAAACCAGGAATATTATTACTCCCCCAAGTATTGGGGTCAGACCAATTTCCGCTCGTAACAGCTTTATGAGTTACAGTATTTTCTGGAATCATTCTTTCAAATTGTGAATATCCTGTAAAAAAAGTACTTACTAAAAAAATTAATAGATAAGACTTAATAAGTGTGTGATTTTTCATTGTGTAATTGTTTAAGTTTTGTTTTTAATAAAATAAATCTCATTTTTTGATCCTTATTTATTGTAGCAAATAGTTTTTTTAAAAGCTTTCTATCAAAAAGTGAAACTCAAAAATGAATTTTCAAAACATACTAACTTTTATAAAAAATATTTGTAGAAGTCTGGATTAAAATGAATATAAAGAGTGGGATCAGTAAAAATTCATATCCTCAAATCTTTAATTTTTGAGAGGATAATATGAGTAAATGGATACTAACATAATTTTGCGTTATTGAGTTTAAAGTATTAGTTTTTAAAAGTGTGGGAACAAAAGTATATAGTTTCTAATGCTTCAGTTATAGAACTTGGTGTACAATAAGTGTACATTTTATTATTCTTAAGTTTTAAGGAGTACATTTAGTATACTATGAATAAATTTAAGGCGTTTGAAAAAAAACTTATCTATAATTATAAAACAATTCTAAATAGTATAACCCCATATCAGAACTAATGCGCCCATACTTTTCTAAACTTTGCGATAAACTAAAAACTCCTAAACCCATTCAGCTTTTAAAAATAATATTGATTATAAAATTCTGTTTTTGTTTTGGACAACAAAATAAATTCCACACGCAAATAGATAGCTTATTAAAATTATCGAGAAAAGGTGCTAATTACAATATTAAAGCTTTAAGCAAAGCTGATAGTTTATCCAAAAAACATAACTATGAACGAGGTACAATTACTGTGTACTACAACTATAGTGATCATTTTATGAGACTAAACAAATATGATAGTGCTGGTTACTATTTAGATAAGGCCTATTCAATAATTCAAAAAAAAAGAAACTATAAGAAATTAAAAAAAAATATACTTACTAATAGGGCAACTATCAATGCTAAAAACGGCTTATACACAAAAGCTCTTTTTTTATACCGAAAAGCGTATAAAATAGCCATAAACAATAAAATGGAAGACACTTTACTTCTAAAGCTTAACATTTTTAATATGTTCAACGAATTAGGTAAAGAAAAAAAAACCATTGAAAGATTAACAAAATTAAAAAATAGATTTACCAATGATACCCTAAAAAATTGGTTAATTGTTTTTAACTATTTTGAAACTCTAGCCAATGCTTATGAAAGAAAAAAAGATCTAAAAAATGCATTAAAAATTTGGAAAAAAAACACATCTGTAGCTAACGATCACAGAAACAAAAGATTAAAGGCATATTCTTTACTTAAGACATCTAACCTTTTTCTACTCTCGGATAGTTTACAGAAAGCAGAAGTTATAATTAATAAATTCTCTGAAACAATTATTAGTCCCTTGGATAATGAAATACTTTCTCTTTTTTATGAAATCAAAGGGCAATTAAACTTTAAACTAAACAAATTACATATATCCAATAAATATTATGATAGTATTATAACAATTCCAAAAGTAAATATGAAAGTTCTTATGAAAGCTTACAAGTATAAATCTGAGAACTATCATCTTCTTAAGATGCATAAAGAAGCCAATATAGCTATCAAATCATATATTGAAATAACAGATAGCATAAGAAATATAACAGATAAGAATATCTTGAACTATTATAATTCAGATTTACGATTTATAAGAGAGCGAAAAGAAAAAAACACTTTACGATTATGGAATCAAAAACAGAAATTTAGAATAATAATCCTATCATTAATCTTATTATGTATCTGTTTAGGTTTTATCACGACTTTGATTTTAAAAAAATATAATAAAAGTAAAATCACTGTTAAAATACTTAAGGCGAACGAAAAAAAGAATTATGAAGATCAGCTCAAAAAAAGAGAAGAAGAACTAATAGCTACCGCTGCATCAATACAAGATCAAAACAAAAAAATTAAGTACGTAAAATCAAAGTTAAACGTCATAATAAATAAAAAAGATTATCATCAACTCACTGACATAAAAAAAGAACTAAACGATTTGCTAAATAGTTCCAATGGCATCAATTTGATTTATGACAAGCTTGAATCAAGGTATCCAAATCTAGCTATTGTTCTTAAAGATAATTACCCTCAACTAACTGCAAATGATATAAAACACTGCTTGTTATTAAAATTAAATTTAAGTATTAAAGATTGTTCTCAACTCCTTAGTGTGTCAAGTCATGCTATTAAAATGGCAAGAAAAAGAATAAAGAAGAAAATGAAACTTCCGGAAGAAACAAGATTAAAAGAATTCTTAGACACAATTTAAAATTGTTATAAACTAGAAAGGTTGTAAAACTTAATTTTAAAATTTTGAGATATGACTCTAATGAAAATAATTCCGCATCAAGACTTTTAAGTATTAATCCAAAGTAAAAACTTAAAAATTAGTAATACATAAAAACCTATTTATTACCGTATTGAAATACAATTAAATAAAATAATTAACAACGACAAAGTAAAACTTAATCAAATCATTTGTTAGAAGTTTATTAAAATTTTTAAGAAAAATTATGTAATTATTATATTATTTTAAGACAATATATATATATATAATTATAAATTTAGCCAATCAAGAACCCCAAAGAATAATGAAACTTACCTACAAAAAAGTTGAACTAAAACCAGAAAAATCTTTTTCCGTCAAGAGAGCAAATATTCCCTGTATAGAAGAGGATTGGCATTTCCACAAAGAATTAGAATTAATATACTTTATAAAAAGTACCGGAACTCGTTATGTAGGAAATTCTGTTAACAGATTCAAACCCGGTGAATTATATCTGATAGGAAGTGATTTACCGCATTTATTTAGGAATGACAGAGAATATTACAATAATGATGAGGTGGATGATAGAGCTGTTGACATCATTATTGTTAAGTTTAAACCTGATTTTTTAGGTGATCATTTTTTAAATCTCACTGAAATGCAAGCTATTAAATTTCTTTTTCAAGAAGCTAATAAAGGTTTAAAATTTTCCAAAACATCAACAAAGAAAATTCGTGATATTTTAATACAACTAGTAGATTCTAAAGGAACATTGAGTATCTTAAAAATACTTGAAACACTACATTTACTATGCGCTAATAAAGATTATAAACAATTGTGTCCTAGATTGAATAGCTTTTATTTTAAAAAAGACGAAAAAGAAAAAATGGCAAAAATTATCAATTACTTGAATGCTAATTTTGATAAGAAAATTGAGTTAGAAACCATAGCATCCATTGCCAACATGACGCCTAATTCCTTTTGTAGATACTTCAAAAAACATACTCAAAAATCATTTTCGCAATTCTTAAATGAAATCCGTATAGGAAATGCTTGTAAATTACTTATAGAGGGAGAGTTACAGATTACCAATGTATGTTATCAATCTGGTTTTAATACAATTACAAATTTCAATCGCCAATTTAGATCATTCATGGGAATTACGCCATCTGATTATCTTAAAAAATATGACCTTCAAAAAAAGTGAATCACTATTTTAAAATAAATAGGTTATAGAAGTTTTTTTAAGGAACTTTCTTCAATAAGAATGGTTTTAAGAACAGTAGTTGCATTATACTTTTCTTTTTCTACTTCACTAGTTTAATCTATCAAGAATCCTTTTGGTAGCTATAAAACCTAAAATTAGTTCCGTGTTGATCAACTGTGGTTAAGGTTAGATTACTGTTTTCTGCAAGAATTCCATCAGTAAAACCAATAACCGAAACATCCTCAAAAACTTTTCAATCTTAACCCTATATTAAATTGAGTATATAGATTGCAGAAAGCTCATATGCTGTAATAACAACATCAACACTCTCATTTACTAACATGTCAACACTTTTCACCTCTTTCTCATAAGGTTCTTACTATATACAAGTAAGAATATTACACCTTTGTTCTCCAATCTGTTTCTTATATCAATGAAAGCTTTTTAATCTTATTTTTAGTTTTATCACTTATTTCGGGATTGTTAGCTAATGCTTTTTAAGCTGTAGAAATCGAAAAAATAGACAACTCTGCAAGTTTTTTTAATGTCATTAGTTTTGATTTACTCATATCACATTACTTATAATTGTTCTAAGAAGAATTCAAAACTATTGACAATCTAATGTTTTCTAAATATTAATTTTGAGATCTCATTATCTATTTTCTGTCAATACTCTGCAGTGAACTTAGACAAACCAAAAATTTACCCAAGAAATAATAAAAAGGAAAACAAGAGAAAGAACACTTGTCCTGTGCATTGACAACGAATGGATTAACTGGCATTCATTCCTATTGCGCTCCCCTTGCCAAATACAAAACTAGCAAAGCTACCGCTTTACAATTTTTGTTATTTTCCAAAAATTTGAAGCTTTAGGCTTCAATCTTTTTCAAATAACAAAAACCTGCAATTTCATTGCAGGTTTTGTGCTTGATGTGACCGTGAAGGGATTCAAACCCCCAACCCTCAGAGCCGAAATCTGATGCGCTATTCAGTTGCGCCACACGGCCTATTAAATTTTTAAGATAATTTATCTTTTACAATAGTAGAAATCGTTTTTCCATCTGCTTTACCTGCTAATTGTCCAGAAGCCATTCCCATTACCTTACCCATATCTTTCATACCTGATGCTCCAGTCTTCGTAATGATATCAACAACTACCGCTTCTATCTCCGCTTCACTCATTTGCTCTGGTAAAAATTGCTCGATTACCTTTGCTTGATCCAATTCTGGTTGTGCTAAATCTTCTCTACCTTGTTCTGCAAAAATTGCTGCACTATCTTTACGTTGTTTCACTTGCTTCTGCAATAACTTTAGCTCTTGATCCTCTGTCAACTCTTCTTTAGCTCCACTTTCTGTTTGAGCTAATAAAATGGCAGATTTAATAGCACGCAATGATGTTAAAGCATTAGTATCCTTAGCTTTCATTGCTTCTTTCATAGCAGTCATTACTTTTGCTTGTAAACTCATAGATAATCAGTTTTAATCTTTTGGATTGCGAAGATAAAAAATAAACCGATAATCCATTTTAGATTATCGGTTTAGTTTATTTATTATTACTAAATTTTGGATTCCAGTCTAAACTGGAATGACAAATATTACATCTTTTCAAACAATACTTACGAATTCTTAATCTACATTATCGTGTAGAAAAGAATTATTTTTTCGTAATTGAATATCGTCATTACTATCTGTTCCTAATGAAGTTCTAGACAACTCAGACGATCCAGGTTTAGAATCAACATCTAACCCCGCACGCTTATACGCAGGTTCTTTCTCGATATCATCAATATTAGATGCATTATTTCTGAATTTATAATTAAACTCCTTCATTTTAGCTCTGCGTTCAGCAGCTCTAGCTTTTAGCGTTTCAGAAATCGGTTGATCTATTGGATCTGCACTTTCAGAAGGTTCTTGTTCTGGAGCTGGAGCTGGAGCAATAGTTTTCTTTTCGAAAACTACTTCTTTATCTTCCTCCATCACCTCTGCCTCTGGTTTCGCTTCTGTTAACCGTTTTTCCTCTTCCATATATTCCTCAAGACTATACTTGCGTACTCCTCCAGATGTGTTTTCGTTAACAGGAACAACTTCTATAGGTTCATTTACCTCTACTTCTAAAATATCATCTGTGAGGTCAAAAACTATTGGCTTTTCCTCTTCTTCTTGATTTAAGATAGTAGGTGTAGTCTCTTCAATGAGATTTTGTTCATTTCTATCCTCATTTCCACTTGCAGGCATATCAAATGCCAAGGTAAACTGATCTTCTTTTTCTTTTTCAGCTTTTGCAGCTAATTCATTAGCATCGTTAACTTCTATCTGGTTGATAATTTCCTGAGCATTAATGATAACAAAATCATTATCTGTAGAAAAAGGACTTACCACTTCATGATCTACAACATCCAAATTCTTAAGGAATTCGGTAGTAGGTAATAACAAAGATTCTTTAATATTTTCTTCCTCTTCTTCCTCAACTAATTCATGTTTGATAATCGGCTCTTCTTTCACCTCCTCCTTCAAAGGGACAGGAGCTATTACCGGAATCGTTCTAGATGTTGACTTAGGAGTCAAATCCTGAGTTGTCGCACGTTGCTCCTCTTCTAAGGTATGAATGATTCTTTTTGTTTCAGTATTTACAATTTCATCTTGTTGTTCTACATCAAATCCTGTAGCTATAACTGTTACAGAAATGGCATCTTCTAGTGACTCATCTTCTCCTACTCCCATAATGATATTGGCTCCATGACCAGCTTCTTGCTGAATATGATC
Source organism: uncultured Aquimarina sp. (assembly GCF_947496855.1). Taxonomy (GTDB): domain Bacteria; phylum Bacteroidota; class Bacteroidia; order Flavobacteriales; family Flavobacteriaceae; genus Aquimarina. The sequence goes on from NZ_CANMED010000002.1 coordinate 439,718, forward strand.
ATTGATTTCACCGATCTCATCAATAGTAATCTCTTCTTTTCCAGAAACGATTAATAATAGTACATTTTTAGCTCCCGTAATTTTATTGTCATTAAGCAATGGTGAGTCTAATGCTTTTACAATAGCATCATGAGCTCGTTTGGCACCAGAGGCATTAGCAGACCCCATTATAGCCGTACCACTATTACTAAGTACAGTTTTTGCATCACGTAAATCAATATTCTGTGTATAGTGATGCGTTATTACTTCGGCAATTCCTCTAGATGCTGTAGCAAGTACTTCATCTGCTTTAGAGAAACCGGCTTTAAAACCTAAATTACCATATACTTCTCGAAGCTTGTTATTATTGATAACTACTAAGGAATCCACCTGAGTTCGAAGTTTCTCTACTCCTAACTGTGCTTGTTCATTACGCATTTTCCCTTCGAACTGAAACGGTATCGTAACAATACCTACCGTAAGAATATCTAATTCTCTTGCCATTTTAGCAATGATAGGTGCTGCCCCTGTACCAGTTCCTCCGCCCATACCAGCCGTGATAAATATCATCTTGGTATTGGTGTCTAACATTCGTTTAATCTCTTCGTAGCTTTCTACGGCAGACTGCTCACCCACTTCTGGGTTAGCACCAGCTCCTAATCCTTCTGTAAGAGACACTCCCAACTGTATCTTATTCGGAATAGAACTATTTTCCAATGCTTGTGCATCTGTATTACAAATAACGAAATCAACTCCTTTGATTCCTTGCTGGAACATATGATTAATGGCATTGCTACCACCTCCTCCAACTCCAATAACTTTAATTACATTTGATTGATTTTTGGGCAAATCAAAAGAAATGTTTTCGAACTCCTCTTTGTCACTCATAATTGCTAATTTTCTTGTTCTCTTACTTTTGTTTTTTTAATATCTTCTTATGTTCAAAACTGAACTATATAATTTTCCAACTACTCTGCATTATCCAAAAACTCCTTGAACTTCTCTGTCCACTTCTCTAGGATGTTTTTTCTGGGTCTATGATCCACTACTGGTTTTTCTTCTTCGATACCTTCTCCAGCGATTGTTGTTGTTTCTTCTTTTATTTCTTCTTCTACTATAACTTCTTTTATCGCCGCTTTTTTCTGTTTGCTAATATGCACAAGACTATCCATAACTAATCCAACCGCTGTTGCATACATTGGACTTGTCGTTTCCGGGTCACTATTGCCTGCCAGATGCTCGTTAGGATATCCAATACGCGTATCCATACCTGTAATATACTCTACCAACTGTTTTAAGTGTTTTAGTTGAGATCCTCCACCAGTCAAAACAATCCCAGCAATTAATTTTTTCTTAGGAGATTCGTGACCATAATTTTTGATTTCTAAAAAAACTTGTTCTATAATTTCCACAACCCGTGCATGAATAATCTTAGATAAATTTTTTAGTGTAATCTCTTTTGGTTCTCTTCCTCTTAACCCTGGAATAGAAACAATTTCATTGTCTTTATTTTCTCCTGGCCATGCAGATCCAAATTTGATTTTAAGCAATTCCGCTTGTTTCTCTATAATGGAACAACCTTCTTTAATATCTTCAGTAATTACGTTTCCTCCAAAAGGGATCACAGCTGTATGACGAATAATTCCATCTTTAAAAATAGCTAGATCCGTAGTACCACCACCTATATCAATTAATGCGACACCGGCTTCTTTTTCTTCCTGGCTCAATACCGCATTAGCAGAAGCTAAAGGCTCTAAGGTTACATCAGATAATTCCAATCCAGAACTTTTTACGCATCGGCCTATATTACGAATAGAGGTTACTTGACCTACTACCACATGGAAATTAGCTTCAAGTCGTCCACCATACATCCCAACAGGTTCTTTGATTTCTGCTTGACCATCTACTTTATATTCTTGCGGTAATACGTGTAATATCTCTTCTCCTGGCAACATAACTAATTTATGCACTTGATTACATAAAGCATCAATATCGTCTTCATCGATAACTGCATCTGCATTAGGACGTGTGATATAATCACTATGTTGTAAACTTCTTATATGCTGACCAGCTATACCCACTGTTACTTCAGTTATTTTCATTCCAGAAACACTCTCTGCCTCTTGCACAGCTTGTTGTATTGATTGTATAGTTTGGGTAATATTATTTACGACACCACGATGCACACCAAGGCTTTTGGATTTACCCACACCTAAAACCTCCATCTTCCCGTACTCATTATATCTACCTACCATAGCAACAATCTTTGTTGTTCCTATGTCTAATCCTACCGCTATTTCATTCTCTTCTCTTCCCATATTGGTATTATTTTATTGTGCACACCACTTGGTTACTAAACTGCAAACTGACTTTTTTATATTTATCTAGGCTATGATCCTTTAAAGCTTTTTGATAAAAAGCCTTAAAATTTCTAACCTTACTATCCAATTGTTCTACTTTACCAAAAATTACCTCAAAAGCATACACTCTTAATCCTAACTCATAATCTCCACTTTGGTTTTTATAAACACTTATCACATGTTTTTTTAAAAACTCGTCTTGTTGAATTTTTCTTAACAATGGAAAAATTTCCAAAACTTCTCGTTCCGAAACATTACTTACCAAAGGAACATGAGCCGAATAATTATCTGATAATGGCATCGTATTACCCGTAACATCAACATAAAAAGGAACAACTGCATTCACCCTAGCGATTGGGGTACGCTGCTTGATTCTTGCCTTAAGTTGTCCGTTTACAGTAAGATACACATCTGAATCTTCAATCATTTTGTGCGCATCCAATCCCTTCTCTACGATATTCAAAACTAAAATTTCTTTGCCTACGTCCGTCACTCCTACCTGATTTTGTATTAACAATTTATTAACCGTCAATTCATTTACGTAAGGATTCTGTTCTTCGACAAATTCTATTTCTACTTCTTTGATCTTTCTGTTATCATTTCGACTACCTGTAAATGCAAAAAGAAATGCTATCAAAGCAACAAGGCCTGCAAATTTCGCATATATCAAAATGTTCTTCATAACGTCAACAATGCTTCTTTTATACTAATTACCTCTTCTCCTATATCACCTGCTCCGATGGTTGTGATAACACGAGCATTACTTTTTAAAATCTCCTCTATTAAATTATCCTTCTTAACTAGTTTTTTATTTTCTAAGTTTATCATTTCTAGCAACCATTCTGAAGTTACACCTTCAATCGGCAACTCTCTTGCAGGATATATGTCTAACAACAACAACTGATCAAATTGACTCAAGCTTTCCGCAAAGTCAGCTGCAAAATCCTGTGTCCTACTATATAAATGAGGTTGAAAAATTGCTAACACTTCTTTTTCAGGATGCATTTCTCTTATTGCTTGATGTAATGCATTAATCTCTGTTGGGTGATGTGCATAATCATCCACAAAAACCAAATCATTGGACTTAATCTGGTAACTAAAACGCCTCTGAACTCCTTTAAAAGAAAATAAAGCCTTTGCTAAGGCAGGGGTCGGGGAGCCGTATAGCAATGCCATAGCAAAGGCCGTTGTAGCATTTAACAAGTTATGTTTACCTGGCAGGTTTAAATGCAAATCCTTAATTATTTCAATAGGTGTTTTTAAATCAAAAATATATACTCCATTATCAATACGTACATTTTGAGCACAATAGTCAGAATCGTCTTCTATTCCGTAGGTATTACCAGAAAGAGGTAATCCATTACAAACCAAAAGGTGGTCTTTTGCTCTAGATGAGAATTCTTTAAATGACTCTTCTAGTTCATTAGTTTTTTTATAAATATCTAGATGATCTGCGTCCATAGAGGTAATCGCAGCAATATCCGGATAGAGTTGCAAAAATGATCTATCAAATTCATCCGCTTCTACTACCACTACTTCACTCCCTTCTAGTATGAGATTTGAATTGTAATTTTCACTTATACCACCCAAAAAAGCTGTTACTTTTGCTCCACTTTCTTTTAATAAATGAGCCAAAATTGCAGTTGTAGTTGTTTTCCCATGAGTTCCAGCTACGGCCAAGGTGTAAGTATTTTCGGTAATAATCCCTAAAACTTCAGCTCTTTTCTTAATCGAAAACCCATTATTTTTTACATAGTTCAGTTCTTTATGACTCACTGGGATTGCTGGAGTATAAATCATAAGTGTTTCATCGGGGTTTAAAAATAATTCTGGAATTGCATTTTCATCATCCCTAAAATGAATATCAATTCCTAAATCTTCTAAATCTGAAGTAATCTGAGTTGATGTCTTATCATATCCAGCTACATTTTTACCCAAAAACTTAAAATATCGTGCAAGAGCACTCATTCCGATACCGCCGATACCGATAAAATATATATTCTTTATGTCTTTTAAGCCCTTATTCATTCTTCAACGCTCTACCTTTTCTTTATTTAATTATTTGTTCGATTTCATTTACGATATCTTTGGTTGCATTTGGTAATGCTAATTTTTTTATTGCGTGCATCAGTTTTATCTGCATAGCTTCAGATTCTAATAGCTGAGTGATCGTTTTCTGGAACTTTTCATTTAACTCAATTTCTTTTAGCATTTTAGCTCCATTCTGACTTACGATGGCATCAGCATTCTTAGTTTGATGATCTTCTGCAACATTGGGTGATGGAATAAACAATGTTGGTTTTGCCACAATACATAATTCTGAAACAGAACTCGCTCCAGCTCTTGAAACGATTGCATCAGCCGCAGCATATGCCATATCCATTGTATCTAAAAACTGATGTACTTGCACATCTCTATTAGCATCATACTTTTTGTACTCATTATAATACAACTTACCGCATTGCCAAAGTATCTGAACTTCTTTCTTCGCAAAAAACTCAAGTTCTTTTTCTATTAATTGATTTATTCTTCTTGCACCAAGACTCCCACCGATAACCAAAATTGTTTTCTTTTCAGGGTCAAGATTATACTTAGCAATTGCTTCTTTCCTCTTACTATGTATCTCCAATAAATCTTGACGCACAGGATTTCCTGTTTTAATAATTTTATCTTTTGGAAAAAAGCGTTCCATATCATCATAGGCAACGCAAATTTTATCCGCAGCCTTTGCCAACCATTTATTGGTAATACCTGGAAAAGAATTTTGCTCCTGAAGTACTGTTGGGACTTTTGCTGAATTTGCCATCTTCAATAATGGACCACTTGCAAAACCTCCTGTACCTATTACTATATCTGGATTAAAATTTTTAATAATCTTTTTAGACCTCCAAAGACTACTTAATAACTTGAAAGGGAACAACAAATTGCTTAACGACAACTTACGCTGAATCCCGCTAATCCATAAGCCTTCTATCTCATAACCTGCCTGCGGAACTTTTTGCATTTCCATACGGTCTTTAGCACCAACAAACAATATAGAAGCTTCAGGATATCTATTCTTTAATTCATTGGCAATAGAAATCGCAGGATAAATATGTCCTCCAGTTCCTCCACCCGATAATATGATTCTTGGTTGTTGCTTCATATTGCTTCACTCAAAACCTCTAATGGATTTTCTTCTTTTATATCTGAATCTTCTTCATTTTCACTATTCGGACCAGACTGATTTGTTTCTAACATTTCCTCTCTACTACTACTTATACTTAACACCATCCCTATTGCCATACATGTCATCCAAATTGATGTCCCTCCACTACTAACTAGAGGAAGTGTCTGACCAGTAACCGGAAATAATTCTACAGCAACTGCCATATTAATCAACGCCTGAAAAACAATCGGCAATCCCACGCCAATTACTAACAGCTTACCAAATACATCAGAGCTTTTATGAGCAACGATAACCAATCTAAATAAGAGCATTAAATAGAGGAACATTAGAAAAACACCCCCAACTAACCCCCATTCCTCAATAATTATAGCGTAAATAAAATCAGATGAAGATTGTGGTAAAAAATTTCTTTGCACACTTTTACCTGGACCTTTTCCCATTACTCCGCCTCTGGCGATAGCTATTTTCGCACGTTCTATCTGATAATCTTCTGGTGTATCTTTGTCATTAAAAAAGTTTTCTGCTCTACTCACCCATGTATCAACTCGGTTAGGAAAAGCATCTGGAAAAGCCTTAGCTGTTAAAATAAAAAATGTCAGTGCTAACAAACCCGTTCCAAGCACTACCGTAATATGTCTTAATGGATATCCTCCTAAAAACACTAACATAATCACCATGGAGAAAATAATCGCTGCGGTAGAAAAATTAGCCGGTAATATTAACATAAGGATTATAAAAACGGGGAGCCAAAGTGGAATCAATGACTCTTTAAAAGTTACTTTTTTATCCTTGATTTTAGACAGATATCTAGCTACAAACGCCATTAAAACAACAGCTGCTAAGGTAGAAGTCTGAAAAGTAACCCCTACAAATGGCAAACGAATCCATCTACTAGCATTTGCTCCTCCAATTGTGTTATTCTGAGCCATAGTAAACAACAACAACACTACTACTACGGGTAACATGATAATAGAAAGCCCCTTAAAATAGTGATACGGGATTTTATGAACCCAGTACATAATACCAAACCCCAGAAGCAAATGTGCAAAATGCTTTACCAAAAACACAAAAGTATTTCCATCCCCATATAAATATGCTAAATTACTACTAGCGCTATACACTGGAAGAAACGAAAACAAGGCTAATAAAGCAACGATTGCCCATATTACCCTATCTCCTTTTATATTTCTTAAAACCTTTGTCAACTTAGCTCTTCTTTATTTTCTATTATAAATTATTTATTTCGCCTTACTCTCTTTTACTTCACTACAACTCACGTACAGCTTCTTTAAATTGCCTCCCACGCTCTTCGTAATTTTTAAAAAGATCAAAACTTGCACAAGCTGGTGACAACAACACATTTTCATTTCGCTCTGCTATTTTATAAGCCATATTAACAGCTTCTTTTATAGACTGTGTTTCAACTATATTATCTACACAGTTACCAAAAGCATTAATTATCTTGGTATTATCTACTCCTAAACAAATAATTGCTTTCACTTTTTCATTGACTAGAGGGTACAATTCGGTATAATCATTTCCTTTGTCGACACCTCCAACGATCCATACTGTTGCTGATTTCATGGCATCCAAAGCATAAAAAGTAGCGTTAACGTTTGTTGCCTTAGAGTCATTCACATACTGAACATTGTTTATCTTAAGAACATTCTCAAGACGATGCTCTACTCCATGAAAATTTTCAAGACATTCTCGTATCGTTGTCTTTCTAATTTTCAATAATTGTGATACAGTGGCTGCTGCCATTGCATTTTTCACGTTGTGATTTCCTTCTAATGCTAATTTTTTTGTTGGCATGATAAATTCGTTGTTGTCTATTGTTATTTTTATATTTTCTCCTTCCAAATACGCCCCATTTTCTACCTTTTTCTTTAATGAAAATGGTAATAATTTTGAACGAATAGGATGCTCTTCTATATACTTTGTAATTACCTCATCATCTCCATTGTAGATAAAATAATCACTTTCTGTTTGATTCATTGTAATCCTAAATTTTGAAGCGATATAATTTTCAAATTTATATTCATATCGATCCAAGTGATCCGGTGTAATATTTGTTAGCACAGCAATATGCGGTGCAAATTTTTTAATCCCATCTAACTGAAAACTACTTAATTCTAACACATAATATGGAGTATCATTTTCTGCTACCTGTTTTGCATAACTATCTCCAATATTACCCGCCATACTTATATCCAAACCTCCATTCTTAAGCACATAGTGCGTAAGCATTGTTGTTGTAGTTTTACCATTACTTCCTGTTATCCCAACAATTTTAGCTGATGTAAACTCTGATGCAAATTCTATTTCAGATACTACAGGTACTCGTTGCTCTACTAGTTTTTTAACTAGAGCTACATTATCCGGAATTCCAGGGCTTTTCATAACCACATCTGCTTTCAGAATTTCATCTTCTGTATGCTGTTGCTCTTCCCATTCGATTTCAAAATTTCTAAGAACTTCTTTATAATGATTTGTAATTGTTCCTTTATCTGAAACAAAGACATCAAAACCTTCTTTTTTACCCAAAACCGCGGTTCCAACTCCACTTTCTCCTGCACCAAGAACTACTAGTTTTTTCACTTTATCTAACTTTTAAAGTAATGACAGCGATGATTGCCAAAAAAATTCCAATGATCCAGAATCTAGCTACAATCTTACTTTCGTGTATTCCTTTTTTCTGATAATGATGATGTAATGGGGACATCAGAAATATCCTTCTTCCTTCACCATATTTTTTTCTGGTATATTTAAACCAACTTACCTGCATCATAACCGATAAGGTTTCTATAAAAAAGATTCCGCATACAATCGGAATTAAAAACTCTTTTCGTATTGCAATTGCAATTACCGCTATTATACCTCCAATTGTTAAACTACCAGTATCTCCCATGAAAACTTGCGCTGGATAGGTGTTATACCATAAAAAACCGACCAATGCTCCTGCAAACGCCGCTATGTAAATAGTCATCTCACCAGAATTAGGGATATACATTACATTGAGATAATCAGAAAAAACAATATTACCTGATACCCAAGCAAATAATGCCAATGTGAGCACAATAATCGCAGAAGAACCAGCGGCCAATCCATCGATTCCATCGGTAAGATTAGCGCCATTAGAAACAGCTGTCACAATAAAAATCACAATAGGAATAAAAACTAACCAAGCATAATTAACTAGACTGGGATTGATCCATGTAATCAAACTAGCATAATCGAACTCGTTATTTTTAATAAACGGTAAAGTTGTTTTCGTAGATTTAATTGCAGGGTTAAAATCAGATTGACTTTCTACTTTCACAACTTGTTCAATATCAGAATTAACCTTTTCTTCTTTAACTGTAATATCATCATGAAAATACATAGTACAACCCACGATAAGTCCAAGCCCCACTTGACCTATTACCTTAAATCTTCCGGCTAATCCTTCTTTATCTTTCTTTTTTATTTTTAGATAATCATCTGTAAAACCAATAACACCCATCCATAAAGTGGTTATAATCAAGAGGATGATATAAATATTATCAAGCTTAGCAAAAAGTAATGCAGGAACCAGTGTCGCTAGAATGATTATAATACCACCCATAGTTGGAGTGCCTGCTTTTTCAGCCTGCCCGTCTAAACCAAGCTCCCTAATGCTTTCGCCCATCTGTTTTTTCTGCAAAAAAACTATGATTCGTTTACCATAAATAGTGGAAATCAATAGCGATAGAATAATTGCCATTGCTGCTCTAAATGTGATAAACTGAAACAAGGATGCTCCAGGAAATTGGTATTCACTTTCTAAATATTGAAACAAATAATATAACATATATATCTTCACCTTTTAGCTCCATTCTAAACAGAATACAACTGAAAGGATTTATTTATTTTCCTATTTTTTTTAATTCTTCTTTTACTATTTCAAAATCATTAAAATCTAATCTTTCTCCATTTGTTTCCTGATAGGTTTCATGACCTTTTCCTGCTATCAAAATAATATCGTTCTCTTCTGCAAATTGGCAAGCAGTTCTTATAGCCTGCTTTCTATCTGAAATTGAAATCATTTTCTTATAATTCTGAGGTTCTACACCTTTCTCTATATCCTCTATAATCTTCTCCGGACTCTCTGTTCTTGGGTTATCACTCGTAAAAACCACTTTATTACTTAATGTTGTAGCGATATTGCCCATCACAGATCTTTTCCCTTTATCCCTATCACCTCCACACCCCACAACGGTAATTAAAGTTTCATTATTAGTACGTATATCATTAATTGTTTCTAAAACATTCTTCAAAGCATCAGGTGTGTGTGCATAATCAACTATAGCAGTAATCTTTTTATCAGAAATTAGATATTGAAATCTTCCACTAACACTTTCTAGATCACTTAATAGTTGTAAAATCTCCAATGTTTCGAGTCCTAATAATTCTGCAGTCCCAAAAATTGCTAACAGATTATAAGCATTAAAGCTCCCTATAAGTCTTGTCCAAACTTCATTATCATTTATCTTCAACAGTAAGCCACCGAGACTATTTTCTAAAATCTGCCCTCTAAAATCAGCATAAGATTTTAGAGCATACGTATATTGCTTCGCCTTAGTATTTTGAAGCATAAAGCTTCCGTTTTTATCATCTTTGTTAGTCAATGCAAACGCCTTATTTCCTAATTCATCAAAAAACACTTTTTTTACATCCCTGTATTCTTTAAATGTATTGTGATAATCAAGATGATCATGTGACAAATTCGTAAAAACACCTCCTTCGAACACCAATCCAGCTGTACGCTTCTGATCAATCCCATGAGAGCTTACTTCCATAAAACAATATTCTACACCAGCATCATTCATTTCCTTTAGGTAGTAGTTTATTGTTAAAGAATCTGGCGTTGTATGGGTTGCCTTATATTCTAAATCATCAACAAGTATTTTCACAGTAGACAACAATCCTACTTTATAACCAGCCTTTTTAAAGAGTTGATACAACAAAGTAGCTATGGTTGTTTTCCCGTTAGTACCTGTTACTCCAACAAGTTTTAAATTCTCTGATGGGCCCTCATAAAAATTAGCTGCGATAATCGCCAGCGCTTTCTGTGCATCTTCTACCTGAACATAAACTAAACCATCAATCAAGAATTCTGGCATTGTTTCACATATGATAGCTATTGCACCTTGATTAATAGCTTTTTCTATGTAATCATGACCATCGACCTCAGTTCCCTTGATGGCGACAAACACATCATTCTGTTCGACTTTTCTTGAATCGAATTCAACCTTTTTAATGCTTGTCGTTGTGTTTCCAACCACAGCATTCATAGGAACTTTATATAAAATATCTTTTAGCTCGATCACGATAATTCTATTCTAATAGTTTGATTGGTTTGTACTTTAGCTCCTGGTTCTATAGATTGACTCTTTACTTTACCCGAGCCTTTTACTTCTACTTTTAATCCCATATTTTCTAAAAGAGAAATAACATCCATAGCGGGCATTCCTTTTAGGTTTGGCATTATAGTTTTATATTTTCGTGCTTTCTGAAAGTATTCTTCATAGCTCTTTGCTATCTCTTTGCTTTCAACTATGCTAGAAGACACCTCATCCACAACAGGAATATCATTATAAACTTTTAAAGCGATTGTTTTAAAAACCGGAGCTGCGACAATATTTCCATAGTATCCTTTTTTCTTATTAGGCTTATGAATAACAACTATGCAGGAATATCTAGGGTCTTCTGCAGGAAAATATCCCGCAAAGGAGGATATATATTCTCTTTCTTTAGCTTTCCCATAGTTACCCCAACATGTCCCTGTTTTTCCTGCTATCTGAAAATTCTCCGTCTGTATGTTATCAGCTGTTCCCCTAATCACTACATTCTTCATTATCTCCTGTACAATTTTTGCAGTTTCTTTAGAACATATTGCAGGATTAAGCACTTCTTTATCAAACCTTTCTTTGGTTTTATCCCAAGCTTTTACTTCCTTTATAAAACGTGGCTTTACCATCTCTCCGTCATTGGCAATAGCATTATAGAAAGCTAATACTTGTAATGGAGTCAACGCCACACCATATCCGTGTGCCATCCAAGGCAATGTAGTACCATACCAATCTTTATCACCGGGATAAGGAATTTTTGGTTTACCTTCACCTCTAATAGATAATCCCAATGTTTTGTGTAACCCCATATTCATTAATCGGTTCACAAACTTCTTTGGATCATTCTTATAATTTTCATCGATTATTTTTGCAAAAGCAGTATTTGATGATAATTCGAATGCTTTCGCCGCAGATATTTTGCCATATCCCCCCCATTTAGAATCCTTTACAACTCTATCATAAAATTTCACGCGACCATTCTCAGTATCTACCACATAACTAGAATCAATCACTCTATCTTCTAACGCAGCAACCAAGGCCATCAATTTAAAAGTTGATCCTGGTTCGTGAGATTCTCCTACGGCATAATTCAACTTCTCATAATACTTACCTGATTTGGTACGACCAAGATTAGAAATTGCTTTTATCTCTCCAGTTCTAGTTTCCATCACCACGACCGTTCCATGTTCCGCTTCAAACTTTTCTAATTGTGCCAATAAGGCGTGATGTGTAATATCTTGAACATTCACATCTATTGTAGAAATAACATCATACCCATCCTGAGGCTCTACTTCATTAGCATCTCCAATAGGTTTCCATTGATTCTTTGCGATTTTTTGTTTTTTACGTTTCCCTTCTTTTCCTCTTAAAAAAGGCCCATAAGCACCTTCTAAACCAACTCTGGTATAATAGCCTTGATCATCGCGGCGTTCGTACCCAACAGTTCTTTCTGCTATTTTCCCGATTGGATGCTCTCGAATTGTTCGTTGTTCTACAATCAATCCACCACGGTTTGCACCGTATTTCAATAAAGGGAAATTCTTAACACGCATGTACTGAGAATACCCAAGATTTCTTCGAATTAAAAAATACCTATTTTTGTTATCTCTAGCCCTCCTTAATACATCATCATAATGTTCTGCAGATTTACCAAACTCTTTTGACAATGCTTTAGATAACTCCTTAATATTTTCTCTAAAATCTTTATCTGTAACAGTAACAGCATCAAAACGGATATCATACTTAGGTACGGATGTAGCCAACAAATTGCCCTTACTATCATACAAATTGCCACGGTTTGCTGGTATATCAAATGTTTTGAAAACACGCTGCTCTCCCTTAGCACGATACATATCACCTTCTACGAATTGTGTCTTTGCCAGCTTTACCACAACTAAAATTGCGAAGATGAACATACATCCCGCAATGAAGTATAACCTGTTTAATATGTTTTTATCTTTTACTGCCAAAACAACTTTATTCTTTTACTATTATTTTTTGTGGTGGTTTTGTTGGTCTTTTGATTCCTTTTTTTGTCATTTTTTCGATGACAGATGATTCCATCTTTAATTGCATCAATTCTGTTCTACCATCTACAAACTGAGTTCTTAATTCTCGTACTTCATTATTTAGTTTTGCAATCTCATGAACTTTACTTTCTGCGTTATGAGAACTCGCAATCATAATGATTGCCAAAAATGACAAAAAGAGAAGCATACGCCAGTTCTTCATTGCATCATCAGCAATTAGAAACTTACCCTTTAATATATCGTATACTGTTTGCTTCAAATTCTTTTCGCTATTCTTAGTTTCGCACTTCGCGCTCTGTTATTTATTTTAATCTCCTCATCCGCAGGAATTATAAGTCCTCCCACTTTTTTGAAAGGCACAGATATATTACCATACATATCCTTTTCGGGTTCTCCTTCGAACATACCGCTTCTGATATATCTTTTTACTAATCTATCTTCTAAAGAATGATATGATATCATACTAATTCTTCCGCCTTCATCTAACACATCTTGTGTTTGCATTAAAAACTCTTTTAATACTTCGATTTCTTGATTTACTTCAATTCTAATTGCCTGATATATTTGTGCCAATATTTTATGCTCTTTATATTTTACCATAAATGGCTTTAGCACTTCTTTTAACTCTACACTCGTCTTAATAGGTTTTTCTTTTCTTGAGTTAACAATAGCTCTAGCCAGCTTAGGAGAATTTCTTAACTCTCCATACTGAAAAAACATCGTTCTCAAATTCGATTCGTCGTATTCATTGATCACATGATAAGCTGACAACTCATCACCCTGATTCATTCTCATGTCCAAATCCGCTTCAAACCGTGTAGAAAAACCTCGTTCTGCAACGTCAAATTGATGAGATGAAACTCCAAAATCTCCTAAAATCCCATCTACTTTTCGCACTCCATGAAAACGAAGAAAACGCTTGATAAACCTAAAGTTCTCATTAATCAAAACAAACCTCTCATCATCAATAACATTAGTTAATGCATCTTTATCCTGATCAAAAGCATATAATTTACCCTTCTCTCCAAGTCTTTTTAAAATCTCTCTAGAATGACCTCCTCCACCAAAAGTCACATCTACGTAAACTCCATCAGGTTTGATCGCTAGACCATCGACAGTTTCTTTTAATAAAACTGGGTTATGATATTCCATCTGTTTCATCGTCAAATCCCATTACTTCTTCGGCAAGGTCAGCAAAATCAACTGCGGTATCATCAATTACTTTTTCGTACTGATCCTTATCCCAAATTTCTATAATATTAACAGCAGAAGACAAAACCAATTCTTTTTTGATTCCTGCAAAACTTATCAAATCTTTAGGTATCAAAAGACGTCCGCTCGCATCAATTTCTACTACTTTCACTCCCGCTGTAAACCTTCGGATAAAATCATTATTTTTCTTTTTAAACCGATTTAGCTTATTCATTTTTTGCATCAAAAGATTCCATTCCTCCATAGGATATAACTCCAAACAAGGCTGAAACACAGCTCTTTTCAACACAAATCCATCTTGCAATACAGGTGAAAGTTGTTTTTTAAAAGCAACAGGGATCATCAGACGCCCCTTAGCGTCTGCTTTACACTCGTATGTACCTATAAGATTTACCACTTTTCCTTTCTTGCTGCTATAATTAGTCAAATATATTGAAAAATTTACCACTTTTTACCACAATCTACCACATTGTTAATAAGTTGTCACTCAAAAGCGAGGTCAGATATGTTCATGAACTTTAATATTTTGTTTATCAATAAAGTACTCTTAGGGTTATAAAATCTTGGTTTTGACGTATTCATGATTAAAAAAAATGACCGATTGAAAAAATCTAAAAAAATCATATCGCACTAATGATAAAAAATCTTCAAACTAATTATGAAAATGCTATATTTGCTTCTAATTCTTGTAAGAAGTATTAATGAAGCACGAATTAAAAAAAGACGGAAAATTCAGTTATCTTGAATTAGGGGAAGGCACACCAATCGTGATTTTACACGGATTGATGGGTGGCTTAAGCAACTTTGACGGTGTAAGTACTTATTTTCCAGAAAATGGATACAAGGTTCTCATACCTGAGCTTCCGCTATATGAAATGCCGTTGATAAAAACTAGCGTTGGTACTTTTGCTAAATACCTTAAAGACTTTATCGATCAGCTTGGTTACAAAGAAGTAATCTTACTGGGTAATTCTCTTGGAGGACACATTGGACTATTATGTACTAAAATGTTTCCTGAAAAAGTAAAAGCCTTAATAATAACAGGTAGCTCAGGACTTTATGAAAGCGCCATGGGTGAAAGCTACCCTAAACGAGGCGATTATGAATACATAAAAGCTAAAGCAGAAAATGTATTTTATGATCCCGCAATTGCCACTAAAGAAATTGTTGATGAAGTATATGCTACTGTTAATGATCGAAATAAGCTTATAAGAACATTAGCAATTGCTAAAAGTGCCATACGACATAATATGGCCAAAGATCTACCTAACATGAAAACTCCAACTTGTATTATTTGGGGCAGAAATGATAATGTTACCCCTCCCGAAGTTGCAGATGATTTTAATAGATTGTTACCAGATTCTGATTTATATTGGATAGATAAATGTGGGCACGCTGCAATGATGGAACATCCAGAAGAGTTTAATAAATTATTACATTCTTGGTTGCAGGAGCGTAATTTCTAATCAACTATAGTTTATGAAGATTAGTAGCGCTGAATTTGTAATGAGCAACAGTGATGTAGCAAAATGTCCAAAAAACGATTTGCCAGAATATGCTTTTATCGGGCGATCCAATGTAGGTAAATCTTCTTTAATTAACATGTTAACCAGTCGAAAAAGTCTAGCAAAGACATCTGGAAGACCTGGAAAAACTCAACTGATAAATCATTTTTTAATTAATAAAAATTGGTTCTTAGTAGATTTACCAGGATATGGATACGCAAGAGTTTCAAAATCATCTAAAAAAGTATTTCAGAAATTTATTACAGCATATTTTGCTAAGAGAACTCAGCTAGTTTCTGCGTTCGTATTAATAGATTCTAGACATGAACCCCAGAAAATTGATTTGGAATTCATGCAATGGCTAGGTGAAAACCAAATCCCCTTTTCTATAGTTTTTACGAAAGCAGATAAACTCACAAAAACAAAATTACCCTCAAACATTGAGGCTTACACTAAAGAAATGCTAAAGCACTGGGAAGAAATGCCCAACTATTTTATTAGCTCATCTTCTTCTGGATTAGGTAAAGACGAAGTACTAAACTACATACAAGATATAAATCAGAAAATGGCTAATTCTTAAGTCAATTTCTCTCTTAAAAATGCTATTAAATCTTCTACAGAATTCATCAAATTAAGTTTCTCAGCATTTACCAAAACATTCGATATAGTTCCTTTTCTCTCTAGAATAACAGGAAGCTGAAACTTTTGATATTCAACATCCTTAAGCTCTTCTATAAATTCATCTTTATACTTAAAAACAAATTCATAAGGAGTAGTTTCTCTAAACTCCTTCCATATACTGTTTTCCGAAAAATTTCCGTGTGTTAAACTACAAAGATCACAAGAATAGGTAGATGGGCTTATAATTTTATGTGCAAAACCTAAATACTTACTCCAAACATTTGAATCAGCATTGTATATGAATATAATTGTTCTTTTCAACCTTTCGACTTTTGACGCTTTAGTCGTCAAAAAGGGTAATCTCTTATATCAAAATTAGATTATTTTTCTTTTAACTCTAGTTTCTCTGCGAAATAATCACAAAAATCCTTCATTGTTGCAGACATCTTTTCATCTTGTGTAGCCCTATTAAATGTTTCGCTCATTGATACTAAAGTCTGGTGAAAAAACACCTTCATCTCATCAACAGGCATATCCTTTGTCCATAGGTCAATCCGAAGACTTTCCTTACTTTTATTATCCCAAACGGATAATAACATTGCCTTGGTTTCTTCATTTTCAATCCCTCCATCTTTAGCAGTCCAGTGTAACTTTTCTGGAACTTTATTTTCATCAAGTTCTATTTCAATTTTGATTTCGGATTTATGAGTATCTGCCATTATCTTGCGGGTTTATATTTTGAAGTATTAAAAATCGTTTCAGCATCTGTTAATAATAATTGTCGCAAAGATACATTGTTATTTTTCATATACGAGCCTACTATTTTCCAACCTATATACTGTCCTACTCTATCTGGTGCCTCCTGATCGATTTCTTCTAAATAAAACTTAGAAAAAGGTGCTGGATACAAGAATCTAGGTAACAAATCAGCTTCTGTACTATATAATAATTGACGATCAATGAAATACCTCCATATTTCTTCTTCGTTTGCTTGCATCCAAGCAAATTGATCTTCTGTATATGCCATTTTCTGACTGTCTAAAAAGCTAGGGAGAAACAAGTCTTTTAGATACATTTCTTTTCCATAATATATCATATTTGCCAAAAAAGTTCTGTTTCGTGGCAATTCAACCAATTGTCTGGCATACATAGTAGCTATATCTGGTAAAATTTGATCCCTTACAAAGTGACTTTTAAGGTACGCCTGTATTCCACTATAAAAGTGATGATCAGCTCCCAAATAAGTGTCAAGAGAAATAATTAACAAATTATCTGATAAGATAACTTTTCGTTGATAATCGACATTAGATGTTACAGTAATTACTCTTGGCTTTGTAACTTCTGGAAAATAATATTTCACGTGTTGCAAGAGCGATTGGATTTGCTCTTTTTCTGTTGAGAAATTGCTAAAGACTTTTTCTACTTCCCTATTAATTTCCAATTGTATAGTATCTTCGGTTTTTTTCATCCAAACACTATCCGGCGTTTTTTCTGGAAACAAAAAAGGATACCTCATCTTTACATCCGCCAAATTTTCTGCTGTTACGTCGGCAAAAATTCTGTCAAAACGTTCAACACCGATTTCCATAGGTATTGCTGTTATTTCTTTTTCGATTTTATTTTCTTTTGCACATGAGCATAAAATGCAAAAAACTATAACTTTTTTTAAAAACTTAGTACACTTCATTATAATATTATCATATCTACATAAATAATTAGCCTTACCCTTTAACGCCATCTTTTTTTATTAATTTTATAACCACAAATTTAATATTATCAAATTACGTTTTGCAAGATAATTGTTTACAAAAGCAATATTAACTTTAATACAATCATTACTAAAAAAATAAAATATGCAAACTGAAAAAGTAATCGACCATATTGTACATTGGTTGAAAGATTACGCGACTAAGGCAAATATTGGTGGATTTGTTGTTGGAATTAGCGGAGGAATTGACAGTGCAGTTACCTCTGCTTTATGTGCCAAAACAGGCTTAAACGTTTTATGTGTAGAAATGCCAATACATCAAGCACAAAGCCAAGTAACCCGAGCACAAGAACATATTGCACAATTAAAAAAACGATTTAGCAAAGTATCGGACACCCAAGTAGATCTAACACCAGTTTTTGAAGAATTTAAAAATTCTGTTCCAAAAAGTGGTTCTGACGCACGCTTAAACTTGTCTCTAGCCAATACCAGAGCGCGTTTACGAATGACTACCTTATACTATTTAGCCGGACTACATGGTTACTTGGTAGCTGGTACTGGAAATAAAGTTGAAGATTTTGGTGTAGGCTTTTATACTAAATATGGTGATGGCGGCGTTGATATAAGTCCAATTGCAGATTTATTAAAAAGTGAAGTTTATGAATTAGCAAGAATACTAGAAGTACCTGATTCGATACAAGTTGCTACTCCAACTGATGGTTTATTTGGAGATAGCAGAAGTGATGAAGATCAGATTGGAGCGAGTTATGACGAATTGGAATGGGCTATGAAAATGAAGGACTTAGGTAAGAAAAATGAGGATTTTTCTGGCCGAGAACAAGAGGTCTTTAATATTTATTCCCGTTTAAATACGGTAAATCAACACAAAATGATACCGATTCCTGTCTGTGAGATACCCGTTGATCTGATTTAAATAACATTTTATCGATAACTTCGTAAAAAAAAGTTTACGACTAGTAGTTCTTAGTAATTTTGCAATAAAATTAAATATCAGAATTACCCCTAGAGATGTTAACCCCTTTAAATTAAAAATTAACATTTATCAATTGTAAACAAGAATGACAAACGTACTAATCGCAGATCATCATCCTATTACTAGAAAAGGGATTGTTTCTTTACTTAGAAACTCTGAAGATTTTGAAATCATCGGAAAAGTAAGTAACGGAAATGAAATGTATGATATTTTGAAATCTAATACTCCTGACATATTGATCATGGAATTAGACTTGCCTCAAATTAATGGCATTATGGCATTGCGAACCATAAAAAAAGAATTCGCAGGAATTAAAGTTATTATTTTTAGCTCTCATCCTGAAGAAATGTACGCACTAAGTGCTATTAAAGCCGGTGCCTCTGCATATTTATCAAAAACAGTTGCTACTAAAACTCTTAAGAAAGCAATAGAGCGTGTTGCTCGTGGTGGTATTTACCTTAATGATAATCTAACTCAACAGTTAGCGAATGGTAATACCAACGAAAACAATATGGTTGTGAAATACAAGAAACTATCTTCTCGAGAAATAGAAGTATTGAATTTATTGTCTTCGGGAAAACGTAATAAAGATATTGCTAGCACTTTATCCATAAACGAAAAAACCGTTAGCACATACAAAACTAGATTACTTAAGAAACTAAAAGTAGATAATCTAGCGGATCTAATTCATCAAAGTAGATTACTACATATTAATTAAATCACACGGTTTAATTTTCTGTATAGCAGTCTTCTTAGGGTATAATAATTATTAATATCCTCGAGGATATTTCTATTATCATCAAAATTTTGGGCTTTCACTTCCTGTGAAAGCTCATTTATTTTTTCGTTAATCAAAAACCTTCTCAAATTAAGAATTGTATCAGAAACATACTGTGATACAGAATGTTCTTTCTTCTTTACATGAATCTCCATGTCTACCCATCTGTGAAGAGAGTGTCGTTCTTCGTTCATCATAATTTCTGTAATTTCATAAGCAATCTCTGGTGGAATTATATTTATGAAATGATCAATTTTAAAATCCTCTTGCTGATTTAACTGATCCATCAGAATTTTATATACTTCCTTAAATGTACTTTGTGTAAATTCAATTTCATCTTCTTGAAGATCTAGGTATATCTTCTCAAAAACTTTTGTAGTATATAATTCTGGCTCTAGAATAAGCTCTCCTTCATCATTTTCTTTCATAATAAGATCCTCAAACTCTTCTTCATGAGTTCCATATAATAATAAGATTTCGATAATCTTTTTTTCCAGACCGTTTTGCTCATTTATCTTAGGTTGCTGTTGTACTTGCTCTTTAACAACTTCTAAAGGTTTTTTAACCTCTTTTTGTTGTTTTCGTTGATCTTTCATATCAACATTACGAATTTGAGCTAACGTATCGAAAAGTACATCTTCTGAAATGTCCATAATACGTGAACACTCCTGCACATAGATTTCTCGTTTAATAACATCAGGGATTTTAGCGATGCTCGCTACCATATCCCTTACTAATTCTGCTTTTTTAATAGGATCTGTCTTAGATTCTTCTTGTAAAAGCGAAGCTTTAAATCTTATAAAATCCTGAGCATTTTCTTCTAAGTAAGCCGTCAGCTCCTCTAATGTATTTTGCTTTGCAAAACTATCTGGATCTTCCCCATCAGGAAAACTGCATACTTTTACATTCATCCCTTGTTCTAGAATCAAATCGATCCCTCTGATAGATGCCCGCATACCTGCAGCATCTCCATCAAACAAAACAGTAATATTTTTAGTAAGCCGATTTATCAATCTAATTTGATCTGACGTAAGCGCAGTACCAGAAGAAGATACCACATTTGTAACTCCTGTTTGATGAAACTGAATTACATCTGTATACCCTTCTACTAAATAACAATTATCTTCTTTTGCTATTGATTGCTTCGCGTGATATATACCATAAAGCACTTTACTCTTATGATAAATATCACTTTCTGGGGAGTTTAGATATTTTGCAGCCTTCTTTTCATTGGTCAAAATTCTTCCGCCAAAACCTAACACACGACCAGACATTGATTGAATAGGGAACATTACTCTTCCTTTAAATCGATCAAATTGCTTTTCTTCTTTTACAATGGTAAGTCCTGTTTTCTCTAAAAACTCTAGCTTATAAGCCTTTTTTATTGCTTCCGATGTAAATGCATCCCAAGTATCCGGAGAATACCCTAGGCCGAATTTCTGTATTGTCTCTGTAGTAAAACCTCGTTCTTTAAAATAAGACAAACCTATCGCCTTACCTTGTTCAGTTTTATGAAGTATATTTTGAAAAAAGGTATTTGCAAATTCACTGACCAAATACATGCTTTCTCGTTCATTAGCTTGTTCTTTTTGTTCATCAGTTTGTTCTGTTTCTTCAATTTCTATATTATACTTCTTTGCAAGATATTTTATCGCTTCAGGATAGGTGAAATGTTCATGTTCCATAAGGAATGCAACTACGTTACCTCCTTTACCACTAGAAAAATCTTTCCAGATTTGCTTAACAGGAGAAACCATAAAAGACGGTGTTCTTTCTTCACTAAAAGGGCTCAACCCTTTAAAATTACTTCCTGATTTTTTAAGCTGTACAAAATCTCCTATCACCTCTTCTAATCTGGCAGTTTCGAATACAGTATCTATGGTTGACTTGTGAATCATTAAGTAATAAATATAATATTATACAACTAGCAAAAATAAGACAATTCATCGAGACTCCATTTCCCAATTATATATACAAACAAAGAGGCTGCCTTAAAAAAGACAGCCTCCTTGTGGCTAAATTATAACTTGGATAATTTTTATTCTGCAATAATGAACTTTCTTGTTACCAAAAGTTCTTCTTTATCAGAGATAAAACGAATAAAATATGTACCTGAAGCTAAATTGCTTATATCTATTTGTTGTTGAGTTCCCTGGTTAGTAATTTCTTTTACCAGTTGTCCATACATAGAGAAAATCTTTAGATTATCAATAGATCTATCCCCAACAGTAACGTTTAACGTTCCTTTAGCTGGAACAGGATATATCTTAAATGCCTCATTATCTAAAGAGCGAAGTCCGCTAAGAGGATATGTATCTAACCTAGCACCGCCTTCTATACAGAAATCTGTAGCCTCAGAACTACCAAAATCTCCTCCAGTTACGATTGTCCCTCCAGCGCTTGATACTGTATAAGAACCATTACCAAATCCACAGCAGATACCATCTCCAAATGAATCAGAAATAGTAAATGTATACGTATCATTAGCTAAACTAGCAAAAGTTTCAGTTACAGTCGATCCATCAGGATTTGCTGTAGAATAACTATCAGAAGCCACTACAGTTCCTCCAGAATTTGTTAATGTCCATGACGTTTCCTGAGGATAATTATCAAAAGTAATGCTTAATGTCACATCTCCAGAAACACAATCTCCACCTCCTGGTCCTCCAGCAGTAGTTAATCTTACATCGTCAATAGCTGCATCAGCTCTCCATGTGTTACCTGTTACTCTATTATATCTTAACTGTAATCCGGAACCTAAATAAGCTGATAAATCAATACTAGCAGCTTGCCAAGAATTACCCTGATTACCGCTTAGACTCCAAATACTAGTCCAAGTAGCACCATCGTCATTACTTGCCTCTACATCTAAAGATCCAAAATTATCAGCTCCAAACATATGATATTGGAATGAAAAAGTAGCAGATGTAGCATCATTAAGATCAAAACAAGGTGAATTCAAAATCGCCTGCTTATTAGGAAATCCAGTTCCATTACCAGAAGCCTCTACATATATATAATTTGCCCCATCTACAGCACTAGAAGGCCCTGTATTATTAGATGGAGTACCGCCAGCGTCTACAGACCAATCGAGATCATCTCCTGCTGCTTGAGTCCAAGCACTAAGACCGGCTTCAAAACTCTCTGCATAAGGCGCCACTATTCCATTAAGGCATCCTGGGCCTGTAGTACTTTCTAATGTAGTTATACTCACAGTATTACTAGATCCTGATTCATTTCCTGAAGCATCTTTAGCAATTACAAAGAAAGAATATGTTGTTTCTGGTGTTAGACCTGTTATAGTAGTAGTTGTACCAGCAGCTGTAGTTACCACAACTCCATCTTGATAAACATCATATCCTGTTACTCCTATATTATCTGTAGATGCATCCCAGTTTAAAGTTGTTTCTCTAGCAGTTGTATTTGATGCAGCTAAGTTTGTAGGTGTAGAAGGCGCTTCTTCATCAATTATAGCAGGTTCTATCTTAAAAGCGACTACATGACTTCTTCTAACATTAGGAGCAGGACCTTTCATATATTCTGCAATATGCCAGAAGGTCATGTCATCTAATGGATCAATAGTCATTTGTCCATAATCTCCATAACGACCATCTGATCTATTATTTTGAGCATCTCCATCTGCAGAAACTTCTTCTGCCATTGTCATAGTACCAAGAGGATCATTAGCCTGACGACCTGTATATCTAAGTGAAGTAAACACAGAACTACTAACTACTGTATATGCTAATCCAATATTACCTTGAGAATCTTGTGCTATACTACCGCAGAATGCACTTAAACCATCTGGTTGTGTATAGGTACCTTCTTGAAAAATTGTCCAAGGCTGACTATCAGCAGTTTGCCTTAATTCATACCAACGAATACCCGCTAAGCTATCAGTACCATCTAAATCAACAACAAAATTTAATACTACTGAATTATGAGTTCCAAATCGTCTATACTGAGTCATATACATCATTGTAGCTTGTAAAGCATCAATATCAGGACCATTACCTGGTTCATCTAAATTCTGAAATGAACCTCCATCAAATACACTATCAAACGGAGAAGTCGTAATCTCTTGCGGTTGTGAAATTGAAGAATTACTAGGAGTAGCCCAGTCAACATCTGTTGTCCAAACTTTCAAGTGATCATTAGAAACACCTGCCCAACTATCATCTTGTAAATAAATTATAGAGTGTCCGACTCCAACTGGAGGCAATGTTGTTCCAGTAGCATTAGATCCTCCAGGGCTATAAAATCCGTTAGTTTCTGCTCCAGGAAGAGGGAAACCAATCAGCTGAGCAGATGCATCACCTGCAAGCATTTGATCTCTATTTACCACAAATACTACATCATTACTATCTGGAGCACTTTGATCCTTATTAGCAGTAATATAATATCCATCACTCCAGATAGATAATTTCTCATAATCAGGAAATGTTCCTGTATTAAAACGATATGTAAACCATCCTGAATTTACAGGATCTGATCCTTGACTTACTGCTATTAAAAATCCATTAGGAGAATTACTAAATTGCATGATAATAAATCTATCTGCAAAATTATCATAAACCACTACTGGATCTCCCAGAGACTCTCCTGGAAATAAAGTAGCTAGTGACGCTTCTGGCAGCAGAACATTACCTGCTCTATCTAAAATACCAAAACCGGAGTTAAAAGCATACACATAATGGTTAGGGCCAATTGCTCCTGTAGCGTCATTTAAGACTGTACCAATATGTGCATCAAAAGAAGCTACTGGTGCTCTCATCTGAACACCTGGTGTGCTTTTGGCTATACCAGTATAAAAAGGATCTTCTCCTTTTGGAAATCCTTTACCAGGAACTACGGTATTAGAACCTCTTCTTTTGGGAGGAGCAACATGTCCTTGGTTTTTGGCGGAAATAATGTTGTCCATTTTGGAAAACGCCTGTATTTCTCTCATATAGGCCGAAACATCAATAGTTGTGGGGCCTTTTGGTCCTACTTGGGCAAGCATACCAAAACTGCAAAGCATGAAAAATGCTACGTAATAGAATTTTGTTTTCATATATATAAAATTTGGTTAACAGTTACATAGTTATATACCAATTTCAACATAAGTAGTGTCTCTATAAACTTATATTAAGGGGAAGAAACATAAGTAAGAGTTTTAATAAAACCTTAAAAAAATTAAAATTTCAAGGGATCTAAATATATGTCATTTATATAGAGAATAAAAAAAAATAAATGTCATAAAATACTTACAATCAGTATATTACTTTAAAACCGTAATCAAATTAAGGTATTCATGTTTATTTATTTATTTAACAATTGGTGATTTTTTGTATAATATTTAACAAAAATAAAACAACTCTACTATTCATAGTATATTAGTAGAGTATCTTCAATCCCTTACAGAATACAGTTAAAATAAAATACCCTTTTTTATAAAACAAAAAAAGAGTTGTAATTGCTTACAACTCTTTCCCCGTAAAAATCGGCTAACACTAAAAAATTAAATTATACCCAATTTTGCACTTGTACGATATTTCAAATTCAAATTCTATAGAGAACCTTACCGATTATAGTAATTCTTAAAGGTCAAAACGCAACCCCAACGACACATTGTTCTGATCTACCAATGCATTTTGGAAAATTGGAGATAAATCATACTTTGCATATAATGACATGTCTCCAAAACCTACATAAGTACTTAACCCATAGATTAGATCACTGGTATTATAGTCTCTTTTAATTTTATCCTTAACTCGATCACCATCTTCTTTGTACTTTAATTTCTGGCGTGTACTAATATTTGTACCAACATAACCACCCAATCCAATCCTAAACTTTCCTGTTGTTGAGAATCGAATTTTTTCTTCTGTTTCTACTTTTTTTGAAGCTCCAAATTCCAGATGTACTGGAACCACGATATTATCCATTCTAAATTTAGATTTATCTAACTCTACTCCAAACTCTTGTAATTCTGTTTGATCTCCGTTTTCTACAAAATATCTATTATCTGTTGGTTTCAATCCATTCGATTGATATGAGATACCATACTTAATTCTCATAAAATTAGAATTCTTAAACACTCTTGTTTTCCAAGCCAAGCCTATCTCAAAAAATCGACTTCCTGCAATCTTATAATCAGAATCATCTAATGATTGCCCATCTACTATTACATTGTTCAGCCCAAAAGCTATTACCAAATCAGAATAGGTACGTCTGTCATATCTTATCTTTGATTTCTTTCCTGTATTAATATTAAACCCAAATAAGATATCTCCATCATCCTTATCTTTAGTACCAAGGCCTATTGAAATTTTACCTTTATTAGAATTAAAATAATCACTATCATTCCTTTCTATTAAAGCAATCTGATTGTTAATAATCGCCAATCTATTTTCTATATTTAATGCATGTTTTTCTGCAGCAACTTCCTTCAGTCCTTGCGCTTTTTCTGTTGTTATTTCTCCTTTTACTAATCGTTCATTAATAGCTTCTACTTCTTCTTTGAGCTCCTTTTTTTCTGAAATTACTATTTCTTCTTTTTCTTGTTTTAATATTTCTATTTTATCCAAATTATCATTCTCTTGGGCATTTAAAAAATAGGCGCTAAGCGTCATTGTCGTTAATACGACATACATTATTATTGTTCTCATAAATATTAGATTTCACTTACCCTCCCCTCTCAGTTAAGAGAGGGAATCAGTAAGATTTGATTGATGAATGTTTAATTATCTCTTTCTGCTACAGTAGTTTTTAATTTTTCAAAACCTGTTTTAAGCGCATCAAAAACACGATCTTTAAATGATTCGTCAAGCTCGGATTCTACGTCTAGAAGCAAAGCTGATGCACTTACCGCATTAGATTTTAAAATTTGTTGTGTAGTGATTTCAAGTTGAGCGTTACGCAATAATGCCTCCACTTCTGCATCCGTAACTATTCCATTACTCTTTTCGAGCTCCTTTACTTTTTCTACAACACTGGCAACTTTACTATCTATAACCTCTGTTGTAACCTGTAAAGACTTATCTCCTTCTATAATTTCATTTTTAATAGTTTCGGTCTCTGTGACAACAACTTCTGAAACATTTTCTTTAAAAACATCTTCTTGAATACTTGTTTTACTATAATCAGCTTGTATATCTTCCTTAGCTATACTACTTCTTAATATATTATTTTCTTTTTTATCATTTTTTACAATAACAACAGGTAAAGTTAGACCTTCTTCTGTATCTTGATTTTTATTTATTTCGGATGTAGATTCCTGAATCGTTACTTTCACAAAATCTGTTAACTGATCTTCTTTAGTAATCTCTTTATCAATATCAACAAGTTCCACATCAGAAGCTTTATTATCTTTATTATACGTAATAAAAACTGTTGTTATAACTAAAAATCCTACAATACTGGCTGCTATACCTAACCATTGATACTGTTTAACTTTTTTTTGACCTAATTGATCCTCTAATCTATCCCAAGATCCATTAGATGGCTGTATTGTGCGCTGCTCCAACTTCTCCTTTATACTATCTTCAAATTTTAATGGCGCCATTACTAATTTTATTTTGTTTATTTAACTTTTGCTGCAGCATTTTTCTTGCTTTAAAAAGCTGAGATTTTGAAGTGCTCTCGCTTACTTCTAGCATTTTAGCAATCTCATTATGTTTATATCCTTCTACAGCATATAATACAAACACCATCTTATAACCTTCTGGTAAACTATCAATTAACTCCTGTATCTGCTCAACTTCTAATTCTATATTGATGTTATTCCAAGATTCCTCATGATACACCGAGATATCCTCTGTAAATAATACTTGTTTTTGTTTTCTTAAGAATGATATAGATTCGTTAACCATTATCCTTCGCACCCATCCTTCAAAACTTCCTTCAAAATTAAATTGTTTCAAATTTGTAAACACCTTCAAAAAACCACTTAACATTACTTCTTCTGCAAAATGAACATCTCTAACATAACGCCTGCAAACGCTCAGCATTTTTGGAGCATATTTATCATAGAGCTGACGCTGAGCATCGCGATGCTCTTTGGTAGCTTTCTTAATAAGCTGTGTTTCGTTTTTATAAAACTGAATAACTTTCAAAGTAAAAATCAATTATTTAAGACTCTCTATTTACATAGACGTGATAAAAATCAAAAAGGTTGCCTGACGCTAAAATAATTATTCCTTTTTGTTAATCATCTCAATATCTTTTATGATCCATT
The DNA here is from genome assembly GCF_947496855.1 of uncultured Aquimarina sp. Lineage (GTDB taxonomy): Bacteria > Bacteroidota > Bacteroidia > Flavobacteriales > Flavobacteriaceae > Aquimarina. Next base: position 467,664 of record NZ_CANMED010000002.1, read on the forward strand.
GTAATCCCTCATCTTCATTGTTCATTATTTCTTTTATTGGAATGTCTGGTTTAATACCATAGCCATCAGGTTTTATAGCATAAGGTGCATTTATTCTCATAAGACCTACACGCATATTAATCTTAGAATTAGGCAACTCGACTTTTGCATAGATCCCTGCCACTGTTCCATTATAAGCACCACCAGTTTCTTCTCCGACAAAAGTGGCCCGCTTTGTTGCTTTTAAATGTGTCGAAAGAATGCTACTTGCAGAGAAACTTTCGCCATTAATCAACACATAGACTTTACCAGTAAAAGTATTAGATTTAGGCTTTCGTAATTTGCTATGCTTAAATTTAAAATAAGCTTCTTTATTTTCTTTTTTAACTTTAAAAATTTGATACAACCCTAATACTGGTGACAAAATTATAGCTGCTGTTTTCGTAGGCAAAGATTTTGAATGAAAAAATGGATATAAAAAACTCAATCTTCCAGTCATTTTGGACTTTTCTATAAATACATACTCTTTATCAGTTAAATAAGAATATAAATCATCAATTTCTACTAATCTACCACCTAAATTATCTCTTAGATCTAGCACTAAATTTTTACACCGGGCAGAATCAATCTTAGCAAAACTTTCTTTATAAAATTCTTTATATCCTCCACTGCTAAAACTTCTAATCTTCAAATAACCAATAGGTGTGCCTGTATCAGATTTAAAAAAACTAAAATTTCTATTATACTCGTTTGTTTTTTTGCTATACCCATATTTATAGTTCTTCTTACGTATTTTCTTCCGAGTTTCTTTTGCTATTTTCTTATCAGATCTACTAAGCTTTCTTTTTTCTAAAGATACAGTCTGTTTTTCCGAAGAAGCTTTTATTTTATCGTAGTTCGCGTATAAATACTTATCATATAAACTATCATCTAATTTTAGATGTAATAAAATACTGTCATTCTGTTTATGAATATTTGAATAAAAGAAGCCGAACCGACTTCCTACAAATTTTGGTAAAAAAGTCTTATTATAACCATCACTAGCGTGTAGTATTTTGAAAGAATCTAATAGGTCACTAACTTTTTTACCATCAACCGATATTACTTCAGATCCTGCTACTAACGCAGTATCGCCTTTAAAAACTTTTTTTATAAATAATTTATTTCCTGAAGTATAAAATGACAAAGAATTAAAAGGTGAGTCTCTTTTTCCTTTTCCTTTTAATTCTTTTTTGGTTTGTCTTTTAGAAGGTGTATGAATTGACAAATGACCTTGTTTTATACTAGTAATAACAGGTGCAAATAACTTATAAAATTCTTTAGCAGTTAATGGTTCCGTTAATTGATTCTTTAGGTCTGTTATCTTTTTATCTAATTCGTCTTTAGAGATATACCAATTTACATCTGGGTGTAATTTTTTAAGTTTTTTATAAGCATAATCAACATCTCGGCGTAATTCTTCGGGGCTATGAGCTTTACTTATTTGTTGATTATACTTTTCTACAGATGCGCAACTAGATATTAATATAATTGTAACGTATAAGAATAACTTTCTAGTCATAAATACTATTTTCTTTAAAATAAAATGATCCTTTTTTCTTATGAATAGACATTAAACAATATAAAAAGGTTGTCTAGTTATGAAAAAAATAAAGTTTTGATCAAGTAATAAGCATCAAAACTAATACCAATATCTGTCTTTTGAATGAAAAAGATATATTGTTCTTTTGTTAAATGAAGTGAATAAGAATTATTTCTTTCGATCAATAACGTAATTAACCATTAATTCTAATGAAGATTTGTACTCTGATTCTGGATATTCTGATAGTAAAGTCAATGCATCTTCTTTAAATTGATGCATTATACTGGTAGCATACTCTAATCCACCACTCATTTTTACAAAATCGATAACTTCTTTAACTCGTTTTTTATTCTTATTATGATTTTTAACTGAGTTAATTAGCCATTTCTTTTTTTCTTTTGTACAGTGATTTAATGTATAAATTAATGGCAATGTCATCTTTTGTTCCTTAATATCGATACCAGTAGGTTTACCAATTGCAGTATCACCATAATCAAATAAGTCATCTTTGATCTGAAATGCCATTCCAATAAGTTCTCCGAATTTTCTCATCTTTTCTACTGAATCAGAATTGGGCTCTACAGAACAAGCTCCGACACTACAACACGCAGCTATTAAGGTCGCTGTTTTCTGGCGGATGATCTCGTAGTAAATTTCTTCAGTAATATCGAGATTTCTTGCTTTTTCAATTTGTAACAACTCTCCTTCAACAATCTCTCTAACTGCCACAGAGATTATTTTTAATAGATCAAAATCATCATTATCAATACACACCAACATGCCTTTGGAAAGCAGGTAGTCGCCAATTAGTACAGCAATCTTATTTTTCCAAAGTGCATTGACAGAAAAAAAGCCTCTACGGCGGTTAGAATCATCCACTACATCATCGTGAACAAGACTCGCTGTATGTATCAGTTCTATAACTGAAGCTCCGCGATAGGTACGTTCTTCTATTCCACCTCCTGACACCATTTTAGCAACAAGAAAAACAAACATCGGACGCATCTGTTTTCCTTTTCTATTTACAATATAATGCGTGATCCTATTGAGTAAAGCTACTTTAGAATACATTGATTGAGAAAACTTTTGTTCAAAAAGTTCCATCTCATCAATTATAGGTAGTTTTATTTGCTCAACGACTTTCAATCCCAGGTAGATGATTTTGTTTTATAACTAGTTGCGAAGATAGTACAATCCTAATTGAGGGTCAAAACAGATAATAAATAATTAACACTGGAAGCCCAATTACGTCTTATTCGCTAATTGCCCGCAAGCTGCATCAATATCTTTCCCTCTACTCCTACGCACATTTACTACAAAACCTCTTGATTCTAATGCATTTATGTAATTTTCTATTGTTGCATTTGATGCTTGTTGAAACTCTCCATCATCAATTGGATTATACTCTATTAAATTTACTTTACAGGGGACATACGAACAAAACCTTAATAATGCATCAATATCTTCTTTTCTATCATTAATTCCTTCCCAAACCACATATTCATAGGTTATTCTACTTTTAGTTTTCTCATACCAATATTCTAATGCTTCCTTTAGATCTGCAAGCGGAAAGTTTTCATTAAACGGCATTATATTTGTTCTCACCTCATCAATTGCAGAATGTAGAGATACAGCTAATTTAAACCGTACTTCATCATCAGCCATCTTCTTAATCATTTTTGGAACTCCAGAGGTAGATACGGTAATTCTTTTGGGAGACATCCCTAAGCCCTCGGGCGAAGTAATTTTATCAATTGCCTTCAGAACATTATTATAGTTCATTAGTGGTTCACCCATTCCCATAAAAACAATATTAGACAATGGACGATTATGGTACAATCTACTTTCGTTATCAATTGCAATTACCTGATCATAAATCTCATCTGGATTAAGATTCCTCATTCTTTTTAAACGAGAAGTAGCACAAAACCTGCAATCTAAACTACATCCTACCTGAGACGAAACACAGGCAGTTGTTCTACTTGGTGTAGGAATTAAGACAGACTCTACCACTAAACCATCATGAAGTCGAACAGCATTTTTAATAGTGCCATCTGTACTGCGTTGCATTTGGTCAACCTTGATATGATTAATCACAAAATTGTCTTCAAGTATTTCTCTCGTATCTTTAGAAATATTGGTCATACTCTCAAAACTGTGAGCACCTTTACTCCATAACCATTCATACACCTGATTGCCGCGAAAAGCTTTATCCCCGCTTGACACGAAGAATTCTCGAAGTTGCTCTTTTGTCAGAGCCCGTATGTCTTTCTTTTTTGACTTCATTTCTTTGCAAAAGTATGCAAAAGATAAATGGCTCTCTAACTGAAAGTGTAAACTATTTAAGAATTATATAATTAAGGGAGATTTATTTTAGAATTTTACTGTACGAAAGTCCTCTCGATTATCCTTACGCGAGTTTTCAACTCGTTTCCATTGGTGCACTCCACCTCCGCCTTTATACTTGACATTAAGTACATTCATATTATCTTCATCTATCCATATTTGACAGATTGATACTTTTCCACTTCTAACATCCGTAAATCTACCATCTACATACTTAAATCCACTCTTGTTACTTAAGTTTTTTAGAATAATCAATCCTTCTACCGGTTGATTTTTATCATCTCCTTCGCATTGATAACATACAGCGTCTCTTTCTGATTGACGTAGCATTTGCTGTATAGATCCAAAAACCTTATTTTTTATCATATACAACTGAACAATATTAATTGCCACTCCTGTCTTCTTATCATAAGCTTTCCATTGACCTAATATCGGATTAGCATCAAATGTTCCTAATAAATCCTCTTTTAGCTCAGGATCAACAGGATTATCTCCTAACCAAATTTTAAAAAGCGCCTGTTTAAACTCTAGACTGTTTTTTACAGCTCCAAGTCTTTCTCTATTTTTATAGAGAGTAAGCTTTTCATCTTTAGTATAAACTATTTTAAAAATCTCATACTTATTGATCATTTTCGGAAGAAGCTTAAGAAAATCTCTAATACTATCTTCCATTAGATAACTATTGCCATCAGTTGCACGTTCTAATCCATTTCTTATAATTCCTTTTAGTTCCTCATTAGAAATATCAGAAATTGTTTTAATGGTCAGCGCCATAGTAGAATTTTTATCTGCTACCATAAGCCCATCTTGAACTCCATCTACTTCGAAATCTAGATATAAACCGATTGTATATAGTTTTTCTCTTTCTCCTGCTCCATTAAGCATTAGCTCTGTATCTTCAAAAACATCAATATCATTAAAATGAAGATTACCAACCTTAGTTTGTGAAAATGAAATGAAGGTTACAAAAAACAAAACGATGTGTAATATTCTGCTCATAGGTTACTATTTAGTTCACTTATTTATTTAGGGTGCACGCAATAAACGACTATTTATTAGAAAAGAAGAATCAATAATTATCTCAATTCATCTTTTTCGACAAAAAACCGAATTAATCGATATGCAGTTTATTAAAAATTACGGTAAAACCGTAATTTTTTTTTAAAAGCTCCGCAAAGTACTTATTTTTCATGAAATAAACATTATAAGTTACTAATTTTAAGATTTATACAACTAATACTTTTATACTTTAACTTATAATTATAGCTTAAAAGCTACTAATTTCACGAAAGTTTATTTATGTAAAAACTCTACTTTATATATTAAAGTAGAGTTTCATAGGATATTTATCAAAAAGTTCTTTTGCTTATATAATTAACATAGCATCTCCGTAAGAATAAAATTGGTATTTTTCTTTTACAGCTTGCTCATACGCTTCTTTAATAAAATCGTGTCCAGCAAAAGCAGAAACCATCATTAACAAAGTAGATTTTGGTGTATGAAAATTTGTTATCATACTATTAGCAATACTAAAATCATACGGTGGAAATATAAACTTATTTGTCCATCCTCTAAACTCATTTAATGTGTTATCCGAAGAAACAGCACTTTCTAGTGCTCTCATTACAGTAGTACCAACTGCACAGATTCTTTGCTTATCCGAAATACCATTATTAATAGTTTCAGTAGCTCGTGCTGTTATGTAAGCCTCTTCACTATCCATCTTATGCTTAGACAAATCTTCTACCTCTACCGGATTAAAAGTACCTAAACCAACATGCAGTGTAATCTCGGCAAAATCTACTCCTTTAATCTCTAAACGTTTCATTAGGTGTTTAGAAAAGTGTAAACCAGCAGTAGGCGCGGCTACTGCTCCTTCATTTTTCGCATAAATAGTCTGGTATCTTTCCTCATCTTCCGGCTCTGCATCTCTCTTGATGTATTTTGGCAAAGGAGTTTCCCCTAAATCCGTAAGCTTTTGTCTGAATTCATCGTAAGACCCATCATATAAAAAGCGAAGTGTACGTCCTCTAGAAGTTGTATTATCTATCACTTCTGCCACTAAACTTTCGTCATCACCAAAATATAACTTATTACCAATTCGAATTTTACGAGCGGGATCCACAAGGACATCCCAAAGACGAGTTTCCGAATTTAATTCACGCAATAAAAACACTTCAATTCTAGCACCTGTTTTCTCTTTATTACCATATAATCTAGCTGGAAAAACTTTGGTATTATTAAGAACCATAACATCGTTAGGCTCAAAATAATCAATAAGATCTTTAAATTGCTTGTGCTCTATTGTTTGATCTTTTCTATTAAGAACCATTAAACGAGCTTCATCCCTATTTTCTGAAGGATATTCTGCTAATAAATCTTGTGGAAGATCAAAACTAAAATGTGATAACTTCATTAGTGTTTGTTTTTTTGGAGGTGCAAATATACAATCTGGACATAGGGGTTGTCAAGTAAATGACCATATATATTTTTTATTTACAGAACTTTGAAATCTAATTTCTTTAAATCATCCCAAAAATCTGGATACGATTTTGACACTACATCAGCATCATTTATAAAAAGTGTTGTTCTTAACGCTAATGGGGCGAAAGCCATAGCCATACGATGATCGTGATAGGTATTTATAGAAACTTCTGATCTAATTGATGTAGCAGGAGCTAACCTTAATGAATCTTCTGTTATAATAACTTCACCTCCTAATTTCTCAATTTCTGTCTTTAGAGCTTCTAACCTATCTGTTTCTTTTATCTTTAGTGTATGTAATCCTTTAAGATAACAAGCTTTTCCTAACCCAAAACAAGTTACAGCAATCGTTTGAGCAGTATCAGGTGAGTTGGCCAAATCTAATTCTAACACTTTTGATTCCTTAGACAAAGAAACTTTTTTCAAAGTAATCTTGTTGTTCTCAAAAGTAGTTTCTACCCCAAGATTTTTATAAATATCAGCTAAAGCTGAATCACCTTGATAACTGTTTTGTTTGTAGCTCCCTAACGTTACAGTACTACTCATTGACAATGCTACGATGCTGTAAAAGTAAGAAGCAGAACTCCAGTCTGATTCTACCACCGTTAATTTTGGTGAAACTACTTTTACTGGCTTAATAGTTATAATATTGTTTTCAAAACTTCCAGAAACCCCAACATCTTTGAGCAAACTTAATGTCATTTCTATATACGGTACAGAAGTAACCTTTCCTTCTAATATGATCTCTAAACCGTTCGACAATGAAGAGGCAATTAACATTAATGCTGATATATATTGACTACTCACATTAGCTGCCAATGAAACACTATTTGAGACTGGATCTTTTCCAATAATTTTTATTGGCGGAAATCCTTCTTCCTTCTCATAGCTGATATCACATCCCAATTGCCTAAGTCCTTCTACAAGAATTTTAATCGGGCGCTCCTGCATTCGTTTACTACCTGTTAGAATTGTTTGTCGTCCTTTTTGCACGGCAAAATAAGCAGTAAGAAAGCGCATTGCTGTTCCGGCATGGTGAATATCCACAAGTTCATCTTCACTTGCCAATGCTGCCTGCATTAACTGCGAATCATCACTATTTGATACATTCTCAATTTCTATCTCTGGATACAATGACTGTAAAATCAACAATCTGTTTGTTTCACTCTTGGATCCAGTTATTTGTAATGTACTACTTTTAATATTCGAAATGTGATTTAATCTCAAATTCATTTTATTGGTTCGATTTGCGTTTTCTTAATTCAAAATAATATCCTAAAATCATCCCATACAATAATCCTCCTATGATTCGGGACAATAGATATCGTATCCATAGGCCATTATTTATTTTTTTATCTACAAAAGTGTCTAATGCTAAACCTCCATATTGCATGAAATGTTCTATAACACTAAACAGCACTACAAAAACAAGCCCTAGCAATAGTACTGAAACCCAGTATCTTTTCGAAGAAATAATTGATTTAATCATTATTTTAATTTATCATTATTATGATGGCGATCGTGATCTCTTTTTGTTTTAACATCTAATTTTTTATCAAATGCTTCCTGTAGATCCACTCCTGTTTGATTAGCGAGACACAAAACCACAAATACCACATCAGCTAATTCTTCACCTAAATCTTTGTTCTTATCACTTTCCTTCTCACTTTGTTCACCGTATCTACGTGCGATTATTCTAGCCACTTCTCCAACTTCTTCTGTTAGCTGAGCCATATTCGTTAGCTCGTTAAAATATCTAACACCATGGTTTTTAATCCATTCATCTACGGTTTTTTGTGCATTTTGGATATTCATACTTATATTTTTTTAAGAACTACTTGTTCATTTTCTTTCAGTATCACCTGATTATAAAACTCCTTTATGGCAGGATAATAATCAGCTGGAATAACAGGTGATTTAATGGTTTCATCCACTACAACCTGAATTACTCCATTAGACACATTTGATCTAAATGAAAATTGCCCCATATCTTCTGGTAGTTTAAATGCTGATGTCTTTGGATACTCAACAACTTCATATCCTTCAGGTATTTTAAGATTAATCATATATTTATTTGAAAAACCATACCCGAAATCTATTGGATATTGTCTTTCGTCTGATTTAAAAACGTTTTCTTTATCCCTCAAAAATAATAAAGGTGAAAAGAATATCTCATCATCTATTGCTTCAATTTGATCTTCAATTGTAAAACTGAATCTTTCATTGACACCTTTGCCATATTCTTTAACCCCTTTTATAGTATATTCATCGAGTTCAGTTATTCCATATTTTTTTTCAAAACGTTTTGCTCTACTATCATCATCTTTTGCTGCATTTGCAACTCTAAAGTTATGAGCTAGATAATCCCTGTGATTAATACTAACTTTTCCTTTTACCACTCCCTGATCATCAATTTGGCATTGCATCTGATATATATTAGCAGAAGGTTTCACAGGTCTAAAAGTCACCATTTGAGACGTTCCATTTTTAGCAATTACCCTACCCATTCCTCTTATTATTCTATTAGGCAAAACATTCGGCACTCCATACTTATCAGTAGCATCCAAATAGAAAACACTACCATCAGCAAGTTTAACTCTGGTTAACACATAATTAAATCCATTTAACGTTGGAAAAAGTGAGATTAATCGATCACCAGTACTTGCTATTACCGGATTCGCATCTATCTTCGCGTAATTAAGCATCGAAGTTAGCATTAAATTAATTTCTGCAGTATTACCAGTAGTTTCTTTATATGCTTTCTTTACTCCTTTTCTAGCATATACGCCTCGTTTCTTATTCCAATTCATTTTATTTTTCACAAACGTGTAAATCAAACTCGTCTTTTCTATTTCATTTGTTACACCTGTAAGAAGATTTTCTACATCATCTTTATAATAAGATGTTTTCTTTAATTCATCTCCAAAATTAGGACTCTTATATATCTTTTTAGTCACATCTTCCCAAGTAGTGGATCTATAGTCTATAGCTTCGTTTGGAAATTTGACAAATGATAATTCATAACTTAACGATGAAATATAATTCTCCGTATTGCCAGAATAAGGCTCTTCCTTGAACGCTGGAACATTAATAGATTCTATATTATCTTGGTTTACTCTAAAATCAACAGTATTTTGATAGAAATTTGAATCACTGCCGCCACGACCATGAGAAGGTCTGGATCTAACTTTATTAGTAAAAGTGATCTTATCATTAGAAGTAGTTTCTTTTAAATTTATCGGCAAATACCCTGTAGAAAACTTCTTATAACTATAATATTCAGGTGATTCTACTTTTACTTCCATTTTTTTAATAGGAATCTTGTACTGCAAGTAAATTCTATCAATAATAGACAAAAAGGGTGAAATAACTCTGTATTTATATTCAATCACAGACCCTTCTTCTATGGACGGCATCGTGAATTTTTGCTGATTATAATACTCGGAAAATTCACTTTTAAAAACACCATCCTTCTTAAGTTTAGTCTCCCTTATTTTGCCATCAACCAATGTAAATGTAGCTCCTTTTAAACCTGTTACACTTTCTTTATTACCACCATTTTTGTATAAAAACAATTCTTCTGAAGCATATTCAAATCCATCTTTATTATACAATTTCACCCTTTTAAAGACCTCTGTTATCAACTGGAAACCTTTGTCTGTACTATACGCTACACTTACTTTCTTGTTTTCGTATAATACTGCAGCATTCGCAGAGCTATCTAACGGATATGCTTTTTCTAATAGCTCTTCTTTAGAAACCTTACCAAATTTATATTCTTGGGCTGACATATGAATAGTCAAAACCATAAACACGATCCCAATTGTTTTATGTATTTTTTTCATCACTATTAATCGTTTTTTATTGTTGTTTAAGTACTATTTTTGATTTATCTGCGTTACGAATTTTAGACATAAACTGTCTATATTCTTCATATTTTTCCTTTGGATATTCACCATCATTAATTCTTAGTTTTCTGGTATACTTCAAGGTAGATTCATCTACTTTTTCAAGACTACTTTTATACATTCCAAAAACGGTTGCAAAAACTTTTTCTTCCGGAAGTTTGTTAATCAAATATCCCGCAGGTATATTAATTATATATTCGTCAGTATCTATATACCCTCTAGAAATTACTAATGGAGTTTTTCTGTTTTTATACTTTGTCATTTTACTACTTACCCGATTAAAAACATTGGGTATCACTAACAATCTACTACCTGCCTTTGTAGCATAGTTTCTAGCATTTATTTTTGCATTTTCCTGATAACTAATATTGTTTTTATCGTCCTCTAAGTCCAGCGATAGAATATTTAGATTATTGATATGATCCCAGTACTCCTTAAAGTATAGTTTTTGATCTTTAACAGATTCTAGCTTGGTTAAATATCTCGAATCGTATTGTAAACCTTTAGATACGGAAGTTACTTCTGCATCTATCGATGCATCTGGTCTTAGAGAAATAGTTGCTATCGTATGCAACGTATTTTCCTCTGGCATATACTTCTTGGTCCTTTTGATTTCTCCTCCATCTGGTTTAACAACCAGCACATTTCTATCATCCGTTGTAGAATCATTAAAATCAAACGGTAATGTCTGACTAGTACATTCTAACCAAATATCTTTCTCTCCATCAGGAACATTAAGAATCACATGGTTTCCTTCTAAAGAAGCAAATTCAGGATCAATATTCCTCTTATAATCATCTCTCCAAACTACGCAGTAGTACGATTCTATACCTTGACTATCCAAGAGTGCTTTCGTATAATTAGTTAATGCCTTACAGTCTCCATACCCTAATCTATCCACGTCACTTGCTAGCATTGGCATCCATCCACCAATACCTAATTGAATACCAACATATCTAGACTTTTTTTGAACATATTCATATATCCTCTTTGCTTTTTCTCTATTAGTATCAGCATCAGATACTAAAGCATCCACTTTACGAATGGTTTCCGTAGAAAGTTCACCTCTCCCTGACACCAAATTATCATACTGCCATTTACCAAAAGATTTCCAATCCATTGCAGATCCTTCTACATTAACTAATGAAAAATCTTTTAAAGCTACTTTTGCATTGGGTACTAATTCACGAATAGGAGGTCCTTTTTGTTCCGGTTCGATTGCCGCGATTTTAGACAACTTATAAGTCAGTTCCTGATCTCCCATTTTCACATCTACAGGATACCCATTAAATTGTTTTTCGTTTGTCCTTAATGGTATTTTTTTTGAATTAATTACAGTATACTTTGATTCTTCAACACTTAAATATACTCCTCCTATAGGAAACCAAGGTCTAATCCAAGCTGTACTTTTATTCTCAGTTATACATTCATAAACTAAAGTATAAGGGTATTCTGTTGGCGTATGTTCAAAATAAAGTATACGATTATCATCTATTAAAGATCCACCATCATAAACACTCCTATCTTTAAAATCTTTTCTTCTAATTTTTTTAACCTCCTGTCCTAAAGCATTGTAAACAATTGCCTGAACCTTTTTAATTTTGATCTCAGGATCATAATACTCACTCAGATCTGCGTGACGATTTCCATATTTATTCAATACGGTAACGATTCTTTTCGTTTTTACGGTTACGGAATTAATAGAATTGATCTCTATTACTATATCTTCAGACCTTACAATAGCATTGGCATTTTCGGTAAGTACCGAATCAATTAATATAGCTTGTAGACTAAGATCATCTTGAGCATTGATTTTCGCAGAAACACATAGCAAAACAGCAACTAGGATTAGTTGTAATTTTTTAATCATATTATAAAAATTATTTTGGGGTGGTTATTATTCTTTATTTTTCGTATCTATTATTATAGTAACAGGCCCATCATTAAGTAGCGATACTTTCATATCTGCCCCAAACACGCCAGTTCCAATGTTTTTACCTAATTCTAACTCTAGCTGTTTTACAAATTCTTCATACAAAGGAATCGCAGTTTCTGGTCTTGCTGCCTTGATATAACTTGGTCGGTTTCCTTTACGCGTACTGGCATGTAATGTAAATTGACTTACTACTATGACTTCACCATTTATATCAAGAACACTTTTATTCATTACACCACTATCATCTGTAAATATTCTTAGTCGACTTATTTTTCCAGACAACCATACAATATCTTCTTTAGTATCTTTTTCTTCGACACCGATCAAGATTAAAAGGCCACTACCTATTTGTGAAATCTTCTTTCCTTCAACCTCAACGGATGCTTCAGAAACTCTTTGAACAACAGCTCTCATATGTAAGTGTCTTATGAACAGGAAATGTTACCATCTAAATGCAAAAAAAAATAATTAATCTTCATTATCGTAATGATTTTTCCTATAATGCTCTTCTTCTCCTTCTAAAATCTGTAAGTAACTTTTATAACGTGACCAGGCAATTTCTTCGTTATCTAAGGCCTCTTTTACAGCACATTTTGGTTCGTTTATATGTAAACAATTATTAAACTTACATTGCTGTTTACGTTCGAAAAATTCAGGGAAATAATCCCCAACCTCTTCTTTCTCCATATCCACAATTCCAAAACCCTTGATCCCAGGAGTATCAATAATTTTAGCATCAAAACTAAGATCATACATTTCGGCAAAAGTAGTTGTATGTTGTCCTTGCTGGTGCTGATCACTAATCTCAGCTGTTTTTAAAGATAAATCAGGTTCGATCAAATTAACCAACGTAGATTTACCTACACCACTATGCCCAGAAAACATACTAACTTTTCCTTCCATCAGTGTTTTTACCTTATCTATATTCTTACCTGTTTTTGCTGAGACACCTATACATTCATACCCTATTTCTCTGTATAAAGCTGCTAAATATTTTATTTCAAGGAGTTCATCCTCATCATACGTATCTATTTTATTAAATAGTAATACTGCTTTAATATCATAAGCTTCCGCCGTTACTAAAAAACGATCTATAAACGCAGTAAACGTGGGAGGGTTATTAAGTGTAATCAATAAAAAAACCACATCAATGTTTGCTGCAATGATGTGGGTTTGCTTTGAGAGGTTAACCGATTTTCGGATGATATAATTCTGACGCTCTCTAATATTTTCGATAACACCGGTTTCTGTATCATTATCAGTTTCCAGTTTAAAATCCACTCTATCACCAACAGATACAGGATTGGTACTTTTAATACCTTTAATTCTAAATTTACCTTTAATACGGCATTCATATACCTTACCATTATCTGCCTTAATGGTATACCAACTTCCGGTAGATTTATATACAGTACCTGTCATAGGCGCAAAGATGCGAATAAATCTCTATATCAAATAGGTATTATACATATTTAAGATTTGGCAACTTTCTCCTGATGATTGATTGACTCCTGATGAATCGCCTTATATATTCTTAGCATAAACTCTTCACTTAATCCTTTTTCTTCTCCTTCCAGAATCATCTTACCTAAAATTTCATTCCAACGTTTGGACTGTAATATCGCTACATTTTGTTTTGCTTTAGCTTTACCAATCTCGTCTGAAATTTTCATTCTTTTAGATAAAATATCTAATAATTGATTGTCGGCTACATCAATTTTTGCACGTAATTCATTTAAGGTTTTTTGGTATGCTTCATCTACACCAACTTCTTTACGGATTTTTAAGTCTTTCATATGTTGAATTAAAGTATCTGGTGTAATTTGCTGTGCAGCATCACTCCAAGCATTATCAGGATCATAATGTGTTTCCACAATTAATCCATCAAAATTAAGATCCAATGCTGTTTGCGATAGATCAAAGATCAGATCTCTTCTTCCTGCGATGTGGGATGGATCCAAAATCAAAGGTAGATCTGGAAAACGATTTTGCAAATCGATAGGTATCTGCCATTCTGGAATGTTACGATATTTCGTTTTTTCATAGGTTGAAAACCCTCTGTGTATTACTCCAAGATTTTTCACATCACAGGTATAAAAACGCTCTACTGCGCCTAACCAAAGTGATAAATCTGGATTTATTGGATTCTTGATCAAAACTGGATTATCGATTCCTCTACAAGCTTCTGCAATATCTTGCACAATAAAAGGAGAAACTGTACTTCTTGCTCCTATCCATAATACATCTACCCCATGTTCCAAAGCTAACTCTACGTGATGTGGATTCGCAACTTCTGTTGCAATTTTCATCCCGGTTTCTTCTTTGGCTCGTTGCAACCATTTTAATCCTAAAGCTCCAACGCCTTCAAAATTACCAGGTCTTGTTCTTGGTTTCCAAATTCCTGCACGCAAAACGGTAGCATCTGATTCCTTAAGCTGATGCGCAATTTTCACTACTTGATCTTCTGTCTCCGCACTGCAAGGACCTCCTATTACTAAAGGGTGATCTAAATTATATTCGTCTAACCAGTTTCTAAGTTCTTTCTTATTCTCCATCTCTATTTTTTATTCTCAATTAGTATTTTATTTTAAGTGGTTATTTTATGATATTCCTTTCAGAATTGTTTTTATATGATTTGTATCTTCCATTTCCTTATAAATTTCAACAAAATTATCTTCTTCCATGAGTTCCTTAAACTGAGTAAGGTTTGCTATATATTCATTTAAAGTTTCAATTACATTTTCCTTATTATGCTTAAAAATTGGTGCCCACATTTCTGGCGAACTCTTAGCTAATCGAACGGTAGATGCAAATCCACTTCCTGCCATATCAAAAATATCTCTTTCATTCTTTTCTTTTTCGATTACCGTTTTTCCTAACATAAAGGAACTGATGTGCGACAAATGCGAAACGTATGCGATATGTTTATCGTGTGAAGCAGGATCCATGTATCGAATTCGCATTCCTAATCTAGTAAAAATTTCCATTCCTCGTTCCTGTAATTTAAACGCTGTTTTTTCTACTTCGCATATAATATTGGTTTTACCGCGATATAAATTAGCAATAGCTGCTTGCGGCCCAGAAAATTCAGTACCAGCAATAGGATGTGCAGCTAAATAATTTCTACGTTTAGGATGATCACTCACTGAATTACATAAATTTTCCTTAGTCGAACCCACATCAAACACCAAGCATTCATCATTGATTCTATCCAAAATCTCAGGTAAAATTTTCACTGTAACATCTACAGGAATTGATGTAATTACTATATCTGCTTTATCTAACGTTTCAAAATTTGATTTTTTATCTATAAGACCTAATGAAATAGCTTTATCAAGATGTTCTTCATTTTTATCAATACCATAAATTTCTGCTTCATTAAATGCTGCTTTGATATCAATTGCAAACGATCCTCCGATTAACCCTATACCTATTACGAATACTTTCATGCTTCTACTTGTAATCTTTTTATCGCTTCCTTTATATTTTCTTTAGTTACACATAATGAAAAACGAATATATCCTTCTCCATTACTTCCAAAAATATCACCTGGAGTAATGAATACACTATTTTGATATAATATGGTATCAATAAACTCCATTGCATTTATTCCGTTAGGTAATTTTGCCCAAACAAACATTCCTGTTGCTGTTTTATCATAAGTGCAACCTAGCACCGAAGCTAGTTCCCAAATAAATTCTCTTCTTTCTCTATAAATAGTGTTCATTTCTGAATACCAACTATCCGAAATGTTCAATGCTGCAATAGCTCCTTTTTGAATACCCTGAAACATTCCACTATCCATATTACTTTTAACTTTAAGGATAGCTTCTATTTTATCTTTGCTTCCGCTCACCATTCCTACTCGCCATCCAGCCATATTAAAAGTTTTACTTAATGAGTTTAACTCTAAAGCAACTTCCTTAGCTCCGTCAATTGATAATATACTTGTTGGAGTATCATTTAAGATAAAGCTATATGGATTATCATTAATCAATAAAATATTATGATTTTTTGCAAAACTGATTAACTTCTTCAATGTCTCTATGCTACCAGAAGCCCCTGTTGGCATATGCGGATAATTAATCCACATGATTTTCACCTTACTTAGATCATTTTTGGATAAAGCTTCAAAATCAGGTTCCCATCCATTAGAAGCAATTAAATCATAAAACACTGGTTTAGCTCCTACCAAATTAGTCACTGATGTATATGTAGGATATCCAGGATTAGGAATTAAGACCTCATCTCCTTCATTAAGATATGCTAACGATATATGCATAATCCCTTCTTTAGACCCCATTAAAGGAAGAATCTCATTTTCGGGATTTAGCTTTACTTTATATTTATTATTATAAAAATCCGAAATTGCCTTTCTTAATTCTGGTAATCCCTGATAACTTTGATACTTATGAGCTCCATCTAAAACTACCGCACTTTGTATGGCTTGTACTACTTCTTTAGGCGGATCCAAATCAGGACTTCCTATAGCCATATTCAAAATAGGTTTTCCAGAAGCCGCCAAAGCTCTTACTTCACGTAATTTTTTAGAGAAATAATATTCCTCTACTGTTTCTAACCGTTTTGCAGTCTGAATGCTCATCCGTTTTGATTTTTATATTCTCCTAAAATTTTAAGTTCTAAAGCCATGATTTTTAATATTGAAATAGCTTTCTGATAATCTTTATAACTATTAAAAGTAACATCTATAAAAAAGGAGTATTTCCAAGGCATATCGATAACTGGTAATGATTGAATTTTAGTTAGATTTAATCGACAATCACTCATTACATTTAAAACCGTAGCCAAACTTCCTCTTTTATGATCTGTTAGAAATTTTAAGGATGCTTTATTAACTTCCTTTCTATCAACACCTGAATCCTCTTTTGTATTAAGGATAAAGAATCTAGTACTATTAGACTTAATTGTTTGAATCTCTTTTGCCAGAACATTCAGCTTATAAATATTAGCTGCCGTTTCTCCTGCAACTGCCGCTACACCCTTCAATTGTTTTTCTTGAATTCTTTTTGCTACATCTGCAGTATCTGCATCCTCTACTAGTTTGATATGCGGTAATCTTCTAAAAAAATCTTTACACTGAAGCAATGCCATAGGATGAGAGTACACTTCTTTTATATGCCCAATTTCTTGTCCACCTAATGCCATCAAACAATGATGAATAGGTTGAAAATATTCTCCGCAAATAGTTAAATCGTGTTCGTCGATATACGCATAATTAGGGATAATTGACCCCGCTATAGAATTTTCTATCGCCATTACTGCGTCCGTACTTTTCTCATTCTCTAAACTATGAACAAGTTCTTGAAACGACATACATTCATCTACATCAACTTCATTACCAAAATATGCTTGCGCAACTCCGTGATGATACGATCCTTTTATTCCTTGTATGGCAACCTTCTTTCTCAAACGTTATAAATTTTTATTTCAAAAAAAAATCCCGACTTTTCATCGGGATTCTAGTTTTATAAATTTTGCTTATTCATTTACATAGCGATCCCAGTCTTACTTTTAAAATAAAAGAAGAAAAAATAAAATCGGTTCCAAGTAAACAAATTGCTCATTGTTGTTTCAAAATTATGTTGCTAAAGTAGCTAAAACTATAACTATACAAAATAAATTTTCGTTTTTTTCATCGATTCTGACCTATTATCATTAAATATTAAATTTTTAATTAGAATCAATGAAATATTTTAAATAAACAATCGGATATAATAAGAATCTTCTATGTTTTACAGCACTAACAAACGTTAGTAATTATATTACGCCCAGCTCCTTACCTACTTTAGTAAATGCTTTTACTGCTTTTTCTAGATGCTCACGATCATGTCCAGCCGATAATTGGACTCTAATTCTTGCTTTTCCTTGTGGCACTACTGGATAAAAGAATCCAATTACATAAATACCTTCGTCTAATAACTTAGCGGCAAATTCTTGTGCTAGCGTTGCTTCATATAGCATAACTGGAACGATTGGATGATCTCCCGGTACAATATCAAATCCCGCAGCGGTCATCTCTGATCTGAAATACTTAGTGTTTTCTTCTAATTTATCTCTAAATGCGGTAGATGAACTAAGCAAATCTAGCACCTTAATAGATGCTCCTACTATAGATGGAGCTACTGTATTAGAAAACAAATAAGGTCTGGAGCGTTGTCTTAGCATCTCGACAATTTCTTTTTTAGCAGCTGTAAATCCACCTGAAGCCCCACCAAGCGCTTTACCATATGTTCCTGTGATAATATCTACTCTACCCATTACATTGCGATACTCATGAGTTCCACGACCGGTTTTACCCAAAAAACCTGTAGAATGACATTCATCTATCATTACCATTGCTTTATATGTGTCGGCTAAATCACAAATTTTGTCTAACTGAGCAATAGTACCATCCATTGAAAAGGAACCGTCCGTTACGATCAATATTCTTCTTGATCCTTTAGCAGATTGAAGTTGTTTTTCAAGATCTACCATATTATTATGCTCATATCTAAAGCGTTTTGCCTTACATAAACGAATCCCATCGATAATAGATGCGTGATTTAGAGAATCTGAAATAATAGCATCTTCTGCAGTAAGAATTGGTTCAAAAAGTCCCCCATTTGCATCAAAAGCTGCCGCATACAGAATACAGTCTTCCATTCCTAAAAACTCTGATGTCTTACGCTCTAATTCTTTATGAATATCTTGCGTACCACAAATAAAACGTACAGAAGACAATCCATAGCCATGAGAATCAATTGCATCCTTACCTGCTTTGATAACATCAGGATGAGATGAAAGACCTAGATAGTTATTCGCGCAAAAATTCAATACGTGTTTCGTATTTGTAGTATCTATTTCAGCTCCTTGAGGAGTTGTAATTATTCTTTCGGATTTATATAAACCTGCTGATTTAATATCATCTAGCTCTTTCTGTAA
This sequence comes from uncultured Aquimarina sp., assembly GCF_947496855.1. Lineage (GTDB taxonomy): Bacteria > Bacteroidota > Bacteroidia > Flavobacteriales > Flavobacteriaceae > Aquimarina. The sequence goes on from NZ_CANMED010000002.1 coordinate 486,841, forward strand.
ATCCTCTTTTATATTTGAAAACATACTGGTGTTCTTTATTTTTTGTTATTTATAAGTTGTCAAGAAAATAAAATTAAAACGTTAAGATCTCCTTGTTTGGCATACCTTTTTTATATTTCTCTTGTAATTTTTGGACCATTATCTCTGTTATAGCTTTCAGATTAAACTCCGGTTGCCATCCCCAATCTTTTATAGCGGAAGCGTCATCAATAGAACTTGGCCATCTCGAAGCAATTTCCTGTCTAAAATCTGGTTTATAATTCACTTTAAAATCAGGATATAATTTACGAATTTCGGTAACAACTTCTTCTGGAGAAAAACTAATTCCAGCGATATTATAAGAAGTCCTTACTGTAATACTTTCTTTTGGGGCTTCCATCAGTTCTATTGTTGCTCTTATTGCATCATCCATAAAAATCATTGGTAGTGTTGCATCTTCTTTCAAAAAACAATTGAATTCTTCTTTCAATACTGCTTTATGGTAAATGTCTACTGCATAATCTGTCGTCCCTCCTCCAGGCATTGACTGATACCCTACAACTCCGGGATATCGAATAGATCTAACATCCAAACCATATCTCATGAAATAGTATTGCGCCCAATTTTCTCCGGCAGCTTTACTTATACCATATACTGTCGCTGGGTTAAGGTACGCATCATCTGGTGTGTTTTCCAAAGGCGCGCCCTCACCAAAAACTGCAATTGAACTTGGAAAAAACACTTTGTCTATATTATTATTTCTAGACACCTCCAATACATTAAACAAGGTTTTCATATTAATGTCCCAAGTAGCTAATGGTGTTTCTTCGCCTTTCGCTGATAAAATTGCAGCTAAATGATATATTTGAGTTATGTTATATCTTTCTACAATCTCCTGAATTCTATTCCTATCCGTGGCGTCTATAATTTCAAATATACCTTTTTGATTATCATTTTCTTTAAGATCTGAAGCTACTACATTTTCTATTGTATATTTTTTCCTAAGCTCCTTAGTCAACACGGAACCTAATTGACCATTTGCACCAATTACTAAAACTTTTGTATCCATCTTCATTCTTAAAATTTTAACACACATTAAGCGTTATTCACTTACTAAAGTATTAATAGCAACTTTTATATCCGAATTTCAGAAAAAACTAAGTAATTATTCCTTTATATCTAAATATTACAAGTTATATTTACTTTTCAAACAAGTTCAATCACCTATTTTGAAGTAATTTTTTTACCACTAACAAATGGAACAATTAGATCAAACTGACACTACAATTCTTAGAATTCTTCAGAGGGATTCTAAAAAAACCGCAAAAGAAATTGCCACTATTCTTAACTTAACACCATCACCTGTTTATGAAAGAGTTCGGCGATTAGAAAAACAAGGTTTTATCAAAAAGTATGTCGCAATTCTGGATAAAAAACTAATAGACAGATCAATAACTACTATTTGTCAGGTTTCTATGCGATATCATAATGAGGCTTTTATCGAGAAATTCGAAGAACAGATCCAAAATTTAGATGAAGTTCAGGAATGTTATCATATGGCTGGACAAGTTGATTTTATATTAAAAATTCACACCAGAAGCTTAGAAGAATATCACGATTTTGTAAAGACCAAACTTTCCAAAATTGAGAATATTGGAGTCCTGAACAGTACGTTTGTTTTAAAAGAAATCAAGCATTCATCAGAATTCTACATTTAAACTGAATGGTTTGATAGGTAATCTTTTAGCCAGCACGCAGTTTTTTTCATTTTTCTATTCAGTGTAATTTTATCCAAACTAATTATTCCGAATTTGGGGATAAACCCTTCCGCCCATTCAAAATTATCCACAAGAGTCCAAAGTAATATTCCTTGTAGATTAATTCCTTTATCGGAAATCTTTTTCATACACTCAATTACCTTTTTGTAATATTCTATTCGTTTAGTATCATCTTCTTTTTCTGATAACGCCATTCCACATTCTGATAGCCATAGAGGTTTTTCTGAATCGTACGTTGAGAATCTTTCTAAAAAATACTGTATCCCATCTGGATATGTTTCCCACCCCATAACAGAAACAGGAACTTTTCTTTTACTTGGCTTAATAAGTACACTCCCTAAATAAGGGATATACCAAGCACTTTTAACTACCTCTCTCGTGTACGTTTGAATTCCCCAAAAATCAAAATCAACTTTCATTTCTTCCATATCCCCTTGCTGCACGTATTTCTTAATTCTTTTTACTAAAGGAAGTTCTTTTTCTGGGTATCCCAAACCTATATAAGGTTCTATACACAAACGATTCATTAATGCGTCGATTCTTTTAGCAGCATTCAGGTCTTTTTTTTTATTTGAGTGTGATTCAATTTTAGTACAACTAACGGCAGTTCCAACTTTTATTTCTTTCTTACCCTTTAAAACCCTGTAACCTTTTGCTTGAGCCAATAGAATATGATGAATACTAGCGCTAAAATTTTTAACCCCTCGTTTACCAGGCGCATGTATTCCCAAAAAATATCCTGCACCTATACAAACGATAGCTTCATTAATCAATATCCAGTTTTTTACTCGGTCGACAAAATAAAATTTAAGTACATTAATATAATTCTCATAATCAGTAATTACTTCTCTGTTTCTCCAACCTCCTTTATCCTGCAGCCTCTGAGGCAAATCCCAGTGATATGTTGTAACCCAAGGTTCTATGCCAACTTCTAAACAATAATCAATTATTTTATCATAAAATGCTATTCCTTTTTTGTTGATTACTCCTGATCCATTAGGTAAAATTCTTGACCAAGAAATAGAAAAACGAAAAATTTTTAACCCAATTTCAACTGATAAATCAATATCTTCTTTATACCGTTCGTAAAAATTTGTTGCAACTTGATTATTAGTTCTATCCTTAATGTTTTTTGATTTCTTAGTAAATGAATCCCATATAGAAAGACCTCTACCATCTTTATCAAAAGCTCCTTCAGTCTGGGCAGCTGCAGTTGTTACTCCCCAAATAAGATGATCAATATTATTCATTAATAAATAGAATTCAACGAAAGAATATATATTAATGCTTAAACAAGCTCTTCTTGATAATTGGAAATATAATGAAGAAAATTACCTGTTGGATATTATACATCAACTTGGTAAAAAAATGGACTACGTTATTATTTAATTTATCAACTAACATAATAATGGTTTTGATTTTTAAATTTAAAAAAACACATTCCAAATATGTTTACCTAAATATTATCATAATGTTATGATCCGTTTTTTATTTTTTTATTGGTTATAGATACAATAAATATCGTTTTATGTACTTTTGAACATAACGAGTAGTTATAATATATATTTATGTCAATTTCAGTTTCAAATATTACGAAAATATATGATGATCAAAATGCCTTGAAAGAAGTTTCTTTTGAGATAAAAGAAGGAGAAATTGTTGGTTTTTTAGGTCCTAATGGAGCCGGAAAATCAACAATGATGAAAATCTTAACCACGTATTTGGATCCTTCTGGGGGTAAAGCGTTAGTAAACGGCTTTGATATAAACACGCAACCAATTGATGTACAAAGGAGTGTTGGTTATCTTCCAGAACACAACCCTTTATATTTAGAAATGTATGTAAGAGAATATTTATCTTTTAACGCTCAGGTTTACAAAACTTCGAAATCAAGAATAGAAGAAATCATTAAGTTAACTGGCCTTACGCCAGAATCCAATAAAAAAATAAGCCAACTATCTAAAGGGTATCGCCAACGTGTAGGATTAGCGTGTGCATTACTTCACGATCCAAAAGTTTTGATCCTTGATGAACCTACTACAGGTCTTGATCCAAATCAACTAGTAGAGATTAGAGAACTCATAAAATCCGTTGGGAAGGAAAAAACCGTTTTTCTTTCCACACATATCATGCAAGAAGTAGAAGCCATGTGTGATCGGGTTATTATAATTGATAAAGGTGAAATCGTTGCTGATAAAAATTTAAATGAAATGACTGATCAAATGGATCAACTAATAGAAGTTGAGTTTGATTACAGAGTAGAAGAAGCATTTTTATCAAAATTTGATCACATAAAAGACGTAAAAAACATAAATGGATTTATCTATCAACTAACGTTTGATACTACAACTGATATGAGATCAGCTGTTTTTGACTTTGCACATGATAATCAGTTGAAGATTCTTCAACTTTCGAGAAAAAATATAAACTTAGAAAGCTTATTTAGAGAATTAACTAAATAACATATTTTAATTAACATTAAAAAGCATTTTCAAAGTCGTATAAAACTTCCTTTAATTTTGCTACGGATATAGGTTTTACGATGTAGTCACTAACTCCTTCAAATGACTTAGCCCTTAAAACATCTTCAGGATCAACAGATGAGGAAACAACATAAATAAGTATTTCCTTCTCACAAGGTATTTTAACAAACTCGTCTAGAAATTGCCACCCATCTAATATTGGCATATTTAAATCCAATAAAATAACATCTGGCAACTTTTCTTTTGCAGAAATAATTGCTCTCAAATTATTTAATGCTTCTTGTCCATTTTTAAAAACCATGATTCCTTCACAAAAGTCAATTAACTGCATAACTTTTTTGATCCCAAAAACAAAAATAGGATCATCATCTATAACACAAGCAATATCAATTCTTCTCATACTTCATATAAATTTTAAAAGTTGTTCCTTTATTAACTATACTAGTCACTTCTATTTTACCTCCAATTGCTTCTACTTGATTTTTAGTAATAAACAATCCAATTCCTCTGGCATTCTCGATATTAGGGTGAAATGTTTTATACATACCAAATAATTTAGATCTGTGCTTATTCAAATCGATGCCCAGTCCATTATCCTCTATAGACAACACTACATAATTATTATTTTTAATAGCACTAAGGGTAATATGGTTTTTTCTTTCCTTTGATCTATACTTGATACCGTTTGTTATAAAGTTAAGCAGTATACTATCTAAATAAGCTGGAACAGCCAATACATCTAAATCATTACTAACTAAATTATTAATTTCTACTTTAGACTCTAGCGCTATAGCAGAAACACCTCTTACTACTTCGTCAATAACATCTTTTAGACCTATTGGCACCAAACTTTTATCTAAAGAAGTATTAATTAAGACTACTTCATTTAGATGAGATATAGTATCAGAAAGATTACTCGAAGCTGTTTTAAAAAGTTTAATAATTTCATTATCCTCTATTTCTGGATTCTCCTGTAAGAACAAGTCTAATAACATTTCGAAATTTCCTGAATGGGATTTAAGGTTATGAGAAACGATATGCGCAAAGTTTTTTAATCTTCTATTCTGATCTTCAGCTATTTTTAATAGTGATTTTAGCTCTTTTTTTCTTTTAACCTCTGTTATATCCGAAGTATGAATTACTAGTCCTCCAACTTTATTTTCATTAGAATACCAAGGACATAGTTCCCAAGATAACCATTGTACGGTTCCATCCTTTCTTTCGATACATTCTTCTTCATTCTTAAAAGTTTCTCCTTCAAAACATTTTTGGAAATTAGATTCCCATTTTTTTGCTATTTCAGGTAGCACTTCAAAATGTGATTTTCCGATAATATTTTTATTTTTAATATTATACACCTCAAACCATTTTTTTGAAGCTGCCAGGTAGTTCATGTTTGTATCAAACATAGCAATTGCACTTGGCGTTTGCTCTATAAACAGTCTATTCCGTTCAAAATCTTTTTTATTTTTGGTTATTTCTTGATGCGATCCTAATACCCATTCTGGATTTCCTTTTTCATACCAACTCACCACTTTACCCTTAGTCAATACCCAGACATAATCTCCATTTTTATGTTTCATCCTGACTTCACATTCATAAATGGATGTCTTTCCTTCAAAATGTTCTTGTAAACACAGATTAGACTTCTTAACATCATCAGGATGTGCATATTTAAACCAAGTATCTATAGAAATTGGTTCTAATTCGGAAAGAGAATATCCAATAATCCCTGCCCATCTTTCACCAAAAATTGTTTCTCCTGTTTGTGCATTCCACTGCCAAGTGCCCAAATCTGTACCGTCGATTATATGTTCAAAAAAAGCTGACTTAAGCCTAAGTTCTTCTTCTCTTATTTTAATATCAGTAATATCAGTATGCGCTCCTAACATTTTAATAGGCTTCCCATCTTTATCTCTTAACATCATCCCTCTGCATCGAACCCACACGGTATGACCTAATTTGTGTCTAAATCTAACTATTTGATCATAGGGATAAGTAGGATCTTCTGCGTGACTTGCAAAATTAGCATATACATTTTTTAAGTCTTCTTTAAATACAATATCCTGCCAAGAATCTACTTTATGCGGCATCTTTTTAGGATCATATCCAAATGTTGTCCAATAACTTGAGTTCATCCATACATTTTCTGGATCTAATAGGTCCCAAAACCACAATCCATCTAACGCCCCTAATTGTAAAAAATCGAATATTGAACTATCCTTTTTGACTAGACCGTATAATTCTTTCTTTAAATAATGTTCCCTACTATCCAAAACTGGATCTATATATTTTTTTAGTTTCATTGTCGTATTCATTTTATTATAAGAGAAGGGGTATTTCTATTAGAAGGGTTACTTAAATTTATGAATTATTAACCACATTACTCAATAAAAAAGACACAATATTTTTACGGTATTAATGTAAAAATTTCCCATAAAAAATCTAAAAAAAAACATACTAATTGAAACAAAAAATAACACAGAACTCCTTTTAAACATAAAGTTAAGAGAACCCTATTCACGGAGATAGAACAAAAAAAGTTTCACAAAAAAAAAGAGAATATTCCCTTTTTAAACAGAAATATAATTTATTGAAATATCAATCTACCGGTAAAAAACTCTTCAACCTCTATTATTGAAGGTCTATTTGCAGAAATAACGTCTCCAGTACTTAATATTTCTCCTTTAATAGATTGCAGTGGATTTACAATAACTTTGTTGGTACCTCGGTGTTTTATCTTTACATTTTCGGCGATTAAATCAGCTCCTTCAAATCTTCCAGTACCAGAAGCTATTGTAATGGTTAAACTATTGGTAGTACCGCTAAGAAAAAATGAAGCTATATTATTACCAACAACAGTTAATTTTTCATTGCCGACTTGCATAGTAAAGGTTCCTGTGGTATTCCCTCCATTATCTTCAATAAAATCTTCAGAAACTAAACTCAATAATGGGTATGACAATACTCCATCTGATGAAATGTCATATTGCGTAGCACTTCGTATTTGCGTTATATTGGGGGCGGTTATATATATCTTTGTCTGATTAAAATCTCTTACAAAATTACAATCATTTGTGTTTTCTAATATCAAACGATCTCCTTCTACAACTGCCGACACTTCATCTAACAAGTTGTCACCTGTTTCTATAATAACAGAAGTAGTCTCTCCTTCTTTTATTATTAATTCAATATTAGGAAGTACTAGAATCCTACTAAAATCAGAAACTTCAACCTCTTTACGAACAATATCACCTGTTCTTTGAAAACAGTCTAAAGCATTTTCCGTATCGCAAGCGATTACCAAAAACATTAATACTATAAGGGTCATTCTTTTCATAATCTGTATCCAAGTGAAAACTCTACGGCTTCAGCCTTAGCCGCATGAGACCTAACTGTAATTGATCCGAATATATTTTTATTGAAATAATATCGTGCTCCGAAACGATTATATACCTGTCCCTCAAAATCATAGGGATAATAGACATAATAACCTAACTGAGTAAGTATTGATAATTTATTAATCCTTAATTCGTGTCCTAAAAACACTCCAACTCTCTTTGAATCTTCATCACCTGTAGTTCCATCTCTAAAATCACCTGTAGATCTAAAATCTATAAACCTTTCCAGAGCTTCAGAAAAAAATAATTCTGCTCCTAACTGAATGCTGCTTTTTTTATTTAATCGTTTATCTGCAAAAGCTGCTATCGTATAAAACGGATATTGGCCAGCCCCCACAACATCACTCTCGTTAACTCCTCCACGAAAAATAAATCCATAACCTATAGATTGTGATCCTCTAACTTCTCCTTTTTCCTTTTCAACATATTCTGGATGTTCATCATCCAATAAATAATTAAGACCAATATTAAAAACAAAGGTATTCGTGCTTTTATTGGGTGCTTTAAAATTCGCATTAGAATAATGAATAACTCCTAATCCTGTTTGTAGGCCAAGTCCACCTATTATATTTTCTCTTTTTAGATTTAACATAGCAAAAGTAGAACTCATAAAATGAGAACCATAGGCTACATTTCTAAAGTTATTATCCTCATCGTAAGGATTTGTTGTATACCCTAACCCTTGACCTAGTCGTAGCATCAAAACACGTTTGAAGAAATAAAAATTATAATGCGCATAAAGCCCATAATTTTCACCTAAAAACTCATTATCCATATTTTGATAGATAAACGATACACCATAATCTGGAGAATTATACAATCGTTGCCATTCCTTATTTCCAAAAGTTTTTCGATTTACAGAAAGAATAACTCCTGATGGATGTCCTGTAATCAAATGTGATATATCAGGATTATGCTTTAGAATAGTTCCGTAGAAGTTACTAACATCAAAACTATAATACTTCTTATCCTCTTGGGAATGTATAGAATACCCTAGAAGTATAAATAATAAACAAATGCTTTTTTTCATTCTGGCAAATGTAGCAATACCTTTTCAAAAAAACCTAAGCTTAACTTTAGAATACTTCTGCAGCTATTTTTCTGATATTATCGGATTTCCCCATAGAATAGTAATGTAACACTGGCACTCCATATTCCATCAACTCCTTGGATTGTTGTATAGCGAATTCAATTCCTACTTCTCTAATTTCTTTATTTGTTTTACAATTTTCTACTGCTCTTACTAATTCATCTGGCATATCCAATTTAAAAACTTGTGGTAGTAGTTGTAAATGTCTTGCTACTGCGACTGGTTTGATCCCTGGGATTATAGGAACATTAATTCCTGCTTCTCTGGCTTTTTCTACAAAAGCAAAATATCTTTTATTATCAAAAAACATTTGTGTTACTACATAATCCGCACCTGCATCCACTTTATCTTTTAATCTTCTAATATCAGAATCCACGGATGGAGCTTCCATATGTTTCTCTGGATATCCTGCTACTCCTATGCAAAAATCAGATTGATTATCACTTTCAATTACTTCATGCAGAAATCGTCCGTCATTCATATTTACGATTTGTTCCACCAATTCATTGGCATAACAATGTCCTCCTTTTGTTGGGTTAAAATACTTTTCTTCCTTCATAGCATCCCCACGTAAAGCCATCACATTATCAATCCCCAAATAATGACAATCCACCAGCAAATACTCAGTTTCTTCTTTTGTAAAACCACCACAAAGCACATGCGGAATAGTATCTACATTATATTTATGAGTTATTGATGCACAGATTCCAACAGTCCCTGGACGCATACGAGTTAACTTTTTATCTAATAAGCCTTCTCGATCGATATAAATAAATTCTTCTCTTGAAGTAGTCACATCAATAAAAGGAGGATTAAATTCCATTAATGGATCAATATTATCATAAAGTTCCTGTATGCTTCTCCCTTTCTGTGGCGGTATTAATTCAAAAGAAAATAATGTTTTTCCTTTTGCTTTTTTTATATGATCTGTAACCTTCATTTAGTTTATAATTCTTAGTTGGTATTCTTATTATTTTATAGTGATCGCAGTTCTATCCCTCATACAATTCATTACGGGGTATTCAAACCTTCAATATCATCATCTCTATTTAATTTAATCCTGTATGTTCGGATTCAACCACTTCTTTGCATATTCCAAATCTATATTCTTTCGCTCCGAAAAATCTTTTACTTGATCTTCTTTTATTTTTCCTAATCCAAAATATCTTGCTTCAGGATTTGCGAAATAATAACCTGATACGGAAGCTGCAGGCCACATCGCTAATCCTTCAGTAAGTTCTACTCCTATTTTATCTTTAACCTTTAGCAATTCCCAAATAGTCAATTTTTCCAAATGATCCGGACAGGCTGGGTATCCTGGCGCTGGTCTTATTCCTTTATAGGATTCTTTAATCAATTCATCATTTGAGAGCTGTTCTTTCGTCGCATAGCCCCAATCTTCTTTACGAATTTTCTTATGTAGATACTCTGCAAATGCTTCTGCTAAGCGATCCGCCAATGCTTTAATCATAATTGAATTATAATCATCAAGATCTACTTCAAAAGCTTCTGCTAATTCTTTAGTTCCAAAACCAGTGGAAACACAAAAACATCCTATATAATCTTGTATACCGGATTCTTTTGGTGCGATAAAATCTGATAATGCAAAATTTGGCTTACTCGCATATTTCTTTAGCTGTTGCCTAAGCGTTCTAAACTTGAAGTTTCCATTATCTGCACTTCGACTTATCCTGTCATTATCATCATCAAAGGGCTCAGCGTGACTATAACTCACTTCAATATCATCATGATCCACAGTATTAGCTTCAAACAAACCATAAACTGCTTTAGCGCCTAATAATTTTTCATTAAATACTTTTTGTAATAATTCTTGTGCATCATTAAATAATGAAGTAGCCTGTTCACCAACTACCTCATCAGTCAATATCGAAGGATATTTACCATGTAAATCCCAAGATCTAAAAAATGGTGTCCAATCAATAAAAGGTTCTAATTTTTTTAAATCAAGATCTTCAATAACCTGAATTCCTAATTTATTTGGTTTTACTATTTCTGAAGAACCCCAATCAATTAAATATTTATTTTTACGAGCCTCTTCAATCGTTAAATATTCTTTTTGTTTCGTTCTTTTAAGGAAACTTTCTCTAAATTTTTCATAATCCTCTTTGAGGTCTCCAACGTATTTTTGATTGCTTCTTTTATTAAGTAAATCTCCAACCACTGTAACCGCTCTGGAAGCATCATTCACGTGAACCACCGCATTCTTATATTGCGGATCAATTTTAACTGCCGTATGTGCTTTTGATGTAGTAGCACCTCCAATCAATAAAGGAACTTTAAAATTTCTACGCTCCATTTCTTTAGCTAAAAATACCATTTCATCAAGTGACGGTGTAATTAAACCACTCAATCCAATGATATCTACTTGTTCATCAATAGCAGTTTGTATAATCTTTTCTGGCGGAACCATTACTCCTAAATCCACAATTTCATAATTATTACATCCTAACACTACAGAAACAATATTTTTACCTATGTCATGAACATCACCTTTTACAGTAGCCATCAGAATACGACCATTGGAGCCGTTTCCTTCTTGCTTTACTCCAGCAAGGGCATTTTTCTTTTTCTCTTCTTCAATATATGGAAGTAAGTATGCTACCGCTTTTTTCATCACTCTGGCTGATTTTACTACTTGCGGTAAAAACATTTTTCCAGATCCAAATAAATCTCCAACTACATTCATTCCAGTCATCAAATTTCCTTCGATAACTTCTATAGGCTTATCGGCTTGTTGCCTGGCTTCTTCTACATCTTCTACAATATATTGATCAATTCCTTTAACTAAAGCTCTAGTGATACGATTCTGCAAAGATTCTTCTCTCCAAGACAGATCAATAACCCGTTCTTTACTAGTTCCTTTTACAGACTCCGCTAGATCCAATAATCTTTCTGTAGCATCTTCTCTTCTATCTAAGATGACATCTTCTACGTGATCAAGCAGTTCTTTAGGAATATCATCATAAATTTCCAACATAGCTGGATTTACAATTCCCATATTCATACCTGCTTTGATAGCATGATACAAGAACACCGAATGCATGGCTTCTCGAACACGGTCATTTCCTCTAAATGAGAAAGACACATTACTCACCCCTCCACTAACACTACAGTGTGGAAGATTCTCTCGAACCCATCTTGTGGCTTCTATAAAATCAATAGCATTTTTTCTATGCTCATCCATTCCTGTTGCAACAGGAAATATATTTAAATCAAATATGATATCCTCTGGAGGAAAATTTACCTGATTTACAAGAATATCATAAGACCTCTTAGAAATTTCTATACGACGATCATAATTATCAGCCTGACCAACCTCATCGAAAGCCATAATAATTACAGCTGCTCCATACCTTTTAATCTTCTTAGCGTGAGCAATAAACTCTTTCTCTCCTTCTTTTAGACTAATAGAATTCACTACACATTTACCCTGAACTACTTGTAATCCAGCTTCGATAATCTCCCATTTAGAGCTATCAATCATTATTGGTACTCTGGCAATATCGGGTTCTGACATAATAAGATTAAGAAATCTTACCATAGCTTCTTTACCATCAATCAGACCATCATCCATATTGATATCAATCACCTGTGCTCCACCTTCTACCTGATGTCTTGCAATATCTAAGGCTTCATCAAATTTTTCTTCTTTTATCAAACGAAGAAACTTTCGGGACCCTGCTACATTAGTACGTTCTCCAACATTAATAAAGTTAGTTTCCGCTGAAACAATCATAGGTTCCAGTCCAGATAGTTTTAAATACTTTCTCTTTTGCTCTGTACTCATAATCTATACTACAACTTCTACTGATCTTGGTTTATAATTCTTGGCTAAATCTGCAATTGCCTTTATATGTTCTGGTGTCGTTCCACAACATCCTCCAATAATATTGATCAGATTTTTATCCATATATTCTTTAATCTGACTTGCCATTTGCTCTGGAGTTTCATCATACTCACCAAATGCATTTGGTAATCCTGCATTAGGATGTGCAGAAATTCCGAAATTTGCTTTTTGAGCTAAAACTTCGAGATGTGGAGTTAATTGACTAGCTCCCAAAGCACAATTAAAGCCTACTGACAACATCGGAATATGTGATACAGAAATCAAAAAAGCTTCCGCAGTTTGCCCAGATAATGTACGACCACTTGCATCTGTGATAGTTCCACTAATCATAATTGGCACCTCTATATTCCTTTCATCTTTCACCTCTTCTATAGCGAAAAGTGCAGCTTTTGCATTTAATGTATCAAAAATAGTTTCAACTAAGAGGATATCTGATCCTCCATCTAATAACGCTTCCACCTGTAGTTTATAGGCAATCCTTAGTTCATCAAAAGTGACCGCTCTAAATCCAGGATCGTTTACATCAGGAGACATACTAGCTGTTCTATTTGTTGGACCGATTGATCCAGCTACAAAACGTGGTTTATGAGGCTCTTTGGCTGTTAATTCATCGGCAATTTCTTTTGCTATTTTTGCTGATTGAAAATTTAACTCATAGACCAACTCTTCCATTTCATAGTCTGCCATGGCAATTGTAGTTCCCGAAAATGTATTGGTTTCTACAATATCTGCTCCAGCTTCATAGTATAATCGATGTACTTCTTTGATCGCTTCAGGCTGAGTAATACTCAATAAGTCATTATTACCTTGGACAGAAACAGGCCAGTCTTTAAATCGTTCTCCCCTAAAATCTTCTTCTGTAAATTTGTGCCGTTGCAGCATTGTCCCCATTGCCCCATCAAGGACAAGAATTCTTTCTTCAAGTATTTTTTTTATATCTTTCATTTACCCATTTTTAGGCTGAGTTTATTTAGGCCTATTTTAGTCAATAATAAAAACACTTAAAACAAGTCTTTCTACTAACAAGACAAGTCTAGTGTAACATTATCAAACAACATTAAGTTTCCTCTATAAAAGGAATTTAAAAAAAATATCAAGAAATTAATGGAAAATAGCCTTAAGCTATGAGTCATTGTTATCTATTTCACTTAATGTGAATAGAATGTAGCACCTTCTTTAACAGATAAAGGGTTGCTAAGGTATCATAGGGTCTAATCCCTCCACCTTTCTTGATAACGTTTTAAATAAATTTATGAACTAAACAGTTTTCACTGCTATTCTGCTTACAAATTAAAGGTATAGTCTTTTGTTTTGCAAGTTTATTCTGTTTTTTTAAGATTCAGGAGCCAATTCAACCTCTAAGCCATCTAACTCTGTTGTTATTGGAATTTGACAACCCAATCGACTATTGTCCTCCACATAAAAAGCTTCGGCTAGCATGAGATCTTCATCTTGTCCCATTTCAGGAAGCTTATGGTCCGACAAAACATAACACTGACAAGATGCACACATCGCCATACCTCCGCAAGTTCCCTCTACTGGAAGCTCATATGCTTTACATACTTCCATCAAGTTCATGGCCATATCTGTAGGAGCTTGTACTTCGTGAATTTCTCCTTCTCTATCTTTTATCTTTATGGTAACATCTGACATAATATATTAGTTTCTATCAGCAAATATAATCAAAGACCTCACAGGTTTCTAAAACTTGTGAGGTCTAAAATCAAAATGTTTTTTATTTAAATTATTGCTTTTACAACTTCTTTTTTGGCTTCTTTTTTAGTACCATCAAATCCTTCTACACCTCCAACAGTAGTATATTTCATTACATACTTCTTATCTGGAAATATTCTTTGATAAGCACTCTGGCACATAATAGCTGCTTCGTGGAAACCAGAAAGAATCAATTTTAATTTGCCTTTATAAGTATTCACATCACCTATTGCATAAATCCCAGGTATATTCGTTTGATAATCATAGGAGTTATCTACTTTTATAGCATTCTTTTCTATCTCTAATCCCCAATTCCCGATAGGCCCTAGCTTTGGTGACAACCCAAATAACGGAATAAAGTAATCCGTATCTAAGTGAATATCACCTTCTGTTTTATGCTTGATACCAACACCAGTAACGTAATCATCGCCTTTAAGTTCTTTTACTTCTGCTTCAGTAATCAAGTTTACCTTTCCTAATTTAGTCAGCTCAGCAACTCTTTCTACAGAATCCAACGCTCCACGAAATTCATTTCTTCTATGTACCAAGGTAACTTCACTCGCAACCTCTGCTAAGAAAATGGTCCAATCTAAGGCAGAATCTCCTCCTCCAGCTATCACAACTCTCTTATCTCGATACACTTCGGGATCTCTAATAATATAAGCTACTCCTTTATCTTCAAAATCTGTAATATTAGGAATAGGAGGTTTACGAGGTTCAAAAGAACCCAATCCACCAGCTATAGCAACCACAGGTGCATTATGTTTAACACCTCGTAATGTAGTAACAACAAAAGTTCCGTCTTCCAGTTTTTCAATAGTTTCTGCTCGATCTCCTAATGTAAAACCTGGTTCAAAAGGTTTTATTTGCTCCATTAAATTATTTACTAAATCTCCTGCAAGAATCTCAGGAAATCCAGGGATATCATATATTGGCTTTTTAGGATATATCTCAGAGCATTGACCACCCGGTTGCGGTAATGCATCAATAAGATGTGTTTTTAATTTTAGTAATCCAGCTTCGAAAACAGTAAATAAACCTGTTGGTCCAGCTCCTATGATTAGAATGTCAGTCTTGATCATGTTCAACTTCTTTTTTTCCTATTAATCCTTTGGTAAATTCATTAAGTGTCTCCACTTTTTCCTCGAAATCACCTTTTATTGTTTTTCTGTATTCATTCAAATTTTTGACTAAATCATCAATATTTTCTGGAATTACTTCTTCGAAAAATTGACGTAATCGCTTGGCTGTTGTAGGTGACTTTCCGTTAGTTGAAATTGCCACTTTTACATTACCTTTGGTTACAATACCACCCATATAAAAATCACAATACGGTGGATTATCTGCTACATTTACCAATTTACTTCTTTTTCTGCAGTCTTTATACACTTGTACATTAACCTTAGGAACATCTGTAGTAGCAATCACAATATGTTTCTGTTTTAGAAAACGTCTGTGATATTTCTTTTTAATCATTTTTATCCCAAACTTATTAGCTAAAGTAATTGTATCTTCTCTGTACATAGGAGAAACCATTGTTACATTGGCATCGGGACTAGATTTTAATAAGAACGTTAGCTTTTCTTCGGCTACATTTCCTCCTCCTACGATGAGGATTTCAAGGTTTTTAACTTTCAGAAAAACTGGATATAAATTATTTCTTTCTTTCATCTTTATAGCTATCCTGAACTATCAAGATACGATTTCTTCTTTTACTTCTTTAAAAATCGAAGCTAGTTTCGCCCTTTGTTCCACTACTTCTCCGATGACAATAATGGCTGGTGAAGACAATTCTTTTTCTAAAACAACCTGTTCTATAGTCTGTACTGAACCAAACCCAAACTTCTCATTATCAGTTGTTCCGTTCTGTATTACAGCTACCGGAACGTCCTGTTTATTTTCGGCTGCAAAGATACTAACTATTTCGTTTAACTTACTCATCCCCATTAAAATTACCACAGTTGCATTAGATTTTGCTGCCAGGCGAACATCCTGTGATAATTTATGGGATTTCGTTGTTCCTGTAATCACCCAGAAACTTTCTGATGAACCTCTTTTGGTTAACGGAATTCCTTGATAAGCCGGCACTGCCAATGATGAAGATATTCCCGGAACCATATTCGTTTCCACTCCAAATTCTTGAACATAATCAATTTCTTCTGCTCCACGACCGAAAATAAATGGATCTCCTCCTTTTAATCGTATTACATGTCCATGACTTTTAGCTCTGCTAACAATTAGCTCGTTAATTTGTTCTTGCTGATAAGCATAACATCCTTTTCTTTTTCCTACAAATATCTTTTCGGCTTTTGGTGCATATGCCAATAAGGATTCATTGATAAGTGCATCATATAACACCACATCAGCAGACTCCAACGCTTTAATAGCTTTTAGTGTAATCAAATCTGGATCTCCCGGTCCAGCTCCAACTACTGTCAATTTTGGTGTTTTAGTACTCATTTTTAATTACTTATTATCTTTATTTTAAAGATTTTACACCCTTGTAAAGGTATTATACATTTTCTACTTCTAGCGCTCTAAACGTTTGCACTTTTTGTAAAAATTGCCCCGATTTTTTAATATAATCCACTGCAAAATCCTTACTTGGTGCATTTTTTTGAATCTGATATATCAAATCTGCAAATGATCCATCAAGATTAATCTTTCCGCTAGCAACAAATTCTTCATCAAATTGACTAATAATACCTGCGTGAGTATTGGTCTTTTTATTTTCTGCTAATAACAATGCCTTAGCAGAGTTCACTAATGAACTATAAGCATGGTAAACTGCATCAGAATATACCGCATTATCAAAAGATCTTTTTGCATTCTCTATCTTTTCTTCACTTTCTAAAAACAAGGTCGCAATTAAATCAATGACTACACCTGCACACTCTCCTACTCCAATCGCTTTTACATACACTGAATCTGTTCCCCAATCTATAAAATCTTCTTGAGTTAGATTATCCACATTAGACAAGTCTGTAAGGAAATTATAAAAATATTTTTCACCCTTATCTTCATAATATGCTACAAAAGTCTTACCATTTGCATTCTGCTCAAAATCATCCAAAATTCTACGTAAAGCTTCAGGACCTTTTCTACTAGGAATTTTTACTACTTTATCTGCAAAACGTCCTTTTCCATCGCCTAGATTTCCTCCTCCAAGCAATACTTGCAATGCTGGAGCTACTAATTTATCTTTTGTTCTTACCGACATTCCCTGAAAACCAATATTTGCCATATTGTGTTGACCACAAGCGTTCATACATCCGCTGATCTTAATTACCAGATCTTCTTTCTCCAAATATTGAGGATATTCAGTTTTAATTACTCTTTCTAATTCCTCGGCAATACCCGTACTACTAGCAATCCCCAAATTACAGGTATCAGTTCCAGGACAAGCAGTAATATCAACCGCTTTATTGTATCCTGCTTCCACAAATCCTAATTTTTCTAATTCTTGATAGAAAAATGGAAGCAAGGCTTCTTTTACAAAGGGAATTAAAATATTTTGACGAAGTGATAATCTTATTTCTCCAGCAGCATATTTTTCAACTAAATCTGCTAGTAATCTGGCTTTATCTGTATAAAAATCACCTAATAAAACTTTAATTCCAATAGCAACATATCCTTCTTGTTTTTGCTGAATTACGTTGGTAGATTTCCATAAATAAAAAGCTTCTTGATTATCAACCTCTGCCTCAGGAACTTCAATTGAAATTGGGATTGATGCTTCATAAGCTTCTGCATCTATAGCGACTATTTTCTGCGTAATTGCATTTTGCTCTGCTTCTACTAATTCTTTAAAAGCTTCTACACCAATATCTTTTACTAAGAATTTCATTCTCGCTTTTGCTCTGCTTTTACGCTCTCCATGACGATCAAAAATCCTCAAAACCCCTTCCATTAAAGGAATAATCTTATCAGTTGGCAAAAAGCTATATAACTCATCTGCATGCCTTGGTTGCGAACCTAATCCACCAGCGAGCATGACTTTAAATCCTCTTATTCCTTGTTCTATTTTGGCAATAAAACCAAGATCATGCATATAAGATAATCCAGTATCTTCTTCTGTTCCAGAGAAAGACACTTTAAACTTACGTCCCATTTCCTGGCATATTGGATTTCTTAAAAAGAAACGAAACAATGCATCCGCATATGGAGATACATCAAAAGGCTCTTTTGGATCAATCCCTGCAGTTTCTGATGCTGTCACATTACGAACTGTATTCCCACAAGCTTCTCTAAGAGTTACATCATCTCTTTCTAACTCAGCCCAAAGCTCGGGTGTTCTATTCAAATCTACATAATGAATCTGAATATCTTGTCTTGTTGTTATATGTAATCTCCCTCTAGAATATTCGTCTGAGACGTCACAAATTCTTCGTAACTGATTGCTCAACACCTTACCGTATGGTAATTTAATACGAATCATCTGCACTCCTTCTTGGCGTTGCCCATATACTCCTCGTGCTAAACGAAGACTACGAAACTTCTCTTCATCAATTTTACCCTTATGGAATTGCTCAATTTTATTAGCTAATTCTATAATGTCATTTTGGACAATTGGGTTTTCTATTTCAGTTCTAAAACTTTGCATTTCTTTTCGTATTTGGACCTCTAAAAAAGAACATACTTATGACTTTTGTATACAGGTTTTCTAATTCTAAAAATTCTTGTTTTTGTTTTTCTCAGTTAACAGCTTTTAGCTACTCTATAAAACCTACTCCTGAAGTAGTATTAGTTTGAGAATCTATTAATATAAATGAGCCAGAAGCTTTATTCTTACTATAAGAATCAATAGCCAATGGTTTACTTAATTGTATCTGAACTTTACCTATTTCATTAAGGCTTAATGAATTCTTAGCAGTGTCTTCTCCAGAAAAATCAGTAGCAACAGTTCCACTGATACTTTTTATTTTTGCCAAAACCCTACTACTACCGCTCTGAATAAAATAATTTGTTCCTGGATTAAGGTCTCTACTATCCATCCAGCATATGGTAGCAATTAGTTGTTTTTCTACTCTAGGTTTTTCTGATGATTTCACTATCATATCTCCACGACTTACATTTACATCATCTTCTAACGTAATTGTACAGGAACTACCCCTACCTGCTGTATCAAACTTTTGATCAAAAAAGAAAATCTCTTTTACCTTGGAGGTAGTTAATGATGGCAAAATTGTTACCTCATCGTCTACAGAAAGGTCTCCTCCATACAGCTTACCGGCATACCCTCTAAAATCATGAAACTCATCTTTTTTAGGTCTAATTACAGTTTGCACAGGGAAACGCACTTCTGCTTTTTCATATACATCTTCTGCATCTAATTCTTCTAAATGTTCTAACAGTGTTTGACCATTATACCAAGGCGTATTTTTAGATTCGAACACTACATTATCTCCTTGCAACGCACTAACAGGAATAAAAGTTATATGCTGATCTTTATAATCACTTTTATCAACTAACTTTTGAAAATCAGCTTTAATTGCTTCATATTTCTCTTGAGAAAAATCGACCAAATCCATTTTATTAACAGCAACGATCACGTCCTTTACTCTCAGTAAATTATTGATGAAAAAGTGACGATATGTTTGTTCTATCACTCCTTTTCTAGCATCTACCAAAATAATAGAAGCTTGTGAGGTTGACGCTCCTGTAACCATATTTCTAGTGTATTCAATATGACCAGGAGTATCTGCTATAATATAACTCTTTGTCTTCGTTGAAAAGTAAATATGTGCTACATCAATTGTAATGCCTTGTTCTCGCTCAGCTACCAAACCATCCGTTGCCAATGAAAAATCTAAATAATCAAAACCGTTAGCTTTACTTCTGGTTTCAATTGCTTCTAATTTATCAGTTGTCAATGATTTTGTATCATATAAAATACGACCAATCAAAGTGCTTTTACCGTCATCTACACTTCCTGCTGTTGCTATTTTTAATACGTCCATCTTATTTTGGTTGGTTGTTAATTGTTGATAGTTGATGGTAAAATCTATTAACCAACAACTGATAACTATCAATTTATTTTAAAAATATCCTTGTTGTTTGCGTTTTTCCATGGCTGCTTCTGATCTTTTATCATCGATACGAGCTCCTCTTTCTGAAATTGTGGATTCTCTAATTTCTGCCACTACTTTGTCAATGGTAATTGCATCAGAAAGCACTGCAGCAGTACATGACATATCTCCTACCGTACGGAATCTAACCAATCTTTCTTCTACCAATTCGTCATCTTCTCTGTGTACTACCTCATCTTCTGCTGACCAGATCATACCATCTCTAATAAACGTTTTACGCGTATGTGCAAAATATATAGAAGGGATTTCAATTTCTTCTTTTTGGATATAGCTCCAAACATCTAATTCTGTCCAATTACTAATTGGGAACACACGAACATTCTGACCTAAATCAATTTTACCATTAAGGTGATCGAATAACTCTGGGCGTTGATTTTTTTCATCCCACTGACCAAAATCATCTCTTACCGAAAATATGCGTTCTTTTGCTCTTGCTTTTTCTTCATCTCGTCTTGCTCCACCAATAGCCGCGTCAAATTTAAACTCTTCCAATGCATCAAGAAGTGTTGTAGTTTGCAGACTATTACGACTTGCATACTTTCCTTTTTCTTCTGTTACTTTACCTTGATCTATAGAATCCTGAACATTACGAACAATTAACTCTACTCCAAGTTCTTTTACCAAACGATCTCTAAACTCAATAGTCTCAGGAAAATTGTGTCCTGTATCTATATGTAACAGAGGAAAAGGAATCCTACCAGGGTAGAATGCTTTTTGTGCTAATCTTACTAGGGTAATAGAATCTTTCCCGCCTGAAAAAAGTAGTACAGGCTTTTCAAATTGAGCTACTACTTCTCTAAAAATATAAATCGCCTCACTTTCTAAAGGATTCACTTTTAGTACTTTTGCACCCACAACTTGTTCTTTTATATGTTCAATTACTTCCATGTAATTTAATCTTTTTTTTTATATCTTTATCTAATTAGTATGAATCCCACATTCTCTATTATCTAGAACTTTTGTCGGATCGAAATACTTAAACTCATTTGGTAAACTATGTTGCTCTAAATACACATCCAATTCTGCATCACTGTAGTAATAAAAAGGACTTACTTTTAATACTCCGTCATTACCTAAACTTAAAATATCTAATGAATCTCGTAATGCCGTTTGCCCTTTTCTAAGATTCGTAAACCACACATCTGGTTTAAAATCTTCCATAGCCCGTTTAAAAGGCTCTAACTTTACTTGTTGTGTAAATATTTTATGTTTTGGATCATCAATATCAGGAATCCCCATTACTATATCTCTATGTGCTGATGTTTGTTTTGGAACGTACAATTGAACATTCAGATCTAGTAAATCAATCACTTCTTCGGCATGCTTATACGTATTAGGTGTATTATACCCTGAGTCACACCATATCACAGGAATATCAGACAAGGCTTTAGAACTTACACTAAGAATTGCGGCTTCATAAGGCCTAAAATTAGTAGTTACCACCGGAGTTTTTGCATTTAAAACTGCCCATTGAGTAATCTCTAATGGAGTTTTATCCTGTAGTGTATTATTTAAGTGCTCTATTTCCTTTTTTGTAAATTTCATTTTTCTAATTCTTTTTCTGTCACTTCAAGCTTAGTCGAGAAGCAAAAGCGCAATTATCTTCCCCACTTAATACGATTCCAGATTCTTTCGTGAAAGAAATACAGAATCATTTTTGTAATAAAATCAATTGATGCTATCGATGTCGCTAATGCTATTTCACCTGTTAAGACATAAGAGACTATCAATGTATCTAATGTGCCAATCACTCTCCAACTAACAGCCTTCGCTATACTACGCAACGGTTTCTCTGAAGTTCTATCAGTCTCGTACGATGTTTTCTTCGTAGCTACCTTATCTAATATCATTTGATCAACAATCATTTTTTTTTAATAAAACCAATTACCCTATCGGAATAGTAGGCTATTGAACAAATGTATATATAAAAATCTATTCATTAGTCCTAAAACTTTGAAAAAATTACTAGAAATGAAAGAATTATGATATTATTAATAAAAAGCCTAGTGATTTAGTAGATTATTATCGAAGTAAGCAATCTCATAAAGAATCTAGCACAACAACTTCTATTTTTTTGGTACTGCTATTATTAAAGGTGTCCCATATTTTAATTTCTAAAGTGTGATATCCTAGAGATAATGTTTTTAAAATATAAGAAATTGATCCCTTTCTATAACTATTTTCTTTATTAGTAAAAAAATCATTTAGCATCACCTCTTCCTTTTCTTTTCCGTCAATAATCATTTTCATTTGATGGCCAATTCCCATTCTAGATAAATTGATCCCATTTTGGTCGGCAAGCTCAATTTTTAGTTCCGGGTTAGCTGTAACAATGTTAATTGCTTTCGATTTTTCATCATTTATAAATACTTCAATCTCTGGTCCTTTGGTATCTGGCAATCTTATATTTGACATTCCTCCCAATAATATATTTTCGCATACGCCAACAGCATCTTCTGAAACATTATTCATTTTAGCATATAAACTTATTTTACAATTACCTATAGACATATCTATATCTTTTGGGACTACGAACTCGAAATCAAACACTCCTTTTTTAATATCAAAATTTCCGCTGTATATTATTAGATCTTGATCTTTATATTCTAGCTGTATAAGATTGCCTTTTCTATTTCTAATATTATTATTCCCCAATGTCTTTTTATTTGTTTTTTTATCAAATATTTTGATAAAAACTTCTCCATCGTAATTCTTTTTAACATTCTGTAATGTATCTACTAGTTGTCCGGCTATTCTAATCTTATTTAGAGCTTTCATCGTGTCTCTAAACTTTTGGAGTGGAATATCGTTAATTTTAGTAATACGAATACCAGGTCGAGGCATTTGAAGCGACATTGCTGGATCTCCTATAAAAAAAACACTTCTTTTGTCTTGATATCTTAATTCATTTTTAAGCTTCAACACCGTTTCGGCAGGTTTTAGATAAGGACCATTTTCTAAAAAAAGAGTTTTCATTATTTTATTATTGATACGAACTCCTGCGTTCATAAATATTTCTCTAGTAGTCGCAATCATTGCTATAGCACCTCCATTTGGATTTCTAAAAACATGTTCTCCAACAGAAATATCAAAAGGGTTATCAAATCGAGTTGCCAAACAGGTCACCGTAATAAATAATGGTAGCTTATCTTTATTTTTAAGGTTGATAGCATCTTTTTTTGTAAAGAAAAACTCAGTCCCGAAACCTTCTTCTTCAGCGTGTCCAAAATAATCTAATACTGCAACACCTTTTTCTATTTTTTTTATTAGTGCTTTAGTCACATCTGGATATTGCTCACCACCGGACGTTGATTTTTGAATATATGCATCACTATATACTTTGGAAATATTTAAAAAAGGATACTTTTTAATCAAAGAGTTTCCTAAGTTATCCAAATTTCTTTGAATACCCTGTTCCCAAACTTCATCTACATCATCTGATAGCAGAAGGATATTATTCCTCCAATCCCCAAAAGAACTTTCCTGATAGTATCTTATAAATTTATTAACCACATCATTAGCCATTATATCCGTATCAACTAATATTCTCCCAAGCACAATATCAAGTTCATCCGTTGATTTCATTTCTCCTTCTTCTGGATCCATCATTGCAAAAAAATCATCAGACACATATGATCTCGTCTTTGAAAAACTTTCATAACTCATAAAACTTGGAATTACATTTTTCTTGTACGTGCTTAACAAAGAAGTATTATTGAGGATCTGCTTATAATCTACAGTGGCATTTCCCATAAAACATACATAAGAAAGTTTCTTACTATCGTCTGATGCGTTTTCATACACATACCTAATAAAATTACGGATTGCACCTATATCCTGTTTTCCACTACTAAACTCATTATAGATTTTCTGTACAAGAACTACTTTAACATTCATCTTGTTTTGTGTTCTATGAAAATCAGCCAATCGTTCTGCAGCCGTTACCATATCTTTTTGGGTTATAATAACATAATCAACATTTTTGAAATTATTTTCTTTATCTAGAAAAATAGTTCCTTTCAGATCTTGATTCTCTACAATACTCTGTATTGGTTTTAAAGGCTCATAGAAATCAGTATTAGTCACCGCAACAAACTTTCTTTTAGTATCTAATTGAATTTTAAAAGAAAATTTATTGGAAAAAGTAGTGTTTTCGAAAAACCTAATCATCTCTGGATTCGTTACATCCCAAACTTCGGATATATTCTTAGTTTTTTTCAATTCTATTCGTCCAATTTCGTGTTTAGAATTATCATTGGGAATCGTGAATTTTAATTGTTTATCTGATCCGACCAATAATCTTTCTGCAGAAACTCGGATGTAATCCAGATAACTTTTTCCTAGTGCTTTTTTGTCTTCCACTTCATATCGTACGCTAATCTTAATAGAATCCGCATGGTTTTTAATCGTTTTTTCTAAACTACCTTCTATACCTATTAATCTGTCTGATATAGACCTAAATTTAATTTCTCCCACTTCTTTTTGGTTTAATCTAACCTTAAGTTTTGATGGTTTATGGGATTTAGCTACTGCAACAATTGTATATGTAATTGCAGTTCCATCTGACTTATTAGGGAAATAAAACGAAAATTGTTTTTCTTCATTGTTTTCTATTTTATCCCCTAACCATCTTCTCCCCATCATCCCGATATTATACTGATCCATTTCGTAAAACTGATCTTCTTCGAATGTGGTGATAGTTGTATCTGCTTTTTTGTTAAAGGATTCTGAATTGACTACCCTACGTCCCTTTTTTCCAGATGTGGTAATAAAATAATACGATTCATCATCGTATACATTAATATGTGTTTTACTATCCCTGTTGTATGCTTTCGTGCCTTGACCATAAAATAGGATATAATCGTCTTCGGATAGCATACCGTCCTCTCCTCCCACTACTTTTACAGCATTTTCCTTTAGATCAAACTCAGTGTTTTTACTATTCTTAAGAGGAAGCATATGTCCTCCATTTCCATAAATTTTAATTGTTGTAGGATCTATTGTAGTAACATCGATACCTAAACTAGATAAAAACTCTGGAGTAAGTTTATATATTCCTGTTTTCTCTATGTAAAACTTGTACCAGTCACCTCTTGCTAATACAGAGCGAGATAAAGGAATTTTTTTTACAATCTGTTCGGTTGTATCTTTTCTTTTTTCAGAAATAAGCTGTGATTGATTTCCATAAAAAAAAGTACTCAACAAAGGAATACAACATAATAGGATACTTCTTTTCATAAAAATAAAATGCTAAAAATAAATATACATTTTATATTTCATGAATTGTACCATTCTTGTTTATAAAGAAATGATATCATTAATAATTTGAAATTCTTTTTATTCTAATTCTTAACTACAATGATATTACTCTTACTAAAAAAACATTATATTTTTTCCAATGCCTGCTCCAGATCCGCAATAATATCATCTATATGCTCCAGCCCAACAGAACATCTAACCATTCCATCTGTAATCCCAACAGTTAACTTATCTTCTATAGCTAATTTACTATGCGTGGTCGATGCAGGATGCGTAACAATCGTTCTGGTATCTCCTAGATTTGCCGAAAGTGAACACATTTTGATACTATCAAAAAATGTTTTCCCCCCATCAACTCCATTTTTTACTTCAAAAGCTACGATATTACCTCCCAATTTCATTTGTTTCTTGGCTACTTCATATTGTGGATGAGATTTTAGAAACGGATATTTTACCCAATTCACCTTAGGGTGTGATTCTAAAAATTCAGCCAATTTTAACGCATTCTCACAATGTCGATCGACTCTTACGGCTAGTGTCTCTAAACTTTTTGACAATACCCAAGCATTAAACGGTGATAAAGCAGGCCCTGTATTTCGCGAAAACAAATAAATTTCTCTGATTAATTCCTTTTTTCCAACAGTAACTCCACCTAATACGCGCCCTTGTCCGTCAATTAATTTTGTAGCTGAATGGATTACAAGATCAGCTCCAAACTTTATTGGGTTTTGTAAATATGGCGTCGCAAAACAATTATCAATAATCAATAACAACTCATGTTTTTTTGCAATCTCACCTAGTAACTCTAAATCTAGCACATCTACTCCAGGATTGGTAGGAGATTCTGCATAGATAATTTTTGTATTAGGTTGTATTAAGCTTTCTACCTTATCAACCTCATTAACTGGAAAATAACTTGTCTCTATATTCCACTTAGGGAAGTATTTAGTAAACAACGAATGTGTAGAACCGAATACAGATCGCGCAGAAACGATATGATCTCCCGCATCTAGCAATGCAGCAAATGTAGAAAACACTGCCGCCATTCCCGTTGCAAAGGCGTAACCGTCTTCTGCTCCTTCTAATTTGCAGATTTTATCCACAAACTCTGTGGTATTCGGGTTACTAAAACGACTATATAAATTACGATCTTTCTCTTCTGCAAAGGCTGCTCTCATTTCCTCAGAATCTTCAAAAACAAATCCTGATGTTAGATACATTGGTGTAGAATGTTCTAAAAACTGAGTTTTTTCTGTCTGAGTTCTTACAGCTTGCGTTTCAAAATTGTGGCTCTCTAAGCTCATACTTCTTCGTTATTAACGACTACTTTATATTTGATCGTTGCAGTTGGCTCTAATGTTTTTGATACAGAGCAATATTTTTCGAATGATAATTGCGCAGCTCTTTTTGCCTTTTCTGGAGCTATCTTTCCTTCTAAATACACAGTAACCGAAATCTCTTTAAAAGGTTTCGCTCCATCAATTTCTACTCTTGATCCATCTACTTCAGCACGGTAATCTGTAATTTCTTGTCGTTGTTTTTTTAATATAGAAATCACGTCAATCGCGCTACATCCAGCAACTCCCATTAACACATATTCCATTGGACTAGGTGCTAAATCATGTCCTCCAACTTCAGGTTTACTATCTATATGAGTTATATGTCCTCTTTCATTTTTTAGTTCGAAATGATAATCGTTATCTATTCTCTTTAATTCTATTTTCATTTTATATGTTTTATCTATTTTATTTGGACATTGCCTTTCAAATATACTCAGTGTTGAGCTTTCTGCTATATCTTTTTTTTACTCTGTCAATACCCTTCGACTCCACTCAGGGAAACAGATTATAAAAAGGATGTCGCTTCAATCCTTAACGCAATTAATTTTTATCCTTTTTCAGTTAATCTTAATATATCGCCAAAGACTCCTCTAGCTGTTACCGCTGCTCCTGCTCCTGCTCCCTGAATTACTATCGGTTGATCTCCGTATGATTCTGTATATATTTCGAATATAGAGTCGGATCCTTTTACCTGTCCTAACGCGCTACTTTCAAAAACAGACACCAATTTAACATCCAGAATACCTTTTTCTTTGAATAAATCTCCATGTAAATCTCCAATATATCTAAGCACATGATTAGGTTTTTGTTCATCTTTTATTTTTTGATATACAGCATCTAATTCTTTTAATTTTTTCAAAAACTCATTTGCATCTCCTTCTCTTAAATTCATAGGAATCAGATTATGGATATTAATATCAGTAAATTCATTACTAAGATCTAGTTCTCGTGCTAAAATTAGCAACTTCCTCGCAACATCATTTCCGCATAAATCTTCTCTAGGATCAGGCTCGGTAAATCCTTTACCAATAGCTTCTTGTAAGACTTCACTAAATTGCCTTTCTTCTGCTGAAAAGGTATTAAACAAATAGCTTAATGATCCAGAAAAAACACCTTTAATTCTTGTTATATTTTCACCTGATAGATGCAAAAGCTTGATTGTATCTATTAGCGGTAATCCAGCACCTACATTTGTTTCATAAAAATATTGTTTTTGATGTTCTTCTAACTTTACTCGAAGTTCTTTATAGAAATCAAAACTTAATGTATTTGCCACTTTATTCGATGAAACCAAATCAAATCCATTTTCTACCAAAGGAATATAATTATCTATAAATACTTCACTAGCTGTATTATCAATCGCTATCAAATTTTCTAAATGATGTTCATCTGCAAATTTAATGAGGTCTTCTATTTGATAAGAGATTCCTTCTTTTATATCCGATTGCCAATTAGCATCAATTCCCTGTTTATTTAAAAGTATTTTTTTGGAATTTGCAACTGCAAAAATATTTAAGTCAATCTTTTTTCTTTTTTCAATATTTTTTGCCGATTTCAAAACCTGGTCAATAAGCGTTCCCCCTACCAATCCGTGTCCAAATACTGCAATATTTATTTTTTTTGCTACTCCAAAAATTTCTCCATGAATAACATTCAGTGCTTTATGAAGCTGGTTTTTGTAAACGACTAGGCTTACATTTTTTCCAGAAACAGTATTATTAAAAAGTAAAGGAATTACCTGATTCTTAATCAACGCATTATATGGGCGATGAAAAGTACTTAAATCTTGTCCGATAATAGAAATTACAGATACTTCGTTTTCTACGGTGATTGTATTTACATCTCGTTTATAAAAGTCCGTCTCGAATTCTTGTTCCAAAACCTTTTTAGCTTCTATTGCTTTATTCGCTTCTACAACTAATCCTATACCTCTTTCTGAAGAGCCTTGAGAAATTATACTTACACTGATATTTTTATAAGCTAGTGCTTTAAAAATCCTTGCGTCTACACCTACTTTCCCTAACAAACCTCTTCCTTCTAAATTAATTAAAGAAACGTTTTCTAAAACCGAAAGAGATTTAATTCCTTTCTCATTATTTTCTGCAGTAATTAAAGTACCTTTATTTTTATAATCAAAAGTATTTAAAATACGTAAAGGAATATTTTTTTCTATCAGCGGAATAATGGTTTTAGCGTGAAGAATATTAGCTCCAAAATAAGCTAATTCATTAGCTTCCGTAAAGGATAGTTTTTCTATTTTTTTTGCATCAGATACCAAATCAGGATTTGCAGTATAAATACCACTTACATGAGTGAAATTTTGTAATTCTTCTGCGTCCAAGTAATTTGCCAATAAGGCAGCTGTATAATTACTACCATTTCTACCAAGAGTTGTCGTTTCATTATTCGTGTTCGATGCAATAAAGCCAGTAACTACATTAACTGTTGTTCCATTATATTTTTCGAAATGATCAACTACATTTTTTTTAGACAATTTATCCAAAGGTTCAGCCTCACCAAACTTGCCATCAGTTTTGATTAATTCTCTACTATCCGTAAAGTTAGCATTCACTCCTTTTCCTTTAAGAATATGAGTAAGTAGTTTTGCAGAAATCACCTCTCCTTGCGACAATACTTGGTCTTTTATTCTTTTGCTATAATCTCCTAATAATGATACTCCCTCAAAAAGCTTACTTAACGTTTCAAACTCATCATCTGCATTAAAATTTGGATATCCCGCTACTTGATATTGTTTAAATACTTCTAATTGTTTTTTATAACTTTCGTTTTTTACAGCTTTATTTAAAATAGCTTCTAGTTCATCCGTTGATTTACCTCTGGCAGATAGCACCACTGTAATCGATTCGCCATTACTAACTTTATCTTCTATTATATCAACCACTTTATGAATTCCTTCACCGTTTGATAGTGATTTCCCTCCAAATTTTAAAATCTTCATCTTTATATTATTTTTAAAACACATCTGCTAACAACTTACTGAGTTGATCAAATTCTATTAAAAATGCGTCATGTCCGTGAACGGAATCTATAATCTGATGTGTCACATTTTGTTTTACCTCTCTTAACTCTTTAAAAGTGTTTTCATCCTCTGCCGCAGTAAAAAATCCATCAGAATTCACACTGATAATATGAATATTAGATTTAATTGTAACCGCCACTTCTTTAAAACTTTGTCTTCCTTCTGTTATATCAATATTTGCCAGTATGTAATTCAATTCTTTATATGCTGAAAGCGTGAATCGCTCATCCAGTTTGCTTCCGTGATGAAATAACCAGCTTTCTACATTGAACATACTCTTATCGTCATTATAACTTCTATCAAATTTTTGTTTAAATGACTCCGGAGATCTGTAGATAAGCATTGCATGTAATCTGGCATCGTGGACAGGCTTATCAGAATTTAATAAAATCTGTTCTTGTACTAAGCAATTTGCCTTTAACCAATCGGTAGATTTCCAATCAGTAGCTACAGGAATTAAATGATCTATCAAACTAGGTTTTATAGCAGCAAGTTCCCAGGCAATTCCACCTCCAACAGATCCCCCAATAGCAGCGTGAAGATTACTAATATTTAATTGCTCCAATCCTTTTGCAAAAATCATAGCAATATCTCTAGCGTTAAAAAGTTTATAATCTAAAACTAAATTATCTTCTTCACCATCATAACCATTACCCGGAATATTAAATGATAAAACAGTGTACTTATCTGTATCTATGCATTTTCCGCTTCCTATCAAACCATTCCACCATCCTTGATCTCCACAAACCTTGGAATTACCTGTCAATGCGTGATTCACGAAAACTATTGGAGCCTTATGTAAAGATTTCCCAAACACTTCATAAAACAAAGAGATTTTATCAACTTTTTCACCTTTAGAAGTAATGAAATCAGATATTTGAACTTGTTGGAGCATATTTTACGTTAACTTCAGAAAGAGTACAATCGACCCTTGTTAAAGGGTTAGAAACTCAATTCTAATAAATTATATTTATTTTACTTTTTCGGTTACTTTGGCAAATGCACTTTTTAGATCTGTTTTTAAATCCTGTATATCTTCCAACCCAACTGAAAGCCTTATCAAATCCTGAGTTACCCCGGTTGATTCTTGTTGTTCAGGATTTAACTGCTGATGCGTAGTACTAGCAGGATGAATAATCAAAGATTTAGAATCTCCAATATTTGCTAATAATGAAAATATTTTGGTTTCATTTGCTACTGTTTTAGCAGAATCGAAACCTCCCTTTATTCCAAAAGTTATAATACCACTCTGACCTTTAGGAAGATATTCTTTTGCCAGCTTATTATAAGGATCATTTTCTAATCCCGGATATTTCACCCAAGTAACTTCATCTTGTTCCTGTAACCATTTGGACAATGAAAGTGCGTTCTCACTATGTTTCTTAATTCTAATTTCCAAGGTTTCTAGTCCTTGTATAATCTGAAATGCATTAAAAGGGCTTAAAGCTGCACCGTGATCTCGCAATCCTTCTATTCGTGCCTTAGCAATAAATGCTGCTGCACCTAAAGCATCATGATATACCAACCCATGATAACCTGGCGATGGCTCTGTAAATTCAGGGAATTTACCGCTAGACCAGTCAAAAGTTCCTGCATCAATGATCACACCACCAAGAGAAGTTCCATTCCCACTAATATATTTTGTTAGTGAATGAATTACGATATTAGCTCCATATTCTATCGGATTCAATAAAGCAGGTGTAGCCACTGTATTATCCACTATAAGAGGAACTTTATAAGCTTTAGCCTCTGCAGAAATTGCTTTAAGGTCCAATACATCTAACTTTGGATTACCAAGTGATTCTACAAAAAATACTCTGGTGTTCTCTTGTACTGCACTTTTAAAATTCTCGGCATCCGAGGGATCTACAAAAGTTGTTGTGATTCCAAATCTGGGAAGTGTTACATTTAAAAGGTTATATGTCCCACCATATAAACTACTAGAAGCAACAATATGATCCCCAGCTTTTAACAATGTTAATAATGTGGTATTAATTGCTGCAGTACCCGATGCGGTTACTACCGCTGCAATTCCACCTTCTAAGGCTGCCAAGCGTTGTTCCAAAATATCGTTTGTAGGATTGTTTAATCTAGTATAGATAAACCCAGCTTCTGATAAATTAAACAAATTAGCAGCATGATCAGCATCATTAAAAACATAGGATGTAGTTTGATAAATAGGAACTGCTCTTGTTCCTCCATTAGTTTTCACGTTATGTCCCGCGTGTAAAGCTTCTGTTGCAAATTTTTGTGCACTCATAATTTTCTATTTTAAATTTTAAATAATTAATAAAACTCAAATACATCAAACACTACTTAGTGTATGGTTATAGAAAATTAAAAAGAAAGGAAACGACAGTTACAAGAGTTGTAATTGTATCGAGTTATCTTCTTCGTCTATGACGAATAGAATTTAGCACCTTCTTTAAAATCCTGATATACATCAGAACATATAAAGGGTTGCTAAGGTTTCATAGGGTCTATTCCCTCCACCTTTCTTAATAACTTACTAATATGTATAAGAAACTTCGGAACAAATCTAGTAATTATTTTCAAACTTGAAACAATTTGTTTTAAAAATTATATGTATCGAAAAAACACCCACAAAAAGAAATTTCTATTAGAAGAAAATTAATGATACGTTAAATCCTTTCGAATATTATCATTTTTTTTACCTTTGCCGAATTAATAAAAAGGGATAGATTTGACTGATTGCAACCCTAAAGAGCTGAAAACATCAGTATTCATAAGAGAACATTGAATCAATTCAGTAATTAAATGCTAAAGCAGTTCGATACAATAGTATTCTAATCGAAAGCTTCTTTATTGCAATCTCGTCATATTTATTATAGTTTATTCTATAAAAACAAAAAAAGAATGGCATATTTATTTACTTCGGAAAGTGTATCTGAAGGACATCCGGATAAAGTAGCAGATCAAATTAGTGATGCTTTATTAGATAACTTTTTAGCGTTTGATAAAGACTCAAAAGTTGCTTGTGAAACTTTGGTAACTACTGGTCAAGTTGTACTTGCCGGAGAGGTTAAATCTAAAACGTACCTTGATGTACAGCAAATTGCAAGAGAAGTAATCAACGAAATCGGCTACACGAAAGGAGCTTATCAATTTAGTGGAGACTCTTGTGGTGTAATTTCTCTTATTCACGAGCAATCTCAAGACATCAACCAGGGTGTAGACAGAGAGACTAAAGAAGAGCAAGGTGCTGGTGATCAAGGAATGATGTTTGGCTATGCTACTAAAGAGACTGAAAATTATATGCCTCTAGCATTAGATATTTCTCATAAGATTCTTATTGAATTAGCTAAATTAAGAAGAGAAGGAACCGAAATTCCTTATTTACGTCCGGATTCTAAAAGTCAAGTAACTATAGAATATAGTGATGATAATGTTCCTCAACGTATTGTAGCTATTGTTGTATCTACACAGCATGATGATTTTGATATTGATGACGATGTTATGTTAGCAAAAATCAAAAATGACATTGTTTCTATACTAATACCTAGAGTAGTTTCTCAGTTACCTAAATATGTACAAGATTTATTTAATGATCAAATAACATATCATATTAACCCTACCGGTAAATTCGTAATTGGCGGACCACATGGAGATACCGGTCTTACTGGACGTAAAATTATTGTTGACACATACGGCGGTAAAGGAGCTCACGGTGGTGGAGCATTCTCAGGAAAAGATCCTAGTAAAGTAGACCGTTCTGCGGCTTATGCATCAAGACATATCGCCAAAAATCTAGTTGCTGCAGGTGTTTCAAGTGAGGCATTGGTACAAGTATCTTATGCCATTGGAGTAGTAGAACCAACTTCAATTTTTGTTGACACCTATGGCACAAGTAATCTAGACATTACTGATGGAGAAATTGCAGAAACGGTAGCAAAAATCTTTGATATGCGACCAGCAGCCATTGAAGAACGTCTTAAGTTACGTAATCCTATTTATAAAGAAACTGCAGCATATGGACATATGGGAAAAGAATCAAAAATCGTAACAAAAGTTTTTGAAAGTCCATACTCTGGTAGAGTAGAAAAAGAAGTAGAATTATTTACCTGGGAAAAACTTGATTATGTAGATCAGGTAAAAAAGGTTTTCAAAATCTAATTTTTATCATTAATTTAATGTAAATTTATAACCTCCAATCATTTATGGTTTTGATTTAGTACTAAAACTAGTTTTAGTACTAAATCAAATTCTATAAGAAGACCTACGAATACTAAATTGTTAAAGTAACTATTATTCTAAACTAATATCTTTAGCACAAATGATTAAATTATCAAAAAAAGTATTGAAATGAGATTAAAAATTGGAATCGCTTTCATATTGTTTTGTATCTGTAGTGTATCTTTTGGACAAGATTACAAAAACAATACTAAATCCCTCAAAGAAGTTGATATCAAGATAGAGGAAGGGCAATACAGTGCAGATAATTCTGTATCCGCAGACAGATTAATAATTGCAAGTTCTGAAAATACTGATTTAAGTCAAGATTATACTTCTTCTTGTACGGACGAAGAATGGGCGGACATTAAAAAACAAATTCTAAATAATAAAAAAAGAGTTTCAAAAAATAACGAAGTTTTTACTTCTAAAATCATAGACACTGTTTTTGTTACTACTCAAAATTTCGATAAAAAATCGCAATTATCTGGTTGGTAAAACAAAGACTTATTATCTAATACAAATACTATAAAGACTGTCTTTTTCGACAGTCTTTTTTTATAGTTAATAAATCTACTTCTTAGTTAAGGGGACAATTCCTAAAAAAAAAGGGTTGTTTTCCCTATAGCAATATCATTATAAACACACTAAATTAGCTTCTGAAAATCAAACAGTTATAAAAAAAAGAACTATGAAATTAAAGATAATAATAATGATAGCTTTGATATGGATTGGTCAAAGCACATTCGGACAAGTTAGTGAAACTAAAAATGACACAATAGAAAACACTAACTCTGAAGACCTAAAGGAAAAAGATACTAAGGATACTCTTATTAAATCCGTTTCCGAACAAGACATATCTTATAACAGTAAGAATGAGACATTTTATAGCGAAAAGGAGTGGAAAAAAGTTAAAAGACAAATTCGAAGAAATAAAAAAAGAATTACAAGTAATAGAGATGGAATTCATAACTCAAAGATCTTAGACACTGTTTATTTAGAGATAAAAATTCCTAAAACCAATTCACAAATTACTGATTGGTAAAAGGCTAAGAAAGGCTTGTCTAAGTTTTTTTTATATTACAATGATATCCTATCTAAGATTTTGAAAGAAATCGGAAAAGATTCTTACTTCCACATTATATCGGTGTAATTTTTGATATCAATTAAAAATATAAAAAACTTCATTATGAAAACTGACAGTTACACTAAAGCTATCCTAACCATTATTGCCGTTTGTTTAGGTATTATTGTTTTAAAAGAAATAAACATTATACCAAAAGCATATGCAAACAACACCAGCACCTCCAATTACGGAATAGTGCCTATTAACGATGATGGAACAATCACCGTTAAACTTGACACCTCTGATGAAATTGATGTGAATATAAAAGGCATCAACACCTATGATATGCTCAAAGTAGATATCAATAAAGTAAGCACAAGTGATGAACTGAATATAAACATTGACGAAATAGGTGGCACTTACGTATCAAGCGGAGGCCCTATCAAAGTTAAAATACAGAATTAAACTCTAGGCTATTGTTTCATTTTCAGATAATAGTCTACAGAATGTTTTCCAGAACGTAAACCATAAAGAACACGCATAGAAAAAGTACAACACCGGCAAAAACTAAGTTAACTATTTGCAAATCAACTACAAAACTTACAATGATTGCTCCGATCAAAAGAGGTAATTGCACAGCAACAGACCATCAAGTTAACAAACCAAAAGCAATTACAATCCCTCCAATTAAATGGGTGGGAGCAACATAATGAATTACAATCATTTCGCCTGCAAGATTCTGAACAGACTTTAGTAAATCTACTAATATTTGACTATTGCTAATGGAATTTATTCCTTTTAAAAATAAAAAACATCTAAGGCAATTCTAAGAAGGTCTAATGGACAATATGTATGAGCATTAGCCCATTTATTTAATGATTCAATAGTTGGTATAATGTAAAAAAGTATTGACTAGATCACTATAATATTCTGATTATTAATTAAACAAAAAAATCTCATCAATTATAAGCCTGATGCAACCGAAGTAATTTTATCTAGAGCAGCACTTATCTTAATCAATACTTCTTGCACACCTTTTATTCCATGGCGCTGTTGCAAATATTGTGGATCATTATATGAAATTCTAACCGTATTCTGATCATCTTTCCATACTAATATTTTCTGAGGAAGATCTAATCCTGTAGTCTGAGTACTTTGCATTAAAGGAGTTCCTAAGTTAGGATTACCAAACATAACGATCTTTGTTGGGTTTAACTTTAACCCAACAGAAGCAGCATTAGCCTGATGGTCTAATTGAGCAATTATTTTCAAATTAGGATTGCTTTTAATCACTTCCACAAGAGTATTATATGTTTCGTCAAAGCTCTTAGTACTTTCTTTAATTATGATTCCTTGTTTTGCTGAAATTTCCATACGTTCTAATACATTTTGTTCTGGTTTAGACGTGTCATTAGCAACTTGATTACAGGAAATTAAATTTAAAGTAAATAGAAAACTAAAAAATAATCTTTTCATTTGAAATAAATTTTAATATAAAACTTGATTCTTATTTTTTTCATAGCTACAATCATTCTTGTTGATATACCAGATAACTTTTATATTATCGCTAAACTCATCGCTTTTATTTACATCAGAATGATCTAGGTAAACTTGGGTCATTTCTCCCGTTGTTCCTAAAACCGAGTGCCAATAATGTGTTTTGACAAGGTTTATATGATTTCGCTCTCTAGATGGAGCTTGCCCCATAATTCTAGATAATTGAGCATATACATGTCCTTTATTAATTGTTAAGAATTGAGCATCAGCGGTGTGCTCAACAGCAAAAACACCTGTTAAACCGTCTTTCTTGTACTCACTATATTGTCCCCATCCAACTCGTATTTCACATCCCCGACGAACTGCTTTTTTAAGATTATCAATATCACCCGATAGTGCATTTCCTTCATCGTCATTACTATAAATAATCTGCCACCCTTTTGAATCATTTGTGACTTTTTTATTTTGTTTTTCTTTACTACAAGAACTCCATAAAACCACTAATAGAAATATTGTTAAATTTCTAACCATCCAGTTATTTTTTATAATAAAGATAGTCGAAAACCAAAAACAAATTTTAATTTCATATAAGATTAACATCTTGTCAAACCTTCTTAAAACATACTTAGTTGGTATTTCTTAAAAATTTCAAAAGATTAAAATCAATTTTCGGCTTTACTATCATAAATTATATTTCATACTCAATATCCAATACCTAGGCTGTATCACATAACTTGAAGTGCTATTGAATAATTCATTAAAACTATCCCTATTTATACTTTCGGTATCCAAAAGATTCGTTACCGAAAACTTATATTCCCATTTACTGTCCGGTTTTTGATAAAATACTTCTGCATCCAAAAAACTGTATTCGTTTAATGTTGTTTCGGTATCGCTGTAATTATAATAACTATAGGATGATTTTAATAAAAACCCTTTAGCAAATACCCAATCTAATCTTGCAAAAGGGCGACTGGTGTAAAAAGTACTTTCTGTACCATTATTGTCATAATCATTAACAGTAATGCGATATCCCAGATCAAAATTTGGTCCTTCTTTAAAATTTGTAGACCATTCCGTTCGGTACGTTTGTGTAAAACTAATACTCTCACTTGGTAACGTGTTCACAATATTATTGAAGCTGGACCAACTTAGATTGGCGTTCAGTGTTCCTTTAATCTTACCAAAGGTTCTGGTAAAATTTCCACTACCTGAAATCACCTGATCTGCCAGGTTAGAATTAATCGGTGTATTTACTCTATTAATCCCGGATACAACACTTGTATTCTTAATAGGGTTTCGCCTATTTGTGTAATTCAATCTAGCAAAGATGTTAGTGTAATTAAACATATTAAAACTAAAATAGTTTAATGAATAATTATCATACAAAGCGTTCTCTAAACTTCTATTTCCCTGGGATAGTGAATTATAATTATTAAAAACATACCCTTCGGCCAGGTTATTTATATCTGTATAATTGGCTGTGATTGAATAATTAAGTCGTAAACTCTCACTTTTTTTAAACTGAACCAAAGCAAAAAAATCTGGCAATACTTGCCACTCATTCTGATCAACTGTAGCTTCTAGCTGTTCATCTTTAAGACTATAATTATGAACACTAACTCCAGGGTTAAAGGTGAAAATTCCGGCAATAAATTTATAATGTAATCCTGCGTAAATATCATTAAAACTATAAGTTACATCATTAGTAAATTCATCTGATTCAAAAATATTTTCACTTCCATTATCTAAAGTCTGAAAAATACTGGAATCAAATTTCTGAGTACTTAAAATAGATCCAACTGTGAAGTTCAAATTGTTTTTTTTATTTAAAATATGGTAATAATCAAGTGTAGCATCTAATTTACTAGTTTTTACATTTTTTTGTTGGTTGACATTATATCTATCTGACTCCTCTAATGGATCATACGTATCTAAACTGGAATCATCTGGATCAGTAATTTGAGTAAAAACTCCTCTAAAAGGAATTTCGGACCTAATAGCATTATAAAATGGATCCTCTTCCTGAAATAAGTGTTGTGCCTCAAAAGAGAAAATATTTTTGGAGTTAAGCGTATAATAGGTATTTAGATTCTGTTGCACTGAAAAGGGATTATTTTCCAGTCTTTCATTAATATCTTCAGAAATATCATCTCTTACAGAAAGAAAAATATCATCTTCTTCTTGCTTAGAAAGTTTACCGAACGCATCATAATCTAATCGAAAATCACTGTTAGGTCTATAACTTGTACTAAGCTTAAGCAACCCTAAAGTGCTGCGTTGTTCTGTATTATCAAACGTCTCTTCTATGGTATTATCCGTTGGGTCTGAAGTATCATCGATATAGGTTCTCTTAGTCGTAGTAATCAGATCTGTTTTGGTATCACTAATAATTCCATACCCACTTATATCGAGCGTTTTACCAGCAGACAAACTAAAATTAGCTGCTCCAAACTTGGTGTTAATTTCATTAGCACGATCATTCTGCAATACAGCAAATGCTAGATCATCACTAGTTATGTTAAAGGAAGTCCCTCCTCCACCCAAGTTTCTAAAACCTCCTGTAAAATTAAAGTAGTCTCTTCTTGTAAACGGAACTTCTCCGATATCATTGAAATCGGTTAAAATATTAATACTATACTTTGGGTTATAATAAAACAATTTAGGTTTCACTAAATATCGCTCTGTTCCTCCTACTCCAACTCCTGCTGTAATATCGCCGAACCAAAAATTCTTTTTACCTTCTTTGAGTTTTATATTTATCGCTACGTGATCCTGATTATTTCTAAGACCGCGCATTTGACCAACATCTTCATAATTTCTTAATACCTCTATTTTATCTAATGCATCTGCCGGAATATTTTTAGTAGCTAACTTAGAGTCTCCATCAAAAAAATCTTTCCCTTCTACCATCACTTTAGAAACTGTCTTCCCTTCTACTTCTATTTCTCCGTCATCATTTACTTCTATTCCCGGTAGTTTATCTAATACATCTCCTAATTTTTTCTCATTACCGTTGGTAAATGAATCCGTGTTATATACCAATGTATCCCCTTTTACAACTACTGGCATCTCATAAACGATTTCCACCTCATCGAGACTATTTTCTTCGGACTTCATCTTAAAATCCACTTTTACATCTACCGTATTTACGATAATGGTTTTATCTTTTGTAGAAAGTCCTATAAAACTAACCTTAAGCAGATATGTCTCATTTATAGGTGCTGACATTTTATATTTCCCCTTATCGTTAGTAATACCGTAGGCTATCATCATATTATCTGCTTTCTTATAGGCGATAACATTCGCCATTTCTAATGGATTTCCTAATGAGTCTTTTACAAATCCAGTAACCTGAACCTTTTGCGCGGACATAGTTATCCCTACCAACAATATGGTATACAGTATTTTTTTATTCATTTTCTTAATTAACTTGTTAAAAGAATTTTTAATTCCTGCGTCCTCCACCTATGCCTCCTCTTCCTCTTCGTTGTGTACTGAATTGCTCTATCATTTCTTCTACTTTCTTTTTGGTAATTTTATCAAATTCAGCTTGTGAGACTTCT
Organism: uncultured Aquimarina sp.; assembly: GCF_947496855.1. GTDB lineage: Bacteria > Bacteroidota > Bacteroidia > Flavobacteriales > Flavobacteriaceae > Aquimarina. Next base: position 527,201 of record NZ_CANMED010000002.1, read on the forward strand.
TTTCCTTTTGTAGGTGATTTAATCTCTTCTATTTCTTTAGCATTCAGAACTATTTTATTGCACAGTAATGTAGTTTTACCTTCCTGTACTTCTAAAATTAAACCTGGTAATCCCCAATAAACCCCTGGACCTTGATTAACCGGAATCTCTGGGGTATACCAAGCTGTAACTTCTATTTCTTTTAGTATTTCTGGCTCATCTGTAACGTTTGTGGCGCTTGCTTGATCAACATTACTTTTTTCTCTTTGATCTCTCTGCTTTCTTGCTTTTCTTCTCATCTCGCGCCAATCCATTGTTGCATTTACTTTTTTAGTTGTTGTTGCCTTGAAACACGTATAATTTCCAATTTTCTTTGATTCATTCACCAAATTCCAGTTGTATGTAGACAATGAATCTTTGATCAAAAAGTTTTTTCCATAAAATTCACGTTGGTCGCTATATACTCCTTCCTGGATATTTTTATAATAATTATTGGATGTAAGCCCTGACAACAATGCTCCTCTTCTTACACCTCTTCCTCCAACAGTGCCAGTGGCTTCTAACTGCGATTCTTCTTTGTAGATTGCAGCATTTTTATCAAAAGTGAGCACAAATGTTTTTTCTAGAGCAGATTTCATACGGTCAACGATGGCTTTTTTCTGGTCTTCAGACATTTGCCGTCCACCAAAATCCATATCCATTCCCGTTTTACTGAAATAATAAGCTTTCCCCTGAAACTCTTGTGCGATTGTTAATGAAGTTATGAGAATAATAACCAAGGTAAATATAGTCTTCATACTTTATAGTTTTAAAATATTTAGACTCTAGCATTGGCATACGGTTTAATAGAAGTAAGTTAATTATATCCTAAAAAATAGCTTCTGATTATATACTCTATCTCAATATAAGACTGTCTAATAAATGTTTCTTATAACATTTATTTATTGATTTTTGATAACTATCCTCCAATTCTTATCTGCATACTATTTCCATCATTGCGATTTGTTCTTCTATTCTGGATTTCTTGCATTTTTTTACGCTTAATTTCTTCAAACTTAGTTTCGTTTACAATTTTACCCTTATTAGGTTCTATAATCTCTACTTTTTTCTTGGGATTCAATACTATTTTATTACATAATATACTCTGTCGTCCATCATTAATCGCCATAATTAATCCTGGTAATCCCCAAAAAAGATGGGTTTACGTTAGCCAAAGAAATTCGATTAGAAGATAACACCATTCCTATTATATTTCTCACTGCTAAATCACAGACGCAGGATATAGTAGAAGGTTTTACCATTGGAGGCAACGACTATTTAAAAAAGCCTTTTAGTATGGAAGAGCTTATTGTTAGAATTAACAATCTATTGCATAGAACCAAAACGCATCAAAATTCTGAAACACTTGCAATCGGTAAATATATTTTTGATTTCCCAAAACAGATCCTAAATTACAAAGATGAATCTTATCAACTTACGCATAGAGAAGCACATTTGTTATTTCATTTAGTAAAAAACAAAAACCAACTATTAGATCGCTCTATGATCCTCAAAAAACTTTGGGGTGATGATGACTTCTTTAATGGCAGGAGTATGGATGTGTTTATTTCCAAACTCAGAAAAAAATTAAAACAAGACGATTCTGTTCAGATTATCAATGTTAGAGGGTTTGGGTATAAATTAGTTTGTTAAAAACGGCCTTATTTTTGTACTTTGCTGATTCATGAAGAAGGTATTATTCTTTTTAATCTTATTAGGGTTTATCTATAACAGTTATGCTCAGAGAGAAGCAATTGCTAGAGATTCTATCTCAATAGAAGCTGATAAGTTTTTAGGATTTGACTCTTTTGGTGCTGTTTATTACGTGAAAGGAAATATTTTTTATAAAAAATGGAATGATCAAGAATGGCAATTTGGTGATTTTATTCTTGGTCAACTTACACAAGTATCTATTTTGAATCCTTTAAAAATTGTATTGTTCTACGAATCCTCTAACACAATTGTGTTAGTTGACAAATATTTATCCGAAATTAATCGCATAAATTTTAACACCATTACAGAGTTTAAAAGTGTCTCTTTGGTTTCTCCCGCAAATGATAACAGTGTATGGGTTTTTGATAACAACACTCAGCAATTAGAACTATTTAACACGAATTCTAACAAAACTCTGGTCACTACACAACCTATCACCGAACTCCCGACTAAACTACATAGTAACTTTAATTATTGCTGGATACTTACTTCAGAAACACTTTCTCAATTTAATATTTATGGAAGTTTGTTGACCAGAAGTAGTAATGAGGGATATACAGATATGAAAATCATTAATGATGATTTGTTATTACTAAAGGAAGACGGGCTATATTATCATTCTACAAAGACAAAAAAAATAGAAAAGATAAATCTTCCGGAAATTCCTATAAAACAGTTTTATGTTACTAATCAAATCCTTTATATTTACCACAAAAGTAAGATTTACAGTTTTGATCTAACACCCCAAAAAAATTAATCAACTATGCATGTAGCCATTGCTGGAAATATTGGTGCCGGAAAAACAACATTAACCAAATTATTGGCCAAACATTATCGATGGGAACCTCAATTCGAAGATGTATTGGAGAATCCTTATCTAGAGGATTTTTATAATAAAATGGAGCGATGGTCTTTTAATCTACAAATCTATTTTCTTAATAGTCGTTTTAGACAAATTCTAGAAATACGTGAGAGTGGTAAAGATATTATTCAGGACAGAACGATCTATGAAGATGCATATATTTTTGCTCCTAATCTTCACGCAATGGGATTAATGACTAATCGTGATTTTGAAAACTACAAATCTTTATTTGATTTGATGGAAAGTGTAGTAGAAGGTCCAGATTTGCTTATTTATTTACGAAGCAGTATTCCTAACCTTGTAGCTCAAATTCATAAACGTGGTCGCGAATATGAAAACACAATTAGTATAGATTACCTTAGTCGATTAAACGAAAGATACGAGGCTTGGGCTCATGGTTATGACAAAGGCAATCTGCTTATTGTTGATGTGGATCATCTTAACTTTGTAGATAACCCAGAAGACCTCGGTAGTATTATAAACCGTATTGATGCAGAATTAAACGGATTATTCTAGAAATAATAAAAGGCCTTTCTTAATTGAAAGGCCTTCTCTTTTCTAAAAACTCACCGTTAGCAAGTTTCTTTTCTAATCAGATTGCTTAAGATTGTTGCTCACCTTCAGTTTCACTCTCCTTATTGTCTTGTTTTACTGCTTTTTCTAAAGATTTATCAATTTCTTCTCCAGCCTTTTCTGCATCTTTTTTAATCTCTGCAGATTCTTTTACAACTTCTTCAGTAGTATTTTCAACTTCTTTTTGTATTTCACTGGTTTCTTCAGTAGCATCTTCTGCTTCTTTATTTGTATCTCTACAAGAAACAAATGCTACACTTAAAGTAAATAAAAACACTAAGGCTAAAATTACTTTTTTCATAATATAAAAATTTTAGTTGTTATTATATGGCTATAACGCCATTCTAATCTCACTATTTCTATTACCTTGGTAATGTTTTCACAAAAAATCTTAATTTTTTTAACAGAATGAATTTCAGCGATTTATTTCAATTTCTTTCAGAATTACAGCAAAATAATAACAAAGAATGGATGGATGCTAATCGAAAATGGTACCAACAAATCCGTAATTCTTTTATTAATTGGTTAGATGGTCTAGATACGGAGTTTGCCAAAATCGATCCGGATTATTATCCAACTCCAGGCAAAAAGGGAATCAATAGAATTAACAACAATCTTCTTTTTCATCCCAATAAACCGGTTTACAAAGATCATTTTGCTGCAGGATTAGATCAACGATCAAAGCAAGGAGATTTTTATATACAAATTGGCATCAATGATTGCGAACTGGCTGGAGGTTATTGGAAACCGGAGAATAAAATTCTAAATAGTATTCGTGAAGCGATTGATTATGATGGTGAAGAATTACTAAAGATCATAAACAAAAAAACTTTTCAGAAGACATTTGGTGAATTATATAATGGTGGAGATTCTTTGAAAAAAGCTCCCAAAGGATATACAATAGATCACGAACATATAGATCTATTGCGCCGTAAGACTATCGCTGTTATTCACCCTTTAACTAAAAAAGAAATTTTACAAAGTAATTTTAACGAAAGAATAATTGAAGTATATAAAGAAATGCTTCCTTTTAGAAGATACCTAAATGAAGCAGTAACGGTTTAGATTTTATTAATTTTCTTTACTAAATATTTAAAGATCACATTAGTTGCTCCTGTATTGCTATTTATAAAATGACCAGAAATCATACCCGTCTGTTGTCTGAATTTTTTATTTTCAATCAACTTGTTCAGAATATTAGAAAATTCAACTGCGTTAGATACCGAAAACAACCCTGCTAATTTCTGAAGTTGTTTCGCCTCTCCGAATTTTTCAAAATTCTTTCCAATAATAATTGGGATTCCGAAAGTTGCAGGTTCCAGAATATTATGTAATCCAGATGTCCCCATCGCTCCACCTACATAGGCAATATCTCCGTAACTATATACACGAGATAAGTACCCAATTGTGTTCAGAATAAACACTTGATATTCATTCATATTCTTTCCTTCTTTTTCAGAAAAAAGAACCGTTTTACCTATTAGCTTTTGTTTTAGTGTTTGCAAACCGTTATCTTTTATTTCGTGCGGCGCAACAATAAAACACAAATCTTCCGAAGCTTGATTTACAAAATCTATAAACACTTCTTCATCTTCTGACCAAGAACTTCCTATCACTATACAAAGCCTGTCTCCAATAAACTCTGAAATAAAATCTACCTGATTATCCATTTCGATTTGGTGTGATACCCTATCAAAACGTGTATCACCACTAACAGTAACGTTATCAAATTCAACTTCATTTAATAATAGTTGCGAAGCAGTATCCTGCACAAAAAAATGATCCACCGTTTTTAAAGCTGATCGCATAAAACCACCATACCATTTAAAAAATGCCTGATCTTTTCTAAATGTCGCAGAAATTATAATAATAGGAACATCGCTAGATTTTAACTTCTTCAAATAATTAGGCCAAAATTCATATTTTACAAAAATCGCAAGTCGTGGATTTACCAATTTCAAAAATTTACTAACATTTGTTTTAGTATCTATTGGTAAGTAGACAATAACATCAGCAAGGGTGCTGTTTTTTTTTACCTCGTACCCTGATGGGGAAAAAAAAGTAACTAATAAGATATGAGTAGGATACTTTTTTTTTACCTCTTCCATTACTGGAACTCCTTGCTCATATTCTCCTAGTGATGCACAATGAAACCAAATCACATGATCCTCTTTCTTTATATTCTTTGTTAATATCTCGAATACTGTTTTCCTTCCTTTTACAAACAATCTAAGTTTTGGACTTATGAATCCAATAACAGGAAGCAACGCATTAAATGCTGAGATTAGAATATTATAGAAAAAACTCAATAGTTCTGATTTTATGTATCGCTAAAATACGGCTCTTTCTCTTAAAAAACCGTCAAACATTAGTTTCAAAAAATGAATTTATCAAATTCATAAAAAATCACTATAATTTACATTTTAATAAAAATAAAGTTTAAATTTTACTTTTTTAACAAAATTAATTTAATAAAATTATTAAATTAACACTTAATATCACGCAAACTCAAATCTTATGAAATTAAAATTTACTTTGATTGCATTATTTTCCTGTGCAATATTATGCTCTCAAGATTTCTTAGAAGTACAACTTCCTAAACCCGACAAATTAAGTCCATTCTTTGTTGGACCACTTCTTAAATCAACCATTCATTATGGTGTTACTCCTCCTAATTACAATGGGGAAGTGATTTTATTTAATCATGGATACATTGATTTGAATCAAACACAGTTTTTATTTAACAACAGTTTTTATCAGAAAACATATGACGAAGGATATCAGGCAGTTTTTGTTGCTACCACCAGAGGCGGTGGTATATGGGTTAATGGAGAATTACTAGCAAAATCAATAGACATTATTACAGAAAAGTATAATGTAGCAGATGTATCCATTATAGCACATAGTAATGGAGGAAAAGCAGCTGAAGCCGCCATGATCCAATACGGAAAAAAAGATAAAATACAACAAGTTTTTGCTTTGGGCACTCCTTATTGGGGCACTTATCTAGCAGATATCTCTCAAATGCCCTGGTTAAACTGGGCCTGGCGTTTAACTGGGTTAAACGAAGGCGCCAGAACCTCAACTACTTATTACTGTAGAGATGTAGTTCGCCCTTATCTGGACAAAAATTCTAATAATGAACCAGATAAGTTTGTAGTATTAGGAGCATCTGGATATTTTAACGGATCCAATTTACTTGCTAGAGCAGCTTTTACAACTACCGGTGGAATCCTGTTACCTGTTCAGGGAGCTAATGACGGTGTAGCGTCATACAGAAGTACGCTTAGACCTGGTGCAGAATATGTGTTCAGAAAAAATGATTATCGTGCATTTTTTGATCATATCGATGTAAGTTTGGGACAGTTTAGCTGGTCCTATATAAAATCATATCTACAAAACCGTTCTCAGAAAAGCAATCACACTCTTGAAACTGAAACTCCAGCTAACTTTATCGCAGAAAGCAACTACTATATCATATATTCAGAAAATGAGTATGATCGTATGGTATTGGACAAAAATTCTACATTTGCAGTTGCAGAAATTCTTCATGAAAATCCAACAGCAGAATTTCTGGGTTTTGATCAAGATCAAAAACAAATAAACACACTAAAAAGACAGAATGAGCAGGATTACAAAACCATGATCCCGTTTTCCAAAAATAATATTCAACTAAAAAGTGATTCTCGTTTTGCAGCTTTTATCAAACAAAATAATGGAATTACTATGTCTTTAGAACATCTGATAAGAAATAGTTATCCTACCCTAAAAGTTGATGTTTTTTCAAATAAAAAAAATGAAGAATTACTTGTAAACACCAAAATACGTGGTATTATCATCAAAACTTCTAAAATCGATGGAACTCCATTAAAAAATGATCCAGAAGTAATCTCTTTTGATAAAAAGAATGGTAGTTTCTATTTTGATACGAAAAATTTAGATGCTGGTGTTTATAGCCTATTTCTAAACTCAGAAAGTAAAGGTAATTTTAAAAGGAGTATTATTTCTGGTTTTGTAGTTGGAGATATTAATAAGGCTTTGGATACTGATGAAGAAGTAGCTGATATTTTTAACAAAAAGGAAAAATCAATGACTATCACCCCTAATTCGGTCGGAAACTATGCCCTATTATCAATTAAGGGATCTAATATATCTGACGAACTATCTATAAATATTTACGACATTACAGGTAAAAAGATTACAGATTTTGTTATTCCTGTAAACCAAAATTCGCAATATAACATTTCGGAAAAATTACAATCATTATCAGGTGGTATATATCTTTTACAAGTCAATAATAATAAGACTATAAAATTCGTAAAAGAATAAGATTATAAACATCTGAAAGAAAAGCATTTGCTAATCTTATACTATTTTGATCCTATTCGTTAATAAAAAACATATCAAAACTTAATTATCACATTGGCAATCGTGTCATTATTTCGTACTTTCGTCGGGTTACAAAATTCATCCTATGAAGAAGATTCAAATGGTTGACTTAAAGGGTCAATATGAACAAATAAAGGAACGTGTGGATGCATCTGTTCTCGATGTTATCTCCACTGCTGCATTTATAAATGGACCAGAAGTACATAGTTTCCAAAAAGAATTAGAAGAATATCTGGATGTAAAACATGTAATTCCTTGTGCAAATGGCACAGATGCTCTGCAAATAGCGATGATGGGATTAGGTCTAAAACCGGGGGATGAAGTCATCACTGCAGATTTTACTTTTGCTGCTACCGTAGAAGTAATTGCATTGTTGCAGCTAACTCCTGTTTTAGTAGACGTAGATCCGGATTCATTTAATATTGATCCAATTGCTATCCGTAAAGCTATCACGCCAAATACAAAAGCAATTGTTCCTGTTCATTTATTTGGTCAAACCGCCAATATGGATGAAATTATGAAAATTGCTGAGGAACATAAATTATATGTAATAGAAGATAATGCACAAGGCATTGGTTCTAGTTACAAATTTGCAGATGGAAAAGTTTCTAAAACAGGAACTATTGGCCATATATCTTCTACCTCTTTTTTCCCATCTAAAAATTTAGGATGCTACGGTGATGGTGGAGCTATTTTTACTAACGATGATGATTTAGCACATACTATCCGTGGAGTTGTAAATCACGGAATGTATAAAAGATATCATCACGATGTAGTTGGCGTAAATTCTAGATTGGATTCTATACAAGCTACAGTACTTAGAGCCAAATTGCCTAATCTTGATTCTTATAATAATGCCAGAAGAATGGCAGCAAGAAAATATAATAAAGCTTTTGAAAGCGTAGAGAACATAATTACACCAAAAGTAAAAGGAAATAGTTGTGGAACCAGTGAGGATGTAATTTGTGATTCGTGTAACTGTCATGTATTTCACCAGTATACACTTCGAATCATCAATGTGGATCGTGATGCATTAGCAAAACATCTTAATGATACTGGAATCCCTTGTGGTGTATACTATCCTATACCTTTGCATAATCAAAAAGCATATAGAGATGAGCGTTATAACGAATCCGATTTCCCTGTTACTAATCAACTAGTGAAAGAAGTGATTTCGTTACCAATGCATACAGAATTAGATGATGAACAAATCGATTTTATCACAAAAACTATCATCGATTTTATTACTAAATAAACTAAAAAAGTTAATTACTCATATTTGTTTAATTAATTATTACAAAACTCATAAACGCCTATAATGGATTCATTTTGTATTTGTTATAATCTTGTAGATCATAATAATTTCCCAGGTATTCCCCCGTTACCAGAAGTCTATATTGTACCTGTAAATAATAATCGTCTTGGCTATGTAGAAAAACAAGCTACTCCCCAGACATTAGCTAGTTTCGAAATACCATACGCAGAGACACCTCACGAGCAATTATTAGAAATATGCTCTAGTCTAAAAATTCCTGTGTTAGAACAACAGTTCAGACCAGCTAAAAAAAGAAAAACATTTGGTTTCGCAGATATCCTAAAAGATCCTAAAATCAAAAATGTAGTGATCAGTCATATTAATAATAAACTTTCTGTTTTTTATTCCCTTTTAATTAAGAACCAATATGCTGTTGTACATAATGCCCAAAGAAAAGATCCTTTTGAAGTACATAGATTATCAATTGGTGATAGCATTCTCAATCCAATTTTAGAATTCACAAAAACGGATGAAGGCATAGATTATTCTTTTTCTTTAAAAGATGATGAGAAAGCCATAATTCCTCAAAATCATAGTATTCAGATATTATTAAATGAACCTTCTTGGATTGTATTAGACAAATCTATTCACCACATTGATAATCTAAATGCAAATAAATTAAAACCATTCTTTAATAAAGAAAAGATTACAATTGCTAAGAAACATATCAAAACCTACCTCAATAAGGTAATTGTTCCTGTTATAAAAAATGTAGATGTGATAGCTAATGGTTTTGAAATATTAATTGACAAAAATATAGCATCCTATGGAATAGAAATTATTCAGGATTTTATAAAAGAAAACTATGTTGCTAAAGTAGTCTTTAACTATGACAAAGCTACTTTTGATTATAATAGTCCCAAAAAAACTTCATCCGATGTGTATTTTGAGGAAAATGAAGATATCCAGATCACACAAACCCAAAGAGACCCTAATGCTGAAAAAGAAATCATAACATCATTGAAATCTAAAGGATTAACGATCAATGCTAATCTTTTTTTAGCGCCCGAAACTTCTGATGATCCATTAGCAATTTTTAATTGGGTTCAAACATATCATAAAGAACTAGAAAAAGAAGGGTTTAAAATAACACTTCCCGATCTTGAGAACAAATCAGTAAATCTTGATCCGCATAAGATTGAAATTCAAAACAAAAAAAAAATGACTGGTTCGATGTCAAAGGAATAGTTCTTATTGGTGCACTAGAAATTCCGTTTTCCAAATTTATTAAATACATAAAGGAGAATAATCGCTTTTTTCCAATGAACGATGAATCTGTTTTCATTATTCCATTGGAATGGATGACACGTTACAAAAAATTAGCAAATTTTGGTAACGTAAAAGAAGATAGTATTCTAGTAAATAAAGGAAACTATACGCTCTTAAAAGATATTGTTCCTCCAGAAGAACTAGATCTTTCAGAAAATATTGATTTAGACTACCAGCTATCATCTAAATTAAAAGCCACCTTGAGACCCTATCAGGAAGAAGGTGTTAAATGGTTAGTGAAACATTATCAAAATCAGCTAGGTGCTTGTCTTGCTGATGATATGGGACTTGGGAAAACATTACAAACCATCGCAACATTAGTATTTATAAAGGAGCAGCTGACACCAGCTCCAGAAGACACAAAAACTATTCGACTGGATCTGTTTAGTGACCCTTTAGAGGTCAAAACCTATCTCAAAACTTTAATCGTACTACCGTCTTCCTTAGTATTTAACTGGGCTCAGGAAATATTGAAATTTGCACCACACCTAACTATTACAAAGTATATAGGAAGTGATCGTAAAAAAATAACCCCTTATTTAGAAACATACGACATCATTCTAACCACCTACACTACATTATCGAAGGATATTGATACACTACAAAAAATAGAATTCACATATTTAATCACTGATGAGAGCCAGCAAATAAAGAATAAAGAATCTAAAATATTCAAAGCGATTAATAATATCAATGCAAAACATAAAATTTCTTTGAGCGGTACACCTATCGAAAATTCATTATCAGATCTCTGGTCTCAGATGGAATTTATCAATACCGGAATGCTAGGAAGTTATCCTTTTTTTAAAGATCATTTTAAAACTCCGATAGAAAAACATCAAAACGAAGAACGCATCAAGGAGCTAAAAGGACTAGTAGATCCTTTTATTCTAAGAAGGACAAAAGAACAAGTAGCTAAGGATTTACCTGAATTATCAGAACAGACTATCTACACTGAGATGCTTACAGAGCAAGAAAAAGAATATGAATCTCAAAAATCAGCCGCTAGAAATTTATTATTAGGTATTGATACTGTTTCTACTAACAAAATTCATATTATAAATACCTTAACTAAACTTAGGCAATTAGCAAATCACCCTAAATTACTAAAAAATAACACAGAAGGCACTTCTGGGAAATTTAAAGACGTTACCTCCTATTTAGAAACCTTAATGAAATCCAACAAAAAAGTGTTGATATTTAGTTCCTTTGTTTCTCACTTAAATTTATACCAGGAATGGTCTACTACTCAAAGTATTTCTTTTGTAAGTCTTACAGGACAAACTAAAAGTTCAGACAGAGAAAAGATTGTTAATGAATTTCAGGAAAACGATGCAATCTCTTTATTCTTTATTTCATTAAAAGCAGGGGGAGTTGGTCTTAATCTCACCAAGGCATCCTATGTTATTTTGTTAGACCCTTGGTGGAATCCTTTTATTGAGAAACAAGCTATCGCCCGTGCGCATCGTATTGGTCAAAAAAACAATGTTATGGTTACTCGTTTTATAACTAAAAATACAATAGAAGAAAAAATTATTCGATTACAAGAACAAAAGAAAAACCTTTCTGACGAGATTATTCCTATTGATGCGATTCCTGATTATATTGAAAGTGATTTAGAAGAGCTTTTAAAATAGAAATTCAGGTGTTCGAGCGAGCTATTAACTATATCTTTTTTTACTTTTTTTAGAAAAAACAAAAAAGAGTGCCACTACTACCTCTAAAGCAAAACACGTGTTTAAAACTATCAAGTTTTCATAACACATCAATTTATTAAAGAAAGAATGAAACATATTTTAGTACTAACTCTTATCGCTATAAACCTATTTTTCTTGCACCTCTCAAGAATCCGTCATTTTTAAAAAAAAGAAATTAACTGGCAAGATTATCCTGAATTATTTTCAGACAAAACAAAATCCACTTTTATTGATAGATTTAATTTTCCAGAAAATATTGATATGTACGAAATAACATATCTAAGTGATGGATTAAAAATCCAATCATTTGCTATAATTCAAAAAAAAAGGTAAACACACAGTTATCATATGCAATCGAGGTAGAAATCGAGATTTGGTTCCCTTCAATTACTTAGAGGCAATATAAAACTTCCTGCACGTATATATTTTCCAAATTAGCTGCTCAAGGTTACATCGTTATCGGTTGCAACTATCGAGGTTCAGTTAACAGTAAGGGATGGAAGAATTTGGAAGAAAAGATGTGAATGATGTTTTTAAATCTAAACAAAGTCTTAGATAAATTACCAAACATGAGATTTCACGGAAGATAAAATAATGCTTTCAGCTCGTATTTGTAAAAGAAATCATAATCTGTTCATCAATTACAGTATTTTATTTTAAATTGATAATCTTATAATTTAGCACAAATTCATTCATATACAACTTCACATAATCTATTAGCTTATGAAATTCCTTTACATCTTACTTTTTGCTGTAACAAGCACCACGCTTGTTGCTCAAGACACATATCTTCATTGCGGAAAATTAATTGATACCAAAACAGGAAAAATTTTAACCGAAAGAACCATTGTCGTTTCTGGAAACAAAATAAGCGAGGTAGAAATCGGTTATATCGAAGGACAGAACAATGATGTTATTATTGATCTTAAAGATAAGACCGTTATGCCAGGGCTTATCGATATGCATGTACATATGGAAAGTGAATCCAATCCAAAAGCATATTTAGAGCGTTACACCCATAATGATGCAGATGTAGCCTACAACTCTGTAGGATTTGCCGAAGCTACTTTGTTGGCGGGGTTTACTACAGTAAGAGATCTTGGAGGAAGCGGTGTAAACATTTCTTTAAAAAAAGCAATTGCTCAAGAAAAAATAATAGGCCCACGAATTTTTACGGCTGGAAAAATCATTTCTAGTACTGGAGGGCATGGAGATCCCACTAATGGAAGTAAAAAATCTATTATAGGAGATCCAGGACCTAAAGATGGTGTTGTAAACGGCATAGAAGATGCTAAAAAAGCCGTTAGACAACGTTATAAAAACGGAGCTGATCTAATCAAAATTACAGCAACCGGAGGCGTATTAAGTGTAGCTAAAAGTAGTTCTAATCCACAATTTACTGTAGAAGAAATAAAAGCTATCTGTAAAACTGCTAAGGATTATGGGTTTCATGTAGCTGCTCATGCACATGGAGATAAAGGAATGCAACGTGCCATAATTGGAGGTGTAAAAACAATCGAGCATGGAACTTTAATGAGTACCAAAACTATGGACTTAATGAAAAAGAACAAAGCTTATTTGGTGCCTACCATTACGGCTGGAAAAGAAGTTACAGAAAAAGCCGAAATAGAAGGATATTATCCAGATGTTATAGTTCCAAAAGCATTAGAAATAGGACCACAGATACAAGATACATTTAGAAAAGCACATAAACGTGGTGTTCGTATTGCTTTTGGCACAGATGCAGGAGTTTTTAAACACGGACAGAACGCTAAAGAATTTGGATATATGGTAGAAGCTGGTATGCGACCAATAACAGCTATACAATGTGCTACTATTGTAAATGCAAAAGTGTTGAACATGAAAAATGAACTTGGGCAAATTGCACCTGGTTTTTTAGCAGATATTGTAGCAGTTAATGATGATCCAACAGAAGAAATAAAGACAATGGAAAATGTAGTGTTCGTTATGAAAGAAGGTAAAATCTATAAACAATAGTATTTTAAACAGGTGCCAGATTAGCTTCAAAAAGATTCGTAATTGTGAAAAAAATATTGAATTATAGTATTCTCGGAGTAATCATATTATTTGGAGTATTTTATGGCTACACAAAATTGTCAGCTGCAGGTGAAGGAGACGTTGCACCTGATCTTGAAGCTACTCTCGTAGATGGGACATCTTTTAAATTATCTAAGCTGAAGGGCAAGTATGTATTACTTGATTTTTGGGGTTCCTGGTGTGCACCTTGCCTGAAAGAAAGTCCTGAATTAGTAGCTCTTTATAAAAAACATTCTGGTAATTTAACTGTGGTTAGCATCGCGCTTGAGAAAGATTCAAAATCTTGGAAAAAAGTAGTTTCTAAATATGGATATACCTGGAAAAATCAAATAGTAGATCAAAATCGATTTGTTATGCTATCTGAGATCGCGAGAAAATATGGTGTTTCAGAAATTCCAGCTAAATTTCTAATTTCACCTGATGGGAAATTGATGGGAAATTATTCTTTCGAAGAGATTGACAACCTGCTATCGAACACTGTTTCCAATAGATAAATCATTAACATCAAACTTATCTGTTGATATATAAATATCCTGCTCTATCTTTAACTCCTGTTATATTCAATACATAATAATATGTTCCTTCAGGTAGTTCTGATTCCTTAGAAATGGTTGCTCTGCCTTCAGAGATCCCTTCAAAATTTTGATTTTCATGATATGCTTCTTTTTGAAAAACCAATATTCCCCACCTGTTATATATAAATAATTCGTTATCAGGAAATTTTGATAATCCCTGAATCTTGAACGTATCATTCATTCCATCTCCATTAGGTGACACTGCCGTAAAAATTTCTAAATCTCCATCGAACAATCTATTTGATGATCCAAAAGTTAATACTTCATAATCATCTGGAGTAATCACATCAGAAGAAATTTCTCCATTATTTAAATCTCCAATAACATTAGTGTTTCCTAAATTAACCCACTTTTTAAGTGCTTTATTCCACCCTACAACTCTTAAATCTTCAATGTTCTCTACAAGTGTTGGTATATTACTATTATTATCCCACGTTAAAGTAACTTGAGTTCGCTTGTTACCATCTAAATCCCAAAACTCAAAAATACTCACTCCAAATAATGAATCATCATATTCTTCAGAATCAAAACTCTCTAAGAAGTAATTTGGTGTGTTAGGATTTTCAAAAAAATATGCTGCTCTAGAGGTTTCTGTCGCTGCTTCACTATCTATTTTTAAAGGTCTCAACCTAAAATCATCTCCCACGGGAAAAGAGAAATTCAAATCTCCTACTAAAGACGCATAACCATCCACATATCTATCATCACCCTCTCCTAAATATGGAGCGTCATGTATATAATCCAATGAAACATTTTTCTCATCCCTAGGAGTTATAACTCTGCCATTAATAAACTCTTGAAAATGACCAACTCCAACTCCTACCTCTAAAATCAAATCTTCTTTCACATCAATTTCTAAATCGTAAAACACAGGTTTATTATCTCCAGAAACCATTAAACTATTTTCATTATAAAAACCTACTCTTCCGATATTATTATCAAACTCTCCATTATTAATAACATCTATATGAAATCCAATTTGACCAGCTGAATGGATTTGAATACTCCCAAAATTATGAAAAGCCTCTTGTGAAAATCCAGAAAAACTAAATCTTAAGATGGTCAAAACAATTATTAAAGTTCTTATAGTTGACATTTTCTTTGGGTTTTAAGTATTTTATCACCGTAAATGTAATTGAGGTAAGCCCGTAAATTTGAAGATGATAGACAGGAGGTTGTTTTCTGTCGACAAATGAAAAAAAACCTCAGTCAAACTGCTTTTTAGTCATTCAACAGAATTATGATCAATGAATGGTTTGGATTAACCGATAAATAGATATTATGCGGATGGTTATGTAACTTTATATTCCTGATATATGAAACACTATATTATGAAACTAGTTTTTTTAGTTATTTACTTATCTCAGTTATTTTTTGTGTAAGAATCAGCTCTATCCGTATTCAAAAATTTAATCGATAAAAGAGTGAAAAGTTTAAAATAAATTGGGTAATAGCAGTACAACCATTTTTATGTTTGACTTAAATAACATATAAGCCATTATAAAATTCAAAGGATTTAATGACAAAAAAACAGTCAAAATACAATTAGCACAATCACGATATCAGAAGATTTGACTCAGTAACCAATACTCTTAAATTTTGCGAATTTGATGTTTTTGATGTTGCGATAGAAAGTATCCTTACAGCAGAATAAAAAAGTCTTATCCATTTATATCAATATAGAGAATCATCGACGATAGATCTGTGAAAATATGTAAAATGAATTACACTTATAATTTTAAGATTGGAGATTATGTAGTTGAAAAGTAATCACTAATACTTTTCAGATAAGTACTATACATAAAAAAACCTCGGAAAATTCATAAGCTTTCGAGGTTTTTTTCATTGTTTCTTTTATATTAGATCGATGCAGAAATAGTTTCCATAGATCTATCTACTTTTTTCACCAATCCTGATAGTACTTTTCCAGGACCAACCTCTGTAAATGATGTTGCTCCATCTTTCATCATATTTTTCACACTTTGCGTCCATTTTACAGGAGCAGTTAACTGAGCCATTAAATTCTTTTTAATTTCCTCAGGATCCGTAATTGCGGTTGTGGTTACATTTTGATATATCGGACAGTTCGGTGTATTAAAAGTTGTTTCTTCTATTGCCGCCGCTAATTCTTCTCTAGCGGGTTCCATTAACGGAGAATGAAAAGCTCCTCCTACAGGCAGTACTAAAGCTCTACGAGCTCCTTTTTCTTTCATAAGTTCACAAGCTTTCTCTATTGCTTCTACTTCTCCAGAAATAACTAATTGACCAGGACAATTATAATTAGCAGCTACTACTACTCCTTCAATTTCTTCGCATCCTTTTTCTACTACTTCATCATCTAACCCTAAAACAGCAGCCATTGTAGAAGGTTTTAATTCACAAGCGCTTTGCATTGCCAACGCCCTTTTAGAAACTAATCTAAGAGCGTCTTCAAAATTTAATGTTCCATTAGCCACTAAAGCAGAAAACTCACCTAGAGAATGACCAGCTACCATATCTGGATTAAAACTATCACCTAACACTTTACTTAAGATTACAGAATGTAAAAATATGGCTGGTTGAGTTACTTTTGTTTCCTTTAACTCATCAGCTGTGCCTTCAAACATGATTTTGGTTATTTCAAAACCTAAAATATCATTGGCTTTATGAAAAAGTTCTTTTGCAATTTCTGAATTTTCATATAAGCCCAGCCCCATTCCAGAAAATTGAGCTCCTTGACCTGGAAAAACATATGCGTTCATGTACTGTGTATTTTAAAATTTTAACAAAAGTAAGTATAAATCACAAGAGTAATTCACTTAAAAAATGTTTTTAGACAGGCTACTTTATTTTAAAACTCTTGAAAAAATCTACTTTTCTAGTTTTAGAAATTGATAATTTTTTTCCGTTGTCCATTACAACAAACCCTCCATCAGACTTGCTAATACGCGTGATATGATCCTTATTAATTAAACTAGAATTATGAATCCTTAAAAAACCAAAATTTTCTAGCAAGTACTCATAGTATTTTAAATTCTGTGAAGCTATAATATGTTTATTATTACTGAGTGTCAATTGGGTATAACTTCCATCGGCTAGGCAATATAAAATCGAACTGATAGAAACAATCTCGTATCCATCAAAAGTGGGAATAGATATTTTATTAAACTTATCCTTTTCTAGCTTAAGCTGTTCTATCAATTCTTTTGCATTATTGGCAAAGTATCTTCTCTCCAAACCTTCTAAAAGTCTATTTATAGCCTTTTTAAAATCATCAATATCGATAGGTTTTAGAAGATAATCCAATGCCATATATCTAAAAGCTTCTAGTGCATGATTATGTGCTGACATAAAAATTATTTCAAAATCGATTCTTGCAAATTTTTCTAAAAACTCGAAAATACTTCTAGTACCAATCTGTATGTCTAAAAAAGCAACATCAATTGTATATGATTCTAAAAGAGTTTGCGCTTCTTCAAACGTCTGCGCAGTACCTACAATTTCAATTTTTGGATAGAATGTTACAATTAGTGATTGTAAATTTTCTATACCGTTTAATTCGTCATCTACTATAATTGCATTAATTATTTTTGTCATACATATTCTTTAATGGTAGAATTAATATACTCCTAGTTCCTTTTACCTCATTATTTTCATCAAAAAGATCTTCAAAATAATATCTAGCATCTTTATATCCAGATTTTACCAATATATCAATTCGCTGTTTTGTATTTATTGAGGTAATTCCTACAAAACCTTTTGGCTTAGACATTTTTATTTTTTGTGCCTCTTTTCTTCCTATGCCATTATCTTCTACTATAATTTTTAAGTTACTACTGTAAGGTTCTATAGTTAAGGAAACATGACCGCCATCTGGTTTATTACTAATACCATGGATTATTGAATTTTCTATGATAGGTTGTAAAATCATTGCAGGAATATAAGGATTTTGTTCTTCGATATTAGGATCCACCATTAGTGTAAAATCTAGTTTATTTCTAAATCGTATTTTTTCTAAATCTACATATACTTTAATAAGGTCTAATTCTTTTTGTAATCTGATAAAAGAATCATTAGAATTATCCAGAATCAACCTGATAGATTGAGAAAATTTACTCAAGTAATTATACGCACTAAACTTATCCGATTTCAATATAGAATTTTGCACTCCATTTATTGTATTAAAAATAAAATGAGGGTTCATTTGTGACCTTAATGCAAATAATTTCATAATAGAAATTTGCTTCTGTTTTTCGGCAAGATATACTCTATTGCGATAAACGTATAGTACAATCATTCCTATAATCCCGATTAAAACAATACTTCCGATCCAAATGATTCTTTCTATATCTGATTCGAATTCTTTTTTATCTTCTGCTTTCTCTTTTGATAAAGAAGCATAAGCAACATCTTTTTCTTCAATTACTTTTGAAGATTCAATTTTCGATATCTGCTCAGAGAAGTTTTTATCCAATAATTTAGATTCTAATGACGCAAATTTCTCATAATACATGAGCGCTTTCTTATAGTTTTCTGTTTTCTTATGATATCTACACAAATCTTTGTAAGCATCAATAATTGCGGTTTTAATTTCATACTCTTCTGCAATTGATAGCGCTTTATTGAGATTATATTCTGCTTTTTCATAGGATCCTGTATCAAGATACACATTGCCTAAAGTGCGGTACGTTTGTCCTACTCTACTGTCAAACAATTTACCTTGTTTAATAGCTAAAGATTTTTTTGCATAAACAAGACTTGAATCATACTTTTTTTCCTTATAATAATTAAATGCTAGGTTGTTATAACAGGTCCTCCTTTGATTAATATATGTAAGATTATCATCTAGACTTTTGTCTAATATCTTTTTATATAATAAGATCGCATTTGTAAAATTTTCTAATTGGGTTTCTATCACAGCTAAGTTTATATAACTAGTGATTTCTCTATCTTTTTCACCAAGGAGTATTGCTACCTCTAAAGCTTCGGAGAATATATCAACTGATCTATCATTTTTATTTAGCTTAGAATATAAAATTCCTAATCTATTTAATGACTTATGCTTTTCTACTGATGGCTCTTCATCTTTAAAAAAATAATAGGCTTCCATTAGATTATTTAGTGATTCTTTATAATCACTTTTTCTTTGAAACAATAATCCCATGTCTGATTGAATATCTGCAATTAGAAGATAATCTTTCTCATCATTTGCAATACGTTTAGCCCTATTAAAATAATTATAGGCTAAATCTACATCTTCGGAATACATATAAATAACTCCTAATCGTTTTAAGCTACGCGCATACAAGCCATAATCCTTATATAACAATGATAATTTCTTAGAAACTTCTGCATATTGTAAAGAAGTATCCATATCTACATCCTTATAATACAAACTAAGATGATAAGACGCCTTGGCCTGTTCAACATCATCACAAATTGCGTAAATAGCTAACAAACTATCTTTTATACTAATATTTTCCTTAATCTGTATCTGTGATGCTACTACTGTAGTAAAAATCAAAAAAAACCAACAAGTATATTTCTTATACAATTTCACCCTAATATTTTAAGTATTTCATATGTGACTACAATTTCTCGAAAACTACATTAAAATAGACAAAGCAGATGATTTCAATAATCATCTGCTTTATTAACTGTATTTTCTTTAAATGTATTGCGAATGGTTTTATTCTTTATAAATTTTAATAGTTTTTTGTTCTTTATTCCTTTTAGAAAAGATACTTAGCAAGTACATTCCTTTAGGAAGATCATCTATGGCAATCCCTGCTGTGATATCATTTGTTTCGGATTGAAATGACTTAAGCACTTTCCCTTCAAGATTTATAACTTTAATTGAAAGTGATTCATTCTTGATATTTTCAACAAAAAATGAATTAGATACAGGGTTAGGATATACTACTATCGATTCCATAGTTGTTTCTCTACTTCGATTTTGATCACAAGAAACATTTCCAAAATCAAAATTACCGTTACAAAATAACCATTCTGA
This sequence comes from uncultured Aquimarina sp., assembly GCF_947496855.1. Lineage (GTDB taxonomy): Bacteria > Bacteroidota > Bacteroidia > Flavobacteriales > Flavobacteriaceae > Aquimarina. The sequence goes on from NZ_CANMED010000002.1 coordinate 547,662, forward strand.
AGAACCACATCCTGTTCTACTGGAGTAATCTTCCGTTTGATATAAGGTGTTACAAATTTTAATCCAATCGATATAGGCATTTAAATCGCAGGCACTATTATCATCATTCACAAAAGCTATCTTAATGTTTTGGCCTTCTTTATAATTAGTATACCGATACACGTCAATATCATTGGTTAAAGTAAATTGGGTTACTGATTCATTGTCCAAAAGAATTTCTATTTTTTCACCAGAGCAATTTCCTTTTGCTCCTACTTCTAAAACTTGTGTAACCCCAATATCTTCTGAAACACAATCAATATTGGGTTTATTTAGATTACTAAATCGGTTGTTCCAATTTCCTCCAACAGCAGTTATATATACTTGAAACTGATATTTATCAACTCCAATAGGTGTATCTTCTGGTATGGAAACTGGTACTTCAACGGTTTCCGAACCCCTAGAAACTCTAATTCTATTAGTTTTATAAACGGTGTAAGGGCTAGAATCTAGTTGAAAAACAATTGATATATCTCTATTCTCTTTTGCCTCATATGATACTGTAATATTAGTTTCTTGCCCGAGAACAACTTGATTTGGTACTAATGTAGAGATAACCTTATCCTCTAATGTAGTTATCATTCCGTCAAATTCCTTAGCACCTATATCAATTGATAATCCAATAACAGCTCCAAATCCCACATTAATGCCAGTATCTATAGCTGGACTGTTAGACTGTAGGTCCATATCCTGAATAGGGAAACTATTATTCCTTGTAGGAGTAAATAATTTTGCAGAAGCTCCATCTGTATTAAATGGATTTGATGTAGTGGCTAATAAATTGGTTTGCGATTCATTTAATGCTTGAATACTTTTCAACTTTGGATCTGCAATAAAATCATTAGAACTTAACGGTTCTGGATTTCCAGTTGCGTTCCAATGTATGTTTTGATCGTAGCTTATATTTTCATCCTGATATCTTGATATTGTTGTTTTTGAAACATTAGAATTATATAAAATATTATTCTTTACACGAGCATTTTTTACTCTTCCTATTGACAATTGAGAATCCCCAACAGCAATTGGATATGCAGGATTAGAAATACGGGTACTTTGCGCATTATCAAATAAGGTATTGTTATAGACATCTACATTATCACTAGAAAATACATTTATTCCTTGTCCGCCATTGCCATAACAAACATTTCCGATCAAAAGTGTTTTACTGCTATAAGGAACGCCATTTTCTTTTTGATCCTGGATATGATCATCGACGATAATTCCATTACCATCCGTAATTCTATTACCTCCTCCTAAAAACCCTCTAAGATTCACATTATATCTAGAAACATTATCTTTATAAATAATTCTATGGTTTGGATATTCTGAAAAGCTACTAACATTCAAATTTGCAGGTTGATATGATGAAATTCCACTATTTCCATTTCGACTTTGGAACGCACAATGTTCTACCAAATTCCCTTCTATTAAAACCACTTCTGATCCACCAATGGCAATTCCATTTCCGGGAAAATCGTGTACATAATTATTACGAATGATAATATGATGAGAACCATTATCTATTCCAATAGCTCTTCTTGCCCTCCACAATTCTATTCCAAAAGAAGGATTGTCAATCATTCCTTTTACATCTTGATTAGCTGGAACAAATTCTAAATTTTCTATAATTACAAATGAAGATCCTAACAGATCGATTCCTTTTACCGAAGCTGAAACTATTACAGGAAACTTTCCTTGTTCATCTGGTACTCCAGAAAAGGTAATATACTTTTCTTCTGATCCAGAGATAGACATAAAAATTTCACTCCACGGACTATCGTTTTCACCTGTGTATGTACCTGATAAAATTTTCACAGTATCGCCTTCGCTTACAGAGTTTACTGCTTTCTGAATTGATCTAAAAGCTACATTTTGATCTAATCCTGAGTTAGTATCATTCCCACTCTGAGAACTTACGTAATACGTTATTTGTGCACTTGCATAAAATCCAAACAGCATACTAAAAACTATCATTAATTTTATTTTTTTCATAATCTTATATATTGTAACCAATTTATATACTAGCTATAAAAATAAACACCAAGCATAATAACTTGGTGTTTATTTTCTACCTAACTAATGATTGTTTATGATTATTTTTTTCGTCTCTGATGTTTTAGTGATTCGATCATATATCTTTAGTATATAAAACCCATCATTTAGACTTTCTGTTAAAATAATTTTGGTATTGGACACTTCCGTTTCTTCGTATACCTTTTTTCCTTCTATATTATAAATTGCTACTGAATACAATTCAGAACCTTTTACAGTAATCTTATTATCAGTAACAGGATTTGGAAATACATTGAATATTTTTTTGGTGCCTTCATTTGGAATTTTATTGCCACAACCTGAACTACCAAAATCAAAATTACCGTTACAAAATAACCACTCTGGATTTCCACAACCCGTTCTGGAAGCAACCTCCTCTGTTTGATATGTTGTATCACATACTTTAATCCAATCTATATATGCATTTTTATCACAATTATTTATACTGGCATCATTTACAAAAGACACTTTTATGTTCTGATTATTTTCATACCCAGTATATGTATAGACCGCAATGTCACTTTCCAAAGACCATTCAGACACCTTTTTACCGTCAATTAATAACTGAATTTTTTCGCCTCCACAGTTTCCTTTTGCACCTATTTCAATAGTTCCATTTTGATTTGAATTGGTATCGCTTCCAAAATTAATATAACCATTACAATGAATAACTTGTGTAAAACTTCCTCCGCCGCAAGTTTCATCCCAGGCACCCGTATTTTCTTCCCTTGATTCTGCTTGAATTCTTTCTCCATCAATTTCTAACCAATCGATTTCTACATCTCTTCCTATATCGTCGTTAATAAAAGCTACTTTAAAGTTTCCTGTCGTCTCAGAGACCGAAAAATTATAATTAACAAAGCTATTAGTAAGTGTTATAGCATTATCAATTGACGCATCATTATAACGTACTTCAATTTTTGAATTATTAGCTCCTTTTGCTCTGACTATTACATTTCCTGTATTTTCGATACAATCAATATTTATTTTAGAAATAGTATGCAATCTTTCGTTCCAATCTCCACCTTGAGTTGTAATAAAAACCTGAAATTTATAGTCATTATCAGCCACCGGAGTATTTGTATCAATAGGAATTTCTAAACTGATAGCATCTGTACCTTCTGAAACATTTACTCTTTTTGACCCATAAACAGTATAAGGACTTTTATTTAATTGAAAAACAGCTACAATATCTCTACTAACACTAGAAGAATATTCTATTTCAACAAAAGCCCTCCCTCCTTTAATCACCTGATCAGGAGCTATTAATGACTTAATTACATCTTCATCCGTTCCTCCTGTATCATCACAGGATGATGGCGGTGTATTCACTGCTCTAAAATGATCTCTATTCCATTTTCCTTCGGCAGTAAGATCATTATTATAATTCCAATTTCCATTTGGACTCGCTGACCTGTTAAGAGATGAACTAATTTCATCTTTATTACTTAATGACCACTTACAATAACTAATATCATTAGTATCCATCCACTGTTCCCAAAGATTCCATTCTGCAGCATCTAGATTGTTGTTAGGTCCATAATTAGTACCAACTCTTCCGCACTCCGTCATAAACAATGCTAATCCCTTATTAATTGCATAATTAGCTTTATCTCTTAATGATTGTTTATGTGCTCCAGCGTATGCATGAATTGTATACGCAATATTACTTACAGGATTGTTATTACTATCTGTAGTTAGAGGATTATCTGCCGCAGTATCTACCCTTTGCGAATAAAATGGAGTACCTACTACAATAATATTATTGGAATCATTTGCTCTAATTTCTGCAATCACTTCTCTGGAGTAACTTTTTATCTCATTCCAAGTCCCTACATGATTATTATACTCACCAATAGGTTCATTCCATATCTCATAAATAATATTCGGATATGCTCCATACTCTTTAGACATTTGTTTAAAAAAAGTTTTAGCTTCTTCTTTATAATTAGGATGAGCGTGAAAATCTATAATAACATAAACCCCATGTTCTATTGCAGCATCCACTACTGCTCTAACCTGATTTACAGAACCTACAGGATCATCAATATAATCTCCGCCACTTCCGCGAACACCCATTGCTGCTCTCACTATTTCTACTTTCCAATCATCTCTCAACCATTTTAACGCATTACTATTCCAATACTCGTCTCCTTCCCATTGATGCCAGAAATAACTCATCCCTTTTAATTGAGTAGTTCTATTACATTTGTCCTTTATTTTGGTCCCTTCTACTCTTAATTGCCCATGTCTTTCCACAATTGTTTGTGCGGATAACTGAAACATCATGAATAGTATCATCACGATCATTAATAGGTCTATTTTTCTCATAATAAAGATTGATTTGTGTTAGACACCTAAAATAGCCTCTAAAACAATCAATGGAAATGCCCAATTTGATGAACTACCATTCTCAATCAATAATTGACCTCTTTTAATTTGCAATGCGTTTTAATAAAAGAACAGAAAAAATACTAAACCAAGAATTAAGAGTATTTTCGAATGATTAATTGGATTTTTGATAAATAAGAGTCTCCAAACAAATTAAGATGCACCAATAAATAGTACAATTGCCAAATTTCAAGTCTCGTTTTCCAACCTTCTATTAGTGGAAAAATCTCATTATAAACTCCAAAAAGTTCTTGATCAAAACCTCCAAACAGATGCATCATAGCAATATCCATCTCTCTAGGTGCATATGCTACTGCAGGATCTATCAAACAAGGATAGCCATTAACAGCACTAATAAAATTTCCACTCCAAAGATCCCCATGTATTAAACTTGAAGCTTCACTTGGAATTTCTGCTTTCGTATTTTCATAAAAAGAATCTAAGTTTTTAAAAGAAAAGCCTTTTTGCATAGCTAATGCAAATTGTGGTTGTAATCTCTGAGCTATATAAAACTCAGAAGCAGAAGAATATTTAGAATTATATTGTGGCAAACTACCTATGTAATTATCGCTTTCAAAACCAAAACAAGATTTGCTATTCTTATGTAATGTTGCCAATTTTTCGCCAAAGACAGACCAAAAATTCTTTACTTTTTTTCCTTCTTCTATATAATCTAGCACCAAAAAAGTAATATCGTTATGCTCTCCAAATTCTAACACTCCTGGTATTATAAAAACACCTACATCCGTCAATTCTTTTAAACACCTTGCTTCAGCTTTAAACATCTCTCGGAACTTAGAGTCGTTGTTAATTTTAACTACTACTTCCCTATCATTAGTGGTTAAAAGAAATACTTCGTTAATATCCCCTCCTGACAAAGGGTTTGTAGAAATAATTTTCTCAGAAAGAAGATTCTCTAAATGTTTTATGAATTCTTTTGATAGCAAATAAAAAATTACTTCTTCATATACGTTAAATATGTAAATGCATATTTGTGTCGTTCATCCGCTCCGTGAAGTTCTTTCTTATCAACAGCCCATTGTTCCGCATCTATTTCCGGAAAAAAGGTATCCGCTTCGAATGTTCCATGAACTCTAGTAAGTTCGATACAGTCAGAATATTTCATTCCTATTTTATAAATCTCTCCACCACCTATAATAAATGGTTGTGGATCATCTTTTGCAATTTTTAGAGCTTCTTCCATAGAATGGACTACGATAGCACCATCTGGTTTATAATCCTGATTTCTAGTAATTACTACGTGTACACGATTTGGCAAAGGCTTCGGAAAGGATTCAAAAGTTTTACGCCCCATAATAATATGATGTCCCGTAGTCAGTTGTTTAAAACGTTTAAAATCATCAGGTAGATGCCAAACCAGATCATTGTCTTTACCTAATGCATTATTTTCTCCAGCCGCCGCTATCATTGTAATTATTTGATCATACTCAGGTACTAAAGGTTCATCCATAACTTTTGGTTGTTGTTGCTTTATGAATTCTTCTTTCTTTTTAACTAATTCATCTTTTGGATACATCTGGTCTACATCCTTTTGAATTAATGCAATTTCATCTTTTTGTTTAGCTATCAATCGCTCCATTTGATTACTTGTCCATTCAGCTCCCATGAACTTGTGAAACAACCATACATTACAAAAATGTAAAACAAACAAAAATGCCCAAGAAGCAACAACGATCGTACACCAGTCTATACCAAATAATGTAATCTCTTTACCAATACCAACTAATAGATTGAGAACAACCAAAAACACAGATCCAACTAAAAACACTATAAAATGCTGAAATAGTCTTTTCTTTTGAACAATCCGTTTACGAGCATGTTCATATAATTCACGCTGTACAGGATCAATTTGTGGAGTTTCTTTTCTTTTTGAAAACATTTTAATAGTACCTTAGTAATGCTTGATTAATTATCCAAGTAAATATAAAGGTTTTACTAAAAAGCCGTAAAATAACTTATGAAGAATTTTAAAAAAGAATTTCCCGTATTATCACAAAACACATATCTCAACACAGCATCCTCTGGTTTATTATATGATTCTTTATTAGATTATAGACAAGAACACGACCTTGATTTTCTAATTGGAGGAAGCATGTTTAGAGACCATCAAGAAAAACTTTTGAATGCCGTAAGAAAAGCAATTAGTTCCTTTTTAGGCTGTAAATTAGAAAATATAGTATTAACACCAAACTTTTCATTAGGCTTTAATACCATATTAAACGGATTAGAAAAAAATCAAAAAGTACTTCTTTTGGATGGAGATTACCCTTCTATAAACTTTTCGACAATTACTAAAGGATTTGATGTATGCTATGCTAAAGTCAATACATTATTAGAGGAAAATATTGAAAATGCTATCTCCACGTATAATCCTGATATTTTCGCTTTTAGTTTAGTACAATACACCAATGGGATAGCTATTAATCTTGAATTTCTTAAACAGTTAAAACTAAAAAATCCAGACCTTATAATAATTGCTGATGGTACGCAATTTTGTGGAACTAGAGTTTTTGATTTTGATTCTTCAGGAATTGACATTCTTGGTTGTAGTGGTTACAAATGGTTGTTAGGAGGTTATGGTAACGGATTCTTATTGTTTAAAGAAGGTATTCTTGATCAAATCACACCAGATACTTACAGTAAAGCTGCCGCTACTAGTAGTTATGATTCTTCTTATACGAATCTAAGAGCCAGATATGAATGTGGGCACTTAGATACTTTTAACTTTAGAAGTTTACAGTTTTCTTTGGAATTTCTATCCAAAATTGGTCTTCCTAAAATTGAAGAAAACATGCAAGAACTAATTAATTATACAAAAGCGAAATTAGTTGCTTTGAACTTACTAGAGACAGATGTAATAGAAAGAGACGATCATAGCTCTATTTTCAATATAACAGGAACTAAAGAATTACATAATTCTCTTAAAGAAAAAAATATTATTACTTCTCTAAGAGGAAACGGAATAAGGATAAGCTTACATTTTTATAATACCACCGATGATATTGACATCCTATTAAAACACATATAAAAACTTTTTCTTCATAAGTACTCTATTTCCACATAAATTGTAGAAATAATACGAACAGTTATTACATTAAAATATGCAATAAGTGATTCTCTCTCTGATTTTAAAAATGACACGATTTTTTGAGGTAAATAAACAGTTATTATTAAACTGATTACCAACCACAAAGTTATAATAGATAACTACAAATTAGTACTAACCAAATATTGCTTTAGTATATCTAAATACATTAACAAAGAAGTACCTTTCTTATTATAACAATAAAACCAAACGGATTACCCATTTTTCCTTAAATCGTAAACACAAAATATCATGAGAAAACTCAACTTATTACTCACTCTATTATTTTTATGTATTTCTTTTTTAACCACTTCTCAAGAAGTACCTATATCAAATATTGACCCAAGCAATATAATTGCTAAAGTCATTGGGAAAGAAGATAAAATATTACATATGTCTGCTAATCTGGTAGTAGATACTCCAGAAGAGTTATTCATTCATATAGATAAAGCAAAAGAAGCAGGAGCTGATACCGTTTTATACTCTGACACTAAACTAAACTCTTATGGACTCAATGGAACCGCTGGATCCAGATGGGATGAAAGAATCCAAGTATTAGTTGATGGGATTAAAGAAAGAGGAATGAAATTACATTTTATTACTATTTCTATGGGATTTGCAAGCTCACTAATAGCGTCCGACCCTAACTTAACAACTGGATATCCTATTAAAAAACAAAAACTAAGAGCTGCGAATGGAGAACTTATTCCTGTTAACTCATCTAATATTTCTAATGGAGGGTTCGAAGATTCTGAAGGTAATCGAGCTATAGGATGGAGATTTCAAGATGCAATAGGAGAGCGCACTTTTATAGATACTAATATCAAAAGAAGTGGGAATGCTTCATTTAGAGCAGAAGCGACTGGTAACAAAGATTCTAGAATTTTTACGGAATTTGATGTACAACCTTTTCATCAATATACATTGCGATTCTGGATCAAAACCGAAAACTTATCCACTAGAAATTTGGCAGCACTTATAAGAGATGCAAACAACACCAATCGTACACTTACTAATTTACATATATCCTTACCAAAAGATAATGGAGGACGTCAATATTATAATGGAACGAACAAACTTACCACAGATGGTTGGGAAGAGGTTCGTATAGCATTTAATAGCCTAAATGCTAACAAAGTAGATTTAGCATTGGCGGTTTTTGGAGGGATAGAAGGGACTATTTGGTGGGATGATGTTTCTATTATAGATACGCCAGTTCTAAATTGGATTAACAGAAATGACCTTCCAAAATCTATAAAACATAGTAATGGACAAGCACTTTCTTTTGGTTCGGATGTGAACTTACCAATTGATGAACAACTAGGGCAATCAGGATTTTCTGGAGCATTTGATACTCATCATCAAGCACCAAAAATAAACATCGAGAATACTGCCAATATCAAAGAAGGTGATATTGTAGAGATTTATGGATATCACGCGTTACCTACTGCTGGAGGTCAGATATCTGCATCATGGAATAATCCAGAAATTTATATGAGAATGCGTCAAATACATCAGAGATTACAAACTGATTTTCGTCCAGACGGTTTTCTATTAAATTACTCAGAAATCAGAACAGGTGGATGGGAACCTTCAGATATACAAATTGGAACTTCTGGAGCAGCTTTAGCTAACAGTATTAAACGTGCTTTTGATGATCTTTTTGCGGTTGCGCCTGATGCTTCATATTATTTCTGGAGTGATATGATAGATCCCGAACATAATGCGATCGCAGATTATTATCAAATAAATAATACTTTAGACCAATCATGGGTGACAGTAAATCCAAATAAAGTTATACTTGCTACCTGGTGGGAAGGTCAAAAAATTATTGATAGAGGTACAAAATCACTTAAGTTTTTCTCTGATTTAGGTTTTGAACAGGTTGTAGGAGCATTTTACGATGCTGATGTTAATTTAAATTTTAATCAATGGCAAACAGCTTCACAAGGAGTAGAAAACATTATTGGATCTATTTATGCTACTTGGGTCAAACCACGTAACTTCACACAAATAGAAAATTTTGGTAATTTATGGTGGCAAGGAGAGGATAATGAAATTGATATTACCGGTAAGCTTTGGAGATTAGAAAACAAAGCCACTAAACATTGGATACGAACAAAAGGATGTGCAAGCGACTATAACGAAATTACACCATTAGTTGTTACTTCTACTAATAATACAGGAAACTGTACAATGTTTGATTTTATACCTACAGATGATGGATATTACTATTTACAAAATAAAGGAACCAATGGAAGGTATAGACCAAAAAATTGCAGTAATACCGCTAATGATTCTATCGAAATAGTTCAGGTTGGGTCTGGTTCTTTTGGATGGTGCGAGCAATGGAAATTAATAGAGACTGATGAAGAAGGGTATTTTAGGATCCAAAATAGACAAACAAATAATTGGATAAGATCTCAAGGCTGTTCTGCCAATACAGATGAATCCATTCCTATCACACAAGTATCACAAGAGTACACAGGCAATTGCACTAAATGGAAACTAATTGATGCAAGTAATCAAGTTAACAGAGATTTTATAAGTACTAATACCGAGGATATAAAACTATTCCCAAATCCAGTTAGTAATCAAATGTCCATACAGAAATCGACAAGTAATACAAACAAAATTGTAGCAATCAATATTTATGATTTACAAGGAAGAAAACAAATAACAATTGACTCTCAAAAGCTCATAACAGATAGAAACAACATTGAGGTATCACATTTAACTAACGGTATATATATATTATCTGTAGACTATCATAAAAAAGAAACTCAAAATTTAAGGTTTATAGTCAGCCATTAATAGTATTTATAATTTTGTGCAATGCTATAATTCTAAAAAACCATTATAGTATCAAAATACCTGTTTAGGTTACAGATACTATATCGTTATCGTTAATATTTAATTGTTAAATGTTGATTAAATTATTGAAAATCCGTGAGTTTACACTTTTATTTTTTAATGTTTTGTGGTAATTTCCCTTGAATTTTATGAACCAAGAATTAATTTTAAACTAAAATTATGGCAATAACCAAACAATACTTAAAGTCAAAACCTATCTGTAAAGTTACTTTTTCTGTTCCGGCAAAAGAAGCGACTAATGTTTGTGTAGCAGGAGAATTTAATGAATGGAACACTGAAACTACAGTATTAAAAAAGTTAAAAAATGGTACGTTTAAAGGAACTTTGAACCTACCGAAAGATCAGAAATTTCAATTTAAGTATGTTGTAGACGGACAATGGACTAATGAATCAGAGGCTGATGGATATCAGTGGAATGATTTTGCAGCTGCAGAGAACAGTTTACTTGTACTTTAATAAAAAAAGATTTGGGGTTGTAGCTACTATTCTACAACCTCAATACCCTTCCAGAATGCCACGTACCCTTTTATTTGTTTAGCCAGATCACTAGTTTCCGGATAATACCAAGCTGCGTCCATATTTTCTTTACCGTTTACTGTAACAGTGTAATAGGATGCAACTCCTTTCCAAGGGCAGTTAGTATGAGTCCCACTTGATTTAAAAAATTCTTTTTTAATTGCTTCTGGTGGAAAATAATGATTATTTTCAATGACCTTTGTATCATTACTTTCTGCAATGATTTCATTATTCCAAATTGCTTTCATATTTTTATTTTTTTGATCAAAAAAACCTATTCCGATTTTTTAAAAACGTAATTTTTATAATACTCATTTTCATCAGTAAAAGCACCTGTAATCTTAAATCCTGACTCCTCTGCTAACCACTTAACTGTATCATCATCGTACTTCTGAGAAATCTCTGTGTGGATACTTTCCCAAGCTTCAAAATGCACTTGCAACGACAGATAATCAATATCTACAGTTTGCTTTTTTGTACTTACAAGGTAACTTTTTGCCGTTCCCGTTTCTGGATCATATACCTCCCAATGAATAAAAGAATCCAGATCAAAATTACCTTCAAGCTCTTTATTGATTCTTGCTAAAACATTTTTATTAAATGCTGCAGTCACACCAGATTTGTCGTTATAGGCGTCTAAAACTTTCTGCGGATGTTTCTTTTGGTCAAAACCTATAAATACAAGATCATCTGGATGCATTACAGCATTCAACTTTTTCAAAAACTGAATAGCTCTTGGATGTAATAAGTTACCTATATTGGATCCAAGAACCATAATTACTTTTTTACGGTCACTAATATCTTTTAGCCTATCTAAAACTTCAAAATATTCTCCTATCTGACCCTGCACACTAAGATTCGGTAATTCTTTAAAAAGATTTTTAACCAATCCGTCGATTGCATTTTCACTAATATCTATTGGATGATAGGTAACCGTATATTTTCGATCAAGTAGTTCCCTAAGTAATACCTTTGTTTTTTTACCATCTCCAGCACCTAATTCTACAAGATCAAAACCCTCTTTATGAGTATCAAAACTCTGTAGAATATTAGTTTTATGTAATTGAAAAATATCATATTCAGCATTAGTAAGATAATATTCTGGTAAATCCATTATCTTTTGAAAAAGCTTATCTCCTACTTCATCATAAAAGAATTTAGAAGATAAATATTTTGGAAAAGTCGTTAGTCCTTCGTGTACTTCTTTACCGAAAGTACAAGTTAATACGTTTTGATCTTTTGAACTCATGTATGGGGATTATTTATTTTTTACTAATCGCAATCCATTAAATTGCCATCTTAGCTGCGGGTGAAAAAAATTACGATACGTTGGCCTTGTATGATTTTTAGGAGTAGCTATAGACCCTCCTCTAAGGACTTTTTGATTAACCATGAACTTGCCGTTGTACTCGCCAAGTGCGCCAGGAGCTTTGGTATAATTAGGATAAGGTAGATAAGCACTTTCGGTCCACTCCCATCTTGATCCCCAATCAAAAAATTGCTGTGCTGCTTCCCATTCAAATTCCGTAGGAATACGCTCTCCCTTCCATTGAGAAAAAGCAAATGCCTCATAATAAGATATGTGTGTTACTGGAGCATTAAGATTTAGAGTTTTCAATCCTCTTAAGGTATATTGATGATACTCCGCATCAATTTGATGCCAGTATAATGGTATTTTTATATGATTATTCTTTATCCAATCCCAAGCTTCTGCGTGCCATAAAAGACTATTTTCATAGCCATTATCATCAATAAATTCTAAATATTCTTTATTTGTCACAAGACTTTTAGCTATGCTATATTCTTCTAGAAACACTTTATGAACTCCTAATTCATTATCATAACAAAAGTCATTTCCTTTATACCCAATTTCATATATACCCTCGCTCATAGTATGATACTCTAAAGAAGATTGGGTATTAGGGTTTTCGTTAAAAGTATCATTATACTTAGGCAATAATGGATTATTCCCTAATATATATTTAATATCTGTGAGTAATAATTCTTGATGTTGCTTCTCATGATGGATACCTATCTCTACAAGAGATCTAATTTCTTTACTATCCACATCCTCCAATAAAGAATGTAAATTATTAGTCACATAATCTCTATACTCGTATACTTCACTAACAGTAGGCCTAGAAAGATTTCCCCTATTAGTTCTTATCACACGTTTACCGATACTTTCATAATAACTATTAAAAACATATGCGAAATTATCGTGAAACCGAGAGTAACCTGCTTTATATTTAGATAGAATAAATTCTTCAAAAAACCAAGTAGTATGACCTAAGTGCCATTTTGGAGGAGAAACATCTACTATAGGTTGAACTACGTAATCTTCTGTCTGAAGTGAAGCACAAATTTCTTCTGAATGAGCCCTAGTATCTAACAAAGAAGAAAGTAAATTATCAGTTATTACCATAAAAAAAGAGTGTACTCGATTTACGAATACACTCAAATTTAATGATTTTTATCTTGACACTACTTTATAGTAGAGTTAATCCATTGTTAAAAATGCCTTAGTATTTATTTTGGTTTGATAAAAGTAATTGGCACTTCATAAGCAACTGCAATAGGCTTTTTACCCCACTTACCGGGTTTCATCTTAGGAATTGCTCGTATAATTCTAACAGCTTCTCTCTGAAGATATCTATGAGCACCTTTTACATCTATTACCTCAGGCTTACCTTTATTGTTTATTATAAATTCTACAGTAACTGTACCTTCTAATCCATCTTTTTCGGCAATCTCAGGGTATCTGAAATTTCTAATAATATGATTTCTCAAATTATTATCAAAGCACTTTAGTGGACCTTGTCTAGAATCCTCACATTTAGGCCACATAGGTGTAATTCCTTTTTCATTTGCATTCTCCTTAGACAGAATAATATTATCCTGAGCAAACAAAAAAGTTGAGCATAAAATTGTAATAATAAATAGTAGTTTTTTCATCATAAATTCAGTTTAAATTTAGGGATTTAGGGGGGAGCTAAACTGCAACTGCACCTTTTATATGAGGGTGCGGATTATAGTCTTCCAATATGAAGTCATCAAAAACAAAGCCAAAAATATTTTTTACCTCAGGATTGATCCTTATAGTGGGTAATTTTCTTGGAGTTCTGGATAACTGTAATTCTAATTGCTCCATATGATTGTTATATATATGAGCATCTCCAAACGTATGTATAAACTCTCCCGCTTCATATCCGCACACTTGCGCCATCATCATAGTAAATAAGGCATAAGATGCTATATTGAACGGTACGCCCAAAAATATATCAGCACTTCTTTGATATAGTTGACAGGATAGTTTCCCATCCGCAACATAAAACTGAAAAAAAGCATGACAAGGAGGTAAAGCTGCTTTACCATTTGCCACATTTTCGGAAAAAGATTTTGAGGTATCTGGCAAAACGCTAGGATTCCATGCTGACACCATCATTCTTCTACTGTTAGGATTATTTTTTAATGCATCTATAATTTCTTCAATCTGATCAATTTCATCACCATTCCAATTACGCCATTGGTGTCCATAAACCGGTCCCAGATCTCCATTTTCATCTGCCCATTCATTCCAGATACGAACCCCATTCTCTTGCAAATATTTAACATTGGTATCTCCATTCAGAAACCATAATAATTCATGAATAATTGATTTAAGATGTAGTTTCTTTGTAGTAACCATCGGAAAGCCCTCACTCAAATCAAAACGCATTTGATAACCAAAAACACTTTTGGTACCCGTTCCAGTTCGATCTCCTTTTTCATTGCCATTTTCTAGTACGTGCTGCACCAGATCAAGATATTGCTTCATATTCCCTTAATAACTTTCTTTTGGGTTTGTTAAATAAATACTGACTCCTGCCAAATATACAAAAAATAGGTTTCTAGATATCTATTAATATGTAGATTATGAAATAGTTGTAAAACCTATTTGATAAATGCATTTCCTACAAAAAATACCTATAATTTTTATCCAATAATCATTCCAGCTATCGTAGCCGACAATAATGAAGCAATAGTTCCTCCGATTAGTGCTTTCATTCCAAACTCCGATAATGTTTTTCGTTGTCCCGGAGCAAGCGAACCAATCCCTCCAATTTGAATTCCTATAGATGCAAAATTTGCAAAACCACACAACATATATGTTGCCATGATAACGGATTTGTTATAGGTAAGATGTGTTGCATTCGTTACATCTTTTAAATCTGCCAATTGTATATAACCAACAAACTCACTCGCTGCTAGTTTTATCCCAAGAAGTTGACCCATTAAAGCTATATCTTCTTTGGCTACTCCAATCAACCACATTAATGGTGCAAAAAGATAACCTAAAATAAGTTCAAGAGATAAACTTTGATATACTGTATTTGATGCTATCCAAGTGTTGATAGAAGTAATGTCTCCAACCCAACCTAACATACCATTAAGCATGGCAATAAAGGCTACAAACACTAGTAGCATAGCACCAACATTTACTGCTAGTTTTAAGCCTTCTGTTGTTCCATTTGCTATAGCGTCTAAAATATTAGATCCTATTTTTTCTGAAGAAACATATACGTCCGTATTAATTTTTTCTGTTTGTGGAAATAGTATTTTAGAAATAACAATTGCGCCTGGAGCTGCCATTACTGATGCCGCTAATAGATGTTTTGCAAATTGCAATCTTAAAATTGGGTCGTCTCCTCCTAAAAATCCTATATAAGCTGCTAGTACAGCTCCTGCAACAGTTGCCATGCCACCGATCATAACCAATAGCATTTCTGACTTATTCATCTTTTCTAAATACGCCTTAATTAATAGAGGTGCTTCTGTTTGTCCCAAAAAGATATTACCAGCGACACTTAAACTTTCTGCTCCAGATATCTTTAGTGCTTTAGTTAACAACCAAGCCAAGCCTTTTACAACTTTTTGAATAATACCTAAATAAAATAATAAGGAAGTTAAAGCTGAAAAGAATATAATAGTCGGTAATACTTGAAAAGCGAATATAAATCCAAAAGTATCCATGTCTACAACCAAACCTTCAAACAGAAATTTACTTCCTGCTCTGGTAAAGTCTAAAACACTAACGAATAAACCTCCAACCCATTCAAATATAGTTTGAACAAACGGTACTCTTAAAACTCCAATTGCAATTATTAATTGAAACCCGATACCTAATCCAACTGTTTTCCAATTAATTGCTTTTTTATTGCTGCTAAATAAAAATGCAATTAATAATAAGGTTAACATTCCTAAAACACCTCTCCAAAAACTTGTAAAAGAAAAACCTTGATTTGGGATAAGCTCACCACCTATGGCTGCAGGAACTACTTCAACTATTTTTTCTTCGGCAGTAAGTGAGTATGAAATATTTTTTTTAGTCAACACCAACGTAGAGTCGGAAATACTTCGAATTTTATACTTTATAATAGAATCTTCTACATTTTCTGGAAAAAAAAGCAATATTCTATTTTGTGTTACATAATCACCATTAAGTCTTTCTAATTCGTTATTAAACGAATAAGAAAACGAACCCTTATCCAACTGTAAATAATCTTTCTTACCGACTTGAAAAGTATTTTCAGATGCTCCTTTCACACTTTTCAAAACCCACTTTTTCTCAATAGATTGAGCCGAGATTACAGTAAAAGCAAATAATGATAACAGGAAAGATAATAGTCCTTTTTTCATAAAAATAGAAGTAATATTATAATGTTTCGGAATATGTGGTAAAAGTGATCAAAATTTAACCGCGTTTTGAAATCTCATCTCTTATTCTTGCCGCTAATTCATAGTCTTCATTGGCAACTGCTTGTTCAAGCATACGATTCAATTCTTCAAGAGATAAATCCTGATAACTGGTTTCCTTCCCGATCATTTCCAGATCATCAGAAACCAATTCGTCTACCAACAGGCTTTCTGGATCGTCTTCATCATCATTTTTAGGATTTACTTTTAAATAAATTCCTGCTTGATCCAAAATATTCTTGTACGTAAATATAGGTGCTTGAAAACGTAATGCTAAAGCGATGGCATCACTGGTTCTGGCATCAATAATCTCTTCGATTTTATCACGTTCACAAATAATACTAGAATAAAAAACACCATCCACTAGTTTATGTATAATTACTTGCTTAACAACTATATCAAATCGATCTGCGAAGTTTTTAAATAAATCATGAGTTAATGGACGGGGAGGTTTAATCTCCTTCTCTAAGGCTATCGCTATTGATTGTGCTTCAAATGCACCAATAACAATTGGTAATTTCCTTTCTCCATCTACCTCGCTTAAAATTAGTGCATAAGCACCATTTTGGGTTTGACTGTACGATATTCCTTTTATGTTCAGACGAACTAAACTCATAGTTATTTTCAATAAAAAAAAGGCTGTTTGAACAAATGGACTTTACCTAAGTTCAAACAGCCCTTGATTGGGCACAATTTATGAAAATTATGCGTTATTCGCCTTAAATTCCTTTAATTTTTCAATTAACTGAGGTACTACCTCAAAGGCATCACCAACAATCCCATAATCTGCAGCCTTAAAGAACGGCGCTTCTGGATCATTATTGATTACCACTTTCACCTTACTAGAATTAATACCTGCAAGATGCTGAATAGCTCCTGAAATTCCTACTGCGATATATAAGTTAGTTGCCACAGGTTTTCCTGTTTGACCAACGTGTTCTCCGTGGGGTCTCCACCCCATATCACTAACTGGTTTAGAGCAAGCCGTAGCAGCGCCAAGAACATCTGCAAGTTCCTCTATCATCCCCCAATTTTCTGGTCCTTTAAGACCTCTTCCTCCAGAAACCACAACTTCTGCATCTGCTATAGAAACTTTATCAGTAGCTCTATCTACTGAAGTTACATTAACTGTAAAATCTTCATCAGATAAGGAGGGATCAAACCCTTCAGCGGCAGCAGCACCTGAAACTTCTTTAAGTCCAAAAGCATTATTTGATAATCCTATAACCTTAACATCTGTTGAGATTTCAGTAAGATTAAATGCTTTATTCGTAAAAGCTGTTCGCTTCACAGTAAAAGGAGAAGCACTTTCTGGCAAAGCAACAACATTAGAAGCATATCCTGCATTAAGATTTACAGCTAACATAGATGCTAAAAACTTACTATCTGCACTAGAACTAACCACTACTACTTTTGCGCCTTCTTTATCAGCTGCTTGTTTTAATGAATCAGCATATGCTTTTGCATTAAAAGTAGTTAACTTCTCATTTTTAATCTCTAATACTTTATCAACACCATAGTTCCCAAGCTCACTACTATCATTCGCATTAACACTAACAGCGGTAACGGTAGTACCAAGCATATTAGCAACCTCTTTTGCATAAGACGCTACTTCGAAAGCTGCTTTTTTGAACTTTCCTCCTTCACTTTCTGTGTATACTAAAACTGACATATATACTATTTTTTTATATTGACCCTATAACAAATAGGTATCCATTTATATTATTATATTGCTTTAGCTTCGTTATGTAATAACTCTACTAACTGACCTACATTATCCGGAGAAACTAAAGTTACCTCACCTTTAGGAGCAGGTTTTTCGAATTTAACAGCTTTAGTTTCCTGAGCAGTTTCAATAGCTTCGACAACTGTAAGCGGTTTTTTACGAGCCATCATAATTCCTCTCATATTAGGAATACGAAGATCACTTTCCTCTACCAAACCTTTTTGACCACCAACAACAAGCGGTAATCTTGTCGTAGATGTTTCTTTTCCTCCATCAATCTCACGAATAGCTGTAGCTACGTCTCCTTCCACTTCCAATCCTATACAAGTGTTCACAAAATTAGCTCCTGTTAGGGCAGCTAACATTCCAGGTACCATACCTCCATTATAATCAATTGACTCTCTTCCTGCAATTACAAGATCATAACCTCCATCCTGCACTACTTTTGCTAATTGCTTAGCTACATAAAAACCATCAGTGGCCTCTGCATTTACTCGAATTGCGTTATCTGCTCCGATTGCTAGCGCTTTTCTTAGGGTAGGTTCTGTTTCTGCTCCACCAACATTTACTACATCAACAGATGCACCTTGCTTTTCCTTAAACCACATAGCACGGGTCAATCCGAACTCATCATTAGGATTAATTACAAACTGTACTCCATTTGTGTCAAACTTAGTGTCACCTTCTGTAAAATTAATTTTAGAAGTAGTGTCTGGCACATGGCTAATACAAACTAATATCTTCATTTTATATAGGTATTTTTTGAGAATTTAATAATAAAAGCGAAAGTACAAATAAAATGTCGAATTTACTATGCATGCATAGTAAATTTTTCAATTTTCGATGATCACTAAAAGGTATTAATTGCTACTTTTGCCTTTCGAGTAGGACAAAAATAATTATTTTATAAATGAAAACGATACAATTCAGAGAAGCAATTTGCGAAGCAATGAGCGAAGAAATGCGCAGAGATGAGTCTATTTACTTAATGGGTGAAGAAGTGGCTGAGTATAATGGAGCTTATAAAGCTAGTAAAGGAATGCTCGATGAGTTCGGATCAGAAAGAGTTATCGATACTCCTATTTCTGAATTAGGTTTTTCTGGAATCGCAATAGGTAGTGCTATGAATGGCAATCGCCCTATTGTAGAATACATGACCTTTAACTTTTCATTAGTTGGTATTGATCAAATTATCAATAACGCTGCAAAAATGCGTCAAATGAGTGGAGGTCAGTTTAATATTCCAATAGTTTTTAGAGGCCCAACAGCTTCAGCTGGTCAATTAGGAGCTACACATTCCCAAGCGTTTGAGAATTGGTTTGCTAATACTCCAGGGTTAAAAGTTGTCATCCCATCTAATCCAAAAGATGCTAAAGGCTTACTAAAATCTGCTATTCGTGATAACGATCCCGTTATTTTTATGGAAAGCGAGCAAATGTATGGAGATAAAGGTGAAGTACCAGAAGGGGAATATACGATTCCTATTGGTGTGGCAGAAACCAAAAGAGAAGGAAATGATGTAACTATTGTTTCCTTTGGAAAAATAATTAAAGAAGCTTATAAAGCAGCGGATGAGCTTGCGAAAGAAAATATTTCTTGTGAGATTATTGACCTAAGAACAGTACGCCCTCTTGATCTTGATGCAATTTTTGCTTCAGTAAAAAAAACTAATCGATTAGTTATACTTGAAGAAGCGTGGCCTCTTGCTAATATTGCTTCAGAAATTACATATCAAGTTCAATCTAATATTTTTGATTATTTGGATGCTCCCATTATAAAAATAAACACAGCAGACACCCCTACTCCATATTCCCCTGTTTTATTTGAGCAATGGTTACCAAATAGCCAAGATGTTGTTAAAGCTGTCAAAAAAGTAATGTATAAATAAAATGAACCCTTTTCTTTGTGTTTGATAGTTTTTAAATTTTAATTCATTTTTCGCCAATATTGGCTCGGAATTTGATAAAACTAATCTAATTTACAAACATCAACACTTAGGTACTTTGAAATACTAAAATTATATATTTAAAAATGTTTTGCTTTAACCTTATTATTAATGTTTAAAGCAAAACATTTTTAAATATATAATTTGAAGGTAGGGTATTTATGTATTTATATGTTTTAGATAAAAAACGACAACATTTAAATTGATTAAACAGAGTTAAATTTTTTAATACTGGTAATTAATATCAAAAAAAACAGGGCTTAGTTGTTCCTTTTTTGATTTAAAATGGATTGAATCATTTCAATCAAAAAACCAGTCCAATGATGTTTAATCATAATTATTTAAAAATATTAGATGAGATATTGGGTTTTAGGGTTTTTATTTTTTGTTTTTAGTAACTCTTTCATTTTCGGACAGACCAAAGTAAGTGGTCATGTATATGACAGTAACAAACAAGCTGTCCCTTTCGCAAACATTGTTTTTGTAAATTCTACAATAGGAACCATAACAGATGAAAATGGTAAATTCTATATGGAATCTGATCAAAATCACAATAGCGTTAAAGTTTCTTTTATTGGTTTTGAAACAAAAACAATAAAACTATCTAAACGAACTACATATAACATGGAGGTTGTTCTTGAAGAAGAAGCCGCTTCTCTGGACGAAGTTGTTATATACAAAGGTAAAACCTCTAAAAAAAATAATCCTGCCATAGATATTCTCCGTAAAATTTGGGATAACAGAAGAGAAAATGGCGTTAAGAAATTCAAGCAATACAACTATGATAAGTATGAAAAGTTAGAATTTGACCTTAATACTATTGATAGTGCACTGGTAAATAGTAGGATCTTTAATGGCATGGAATTTATTTTTGAAGATATTGACACTTCAAGAATAACTGGAAAAACATATCTTCCTATTTTTCTAAATGAAGCCATATCCAAAGTATATGGTGATAACGAACTTAATGAACTTAAAGAGGTTCTTCAAGGAAATAAAAACGCAGGTTTTAGCGACAACCAAACCCTAATTGCTTTTGTAAAAGATCTATACTCTGATTACGATATCTACGATAATTATCTAAAGTTCTTTGATAAAAGTTTTACAAGTCCATTATCCAGAACTGGAGTTAACGTGTATAACTATGTCCTTTCTGATAGTGCCTACATTGGTGATAAATGGTGCTATAACATTATCTATTATCCAAGAAGAAAAAATGAACTTACCTTTAAAGGAGATTTTTGGGTAAATGACACAACCTGGGCAATTAAAGAAATTAATTTAGAAGTAACCAAAAGTGCAAATATAAATTGGGTAAAAGATTTATATATCGAACAAGAGTTTGATGTTCTTAATGATTCTATATTTTTAATTACAAAAGATTATTTTCAATCAGATTTTGCCTTCAATAAGAAAGAAAAATCTAGAGGAGTATATGGCAAAAGAACAACTCTTTATGATAACTATAAATTTGACCAGAAGAAAGGCAGAAAATTCTATCAGAGCCAAGTAGATCCTTACAATCAAGAAATTTATAATCGTGATGATTCATTTTGGACAAATTCCAGAATGGAAGACCTAAACAAAGATGAACAAAAAGTATACAAACTTTTAGACACACTAAAAACGGTTAAAGCATTTAAAAGATTATATAATATTGGAACCATATTAGCTACAGGTTATGTAGAATTTAATGGTTGGGATTTTGGTCCATTATTTTCTACCGTTGGTTATAACACTATAGAGGGTTTTAGATTAAGAGCTGGAGGTAGAACTTATTTCACAGCAAATGATCAATGGAGAATAGAAGGATATGGTGCTTATGGTTTTAGAGATAACAAATTTAAATATGGATTATCCGGAAAATATCTTGTGGACCGAAAATCTAGATTAATCATTTCTGCTGGGAATCGAAGAGATGTAGAACAGCTCGGAGCAAGCCTCACAAACACAAACGATGTCGAAGGAAGAAGTTTGGCATCTTCCTCTATTATAGCAACAGGAGATAACAGTAGATTGACTTCTATAAATTTATCAGCCTTTTCTATGCAAATAGAACCCAGAAAGAACTTTACTCTTGGAGTTACTGGGTCTTTCAGAACGTTAAAACCCGCAGATGATGATTTATTTAGTTTAGATTTTATTGATCCCGATACTGGTGAGATAAAGTCTGAAATAAAGCAGGCTGAAATAGGAACCTCTTTAGCATATTACCCTGGAAGAAAAACTACTGGATATGGTGTAGATAGAGTTATTGTTAATGATGGTGACTTTGCTCAATTATTCCTTAATTATTCTGTAGGTTTAGACCATATATTGGAAAGTGATTTTGAATATCAAAAGCTTCAATTTTTTTATAGACAACCTTGGAATATTGGTGGATTTGGAGTTCTAAATAGCTCTTTAGAAGTAGGAAAGACTTTTGGAGAAGTTCCGCTTGGGTTATTAAGTGTAATACCTGGTAACCAAACCTATTTATCAATTCAGAACACATTTCCATTACTAAACTTTTATGAATTCGTGACTGACACGTATGCTGCAGTTCATATGGAACATAACTTTAACGGTAGAATTTTTTCTAGAATACCTTTACTGAGAAAATTAAACTTACGTGAACTTGTCGGTATTCGTGGAGTATGGGGAGAACTATCTGATGAGAACATTGCTCTGGATGCTTCAGGGTTTTTACAAACTGTAGGCGCTCCTGATGATGAAATATATTGGGAATATAGTGTTGGAGTCGGAAATATCTTTAAAATCTTTAGAATTGACTTCCACTTTAGAGGAAATTACTTTGATAATCCTGATGCTCGTGATTTTGGGGTTACAGGGTCCTTTGGATTCTATTTCTAAAAACCCTGAAATAAATTAGTCAAACCTAATTTGTTTATATTAATTATCAGCAATTTCATTATAAAAATCATCAAATAGATTCTTACGAAAAGCTTATAGGTTACCATAACATTAAAATTTGATACATAAACCTATTATTTTTGGCTATAAATTTTAACCAACCCCTTGTAATACTTATCTTTGCCGCCCATAAAAATGAGAATAAGAATATGAGCGCAGCAACCCGTGAAAGTTTCGATGTACTAATTGAAATACCTAAAGGAAGTCGTAATAAGTATGAATACGATTTTGATATAAAAAAGATCCGATATGATCGCATGATTTTTTCTTCTATGATGTATCCTGCAGATTATGGATTCATTCCAGAAACTTTGGCACTAGACGGAGACCCATTAGATGTATTAGTTTTAGTAACAGAACCAACATTTCCTGGTTGTGTAATGGAAGTAAAACCGATAGGCGTTTTCCATATGACAGACGAAAAAGGTCCTGATGAAAAGATTATATGTGTCCCCATTTCCGATCCAATTGCAAGTCGATTAGCAGATCTAAAGGAAATGAACCCACACCTTATAAAAGAAATAGAACATTTTTTCCAAGTTTATAAAGACTTAGAAAAGAAAAAAGTTGATGTTGGTGGATGGGGTAATATTGATGAAGCAAGAAAAATTATCAAAGCCTGTGTTAAACGTTTTGAGGATCTAGCAGATAAACCTGAAGGACTATTCAGTATTCATTAAAGTTCTATACAAAAAATAAATAAAAGCGCAATATTTTCTTATAAATATTGCGCTTTTTCTTTTTAGCTTTATTTTACTACATTTAGCGACAAATTAACTAAAAACACATTTAATGGAATCAAATATGATTTATATGCCAATTGTTTTGGCAATATTAGGGCTTATTTACATGCTGGTTAAAAAATCTTGGGTAATGAAGCAAGATGCTGGCGATGGTAAAATGAAAGAAATTTCGGATCATATCTACGAAGGAGCCTTAGCTTTTTTAAATGCAGAGTACAAATTACTTGCAATATTTGTGGTGATAGTTAGTGTTTTATTAACAATTGTTTCTTTTGTTGTACCTACTACTCATTGGCTAATTGTCATTGCTTTTATATTCGGAGCTGTTTTTTCTGCTTATGCGGGGAATATAGGAATGAAAATTGCTACCAAAACAAATGTCAGAACTACGCAAGCAGCCCGAACTAGTTTACCAAATGCCCTTAAAATTTCTTTTGGAGGTGGTACAGTAATGGGACTTGGTGTTGCAGGTTTAGCTGTATTAGGTTTAACCGCTTTCTTTATATTCTTTTTTCACTTTTTTATGGGCGGAGAATGGACCAACACAATGGATATGACCATAGTTCTAGAGACTTTAGCTGGATTCTCTTTAGGAGCCGAATCTATTGCTTTATTCGCTCGTGTAGGTGGAGGTATCTACACAAAAGCAGCTGATGTAGGAGCAGATTTAGTAGGTAAAGTCGAAGCTGGTATTCCAGAAGATGACCCACGTAATCCTGCTACAATTGCAGATAATGTTGGAGATAATGTTGGAGATGTTGCAGGTATGGGTGCTGATTTATTTGGTTCTTATGTAGCTACGGTATTAGCTGCCATGGTACTAGGAAACTACGTTATCAAGGATATGGGAGGTGCTATCTCTGATCTTTTTGGAGGTATTGGACCAATCTTATTACCTATGGCGATTGCTGGTGTTGGTATTATCATCTCTATAATTGGTACCATGTTGGTGAAAATTAAAAACAATGATGCTAAAGAATCTCAAGTAATGGGAGCACTTAATATTGGTAACTGGACATCAATAGTCCTAGTAGCTGCTGCTTGTTTTGCTTTATGTAAGTGGATGCTTCCTGAAACTATGAAAATGGAGTTTTTCGGAGAAGGCTTACAAGAAATTTCTTCAATGCGCGTATTTTATGCTACTCTGGTTGGGTTAGTAGTAGGAGCCGTAATTTCATCAGTAACTGAATACTATACAGGACTAGGCAAATCTCCTATCCTTAAAATTGTACAACAGTCAAGTACAGGCGCAGGAACAAATATTATTGCTGGTTTAGCAACTGGTATGATTTCAACTTTCCCTTCTGTATTATTATTTGCTGGAGCTATCTGGTCATCTTATGCTTTTGCAGGATTTTATGGTGTGGCTTTAGCGGCTTCTGCAATGATGGCAACAACAGCTATGCAATTAGCAATTGATGCATTCGGACCAATATCAGATAATGCTGGTGGAATTGCCGAAATGAGTGAACAAGAACCAATCGTAAGAGAACGTACTGATATCTTAGATTCAGTTGGAAATACAACAGCCGCAACAGGAAAAGGTTTTGCTATCGCTTCTGCTGCATTAACATCTTTAGCTCTATTTGCTGCCTATGTAACCTTTACAGGAATAGATGGGATTAATATTTTTAAAGCTCCGGTATTAGCAATGTTATTTGTAGGGGGAATGGTGCCCGTAGTATTTTCTGCCTTAGCAATGAATGCTGTTGGAAAAGCAGCAATGGAAATGGTGCAGGAAGTACGCCGTCAGTTTAAAGACATCCCTGGAATTATGGAAGGTACAGGTAAACCTGAATATGATAAGTGTGTTGCAATTTCAACAAAAGCTTCCTTAAGGGAAATGATGCTACCGGGATTACTTACTATTGGGTTTCCTTTAGTAATAGCATTTGTTCCATTATTATTCGGAATGGACACATTAGCTATTGCTGAAATGTTAGGAGGATATATGGCAGGAGTTACCGTATCAGGTGTTCTATGGGCGATATTTCAAAACAATGCTGGTGGTGCTTGGGATAACGCAAAAAAATCATTTGAAGCTGGAGTAGAAATTAATGGAGAGATGACTTATAAAGGCTCTGATGCTCATAAAGCCGCAGTGACTGGTGATACAGTTGGAGATCCTTTTAAAGATACTTCAGGACCGTCTATGAACATATTGATTAAATTAACTTGTCTTATAGGACTTGTAATTGCCCCTATACTTGGAGATCACACTCCTGAAACTGCAGTAGCTAATGATAAAACTGAAGTTATTGAGACTAAATCATCTTCTAATCAAGTTGAAAAACAAATCGAAGTTAATATGGAAATGAATGGAGATATTGCCAATGCTAAAGTCATTATCACAAAAACTGAAAACGGCAAAACTTTCATAGAAACGAAAAAACTAAAAGGTACAGAAGAAGAAATAAAAACTAAAATTGAAGAAATTAGAGCTTCCATAAAATAATTTTTAAAAGCTACCCCTTAAAGAACCTCGCTAATTAGCGGGGTTTTTTATCTTTATACTTCAAGAAAATTCTATGTTCAAAAAAAAACCATTACGAATAAATTCTTATCTAGGGTATGGTACAACAACTAGATTAAGAGCTACTGGCAGGGCTTTAGAAGATGAAAACATTAATTTCGATGGTAATACAGGGATTCTGAAAACATTGCGCAATATCTATAAACAGTTTGAAAGTGATGAAATAAAAAAAGCACATATCGAGCTAAAACTATCCAATGGTCAAAAATTTTCTACAGCTACAGACTCCGAAGGGTACTATAATTTCGATGAACTTTTATCCGATTCTTTCGAATTAACGGATAAAGAAGGGTGGATACCATTTATTGTTTCCTACCAGAGCGGTAATGATAAAAGAATTATACAGAATAACGTATTTGAAGGAAAAATGTTAACACCTTCAGAAAATGCATCATATGGTATCATAAGTGATATTGATGATACAATTTTGCATACTGGAGTTGCTTCATTGTTCAAATGGAGAGTAATTACAAATACTTTTTTCAAAAATTTCGACAGAAGGTTACCCTTGGAAGGAACCGTTCAATTCTATCAGAAATTAAAATTAGGTAAGAACACTGCACCAGTTAATCCCATATTTTACGTTAGTAATAGTCCTTGGAATTTATATGATTACTTAACAGCTTTTCTAAAAAAACACTATTTCCCTGAAGGCCCTATTCTGTTAAGAGATTTTAGAACACCTTTTGATAAAACCCCCAAACCTACAATACCTCATAAACAATCTGAAATTTTAAATCTTATCAAAATATATCCCAATATAAAATTTATCCTTATTGGAGATAGTGGAGAAAAAGATGCCGATATTTATACAGAAATAGCAATAAAATATCCCAATAGAATTTTAGCTATTTATCTGAGAAGCGTGAATCATAAAAGAAAAGAAAAAAGAATAATTAAAATCATCGATTCTTTTACAACTACCCCTATACTTCTTGTTCATTCCTCTAAGGAAGCTGAAGAACATGCAAGGCAACACGGATTTATTACTTAATTTTTTAAACTTCTAACTTCTGAAGTAAGAGTTAACATAGCATCTTGTAACTGCTTAATACTTGCTGCATCAGAATTGGCGTCAATATTGAAACTAAGTTTACTATTCACCTCCCAAACCTCTACAACCTGATGTGTTTGAATCGTAAATGGTAAATAGTCAGCGTTTAGAGAAATCAATGTCAACACCGAAGAATCCTCATTTTTCCTAACTTTTTTAACCACTACGCTATCATGCAATACCACCACATAGAGAGCATTACTTCGTAACTCAGAAAGATTATTAACAGCTTTACCTATGACCCATTCTTTTGGTTCTAAAACAGGTAACATGCTATCTCCTTCTACTTGAAAACCTCTATAAGTAGCATTTCTATATTCTGGAAGAGGAATATCAAAAGCAGGCAATTGCTGATACCAATCCACATCTTGAACGTTATGCGGATAACCAGCTGCTGCTTTTACATTAACAAGAACTATGTTCTCGTTATTTTCCGAATCTACAGTAACTATTTTTGGTGCAACATCACCATTATGTAACTGAATTCTCTTTTGTTCACTTTCGCCAAACAACCAAAGAGGGTTAACTCCAAATTCTTGAAGTAATTTAGAAACAACTTTTCCCGAAATTTTAGTTTTTCCCCTTTCTATATCCGCAGTAGAGTTCTTAATGTTAAGAACCCTAGCAAAATCAGATTGTGTAAAATGATTCTCCTCACGGATCGATTTAAAGCGTTGAATGGTTTGGTTAGTTAAATTATCCATACAACTTTGATTTATAAATTAGTATCCATTTCTGTTACTTTGATTTGGGATAATTATGAGGCAAATATACTATTTTTTGGAATATTTCCAATTTTAACACTGTTTCATTTTTATTTTGTTGGAATATTTCCATAAATTTGGAAAAATTACTAGTTAACTAAATCCATATGACATCACAAATTGTTTTACACCGACCAGAATCAGAAAAAACTATTCGATATTCATTAAACAATTCGATTCCCGCTACAGAGGAGCTTTACAAACGGTTAATCGAAAAAGGATTTCTTTTTAAAAGAAACCATAAAATTAACAACTATACTTTCGATTTTTACTGTCCTTCTTTAAAAATTGCTCTAGAGATCGATGGGTACGCACATGAATTCTCAGAAGTTTTTAGTCAAGATACTCCAAAAAAACTTCATATTCATTCCTTAGGGATTACGGTATTGCGCTTTACTGATTATCAAATTCTAGTAGATATAGAAGAAATCTTCCGAGCTTTAAAACATCAAATTAAACTATCCAATAGAAGTTCATATGTCGTTTGAGAGAACGCGTGAAAAACTTTCGATTCTTGCGGATGCCGCAAAGTATGATGTATCCTGCGCCAGTAGTGGAGGAAAAAGAAAAAACACGAATAAAGGTTTAGGTAATAACACAGGCATGGGTATATGCCATAGTTATACTGAAGATGGTCGTTGTGTATCCCTATTAAAAATTTTACTTACCAATCATTGTATTTTTGACTGCGCATATTGTGTTACCCGAAAAAGTAATGATATAAAAAGAGCTGCTTTTAAAATACAGGAAGTTGTAGACCTAACCATTAATTTTTATCGTAGAAATTATATAGAAGGATTATTTCTTAGTTCAGGAATTTTTAAAAATTCTGATTACACTATGGAACGATTGGTTGCAGTTGCCAAAAAACTTCGGTTAGAAGAGAATTTTAACGGATATATTCATTTAAAATCGATTCCAGGCGCGAGTGACGAACTCATGAGAGAAGCTGGACTCTACGCTGATCGTCTTAGTGTTAACATAGAAATACCTACTATATCAGGGCTTAAACTTTTAGCACCCGATAAAAAACACGAGGACTTTATGAAACCAATGTTAAAGGTAAAAAACGAAATCCTTCAATATAAGGCAGAACGAAAAATCATAAAAAGTACACCGAGATATGCTCCAGCAGGACAAAGTACTCAAATGATCATTGGCGCTACGGGAGAAAGTGATAAGGATATTATGCTATCTGCTACTTACTATTATAAAAAGTTTAATATGCGAAGGGTATATTACTCAGGTTATATTCCAGTTACATCTGATAATCGTTTACCTTCTTTACAAACCAAAGTACCTATTCTTAGAGAAAATCGATTGTATCAAACCGATTGGTTGCTTAGATTTTATGGGTTCTCTGTTAACGAATTATTAAATGACCAATATAAAAACTTAGCCCTCGATATTGATCCTAAGTTAAGTTGGGCACTACGTAATTTGGATTTTTTTCCAGTCGATATTAATAAAGCGGACAAAAACATTTTAGCTAGAATACCTGGAATTGGGATGCAATCGGTTTCGAAAATACTTCAAGCAAGAAAATTCAGAAAACTAGATTGGATACATCTTAAAGCTATTGGTATCGCATTAAACAGAGCACAATACTTTATTACCTGTAACTCTAAAGATTTTTATCACAAAGATGTAACTCCATTAAAATTAAAGAATATTATTCTAAAAACTTCCAAAAGCAAACACGCTAAGTATTTTACTAATCAATTGAGTCTTTTCTAACAAATCTAAACATGAATCCACGGACAATTTTATCATATGACGGAAGTTTTGATGGATTTTTAACCTGTGTATTTACTGTATATGAACAAAAAATAGTTGCTCCAATTATTAGAAAAGAATCCGAATCTAATAATCAACTATTTACAATTTCTGAAATAATTATTACTGATGAAACAAAATCTAGTCGGGTATGGAAAGGTATAAAAACTAAAATTCCATCATCGCAACAGAAAATTCTTTTCAAAGCTTTCTTAAGTGAAATTAAAGGAGTGGAAAACACACTTCTATGTTATATTAGGAATATATTAAATACACCTAATTCTACTCTTATTGATTACAGCAATAAAGATATTCTTAAAATAAGTCAAGTAGCCAAAATGGTAGGAAGAGAAAAACATAGAATGGAGGCTTTCGTTAGGTTTCAACGAACAAAAGATGATATTTTTATTTCAACCGTAGAGCCTGATTTTAATGTTTTACCATTACTGATATGTCACTTCCAAGATCGATATGCAGATCAAAAATGGTTAATCTATGATATAAAGCGATCATATGGACTATATTATGACCTTCATAAAGTAGACATCATAACCTTAGACTTTTTTTCCAAACTAAATACAAGTATTCAAAAAGAAAATTACGTTGATAATGAGTTAGATTTCCAGAAGCTATGGCAAACTTATTTTAACAGTGTTACTATTAAATCCAGAAAAAACTCAAGATTACACGTACAACACCTTCCTAAACGTTATTGGAAATACTTGATAGAAAAAAACGAAATATAAAATAAAATGTTAAATTTGGCGTTCAATAACCCAATTAACTAAATCTATCAATTATGAAAAGATTATTTTTAGGAGCAATTGCTCTAACGTTAGCAGTTTCAGTAACCTCTTGTAGAGATACAAAAAAAGCAGAAGATGCTGCTAGTGATGCTGTAGAAGAAGTAAAAGACGCTGCTGAAGAAGCAAAAGATGCTGCTGGAGAAGCTGTAGAAGATGCTAAGGAAGCTGCTAATGAAGCTGTAGAAGATGCAAAAGAGGCTGTTGATTCTGTAAAAGCTGCTGCTGGTGATGCAGTAGATGGAGCTGTTGATGCTGCAAAAGACGCTGCTGGTAATGCAGTTGACGCTGCAACAGACGCGGTAAAAGAAGGTACTGATGCTGTAAAAGACGGAGCTAACAAAGCTGCTGACGCATTAAAAAAGCAATAATATACAGAGAAAGTATATATGTAAAAAAAACATCCGCCGTGGCGGATGTTTTTTTGTTTTTAGTCATGCCATTTTACCTTTTCCTCAATAGAGTTTCGTTTAGAACTTATTACCTCGTCTTTATTATAATTACCTATATATAAAAACCCCAAACACCTTTCACCCTCTTCAAACTCAAAAAATTCTCCTGCATATTTTATTAAAACGGGACTACTCCAATAGCAACCTACTTCATTAGCTGTGCAAGTAAGCCACATATTCTGAACCGCCATAGCCGTAGCTGCTATTTCTTCCCATTCTGGAACTCTTTCTTTAGGGTCTCTCTGCATACATATAGCTATGATAACATTAGAAGCATCACACTTATCCTTAATCTTCTTGACTTTAAATGGTGAAAACTTATCATTAGGTGTAATATCTGTATACGTATCTGATAAAAAACTCCCAAGACGATCTTTTGTTTCTCCTCTAACCACCTTAAAACGCCAAGGTTCAGTTAACCTATGAGTAGGTGCCCAATTAGCATTCTCTAATAAATTTTTAATAAATTCTGCGGAAACGGGCTTGTTATTATACTGAGAAGGAAAAATTGATCTACGTTCTCTAATAATTTGATTTAAATATTCATTATTCATGAATTTTATGTTTTTACTGTAAAGTTATTATTAATATTGAGACCAATAAAAATAAAATCCAAATTTAGATTTTGAATTTAAGAATTCGTCTTCATACCTCTGAACAACTTGATAATTTATCTCTGTCTGGAAAGAAGTTGTCAAAAGCTTTATCCAGTTTAAAATTAATCAACAAGCTGTTCGGAAATCACAAACAACTTGCTAAAGGCACCCTTGATTATTGTATCAAAAACCCAAATAAAAAATCGTTCCACATTCTGGATATAGGTTGCGGAGGCGGTGATAGTATTTACAATGTTTCTAAAAAACTAAGTAAAAAAGGAATTCGAGGAGGTTTTTTAGGAATCGACGGAAATCCACAAAGTATTATCTATGCTAATTCTCAATATGCTAGATATAATCATATACAATTTAAGGTTGACAATATCCTAGATCATTCTTTCTCAATTCCTGATTGTGATATCATCATAAGTAGTCATTTTATATATCATTTTGAGGATGAAGAGCTTATCAAATTTATTAAAAGAATAAAAGAAAAAGGAATTAAGCATCTTATATTTAGTGAATTAAAAAGGAGTAAGACAGCGTATTTTTTATTTAAATATTCAAGTTACTTTTTACCTATTTCCAAATTAGCAAAACAAGATGGATTAATAGCCATACAAAGGGCTTTTACAGTTAATGAATTAGAAAATATTCTGGATAGAAGCGACGTGAAAAAATATACTGTAAGTAAAAAAATCTGGTTTAGAACCTTAACAAAAATAGACCTATAATTATGAAAGAAATTCTTATTCAAAATCTTAAACAAATAAAGAAAACTCCTAAAACAATGCTTCTTACATATATTACGGTATATTTTTTATGGGGATTAGGAATGAATCAGTTTGGTGCAGAAATGGAAATTGCTAGATTCAGTTATTGGTGGCAAGTGGTCACTTGTTATATTTTATATATGGTCCCTATTTCGATTTTATTAAAGAAATACAACTTCTTTAATCAATACGCATATGGGTTAGTAGCTATGGGAGTACTAGAATTTTTAGGATACTGGTTACAAACATCTTATGTCTATCCAAATAATATACTTGATCAACTATTCAGTCCTCAAAATTTTAGTTTAGGAATGGCATTATTTTTTGCTTTATACTTTCCTGCTGGAAATTGGTTAGTTGATAAAATTCACAGTATCATCTTTAAAAATCAGGATGTAGATTCATCTTCTACCTTGCAACGAGAATAAACTGTTGTTTTCCTTGTTTTTTTACTCTATACTTATCTTGAATCTCTTTAGCCCCTTTTAAATCCAATGAATCTGCTACATATGTTATCCAGTCTTGTCGATGTACAATAGCATTATCTAACACCACATCCGTAAGGTTAGCATCTTCCAGCTTTGTACCCCATAAGGTAGCTTCAGTTAAATCTGCTTCCGTTAGATCTGCCCCATATAACTTGGCATTGGTTAGATCAGAACTTAATAACTCTGAATTACTAAGATTAGCATTGGTAAGATTAGCTCTTTTTAGAATGGCATCAGAAAGATTTATTTTTTCCATATTCGCTTCTATCAATTCACTTCTTTCCAAATTAGCAGCAGGCAAATTTACATCGGATAAATTTGAGTAACTTAAATTAACATATCTAAGATTAACTCCTCTACCCAAAAATATATCTTTAAAATAAGTATAACTAAAATCAGAAGCATCCAAAATTTCTCTATACGATTGATCCGCCAGTTCACTCCTTATTAGACTAAACAGGAGTTGTCCCTTCTCTGGGCTTATTTTTTTATCAATCAACTCTCCGTCTTCTTTATACTTATAAGGTTTCATTGCTCTAGATAAACTCGCTATTCTAGCTTCTAAAACTGGGCTAACATTGCGTTCGCTAGATCCTTTGTATTTCAATTCTTCGCTAAGATCAGAAAGTAGGTTATCCATAATGAAAACCAAAGAAGATCTCCTTTCTGCTTCTATTAATTCATTTTGGTTATCTACTAATCTATTCTGATTGATAACAAGTTTTGTCTGGTATAACAGAATAATAGAAGGAATGAGAGTTACAAGTAACCCAAAAAGACCAATTCTAGTAATGCGCCAAATAATATTAGAGGACACATCAGAAACGGTATCCACAGAAACTGATTTGGTTTCCTTATATTCTGTAATAGCATTATTAATACTACCTTTTAGTCTCACCCCAAGAAGAGGTACGCTAGATTTTTTAAGTATCCAAAACCCAATACTCTTTTTCTTCTCTTTTCTTTTTTTTATTTGATCTAATTGATCTTGGAGTTGCTGTTTTTCTTGCTCCAGCTGTTCAATTCGTTCTTGTTCAGTCACTTTTAGTTAGATTTCGGGATTTTCAATGTTCAATATATTAAAGTTATATGATTAATACCAAATAAAAAAGAAAGCCTTTCTTATTGAAAAAAAAGGCTTTCTAAATCTAACATAATAAAATATAGTCCAAAAACTATTCCCTTACCCTATATAGTTAGCTATATCATCTGAAATGTTTTGAATTAATGAAGTTTTCTCTTCTTGATCTACCTGATTAATAATTTTCGCTAAAAGAAGTACATAACTCGCTACGTATTCACGCTTTTTATCATCATTTACATATTCCTTCCCATCTACCGCGATGAAAGTAATTAGGTTACGTATAACTTGCCTTAAATCCGAAATGCTTAACTCCTCTTTCATTTTCTAATCGCTGATTAGTTTCTAAATTCAGAATGAAATTAATACTCTAACTTCCTAAAAATGAATATAAAACTTTATAAAAATCAGTATTTCCGATAAAAGGCAACTTTCATCGATTTAAGAAAACAATCTATTTATCTAGCAACAAAATAATGTCTTATTACAAAAGCAGTTTTAATGAATATTTTAATTATTCGTTCATTAGAATCATTCTAAGATCGGTCAATCTAACTGTTTCAATAATTCTTTTGCCTCATTTTTCTGGAAATTTGTAGTATTATCAATAAGTAATTTCAATTCACTTTTTGCTTTCTCCAGATCCTTTAATTTTAAGTAACATAATGCCAAATACCAATGCGCCTTGGTTGCATCCAGCGTCTTACTATGAAGTAATTTTGTAAAAGAACCGATAGCAGCTTCATTTTGATCCAATTCCAGTTGAGTCGCACCCATATATAATAAAACCTGAGGGTTGATAGCTTGATCATTCTTTGATATGTACTTCTGAAGTAAGGTTAACGATTCCTCATACGCTTCTTCTTTAAAAAGTTTTTCTACTCTTGCTAAATCAGTGCCTCCATCTCTTAGAGTTAAACTAGGGAGTACATCCCAATTTTTATATTCCGCATATAATTGATCCCTTTCCATTGGATTACCAAACTGTGTGATAAAAAATAATCCAGCTACAAAAACTGCAGCTATAGCACCGACATATAAAAAGATTTGCTTTATTTTTAATGAATGTGGTTCTTCAAAATATGAATGTTCTGCCCTAGAAATAGCTTCAGAAATTGTTTTCCCTTTATTACTTTTAAGAAAATCCTCGTACCGTTCAACTTTTTTAGAAGTTGAATTTCTGTCAGTCAACTCCCAATTATTTTCATCATAAACAGTATTCATTTCTTGATAAAGCTCCAACGTTTTTTTTGCATTTGGATCCGTATCTATTTTTTTCAAAAAAACAGCAGTTTCCTCTTTGGTCATTTCGCCATTAAGGTATTTTTCCGTATCCTGTTCTAGTGTATTCATAACTCTTTTAATTCGTTATAACGAGCATCTTCATGTATCGCTTCTTTTAACTTTGATTTACACTTAAAAATACGTTGTCTAACTGTGTTTTCTGTCGCATATCCTAACTTCTCTGCAATCTGAATGTAAGGAATTTTGTTAAAGAAAAATGTCAATACTTCTCTACAATTCTTTGATATTTCTGATAGTTTCTCTTGAAACAACTCCCATTTTTCTTGTTCATGTGCGGCCAAAGCTATTTCTCGTTCTTCATGGACAAGATCAATTACACCTTCATTTGTTACCCTAGATTTTGACAATTTTGCTGCTCGTCGCCATAAATTTTTACAAATGGTCATAAAATAACCATCAAAACTAGAGGTAATCCTAAAACCCTTATCCTCTGCTCTTGCTGATAATTGCAATAATGCTTTTTGCATAATATCCTTAGCATCATCTTCAGATCCGTCATGACTACATATATACGCTTTAATTTTAGGGTATAACTTTCTGTAGATTTCTTTGATACCTTTATCATCACCCACAATAAGGCTCTGCAATAAATAATCATCGTGCTTCTGATTTGCCATGGAGTTTCTAAGTAATTATAGAATATCGTCTTAAATACTTTTATATGAAGAACACAAACTTAACTATAATTCATGAAACTTTATGAGGGGAATAAGCCTGTTTTTTTATGGGTTAACTACTCTTGATTCTATGTTTATTTTTCAAAAAACGTAAAAACATTTTTTCTCATTTCAAGCTCTCATATTCAACTCAGAACACTATTAACCAAAACACTAATTGTTGAAAAAAAACACAATTCTCAACCCTACGATAAAGATTTACAAAATAATTTTTAGGTTTTGGGGTAACAATTCAACTATTTTGAACTCCTGTCTATAAATTAAGCATAAGTATTTATACATCGGGGAAGAAAAAATGCTTTATATAAACTAAAAAACTAAATCATGAAAAAAAGTATTGTAACAGTAGCATGTGTATGCATTTCATTAATAGGAATATGGGGATGTTCTATAGATGAAGATAATTTAGAAGAAAACATAGATACATTGGAAAATATTGAAAAAAATTCAAGTAATATTCCTATTCCAGACATCATCAGAAATAAAGTAGTAGTTCGTTTTAGAGATACTACATTAAGTACTATTGATAAAAAAAATAAACGCCAACAAATTGAACAATTTTATAGCTTTAATATTTTAAATCGGGAAACCTGTGATTGTGATATTAACGGTCCTGAGTTATGGACCATTGATACTACGCACAATAATTTTCTGGGAGTAAGACATCTTGTTGAAAATTTAGTCACTAATGATCCTAGCTCTCAAGGTGATGAAAATGTAGAAGGAGATGAAGACGCAGTATATGATTATCAATTTTATATAACGATAGCAAACAATACCTTGTCAGGGAATTATACAACACCAATCGATAACAGAATAATAGCATCCAATAATCCTGATTATGTAAATATTGCTATTTTGGATACAGGAGTAGATTATGATTTTTTTTCTCAACCTTTTTTATACAATACTAGAAATGCACGAAATGGAACATTTGGTGTCTCGGGTTGGGATTATATAAATCACGATAAGGATATTAGAGATGATAATGGTCATGGATCTAAAGTTACCAAAATCATTACGACAGAACTCAATGCTGATGGTGTACCACATCAAATATTACCTATAAAAACGTTTGGACAAGATGGAAGTGGAAGCTATTTTGATATAGTTTGCGGTATGAACTACGTGTCTAAAATTCCTAACATACATATTGTGAATATGAGCTTTGGCTGGTATGGATTAAGAAATCAATCAATTCTGAAAGCTATAATGGAAGAAATCTCAGAGGGTACCTTATTCATAACCTCAGCAGGTAACTATGGTGTTAATGTAGATGAAGACACTCCTCATTTTCCGTCTGGATATGCTATAGAGAATCTCTTAGGAGTTGGCGGGTATGATTTATCCCTAGAAGAAGAACTAGATATACCTGATCTTCTAGAGCGTATTACTATGGAAAGATCCAACTATGGGCCAGAAACTATTGACCTCGCTGCTCCTATGGATAACTATACTCTGATTATGCAGTCAAACCCTAACACCAGCATTACTGTATATCCAGTGGGAACATCATTTTCTTCTGCCTATGTGACATCTATTGCAGGGAAATTATACGATAAAGAAGCACCTTCTTTACAGCTTTATTCAAACATAATGGATAGCTGTCATAAGGTACCTGGTTTACAAAGAAAAATAGAAGAAGGAAATGTTATCCTGAAACAAAATAGGTAATTCTTTTTTTAAACAATATATCACTTATAGAAAGGATCTCCTATATTTAATCAAAGCTGTCATCTCTAGCAATTATTTTTATCTACTAGATATATATTAAAAATATTCTTCTCAAAAGCGTAATTTCCATATTTTTATATAATGAAAATTACGCTTTTTGTTTTATTACTTGCCCTTTGTATTTTCCCGTCTTATACACAAGAAGAAGGTCAAGAACATATTCAATACACAAGCATCATATCGACATCAATAGACGACAATAAAAAGGAACAAAAATTAGATTCTTTCTTCAAACAAAAATCTCGATTGCTACCTACATTGGACCTAGCAAATTGTTATCATGATTATAGTGTAGATCGCTATAAAAAATGGAGAATAACCAACGACAAAAAACTATTAAAAAATGCGATTCACTACGCGAAAAACTCATTGAACATCAAAAATAAAGTTGAAGGCACACCTCAGGAATCTCTTGATAAAACATTATACAATTTAGGTGTTTTTAATTTTCAGAATTATGAATACTTTAATGCTATTGATTATTTTTCTAAACTCATCGAGGTTGGAAAAATAAGTAAGAAAACAAAGGCATACAATGAATTAGGAAGTTCATATATTAAAATAGGAGATTTTCATAAAGCTCTAAATTCTACAGAAAAAGCTTTTAAATTATGTCAACTTCTTGATGATAATCAGAAAAGTTTAATCAGTCTGTTTTTATTAAGAGCGGACATTTATTCTATAATGGGTTACAAAGAATATTCTAATGAGATTAAAGTGAATTTACAAATAGCTGACTCTATTTTAGACCTGGTTTCTTTTAATACGATAGGGTTCAATAATAGATTAAATCAAATTAAAGGAAATAGATTACTCGAAACAGGTAAATTCCACGAAGCTATTCTTGTTTTTTCTAAAGTTCTAGAATCTCGAAACCCTCGGGATTCAACTCTTAAAGCTATTTCCTACAACAGTCTAGGTCTTTCATTTTTGCGCCTGAAACAATTAGACACTGCTGAGATTAACTTAAAAAACGCTATCAGTCATAACCCAAAATATACTGCTGCATATGAGAATTTAGGTGATCTGTACATTGAGAAAAAAGAATTCAAAGAGGGATTATATCAATACCAAAAAGCAATTAATTATGCTATAAACAATTATGAAGAATTCGCATACAATGATTTAATAGACACAGAAAAATTAGAAGTAGCGGTCAACAAATATTACCTATTGCATCACCTTATCCAAAAAGCAAATGCTTGGATTACCTATTACCATTATGATAAAAATCAAGATCATCTTACACAAGCTTTAAAAACATTTAAAATTGCAGATCTGTTAGTAGACATCATTCGTTTTGAGAGTACGGAGTATAAATCCAAACTATTTTGGCGAGAACAAGGATCCAAATTATATATCAAAGCTGTAGAAACATGCTATCTGCTTAAAAAAAACAAAGAGGCCTATTATTTTATGGAAAAAAATAAGGCCTTGTTACTATTAGAAGATATTACCAATGAACAAGCCAAAGAAAACACCAAGCTTCCTTTGGAAATAGCAAAACGAGAGTTTGCATTAAAACAAGCAATCTATCTTTCTGAAAATGAATTAAATAATTCAAAAAAAATAGCTAAAGACAGCATCATCTCGATAAAAGATAGAGTCTATCATAATAAAAACCTGTATGAAAAATTTGTAGATTCTATAACTAAAATATACCCAGAATATGCTGCTAATAAAAAGAAAATAATCGTCTTACCGTATAAGGCATTTAGTAAAAAACATATTTCAGATAAAGAAGTGGTGTTACAATATATTTTGGATAAAAATCAAGGCTATGGTTTGCTTACCACATCCAACAAATCTATTTTTTTTGAAATAAAAGATGTCCCTAAGCTTCAGCAAAATATTAGGCAATTGCGCAAGCAGTCTTCTGATTGGTTTCGTACTCAAGAACAACTAACTGCCTATCAAAAAAACGCGAATCTCATATTTAAAAAATTAATACCTCAACAGGTATATACCCAACTTAAAGAAAAGAAAGTTACCATCATACCTGATTATACATTGCAACAAGTCTCTTTTGATGTGTTAATTACCTCACAACAATCTGATAAATATTTGATACAGGATACTGAGATACGGTATGCGTATTCGATGTCATATCTGGATCGTAAAGACCAGATAAAAACTACGCCTAAACATTCTTTTATAGGCTTTGCCCCTGTAACCTTTGCTACAAAAGAACTGGGAGATCTTACCCTAAGTAAAAAAGAAGTACTATTGATTTCAGATTTATTTAATGGAAAAACTCTAATAGAAGAAAAGGCAACCAAAGCTAATTTTCTAAATACAATCGCTGAATATAAAATTATACACCTTTCTACACATGCAGATATTGGTGATGCTATAGATCCTTGGATAGCATTTAGAGATAAAAAGCTAACGCTACAGGAGATTTATGCCACTAAGAATCAATCTGACATGGTAGTACTAAGTGCTTGCAAGACATCCTTAGGAGAGCTAGAAAAAGGAGAAGGCGTAATGAGTCTGGCTCGTGGCTTTTTTCACTCTGGAACGAGAAGTGTAATCTCATCTTTATGGTCTACCAATGATAAATCGAACCAAGAGTTGATGATTGATTTCTACAAAGGCATCAACCAAGGGCTTACTAAATCTAACGCCTTACGAAATGCTAAACTAAATTATATAAACACACATCAAGGCACAGAACTATCTCCTTTTTATTGGGGTTCTTTAATATTGATAGGTGATAATGCTCCTATAGATCTATCTCAAAGTATTAACAATTGGTATTGGTTATTTACATTTTTTATAATCGCACTAGTTATTTTTATTTATTATTTAAAAAAAGCAAAAAATCATAATTGACAATGCACTCTCTAAATAAATCAATCCATAAACCCATTATAGATTTAAAATACACCTCATAAAAGAAGAATATTTCCAAATCTAGAATGGGTTTATTGTTTTTACATTAAAACGTTTTCTATACTTAGATTACATCACTGCAATCTCTATTTCTGATTTGCAACAATTATTTTATGTGTTTTTACAAAACCACCTTTATCAGAAAACTTCATAATATAGATACCTTCTGCATAAGAACTCATATCAATTTGACAGTCATTTTGTTTCATTTTTTGAGAGATTAATTTAGTTCCTTTAAAATCGAAAACATCAATTACAACTCCATTTACATCAAAAATATTGGATTCAATTTTTATATATATTTGATCCGATACTGGATTAGGATACAACGTAATAGTGTAGGGATTTATTAAATCCATTTCAAGAGAAGCCGACACATTATTAGTATTTTGCTTATTATGTAATTCATTACTACGATACATGGTAGATAGCTCAGGCCACTTTTCATAATAAAACAAATCATGTAGCTCATAATACTTTAATGCTAGCACGTGCTTTTCATTATGAGGAGTTGCTTTTACAGTTAAATAGTCATTTTGAACCCCATTTAAATACCAATTATCGAGTCTTCCTGTTCCCGAATTATTCCAGTTTTGCTGAAAATCTGTTCCATTATAATCGGCAGTTGCAGACCAAACATTGTTAATATTCAAAACCTCATCTGTTGGATCTTGATCAAAATTACCTATCAA
The DNA here is from genome assembly GCF_947496855.1 of uncultured Aquimarina sp. GTDB lineage: Bacteria > Bacteroidota > Bacteroidia > Flavobacteriales > Flavobacteriaceae > Aquimarina. Next base: position 589,326 of record NZ_CANMED010000002.1, read on the forward strand.
TATTTTTTGTTCATTATTTAGAGGTAATATCTGCATATGTGCAAATTTTGAGTCTCCATATTGACTCCAAACCCAATTCCACTGAGAAGTATTCGTATTAAATCTCAAGACTGTAACCCAAGTATTTACCCAAGTCAACAATTCATCTGTATTAGTGACAGTAAATTTACCAGGTGTATATCGATTGTTATAACTTGCATCTACTCCACCAATTCTTCCACTACCACTATTAGTCCAACGTTGGTTAAAAATCCCTCCATCAAAATCAAATAAACTCGCCCAATCATATGAAAATCCAAGTAGCTCATCTTTTCCATCACCGTCAAAATCTCCAACCTGAAATTGATCAGAAGATCTTATATGCCACGTAGAAATATTAAAACTACCAGAATTACCCCATTTATAATACCAAGAGTTTGTAGTTGCATCGAACCCTTGCAATATTGCCCAAGCATTACTAACAGACATAGACAATAGATCCGTAATTCCATCACCATCAAAATCTCCTGTGTAATGTCTATCTCCATCATTCATATACCACGATCCAATCCATCTACTTCCGTGATTATTCCAGGTATCATACCAGTCTGTTCCTGTATCACAGGAATAATCCTCCATTCCAGACCAGGTCGTACTACTCATAAAAAGGAGTTCTTCATCGGTATCTCCGTCAAAATCTCCTACCAGCTTATGATCTCCATTATTAAAATACCAACCACCTAGTCTTCTTTTATTTCTTTCATTGGTCCAAGTCATCTCCCAGTCATTTCCTACTGTCGATGAATTTATATTATTTAGACAACTACCATACAAAGTGAGATGATTCTGAGTTCTAATTACGCTGGACGCGTTAAAAAAATACCCTGTCGAACCATAGCACATAATACCTGGATTTATATTACATTCTGTATTACCAGAAACTTCAAATGGATGCAACATATCTAATGCATGCCCTATTTCGTGTGCAATCGTCATAAACGCGTTAGAAACATCACCAATTACCGCACAGGCATAAGTAGGAATGCGACAAACTGTTCCTCGGTAAGCAATTCCCCCTACAGTTAAGCTTCCGTTATCATTTTTCATACGTCTTAATCCAGTAAATAGCATATTTAGATCTCTGTTCACCCCCGCAAAAATCGAAGGACTATTTGCTCTCAATTCTCCCAATCGATCTTCTGCAATAATAGATGTATATGGATCTGTACTTGATGTCTGTATATTCTGACCAGTAACACTAAAAAGAATATTAAAATAAATAGAAAAAATTCCTTCTGTTTGGTTTAACAAGGATAAGATTTTGGCATTAGAACCTCCTCTATTTCTATATTTTTGATAGTGTTCATAATCCGCATCGGTTGCGATTTCCAAATATTTTGGTGTGCAATTTGTTGTACCACTTTTTGCAGTAAAAGTTTTATCTCCAATACTGATTTCTTCCTCGTCTTCTATCGCTACAATTACCTGTTGACATGTTCCCAATGACGCTTCTTTTAGGTCATTCATTCGGTATACCAACAATAAATTTTTCACTTCATTATTTTTCAAAAAACTACGAGTGGACTCAAAAAACAACCAATCCTCTTTTTCCTTATCATAGATATATCCCCAAAAATTATCTTTTGTGATAGTTACTCTAACCACATTATTTCTGTTTTTATCTGCAAATCCTTTATATGTATCAACCTGATCAATAATGTTGGTAGTTTCTCCTCGCTCATTAATAATTTCTCCATTAATCGCTTCTACATACTCTGGACTTCTGATATCATTAGATTGTAAACTTATTATATATTTCCATTTTTCTGCAGCTATCACTAATTCAGAAACATAATTATCTTTATTAACATGTTTATAAACCTCTTCAAAATTAAAATCAAAAAGCTCATATCTCTCTAAATACTCTTCTAAACCAGCTACTGTTTCGTTAGAAGTTGTTAATTGAAGTGTCTTGGGCACATACGTATCGATGTGATCAAAATCACTTCCTTCTTTTATCTGTTCTTGTCCATAAAGTATGGTAATCCCAAAACTTATAAACAAGAGGTTTTTTATGAATGATTTCATTGCTTCAGTATATTGTATCCACCTCCATATCTTTTATCTATAGAGGTGGATTGTTTTATTAATTATTTATGGTCCAAACCCCAAGATCTGTACATCCAGAAGGGTTCATTGTCACTGTAGACAAGTCTATAATAGATGTATGAATTGGTCCTCCAGGGATACATAAACACAAACAAGCATTTAACTGAAATACGCTATCAGGACATACCCAAAATTCTACAAATCCATTTGCATCTGGTGTAAAATGTCCAGAAAACCCATTATAAGTAAGTCCGGTAGCCCACACATAACATCCTGGGTCACCATTCGTATATACAACTTGTACTCTTACGCATACCAACGCATTTGCACAAGGATCATCTGCATTCCAGGCACTATTAACCGATGTAATCTCTCCTCGTAAGATATTTCCTTGGTTAATCAAAACTCCAGAGATATCCCAGTATCCTGTATCTCTATTTAGCTCATATAAATTGACTTGTTCAGGAGTATTTTCTGTCCGTATGGGAAATGAAGTGTCAATAGCAACACCTTCGTTCAAGTCTAAAGGAATATTTTCTTCAGGAATTGTTGCTGTTATTTCGATCATACCGAAAGAAGTTAACGGATATAGAGTACCATCTTCTTCGTTTTCTGCAATGTAACTTCCTGGAGCACTCCTTAACTCTAACTGATTTGTTATATCTATATAAGTTGCTCTAATTTCTACTAAACCATTGTAAGGTTTTCCTTTATAACTGAATGCATTTGGCGGTATTGTTATCTGTCCATCAGAAGCTACAGAGATTTCTGCTCCTTTTTTAGAATCAATTACATGAGCTTTAGCCCTTTCTTTCATCAAAATAAACAACTTTGTGTTTTCCTCAATTACTTTAGATACGGTCACAAAACCCTGATGTTCTATAGTTAATACATCACCAAGACTAAAACTATTTTCTTTTAAGATGAAGCTCCCTTCTGCATCACTTATTCCAATTATTTTTCCTTTAAGTTTTATCGTTGCGTTATCTATTGGTTTATTATTTGTAGTCTGAAGCGTTCCACTCAGTCGATCTAATACTCCTTCTTTTTTCAAAGTGGTTTCCAATACAACCTGCTTTTCTGATGCAGTAAACTCATCATTACAAGCATAAAAAAAGGTTATAATTGCTAACAAAGTGATCAAAAAAAATGATTTTAAATTTTTCATTTATTCTATATTTTAAGTTGATTCAAATTTTTATTGTATTGCTAATTGCTGTGTGATTATCGCTCCTGATTTTCTGATGATTCTAATAAAATACATCCCTTTATCAATTCTAGAATCAATGTCTAAAACGATGTTTCCTTTTTGAACCGAAAAAGATAATGAGGTGCTTTTTCCAGAAAGCTCAACCAGTGCTATACTTTTAATAGGGTCGTTATTAAATCCCGAAATGGTCAGTGTATTTCCTGATTGTACCGGATTAGGATACATCTCTAACTTAGACACATTGGTATTTTTATCATCTGTAGAATGTTCCCTTTCATATTCTTCATACAGTTCATAAATAGCACCTGAATTCACTAACTCATTAATTTCTCTACTGTACCCACTATCTGGCTCATAAGGATACTCTTTCGTCTCTAAAATAAATCCTCCGATATTATTCTCACTTTCTTGTATCTGCACTCTAAAATACTTTCTGGTTTCTTGCCATTCTTTGCAATCATTCCAGATTCCGTGTTTTATGTAATACCAAGTATTGATCAGAAGCCCTTGAAAAGAAGCCACATCAGAATTACAGCAGAATCCACTGATGACATTATGATTAACATCATACACTTCCCATCCGTGATACACAGAAAGAGGATTGGCATTTGCCTGTACATTTACACTTACTTGACCATTAAAGTTAGAGCTTACACTTAGTGCAAAATCCGTAGTATATCCAGCCCAACTTACAGAACTAGGAACAATTTTTCTGGTTTCTTGCCACGGATAACAGTTTTTATCAGCATCTTTCCAAACCCCATGTTTGATATAATAATTTTTAGTTCTACTTAATCCACTAAACGTTAACGTTGTACCTCCTTGAATAGGTCCAACTTGTGTACCTCCAATTGTTGTAGAAGTCGACGTTTCAAATAATCCCCACCATTGATACACATTAGGGTTTGTTGCTGTTACCTGTACTGTAATCGTTCCATTACCAGCACAGCTAGCATTCATGGTGAAATTAGAATCCAAGGCTACATTCGATAACACGGTAAATCGTTTGGTTAATGGTAACCAACCGATACATGCATTCCCTAATGCTACTTTGATTTCATATTCGTAGCCAGCTTCAAAATTCACATTATTTCCTGCAAATAGCGTGGTTAAATTAACGGTTTGCAATTGCCCTGTAGTCCAACCTAATCCAGATACGTACTGAAAACTACCAATACTTCCTGTAGGTCTCCTCCACGCATCAATAAAATAACGAACTTCTCCCTGAGAAGCGCTTCCGTTTAAAAGAATCGTTTCCCCTTCACAAAAGGCATCTTTACTATTGGAATCAGAATCTTCAAAATGAAAATCAACAGATAATGCTTGACTTTCTTCGATAACGATATCATCAATAGTCATTTCTGCTTGTTTTGCTCCTCCTGTATACAAAGGATTGATCAAAAGGCTGGCATAGTTTGCATTAGGTGTAAAAGTGGTCGTAACCAAATGCCAGTTATTTCCTAAATATGTGCCTATTGTATTCGAAAAAATAGTTTGTTCATTAAGGATGGTACCGTTCTGAAAATTAACCGCTCTTAAGTTTATCGTACCGTGATCACTTATATCCTGATTACCTCTATCATTCGTTCGTACTCTAAAAGAAACTGCATAACATTTGCCCGTCTCAAATGCGATAGCAGTTTGTATACTCTCGTAATGATTGTTTGAACCTCCTGACCACATCCAGGCATTTGGATTAGAAGGCGTTCCGTGCAATGAAGGACTACCGGTAAATGAATTCCAATTAGGAACACAATTATTGCTAGTGGTAGTAAATGCGAAACTATAATTATTACAATTGGTATTGTAAGAAGAAAAATCTCCATTGGTGACCAGGTTCTGACCTACCCCCAGATTAACCGATACTATTGTAAAAAATAGTACTAAAATATTTTTAAAATTCATTGTATTAGTTTTAAAAGAAATGCCTACTCATACGCTTTTCGGCTACCGCGTTTTGCTTCACAAAAAATGATTATGGTTGATCAGACCCAGAAACAATTGCTTATTTAGTAAGGGGAGTATGTTTAGTGCTACATGTTACCCTTGATTTTTATTTTTTTTGAAGTAGTTGCGTTTTCCCTAATAAATCATAGGCGATATAAGTCGAAGAATAAGTGAATCAATAAGGAGAAAAAAGAGCAGAAATGAGCATGAATCTGAGACTAAGAATTTGAGTAGTTGCAATCAATCTGAGTAATTATCTTGAATAAGATTTTATTTAGCTTACTAAATCTGTTCTTTTAAAATGGTAGTTTTAGTGAAACTCTATTTTGAAAAGTCACGTAGCACTTCATCAAAATAGATAGTTGAACTAATCCCACCTCCACGGCTTGATCTCATAAATTCTACCTCGAAATCTCTTAAGTTCATTAAATCGGTTCATTTTATAAGTTTACGATTTGACACTTAAATGAACTGATATGTTATTTGGATATGCACGTATAAGTAACCCATCTCAGAAATTTGATTTACAAAAGGCGTATTATAAAAATTGAGGGAAAAAATAGTATTTTAATTTTATTTTGCTAATTTAGAAGGAACAAACAATTATAAACCACCCCATGCCTGAAGATTTCTTCGGGTATGGGGTATCGTTTATTAAAAACTATTTGAAAATATAAAAGACATATATCCTTTATATTATTGTTAGAGCCAATTAAAAAAACTATGACTAGAGAAGCAGATTATACAATCAAAGGATTTATTTATCAATTCAATAAAACTCTTGAACAAGTATTGTCTGAACCTAATGGAACTGAAATAACTGTAGAAGGAATTATAGAAGATATTGATGTAGTATCAGCAAGTTTAACAAAAGCTATCCAATGTAAATATCACGAAACAAAAGGAAAATATAAATTATCCGACATTTCAAAACCAATATTGCAAATGTTAGTTCATTATGCTAACAATAAAGACAAGGATATTCAATACATACTCTACGCTCATTTCTCAGATGAAACCGAAGGAGAAAAAATAATTTCTAAAAGTGATATTGAAACAATTCTAAAATCAAAAGACAAATCTTATCTTAATAATATTTCCACGCTAAAACCGCCAAAAACGAAAGTAATAAAAGAACTTCTACTAAAACCTAAAAAAAGTGCAGAAGACATAAAAACAATAACAACATATTATGGAACTGCCACTGATTTGGAGCTACAAATTGATATAGATAACTTTTTAAAACCTGAAAAATTTAAGTTTGTTATTGGAAAATCTTTTGATGCACTAATAGTCGATATAAAACAATTACTAGAAACTAAAAGCGGTTTTACAAAGGTTGATATTGAGGAACTATTTTATCCAAATGCCATCCAAAAAATAGCTAACAAAAGTATCCTACATAATTCAGACGACAGAAAAATAAACAACACTAATTTCATATCAGAATTAGAAAAAAATAAAAAAACAGCGATAACAAGGTGGACAAGGGAATTTTTGACTTATTCAGCACTTTTAACGAAAAGAAGGAGTCAGTTGAAATTGAACTTACAAGCTAATCATAGACTAAGATACTTTCTATTCAATGAATCAAATATTAAAGATTTTGAAAATAAAATCGTAAAATTTATTTCAGATTATATAGGTAAATATCATTATAAAATCAAACTCCATAGTAAAACACCAGTTTTCTGCATAAAAACAGATAGCGAAAATTTAATCCCACAAATAGAAAGTAGGCTACACCAAAAAGGACTGAAATTTCAAAATGGGTTAAAAGGAAATGACTTTTTTCAAGGAGAGTTTTTAAGAGAGCCTGCTATAATTAGCACAAAAAATTGGAGAGAATTCCAACTACGAATTTGTAATTATAATATTGATTCAGCCAAAGCCATAAATAGTAAAAAAAGTGATGACCTCTTTATAATTGGAAAAGAAGATTTTAAAGAAATAGATACTCAAGACATAAATATTGAATTTTTAGAAGTTTCTAACCTAAATGAGTTACAATATTTATTGATGCTAACTGACAATTTTGAATAAATGGAAAGTAAAGAACTACTAAAAATAGGAACTGTTATTGAAAGTGCTTCAAATTTAATTATGATAAGGATTGAAGATGATGAGACATTTGAAAAAAACAAACACGAAATTCAGATTGGCAAGTATCTACAAATTAAAGAAGGAAATCATAACTACGTAATTTGCGTCATTCAGAGTATAAAAATTAATGACGATAATAGAAAATATATAATCAATTCTCAACCAATAGGTGTCTTTTCCGAAGACTTCAAACAAGGTAGTTCTATTTTGCCTTCTCCGACAGAAGAAGTATTTATTGTTTCCGAAGCTATTATGAGTAAAATCTTTAGTAAAGACAGTAATTACTCATTTAAATTTGGAGAATTAATTCAAAATAGAGATATAAACCTACACATAAACGGCAATAGCTTTTTCAGCAAACATATTGCAGTTGTTGGTTCTACAGGTTCTGGTAAATCTTGTACTGTTGCTAAAATATTACAAGATGTTGTTGGAATAAATAAAAAGACGAACTTAAATAATGGAAGTCAAAAAAATGCACACATAATTATTTTTGATATTCATTCCGAATACAAATCTGCCTTTGAAATCGAAAGCAAAGAGAATTTCAACCTTAACGCTCTTGATGTAGATAAATTAAAGCTACCATACTGGTTAATGAACTCTGAGGAATTGGAATCATTATTTATAGAGAGTAATGAGCAAAATTCGCACAATCAAGTTTCACAGTTTAAAAAAGCAGTTACCTTAAATAAAGAAAAACATAATCCTACGCTCACAAAGGTAAACTATGACACTCCTGTCTATTTTAGCATTGAAGAAGTATATAACTATATTTCAAATATGAATGAAGAGGTTATAAATAAAATCGAGGGAGAAGACCAAAAACCAAAATTACTTGATGGCACTTTAATCTTTGACATTAATTCTTATTTCGATAAAAAACTAGAATTTGTAACAGCAAATACGGCTAAAGCAACAAAAGCAAGTAATGGTGCTTTCAATGGTGAATTTAATAGATTTCTATCAAGGCTAGAAACTAAAATAAATGATAAAAGATTAGATTTTTTACTACAACCAAATAAAGCTGACGGCACATTATACAAAACAGACGATTTCGAAGAAATAATAAAACAATTCCTTGGCTATTTAGACAAGTCAAATATTACTATAATTGATTTAAGTGGTGTTCCTTTTGAAGTTTTAAGTATAACTGTAAGTTTAATATCAAGATTAGTATTTGATTTTGCATTTCATTATTCTAAGTTAAAACACAGCATAAAAGAACTAAATGATATTCCATTTTTAATAGTTTGTGAAGAAGCTCATAATTATATTCCTAAATCTGGTGGTGCTGAATACAAAGCTTCAAAAAAATCAATAGAGCGAATTGCAAAAGAGGGGAGAAAATATGGTTTGAGTTTAATGGTTGTCAGCCAAAGACCTTCTGAAGTTTCAGATACTATTTTTTCTCAATGTAATAATTTTGTTGCGTTAAGACTCACTAACATTAGCGACCAAAACTATATAAAAGGATTACTTCCAAACAACGCAAATTCAATTACCGATATATTGCCAACATTATCAGCAGGAGAATGTTTAATTGTTGGAGATGCAACTCCAATGCCTGCAATCGTGCAAATGGAAATGCCTGACCCTGAACCCAAATCTGAAAGTATTAAATTTCATAGTCAATGGGAGAACGAGTGGAAAGAGGTTACATTTAGCGAAGTAATAACTAGATGGAGAAAAGAATAACTGGCTCTAATGATGTATATTCCATTTGGCAAATAGTTTATCTTCGCTATCAGTCCGTAAACGATTTACACCAAACAAAACATACACAACTGTTACCACCAATTAAAAATAAATGAAAGACACGGAAAATGATAACATAAAAAATATAGAGTTTTTAGTAACAAAATCGAGAGAATTACTTCAAGAACAACTAAAATCTTATGAAACCGCTACTAATAAAGCTGGTATTTTAATTTCAATTTCTGGATTGTTTTTACCTATTGCAATTGCATTTATTTCTAGTTCCGATACTGTCATCATTCTTAAAATTATTACTCTTATTCCCGTAATTATTATGATAATAGGATTGATCTATCTGTTAAAAGTATTAATGCCTAAAGGCCTTGATCACGGATTTGACTTTAATCAGTTTAACAATAAGATTAATGAAAATTACAAACAATTGTTATTGTATGAAATTGGAGCAAACAAAAGCTCCTTTCAAGACAATTCTTCAATTGTACTTAAACAAAATAAAGATTTCAAAATCGGATTAAAATTCATTTTTTCTGCCACTATCTTTGTATTTTTAATCGTGACAGCAAGCTTATTTATGAATGATCAAAAATTGGATACTGAACAAACTGAAAATATTAAAATTGAACAAATAAATAATATAGAAATGGCCGACAAAAAATCAGAAAACGACTCAACTTCAAGTAATGAAAACCAAAACAATTCGGAATCTACAATACCTGAAGTTCCTCGCGAGCAAAGAGCGAATATAGAGAAGGGTGACGATCCTAAAAAATTGGATAAAAAGTAAGCTGGTGATAAAACCAAGTATGATGTCATAGCAGCGAATTGACAATCCCGATAGTGCGGAAATGTTTTCTGTGCAGGATAATAAACTAAAAGTTCAAATAAACGATGCTAGAAACGATACTTGACTTAATTGCAGGGATAATTGGTAGCAATAAAAGGTTATCAGTAATACTTGCGATTCTGATTCTACTTTTATTTGTGGGATATTTAATTTACACTAAAGTTCAATAAAACGATGAACACAGAAGAATTTGTGAAGGCATTTTATATAGAAAAACAGAATTTCCTGAAAGAGTATTTATCGAAAAATCCTGAAAGTGAGGTTGGTCAACTAATTAAATCACTTAATCTAACCGACCGACAAAATGAAATAATGGAAAAAATAATGGACAATTCATTAACTGATGTTTTTTACATTATCCTCCTGGGTTTAGACGGAAGTGCTTCAATTGGTGGAACACAAGAGATTTACGAATTGAAAGATGAAAAGGGGAATCAGTTGAGTGGAAACATTGAAGATCATGCATATGAGTATTTCCAAGAAAATCGATAAAAGTTCAAAAAAACGATGGGATATAATAGCAATTGCTATTATATCTTTGTTACCATTAATATTGCTTAACTGCTAAAGTCAAACATTTCCCTAATCGAAAAGATTATTTCACTCAATTTAAATTGATTTGAATCAAATCTCTAACTATGTTTGAATCAAAATTATCATAATGAAAAAAACTTTATTGATAATATTACTTCTGATCTTTTCTGTAAATCTATTTTCACAAAATTTCAAAATACCAAAAATTGACTGGGAAGGAAAAACGGAAACGGAAAATATTTATGCGAACTTGCTAAAATTAAAGGACAGGAACTCATTAATTGTTAAGATTGGTTATTCTACTTCTTTTGCAGAAGGACAGAGTTCAGAATTCATCGTTTATCAAAATGATGGTAGTGTAAAACGATTTGTTGCTTATAACCTCCATTCTACAGAATTTAAAACTAAAATTAAACGCAAAAGAATTAAGAAAAAAGAACATAAATATTATTGGAAATATTTGAATAATTGCATTAAAGAAAAGAAATATAAAATAGAAAAAAACAAATTAAATATTACTAAAAAAAAGGGGGAAGAAAAAGGGAAAGCAACATTAACAACTATGTACATTTCTCATACAGTAAATTATCATTTTTGGATTGTTCAAGGTGAAAATTATATTGCTTATGGAAGTACATCTCCAAAAGCTTATATAGACAGTAAATTCCCAGGTTATGAAGAAAGGCAAAAATTAGTTGATTTAATAAACGGATTTGAAAAACTAATAGAGAAATACTAATGGTAATATCATATATGAAATCAGAACAATTTAAGGCTAGATCAAAAGGCCATTTACTTTTGCAATGGCGCTAAATTTTTATAAATTAAACAATAAATAAAAATGCGCAGATAAATCGATTGGTTCAGGTATACTTGCCTTGCTCCGATTCATATATTTGGCGTTGGAATAAAAGTTCAATAAAACGATGATAATAAGGTTGATAAAAAAAACATACGTAATATTCTGGAGTTTTGTTCTTGTGTTATTGCTTTTATCATTTTGTCAGAATGATAAAACATTAGATATCAATATTCACGATACTTATTTTGTGTTTTCTCAACAACAAATCTTGATACTTATAAGCATGCTTTTTGGACTTACTGGGCTTATATATTGGACCCTAGAAAGATATAGGTTTAAAACCTCAGTTTTACTGAATAGTTTACACCTTATTTTAACGATTGGTATATTTATTACAAATGGAATTAGAAGTCTTGTAAGTTATCATTTTTTAGGTGAAAGATATTATACAAATACTTATGTTCCCGATTCGTCTATATGGTTGTGCACATTTATCATATTCATTGGACAACTTGTTTTCATTATGAATATTATTTTGTCAATTATAAAAGGAAGAAATTAAAAGTTCAATAAAACGATGGAAGATAATTTCATAAAAGTTCAAGATGAGATTATTAATCCTTTATATTTTTTTAACACAATTATGACGAACAGTATTTTCCATAGCAAAGAGTTTAAAATAAATGGGATTTCTGTTCCTGAATTTGAATTAAAAAATGGAAATCTAATCCGAATTTATGTCCCAAATGTTCGGATTATTAAATTTGACCTAACAATTGAATTAATAAAATATTTCCAAAAAAAGAACACGAATTTACATTGGGCTAAAAACTACTCTCAAAATTCATTATTGGAACGTTTATTTCCTCTAACAGTAAAAAAATATTTAGTCTATAAAAAGAAAATTGATGAACAAAACGCATCAAGAATTGCGGATGAAATTGGAGTTAAGTTAGACGACAAATTTGAAAGAATAGGTTTTGTTAATCGAAAAGCCTTAATAATAAAAGCTCTTTTTGAAAAAAACGATTCAATTCTTATAGATTATTACGGGGTAAGTGCAATTGGAATTAAAAAATTAGAACAAATAGTTAACGTTGAAATTGAAAAAGGAAAAACTGGGATTGCATTCGATTTATTAGAATATATTGAGGAAAACGAGCCTTATGAAAATATTGAACGAATAAAATTAACTGTAGCTAGTACTTTATAAATTAATTGCTGGTAAAAGACTATTTATGAAAGTCCATAAGGACTTTTTATCTGTATTCATTTACTAAATTTAGGGTTTAAAACAAGCAATTAATCTTATACCAAACATTAAAGTTCAATAAAACGATGGGAAATTACTAAGGAAATAAAGAACTGTGGAAAGAGCTTGTTCTTTCAGTTAAAGAATCCGCAGATAAGTAGAATATACTTCAATCTACAATAGCAGAGCATGCAAATGTTAACCCTTCTACAGTGTCAAAAATATTTGACATGAAATCTTGTCCTAAAGTAAATGTTCTTTTTAAAACGGCAGAAGCTGTAAAAGGTTAAAATTAAATTTAAAGGTGGATCAAATTACTAAAGATGATACTGTAAAGCTAATTTCTGGTGGCCCAAAAATGAGAGTAATGGAAGTTGATACGAATAATTATGTATTTTGCTCCTAGAGAAATAAAAGGTACGATGAAATGAAAGGTCATTTCCCAATATACACAATAACTAAAGTCTAAAAAATGATGAGTCAATCAAAAACATACATAAAAATAGTAGTCCAACTATCTATATGTATGTTTTACAATTTAAATAATAATTATTAACTATTTAATTTCTAACACAAAGAAGATCTTGCTCCACAAATTGCTCGTCGACTTGCAAGAGATATACTTCCTCCTTTAATGCTAGCTTTGTTTTCTAAAATTGCAATAGTATTCTTTTCTAGTTTTAATGTTTTAATACTCTTTTTTTTCATGATAATAAATGTTTATAAGTTAAAAATATTTGTAATTATTTTACATTCTAATCGTTGAGTGAAAGTATAATCGATACATCTATATTTTCTCTGTTCACAGAAAATACTGTTATACCAACTGAATTGATGTGTGTTATCGCTTTGGTTATTATTGAATTTCAAAATGAAGATATACTAGTGTAGAGTTAATAACAAGAAAATATTCTTGAAATTTATAAATTTCATGTTAGATTTTTATATGCATTTCAGTGTTAAATAATTGATAATATGCTTTTTAAATTATTGTCTATGTTAAACTAAGCTAACCTAGAAACCGTATGACTCTTTTCTAATACTTGCATCCAATTTATGAACAAAAGGTTGATTGATTTGGATGAAATATTATTCTATTGCATTATTCAAAATAATATGGGAGTAAAAAAAAGAAGGCAAAAGTATTAACTTTGAAACCGAACTAGAAAAAATAGAAATTTAAAAAGAACGATTAGTAACTCTTGGAAATTAAGATTAAAAATTGGAGATATTTGAGGATTAAGCACTGCCGTATTATCGTCTCTATTTGAATTTTTTGATAATAAAAGTTTCGATAATGTATTTTTCGGATAGTTCTTTATAGCTCTAGTTTATAATAGCGTTTATAATTTAAACTTGCTCTATTCTGTTTTTTAGTTAGCATAGTGATTATAAGAATATTAAAATTTTATTCTTATTTAGAGGGATGTTTAGTACCAACCATGATGTAAACTACAGTCTTTTTAATTAAAGATTATAATTTCTGGAGTGATATTCTTTGCATACGATTTCACTGGTAATAAAAGAAAAAGTTAATTACAAAGTTCAATAAAACGATTGAAAAATGAAAGAGCTTACTGAAATAAAAGTATATGCTACTGGAAAAACAGATCCTTTCATCAAATCTGGAACACCCATTTTACAGATTCAAAACGGAGAAGTAAATGTTGGTAGAATAGTTTATGACCTAAATGATGAGTGGTCTCTTCATATTGATCATCCAGAAAATAATCAAGAGTTAAGTTCTCTTGCGCTTAAATTGCTAATTGATAAAGAACCGAAGTTTCTAAAAAGCAAAAAGTCCGTTATTGTTTTATGTCCAAAAAAAATAGCAGAAAAAATGAATTGGGGATGAGTCACTATAAAAATAGTAATATCTAAAAATAGTAATATCTAAAAATAAAAGTTCAAAAAACGATGAAAATAATTTTCTGGACACTTTACACATTAACTATAATAGGCTTAGTAATTTCTATTACTTTAATTATAATGGGTAACATGCCTTGTTCGGGAGATGGATGCCTGATCCATATTTTATATTTTATCGGCACTCCACTCTTGTTAGTTTTTGGAATATTATTTTTCTTTATGACAAGAACAGTTATAAAACAATGGAAATCTAAAGTTCAATAAAACGATGTTTTCTGGCATTGCGGAACTAGAACGTGACATTATTATAGAACGGACATTAGCTGGGCAAGAAAGCACAAGACAAAGAGGTGTTAAGTTCGGAAGAAAACGAGGTTTGACTAAAGAAATTAAAAAGAAAGCAATCTTAGCTGAAACATATTACAGAGATAAAACAAAAGAATTATCTGTGAAAGAAATATGTAAACTTTGTGATATCAGCTCTAAAGCCACTTTATATAGATATTTAATGAATCAAGGTCTTAGAAATTGCGTTGAATATAACGCTTATTTTTGGGACAAAAATCAAGAGCCGGATAATGCATATTGTGAAAAACATTTAAAAGAATAAGAGGGGCTAACATGTTTATATTTGCTAAATATAGACACAATTATTATATTTGAATATGAATATAAGTTTTACAAAACAACAAGAAGAATATATTTCGAAGCAAGTTGCTTCTGGAGAGTATCAGAATAATAGTGAAGTAATACGTGACGCTTTAAGGCTTCATGGTATCTATAGAGATAAAGTAATAAAAGATTTAAGAAAAGAAATTGAGGAGGGTTGGAATGCTCCAGATAGCAAAAGAACCATGCAAGATATTATTGATTCTAAGAAAAAAGGATAATGCGAAAATTTATATTATCTACAAAAGCAGATGATGATATTGAGGGTTTATATGATGATGGTTTAAAGAAGTTTGGGGAATCTCAAGCTATAAAATACTTAGAAGAACTTAACTTAATGTTTGTATTCCTTTCTAAAAATTCAGAAGTTGGAAAAAAGAGAGATGAAATTAAAATGAAGCTAGTTAGTTTTCCTATTGGATCACACATTATATTTTATAGAATATTCAAAACACATATTCGAATTATAAGAGTTTTGTATGGAGGAAAAGATTTAGTAAAATTTTTAAAATAACAGTTAAATAAAACGATGCCTATTAAAATAAATTCATACACTTCTGCTGATTTTCCTAATGAGAAAGAACCAGTGATAAAAAAGTTTGTTCAGATGGTTTTTGAAAATGTTGACAACTACGAAGAGTTTCAATTATCTCTTTTAATAGATAAAATATGATTAGATTTTAATGAAAAGAAACAGTTTAACGAATTATTTTTAACATTACGTAGTGAATTCATTAAAAGTGAGCGTATAGAAATTGTTTGAGGCACTCTTTTTAGAATGTTACCAATTAGTACAAGTGATAGTAAATCTGGTATTAATATTGAAAAATTTTATTGGTGGAGATAATTATAGAGTTCAAGTTTCAAATGGAAAATTTAATGATTTGTTTAATCAAAAATTGGATTCAAACAATAGCAAAAAACCAATATTACAATATCTTTTTTGGATAGCACGAACAATTATCGCAGGTAATTCAATTTATAATCTTGTTGCTCAAAATCACTAAATCAAAAGTCTAAATAAACGATAAATTATGGGGCTATTTAAGAAATTATTTTCAAGTAAAACTAGTCTGGAATTAGTTGATGTGAATCTAGGAAAGTTTAACAGTAATTATATTAAAGGGTCGGAAGTAAATTGGATAGGGACTATAATTTTATTTGAAGAAACTATTGAGTTGATTATTGATGGAAACTCTGAGAGACTTTCTCCAAACCAGAAAAAGATTATTCTTAATGCTCTATCGAACGAAGAAATACTAAAATCTGAATCTTCTGTTGCAATTAATGAAGAATATAATAATGCTGATATGGAATTTCAATCCTTGGATGAGCAATTTCAGGTAAAGGCGATCACCTCTAATGAAAATGGATTTGAGTTATCATTTGAACAAAAAGAAAATCCTTATTATTACTTTAATGTGTTTTTTGAGAACAATAAACAGCGAGGTGTTTCTATTGATAGTTAAAAGTTCAATAAACCGATGATAACTGAAGATAAATATGAGGAAATAAACTCAAGCAATTGGTCTGGTGTAAAAGCTATTTTGATAGCAGAGCAAAGAAATTTACCTGGGGAGGTTATAGCTGAAAATGTCGAAGTCATCATTTGTAATAAATCAGAAAAAAGAATGTTTCAAGGTGAAAACCTTAATGCATACAAATTCGATATAAAACTTAATGGCATACTTGTACATGGTGTAAGGTGTACAAATTTAAAAGTTCAATAAAACGATAACAATTGAGTAAAATAGATAAGTACTTTTACAAATGGGATTCTTCTAAATTAGAATCCATTGTTCAGTTAGGTGATTCCAAAAAAGAGCTTTTGTCTTCTGGTTTAATCAAAGATAACTCTGTTGACAAAAAAGAAAATGAATATAGTGGAATTAATGGGAATCCATGGAGGATAGACTTTTTTGAAGACGTGGTATGTAAAGTTTGGTATAATAGAGAAAGTTCATTCAAAATAAACAATACAGAACTGATAGGACAAGAATTTGTATCTATTCAAGAAATTATAGAAAATAACTATGGAAATCTCAACGATAAAATAACAAGTGTACAAGAAATGAATTTATTTAACGATTCAGATATACTTTATATCGTATGTAGAGATTTCTTTGTTACATTAATTGCGGTCATTAGACCAACAATCAAAGTTCAATAAAACGATGAATATTTTTTCACAAATCACTAAATGGTATAAAGATAGAATAGAACTTAAAAAATCAGATTTAGGGAGAAACTATGGTTGGTTTATCGAATTTGAGGACAAAGTAGTTGGAGAATTGTCTAATTACAGTAAAGATGCATTTTATGACGTTGTTTCATATGAAGGGTATGAAGATGTAGTTTTTAATGAAGATATATGGATGAGTGTTGGTTTTAAATTAAGAAATAAGATTTATGATCAATATTCCGAAGGTTGGTATACAGGATTTTATCCTGGGGATTTAATTAAAGTAAAAAAATTAAGGTTTAGATATCTTTGGACAGAAAAACTATAAAGTTCAATAAAACGATTATAATAGATAAAATTACATGAAATACAAAGGACATACATCCCTTATATTTTTGTTGCGGCACATATGAAAAAGACTTTTCTAGTATTGATTAACATTTTTATCACGATGATTTTGATTTCTTGTGTGACTAAATACAAAATTCAAGAAACGGAATATCAATTTATTCCGTACAAAGGAAATGAAGTGTTAGTATTCGAATCGAATAGAAGTGAAAAAGATACAATTAGTTTAAAAACATACAAAGGTTGGTATAAAACAGAAAGAGTTCCTTATAGAATTTTTCATAATAAATATGAAAAATATGGGATTGATTTAGTACATCATAGTTCAAAAATCGCAGATTCTATTCCAGATTTTTTAATCGAAATATTCGCATTTGATTGGAAAGGATTAAGAATAAATATAAGAACTAAATCTGTCAACCATAACTATGTAAATAAAACGAGCTTTACTGTGTTTGAATTTGATAGTATACCAAATACAGAAATGAAAATTAATCAAATTATATATTCAGACGTAAAAGTAATTTTAGGTGAGAATGATGAAAACAAAACTGGGAATCAGGTAAGTCAATTTTATTGGAGTGAAAAGAATGGGTTATTGGGATGGGATATCAATAATGTTGAATGGAGATTGAATAAAAGATACGTGCCACAACAAAATATAAAAATGGATTAAAACACCTTTTACACTAAATATTAAAGTTCAATAAACCGATAGATAAATAAGAAATATACCATTATTAGTAAACTTAGATATGAAAAATTTAAAAATAATATTATTACTCTTCCTTTCAGCGATACTTTTTTCTTGTTCTAAGTCTTATAAATTAATTGAAAAAAATAAAATTCAAGGTGTATTTATTCTAAATTCTTCTCCTACTTTTAAGGGATACTATTACCAAGGGACTGATAGTGAGTTTCACTACTTCTCGAGTAAATGGGAATTAAAGAAAGATATGCTTTTTAAGCTAAGAAAAGAAGACTTACTAATAAAGGAACCTTATGATTTCGAAATGAATGAAATTAGATTTGATTTATTCAAAACGGAAAAGGAGTTTGGTAATAATGAATTTTATGAATTATTCATAATTCAACAATAAAGAACCATTTACTAACACTATGTAAAAATGCACAAAACGCATTTTACACTAAACGATAAAAGTTCAATAAAACGATGGAATATAAAGGACATATATCCTTTATTCCAATGTAGCTAATTTCAAAAATGATTCAGAAATTAAAAGCTGAATTTATAAAAATTATTGAAAAGTCATATCGTATTTGATAGCACGTTCCGAATTTTTTATATCGGTTTATAAACATACAGATGGCAGAAATCGCAGTATACTACACTTCTATCATCTGTGTGTTTTTCCACTTCTTATACAAAAATTGGCAGGGTTATTCACATTGAACATCACGACCGTCATCTCTAATAGTCCAATTACTTTCACCAATCAAAGTAGCTCTTGCGGCAGCTGCTTCATCAGAACAAAAAGCGGTGTCATTAGCTCCAAAGCTAACATCATTTTGTCGTGTTTGATTAGCAAAACTAATGAGTAGTTTGTCGTAGTTTTCTGTTGACAACGCCGAACCATTAAACATAAGACCGGCATCAGTAACTTTAGAAATATTCCAGTTACTAATATCGGGATTTGCTAATGAAGCAGAAAAAAACATACCAGCTAGATTCGTTACATTACCAGTATCCCAATTACTAACATCAGGATTCGCTAACCTTGCAGCAACAAACATACCAAATAGACTGCTCACGTTTGACAAATCAGGAATATCGGTGGCAAGAACTTCAAGATTAGAACAATCTGCAAATGCGGCGTCCATAGACAACCATATTCCCGTTCCCCATTGATCCACAGAGATAATCTTATCAGACTCATCCAGCGGAATGTTGTCAAATTGTATTGCAGGAAAAATACCAGTTATACGTATGGTATGCTCCTCATTGATGTCAAAAGTATGAGTGATATCCCCAGTTATTCCAGATTCATCTACCACCCCATCATTATTCCAATCTACATTATAGTTATAGGTGAATTCTGGATTTGTGGGAATGGTAATTTCGCTAGCAGACCAGGTCGTTATAAATTCTATTCCTGACGCTGTTCCCAAACTAACATTAATAGTTACCGTAAACTCTTGAGTATCTCCATTTTCAGCAACGACAGTATACACTACAGGGTTTGTAAAATCTTGTACCGAACCAATAGCCGGAACTATAGTTAACCCTGTATGCTCAATAAAAGGAGTCAAAGCTGTAATATCTGTTCCTGTATCAAACTCAAGTGTAATAGTGTTACTATCTATAGTGCCCTGTTGCTCATTAATACTAAATGAAGTAATCTCATTAAGATCGCTTAATACCTGACCGTCATCATCATTAGAGCATGATATGCATAGTAAGAACAGACAAATGTAAATAGATAGTGCTTTCATTTTTTTGTTTTCTATATGAATTAATATTACAAATAAAGGTTGGAAAAATTATTAAACCAAAATAAAATGTACGAAAAGGAAAACATGAGATTAAAAGGGAAAATAAAGGGTTAAAATATCCAATTCCTATTTACGAAAATTTGTTTGTTAAACTTGAAACTAAAAAGCATACTGAAATTACAACTGGCTACAACAGCACCTATGAAATTATGGAAGTTAACCTGTGTTAGAAGTTTAGGAATGAAGCTCTTAAAGTTCTTAGACATTATTTCGTTTGCAAAAGATTACTTAACATCGAGGATATTAGCAAAAGATCTATATGTGAGTTAGTTGTGAGATAAATTATTTTCAACCGCATATACTTGATCACTATTATCGCAGAGAAATTAGAGACATTAGAAGAGCGGTGTATGAGTTTTAAAAGAAGAAATCACTTTAATAAACCCCTGAAAACCATCTAGTATTTTAAACCCCTAATCTTTATTTTTGAAAAATATTTAAAACGTATTATATGAAAAATTCCATCACACAAATCACAATACTATTTTTAATTTCTTTTTTAATCACCAATTGCGGTAGTGATGATTCTGTTCAAGATGAAGAAGAAATAATGATAGAACCTCTTGAAAATCTTTCCGAAGACCCTCTTTTTATAGAATATCTTTCAATCTTACAAACTCCTATAGACTTATCTAGGATAAACCCTCAGCGTTCAGAAGAAATTATGAGGCAATATAATAATTTTAGCGAATTAGAGGGAGATATTCTAAAACAAGAGTTAGCAAATACCCTAGGTTTTGAAAATTTTGATAACATGGTAGACTATGCAAATAATGCTAATGAACATCGTTTTCAATTAGAAGAAAAATATAAGCTTAGTAGTTATCCTTGGGGTAGCCTAGAGCTTTATTATTTAAATGGTCTTAATATAACGAACAACTCTGGTAATTTTAATGGTAAATTATTGCTTCAACAACGTCCTCCTGCTGAGTGTTTTTTGGAGGATCTTGAACAGATAGAAAGTTGGGATTGTTATGGAGATTATGTCAGATCGCTTGGTGAGATTTTAAGAGAGCACAGATTATTATTTGCAGATGAGGATTGTGTAGATCGTACTTATCAGACTTTTTTTGCCGAGTGTAACGATCCGGGTAGTGAATCAACATTGCCTTTCAGGATGGATTTTGGTTTTATACAATCTAGTTTTAATTGCTGTGTAGCTCAGTCTTGCGAAAGTGTCCCAGATGTCCAGGAAAACGATGATTCTTATTGTAATCCACTCGTGTCTTAAGGTTAGAAAATCACTGATTACAAAAAAGGTTCGAAGGTCTTTAAAACTAGGATGGAGATTGAACTGGAAAATAAGAAGTCAATAGACCTTGGCACAACAGCCACTATACCTGTACGATTTTGGAACAAAACAAAATCCAAAGTTTCATATCAAAATGAGTTTCTAAGTACTGAGAAGGTTTCATAACAGTGGAGAGAATTAATAAATTATGTACAGCAAGGTGAAAAAAAGAATTAAAACACATTTTACTCTAAATATTTAGTAAATACAAAAAGTTCAAATAAATGATGATTAAATATCTCTTTAAAAGACAAACTATATATTGTTTACTAATACTAGTATTTTATAATTCTTGTAATGAACAAGTCAAAACTAAATGAACAGATGATCTAAAAAAATCTTCCTTTTATTCCTTTTGATATCATTTTTGATCATTACAATAATGATGATTAAGCAATTATTTGACACAGTCTTAGATGTTACTTTTGAATTGATTTTTTCTATAATATGAAGGGGGTTAACTAATGTTTTTGTTTTTCTATTATATAGTTATTCTTGGAATGCATTATTCACAATTATTTTTAGGAAAGAAATTCATACTGGAGTTATAGAAACTAAATTCTGATTAAACTTGATTGTCAGCCTGAGTCTGTCGAAGACATTTTGAATATTAAGATGTTAAAAACTTCGACACCGGTTCGCCTTTGGAGGAAGCTCAGTTTGACAGAGAAATATACTTTTTAGACTTCTTTTTTGCGTAATAACCTTTTTTCAAAATCAACGTGTTTAATCCTGTCACCCCGGCTATGGGGACCTCTTATTCGTACGTTTTTTTTTAAAAACAAATCAAACAGCATTTTAATTGCTTTATTTTTTATTATAAGAAAAAACTAAACCCTCCAGAAAAGTCAATTTCAAGAGGGTTTAGGGATATGTTATTTGCTTTTATTTTATTCTTTTACAAATTTAACGTTTTGATCTCCTACTTTAACGAAGTAAACTCCGGCTTCTAGAGCTTGAACATTAATAGTAGTAGCAAAAGTTCCTCGATCTACAATTTGACCTAACATTGTATAAATTGTATATGGTTTTGTACCAAGATTTTTTGTAACAATATTAAGAATAGCATCTTTTATAGGATTAGGATATATTCTTAATTTGTTAGCTGCTAATGTAGGAGGTTTTTTTCCTGTTACGTCAGAATTAGTTGACACTAGAGAAGTTCCACAAGCCCCAAGGTATGTCCAACTTGTTGCTGTTTTTTCCCATAGATTACCCTGATATACTACTCCATCACCTGCTTGATATGAAATTGATGTACTGTATTGCGAAACACCATCACATCGATCTGCAGAAACAATTGTATTTAGGACCGCTACTTTATCTATTGCAATATCTGCTTGCCAAGTAGCTCCTGTTACTCTGTTAAATCGCAATTGTATTCCGCCACCAGTATATGAACTAAGGTCGATGATCACATTTTTCCAAGAATTACCTTGGTTACCGGTTTGACTCCAGATACTAGTCCAGTTAACGCCTTGATCTGTGCTTACCTCTACAGCGATACTTCCCATATTTGCAGCACCATTCATATGGTAGCTAAATGTAAAGCTAGCTTGAGTTGTTGCTGTTAAATCGAAACAAGGAGAGGTCAGAATCGCTCTTTTATTAGGATATCCAGTTCCATTACCAGAGGCTTCAACATACATATAATAAGACCCTTGTGTCGCGCTTGCAGGTCCGGTTCCGTTAGATGGTGTTCCGTTAGCATCTAAAGACCAATTGATATCATCTACCGTAGATTGTGACCACGCACCAAGTGTATTTTCAAACCCTTCGTTATAAGGAAATGAAACAATGCTTGATGTACATACACCTCCATTGGTAGTGGCACTTGTAGTAGCACTAAATGCAGATTCATTTCCTGCTTCGTCTTTAGCTTTTATTCTAAATTCATAGGTTGTGTTTGCTGTTAGATTATTAATTGCTGCTGTTGTTCCTGTAACCGATCTAAGATTTGTATTTCCTGAATAAATATCATATCCAGTAACTGCCACATTATCTGTAGAAGCATTCCAGGATAAAACTAGTTTTGTGTCTGTAATAGAAGAAGCTACTACATTTGTTGGAATAGAAGGAGCTTCTGTGTCTCCCGAGTTTGTTGCATTAACAAGAGGAACTTTCCAAACACCACGACCATAAGTTGCTGCAAGAAGTACTTGGTCTTTAAGGTTAACTTCTAAATCGCGAACAGCAACATTTGGTAAATTTTGCGAATAATCCTCCCAATCATTATTACCATTTTTATGATATACCCCAAGGTAAGTACCTAAATATATAGACGCCGTACCTTTTTGGTGTCGTACGATAAATTTACCTTCGTTAGGAAGATTACCACTAATATTTGTAAAATTACTTCCTTGATTTGTGGATCTAAACACTCCTCCATTACTAGAACCACTTGTTGAAATGTACACTATTTGGTTATCATCATTATGAACTTCTATAGAAGAGATATTAGTTTGAAAAGTTTCTATTCTTGTCCAGTTAACGCCCTTGTTAGTACTTTTGAATAGATTTTTTTTAAGCCCAACGTACATAATATTCTCATTTATCGGATCTAACTCTATATGATCAATTTTTCCTCCAAAATTAAAGTTAGTTAACTTTTCAAAAGAATTTCCGTTGAGTTTATAAAAACTAGAATATCCGGCGTATAAAACACCATTTTTATCGGATACCAATGGTGTAATCCAATTTCCGGTCTCTGGACCATTGGCTATCTGACTTTGACTAGCACCTCTATTTCGTGTCACATACAAGCCACTACCATTTTGAATAAAACCGTAATATGTATTGTCATTATTTCCACTTACAGCACAATCCATACCATCAGCACCATAATAGTTATTCCACTCATTTCCATTAAGGGCATAACCACCGTTATCTTGTAAACCGCCGACAATGTGATCAGCACTGCTATTTTCTGCTACAGAAATTCTATAGAATTGCCCAATTTGTAGTCCTTTGGTAAGATCTTTAAAGCTCTGACCGTTATTTTCTGAAATATAGATTCCTCCATCACTTCCGCAAATAAGCTTTCCATCATAATATCTTAAGAAATGTATATCAGCATGAGTGTATGTCGCTTGTCTTGGGGAAGACCAATTATTAATTTTAGAAAAATTACCTCCGCCATCTGTAGATTTCCATACATTCAGACAACCGACAAAGACAGTATTAGCATTTTTATCAGAAACGGCAAGTGCAAGATCGTACCAAGCTTGAGAACTTTCAAAAATATTTGTAGTTTCCGCTGTTTTATTAAAGCTGTCACCACTATTCGTTGAACGATATAATCCTTGAAAAGAATAGCTAGATGCTCTTGGACGTGCACTTAGTACATATACATAGTTTGGATTTGCTGGTGTAACATCGATTACTAATCTCCCTGAACTTGAAGGTAATCCACTTTGAATTTTTAAGAAACTGTTACCTGCATTTGTAGATTTATAAAAAGATGATGCCGTTGCCGCGTATATTACATTTGTATTGCCTGGCTTCAGTTTTATATCTTTAATGTTTCCTTGCAGCGTTCGAGTCCAATTAGCACCTGCATTAGTAGTTTTATACACACCTGCACTAGTAGCAACCCATAACACATTTGAATCATTAGGATCTATATAGATATCGTTTGCCGTGGTTTGTGTATTCGAAAAACTTAGACCAGTTTGAGACCATGAGGCTCCTCCATTAGTTGATTTAAGGACTCCAATACTGTAACTATCGCTTGCATCATCATCTCCCGTTGCTATGTAAATTATATTAGAATTTTTAGGATCTATCGCAATACCGGAAACTCCTATTTGAGGTAAGTTATCTGATAAAGGAGACCAATCAACTCCTTTATTAGTGGATTTCCAAATTCCTCCGGCTGGAGCTCCAGCGTACATAATATTTTCATTGTTTGGGTCTATGATCCCAACATTTATTCTTCCTTGACCAGGAGACCATGAAGATGCTTGATTATGATCAAAAGGGCCCATAGGTGTCCAACTTGGTGCTGCTTTACCATTTTTAGCAAGCGCCATTTTGTTTTTTGTGTCAGTAGTAGCGAATAAATACGCAGGCGAAGGTAATGTTCCGTCTGGTAATACGGCATTTTTCCAATATTCTCTCCATCTCATAAATGGTTTGTATCCACTTCCTTTTTTAGTGTGATCACGATTTTTCCAATAGTTGTCAAATGCAGTAGTGATCTCATCAAAAGTTACTTTCTCATCCGTTCCAGATATTTTTTTCTCATTTTCTAGTGCTACCATCCAAGGAGCGGAAGCGTTATATTGCGCAATAGCACAATAACAGGTTAATAACATGATGGTAATTAATGTTTTTTTCATTATAATGAGTTAAAAGATTGATAATTGAGTTTGATTTGTTAGTGAAAAAATAATTGTTGTAGTGTAACTATCCTAAACAAATTAGTATATATTTATGATATTGATTAGCAAGAGATTGAAGAGTTTTTTTTTGACAATTATAGATCTCTTTTCATAATTAAGTTTGCTTTTAAATCGAGTTTAGTTATGTCCGAATGTACCATCTACTTTGCGCATTATTCGTTAAAAGCTAGTATTCGTTATTTAATGCATATAATTTGTTGATCAAAAAATAGAATTTGTCTTATGAAGTATATGAGTATTTATATGTTAAACCGTCTACAGGTAGGAAGAACTACGTGAAAACTAACTTTATTATAATTGCAGGGATAGTTAATAGCAATAAAAGATTATCAATACTAGTTGTAATTCTGATTCTACTTTTATTTGTAGGATATTTAATTTACTCTAAAAACCAATAAATATATAGGCTAAATCCATGAAACGAAAGGACAAAAAAAGAACGACCACAAATTGGTTAGAGAAGGCTCGTGAACACTGGAGCCATAAGGGTAACGAAAGACCGCCATTTGCAATAGTACCAAAAAAGGGTCAGCGATCTGTTTGGGATTTTCCACGTCCTCCAATTATCGAAAAAATCAACAAACACATAGTAGTGAATTATCAAGGTAAAAAGATAGCAGATTCTCGCAATTCTTTAGCTGTTTTAGAAACTGCCAGTCCGCCAACATATTATATACCTCAGTATGATATTGACATGGACACACTCGTAAGAATACTCGACAAAACCTCCATGTGTGAATGGAAAGGTAATGCAAGCTATTGGACTTTGAAGACCTTGATCAACCAACCGATAGCGTGGTCGTATCCGAAACCTTTTTCAGAATTTTCATCATTAAAAGATCATATAGCATTCTATCCTCAGCATCTTGAATGTTATATAGATCAAGAACGGGTTAAAGCGCAAGCCAGTAAATTTTATGCAGGATGGATCACTCCAGACTTAGTAGGACCTTTTAAGGGAGAAATGGGAACCGAACATTGGTAAGCATACCATTTTTAACAAAAAATCAAATTAAAATATATACAGACAATTGCGTATATTGAAATTTTCCTTGTAGTTTCCTAACGTCTTCTCCCCGAATAAGTCATTGCTTCCCCTTTGCCAAAAGCATAACTTAGTCCAAAGGTAAAAAAGCGTCCACGTTGCCCAAAGTTGTAGGTTTCAAAAGTGGGTTGATTCACAAAACGTTCTTGAATTCTAGAAGCAAAAACATCACGGATACCAAGATTTGCCACTATTTTTCCCTTTAATATTTTTTTACGCATACCAATATCGAGAAATGCAAAACCACTTTGCTCCCCTTGGACCGTTTCAAATCCAGAACGATAATTTCCGTTAATTTCTAAATCTATCCCGGCAGGCAAACCAATTTTTGAACCTAATCGAGTGGACCATTGATTCCCCGTAAAGTCAAAAATCTGGCCTTCGAAAGTTCCCTTTCGGTCAAAATAATTAAAATTAAAATCCCCCGTAAAAGTTAACCATTTTGCTGGACTATATTTTCCATTGGTTTCAAAACCTATAGACGAATTTGTACCAATATTTTCTGGAGTAGTAAAATTCACATTATCTACAAAAGTCGATACACGTTCTACCACATCTGTGGTATAGCGATTATAAAAGCTAGAGCTCATACTAGCTTTTCCAATTTTATAAATGCTAGTTAACTCATAAGAATTGGTGAACTCAGGTTGTAATTCTGGGTTCCCTGTTCGGATATTGAAATTGTTTCGAATATTGAAAAAAGGATTCAAATCCCATAGACGAGGTCTAAAAATTCGTTTTGAATAACCAGCTTGAAGCGAAAACTTCTCACTAAACGTATAAGAGGTGTGAAAACTAGGAAAAAAATTAGTAAAATTTCGTGAGTTACCTTCATTGGTATTTGCTAATAGAGTTTCTAAATCCGTGTTTTCTACTCGTAAACCTCCTTTAATTCCCCAGGTGTCATTTTCATAAGCTACAGTACCGTAAACGCCTAATACCTTTTGATCCCATTCAAAGTCATTCGTTAGATTTTCGTTTACTACATATTCTTCACCAATTAAATCTTCAACCTTAAAATCATTCCCCACATCATTTATGACATACTGCACTCCAGTCTCAATAGTATACCCTTTAGTCAATGGATTGGTATAATCCGCTTTAAAGGTAAAATCGGCTTGTTGAAAATTAGTAGCAGTGCGTTGGTTACTATCTACATTTTCTCCTTCAAGTGAAGTATCTGTAAATAAAGAAGACTGATCTTTTCCAAAGAAACTACCCAAAGCACTTAATTGAAATGTATGATCTTCATTATTCTTAAACTGTTTTTTCCAATTAAACTCATACTGCCATTTAGGATTGGTGGCTTCAGTAACTTCATCCCGCACCCATCTAGATACCAAAGTATTACTAGCAT
Organism: uncultured Aquimarina sp.; assembly: GCF_947496855.1. Lineage (GTDB taxonomy): Bacteria > Bacteroidota > Bacteroidia > Flavobacteriales > Flavobacteriaceae > Aquimarina. Next base: position 617,503 of record NZ_CANMED010000002.1, read on the forward strand.
CAAAAAAGCTAAAATTAGTTTCAGAAGGCTGATCTTCAATTTCGTAGGCAACATTTCCTGATAGAGTAAAAACGTTGTATTTATTCAAATGGTAGTCCGTACCTAACGTAATGTTAAAAAAAGTCTCATTCCTAAAGTTCTCTCCTTCGCTAAAAATTACTTCATTATTTGTTAGGTTTCGATTAATCGCCTCATTATCTCTAGGTAGTGAACGGTAACCTGCACCCATTTGAGTAAAAAGATTGAATTTTTCAGTTCTACGATTAAGGCTAAGTCCTATACTATGATTGTCGGGTATACCCGTATTAAGTGAGATAGAACCATTCCAACCTTTTTTCTCTTCTTTTTTTAAAATGATATTTAAAATCCCAGAAGTACCTGAGGCCTCATATTTAGCAGAAGGGTTGGTGATTATCTCGATACTTTGAATCATATCTGCTGTAATAGTTCCCAATGCATTGCTAGATTCATCCGCTAATACAGAAGGTTTTCCATTAATCAGGATTTGCACTCCTCCGGCTCCTCTTAAACTTATCTCTCCTTCTATATTAACATTAACTGATGGTACATTGTTGAGCACCTCTAATGCACTAGCTCCTGCTGTACTTAGATCTTTTCCAACATTAAAAACACGTTTATCCAATTTAAACTCTGTTTTAGACACTTCTCCTCTAACCACAACTTCGTCTAATGTTTGGCTGTCTTGATAAAGTTTAATTATTCCTAAGTCAACTTTATTCTCTTTTATTTTTAAATCTCGAAGCTGAATCGTTTTAAATCCTATGAAACTTATTTCAACATAAAAATCATTTTTTGTCGTTTTTATCTCAAATAAACCATTGTCATTGGTTATAGCTCCAGAAATTGTAGCTTTAGAATTTGTGTCATTTAAGACAACCGTAGCATACGGAATAGATTGACCAGTTTCGGCTTCAACCAGCGATCCCGAAACCAATATTTCTTCATTTTGAGCCCAGGTATCAACTGTAAATAATAATAGTATTAAAAGAAACCGTATGTTCATTATGTGCTAATTATAATTTGATTGTTCAAAGAAAAGAAGAAGAAAAGATTAATAAAAATCCATTTGGGTAAACAACCGTTGTAATCCGACAAACGACATTATTGTCATTGACCTCGATAGATCTGCCGTTTATAGCAATTATTAAGAGGATTACGTTTTAAATCTTATAGTTGGAGAAGCAAAAACTATATTTGTTGTACAATTTTCGATATTGTGAAAAAAATATTCTTAAATAAAGAAGTTTGGTTTCAAGTGATATTGCATATCGTGGTATTTACTTTCTATTCATTTGACCGTCGTAATCCCGAGATAAAACCTTATCAATATGTGTTCTTCTTGAATTTTGTAATTGCGGGACTTATAGTGAATTATATACTCCTGCCTAAATTTCTATATCCCGGAGCTTACTTAAAATTCACCTTATATGTCGCATTAGTGGTGGTATGGGTAATTTTTGTGGAAGAAGTTATATTAGAAAAAATCTATTTTCCGGATACTCGCGGTACCAGGTTTTTAGGTGTTGCATATAATCTTATGAGCACTTTGCCAACTTTATCCGTCCTGGCAGGATTCAAATTTGGCTGGGATGCCCTTATCAAACAAAAAGAGGTCAAAGAATTAAAAGACTCTGTAAGAGAAAGCGAACTTCAATTTCTGAAGTCGCAAATTAATCCTCATTTCTTGTTCAATAATATGAACAATTTGTACTCATATGCTATCGAAAAATCCCCACGAACACCAGAAATCATCCTAGAGTTATCGGGTGTGCTACGATATATGCTTTATGAGTGTAAGGCTAAATATGTTTCACTTTCAAAAGAAGTGGAACAATTAGAAAACTTTATCAACCTGGGGCGTTTGCAAATAGAAGGACGCGGTACAATTACTTTCTCGAAAAGTATTGAGCAATTAAATTTTCGGATAGCTCCACTTATTTTGATTGCTTTTCTTGAGAACGCTTTAAAACATGGGAGCTCTAGCCAAACGGGAGGAATAATTATTTTTGTAGATATCAAGGTTACTGAGGGCGGGTTGCTCTATTTTAAATGTTCGAATACTTATAAAACGCAGACCAACACAAATAATTTAGATAGCGGAATTGGTTTAGAAAATGTAAAAAAACGGCTTGCTATTATATATCCAAAGGCACATACATTAGAGATTAAGGCTAATGAAGAAACATATGAGGTTCAATTAACCATCGATCTAAAAAAGTCTCAGGAACAATGAAATGTATCATCATAGAGGATCAACTACCAGCACAGCGTATTTTAAAAAAATACATTGAAGATACCGGTTCGCTAGCACTCATAGGAACTTTTACCGATGCTCTGGAAGCTATGAAAATGATGAAATTGACCAAAGTAGATGTTATTTTTTTAGATATTCATTTACCTAAGATATCCGGCATTGACTTTTTAAAAACGTTATCTAATCCACCTCAGGTTATTCTTACAACTGCTTTCTCTAATTATGCTTTAGAAAGTTATGAATTTGATGTGGTGGATTATTTATTGAAACCATTTTCATTTCAGCGATTTATTAAAGCTATTTCGAAGGTCGAGACAAAACAGCAAAATTTAATTCCGAGTGTAGCGACAACAGAAAAGAATGAAGTGTACACAAAAGTAGGATACGACTTAGTACGTATTCTTATTGATGATATTACCCACATCGTATCCGATGCTGATTATACAGAACTTCATTTACAAAATAAAAAACACGTATCATCTGAAAGGCTTCGTTACTGGGAGGAACTTTTGCCTTCTAAAAAATTTATGAGAGTGCACAAATCGTACATTATTAACACTTCGAAAATTGAGAGAGTCTCTGGTAATCAAATTTATTTAATGAATCAAAAACCAATTCCATTAGGCCGAGCTTATAAGAGTAATTTTATGAAAAAATTCTTATGAAAAGAGATTTATTGATATTGTAAACTACCTTAAAACTAAGGTTCAATAAACCGATAATTCATTTTTGCTGTCAAAAGAATAATGTTCTAAATATAACACAGACTTATCTCAACTCTAGTATATTGCACGAATAAACTATTATTATGAAATTAAACTTATTGTCTTGTGATGCTCAGAGACCAGATAAAAGAGCTATAGTCAAATGTATTTTAGAGATTTCATCAAACATGAATGAATCCTTGGCGAATGAAATTACAGACATACTATTAGAAGGAGACGCTGTAGATATTGAGATAGGGGATAAAAACTCTGGTTCTGCTTTAAGAGCTTTACGAAAGCTAAGTATTGATTACGAAATTATAGAATAAACCAAACCACCTATTAAAAATACCAGCAAAATACTTACTAGTTCGAAAAAATGATCACTTTATCAATAAGGAATTGAACGTTGTAATAAATCATTGTTTTTATCACGAACGAAGACTTCTATACGACCTGTAACTAAATTAGAATTACTAATACAAACAGAACCAGTAGACGAGCCGATATTACCACGCAGGTTTTTCCAACCACTCCAATTAGAACCATTCCATGATTTTTGTACTAATTCATCATTATGTTTACCTCGGATAAATATTTCCAAATGTTTCTCACCTGTATGAACAACAGATGGGGCAGCAGCTAAATCTCCACCAAGATTTTTCCACCCACTCCAACTTGCACCATTCCAAGATCTTTGTACTAGTTTATGATTCTTTCCTCTAACGAAAACCTCCAATTCTCCCGAACCGACATGAACAGCAGTAGGAGCAGCAGATAAATCACCTCCAAGATTTTTCCAACCGCTCCAACTTGTACCATTCCAAGATCTTTGTACTAGATCATCATTATGTTTACCTTGAATGAACACTTCTAGTCTACCTAAACCTGTATGAACCACTGTGGGTGCAGAGGCCAGATCACCCCCCAAATTTTTCCACCCACTCCAACTTACACCATTCCAAGATCTTTGTACTAGTTTATGATTCTTTCCTCTAACAAACACTTCCAATCTACCTAAACCTGTATGAACAACTGTGGGTGCAGAGGTAAGATCACCACCCAGATTTTTCCATCCACTCCAGCTGGTACCATTCCAAGATCTTTGCACTAGTTTATGATTCTTTCCTCTAACGAATACTTCCAATCTACCTAAACCAGTATGAGCGACTGCAGGGGCCGAGGAAAGGTCTCCATCAAGGTTTTGGAATCCATGTATAAAGTTGTAAGCAAGGTCGGTTGGGTCATAGTTTCCTGGAGAGCTCGAGGATACACCAACAATATTTCTGGAGATATTTAGTGCTGGTCCTCCTGAATCTCCAGGACAAGATCCCGCACCAGGCTTTCCAATTCGTAAGGTTATATTTTCTTTAGAAATTTCGTGCAGTGGCAGATTGATTTTTCGCTTATCTGTAAAAGGAGAATTGCAGGGGTTTCCAATACCACCAAAACCCACTAGAGTAATCTGATCTTTCAATTTTGGACGTTTTGAAGGTGTCTCTACAGCAAAAGGGCGTACATCAAGTACCAAACTAGAGACGGTTTGGTCAAGATCTAAGATTGCATAATCATTACTAAGCCAATGATTATTAACAAACACTCCATTTATCTTCGCTAATGTATATTTAGGATGAACACGCACTGTGCCAGGTATAGAGATATCACGTCTAGTTAAGGATTCATCGATAGTAGTAGAAGGATCATCAACCGGGCGAACATTAACTAAAGTAAATGTCTCTCTCGATTTACAACCAGTAGGTGCGGTCTCACCACTACAAACACAATGCGCAGCCGTTAATACTGTTTTTGGGCCTATTAATGTTGCTGTGCATCCACCTAATCTCCCTACGGCCTCTAACTCTCCTTCTGGAACTACTGTGCCTCCTGCAATTTGAGAAAAAGCTGTTATAGTCAAGAAACTTAAGATGCATACAAAAATTGTTTGTAATGAAAATTTCGCATACTTTGTAGTATGATTTTTTTTATATGTCTTTTGAGTAGTCATGATAAGTAATTTATAGTTTAATGTGAAAAGAGATTAATAAGCTATTTCGAAAAGTTAAATTTTCATTATATTATTCTTAGAAAACCTATCAATTGAATTATCAAAGTTAGAACTTAAACGAGTTATTTTTAGTAGTGAAAACACCTTTTCTAAATCGACAAAAACCCCTAAAAAAAAAAGAGAAACACCCCTTTATTATTGATAATTAAGTATATAATTGGAAAGTTTGATGAATATATTATTCCAGTTCTTATCCAATTTTTCTTATGAGTAAATTTATAGTGGAAATGGTATTTTGTCTGAAAAATTATTTTTCTGTAGTCACGACACTGGGAAAGTTCTACAGATCTCAGAAACCATTAATACTAAAGAAAAAGAACAAGGATCACTTTGGAAAAGAATCAAATGAAAGCTAACAGATTAATCCCTTGAATGATGAGAACAGTTTGCTACTTATTTTTTATTTTAACCTTTACCTCCTGTAACTCTGGGAAATCGAAAAACACAGCTAATAAAATGAATAATCAAACCGAATTATCTAATCAGAAAATAAAGGATTTTCAGTTTTTGGATTGTATGTATAGAGATTCTTATTTTCCTAAGTTTTTAGTAGATAAGTGCAAGGGTATTTTATTAGAGCTATGTTTAACAATCGAAAACAAAAAGCCCAAGAATCTTCCTGAGCTTTATAAACTTACTCATAGTGCTACCAATAAGATAAATGACATGGAGGATGAATTCTTTGAAAACAATAGTGAAATTGAAACTGGAGCCAGAGAGTGTCTAGGTACAAATTTTGAATTCATTTCAAAAGCTTATGGTTTTGATGCTCATATTGAAGAACTAATAGCAACAAGGAACTGGTAATGAAGTTTTTATCATTTAAAGATAAGAAAGATCTAAAAACAAAAAAGCCTTCAAAATCAAAAGATTAAGAAGGCTTTAAGTACTCGGGACGGGACTTGAACCCGTACGTCCTAATGGACATTGGATTTTAAGTCCAACGTGTCTACCAATTCCACCACCCGAGCGTGGTATATTTTCTCAGAGCGAAAGACGAGATTTGAACTCGCGACCCCCACCTTGGCAAGGTGATGCTCTACCCCTGAGCTACTTTCGCAGTTATTTTAAGAACTTGGCAATGTGTTATTGCGGATGCAAATTTAAAACATTTCTTATAATACCAAAGTCTTTTCTCGAAAAAGTATAAAAAACTTTATACTGTAGAAGCTTTCTTCCTGGTTAACATACGTTTAATCTCATTTAATTTCATCAAAGCTTCCACCGGTGTAAGCGTATCTATGTCAATATTCACAATTTCTTCCTTTATTTCTTCCAATAATGGATCGTCTAAATTAAAGAAGCTTAATTGCAATTCATCTTCTTCCTGAAATCCCTTTATTTTATCTGTCAACTCCTCACTGCTATGAGACTTCTCTAATTTCTTAAGCATCTTATTGGCTCTATACAACACTTGTTGAGGCATTCCGGCCATCTTTGCCACATGAATACCAAAACTATGCTCACTCCCTCCAGGAACTAGTTTACGTAAAAAAAGTACATTGTCTTTTAACTCTTTTACCGCTACGTTATAGTTTTTAATTCGATCAAATGTTTCACACATTTCATTAAGCTCATGATAATGAGTCGCAAACAATGTTTTGGGCCTTGCCGGATGCTCATGTAGAAATTCACTAATTGCCCAAGCAATAGAAATACCGTCATAAGTACTTGTACCTCTACCAATCTCATCAAGTAACACCAAACTCCTGTCTGATATATTGTTCAAGATATTTGCCGTTTCATTCATCTCTACCATAAAAGTAGATTCTCCCATAGAAATATTATCACTCGCTCCTACTCTGGTAAATATCTTATCCACTGCTCCGATCTTAGCTTCATCCGCAGGAACAAAGCTTCCCATTTGTGCTAATAAAACAATCAAAGCTGTTTGTCTTAGTATTGCAGATTTACCACTCATATTAGGACCTGTAATCATGATCATTTGTTGATCTTCTCTATTTAAAGAAACATCATTAGCTATATATGATTCTCCAGGAGGCAATTGTCTCTCTATAACTGGGTGGCGTCCATTTTTAATTTCTAGATGATGAGAATCATCAATAATAGGACGTGTATATTTATTTTCATTTGCCAACTGAGCGTAAGAACATAAGCAATCTAATTGTCCTATTAGACTAGCGTTTAACTGTACTGGCTTTATATATTCATGCGTCCAAACAATTAAATCACTAAATAATTGTTGTTCTAATAACAGAATTTTTTCTTCTGCACCTAAGATTTTGGCTTCGTACTCTTTTAATTCTTCTGTTATATATCTTTCTGCGTTAACCAACGTTTGCTTGCGTGTCCAAGTTTCTGGAACTTTGTCCTTGTGCGTATTTCTTACCTCAATATAATATCCAAAAACATTATTAGAAGCTATTTTTAATGAAGTAATGCCAGTAGCTTCTGTTTCCCGTTGCAGCATTTTATCCAAATAATCTTTTCCTGAAAAAGCTATGGAACGTAACTCATCTAACTCATCAAGATATCCATCCGCAATGGTATTTCCTTTTAGGATGTTTACTGGAGCCTCTTCTTTAATCGTTTCTTTAATTTTATTACGTAATAATTCACAATCGTGAAGCGTATCTCCAATTACTTTTAAAGCTTCATTATCACTATTTGCTGCTTGCGCCTTTATAGGAACTATAGCTTCTAGAGAATTTTTTAGTTGTATAATTTCTCTCGGATTTACTTTTCCCGTAGCTACTTTAGAAATCAAACGTTCTATGTCTCCGATTTGCTTGATTTGATGTTGGATCTTCTGAAGCAACACATTATTATCTAAAAAATATTGTACTACTTCATGACGTTTTTGGATGCTTGCTATATTTTTTAATGGCAGTGCCAACCAACGTTTTAGAGTACGACCTCCCATAGGAGAAGTCGTCTTATCAATTACATCTATAAGTGTTACTGCATTCGCCGCATTTGGGTTATATAATTCAAGGTTACGAATGGTAAAACGATCCATCCATATATATTCATCTTCTGCAATCCGCTGTACTGTTGTTATATGCTTTAATTTATGATGCTGTGTCTCTCCTAAATAATGAAGAATTACTCCTGCAGCAATAACACCTTCTTGTAAATGATCAACCCCGAATCCTTTTAGAGAAGTAGTTCCAAAATGCTCATTTAATGTCTCATCCGCATAATCTGTTTTAAACACCCAATCTTCCAAGAAAAAAGTATGAAAATCATTGCCAAAATCATTCTGAAAAGCTTGCTTCTTTGGTTTAGGAATTAAAACTTCACTAGGACTGAAATTACGCAATAATTTATCTACCTGTGCCACATTTCCTTGTGCTGTTAAGAATTCTCCTGTAGAAACATCCAAAAATGCAACACCTAATTCTTTTTTACCATAATGCAAGGCACATAAAAAATTATTAGTCTTGCTCTGTAGCACCTCATCATTAAGAGCAACTCCAGGAGTTACTAATTCTGTGACTCCTCTTTTTACGATAGTTTTAGTCTGTTTCGGATCTTCTAACTGATCACAAATCGCAACTCGTTCTCCTGCCTTCACCAGTTTAGGCAAATAGGTATTTAAAGAATGATGCGGAAATCCTGCCAAAGCAGTTTCATTTTCACTTCCATTTCCTCTTTTGGTCTGAACAATATTAAGAATCGCCGCTGCTTTAATGGCGTCTTCGCCAAAAGTCTCATAAAAATCCCCTACTCTAAACAATAATAATGCATCAGGGTACTTAGCCTTAATCGCATTATATTGTTTCATTAATGGAGTTACTTTTTTTTCTTTTTTTGCTGCCAAAAGGATATGATTTTTGTGATGTGGCTAAAGTAAGTATTCTCCATTTTTTTTTGAAACGTAGCTAATAGGAGTTATTCATTTTTATTCACAATTTTTTATTAGAGTTGTTAGTTGACAGAAGTTAATGGTTAGTACTAAGTAAAATGTCATCCCAGCGTATGCTGGGATCCATTTTATCAACTAATTTTGGATTCTGACCTTCGTCAGAATGACAATAAATGATATTTTTGCGGTAATGGAAATGAACAGAAAACTAAAAAACAGTGAGCTTGATCGTAAAACGGTTACTGAATTTAAAGAAGCAAAAAAGACTCCTTTGATCATTATTCTAGATAATATCAGAAGTCTTAATAATATCGGATCCGTATTTAGAACTGCAGACGCTTTTTTAGTCAAAAAAATATATCTCTGCGGTATTACTGCGACTCCGCCGCATAAGGACATTCAGAAAACGGCACTTGGAGCAACGGACACGGTAGATTGGGAATATTGCCAAAACACATTAGATCTGGTTAATATACTTCAATCAAAAAACATAAAAATTTTATCTATTGAACAAGCTGAAAATGCTATTATGCTAAATAATTTCAATCCTAAATCTGACCAAACTTATGCTGTAATTTTTGGAAATGAAGTAAAAGGTGTTCAGCAAGAAGTAGTTTCTGCTAGTAACACTGTAATCGAAATACCCCAATACGGAAGCAAACACTCTTTAAATATTTCTGTCAGTGCAGGTGTTGTAATCTGGGATTTGTTTTCTAAAATCAAATCGTGAAACATTTTTCATACACTTATTTAAACTTGATAAACATAATCAACGCAACCTTTCTCCTGATCTTTACTCTTTTAATAAAAAGGGAATATTATGAAAAAGAATTTTAAAACGTTTATCAAGCTATATATGTCTTTTATTTTACTATCAGTAATAAGCTATAGTTGTTGCCCAGAGCAAATTTTTCAAATACGAAGTTTTGAAAGCTTAACTCTCTTTGAACTAAACAGCCAATCCCCTCAAGGTTCTGCAACTATAATAACTGATGAGTTTGTTCTAGATGCAATATTTAGCCCAAGCAACTCTACGGCGGCTAATATTAATTTTAATCTTATCACTTCTGCCTATGCTACATCCTGTGATAATGACACCTTTTTAAACCGGTTAAATGAAGAAACCCTAATTGTAAGTCTAGACAAAGACTTTATATACAACGGTAACACGATCACCGCCAATTCTAATTTAGCTGAAATAACAGAAATAGCACATAATATTAATTTCTTATACGATATTGTATCAGTTAATTTTTTAAATGAATTTTTAGATAAATCGCAATTTGAAAATCAAGAATATACATTTACTTTATCCATTGAAACTACAGACGGTTTACAGTTTGAAAAACAAATCTCAACAACCATAGAACTATAAACAGAGTATCAGGAATAGGGTATTCAGATTTTGTTTTGTAAGTTTAAGGCTAACTAACTCAATCACTGTTTTCAAAATGAAATACATCTCTATAACACTAGTCATTTGTTTAACTTTAATAGGTTGTAATCAAAAAAAAGAAACTCCTATAAAAGAAAAAGCTATGACAGAGGATCAATTGATTGCAAAGGCGAAAGAAATACATAAAAACGTTATTACGCTAGATACTCATTGTGACATTAATATCAAAAACTTTACAGATTCCATAAATTACACACAAGATTTAAACTCTCAGATTACCTTACCTAAAATGAACAAAGGCGGATTAAATGTTGCCTGGTTTATCGTATATACAGGACAAGATTCACTGAACACAGAAGGGTTTGATAAAGCGCATAAGATTGCTTTGTCCAAATTTGATGCAATTCACAGACTAGTAGATACTATTGCACCAAATCAAATAGAATTAGCATTAACTTCTGAAGACGTTCGTAGAATTCATAAATCTGGCAAAAAGGTAGCTATGATTGGTATTGAAAACGGCTATCCAGTGGGAACTGACATCAATAATGTAAAAAAGTTTTATGATCTAGGAGGAAGATATATGTCATTATCGCACAATGGACATAGTCAACTCTGTGATTCTAACACTGGCGAAGCTGATGATGTATGGTTACACAATGGATTAAGTGATCTTGGAAAAGAAGTTGTTTCTGAAATGAATAAATGGGGTATTATGATTGATGTATCGCACCCATCTAAGGAATCAATGCGCCAGATGATTGCGCTTTCTAAAGCACCTATTATTGCTTCTCACTCTTCTGCAAGAGCATTATGTGATCATAGTAGAAATCTAGATGACGAACAATTACAATGGTTAAAAGAAAATGGAGGTGTTGTACAAACAGTTGCTTTTACTTCATATCTAAACACAGAAAAATTCGAAAAGAGAGTTGTTAGAGAAGTAGAAATTGGAAAACAAATTGCAGATTCTATGGGAGTTACTTGGCTAGAGCGAGAGGAAGTAATGGATCTTAGTTCTGAAGAAAAAGAAACCTACTACGACTTTTTAGGAAAAATGGCTGCAGTAAGACGAGCAAAGGTTAAAAAAATGAACGACTTACCTCCTGCTGTTGATGTGGTAGATTTTGTAAATCATATCGATTATATGGTTGATAAAATTGGTATTGAACATGTGGGTATTAGCTCTGATTTTGATGGCGGCGGTGGAATCGAAGGTTGGAGTGATGCTTCAGAAACTTTTAACGTAACCTTAGAATTGGTAAAACGCGGATACACAGAAACTCAGATAGAAAAACTTTGGAGTGGTAATTTACTTCGGGTTTTAGATGAAGTTCAAAAAGTAGCCAGTGAATTACAAAAAGAGTAGTTTACTTTATCAATTGGTTTAAAATCCAAGTATAATCATTTCGATTTACAATAAAGTCTTTGTCGGATATATCAATGACTTTTACATTAAAATCTGATTGTGCTTTTATAAACTGTAGATATCCTTTATTAATTTTATTTAGGTATTCTGCAGGAATTTTTTGTTCATAATCACGTCCTCGTTTTCTTATATTTTCTAGTAAGCGCTCTGTATTTTGATATAAATAAACATACAATCCTGGTTTCGGTAAATCTCTGTACATAATATCAAAAACCTTTTTGTAAAGCTTATATTCATCTTCCTGTAATGTTACTTGGGCAAAAATCAATGATTTAAACACATCGTAGTCACTAACTACAAAATCCTTGAACAGATCTAATTGACCGATATCATCCTGTAATCGCTGATAACGATCCGCTAAAAACGACATTTCTAACGGAAAAGCATATCGTTCCATATCTTCATAAAACTTAGGCAAAAAAGGATTGTCCGCAAAACGTTCTAACACCAACTTAGCATTAAACTCTTCTGCTATCAAATGCGCTAAACTTGTTTTACCCGCTCCAATATTACCTTCAATAGTAAGATATTGAAAAGTAGATAAGGAATATTTCTGTTTAGGGTTTAGAATAACTTTATTTAGTTTGGTTACCACTGATATGTCCGTAGTTTTTTCCAATAACTGATCTACAGTTTGATGTAATATCGGATGCTCCTCTTCTCTAGCTATTTCCGCAAGCGGTTCTAAAACAAACTTCCGATCTTGCATAGACGGATGGGGTACGGTTAGCTTTTCGGTTTGAATGATTCCTTCAGAAGAAAAAACAACATCTAGATCGATAGTTCTTGCTTCATATCCTTCACCATCTTTTCTATCTCTTCCTAAAGAATTTTCGATTTCCAAAAGCATATCCAACACTTCTGAAGTAGAATAAAAAGTCTTCACTAGAATACAAGCGTTATAAAAATCATCACTACTAAACCCCCAAGCCGGTGTTTGATAAACACTAGAAATCACAACTACATCACCAATAGTTTCATAAATTGCTTGTAAAGCTTCCTGAAGATAATTGAGACGATTTCCTATATTACTTCCTAACGAAATATGTATGCAATTTGATGTTTTCAAAGATGGAAATTTATTTTCTGATCAGAACTCCGTATTTTTAAAGACAAATTAAGGAAAACAAAACCACTTCACCTTATTTTTCTGTGAAGTATTATCAACTAAATATATTTTGAATAAAACTCCACTGAATCTTAAAGACAAAATAACAGCATACAGGATTTATCTGATACTTGGAGCTCTATTTATTTCCTCATTAGTAGCATCTAATCTTATTTTTCAGAAATTTTTTTACTGGGATTTTTTCGGAGTATATACTTTCGAAATTTCAGTAGGAATTTTACCATATCCTATTACTTTTTTAATCACAGATATTATCAGTGAAATTTATGGAAAAAGAAAAGCCAATCAAATTGTTACTGCTGGTATTTTTGCATCATTTTTCTCTTTATTAATAGTTTATGTTTCTAAAGAAGTTCCTGCCACTGTCTGGTCACCTATCAATGATGAAACATTTACCAAAGTTTTTGGTGCAACCGCGGTTGCTGTTTTTGCCTCCATGATGGCGTATCTTTTTGCACAATATATTGATATCCAAATTTTCCATTTTTGGAAAAGAGTAACCAAAGGAAAGCACCTATGGATCAGAAATAACTTTTCTACTTTTGCTTCTCAGTTTATAGACACATTTACTGTATTACTGTTATTATGTGTTACTGAAGTTATTGATTGGGATCGTTTTGGTATCCTATTACTTAATGGGTTTTTATTCAAAGTATTGGTTGCTGCTTTTGATACCCCCTTTCTTTATTTAGCTGTGTATGTATTAAGAAAAAGATTTAAACTAAAACAAGGAGGTGAATTAAATCTTGAATATTAAAAAAATCTAACAAATAGTTAACTCTAGAATCGCAACATCGTACCTTTGTAAACCGTTACTTCACATAAAAGCATCAAAATGATCAAAAAAGCCCTTAAAATCTTCGGAATTCTTGTTGTTCTGTTAATTATAGTAATCATTTCAGTACCTCTCTTATTTGGAGGAACGATAAAAGACAAAATACGGTATTTGGCAAATGAGCATGTAAATGCTAAAGTTGATTTTGCTGATGTAGATATTAGTTTGATTAGGAGCTTTCCAAAGGCTTCTGTTATTATTGACGAGCTTTCAATAATTAATTTCGCTCCTTTTGAAGGTGATACATTGGCTTATGCCAAAAAAATATCTCTAGACATGTCTATAGGCGAATTATTCAAAGGTGCTGAGGAACCTATTAGTATTCAGAAATTTATAATTGACGAAGCCAATATTGGGATCAAGACAGACTCATTAGAAAATTCTAATTTTGACATTGCGAAAAAACCCAAAGAAACAGAAGTAGTTACTGAAGAGAAAGGTGGTTCTTTCACCTTTGAGCTAGATCATTATGAAATAAATAATAGTAAACTTTTATACCAGAATGACATAAGTAAGATCGCTTTACTTATGACCAATGTAAATCATAGCGGTGATGGGTCTTTATCTGGAGAAAACATCATACTAGACACACAATCGAGTTCTGAAGTTTCTTTTAGCTTGGACAACACCAAATACCTTAACAAAAATGCACTGAAACTTGAAGCTGAATTGGAACTAGATCTCGAAAACCAGCGATACGAATTCAAAGAAAATAAGGCTTTTGTAAATCAACTCCCTCTGGAATTTGAAGGATTTGTGCAGCTTTTTGAAAAATACACAGATATAAATCTTAGTTTTAAAACTCCCTCATCTGATTTTAAAAATTTCTTAGCCGTTATTCCTGAAGTATATGCAAAAAATCTAGACGGTGTTCAAACCACTGGAGATTTCTCCGTAAATGGAATTATTAAGGGAAAAGTCGATGACGTATATATCCCAAAAATGGATATTAAAATTGCATCACACAATGCTTCTTTTAAATATCCTGATTTACCAAAAAGTGTTCAGAATATTAACATAGACACGCAAATCAAAAACGATACTGGTTTAGCTGATGACATGTATATAGATATTGGAAACCTTACCTTTAAAATTGATCAAGATACTTTTGCGGCTAAAGGTAGTTTGCGCAATATTACAACAAACATGGTTGTAGATATGGCGGTTAATGGAACATTGAACCTTGCTAATTTAGACAAAGCATATCCTTTAGAATTAGAACAACAACTTAATGGAATACTTAAAGCAAATGTCAATACAAAATTTGATATGCAATCTTTAGAAAAAGAACAATATCAAAATGTAAAAAGTGCTGGTATGATTAGCTTGGATAAATTCACCTATGCATCTCCAGAATTACCTAGTGAAATAAAAATTGAAAAAGCCAATGTGAGTTTTAAACCAGAAACTATCACATTAGATAAAATGGAAGTTACCACTGGAAAATCAGATCTTACTGCTCAAGGAACAATAAATAACTTAATGGGGTTTTTATTTTCTAAACAAGATTTAAAAGGAAATTTTGATGTTAGTTCTCAAGTTTTTGCTGTAAATGATTTTATGGCGAGTGGAGACGAAACAACCGAAGAACAGACGAATGATAAAGGCAAAGAGGATGCCCTTCAAATTCCATCTTTTATTGATGCAACATTGAATTTTGATGCAAAAAAAGTGATTTATGACAATTTAGAACTAAAGAACACAAAAGGAAGTGTAAAAATAAATGATGAGACTGCCTATTTACAAAATGTGACATCTAATCTATTTGATGGAGGGCTGGCATTTAATGGTAAGGTGTCTACAAAATCAGGAACTCCAAATTTTGGAATGAATTTAGATTTGAGCAAGATTGATATTGCTAAATCATTTTCTAGTCTAGAGTTACTACAAGGACTAGCTCCTATTGCCAAAGCCTTAACAGGTGCGTTAACAACACAAATTAAGTTAAATGGTAATCTTACTAATGATTTAACACCTGTTCTAAATTCTCTAAAAGGTAATGCTCTTGCAGAAATACTAAACGCTAAAGTAAGTACATCTCAGACACCGTTGTTATCTAAACTAGATGGAAAACTAGAGTTTTTAAACCTTGATAAACTGAATTTAAAAGATATTAAAACATCACTAAGTTTTGATGATGGCAAAATTAATGTAAAACCTTTTGAATTTGATATAGAAGGAATCAAAATAACTGCTGGAGGTAGTCATAGTTTTGATATGAATATGGATTACAATGTTTCATTAGATGTACCAGCAAAATATTTGGGCGACGAAGTAGGTGGACTAATTTCACAACTTAATAATCAAGAGGCGAATGAAATGAAAGTTGCACTGCCCATCGGTATATCAGGCAACTTTTCTAACCCAAAAATAAATCTTAATACCGGGCAAGCTGTTAAACAACTAACGCAACAAATCATAAGCAAACAAAAAGAAAAAGCAACCGGAAAGATAGTGAATGAGGGAACCAAAGTACTTACAGATTTATTAGGAGGTTCTAAAAAAGATAAAGACTCAACTAAAACAACTACTGATAAGCCTGAAGACAAATTAAAAGACGCTGCTAAAGATATTTTTGGAGGCTTTCTTGGTAAGAAAAAGAAAAAAGACACTACCAAAACCAAGAACTAAACCTAGTTACATATTATGGATTAGTGATTTTTTGTTATTTTATAATTTTTAGATAGATTTCTAAAATCTATCTAAAAATTATGATCACAGCAAAGTTCTGCTAGTAATAAGTTTTTTTTAACCTGATTTCTTATTACATTAGTGCTGGGAAAACTCGAAAAAAGTATTGGATTTTAATTGGATTCGAAAACGAATATTAACCATTTAAAATCAAAACATTAAAACTTCACAAACAACATTCAATGTTTTTTGCAATTATTTCATCAAAGAAATAGCAACCTCAACACAATAAATTTATTAAAATTGGATTAACTATTTAATAAAGTTAGACGCAATAGGCAGGACACTTATAGTTATAATTTTATTCCCAAAAAATAAAACCCCCTTAAAACAGTTATGAAATCAACTATTTTATCCCTAACAATACTGATGTTTTTTCCATCGATACTATTATCCCAAAATACAATTATCGATGATTCCATGAAATGGATCAATGGATGGGCTAATTTCGACCCGAATCATGAGGCATATCCGCAATCAGATGAAGACATTCCTACTATAATTGATCAAGATACACACTTAACAAATGATTCGGTATATTTTCTATCTGGAAGTGTATATGTAACTAATGGCGCCACACTGTCTATACAAGAGGGAACGATTATTCGCTGTAATACCAAAACCCAAACAAGCCTTGTAATCAGTAAAGGAGCTAAACTAATAGCCAGAGGTTTAAAAGAACAGCCTATTATATTCACCTCTAATAAGTCGCCAAAAGCAAGAAAAAGCGGTGATTGGGGTGGGATTATAATAGCAGGGTCAGGAATCATTAATTCTCCATCCAAAGCTGGTGTTATTGAAGGTGATTTTCTCCCACAGTACTCTCTCTATGGTGGTGATGATGCAGATGAGATGACTGCAATTATGACCTATGTGCGAATTGAGTATGCAGGAAAGAAAATCAATCAATCAAAAGAATTAAATGGACTGTCCCTATACGCTTTAGGAAAAAAATCAATTCTTAACAATATCATGATTAGTCATTCTGCTGATGATTCTTTTGAATTTTTTGGTGGTACTGTAAACATGAACAATCTGATTTCATATAAAGCTAAAGATGATGACTATGATTTTACTTTAGGCTATCAAGGTGAGCTATATAATATCATAGCGATTAGACATCCCTATATTTCCGACATTAGCGGTTCTTATGCAATAGAAATAGATGGTTATGATAAAAAATTAGGTATGACATCTCTAGAACTATCTAATGTGGACATAAAAGATGCTACCTTAATCAATTTATCAGACAGTAGTAATTATCAACATACAGGAGCTGCAATTTCTTCTAAAAATTTAGCTAAGCTACATGTCACGGACTCCAGAATATCTGGTTTTGCCAATGTAGCAAAATTCGATAGATCCTATACTTCTTATACTAATTTAGAAACATCTTTTTCTTTAGAAAATAGTATTTTCAATGTACATGATACTAATATATTAGTGCCCTTAGAACCAATAAATGAAGCACAAAGACTTCTTAAATACAATATGTTCACAACACAGTTTAGAAACGTATCTGATTTCTTTGAAAACCCATTAGACGCTAAAAACCCAAAATTTACGTTAAAACAAGCACGTGATACATACACGGTGATGCAATAAAATTAACTTTTACCTTAATTAATACCTTTATAATGAAATCAATTACCCTATTTTTAGCTCTTTTTTTAACCGCTACAGGCTTTGCTCAATCTAAAAAGAATATCTTTTTTGATCAAAGTACTTTAATTACTAAATTTCATACTATTGATGAATTAGAAGATTTAAAAAAAGGAGAACTTGTTAAATTATACATAGAACGAGCAAACGAAATTATTACTGTACTACCCTATATCGCGCTTACTAATGAAGCAGGTGTAAGTCTTTCTGATATTGGAATTAAGGAAAACTCTGACAACCTAAAACTCTTAAATAAACATCACGAAACAACTACAGATGCATTTGAGAGTACTGATAATTTAATAACCGAGTTTATACCTTATGCAGATACAGAAAAAATAGTATGGTCTATTCTCTACTACGAAGAAATGATTAAAAAAATCCGAATAGGGGTGAATGGGAATTTCTAAAACTCGCATTAATGAATTCATAAAAACAGCCACATGTGGCTGTTTTTTTTTGCTATTACATAAGCTTATCTCCTTAAAAAAAACCAACTCAAACACAAATAAAGAGTAACTTCTTGTACTCTACTAATATTTCAACTTTTACAAAAAAAATGTTAATAAGTCATTTTTCATGTAATCTTCATCCTATTTCACCGAACTAAATAGAACACTAACAAACAAATTTTGATTTTTTGAATGAATAGCCCAATGTGGTTTAACAAAGTGGGAGACTAAAAAATGAAGTTATGAAAAAAAGAGAACTGTTAAGCATATTTTTATTTGTTACAATTTCAATTTCGGGATTATCCCAAAATGATTTTAATCCTAATAATATGAAGTGGACCAGAGATTGGACCAATTTCGAACCAAACAAAACTAATTATCTTATCCACGATAAAGAATTACCCGAAATTATAGACAAGGACACTTATCTAAGAAGTGATATTGTTTATCTTTTATCTGGAGACGTGTATGTAACTAACAATGCTACATTGACAATACAAGAGGGAACTCTTATAAAAGCAGATACAGAAAAGTCTACAAATCTAATTATTACTAAGGGAGCTAAGTTAATTGCTGATGGCAGCAAGGCACTGCCAATTGTATTTACATCTAACAAATCCCGAAACTCTAGAAAAAGTGGTGATTGGGGTGGAATTACTATTATAGGATCAGGTAAAGCAAACACTATAGAAGGAGAAGGTACTATAAAAGGAAAATTCAATCCATTATACAGTATATTTGGCGGTAATAATATTGAGGAGGAAACTACAATTTTAAGATATGTTAGAATTGAATATGCAGGAAAATCTACAAATGGGCTTTCTTTATACTCGCTAGGGAATCAGTCTATAGTAGAAAACATTATGGTAAGCTATTCTGCAGATGATTCCTTTGAATGGCATGGAGGAGCATCTAAAGCTAAAAATCTTATTTCTTTTAAATCTAATGATGATGATTTTGACTTCACACAAGGATATAGAGGTGAGCTTATAAACATTCTTGCCATTAAACATCCTTATATCACAAGCAACAATGGATCCTATGCAATAGAAGTAGACGGGTATAACAAAAACTTAGGATTTAAGAATTCTAAAACACTTTCTAGTATTGATATCACAGGCGCAACACTGATCACTTTAGTGAATGAAAATAATTATCATCATTCCAGAGCAGCAATATCCATAAACAACCTTGGTGAATTATATTTAAATGACTCGAATATATCCGGATTTTCTGATGTAGTTAAATTAGATAAATCTTTCTCAACTCTTAAAATGATAGAAACGGCTTTTAAACTTGATAACAGTTTTTTTAATGTACATAGTGAAGGTGTTATTACTCATCATAATATAACCGGTGATACATTTAACCTACTTAAATACAACCGATTTACTAAAGCTTTTCAACAACCTCAAGAGATTTTCAGCAACCCTTTGGACAAAGGCAATCCAGATTTTACACTAAAAAATTCATTAAACAACTATATGGTAGTTCAATAAATTATACTTCCATTAAAAACTAATATAATGAAAAAATTCATTACTTTATTTCTATTAATACTTGCAATTAATAGCACAAGCGGACAAACAAAGAGAAAGGGAGTTTTTTTTGATAACAACAAACTGATTAACAGATTTCATACTATAGATGAATTACAAGATCTTAATAAAGGAGCATTAATAGAACTATATCTAGAACGTGCTAGAGAAATTTTTGTAGTTCTACCTTATTTATCCTTAACCAATAAACCAGGTATCAGTCTTAGTGATGTAGGTATTAAGGAAGATTCTGATAAAATTAAAATAGTAGAAAAAAATAATGAAATAGCGGATAGGGCATTTGTTTATACAACAAACACTATAAAGGAACTGATTCCTTACTCTGATACAGATAAAATCGTCTGGGCAGTATTGTATTTTGAAGAAATGATTAAAAAGATGCGATTAGGTAAAGAAGGAAACATTTAAATCTTCATTTTAACAACTAATAATTAAAAAAATAAAATCGACTAAATACACAAAAAACTGTTGTACAACTCTCTTTCTTCGCGTTTTCTGATTTTTTAAAGACGAAATTTTTACAAAAAACATTGAAACTTCTAATAAAACCAAAAAAAATAAAAAACACAAATAACTGATATACAGATTATTAAAAAAATGTGTTTTTTTAATATAAAAAAAATTAAAGGCTAAATATATTTTTGTTTATACTTTTAGTGAAATAGATAAACAATTAATAAATTACTGATAATCAGTAACATAAATTCACGTCAAGTAGGAATTATACTCTTAAAGTTTTATTAATTTATTTAAAAAAAACGACAAACGTACATATTTTACGGAAAACACGTAACCTACTCTTCCAAAAGTACCTTAACTTAGTGATCCTAAAATAAGAAGAAAGAATTTTCTTCTAAATTTATAACCCCAAAACAAAACTTTTATGAAACTAAGATGCGCCTTGACTACTTGTATCCTACTTATTTTTACTGTTCTAAATTCATATGCACAAGATTTTAATGGAAACGGTAGTAAATGGATAAAAGGCTGGACCAACTTTACTCCTAATGTTACAAATTATCCCGAAGCGGATGAAAAACTACCTAATATAATAGTAGAAGACACTTATTTAAGTAATGATACAGTGTATTTACTTTCTGGAGATGTATATGTTACCAGTAATGCCATACTAACAATTCAGGAAGGAACTATAATTAGAGGTGATCATGAAAATCCAGCAAATCTTATTATTGCGCGAGGGTCTAAATTGATTGCTGTTGGATCAGAAGCCTACCCTATTGTTTTCACATCTAATAAAGCTCCTAAATCAAGAGCAAGTGGAGATTGGGGTGGAATAATAATAGCTGGTTCTGGGAAAGTAAACTCAGTATCTGGTAATGGTGTTATCAAAGGAAATTTCAACCCTCAGTATTCTGTATACGGAGGAAGTAATCAAGATGAACAAACTGCAGTTTTAAGATATGTCCGAATAGAATTTCCAGGTAATAAATCAAAAAGAATAGAAAACTCTAATGGATTATCTCTATTTGGAATAGGTACAGCCTCAATAATAGATCATATTATGGTTAGTTACTCAGGTCAGGATTCATTTAATTGGACAGGAGGAAATAATAATATGAGAAATATGCTTTCATACAAAGCGGAAGATGATGATTTTCAAATTTGTGAAGGTTTTAAAGGAGATCTGGATTATTTAATGGCTATACGTCATCCATATATTAATAGCCCAAAAGGATCGTATGCAATAGAAATTGACGGTTATAATAAAAGCTCAGGATATTTGAAACCAAACGCTATTACAGACGTAACGATTACTAATTCTACTTTTGTAAATCTTTCTAACAATTCCAATTACATACATACATCTTCAGCTATTTCGGCAACCAACTCGGCTCTCGTGTATTTACACAACTCCAAAATATCTGGTTTTTTAAATGTGGTAAAATTCGATGATTCTTATACATCTCTAGCAGTTCTTGAAAGAGCTTTTAAAATGGATAATAGTTTTTTTAATATTCACGGAGAAGGTGTAGAAGTTAGCTATAAACCAAATAATGGTGTAATGAACGTTTTAAAGTATAATAGGTTCACTAAAGATTTTGTAAGCGTAGATAAGCTTTTTGAAGACCCTACAAGTAAAATAGCCCCAAAATTTCAGCTTAAGAAAGCAATGAACAATTATATGGTAATGCAATAAGCACTGCCTTCTTTTAATAATAAAACAACAATACTTTTTTTTGTCCCGGATGCCCTAAATCCATCAAATGAATTTTAATACGTTAGTTTAAATTATGCTTAAATCAAAATTATTAATAGGTGTCATCTTTTTTCTGATTTTCCAATATGCAAACGCTCAGGAAAAAGATGAGGCCATTTTTTTTGTCAAAAAAGATCAAATTACCAAATTCCATACAATTGGTGATCTGGAAAATTTAAAAAAAGGTGAACTCATCAAATTATATCAAGATCGAGTACGCGAAATTGTAACCGTTCTCCCATTTTTATCTCTAACCAATGAACCTGGAGTTAGATTAGGCGATTTAGGAATTAAAGAAGATTCTGGTAATATAAAATCTCTTAAAAAAAGTACTGAAGCCACTAAGGAGGCTATAGGCACTGCGCAAACTTCTATTGAAGAACTTATTCCCTATGCAGACACAGAAAAAATTATATTAACGATTCTTTACTATGAAGAAATTATTAAAAAAATGAGAATCGGAATTACTAGAAGTTTTTAATACACAAACTACAACTATTATACATCCCGAAAAGAAGCGATAATTTTTATATTATGGCTTCTTTTTAATTCGAAGCAATCCTCTTAATAAATGTAAGGGAAGCTATAGAATTACTACTAAAGCTCTATGATCGCATTCTATCTTATCTTGGGGATTTTAACTTCGGTAGCTGGTGCCTTGCCTCTGGGAGCAGTTAACATTGCTGTAATTAACACAACAATTAAAGAAAATACTAGAAAAGCATTACGTATTGCACTAGCAGCTGGTATAGGAGAAGTATTATTGGCCTTTTTTGCTCTACATTGTAGTATGGAGCTCACAGGTTTTTTCGAAAATAACCGATGGATTCAATTAGTAATTATTTCTATATTTTTAGTAATCGGTATTTATTTTTTAGTACGAAAAAACAAACAAGACACAAATGTAAAAGCTCCTAAAATCAAATTGGGAAAATCTAAATTTATAACTGGTTTCTCTCTTGCATTTTTAAATCCTCCAGTAATTATATACTGGATAGTAGCGATATCCTTGACAAACAAACATCTTTTCGAACTCACACTATATATTCCGCTGATTGCTCTATTTCTTTTCTTTTCGGGAATATACCTTGGTAAAATCGGCACATTGTACTTATATAGTCAATGGGGAAAGAAAATGGCTCAAAAATCTAATGATTCTAAAACTAAATTATTTAAAATTATTGGTGTTGCACTCATCCTCATTTCTTTTGTTCAAGGAGTAAAGTTTCTAATAGCCTAGTTATATATTTTTCTTAAAACATTCAATACATCTCTCTCTACGTATTTGATACTTATCTAAGTAAAAGCTATACTGAATAGCAAAAACGAATGGTCGGAATTAGAAGACATTTCCAAACTATCGTATCCATAGAAGAATAGTAACTTATTATACATATCGAGTAATCTTAATAGCTATGTATTTACCAATATTCTGATTAAGTATCGTCATTAGGTATTTTTTTTATCGTTTCGTTCCAAAGGAGAATACATCTTTTTAATAAATATATACTAGTAAATACTGCTTGAAATCGCATATTTTTGCAAATAAAGTAAGTAAAAGGATCTCAATGAAAGAAAATGACCTCAGCGCTAAACTAGAGTTATCTAAAGATGAAATGAAACAATATGGCTATACAATTATAGATCATATTGTAGAACATTTTGATACTCAGGACTCCAAAAAACCAGTAGCAATAGCTACTAGGGCAGAAATGGATAACTTGCTAACAGAAGATATACCACATCAGCCAACAGAAGCTAATGAAGTTCTTAATTTTGTAATGGAAAATATTATTCCACAAAGCACTATTGTATCACACCCAAAATCATTTTCTTTCGTACCAGGTCCAAGTAATTATATTAGTGCAATGGCGGACACCATTGCTACTGGGTTTAATATTTTCTCTGGAGGCTGGGCTGCATCACCGGGAGCTGCAGAATTAGAAATACTTACGATGAACTGGTTATTAGAAATTTTTGGATTTGGCACTAAAAAAGGAGGAGGTATTTTTACAAGCGGAGGATCCATGGCTAACCTTACTGCATTAGTAACGGCAAGAAGAATAAAATGTGGAGATGATTTTTCTAAAGCAGTAATTTACTTATCAGACCAAGCACACTCTTCTAATATAAAAGCGATTAAAGTAATAGGCTTTAAAAAAAGTCAAATAAGAGTTATTCCTACAGATCTCGAATTCAAAATATCTCTTAATAAATTAAAAAATGCAATTGCTAAGGATCGCCTTCAAGGATTAGAACCTTTTTGCCTGATTGCCTCTGCCGGTACAACAAATACCGGAACAGTAGATCCATTAGATGAAATGGCAAAAATTTGTAGCGAAGAAAAATTATGGTTCCATATTGATGGAGCTTATGGTGGTGCAGCAATACTAGCCAATAATGGACAGGAATTATTAAAAGGTATTGAAAAAGCAGATTCTCTAACAGTAGATCCTCACAAATGGTTTTTCCAGCCTTATGAAATGGGTTGTTTATTAGTTAAAAATCATAATTGGCTTAGTGGAACCTTTAGCGAAAAACCAGAATATCTAAGAGACGTGGAAGGTAATGAATCCGAAATCAACTTCTATGACCACGGTATCCAATTAACTCGTCGGTTCCGAGCATTAAAATTTTATATGTCACTGAAGACATTTGGTTTGGATTCTTTTAAAAAGGCAATTCAATATAATATCGAATTAGCTGACCAAACTGAAGGTTTATTAAGAAAAAGTTCTAAATGGGAAGTCATATCGCCTGCAACCTTAGCGGTAATAAATTTCAGGTATAACCCTATCGATAAAAATTTTACAGAAAAGGAGATTGATGTCATAAACCAGAAAATATCTGAAAAAATGATTAATTCTAGAGAAGCACTACTAGTAACCACCGTACTTGTAGGCCAAGTAGTATTAAGAATGTGCTTAATCAATCCTAGAACAACTATGGATCATATTAAAGAAACTATAGAGCAATGTGAATTATATGGAACTGAAGTGCTATCAAAAGAAAACACTAATTAAATCATAGTTAACTGAACTACATATCCTTCATTATTCCTAACATTAAAAACAGTATCATCCTCAAAAATTAAGTATTGACCTTTGATTCCTTTTAGTACACCCGAATATTCGGGTGTTTTTTCTAGGTTTAAGCTCTTTAATTTGCTTGGATACTTTAATACAGGAAAATCAAGTTCGGTTTCCTTATTGTTTTCTAAGAAATACTCTTTTACTTCATCAGGAATAAACTCTTTAAGTTTATCTCTATAGGTTGTTAGATTTTTATCCTCAATTTCATTTTTGAGCATTTTTCGCCAATTCGTTTTATCAGCTACATGATCTTTTAAAGCTACTTCAGTGATACCCGCAAGGTATCGATTAGGTGTTTCTACAATTTCAATAGCCTCGTGAGCTCCTTGGTCAATCCATCTAGTAGGAACTTGGGATTTTCGGGTTACACCAACCTTGATATTACTTGAATTAGCTAAATAAACGATATGCGGCTGAAGCTGTGCTTGTTTTTCAAAATCCAAATTCCGATCTTCGATATCCAAATGAGCTTTACTTAGCTCAGGACGCATTACCCAATCCCCAACCTGAGGCTGATTATAAAAATCATCATAACAATATCCTTGTCTATATATTTTTTTGTTTTCGCCACAAGCTAAACACTGATAACCAACAAATTTTATACTAAGGGTTTTATTCAGTAATTGATTTATATGAATAAAATCAGAATCAAACACTAAATAGTATTGAATTGGGCTCCCTAATTCAGTTCGCATTTTGGTTAATACTCCTTGATATTGCATAAAAAGTTCAGTTATAAGTTAATCTGTAAAAAGAATGATATTATTTTTGTTATTTTAGTTTCCGAAAAAAGTCAACCACACAATCATATTAATGCTAATTACGGCCCAAAGATACATCAAAAAATGCCAATTCCTTTAGTAAATTCTATCGCTAGCTGGTTTCTAAAAAAGCGTTTTCATCAAATGGAGCTTTTTCTAAAATACCCTAATGAAGTACAGCTAGAGTTGTTACATGTTTTATTAGAGACCGCCAAAAACACAGAGTTTGGCAAGACCTATGATTTCTCATCAATATATAGTTATGAAACCTTTAAAGAGCGCGTTCCCATTCGTTCTTATGAAGATTATGAAGAAATGATCGAACGTAGCAGATTGGGAGAACATAATATATATTGGCCTACACCTATTAAGTGGTTTGCAAAATCTAGTGGAACTACGAATGCTAAAAGTAAATTTATTCCGGTAAGTCAAGAATCACTAGAAGATTGCCATTATGCAGCTGGAAAAGATCTTTTATGCATGTATCTCAATAACAATGAAAATTCTAAACTTTTCACCGGAAAAAGTTTACGCCTAGGAGGAAGTAAAGAATTATATAAAGAAAATGGCACCTCATTTGGTGATTTATCTGCAATTATCATTGACAATATGCCGTTTTGGGCAGAATTTAGTTCTACTCCAAGTAACGAGGTTTCTTTAATGAGTGATTGGGAAACAAAAATGATGGCTATTGTAAACGAAACTGTCTTGGAAAATGTTACAAGTCTTGCCGGAGTCCCATCCTGGATGCTAGTTCTATTAAATCAGGTATTAGAAACAACAGGACAAGAAAATCTTTTTGAAATATGGAAAAATATCGAAGTATACTTTCACGGAGGAGTAAGTTTTGAGCCGTATATTGATCAATACAAAAAAATATTTCCGGGAAATTCTTTTCAATATTACGAAATTTACAATGCATCCGAAGGCTTTTTTGCAATCCAAGATCGAAACGAATCATCGGAGCTTTTGCTAATGCTAGATTATGGTATTTTTTATGAATTTATTCTTATGGATACTTATGGAAAAGCAAATCAGAAAGTTATCCCACTAAGTGATGTAGAGATTGGTAAAAATTATGCTGTTATTATTACTACGAATGCTGGTTTATGGAGATATAAAATTGGTGATACTGTTCGTTTTACCTCTATTAATCCTTATAGAATAAAAGTATCTGGAAGAACAAAACATCATATCAATGTATTTGGTGAAGAACTTATTATTGAAAATGCTGAAGAAGCGCTTAGGAAAGCTACAAAAGAAACCGATAGTGAAATCATCGATTATACCGTGGCTCCAATTTTTATGGAAGGAAAAGAAAAAGGTGCTCACGAGTGGATGATTGAGTTTAAAAAACATCCGAAAAATCTTGATCATTTTGCCAATATTCTAGATCGTAACCTTCAGGACATTAATAGCGACTATGAAGCAAAAAGGCATAACAGCACCACATTAAATATTCTACAGATTAATAATGCTAGACCTTACTTATTTTATGATTGGTTGAAAAAAAATGATAAACTCGGAGGCCAACATAAAATACCTAGGCTCTCTAATTCCAGAAAATATCTGAATGAATTACTTATCTTAAACAAGATTGGTTCATATTCACTTTAAATGACTAAAAGCATAAATCAATATTAAAAAATAGCAAAATTCCCCATTACAATATTCAAAACGATGGTTTTCGCGTAAAAAAATTACGTAAGAAGTTTTACTTTTTAGTTAAAATTGAGTATTTCATCGGTTAAAAAAAACGATTGAACTAAAAAACAAAAAATATCTTTCGCACACATTATTTTCGTATTAAATTTGTTACCAGTTAGTTATGATTTAACAAACGTCCCAAATATGAAAAATATTTTACTCAGCCTTATTTTTATTTCCTGTTCTACAGCTATTAATGCACAGAAAACAACTACCATTGCTAATGATAACATTAAAGAAGAAAATGTTTCTACAAGCAAGACTGCTTCTAATGGATCTTCTTCGTTTATATCTACTCCTGAAAATACGATAACAGATGTAAACAAAGTTTGTTACGGAGAAACTTCTAAAGTTGCTTTTTATGAAGTATTGATCGCTAAAAATGGATTTAAAATAAACCTTAAAAACAGTAAAGATTTAGTAATAAGAAATACGGAAGAAATCATCTCTAAGAAAAGAGAAGAAATATTATATTCCGAAAAAGATTAACTCAGATTCGTTCTAAATTTTAGAATAACAGCAATTTTGTATAATTACAAGAAAGTATTTTTAAATAGAAAACTCCTTAAGTTTCAACTTAAGGAGTTTTTATTTTTCATAATAACGAATCTATGTTATGAAACTGCTTTGAGCTTATTTATTATAGTTTTATTCAATTTCTTTTCAGCATAATCCTTTGTTACCCTAAACTCAGTTTCGTCACTCTCTGGTAATTCATACATTGCATCAGTTAAAATTGCCTCACACAAAGAACGCAATCCTCTTGCTCCCAACTTATACTCCACAGCCCTTTCTACTATATAATCTAAAGCTCCTGGTGTAATAGTGAACTCTACATTATCCATTTCGAAAAGCTTTTTGTACTGCTTTATAATTGCATTTTTAGGCTCAGTTAAAATAGCTCTCAGTGTATTGTTATCCAATGGATTCATATGGGTTAACACAGGAAGACGACCTATTATCTCCGGGATTAATCCAAAATCTTTCAAATCTTTAGGAATAATGTATTGCAATAGATTGTCTTTTTCAATGATATCCTCTGATTTAGAAGCACTAAAGCCCATTGCTTGCATATTTAGACGCTTTTGTATCGCATTTTCGATACCATCAAAAGCTCCTCCAGCTATGAAAAGTATATTTTCGGTATTTACTTCAATAAACTTTTGATCTGGATGCTTACGTCCACCTTTTGGCGGAACGTTCACTACGGTTCCTTCTAATAGCTTTAATAAGGCCTGTTGTACTCCTTCTCCCGAGACATCTCTTGTAATACTTGGATTATCACTTTTACGGGCAATTTTATCAATCTCATCAATAAACACAATACCTCTTTGAGCTTTTTCGAGATTATAATCAGCCGCTTGTAATAAGCGAGTAAGAATACTTTCTACATCTTCTCCTACGTACCCAGCTTCCGTAAGTACCGTAGCATCAACTATAGCTAAGGGAACATTAAGCATCTTTGCAATTGTCTTTGCAATCAAAGTTTTACCAGTTCCTGTTTGCCCTACCATAATGATATTACTCTTTTGTATTTCGATATCATCATCAGTAGTAGGCTGTAATAAACGTTTGTAATGATTATATACAGCAACAGACATTACTTTTTTAGTAAACTCCTGTCCGATTACATATTCATCCAGAAATTTCTTTATAGCCATAGGCTTACGAAGCATTAATTCTGAGCTAAGTTCTCCTGTTTCCTCATCTCTAGCCTCTTCTACAACAATTCCATGAGCCTGTACGATACAACGGTCACATATATGCGCATCTAACCCAGCAATTAGCAAATTAGTCTCAGGCTTCTTTCTTCCACAAAACGAGCATTCTAAATCTTCTTTCGGCATAATTATCTATTTCAACAAAAATCGTCTACCTTATATTTCACTTATTGATAGACTTATTTCTAGGGGTGCAGACGATCTTTATCTGCTATTATTATTTAACTATAAATTATTCTCTTGTAAGTATTTCATCTATCATTCCATATTCAAGAGCCTTATCAGCTTTCATCCAATAATCTCTATCACTATCTTCATAAACTTTATCATAACTCTGACCCGAATGTTTTGCTATGATATTATATAATTCTTCTTTTAGTATCAATATTTCGCGAGCAGTAATTTCTATATCACTAGCTTGCCCTTGAGCACCACCAAGTGGTTGATGAATCATTACTCTACTATGTGGTAAACCAGAACGTTTTCCTTTCTCACCTGCACATAATAATACTGCTCCCATTGATGCCGCCATCCCAGTACATATTGTTGCTACATCAGGTTTAATAAATTGCATAGTATCATAAATACCTAAACCTGCGTATACACTACCTCCTGGAGAGTTTATATAAATCTGTATGTCTTTTGTAGAATCTACACTCTCCAAAAACAAAAGCTGTGCTTGTATAATGTTAGCTACCTGATCATTGATACCTGTACCCAAAAAGATAATACGATCCATCATCAAACGAGAAAATACATCAAAAATGGCTACGTTCATTTGACGTTCTTCTATAATATTAGGAGTCATCCCAGTTGGATACATACTACTGATAATTTTATCATAGTAATTACTATTAATACCATGATGCTGTGTAGCGTATTTTTCGAATTCTTTTCCGTAATTCATATGTTCTTTTTCTGAAATTTTATTTTTATAAAAAAGGCGTTAATCCAATCTTGGTTTAACGCCCTAAATATAAGTATAAATTCCTTATTAGTGTATGTTGATTATTTGTAAACTTCTTTTACAAAATCGTCAAAAGTCACTTCTTTTTCTTTCAATTTAACGTTATCCTTATAGTAGGCAAGTAATTTCTGGCTCATTAATTGTTCAGAAATTCTTTTCACTTCATCTTGATTAGATAAAATTCTAGCTGCAATATCTTCTAGCTCTTTATCTTCTGGTGACATCTGACCAAATTGAGCCATTTGTCCTTTTATCAAATCTTTAGCAAATTCCTTTAATTCTTCAAAAGTAACCTGAAGATTGTTATCAGTGATTATTTTTCCTTCTATTAATTGGAAACGTAATCCTTTTTCACTCTTCTCATACTCATCCTTTGCTTGATCTTCTGTCAAAGGCTGCTCACCTGTAGTCTGAATCCATTTTTGCAAAAATTCTGCTGGTAAATCAAACTTAGTGTTCTCAAGAACACTTTCAGTTACGTCATTAAGCAACTGCTGATCGGATTGTTGAACAAACTGACGCGCAGCATCCTCTTTGATTTTTTCTTTAAGTTCAGTAACGGATTTTACACCGTCTTTACCATATAATTTATCAAATAAGTCTTGATCCAAATCAGCTAGTTCCTGATTATTGATTTCAGAAATAGTAAAAGTTACTTCGACATCAAGACCTTTAACATCTTCCTGACTAACTTTTAAAGCATTCATCAAATCATTATCATCAGAAAATAATCCTTTAGTTTTTAATGTTAGTACATCTCCAACTTTAGAACCGATAAATTTATCTGAGTTTCTTTTTCCTTTTATTTTATCTAAAGAAATAGTTGTTTGATTCTCTATTTCTTTTTCTTCATTTAAGAAAGTACCATTAATTAAATCGTCTTTCTCAGCAGTTTCTTTTGGCACTAACTTACCATATTGCTTTTGGATAGTTGTGATTTGATTATCAATCATTTCATCAGTAGCAACAATCTTATAATTAGTTATAGCTTTTTTACCATTAAGTTTAATTTCAAATTTTGGTGCTAAACCTAACTCAAATTCAAAAGAATAATCATCAGTATCCCAATCAAAGCTATCTTGTTCTTTAGGCAATGGATTACCTAAAACATCAAGCTTTTCTTCTGTCAGATACTTATTAAGAGCATCTTGTAGTAGTTTATTAACTTCATCTACTAAAACTGCCTTTCCATATTGCTTTTTAACCAATCCCATAGGAACGTGACCTTTTCTAAAACCAGGAATATTGGCGTTCTTACGATAATCTTTAAGAATGTTCTCTACCTTATCGTTATAATCTGCTTTTGCAATATCTACTGTTACTACAGCATTTAAATCGTCTAATTGCTCTTTTGAAATATTCATTATCTCTACTTTTTTGTACTAAAAATCGGGTTGCAAAAGTAATACTTTTTTACAACTCAACAAAGTTTTAACTTCCTGAAAAACAGTTAGCTTTTATCTTTCTTTAAAATAGAGTATAATATAGATTGAAACACAGATAGCAAAATACTAAATATCAACGCCCATAACCAGCCATTAACATTAAAACCTGAAACAAAATGATCGGCCATTAGTATGATTGCTGCATTAATTACTAACAAAAACAATCCTAAAGTAACGATAGTTACTGGTAAGGTTAATATAACCAATAAAGGCTTAACGATAGCATTAAGAATCGCCAAAAGAACTGCCACAATAAGAGCACTTACATAATTATCGACACTAGCTCCAGGTAAAATTTCTGCTAATACCAAAACGGCAACAGCGCTAAGAATCATTTTTAATAAGAATTTCATAAGTAAAGGTTTAGATTGATTATCAAAGTAACTAAAAACAAAGCAATAAAAAAACCTGTTAATCTCTTAACAGGTTTTAAAAATATATTATAAAATCTTGATATTAGTTCACACCTACATCATTACTTAATGTAACCGTTCCATAATCCCCAGGATTTACTGAAGGCAATGTTGCTCCATACGCAATCTCTATAGCATTAATAATACCATTAGTCACTAAAGCATGTGCTCTAGGTGTAGGATGTACTCCATCTAGAGAAAATCCACCACCAGTAACAAAATCAGAGGTTATTACCCCTCCATCAAATGGAATCCCACCGTTAGCAGCTTGTGCTAAATCATTTGCAACGTTATAAAAAGCTAGACCATTCTCTGAAGCAATAGTAGCGATTGAAGTGTTAAATGACAAACGAGCGTTCTCCACTAAAGATTGTTCACCTGGAGTTAATACATATTGATCCTGTAACGGATAGGTCACACCATTAACTGATAATTGGCCCGCTTGTGCTTGCGTTAAACCAAAACTCATTAATTCTGCCAATCTCTCCTGATTTACTTGACCGATAACACCAGAACTAGTTAAAACTAATAAATCATTAGCTGTTGCCTGTCTTGCTTGTCCATATTGAGCTGCAAAAATTGCAGCTTGTGCAGGACCTAAAGCTGGTGTTAAAACCTGTACTAGTTGAGCTGATATATCCGTCAATGATTCGTCTCTTACAACAACCGGACTAGCTCCCGTTGTAGAAAATTGAATTGATCTTTCAGGAACACCCAAAAATGCAAATGCTCCATTTAATTGACCATAAGTAGCATTTAATGTAGGTATTTGCGGCCCAAAATTAGGGTCTAATGGACTTAGAGGAGCGAATGGCACTGTGGTAAAGAAAGGTAATGTAGTTACATTAGGTAAATTAAGTACTACTCCTTTTGCACCTGTAGACACAAGAGCTCCAATCAAGGCTCTATACGTATTATCAAATACACCATTATTTGTGATATCTAAACCTATAGGAGAATATGTACTAGGATCTGTATTACCTGTTACATTATGATCTACACCTACACCACCTGATGTAGCGTATCCTAAAATATCATTATTTCCTATCCATAAACTAAAAAATGTAGGACTCTGCGCTACTGCATCTCCAATCACAGTGGCATTAGGCTCACTAGCAAAACGTCCAAAATATGGATTTAAAGCACCATATCCGGGAAATCCTAAATGGTAAACTCTTGCTCCAGGAACTCCCATATTGTTGAAAGAAGCTCCTAAATTAGCTGTAATATCTGTAGAAGGTGCTGCTCCGGTATATACTGCAGGACCAGGATTACCTTCTGCATCAAAAGCTAAAACAAATCTAGGAGGAAAAGCAGCAGTTTGACCTGCAAACCCACCAACATTATCAGCCATTAAAGGCTGCGTAAATTCTCCTCCACCAGCTAATGCGAATTGCTGAGATAATATATTAGGGTATGAATTTTCCTGCCCTGTTATATATAATGCTCCATCCGCAAAACCTGCAGTTAGAGAATTTCCTAAAGCAACAAAATTAGAAAAGTCAGCCTCACCGCTAGAGTACACTCCAGCTTCATCGATCGGATTATCAAATTCTGATTCACAAGCTACTAAACCTAATGCCAGAATTGCTAAATATTTTATATTTTTTTTCATCTTCAAATTATAATTTATAAGTTAAACCAAGTCCTGGCGCAAATGCGCTTGATTTATATGTTCCACGAAAAGGTACATTTTGTCCATTTTCTTGATAAAAATCATATGATTCATTAACTTCTTCGAATCTCAAATAGAAGAAGGAAGCATCAATTGCTAACTTAGGAGTAATTGCAAAACTTATACCACCGGTATATCCCTGAGAATCATTACGCGGCGTCTCTGGCGCAAAAAATCCAGATTGTACTGGAGACTCGTCAATATAATACCCAGCTCTTAAAGAAATTTTAGAAGTAGCATCATACTGTAATCCAAAACGGTATACAGAAGAATTTTTGTAGTTACGTGTGTTTAATGAAGTCGCCCCAGTTCCAAATTGAATATCTAAAGATTCATATACATCCCAAAATTGTCTGTTGTAATCAAACGCAAACAACCATTTCTTATGAAATTGATATGAAAGTCCTACAGATAATTCAGCCGGCAAAGGTAGCTCTGCATCAAATGTAGTTGTTCCGTTTGCTGGTGTCGCAGGAGAATTAGGAAAATTACTAAAAGTTGCTTCTCCTCCCTCTGCTTCAAGAATAATCTCACTACGGTAATTGAATCCTAATCTGAAGTTTTCTGTTGGATTAAACATAGCACTTATGCTCCATCCCCAGTTACTTACGCCAGAATCATCAATTGTAATATTAGAACGATTACCATCTATATCAGATAATGTCCTGTTCGCATTCCTATTAAAATTAACAGAACCTGTAACATAAATCGGTCCACCACCAATACTAAACTGATCAGAAAGTTTTATAGAAACTACTGGTTGGATATAGATAGCAGCTAATTCAATATTATTTACTAAGTGAGAACCTGCCCAGTCAGTTGGCCAAGTCACCTCACTACCATAAGGAGTATAAACCCCAAGCCCTAAAGCTAACCAATCATTAACTTTATAAGATCCGTACAAATTAAGCGGTGTCCCCACAGAACTATCTGTCTCAGAAGAAATTCCGAGATCAGAGTTCTGATAAATTACATCAGTAAAAATACCACTGACACCAGCACTTACATTTAATTTGTTTTCTAAATATACAAGACCCGCAGGATTGAAGAATACCAGTTCCGCACTATTTACCACAGCAACACCTGTATGCCCCATAGCCATAGCTCTCTGCCCTTGCACACTAACTCTATATCCACCAGCATAGGTGACCAAAGTCACTAAGGCGAATAGAACTAATAATAGTAGTTT
The DNA here is from genome assembly GCF_947496855.1 of uncultured Aquimarina sp. Classification (GTDB taxonomy): domain Bacteria; phylum Bacteroidota; class Bacteroidia; order Flavobacteriales; family Flavobacteriaceae; genus Aquimarina. The sequence continues at coordinate 652,717 of NZ_CANMED010000002.1, forward strand.
TTTCATAATAAATTAGAATTGTTTTTGTTTTTTTAAGAATATTGAAAAAATAATGCTCCAAATTTAGCAGAAAATACCAATTATCCAACTAAATCATTAAAATATTATGCATACATAGCATTTTTTGTTTAATTTTTAATAAATTCTAATACTGATGCTAAAAATTCGGCGGGATTTTCCGCGTGCAACCAATGTCCTGCATTAGAAATTTCATTAATCCGTGATTGGGAAAATTGCTTTTTAATCCGAACCTCGTCTTCGTTCAAAATATAATTAGATTTCGCTCCTTTAAGAAAAAGTGTTTCTCCTTTATAAACGGAATCTTCTGGAAATTCTACTCCGATTTCTGAGGAATTTTGTATCAAACCATCCAAATTCATGCGCAACCCAAGTTCACTCTTCTCCTTCCAAAACAGGTTTTTCATCAAAAACATCCGCACTCCTGTATCCTGCACATATACACTTAAAGCTTTATCGACTTCTCCTCTAGTTTTTAATACATCAAAATCTAAAGAACTAAGTCCATCAAGAATATCTTGATGATGTAATGGATAATATTTTGGTCCAATATCAGCAATTATCAATTTCTCAAGTAACTCAGGATGATTAACCGCAAAGAACATAGCAGTCTTACCTCCCATGGAATGACCTAAAAGTATTATATCTTTCAGGTTATTACTATTACAATATTCTAACAAGTCAGAAGCCAAAAGTTTATAGCTAAATTGATCATTATGAGGGCTACGACCGTGATTTCTTTGATCTATCAAATGTATTTGATACCCATATTCAGATATCTTCTTAGCAAGAGTTTTCCAATTATCTCCCATACCAAGAAACCCATGTAAAATCAAAAATGGTCTTCCTTCCCCAAAGACGTTAGCGTGTAATCTCATGCTTTCATTATTTAAGTTTGTGCAAATACATATTTACGACGTTTTCCAATCCAAGATACAGGGATTCACTTATCAACGCATGCCCAATAGAAACCTCTAGCAATCCAGGAATATTTTCTTTAAAAAATTTAATATTATCGAGAGAAAGATCGTGACCTGCGTTTATACCTATCCCTAAATCCAAAGCTAACTTAGCACATTGCGTATATGGTAGAACCGAATCTAAATTACCTTTAGCGTATTCTGATGCGAAAGATTCTGTATACAATTCTATTCGATCAGCACCAATTTCTTTAGCCCCTTCAACCATCTCTTTTATGGGATCCACAAAAACCGAAGTCCTTATATTATTTTTTTTAAACTCTGAAATCACCTCGCTTAAAAAACTCTTATGTTTTACAGTATTCCAACCTGCATCACTAGTAATAGCATCAACCGCATCTGGAACTAAAGTTACTTGAGTTGGGTTAATCTCGTTCACTAAGTTAATAAATTCCGGTATTGGATTTCCTTCTATATTATATTCCGTATGAACTACTGGTTTTAAATCATAAGCATCTTGATACCTAATATGTCTTTCATCAGGTCGAGGATGAATAGTGATTCCTTCTCCTCCAAAATTCTGAATATCAGCCGCCACTTTAAGCAAATTTGGTGTATCACCTCCTCTTGAATTGCGTAGCGTTGCTATTTTATTGACATTAACACTTAATTTTGTCATAGTTTTTGATATAACTTTTAATAAAAAGCAAAAATACGAACTTGAGAGTGCGTCGGTTACATATTTTTGATTAATTTGCATAAAAAGCCCCGGGAATATGAAGACAAGCTTATATATAATAAACGAAATAGATCCACTGTCCACAGCCGCTAAGGTTGCGGACGCACAATTATTATTTAATGAACTCACTTACACCCACTTTCCGGTTTTGAAGGATGGTATTTATGTAGGATGTATATCAGAAGCAGATGTTAGATGTTTCGAAACTGAAAAGGTATTAGAATCCTATCTATACGCTTTAGAAGGTTTTTTTGTTAGAACTAACACCAACTGGTTAGATATTTTAGAATCCTTTGCTCAAAATCATTCTAACATATTACCTGTTCTTGACGACGACAACAACTATCAAGGGTATTTTGAATTAAGAGATATTATGAATCTTTTTAACGAAACTCCTTTCCTAAGTGAACCAGGTAATATTTTAATTGTAGAAAAAGGTGTTTTAGATTATTCTTTTAGCGAAGTTTCACAAATCGTAGAATCGAATAATGCTAAATTACTTGGTCTTTTTATCTCTAACATGGAAAATGATGTAACTCAAATTACGTTAAAAATAAATGACAGTGATGTAAACAATATCGTTCAGACCTTTAGAAGGTACAGTTACAATATTGTCTCTAAGCATCAAGAGGATTCATTTTTAAACAATCTTAAAGAAAGATCTCAGTATTTAGAAAAATACCTTAATATTTAATAAACAACATCAACTAACACCTAACAAATCCAATCATAATGAAGATAGGTATTTACGGCCAGTTCTATCACGAAAAGTCTGGAATATATATCCAACAATTATTAGAAGCGCTGGACAAAAATAACATCGAGGTAGTCATTGAGAAAAACTTTCTCGAGCTCATCAACCTTCACGATGATATTGACAAAAGTTATTCTCATTTTAGCACTTTTGAGGAGTTAGACCACTCATACGATCTTTTTTTCAGCATTGGTGGAGATGGAACTATTCTAAAAACGATTACTTACGTAAGAGACTTAGGTATTCCAATTGCTGGAATAAATACCGGAAGATTAGGTTTTTTAGCAACCATTCAAAAAGAAGAAATAAAAGATACAATTAACCTTATATTGGATAAGAAATTTCATATTTCTCCAAGAACAATTGTAACAATAGATACTGTTCCTCCAACAGAAGAATTCGGAGTTCTAAACTTTGCAATGAATGAAATTGCTGTCAGTAGAAGAAATACCACTTCGATGATAACAGTCCACACCAGTCTTAATGATGAATTTCTGACTTCTTATTGGGCGGATGGACTCATTGTCTCTTCTCCAACTGGTTCTACAGGATATTCCTTAAGTTGCGGCGGTCCTGTTATGATGCCTGATGCAGAAAGCATGGTACTTACACCTATTGCACCTCATAACCTTAATGCAAGACCATTAGTTATTCCCGATGACAAAGAAATTAAGTTACAAGTTTCAGGAAGAGAAGACACTTATTTAGTTTCTCTAGATTCAAGAATACACACTTTACCTAATGAAGCTACAGTTGTTATTAAAAAAGCTCCTTTTAAAATAAATATGGTAGTTTTAGAAGGTGATAGTTTCTTAAAAACATTGCGAAAAAAAATGCTTTGGGGTGAAGATAAACGTAATTAGACAATAAAATCTACTAAAAAGTGTTTTTTAATTCATACTATTTTACTCAAATTCTTGTGTACTAAAGTTAATTGTTATATTTGCAAACTTTTGAAAATCTATGAGATACTTAGCAACCTTTGTATTAATTTTGTTTTTTGGACAATCTATCACTTCACAAACCTATGAGGTTGGACTGATGGCTGGTGGTTCTAATTATATTGGAGATATAGGTTCTACGTACTATATTTCACCTAATTCCTTTGCTATTGGAGCAATCGGAAAATGGAATCGAAGTAAAAGACACGCTTTTAGAGCATCTTTCTTATATGCCAACCTTAAATCAAATGATTCTAGAGGAGATGACAGGAGGGTACAAAGAGGTTACAGCTTTAATAATTCTGTAAAAGAGTTATCTGCAGGGTTAGAATTTAACTTCTGGGAATGGTATTTATATGATGGTGAACCACAATTTACCCCATATCTATACACAGGCCTGACTGGTTTCAATTATAGTGCTAAAGCGATTGACCCTAACAATGGCAATCAAATTAGTTCCTATAGTGAAAAATGGAGTGTTGCTATACCAATCGTAGTTGGTGTTAAGAAAACTATTGCACGCCACTGGGTATTAGGTGCAGAAATTGGAGCAAGATATACATTCACTGATAATTTAGACGGAAGTGATCCAGACAGTGCGTTTGGAACAGGATTTGGTAACTTGGATAATAATGATTGGTATGTATTTACCGGCATAACATTATCCTACACATGGGGTAGAATCCCATGTTATTGTGCATTCTAAAAATGATTAATAAAGAACAACTCAATTCTAACATTCCAAAACATGTAGCCATCATTATGGATGGTAATGGCAGATGGGCAAAAAAGAAAGGATTCTTTAGAGCTGTTGGTCACGAAAATGGGACAAAAGCCGTTAGAGAAGTTGTAGAAGGAGCAGCAGATATAGGAATAAAGTATCTTACGTTGTATGCATTTTCTACAGAAAACTGGAACAGACCTAAGTTAGAAATAGAAACTTTAATGAGACTTTTAGTAAGCTCATTAAAAAAAGAAATAAAAACACTACAAAAAAATAATATCCGTCTAAACGCCATCGGAAACTTACAAGCTCTACCCGAAAAGGCGAGAAAGGAATTACTAGAAGTTATTGAAAAGACTAAGGATAACAAGCATATGACACTTTCCTTAGCTCTTAGTTATGGTAGTCGAGAAGAGCTAATAAAAACTATTCAAGAAATAAGCAATAAAGTTAAAAATAATGTACTTTCGCCACATCTTATAAATGAAGCAGTCATTAATGAGCATTTGTATACCAAAACGCTACCAGATGTAGATTTATTAATACGAACTAGTGGAGAACAACGTATTAGTAATTTCTTATTATGGCAGATTGCGTATGCAGAATTATATTTTACTGAAATATTATGGCCTGATTTTAAAAGAACAGACTTATTTGAAGCCATTTTAAATTATCAACAAAGAGAAAGAAGATTTGGAAAAACTAGTGAGCAGCTTAGTTAAAAAGATGACAAAAAAATTACCAATTACGTATTTTACATTTATTGCATTTTTACTAAATACAATATTACTTTCGGCACAAAACTTACCGGATACTAGAGGAAAAGAGTATATTATTGGAGATATAGAGGTAACTGGAATATCTACTTATAGTAAGAATACTATTATAACCTTTACAGGTCTTAAAAATGGTGAACGGATTTCATTACCAGGCGATCGTATAAGTCAGGTTATAAAGAAACTTTGGGACCTTGAATTATTTAGTGATATAAACTTTTATATTACTAAAGTTGAAGGAGATACTGCCTACCTTGAGATTAATATCCAAGAAGTCCCAGAATTAAACCAAGCTCGTATAGAAGGTGTTAGAAAGCGTAAAGCAGAAGATTTGATTAAAGACAATAGTCTTAACCCAGGAACAAAAGTGACTGAAAATCTTATTACTACAACACGTAACTTTATTACCAATAAATATCGTAAAGACGGTTTTCTTAACACTAAAGTTATTATTAACACCACCCCTATTAAGGATACCGTTCCAACTAATAAGGTTAACATGTTAGTTCGTATTGACAAAGGTGATCGTGTAAAAGTGGATAATATTAGAATTAACGGAAACGAGCAATTTTCTGACAGTAAGGTGAGATCAGCAATGAAAAACACTAAACGAAAAAAATTCTGGAGATTTTGGAAACGTTCAAAATATATAAAGAATGATTATCAGGAAGACAAAGAAAATATTGTAAGTAAATATAAAGAAAAAGGGTATCGAGATGCTCGAATCACTACAGATTCTTTAATTGTAGAAGATGACAATAGTGTATCTCTAAATCTTCAAATAGAAGAAGGTAATAAATACTATTTTGGAGATATTAATTTCTTAGGAAACAGTGTTTATACAGACAACCAACTAGCAAGACAGTTAGTAATTAAAAAAGGAGATGTATATAATGGTGTCCTTCTAGAAAAACAGATTGCTGACAACACTAAACCGGATGCAAATGATCTTACTAACTTGTATCAAAATAATGGATATTTATTTTCTAACATTGATGCCGTAGAAACTAATGTAAAAAACGACACTATAGATTTTGAAATAAGAATCCGAGAAGGAAAACTAGTCCATTTTGATCATATTACGGTTACTGGTAATGATAAAACTAATGATCATGTTGTTTATCGAATTTTAAGAACTAAACCAGGTCAAGTATATAGTAAAGATTTAGTTGTAAGAACGGTTAGAGAAATAGGTCAATTAGGCTTTTTTGATCCAGAGCAATTGGAACCTCAATTTAAAAATGCTGATCCTCAAGCCGGAACTATAGACATCAACTATCCTGTTGTTGAAAAAGGAGCGAGTCAGATTGAGCTTCAAGGTGGTTTTGGTGGTGGAGGTTTTGTTGGAACCTTAGGTTTAGCCTTTAGTAACTTTTCGATCAGGAATATTTTCAATAAAGAAGCATATAGTCCTTTACCAATGGGAGATGGTCAGACGCTTCGTGTTAGAGCTCAAGCCAGTCAATTCTTCCAAACATATAGCTTATCATTCATCGAACCTTGGCTTGGTGGAAAAAGACCATTTCAGCTTTCTACCTCTTTTTCTCATACAATCCAATTTTTATTTAATAGTCAAACTCGTAATGTAGATAGAGATAGTAAGTTTTTGATTACTGGTGGATCTATTGGTATTGCAAAAAGATTAAATTGGCCTGACAACTACTTTACTTTATCTCAGGCAATAAGTATACAGCATTATAATCTTAAAAACTACAACACAAGACTATTTACCTTTGGTGATGGTGCATCTAACAATCTTGCATACACTATAGGGATCAATAGAAACAATACAGCTGTAAATCCTATTTTCCCAACATCCGGATCAGAATTTAATCTTATTGCTAAACTTTCTCTGCCCTATTCAATATGGGATGGTACCGACTATAGTGAATTAGCAGAAAGAAGATCAGAAATTCAAGGACAATTAGATGATCCAAACTCGGGATTAAGTACTGATGAACTTCTTGATCTGTCAACTGAAAGAGGTGAAATAGATCAAGAACGATTTGATTGGTTAGAATATTACAAGATAAAATTTGATGCTACTTGGTATACAACTCTTGCCAAAATAGGAAAACAACCATTGGTATTGAGAACCAGAGCTGAGTATGGTTTTCTTGGAGCTTATAATAATGATCGAGGAAATATTCCTTTTGAAAGGTTCTTCTTAGGAGGAGATGGATTAGGAGCAACAGCCTTGGACGGAAGAGAAGTTGTAGCACTTAGAGGATATCCAAACCAATCGCTAATACCATTAAGTAGAGCAAATGATCCAGATTTTGTAGAAGATGGGGCAACAATTTATAATAAATATTCGTTAGAGCTTCGTTATCCTATTACTCTAAAACCATCAGCTTCTATTTACATGCTGACGTTTTTAGAAGGTGGAGCATCTTATGATAGCTTTAGAGGATTCAATCCGTTTCAATTAAATCGTTCTGCTGGAGCTGGTTTACGTATATTTATGCCAGCCTTTGGATTGCTGGGTATTGATTTTGGGTATGGTTTTGACCCAATTCCAGGTACGACAGGAAATAATGGATGGGAGACTCACTTTATCATTGGACAACAATTTTAATTTTGGCACGATTATTTCTATAAACAAAACAGGATCATGAAAACAAAAGTTCTTTTAGTATTAGCCGCTATCCTTTGGTTATCTTTCTCCAACACAGCAGAAGCTCAAAAAGGTATAAGAGTCGGATATATAGATATGGATTATATCTTAGAAAATGTACCTGAATATAATGAAGCTTCAGCTGACCTGGAAACCAAAGTACAAAAATGGAAAGTGGAAATCGAAGCTGAATTAAAAGAAGTAGAACAAATGAGGAAAGACCTCAATAACGAACGTGTTCTTCTTACTAAAGAACTTATTGAAGAAAGAGAGGAAGATATTTTCTTCAAAGAAAAAGAAATCTTAGAGTATCAACAAAAGAGATTTGGACCTAATGGTGACTTATTTCTTCAAAAAAAGAGGTTAGTACAACCTGTACAGGATCAGGTTTTTGTTGCAGTACAGGAAGTAGCAAAAAATAAAAAATATGATTTTATATTTGATAAGTCTGCAGATCTAGTAATGTTATATTCTGCAGATAGATACGATATAAGTGATCAAATATTATTACGAATTAATAGAGCTTCCAAAAGAAAGCAAGTTAATAGTAAAAAAGAGAAAAAGGCATTAGAACGTGCAGAAAAAAGAAATGTTGATCAGGAAAAAGAAGTAACAGACAGAGAGAGAACAACGTCTCTTAAACAATCTGAAAGAGAACAATTACTTGCGGAAAGAAAAGCTGCAAGAGACTCGATCAGAGCTGCTAAGAAAAAACAATTTGAAGAAAGAAGAGCCAAACTTATAGAAGCTCAAAAAAGAAAGAAAGATTCAATAAAAGCAGTTAGAGAACAACTGAAAGACGACACGCCTTCTGACAATGAAGATGGTGAGACTAATGAAAATGATGATAATTAAAGAAATTAATTTTTAAATTTATAACACACTTAATATTACTTGAAATGAAAAAGTTTAGAACCCTATTAGTAGCTTGCGCATTCATCCTAGGAGCATCAAGCTTTGTAAATGCACAATCTAAAGTGGCACATATCGCTTCACAGGAACTTGTGGAAGCAATGCCTGCTTTTAAAGCTGCCAAAAGCGAAATTGAAAAGCTAAACAAAACGTACGAAGCAGAAATCAGAAATATGGTTTTGGAATTGCAAAATACAATGAAAAAGTACCAGGCCGAAGCTCCTACGAAAACTGAAGAAGAAAATGCTAAAAGAGCACAAGAAGTTCAGGCTACGGAGAAAAGCATTGGTGATTACAGACAAAATGCATTACAAGATCTTCAGAAGAAAGAAATTGAACTGTTAAAGCCTATCTATGAAAGTGCACGTGTTTCTATCCAAAAAGTTGCAAGAGCACAAGGATTTCAATATGTGTTGGATTCTACAACAGGAACAGGAGTTATCTTAGCTGATGGAAAAAATCTAATGGCAGATGTAAAAAAGGATTTAGGTATCTAAAAAAATTACCTTTATAGAATAAAAAAACAGTGGGTTTAAACTCACTGTTTTTTTTATTTTTGGAGCAGTACTATCTCACGAAATGAACAAACAAGCAATAGGTATTTTTGACTCAGGTATTGGCGGCACTTCTATATGGAAAGAAATCGCCTTGGCCATGCCAAGTGAAAACACAATATACCTAGCAGATAGTAAATACGCCCCTTATGGTAAACGTAGTACCGATGAAATTATATCATTAAGCATTAAGAACACCAAAAAGCTTATTGAACTAAACTCTAAAATCATTGTTGTTGCTTGCAACACTGCTACTACAAATGCCATAAAAGTACTTAGAGAACAATTTGATATTCCATTCATTGGTATTGAGCCTGCTATAAAACCAGCTGCTTTAAATACAAAAACTGAAAAGGTTGGCATTTTAGCAACAAAAGGTACATTATCCAGCGAATTGTTTGCTAAAACATCTGATCTATATGCGAACAAAATAGAGGTTATTGAAGTTATTGGTACTGGATTGGTAGAACTTATAGAAGAAGGAAAAATCCAAACTCCAGAAATGCATATCCTATTGAAGTCATACATCCAACCATTAATTGAAAAAAATATTGACTATCTTGTTTTAGGCTGCAGTCATTACCCATATCTCATCCCTATCCTAAGAAAAATACTTCCCAATCATGTAGACATCATAGATTCTGGTGAAGCAGTAGCCAAACAAACTAAAGTGATTCTTTCCAAAAATAATCTCCTATGTGCTAACACACAAGAAGGAATACATACTTTTTTTACTAATGGGTCATTACACATTCTACAAGAAATTCTAAAAAAAAGTAATATCTCTTCTATTTCAAAAATATCAGCCTTTTAATCCACGTAATGAATTAACTTTATTTTTTGATAATTACACGTTAAAAAATAGCTCTTTAGCCAGTTTTAACATTTTTTATCATTGTCTATGTTCTTTTTTTCTTTTATTTTACAATCTTTTGATTATTAGTATTTTACAATAAATAAGATACTAATAAACCTTTTACCCCTAATTCTGTAGTTATGAAAAAAAGCATTGTAACGCTTTTTGGATTGTTCTGTGTGACTTTTTCTGTGGCTCAAAACAATGTTCAAATAGACGGAAGATTAAAACCGCATTTAGACAAATTCTTTGAGTATTGTAAAGAATATAATATCGAATATTATGACAAACTATTTAAACTAAAAAACATTGATATTGTGGACACGCTCTCCGTCTCTCCGCGAGGATCTACTTTGGGAATGCTTACAAGAGATAAAAATAATAAAGTAGAGAACATAGTAATTAATTGGGTAGCGCTGTTAGATCAAGAAATATTAAAAGTAGTTGCATTTCACGAATTTGCACATTATTTTCTAGAATATGAAAAACACATATGTGATGATTGCGGAAAAATAATGGCCGTCGTTAACAGTAGTTATTTCGATATTGCCAAAGACTGGAATAATCAAGTAAAGACATTGTTTCTAGATTCTCCTTTATATAAAGGAAGAAAAACAGTTGCTTATACGAATTCATATAACAGACAGAATCATTTAGCTAATTAACGGGACTAAGGATTTGGTTTTAAATAAACAGTCAAACAGAGTAATTTCTCATAGTGAAAACCATGAAAAATTATTTCGAAATTAGGCTTTTGATTGAAAAATTTACTTTTCTTCAATATGACTTTATATTGATAATCACTATGATTGATGTAAATTTTCTTACACTTAGAAACTAATGTTAGCTTGGTTTATTCTTCCTTATTTGAAATAATCTAATAAAGCTCCTTTTTTAGACGAGGAAACCATAAGTTCTTTTCCTGATGATAACTGAACGCTACCTCCTTTACCTTTCTTATATCGTACAATAGTACTTACATTAACTAAAAAACTTTTATGAATTCTAACAAATCCTTGATCTGATAAAGAATCTTCAAAATACTTCAAGGTTTTACTAACCAGTTTTTGTCCTTGATTGAGGAATATTTTGGTATAATTATCATCGGCCTGGCAATACAAAATTTCAGAAATTCTTAATACTTCAAAACCGTCTTGTTGCGGTATGGTAATTTTTCCATCAGCAGCAGCAGATACTTTTGGTGTCAATACTTTATCCTGAAGTTCTTTTTCACGCTCTTTTATATGACTCACATGATCAACCGCTTTTATAAGATTATCGATTGCTATAGGCTTCAATAGATAATACGTCGCTTGAGCGTTTAACGCATCTACCGCATAATGGTCGTAAGCCGTTACAAAAACGGTTTCAAACGTTCGGTCGGGCACTTGTTCCAGTAAATCAAAAGCATTGCCATATGGCATCTCTACATCAAGAAACAAAATGTCAGGATTATGAGACGTCAACAGCGTTAATGTTTCTTGAACACTTGCTGCTTCTCCTAACACTTTAACTGTTGGACAATATTTATTGAGATAATTTTTTAAGATTGCTCGGCTATTAGCCTCATCATCTACTACAATTGCTGTTAAATTCACAGTTTTTCAGATTTATAAATTATTTCCAAGTCACATTATATAATAGGGCAAAAAAACAAAATGTTATTTATCCTTTTTAAGTACTAACTTTACCTGAGTACCTTCTTCTTCACCCGTTAGATCCGAGATAAAAACATCTACTTTATCCTTATACATGGTATTTAAAATAGTAATCCTCTTTTTGATATTACTCATTCCTTGCGACTTTTGCTTCTTTTGATTTAGAGTCTTTAATGCTTTAGACTTTTCTCTTCCGATTCCATTATCGGAAATTGTTATCTCAATTATATCCGCATATGTTTTAGAGAAATGTATCGTCAATTGCCCTTTATCTGGTCTGTAACGTAATCCATGCCAAACAGCATTCTCCACATATGGCTGAAGCAACATTGGCGGAATCATATATTGTTTAATATCAATTTCGGGATCTACTTCTATATTATAATCAAATTTATCCTGAAATCTGAAATGTTCTAATTGCACGTACAATTCTAATAATTCTATTTCTTTTTCTAATGGAATAAAATCTTCTTCGCTATTTTCTAAAACAGATCGCATCAACAATGAAAAGTCAGTCAAATATTTATTTGCTGCTCTTTCATCACTGGTCGCAATGAATGTATTTACCGAGTTTAAAGCATTAAAAATAAAATGTGGATTCATCTGAGAACGCAATGACTTTAATGCTAATAAATTATTAGCATATCGCTGCTGGTTAATATTTCGATACATTAAATAAGCAGCCAGAAACAAAAATACGGACAACCCGATCAACGAGTAAATAATTATTCTTTGTTGCCCAGCTAATTCCTGAGATGCAAAAGCAAGTTTATATTTACTCTCATTAAGCTCTCTATCTTTTTCTAGTGTAGTTATACGATTTGCCTTTTGAGCTAATTCCCTATTAAATCTGGTAGCTTGAGATATCTCTTGCTCTTTCTGAATATACAATTTATCAATAATAACTTCATACTCTTTAAAAGCTTCTGACGCTTTTTCCAGATCCCCTTTTTCTCTATATACTTCTCCCAATTTTCTGGTGGCATCCTTCTGGACAACCAAATCGTTCTCTGACTCGGCCTTTTTGATACTTTCTTCTAAATAAGGAATCGCTTCATCATATTCAGATTGGGCAGCAAATGCATTCGCTATTTTATAATTCTGAACTTGAGAAGTAATTGCTCGATCTTCATTATTATTTAATTCTGATTCAATACTATCCTTTTTTATCGGACTAAATGCCTCTCTCTTTTCTATATCCTGAATATCTTCTAGTGCTTCCTTACGTAATTGTATCTCTTTATCAAAACTACTATTCTTATTATAAAAATCAGCTGCTTTTGCTCTTTGTCGTGCTGAAGATTTTTTACTCCTTTTACTAGCTAACTGGACTGAATTACCCAAATACTCTTCTGCGTCATCCAGATTTCCTTGAATCTGAAGCATTTCAGCAAGTTTAGAATTTAATTCAATAATAATATCTTCAGATTTATTCTTTTGGGCAAATGACAACGCTATATTGTAATTATTAACTGCATTTTCATTATCATTTTGCCCTTTATAACTATCCCCTAGTCCTTGATACACCTTCACTTTCTGTAAAGAATTAAGTCTTGATTTCGCTAATTCATTAAAAGTTATTAATGAAGCCTCATAATTCCTACTTAGTAATTGAGCATTCCCTAATTTTATTTTAACATCATCACTATACTTATTAGTAAGACTGGTTGCATAATTACTTTCTGCCAGGTCTGGTTGTTTCCAATGAGCATAGATATCTCCTAACGTTTCAAAAAGTTCAGCTTTTTTCTCATCACCAAAGGTGTCGTTTTCCTCTATTGTTTCCAGCGCTTTTGTAACATAATCAATACTTGTGGCAGCATCTATTTTCAAAGAATTTCTTGCTGCAGTAAGATTAGCTCCGTATGCAGCAGAGGATCTTTTTTGTTTTTCATCTTTCTGAACATTTGTTACTGATGGGTTCTCCTGAACTTTAACATCTATTCTTTCTCTGCTTGTGATCGTATAATAAATTGTATTAAAACTGTCATGCTTAATAATAATATTATTACCAATCTTAGCTTGTATTTTAAAATCACCTAGATTGTTAGTGCGATACACCTTATCTCCTACTCCTACTACCTGAATTTCTACGTCTCGTATCGGTTTAAGCGTTTTATCTTCTTTTACGGTACCTCGTATCGTTACATCAGCCTCTGTTGCTCTTCTCATATTATCCTGAGCAAAAAAAGTACTGGGTAACACCCACATAACCAACAAAATGAAACAAAATTTATTCATCATACACTAAATAAGGAAGGTAAACTTAATCCATTTATATGGGATAATAAAATCAGAAATTACTCATACACTGCTTTCTTAAGAATATTACTATAATAAAATATTACTTCCCTAACTGATAAGGGCTTTTCACTCATTCATAACAAAGCATTCCTAATTCTTAGTTTTCATTCAAAAAAGTTCCTGTTAGTTTTAACTTAAATTAAAAAAAGTAACAATTATGAAGACAGTTTGTATATGGAGTTTATTATGCTTGCTAATAATTCCTATTTCATGTAAAGCAGAAAATAATTCCCGTTCGAAATTAGTATTTCAATCGGAAAATTCACATCAAATTTATACCTCAAAAACAGATCCGGACACCAAAAATATTCAAGTAGCACTATTATTAGATACTAGTAATAGTATGGATGGTTTAATTGACCAGGCAAAAGCACAATTATGGGAAATTGTAAATGAATTGTCTTACGCAAAATGTGGCCATTATAAAATAAAACTACAGATTGCTTTATATGAATATGGGAATGATCATTTACCATCAAAGGAAGGTTACATAAGACAAGTACTACCTTTTTCTGATGATCTCGACGAGATTTCAAAAGAGCTTTTTGCCTTAACTACTAATGGCGGAAACGAATATTGTGGAAAAGTAATAAACACTTCTATAAATCAATTAGATTGGAAAAAAAATAATGATCATCTAAAATTAATCTTTATAGCCGGTAATGAGCCCTTTACACAAGGGCCCGTAAACTACAAAGATGCTGCTACTGATGCTATGGAAAAAGATATTACCATAAATACTATTTTTTGCGGTAACTACAAACAAGGTATTGAAACTAATTGGAAAGATGGTGCTGATTTAACTAAAGGAGAATATAGTGCAATTGATCATAATAAGGAAACCATTCATATAGCAACACCTTATGATGATATCATTCTACAATTAAATCGAAAATTAAACAATACCTATATCTATTATGGAAATGAAGGTTCTAAAAAAATAAGTCTACAAGCTGAACAAGATAGTAATGCTAGATCATATAGTCCGGCCAATGCAGTTAGCAGAACTGTAAGTAAAAGTTCTGGGTTTTATAAAAACAAAAGCTGGGATTTGGTGGATGCAGCAGAAGATAAAGATTTCGAGTTAGAGGAAGTTGAAAAAGAAGAACTCCCTGAAGAGCTTAAAAACAAATCCAAGGCAGAACTGAAGCAGTATGTTTCTGAAAAAAGTAATGAACGAAAAGAAATTCAAAAAAAGATACAAGAGCTAAATAAGAAACGAATAACGTATATAAAAAACAATAGTAAAAAAGATGTTTCTAATCTGGAAACTGCACTTATTAAAGCCATAAAAACTCAAGGAGAAAAAAAATCTTTCAGCTGGAAAGAGTAATAAGCACGAAAACTATGAAAACAAATCTAATCGTTCTATTAATCGTTTTAACACCTATAACCATGTTGTCTCAAAAAAAACAAGAATTAAAAAAATCTAAGGTTGATTATAATTCTTTTTTTAATATCACAGAAGAAGTTATGGAGTATCGGCAAAATAGGTTGATACCTTTGGATCAGTTTCTTGATTATACACAAGACAATGGTACCATTTTATTAGACACAAGATCAGAAGCTGCTTACAACCGAAAACACCTGAAAGGTTCGGTTCATTTAAATTTTTCTGATTTTACTGAAGAAAAATTAGCAAAATTAATTCCGGATAAAAAAACCAGAATCTTAATTTATTGCAACAATAATATCGATGGAGATACTCTAAATTTTCCAACCAAGAAGATAACTCTGGCATTAAATATTCCCACCTTTATCAATTTATATGGGTATGGATATAAAAATGTATATGAACTGTCTTCCTTAGTTCCTATATTAGATAAACGGTTGAAGTTTACGGGAACAGAAGTGGAGTATTAATGAAAAGACTAGCCTAAACAGCTAGTTTTTTTCTATATATTAATTATATAATAGTATTGTTTAATTATTTACTGCTGGGCAATGACAATCCCAACGTTCTTTACGTTTTCCGAAATCATACCCTACTGTTAATTGATGAAAACCTCCATTACTTAACACCACAGAATTAGATTGATAGCTATACGTATATCCTACCATCCATTTTTTATAGTTTATACCAAGAAACGGCGTAATATATTGTAATTTTTGACTTTCAATTTCGGCACCGGTTTGAGAAAACTCTGCTCCATCAAAACTTCTTCGATAAGACAATCCTCCCCATAAAACCACATTCTCACCAAAACTCCTATATGCTTTTAAGTTTGCATCAATAGAACTTTCCATAGTTTGATCCGTTGCCTGATAAAGCATAGATGGTTCTAAACTCCAAGGTCCTCCGTTTCCTAATCCAAAAACATATCCTAATGAAAAAATATATCTTCTCTGATTATTAGGTTCTACGATTGTATTATTAGAATTATCAAAAAGACCTCTTGTTGTAGGTAATATATTTTTTACAGTCAAATGAGCAAACCAATCGAGGTAATGATAAGACATTCCCACATCTAAATTAAAATACCCATCTTTTTGTAATCGTCCCTGTATTGCAGGATCTGGATCCAAAGGATCATCAAACTCTGTAGTATCTAAATTAGATTGAATAAACGCACCGCTAATACCAAAAGACAACATATTTAGATCGGTTCTATCACGAGAAAACAGTAAATGATATGCAAAAGTAGCGAATACTCCAGTTTGAGAAAAAGGACCATTCTCATCCTTATAAACTATTGCACCAAGACCTACTTTATCACCTGTTCTAAAATTAACATTAGCAGATTGTGTATTAGGTGCATTATCTACGTCAAACCATTGTTTCCTAGCCGTAAGTCTAATTTTATTAGCATTAGAAGCTCCGGCCATGGATGGATGAACCAGATATAAGTTATCAGAAAGATAATCTGCATAAACTGGAATTCCTTCCTGAGAAAAAATAAATTGTGAGGTTAGTATAGCAAACAACAAATAGTATTTCTTCAAATTCATTAGAGGCATTATGTTTAAAAGGAAAACTAGGTTAATTATTTCAATATAAACTATTTAATCCTGCTTATATTGTGGGGCTTTAATATTTCTTCTCCCAAATTAAAATATTATTTATTGCCGGAAGCAAATATATTAATTTTTAACAGAACATATCTTTTTGCTTTAGTATTAAAACATTCTTAATCTTATAAACCCTACTCTAAATTGGAATTACTTTTTAGTAAATTTGCCAAAAATATATCATGGAAAAGAAATTTGAAATAAAAATAGAACCTACTTCTAATCCGAGTATAATAAAATTTGAGGCTAATTATTTCCTAACTGAGCATACTAGTTATGAGTTTGAAAATATAGATCACGCTAATAATTCACCACTAGCTCAACAATTATTTTATTTACCATTTGTAAAAAGAGTATTTATTGCTCAAAATTTTGTAGCCATTGATAAATATGATATTGTAGATTGGGCTGATGTTCAAGACGAGGTTGCTGAGCAAATAAAAGAATATCTAAATAGTGGACAACAGGTGATTAGTGAAACAACATCTGTTAAAAAAACACCTATAACCATCTACGCGGAAAGTACTCCAAATCCTGCGGTACTTAAATTTGTGGCAAATAAAAAATTAGTCACTGTTGGACACGAATTTAAAAGTATTGATGATACTAAAGAAGCTCCTCTTGCAGAAAAATTATTTCATTTTCCATTTGTAAAAGAAGTATATATTGATGAGAATTATATTTCTATCAGTAAGTACGATATGGCAGACTGGAATGATATTACAACAGAAATAAGAGAGTTTTTGAGAGAATACCTCGAACAAAGCAAGGAAGTACTTTCGGAAAACGCTACCGTATCTAAAAGTCAAGTAGAAAAGCAAGCTGAGGCAACTTTCGAGAAACTAGATGATACATCAAAGGATATTGTAAATATTATTGAGGAATATATCAAACCTGCTGTTGCCAGTGATGGAGGTAATATTATGTTTGACTCTTATGATCCAGAGAGTAAAGTAGTAAAAGTAATTTTGCAAGGAGCTTGTAGTGGGTGTCCTTCTTCTACATTTACTTTAAAGAATGGTATAGAAAACATGTTAAAAGAGATGTTAAAAGATAAAGTAGCCTCTGTGGAAGCTATAAATGGGTAGTTCATCGAATTATCTTTAATGATATCGAAAAAACCATATAAATAATAGTGTTTATTATTTAATAAAAACCAAAGGATCTCGTATATTAGAGAACCTTTTATAAAATATTAACCAAAAAATTATTAAAATGGCAATTGTTAAAGTAATAGAAGTAATAGCAACCTCAGAAAAAAGTTGGGAAGACGCTGCAAAAAATGGAATAAAAGAAGCTAGTAAAACAGTGAAAAACATTAAATCTGCATGGGTCTCTGATCAAAAAATGATGATAAAGGATAATGAAATTTCAGCTTACAGAGTTATTCTTAAAATATCTTTTGAGATAAATTAAAAACATATTACTCATTATAAAAAGCATCTTAATAATATTGAGATGCTTTTTATGTTTTTAAACAATACTAGAAATTATCAAAGTGATATATTTCTATCTTATTACATTAATTTTATTGTTTACTATTTATACAGATTAAAAAATAACCTATAGAATAAAAAGTTTTCATCACGGATCTTTCTGTAATACTAAATACATAATAAAATTATAGCAAGCAGTATTTCAGCCTTAGAAGGGATCACTCCCAGGAAGATTTTTCAGAATAAAACATTGAATATATTATCGACACAAACAGTCTACTCAAATACTCTTGAAGTAAAGAAAATCAACTAGTTAAATAAACAATTAAGGATTTTTCTTACAAAACTATAACGTTTTCGTTTCCTAAACTACTGTTTTACCATAAAAAATTGGTGTTATATTTTCAAAGAATCATAATATTTTTCGTTAATACCTAGTCAAAAAAGTTAATCCAGTAATAAATTCGCAAAAATATCGTATTAAAACTTATATTTTTGCATTTAATCTCGTGTTTTATTATATTTAATTCACCTAAATCAATAAGCCGTGAGAAAAATACTACAATTTTTATTTTTAGCAATATCACCTGTTTTATTTGCACAACTTCCGCAATCTTTATTAAAACCGACTGATAGAATAATTACATTTGATGAGTTTGATGGTTCCATTTTTAAACATCTTCGATATAAAGATGCAAGTGTAATAGATGAAAAATCGGGAACCTTTGATACCAAATTAAGGTATAATGCCTATACGGATGCATTACAATATAAAAAGGGTTCTGAGTTATTTGAACTTATAAAAAGTCCTACATCACATGCTAGAATAGATGGTGATTACTATTACTATTGTGAATTTAAAACACAACGAGGTTTAAAGAAACCTGGTTACTATGTTCTGGTGGAACTAACAGAACGATATAGGATATATAAAAAATATTCCGTAAAAATAACCGAGCCAGATAAAAAAGGATCTGCAAGCGGAACTGCAACTCCTGGCAAGGTGCAAATTCAGAAAGCCTATTTTCTTGAAGAACGTGGTGTTATCATGGAATTACCCATGAACAAAAAGAAAATCTTAGCCGCTCTTAGTGACAAAGAAGAAGAATTAAAAAATTATATAAAAAAGGAAAAAATAAAAGTACGTAAAGAAGAAGATCTTATACGACTTGTATCTCGATATAATGCGTTAAAAAGTACAGATGGAGGACCATCTAGAAGTTTATTAAGTACTAGATCTAGGAGAGATTAAACCTTTTAAACATAATGCTCTATTTAATATAATAATAGCCATCTCACTTACAGGTGGCTTTTTTTATGAAAATGAACTAAATACTTTCGACCATTTTCCGTTCATTCCTGAAAATTTATCATAATCTCCTACTAATCAATTTTATATATTTACGCTTACGCCGTATTTTGGGTACGTTTTTAACTTTTAGTGAAATATTTTTAATATATTGATAACATAAATGGATATTGATATGAGAAGTACACTACAAATACTATTGTTTTTAACAAGTTCCACTTTATTAGCTCAGTTACCACAAGAATTATTAAAAACAATTCAAGAAACAAAAGTCTTTGAATCCTATACAGGTTCTGTGTATATCAATAAAGAATATCAAAATGCTAATATAATTGCTGAAAAGACTGGAACATATGAAGCATCTATCCGATATAATATTTTTAATGATGTATTAGAATATACTGAAGAATCTAAGCTATACGAGATTATCAAAACTCCTACAACCCATGTAAGAATCGGTAATGACTATTACTATTACTGTAATTTCAAAAATGAACGAGGTTTCAACAAACAAGGATACTATGTTCTCGTTGAGCTTAATGAGCAATATAGAATATACAAAAAATACCATCTCAAAATTACAGAGCCTAAACCCATCGATGCAAATACTGGTTCTGCCCAAATAGGAAAAATAAAAACTACAGAAGTTTATTGTCTAGAAGAAAATGGAATTATAATCGATTTACCTACTAAAAAAAATGATTTATTAGCTGTATTTTCTGATAAGAAAGATGAATTAAAAGAATACATTAAGAAAGAAAAAATAAAACTTAAGAAAAAGGAAGATTTAATAAAATTAGTTGCAAAATATAATGCTTTAAAAAATATTGATGCTAACCCGTCACGAAGTCTTTTAAGTAATAGGGCTCGAAGTAACTAACATTTTCGAAATCATTTTCCAAAAATTTAGTATAACTTACAGTAGCCATCTCAATTGCAGATGGCAATTTGTCTGAAATAAATTCTGCATTTTTATGTGTATTAATTTCAGCAAATTTAGCAACTCCATTTCCAATAAAATATACTTTACTTTTTTGTAAATAGTTTTCATAAGAATCCTCTGTTAATATTTCTGCTTCAGTAGATCTTATTTGTTCATAATTCTTAGAGAAAATTGCAGAATACACTTCCATTCTTCTGGCATCAATCATAGGAACCACAAAACCATCTTTAGTCTTTACTTGCAAGGCTAACGAATGTAACGTATCTATAGAAATTAATGGAATGTTTAATCCGTAACACAATCCCTTGGCTGCAGAAACACCAATTCTAAGACCTGTATAAGAACCCGGTCCTTTACTTACGGAAACAGCATCTAGATCCGCAAAGGTTATTCCGGCTTCATTAATGATAATATTAATAAATTGATGTAAGCGTTCGGCATGAGAATATTTAGTATCATAATCCTCTTTAGATACAACTACTTCACTATCTTTAATTAAGGAAACAGAGCAATTAGTTGTAGAAGTTTCTATACAAAGAATATAGGCCATCTTAAAAAATTTATGCAAAGATACCCTTAATTATCTTAATTATTCTTCAGTATTTTTTTCCTTTTTTAAAGTCACCTTATCACCAGTTTTTAATGTTTTGGTAACTACGTTATAAGGCCCTGTAATAACTTCTTCTCCTTCTTTTAAACCTTCAGTAATTTCTATATTACTATCATCCTGAATTCCTGTTTTAATCACTCTTAATTTAGCAGCTCCACCATCTTTCACAAAAACACACTCAAACTTTTCATCAGACTCTTTAAGTTTTTCCTTTGTGTAGGATCTTTTAACGTTACTAGAAGTATCGCTTTTAATCACAATAGCACTAATTGGAACTCCAATGATGTTTTCCCTTTTATTAGTAATAACATCAACTGTAGCTGTCATACCTGGCCTAAATGGCGAATAACTCTCAGGTTTATCTTTTACCAAATCTTGATATGACTCTTCTAGAATCCGCACTTTTACTTTAAAATTTGTTACTTGATCCGCACTTAATGTACTTTCTGCAGAGTTGGCAATCTCTGTAACTAAGCCTTTAAATTGTTTTTTTAGATAAGCATCGACCTCGACAATAGTAGAATCTCCCAAAGAAATCTTCACAATATCATTCTCATTTACATCCACCTCAACTTCCATGTTTTTTAAGTTTGCCACCCTTACGATTTCGGTACCAGCCATCTGCTGTGTCCCCACTACTCGCTCCCCTAATTCTACTGACAACTTAGAAATTGTTCCACTCATTGGAGCATAGATTGTTGTTCTATTAAGATTATCTTTTGCCTCATTTACGGTAGCCTGTGCACTTTTTACACCATAGTAAGCTGATTGTTTAGATGCCTCTGCCACCTCATAAGCTGAAACAGATCCATCCCATTCTGCTTTAGAAATTACGCCTTTATCAAATAACCCTTTATTACGATCATAGTTTAGTTTTGCTTCCTTTAGACTAGCTTCTGCCTGCCTTAATCCTGCTCTTACATTTTCTAATGAAGCCTGCGATCTGTTTAATCCAGATTGTATAATATCTGGGTTTATTCTAACTAAAAGATCGCCTTTCTTTACTTGCTGCCCTTCTTTAATAGGTAAATCGATTATCTCACCAGAAACTTCAGAAGAAAGTTTAACTTCAACCTCGGGCTGAATCTTTCCTGTAGCTGAAACAGTTTCGATAATATCTAGTTTTTCTATTTTAGATATCTCTACTTCTTTTAGGTTTCCGTCTTTACCAAACCATCCTGCCTTTTTACCAAAGACCAGCCCAATAACTAAAACGACAACAATGATTAAAATGATTAGTAAAGTTTTTCTACTCATGACTTACATTAAAAAATTAATTCTATTGGTTGAAATTACAACCTTTTGGTAAACAGCCCAAACACACTGATATTTATTTATAATTTTATATCTGCTAGTTTTATTCCGAAAAAAAGTTCTAACACTTTAATTTTAAAAATATAATCAAATTTAGCTTGTACTTCATTACTTTGCGCATTTTCTAATCTAAATTTTGATTGACTAAAATCAAAAGCATTCGTTCTTCCTACATCATATCGATCTTTAGCATACTCATAAGCTCTTTCTTGTGCTTTTACAGCTACCAAGGAAGCTTCATAAGCTTCTGCAGATCCCTTTGCATCAAGATATGCCTGGTATACGTTACTATCTAAGTCTAACTCTGCTTGCTCTAGCTGAAACGCTGTACGTTTTACATTTATTTTGCTTCTTTTTACTGCATTCTTTGTAGAGAAACCATTAAAAATTGGAACAGAAAGTGACAAACCATAAGATAAACCGTCATTTTGATATAGTTGTTTTATAAAAGGAGTAGGACCCGCTTCTTGTAAAAGTATATTAGGTCTACTAGAAAAAACAGCATCTCCAGAATTTCCTACAAATCCAATTTCTTCTGTTAATATAGGGTTATCAGGATCTATGCCACCAGTAAATGTATTACTCCCTACTTCACTTGTTCCATAGTTAAAGGAACCATTTAAACTTGGGTAATACGCTCCTTTTGCTATTTGCAAATCCTTTTCTGCAATTAATTTATTTTGTTCCGCTATTTGTACTTCATACCTAGATTCTCGCGCTGTAGACCTTATTTCTTCGATAGATTTATTCATAATAGAAGACGTAGGAACTAAATATTCTTGTTCTGCTATATCGAAACCTTCATAATCTTTAATCAACAGTGCTTGCGCTAGCGAAACACGGGTAATCAATACTGCGTTTTCTGCTTGTACAATACGCGTTAATTCATCAGCAGAAGTAGCTTCAATCTCAAAAACATCTCCTTCTGGTAAGACACCTGCTTCAACTAAATCTTTTGTTCTTTTTAGTTGTTCCAAAGTAATTTCGTGCTGTTTCTCTATTACTATTAAAGATTCTTTATTTAGCAGTACTTGCAAATAACTATTAGCAATAAAAAGTGCAATATCATCTTTAGACTTACCTAAATTAAACTGATTTAATAATCTATTAATTTTTGCTCTCTGTAAACGTCTTACATTTCTTAAACCATCAAACAAAGTAACTCCAACTCCAATCCCATAATTCGAACTTCTAAATGTCTGTGTACTATTCACATTGGTTATAGGATCCGTTGCCAAACCTGACCTCCAAGAATTACCTGCATTTGCATTTACACTTGGTAAAAACGCTCCGATCGCATCACTTTTATCGATCTCTGAAGCCTCTAAATTAAGAGCTGATTGCTTAATAGTTATATTATTCTCCAAAGCGTATTCTACACACTCCGTTAGTGTCCACTTTTTATCTTGAGCTTGAGTAGTGAGCATCCCAAATAGGACACAACATATTATCGAAATTTTAAAATTCATCTGTTTTTCTTTATTTTTTAAAAGGTCAGATGGAAACTTGCCAAGAACATTAATTACTTTCAAAAAATGTTAGAAGTTTATTTCACAATACCTATTTGTATACTATTGATCGTTGTTGTTACACTTATTTATAAAAAAAATATTTCTTTATAAAACACCTATAATTAAATCAAAAATAGGTATTATAATTTTTAGCACTTATTTAGTTTTGACTTCCTTCAGGTTCTATTTTAACTGGTTCAGTTTTATTCCAAACTTTTATCTCATCATCTTCTGTTAAGCCAGATACTATTTCTACATTAATTCCATCAGATAAACCTATCTCTATTTCTCTTTTCTCAAACTCCTGATCTCCTGTTTTAATCTCTACATAAGGTTCCTCTGTTTCTCTATCAAATTGTAATAATGCTTCTTTAATTGCTAAAATATCTTCTTTAACATCTAACACAATAGAAGCGTTAGCACTATAACCTGCTCTTACAAAATACTCTTCATCCAAAAACACTTCCCCTTCAATCTTAAATTGAACTGCTCCTTGTTCTTCGTTTCCTTTAGGCGCAATAAATTTAAGTTTCGCATCAAATTCTTTATCTCTTATAGCACCAAGACTAACTTTAAGGGGCATATCAATTTTTAACTTACTTACTTCTGCTTCATCTACTTTACCTTCAAAAATCATTTTGTTCAGGTCCGCAATCGTAGCGATAGAAGTTCCTGCATTAAAATTATTACTTTCTATTACCTGATCCCCTTCTTTTACAGGTATTTCTAGAATTGTTCCAGACACCGTAGCTCTAATGTTTGTATTTGCTGAAGAAGACCCTCCAGCGGACCCAAGTCGTATTATTTGAAGATCACTTTGTGCATTAGAAATATCTTGCTTAGCACTATTGTAATTCAGTTCAATTGCATTAAAATCCTGGCTTGATATTACTCCTTTTTCAAAAAGGGCTTTATTTCTGTCATACTCAGTTTTAGAATTATTTAATACAATCTGTGCATTTTTAACTCGCCCTCTAGCACTATTTAATGACTGTTCATTAGGCACAACCTTTACTTTAGCAATTAAATCACCCGTCTTTATAGGTTCTCCTTCTTCTACAAATATTTTTTCGATGATTCCTGATATTTGAGGTTTAATTTCTACCTCATCTTCCGGAATCACTTTTCCTGTAGCTACTGTTTTCTCTTCTATTGAGGTTTTAAAAGCTTTTTCTGTAGTAAATACTATAGGTGATTTACTATTGGAATCTATAAGATACTTACCAGAAAAACCAAGTAAGGCTATAAAAACTACAACTAATAAAATTTTAAAAAACTTCTTCATTTTGATCGATTAGGTTATTTTGATTGTTATTTTATTCTTCTCTTAATGCTTCAATTGGTTTTATACTTACTGCTTTTTGAGCAGGAATAAGACCGATTATTGTTCCTAAAAGGACTATAGAAAGTAATGCTCCTACCACAGCAAAGAAATCTACTGTAGGATTTAATATAGGGACATCATCGCTATTGCCGATTGCACTATTTATTCCCCAAAGAACAATGGTTCCAAAAACAAAACCTATAAGACCTGCTATAAAAGTTAGCATAATAGACTCTAACATTATTTGCCCTCGTACTTCTGCTGGAGTTGCTCCTAATGCTCTTCTGACTCCAATCTCTCGTGTGCGCTCTTTAACAGTTATTAATAAAACATTTCCTATAGCGATCACACCTGCTATAAGTGTAGCTATACCAACTATATAGGTTATCAATCGCATTCCAGACAAAAATCCATTTACTTTTGCCACTTCTTCTCCTAAATTAAAACTTCCGAAAGCCTGATCATCATCAGGATGCACATCATGCATTCGTTTAAGTGCGGTTTTTATTTTTGCCTCTGTATTAACTATATTCTTATCTGCTTTAGCCGTTATAACCATCCAGGAAATATTTCTTCCTTGATTAAAAATAGTTTGGAACGTAGTAAAAGGAAGGAAAATAGAATCATCTCCTTCAAATCCTTGCTGTGTAGGTTTATAAACACCAATTACCTTAAAATATATCCCATTAATTTTTACAAAATCACCTATAGCTTCTTCCTCTTTATCATAAAACTGTTTATAAATATCTTCCCCAATCACACAAACTTTTCGTTCATATTTAATATCTTCTTCATTGATAAACCTGCCGCCATCAAAGATTTTTTTCTTTGAAACCTTATCTATCGTTGGATAATCTCCGAATACTTTAAATGCTCCAGATTTGGACCCTCTAACAAACTGACCAGGAGGTGTTCCCCATTGCCCTGTAACATTACGCGGTGCAATATATTCTATGTCATTTATTTGTGACTCTAGAGCTTCAACATCATCCAAAGTAAGTTGCATCCCTCTGCCTCTTTTAAAGCCATTATTAGGCATACTAGTTTGTTGTCCCCAAAGAAACATTGTGTTCGTCGCAAAATCATTAAACTGACTTCTAAAACTGTTATCCAAACCTTTTGCCATTCCTAAAAGAACTACAAACAAAAATACTCCCCATGTTACACCTATAACAGTGATGATCGTTCTGATTTTATTTTTACGAATTGCTCCGTATATTTCTTGCCAGGTATCTCTTTCGAATATAAATTTCATGTCAAACTATTATTATTTATTCGTCTCTAAGCGCAATGATCGGTTTGATTTTTGCAGCTCTTCTTGCTGGAATATATCCAGCTAACAATCCTGAAAGTACTAACGTAATTGTTGCTACTACGATGACACCTGTATCTACCTTTGGGTTAAGAATAAAATATTCTTCTAAGTTATTACCTATTAGTTTCAAAATTAACATCCCTAATATCAGACCTAAATATCCAGCTACAGCTGTAATCAAAACTGACTCCTGAAGTACCATTGCTATTATAGATTTAGGAGATGCACCTAGAGCTTTTCTAATACCCAATTCTTTTGTTCTTTCCTTTATACTAAAAGTCATAATATTTCCAATACCAATCACTCCAGAAATTAATGTTCCTATTCCTACAACAAATATAAGCGCATAGATACCTCCTAAAATCACCATAGTTTCTTTAATATCTTCTACAAAACTTCGAACTCTTATTGCACTTTGATCATCAGGCGATACGTTGAATTTTTTCTTAAAGTCTTCTTCAATTTTCTTCGAAAAAGCAATAGCTTGTTCTGTATCCATCGCCATATTATAGGATAAATTGATTTGATCTAAATGTTCATTATTTCCGAAAAGTAACTGAACCGTTTTATATGGCATATAGAGTATTCGTTCTTCATTATCGCCACCACTATCCTGAAATACTCCAACAATTTTATAGGCTATTCCATCTACATCAAGAGTTTTTCCAAGAGCATTTTCATTTTTAAAAAGATCTTTTTCTATAAGCCTTCCAATAACTACATTTTTAGTTCTTTCTACGAGGTCACCTTCATTAAGATATCGCCCTTTCATCATGATCGTTTTTTCGAGATACTGATGATCTGGATGCACCGCTCTAATGCTATAGCTGCCGGATTCCTTTTTATACTTAGCTAATCCGTCGCGATAAATTCTTGGTGTAGCATATTCCACTTTACCAGTGTAATTAGAATTTATAAACTCGAAATCTTCATTTTCAAACTGAATTCTTCTATTTTCCTGAAAACCTTTAAACGCTTTAGAGGTTCTTCCTCCTCTAATAAAAATTACATTCTGAGCATCATCTACAAAACTGCTTAGGAAACTATTGAGCAAACCATTACCTAATCCCAATAGAATGGTAAAAATTAATATCCCTAACGCAACAGTGAATCCTGACAAAAAAGTTCTTAATTTATTTTTACCTATTGCCTCAAAAATTTCTTGCCACCTATCTCTATCAAACATATTGTGAAGCTCTTACTTGTTCTACAGGCTTATCTTCCACAATGACTCCGTCTTTGAGATGCACAATACGTTTACACATATTAGCAATATCTTCTTCGTGGGTTACAACTAATATTGTTTTTCCCTCATCATTAATGCCTTGTATTATATCCATTACTTCATAAGAAGTTTTGCTGTCCAAAGCTCCTGTTGGCTCATCTGCTAATAATACTTTTGGATCTGCTGCTAATGCACGTGCAATTGCTACTCTTTGCTTTTGTCCTCCCGAAAGTTCACTAGGTAAATGTGTAGCCCATTCTGCTAAGCTAACCTTACCGAGATATTCCATAGCTTTTTCAGTTCTTTCTTTTCTTTTCTTCCTTTGATAGTATAAGGGCAATGCTACGTTTTCTAAGGCGGATTTATAATTAATTAGATTAAAGGATTGAAAAACGAACCCTAAGAACTTATTACGATACTGTGCAGCCTTTGTTTCATTTAACCCTTTAATAGGAACATCATCAAGAAAATAACTTCCAGTATCTGCCTCATCCAACATCCCCAAAATATTAAGTAATGTAGATTTCCCAGAACCTGAAGATCCCATAATCGCAACTAGTTCTCCCTCTTTAACACTAAAATTAATTCCTTTAAGAACATGAAGGGAATTACTTCCCATTTGGTAAGATTTATGTAAGTCTTTAATTTCAATCATAATACAAGATTAAGATTTATCAGATATAAAATTACATCTGTTTTCTTTTAACTAAGACTCACTGACTTTAAATAATAATAAATTCTAGTAGATTGATTTTCTAGTTTCCCATCTAGAAGTAATATGGATTGGTTAGTTTCGTCTTATATCATAAGACTTGTACTACGCCAATTTCGTTACACTTTATAATGTTATGAAAATGTTAAAAATTTACTCTCGAAGGAAAGCTATGTGTTACTTGCTTTCTGAAGTTTCCTTTTTCTTTTTATACATAACGTATCCTACAACACCAATAAGAACATATGGAACGATCATTAAATATACAATTCCATTATTAATACCTCTGGCAGTTTGTTGACCTTCTTCACTTTCTAAGACAGCTCGACACATAGCACATTGTGCACTAGCTGGGATAGCAAAGAGCAATAATAAAAATGATATGTAGTATATTTTTTTCTCCATTTTAAATTTCAGCCTCTAGTTTACCCTAAGCTAAATATAAGAGTTGGCATGACAAATTAAACCTCTAACGTTAACTATAGTATGGAGATATCATTACATATACAACAACACCTGATATCGCCACATATAACCATATAGGAAACGTAATTTTAGCTATTTTACGATGCTTATCAAATCTTTTTGATAATGCTCTAACATAAGTTACCAAGACAAAAGGTATAACAACTATAGATAATATTATATGCGTTATCAATATAAAGTAGTATATATAACGGACAGTTCCTTCTCCTCCAAATTTAGTAGAATCGCTTGTCATATGATATGCTACATACATCACTAAAAATAACACTGAACATGTAATCGCAGACTTCATTAAATTTTCATGTAACTTAATCTTCTTGTTCTTAATTGCCCAAAACGCTGCAAGAAGTATAACCGCTGTTAATCCATTAATACTAGCATAAATTGGTGGCAGAAAAGTAAGTGGTTCTACATCAAAACCTAATTTACGGAGGTTTACACCAAATAAAACAGCTACTGCCAAAGGTATTCCTATAGACAATATAACGATCCACTTGCTATATTTACTTTCTATATCGGTAGTATCCTTACTCATTTTCTTTTAATAATTTTTTGATATCCTCTAATAAGATTGTGATTTGCTCTTCTTCTCCGTTTTCATCTTTTCCTTCTTCAACCCCTATCGTACCTCTATAATATATAATTGGATTTCCAGAGGCATCATAGCGAGATCTAATATACCCTTGCTGATCAATTAAGGCGAAGTATCCATTATGTTCAAAACCACCAGGAACTTCAGGGTTTTCTGCTGCATAAATATTAAAGCCAGCATTGGCTAATTCATATAAATCTTCTCTATCTCCAGTTAGTAGATTCCAATCAGGATGAGTAATCTCATAATTTTCCGCATATTTCTTAAGTATACGTGGTGAGTCACGTTTTGGGTTAATGGAGAAAGAAGCTACTCCAAAATTCTCATAATTCTTAAGTTTATTTTGCAAATACACCATATTACTGGTCATTTTAGGACAAATAGTAGGGCAACTTGTAAAGAAAAAATCAACTACATATACCTTTCCCTTATAGTCGTGATTGGTAATTAGCAAACTATCTTGATTCAGAAATGCAAATTCGGGAACTTTTCTAGGTTTCCCATTAATCTTTATATAAGATAGCTTTTCATTAGCCACAGGATTATCTGCACTCATCCTATCATTTTTAACAATAGAAGTATCCTTAACTCTATTAACAATTTTAGGAATAAAAATAATCCCAAAAATCAATATAACAAATGATATACCTACGTATGAATACTTCTTCATTTTCTATTTTTCTTTACGGTCTGCTTTATATTTTTTGAGTGCTAGACGGTATTCTGCCAGAACAACTTTTACATCATCTACCATAACATTATTAAGATCCCCTACCGAACTAGTATCATAACCATATATCTTTTCTTCGTTTTTCTCCAAATTCTCTTCTCTCCCCCTTAAATCGCCTTCTTTATCAATTATAAACACATAGTTAGTGGCTATTCTTTGATCTAATGTGTAAGGAGTTCTTAGTCCTTTAAAAAAACGCTGAATGCTCTCTGGAGTTCCAAAAATAAATTTCCATCCTGATACATCCTCTATAGTATCCAATTCTTCTAAGAGTTCTTTAGCAGCATTCTCACTTCCATATGGTAAAATCATTACAAATTGGAAATCTCTGAACTCGTAGTTTTTTTTATAAATTTTTTGATTTAGATTAAAAGCATTCCCTTTTTTATTATAAATACCTTCTCCAAAAAAACCTAATATTGTAATCTTATCTTTTAAAGTAACACGCTCTCCTGTTAGACTTTCGAAGCTGTCGAGATTACCTATAGATTCTTTTAAAACAGGAAGTTTAGAAAAGTTATCTACCGCTGAAGCAAAAAACAAATACATTACTATAGGCAGTATAAACAGTATTCCAAGAACTAAAAACTTTTTCATTAAATCATATACTTTACTTCATGTACAAAAATAAAAAAGACGGCTGAAAACAACCGTCTTTTACTATCTTTTATTATGCTTTTAACTTATCCAAAAAGGTTACATTTAGAAGTCCCAGCTTTTG
The DNA here is from genome assembly GCF_947496855.1 of uncultured Aquimarina sp. Taxonomy (GTDB): domain Bacteria; phylum Bacteroidota; class Bacteroidia; order Flavobacteriales; family Flavobacteriaceae; genus Aquimarina. Next base: position 683,727 of record NZ_CANMED010000002.1, read on the forward strand.
TGTCCAGATTTAAACACTTCATATATATAATCTCCTTCTGTTAATAATATAAACATTAAGTAGCAAATTAGAAATATTGCTGTCCATACCACTGCTCTTCTCAATCCTTTAGTTTCACCTTCCATGTGCATAAATGCCCAAGTAATAAGATATGCTTTATATAATGTTAGTATGATGAAGAACCAGTTCAGTAATTTCATACTAATAAAAGTAGCCATCATAAAATCAGGCTTCCATATTCCAAATATCACTTCAACAATAGTAACAAGTGATAAAATGAAAAAAACTTTCCAGATTCGTGATATATTAGATTCGTGATGTACTGTATCGTGTGCCATATTATACTAAAATTCTTTTATTATTAAACCAGGTAGAAAAATGTAAATACAAATACCCAAACTAAATCTACAAAGTGCCAGTAAAGACCGACCTTTTCTACCATTTCATAGCTCTTTCTTCTCTCGTACGTTCCTATTATCACATTAAAAAATATGATAATATTAATTACAACTCCAGATAGTACGTGAAATCCGTGAAATCCTGTAATAAAAAAGAAGAAATTTGCGAATAACGGTGTTCCGTATTCATTATGTACTAAGTTAGCTCCTTCCACAATACCAACAGCATCTGTATTCAACTTTCTTAAGGATTCTTCTCTGGACAATATTGTTTTTTCTCCTTTATCCGTAAGTATTTGTGTTCTTATCAAAAGATCACTTCTTTTTGAAAAGCCTGCTCTTACTTCTTCTACGGTATACGTCGGTAACGTACCTTCTGAGTCATACCAAATTCCTTTTTTGCTTTCGTGCTGCACTCTTTCTTTATGATCATCCATAATAGCAATATCGTGCAATGCAACTCTATGTCCTTCGGCATCTACGAACTGTAATATCTGACCACCTTTAGTCTCTACAGCACCATATTCTCCTTTGATAAAGTTTTTCCACTCCCAAGCCTGTGAACCTACGAATATTGCTCCTCCAATAATGGTAAGAAACATATAAAGAATTACTTTCTTTTGTTTCATATGATGACCTGCGTCTACTGCTAGCACCATAGTTACAGAAGAAAATATCAATATAAACGTCATCAATGCTACATAATACATTGGTGCGTCCACTCCGTGAAGGAACGGAAAGTGATTAAATACTTCATCGGCTATTGGCCATGAATCGATAAACTTAAATCTTGAAAAACCGTAAGCAGCAAGAAACCCAGAGAATGTAAGCGCATCAGACAGGATAAAAAACCACATCATCATCTTACCATAACTCACCTTGAGCGGTTGATTACCTCCACCCCAAGTTTTACCTTCTGTACCTGTGTTAGTAACAGTTGTTTCCATATATAGAATTTGGTATTGTTAAATTTTCCACAAAAGTAATCAATTTTATTATCTCACGAAATATAAAAATAAAAAGAGATAAACCCATAAAACATCTACGAAATGCCAATACATAGCACCCAGTTCTAAACCAAGGGTTTGCCCTCTTTTATACTTTTGTTTAAAATGATTATAAATTACGACTAAAAGCACTATTAGCCCGACAATTACGTGAACTATATGCAATACTACTATGATATACAAAAAAGTAGGCACAATATTAGCGGACGGTCCTGTAAAATAATATCCCTGTGCCATGATATCTTCAAATCCCTGAAATTGCATAAATACAAACAAGATTCCAAGACTCAATGTTGTTAATAATAAAATAGTTGCTAAGCTTCGATTTTCTTTTTCAATTGCTTTTTTTACAAAGTAAAAAGCAATACTACTAGTAATAATAACTAAAACACTTGCTATGAAAGCATCTGGAAAAACAAGATCAGTCAACCAGTCTTCCCTGGTTTTACTTACCACATAAGCACTGGTAAGACCAGCAAATGTCATGGTCATACTGACCATAGCAAACCACATCATGGTTTTTTTTGCTCTTTTCTGTTTTTCGATTGTTGTTCCTTGCGTTAAATCCATGCACGAATAAATTTATCTGCAACATAAATAATTTGCAGCAATGTAATGTAAGAAACACTTGCCAGCATCAATTGTTTTGCTGTCTTAGCATCTCTCACTTTATACAAGCGGATTGCATATCTAAATAAAAACCCACCAAGTATTAAAATTAAAATTCCGGAAACCGGAGTAATATATAATTTACCAGTAACACCAAACACTGGTATCAATGAGGTAATCACTGTCCATAAAGTATAAATGATCACTTGGGTAGCTGTTCCTTTATCTCTTTTGCCGGTAGGTAACATAAAGAAACCTCCTTTTTTATAATCATCAAACAAAAACCAGCCTATTGCCCAAAAATGTGGAAACTGCCAGAAAAATTGAATCATAAACAAAGTGCCCGGTTCTATACCAAAATCATTTGTTGCTGCTACCCATCCTAACATAAATGGTATTGCTCCAGGAATAGCTCCAACGAAAACTGATAAAGGAGTTTTAGTCTTTAATGGAGTATATAGACTAACATATATGAAAATTGAAATTGCCCCAAACATAGCTGTTTTAGGATTTATAAAATATAGTACAGAAATCCCAAAAACAGTAAAAACAGCTGCAATTGCAAAAGCGGTATTCACAGACATCCTACCTGACGGAATTGGTCTATCTTTAGTACGATCCATCAAAACATCAAGATCACGTTCTATAATCTGATTAAAAGCATTAGATGCTCCAACCATAAAATACCCTCCAATTGATAAAAGAACTAGTGTACTCCAAGAAATAGTATCAACTCCTAATAAATAACCAGCCACGGATGAAAAAACTACACTTAACGCTAATCGCATTTTAGTGATCTCTTTAAAATCCTGAATCACAGAAACTTTGGCTGTATCGACTTGGGTTATACTCAAATTTTGCACGTTAACTAAATAGCTTTTTTAAAAAGTGGTGCAAAGATATGCGTTAAAAGCATTTTAGACAACTTATAACTATTTATAATTGCCCTTTTAACAACTGTTATAGCTAAAAAATAAGTTTAAGCATAGTTTCGCCACAATTTCAACTGTTAAAAACACAATAGTTATCAAAGTAAAAACCCAGCTAAAAATAGCTGGGTCTTATCACTTAATCCTGAATCTTAAAAACAATCGGCAGTTGATATACCACATCAACAGCTTTACCCCTTTGTTTTCCAGGAGTCATTTTTGGAAATGTTTTAGTTACTCTAATAGCTTCTTTTTCTAAAGCTTTATGAGCCGCTCTTGCCTTAATATTTTGAACTGTTCCATCTTTATTAACCTCGAACTCAACACTAATTCTTTGCCTTCCGGTTAACCCATACTTTTCGCCTAAGCTCGCATTAAACTTATCTGTAACCCATCTATTTATTTTCTCAGAAAAACAGGCTGCCTTTTCATCATTGGTTTCCAAATTCTCGCACCCAGGAAAAACAGGAACACCCTCGACTGCTATAAACCTCACCTTTTCTACTTGAGCAGGATCCTCAATATGATCTAATGAATCAATGTTAAATGGAACAATACCTGCCGAAGGTTTATTCAAAAACTCCTTATCTAGTGCACTTAACTCTTCACCTTTTTCAATAATCTTGAATTCTTCAGGGGCTTGATTTTGCTTCTCTACTTTTTCTACGACCACTTTCTCTTTCGGCTCAACATACTCCTTAAAATCTCCGTTCCAAGCAACGGTTTCTATTGGATACTCAAAAGGTTCTTTACTTAGTCGAACTACTGAAACAGAAGTATACATCTCGAACATTACAAAAGCGAATAAAAGGCTTGCTATAAGCCCAATCTGAAAGTTTACCAATGTACTTTTTCGTACATTAGCGTCATGCTTGTTACTCATACTATTTAGTTTTAACGTTACAATTAAAATCTGGATCAACAAGCATACCAAAAAAGAATCCCGTATACGTTTATCGTAACGGGATTCTAATATTTTAAATAATTTATTTTTAATTCTGAACTTTAAACACAATTGGTAACTGATATTTTACCGTTACAGGTCTCTTACGTTGTTTTCCTGGGGTCATCTTAGGAAATAAGCCAATTACTCTTTCTGCTTCCTTTTTAAGCTTAGGATGCGGAGCTCTGACTTGTATATTCTTAATAGTCCCATCTGCAGCAACGTCGAATAAAGTATAAATCCTTTGCACACCTTCTAAACCGTAATCTCTTCCTAGATCAGTATCAAACTTCTTAGAAATGATTTTACTGATTTTCTCAGAAAAGCAAGCTGCTCTTTCTTTATTGGTTTTTAAACCTTCACAACCAGGAAAGATTGGCACATCTTCCACTATAGAAAACGGAACATTTGTAAGGATTTCCTCTTCCTCATCATCCACAAGAGCATCTGGGTTAAATGGCTTAGACTCAACTGGTGGTTTTTCGCTCTTAAACTCATTCGTCAAATCATCAATAGCCTTATCATCTTCAACTACTTCAAATTCTGTAGGATCTGGGATTGGCTCAGGTCTTTTTTGCGCAACCACTTTTTGCTCAGGTTCCTGATAGACTGCAAATTGTTCATTCCAAATAAGAGATTCATCTTCTAAGACTATTTGTTTATCCAAAGTCTTATCAATGGGTTCTGAAGTATACACTTCAAACATTACATAGGTAAATAATAGACTTGCTATAAGTCCAATTTGAAAGTTTACCAATGTGCCTTTTCGCACATTAGTTTCATGCTTGTTACTCATATCATTTAGTTTTAACGTTACAGTTAATTCTAAACACAACAAGCATACCAAAAAAAAGAATCCCCTTTGCTTTACAACAAAGGGGATTATAATATATAAAAAAGTTTTGCTTAATCCTGAACTTGAAAAACAATAGGCAAAGAATACAGTACACCTACTGCTTTTCCTCTTTGTTTACCGGGAGTCATTTTAGGAAGCATTTTTATTACTCTTTGTGCTTCTTTCTCTAATCTTGGGTGTGGACCTCTAGCCTGAACTCCCACAATATTCCCGCTTCTATCAATCTTAAAACGAACGTATATTCTGTTCACTCCAGAAAGACCTAACTCACTTCCTAATTCTGTATTAAACTTACGGTTAACGAACTTCTTAACCTTATCACTCATACATTTCTTTTTTGCAGTATTTCCAGCTTCTTTTTCACAACCAGGAAAAACAGGAACATTTTCAATTACAGCGAAAGGTACATCGGCAATTTCTTCGTCTTCTTCTACGTCTTCTACTTCTTCAACTTCAACAATTTCTTCTTCCTGATTAGTTTCAGTAGATTCTATAATTGTTTCCTCTACTTCTTCTTCATCTTCTACAACATCGATAATTTCCGGCGCTGGTGGTGGAGGTGGTGGAGGTGGTGGAGTATTTAAGTTTTGAGTAATAGGAACTTCTTCTTCCTCTAATTCATCAAGATTCACCTGACCTATGTCGATATTACTTCTATCATAGGTTTTCCACTCTATACTTTGCCATGTAACAAATAAAACTACAATTAGTCCAAGTTGTAAAAACAAGGCACTTTTTTTGGTCAAATCTGCTTTCGGATTTTTCTTTGGTTCCATATTACAATGTTATTATATGATTGCTAAAATAGCTAATTTCTTTGGTATTTTCCAACTAATAGTAAAAATGTAAAACAAAAAATACAATTTTTAACTTTTAGCGACTGTAAATTATGTTGTGATTATCAACAGCTAATCTAATATTCTCACTAATTAACTTTACTTTATTCTTAAGTTAACCAGCTTATTTTTAAGTGTTTTCAAAATAATTAAAGCAAAAATAATGCCACTAGTATTTGCTAATACATCATACCATTCTGGACTTCGATAACTTGTTAGTACCGCCTGAAGGAATTCCATCAAAATCCCAAATAAGAAACTTAAAACGGATGCCCAAATTAAACTTTGAGAAAATTTCTTGTGTAATTTTTCAGAATAAAAGAAAAACAAAAACAGAACCATTGTAAAAACAAAATATGCCAACAAATGTCCTATCTTATCACTTCCTTTTACATTAACATTTAAAGGAATAAAAACTTTAGCCAACGACAACCATCCAATCAAGCTAGTATATACAAATACCAGCAAGAGCAAATATTTATGCACCAATAAGTTCCTTATAGCCATCTGAGGATAATAGATCATCAACTTGAGAGACATCAGCTATCTTAATTTTAACCATCCATCCATCTCCGTATGGATCACTGTTAACTAGTTCTGGGTCACTCTCCAAAGTTTCATTAAATTCAGCAATCTCTCCGGTTAAAGGAAGAAATAAATCTGAAACTGTTTTTACAGCCTCTACAGTACCAAAAACTTCTTCTTGTTCTAGTTCTTCACCAACGGTTTCAACTTCTACATAAACGATATCACCTAATTCACTTTGCGCAAAATCAGTGATCCCTACTGTTGCTACGTCTCCGTCAATTTTGATCCACTCGTGGTCTTTTGTGTATTTTAAATCTGAAGGAATATTCATCCGAAAAAGTATTTATAAATTGTTATTATTTAGAAGACGAAAATAAATCTATTTTATCAGATTTTAGAAAAACTATATCAAAAATTATTAAAAATTAATTATTAACTAGTTTCACTTATAAAACTTCATCAAAATTACTACTAGTATCGAACCCCTAGAGATTATTAATTTCCAAAATTATATCTTAGTGTGAAACCGCCACGAATTGTAGTCTGCGGGAAAGCCGTGGAAATCGAGTACTTAGAAAAGGTATGATCATAAAACAGTAATGCCGTTAAATTTTTACTTAACGCATAATCCGTAGTAAACTTAATCCCATAAATATCTTGTCCAGCAGTAACTTGAGTATTTTCAATATCCAAATACCTTATAATAGTTTCATTTTGACGAAGTGACAAATCTGCTCTAAAATTAAGATCACTCTTTAAAGTGGTCTTTTTACCAGCAATTCTAGTCACAAATGTTAAATCCTGAACTCTATAACCAAGACCTATGATATATTCATTTCCTTGAATCTCTGTGAGCAAATTATTATCAAAACTTAACGATAACGCTCTATCTTTTTTCCACTCTGCCAAAATTTTAATTGAATTCTTCATCTCCATATCCAATCGTATCAATGGACTAAATTGCTCTGTAAGATTTATATTGGCATACAATTCAGGGTTTTTGAAATTATCTCCCTGATCTAATTCATCTGGATTATTTGGGTTATACTCAAGATTTGCTCTAAATTGATTAATGGTATAATTTGCGCGATATCCGTGAGCCATAGAAAACCTTTTAAATCGCTTCTTAAACCATTTAAAGTTCATTAAACCTGTATATTTAATATCCCAATTAGGTAGCGGAACATCTCTAAAAGCTCCTTTCTGAACACTTTCTGCATTTGCACCTGTGTATGCAGCAAGAAAAGCTGGTAAAAGTACCGCTTGATTTGTCCTTCCATATCCATTAGGAAAACCATCACCATCTGAATCCTCTGTAACACCCCTCTCTAATGCCAGACGTCTTGCAATCACCAACCTATTTTCTCTAAACTCATCAAAAGTTTCAGAGTTAAATTCATCACTTTTCGTAAATGCAGTTCCGATCAATAAGGTAGATATTGTATAATTACCAAAAGTATTCGGTGTTAACGATTGATATTCTAAATCATTATTTACATCTACCTTATAATTCTCTGTAAAGGTTTCTGAATAATTTCTATTTGCACTAATATCAATTTTAAGGTCTCTTAGTAAATCTACAGAAGCTTGTATATTAAGCTGCCTGCCTTCTACTTCTCTATATTGTTGATTAAACTCTTGATACAATGTTAGCCACCCATTTCTTGCCGCTAAATCTCTTATTTCTGATTGACTCCCAAAAGTAAAACCAACTGTAGGTTTTAATGTCCCCACAAATCCAGGCTCTCGTAAATACCCTGGTAAGAAAATACCATTATCCTGTTGGTAATTAATATTTACTTTCTTTATTGCAGTAACTAAACCTATTACCGTATTTAATGTTTTATCAACTACTGTTAGCTTACTGGATTTCTTTTTAACCCTCTTCTTTTTAGTATCAGCCAAAGCTGGTTTGGATGCATCTTTTGCTTCCCCTTTCTTATCAGTTTTCTTTTTCTTAGCCCTATTTCTCCCTGGTTTTTTCTTAGTCAGACCAACATATTTATATAGCGTACTCATATCTAATGAACCGTTAACGGTATGCACATTTGCATTCTGAATGGTATTTCCTAAATCAGGTATTCCCTCTAGATTTTTTAAAGCTTCACTTCCCTTGGTCCACTGAAAATCGGCAGAATATGAATATGTTGCTCTCATAAACTTAAACAAAGGAATCTTATTGAAAGGAATTTCATAGTTCACCTGTAATTGTTGACTATGAAAGTTAGGGTCTCCCACATCAAACAAACCACTCCAAACACCAATTGCTTCATTTACAGTACCATCATCATCAATAAAATTCTTAACGATTCGATTATTAGCAGAATTAAAACTAAAATTAAGAGACTTTGTTAAATTATAATTAATACCATATTGCCAATCAAACAAGAAATTACGCTGTGTAAGTGCAGGCAGCCCAATATCTTCTGGACCCAACGTAATGTCTCGAAAAATTTGTTCATTAAATTGTCTTGTAATATTAGAATTAACTGAAATACTTGTTGGCAACAGATTAAAATTAAAGTCTTTTATAAGATTGAAGTATTTACTTTTTCCTAATAGTTTAATCTTTTTAAAAGGCTCAACTTCTTTAGGCTGAAAACTAAAATCATAAGTCCCTCCTAAACGCACACTCTGATCTAAAGATTTCTCTATCTCAAAATCTCTATGATCTGTTTGATTATAGGTTCCAGAAAAAGCAAAATTTTCTACATCATAAGGCATTGGCTTGCCATCTCCTGTTCTATCTTTTCGAAGTCCTATAACATTAAAACTTTGTCGTTTCGTATAATCAGTTGACTGTTTTAAAATCCTATCTTTTTCATCAGCGTCAGTTTCGCTATCTAATCTATCTTGTAATTCAATATCCAAAAACTCAGGATCATACTGGGGTGTTATTAATTCCTCTCCTCTAGTATAATTAAATGGAACTTGCAATCCCCATTTTTTAGGCAGTAGTTGTCCTAAATTTACGTTTGTAGTAAGATCATATTGTTTAACATCCTCAATGCTACGTTCATTTGGTCCTTGTTCTATCCCACCGAAACCAATGGTACTTATTCTACCGGAAGCACTTACTGTAGCAAAATCAGCAACATTTGCATCTAAACTACCAACAGCAGCCCAACCGCCTTGATTTTTAAGATCACTCAAACGCATCTCATTAAACCACACCGTACCGGATTCGTTAGAAGCACTTACATTCTTGATCCCTACCATCATAATCTGCACATCGCCAAAATTAGGATTCCCCTTCATACCCACTCGCAAATTATTCGGCCCATCAAAAAAGTTTAGATCTGCATTATTCAAAGAAGCATCTCCTATCACAGTAGCTTTCACTTCTTGAAGAAATTCTAATGGCAGATTTAACCTATTAGCTTCTGGCCAAACAACATCAGGGTTCCTGCTAGTTACATCATCCGTTACTTCTAAAGGCAACTCTATCTGATAAAAGTTATTTGTAAAATCGTTCCCCATTCTAATAAAAGCAACCAACTCTCCATCCCCCAACGTTGTCTGTCCTGGGAGATTTTCTGCGTGTAAAAACATTTCAAGGTTTTCATATTGGCGCATATCAACATTAAAACTTTTATATACACCTCGCGAATCATTTGTCTCAAGATCATTAACGGTTAATGCTAGCGACCTTTCATCTTCTCTAATTGTTGTATTATTGTTAATCAACTCCTCCCTTTGTACTCCTGGAGGAGTTACATAGTTAAGCGTCTCTTCACTACTTACAGAAGTTACGATCACTTCGTTACCATTAATATTCAATCCACTTGTCGGGTCATTTGTTGTATTACCCGCCTGCACATATCTTCTATAATCTCCTCTTACCAAATCTAATGTAGCAAACCTTAAAATAGTTGGCTGATCAAAATCAGTTACTACCATTCTCATAAAACGAATAGACCGAAAATCATTTTCTCCTATATTCTCTCTATCTGTTGGTTCATATATAGGAACCTTAAAACGAACCCATCTATATCCGTGAGTTTGCCCATTAAGTACAGTTCTAACATCTTCCTGCACATCAGTAATATATCCCGTTCCACGATCATCACCAACATCCATACCGGGAAAAATAGGGATTTCATATTCATAATAGCTATCAATCGTATTCATCGTATTATCACGATTTACATCTTCTGCAGTCGGAAAAGTAGTATTACCTCGATCATCATTAGCCACGCTGGTAGGAGAGTTTCCTTGAGCTCCATTATAGTCATTATAACGTTCTACAATATTCCCTTCGGCTTGAAGATAATATGTATAATTATCATTAGAAGGATCATCTTCGCTTTGAAAATTAGAAAATTCAGGCTTTAATTTTTCCTGAGCATCCGTCAAACCATCATAACCAGCATCCTGGTTTAATCTTGCTTCTCCTTCTGTATCAAATGCATAAATCAAGGATTGATTCACAGGAACTTTACCATAATCCGTTGAAAATGTATCCTCATCAGAGCCGTCAGCAGGAAGTCCATTTTCATATTGCTTTCTACCATCTTTTAACACATCTTCACTGATGTTTCCTAAATGAAAAATTATGGTTCCATCTGTAGACTCTGTAAGTGAGCTTTCTCCTCCTCCTGGATCAAAAAATGGATCCATTAACCAAAACTCTATAAACTCTACATTTGATTGTTCGAAATTAGTCGAGGTTAATTGCCTCATAATTCCACCAAAATTACCTTCAGGATCTGGTAATGTATTACCCGTAGCGTTATCATTAAAGTTATAAGGACCACGTTCAGAAGGTCTGTAATGCAAATCTAATGGAAACAATGATAATGTCTGACCTGGTGGCCTATCTGTTTCAGGAAAAATCTCGTCTATAAAAACTCTCCTTGACGCATTGAATTCCACATCCTCGTCAGTTACGCCACTAGGTCTAGAGTTACTATAAAAAATTGGGTCAACCGTATACCAAGACAGGTCTGCTCTTCTGAATCCAGATTCAATTCCTGGACTTACTACAGTTTCATTTGAATTATTTGAACCAAAACCAATAGGCACACTAGAGAGTTCCCAGGATAAGGCAGAACTGACATCAATTTGTGTTTGCGCACCTTCAAAATCATCAATATAGGTCGTTACCTCTCCTCCAAAATCGGCTCCTTTAGGCGCTCCGGCAATAAGATATGCACCCTCTGCTCTAACTGAAACGTTGGAAGGAACATCTGTATCAATATTAGGTAGTTTATTTACCATTCTGGTAAGAAATGGCACCTCTGTAGAATAGTTAACATTAAAACCTAATAACGTATTATTAATAGGTTCAAAATTATAACTGGATTTTTGAGTAATTGGTCTTTCATTAAGATTCAAATACGTACCACCTATAATAAAATCATCACTAAATTTATGCTCAACATTAATCCCTGTAAAACGTTTGGTTTGTTGACCAAATACTGCATTATTCTCTGTCGAAACCTGAATAGGGGTATTTGAAGACAATAAAGCTTCATCTAAAATATTAACTCGCCCTAATTGGTAATTTACTGTATAATCTACACCTTCTTGTAAAGTTCTTCCACCTGCAGTAACTGTTACCGATCCTTGTGGGACATTAAAAGCTCCTAACGGAATCCCATCTTGCCCTGAAGACTTATATCGTCCCTTTAATTGAAAATATTTATTATCCGCTCCTTGCTGTTCTGCAATTATTTTAGTTTCTGTATATAGTTCCCTGAAAACATACCTGCTTTGATTTTCGTTATAACTACCAGGAGTATCATAGTCATTAGGATTTGGCGCACCATCATTGTCTAACTTATTAAAAAGATGCTGTCCAAAAGGCTCTACCGTTGTAAAAATAACTCTTCCATTTTCTGGATCGATTGTCAATCCCGGAACATAATCAAAGAAACCATCTCCAGCACCATCTGCTCCCTGCACCGGATCATTATTGGGGTTTAATCGATCCATATTAAAAACTGTTAGCAACCTTGTCTGCTCAACATCATCTGGCAATGGCGTAGCAGAACCCTCTGCCTGAGTAATATAATTAACAGGAGAAGGGTTTGCATATACTATATTCAGTCTAAAATCTTGGGAATCTAATCTAAAAGCCCCTGTATTATAGATGTTTTTCATCATTAAATCCCATATTGGAAGATCAACTCTAAATATTGGACTTTTAAGCATTTTTACAACCAAACTATTACTAGATCCAGATTGAACACCTCCACTAGTATCATCGCCTATTGTTGCATCTACACCATCATTTGCAAATTCTCCAACCTGATAAACGCTTCCGCCTTCAGTGTATTGAAAAGCAACAGCCAAAACCTCATCGTTATTTAGCTTTTGATTTAAAGATATATATCCTAATTGTGTATTTAATGAATATTCATTTTGATTTAATTGTCTGGCATTTTCTAAAACTGCATAATCTTCTCCTTCTCTAAAACCTGCAATAGCTCCAGTAAAACTTTGTTGAACAGTAGAAATCTGACGTACAGCATTAGAAATCGAACCTGTACCACCAATAGCAGAAGGATCCAAATCATTATTTCCATTGGCAGGAAAAGACCCTGCAGGTCGATTAAACAATGAAGTTGGTATTGTGAAATTTCCTTCTATTGGGGATTCACCAAGATCTTGCAACGCTACAATATTTCTAGCATCTGTTAATGTTTGTGCACTTGTAGCTCTATTTGTTACCCAAACCTCAATCCGTGTAATCTGTATATTGTTGTTTATAAAAGGGTAATTTTTAAGAGCGTCATCATATGTATCTCTAAAAAAGTGAGATAAAAAGTAGTGCCTATTATCATCGTACTCCCAAGCATCAATTTCAAAATCCTCGACTGTTCCCCCTCCTTCTACATTAACTGATCTTGTTTCTGATCGCTGTTCAGAATACACTGCGGTAACACTCGTTCTACCAAACTGTAATCCTAATTTTGCGCCAAAAAGACTTTGTGACCCTTGAATTAAAGAATTATTTATTGGCATTGTTACGTTACCAATTTCTATGCTTCTTATGATATCATCTTCTGTAGGCGTGTACTCTAGCTTTATCTGATTTTGAAAATCAAATGTAGACTCAGTATCATAATTGGCTGTTATCTGAAGTCTTTTACCAACTTTTCCTAATAAACTTAAACTAATTCTTTGATCAAAATCAAACGTAAAATTACTTCGATTCCTAGGCGAAAAAGCGGGGTTATCTTGTTTAGTATATAAGATTCCTAGATCCATTTCTACAGATCCTTGCGGGATTATCTCGATTTCGTTTCCACCAAAAACAGTTTCGAAAAAGCTAGAATTTACATAGAAAATAGGAAGAAGATTTTTACGTTTTTCCTCGCTCCCATCTGCTTTACCACTAAAAGCGCTTATTTTTTCCTTAAAATAATCTCTTCTCTGTTCCTCTTCTACTAGCGCCTCGAACTCTTCTGGAGTTAGAAAAAGAGGATATTTAACATTAAACGACCCCAACATTTCACGATAAATATAACGATTAGTGATTGGATCGTATTCGTATTTCGCTACTATACTATTAGGGTCCGGAAGTGAAATCTCACCGAGAGAATATGTAGTACTTGTAGAATCACGTACGGTTTCATTTTCCTGACCAAAAACCCCTCCTCCGCAGAGTACGATTAAACAAACTAGTCTTTTTAAAAATTTAAAATATAAGGAATGTAATGAACTCAATGTTTTTATAAATTTTTTAGTGCTTGTTTAATAATATTTTCTACTGTTTCGGCTGGGCTAACCTTTAGAATTCTGTCGACAACTTTTTCTACTTGTTTTCTATTAAATCCAAGGGTTTCTAAAGCTGATAACGCTTCATCTTTGTTAGTATTGTTTTGAGATACAGAAAGTTCATCAATATTATAAACTTTAAGAATTTTATCTTTTAAATCAATAATCAAACGTTGTGCAGTTTTTGCACCAATACCTTTGATCGATTGTATCGTAGCGACATCATTTGACGCAATTGCATCTTTAATCTGATCAGGATGTAATGAAGACAGCATTGTTCTAGCGGTACTAGCACCAATTCCTGAAACCGAAATCAAAAGTCTAAAGATTTCTCTTTCTGATTTCTCTGCAAAACCAAATAGTGTATGTGAATCTTCTTTTACTTGCAGATGTGTATATAGTTGTATTACCTCCTGATCTGATAATAAAGAGAAAGTATGTAATGAAATATGAAGAATATACCCCACTCCATTGCAATCAATTATTACATCGGTAGGATTTTTTTCTACAAGTCGCCCCTTGATTTGTGTAATCATTAGTTAAATGAGTGTTAAGCATCCAAAAGTAATAAAATTATACTACAATACAGTTTAAAAAAATAAGCTTCAAAAACTTATTATTTTCGAAGCTTATTAAACTATTAAAATGTTGTCTGAATTTAATTACTGCACGTCACCAGAAATTAAAGAAAACATCTCTTTCTCTCTTTTTTCTTTTTCCTGAGCATCTATCACCGCCACTGCAGCAACATTCACCATTTCTTCAACGCTAGCACCTAATTGGAGAATATGAACAGGCTTTTTCATCCCCATCATTATGGGACCTATAGATTCTGAATTATTTAACTCTTTTAGCATTTTATATGTACTATTAGCAGAATCCAAATTAGGAAAAACTAACGTATTCACCTTACGCCCATTAAGTTTTGAAAACGGGAATTTATCTTTCCGCATATCTCTATTTAAAGCAAAGTCCATCTGCAATTCTCCATCTACAACCAGATCAGGATAATAACGATGTAAATATGAAACTGCATCTTTTACTTTAGAAGCATTTGGATGCTTTGATGATCCAAAATTAGCATAAGATATCATTGCTATTACAGGATCAACTCCAAACATCTCTACTGTTCTTGCTGTCATTTGAGCTATCTTAGCTAACTCTTTAGATGTAGGATCAATATTAATAGAAGTATCGCTAATAAAAAGAGGGCCTTTATTGGTCATCATTACATTCATTGTAGCAATTCTGGTAGCTCCTTTTGCCAATCCTATAAGCTCTAACATTGGTTTTAACACCGTAGGGTAGCTTCGAGAATACCCGGACAACAATGCATCTGCATCCCCCTCGTTAACCATCATAGCGGCAAAATAATTACGCTCACGCATCAATCGTTGTGCCCCATAAAGTGTTATTCCTTTTCTACTATTATCTTGCCAATACTTCTGAGCATATCTATTTTTCCTATCAATTTCCTCATCTGTCTTAGGGTCAATAATAGTAATCCCAGCAGGATCAAAATCGATCTCCTTCATCAACTCTGTAATAATATCTTTTCGCCCTAATAATATAGGAAAAGCAATTCCTTCTTCTTTTACTGTTTGTGCCGCTTTTAAAACATCCAGATGATCTCCTTCTGCAAAAACTACTCGTTTAGGACTTAACTTAGCTCGATCAATTAACAATCTTACTAACTTATTATCATTACCCATCCGCTCTAATAGCTCACTCTCATATTTATCCCAATCTTCTATTGGCTCTGTGGCAACTCCACTTTCTATAGCCGCTTTAGCAACTGCTGGAGGTACTTTTGCAATTAATCTTGGATCAAAAGGTTTTGGTATAATATAGTCTTTCCCAAAATTAAGTCGCGTTTCTCCGTATGCAATATTTACTTGCTCAGGAACTGGTTCTTTAGCTAAATCCGCCAAGGCTTTAACAGCGGCCATTTTCATCTCTTCATTAATAGCTGTTGCTCTAACATCAAGCGCACCTCTAAAAATAAATGGAAAACCAAGTACATTATTAACCTGATTAGGATGATCACTTCGACCCGTAGCCATAATAATATCCTTTCGCGTTTGCACCGCTAGATCATATCTGATTTCAGGATCAGGATTTGCCATAGCGAATACAATAGGATTATCTGCCATTGTCAATAACATTTCGGGCTCTACTAGATTAGCCATGGATAACCCAATAAAAACATCTGCATTTTTCATTGCATCTTCAAGAGTATCAAGATCCCTATCACTTGCAAATTCAGCTTTTTCCGGAGTAAGGTTATCTCTGTCCTTACGGATCACACCTTTACTATCGGTCATTACTATATTTTCTGCTTTTGCCCCAAAGGCTTTATAGAGGCGCGTGCAAGAAACCGCTGCTGCTCCAGCTCCACTAACAACTATCTTTACTTTGGCGATATCTTTTTCTGCAATTTCTAGAGCATTTAACAGTGCAGCTGCGGAGATAATAGCTGTTCCATGTTGATCATCGTGCATAACAGGAATATCTAACTCTTCTTTAAGGCGCCTTTCTATTTCGAATGCTTCAGGAGCTTTTATATCTTCTAGATTAATTCCTCCAAAAGTTGGTGCAATATTCTTTACTGTTTCTATAAATGCATCCACATCTTTTGTGTCCACCTCAATATCAAATACATCAATATCTGCAAAAATTTTAAACAATAATCCTTTCCCTTCCATCACAGGTTTTGATGCCTCAGGACCAATATCTCCTAACCCCAAAACTGCCGTACCGTTTGATATTACAGCTACCAAGTTCCCTTTTGCGGTATACTTATAAACATTTGCTGTATCTTTTTCTATTTCTAAACAGGGTTCAGCTACTCCAGGAGAATATGCCAATGACAAATCTCTTTGTGTTGCATATTTCTTTGTGGGTACTACTTTGATTTTACCAGGAGTAGGTTTTGCGTGATAAATTAATGCTTCTCTTCGTTTACTTTCGATACTCATACTAAATCAATAAAAATTGTGTGCTATACAAAGGTACAAGTCTGTGCGAGATGCAAAAGGCAAAACACAGTAATCTTCAAAAAAATTAAAACTTCAGAAAACTATCTGTCTTTTTGTGAATTATATTATGAATTCAACACCTAATCAGTCTTTTTACTGAAGATATTATCAGGGTCTACAAGTTTATCTAATTGAGATTTCAACTTTTCATCTAAAAAACTTAATCCCAACTGATACGATGCATTCATCCATCCAAATCCACTTGGCGTGATATAATCAAACTCTGTACCTACATTCCCATACTCAGCATAAACCTTATGTGTGCATTTTACAACATCATATTTCTCAGGAATAGTTCCATTATAATTAACTGCATTTTTTGTTATCATCCATAACCAGCGATATACAAGTTCTTTTGCTTCTTCTTCATATCCATAATCAATAAGACCTCTCCAAATCATCATTTGGTGTGGCGCCCAACCGTTTGGATAATCCCATTGGCGTTGTGGCGCATTAGGATCTTCTTGATTAACAATATCAGTAGTCGCAGCAATACCGCCTTTCTGAACTAAATTATCGAACAAACTTTTTACCAAAGATGCAGCCTGTTCTTTAGTACTTAATCCTGCCCAAAGTGGATAGTAATTGGTTGCAGATTCTATTTTTTGTTTTTTCTTGGTTACAAAATTATAATCATAGAAAACTTCTTTTTCTGTATCCCACATCAAATCATTCATCCGTTTTTTCCTCTCTTCTGCTTTAGCTAGCCAAAAAGAAGAAGTATATTCTTTAGTACCTACTTCGAATTTATCCTCAAAAACCTCTCTAATCAAATAGGCGATATCCTGTTCATATTTATATAATAGACTATTTATCCCGACAGTATTTAGATTTACACAAACATCATCCAATCTATTGGATGTATCGTGACCACTTTCTCTCATAGATCGATCATGGGTAAAATACAAATCAAGTTCCGGATCCTTTATTTCGCCAGTATTATACTTTTCTGAGAACTCCTTTAGACTACTGCTATGGTTTTTTGCATATTTATTCAAAATAAAATCAAAATGACCCTGTTCGGTTTCAGGCGGAATACCAATCCCTTCTCCATAAAAACGACTTAATCCAGTATTTGTTAGACGCACTCCTTGTTCCATCCATACTGTTTCATATTCTTTAATCACCATTCTTAGATTAGCTGCTATCCAATCTTTAGAAACTTGAGAATTCTGTTGATATATTTCTTTCAGCAAAGAACTAAAAAAAGGTGGTTGTGTTCTGGTGAGATAATAACTTCTATTAGCGTTCAAAATCTTCCCATAATGTTCGATTTGATACCCAAAATTATCTGCCATAGACATAGCAAGGTCAGCTCGTCCATCAATTAACAATCCTACAGATTCGAAATAACTATCCCAACCATACATCTCGTTAAACCTTCCTCCAGGAACTACAAATGGTTTGGCTTGATACTGTCCTTTATTATCCGTAGTGTGGGCTAAATTTAAAATACCTGGAATTTCATTAAGTGTCTTCACATATTCTGGTGTAATATCTTCCGGCAGTGTTATCACTTTAAGCTTAGGAATTTCTGATTTTATAGATTCGAAATACACAATAGCTTCTCGATCTTTATAAGGCACATACAATCTAAAAGTATCTGTCTCGGATTTAGTGTCTTCTAACACTTTTGCTAACCCTGCTTTATCAACCGATCTTGTGAGATTATCCCAGTATCTAGTTTTTATTAATCTTGAAATACGATTACTTGGAGATTCAGCAATTCTATCTAAAGAAATCGTATCCTCTTTTTCGGCAATTGCCAATTCCTGAAGCAAATTAGACAACTGATATGTTCCTTTTATTTGATTCGCTTTTCCATTAGCCTCAATAAACTCAAATTGCTTTGGTCCTTTATCATCTACTGTAATTTTTTTATCTCCATCCGTATCTTCCTGTTGGATCAACCTATCCAACGTTTCTTGGTGACCTAAATATGTTATCTTCTTCTCATTTTTACAATTGATAACCAATAAGGCGGATAAAAGGATCGTGAAATATTCAAACTTAAAATTTCGCATATTTAATTATTTAATTACCAGAAAAAGCCAACCAGTAGCGCAGTAACTATTAACAATATTACAGATAAAATTCTATAATTTTTATACCAAGGCAATCCTGCAAGCTCGTTAGACTCTTCTGTAAACATTTCCTTTTTATAGGTATATTCCAAAATTTGTTGTTCTGATTGAGGTTTTGTAGATAAACTTACAACAACATGCACGATCAAACTTATCACGAAAAGCACATTAGCTTTAGCTAAAAAATGAAGCTCATTGAGCTCTGCAATAATTTCATATTTAAGAGATAAAATCATAAACAAAGCACAGGCGCCTCCTATCAATAAACTTATAAAAGCACCGTTACCATTTGCTCTTTTCCAAAACATACCTAATAAAAATGCTGCAACAACCGGGGGGCAGGTGAACGCAATTACCAATTGCAAGTATCCCCAAAGAGAATCACTTACTTTTTCTATCACCGGCACCCATAAGGATGCTAGAACTACCAAAATCAATGTTGCAATTTGGCCAACACGAACCAATTGTTTACTTGTCATATCAGGCCTTAACTGTTTCACAAAATCCATTGTAATTAGTGTAGAAGCGGAGTTAAATGTTGCAGAAACGGACGACATCATTGCCGCCATCAACCCTGCTACTACCAATCCTAACACCCCAACTGGTAACAATTGAAACAATAAAACTGGATAAGTTAAATTAGGACAATCTGAAAGATTCTGACACATCGTCCCATCCGGTAACGGGTAATTTAATCCCGAAATATCCAATGTACTGAATAGTAAAAGTGCCAGTACCCCAGGAACAATCATAATAAAAATAACTGGTAACTTTAAAAACCCAGCAAACAAAGCTCCCCAACGTCCATGATTTAAATCTTTTGCTCCCAGTACTCGTTGTACCATAAATTGATTATTAGCCCAAAAGTAAAACCCAAGAAGTGGTACTCCCGTGAGTAATCCCCACCAAGGCATAAATTCATCATTATCTGGTCTAACGAGACTAAATACTTCATCGGCATTTGTAGGCATATATTTCCCTTCAGCCATACGATCTCCAAAATTCACTTCTCCTGCGGCTAACATTATATCTAACTTATTCATCATAGCCGACCATCCTCCTCCGAGCTTATCAAACGCAAAATAAGTTAATAAACAAGATCCTATTATTAGTAAAACTGCTTGTATCACTTCTGTTTGGATTACAGAGTTTAACCCTCCGGGAATTGTATATGCGGCAGCAGCGATTGCTAATCCAATAATAATAATAGTTGATGACGTATCAGGAAATAACAATTTTAGCACAATACTACCAACATACAATCCTGCAGCAGTATCTACCATTACGTTACCTACAACCGTAATAAAAGAAAAATAATACCGCGTCCGCTTATCATATCTTCTCTCCAAAAACTCTGGCATTGTATATACTCCTGATCTTAAATAAAACGGAAGGAAGAAAATTGCAAAAAAGATCAATACTACCACAGCATACCACTCATAGTTATATACATTAATATTCGTTTGATACGCATCTGAAGCCAAACCCACTAAAGTAGAACTAGATATATTCGCAGAAAACAGTGCAATCCCAACAATCGGCCAGGTCATTGTTCTTCCACCCAAAAAATAATCTTCTGAACTGCTTCGTTTTGATTTAGAAATTCCATAGATAATAATACCAACTAAATACACTACAATTACAGTAATGTCGATATAAGATAATTCATTCATGTGTGAAATATTTAATGCTTTTTATAATTTTAGCTTCTAAGAAATCCTAGATCCAAAAGCAACATGAGTTAAAATTGCTTAATTTTTTAGCTAAAAACCTGATGAAGATACAAGTTTCTCTTAAAATTATTAACATTATCGCATCAAAAACAGTTAAAACGATATATACAACCGTTTGTATTATCGAATCGTCAAATAATAAAAGTTTTTATTTCAAAAAGTCAATATTCCGACTTAATCCAGAAAATTTAGTTCTTTTCACTGCTGATTTTTGAAATACTTTAGAAAACACTTCTTGGGTAATTTCTTCCCAATCTTTTTTAGTCATTTCTAATAATTCTGGCTTAGGATTAAAAAGAGGTTCATTGTGCGATTTAGAAAAACGATTCCATGGACATACATCCTGACACACATCACAACCAAACATCCAGTCATCAAACTTCCCTCTATAATCAGAAGGAATTTCCTCTTTTAATTCAATGGTGAAATAAGAAATACATTTGCTGCCATCTACTACATATGGATCTACAATTGCTTGCGTAGGACAGGCATCAATACAAGCCGTACAGGTTCCACAATGGTCCGTCACAGGAGTGTCATATTCCAAATCCAAATCCACAATCAACTCTGCGATAAAATAATAAGACCCAACTTTTTGAGTTAGCAGATTGCTATTTTTACCAATCCATCCTAATCCACTTTTTGCTGCCCAAGCTTTGTCCAACACTGGAGCCGAATCTACAAAAGCTCTCCCATGTACTTCTCCTATCTGTTCTGAAATAAATTCCTGAAGTTGTCTAAGTTTTGATTTAATTACGTGATGATAATCCTGACCGTATGCATATTTAGAAATTTTAGGAGCATCTGGATCCTTTTGAGTTTCTGAAGGGAAATAATTGAGTAATAATGATATCACACTTTTAGAACCTTCAACCAGCTTGGTTGGGTCAAGACGTTTGTCAAAATGGTTTTCCATGTAAGACATTTGTCCGTGCATATTCTGGTTTAACCAATTTTCTAGACGAGGAGCTTCCTGTTCCAAAAATTCCGCCTTACTAACGCCACAGGATAGAAAACCTAAACGTTTTGCCTCGGTCTTTATTAGCTGGGTATGTGTAGCTATATTACCCACGTGTCTTATCTTTTTTCGAATTTTAATATCGCATTTACAGGCTTTAATGTAATTAGAGGTTTGATCTCTATTTCGGATATAGATGTCGAAATTTTATATTTTCTAACTAGTTCGCTAAGTGTATAAATCATTTCATACATCGCAAAATTACTACCTACACACATTCTCGGACCAGCTCCAAAAGGAAAATACCAATCAGAATATTCTTTTTTATTATCAGAATGAAATCGATCAGGGTCAAACATGGTAGGATTTTTCCAGAAATTCTTATATCTGTGTATTTCAAAAAACGAGATAAGAACAGTTGTTCCTTTTGGTAATTTGATATCCTCGTATTCGTCGCTTTCTATGTTCACACGATCAGAAAAATACGCAGGCGGATATAGACGCATTGCTTCTTCAATACACTGTGCAGTATATTTATTCTTCTGAAACTGCTCCATTAATGACAATTCTCGGGAACCAAATTCGTTAACTTCTGTAAATACTTTATTCTGAATTTCGGGGTGTAATGCCAACAAACTTAAACAAAAAGACAATGCATTAGAAGTGGTTTCATGTCCTGCAACAAACAAAATCAATATTTCATCTATCAATCTTTCATTATCCATAGAACTGCCATCTTCATATCTTGATTCCAGCAACATATCTAATAAATCATCATAATTATCTTTTGATTTGCGTCTTTCTTCAATAATATTGTCCAGTATATCGCGAGCTTCTTGGGTTAAAGTAAGTGTGCTTTTAATTTGACCACTAAGATGAAACCACCACCTTTTATATGGCTGCCTAATTTCTCTGATCAATGATGTTTGCGCAGCTTCTGTTATATGCTGCAATCTAGCCATAGTATTACCTGTATCAGTATAACTGAACAATGATTTTGCAACTACCTTAAAAGCCAAATCATTCATCAATGGATAAATATCAAAGGAAACATCAGGTTCTATTCTAGATAGTTCTTCGCATATTGTTTCTCTAATTGTTTTTGCAATTACATCTATCTTCTTTTTATAAAATGCTGGTTGTATAAGTCTGCGTTGTCTTAACCAATGATCTCCATTAGAGGTTAACAAACCATTTCCGATGTACTTACCTAAGTCCTTTGTCTGAAGTGGAGACTTATGATATTTTTTATGCTGATTTTGCAACATATGTTTGGCAAAACCGGCATCTCTGGTGAAGATAACTGAATTTCCAAATCCTAAATTCACTTTAAATACATCTCCATGCTTTTCGAAATTCTTATGATGAAAAGGCAAAGGGTTATTTAAAATATTTTTAGCATTTTTGAGAACTTCAAAAAACGAGACTTTAGGGATTGCCATACTTTTATTTTTTTACTAAACTGAGTTAGAACAATCCTCCTTGGATTCCACCTTTTACTCGTCCTAGATGTTTATAAGCTGCTTCCGTTACTTCTCTACCTCTGGGTGTACGCATTATAAACCCTTGTTGAATCAAAAAAGGTTCATATACTTCCTCAATAGTTTCAGCACTTTCACTTACGGCTGTTGCAATGGTTGTTAACCCTACTGGACCACCTTTGAACTTATCAATCATTGTGGCTAAGATTTTATTATCCATTTCATCAAGACCGTGTGCATCCACATTAAGGGCTTTAAGAGCAAATTTAGAAATCTCTATATCAATTTTACCGTTCCCTTTAATCTGTGCAAAATCACGCACCCTACGCAGTAAAGCATTCGCTATTCTTGGAGTTCCTCTGCTTCTTCCTGCAATTTCAATCGCAGCTTCCATAGAAACTGGAACATTTAATATATGTGCACTTCTTTCTACGATAGTAGCTAACAACTCTGTAGTGTAGTATTGTAATCTGGATTGAATACCAAAACGAGCTCGCATCGGTGCTGTTAACAAACCTGATCTGGTTGTTGCTCCAACTAAAGTAAAAGGATTCAAGTTAATCTGAACTGTACGCGCATTTGGCCCACTTTCGATCATTATATCGATTTTGTAGTCCTCCATTGCCGAATAAAGATACTCTTCTACGATTGGACTCAATCGATGAATTTCATCTATAAACAATACATCTCTATCATCAAGGTTGGTTAATAACCCTGCTAAATCACCTGGCTTATCTAATACTGGACCAGAAGTAACTTTAATCCCTACCCCTAATTCATTAGCCAGAATATGTGCCAGTGTAGTTTTACCTAAACCTGGAGGTCCATGAAACAACGTATGATCAAGCGCCTCATCTCTCAAATTTGCTGCTTGAACGAAAATTTTTAGGTTTTCAAGCACCTGATCCTGTCCTGCAAAATCTTCAAAAGCTAAAGGCCTTAATGCTCTTTCTATATCTAGATCTTCATTAGAAAAATTATCACTTGACGGATTAAGGTTTTCGTTCATTTTTACAATTAGCTTTTTTTGAAGATAACAGGCTTCCTTTGTATACCTAACAAAGATAACAGAAAAAGAAAAGACTCTGTTACAAATAAGTCTTGCTTATTTTAGTTAAATCATTTCTTAATAACTAAATCACAGTTAAAATTTACTTTTCTATAAGGTCTCCCTTATAATTATAACTCTTAGCTCCATATCCGAATTTATAAATTCTATTACCATCACCATCTTCTCCAAAAAAGTTAATATCATCTTCTTCTGTATCTAACAATATTTTTCCGCGTATATCGATAAGCTTATAGGTTTCACCAAGTTTAACTGCTGTAATTCCTCGTTCAAAATCTTTTGCATCGTCATAAATGACTGGTATTACTATAGCCCCTCTGGTATTTATAAATCCATACTTACTATCATTACTAACCAATATTCTATCATCAGATAATTTATCTCCTACTCTACTTACTCCACTTACCAAACGCTCCTCCCCCTGAGCGGAAATGATATACCACTTCTCGTTTCTATAACCAAAGAGAATCGCACCTACTTCTCTTACATTCCAGTATTTTTTATCGTTAATTAGTTCATTATCCGAATTAAATAATGTTATATCATCATCTTTTTGTTCTGGCTGTATTCCTATTAAGCCATTATCAAAAGCCATGATATCATACACCAAAAGTGTATCTAAACTTTTTTTAGATCTATTTAAATGATAAAAATAGTTGTTGTCTTCATAAAAATCTCCTCCAATCTTAGCAACACCTTGATCTAAACCTGTGATTGATATTTCAGTTTCTCCTTTATTATTCAAAAACACAAGCCCATCTTCTGTATTCATTTCAAATAATTCATCATCGTTACTAAAAGGTTTTACATTATATGCTCTAAACAATGTCTCACGAGTATCAGTTTCCTTAGCAAAATATAATTTTACAGAATTCACTGTCCCGTAATAATAATATTCTTTATGAAAGACTCCATCATTATCATGGAAAAAATCTAATGACTTCATGTTTTTTCTTAAATACTCCTGAAACTCTTCTGTGTTCTTAAAATCATCGTTATTTAATTTTTTCTGGATCTGTTTTAAATAATCAAGCATTTCTGTAAAAATGTCTTCAGAGTCATCGGGAGCAACGCCATTATTTGAAGATCCACTATTGTCTAAGATTTTACCATCCATATTATAAGCTTGCATTTCTGTTACTGAAACAATTGTATCGCTAAGAGTAACGTAGGCATAATTATCTTGTGCTTTTACTAATCTAATTTCTCCTCCTTGATAATTCACTACAGGATTCTCTAGAGACACTTCTACAACATCATAATCTTTTAAGTAATCTACCTTAAACAATACATCTACACTATCTATTATTTTTGCCTTTCCCCAGTTATCACTAAAAATAAAATCGACTTCATAATTAGCGATACTATCTGTTTTCACTTCTTTATTATGATAGTAGATTTTTTTCGGTACAAAAGTTTGAGATACTCCTTGTCCTAATTCTAGAGGTTTTCTTTTTTCAGGATTTTTAAATCCAAAACTTAATGAGCTCTGATAATCTTCAAACTCCTGACTGAATATAACATTATCAAACTGAAGTAATGATTTACTTACACCAGTTGTATCAATTTTGAACTCTGACTCATAACGCTCATCCTCTTTACCAATCTTCTTAATTTCATTTGCAAAAGAACCATCAAAAAACTTAGTAAATGATTCAAATTGTTTAATATTTTTATTTACTTCTTCTTTAATCTCTTCTATTGGCTTATCATCAAATTCGGTAATAAACTCATTTAACTCTGGACTTTTTTTTGTAGATAAATTAGAGCATCCACAAATGACTACTGTTATGTATATAAATAATAGTTTTTTCATTATCTTATTATTTTAAGTTCATTAGAACCTTCGGGCTGGTATAAATAAAAATTCATTTGCTTACTAAACTCCTTACCTGTGAAAATAATCATGTCGGTTTTGTTAGTCGGGTATGTCCAAATCAATCGTC
The DNA here is from genome assembly GCF_947496855.1 of uncultured Aquimarina sp. GTDB lineage: Bacteria > Bacteroidota > Bacteroidia > Flavobacteriales > Flavobacteriaceae > Aquimarina. The sequence continues at coordinate 709,867 of NZ_CANMED010000002.1, forward strand.
CATTGGCATTAAATTCTATAGAATAAGTGTCCTCTATAGTATATTTGTAACTATTATTCTGAATTTGTTTTAGCGATTCCCAATATGTTCTTGCAACTTCAAAATCAACATCTTGATCCAATTGTTGTTTTTCGAATTGTTTTTGGTAGAATAAATCATTGATAGCTTTTTCATCCTTTGAAAGGATCGCATCTCCTACCCTCTTATATAAAGTATTAACTTTTTGTTTTAAATTTTCATCCTTACGGAGATCTACTCCATTATTCCAAGCTTTTGGATACCAAGGCAACTTAGGTGTGAAATCTAACGTGAATTCAACAGAAGATTTTCCAGCAATCGATATTCTTTGGACATCTGCTATCGTTTGCTTCGTTGTTTCATCATAAATTGTAGCGGCGAAAGTTCCATTTTTATCAAATTTGGAATTATCAATAGGTACCACAATAATTTTTAACTTGGATGACTCTCCATCCGTAATATATCTATTAAGATTATGTTCTGTATATTTAGAATTTTCAGCTATAACAATATCATCTAAGATGACTGTATACTTATTACTATAGCTCCTTATGTTTAGCACATACGTAGGCTTAACATCATACACTTTAATCTTTTTATGAATATTAGCTAAAGGGACATCGTAAATTGGTTTAAATGTTATCTTTAATTCTCCAAAATCCTTATCACCGATAGCAGCAAGATGCTTTCCATTAACTAGATTTAATTTAAAATCTAAATCTTCTCTTTCTGCTTTCCAAATGAATTGAATATCATCATTATACGTGTTTTCAGAATTTATCAATCCTTTTTTAGCCTCAATTACTTCTAATAGTTTTTTACCATAATAATTAATAGTATCCGTTGTTAGAAAAGTATAACTATCCGATAACAAGGCTTTTTTAACAGGAACACCATCATAATGCATTCCATCGATCTCAATTTCATTAAGCCTAAAGAAGGAAACCGTGTCTAGATCGAAATCTTTATTTTCTTTTCCTATTTTAACCAATAGCGAATCCATTTCTGATTGTGAATTAGCTTTAGAAAAGTCATATTTAAGTAACAACTCTTTGTTATTAGTACAAGAACTAAACAAAAGAACTATTAATACTATAATTAATGAGTATATAGTTTTCATATTTTGAATAAGTATTATTTAGCGTTAAATATTACATCTAGAGAATCAAAACTTTTAAATACTCCATCTTCTGTATTGACACTTAAAGACAGTTCTTTTTCATCCACCTTCCATTCATAGTTAATTGAATTATCTCTTTGATCTATTTCTGGTTCTCCATACTTTTCAGAAAGTATCCCTTTAATACTTTCATAATCCTTTGGTTCATCAAAAAACTTCATTGTCATGGTTCTTCCTCTCCATCCACTTGAAAAACTTACCTTATCAATAATAATAGTATAAAATCGTAAAAAACGTTCATCATTAAGCACAAGATCATCATATCTATTTTCACTTGGTAACCCATCAAAATATTCATTTAAATTAGTTTCTATTGTTATTTCTTCGAGATTTTTCACAAGACTTTTATAATCTATTTGAGCATAACTAAAAAAAGAAGCAAATAACAATAAGACCGTTATTCTATACATATCAGCAAAGGTTTAATTGATTTAAAAAAAACTTAAGTAATAAAAAAATTCACTTTAGTGTTCTCTATCTATTTTATTAATTTTTATTCACAAAAAAGCCTTTTCACAAAAAATGAAAAGGCTTTAGAAATTTTTTATATGAATGCTCTCTTAATGATGCATTTCTTCTTCTCCATCTTGTAATGGAGTGATCTGAGAAACGTAATCCTGTCCGGCAATAACATATTCTCCGTCTTCATTTGTTTTACTATAGTCATAAGGCCATCTATATACGTGTGGAATTGCCCCAGGCCAGTTACCATGCAAATGCTCTACAGGAGTAGTCCATTCCATAGTATTTGATTTCCAAGGGTTCTGTACAGCCTTTTTTCCATAGAAAATAGAGCTTATAAAGTTATATAAGAATACCAACTGAGCTGCTGCTGTAATCAAAGCAAAAACAGTTATCAATATATTCGTATCTGCTAAATCATCAAAATAAGGGAAATTACTGTTTGTATAATAACGTCGCGGTAAACCGGCCATACCAATAAAATGCATAGGGAAGAATACTCCATAAGCACCTATTGCTGTTACCCAAAAATGAACATATCCAAGATTCTTATTCATCATTTTTCCATACATCTTAGGAAACCAGTGATAGACTCCTGCGAATAACCCATATAAGGCAGAGATACCCATTACTAAGTGAAAATGTGCTACTACGAAGTACGTATCGTGAACATTGATATCCAACGTACTATCTCCAAGAATAATTCCTGTAAGACCTCCGGTAATAAATGTAGATACTAAACCTATAGAAAATAACATCGCAGGATTTAGCTGGAGATTACCTTTCCATAGCGTGGTAATATAATTAAATGCTTTTACCGCAGATGGTATCGCAATTAATAACGTTGTAAATGTAAATACTGATCCTAAGAATGGATTCATTCCAGAGATAAACATATGGTGACCCCAAACAATCGTAGATAAAAACGCAATTGCTAAAATGGAAGCAACCATAGCTCTATATCCAAATATTGGTTTACGTGCATTTGTTGCTATAATTTCTGAGGTAATACCTAGTGCAGGTAACAATACAATATATACTTCCGGATGTCCTAAGAACCAGAATAAATGTTCAAAAAGTACTGGTGACCCTCCTTGGTTATGTAATACCTCTCCCGCAATATAAATATCACTTAAATAGAATGAAGTTCCGAAACCTCTATCCATAATAAGTAATAGTGCTGCTGATAATAATACCGGGAACGATACAATACCAATAATAGCAGTTACAAAAAATGCCCAAATAGTTAATGGCATACGAGTCATCGACATTCCTTTAGTACGTAAATTAATAACCGTTACGACATAGTTTAGTGATCCTAATAACGAAGAAGCAATAAATATTGCCATAGACACTAACCACAATGTCATTCCTGTACCAGACCCACCAATAGCCTGTGGTAACGCACTTAATGGAGGATAGATTGTCCAACCAGCCGATGCAGGTCCTGCCTCTGCAAATAGAGACATTATCATAATTACACTACTTAAGAAGAACAACCAATATGAAATCATATTCAAGAAACCAGAAGCCATATCTCTAGCTCCAATCTGCAATGGAATTAGAAGGTTACTGAATGTACCACTTAAACCAGCTGTTAATACGAAGAATACCATAATAGTACCGTGTATTGTAACCAATGCTAGATACATGCTAGGATCCATTACACCATCTTCTCCAAACTTGCCTAATAATACTTCAAAAATCGTAAATTTATGATCAGGCCATGCTAATTGCATTCTAAACAATAAAGACATTGCAATACCAATAATTCCCATAATCAAACCAGTAATCAAATACTGCTTGGAGATCATTTTGTGATCCTGACTAAAAATATATTTAGTTATAAATGTCTCTTTATGATGATGTCCGTGATCGTGATCTTCTTCGTGACCATCTACGTGTGCTATTGCTGACATACAGTTATTCTTTTAATAAAATATATTAATTTTTCTTTTTCTTCCTAGTTACTTGCTTGTGCTGATAGTTGCTCCTTAAACGTCTGCTGCGTTTTCAACCATTCATTATAATCCTCCTCAGACTCTACTACAATTTTCATTTGCATATTATAATGCGAAGCACCACAAATCTTGTTACATAACAAATAGTACTCAAATTCATAAGTTTCTAAGGCCTCATCGCCAGCTGCAACTAATTGCTTACTTTTTTCTTTTCGGATCTTGTTGATTGTAGCTACTTTTTCTACCATAAACTCACTACTCTTCATTTCTTCAGAAGTCATTATTGGCGTATAAGAAAACTCAGTAATCATTCCTGGCACTACATTCATTTGAGCTCTAAAAAACGGCATGTATGCAGAATGTAATACATCTTGTGATCGCATTTTAAAGATTACCTTTCTATTTACTGGTAAATGCAATTCATTTACAATTTTATCGTCCATTCCATAAGAATCAGATCCATCCAATCCTAGCGTATTTACACCTTCTATAAAACGAACATTTGCTTTTCCTAATACATTGTCCGCTCCAGAATATCTCGCTCTCCAATCAAATTGGTATGCGTATAATTCAATTATTAGAGGATCTCCTTCTTCTTCATCGATATTCATGATATCTGTCCAGGTAAATAATCCGTATATAATTAATCCAGCTAAAACAATAACTGGAATAATAGTCCAGATAAACTCTAATTTATCATTATCTGCAAAAAACAATGCTTTATTGTTTTTATTCCCTCTATACTTATATGAAAAGAAATGTAATAATCCTTGCGTAATGAATTGTACAATGAATATTAAGATCATTGATATAATCATCAATCTATCGTACTCAATACCGTGTTCTGAAGCCGATTCAGGAAGGAAAAATGTATGATATTGCACGAAGCAATATATAGTTAAAAGGTACATGAATATTACAAAAGCAAGCATTAACTTACCTTGTAAGTTATTGTCCTTGTCGTTAGCTACCTGAGAATTATCAAAATCTTTAACTTGAGACAACTTCAATATTTTTGACATCTGCCATAAGGAGATTCCAATAAGCGCTATAACTACTATGGTTAAGAATACAGTCATTTTTTATCTATCTTCTTTTTTACGATCTAATTTTTAATAATGAAAGTGTTTACTTTCTTCTATGTAAGGATTACCCTTTGCTAATAATGGTGCTTTAGTAAGTGCTTTAAACACTACAAATAAGAATAAACCTAAGAATAGTAATACAGCACTAATTTCAGTAACACCTATAAACCAGGACTCTCCTACCGTTGCAGGCATTACCATATTAAATATATCCACATAATGTCCACATAAGATAATAACACCAGCCATCACAACGAACCAGTTGATACGTTTGTAATCACTATTCATTAATACCAATAGTGGGAAGATAAAATTCATTACTACCATCCCAAAGAAAGGTAGCTTATAATCCTCTATACGTGTAATAAAATAAGTTACTTCTTCAGGAATATTAGAATACCAGATTAACATAAACTGAGAGAACCATAGGTACGTCCAAAATATACTCACACCAAACATAAACTTCGCTAAATCATGAATATGACTATTATTTACGAAATCCATATATCCTTTTGATTTTAAATATATTGTTATTAGTGCAATAGTTGTAATACCTGAAACAAATAAACTTGCAAAAACATACCATCCAAATAAGGTACTGAACCAGTGTGGATCAAAACTCATAATCCAGTCCCAAGAAGCCATAGATTCTGTGTATATAAAAAATACTAAGAATCCTGCTGCTATTTTGAAACTCTTTTTATACCACTTATTACCAGTTGAATCTTCATCTTGTTTTCTGGAATACTTTACAGCGAAGTGTCTATATAACATCCATCCTCCTAAGAAAAACGCTGCTCTAAAAATGAACCAACCACCATTTAACCAGCTAGCTTTTCCTTCTAATAACTTATCACCGACAACTTTTGTTTCATCAGCCCATACAAAAAGGTGATTTACATGAAAGCCTGATAAGGCAAGTATTACAAAAAGTATGATTCCTCCAGGAACTAAATACGCTGTAATAGCCTCCATCACCCTAAATAAAACCGGAGACCATCCTGCTTGCGAAGCAAACTGAATTGCATAAAACGCCAATACACCTAATGCAATCATAAAAAAGAAAAATGCTGCTACGTATAATGCTGCCCAAGGCTTATTTTGTAATTGATGTAAAGTGTGCTCATAATGGGAGTCCCCACCATGTGCATCTTCTTTACCGTGACTTTCACTTCCATGATCTCCACTTGTTGCTTTTGCATCTCCATGTCCTCCTCCGTGAGCATCGTGTGCTGCCATCTCTTTTACATCTTCGATAGTCTTAGGAGCAGATAGAAAACCATAAGTAAGCCCTAAAGCACCTATAATCACGAGGATGATAGAAAATAATCTTAATTTACTTGATAGCGTATACATATTTATATAATATCGTTATTCTTAACTTTTACTAATGCACTAATGTGCGTTATCATGATTTTCTTCTGTTGCTTGGTGAGGAATATCCTCTACTTTTGCTACTACTTTATCAGAATCAATACGGGCAGTTTTTCCTTCTAAATCTGCCTTCAATTTTTGTACATACTGCACAATCTGCCAACGTTCTTGTTCGCTTGTTTGAGAAGCATAAGACCCCATTGAATTAATACCGTAGTACATTACGTGATAAATACTACCTTCTGTAATTGCTCTACCGGCATCATCATAACTTGGAACACCTAAAATCTTTTCTCTCTGTACTAATGTACCCTTACCATCCCCTTTGCCACCGTGACAAATAGCGCAATAAATATCATACAAAGCCTTTCCTGCTTCTTCATTTTCCTTAGTGTAGCGTATTGTATTCTTTAAAGAATCTTTTGCTAATTGATAACCTTCAGTAGAATTTTTATAATCGTAAGGCATCCATCCTCTAGGAATAGAACCTTCTACAGGCAGCATTGCTTCCTGACCTCCTGGAAAAATTCCGTATTCACCATAAGTTTCATAACCTACCGGTGCATACATATTAGGCATATATTGATAATTAGGTTTTGTATCTTTTTTACAAGAAACAATACTTATCATCATTATTGCAACTACTATTATATTTATACTATTCTTCATTATTACTAATGGTTATCTTCTTGCTTATCTATTACTTTAATCTCTACCGCACCTGTATTACTTAAGAAACTTGTCATGGTATCTACATCGTGATGCGCTGCGTCTAATTCCATCAAGAAATGATCATCGGTAGTTCTAACGTCAGGGTTTTCTGCTTCTTTAAAAGGCCATAGTTTACTTCTCATATAAAAAGTAATTACCATTAAATGGGCTGCAAAAAACACTGTAAGTTCAAACATAATTGGAACAAAAGCCGGCATATTTTCGATATAGCTAAAACTTGGTTTCCCACCAATATTCTGAGGCCAATCTTCAATCATGATGTAATTCATCATAGTAATTGCTACGGTAAGTCCAACACATCCGTACATAAATGCTGTGATAGCTAACCTTGTTGGAGCTAATCCCATTGCTTTATCAAGACCGTGAACAGGAAAAGGTGTATAAACCTCTTCTATATGATAATGCTCCGCTCGTACCTGCTTTACAGCGTCCATTAGGACATCATCATCTGTATATAATGCATGTATAACTTTAGATGCCATACTTCTAGTTGTTTTTTAATTTTTCAGCTTGTCCTGCCCAATCATCGCGTTGTGCTCTTCCTGGAAAAGATCCTGTGATACTATCTAATAAATTATATTCCGTTTCGGTCATCTTACTTACTTGATCAAAAGTATAAATACCTATCTCATTAAGCTTTTTCTCCATTACTGGACCAATACCGTTAACCTTTTTAAGATCATCAGCTGTCTGAGTAGTTGCATCAAAAGCTCCTAAGTTATCCAATAGGCTACTTATATCCTTCTGACTTGCTTCATTTTCTTTAGACGGTTCAGTCTCAACAATTGCAGAAGTACCCTCATAGATCACCTTAGCTTTTACTTTAGGCAACTCATCTCTATGATCTATACCTGCTTCTCTAAGTTTTTTATATTTTTCTCCTGATGATTTCAAAATTGTTTTTACCTCTGCTTGAGCTATAACAGGGAATGTACGTGCATACAGTAAAAATAACACAAAGAAGAATCCTATTGTTCCTATAAATATTCCTATATCAACAAATGTAGGCGAAAACATTGTCCAAGATGATGGTAAATAATCTCTGTGAAGTGAAGTCACAATAATTACAAACCGCTCAAACCACATACCTATATTAACAACTATAGAAATTATAAAAGAGAACATTATACTTCTTCTTAGTTTAGGGAACCACATAAACTGTGGTGAGAATACATTACAAGACATCATTGCCCAGTATGCCCACCAATAAGGCCCAGTTGCTCTGTTTAAGAATGCATACTGTTCGTACTCAACACCAGAGTACCAAGCAACAAACAGCTCAGTTATATATGCCACACCTACTATAGAACCTGTAATCATAATTACAATATTCATCAATTCGATATGTTGTATTGTGATATAGTTTTCTAATTTAGACACCTTTCTCATTATAATAAGAAGTGTATTTACCATAGCAAATCCTGAGAAAATCGCCCCTGCAACAAAATAAGGAGGAAAGATCGTTGTATGCCATCCAGGAATAACCGAGGTAGCAAAATCAAAGGATACAATCGTATGCACAGAAAGTACCAATGGTGTTGCTAAACCTGCAAGTACTAAAGATACTTCTTCAAAACGTTGCCAATCTTTAGCTCTACCACTCCATCCAAATGAAAGGATACCATATATTTTCTTATTAAAAGGTGTAATTGCGCGGTCTCTGATCATTGCAAAATCAGGTAATAAACCAGTCCACCAAAATACTAATGATACCGAAAGATAGGTGGAAATTGCAAATACATCCCAAAGTAATGGTGAATTAAAGTTTACCCATAAAGAACCAAACTGATTCGGAATAGGCAATACCCAATATGCTAACCAAGGACGTCCCATATGTATAATTGGGAATAAACCTGCTTGAATAACCGAAAATATCGTCATTGCTTCTGCAGATCTATTAATCGCCATTCTCCACTTTTGACGGAATAACAATAATACTGCTGAAATTAAAGTTCCAGCGTGACCTATTCCTACCCACCAAACAAAGTTGGTAATATCCCAGGCCCATCCTACTGTTTTATTTAATCCCCAGGTTCCAATACCTGTAGACACTGTGTAAATTATACAACCTATTCCCCATAGGAAAGCAAAAAGAGCGATAGAAAACACAATCCACCAAGATTTATTTGCTTTACCTTCAACTGGTGCAGCAACATCCACAGTGACATCGTGGTACGTTTTATCGCCAGTTACTAAAGGTTTTCTTATAGGTGCTTCGTAATGAGACATAATCCTTTATAATTGAATTGATTCTTTATTTAGTTAATTAGGCTTCTGTAGTATTCCTTACTTTCGTGTGATACATCACATTAGGTTTAGTACCTACATGCTCCAGTAAGTGATACATACGTTTATCCTCTGTTAATTTAGCTACTTCACTATCCTTATCATTTATATCACCAAATGTCATAGCTCCAGAAGAACAAGCCGCCGAACAAGCTGTTTGGAATTCTCCATCCTTAATCGCTCTTCCATCTCTCTTAGCATCCAAAATTGTCTTTTGAGTCATTTGAATACACATAGAGCATTTTTCCATAACTCCTCTAGAACGAACAGTAACATCAGGATTCAATACCATACGACCTAAGTCATTATTCATATGATAATCAAACTCGTCATTTTCGTTATACAAGAACCAGTTAAATCTACGTACTTTGTAAGGACAGTTGTTCGCACAATATCTAGTACCTACACAACGGTTATATGCCATATGATTCTGACCTTGTCTTCCGTGAGACGTTGCAGCAACAGGACAAACAGTTTCACAAGGTGCGTGATTACAGTGTTGACACATTACCGGCTGAAATGCAACTTCTGGATTATCAGAAGGGACTTCCATCTCTCCAAACTCAGACAAGGAGCTTCCTAACCCTTTCATGTTATCTTTCTTTTTATTATCCCCATCAAAGCTATCCTCTGAAGAATAATAACGGTCAATACGTAACCAGTGCATATCACGAGATCTTCTGATCTCTGACTTACCTACAACAGGAACATTATTTTCTGCGTGACATGCTATCACACAAGCTCCACATCCAGTACACGCATTTAAATCAATAGAAAGATTAAAATGATGTCCTATTGAACGATCAAATTCATCCCAAAGATCTACTTCTGGTGAAGTTACTTCGTATTCTATATGATTCTTACTCACTTCTGGAATTGCATTCCATTCGTGTTTATCTTTTGTATTGAAAATTTCAAGAGTCGTTTCTTTGATGATATCACCACGACCCATTAATGTATTATGCAACTGCACACAAGCAAATTCGTGTGTACCTTCAGCTTTTGCCAATGTTACAGATTGAACTGCATTTTGATTTTGGTATAATGCATACGCATTTACACCTACTTGCATTTCCTCTTTTAGACCAGCTTTCTTACCGTATCCTAAAGCTAACCCAATAGATCCTTGAGCTTGTCCTGGCTGTATAATAACTGGTGCTGTTACACTAACACCATTAACAGTAACAGTGGCATAACTACCGTTTAACGCTCCGTTAGCCACATTCTCATTAATTAAACCAAGAGATTCAGATTCCGCATCTGCCCTGGAAACTGTTAAATAGTTATCCCAAGAAGCTCGAGTTATTGGATCAGGCATTTCTTGTAACCAAGGGTTATTAGCCTGTTGTCCATCTCCTAAAGCAGTTTTTGTATATAATGTAAGTTCTAGTCCATTTGATTTTGCAGTAGATAACCTTCTTGCTGCAGCACCTACATTAGGACCAGTCGGAGCTGTTTGAACTTCAGTTTCTATAGTATCTCCTTCTGGAGTAGCAATAGCAGTTTCTAACGACTCCTTTGCCAATACTGGCTTAACTAACACTCCATCGTGTAATGCTTGATTCCAAGAAGTTCCACCTAGAACACCTGTCCAAGCACTTTTAATGTAATCATTATATGTAACATTATTTCTAGTCCACTTTAATAGTGTTTCCTGAAACTGCCTTGCATCAAATAAAGGTCGAATAGTAGGCTGTACTAAACTGTAGCTTCCTTTCTTTAACTCAACATCTCCCCAAGACTCTAAATAATGAGGGGTTGTAGCAATATAATTACAACTTGAAGCAGTTTCATCCTCATGCATACTAAATGCTACTGATATATCCACTTTTTCTAAACCAGCTTTAAACTCCGCTGCATTAGAAAGAGAGTATACCGGATTAACGCCTGCAATTAAAAGACCTCCAACACGTCCTGCGTTCATATCTTTTACTAACTGAGCAACAGCTTTCGCATTACCCTGACGTATTTTTCTTGGTGTACTCTCATTAAAAGCTTTACTATTGATATGTTTATTAATATCTAAAACCAATAATTGTGCATCTACATCCTGAATTCCTGAAACAACAACAGCGTTACTTCCAGCTTTCTGGATTTGTTTAGCAGCCTTTACAACCGCTGCATCCAATTCCGCATCTAATGATCCTTTGGATCCAGCACCTGTTACATACTTATATAATGCAGCTAACACCTGTTTTTGTTGTGTAGGTGTAGCCTTAATTCTTTTATCTGCATTTGCTCCAGAAAGTGACATATTTGCCTCGAACTGAATATGCTTTGACATTTTTCCATTTTTTGGAATACGTCCTTTAGCATAACCAGAATCATATCCCCCTCCTTGCCAATCTCCTAAGAAATCCGCAGCAATACTAACAACAGTATTTACCTTAGAAAAATCATAATCCGCAAGTGCTCTTTCACCATACATCATCTCATAGGCATCTAAAGCCTCACTAGAAGAAACAGCGTCATATACTACGTGAGAAACGTTACCATATTTAGCCTTAAATTCTGATATCAATTTAGAGGTTGAAGGGCTTGCAAATGTCTGAGTCAACAATACAATTTGCTTACCACCAAGGCTATTTAGTTTAACACCAACTTCTTTATCAAGGTCTTCCCAACTAATATCTTCTTTTGCTTTTTTAGGCCCCTGTAAACGAGAACTATCATACAATGACAGAACTGACGCATGGACCCTAGCGTTTGCTTCTCCATTAGAAGTAGCAAGATTATTATTCTCTACCTTTATTGGACGACCTTCTCTTGTCTTAATTAAAACACTTGCAAAATCAAAACCATCAGCAATTGTAGTTGCATAATAGTTAGCAACACCAGGAACAATTCTTTCTGGCTGCACTACATATGGTATTGACTTAATAACTGGTCCTTCACAAGCTGCCAAAGACGCAGCTGCTGTACTAAAACCTACATATTTAAGAAAATCACGACGTGAAGTTGAAGAATTCTCCAGAGATGATTTATCCCCTAAAAACTCATCCGTAGGAACTTCCTGAACGAACTCATTTTGTTGTAGCGTCTCAACAATAGAGCTATTTTCTTTTAGCTCTTCAACACTTTTCCAGTATTTCTTGTTTGATGACATATATAATTGATATTAGCTTCTTACTTATTTTCTCGCTTAAACGAATAAATCATTTATTAATAATGGCACTTACCACATTCTAGACCACCCATTTGAGCAGCAGTGAGTTTGTCCACCCCGTACTTCTTAGACAATTCTGTATGAATTTTTTCATAATATTCGTTGCCTTCCGTTTTTACATTGGTTTCTCTATGACAATTGATACACCATCCCATAGTTAGCGGAGCATGTTGATACATAATCTCCATCTCTTCCACGGGCCCATGACATTTCTGACACTCTATTCCCGCCACACTTACGTGCTGAGAGTGATTGAAATATGCAAAATCAGGAAGATTATGAATACGAACCCATTTAACAGGCTCAGTATCCCCAGTGTAAGATTGTGTATTTTCATCCCAACCTACGGCCTTATATAATTTCTTAATCTCTCCATCATAAAATTCTTTAGAGTAATCAGCTGTTGCCGTGGCATCTGCTACCTCACTAATTGATTTATGACAGTTCATACATACATTTAGTGAAGGAATTCCAGAATGCTTAGAAACCCTAGCAGAAGAGTGACAATACTTACACTCTATCTTATTATCACCAGCGTGAATCTTATGAGAATAATGAATTGGCTGAATTGGCATATACCCTTGATCAACTCCTACTTGCATAAAATACCCATACACAAAGTAACCACTAGCTAACAACAAAAATATTGCTGTTACTAATACTAAAAATTGATTCTTTACAAATGCTTCCCATATTGGAGTCCTAGCTTCCGTCTCTGGTAATTCAACTCCGTTAGCTACTGCAAAACTCCTAAGTGTTTTGTTTACTAAAAACAACACAACTACTAACATCAGAAACACTAATGCTAAAGCCGCCAAAACAAGATTAGAAGAAACCCCGGAATCCGAACTTTTACCGTCTACATCAGGACCTCCCTTAGGAACTTCCGGTGTAGCTTTCGGCACAGAAACATACGCTAAGATATTATCAATATCTGTGTTAGTTAATTGCGGAAATGCATTCATAGGAGTTTTATTATACTCCTCCCAAATTGCCACTGCATCTGCATCACCAGAAGCAATCATAGCTGCACTATTCTTTATCCAAGAATACAACCATTCTGTATCACGCCTTTCTTTAACTCCGAACAGTGCCGGACCTGTCATCTTTTTGTAACGCTTATGACAAGCAGCACATAGCGATTTAAATAACGCTTCCCCTTTAGCTACATCTCCACCTGCGGCAGATTCCTCAGCAACAACTTCAGTTGATGCCGGTTCTTCCTGAGCAAAAACTGGATTCAATAAAGAGAATAAAAAAACAGTTCCTAAAAGTAGGAGTTTTGAGGCTGAATTTCGGTATTTCACCTGTTTCATATTATTAAGTAGAATTATCGTCTAAATTTTGGTATGGTTTTTTCACTATTAGCAAAAAACGGGTAAAAACCACGCCCATTTAATTCGACAGCAAAAGTACTATAATAAGTCGATTTTAGAAATGTTAGCGAACTGTTAAGTGCTAATTTATAACTATTCTAAATAATATTTTTAAAGGAAATTGAGTTATTAAACTTTACCTTTGTACCAAATCTATTTGTAATGAGAATTTTAAATAAAAAAAACAACCTTTTACTACTAGGTTTTTGTTTTACAGGAATCACTTATCTAAGTGCACAGGACTCTACTAATTCCGATAATCCATCGGTTTTTACCACAATAGAGATAGCTCCTCATGCCAAACCAGTCATCACTATTAATCAAGACCCTAGAATTAAGCAACTATTGGACATCAAGACGAAAATGGACAAAGAAGGTGTGCTTAGTGAGAATTACAGAGTTCAATTATATAATGGAAATATGAATGAAGCTCAAAAGGTCCTAAAGAAAGCAGAGGCTACTTTTCCGCAATGGAGAACCGACATAAAATGGGAAACTCCAGATTTTAAAGTTTGGATCGGTAACTACAGAAGTAAACTAGAAACAGACCGAGCCCTAAAGGACATTAAAAAAGAATTTGCAGGTGCATTCCCTTTTAAGCCAGAAAAAAAATAAACACCATTGCACATTAAAAAACAAAAAGCCCGATCATATGATCGGGCTTTTTCTATATTATATAAAACTTAAGGTTTTATAATTTTTTCTTCACAGCTACTTCCTGGAAAGATTCAATTACATCTCCTATTTTAATATCATTATAATTCTTGACTTGTAATCCACAATCGTATCCTTTCGACACTTCTTTTGCATCATCTTTAAATCTCTTCAGAGAAGACAATTCTCCAGTAAACACAACCACACCTTCACGGATTAGTCGTATTCCAGCATTACGGATTATCTTACCAGTTTGTACCATACAACCTGCAATAGTACCAACTTTAGAAATCTTAAATGTTTCTCTGATTTCCGCCGTACCAGTAATCTCCTCTTTCATAACCGGAGAAAGCATACCTTCCATTGCATCTTTCAGATCATTGATTGCGTCATAGATAATAGAATATGTTCTGATATCGATTTCTTCTTTATCTGCAACCTGGCGAGCATTCCCCGCAGGCCTTACATTAAATCCAATGATTATTGCATCAGAAGCCGAAGCTAACAACACATCACTCTCTGTAATAGCACCAACAGCTTTATGAATAATATTTACATGAATTTCTTCTGTAGATAATTTCTGGAAAGAATCTGTTAAAGCTTCTACGGAACCATCCACATCACCTTTAAGGATAATATTTAATTCTTTAAAGTCTCCAAGAGCAATTCGACGTCCAATCTCATCAAGCGTAATATGTCGTTGTGTTCTTACAGATTGCTCTCTATGCAATTGAGCTCTTTTAGACGCTATATCTTTAGCCTCTCTTTCATCCTCTAAAACACTAAATTTATCACCTGCTTGCGGCGCACCATCGAGACCTAAAATTGAAACCGGAGTAGATGGCCCTGCCTTCTTAACATTATTTCCTCGTTCATCCTGCATCGCCTTCACCTTTCCACTATTCTTACCAGCTAATACATAATCTCCCACACTTAAGGTTCCTGTTTGCACCAAAATTGTAGATACATATCCTCTACCTTTATCAAGGAAAGCCTCCACTACTGTTCCCGAAGCAAATCGATCTGGATTAGCCTTCAATTCAAGAATTTCAGCCTCCAATAATACTTTCTCTAAAAGCTCCTTAACTCCTAATCCAGTTTTAGCAGAGATATCGTGAGATTGAATTTTTCCACCCCAATCTTCTACCAATAAATTCATAGAAGCCAGCTTCTCTTTTATCTTTTCCGGATTAGCTTCCTGTCTATCTACTTTATTTATTGCAAAAATTATAGGAACTCCTGCGGCTTGAGCATGACTAATTGCTTCTTTTGTCTGCGGCATTACATCATCATCTGCTGCAATTACAATAATAGCTAAATCCGTAACCTGAGCACCACGAGCACGCATCGCTGTAAACGCTTCGTGACCAGGTGTATCTAAGAATGCTATTTTTTGCCCATTTTCCAACTGTACACCGTATGCACCAATATGTTGAGTAATCCCACCACTTTCTCCTGCAATCACATTCTCTTCACGAATATAATCCAGCAAAGAAGTTTTACCGTGATCTACGTGTCCCATTACAGTAACAATAGGCGCTCTTAGAACAAGATCTTCTGGAGCATCAACAATTTCTTCAATTGATTCCTCTATATCAGAAGTAACGAAATCTACCTCATAACCAAATTCATCAGCAACAATAGACAATGTCTCTGCATCCAAACGTTGATTCATCGTAACCATAATACCAAGAGACATACAAGCTGAAATTACTTGCGTTGTAGGAACGTCCATCATAGTCGCTACCTCTGAAACAGTAACAAATTCTGTTACTTTCAACACTTTACTTTCTTGTTCTTGTTGAGCTACATCATCTTCCGCTTTTTGACGGTGTTGATCACGCTTATCTCTACGATATTTTGCGGCTTTAGATTTATTTGATTTCCCTTGAAGTTTTTCAAGAGTCTCTCTAACCTGCTTTTGTACTTCTTCTTCGCTTGGCTCTTCTTTAACAACAGTTGGCCTTTTCCCTTTTCCAGGGCCACGATTTCCGGGTCCACGATTTCCAGGACCACGATTTCCAGGGCCACGATTTCCACCTCTATTTCCAGGTCCTCCAGGCTTAGAAGCACCATCTTTACTTATTCTTCTACGACGCTTTTTTGCATCTCCATCAGAAGACTTATCAGATTTCTCTTCCTTCTTTTTAGGTGGTTTCTGAAATTTAGTTAAATCAATTTTTTGACCTGTAAAATTAGGCCCATCCAATTTCTTATATTGAGTAGCAACTTTTACAGGTTCAGCTGGAGCTTCCGGTTCTTGTGAAACAGGAGACTCTTTTTTAGGAGCTGATTGCTCGGCTTGTTTTACAGCCTTTTTTTGCTCTAAATCGATAGGAGCCACTTTTGCTATTTTTATACCTTTTTTTGCAGGTCTATTAGAAACCACTTCAGGTTCCTTAGTTTGCTCCTTTTCTTTTTCTTTTACCTCTTCCTTCTTAGGAGCTTCTGCTGTTTTTGTTGCTTCTTTTTCTTCGGGCTGTTCCGCAACTTCTTCTTTCTCCTTCTTATCCAATTCGATCTTACCTACCTGCTTAGGTCCTGTTAATTGGGCTTTAGCTTTTACAACTTCACGGGCTTCAGCACGCTTGCGCCTTTCTTCCTGTTCTGTCTCTATCTGCACTCGAAGCGCTTCCTTTTCTTTTCTTTTTTCCTCACCAACCTCTTTGGAAGCCACTTTCTTACTCTTGTCTGTCTGGAATTCATCAAACAACAGCTGATAGATCTCTGTAGAAATTTTTGTGGTAGGACGTGAGTCTATCTCATGACCTTTTGAATTCAAAAAGTCAACAGCCCGATCTAGCGAGATATTGAATTCACGTAATACCTTATTTAATCTCATTGTTTTTGCTTCAGCCATAAATGCCTTTTATTTTATGCTCAAATATAAATTAATTGAAGTTATTAATCTTCAAATTCTGATTTTAATATTCTAATAACTTCACCCACAGTCTCTTCCTCGAGATCTGTTCTTTTTACTAAATCTTTAATATCTTGTTCTAAAATACTCTTAGCTGTATCTAATCCTATTTTAGCAAATTCTTCTATGATCCAAGAATCAATTTCATCAGAGAATTCTGACAACTCTACATCTTCCTCTACACCTTCTCTAAACACATCTATCTCATACCCTGTTAACTGACCTGCTAACCTTATATTATGACCGCCACGCCCAATTGCTTTAGAAACCTCTTCAGGCTTTAACATTACTTCTGCACGACCACCTTCTTCATTTAACTTTATAGAGGTTACTCTAGCAGGACTTAAAGCTCTGGTAATATATAGTTGTAAATTATTTGTGTAATTAATCACATCTATATTTTCATTTCCAAGTTCTCTTACAATTCCATGAATACGAGACCCTTTCATACCAACACAAGCTCCCACAGGATCAATTCTATCATCATACGAATCTACAGCCACCTTCGCTTTTTCACCAGGAATCCTAACCACTTTCTTAACAGTAATTAAACCATCAAACACCTCAGGTATCTCTGATTCAAATAATTTCTCTAAAAACAAAGGAGAAGTTCTAGACATCACAATTGCAGGTTTATTACCTTTTAACTCCACAGACTCAATTACTCCTCTTACATTTTCTCCTTTTCTGAAAAAATCCGATGGTATCTGTCTATCTTTAGGTAAAATAATCTCATTACCCTCATCGTCTAACAAAATAATTGCTCTATGACGAATATGATGAACTTCTGCAGTATATATCTCTCCTTCTAATTCTTTAAATTGCTTATAAATATTAGTATTATCGTGTTCATGTATTTTAGAAATTAAATTTTGACGTAATGCCAAAATCGAACGCCTTCCTAAATCTATTAATTTAACTTCCTGAGAAACATCTTCTCCTATTTCAAAATCAGGCTCTATTTTTTGAGCCTCAGAAAGAGATATTTCCTGATTTCCATCTTCTACTTCTCCATCAGCAACTACAATACGGTTTCTCCAAATTTCTAAATCTCCCTTATCAGGATTTATAATGATATCGAAATTATCATCACTACCAAATTTCTTTTTTAATGCATTTCTAAACACATCTTCTAAGATCGCCATTAGCGTAACACGATCGATTAACTTATCATCCTTAAATTCTGAAAATGAATCTATTAATGCGATGTTTTCCATATCAATTTATAATTAAAATGTTATCATAACTTTTGCGTCTTGTATTTCTTTATACGAAACACAAGCTTCTTTTGTTACAGTTATTTTTCCTTTACCCACTGGTTTCGGCTCTCTGGTTTTCCAAACCAACGTTATATTGTCATCTGTCACAGAAGTCAATTCCCCTTCAATAGTGGTATTGTCCTCTGTTTTAATTTTCAACTTTCTTCCTATATTTTTCTTATACTGGCGTTGATGTGTTAGTCCTTCAGAAACTCCCGCAGACATTACCTGCAATGAAAAATCTTCTTCTTCACGATCCAGATTATGCTCAATTGCTCTGCTTACAGCTATGCAATCTTCTACCGTCACCCCTTCATCACCATCAATGATGATCTCAATACTATTACCTCCTTGTATTTTTTGATCAATCAAAAAAAGCGTGGACCTTTCATTAAGGGCTTCTTCCAATAAACTCTGAACTTTATCTTTTAATGACATAATTAGATAAAAAGAGGGGACTTTTCGTCCCCTCAATTTGGTTTTTTAATTTCAACGGTGCAAAGATAGTAATAATATCTTAGATTCAAAACCTAGTTAAGAATGAATTTATTCGTAATTTTAAATGACTATTAAGGGATTACCTCTATGATTTATCCAAAATAACACTTGAAAGACATATTGTAGCACGGTCCTTGATTTAACCAAAAAACGAAATAAAACTGTCTTTTTATTGACAAATTCTCCTAAACACAATTAATCATGATCAAAAAAATTCTAGTACCTACAGATTTTTCTTCTCAAGCTGAAAGCGCACTTAAAGTAGCTGCTCAGATGGCTAAAAAAAACAACTGCCAAATTTATCTTTTACATATTTTAGAAATGCCAGTTCACTTAGTTGACTTAATGTCTTCTGGAGCTTCGGCTCCAGCACCAGAAGCTATTTTTTTCATGAAGCAAACTCATAAAAAGTTCGAGGAAGTCTTGGCTAATGATTATTTACAAGGTATAGAAATAATTGAAACAGTAAGCTTTGAAGATGTGCTTCATGGTATTATGGATTCTTGCAAAAAAAATGATATTGATATTATCATAATGGGATCCCATGGCTCGTCAGGGTTTGAAGAATTGTTTATTGGATCAAACGCTGAGAAAGTAGTTCGAACATCTGAAAAACCAGTACTGGTTATTAAAGAAGATTGCGACATCTTTAATGTCAATGATATTGTTTATGCTACAAATTTTGACAATGAAGACAAACCTTCTTTAATTGCAGCTCACGAATTCGCAAAGCAATTAAACGCAAAACTTCATTTATTATGGATAAACACCGCTAATAGCTTTAAAACAACAAGCGAAACCGAAGAAAAAATGAATTTAATGATCTCCGACTTGCCTATTGATAACTATACCTTAAACATTTATAATGACATTAATATCGAGAAAGGAATTCTAAATTTTGCCAATTCAATGGATGCTGGCTTAATCGGAATTAGCACCCATGGGAGAAAAGGATTATCTCACTTTATAAATGGGAGCCTTGGTGAAGATGTAGTGAATCATGCCAAAAGACCTGTCTTAACTTTCAAAATTTAGACAACGGGTTAAAGATTCACTTTCAAAAAAATCAAAAAAATGCCACATTCAAGACAACTATCTGAATGTGGCTTATTATATTAATTTTAACAAGGCTGAAAACCGTATTGCTGATCAGGAGCGATCAATTGCCAATAAACGGTATCTCCATCATTAAGATAATAGTCAGCAAAACTCATACCTTCATTTCCATTAGTCCCTCCGTAATTAGGCAGTCCATTGATAGAATAAAACCAAAACGCAAAATCGGCATTAGGGTTAGACTGAAGATCGTAACAAGAATTACTAAGATCAGCCGTAATTGCATTTCCGTCTATTGTAATTTCTGACACATAAGGCTTTTGATTACCTCCTAATACTGTTTGATAACTTATATTACTAGGAAAAGCCTGTGAAGCGCCCAACAAAAGTCTTGAAACAGTAGTATACCCAGACCCAAACACAATTTGGAAATATCTGTAATTCGAATACGGACCTCCATCAGCATTTATATCACTGTTTTGTTTACAGGTGTAATCTTTAGAACCCCCATTAGGATAGTATACGTACATATGAAAAACTCCTCCATTTGAACTTACTCCGTTTTTTACTTCACTAGATTCCACATCAGAATTTGCTCTTAATACATTAGTATGCATTTTGGAAGCAGAATTATGCAATACATTCTGCAATAATCTTAATGAACGTCGATAAGAAATCTTAGTACGTAACCCAAACCCGCTTTTGGATGTGGCGGGTAAATGCTGTACTACCCTTCTCATTACTGCTCTTTCTGCTTTGGTAAGACCATAATTAGATTCAGAAGCCAATGGATTTTTAATAAATTGTTCTAAAGCCTGATCATCTAACATAAGGTGTTGGATATAATTATCCAGATTTGATTTAGATTTTTCCATTTGTATGAAATTGATTATTTAATAAACATAAATAATTACTCCTACTCTATTAAAGGCTTTTCAGATTCCGCCTATTAATCAAAATAAATGGTAGCTACCAAATCAAATGATCCTTGTGGATCACATAACAAATGTACTCTATTAACCAGTTTAAAAACCCAAGTATAAATACCTATATTTAGGGATTTTTCCCTTAATTAATAAAATTTCACATTCAAAAAATCATTACTTATGTAAAATATAGGAGACTGAATAATTACTAAACAATCCACAGTCATAAAACAAAAAACTAATTGGTAATTTCAAAATAGACATCAATCAAATGCATAATCGAATAACGAAGATCGCAAGGAAGAAGGAGATAAAAGGTTTCTGAATTACACAAAGCCTAAACTTATAATAGATTCACATTTCATATTGATCTACCAAAACTCCCTTCTACTAAGCTGAAGACAAACTTCTTGTCTCAACAAACTTAAACTTTACAAATAAAAAAAGGAGCAACATTTAAGTTACTCCTTTTTTGTTGGCCCACTAGGGCTCGAACCTAGACTCTTCTGTACCAAAAACAGACGTGTTGCCAGTTACACCATGGGCCAATTCCGTAATGCGGATGCAAATTTAAACCTTTCTTTTAAGTATCCAAACATTTTTTAAAAAAAAATGTCTTATCATCACTTTAAAAAAAATATTACGCTAATTTTAAATATATATCTATCAAAATATAAACTTCTGTTAAGCGTTTGCTAAAAAAACCAATAGAGAAGAATTTTTATTACTAAATTCGCCACACGTTATATAACAGTTATATCTTATGAGTACATTCAACTTTAAAAAGTGGAATCAAATATTAGGATGGGTAGTTTTCACAATAGCCTTACTAGTTTACTACCTAACCGTTGAACCAACTGCTAGTTTTTGGGATGCGGGTGAGTATATCGCAACCTCATCTAAATTACAAGTTGGACATCCTCCTGGAGCACCTTTATTTCAAATGATTGGTGCTTTTGCTTCGATATTCGCATCAGACCCAACTAATATAGCATTTGTCGTAAATATGACTTCAGCGTTTGCTAGTGCATTTGCCATTCTTTTTATGTTTTGGTCCATTACAATTCTAGTACAAAAGGTTATTATAAAAGATGAAGAATTTACACAAGCCAAAGCATTAGCAACCTTGGGAAGTGGAATAGTAGGTTCTCTTGCATTTGCTTTTACCGACAGTTTCTGGTTTAATGCAGTAGAAGCAGAAGTGTACGCTATGGCTACGTGCATATTATCAATACTTTTCTATCTTGGATTACTTTGGGAAAGAGATATGCATAATCCTCGAGGAAATCGTTGGTTAATCTTAATCGCTTTTATCGCCGGACTTTCTTTTGGAATTCACTTCATGGGATTACTTTCAATTCCTGCTATTGGATTACTTTACTATTTTAAAAATTACAAAGTTACCCTAAAAAACTTCATTACTGCTAACATCGTAGTTGTGGCCATACTATTATTCATTTTTAAATTACTTTTACCATCTACCTTAAAACTATTTGGGTGGTTTGAGGTAAAATTCGTTAATAGTTTAGGGATGCCTTTCAATTCAGGGACTATATTTCTGGGACTAGTAATAGCCGCAGCATTCTATTTCATTTTAAAACAGACCCGAAAAAAAGGATACCCTTTAATTAATTCTGCCATACTTTGTGTACTGTTTATTTTTATTGGATTTTCTTGTTGGATAATGCTACCAATTAGAGCAAACGCAGGAACAGTTATTAATGAAAATAACCCTAATAATGCTCGTGAATTATTAGCATATTATAATCTAGAACAATATCCAGAAACACATTTATTTTATGGCCCACAATTTACCGAAATATATGCTGGACTGGACGAGGAAAACCCATATGAAGATGACAAACCTAAATATGAAAAGAACCTTAAAACGGGAAAATATGATATCGTAAATGACTGGGAAAATGCCAGACAAAATATTGATGACGCCCAAAAAGCATTTTTACCAAGAATGTGGAGTACCGAACATATATCAAATTATATGGACTTTACAGGCCCTATTAAGTTTACTATTAAACCAGAATATCAGGATGAATCAGAATTACTGGAAGCTGTAACACAATTCAGAAGGGAATATGCTGTAGGAAAACTAGACAATGATGATTACAACAAATTCTTGCGTTCCTTTGGAGATTATCTAAATGTCGAGAAACCTTCATTCAAGTCAAATATTCAATATTTGTTAGAATATCAAATGGGATATATGTATTGGAGGTATTTTATGTGGAATTTTGTTGGAAGGCAAGATGATAATCAGGGAAAATATACAGATCTAGAAGGAAATTGGTTAAGTGGTATAAAATTTATAGACGAAATGCATTTGGGATCTCAGGATAATTTACCAACAGATGTAACAAAGAATAAAGCCCGTAATACATACTACTTTTTACCATTATTATTAGGGCTTATTGGTTTTGTATTTCAAATGCAACGAGATAAAAAGAATTTCTGGATCTTGTTAGTCTTTTTCTTATTCACGGGATTAGCATTAAAAATATATCTTAACGAAAGACCTTTCGAGCCCAGAGAACGAGATTATGCATTAGTTGGATCTTTTTATGTTTTTGCCATCTGGATCGGTTTTGGAGTATACGCTTTATTTGATATCCTAAAAAACTCGTTAAAACCCAAACTACTCGCACCCATAATAACTGTAATATGCTTACTCGCTGTTCCGGTTTTATTAGCTGCACAGAATTGGGATGACCATAATCGTTCTAATAGATATACTGCTCAAGCAATGGCAAAAATGTATCTACAATCATGTCAGAAAGATGCAATTCTTTTTACTATTGGTGACAATGACACATTTGCCTTGTGGTATGCTCAGGACATAGAAGAATACAGAACAGATGTGAGAACGGTAAACACTAGCCTTTTTGCAACCGACTGGTATATTGACCAGATGAAACGCGCAGCATATGATGGCAAACCGATCCCATCTCAATTAACTCACGATTTCTATCGATTTGGGAGTAATGACGCTATCTATTACAAGCCGGTTACCAATGACACTATGCTTATTAAAAACTGGATGCGATGGATCGAAACAGATGATCCAAGGACTAAAGGTGATCTACAAAATGGGAAACAAGTTAACACATTCCCAACTAAACATATTAGAATCCCTGTGGATAAAGAAGCTGTTCTTAGAAACGGGATTGTACAACAAAAAGATGCCGATCTAATTGTACCTTATATAGATATACATTTAAAAGGAGACTTACTTTTCAAGAATCGCTTATTAATGTTAGATATGATTGCAAACAATAACTGGGAAAGACCTATATATTTTACTGGAGGTAGTTTTGGAGATGATGACTATTTGTGGATGAAAGATTATCTTCAATTAGATGGAGTAACCTATAAATTAGTCCCTATCAGAACTCCAATAGACAAAAGAAATCCATATGATATGGGTCGTATTGACACAGATGTTATGTATAAGAATGTAACCAGTTGGAATTGGGGAAATAGTGAAAACCCTAATATCTATCACGACCCAGAAACTCGTAAAAACGCTATAACCTACAGAAGTAATCTCGCAAGATTGGTAGAAGCTCTTATTACTGAGGGGAAAAAGAAAAAGGCTAAGGAAATTCTAGACCTCGGAATGGAAAAGATGCCCATAGAATATTATGAATATTACACATTATTAGAACCATATGTTAGCGGTTACTATGAAATAGGAGAAAAGGAAAAGGCACGCGAACTATGGAACAAAATTGCGAAAAAATATCAAGAACAGCTTACTTATTTTGGAAGTCTTACATTAGAAAATCAGTATCAATATGCTAGCGAAATTGTTAGTAATGTAGAACGCTACAGAAGTGTTGTCGATCTATTACTTATCAATCAGGATAGAGATATGATAGAAGAAAAAGCAGAAGAATTTAATAGATATCTTAGACTATTTACCAGACTCTATTCTGAAGATGAAGAATATGACCGAGATCAACCAATGACAATAGAGGAATTAGATGAGAATAGCTCAATAGGAAAAGAACTTCTAGAAGGAACTCAAACTATCGATTCTTTAGATAGCATACCAAATTCATAAAATTCATTGAGCCTCTTTAAAAAAGAGGCTCAATTTTTATAACTAGCTTGAAAATAATCCCAGCCAAAACACCAGAGAGTATTAAACTACTATTCCCAAATTATATTTGGGATTTTTATGATAGAAAACAGAAAACGATTTATCTCACCTTTGATGATGGGCCTATTCCTGAAGTTACGGAATTTGTTCTAGATCAATTAAACCTATTTAACGCAAAAGCTACTTTCTTCTCTATTGGAGAAAACATTAAAAAACATCCTGAAGTTTTTAACAGAATCATTGTAGAAGGACATCGTATCGGGAATCATACTATGAATCATCTAAAAGCTAGAAAAAGTACTTTTTCTAAATATGTCAATAATGTTCTAGAATGCGAAAAAAAAATAAACGAGCACATAAAAATAAAAGATAAAATTTTTAGACCCCCGTATGGACAACTAAGCAAATCTAAGCTTACAGAATTAAGAAAGTACGGGTATCAAATTGTATTATGGGATGTTTTATCAAAAGATTGGGATAAAAACGTATCTCCAAAACAATGTTTCAATAATGTAATAAATAATTCAAAAAGTGGAAGTATTATAGTTTTTCATGATAGCATCAAGGCCTCAAAAAATCTAGAATATGCATTGCCCAACGTATTAAAATACTTTACAGAAAAAGGATACATTTTTGATAAGATATAATCAGATTTTTGATTACCATATTCTTAAACATATTCCTTCATAAGACCAATCAGAGTATTAGCATCCTGCTCTCCACTTTGCCTCCATACCATCTCACCTTCTTTGTAAATCATTAAGGTAGGAAGACCTTTAATTCGAAGCGCCGTAGCTAGTTCTTCATTTTTATCCACATCTATCTTTATCACCTTAGCTTTATCGCCAAGAGCAGCAGCTACATCACGTAATACTGGATGCATGGATACCGATGGCTCATTCCATTCAGTATAAAAATCAAGGAGCACTGGAACTTCAATACCTATTAACTCTCCAAACTTTGACATGTTTTAAAAATTTTATCTCTTACTCTGTTATAGTAACGAACAAAGCCTATATATAATTGTAAATATAACATTTTCTATGAATTAAGCTGGCTTAGAACCTTTTCTCAATTCAATCACAGTAATTTCTGGCCAAATTCCAACTCTTCCCGGAAATGCATGAAAACCAAAACCTCTATTTACATTCAAATAACGTCCCATTTCATTATACATCCCAGCCCATTGTTTATACACATATTGAACTGGACTCCATTTCAAAAACCCTGGAATTTCAATACCGAACTGAAATCCATGCGTATGACCACTAAGTGTAAGGTGATAATGATCTTCATGTTTTTTTACTTCATACTCCCAATGAGATGGATCATGGCTCAGTAAAATTTTAAAATCTTCTTTAGAAATTCCTGTTGATGCTTTCGTTAAATCTCCTGCCTTTTTGAAATTATGCCCCCAATTCTCTACACCAACAATAGCAATGCGCTCTCCTTCTTTTTCTACAAAAGTATTTTCGTTAAGTAGTAACCTAAAATCAATTTTAGAATGTACTTCTTTAATCGCTTCAAAATTAGCATCCTTTTCTTCCTCTGTATTCCAAGTCACATATTCACCGTAATCATGATTTCCTAAAATAGAGTATTTACCGTAAAAAGGTGTATCTAGTCCTTTAAAGACATCAATCCAATCATCCATCTCACTTGCCATTGTATTCACTATATCACCAGTAAACACCAGTAAATCACTTTTCTGCTCATTAATTAAATCTACAGCATATTCAATTTTAGCAACTTCATCAAAACTTCCGGAATGGATATCCGAAATCTGTGTTAAACGAAATCCATCAAATGCACTAGGAAGATCTTCAAAATAAAGTACATGGTTAATCACCTTAAAATTATACTTCCCTCTAAATATACCGTGAACTAGTCCAACAAAAGGAATTGCCGCCACACCCAAAGCCAATTGACTAATAAATTTTCTTCGATCCGGTAAATATTGAGTAGCATTTCCATCAAAAAACGTATTTGTCAGATAAGTGTAGCCTGCTACGCAAAGTCTTATAATATCTTCCCCGAACATAAACAAAACTAAAATCAACTTCGGAACCAAAGTAACTAACAATAAACCACTAGCCCTGAGAGAATATTTGGTAGGCCCCACACTCCTATCATAATTGGCAAAAACATATATTACATAACCTATAACAAGCAGAGAGAAAATTAAATATATTATTTGAAACCAATGATTTTTAGAAATGGTTCTAAGCACCTGATAAGCATATATTTCTATTAAAACGTAAAGAATTAATGGGATGATCCAGCGCATACAACTAACAATTTTTTTATGAAACAAAACTATCTCACCTTTTTACAATCATAGTCATATTTAAGTAAAAATTAACGGTTTACAAATAATCCGTAAGAAAATATAGCTATTAGCTATGTCTAGAGACGCTTAACATTATAAATCTTAGAATTTTCTTTCGTATGTAAATTTTTTATTCGTACCTTCGTTTCACCATTTAACTATGGGGATTTACAAGAAAAATCTACTTTATAAAAAAAATATTACTATCGTATTTATAGCAATTGATAACATTGTTATCAATTTTATTTTGGGGCGAAATGCCGTCATTCATTGACGGCATTTCTTATTTAGTATAATTTTGAAACCATATTCATCAATCTTCTTTTTATATTGCATTTCTAAAAACTGAATACACACTATGTCACAAAAACGTCTTTTCCTTCTGGATGCTTTCGCGCTTATTTTTCGCGGATATTATGCTTTGATAAAAAACCCTAGAATCAATTCTAAAGGACAAGACACTTCGGCTGTCTTAGGGTTTGTAAACTCGCTTTTTGATGTTATCAAAAGAGAAAATCCAGATCATTTGGCAGTTGCTTTTGACAAACAAGGTAGTAGAGATCGTTTGGAGATGTTTCCAGATTACAAAGCCAATAGAGATGAGACTCCTGAAGCGATAAAAATCGCAGTTCCTATCATACAAGAAATCCTAAAAGCTATGCATATCCCTATTATCGAAAGAGCTGGCGTAGAGGCAGATGATTTAATTGGGACTATTGCTAAACAAGCCGAAAAAGAGGGATACAAAACTTATATGGTAACTCCTGATAAAGATTATGCTCAATTAGTATCTGAAAATATTTTCATGTATCGACCTGCCCGGATGGGAAATGGTATTGAGATATGGGGAATTCCTGAAGTACAAAAAAGATTTGAAGTAGAGCGTCCAGAACAGGTTATTGACTACTTAGGAATGATGGGAGATGCAGTCGATAATATTCCTGGTCTTCCTGGTGTGGGAGATAAAACTGCCAAAAAATTTATTGCCGCATATGGATCCATGGAAGGTCTATTTGAAAATATCGATCAGCTAAAAGGTAAAATGAAAGAAAAAATAGAAGCTAACCAAGAATTAGGGCTTCTATCTAAAAAATTAGCTACAATTATTCTTGATTGTGATGTAACTTTTGATGCAAAAGATTATGAAATTTCAAAACCTGATGCAAAAAAAGTTCAAGGAATTTTTGATGAATTAGAATTCAGAAGATTAACTGATCAATTCACCAAAATCTTCTTCCCTTCAGAAGCTACCTCAACTTCCACGGCTACCACTTCATCATCAAAGAAACAGGCAGAACAAGCTGGAGCAGGTCAGTTTTCATTGTTTGGAGATAATAAAGAAACTAGTTTATCACCAACTTCCTTTTCTAGTAGGAAAACAATCTCAAATACAGAACATTTTTACCAAAGTATCGCTCCTGGGATGGGAATGAAGTTATTTCTCCAGAATTTACTAAAGCAAGAAAACGTCTGTTTCGATACAGAAACCACCGGTCTTGATCCATTAACAGCAGAATTAGTAGGTATTGCATTTTCTTGGGAAGCTGGAAAAGGATTTTATATTCCATTTCCTGAAGATCAAAGAGAAGCACAAGAACTAATCGAACAAATACGACCTTTTTTTGAAGCTGAGAATACTACCAAAATTGGTCAAAACTTAAAATATGATATTAAAGTATTAGCTAAATATAACTTAGAAGTAAAGGGAAAACTTTTTGATACCATGTTAGCTCATTATCTTATCAATCCTGATATGAGACATAATATGGATGTGCTTTCTGAAACTTATCTCAACTATACTCCCGTTTCTATTACTGAATTAATTGGCAAAAAAGGCAAAAACCAATTATCCTTCAGACAAGTTCCTACTGAAAAACAAACAGAATATGCTGTAGAGGATGCCGATATCACATATCAGCTTAAAGAACATTTTGCCCCGGAACTTAATGATGCTAATATACTATCATTGTTTGAAAACATAGAAGTTCCTCTATTACGAGTTCTTGCTGATATGGAGGTGGAGGGAATTAATCTAGATGAAGAATTTTTGCAATCGCTTTCTTCAACATTAGATAATGATATTAAAGCTTTAGAGTCCAAAATATATACAGAAGCTGGAGAAGAGTTTAATATTTCTTCACCCAAACAATTAGGAATAATCCTTTTTGAAAAAATGAAATTGGTAGACAAACCAAAGAAAACCAAAACTGGACAGTATTCTACGGCAGAAGATGTATTATCATATCTTGCTAAAGATCATGATATTATTCAAGATATACTGGATTTTCGTGGGTTATCAAAACTAAAGAGTACCTATGTCGATGCATTACCAAATCAGGTGAACAAATCTACAGGTCGCGTGCATACGGACTATATGCAAACAGTGGCCGCCACAGGTCGATTAAGCTCTAATAATCCTAATTTACAAAATATTCCGATCAGAACAGAACGCGGAAGACAGGTTAGGAAAGCATTTGTACCTAGAAACGAGGAATATACCTTACTAGCTGCCGATTATTCTCAGATAGAATTAAGAATTATTGCCGCACTAAGTGAAGAAGAAACCATGATCAATGCTTTTAAAAGTGGAGAAGATATCCATGCATCTACCGCTGCAAAAGTATTTAACGTTCCCCTTGAAGAAGTAACCAGAGAACAGCGTAGTAATGCAAAAACGGTAAACTTTGGAATCATCTATGGTGTTTCGGCCTTTGGATTAAGCAACCAAACAGACCTTTCTCGTAGCGAAGCCAAAGAATTAATTGATACTTATTACAAAACCTATCCAAAGCTTAGAAATTATATGAGTGAACAGGTAGATTTTGCAAGAGAAAATGGATATGTGCAAACAGTTCTAGGAAGACGTCGCTACCTTAAAAATATCAACTCTGCTAATGCAATAGTTCGAGGTGCAGCAGAGCGAAATGCTGTTAATGCGCCAATTCAAGGAAGTGCTGCGGATATTATCAAGATTGCTATGATCAATATCCATAAAAAACTAAAAGAAGGAAACTATAAAACCAAAATGCTATTACAGGTTCATGATGAATTGGTTTTTGATGTGTACAAAACTGAATTAGAAACAATACAATCCCTTATAAAATCCGAAATGGAAAACGCTTACATCTTAGCAGTTCCTTTGGATGTAGATATGGGACTAGGAGAGAATTGGCTGGAGGCTCATTAAAAAAGTGTAACTACTTCTAGCAATTTTATACATATAAACATAACTAACTAATCAATATTTATTTTATGGAACAACTCTTTACACTTGATAGCCTATTCACTTTGCTTATGCTAGTTTTACTGCAAGCCGTGTTAGGTTTTGACAATCTTTTATATATTTCTCTAGAATCTAAAAAAGCACCTGCAGAAAAACAAAGCTTTGTTCGTAAAATGGGAGTTGGACTCGCTATCATCTTGCGTATTGTATTACTCTTTGTCTTAATGTCGCTAATACAGTTTTTTCAGGATCCTTTTATAAGTCTCCATGATAATGGTATAATAGAATTCGAATTTAACGTACATAGTATCATCGTTCTTGTCGGAGGTGTATTTATCATTTATACTGCTGTAAAAGAGATTTGGCATATGATGTTACTGCACGAACATGAACAAGCCGAAAAAGACAATAAAAAAGGTTCGATAAAAAAGGTTATTATATGGATTGTCATAATGAACTTAGTCTTTTCTTTTGATTCTATCCTTAGCGCTATGGCACTTACTAGTGATATGGAGTATGTACCGCAGTTGATTTTGATGTCTATCGCTATTATCCTTGGTGGTGTATTGATGATTGTTCTAGCAGATAAAGTCTCTAATTTTCTTCAGAAAAACAGAATGTACGAAGTATTAGGGCTCTTTATTTTATTTATAGTAGGTATCATGTTATTATCCGAAGGTGGTCATCTAGCGCATCTACACCTTTTTAATAATGCGATTACCCCAATGAGTAAAACTACATTTTATTTTGTGATCATCGTATTAGTGATTGTAGATATTGTACAGGGACGTTACCAAAAAAATCTTTTACTTAAAAAGAGTCAACAAGAATCTATAGCACAAAAAACAGAAGATAAATAAATTTCAAAAACTTTCTTTGTTCTAAAACTTATAAACCAAAAAGCGCTTCTTTTACAAAAGAAGCGCTTTTTGGTTTATATACATCTTAAATTATTGCCTAGTAAACACCAAAGCTACTTGTCCTAAATCCCCTACTGTATCTGTAAAAGATAACATATTTTCTGTCAAGGTAATAGTGACAGTTTTTGAATCCTCTCCTGCCGGAGTAAAGATTAATTGTTCTCCATTAAGATTCCACTCACCGGTTTGGGTAAGTATTGCATCTGTACAATCAGCAGTTACTACTGGGGGCTGCACTGTCACATCAAAATCAAATATAATCTCAACCACATTCTGACTATAAGTACTATCCTCATTCACTACAATAGTATCTTCAAAACAAGGCAACTCTTCTAATAAATTAACAGAAGCTGTTCCATCCATATTCAAGTCCACAGGCAAAGCTCCAGAAGCAGATGTCAGCTCCCAAGTTCCTACAAGAGAAATAGTTGCTGGATTACCACCATTGTCATCATCAGAACTACATGACGCAAAGAGAAGTGCAAAAGACATTACAAAAAGAAAAAAATTGGTTTTCATAATTTTTCGAGTTTAGATTAATAACGGTTTATTTTAAATCTTTAGTATCACAAAAAGATAATATATAAATCTAAAAACATCTCCACTCCCACTTACCTCTGCGCAGTTGCGGTAAAAAAGTCATAGTAATTTAAAAATGTTGGAATCACTGGACCATTAAAATTATTAGGACCATTAAACAAAACACAAACCGCAATTCCATTTTCTGGATCTATCATTAATTGTGTTTTATATTGATTGACATTTCCGCCATGATAAATTATAGTTCTATCTCTATAATCTAACACTCTCCAACCTTTCGCATAGTAAGAATCTGTAACACCATCCCACAAATTAACATAGGTTTCTTTTTGACTCGTACAGATCATTGGGTTAAAAATTTCTGTCAGACTTTCTTTAGAAATTATATCGGGACGATTCCCCAACAACACCTTTAAATATTCTCCCATATCAGAAATGGAAGCGTTGATTCCACCAGCGGCAGCCACATTGTAGTAGTTTTTATGAAGATTGGTTAAATAATATTTTTTAGAATAATGATTCCATTTATGAGGTAATGCTACATTAGGATTTTGCTTAATATCTTCAAAAGTACTGGAGGCATTTCTCATTCCTGCCGGCATAAACAATCGCTCTTTAAGTAAAGTATCAAAGCGTTTTTCCGTTGCATTTTCCATTACCTTCTCTATTACAGAAAAAACAGCATTCTGATATTCATAATCTGTTCCTTCTTTGGCAACAACTCCATTTCTCTTAAAATTAGAGATAATACTTTTTAATGGCAGACCTTTATGTATAAGTTTAGAGTTTGTATACTTATACAATCCAGCTGTATGAGACAAAAGGTGGTTTACTTTCAATCTTTTAGCCTGTGCCTTATCTTTTAAATCAAAAGAATTCACAGATTCCTTTACACTTTGCTCCCATTGCAATTCATTTTTATCTACCAGATTTCCAGCAAGGACTGAAGTAACTCCTTTGGAGAGGCTCGCAATCCTAAAAACCGTATTAACACCCACAGAATCTGTTGTGTGAATTTCCTTTACACCGAAACCTCTTTTATAAATTACCGTAGAATCTTTAACAATCACTATTGCCGCACCAGGACATTCTGAGATATTAAAATTAGTCGCAAAAAACTTCTCATAATGATCCAGAAAAAACGACAAAGAATCTATCTTTTCTGTTTCCGGTTTTGAATCCACAACCACCTCTTTTTCCTCCTTCTTAGGGGTTATACATCCAAAAATGAATAAAGAAATAAAAAAACCTATAATTTTTTTCATACAGCAATAATCTTAACTGCTGCAAAATACATTTAAAAAAACCTTCTGTAAAAACTTTCTTAGAACCTTTTTTTACATTTTTACATTTTTACAATACAAACCTATATGTTGCTTTAATTAAAAAAGTATTATCTGGTTGTTGCCCAAAAATTTGATTATCTAAACTTCTAAACAGATGATCTCCTGGATCACCTAATCCAGTTACTCCTTGTGACCATACCAGAAAAATTTCTGATCCAGGAATGTATTCCCAACGTAACACCAAGTTAGATCGAAACTGCACAAATGAAAAATCCGGGTTATCAAAGGTATAATCAACTCCACCTCCATCTTCATCCACAGAATATATATCATCAGCAAAAGAAATTTGACTATCATCATACAATGTAACTCTCTCATTTAAATCTGAAGCAACAGGATTATTAACATAATTAAAATCTTTATAAGTCCCTCTAGAAATAAAAGGCTGTCCATAATATTGTATGGTAAGATTAGGATTAATATTATAATTAAGTCGAATACTGGCGCTTAATGTCTGTTGATCAATTCTGGCAGTAATATACCTTGGTGTTCCTGCAAAATCAGTTTCAGTAACATATTGAGTTTTATTAGGATTTCTTTCAAATTCTGGATTTAGAGAAACACTAAACGCATTAAATGGTTGATAATTTAACCTTAATACATACCTATGGAAAGTGAAATTATTCTGACGTGCTCCAGAATTTACATAACCAACGGTAAAATTAAATTTCTTTCGACTATCTGAACCAAAAAAAAGAAAAGCAAAATTCTCTTCAGAAAATCTCCATCGTGGACCTCCACGTAAAACGGTATTTGTAAAAATTCTAGGTTTATGTGCAGCTCCTACCTCTGTCCACCAATTATTTTTATAATTGATAAACCCATTAAACTCATATTGCATACGATTATAATTACCTTCAAAATCAAAAGTAGACGATTGCTCTAGACTCACATTAGCTCTCCTGTAAAACTTTGTTGGTTTCAGGAACAAATAACGAACATTAGCAAATTGCCTTATCTCATCTGCTTGTCGTAAAAAACCAACGTCATTGAGTTCTAGCTCCGGAGAACGCCAGAATACCCCACCACTATATCTCCAATTTCCACCTCCAGACTTACCTCCAATTAGCTTACCTCCAGTCCCAGATAGAGACGTGCGATTAGGATCAACTTCTACATGGTCTGCATCTACTCTTTGAAAAAGATGTGTTAACTCATTTTGAGTAGCCTCAATAGCTTCTTTAGACCCTTCTACATGGCTTGTTACTAAGTTTCCTTCAACAAAGTACTTTCTATCCTTCCAATTATGCCTAAAATCTAACCCTGCAGTATACGCTGATTTTCTCAAAAAGTTCAGATTATTCTCCCTTAACCCGACTAATTCCGATGTTTCGTCTGTATCCGAATTATCATAATCTATATTAAGCACATCTCCAAGGTTACGATTGGTGGCCGTAAAAATCCCCCCTATATATGTATTCCGATCATTAAAATCTTTTTGCACCCTACCAACGAAATAATTTGTTAATGGCTCTACAATGGTTTCTCTTCTATTTCCATCAGCATCTTCAATTTTAGCTATCTCTCTCTCCGTAACGCTTTCTAAAATACCGATAGACCAACCATTTTTTGTTTTTCCACTAAACTTGGCAGCTCCTAAAATAGTTGTATTATTTGGCCTATCCACATACTCAGTATCAATCGGACTTGAACCTATAGAGCCTTGCGGACTTCTACCAATTCTCCTAGAGTAAAACACATTATCTTGCCCATTCGCAAACTGATAATCAAAAATATTTTTATTTTCCACAAAAAAAGGTCGTTGTTCTCTGAAAAAAATCTGAAAGCCATCCAATGCAATAGCAGCCGGATCAGCTTCTACCTGTCCAAAATCAGGATTTACAGTTAGATCCATAGTAAGGTCATTGGTTATACCGATTTTAGCATCCAATCCTCCGTTTAATTTAAAATCATCTCCATCCCTAAAAGGATTTCCATCCTCTTCCGGAAAAGTATCGTATTGCGTTACCGCAAAAGGTTGAATCTCCAGTTGCTTTTGTGGTTCAATATCAATCAACCCATGTAATTCTCCAAATTCACTAACCCATCCTGGCGCATCTTGCGGAATCCGCTGCCACACCGACCGTTCTTCTTTTCTAAAAAACCTCCTATTCACTTGAAGACCCCAAATTTGTTCTTTACTCTTACCAAATTTTAGTTGACTTAAAGGAATTTTTACCTCTGCAGTCCATCCTTCATCATCAATATTAGTAGCGGTATACCAAATAGGATTCCAGCTACCATCCCAGTTATCACCATTATTCGATATAAATTCGTCACCTTTTACGCCTGCAGCAGTAATCGTAAAAGAAAACCCAGTTCGTTTATCATGATAACTATCTAAATTAATCTCTACCCAATCTCCCGCAAAACCGTCACGCCTAGATAATCTTTTTTCTATTTTATCTGGTTCTGTATCATAACATCTATATGCGATATAAAGATACTTTTGATCATACAGCATTTTAAATTTAGTCTGTTGACTTGGAGGTGTATTCTCGTCCGGTTCATTTTCAATAAAATCTCCTGACCACGCTACCAAATCCCAACTAGATTCTTCTATTAAACCATTAATCGTTGGTGCCTCTGATCCATTAAGAGGTTTCGTAGTGTAGATCCTTTTTTTTACCACTGTAGAATCTTGTGCATTCATAAATAGTGTAAAAAGGAAGATTCCAAACACTTGGAGGGTGTACTTCATGATGATTAGTTTGTTGATTGATGTTTAATACAGGACATAAATTATGAATCTTTGTCACAGTTACCTTACTTATTTAGTAAAAGATTAACATGAAAAAGAAGTTTTAATAGTCAAAACAATAAAAAAATCATCTGATAATTGATCTCCCTGAAAACCAATGGATAATCTTCTTTAAATAATATCAACTACCTATTTGCTATATAAATATATAATTGTACATTTGCACCCCTATTTTATATAGGAAAAGGAATGTTTAATTAGTAAAATTAGTTAGTGTGGACACATTAAGTTACAAAACAGTATCTGCCAATAAGGCAACCGTTTCTAAAGAATGGTTACATATAGATGCTGAAGGACAGACTTTGGGACGTCTATCTTCTGTAGTAGCAATACTATTAAGAGGAAAGCATAAGCCTAACTTTACCCCACATGTTGATTGCGGTGACAATGTAATTATTACAAACGCCGAAAAAATCAACTTAACAGGAAAAAAGTGGACAGATAAATCGTATATCCGTCATACTGGTTATCCTGGAGGGCAAAGGAGTCTTACTGCTCAGGAGTTATTTGACAAAAACCCAGAGCGTTTAATCGAAAAAGCGGTAAAAGGAATGTTACCTAAAAACAAATTAGGAGCAGTTTTATTCCGTAATTTAAAGGTACATGCTGGAGCAAATCACAACCAAGAAGCTCAGCAACCGAAAACTATTAACTTAAAAGAATTTAAGTAATGGAAGTTATTCACAAAATTGGTCGTAGAAAAACGGCTGTAGCTCGAGTTTACCTTAAAGAAGGTTCTGGAAAAGTTACGATCAACAAAAAAGATCTTAACGATTACTTTCCTACTGCTACTTTACAGTACAAAGTGAACCAACCTTTTGCCCTAACGG
This sequence comes from uncultured Aquimarina sp., assembly GCF_947496855.1. Taxonomy (GTDB): domain Bacteria; phylum Bacteroidota; class Bacteroidia; order Flavobacteriales; family Flavobacteriaceae; genus Aquimarina. The sequence goes on from NZ_CANMED010000002.1 coordinate 746,886, forward strand.
ACAATGAGGAAAAGTTTGATGTAACTGTAAATGTATACGGTGGTGGTATTACAGGACAAGCTGAAGCAATTCGCCTAGCAATATCTAGAGCAATGTGCGAGCTTGATCAAGAAAACAGATTAGTCCTTAAACCAGAAGGTTTATTGACCAGAGATCCTAGAATGGTAGAGCGTAAGAAATTCGGACAGAAGAAAGCTCGTAAGAAATTTCAGTTCTCTAAACGTTAATTTATTAAAACAGTATTTGTTGTTATCCCCTATTTTAGGGAGTTAGTTTAGCATCTAAATACTCAAGGCCATATCAAAATGATAGCCACTTGGGTATTGCTAATTCAACAGAACGTAAACTATTACAAAAATGGCAAACAATATCGAAGTAAAAGACTTACTTGATGCAGGCGTACATTTTGGTCACCTGACAAGAAGATGGGATCCTAATATGGCACCGTATATTTATATGGAGCGTAATGGAATTCACATCATCAACCTATACAAAACTGCTGCAAAGATTGATGAAGCTGGTGAAGCTTTAAAAAAAATCGCAGCCTCTGGTAGAAAAATCCTTTTTGTTGCTACCAAAAAACAAGCTAAAGAAATCGTTGCTGAAAAAGCAGCAAAAGCTAATCAACCATACATCACAGAAAGATGGCCTGGTGGAATGCTTACTAACTTTGTTACTATTCGTAAAGCAGTAAAGAAAATGGCTGCAATCGATAGAATGAAGAAAGATGGTACTTTCAACACTTTATCTAAGAAAGAGCGTTTACAAGTAGATCGTTTAAGAGCTAAATTAGAAAAGAATTTAGGTTCTATTTCTGATATGACTCGTCTACCTGGTGCGTTATTTGTTGTAGATATTACTCGTGAGCACATCGCAGTAAAAGAAGCTCAAAAATTAAACATTCCTATTTTCGCAATGGTAGATACTAATTCTGATCCACGTCAGGTACAGTATGTTATCCCTGCAAATGATGATGCTTCTAAATCTATCGACAAAGTAATGACATACGTTAGTGATGCTATTATCGAAGGATTAACTGAAAGAAAAGCTTCTAAAGAGGCACCAAAAGCAGAAACTCCAGCTAAAACTGAAGCTCCTGCAAAAGCCAAAACCGAGGCGCCGGCTAAAGCTAAAGCACCAGCTGTAGAGGCTCCTGCAAAAGCTGAAGAAGCACCAGCAGTGACTGAAGCTGCTAAGCAAGAAGAAGAATAAACATTCATTGATTGCTTTCAATCATTAAAAATTATAAAATTAAAGTCTAAGCCTTAAAAACTTAACTTTAATCTAAAATTAATGAGTCGTTTAGTTCTTTACTCTCGTAGTAATCATAACTAAACGACTTATTTTTTTACACAAACACATTAAATATTTAAAAGATATGGTTAAGATAACAGCCGCAGAAGTTAATAAATTAAGAAAAGCTACAGGTGCAGGAATGATGGACTGCAAAAAAGCATTAGTTGAAGCTGAGGGAGATTTCGACAAAGCTATAGATGTATTACGTAAAAAAGGACAGAAAGTTGCAGCTAAAAGAGCAGACCGTGATTCGTCTGAAGGAGCTGCTATTGCCAAAATAAACGCAGACAATACTGCTGGTGTTTCTATAGTCTTAGGTTGTGAAACAGATTTCGTTGGTAAAAATGATAGTTTTGTTGCTCTAGCTAATGAATTAGCAGATCTAGCATTAAATTGTTCTTCTAAAGAAGAATTTTTAGCTGCAGATTTTGGAGGAATGACGGTTGCCGAAAAACTAGTTGAACAAACTGGTGTTATTGGAGAAAAATTAGAAATAAATGCATTCTCTAAATTAGAAGCTCCTTATGTTGGTTCTTATGTGCACATAAACAAAATTGCTGCTTTAGTTGGACTTTCTTCTAAAGTTGACAAAGTTGATATCTTAGCTAAAGATTTAGCTATGCAGATTGCCTCTATGGGAGCTACAACACTTTCTTATAAAGATTTTGACCCTGCTTTTGTAGCTTCAGAAACTGAAGCTAGAATAGCAGTAATCGAAAAAGACAACGAAGAATTAGTTCGTTTAGGTAAGACACTTAAAAATGTACCTCAATACATATCAATGTCTCAACTAACTCCTGAAGTTTTAGCAAAAGCAGAAGAAGATGCTAAGGCAGAATTAAAAGCAGAAGGTAAGCCAGAACAAATATGGGATAGAATTCTTCCAGGAAAAATGGAAAGATTCATTTCAGATAATACTACACTCGATCAAGAGCAATGTCTTCTTGACCAAAACTTCATCAAAGATGAAAAAATCAGTGTTGCTAAATATGTTGAATCATACGGAGATGTTAAAGTAACTTCTTTTGAAAGAGTATCTCTAGGTTAATATCTTTAGATAATAAATATTTATTTAGCAAAAAATCAAAAGCCGCTTCAATTGAAGCGGCTTTTTTCATCATTTTTCAAAATATTTTTTCTTAATATTTAAAACGTTTTTCTAAACATTCTGGACCCCTCCAAAATGTTACCCCAAAAAGACTAACTCCCCAATCAGTCTAGAATACATATTACACTTTCGTGAACATATAAATTCTTCAAAAACATTTCAACACTAATCCAAAAATATTCCTCATCTCCCCTATTTTTGTTTTCCTTTTACAAACGTATAACATTATCCAGAGTCAATCAATAGCGGTGTCAGGGGAAAAGAACCCTTTTTTAATATCCCACTTCAATTTTAACATTTATATCCAATTTCAGAAAGATTTACCTTTAGTTATTAAAGTATTTTCTAAATTAAGAATATCATTATATTTGCACCACAGTTCAAGCAAATGATGAAATATAATAGAATATTACTAAAATTATCAGGAGAAGCCCTGATGGGAGATCGTCAATATGGTATTGACCCCAAAAGATTAGCTGAATACGCTAATGAAATCAAACAAATAACTAATGAAGGCGTAGAAGTAGCCATAGTTATAGGTGGTGGTAATATTTTTAGAGGTGTTGCTGGTGCTAGCAAAGGTATGGACAGAGTTCAAGCAGATCATATGGGAATGCTCGCAACTGTCATCAATGGCTTAGCACTGCAAAGCGCATTAGAAGATGCAGATATACCAACAAGGCTTCAGTCTGCCATAAAAGTTAACGAGGTAGCGGAACCATTTATTAAAAGAAGAGCGATTAGACACTTGGAAAAAGGAAGAGTGGTAATTTTTGGAGGAGGAACAGGTAATCCTTATTTTACAACAGACTCTGCAGCGGTATTAAGAGCAATAGAAATCAATGCGGATGTAATCCTTAAAGGAACAAGAGTCGATGGAATCTATACAGCAGACCCAGAAAAAGATTCGCAAGCTACTAAATTTGATTTCATTACATTTGATGATGTTTTAAGAAAAGGGCTTAAAGTAATGGATACAACAGCATTTACATTAAGTCAAGAAAATGAATTACCAATTATTGTATTTGATATGAACAAAACCGGAAACTTATTAAAAGTTATTTCGGGAGAACCTATCGGAACAAAAGTAAATTTATAAGAATAGTGGCTCGTTTTTTGATCAACTAATAAACAAAAGAACTATATTAAGATGAACGAAGAAGTAAATTTCATTCTGGATTCAACTAAAGAATCTATGCAGAGCGCAATAGCTCATTTAGAAAAACAATTAATTGTTATTAGAGCTGGTAAGGCATCACCTGCTATGTTAAGTGGTGTAATGGTGGAATACTATGGCAATGCAACACCTCTAAATCAGGTAGGAAACGTAAACACTCCTGATGCTAGAACAATTACCATTCAACCTTTTGAGAAATCTCTTATTCAGGAAATCGAAAAAGCTATTCTGGTTTCTAACCTTGGTTTTAACCCGATGAATAATGGCGAAAGCGTAATCATAAGTGTACCGCCTTTGACCGAAGAACGTCGTAGAGATCTTGTAAAACAAGCAAAAGCTGAAGCTGAAGATTCAAAGGTTGGCGTACGTAATGATCGTAAAAATGCCAATAACGAAATAAAAAAATTAGAAAAGGATGGATTATCTGAAGATATGGCTAAGAATACCGAAGCAGACATCCAGCAATTAACGGATACATATATCAAGAAAATTGACGACATGCTAGCTGTTAAAGAAAAAGAGATTATGACAGTTTAATATAATTAAACACTAAGCTAAAGCAGAAGTGTTTAATTATACAAAAACACTTCTGTTTACCTTCAATTTTTATGAATCAATTCGGATAATGCAAAACAAACTCTTCTGTTTATTATTTTTTACTCATTTTGTTTTACTATCTCAAATTAGCATTACCGGAAAAGTAATTGATCAAAGCACCAACCAACCTCTGCCTTTTGCCACGGTAAAAACAGACAACAACTCTTATGCACTAACTTCTTCCAAAGGTGAGTTCGTCATAAGATGTGAAGGTTACCCCGTTAATCTAACGATAAGTTATATTGGGTATAATAAGAAAAGTTTTTCTATTAAATCCGAAGATATCGTAAAAGTAGAGATTCAACTTTCTCCTACACAAGAAAACTTAGAAACAGTAAAATTGGATGTCCCTGGAAGTATTGCTTCTAATATTATTAAGCAAGCTATTATTAATAAAAACGATAATAATCCAAATAAAACTTTGCAAAGTTATAGCTATAAAAGTTATAACAAATTTAAAATTACTGAAGATAATCAGGCAAGGTTCGAAACTCCAGATACAACCAGAGCAGATATGGAGCGCATCTTTAACGATGCCCATTCTTTTCTTTCTGAAAAAGTAAGTCAACATCAGTTTAACAAAGGACGGGATGAAAAAGAAACTGTTCTTGCTTCCAGAATGACCGGATTTAATAAACCAGTATATAATGTACTAGGGATTAAGATTCAATCTAACTCACTGTATCAGGAAAATTATGTAATCTTTAACAACCGATATGCTAGCCCTCTGTCCAATAGAGCTCTCAAAAATTATTATTATAAGGTACTAGATACTACACAAGGCAAAAGACCTGCGTATGTAATACTATTTCAACCAAGACGATCCAAAAAAATAGCAAGTCTTGAGGGAGTTTTATACCTGGACATGAAAACATTAGCTATTCAGAAAGCTGTTGCCGAATTAAGAGGGGAGCTTAATGTAATGGTAACCCACGATTTTGAATACAATATTGAAGAAAAATTATGGCTCCCATTAAATCAGGAAGTAACTATTAGACCTGGTATTGGAAAACAAAAAGTTACTTTATTTGGAGGCCAAATATCGGTTGGTAGATTAGGGAATGATCAGAAAAGTTTTACAGGCAACAATGACTTCTTAATTTCTAAAACAGATTTCTTTGATTATACACTAAAACCAGATGCTAAAATTAAGCTTCAACAATCTGCGATTGAAATAGCCCCTGAAGCAACTACCCGAAGCGAAGAATACTGGAACACATATAGAACAACTGCGATTACAGAAAAAGATTTAAAATCCTTTCCTATCGTGGACAGTATTGTCCAAGCGCAAAATATAGAGCGAAGAATAGATGTTATTCAGAGTTTTAATATTGGATACTACCCTGTTGGGTTTTTCGATTTTGATCTAACATATCCTATAAAATATAATAATTTTGAAGGATTACGCTTAGGAATTGGCGGGTTAACAAATGAAAAATTTTCAAAACGATTTCGTACAGAAGGATATTTAGTTTATGGTTTCAAAGATGGTAAATTTAAATTCGGACTAGGTGGTGGGGTTTTACTAAATAAAGATTCAGGATCTTGGTTAAATATCAATTACACAGATGATCTTAAAGAAGTTGGTAGTTTCTTTTATTTAACTGATAGACGTGTATATTCTTTATTTGAACCACGCTTGGTAAATATAGATTTCTACTACAAACACAGAACCTGGAGCGCAAGCTTACAACATAGGATTTTGCCTAAATTATTATCAGAAACTCAGCTTTCTGTCAGTAACATTGATCAAACTGGGGGCTACACATATTTTGATGACGGCAATTTATTTTCACAATACAAAACTGCAGAGTCTACAATAGCACTTAGATGGAGCCCATTTAGCAAGTTTCTAAAAACACCAAATGGTTATAGAGAAATACAAGATGGATATCCAAAAATAACAGCACAATATACACAAGGATATAAAGGAATATTTGATAGTAATTTTAATTATAGTAAAATAGGAATCAAAGCAGAATATATAATTAATCGTCTTAATCAGTCTAGCACAAGTTTACTATTAGAAGGAGATATCGCAAGTGGCGATGTACCTTTAACCCACTTATATCACGCATATCCAAATGCGCCAACAAAAGAAACTATTTTTCAAAGATTTTCTGTTGCAGGCAGAAGAAGTTTTGAAACCATGTATTTTAGTGAATTCTTTAGCGACCGACTCGCTACTTTGCAAATAAGACATAGGTTGAGACCTTTTAAAATAGCCAGTTGGCTTAATCCAGAAATGGTGTTAATCACTAGATATGCGATCGGAGATGTAAGTAATCGAGTTAAGCATCTAGGAGTTAATTTCAATTCGCTTCAACAAGGCTATCAAGAATCTGGATTCGAAATAAATAAACTTTTTGCTGGTTTCGGACTAAGTTTTGCCTATCGTTACGGAGCATATCATCTACCGAAGATTGAAGATAACATTGCCTTTAAATTCACTTTTTACCTAAAGCTTTAATACATTCTTATTTATTAATTTTCTTTTGATTTTTTTTTAAGTATTAAAAACTCAAATTCTTACATTTGCACCAGGAAAATAGAGAATGGCAAAGTTATTAACTTTCGGGTTTTGGAATACATTAGCTGGAATTATACTCCGTAATAGAGCAGCAATATTTATAATAATTATAGGGATTACCGTTTTTCTTGGTTTTCAGTGGAAAAATATGCGTTTTTCTTTTTCTGAAGCAAACCTTCTTCCCGATGACCACGAGGTAAACATAAAATACCAAGAGTTTCTAGATAAATTTGGAGATGAGGGCAATCTCATTGTAATGGCAGTAAATGACAGCTCTCTTTTTACTCCAACAAAATTAAAAGCCTGGAATGACTTTAACGATTCATTCAAACAATTTAGCGAGATAGATCTGGTAATTTCTGTTAGTGACTTAAAAACACTTAAAAAAGAAGATAATCCTGCTAGATTCGAACTTGTATCCTTCATAAAAGATAGTATATATACTGAGAAGAACGTTTCAGAATACGAAAATGAATTGTTCAATAAATTACCCTTTTACGAGGGACTTATTTATAGCAATAAATCCAATACCATACAAAGTGCTATTTATCTTAATAAAGATATTGTAAATACAATTGTAAGAAAAAAGTTTATTGAAGATGTTCTAAACCCAAAAGTTTTAGAATTCGAAGAGAAGTTCGGCATGGATATAAAAGTCTCCGGTATGCCGTATATCAGAACAATGAATTCTCAGAATATCATGGATGAGATTCAGATATTCATTTTAGCTGCATTACTAGTTACATCATTAATCTTCTTTTTCTTTTTTAGGTCTTTCAGAGCTACTTTTATATCGATGACTGCGGTAATCATAGGTGTTATGTGGGCTTTTGGATTACTAGGACTTCTAGAATACGAAATCACTGTTCTGACCGCTATAATACCACCACTAGTAATCGTTATCGGAATTCCAAACTGTATCTTTTTAATCAATAAATATCAGCAGGAAATAAAAAAACACGGTAATAAAGCAAAATCTCTTCAACGTGTTATTACTAAGGTTGGAAATGCGACATTAATGACCAATGTTACCACTGCCGCAGGTTTTGCTACATTCGCATTGACGGAAAGTAAATTATTAAAAGAGTTCGGTATTGTAGCAGCATTAAATATCGTAGCGCTATTTATTCTATGTTTACTCGTTATTACGATTATCTACAGTTATATGCCTCAACCCAAGGAAAGGCATCTAAAACATTTAGGGAAGAGATGGGTTGAAACATTGGTAAACTGGATGGAACACGTCGTTAAAAACCAAAGAATAACCATATACATCTCCTCTATTATTATACTAATCGCAAGTATTATTGGAATTTATACTATAAAAGTTTCTGGAAGTTTATTAGAAGACATGCCTAAATCAGCAGGTTTCTTTAAAGATATTCAGTTTTTTGAAGATGAATTCGATGGTATCATGCCACTAGAAATATTAATAGACACAAAGCGTAAACAAGGAGTCCTGAAACTGCCTACTTTGCGAAGAATGGAACAATTAGAAGAGCTACTTGAAGAAACACCAGAGCTATCTAAGCCTATTTCCATTGTTAACTTAGTAAAATATGCTAAGCAGACATACTATAATGGAAACCCAAAATATTATCAACTACCCACAAGTCAGGAACGAAATTTCATTCTGCCATATGCTAAAAGTTTCGAATCAGAAGCAGGAGCTATGAATAGTTATGTGGATTCTACCGGTCAGTACGCTAGAATAACTACATTTATGAAAGATGTAGGTACTGAAGAAATGGAACGAATAGAAGCCAATCTCGCTCCAAAACTAGAGAAACTATTTCCTAAAGATCGTTATGAAGTTACTTTTACGGGTAAAGCCTTAATTTTTCAGAAGGGAACGACGTATTTGGTATGGAATCTTATATTCTCCTTAGGGCTAGCTATTGTTCTAATAGCATTATTTATGGCCTGGATGTTTAGATCCGTTAAAATGATCGTTATATCATTAATACCTAATCTACTCCCTCTTTTAATGACTGCTGGTTTAATGGGATTCTTAGGAGTTCCTATAAAACCATCTACGATATTAGTTTTTAGCATCGCTTTTGGTATCTCGGTAGACGACACTATACATTTCTTAGCAAAATACCGACAAGAATTAAAGTCGAATCACTGGAGAATTCGTAAATCTGTTTTTGCTGCATTAAAAGAAACTGGAGTTAGTATGTTTTACACATCTACTGTTTTATTCTTTGGTTTCTCAGTATTTATGATTTCGAGTTTTGGAGGAACTAAAGCATTAGGAGGATTAGTTTCAGCTACATTATTATTTGCAATGTTAGCCAATTTATTATTATTGCCGTCATTATTGCTTTCTTTAGAAAGAAGCATTGCAAACAAAAAAACACTAAAAGAACCTGCATTAAAAATTATTGCAAGTGACGATGACGAAGAACTTCCTGAAGAAGAAAAATCATAAAATCTATCCATTTAATTACTTAAAAAAAAGAAGTCTCACTAGTAAACTAGCGAGACTCCGTGTAAGATAGATTACCCCAAAACCTATCGAACTAAACTTAACGTAAACACAATCGTCATAATTGCATATGCAAGATACATTCCCTTTTTGTATTTTGAAACACCTTCATGGGGGGGATTTCCCCCTATTACTAAAATAAACATTGTTTTAACATTTTTTTTGTAATCCAAAAATTATCAAATAAAACATAATATACTGGCATGAAGCATATTAACATATAAAAATAAGTGAGAATTTTTTCATGTAAATTGAAAATAATTTTAAAAAAAAGTGGTTTTTTCCCCAAAAAAGTGGTTTTTTATGGTTTTAACATAGAATTACTCTAGAAAAAACCGTCAGATTCTAACCTATTCTAAAAACAGCTGTTTTCATTAAAACAAAAACCTACAAAAACATTTATTACTAGAATTTATTTTTTTGAATAGTAAGATTATGTATCAATTCGATTAAAAAATTATCTTTGCTACCTTGAAATTTTATATCCTATACTTGATAAAAAATGAAAGTTAGGTATATAACCTAATGAATTGATTAAATTAAAAATAGTGGTAGTATTGTAAGGAAAATAATACTGATTTGCTCACATCATCGAACCGATGTAAAACAAATAAAATTAAACTGATGAAACATACCAAAGTAATAGATGTACTTAAGAGTGATAAACTTTTACAGCCTGTCAACATAAAAGGATGGGTTCGTTCTTTTCGTAATGATCGATTTATAGCTATAAATGACGGATCTACCATAAAAAATATTCAATGTGTTATTGAAGATAATACTATTGACACGGCTATTACTGATAAAATAAACGTTGGAGCGGCCATTTCTGTAATAGGTACACTTGCAGAAAGTGAAGGAAAAGGACAACGTGTAGAAATTAAAGTTACTAGCGTTGAAATTGAAGGTGAAGCAGATCCAGAAGAATTAAAATTAACAATCCTTTCTCCTAAGCGTCATAGCTTAGAAAAACTAAGAGAGCAAGCGCATTTAAGAGTTCGCACAAATACTTTTGGAGCTATTATGCGTATGAGATCAAAATTATCTTTTGCTATACACGAATACTTTCAGAAAAATGATTTTTATTATGTACATACTCCTGTAATTACTAAAAGTGATGCAGAAGGAGCTGGAGAAGCTTTTAAGGTAACCAATTTAGATCTTAATAACGTTCCTAAAGATGAAAATGGCGGGGTAGATTATAAGCAAGATTTCTTTGGTGGCGAAACCAACCTAACAGTTTCTGGACAATTGGAAGCAGAAACCTATGCGATGGGATTAGGGCAAGTGTATACTTTTGGACCAACATTTAGAGCAGAAAACTCGAATACTTCACGACACCTTGCTGAATTTTGGATGGTAGAGCCAGAAGTTGCTTTCTGTGATCTGGATGGCAATATGGATCTCGCTGAGGATTTTATAAAATATGTAATTCAATTTGTTTTAGATAACTGCGAGGACGACTTGGAGTTTTTAGAAAACAGACTAGTTCAAGAAGACAAACAAAAACCTCAGGCAGAAAGAGCAGAAATGTTGCTTAGAGATAAGCTAAAATTTGTTTTAGAGAACAATTTTAAACGAGTAAGTTATACAGAAGCGATAGAAATACTTAAAAACTCTAAACCTAATAAGAAAAAGAAATTCAAATTTCCAATTAACGAATGGGGAGCAGATTTACAAAGTGAGCATGAACGCTTTTTGGTTGAGAAACATTTTAAATGTCCTGTAATCTTATTTGATTACCCTGCAGACATTAAGTCGTTTTATATGAGACTTAACGAAGATGGAAAGACTGTGAGAGCAATGGACATTCTTTTTCCAGGTATTGGAGAGATCGTAGGAGGTTCTCAGCGTGAAGAACGCTTAGATGTCCTTAAACAAAAAATGGCTGCTTTAAACATCCCGGAAGAAGAATTGTGGTGGTATCTGGATACACGTCGTTTTGGGACTTGTAAACATAGTGGCTTTGGATTAGGTTTCGAAAGATTGGTATTATTCGTTACGGGAATGGGTAATATTCGTGATGTAATTCCTTATCCAAGAACTCCATTAAATGCTGAATTTTAAAACATAGTTCAATTGCTATGTTTCTTTAATAAAATCTCAGAAATTAGATCATCAATTATACTTTGATTATAATCTGATTTCTGAGATTTGTTTTTTGCTTTTTGAATTTTTTCCGAATGCGGAACTTTTCCTGTTTCGGCCAATAACTTCATTGTATTTTCGAAAAAGGTATTCAAAATGGGCATTACATATTGACTTTGAGCATTTTTATCTCTAAGACGAATAAATTTCTTAGTATAAGCTAAAAACAGCTGTGGATACTGAGCAAAAGTTATAATAGCCTCGGTAAAACTTTTCTGCACTTCTTCTTTATCAATTGAATTTCGAAATTTCAGTTTTTTAGCATCAATGTGTTTTAGTATATAGAGAAGAGCGTTTTCTTTTATAAAATTACTGTAATCGGTAGTTGAATAATAATAAACCTCCATACCAATATTAGTATTTATAATTAGTACTTCATCTCCGATACTATCCTTAAGAAATGATTGAAAAGTATCTGCTGTAAATGATGACATTAATAGACGCCTTTTTATATCGGTAGAACGTATATTGACAGATTTTATATTTTCTATTATTTCATTTATACTCACTTGGTAACATTCAATAATTCAGAAAAATCAATTCCTTGATTTGTTGCGTGCATTTCTGCGGTGTGTCCATTATTATCTTGCGCAGTAACATCTGCGCCATTCTCTATCAGTAACCGCATAATCTCTTTCTGACCAAAAGTAGCCGCAAAAATTAAGGCTGTAGCTTCATTATAACTTTTGTTATTGACATCAGCACCAGATGCAATCAACAATTCTGCTATTTCATAATGCCCTTTAAAACAAACACCCATTAATGCAGTATTTCCTGATGCATCTTTAGCATTTACATCTGGATGATAACTAAGAATTAGTTTCGTAATTTCCATAAAACCATAATATGTAGAAAGTAAAAGCGGTGTAGATCCTCTTTGATCCTTTATATCTATCAAGCCTTTATCTTTATCAAGAAAGCTTTTTACCGCTTCTAAGTTTTCAGATCTGATTGCATTAAAAATTGTATCCATTGAAATAAAATTGTAATATTCATAATACCTAAGCGATACCGCTCATATTCTTTTTGAAGATATCAAAAAAAAAAACAGCAACACTGTAATTAGCAGAAATTTATAATTTCAAACAAAAAACTACTCTTCTATCCATTTTCGAAACTCCGATGTAGCAGCGGAACTTGTCATAACCTTCTCTTTTACTCCTTTTAATTTTATCAATAATCTATTTTTAAAATGATTTTCGATCGTTTCGATATACTCAATATGAAGAATCTGACTTCTATTAATTCTAAAGAATTTTTTGGGATTTAGCTGCTCCGGTATCACTCCAATTTTTTCTAAAACAGGATGTGTTTTTCCACTTAGATCTGTAGCAATACAAAAGTCTCCAGATGCCGCAATCAGACTTATGTCAGTAACATTTAATAATTGTATCCCCTTTGCTCGTTTAATTACAAACCGTTTTTTGTACTGAGTCTGCTCCTCTTGTATTGCTGATTTTAACGCAATAATTGTAGTGCTGTCTAATGGGTTATAAATACCTTGTTTAAATAAGGACTGGTACTTTTCTAAAGCTTTTTTAAAATCATCTTGTGAATAAGGTTTTAAAATATAAGCTACACCGTTGGTATTAAAGGCCTGAAATAAGTATTCATCATGTGCTGAACAAAAGATTATAGGACACTCTACCTTTACAGTGTTGAATAAATCAAACGATGTACCATCTAATAACTGAATATCCGATAATATAAAATCATATTTATTATTATTCAGAAATGCGCGCCCATCGGCAACAGAACGTGACCAATCATGAAAAATAGGTTCTCCAAAAAAATTATCTAAATGTGATAACAATTTTTGATATGCTGGAATTTCATCCTCCAGAATTAGAATATTCATAGCCTTAAGATTCATTACTTAATTTAACAATAGGAATAGAAACTTTAAATTTTAAATCTGTATTAATAACGTGTACTTCTTGATCAGATAATAATTTATAACGCGCTTTTAAATTTTTTAACCCAGTTCCAAAAGACTCTTCTCTCGATTGAATTTTAGTTTTAGTATTTATTACAGTCAACCAATTTTCCTCTATAGCAACTACTACACTAATATTTTTCGCCTGTTCAGCTTTATTGTGTTTTACAACATTTTCGAGTAATGCTTGTATTGATCCCGTAGGGATAAATTTATTCTTAAGTAATGTTTCTTTTTTAACCTGAAAATTATAATCTTCACCAAATCTAGTTTCCATTAAAAAAATATAGTTTTCTGCAAAAGCGATTTCTTCAGAAAGCTCCATTACCTCAGCATCTTTGGTTCTTATTAAATAACGGTAAATAAGAGACAAACGGTTAATATATTCTTTAGCTTTCGTAGTATCTCTATCAATTAAAGCATCTAATGTATTTAGATTATTAAATAGAAAGTGAGGATCTATCTGTGAACGTAATAACTTTAACTCATTCTCCTTTTGTTGTTTTTGCACATTAAAAAACTGAGCTTGGCCTTCATAGAATTTTTTAGCAAGTAAAATACCAAACACAAAACCAGCATCGTCAGATAATCCAAAAAAACTTTGGAGTAAAAAATCATACCATTTTGGGAATTTGCTCCAATCACCATTACCAGTCCAATATCCAGCTAAAAAATCAATGGCTCCGAAAAAGCACATTACTACAAGTCCATAAAACACAAACTGACCATACTTTTTTTCTTTTACTATATAGCTTGGAATAAGCCAATACATGAAAATTAATATTATAAGAAAAGAAAGTATTACCGCTAACGGAATATCAATAAGATATTCGATAAGAAAATTATCCGAGCGATAATAATCAATACAATTAAAGATAACTGTAACGGCATAGACGATACTTATAATAATATAATCTGATTTGTTTAGCTTAGTATTCATACTCTAAATCTTCTGATTTTTACGTTTTTTAATACGTCGGATGATCCACTTTACAAAAAACACTATCACAAGAATAAGTAAAATCGAGAAAATACTTATGACGACATATAGTTTTGCATTACCAGGATCAGCCAATAAGTAGAAAAGCATATCTTGTCCTAATTCTTCTCCGTACTCAGAATTAGTAAATAATACGTATCCCCAATCCTTTTCTGGATCTAAAAGAAACCAGCTAGTAAACCCAATGTTATTACCTCCATGACAATAAATATTCGTAAAAGGTACTTTTATATTCGTAAAACCCAACGTATATCTAACATCAAAATCATCATAAGGCACTTTAGAATGAGGTTTTAATAATTCTTCATAGCTTTCTGCTAATAATATATCATTATTCATCACAGCTATCATCCATTTAGAAAAATCTATAGGTTCTGAATGAAGAGAAGCAGGAGCAGAAAAGACACCATCCTCTTTCTTAACCCAATAGTTATTTTCCCAATCAACCCAGTTATTATCTTCATCATAAGGTTCTGCCTTGTATTTTCTGGTATAATCATTCTGAATGTAAACTGTATGATTCAAACCAATTGGTTTTCCTACTCTTTTCTGAAATTCTGCTTCCAAACCTGCATCATCTATATTTAAAATATGTTTCAATACCTGTGTTACATATTGATACCCTTCTCCAGAATAAAAATAATCAGTTCCTGGTTCGAATTGAATTTTCAATGTATTATCCTCATCATCCTCTCTCCAATTCTGAAAACCCGTTTGATGACTTAATGCCATTCGTGCCGTTATTTTTTTATAACGTTCATCATGAGCAATATCCGGATACTCCATATATTCATATAATGGCTTATCTAGATCAAGAATTCCTTGTTCTACAAATGTCATTACAAAAAAACCAAATACGGGCTTTGATATAGAAGCGCCTTCGAAAACAGTTTGTTTTGTTACTGGTAATTTTTCTTCTAAGTTAGCGTACCCTTCTGTTTTATGATAAACAACTTCTCCTTCATTAATAATGGCAATAGAAATTCCAGGAATTTTATATTCATCCATTTTGGATTTAATAAAAGTATCTAAAGAGTCCTTTGGAATATCAAACCCTAAATAACTATCTATCGAATCACTATTTATGGAAGTACAACTGGTAATTAGCTGACCAATTAATAAAATGACACTAAACTGTTTTGCAAAATTTTTCATATTATTATTTTAGTTTTTATCATCTATTCTATCCTGTTCTTCTTCAGAAACATTATTTCTCTTTTTGTTTTTACTAAACTTAGATCCAAAATTATAATTCAACTGAAGAAAAATATTTTGCCTTGGCCAATCATTTACAATCGTTGCATTTACATTATCATAATTTATAGTTCCTAAGAATTTTCTATTCAGAATTTCTTCAAATTCGAGGCTCACCTTTAGGCGATCATTCATAAATTTCTTACTTACAGCAATATCAATTCCCGCTATCCATTTATATTCTATTTGTCCTTCTAATCCACCTGTAGAATAATATCCAGAGATTTCAGAGTTTATACCCCAAGGTAATTTATATTCCGCACTTGTATACCAGGTCAAACTCCATTGTGATAAATCCAACACTGCCGTTAATCGCTCTGATTTATATTCATTATAATTCACGATTATTCCTGTATATCCATCTAAACCTTTAATAAAATCTAATGGGCCAAATAAACTAGCATTAAAATTGTTGTTTTCTGCAAGATTTATTACCGAACGAGAGGTTTCTGCAGAAGTATCATTCTGGGTTATGATTTCGAATAATGCATCGTTCGTTTGTCCATAACTAACACTAAAAAAAGGTTGATCATCATAGGTTAAATTAAAACGAAAACTATTGGTAAAAGCAGGTTTTAAGTTTGGGTTTCCTTCTTCAAAAGTAAATGGATCGTAATAGTATACAAAGGAATTCAAAGAACTATATGAGGGTCTTTGGATTCGATAACTATAAGCTATATTAACACCCAACTCTTCTGTTATTTCCCTCCCTAAACTTAGGCTAGGAAATAATTTAGAAATTTTTCTTGATCTTGTTTCGTTTTGTGTAACTGAAGTACCTTCAGTATCACTTTCTTCCCAACGCACCCCTCCCGAGAATGACCAATTATTATATTTAGCATTAAATTTTGAGTAAATCGCTAGAATACGTTCGTCTATTAAGAACCGATTACTTTGATTTACATTATTTATAAACTCACCCTGATCGTTCTCTTCTAAAGCTTGCAAATCACTATCAGAATTTACCTGTGAGTACTTTGCTCCTGTTCCCCAACTAAAATTATCGTTTTGGGTTCTCTTATAATCTCCTTGATAAGTGAAAATTTCATAATCAGCATCCTGAAAATACCTTTGATTATCATAAGCTACAGCACTTTCTTCGACCTTAAATAGATTGTTCTCATTTTCAAATGTATAATCAATATAGTTAAAATCTAATGTTACCTTATTTTTCTGATCGTCATATTCGTAATAAGGATTTAATGTATATGTAATTCTATCTCGGTCATAACTATTATCAGTTAATAACTCAGTTGATGATGCGCCATCGATAATTGTAGTATTATTTTCTGTGATTCGATCTGATAACGACTGAATTCTATTTGCGTTTAAACCAACTGTATTTTTATCACTTATATAATAATCAAAGCCACCACTTATTCTAAAAGTCTCTGGATCATATGGAGAAATTGATGTTTGGTTATACGTCTCATCCAATACTTGTCTAGAAATTATTAAATCTTCTCGCCAAGATGATCTATTGTAACCACCACTAGCTTGCCAGTTGAGTTTGTTTTTATAACTAGCAACAGATGCGCTAGTCCCGTAAGTAACATCATCAACATAACCGATTGTAGTTTTTACACTTCCATGAGTTCCTAATTTTACATTTTTCTTTAAAATAATATTTATAATAGGACCTGAACCTTCCGCATCATATTCAGCTCCTGGTTGCTGAATAAGCTCTACTCTAGCAATATTATCCGCTGGCATTTCTCTCAATAAAGAGGAAACATCCATATAATCTGTTGTTTTACCATTAATTAGTATCCGTATGTTTGCTTGCCCACCGTAATTCAAGTTACCATTAGTCACAATTACTCCAGGAACTTTTTTCATTACATCTTGTAAATTAGTGTTAATCATTTCGGATTTTTCGATATCTACAATCAATTTCTCAGCAGTTTGCTTAATAATTGGTTTCTTATACGTAATTAACACTTCATCCAACTGCTCTGATTGTAACACAAAATTCATAGATAGCTCTTGTACATCGTTGTTAAAACTAAAAATTTCAGACACCTTTGTTTCATAACCCAGCATTGATACCTCGATTCGGTAAGTCCCTGCTTTAACACTTTCGAAAAAATACACCCCTTTTTCGCTAGTAGCCATTGCAGAAATTGCTGTATCAGTTTTGTCCGTGTATAAAATTACATTAGCAAAAACTAAAGGTTCTTTGTTTTGATCTGTAACATTTCCTGTAATCTCGTGCTGACCGCTCATAGTTTTCACTACTATGAGTAAAATAAAAAATAGTGCTTTTTTGAATCCCATAACTTTTCGTTTCTTGATTGATGATCGAACAAATGTAGATTCATTGGACCTCCACATATAACCCATTCTGTCCAAAAAGGTTAAAAAAAAGACTAATTGGGTCTAATTCACTTTTAAAACACGAAACAAAAAAAAGGAGCGAATAGCTCCTTTATTACTTATTGAATATATGAATATGCTTAGCCTAGCTTCTTTTTCATTCTAAGTAATTCTTGTTCGATCATTTGCAATTTACCATCCATTCCATCTGCAAATTCAGGAATACGTTTACAAAACACATAGCGAACTCTCCACATTTCTTTAATTTCAGAAATAGGATACTCATCATCATCAATATTCTTATGGTCTGCTCGCAGCACAACATCATTCTTAGTAATATATAATCTTCTAAAAGTTAATTTTGTATCGGTTAATGCAACTACCAAGGTTCCATTATTTAATTTTTTGATGACATCAGAAGGTACTTTCTCACCAACAACAATATCCTTAGGATAAAATCCTTGATCATGATTGGTCATTTCTAAATTTAGCACAGTATACCCTCTAAATTCTTTAGATGGATTTACCGGTAATTGGATAGTAGGCAATTCTTTTATAAAATTACTCTTATCATATAAAGATATATACTCGCTAAACGTACTCTCTGTAATACAGGGAATTAATGCAAATTGCTCGCGCTTTAAATCTTGGGCATAAGTAGTAAGATCTCCTTTAAACTTCAGAAGCTCATTTACGGTTAGCTCACTAGTTAGTAATTTATCTATTTCAATGCTAAAATAATTAGCTATTTTAATAATGGTATCTATTTTAGGTTCACTTCTACCTTCTTCATAAGCCCCTAAAGTACCGCGTTTCAGGTCAAAAAGCTCAGCAAACGCCTGCTGACTTAAACTTTTAACACTTCTGATTTTCTTTATATTTTTTCCGAAAAATGACATTTTTGCTAATTTTATTTGCAATTATGAAAATTTATTGTACATTTACACTAACAATATTAGCTAATATATTTAATACATGCTAATTTTAGTAGAATTACTTTTATAAAGTACATTGATTTTGGGCAAAATCATCGGTCTTACTAAAAATTTTAGCAAACAACTAATTCATTAACTTAAAAAACAACATACCCATGATAGCAGTAGCAGAGTATATTGCCAATTTAGCTGTCGATATAGTAGAAAAGTTATCTCACTTTTTGTAATATTGATATAGTGTCAGAAAACAGAAATAAATTACTAATAATCAATCAAAAAACAACCATCACATGCAAGACCACTTCCAATTGGTGAAAGATTATTTACTGAAACTTAATTTTAACATAATTCACGAAAACAAAAAAGATGGAATTATAATGATCAGTAAAGAGAACGAAGGGATAAAAAATCTCATTCTTGGTGTAGCATTACCAATTTTAATTATAGAACAACATATTTTTAATATCAAAAATAAAAATG
The DNA here is from genome assembly GCF_947496855.1 of uncultured Aquimarina sp. Taxonomy (GTDB): domain Bacteria; phylum Bacteroidota; class Bacteroidia; order Flavobacteriales; family Flavobacteriaceae; genus Aquimarina. Next base: position 766,154 of record NZ_CANMED010000002.1, read on the forward strand.
AATTAGTGTATCGTAGTTTACTTCAGAAAAACAGAGATATCGTTCACGGTGCATTTGTTCTTGATGAAACCGGGGAAAAAGTAATCTTCAGAGATACGCTACAATTAGAAAACTTAGATCTCAATGAGTTAGAAGGAACTCTAAACTCTTTGGGGCTATTATTGAGTGAATACTCGCAACAAATTATAAATTTTTCAAAATATTAATACTATGAACTTTTTCAAAAGACTATTTAAAATAGGTGAAGCTGAGGCAAATTCTGCTATCGACAAAATGGAAGACCCTATTAAAATGACAGAACAGGGGATCCGTGATATGAAAATTGATCTCGAAAAAAGCCTGGAAGCCCTAGCGCAAGTAAAAGCACTAGCAATAAGATCCAAAAATGATACTGAAGAATTTGCTGTAAAAGCAGAAGATTATCAACAGAAAGCAATGCTTATTCTAAAAAAAGCACAAAGTGGTGATCTTGATGCTGCAGAAGCAGACAGGTTAGCAAAAGAAGCATTGATCAAAAAAGAAGAATCACTACAACACGTAACTCGTGGAAAAGGTGAAACGGAAAAATTTGATGGTTCTGTATCTCAATTAGAAAAAAATGTAGGAGAGATCAAACAGAATATCAGCAAATGGGAAAATGAACTTAAAACACTGAAAGCAAGAGTAAAAGTTTCTGCGGCCACTAAAAATGTAAATAAACAAATGGCAGAAATAGATAGCTCTAGTACTGTTTCTATGTTAGAGCGTATGAAAGATAAAGTAAATCAGGAAGAAGCATTAGCAGAAGCCTATGGAGATATCGCAAATGCATCAAAGTCTATTGATGATGAACTCGATAAAGCTGCAAATGCTACAGAAACGAATGCAGAAGATGATTTAGCAAAGCTAAAAAAGAAACTGGGTATAAAAGATTCATAATATTTTAAAAAAAAAACCTGAAAACAGGTAACATTTTTAATACTAACGGCACTAACTTGCACAGGGTGACTCAATATAAAAAATTGATTCAGAGACATAATGCGTTTTCTTTTCCTCTGCAAGATGATTTTAAAATAACAAACTAAACGACTAAAACATTGAACGAACTAGTAGAGATAGCATTTTCACAGGTGAATATGGTTTTAACCATACTAATGCTCTTATTAATTTTGTATTGGTTATTCACAATGATATCGGGAATTGATTTTGATCTAGACGTTGATGTGGATATTGATGCAGATGTTGATATGGATATGGATGCTGATAGCAATATTGAAGGAGGAAACCTAGATTTTGAAGATATCTCTAATACAGAAGTCAATAAAGAAGATGTTGTTGGTAAAAGAAGAAAACCTCTAAAATGGTGGCAAATCCTACTGATTTATTTCAATTTTGTTGGATTACCATTTATGTTCACATTTACATGTTGGATATTTATCTGGTGGCTCTGTACAACAATAACTACAACATTAACAAATAGTTATAATAACGATATTGGGTTCATCTTTTTTCTAGCAGCCATTATACCTTCTTTGTTCATTACCAAGGTTTTTACTACTCCTTTTAAAAGTTTTTTCAAAAATCTTAATAAAGACGGAGATGCGCCAACTGACTTACTAGGTAGAAGAGGAATCATACAATCAACCATATCTAAAGATAAACTTGGTTCGGCAGAAGTGGTTGTAGAAGGCAATCCAATGTCAATCTATGTGAGGTCTTTAAATGGAGAGGAAATAAATTATCGTGAGGAAATTTTGATTATAAAACAATCAAACGACAAAAATTTCTATTATGTACAATCATATAACGACTAAAACAAACTAGTAATGCCGGAACACTTAATTTCATTTATGGGCATTGCAATCAGTTTTATAATAATACTGATTATATTTTATTTTATAATTTTTTTAAAATCTTATAAAAAACCAAAACAAGGGCAGGCAATAGTTAGATCAGGGCTTAAAGGTGTGCAAATTGGAATACATAAAGGAATATTTGTAATACCAGTTTTTCACACGTTAGAATATGTAGACCTTACCATTAAGAAGATCAACATTGAACATAAAGAAAATGAGGGAATTATTTGTAAAGACTTTCTAAGGGCCGATATAAATATGAATTTTTATCTAAAAATACAAAATACATCAGATAGCATCTTACAAGTTTCAACTATGATTGGTTGTGAAAGAACATTTGACGAAAATCAACTAAAAGACATATTTCAAACTAAGTTCTCTGAGGCGATAAAAACCATTGCTTTTAAATTTGAATATGAAGAACTACATCATAAACAAATAGAATTTAGAGATGAAATTTTGCTTCTAATAGGAACAGACCTTAATGGATATGTAATTGATGATTTTGTTATTGAATATATAAAACAAACACCAATCGCATTTCTAAACCCTAATAACATATTAGATGCAAAAGGAATTAAAAAAATAAAAGAATTAACAGAAATCGAAAATAAATAACAACTAATAAACACTAAACTATTATGACAAGCATTTTACCATTTATTGGCATCGGGATAGGCTTGATTCTATTCTTAATCATTGTATACTTTGCGATCATCGCCATGTTCTACAAAAAAATCCCCCAAGGACAAGCACTTGTAAGAACTGGGTTTAAAGGAACACAAGTAGCAACAGATAAAGGATTATATGTCGTTCCTGTATTTCACAGAGTAGAAATCATGGACATATCTGTTAAGAAAATTCAAATCGAACGTTTAGGAGGTGATGGATTAGTCTGTAAAGACAATATGAGAGCCGATATTAAAGTAGCTTTTTTCGTTAGAGTAAATAGTGATATAGATTCTATTAAAAAAGTAGCTCAGACTATTGGTTGTGAAAGAGCTTCAGAAGTATCAACTTTAGAAGAATTATTTGAAGCTAAATTCTCAGAAGCCTTAAAAACAGTAGGTAAGAAATTTCAATTCACCGAGTTATATGAGGCAAGACGTGAATTCAGAGATGAAATCGTGAATATAATAGGTACAGATCTTAATGGATACACCCTTGAGGATTGTGCAATTGACTACTTAGAGCAAACACCTGTTTCATTTTTAAAAATGGACAATATATTAGATGCAGAAGGTATCAAAAAAATTACTGAATTAACCGCGGCTCAAAATATGAAAGCTAATCTTATCAAACGTGATGAGGAAAAAGTTATTCGTAAACAAGATGTAGAAGCACGTGAAGCAATTTTGGAATTAGATAAGCAATTAGCAGAAAAAGAAGAACAACAGAGACGTGAGATTTCGAATATCAAAGCACGTGAAGAAGCAGAAATACTAAAAGTATCTGAAGAAGAAAGACTAAAATCTGAAACAGCTCGTATCTCTACGGAAGAAAAAGTAAAAGTTGCTGAAGAAAATATGCAACGTCAGATCATAGTAGCCGAGAAAAATAAGCAACGTACCAATGCTGTAGAAACAGAAAGAGTAGAAAAAGACAGGATGCTAGAAGCTACAGAGCGTGAACGTATCGTAACCCTAGCTCAAATTGAAAAAGAAAAAGTAGTAGAAGTTGAAAAGAAAAACATCCAAGATGTGATTCGCGATCGTGTTACTTTAGAAAAAGGCGTGGTGGAAGAGCAAGAGAATATGAAGGATATTCAAGCTTTTAAAACAGCTGATCGTGACAAACAAGTAAAAATCACTATTGCTGAAGCAAATGCAGAAGAAGCATTAATTTCTACTATCAAAGCTGCCGAAGCGCAAAAAGAAGCTGCTAAGCAAAAAGCGGAAGAAATCAATATCGAAGCATTAGCGCATAAAGAAGCAAGTGAAAAAGAAGCTGCTGCAAGAAAAACATTAGCAGAAGCACAAGCAAAAGAAGAAGCTACTATAGGTATGTCTGAAGCGCAGGTAATGCACGCAAAAGCAGAGGCTCACGAACGTCAAGGAATTGTAGAAGCTTCTATTATCGAGAAAAAAGCAAAAGCAGAAGCTGCAGGAATCTCTGCAAAAGCAGGAGCCTTAAAAGAAGAAGGTGTTGCAGAAGCCGAAGTAATCAAAGAAAAAGCACTTGCCAAAGCAATTGGTGATAAAGAAATTGCTTTAGCAGAAGCAGTCGGAATCGAAGAAAAAGCGGAAGCAATGAAGAAGCTTGATGGTGTTGGAAAAGAACATGAAGAGTTCAAATTAAGATTAGATAAAGAATTACAAGTAGACTTAGCCGAAATCAATATCCAAAAAGAAATTGCATACGCACAGGCGGATGTAATAGGAGAAGCCCTAAAAGCTGCTAATATTGATATTGTTGGTGGAGAAACCATGTTCTTTGATCAAATTATTGGACAAGTAACCAAAGCAAAAGGATTTGACAGATTGGTAAAACATTCTGATACTGTAAAAGATGTAAAAGATGCCATCTTAGGAAGCGACGATGTAAAAGGGAATCTTTTAGAAAAAGTAAAAGAATTTGCTACTAAGTACGGTGTCTCTTCAGAAGACATAAAAAACCTTACAATTGCTAATATTCTAATGGATCTTAAACAGAAATCAACAAATCAAGACGAAAATGATCTGTTTAATAATCTTTTTAACCTAGCAAAAGGATTAGGGTTATCTGACAAAAAATTGAAATAACATTCAGGAAAACACTCCTCCTTCAAAAGGAGGAGAATGAGTTTCGCGAAGCGGAAGAAAGAGGAGATTAAAACTCCACAAAACTTTATGAATACTATTACAAATACATTTTTAGACCCATAAAAGTCAATCCCAGAAAGTCTTGAGCTCTCTTTGGGGTAGCGAGTGATTGACTAGATGGGATTTGTTTAACTTTTAAAATACGGTTTAATTATGAGTATAGCAGCAATGGTTGCTTCGATTAAATTTAATGATCGAAGAAATAAAAGAGATGCTTTTAGCCACATAAACGGAACTACAGATGCCAAAAGTCAAGGAATCAAAGTAGAGCCTGTTTCTGAAGAAACATTACAAGAAATCAGAACTAAGATTCAGAAACAAAATCGATTAACTACTATCAAAATAATAGCAGTTTTTTCGATTGCTATCATAGCAACAATTTGGTTGTTATTCTAAAAGATCATTGAAATATAATTTAAAACTTGAAACGTATGAGTGCAATTTCAGGAATGAACATTTCGATGAAGAATAATAATCGGAGAGTTACAAGAGAAGCGTTTAGTCATATCAGTGGCGAATCTGATGAAAAAAGTCAGGGAATTAAAGTAGAGCCAGTTTCTGAAGAAGTTCTAATGGAAATTAGACAAAAGATGAAACAACAACAAAAGATAACAAGAATAAAGAATGTCTTTATCACCATTTTTGGTTTATTTCTAGTGGCTTTTGTTTTTTGGGCAGTGGTATCACATTTTCAAAATGATCCAGGAGTTAGTTTTGGACCTTTTAGATAACAAAAAAAAGAAAAGGATTATGAATAAAAAGTTTTTAGGATTAATAGCAGTTTTAATAGTCGCAATTGGGGTTTTAGCATTTAACAACTATTCCAAAAAAGAAGGGTTGATAAAAAATGGTGTTATCACAACTGCAGTTATAGACAAAATTTCGACAAATAAGATTGATAATGAATTCTCACCTACTGTAGAGAATATACATGTAAAATACACTTATATTATTGATTTAAAAGGGTATACAAAAACAGAAGAAATCTCGAGGCACGAGCATGACTTATATTTTACCAAAACAGGAAAAGTAGGTGATTCTGTAAACATCACCTATGATTCAGAAAAACCAACTAATTCTAGGATGGAGAAGATTAACAAAAAATGAAAGAATCCTAAAAAAACGTGGCGGAATATCAAAAAGAATAAATCCAACATATAACCAAAAAAAACATTCAAAAAGTGTCAATATTTAAAGCTTTTATTTATTTGATTTTTGCGTCGATAATCTTTTTAGTTATTGATGGTTTTGCTGCAAAGAAAGAATATTATAAGGGAATTATTATTGACAAAAAGTATGCTAACAATACGGGGCTTTCTGGTGGAAGTACAACTGGAGAAACTCCTTTTGCTCCAATACCGGAACAAAAAACCGACCCTAAAGGATTTTCTTTCTCAATAAGAGGGGAATCTAATCAAACAGTTCACGTAATTCCTAATAACGAAATGTATCACAATGCTTCATTAGGTGATTCTATAACTTATATTAAATATAAAGGATTGTTGACAAGTATTTTGTGGAATACAATTCCACAAAAGTTAGAAAAACACCCTAATAATACTAATTATTTAAAAATTCAACGAGAAAAAAAAATAAACAACCCTTTGAACAAAGAGACTTTACAGTTGCATTCAAGGATTAAAAAAATCTATAAAAAAGCTGATACTGATCTTTCCAAGGGTATTGAATATGCTGATTCACTAATTCATAATGATGAATTCTTATCTAAACAGAATAAAATAGCAAACATACAAGTTATCATTGGGGAAATTCTTTATGATAATAATCAAATAGATTTGGCTTTAGAAAGATTTCTTTTGGTTAAAAAGAAAGAACCTAAGCATCTTAAAAATGACGCCAATATTGCAGGATGCTATATAAAAAAAGGAGACTACAAAAAAGCTTTAGAATTACTTACGGAGGCATCAAACATAAATAAAGATTTTAAATGGTTGATTGGAAATTATTATGAGGTAATAAAAAGTAAACCTAATGCTATAAATGTATATAAAGAATTATACGACTCTGATAACCAAGCCTATTCCTATTGTAAAGAAAGAATAGAAGAACTTCAAAATTCTAAAGCAAAAATGTACGAAGAATTAAAATACTTAAAGAGAAGAGAACGAACCATTATGTTAATAAATAATTCAGGAGGATTTAAAGTTAAGACGGTTAAATATTAAAGTCTAATTATAGTCAGTTATTAATTTCCTCGAAAAAAGAGGGAAATCAATTTTAACTCTAACTAAAAACTAGAGTAACAACTATGGAAGAAACCAACACGAACAACATACAACTAGACGGAGGAACCTATGAGATCATCCAAAAACGTTTGCAAAAACAAAAGGGTGAACTCCAAAACCGTCTTACACAACTCAATGATGAGAGAAAAGAAGTTTTTGGTAGTGTAGAAACAAAACTAATTGCCAATAATCGTATCAACACAGAGAATAATTGTATAGCCCGAGATATTGTAACTATCGGCGATTTTTGTCTTTTTGGATATAATGTTCATTTCGGATTACGAACGGAAATAAAACTAGATGATGTATTCAGTGTATATACGTATGTTGATGATCATTTTGTAAATAAAAAATTAGACCTTATTAATGATGCTGTTTTCATTGATGACTTCACGAATCTATATAAATACTATCGTAACACCATCTTTTCTAAGTTTGCTATTGTTGGTAATTATCTTCATATGGTATTTCAGCTCAGCGAAAGTGTTTCTGATATCAAAACTTTTAAATGGTTAGTAAACCAAGGAACTCTTACCTATGTAGATAACCGAAGTGAGCACGAATTTAAATTTCCAAAACAATATGAATTCGAATGGGTGGAGGTTACGCGTGACATGCATCGTTATGGAATACATCCACATATTTCTATATTAGATAAAGTTTTTGTAGAAACTGTAGGTGGCGATCTTACCATCAAAATCGAAGATAATACTGATGACGGAAAAGGAATTTATAATGAAGCTGTAGAACAAGTAGACCAGACCCTAGATGATGGTCAATATCGATATGCGAATTTGGGGAACCTTATCGCTTTAGAAATAAAACCTTTTCAAGAAACACCACGATATTTCGTGTATAATCATAAGGTACAAGAAGTTAAAAAAATTGAATCTATCAAAGATGCTTGTGTCCTCTTACCTGATGACCAAGGAATTATATATCCTAACGGATACTATCTACAATCCGGAGAAGTTAAACTATTTACGAACGAGGTTTCTGAAGTTAAATTTCAGGAGAAAATTAGTTCACCTAATGGAGAAGACTTCTTATACGTGTTTTATGAAAGTGAAAAAGGGCTCTATACCTTAATGTCCTATAATGTCATCGAACAAGAAGTAAAAACTCCAATTGTTTGTAATGGTTTTACCATTTTATCAGATGGAGAATTATGTTATTTCAAAACTGAAGACGAACAAACTAAACATCACGTCATTCAAATATGGCAAACTCCTTTCTTAAAAGGAAACGAGATCCCTTCAGAGCATACAGACACATTATTATATAAAATTGGCAATAAAGATATCGTAAAGGCAATGGCTGAGTGCCATGCCTTAATCACACTACTTAATAAGGAAGATAATTATGATGGATTATATGATGATTTGGCTAAATCTTCTGGTGAAATTATTGATAGTTATTATTGGATTAGAGAAGAAGATACTCTTCGCTTAGATGTTCCCCTAGGAGAAATAAGTAATGCTGCTAATGCTGCTATTGATGAGTTTGAGAAAGTAGTACAACTGCGCAGAACTGCCACCAATGTCACCAAAGAAACTAAAGAAACTGCAGAAGGTATATTTAACAAGATAAAAAGTAGTTCATTTCGTTCTATTGATGACTTTGTGCACGTATTATCACAACTAAGAACGTTACGTGGTGAAGTGATTGGTTTAAATGATATTAGATATATTGATAAACAGTTTATTACTGATCTAGAAACTGAAATTGCAGAACAAACTGATAAAATTTCACAACGTTGTGTGCAATTCTTATTAGATGATAAAGCACTACTACCCTATCACGCTCGTGTAGAAGAAAAACAGCAAGAACTCGAAGCTATTAAGAAGGTAATAGAAGCTAAGAAACTAGAAGAAGAAGTCAACCAGATCGCAAAAGATTTGGAAATGCTTATTGATATCGTTTCTAATCTTCAAATCGAAGACACTTCGCACTCTACCAAGATCATTGATAATATATCTTTGATTTTTGCAACGATTAATCAGTTAAAAGCTGGAATTAAAAATAAAATAAAATCACTAGGTAGTAAAGAAGCTAACGCAGAGTTTGCGGCTCAGTTAAAACTAGTGGATCAGAGCATTATCAATTATCTTGATATTGCCAATACCCCAGAAAAGACAGATGAATTACTAAACAAAGTCTCTGTTCAACTAGAAGATCTAGAAGGTAGGTTTGCGGATTTCGAAGTGTTTATTACACTGATTATCGAAAAACGCGAGGAAGTATATAATGCTTTTGAAGCTAGAAAAAATAGCTTAATTGAGGCAAGGAATAAAAAAGCCGTTGCTCTTGAAAATGCAGCAAGCCGAATATTAAAAGGAGTTACTAAAAAAGCATTAAGTTTTGATTCTACTGCTGATATCAATGGGTATTTTGCCTCTGATTTAATGATTAATAAACTTAGGGATATCATAGCGAATTTAATGGAATTGGATGATGCTGGTAAAGCTGAGACTATTGAAACTGCATTAAAAGTTGCCAAAGAAGATGCTACTCGTAAGCTAAAAGACAAACAAGATCTCTATGAAGATGGTGAGAATATCATCAAACTAGGAAAACATAAGTTTGGTGTAAACAAACAACCATTAGATCTTACTATCGTTTATAAAGATAATACGCTACAATATCATCTCACGGGAACCGATTTCTATCAAGAAATTGAAAACGAAATATTACTAAAGTCGGAAAAATACTGGGATCAAGAACTAATTTCTGAAAACCAAGAGATTTATCGTTCTGCATATTTAGCATATAAATTATTTACTACTAAAAAAGACGAGTTAGTCAATTTGGGAGAAGAAGAACTACTAGAACTCATAAAATCGGAAAGCAGTAAAAACTATGCTGAAGGATATGTAAAAGGAGTTCATGACGTGGATGCTGCCACAATTCTAAAGGTTTTAGTGAGTAAAGATCATGATCTTGGGTTATTACGTTATGACTCACTCTCTAGATCCTATGCACAGTATTTTTGGAATAGTTTAAATACAGAAAAGAAAACATATTGGAACGATACTATAAAAGCATCAGGAGAAGTTTTAGAAATTTTCTCAGATAGTACGGAGTATCAAACCATACTTTCTGATTTAGAAAAAGAGGTTTCAAATACTGAAATTATAATAACATTATTAAAACATGAAAGACTTCGACAAGCTCAGTCTGAAAATGATAATTCTGATTTCACACTGAGCTTGTCAAAGCGAATTGCTAGCTATCTTTTTACTGAACTGCAAACAGATGATATATTTTGTATCAGTCAAACTGCAAATGAATTACACGATACGTTTCTTGCCGAATTAGAAAAGAAAAAAGTAGCAACCAAGTTTAAAAAATCTATAGAACCTACTAATGAAAAGAGTCAGAAAGATGTAATACGTTTAACATTGCAATGGGTTACTGCTTTTCTAAAAGCGCATCACCCAGAACAAATAGAATATGCACAGGAAATTGTATGTGTTTTATTATATAAAAAGGAATCTGTTTCAGAAATAATTCATGTAAATCCTTCGCAAACTATCGAAGGGTTAAAAGGAAGTCACTCAACTATAAATGAAGGTAGTTTTGAATTTAATTATCATCAATTTATTACTCAATTATCCGACTTTTCTCGCATAGAAGCACCAGCATTCTCAGCATATCGAGAAGCAAAACATGCAGTAACTGATTCCTTAAAGGATGACCTTAAACTAGAAGAATTTAAACCAAGAGTTTTATCCTCTTTTGTCCGTAACAAGTTGATTGATCAGGTATATTTACCTTTATTTGGTGATAATCTTTCTAAACAACTGGGAAGCGTTGGTGACAATAAACGTACAGATAGAATGGGTATGTTATTATTGATTTCTCCACCTGGATATGGTAAAACAACCTTGATGGAATATATGGCAAACCGTTTAGGATTGGTATTTATGAAAATAAATGGCCCAGCTATTGGTCACGAAGTTACTTCTGTAGATCCAATGGCTGCTACTAACTCTGCTGCTCGCGAAGAATTAAAAAAACTAAATCTAGCATTCGAGATGGGTAATAATGTCATGTTATACCTAGACGACATCCAGCATTGTAATCCAGAGTTTTTGCAAAAATTTATTTCATTAGCCGATGGTACCCGTAAGATTGAAGGAATCTACAATGGAAAACCTAAAACATATGACCTACGGAGCAAGAAATTCTGTGTAATAATGGCCGGAAATCCATATACCGAAAGTGGAGATAAATTTCAGATTCCGGATATGTTAGCAAATAGAGCGGATATATACAATCTGGGAGATATTATTGGCGATACCGCAGATTTATTCAAACTCAGTTTGATAGAAAATGCTTTGACATCTAACCCTGTATTACACCAGTTAAGTAGTAAATATTTTGAAGATATTTATGGATTAATTGAAATGGTAGAATCTGGTAATCAAGAAGGTATAGAATTAAAAGGAAATCACACTAAGCAAGAAACACAAGATTATCTAGCAGTGTTAGAAAAAGTAGTGACCATTCGTAATACAGTGATGCAAGTAAATGCCACATATATACAATCCGCAGCGATGGAGGACTCATATCGTACAGAACCTTCATTTAAATTACAAGGATCCTATCGCGATATGAGTAAACTAGTAGCTAAAGTAGTTCCGATTATGAACGAAAAAGAATTACAAACGCTACTCCTATCGCATTATGAGAATGAGTCACAAACATTAACCAGTGCTGCAGAAGCAAACCTTCTTAAATATAAAGAATTAACAAATACCATTGAAGGCGAAGAAGCTACACGTTGGGAAACTATCAAAGAAACTTTTATCAAAAACAATAAGTTAAAAGGCTTTGGTGATAAAAACGAAATGGCACAAGTATTGGCGCAGATGATGCAGTTTAGTGAACATTTATCAGGAATTCAGGATGTATTGAAGAAAGGATTGGAGAAAGATTAAAAAATTAGGTTTCCAAAACAAAACACCTTTTATAAGCTTCTAAATAGAGTGTTATTTTTTTAATTTGAACAAAACAATGGTTTAAAAAAAGAGTTATTAGATAAATCGTTTATACTATTTACAAACAACAAATTACTCGTAACTAATTCATTATAATGAATATAAAAACAAAACACTTCTCGAATTGCGTACTTATTTTTATGCTTATTTTTATTACATCTTGTAATAATGAAAGCTTGAACTCTAGTGATCAGCCTTCAGCATATGACGCGGACCCAGAAGATTTGGATAATAATGGATTACCCGTAATTATTTTTGATATTGAATTACCTACAATACTTGATAATTCAGAATACATTATTGATTTAGATCAATGGGACATTCCTAATAATCGTACCGATGCTATTAAAACGACTACCAATTTACAGACTGCAATTGATTGGGCTCATCAAGAAGGATATGGAAGAGTGATACTGCCAGAGGGAATCTATCTAATAGGTGAAAGTATAAATGAAATCTATCAAGGAGGTATCGAAATACACGGAGATACTGAATTTATATTTAGTCCAGGAGCAATTCTAGAAATGGCTACTAATAATAAATGGAATTATTGTGTAATTAGTCTAAATGGAGATAACATAATAATTCGTGATGGTATAATTAAAGGTGACCGAAATACACACATTTTCACACCTCGTGATTCTGATGGAAAGACAGCTCATGATGAAGGTCATGGAATCTGTGTTTGGAATACAAATAATCAAGTGGTTATCGAAAACATGGAAATCCAAGACCTAACTGGTGATGGTTCTTTAGTATTGGATTCTAATGATGTAACTTTTGTGAATAATAATATCCATAACAATAGACGTCAGGGTATTTCTATAGTGGGCGGTAAACGTATTGAAATAAGGAATAATGAAATACATCATATTAACGGGACTGCTCCACAGTTTGGTATTGATATAGAGGGGCCTGGTCGTGTAGATGAAGATATATTAATTCAGAATAATTATTTTCATCATAATTCAGGTGGTGATATAGTTAACACTAGCGGTGAAAATGTATATATTCTTGACAATATCATGGAACAAGGTGAAGGCAGTACATACTTAGACGGTCCTATCGTTAGTTGGCATAAAACCCATAATATTATTGCCAGAAACACTATTACAATGCTTTCAGGTTCCGCTAATGGCAGGTTAGGATATATTCAATATTCTGGTGGAGGCGATAAAGGACACAACAGAGCAACTTTTGTACATGATAATGTATGTAATAATTGTGGTATGTATATGTACAAAAGTTCTCAAGCAGATGTTCGCCGTAATAAATTTTTAGGATATTTTTTAGCCTTTAGTGATTTTGAAAACGCAATATTAATCGACAATTTAGTAACGTATTCTGAAGCACATCCTAACCTTAGATTTTGTTGGTCATATCGTTTTGAAAATGTTACAGGAGTGGCCGAAGGAAATTATTTAGAAGACACTTTAGAAGAAATTCCTTTATCAGAAATCGAATCATATTCATTACAATGTGTAATTGATGGCTGGTAAAAGGTATTAGAGAAATAATAATAATAATATGATAAAACTAAAAACATTAGCCAGCTTTACTATTCTGTTTATGTGTATTTTTTCTTTTAGTAGTTGCACAAAAAAAAATCATAACACGGAATTAGTTCAAAATTATTACGATCAACTAAACCATAGTAACTATACAGAATTATCAAAATTTGTTGGGGATAGTATAACTATTAGTGAGGCAGATTATAACACAAATTATTCTAAAAACGATTACTACAAATTTTTTCAGTGGGATTCTGTATTCTCTCCAAAATATGAAATATTAGAGATTAAAGAAATTGATAATAAAATGGAAATTAGAGTTTCTAAAATATGTACAAGGATAAAATTTCTAAATGAAAAACCTATTATCTCCAAAGAAGTAATAGAAATAAAGAACCAGAAAATTTCCAAAATAAAAAATATAGAAATGGATTCTGACTTTAAACTTTGGAATACTACAAAAAATGAGATGGTTACTTGGATCAAAAAAAATCATCCTCAGTTAGATGGTTTTATCTACGATCAGACCAAAACAGGTGCTCAAAATTATGTGAAAGCGATGGATTTATACAAAGAGTTTAACGGTAAGAATTAAAAGGTTCCTTATCTAGTATAATTAATAATTTTATATTTTTTGTCATTCCAGAATAAATCTGGAATCCATTTTCATGAATGTTCCTCCATTTTGGATCCCAGCCTACGCTGGGATGACAAAATAGAATAAATCCGGAACAAGTATTGTCATTCCGGCGTAGGCCGGAATCCAAAATAAACACAAATGCTAAAACCTGAACATCAATACTTAGTTTACGTTCTTTCTAACAAGAAAAATGGAACTCTTCATATTGGAATGACAAACAACCTAGAAAGAAGGATTTTCAAACATAAAATAAATTGATAGAAGGGTTTTCGAAAAAATATGATTTAAATATTTTGGTTTATTTTGAAGTGTATCAGTATGTAAATGATGCTATTCTAAGAGAAAAAAGACTAAAAAACTGGAATCGGCAATGGAAAATAAACTTGATAGAAGAAGACAATCCCGATTGGAACGATTTAGCATTAGACTGGAACGATTATCATTAATCGTGGATTCCGGCCTATGCCGAAATGAGAAATCCTATACTACCTGACTGTATTTAAGTCATTATAAGCAAAATAATTACCAAACACTTATTATACAATATAAAAAAGGGCTGAAATTACTAGTAATTTCAGCCCTTTCAGAAAAATAGTTAGCTAGTTAGTTACTACTATTTCTTTATGAATTTTAATGTGTTTTGAATTCCTTTATCACGAATTACCATAAAATAAACCCCAGAAGGAATTCTGGATATATCGATCGTATTATTTTCTGATTCCGAAATAGCTATAGAAGACATTACTTTTCTTCCTGTTACATCATAAATTGAAGCCATTCCTTTAGTTAACCCTTTTACATTAATCAAATCTCGAGCAGGGTTTGGATATAAACTAAATTCCTTAACATCAAAATCATCCACAGAAAGTGCACAATCAACAAGTACTTCATCCGGTCCTACTCCGCTGGGTTTAGTGTAGGATTGAGACAGTACAAACTTATCCATCTCTACGCCATCCTCTCTCATAGAAAAAGAGATCGTATGCACTCCTGCTGAAGGAACATCAATATATATTAATTCTGCTTCTCCACAGTGATTAGCGTCAGTTCTTTGTTTACTTTCCCAAGTCCACTGATTCTTACCAGCACACCACTGCATTCTTTGTCCTGATGAAGGCCAAGTACCATCAATTCCTACATGAATCCCATTATCCTCTGATCCTGTAGAATATAGTCGTACCCATACAAAGTATCTTCCTGGAGTGCTGAATTTCACTTTATAATCCAAAATACCAACAACACCAGGTGTATTAGAAAAACTTTCTCCATTTACTAACGGATCATCATGTGTAACTCTTGTATCTGGCAAAATCTCTAAGTAACCATCACCACTAGCAGAAGCGTGATGACTAGGATCTGGATCTGGTGTCGGAGTAGAAACCGTTCCATCCTGGAAATACCATTTTCTCTTATCGGTTTTTGATTGACCTTCGAAATGTTCTGCTTCTACTGCTACGATTCCATTTTCTTCTAAAGCAACACAACTGCTACTTCCATCTCCTCCACCTCCGTCATCATTACAATCTAATTCTAAAACAAGCTTTGGAGCATTGGTCCCTTCTTTAGATGAAAAAGAAACGTCATTCCCTCCTGTTTGCTTTATCACTAGCGAAACTGTTTCTCCAGGGTTAATTCCGGATAAGTTCCATTCATATGACTGACCTTCACTATATGTAGTATTTAAAGAACCTATGAGCGTGCCTTCTCCAGGTTTATTACTATCAGAAAGATTACTTTCTGTCCAGTTGTTTGAAGTGCCTTTATATATTTCGATAAGTCCACTACCACCATCAGTGCTAACAGACATTTGTAATTTCACTCCAGTTACAGCTTCTGATGGAGTTGGTACCACAAACTGCAAATAAGACACCCTGTTTCCACTTTCAACTCTTAATTCTGAAGTATTGAATGAAGTAGTTCCTTGTAAATAGGCATCCTGAGAAACTGTCACATTCTGCGCATTATTACAATCTGTTCCATCAGATTCTCCTTTAATTAAAGCCACCCAATCGTTGGTATCTGGTGCTGATATAGCATTAGATACTGCAGTTTCACCACTTAAGCTTCCTCCTGATCTTGGATTATACCATTGTACTTGCCATGTTCCGGAAGGTAAATCGATATTTGTAGATCCTCCGTTTGGAAGATATACTGCATATACCTCACCTGATTTTGCAAAAACATAATCATTACCACTAGAAGTAACTTCATCAGCGCTTACCATTTCTGTCATATATGGTTGTAAATAATTATTAAAGAAGTCAAGAGCATACCCTCCCTCTTTATACTTATTACCACGTTTCCTGTGATCATTCCCGTTAATATCTCCGTCATCATCGGTATATCCACTATAATACTCTACTCCTGTTCCCCCAGCCATTAGCGTAGCCCATAAAACATCTTCTCTAACTTCTTTATCAGAAACTCTGACACCCTCTCCCGCGCTACCTTGTTCATCATTAGCAACTATCCATTTTTTACCAGCATTACTTGATTTCTCAAGCCACCTTCTTACATCATTATGTACATTACTCTTATCAGTTTGTATAGATGCTCCTGTAAGCTCGGAACTAGACCCCAATAATGGATCATATCGTTGATCTTGTTGATTTGGGTATGTATGTATTACTATATTGTGATCGTAAGGGTCTAAGTCTTTAATATAAGATGCGGTTGATTTTACTACATTATCAGCTAACGTTGTTTCTTCTGTAAGATTCCAATTAAGGGCTAAATGGTGTCCGAAACGAGCAATAAGCTCACGGTAATATAATTTTCTTTCACGTCCAAAACCATTTCCATCCATCAGATTATCGTTTTCTGTCTCCATCGTTTTAAAATGTAGATAAATACCTTTTTTATCAGCATATTCCATTACTTTCTCCCATTGTGCCATTTTAGAAACATCAAAACGATCCTTATTCACTTTACTCCATTGTTGAGCGCGAGCCGTATTTCCATACTCTTCTAGAGATACTTGTAAGGTATGTGGAAAAACTGCTCCACCATCTCCACTAGAATTCCAAGTTAAAAAAGACATTACATTAGCTCCTTCACTAGAAAGATAATTTAACATCCCTAACATCTCAGTTCCTTTTCCATTACTCCAAGTGTAAGAACTTGCATCAGCAGCAACGTAATCTTGCTGATGCGGTTGCCAAGTTTTACTTCCAATTTTATTCAAATTATTATTATAGCTAGGTGTAGCATCAAAATCTACATAATTTAATGCATTTTCTGGTGAATCAGCTCCTGCTTTTACAAACCAAGGACCGTTAGGGTTTTCTGGATTGGTTCCTATATGTCTTAAGTAATGTTCTCCCACATATTTTAATCTGCCAAGTTCTTTACTTCTAAAATCTCTTCCGGATTTATCAGATTCTCCTACAGTAAAAGATCCGGTATCTCCATCCATAAATCCAGCGCTAGATCCACCTCCGTTAATAGCTACATCAGATCCAGTAATAAATTCTGTAGACCAGTCCCAAGTTCCTGTTTGTTCAGGGCTAAAATGTACTTGCCAAATATTACCTGAATCACAACTGGAATCTGCAGCATCATTGCACCCTGCGTAAAATCCTGGAACTACATACGAAAGATTTCCATTAGTAAAAGTAACTTCTAATCTATAATCCGAAAAAGGATTTGGATTTGCCGCTTCTGAAGTACTAGGCCCTTCAAAAGATAAAGTAATTTTATGCCATCGTTTTAATTCTCCTTCTGGGGTTTGCGCTACTGCAAAAGAAGCTAGCATTAGTAATGCTGTTAAAAGTTTTAATCGAGTTAAAAAAATCATGCGTGGTTAATTTAATATTGAGTTTAGTTTCGTTGATTCTAAAAAGTAATAGGTAAAAAACTATCGTTTTTAGTAATGAGTTCAGTTATATTCAAAAAAAGTGTAATTAACTAACAACGGAAATCAAATTCGCATAGTATCTTAAAACATATCTAAATAGTATTCGTAATCAAAAAAACAATATTCGCAAACATCTGTTTAGTATTCGATCAAAGCCTATAACATCTCTGTTTTTATAAAAATCACAGTTAAAATTCCTTCCCACGTTATCTAAAAAAAATAGAATATACTTTTTAAAAGAAAAAAATTATGTAAATTTACATAAGTGCTTATATAACTACTTATGAAAGATGCGTTACAAGAATTTGGAGAACTCGGTTTAGGCTCCAGATTAAATAGACTAAGTGAATATCTAATGAAAGAAACTCAACTCTTGTACACTACATTGAAAATAGATTTTGACCCTTATCTATTTCCTATTTTTAAAATTATAATAGACCAAAAAGACACGACCACTTCAGAGATAAAAGAACAATTGCAATATACCCAACCTGCTATTACACAAGCTATAAAAAAGCTTCTAACTAAAGAATTAATCAAGTTTCGAGTCGATAAAACTGATAAAAGAAAAAAGCTTTTTCAACTATCTAATAAAGGAAAAAAAACACATAAACAATTGGTTCCTGTTTGGGATGCAATAGACAAGCAAGTAAAATGGCTTACAGAAGGTTCTTCAACAAGTTTAACACGTCATTTAACTCACATGGAAAATCAATTTAAAGAAAAAGCACTTAGCACCCGTATACTAGAAAATCTAAAAGAACAATTATGAACTCCATCAAACAAATAGAAATCATACCCTTTGACCCCAAATATGCAAAAGATTTTGCCGACCTTAATGTAGAATGGCTAGAAAAATACTTTGTAGTAGAGGAACACGATGTAGGCTTACTGGAAAGGTGTGAAGAAACCATTATCAATACGGGTGGTTATATTTTCTTTGCCAAATCAGGAGATGAAATTGCCGGAACATTTTCCTTAATTAAAATAGAAGAAGGAATCTATGAATTGGGAAAAATGGCGGTGTCCCCAAAATTTCAAGGACAGAGAATAGGGCAACAATTGGTGTCTTTCTGTCTTAATTTTGCTAAAGATCAGCACTGGGTCAAGTTAATTTTATACTCTAACAGAATCTTAAAAAATGCCATACATATTTACAGAAAATATGGCTTTGTAGAAATTGAGTTAGAAAAAAATTCTCCCTATCTACGAAGTAATATCAAAATGGAGTTAACTCTCTGAAAATTAAAATCCGCCATACAAACACACATGTAAGGCGGACTTCTCCATTAAATAAACGTCTTTATTTAATTGTAAGAATTTATAGTTACTTTATAATTATTACCATAATTATTATCCCAGTATTCGTTTCCATTTACTCTATACACAATTACATATTCTAAATTATCTTCTGAAGCGGCCAGTCTAGCATAACCTTGCCATCTTTCTATGTCAAAATTATTAGGACTCTGGATAGAATACAAAGGCCCGTTTGTCCAAGTTTGCCTAAAGGTTAATGGCACATATGATTGTGTTTGCCATCCATCAGAAGAATACACTACTCCAACTTCCTTATTAAGTGATAAATTTCTTACGTCTACGGTAATATTAAACGTGTTTTTGTTATCATAAGGAAAATAAGATAAACTCACGAAATCAGTATCTACACTAACTTGAAGGCTTTGATCAGCAAAAAAAGATCCTTCTGATTGGGACATTGCATAATTAGAACCATTATTATTATCCCAATAAGTGATCCCATCGACCTCGTACTGCACTACGAACTCATCTGCATAAATACGATCAATACTATAACCTCCTTGATTATATGCTACCGTCCAAATTTCATTTTGCCCATCATCTATAGTTTGGTTATACGTTAAGGGAATTTCATCCCAATTTCCATCCAACCTCTGATGATAAATACTTACATTTTTATCATATGCTAGATTCGCTACTTTAACTGTAAACTTTCTAGCATATGCTTGATATCCTCTGTATGAACTATATGTGGTCCAAGCTTTCAGAAGACTTACCGGATTTGAGCTTTTAGCAGCTATTTCATTAGTAATGATTTTAGCTTCTCGATTTTCAGAAAAATCATCTTCTATGCTACAGGATAGCACTAATAGGCTCATAAATAAATAGAAATACTTTTTCATTATTGTATATGATTTGCGATTGTTAATATATAACCTTACTCAATGTATAATTCCTTCCATAATTATTATCCCAATATTCTTGTCCATCTACTTTGTAAACGATAGCAAAGTCTATGGATTGAACATCTTCAGACACTCGAATAGATGTGTCATAAATATCTACATCAAATTGATTTGGACTCATGATGTAATGTGCATATCCTACCCGAAAATATCTTTGATATGTTAGAGGAATTGTAGTTTTTGTCGCCCAACTATCCGTTGTATAAACTACCTCCACAGTTGTCGTAGTACCATAATTACGCCTTGAATTAACATTTATCGCAAACGATGAACCTGTAGATCTTGTAAAACTTTTATTAAGCTCTACGTTCATTTCTGGTGATAAATATCCTCCCACATTTACCAGCATACTATAGTTCTTCCCGTTATTATTATCCCAATACGTTTTTCCATTCACCATATACTTTACCACGAACTCGTCACTATAAACCTCATAATCAGGAGTAAGCTCTCCTATCCATATCTCTTCATCATTATCAATAGTTTGTTCAAATGTCAATGGTATATCTACCCAATTTCCATCAAAAGTCGCGTGATGGATTACAACTTCTTTTTGATAACCTAGGTTTTTTACTTTTACCTTAAATTTTCTCTGGTAATTGATATGCACAGGACTGCTTCTATTCGCCGTCCAAGCACTTAATAATTTTACGTTTTCAGAACTAATTTTTTCTGATAGTTCAATTGATTTAATTTCAGAATCTAAATTGTCTACATCCGATGTACAAGAAAATAGACCCAGGATTACACTAAGTACTAAATAAATTTTTCTCATGATTGTGGTTTTTGTTTAAGATGTTAGCTGTAAAAATTACTTTTCGAAAAGTTTAGCTCATTGCTTTATAGCTACTATGAAGTAAGAGAAGAAAAATTCTATCAGCAATTCTGCGAGGTGTATTTAACAATTATTTTAACGAAAAACGTTTTCGGAAAAATTATCGTTTAACATTTAATTAACAATACTAAAGTTGCTTTTATAAACTCCTATTTTTCCGAGGTAAATATTAAAAAAATGATATTTCCATCGAAAAAATTTCGTTTGAATTTTTCGAAAATTTTAGCTCCAAAAAACCACAAAAACCTTGGTTTACGAAAAAAACAAATTATTTTTAGTTATCTGAAAATGAATATTATAAAATACAATTCATTAAAACACCAATAAGAATATCTCGCTAAATCTATCTTCTACTTCGACACCTTTCCCTCTCTGGAAGACGCTCAGTGTGACAACTCACCCTTCGAGAGCCTCAGGGTTCGCTCCCCGAGGGCTGAGGCTCTCGAAGCCCGGTAGTGAGGATGTTCGTGAAAATATGTGAAGAAAACTACAAACCTATATTAAACCACAATACACCTACTAATTCTAAGTAATTATCGAGGGAATTATCCCTTTATGTTTTTTTTAACAAAAACGAGAGATAACATATCGTCTTTTAAAAACACTTACTTATAGGAAGTAAAATAAATTACTTCTCATATTTCAATAATAACCTTTAAATATTTTCACATGAAAAACAAATTTTTAAAATGTTCATTAGCAATCGTGGGGCTTACGATAGGTCTAGCTAGCTGCGAAAAAGAAAATCAAACAACAGAAGAAACTTCTGTAGAATTACAAGTCCCTGAAAAAATCATCTCTTTTAACAAGGCCGTTGATGAGTATAACAACTTTTACAATACTCGCATTGCTCCTTTTAAAGGAAAATCAAATCTAGACGAAACTCGTGCCGTTTGGTTCGATTTAGAGTCTTTAGAAAATCATTTAGAGAAAATTGAAACTGTAGCACAAGAAAAAGGAATTCAAGTATCCCATCTTGGGTTTGTCCTTGGTGCTAACACCAATAATGTCAGAACCATTACTATAGCACCTATGGCGTCACATCCCGATACAGGAGAAAACATGCCTTTTTCTATTAATAATAATCAGATCACTTTTTTAGACAATAATGCTTTTGATAAGTATAGCAATATAACTGACTTAAATTCCTTAACAGACAAAAGTCAAAGCTTACTATTAAGCACTAATGGTTATATATCATCTGCCCAAACAATAGAGATGTATAATAATTATTATGACACTAAAGTAGCGCCATTATACAATGTAGTAGCTAATGACTCACGTATTTGTTTCTATACAAAAGAGACATTCAAGAATTACATTACTTATATTAAAAGACAAGCAGTTGATAATAACATCTCACTTTCTGGTTTTAATATAGTATTTGGTGTGTATGGAGACAATCCTACTTTAGGAAGAGAGTTTGCCAATCATCAGACATTATTCTTCGCTCCAACAAAAACTGACACAAAAAGTAACGATAATAAATCCTATAATTTTAATGGAGAATCTATTATTAATATCGATTTTAGTCAGAATATCTTAGAAAAAATAATATCTAAATTGGATAATGTTGAATCTTCTTCTTTAGCTAATGAAATAGCTGGTGCTCCACCAATGGGAATTGAATAAAATTAATTTGTTATTTTAAAAGTTTTATCCAAAATGTTTTTGAATAAAACCTTATTTATTCAAACCTCACAGGTTTTAAAAACTTGTGAGGTTTACTATTTAGATTCTTATTCAGCAAAAAGGATTCTAATGAACATCCCTCTAAATCTCCCTTCAAAGGGAGACTTCAAAACTCCTATCCTTTGAAGCAATTGAAAGACTCAGATGCTCTAATAACATCTCCCTAAATCCCTCTTCTAATTCAATAGGCTCAACAAACTGTAGCGACTTTTTATCAAAGTACAAAAAATCCTTTTTAGCAGTTTTTAACTCCTCTCCTTTGAAGGAGAGGCTGGGTGAGGATGTTACACACAGTTAAAAAACATCTCCCTAAATCTCTCTTCTACTTCGGCAAGCTCAGCAACCAAGAGGGGCTTATTACAAATCGCAATTCTTAAAAAGAATACATATTAACCAAGAATTACTTACTTTACCGTTCATTAACATTGGTTATTAACGTGGCATTACAAAACATACTTCCATATACTCCTGAAGCAAGAGAATTAGCAAAAGTTCTTAGGAAAAATATGACTGAAAGCGAAAAAATATTTTGGAAACAGGTTAGAAAGAACCACCTTGGCATTCAATTTTTTCGTCAATTTCCCATATTAGAGTATGTCGTGGATTTTTATGCTAAAGAAATTGGTCTAGCCATAGAAATTGATGGAAGTTCACACGATAATCAATTTCTTGAAGACGGTCATAGACAAGGTCGAATCGAAGAACTGGGAGTGAAATTTATTCGATTTACAAATGAACAAATTTTAAGTGATCTAGAAACAGTTCTTGTAGAACTTAAAGAAGTCATTAAAAGTTTTAAACAGTAATAAATCCATACTGTTTTTCAAATTACTCATAAGAACATCTCTCTAAATCCCTCTTCGAAGAGGGACTTTACTTATTCCTATGATTAAAATTCATATACAAACGCTTTAACTCCTCTCCTTTGAATGAGAGGCTGGGTGAGGATGTTACACACAGTTAAAAAACATCCCTCTAAATCTCTCTTCTACTTCGGCAAGCTCAGCAACCAAGAGGGGCTTTTTAAACTCCTCTCCTTTGAAGGAGAGGCTGGGTGAGGATGTTCTCTACAATACAAATACAACCGTCATTTCCCTTTTTATCAAAGGGGTGTTTGCCCCTTTTTATTAAATCCACCACATCCATAAATTTCTATAGAAAGCATTGTAAATCAATATATTCTTCTATGTAATCTACAATAACAAGGATGTTAAATTTTTTTAAACTATATAAAATGGTATTTTTAATTCTTAAAACTTTGTAAAACGAAGTTTTAATTGACTGATCATTTTGGCTTTTGCCAAAATCACACAAATACTTAACAAACCTATATCAAAAATGAAACAACAAACTAACCGTATTAAACAGTATGTAATTATTGCCTTTGCAATCATTCTCTTTGTTTCTTGCCAGAAAGGACAAACAACAGATTCACCAGCATTAGCAAATTTAGAGAGAACCATTAAGGAAAAAGATAGTATTATCAAAAACCTAAAAGAACAATTAGGACAAGTAGCTGATGATAAGCGCAGAAAACCTAACAACATCATTCAATCTGATTTTGCTAAAGAGATTTATCATTCATATGATAAGAGAGAAGAACTGATTAATGAAGTAGTAGGACAAGATGGAGAGGACAATCCATTTAAAGCAACACGATCATTATTTTATGATATTGATGATTTACAACAATACATTTGGTACGTAAAAAGACAATCACTGAGAGCAAGAGTAAAGCCATCAGGATTTAGATTTTATTTTGCATTATATCCTGATAGCTACATTAGAGATAAGGAAGGTAAAAAAGACAAAAAATATGCAGGTCGCCAAACCTTTTTCATAGCACCTACCGTAAGAAAAAAAGTAGGCGATAAAGTAATGGATCTAGGCTACACCTTAGATAATAATTTTAGAGTAGAGCTACTACAGGAAAAAATCGGGTTGGATAGCCGTTTACAGAAAGATGGATCCTATCAAAAAGCTGGTTTCTTTACTATAAACCTTAGCAACTTATCGGGAGAAGAAAATAGTTTAATTGCGAATGAATTTCCAAGCACTCCTCCCAAAAATGAAACACACTAATATTGAATGCAACTAAGTAAAGACTTATTAAATTTATTAATAGAAATTTGTGTAAGTATTGAGGTCATAACGGCTTTAATAGCGACAATCTGTTATACTAAATATAAAAAAACAAAAGCGTTAAAATATATTTTGTTATTTATTTGGTATGTCGTTCTAAACGATTTTGTAGGTCTTTACTTTAGATATCATACAGGGAATAATTCTCTTCAATACAATATCTATAACGTAATTACATTTAGTTTTTTCTTATTATTGTATAGATTTTACCTAAAAAATAAAACGAAAAAGAAACTTGTACTTATTTTTTGGTTAATCTATTTAGTGGCTTTTATTATAAATGGTTTTTACGAAAATTATTTCGACCAATCTCAAAGCTTACCGTATATAATAGGTGCTATTTTCTTATTGATTACTATTATTCTTTATTTTATCGAAATCTTAAATTCTGAAGAAGTTTTATCAGCAAAAAAAAACCTCTTATTCTGGATCAGTGTTGGTCTTTTAATTTATTATGTAGGCAACATACCTTTTAGAATTCTTAGAAATTATTATGCAGAAGTTACTGACGCCACATTAGCGATTCTGGTTAATTTAACAGTAGGTGTGGTTATGTACACTTGCTATATTATTGGTTTTATATGGAGCGACAAGAGACAGGAGTTTTAATAGCAAGTATTGTACTTGTAGTCATAATTGTACTTTTGGTTTTTCTTTTCTTAATTTTCCAGAAGAGAAAGAACAGCTTGCTTCTGCATCAAAAAGAAGCAGAAAAAAAGTTTGAGCGTGCGATTGCAGAAACGCAGATAGAAATACGAGAAGAAACCTTACGCAATATCAGTTGGGAATTACACGATAATATTGGACAACTCCTTACATTAGCAAAAATACAAATAGACGTTGCTAAGGGCGACCCAGAAAGACTTCCGGAAGTTACAGAAACGATAACAAAGAGTCTCACAGAACTAAGAGCCCTATCTAAATTGATTAATCCAGATGCGATCAAAAGCCTTAGCCTAACAGAAGCTATTGCATTAGAAGTAGAACGATTTAATAGATTACAATTTATTGAAGCTACGCTAAGTAGTAATACGGAAGTAAGAACTCTAGATGACAAAGCAGAAATTATTATTTTCAGGATATTACAAGAGTTTTTTAGCAACACTATTAAACATTCTAAAGCTTCTAAACTTAACGTAAATGTGCGTTATGACCAAGAAAAATTAGTCATTCATGCTAAAGATGATGGAGTAGGTTTTGACAAGAAAGATCTTAAATCCAGTCAAAATATTGGTATTGGATTATGTAATATGCAGAATAGAGGAAAATTAATAAACGCAGAGGTTAGTTTAGATTCTGCTAAAGGAAAAGGTACCGCTATAACCCTAACCTATTATTATAAAAAATTAGTAACAGAAGAGGAAGACAACTTATAATAAAGCCTGATTAAACGGCTTGCACACAAAACATATACCCATGAAATACTCAGTAGTCATTGTAGAAGATCATATTCTATTATCGCAGGCATTAGCAGGATTAGTAAATGGATTTTCTAAATTCAAAATATTGTACCTGTGCAAAAATGGACGAGAACTACTTACTCGATTAAAAGATCCTAAAAACATTCCGGATGTTGTTCTTATGGATATCAATATGCCTATAATGAACGGCATCGAGACCACAATCGCTCTTAAAGAAGAATATCCAGAGGTAAATGTCTTGGCACTTTCTGTAGAAGAAGATGAAAAAACCATTCTTAAAATGCTTCGTGCCGGAGCCAAAGGGTATTTATTGAAAGACACGGAAAAGAGTATTCTGGAAAATGCACTGGTAGAAGTACAGGAAACAGGTTTCTACCACACCAAAGATGTTACTAATTTATTATTAGGATCCTTAAATCCTAAAAAAGAAAACAAAGTATTATTAAAGGAGCGAGAAATGGAATTCATCAAACACGCTTGTACAGAAAAAACATATAAAGAAATCGCCAGTGATATGTGTCTTAGCCCTAAAACCATAGAAGGCTACAGAGATTCTATTTTCGAAAAGTTACATCTAAAAAACAGAACTGGACTGGTAATTTATGCAATTAAAAATAAAATATTTATTCCGTAAACGAATTTTCTATTTAAAATTCAATCAGGAATCATACTAGACCTGACAGGTCTTTTTTATATACTTAATTCAAAACGTTTTGAATTAAGTATATAAATTCTGAACACATTACTCTAATAAATCTTACAAATCTGCTACAACTCACATACTACAAATATATTTTGGCGCGTTTATTGATAAATTGCATAAAACAGTTTTAAAATTTATTTTTCAAATAAACTTTCGAACTAATATGAATGAGATCCCGCACTAAATGCAGGATTAGTTCAACTATCTTTTTTTAATCTTCGCTTTTAGTGAATTTTATAAAAAAGTTTCACTAAACTAACCATCGATTACCTACAGAAGTACGCCGTATTTTGTTTATTTTTGTGAGTATAAGAACATTGACATTTTTATGCTAAAGCAACAATTAAATTTTAAACTTTCTCAAAAACTTTCTCCTCAGCAAATTCAGTTGATGAAGCTAATTCAGCTTCCTACACAGGCATTTGAACAACGTTTAAAGCAAGAAATGGAGGAAAACCCTGCATTGGATAGCGGTAAGGAAAAAGCTGATGAGTTTGACGATGCTTTTGGTGATGAAAATTCTGGCGAAGATGACTATGGAACAGAAAAAATAGAGACAGATATCAATGTTGATGAATATCTTAGTGATGATGAAATACCTAGTTACCGTTTAAGTTCTAATAATTATAGTGCTGATGATGAAGAAAAAAATGTTCCGTATGCATCTGGAACATCATTTCACCAACATTTAGTAAATCAATTGAACACCTATCGATTTGATGAAGAAGAGCGAGAAATTGCAGAATTTCTTGTTGGAAGCATTGACGAAAGTGGTTATATCAGAAGATCTTTAGCGGATATTCTTGATGATCTTGCTTTTACACAAAATGTATATACCACTGAGGAGAAAATAGAAAATATTCTAAAAATAGTACACCAGCTAGACCCCGCAGGTGTTGGTGCGAGAAATCTTCAGGAATGTTTGTTGATTCAGTTAGATAGAAAGGAAATCACTATTCCTATTAAATTAGCATCGCTGATCTTAGACAAGTCTTTTGATCATTTTAGCAAAAAGCATTATGATAAGCTTTTAACTAAATTTGACATTACAGAGGATTTACTAAAAGAAGCTATTGAAGAAATTGAGCATCTTAACCCGAAACCAGGTGGTGCTTATGCCGGGAACAATAAACTTATAGAACATGTAGTCCCAGATTTTACCATCAGAATTGTGGATGGGGAATTAGAGCTTACATTAAATGGCCGTAATGCTCCAGAATTACACGTTTCTAGAGAATACAACAATATGTTGCAGGGTTATAAAGCCAGTAAGGAAAAATCTAGATCACAAAAGGATGCAGTAATGTTCATCAAACAAAAATTAGATGCTGCTAAGTGGTTTATTGAAGCCGTTAAACAAAGACAGCAAACACTTTTTTTAACAATGAGTGCAATAATGCACTATCAAGAAAGTTATTTCTTAAGTGGAGACGAGCGTAATCTAAAACCGATGATCCTTAAAGATATTGCAGATGAAATTGATATGGATGTAAGTACCGTTTCTAGAGTAGCAAACAGTAAATATGTAGATACTCCATACGGAACGAAGCTTATCAAAGAATTTTTCTCTGAATCTATGACTAATGATCAAGGAGAAGAAGTTTCTACAAGAGAGATAAAAAAAATACTGGAAATTACAATAGGAGAAGAAGATAAGAAAAAACCTCTTACAGACGAGAAGTTAGCAAAAATCCTGAAAGAAAAAGGATACCCTATAGCCAGAAGAACTGTAGCTAAGTACAGAGAGCAATTAGATATTTCGGTTGCCAGGCTACGAAAAAAGATTTAATGAACTTTTTACTAAAAAGCATTTCATATATTTTTCACCCTTTGTTGATGCCCTTAGCTGGTTCAGTAATTTATTTTGTTACTGCACCTAGATTTATTCCAGAAAATATCATTCAAGCAAAAGTTCTTGGTTTAGTGGTTGTCACGATACTTATTCCAATAGTGCTCTATTTTTTTCTTAGAACAATGGGCATTATCACCTCCATTCATTTAGAAGACGTAAAACAACGTAAGATTCCTTTACTGTTACAGTCATTTTTATTGCTTCTAGTAATCAAAATGATTATTGATGCCTATAATTACCCTGAACTATATTTTTTCTTTCTGGGAGCTTTATTATCATCCTTAAGCGCCATCTTTATGATTTTTTTTGGCATCAAGGCAAGTCTACATATGATTGGAACAGGAGCTGTTACTATGTTTACGATTGCATTAAGTATACATTTCGAAATAAACCTTATTTTACTTATTGCTGCAATGATTATGGCCAATGGACTAGTAGCGACATCAAGACTACATTTTAAAGCTCATACGAACTTAGAACTTACGCTAGGCTTTTTGATAGGGCTTATCCCTCAACTCACTCTAATTAATTTCTGGCTATAGGATATAAAACATCAATCCAATTTTAGCAACACTAAGACCAACTTCTTCAGTACCAATTAGCGCATTATTGTTAAATAGAGGATTCAAACTATAATAAAAGTGAAAATTAAAAGTGTTCCATCCGAAAGTAAAAGTAGCTCCAACTCTCCAACGGTTTAATTCATCGATTTTTGTTTGTCCAACTTGATTTTCAGGCTGTTCAAAATTAGAATTAAAATAATACAGATATCCAACTCTTAATCCAGTATAGATTCTCCAAAACTTATGTGTATTTGGCACAGAAGTTCTCCATCTAAATTCTAGTGGAGCTTCAACCAAATGTGTTGTAAACCTATTTCTGTCATAATCTATCCCTTCAAGACTGCTAAAAATACTCTGTCCCGTTTCCTCATTCTCTCCTATAAACAAGTTTTGACCATAAGTATTGATCGAATACCCCAAACCTAATCCAATGGCTACATTACGTCTTTTATTTATAGGCATATCTCTGGTATAACCCATATGAAATCCACCTGAAAACCCTGATTGACTAACATCTCTTGGTGTATTCCAAAGCAAATTAAATGTAAAACCAACGTAGAATTGATCTTCTCTGTAAAGAGAATCTAATACTTCTTTCTTTTGAGGACCTAGATCATCTAAAGCTATTTCTTGCCCAAAACTGTGACAAGCTAAGAGAAAAAAGCTTAAAAATAAAAGCAATTGCTTCATCCGGCTAACATTTCTTGACATCGATTTCATAGAGGTTACTAAAATAAATCTATTTATTCAGAAAACAGAAGTACTTTCTAAAAAACAACAAGAATTAAAGAATCCCGCGAAAGATCGCGGGATTATACCAAAACATCTTAAAACAAAGTTATTGTATGTTATTTGACGCTTGCCCGGTTTTTGTTGTATAATTAATCTTAAGCATATGCACAGCCCTCAATTCCTTTTTTATATCTCCAACAAGTCCCATTTTAGTATCCTTATCCACCTTTAATGCTGTTGTTAAAAAAGGTCGTAGTTCTTCAGGTTTAGATTTTATCTCTTCCAAAACAAAGGACTTAATCTCCTGAACAGGTGCAAACTTATCATTAAGCTGAATTTTCGCTTCTGTTCCCACGTTTTTATATCTAGAGCTAGGTTTACCAGCATAAATATGTATAACCATATTCTTTCTGTCTAACTTTTCAATCTGATCGGCATATGGAAGCTCATTTTTAACAATAAGCGTATCATTTCGCATTACGGTAGCAACCATAAAGAAAAACAGTAACATAAATACGATATCAGGTAAAGATGCAGTGGAAATTGCAGGTAACTCAGTTTTTGGTTTTTTTTTAAATATTGACATCACGAATAGTTTTTAAGTTATTATAATTCTGCAGTTAAAGGTTCTGCTTCCGAAAGTTTCTCTGGATACATAGCTTGAATTTCTTTTATCCGCTCCTTAAGCTTCGATTTATCGCCGGAGTGATTAACATCCTTAAGCTGTACTTTCATTTCTGTAAAAGACACTCCATATACCCTAAGAGCCTCTCTATTTCGTAATTCATTATAGGCACTTATAAGCTCATTCTGAACGGCGATATATGCTTCATAATTGGTTTCTCGACTATTAATAAGTGATATGATCGCTTTATTTGGATTATCCGAAGATTTTGGATCTCTCATACCTTTGCAATAACTACAGTATTCTGTATCTACGCCTCCTCCATTATCTAAAAAATCAATAGCAGCAGCTTTTAACTGTTTCAACCGTAAAGGCTTCTTCTCAACAAACAATTCATTAACCTGATTTAACTCTACCCTAAATAGATTCTTTTCTCTAACATGGACTTCGGGTTTAATTTCTTCCGGAGGTGGAGGTAATCTTCTACTTATCCCATAGTCCGTCTCAATCGTAGTGCTTACTAAAAAAAAGATGAGTAATAAAAAAGCGATATCCGCCATGGATCCCGCATTCACTTCTGGTGCTAATCTTCTAGCCATAATAATACATATTTAGTTAATAATTACTTACTAAATCAAGCACTGTAAATCTGAAGTGGTATTATTATTTGGAAGAATAAAACAATTCTAATAATCCGTATTTTATAAAATTATTGATTAATACAACCTATAGTAAATATTATCAAAATTAGGATGGTTATAGAATTACAACTGTATTATTTCTATTATTTCAATACCACTGGCTTGGAAGGTTAGATATTGATCAGATTAACAGATCACAGTTATAAATAGTATAACAATTGTTATGCCAGTATAACAACTTATATAAAAATTAGGATTAAATATTCAAAAAACAACCATCCCCTAATAGTTTATAAGTGTATTACAGCCCTTGCAAGCATTATTATTTGATCTCAAACTATTACTAAAAATATCGTCTATATGGATTAATCTCAAAATTTAAGGCACAAAAAAATCCCGCTAAATAAGCGGGATTTTTAATATATTAAAATCTTTAACTTTTACTGAATATTACCAGTAGCTTCACCTTGTCTTGTGGTATAGTTAATTTTTAGCGCTTGAACTTCTCTCAATTCCTTTTTAATATCGCCGACAAGACCCATATTAGTATCAGTATCAACCTTTAGGGCAGTAATAAGAAAAGGTACTTCTTCCTCTCTCTTAGCAGCTCTTTCTGCTAATATAAAAGGTTTAATATCACTTACCTCAGCAAACTTATCGTTTAACTGAATTCTTGCTTGCGTACCTGCACTTGCTGCATATCTAGAACTAGGTTTCCCTGCATAAATATACATTACCAAGTTTTTCTTATCTAGTTTTTCTGTCTGATCCGCTTGAGGAAGTCTATTCTCTATTTTCAAGTTATTCTCCCTCATAACTGTTGCAACCATAAAGAAAAACAGTAACATAAATACGATATCAGGTAAAGACGCTGTTGAAATAGCGGGTAATTCACCACCCTTTTTCTTTTTAAACTTAGACATAATTACGTTTTTATGTTATACTTATTTCTTTGGTTCTGCTTCAGAAAGTTTTTCCGGATACATTAACTGTATTTGTTTTATCTGATCCTTAAGTCTATCCTTACTACCAGAGTAGTTCACATCCTTAAGTTCAGTTTCCATTTGAGTAAATGTCTTTCCGTAAAGTCGTTCTGATTCTCTATTTCTTAATTCAGTGTAAGCTGCAACTAATTCATTTTGTACTGCTATATACGTACCATAACTAGTTTCTCTATTATTACGTAGAGATATTACTGCTTTTTCTGGATTATCCGAAGAGCTTGGATTTTTTTCTCCTTTACAATAGCTACAAGCTTCATCACCTCTTCCTCCTCCATTATCCAAGAAAGCAACTGCTGCTGCACGTAAATCCTTCAACTCCATAGGAGCTTCTTCCACTAAAAGGTCATTATTTTTGTTCAATTCTACTACAAAAATATTTTTTTGTTTTAGAACTGGAGGCTCCACTGTTTCATCTAAAGGCGGTGGTAACTTACGACTAATACCTCTATCCGTATCAATGGTCGTAGTAACCAGAAAGAATATAAGAAGTAAAAATGCAATGTCCGCCATAGATCCTGCGTTCACCTCAGGTGCTGATCTTCTTGCCATAATTATTTACCTATTAATTTTTTAACTCCTGATAATCCCATCAGGCCAACAGCAATAGCTGCTAAAAAGTAGAAAGCATAAATACCAGCTCCTACTAACTTAGATCCACTTTCAGAGAGCACTTCGCCATCTTTCATTGGTGTCTCTACACCTTCTGCCATTGCATATCCTATACCGAGAACGATTAAGAAAGCAACAATTCCGATACCAGCATTTTTTAAACCAGCAGGATTTTTAGCTAAAGCTGAAAAAACAGCAATTAATGTCGCTATTATAATAACAACAAAAATCACCAATGTAAGATTATACATAGGACTCACCAATGAAGTAGCTTCTGCAAAAGCCGATGAAGATGTATCTTTCACCAAATCTTTCGCTTCTGTAATACCATAGTTATCCATAAGTGTGGTAAAATTACCGTTCATCAAGAACAATAATATCGCACCTATAGCACCTACAGCTAGTACAACGTATGATAAAATTTTTGAAATTTTCATGTGACTAATTTTTATTGGGTTGTTATAATTCAACAACCCTATTTTTAAATAATAAATGTTCTAATATGCTATTAAGATTTTATTATCTTAAATAAAATCTTAACAGTCATTTATTATTTTTTGTTTTTGTAAGCTACTAACATATCGATTAAAGTAATCGATGCATCTTCCATATCATTTACTATACTATCAATCTTAGCGATAATGTAGTTATAAAATACTTGTAGTATAATTGCAACAATAAGTCCAAATACCGTAGTAAGAAGTGCTACTTTAATACCTCCTGCTACAAGTGATGGTTGCATATCTCCTGCTGCTTCAATCTTATCAAATGCATCAATCATCCCGATTACTGTACCCATAAACCCAAGCATTGGAGCAAGAGCGATAAATAAAGATACCCAAGATACGTTTTTCTCTAATTGTCCCATTTGAACACCACCATAAGCAACTACTGCTTTTTCTGCAGCATCGATGCTTTCGTCAGCTCTATCAAGACCTTGATAATATATGGAAGCAACTGGACCTTTTGTATTTCTACAAACTTCTTTTGCTGCTTCTACTCCACCACTATTAAGAGCATCCTCTACATTTTGTTGTAGTTTCTTACTGTTAGTAGTAGATAAATTCAAAAAGATAATTCTTTCAATTGCTATCGCAAGACCAAGAATCAAACATAAAAGAACGATTCCCATAAAGCTAGGGCCTCCTTCTATAAAACGTTTTTTAAGATTTT
Source organism: uncultured Aquimarina sp. (assembly GCF_947496855.1). Taxonomy (GTDB): domain Bacteria; phylum Bacteroidota; class Bacteroidia; order Flavobacteriales; family Flavobacteriaceae; genus Aquimarina. The sequence continues at coordinate 800,263 of NZ_CANMED010000002.1, forward strand.
GGTGAAAGGATTCCTCTGCTGCTGCAGGTTCATCCCCATCCTGAATTGTTGTTGTTATTGGAGCAATTAATAATTGCACGTTTGCCGTTAACTGGGCCGGAGCAGTGGCTGCTTGCATATTTCCAAAAGCCATTACTGTTGCGATTGCCAGAATAGAAAATAGTCTTTTCATTGCGCTGATTCTTAATTTTAATTAGTTAAAGGGTTAAAGATAAAAAAATATTACAAAATCCATTAAAAATTTGATAATAATGCAGAGAGGAAGGGATTCGAACCCTCGATACGCTTTTGACGTATACACACTTTCCAGGCGTGCGCCTTCGACCACTCGGCCACCTCTCTATTAAAATATTTGCCAAAAAAATGGTTGAGCAAATAACAAAAAAAATGTTGACTACTAAAATTTGGGACGTTAATTTTCTGACATTTCACCTCGCAATGAAGTTTCATAAATGGTTTTGAGCACTTTAAGAGGTAAATTTTCTCCTAACAAATACATCAATTTAGCCACAGCCGCCTCTGTTGTTATATCTTTTCCTGATATAACACCTGCTTTTTTTAATGCAACACTCGTATCATACTTCCCCATTTCTACACTACCTCCTGAACATTGTGTTACATTTATTATCGGTATATTTTTTTTAATTGTATCAGAAATAATATCTAAAAACCATGATTTAGTCGTGGTATTTCCTGATCCATAGGTCTCAATAATTACACCTTTTATAACTTCTGAGGAAAAAATACTTCTTAAAATCATCTCATTTATTCCAGGAAACATTTTAATAATGACAATATCATTATCAAAATGTGTGTGATACACCATTTTTTTTCTACGATTTGCAACTTGCAAAAAAGAAGTATTTACCTTAAGATGAACTCCTGATTCAACTAACGCAGGGTAGTTGAGTGATTGAAACGCCTTAAAATGCTCTGCATTTATCTTTGTGGTTCTATTAGCTCTAAGCAATTTATACTCAAAATATAACCCAACTTCTGTAATCACCGGTTTTCCTTTATTTTGCAGCGCCGCAATCTGAACTGCGGTTATCAAGTTTTCCTTTGCATCAGTTCTTAGATCACCGATAGGCAACTGAGATCCTGTAAAAATGATAGGCTTTCCTAAATTCTCGAACATAAAACTAATAGCAGATGCAGTATAAGACATAGTATCACTTCCATGCAATACTACAAAACCGTCATATTTTTCATAATTAGTATTGATAATGCTGCCTAGCTCTTTCCAACGTTCGACATCCATATCAGAAGAATCTATAGGTTCTTTAAAACTTATAGTTTCAATATTACAGTCTAGTTGTTTTAGCTCTGGAATATTGAGCAATAATTCATCAAAATCAAAAGCTATTAAAGCTCCTGTTTCGAAATTTTTGACCATACCAATCGTTCCTCCTGTATAGATCAATAATATATCTGGTGAAGTCTTCATTGAAACCATATATTTAGTGGTCTCACAAATGAACAAAATTTATATTACAATCTGCAACCTATATTCCGAATATATCTTTGGAATTTTCTGTTGTAATTCGGGCGATTTCTTCTATTGATTTTTTATAAATATCAGACAGTTTTTCTACCACCTGAATCAAATAAGAACTTTCATTTCTCTTACCTCTATATGGAACAGGTGCTAAATAAGGAGCGTCAGTCTCTAGAACAATATTTTCTAAAGAAAACTCATTTAGAAACTTGTCTATCTTACCATTTTTAAAGGTTACGACTCCTCCAATACCTAATTTCATGTTATATCCAATAGCTCGACAAGCATCATCAATTGTACCCGTAAAACAATGAAATATCCCAAATAGATCTTCTCCCTTTTCGGACTCCAATACTTCAAACACTTCTTCAAAAGCATCACGACAATGAATCACTATAGGTAGTTTATATTTTTTAGCTAGCTTAATCTGATATCTAAATGATTCTTGTTGTTCTTTAAGAAACGTTTTATCCCAGTATAGATCTATCCCTATCTCTCCTACTGCATAAAATTTTTTATTACTATTTTCACTTAATCGTTTTGCCAGCTCCTCTTCCACATGTTGCAGTTCTTCTTTATAATTTTCTTTAACATGTGTAGGATGCAATCCCATCATTAAAAATACATTGTTTGGGTATCTGCTTTCAATATCATACATAGATTCTGTATAACTAGAATCTATGGCAGGAACAAAAAAACGTTCTACTCCAACAGAAATAGCTCTCTCCATCATTTTATCCTGATCCTCTTCAAAAGATTCGCTATAAATATGCGTGTGTGTATCGGTAAGTATCATGCGGCAAAAATAACTAAATTTTGGACACACAATTTGAACTTTTCACGAATAAATTATTCCAAAAACTTGATTGATAAAATCATTTAGTTAACACGAACAATTCGTTCCAAAAGGATAATTATAGATTGATTAAAAATAAGCAACTTATCTGTTATTCTCTATGTAGTTTTATCTATTTTCTAACTCTATCACCATCTGTAAAATTATCTTCACCATTAGGTGTTCCAAATTAAACAAAATCAATCTTCTTACCAATTTACAGTATCGATTACGTTTAGACCTTTTATCGCTTAAAATTTCTTTACACGGAAAATGCAGATTTTTTATTTACTATTTCTCTATGACCGTATATAATCGTTTACACCTACTACATACGCCCTTCTAAATTATTATAAAAACATTGTTACAACTCATTAGAAGTCATAAAACAAAATGGCTTTATTAAAGAAAAAATCACTTATTAAATCTTATAAATCATTTGTTTATGAGTGTTTAAAGTTTTTTAAGTAATTTTTGTGCATGCTGATAATCCTCAGCTTCTTCTGGTAATGATTTTAATAATTCAGTACATCGTCCTATATTTTTCTGCTTCAACTGATTCAAAGCTTCAAACCAGATAGCCTTATATTTATATACAGATGTTCCTTGCCTAAGTTTTTCGAGGATTTCTGACGCTTTTTCGTATTTATCTTGTTCCACCAACGTGATTCCTAAGTAAAAAAGATATTCTGAATTAGAATTATCATTTTTTAATAACTCGGAAAGATATTTCTCTGCCTCTTTATAATTTTTCGAATTAAAAGACACTTGAGCTTTCTTACCTATTTCATCTTCGTTTCCTCTTTCTGTAATGGATAATTCTGGTATCGAAGCAAAATCATTATACGTTGGACCATTTTTAGTAAATGTATATACTCCTAAAATAATCACAACACTAGCAGCAATAGCATATGCCCACGAAGGTATTTTTACTACTTTGGTTTCTTTTTTAGCTGGTTGTTTTTCAAAAAACGAATCGCCTACTTTTTTCAAATTATTTTCTAAATCCGACTGTTCCTCTAAATTTAGATTAGCATCTAGATAGAAAGTCCATTCTTTATATATTCTGAATTCTTCGGAAATCGCCTCATCTTCCTTGATTATTTGGGATAACGTTTTTTCTTCATTACTCGAAAGCTCATCATTAATTTTTCGCTCAAAAAGCTCATATTTTTCTTCTGGGGTCATAACAAGTTCTTTATTTTATTATACTTAGGAGCACTTTGAACCATTTTTGTCAATTGGCCAATACATAGCGATTTCTTCTTGCGGACATACCCGTAAGATTGTCCTAATTTTGATGCTACTTCTTCCATAGATTTTATGGTAAAAGTAGCTTTTAACAACTCTTTACAAGCCTTCCCTAATTGGTCAAATACTTCTTTAAAAAGTTCATTTTTAGCTTCGAAAACCAAGGTTTCATCAACATATTGAACACTCTCGTCATTAATAGATACTACCTCTTCATTAATTGTTACCTCTTTTGTGGTATTCTTTTTTAACTCATTTAACCACTTCCGTTTACAGAGTAAAAAAAAATAGGCATCAAACGGACAAGTAAGTATTAGTTCTTTTTCTTTTGCCTGCCTATATACTGTAATTAAAGTTTCCTGGATTATATCCTGAGCCTTGGATTCATCTCCACTATTCTTCTTTATGTATCCTACAACTTTAGGAGCGAATTTTTTATAGATCTCCTTAATAACAATGCTGTCATTATTTAAGAGAGCTTCTATATATTTCTGATCAGCATGCATTTTAATATTTCCCATAAATGATTTGGTCTGGACATCTAAATTAAAAAAGTTTTTAAGAAATAGGGTAACAAAAAATTAGTGTTGTTGATATGAAGATGTAAACAACAAAATTTAAAAAGCTTTTAATAGGCAATTAAAATTGAAAACATGAAAACAAATAGTACAACAATTACATTACTGAATAACAGTAAGAATGTAAAACAAACCATGATTAACTTTTTACTTTTAAGTTTCACTCTTCTGCTTTTAGGAAGCTGTAGTAAGAATGATGACAATGACATTGTTATCGAACAATTCCTAGACGGATTAGAATTAGAAACTGAGATTATCGAAAATCGTGAACAAGCTTTACAAACAACCATTCTAAACGCTGGTGGTTCTGGAGAAGTATATGGAGCAGAAGGCACTATATTATACTTTCCTGCCAACAGTTTTGAAGATCAAAATGGCAACCCTGTCACAGGTGCTGTTACTATTGAGCTAATTGAAATTTATGACAAGGCAAAAATGTTATTGACTAAAATGCCAACAAACGGAAAACGTCCCAATGGTGATGTAGAAACACTTGTCTCTGGTGGTGAATTTTATATAAATGCCAAACAAAATGGAGAGCAATTACAACTTGTAAATGACTTTATGCTTTTTGCTCCGTCGGATGAATTTGATGAAGATATGAGATTATTTAATGGTCAGGATAATGATTGTAATGACGAAATATTAGCATGTGATATTGTATGGGAAGAAGATGAGCAAGGAGGATTAGAACCTATGCAAAGAGAAGGTCCTAATGGTGAAGGTGTGAGCGGATACGGAGGTTTTCTTGGAAACTTTGGATGGACAAATATTGACCGTTGGTTTAATGATCCTAGACCTAAAACATTATTACAAGTAGATGTTCCAGAAGGTTTTAATAACACAAACAGTAATGTATATGTATCTTATGATGGAGAACCTACCGCATTAGCGTCATTAGATATCTACAATCCTGAAACTGGTCTTTTCTCAGAACATTATGGACTAATTCCGATAGGATTAGAAGTGCATATAATTTTCTTATCTGTGCAAAATGATCAATACATATACGCTATACAACAAGTTACTATAGCCGAAAATCATCTAGAGGTAATTGGAACTACAACCACTGGAACGGAAGCAGGATTAGTAGCTTTAATAAACAATCTTCCGTAAACAAATCTCACACTGGAATATGCATATTAGGTAATGGGGGTTACAGCAAATTTCAGCAAAAATTCCGGAAGGTTTTCCTTTCGGAATTTTCATTCATAAAGACATTAACTATTACACTTAAAACAATAAAAAAACATGAGGTAACAAAAGAACAACGCTATTGATATAATAGTATAAACCCTTAAAAACAGATATTATGAAAACAAAAGACACTTCAAGATACAGTATTATAAACAGCGCATTTAAAGGAATTTTAATAAAACTTTTTACACTATTTTCTTTTTTACTTCTAACCGTTTCTTGCGACACAGATAATGACCCAACCAATAATATATGCGAGGATTATTATGTAAATAACTTTATAACTACTGCCTTTTCTACTGCTAATAATTACGATGATCTCCCTGAATTTATGGATTTAGAAACCCATGAATATGTAATAAAAATAAATGCAGGTGGCGAAATTTGCTCTGTTGGGTATCAAAACCCAAGTACTTATAACGGAGCTTATACTATAGAAGTTATAAATACAACAAGTCTTATTAGCTATTTAGGAACTCATACTTTTTCTCAAGGACAATTAGATTACCAACCTATTACTCCTCTTATTGTTTCCTCTGGTGATATAATTACGGTTAAAAGGACAATTACGCAAGGATATCAAAACCTCAACGCCACTTTAGGACGTGTATTAAGACCATCCAATTTTTCTCCTGTTCCATTTCCTATTACTCAAGGTACCGTAGAATTCTTGTCTTCTAATTTCTATGGAGCAGGTGGACCGGTAAATAACATTGCAATGCCATATATCGGATTAGGTTTTAAAGCAGATTAAAGTATTTGCTGATCTAAAACAATAAATTCTGGAATGGTTTACCTTCCAGAATTTTAATTCACTAACAGATATAATTTAATCTCGTTTAACTTTTTGATTATCTTTAGTAACACTAACAACAAATCATGAATAGATTTTCGGCTTTATTTATAGCGATATGCCTTCCTTTTTTCTGCATTGGACAAATAGTAACCAATGACACCATTCCCAGAATAGCACCGATATCTTATGAAATTCAGGGTAACCAAGTAAATTACAACGCAGAAATGCCTCCTCTTAATCAAATTGCCGGCGCACCTAAAGCTTTCTACACTTATTATTGGGAATTCGGAGATGGTGATTATAGTTTTAAAGAAAAACCGGTACATATCTATAAAAAAAATGGGAAATATAACGCTAAGCTATGGGCAACAAACAACTATGACAACGGAAAACCTCCAGCAAGCAGACCTAAATCTATATCCGTCGATAATGCAAAAGATGAAGCATCTATTAATGCTAACTCTCCTTTTACAGAAGATGAAGATTTAATTTTAAAAAGAAATCGTGAACCCATTCCTGATCAAGAAATAGTATTTATTACAAGTTATAAGAACAACAATAATTATATCTCTAATGGAAAATTATATTTATTCTATAATGACCGACAATTTAAGAATGATAATTTCATCATAAAAGATACCCGATTACATTATGGCGAACAGATTGCTCCTATCGATGCTATTACTTCTAAACTTCCTGAGAATGATGATCACACTTTAGTAGCATCTAATAATATTTCTTTTTTGTACAACAAAACACTTTTTGTACAAGACACCACCAAAAGAAAAAACTTTCCGCTTACTCTGGAAGAATCAAAAGCCTTATACCGAAGTTATCAGATCATAGAATTTGACGATATGAAACCTGGAGAAGAACGCAATATATTCAGAACACTAAAGACTACTCCAGAAATGATCAAGGACACAAGCGCGATTGTTACATTACGAAGTGTTTATGTTCCTGATAACAATTTTGATGATCATACCGTAAAAGATACTGAAATGGAGATTGTAACTTCTCATGATCCCAACAAAATGTCTTCTAATGCTTTTTTAATGAATTACAGATTTGCTAGATTTAAAAGATTAAAATTCAAAGTACGATTTCAGAATAACGGAGAAGGGCCCGCCAATACAATAAAACTAGAGGTGGATACTCCAAAAATGTTTGATAAATCCACCTTGAAAATTGATAGCATGTATCCAGAATGTCCAATTTGTCCAAAAGAGCGAGAAGTAAATTACAGTTGCTTAGATACTATTTTGAAAAAGGACAAAATCATATTTCAATTCAATAGAATTTATCTTCCTGGAAGTGAACAAAAAAATGTAGAAGAGATCGATTCTACTAAAGGTTTTGTAAAATACACCATGAAATTTGGAAAAAATTTTCATAAGGAAAAGACGAGAAGCAGAACTGCTATTTACTTTGATAAAAACGATCCTATTATTACTAATTATGCCACTACCCGATTCTTACCTGGGATTTCGATCGGTGCTAAAGCAGGATACATTACAATTCCGGAATTAGATAATCAAAGAGAATATTTTGTTGGAGCTACGCTTTCTCCATTCAAATCTTATAGAGGATATTATCAAGCAGAGTTACTGGTTTCTGCATCTTCATTTGATGAAATAAGAAATTTCGAAACTAGGTCAACACAAGCCAATGGAATAGAAAATCTTATAGAATTCTCAGAAGCAAACAAATACAACAGTATCTCACTATATGCAATACCGGCCTCCTATCGATATAATTTTACTAATTTTTTGGCTATGGGAGCAGGAGTTCAGTTAAAACTAGACCTTACAAGTACAAATGATCAAGAAACAACAGGTACAGGTTTCATTATTGAAGGACAAGGGCAAGGGCAAATAATCACTCCCGATCGGGATTTAGATTCCTTTACCATTCAAAAATTAGATGACACTTTTACCAATTTTCAAACAGGAGTTTTTATCGGAATGAACCTGGGAGCCGCAAGGATTGGACCAAGCCTTGGTATTAGGTATGTTTATAATTTTGACAGCCCAAATTCTCAAATTCAGTTTTATGGGATTTGGAAATTTTAAAATACGCTTCTTAATTTTCGTTTTTCTGTGTTTGGGAAATAATTTAATTCCTGCACAGCAAAAGAACAAGACCGTAGATTTTCTATACAATCAATTAGACTATTTTCTAAAAGATCCATCAAGTTCAAAATTACATAGATTAAGTAAAATCATAGCGTCTAAAGAAGAGCAACTTTTAACTAAAGAAGACAAACTTGCCTTGGTTATCGTTCAGGCCAATATGGGTTATTACTACGATCAATTTGGAAACATCCCCACAGCTATTTCCTATTACGAAAAAGCCTGGAAAACTTTCAATAATAATAACCTCAAAGATTATGATATCATTGAAAACTGCTTGCAACCTTTAGGAAACCTATACCTCAAAATTGGGGATTTACAAAAAGCAGAAAACACGATTACTAATTATTTATACCTCGCGGAGCAATCTCAAAATACTTCCAAAATAATTTCTGCAATTACGAACCTATCAATTGCCTATAATAATAAAAGTAATTATCAGAAAGCCATAAAAGTGCTTCGAAAAGGTGAAGAAATAGCTCCCAAAAATGTAAATATTCTAACAAATTTAGCCACAAATTATCTGAATTCTGGAGCGATAGAAGAGGCCAAAAAACACGCGTTAAAAGCAATCTCGATGGATGCTACGCAGGTAAATGCTTACCAAATCCTAGCCGCAATCGAATTAGAAAACAAGGAACTACAAAACGCACAAAACTATATTCGCACGGCAAAACTTCAATTATTAAAAAACCCAAATACGTCAGCACGAGACATTGCAAAATGGCAACTGGCTTATATAGATATTCTTCTTTCTAAATCAGCATATACTGAGGCATTAAATAATCTTAAAGAAATCTATGAATATCTACTTCCTGAATATTCATCAGACATAAATTTTCCGAAAAAAGAAATTGTTATAGCAGACAGAGTTTTACTAAAAGCATTAGATGTACAGGCTTATATTTACCAACAACTAAACAATCCACTTTTGGCAATTCAGGCCTTTGAAACAGCTTTTGAGGTAAATTCAAAACTAAATACAGCCTATCCATTACAGGATACTAAAATTATTCAACACAGTCAAAACCGAAATCGTACCGAATCCTACATTGATCTTTTATACTTTATGTACGTTACAACTAAAGACGCAAAATATGTAGTAAAAGCATTTGAAGCCGCAGAAAACTCTAAAGCACCTTTTGTCAATGAAGCATTACTATCTAAACAACTACTATTACAGTACAAAAACGATTTGTTAGTAAAGAGAAACAAAGAACTTACGAACGAAATAGCAACATATGACACTTACATCTTACAAGAAAAGCAAAAAGAATACGAGGCTGACATCTCACAAATTCAAAAATGGACATCGGTATATGAAATGAAATCTATCGAACTTACGGATGTAACTCAAAAGCTTCAGGAAAAATATCCTAATCTTCTTTTTAAGCAAGAAAAAATTCCAATTTTTGAACTCCAAGAAAAACTAAAACAAGATGAACTTACCTTAATTGAATATTTTTTTGGTAAAAAAACTGTGTATCAATTCAAAATTGATGCAGATTCAATTGAAATTACAAAAACTAAAGATATTGATCATTTTAGAAAGATGGTCCAAAACTACATAAGCTATTTCAACAAAGCTTCTATTATCACTAATAACGTAACGGGTTTTTCGGAAAGTAGTTTTGAACTATATAATATTCTAAAAATACCTAAGACTAAGAAACTATTAGTTATTCCTGATGGACTGCTTAATTTTGTTCCTTTTGAAACATTATTGACTAAAAAAAGTACTGCTATAAACTTTGAGAAGATGCCATTCTTATTAAAGTCAAATATCTTAAACTATGAAATTTCCGCAGCTAAGTACTTAAGATCAAATAGTAGTAACAAAAAATTAAACATTCTAGGAGTGTTTCCGGTTTTTGAAAACACCAATCTGGAACTTCCTTTCTCTATTGAAGAAAAAAACCGCATACAACAAAAATTTGATGGTGTGTTCTTAGAAAAAGAGGATGCGACCTATGCACATTTTCTGGATGAGGCAAAAAAACATTCTGTTTTACACCTATCTACACACGCAGAAGCAGGAAGTTTTTCAAGACCAGCTTCTATACAATTCAGAGATCAGAATGTTCTAGTAAATCAGTTATATGGATTACAGTTAGAAGCAGACTTAGTTGTTTTGAGTGCTTGTGAAACTGGTATAGGTACTTTAGTCAAAGGAGAAGGTCCTCTTAGCATTGGTAGAGGGTTTCAATATGCAGGAGTAAAAAATGTATTGTTTTCGTTATGGAAGGTAAATGACAAAACTACTTCTCAGCTAATGCAATATTTTTATCAAAATCTACACTTTTCTAACTCCTATGCCCAAGGATTGCACCGAGCAAAATTGGATTTCCTTGACGCAAAAGAAATTTCTAACACTCAGAAATCACCATATTACTGGGCTTCTTTTGTATATTATGGAAGTTATCAACCTCCAACTGAAGGAAAATCAAATTGGATATTTATAATCGGAGGGTTCTTATTAATTATACTATTTTTGTTTGTGATTCTACAAAAAATAAAATGACAACACTCCGCCAATTTCTAATTGAAAAAGAATATCATCGTGTTAAACTTGTATATACCAAAACCAATCATTTTGAGGTGAAAGCAATGCTTAATGGTGTAGAAGGTAATTTTATTGTAGATACTGGAGCATCTAATTCGTGTGTTGGTTTTGATGCTGTAGATAAGTTTCATCTTTTTGCACAAGATAGCGATGTAAAAGCTGCAGGTGCCGGCGCTACAGATATGCTCACACAGCTTTCTAAGAAGAATACACTAAAGCTAGGCAAGTGGTCAAAAAAAAGTATTTCGCTTATTCTATTTGATCTTACTCACGTGAATACTGCGCTTATCGCACATCAAGCCGAACCAGTAGATGGTATAATTGGTGCTGATGTTTTAAAAAGAGGAAAAGCCGTTATTGATTATGAACGAAAATGCTTATTCCTGAAGTAATTTTACTTAAAACCACGTATTTATACGCATAAAAATTCCCTATAATTATAATATGTTTGAGTTCTTCAAATTTGTTAACGCGAAGAATTAAAATGAATCATTAATTAAAACGATTAGTTTATGGAATTTTATTTATCTCAAATTATATATTGGGCTTGTAATTTCGCCCCTAGAAGTTGGGCTTTTTGTGCCGGTGCTTTACTACCAATATCAAGCAATACTGCATTATTTTCGCTAATTGGAACTGCTTTTGGTGGAGATGGCAGAACAACATTTGGCTTACCTGATTTACGAGGACGAACTCCTGTCGGAATGGGTCACGGACCTGGATTATCAAACTACAACATGGGACAAGGAGGTGGTACTGAAGTAGTTACTTTAAATATGTTACAAATCCCCTCACATAATCATATTCTTGACACTTCTCAATTAAATGTAAATATAGGCATACAAGCTAATAGCGGTCAAGCCGATACACATGCTCCCAGTAATGGGGCATCATTAGCAGCACCTTATGACCCAAATAATTTAGCAGAAGTATTAGGGTTTAATAGTACAGCTCCAGATGTAACTTTACTAGGTGGAACGGGTGCTATTACAGGTTCTGGAACTGTCACAAACACCGGCGGAAGTCAATTTCACGAGAACAGATCACCGTTTCTAACACTAAATCCATGTATTTGTATGCAAGGCCTTTTCCCTTCTAGAAGTTAATATTGTTACTATATAAAACATAGTAAATATCGAATTTTATATATACTAATATGTTGTTTTGGAATGCATTATTTCGAACAACATACTTTACTCTAAAAAAAATATGACCCCTATAAAAATTGGATTTCTTACTCCATACTCCAGTATCTATCCTAATTTTTTTCCACACCTAGCCACAGGCTTCTACCTTGGTCTTGGCCAAAAGCCAGGAAAAAGAGCAGATATTGAATTAATTCCTGAATTTGCAGGATCAGGAGGTACTTCTTCTACTACAGAAGCCACTAAAAAATTGCTTAATTTCACGAATGTCGATATCCTTTCTGGAATGATTAGTTATAGATCCCTTCCCGATATTTCACCCCTTATTGATAGCAGAAAAGATGCTTTGGGATTCTTTTTTGATATGGGAGAAATCCTTCCTAGTTTTGACTATCACAGCCCTAACATCTTCTTTAACAGCCATCAATTGTATCAAAGTCAATATGCTTTAGGCTACTGGGCTGAAAAAGAATATAAACAACCTGGACTCATTGTTACTCCTGTTTATAACGCAGGGTATCATCTGCATTCGTCCTTTCAGGCTGGTATTAGTGCAGCAGGAGGCAAAACTGTTTTACAATCTGTGATCCCCTATGACTCTAATAACCCACATCACCTTAATATAGAATCAATTTTTGAAAAAATAAAAAAAGAAGCTCCTGCTTATGTCCATGCTTTATTTGTTGGACCACAAGGAAATGAATTTCTTACACAATGGAAATCAAAATCCTGGACAAAAGACATCCCTTTACTTGTTGCAGAAAATATGCTCTACTCTGACATGTTAGATGATGTAAAACATCTAGGATTAAATCTATATGGGGCTATGTTATGGAATTCTAATTCTGAAAATAAGGCCAACAGACAATTTGTGAAAAAATTCAAACAAAGCACGGGTCAGCCTCCTAATCTTTATGCATTACAGGGCTATGAAGCTGGGCTTGTCTTTAAAGAATTATTACGCCCTCTTAAAAAACGACAATGGGATGTGGTTAAAGAAGGACTCCAAAAAAAATCGATTGAAAGTCCAAGAGGTATCAAAAGTTTCTGTGCAAAAAAAGGCTTCTCAACTCCAGAAATTGATATTGTCAAAATAAAAACTGATACCTCTGGAATTTATCATACAATCATAGATATCGGAAAAGAAATGAATCTAAACAACCCTATGACCAACCATATTAAGAGTGAAATAGATTCAGGCTGGGTCAATCCGTATTTATGTATATGAAAAAGAAAGATTATACCTACATATCAAAAGTTAAATATATGTTTACTTGATTTTTAAACTAAAAAACATTTTATTTTATAGTAATTAACCTGACAAAAATTAATGTTCATGAAAAAAAAATTACTCTTATCCGTACTGTTCTTTTGTTCCTTTAGTGTGACCATTGGTGCATCCATTGATCATAAAAAAACAACGATATCTCTAGAGGGTAATTCTTCTGTAGTTAGTCTATTTTCTTCATTAGATCTAGAGGCATCACCGATAGATGCATACGGTATTGCTAAAAAAATAAATGAACTAAGCTACTATGCTCCGACAACACCCATTACTCCTGGTACAGCCACCATATTTACAGGAACAAATTTTCTTTTAGAACCTTCTGCAGTGGCACTAAGTGCTACTCAATTTGTTATTGCATACCGATCAAGTACATCCGGCACCCCTGGTGAAGCTATTGTAGGAACTCTCTCCGGTAATTCGATTAGCTTTGGCTCTAGCACATCATTTGCTACTACCGTAAATGCTACACATACAGCTATTTCTAAAATAAGTGCTACACAGTTTATTATTGCTTTTGAAGATGAGCGTGGAGCAAGTGATATCGGAGAAATGCGTATTGGTACCGTGTCTGGATCTGCCATCTCTTTTGGTTCTTCCTTTGATTTTGCTACGGGTGATACTGATGCTTTGGAAATGATCGCATTATCTGGTACAAGCCATATTGTAGTCTATCGGGATGTAGAAGATAGCAATAAAGGAAAAGCAAAAGTAGTAACCGTTAGTGGGGCAACGCTCTCTTTTGGTGCAGAATTAGAGTTTCTGAGTGATGCCACAGTATGGACGGGTTTAGACGCATTGTCTTCTAATACCTTTGTTGTAGGATATCAAACAATTACTACTGGAGTAGAAGGCGGTGCTATTGTAGGATCTGTATCCGGAACAACGATTACATTTGGTAGTGCGAACATTTTTGAAACCAATTGTGTACAAGTTGATATTGTTGCAATTTCAGCTGATAAATTTGTAGTGGCATATGATGATAATGACGATGGTAATGGCTATGTACAAGTTGGATCAATTAGTGGTACAACCATTACTGGGTATGGGACACGTCAACAAATCACCACTAATATTAATGGCATACGGGTAGCTCCCTCTACTGCTGATAAATTTATTATAATGTATACACCTTCAAGCGGAACAGATCCAACATATGCTAAAGAAGGTGAGGTTATAGGAACCGATATTACCTTAAGTGCTCAAGCTACCATTCATAATGGTAATAGCGACAATGGAGCTATGGAAGTTCTTGAAATTGATGATGGAAAACACATCTATATCTATCAGGATGAATCTAATGGTAATGTAGGAAAAGCCATTTATGGCGAAGCTTCTTTAGTTACAAACACCGCCCCAATAGCAACAGCACCATCCGCACCAACGGTATTGGAAGACGCTACCAATATTGCATTAGCAAATAACATCCAGGTAACAGATACGGATGGAGATGATCAAACACTCACATTTACTACTACTGGAGGAACGGTTGCGTTGGGAACAACTGGTGTCACTTTTGGAGGTGGTGGTAATGGGTCTGCTAGTTTTACAGCATCTGGAACATTAGCAGCTATTAATACAGCTCTTGATGCGGCAACATTTACACCCTCGGCTGATTTAAATGGTACTAATGCAGGGACAATCTCATTTACTACTAACGATGGCAACGATACGTCTAGTCCTGCGAGTGTAACTTTTAATATTACTGCTGTTAACGATGAACCAAGTTTTACAGCAGGTGCTAATGAAGGTATAAATGAAGATGCTGGTGCACAAACCGTAAATGGATGGGCAACTGCTATTGATGATGGAGACTCAGACGCTACA
>NZ_CANMED010000003.1 GCF_947496855.1 uncultured Aquimarina sp.
GATCAAATAGTTTATCTTCGCTATCGCTGCGTAAACGATTTAATCAACGACGCTAAGGCTGAGTTTAGTACGACGTTGTGCGTCATTCAATCAAAATTAATTTAATATGATTAAAAAATGGTTTCAAAACCTTTTTAAACAAAAAAATAATATCAATCTTGAAATAATTAAAAATGCTATAATTGATTATAGAAATGACGGCAAAAGGTTGATGTTTGAACTTGGGAAAAAATACGCTCTTGATATTGAAAATAAAGAAGATTATGAAAAACTAATTTCTAGAGCTAATGAAAATGTTCCTAGAAGAGGAGAACTCTCAAAAAGATGGAATTATAGTTTTCACGGAGGTGAATGCGGATTTTATAACAAAAAACATCAATTGCGGGTCGAAGTGGTACTAAGTAATCCTCCCGAATTCGGACATATTGATTCCTGGTTTCTTTTATCTTACATGGAATCTACTGAAAAATACAAAAGTGAAGTTATAGGAATTGATTGGCAAGAACTAAAATTGTCAATCGAGACATTATATTTAAAAGGTGAAATTGAAAACATATGAATGAATTTGAATTTATTACTGATGAAGGTTTTTTTATTTGGAATTCCTGTACTGTATTTCACGGGTATGTAAAATCTGGTGAAATACAAACAAATGACAAAATTAAACTAGATTCTAAAGATGGAATTATAAATGCTAAAGTCAAATTAATGATTACTCTTTCAAATAGAGAGATTATTAACAAATCAATACAAAGCGAAAAAATTGCTATCGGAATTGACAGGTTTGAAAAACAAGATTTAAATATTTTTTGGAATAAATATGATCCAGATGTAGATGAAATCGCTCCAAAAATGGAAGAAATTCTTAAAATAGAGTATCCACTAGTAATTACTAAAAGTGACTCCTAAAAAACGAACGCACAACAAGATATATGTGATCATAGCTGTTTAGTGATAAATCGAAAGGTCTTTGTATATTTATGAAGGCGCAATGCTTGCAAAAGGAAAAATATAGCAACCAATGCGCAGAAAACGTCGACAGTTAGGTAACATTTGCCACAGCTACGACACATATATTAAACGTTATAAGCAATTTTCTCTAAATTTCAAGGTAACAATTTTATTAAAAAAGACACTTACCTATATACATATATAAATAAAACAAAAATGGGAAAAATAATATTGTGGATTGGAATAATAGGAATTAACATTTCATTAAGCGCACAAGAAACAGTTCAAGGAATTAATTTTCAGGCAGAACATGAAAGTTACAATTCAAATGGAATTCACAACTCCCATATAAAACAATGGAACAGATTATCTTTAGCACTCAAATCAGAAAATAATTCATTTAGAATTGAGGATTGGACTTTAGGAAGTAATTCAATAAAAACTATATTATCAGCAAATGTTAATGGTAATATCGGAATAGGAACAACAAGTCCAAATCAAGATTTAGAAATTTACAGTAGTAGTCCTGTTATTCGTTTAAGAAATTCTGTTGATGGGATAAGTTCATATGGGTGGTTAGAATTCAATGACGTAAATTCCAGAATGGGATATGTAGGATTTGGTTCAACAAGTACTAACCATTTATACATCATGAATGAAACAGGAGGAGACATATCTATTCCTAAAGGTAACCTTGGAATCGGAACTACAAATCCAAGTCAAGATCTAGAAATTTACAGTAGTAGTCCGGTTATTCGCTTAAGAAATTCTGCAGACGGAACAAGTTCTTATGGATGGTTAGAATTTAATGATGTAAATTCAAGAATGGGATATGTAGGATTTGGTTCAACGAGTACTAATCATTTATACATTATGAATGAAGCTGGAGGAGATATATCCATGCCTAAAGGTAATGTCGGAATCGGAACTACAAATACAGGCTCCTGGAAATTAGCAGTTAATGGAAAAATAAGAGCAAAAGAAATAAAAGTTGAAACTGGTTGGTCTGACTTTGTTTTCTTTGACGACTATCAACTACCAACTCTTGATGAAGTGGAAAATCATATTCAATAAAATGGACACTTAAAAGATATTCCAAGTGCAAAGGAGGTAGAAAAAAATGGAATTTTCTTAGGGGAAATGGATTCCAAGTTACTCCAAAAAATAGAAGAACTAACTCTATACACTATTCAACAACAGAAAGAAATCCAAAAACTAAAGGTCCAAAAATCTCAAATTGAAAAGCAAAAAAATGAAATAGAGGAATTAAAATCATTAGTTAAACAACTGCTTAAATCTGAAAAATAAAAAGCTTATAACAATTTGTATAATGCATATGAACCCAGCGGGATGCAAACGCACCATACAAGAAACGTTATCATAAATTAAAAAAAACATTAGACGATTAAAAATCAATAATTTACGCTAAAATGGAAAAATTTATTCTTACCTTTTGTTTACTATTTTCTATCAATTTTTGTATTGGACAAAATATAGATATTCAAATTATTGAACCTAATACTACTTTCGTTAATAAAACTTTTAATATACAAGTAAAAGTAGATTCCTTTTATGAAGTTTCATTAGTACAAGCAGAGATAGAAGGAAAAGTAGTAGATTTAGATATTGTAGAGCAAAATATATTCAATGGTATTGTCGATTTTGAGGATTCCGAACAGGGAGAATATATTTTAAAAATTATCGTTAATGATGTACTTGGAAATATTAAGGAAGTAACTCAAATACTCACATATGACTCTCCTTCTGAAATAGTGGACTTAAAACCTGTATATTATGATGTAAAACAAAACGGAAATGTTAGGATTGTATTTGACGCATTTGATAGACCACGAACAGATTTACCAACTAATCTCTTGTATCAAGTGTTTTTGATTAGTAGCAATGGAAATACTATTTTGGAATATGACGATGATAACAATCCTATTCCAATAATAGAATCAAACGAAGTAATTGATCAAGAATTTAATCTTTCTGAATTTATCGATTCAAAAGTTGAAATATTATATTCTGTTACTGATGCATCAAATCAAACCTTAAATATAACCTCATATTTTTTTATTGAGACAAGTCAAGCATTAAACTTAGAGTATAAAACAAATAATCATCAAATAGCCGATTTTGACGGAAAAAAGATACTATCTACTTCAAGAGGTAATTGTAATTTTTCTTTATCCGAGGACTTTAATTTGTTTGGAAATTTCAAAATTACTGACATAACTACTAGTGAAGAGAATACGATTAACTTAGAATCTCAATTTTATATAAAACAGGCACTTTTCCCTCCAATGAAATTAATAGAAGATGGAATATTATTTTCAAGTGTTAGAAATGTTAATGATAACGAAAATTATCATAATACCCTTTTTTGGCATTCTGATAGTCAAATCGTAAAAGAATTTCCAAAGGTTATTATTGATGGCTATGATTCAAATGATCCAACTCTTTATTTTGGATTCAATAGAACATATGTTAGTGGGGATCATTATTCCAATTATTTGTTAAGACAAGAACACATATGTTTAGATCTTGAACAAACACCTGGTACAGTTTTGGTGGACTGTCATAATATTTCACCATCTTATTTTATACACAATAAAAATGATTTAGATATGTATACTCCTTTATCTGATTTTCAAATAGAGGATGATCAAATGGGGGTTAGTAAAGTATTTGACAATGGTTCGATTTTATACTATGACGATAAAGGAGACATTGTTTTTCTTGAAAATGGAGTAAAGACTAATATTACTTCTGATGGTGATTTTCCACGAATTAATAACACAGCTGTTAAAACAGATGGTAATTTATTCGTATACAGCAAAGTAGAAGATCACTTGTTTTCTTGGGATTATTCTAGTGTTTCGACTATATTTTTTGATTCTGAAAATAATATTGAAGAAGAATTTCGATTTGATGATACTGATTTTTCATTTAATCCAACACATTATATGATAAATAATGGTTTTGTTGCATATCAAAACCTAGGTAATCTAGGACAAGAAGTCATAATGCTAAGAACAGTATCAGGCGAAAAAATTAGAGTTTCACCGTTTGGTTCGGATTCAAGATTAGTAGCAGTAAATAACATTGGAGAAATCATATTTCAAAATGACAGAAAGTGGTATTTGTATTCTAGTGAAGGAGAAATTATTAAAATTTTAAATAATGCTGGAAATACTGGCAGTAAAGCTTATTATAAAAATGACAAATGGTTTATCAACATTGGTAATTCCCTATTTTCTGTAAACTCCGATACAGCTTTAAGTGTTAATGATATCTCGGAAAAGATAAATTTCAGTATATACCCTAACCCCTCAACAAATACGATTAATATCCAAAATGGTTTTTCATTGGATATAGAAAAGTATTCAATATATGACTTCTCGGGCAGAAAGGTTATAGAATACTCTGATTTTAAAAATGATAATAATCAGGGTTTTTCAATCGATATCTCAGGATTAAAAAATGGAATTTATTTTTTAACTCTCCTTGATAAGTCTAAAAAGAGGTATAGCAAAAAACTGATTAAGGGGTAGCTATAAATTTAGTAGTAAAACTTATGATAACACAAATGTATGAAGTCATAATACCCTATCGGGATATTACGCCTCATACATGCAACGTTGCCAGTAATTTAAGAAACATTGAGAAAACTAATAATATTCGGAATAATTTTAACCTTAATATCCTGTAATTTCTCGGACAAAAAAGCAGAACCTAACAACGAAAATGAAATGTTTGGATTATTTAAATCAAAAAAAGAACCTAATCGAAAAGAAAAAACTGAGAAGTTCTTAAAAAGTAAAGGAGTAAAAATAAATTACAATCTTCCGCATATAGAGTCTGAGGAAGAAACGACATTGAGAACACCAAAAGAAATAGCTCAAAGAGTTACTGTTTTGGCTACAACAAATATGGTTGCATTTAATGGAATGTCAGGACAAGAAGCAACCGAATATTTAAAAAAATATAACCTTTGGGATTATGTTACGCCAGATGAAAAGGATTTTTTAGCCAATCCAACTGACGAGAAAAAAAATCAAGAAACTTGGAAATGTGAAGGTATTTGGGTTTTAATGTGGTCACTAAAAATAATTGATGATTTAGGATTTCCAAGTGAATTATGTGATTTGAATAATATTCCTTCGGACAAATATCCTATCGGACAAGATAAAGACCCTAATGATTTTATTAACAGAATTACGGAATCTAGAACAAAATCAGAAATACTTGATGTAAACGATTTATATTACCGAATAGATTGGGCTTGTGTTGACGCTAGAGTTAATGGACACGAATTAAATGGGTTGAATGCTGGAGTAGTTTATGAAAGGCATTATACTCTAAATTGGTTGGTTAACTATATGGAACAGGAATGGGACGATGTGTCAACGGATACATAAAAACTACTGGCAACAATGTATATAAAAAATAGCGAAAGTCATTGCTAACACTAAGGTTTGGGCATTTTTAGAAATTCAGCTTATGTTTATCAGAAAAGAAATCGCTTATCACCTGCCCTACGTTTCTTATACTGAACGTTGGCAATAATTAGAAGTACACCAAAATATACATAAGTGAAAGTCTTAAATATTCATAAACGAACATTAACTCAACCGAAAAATATAGTTGTTGAAATACTAAAGACATTATCAACTGAAAATGATAAAGTTTGGCCAAAAGAAAAATGGCCAGAAATGAAATTCAAAGGAGGGATTAAGGTTGGAGCAAAAGGTGGACACGGACCAATAAGGTATTCTGTAGAAAAATATAATCCGAATGAAATAATTCAATTTAAGTTTAATAAACCTTATGGATTTATCGGAATTCATAAGTTTGAAATAAAAGAATTAGATGAAAACAAAACGGAAATAAAACATACGATTGATATGAATGCTAAAGGAAAAGGAATATTGATTTGGACTTTTGCTATACGTTCATTGCATAACGCACTTATTGAAGATGGATTTGATAAAATCGAAAATAATTTATCTGGTAGTCAAAAAATAACTGAATGGAATTTTTGGACTAAATTTCTTAGGAAACAGATTTCAAAAAGGAAAAAATAACACATAAAAATACGTTGCACAACAATGGCTATATTTAATCCAAAGTTTAGTGTATTTTTATTAAGTCCGCCAAATCGGAAATTAATCGCTTTTTAATTCCCGTACTAATCAAAGTCAACCCGTTGGCAACAATTAAAAAATGAACGAAAACATCCTAGATACAATAAGTAATTTCTATACACCTCTATCATCTGAATGTCAACAAGATTTCTTTAGACATTCTACAATTAAAGTGTTTAAAAAAGGAGAAGTTGTTGTTCGTGAAGGTCAGTTAGCAAAAAAAGGCTATTTAATTGAGAAAGGCTGTGCTAGGGCATACTACTTAAAAGATGGAAAAGACATTTCGGATTGGTTTACCTTTGAAAATCAATTTATGGCATCTATTGTGAGCTTTTTTAGTGAAGCACCAAGTCCACATTACATTGAGTTTATTGAAGATTCTACAGTATATGAATTTAACGAATCAACCGTAAATATGCTTTCTAAAAAGCATCATGATTTTGAGCATTTCATCAGTAAGGTCGTTACCGAAACCATGTTAGGCTTATGTGAAAGATTACACAGTATCCAATTTAACAAAGCAGAACAGCGTTATGACTATCTTTTAAACATATATCCAAATATAACTAACCGAATACCACTAACTCATATTGCTTCTTATTTAGGAATTACACTTGAAACCTTAAGCAGAATTCGCAACCCAAAGAACCGAATTTGATTTATATCAAATGACACTCTCTTTTATTGATAGACCTTTGTGAAAAAGGAATACAATGAAAGAAAATACCAATCAGCAATACTCTATTTGGGGGAAATGGTGGGAACCCATAAGAAAATGGTTTTACAGCATATGGTTCACCTATGAAACCACTATTCGATTTTACGAATATTTTATTTCGGTCAACCAATATTTTACAGAACAACAGAATACTATTTCATCATACATCGGAAATATAGGTGCCCAAATTCTCAATGTATTTTGTAGCGCAGGCACATTTGTAATTTGTGTTATTTTCCTGACTGTCCCTATCATTTTTATTTTATTCAAATTCTTTAGTGTCAATAATCTAACCAATACAAGTTTTGAGCAAAAATTGAAACGGATATTGTAGTGGCATTGTATAAACCGTATTAAAAATGAAAAAAACACTCATCATAAACGGCCATCCTGATAAAGAGAGTTTCAATTATGCTTTATCAGATGCTTATAAAAAAGGAGCAATCAGTTCAGGTGCAGATATTAAGGAAATCAATATCAGAGAATTGAATTTCAACCCTAATCTTCAGTTCGGATATCGAAAAAGAATGGAACTAGAACCTGATTTAATAGCTGCTCAAGAAAAATTAATTTGGGCAAATCACATAGTTTGGGTTTACCCTGTTTGGTGGAGTTCTGTTCCCGCAATTATGAAAGGTTTTTTAGACCGTATTCTGCTCCCAGGGTTTGCATTTAAAAAGAAAGAAAATTCGTTATTGGCAGACAAATGCTTGACTGGTAAATCTGCAAGAATAATTTGTACTCTTGACCAACCGCCTTGGTATTATAGTTTGGTTTACAAAAGCCCAAGTCATAATGCTATAAAGAAAGGTACATTACATTATATAGGTGTAAAAAAAGCACGAATTATTACTATTGGTCCCATCCGATTATCTAAAGAAAAATTTAGGACAAAATGGTTGAATAAAGTAGAAAAACTTGGACAAAAGAACAGGTAGAATTAATATTTTTATATTATGAAAATTAACAACGGTAAAATTCTAATATTTCTTGGTATTTCACATTTTCTATTAGGAATATCTCCATTGGCTTTTGGAAAACAATTTAACGTATTTTACTCCAAATTTTTCTTTAGAATTAGTGAGGGGCTCTTGGAATTTCCCTTTTTTAACGGACAAATGAACTATGAGTATTTTGCGGCTTTTTGGTTCGTATATTTTGGTTTATTGCTCATTCCGTTTGGTATGGCAATTAACCATATTGAAAAAACAAATAATTATATACCATGGCATTTATCATACACCTATTTATTTGTGGTACTCATTGGTGTTTACATGATACCTCTTTCTGGAATGACATTTTTAATGTTACCTCACGCAATTTATATGTTAATTCAGAGAAATAAACAGAAAAAAGTAAAAGAAGAAAAAACGGAGTTAACTGATAATCAAAAAACAATACTCTCAAAAATTGATTTTTCGGACACTTTTTCCACAACTAATCATGTAAACAATATTGAAGAAATTACAAATCTTGTTTTTAACATAACTTCGCAATGGATTAATTTATTATTTGCTCTACGGAATAAAATTACAGGCTTGTTTGGTTTAAAAATGGAAATTCCAGATGATTACAATGAGCAATACAAAGTAGGAGGATATATAAAATTCTTTAGGATATTCTCAATATCAGATAGTGAAGTGATTCTGGGAATAGATGACTCGCATTTAAACTTTCGTGCGGTGATTAATAATAATCAATCTGATTCAAACAACGTTAAAGTAATTACTTTGGTCGAATACAATAATCTTAAAGGATATATATATATGGGTATAATAAAACCATTTCATAAACAAGTTGTCAAAAGAATGGTTAAAAACGCATTTAGAGAAAGTAAAAAACGTACCGTAAATAACCGAACAGACAGTAGCCAAAACAAAATTTGAAAATATGAGCCCAAAAGAAAATCTTAAAAAACTAAACCTTGAGCTTCCAAAAGTATCAATACCAGGAGGGAATTATGTTTCTGTCAATGTTCGAGAAAATATAGCATATATAGCAATCCAATTTCCAATCTTAAATGAAGAATATCTTTATCAAGGGCGATTAGGAAATGAAATTTTAACAGAACAAGGCTATAAAGCCATGGAATTATGCGCCTTGAATGTTTTATCCCAAGTAGAAAATAAAATAGGGTTTGATGAAATTGTAGGACTGAATCATATTGATGCTTATTTTCAATCAGGAGAAAATTGGGACGACTCTCCTAATATTGTAAACGGAGCTTCGGATTTATTTGTGAAAGTATTAGAAGAAAAAGGGAAACATTCAAGAGCTATTTTGGGGGTTGAAAAATTACCAAGAAATTTTAGTGTTGGATTAACTACTACATTTACAATAAAATAAAAACGAGACACCAATGTGATATCTATAAAGTTTAATAAGGAATAAAACTACAAATAAGTATAAGCTCAGTGTACAATTCTAAAATATTGGATTTTTTAGCTTGATATTTATCTTAAACTAATCGTTAACAATGGCTAAAAAATGACAAATAATATTTCAATAATTGGAGGAGGAATTGGAGGACTAGTAACAGCACTATCTTTTGACAAACTAAATATATCTTATAGATTATATGAGAGAGCAGAATCTTTAAAAGAAGTGGGAGCCGGAATATGGTTATCACCAAATGCTCTTCAAGTTTTAGAATGGATTAATCCTAAAATGTTAAAGGAAATTCAAAATGCTGGGAATATTTTCAACCGGATTTTAGTAGCTGATCATAAACTAAACCCAATTTCTGATTCTAGCCAAAGTTTTGTTCAAGAAAAATTTGGTTACACAACAATGGCAATTCATAGAGGGAAATTACAACAAATCTTATACAAATACGTAGCACAAGAAAATATTGAACTGAATAAAAATTTTAAAGCATACTCACAAAATAAAGATCAATCTTTAAAAGTAAACTTTATAGATGGGTCCTTTGTAAATACAAATTCTATAATTGGTGCAGATGGAATAAATTCTAATGTGAGAAAACAATTATTTCCAAATAGTAAATTAAGGTATTCAGGACAAACATGTTGGAGAGGAATCTCAGATTATGATATAAAAAATAAATTAGAGTCTGTTGGTTTTACGCTATGGGGTAAAAAATTACAATTTGGTGTATCGAAAATTACAGAAGGGAAAGTATATTGGTTTGCTGTAAAATTAAGTGCCCCAAATTTAACTGATGATAAAGAAAACTTAAAAAAAGAATTAACTAATATGTTTTCAGAATTTCATCCACTTGTGAATAATCTAATTAAAAACACAACAGGAAATAAAATATTTAGAGGGGATCTTTCCGATTTAGAGCTACTTAATAAATGGAACTCAGGAAATATCTGCCTAATTGGCGATGCTGCGCATAGCATGACACCAGACTTAGGACAAGGAGGTGCTCAAGCTATTGAAGATGCCTTCTATCTATCTAACTTCATTAATAATTCAACAACAATAGAAACAGCCTGCCAAAGTTTCTTTAATTATAGAAAAGAAAAAGTTGAAAAATTAGTTAAGCAATCAAGACTTACATCAAAGATTGCAATAACAAATAGGTTTACGGAAAAAATCAGGAATTTTATTCTCAAAAACACGCCTGAATCTTACATGAAAAAACAGATGATTGAATTGTATACTTTGGATAAAACTATTGCCAACAATGTATAAAAAACATAGGTCATTTGTGCTTGCAGAAAGGTCTTTGAATATTTACAAAGTTCGCTAAGTAATAAATCGAAACGATAGTACTTATCACCTGCCCTACGTTCCTTATACTAATCGTTGTAGATAATTGCATATTACAGCTTATTAACCGAGAAGATTCGTGTAAATCAAAACCTAATATTAATAAAAATCGAAATGAAAATTAAGTATATCTTAATCCTTATCATTAGTTTAATCTCATTATCCCTAACAGAACTTGAACTTGAAAGGAAAGAAATCTTAAATGGGGATTTAACAATGTTAATTCCTAAAGACTTCATTCGTGTTTCAAAAGAAGATTATATTCCTGAATATGCTGGAGTGCCCAAGCCGGATGATTATTTTAAAAATAAAGAGAAATCTATTGAAATTTCATTTATGCGAATTCCTAAGCAATCAGAAAACCTTCAATGGTGTAAAACATTTTCTCAATCTGCATTTAGAGGAAATGATTCAAAATTCTACTTTAATGATACAATAAGCATAAATAACATAAAAATGCATCTTACAGAATTTGATGCTACGTTCGTTCTATGGTAAGAAAACTTTCTCTAGAATGTTTTTTATCAATACCAATGATAATACAATAATTGGAAATATCAATTGTCATTTGGAATTAAAAGAGCAATGGAATCCAATTACAAAAGAAATTTTCGAATCAATTAAAATAAAATAACTATCTACACCACTATATATGTGATCATAGCAGCTAGGTAATCAATCAAATGGTTATTGTATTTTTGGTAAGGCGCAATGCTTGCAGAATGAAAAAGTTAGCAATCAATGCGCAAATAAATCGAAAAACAAGGTAACATTTTACCCTGCTACGACACATATATTAAACGTTGTAGATAATTACTTAAGTGAAATAAAAAATAATCTAATGTCGACATCTCCAAAATTATTCGAAATAACATTGATTGATCTTCAAGAAGAATTATGCTCTGAATGGAAAGAATCTTTTAAAGAATTCCCTGAAATTCAAATTATAAATGGAAATTTCGAATATGTTAGAAAATTTGACTGTTTGGTTAGTCCTGCAAATTCATTTGGTTTAATGGATGGCGGAATTGATTTGGCTATTCGAAATTATTTTGGAATGAAAATCCAATATAATGTTCAAAAAAGAATACAAAAAGAATTTTATGGAGAACAACCTGTCGGAACTTCAATAATAGTACTTACTGAAAACGAACATCACCCTTTCTTAGCTCACACGCCAACAATGAGAGTACCTACAGATATTTCCAAAACGGATAATGTCTATAATTCTTTTTTTGCAATGCTTACAGCTGTTGCTAATTATAACAAAAATAACAAGGTTCAAATTGAAAAAGTACTTTGTCCCGGAATGGGGACGGCTACTGGAAGAGTTACGCCTAAAGAAGCGGCAAGACAAATGTCTACTGCATATAAAAACTTTTTAAATCCAACAACGAATATGAATTGGAAAAATTTGAGGAAACGTCACGACGAAATAATTGGATAAAAACTATCTACAACACGATATATGTGATCATGTCTTAGATTTGGGTTTAATAGGAAGGTTCGTGTATATTTGCTATGGCGCAGTGATTTTAAAGCTGAATTAAAGTATAAAATCTGCGCAGAAATATCGAAAAACAGGGTAACATTTTGCCCTGCTACGACACATATATTAAACGTTAGCTTTCATCAAATAAAATAAAATGGCAAGTGGATTTATAATATTAAAGGATGGAAGATGTTTTGCAAGAAGATGGACTGGTTATGACGAAATTCTCAAAATAGTAATAAAAGAATTACGTGAACTGGAAGGAGGAAAACCTCTCGCTAAATGGCTTAAAGTTATAATACCTAACGATAATCTGACTGACGAAATGGAGGCTGGTTGGGGATTTCTAGATTTGGAATCAGACGAATGGATAAGTCGAAAATTGGATTTAAGAAGCTTAACAAAAGAAAATCAAGAATTATTCTGGGAAGCAATACAACGTGGTAAAATTAATTTAAATTACCAAGGACAAGGTTATTCTATATTATCACCTGATTATTTTCAGGAATTTTATGAAATGTGCGAACTAGCTGAGAAAGGAGAACCTCCAATGCAACTAACCCACTGGAATAAACTTGCGGATCCTTGCAATGAACAAAATGGACCTGGTTGGAAAAAATAAAAACGAAAAGCTAACACTATATATGTGATCATGGCTTAGATTGTGATTAATCGAATGGTTCTTGTATATTTAGGATGGCGCAGTGATTTTAAAGCTGAAAAAGGAATAAAATCTGCGCAGAAAAATCGACGATTAGGTAACAACTTGCCTCGCCACCACACATATATTAAACGTTAGCATGTATATTCACAAAATGAATCTTTCCAAAGTTTATTTTTATATAATCGTAATAATTTATTTACTACTCAGTTGCGCAATTATAACATTTACTGAGGATCTAAAGGATAATAAATATTTAAAACGAAAGTCTTAGGTGAAGTATCTCTGGTTTTTACTTGTTATAACCTCAAAAGAACATTGTCTATACTGGGGTTCGAAGCATTGATGAACAAGATCAAGGCTGTTTTGATCCTGTTTTTACCAAAATATGCCTCCTTTAGAATCAGAAAGAATCATTTTAAGCACTTTTTGACAAAAATCTTGATTCCAATACCTAATAAAAACAACTTCTATATATTTGAATAAACAAAACCAGGTTAATACACAGACTCACGTTAGGTGCATAATTCCAAAATGATAAAATATTCTGATGATAAGAAGTAAGCTAATAGGAATTCTAATCATTTTATTGGGAGTTTTAATTCTCCTTTATAAAAATGATGGCTTTTATGGTTGGGGAGGATATATAGATAAATCTTGGGAAAACATAGCTATCAGTTCGATCCTAATCATCACTGGAGTTTTCTTTTTGAAAAGAAGTAAAAAATCTAACTAATTAAAAAATGCCATTTCCAATTAACCCGAAATACATAAAAGAATCTGAAATTGAATTAAATGTCAAACTCCCAACTGAATTTAAAGCTCGAATGATCAACAATAATGGAGGTGAATTAATAACAGACGAATTTGAATTTGAACTTTATCCATTTTTTGATAAATCTGACCGAAAAAGAATAAGTCAGACTTGTAACCATATTGGACTTGAAACAAAAAATGCTCGTGAATGGAATGGGGTTCCTGACAATGGAATCGCAATTGGAGCAGACGGATTTGGTAATCAATTAATATTGACTCACAACGGGAATGGAAATTTAACTGACGAACTGCAATTTTGGAATCACGAGACAGGATAGGTGGAGAAAATAGCTGAGTCAATTAATAAACTTTACATTGAAAAAAGCTCATTCTTGAACAGAATAAAATCGAAGTTTAATAAGTAAAAACTATGCACAACATGATATATGTGATCATAGCAGTTAAGTGATCAATCGAAAGGTCATTATCTATTTGCAAAGTCGCCAAATCTTTTGATTTGGTATTAAAGAAGAAAAATTAAAACAAAATAAAAAGTTTTGGCTTGTGGCTAATCCGAAAGTAATCGCTTATTTTCTGCCCAACTTGCCATATATTAAACGTTGTGGTGCAATATAAAAATCGTATTTTAAATTGAGAATTAGGACAATCATACTTATTATAATTACTTCCTTATTTATTTATGGCTGTAGTAAAAAAATCGAATACCTTAATGAAACTGAGTCTTGTGAATTAAAACTATACGATGATTCTATGTACAAGTTCTCATACCCAACTTTTTTCGAAACAAAATCGGAAAAAGGTTTTTATGAAATTGGAAATGATAAAATAACTCTATCTCGAAAATCATATAATAAAATTGACAGCGTAGATATTGGATATACTTATTCTTGGAATGGAACAGACAAACCCGATTCGTTACTCTTGAGATTTAAGGAAGTTATTAAAGCAAAAATTAAATTTAATAGTTCTATTCAAGAATTTGAATCAAATGAACTTGGTGAAATTAATATTGCATACAAAAAGCTAGAAAATTTAGGAATTATAGAATCTAACGAGGTAATTAAAAACTATACTATTTATTTTGACAATAAAATTTATAGTCCAGATATGAGCAACTATTTGGATTCAAGGAGACCGCAAAAAATTGACTTTAAACTGAATCAATTCGTCGGAGAAGAATATGCGATTCTAAAAAGAGTTTATCGATTTGAGAATGACACTATATATATGAATGATATTTCCAGAAAAACGATTGGAAGAAATAATAAATTGACAAAACTGGAATAAAATAACTGCTAACATGATATATGTGATCATAGTTGCTATGTGATGAATCGAATGCTTATTGTATTTTTGCAAGGCGCAATACTTACAGCGAAAAAAAGTTAGCAATCGATGCGCTCAAAAGATAAATAGTTGGATAACAATTTAATCAGCTACAACATATATATTAAACACTAGCAAATATTTAAACAAAACATTGTGTAGAAATGAAAATAAAATATTTAAGCATATTATTGATTTCCCTACTTTTTAGTTGCAACGAAAAAAAAGAAATCAGTTCTGTTAACCCTAAAAATTGGTCAAAACGAGCGATAAACTTATCAACAAAAGATTCACTAGAATTTGGAAAATCATATCTATCAGTCTATTCTCAAATTTATAGCAATACGGAACATAAAACTCATAACTTAACTTCAATGATAAGTATGAGAAACATAAGTGAATCAGATTCAATTTATCTTTTAAGAGCAGAATATTATGACACCAATGGAAAATCTATTAGAAAATATTTTGACTCGCCAATATTTCTAGCACCTATGGAAACAACAGAGATCATAATAGACGAAATTGATGTTTCTGGCGGAACAGGTTCAAACTTTATTTTGGAATGGAAAATTCCTAAAAACTGTCCCGAACCACTTTTTGAGGGAATAATGACTTCGACGATGGGACAACAAGGTTTATCTTTCATAACACAAGCAAAACGAATAAAATAAATGATTGAAATTTTAACTACTATATTCTTTGTGTTTGCAGTAATCGATCCAGTTGGAAGCATACCTGTATATCTTGAAGCAACTAAAGAGTTTGATTTAACCCACAAAAAGAAGATTGCAATAAGAGCATCAATAATGGCATTCTTGATACTTTTATTTTTCATTGTAATTGGACAACTGATTTTAGAAGGAATGTCAGTATCACTTGATGCTTTCCAAATTTCTGGTGGAGTGATACTATTTTTGTTCGCACTTACTATGATATTTGGAGACGGTAAACCTGAATTGGAAAAAAACCAAATTACCGACTATAAACACGTTACAATTTTTCCAATTGCAATTCCTTCAATAGCATCACCTGGAGCAATTATGGCAGTTGTACTTATGACAAATAATCACATATATACAATTCAGCAACAAACTATAACAACTATTATTGTATTATTTGTTATTGGTCTTACTTGCTTTATTCTTCTAATGGCGAATCATTTACAGAAGGTTATTGGCGATTATGGAATTACTGTTTTAAGTAAAATAATGGGACTAATTTTGGCTTCTTACGCCGTTCAAAGTATATTAAGTGGAATTAGTAGTTACTTTGGAAACGTATAAACGTATATAAAACATAGCTAATAATAGCTAAATCGAAAGGTCTGCTTGTATTTTCTAATACCTCGCTATTTTCAAATTTGACTTTATGAAAAACTTAAGCTCTTTGTTAACCCGAAAAGTTAACGCCATTTTACAAGCTACATTTTATAAGCAAAACCATTACCAGTAATATAACAATATCTAAAACATATTAATTTAGAATGAAGATTTTGATATTTGGAGCTTCGGGTTCAGGAACAACAACTCTTGGAAATGAAATTGAAAAAAGAACGAATTTTGTACATTTAGACGTTGATGATTACTATTGGAAAAAAACACAACCTCCTTTCCAAGAAAAAATACCATTAACTAAACGAAACAAAAACCTAAAAGTTGATTTTAAGAAATTTGAAAATGTAATTATTTGTGGTTCAATGGTGAGTTGGGGAAAAGAATGGGAAACCTCTTTTGATTTGGCAATATTCCTGTATTTAAACAATAGCAAAAGGATAGAACGACTTGAAAAACGAGAAACCGAACGTTACGGAGAAAAATTGTTAACGGACAAAAAAATTAAACAGAATTCGAAAGCATTCCTAGAATGGGCTAAGCAATACGAAAATCCAAATTTTAATGGAAGGTCCTTAAAAATCCACAATGATTGGATTGAATTACTAACGTGTGAAGTTCTGAGAATAAATGGAGAAATGGAATTGAATAATAAAGTTGAAAAAGTAATAACTAAAATAAAAAGTAATATTAACATCAAGCATATGTCATAATAGGTTTTGACGATTGATCAAGAGGTTTTTATATATTTGGAATGGCGTATAGATTTTATTATGAAAAATATATAATCTACATAGAAACGGTGGGGGGTACTAAACAATCTACCATATATAAAACGTTATAAGCATTAAAGTGAAAAATTTGATAGAAACAGAAAGATTGTTGTTAAGGAAAATTACTCTGGATGACAAAGAAGAGTTATTCGAGTTACATTCTGAACCAGATGTACAAATTTATACGGGGGAACCCGTGGTAGAATCAATTGAAGAAATAGAAAAGGCAATACAGACAAGAATTGATGACTATAAGAAGTATGGATTTGGACGATGGGCTACTTTCTTAAAGAATGGAATGCAATTTGTAGGCTGGGCCGGTTTGGCGTATCTACCTGAATTTGATGAAATTGATCTTGGGTATAGATTCTT
This sequence comes from uncultured Aquimarina sp., assembly GCF_947496855.1. Classification (GTDB taxonomy): domain Bacteria; phylum Bacteroidota; class Bacteroidia; order Flavobacteriales; family Flavobacteriaceae; genus Aquimarina. The sequence continues at coordinate 17,293 of NZ_CANMED010000003.1, forward strand.
GCCCAAATATTGGGGATTAGGTATTGCAACAGAGGTATCTAGTGCTATTTTAAATTATGGGTTTGATTCACTCAAAATAAAAAAGATAATTGCAATTGCAATGAAAGAAAATAAAGCATCAATCCGAGTAATGGAAAAAATCGGGATGGAATTTGATAAATTTGCTCCCTATGAACTTGGAAGTGAAGATGCTGTCTGGTATTGGTGTGATAAAAATCTTCTAACAAAAAAATAAAGCGGATTAAAACATACTTTATTCAAAACATTAGCAATGATTTATAAATAAAAGCTCCTACTAAATAATTAAGCACAAAAAAAGATCCATCTATTTCTAACAATACATTTCAAATAAAAATCATACTACAATTATTAGGTAAACCATGAAACAACTATATAAAATTGAAAAGACAAATTTTCAGTTATTAATTCTATTTTTTATACTTTTTCAACATACTTATGGACAAAAAAATTGTTTCACAGACGAAACACTTAAATTTCATGAAGACTCAAAAACACAAGAGAAATCAGTTAAATGGCTAACTGCAGGAGCAGAGGTTAATCACGCTTACTCTATTCATAGCTTGGGTTTATTGTATGTTCAAGGTAATGACACAATACCTGTTGATTATAAAAAAGCTTATGTTTATTTTGAGAAATCAGCCTGTCTTGGTATTCATAATTCTATGCGAAGTTTAGGGATTATGTGGGAAATTGGTGAAGGCAAAAAGGTTGATTTAGCTAAAGCTTATGGCTGGTATCGATTAGCTGCTGATTTTGTGCCAACTGACTGGGATGAATGGCATATGCCTAGATCAAAAGTTTTAATGTTTAAACGCATGGCTCCTAAATTAGCAAAAAAAATGACCGGTCATCAGATTAAAGCTGGTGATGAGTATTATGAGAAAATAAAAACTAAAGTCAATTGTGATTTTAATTCATGGTTAAGAAAATAGCTTTAATATGTAGTTATTATTCATTGTACTTATACATTATATCTAATACACAAACCTTTCGAAATCGTATAAAATATAATCTCAATAAATTAAAAGATGTAACAATATTTTAGTCAAATCGTCTAAAGATTATGAACAGATTTTTAAAAACATACACCGCAATTATTTTATTGTTAGCCTCTTTTACTAGCTTTTCCCAAAATAGTACATTCTCAATTTCAGGTCAGATTTTAGACCTAGAAACCTCCGAGCCAATACCATTCGCTTCGGTATACATTAAATCAGAATCCATAGGAACAATAACAAACGATAATGGATTTTTTATTTTCCACTTACCACCAGGAAAAGAAGAAAGTATCGTGATAATTTCAATAATAGGTTATTCATCGGTATCAAAAAAAGTAAAGAATTTTAGTGAAAATCAAAAAATATCACTTTCGGCTAAAACCACCGATCTTGAAGAAGTTGTCATAACTGCAACTAAGAAAAAAAAACTTACAGCTAAAGAAATAGTAAGAAAGGCATATAAAGAAATTGAAAATAACTATCCTAACCAACCTTATATTTTAGAAGGTTATGTAAGAGATCTTCAAAAAGAAGACGATAGGTATGTTGAGTACCTAGAATGTGCTACAAAACTTTTATATCAAGGCTACAAAACAAAAAGAGAGCCTATGGTAGAATTATTAGAAGTAAAAACAAATTATTTAGGTGATAAACACCCTTGGAATAAAAATTCGGAGCGAAAAAACTCGATTATAGATTTAGTTGAAGACGACTTAATTCGATTTGATTACGGCCCAATAAAAGGAAAAAACGGATGGAAATATAAACTAGAAAGTGTATTACCATACGGTAATGGACTGGTTTATAAAATAAATGGTATCGACAAACCATTTCAAAATTCTACCCTATTTATAGACACAGAAACTTTTGCTTTTGTAAAAATAGAACTAACAAGAGAGGCTATAAAAAATAAGTCTTGGGCAAGAAGATTTACAAATGGCGCTCTTCAGGTATATTACAATTTAGTTTTGGAATATCAAGAATATGATGGTAAAATGTATCTGAAATATCAGAAAGAAGAAGATAATTGGAGAATTTTTAGAGGTTTAGAATCAAACAAAATACTTTTCACAAAGTATCCTAAAAAAGAGTTATTTATTAATAAAATAATAACTGAAGATTTAGAAAATTATCCATTTAATAAAAATATGGATATTGGTTCGAGTATTGAAAATCAAGCAAAAGAATTTAATGTTGATTTCTGGAATTCATACAATATCCCAGCAGAAACATCAAAAGAAAGTAAAATCATAATCGAACTTAGAAATAGGAAAAATTAACGTAAACTAATAGTAAAACACCCACTTAGACGAAAATAACAAATGGAAATTAGGTATAAGAAAAGATAGGGTTTTTGGATTTGATCTTAACGTCTTTACCTTTTCTAAAATTCACTAAATACAAAATTTGACGTTCATTAGATAAAAGCAAAATATTTATATTTGGCTTAGTTCCAATCTGAAATGTATAGCTCATCACCTTCCCTACACTTCTAATACTGAATATTACTACTAATTAAACACAATTCAAAACTTATAAACTACAGTTCAATAAACAAAAGTCTTCAATAATCGATAATTATACGAGTTTTATATTCTATTGCATAACGGAGGAATATGGTTGGAGAGACTATTAGCAAGAAGCAACTAAAAACATTAAAAGATTTGTTAAATAAAAATAATGAATCTTTAGTAAATAAAAGTACGCATTACGACAAAGATTTAGCAGAAATCCAGATTTATTGTATTTTAAGTGCTCTAAAACTAAATCCAGTTAATAATGACAAAAAGTGAACTTATTGCTAACCGATTAAGAGAAGTTTTATTGAATGGTACTTGGATTGCAAACACCAACTATAAACAACAAATAGAAAGTATGACTTGGCAACAGGCTAATCAAAAAATCGAAACCTTAAATACCATTGCAATACTTACATATCATATCAATTACTACCTTGGTGGGATTCTAAATGTTTTTATCGGAGGGAAACTTGAAATTAAAGATAAGTTTAGTTTTGATATGCCGCCTGTTACATCTGAAACTGATTGGAAAAACCTTATCAGCGAATTCTTAACCAATGCTGAAGAATTTATTCTTCAAATAGAAAAAATGGATGATCAAAAATTAGATGAAATATTTATAGACCAAAAGTATGGGACCTACTTACGAAATATTGAAGGTTTCATTGAACACAGTTATTACCATCTTGGCCAGATTTCACTTATAAAAAAACTGATAACAGAAAATAACGAGTAGCATACTTTGATGTTACTTAAAACTGGTAATACGAATTATGCATACACTCTTATAAACTTGATAAAATAAACTAAGACATCCAAAAATAAATAATACAACTTATATAGTAATACATTTTGACCTAGTGTTTGCTTTGTAATTATTTTTTCGAAAAACAGTACGAAAAATGGATTTTAGTTTTCGTGAAAATCTTTAAACAACCGGTAATTTGAACGTTGTATTTGATAAATTTGCGATACACAAAAGCCTCAAGAAAAATACTTATGAAAAGAACTATTATTTCTTTAACAAAATCTCGTACTCTATTCTATTACGCTGCATTTTTTTTAAGTTTTCAGATGTTAAGTGCTCAAGAATTTTGTATCGAAACCGGAGCCGACCAAAAAGCAGGAACACAAGATGGTTTTCGATATGAATTATGGAATGAAAATTCGCAGGGGACTGCTTGTATGACCTTGGGAAATGGGGCATTATTTAGTGGGAATTGGAGTGGTATCCAAAACTATTTATCTCGTAGAGGTTTAGGATATGATCAGACTAAAGAACATCAAGAATACGGTAAATTTTCTTCGACCTACAATTGTAATTATCATCCATCTAGTTCTTCTGGAAACTCTTATTTATCTGTATATGGGTGGACTGTTGAACCTTTGGTAGAATATTACATTATAGAAGACTGGCGTAATTGGATACCCTCTATGGCCGCTGGAGCATCCCTTATAGATACTTTTACTGTAGATGGGAGTACCTATGAAATATATGAAAACACAAGAGTAAATAAACCATCTATAGTCGGAAATAGAACATTTCAGCAGTATTTTAGTATCAGACAAGATGAACGCTCTAGTGGTTCTATTGATATTTCTGCTCACTTTGACAAATGGGAATCTCTAGGAATGGATCTTGGAAAGCTACATGAAGTATCTATAGTAGTAGAGGGATATCAAAGTAGTGGTAATTTTGAATTTACTGAGTTAGATGTTATCGTAGACAACACAACTTTAAGTATTGATGAATTAGATACTCAGGATTACTTTACTGTTTACCCGAATCCATCTAATACAGACAATGCTATCATTCAACTAAAAAAATCTGGATTAAATTCTGAAATTCAGGTATACGATTCTTTTGGAAAAATGGTTTATCAACAGAAAAATGCCCATAATGAATCCATACATATTTCAAACCTAAAAAGCGGTATTTATTTTATAAATGTCCGTGTTGATTCGAAAAGCTTTACATCAAAGTTAATCGCTTATTAATTAATATTATTTGCCAACTAATTTTTATAGCTTGTAGCACCTTCATAGTAAACCAATATGAAGGTGCTATTGTTTTAGAGTTTGTACCAATTAAATTTTGAATCTATTATAAAAAAAATAGGCGTACCAAAGTTTACGACACTTTATAAAACAATATGATAATAATTACTTATGTATTAAAACATTATCAATAATATAAATCACTCTATTTAAAGTCATTGCAACAATTTTTATAATTTGTCAATAATGACCGTTTTAATATCGAACTAGATTTTACCATTCTTTTTTTTACCTTTTATCATAATACCACCTAACGTTATTAATTCTACTTTTTCTTGCGACCTTTTTTAAAGTATTAACAACAGCAATTGTATCAATAACGTGATCCGTAAGAATAGAAGTGAAAAATTCGTTCCTATGCTATTTCTAATGAAGAAGTTAGTATTTTCTGCAAAAGTATTGTTTGTACGAATATGTACTCTAAAAAGCTTATCTCTTTTAAGAATTGTTACTAACATAGAAAAATCATATACTGATGTAATTATAGATGTAATAACAATATGTTTTTTTATTATTAAACGTTCGGTTCATATTGATATACATCAGTTTAATTTATTTAGAGAAGTTTAAACTATATTTTTTTAAATTTGAAGAAGCCAATGACTAAATGAAAGACGATTTAAAACTTATAAAGAAATTACAGACTCAAGAAACTGATAAATAGTATTAATAATAGTCCCTAAGCACTATAATTTGTGAGAAAAGGAAATTAGAAATCACCTAATTCTGTTCCTACAGCATATGCCAGACATAAAAATAAAACCTATCAAATTTAGGCAGATGTAAATAAAGAAATGATTGGTATCGGGTTAATCTATAACGTTTTTCTTTAAATAAAGCGTTAACAAAGTTTTTATTAACATACACTTATATATATGATATTCGAAACTCATCAATTGAACTCTCCAATTAGCGAATACATTGAATCTATATTTCATTTTAAAAATTTTATACCAGATCATTCTATAGAGCGTGTAATACCAACAGGGCACGTGTTTATTATATTCGAATTAGATGACATACCAAGAAATACATTTGATAATACTACTCTAAAACCTAAAAAAACATTTACAAAAGCCTGGATATCTGGAATACACAAAAATTACATATCCATTTCTGCCCATCCAGAATCCGAGATGTTTGTAATTCAATTTAAGCCTTTTGGAACATATCCTTTCTTTCATTTTCCCGCTGCAGACGTGAGTAATAAAGTTTTATCTCATGAAGAAGTTTTTGGAGAAGAACTCACACTACTAAGAGAAAACCTTTTAAAAAAAGAGACTTCTCTAGATAAATTCAGTGTAGCAGAAAAATGGTTAACTAATAGATTTAATGAATCCAAAGCACCATCTAACGAATTGCTTTCTGTAGTAAAAAAGCTGGAAACAGAACCCATAACTAATTTTAATGAAGCCACCAAGAACTATCCATATACCCAAAAACACCTTATAGATCAATTCAAAAAATACATAGGTGTGACTCCCAAATATTATCAAAGAATCTTACGATTCAATGAAATACTCAAACAAATTAAACAAAAAGAAAGTATATCATGGTCCCAAATCGCTTATCAATGCGGATATGCCGATCAATCTCATTTCATCAAAGAGTTTAATCATTTTTCGGGTTTTAATCCTCAGGAATTTATCAAGCAAGAATTCAACAAAGATGAACCTAACTTTTTCCCTTTGGATAGAGAAGGTTAATTTTTTACTATCATAGTATTTTTTGTTTTTCTTACTTCGCACTAAATTCATATTGAAATGAAAACATCTTTTCTTACCATGCTTATTATTTTTCCTTTCCTATTCCTTTATTCACAAGATCAAAAGTTGCAAACAGAAGAAAGAGTTACTTCTACCATTGATTCTACCAATAAAAAGGAACTTGTACTCATACAAGAATTTATAATTAATGTGTCATTAGATTCTGTTTGGAATGCATATACAACAAAAAAAGGCTGGGAAAATTGGGCAGTAGCAATAGCGGAAGTTGATTTCAAAATCAATGGAAAAATAAAAACCAATTATAATAAGCACGGAAAGATTGGGGATAGCACGACAATACATCTTAATGTGATAAATTATGTGCCAAAAAAAATGATCACCCTACAAGCAGAACTTACTCCTAATTTCCCAAATTTCATGAAAAAAGATGAAAAAGATCTTTATAATATTATATCTTTTGAGACTATCACAACTAAAAAAACCAAGGTAACTTCTTATGGAGTTGGATATAAGAACAATCCAAAATACGTATCATTAATGAAATTTTTTATTAGCGGTAATGAAAAATCATATTTGAACCTTATCACATATTTAGAAACTGGGAAACGATCAATTAACTATTAAAGTATGGACATAGCACTACAAACCATGATTAGTAATATGCCTAAAAAAACAGGTAAATCATTAGACGAATGGAAAAAAATTCTAAAAGAAAAATCTTTTTCAAAACATGGAGAAGCCATGAAATTTTTAAAGGATGAACATGGAGTTACACACGGTTTTGCTAATACAATTATTGCACTATCTAAAAAATCAAACGAAACTTTGGATGACTTAGTTACGAATCAGTATAAAGGAAAAGAAAGTTTATTACCAATCTATCAAAAACTATTAACTGTAGTTAATTCTTTTGGTGCTGATGTCATAAATACTCCTAAAAAAACTAGTGTAAGTATTATAAGAAAAAAACAGTTTGCACTTATTAAACCAGCAACTAAAACAAGAATCGATCTTGGGTTAAAATTAAAAGACGCATCCACAACTGATCGATTATTAGATTCCGGTCCTTTTGGAACCATGTGTACACATAGAGTTCAATTAACATCTATTGATCAAATAGATTCAGAACTTACAGAATGGCTAAAAGAAGCTTATAAAAAGTCCGAATAATAATTAAGCATCTAATATAATTTAGTATAAACAACTGTCTTCCATTATATTACTTCACAATATACAATCATAAACAAAACTTTATATTTTATTTATGAGGTAATTCATATTTTCGGTACCGTTTTATGAAGATATTGTTGCCAAATTAGAATACTCATAAAATAAAATTTAAATGAACATTACATTAGATCAAGCAGAAAAAATAATTATCGCTGCAAAAGAAAAATCAATTGCATTAAATACTAAAATGAATATTTCTGTTGTTGATGCTGGAGCGAACTTAGTTGCTTTCGCACGCATGGATGGCGCTTGGTTGGGATCCTTAGATATTTCATTAAAGAAAGCAAAGACTGCTCGTTTCTTTGATATGAATACAGGTGTTATCGGAGAATTGTCTCAACCTGGAGGTTCTTTATACAATATCGAACATTCTAACGGAGGATTAATAACGTTTCCTGGAGGAGTTCCTATCAAGAACGAAAACGATGAGATTATTGGTGCAATTGGAGTAAGTGGTAGTAGCGTAGAAAATGATCATGCTGTAGCAGAAGCTGGTGCAAACGCGTTATAATAATTTAAAAAAGTAGCGTGTGGGTTATCAAAAATTGAATATCGATAATCTACACGTTTTATTATAATCTTAATATCGCTACTAACTATCTTCAATACTAGTATATGAAAAAAATCGTTAGTTATATGCCGCCAGTTTCCAGAAAAATTCAATCCAAAGTCAATGGAACCTTGAAAATAACCTGGATGAATGGTAAAAAAGTTTTGGATAGTGAAACTGCTAATTACTCTTACGGTTCATTACAACGAATTCTAGATTATGGGCTATCTAAGATATATTTTGATAGTAAAGCAAATATCCTTTTGTTAGGAATGGGAGGAGGAAGTGTTATAGAGACGTTAAAAAATAAGTATAATCATAGCGGACATATAACAGCCGTAGAAATAGATCCAGTTATTATCAAATTAGCTGGAGAAGAATTTGACATTATTCAAAATAATAGTTTATCTATCATATCTGAGGATGCTTATCATTTTATAAATGATTATAAAAACTCCTTTAGTCTTATCATTATTGATATTTTTATTGATTTAAAAGTACCAGATAAATTCTATACAATTGAATTCTGGGATTCCCTAACAAAACAGTTAAAACCAAAGGGAAATATAATTTTTAACGCTGGAATTCAGTTAAAAGATGACACCGATACAAAATCAATAATACATAGATATTCTAAAGAAATTGAATTTCAATTCCACGACAATGTTTACGGAACGAATACGCTTCTTATAGGTAGGAAAAAATAGTATCTTCGTTTGGATATTTATTTCTTCCATCATGAACGCAAAAAGTCTTACTGATACTGCACAAACTATAGCATCGCATATCCATAGAACTCCCGTATTAACATCGAGACTTCTCAATCAAATATCTGGCGCAGATCTTTACTTTAAGTGCGAAAACTTTCAGAGAATGGGAGCTTTTAAGATGCGAGGTGCTACTCATGCTATTCTTCAATTATCAGATGAACAAAAATCAAAAGGTGTTGTTACTCATTCTTCCGGTAATTTTGCACAAGCACTATCTCTATCGGCTCAAATTTTAGGTGTTAAAGCCTATATTGTAATGCCATCTAATGCTCCACAAGTAAAAAAGGATGCAGTTAAAGATTATGGAGGAGAAATCATAGAATGTCCTCCTACTCATAAAGATCGAGAGGAAACTGCCAATAGAATTCAAAAAGAAAAAGGAGCTACATTTTTACATCCATATAATGATCATAATGTTATATTAGGACAAGGTACTGCAGCATTAGAATTACTAGAAGATCATCCAGATTTAGCCTATATTTTTACTCCTGTTGGCGGTGGTGGACTGATCGCAGGAACTTCATTAGCAGCCCATTTTTTTGGAAAGAACTGTACCGTAATTGGAGGTGAACCTTTTGAAGTTGATGATGCCTATCGAGCATTACAAAGCGGCGCTTTAGAAGTTAACCAAACAACTAACACTTCTGCAGATGGGCTTAAGATGCCTTTAGGCGATCTTACTTTTCCAATTATACAACAATATGTTTCAGAAATTATTCGTGTAGATGAAGAAGAAATTATAAATGCTATGCGTTTAATTTGGGAACGTATGAAAATTATAATAGAACCTTCTTGCGCAGTTCCTTTAGCTGCTTTGCTTAGAGAAAAAGAGCGTTTTCAAAACAAAAAAGTAGGAATTATTCTATCAGGTGGAAATGTAGATTTAAGTAACTTACCTTTTTAAAAACGCTTTAGCACATTTTTAACAACCTTCCAAAGCACCTTTAAAACAGATACTTACAATCCAAAACTACTAACTAATTAGTTTAACTACTAACCAATTAGTTGTAAAACTAATTAATTAGTAGTACGTTTGCTATATCAAATTTCAAGATCATGCAAAAGTTAGCTAAAAGAGAAGAACAGATCATGCAGAGTTTATGGAAACTGGAGAAAGCTTTTATAAAAGAAATTATTGAAGAACTACCAGATCCTAAACCCCACTATAATACCACTGCCACTATTGTGAAAATTTTAGAAGAAAAAGGATTTATTAGTCATAAAGCATTTGGTAATAGTTTTCAGTACTATCCTTTGATTTCTAAAAATGAATATCAAAAAGATGTTTTAGGAGAAGTAGTCAATAATTATTTTGATAACTCACCGCTAGCTTTGGTTAAATTCTTTGCCAAAGAAGAAAAAATAAACACCGAAGAATTAGAAGAAATTATTAAACTCATTAAAAACAATAAGTAATGGCTTATATCATCTACAGTGCAGCACTTATAGGTTTATCGTATCTTATCTATCGATTATTCCTTTCTAAAGAAACATTTCACCAACTAAATAGATGGGTTTTACTTGGTTTAATAGTTGTGTCGTTCTCATTACCTTTTGTATCAGTTCCAGAAAACATTTCCTTCAGAACTACTATTTTTCAGAAAGCTGAAATTGAAAATCAAACTACTCAAGTAGCGGAAACTCCAGTTACAAAAAATGAAATTCAATATAATCCATCAGAAAATGGGTCTCCTGCAACTTCTGAAAACATTGCAAATACCATTGCTCCTACTATTATTTCCTTAGATTGGAAATCTATTATTATATATATCTATATTTTAGGGGTTATGGCTTTTGGTGTTAATTTTCTAATTCAATTAGCTGTATTATTATATAGAATGATACAATACCCTAGTATAAAAGTGGATACGTACAAAATAGTGGAAACAGACACCAATCATGCCCCCTACTCTTTCTGGAACAGAATATTTATCAACCCAAATCAATATAATCCCGATACTTATTTACAAATCTTGAAACACGAACAAATGCATATTGCTGGCAAACATAGCTTAGATATGTTGTTAGTGGAATTATTAGTGACCGTACAATGGTTTAACCCTTTTGCATGGTTCTATCGAAAAGCTATTGATAATAACCTAGAATATCTCACAGATAGCGGTATGCTTATCAAAGGTGAGGATAAAGAAGTTTATCAAATGAATTTACTAAAAGTATCAACCCCAGATATGCCAACAGGCTTGGCAACAAGTTACAATCAATCATTTCTCAAAAAACGAATAATTATGATGAATTCTAAAAAATCGACTGCAAAATCAGGATGGAAATACCTAATCATTATTCCATTACTGGCTGTAACCGTATTATCATTTAATCCGGTTAGTATTAATCCATCAATCGCTGAAATTGATGAAGTTTTTTCAAATGAATTAGAAACTCCAACGGATGAACATTTTAAAGAGTCAAAATTTAAAAATGATTTTACTAAAGGTGTTTGGGATGCAGAAGTTGGCGGAGGAAAACTATGTATTATGTACAGAAATGCAGAACCTCTTAAACGTAGCTTTTGGTCAACAACACGGTGTTATGATCCATCTTTCTTTGCCGGTTTTCCTTCTGGTGATAAACAAAAAATAGAAATAATAAGAGATGCCGGTACTATGGTATATGTGGGTGAATTCGAAAATGGAATCGGAGACGGAAGATATACTTTCACTCCAAATACCAGTTTCAGCAGTGCGTTATCTAAACAAGGGTTCACTGTAGATAATGAAGAACTAGTTCATTGTTTTCTTACAGATTTTGATACTACATATTTAGCGTATCTAAAGGAAGAAAATCTTTCCTTAAGTCAGGACGATTTCGAAGATATTATCCACAAAGGACTTCCTCTAGAAAAATTGAAATTGTATAGAAAAGAGCTTTCAGCACTTGGGTACGCTAACTATACGATGAAGGAAGTAAGTAAATTAAATTTATTTGATGTAGATGTAGCTTACATAAAATTTATCAATAAGGTGAATGGTGAAAAGGCAACATTAAAGGAAATCACTAAAGCGAAAATTCATAACCTCTCTCCAGAATTCATTAAATCATATAACGACAATGGATATAAAAAGATGTCATTAAATGATTATATGAAATTGAAAATCCATAATGTATCTCCTGACTTTATTACAGACTTCAAGAAAGAAGGATATACTAATATCTCTGCAAAAGAAGCACAGAATCTTAAAATTCATAATGTGACACCTCAATATGTCCAATCTTATAAAGATGCTGGGTATAAAAACATTACATTAAAAGAAGCTGAAAACTTAAAAATCCATAATATCACGCCTACGTTTATTAGTAGTTTTAAAAAGATCGGATATCCCAATATTTCTTTAAAAGAAGCGAAAGATCTAAAAATCCATAATGTCACAGCTAATCTCATACAGTCATATAAAAAATCTGGGCAGAACAATATTTCCTTAAAAGAAGCAATTAAATTAAAAATACATAATATTTCTCCTGAGCAAGTAAAAATTGCTAAGAGCAATGGCCAATCCAGTTCTACCAGTAGTTCTGGTAAAGCATATCAAGATGTGAAACAAACACCAGATGATTTTATAAAACAATTCAAAGCACTTGGTTATGAAAATTCATCCGTAGATGACATTATTTCTCTTAAAATACATAACGTAACACCTGATTTTATCAAAAGGTATAACGATGCAGGATATAAAAACATCCCTTTAGATAAAGTTGTAGGATTGAAAATTCACAATGTAACTCCAGAGTTTATTAATACTTTTAAGAAAGCTGGTTATAAAAACATCTCTCTAGAAGAAGCAATGTCATTAAAAATCCATAATGTATCGCCAGATGCTGCTGCAGAGTATATTAAAATTGGATATAACAATCTGGATATAGATGACCTGATGTCTCTAAAGATTCATAATGTATCTCCAGAGTATATTAAAGAATTTAAAAAAACCAAGTTTGGTAATATTGCATTAGACGATATTATGTCTTTTAAAATACACAATGTGACTCCAGAATTTGTAAAGACATTTGAAGATTTAGGATATACTAATATCACAGCAGATCAAGCACAGAGTTTAAAGATTCACGGTGTGACCCCAGAATTCGTAAAATCATTGAAAGATCAGGATAAAGACGTTTCATTGGATCAGGCCATTCGAATAAAAATTCATTTTTAAATTTTTATGACAATCTAGCCAACACCTAATACCATTCATCAATCATTAAAAAGACTGCTAATCAACTATGATTAGCGGTCTTTTCTAATATTCCAATATTTACAAAGTTTTTATATTCCTCATTTTATATAAGCTATTCTTACTATTTATTATACAAATAGTTCTATATAACGCTACTTTTTTATACGTCTAAAAACTCCTTCATAAAACAGCCCTGTCGGAATGTTTTCTTCCGAAAATTGAACAGATTTCATATGATATTCATCCTTATTTATCCATTTATAATTATAAATTCTATAAGTTCCTTTTGGTTCTCCTTCAAACGAAAGCTTTAATTGGACATCTCCTTTTTCATTTATGGTTCCTTTTCCTTTTCCTGCTCTAATAGTGCCAAAACTGGATAAATGATCAACCACTTTTGTATTTGGATTATAAGACCAAAATATATGACCATTAGGTTCTGGTCCATCTACAATTGATAATAAACTATTAGAAGTATTGATATCTTGTGATACTGTATGATGCTTTGGGATTTTTATAGTTGTAGTTCCATTTCCCCAATTATGAGTCCAATTGTCATTTTTAAGTGTCCATTGGCCAATAAATTTTACGAATGGATTAAGTTCTGTTCCTTTTTTAGTTCTACCATTTGATTCAAATTCAATTACTATTTTTTGTGCATATCCCAGTAATGAGAATAGTATACAAATCAGAAATAAATAATTTTTAATCAGTTTCATTATATTATAGTATTATGTTGGTTTCGTTACTATGGCTTATATATAAAGTAGCTAGAAGTTATTATGATTTGATATACAGCGTTATTTTCTTTTTATTATTTATGTATATGTAATCCTATTTGTCTCTGTATTCTCAGTGAATTATTTTTTGATTGTGCGCTTTTAAAAGATCTTCAATTTTTACTGAAGGTTCAGATCTATCAGAATTATAACTTTTGGAGTTCTGACAAGCTAATAGTCCTACTAAGGCAATAACTAAGCATATATACTTCTTCATTATTTAGTCTTTTAAAATTCTGAATTTTGTTTAAGAAGTCATATTAAAAATTACTTTCCAGATTTTTAGAGAATTATCTTTCATCCTTCTGAAAACAAATATGTTTTTAGTTTCAAAATTATCTGAAACATCCTTATTAGCTGAAAAAAAAACTCCTCTCACCTTACCGTGCATTACAACAATTTGATCATATGAATGCATCTCAATCATTTCGTGTTTCATTTCAGCAGTACCATATTGTTTTTCGTTGTTGATGTGTTTGATTAACGAGGTTTTTTCAGTAATTATAGGATGACCGGGAGCCATATGAACTAAATCATCCACCCATACATCCATTTTATCTTCAGTAGAAATACTATGATCGTCTAATATTTTTAAAATAGCATGTACTGATTTTTGATCTTGTTTATTATAATAATTTGAAGTTTCTAAACAATTTTTGCATTGCATGAACAGCAATAGCAATATTACACTCATTAACAGATACTTACCTTTCATTTTCTTATAATTTGAGTGTTCATTAAAATTTAAGGTGTTTATTCAAAAAAGGTAAGACTCTAGTTGCAATACGTCCGTTATCTCCCCAATACTTATTCCAGGGATCTCCAACAAATTCAATTCCTTCGTGATCTACACCTATATCCATTAATTTTTTACTGAATCTACGGTTGGAAATAACATGTGCTTGTGTCTGATCGAATCTTGCCCAATCAAATGCAATCGCTTTTAAGCTTCTTAAATTATCTACGTATTCGTCTAGTTTTTCATCCAAATGAAATTCTTTTTGTTCTTTCCTTACATTTTTTGGATTTAGTTTTAATATTCCTTTCTCATCTTTTTCGAACAAAAAATCACAATAAAATGGTGGTCTATTAGGATTTGGGAGGAATGCCTGGCAGATGCTTGCAAAAATTTGGGTTCTTCCTGTTCCTTCAATTTCTTTATAAGACTTAGCAGTGTGCATTATATTCCAATCAATATCTAATGAAGCTCTTGGTAAGTATCCTGAACCAGTCGCTACAGGATGCAAAGCGTAGACAATACTAAAGATTTCTGGATACGTCATAGCTACCTTTAGTGCTCCTCTTCCGCCCATAAAATGACCAATTACCGCTCTACTGTTTTTATCAGAAATCGTTCTATATTTCTGATCTATAAAAGGAACCAGTTCTTTTCTTATAAAATCTAACCAAAAACCACTTGTTTCCGAGTTTTCAAAGAGACTTCCTATCGTGGGTGATGTGAAATCTGCAACCACAAAAATGAACTCTTCTGATTGATTTTTAGCAATACTCTTATCTATAATTTCTGGAGTTTTATGATTAGAAATAACATGATTAGGATTCTCAAACAAACTATGGAAATAATAGACTACTGGATATTTGTTTTTTGATGATGAATAACCAGGCGGAAGGTAAATTTTAATATTTCGGCGTGTATTTAATTCTATTTTATTAACAGTTAAAACTTTAGAATAAATAGTGTCATTAATTACTTTTCCTTTCATCTGATACTGAGCAACTGTTTTTGATGAAAATGGAATGATAAAAAGACCAATAAATATTCTAAAAGAAAAAACTTTAAACTTTTTGAAGTGTTTCATAACAATAGTAATAGATTAATAAGTTGTTTTTAATAATTTAATCATAGGTAGCTATTTGTCTGAAAATTTTTAATGAACAGTTGGGTTGTCGTTTCCATATTCTAATTCCTTTACCGGTACTAATACCCGAAGCATCATCTCTTCTCCAATTTGCTATATGACTAGCGTATTCCACGACATAAGTCCCAAAATCATCTATCCGATCGTTTCGTACATCTAATTTTTCAAATATTGGAAGTTCCTTCATATGCTTTTCTATAAAAGGATCCAATTCTTTTCTTCCGTAATAAACTGGTTGATAACTGTATAAAAAAATACCATCTTGATCATAAGCCATTGACCAGGATATATGGTCATGTTGTCTAATTACTGTTTCTAATAATTGGTCTAATGCACCAATTTCGTATCTAATATCTGTATCTAAAGGAAGGTGTGGTTGAAACGCAATTACGACACCTGGAAGATTATGAAAACGTAAATCATCGGTTAATGGTGTATGATGATTATAATTCCAAATTTCTGAAATAAGGAACAGTTTGCCACTTTCTTTTTTCCATATGTCTATATACTTCCCTTTGAGTTCTTCTACTTTTTCTGAAGCCTTTAATTTTACTTTGATAGTAAAAATTCCTAAAACGCAAAGCTGACCCCCCAAATCCAGTGTTTCTATAGTTTCTCTGTTATATTCTAAAACATCGAATCGATCAAAAAAGGCTTTGTGATAGGGTAAGGCATTCTCTTTCCCTAAAAGTGTCTTTTGAAAAGCTGGCATCAACCGAATATCTTCTGAATAATAGTTTACGATATCTTCTGGATTGGCTGAAAGCATTCCTTTATTATAATCTACTATGAATTTGTTTAGGTATGCTTCTTCAATACTTTCATTAGTTATTGATTCCGTTTGCGCAACTACACACTGAATACTAGCGGAAATTAAAGTTAGGAGGAAAAAATTATTTCTGATATACCACATAGATTTATTTTTTAGTTGTTTTCAACTAAAATATTACGGAGACAAAAACATTAATGACTAGAATTGATAAAACCCAATCGACAATTGATGATCAACAAAATTGTATCACTTACCGCTATAATTTTATCTAAAGTAAGATCTAAAAGCAGTTCGTCAATAATTTGAATACATTGGTCAATAAATCAACACTCCTCTCTGTGTTTAAAAACTATTTTCTTATTTTACTAAGTCTTAAGTAATACCTTTTATGCGTATAGAATTGGAAGTTATAAAGAATTCTAAATTACTTACCGGATTATATCGGTATAAAGTACATCATCTATTATTTTGGTTTGTATACCACTATATGTGGTGGACCATTGGTATTGGTAGTGCCAAAGAAGCGGCTATTAATATTTTCTTTTCACCGTATACTACAAAGTTTCTTTTTTATTTTGTTTTTCAGGCAGCGGCTGTTTATTTCAATTTATATTATTTAATTCCTAAATTTTTGGAGAAAAGAAAATATCCGGAGTACCTCTTTTTATTTGCATTCACCACAAGCATTACCGTTCTGATAATTACGTCCGGATATTTCGTTACAGCCTATGTTGCTAATACTACTCTCACCGAATTATTTGGTGATCAAACTTTTGTTTCACTATTAAAATCAGGTCCTTTATCTTCTACATTGGCGAGTATGACTCTTGCCATGAGTATTAAATTCGCAAAAAACTGGATTAAATCACAACAACGGCAGCAATTATTGGAAAAAGAAAAAATTGAAACCGAACTCAAATTTCTAAAATCGCAATTCAACCCCCACTTTTTGTTCAATACCATTAATTCCATTTTTGTATTAATTCATAAGAATCCCGATATGGCTTCAGAATCTCTTGCCAATTTCTCAGATCTTATGCGTTATCAGTTATATGAATGTAACGAAGCCAAAATTCCTTTAGATAAAGAAATCGATTACCTAAGGAATTTTATTGATTTGGGAAAATTAAGACTTGATAACACCGTAAAAGTTAGCACTAACATTGAAGATCAAATATATGGTAATGTTGCTATCGCTCCTTTTATTTTGATGCCTTTTGTAGAAAACGCTTTTAAGCATGTTTCACAAGGTCAAGATCAAAAAAATTGGATCTCCATACATTTGAGTTTTTCTGAAGAAAAAGTTTTATTCGAAATAGGGAATACTATAATTAATCAAGAAGAAAATAGTCCTGATGATCTTATGAAAAACAGTGGAATAGGATTAAAAAATGTACAGAGAAGATTGGATTTAGTATATCAAGACCAATATGAACTGTCCATAAAAAAAACTAAGGAAGTATACAAAATAAGACTTCATTTAAAATTAAATACGACCTCTGTTTTAAACGGAGTACCTATTGTTCCAGTAACTTCATTGCATTCTTAAAAAGAAATTATGGTTTTAAAATGTATTGTAATCGATGACGAACCTTTAGCCAGAGAATGTATTTCTAATTACATCAACGAAGTGGACTTTTTAGAACTACAAGGGTCTTGTAATAATCCTTTAGAAATCACCAAGGTTAAAAATGCGCACGAAGCAGATCTTCTTTTTTTAGACATACAAATGCCTAGAATGAATGGAATCGAATTTTTAAAATCTATGAAATCAAAACCAATGGTAGTGATTACTACTGCTTTTCCGAACTATGCTTTAGAGGGGTTTGATCTGGATGTTATGGATTATTTATTAAAGCCTATTACGTTTACACGTTTTTTTAAAGCCGTTTGCAAGGTTAAAGAACAATATCTTTTGACACAAAACAAAACTAGCACTACTCAGAATAAAGATAATTCGATGCCAGATCATGTTTTTATTAAATGTGATAGTACTTATAAAAAAATATATTTTAATGATATCCTCTTTATTAAGTCTATGCAAAACTATGTAGCTTTTCACACTACCGATGGAAAAAAACATCTCTCATTAATTCCTCTTAAAGAAGTTGCTAAGCAATTAGATTCGGATATTTTTATGCAAGTCCACAAGTCATTTATTGTTTGTGTTCATAAAATTGAAGCCGTAGATACAGAAGGAATAACAATTGGTTTACATTACATTCCCTTAGGACGTAACTATAGAACATCGGTTATGGAAAAAATAGTAAATGATAGAATATTGAAAAAGTAATTTTTGTATATGACTAAAAAGCTATCAATAGTAAGTAAAATTACACCTTCTAAGAAGGTGGCTTTATAAAGCCTCTAAAAGGGGAATGAACAACATATAAATTAGGTTCACATTATGGGCCAGACCTGTCAGATTTTCAAAACCTGACAGGTCTAAAACAGGCAAAGTCACCATAACATGGACACCAGCTAAGCAGGTGGTTTTTTAAGGTAAAATTAAAAGGCTGCTAATCCCATTTGATTAGCAGCCTTTTAATTTATAGCACTTTGATTAAATTAAACTCTCGGCAAATCACCATCTCCTTTAAGCGGTAAATTAGAGCTACCCATTAAATAGGTATCTATATGATACGCAGCTTGTCTACCTTCTGCTATTGCCCAAACAATTAATGATTGTCCTCTACGCGTATCTCCTGCAGCAAAAACACCTTTTACATTGGTCGCATAATCATCCTCAGTAGCTTTTATATTTGTTCTAGCATCCATATCAATTCCTAATTGCTCTGCAATCGTTGGTTCAGATCCGGTGAATCCCATCGCTAATAGCGCTAGTTCACATTTCCATTCTTTCTCAGTATCTGGAATTTCTTTTAATGTAAAACGACCTTTTTGTTTTACCCATTCTACCTGAGATGTTATTAGTCCTTTAAGATTTCCGTTTTCATCTCCTAAGAATTCTTTTGTAGAAATGCTCCAGTTACGTTCTGCTCCTTCCTGATGAGAAGAGCTTGTGCGTAAACGCATAGGCCAAAATGGCCAAGGTTGATTGGCTGGACGTTCTATAGTACCTTTTCCCATAATTTCGAAATTTGTTACTGATGTAGCTCCGTGACGGATTGATGTACCGATACAATCAGATCCGGTATCTCCTCCTCCGATTACAATCACATCCTTGCCAGTTGCCAAAATCTCTTTGCCTAAATCTTTTATCCCATCAACTCTTCGATTGTTCTGTGGTAAGAAATCCATGGCTTGAACTACTCCATTTAGATCAGATCCTTTTACCGGTAAGTTACGACGTACGGTCGCTCCTGTGCACAGCACTACTGCATCAAAATCAGCTTTTAATTCATCCGCTTTGATATCCTTTCCTATAGCAGTATTTGTTTTAAATACAATACCTTCTTCTTCTAAAACAGCAACACGACGATCAATAACATTCTTTTCCATCTTAAAATCAGGAATCCCATAACGTAACAACCCTCCTACTTTTTCATCTCTTTCAAAAACAGTAACTAAATGTCCTGCGCGGTTTAATTGCTGTGCTGTTGCTAATCCAGCTGGTCCTGATCCAATCACAGCAACAGTTTTACCTGTTCTTTCTTTGGGTGGATTAGCAATTACCCATCCATTTTTAAAAGCTTCTTCGACTATATTCTTTTCTATATTTTCTATTGTTACTGGATCTTCATTAATTCCTAGAACACAAGCCTCCTCGCAAGGTGCAGGACATAATCTTCCCGTAAATTCTGGGAAGTTATTTGTAGCATGTAATATACTAGCAGCTTTTTCCCATTTACCTCGATACACAGCATCATTAAAATCTGGAATAAGATTTCCTAACGGACATCCACTATGACAAAATGGGATTCCGCAATCCATACATCTTGCTCCTTGATTTTTGAGTTTACTTTCCTCCATTGGAACTGTAAACTCATTATATCCTTGTATACGATCTTTAACAGGCTGGTACTGTTCTATCTCTCTTTCAAATTCTAAAAATCCAGTTATCTTTCCCATGTTTCTTATCGTTTATGCTTGTGCTAATTTTTCTTCTTCTAATCGTTTTAGAGCCTGCTTGTACTCTTCTGGGAATATCTTAATGAATTTTGGTAATTCGTTTTCCCAATTCTCCAGAATTCTTTGCGCCAATGGACTTAAAGTCGCGTTGTAATGCGATTCTATTAAGCCTTTTAATTCGATCACATCTTCTGATAGTTCGACCGGATCCAGATTTAATGCTTCTTTATTACAATGCGCTTCGAATGTCTTTTTATCATCATAGATATAAGCAATACCTCCAGACATACCTGCTCCAAAGTTTCTACCAACTTCTCCCAAAATTACTGCAACTCCACCGGTCATATATTCACATCCGTGGTCTCCGATACCTTCTACAACTGCTCTAGCTCCAGAGTTACGTACACAGAAACGTTCTCCTGCTTTACCATTAATGTAAACCTCTCCATCGGTAGCGCCGTATAAAGTAACATTACCTGTAATCACATTCTCCTCCGGCACTAAAGTAGCTTCATCAGGTACTTTTATAATTAACTTAGCTCCAGAAAGTCCTTTCCCCAGATAATCATTCGTATTACCATTTACGATCATTGTCAATCCTTTTGTTGCAAAAGCTCCAAAACTTTGTCCTGCGGCACCTGTGAAATTTAATTTTAGTGTACTTTCCGGTAATCCCTGTGCTCCATATATTTTAGATATCTCATTACTAAGGATTGCTCCTACTGCTCTATCTGTATTGGTTATATCAAAGTCCAGCGTAGTTTTTTCTTTTCTAAATAATGCTTGATGTGCCTGTTCAATAATTTCGAAATCTATCGATTTCCCTAGACAGTGATCTTGCTTTTCTGAATTATATACTTCTACTCCTTCGGGTGCTTCTACCTGATGTAATATTGGTGAAAGGTCAACTCCAGCAGTTTTATAATGTTCAATAGCTTGCTTACGATCTAATTTATGTACTTGTCCCACCATTTCGTTGATAGTTCGGAAACCAAGTTGCGCCATAATCTCTCTTAACTCCTGAGCAACGAAATACATATAATTTACTACATGTTCCGGTTTTCCTTTAAACTTTTTACGTAGTTCAGGGTTCTGAGTTGCAATACCTACTGGACAT
The DNA here is from genome assembly GCF_947496855.1 of uncultured Aquimarina sp. GTDB lineage: Bacteria > Bacteroidota > Bacteroidia > Flavobacteriales > Flavobacteriaceae > Aquimarina. The sequence continues at coordinate 38,934 of NZ_CANMED010000003.1, forward strand.
GTATTTAAGTGGCATACCCGCATCATCACACATCCTGATGCGACTAAAGGAGCGGTAGCAAAACCAAATTCCTCTGCTCCTAATAAACAAGCTACCGCTACATCACGACCTGTTTTTAACTGTCCATCACACTCTAATACTATTCGGCTACGTAAATTATTACCTACAAGTGTTTGTTGTGCTTCGGCAATTCCTAATTCCCAAGGCAAACCTGCGTGTTTTAATGAAGTTAAGGGTGATGCTCCTGTTCCTCCATCAAAACCAGATATCAATACAACATCTGCTTTTGCTTTGGCAACACCAGCCGCAACAGTTCCTACTCCTACTTCTGATACTAATTTCACATTAATTCTAGCATTCCTATTTGCTGATTTTAAATCATAAATTAACTGTGATAAATCTTCAATCGAATAGATATCGTGATGTGGAGGTGGCGAAATCAATCCAACATATGGAGTGGAGTTACGTGTTTTAGCAATCTCAGGATTTACTTTAGGCCCCGGTAATTGTCCTCCTTCTCCTGGTTTTGCTCCTTGAGCCATTTTTATTTGGATCTCTGCTGCGTTCGTCAAATAATTTGACGAAACACCGAATCTACCAGAAGCAACTTGTTTTATTGCACTGTTTTTCCAATCACCATTTACATCTTTATAGAAGCGTAATGGATTCTCTCCTCCTTCTCCAGAGTTACTCTTACCACCTATACGATTCATTGCAACTGCAAGGTTTTCGTGTGCTTCTTTACTAATCGATCCATAAGACATGGCTCCGGTTTTAAAACGTTTTACAATTTCTGTCCAAGGCTCTACCTCATCTAATGGAATTGGATCATAATTAGAGAATTCTAATAATCCGCGAATTGTCATTAGACTTTTAGACTGTTCATTGATCAAACTTGCATATTCCTTATACGTTTCAGGGTCGTTATCCCTAACAGATTTTTGAAGTTTAGCTACAGATAACGGATTAAATTGATGTTTTTCGCCATTACGTCTCCATCTATATTGACCTCCTATTTCCAGATCCAACATTGCATCCACTTCTCTCTCTGCATATGCTCTTTTATGTCGCTTAGCTATTTCTTTCTCTATTTCGTACAATCCAATTCCTTGAATACGTGTTGCCGTATTTGGGAAGTATTTGTCTACTACTTTAGTATTTATACCAATACATTCGAAAAGCTGAGAGCTACGGTAGGAGTTCAATGTCGAAATTCCTATTTTGTTCATTACTTTCAGCACTCCTTTTCCAACTGCTTTGTTATAATTATTGACTGCTTCTTCCGCTACTAAATCTGTAATGTTATGATCCTCTATCTGTTCTTTTATAATTTCATTTACCATATATGGATTGATAGCACTGGCACCATATCCAAATAATAACGCAAAATGATGTACTTCTCTTGGTTCTGCAGATTCTATGATAATACTAACCTGAGAACGTTTCCCTAGTTTCTGTAATCCACTATTAACAAAAGAACAAGCTAATAATGCAGGTATTGGAGCTCTATGTTTACTTACATTTCTATCAGAAAGTATAATAATATTACTGCCTTCATTAATAGCTTCGGAGACCTTGTTTAAAGTATCTTCCAATGCATCTTCTAATCCATTAAGACCTCTATGAACGTTATACAGAATAGGAACCGAAGTTACTTTAAAGCCTTTATCTGCATATGTTTTGATCTTATCCAAATCTTCTTTAGAAATGACAGGATTCTGAATTTTTAATTTCTTACAGTGTTTTTCATTGATATCAAATATGTTATGATCTGCACCCAGGGTGAGACTTATATCTGTAATCAATTCTTCACGGATTCCATCTAGTGGAGGATTCGTTACTTGCGCAAATAACTGCTTGAAATAATTATAAATTAGTTGCGATCTTTCTGAAAGCACCGCTATTGGAGTATCTGATCCCATAGATCCAATGGGCTCTTTAGCCAACTGACTCATCGGAACAATAATCGTATCTATATCTTCCTGAGTATAACCAAATACTTCTTTACGTTTAGAAATTGTTTCTTCTCCTAAGAATAATGGACAATCGTTATATGCAATATCCTTAAGGTGCACCAAGTTAGAATCTAACCATTTTCTATAAGGATGCTGAGATGCTATTTTTTCTTTTATTTCTTCATCATTAATAATTCTTCCTTCACCCATATCAACCAGAAACATTTTTCCTGGTTCCAATCGTCCATGAAACTGAATATTACTAGGCTCTAAATCTACTACTCCTGTTTCAGAGGACATAATTACATACCCATCCTTAGTAACAGAATAACGGGAAGGTCTCAATCCATTTCTATCTAATACAGCACCTATATAATTACCATCCGTAAATGGAATGGAAGCTGGTCCATCCCAAGGTTCCATAGCACAAGAATTATATTCATAAAATGCTTTCTTGGCTTCAGACATTTCTGGATTCTTCTCCCAAGCTTCTGGTACCATCATCATCATCACTTCTGGTAATGATCTACCTGTCATCAATAATAATTCTACTACCATATCCATAGATGCAGAATCTGATTTACCTTTCAGAACAACTGGTAACACTTTTTTAATATCCTCTCCAAACCAATCACTTTCCAATAATTCTTCTCTGGATCTCATTCTAGTAACATTACCTCTTAAGGTATTAATCTCTCCATTGTGACACATATATCGGAAAGGCTGAGCCAGATCCCAAGTAGGAAATGTATTCGTTGAAAAACGCTGATGCACTAACGCTAATCTAGTCACTACTTTCGGATCCATAAGATCAGTGTAGTACAATTTAATGTCTTCGGGCATCAAAAGACCTTTAAAAATTAAAGTTTTTGTTGATAAACTGGGTAGGTAGAAAAATTTATTTTCTGATAATTTAGAACTATATATTTCGTGTTCCGTTGCTTTTCGAGCGGTAAACAATTTTAGATTAAAATCAAAATAGCTTTGCTTATTATTATTCTTACCTATAAATATTTGCTTTATAAAAGGTTCTGTTGTTGCTGCTATTTCTCCTAAATGTACTGTATCCACTGGAACATCTCTCCATCCTAAAAGAACAAGTCCCTGATCGGTAATATTTCTTTCGAAAGTATCAATACAATACTGACGTTGGTTTTCTTTTTTAGGCAAGAACACATTACTCACGGCGTATTCACCAGCTTCAGGTAAATCAAACTTACAGTTTTCTACAAAGAAATCATGAGGAATATCGATAAGTATTCCAGCTCCATCTCCGGTTTTTCCATCTGAACTTACTGCTCCACGATGTTCTAATTTCTCCAGAATCTCAAGTGCCTTATGAATAATATCATTAGACTTTTTTCCTTCTAAGCTACAAATAAATCCGGCACCACATGCGTCGTGTTCGAATTCTGGTAGATACATTCCTTGTTTCTTCATATTATTTCCGATCTAAAGTGTTTCGAGTTGTTGAAATTAACAAAACCTTAAGGAAGGAAAAAGAAAAACGAAGCTTTAAGGATTACTTTTCTTAGCTCTTTAAAAAAACACAAGTTTCAATAAAATAATCACAAAATAATGACTTCTAATTACGAATTCGATAACGCATTTTTTCATAAAAAACTCAAATAATATAAGGGATTACAGCAATTTAGTATCAAATAGTTCTTATGAAAACGTTTTCGTATAAAAACTAAAATGTATTACTGCGAAATCCTTATTTATTTCTTCAAAAAATATGTACCCCTAATTTTTTAGGGGGTAAATATTTTAAAATGATAAAAATATAGCAATTACCCGTCAAAATTTGGTGGCTAAAAAGTAATTCGCATATTTTTGACACAGATTTAACATTAATTTTAACTTTTTAGTCTTTATGAAGAAAATAGAAGCAATCATCAGAAGATCAAAATATCGTGTTGTAAAAGAAGCTTTGCATGACAAAGGCATCACATTCTTTTCTTATTGGGATGTTACTGGAGTTGGGAACGAACAGAAAGGAAGTGTATACAGAGGTATATCTTATAGCACTACTGATATCCAAAGACGTTATTTATCAATTATAGTGAATGATGATTTCGAAGAAATTGCAATCTCAGCAATTCTAGAAGCAGCAAAAACAGGTGAGGTCGGTGATGGAAAGATCTTTGTATCCGACATTAAAGAAGCTTACAGAATACGTACTTCTGAGAAAGGTGGAATAACCTTATCTTAAATTTATTAAAAAAATGATCAACTTAAAAACTAAAAATTTATGAACAATATACAACAACAAGAAGTGCAAGAGGCAGTCAAGGCTGCTGTAGATGGCGTTAATGCAGATCTAAGTATTTTGTGGATTCTTATTGCTGCTATTTTAGTATTTTTTATGCAGGCAGGATTCACTTTGGTTGAAACAGGATTTACCCGCTCTAAAAATGCTGGTAATATTGTTATGAAGAACTTTATGGATCTTGCTGTCGGTTCTTTAATGTTCTGGGTAGTGGGATACTCAATTATGTATGGAGGAGATACAATTTTAGGGGGCTTTATGAGAGATCCTTTTGATCTCGCATTTTTCAAACAAGATGACTGGCATAACTTATTTTTTCAAACTGTATTTTGTGCTACTGCAGCAACTATAGTATCAGGAGCTGTAGCAGGAAGAACAAAATTCTCGACTTACCTTATTTTCTCGGCTGTATTAACAACAATTATTTATCCTATTTCTGGAAGTTGGTTATGGCCTTTTGATGATAAAGCTTGGTTAAACAATCTTGGTTTTATTGATTTTGCTGGATCAACCATAGTTCACGCTGTAGGTGGATTTGCTGGATTAGTAGCTGCCATATTAATTGGACCAAGAATAGGAAAATATGACAACGGTAAAATAAATGTTATTCCTGGACATAATATGATATTAGGTGCATTGGGTGTACTTATTCTTTGGCTAGGATGGTTCGGATTTAATGGAGGTTCGCAACTTGCATTTGGTGGTAGCGACTCTATTGCGGTAGGTAGTGTGATTATAAACACGAACCTAGCTGCTGCTTTAGGTTCCATTACAGCTTTATTTTTTACTTGGATAAAATACAAGAAACCAGACATTTCTATGACTCTAAATGGATGTTTAGCAGGTCTTGTAGGTATTACAGCAGGGTGTGGTAATGTTAGTGCTGCTGGAGCTGCTGCAATAGGTATTATATCTGGTTTAGTAGTAGTTTTATCAATAGAATTTATAGACAAAAAATTAAAAGTTGATGATCCAGTGGGAGCAATTTCTGTACATGGTGTTTGTGGTTTTTTAGGAACAGTACTTGTGGGTGTTTTTGCCTTACCAGGAGATGATTTTGCAGGTGGATTGTTATACGGAGGTGGATTTAAACAATTAGGTGTTCAAGCGCTTGGTTCTCTATCTATGATTGGATGGACTGTTCTAGCAAGTTTTGTAGTACTTTTTATTCTTAAGAAAACTATTGGACTACGTGTATCTGAAAAAGAAGAAATTGATGGTTTAGACATACATGAGCATGGTATTTCTGCTTATGGAGACGATAGCTAACAAATTTTGTTCGTATAGAAACAAAATTTAAGAAAAGGGGTATATGAAAAACATCATATACCCCTTTTCTAATTTATATACCTTTTATTTAATTTACATAACCATTATTACTTTATAATCTCCATTGATAAAGGATAAGATGGTTCTTCTCCATTACTTGCTTTGATTGCATTAATTATAGGAAACACCAAACATAAGATACCTATTATAATTAATCCTAAAATTCCTACTCCAAATAATAATATTAATGGCACACAGACTACTGCATAGATAAACATGCTAATTTGAAAATTCATTATTGATTTTCCGTGGTTATCCATTGCCAATACTTGTTCTCTCTGTGTTAACCATAATATTAATGGCACTATGAATCCTCCAAACCCAGTTACTAAGTCTAACAACTGGGATAAATGGGTAATAACTAATAATGATCTGTCTTTTCTCATGATTTTTTTGGTTTTTGATTGATGATTAAAATTGCTAATAAAATTAGCAGTCTTTAATTATATGACGAAAAAGTTAATAAAATGTTACAGTTGGTAAAAAATATTTTATAAAAAAAAGCACCCCGAAAATTCGGGATGCTTCATCTATAACTAAATTTAAAATTTATTGTTTATTGTTTATTGTTTATTTATTGGTTAGTTAATGATCAATTTCTTGGTTATAGACTCACCATCGTTTTCTATTTGGATTAAATAAATACCTTGTCTAAGTGACAAATTCTCAGCAGAAATCGTGTTCACTCCTGATTGCAATTCTATCTGAACTTGTTTTTGACCTAAAACAGAAAATATTGTAGCTTTTGCCTTTTTAACAGATGAATTCAAACGGATAGAGAAATTATTATGAGTTGGGTTTGGAGCTATACTTACATCAGAGAAAATACCTTCTGGTTCATCTCCTAATATTGCTTCAGCAGATTCTAAATCAGCCACTAAACTCTCTGCACTAGCAGATTGACCACAAGAACCTTCATAAATCTTCACATTAGAAAACACAGAAGTATTACCACTACCTGCATCATTATCATTAACAAAGACCAATCTATCCATATTTCCTGTATAAAAATTACCAACAGGAATAGTATACGTAATAGTACCACTAGAATAATTATCAAAATTGGTTACTCCATAATTTTGGGTTCCATGAACTTTAAAAACTCTCGTAGAAGTTAATGTGTTATCATTTTCAAATGCGACTCCATGAATTTCTCCTTGACTTGTACTGCTGAAGTCAAATTCTATAACCGTATTTGATGTTACATTATAATTAAGCGCAATAAACTTCCAAGTATTATTAGTCATTGATATCGATGCTCCTCCATTACCTACAGAAAAGTTTCCTGCTGAGTCTTGATTAGAAAAACCATTGATATTAAAATCATTAAAATTCAATGATTCACATGTTGGTGGTGGAGGTGTTGTTCCGTTTGTGATACTTAAATCATCTATTGTAATATCTCCTTGCCAGCTAGTTCCCGTAACAGCATTTAATCGTAATTGTACGCTAGAATTTCCTGCATATGCAGAAAGATCAATGCTTGCCGTATTCCAATCTGTTCCTTGCGCTCCTGATCTATTAAATACACTAGCCCAATTACCTGTATTATTAGTTCTAGCTTCAATATCTAATGTACCGACAGCATCACCAATCATATGATATTGAAAACTTAATATTGGCGATGACGCTCCACTAAAATCTAAACAAGGAGCATTTAAAATTGCTTGTTTATTTGGATATCCTGTTCCATTTCCAGATGCTTCTATGTAAATATAAGAACTTCCATCTACTGCTCCACTTGGTCCTGTTCCGCTAGAAGGTGTACCTCCAGAATTCACGGTCCAGTTAATATCATCATTAGTTGATTGCGACCAAGCACCAATAGATCCTTCAAAACTTTCACTATAAGGAAAAGATGAAACATCTCCTGTACATTCCTCTGTTGGAGGTGGCGGTGGTGTTCCTAATCCCATTGCGTTCCAGAAAGCTGGTATCGTAGCTCTCTCTCCAGAATTAGATCCTCCAGATCCAGAACATCCTCCATAAGCATGAACCCCAACCGCATTTCCTGTAGCGGTATCAATAATTGGACTACCAGAATTTCCTCCTGTAGTATCCGCTCTATATCTAACAAAAGTATTTGTCGTAGAACTTAATGGTCCTGTATGAATTTGTTGTGTTTGATTATCAATTCCAGTATCCGTTCCGAAACCAGTTATGGTAATATTTGATCCTGGTGTGTCTTGTACTACATTATACGATGCCCCTTGTCCTTGAATTGGTGTTTGACCTGTTTGAGAATTAGCAAAACCGTCAAAAACTGCCCAGTCATTTGCCTGACTTGGGCTCCCCGGATAAGGAGAAACAAAATTTCCGATAGGATATTGATCTTCTGGTCCTGGATGAACTATAGTTCTATCAGGATTTGATTTTGGTACATTAAATTCAATTACCTCAGCTCTACTACCCACACAGTGACCAGCTGTAACTAGTTTACCATTCGTAATAATCCAACCGGTACATCCTATAGGAACAATTCTACCAATAGCGTCGTCGGCAGAATCTACTCTATCATCGTTAGAACCACATTGCGATTTGATAGTAGGATCTAACTCTCCCACACTTAATGCCGAAATGTTAATTCCTGCTAATCTTTCATTCGAAGCTACCGATAATGTAACTGTAACTGCGTCACCATTAAAATAAGCACTGGAATTATTCCAATCTTTTATGGTTTGGGTAGTTAAAGTTTGTGTAGCTCCATCTAATTTTGAAGTTATCGTTAGAGTACTGTTATTACCTAAGTTTACATCCTTAAAAAATAAACGTAACCAAGTCGCTCCTGTTTCTGAAACTTCTTGAGTAATTACTTCAGTACCATTTTTATTAATGGTCCCATCGGACTTTAGTGTCAAATTATAAGGAGTCTCATGTCTCGCTAAACTCTGTGTCTGAGCATAATTGACAAAAGGAATTAGCATAAATACTGCACAGACGGCAGCAATAATTTTGAGTTTTAATAACGGTTTCCTATTATTAAATGAGTTTGTGCTGTGAAAATTCATAAAAATAAAAGTTTTAGTATATAGAAATTAAATTTAGTTACTAAATCAATTCTGTTTAGGATTAGTTACTTCCTAAACAAATATTCCATACAGATGTATTTTAGAAATTACTAAATCTCATCTTCTTATTTCCTCTTATTTTTTTATTCGAAATCTATTAAATTTCAATCCCAGCAATAAAAGTAAGGAAGAAAATTTTGTTTACAAAAAAGTTTGAAGTCTAAAATGAAATGTAAGATTATATTATGTCTATTTTTGTACTTTCATAAGTAAAATATGATTTCACAAGACACTATAGTTGCTTTGGCTACTCCTGCAGGAGCAGGTGCTATTGCTATAATACGGATTTCTGGAAGCGATGCAATCGGTATCTGTGCTCCTTTATTTCGTTCTATTAGAGGCAAAGACCTTAATAAACAAAAAAGTCATACCATACATTTAGGTCATATATTGGATGGTAAACGTGTCTTAGATGAAGTATTAGTATCTCTTTTTAAAGGAACAAATTCATATACAGGAGAACCAACGGTAGAAGTCTCTTGTCACGGATCTAGTTATATACAACAAGAAATCATTCAATTATTACTTCGTAAAGGTTGTAGAATTGCTAATGCAGGTGAATTTACGCTACGTGCTTTTATCAATGGAAAACTTGACCTTTCGCAAGCTGAAGCAGTTGCTGACTTGATTGCCTCTGATTCTGAAGCTTCTCATCAGATTGCCATGCAACAAATGCGCGGTGGGTTTAGTAATGAAATCAAAAAACTACGAGATGAGCTCCTAAATTTTGCTTCATTAATAGAATTAGAACTTGATTTTGCTGAGGAAGATGTCGAATTCGCAAATAGATCACAGTTTCAAGATTTAATATCAAGAATCACAAAGGTTTTAAAACGATTAATAGATTCTTTTGCTGTTGGAAATGTAATTAAAAATGGTATTCCTGTAGCGATTGTAGGCGAGCCTAATGTAGGTAAATCCACATTGCTTAATGCTTTACTAAACGAAGAACGCGCTATAGTTTCTGAAATTGCAGGAACTACACGTGATACTATTGAAGACGAAATAAATATTGGTGGTATTGGTTTTAGATTTATTGACACTGCTGGTATTAGAGAAACCAAAGATGTGGTAGAAAGTATTGGTATTAAAAAAACATTTGAGAAAATAGAACAAGCTCAAGTAGTAATTTATTTGGTAGATAGTTCAGAGTTAACCATTGATAGTTTAAAACAATTAAAAACTGAAATTGGTAAGATTAAAAATAAATATCCTCAAAAACCTTTACTTGTTGTTGCTAATAAAATCGATAGATTAGAAAAGTCTCAAATTTCAAGTCTTACTACAGAAATCGAGAATATTCATTTATTATCGGCCAAACAAAATATTGGTGTAGATGAACTCCAAAACAAACTCTTAGCGTTTGTCAATACGGGAGCCTTACGTAATGATGAAACCATTGTTACCAATTCTCGTCATTATGATGCTCTATTAAAAGCGCTCGAAGAAATTCAGAAAGTACAATATGGTATTGATAATGGCATTTCTGGAGACTTAATGGCTATTGATATTCGTCAGGCTTTATATCACTTTGGTGAAATTACAGGTGAAATCACATCGGATGATTTATTGGGTAATATTTTTGCTAATTTCTGTATTGGGAAGTAGCCTAGATAATCTTTTATAATTTTATTTAACTGAAGGAAAGGTAACTAAGGTTCTCTCGTTAAAACCTTATGATATAAATCAGCCAATTGTATTTCAATAAAATCTACAATATCCTTCTCGGATTTCTTCTTATGGTACATGGTAAATACTTTTGAAGCATTTTGTTCTTTAAGAATTTTAATTTCTCCAGTAGGATTTTCTACATCCTGTTTCTCTAAATTCCATTTAATTAGCGAGTTCAAAAGTTTGGTGTGAGATTCATATCGTTTTTCAAGTATATTTTGACGCTCTAAATCTTCTTGATTTTTTTGTTCCGAGCTATTTATTTTAGCTGTCAAAACTATATACTCATCTCTTAACTGTCTATCTGCTAACCTAGCCTCAGTAACTAACTTTTGATAGGACTCCAATATTTTTTTATCGTAAAAATCAATAAAATCAAAGTAAGCATCCATTTTCTTGAGATAAGCTAAAGCAACCTCTTTATATACTCTCTTATCTTTCTCTTGATTTTCAATTAGTTGCTCTTCCAACCTATTAAGCTCCTGCTCTTTTCTGGTAATAAGATGTTTAAAACCTTCATCCACTGGAATAACCGTTAATTTTGGTGTTATTTCTTTAGGTAGTCCTTCAAAATAGTATTTCCTATATCTAATTTTAATAGAGTCTCCTTGTACTCTTTCTCTTCTCTTAAAATTAATTTTTGGCTTTTTTAATCCAAAAGTATAGTTGTAACCAAAAGTAGCCGTAAATTCTGTAAAGTTATCCTTTTGATCTGTAGTTCTAAAAAGCTGTATCGCATTTAGGTTAAAGTTGTGGTGCTCTAATAGAACGTATCCAAAATTGATTCTACAGTTTGCGATTTTTGAATTTCCAGATATTCCATTAGATTGATTATATGAAGCTCCGAATCGTGAGTTTAATTTCTTATTAAAAAAACGCTTTCCGACACCAAGGGTAGGACCCCAAGTTGTAGTTTCTTCTCTACCTATGGTATTATAGGTAGCATTTACCGCCGTACTTATAGATAAATTATCTTCTGCGAAATTAATAGTGTGTGCTGCGCTTAGGTTATGAAAACTAGAAACATCGCCTAAACGCACATTACCATCTTGTTCATTAGCAACATCATTTAAAGCATAATTTATAGATAAATTTTGGGTTGACTTTTTCTTTACTGACACTAAATAATTCATGGATAATGTAGCGTTTCTCGATAATTGTCTATAATTTAATTCTTCTATTTGTTCATCTAACAAATCTGCATCATTAACATCGTCAAATTGATTAGGTCTTGTATTTGTATATGTTGTAAAATCCGAATATGACCCTACTAGTGTGATTTTGTCTGAAAGTATTGCTTGCGCATTGATAGATCCTATTGTACGATTCGTACTATTAACTTTTGCATTATCTAAATTATCTCTTTGGTAACCAATATTTAAAGATATTGACAACTTATTTTTAAAAAAAGTATTAGCGAGATCGAGGGTGATATTTTCAAAATCGTTATTAAAAAAATATGCTCCTAAGGTTTCGTACCCAGGATCAATACGTTCATAACCTATTCCTAGATTAACAGACTTTAGATCATATCCAAGTCTAGCCTTTACTGCATGGTGATATTGTGTAGAAGTATGATTATTTAAAAAAAAACCTGCGGGAGAAAATCCTGTGATGCTTGAATTGCTGGCTCGCACATCTTGAGTAATTGCTGTAGAAGCATATTCTGCTTCAATGATATAATTTTTAGCAATTTTAATCTCTCCTTGAACGCTCAAAACTAGATTCTCTTTAGGTAATATATTTCTTGCTTCTGGAATAGAATCTATAGAATTCTTATCATCTTTGGCATAAAAACCAATAAACCCAATACTGTATTTACCTCTTCTTAGGTATGTTTTTAAACCATAACCCATACGACTGTAAGAAGGAGTTGTTTGAGGGTTTCCATCATCATTTATTCCTTTGCGAAGTTCTCCTCCCATTGCATTTATTACCAAAGATTTTGAAGGAGTGAAATCAATTCCACCTCCTGTAAATTGATGATTATCCATAGTATATGGAGAAAAACTCATAGTGATTGTTCCTAAATGTCCCGTTATAGACTTATATGATGGATGAAAACTTAAGGTGTTATAATCAAAAGGAAGTTCATAATCCAAGTTTCCACCTTGATTAGAAAAACTATACTCAATAGGCATTGAAAAACTAAAAGAACTGACATTTAGTACTCCTTGAAGAAAATAAGTCAATGGCATACGATTTGAATCTCTATTAGCATTATAATAAACACTATTAGCCGATATCTGACCACTAACTTTAAAAGGATCCCCTTTTATAATGTTAGTTATATACTGATTATCTATATTCTGAGAAAATGAAAATACTGGTAAGAATAAAAAAAGGAATATCTTTTTCAAATCGCTACTAATTTTGATCGTTTGTAGGCATATGCGTTATATGAGTCCCAAATAGTAATAATATCTATTGATTATTTTATTGTTGTGTAGTGTTTACTATTCCCTCAATTAATTGATATTCTGTATTTATTTTAATATTACTAAAGTCCACCTTAATTTTTGCATCACGCATATATGGCACTGTGATATATCCTTTACCACTAAAAACCCCATTGCCACCACTAATCTCTTGCAGTACTACATCAAAGTCTCCAGCTTTAAAACCTTTACTTAAATCAAGAGATGATAACGGTTCTTGGTTAGTAATTTCGATATCAGGTAGTATACCACAATTGTAATTTGAAGCTATATTCTCAGAAGCCGCTATAGTAGTCGTAAATTCTAACGTTTGAGAATACACAAAAGGTCCATCTACAATACATTGCCCTCCTACTCTATATTCGTAAGTAGTTCCAGGTTCTAGATCATATATTGTTATCACACTATTTTTAGTATTCCCTTTAAACCAATCATTCTGTGATCCCTTTTTTCGATATTGTACTTGGTATAGTTCGTGATCAGAAATCTGCCAAGTAATATTTTCTTTAGTAATTCCTTGTGACTCTGCTAATACATATTTAGGTTCATCACAGGTATCTGTATATGTAAAGTAATAGATTTCGCTATACCCATCATTTTTAAATATTGAAGCTTTACTAATACCATCGTTTACAGAAGCTCTTATCCTCCATCCATACATTTTATTCGGTAATAGTTGGGTCTCACCAGGACCATATAATAATGCTGTCGCATTTGTAGTAGTTTGATACAATGCTGGACTTTTTAAAAACTCTGTTTGTGGATCTGAATTACGATCCCATAATTCTTTAAGTTCAAATTCATAAGAAACATTAGTTGCATTTAGATGTCTAGGTGTCCAAGTAAAAAAAATATTTTGCGGATTTCTCGTTACGATATACTCTCCTCTCGAAGGTAAATTTAATAGAGGTGGATCGTTAAGAACTAAATATACGGTAGTGCAATCTTTCCGAGACAATTTCCTTCCGGATGCTACATCATAAACCTCAAAACAAACTCTATACAAACCTTCTGGTAATGTGGCATTATATTGATCAGGAGTTATTCCTTGAAGATTATTTAATTCAAAATAAGGTTGTAAATCGATATTTCCCAGTCTTGTGGGAATACCTCCTTCTAGGATTATTAGATTAGCACCCGCTACAAAATCTCTACTCTGGACAGATAATCCTGTACTGTTTTCTATGTACATTTTAAGCCGAACCTGGAGTATAGGTTCTACTAGGTCAACCAGTAGAAGATTCAAATATATCCTGTCTAAAGTTGCTGTACTATAATCCGACAATCTTAAACTATATGGTGGGATTAACTGAACCGTTGATTTCACTGGCAGCACCTGTGCATGAGTTAATGACATAAAAAACAACAACATTAGTAAGCAACGCATACTTTTTACTTTCATAATTATCTAGTTTCTTTCTGTACTTTTATATCAATCAGGATATAGGAATCATCTCCATCTTCGACAAATTGATTAATCTTTATAGCTCCTTTTTCACCTTCTTGAGTTTTAAAAAGTATAATCCTCGGGGTCACTGAATCACTAAAAGATAAATTATCATCTGACACTATTGTAAGATTATGAAGCAAGTTATCATCTTCCATTTCATCAAACTGCTGACTTGTTAATGCAATCGGGCAATTACATAATTCTTGTGCATTTATAAAAACAGTTTTTTTAGGATTTTGAATACTCGTAAATGGAGTATTTGACAGTAGATCAGGACTAATAAATTCATTTCTTATAAAAGTGCTATTAAGACCGTAGAAAACAATGTCTACCATCTTTTCGGTCTCTCGCGTAATCTGCTCTTTTGTATATACTTTACGTTCAGCAATACTAAAAAAGCTACCAATACTATTATTTTGATGCGCCGTATTAACGCCTAATTTTACATTCTTTAATTCCCTTAGATTTGTATTCCTGAAGAAGGTAATCCTTTGAGTTTTACTTTTAACTTCTTTTCCGTTTTCTGCAATTAATGTGATTTGTTGCTCTCCTACCTCATTAAAGATCAATTCTATATCTTTTTCATTAGAGGAAGTGATAGTAGCTCCTTCAAAAGTCCAAGTATAGTCGGTTGCACTAATAGATGTATTAATGAATTTGACTTTAACAGGGATTTGATAATCATCATCTTTAAAATCAATTTCAGAATTAAAATCTGCTACCAAATAAGGTAAAACTACAACAGTGGTATCCTTTGTATATGTTTCCCTTCCGTTACTTACTTCTAAAAAAATCTGATGCTCACCTGGTGTTTCGAATACTATTCCTTCAGGATTCTCTTCAGTAGAACTTTCGGGTTCACCTTCTTCAAATGTCCAAATAAAAGAATTTGCTCCCTCCGAATCATTGCGAATATTATAAGTTGCGGGAGGAAACAAATTATTTACACTCGTAGCTGTAAAATCAATTGTTACTGGATCATCAATTTTAATCTCTAGTGTTTTGGTATCCTCAGATCCATCAATATTGGTGGCAGTAAGAGAAATAGTTTGCGTACCCTTTTCATTAAAAATTATAACTCCAGGATTTCTGTCCACTGACCTCGAAATATTTGCACCTTCAAATCGCCATTCATAATCATCCGCACCTTCGGTTCTATTAAAAAATATAATACTTACCGGAATAGAATAATCGTTATTAATTACTTCATAATCAAAGTCTACAACAACTGGTACCGCTTCTTCTTTAAGGCAAGACAAACAAAAGAACATAAGGAGTATACATCCGATTTTTTTCATTTGAAACATTTTCATTCAATTATCAATTTTCTTCTTGATGTACCTCTAGAAGTTTCTAATATCACTAAATACAATCCTGATGAAAGTGAGACTGAATTATCAAACAAGAATTCTACATTATTTGTTCCTTGTTTTTCATCCAGAATAGCTCCAGAAGTAAGATGAATGATTTTAACTGAGATATCCGAGGCATTCTCTAAAGTTATTTTAGTCTGAAATGTTCCAGTACTTGGGTTTGGATACAAAATAAATTCTTTTAAAAATCTGTCTGTTTCTGAAGAGTTATTAGCAATTATAGCTGGTTGTACAATAATACTTTTATTAAAATCCTTATAACAATCTTCTACATGTGATCTTAAATTAATATCAAAGACTCCTTCTTCTTCAAAAATCAAAGTAAGCTCTTCGTCAGTTTCATTTAATACTCTGGTTCTTTCAGGTATGCTCCACTCTACCATATCACCAATAGGCTCACTAATATTAATCAATGTTACCTCTTGACCCACATAAGCTTGTGTAGCAATCAAGTAATGCGCATCGATTCCTTTATCTAAAAAATTTACCACGATAGTATCTTGATTACTACAACCTAATCCATTAGTAACTTGGGCAGTATATACGCCAGATTCATTTAATAACACTTGACTATCTGTACTAAGAAAACCTCTATCGCTTGACCAAGCATATACCGCTTCAGGATCATTTATTGTTACATCCAACGCTAAATTTTGTCCTTGGCAAAGAGTATATTTTTCTGGTAAATCAACAGTGACTAAAGCTGGGTTCTCTAACACAATTTCATAATAAGCTTTACAACGATTTTGGTCTACAATTTCTAGAGAATAGGATCCTGCGCTTAGATTATTAATCGAAGTAGTTGTAGCTCCTGTATTCCATAAATAAGTGTAAGGAGGTTCTCCTCCAGTAGCAGTAATTTCTATAAACCCATCAGCACCCGTATAACAGGTGGGTGCTATTTCATTAATTGGATTAATAACTAATCCGTTAGGCTGTTCTATAACAACGCTACCTTCTATTACACAGCCTTTAATATCAGTAACATAAATCAGGTGTCTACCTGCTATAAGATTATCTGCTATCTGAGATGTAGCTCCATTGCTCCAATAATAATCATATGGAGGAACACCACCTGTTACTAAAGCACTTGCTGTAGCATCGGCTCCATCAAAACAATTGATTTCAGTTTTTTCGAAAGAAATTGATAATTGTGTTGGCTGGGCTAAATAAAAAGTACTATCAACAGTCGCTGACAAAACATACTCTAACGTTCCATCACTATTAGTTACCGCTCTATAATTCCCTAGAACAATCCCGTTTTTATCTGTAATATTTAGCGCATAATCTCCGTAACTCTGATTATTTATAATACTATCATTTACTTCAATTTCAGTCCATACATTATCATTTCTCTTTTTCCAATTATAATAATATGGAAGTCGCTCTCCTCTATCATTTAAAGGTATATTGTTATCTGGTAATGATTGATCATTTATATCATAAACAGCACCTCCGGTAACATGAGCAACTATTTGACCATCCTGAAATTGATCTGCAACGTTATATGGCACCTCAAAATCTCTACCATCATTAAATTCATTGTAAATATTACAAGAAACCAGATTCAACACTTCAAAAACAACTTCTATAGGATCTGGTTCCTGTAGATTGAAGCTAATGTTATTTTCAAAACAACCTTTTTTATAGATAGCTTCGTCATAGTTCTTATCCGAAACCCATAGCGTATATATATCCGATTCAACAGAATGTAGCGTTAGCACATATCCTTCATTATTGTCTAAAACCTCTGTAGTAACAGTATTTTGAATGATATCAGATGTATTTTTAAATTCGTACCTATAAGCCCCATCTTCATAAGGAGTTCCTCCTGTGATTAAATACCTAATTTCGCCATCAGAAAAACCATTTGCAGTAGGTTCTTTATAAAAAACCTGTGTAACATTTAAGGTATTATCAGGTTCTGAAATTGTTTCGGTAACTACTGTTTTAGATACATCACTCTTAAAGTGTCCTGTACAATAATCAGACTCTATCTTTTTTCGTACTTGTATTTCATATTGGCTTGGCCGAAGATCGTGTTCAGCATGTTGATCTATACTATCAAAATCTTGCCAAACTAAAATAGTATTATTATCTGTCGGGGTTATTGCATATTGAAATACGCCAGGGCGGCCTCCCTCTGCTGTAATTGTTATTACGCCGTCATTATTGTTACTAATTTCTGTATCTCCATCGTTACAACTAGAATCTTTTACAGTTATATCAAATAATACCTGTGCAGGGTCTTCTATAATCACGAAATTAACAGGGTCTCTAACAATCGTGCTTAAAATTTCTCCATTAATGGTCATATTACCCCCAGCAAATTCAATCTGGTATTCACCTGCTTTAACTCCTTCAAAAGTGTAATGGTGGCTATTTGTGCCTTCTGTCACAAAAGTGGTAAGAATACCGCTAGTATATTTTACGCCTAAGTCATCTTTCAAGTTAATAGTTAACTTTTCTTGAAGAGAACTATTTAAATTTCTATCAAAAGATATTTTAACTTCTCCATCACCTTCAAAACAAACAGGATCAAATTTTTCTACATTTATAACTCTTGGAGCAGATGGATAATATGTAAAGGATATAGCATTTGATTCTTTGCAATCAGCATCTAGTACCAGCCGTATTCTCTTACCATAATCTGAAGTTCTTAAAAAATCTTTACCTTTAATTCTTAAAACCTTGTTACCGTTCTCTAAGAAAACATTTTGGTTGGAGATACCTCTATAATTTTGTTCATTTCCTACTTTGAACTTCCAATAATAACTATAGTTACTTAATAGATTATCTGGTACACTAACTGTTACATATTCTTCACTTGCTAAGTACAAAGGTTCATTAGGAGTTTGAATTTCTACTACAGGCTCTGAATTCACTCTGAGATTTCTCATATATACATATGCGGCATGATAATAAAATATGTCTCCGTAATATCTATCATCAGGCTGCCAAAAACCAGTATATCTTCTAGAGTAGCAAGCACCGTCGTACTCTACTTTAATGACTTCCATCCCTCGATTTTTAAACTCATCGGTCCACCAACTATCTGGAAAATCATAAATTGCCCAACCCTTACACAACAATCTATCTACAAAATCATTATCAATATGCACTTTTATAGGAAACTGATTTTTTGTAAACTCATGATCTCCTGTATTGTATTCAAAATTTCCTGTTTTTCCATTAGTATCAATTGTCTTAAGCCTATTACTGTTTTTATCAAGAAAACGAATCTCCTGCATTCCTTTATCACATACAGTAGTGCCAAAAAACCAAGGTCCATCTGTATATGATCTATTACCAGAAACTTTAAGCTTATAGTAAGCTTTGTTCCCCTGAGTAAGAGTTATTCCTTCTTGACTCCATACCTCTGAAAACAAGCACATTGCACACATTAGTAAGAGAATAATTTTTTTCATAACGAGCATATTTCTAGTAGGTAACTTCTATAGACTTAGTTTGAGGAATTGTTCCTTCAGCAAAAATTGTTTTTAGAGTATAGGTATAGGTATTATCAGGGTTTATTCTGGCATCTACCAATTGATTAGTATTTGGGGGCACTTGTCTCCATAACATAGGTAATCCTTCATTTTTTGATCGATACACCAATACCTCTTTTACCGTATCTGGGATTTTTCTCCATGAAATGGTTATTCTTTTTTCCTCTCTATCTGCATACGCATCAAAGCCCTTTATTATTGAACCGGCAGTAACCATATTGGCTGTTATCGTAAGCGGTGTAGTAGGTTCTGATTGTAATTTATTGGCATCTATTGCAAAAATTGCATATTTATATTTAAGACCCGCTTTTATATTTTTATCAGTATAAGCAGTTATAGAATCTGTCTCAAAAATAATTCTCCATTCATCTTGATCTTGATTCGTAGTAAGCTCCTTTCGATATAAATTATGAGCAACTACATCTTTACTGCTACTGTTAATCCATTGTAAAAAAACACCATTTGCTGTAACCTTATAAGTCTCAAAAATTGGTGGTACTGGAGGTACTATATCTGGTTTTTTTACTTCTAATATTTTAGACAACTTGGATACATTATATTTATTATCTAATGCTACTACTTGATAAAAAACACTAGCATTCAATGATTTGACCTGTATAGTATCTATAAAAGTTGTTGCTTTTATAATATCCGTGCTAGTAGGTATGGTCTTTTCTTTTCTTAAGTTTGCTCTTCTTACGATATATCCTCTTATATCTTTTTCTTCGTTTGCTTGCCAGGATAGTTTTACAATTCCTAACGAATCTATAGAAGCTTCTAATCCTGTAGGCGCAATTGGCGGAACAGAATCTACTTGCTGCACAAAATGCATTAACGAAGTAGTTTTTTGATTACTAAGTCCAATAGCATTCACTTTATAATAATTAGAAGCTTCTATCTTATCTATAATAGTTGACCTATTAAAATTAGGAACATTCTTTTTTATTGTCACATAAGGACCTTCTGCTTTTGGCGCCCAATCAATAGTAAAACTTTTGATTTGCTTTTCGGCCTCTCTGTTAAATCTCCAATTTAATATCAAGTCACCAGATGACTGAAGACTATCCGATGTAATTTTTGGAATTGCTGTTAGTTTTTCCACTCCTTTTACTGATACAATTTTAGACGGGAGACTTTTTTCTCCAAAAGCAGAAATACCAATAACTCTATAGTAATACGGTTTATAATTTACCGTAATACTGTCTACGTAAAAAAATTGTTTATTTGATGTTTCATCCTGACTAAAACTGACAAATGGTAAACCTCCATTAACTTCTTTAAAATGTAGACTATCTTCTGATTTTTCAACAGTATACGCTGTATATATAGATTTATATATTTCTTTATCCCAGCTTAGTGTTATTTTCTTATCCTCTGGTAAGGCATAAAGATCAATCGGTGGTGGCAGTACTTCTTCTTTTTCTGTATGAATTAGTTTTAGGCCCGTTTTTACATTGACATTTGGATCAACATTTTTAATTCTATATAAATATTCTGTCTTAGGTTCTACAGTAGTATCAATGTATCCTAAACCTGCAAGGTTAGCTGTCTCAAAATCCATATCCGCAGCTAGTAATACAAATGAAAATCTATTATCTAAATCTTTTTTAATGGTGAACATACTTTCAATAGCGCTAGTGGTAGGTTTTGTGTCAATTGTACCATATAATAATTGCGCTACCATAGCTGCGTAATTATTATTATCGGCTACTGTTTTCCATTCCTCTAATGCCTTAGGTTTTATAGTGTCTAGGATTTTTTTATCATAAGAAGGGGGCATCAGTTTTCCTTCCTTTTTTACCGTAATACGCTCAATTAAATATCCTTCTTTATTTAGTTTTTGCCAGATAATTGGGGTATCAGGTGCCCATCTTAGCTTGACTTGTTTTTTTTTATTTAATGCTAAAACTTTAATTGTAGGTATCACCTTTTTTTCCTGAGAAAACAGCTTAAAAGAAGTTCCTATAAAAATCGTAAATATGATGCAAAACGTTATTTCTTTCATTCAAAAAATCAATTAATAATTAAATTCGAATAATGCATATGTTTTCTTAATTCCGCCCGGTAAAATGTAACTAAACCGTGTCTTATATTTTCCTTCTCGTATAAAACCGAATCTATTATCCAGAAACTGTAAGGCTTTAGCCTCGACATCTATATTATTATGATAATCATTACTTATATTAATCATGACCGTCTCAAAATCATCTCTATATACTTTAGGTAACATATACTTAAACGGAAAACTTTTTAATCGCCAATCTTCATCTGTATCATTTGAAATACTTGCCAAATAATTGGTCCTTACAGAAATTGCTTTAGAAGGTGCAACTCCCAATACATTAGTATCTCGATTGAAATCATATTTTCCAGCAATTGGATAATTATTATAAAGTAAAGGAGCAATATCCTGCTTAAAATATTCATCTTCTAAAGTTGCACTCGCTACTATCAGTGGTTTATTTTCAGAATAGTTATTCCCTTCTAGCTCTATTAAATCAAAACCTTCATCGTGTTGCTCAATGGTTGACCCTAAGTAAATTGCATCTACATAAACTTTTCCTATAAAGTTTTTATCAACTTTAATAGATTGCATTTTATTTCTAAATGTATTATAGCTACTAGAACTAAAATTGTATGTTAGTCGTTCTACCTCTGCATCTTCTCGTACTTGATTCTCCGCTCGATTATTTTTAATAGTAAATGTGCTTTCACTATTATTATCGATGTTGACAACATCATTGTTTTCAGCTACTGATTCACCTGTAGACTGAACAGCCACAGGTTTGCTAACCATTTTTATGGTGTATTCTGTCTTTTTATTAACTCTCGGGATAGCATACGACAGTTCATTACTTGCATTATTGTACTGAATAGAAGTTTCTTCACTATCATTAGCGATTATATCCAGGTATTTGACGCTAGTTTGCCATTGGGAGTTTTCAAATAAATAATCTTGCCCTTTTTTAAGCTTTAGATACCCTGTAGGATGTTCATTTCGATAAAATAATTTTTGATCAACTACTGGATACGAATATTGTACATTAGATAATGGGATATAACTAGGCGCATCTCCCGTTGTGAATTTTAATAATCTTGTTTCTAAATACTCTTCTCCATTTACCTTGTATGTTCTAAAAACACCATCTGTTTTTTCTTGAAGCGCTACCTCTATTTCAATTGTTAATTCTTGATTAGGAGGTAAAATATCCAAAGATTCGAAAGTGATTTTGGTATTCATTGTATTCCAGGATAATTTCCCCTGAATATTCACATTATTAGCATCCTTAACAGTAAATGTTTTTACTTTTATTTTATAAGTTTTAGTTTCACTATTTACATCCGGAATTTCTATTGCAGTATTTGCTTCCATAGACAATGCTAGTTGCGGAGAGGTAAATACATCAACGTTATCATCATTATCAGTAGGTGATACACTTGATATAAGTTCTACTCCCAATGCATTATCAGGAACAGGATTACATACTTGTCCTATGGTAATATCTTCATTTATTCTTCCTCTGATTAAACCTCCCAACACACTATAATTAGCAGCAAACCTTGCCTGAAACCAATTAGGATTTGGGCCTCCAAATTTACCTAGGAATGCACCTCCTCCTTCGATGATTGGAAACCTTCTATAATCGCCAAATACACTCACACCAATACCGAGTTCTCCTTGCATAAAAGCATACGCCTGTCCTGTAGCGTAAAAACCATCACTCCCTATTGGAGAAATGCCATTACAACTCATTTGATTATCATACTTTTTTAATAATACATCAATTCCTAATCCTGCAGTAAAACGGGCGTAAAGTGGCCCTAATACTAGGTTACCTGTATCAAACTCATACGCTAAACCAAAAGCTGCACCTGTTCCTGCTGCTAATTGATCTTTGTATTTATTTTGTTGCTCTTCTAATACACGGAGTTTATCCCCTAAAATGTTTAAAACCCTATACGGTGGAGGAATAGCTTTTGGTAAATTTTGTCCGAGCATTACATACCCAGAATAATCTAGTCTAAAATCTCCATATCCTGAGGAAAGTCCCATTCTATTAAGAGGATTTCCAAAATGTGCAAACCATCTTTCCTGATTAATCTGAATAATCCCTTCTACTGCCTTTTTTGCTCTTCCTTTCCCTATAATTAATCCATCTGCTATGTCTGTATATACATCTAAATAGGTATAAAATGCTTTATTTTCGAAATCTAACTGCCCAAATAAATAAGCGTCTACTCCATCAACATCAGGCATAGATTGAATTTCGGTTACATCCGTACCTGCTTCTTCTTCAGAAATTCTTTCTGACAGAGACCTAGTATCTCTTACTTCATTATTAGTTGCATTATTATGTATTCCTCGTTCATCTCTTCCATTATTATCTGTGGCATTTCCTAAAGTTCTATTTTCACCTTCTCCTTCATAAGCTTTTAATTGTTTAGATAATTGATTCTTTAAAAACATATTTGGATTATCTAGTTTATTAAGTCCTCTAGCCTGTCCTATAAAAGAAAGACTGTTTATACCTCCGTTTTTATTAATATTTAATTCGGCACCTGCTCCACAGCGCATTAAATTATCTCCTCCGTGATGCCAGAATACAATAAACTTAATTCCAAAATGCCCCATTGCAGGCTCGTAAGAAAAACCAGAGGGTGAGACTTTAGAACTAGCATTACCAGCATCCATTCTCCTTCTCATATTATTGTATATCCCACCTCCAAATCCATTAACTGAAAAAGCACCCTTAGGCAATGTAACCGTTGATTTATTAAATAATTTTTGAGGGAATTCGGCAGAGAAATCTACATACCAAAATGACGCATCTTCAGCAAATAATACTTTAGACTTAATTCTTAAGTTGGTATTACTATTATCTTCTTCGTAATTCTGTTCTGTTTTTTTTCGTTTAGAATCTGTAAAATCTATTTTAATTTCCCCATCACCTGCAAATGCATTTCCGTAGATTGAATCTCCATAAGTTCTTTTTACAAATGCTTTTAGTTTAAGAAAAGTCCATCTTCCTTTTACTGCTATTTTGGCCCATCTAGTGTCCTTATATGCTATACTGGAAACCCCATTAGTAATTTCATCCTTCGCAATAACGTCTATGCTTGTACTTCCCCTAATAAATTTCTTTTCATCTCCTCCTGTAAAATCCATGCTTACATCAAAACCTAATACTTTTTCATTTTTTTCTGGATAACTTTTATAGGTAATAGCATCTAACGAAATATTAAGTCTAGACTTCTTTTCTGGATCTAACCTTCCCGTTTGATCATTTCTATCACTATCATCAGAACTATATCTTTCTTTAATATTACTACCGTTACCCATTGCTAAACCTTCAGTATACCCTAAGTATTCGATATCTAAAGTGGCACCTTCAGTTTTCATTTTTAGTCCTTCAAAAGTGAGTCCCTTAAATCGAACCATATCGGTTTCATCCTCTGTTACTCCTTGATCTGTGGTATAGGATTGTGTTGCATTTTCTGCTGCTTCTCTTTGTTTTTTTGAAGAAATAATAGTTGTCATTATTCCATTAAAATTAGTCTCTGGCCTAAAGTTATTATCCACAACTGGCATTTTTATATAGGACCCAGCACGTAGTTTTATAGAAGCTAAAAAAACAGGAATATCAATTTCACTTAAGGTTTTAACCTTTATACTATATTCTTCGTCCGAAATGAATCCATCATATTCCAAGAATGAAATGTCATTTTGATCTGGTAAAATACCATTCTCATCATTATAAGAGGCATGTATTACTCCATTCGTACCGTTTTTGATATCCTCAAAAATAGGAAGACGCATGCCTCCAGAAAATTTTGATTCTAAGATATTATTGTTTAGTAGTTCTAAACTGATATTTGCCACAGACATAGGCCAACCAATGGGTTCTGAGGTGACTCCATCAGATATAGAAATTACATCTTCTTCAACTACAATACCAGATACGCCATGGTTATCAATAATCAAATTAGTAGCATCAAAATAGACTCTATCATTATTTTGGATGCTTTGTTTAGTTTTAAAAACCTTTGGTAACCCTACTTGTAATGATTTAATGAAGATTCCTCTCCAAGTATGCTTATTTGGTAATAGAACACCTAAATCCAGATAATGCTGAGGAAAAGTGATGTTTTCAGGGTTCCTACTATCACTAAAATCAAAAACGGCTTGATTACTTGTAAATGTAAATTTGTCTTCTTTATTTACTAAAACAAATGGAGACAATTCTACATCTACTATCAAATCATTCCAAGAGGCAGCATTTGCTATAAAAGCTCCATTAACTTTCTCTGTAGCATCTTGAGAAGGCTCTCCATTTGATTGTATAGGAATCAATAAATTTCTCGAAATTTGCACCTGCCCATCAATACTCATACCCGTTACTCCATTACAATCTATAGATACAAATGATACATTCTGAATATTACCATTGATATAGTTAGAAGTTCCCTTTAGTGAGAGTAACCAGTTTGAGGAATGAAAAGGTATTTCAACATTACCTAATAATACCAAATTAGCATTTCCTGCGGTACCTCCATTACCAATAAGCCCTCCTTCTTTTGATAATTGAATATTATCAGCTCCAAAGAACAACTCGATAGGCTGACCATTCAAATTGGATTGAGGCAAAACGACTTTAACAAAAACCTTAAATAATGTTGACAAACCAAACCGAGCCTCTGCAAAAGCTATTTGATATTCTACTTCATCCACTACTTCCCTTATTCCAGCCGGAAGAATAACTTCATTGTTAGAGCCAGAGAATGTAGAAATCCAATTTCCTGAATCTTCAATTTTTTCAAAAACCGTTTTTGCTTCTAATCTAGTATTTTCCGAAGTTGATGTTTTTTCCTTGTTTTTTGATGTTTGATTTTTAAAAAAATGATACGATTGGCTATTAAAATTATAAACAGAAAAATCCTTTTTTATATCAAACAAGTAATTAGCTACGTTACTATCGTTTAAGATTAGTTTTGGGTTGTTACGCGCAACGCTTGGAAGGTCAATGTTACTAAATTTACCGTTGCTTTTGCCTGTAAAACAGAAGAAATAAAATAACAATAAAAACAAAAAATTACTTTTTAGAGGAAGCACTTAATAGCAGTTTTGAGGTTGATGATCTGTAATAAATTTTCTGTGTGTGAAAATAAAATTTTTACCCACAAGGAATATTTTTTAGTCATTACCTTATCTTAATCATAATATTAAGTTCATATTATTCTTAAAAAAGCATAACTCTTGGGTTACTTTTTTTTTACCCTAAAGATTTGTCTTTCCCAAAAATATTTTTTTATTCAAAAATGTTATAGTAGGTGAAGAGTTATGAGAAAACAATGAAACATTGATATTCTTAATAAAAATAACGGTGTTTAAAAGGCTAACTCCATAAACATACCGAAAATGAAAGAAAAATTCTAATACTATTTTTTAGCACGATAAACTCGAATCTATAAATTAAATAACCCCATCATATTATCCATAATTATTCTAAAATAATTATTGTATTTTCATTCTATGAACGTAACTAAGTATACTCAAGGTGTTTTACAATATATTCCTTTCTTTTATGTAATCTGGTCAGACGATTTGTTATCCTACTCGGAAATTTCTGTCGTAAAAACAGCGATCCAAGGAGATGAAACATTAGGCAAAGAAGACAGAGATATCCTTAAAAGTTGGTTAAACCCTAATGAGCCTCCTAAGGATCAAGAACTTAAGAACTGGAAAAAAACAATAACAAATTCTTATATTAAGCTAGTAGAAAGTGAAGTGCAACCACTCACAACTTTCAGCAAAAAATTAGTTTGTTATTATCATATAGAATGTCCTTTTAATACTCATTTAAAAGATATAGAAATAAACCTTGGTATTCAACCCAACCACTACAGGCATTTATTTGATTTAGAAGTAGTGCAAGAAATAATGGCTGAGCATTATGAAGCTTCTACTATTGACAGGATTCTAAAGGGTGAGCACACTGATGTGGTTGATGCTTTTAGAGAAGTCCTTAAAAACCCCATTTTTGAATGGGATATCAGGAGAACCAAAGAAGAATTTAGAGAACACGTATTACAACAAGTGAAATTCTTAGCCAAAGAAGGATATGGAGCCATGGCATATCCAGAAGCGTATGGTGGCACCGAGAATATGCCTGGATATGCAGCTGTTTTTGAAAATCTAATGTATGTAGACGGAAGTTTAGCTATAAAGTTTGGGGTTCAATTCGGTCTTTTTGGAGGAAGTATCCAAAAATTAGGAACACAAAAACATCATGATCAATACCTAGCAGATACTGGCAAAACAAAACTATTAGGATGTTTTGCCATGACCGAAACTGGACATGGTTCTAATGTAAGAGGTATTAAAACTACTGCAACATATCATAAAGAAAAAGATAGTATAATTATACATACACCAGGACAAAATGATAATAAAGAATATATCGGTAATGCATTAGATTCTAAGATGGCTTCCGTTTTTGCCCAATTGATCGTCAATGGAAAGAACGAAGGAGTGCACGCTATTCTCGTTCCTATAAGAAATGAGCAACACCAATTAATGCCTGGGGTCACTATCGAGGATAATGGTTATAAATTAGGCCTTAACGGAGTAGACAATGGAAAAATATGGTTTCATCAAGTGCGCGTCCCTAGAGAGAACTTATTAAACAAATATGGCGACATTGATGCTAATGGCTCATATCATTCTGATATCAAAAATCCGAACAAACGCTTTTTTACGATGTTAGGTACGCTAGTTGGAGGCAGAATATGTGTTGCTCGCGCTGGGCTAGGCGGAGCTAAAAAAGCCTTAGCTATCGCTGTTAGACACGCTTTAAAAAGAAGACAGTTTAACGATAGTATAAAAATTCAGGAGGATCTCCTTATGGATTATCCCACACATCAATTGCGTCTTACACCTGCTGTCGCATCATGTTATGTTTATGATATTACATTAACACATATGATGAAAGTATACAGCGACAAATCTATAGTGGATAAACGAAAAATTGAAACTCAGGCGGCTGGGCTAAAATCCATAATCACCTGGTTTGCGAACGATACGATACAAGAATGTAGAGAAGCCTGCGGTGGAAAAGGATATTTAATAGAAAATCAAATTGCCGATCTAAAAGGTGATGTAGACATTTTCACCACTTTTGAAGGAGACAATCATGTATTACTATTATTAGCAGCCAAGGGTATATTATCCGAATTTAAATCAGAATTTAATAGTGCTGGTTTTACTGCTGTTTTAAAACTATTGGGAGCTAGACTTAATGATAAATTAAGTACCATAAATCCGGCTTACACAAACAATGTAGATAAGGATCATCTGTATAGTTCTAAATTTCATAAGCATGCATTTGATTATCGCACCAGAAGGCTTACCTATACTTTAGCAATGCGAATTCGTGATTATGTAAAAAAAGGAATTCCATCGTATCAAGCTTTTCTAAAAGTTCAAACACATTTATTAGCCTTAGGAAAAGCATACAGCACAGAACTAGCATATACGACCTTCACTAATTTTGTAGATACCATAGAAGATGAAAAATATCAGCAGTTGTTTCAGAAAATGGGTACTTTATATGCATTGCACGAATTGAGAAAAGATGCATCTTGGTATTTGGAACAAGGATATATTAGTGGTACAAAATCAAAAGCAATACGAAGCCGTGTAGAACGTCTTTCTACAGAATTAAGACCTCATATAAAAACATTGATAGACGGCTATGGCATACCAGAGCATTGCATGAGCGCTCCTATTGCGAACTAAAGTGATCGTATAATTAATATGGAACTAGATTAACAATTCTATTAAACTAGTGTTAGTATATATATGAAGCCTATTAAAAGGGCTTAAAATACAACTTACGCATTTTTAGTAGGCCTATTTTTATTCAAAAACAAACTAATTAAATATAATAGGAAGAGTTCAACAATGAGAAGTAGTTCCAACTATTCATGATCCTCGGAACCGTAAGATTGTATGTTTCTAGATTCTACTTAGTGAAAATTTAAAAAAAATATGTGTTGAAGTTTTACACTCTAAAAAACTAACGTAAACACAGTGCCTTCGCCTTCTGTGCTACTGACGAGAATTTTTCCCTTATGTAGTAACATAATTTGTTTACATAAACTAAGACCGATACCACTACCTGTAGTTTTACTGGTAAAAAATGGAATAAAAATACTTTCCATAATATCCTGAGGAATTCCCGAACCATTGTCGTATACTTTGATTACGATATTTCTATTCGGTTTTTGCTCAGCAATTACTCGTATTTCTGGATTAGGTTTATGTTTGCAGGCGTCTACAGCATTTAAAATTAGATTAATCAAAACCTGTTCGATTAAATAGCTATCAATATTCAATTCTATTTTTGGAGGTACTACCTTAAAATCAATGGTAATGTCTTTTACATCCAAAGAAGGCTGCATTAGCAATTGTATAGTATCAAAAAGTTCGGTGATCTTTGTTTTATCCAGATTTAAATGTGTCACTTTACTTAGACTACGATATGTTTTAGCAAACTTCAATAAACCTTCACTCCTATTTTTTATAGTTTTCACACCTGCATTTAAATCTTCTAACTCCAGTGGATATTCATTAGGATTATCCAAAGTAAGCTGCAAATGTGATTGTAATGTGTCTGCCAGAGAGGAAATCGGTGCAATAGAATTCATAATTTCATGTGTCATTACACTCAACAGTTTTTTCCAAGCTTCAGATTCATTTTTATTTAATGTATCATCGATATTTTGTAAAACTATAAGTTTAAAAGGATCATCATTAACCTGAAATACTGTATCAGAAATTAACACTTTTATCTTTTCATTTTGAACAGCTATAGAAATTGAATTTGGCTCTTTATGATAGGTCTCAAAAACTGCATCATACAAATCGGGTTTTCTTTTTTCTACAAAACGAATGTTCTTAAACGCTGGAAAATCTAATGTCTCTCTAAATGAATCATTGGACCATAATACATCTCCTGTTTCCAGGTTATAAGCAATAATACCAATATCTACCATCTCTAATATCTTCTGAAGATATACGTATTGCGCCTCGTTCTGGGAGTTTATATCTTTGATAGTACGATTCACTTGATTAAAGCCTCTATAAAGAAATCGTATATCTTTAGGGCCTCTATCGTCAGGAAACCATCTAGAAAAATCTCGATACTTAACCGCTTCAAAAAAATCATCCATAACAACAAAACGACGTTTCACAAAATTGTAAGTGGTATATCCAACATACAAGATTATAAACACGACACCTGTAGCAATACTACTATAGTCCATGTAAATAGCATATACTAAACCTAGTATCAGGGAAACCAAAATTAGAATCCTTAAGAATAGTCTGAAAATATAACCGTTATAATTCATACTTATCCAACCTTCTATATAATGCTGCTCTAGTAATTCCTAGTTCTTTTGCAGATTTCGAAACATTTCCTTTGTTTTTTTCTAGAACGGTAAGAATTGCATTTTTTTCTATACTATCTAAATTCATTGTTACAGCAGAAGTATTATTAGTTTGTCTTTCTATAGAAGAAAAAACTAAATCTTCAGGTTTCAAAACATTACCATCAGTCATAATTACGGCACGTTCTAAAACATATTGTAGTTCTCTTACATTACCCGGAAAATCGTGTTTTTTTAATTTAGATATAAATCCGGAATCCAATGTAAACGCGCTCTTATTATATTTATCGGCATAAATATTAATAAAATGTTTCGCTAGTAGAGTAATATCTGTTCCTCGATCTCGTAATGGAGGCATCAGAATATCTACGGTATTAATTCGGTAAATTAAGTCTTTTCTAAACTTTTGTTCATCTGCTAAAACTTGCGGCTCAATGTTGGTAGCACAAATTAATCTAATATCAATAGCGATTGCTTCATTGGATCCTAATGGAGTAACCAATCTGTTTTGTAAAACTGTTAATAGACGTACTTGTTGTCCTAAAGTAATATTACCTATTTCATCTAAAAACAAAGTTCCTCCGTTAGCAGCTTCAAATCGCCCTACTCGATCTTCTTTAGCATCTGTAAAAGCTCCTTTTTTATAACCAAATAATTCACTCTCAAAAAGTGATGAAGTTAATGCTCCCACATCTACTTTTACAAAAGGCTTATTCTTTCTATTAGAATCGTCGTGTAATGCTCTCGCTATTAAATCTTTTCCTGTACCATTCTCCCCAAGAATTAAAACATTAGCATCGGTAGGTGCTACTTTTTTAAGTTTTAAGAATACATCCTTAATAGCTTCACTCTCTCCTATAATTGTATTTGTTCTCGATTGAGAAGCATTATTTTTTGAATTTTTAGATTTTTTAAACTGTAATAAGGTAGTAATCGTGTTTATTATTTTTTCATTTTTCCAAGGTTTGACTAAAAAATCAGAAGCTCCTTCTTTCAATGCACGAATTGCCAAATCAATATCTGCATAAGCAGTAATTAAAATGACGTCGGTTTCAGGTTTTTTTTCCTTAATCTTATTTAACCAAAAAATCCCTTCGTTACCCGTATTTACAAGGCCATTAAAATTCATGTCCAAAATAATAATATCGAATTTTTTCTGCTCTATTTGAGCACCTATATTACTGGGATTTTTTTCTATAACAACCTCTCTTACCAAAGGTTTTAATAAAAGACGTAGCGCAGTTAATACATCTACATCGTCATCTATAACTAATATCGTAGCTTCCTTTAATACCATTGATACAATATTACAATATTATATTCAGCATTTAAAAATAAGAAAAACAAAATATTCAAGATCTTTAAATGTATCGTTTTCGAACACAAAGTGTATCGAAATCGTACACTTCTATTTCCATAAAAAAACATTAATTGCTGAAAAACAGTTATTTACGTTTTTGGCACTATCTTGACTATGTAATTGTTGTACAAAAATAAGATTGAAAGTATAACAAGATAATTCATAAGAAATGAGCAAACTAATTTTAATTCTAATCGTAACGCTAGTAACTTTTTTTTATGGGCAAGACGCTAAGGAATCAAATTTAGATTCCACAGCCATAAACTCTTTAACTACAATTCTAAAAGATTCAAATAAAGAAGATGAGCTTGTAGATTTCTATATACCCATTATTGATCAAAACAATGTTTCGTATAATAATGAATTTGGGTATGCAAGTTTAAAAACAAAATAAACTAAATCAACTAATCAGCATCAATAATCAAAAGACCAAACATGGACGTTCCAATTCAAAAAAAGAAATTCTCAAAATCACGTATCGCGATGATGATAGGCGGTTTAGCAATATTAGCATTGATACTATTTGTATTCATACAGTCCTCTGGGGGTTCTAAATTAAATGTAGAAAAAGAGCGTATTGCTATCAATACCATTAAGAAAGATGTGTTTCAGGAAAATATTCCGGTAAATGGAATTGTCTTACCCATCACTACTATTTATCTCGATGCTCTGGAAGGTGGTAGAGTAGAAGAAAAATTTGTAGAGGATGGTGCTATTATGAAAAAAGGACAGCCAATTCTAAGATTATCTAATACCGATCTAGAATTAAGTCTAATCAATCAAGAAACATCAGTATATAACTTATTAACGCAGATGCAAATCTCTCAAAACGCTGCTCGTCAAAACACCATTAATAGACGAAATCAATTCACAGATGTAGAAAATAATCTTATTGAAGCGAAACGTCTTTATGAACTAAATAAAAAATTGTATGATAAAGGAGCTGTTGGCCGTCAGGAATATCAATCTTCTGAAAACGATTATAACTATCAAAAACAACGTATGCAACTGGCTAAACAAGTATTGAGTCAGGACTCTTCTGCTACTAAACAAGAACTTGGTCAAGCTCAAAGCTCATACGCAAGAACACAAAGTGCATTAGAATTAATGCGTAAAAAAGTAGGTGACCTTGTCGTTCGTGCTCCTGTAGATGGACAGTTAACCTCATTAGATGCAGAAATCGGGCAATCGAAAAACAAAGGAGAGCGATTAGGACAAATTGATGTCCTAAGTGGCTTTAAAGTTCGTGTAGATATTGACGAACACTATATTTCTAGAATTTATAATGGACAAAAGGGAACCTTTACTTTTAATGATAAAACTTATACGCTACTTATCAAAAAAGTATTTACTCAAGTTACTAATGGACGTTTTCAGGTGGATATGCAATTCGAAAGTGATATCCCTGAAGGAATTCGTAGAGGACAAAACCTACAGATACGTGTAGCCTTAAGTGCAGAAAAGCAAGCATTACTTGTTCCGAAAGGTGGATTTTTTCAAAAAACAGGTGGTAACTGGATCTTTAAAATCAGTGAAGGAGGAAGTAGTGCATATAAAGTAAATATCCGTTTAGGAAGTCAAAATACAGAATATTACGAAGTGATTGAAGGATTACTTCCTGGTGATCAAGTAGTAACATCTAGTTATGACAGTTTTGGAGATACAGAAGAATTAATATTAAAATAAAAAAATCAATTAAATAATCGAACGTAATGATACAAATAACAGACTTAGAAAAATTTTACAGGACTGAAGAGGTACAAACGATAGCACTAAACAAATTATCTTTTAATGTTAAAGAAGGTGAATTTGTAGCAATCATGGGACCTTCTGGTTGTGGAAAATCAACATTACTAAATATCTTAGGGTTACTAGATGATCCTGATGGTGGAAGTTTCAAATTTAATGGTGAAGAAGTTGCTGGGTATAAAGAGCGTAAACGATCAGACTTACGTAAGCATAATGTAGGGTTCGTTTTTCAGAGTTTTAACCTGATCGATGAACTTACTGTTTTCGAAAATGTAGAATTACCCCTGATCTATACAGGTGTAAAACCTGCAGAACGTAAAAAACGTGTAGAAGAAGTGTTGGAGAAAATGCAAATCATGCATCGTCGTAATCACTTTCCACAACAATTATCCGGTGGACAACAACAACGAGTTGCTGTAGCCAGAGCTGTAGTTAATAATCCTAAATTAATTCTTGCAGATGAACCAACAGGAAATTTAGATAGCACCAATGGAAACGAAGTGATGGATCTATTAATTGAGCTTAACGAAGCAGGAACCACCATTATCATGGTAACACATAGTGAACACGATGCTAAATACAGTCATCGTATTATCAGAATGCTAGACGGACAGAAGGTTACAGAAAATGTATTAGTATAAAGGTCATTCATCAATCAATAATCAAATCAGCAAATCAGCAAATCATTAATTATGTTCAGGAATTACATCAAAATAGCATTTAGAAACCTACTTAAAAACAGAATATACTCTTTTATCAATATTTCTGGTCTTGCTCTAGGTATGGCTGTGACTATAATGATAGGATTATGGATCACAGACGAATTGAGTTACAATAATTACTTTGAAAACAAAGTAACAATTGCACAAGTTTTCCAAAGTCAGACATTTAATGGTAAAATAAGTACGGGACCTGCAATTCCAAGACCGCTAGAGTTTGAATTACGCGAAAATTACAATGATAATTTTGAGGACATCATTATGTCCTCCTGGACGCAACCTAGATATTTAAGATATGGTGAAAAAAGCATTTATAGAGAAGGTAATTTTATGCAAGAACCTGCTCCAGATGTATTAAACCTAAAAATTCTTCAAGGTGAAAAATATGGTTTAAAAGAAAAAAATTCTATCATGCTTTCTAGATCTACTGCAGAAACATTATTCGCTACAGAAAATCCGCTAGGCAAGATTATAAAAGTAAATAATACCGACGATTTATTAGTAACCGCTGTATATGAAGATATACCAGTTAACAACGCTTTTGATGATACTAATTATATTATCCCTTGGAAACATTATATAACCACTCAAGAATGGCTAAAAAGAGCTGCTGATTCTTGGGGAAACAATTCGTTTCAGCTTTTTGTGCAAATCAATGACAATACCACTATGGATATTGTTACCTCCAAAATAAAAGATGCTAAGAAAACAGCTAACGAAGAAACGGCAGAATTTAATCCTCAGCTGTTTTTATTACCTATGAAAGACTGGCATTTGCGTTCTAATTTCGAAAATGGTGTTCAAACAGGTGGACGTATTGAAAATGTTTGGTTATTTGGCATTATTGGCTTATTTGTATTATTATTAGCTTGTATCAATTTTATAAATTTAAGTACTGCTCGTTCAGAAAAACGTGCCACAGAAGTTGGTATAAGAAAATCTATTGGTTCTAAAAGAGTACAGCTTGTTTTTCAGTTTTTAAGTGAATCTTTTATAGTTGTCGTTTTCTCTTTTGTTTTAGCGCTGGCAATTGTATTATTATTTCTAAATGGTTTCAATAATTTAGCTAGCAAAGAAATAGTTTTTCCTTGGTTAAGTCTTCAGTTCTGGAGTGTTTCTCTATTATTTATCATTCTAACCTCGTTTCTAGCAGGTAGCTATCCCGCACTTTATTTATCTTCCTTCAACCCTGTTTCGGTTTTAAAAGGAACTTTTAAAGCAGGGCGTTTTGCAGCAGTTCCAAGAAAAATATTAGTAGTCACTCAGTTTACAGTCTCTATCGCACTTATTATAGGGACACTCGTAGTAATGAATCAAATACAACATAGTAAAGACAGACCTGTAGGATATAATAAAGAAGGATTGATACAGATACCAGTTATGAGTGATGAATTCACCGGTAAAGCTGATCTTATGCGTAATCAATTCATAGCCTCTGGTGCAGCTATAGAAATGGCGACGACTAGTAGTCCCACTACAAATGTTTGGTCAAATAGAAGTGGATATACTTGGGAAGGAAAACCCGAGGGTTTTCAGGAAGATTTGGCATATACATCAGTATCGTATGAATTTACTAAAACATTAGACATAGAAATAACTGCAGGTAGAGGTTTCTCCAGAGAATTTGCTACTGATTCTAATGCTGTAATTCTTAATGAAACTGCCGTGAAATATATGGGACTTAAAGACCCAATAGGTAAATATATTAGAGATTCTGATAACGAAGATCCTGAGGAGCCACTTCAAATTATTGGAGTAATCAAAGATATGATTGTTCAGTCTCCTTACAGCCCAGTAAAACAAGCTATGTACGTATTTGATAATGATGATAATGCTAGTTTTTATAACCTGCGATTACATCCTGCAAAAAGTGTGAATAGTAGTTTAGTATTGGTAGAAGAAACTTTTAAAAAGAATTTTCCAAACCTTCCATTTGATTATCAATTTGTAGATCAGGAATATGCCAAAAAATTTAAAGCAGAAGAGCGTATTGCCAGTTTAGCAAAAGTGTTCACTATGCTTGCGATTTTTATAAGTCTTTTAGGTTTATTCGGACTTGCATCCTTTGTAGCAGAGCAGCGTACTAAAGAAATAGGCGTACGAAAAATTCTTGGAGCTTCTTTAGGTAATTTATGGATGTTACTTTCTAAAGATTTTATTAAACTAGTAGTTATTGCACTCTTTATAGCAGGTCCTATTGCTTATTATTTTATGAGTCAATGGTTACAGAAATTTTCTTATAGAACTGATATTTCGTGGAACATATTTTTAATCGCAGGTTCTGGAGCACTTATCATAACTATTATTACGATAAGTGTACAGGCCATAAAATCGGTAACTGCGAATCCTGTAGATTCTTTACGAACAGAATAAATCAATAAATACTGAAACAAGTTCAGTATAAAAAAAACGAATAATCATGATCAGGAATTATATAAAAATAGCTTGGAGAAACCTTTGGCGTCGTAGAGGTTTTACATTCATTAATATCACAGGATTATCCATAGGAATGACTGCTAGCTTTCTTATGCTACTATATGTTAGCTTCGAATTAAGTTATGATGACTTTCATAGCAAAGCAGATAATATATATAGGGTTGTTGCGGATATCAAAACACCTTCTGATAATATAGAAGCTAACATAACAGCTTGGGCAGTTCCTCCTAATTTAGAGAAAGATTTCCCTGAAATAATTTCTGCAGTAAGAATTAATGACTTAAATATGATTGTTCGCAGAGACGATCTAAAATTTAAGGAAGCAAATGCAATTGCAGCTGATTCTAATTTCTTCTCTGTTTTTGATTTCAAATTATTACAAGGAAACCCAAAAGAAGTACTTAAAAAACAGTTTAGTCTCGTACTATCAGAAACTACAGCAAAAAAATATTTTGGCGATCAAAATCCTATTGGTAAATCCTTAAAAATTACAGAAGAAGGATACAATTCTACCGTAACAGGAATTATGAAAGATTTTCCTAAAAACTCTCATATACAAGCTGATATAATACTATCGCTAACAACATTTACTCAAAATCTAGAGAAAGATCTCGATACGCAATGGGGTAGCTATGATGCAGCAGCATATATTTTGGTAAATCCTAATATAAATACAAAACAACTAGTTGCTAAATTTCCGGCATTTTTGGAGAAACATAGCGGAGAATTTATGAAGAAAACCAAAATGTTTGTTACACTTTCTCTAGAACCTCTAAAAGGTTTATACTTAGAATCTACTCGCGGTGGTACAGGAGGAGGCAGTCTTACTAATGTATATATATTCTCTATCATCGCTCTTTTTATATTATTAATTGCTTCAATTAATTTTATAAATCTCACAACGGCTCGTTCTGTAGAAAGAGCAAAAGAAGTTGGCATTCGCAAAGTAATGGGAGCAGAAAAACAGCAACTCTCTTTACAGTTTATTGGTGAGTCTATTATTACATGTCTAATAGCATTTTTAATAACTATACTATTAATAACAGTGACTATACCATTCTTTAATGAAATAGCTGGAAAAACTATAAGTGAAGGACTTTTTTCTAACTTTTTCAACATTTTTGAGTTATTAGGTATTTCGATGGCTATAGGAATTTTTGCAGGAATCTATCCTTCAATAGTACTATCCTCTTTTAAGCCTATACAGGTATTAAAAGGTAACTTCTCTACTGGTGGTAAAGGTGTTCTTCTTAGAAAAAGCTTAGTGATTATACAATTTACTATTTCGATTATTCTTATAACTGGCACCATTATTATCTATAACCAAATGGAATATATGCGAAATCAAGAATTAGGGTTCAATAAGGATCATTTATTAGTTCTTGAAGCAGAATCTTCGAAATCACAATTAGAGCTAAAACAGGCTATCGAAAATATCCCTGGAGTTAAATTTACTAGTCTAGGATCAAGTGTTCCTGGGGGTGGAAACTCCTCTGCATACTCTGAAATAGAAAATAAAGCTGGGGATCTACAAATTGCAAACTTAGACCTCTATTTTGTAGATCATAGTTATATACCTCAATTTGATCTAGAAATATTAGCCGGAAGAGCTTTTTCTAAAGATTTTGCTTCTGATTCTACACAAGCAATGATACTAAATGAAGAAGCTGTAAAACTATTAGGATATAGTGATCCAAAAGAAGCAATTGGTGCCAGGTTTAAGCAATGGGGAAGAGAAGGTCAGGTTATTGGAATTGTCAAAAACTTTCATATCAACTCTTTACAGGATAACATTAGTCCGTTGACTATGAGGATGGAAACAAACAGAAATGATTTGATTACCGTAAAATTAGAATCTCAAAATATCAAACAAACGATAGCATCTATTAAAAATCAATGGGAATCTTTTTTACCAGATCAACCATTCGATTATTTCTTTTTGGATGATTCTTTTAATGAGCAATATCAAAACGAAGAACGCTTTGGTAATTTATTCCTATACTTTGCATCCTTAGCTATATTAATTTCCTGTCTAGGATTACTAGGCTTAGCAGCCTATAGCACACTTCAGCGAAAACGTGAAATAGGCATTAGAAAAGTTATTGGAGCTTCTGTCTCTGAAATTGTAAATCTCTTATCCAAAGATTTCTTAAAACTTGTGATGATCGCATTTGCAATTGCCTCACCAATTGCTTGGTATATTATGTATAATTGGTTACAAGATTTTGCTTATAAGATCGATATACAATGGTGGATGTTTCTGTTATCAGGAGGTTCTTCTATTTTAATAGCATTATTAACAGTTAGCTTTCACGCAATAAAAGCTTCCTTATCAAACCCAGTAAACTCATTACGAACAGAATAAATCAACCCGTCCTTCACAGGCAGATCAAAAAACGAACAATCATGATCAGAAATTATATAAAAATAGCTTGGAGAAGTCTACAGAAAAACAAATTGCAAACTATAATTAATCTATTAGGATTAACGGTAGGTACTATTTGTTGTTTAAGTATATTATTATATGTATTTGCACAACTTGGATATGACGACCATCATGATAACGCCGAGTCGTTGTATAGAGTTAGAACTATAATCGATGATCCTAGTTCTGTCCAATTTAATGCTGCATCTAGTGGTCCTCCCATCGGATTTGCTATGAAAGAGGATTTTCCTGAAGTAATAGAGGCTACAAGGCTAGTTTATCTGGGAGAAGGT
Organism: uncultured Aquimarina sp.; assembly: GCF_947496855.1. GTDB lineage: Bacteria > Bacteroidota > Bacteroidia > Flavobacteriales > Flavobacteriaceae > Aquimarina. The sequence goes on from NZ_CANMED010000003.1 coordinate 78,432, forward strand.
TCAGAAGAACTTATTCGAGTAAGTGAAAATAATGAGGGGTTCTATGAACCTAGAGGATATCTAGCAGATGCAACCCTATTTAATGTTTTTACTTTTACCTTTCTAGAAGGTAATCCTAATACTGCTCTAGTAGAGCCTAATACTGTTGTCGTATCATCATCGTTAGCAAAAAAGCTTTTTGGAAATGTTCCTGCATTACATAAAACTATTATATCCGGTAGTGGAGAACAACAATTATCACTTACAGTTACGGGTGTTTTTGATGATAGTAACCCAGAAAAATCACACCTAAATCCAAATTATTTAGTAACAATGAATACACCTGGTCTCGGTGAATTTGTTAGAAATGTACAAAATTTTGCAACTCAAAATTTCATCTATACCTATGTGAAATTAAATTCGTCTAATAATGCTTCTTTAGTTCAGGAAAAACTTCCAGCTTTTCTTAACGCTCGTGGAGCCAAAGATTTTGCAAAACTAAATTTCAAAAAAGAACTTCATCTTCAAAAAGTAAGCGACATTCATTTGCATTCTAAAGGTATATCGAGACAAATTGGTCCTATATCCGATATAAGTTATCTGTATTTATTGATTACGTTGGCGTTGTTCATTCAATTAGTAGCCTGTATTAATTTCATAAATCTTAGTACAGCCAGAGCTAATAAACGTGCTAAAGAAATTGGAGTTCGTAAAACTATTGGCGCCGATAAAAAATCATTAATTGCCCAATTTCTTGGTGAATCCGTATTACTTTCCTTATTGGCAACAATCGCTAGTGTTCCTTTAACTACATTTTTATTACCATTAGTTAACCAGTTAACACAAGGAAATGTAAGTTATACCGCGATTTTTGATTGGCGTATATTAGCTATTCTTCTAATTATAGGCATCATAACAGGTTTTATTGCTGGTATTTATCCAGCGTTAATATTATCCTCTATCAAACCAACACGAGTACTAAAAGGAATCTCGTCTACAAATTCTGGAGGAACAATATTAAGAAAAGGCCTAGTTGTATTCCAATTTGTTATATCTATTGGATTAATTGCTGCAGTATATATCATTACAGAACAAGTTCGATTTGCTCAAAATAAAGATTTGGGATATGAAAGTGATAATTTAATAGCAGTACGCTTAGGTACTCAGGAAGCTTTTACACAATATGAAACATTAAAAACAAATATGAGTAAGGTTTCTGGTGTCAAATCAGTTTCTGGTTGTAATATCTTCCCATCTCAAATGTTGCGCAGTGATGTAGGTGCCTATTTACCAGGTAGTGATCCATCCAAACCAAAATTAGTTAAGGTCAATGGTATTCAATCAGGTTATCTAAAAACAACAAAAACAAAACTTCTAACTGGACGCGCAGTAAAAAAACAAGATACAGCTCAAGTCCTTGTAAATAAAGCAACCATTGACGCTTTTAATATTAAACTAGATGATGCGATCGGTCAGAAAGTTCTTTTTTCTACGGGAGAAGATGTTACCACAGTAGAAATCATTGGTGTAACCGAAAATTTTCACTTTGCATCTTTGAAAGAAGAGATTGAACCTTTATTAATGTATGTAGATGATAGCCCTGACTGGTTATTAATAAAAACTAAAACTACTAATTTTGAAAACATACTTGATCAACTACAAGTTGCCTGGAAAAAAGTTAATAAAACCACACCATTTGTATACAATTTTGTGGACAAAGAAACTGAAAAATTAATCGCTGAAGAAAAACGATTAGCTAATATTTCCGTCGCTTTTACCACACTAGCCATACTTATTAGTTGTCTGGGTCTATTTGGTCTCATTTCATTTATGGCAGAACAGAAAAAGAAAGAAATTGGAATCCGTAAAGTACTTGGAGCGAGTGTAAGTACCGTAATGAAAATGCTTACTAAAGACTTTCTTGTATTAATAATTATTGCCTTATTCATTGCGACACCTATAGCGTATTACGCGATGGAAAATTGGTTACAAGACTTTACATATAGAATCTCAATAAGTTGGTGGATTTTTCTAATAGCTGGGGTTATCACAATGAGTATTACTTTTTTAACCGTTAGTATACAAGCTATCAAAGCTGCTACTGCGAATCCTGTAAATTCATTACGAACAGAATAAATCAACCTGTCCGCCTCAGGTGGATCAAAAATGAACCGTTATGATCAGGAATTATATAAAAATAGCTTGGAGAAACCTTATAAGAAATAAAGTCTTCAGTGCTATTAACATTGTTGGGTTAAGTATTGGTGTTGCTGCTTGTTTATTAATAACATTGTTTATTATAGATGAAACGAGTTATGATACACAAATACCGAATAGAGATAATGTATATAGGCTAACACATTTTGCTAAAGTTGATGGTGTAGAAGGTTGGGGAGCTCATCACTCCGCTCTTATGGCAAGCACTATTAATCGTGAATTTGAAGAAGTAGAAAATGCAGGAAGATTATTAGATAATGAATTAATGTATGGAGCAGGAAATAATGAAATAAGTCTTAACAAGACCCCTGCTCAATACCACGAAGAACATTTTGCATATGCTGATCAAGCTATAGTTGATATTTTTGATTTAGAAATGATTGAAGGAGAAGCTTCTTCTGCGCTTACTATGCCATTAACGATAATAATTTCTGAAAGTAAAGCGAAGAAATTCTTTAAAAACAAAAGCGCCATTGGTCAAGCTATGTATCTAAACGGAGATACATCCGAGGCTTATAAAATAACAGGAGTATATAAAGATTTCCCAAAAGCATCGAACTTTGATTACAAATTCTTGATAACACTAAAAGGGGTAGAATTTGGAGAAGGAGAACAAACGCGATGGACTCAAAATAATTATTTCAATTTCATACAACTAAAACCGAATACAGACGTCGCTATCTTTGAAGATAGAATGACACAAGTAATTCTAAATAATTACATCTTAGCAGCATTCAGAAATGGTGGATACGATAAAACCGAACGTGTTTTGCGTACTTCTCACCTTGATTTACAACCTCTTGCCGACATTCATCTTCGCTCTAAAGGTATTCATGATGGGAAAACACATGGAGATATTCGGTTTGTATGGATCCTTGGAGCTATCGCTCTTTTTATTCTAATAATAGCTTGTATTAATTTCATTAATCTATCAACCGCAAAATCCGCAAATAGAGCAAAAGAAGTCGGTCTTAGAAAAGTAATAGGTTCTGGAAGAAAAAAACTCATTATACAGTTTTTAATAGAGTCTATAGTTATTACTCTATTTGCATTTGGTTTAGGTGTTTTACTAGCGATACTTGGGTTATCTCTTTTTAATATAATTTCTGGTAAAACACTAACATTACCATGGAGTACTTGGTTCTTTATCCCTACTATATTTTTAGCAGGATTATTCGTTGGAATTTCTGCAGGTATTTATCCTGCTTTTTATCTCTCAAAATTTACTCCAATTAATGTTTTAAAAGGAAAAATTAGTGAAGGTTCTAAATCTTCTAGTTTAAGAAGTAGTTTAGTAATATTTCAGTTTACTATTTCCATAGTATTAATAGTGAGTACTCTAATTATTAATAATCAAATGGATTTTATTTTGAATAAAGAAATAGGGTTCAACAAAGAACAAGTTCTCCAAATTCATGGCGTAAATATGTTGGGAGATCGTCTTACTTCATTCGCAAACGAAATCAAACAAATACAAGGAGTCGAAAATGTTAGTAATAGTGATTATCTGCCAATAAAAGGAACAAAACGTAATGGTAATACTTTTTATAATAAAGAAGTTATGAATGCAGACGGTGTACCGTCTCAAGCTTGGATTGTAGACGAAGATTATTTAAATACTTTTGGGATGCTACTTACCTCAGGAAGAAACTTTGACAAAAACCGAGCAATAGAAAACCAGTCTGTAATAATTAATCAAACACTTGCCGAAAAATTTGGAATGCAAGAGCCTATCGGTAAAAAAATGCTCCGAGGTAATAGTACATATACTATTATTGGAGTCGTAGAAGATTTTAATTTTGAATCCTTACATCAACAAGTCGGACCCTTAGCCATGTTTCATGGTGATGATACAACGATAACGTCTATAAAAGTAAATACTCAAAACATATCCGAAGTGCTTGCTATGATAGAAAATAAATGGAAAACTTTTGTGCCTAATCTTGATTTCAGACACACATTTATGGATGAATCATATGCCACAATGTATTCTAACATAAAGCATATGAAGCAATTGATCGTAAGTTTTGCCTTGTTATCTATTTTGGTAGCTTGTTTAGGTTTGTTCGCTTTATCAGCTTTTTTAGTAGAACAACGCAAAAAAGAGTTAAGTATACGAAAAGTTTTAGGAGCCTCTATAAAAAACCTTTTTAAACTACTCACCACCCATTTTTTAATTTTAGTAGTAATTTCAATAATCATCGCGATACCATTGTCTTATTTTATTATGGATAATTGGCTTCAGGATTATGCATATCGAATTTCTATTTCCTGGAAAGTGTTTGCTTTAAGTGGTTCACTAGCAATTCTAATAACATTACTTACTATAAGTTATCACACGATTAAAGCAGGATTTGTAAATCCTATCGATAGTTTAAAATCAGAATAAACCAATTAGTACTAAACTTGTTTCAGTATAAAAACCATACAGTTATGATCCTTAATAATTTTAAAATTGCAATCAGAACCCTTTGGAAAGATCGCACGTTTACAGCGCTTAATATTGTAGGTCTTACTGCAGCTTTTGGAGTGGCAATATTGTTAGCCATGTATGCGGTCTTCCAACTTTCTTTTGATCGTTTTCATGAACAAGGAGAATATCTTTATCAAGTTTATTCTGAAGACAGTACTCCAAACGGGCTTCAAGCTAATCTTTCTAAACCAGAACCTTTTGTGGCAGCTCTTCAGGATGAAATAGCAGGGGTCGAAAGAATAACACGTCATAGCGGGTCTGGTATTTTATTAAATCATAAAGACAAGCAATTAGGCATGCATGTTTCTTATGTAGATCCTGATTTTTTTAATATGTTTAGCTTTCCTATCATAAAGGGAGATGCGCAGAATCCAATAACTTCAGAATCCTCAATTGTTATTACTGAAAAAGTCGCAAAACGAATTTTCGGAGAGGAAAATCCCATAGGACAAACCGTTACAGTTTTAAGAGACGAAGAACAGGTACCGTTTAATGTTACCGCAATTGTTAAGGATTTTCCAGATACAAGTTCAATGGGATTTGATGTCGCACTGAATTTTAAAAGTCAACCAAAGCATGCGTACGCTAGAACCATAGGGCGATGGGATATGAAGAATCACACAGTTTATATGCAACTCTCTAAAGAAATAACGCCTAAACAATTTGAAAAAAGCACCATAAATTTTACTCAACTACACTATAAAAGTGAAATAGATAATGCCAAACGGGATGGCGCCCAACCAAATACCAATGGTGTCTATAAACAAATTAAACTATTGCCTTTATCAGACGTCCGATTTGCTAATTTCAGTCAAGGTAGTGTTACTGTAAATCATACCATGCAGTATTTAGTATTGGGTATTGCTATTCTTATTATTTGTATCGCTTGCTTCAATTTTATGAATATGAGCATTGCAAAAAGTGCACAAAGGCTGCGAGAAATTGGGATGCGCAAAACACTAGGAGCCAATAAAGGGCAATTGTTTTTTCAGTTTTGGGGTGAAAGTATTATAATCTTTTTAGTTTCTACAGGTTTAGGAGTTTTAATTGCTTCTTTGTTACTAAAACCTTTTCAAACATTATTTAAAACTAAAGCTTCGTTTGCAACTATATTGACCCCCTCTACTCTGCTCGGGTTAATTTTAAGTTTGGTAATCATCACTATCATCGCGGGAGGTTATCCTTCTTTGTTAATGAGTCGTCTAGGTACTTTACAAAGTCTAAAAGGTAAACTGGAAAACAGTGGAAAAAATCATGTACGCAACAGTTTAATCATAGTACAGTTTGGGATTGCCATACTACTTATCAGCGGGACACTTGTGCTTTGGAATCAGGTTGAGTTTATGCGTACCAAAGATTTGGGGTTTAATAAAGATCAGGTAATTGCTTTTCCTCTTAATGGAAAACGTAACGATCAACAAGCTATTCAATTACTTCGGGACGCCCTTGAAGATAAAACAGATATTGTGAGTATTACAGCTTCCAATAATATTTTGGGCTTTGGCAAGGATGGAAATCGTTCTACAAGTGTTATGGGTTTTGACTACAAAGGTCGTGGTGTGGATACCCATATGTTAGTTGTAGATGCAGATTATGTTGAAACCTTAGATTTACATCTTATTGAAGGTCGTTCTTTTCGAAAAAACTTAGCTAGCGATAGTCTATCGATTATCATTAATGAATCGATGGCTAAAAAATTAAATGAAAAGGAAATTTTGAATACCAAAATTTTCTTAGAAGATTCTGTAGCCTTTTCTGTAGTGGGAGTTATAAAAGACTTTAATTTTCAGGAACTTGATCGAAATATTGCACCGATGACGCTTTTTGCGTTACCTAATTGGAATTTAAGACACGTATATGTGAAAGTTGCACCTCAAAATTTAGAGCAATCTTACACTAATGTCAAAGCTGCATGGGCATCAATAGAACCCAATGCAGAGTTTCTAGGATCTTTTTTAGACGAAAACATAGAACGTACGTTACACAACGAGCGCACGATGGTCACGATGATTGGAAGCGGTTCTTTACTTGCTATAATTCTGAGCTGTATTGGTCTATTTGCCATCTCTCTTCTGGTTGTTGCGCAACGCAGAAAGGAAATAGGAATCCGAAAAGTTGTAGGTGCAAGTGTTTCAAAAATAACAATGATGCTATCCATTGACTTTTTAAAACTTGTACTCATTGCCTTTGTGATAGCCACTCCTATTGCTTGGTATTTCTCTTCTCAATGGCTTCAGAATTATACCTATCATATTAATCTTACTTTTTGGGTTTTTCTAACCGCTGGGAGTATTACCGTATTAATTGCCTTGGCTACCATAAGTATCAAAACAATCAAAGCCGCTATACAAAATCCAGTAAAAAGCCTTAAAACGGAATAAAAATTAATCATTTAATAACGAACAATTATAATCAGGAATTATAAAAAATCGTGTAGAAAAATTTACAAAAACGAAAAGTATTTTCCTTTTTAAATATTTTGGGATTAACCTTGGGGGTTGGATATCCTATTTTAATATTTCTGTACGCAAATGATCATCTCCAATTTGATAATTTTCATCATAATGAAGATAGTATTCATAGAGTAGTAACAGAAGAGCATCAGGGCCAGATAGAGTATGAACCAAATGTCCCTACTGGTTTGTAGAAGTATTTAAATTCGATTTTAATTCTTTCAATCCGAATACTCTATCAAAAGAAAAAAGTATACTTTAATAAACTTAGGGCTACATAGGATTTTAAATAAAAAACTTTTCTAAATATTTCCAAAGGTGATCAGGCTGGTTTTTGTCCTGTCATCTAGAGTCTCTTTTGGTAAACTCAAAAAAGGCTTTGTTGAGAAGTCATTCTGAAAAATCATCCGAATTGATAATTTTCTATAACACCTATTTTTTTTCTAAATGCACAACGGGTTATGATTCATTATTATTTGAAAATAACCAAGAAGATAAATTAAAAACGAAGGAATTTCCTACGTTTACTGAATTTATTACAGTATCTATTAAAGGATATTGAAAATCGAAGATTCCACACAGCTAAATACATTGTTTTCAGAAGGAAGAGTCCTAATTTTAAAGTGTTCGATTATGAACAAGAAGTGTATCAAAATCGAACACTTTCATTTTTGAAATAAAAAATAAATTACTGATTATCAGTATTTTAAATATCCGGCATCATCTTCTCTATATAATTTACACAAGTCATTATTTCAATCAAAAACTAACAGTATGATCTTTAATTATATAAAAATTGCTTTTCGTAGTTTACTTAAAAATAAGGGATATAGCTTTCTAAATATTTTTGGCTTAGCTATGGGCATCACCTGCGCCAGTCTAATTTTTCTATGGGTAGAAGATGAATTGAGTTTTAATGACTCTTTTGCGAAACAAGATCAAATCTATTACATTCCAACCAATCAGAATTACGAAGGTGAATGGCGTACATTTTATTCCACACCAGGTCCTCTGGCACAGGCAATGAAAGACGAGATTCCAGGAATTATAAAAGCTACTCGTTCCAGCTCAGAAGAACGTCTCTTTACTGTTGGTGATAATGCTATTAGTATAAGAGGTCGATATGCAGATGCTGATTTTTTAGAAATTTTTGATCTTAAATTTATAGAAGGAGATAGAGATAATGCATTTAGTAATCCAGAAGCAATCGTTATCACCAAAGAAACTGCAGAACAACTTTTTGGAGAAAAGACTAAAGTCTATGGAAAAACAATCAAAATAAATAACCAAGATATTTATCTTATAACAGGAGTTATCGAAAATCTTCCAAAAAGCGTATCATTTCCTTTTGATTGGGTTGCTCCTTTCGAAAGATATCGAGATGGTGCAGAATGGATGACAACCTATGGAAGTAATTTTTCAGACACTTTTGTTGAACTATCAACAGAAGCCAATTTTGAAGCAGTTGATAAAAAAGTTCGAGAAATACTACCCATAAAAAGCCCAAATAGCGATACCTATGCTTTTTTACATTCCATAAAAGATTGGCATTTAAGATCAAAATTCGAAGGAGGAAAAAAAGTTGGAGGAAAAATCATCTTTGTTCGTCTCTTTTCTATAATTGCGCTCATAATATTACTTATCGCCTGTATCAACTTTATGAATTTATCTACTGCCAGAAGTGAAAAAAGAGCAAATGAAGTTGGAGTCAGAAAAGCAATTGGGTCTAGTCGTCCAAGGTTAATGTTACAGTTTATTATTGAGTCACTTATGATGGCGTTTTTTGCATCTATGGTAAGTATTTTATTATTATTTTTAATATTACCGCAATTCAACTTACTCATCGAAAAAGAGTTAATACTAGGCCTATCTAATCCCACTCATATCGGAATCTTATTATTCATAACAATTATTTGTGGAGTATTTGCCGGATTATATCCTGCATTCTATTTATCTTCTTTTAAACCTGTAGAGGTTCTAAAAGGTATAAAAGTAACTGGTGGTTCTGCGTCTTTTATAAGAAAAGGATTGGTAGTAGGTCAATTCACAATATCCATTGTGTTCATTATTTGCACCATACTCGTATATCAACAAATTCAACACGTGAAAAATAGAGATTTGGGGTATAATAAAGACCATTTGATAAGGATGCATGCTAATGGTAACATCATTGAAAAATTTAATGTTTTTGAACAAGATCTAAAAAATACTGGAATAGTAGACGGTGTGGCATTAAGCAACTCTCAAATGTTATCTGCTGGAAATAATGGATCAGGCTTGCAATGGGAAGGAGGAACAGATACTGAAGATGTTTTGATTTCATATAGACATGTAAATTCAGATTTTTTTAAGACTACGGGAATAGAACTTATAGAAGGACGAGGTTTTAAGAAAAATCAAAATCTGGACAGCACGAATGTAATAATAACACAATCTCTAGCTAAACTTATGGGTGATGGTTCTCCTATCGGAAAAACAATAACCGGAGGTGATGATGTTTATAATATTATAGGTATTACAAAAGATTACCAGTATGGTGATATGTACGGTGCTAGTGATCCTGTTATGTTTTTTAACAACCATAACTACGCTCGATATTTCTATATAAAAACCAAATCTGGTGTAGCTCTAAATGACATGCTTGCTTCTATTGAAAAAGTAATGAAAAAAAACAATCCCGCTTTTCCTTTCGAATATACGTTTGTAGATGAAGCATTTAATGCTGTATTTAAAAGTGAGCAGCTGGTTGGTAAACTATCACAAATATTTGCATTACTAGCTATCTTAATTTCTTGCTTGGGGCTTTTTGGATTAGCCGCTTACACAGCAGAGCAGCGTAGTAAAGAAATTGGAGTAAGAAAAGTACTAGGAGCTAGTGTAACGGGGATTGTAAAACTACTATCAAAAGATTTTCTGAAATTAGTATGCATTGCAATTTTGTTAGCAATTCCATTAGCTTGGTTAGTAATGAATAACTGGTTAAAAGATTATGCCTACAGAATCGAAATAAACTGGCTCGTTTTTGTAATCGCTGGATTTGTAGCCATCATCATTGCACTAGCTACTGTCAGTTTCCAGGCTATTAAAGCTGCGATTACTAATCCCATAAATAGTTTAAAAACAGAATAAAATTTATAAACCTGTTCGTCTAAGGCGGGCAAAAAACAAATTCATCATGAAACATCTCAAATATTTTCTAGCATTAATCGTATTAACAAGTACTCAACTAGTAATAGCACAAACAAAGAAGAGCGTTAGTGCTTTTGAAAAAGTAATTATAAGTCCACACATACAGGTAACTTTTGTAGAAAGTAATGACGAATCTGTAACCATAGAAGAAAGTACAGAGCCAGAAGACAAAATCAATATTGAGGTAAAAGGAAACGTACTTCGTGTGTATTTAGATAATGCTAAGGAAACTACCAAAAACAAAACCGTAATTATAAATGGAACAAAAAGAAAAGTTCCTATTTATAAAGGAAAAGTACTAACAGTTACCATTGGTTATAAACAGCTTAAAGAACTTTCGATAAGAGGAGAACAAGCGACTTTATGTAAAAGTAAAATCACTACTGAAAGTTTTGATTTAAATATTTACGGGGAATCACAAGTAGTTTTTAATGAAGTGAATTTCGAAAATATGGACGTAGATATCTATGGTGAGAGCACTTTGAAAATAGAAAAAGGAACTATCGAAAATCAAAAAATTACGGCCTATGGAGAAAGTGTTACTGATTTACTGGCAATAGATAATAAAAACACAAAATTAAAAGCTTTTGGAGAAGCCGAATTCAAAATTCAAGCATCTAATCGTATCAAACTTACGTCTTTTGGCGAAGCAAGACTATATTACAAAGGTGATGCAAGTATTAGTAAAGGTTTAAACATAGGAGAAGTAGAAATATCAGAAATTCAATAATATTATTTAACACTATAATAATTCATCACAAAAAATATGATCTTACAACTTAACAATACCTCTAGAGTAATCAGTTCTGGAGGAAAAAAAATAGCATTACTCGATAGTATCAACCTAAATGTTAATGAAGGTGAATTCATTTCATTAATGGGTCCATCGGGATCAGGTAAATCTACATTATTGAATTGCATCGGTATGTTAGATAATTTTACCGACGGTAGCTATACCTTTTTAGATGAAGCTGTTCATACTATGAAAGAGAAGCAACGATCTAAACTTTACAAAGAGTATATAGGTTTTGTTTTTCAGGCATATCATCTTATTGATGAACTAACTGTTTATGAAAACATTGAAACTCCTCTACTCTACAAAAATGTAAAGTCCTCAGAAAGAAAAGCATTAGTAGCTGATATGTTAGATCGTTTTAATATTGTCGGTAAAAAAGATTTATTCCCGTCTCAGTTAAGTGGCGGACAACAGCAATTGGTCGGAATTGCCAGAGCACTAATTACCAAACCAAAATTAATTTTGGCAGATGAACCTACAGGAAACCTAAATTCTAAACAGAGTATCGAGATTATGGAATTGTTTTCAGAACTAAACAAAGAAGGTGTAACGATAATACAAGCAACACACTCTGAAAATAACGCTTCTTATGGTTCGAGAATTATTAATCTTTTAGACGGAAATATCGTCTCTGAATAATCAAAAATAACATGTCACTGAAATCAATTATTTATATCAGTGCTTTTCTTTTACAATTCGTTGGATTTACACAAAGAAAAGACACAAAAAGGTACTCCCTAGACCAGTGTATCGATATCGCTTTAGAAAATAATCTGGATTTAAAATCCACTATTTTGAATGCTACTACAGCCAGAGTAAACTATAATCAATCCAAAGCCAACATCCTACCAACACTAAATGGAAACTATAATATTGGTGTTAATAATGGACGTAGTATTGATCCATTTACCAATGATTTCATAAATCAAGAACTAACGTTTTCTAATGCAAGATTGAATCTGGATGCTACTATATTTAACGGGTTCCGACTATTAAACACAGTGCGTCAACAACGACTTAACAAACAAGCTTCTGAAATGGAAATAGAAGAGGCTAAACAATCATTAATACTAAATGTAACCTTAGCATATCTTCAAGTTTTAAACAGAAAAGATGTATTAGCTTTAGCCGAAACAAGATTAATAGCGACTAATAAACAATTAAAACAACAGGGAGATTTGTACAATGAAGAGGTTGGAAATCCAGCTGATTATGCAGATATAAAAGGTCAAAAAACCATTGATGAAACGAATATCTTAACTGCTGAAAGCGATTTAAATAATGCGAAACTAAGCCTTGCTAGATTAATGAACTTACCGGGAGATATTTTGGTAGATAAAGCTTCAATTTTACTGGATTTCGAAAAATACACACTTTCATCAGACGATATTTTTAATGAAGCAATGCAAAACTTAGCAACTTTTAAAGCTAAAGAATTAAGATCAAAAGCTGCTGAAAAAGGAATTAAAGTTGCTAAAGCCCAGTATATTCCTGAAATTTCGTTTTTTGGACAAGTAAACACCAATTATTCTAGTGTCGCTGAAACATTTACAGAAATAGGTTCTAATATTGTAGAAACAGGAGATTTTGTAACTGTAAATAATGATCAAATTTCTGTTTTTACAAATCAATCACAGTTTAATGGAGAAAAAATTGAGTATTTGGATCAGTTTGATAATAATTTAAATACTGTTGTAGGAATTGCTGTAGACATTCCTTTATTCAATGGTTTTCAAGCGAAAAACAATGTAGCCCTAGAAAAAATAAAAGCCGAAGAATCTCTTATTGAACTGGAACGAACTGCACTAGAAATAAAAAATGCTATTGCGCAGGTTCATTTTGATATGCAAGCAGCCTATCAACGTTATGAAAGCCTACAAAATCAAGTAACTGCATTCGAGGAATCATATCGTGTGAATGAAATTCGTTTTAATAACGGTGTATCCAACTTTATAGCATATATAACCAGCAAGAACAATTTAGACAATGCAGAAACTAATCTTACGAATGCCAAATACGAATATATATTGCGTGTTAAAATATTAGAGTTTTATCGAGGGAATTCTTTGTGATTTTATCCATAGATTTCTTTTAACAATGAAGTTTTCTCTCTGGTTTTACTTTACATTAAAAAACCATCCTCATAAACAGTATACATTTCTATTTATTATACACTTAAAAAATCGTTTGTTTTCTCTGTAAAGAGTGAGTGTAAGAAATTAAAGTAAAAAACATCCGTGTGTTTGCTATAATTTCTCCTGAAAAATAAAAAAGAGGCTGTAGTTATACAGCCTCTAACAAATTCAAAATTATTTATTTAATTCAATGTAGCTATAGGAGCTGTATATCCTCCTTTACTTACAGATCCATTTGTTCCTGTACTATTACCTCTTAATAACAATATTCCTGCTACGTGCGGTGATGCCATAGAAGTACCTGAAATATTGTTAAACTGACCATTTAGCCAAGTAGACCATACTGCTGTACCTGGAGCCCAACGATCTACACTGTCACCAAAGTTTGAAGAACCTGCAGCAGCACTTGAACGAGTCATGTTACCAACACACCAAGAACTACTTGTTTCTAACCTTTGTGGTGAATAAAATTGGGTATCATCATTACTATTACCTGCCGCCATAGCTCCATAAGTCGTTCTTTCTAAATTTCTAAACGTATCATCTATTGCCTGAGAAGTAAATCGATTACGAAATCCTACACTATAGTTCCAAGTATCTCCATTACTTGCATTACTAGCTACGTAATCAATTCCTGAAAGAATACCAGCAGTAGCACCACTCCCCGCAGCATTTAAAACTCTCACGGAAACTACAGTTGCACCATATGCTACACCAATAACTCCAGAACCATTATTTTTTGCAGCAACAGTTCCAGCTACATGAGTTCCATGCCCATTTTGATCTTGCCATGATCCACCAACGAAACTTACGCTTCGACCAGTATCGATGTTTAAATCACTATGTGGTGCAATACCACTATCGATAATCCAACAAGTTCTACCACTACCGTTAGCTCTTCCTACTCTTTCTATACCCCAAGGTAAAAACTCTCCATTAGAAAGTTGAGAATCCTTTGTAGCATCTTTTCCTTGTACTGTTGCAGGAAGCGTACTTACAGGTTTACCCATATCAATATCCAGCTTTTGAATATAATTTGGTTCTATATAAGCTACTTCAGGATCATTTTTAAGCATCTCTGCTTGCTTTTCGGATAAGTTTTTAACAGCAAAACCCTGAATAGCATTACTGTAAGTTTGTTTTATATTATCTTCTGCTATTGCATATTTAGATAATGTATACTGAGATTTAGCTTTCATTTCGGCACTTTTACCGGAAATAGATTCATCTGCTCTATAAATTACAATATACTCTCCAGGTATAGCTTGATCAGCTCCTATATTTTCTATAGTCTCTATTTCTGATTCTAAATCTGTAATTGCTTCTCCATCCTTTTCGCAACTATAAAAGAGAAAAGAAAAGACTGTAATTGTACTTAAAATTCTTAATCTAGTTTTCATGATTTTTTAATTTTGTGTTAACGTTTAATTTTAGTTTTAAATTAAAATGTTGAGTTTTAATAAATTTCATTATCCAAAAGTAGAGATTAATAAGAATAAAAAAATACGGCAAAAACATAACAATCAAACGGCTACACTAAAATCGCCTGTCTCTGATAATACAAAGCATATCTTGATTTTCAATAATGCAATACAGTTGCATTATTGAAAATCAAAAGGTTAAACAGAAAAAAAAAGATTTAGATTCAATAAAAAATAATAGGGAAATTAACTCATATCAATAAAACTAATTTTAGTTGCATTTAACACTTAATTAACGGTGATTTAGCAAAAAAATAAAATTTATTAAGACTAAATCTTTTAGATTTAGTCTTAATAAATCATTTAATTTCTATCATTTATCAAAAAAAAACTGGAATTACGACAGTATTTAAAAGTTAAAAATGCAATAGGTCAGGTTCATTTTGATATTAGAATTACATATGATCGTTTTCAAAATTTACTGAACCAAGCAATAATTTTCGGAGAATCAAATCATGTAAATGAAATCAAATTTAATAAGGGTATATCGAATTTTATAGCTTGTATAAATAGTATGATCTACTTAGACAATGCAGCAACTAATCATACGAATACCAAATATGAGTATTTTTTAAGAGCAAAGATTTTAGAGTTTTATTGAGGGAATTCTTTAAAACCTTAAGAGTTTATAAAAAATTGATATAAAATTTAAATAGAATTTATAGTTCTTTCCATGAATCTGTATAATTCATGCATTTCTTTTTTACTGGCTTCTTTGCCCAAGCGACCGGCAAAATAGAGGACAAACCAGTTAATAAAAAGAAAAAACATTGTAATGATTCCATATAAGCAATCATCTCCTAAACTCATATTGACATATATCCAGATACATGCTCCTAAAAATGCAGTGAACACAATAAAATGTGCAAACATAAAAAATGTCCAAACCGTTGGACTGGGGCCAAAAAGTCCTTTCAGTTTTGGTTGATCGTTAACATCATAAATTTCTAAATGCAATTGCGGAGACCAAAAATGTTGATCTTTTTTAGGAATTTTTATAAAAACGTGATGATCTACACGGCTTATCTTAAAATTCTTACAGCCTTTTCCTTTCTGTTTAAAAGCTTCTAAGACCTTTTCTGATGGCATATCCAAGTCCTGAAAAAACCGTGGCCGTAATACAATGTCCTTTTTTATCTCCATAGATAAAGATTAAGGTCAATGTTACTATTTTTCTAAATCTATTTTACTGATTTTTATCAGTTTTCAGGAATATCTAGCCCAAATGCATTGCTATTGATTTAAATTCATAAACCATAACTTTTTTAATAAAATTATAAATCTTTACGCCTGTTAAAATCTGGTTAATATAGAACACACACACTATAAATAAGAGCTAATTACCTTATATTTATACTGTTAAGAAATTTTAGCAAATGTTTAAATAAATAATAAAGTGAGTTGTTTTATGACAAACTAGATTCTCAGAACTACTATAGGATGAATGATAAACAACAAAATAGCATCCATTTTTTTAGGCAATTTGTCTTCATTTTTGTGGTGTGTACTATGATCATTCAGCCCGTTATACAAACCTTTGATTTCTTATTTCAGGACAATTATGAATTAGCAAACTATGATTGGGACAAAAACACCGAGAAAGAAGAACAAGAGAAAGACGGTAAAGACGAAAAAATAGAAATACTAATTACCAGTGATTATTCTTACCAATTTACACAGAATAAAAAATCCCAGTGTCCGTGGTTACAGACTTATTTATGTGATGTATACCAAGAAATCCCGATACCTCCTCCAGAACTCGTATAATTTTTACAATTACTATTGGTGTAAGAGTATATCAAAAGTATATTTATAAAGAAGCTATATATTCTTTTTCAGAATGATCATTTTACGAACAATCCTATAAATTATCAATAACTAAAAACTTGTAGAAACCAAGTATAGATGATAGGATATTTACCGTATCAATACTATTATTAAATAGTATAAGTTTAGGCTTTTCTAAATATTAAAGAGGGATTAATTAGATTTCCTTTTCTCTACAAGATGCAATAAACACTGAAACCTATAACTATTTCAAATATAAGTTTAAAAACCTAAAACCATGAAAAATCAAGATCATAAGAATAAATATCAGTTATTAGTCCTTATAGATTTAACCAAAAAATCATATACCGCATTAAAAAATGCAATCAACTTAGCAAAAGTAATGCGTGGAACTATTGAGGTATTTCATGTGAGTCCACCTGCGGACGTTGTAAAATACGAAAATCAACTTTCTGCAATGCGTGCCATAAGTGAAATACATACTACAACAGAAAAAAAACTACAGGATTTAATACTGGAAATTTCAGAAGAAGAAAATGTTGCTATCACGTATAAATTCACTTTTGGTAATGTAAAAAACGAAATCCATAATTATATTCAGAAAACCAATCCCGACATTGTTGTTATTGGTAAGAGAGAGAAAAAGATAATTAATTTTTTAGAAGATGGCGTAACTAAATTTTTACTAAAAAAACATTCTGGGATTATTATGATTGCTGGTAACGAAAGAACTATACAATCAAATAGTAATATTTCTTTAGGCTTTTATAATAATAACAATAATGTTATCGACAAAAACACCATACAATTTGTTAAAGATCTACATGAGCAGCCTAGAAAACCTATAAAATTCTTTAGTATTCGTAAAAGATCTGCTGCAGAGAAAGCAAAATTAACAATCTCTCGTATAAAAACCGCTTGTAATCTTATGAATGCAGTAGAGTATGAATTTGAAGAAAGCCCTTATTCCATTAATGGTCTTACAACCTATGTTTCTAAAAATAATGTTGAACTATTGTGTATGGGTCGTTTTAGTGATACTAAAGGATGGTTAAACAGACTCATTAATAGAAAGTCTTCAATGGGCAATGTGATCGAAAAACTTAATATTTCTTTACTTGTTACTGGAGGTAAATAGTACAATACATGCGCTATTCATATAAATCATTAATAGATTCTTCTCTACATATGAACTAAAAATATAAAGCCAATATTTATATCATAATCAACAGAACTTGATTGTACAGGGCATAATATATAATGGATATCATTATTTATATGATAGTGACTCAGATTATATGGATAAGACATGAGTGTTAAGATGCAGTATAAATGATCTTATTTTATCAACCTCATTTTCTTTGACAAAAGTGGGCCTAATTTCCAAGCGAACTATTCTCTCTTTTTTATAAAACCTAGGCATTCGAGTAGTTGTTGTGCCCAATAGGGTTTTGAAAACATCGAAATTTACGAATCCATCCACTCAAAAAGTCTTCCATAATTGGTAAATTATTTCTCATTCAATTCTTTTTATAAAAATATTCATTTGCTGGGTAACAGATTCGTACTTATAGGAACACGGAGGTAGTATTAACTTTTAATCAATATATTATGTTAAAGAGTATTGTGAATTTAGGAACCTAATTAAACAAAGTCCAACAACAATCAATCAACGGGGTAAAGTTCTAGCAATTCAACAATCTTGCGAAGATTTTTGTTGTGTGAAGGTGATCCATCAGATGGTGACAATTATAACGCTTGTATGGCAAACTGCGATGATTAAATAGTATTTTAAGTATAATAGAGCTACAACTTACTTATATTAATCTCTGATAATAAAGTCTTCCTTAACTGGAAGATTATATTTTAATTTTTCTCTTTCAATACCTACCAAAAGATTACGCCTATCAAAATACAAAAGAAGTGGTAAATCAAAAAAATTGGCGATTTTACAAATAGATAATATTCTTTTGGTTAAACCTTATGATTTCAATAGTAAACCAAGTAAAAAACATTAAAGATTAGTCATTTTTAAAAAGAATCATATTACTTTTTATATCTAACATTTTCTTCTTCTAACCCATAACAAAGAGCTGCTTTTTTTAAGCCAAAAATTCTACCATTCTTTGCTTCGTAATTTGCATATAAAGCACCATTTTTTCTAAATGCTTGCTGTATTCCTTCTTCTTTTCCTTTGTTCATGTTTAACTTTTTAAAAAGCTCCCCAGTTGGATACCATTTCTTTTGCTCTCCATGGGGTTTACCTTTATGATAATTGAGTTGAGCAATAAGGATATGTAACGAATCTGGAGACCATATTTTTTTTTCTCCATGTAGTTTTCCATTATGATAATCTGTAACATTTTTTAAATGTCCATCAGGATACCATTGAATATATTTGTTTTGCTTTTTCCCAAGTAAGACTCCAAACTTTTCCTTCAATCTACTATCTGGATAATAGCTTACTGCAAATCCAGAATATGGCTGATTGTTAAACATCCATATGGATATTTTACGATCATAGTGCAGGGCTGATTTTAACAATATTGTTTCTGGTGCCTTTAAGAGGAGATTTGTATTACGGTTTATTGATGATTTCTCTTTTTGTTCGGAACAGCCAATTGATAGAATGCATACAAACAAAAAACTCCAAAAAATTATTTTCATTATAGTAATTTTAATTTAAGTAATTAATCTAAAAAGAAATCACCCAAAAAAACAAGAAAATGCCAAAAGTGATTTCTTTTCCAATGAATCATCTTTGATATTACCTACATAATATTATTAGGAGTGCCTTGCAAATCAACAGCAAAAAGGGCTATTATAGACCCTAAATAATATTCATTGATGATGTGATAATGATAAAAATCGTCACCCTCACTGTGCTGTGTCGAAGTGTTATGTCCTCCAGAAACATCCAAATCTATTGGATTATCACCGGTCGAGTTACATTTTCTACCATAAATTAAAAATCCATCTGATAAGATTCCTACCAATTTTTCATCGTCATGAGAAAGCACGGTATTTTCCGGAACATCCGAAGATTCAACATGGTAGTGATACCCTGAAGGCCCATTGTGAGCTCCTGCATAATCAAATGTTTCTACAATCATTTCTTCTATTGGCCTATTGTCCCCTTCTTGATCATTAAAAATAGGGACTCCCGTTACAGAAATACCAATTGCACCTAGCCCTGTAGCCGTAGTCGAAGCGGCTATTTCTGGCGCAGAAGGAACAGTAACAGTAATGCTACGACTTCCAATACCTCCAGGAGTTAAACGAGTAGCCACTACCGGATCAATATATAAAGGTTCGGTTTCTGCCCAGTAAGGAGACGTGTGATTAGGTAAACCATTTGATTCAATAGTAATTTCGTCACTATCAAAAGAAATAGTAACAGCATCAGGATTAAATTCATCAAATGCAGATAATGGTGTGCTACCTTCGGTTGATGGATCCCCTGTATTGTTCGAATCATCCTTACAAGATGAAATTAAAATAATAGCTCCCAAAAGGAACAAAGATGTGAATTTTGAGTTTTTCATATTTTTAAATTTAAATGTAAGTGTGTTATAGTTAGACTTTACTATTTAAAAAAGGTTTAATTGTGGTGAAGATTTAATAACTGTTAGCCTAAACGTCTCTTTTATAACTCGTTTATTTTCTTAAGTAGCAATATGAATTACTTTAATCTTAAGTATGAAATATATTGAACTTCTTAAAGTCACAGATTGGTGTTAATAGGATAGGTATCTCCTAGAGCAAATCTCATAACAAGTTTTAAAACATTATTTTACATTCATTAATGCAACATACATTGCATCTAGAAAGTCTTGCTGTTTTTTATCGTCCTTAAAATAGCGTTGATATAACACACTACAGCCTTCTACATCTAAGATGTTAGATGTATCAAAAGACCAGTTGTCTCGGTTCTTTACTGTAATATCTAGACTACAACCTTCTTCTTTCCATTTTTTGTAAAATGCTGTTTCATTGTTGGGTGCTACTTCAAAATCTGCATACACACTATATCCGCTCATATCTTTATTAAAAAACTTGTAAATAGTAGTAATGGGCACACCACCCCAATTAATCGTTCTACCTCCTGATAATTCAAAACCAGTGAGGTATTTTTCATTCATTATCGAACCTTGCTCTCCTTTTTTTAGGAAGTGTTTTTCGAAGTTTAACTTAGTCCCTTCTGGTATCGCTATTTCTTTAATTGTTATAGGCTCTGTGGTTATGAAATAGGGATTGTTAGCAGGCGATCCATTAGGGTTTAAGGTAAGGTCACAAGCAATAAAGAAACTTATAATTAATGTAATAAAAGATAATTTTAAGAATTTCATAATCTGTTTTCTATTTTTCTGTTTCAGTAGAAAAGTAACGTATTTTCTAAACCATCACCAACGTACAACTAGTATACATTACAAACCTATGTTAGATAAAATAAAAAAACAACCATAATACACAAAAGCAATATGGTTGTTAAATATATATTCTTACTCATAGTTTCTACTAGTCACAGACCAGTACTCTTGAGGCTTAAACCACTGAATTTTAACAAAAAAATCCTTTCTAGAGCCTTATACGACGGTTACTGTTTCTTTTTTATTTTAGTCAAAATGTGTGATAATATTAAAAACAAGAACGCTATTCCAAAGCCTAAAACTCCTATATTAATTCCTGCTATAGTCTTTTCACTTCCATCTAAATATTTCATAGAACCACCATATCCATCTTTTAAGAAGAATGCTAATAAAAATCCTCCTGTAACCATAAGACTTAATAAAGTGCTTAATTGGACTTCTTTTTTATACCAGACTAACCACAAGCATAATACTCCGATACTTGAGTTAGTTATCAATTGCCAAACTTCATGAATTCTGGCATGAGGAGTCCAATCTGGGTTCCAAACATGCGTTTCATTGATATCCAAAAAAGGGACGACAAACGCATATAGAATTATACTAAATGTTATTGCTATTTTTTTTATCATGACTATTTGTTTTTAGATTACACATCTAATACTATATAGGGTATTTCACTTCAATGGTTCTCAATCCTTGAGTAAACCTTTTTAATCAAGAGAATTGCTATTAGTTGTTTCATGGATTTCGTTTCTAAATTCCTGATAATATGACAAAACACCGCTTGGATCTTCAATTTGCGGCCAATGTCCAATAGCTTCCCCCAATAGCTTTACTTTAGGATTAGGAATCAGTTCTTTATATCGATTAGCCATATGAATACCAGAATTGGGATCGAATGGCCCATTTATAAAGCACATTGGAATCTTTGTGTTTTGCATAGCACTGATCCATCTTTCTTGATGGTTTAATTTGTCAAAAACCAGCCTCCCTATCAAATATGCGATTGACTTACCGTCCTTATAATTTAAAATATTCCAGAATTGATGTATGAGTTGGTCAGTAGGTTGGGTGTTGGGACCAAAAACTGATTTTACTGATTTTTCTAATTTCTTTTTAGTGAGAAGCTGGCTCAACAATTTCCCAATAGGTTTGGGAGATTGAGAAAGCAGTCGCTGTATCATTCTAGGTTTGTAGCTATCCATAAACAAACCACCGTTCATAAACACAACGGATTGCATGGTAAAGCTGTTTTGTGAAGCTAAGTCCCTAGCTAATAATTCTTGTACAATACTAACTCCTAGATCGTGTGACAGGATATGGGTTTGTTTGATACCCCAAAACTCAATTAAAAAGTTGACCATTTCGCTATGTTCCTGAAAGTTATAGTCATGATTTTTGGGTTTATCAGAAAAACCCATACCTAAATAATCAAATGTAAAAACGGTATAATTTTTTACCAAATTTCCCCAAACAGATTTCCACTCGAAGGTATTGAATGGATACCCGTGAAGTATTAAAAGGTTAGGACCATTACCTTCCTTTATATAAAATATTTGATGACCGTTTATAACTGTTGTCCTACCCCTATTCTTCCAAGCAATCACTTCTTTGTCCATTCCAAGCTTAGTATGATTAATAATATCACAAAGCTACTTATTAGGTATGATAGAAATTTGTAAAAATCGGTCGTTTTCGTTATTTGACAGGCTTTTTGGAGTGTGGTTGGTATACTTTTTTATTTCTTTATTAAAATGAGATCTGTCGTAATAGTTTTGGTTAGAGAATAATTCTCCTTTTTTGATGTCTTTGAATGATGCCGAACATCTTATTATATTACAATAACTTTTTAGTGAAAGCCCGAACGTTTTATTAAAATATCTGTTAATTTGCCTACTAGACCAAAATACTTTATCCGTAAAATAGCTTACACTTTCATTGCCTTTAGTTTCACTCAACAACCTGAATAGATTAAGTTTTCGATTATCTACGTTTCTTTCTTTATTAATTTCTTCACTTATTATTGAACTTAACCTATCAATCGTATCTAGGTTTTCGGAAAAGTCAAATGAATTTAGATTCCAAAAAGCATCGGGTAACTTTTTTTCCGAATTTAACAACGGAGCAATACTTTCGCAGAATATATATTCCGCAGCTGGTAATTTGAATTGTATTCCGAAAAGTTGATGATTTGGAGGAATCACCACCTCTACCTCTTTTGTGTATAGTCCTGTTAACACAGTACTTTGGTATTTATAATTATCAAAGTAAACGATAACATCAAAAAAACCGTCAGGTAAAATCGTATAATCAAGTTTTTTTGATGAATCGTTGTCTAACCACCAAAAACACCTGACATACTGTTTCAAAACCTCATTAGATGCTTGTTGGTAGTAAGTCATATCCTATACTTCAAGTTTGGGTTAGTTTATATTTTATCAGTTTTGTATATAATTAGTTATGTGGTTAAGTAACTAATTATATACAAATCGAATAAGTAATTTGCGAGATTTTCTGTAAAAAACTCATTACTAAGTTATTAATATTATAAGGTATTATGCACAGTGTTCTTTTATTTTTCTACCAATACCCTTAACTATTTCCACGTGTCTAAGTTTAACATCTTCTTTATTCAAATTGGCTCTTAGTTGGATGCCAATCAACTGACCAAAAAAAACCATCGTTCTTTCTTTTCTTGATTTTGAATCCTTTCTTTTTGGGGTTGTTTACACCCTAAAAACATGCTGAAGATTATTAATATAAAAAATGTTCTCATCTGTTTCATTTAGGCAATGTACTTCAACTGTTTGTGTATGAAACGTAACGTGTAAAAAAAGCTAACCTTTCCGATTAAAACAAAACTGTGTTTTTATATTTTATTGAGTTTTCTTTGTAAAACTAAACCAAAATATTCGACGATCTTTGCTTAGAAGCACAAACCATAGTATTAACAGAGATTTGAGCTATTTTTCATATACATTGCTACCAAACGTTTCTACGATTACTTTCAAAATTATATGTACTAAATTTATTGTTACTTCTTAAAAATTAACTGATCTTAACTTATCAATAATTTCTGTGCTTACCCAATACACATTTGATGACTCATCTTCGTCGGATCTATTAAAAAACAAATATTTGCCATCTGGCGTGATACTCGGGCACGATTCACTAAAATTAGAATTTACTTCATTTCCAAGAGGAATTGGTTTTGTCCATGTACCGTCTTTTTCCTTAAAGCAGACATAAATATCGTGATCTTCATTTTCTTTCTTTCGATTATATACCAATAAATACTCTTGAGATGGAGAAATAAACCCGTGATGACCAAATTCAAGTTCTATTTCTTGTACTTCAGGAAATTCACCGTTTTTGTTGGGCGCATAATACATTTTCGCTTTTGAAATACTTGTATAAAAAAGATCTCCATTTTTAGCTTGATTAATATAAAAAACTAGGTCATCATTAATAGGTGAATCAAGTTTTATTGCATCACTCCAAGAGTCCTCTAAACGGTTTACGTACCAAATTTTCTCATCCGAAAAAATAGAATCAAAAGCTGTGAAGTAAATCCTTTTGTCATTAAGACTAACGGATGGATATAATTCCTCATTTTTTTTCCCATCGGTAAAATTTGCTCTTTTAACGGGAGTCCATTTATTACCTTTAAGTTTTGAGAAATAGATAGATGATGTTTCTTCATCTTTTTCATGAGCTGAAAAATATATTTCATCTAAATCAGGAGAAAACGAAATAGTTGATGCGTTCCTTCCGTTGATTGAAACAATTCCAGGAGCAAAAACTTCTGGAATTAAACCTGGTGGTTTTTGTCCAAAATAGAGGTTTTCTGTAGTTGATGAATCACTAACTATTGAGTGCTGTTTTTTATTTTTACAAGCATTTACAAACAATGCAAATACAAGTATTAATAATTTAATAAATTTCATGCTATTTCTTTGTTGTTTATATGTTTGCTAATGGTCTAGTGTTTGAGTAGTAGCGGATTTCTACTTACAGGCCTTTCTGTTCTGCACTGACCTTTGTTTTTATGTTTTTACTTTTATTTTGTCTCTTAAACCGCTATTACTTATACTCATTGTTAACACCTGCTTTTTATTTATAGATACTTTCAATATTCAACTCTTCGGTTATCATTTTCTGCAGAGTTTTCAATTCCTTATTGTAGTTAATATTTTCTTTTTCTTTCTTTTTTAATTCTGATAAAACGTCAAACGCAAAATTTTCCTCTCCATACTCATTCCAATCTTTTTGGAAACTCCTACTCCTATGGTTACCGAATTTGAGTTCCATTTTATGTCTGTTCCATTTTGATTCCATATCAATACTATGGTCAATCAGAATTTTATTATTCTTAATGTTTTTTATTTGAAAAACTCCCATTGGAATTTTCATTTGTTTGTACTCTTCTTTAAGTTCTTTTTTTGTTTTCATATTACATAAATCCTAATTGTTTCATAACAGTTATTCTGTCAAAAACTTGAGTATGTCCATTAATTAAATTGTCCTTGAAATGATAAATTGTTAACCCTTTTGTATTTATGGTTTTTCTAGTTGGTGGATATCCGCCAATCATACCAAGGTTTGTACCAGTTAATATCCAAGTTATAGCAACGTGATTTTCTTCTGGAATTGCAGATGTTATTTCAAAATTCATATCAGGAAATGAATTGAATGAAAAATTCAATCGTTCTTCGAATTCAGAATGAGATAAAGTTTTTCCTTCCCAAGGGTCAGTTGTATCAAGATGGATTGTATATTCTGGATGAACATATTGTTCAACTTTATCAAAATTCTTTTTATTCCAAATTTCAGTCATAAATTCCCGAAGGAAAGATTCTTTGTTCATCTTCTTTTTTTTAAGTTGGTGCTAACGTTTAGGTGTTGTTGCGCTTAGCTATTTATTATACGCTCAAATTTTATTTTTCTAATTCCGTGGTCAGTATTCCATTGTTTAACTTCTTTGAAATCAAATTTTTTATACAATTCAGTTGCAGGCCTATTTTCCAGTCCAGTCTCGACAACAAAAAGATTTGAATCAAATGTATCAAAAACAAATTCCATCAATTTTCTCGCAATTCCTTTTCTAAAAAAGGATGGATTAACAACTAAACTATGAATGTCTGTAAATTTACTGTTGTGCTCGACCTCAATTACTCCAGCAAGTTCTCTATCTTTCAAGTATCCAAAAAACTCTGTGTTACTATTAATGTATTTTTCAAGAGGTCTTTTCAAAGGAGGAAAATCAGTAGCATTTAATAATTCGGCTTCTATCTTATATGCTAATTGAAAAACTGAACGTATTTTTTTAGAGACCTCAATTTCATTATTCTGGAGCTTTTCAATCATCTTATGCAATGGTTTGTTTAATTAAGTACAACATGTATGAAGCAGTATGACAAGATGTTAATAAAATAACATAAATAAAAATATTAAATTTTTTCATAATTGATACTAGTGTTTAACAGGTAGTCGATTTAGAATTAGTAAACTTTTAAGTG
This sequence comes from uncultured Aquimarina sp., assembly GCF_947496855.1. GTDB lineage: Bacteria > Bacteroidota > Bacteroidia > Flavobacteriales > Flavobacteriaceae > Aquimarina. The sequence continues at coordinate 104,832 of NZ_CANMED010000003.1, forward strand.
TTAGCACCTGCTTTTCTCAGTATGTACTTTCAATATTGAGTTCCTCAATCATCATATTTTCAAGAGTTTTTAATTCTTTATTATAATTAACATTTTCCTCCTCATTATTCTTTAGTTCGGACAAAACTTCAAAATCAAAATTATTTTCTCCATATTCGTTCCAATCTTTTTGAAAGGTTCTATTTCTATGATTCCCGAATTTAAGTTCCATTTTATGTCTATTCCATTTTGACTCCATATCAATGCTATTGTCAATTAGAACTTTATTGCTAACTTTATTTTTTATTTGAAAAACTCCCATTGGAATTTTCATTTGTTTATAATCTTCCTTAAGTTCTTTTTTTGTTTTCATTTTACATAAATCCTAATTGTTTCATAACAGTTAATCTGTCAAAAACTTGAGTGTGTCCATTAATCAAATTGTCTTTGAAATGATAAATAGTCATTCCTTTAGTTTTAATAGCTTTTTTAGTTGGCGAATATTCTCCAATCATTCCAAGATTTATTCCTGTTAGAATCCAAGTTATTGCAACGTGATTTTCTTCTTGAATTGCAGATGTAATTTTAAAATTCATATCAGGAAATGAATTGAATGAAAACTTCAATCGCTCTTTAAATTCGGAATGAGTTAAGGTTTTTCCTTCCCAAGGGTCAGAAGTGTCAAGATGAATTGTATATTCTGGATGAACATATTGTTCAACTTTTTCAAAACCCTGTTTATTCCAAATTTTGTCCATAAATTCCCGAAGGAATGATTCTTTATTCATTGTGTTTCGTATTTTTTTTTTAAGTTGGTACTAACGGTTTGTGTATAAAACGTAGCGTGTAAAAAGATGCCAACTTTTCGGATTAACACAGAGCTGAATTTTTATATTTTGTTTTACTTTTTCTATTTTAAAAGCCAAATTCAAAAATTTGGCGGTCTTTGTAAATAAGCACGAACCTTTCGATTAATCAATTACTAGCTATGTTTTATACACCTTGTTGCAGCCAGTATTTATTTTAATTCATTGTTATAGTTTAATTTCTAATTCAAGAGTAGAGCAACATTCCATAAATCAAAATCACTACTATAATATTGAAGTGAATTACCACAGTGAACAATTACAGTTTCTTTATGAGGAATAATATAAATATTCTGTCCAAGATTTCCGTTTGCATAAAAATGGAAAGTACCGTCTTTATTTGCATGACCCCACCATTGATAATTATAATAAATTCTTTTGTTGCTTCTTCCAAACCATTTTGGGTAAATATCTCGAGGAATTGATTTGTTTTCTAAAGTAGACTCCTGAACCCAATTTTTTGATATAATCTGATTACCAAACCAATTTCCTTCATTAAGCATAAGCTGACCAAAACGTGCATAATCAATCGCCCGGGCAATCAATCGACTTGGCATATATTCAAAATTTGATTCTTTGCTATCTATGGAAAAAAGCGCATCATATTCCATTATTCTTGACCACAATTTCTGCTCCAAATAATTGGATACAGTTACGTTAGTAGCTCTTTCAAGAATCAAACCCAAATAACTTGTATTGTAATTAGAATATTGAAAATCTTTTCCTGGTTCAGATGAAATTTCTACATTTTCAAGTAGCAACTTTCGAACATTAGGGTGATAATAGCCAACTGCTTCATCATGCCAAGGAGAATGAATATTAGTGAAGGGTATATGACTGGTATTGTATTTGAGCCCAGAACGCATTTCTAGTAAATGTTTGATAGTTATTTTTTTGAAACTTGAATCTCGCTCTAATAACTCAGGGATATAATTTGTTATTGGGTCATCTACACTTTTGATTATGCCATCATCAATGGCAGCTCCGATTAAAAATGATATAAACGACTTTGACATAGATTGAGAATGGAAATAGGAATCTCTACTAAAACCATTAAAATATTTCTCATAAATGATTGTATCTTTTTGTATAACAATTAGTGCCGTAGTTTGAGACTCAATAGCCCATTCTTCAAAACTATTAAATCCAGTTTTTGTTACTAGTTCGTCAAATAGTGACTCAACATATTTCTCTTTAGGCTGAGAAATAAATGTATTGGTGCTTTTTGCTCCCTGAATCTCGTGATTTCCAAAGTTCTTATAATCATAAACATCGGCTATATTCATTGTTATAAGTCGATAAACATAGGTAGGTGTATATTGAATAGAAAGAAGTACCAAGAGGAATAGAACAAATGAAATTATTGTAAGAATTGTAATTTTTAGTTTTTTTATCATTTTTTAATGTTTTTGACTATTTGTAAAGTGTTTCGGATTACTAATTGGCCATTATCAAATTTCTCTATTTCTGCACTGCTTTGTTTTTTATACTTGGAGACGGCAATGATAAGAGTGTATTTCGTTTGATCAATATCTGATCCTGAAAATTTTTACCTACCGCGTATATTTTTAGTTGTACTGGACAGTTCACTCATATCAAGTAAAATATATCCATTGTTTAAACTTCCTTTATAAGTTCTATATAATGCATAAGAAATTCTCCATGCATCAGGTAGATTATATTCATATGAGAACCCTGTCCCTTCATTTTTTCTGTATTCATCGTTTTTGGATGAATTATTCCATACTGGTATGATCTGAGTCTCGAAAATTGAATTATCAATCGTCGTTTTAATTGAGCTCGCGTCAATTTTAGACATATTACCCTGTGCTAAAACCATGTCAACACAGAGTAAAAATGTCATTGGGGGAATTAACCAACTTATACTATTTTATTTCATTTTAATTACATTTAATTTTATCTGTTTGACTAATCATCGTTCAAATAGAATTCATTTTAATTAAACATATTTTTTGTAGTTTCAACTTGAAATATTCCATTTTCAATGAAATCATCAAAAAATTGTAGACAGCTTGAAACGATATATACTTTATTAAGCGTATCATAAATTGTGTTATTAATTTATTCACTTCCTTTCTTTGTTACAGATGAATTAACAAACTTTTTCATTTACTGTGATTACAACATTTCCTTTTTTATGTCCTTTATCAACATATCTATGCGCTTCGACAATATGATTAATTGAGAACTTTCTATCAATAACTACTCGAAGTAGACCTGCTTCAACAAGTCTTTTCAAGATTATTAATGCTTCAGCTGTTTCTGGTGAATTTTTTCCTACAACCACTTTTCTACTAGCATTTATTGAAGTCCATATCATTGACAAACTTTTCATAGGTCTACCAATGTTTAAGTAGTATCCATTTTTATTAAGTGCCTTTATACAAACTTTAAAGGGGCATTTATCTATAGTTATAAATATAATATCATAATTTTCGAAACTTTTCGTGAAACCGGTTTTTTCGTAATCAATAACTTTATCAGCTCCTAAGGATTTCACCAAATCTAAATTAGCTTGGCTACATACTCCTGTTACCTCTGCTCCAAAATATTTGGCAATTTGTACGGCATAGGTTCCTACACTTCCAGAAGCTCCATATATCAACACTTTTTGCTCTGGTTTTATATTTCCTATTGTTTTGAGATAATGAAATGCCGTCCGAGCACCGATAGGTATGGCCGCAGCTTCTTCATAAGTAGCATTATTTGGTTTTAAGGCAATCGGTCCATCTTCAGGTAAACATATGTATTCTGCGTAAGCTCCAAATGTTTGCAGGCTAGCCGCGAATACTTGATCTCCTTCTTTAAACAACTTAACATCTTTACCGATAGATTCAATTTTACCAGAAAGTTCCATTCCTAAAATAGACTTTCTAGGCTTTCTAAGCCCCACCATTAATCGAGCAGGAAGCCAGAAAGAGACTGGAATATCAAAACTCCGTACTCTATAATCAGCAGCACTTACCGAAGTTGCATGAACTTTCACAAGTATTTCATTATCCTTTGGAACAGGTTTTTCTACGTCTTGAATTTGTAGAACTTCTGGTGGCCCGTATTTAGTGCATACTACAGCTTTCATCTTTATTAAATTAGGCATGAGATTCAGTAATATTAATATTATTATGAGTTGGCAATTTCCAAGCAATTCGGAATATCCATAAAATGGCAGCAGTCTCAATAGCCATATGAAACGCATCATCAATATCTAAAGAAGGTATACCTGTCGCAAATACTGCTAATGTGATTATACCGGCGATTATGTTAGCCCATTTATTTACATTTTCACTTAATATTCTGGAAAGAAGTATCATCAAAATGGGTATTTCTGCTAAAAACCCACCCAATAACATTAATTCGTCTGTTATTTCGATACCGTTGACAGTTCCAGTCATTATCTCTTCGATAAATCCTGATTTGACGAATTGATGTAGGTCTCTAAAAATTATATTGAGCAATACAAAAATCCATAAAGTTGACAGTAGCGTTTGAGGTTCAATTTTATTATTTATCATCTAATTAATATTTGTTTTGAAGTTGTTCTAATACCTTCCAATCCATCTTTTAAAAACTTATACACCATAGGGTTAATCAACCAAAGTGGCATTCCTTTTGGGTCAAATTGTACACTATTGATTGCTTTACTTGAGTTATTCGTAATTTGTGAAAAACTGCAAGAACCCCTAAAAGTATCAACACGTTTTAGTTTTTTCGAAGGCTGTATCTGAGATTCTTCCCATGCTTCATTCCATCTTGCCCCAAAACCGCCATCTTCATCGCTGAAAAACAGATACCTGACACTCATTTCTGTGTTTTTAAAAAAGAACGGTTCATTGTGAATTACATAAGTTAGAATACTATTTTCAGATTCCTCTGAAATTTCATAGGTCGGATACTTTTTATTTTCAGCATCGTTAGCTAGCTTATCAATATTTTTTTTAAAGGCCTTAAGACAAGCTTCTGAAGATGATTTTACATCTCCTTCAATTTTATACTCTAAGAAATTTGTTCCTTTTAGTTTTCGTTTATAGATTTTCCAAGTAGGGTTTTGAGATTTATCTACTTTAACTATTTGCCATTCATACTTTTCCCATTCTTTAATACTTCTATCCCTTACTGATACACAGCTTTGTAGAACAAGAATCACAAATCCAAATAAGAAAATTTGTCTAGTAAGAATTGTAGCTTGTTTATTCATTGTAAATGATGCTTTAATTGGGGCAAAATTAAACTACAACAAGAGCTTTATCATTAACTTAAGTTACAATCGTCTTGGAGGATGGAAAGTTTCTCTTTGTCTTGATTCTAATATCATTTTAGAGCATGGAAAATAAATCGCTGGTAGTAACATTTGTCTTATAGAATCGTTTAGTTAATAAATAATACATCAATTTGAAAAATCTATCTTTGCAACTATAGAATCTTATTTGTAAATTAAGCTAAATCAGAATCATTCTTAAAACATACTTCTGTGTGGATAGTTAAAAAAGTACACTATGGAATTAAAGGAAAAAGTTAGAGCGATAGTAAGCTGTGCAAACATACTGAACGAAAAGGAAATTGATCTTATCGTCGAAAAAACGATTGTTAAACAATTCAAAAAAGATGAAATTTTATTAAGAGAGGGTCAAATTCCAAGCAAGTGTTATATGGTCGTGGAAGGATGTGTAAGAGAGTATTTGATTAAGGACGGAGTAGAAAAATCAACAGCTTTCTTTACGGAAGGAGATACTTTTGCACCATTCGCTCATGACGGAAAGGGCTCACCATCTAAACATTTCTGGACCTGTAGTGAAGATTGTGTTTTAACTGTAAGTAATCAAGCTTTTGAAAAAGAATTAAGAGCAGCACTTCCCAGACTGGATGCTGTTTTTCAACAAATAGCAGTAGAAAAATTGAATAAAGCGAAAGAAGAATGGAGTATTTTCATATCATCCTCACCAGAAGAAAGATACCTGAATTTACTAGAAACCAGACCAACTCTTTTTAATAGAGTTCCACATCACCAAGTTGCAAGCTATCTTGGTATGGAGCCACAATCACTAAGCAGAATTCGTAAAAGAATTTTTGATAATTACTCAAATTCACATAACTAAACTATTTTCATTTCATTAATGTTCTGATTAAAGTATTTACAAACAAACTAACAGTATTCATGAATTGTCACTAAACTTAAAATCAGATCAAATACCTATATAAGGTAAATTAAGTTTGTAATTTAAACTACTATTGTTAGCTTGAAATTCATAACCAGTACGTAAACCTAATGTCACTTTTTTATCTTTTAATTGTTCAGTATCTGTTTGTGCTTGTAAAGAAAGCGTACAAATGAGACATGTAAATAGTAAAATAGTTTTTCTCATAATTTATTGATTAATTTAATTTTGATTCAAAAATGGGCAAAGACTTACTTATTTAAATCAACTACTATTTTACCAACTACGGTACGCTGCTCGAGACTATGAAGAGCTTCTGGTACGTCTTTTAGTGAAATAACTTTTTGTATAGAGGGCTTTATCTTTTTATCGGCAATCATTTCTAGTACTGTTTTTATATTTGCTGTAACCTCAACCTTTTGAGTTAAAGCCATAAATTTCTGACTACCACGACCAAATCGGCCAAGAAATTTTACTTTAAGCATATTGTAAAAATCACCGCCGACTAATACATATTTACCATCTTTCTTTAAAACCTGTTTGTATCGACCTGGACATTCAAAAGATGCAGTATCAAATACCGCATCAAACTCTTTTCCAATTAAGGCTTTGATTGAATCCTTTTTTTGATAGTCAATAATCTCATCTGCTCCCCAACCTTTTACGGCCTTAATTTTTTTGGTAGAACAGATAGCTGCTACATATGCACCCTGAGCTTTTGCTATCTGAATGCCAAAAGATCCCACACCACCTGAAGCACCGTTGACCAGAACTTTATCACCTGGATTGATTGAACAAAGAATCACTCCCATCATTGCAGCTTGGCCAGATATAGGCACTGTACAGGCTTGTTCAAAAGAAATTTCCTCAGGTTTTTTTACTAAGTATTTTGTATTTACAGTGGTATATTCTGCATAGCCTCCTCCAAAGGATTTTCGAATATCGGCTACCACTGCATCACCTACTTGAAAACCCTTAACATTTTGCCCAATGCTTTGAATAGTTCCTGCTATATCCATTCCTAAGATTCTCTTGTTCTTGGAAGGTCTGAACAATCCAAAAACCAACCGAATAATAAAGTAATTAGCTCGCACAATATATCTATCAGCCGCATTAACTGAGGCACATTCAACTTTCACTAAAACTTCATTCTTATTGGGTATAGGGATTTTACAATCTTTTACAAGTTTCACTACTTCTTGAGGGTTGCCATAGTCTCGAAAAATGATAGCACGCATCAATTTTGAATGTTTCATATTCTTTTTGATGCAAACATATTAGCAAATAATGATTCGGTCTTTGCCAGTGGGTTCAATTATCATTCATTGAGGTTCTTTCTGAACTCAGTAGGAGAACAGCCATATTCATTTTTGAACATTCGAGAAAAACTGGATGGATTAATGAATCCACAATCATAGCATATCTCTTGTATGGAGTTCTGAGAAAAAGCTAAATTACTACGTGCCTTTTCCAACTTTTTTTGAGTGATATATTTAGCTGGTGTGCTGTCGTACATTTTGTTGAATTTTCTTTTAAAAGAAGTCATACTATTGTTTGTCATAGCTGCCAAACGTTGAAGGTTCAATGGTTCATACAAATTAGCATCAATGACTTTCCTAAATGAAAAAGTTTTATTAGAAAATAAACGTCTTATAATTAAATTGAAGTGCGAAGACTCTTCAGTTTGCAGGAGGAGCAGAATAATTTCTTTTAACTTGACCGCCAAAATTTCCTCGCTTAGTGCAGTTTTGTGTTCAAAAAATTTGGCAACACTCAAAAAATAGGCTTTTACTAAGGCCGAAGCGTCTTCTTGAAAGCTGTCTTTTTTTAAAGGGCAATCCAATTCCTTCCAAAATTTTGGCTTTTCGCCATCAAAAACTTTTTGCAGTACGTCTTGATTAAAATGAACAACAATAGTACTTATGTATCCAGTTTCAATTGTGGAGAAACTACGTCCAACTGTTTTACCACATAACGAAAGAATAATTGTTCCTTTAGTAGCTGAAAATCCTGATTTTGTTACATCCTGATTATCACCTTCTAAAATATAGGCAAAACAAGATTCAGAAGGTAAACTTAATTCTTTTTCAATGGGTGTAGATAATTCATACCAAGAGAATAGTGGTTTTTCATACAACGCGATTTGATTAAGTTTTTGAGTCATAAAGTTTACGTCGTGTTCTCTGTGATTTTTTTATTTTCTTTCTGTATTATAATGATATAGGTTAACCTATTTCAGTAAAGTCTTGGATTCATCGTTTTAATGTGTGGTAACATTCCGTACAAGCATAGTGCGTTTCGTCAGCGAGTAATTTCCGAAGAAAATTCAGAAGTAATAAAAGAGCACTAGCTTTTGATTAATCATCTAATTTAGCATTATTTTTATACAATCTTGACAATAGTTTTTTACTTTTCTATTTTAGTCGGATTAGTTTTAAATACATAGGCAAAAAGTATTGCAAAAACTACATACACTACTGTTAGAAAAATAACAATTTCCAGATTATTTTGGATATTAGAAATAACTTTAACTAATGCAATTGCCCCAACTGCAAAATGCATTAAGTTTCCAATGGCAATTGGCTTATTATAAATCCCTCCAATTAACGTTCCTTTTGCCATCCAATTTAAAATTCCAAACCCCAGATATAGTGCACTCAATATATTCAAAAAGAGTATTGTAATGGTACTTGATTCTACATTTAGATATTCAATTACTTCATTCGGTAAAAAAGAAAAAAGGATTCCTATAATTGCTAAGAATATGGCGCTTGAGGTCATTACTATTTTTGTGATCATGATCTTTATTTTTTAATCTGTTAATTGTTCTTTTAAATTTTTTAATTGAGCTATCAATTTATTTAATCGAACTTGTTGCTTCCTTATGGTTTTTGGTCTAAAATAGAAGGTATTTAGAGCTATTGTAAAAAGTACAATCCCGTAAGTTAATACAGCCCAAATAAACGTCATTCTAACTGCATACTCATACATATAAAAGCCAAGACCTAAAGAAAGTAAAAAGAAGTAACCATTTAATAAAGTTGTCTGCTGAAAACGTTGCTTTTCTTTTAGTTGTAATAGCTGCAGCAACTGTTCTTTAGCGCTTGCCTCAAGATTCCTTTTTAATAGAAGCGGCATTAATGTACTTTGAAATGCTACGTATATTAGAATTGCTATCATAATTATGATAATTCCGATTTTTGTTGTCAAAAACTCAGGTTGATAATAGAACCAAATAAAACTAATGCCTATACAAGATATTAGTAAAACAATGTTGCCTGCAATAAGTTTGAAGCGCGTTTTTCTTTTAAACTCATTGGCTTTTTTTATTAGTTCCTCTGGTGTTTGAGTTTCAATTTTCTGCTTATTCCAGTATCGTTTAAAGTCTATGTTGTCTGTCATGTTTCTGGAATTTTTTGGTTAACTTTTCTTTAATTCGGTGAATTTTCACTCTGACATTACCTTCTGTAAGTCCAACAATTTTTGCTATCTCTTTCTGTTTCAATTCCTCCAATTCCAATGATATGATGATACGTTCAACTTCAGGAAGTTCTGAAATGCATTTGTACAAAAACTCTACTTGAGGTTCATTATTCACTAGAATTTCTTCAACTATTTCATTTGGAAATTCAGATTTTGGCATATTTTTATCTTTACTAATTTGTCTTAAGCAAGAGTTTACCGCAATTCTAAACACCCAAGTACCGATGGAAGACTCATTCCTGAATTTTGGTAGATGTTGCCAAACCTTTATAAAGGTTTCTTGCGTAATATCTTTAGCTGCATCATGGTCGTTCATATACCCCATACATTGCCGATATACTTTTGGCCAATACACTTTATGAATTTCTTCAAAAGTCATTAGTGAATCCAAGTTTTTAGAGAGGCTACAAACTGACTTTGTTGATCAATAAAGACATTATGAGAGCAGTTCTCCATGTATTTTAAATTATTTTTTGGTATTATTCCTTTGATTTCCTTAACATGTTCTTTTGAATATAAACCATCTTCGGTACCGTAGAGTCCAAAAACTTCAATTTTATGTTTTAATACATTTTTTAAGTTTTGTGTTAGATCTATTGAAGTATACTTTTCATTTTCCCAAAACCCTTTTGGTGCTTCCATTGTCATTTTTGCATCCTTTCTTTTAACTAAAGTATCTGATTTCAATTTTGTGTAAATGGCTGTGGCTTCTTCAGATGGTGCCTTGGGCATATAAAAACCATTTTGCATGGCATGTCCAAAACTGTACGAACTATATCCCAATGAGTTTTTATCCATGATCTCTAACATTCCAATGTACCTTAGGTTGGTGTTGTCATTATTGCTTTCGTAGATGCTTTTAGAAGTTTTTATAATGGTGCTTAATGTCTCTTGTATAGATAATGGCGCAGCTACCAGTACTAAAGATTTTGTTTTATTTGGATATTTCTCTGCGTAAAGAGTTCCAACCACTCCTCCAAAGCTATGTCCTATAAGGGTAGCAACTTTTAAATTGAATTTTGTATATATGACGTTCAAATCATCAAACGTTTCTTGAAATGTAAATTTTGCGTTTTTATCTGAAGATCTACCTTCTCCACGTCTATCATAAACTATGACAAAAAATCCGTTTTCACTAAGCTTTTTAGCAGTTGTTACTTCAAAACCTATTGAATTGTATCCAGGACCACCATGTAGGTAAATTACGGGTTCATTATTCGGGTTACCAAATGCTTTTGAATAAATCGTTTGAGAATTAATAGCTATTGAAACTAAGATAAATACGAATAAGGTGATAGTTTTTTTCATTTTGATTCCTTTATTTTTCATTTAGATACAAGGAATGACAAAATGTTACAAGCTATTTTTTAATTATTGCAAACATCCCGTATAAGCATAGTAGCGGATTTAAAGCACTTTATTTTCGGATAATGAAATACTTAAATAAAATACAAAACGGTTCGAGTTTACACTCAAACCGCTATTGCGTTTATACATTTGTTAGGCACTGGCTTTATTTTACCAATTTAATTATATTTTTCACCATTTCCCCTCTTGCCGTGGTTATAAAGCTATCAAATTGTATTTTAGTCATATTAGGGTTTTCCATAAATTCATAACTTGATGTCCATACAATCATTGATTTATTGTAGCCAAAATCAACAACCTTAATCGTATTGTTCATGTTTTTTGCTGGAACACCTTCGACAACTTGGTAAGAGTAGGTTCTCGTTTTATCATCGAATCCAGTTATTTTTTCTTTAAAGTGACCGTTCCCGTCTGCAGAAGTACAGACTCTTTCACCACCAATTCCCTTTGGTCCTGTCCATTTTACTTTAGAGACAAAAGATGATAATTCATCAATATTATCCATTTTACGAATTTGTCCCCAAACATCGTCTGCTGAGCTCTCAATTTCAACAACTAGTGGTGTTTGTGCTTGTATTGCTAAAATTGAAGAAATGAATACGGTAAATAAAATTGCTGATTTTTTCATTGTTTTAAATTTTAAAATATTAATAATAGTTATTTTGTAATTTGGTTGATTTAAGTTTTTATTACTGTAGCCTTAGGATATGTATTCTTTATTTTTTTGTAAGTGTCAGTACCTCCAGTTACGCGCTCGCCAGTCTCTATATAGTGTTTTAATCCTACAAGCGTTCCAGATAATTGATTTTTAAATCCTCCTTTGGCAATTATTCCTAAAAAGACTGGCTTAGTTCTGAATTGAAATTCGTATGAAGCGGTTGAAGTACCATCCCCATTATCTTTTACTTTATAAAAAGCTTGAGAATTGTCAAAGTTTAAAGGAAGTTTTGCTCCATCAATTACAACGTTTCTCATTATCATATTTTCGTTATCAATTTCTGCAATGCGCTCTTTAGACCATTGTATTCCTTTTTCATTAAAATTACATTTGCGTTCAGCTCCTAATTCACCTTTTAAAGAACCATTCGTATATTCAGAAGTGAAGATATATGGTGAGAAGTTTGATATTTCTCCATAATCCAAAACCATAGCTTTCCATACACGTTCTGCTGGTGCGTCTATTTTTATTTCTACTTTTACAGTACGGAACTTTTTAACCATACTTTGGGCTAATGCATTTACACTAATTATTCCTAAGAGTGTGAATGCCAATATTGATTTCATTGTTGTTTTCATAGTTCTAAATTTTTAGTTATATAGCTTTGATATGTTATTTATACGGGTGTCACAAAACCTAAGCAATTCTCTTTGAGAGCCTTTCAATTTCTTTTGCTTTATTCTGACTTGGCTTTCCTGTTTCAACAAAGTGTTTCAAATCATTAGGAATGTGAATAAGTTGTTTGTTTAATTGCAGTTTCATCATAGGATTCATGATACTGCCAACCAAACCTTTAGTTTTTACTAAAAGATGCATGTTCACTTTTGTGCTTTGTGTGCTTATTTTGGTAAGTTGCCAGTTGTTGATAGCTGTATCCACAAAGAATGGAAAGCCTTCAACAACTTCGTATTCTAAGATGTAATAACTAGAGTCAAATTTTTTGATGACCTCTTTGATTGTACCCGAAGGTAATTCGCAAGCCCGATTGTTTGAAGGTGCTCCATTAATTGATGGTGGACCAAACGCTTTAGAATGATTTAAGCCCGATGCCCATTCGTAAGCATCGCCAAATTGATTACCTAATACTTCCCAAACTGCTTCTATTGGTTTGTTGATGATTATTTCTTTTTTAAATTCCACGTCAATAAATTTTATAGTATTAATGATTTACTGTTTTGATACAGGAAAGTATAATGTGTTACAAAACGACAAAGGCTACTCCGATATGGAGTAACCTTTGTAACTAGTTATAAGAAGCTTTTTGGCAGCTTATAACTTGAAATAACCAGAAAGTTTATTGTTATTTATAAGTTCATTAATAATTGTGTCTTTATCGAAGTCTTCTTTAACAGGATGCTCTTGAAATAATTTAGTGTAAGTCGAAGTGAAATCGTCTAAAGCTTCTTTATGTTTATGCTCAACAAAATCTTTTACCTTCGTTTTTGTTTTGATATTGAAAAGCATTTTTTCTTCATCTAAAACACCCATTTGTTTCAAAGCTTTTGCTTTTTTAGGACATCGACATGGGTTTTCTTTTTTTACTAGTCCGCATTTATTGTTCATGTAGTTAAACAAATCCTTACGGGCTCTATGAAGTTTTATCCTAAAATTTTGAGGACTTATACCAAAAATATCCGCTCCAAGCGTATGATCAATTCCAAAACTTGCTCCTATAATAAAAATTAAGCGCTGTTCTCTATTTAAACACATAATCATTCCACTCATACATTGAACTTGCATTTCTTTTGATAGCTCTTGGTAGCTTATTTCTTCCTCAATGCTTAATTCAGGATTTGGAACTTGGTCTAAGCGTTCTCCATAATTATCAAAATCAGAAAATTGCGCTTCGCCTTTTCTTCTTTTGGATTGTAAAAACTCGTTGACAACAATACGATAAAGCCATGTTCTAAATTTACTTTTAAAGTTGAATTGTCCTAATTTGGTAATTACTTTAATAAGAACTTCTTGGGTCAAATCCTGAGCGTCTACGGGATTGTGACACATTTTCCACGCCACGTGGTAAATAAATGGCTGATGAAAGTTTATAATGTCATTTAAGGCTTCTTTGTCGCCTTGTATGGCTTGTTTTACAAGACTTTGTTGTTCTGTATCTGAATATGATTTACTTAAAGGAAATTGCATAATTAAAGGATTTTCGATTTAGATACAGAATATTACAAAGTGTTACAAAAGTTCTTGGGTACTCAATTGGTTTTCTGAGCCTATGCCTAACACACGAGTATTGTTACTATTAATTATATCTAGTAGTATATGTAATTAATTACAAATACTTACAAACGTATCGTATTGCAACTCGTTTTCTTTGTAAGATTCTAAAAATTACGTCCTCATATTACAAAATGATATATTCTTACTGGCAATCGCTACTTACAAAATATTAGTAGTGATAGCGAGGCCGGTTTTTATAGATAAATAAAATCGTCAGGGTCAATAGTCACAATTTATGTTTTATACCTTGTTGCACACTGGCTTTATTCTTTTCGGTTTATTATTCTGTCAAATAATTTTAATTTATCAATTCCAAGTAATACCAAATAAGCAAATAAACTTAAGAAAAAGAAGGTTACCATAATTCGAAGATAAATCTTAACTGTCCATTCCAATGCTACTTTTACTCTCTGCATAGTTCCTATCTTCACTTCTTTGCCTTCTAAAAGAGAAAATTGGACTGTACAAAATTCATTTTCATCATCAAAATCTCCAAGACTAACACCAAGTCCTTGAAGTTGCTGTTCTATTTCGAGAATACGGTTTTCTAATCCCATATATTCATCTATTTTTCCACCTTTTGATTTTAATTCGATTAATGAGGTTCTGATTTTTTCTAATGATTGTTTTTTAGCATTTAGTTCCTTGTATTCATTTGTCTTATCTTTCTTTGTTATTTGCTTTGCTTGTACTTTACCAATTGTTATTAATTGACTATACAAATCGTCAAAATTTTCAGGAGGAACTCCAATTACTAGATTCAATTTTCGATATCCTTTGTTTCCACTTTTCTGCTCGAATTGGATTAATGCGTCAAGTTTTTTAATCGTTTCTCTAGATGATTTTTCTTCTTTTTCAAAGTTTGAAGATTTCGTTTTAATTTCTGCAATTTTTTCATACTTCTGGTCAACTTTTATTGCAGATTGATTTCTAGTACCTGATTTTACTTCATATTTCTTCGTTGCGTAGTTCCTTTTGGAGTTAGAAATATTATCAAAAAACTGAGATTGATTCGGTGTCTCATCAAATGTTTTTGTATAACCATACATCAGTCTGAAAATGAATAAAATTGCAAAAACTAATATTAGCCAAAGAATCAACTTTTTTAATCGTTTCTTAAATGATTGTTTCATATTTCAAATGTTTGTTTTGCTTGTGTATAATGTTCTCATATATGATTTGTTGCGTATTTTAAGTACTTAATTTAGTAAATACGGTGCTGTGGTGTTGTATTTTTTCAATTCGTTGTTATTTCGTAAGGTTTTTTGGAAATCCATATAGTGTAACTTTTTCCGTAAGTACTTCCACTCTTAATCATTAGCCGTATTCCACTCAAATCTTGTCCATTTACCGAATTAAAAATCATTGTCATTAGTATTATGAATGTCGTTTTTCTCATAAGCGCCACAACATGTTTGTGTATGACTTGTTACGTGAGCAACTAAGATAGCAAATTGCAGTAAAGACATTGTTAGCTTTGACATGAAAATAGAATTTATACTGTAACAAAACTTATACTGATTCGTCATTAAAATGTAATAAATTACTAAATTTATGAAACGTATTTTTTCTATTCTATTATTATTTATTTCAATAATTTTTATAAACTGTAAAAATCACACTTCTATAGATTCTTATATAAAAGAACTAGCAACAAAAGGTAATTTTAACGGAAACGTCTTAGTAGTTCTAAATGGAGAAAAAGTTTACGAAAATTCTTTTGGATTTTCAGATGGCTCTAAAACAGTAAAACTTAATAAAGAGTTCCGTTTTGATTTAGGTTCTGTATATAAAGAATTTCCAGCAGTTTCAATCATGCAACTTCAAGAAAAAGGATTAGTTAATTTAGAGGATAAAATAAATGTATATTTAAAAGATTTACCAAGTTGGGCATCAACAATTTCAATTAAAAATTTATTACAATACACAAGTGGTCTTCCAGAGGTTGAATGGGATAAATATTTTAAAATAGATGAACGAATTACTAATGAAAAAATTAAAGAAGATTTATTAAATATAAAAGAGTTAGAGTTTAAGCCAGGTACAGATTACTTATATACCAATCATAGTCCAATGTTATTGTCTCAAATTGTAGAAAAAATCACAAACCAAACTTTTAAAGAGTATGTTACTCAAAATTTATTCACTCCTTTTTCATTAAAAGATGCAATAATTCATCCACAAGCTCCATATTTAGATAAAAGCTTAATGGCTATTCCTTTTAATGATGATTATGAGGAAGATTCTTATAAAGTAACAATCTCAGGAGCTATTTTTAGTTTAACTGCAGATGATTTATATAATTGGATAGAAAACCTTCATTCTTATAAAATTATAAATCAAGAATCAATAAAATTCTTGTCTGAAGAAGCAGATTTTTTTGGAAATATTCAATCTCCTTTAGGTTCTGTAGAATGGGCAAAGAATAGAATTATTGAACATTCTCATCATGGTTCTGCTGGGAATTATGAATGTATTGTAAGAAGATTTAATAATGATAAAGATGTGTTAACTATTATAGTTCAAACAAATCAGAAACATGAAAATGTAGGTGATATTTCAGATGAAATCAAAAATATTTTAAAATTCAATTAAGTATTAAAAGGCTTATGTTAAATTTATTGTTTCAGAAATTCCTGTGAATCTGTTGTTAATAACTCTGAAAACTGACTTGAAGTACTTTGTGCAAAATTCCGTTGTCACCTTTTACAAAGTCGATAATTTAATTATTTTATTTTATAGGTTTTCTCCATTTTACATTTAAATTTAGGTGTTTTTTGCTTGTAGATAACCTGTTCGTATATGGTTAATTGCGTTGGTAAGCACTAAGCTAGTAAATAGAAAACGAACTAAAAGAAAATTCGCAGGATTTTCCTAGTACACTCAAACTAGCAATTAACTATATACGTCTTTGTTGAAGCTCGTTAAGTTTATCACTTTTTTATAAGCAAATTTCACACATTAGTTAACTAATTATTTAAGAGAAAATTAAGTAAATTTATTTGAAACTTATTTTTGTTTTCTGAATTGGTAAAAAACACATAACCTACCTTCTTTTCTAGATTAAGCATGTATAGTGCTGTATTACTTAAGTTATCACCTCCGTGAGAGTAATGGGTGCCATAACCAGATTCTTCAATACCAATTCCTAATCCATATTTCTGTTCTTTTGATCTTTCAGTTGCTAGTTTCCTTGATTGTATTTTTAATAGCTCTTTAAGACCGTTTTCTGATAATATTTTATTATTCATAATCGCCATTAAAAAATTTGAAAATTCTTTCGATTCTGTTTGTAGACTAGCCGATGCTTTAAAACCAGGATCTTTTGCACTGTTCCCATACCCTTTATTTAGTTTACCTCTAAAATGACCATTAGCACGATGATTTTCAATATAATCATTCCAAACAAAACTAGAATTTTTCATTTCTAGAGGTTTAAAAATAACTGTTTTAATCAAGCCTTGTAGTTCATTCTTTTCAACTCCTTTAAGATGAGCAATTACTTTAGCCAAATATTCATAACCTTCTCCTGAATATTGAAATTTAGTTCCCGGTTCAAATTGTATAGTAAGCTTCCTATCTGGATCATAATTGCCTTCTTTATCTAGAAATCTCCAATTAGGAAATCCACTCGTATGAGATAATACCATTCTAGCGGTAATTGCTTTATACCGCTCATCGTAAGCAATGTCTGGGTATTTCATATAGGTATATAGTGGTGTGTCCAAATCAAGAAGGCCATCGTCTATCATTTTCAAAGTAAAAAAACTGAACACTGTTTTAGACATAGAAGCAGCATCAAAAATGGTATAATCATCTACTTTCTCGTTGGTTTCATTATTTTTAACTCCTAATGCATTGTGATACACTATTTTATTATCATTAATAAATGCTATAGAAAGTCCTGGCATATTTAGTGAATCCATTTGATGTTTAATAAAGGCATCCATTTCAGATTTAGAGATAAGATTACCATTAAAAGATCGAATTGAATCTTGGTTTTTGGTCTTCTCATTTTCTGAACGATTCATTGTAACAATACCTATTTTTCCTTGTATTCTATTTATAGTTATAATTGAACCAGTCACATAAGATGGCATAGAAATTAATAATATTAATAAGGAAGTATAAAATAGATGTCTTGATTTTGATTTTTGTTGATGATTCATTTTTTCGTTTTTTTGATTGATGTTATATAATAATGTGTGCAGTTTAAAATACACATTTTAATTTTAACCATAATGGAACAGCATCACTTCCGTATTTGTCCATTAAGCCAAATAATGTAGCCTTTTCAGATTGACTAGAATATACGTATGCAATTCTACAACTTATCAATGGTGGTGCATTTTTACTCGCTCTGTAACTCGCTAATCGCATTTAAAGTATTCTTTTTGTCTTGTTCTAAATCGTTTACTACATATCTGAAAAATGTCTGTCTATCTTTGGGGTAATTCAATTCGTAATGAACAGGAACTCCAATGTTTTCGTAAAGTTTACCATTCTTATCTGTGTAAATTTCGTTTGAAACTGAAAAATACCATCCGTTTGGTAAAGTCTTTTGTAAAGCATCTGAAATTGCTCCATTTGTATGTGAGCCAATACGCTTTAAATTATTTAATTCCATTGAACTTAAAGCCATCATATCGGTTGCGCTTGCCGATTGTTGGGAAGTCATTAGGTAAACTGGTTTTGTATAAGGGTTTTTGGCAGGCTCTAAATAAATCGGTGTTTTTTTGGTGAAGTCATTATTGTGTCTTGCTTTTTTTACACCGATTTGTTTTTTATCAACGTTAAATCTTCTCAAAATTTCTAAGGCCACTACATCTTGACCACCACCATTAAAACGAACATCTATAATAATATGTTTTGTTTCTTTTAGGTCTTGCATTATTGTATCCATTAACTTACTTATTCCAATTACCTCTTCTGCAATTTGTTTTTCGTAATTCAAACTGTCAAATACGTCCATGTAAGTTGAAATATATCCGTTTTCTTTAACTAGACTATCATTTAAGTTCAAATCTGCATACAGAAACATTGTTTTAATTTGAATATAGCCGACATTGTTTTCCATCTTCCCCCATTTTATAAGCCACGAATCTTTGGTCAAATCCTCTTTAAGATAATAATCTGCAACAATTTCAGCAATCTCAAAATCGCCATATTCTTTTAATTCTTCCGTTTCTTCGTCTTCAATTTCAGACTGAATTTGACTCTCTGCCAATTCGTAAATTTCATCCGTTGGTTCTATTGAACCGTGGTTGTCTTTTAATCTTTCAATCATATCTTCCATCACTAAAAATAAGTTAACTTCCGTACTTTTTGAGTCGATTTTATTTTTTGCTTTTTTGTAAAGACTGTCCCAATCAACATTATTGAGGTCTAAATAAGCATAATGATTTTTGTAGGTATTTGCAAAAACCTCAAAATTATATGAGATGTCGTTTTTGTCTTTTAAATTTTCATGGCACAAGTCTGGAAACTTGTTTAATCTTACATAGCGATATTTGCTAAATCCACGTTCTATGGTAAGGGTATCATTTGAAATTTGTATTGAGTTTTTAACTTCTGAAATATCGCCTTCTTTTACAGGTAAACAAGAGACATCTGTTATGTCAAAATATTTATAAGTATTAGCGTCTATTTTAAGAATTTTTCCATAACCTATAGATTCCCAAATTCCTTTGATTGAGTTATTTTTATCGTTATTTGGTTTGCAACCAATTAATAAAATTAAAATTAGTAGAATAGCAGAAAGAGTAGCTTTAGTTCGCATAACATTATTTGATTTTCACTCTAAAGATTACATTTTTTTATGTTTGTTACAGTTTTTCTTAAATGCACCACAACATGCGGGGATATATTACTATTACATTTAGTACCGCTTGTTATTAATTATGAACGTATACTAAACAACATAAAAAACAACCATAATGCACAAAAACTATGATTGCTATATATTCTTACTCTTATTCACAGACTAGGGATGGCAGGATTTTTTATATTTTTCCATTAAGCGTTTTCAATCTATTCAGTTCGTCAAATTCTGCAACTAAAACTTTATTGTTTCTTAAGCCTTCAATTTTATTTTCTTGTATATTTATTTCAAAGCTTCGATCAATCAAATAGTTTTTAAAAGCTTCTTTATGGTTTAAATCTATTCCGCTAATTACTTGTGGGAAAGTAGTCAGAACCTTCTCCAATCTGTTTTCATCTACTTTTGGAATTTTATCACTTTTCAAGGTCAAAACCATTGTCCCCTGTCCATAGTTTGCGCAAAAATATGCATCTGCATTAAGAAGCCCGCTTGCAACTATTCCCATTTTATGCTCAAACCCTTCCTCTACACTAAAATGTCCTTTTGTAAATTCTTCAATTTGTTTTTCTTCTCCAGTTTTTTTCATATTTAATGAACCCATTAAAAGATTTTCAGGGATTCCACTTTTAGCGTTAGCCCATCCCCACATCCAAGAGTAATCATTGAAAGACAAGGATCCAATTACTTCTATAGGAAAATCAATATCTCCAAAAGATAAGGTTGCAGTATTTAGATCGATATTCCAAGCTAAACCTCCAGTTAAATCATTAAAATTCTGTTGTTTTTCAAAAGAAAGACCCGCATTCTGATTTACTAAGTCAATAAAATTTTTAAATTCATTCTTACTGATTAATGAAAAGTCGGATTGATTAATTTCAATATTAGTATTTTTCTTTTCAGGTTTTCCAAATAGTTTTTTAAATATACTCATAGGTTTTTTTTAATGTTCGCTAACATTTAACTATGTACAATACTAGAGCAAAAGTCAGAGATTTTTGGTCGATCACTATGCCTAAGTTTATGTTATCTTTTTATCTTTTCTAAAATACTAAATTTAAACCTTTGGCAACAAACTAAATAAAATAACTACTTTTCGTTTAAACCTAAACCCTGTTTTGTAGTATAGGTGTTGTTACGCCTTATTTCATTCTTTATTAATCTACCATCCAATAAGCTAACAATCCAGTCAATATTATTAGGTTAATTAAATATTTAATTGATTTCCGAATCATCATCTAATTTGTAAGGAACAGAAATAACTTTTCCGTTTTTCATTTCTACTTCATCTGCATCTTCACTTGCTAAATCAAGGGCTTTTTGCGTAAAAGGATTGTCAAGATTAAAGATATGACTCCAAGCGGGAGAATTGTGTGTTATATTGAATGCCAAACCTGTATTAATTTTTAGCTTATCTGTCAATATTTTAAAGGTTTCAACTACATTCGCTCCAGCTTTTCTTAGTTCAGAAATAAATTCATATATATCATCAGTTTCGTTTAGATACCTTTTCTATTTCGGTTTCTTTATCCTCCATAAATTTCTCTCAAATACATTACCATATGATGGTATCGTTACTATTGCATTTAGTGCCGTAACTCATTTTATTATTAAGATTCTAGAAATAATGTAAAACTCCTCATATTACAAAAGACAGTTTCACGGAAAACATCCTTAAATCCGTATATCTGAAGATAAAACAACGGCAACCCCTTGTAAAAAAGAGGTTTTTAGTTATAATCATTATAAATATGCAGGTTTAAGGTTGCGACTAGTACAAAACGCAACCTTAGGTATATAATTTATAAAATAACTTACTTAACAGGATATACTTCTTTGTTATGTTTTCTTACAAGTATCGCCACTATTCACAGAATATATTATAATCTTCTACTAATTCTTTTATTTCAAATTCTTCGTAAAGATTATTTTCTATGTATTGGATTATTTTTTTACAATCAGAAAAATAACTAATTGTTTTTTCCTTGAATTTTTCTAAAGATTCATCTGGAATATAAGTCACAGTTATTTCACCATTTCGAATAACGTAATATTGATTAACAAATTGAATATCTTTCTTTCTTGGTCTTCTTGGTGATATACTTGGATCAAGTATACGATTAGAGTAACTGATATTCTTTACTGTTCTCTTATATAGCTTAGATTTTCCATTGATAATTACTCTAAATAATTCTTTTTTGTTTTTAGTTATAGGAGCATATTCAAAAAATCCAGTTTCCGAGTTATAACTTCCATAAAATACTTTTCTAATTTCATCTTTCGTGAATTTTTTGACTTTTCCCTTTCTATTCTTTTTATAATAGACTTTAGAGCTACTTAGAGAAACTAATTTATTGGAAGGCATTGTCATTTTGACTATACCTTTTAATGTTTGCCCATTTTTTAAAACAACTTTTCCTTCCCTCCAATCATATTGGCCATTACATATTGAAAATGTAAGTATAGTGATAATTGAAATAATAATTTTTATCATAAAAAATGTTTAGTTAGCTACAATGGTTTTTGTACGAAACGTAACGTGTAAAAAGATGCTGATTTTTCCAGTACACACCAAACTGAAAATTTTATTTGCTTTTCAGAAGTAGTTGATAACAAGCAATTACTTACACCCCTGGTTAGCGGTTGTTTATTTCTGTCTTGATTTTATCATATCTTTTAAGCAGCGTTTTTAATTTAGCTTTTTTTGCACTTTCAATTAACTTATCTAATGCATTTAGATAAGCTACTTTTAAGGCTTCACTCTTGCTCGCGTTAATGTCTGGTACTACACCTACTCCTTCCCAGTCTGTTTTGGTTACAGGATGAATACTATATGAAATTGGAAGTTGTATAGCATACTTGTCGTTTAAGTCCAGGAAATTAATTGCGTGAGCTGCTCCGGCACTATTTTGTCCAACAATTTTTGCCTTTTCAAAATGCTTCATAGCATATGCGAATTGTTCTGCAAGAGAAAAGGTTTTTTCTCCTACTAAGATATATATTGGCTTATTTAAAAAGCGTTCTCCTTCAATTTTTTGAAAAGTAAATTTAGTACTTGTCTCTCCAGTAGGTCTATTATAGCTCGACATCCATAACGTGGGTTCTTCATTAAAGAAATAACTCCCGAGATAACTGTCAGTGGGGCTATAACCACCCTGATTCTCGGTTAAGTCAATTATTAATGCATCTGTGTTGGTTACGAATCTCATTGTGGCATCAATAGTTGGTTTTACCCACTCTAAGTTTTCCCAAAAATTAAGTTTTATATATCCGATGTTTCCCTCAAGTATTTCAACTTTCTCAAAGCCAAAATTCTCTTTTTTGGCATACCATAAATTCCAATCAATTTCCTCTTCATTATTCTCTACTTTCTGTTCATTCTCTAGTTCAGCTTGTTTTCTAAGCCTTTCACGTCTAGATTTTATTAGCTTAGGATTGTATTGAACTTTAAAATGTAGATCGTTAGTAATACCAACAAGACCTTCTGTTAAGACCTCTGCAAAATCTTTATATTCTTTTGTTTTATTATACTTATTAGTCAATTTTAAACTATCCAGTGAATTATTTATATATTTAACCTTATCAATAAAAACATAATTTGAGTCGATTAAGACTTTGATTCTTTCAAGCACATCATCCTTTTCAGTCTTTGATAAGGTTTTCTGAGAATATGTTGCACCTGGTGCTATTATTAGTAGTAATAAAAGGATTAAAAATTCTTTAATTCGCTTCACATTGTTTAATTTTAATTTGACGAACCCAAAAATATCTTTTTTAATCTTTTAAAAAGATTGAATGTATACAAACGTACATAGTTGTCGGTTTCTTAAAACAACCGCTAACGTTAAATGTAAAATGATTTTTGATACATTCTTGAGTAGTGTTATAGTTAGTTTTTATTTCCCGTCATATCGTTGTGGAACTTTAGGATCATCATAAAGCAGTAAATCATATTTATCCATCACATCAATGATTAGATTCATATCTTCTCCTTCTATTCCGTAACAGTCAAATCGAACGAACTGCTTTGTAGTAAATATTTGAAAAACTCCACTCCCATTTGGATTTTCATAATCAATATTACTTTCCTTCATTTTCCAGTCTGTAATTTCGATTTGAATGTCATTTAGAATTGAGTCAATTGGTAAATCTTCTAAACCATCTACGATTTCTTCTTCAGAACATTTTTTATACACTTCTTGATTCTTCAGATATGTATCTTTTTTGAGTTTCCAAAAATCTAAATCGTAACTCATTTTTATTTCGTTTTAATTAGCTAAAACCTGTTTACGTATCGTTAGTTGCGTTGGCTAGGACTAAGTTAGTAAACAAAAATGAATCAGAGGAAATTCTTTCGGAATTTCCAAGTAGGCGATAACCAAGCAATTAATTATACACGTATTGTAAAGCATATTATTCCAGTTTGGCAATTAATCCCCAACCGTTTGCTTTATCGATAACAACACAATGAAGTATGTTTTTACCTTTTTCTAGATTTAGATATAATTTGTTTGCATCACTATCTATATGGCCTTGGTATTGTATCCCTTTAGACCTAAATGCGTTATTGCCTTTAAAAATCGTTTCCCCATTTAAATAGACAATTATTTTATCGCTATAATCAAATGAAAATAACTTTACCTGATTGTTATTCGATTCAATAATGATTGAGGCCACAGAATAGACTTCTTTGTTTTTTTCGAAATTACCAGAAGATGCTTTTTCAATGTATTTTGAGAACGGAAGTAAACCAGATTTTTCGGTAGTTACAGTTGTGTATTCCTTTTTTGAAAAGTTGTCAAAGCTTAATTTCTCTTCAATAAAAGGTAGTGCTTTTGTAATATTCCATTGCGATATAATACTAGGCTCTATGTCATGTTTCTTTTCTTTTTTTGTTTGGCTAACTATATCTTTATTGGTGAATTTAAAATTTGAAAACCTATTGTTAAATAATGCAAATAGACCTATTTCTCCTTTATCATGTGTTGTTCTTAGGTTATCTACAGTAAGAACTTTTTCATCGTTAACAAAAACATCGGCATTATTATGGTTTACTTCAATACGTAAGGTGTTCCAGCCTTTATTTTTAAAGGTAACATTAGCTTGGTATTCTTTATATAATTGCCAGGTTAGTTCTTCGTTATAAGTTGGCGAGTATTGTATGGCATCGGCTTGATTGGATTTATGAAGCCTCATATAAACTTCTTCCATTGTTTTTTGTTGTTTTCTGAAAATTATACCAGCAAAACTTCTGTTTTTATTGGCATATACATCAACTTCTATAGATCCATTAGAGAATTGTTTGTTTTTAAGAATGGCTTTACCATTTAAAAGAATTGTTTCTCTAGAGTCAAATATTTCAAAAGTAGATGTTCCTTTGGCAATCTCCCAATTTGAATCACTCATAGAAACAACTGTCTCCTTGTTTTGGGAATAGGATAATTGTAAGTTTAGTAGAATGATAGACAAGTTGAAATAGAATAAATTTTTCATAGTATTATTGATTTTTAATACTTGCAAAGGTTGAGTTTTATTCTTGCTAAGAATATATCAATTTATAACAAATGACTATCATTTTGGTAATTTTTGCGGTACATATTTGGAGTGATGCCTTCAAGTCTA
The DNA here is from genome assembly GCF_947496855.1 of uncultured Aquimarina sp. Classification (GTDB taxonomy): domain Bacteria; phylum Bacteroidota; class Bacteroidia; order Flavobacteriales; family Flavobacteriaceae; genus Aquimarina. The sequence continues at coordinate 130,089 of NZ_CANMED010000003.1, forward strand.
TTGAAAAAACGTGTAAGATTATTGGCTTCACTAAAATTTAGAGCATCTGCAATTTCAGAAATAGTTTTATTAGAATAGCATAACTCCATTTTAATTTCTTGTAGTAATCTAAAATGAATGATCTCCTTAGAAGTGCAGCCAAAATACTCTTTTATAACTTTGTTTAATTGATGCCTCGAGATACTCAGAATTTTACAATACTCCTCTACAGAATGAAATTTCCGGATATTTAACTCTAATTTTTCCTTAAAGTTATAAATAGCTGAATCTGCTTGTGTTTCAGGAGAAAGTTTGTAATGTTTTGAAAATAGCCTATTTAATTTTGATAAAGAGAAGTATAGAAGTGATCTTATAATATGAAGGCTATCATTTTGGAAATTATTTATTTCAGATATAATTTCATTTAGCGCAAATTGAATTTTATCATATTCTTCTTTTGGTAACTGTAAATATTGAGGGTGTTTCGAATTGTAAAAATATTGAAGTCTGTAAACAAATAGCTTATCATCAAAAAAATGAGATAAGAAGTCATTTTGAAAAACAAGATGAAACCCTTTAATTTCGGAAAGGTCTATTTCACAGCTCTTTTTTTGGTAAGGAGAAATAAAAAAAAAGGTGTTTTCTGCAATGCTTAATGTGTGCCCATTTAATTGAATAAGTCCTTTTGCATTTTCGAAAATAAAAATTTCAAAAAAGTTGGTTGTATGTGGAGAAGCTTCAAAAAAAACGTTAGGGTTTGTTTCGAATTTATGTAAATCCATTAGAAGCTCAAATCCATATTTTTCTTTTTCAAAAAGGAATGTACGCAATTTATATTTTTGTTTAGTTTGAGTTATATTATATGCTTTATGTTATTGTGTATGGTTGGTTGCGTGGTTAAACAACTAATTTAGTAAACAAATCATTGATAGAATATTCCGTAGGCATGTTCATAAGCCAGCAATGACCTAGCAATTAATTATACACGGCTTAAGTTTACAATCTATTAAATTAGATATATAAACGGAAAGCACAAAAGACAGGAATAAGGTTAATATACACGCAGAATATAAAAGTGCTCTAGTGAAAAAATAATACATTTTTACTTGTTTTTTTACCACAATACTTTGTTGCCACACGTTTTTATTCGTCTATCTTTTTAAATTCCACCTTAGCTTTTGCTTTTCCGGTTGAATTTGTATCCAAATACAATTCAAACCCTTTAATCAGTTTTACTTTTTTTATTTCGCCTTTTTTAATTGTTATAGTTTCTATAATTTTTCTATTCTGTTGCGTTCTAATAGAAAACTCCCTTTTTCCAGTATTTTCAATTACTGCATAGCAATTTTGTCCATCGTAAGGGTTTTTCATTGCATCTTGTCCAGGTCCTTTTCCTGTTATAGACATACTTTGGGAAGGTTTCAATTCAAATTCAGATTGGGCAAGCGTTTCGTATTGAGCAAAGAATATCAAACAAAGTATTAAAATCAGCTTTTTCATTTTTTAATATTTTTTATGTTTTTCAAAATATTTATTAACGTGTTCATGTATCGTTAGTTCCATGTAAAAAGACACTACATTTCGAGTTCAGCACAGAGTCAATTTTTTATATTTTGTTTTAAAGCCAAATTAAAAATTTGGCGGCCTTTATAAATAAAAACAAACCTTTCGGTTTAGCACTTATTAGCTATGTTTCATACACCAGGTTGTAGCGTCGTTATTTTACGTGTCCAATTCCAAATCCCATATCTTCAATTTTATATAAGTGATTATGGTCGTGCATTAATAAATGTCTTAGCATTATATATGGTGTGTAAGTCTTATACTCTGGGTGAATGGCTAATTTATTCCAATCATTCGAGTTAAATTCTTTTGCTAATTCAATTGTTCTTTGTCGAATTTCAAAAAAGTCATTTATAGCCTTTTTAAGGTCTAATTTTATAAAAAAATCTTCATCAAAATTATCTCCAGATAGTGGTTCAAATGTTGGTTTTTCTTCTTGTCTAAAATCGTTAAGTCTTTTTTGAAATCCATAACTGTCTCCAATTGCTATATGGGTTGCATGTTCATGAATTGACCACTTACCTTTGACAATTTTCTCTTTATAAAGTTCAGAGTCAATTTCAGTAATTAATTCTTTCAATAATCTTGGCGTTTCACTTAACGCGTTTAATATTGTTTCAATTTCTCTTTTCATTTTTCTCTAATAAGCTACAATGTCTCTTGTATGTTACGTTTGCTACTTTCGGGAAGCAAATGGCTACACAAAATGTTATACCTATTTTATTTTTTCTTTTAATAATTAATGCTAACCACTAGTCTTAGATTAGCTATAGCGGGTTTTAATAATGTTTATTTTGTATTAGTAAAAGTTTTACTTTATAGCTATTACAGCACTTGTATTTCCAGTCAAATGCATCGTAGAAACTTGTAAAAACCCTATTTCACTCGCCCAGACATTGAAGTCAGCTGCGGTAAAATCAAAGCCTTCAGGTGTTTCCATTAACATTTGTAACGACATCATTAGACCAAATGCATTTGTTCTTCTATTATCATCAATGATATTTTCAATTACAATTAATGCTCCTCCATTTGGTAAAGCATCATAGGCCTTTTTGATAAGCATTTTCTTGTCTTCTAATCCCCAGTTATGAAGAATGTTCCCCATTGTAATAACATCAGATTTTGGTAATTCGTCTTTAAAAAAATCCCCTGGTTGAAATGATACGCTATCGCTTAATTCATTAGATAAAATATTTTCTTTTGCAAGAATTTCCAATGGTGGTAAGTCAAAGGTGATGGTTTTCATATGACTATTATTTCGAGCTACTTGTATGGCTAGGTGCCCAGAAGAACCTCCTATATCACAAAGTGTTTTGTAATTTGAAAAATCAAATTTTTGGGATAACATCTTAAAATTGGAACTTTGAAGACCTTCCATAGCTTTTAAAAATTCTTTCAATTTTTGTTGGTCAGCATATATATCTTCAAAAATTGGAGCTCCTCCATTTTTTAACTCATTCTGTGGTGCGCCTGTTTTTAATCCTTCTTCTAATGAGTTCCAAAAGCCATATAACCTATTATTTGATAGTTCAAGCATACCACCAACATAGCTCGGCTTCTCTTTGTCAAGAAATAGATTGGTCTCCTCGGTATTGGCGTATACAGCAGATGCTTTTATTCCTGTTCTTTTTAAGAAATTTAGGGCAACTAAAGCATCCAAAAAATCATAAAGACCTCTCTGATGTAAACCTAATTTTTCCTTAATACCCTGTCCGGATAATTCTTCTTTCGCTAAAAGGGTAAATAAACTCATATTAACTGCTGATAGCAATATTTTTGAAGCCCAAAATCCTAATCCAACTTGCATGATTTTAGAAGGATCTAATTGCTTTTTACTTACCGTTTTACTTTCCATAATAATTATTTGTTTTCTTAATTTTTGATAACGGCTAGGCTATGGTTAGTACGGGAATTAAAATTACTGAATTTCTGATTAAGCACTTAGCCAAATCTTTTTATTTTGTTTTATCTTTTCCTCGCCGCCGCTAGTTTGCAACTAGTGTGCAACACAAACCTATGTTAGACAATATAGCAAAACAACCATAATACACAAAAGTTTATGGTTGTTATATATTCTTACAGTTTTCTGAGTATAAAGGGTCTTTACACCCGACAAAAAAATCCAAGTCAACTAACTTGGATTTTTCTTTACGGTATTATCAAGTTTCAGAAAATAAAATAACCAATTGATAACTGAAATACTCCATTTTTATTTTTATCTGAAATACCATCTATATTATTGATATCAGTTAGTCCAAGATTATATCTTGCGCTAAAATAGAGCCCGTTATCAAGTTTATAACCTAAACCAAAATTCACTCCAAAATCTGTTGTTTTAAATAGATCTTTATTCGTATTGGTACCTCCTTTAGTAGAAAGTAAAAAGCCTATTTGAGGTCCTGCTTCTAGACTCAATCCTTTAGTCATATAATATTTTAGCATTAATGGAACATTCAAATAGTTGAGTGCTGTAATACCTTCAGAATCAAAATCTGAACCATATCCTTGTCCGGAATACATTAATTCTGGTTGAAAAGAAAATTTGTCTGAAATTTTAACTTCAGCCATAACTCCCAGATTAAAATCTGTTGTCCAGCCGATTTCAGAGTTGTTCTCTCCTGTAAGTGTTGCGAAATTAAGACCTCCTTTTACTCCTAAGTTAAAGTCTTGTGCATTCATATTCAATAATCCTAAAACTGTTATAATAGTTATTAATACTACTTTTTTCATAAATTTATGTTTTTTATTTATTCGTGTAAAAGTAGATTCAAAAGAAAACAAAAAGTTAATTTTGAGATTAGAGAAGTATTAAAACAAAGGAATTCTACGAATTAGGACGTTTTTTAAGCTTTCTAAAGGCACTCGCTGCCGCTAGTTTGTAACTAGTGTGCACCACAAGCCTATGTTAGACACCATAAAAAACAATTATAATATACAAAGATTTATGGCTGTTATATATATTTTATAACTCATACTCGCGACTAGTCACAGAATAGCGGTAGCGTGGAATAAATAGCTTGTCTTGTCCTGAAATAGGTTTACACAAAAGTGTAACAAGATGGAAAGATATTCAAAGACATCATCATCGAAATGGCAGTCTAGATACAGTGAAGAATTTAAGCGATTTGTTTGTAATGAGTTTTTAACGGGTACAGTTACTCGAAGAGAAATCGAAACCAAATATAATATTGGTAATTCTCGTATTACTTATTGGTTAAGAGAGTTTGGATATGATTATTCAAAACCTAGTATTGTACCTTTGCAAATAATGACAAATCAATCAAAATCATCATCTCCCCAAGATGAAGCATCTTTATCACAACTAAAAAAAGAACTTCATGAAGCTAAACTATTAGCTGAAGCTTATCGTAAAATGATTGAGGTAGCTGAGCATGAATTTAAAATCAAGATTGTAAAAAAGTCCAATACCAAGTAATCCAAGAGATGAAAACCCTTTATCCAAAGGTAAGTTTAGGCAGTTTTTGCCGATTACTTGGTGTTACTCGCCAAGCATATTATCAACATTTTTGGTATCGAGAGCAACTTGCTTTTGAAGATGAATTAATTGTTTGTGAGGTATTAAAAATCAGAAAAAATCATCGACATATGGGAGGAAGAAAATTATATGAACTTTTGCAACCATTTCTATTAGAACATCAAATAAAAATGGGAAGAGACCGGTTATTTGATGTTTTATCAGCTAATAATTTGTTAGTTAGAAGAAAAAAGAAGCAAACTATAACTACAAACTCATTCCATAGGTTTAAGAAGTATTCTAATCTTATCAGAGAATTCATTCCTAAAAGTCCTAATCAATTATGGGTGAGTGATATTACTTATTGGAGAATAGAAACAGGTTTTGTGTATATCAGTTTTATCACAGATGCTTTTTCCAGAAAAATAGTAGGATATCATTTAGCGGATAGTTTACAAACTTCTGAAACTGTTCAAGCATTAAAAATGGCAATAGTAAACCTACCAAAACCCTCGGATAATGATATACAACTAATACATCATTCTGATAGAGGAACACAATACTGTAGTAATGAATACGTCAAATTATTACAAGATAATAAGATAAACATTAGTATGACGGAAAACGGAGATCCTTTAGAAAATGCAATAGCCGAAAGAGTAAATGGTATTATAAAAGAAGAATATTTAAATGATTATCAACCAAAGAATCTAAAAGAAGCTAAAGAATTATTAGATGCGGTTGTTAAACTATATAACAATCAAAGACCACATATGAGTATAGGAAATCTTACTCCAAGTCAAGTGCATCAAAATAATATAAAAACAGAAAAAATATGGAAGAATTATTATACAAAAAGTCCTATCATTGTAAACCAATAATAGGACTAAGAATAAGTTGTAAAACTATTTTAGGATTAATGTAAAATATGTAAACTTTTTTTAGGACGAGACAGCTACGAAGTTGCAAACTTCGCAGCGCGGGACTTTTAGATGTTTATTTCAACCTCCAATTGTCTATTTAATATTCCTTTTCCACCAGCCATTAAATCCTTTATTTCGCCTTTATCGATTCGTAGATTAACAATAATCAAGCTAGGTGAAGACGGTTTCATATACTTACCTTGTTGAATATGAAAAGTACTTTTTTTAATTTTTAAAATATCAAATAAATAACACCCAAGTGGTCCTGCGGCCATTCCTGTGCCTGACTCTTCTAATATCCCATAATGAGGACCAAACATCCTCGAAGTAGCGTCATATTCTGTATTAGTAGAAAATACATAGTAGCCAATTACATCGAATTCATCACTAACTTCGCTTATCAAGTTAAAATCAGGAATTATATTCTTTAAAATTTCATTGCTTTTAACAGGAACGAGTATAAATGAATTTCCTGTGTTTACTAATTGAATCGGTGTATTTGGTATAAGGTCCGTTTTTTTTAATCCTAATGATTTCAAAATTACATTTTCTTTGTGGCTTACGTCAACATATTTTGGTGCTAATTGTTCCATAAATGCCAGATCCCCGATTATTTCTATTTTTCGTTTTCCATCTATGGTTTCTTTTGAAGAACTATCATTCTTTAGAGCACCTATTTGTTTTAAATAAGAAAATGTAGCTACTGTAGCATGTCCGCAATGTGCTATTTGTTTGTTTGGAGTAAAGAAATCTAATTTAAAGTCTTCAGTTTTAGATTTTGAAACAAAAGCCGTTTCTGATAAACCTACTTCTTTAGAAATCTCAAGTTTGTTTTTATCAGATAAGTCATCCGCATTTAAAACGACACCTGCTGGATTACCTCCTTTACCGTTTTCTGCAAAAGCGTTAAGAATTTGTACTGTAATTGTTTTTTTTGAAGTGTCCATTTTTATTTTTTTTAGGTTATATAAGATGGACGTTATTAGTTATAAAAAGACGTAGTTAATTTTAATTATTTTCAAAATCTAGTAATTTACCTGTTTTATCCGATTCTACGTTTGGACAATCTAAAATGTTTTCTTTTAAAATTTCTTTAGCTTTTTGAACTCTTGATTTTGTTCCAGAGTATGAGATTTTTAAATATTCTGCTAGTTCTTTTTGAGAATAGTTTTTAAAGGAAGTTAAAATAATTGCTTCTTTATGTTGGGTAGAAAGGTTTTCTATTTTTTGATTGATACAGCTTGTTAGATTTGAGTAACTAAAATTATTAGCATCTGTTTCTGGAATATCTAAATCATGTATTGATATATTATTGTCTTTTACTTTTCGAAAATAGTCAATAATGCTATTTCTTGTAATTTGGTAAACCCAAGATGTGAGTTTAGAAGTATGTTTTAGCTGATGAATTTTAGTTTGAATTTTTAAGAAAACCTCTTGATGAATATCTTTTGATATTTGTTCATCTTTTACTTTTCCTAAAATGAACTTATAAAGTTCTTCACTTAGGTCAATCCAAATAGTCTTAATTTCAGTTTTCACAATTTTAGTTTTCTTTTTGAAGTGTTTAGCATTTACTTTTAAGGCCTTTTTTTACTGACTCTCGCTGACGTTAGTTTGCAACTAGTGTGCATCACAAACCTATGTATGGCATAAAAAACAACTATAAGATACAAAAACTTATAATTGTTATATATATTTTCTTACTCTTAGTCGCGACTACTCACAGACTAGCTGTATCCAAGGGCTGTAAACAATCCTATTGACCACTAATTCATCTTGTAATAGGCTGATAAGAGCCAATTAACAATGCATGATCTGAAGTGTTATAATATACTTTTTTTAGTGAAATAGGTGTGTTATTTTTACTACTCCAGATTTGATCTATTTCTAATAATGGAATGCCATAGGGCCAGGTTGCTGTAAATCCATTAGCTACATCACGAAAACTAAGTAAATCTTGTCTAAACTGGTTAAAATAAATACTCTCATAAGGAGTATTAAAATCTCCCATAATAAAAGAACAATTATTCTCTTTTGCTAATCTATAAACCATATCTAATGATGATGTTCTATTATCAAAAGGAACTGCATTAATATCTGCAATAAGTATTGAATTTTTTTGATTTTTTATATTAAAATCAATTACGTTAAATTTATAAAAATCTGATTCACAATGATACCTTATTACATCTATTTTACCTTTTACAATAGCCAACATACCTCCATCTAATTTTTGAATTTGATAGTTTGGAAATTTATTTCTGAATTCTTTTAAATGTTCATTTGTAATAGCATCTGCTTCGACCAATCCAACAAATTCCGGAGATACATTCTCTATCTCTCTCATAATAATTTTAAAGGGAGTATCTCCATTTCTGCCAATATTCCAAAATAATACTGTATTATATACATCTGTAGACTTCTCAATTGATGTTGTCTTATAATAGTAAACTCTCCAATAAAGCAATAAACTCAAAAAACACATTATCAATACATAAAACGCCTTTTTTTTCTTAAAAAACAAAATACTCATAACTAAACTACCAATAATTAGTAGCAATGGAGCACTTACATAAAATAATATATTAATAGGATACATAATATCTTTAATTGTAAAGTGTATTAATACTTCTATACCATAAATTATAAGTAATAATCTTTTTGAAAAATAAATAAAATGTCTTTTCAATCTTTTTAGTTTTTTTAAATGATCAAACTTGGAGTAATACCATTTCTAACATTATTTTAGGCTAATAATTCAATTCTTTTTCTACTATTTCTTCATTAGAAAATTAAACCGTAGCTATGGCTATGCTTGAATTTTATAACTTAAACTAGCGAAAAATATTTCAAATTATTTTAGCCTAAAATAAAAATAGAATTGGTATAAGATTTCTTTTACCGCTGATTGATATGATCTAGGATTATTCGCCTTTTTATTTTTTTAAGTCTTTCTTGGATCTGGGAATGGGGTGAGAAAATATTCCAAGAATCTCAAGCAGCTGTTAATGTTCACCACAAACCTATATTAGATAACACAAAAAAACAACCATAACACACAAAAATTAATGGCCGTTATATATTTTCTTACGCTTACTGCCATTCATAATCGCCACTAGTCACCGTTTAGCGATAGGGTGATCTGATGAGACTAGAAGTTAATACGTAACCTACAAATGATCTCGATACCCTCCAGAGGCGGGCAGTCTATTTTTCTTCTGTCATCTCGAGCGGAATCGAGAGAACATTCCAGAAAAACACTTGATCTGACGGGCGTATTCAAAATTAGATCGATACCTCTATCGTCTCATCGAGTGTTTTTTTGTTTAGCGATAGCGGTACAAAAAATGTACTTCGACAAACTCAGCAGAACTATCGAGATGCAGTACAAAACCAAAAGTCAATAGGTGACATGAAAATTTCTTAAGGTGGGACAATCTTTGACGGCACCCGTTACAAACGAGCGCTAGCTGGTGAATTAAGCACCAAAACCCGTATTAATTATAGCCATTGTTAGCAGTAGTATTTATTCCATTTTATAATCGGGAAATTTCATTTTTATTAGCTTACCAAAATCATTTTCAATTAATCGTTGTTTAGCATCATCTGTTAATTTTTTCAAGAAAGAATCAATTTCTTTAATGTCATTAATTCTACTAGTCCAAATGTTAACTCTACTTTCGATAAAGTTTATTAATTTTTCAAAATCACTTTCCGTTACTCCGTAAACGTTTACATTTTTATTATAAACCAATTCGGGAGTACGTTTATATTCGTCAACTCTTTTTATTTTTCCACCAAAAGCATTTATTATCATTTTACTTCCGTCAGGTTCATTGTCTAAACGCTCTGTGAATAAATCAATAAACGATAAAATATATCCTTTAGATTTTAGATTATTGATTAACTCTATAGAAGATATATAAGGTAGTATTTCCAAATTCACAAAATCTCCAGGAGTATTACTGCCGCTAGACCAAAACGCAATTTCTATTTTTAAGTCACTATTTTTAAATGTTATTTTAGGTCTTGAACGAGCATATTTCCAACCTTTTTGAGTATAATAAATTCCTATTTCATCACATACAGCTTGAAATATTTCTTTACAAGGAGTGTGTTCGTTGTAATTTATTAAAATACTATCTTCTTTAAATTTCCAGTTCATTTTTGTTATTACTGCTAATGTTTAATATATGTGTCGTAGCTGTGGCAAATGTTACCTAACTGTCGACGTTTTCTGCGCATTGGTTGCTATTTTTTCTTTTTGCAAGCATTGCGCCTTACCAAATATGCACAGACTATTGGATTCATCACTTAGCTGCTATGATCACATATATGTTGTTACCCAACGTTTTTATTTAGTTATTTAATTTTTTCCAATATTTTCAAGTTCAATAATTAGTTCCGTCATCTCTAATTCATCCAATTCAGATTGACACCAATCAATAAAAATTTTAATAGGGTTAGGAGCAAGTTCGGGAATTATTTGAGTAACGTTTTCATTTGTTATATAATACCAAATACAACTAATATTACAATCAGGACAAATACCAGAATGATGATCCATTGTTGCAATTTCATTTTGAGTTTTACCACAATTTGCACAATTGATGTTTTTGTAAGTTCCTTTACTGAACCATTTCTTTTTCATTTTACTTCAAGTATTAGTCAATTGTTTTATCTCACTATTTATTTTTCCTATCCAATTTTTGTCAGTAGGGTCTACAATAATCACTTTGAAATTAAATCTCTCGCTTTCAATTCCGACACCTTTTAAATCATCAATGTGTAAGTCAAAATCAAATGCTGGCGGATATTTGGATGAATTAATATTTCGAGATTTTAAGATTTTTCTATTTTCTACTTGGTTTACTATTCTGTTGACTTTTATTCCATAATATTTTAAAGTCCACCTTATCTTTCTTTTAGTTCGAAATGATGTTGTATAGATATGAATATTATGTCCTTGACTTTGTAGATCAGAAATCAATTCACGTGTTCCTTTCCTTATTTCCTCAATTCCAAATAGTTTAGCAATTCTGTTTCTCTTTTCCGTTTCGAATTCTTTTCCATTTGGAATTAACGTACTGTCGAGATCAAAACTTATATTCATTTAATCAATTGTCTTTGTCATTGCAATTACCATCATTATTCCGATATACAAAAAAGGAATTGCAGTTAAAATAATCCAAATTAGATTGTTTTTTAAGTCAGACTTATGCTTAGAAAGCAAAATTATTGTATTAATAAATGACCAGAAAACTCCGCCATAAAAGATAAGTATTGAAATCATATTACCATACTGATAAATCCAAGTTCCACGATATGGCCAAACCAAAAATTTCAATAACATAGCACCTAGGCAAATTCCGATAATGAGGATCCCGCGATTTTTAGTCCAGTTAATATTTTTGAGCTTAACTTTCAATTTTGTTAGATGTTGGGTAACGGTCTTGTGTATGAAACGTAGCGTATAAAAAGACACTAACTTTTCGGATTTAGCACGAGCCGAATTTTTTATTTTTATGTTTAATTTTCTTTTTAAATATAACCAAATAAAAAATTTGGCGTACTTCGTAAATATACAAAAACCTCCCGCTGCCGCTAGTTTGTAACTAGTGTGCACCACAAACCTATGTTAAACAACATAAAAAACAACCATAAGATACAAAAACTTATAGTTGTTATATATATGCATTATCACCACTAGTCACACCTGTCTGCCTCGGGCGGAGATTAGCGATATCGGGGGTAGTACTAACTTTTATCCTTCATAAACGGGCTATCAAAAGTTTTCCATTCAGTAGTTTTTAATGATTTACCGTCTATATTCATTGGTGTAAATCTAACCTTATATTGACCCTTCCGATCAAAAGTAAATGCGCCAGCACACATTCCATGTCCAACGTATAAGTGTCCATTCCTTTCTTTTATATAGAATGTAGTTTTACTATTAAGATTCATAACTTCCGTTTTATACCAGGTTTCGGACGTTAATTTGTTCTTTATTTTAAAAATAGCATTTGCACTAGGTCCACAACCATAATATTCGACTTCTGTTTTTTCGTATTCGAGGCTCAAATTTAAGTTCAGGCTAGCTAAGGATTTTTCTTCTGCAGTCTTCCAGAATACTCTTTCGTTTTCTTTTTTCTCTGGATTCCACTGTTTCATTTGATTTATTTCTCGTTCTGTTTGATCAGCATATTTTAAATAATAGGTAGTATTTGGTTTTAGTTCTTTAGATGGACAAAAAATGGCTTGTGTTAATTCCATTTGTCCTTTTAATATTTCTTGAAGATTTAATACAACTAATTCTCCTCCTTCACTTTCAAGATAAACTACCCTGTTCTTAAAACTATTAATTGTTTCTTGGCTAAAGGCGTAACCTTGGATAATGAACATTGAATGTAAGCCTATTTCTTTTGTTTCTGGAAAGAACTGCATTCCGCTACCAGCACATTCTGCAAATGCTGATTTGATTCCGAACGTCAGGAATAAAATAAAGATTATTTTTTTCATAAAGTTAGTTTTCTAACTTTTATCAAATATCGTTCCGTTGATATCCTTCCTGAAAGAAGTATATCAATTAAATCTAAACCTTATCATCTCAACGAGTGAATTAGATTCAACTTTTAATGTTTTTTATACTGTTTTGAGTATTTTTTACTCGATTTTGAATGTTTTTCATTCAAAGTTGAATGTTTTTTACTCAATATTGGATCTTTTTTATTCGAGTGCAAGTGAATTATATTCATAAAAAAACCAAAAAGACGCTATAAAGAATCTTTTTGGTTGCTATCACTGGATTTTCTGCTATTGAACGGCTTATACCATTTCTCATACGAAATTAGTGAACTGGTATTATTTTTTAGAAAATCGCTGTTTTAAATCCTCATAAATCGGTTTTGCACTGGTCACTCCCTTTTTATTCGCTTCTTTTACTTGTCCGTAGTATAATAAAGCAGCTTGTAAGGCCTCGCTACCGGCTAATAATCGAGTATCATCTACATCAGAGAATAATTGTTCCAGAATGTTAGCAATGGGTGTTAATTGTGATACCACAGTTTCATCTTTTAGAAACTCATCTTTATCCATATAACTGGGCATAAACTCCGGATTGGTGTCCGAATACGATTTTACCTTTTGTACCGTAGGTAAGGATTTATTACCCATTTTGAATAATCCTGAACGTTCTGCAGCTGTTAGTGCCTGTAGAAAAGGCGCGAGTATCGTTTTGCATTCTTGTAATTTGGTAGTTACCTCATCTATTGTTTCTTGAGGTATTACTACACTAATTTGGTTTTCTAATCCCATAGGTTTAATTTTTAATGATTACTATTCTTATTATTTGTGCTCTTTAAAAAAAGCTACTATAAGAAAGTGTAATGAGCATTAGAATTGTTACCAGTGATTTTAGTTTTTTTTTATAAATCGATTGTAGGATGAATGTAAAATGTGTAACCTTTTTTAGGATGAGACACACTTATCACGTATTCTTGTGTGGCACGGAATGCAATTCCGCGCTATCACATCCGCGTGATCGGGTTTTCGATTTCTCTTCGAGTAACCATACTCGTTAAAAACTCATTACAAACAAATCGCTTAAATTCTTCACTGTATCTAGACTGCCATTTCGATGATGAAGTCTTTGAATATCTTTCCATCTTATTACACTTTTGTGTAAACCTATTTCAGGACAAGACACGTGTATGGCTCAGTTGCGTTGGCTAGAATTAAGTTAGCAAAATAGAACGAACCAGAGGAAATTCCAAAGGAATTTCCAAGTAGGCGATAATCAAGCAATTGATTATACACGTCTTTGTTACCTGCAGTATTATTTTCTTTTATGTTCTACAATCAAACCACTCTCTGAAAAAGTAAATATCCTTTCTTCAAATATTGATTTCATAATTAACCAAACCTGATCAATCAACTTGAAGTTAATGTTTTTGCTAGTATCAATTTCTATTAGCTGACCTGTTAAGATAATTTGATCCATTTTTACAGAATTTTTAGAGCTTTTATTTAGAAGGTTAGCATTCTGAATTGGAAATTGCTTTGTGATTATTTTGTTTAATTTATTTTGACGATTAACTTCATTTCTAAATTCGTTCACATACTTTAATAAAGGAATTTCTGTCTTATTTTCTAAAATCACAAAGTAATTATAATAGTCCCATTCATCTCTGATTTCTATAATTCGATCATTCCCAATACTTACGCTCAAAATTTGAGGTCTTTTTATAAGTATTTTAGCATTAAGAAGTAAATCTGCAATATGAATCTCTTTAGGACTTTCACTAAAGTCTTTTTCGTCAGCTTCTCTTAATTCAACAAGTCCAATATTATATTCTCGAGCAAAATCAACAGAATCTCTAGTAAATCCACTTTTTGAAACTATAACACCTTTATCGATTTGAGCATCTTGAATAATACTTAATACTTTCATTACAGTATCTTTATTTACTTTTTTCTTTAAGTATTTGCATTCAATTGCTGTTCGAATCTGATTTACTCCGTTAGATTGAAGGGTTAAAACATCTATTTGATGAGAGTTACCTGATTTTCCAGTTACTTTACAACTATTTCCATAACCTAAAATTGTTACACCAAATTCCTTACCTAACGTTTCGTAGATGTATTTCGTTATAGCTTCGTATTCTCTCCAATCAAGGCTATCTTTTTTCATCTATTGCGCTTAATGTAGTTGCTGGTGAATATTGCAGGTAACGTCTAGGCTATGGTTAGTACGGGATTAAAAGGAACTGACCTTTCGATTAAGCACTTAGCCAAATCTTTTTATTTTGTTTTATCTTTTTTGTTCTAAAGCCAAATCAAAAGATTTGGCGGACTTGGTAAATATGACTAAATTTTGGGTTAAGCACCAAACCCGTATTAACTATAGCCATTGTTGTAAACCGTTTTTATTCATTAGGCTCATTTACTGACTCATCTATTTCAGCTTGTGTAAATTCGGTTGTTTTTTCAGTTTCTCCGCAAATCATATTTATAAAATTCAATATTGGAATATCTTCATTTAACTCAATAGTATTTGCATATTCAAATGCCGATAAAGGTTTTCCTTTGTCTTTGTCGTATTGATAATTATGGGAACTTTCAAAGTCATATACAGAAACATATCTTTTTGATAATCCGTTTTGAAGTAGATTTCCATTAGCCACTTCATTCCATATATTTTGATTTAATGTCCAAGCAGAATTATTTTTTGGAGAGCCATCTTTATTGGTTTTAACTGTATATGTTAAAGCTCCTTCCTCATTTGTCGATTTACTATAATTATATCGTGTATCACTATCGTGAATTATGTGTTGTTTTATATTAAAATGATTGAAAATTTTTTGAAAGAAGGGGATATTATTTTTTGAGCCAGTATTAACTACAAAAATATCTTTATTTGGAAATTTTCTTTCCAATATCTCTCTCACTACAATAGCTTCTGTATCTCCTTCTACTAATATTACTTCATTTGAAAAGAACGACTCACAAATATTTGGGTCGAAGCGATTAATCATTTGTACTTTATTTTTTATTTCTTCTGAAGAAGAAAATAAATCATCTCCAACTTGATATAATTTGGTTGTTGCATCTGACTCTCTAATTAACCTTACTAAAGTAGTATGTGGTTTTGAAATGTCAATCAATGAAGGGCTATGAGATGCACAAATTATTTGGAAAGGCGAATTAGAACATAAATCGTATAGAACTTTTCTTAGAAGATTTATGGCTTTAGGATGTAGATATACTTCTGGCTCTTCAAAAAGAATTAAATATTCTTTTGATGTGTTTCCATCTTCGTTATTTGTAGGTAAATCATTTTTTACAATACCTAAAAAATTAAATAGAGCCTGCCTAATTACTCCGTGACCGTGATGTGAAAAATCTTGTTTAGTATCTGGGAATCTATCATCTTTAATGATTACTGAAAATTCTTTTTCAAGTGAAGTTGCTAAGTTAAACTCTTGCCCTTCTATTGGACTAATATCCAAAGTAAGGTTCGGGAAAATTTTTCTAAAATTATCATTAGCCTGTTCAGTTTTAGCTTTAATAACTTCGTTTGACAATATTCTTTCTTGTAAAAGTTCAACTTCGTTCATTACTTTTTGATAAGCTTCAACTTCATCATCTTTTAGGCTTTTCAATACACTTTTCTTGATAATGTCTTTAATGAAAGTAGTTAAATCTGCTGGTGTTGGAAAAGCAGGGATTCTAACAGGAGTTGGAGAGTGTTTTGTCAAATGCGGTTCTAAACCTCCAAATCCATTTTCTACGTAATCACCAACTTCAGGAGAAGGGTCAAACGTTTCTTTTTTTCCTTCTTCATCTATGTTTACCCAAGTCTTTCTAAATTTAATTTCTCCGTTCTCGGCAACCCATTTGTCAAATCCTTTTTTCTCAAAAATGACATTGTCTCCTTCTTCCTTTAAGAATGTTGTTTTGATTTCTATAATGTTATTTATGTCAAAACCCAAAAAGTCATTTAGAGTTGCTTTCTTCTTTGGAGTAATCATATATTCATAAGCAGACAACAATGATGATTTACCAGCATTATTCTGACCAAATAGAAAAATAATATCAGAGTCTTTTAAAGAAAGTGTAATTCCGTCACCTTTAATTGAACGAAAATTTTTAATTGTTATGTCTATTAATTTCATTGGTTGGTCAAATGGCTTACAACGTTTAATGTAAAATGCGTTTTAATGCATTTTTACATAGTGTTATAGCCTATTTTATTTCATTGTTTAAGAGTTCATTGTGTACTTTTCTTGCTTTATAGTCTGTAAGCGAAGCAACATAATCTTTTGATCTTAAGAGGTCAATAAGAGGTACATTTTTTATGTCTTGGTACGCAGGATAATTAGTTCCAATAAGGAGATGAAAAGGCATGAAGTTTAGCATTTCGGCTTTTATTGTTATATGATTACCTAGTTTATCTTTATAAAAATCAAAATATCTTGAATCTTTTAGTGTCTTATATTCTTTTAGAAAATCTTCCTCAATCAACTGAGGTATTATCGTGAACAATATCACCAGTTCAGAAACGATTTTGGCCGCCAACAAATTTGCATTCAAAACCTTCCTGTTAGAAAACAACTTATCAACTTGAATAGAATTCCAGACTTCATCAACAGCACTCGAAAAGTCTATTGAATGATCGATTATGTACTCATCAGCTTCTCTAGAGTCCTGCGGTGATTTTATACTTTTTTGACTAATTTTTAATGTGCTAGAATTAATCACATCTTCCATTAAAAGTTTAATGAGTGATTTTCTTTGTCTTAGATATTGCGATAAAGTATTTTCAGAAGAGTTAATATCAAAATAAAGAGGTGAAATATGAAATAAATGACATTTGATTAAATCGAATATATCAATCGCTCCTATTCTAATTCCGTCTTCCAAATCAGAAATGAGATAGCTGATTTTGTCTGCAATCCTAACTGCTTGTCCTTCCAAATGGCAATATCCCTTTGGAATATTTTCTTTATGCTTTGATCTTTCTAATAATTTATTTGAGGAGAATTCATTGTCGGAATGATAGTAAGTATGTTTAAGAGCAGCTTCTAAAACTTCCGTTGAAATATTTAATCCTAAAAATTTTTGATAGGGATCATTAGCATATGGTGATTCTAGGAAATTTAGAACGTCTAATGCATGTTCATAGTGGTTAAATCCATTTAGGCTAGTATGTATCTCAGACAAAACGTTATTGATCGCATGTTCACCAGCATGCCCAAATGGAGTGTGACCTATGTCGTGAGCTAAAGCACTTGCTTCAATTAAATCTAAATTTAAGCCAAGGCTAGTTCCAATTGTCAATGCTAACTGTTGAACTTCAAGAGTGTGGGTTAATCTCCTTCTTACAGAATCATTTTCAACAGATGGAAAAAGTTGTGTTTTGTCAGCGAGTTTTTTAAATCCAGAAGACCATATTAACCTGTCTCGATCTCTGCTAAAAGGGGGGCGAAACTCATCTGATGATTCTTCAATTATTCTGGTATTGGTTCGAATGGCAAAATTCGAAAGTTCATTCTGTTTGGATTCAATAATTTCTGTTGGAGTTCTTAAAACATCTGGAGATGAAAAATTACCCCATAGCCCACACATCTCTTCCAGTGTATCAACAGTCAGGTTAATGCGGTCCGCAGCATATTCCCCTCCAATTAATTCACTCTTAACTTTGTCAATAGAAGAACCAGTCTTCCATAATGAAAGAATCTTTTCCATTAAAACATGATCACTAATTTGTAATCCAATTTTTGCCGTAGTCCATAAATCGGGCTCTTCTCTGAAAGCTCTAGTACTAATGTTTTTTGAATAATTTTCTATTTTTTTGGGAGGAAGGCCGTCTGATAATGAGCTGTTATCTTTTAGAAAAACTCTAAACTCTTTTGGGTTTCGAGCAAATGATTGATAATCAATTTTATTGAATTCGCCTTCGATTTTTAGAACCTTTTCCGATTTCTTTTTAATTACTATTAAGTCACCCTTTCTCCAAGCTATGGAGCTAAAATTCTTTAAATCTTTGAGAGCATTTTTTTCAAAAAATGGAACGACGTACAATAGATTATCATGTTCAATGGAAACTATGTCATGACCAATTGAAACAATTTCTTTTATTAATTCAGATCTGAATTCATCAATTCCAGGTCGGGTTAATCTTCCTGGAAAAGAAAACAAAATTTCACCATCCAATTTAGCACCCTGAATAGCTCTATTTAGAGCAGTTTTAATAGCTAAGTTATACCATGGAGGATCAACTAATACCATATCATAAGCACCATGGAATCTTTTTGGTAAATCGTCAGCGATATTAAACTCGATTCCAGTACACTTTTGCCTTTTTAATCTGTTAAATGCAGAAATCACATCTATGTCTAGATCTAATAGTGTTGTTTCATAATTTTCCGAAGTCTTTATTGCCAAAGTAGGAGTGCCGATATTTAAGATTCTGGTTTCAGGTGAAAATTGAGCTTTTGCTTGGATTTTATTAATTAAATATTTGATAGTAGATTCTTCAAACCACCATTGACTTAGGTTTACATCTGGAGCAGGTAAGTGATTATTGCCAACAATTTGATAATTAATCAAAGCACTTCCAACTTTATGATTAACTTCTTCTGGTCTTTTGGAGTTATATATTTCTTCTATTAATCTCGGATCAGCGCTCTCACAATTTTTTAGTATTTCGTGGAAATCAGTTACTCCTGAGTTGATAAGCCCATCAACTTTTTCATTTAATATTTGCTTGTATTTTTCCTCCATGTTTAATTGA
This sequence comes from uncultured Aquimarina sp., assembly GCF_947496855.1. Classification (GTDB taxonomy): domain Bacteria; phylum Bacteroidota; class Bacteroidia; order Flavobacteriales; family Flavobacteriaceae; genus Aquimarina. The sequence goes on from NZ_CANMED010000003.1 coordinate 149,323, forward strand.
TTGGCTATAACATGCGAGTATAGTTATTACGTATAGTACCGCTTGTAATTAATTACAAACACTTGTAAACGTTTACTACCGCATCTGGATTTTACTATAAGTTTTAAAAATAGTGTAAAATTCCCCATATTACAAAATGATATGGGTTCTTTTATACAGTAATTGTTCGTTACGAAATACTTCGAGAATAAATTTTTAGTCCGTAATATTATTTCAGATATAAGAAAACTTACTTGTCTTCGATACAATTTTCTATCGAAAATCACTCTGACTGACGTAAGTTTTCTTTCGTAGAATTGACGTTTTTTACTCCTTTTCGATCTTAGGAGCCAGCCATAAATATCCTACACATAGCAAAAATAAAATATACAAACCCATCGGGTTTATGGGAGCTACAGCTAAGGTTTGTTCAATGACTTTCTCGGTAGGTGTATCGAACTGTCTGCGGTTTCTTTGTATGTTGGCATACCTTGATTTTGTTTTCCATGTGCTGGTATCGGTCACAAAATATTCCAAAACGGCTGTGGTGTCTTGTGCGACAGATATCCTATTCCAACCTAATTTCTTAGGATAGGTGGTGCCCGTCCATAGATTCGATATATCGATATCCCTGCGTATTGGGATACGGTATCCACTACTAGTTCTTACTTCTGGTTCAGGAATTGCCGTTCTTAGTCTAAGAGAATATGATTGATCCTTAATCCCCAGGGTGCTATGTTCATACCAATTGACCTCAGCAGGTTCTTTTTTGCCAATAGTATTTATAACTTTAGACCATAGTTGTTGATACTCGGTTGTTTTTCCGTTTAAAACTAACTCATAGGTACTTTCTAAAACCGTAGTGCTTACTTTTCCTTTTCCCAGATGTTTATATGCGGATACGATATGTTCAGTATCATTTTTATGTATCGCTTGTACCTGAAACTGCTCTTTGAATAGAAAAGGATACTTTCTTATTTTGATTTTTGGCGAACTAACCAGGCTTGTTTCAGTGCTTTTTTCCCTATCAAAATCAAATGCAGCGATGCTTTTTGAGGATCTAAAAAAATTATCATCCGGTTGGATAAAAAATCCTAATCCTTGTTCTCTAATTACATTCTCCAGTGCTGTCCGAGAATGTTGTCCTAAATTCTTTACTGTAGTAGCATCCAGCATCACCAAATCAAAAGATGCTAAATTCTTTTCAGAAAGAGTTCCCAACGGCATCCGATCCATATTAAAATATTCGAACTTATATTTTCCTTTGGTAATCCTACTTTTTATCAATACCTGATGACCCATTGCTGCCAAATAGTTTTTCAGGTATTTGGTTTCAAAGGTTGGGAAACTGTTGACAATTAAGATTCTCAAATGGGTTCGATTCATCACCCTAACCGGAATCGGATCACGAGACAGTAACTTTCCTAAGGAGTCTTTCTCAACTAATGAAAAGACATAGTTGCCAATAGCTTTTAACTCCGTCGATAACTGAAAGGATGCTGCGCTATCCGATACCAAAAAAATTGAGTCTAAAGAATTTCCTCCTGGTCCTTCTAGAATCAATCGATTTCCTTTTTTTGGATTGTTATACCATCCGCTGCATTCTAACTGCTCTCCTACTACCCTACTCTGATCATATTGAAACCTAACCACACCAGATGGCAGATCATTATTGATATAGTCTATCCTATGATGTTCTAATTGCCAAAAATCAAAAGGTGCTACTCCATCTCCTAATACAAAAACAGTATCTGATGTATGTATATTCTCTAAAATTGTTTGATTTGCTTTGTATAGAAACGTCTTTAATCGTTTATGGACTTTTTGTAAACTATCTAATTGTTTGGTATCATAACCATTGGTTAATAAAGCCACTTTAGTATTTTTACCGAGTATGGGCAACGCTGGTTTTAATGCAATGATAGAAAGTGAAATCATCGCAAATAAGGCGATGGTTATGTTCATCCAAAACTTGCGTTTCCTAAAATGAGACCACTCTTTCCAAACAAAAACCAACCATATGACTATAGCACCAATAGTTATATAGGGTATCCAATTACTATGTAAAAAAATGATATCCTCAATCATTGATTTCGAGCTCTTTTAAAAGTAAATCATTTATTTCGCTAGTTTGTTGTTGCTGTTTCACTGCATTAGGCTTTAATTCTGGGAGTGTTAAAAACAACCCTTTTTGCAACACTACCAAGGCTTCTAATGGAACTTCAATATCTTCAGAAATCCATTTTAATTGTTGTAATGTTTCCAGGTATTGTCCAGGGTCTTCAATAGCTTTTGCTGCTAATTCATTTCCAGCTTGTTTAAAAAGTTCTTTATCTCTATTGGTAATGTCACTTTTTTCAGAAATTAATTGCTCCAGTCTTGCCAAAGCGACACGTATAGAAGGATAAGCATCTTCTTGCTCTAGAGTTTCTGTTTTTCGGTATCCAGATACTTCCTTTATTTCTCCGGTGAGTCTTTTATCTTCTTTGATCGGTGGTGGATCAAAACCTATACGGTGTACATAAATACGCGCACTATTTTTTATTTCCTGAATCAATTTTAAGGCTCTGTATTGATACGGTAATGATTTTTCTGGTGTATACAGTCGTAAATACAATTCTGCATCCCACATTTCATTAAGGGCTTCTCGTAACTTACTCTTTAGCGATTGTGTAAAAAGTGTGGACGCTTCCGGGTCTTCGTGATTGTGTAGATATTCTTCTAGAGGATCTTTCTTGCCTTCGTCTTTTTCTTCTACCAGATTGTGTTCGTTGTGACTATCATGTTTATGCGTGTATTTTGCCAAAGGATCTTCTTCTTCGTGACCTTCCTCCTGATGATCTCCTTCATGTTGGTGTTCAGGTTCTTCATCACCTTCTTCCATACCCTCTGATTCTGATTCGCCACCCATAAATTCAGCGTATCTAAGACGTAGTACTTTTTGGTCAAAACCTAATTCATTACTCCTAGATTTATAATCGACTATAGACAGTTTTCCTTTATCCTTCAGAAGTTTTTCTGTATCTATAATTAACTGCCGCTGACTTCTAAAATAATCCGGCATCAGATCGACTCCCATTGTTCCTTCTACCGCAAAGGTATCTGAGATCGTATCCTTTATCACGGCAAAAAAGGTTTCACTTCTGGATGTATTCGGTTTTGGTTTTTTGCGATCCAATGCTTCTACATAAAAATATAATTCATCTCCAGGTTCCATTTTCATTTGATCTAAATCGATATTTTTAGACAACTTCATATTCTTACTGCCTTTAGAAACCTTACTATTAAAGTTTAGCTTTTCTTCTCTGAACTTAACGGATTCTCCAGAGCCCTTGCTTACCGTAGCTATAATATAAGCGTCTTCTATCCCGAAATCATCGGTAATAGCTGCTGTAAAAAACATCTTTTTATCTTCATCAAAACTAAAAGAGGTGAATTGTTTTATTCCTTTAATTTCTACAGAAGGACTCTTGTCTTTGGTCACTTCAATAGTGTACAATTCTGACACATAGGATCTGTCTTGTAAATCTGTAAATTTAAAATTATAAAAACCTGCACTAGCGAGTATTGATGTTCCTGTAAAGGTTTCATTTATTAGTTTCATAGGATGGCTATTTCCCATGCTCTCCATCATCACGCTTTTTATTTCTTGATCAAATTGTATGTTCCAGGAAACTCTGGATCCTTCTACTGCCTTTATATCCATTTTAGAGGTCTCTAAAGAAGGAATTTGTGTATAGTTAGGATAGGTAATAGTTAGTTGTTGATGTATTAACTTAGGTGATTTTATTACCGCAAAAGTAGTATCGGTTGGTTTAAAAACAATTGCTTCTGGAGTTTCTTTAGATTGTTGTGATCCTTGAAGGTTTGATAATAGTTCGTACTTATAAATCACTAAGCCTATCAAAATAAAAGCACTTAAAATAATAGTGCCACGAACTAAATGATTGGGAGGTTTAATAGTTTTTAGTTTGTCTACCAGTCTGGTTGCTACTCTATTTTGTTGTATTCTGGCTAAGCCAGACAACTTCTCTTCGGGCACTAACAAAAGACCGGTACTATATTCTGTAGCATCAAGATGAAGATCTATATAGCTGGCAATATTTTCTAAACTCTTTTTCCACGGTTTTATGACAATTGCAGTAATACTGCCAACCAAAAGCAGGGTTAGTATCGTCCATAATACACTAGAAAACGTAAGATATATTAGCATAGCAGGTCCCAAGGCATATAATGCGATCTCCAGCCAAAGCATCAGTCGCCATCGCCTTCTAAACCCAACCAATATGTCACGTCCGGATCTCATTATTGTTTTCTGAATTTTGCTACACCACGTTCCACTATGAACAATGCTCCCAATAACAACCATAACCATTTAGAAATGTCAAAAAAATCTAATTGCTTTTTGTTAGTTACTAGAGTAGTTGTTATAGGTTGTAATTCTGATATATTAATAGTTCTTTTATCATACTCATTAATTTCAGTTTGAATATCTTGGTGAAAATTAAATAATTTCAAAAGCTCTTCTGAAAGATTTCTATCAATACTATTAGCTGTAGTAAGATGTTCTGTAAGGTAAAAAATAGTGTTAGAAGATCCTGCTTCAATAATGCTATCAGCAAGCTTATCTGGTTGGTACACTAATACCTTTGTTGGTATATTCGGAGCTGCTCCTGAAGATAACCAAACGACTAGGTCAAATACAGCATAATCCATGCCCTCTATATTCTGAACTGTTTCTATATCAATTTGTATATTTAGATATTTAGATATTGCCTTTAACGATGCTTCTATGTATGTTTTTTGGGTAGCTAAACTGTCCTCATAGAACAGTACTACTTTGGTTGGTAATCCTGAAGTAAGAGGTACCCTTTCCTCCTTTCCATTTACCCGAAACATCACACTATCATCTATCTCATTAAATTTTAGTCTTTCATCAGCTAAAGCAATAAGCTCCTTCTTAAAAGACAATTGATTCTGATTACTACTCATAGAAAGAATTTGCAGAGAATCTTCTTTTTTTATGATTTCGATAGTCTTTTCAGACGACTCTTCTGGGTCTAAAGATATCCAGGTAATATTCTTATGAGTCTCCGGCCTACTACCTTTGATTCCCTTTATAAATGCATTCGTAAAAACGACAATACTATCGGTTTGTAAGGTTTCCATTTCTTTTGCTAACTGCCAATAATTAGGTGTCCTACTATTTGAATCAAATTGATCTTCATCCAATTCCGGAAATCCGGATTCCAAAAGTCTTAATGATGCTCCTGTAGCTATTGTATCTATAATCGTTTGTATCCTTTCATCCTGTACAAGCGTAGCTTCTATAATATACGTTACTGGTGCATTCGTAGCTTTCTTTTTAATCCGAAAACCGGCAATTATGAAGACCAAAATACCGACTAATAACATTCTTACTAGTAGCAGTAGGAATTCATTAAATTGAATACTTCTTGATTGTTTAGAATCAGATTCGTTCAATAATTTTGTACTGCCTACTTTTATTGTTTTTCCTTCTTTTTTACTCCACAGATGTATGCCTATAGGAACCAGAAGTCCCAATAGTGCCCAGAGATATGTAGGGTTGAGAAAAAACATATCAGATTAGTTTGTTTCGTTTTTTTAGGAATACCTGTAATGCTTCACCTATATGTTCTTGTAATTGAAATAGATGGTAACTGATATCATTGGCTAAGAGTGTGTTTTTGGTATTCTTAATCATTTCTTCCAGTGCGATGAGATATTCTTTTTTCGCAGTTTTCGCATCTATTTTGAGTTTTGCTCCTGTCTCTAGATCTTCGAATGTTATAGTTCCTTTGTAATCAAATTCCAACTCGTTTTTTCCCATAAGATGTAGCACTACTACTTCATTTTTAGGAGTTTTTAACCTCTTAATAAAAGCAGTCAGCTCTTCATTATGCTCATACAAATCTGTTACAAAAAAAATGAGCTCTTTATGATTGCGATCGTGAAGACTTTTTGAAGCATCCGGATTTTCTGGCCACTTTCCTTTATTCTCTATATTGGTCAACTCTAGTAAAAAACGATTATAGTGCTGTTTCTGAATTTTAGGATATACATTATACAACTGCTGTTCGTTTAATGCAAAAAGACCTATTGCATCCCCTTGATTTTGGGATAAGTATCCTAAAGAAGCTATCAGTATTCTGGCATAATCCATTTTGGACAGTTTATCTTCTTTATGAAGCATCGATTTACTGGCATCTAAAATAAACTTAATAGAAATATTTGTTTCGACCTCAGATTGCTTAATGTAATACCTACCGGATCTAGCTAGCATTTTCCAATCGAGTAATCGCAAGTCATCTCCAGGTTCATAATTACGAAATTGAGTAAACTCCATTCCCGAACCTACATTATAGCTATGGTTTAATCCAGACAAATATCCATCAACAATCACACGCGCAATGAGTGATAATCCTGATATAGTTTTAATAAGTTCAGGTTTTAGTAATTGGTGATAATCTTGTCTCACTTGATTTGTTCTATTGCTTTACTTACCTACCTCAATGGCTTTTAATAGATGGTGCGTAACATCATCAGAAGTGATTCCTTCTGATTCTGCTCTAAAATTTACAATAACTCTATGGCGCAATACGGGTTTAGCTACATACTGTAAATCATCTAATGTTACTGCTAAACGTCCTTGTGCCAATGCACGAGCCTTAGCTGTTAATATCAATGCTTGTCCAGCACGTGGTCCAGCTCCCCAATTCACCCATTCCTTTACATAAGTATTAGTCGTAGTTTCTGGTCTGGTAGCTCTAATAACTTTACTTACATAAGTGATTAGATCATCACTGATAGGAACTTCTCTAACTAACTGTTGCAACCTGATAATATCTTCTCCAGAAATTACTTTATACAAGGTTTCCTTTTTTACACCTGTCGTATTCTTTAGAATCATTGTTTCTTCTGATTCAGTAGGATATCCTATTTTGATATATAAAAGAAATCGATCCTGCTGCGCTTCAGGAAGTGCAAAGGTTCCTGATTGCTCAATAGGGTTTTGAGTCGCCAGTATAAAAAATGGTCTGTCTAATTGGTATGTTTTTCCTGAATAAGTAACTTCAAACTCCTGCATTGCTTCTAACAGCGCTGCCTGGGTTTTTGGTGGCGTACGATTGATCTCATCTGCCAATATGATATTAGAAAAAATTGGTCCTTTATTAAATTTAAAAAACTTCTTCCCCGTACTATAATCTTCTTCTAATATCTCAGTGCCTATAATATCCGAAGGCATTAAATCTGGCGTAAATTGTATTCTCTTAAAGTTTAAGTCAATGGCTTGTGCCAAAGTTCTAATCATTAAGGTTTTTGCTAAGCCCGGAACTCCTTCTAATAAGGCGTGTCCGCCCGCAAGAAAAGTGATTAATAACTGTTCAATAGTTTCCTCCTGCCCAGTAATCACCTTACCAATCTCTTTCCTTAACTTCTGAAGCTTCTCGGTAAGAACAGTTACTTCTTCTTCTATGTTTACTAACTCTTTATCCATTTAGCTATATCTTTTATGATGTTAACGCATACATAACAATGTTAACACCAAATCGGGTATTGTCTATTTTATACCATCGTTTATTTCTAAAATCATAATCCCACTCACAACCATAGTCTTTATTACTAAATAAAACACCAATTCTACCATTAACCTGAATCGCCTTTAAGTAGTCATGAACAATATCATCTCCCCATCCATTTAATTCTTGTGAGGTAGTTGGAGGACCATCTTCAAACTCAAAAAATATTTTATAAATCTCGTGATTATTAGGGATCTTTTTCAATGCTTCTGAACCAAAAATAGCTGACATCTGGCGCTCAAATGATTTGGAAAACAATCCATCGATATCGTGATTGCAATCATCTGCAAATACAAAACCACCATTGTTTACATACTTCTTAAAATTCTCTCTTTCTTTTTTGGTAAACTGCACCAATTTATGACCAGAGATATAACAAAATGGGCTTTTGAATATCTCATCACTACTCAAAGAGATAATTCTTTCTTGGGTATCTACTTTTAGGGTAGTATACTCCACCAGAGAATTTAACAGATTAGAAGGCATTCTTTGGTCTACATCCCAATCTCCAGATTCGTATTGTAATCGTGTAAAGAAAAATTTATTGCTCAATATGGTGTGTTGTTTTGATCTTTGTCGGATTTATTGCGAAATAATATATGAAGAACCTGCTGTTCATTTTGATTTTTTTATTCAAAATTCGTCGATTCGAGTGCTTCGACTGAAAGAAGAAGTGTATCGAGAATAGGATTTTGGATCAAAAAAGCTATTCTCGATACAATTTTCCTCCATTTTATTCTAGAAAATTACTCGAATTGACACTTTTCTTTAACATTTCTTTCATAATGCACAGCGGGTACATAAATAAAAACTGGTTATAATGAACTAATCAAAATAACCAGTAATATTATGAACTACTTCTTATACCGCATCTGATAAACTAGTAAAGGTAAAGTCTCTTATTTTCATATAAGGCACTAGATTGCCATCGATTCTTACTTGTTTACCTAGCGTTTCCAGATTATTAAGCATAATGATCGGACTTTCGTTAAATCTGAAATTCTTCACTGGATGCTTTATTTTTCCGTTTTCTATATAGAAAGTTCCATCTCTAGTAAGTCCTGTGTACAATAAGGTTTGAGGGTCTACGGTTCTAATGTACCATAATCGAGTTACTAGAATACCTTTTTTCGTTCCTTTAATAAGGTCGTCTAATGAGGCATCCCCTCCTTGCATAATAAATCCATTAGGAAAAGGAACAGGATCTACTCCTTTTTTCTCTGCCCAATAACGGCCATATGCCAAATTTTTCACAACTCCATTTTCTATCCAACTTGTCTTTTTCAGCGGTTGTCCTGAACCGTTCCATGTACCTGTAGGAACTTCGGGGTTTAATGGATCTGACCAGATATTTACGCGTTCATCAACAATCTTCTCTCCCATTTTGGTTCCTCCGCCTTCTTTAGACATAAAGCTACGTCCTTCATCCGCTGTACGTGCATTAAATGCAAATGCCATATTACCTAAAAGGCCTACAGAAGCTGCCGGTTCTAGAATTACCGTGTATTTACCTGGTTCTATTGCCTTTGCTTCTTTAGACATTACCGCTTTATCTATTGCAACCGTAGAAGCTTCTACCGCATTAAATTTACTGACATCATTAAAATCTCTAGTTACCCAACCAGATCCGGTACCATCATTACTACGCATGGTTACTGTAAAACTAGCATCGGTTGCCTGATTGTAGGCAAATAAACCACTAGAGTTCATCATTGCGCTAAAACCTGTAGAGTCGTTAAAAAATCCCGCAGCTGTAACATCCTTAGCTGCTGCTGGTTCAATACTACTGTTAGCAACTTCCGCACGATACTCTGGTGTTATCTTAGCTGTTTTATCTACATAGGTAATGGATTCATCATATCTCTGTGGACCCAAGGGAGCCATAAATTCTGGGTTCTCTGGAGAAAGTTTTGCCAACTCTTCAGCTCTTTTTACCACTTTTTTCAATGACTCATCATCGAATTCATCAATCGTAGCCGTACCCGATTTTTTTCCAAAATTAGATTGTACAACCAAGGTTTGATTCGATCTGTGTCCTGCTGTAGACACTGTATTTCTAGCATAACGGATATTACCGCTTTCGCTTCCGCTTAAATTTACTTCACAAGCATCTGCAGTAGAAAAGCTCAATGCCTTTTCCATAATCTGCTTTGCTTCTTCTTTAGAATATATTGCCATGATATTTTTTATTTGTAAATAAGACTGTGATTTAAATTTTTCTACCTGTGTTGATCACATTTACACCATTAAAACGTGTGGTAGAACTTCCATGAGATACAGCACTTACTTGCGAAGGCTGTCCTTTACCATCAAAGAATGACCCGAACATTCGGTAATCATCTTTGTCACATATCTTAGCACAAGAATTCCAGAACTCTTGTGTATTAGATTGATACGCTACATCATCTAGCATACCTACAATTTTTCCATTTTTGATTTCAAAAAATACAGTTCCACCAAATTGGAAATTATATCGTTGTTGATCTATAGAATATGAACCTCTACCAGCTATGTAGATTCCTTTTTCTACGTCTTTGATCATATCATCTATAGAATACTTCTCTTTTCCTGGTTCTAATGATACATTAGGCATACGCTGAAACTGTACATCGTTCCAACTCTGAGAATAACAACATCCGTGAGATTCATTTTGATCTATCATATGAACCTGATCGCGTATTGCCTGATAATTGGTTAGTACTCCATTACGAACTAAATCCCATTTTTTGGTTTGCACTCCTTCATCATCATACCCTACAGCTCCTAAGGAACCTACTTGGGTTTTATCGGCAACAAGATTTACAATATCACTACCGTATTTAAAGTTTTTAGTTTTCCATTTATCTAATGTAGCAAAACTTGTTCCTGCATAATTAGCTTCGTATCCTAAGACTCTATCTAATTCTAATGGGTGTCCTACAGATTCGTGAATGGTAAGACCTAAATGATTAGGTTCTAATACCAAATCGTATTTACCTGCTTCCACAGATTTTGCCGTTAGCCTTGCCTTAGCTTGCTTAGCAGCTATAGTAGCATCTTCTATGATATCATAACTTCCACGATATAGATTGAGCCCTTCAGGGCCTTTTAGCTTTTCTGAAGCTAATCCATCCATATACTCATACCCCATTCCCATCGGAGCACTCATTGCTTGGCGTGATTTAAATTTACCAGTACCTTTATCAATTGCGGTAACTGTAAATGTTGGCCAGATACGATGTACATCCTGATCAATATATGATCCATCGGTAGATGCAAAATATTTCTGCTCATTTACCATAAAGAGTCCAGAATTCACATAATTAGCTCCATTCTCTAATGCAGCGGCATTTGCAGATAATAATAGATCTACTTTTTCTGAAACCGGTACATCCTTAAAATCCTTTTTAATTGGAGTTTTCCAAGATACTTCTCCGTGGGATTTTACTGGAGCCAGTTTTACTTCTTCTTTTTGAAATTTGGAATTTGCTTTTGCAATTGCTACTGCTTGATCTGTAGCTTTCTTAATTCCGTCTTCGGTAACACTATTGGTAGATGCGAATCCCCAAGTACCCTTAACAATAACTCGAATTCCGATACCAAATGATTCGGTATTTACCACATTTTGTACTTTATCTTCTCTAGTAAATACATATTGGTTTAAATACCTACCAATTCGAGCATCAGCATAAGTTGCTCCTAATGATTTTGCAGTATTAAGCGCCACATCTGCCATTTTTTTCTTGATGGCCACATCCATTCCCGGATTAAGCAATGCTTCTGCGGGAATGTCATTTCCCAGGAGTAGCGAAGGCATCATCAAAGCGCCTGCTCCTAATCCTGTGTATTGAATAAAATCTCTACGTTTCATAAACCTCTTTTTTGATTGAGTGAATATTAAAATAAGTCTGATGAATTTTTTCTTGTAAAAACACTTTAATTAATCAATTATCCGAAGATCTTCTTAAAGTTTTGTTACAAGACTAACTTCCGTTAGCTTTAAATGTAGAAAAATTAAATCAAAGTACCATACCTTAGTGAATCTTCACCATTGGATTTTAAGCGTAGGATTCCGCAAAATTCCTAACCTGAGGTCATTCTCGTAAAACACTAACAAACAATATGTTAAAATCAATTTTTTAATTATATTATTATTATAAAATCAAACAAAATAACACCAAAAAATTATAAAAACATCGCTTGCTTAAATTTTTGTTAAAGTTTTCTACCATTCTTTAATAAATACTCAAAAACACGGTTAAAACTTAATTCCATGATATTAGGAGTGAAAATTTGTAAAACATCATTTGTAGAGTTACGTTTAGAATCAAATAAAGATTATATAGAAATTCATTAAACTTATTTGTAATTTAATCTTCTAAATTTCCCTGAATTATATGAAAGAATTGTTGAGCTTAATTTCCAAATGTGATATCTGCAAGGCAAAATTAGAATTGGGCCCACGACCAATAGTCTCCGCACATGCAAATAGCAAAATAGTGATCATAGGACAAGCGCCAGGAAGCATTGTCCATAAATCCGGAATTCCATGGGATGATAAAAGCGGACAGAATTTAAGAGCTTGGATGGGAATTGATAATGACATTTTTTATAATCCCGAAATAATCGCCTTGATCCCTATGGGGTTTTGCTATCCAGGAAGAGGAAAGTCTGGAGATTTGCCCCCTACAAAGGAGTGTGCACCTTTGTGGCATCAACAATTATTAAGCAAGATAAAAGATATAGAACTTATCATACTAATAGGTAATTATGCACAACAATATTATTTAGGAAATCGACTTAAAAGAACACTTACAGAATCTGTAAAAAATTACACCGAATATTTACCTGATTATTTCGTATTACCCCACCCTTCTCCTAGAAACAATATCTGGCAAGCAAAAAATGAATGGTTTAAAGAAGAAGTCATTCCTAAATTGCAAGATAGTGTCCGATCTATTATCAGAAGATCTTATTAAAATCAAATTTTTGTGATCCTATATTTCAGTTAAAAATCGTTATGATTTAATAAAATACAGTTAACGATTCTTTTAACTGCAACAGTGATTATAATCATTAGTTTAACTACTGATTAATATTTTTTTATTTTCTTGATAATTCCTGTTGGATTTCTTTTTCAAAAAAAAGATTAACAGATTAAAAAATAATTCATTTAATTCGTTAAAAAATTGAAGTAATGGTAATATTTACTAGAAAAAATTATATTTGATTAAAATCAGTATAACTAACATTTATATTTCTATCAACTTATGTCATAGATAAGCAGAGTTAAATGTTAATTTTTTTTTTATATTTACCCCAAAAGTGTTTAGATAACTATTAAATAGTTTAATCTTAATTTAAAGTATCGGTAGTTTTAATTAAACATTTTTACGTTTATAATAAATATTGAGTTATGGAATTAATGGAGAAAGCACGTGAGTTTGAGAGTAGAAGTATGAGCAATATGTCCACTAGTGATAGAGTTGAAGCATCTAGAGAAGCTAAAGACATCGTTTTGAGTCTTAATGAAATCTACAAACAAAGTAAGGATCCTGAAATCATGGAAATGATGAAGATCATTACTGCTAAAAAACAAAAAATAGAAAAAAGACTTAAGGGTAGACCTGAAGTTTAAAAAAGTTTATTAATAGATAGACAAAACACCGTCTATCTATTAAGTATAAAAACATATTCGTTTCTTTTTAATCAGGAATCGTAAAGTAAAAGGTTGTTCCCTTTCCTTCATCTGATTCCAACCATATTTCGCCACTGTGAGATTCTACGATTTTCTTACAGTGAGCTAAACCTATCCCTGTACCCGGATATTTTTCCCTGGAATGTAATCTTTGGAAAATATCGAATATTCTTTTTTTGTGGATTTCGGGGATTCCTATTCCATTATCTTTTATAGAGAATTCCCAGTACTTTTTAGATTCATCATCTGTTCTTCTTTTCTGAACTGCATCAACATAAATTTCGGGAATTCTGTTTTCATCTGTAAATTTAATTCCATTACTCACCAAGTTTTGTAATAGTAACCGTAACTCTATCTGGTTACCTTTTACAATGGGCAGATGATCAGACTGCAGTTTTGAGTTTGTTCTTTCCAGTATATTTTTAAAATCTCTTTTTAATTCATTAAAGATTTGGTTCATATCGACATCAGAAAAGTCTTTAGTTCTTCCTAGTCTAGAGTACTCTAATAATGAATCAATAAGTTTCTTCATTCGTATACTTGCATCTTTAATGAAGTCAAGGCTTTCTTTTCCTACTTCATCAAAACTATCGCCATAATCTTCTGCTATCAATCCTATAAAACTAGATATCGTATTTAATGGTTCTTGTAAATCATGACTTGCTATATATGCAAATTGTTCTAATTCTTTATTTTTAGATTCTAAGATTAGTGACTGCTCGTATATCTCCTTATTCTTATGTTTCAGCACTGCACTAAGCCTTTTTTTGTTCAGATAGCTTCTATAAATAAAGAAACCTCCTGTAAGCACGAGTACGATTAAAGCTATAAGAGACCAATTTATTTTTTTCTGATCATCTATTTCCGTTAGCTGTTCTTCGAGAATTGCCTTCTGATCTTTAATTTGATCCTTTTGCTGATCTAAGAATTCCTGTTGTTTTTTTATTTCTTCTGAACTAACTTTGATCTTTTCTTCCTGGATTTTAATAAATGTTAGCTGTTCTTGAATGTTCTTTTCTAATTCTTTTTCTATCAGCAGTTTTTCTTCATATTTCTTTTCCTGTATTTTACTTTCACTTGATAGTTCTTCTATCCATTTATTTCGATCACTGATACCCTCCTTTATAGTATCAATTGCCTTTTTCTGATTAATTATCCTTTCCTCTTGTTTCTTAATTCGTTCTTCCTTATTTTTTATAGTTGCTTTTTGTTCTTCATTTTTATCCAGTGCTTTTTCTAAGGAATTTTCTGTGGATTTAAATAAGTCTATCCATTTTTGGGAAGAAGTTATTGCATACTGCTTTAATGAAGGTGCTATTACAAAATCTTCATTCTTAATTCTATCTTCATTAATTTCATATTCAAAAGAATTGCCAACATTAACCATATTGACCATGGAAGTATTATAGTTATAATCTTCAGTAACCAGTAGAATATTTTTTTCTGAAATTTTACCTAGAATATAATTAATATCGTAATTATACTTATTGTTAACATATAGTAATTGTATATCCTTGATATTTTTCACAAATTGAAAACGAATAATTTCTACAGGTTTTCCAAAAACAGTGCGTTTTTGAGCCATTGATTTTAGATCTATAATTGTACGATCTGGGCCAAGAACTCCAATTTTAAAAGTATCTGTTTGATCTATATTAGGCCACCCTACTTGTTGGGAAAAATTATAAATAAATATTGCGCGCTGAACTCTTTTCACCTCTTCGGTACTAGTATCTTGCCCCAAAATAATTCCTGAACTAAACAAAGTAGAAAATATAAGTAACGTAATTAAAACACACGACCTATAACATCGTTTATGCAAAGATTTATAATCATAATTTATCATAATCGTAACAATAATCGAAGGTAATAATTAGCTCCATTTACTCCGAATTGCTGAACCCTTCTACTATAAACAAAATTACCGTTACTGGTATTTTCAGAATGTGTATGCTTATCAGGAAATACATTAAAAATATTATTCCCTCCTAAAGTACATTTTACGTAATCATTAATCTGATATGAAATGGCCAAATCCGTTGTTAACTTAGGAGAAAAGGTTTGATCGCGAGATTCAATTATTCCTGTAAATTCATTTAACATCCAATTAGCCTGATTTCCATCGTCTGGATGAATAAATTGTACTTCACCAAATAGGGTATTCACTATCTGTAAGCGAAATTTATCAAACTCATAAGATACTAAAGAATTTATTTTGTAATTAGGTTGAGCAGATTCTACTCTAGCTATCTCTTCTCTATTAAATAATACATCTTCCTGCCCTACAAGAGAAGGTGAAACTTTAATGCGTCCTTTTATCCTAGTATTTGTTACATTAGCTCCTAATGTGGCATCCAATTTCCCTGTCCCAATAGTGGTTTTATAAACCAGAGCTATATCGGCTCCTGATGTTCTAGAATCAATAGCGTTTGTAAAAAACTGTGCTGCCCCTACTCCAAAAGGTTCTAAAATCGTTTCATATCCTTCATCGAATCTACCAGAAAGTACAATTCTATCATCTATATTGATTGAATAATAATCAAATGTAAATGTGAAATTTTCATTTAGTTTCCCACTTACTCCTGCACTAAAATGCTTTGATAATTCTGGTTTCAATTTTTCTATACCAAAACCTTCTGAACCAGTAGCAACTGCGCTTTCGTTATTAAAAGTACCTACTTGAACACTTTCTCCATTAATAAACTGTGTGCTTATATTCTGAAAGAATACCTGATGAAGTGATGGTGCTCTAAAACCTGTAGAAAAACCTGCTCTAACACTAATATTATCATTAACTCTATATCTACTCGACAGTTTCCAGATAGCTTGACCTCCAAAATCATTATACGCCTCATATCTTCCAGCGGCCTTTACTAATAGTTTTTCCGACACATTGGTTTCTATATCTAAATATGCTGAACTATTAGTTCTAAAACGGTTTAACTCATTTTCTGGTTGAAAACCTGGAAAAACTTGTGCTCCAGCTTCTCTAGGAAGTTCATCACCAAGCTCATTAATATAGGTACTACCTCCATCAATATATGAAGCTTCTTCACCGGCTATAATCTGATAATTTTCTACTCTAAGCTCAGCTCCAAATGCAATATGTACACCATTAAGCCAATCAAAATTTTTAGAAATATCTAGATTGGTTGTATTTTGTTGGTATTCAAAACCTCCTGCATAAAAGGTTCTGGGAGAAGCTACTCCTAATGAAGCATTATTAGAGTTATTAACTGTATAGTCCAAACTATTAATACCAATAGAATGGCTAAAATCTACATCCCATCCATTCTTAACTCCTCTAATTCCTCCTGCAACCACATCATCCTGGATATCAGTTAATATTTGAGGAGAGAAACCGTTAGGAAATAGTTCAGGTACAACTCTATCTTGGTTTTTTGGAAAACGATAAAAACCAGCAGCCATACCTTCTCTGTAATTTCTTCCTCCTTGAAGATAAAACGTTGCTTTTTCAGACATTTTGATTTCGCCATTAAAAGCTAAAGCCAGATTTTGTGTTTCAGCACTTCCAATTTCCATAACTCTGCGGCCGGAATATCCTGTCTGATTAAAAAAATTGTTTTCTTGAATCAATTGCTCATCTTCTACCAAATCATCTGTATAAATTGTACCTGTATAATCTCCTGCCCTATTTACTGATTCTCGATCTCTATATTCCGCAGTTACATTTATATATCCTTCTTTTCCTATTTTTAGTCCAAAATTAGCAGCAGAATATGTGGTAAATCCATCACCTTCTGTAGTAATACCTACTCTATTATCAATACTAATAACTTCTGTTTGCTTCTTTAGAATGATATTAATTACTCCTGCAATAGCATCAGATCCGTATTGAGAAGTTGCTCCATCTCTTAATATCTCTATACGTTCTATAGAAGCAATTGGTATAGCATTAAAATCGGTTCCTACAGTACCTCTACCAACAGTACCATTTACATTAAGCAAAGAACTATTATGTCTTCTTTTTCCATTAACCAAAACCAAAATTTGATCTGGCCCTAGACCTCTTAGTGTAGCAGGATCGATATGATCTGTACCATCTGCAATTGTTTGATGTGTAGAATGAAAAGAAGGAACCAGATAATGCAGAATATGACTTAATTCTATCTGCGAAGAATTTGTAATTTCCTGTGGAGAAATTATATCTACTGGGGCGGTCGTTTTAAGAAGAGATCGTGGCTTTGCTCTGGAACCAAGAGAGATTGGCTGATCCATAGAAAACCCAGTTTCTAATATAAAATCTAACTGAGCCGTTTCACCTACTTTAACCAGTATTGTTTTGGAAACCGAATTATACATAACAAATCCAGCTATAATTACATACTCTCCTTCATCGACATCAAAAGTATAATTACCATTAACATCTGTTGTAGTATCCTGGTTAGTTCCTTCAAGACTAACTCTCGCTCCTGGTAAACTGCCAAATTGATCAGAAACATTCCCTGAAATAATAGCTCTTGATTGAGAAGAAGCTATTTGACAAAAACCAAAAAATAGTACATAGGCGATACAGGATGTAAACTGCAATCTAACCATAAGGGGTAATTTTAAATTTATTTCTTATTAAAAATGTTTGTGTGTGTATCTAAATGATTATAGCAATATAAATAATAAAAAACCAAAAAAAAATCTTAAAAGAGGTATTCTTTTATAAATAAATCAAAGAACTGGATTTATCCCATTAAAGTTAATTCTTTAGTAAAGTATTCCTCATTAAAACATTCCATTACTATAGTATCCATAACAACTCTAGAAAGCATTTTCCCTTTAAAACCTTTAACTTCTGGGATAGAGTCTGCTACAGCTTTATCTTCTGCCGGTAATATCGAACCAAGCATTAAAAAGATATTTGTTTTTCTAAATGTACTTTCTAATTTCTGAAATTCAGATAAAAACTCCCAACCATTCATTATAGGCATATTGATATCTAAAAAAATTATTTCAGGGATCACTCCAGATTTAATAATCTCTAAAGCTTCCAAACCATTTTTAGCAACTAATATTTCATCAGCATAACCTGTTTTAGAAAGTATTGTTTTATTAAAAAAAATAGTGGCTTCACTATCATCAACCAAAAGTACTTTTGTTATTGTTTTCATATAAAAGGGGTTCTTAAAAAGTGTTTTTCTATTACATTATTTAACAATGGGAATGATAATGGTTTACTAATAAGATCTTCCACTAAAGAATTCGCTTTAGAGTTTTCTATGTCTTTGAGGTCAGAAGAAGTTGTTAATATTATTACTTTGATGTCTTCAATAATATTACGGTTTAACTTTGAATATTCTGTTAAAAATTCCCAGCCATTCATAGCTGGCATATTAAGGTCTAAAAAAATTAAATTTGGCTTTAATTCAATTCCCTTTTCTACGTTTACTAAATACTTTAAAGCATCTTTTCCACTTTGTTTTACTTGTATATTGTCAAAACTGTTATGTTTTGACAACACCTTACTGTTATAAAAGTTGGTGGGTCTATCGTCATCTATTAGCAAAACGCAATTAACTAACGTACTCATAATATATTTTTTGTTGGTATTCCCCAAAAAAAACACATCACAGTAAAAAAGTAATAGTAATCTATAATTTTAGCTACTCACTTTACGGTTAAACGCAAAAAAGGCCGATAAAGTGTATTTTGTTTATGAAGAAGTAAGTTTTTACAGCTTTTTTAAGTGTAAAAGTTAAACAAAATGAGTTTGTTAATTTCTAGTTTAGAGATTCATCGAAATATTTAGATACAATTTCCAAAACAATTTCTTTGGTTAACATTTTTTCTCTAAATTCAGTTACTTGAGGAAAAGATTTTAGCATCTTTTCTTCTTCCTCGCTTAATTTAGCTCCTATCATTACTATGATTTTTGAGTTTTTATCAGTAGCCGATAGTTGATTGTGCTGTTCTAAAAATTCCCAACCATTCATCACTGGCATATTTAGATCTAAAAATATTATTTCAGGAATCGTATCAGATTGTAGATATTGCATAGCACTACTACCATTAGTAGCTATAAGCACTTCTTCTACACAGTCTGTTTTTTGGATAATGGTTTTATTAAAAAAATTAGTTGAATTACTATCATCAACAAGAAGAAAACGCTTTAACCTATCCATTTTGAAAAATATACCTTATTAAACCTTGTACTCCAGTAATTCTACAAATTACTTAAAATACTTGTTGAAAATGTTTTTCAATAACATTATCCAGCAAATCTAGTGATAATGGTTTATTTATAAAATCATCTACAGAATGATTTTTTATTGATTCATTAACGTCATCCGGGTTAGAGGACGTGGATAATAAAATTACTTTAATGCCTTCTGTAGTATTCTTATTCAACTTAGCAAATTCTACCAAAAACTCCCATCCGTTCATTGCTGGCATATTAATATCCAGAAAAATAAGATTTGGTTTTATTGCTACCTGATTTTCCACTTTAGCAAGATAATCCAGTGCAGCTTTCCCACTATGTACTGTATTTATGTTATCAAAACTATTGTGTCTGGTTACTACTCTTTCATTAAAGAAATTTGTGGCCTTATCATCATCGATTAAAAGGACACAGGGGATTGATTTCTCCATAAAGTTTTTCCAATTACAGTCAAAAAAACTAAACTTATTTGACATAGACACCATAAAATCAGACTTTCCGAAGTAGTTTTCGTTCAAAAACCTAATTTAAACGACAAAACAACCTTAAATGTTTTACCGTATCGGTATTACGGCATTAAAGTCTTAAAAATTCTCTTCAACCAAAATTGACAATCGTTTAACAAAGTTCTATTAAAAATAAATGTACATTTGAAACTAGTTGGACAATAATTTGTCAATAACATTTGTAAGGGATTTATGCTTGACAAAATAAAAAATAGGTGCAAAGCCACCACATTACATTATTCAATATTTAAAAATACTACTGACATTCCATTTAATGAATGGAATAGTATAAATAGAGAAAATAATCTTTTTCTTACATTGGATTATCTCAATACGCTAGAAAATACATTATCAGAAACTATTGGATTTAGATATATCGTATTTTATGATAAAAATGAACCAGTCAGTATCGCCGTAACTCAGCTTATTACATTTAACACAGAAGATCTAAAATTTCAGGAATTTCCATGTAGAATTAGCGATGCTATCAAAAATACGTTCATTAAAAGTATGGATGTTAGAGTATTGGTCTGTGGAAATCTATTTTCTTGTGGAGAACACGGTTTTCTATATTCTGATAAAATTAGTGCAAAGGAAGCTTTTGAAAATTTATCTGATGCATTACGAGAAATCAGAAAAACTGAAAGATCTGATAAACCCTCTTTTATTTTACTAAAAGAATTCTGGCCAACATCTTTTCATCAAAGTGATTATATTAAAGATCAGAAATTTAGAGAATTTAGGATTGACGTAAATATGGTCTTGAAAGTAGAGCCCAACTGGAATGATTTTGAAGATTACTTAAGTAGTATGAAGACCAAGTTTAGAACCAGAGCAAAAAAGGTTTTCAAAAAATCTTCAGATATAATAGTTAAAGATTTTACTCCTGAAGATATAGATAATTATAAAGACGCAATTAACAAGTTGTACCTATCAGTATTAGACAAAGCTGATTTTAAAATAGGAAAATTAGATGCTATTACATTCAGAAAACTAAAAAAAAGAGTCAAGAATTCATTTGTTTTCAAGGCATATTTCCTAGATGACAAGCTAGTTGGCTTCACCACTTCTTTTATTTTAAATCATGTTGTAGAAGCAAATCATATTGGAATCGATTATGCATATAACAAATCACACGATATTTATCAAAGAATGCTATATGACTACGTTGACCTGGCTATTGAGAAGAACGTTACTGAGCTAAGGTTGGGTAGAACTGCAGAGATTATTAAAAGTTCTGTAGGTGCCAAGCCTGTAGAAATGAAACTTTATGTTCGACACGGTAATTCTATCTCCAATAAACTTTTAAAACCTTTGGTCGAATTTATTTCTCCCAGTGAGTACGAAGTACGGAATCCGTTTAAACTTCAATTAGGCTAGGCATGGATTCATTAACCCAAATTGTTTTAGGCGCAGCTGTTGGAGAAGCAGCCATAGGAAAAAAAGTTGGTAATAAGGCAATGCTTTGGGGAGCCATTGCAGGAACAATTCCGGATCTAGATGTAATGGCTAAGTTGTTTTTTGATAATGTTACTGCTAATGAATTGCACAGAGGATTTTCTCATTCTATATTGTTTAGCATTATTATGGCTCCTATCCTCGGATGGTTGGTTGCTAAATTATATAAAAATAAAGAAGCTAATTGGAAAGATTGGACAAAATTGATGTTTCTTGGATTATTTACACATCCAATTCTGGACGCATTTACTACTTGGGGAACACAATTATTCTGGCCTCTGAATCATAAGGTAGCTTTTAATAATATTTTTGTAGTGGATCCTTTGTATACAGTCCCTTTTTTGATCTTTCTCATTATTACGATGTTTTACAAGAGAACACACCCGAAAAGAAGAAAATTTAATAATCTCGGATTATATTGCAGTAGTATTTACCTGCTAATCACACTTTTTCTTCAACGATCTGCAGAATTCAATTTTACGATCAATTTAGAGAATCAACATGTACAATACAATGAAATACAAACGCGTCCTACTCCACTTAATAGTATTTTATGGACCGCTAATATAGAAACCAAAGACTCTTTTCTTATCGGTTATTATTCATTTCTCGATGAACCGGATATCATTGACTTTGCTGAGTTTCCTAAAAACCATCATTTATTAGGGGATCTAAAAGATGACCCGTTAATTCCACGTCTGATCAAATTAACTGAAGGTTGGTATACTATCGAAAAGGATGATGATAAAACTTATTTTAATGATCTTAGGTTTGGTCAACTAGAAATGGGTGCAGATACTAGTCGTTTTGTATTCAGTTATGAGCTATATTATGATACTAAAGGCGAATTAAAAGCAAAAGAAAGAGAGCGCGTTATCGGGGATGCTACTCCAATGCTTAAAAAGCTTTTCGCAAGAGTACTTGGAAATAAATCATAAAAAAGGCTCGAAATATCGAACCCTTTTTACCTGTACTATTATTTTCTTTTAGGCAAATTGACAAATCACCCCTCCCATTAAAGCTAAACATACAGTCCAATATCCAACATTAACAGCGATATATTTAAAGCCTTTTCTTTCGAACATTGCATTGGTTCCCAAAACAGGTAATACAAAAAATATTCCTGTCAATGCCCCATGGAAAACTCCGTGTTTAAAAGTTCTAAAATTTGTACCATACTTGTTAATAAAATCTTGTGCATACTGATAAGTCTCAGTTCCCTCAACCATTAGATCAGGGTCATTCATAAGAGTTGAAAAAAAACCAAACTGATGTATAACTAATATATTAACCATAGTAGCTAACATAAAACTAAAAACATAGGAAACAATAAAAATAACAGCCATATTACCTCCTTTTAAATCCTCTGTAGTAAAACCACAAGCGTTCATCCAAACGGTACCAAAAACCTTTGGATTGTACCATATAAATCCTAATATCATAGGAATAAGTGCTGCAACCGCAGCAATCAATAAATTAAATTCCATATTGGTCTGTTTTTTAAGTTGTTACCCAAATATAACCAAAATCAATTTCATGAAATTCTACCAAACTAAATAAGCCAAGCGAAAAGAGAAAATTAATAAAATTACTCCAGTAATTTTAAAAAAAATGTTTAGTCTAAACCTTGAGATAAATTTTTTAAATTTTCCTGAAAGAAACACCTTTGATAAATCTGTAATAAAAACACCTACTAAAACAGCTATTAGAAATAGTAAAAGGGATGCAGTATCATTATATTTTTGTTGCCCATATTTAAATACTCCTATCCAAACTATAAATACAAATGGGTTGAAAAAATTTATACTAAAACCTTTTATAAAAAAAACGTTCCATTTTTTGGAAACCACAGATAAATCCTTGGTAATTACTGCATTTTTAAATAGATAATTAATTCCCAATCCAAAGAGGATACAGCTTCCGATAATACCAACCCAGAATTGATTTTGTGTTGCTATCATAAAAGAAGAAAGTCCATAGTAACACAATACAACACAGATGATATCACTAACTATGATTCCTAAAGCGACAGACACACCCGCTTTTATTCCGTATTGAAAACTACTATTTAATAATAAAAAAAACACTGGACCAACAAATATGATCATCGCTATTCCAATAAAAAAGCCTTCAATAAATGACATATATTAAAATCGTTCAATAACAAACAGGATTATGTATGTTTTGTAAATATAGCTATAATCGTCTGCTTTTTTTACCAACTTTTTAAGAATATAGAAGCATAAAATATGTTATTTGCGATCACAATAATACTCTTCTGATGCCTTTTTGCAAACCTTTCTAAATAGTAAGCTCACCCTTTAATTGAAAAAATCACAAAAAATACCGCTTTAGCCAAACATATTTTAAAATATTCTTAACAAACATTCACGATAAATATAAATACTTATATTTATCCACCAATTGAATGGTTTATTTATGAGTGCACATTATAAAGTAAAAATAAATAAGGATTTTGAAACTACGATATCCGAAGATGCTATTTTGCAAACCGATGTTATTAAAACTTCTAACTCAAAATTTCATATTATTGAGGGTAATCAATCTTATCATACAGAAATAATAAAATCTGATTTTAATGATAAAAAATATACCGTCAAAGTCAATTCCAATACCTACGAAGTAGCCATATCTAACCCTTTGGATATGATGATTTCTGAAATGGGTTTTTCTATTGGAGCTTCAAAACAAGTAAATTCTATAAAATCTCCAATGCCAGGTCTTATTATAGATATTCAGGTAACTGTTGGTCAAACGGTAAAAGAAGATGATTACTTATTAGTTTTGGAAGCCATGAAAATGGAAAACATCATTACTTCACCAAGAGAAGGAATTATTAAATCCATTTCAGTTTCAAAAGGAGATGCCGTCGATAAAGGAAAATTATTAATCGAATTCGAATAAAATCTTATCCCAGATAAAATCAAAAGACATATCATAATTTCTAGTATACTATGAAAAAAATATTAGTTGCCAATAGAGGAGAAATTGCCATTAGAGTTATGCAAACAGCTCATAAAATGGGGATTAAAACTGTTGCTATCTATTCTACAGTAGACAGAAATGCTCCGCACGTAAAATTTGCTGATGAAGCTGTTTGTGTAGGTGAAGCTCCTTCTAGCGAATCTTATTTATTAGGATCTAAAATTATTAAAATTGCCAAAGAATTAAATGTTGATGCCATACACCCTGGCTATGGCTTCTTAAGTGAAAATGCAGAATTTGCTGAGGAAGTAGAAAAAAACAATCTCGTATTTATTGGCCCAAAATCTAAAGCGATTAAAGTCATGGGTAGTAAATTAGCTGCCAAAGAAGCTGTAAAAGCATATGACATTCCTATGGTTCCAGGAATAGACGAAGCGATAACCGATGTTGTCAAAGCAAAAAAAATTGCTCAAGAAATTGGTTTTCCTATTTTAATAAAAGCCTCTGCAGGTGGCGGTGGAAAAGGAATGCGCGTAGTAGAAAAAGAAAGTGATCTGGAATCCCAGATGCAGCGCGCCATTAGTGAAGCTATTTCTGCTTTTGGAGATGGGTCTGTATTTATTGAAAAGTATGTGGCTTCTCCAAGACATATCGAGATTCAAGTAATGGCAGATACTCATGGTAATGTTATTCACCTTTTTGAAAGAGAATGTAGCGTACAGCGAAGACATCAAAAGGTTGTAGAAGAAGCTCCCTCTGCTGTGTTAACACCTTCATTGCGATCTGAAATGGGAGAAGCAGCCGTAAAAGTTGCGAAAGCATGTGATTATGTCGGTGCAGGAACCGTAGAGTTTTTATTAGATGAAAATCATAATTTCTACTTTTTGGAAATGAATACTCGTCTGCAAGTAGAACATCCCGTAACCGAATTGATTACAGGAACTGATTTGGTAGAACTCCAGATAAAAGTAGCAAGAGGCGAAAAACTTTCTATTAAACAAGAAGAGCTAAAGATCAAAGGACATGCATTAGAATTAAGAGTATATGCAGAAGATCCACTAAATAATTTCTTACCTAGTGTAGGACATTTAGATACATATAAAATACCATTTGGTAATGGTATTAGAGTAGATAACGGTTTTGAAGAAGGAATGGATATACCGATTTATTATGATCCTATGCTATCAAAATTAATTACTTATGGAAAAACTCGAGAAGAAGCGATCCAGTTAATGATAAAAGCTATTGATAACTACATTGTAGAAGGAGTGCAAACTACTTTATCTTTTGGAAAGTTTGTATGTGAACACGAAGCTTTTAGAACTGGTAATTTTGACACGCATTTTGTTAAAAAGCATTATACTCCTAAAGTATTAAAATCCGAAATGGAAACTGAAGCCAGAATCGCTGCATTAATTGCATTGAAACAATATCAAGAAGATCAACAAACACTAAGAATACCAACGTACTAGTATATGAATCCAAAAATAAAAGCTCTACAAGAAAAAATAGATCAAGCGTATTTAGGTGGTGGTAAACAGCGCATTGAAAAACAACATCAAAAGAAAAAACTAACCGCTCGAGAACGTGTAGCTTATTTTCTAGATGAAGGATCTTTTGAAGAAATAGGTATTCTAGTAACTCATAGAACAACAGATTTCGGAATGGAAAAAGAAATCTATTATGGTGATGGTGTTATTACTGGATATGGAACAGTTAACGGAAGGTTAGTATATATTTTCGCACAAGATTTTACTGTTTTTGGAGGTGCATTATCAGAAACTCATGCAGAGAAAATTTGTAAAGTAATGGATCTTGCCGTTAATGTTGGTGCGCCCATTATTGGATTAAATGATTCCGGTGGAGCCAGAATACAAGAAGGGGTACGGTCACTAGGCGGGTACGCAGATATTTTTCATAAAAATGTTCAAGCCTCGGGTGTCATCCCTCAGATTTCTGCCATTATGGGACCTTGCGCTGGTGGAGCTGTTTATTCTCCGGCTATCACAGATTTTACTATTATGGTAGAAGACACTAGTTATATGTTTGTAACTGGACCGAATGTTGTTAAAACCGTTACTAATGAAGAAGTAACGTCAGAAGAGTTAGGAGGAGCAAGTACACATTCATCTAAATCAGGAGTCGCCCATATCACTTCATCTAATGACATTGAATGCCTAGAGGATGTAAAGAAATTACTGAGCTATCTACCACAAAACAATCAGGAAATACCTAAAAGTATATCATATCCATTAACTGATGAAAAAAGAGATGTTCTTTCGGATATTATTCCTGACAACCCCAATAAACCATACGATATGCACGAGGTTATCGGTGGTATAATTGACACTGATTCATTTTATGAGATTCACAAAAACTATGCAGAGAATATTATAGTAGGTTTTGCTAGAATTGGAGGAAGAAGTATTGGTATTGTGGCCAATCAACCGATGTTTTTGGCAGGTGTTCTAGATGTAAACAGTTCTAAAAAAGCAGCTCGTTTTACACGTTTCTGCGATTGTTTTAATATTCCGTTGTTAGTATTAGTAGATGTTCCCGGATTCCTACCAGGTACGGATCAAGAGTGGAATGGAATTATAGTTCACGGTGCTAAATTATTATATGCTTTAAGTGAAGCCACTGTTCCAAAAGTGACAGTGATTACTCGTAAAGCATATGGTGGTGCGTATGATGTAATGAATTCTAAACATATCGGTGCAGATCTTAATTTTGCTTGGCCGACTGCAGAAATTGCAGTGATGGGTGCTAAAGGTGCAAGTGAAATAATTTTCAGAAAAGAGATTAAAGCATCTGATGATCCTGCAGCCAAACTTGCAGAAAAGGAAGCTGAATATGCTGATAAGTTTGCTAATCCATATCGAGCAGCTCAACGTGGCTTTATAGACGAAGTTATCTTACCAGAAGATACCCGAAGAAAACTGATTAAAGGATTTAGCATGTTGGAAAAGAAAAAAATTGATAGACCTAAACGAAAACATGGTAATATTCCATTATAATTGAGTTCATCAAACATTGAAAACTTTTCACATTAGGATGCAACATGTTTCTGAAATGTAAAAGTAATAACTTAAAAATATACATAAAACCCAGATATAAGAATCATAAATCTGGGTTTTAAAATGTTTAATAACTCTTTCTTAATTTATGCACAAAGCGACAAACTACCATCATTGCATAACTGTCCTTCCAGCACATCATAGGTAAAATAAAAATTCTCAATACAAACAAATCTAGTCCCAGAATGGCCTCCATTAATGGATTTTTAATCTAATTCACTTAACGTTTTTCCAATTTCTTTTAGGTTTTTCATAAGAGTAAATTTTATTAAAATAATTTAGGCCTTGATCATTTAAAAATATTCAAGGATTATGTCTTCGCTTTATAGACAATACTATCTCCGAAGTAAGCTCACTAAGGTATACTACAGAGGTGCCCCCTAAAAACATGCTGATTAACGTTACTTTAGTAGTGCATTTTAATATGTAGAACTCTAATAAAAATAAAGTGTTATGGCAATGCATTTTATCATAAAATAATCGAGTCAGTTTATATTAATGGAATAGGCATTCTTAAAATTAAAGCTTTTTAGTATCTTGTGAACTGTATACAATGTATATAAAATTAGTAGCCCCAATGAATAACAAACAACTCACCAAATTTGCAATCTATGCTATTGCCGTACTCTGCGCGGCTCTTATTAATGAATTTGTTATTAAATATGTAAAGAAACATATTCACGAACAAGGATATCTATTGGTAGCTATAGATATGCTAATCGTGATTTTAATTTTTGCACCAGCTTTTGCTCTTGTTTCTAAATACACTAAGAAATTATCTAAAGTTTACCTAAAGACATCAAAAAAAGTCTCTAGCAGTAAAAATGGAAATCTATTAGGGTTTATTGTTGCGATCATTATCCTTTTTATCCTTTTCGCATATACAAGACATAATATCAATGTAGTTCAAGACCTTAAAACGATGATCCCTTAATTAAAGGACATCCTTACACAATACCACCCTTCCTTGAAAAGAAGATAACTTAAAAAAGTATTTCCTTAGAAGAGAAATTATATGATGAACCATAGTAAAGTTCAATTATATTTCTCCTAAACATCACATATTGTAATTCCTTCTTTTAGTGCTTTCAAACTATCATCATAAGTTGGAATAAATTCCTGAGCTACATATCCTGTAAATCCATTCGCTACAATGGCTTTCATAATAGCAGGATAATTCAATTCTTGAGTAGCATTAATCTCATTTCTTCCGGGAACACCGCCTGTATGGTAATGAGTAATGTAACTATTATATTTATTAATGGTAGCTATAATATCCCCCTCCATAATTTGCATATGGTAAATATCATATAGTAATTTAAAACTATCAGACCCTATCTTATCCACTAATTGGACTCCCCAAGGAGTATGATCACATTGATAATCTTTATGATCTACTTTACTATTAAGTAATTCCATGATTAAAGAAACATTATTCTTTTCTGCATGTTTAACTAAAGGTTCTAATCCTTTAGCACAATTTTCCAATCCTTGAGCATTAGAAATACCATTTCGGTTACCAGAAAAAACAATAACCTGCTTTATTCCGGAACTAGATGCTTGAGAAATTAGATTTTGATATTTAGTTTGTAACTCTGAGT
The DNA here is from genome assembly GCF_947496855.1 of uncultured Aquimarina sp. Taxonomy (GTDB): domain Bacteria; phylum Bacteroidota; class Bacteroidia; order Flavobacteriales; family Flavobacteriaceae; genus Aquimarina. The sequence goes on from NZ_CANMED010000003.1 coordinate 178,340, forward strand.
GATTTTCTTGATCATTAAACCCATTCGTAATACTGGCAAAAGTATCTGTTGCCAAAGAGCAGCTTAAACCTTGTTTGGCAACGATTTCCCATTCTTCTGGTTTTAATAGGTCTATTGCTTTAATTCCTATATCTTTTGATTTTCTTGCAAATTCATCCAAGGGAATGTTCTGATAACACCACCTGCATACAGAATGATTGATATTACCTTTTAATGTATCTTGAAATGTATTCGAAATACTTTCAGCTGCTGATTGGGCTATCACTGTACTTCCTAAACCTATCGCACCGATACCTAGAGATAAATTTTTAATGGCTTTTCTTCGATCTACTTTTGACATAGCACTCTTCTTATTTTTTAATGAATTACTAATTTAATTAATGATTTGTTAATTGTATTGTTAAAACACAAACAAACTTCTTATATTAGAACCAGAATTTGATAATTACGAATTTTACAGCTATAAATTATAACAAGTTTTAGCGACAATACCTTTCTTCCAGAACAAGAAGAAAAACAGACAAACAAAAACTACTATCAGAGCTTACTAATAGTGCCTTAAAGCCTATTAGAAACAAGTTGTATTAATTAATAGAATAAGACGAAAAATTTCTCGTCTACATCGACTATAAATTGTCTGTAAACATCAACACATATGGAACAAGAACCTCAATATGACGCAATTGTCGTAGGAACGGGAATTAGTGGCGGCTGGGCTGCCAAAGAACTTTGTGAAAAAGGGCTTAAAACATTGGTATTAGAACGCGGACGTATGGTCACTCATATTGATGATTATACTACTGCTAATGATGATCCTTGGGATTATGACCTAAAAGGCGAACCGTCTAAAGAAGAAATTGCAGAACAACCTAAACAACATCGTACTGGTTATGTCACCGACAAAGCACATCGCCATTTCTTTGTCAATGACTTAAAGCATCCTTATAACGAAACAAAACGTTTTGATTGGATTAGAGGATACCACGTAGGTGGTCGTTCTCTTATGTGGGGAAGACAAAGTTATAGATTATGTGATTTTGATTTTGAGGCTAATAAAAAAGAAGGAATAGCTGTGGATTGGCCTGTAAGATATAAAGACATTGCTCCCTGGTATGACAAAGTAGAAGATTTTATTGGTGTTAGTGGAGAAAAGCTAGGTTTAGAGCAATTACCTGACGGACAATTTTTACCTCCTATGGAATTAAATTGTGTGGAAGATCATTTAAAAAAGAATATAGCTCAAAACTACAAGGATCGACTCCTTACAATTGGTAGAACTGCTCATATTACTGGAACCAAAACCTTCGAGGGAAGAATGAATTGCCAATATCGTAATCGCTGCATGAGAGGTTGCCCTTTTGGAGCATATTTCAGTAGCAACTCCTCTACCCTTCCGGCTGCGGAAAGAACCGGCAATATGACACTTAGAGCTAATTCTATTGTTAATCAAGTACTATATGATGACAAAACAGGAAAAGCTACTGGGGTAGAAGTAATTGACACATTAACCAAAGAAAAAACACAATTCACTGCTAAAGTAATATTCTTATGTGCTTCTGCGATAGCATCTGCAAGTATATTAATGCAATCAAAATCAGAGCGTTTTCCTAATGGAATGGGGAACGATTCTGGAGAATTAGGGCATAATATTATGGATCATCATTTTAAAGCTGGTGCCTTTGCCAAACATGATGGGTTTACGGATAAATATTTTAAAGGACGAAGACCGAACGGCATATATATTCCTCGTTTTAGAAATATAGGAGGTGATACTGATCAAGATAATTTTAACCGTGGATATGGATATCAAGGAGGTGCTAGCCGTTCCAATTGGGAAGAAACTATTGCAGAATTAGGATATGGAGCAGAATTAAAAGAAAAGATTTTAGAACCTGGAGGATGGAGAGTGGGGCTCATGGGATTTGGAGAATGTCTGCCTTACCACGAAAATAAAATGACACTGGATTACAATAAACCGGATGAATGGGGACTACCAACAGTAACTTTTGATGCAGAATTTAAAAAAAATGAGCTAGAAATGCGTAAAGATATGATCAAGGAAGCAATGAACATGCTAAAACAAGCTGGTTTTAATGATGTTCAACCTTGGGATGATATTGGAGCTCCTGGTTTAGGAATTCATGAAATGGGTACTGCTAGAATGGGTAAAGATCCTAAAACCTCCGTACTTAATGGTAATAACCAAATACATGCTGTACCTAATGTATATGTTACAGATGGAGCTTTTATGACCTCAGCGAGTTGTGTAAACCCTTCATTAACCTATATGGCTTTTACTGCCAGAGCTGCAGAACACGCTGCAAAACAACTACAAAAAAACGCTTAATCTCCATACTATGAACAGAAGAGAAGCATTAAAAAACATAGGATTATCAGCTGGATATATCGCTGCTACTCCTGCAATATTTAGTATTTTACAAAGTTGCCAAAAAGAATATATATTAGACTGGACACCTGAACTTTTATCAATAGATGAAGGGAAAGCTTTGGAGCAAATTGTAGACCTTATCATTCCAGAAACTGATATACCAGGTGCAAAATCATTACATGTACCTATGTTTATTGACAAATTTATCAATAACGGTATTGATAAGGTTGAAGAAGTACAAATGTTCAAATACGGAGCAGGAGTTATTTTAACAGAACTTGGTATCAATGAAGAAAAAGATATTGATGATGTTACTGTAGAGGAATATGATGCATTGCTAAATAAATATCTAAAACTCCCGAAAGAAACACAAAAAAAATATTGGGAAGAGATGTCTGAAGTAAAAACTCCCGAAGATTTAGAAAAAACTTCTCAAGAAGTGATCTCTTTTGTATTTCTTTCTTCTGTAAGAGATATAGCTATTTATGGTTTCAAAACATCAAAAGAAATTGCCGAAAATGTACTTAACTATTTACCGGTTCCCGGAGAGTATGTTGGTTGTGATTCTGTTCAAAACCTAACCGGAGGAAAAGACTGGGCTTTATAAAATTAATCAACAACTAAACTTAAAACAATGCATAAAATCATTTTTAAAGGGCTTATCTGTATACTAATTGTTAGTTCTTGCAAAAAGAAAACATCTGAAAACACAATAATCGTGGAAGAAGAAAATACTATAGAACAACCTGAAGAAACTCAACCTTTTTTTGAATTATCACTGGCACAATGGTCGCTTCATAAAGAAATACAATCTGGTAAATTAGATCCTATAGATTTTGCTAAAAAAGCAAAAGAACTAGGGTTTACAGGTGTAGAATATGTAAGTCAACTATATAGTTATAAAGATGCTAAAAATCCTGATAAAGCATTACAACAACTTTTAGAAACTTTAAAATCTAAAAGCAACGAACATAACGTCCAGAATTTATTAATCATGGTAGATGGAGAAGGAGATTTGGCTGTTATTGATGAAAAAGAAAGAAATCAAACTGTAGAAAATCATAAAAAATGGGTAGATGCAGCGCAGTTTTTAGGTTGTCACTCTATACGTGTTAACTTATTCGGAACAAATGATCCAGAAAAATGGGTAGCGGTTGCAACTGATGGACTTAGCAAATTATCCGAATATGCCGCTACCAAAAGTATTAATGTAATTGTAGAAAATCATGGGTACTTATCTTCTGATGCGGCCTTGCTTGCAAAAGTAATGCAAAATGTAAATAAGCCTAATTGTGGCACACTCCCTGATTTTGGCAACTTCTGTTTAGAACGCGAAGATGGTGAACGATGGGGTACTAAATGTGTCAAAGAATACCCAAAATATAAGGGAATACAAGAACTGATGCCATTTGCTAAAGGCGTGAGCGCTAAATCTTATGATTTTGATACAGAAGGAAACGAAACTACTATTGATTATAAAAAGATGTTAGAAATTGTAAAAGCATCTGGATATCAAGGTTATATTGGAGTAGAATACGAAGGAGAACGACTAGGCGAAATCGAAGGTATTATAGCAACAAGAGATTTATTGATCAACCTTTCTAAACAACTAAACTAACCAACTATTTATTATGAAGAAATTCATTCAGTTTCAGTTGTCCTTAATGATGTTCTTAGAATTCTTTATTTGGGGTGGCTGGTTTGTAACTATGGGGATTTACCTGCCAAATTCTTTAAAAACTAGTGGTGGAGAAATTGCCATGGCCTACTCTACTCAATCTTGGGGAGCAATTATAGCTCCTTTTATCATTGGTCTTATCGCCGATAGGTTTTTTAATGCAGAACGTATCTTAGGAATACTGCATCTTATCGGAGCTTTACTAATGTATCAAATGGCAAATGCGACTGATTTTTCAGCCTTCTATCCTTTTGTTTTAGGGTATATGATTACCTATATGCCAACATTAGCATTAGTGAATTCTGTTTCTTTTAATCAGATGAATGATCCTGCAAAACAGTTCTCTTTTGTAAGAGTATTTGGAACTATCGGATGGATAGCTGCGGGATTAGTAATTAGTTATGCTTTTCATTGGGATTCTGAAGAAGGAGTCGCTAATGGAATGTTGAAAAACACTTTTTTAATGACAGCTATAGCTTCAGCGGTCTTAGGGATATTTAGTTTTACCTTACCAAAAACACCTCCTAAAGTAAATAAAGATCAAAAAGTAACTATATCAGATATTTTAGGATTAGATGCAATAAGGCTTTTAAAAGATAGAAACTTTTTAATGTTTTTCTTGGCTTCCATATTAATATGTATTCCACTTGCCTTTTATTATCAGCACGCCGGACAGTTTTTAGGTGAAATCGGTGTCGCCAATCCTGCAGCAAAAATGACAATTGGCCAAATATCTGAAGTAGCTTTTATGTTACTCCTACCCTTTTTCTTTAAAAAATTCGGGTTTAAAAAAACGATATTAGTTGGAATGCTTGCCTGGGCAGCTAGATATCTTCTATTTGCTTATGGTAATTCGGGAGAACTTATCTTTATGCTTATCGTTGGGATTGCATTGCACGGTATCTGTTATGATTTCTTTTTTGTTTCTGGTCAGATCTATACCGATTCTAAAGCTGGAGAAAAGTTCAAAAGTGCAGCACAAGGTCTGATTACTTTAGCTACCTATGGATTAGGAATGCTGGTAGGGTTTTATGTTGCTGGAAAAATAACAGACTTAAACCTAGTATCTGAAGGACAACATAATTGGAATAACATTTGGGTATTCCCAGCTATTTTTGCAGCTGCTGTAATGATATTATTTGCTATCTTCTTCAAAAATGAAAAAATAGAATATAAAGAAAGTTAATTATGTCCACACTTAAAATGGGAATGGTCGGTGGCGGTACAGGTTCTTTCATAGGAGATGTACACCGTAAAGCTGCCAGTATAGACGGAATGATTAAATTAGTTTGTGGAGCATTTTCTTCTAGTAAAGAAAAAAGTCTTGCTTCGGGAAAAGAACTAAACATACCGGATAGCAGAGTATATGGAAGTTTTGAAGAAATGATTGTCGAAGAAGCTAAACTTCCTGAAAATGAACGTATGGATTTTGTAGCCATTGTTACTCCCAATCATATGCACTTTCCTCCAACAAAAATGGCTTTAGAACATGGGTTTCATGTGATTTGTGACAAACCTCTTTCATTAACATTAGATGAAGCTATTGAATTAGAAAAAGTAGTTGCTTCTTCAGGGAAAGTATTTGCATTGACTCACAATTATACAGGGTATCCTATGGTAAAACAGGCAAAAGCTATGATTGCCAAAGGTGACTTAGGGAGCATTAGAAAAATCAACGTACACTATCTACAAGGTTGGCTTGCTACTGCAGTAGAAAAAACCGGTCAAAAACAAGCTACCTGGAGAGTAGATCCCAAACGTTCTGGAATTGGTGGAGCTTTGGGAGATATTGGTACTCACGCCGAAAATCTTGTTGAGTATATTACAGGAATCCAAATAGATACTATAGCAGCTGATCTTACAGCTTTTGGAGATGGACGTAGCCTTGATGATGACGGCAATATTTTACTTCGTTTTGAAAATGGAGCTAAAGGGATTATGTCATTTTCACAAATAGCAACAGGAGAAGAAAATAATCTCGGTGTAAAAATCTATGGTACCAAAGGCAGTGTAGAGTGGTATCAAGAAAATCCAAATCAACTTATTGTAAAATGGTTGGATCAACCTAAACAAATATATACACCAGGAGGAAATGGAACCTACCCTGAATCATCAGAATACGTGAGAATTCCAGCAGGACATCCCGAAGGGTATTTAGAAGGTTTTGCAACCATTTATAGAAGTTTTGCTCAGGAATTAATACACGTAAAAAATGAGAATGTTATTTCTATAAATCCTGATTTCCCTACGGTAGCTGATGGCGTGCGTGGAATGAAATTTATTTATGCAGCTGTAGAAAGTAGTAAAAACAACTCGAACTGGACTAAAATATAAAAGTGATGAGTATTGGAAAGGTGAATATTGGAGTTCTGATATATATTAGAATTAAAAATAACACTTAATAATTCCACTGCTAAAATCTCAAAAAACATTTGAATACATGAAAACTATAAAAGGACCGGCAGTATTTCTTGCGCAGTTCATTGATGATAATGAACCTTTTAATTCACTAGATGGATTATGTAAGTGGGCATCAGACCTCGGCTACAAAGGAATTCAAATTCCAACTTGGGAAACAAAACTAATCGACTTGGATAAAGCTGCAGAAAGCGAAACCTATTGTGATGAACTCAAAGGTAAAGTTGCCGATTATGGTCTGGAAATAACAGAATTAGCATCACATTTGCAAGGGCAATTAGTAGCAGTACATCCTGCTTATGATTTAATGTTTGATAATTTTGCTCCCGATGAATGTAAAAACAATCCTAAAAAGAGAACAGAATGGGCTGTTAATCAAGTAAAAAACGCGGCAACCGCTAGTAATCGACTAGGAATCAAAGCACACGGTACATTTTCTGGAGCTTTATTGTGGCATACCATGCATCCATGGCCACAACGTCCTGCAGGATTAGTCGAAATGGGGTTTGAGGAATTAGCAAAACGATGGTTACCTATTCTTAATCATTTTGACGAACAAGGTGTAGATGTTTGTTATGAAATTCACCCCGGTGAAGATCTACATGATGGTATTACATTTGAAAGGTTTCTTGAAGCAACAGGAAATCATAAAAGAGTTAATATCTTATATGATCCAAGTCATTTCGTATTGCAGCAATTAGATTATCTAGAATACATAGATCATTATCATGAGTTCATCAAAGCTTTTCATGTAAAAGACTCTGAATTTAATCCAACAGGAAAAAAAGGAGTTTTTGGTGGATATAGTGACTGGGTAGATCGCGCGGGACGTTATCGTTCTCTAGGAGATGGGCAAATCGATTTTAAATCGATTTTCTCTAAACTCACACAATACGGATGTGATGTTTGGGCTGTAATGGAATGGGAATGTTGTATTAAATCTCCTGAACAAGGTGCCAAAGAAGGTGCTTCTTTCATCCAAAAGCATATTATAGAAGCCACAGAAAAAGCTTTCGATGATTTTGCAGGAGCAGAAATTGACAAAGAACAGCTAAAAAGAATACTCGGATTATAACCAACAAAACACCACAATGAAAAAAATAATATATCTATTTCTTACGATAAGTATAATCTTTTCTTGCAATGAGCAAAAAAAAGAAATGAATGATACACCTCCTCTTAATACTATAAAAGAAAAACCAGTCCCAACACCCGAAAAAGTAATTACAGATCCTAAGGAAACTGAAGTTTGGAACCCAGAACCTAAAGTAATTTCTTTTAATGATGGGAATGTGCCTTCGGATGCTATCCAACTTTTTAATGGAAATGACTTAGAACAATGGATCTCAACCAAAGATTCTACAGCAGCTGCTTGGACTATCAATCCTGATAAAACCATGACGGTAAAACCTGGCACAGGTGATATCCAGACTAAAAATGTTTTTGGAAGTGTGCAATTACACCTAGAATGGAAAGCTCCAGACGTAGTTAAAGGAGAAGGACAAGGGAGAGGAAATAGCGGGGTTTTCTTTCAGAATAAATATGAGGTACAAATTCTTGATAGTTATCAAAATAGGACATATGCTAACGGCCAAGCTACTTCTGTTTACAAACAACATATACCACTAGTAAACGCAACCAAACCTAATAATGAATGGCAGACCTACGACATCATATTTCATCAACCAAAATTTGCTGATGGTAAGAAAGTAAAATCAGGATCATTTACAGTAATCCATAATGGTGTTCTAGTACAAGATCATGTAGAAATTTTAGGTAGCACAGAATACATTGGTCCTCCTAAAAATGAACCACATGGGAAAGGACCGATAAAACTACAAGACCATAGTAATCCAGTAAATTACAGGAACATCTGGATTAGAAAATTAAATTAATTATTGATTTTTTATAAAACCCTCAACCTCTTTATCAGAAAAAACAGGATTTGCACCTTCGCTACCTGCTACCATAGCTCCAATAGCACAGGCATAATCTATAGATAACTGAGGTTCATTCCCTTGTAGTAACTTAGAAATTAATGTTGCTAAAAAAGAATCTCCTGCCCCAACCGTATCCACTACTTTAATCGTATATCCAGTATTATGATAAAAAGATTTATTATGATATAAAGTAGCTCCTTTTCCTCCTTTAGTAATACAAATCTGAGAAGTGTTAGAATATGCAGAAATAGCCTTTATTTGATCCTCAAGGGTGATTTTATTTATCTCAAAATGATTGCAAACTTCATCAAGTTCTTCGTCGTTTAACTTAATAAAATCAGCTCTTTTCATTAACTCAGAAAGTAATTGAGCATCATAATGAGGAGGCCGAAGATTAACATCTAAAATTTTAAACTTAGCTTTATTTAGTAGTTCGAATAAGGTATTTCTTGAAACATCATTTCTAGCTGCTAGACTACCAAAAATAAATGCATCAGAAATAAGCACCTCTTCATTAGCTTGTTTAATGTTTTCTATAAAATCCCAAGCAACAGGACGACTGATCTCATAAGAAGCGGTTCCTTCATCATCTAAAGTAACCAAGACCTCACCTGTATGATGATTATGATCCTTTTGGATGGTTTCTAAAGACAATCCTTGTTTGTCTATATATTGTATAATATCATGTCCTAAATCATCAACGCCAACTTTGGTAATAATAGACGCATCAATACCCATAGTTTTTAATCGTAAAGCAACATTAAGTGGTGCACCTCCTATTTTTTTGTGACGCGGAAATATATCCCAAAGTACTTCTCCGAAACAACCTATTTTCATGATTTATAAATTTTATCTAAGATATCAATTATTACACGTTTAGCACAAAAAAACAATCCTCAACGGTTAACTACTCCGTTGAGGATCTAGGTTGAAGCCTAAAAAATTAAACTAACTCAACTTACACTCAATTAACAGCTTCAACTTCTCTTACATATTTTAATATTTCCTTTTTATAGATTTCAGACGATATACAAAAAGTTTTATATGACAGACTGAAATAATGTTTTTTTTCTAAACTAATTTCAATTTTTCTTTAATCTCATCTAAACACAGCTTATTAATGCTGCCTATATGACTATGCTTAGTATTCTTTTCTGGTTTATAATTTCCGTCTTCGATATCCAATCCAATTTTCACATACGCATCTCTAAAAGACATTCCTTTCATTACTAATTCATTTAAAGTATCTACACTAAATAAATAATCATATTTATTATCATCCAATATGTTTTCATTGACCGTCACATTTTTTAACGCGTAAATTGCCATTTCTAAACACGCTTTTAAATCCTGAATAGCCGGTACAATTCCTTCTTTTAGTAATTGTAAATCTCTATGATATCCACTTGGTAAGTTATTAGTCAACAAACTCAATTCATAAGGCAATGCCTGAATTTTATTACATTTCCCTCTGATCAATTCAAATACATCAGGATTCTTTTTATGAGGCATAATACTAGAACCCGTAGTCAACTCTGATGGTATACTCATAAAGTCAAAATTCTGACTCATATATAAACAGACATCCATAGCTAGTTTAGAAAGTGTTCCCGCCACACTACTCATAGCAAAAGCGGTAGATTTTTCGGATTTACCTCTACTCATTTGTGCAGCTACCACGTTATATTTTAACGTTTCGAAACCTAATTCTTTCGTAGTAAATTCTCGATCAATGGGAAATGAACTTCCATATCCAGCAGCACTACCTAATGGATTTTGATCTACAACTTTTAATGCTGCATTCACAAAATATAAATCATCCACAAAACTCTCTGCATATGCCGAAAACCATAAGCCAAATGAGGATGGCATTGCAATCTGAAGATGTGTATATCCTGGCAGTAGAACTTCTCTATATTTTTCTGCAGAACTTAATAAGTTTTCTGATAATTCTTTGACCTGAGATTTTATCTGTAATAATTCATTTTTTAGATACATATGCATCGCTACCAAAACTTGATCATTTCTAGATCTAGCGGTATGAATTTTCTTTCCAGCATCACCGATTTTTTTTGTGAGTTCGAATTCAATTTTAGAATGTACATCTTCAAATTGATCTTCTATTACAAAAGTTCCTTCTTCAACCTGCTTTGCCAATACATTTAGCTCTCTTTCAATTGCGGAAATATCCTGATCAGAAAGTAACTTAATCTTATGCAGCATCTTAGCGTGTGCTAATGTCGCTTGTACATCATATTTAGCAATTACCAAATCAAGTTGTCTGTCATTACCGACAGTAAACATATCTATTTTTTGGTCAGTTGGTAATCCTTTATCCCAAAGTTTCATACTATTCCTTCTAAAATTTTAATATATAGCGCTACACCTTCTTTAATTTCATCCACATAAATAAATTCATTAGCAGAATGAGATCTTGTAGAATCTCCTGGTCCCAATTTTAAAGATGGACAACTTAATACAGATTGATCCGAAAGTGTAGGTGAACCATAAGTAGTCCTTCCTAAATTGATTCCAGATTTCACAATAGCGTGATCCTTTGGTATCGATGAAGATCCTAAATGTAATGATCTTGGTTTTACCTCAACATTCTTAGGCATAGCATCTTTTACTATTTCTAAAACTTCTTCATTTTTATATGCATCATTTACTCTAATGTCGATTACCAGATTGCAATGAGAAGGAACTACATTATGTTGATTTCCTGCATTTATCTGGGTGACCGTCATTTTCACATCTCCTAAAGTTTCAGAACTTTTTTTGAATTTATAATTCTTAAACCATTCAATTACTTTCAGCGTATTATAGATCGCATTATCATCATTAGGATGTGCCGCGTGACTGGCAGTTCCTTTTACGGAAACATCTAAGACCAACAAGCCTTTTTCTGCAATTGCCAATTGCATCAATGTTGGTTCACCAACAATCGCAAATTCAACATTTTTTAGATATTTTAAAATACTTTTTAATCCTAAAGGTCCACTACTCTCCTCTTCTGCTGAAGCTGCTATTACGAAATTATACTTCAAATTATCTCTATTGTAGAAATAGGTAAATGTGGTAATTAATGAGACTAAACATCCTCCAGCATCATTGCTTCCTAATCCATATAGTTTTTCATCTTCTACAAATGCTTTAAAAGGGTCATTGGTATAATTACCATTAGGTTTTACAGTGTCATGATGAGAGTTTAATAAAATCGTTGGCTTCGTTTCATCAAAATATTTATTGTAGGCCCAAATATTATTATTCTCTCTTTCGAAAGGAATATTATATTGAAAAAACCAATCCTCTATCAACTTAGCCGTTCCCTCTTCTTCTGAAGAAAAAGATTGGGTTTCGATCAATTTATGTAAAAGCTCAATGCTTTTGTTTGTTAATTCTTGTATCATTATTATAGACTCAAAGTAGTGTGCTTTATAGTATTATCTTTTATAAAATCTGCATTAGCAATATGTACTTTGCTTACATCTTTCTGTAATGCATCAAAACAGTTTTTCAATTTTGGCAGCATTCCGTCTGAAATTGCTTCAGCATCTCTTAATTCTGTATATTTTTCTAAATCAATATATTCAATTACAGAATCTTTATCTTCTATGTTTTCTAAAACTCCTTTTAGCTCGAAACAATAAAAAAGCGAAACATCATAATGTATTCCCATTGCCGATGCTATTTCTGAAGCAATAGTATCCGCATTGGTATTAAATAATTGTCCATTACCGTCATGAGTAACAGCGCAGAATATGGGTGTTATCTGCATGTCTAAAAAACTTCTGATAATATTTCCGTTTACTGTAGTTACATCTCCAACATATCCATAATCAACGAACTGTGCTGGTCTTTTATCAGCAACTATAACATTAGCATCTGCTCCTGTTAATCCCAAAGCATTGCAATTATATCTCTGTAAACCAGAAACAATAGTCTTATTTAATAAACCAGCATATGTCATTACTACAATCTCCAAATTCTCTGCTGAAGTAATTCTTCTTCCGTCTATCATTTCGGTTTTTACTCCTAATTTTGAAGCTAGCTTAGTCGCTGATTTCCCTCCTCCGTGGATTAGAATTTTTGGGTCGTCAATTTTAGCAAAATCTTTTAGAAATGAATCTAAGGCTCTTTCATCTTCAATGATGTTACCTCCTATTTTTGCTACTAATAACTTTTGTTTTTTCATCCCTTAGTTTTTTCCAAAATTTTCTTTAGAACCAATTGAGCGGCATACGTTCTGTTATTAGCCTGTTCTATTACAATCGAATTGTCACTATCTATCACCGCATCATCTACAACCACATTTCTTCTGACTGGCAAACAGTGCATAAATTTTGCATTGTTTGTTAGCTTCATTTTTTCTTCTGTTATTTTCCAACTTTCTTCTTGAGATGTTTTTCCATAGTGTGTGTAGGAACTCCAGTTTTTCACGTAAATGAAGTCTGCATCTTTAAACGCCTTTTCTTGATTGTACTCAATGGGCACCTCATTAGTAATATGACTGGCTAACTCAAATCCCACTGGATGGGTAATTACAAAATCTGCTTCCATTCGCTTTGTCATTTCTACAAAAGAATTAGCAACTGCCTGCGGTAAGGCTTTAGGATGCGGCGCCCATGATAGTACAATCTTTGGTTTGTTATGTATTGGTTTATACTCGGTTATGGTTATTGCGTCTGTAAGTGCCTGCAATGGATGTCCTATAGCACTTTCCATATTAACTACAGGGATTGTAGCATATTTGATAAAACTTTTTAGGACGTTCTCACTGTAATCGTCTTCTCTATTTTCTAGTTTTGCAAAAGCTCTAATCGCTAGCACATCACAATATTGCGAAACTACCTGCGCTGCTTCTTTTACATGCTCTGAATTACCTTGATTCATTACTGTTCCATCGCCATACTCCAATGACCAACCTTCTCCTGTAAAATTCATTACGATTACATTCATTCCTAGATTCAAAGCAGCCTTCTGCGTACTTAGTCGTGTACGTAAACTAGGATTAAAAAATAATAAGCCTATTGTTTTATCTGTACCTAAAGTCTTATTAGACAAAGGATTTTGTTTCATTTCAATCGCTTCATTCACCCATGTATCAAGTGAATCGATATCTTTTATCGAAAAGTAATTATTCATTATATACTGCTTTAACTATTTTGGTAAAAGAAATTTTCTCATCAATTACATCTACCATAAAATTATCTTCTAAACCATTTACGATCCATGTATCTATACCTTCATTTTGAGTAATACCTGCGGCTTGTACTTTGGATTGCATTCCTCCAGTACCATGTGTAGATATAGAAGAAACAATTTCGTTTGTTAATGATTCTATATCAAATACTTCATCGATCGTTACATAGGTTTTATTTTCTACAGATTCTTTAGTGCAAATACCATTTGTATTTGTTGCTATCACCAATAAATCTGCTTCTAACAAACAAGCCGTCAATGCTGCTAACTTATCATTGTCTCCAAATTGAATTTCATCAGTAGCAACGGTATCATTTTCATTAATGATGGGGATGTAATTATTAGCCACTAATACATTTATTGTATTTACTATATTCTCTTTAGATTGTTCTCTTTCAAAATCAGAGTAAGACAGTAAACATTGGGATGTTAGTAATCCCAAATCTCTAAAACTCTCCTGAAAAATTCGCATTAAATGAGGTTGTCCTATAGATGCTAATGCTTGCTTTACATTAATTTCTTTGCCATTACTTTCTAAGTTTACAAATTGCTTAGCCACAGCAATCGCACCCGAACTAACAAGCACAAATTCATATGCATCTTGTAAGGCGACAATTTGTTTACCAATATCTTCTATCTTACCTCTAGATATATGATCTGTTTCTTTGGTTAAGACATTAGACCCTATCTTCAATACTATTCTCTTCTTATCTGATCTGCCCATTTCCATGTATATACCATTTATTTGTAACCAAATGTTGTAAGCCAATTGGCCCCCTTTGGTGCAACTTATCCGTACTTATCGCTAACTCTCCTCCTAAACCTAATTGAAAACCATCTGTAAATCTAGTGGAGGCATTATGATATACTGCTGCGCAATCTACGTTTGCCATAAAAACCTCAGCTTCTTTTTGATTTCTAGTAATGATGGCCGCAGAATGTCCACCACTATATTTATTGATCTTCGAAATTGCTTCTGGAGCGTTTTCTGTTTCTCCAATAACAATTTTATAATCTAAAAATTCTTCTTGCCATATATTATCATCAGAAATTGGATTTACATCTACATATTTCGACAATGACGGATCACCTATTATTTCTACATTAAAATTTTTAAGCGTTGTGATGAGGTTTCTTATAAAATCTTCCTTATTAGGAAGATTTTTATCTATTAAAACCTTATCCACAGCATTACAAGCAGAAATTTTATCTGTCTTTCCATTAATAATATTATCCAAAGCCAATGCTCTATCAGCCTCATTATGAACGTAGACAAAGTTATTACCTCTTCCACTGACGATCACAGGACACGTAGCATGTTCTTTTACAAATGCTATCAGTTTTTCTCCTCCTCTAGGAACAATTAAATCCACATTTTGAGTTGGTTTTTCTAAGAATGCTTGGGTTTCTGATCTATTATAATTGAGATACTCTACCCAATCGGTTGAAATATTATTGTCAAACAAAGCTTGATGCCATAGTTTTACAATTCCCAGATTAGAATATAAAGACTCTTTTCCTCCTTTTAACAAAATTTTATTTCCCGATTTAAATGCAATTCCTGCTGCTTCTATAGTTACATCCGGTCTAGATTCATAGATAATTAACACTGTCCCAAACGGAGCAGTTTTATTAAATACCTGCATACCATTATCATGAGTAAATCGAAAACGTTCCACTCCTATTGGATCTTCTTGATTGCTTAATTGTGTAAGTGCCGCAATCATAGTCTCGATTTTACTTTCATCTACTTCTAATCGATCCCGCATTGCCAAATCATCTCCTGTATAGGATGCAAGATCTTTTAAGTTTGCTTTAAGTATACTGTCTCTATGTTCATCTACCAGTACAGCCATCTTTCGTAACACTGAGTTTTTCTGTGATATATCTAATGTAATACTCATATTTATATCTTTTTTGGTACTAAAACTTTTTGCAATGCCTTAATGAACTGATCTATTTCAGATTTACCTATTGTTAAAGGCGGAAGTATCCGTAGTAACTTTTTGTTCATTGCACCTCCAGTAAAAATATGCTCATCATAAATTAGTTTTTTTCGAAGATCACTAACTTCAAAATCAAATTCTAACCCTAGCATCAATCCCTTTCCTTTCACTTTCTTTACTCCAGGAAGTCGAATCGCTTCAGACATAAAATAATCTCCTGTTAGTTTTGCATTATCAATCAAATTCTCCATTTCTAATATTTCCAAAACTGATAAAGCTGCAACACAAGCTAAGTGATTTCCTCCAAAGGTTGTACCCAGCATTCCATAACTAGGTTCGATGTGCGGTGCAATCATAATGCCTCCAATTGGGAAACCATTACCCATTCCTTTAGCAATAGAAATAATATCTGGTGTAATCCCGTGATATTGATGTGCAAAAAACTTCCCAGTTCTACCAAATCCGGCCTGTATCTCATCCAAAATTAATACTACACTATTTTCTTTGCATAATTTTTCTAATCTCTTAAAAAACTCGGTTGTTCCTTCATCTAAACCTCCAACTCCTTGAATTGGTTCAATAATTACAGCACATACATCTCCTTTTTTTAATTCTTTTTGGACTAAATCTAAATTATTTAATGGCAAAAAGGTGACATTTTGTTGCATATTCAAGGGTGAATTAATCTTAGTATTATCTGTAGCTGCAACCGCCGCAGAGGTTCTACCATGGAAGGCATTCTCAAATGAAATAACCCTAGATTTACCCGTATAAAAAGAGGCTAGTTTTAAAGCATTTTCATTTGCTTCTGCTCCAGAATTACATAAGAATAACTGGTATTCATTGTACCCAGACATTTTGCCTAATTTATCTGCTAACTCGGATTGTAAACTATTCTGAACGGCATTAGAATAAAACCCTATTTTTTCTATTTGTTCTTTTACTTTTTTTACATAATGTGGATGTCCATGACCTACAGATATTACAGCATGGCCTCCATATAAATCTAAATATTCAGTTCCATCTTTATCTACCACAATACTATCATAGGCATTAACAGGCTCTACATCGTATAAAGGATATACATCGAATAGTTTCATAGATTTTTATTTAATTGTATTAATTTTTTCATAAGAAGCCATTACTCCTTTTATAACTGAGGAACTTAATCCTTGATGCTCCATTTCATTTAATCCTTCGATCGTGCATCCTTGAGGTGTAGTTACTTTATCAATTTCACGCTCTGGATGTGTTCCATTTTCTGCTACAAGTGTTGCTGCTCCTATAGCAGTTTGTACTGCTATAATCTGAGCTTCATGCGGATGAAACCCCATTTGGATTCCTCCTTGTATCATAGCTCTAAGAAACCTTAAAAAGAATGCTATTCCACTAGCTCCCAAAACAGTAGCTGCCTGCATTAATCTTTCTTCAATCACTAAAGTTTCTCCAATAGTATCGAACATTTTTTCTACTATAGACAGTTCCTCCTTAACATCATCATTAGCTGCAATACAAGTCATAGATAATTTTTTTGCAGCTCCGGTATTAGGCATTACACGTACTACTTTATTATTAGGAACTACCTCATTAATTTCTGCGATAGAAGTTCCTGTAACCGTAGAGATTAATATTTGATCGTTAGTCACTACATCTTTAATCTCTTGCAGAACCGCGTCCAACTGCCTAGGTTGCACACAAAGAATTACCCATTTCACATCTTTTATGGATGTTATAATATCTTGGGAAGTAGATACTCCCAAATTCTGTTCTACTTCTTTTAAATTATATTTAGATTTATCTACTACAGTAATATTTTCTGCTTCAAATAGATCACTATCAGCCAATCCAGATATTATGGATTTCCCTAAGTTACCTCCTCCTATGATTGTAATTTTGTTCATCTTAAAATGCGCTTGCTTTTAATTCTAATCCTATTTTTTCTTCTAATCCAAACATCAAATTCATATTATGAATAGCTTGACCAGAAGCTCCTTTTATTAAATTATCAATTACCGATGTAATTAATAACATACCGTCTTTTTTAGTAATATGAAGAATACATTTATTTGTATTTATCACTTGTTTCAGATGAATTTCGGAATCTGATACTATTGTGAATTTTGCATCTTTATAATACGATATATAAAGTTCTTTTGCCTCTTCTTCAGAACCATTGTACTTAGTATACATTGTAGCATAAATTCCTTTACTAAAATTCCCTCTATTAGGAATAAAGAAAATAGGAGATTTGAAACTGGTTTGTAATTCTTTTACACTCTGATGAATTTCATCCAGATGCTGATGTGTAAAAACCTTATAACTAGAGAAATTATTATCTCTCCAACTAAAGTGTGTTGTACCACCAGGCATTACTCCTGCTCCAGTACTTCCTGTAGTTGCATTCACATGAACTGTATCTATCAACATTTTCGAAGATGCTAATGGCAATAATCCTAACTGAATTGCCGTTGCGAAACATCCTGGATTAGCAATATGTTGAGCAGACTTAATCTTTTCCTTTTGTAATTCTGGTAAACCATATATAAAATCTCTTCCTTTAAATTTATGATCATTCTCTAATCTAAAATCATTTCCTAAGTCTATAATTTTAGTAGTCTTTGAGAAAGTGTTTGTTTCTAAAAATGCTTTTGATCTACCATGTCCTAGACATAAAAACAGAACATCTACATCTGGATTAATCATATCTGTAAACGAAAGGTTTATGTCTCCCAACAAATCAACATGTTGCTTACTAATAGCAACACCTGCATTCGTAGTACTGTATACAAAATCTAACTCTACTTGTGGATGATTAACTAATAACCTTAATAATTCTCCAGCTGTATATCCCGAGCCACCTATGATTCCTGCTTTTATCATAATTCGCTTGGGTTTACATTATGATATATCTTATTTGCATTACCATAAATTTTGATAAAACCTTTAGCATCATCCGAAGTCCATGAATTGTTCATTTCGCCGTATTGACCGAAATCTGATTTCATCATATCGAATTCTGATTCGATTCCTACCAATGTAAAATGATATGGTTTCAACTTTACCATTACATCACCTGTTACTGATTTTTGAGAATCGTCTAGGAATACCTCGATATTTCTCATCACAGGATCCAGATAATTACCTTCATGCAACAGCATACCGTACCAATTTGCTAATTGCTCTTTCCAATATTGTTGCCACTTAGTTAACACATGTTTTTCTAATAAATGGTGAGCTTTTATAATTACTAAAGGTGCTGCTGCTTCAAATCCAACTCTTCCTTTTATTCCTATAATAGTATCTCCTACATGAATATCTCTACCGATAGCAAAGGAGCTTGCCAGTTCTTCCAATTTCTGAATGTTTTTTACAGGAGTGTCCTTGATTCCATCTAAACCAATTAACTCGCCTTGTTCAAAATTCAATGTAATTGTTTCTTCCTTCTCTTTTTGAAGTTGGCTTGGATAGGCATCTTCTGGCAAAGCATTATGCGATGTTAAAGTTTCTTTTCCCCCTACACTCGTCCCCCAAATACCTTTATTAATAGAATATTGTGCTTTTTCCCAACTGTAATCCACTCCATGTTTTTTAAGAAACTCAACTTCTGCTTGTCTAGATAATTTTAAATCTCTTATTGGAGTAATAATTTCAATTTCGGGAGCCAACGTTTGGAAAATCACATCAAATCTAATTTGATCATTACCTGCACCAGTACTTCCGTGTGCGATATATTTTGCTCCAACCTTTTTAGCATAATTAATTACCTCTATAGCCTGAAAGATTCTTTCTGCACTTACAGATAATGGATATGTATTATTCTTTAAGACATTACCAAAAATTAGATATTTAATCGCTTTCTGATAAAATTCATTTAATATTGTTTTATTCACATGAGAACTACTTCCCAATTCATAAGCTCTTTTTTCTGTTTCTACTAATTCTTCATCAGAAAATCCACCTGTATTTATCAATATAGTATGAACTTCCAATTCCTTTTCGTGAATTAAATATTTTACACAATATGAGGTATCCAAACCTCCACTATATGCTACTACTACTTTTTCCATAACAACAATTGTTTATTGCTTGTTAGCATTGTTTGTTTTATTTTTTTTAATCTTTTCAATACTTTTTTATCGTACCACTTTTCTTTTTTCCTAATTTCAGTTGAAGGATCATACAACATACCAGTACATAAACACATTTTATGTTCTTTAGATTTTAAAATGTCATAATTTGTACACGTTTTACATCCTGCCCAAAACTTAGGATCATCTGTTAATTCTGAAAACGTAACTGGCTTATACCCTAAATCTGAATTTATTTTCATTACAGCCAACCCTGTAGTAATTCCGAAAACTTTAGAATCGGGATACTTTTTTAAAGAGTAATTAAAAGTAAACTCTTTAATTCTTTTGGCTAATCCTTGATTTCTATAATCCGGATGCACTATAAGACCAGAATGGGCTACATATTTTTCATGACCCCAAACTTCTATATAACAGAAACCTGCAAACGCTCCATTATATAATGCTATAATTGCATTCCCATTTCTAATTTTGGTCTTTATATATTCAGGAGTACGCTTAGCTATACCAGTTCCTCTTACTTTTGCAGAGTCCGATATAACCATACATATTTCTCTAGCATATGCAAGATGTTCTTTTGTAGCTATAACAATTTCTATCTGTTTCATCAGTTCATTTCTGTTACCTTATTCAGGATCCGATGTTATTTATTAAGCTAAACTTATTGACTATAAACACTGATCCATTGTGCATGAATTTCGTTTATCAAAAAGTTTAAATAATTAAAAATTTAATGGCGTTATTCCTAGAAAGATTCAAGCTTAGTTACATTAAAAATCAATGGATATAGAAATATACTTTTGAAAATAATTGCAACTAAATCAAGAATGGAATATTTTTTAGGGAAACAGGACGCACCTATTTCAGAATAATTTTAAACCCCCAAGGGGCGACGAAAGCAGCGTGTAGATATAATGTTATTACCTAATCTGTTCAATAATTGAACTTTAACCTCTGTAAAAATAAAATTTGCCGTTTTCATAATAGTAACTCTAAATCGTCGGCCTTGGCCCCTTTCGTTAACTAGATAGTACAATATTACATAAAAAAAGTCTTTACATATAAACTAAAGACAAACAATCTTGTAAAATTATGACTTTCGTAAAAACCAAACTACAATTTAATAAAATACTTAAATAAATGATATAAAAATTATATTTAATTAATTAAAAACCAAGTTAGCAATGTATATGAAATAATGTTTTTCGCTATATTTAACTGTAAAAAGAATAACTAGCAAAAAATTAAGTCATATTATTATCATTCATACAGTTAATATATCATAATTACACTTTAAAAAACACTCTTTTCATGAATCACTTTTTATAGTACCTAAAAGATGTAAGATGTGTATTTGATTAAAAAAATATAACTTTTTTGAACTTTCTTAATCTTTTTAACATATAAATTTTGTGAAAATAAAAAAAAACTATACTTTTGGTTAACCAGATTGGTCAACCAGTTAAAATCAAACCCAGTATATGAGTGTGAAAATAGAAAAGGATGTGGAGGTTATATCCAGTCCTAAAAAAGGTTCCGAAGAAGTAATTATCTCTAAAATTAGGGAATTAATTGTTTCCAAGCAACTTGAACCTGGTGATAAGCTTCCCGCGGAACGAATTCTGGCTGAAAACTTAGGAGTAAGCAGAAATCAATTACGTCAAGCTATTCAAAGGTTAGAATTCTATGGATTGGTTAAAAAATACCCTCAAAGTGGAACAAGAGTATCAAATATAGGTGTGACCGCACTTAATGGAATGATGACCGATATTTTACAATTACAGGAACCTGATTTTAAATCTTTAGTAGAAACAAGATTGATACTAGAAACAAATGCTGTAAGATTAGCAGCGACAAGGAGATCAGATGAACATATACGTCAAATACAAGCCGCACATGAGGCTTATAGTGAAAAAGCTATCAACGGCTTGAATGCGGTAGAAGAAGATTTAATGTTTCATCTTAAACTATCAGAGGCAAGCGGCAATAGTGTGATTAACTCCTTAATGTTAGTAATCACACCAGAAATTATTACTCGCTTTGTAGCTAATAAAGTTTGTGATAAAGATGAAAACCATTTATTAATAAAAGAACACCAATCAATTATTGATGCTATAATCGACAAAGACCCCGATAGAGCTGTTACAAAACTTGAAGAACATTTTAAAGATCTTTACAGATTTTGTTATGATTAAGAATATCAAAGAAGGGAAATAATTCTAACACAAATCAAATATGTAACAAATCACAAAAATAAAAAAAAGGGACAGCTACCACACTAATCCCTTTATTTTCGAAATTTTACTTAGTTTAAAAAGTAAAATCATTACTATAATTACTTATAGATAGATTAAAACAAAGATATAAAAAATAGATAAACGTTCTTCGATTTATCAATTTTTAATGATTTGTTTTGAAATAGGTAATTACATAATTTAAGTTTTGCTTTTTAATATCAAAAAATGATCAATTAGTTGTTTAAACTAAAGCATTTAAAAACAAAAATAATTACTTATGTATTTTAAAAAGATTATAACGATCATCCTGATTGTTCTATATCATTGTACAATGCTTGCTCAAGATAGCATTACATTAGAAGGGATAGTTACTTCTCAGGAAGATGGAATACCTATACCAGGGGTAAATGTGTTGATATTAAAGTCAAATTCTGGAACTACTACTGACTTTGATGGACGTTACCAACTTAACGTAAATAAAGGCGATATTGTTTCGTTTTCATTTACTGGAAAGAAAACAATAACCATAGCTATTGACAATCAAACCAAAATTGATGTTGCTCTTGAAGAAGAAGCTTCTGAACTTGAACAGGTCGTAGTTATTGGTTATGGGGTTCAGAAAAAATCTAGTTTAACAGCTTCTGTCTCTAGGTTAGAAAACAAAAACCTTGATGAATTACCATATTCTGATGTAGCCAATAGCATTAAAGGAAAAATTGCTGGAGTTCAAATAAGAAATACTTCAGGAAATGTAGGGGAAGAAGAAGAAATAATTATTAGAGGTATTGGTTCTATCAGTCTTAGTTCTGCCCCATTAGTAGTCGTTGATGGATTTGCGTTTGATGATGGATTACAATTTATAAATCCTAGTACAATAGAATCTATTGAAGTATTAAAAGATGCAAGTTCTACTGCTATTTATGGATCCAGAGGTGCAAACGGAGTGATACTTGTAACTACTAAAGAAGGTAAATCACAAAAAACTTCGTATGAATTTAAAACCTTGACCGGTTTCAAACAAGCTGCTTTAGAAATTGATTTAATAGATGCTATAGAATATTCTGATTTAGATAGAGATAGAGATCAACTAGTAGAAAACTTTATTGCTGCTCGCGATGGAAGAGACCCTCTT
Organism: uncultured Aquimarina sp.; assembly: GCF_947496855.1. GTDB lineage: Bacteria > Bacteroidota > Bacteroidia > Flavobacteriales > Flavobacteriaceae > Aquimarina. Next base: position 201,370 of record NZ_CANMED010000003.1, read on the forward strand.
TTAATTAATTATACAGGTACTGAAGTAGGTAAAAGAACAATTGCTCAAAATATCGGTGGCCCAACAAACTGGACCGATGAAGCATTAAGAAATGCTGCTAGAATAAGTAATTATTCATTAAATGTTTATGGTGGAGGTGCAAAAACAAATTATTTAATTTCTGGTAATTATATTTTAGATGAAGGATTGAGAAAAGATAACGATTTAGAAAGATTAAATTTATCAGCTAGAATTAAATCGAAATTATCTGATAACCTAAGTTTTGATTTAAAAATAAATCCTTCGTATACGCTTACAAGAAGATCGGCCATTAACTTTACCGATACTGGAAGATATGAGTCTTGGATTCCTGTTAGACATAATGATTATACTTCTAATTTAACGGGAGAGCCTGTGGGAAGTTATGCACATGCCATTCACTTTACCAATTTAAATTTCGATTTTATCGACCGTAATACTGGAGAGGTAAGAAATACTGGGAACTTAGAAAATCTTTGGTCTTCTGGGAATTTTAATCCTATTTCTAGACAAGAATCTGCAAGAAGAAATCGTTTTGAATATAGAATGCTAGCTAATGGTTCTGTTAAATGGAAAATTGCTAAAGGACTTACTCTTAAATCATCAATTGGCGGGTATGTAAGATACAGAACAGCTGAAGAATTTTTTGGATCTGACGGCGATCGAGACGGGGAAACTGAAGGTGTATTGGCTGATCAGCTTACGGTAAAGTATATTAATGAAAATACCTTGAGTTATAATAGAAATTTTAATGGTCATGACATAGGTTTATTAGCTGGTATCACTTATGAAAACACCTCTGAACGCTTAACTGATATTACGGTATTTAATTTTGACGATGAAAACATTACTACGCTTAATGGAGGGTCTATTATAGATCTTGATCAAACCCAAACATTAAAAGATGAAACTATTTTATCTTCGTATTTAGCAAGAATAAATTATGCCTATAAAGATCGCTATTTAATTTCATTAGCAGGAAGAGCAGACGGTTTTAATAAATTTGGTAACAATAATAAATATGGATATTTCCCATCGATATCAATAGGATGGAATGTAGCCAATGAAAATTTCTGGAAAAATAGTATTGGTAATACTGTTAACAATTTGAAATTAAGATCAAGTTGGGGTATTTCTGGTGCTGCGCCTCCATTATTTGATTTTTTATCACAAACCTTAGTAGATTTTGGAAATTATAGTTTAGGTAATGGCGGAGTTACTACCGGACAAGGAGAAGTTGGTATATTACAAGGAAATCCAGATATTACTTGGGAGACCAATACAGAATTCAATAATGGTATTGATATTGGATTCTTTAGTGGTGCCCTTAGTATTACAGCTGATTACTATTATAAGTTATCAGAAAAGTTACTATTGAGACAACAGATATCTAACGCTACTGGTTTTGATGAACAATGGAACAATATTGGTAAAATCGAAAATAAAGGTTGGGAACTTGATATTTCTACAAATATTGGAAGAGGAAAAGTAAAATGGACATCCAGTGCGAACATTTCCGTAAATGAGAATAAATTAATTTCATTTGGTGGATCTGAGCAAGTTATTACTAATGGAGAACGTACAGATCAGTACATTACTCGTGTAGGAGACCCTTATATTCAATTTTTTGGATTCAGAACTGATGGAATTTTTAATAACCAAGAAGAACTAGATAACAGTCCTACAGGTAATGCCGATGTTGTAGGTGGTCTTAAGAGAATTGATGTTAACGGTGATGGAGTTATTGATGCAGATGATAGAACGGTAATTGGTGATCCATTCCCAGATTTCATATATGGGTTCACAAATAATATTACCTATGGTAACTTAGACCTAAATTTTTCTTTTCAAGGATCTCAAGGAGGTGAAGTAGTTTGGGGAGAAGCTTTCTATAACGAAATACAACGATATAGCAGGGTTTATGCCGAAGGTCAATTTTTTAATGAAAATATTGACGCAACCAATCCAGGTATAAGAACTGGTATCGAATATTTATCAACTGATTTTGCTGTTCAAGATGCCTCATATATTTCTTTAAGAGAAGTAGTACTAGGATACTCTATTCCTAATACAGCAATACAAAAAATAGGTTTAGAAAAAATGAGAATCTATTTTTCTGGCCAAAATTTATGGTACAGCGCTGCTAATGACTATTTAGGAAATAATCCAGAAGGTATCACAAATCGAAATAATGTACTAATAAGAGGATATCAAAGAGGTGTAACACCTATACAAAGGCAATTTGCAATGGGTGTAGATATAAACTTTTAATAAAGTAATTTTTAAATCAATTAACTAAGATAAAATTCTTTATGTAATTGACTTTTAGAACAACACATATATACAATGAAACATATTTTTAAATTCCGAAATAGAAACATAAATCTTAAGATTTGCGTGCTGTTTACTATTACATTGTTTACGTTATCTTGTGACTTAGATGAAGAAGTGATTTCTTTTAGAACTGATTCTAATTTCTATGCTAATCAGGATGAATTAAACCGAGGAGTAATAGCTACGTATTCAGGGCTATACGAAGTGCTAGAAGCAGAATGGAGTGTTACCGAACAACGCAGTGACAATACATTTACTGATCCTGATGCTTCTCCTGAATCTAATTTTCAAAACTTTACGCTTGACAGATATCAGGTAGAAACAAATAATACACTAAACCAAGAATATTATGCTGCTTCTTATAAGGCAATAGCCCTAGCCAATAGAGTTATTGCAAACCTAGATGTTGCAGAAGATGAAAGTTTGCGAAACCAATATGAGGGCGAAGCTAAATTCATAAGAGCTTTATTACACTTCAATCTTACTCGATTGTATGGTAGTATTATTATTTCTGATCAAATTGTTATTGGAGAAGAAGGACTACTATTAGCTAGACAGGCACAAACCGAGGTATATGACTTTATCATACAAGATCTATTAGATGCTGTAGCGTTTTTACCAGATTCCTATGATGAATCAGAGTTTGGAAGAGCTACTAGTATTGCTGCAAGAACGATACTAGGTAAAGTATATTTAACATCGCCAGAAAGAGATCTAGAAGCAGCCATTACACAATTAGAGTATGTAAGAGACCAAAGTGATCGAGATTTAGTCAATAATTATGATCTATTATTTGATGAGAACAATGAAATCAATGAAGAGGTTATATTTTCTGTTCGTTATGAAACAGGGTTGATTGGTTTAGGATCCATATTCCCAAATCTATTCGCTCCTGTTCGTAGTACTGGATCTATATTAGGAGTATTTGGAGACGGAGATGGTCGTAATATTCCTTCAGAAGATATGTCTAATGCTTATGAGGTAGGCGATGTTAGAAAAGCAAGCTCTATGGCAGATGGCTTTACCATAGAAAATGACGATGGTCCAGAAGATGATGAATTTAGATTAGATAAATATGTCTTGAAATATAATCCTACATCTGCATCCGCTGTAGAAGATGGACCCGTGGACTTTCCTGTAACAAGATATGCCGATGTACTCTTAATGTTATCAGAAGCATATGTTGATGCTAGAGGAATTTCGGAAGCACTAACAGAGTTTAATAAGGTTCGTGTACGTGCTGACCTAGAGCCTTTAACAGAAGCAGACACTCCTTCTTCATTTGCTTTTAGACTAGCATTAGAACAAGAACGTCGTGTGGAGTTTGCTTTCGAAAATCATAGATTATTTGATTTATTAAGAACTGGAAGAACATTGGCAGTACTGAATGCACACTTTAATACAGAGTTTGCATATAATGATCCAGACAATCCAGATCGCGGTGCTGGACCCATAGCTAATTTTCAATTATTACTACCAATACCACAAAGAGAAATTGACAACAATCCTAATTTAGCTCAAAACATAGGTTATTAATGTCTAAAACTAAACAACATATCATTCCTAGAATACTATCAATCTTTCTATTTTTTATTGGATGTATTGGTTATGCTAACGAGATTAAAGTAGCTAATATTGATGAATTCAATACCGCTATGAAATCTATAAAAGCTGGTGATCATATCATATTAAAAAATGGAGAATGGAAAGATGTCAAATTAGTAATAAAAGGTCAAGGAACTTCAGAAAATCCAATTATAATTGAAGCTGAAGAATCCGGTAAGGTATTCATTACCGGGGATTCCAATTTAAAAATGGCAGGATCTCATTTAATAGTTAAAGGTTTATGGTTTAAGAATGGTTTTACTTCTGGTAAGTCTGTGATTTCTTTTAGAGTAAATTCAAAAGAATTTGCAACACACTCTAGATTAACCGATTGTGCTATTACGTATTACAATCCAGATTCTAAAGCAACAGATTCTAAGTGGGTAAGCGTTTGGGGCAAAAACAACAGATTAGATCATAATTATTTTTCAGGCAAAACTAATTCTGGCACTACCCTGGTAGTTTGGTTAAAAGGAGAAGAACATATCCAAAATAATCATAGAATTGATCACAATTATTTCGGAGAAAGACCTTCTTTAGGATTTAATGGTGGTGAAACAATCAGAATTGGAACGAGTAAAAATTCATTATTATCATCCAGAACTATTGTAGAGGATAATGTTTTTGAAAAATGTAATGGAGAATTAGAAATCATTTCTAATAAATCTTGTGATAACGTTTACCGTAACAACCTTTTTCTAGAAAGTGAAGGTGTACTGACTTTGAGACATGGGAATAGGTGTTTGATAGAAAGTAATGTTTTCATAGGAAATCAAAAGCCAAACACCGGAGGCATTAGAGTAATAAATGCTGGTCATGTTGTTAGAAATAATTTGATGATGAATTTAACTGGAGATGGTTTTAGAGGTCCGATTGTAGTCATGAATGGTGTACCTAATAGTCCTGCTAACAGATATCATCGAGTAAAGGATGTTAACATTCAGAACAATACCATTATTAATTGTTCACCTATTCAGTTTTGTGCTGGAAGTGATAAGGAAAGATCATTAGCTCCAATAAATACTGTTTTCGCTAACAATCTAATTTTCAATGACGAAAATGGTGATATTGCAACAGTACATGATAAACTAGATGGGATTAAATTCTATGGAAATATTCTTGATTCCGAAAAAAGTTTTAATCAATCAGGTTTTTCAAAGGTAAAAGTCAACTGGGATACTTTAGATGACATTCTTTATATACCCAAAGTTACTAATGAAGAGTTAATCAAAAATTCTAAATCTGAAAACAAATCACCTAAGCTTGATATTACTGGAGCTAAGAGAAATACTTTTATTGCCGGAGCATATAATCCTGGTAATAATAAACTTCCCAAGGCACTTATTTTAAAAAGTGGTACTTCTTGGGATTCAAAAGTAACACCTCAGAAAACAATAATAGAACCTGAAATTATTGAAGTAGAACCTGGTATAGGGACCTTACGTAAAGCACTAAAAAAAGCTTCTTCAGGCAGTACCCTTAAACTTAAATCAGGAGAATACATTTTAGAAAAAGGGATAAAAATTCCGTCTAGTGTTACTATCCAAGGAAACTCTAAAGACAAAAAACCTTTATTAAAAGTAAAAGAAGGCTTAGAAAAAAACCCGACTTATTTCTTTAGAGTTGAAAGAGGCAATACCTTACGATTAAATAATCTTGAAATATCAGGAGACTTAAGTACCCCAATAAAATATGCAGTAGTCTCTCCTGATAAGGGTATATCTGAAGCTTATTCTGTATTTATTGATAATTGTCATATTCATGGCTTCAAAAACAAAAAAGGTGGAAGCATATACAAAGCCTATAAAGGAACCTTTGCTGACACTGTTAGTATTGTAAATTCCAGAATTGAAAATGCTTATAGAGGAATTAATTTATCTGAAGAAAAAGATGATAACGGAAAATACAGTGCTCAAGTATTACATATTGATAATACAATTTTTAAGGATATCGATCAATGGGCTGTAAATTATTATCGAGGTGGAACTGATGAGTCAACTTTAGGTGGAAAACTTATAATTGATAATTCTGTATTCAGCAATGTAGGTAATACAGAAAAGGGTACGGTAATTAGGAATAAAGGTATCGTATCTGTTGAGATTCATAATTCAGTATTTGAAAAAAGCTATAAAGTTGTGAATCCTGTGAATCTAAAAGGAAACAAAAATAGTATTAGTAACTGTGTCATTTTTGACTGTGGTACAGTAGAAATAACAAAAGGAGCATCTTCTAAAGATGTGATGTATAAAAACCCAAAATGGGAAGATAAAAACAATTTCATTCCAAGTGAGAAATCACCGTTACTTAAAACACAACGTATCGGATTGAAGTCGGTAGCAATAAAACAAAATTAACACCATAGAATTATGAAAAATTATGAAGCATCTTTCAAGAGAATCTTAGCTGGGCTATTGGTTTTCTGTTTAATGTTGATATTTGTAATATCCTCATCCTGTGATGCGGATATAGAAGTGGATCAGACCGTTGAAGAAATAGAATCCGCAACTCCAATAATCTCTAGTTTTTCTCCACCAAGTGCAGAAATACTTGAAGATGTACTTGTAGAAGGAGAGTTTTTACAATTCGTAGATAGAGCAACTATTGGTGGTATTCCTACCGAAATTAAAAGTAAGATTAGTGATACTCAAATTTTACTTAGAGTTGACCCTGCTGTTGTTTCAGGACAAATTGTACTTATTAATGATTTAAGTAGACAAGGTGCAGAAAACTTAGAGTTTACAGCTACCTCAACAGAAAGTTTAACTGTATCATATCCTGTACCCTCTGTAGAAAGTACAATACCAAGTGAAGCTACGGCAAATGACTTATTAATTATAGAAGGTGCTAATCTTGGTGTAGTATCGAGCGTTACATTTGGGGGAGTTGCTGGTGTGATATCTTTCCAAGAAAGCGGTGTGATTGTAGTAACAGTTCCAAACCCAGGAACTTTAGACCCTGTTTCTGTAAATCTAACGTATAACAGTAATAGTGGAGAAATCTCACAAGAGTTAAGCTCTTCTTTTCTAGTTAACATTCCTACTCCTGAACCTAGTAATGTCCCTAGAATAATGACAAGAGATAATGTTGTAACAATCGTTGGAAACAATATAAACTTCACAACATCTGTGACCGTAGATGGTACTGAAGCAGTTATTACCACCACCACCACTGAATTAACCTTTATGGTGCCTGCAGATGTCCAAACTGGTATTACCGAAGTTATCATTACGGATACAGAAATGCGTCAAACCGTATTTAATATACCTTATATTAATGGACCATATTATGAATATTATGATTTTGACAGCAAAGCTCTGCAAACTGTAAGAGATAATAAAAATGATCCTACAGAAGTTGTATTATCCATTGGAGAAGAAGAATCAGAACAACCAAGGTTCACTGGAATGACGGAACCTTTCGGAAGTAGATATTTACATTTAGATTATCCAAAAGCAACCACTAGTACCTTAGCATCAATTTATTGTTATGATTTTAGTGATGATTTTGGTACCGAAGAAATGGGAGAAGAATCAGCCGCTTTATTAGATCCTGCAGGTAGATTTGGTGGTGATCCTGTTTTACATTTTTGGATGAGAATCAATGGTGCAAATTGTAGAACAAAGATTTATCTAGGAACTTCAAGCGCTCAGCGTAGAGAATCTAATGGACCACTTTTAGATACGGCAGGAGAATGGGTTTTAGTAGCTGTAAGACTTAATGGATTTATGGATAGTGCAGCAGATTTTTCTAGATTTCATTTGCGTCTTACTGCAGGTAGTTCTTCAGATAATATACCTAGATCAGCCGACTACGATTGGATAATTGTGACAGATAGAGTATTAACAGAGTTTGGAGCTGTAGATTACTCAGCAGCTTCTATTACAGATGAGACTAACTGGAAAGATCAAGGTTAAAAAACGATAAATAACAAATCTTATAAAATCATAAATGATCCAATCACCTTTATATACTATTAGATTAAGGTTAGGCACTCTTTGCCTAACCCTAATCCTTAGTGTTTTAAGTTTTGGCTGTAATAAAAAAGAACACCCCGAAGTCAAAACAGAAATCAAAAATCAAAAACCCACACTTTTATTATCTACTTCTGAAGCTAATGAAATTAAAAAATTATTAAGCACAAATGATGTTTTAAAAGTCTCCTTTGAACAGCATAAAGAAAAAGCTGACAAAGCAATACTAAATGGTATTGAGGTGCCTACTCCAAAAGACCCCGGTGGTGGATATACTCATGAAAAACATAAACGTAATTATGGAGAAATGTATGCTGCCGGAATTGCATATACAATTACTGAAGACACGAAATACTCTAAATTTGTAACGAATATGTTATTAGCATATGCTAAAATGTATCCTAATTTACCTCTACATCCCAAAAGCAAAGAAAATCATCCAGCTGGGAAGCTTTTCTGGCAAGGATTAAATGAAAGCGTTTGGTTAGTAAATTCAATACAGGCATATAATCTAGTAAGTGATGTAATTTCTAAAGAAGACAAAACAATAATAGAAGATAATGTTTTTAAGAAAGTAGCAGAATTTATTAGTGTTGATTCTAAAAAAACCTTCAATAAAATACATAATCATGGAACCTGGGCAGTAGCGGGCGTTGGTATGACAGGATATGTTCTCAAAGATCAGGATATGGTTGACCGTGCTCTGTACGGAAGTAATAAAGATAAAGAAACAGGCTTTCTTAAGCAGATAGATATGCTTTTCTCTCCTGAAGGATATTATTCTGAAGGTCCTTATTACCAGCGATATGCTATGATGCCTTTTATGCTTTTCGCTCAAGCAATCCAGATAAATCAACCTGATTTAAAAATCTTCGAATACCGAGATCAATTGTTAGGTAAAGCGGTAACCACAGTATTGCAACTAACTGATGAAAATGGCGCTTTTTTTCCTTTTAATGATGCATTAAAAGAAAAGAACTATTTAACCAGTGAATTGATATTTGCCAGCAATATTGCATACGCCTACTACAAAGATAACTCGCTACTGCCTATTGCTTTAGCACATAAAAAAGTTAGTATATCAGGTGCTGGGCTTGAAGTTGCAAAAGCTTTACAGAGCTTTAAACCAAAACCGTACGAAAAAAAACCATTATTAATTACAGACGGAAAGGATGGAAATGATGGTGCGTTAGCATTGTTACGTATCTCCAACGGTAAAAAAGATAAAAAACTAACAACAGTTTTTAAATTTGCTTCTCAAGGGATGGGCCACGGACATTTTGATAGGCTTTCTCTATTTCTATATGATGGAAAACAAGAAATTTTACAAGACTATGGTGCTGCTAGATTTCTGAATGTAGAATCTAAACAAGGAGGAAGATATTTACCTGAAAATAAAACTTGGGCAAAACAAACGATAGCTCACAATACGGTAACAGTAGATGAAACTTCCCAATTTGGCGCTAATGTAAAAGCATCAAGTAAAGTAAACCCACAATTGCTTTTTTCAAACTTAAAAGACACTAATTTTCAAATTGTTAGTGCCAAAGAAGAGAATGCGTATGAGGGAGTGAAAATGCAAAGAACATTAACTTTAATTAAAAGTCAAACAACCGAAAGGCCTCCTTTTATAATTGATGTATATGCTATTAAATCTAAAGAAACACATCAATATGACCTTAATTTCATGTATCAAGGACAGGTAATGGAAGCTAATTTTGAATATGCAAAAGAACATACATTATCCCCTCTTGGAGTTAAAAACGGGTATCAACATCTATGGAAACTTGCAGAAGGCAAAAGTGGTAACAACTTTGCTACTTTAACTTGGTTAAATCAAAATAGCTTCTACTCTATCTCAAGTTTAATTAACACAGAAAGTAAAATGTTTTTTTCCAGATTGGGAGCTAATGATCCTAATTTTAATCTTAGAAATGATTCCTCTTACATGCTACGAGAAGATGACAAAAAAGATCACGTTTTTGTAAACATTATAGAACCTCACGGTAATTTTGATCCAAAACTCGAATCAGTTCAGAATCCTCATTCTGATGTTAAAAATATTCAATTAATTTTTTCGGATGATGACTATACAATCGTAAAGGTAACTTTCAAAAATAATGAGAACTATACATTAATGATTGTTAATCAAGAACACGATCCTCATAAACAGCACAAAGTCGCTATTGATAATCAAGAATATCAATGGACAGGAAATTATAATTTAAAAACCAACTAAAACTATGGATTACTCTAAGATCAAGAGTGAAGTATTCTTTCAAACGAAAGAAAAACCTTGGGAAGATGCCGCTGAAGGTATAAAACGTCAAATGATAGGCTATGATATAAATATCATGATGGTTAAAGTAGACTTTCAAAAAGGAGCAATAGGCCAAATTCATGATCATTTTCATTCTCAAACTACTTATGTAGAATCGGGAAGCTTTGAAGTTACTATCGGAGAAGAAAAAAAAGTATTAAATACCGGTGATGGTTTTTTTATTCCACCAAACGTGCCTCACGGAGCCATTTGTCTTGAGGCAGGTGTATTAATCGATGTATTTAGCCCAATCCGAGAAGATTTTCTAGATATTTCATTTACGAAGAAATAAAATCATGAAAAAAATAAAAGGATTACGCTGGTGGGTTATAGGTTTAATTGCTTTAGCTACCGTAATTAATTATATCGATAGACAGTCACTTAGTGTATTGTGGCCAGATATTGCTGAAGAATTATATCCAGATAAGTCCACAGACGAACGAAAAGACATCTACGGTTGGATTTCATCAATTTTCTTATTTTCTTACGCTTTTGGTCAGGCGATTTTCGGAAAGATTTTTGACAAAATAGGAACACGATTAGGTTTTGCAATTTCTATAGGTTTCTGGTCTTTTGCAACTGCATTACACGCATTAGCAAAGGGTTTTCTTAGTTTTTCAATCTTTAGATCTATATTAGGTATTGCTGAAGCAGGAAATTGGCCAGGTGCCGCAAAAGGAAACGCGGAGTGGTTTCCTACTAAGGAACGTGCTTTTGCTCAAGGAATTTTCAACTCAGGAGCCGCCATTGGAGGTATCATATCAATTCCTGCAATTGCTTTTATGACCATTCATTTTAGCTGGCAAACGATATTCATAATCATTGGACTTATGGGATTACTATGGTTAATCCCTTGGATGTTAATTGTGAAAGCTCCTCCTGGAAAACACCCTTGGCTTACTGAAGAAGAAAGAAACTATATTCTTGACAAATCAAACAACGCAGGTCAAGATGTAGAGAACAACGAACTCGATGAATACAACCCAGAAACGGGTAAAATGCTATCTCATAAAGAGAGCTGGGGAGTAATGCTTGCATCTGCAGCAATCGACCCGATTTGGTGGTTGTTTGTATTCTGGATTCCTATCTATTTATCAGAAGTATATGGTATGGATGTTAAAGCCATTGGAATCTATGGCTGGGTACCCTATGTTGGAGCAATGATTGGTGCTTGGTTTGGAGGGCTTCTAGCTCAAAATCGTATTAAATCAGGTTGGAATATTAATAAAACCAGAAAGTTTGTTATCACCTTAGGCTGCTTAATTATGTTGCCATGTTTCTATTTACTGACTGATCCTGGAAGTCCAGTTAATGCAGTAATAATTATGGCAATTATTCTTTTTGGATTCCAAACGGCTATTGGTAATATACAAACATTACCGAGTGATTTATTTGGAAAAAAGACAGTTGGAACACTAGCTGGTCTATCTGGAATGTCGGCAAAGTTTGCCGGAGTAGGTCTTACCGCATTAGTCTCTACATTAACAGCTGGAGGAAATTACACACCCGCATTTATAGTAGGTGCCGTTTTGACCTTAATAGTATTAGCAAGCGTATGGGTTTTATGTGGTAAAATCCAACCACTAAAATCCAACCACTAAAAGCCAACCAATAAATAGTAAATAGACATAAAATTAATCAACTATCAATAATTTATAATTAATAAAAAGAAAAAATGAGTTTAAAAGGAAAAATAGCAATTATAACTGGCGCCACTGGCGGTATTGGTTTCGCAGTTGCACAAAGATTAGGTAGCGATGGATATACTGTAATCTTAAACGGCATCGAGGATGATAAAGGAGCCAAAAGAGTAGAAGAGCTTGCAGCGCAAGGAATAACTGCTGAGTATTATGGATTCGACGTTACAAATGAAGAAGCAGTCACTTCAAACATCGAAGCTATTGGAGAAAAATACGGCAAAATTGACCTACTAGTAAATAATGCTGGTGGATTAGGTGGTAGATCTAGATTTGAGGGAATGACAACAGAATTTTATAGATCTGTAATGGCCTTAAACCTTGATTCAACTTTTTTTGCTTCTAGAGCCGCTATTCCTTATCTAAAAAAAGGAAATAATGCTTCTATTATTAACTATACATCTAATGCAGGATGGACAGCTGGAGGCCCTGGAGCTGGAATTTACGGAACATCAAAAGCTGCAGTTAATGCTATAACCAGAGCATTGGCTAAGGACCTTGCAGAATATAGTATTAGAGTTAATGCAGTATCTCCCGGTACCATCGACACTCCATTTCATGCGCAAATTAAATCTACGAAACCTGAAGTTTTTGCATCGTGGAAAAACAACATTATGTTAGGAAGGTTAGGACAACCAGAAGATGTTGCTTCTGTTGTTTCTTTCTTAGCAAGTGATGATGCTGCTTTTATAACTGCTGAAACTATTCAGATTGGTGGTGGACAAGCATTAGGTATTTAATTATAAAGAAGAACATAAAATGAAAAAAGTAGTAACCTTTGGAGAAGTTTTAATGCGTATTGCTCCTTTAGGGAACAAAAAATTAAAACAATCTAACCAATTAGAATACTACTTTGGTGGAACCGAAGCGAACGTAGCAATATCACTCGCTCAATTCGGTAACAATACACAACATATAACAGCAGTATCCAACGATTTTGTTGGTGATGCAGTAAAGAGCTACTTGCAGAAACTGGGAGTAGATACTGGTTTGATTATTGACTCGCGTCATCCTCTGGGATTATATTTCCTGGAGGTTGGTGCAGTCATGCGATCAAGTACTATAGCGTATAATAGGTCTAATTCCGCTTTTTGTAATATTAACCCTGATGAAATTAATTGGGAAAAAGCTCTAGAAAATTGTGATTGGTTCCACTGGACAGGTATTACCCCTGCTCTATCCCTTAATGCTTTTGAAGCATTAAAACAGGGATTAGAAATTGCTAATAAAAAAGGAATTACAATATCCGCAGATCCGGCATACAGAAGTGGCCTATGGAATTATGGTCATAAAGCAAAAGATGTGCTTAACGAATTGGTAGGGTTGTCTAATATTTTTATCGGGGGGCCAAATGAAATTAATGAGCTGCTAGCTACTAATTACTCCTTTAACAACGATGATTTCACCCAAGCAAGTAAACTTCTTATACAGAAATATTCTAATATCAAAGGAGTCTTTGATAAGACAAGAGTTTCTCTTAATGCGAGTTGGCATAAGATAAAAGCTAGAATGTGGAATGGTGAAGAGTTTTCAGAAACCAATGAATTAGAAATAACTCACGTTGTCGATCGAATTGGAACGGGCGATGCTTATGCTGCAGGATTAATTCAAGGTCTCTTGTATTATGATGATGTAAAAGCATTACAATTTGCAAACGCATCTTGTGCTTTAAAGCATACTATAGAAGGAGATGCTAATCTAGTAACAGAAGCTGATGTATTAAACATCATTGATGGTAACATATCAGGACGAATAAAAAGATAACATGGCACAATATACACGAATTGAAGTTGCGCAAATAATGGGAAACACAGGTGTTGTTCCCCTATTCTATCATAAAGATATTGATATAGTAAAAAAAGTAATAAAAGCTAGTTATGATGGAGGTGCCAGGGTATTCGAATTCACTAATAGAAGTGATCATGCGCAAGACATATTTACTGAAATATCAAAGTGGATTGAAAGTGAGCTACCCGGTATGATTTTAGGAATTGGATCTGTCGTTGATCCGGGTACAGCATCATTATTTATACAAAAAGGAGCTAATTTTATAGTTTCACCTATTCTAAACCCAGAAATAGCGAAAGTTTGTAATCGTAGAAAAATTGCGTGGCTTCCAGGCTGTGCAACACTTACAGAAATAAATTATGCTGAGGAGCTAGGAGCAGAAATAGTAAAAATATTTCCTGCAGCCCAAATTGGAGGAGCTGATTTTGTAAAAAGTATAAAAGCTCCTTGCCCATGGACTAGTATTATGCCAAGCGGAGGGGTGACTCCAGAAGAAAATAATTTGGTCGCTTGGTTTAATGCAGGCGTGCACTGCGTAGGAATGGGATCCAAGCTTATTGTAAAAAATAAAAATGGAAACTTTGATTACAATAAAATTACCGAATTGACTAAGAGATCAATCAAGATTGTTAAAGATTTAGAAAAATAACAATGATAAAATTACTTTTTCTACACATACTTATCTAAAGGCTTGCCATCAATGACAAATTGTTAACAAATCAATTGAATCACATGATTTTCAATAAAAATTGTGTTAAATAAAAATAAATCTATATATTTGGTTAACCAATTTGGTTGACCAAATATAAATTTCACTCATTTATCAAAATAGGACCACTATGAAAAATTTTCTACTTATCTGTATAATGTTTACAATGAGCTTCGCATTTGCTCAAATTCCTTCGGGATCTGGGGTATATCTTAACAAACTAATTGTTAGCCCTAATGGAGATGATCTTACCAATGAATATATTGAGATCAGAGGTACTCCCGATGCTGTGATACCAACTGACTTATATCTAATCAATGTTGAAGGAGATGGAGAAGGAGACAGAAATGATTTCGGTCAAGTCGGTGAAGTTATTCAGCTAGGTGATGGAACAAGAACTTTTGGCTCTAATGGTTTTTTAGCAATTGTTTCTAATTTTACTGATGAAAACACAATGACTGTGACTACTAACCCATATACCGCTGTAATTGACCCTGATACTACAATCATTACGATTGAATTGATAGGCGACGATGTTACTGGTAGTTCTAGTAGCGATGTATCCTCGTTTAGTCCAGATATAGGTTATGATGGTAATTTTGAAGATTGGAGTGCAAGTTATATGTTAGTTCAGGCTCCTTCTAGCCCAGGAGGTGTTGATATAGATGCTGATGATGATGGAAATATAGACGCAACAGGAGATCATACTGCATGGACTAGATACGATTCAGTTTCGTTTTTAGATGAAGATGATTTACTTGGTAACGTTGATCCTAATGATGGTACTGATTTTGGGGAGTTCGGTTATGGCCAAATAATTGTCGTTAGAGATGCTACTGAGAATGCAGGATTATTTTTCACAGATACTGGAGCAACTGTAATAGAAAATACAGGTAGCAATGTGCATTTTTGGGGTAGACAAGGAACTTCAACAGGTTTTTCTGCATCCGATTGGATAGCTGCATCATTTGATGGAACAGGTCCTAATTGGGAATTCTCAAGTAATACTGCAAGAGTATCTCCTGCTGATTTTGCAGGTTATATTATTCCTGACGAAATATATGGAGCTTTAAACCCTACAGCTACTTTATTATCTATAACAGAACAAGAATTAACGGATGATTTTTCTTTTTACCCTAATCCAACCAATAATGTAATCAACATAAATTCTAAAAGTGATATTATTTCATCCATTGAAGTTATAGATATAACTGGTAAAATATTAATTCAAAAAAACAGTAACCTAGATATTATTGATTTAACTGCTTTCTCTACTGGGTTATACTATATGAATATATATGGTGAGGGAGCTAAGATTACACAAGCTATAGTTAAAAAGTAAAATTATTATTTCTTTAACAGTTTGATTTTAATTTGAGTTTAGATGATATCCTTGCATATATTTGCAAGGATATCACTATTAAAACACATAATCTAAAACATGATAAATATGAGACATTTTACTATAATTTCTGTTTTGTTTATAAGTTTTGGTATTCAAGCTCAGGTAACATTAGATGCGAATGGCCCTGGTAATACCTATGAGTTGATTAATAGTGTCCTTGCTCCTACCAGCGGTGATGTTATTGAAGCACCCGGAATTACAGGTAGCACCTGTGATAATCATTCTACATATTCTGGTACAGATGGAAACCGTCATATAGATGAGATATTCAATGCGGACTTAGGAATTAATGTATTCAGGTTTATTATGCACGTCAATGAAGATATTGATCGTGATAAATGTTCTACTACAGATCGACAACGTAATGAAATAAAAACATATGCTCCTTCTCCCGATAATCTTAAAGGAGTGATAGGAGAAACTGTAGAATATAAATGGAAATTTAAAATAGATGCAAACTTTCAACCTTCTGGAAGTTTTACTCATTTTCATCAATTAAAATCTGTTGGAGCAGATTCTGCAGAAGAAAGTCAGCCATTAATTACTTTAACTGCCAGAAAAGCAAGTCCGGATCGATTAGAATTAAGATATGCGCCCACTACTTCGCAATCTACACTTACTACAGTAGATCTTTCTCTATTAAAAGGAAATTGGGTGGAAGTTCTTGAAACAGTTACCTATGGTGAGACTGGAAATGCTTTATACAATATTATTATTTCCAATATAGATACAGGAGCAGAAATCTTGAACTATTCTTCATCTGAACTAAGAATGTGGAAAACGAATGCAGATTTCATAAGACCAAAATGGGGGATATATAGAAGTTTAAATTCTTCTTCCGATTTAAAAAATGAAGAAGTGCTATATGCTAACTTTTCTATAACCGAAAACCCTATACTATCAGTTCCGACAATGTCAGAAAAAGAACTATTTGATGTATTTCCAAATCCCACGAAAGCAGTAATAAATTTTAATTTTTTCGAGAATACAAATAGCTACGCAATAGCTATTCTCAATGGATCAGGAAAAATTGTAAAAAAATCAAAAGAACTAAAAACCACTGATCAATTAGACATCAGTAATCTTTCTAATGGAATCTATTTTATAAAAATTATTGATCAACAAACCAACACCTTTTCCATAAAGAAAATTATAAAAATAGATTAAAAGTTAGTTCAAGAAAACAACCTCTTATGAAATTAGTAATTATACTATTTGTTCTTTTGACATATATATCTCCTTATGCTCAAGTTTCACTTACTGCAGATGGCCCGGGAAATACCTATGAGCTTATTACTTCTAAGTTAGCTCCAGGATATAATCCCATAGAAGCGCCAGGAATGACGAAAAAAGACTGTGACAACCATCTTAATTATGGTAAACACATTAGCGAAATTTATGATGATGAACTTGCTAAGAATGTTTTCAAATTTGTCATCCATCTTAAAGAAGACAATGACCGTTGCAAAACTTTTGATAGACAACGTAACGAAATAAAAAGTTACAAATCATCCCCAGATAACCTTAAAGCTACGATTGGAGAGACGGTAGAATATAAATGGAAATTCAAACTAGATAAAAACTTTAAGCCATCTAAAAACTTTACGCACCTCCATCAATTGAAATCTGTAGGAGAAACCGAAAAAGCAAAACCT
The DNA here is from genome assembly GCF_947496855.1 of uncultured Aquimarina sp. GTDB lineage: Bacteria > Bacteroidota > Bacteroidia > Flavobacteriales > Flavobacteriaceae > Aquimarina. Next base: position 218,872 of record NZ_CANMED010000003.1, read on the forward strand.
ATTATCACCCTCACGGCCAGAAAAGGGAGTGTTGATAAATTAGAGCTTAGACATTCTAGCGGAAAAAATCAAAATACACTTAAAAAAGTAGATTTGGATTTATTAAGAGGTAATTGGGTAATAGTTACAGAAAAAGTTACTTATGGAAACATAGGTAAAACTTCTTACGATATAAACATAACCAATGTAAAAACAGGAAATATAATTTTGGAATACCAGAGTGCTAACCTACAAATATGGAGTGCAGGTGCCGAATTTGTTAGGCCAAAATGGGGAATCTATAGAAGTCTAAAAAACTCATCTAATCTAAGAGATGAAGAAGTATTATTTGCTGACTTTTCTATCACAGAAAATTAATAATTTTCTAAAGATCAAAGACTCTACTTAAATTAAATCCAAAGAAAAAATCACCATCTCCCCAATCTCCAGATCCTTGACCTAAGAAACCATTTTCAAACATAGGCTGTGCGTTTGTAAAATGCACCTGAAATACATGCCCTCCTGTTTCTATATCAAAACCAATAGACAATGGATTCTTAAAAGTCGAACTGTTGCTTCTATTAAGGTGATATCCATAATCTACATTAAGACTAAAACGTTTTGTTAATTTATAGCGACCTCCTACTCCCATAATAAACTGAGAATTATCCTGATCATCGAACCTAACAAAATTTTCATGTAAATAAGACGGTGCTAACTCTAATGACAATCTTTTACTAACTTTTTTAGAAATCAAAATTTGAGATACATAAGATAATCTATTATTAAATTCTAATTTAGGCAATTGATCCTTTTCCAAACCTGTATTAATAGTTATTAGATTATATCCAACAATGGTAAAAGGAAATCCTCCTTTTTTCTGTCTTACTAATCTATATTTAATATGCCCCCCATACGTTTTCTGGAATGAACTACGCGCAAATCCAACATTTAGTCCATCAGTTATACCATAAATAAATTTAAGTTGAGTAACAGCCTGATCCAACCCGAAGAGATCATCAATACCATTTTCTACACTCCCGAAACGGTGAGCAACTACAAAAAATAAGTTTCGTTTATTAACCAATTTTGTGGATTCAAAATTTACAACCTTAAGTCCTTTAAAGGTAGATGTAACATAATTATCTTCTTGAACATCTGACTCTAACTCATTTAATAAATCATCCTGGGCAAGTGTAATGTATGGTAGTAAAAATAGAATAAATAAGAGTTTTCTCATGAAAGCGATTTTAAAATACTGATAAAAAGAAATTATTTAATAATTGATGCTTGATCTAACTTAACCACTTCTAGAAGTTCATCATAACCTATGCATCTTCCCTTTATGGTATACTTTTTTGATTGTAAACTAGATGGAGCAATATTGTGATCATTATCAAAAGTACAATATGCAGCATCATTAAGCATTAAAGAATTAGCTTCTATTTCTGTTACTTCACCTTTAACAATAATTGTCTTATTCAAGTACTTTTTAGAAGTTATATCTGGGGTCTCTGAAAATTCTCTTGCTAAATCAGTTGCATCAACCGTAAATTCAGCCTTTTCCTCCTGAATATCTCTATGAGATTGATATATATATTTATATCCAACAAAAGCTGCAATTCCCAAAATTAAAATTGCTATGAGTAGTTTTTTCATTGTGTATATTACATTTAAACTTGTTTTAAAAGTATGAAAATTATCCACCTAATGAAACTTATTTTTGCATATCACCTAAATTTGATCTAATTTCTACCATTCAAAATTAAAATTCAAAAAGGAATTTATGAAAGTATATTTTTTTAAATTTTTGATTCTTTGCTTAGTTACAGTAAGTATAAGTTGTGAAAATGATAGTGAAAATGATTTAGTAGATGTGACACAACCCGTTACACTTGTTACCTATCAGAACAATGTAAAAGCTATTATTGATAGTAATTGTACTTCTTGTCATAATGACCCTCCAATTAATTTTGCTCCTATGCCACTTCTAACCTTTGATCAAGTAAAAGAAGCAATAGATAATAGAAGGTTGCTTGATAGAGTTTCTTCAGAAGACACTAATTTTTTAATGCCTTCAGGAGGTCCTAGACTACCACAAGCCACCATTGATATTATTTTACAATGGAATACCGATGGATTATTAGAACAATAAAAACTATTATACCATGAAAAACCTCTTATTATTTTTACTAGTATTTGTTTCAGGATCTCTCTTGGCACAAGGAAAATTTATTACCAAGAAAGGCTCTATTAGTTTTGAAGCTTCTGTACCTTCTTTTGAAGAAGTAAAAGCAAAAAACACAACTGTAACCGCTATTCTTAATACAGATAATGGAGAGTTTGCTGCGTTAGCCTTAATTAAAGGTTTTAGATTTAAGAATGCTTTGATGGAAGAACACTTTAATGAGAACTATATTGAATCTGACGAGTACCCTAAAGCTACTTTTAAGGGTAAACTTGTAGACTTTGACAATAGTAATATTCAAAATGAATATACCATTAAAGGAACATTATCATTACATGGAAAAGCAAAGGAGATTGAAGCAAAAGGCATTGTCAAAAAAGATAGCGATGGTACAATTTCTATTACTTCAACTTTTATAACGAAACCAGAAGAATTTGATATTAAGATTCCGAGTATTGTTAGCAAAAAGATAGCGAATGATATTTCTGTTTCATTAAATTTTATTTTAAAAAAGAAGTAGTTTTAATTATTTCATTTTTTTCAACTTTAAATATTCCTTTTTTAAATTTAATTTTTCCTCTTTAATAGGTTTTAGTTGAATATATAAGTATAACCAAGTTTATTAGTGGTAATAAACCCAGAATGTTAATTCATTCAAAATTTATCTAAGTATTAACTGTATATCCAATCAACACCCATGTAATTATCTATAAAATCAATATATTTAGATTCCAGCACAATAATTATTAGTTAAATAAACATAATATTATTTTTTTAGTATGATGTTCTAATTAAAACTCAACTCTAAGTGAAGTCTCTTAAAACCTTGTTATATTTTTCTATTTTTAAATATCCTCTTTCGGCCGAAGAGATTTATTTATTTTCGGCAGCCTCCGATGAAAGTGAGATCAAAAGTGAATTAGAATATCTCAAAAAAAAAGGAGTTATTTCTTATGATAACAGTTATTATTTTCTTGACGGAAACTCGCAATCAGTTTCTAGACGTATAGAAGGTAATAAAATGGCCAAATCGGTCATGGAAAAAGCAATAAAAAAAGGTGTTTTAATTGCTAAGTTTCCCTATGTAAAAGCTGTTGGTATTTCTGGAGCTTTGTCAAAAAATTATCACGATAAAGATGGTGATGTTGATTTTTTTGTAATTACAAAATCAGAACGCTTATGGGTAGCCAGAACTTTATTAATGATCTACAAAAAAATATTCTTATTCAATTCGAGAAAGTTCTTTTGCGTCAATTACTTTATAGCAGAAAATTCATTGGAAATATCTGAAAAGAACATATTTACAGCAACTGAATTATTGACACTAATTCCGGTTTCTGGTGATTTTACTAATTTTTATAATCAAAATCAATGGGTTTCTAACTTTTTACCCAATCTAGAAATAGGCAAATCTTCTATTAAGAGTTTAAAAAACAAGCCTCTGATAACAAATTTTGTAGAATTAATATTAAATACTAAAATTGGAAATGGTTTAGAGGATCTTTTTTTAAAGATGACAGTTAAAAAATGGAATACTAAATTTAAAACTTTACCTAAAAATGATTTTGATATCGCAATGAAATCGACAGATGGTGTATCTAAACATCACCCCAGAAATTTCCAAAAAAAGGTTATTGACAAGCTAAATAAAAGATACAATGAATTTCAATCAAAGTATAATATAGAATTAGAAAAAGAGCATGCTTGATATTTTATTTTCACATTCTTATTACTACCCTTTAGACTCTAAACAATGGAAGAATCAAACTCCTTATCCTCCGTTAGGAACCATCTATGCAGCCTCTTTAATGAGGAAAAAGGGTTTTACAGTTGATCTTTTTGACACCAATCTAAGAGATAACCCATATGATATTGAAAAAGAGATCATCGAAAAGAAACCAAAATTTCTAGTATTATATGATGATGGTTTTAATTATTTGACCAAAATGTGTCTCACCACTATGCGCGAAGCCGCTTTTGAGATGATGAGAATTGGAAAAAGCCACAATTGTATTATAATAATTAATAGTTCTGACGCTACAGATCATTATCCAAAATATTTATACAATGGTGCAGATTATATTATTCAAGGAGAAGGAGAAATCACGCTGTTAGAACTGATATCCGCACTAAAAAATAAACAATCTGTCGAAAAAATAAAAGGAGTTGTTTATGTAAAAGAGGAAAAAACGATTACCAATCCTAAACGAGAGGTTTTAAAAAATCTAGATGAATTACCAATGCCTGCTTGGGATCTTGTAAACATTAATTCTTATAAAAAAGTATGGACCAATGGCGGAAAAGAGTTTACTCTAAATCTTGCTACTACCAGAGGTTGCCCGTTTAAATGTAATTGGTGTGCAAAACCAATCTATGGGAATCGATATAATACACATTCTCCAGCATATATTGTAAAACATATACAGTATTTACAGAAAACCTTTAGTGTTGAACGCTTTTGGATGTGCGACGATATTTTTGGTTTAACTCCAGGATGGGTACAGGATTTTAATCTAGAACTAAAAAGCACAAATACTACATTAAAATATTATATACAAAGTAGAGTTGATTTATTATTAAAAGAAGACACCATCAATGCACTTGCAGAATCTGGATTACAAGAAGTTTGGGTTGGAGCAGAAAGTGGTTCTCAATCCATACTTGATGCTATGGATAAAGGAACCAAAGTAGAAGAAATATACAATGCAACATTATTATTAAAAGAAAAAAATATACGAGTAGCATTTTTTATTCAATTTGGTTATCTGGGTGAGACTAAAAAAGATATTTCAAAAACTATAAAAATGATAAAAGAGTTAGTACCTGATGATCTAGGTATATCTGTATCTTACCCGCTTCCTGGCACTAAATTCTATGACAAAGTCAAAGATGATCTCCGATTTAAAGCAAATTGGACAGACTCGGATGATTTAGCTATGATGTTTAAGAGTACCTATAATTCTAAATATTACAAAAAACTACATCGTTATGTACATAAAGAATATAGAAAAAGTCAGGGATTACAATTCTTAAAGGATACGCTCAAGAAACCCTCCAAAGTTTCTAAGAATGCACTAAAAAGAATATCTTATTTATTATACTATTTCCCAAGTGCATATGTAGATGCACAAATTTTAAAAAGAATGGAGCATCTTAATGAATGAAAATTTTGACATAGCGGCAATAACCTATGATACTAGTTTTACTCATAGCAAAATTGGTAAACTCCAAAGAAACTTGGTATACGATCATTTAATAAAAACACTTCCGAACAATCAAAAATTAGATATTTTAGAAATTAATTGTGGTACAGGTCATGATGCCATATGGTTAGCTGACCGAGGTCATCATGTTATCGCAACCGATATATCATCAGAAATGATTTCGATTGCTCGATCAAAACAACAGAATAAAAATAATGACATAGAATTCCAGCAATTAGACATAAATAAATTAGAAGCTTTTAGTCCTGAAAGTTCTTTTGATTTGATATTTTCGGATTTTGGAGGATTAAATTGTCTTTCTCATAATCAATTAACTCAGTTTTTTATCACAGCGTATAAAAAGTTAAAACCAAACGGCCAAATCATCGGAGTTATTATGCCTAAGCACTGTATTATGGAAAATAGTTATTTCATAATAAAAGGAGATTTAAAAAAAGCCTTCAGAAGAAATACTAATAATGTCGTAATCGCTAATGTAGATGGAACTGATGTCACTACTTGGTATTATGATCCTAAAAACATAAAAAAAATAGCTAAAAACGTATTCGCTGTAGATAAAGTAAGTCCTATTGGATTTTGTATTCCCCCCTCCTATTTAGAGCCATTTTTTAAAAATAAATTAGGACTTTTAGAAATTTTAAAAAAACTCGATACATTGTTTAATCGTTTTTCATTTCTATCAAAATATAGTGATCACTATCTAATCTCTCTATTTAAAAAATGAGCATTGTTCTTACCCATGCATATTATCTCAGTACTGATCCTAAAGAGCAAAGGATTATGAAGCCCTACCCTCCTTTAGGACAACTTTATATTTCAGGATATCTAAATGAACACGGATTAGAAAATTATGTTTTTGACACCACCTTTAGCTCTAAAAACGAACAATTAAGTTTTATAGCATCCAAAAAACCAGATGTAGTAGCTATATATACGAATCTAATGACTAAAGTAGAAGTCATTAAACTTATTAAAATTCTTAAAACAGAAGCTACTTATGGTTTTCCCAAAATAGTACTAGGTGGTCCTGATGTAACCTATAATATTGAAAATTACTTAAGATCTGGCGCTCAATATATCGTAATTGGCGAAGGAGAAGAAACTTTATATGAACTCCATCAAGCAATTAAAATCAAAACTGATATATGCGCGGTTTCTGGAATTGCATATTTAGATAATGACAAAGTAGTAAAAACTACTGCCAGAATAAAAATGAAAGACCTATCTGTGCTTCCACTTCCTAATAGAGAAGCTATCGATATGCAAAAATATCTTGATACTTGGAAAAACAATCATGGTCAAAGCTCTATGACCATTAGTACGCAGCGTGGTTGCCCTTACACCTGTAAATGGTGTAGTACAGCAGTTTATGGACAGAGCTATAGAAGAAGGCCTGCCAACCTTGTAGCTCAAGAATTAGCAATGCTTAAAAGAGAATATAACCCTGATACTATTTGGTTTGTAGATGATGTGTTTACGGTAAGTCATAAATGGTTAGCAGAATTTCATAAAGAAGTGATACAACAAGATGCCGTGATCCCTTTTGAATGTATTACAAGAGCAGAACGATTAAACGATGAAGTTTTGCAACAATTAAAAGAGGCTGGTTGTTATCGAATATGGATCGGTGCAGAAAGTGGTTCACAAAAAATAGTGGATGCAATGGATCGAAGAGTTAAGGTAGAAACAGTTAGAGAAGCTATTCAGAAAACAAATCAACTAGGTATCGAAACCGGAACTTTTATTATGGTTGGATATCCTGGTGAAGATGAAAAAGATATTGCAGAAACCATACATCATCTAAAAGTGGCAAATCCTACTCATTTTACAATCACCGTTGCGTATCCTATTAAAGGTACTTCTCTATATAATGAAATTGAAAATAATATTACCATACAACCGGATTGGCATACCTCAACAGATAGAGACATTGATTTTAAAAGAACCTATCATCGTAAATTCTACGATTTTGCCGTAAGAAGAATAGTTAACGAAGTAAATTACTTTAAAAACAGAAATAACATAACAGAAAAATTAAAATTAAAAGTGAAATCGATCGCCGCTTTGCTATTGATGAAATATTATAAGTTAAGATAAGTTCGATGAGTAAAATCAAATTGTTAAGAAATATATTAAGTTTAATTTCCAACGATTATGTTATTTTTACGGGTATATTCTTTGCCGCTAGTTTTATCGGAATATTAAACCACGAATTATGGCTGGATGAAGCGCATCACTGGTTGTTAGCAAGAGACAGCATATCTATCTCTAATTTAATAACTAACACCAGATATGAGGGACATCCAATTTTATGGAATATTATACTCTTTTATATTAGTAGGATTTCCTTAGATCCATTTTGGATGCAATTTCTACATATCATCATTTCTTCAACAGTTGTATTCATTTTCTTTAAAAATGCTCCTTTTTCTCGTTTGTTCAAAATCATGTTCATTTTTGGGTATTTTATGTTTTTCGAGTATAACCTAGTAAGCAGAAACTATGCAATTGGAGTATTATTTTTATTCCTTGCTTGTAGTGTATATAAATCTCGTAAGGAACGATTTGTGCTTTTTGCTATACTTCTTGCAATTGCTAATAATACTCACGCTATTTTTATTGTAATTACCTCATGTTTAATTTTTGTTACTCTAATAGAATGTATTCAAGAAAAAGGAAGGTTCCTGAACTCAAAAATCAGTATTGGAATTACTATTTTTGTAATAGGTACTTTACTTTCAGTTTTACAGATAATTCCGCCTTCAGACACTTCTTTTTTCGAAAGAGCAGAAAATTTTTCATTACTACAAAGAATTTCTAAAAGTTTCATTACCTTTTTTAAAGGTGTATTCGTAATCTCAGATTTTCGAACTATTCATTTTTGGAACTCACATTTAATCGTAAACTTAAACAAATCTTTTGCCGCTGTTCTCGGAATATTAAGTTTATCTATTCCTTGCTTTTTATTTTTTAAAAACAAGTTCATTCTTTTATATGTTTATTTAGGAATTTTAGGTACTGGGGGATTCTTTTTTGTTACACAATTATCTGCTCCTAGATATTTTGGAATGAATTTCCTTATTATAATTACAGCCTTATGGATGGAACATTATCATTCTTTTAAAAAAAACCTTTTAAATTCTTCATTCTCTCGACCAACTCTTCAAAGGATAAAAAAAGGACTTCTTTATAGTATTTTGGGAATACAAATGATTTCGGGAGTAACCGCCTACAGTTTTGATTTCTTTCTCCCATTCTCTGGCTCAAAACAAACTATTACGTATTTAAAAAAATCGAACCTTATCGGAAAGGTCATTATAACTAAGTGGTGTGGAGGCACTCCATTAAGTAGCTATTTAGAGAAACCAGTGTTTTTTACAAACGCTAACAATTTTCAGAGCTATTGTATTTGGAATAGACAAAATTCTTTAATTTCAAATTCGGAAATAAAACTGATTAACACTATAGAAAACACAGTAAAAAACGAAGAGCAAAGTGTCATTTTTATATCTCTAGAACCCTTAAACCTAGAGAATGTTAAAAATATTAATGATTCTATGGAGTATCAATTCCTTAAAAGTTTCAATAAAAACATAGTATCAAAAGAAAGTTATTATATCTATGAAATATCAAAAAAATAAATATTTTATTTCTATTATTTTAATAGCAACAATATTATTGTCTTCATTTTTATCCTTTTCAGTTTTAAAAAAAGATAACGAAATTAATTTAAAATGGAATAAATCTTACCCAACAGATACTCTTACCAAAAATATCATAGCTTTAAAATGGTGCTTGTCCTTTTTAGGATCTGATTTAGCTTCGGATACAACGACGACTGGACTCATAATTAAAAATAATAACACCATTGCATTAAACATACATCAACTTAGGTTTGATAAAAATGCTTTAAAGTATCTCAAAAAACTCAATGCTAAACTAAAAAAAACCGAAGAGTATCAAAAAAACAATGCCATAGATATTGGCAGATATATTACATTAACTATTGGTAGTTCCAATCATTACTACAAAATCGTTGATATCCCTAAAAAATTAGAAGATTATAATTCTTTATATACTTTTGATACTATTAATGGATATATTGATAATTCTAGCATATCCCTCGTAGATAGAATTATTTCTTTTTCAAAAAATAATACTCCAAAAAAACAGGTCTATATATCAACAGAAGTCGATTCCATTTCCAAGAAAATACACGAATATGAAACTGTAGAAGTTATGGATAATGGTCAATTGAAGTTTGGCATTTATGATCAAAACGGAAATCTAAAAGATGCCGCTAACAAGGAAGTTACTAATGCGGGAAAACCTGCAAAATGTATATGGTGTCACGAAACAGGAATTCAACCAATGTTTAGAAAACAGAATGATCATAAAAAGTATCTCTCTTACCAAAAACTACAGGATACTTTGGATTATTATAATAAACAATTAAGATCTTATCAAGATAAGCACTGGAAAGACAAACAAATTAGGAATAAAAGACTACATACAGAAATGGAAATATCCTACATAGCATTTATGGAACCTTCTGCTGAACATTTAGCTAATGAATGGGGCTTTTCTTTACAAGAAGTTCAAAAAAAATTAAAACACCTAGATACACATCGTCATCATGAATTTGATTTTCTTGGAGACTTATACTATCGAAAAGATGTTGATAACCTAGCTCCATGGAAGGTTATGAATGTACCCGAAAGTGTTAGAGAAAAATCTAATAATGAAGTTAACTACTTAAAATGACATGCTAAATTCTAAAAAAACAGTAGTGATACTTCCTGCTTATAATGCAGAACGAACACTTGAAAAAACTTACTTGGAAATCCCACATCATATTGTGGATGAAATTATCTTAACAGATGATTATAGTAGTGATAAAACCGTGTCCGTAGCAAAAAAAATAGGTATAAAACAAATTATTGAGCATGATGAAAATTTCGGATATGCAGTCTTAACCGTTTTTTTTAAATTCTTCCTAAATAAATTAGGTATACAATTTAATTTTTTTAAAGAGCTATGATATGGCCTAATGCTATTTCAATAAAACATTTAGGTTATTTATTTATAACCTTAATTGGTCTTGTTTTTATTTTTAATGCAGTCCATTTTGAACCCCATGATTTTGCAAATTATTATTTTGGAGCTACATTTTTAAAAGAAGGTAATTTCTCTAGCTTATTATATTTCCCTCATAAATTCAATCAAGAAATCGCAACATTAGGATATAAAAATATTTTTTGCAGCTATGCTCCTAACCCTCCTTTTTTAGCTACATTTTTCATGCCATTTACGTTTGTATCTCTAAAAATTGCGAAAATCATATTTAACCTCATTAGCCTATTATTATTTCTGTACAGCTTACAAAAGCTATTTAAAATATATGCCATAAAACATATATTTCTATTTTTAATTCCGATTGTTTTTTTGATTCCTTTTCGAAACAACTTTCTCTTTGGTCAAATCTATCTATTATTGTTTTTTCTTTTATCTGAAGGTTTTTTAGCATTTAAGAGAAAATCATATATAAAAATGGGGGTCTTCTGGGGAATAGCGATAATGCTAAAAATATTCCCTATAATACTTTTGTTTTTTTTATTATTTAAAAAACAATATAGAGCTCTGATATATTTATTTTCTACTTGTATTTTCTTACTTAGCATTTCACTGATAATAAACGGTTCAGAAGTATGGGAATTTTATTTAAAATCTGTACTAATAAAATCCAGTAATGGAGAAATTTCAAGAGATGTAGTATTGGGATATCAATCCATATTTATGTTTCTTAAGAAATTATTTTTATCTAATACAACTATATTTTCTATATCATTATTATTGTCTAAATTAATTCTTATAGTAATTAGCTATTTTTTTACAAAAAATGAAACTTCAGAATTAAATACATTTTCTTTTTGGATATTCTTGAGTATTTTATTATCACCATATGGCAGCACATACACTTCAATCTTGTTAATCTTTCTATTTATATACTATGTAAAAGAAATAAATCCTAACTTTAAGTTGTTGTTCGTGATATTTTTATTTTTTTTAATATCGAATACACCGATACATTATTTCTTGGAATTACCGATTCCTTTTTCTTTTCCTAGATTGTTTTTATTATTGATACTTTTTATTTTTTTAGTTTCAAAAAACTTTAATTACATACATCGGAAATCTTCAATTGTTTTTATTAGTTTTTTTCTTCTAATTGCTTTACTTACATCAAAAAACGACATTCAAAATGGTCAAGTACTGGTTCAAGACCAGCCTATTTTAGTATATGATTACGTAATAGAAAAAAGTATTTTAAATTACATTTATTGGAATAAAAATGGAAAACAAATGGAATCCACCGGACTAGCTATAAAAAATATCGATACAAGTTCTACTACTATGCATAATAATCAAATATATTATAAGGGAAAGCAAATAACATTTAATGATGATAATAAGTTAAAACCATCAGTAGTCAATCAAGAAATTTTAATCTATTTATCAGATTTAAATCAAGGTATTGGTTTTTATCAATTAAGAAGTATTCCTCTTACCTTAGACTAATTCTATGGCTTTAAAGAATCGTAAAATATTTTCAAGACTAAAAACTATATCTCTCTATAGTTTAAGTCAAATTCTTGGGGTATTTTCTATTCTTTTACTTTCTTTTATTATTATCAAATACTGCAGTACAGAATTATGGGGTAAGTATACAGAAATATTGATCTGGAGTAATCTCTTTCTGCTATTTCTAGGTTTTGGTAGTCAGGATTTTCTTTTAAAATCTTTTAGTAATTCTCCATCTACTATAAATCAAGATTGGTGGAACAACAGTATTGCGAGGAGTATATTACTTATTCCTAGTTATTTTATCATTTATTTTATTCCTATATTTAAAGAGTTAGAAGTATTAATTTTCGCTTTAATAACATTACAATTTGCTACTCATTCCTTTAAAGTTTTAATTTTATATCAAAGAGATTTTAAATTTAATATTGGAGTAGAAATAATTTATAATCTAATACTCGCATCTTCTTGTTTAATTCTTATTGACACGATAGACTTAAAAAAATTAATCCTCATAATTATTCTAGGGCAAGGTGTAAGATTAATGTGTTATATTATTTTTTATCAGAGTGTATTTAGAAAAATTAAATTTCAAATTCAGTTTGATAATGTTAAACAATCTATGCCTTTTTTTATACCTCTTGCAGTTGGAACCATACGTGTAAAAGTTGATGCCTATTATGGCACTTATTTTTTTAACCTAAACACTTTAAGTAAATATCAGGTATTTCTAAGTTTTTTGACCCTTGCACAAATGGCAAGTTCCTTTGCGCTAAATCCTTTTTTAAAAAACTTGTATCGTTCTAAAAATACGTTGATTCGTAAATTACAAGGAAAGTTATTCTGGTATGGATGGGGTTTTGCCTTAGTAATGATAGTAATAATGTACACTTCTATCACACTACTATATGAATTACATTTTACTAAAATGCAATATATTTTGGCTTTTATAATTATGATACCACTGTTTTTGCATGTTTTACTGGTAAATGAATATTATAAAAAAAACAAGCAAAACGAAATTGCTATAATTGCATCAATATTAGTATTGTTCCAAATTATTTTAGGATACTATCTAATCAAATTCTGGGATATGGATGGAGCACTTATTCTAAAAGTCATAGGACAATGGAGCATTGTGATCATTCTTTGGTTATGGATTAGAAGAAAGTCTATAAAAACAGTATAAGGAATATTTTGATTTATTATTACACCTATTATTTAACAAGAGAGGTGTTTCTCAAATACTTTAATAAAGATTGTGCTACAATTAGATTACCTTCAGCAGTCCAATGCTGCTCTTTAGGATTATACAGCTTCTTCCCTTTACGCGTTTCTAATTGTAATATTGGCAATAAGTCAAACATCTGTAAATTGTTTTCTTTGGCAAAACTCATTAATAGATCATTTGGTAATGACCGTATATATTCTTCTTTATTTTCTGAAATACTGGCTACTGTTGATTTCCATAATTCATCTTCAACTTGTACAATAGAAGGTGCTATAACGAATAGTAATGGAGTTTCTGTTTCCCTTATATAATTAGATATTTTAAGTAGAATTCTTTCCATTCTTAAATACATTAACTTAGTATTTTCAGAAAATTCCGATTTACAAAGGTATAACTCGGGAGGCGTAAAAAAAGATGGCTTAATACGTTTATTTTTAGAAAATTTAGCACGAATAACATTTATTCTCGTTTTAACAAAATGATACAAGTGTAATTTATGATATATTTTCCCAGAGGTTTCTGAAACTACTTCTTTTATGGGAGAGACTTCTTCTATAACAAGGTCCTGATTATTCTCATTCCAAGAAGCAGATGGTCGATTATAATTTAACTGAGTATTACCCCAATTATTATCTGTAAAATTATCTGTAAAATCATTACGAACATAAATCATTAGTATCACAAGATCTGGTTTTATCTTCGGCCCCCACTCCTTTGCTACTAAATACTCTTGGAGTTGTCCATAACCATTAACACCAAAGTTTAACACAGCTGTGTTATTAACATTTTTCTCAAGAACTTCTGTAAAAACTTCCTCATCTTTAACAGATATATTACTCACAAAAGAATCTCCCAGCACTAAGATTTTGTTTATGGTATCATTTGCATTAGGAATAGCCGAATCACGAAAACCAATATTATTTGTTTTCATATAATGATGAGCCTCATCTGGGTAAATAATTGTTCCTTTCTTATTAGGGATAAACCTCCAACCTAAACTACTATCATATTCAAACATTTTGTCATGTTCCATAATTTGAGGGTAAAAAATTCGTACACAAATCTCTATGATAAAAAGAGTGAAAACAGTTGACCCAAGTGACAGGATTATTTTTTTCATATTATAATCAATATATAGAATACTAAGTATATTTTTCTATAAAATTATATTTGCGCATTTAGTCTTGTTATTTGAAAACACACTTTAATATTTTATCAACAGATTTCTCAATACTAAGGTTAGATGTATCAATTTTTATATCTGCAGAAATTGGAACTTCATATGGAGCATTAATACCTGTAAAATCAGTTATCTCTCCTGATCTTGCCTTTTTATATAAGTTTTTGACATCTCTAGATTCACAAACATCTAAGGGAGTACTAAGATATACCTCTATGAAATTAGCCTTACCTATCTTATTCTTAGCTTTTTGTCTATCTTTTTCATAAGGAGAAATAAACGCCGTAATAACAATAATTCCTGCATCCAAAAAAAGTGATGCGATCTCAATAACTCTTCTTATGTTTTCTGAACGATCCTGTGGTGAAAATGATAGGTCTCGATTAATTCCGCATCTAATATTATCCCCATCTAAGACATACGAACTAAAACCTTGTTCTGACAATTTTTTATGCAAAGCATTTGCAAGGGTAGTTTTACCTGCACCTGATAACCCTGTAAACCAAACTAATCTAGGAGTTTGCTTGTTCTTATTCATAGATTTTTTCGAATTTCTAATTTTAATGCTTTTACAATTCTCAAATATTTTTTTTTTAAAATCCGAGATTGCCTAGAACTAAGGTAATATTAAATCTTATTTGTATCTTATTTCCCAATAAAAAAATCACATATTAATGTCCAAAAAAAACATCGTAATTGTTGGATTTCCTAAAAGCGGAACAACTTGGGCCAGTAGATTAATAGCAGAATTAATAAAATGTCCACTAAACGGAGATTGGGGTTATGAAAACATTACTTCATTATATGAAGAAGGAGAAGAAAGAATATCGCAATATCAATGTTATAAATCTCACCACACCTATGATGAAATCAAAAAGGTATCACCTCTTAAAATTCATAAAATAATTTATGTCATAAGAGATCCAAGAGATATCGTTATTTCTGGAATACATTATTTTAACTTTACCATATCCTATTTCCCATTTATAAAACTACTTAGAATAAAAATGATTAATCATTTTCTAAAAAAAGTACTGAATAAATTAATGCCAAAAAAAACAAAGAAAAAATTAATGAACGAAGCTCTTTTACATGGAGGAAAAGATGTAAACTACTGGTTAAAAACTCCTTGGAAAGAACATTACAAAAAGTATTTTGGTAAAGAAATTTTATTTGTCAAATATGAAGACCTATTAGAGTCTCCTGAAATTGAATGCAATCAAATATTGGATTATTTACAAATAGAATCAACTAGTGAACACATTAAAGAGAGTATAAATAAACAATCCTTTCAAAAACGAAAACAAGAAGTTTCGAACAAAAATAATTCCTCTCTGAAAAAATTAATTAGAAATGGATCTCAAGGGTATTGGAAAAAAGAATTTACGGATAGGGAAATAGCGCTATTCAAAAAAGAATTAAAAGATTGTAATCCCTTCTATCAACTATAGGAACTTTACCGAGTTAAAAAAACTAATACAATTATTAAGTTCTTATAGATTCATTCAGGAAAAATAAGGAAATTGCAAATTGGAGCTATTAACCTAAAACAAGCACTGAATTTTATAATATTACTTTTTAATAAGAAATGAAAGCAAATTAAAAGCTTATCAATATGAAAAACAAACTCATTATCTTCAACCCAAGAAGTGCAAATGCTAAACATAGAATTCCTAATTCTATTCTTCAGGTTGGTGCTTCAATATATGGGAAATATGATTTTGTCTTTATTGATGGAAATCTAGAAAGTGATCCGTGGGAAAAAATCAAAAGCTATTTTGATACTGGAGAATTTAAATACTTTTGTTCTACAGTCATGCCGGGACCTCAGTTAAAACAGGCGATTCCTTTTACTAGAAAGATAAAAGAACAATTTCCAAAATGTACTACTATTTGGGGCGGTTATTTTGCTTCCAACCAATTTAAAGCATGTATTGAATCTGACTTTGTAGATTACATCGTTAATGGTCCTGGAGATGTCGCTTTTCCTGCGTTGTTGGATGCTTTAGAACATAATGATTCTTCAGAAATTAAAAGTATCAAAAATTTAATTTATCAGAATAATGAGGGAAACATAATTCAGACACCAAAAGAAAAGTTATTAGATCAGGACACTTTACCAGCACTACCTTATCAACATTTAAACAAATTTTATAATTTGGAACATTATCTCAGTAGAACATTTTTGGGAGAAAAGACATTCTCATACCATTCTAGTTTAGGTTGTCCCTTTACCTGTTCTTTTTGTGCTGTAGTTCCTATTTATGAAGGGCGTTGGAAGGCTAAATCTGCTCAAACTGTTTATGATGATGTTAAGTATTTTAAAGACACCTATGGTATTGATGCTATTGAATTTCACGACAATAACTTTTTTACATCCAGAAAAAGAGTTGTGGAGTTTTCTAATTTAGTTATGAATGATGGTATTACTTGGTGGGGAGAAGGGCGAATAGATACTATCAATAAATATAGTGATGAAGATCTTGTTACTATGAAACAAGCTGGATGCAAAATGATATTTCTAGGTGCTGAAACAGGTAATGATGACATACTCAAACAAATGAACAAAGGAGGTACACAAACTGGGCAAACCATTAAAGATTTTGCTAAACGATTAGCTCCGATTGGTATTATTCCAGAATTTTCTTTTGTATTAGGAATGCCCGCAGATTCTCCGGAAAAAGTAATGAATCAGATTAATTGGGATATACAATTTATAAGAGAGATTAAAGAATTAAATCCTAATTCCGAAATTATTATCTATCTCTATAGCCCTGTAGCCACAGAAGGTTCAGAATTGTACGAACAAATCCAGAAAGCAGGTTTTAGCTTTCCTAAAAAGTTAGAAGATTGGCTCAATCCCGAATGGGAAAAATTTGATCTTCGCAAAAACCCATTGACACCTTGGTTAACTCCAGAGATGGTAGATAAAATCAAAAATTTTGAAACTGTTTTAAACGGATACTACCCAACTGCATCTGATTTTAGGATTAAAGGAAT
Source organism: uncultured Aquimarina sp. (assembly GCF_947496855.1). GTDB lineage: Bacteria > Bacteroidota > Bacteroidia > Flavobacteriales > Flavobacteriaceae > Aquimarina. Next base: position 236,256 of record NZ_CANMED010000003.1, read on the forward strand.
GAAGAAAAAAATATTGCGTACAATTGCTGGAGTACGTTATCAAAATCAGATCTACAAATATCCATATGAAATAAAAGCATTACATAAAATCTGGAAATATCGACAACCAGAAATACAAGGTTTTTATTCTGAATAATGAGACAATTTTTAAAAAAAATAACCCATCCATTCCTAAAATTAGGTTTACAAATATTTTATCTAAAACCAAGAAAATATACGTATGAAGGTATCGAAGTGATTGTACATCCTGATGTGTTCCCTCCACATCTTACATTAAGCACTAAAATATTCCTGATTTTTTTAAAAACAAAGCAGTTAGACAAAAAAACTGTATTAGAGCTTGGTTGTGGATCAGGAATCCTTTCACTATATGCATCAAAAAAAGGAGCTATAACAACATCTTCAGATATCAATCCTATTGCTCTGAAATACTTAAAAAAGGCTTCTGACAAAAATCAATTAACGCTAGAGATTGTACAATCTGACCTGTTTGATGATTTAAAAAACAGAACTTTTGATTACATACTTATCAATCCTCCATACTACCCTAAAGCACCAAAAAACATAAAAGAAAAAGCATGGTTTTGTGGAAGTGACTTCGAATATTTCAAAAAGTTATTTATACAGCTTTCGGATCATATCAATCCAAGTTCAATAGTCTATATGATTCTATCCGAAGATTGTGAGATAGAACACTTAAAAAGTCTGGCACACGTATCAAGTTTAGTTTTTGATAAAGTTCTAGAAAAAAAAGTCGCTGGTGAAAAAAATTATATTTTTAGTATTAAAAGGGAAACACATTTAAGAGATAATAAAAAAGTAAATTCTTAAAACAGATACTACGTTCTAAAACAAAGAATAAATAAAAGGAGCTACCGCAGAATTCTCTCCCAGTAATACCAAAGCAGCTAAAAGAACAGTAACCAAAATAATAGGGATTAACCAATACTTTTTTTGTTGTTTTAAAAAGCGTAATAACTCCAGGAATATTGAAAATTTTGAACTCATAACTCTTTATTTAATACAACTTTTTATAATCAACTTGATCATTTTCTCTTGTAATCCAACGCGGATGGTTTGTTTGTTTTTTACGATGTACAACTCTCAATATAAAAGTAATAGGAAAGAATAAAAAATAAAAGATAAACCCTAATATTATTGTAGACGTAATTTCTCCTAATAGTAACCCAAATAATAGCCAAATTAATAATATTGGTTTCAAAATCACCAGGTTTTTATATAAAATTCCAAAAGCTAATGCAATAATTCCTGCACCTGTTAATGTAACATTTAGAGTCCAATGCTTCGTATAAAACTGATATCCAATAATGCTTATAGCTACAATAATCAAAATGATTAAAAATTGTATCTGAATCTTATGCAATGAACTATTATGTATTGCTTTGGACAATGACTGTTTAATCCAATTCATAGCTAACATCTTTTAGAATATTCATATCAAAATTAGTATTATCTCCTTTGGTTACTATACAATTACCAATGACTAAGACATCCATATCTGTATTAAAAAAACATCGTACAGCATCTTCTATTGTTGCTACTATAGGCTCACCTCTTACATTAAATGAAGTATTTATGAGAACAGGTAAACCAGATAATTGTTCAAACTGATCTAACAGTTCATAGGTTCTTTGATTATCTTCTTCACTCACCGTTTGTACTCTTGCTGTATTATCAAGGTGTGTACACGAAGGTATTTCTTTAGATTTCTTTACATCAAATGTGAATAACATATACTTTGACGTTCCTTTAATTTCAAACCATTGATCTGCCTTTTCTTCTATTACTATAGGTGCAAAAGGTCGGAATCCCTCTCTTTTTTTAATCTTAAGATTTAGATGAGATTGCATATCCTGATATTTCGGACTTGCTAATATCGATCTAGCACCCAATGCACGAGGACCAAATTCCATTTTACCCTGAAACCATCCAATGATATTTTTATTATTTAGATATTCAGCCGTTTTTTTAATTACAGATTGTAAAGGCAACCGATTATATTGAACTGTTAATTCTTGTAATTCATCTTCAACCTCATCGTCTGTAAAGGAGTTACCCAAATACGCATTATATATAGGAGAGTCTTTTATAACATTGCGTTTATTTCCCTTATAATGATAATTCCCTATCAGCGCAGCTCCCAAAGCTCCGCCACAATCTCCTGATGCAGGCTGTATCCATATATTTTTAAACACTTTTTGTTTTAATAATTCCTGATTAGCTTTACAATTTAGTGCTACTCCACCTGCCATACATAAATTTTCGGATCCCGTTATTTTTTTAGCAGTTTTAGCCAATTGTATAACTATTTCCTCTAAAACTTCTTGAGCAGAACGCGCCACATCCTTATAAAACTGCGACATATTGCTTTCTGATTTTCGAGCAGGATTCCCTAATACTTTATCAAAAGCATTAGTAGTCATTTTTAATCCTGCTTCGTAATTAAAATATTTCATATTCAACGTTAGTACTCCTTCTTCGTCAATTGCTATAAAATATTTATAAATAATATCCTTATATATTGGTTTTCCGTAAGGGGCCAATCCCATTAATTTATATTCACCTGAATTTACCTTAAAACCGCAGTAATATGTAAAAGCAGAGTAAAACAATCCTAGCGAATGTGGAAAATGTTGTTCTGCGATACTATCAATTTTATTATCAACTCCTTTAGCTATTGTTATAGTGGCCCGTTCTCCTACACCATCAATCGTTAATATTGCGGACTCTTTGTACGGTGAAACAAAAAAGGCGGAAGCTGCGTGAGCTTCATGATGCTCAGTGTATATAATTTCACCTTTATAATTTAGTTTTTTCTGAATAATATTAGGAATCCATAATTTCTCCGAAGTCCAGCTTTTAATTGCTTTCTTAAAAGATCGAAAACCAAAAGGTGTTTTACGAGCATACGTATCAATAATACGATCAAATTTCATAAAAGGTTTTTCATAAAAAGCAATCAGTTGTATATCATCAATAGTAATTTTCTGAGAAGAAAGGCAATAATCGATGGCAAGCTCAGGGAAACCTGCATCATGTTTTTTTCTACTCAATCGCTCTTCTTGAATAGCCGCCACGATCTGACCATTTTTAAGTAAACAAGCCGCTGAATCATGATAAAAAGCTGAAATCCCTAAAATATATGTACTCACTAAATGTCTTTTAGTTAAAAATACAAAACCAAAATATTATATCTGTTTTTAACACAGCGATTTTAAAACATCTTACATATATAAAATCTACTTTTTATTAAAATCTTTCTCAGTTATGGATTCTCCATTAATTGTGGTTGTATCCCAATCTTGTGTTATTTTCCATATACCATTGATCTTTTTTAATACAATATGGAATTGACCATAGATATATTGAGTTTTATCGTCTGTAGTTATACCAATTTTATAAAAACCAACTTCGTACGAAGTATCTTCATTAGTATGTCTGCTATCGAACCAAAAATCTAGCTTTATTTTTGTATTACTTTCTTTAGAAGCTTTTAGGCGTTCTATGTTCTTATCTTTAAACGCATTCTTAGTATCAATCCCTTCTGGTGTAACCCGTAATACCTCATCTGCATATATCGCATTTAATGATACTGCATCCATTGCTTCATATGCTTTCTGAAACGGTTCCCAAACCGTTTGATCAATGAGTTTTTGAATTTCCAAACTATTCACCTGTCCAATCATAATACAGGTGAAAAACATAAAAACAGAAATAAAAAATCTAGTCATAAATACGTTATTGATAAAGTATAAATTTAAAACTTTCTTTAGTTTTAAGACATAGTTATTAACAAAAAAAATCCCGCCATAAAGCGGGATTTATATTAATATTACTTAAATAATTACTTACTTAAATACATCTTACGTCTCGAATACAGATCATAAAACTGATCGTCCTTAAGATCCTCAATAAATAAGATACTTTCTCCTGTACTCTTCATCTCTGGTCCTAATTTCTTATTTACGTTCGGAAATTTATTAAAAGAAAATACAGGTTGTTTGATAGCATACCCATCTAAGTGTGGTTTGAAATCAAAGTCTGTAACCTTTTTCTCTCCTAACATTACCTTAGTAGCATAATTTACATAAGGTTCTCCGTATGCTTTTGCAATAAAAGGAACGGTTCTAGATGCTCTAGGGTTTGCCTCTATAATATACACAATATCATCTTTGATAGCAAATTGAATATTAATTAACCCAACAGTATTAAGAGCTAACGCAATTTTATGTGTATGATCTTTAATTTGCTGCATTACAAATTCTCCTAAATTGAATGGCGGTAAGGTAGCATTAGAATCTCCAGAGTGAATTCCGCAAGGTTCTATATGTTCCATAATACCGATGATGTATACATTCTCTCCGTCACAAATTGCATCTGCTTCGGCTTCAATAGCACCATCCAGATAATGATCCAGTAACAATTTATTATTTGGTATTTTTCGAAGTAAATCAACAACGTGCTCTTCTAACTCTTCTTTATTGATGACAATTTTCATTCCTTGTCCTCCTAATACATATGATGGACGCACTAAAAGCGGGAAATCTAAACGATCAGCAACTTCTAATGCTTCATCGGCTGTTTCTGCTATATCAAACTCAGGATAAGGAATATTGTTTTCTTTTAACAATGTAGAAAAACTACCTCTATCCTCTGCAAGGTCTAATGACTGATATGTTGTACCAATGATTTTAATTCCATAACGATCTAGTTTCTCAGCAAGCTTTAGCGCTGTCTGTCCTCCTAACTGAACAATTACACCTTCTGGTTTTTCATGTCTAATGATATCATAAATATGTTCCCAGAAAACTGGTTCGAAATATAATTTATCAGCTGTATCAAAATCTGTAGAAACTGTTTCTGGATTACAATTGATCATAATCGTTTCGTATCCACACTCAGCAGCAGCTAATACTCCGTGAACGCAGCAGTAGTCAAATTCAATTCCTTGACCAATACGATTAGGTCCTGATCCTAAAACAACAATTTTCTTTTTATCTGTTACAATACTTTCATTAGAAACAAGAACTTCCCCTTCAGGAGTTTCTATTTCAGCTTCAAAAGTAGAATAAAAATATGGCGTTTTTGCCTTAAACTCTGCAGCACACGTATCTACTAGCTTATAAACTCTGTTTACTCCTAATTCATCCCTTTTGTTATAAACTTCGCTTTCATAGCAACCCAGCATATGTGCAATCTGTCTATCTGCAAAACCTTTTTGTTTCGCTTCAAGAATTAGATCTTTGGTCAATGACTGAATCGTATATGTAGAAATTTCTTTTTCTAATAAATGTAATTCTTCATATTGCTTTAAGAACCACATATCTATTTTAGTAATCTCGTGGATTCTACTTAACGGAATCCCCATTTGGATCGCATCATAAATCACAAAAACTCTATCCCAACTAGCATACGTAAGCTTACTTATAATCTGATCATAATCCTTATAACCTTTTCCGTCTGCCCCAAGCCCGTTTCTCTTTATTTCTAAAGATTGTGTTGCTTTATGCAAAGCTTCTTGAAAAGATCGACCAATCCCCATTACCTCTCCTACTGACTTCATCTGAAGCCCTAATCTTCGGTCAGAACCTTCAAACTTATCAAAATTCCAACGAGGGATTTTCACAATTACATAATCTAAGGTCGGCTCAAATAAAGCTGATGTTGATTTCGTAATTTGATTATCTAATTCATCTAATGTGTAACCAATAGCTAGTTTTGCTGCAATTTTTGCAATAGGATATCCTGTTGCCTTGGATGCTAATGCCGAAGAACGCGATACACGAGGATTAATTTCTATAGCAATAATATCTTCATTTTCATCTGGGCTAACGGCAAACTGTACATTACATCCTCCTGCAAAATCACCAATACTACGCATCATATGGATAGCCATATCACGCATACGTTGATATGTTTTATCACTAAGTGTCATTGCCGGAGCAACGGTTATAGAATCTCCTGTATGAATTCCCATAGGATCCATATTTTCGATTGCACAAATGATTACTACATTATCATTCGCATCTCTTAGTAGTTCTAATTCATATTCTTTCCATCCAATTAATGCTTTATCAATCATTACCTCGTGGATAGGGGAAACCTCTAATCCTCGAGTCAATAATTCATCAAATTCTTCTTCTTTATAAACAAAAGATGCTCCAGCACCTCCTAGTGTATATGATGCTCTAATTACTAATGGGAAACCAAACTCTTGAGCAATCTCTTTTCCTTTTAGATAAGATCCTGCCGTAGCTTGTGGCGCCATTCCGATCCCAATCTTAAGCATTAGTTCTCTAAACTGCTCACGATCTTCTGTTATATTAATGGCATCGATATCAACACCTATAATCTCTACATCAAAATCTTTCCAAATTCCTTTCTCATCTGCTTCAATACAAAGATTTAAGGCAGTTTGTCCTCCCATCGTTGGCAATACCGCATCAATCTGTGGATGTTCCTTAAGGATTTCAATAATAGATTTGGTATTTAATGGCTTTAAATAAATATGATCCGCCATTGAAGGATCCGTCATAATCGTTGCTGGATTAGAATTGATTAGTATCGTTTCTATTCCATCTTCTCGTAAAGAACGTAAAGCTTGTGAACCTGAATAGTCAAACTCACATGCCTGACCTATAATAATTGGTCCTGATCCGATGATCAATATACTTTTGAGTTTTTCGTTTTTTGGCATTTTGGTGTTGGTATTGAAGTATTAAAAATATTTTAGGAATCGACTAGATATAAAAAAAGGCGTTACTCCTAAAAGTAACACCTTAATATTTTCATTACACTAAAATCATTAGTGCTTATGTCTTAATTCTGAGGAAACAGATAGCTTTTTTCTACCTTTAGCTCTTCTACGAGCAAGTACCTTTCTACCATTAGCAGAAGCCATACGCTCTCTAAAGCCGTGTTTATTTTTTCTCTTTCTCTTCGATGGTTGAAACGTTCTTTTCATTGCTATCTATCTTTATAAATCTTCTTGAAATATCTTTTTTTAAACTAATGGGATGTAATCCCAAAACTGCGGGCAAATATACAAAGAGTTTTTACTTTCACAAACCTAAATATCAAAATATTTTTAATTGTTTTTACTACCTTTGCCGCGACAAAAAATATAACACATTTCATGTACAATAAAAATATTAAATTAGTAATCGCAGCATTAATTGTTGGAACGGCCATTTGGCAGATGATAGAAGGATATATTGGCAACGGGATAATGCTGATTTTACTGGCTTCAATTTTTGTCTTTTTATATTTTAAAAATGAATTAATTCTTCTTTCGTTCTTAAGATTGCGTAAACAAGATTTTGCTGGAGCCAAGAAATGGTTGGATAGAATTAAAAACCCGGAAACTGCTCTTACAACTAAGCAACACGGGTATTATAACTATTTACTGGGTATTATGCTATCTCAAACAAATATTACACAGGCAGAAAAATACCTAAAAAAAGCTATTAAATTAGGTTTATCTATGAATCAGGATCTTGCAGTGGCCAAGCTCAATCTTGCTGGGATCGCTATGACCAAACGAAGAAAAAGAGAGGCACAAAATCTCCTAACAGAAGCTAAGAAACTAGATAAACATGGAATGTTAAAGGAGCAGATCACCATGATGAAACAGCAAATGAAAAAGATTTAGGCACACTAATTGTACCTATAATTGCGTTATCTAATTAGTTAAAAGGGAAAATAAGTCTGGTACTAAACAAGCAAAAAAATGGTTTTACCCAGCTAAAACTGTTATTTTTAAAGACTTTATAGTACTTTAGCTACCGTAATAAAGTTGTAATGAAGAAAATATTAATTCTAGGAATACTCTTTTTATATTTTGGAAGTGCTTATGCACAGTTGGAAAGAGAGATTCCTTTTTCTGTTGCTGTTGCAGCCCATATTAAAAAATACAACCTAAAAAGTAATGAAGCGTACAAGGATCAAGATCTTGAGTATGCTAAATTTTTATTTGATTCACTTGTTCAGAATCATTTTGTAGGTACTTATATGGACGATTTTAAAATGAGTCCTATGAAAGGGGAATCTATTTCTTTTAAAGAAATAGAAAAACCTATTTTTCTCATTACATATGCCACTTGGTGTGTTCCAGGAATAGGAGAAATACCTGCTTTGAACGACTTATCTGATAAATTTCATGATCAAATAGACTTTATTGTCTTGTTTTGGGATACGAAAGAAAGACTGAAAGAAAAAGTTGGTGAATACAGTGATAACATCCAGTTACTATATGTAAATGAAAAGACGAATCAAAACTCTTACATCATTAATAATTTAAAACATTCTCTTGGTTTTCCTATGATGTATTTTATGGATAGTGATAAAAAATTATTAGACATTCGTAAAATTGAGACACATCACTCTAGCGAAACCCTCAGTAACTCATATACAATTCATTATAATTCTTTATCCAAAGGAGTTTCTCTATTGATTGCCGACCTAGATACCAAGGGCGCATTAACTGCTTCAGAAGAGGAAAAGAAAAAAGAAACTAAAGAAAAAGACTCACGCTCACAAGAAGAACGAGATATAGACGAAGAATACGAACGTTACCGAAGAGAGAAAGATTCTCTTGGTAACAACAATAGGAATTAAGATATATACTTCCTGCATTTGAAGAATCTGATTCTATTCTTAATACCTGGATTTATATTTAGTTATCAAATAGATTATAAAAAATACTAGTACGATTTAAAGGATCTCCAAGATGCTAAAATGTACCAATATAGTTATTATATAAAAAAGTAGATTTCATTAAAACAAAGGGATTTTCGACAACCAACCCAAAGTAGAACTTCAGTTATTTATCTAACATTTATAATCAACAAGAATGGAATAGTTTAAAAAACTAGCTTTATTACTTCCCGAAAATCATTTTGAATGCTACCAATAACAGTACGCCCCCGAAGATCTTTTTCAGTACGGTCTGATTAACAGAAATTGCAAATTTACTTCCCAAATAGCCTCCTAAAACAAAAGTTACTGCTATTATAGCAGCAAATTTCAGGTTTACATGACCTTCTTTATAATAATTAAAAGCTGCTAACAATGTAACCGGAACAGAGAGCACTGCAAGACTTGTACCTTGTGCCTGGTGTTGTGTAAAACCAACCCATAAGATTAGAAGCGGTATCATAACCACACTTCCTCCAACTCCCATAGTTCCACTTAAAAAACCAGCCAATAAACCTATCACTACAAGTGAGATAATCGTCATTGTATCCATAACACAATTTTACAATAATTGTAGTTATGTCGCCATAAAAAGATTGAATTATTTAATCCAAATATTCAGGTTATTGCCCTACACCAGTCTTATAATACCCTTCTCTAGGAATTTTGATCAAATACTCTTTGCCTGTTGCATTATTTAGGCTTGTCTCTCGTAACCAAGGATTATGAAGTTTTAAAATCTTATAATTGATATTGTACTTAGCAGCAAATTCATTAAAGTCTGTAATTGGCTCGTCTACTAAAACATTAAATGTTGGTATATACTCATACAAATCATCCTTCGTAAAGTTAAATCCATATTTTTTAGGATTGCTTAATATTTCTTTCACTGCAGTAATTCTGAATACATATCTTCCTGTTTCTTGTCCTAAAAGAAGATCGTAATATGTAGTTGCATTCTGTCTTTTTAATTGCTTATTAATACCTGCAGGACCAGCATTGTATGCCGCTGCTGCTAATGTCCAACTTCCAAAACGTTTTTTCGCACTCTTTAAATATTTACAAGCAACTCTAGTCGATTTTTCGATATGATACCTTTCATCCACATTATTATTAACTTCTAAGCCATATTCTTTTCCTGTATTTTTTAGTATTTGCCAAAACCCTGTTGCTCTAGCTGGCGAAACTGCCTGAGTCAAACTACTTTCTATAACAGCTAGATATTTAAAATCATTAGGAACTCCTTCTTCTTTTAGAATTGGTTCTATAATAGGAAAATATTTATTAGCCCGTTTAAAAAGCAATAATCCATTAGATTGCCAATAGGTATTCACTAAAAGTTCTCTATCCATTCGTTCGCGAATATCTGGATTTTCGACAGGCACCAATTCTCCGGCAAAATTCATATTGTCCGGCATAGGTACAGCGTAGACATTATAGTCGTTGATCAATTTTTCTTCTAAAAGTTCTTGAGCAATTGGTTTTTGAGGTTCTTGTTGCGTAGCGTTCACTAAAATACCAAAGGTAAATAACACGCCTAAAAAAAATAGCACTTTTCTTATCATCTTCATCTTTAAGTAGGTTTTATTGGGGAATAATTTCTATGTTTCCAAAATAATGTAAAATATTGGAATATTGGTAATTAATTCCCAATTATTTCTGGCAAATGTTGGTTAAACCATCTAGCACGATTAATAATCATCACATGTGTACCTTTTTCTATCTTAATACAGTCGTCAATATGAGAAATAGGAAAAACAAGATCTTTATCTCCATGAATGTGAACAATACCTTTTATTGACTCTTCTTGGTCCCAACATACAATATTCTCTATTGCCCAATCCAAATATGTTTTATCATTTACAGAAAGATACTTTTGATACATGGCAGCTCTCTTCTTTGCAAAATCACCAAAAGCAAGTTTTTCCCAATTATCTATCTTAGATACCAATGAAGTAGGCATTAACTTATAGGCCTTAGTTTTTCTTGCTAACTTTATTCTTCTAGGTAATTCATGTTTGTTTTTTACACTAGAAACAATAACCAATTTACTAACATTGAGATACTTATTCATTTCCTGAACAATCATCCCTCCAAAAGAAACACCAATAAGTACACATTCTTTATGTTCTATTTCTTCACACATACGCAAAGCATACTTTTCAATAGATTCTCTTTTCTCTGGAATCTTCCAAGGCAGTGTATGCGTCTTATATCTATCTTCCGGAAGGCTTATATTTTCAAAAATAGAAACGTCTGCCGCCATACCGGGAACAAAATAAACATGGGTAACTTCCTCCATACTAGCTATTTTAACAGTGGTTTATGCATTTAACGCACTAATTTTCTTATCTTTGCAATTCAAAATTATAGTAATACTTTATTAGAAAAAAGTAAACAGTGTATTAAATTATTGTAAAAGGGAAAAATTGAACTAACAAATCTTAGTTAGGTTAAAAAAAACAATAACAAAATTCGATGCAAATCATGAGCTAATTTCAGAATATTTATTAAACTTCTGAAGTCAAAAACTATACATTTTAAAACACCACTTTTAATTTTTATTAAATAGTAAATTAAAAAAAATATGGAGAACATGAGCGATGTGGAATTAGAAATAGTAGATAATGAATTTTTGAGACAATTCGAAACTACTATTGAAGGTCAAAAAGCAAAAATCGAGTATGCTCAACAAGAGAGAAAAATATTCCTGACTAAACTTATCATGCCTGATGAGCTAATAGAAAAAGGATATTCTGAAGATTTTATAGTAGCGGTCTTCAATATTATCGAAGAACGTAATATTCGACTAGTACCTACTAGCCCTATAATCGCTAAATTTATGCGAAAGAATAGAAGAAAATATAAAGACTTACTTCCCGTAGGAATTAATATATAGAAGTATTTCTTTTTATAAAGGATAAAAACCTGCTTAATAGGCAGGTTTTTGTCCTTTATTTCGTTTCTGTGTTTATTCCTCCAAAAGTTCAAACCTAACCATTCCTTCATCATCAATATCACTGAGTCTTACCTTGCGCAATGTATTCACAAAAGAAGGATTCCAAGGCATTTTTACTTTTACATAATTCTCTGTAAACCCATGAATATACCCTTCCTTATTTTCAGATTCAAATAACACCGTTCTATTTGTTCCTATCTGACTTTCATAAAAAGCCCTTCTTTTCTTAACAGATAATCCACGTAACATCTTACTTCTTTTCTTTCGCACATCTTGCGGAACTACATTTTCTAATGAAGCCGCCACGGTATTTTCTCTTTCAGAATATGTGAACACATGTAAGTAAGATATATCCAACTCTGATAAAAAATTATAAGTATCTAGAAAATGATCATCTGTTTCACCCGGAAAACCAACAATGACATCAACACCGATACAAGCATATGGCATCACTTCTTTAATTTTATTAACACGATCTACATACAAACCACTAAGATACCTGCGACGCATCAATTTTAGTATCTCATCATTTCCTGATTGTAATGGAATATGAAAATGAGGTACAAATGTCCTCGATTTTGAAACAAAATCAATTGTTTTGTTCTTAAGTAAGTTAGGCTCTATAGATGAAATACGTAATCTCTCAATACCATCTACTTCATCCAGCGCTTGCACTAATTCATAAAAAGTATGTTCATGTTTTTTATTTCCAAACTCACCTTTCCCGTAATCACCTATATTAACTCCCGTTAACACAATCTCTTTTATTCCTTGTTCAGAAATTTCTTTCGCATTTTTCAGCACATTACCTAAAGTATCACTACGTGAAATCCCTCTAGCTAAAGGAATGGTACAATAGGTACATTTATAATCACAGCCATCCTGAACTTTTAAAAATGCTCTGGTACGATCACCTATAGAATAACTACCTACATAAAAATCAGCTTCTTCAATTTCGCAAGAATGGACTTCTCCAAATTCATTTTTAGACAAGTCATTAATATAATCAGTAATCTTAAACTTCTCTGTTGCTCCCAATACCAGATCAACCCCATCTACGGCAACTAATTCTTCTGGTTTTAACTGAGCGTAACATCCTACCGCAGCAACAAATGCATCTGGATTCCCCTTCTGCGCTTGCTTTACAATAGTTTTAAACCTTTTATCTGCATTCTCCGTAACGGAACAGGTATTGATTACATAGATATCCGCGTTTTCAGAAAAATCTACTCTATCAAAGCCTTCATTAGTAAAGTCTCTGGCAATCGTAGAGGTTTCTGAAAAATTCAGTTTACAACCTAAGGTATAAAAAGCGACTTTTTTTCTATTCATGCTGAACTTGTTTCAGTATCTTCTTAACTTTACACGCTTATAGCACAAAAACAGGAATGATACACCCCTGATTTTGGATTATACTATTAATAATTAGCCCCTGAAACGAGTTCAGGACACCCTTATTAAATTAAAGGGTGCAAAGATACCAACAATAATCCGTTTACTAAAATTGAAAACCAATCAATTAACTTCTATAATTCACTATTTAGCAATAGTTTACCTATGTGTTCTTTGCTTTTCTTGTGGAAATTCTTCTAAGGAAGATAAAGATCATCTGGTATTCAGATACAATGAATATTCTAATATTTCCACTTTAGATCCTGCATTTGCCAGAAATCCACCAATTATTTGGGCTACAAATCAATTATTCAATGGCCTTGTACAATTAGATGATTCATTACACGTACAACCGGATATTGCAAAAAAATGGACTATTTCGGAGGATAATTTGACCTATACCTTCATATTAAGAGATAAGGTAAAGTTTCACAAACACACTGCTTTTAAAACTAAAGACAGCACTCGAGTAGTCATAGCAAAGGATTTTGAATATAGTTTTAATAGACTTATTGATCCCAAAGTCGCATCTCCTGGAAATTGGGTATTAAAAAATGTAGCAAATTATAAAGCACTTAATGATACTACATTTCGGATACAATTAAAAAAACCTTTCCCTGCCTTTTTGGGATTAATGAGTATGCGCTATTGCTCTGTAGTGCCAAAAGAAGCTGTAGCATTCTACGGAACTGACTTTAGAGCAAACCCAGTAGGAACTGGACCATTTAAATTCAAGCTTTGGGAAGAAAACATAAAACTTGTACTACGCCGAAACGAGCTCTATTTTGAAAAAGACAAAAACGAAAAACAATTACCATATCTCGAAGCCGTAGCCGTAACATTTTTACCAGATAAGCAAACAGAATTTCTACAATTCGCTAAAGGAAATATTGATTTTTTAAACAGTCTTGACGCATCATATAAAGATGAATTACTCACTCCTAGTGGTAAACTTAGAGATAAGTACAAAGATCAGGTAAACTTATCTAAAGGGTCGTATCTAAATTCTGAGTATCTCGGTTTTTATCTTGATGGAGAAAAAGAAGAAGTACAATCAGAACTACTTCGCAAAGCCATCAATTATGGTTTTGACCGAGAAAAAATGATCACCTACCTAAAAAACGGAGTAGGCACTCCCGCAACCAGCGGTTTTATTCCAAAAGGGCTACCAGGATTCAATAATCAAAAAGGATATGAATATAATCCTGAGAAATCCCGTAAACTCATCAAAGAATATATCGAATTAACCGGAAATAAAAATCCAACCATAAGTATTGCTACAGATAGCAATTACCAAAGTATTTGCGAATTTATCCAGCGTGAATTAGAAAAAATTGGATTAAATATTATTGTCGATGTAATGCCTCCTTCAACCATTAGAAAAAAGAAATGGAGCGGAGAATTAGATGTTTTTAGAGCCAGTTGGATCGCGGATTATCCTGATGCAGAAAATTTCTTGTCTCCGTATTACAGCAAAAACTTCACTCCTAACGGTCCTAACTATACCCATTTTAAGAATGAAACTTTTGATCAACTTTACGAAGAAAGTTTCTCTATTACCGATGTAGAAGTAAGAGAAGCATATTATGCAAAAATGGATTCTATCATTATCTCCCACGCTCCTATCGTGCCTTTATATTATGATCAGGTAGTTCGTTTTACAGGAAAAAGTGTAAAAGGATTGACTAATAACCCTCAGAACTTCTTAGTCTTAAAACGAGTTTGGAAAGAGAAGCACCAGTAATCTCTATTTTTACAGATCAAAAAAAAATGCATTTAATCGTATAAAAACACCTTTAGTCGATGTTTTTTATCTATATTCGCCATCGATTATTATTTTTTTAACATAAATTTTTAACCTAATTCTTATGAAAAAATCCTATTTATGCGCAGTAGCATTACTATCTCTAGTTGCCGTATCTTGTAGTGATGATGACTCAGGTACTGGAATTGTAACTGTAAATCCTGATCCAATAGAAGAAATTGCTTTAAATCCTGACGATGTATCAGGAAACATTATCATTAACAACGGAACAATCGTTGCTGGTGATGCCCCAACTCCTACAGGGACATTACCTTTTACTATGGATCAAACAACACAATCCGGTTTTCAGAAAAACGGTTTTGATATTTCGTTTGGTGCGCCAACAAATTATGCAGGAGCATACATTCAATTACAATCATCTGATGGAACAATGGCAGCTGAATATTGGAACGTTACCGTACCAGGGAGATCAAATGTAATTAACAACAATAAAAGAAAAGGGCTATTTAACAAACAACTTAGCAAATCAAACGATCAACAAGTGGAAATTGATGTAGATTTTGAAGATGCAGTATCTCCGGGAACATTTTGTTATTTAATATGTATTTACGATACCGAAGGTAACATTAGCCAACCTGTAGAAGTTTGTGTAGAAGTTGAAGCTTGGGCAGGAAATCCTAATTTAGTAGGTACTTGGAATTACACAAAACAAATTATCAATAATCAAACTTTTGTACTTGGGGATATTAATTTCTGTGAAGGACCGGGAACAATTACTTGTAACAATGACAGTACTTTGGTTGTAGAAGAAAATGAAGGATGGTGTTATGCTTCTACCGAAATTAACTTAACATTAAATGCCGATGGTACTTTTACCCATAAAGACCTAAATTTCCAAAAACAAGAATTTGATTTTAGCGAAAGTACTAATTCTTGTTCCGTAGTTAATAATCCCGTAGAAGATAATTTTGGATCTGAAGAATCAGTTAAAGGTATGTGGGCATATGACGAGGAAGAAGCTAAACTAAACTTGATAGTTTTTGAGGAAACAAGTATTTATTTTGAGGATGACATGGTAGAATCTTATACTGAAGAGTTTGGCTATTTATTTTATTTATCAGGGACTACCTTTGTAAATGGTTCTGAATTAAGAATTGACAGTCAAGATGATGGCATATCATTACAAACATTTTACACAAAGTAAATTAAATAAGTCTTTCTAAAGAAGGTGAAGTTAAAACATCCTCCATAAAAATGGAGGGTGTTTTTTTTATGAATCATAACTCTTACGCCATGGTTGCGTTTCTTCAAAAACGTGTTCCAGAATTTTCTGATCTTCTTCAGTTAATTCAATACCGCGTCTGGACATCACTACTTTTGCTACTTCAAAAGCTTTCTTAGTTAAATAGGTAGTAAATCCACTATTTCCACCCCAACTATAACTAGGAACAAAATTACGTGGAAATCCACTACCAAAAATATTAGCATTAACTCCGATTACCGTTCCCGTATTAAACATGGTATTGATACCGCATTTAGAATGATCTCCCATCATTAATCCGCAGAACTGCAATCCTGTTTTGGCAAAACCTTCAGTTTCATAACTCCATAATCTTACCGGAGCATAGTTGTTTTTAAGATTTGATGTATTGGTGTCTGCACCCAGATTACACCATTCTCCTACTACCGTATTTCCTATAAAACCGTCGTGTCCTTTATTAGAATATCCAAATATCACGGAATTATTGACCTCTCCTCCTACTTTAGAATGCGGTCCCACGGTAGTCCCTCCATATATCTTTGCTCCCATTTTAATTGTCGAATGATCACAAAGCGCAAAAGGTCCTCGAATAAGACTACCCTCCATAATTTCTGCATCTTTTCCTATATATATCGACCCTCCAGATGCATTAAGTGTTACGAATTCTAATCTAGCTCCTTCTTCTAAGAAAACATTTTCTGGCGCAATAACATTATTACTTGCCGGAATTGGTTGACTTTGGCGATCTTTAGTGAGTAAATCAAAATCTTCCTTGATTGCTCTTTCATTTTTAGAAAAAATATCCCAGGTATATTTTACCGTAAATACATCATAGCTATACTGAATCACATCATAGGTATCAAAATCTACTTCCTGATCTTCTTTTGCATAAAAAGCAATTGGCTCGTCTTCAAAAAATATAGCTTGATTGGGCTCTAAGTTCTTCACCATAATTACCAGATTCTCTGTCGGTAAATAAGAAGCATTGATCATTACATTCTCTTCTAATTCTACCATAGGAAACTTACCACTAAGGTATTCTTCGGTAATTGTAGAGGTTGTAAATCCCAAATAGTGCTCCCATTTCTCACGAATGGTTAAAATACCAATCCTGATATCAGCTACTGGTCTTGTATATGTAAAAGGAAGTAGTGAATTTCTGGAAGCCCCATCAAAAAGAATATAATTCATAGCTATAAAATGAAAAGTTTGTATTGTTATTTTACTCAGATTATCAATATCACCATATTAACGCGAATAATGATCAGAAAATTTACGTCAGTCAGAGTAATTTTTGATAAAAAATTGTATCGAAGACAAGTAAATTTTCGTTTTTGAAAGCTTCTCTATACAATCCGCTTAAGGCGGATCACTCGAAGTGATGTAATTAACCACATGAAACCGCTATCTACTATTCAAGTTACATTACAAAAATTCAATTACTCTATGTCATCAAGTTTCAAAAATACGGTAACATCCAAAAACAAAAAAGCCTTTCTATGAAGAAAGGCTTTCCTATAATTTTTACGAACTAAATTACTTTTTGAATTTAGCGTATTTGTTTTTGAACTTGTCGATACGTCCTGCAGTATCGATAAGTTTAGATTTACCTGTATAGAAAGGATGAGAAGTTCTTGAAATTTCTAGTTTCACTAACGGATACTCAACACCATCAACATCAAGTGTTTCTTTAGTATTCGCAGTAGATTTAGTTAAAAAAACTTCATCGTTCGACATATCCTTAAAGGCAACTAGTCTGTAATTATCTGGGTGAATATCTTTTCTCATTGTATTATATTATCATTTTCGAGGTGCAAATTTAAACATTTTTTATAAAACAACAACCCTAAATAAAATTATTTTAATAATTTTAAATTTCTATTGTAGAAAGTGTCTTGATACCAGCAATACTCTTTTATTTAAAAGAAATTTAACTCTCTTTATTAGAAAGCCCTTACAATATTAAATTAATAGATGTTGTTGTCATACTTTATTCTCTTCACAAAAGATTGCAAGAATTAATGCCCACAAAATAGAGTCATCATCTCCAGCCCCACCAGCTGCGCACTCATCGGTATCATTTTTCGTATTCTCTTTGAAACTTTTATTGATAATAGATAAATATTCAATTATAAAACCTCTAAGTTCTTCTTTAGATAAATCTAATGCTAATACATAATAGTACAGCTCAACAAACTCTTCTGTTTGTCGACTCAAAAATTCTTGTTCCAATTGAGCAGCTTCTTCAGTAGTCAATCCAGAGGATGATTTGTTTTGTACTTCTTCAATGAATTTAGAAAAACCTGGAGAAGGAATTACATCTTTCGCAAAAGCCTCAATAAGACTTTTCACCTTTAAATCTTTTTCTTGTTCCACAGAACCGTTAATGCTCTCATCAGACGAACAAGAAGTAATAAACACAAGTAAAAAACTCGTTAAATAAAGTAATTTTGTTTTCATAAGCCAATATTTCGGGAGTTAAAGAGTCAAAAAAAACAGCTAAAATGCATTTTTATCTTTATTATGTCTTACTTGTAAAAAACAATAAAAACGATGGTTTAACCGTAATTTTATAACGTAAATATAATCTTTTTTCGATAATTACCCATTAAAAAAGAAGAAATTAAGCAATTTACTATTAACATTTTATTATATTTGAGTTTTAAACTCTACAAAAACAACTAAAGGAAACAATGAAAAGTAAGAGCATTCCTTCAAAAAAATATATCTTAAAATATGGTGTTCTTTTTGGGATAGCGAGTATTATTTTTAGTCTTACCTCTTACTTAACCGGTAATTACACCGATCAAGGTGTATTCCATTTAATTATTCTTTTTTTCATAACTATTACCAGCATCATTGCCGGTCTGCTTATTTTTAAAAAAAATAACAATGGTTATATGAGTCTTGGAGAAGCGTTAAAGATTAGTATAGGAATATCTTTGTTAGGAGGATTAATCGCTATATTATGGAAGGTTTTATTAATAAAAGTAATAGATCCTGAAATTATTACACAAATTGAAGACAAGCAAATCAAACGTATTGCAAAAACTGCTACCAATTTCACCCAAGAAAATATTGAAAGAAAAATTGCGATCACAAGAAAATACACTTCTCCCATTCGAATGATTTTAATTGCTCTTGCAGAAGATTTGATTAATGGTATTTTATTCGGTCTTATTGGCGGCCTTATCATCAGGAAAAAGCGAGACCCTTTTAATTAGTGCTACTGATAAATAATAGGTTCTAAAAAATTATCTCCATTCAGAATTTTCCATTATCATCTTTTTCAAAAGCAAAATGTAACAATTTGCTACATTTGTATACTTATGTGTTATATCTAAATAACCAAAACAATATAATTATGGAAAAATCTGTTAAATCTAACGCTATATCTCTGGGAGTCATATTAGGAGTAATTCTCGCTCTGGTAACTGTTATTGCGTACACCATGTATCAAGGCATGTACACAAACTGGATGGCAGGAATCGGTTTATCCCTTATGATCATTACTTTCGGTATTGTATCCGCTGTAAAAAGCAGAAAACTTTTAGGAGGATATATTGGTTTCAAAGAAGCATTTACATCTTATTTAATAACTGTTGCCATTGGTACTCTAATCGGTTCAGCGGTAAGTATATTGATATATGTGGTGGTCGATCCGGATGCAGCCACAGGAATAAATGAACAAGTTATAGAATCTACAGTAGGATTTATGGAAAAATTTGGCGCTCCTGAGTCCGAAATTGAAAAAGCGGTAGCTAAAATGGAAGGAGAAAATCAATTCAGTCTTGTTTCTCAACTAAAAGGATGGTTCTATGGCATACTTGTTTATATCATCATTGGTCTATTAGCTTGTTTGGCGGTAAAAAAGAAAGAACCTTTATATTAAAACTTATATAATTCAAAAATTACAATTGGATTGCTGATACGGCAATCCAATTTTTTTATTACAGAACTCATCATAATTTTTCCTTTAGCCTATAAAATTCACATTTTGTATTCTAACTTTGCCACATTTTAGTATCGTAGCTATTGTTATACTTAGAAAAAACATCTTCAATATAACACAAAAGCCAATTTTTTGATTCAAAACAGAAAGTCAAGATGAGTTCATATTTTCTATTGATGTAATACCTATATTTGTCAACCAAATCATTTTACTAAATTATCAATGGGGGTTTCTCATAAAAATTTTCTTAATTATATTCTTGTTGTGGCCCTTTTATCTGGTATTGCCAGAGTTGCCTTAGACTACGTATCCAGAATAGCAGAACTCTCTCCTATTCTTTACTATCTTACTTTTTTGGTCGCTTTTATACTAGAAATTGTCCTTATTATATATGTAATTAAAAAGTATAAAAATCTAAAAGGCTCCTTAACCATTATAGATACTTTAAAAACAGGTATCATTATTATGGGAGTGACTGGATTATGTTACTGTTCCATGGCCTATGTTTATGATATGTATATTGATCCTGGTTTTCAAGTTAACACACAGTTACGATTCACAGAACAATTCTCTCCGGATCAGTTGGATCAGGTAAAACAGAATCTCGCCAATCAAGATACCAGTAAATCTTATATTGGTGTCATTATGTATACAATTTGGTTTGTATTTTTAGGAGCTGTGATATCTTTAATTGCAGGCTCCGTTTATAAAACTAATTCAGCATCAAAATAATATGGATATTTCTGTTGTAATACCATTGCTTAACGAGCAGGAATCACTTACCGAATTATATGATTGGATCGCAAAAGTGATGCAATCTAACTCTTATTCATACGAAATCATTTTTATAGATGACGGTAGTACAGATGCATCTTGGGATGCTATTACTACTTTATCCAAAAAAGATCAAAATGTAAAAGGAATACAATTTCTACGAAATTATGGTAAATCCCAGGCATTACATGCGGGTTTTGCAGAAGCATTAGGCGACGTGGTCATTACCATGGACGCCGATTTACAAGACAATCCAGAAGAAATTCCTGAATTGTATGATCTCATTATCAAAGATAATTATGACTTGATTTCTGGATGGAAAAAGAAACGATACGATTCTGTAATCGCTAAAAACTTACCTTCCAAATTATTTAATGCTGCGGCAAGAAAAACATCGGGTCTAAAATTGCACGATTTTAACTGTGGACTAAAAGCATATAAAAATCAAGTAGTGAAGCATGTGGATGTACACGGAGAAATGCATCGCTATATTCCTGTATTGGCAAAAAATGCGGGTTTCAATAAAATTGGTGAAAAAGTAGTACTGCACCAGGCAAGAAAATATGGTAAAACCAAATTTGGGATGAGTCGTTTTATAAATGGTTTCTTAGATTTAATTACCATTTGGTTTATGTCTCGCTTTGGTAAGCGTCCAATGCATTTCTTTGGACTAATTGGCACCATTCTTTTTATTGTTGGCTTTTGTTTTTCTCTGTATCTGGGAATTGATAAACTTTTTATAGAAAAACAAGGAAGATTAATTGCTCAGCGACCTGAATTTTATGTTGCATTAACATCCATGATATTAGGAACACAGTTTTTCTTAGCTGGATTTCTAGGAGAAATTATTTTAACAAGCAAGCGAGATAAAGAACGATATAACATTTCTGAGAAAATACATCTCTAAAACAACACATGCAGTATAGCTTTCATATCAAAATCGTGTAACTACCTAAATTTAGGGGAACACATGTTTTTTCGAAAGGCTTCCAAAACAAAATTAAATAGTATTTTTGCTACCAAAACCTAAACGAATGCAGATTTCAGATTCCTTAATAAACAATAGAGTTGAAGAGTGGTTATCACCTATTTTTGATGCTCAGACACAAGAAGAAATTTCACAATTAAAACAAAACAATACTGAAGTTCTTAAGGAGAGCTTTTATAAGAATTTAGAATTTGGTACAGGCGGTATGCGCGGTATTATGGGTGTAGGAACAAATCGCATAAATAAATATACGTTAGGAAAAAGCACCCAAGGATTAAGTAATTATTTAAAAAAACAATTTCCTGGAGAACAAGCAAAGGCTGTAATTGCATATGATTGTAGAAATAATAGCGACACATTAGCACAACTTGTTGCCGATGTATTTTCTGCTAATGAAATCCAAGTATACCTCTTCTCTAGTTTACGACCAACACCAGAGTTATCATACGCCGTAAAAGAATTGGATTGTCATTGCGGAATTGTATTAACTGCCAGTCATAATCCACCAGAATATAATGGGTATAAAGTTTACTGGCAAGACGGAGGGCAATTAGTTCCTCCACAAGATGGTGAGATTATTACCGAAATTAACTCATTGAATTATGCAGATATCAAGTTTGATGCGAACAGTGATTTAATTCAAAAAATTGACAAGGAAATTGATACTCCTTTTATAGAAAACAGTGTTAAAAATGGAAGCTTTGCTGCAACTCAGGAAGCAAAAGATAATACAACTATTGTATTTACCTCATTACACGGCACTTCTATTACTGCCGTTCCTGAAACATTGGAAAAAGCAGGATATAAAAATGTACACATCGTAAAGGAGCAAGAAGTTCCTGATGGTAATTTTCCAACGGTAAAATCTCCAAATCCAGAAGAACCCGAAGCCCTTGCTATAGCCATGAAATTAGCAAAAAAAGTGGATGCGGATATTGTGATTGGTACAGATCCTGATTGTGATCGACTAGGAATCGCTATTCGTAATAATAATGGAGAATTACAATTGCTTAATGGAAACCAAACCATGGTCGTAATGACTTGGTTTTTATTAAAACACTATAAAGAAAAAGGATTAAACGGTAATGAATTTATTGCTTCTACTATCGTCTCTACTCCTATGATGAAAAATCTTGGAGAAGCATATGGTGTAGCATATAAAGAAGTGCTTACAGGATTTAAGTGGATTGCTAAACTCATCAAAGATTTCCCAGAAAAACATTTTATTGGTGGCGGAGAAGAAAGTTTTGGTTTTATGGTTGGTGATTTTGTTCGTGATAAAGATGCTGTTACTTCTACCCTATTGGCTTGTGAAATAGTAGCGTATACTAAATCTCATGGTAGTTCTTTTTATAAAGAGTTATTAAAACTATATACAGACCACGGTTTTTATAAAGAAAGTTTAATTTCTCTTGTTAAAAAAGGAATTAAGGGAGCTGAGGAGATTAAACAAACAATGATTGATTTAAGAAATAATCCTCCGAAACAGCTTAACGATGAAAAAATAGTATTGATAGAGGATTATCAAACCAGTCTTGCTAAAAACACTCAGGATCGTACGGAGCAAACTATTGATATTCCTAAATCCAATGTATTAATTTTTTACACAGAATCAGGAAGTAAAATCGCTGCAAGACCAAGCGGAACTGAGCCAAAAATCAAATTCTATATAAGTGTACAAGAAACTTTAGCAACTGTGGGCGATTTTGATAAAGTGCAACAAAAATTAGATAGTAAAATAGAAACAATCAAAAAAGATTTACAATTAACTTAAATAGCAGCAATCACCGTTGCTGAATAATTAATGAACTATTTTAAACAAATTCTTCGCTTTGCGAAACCTTATAAATCTTTCGGGATTCTAAATATTATATGTAATATTTTTTATGCACTGTTTAGCGCGTTGTCATTTATAGCATTGATACCAATGCTTAAGGTATTATTTAATAAGGAAAAAAATACGATATATCCTGAACCTGTATGGAAAGGCATCACCAGTTCTAAGGATTATTTAATGGATTCCCTAAACCTTTTTATTTCTGAGAATGTTGCTTCCAAAGGAGAATTATATGTTCTCACTTATATGATTATAGCTATTATTACTATCTTCATGCTTAAAAATCTCTTTAATTATCTAGCAATGTACTTTATTACATTCCTAAGAAATGGTGTATTAAGAGATATTAGGGATGAGCTGTATGAAAAAACTATCAGTCTTCCATTATCTTTTTTTTCGGAAAAGCGAAAAGGAGATACGATTGCCAGAATTTCTACTGATGTATTAGAAATACAGCATTCTTTTTTATCAATTCTAGAACTAATTGTTAGAGAACCCCTTACTATTCTTTTTACTTTGATATTCATGTTTTACCTGAGTACAACACTTACACTTTTTGTATTCATTTTTATTCCTGTTTCAGGGTTTCTAATTTCCTTAATCGGTAAAACATTAAAAAAACATTCTGATAAAGTTCAAAAAGAGCAAGGTCATTTTTTATCCATTGTAGAAGAAACTCTAGGAGGGCTTAAAGTAATTAAAGGGTTTAATGCTGAAAAAATATTTGGAAACAAGTTTCAAGAATCTACATCACGGTTTTTAAAATTTTCAAATACCTTATTGAATCGCCAAAATTTGGCTTCTCCAACTAGTGAATTTCTAGGAATTTGCGTGATCTCTGTATTGCTATGGTATGGAGGGAGGCTAGTATTTGTTAGTAAAACTTTAGAAGCTGAAATGTTCTTGGCCTACATTGGCTTAGCATATAATATTTTAACTCCTGCTAAGGCTATATCTAAAGCTAACTATGGAGTAAAAAAGGGAAATGCCGCAGCGGAGCGTGTGCTAGAAATCCTAAATACAGATTCTCCATTAAAAGATAAACCTGGAGCAGTTGATAAGAATAATTTTGAAGATAATATTCTTTTAGAAGATATCTCTTTTAAATACGAGGACGAATATGTATTAAACAATTTCACCCTTAATGTTCCTAAAGGAAAATCTGTTGCTCTTGTTGGGCAATCAGGTAGTGGCAAATCCACGATAGCCAATTTAGTTACTAGATTCTATGATGTAAATAAAGGAGCCATTAAAATAGATGGTATTGATATCAAAGATATCACTAAAAACTCCCTTAGAGGGTTAATGGGATTGGTGACTCAAGACTCTATTTTATTTAATGATACGATCAAAAATAATTTACTTGTTGGTGACGAAAATGCATCTGACGAAGAAATACTAGAAGCTTTAAAAATAGCGAATGCATGGGAGTTTGTAAAAAACCTTCCTAAAGGGATAGAAACCAATATTGGTGATAGTGGTAATAAATTAAGTGGTGGTCAGAAACAACGACTTTCTATCGCAAGAGCAGTACTAAAAAATCCCCCTATTATGATTCTGGATGAAGCAACCTCAGCTTTAGATACAGAAAGTGAACGATTGGTACAATCAGCTTTAGAAAATATGATGAAAAACCGGACTAGTATCGTAATCGCTCATAGACTATCTACCATACAAAATTCAGATTTAATCGTTGTAATGCAAAAAGGAAATATTGTAGAACAAGGGACTCACGAAGAACTTATAGCTAATAATGGTGCTTATCATAAATTAGTCACTATGCAGTCTTTTGATAGTTAAATACTGAATATTAAACACATAAAAACAAAAAAGAGCGTCTCCACGCTCTTTTTCTTCACACAAATCATCTTAATTTAGGGGCTTAATCTAAAATTAAAACTCACTTTTATTAAAAACTTTCACTCTGGGGGAAATGAAAGCGTTAACTCATTTTTACTTTGTAAATATACAATCAATTTAGAATACGACAAAACATTTTATGCATTTAATCTAAAAAATACGCTTTTTAACATTTTTTCACATCAAAAAAAATCAGTAAGTAAGTTATAACTTACATTCTATCGAATAAATTTGAATACTGAACTATTACAATAGAAAACCTACAAGGAATATATAGAAAACAAAAAAGAGCGTCTCCACGCTCTTTTTCTTCACACAAATCATCTTAATTTAGGGGCTTAATCTAAAATTAAAACTCACTTTTATTAAAAACTTTCATCTTGGGGAAAATGAAAGTGATAACTCATTATTACAGTGTAAAGATACTAAAATTTCTAAATCCACCAAGTTTTAATTCATTTTATCTAAATAAAAACGCATTTAATCTAAGTAATTACGGTTTTTCTTACATTTTTCCTACAAATAATATTTTCAAAAGCTCATTAAACCTTTTTTATGTATTTTAGTCTTATAACATAGTAACGTATACTAACGACCATCTAAAACTATTTTTTACTATTGAATATTCAAGAAGAAGAAAACTTACTTACTGCCCTGCAAACGGATAAAGACATCAATAATGCTTTTAGCAAACTTGTTGCCGTTTATAAGCAAAGATTATATTGGCATATTCGGAACATGGTGAAAAACCACGATGATACCGATGATATATTACAAAATGTGTTTATTAAAGTCTATAAAAATATATCAAAGTTTAAAGGTGACAGTAAGTTATATTCGTGGATGTACAGAATCGCTACCAATGAATCCATTACCTTCTTAAATCAAAAGGCAAAAAAACACAATATTAGTAATGAAGAATTACAGCAACAACTCATCCAAAATCTGGAAGCTGATGTATATTTTGAAGGAGATGAAATCCAACTTAAATTACAAAAGGCCATCGCTATATTACCTCAAAAACAACAACAGGTATTTAATATGAAATATTTTCAGGAATTGAAATACAGAGAAATATCCGAAATTTTAGAAACTAGTGAAGGTGCTTTAAAAGCTTCGTACCATATCGCTTCTAAAAAAATTGAAGAATACTTAAAAACTAATTAAACCTTTTTACATTTACATCGTCTTATATATAGTGAAAAAGAATAATTTACATAACAACAAAGAAGGGTTTAAAGTTCCAAAAGATTACTTCGATAATTTCGAAGAGAAGCTTTTGGAGGAAATTTCTAAAGAAGATAAAGATTCTTCCATACTATCTGGCATGATATCCACTGGCCTAAAAGCCCCTGATGATTATTTCAATACTTTCGAGAATCAGCTTATGAAAAAACTGAATTCTACTGAGAGGGATAAAGCTTCTATACTTGATAATAAAATAAAAACAGGCTTAACAACACCCGAAAAGTATTTTGAAAACCTGGAAAAAACCATTTTACAAAAGACAGTTACAATAAATAAAGAAACTAAGGTAATATCACTATTCTCTAAAAAGAACATATTATACGTATCAAGCATTGCAGCCATGATTGCTATCATTATATCTATCTCGATAAATAAGGAAAATGATTCTTTTAGTTTTGACACTATTGAGATTGCTGATATTCAGAAATATTTTGAGGAAGGAAATGCTGAATTAAGTAATGCTGAAATTGCCGAATTACTGGATGATGAAACTAATTTAAGCGATACATTTAGTAATACGGAACTGAGTGATGAAGAATTAGAAAATTATTTATCTGATGAAGAGCTGTCTGATGAGATTATATATGTTGAATAAAAAAAAACACATGAAAAAGATACTATTACTATTTATTATTGTTTTTACTATTAATGTTTCCTATTCTCAAAGAGGATCAAGAGAAAGAGTGAAAACTTTAAAAATAGCCTATATAACAGAACAATTAAATTTAAGCAGTAAGGAAGCTCAACAGTTTTGGCCTATTTATAACGAGCATGACGAGACCATGGATAGCCTTAAAAAGGAAGAACGTAGATCTATTAAATTAATAAAAGATGCAGATGGTTCAGAAGGTATAAGTGAAAAAGAAGCTGAAGAATTTTTAAGAAATCACCTAAAGGGAGAAGAGCAAAAGCTAAATGTGCATAAAAAATTAATTAAAGATCTAAGACAAGTCATTTCTCATAAAAAGATCCTAAAACTGGTTAAAGCAGAGAGGGAATTTAACAAACGTCTTCTAAAACAATTGAGGAATAGACGGCAAAGACAGTAAACTGTGGAGTGTTCAACTTAAAAATCCTACCAAAAAACGTGATTAGTTCAACTATCTATTTTGGATTCGTTTCTACGCAATTTTTGATTAGGCCAAGGTGTACCACTAATAAAAAGCTTTCTGATTTTAAATAAAAGTAAATGAAATCACTCTATCATTTACTTTTTTGTTTTAAAAAGTAATTTTGCTATTCTATTCTTTCCCGCTGCCACTGCAACACTATCATTTATAAATCGAAGTGTATAAAAGCTTTCTTTACTAATATCTTTCCACGAATTTCCTGAATCATTAGATATTGAGATTCCGGTAAAACCTAGCGCCACCATTTCTTTACCACCTCCGTTGGGTATGTATCTAATACAACTTTTATATCCTGCTCCTACTCCATCCGCTACTAAATTCCAAGTTTTACCTCCATCAACGGTAACTGCCTTATTTCTTTTGTTATCTTCAGGTTTCGTATAATCTCCTCCAAAAATAATCCCGTAACTTTCGTTATAAAAATCTATGGAATAAGCCCCAGTTGTTTCAACTCCCTGTATTATTGGAGTTTCAAAAACTTGCCAGTTATCACCTTTATCTGATGAATAAAAAACTCTCGATTTTATTCCACCCGAAACAATCCAGGTATGATTATCGACTATTGCTATATTTCCATTACTAGCTGCAAAAGCTGCTTCGCCTTCTTTTATTTCTGGTAAATCTTCACAAGGAAGTTTATCCCATGTCTCTCCTCCATC
Source organism: uncultured Aquimarina sp. (assembly GCF_947496855.1). Lineage (GTDB taxonomy): Bacteria > Bacteroidota > Bacteroidia > Flavobacteriales > Flavobacteriaceae > Aquimarina. Next base: position 264,796 of record NZ_CANMED010000003.1, read on the forward strand.
TGTGGTAATAATAATGGATAAACATCCATCAGTTGGATCTCCCATCGCAATTCCTTCTTTATTATTCCAAAAAGCTATAGCATCATAAAAAACCTTTTCGTGATCTTCTTTGTACACCAACATTATTGCTCCTGTTACTTTATTGACTTTATATAATAAAGCCGGTGATGTAATACTCAGCATAAAAAACTCAGTTTCCGTATCTGCAATAGCCCTAAAGTGAACTTTCTTACCTTCAAAATCTAAAGTATCGATTTTTTTATTCTTGATAGTAAGCTTATCTCCTATTTCAAAAGTTCCATATACGCCATTACTACCCGCAAACATTAATAGATTATCTTCTATTACGATAGCTCTGATACTAGTTGAATCACTAAAAATTGTTTCGACAGTTACTTCAGAAAAATCATGTTGAATCGATTTTTGTTGTTTAGAACCACAATTAAAATGAAGCGCTACAACTAATAACAATAGTAAAAATCTCATACCCAATATTTTTGAATCAAATATAATACTATTCTAAAGCAAAGGATTACCTTTGCAAACCTTAAAAAAAATGACAATGCGTTTACATAGAACTTTGGTTTTTGCTGTTATAGACGGACTTACTGAAATATTTAATGAAGGAGCTTATGCTGATAAAGTAGTTCAAAAATTACTGAAACGCGATAAAAGATGGGGATCTCGTGACCGTAGTTTTATTGCAGAAACCACTTATGATATCGTACGATGGAAACGTCTTTATGCTGAAATCGCTGATGTTTCTGAACCTTTTTCTAGAGAAAATCTTTGGAGGATATTTGCTGTTTGGGCAACACTAAGAGGTATCACATTGCCGGATTGGAAACAAATTGCTCCGACTCCAACGAGACGTATCAAAGGTCGCTTTGATGAACTTAGTAATACAAGGAAATTCAGAGAATCCATCCCTGATTGGATGGACGAATTAGGAGAAAAAGAGTTAGGAGCTAAATGGGATAAAGAAATCGCTTCCTTAAACCAACAGGCACCGGTAGTACTAAGAGCTAATTCCTTAAAAACATCCAGAGATAAACTTAGAGGAATTCTTGAAGATGAAAATATAGACACCGAGTTTATTAAAGGATATCCATCTGCGCTTCAGCTAACGGAAAGAACTAATGTATTCTCTACTGAAGCTTTTAAAAAAGGCCTATTTGAAGTACAAGATGGCTCATCTCAACTAGTTGCTGATTTTTTAGAAGTAAAACCAGGTCAGCGCGTAGTAGATACTTGTGCAGGAGCAGGAGGAAAAACACTCCATTTAGCAGCCTTGATGGAGAACAAAGGTCAAGTAATTGCTATGGATATTTATAGTAATAAACTAAAAGAACTTAAGAGAAGAGCGAGACGCGCAGGTGCTCATAATATAGAACCTAGAACTATAGAAAGCACCAAGGATATTAAGAAATTACACGGTAAAGCGGATCGTGTCTTAATCGATGCTCCTTGTAGTGGATTAGGAGTTTTAAGTAGAAACCCCGATGCTAAATGGAAACTACAACCAGAATTCCTAGAAAAAATCAAACAAACTCAATCTCAAATATTAGAAAGCTATTCGAAAATGGTAAAACCAGGAGGTAAATTAGTATATGCTACTTGTTCAATTTTACCTTCAGAAAATCAGGATCAGGTTAAAAAATTCTTAACCAAAGAAATAGGAAAAGAATTTATCTTTGTGAAAGATAAAAAAATACTTTCTTCAGAATCAGGGTTTGATGGATTTTATATGGCTTTATTAGAACGTAAGCTATAACTGGAAAAATTATATTAACAATGAGAACTCAACTATTTATATTACTATTTTTAACAAGCTTTATTAGCTTTGCTCAAGTACCTGCTAATTATTATGATTCAGCTAATGGGTTAACTGGATACACTCTAAAAACTGAATTAAAAAACATTATCTCTACTGGTCACATTGATCAAGGTTATGGAGCGTTATATACAGCATATCAAACAACAGATAATGATACATACTTCGAAAACGACGATTCTGTTTTAGATATGTATTCCGAGAATCCAACTAGTATGGATTCTTATAATTATGCTCACGATACTAATGGGGGAACTGATCCCGGTGATGCCTGTGGAAGCTCGGGGTTTAGTCTCGAAGGAGATTGTTATAACAGAGAACACTTGTTTCCTCAAGGTTTTTTTAATAGTCTAAATCCAATGAGAACAGATGTACATCACGTTATTCCTACCGATGGATTTGTTAATGGTCTTAGAAGTAATTTTCCATTTGGAGAAGTAACTTCTGCAACAGAAACATCTGATAATGGTTCTAAAATTGGGAGTAATTCATTTCCAGGTTATGTAGGAACTGTATTTGAACCTATTGATGAGTTTAAAGGTGATATTGCAAGATCTTTATTATATTTTGCTACCAGGTATGAAGATGAAGCAACAAATGCTCCTGCTGATGGAACAGGAACTTGGGACCCCCATACTGGATCAAACAATCCAATGAATGGATCTATAGATCAATTCTATGAAGCTTGGTTTATCAATCTTTTGATTTCCTGGCATAATGCAGACCCTGTTTCGCAAAAAGAATTGGACAGAAATAATGCTTCTTATAATTATCAGGGAAATGCAAACCCATTTATTAACAATCCAGAATACGTAGAAATGATTTGGACAATAACACCTCCAGACACGGAAGCTCCTACCATTCCTAATAATGTTTTGGTTTCTAATGAAGCCTCAACGACTATTGATGTTTCCTGGACATCCTCAACTGATAATGTAGAAGTACTAAATTATGATATTTATGTAGATGATGTATATAATTCTACGACTACTTCTAACGCTGCTACAATTATTAGTCTAACTCCTGAAACTACATATAGATTTTCTGTTTTAGCCAGAGATACATCTGGAAACGCTTCTTCGCTTAGTACTGAAGTTTCAGGTACTACAGCAATCAATAATATCATTATCGAAGAGAATTTTGAAAATTGTGCAACAGTTGCAGTAAATTTTGTGGCATATGATGAAGCAAGTGATAAAAGTTGGTCATGCGAGACATCGTTTGGACAAAATAACTCTGGAGCATATCAGATAAACGGTTTTAGAGAAGACGTAGCCAGTAAAGATTGGTTAATTACAACGAATAGCTTTAACTTTAATACTTCGGGAACTGAACTACTAAGTTTCTTTTTAGATTATCGTTTTGGTTCAACCATATTAGAGTTAGTATATTCTAATGACTATACTGGTAGTGGAGACCCTACCGTTGCTACTTGGAATAATGTTCCAAATATCACAATTCCAACAGACATCTCTAATAGCGAAGAAAAAGAAGTTTTCTTTGAAAGTGTAGATATAAGTAGTATATCTGGTACAGTTTATTTTGCCTTCAAATACTATTCTGATGGATCACCTACTCGCTGGACGGTAGATAGTTTTAAAATAATTGATGCCTCACTATTATCCAACCCTGATGTATCCGAAAACTCTTTTTCTGTATACCCTATTCCATCAAACGGAACTATATTTGTTAATGTAAAAGATATTTCTGAAAATGTAGCAATTAGAGTATTTGATATTACAGGAAAATTAATCCTAGTTACCGATGTTTTGTCCACAAAAGAAAACACCATACTGTCTGATCTACCCCCAGGAATATTACTCTTGGAGCTAACCACTTCCAAAAAGAGTATTATCAAAAAGGTTGTTATTAATTAATATACAAAAAGCGGCTTCGGTCGCTTTTATTTTATTGTCTAAAAATTTAGTGAATAACTCCATTATTCCGATAAGACTTTATACAACACTTTATATTTAAAAGTAGTAAATTTGCAGCTTATTAAAAATAACACAAAGTCTGGAAGCATGATCCACTTCTTCGGAAATCAAAATGAGAATATATTTGCGGTACAAACCACTGATGAAATCTCAACAGAAAATATTAACAAATTAATATGGTTATTTGGCAACCAACCAAAAATATCCTTGGCGTCTATTGACGCTTTTTTTGTTGGTCCTCGCGCTGCAATGATTACACCTTGGAGTACTAATGCTGTGGAAATTACCCAAAATATGGGAATAACAGGAATCATTCGTATTGAAGAGTTTCAATCAATATCAGAAGATTTCACAGATTTTGACCCAATGCTTTCTCAAAAATATACTGGTTTAAATCAGAATATTTATAAAATAGATATTAAACCTGAAGCTATTAGAGAAATAGACAATATCGATGCATACAATAAAGCTGAAGGTTTAGCACTAAATTTAGAAGAAGTTGAATATCTGGAAGGAGTAGCCAAAAAAATTGGAAGAAAATTAACAGATTCTGAAGTATTCGGGTTTTCTCAAGTCAATTCAGAACACTGCAGACACAAAATATTCAATGGAACCTTTATTATTGATGGAGAAGAGCAACCTACTTCTCTTTTTAAATTAATAAGGAAAACCTCAGAAACACATCCTAACGATATTGTTTCTGCATATAAAGATAATGTAGCTTTCGTAAAAGGTCCTAAGGTCACTCAGTTTGCACCAAAAAGTGCTGATAAACCTGATTTCTATCAAGAAACACCTTTTGAAAGTGTAATTTCAATAAAAGCGGAAACTCATAATTTTCCAACAACCGTAGAACCATTTAATGGTGCTGCCACAGGTTCTGGCGGAGAAATCAGAGACCGTCTTGCTGGAGGAAAAGGTTCTTTACCATTAGCAGGAACAGCTGTTTATATGACTTCTTATTCGAGATTAGAAGAAAATAGACCTTGGGAACAATCAGTGGAAGAAAGAAAATGGCTTTACCAAACACCGGTAGACATTCTAATAAAAGCTTCTAACGGAGCTTCAGATTTTGGCAATAAATTTGGACAACCACTAATTACTGGATCTGTTCTAACTTTCGAACATGAAGAAGATGCTCGTAAACTAGGTTTTGACAAAGTGATTATGCAGGCTGGTGGAATTGGGTATGGCAAAGCAGAACAAGCGCTTAAAGATAAACCTGAAATCGGAGATAAAATTGTAATCCTTGGTGGTGAAAATTATCGAATCGGTATGGGTGGAGCTGCGGTTTCTTCAGCAGACACTGGAGAGTTTAGTAGCGGTATCGAATTAAACGCTATTCAGCGTTCTAATCCCGAAATGCAGAAAAGAGCTGCAAATGCCATTCGTGGTATGGTAGAAAGTGATGTTAATACTATCGTTTCTATTCACGATCACGGAGCTGGAGGACATCTTAATTGTCTTTCTGAATTAGTAGAAGAAACTGGAGGAAAAATAGATCTTGATAAACTTCCTGTTGGGGATCCTACACTATCTGCCAAAGAAATTATAGGTAATGAATCTCAGGAAAGAATGGGATTGGTTATCGGACAAAAAGATATTGACACTTTAGAACGAATTACAGAACGAGAACGTTCTCCAATGTATCAGGTAGGAGATGTAACGGGTGATGATCGATTTACCTTCGAATCAAAGACCAAAGGTGACAAACCGATGGATTTAGCTTTAGAGGATATGTTCGGTAGTTCTCCCAAAACCATTATGATTGATAAAACTATTGATCGTAACTATCAGGACATTTCATACCAAAAAGAAAATATTCATGCCTATTTGGAACAAGTACTACAACTAGAATCTGTTGCTTGTAAAGATTGGCTCACAAATAAAGTAGATCGCTGCGTCGGAGGAAAAGTTGCTAAACAACAGTGCACCGGGCCTTTGCAATTACCTCTTAATAATTGTGGTGTAATGGCCTTGGATTACACTTCTAAAGAAGGTATTGCTACTTCTATAGGTCACTCTCCAATTTCTGGACTTATCGATCCAGAAGCAGGAAGTAAAAACTCTATTGCAGAAGCGTTAACTAATATTGTTTGGGCACCGCTAAAAGATGGTTTACAATCTATTTCTTTATCTGCTAACTGGATGTGGCCATGTAAGAATGAAGGAGAAGATGCACGTTTATATAAAGCTGTAAAAGCAATTTCTGACTTTGCTATTGATTTAGGGATTAACGTACCTACTGGTAAAGATTCTCTTTCGATGAAACAGAAATACCCAAATGAAGAAGTAATTTCTCCTGGAACAGTCATCATATCTGCTGCTGCTAATTGCAATGATATTACCAAAGTAGTAGAACCTGTGCTTCAAAAGAACGGTGGAAACATCTATTATATTAATTTATCTCAGGACACTTATAAACTAGGAGGCTCTTCTTTCTCTCAAGTAGTTAATAAAATTGGTTCAGAAGCTCCTAGCATTAAAGATGCACAAAATTTTAAAAACACCTTTAATATAATTCAGCAATTAATAAAAGATAACAAAATTTTAGCTGGTCATGATGTTGCTTCTGGTGGTTTAATTACCACTTTATTAGAATTATGTTTTGCAGATATTAATTTAGGTGCAACATTAGACCTTTCGGAAATAGGAGAACAAGATGCTATCAAGTTACTCTTTTCGGAGAACGCCGGTATCGTATTTCAAAGTACAAATGATTTGGATATAGAAACTATACTTTCTGAGAATGATATTCAGTTTTTCAATATTGGTAAAGTAACTAATAAACCTTCATTAGAAATCAAAAACATTGACAAATCATATGATTTTGATATTGCGGTGTTAAGAAAAATATGGTTTAAAACATCATACCTTTTAGATCAAAAGCAAACCGCCAATAATCTGGCTAATGATCGTTTTGAAAATTTCGCTAATCAACCTTTACAATACACTTTTCCAAAACAGTTTACAGGAAAACTTCCTATTATCTCGAACGGAATAGAGAGACCAAAAGCTGCTATTATTCGTGAAAAAGGAAGTAATTCTGAACGTGAAATGGCTAATGCTATGTATCTGGCTGGTTTTGATGTGAAAGACGTACACATGACCGATCTCATCTCTGGTCGTGAAACATTAGAAGACATTAAGTTTATAGGCGCTGTAGGTGGGTTCTCTAACAGTGATGTTCTTGGTTCTGCTAAAGGCTGGGCAGGTGCTTTCCTTTATAATGAAAAAGCAAATACTGCTTTGAATAACTTTTTCAAAAGAGAAGACACATTATCTGTAGGAATCTGTAATGGGTGTCAATTATTTATGGAATTAGAAGTAATCAATCCAGAACATAACGAACACGGAAAAATGCTCCATAATGATTCTCACAAACATGAAAGTGGATTTACCTCTGTCAAAATTCAGAAAAACAACTCTATAATGCTTTCTTCTCTAGAAGGAAGTACACTTGGTGTATGGATTTCACACGGAGAAGGAAAATTTAACCTTCCATTATCCGAAGATCAATATAACATAGTTGCAAAATATGGATATGAAGGATATCCAGCCAATCCTAATGGATCAGACTATAACACGGCTATGATGTCTGATACTACAGGCCGTCATTTAGTAATGATGCCTCATATCGAGCGTTCGACATTCCAATGGAATTGGGCTAATTACCCAAAAGGAAGGCAAGATGAAGTTTCACCCTGGATAGAAGCTTTTGTAAATGCTAGGTTATGGATTGACGACACAAAGTAATTTTATTTTTTATTTAGGGTTTATCACTATTAAACTGTTATATACTAATAACTGTATTACCGATTTATGCTTCATAACCAGATGATAATTTAATCAGTATTTTTACAGTAGTATCAACATTTTTTTTAACCCAAAATACGTAAACCTTGAAAAAAATATTCGTAACCCTATTTTTATTGGTTTCGGCTTTTGCTATTTCTCAAACAAAACTAACATATAGCAAAGCTAAAATTACATATAATACTTCAGAGAATTTCGAATTACTTATGGAAGCTGGAGTTCCAATGGATCATGGCCAGCATAAACGTGGAATTTTTATTATTTCTGATTTTTCTTCAATAGAAATTGAAACTGCACGAAATCTTGGTTTCCAAGTTGACATTATAATAGAAGATGTAGAAGCCGATTTTATTAAAAGAAATGAAATTGCCAAAACACAAAAAGCGATACAAAATATAAGCTGTCCTTCTGATAATGGAACTACGATGAACTACCCTACTCCATCTAATTTTTCGTTAGGATCCATGGGCGGATATTTAACCTACCAAGAAATGTTAGATAATCTAGATGCCATGCGCGCTCAATATCCAACACTGATTTCTGCAAGAGCAGATATAGGCACATTTGTTACTAATGGTACTCCGGATAATTCTGTAACTCCACCAATAGGAGGTAATACGATACAATGGGTACGTATTTCTGACAATCCCGATGTAGATGAAAATGAATCAGAAATATTATATGATGCTATCCATCACGCTAGAGAACCTGCGAGTTTGTCTCAGCTTATCTATTATATGTGGTATCTATTAGAAAATTATAATTCTGATCCCGATATTAAACAAATCGTAGATAATACTGAACTATATTTTGTTCCTGTTTTAAATCCTGATGGATACTTATACAATCAAGTTACTAATCCAAATGGAGGTGGATTCTGGAGGAAAAACAGGTTTGATGCTTCAGGAAATAATGGTGGTGTAGATAACAATCGGAACTATGATCATTATCCTGATGGAACATCTGCAACCGCAACTTGGAGCGGTCCTGGTTCATCAAACAACGTAAATAGTGAAACATATCACGGTAATAGCGCTTTTTCTGAAATAGAAAATCAAGCAATGAAATGGTTTACAGAACAACACAATTTTGTTATCGCTCTTAACAATCACACTTTTGGTGAACTATTATATTTCCCTTATTCTTATGCTGCAAACACCCCTACACCAGACGAAGATATTTTTGTAACGATTGGAGCAGAACTTACATCCCAAAATGGTTATAACCCATTAAGAGATTCTCCGTTTGCGGGAGATAGCGATGACTTCATGTATGGAGGAACTACAAAACCACATAATAAGATATTTTCTTTTACTCCTGAAGTAGGTACCGCTTTCTGGCCAGCTTTTAACCAAATAGATGGAATTTGTAAAGAAATGATGTACTTAAATCTTACAGCCGCAAAAATGACTAATAATTATGCGCAAATAGAAAGTATAGGAAACGTCTTTATTGGAGAAAACACTTCCTTCGATGCTAATTACACACTTAAAAGATTGGGTGTAACAGGCAACGGAAATTTCACCGTAAGCATAACACCTATATCCGGTAATATTACTAGTGTGGGCAATTCTAAAAATTATACTAATACACAAATTGGTACAGATATACCTGATAGCATTCTCATTAATATTAATAATTCAGTTCAAATTGGGGATGACATTTCTTATAGTATACAAATAGACGGTGGTGCAATTACCGAATCTATTACCATTACCAAAAAATATGGTTCACTTCAGAGTATTGTTAATAATAATGCTAATAATTTAAATGAGTATACACAATCTGGTTGGTCTACTACAACAGCCACCTTTGTATCATCAAATGCTTCGATAACAGAATCACCTTCAGGAAATTATAGTGCTAATCAAAATAAAACAATAGAACTTACTGAAAGTATTGATCTTAGCGATGCTGCTTTTGCTAATGTTCAATTTTATGCAAAATGGGACATTGAGAACAATTGGGATTATGCACAATTCGAAGTTTCAATAGACAACGGAAGTTCTTGGATTCCTCAATGTGGAAACTTTACAAATTCTGGTAGTATTAATGCAGGACAACCAACAGGTGAGCCATTATATGATGGAAGCCAGACAGATTGGGTATTGGAAGAAATTAACCTTAGTGATTATCTTGGTGAAACTATAAAGGTTCGTTTTCAATTTGTTTCTGACGGTAATACTGAAGGTGATGGTTTCTTTTTTGATGATCTGATTGTTAATTCTATAAATCAAAATGTATTGGGTCTTCAGGATAATCTATTCTCCGAATTCAAAATTTTCCCTAATCCAGTTAAAGATTTTCTAAAAATACTACCTCCCTCTACTACTGATTTTAATCTACGTTTAAGGAATTTAATTGGACAAGAGGTGTCTACTAAAATTAAAGCTTCTGGAGATCAAGAGTTTGATGTCTCAGAATTAAATTCTGGCTTGTATTTCCTAACAATAGAAATAAATGGAAATACTAAAACTTTTAAAATTTTAAAACAATAATTATTCAATTAAAATCCATAAAACTTAAGGAGTTATCAAAAGATAGCTCCTTTTTTTATATATTAGGGTTGTGTATTGTTATATTTTTTATAATTTGCGAAACTATGCGCGCATAGTAATTTTTAAATTCTCTAGCACATAAAACGAAGAGAATTTTGATTATATTAAACAAATTTCTTGTGCAACTTTATTATAATAGGTAAGCGTTACATTTTTTAAAACATAATGCTTAATTTAAAGGTCTTTAAAAACATATCTGAAACAAAGTATGAATACAATTACTAGATTATTTGATTTTCCACATTATCAACTAGAGAAATACAATTTAGACAAAGCTTTAATAACAAAATATGATGGAAAGTGGATTGCGACTTCTACTAAAGAATATGTAGAAAAAGCAAACCAAATAAGTCGTGGCTTATTACGACTAGGTGTTAAACCAAATGACAAAGTAGCCATTATCTCTTCTAACAATAGAACAGAGTGGAATATTATTGACATCGGTGTATTACAAATTGCTGCTCAGGATGTACCTATTTATCCTACTATCTCTCAGGAAGATTATGAATATGTTTTAAACCATTCCGAGTCTGTGTATTGTTTTGTATCGGATGATGAAGTTTTACAAAAAGTAAAAAACATAAAAGACAATGTTCCTTCTCTTAAAGGAGTATATTCTTTTAATGATATTGAAGGTTGTGATAGCTGGAAAAAAGTATTAGAACTTGGAAAAGATGATAGCAATCAAGAAGAAGTAGAAAAAATCAAGGCTTCTGTAAAAGAAGATGATCTTGCTACCCTAATATACACTTCTGGTACGACTGGAAGACCAAAAGGTGTAATGCTTAGTCATAAGAACATCGTATCTAACGCCTTGCATAGTGCAACAAGATTTGCAGATTTTGGAGGAGAGGTTAAAGCATTGAGTTTTTTACCTGTTTGCCATATCTATGAAAGAATGTTAATGTATCTATACCAATATAGAGGTATTGGTATTTATTTTGCAGAATCTCTAGAAACTATCAGTGACAACTTAAAAGAGATACAGCCAGACATGATGACTGCTGTTCCAAGACTCTTAGAAAAAGTATATGATAAAATTATTGCAAAAGGAGCAGATCTAACAGGTGTAAAAAAGAAATTATTTTTCTGGGCAGTAGAATTAGGACTGCAATATGAACCATACGGAGCTAATGGATGGTGGTACGAAAAGAAATTAGGAATTGCTAAAAAGCTAATCTTTAGTAAATGGCAAGAAGCATTAGGAGGTAATCTAAAAGTAATTGCTTCGGGAAGTGCTGCACTGCAATCCCGATTAGCAAGAGTGTTCAATGCTGCAGGTATTAATGTAATGGAAGGTTATGGATTGACAGAAACATCCCCCGTGGTTTCCGTGAATGATATTAGAGATAAAGGTTTTAAAATTGGTACCGTAGGAAAAATGCTTCCTGATACAGAGGTTAAAATTGCTGAAGATGGTGAGATTCTTATAAAAGGGCCACAAGTAATGATCGGATATTATAAAGACGAAGCGAAAAGTAAAGAAGTTATTAAAAATGGATATTTCCACACAGGAGATATTGGAGAAATAGATAGTGAAGGTTTCTTACGTATTACAGATCGTAAAAAAGAAATGTTCAAAACTTCTGGAGGTAAATATATTGCTCCTCAGGTAATTGAAAATGCTATGAAACAATCTCGTTTCATTGAGCAAATTATGGTTATTGGAGATGGAGAAAAAATGCCAGCCGCTTTTATTCAACCAAATTTTGAATTTGTGAAAGACTGGGCTACCCGAAAAGGAATTCCAATTGGAACCACTAATCAAGAAATCGTAAATAATCAAACTGTGATTGATCGTTTTCAAGAAGAAGTAGACGAACATAACGAAAAATTCGGAAAATGGGAACGTATCAAAAGATTCGAACTTACATCAGACGAATGGAGCATTGAGGCAGAACACCTCACTCCTACTATGAAACTAAAAAGACGAGTGATCAAGGCAAAATACCAAGATCTATATAGTAAAATTTATGGCTAATTCAATTCACTGATTACAAATGTATCGTGTAAAACTTTAACTTTAAATCAGTAAACTCCTCATTTTATGAGGAGTTTTTTTATTAATTCAATAGAAAAATGTAAATTACTTTCTCTTTTCACAATTTTTTACACAATTTACTATGCGTGCATAATAAATTTTTCTTACCTTTACACCATAACAAATTTTCTGAATGAGAGAAAAAACGATTGATTATGCACTTCGTGCTACATGGATGGCTGTTGCCAAGATGTACAATGAAGAAGCAGGTAAAAAAGGTAGTACAATGGCAACAGGTTTTGCATTAATTAGCATTGATCCTGAAAATGGAACTCCATCTACCTCATTAGGTCCTAAAATGGGCATGGAAGCCACTAGTTTATCACGAACTTTAAAAACCATGGAAGAAAAAGGATTAATCTTTAGAAAGAAAAATCCTCAAGACGGACGTGGTGTTCTAATATATCTAACTCCTTTCGGAGTAGAAATGAGAAATTTTTCAAAGGATGTAGTTTTTACGTTTGATCATGCTGTAAGAAAGCAAGTTCCAAAGGAAAAACTTGATACTTTCTTAGAAGTATTTCAATTGATTAATGATCTCATTGCTACCAAGAAAATATACACAAAAAAAGAATCTATAACATCTTAACAACCAGAAGTTAAAAAATGAAAAGAGTCATCAAAAAAGTTGCAGTCGTTGGTTCAGGAATTATGGGCTCCGGTATTGCATGTCATTTCGCTAATATCGGCGTAGAAGTGCTTTTATTGGATATAGTACCTCGAGAATTAAATGATAAAGAAAAGGCAAAAGGCCTTACACTAGAAAGCAAAGTGGTTCGTAACAGGTTAGTAAATGATTCACTAACCGCCGCTCTTAAATCTAAACCTTCTCCGATTTATCATCAAAAATTTGCAAATCGCATCACTACAGGAAATCTGGAAGATGATATTGCAAAAGTAGCCGATGTTGATTGGATTATTGAAGTAGTCGTAGAAAGACTAGATATTAAAAAAATAGTTTTTGAAAATCTAGAGAAACATAGAACACCTGGAACATTAATTACTTCTAATACTTCGGGTATTCCTATAAAATTCATGAACGAAGGAAGAAGTGAAGATTTCCAAAAACATTTCTGTGGAACCCACTTCTTTAACCCTGCACGATACCTTAAATTGTTTGAGATTATCCCTGGGCCAAATACTTCTGCCGAAGTACTTGAATTCCTTAATGGATATGGAGAGCAATTTTTAGGAAAAACATCTGTAATTGCTAAGGATACTCCTGCATTTATTGGAAACAGAATAGGTATATTCAGTATTATGAGCTTATTCCATATGGTAAAAGATATGGGATTAACAATTGAAGAAGTTGATAAATTATCAGGTCCAGTTATTGGACGTCCTAAGTCTGCTACTTTCCGTACAGTTGATGTAGTTGGATTAGATACTTTAGTACACGTTGCTAATGGGATTGCTGATAATTGTCCTGATGATGAACGTCACGAATTGTTTAAACTTCCTAATTTCATCAATACAATGATGGAGAATAAATGGTTAGGAAGTAAGACAGGACAGGGATTCTATAAAAAGAACGTTTCCGCAGAAGGAAAAAAAGAAATTCTTTCTCTTGACCTAGATACATTAGAATACAGAGCTAGCAAAAGAGCTTCCTTTGCTACTTTAGAAATGACTAAAACTATTGATAAGGTAGTAGATCGTTTTAAAGTATTGGTTGCAGGAAAAGATAAAGCAGGTGAATTTTATCGTAAAAGTTTTGCTGCATTATTTACATATGTATCGAATCGTATTCCAGAGATTACAGATGACCTCTATAAGATTGATGATGCTATGAAAGCTGGATTTGGTTGGGAACACGGTCCTTTTCAGATCTGGGATGCAATTGGAGCAGAAAAAGGAATCGAAATGATGAAAGCAGAAGGGCATGAACCAGCTGCTTGGGTTAATGATATGATCGCTTCAGGGAGTACTTCTTTCTATACAGTTAAAAATGGAGCTACACATTATTATGACATTCCTAAAAAGGAGCAAGTAAAAGTTCCGGGACAAGATGCTTTTATTATTTTAGACAATATCCGTAAATCATCTGAAGTTTTCAAGAATAGCGGTGTTGTTGTAGAAGATATTGGTGATGGAATACTCAACGTAGAGTTTCAAAGTAAGATGAACACTATTGGTGGAGATGTTCTTGCAGGATTAAATACAGCTATTGATATGGCTGAAAAAGACTTCCAAGGATTAGTTGTTGGTAATCAAGCTGCCAATTTCTCTGTAGGTGCTAACATCGGAATGATCTTTATGATGGCTGTAGAGCAAGAATATGATGAATTGAATATGGCAATTAAATATTTCCAAGATTCAATGATGCGTATGCGTTATTCTTCGATCCCTACGATTGTTGCTCCTCACGGTATGGCACTAGGTGGTGGATGCGAAATATCACTTCACGCTGACAAAGTTGTTGCTGCGGCAGAAACATATATGGGATTAGTAGAATTTGGTGTTGGTGTAATCCCTGGTGGAGGTGGTTCTAAAGAAATGGCATTAAGAGCTTCAGATCTTTTCAAAAAAGATGATGTAGAACTTAATGTACTTCAGGAACACTTCTTAACTATTGGTATGGCCAAAGTATCTACTTCTGCTTACGAAGCGTTTGATACAAATCTATTACAGAAAGGGAAAGACATTGTTGTTGTAAATAAAGATCGTCAGATTGCTACTGCTAAAGCATATGCTAAACTAATGGCAGAACAAGGATATACGCAACCTGTAAAACGAAAGGATATAAAGGTACTTGGTAAACAAGCATTAGGTATGTTCTTAGTAGGTACAGATTCTATGGAGGCTAGTAAATACATTTCGGAACACGATCATAAAATAGCGAATAAGTTAGGTTATGTAATGGCTGGAGGAGATTTATCAGAACCAACCTTAGTAACAGAACAATATTTATTAGATCTAGAACGTGAAGCTTTCTTGTCTCTGTGTACAGAACGCAAAACGTTAGAGCGCATAGAACATATGCTTAAAAAAGGTAAACCTTTACGTAATTAGTATTGAGAATTAAGTATTGAGTAATTAGAAAGTTAAGTAATGCATAAAGTTGAAGATTTAAAAATATGGAAGAAGTCAATTGTTTTGGCAAAATCCATATATCTATTAACTAAAGAACTCCCTTCTGATGAAAAATATGGATTAATTTCTCAAATAAAACGAAGCGCAATTTCAATTTCTTCAAATATTGCAGAAGGCAGTGGAAGAAATTCAAATAAAGAATTTAAACATTTTTTGAGTATTGCTAATGGTTCGGCTTATGAACTTCAGACACAATTAGTGCTAACAGTAGAACTAGATCTTTTGTCAAAAGAAAAAGTTCAACATGCGATTGACTTGCTGATTGAAGTTCAAAAAATGAATTATTCATTACAAAAAAGTATTGCGAACAAAATCTCAGTACTCAATACTAATATCTAAAATCTATTTATAAAAAATGAAAACCGCATATATAGTAAAAGCATACAGGACAGCCGTAGGAAAAGCACCTCGCGGAGTGTTCAGATTTAAAAGAACCGATGAGTTAGCTGCAGAAACTATTCAGCATATGATGAAAGAGTTACCTCAACTAGACAAAAGTCGTATCGATGATGTTATCGTTGGTAATGCAATGCCGGAAGGATCTCAAGGACTGAATATGGCACGTTTAATCTCATTAATGGGATTAGAATCTATTGATGTTCCTGGAGTAACAGTTAACAGGTTCTGTTCTTCAGGAATAGAAACTATTGGTATGGCAACTGCAAAAATACAATCCGGAATGGCTGATTGTATTATTGCTGGTGGTGCAGAAAGCATGAGCTCTGTTCCAATGACGGGATATAAAACAGAACTGAATTATGATTTAGCAAAATCTGGTCACGAAGATTATTATTGGGGAATGGGAAATACTGCAGAAGCAGTGGCACACCAATTTAATGTATCGCGCGAAGATCAAGATGAGTTTGCATATAATTCTCATATGAAAGCTTTAAAAGCACAAGCAGAAGATCGTTTTCAAGATCAAATTGTTCCTATCAACGTGGAACAAATCTATGTAGATGAAAACGGAAAAAAAGCAAGCAAATCATATACTGTAACCAAAGACGAAGGACCACGAGCAGGAACTAGTAAAGAAGTACTAGGGAAGCTTAGACCTGTTTTTGAACTTGGAGGTAGTGTGACTGCTGGTAACTCTTCTCAGATGAGTGATGGTGCTGCATTTGTGATGGTTATGAGTGAGGATATGGTTAAGGAATTAAATCTAGAGCCTATTGCAAGACTTGTAAACTATGCAGCTGCAGGTGTAGAACCGAGAATTATGGGTATTGGACCTGTAAAAGCGATCCCAAAAGCTTTAAAACAAGCAGGTTTAAAACTAGACGATATTGAGTTAATTGAGCTTAATGAAGCCTTTGCTTCTCAATCACTAGCTGTAATGCGTGAGCTAAACATCAATCAGGATATTGTAAATGTAAATGGAGGTGCGATCGCACTTGGGCATCCATTAGGATGTACAGGAGGAAAATTATCTGTACAATTATTTGATGAAATGCGTAAACGTGATATGAAAGGTAAATACGGTATGGTAACTATGTGCGTTGGTACAGGTCAAGGAGCTGCTGGTATTTTTGAATTTTTGAATTAAGAAACGATAGAGATAATATAATAAAACAATGAGTACAGAAACTTTAAACAAAGACATTCTTAGAGGAGGACAATTCCTTGTTAAAGAAACAAAAGCCGAAGATGTATTTACTCCAGAAGATTTTTCTGAAGAGCAAAAAATGATGCGTGATAGTACAAAAGAATTTGTAGACCGTGAATTATGGGCGCATTGGGAAAAATTTGAAAACAAGGATTACGCGTATACAGAAGCGTGTATGAAAAAAGCTGGTGAGCTTGGGCTACTTGGTGTCGCTGTGCCAGAGGCATATGATGGATTGGGAATGGGATTCGTTTCTACGATGTTAGTATGTGATTATATTTCTGGTGCAACAGGATCTTTTAGTACCGCATTTGGCGCTCATACAGGTATTGGCACTATGCCAATCTCTTTATATGGTAATGAAGAACAAAAGAAAAAATATGTTTCTAAATTGGCTACTGGCGAATGGATGGGAGCATACTGTTTAACAGAACCAGGTGCTGGATCAGATGCTAATTCTGGTAAAACCAAAGCAGTATTGTCTGATGACGGAACACATTACTTGATCTCTGGTCAGAAAATGTGGATTTCTAATGCTGGATTCTGTAACGTAATGATTGTTTTTGCTCGTATAGAAGATGATAAAAACATTACAGGGTTTATTGTAGAAAATGATCCTTCTAATGGTATCTCTATGGCTGATGAAGAAAAGAAATTAGGTATCCACTCCTCTTCTACTCGTCAGGTATTCTTTAGTGATACTAAAGTTCCCGTAGAAAACATGTTATCAGAAAGAGGTAACGGATTTAAGATTGCCATGAATGCTTTAAACGTTGGTAGAATCAAATTAGCTGCGGCTTGTTTGGATGCACAACGTAGAGTAATTGGAGAAGCTACCAAATACGCTAATGAGCGTATTCAGTTCAAAACTCCTATAATGAACTTTGGAGCTATCAAATCTAAGATTGCTGAGATGGCGACTAATACATACGCTGATGAATCAGCTAGTTATAGAGCTGCAAAAAATATTGAAGATAGAATTGCTATCCGTCAAGCAGAAGGAAACACACATCAGGAAGCGGAGCTTAAAGGTGTAGAAGAATATGCTATCGAATGTTCTATCTTAAAAGTAGCAGTTTCTGAAGACGTTCAGAATACAGCTGATGAAGGATTACAAATCTTTGGTGGTATGGGATTCTCTGCAGATACTCCTATGGAGTCTGCCTGGAGAGATGCTCGTATTTCTCGAATATATGAAGGTACCAATGAAATCAATCGTATGTTAGCGGTAGGTATGCTTGTTAAGAAAGCAATGAAAGGTCACGTAGATCTTTTAAACCCTGCTATGAAAGTTGCCGACGAATTAACAGGTATTCCTTCTTTTGACACTCCTGACTATTCTGCATTATTTGCAGAAGAAAAAGAGATTGTTGCAAAAATGAAGAAAGTTTTCTTAATGGTTGCTGGAGCAGCAATGCAGAAATTTGGTCCGCAATTAGAAGAGCACCAACAGTTATTAATGGCCGCTTCTGATATTCTAATTGAGATCTACATGGCAGAATCTACGATTCTACGTACTGAGAAAAATGCAAAACGTTTTGGAGAAGATTCTCAAGAAATTCAGATTGCAATGTCTCAGTTGTATCTTTATAATGCAATAGATATCGTGATCAAAAAAGGAAAAGAAGCAATTGTTTCTTTTGCTGAAGGTGATGAGCAGCGTATGATGCTAATGGGACTTAAACGTTTTACTAAATATGCGAATCAACCAAATGTAGTATCATTAAGAAATAAAATTGCTGATAAAGTAGCTGCCGAAAACGGATACTGCTTTTCTTAATAATTTATCCGTTCCTAAGGATTAAAACTAGGAAGTTGTTTAATTTTGATTTAAGAAACCGTCTTTCTGTTGGGGAAAGGCGGTTTTTTATTTAAACAAATGTTTCGTCCTAAAATAGATTTATAATTAAAACCAATTATTAAAAATCTCTATCGATACCAGTTGAATTGTATGTTAACTAAAGACGAATTCTAGTTAGATACTTTCTAATTCTAAACTGTAACTACATACCAATTATAAATTATGTAAAATTGAAACTTTTAAATTGGTTACCCAATTTAAAACTCAAAACTACAAGCAACTCAATTAGTGCAGTCTCTCTAAAAAGTTGTTTGAGAAACACAAAACAACTCTTAAAACAAAACCTCAACAATGAAAATCAACAATCAAAATTTATTGGTCTTTTTTAAAGGCAAACTTATTTCAACTATTAATAAGTGTTGTCTGTTATTTATTTTATTAATCTTTTCCAATGTAATAATAGCTCAACAACCAGAAACGGATTTGCTTGCAGGCTCTTGGGGAGTAACGTTTCCTGTTTTTGGAGGAGAAAGATTAGATACAGAAATTAATCAGAATGAAAAGAATTATATGAGTGGTGCTCAGGAAATAGTAGATGAGCTCCCCACAGCAGGTCACGTGATTACCAATCTATCGTATTTTGCACATTCCCATTATTTTAATACAAGAGCAAACACCAATGTAGACGTAGCAAATGAGATACATCCTGCAATGATTCCTAGTGTTGAGAATGATGGAGTTGCCGTAGAAGCCATTCAGCTTTTAAGAAATTCAGGGAAGAAAATAATTCTATACATTTCTACCAATTATTTGGATAGAGCAACTAATGAGATCAATACAGGCTGGGTCAATTATTATAATACTAATTTTGGAGGAAATGAATATTTGGCGTACCGCCATCTCATACAAGGTTTTGTAAAAGCCGCGGCAAGTTATGCTGATGGATACTGGTTAGACACAACATCTGCCCTAAGAGATGATGGTAACTTTGAAGATTTTGTAGCGATGATACGCGAAGCCGATCCAACGGCTTTAATTGCATGTGGATCAGGAGCCGGAATTAGATTAGAACACAATGGAAATGATATTTTTGTTGATTCGGATGGTATAAATGACACAAATCCTATAGATTATTATGTAAAACTACATGAGCTAACAGATGATTTGTCCGATTTCACAGATGGGCATATTGTACCATTAGGGCAAGGAGCTCCGCCAAACTCATGGTCATATGAGGAGTTTATGATACCCAATATAATGACGGAATCATATTCATCTCTTAATGGAAAAAATGCACTGAAACACGGTTGGTTTCCCATTAGAGAAAGATGGCACTCTCCACAAGTACCGATAGTTTTTGATACTGAACAAGCTTATAGATTTGTGAGGAGGATTACGGATTATGGAGGAATGATCACTTTTGCTAACACCAATGAAACACCAAATCTTGGAGATGGAGATGCCGGACATATGATGTCTGATGAAATGGACATTATGAAGGAAATTAATCGTAGAATGCTCATAGATCCTAAACCAGATTATGTACCATATACCAGGCCAGCAGATGCTAGTTTTGTTGACGAAACTCAATATATTGAATTTCCAGATATTCCAATAAAAGAAGTTGGTGATCCTGATTTTATAGCAGCTACTGCCACCTCTGGTTTAGCGGTATCTTTTACAAGTTCTAATACTAATGTAGCTACTATAGTAAATGGTAAGGTGCGTATTATTGGTCCAGGTAAAACTACCATTACAGCAACCCAAGCAAGCGCTGGGACTTTTACCTCTGCAGTACCCGCAGAGCGACCATTGGTGGTGAATGGTTCTATTGATCCGAATCCTGATAATGGAGATAATTTAGCTTTAAATGGAACAGCCTCGCAATCAGGAACGCAAAATGACGGAATAGCCGCGTATGCAAATGATGGTAATACTAATGGTGCTTTTGGTGCAGATTCAGTAATTGCGGCTACAGGTCCTAATGCTTGGTGGGAAGTAAATTTAGGAAATGAATTCAGCATTAATGAGATTCATGTGTATAATAGAACCGATGCTTGCTGTATAGGAAGATTAACAAACTTTACCGTATCAGTTTTTGATGGTAACGGTAATACAACATATTCACAAACATTCACCGATACTCCTAATCCTCTAATGATTATAGATATTCCATCAGCTACTGGACAGACTATTAGAGTACAATCCAATGAAATACCTACTATGAATTTAGCGGAGGTTGAAGTTTATGGAACTAGTATCTCAAACACCAAATTAGTACATATTACAAAGCGTAATGCCAAAGGGTATGCTATAGATGGAAATTGGGAAGGAGATAATACTCAAAATGCTTATTTATATAGTCAAAATCCGAATAATGTGAATCAGCAATGGATTGAGATTGATAGAGGTAATGGCTACTATACCTATCAAAAAATGGATACTGATTACGCCTTAGATGGAGGTGGTATAGGTGATAATAAAGAAAATGTGTATTTATGGGTAGTAAGTGAAAATAATCATAATCAACATTGGCAAAAAGTTGATGTAGGTGGCGGTGCATTTAAATTGATTATGCGTAGTGATCCAAGTCTTGGTATCGATGGTGGTTCAGGTGGATTTAATCTTCAGAATGTTGGGCTTTGGAATTCGTCTAGTACCAGTCAAAACTTGCATTGGATCATTACTCCAATAACAAACAATAGAGATACGGATACTAACGATACTAGTGAAGTCCTTATGTATCCAAATCCTGTAGTTGATCAGGTCAATATTAGTTTGAACACTACAGAAATATCTAGGTACACCATCATTGATATAAATGGCAAGACCATACTTAAAGGGGTGATCAATGAAGGTGCAATTTCTTTGAATGTCAATGGATTGGCAAAGGGATTATACCTCGTAAAAGTATCCAATAGATCCAAGGTACTTACCAGTAAAATAATTAAAAAATAAACCAAAAAAATCATAACAAATAAATTATGAAACGATTATTTTATCTAAAAGCATTTTTATTGTGCTTAGGATTAGTCTCCACGCTAAGCGCTCAAGATTTATTAAAACACGACTTCAATAATGGTACTTTGGGACCATTTGAAACTACAAACCTTAACAGAATGACTTTTAAGGATGGTGCTCTCGAATGTACATGGAAACCGAGTGATTATACTGGAACTGGAACATCTTCTAAGAAAACAGAGTTTAGAGCTAAGGATAATGCCTATGTATTTAAACAAGAATTCTGGACTGGCTTTTGGTTAAAAGTACATGGCAATACATTAGCAAACAATCCAAATACTGAAATGTCCTTAATGCAAACTTGGGGTTTTAGAGAAGGAGCTGCAAACCATTATTTTATGCTTCAATATTTTGGTGATGGGTCGCTTAGGTGGCAACACCGCTATAATATGGGGCAAAACTTTACTAGATATGTTATTTATCCTGACTTTCCAAAAGACCAATTTGTAAAAGTGGTGATTCACGTGAAATTAAAAAATGTTAGTGACGGTATTGTTCAGGTTTGGATAGATGACGAACTAATGCTCAATAAAACAGGTCAGACTATTGGTTTTGGAGATCAGAACGAAAATGGTCAGTATAATCAGTCCTATTCGACACCTGGCTCATGGGGTATGTATAATTATGCTAATGAAGAGTACGTTAGTGGAGAGACAAGAACAGTTACTTATGATGATGTTTCTCTTTGGAATGGTTCAGATGGGTACGATATAGTAAATCCTTCTGACGTTACTCCTCCCGGATGTAGTTTACCTTGGATAGATAATGATTTCACGGTTTCTAATAGAACGGCAAACTACAGTTCTGGAGCCATCGATATTTCTTGTGTTTCAAAAGTAGACATCAGCATGGATATCAAAGGGGAAGGAAACATGGAAGATTCGGATTATATCAATGTGTATTATAAAATAGATGGAGGTACTCAAAAAACCATTGCTAAAAATGTAAACGCTTTTGATTTAAAAACGCTTTCAGTTACTAATCTCAGCGGTAATAAACTAGAGCTTATTATCGAAGCCAAAACAAGTTACGCTGATGAAGTGTATACGATATCTAATATTGAAATCACCGAAAGTGATGGAGGTACTACTGGAGGTAGTTCATTAGTGCATATCGTAAAACGTAATGCCCCTAACTTTGCTATAGATGGTAATAAAAGTGGTGCAGACGGACAAAATGTGTACTTATGGTCAGCTAACCCTAATAATGCTAATCAACAATGGATTGAGATCGATCGTGGAAATGGTTATTATTCTTACCAAAAAAAGGGGACAAACTTTTGTATGGATGGAAATCGTGATGGAGCGACTGGTCAGAATGTATATTTATGGACTTGTAGTGAAAATAACCCAAACCAGCATTGGCAAAAAGTAGACGTTGGTGGTGGCGCGTTTAAATTAATAAAACGAAATGCCCCTGGGTTTGCACTAGATGGAGGTTCTGGCGGATCAGATAGTCAAAATATAGCACTTTGGGATTCGTCGAATACTAGTCAAAACTTGCATTGGATTATTACTCCAATAACAAGCAATAGGGTTAGTGATACTAAAAATACTAGTGAATTCCTTATATATCCAAGTCCAACAATTGATAGATTTCAGATTGATTTGAAAAACTCCCAAGAAGCTTCGTATACTATCTTCAATCATACAGGGAAATTATTACACTCCGGAGTTTTCAAAAATGGAACAACTTCTTTTGATTCTAGTAGACTACCATCTGGGTTATACATTGTAAGGGTTTCTACCAGGTATGGAACTACTACCCAAAAAATAATTAAGCATTAAAAAACATAGACCTACATAATTTTAATAAACACAAAGCTGGTCAAAGCACAAACTTACAATGAGTCCTTAACCAGCTATGACTTTCAATCGTATTGCTTATTAATACTATATCCTGTCACAAGGATTAAAGCTAGGAAGTTCTTTAATTTTGATTTAAGTAACCGTCTTTCTGAAATGGAAAGACGGTTACTTATATTTAACACACTACCCTATTATCCGCTACATCCGCGTAATACTCCAAAAAGGAAATCATCAGCAGCTTGTCCATATTCATCTCCACAATTACGATCAAAAGGATTCGTACTTCCGCCTAATACACGTCCGCACTGATCATGATCTAAACAATCTTTAGTCCAAGCACTAGCGATAGAAAATATACCCGGACAACCAGAACCACATCGACCTAAACAACGATCACCATTTACTAATTCGCGATCTCTATATGTCTGACCTCCATTATCGTCATACACAGCTGTAACAAATGTATTTTTTCTAATACATGCTATTCCATCATCATTCCCCTTCACTAGATTGGTTTGGTTCCCTTTAAAAACAATTTTTTCATACCTATAATTGCTTGGAGATTTAGCCCAATATTCTAGTAATTTTAATAAGGTAAATTCTGCCATCGTAAAATCAGCTACAGAACCATCTTTAAACAAATACTCAGAGATCTCTTCTCCTATCATTAATAATGTTTCCTTTTCTTTACTAGATAACACAACACTCTTACCATCGATCTCAATAAATTCTGAGTCATAATCTATTGAAGCAATTAGCCTTACATCATTTATTGCTACTTTAACAGTATAGTAATTCGATTTTTTTGCGACTTTGTATGCAATCTGGAAGCCGTTAAGTTCTTTTTGCCCTTCTAATTGATATTCTTTGTGAATTTCTAACCCAATTGTTTCACCATTATTAGAATCCTCTTGATTATCACAAGAGTTTAATAGTAATAAAAATAAAAAGCTACTTACTAGAAATCTAAATTGAATTTTCATGATTTAAAATATTTAAGTTGGTTATACTAAAATACTTCACAAATCTAATTTTCTTACTACCAAATGATTATCATAACATTAATCTAATTTAACATAGAGAAAGGAATCATCATAAATTATAATTAATTAGGAAATCACAAAAACAAAGAATAAATAGTTACAAAATAACCCATTAAGAAAAATTAGTATACTGATTAAAAGAGCTTTCAAATTTTCTAAATGCAATAAACAACTGTTAATTAAAGCTTACTTTTCAATATATTATGCAAAATATTTAGAATTTATCAACACGAAAACGTTGTAGTAACCTTTGCAAATGCCAAAATTGAATAATTCGTAATAACTTAGTAAAAAAATAACACAAGAAACACTTTTACAAACTAAAAATTATGAATTATGAAATCAACACCTCTTCCACCGAAAATTTCAAAATTGTTTGAGCTACTTTAATTAAACGAAATTATTCTTAAAAATTTCAGTCAGAACAACATAGAATAGTTTTTAAATCTTAACCTCTGAAAAAAATCACTTAATAATAACCGTCATAATTAATTCTATTGTTATCGAATAATACTCAAACCAGTATCTTTCTATAAACTACAATAATAAATCAGCGTCAATTCTTCCTTAGGTAGAAAAATACTGCTGGTTTACCTTTTACAGTTCTATTAAGTTATTTACTTCAGATTTCTATTTTTTCTCGTAACGAAGATTTGAGAGAAAACACAAACTCACTTATTACAAATTATCGTTCCTAATAGAACGAAAAAAATCTTAAAAATGAAAAGAAAAAACATATTACGAACCCTTGTAAGCCTTTTATTTTGTTTACCATTTATAGGACTACAGGCTCAAGACGAAGATGTAATGTTTCAGGCATTCGACTGGAATGTTCAAAATCAACCTGCAGGACAAACTTGGTATAATGTAGTATCTAATGCCAGAAACACTATTAACGATGCAGGTATCGATGTAATCTGGATGCCACCACCAAGTAATTCGGCAGCACCACAAGGATATTTACCTAGAGAATTAAACAATCTAAATAGTGCTTATGGAACTCAAAACCAGTTAGTATCGTTAATTAATCAATATCACGGTTTAGGTATGAAAGTAATTAGTGATATTGTAATCAATCATAGGGTTGGTTCTAATGACGCGGTTACTTTTACAAATCCTGCATGGCCTACATTTTATATCACCGCAGATGATGAAGGTAGAAATTTTGTAAACGGTCCCGTAGAATTTAGTATCAACGGAGATTTTGTTCCTGGTTTTGACCTTAAATCTGATGGATCAAGCGGAGGGTTTGCAGCTGCTAGAGATCTTGATCACCAAAATCCAGCAGTAAGAGCTGAGATTATTAAATGGATGAGATTCTTAAAAAACGATATTGGTTTTGATGGATGGAGATATGACTTTGTACATGGGTATGATCCTATCTATAATAAAGAATACAATGATGCTACTAATCCATATTTTGCCGTTGGAGAGTTATTAGAAAGTAGTAGAGTACAAACTAATAATTTTGTTAATAGAACACAACAATCTTCCTCTGCATTTGATTTTAACACAAAAGTAAGCTTGCAAAATGCAATTAGAGACAACAATTTATCATATTTGAGAGATGGTCAAGGTAGACCTTCTGGTATGATGGGTATTAACCCTTCTAAATCTGTTACTTTTTTAGATAATCATGATACTGGATTTGCCCAACAATGTTGTGGCTCTAATTATGTTTTCCCTGGTGGAGAAACTAATCTTAGAAAAGGGTATGCTTATATTCTTACTCACCCAGGAAATCCAATGGTATTCTGGACGCATTTCTTTGATGGAGGAACCGGAGTACGTAATGCAATAAAAGATCTTATTTCTGCAAGAAAAAGCGTTAGAGTACATTCTGGATCAACTATCAGTATCGATGAAGCAAGAGGAGATTTATACGCTGCTTACATCGATGGAAAATCCGGAACACTAGCCATGAAATTAGGTTCTGGAAATTGGTCTCCAAATGGAAGTGGATGGACATTACAGACTTCTGGTACTGACTATGCAGTATGGACACAAGGCACTACAACAGGTGGTGGAGAAACTGTACCTCAATATACTGTTAATTTTTTCAAACCATCCGGTTGGGGATCTAATGTCAATGCATATGTATACGATGCTGGAGTAAATGCAACACTTCCTGGAACTAGTGGATGGCCAGGAAACAATATGACTAATATTTCAGGAACTGATTGGTATTCTTTCACTATAACACCAACAGCTGGAGTATCTGCAAATAACCTTAGAGTAATCTTTAATGATGGAAATAATCAAACCGATGATCTATCTAGGAGTATAGATGGATGGTACAGAGGAAATACTTGGAGTAATACGTGTCCAAGTGATTGCAGTAGTAATGGATCTGGAACTTCTAATGATGTTACATTAAACTTCCAAAAACCAAGTGGATGGGGTAATAACACTAATATGTATCTGTATAATAAATCTACAAATCAAACCCTTTCTGGTACTACAGGTTGGCCTGGAGCAAGCATGAATAACCTAAGTGGTACATCTTGGGCCAGAAAAACTTTTACACTACCAAACGGAGTTACCGCCAATAATGTTGGAGCAGTTTTCAATAATGGAAATGGGCAACAAACTGTTGACCTTACTAGAGGTGCAGATGGATGGTTCAGAGTTACCGGTAGTAGTAACGGAAAAAGAACAGGAACTTGGTCTAACAATTGTACAAATGACTGCCCTTCTAACAGAGCTATGGAATTAGCAGATAATACAGATAAAGAAAATTCTCCGATTAGTGAAAGCAGTGTTTCTTTTTGGCCAAACCCAACTAGAGACGATGGAACACTTAGCGTAAATACATCAAAAAATGGACTTCTAGAAGTATCTATTTCTAATATATTAGGACAAACTAAAACTGTATATAGAGAACACACTCAAGCAGGAAATCAAAACATAGAAATCAATAGCTCTCATATGAGAGGCCAAGGTATGTACTTTTACACAGTGAAGCTAAATGGCACAAAACTAAAGAGTTTAAAAGTTATAAAAAGATAATTTTTTTGCCCCTGCTATAGTGCATATAGGTTGAATTAATATTTTAGTAAAAAGCGATCGTTAGCACTAAACGATCGCTTTTTCTTTTAGATACTTTTCACTAATACTATGCTGTTTTTTAACTTTACAAAATCTTAACTTCACTATATCTACCTTTAAATAGTAAATGTTTTTAATATCTTTCCATTCTTTTTTAAAAGTAAAATTAATATCGAAACATTATCATTGTGAAAAAAATAACCATAATACTAGCCTTAGCTTTAACTATATGCTGTAAAAAGGAAGGGAATAAGGATTCTGAAAAGGCAGTTATTGATAAAAAACAGCAACTAACAGATACTCCACAAGCAAAAAAAGATCATCAAATCCGAGAAATAAAAAAGGCGGAAATAGCTCCAAATTTAGATGGAGACATGAATGACCCTATTTGGAATCAAACAAAATGGTATCCAATGGATCAAAACTGGATTGGAGAATTTCCTACTGTTCAGGATTTTTTAGGTAGGTATAAAATAGCTTGGACTACTGAAGCACTTTATATTTTAGTTGAAGTTAAAGATGACATACTTTATGATCAACATAAGGATCCACTAAAATTATGGTGGGATGATGATTGTGTAGAAATATTCATAGATGCTGATAACTCTGGCGGTGGACATCAATACAACAACAATGCGTTTGCATACCACGTAGCGTTAGATGGAAATGTTGTAGATATGGATTCTCAGAAAAAACCAGTGCTTTATAATAATCACGTAAGAACTAAGCGTAAAACTGAGGGTGATGTTTCTGTTTGGGAATTTGAACTTACAGTGTATGATCATACATATAAAGAAGGTAGAACAAATGATCCTATTGTACTATCTAAAAATCAAAAACTAGGTTTCGCAATTGCATATAATGACAATGATACAAGCAAAGAAAGAGAAAATTTTATGGGCTCTGTCTTTGTCCCAGGAGAAGATAAAAATCAAGGCTGGATCAATGCAGATATTTTTGGAACTATTGTACTAATAGAATAAGCATGAAAGATATTAAAAATCATGATAAGCTTAAGCTTGTATTCTAAAATCAAAAACACCCTTCACAAAATTCGAGTGTATTATGACTCCTTTGGAAACCTTCATAATTACTACTAAATAATATAGCGGCTAACCGTATTAAATTTAATTAACAAAAAAAGCGAAGCCAATCTGTAACTCTATTAAAAAAATATGATGTCATATCATTAAAAGTGTATGGCATCATATTTTTTTTACATAAAGATTATAAAGGAAATATTTTTCATTATACAAAATTATTTTAGGAATAAAAACTCTTCATCATTCATGAAAAACAAAACATCTACCCTATTATTAATCAAAATGTGAATGCAATTTCCACATAAAACAAACAAATTTAAAATCGATAAAACAAATTAAAAATCCGCTTAATTACACTTACTCC
Organism: uncultured Aquimarina sp.; assembly: GCF_947496855.1. Classification (GTDB taxonomy): domain Bacteria; phylum Bacteroidota; class Bacteroidia; order Flavobacteriales; family Flavobacteriaceae; genus Aquimarina. Next base: position 293,809 of record NZ_CANMED010000003.1, read on the forward strand.
GAAAACTTCACGGTATCTTATTTTTGATTAAAAAAACACTAATTATGGTTTAACCATAAAAAAAACAAGTAAAAAATACTAAAAAGTGTTAAAATTGATTAAATTTGCAATCTGTAAAAAGCAGCCCTAAGCAAATCAATAAAAAATAAGTAGCTTTTTACCTACAATAAAAATTGTAATATATTTTTTAAACCTACAAATCTTATGAAAAAAAAACTACTCAAGTTTCATTGTGGAATCGATCTAAGCATGAAAAAAAGTAGACCTTTATTCTCTGCTGTTTTCATCTTATTATTTCTTAATGTTACTAAAGGAGAAAGTCGTGTAAATGAAATAAACAATTCAGAACGACTTTCATTAATACATAAAAATTTTTTTAAATCCACTAAAGTTTTTTTATTTCAAGGGGAATATGAAATAAAAGGACAAATTACAGATGACAGAGGAATGCCTATTCCTGGAGCTACAATTTCCGTTATTGGAACGCAACGTGGTATAATAACCGATTTTGATGGAAACTTTGTTATTTCTGTTTCCAAAGGAGAAACCATAAGAATCCAAAATTTAGGATTTATAGATCAAGAAATCCTATTAACTGGAAATAAGAAAGAATTCTTTATTCAGTTAGAATCAGCTGTTGAATCTCTTGATGAAGTTATAATAACTGATGGATATAGAAAAAGTTATAAAAAATTATTTGCCGGTGTAGCTACAATATTAAACACCGAGGATATTAAAATTGATGGAACTCCAGATGCTTCAAGACTACTAGAAGGAAGAGATGCAGGAGTAGTTGTGGATAATTTATCAGGAACTTTTGGTGCGTCTCCTCGTATTAGAATTCGTGGTAACACTTCTTTAAATGGCAATAATAATCCTATTTGGGTTATTGATGGAGTTATTCTAGAAGATAATATAGAATTATCCCAAAATGAGTTAGGCTCTGGAGATATTAGCTCTGTAATCGGATCTTCAATAGCTGGATTAAATCCAGATGATATAGAATCCTTTTCTATATTAAAAGATGCTTCAGCTACTGCCTTATATGGTGCAAGAGCAAAAAATGGTGTAATTGTAATCACCACAAAAAAAGGTAAAAATGGCGCTTTAAAAATAAATTACTCTGGTAATTTCTCTTATAGATTAAGACCACGTTATGAGCAGTTTAATGTTTTAAACTCACAACAAGAACTTTCTGTTTATGCCGAATTAGTAGACAAAAACTTAATTGATCTTACAACAGCACAATTCGCTGAATCTTATGGAGTTTTAGGAAGCTATTTTAATTCAAGAGGAACAAATGATGTGGAAATAGGAGCTAATGGACAGTTATCTGATGAGTTTTTTAGAAGATATCAAACCGCAAACACAGATTGGTTTAAAGTATTGTTTACCGATGTAACTACTCTTCAAAATCATTCAATAAGTTTATCAGGAGGATCTGATAATGCTACATACTTATTTTCTTTAGGGTATTTAAAAGATGAAGGTATAACTATCGGAGACCAAGCCGAAAGATTAACTACCAGATTAAAAAACACTTTTAATATTTCAGAAAAACTTACTTTAGGTACAACAGTAGCCCTTAGTATTAGAGATCAAATTGTTCCAGGAACAAATAACAGAACATTTAACCCTATTACTGGTGAGTATAACCGCGAATTTGATATCAACCCTTATAGTTACTCACTTACTAATAGTCGAAGTGTTACTCCTTATGACGAAAACGGTAATCTAGAATATTTTAGAAAAAACTATGCTCCTTTCAATATAATAAATGAGTTAAATAATAATCAGATCAATATCAACGTCGCTGATATTTCTGCTCAACTAGATTTAGATTATAAATTAAAAGATAATTTAACTTTTAATTCTATTATAAATTATAGACAAGCCATTACTAGACGAGAGCACATAATAGGTGATAATTCTAATCAGTCAGAAGCATTTAGAGCTGATGAAGGAGTATTAATTAACATTAATCCATTTTTATTTCAAGATCCAGATAATCCTACTAGGCCTGCTTATTCCATTTTACCAGAAGGTGGTTTAAACATTTACAATGAAGATATCCTAAATTATTTTTATATCAGAAACTCTATTAGTTGGAATCCAGAAATAAATTACGATAATCAATTCACTTTTTTAGTTGGTCAAGAAATAAAATCTTCGACCAGAAGTTCTAGAGAGTATACAGGTATTGGTATTTCTTATGATAACGGATATATTGTAAATACAAATCCTGATGCGATTGATCAATTAACCAGTCAAAATGATCAATATTTTGGAATAAGTAATCTAAAAGATAGATTTGTAGGGTTCTTTGCAAATGGTGGATATACGTTAAAAAACAAATATATCTTGAACGGTACAATACGCTACGACGGATCTAATTTACAAGGAACTAGTTCTAAATCACGATACCTTACCAGTTATAATGTAAGTGGTGCTTGGAACATCCATAAAGAAAATTTCATTACTTCAGATTGGATTAATCAATTAAGACTAAAAGCTACTTATGGTCTTTCTGGAGGTAGAGGTCCATTAACCAGTGCTACCTTAGACCTTCGAAGTAGAGTTCCTTTAAGACCAACTGATCAAGAAACTGTAATTGCTATTAATTCACTAGCGAATGACGATTTAACGTTTGAAAAACTTAAAGAGTTTAGTACGGGATTAGAGTTTTCTTTTTTCGATAATCGACTAAGTGGAGAAATCGGATATTACAATCGAAATTCATTTGACTTGATCGGCATCGTAAAAACAAGTGGTGTTGGCGGACAATCTTTCCAGAGCGGAAATTATGCAGATTTAAAAACAGAAGGTTACGAGTTCGGAATTTCTACAGTAAATGTAAAAACATCTAACTTCCAATGGAATACAAATATTAATGTAGGTTATAATACAGAACAAATTACAGAATTGCTTTTTGACCCTACTTTGGTTCAGTTGACACAACCATCTGGAGCTCCATTTTCAGGAAGAGAGATATCTGCATTATATTCAACTAGGTTTGCAGGATTAAATGAGTTTGGTATTCCTACATTTTTTGATGAAAACAATAATATAGTAACAAATATCAATCTTCAGGAAAGAGAAAATCTTGAACAAATACTCAAGTATGAAGGACCAACGCAACCAAGAGGTGCAGGTGGTTTTAATAATACATTTAAGTACAAAAACTTTACATTAAGTGCGAATATTACATTCAAATTTGATTATAAAATACGCTTGAATAGTAACTTTGGACCTACCTACACTGATTTCAACTCGCTATCTGGTGATTTGGTAAATAGATGGAGGCTTCCTGGAGACGAAAATACAACTAACATACCTGCTATCTTAAGCGACAGAACCATACAAAACCAATTAGGTGCTGATAATGCTTATGATCTATACAATATTAGCGATGCGAGAGTTGCTGATGGCACATATGCCAGAATGAGATCAATGGCATTAGGATTTAATGTTCCAAAAAACTATGTAGAAGGTTTAGGAATTGAATCTGCAAAATTTAGAATTCAAGGAGAAAATTTATTCCTTATTTATTCTGATAAAGCTCTTAATGGTCAGGATCCAGAATTTTTTAATTCAGGAGGAACAGCCTTACCGGTATCTAGATCATTTACATTTTCACTTAACGTTGGTTTCTAAAAATTAAAAAGATGAATAAATATAAATTAACACCATATACAATACTGGTTTCTTTTATTTTGTTATTCACATCATGTGATGACTATTTAGACGAATTACCAGATGACAGATTAGAGCTAGATACTGCCGAAAAAGCAGCAAAAGTAGTTGCAGATTCTTATTCACAAGGGAGTTACGCCTTTACAGATATGTACACAGATTTGGCTGGTCCGACTGGAATAGAAAATGGCGGCGTAGTAGCAAATGCAGGAGGTAATTTTATCGATCAAAATTCGCTTCAGCTATATACCTGGGAAGATGTAGACGGAATCGCACAGGACACGCCAACTTATTTTTGGGACAGATCTTATGAAGCAATTGCCCAAACGAATGAAGTATTGGTTGCAATAGATGATTTATCGGGAACTACCGATTTTAAAAATGCCATTAAAGGAGAAGCATTACTCTCTAGAGCTTATAGCCATTTTATGTTAGTTAATGTCTTTGCTTTACATTATGATCAAAATGCATCTACAAATTTAGGTATACCATATGTACTTAAGCCAGAAACAAGATTTCTTCCGGATTATGAAAGAAATACAGTAGAAGAAGTTTATGATTTAGTAGAAAAAGATCTTCTAGAAGGATTATCGCTAATAGATGATCAGTTTTTCTCTGGATCAAAAAAATATCATTTTACAAAAAAGGCAGGATTCGCTTTTGCTTCGCGTTTTTATCTTTGGAAAAAAGATTATATAAATTGTATTAAATATAGCGACCTTTTCTTTGATGGAAATCCAGAATTGTATGTAAAAAAATATGATGAGCTACAAGGATCAACGTATAACGACATTGCGGATAAATACAATGAAACAACCGATGATAGCAACGTATTGGTTATGCAAAAATTCAGTAATCATCAAAGAGTAGGAACAGGTTTTAGACTAAACATCACAGATCTAGGTGTGTTATTTAACAACCCCTTAAATACTTTCGACGAAAGAACTTCTACCGGTATCTGGAATGTAGGAACAGATGCAAGATACACTGCCAGATTAAGAGAATATTTTTTCAGAGAAAATTTAAGTTCTAACTCTGGATTACCTTACCACGTTTCTATAGAGCTAAAAGGTGAAGAAGTTTTACTAAATCGTGCAGAAGCACAACTATTTGCAGGAGCCCAGAACGAAGCTTTGTCAGACATTAATGTGCTCGCAAGGCTGAGATATAACAATCAAGAATATAACGATATTAATCAGTTAATTACTTATTATAATGCTACCGATGGAATTGATGCAATCGAACAATTAATTCTTGATGAAAGAAAAAAAGAATTTTGGGATCACGGTCTTCGTTGGTTTGACATAAAAAGATTTAACCTTTCTATTTCACACACATTACCTGAAAATCTTGGTGGAGAGACATTCGAACTTACTACAAATGATTTAAGAAAAGCAATTCAAATCCCAGATAGTGCAATTGATTTTGGAATCACACCTAATCCTAGATAATATTAGACATGAAGAAAACAAATAATTTTATAAAAAAGCTTTTTACAATCTCTTTATTAAGTGTTACACTAATTAGTTGTGAAAGAGAAAAAAGTATTACTGCCGAAAGTATTTTCGAACAAGAGCAGGAATCGACAGATCCTCTAGATATTTATTTAAAAGAAGAGTTTAGAGATCCTTATGGAAGTGTGATCATATATAAATTCGTAGATCGCTATATTGATGCTAATCGAACCGCCGTACCTCCAAGAAGAGATGTTGTAAGGCCGGTTGCAGAATTAATAAAACAAGCGTGGATTGAACCTTACAATATGGGTTCCGATGAAGGAGAGGACTTTTTGAAGAGATATTTTCCTGCAGAGATCGTATTTTTAGGTTCGCCCTTGTATAATGGTGATGGTACTATTACTTTAGGTACAGCAGATGCCGGTGTAAGAGTTACTTTGACTCAGGTTAATGATTATAGTCCTGACAATAATGACTGGATTATACAATCATTTAGGACATTACATCATGAATTTGCTCACATCATAGATCAAAACTTCAACTTTGATGTAGAATCATTCTATGAAATTTCAGGAGAAGATTACACCTCTCCAGGCACCTGGACTACTTTGATTTCCGGAAGTGAAAACAGTACTCAGTCCATAAACAATGCTATCTCACGCGGTATGGTTACACCTTATGGGACTTCTTCTGTAGCTGAAGATTTTGCGGAGATTGTTTCCAGAATAATTACAACAGATCCTATTGAATTTGAAAATACATATATAACTCTGGAAAGCTGTTCTGGTGGAGATGAAGATTGTTTTCAAAGAAATATTGGACGTCAAAGAATTCAGGAGAAATACAACGCTGTATTACGATATATGAAGGAAGATGTTGGTATTGATTTATTAATAGTTAGAGATGAATTTTTAAATACCCTTAATTAATAATACAAAACATAATAATATGTTACGAAATATAAAAATCAATTCATTGTTGTTTTTACTATTAGCAGTTTTTGCGTGTAGTGACGATGATGTTCAACCTTTATTCGAACAGGATTCTGATACAAGAGTAAATATACTATTAGAATCTTATCGCGAGACCTTAATTAATTCAGAATTTGGATGGAAAACTGTATATCAACCAGGAACCAATTTTGGAGGAAACAATATTTATTTAAAATTTAATGAAGATAAGACGGTAGATATCGTTTCAGATGTACTAGGAGGTCAAAATGATTTAGAAACAACTTTTAGAGTAGGAATTAGTCAATTTCCCGAATTAGTATTCGAAAACTACACCACTTTCCACGCTTTATTTGAAGCTCAAAACTTTAATTTAGGTGCTGAATTTGAATTCATTTTTGAGGAAGTAAGTGAAGATCGAATCAAATTTAGAAGTAAAACCGATATTTCTAATCCCACGGAAATAATTTTTGAAAAAGCTACAGCAGAAGATCAAGAAAATATAGAAAACTTAAGAGCGTTTTATGATCAACTTCAGGATGATACAAATACGCTTAGATTTATTAGAAATTTAGTTGTGTTAGATGATGCCAATAATATTCTATACAATAGAACCTTTACGTACGTTGATGATTTAGAAAGAACTGCAGGTGTTACTGACTTTAATTCAGAAACAGGTGAAATTTCTACAGAAATATTACCAATCAGTATAACAACAACTGGGTTTAATTTTTTAGCACCTTTAATCCTTGGAGATTTAAGTATTTCTTCTTTTATCTATGATCAAGACTTAGGTACTTACACTTCTACAGACAGTGGTGTAACTACAATTATTGGCTATGATTTAGCTCCTGTGGCTACCGCAATAATTCCTGAACTTGCTTCTCCAGATGTAAATTCATTTGGAGTTGATTTTTCAACATATTCATATTTCGATGAATCTTTTGGTAGTAGTTTTCTTAATCAAACATCAGAGAATTTCAAAAATCTAGCGAAGGCAAGTGACGTTTTTCGAATAGATATGGTTCTTGATGATCCAAACTTTTCTAACCAATCATATTTCATTTTTAATATGAATGATGGAAGTTTAAATTTTGCAACGTTTACCAGAGAAGTGATAGCAAACGAAAGAGTAGTTTTCACATTTTCTCAATTCTTTGGAGACACAGATGGCCTAATCAATATATTCGCATTACTATTTAGTACTGATGGATTTTACATGACTCAAACAGACGAAAGTCGATTTGCTTCAAATCCTTCATACAAATTCACAAGTGTTATTGCCCCTAATCTTAATTTCTCTGTTTACGGACTGTAATAAAGAGAATTAGCCTATTTTTTAAATCTTCGGGAATAAATTTCCCGAAGATTTTTACTTAAAAAAAAGGAGCTGTATGTAATTAGTACTTTGTACTATTTATTTGCATTTTTCATTGCTCTACTACTTTCTTTAGCTTTTGTTCACTAGTTATTCCCTTAGAAAAATTAACTGCAGTTTCAATCAATGCTAAATGAGAATATGCTTGAGGAAAATTCCCTAATAATCTTTTGGTTTTAAAATCAATATCTTCACTAAACAATCCTAAGTGATTACTATAAGACAACAATTGATCAAACATTGTTTTTGCTTTTTCTTCCTCACCTATTTTATAAAGACTATTAATAAACCAAAAACTACAAATAGTAAAAGAAGAAGACGGTAATCCAAAATCATCTTTGTTTTTATAACGGTATAGTAATCCATCATTGCATAACTCCTTTTCTGTAGCTTTTACCGTACTTATAAACCTAGGATCCATAGGTTCAATGAATCCATAAGATTCCATTAACAACGTAGAGGCATCCAGATCTGAAGAACCGTAAGACTGTGTATATGCTTGCACTTCTTCGTTCCATGCATTTTCATAAATATCATTGTAAATTCGATCTCTAAGTTCAATCCATCTAGAGTTATTACTCGTTTTACCTATTAATTCTCCTATTTTTATTGCTCTATCTACAGCTACCCAACACAATAATTTAGAAAATGTAAAATGTCTTTCTTCAGTTCTAAACTCCCAAATACCTTTATCTGGTTTTTCCCAATTAACATTAACAATATGGACAATACTTTTACTAATAGTCCATAAACTCTCACTGTTATCTAAGTCACAATCAAATTTTACAAACTGTTGATATATCACATTCATCAAAATCCCATAAATATCATTTTGTTTTTGATGGTATGCTGCATTACCAATACGCACTGGACTCGATCCTTTATATCCTTCTAAATGATCCAAAGTTTTTTCAGTTAATTGTCTTTCTCCATTGATTCCATACATAATCTGTATTTTCTCATCTTTATCAGGAATAATGTCGATTATAAACTGAAGAAAACGTTGTGCTAATCTTTTATGACCCAAATCAGAGATCACTTTAATTACCATGGATGCATCTCTAATCCAGCAAAATCTATAATCCCAGTTACGAACCTCTCCTATAGTCTCTGGCAATGAAGTAGTTGCAGCAGCTAATACCGCTCCAGACTTTTCATAACTTAACAATTTAAGTACTAAGGCACTTCTCAAAATTTGATCATTATAAACTTTATAAGAAGTAGTATTCTCACTCCAGTTTAGCCAGTAGACTCTCGTACGTTGCAACTTTAGATAACAACGTTCTAAAGATTGCTCCAACAATTTCTCATGATAACTAATTAAGAAATATGCGTGACTTGTTAATTGAATTTCTTTTCCACTCAGAATCTCTTCTGAATTTAAATCTGAATAAAGATATAAAGTATCATACTTATCTTTATCCGTTATACTTTTTATATAATTATCAGTTGTTTTAAAATAAGTTTCCTCTTTAGCATACTCCAGCTTAGGGTCGTATTTTACTTTAAAAACAGGAGCTCCAGAAATATGTTTTATATATCGTATAATATCCGACGGTGCGTAAAAAGAGCCATCCGCTTCTTTATATCGAGGCATAAAATCAATACTCTCAAAAACATCATTCCCATTTCTAAATTCAGTTACCAGAATATTTGTTTTATCAATGTACTTTTGAGAAATAGTGTATTCCTCAGAAACTAAAATCTCAAAAGAACCTCCTTTTTTATCATCAAGAATTTTTGCAAAAACAGAAGAAGAATCAAAATTTGGTAAGCAACACCAATCAATTGCCCCTGCTTTTGAAATTAATGCTGCACTTTTACAATTTCCAATAATCCCGTAGTCTAAATTGTTCATATAACTCGTAGTTCTTTTAAATAAACGTACCTTTATTCTCCAAACCGAAATTTAATAAATCAAAATTAGTCAACCAACTTTCACCACGCTTTATGAGTAAAACTATCATAATCTCAAATCGATTACCCTTACAATTAGAAATTGATAATAATTCGATCAATGCAATACCAAGTGTTGGAGGATTAGCAACCGGAATGAAGTCAGTTCACTCAGGAAGCGATAGTATTTGGATCGGATGGAGTGGACTAACAGAAGAACAATTAGACACTGAAAAAAGAAATCTAGTTGAAAAAGCACTAAAAAAACATCAGTGTGTTGGTGTACCATTAACTGAACCTGAAATAGATGGTTTTTATTATGGTTTTAGCAATAATACCTTATGGCCATTATTCCATTATTTTATGGAATATACAGAATTTGATAAAGACAGCTGGGAAGTATACCAACAGGTAAATCAAAAATTTGCAGATATAATTATTGAAAATCTTGGAGAAAATGACACTATCTGGGTACATGATTATCAACTACTATTACTACCTGAGATGATTCGTAAAAAGAAACCAAACGTAACTATAGGTTTCTTTTTACATATACCATTTCCTTCATACGAAGTTTTCAGAACTATTCCTTGTAGAGAAGAATTATTAAAAGGGCTTTTAGGAGCTGACTTAATTGGTTTTCATACATATGATTACGAACGTCATTTCCTGAGTTCTGCACAAAGAATTTTAGGGTTAGAAATCAACTTCAATAATGTTCATATGGACAATAGAATAGTGAAGGTGGATTCTTTCCCTATGGGAATTGATTATGAAAAATTTCATAACGCTGCTAAAATACACGATGAGAAAGAGAAAAAAGATCAAACTGAGATACAACAAAAGATAGATGAACATTTAATAAGTGGAGATAGAGCAAAACTTATATTATCCATTGATCGACTAGATTACACCAAAGGAATTGCTAACAGATTAAGAGCTTTTGAATATTTTCTGGACAAGTATCCTCAATTTAAAGGTAAAGCAAGATTGGTAATGCTTGCTGTTCCATCCAGATCTAATGTTCCGCAATATCAATTACTAAAAAATGAAATAGATCAATTAGTAGGTAGGATCAATGGTAAATTTTCTGAAGTTAGCTGGACACCTATTTGGTATTTTTATCGTTCTATGCCTTTTGAAAATTTAATTGATCTCTACACTTCTAGTGATGTAGCATTACTAACTCCTATTCGGGATGGAATGAATCTGGTGGCAAAAGAATATATAGCCTCTAGAGTTGATCAGAAAGGTGTACTTATTCTGAGTGAAATGACTGGAGCTTCAAAAGAAATGAGTGAAGCATTGATTATAAATCCTAATAACTTTGAAGAAATAGCAGACACTCTAAAATTTGCCTTAGAAATGCCGGAAGAGGAACAAGTAAAGAGAAACAAAGCGCTACAAAAAAGGTTAAAAAGATACAACGTAGAAAAATGGGCGAATGATTTCATGGAGTCTTTGGACGCTACAAAAACAAGAGCTAAAAAATATTCTCTTAAGAAATTGACTTCATCAATTAAAGAAAAGATGCTTAGTGATTTTCAAGACTCTAAAAATAGAATTCTCTACATAGATTATGACGGAACACTAGCTCCTTTCGAAAAAATTCCTGAAAATGCAAAACCAACTCCAGAAATATTTGATATTTTAGATACGTTGCAAAAAGATAAGAATACTAAAATTATACTAATAACAGGAAGAGATAAATTTACTTTCAATAAATGGTTTGGACATAAAGACTATACCCTAATAACAGAACATGGAGCTTGGTTAAAAGAGCCTACTAAAGACTGGGAACTTTTAGAACGTGTTAGTAACGATTGGTTCGAATCAATTGCACCGGTATTAGAATCATTTACGGACAGAACACCTGGTTCTCTTATAGAAGAAAAAAATTATTCATTAGCTTGGCATTTTAGAAATGTAGATCCAGATTTAGGAAAATTAAGATCTATGGAATTAAAAACTACCATACAACATCTAATAGCAAATCATAATCTGGAAATTCTAGAAGGTGATAAAGTATTAGAAATAAAGATAAGCGGAATTGATAAAGGTAAATCGGCTTGTAAAATGCTAGTAGAAAAGGATTATGATTTTATCTTTGCTATTGGAGATGATTGGACAGATGAATATATGTTTAAAGAATTACCTTCGTCTTCATATACAGTAAAAGTGGGATTAAAGAAAACAATAGCTAAATACTATGTAGAAGGCACTAACCAAGTACACGAATTATTAAAAGAATTTAATTAAATCTAGTAAACGTACATCTCTGAAACCAAAATTCTATATACTTCCCGTAATTATAATTGCTCAATTTTTCTGTACTTCTTTATGGTTTGCGGGAAATGCAGTTATTGATGATTTTTCTGCTCAGTTTAACGTAGGATTTAATATTCTTGGATATCTATTATCTACAGTTCAATTTGGTTTTATAGTAGGTACGCTAACCTTTGCTTTGTTAACTTTAGTTGATAGATTTCCTCCCTCAAAAGTGTTTATGATATCTGCTATTCTGGGAGCACTATGTAATATTGCCTTATTAATCCCAAATATTACTGTACTAAATGTATTAACTGCACGTTTTGGCACAGGGTTTTTTCTAGCCGGAATTTATCCTGTTGGCATGAAAATAGCTTCAGATTATTATAAAGACGGATTAGGAAAAGCACTAGGATATTTAGTAGGCGCTTTGGTTTTGGGTACCGCATTACCTCATTTATTAAAAGAAATCTCTTGGAACAGTGATTACAAAGCGGTCATCCAATCAACCAGCATACTTTCATTCATTGGTGGTTTATTAATTTTCTTATTTGTCCCTAATGGCCCTCACAGAAAACCTGTAACAAAACTACAATTAGGAGTAATCACGGAGCTTTTTAGTATCGTTAGTTTTAGAAAAGCAGCTTTAGGTTATTTTGGGCATATGTGGGAATTATATGCTTTCTGGGGATTTATTCCTGTGCTGTTAAAAACATATGTGGAACAAAACCCAATTGGGCTTCCTATATCTTTTTGGTCATTTATTGTTATAGCAATTGGCTTTTTTTCTTGCATCTTAGGAGGGTATATTTCTTTAAAAACAGGAAGTAGAAAAGTAGCTCGAAATTCGCTTATTATTTCAGGGCTCTTTTGCCTCTCCTCTCCTCTACTTTTCCAACTACCAACAGAGATATTTTTAACCCTGCTTTGTATTTGGGGTATGGTCGTTATATCAGATTCTCCTCAGTTTTCTACATTGGTCGCTGCCGCAGCTCCTGCAGAGTTAAGAGGAACTGGGCTTACTATAGTGAATTGTATTGGTTTTGCCATTACTATTATAAGCATTCAGTTACTTTCATATTTAACCACCAAAATAAATCCTACTTATTTATTTTTATTTTTGGCAATAGGTCCTATCCTAGGGTTATATAGTTCCCGAAAATAGCGAATATAATATATTACTCTACAGTTATATATGTTTTAATTGAGATAGGAAATCCATTATCTTTAAACCCTTCTAAACATATTTCAAAATCTCCAACAACGTCGGATGTATAAAATTCGATACTACTTTTCCCTTTTGTCATTTTTACATTTGGTTGCCATAATAATTGGTTCCTAAAATCAGGAATTTTATTGTTTGACTTGTCATCACTATATTTTTGTTTAAAATATTTTTTACTTGCTTGTAAAGACGATAAAGTAATTTTAGCACTAGTATTAATTGAATTTAAATAATCTCCTGCTATTGTTTCAATTATAACTACCCCTTCGAAGATTTGAGGCCCTAAATAATATCGATCTTGAATAAAACTAATACTTTTAATCTTCCTTGCATCATAGTTTATGATACTTTCATGATCTTGAACAAAAACACCATCAACAACTAATAATGGTAAAAAACTTTGTTTTTTCACAGTAGGGTAGTATCCTCTTACTACAAAGACTTCATTTTCATTTTCATCTTTTTTAGTCCATACACTTTCTACAACCTCTACTATTGTTTCTTTAACCGTTCCAAACCTGGTATAATCATCTAGCTCATAAGTTTCTATTTCAGTTCCGTGAAAAGCAAAAGCGTTCGTAAGCGCCTGTAGCGTATCAGGTTTCACACTATAAAAAACATTATCAATTTGATTATAAACACTTCTCTTTACTATTTTATCTTTTAAAGAAGGAGAAATTTTAAATTGATAAAATTCCAAATTTACAGCTTGTACTTCTGGTATTTCAAAAATTTGTACCGTATAATTTTCTTTATCTTTTCCTAAAACCTGAATCAATACTTCATCCCTATCATTTCTGTTATTTAAATTAAACACAAAATTACCTTTGTTGTCGGTTAAAACAACTTTCACATCACTAGTCTTACCTGGAATTGATAAGCCTACAGACTGTTCTGAAACTGAAAAGGACGTTTCTTTAGGAAGAATCTTTCCATAAAGTAATTCTCCTCTCATTTCTGGTAAAAAAATAGAAGTTCCAACTGCTTTAGTTGGACTATCAATACGATTACTATATAAGGTAGAAAAATCCTTAGCTCTTACTGGTAATGCTTTTGCAAATACATCTTTTTTCCTTACCGAAAGAGAATAGTTACCTTCTGCTGTATTTAATTGGGAGTTTTCTATACTAAGTTTCACCAAACTCCTTTTATTATAAGATTTAGTGTCTGTGGTTAGTTTTAAATCGATTTTAGTATTCTCTTCTGGCGCATTGATTAGCTCACTTCCTTTTGAAAATTCTGTTATAGGGTTGCCTAAAGAATCTTTAGCAATGTCAGCAGAAAGAATTTTACTTTGATTGCCTTGGTATGGATTTAGTATACTAATATCTGCTTGAAAAAAACGAGAAGCCTCATTTAACATCCATTGTGTATAACCAATTAATTTATAGTTTCCAGACGGGATAGATACTGGGACAAAAAAATCACCTTGTCCTAGGCCGTTTTCCAAACTTATTTTATGCTTAAACACAGCCTTTTCATCTTCGTCTAAAAGCACTAAGTAAGCAACTTTACTTATAGTACTCAGAGCATTACTCTTGGCATTAAAGCAATATACGCGATAATAAAAATATTCCCCCGAAAACAATAATGATGTATTATAATGTATAAAGATCTTCTCTTGAGGAACAAGAGTATAGCCATAAACATCCTTATTGGTTTTTAACACCGACTGTCGTTGTCCGTAAGTACTACACGTTAAAAAAAACAGGACGCATATAATTGATAATATTCTCACTAGTCTAATTTTATATTAAAATTTCTCATTTCTCTAACAATGTATTTTATCGCTTAATCTACCCAAAAATCCGGAGCTTCACTAACTCCTAATGCAGTACAATCTCCACAAGCTCTAGGTAAAAAAAAACGAAAAGAACCTTCTGGCACTATAGGTTCACCAGGAGTCGGTGACGTATCTGGTAAATATCTAACCTCATTACTATTTATAAATCCACGAATAAGTTGATGAAAAGTTATAAGATTGTCTAAACCTTGCTCTGGCTCTATTAACTCACATTCTAAGGCGAATCGTGGTAAATCCGTAAGAAAATCACTTCGATCCACAAAAATACGTTGCTCTGAAACGGTAGAAACATCAAAATAGCCTAACACTTTATCATCTTGGTTACTTTCTGAAGTAATATTTCCAGTTATAAATCCAGGTTGTATTTGTGAAAACAAACTCTCTGATTCAGAGAAACTACTTAGTATTTCATAGAACCCATTAGCCTCTCTAGATTGTACATATTGTCTAACTAATATACTATATCTACTATCAACTCGTATATCTTCTGCTGGTATAAAATTAACCTCTAGCGCCGTTATACGATCTTCTTCAAAAATTGTTGTATTTGTAATTTTTATATTATTAGATACATTCTTTGCATAACATATTTTTTCATTTACAGATCTATCTACTAAACCAAACTCAAAACTTTCTGCTCCTTCTGCTGTCACTACAAGATCAAAAGGATACCATAAAGGAGTAAGTATTCTATACGTTTCTTCAAATTCATAACGATAATATTGTGAATTTCCTGTTGGATCAAATGTGTCAACAAATATCCCTAACCCTTCTACTCCATTATTATTAGTAATTCTTTGAGGATAAACTCTTTCAATTGATGTCTCTTGTGGTAAAGTTACCTTATCCGAAACATAGGATTTCCCGTCTGATGTTTGTAATGACAATTCATATTCTTTACCTGAACTCGCTGCAAATTCCTGTACAGAACGATATGTTCCAGGAGCCTCTTCTTCAAAAAGATATTCTACTCCAGCGTCTTCTATCACTTTTACTATAGCACCTTGTTCTAAAAGAGGGCCATCATCTTCGAATCTAAATGTTCTAGACAATAGGATTTCTTGGTTTTTTACCTCATCAGTAATAGTAGCATTTATTACTAAAATATTTTCGAAGTTTTCAGTTTCTATTTCAAAAGGATCGATACAGCTATTCAGAGTACCGCATACCAACATGACGACTAATATTTGCTCCCACCTTATAAACTTAAATACTTCTACCATTCTAAAACTTCTAAAACATTATTTATCTTTTATGATACCGTACGCAAAATCCGCTCCTTCAATTATAGGTATATCAA
This sequence comes from uncultured Aquimarina sp., assembly GCF_947496855.1. Lineage (GTDB taxonomy): Bacteria > Bacteroidota > Bacteroidia > Flavobacteriales > Flavobacteriaceae > Aquimarina. The sequence goes on from NZ_CANMED010000003.1 coordinate 309,780, forward strand.
CCATTAATCTATCCAAAAATCCGGGGCCTCACTAACTCCTGATGTTGTACAATCTCCACAAACTCTACGAACAAAAGTAAAGGGAATAGATCCATCAGGAGGAAGTGGTACATCAGAATAATATCTAACAGTATTACTATCTATAAAATCTCTAATAAGCATATGGTACTCAAGCAAGGTACCAAACCCTTGTTCAGGTCTAAATATATCGCACTCTAATTCGAACGATGGTAAATCCGCTAAAAAATCATCACGATCGACAAAAATACGTTGTTCTGAAACAGAGGAAACATCAAAATAACCTAATACTTTATCATCTTGGTTATTTTCCGAAATAATATTGCCGGTTACAAATCCAGGTTGTATTTGAGAAAACAAGCTCTCCGATTCCGAAAAACTACTTAATATTTGATAAAACCCATTAGCTTCTCTAGATTGCACATATTGTCTGACTAATACACTATACCTATCTTTAATTCTTATATCTTCTGCCGGTATAAAATTAACCTCTAAACCCATTATACGGTCTTCTTCCAAAATAGCAGTATTTACTATCTTGATATTATTGGATATACTATTGGCGTAACATATTTTTTGAGTTTCTGGTCTTTCTACAAAATCGAAATCGAAAAACAACAATCCTGGTCCGTCCCTAGTTACAATAAGATCAAAAGGATACCATTTAGGTGGAACTACTCTATAGGTTTCTTTAAATTCATAACGATAATATTGTGAATTACCTGTTGGGTCAAACGTATCGACAAATATCCCTAAACCTTCTCCCCCATTATCATTAGTAATTCTCTGAGGATAAATTCTTTCAATTGATGTTTCTTGTGGTAAAATTACCTTGTCTGAAACATAAGACTTTCCATCTGCAGTCTGGAGCGATAATTGATATTCTTTACCTGAGCTTGCTGCAAATTCCTGTACAGAACGATATGTTCCAGGAGAGCTTTCTTCAAAAAGATATTCTACACTAGCATCTTCTATTACTTTTACGATAGCACCTTCTTCAGAAATTGGACCGTCATCTTCGAACCTAAAAGTTCTTGTTAATAGAACTTCTTGATTTTTCATTTCATTTGTAATCGTAGTATTAACTACCAGTATATTTTCAAAATTTTCAGTTTCTATTTCAAAAGGATCAATACATCCAGACATCATACTACAAATCCATAGCAGAATTAAAATTCTCCTATTTATCATACATTTACTATATCTTACAAAGAGTCTCACGTATTTAAAATTTAAAATTATAAGTAATAGAAGGTACGGGTACAGAAAAAATAGAAGTCTGCAATGCTTTGACTTCTCCATCTTCTGTAACAAAAAACACAGAGAACGGATTGTTTCGACCTAAAACATTATAAATTGATATGGTCCAAAAACTATGTCCTACTTTATTTTTCTTATGATTCCCTTCTATATTAAATCCAATATCTAATCGATAAAAATCTGGAATTCTAAACCTATTCCGATCACTAAAAACGGTGAAATCTGATCCATTAAAAGTAAAACTACCAACAGGAAAAGTTACTGGACGACCTGTTTGATAAACAAAATTAGTTGCCAAACTAAAACGTTTAGTAAATTTATAATTAGCGACTAAACTAAAATCATGTGGCTTATCAAAGTTAGAAGGAAAAAACGCTCCACCATTAACTCGTTCCTCTCTAAACTCGCTATCTAATTGAATTAAAGAACGAGAATACGTGTATCCTAACCAACCATAAAGCCTTCCTTTTTGTTTCTTGAGTAAAACTTCTACGCCATATGATCTTCCATTTCCTTGTAATACTTCGGTTTCAATGTTCTCATTGAGTAATATTTCTGCTCCGGTTTTAAAATCAACTATATTTTTAGATTCCTTATAAAACCCTTCCAAACTGAGTTCATATGCACCGCCATCAAAATTTTTATACCCTCCTAAAGCATATTGTTGCGAGCTCTGGGGTTCTATATTAAGATCAGAAAGTTTCCAAGTATCGATTGGCGAAATCGTAGTGTTATTAGATAGAGTATGGATGAATTGAAAAGTTTTATTGTAAGATGCCTTTACCGAAAAATCTTCTCCAATTAAATACCGCCCTGATATTCTAAATTCTGGACCGCCATATGTTTCTATAACCTCATTCTTATCAAATGATAAAGTTTCCTCTCTTGTATCTTCGCTTCTTGGTGCTCCTTCTTGATATACATTTTGCGTTCCTTCTCCTAGAAAATTATATATAGAATATCTTATACCTGCATCTATAGTTAAGTTTTTGGTGAGATCTATTTCTGTTGCTAAAAAAACTGCCGATTCTAGCGCTCGTTCTCTTTCGATCTCAAATGGAGTTACAATAGATTCCTCTCCTTTGGGATCAATGCTACCTGGATTTACACCATATAATTTACTAGAAACACCGTAATCAAATTTAAGCTTACTACTATATAAATATTTAAACTGAAGTTTTAATTCGGTTTCATCTATACGATATCCCAAATCAAAATCATCATTTGATTGGCCATCAAACTCTATAGCAAATTTATATTGGCTATTTGATAAAGCCAATTTCCCTGTGTTTTTCTCATTAAAACGGTAGTTCCATCTTAAAGAAAACGCTCTGTTATTGTATACATATAATGAATCCGAAGTAATACTAAAATCATCTCTACTTAGATACGCTGTGGCTTCTACTTTTGATCTTTCTGTAATCTGATGGTTATACTTTGCCACCACATCATAAAATGAGGCCTCGCTATCATTAAGAGACTCTTCATCTAGAGAACGTAAAACCCAATTGGCATACGCTCCTCTTCCTCCTACCATTATTCCCGCCTTATCTTTAACAATTGGCGTTTCTATGAGCACGTTTCCTGTAACCGGCCCTACAGAAGCCTCTCCCTTAAACTCTGTAACACTAGCATCCTTGGTGGTTAAATCAAAAACGGATGATAACCTACCTCCAAATTGTGCTGGAATATTATTTTTATATATGCTAACATCTCCTAACGCAAATGGATTTAAGGCAGAAAAAATTCCAAAAAAGTGTTGAGGATTGTATATAACAGCATCATCTAGAAGTATCAAGTTCTGATCAGATTTTCCTCCTCTAACATTATAACCAGATGCTCCTTCTCCCGCAGTAGTAATACCTGGTAAGGTTGTTGCCACTTTAAGTACATCTCGCTCTCCCAGTGCCAAAGGAATATTCTTAGACTCCTTTACGTCGATTTTAGTTTTTGTAACTACCTCACTTACATTATCATTAACCTCTGCATTTAAAATAACTTCATCCAAAAACTCTATTTTCTCATTGAGCTCTATATCATATCTACCATCATTATATATGACCACTCGCTTTTTAAAACGCTCCATTCCTATAGCACTAATCTCTACGATATTTGATCCAACAGTTAGTTCTGTTTCAAAATATCCTTCGGCATTAGTATCAGCTCCTACATCATTCCCATTAACTACAATAATAGCATTAGGTAACGGCTTTCCAGTTTGGATATTCATGAGGGTACCATAAAACTTAAACTTCTCCCTTGAATTACCTCTAAGTGCTCTACCGATAGTAATTGTTTCTATTTTACTATTCTTGAATGCTTTCTTAGTTGATGTAAAAACAGGAGAAATTATTTTGGCGGTTTCCTTTTCTATTTCAACAGAATCTTTCTCATATTCGCCAAAAAACCGATCAGGTAAGGTGTCATATATAATACTGTTTTTAGCAAGAATTACCTTGTTATTCTCCATTATATAAAAGTTAACAATGGTATTTCCGAAAAGTTCTTCTAAAACTTTAGTCATAGACACATTTTCGTAGTTACCTGACATACCCTTATAATCGGTTAACCAGGAATCAATAAAATAGAAATGATAATCAGTTTTCTCCTCTATCTGATTTAAAACAGAAATTAAATCAGTATTTTCAAAAGAAAGAGTTAATAAAGGATCGTTTTGCTGAGTCCAGCCATTGAAAACTAGCAACGAAAAAAATAAAATAAAACATTTTCTCATAATACTATACTACTTTTAGTGGTGATGACTCTTTAATAATGTTTTTGAATAATCGTTGCATAAATCCATCTGGGTTTGATTTTTTAAGCGTTTTATTTTTAATATAAAACTGATTAATTACCTTTTTTAAAGCAGGATACATCTTCATGATATCTCCTTTGGATTTAATGCGTCTGTAATGACCATCAGCAAACAATACAAACGCATTCTTACTTACAAATTCAAAATACAGCTTGTTATCTCCCACATTTCCGATCTTTTTCCTTCTTATTTTTTTATGTCTCTTTAACAAAGAATATGAAGCATTCTCTAGTAACACTTGGTGGAAACCATTTACTAAAGTATTATTCTCCTCAAATCCATCGATTCTTATAAATGAATAATCTTCGATAGTAAACCGATCTACTTTATCACGTATCAATTCTAAAATGGAAGCTACTGCACCAGGCTTTAGTGCTACTAAAACGTTATCTGTTTCAAGATTGTACTTCATATCTACATTATAATAAACCTGACCATCATATGAAATAGATCCTGTTACAGCATCATCACTTAGGAAGAATGAATGCTTTCCTTTATATATACGATTAACATCAAGATTCACATACTGTTTTCCATTATATAATCCAGTATGTTCTTGCCCTACAACCTGATCAAACCAATTGTAATAAAGGTTTTCCTTTTCTTTAACTTGACTAAAAAAAATAAACGGTAAGAATAAAAAAACAATTGTGTTTTTAGTAGTTTTCCCCATATTTATACTGATCTGTGATATAAAATAACGAACGCTTAACTCCTATGTAATAAAGCTTAAGGACAAAAAAACGTACCTTAAGGATATCTAAGTCAATCGATAAATTAATTAAAGATTTAAAAACTATCCCCTATAGTTTCTTAAAGGCGTCTAATTTAAGTAAATAATGAATATTAAATTTTCAATAAGTGTTAAGAAAAGATTAAAAACAAAAAATTAACAGAAGAATGCTTCTTTTTTGACCCTATTCACTAAACCGATGGATAGAACCCTATAATTACAGTTAAAAAAGTAGAAAAATTTTAAATCTGATGGTACTAAATATCACTAACCGTAGCCGAAGTGGCCTTATTAAGAATATCTATAATTATCAGAAACCGACAAGTTAGGATTGTTTCCAAGGTTGATTATTGTAGTCCTTATAACTCTTAACAAATACTTAAGAAAATCCTTGATATTTCAGTGTATTTTAGAAAACAAAAAGTATGCGAAACTGCTTCATACTACTAACTCTGATAAACGTTTTTATATTATCAGCGCAATCAAACACTGAAATTTATTTATTTGATATCTCTATCAATGAAAATGTTTTAGAATTAAAAAATCAAAGAAACATTTCTAATAATGATGGTTATGATAATCAACCATCATTCTACAATGATAATATCGTATTATTTGCTGCTACCAGAAATGGACAGACCGATATTGCGAAATACAATATAATAGATGACAAAATCGATTGGATTTCTAAAACATTACAAGGCAGTGAATATTCACCAATTAAAGTTCCTAATCAAAAAGCAATATCGGCTATTAGATTAGATACTACTGGAAAGCAATTATTGTATCAATATGACTACAAAACAGGAAGTCCAAAAGTATTAATCAAAGATCTTGTAATTGGCTATCATATTTGGTTTAACAAAAACATACTCGTCTCTTCAGTACTGGAAGAAGGTGGATTATCATTGGTAGTTTCTAATATTACTGACAACACTAACAAAACATTCCAAAAAAAAATCGGCAGGTCACTACATAAAATCCCTAATTCTGAGCTTATTAGTTATATCAATAAAGAAGATGAAAAATGGGAAATAAAATCATTAAACCCCATTACTGGAGAAACAAAAAAAATAATTAATAGCATTCCTGAGGCAGAAGATATGTGTTGGCTTAGTAATGGAACTATCCTCATGCCAAAAAATAACATCATTTATAAGTTTAATCCTAAAACCGATACAAATTGGAGTATGGGTCATACTTTTCTTGATAAAGAGATCGCTAGTATTAGTAGAATTACCACCAATGAAATTGACAACAAGCTTGCATTGGTTTCTGATGTTTCTCCAGAATATGTAGTCCAAAAACAATTAGATGCTTATAATGCTAGAAATATTGAGGGCTTTTTAGCTACCTATTCTGATCAAGTACAAGTATATAACTACCCGAATAAACTGACCTATGAAGGTAAAGAAAAAATGAAAAGTATGTATGCTCCATTTTTTGACAAAACACCAGATTTACATTGTAAAATAAAAAACAGAATTGTTCACGGTAATAAAGTAATTGATGAAGAACTAGTTCTCATCAATGGCAACGAAATTAAAGCTGTAGCTATTTATGAAGTAAAAAACGGAAAAATTTCTAAAGTAACCTTCTTACAATAGATCTATTAATCAACTTTATAAAAGCGCTTGATTTTTCTTTTTTAAGTGTTTTGGGTATAACTCACGTGTCCAAGTCATTAAAAAATATTCTCCAGAATTTAAATATAAAGATCCAACATAGAAACTTCTCAGATAGAATATCTGAATGGTTTTCTAAAAAATAAAAAACGTTATACAACTCTATATATGTGATTATAGCAGCTATTTTAAAGAATCGAATTGTCTTTGTATTTTTTTTGGCAAGGTATAATACTTTTAAAAGTAAAAAATAGCAACCACTACGCAAAATAAATCGAAAAACAGGGTAACATTTTGCACAGCTAAGACACATATATTAAATACTATGGGTCATTTGAACTCAACTAAATAAATTTCACAAATTAACACAATAATGAAAAAACAACTTTTATTTGTTTTAATGACAATTTTAAGCCTGAATTGCTATTCACAAATTACTTATGAAAAAGGATATTATATTAATAATACAAATCAAAAAATTAATTGTCTAATCAAGAATATTGACTGGAGAAATAATCCAAATAAATTTGAATATAAACTATCCGAAAATAGTGAATCTAAAAACGCAACAATAAAATCAGTTAAAGAATTTGGTATTAATAATATTTCAAAATACATAAGAAATACTGTAAATATTGACAGGTCTAGTGATAACATCAATAATATATATTTTAATAAAAGACCTATATTTGAAGAAGAAGAGCTTTTTTTAAAAGTATTAGTTGGAGGTAAGTCTTCATTATATCAATACGTTGACGGTAATATAGAAAGGTATTTTTATAATAAAGACAACTCTAATATTGAACAATTAATCTTTAAAAGATATAAAACCAACGAGAATAAAATTGGGAAAAACAATAGATTTAAACAACAGCTATGGAATGATCTGAAATGTTCAAGCTTTAAAATGAGTAAAATTGAAAATTTAGACTATAAAAAAAATGAGTTGGTCAATTTTTTTATAGAATATAATAATTGTAATAATCAAGAGTCTGTCAATTTTGAAGAAAAACAAAAAAGAGATTTATTTAATTTGACAATCAGACCTCGTTTAAATAGTTCCTCATTAACAATACAAAACTCCGTTTCTAATTCTAGAAATAATGATTTCGATAATGAAATAGGTTTTGGTTTTGGAATAGAAGCGGAATTTATACTCCCTTTTAATAAAAACAAATGGGCTATTTCTGTTGAGCCAACTTATCAAAGTTTCAAGTCCGAAAAAACAACTAACGTAAATAATATTTCTGGAGGAGTATTAATAGCAAATGTCAATTACAGTTCTATTGAAGTCCCTTTAAGTTTAAGACATTATTTCTTTTTAAATAATAACTCCAAAATTTTTATAAATGCTTCTTACGTTCTTGATATTAATTCAAAATCATCAATTGATTTTGCCAGAAATGATGGTTCAAATTTAGATTCATTAGAAATTAAAACAAGAAGAAACTTTGCTTTGGGAATTGGTTATAAACAAAATGATAAATATAGTTTAGAGGTAAGGTATCAAACCGATAGAGAAATTTTAGGAACCTATACATCTTGGAGTTCAAAATATAAAACATTATCACTAATATTTGGATATTCGCTATTCTAAAAAAACGCATAACAATGGCTCATAATTAAGAGCTTAAATAAGGAACTAATAATAGCTCCATACTTTATGCATTGTTAAACGAACGGGAAACTAAAATGAAGACAATAAGAATAAAACAAGCCGAGAAAAATGAAATAAATTGGATAAATGTAAAATATTCTGAAGTAGGTTTTGTGAAATCCAATTATGAAAACGAGTATATCATTATTGCTCAAGTAGAAAATAAAAATGCTGGACTCGGTAGATTAGTGCAAATTGACAACAATAATATAGAGCTTGGAGGAATTTACGTATTTCCAAACTTTAGAGGTTTTGGAGTTGCAGAAAAGATAGTTCAACATTTATGTAAGGAAAACTCATTCGGTATAGCTACCATCTGGTGTTTACCCTTTGAAAACTTATCGAATTTCTATTTAAAATTCGGATTTCAAAATTGTGAGCATGTAAAAATTCCTGAAAAAATAACTCAAAAACTAAAGTGGTGTAATTCTGAAAGTAAGTATGATGAAAAAGTACTGATTCTTTGTAAAACGAGTAAAATGTAACATCAAAGCATACAAAATAAAAAACAGATACTCGTATATTGTAAGTAAAAGTAAAGCAATGTGTTATTAAACGAAAATTAAAGCAGCTTATCGAAAATACTGAATAATAAAGGGAAAAAGCCGTTATTTAGGTAACAAATACGCTCATCATAGCACTAAAAGAAAAACCTTAAACCAACCATAGCCTATGGCACTTCAATCAAAATTGGATATTTACATCGGAGGAACACCTATAACATCGTTCAAGACTTTTTCTCTTAAACAAAAAATAACGGAACATCACGATTTTGAGTTAGTTTGTAGAACAGATGTTTTAGAACAACTATCTGGAGAAATGGTATCTCAAACTAAAAACTTTTTAGGAGAGTCCTTTATAGTACAAATAAAAGCTTTAGGTTTCGCAGGAGGATATAAAGAACTAGCATTCAAAGGAATAGTTACTTCTGTAAATAGCACCAAGGGATTTCAAAACAGTACTGGTGATAGCGTTGTAATTTCTGGTAAGAGTAGTTCTATAATAGCAGATGATGGCCCACATTATGCATCTCATAATGACATACCCTTATCTGATATCTTACAAAAGACATTTCAAGGATATGATACCTCCATGTTAGCTCTAGCTTTTGACCCTACAAAAACAGATGCTTTACATTATAGTGTACAGCAAAATGAAAGCTCCTATGAATATGCAACTCGACTTGCCGCGCAATATAGCGAATGGTTTTATTACAATGGAGGCTCTTTAGTTTTTGGAAAAACTGAATACGATACAGTTCCCCTGTCTTATGGGATCGACTTACAAGAATTTTCTCTAAAATTAGCTCCAAAACCTAACAAGTATAAATACTTTACGAATGATTATTTAACGGATGCGCAACACGAGAAATCAACTGCAGAAGTTGATACCGGAGTCAATGGATTTAACCAGTTTACCAATGATAAAAGTGAAGCTATATTTGCAAAAGAAACCGCCGTTTATATCAACTCATATGATGATGCAAAATTAAAACAACGACTAGATAATCACGTTATACAACAGAAAAAAGCTACCGTAGTAAACCAAGTTATCGTGAAGGGAAAAAGCGATAATCCTGGCGTTAATTTGGGAGATGTCGTTACAATACAGGATGATATGACGGGATATGGCTCCTTTAGAATCATCAAAGTTACTCACTCTGCTTCAGAAAATGGTAAGTACCAGAATGAATTCGAAGGAATTACTGCAGAGTTGGATGTATATCCCAATACAGATATGATGGCATTTCCTAAAAGCGAAACGCAGATCGCGACGGTAATGGAAAATGTTGATCCTGATGGATTGAGTAGAATTCGTGTTCAGTTTCCTTGGCAAAAACCATATGGAGAACTTACACCATGGTTGCGTGTTGTTTCCCCACATGCTGGTGGTGAGAAGGGGTTTCATTTCATACCAGAAAAAGGAGAAGAAGTCCTTATAGGTTTCGAAGGGGGTAATGCAGAACGACCTTATGTAATGGGAAGTTTATACACAGGCGCAGCACAGCCAGGAGCGTTCCAGAGTGATGCTAATGATATTAAAGCAATTCAATCCAGAAGTGGAACTAAATTAGTATTGGATGATAAAGAAGGGTCTACAACAATAACCGATCAAGGAACAGCTGGTATAAAACTAGATGGAAATGGACTTTTAATATCACAAGCTAATGAAAAATTTGAAGTTAATGTTGGTGATAAATCTAGTACGCTGGTCATGGATAAAGACGGAAAAATTGACATTGTAGCAAAAGAAATATTCCAAGTCGTTGTTGGTGAAAGTTCTTTGATCTTAAAAAAAGATGGAACAATAGAACTTAAAGGTAAAAATATCACTGTAATCGGAGATACTATAGGATTATCAGGTAACGATAACATAAGTGTAATTTCTAAGAATAGCCAGGTTTATCTGGATGGAAATGCAAAGATTATTGGTTCTAATGTTGATATTAATTAAAAAATAATGTTAAGGAATGTCTAAGAAAAAAAGACTGAGTTTTTTATTGGATGAAGAAGATACAACTTCGGGAAATGTGCAAGTTGATGATGATTCTTTTTTCAATCCAGTAAACAAAACAAATAAAATACGTTATCGTTGCGAACAAACAAATAGTACACACAGTGATAAATCAATAATTTTCCACGCAAACATAAAAAAAGAATATCTCGTAGAGTTTCTGAAAAAAGAAAAAAACATTGTGTTTAATTCTGTTCTAGAAGATTATGTTTATAGTTCAGAACCCAAGCACTTTGAAATTGCAATGGATGCATTTCGAGATTTAGAATATTGGAAAGAAAATATTTCGTTGCAATTAAACGAGAATGGAAAAATAAAACAAATTCTTAATCTAAATAACTTATCAGAATCTTGGATCAATTTTAAAACCAAAGTATTGCCTGACACCGATTTTTTTCAGGAATTAAAAAAAGCTAATAAAAATGCCGCAAAGGATATTATTGACAATGGAGATATTGAATTTAAAAATGAAAAAAACCTCATAAAAACATTAGATAAAAATGTCTTTTATAATATTTTACTTGATTCTTATCTAATAGACTTAGATCATAAAACAAAAGTAACTACTTTGACATTTATATCACAGATATTTCAAAAAGTAAAAGTTAAATTGGAGATCTCAGAGACTACAATTAAAGAGGATAATGATTTTATTTATAAAAGAAAAGTAGGAACACTAATTAGAGATACATTAGACAATGAGGAGCTCATAAGACAGTATAATTTGTTTTACAAACCAATGATACAGTACAACTTTACAGAATATAATTACATATATAGACAATCTTATCGTATAGATAAGAAAACAGGCTATATAACTGAAGGAAAAGCTGTTTTTTCTGAACAAATTAAGAATAACTATGAATTTATAACAGAGTTTAATCTTAAACAGGTAAAGATATGAGTGCAAAATATATTCCTAATAAAACACCAGTTGTTTGTACATATCAAACTAGCCCAGCTCCTAGTGAACTAATAGTAACTAGAAGTGCCGTTACTGTAATGTATAAAAGTAAGAAAGAACCATTATTAACTATAGCGGATAAAAATATACAAGTAGCTTTTGCTTGTAAAATCCCTATGAATTTAGCAGGTTCGCTTTTTGCTTTTGGAGCTGGCTTATTATTGGGAGCTGCTTTGATCTTATCAGGACCAATAGGTTGGGCTGTTATAGCCGTTGGAGCTGCCGTTATGGCTGCTGGCGCAGTAACGTATGTCGTTGCAAAGGTATCACATACTTGTACTCCTAATCTAGAAGCTGGAGCTTGGTCTTTGCAACATAGTACTGTAAAATTAGACCAAAGTCCGGCAGTTACCCAAATGTCAATTATGACTTGTGGAAAATCAGGAATTCTGCAACCAATTCTCGATCCTAGTCTTGCACAGAAGGCCGCCGAAGAAATTGCCTTTGGGAACTCTGTTGAGGTTGGTGCTAATATGGCAATTTCATTTTTGTTTGGTTTTGGTTTGGTTTCAGCTGGTGCTGCAGGTTGGGGAGCAGTAGGTAAAATGTTTTTAACTACCGCTATAGGTACACCACTGATCTCACTCGCAACTACAGCAGAAAAAGATATCATTCGATCAATTTCTTTAGACGGTAATGAAAGTTATGAAAATTTGAATGAAGTAGAAGGTCTTAGTTATGTTCCAGAATGGATTAGTGATCCAGAAACTATAGACCCTAGTGATCCTGAAAATGTAAGAGATATATTTAGTTTTCAAAATTGGGAAGAGGCAAGAAAAATATTAACAGAAAGAGGGGTTGCAAAAGAAAACCTTCCTATTTATGAAAGATTATATAGAATGCCTCGTTCCCAAAGAAGAGCAGCACTTAGAAGTCTCAAAAAAACAAATCCTGAAATAGCAAGAGCAATAGAAAAAAATGGAAGAACAAGCCTTACTAAAGATCAAGTACAAATAGAAAGAGCTAGTAATTCTGAAACAGTAAGAACAGGAAACAGACTAGCCGCAGCAAAAAAAATTGAATCATTTTCGGTAGTCGCTCTTATTCTCCCATTTGTTTCCACCTGGTTTACAGAAAGTGCTAGGAAAGAATTAGCAATTGCAGCTTCTATGGATTTAATAAACGGACAAGGAACAATATCCGCACAATCTCCTACCTAATGTTTAAAAATAGTAAACTTAGCTTACTCGTTAAAATAGGTTATAGTTATGGAGTTTTATTTGGTGGTTTATTGCTAGTACTAGTAGTAATTTCGATCTTTTCTGATAGTTTTAATTTTAGCCTTAAACTCCTATACCTTATAACTCCAGTAATAGCATACGTGATATATCTAAAGGTTATCGTTGAAAGATATTATACTAAATTAGTTAATAAAGAAATATCCAGTTGGCAAGAAATCTCTCTAAGGATTGATAAAGTTGAAACCGTCGAAGTTCAGAAAAAAGTGTTTAACTATTATGGTTTGGGTGCAAATATTGACGAATATTATATTACTTTTTTTAACAAAGAACTTTCTAAGTATATCACAATTAGTTCTATAGGTCATCAGCCTGTATATGATATCATATCTAGTTGGAAAAACAGAATGATCACTGTTTTTATGAACACTGAAAATATACATAAAAAATATAACTATAATGAAAAGAAGAAAATAAGCACTATAAAGGTTTTTAGGTTTATAAAAGACCAACATAGTCTAGAAGCTACATATCTACAAAGTGTACACGAGTTTATTGCAAAAAAAAGACAGTTAGAAGGTTTTTTAATAATTTTTACACCTTTATTTATGAGTCTTTTTTGTATTTATTTAATAATTCAACTATTAAAATCATGAAAAACATACAATTACTCATTTTAAGTTTGACTTTTTTTATGACCAGTTGTTCAGAATCTATCACTACCACGGTAGCTAAGCAAGCTTGTCAATGTATTGAGAATGATCCCGCTAAAGATCCTAAATTTTGTACTACTAAAGTTATTACAGCTAATAAAGAAGCATTAAAAAAGGAGTATCAAGAACAAGGCTTTCCTGTATTTAATGAAAAAAATGAGGTACATCCATTTTATTTTAAATTAATATATATGACAATGTTACAAAGTGAATGTCCTGAATTAACCACTGGTAAATAGATTGGAATGATAAATTAAAAATGTGACTTTGATTCTCATTTATTCTTTATTTGATAGAGTTATTAATAATGCCATATAAACTATTATAGAAGATATAGCGCATAATATTTAGAGTACAAGTAAGTATATGCAAGAAAGTTATAAATGAAAAAGGGGATATTAGCGTTTAGTATTTTATTGGCCACGTTTTTTTTGTATAAAGATGTGTTGTTTGTTATTAAACCATATAAAGAACCATCATTATCGTCTTTTTTAAAGAATAAAAAATTAAAAGACTCTCTTTCATATAAATTTACAACAGCAACAATTAATTCGATAAGCGAAATATATGGATTTAAGAGTACACCAAATAAGGTAGCCCTAGGCATCAAATATTTGAACAAAGATAAATCCTGCTGGATTAAAAGTGTAGTAGACACACCCTATCTTTTATTTATAGGAACCACAAAAAAAGAAGGAGAAGTTATCAATATTATTTATTATAAAAACGGGAATTGCAATGATAGAAAAAAAGCTATTTATGTATCGAATAAAGAAGATATAAGAGAAGTAAAATATATTAAATTGATAAAAATAAGTGCATTATCATTATTTATTATTTTCTTAATTCGAGGTATTTTTTTTAAGCAAAAAATAGAACAGAAAAATAGTACTATAACGTATTACGAATAGGTTATTTATCTAAAATATATTGAATAAAAAAAATATTTAAAAAATTATTAGTAGGGATAAAAATCAGGAAGGTATTTTTAGTGATTTTATTAATTTCCATATCCACAGATAGCCTTAACTTTAGTTTTAAACTCATAGACCTTATCCTTCCAGTAATGGTATATGTAGTATATCTAAGAATTTTTTGTTGAAAGATAGGAATAGTACTTGGTCTTATAAATTTGTTAAGGAGTAGTATCCAATGATTGCTTTTACTTAAATTAGGCGATCAAAATTAACACAAATGAAAATCATTCTTACCTCAACACTCTTTTTATTTACAATCATTTTAACTGCACAAACCGATCAAAGAATATACGATATAATTGACGCTGTTTCTTCAGAAAGAATTGAAGCAGATATAAAAAAACTAGCTGGATTTGGAACCAGACATACCCTAAGTGATACAGTTTCTGAAACTAGAGGGATTGGTGCAGCAAGAAGGTGGATTAAATCAGAGTTAGATAACATATCCAAAAATTGTAGTAATTGTCTAGAAGTTTTTTATCAAAAAGATTTGGTGAAAAAAGGGACTAATCAGCGTATTGTTAAAGATGTTATGGTAGTAAATGTTGTTGCCATACAGCGAGGCACAAAATACCCTAACCGTTTTATTATGATGAGCGGTGACATCGATTCGCGTATAACAGATCCAACCAATTTTACGGATGATGCTCCCGGAGCAAACGATAATGCCACTGGGATGGCAGGAGCTATTGAAGCAGCAAGGGTTTTATCTAAATATAAGTTTGAAAGTAGTATCATTTATGTTGGGTTATCTGGAGAAGAACAAGGACTATTTGGAGGCCAAGGCTTGGCTAAATATGCAAAAGAAAAAAAATGGGACATCATCGGAATCATGAATAATGATATGATTGGTAACATCAAAGGAGTAGATGGAGTAATTGATAACAGAACCTTTAGGATTTTCTCCGAACCTACCAATCTTACTGATGATAAAAAAACGGTAGAAAGGAGACGTTTTTATGGTGGTGAAGTTGACGGAATTTCGCGTCAATTAGCGCGGTACATTCATAAAACTACGAAAACGTATATGCCAGAGATGAATCCAATGATGGTGTATCGCTTAGATCGTTTTGGTCGTGGTGGACATCATCGTCCTTTTAATGACGCTGGTTTCGCAGGAATACGTATTATGGAAGCTCACGAGAATTACACACAACAACATCAGGATATTAGAGAAGAAAATGGTATTAAATATGGAGATGTGGTCGAACATGTGGATTTTGACTACGCAGCAAAATTAACGGCTGTGAATTCTATCAATTTAGCCGGTATTGCCTGGGCTCCCCTTGCTCCAACCGAAGTGAAAATTGGAGGAATTGTAGAACCCTCTGCTAAGTTCAAATGGAAAAAAGCGAATGATCCAAACATAAAGGGATATAAAATTTACTGGAGAGATACCACTTCTCCTACTTGGGATCATAGCCGTTTTGTAGGTAATGTAGATAACTTTATACTAAACGGTATTGTTATTGATAATTACTTCTTTGGTATAGCGACGGTAGGGAAGAATGGTCATGAAAGTCCTGTAGTATTTCCTTCAGGAATTTTTAGAAAATAACCAAATTCTTATTGTTTGAACCGTGATTAATCTAACCGCACTAAATGAAACTTATTAAATTTATATCCATATTAATACTGCTACTGTTCTTTTCTTGCAAACAAGAACCTATCAAAAGAAAATTACCTGCGCAACTAGATATCGCAGAAAAGTTATCTATAAAAACAAAAGGTAAAGTCATCATTCATGAAAACTTTACATCAGAACATGTTATCCCAAGAAATGTGGAAGTTTTTCTCCCTGATGGTTATAACCAAAATTCTAAAGATAAATACAATGTAATGTATATGCATGACGGTCAAAATGTCTTTAATTCAAAAACATCTTATACAGGTATAGACTGGGGTGTTGATGAAACTATAGATAGTTTGATCAAAATCGGTAAGATTAAAAACACAATTGTTGTGGCACCTTGGAATACGGTAAAAAAACGTTTTTCGGAATATATGCCTGAAGCTCCAGCCGAAATGACGAATAGTGCAGAAGTCAAAGCTGCTTTGAAGCAAAATACTGGTTTTGATGATTTGTACTCGGATGAATACCTAAAATTCTTAGTAGAAGAACTAAAACCCTTTATAGACAAAACATATAATGTATCTACTAGAGCCGAAAACACCTCTATAATGGGATCTTCTATGGGAGGTTTAATATCACTATATGCAATCTGCAAATATCCCGAAGTATTTGGTGCTGCCGGATGTGTATCTACACATTGGCCAGTTCCGGTTTTAGGAGAAGCCTATATAAAAACATTACCCGCTACCCTTCCAGCTCCAAAGACGCATAAAATATATTTTGATTTTGGAACTGAAACACTAGACGCTCAGTATGAACCTTATCAAAAGCAAGTGGATCAAATGATGATAGATAAGGGATATACCAAAGGTGAAAACTGGATTACTAAAAAGTTTGAAGGTGCATCTCATGATGAAAAAAGTTGGAATGAACGAGTACATATTCCTCTTGAATTTTTATTGAAATAAATAACGCGGAAATGAATAAATTTTTCTTCACAGTATGTATTGTTTGTGGATTATCACCAATTTTCTCACAAACATCTCTTTTTAATCAGCAACAACAATTTACCAGGCAAGATACGCTAAGAGGTTCTATTACGCCCGAAAGAGCGTGGTGGGATCTAACTTACAACCATCTGGACATATCTGTAGATCCTGATAAGAAAACCATAGAAGGAAAAAACACCATACATTATAAAGTATTGGAAAATCATAATGTCTTACAAGTGGATTTACAACCTCCTTTGGTTATAGAAAAAGTTGTACAAGACGGAAAAGAGTTAAAAGTAACTTCAGAAGAAAATGCTCATTTTGTAACACTTAATAAAAAACAAACGAAGGGGAATATCAATACGATAGAGGTTTATTATAGTGGTAATCCACGAGAAGCTGTGCGTGCTCCCTGGGATGGAGGAATCTCTTGGAAAAAAGACAGTAATGGAAAACATTTCGTTGCTTCCTCCTGTCAAGGTTTGGGAGCCAGTGTATGGTGGCCTAATAAAGATCATATGTATGATGAAGTTGATAGTATGCTAATAAGCGTTACAATTCCAAAAGGTTTAATGAATGTTTCTAACGGTAGACTTCGTAAAGTAGAGGAGCGTTCTCCTGACACAAAAACATATCACTGGTTTGTAAGCAATCCTATCAATAACTATGGCGTTAATATCAATATTGGGGATTATGTGCATTTTGGCGAAAAGTATGAAGGCGAAAAAGGAATTTTGGATATGGATTATTATGTATTAAAAGATAATCTCGAAGCTGCCAAAAAACAATTTAAAGATGCTCCTAAAATGATGAAAGCCTTCGAACACTGGTTCGGGCCATATCCTTTTTATGAAGACAGTTTTAAACTAGTTGAAGTTCCTTATTTAGGAATGGAACATCAAAGCTCTGTTACTTATGGAAATAAGTATGTAAATGGATATCTTGGTAATGATCTATCTGGTACCGGATGGGGATTAAAATTTGATTTCATCATCATCCATGAATCAGGTCACGAATGGTTTGCAAATAATATTACGTATAAAGATATCGCCGATATGTGGATTCACGAAAGTTTCACGGCGTACTCAGAAAACCTATTCCTAGATTACCATTATGGTCAAGAAGCTTCTTCAGAATATGTAATTGGTACTAGACGTGGTATTAGCAATGACAAACCTATTATTGGACAATATGATGTAAATCACGAAGGATCCAGCGATATGTACTATAAAGGAGCTAATATGTTGCATACCTTGCGCCAGCTATTAGAAGATGATGATAAGTGGAGATCCATTTTAAGAGGTTTAAACAAAGAATTTTATCATCAAACGGTTACTACAAAGCAAATCGAAAACTTTCTTAGTGAGAAAACCAAAATCGATCTAAAAGCTTTCTTTAATCAGTATTTAAGAGATACCAAAATCCCCACTTTAGAATACGGTTTTGATGATAATGGGCTGAAATATCGATATATCGATATTGTAGAAGATTTTGATATGCCTGTACGCTTAAAAATAGATGGAAAAGATCAATGGATACAACCTAATGCAAAATGGCAAACACTAAAAGTAAATGCAAATGAAATCAGCATTGACCCGAATTTCTATATAAAAGCTAAAGCTATTTAATAACGGAGCACATGAAAATCTACTTTCCTCAATGGCAAGGATCTGGAACTGGAAAAAGCATAGAAAATGGAGCTAAAGCTATTTTAGACTATTTAAATGATCCAGAATTCATTCACATTCCATTATCAAAAATAGTAGCTGGAAAAAATGGAGAAAAGAAGTATTATATTAACAACTATGATGCAATATATGATCAATTGAATCGTCTAAAAAGAAGTATTGATCAGACACGACCAAAAACAATCAAAATCATTGGTGGGGATTGCGGGTTAGAAATAGTTCCTGTCTCCTATCTCAATCAAAAATACCCAAATCTTGGTGTCATTTGGTTTGATGCACACGCAGATATCAATAAACCTTGTGATTCTCCAAGTTGTAATTTTCATGGTATGCCATTAAGAACGTTGCTAGGAGAAGGTGTTAATCATATGAATCCGCTTCTCTTCTCTTCGATAGAAGCTTCACAAATACATTATGTGGGTTTAAGAGATATTGATGACGCAGAACAAATAAGAATTGACAATGATGAAATTTATGCTCCAAAAAAGACGGATATAATAGATTTAGTGAAGATTTTAAAATCGAAAAACATCTCGAATCTTTACTTACATTTTGATTTTGATTGTTTGGAACCTAAAGACTACAACAAAACTTATTATCAAGTTCCAAATGGAGTAACTATTTCTGAATCAGAAGCTTGTATAAAAGCATTACAAGAAAATTTCTCTATCGTTGGCAGTAGTGTTTTAGAATCCATTACAACAAATACTACAGAATTAAAACCCATTAGTAAGATTATCAAATTGTTAATGAAATAATATACGAATTTATGTCAGGAGGCAATTGGAAAGATATGTTATTAGCATCACAAACCGGAGATTTAGAATTAGTAAAATATTATGTTAGAACAGGAATAGATATTAATTACCAACATCCTGAAGCTATGACTACTCCACTCATTGAGAGTTTTAGGTTTGAACATCTGGATATTGCTAAATTTCTTCTCAAGAACGGTGCTGATGTATACGCTAAAGAAGGTTTTAGCGGAGACACCGCTTTATCAATAGCAACCGAGAAACAAAATCAAGAAGCCTTAGATTTATTGAATCTTTATCTAAAACCGTGACATGTCAATGAAATTAGCCTTTGATGTTCAATATTACGAAACATATGCAAAATCTGTTTGTATAGTTTTTAATAATTGGCAAGATGAAACTCCTTCCGAAATTATAATAAAAAAAGTAAATGATATTGATCCTTATGTACCTGGTGAATTTTACAAAAGAGAACTTCCTTGTATCCAGGCTATTTTAAAAGATATTAATCTTAATAATGTAGAACTTATTATAGTAGATGGATATGTGTACCTTAATAATGATAAAAAATTAGGGTTAGGGGGTTATTTATATGAAAAATTGAATAACAGTATCCCTATAATTGGTGTGGCTAAGTCTAGTTTTTACGATAATAAAAAGTACGTACAAGAAGTAATTCGAGGAGAAAGTACAAAACCATTATATATTACAGCTGTAGGATTAGATTTGGATGAAGCCAAAAATAACATACAAATGATGCATGGCGAATATAGAATGCCTGCACTATTGCAAATTCTAGACTCAAAAACCAAAGAAAAGTAAACAGAAAACCGAAACATCTTTAAGAGTCAAAAGCAAATTATCGAATTCTATTAAAGGTTCATTACATCGCAGAGATCTTATAAAAAAATTATTTAAGATAACTTTCTGATATGTTTAAAGCCTTATGTACTACCTTTAAAATAAAACGTTTCCTATGTTTACATTATTCAAAAAGAAATCGGAAAAAGAACAACTACAGAAAAAGTATAAAGCTTTAATGGAAGAATCTTATAAGTTATCACATACAAATCGCCGAGCTAGTGATGATAAACAAGCTGAAGCTGAAGAAATATTAAAAAAGATAGAACAACTTCAGGAGTAAGAGTAACTGGTAAAACCTATTTTTTATAAAATTATGAAAACGGCATTGTCTTGTGTCTATTTATTTACAATGATATCATCCCTTATTATTTTTGACTTTAATGCAGATAGTGATTTATCCAATTGGAATGTAGTTAACGATGGCGTAATGGGCGGGCTATCCCAAAGTGATTTTGAAATTAACAATGAAGGCAATGCTATTTTTAAAGGAACTGTTTCTTTAGAAAACAATGGCGGATTTTCGTCTGTACGTTATCGTTTTGAAACCAAAAAGGTAAAGGGGTTTACCAAGGTTCTAATAAGACTAAAAGGAGATGAAAAAAAATATCAATTTAGAGTAAAAACCAATAGCTCTGATCGTTATTCTTATATCGCTCATTTTAAAACTACTGGAGATTGGCAAACTGTCGAGGTTTCATTATCAGAAATGTACCCAGCATTTAGAGGTAGAAAGTTAGATCTCGCGAATTACCCAACAGAAACTATGCAAGAAATAGCCTTTCTTATAGGTAATAAAAAAGCAGAGCAGTTTAGATTAGAAATCGATAAAATAGAATTGAAATAAACGTTCAAAATAAATTACGGAATAAAGAACTGATGATATAAATAGTATATTTATTGATGAAATTTAATTCATCCAAGATTATCAAAAAAATTCTTTTCATAATACCACCAAAAGTTCATTTATTAGACATCATAGGTCCTGCCCATATTTTTTATGAAGCAAAGGAGTATAAAGCAGATATCGAACTGCATTTTGTAACAATAAGTAACGATATAGAAATTAATAGTAGTGCTGGATTACACTTTACTAAATTAAATCCTTTTCATAAATTTCAGCTATCAGAAGAAGACTTCGTCTTTGTTCCCGGGATAGAATTTTCTTTGATTTCTAATGATCAATTTCGCTTAACTAACAAGCCTTTTTTTGAATGGTTAAAAGATCAATACAGTAATGGGGCTAATATATGTTCTATATGTACTGGAACTTTTTTAGTAGCTTCATCTGGTATATTAAATGGAAAAACTTGTACTACACATTGGAAATACTTTTCAGAATTTAATAAAAAGTATCCAGAAATTGAACTGATTAAAAATCGTTTATTTGTAGTAGAAGAACGCTTATACTCTAGTGCTGGTGTAACATCCGGTATTGATCTGGCTTTGTATATTTTGGAAACTGAATTTGGGTCAAAACTGGCCGCAGATGTAGCTAAAGAAGTAGTTATTTACTTTAGAAGAAGTGAATCTGATCCACAACTAAGCATTTTTCTTCAATACAAAAATCATCTAGATACCAGAATCCATGATGCTCAGGATTATATGATTAAGCACATTGATTACTCTTTTGTTCTACAAGACATTGCGGATAAAGTTTTTATGAGTCCCAGAAACCTAACTCGTTTATTTAAAAAAGCCACAGGAATAACTATCGGAAATTATATAGAAAAGCTTCGAGTTGATAGAGCTATACAATTATTAGCAGAAGGAAACAAGGTAGATTATGTCTCTGACCAATGTGGTTTAAAAAGCACAAATCAACTAAGAAATCTTCTAAAAAAACACAAAGACATATTACCAAAAGATGCAAAATCTTTGTTATAAAATGTCCCGATCCTTCGCATTGTTGTCCTTTTGAGTAGACCAAAGAGTTACTAATTTTACCAAATATCAATCTCTAAATAAAGAAGTAATGAATAGGTTATTAGTATTCATCTCGGTTTTGACTTATATAACTATACATTCTCAATCATATTCTAAACCCGAAAACTTATACGTTTGCCCACCCTGCAATAGTTCTTGTGATACTTTAATTTTTAATAACTCTGGAATATGTAACCATTGCGAAATGAAACTAATTACTAGAAAAGAATTGGGTAAAAAAAATAAGGCGATAAAAAAGAAAAAAATTGCTTTCTATTTACAGCCTGGTATTGAAATATTAGATTTTGCAGGGCCGATGGAAGTTTTTGCTTATGCAGACTTCGAAATATTTACAGTTTCTAAAACCAAAGAACCTATTATTTCTCAGGGAATTTTAACGGTACTGCCTGATTACAGTATAAAAGATGCACCCAAAGCTGATATTTTAGCTTTTTTTGGAGGTAATGCAGCACAGTCTTTCAAAGATCCAGAAATTATAAACTGGATACAATCGCAACCAGACATTGAATATCACTTCTCTGTATGTACTGGTGTATTCGCTTTAGCAAATGCGGGAACGCTAAACGGTATGACCGCTACTACATTTCACAATGCTCTTGATGGGTTAGAGAAAAATTATCCTGAAATAACGGTAGTAAAAGATGCACGTTTTGTGGATAACGGTAAGGTAATAACTACCGCAGGAATTTCTGCAGGAATTGATGGGGCACTGCATCTAGTAGCCAAATTACAAGGATTTAATGAGGCTAGAAAAATTGCGTATCATATGGAATACGACAAATGGATACCTGGAGAAGGTTTAAACTTGTCGCCAGACAATCCATATGATGGTTTCATAAATATTCCAAATCTCGAAAATTATATAGGAACCTATGAATATATTGATAATACTAAAGTAACATTAGATATAAACTCTCGAGAAAAATCCCTTTATGCGATTCTAGATAAAAGAAACTACCCTCTATTTTATTTAACAACAGATAAGTTCACCAATCTCAATGGAGAAGAGATCACTTTTATAAAAGATAATAATAGAGTGATCGGTTTTAGATCCTCAAGAAATTATAATACTCTCTATAAAAAACTAAAGTAAAAAATGATCACGATTTCAGGTCAATTTCTTTTAAGCTCTCCATTCTGTTTCTTTCCAAAAAGGCATCTATAGTTTCAAAATGTTCGATAACTCTTTTGTCTTTAAATTCAAAAACTTTATTGGATAAACCTCTTAAAAAATCTCGATCATGAGACACGAGTATTAATGTCCCATCGAAAGTTAATAACGCTTCTTTTAAAACGTCTTTGGATCTAATATCTAAATGATTAGTAGGCTCATCCAAAATTAATACGTTTACCGGTTCCAGAAGCAATTTCACCATGGCTAATCGAGTTCTTTCCCCTCCAGAAAGAACACTTACTTTTTTATCAATATTATCTCCACCAAACATAAACTGTCCTAATATATTCTTGATCTGTGTTCTCACATCTCCCTTTGCTACCTCATCAACGGTTTGAAACACTGTAAGATTAGGATCTAGTAACGATGCTTGATTTTGGGCAAAATATCCCACTTTCGCGTTATGACCTAGATCACATTGCCCTTCAAAATCAATTTCTCCCATAATAGCTTTGATCATAGTGGATTTTCCTTCGCCATTTCTACCTACAAAAGAAACCTTCTCTCCTCTTGCGATCGACATACTTGCATCTTTAAAAACTACGTGGTCATCGTATTTTTTAGATAAATCCTTCGCTATAACTGGATAATCTCCTGATCTGGCAGCAGCTGGGAATCGAAGTTTCAGAGAAGAAGTATCAATCTCATCAATTTCTATGATATCTAACTTCTCCAACATACGCTCACGAGAACTCACTTGATTTGTTTTAGAATACGTTCCTTTAAACCTATCAATAAATTGTTGCGTGTCTGCGATAAATTTTTGTTGCTCTTGATATGCTTTTATCTGATGTACACGTCGGTCTTCTCTCAATTGTAAATAATGACTATAGTTCGCTTTATAATCATAGATTCTACCCATAGTAACTTCAATAGTTCTATTAGTAATATTATCTATAAAGGCTTTATCGTGAGAAATTACAATAACTGCCTTCGCTTTGTTAAGCAGAAAATCCTCTAACCATATTACTGATTCTATATCTACGTGATTCGTAGGCTCATCCAGAAGAATTAAATCTGGTTTTTGTAGTAAGATTTTAGCTAGTTCAATACGCATTCTCCATCCACCACTAAACTCACTAGTTGGTCTTGTAAAGTCTTCCCTTCTAAAACCCAATCCTTGTAATGCTTTTTCCACCTCAGCATCATAGTTCACTTCTTCTATAGCATAAAAACTTTCTCCTAAATCTGTTACTTTTTGGATAATCCCCATATATTCATCAGAATCATAATCCGTGCGAGTTTCTAGTTCCTTGTTAAGACGATCCATTTCGCTTTGCATCTCGTGAATTTGACCGAATGCTTTGGACGCTTCTTCGAATACTGTGCAATCATCATCTGTTAACAGGTGTTGTGGAAGATAAGCAATCACAGCCTCTTTAGGACAACGTACATGTCCCTTGGTTGCTTTTTGAACACCTGCAACGATCTTCATCATCGTAGATTTACCAGCTCCATTCTTACCCATTAAGGCAATTTTATCATTTTCATTAATCACAAAAGAAACATTACTGAATAATGTTTCGCCACTAAATTCTACCGCAATTCCGTCTACAGAAATCATATTATTTTATTTTGAAGATGCAAAACTATAAAAAAGCAGCTCATTGCAAAGGAAATACAAAATTATCGTTGTTTCTAATGAGGCATTTATGTGAATAACAATTGAACCGTTATAAAACAACATTCAAAACCTGGAACAAAACAGCATCGTTATACAAGAAAGTATTTATGTATTTGTATAATAAACTCACATCTTTATTCTCTTTGCTTTCAATTTAAAAACACCAAATAAGGGTAAAAAACCCTAAGATTATCGGTTGTAAACCCATGCATAAACCGTTTTTTACTTGTTGATATACAAACCTTTACACAATACATTTGCTCCCAGAAAGGTGATTTTGGAACACCTTAATAAATTAATTACAAACTTTTAAAACCTTTAATTATGAAAAAATCAATTTTCAAGACATTGGCTATCGCCATGACTCTAGGACTAGTATTAGTAGCCTGTGAAGACAAAGAAGAAGAGTTACAAGATGAGCAATTACAAGAGGTAAACCCAATACCTTCCAAAAATGCAGCATATCTAAATGAGCTAGATCAAACTTCTTTTGAAGTAGCAAAAATTCAGAAAGACGGCCATGAATATCATTTCATAGCTGTAGGCGATGATGAAGAAATGATTGTAGCGGAAACCTTATATGGTGATGCAGCTAAAAATGCTGAAGAAAGCCTCCATAGCTTAGATCAATCGCCATTTGATTTATTTATTTCTTTAACAAAATCTTCTGTTTCAATTCCTGAACGTATTGTAAAAACTGCAAAGGATTCTGAGTTCAACCAATCTGGTAGAAATATAGAAAAAAGTGGAACTCTATTAGAAATCAATGATCCAAAATACTCTGGTTTTGCTATCCAAAAAGCCTGTTATGATATTGGTTCTACTGACTTTAGGAATATTTACTGTGGTGGGGTTCCTGTTACCTCTACACCTACAGATATAAGATTCTGTGATAACGGCTTATGGAATTCTTTAACCAGAAGTTCTTTATACGGTGGAGATTGGAAAGAACTTGATGATACGTATACTCGTACTAATGTAGTATGTGGATTAACAAGATTACAATTCTATGCTTGGGAAAACACTGCTTCTTGGCCTTTTAGTGATTGGAAATGGGTATTGAAATATCAGGTTGACTTACCAAATGGATACTGGTATTACTACTATTATACTTCTACAAATACTGAGAGACAAGTAAAGAGAACAAGACCAACAAACAGCGGTTCTTTTAGAGCATATACTAGATTTTACTAAAAGAACGTATTACACAAAATAAGTAGGACCCATTATACATTTTCACGGATGTGTAATGGGTCTTTTATTTGGCTAAAATTAGTAACTTACCCGTTAAAGCACAAAAGCAAATTCAAACCATTTTATGAAAACTAAACCAGAATTGTATTTCAAAAATGATAAAGAATGGCGGCACTGGCTGCACGAAAATCATACTATCTCTGATGGAGTTTATTTGATTTTTTATAAAGTAGAAAGTAAGCAGCTCAGTATGCGCTGGGAAGAAGCAGTGAAAGTAGCACTCTGTTATGGATGGATTGATTCTACTGTGAAAAGATTAGACGAAGAACGAAGAAGGCAATATTTTTGCCCACGTAAACCAAAAAGTGTGTGGAGCAAACTGAATAAAACGTATATAATAGATCTTATCAGAAATGATTTAATGCATCAAAGCGGATTGGATATAATTAAAATTGCCAAAAAGAATAATTCTTGGACAGCTTTAGATAATGTTGAAAAAGGTATTATTCCTGAAGATCTTAAAAAAGCCTTTAACTCTAATTATGAAGCATTTACAAATTACAAAAACTTCTCTCCCAGTTATCGAAAAAATTATTTATACTGGCTTAATCAAGCTAAAAGACAAGAAACGAGAAATAAAAGAATTCTAGAAATTATAAAGCTCTGTAAAGCTAATATTAAAACAAGAGATAATAGCAGATAAGATTTTTACAAAAATGCAAACATCTCTCCATTAACAACACTTTAAGATATTTTGTTCCCGAATTCATTATTTTCGATTCAGATAATTCGAATACCATGCACAAACACATCATCACTACCCTAATTCTAGGGTTGTTTCTAGTATTTAATACCCAAGCACAAAAAGACAAAAAAGAAGAGAAATGGGATGTTTCCAATCCACAAGGAGCATTTAATTATGAAGAACACACATTCTCTACCGATGAAGGCACCTGGATGAATCTAGATGTCAGTCCGGATGGGAAAACAATAGTTTTCGATCTTATGGGAGATATTTATAGTATACCAATTTCTGGAGGAAAAGCAAAAGTTTTACGAACAGGAATACCATTTGAAGTACAGCCACGATTTAGTCCTGATGGTAGTAAAATATCATTTACCAGTGATGCTGGTGGTGGGGATAATATTTGGGTGATGAATTCTAATGGTAGTGATGCTAAACAAATTACCAAAGAAAAATTCCGATTATTAAACAATGCTGCCTGGATGCCAGATAGTAATTATTTAATCGCTAGAAAGCACTTTACTTCTCAGCGTTCATTAGGAGCGGGAGAAATGTGGCAATATCATATTACTGGAGGTTCTGGAATACAATTGACCAAAAGAAAAAATGACCAACAAGACGTAAATGAACCTAGTATTTCTCCTGATGGAAAATATCTGTACTATAGTGAAGATATGTACCCCGGAGGTTTTTTCCAGTATAACAAAGATCCTAACAAACAAATCTATGTGATTAAACGATACGATTTTAAAACCGGAGAAACTACAAGAATAACTGGAGGACCTGGCGGAGCTGCCAGACCTCAGGTGTCCAAAGATGGAAAAAGATTAGCTTTTGTAAAAAGAGTACGTACAAAAACTGTTTTATATATTCACGATCTAGAAACAAGTGAAGAATGGCCAATCTATGATCAATTAAATAAGGACCAACAAGAAGCTTGGGCTATTTTTGGCGTGTATCCAAATTTCAGTTGGATGCCCGGTAACAAAGAAATTGTATTCTGGTCTGCAGGAAAGATTCATAAAATTAATATTGAAAATTCTCAAGTAACCAATATCCCGTTTAATGTTGATGCTACTTTAAAAATTGCAGAAACAGTACATTTTGATGCTCCAGTAGCACCCAAAGAATTTACTGCCAAGGTAATTCGCCATGTGGTTACTTCTCCTGATGAAAAAACAATAGTGTTTAGCGCTCTTGGTCGTCTTTGGAGTAAAAAATTACCCAATGGTAAACCTCAACATCTTACTACACAGAAATCAGATTTTGAGTTTGAACCAAGCTTCTCTCCAGACGGTCAGCATATAGTATATGTGACCTGGAATGATGAAACACTGGGATCTATTTGCAAAGTGCCTATTACAGGCGGCTCCTCTACTAAACTAACAGTAGAGAAAGGGATCTATAGAACACCAGCTTACAATCCTTCTGGCAATTTAATTACCTACAGAAAAGAAGGAGGAAATAACGACCAAGGAAGAAGTTTTGATAAAAAAACAGGGATGTACATTATGTCATCTTCAGGAGCGAATCAAAAACTAATTTCAAAAGAAGGAGCTTACCCAACTTTCGCCAGAGATGGGAAACGTATTTTCTATCAAACAGGGGGAGTCTATTTTGGAAATCTTACTAAAGAATTAAAATCTGTTGACCTAAACGGAAAAGATAAAAAGACACATGTGAAATCAAAACATGCTAACAGATTAGTACCAAGCCCTGATAATAAATGGATTGCTTTTACTCATTTACATAAGGCTTATATCGCTCCATTATTATTAAACGGAAAAGAAATTGATTTGGATAGTAAATCTACATTGGTTCCAGTATCACAATTATCCAAAGATGCGGGAATCAACTTACATTGGTCAAAAGACAATAAAAAAGTATTCTGGACCCTAGGTGATGAATATTTCTCTAATGAGATTAAGGATCGGTTCACTTTCTTACCTAATTCTCCTGAAAAAATAGGAGAAGTTACATCAAAAGGCATTAGTATTGATTTAGTGACAAAAACAGATATACCATCTGGAAAGATAGCTTTTACCAATGCTCGAATTATTACTATGGAAGGTGATCAAATTATAGAAGAAGGAACTATTATTATAAATGGAAATGTTATTGAAAAAATAGGAAAAACAAACGATGTCTCTATTCCACAAGATACAAAAGTGTTTGATGTAAAAGGCAAAACAATCATGCCAGGTATTGTAGATGCTCACGCACATGTAGGAGCTTTTAGATATGGATTAACCACTCAGAAACATTGGCAATTATATGCCAATCTAGCTTTTGGAGTTACTACAGCTCACGATCCTTCTGCCAATACAGAAACGGTGTTTAGTATTTCAGAATTAATAAAAAGCGGAAAAACGGTAGGGCCGCGCCTCTATTCTACCGGTTTTATATTATATGGTGCTGATGGAGATTTTAAAGCAGTAGTGAATAGTCTGGAAGATGCTCGATCTTCTATAAGAAGAACAAAAGCTTTTGGTGCAAAATCTGTAAAAAGCTATAACCAACCTCGAAGAGAACAAAGACAACAAGTGATGCAAGCTGCTCGTGAGTTAGGGATTAATGTTGTGCCAGAAGGCGGTTCTACCTTTTATCATAATATGACCATGATTATGGATGGTCATACAGGAGTCGAACATAATATACCGGTTGCTCCTGTATATAAAGATGTATACGAATTATGGAAAACTAGTAAAACGGGCTATACGCCTACACTAATCGTAAATTATGGAGGGATGAATGGCGAATATTTCTTCTACCAAAAAGAAGATATTTGGAAAAATGAAAAACTATTAAAATATACACCAAGGGCAATTGTTGATGCCAGATCACGTCATAGAACCATGGTTCCTGATGAAGAATATGAAAACGGACATATTTTAGTTTCTAAAACCGCTACGAAACTAACCAACGAAGGTGTAAAAGTTAATCTTGGTGCACACGGACAATTACAAGGTCTTGGAGCTCATTGGGAGTTATGGATGCTCCAACAAGGTGGAATGACTAATATGCAAGCATTACAAGCGGCTACCATTAATGGTGCTAACTATATTGGCGCAGGAAATGATATTGGTTCTCTTAAAGAAGGAAAATTAGCTGATTTGATTATACTTGACAAAAATCCGCTAGAAGATATCCGAAATACTGAAACTGTAAAATACACTATGGTGAATGGTAGATTATATGATACCGATACTATGAATGAAATTGGTAATATTACCAATGAAAGAACTAAATTCTGGTGGGAGAATACCAAAGCAAATACTGCTTTTCCCTGGCACGAAGAATCCCAGAGTTTTATGAGACCAGGCTGCGGATGCCATTTAGGACATAATTAAAACTAGACAAATAATTTTAAAGCAAAAATTATGCAATTAGCACAAGTAAATATTGCTGAAATGTTAGCCCCTATTAATGATCCTATTATGGAGGATTTTGTAAACAACTTGGATCGTATTAATGAATTAGCAGAACAAAGCGATGGTTTCGTATGGAGACTGAAAGACGACGAAGGAAATGCAACGGCTATTACCGTATTTGATAATCTTTTCTTGATTATTAACATGTCTGTTTGGGAAAGTATGGATGCATTATTCAATTTTACGTATAAAACAGACCACGTAGAAATTCTGAAACGTAAAAAAGAATGGTTTGGTAAAATGCCTCGAATGCATATGGCTTTTTGGTATATCGAAAATGGTCATAAGCCAACTCCTGCTGAAGCCAAGGAACGCCTTTATTATCTTCAAGAATACGGAGAAACTCCATATGCTTTTTCTTTTAAAAGTAAATACACGATAGATGATGCAATCAATTACCAAAAGTGATAAAATAATAGTACTCACTTTTTTATTCTTAAGTATTTTGAGTTGTTCCAAAAAGGAAAAGGAACAATATGATATTGTGATTTCTAATATCAGTCTGATTCGAATTGAAGATGGAAACATAGCAACAAAAACGCTATACATCAATGATGGAACAATCGTAAAACTTGAAACAATAGATAGTATTGATAATTACATCACTGAGAATAAAATTGATGGTAGAGGTAAATTTTTACTTCCTGGATTTTGGGATAACCATATTCACCTTAGAGGCGGAGATTCTTTAATTGAGGAAAATAAAAACTTGCTTCCTCTTTTTATTGCTAATGGAATCACAACAGTGAGAGATGCAGGAGGAGATCTTACGCCTGAAATTTTACAATGGAAAAAAGAAATAAGCAACAACAGTCTTATCGGCCCAACTATTTATACTTCGGGGCCTAAACTAGATGGAGCAAATGCAACTTGGGCTGGCTCTTTAGTAGTAGATTCTCCTGAAGATATTATAAAAGCTCTGGACTCCTTAGAAAAAATACCTTCTGATTTTGTTAAAATATATGATAGTAGAATTTCTAGAGAAAACTATTTAGAAATTTTAAAGCAGGCTTCAGATAGAGGTATGATTTCTTCAGGTCACATGCCTTTTACTGTTGAACTAAATGAAGCCGTAAACACAGGAATTGGAGCAATAGAACATCTTTATTATATACTAAAAGGTTGCTCTGATAATGAAAAAGAAATTACACAAGCAATTATTAATAAAGAACTTACTTTTTGGAATGCTATGGATGGCTTGATTTCTACCTATAGTGATTCAACCGCTCAAAAAACCTTTCAGTTATTAAAAAACAATAATACCTACGTTGTACCTACTCTACATATTGGTAACGTATTAAGCTATCTTGATGAAGTAGATCATAGCAACGATTCCTATCTAAAAATCATTGGTAAAGGAATTATTAAAACCTATGATGGGCGGATCAAACGAGCACTAACTACATCTGATAAAGCTAAAAAATCAAGAAAAGATCTCAATGCTTTTTTTAAAGAGCTTACTAAATCTCTACAAGACGCGGATGTTAAGCTCCTTGCTGGATCCGATAGCGGCGCTTATAATTCATACACCTATTCAGGAGTTTCGCTACATGATGAATTAGAAGCAATGGTCGCTGCAGGATTAAAACCATTAGAAGCCATACAGACCTCGGCATACAATGGAGTTAAATATCTTAAAAAAGATAAAATTACTGGTACTATAGAAATAGGAAAAGCTTCTGATTTAGTAATTCTAAATAGTAACCCTCTTTTAAACATTAAAAACACACGCGATATTTATCGAGTAATTAAAGGTGATCAAGTCTATAACCCTAAAAAAATCGCAGAACAATACAATTGTCCAGAATGTTTTACTTTCCAAAACTAACTATTTTCAACTATGAGAAACAAAATTCAATATATACTTTTAATCACACTTATTATTACTACCATTTCGCAGGCCCAAAAAATAAAAGTCCCTATAGATACAACTGTAGTTACCAGCCATACTACAATAATCAAAGGAAAAAAAATTCCTTATCAAGCAACGACTGGATTTCAACCCGTTTGGAATGAAAACCGAGAGCCTATCGCGTCACTATTTTATACTTATTATAAAAGAAGTGATATCAAAAATAATGAGAACAGGCCTTTATTAATATCCTTTAACGGCGGACCTGGATCCGCTTCTGTTTGGATGCATATAGCCTACACGGGACCTCAAATCCTTAAAATTGATGAAGAAGGGTTTCCTATTCAACCCTATGGAATTAAGTCAAACCCCAATTCAGTATTAGATGTGGCAGACATTGTTTTTGTCAATCCAGTAAACACCGGATATTCTAGAATGATTGAGGATAAAGAAGGTAAATTACCAGATAAAAAAATATTTTTTGGAGTTAATGAGGATATCAAATACTTAGCAGCATGGATCAATACATTTGTCACTAGAAATAATCGTTGGCGTTCTCCTAAATATTTAATAGGAGAAAGCTATGGAACCACAAGAGTTTCTGGTTTAGCTTTAGAATTACAAAACAACCAATGGATGTATCTTAATGGAGTCATTTTGGTATCTCCTACTGAAATTGGTTTCAAATTTGATGGGCCTGTGGAAGTCGCTAACCGTCTTCCTTATTTTACTGCAGCTGCTTGGTATCATAAAATGTTACCTCCAGAATTACAAAACAAAGACCTACTAGAAGTACTACCCGAGGCAGAAAACTATACGATTAATGAACTTCTTCCCGCTCTAGTAAAAGGTGGATATCTTAAGAATTCAAAAAAAGAAGAAGTCATTACCAAAATGGCCTATTATTCTGGATTATCCAAAAAAACCATCCGCCAGAATAATCTTGAAGTACCTAAAAGTTACTTCTGGAAAGATCTTCTCAGAGAAAAAGAAGGACTTACAATTGGCAGATTAGATTCTAGATATAAAGGCATGGATATTAAAGAATCAGGAAACAGTCCTGATTACAATAGTGAATTAACCGCTTGGTTACACGCTTTTACACCTGCTATTAATTATTACATCAACCAAAAATTAAATTTTAAAACAGACCTAAAATATAATATGTTTGGACCAGTTCGTCCTTGGGATAGAACTAAAGGTAATCATACAGGAGAAAACCTTAGAGAAGCTATGGCTATGAATGCCAATCTACACACTATGATACAATCCGGATATTATGATGGTGCCACTACTTATTTTAACGCTAAATATATCATGTGGCAACTGAACGCGAACAGCAAATTAACTGATCGACTTAGTTTTAATGGTTATCGTAGTGGTCATATGATGTATCTACGTAACGAAGATCTAATACAAGCCAATGAAGATATCCGGAGTTTTATTATAAAATCTTCATCCAACATTACCAAAGGATCAAAGTACTAAATTATGGATGCAATAATTAAAATTAAACCGCTAGGTTTCATCTGGGAAACCAATGATCCTTTCCTATTTTGTGCATATCACGAGGATCAGTATCCTAAGGGAAATGAAAAATTAGGTCCTAACGCCTCGCTCATTGGAAGAAACATAGGTCAAGATTTTACTCCAAAAGATGGCTGGAGAATGTATCACGGCACTACCGTACCTGGTTTTCCTGCACACCCACATCGAGGTTTCGAAACGGTAACTATTGTACAAAAAGGACTTGTAGATCATTCTGATTCTCTAGGAGCTGCTGGTCGTTTTGGTAACGGTGATGTTCAGTGGATGACCGCCGGGAAAGGTGTACAACACTCAGAAATGTTTCCACTTTTAAATGAACAAAAAGAAAATCCATTTTTATTATTTCAGATTTGGCTCAATCTTCCTAGAGATAAAAAAATGGTAGCCCCACATTTTAAAATGCTCTGGAATGAGGAGATACCAAAAGTCAACATAAAAGATAAAAAAGGAAGTGTTATAGAAATAACTATAATTGCCGGAAAATCAGAAGAAAAAATAGCTGTAGATCCTGCTCCAGATTCTTGGGCAGCCAATCCAGAGAATGAAATTAATATCTGGACAATAAAAATGGATCCAAATGCTGAATATACATTTCCGAATGCTTCTGAAGGAATAAATCGTTCTCTTTATTTTTTTAAAGGAAATGAAATCGAAAGTGAAGGGTATAGCATTCCGGTGAATCACCAAATCATTACATACGCCCATAAAAACTTAACCATTAAAAACGGTAATACTGAATCTCATTTCTTACTACTACAAGGAAAGCCTATAGAAGAACCAGTGGTAAAACAAGGACCATTTGTTATGAATAGTCAATCAGAAATACGAGAAGCTATTCAAGAATATCAGAAAACAGAATTCGGTGGATGGCCTTGGCCTAGTTATGATCATGTTCATGAAAAACCTAAAGGTCGTTTTGCTTTATATCCTGATGGCACTGAAATTAATAAATAACCATAAGGCACTAACAAACAGAGCTTTACGCTATTTTGATAATGGTTTTTAAAATTCCCCCCTTTCAAAACTACTATTAAAACACTATCTTTATTTAAGGGAATAAAAAAGTTAAGTGTTTAAATGACCTACATGTATGCTAAAAAAACTACCATGTTTATTCCCATTCTTCATTCTACTCTCCGTAGTATGCTCTTGCTCAAAAACCTTAGTATTAAGTGATTTAGAAAAAAAATTCCTGAAAAAAAATGATAGTATTACAGTCGCTATCTATCCGTATTACCCGCCTTATCAATTCATTAATGAGCAGAATGAAGCTGATGGTGTTTTTATAGAATATCTCGAAATTATTGAGAAGAAAATAAATTATAAATTCAAAAGAAAACAATATAAAGATTGGCCAAAACTAATTCAGGATGTAAAAGAAAACAAAATCAATCTAATTCTAGAAATTCAAAAAACAGAAAATAGAAAATCTTACTTAAAATTTCAACCTCCTCTTTTTGAATCTCAACAAGTTATTGTTACGCGAAAAGATGTTACGTTTGGAAATAACATAAAAAATCTACACGATAAAACGATTGTTCTACCTAAAAACTACGGAATAACCGAAACCTTGAATTCCAAGTACCCTGATTTTACTATTGTAACTCGCAAAGATGAACTAGAATGTTTAGTAAAATTAAATTCGGGTGAATACGATGCATACATAGGACCAAGAGCTGTCGCTAATTATTTTATTAGGTCGAAAAAATTGGACAATTTAAAAATAAATTCAGATACTAATTTTAATTACGAACCTAGTATCGCTATTAATAAAAATGATGCTATTCTAGATGATATTATTTCAAAAGTCCTTACTAGTATAACTCGAGAAGAGAAGGAATCTATTATTAACAATTGGCTTTATCAAAATGTAACTCCGTTCTATCAAACCTCAAAATTTTGGATAATAATATCTTTAATTTCAATATTTGCATTCTTATTGGGTGCATTTCTAAACTATTATCTGAAATTCAAGATAAGGCAGAAAACGGAGGAATTAATCATTGCTAAGGATATTGCAGAAGAAAGCAATCGATTAAAAACAAATTTCATTAACAACATACCTCAAGAAATTAGAACTCCAATGAACGGAATCATTGGACTATCTGAGTTTTTAAATGAAGAAAACTTAAGTCAAGAAGAAAGAAAAAAATACACTCAAATGATTATTGGGAATAGCAAAGAACTGTTGTCAATAATCGATAATATTTTGGAAATTTCTCAATTACAAACAAAGAGATTTACACTACGATTGGTAGAAGTAAATCTTCAGGATGTCTTCCAAACATTAGCTTCAAATTATAAAGTTAAAGCAGAAGAAAAAGGCATCAAATTCTACATTGAGAATAATTTGAAAAATTCTGAGAACATGGTATTCATGGATCGTACCAAACTAAATAAAATTTTAAATGCTATTGTTGATAATGCAGTAAAATATACAAGTAATGGCTCTGTAACCATTTCCTGTATAGTAAAATATGATTTTTTACATATTTCTATAGAAGATACAGGGATCGGTATTAGCGAAAAAAACAAGGATAAAATACAAGAAAGTTTAGCTTCTAATACAAAAAACACAGTCGGAGAATACAACGGAATTGGTTTAGGATTAACCATTGCAAAAAAAAATGCTGATTTTATTGGATGTCAAATATCAGTGCTTAGCGATAAAAATAAGGGTACTACATTTATCCTAAAAGTACCATACAATACTGTATCTAAAAACAAAACAGATAAGGTTATTAGCCAAGACAAACAACTTTCAAAGACTGAGAAACACATCATATTAATAGCTGAAGATGGAGAAACTAATTTCTTATTTCTAAAAACTATTCTCACAAAGATGAATGAATATGATTTTACTATTTATAGAGCAAAAAATGGTCAGGAAGCAGTAACAATTTGTCAAGAAAACAATAATATTGATCTGGTTCTTATGGATATCAAAATGCCAATTATGGATGGATATGACGCCACTTCTTATATCAAAAAAATCAGACCCAATTTACCAGTCATAGCTCAAACAGCATATTCTATAGAAGAAGATGTGCAAAAAGCATTGGATGCTGGATGTGATGATTTTGTTTCCAAACCTGTAGATAGAAAAGTACTTAAACCAATGCTAAATAAATATTTTCCAATTTTAAAAAGAAATAAAAATAAGATCACCAACTCAAAATAACATATGCAAAACAAGATAACATATACTTTTCTTTTCATATGTCTGATTATTGGAATATCATCCTGTTCGAATAGTGATATTCTCAATAAAACCGAGAAAAACTGGCTACTGCAGCAAGATGCTATAAATGTTGCTGTATATCCGTATTATCCTCCATACCAGTTTATAAATAAAAAAGATAGTATCGATGGTATTTTAGTGGATCATTTTAGTTCTATTGAAAATAAAATTAATTATAAATTTCAAAAAAAATATTACACAAGTTGGATCAAATTACTGGAAGATGTTAAAACTAAAAAAATTGATATCGTACTGGAAATGCAGGAAACAGAAGGAAGACAAAAGTATCTTAATTTTTACACGAAGTTTTTTGAAACCCCTTTTGTTTTAGTTGCTAGAAAAGAAGTTGATAGTGCATTAAAGTTTAAAGATTTTCAAAAGAAAAAAATTGCGGTACCTACAGGGTATTCTATAGATGACTATCTAAAAGAAAATTATCCTAAGTTAAATATAAAAAACTACCCTGATGATATTACTTGTTTACTCAGTGTTCAATCGGGAGAATCTAATGCATATATTGGAGGAAAAGCACTAGTAAATTACCTAATAAAATCAGAAGGCCTTGACGATTTAAAAGTTATAGCAGAAATAAATCATAGTTATATCCCAAGCATTGCGGTCCATAAAGAAAATAAAACGCTTAATAATATCATTGCTAAAGCGACTCGCAATATCTCTAACAAAGAGAAACAAACTATCCTCGATAATTGGCTATTCATTACTGTAAAGCCTTTTTATAAAAAGCCTAAATTCTGGATTATCTCATCGATTATTTTTTTCACGGCTTTAGCTAGTATTATTCTTGTACACTTCTATTTAAAATTCATCATCAAACAAAAAACTAAAGAGCTTCAAATTGCAAAGGATAATGCAGAAGAAAGCAACAGAATAAAAACCAATTTCATTCAGAATATATCTCACGAAATCAGAACTCCGATGAACGGAATTATGGGGTTTTCAGAATTACTAAAATCAGATTCCCTAACACCTGAAGAAAGAAAGGAATATACCGAAATTATTATTGATAGTGGTAAAGACTTAATTACCTCAGTAGATGACATCTTAGAAATTTCTTTACTCGAAACCAAACAAAGTAAATTACGATTTACAGAAACCAATTTAAAAGAACTTCTACTGAAATTAATCTCTGAATACGCTCATAAAGCAAAAGAGAAAAATCTTATCATACATTTAGAAAATGAAATCCCAGAAGAAAAAAATTTAATCATTACCGATAAATCAAAGCTCTATAAAACACTCAATAGTCTAATCGATAATGGTATAAAATTTACTAATACGGGCTCAATAACAATCTTTTCTTATCTTGTAGAAGATTCTATAGAAATATCTATTAAAGATACAGGAATCGGAATTAAACAAAAGGATCGAGATATCATTTTTAAGAGCTTCTCTCAATCAGAAAAAGAGATTTCTAAAAATTTTGGAGGCCTTGGTTTAGGTCTGGCAATTGCTAAACAATACACAGATTTAATCGGAGGAAAAATTTCTTTTGTTAGTAAAGAAAATGAAGGTAGTGCCTTCTTATTAAAAATTCCTTATACCCCAATGCAAAATAACAGAGAACTGTCTACAAATAAAGAAGGGAATCCCATACCAGAAAAACATGTGGTGCTCATAGCAGAAGATGGAGAAATAAACTTCTTATTTTTAAAAACTGTGTTAACCAAAATGATCGACTTCGAGTTTGTTATTTATCGTGCTAAGAATGGTAAAGAAGCTGTTGAAATATGTGAAGACAGTGACAAAATCGATTTGGTATTAATGGATATCAAAATGCCGATTATGGATGGGTATGATGCAACAAAGCGTATCAAAAAAATACGCCCGAATTTACCTGTGGTTGCACAAACGGCATATTCTACAGAAGAGGATATAGAAAGAGCTTTGGCAGCTGGATGTGATGATTTTGTTGCTAAACCAGTGGATCGAAAAATATTACGACCTATCTTAGATAAATATATTTCTCTTTTTAGAAATGAATAATAACTCTAATGTCTATTAAACAACAATATGCTGGCTTTTTAGACAGCAAGTTATTATGGGAAAATGCTTCTCTTTTTGAGCTAGCACAATTTGATTTAGAGATTTCTGATGATTTTATACCTAATGAGCTGCCCATTGAAATCCCAGAAAATGAAGTCTTAGGAAAAAGGATTGAACATTTTTTTGAATACTTCATTAACAACAGTAAAAACAATAGGCTCATCCTAAAAAATCTTCAAATATTTAAGGATAAAATAACCATTGGCGAATTAGATTTTTTGATAGAAGACCGACAGCGAAAACAAGTTCTGCATATAGAATTCATTTATAAG
The DNA here is from genome assembly GCF_947496855.1 of uncultured Aquimarina sp. Lineage (GTDB taxonomy): Bacteria > Bacteroidota > Bacteroidia > Flavobacteriales > Flavobacteriaceae > Aquimarina. Next base: position 349,195 of record NZ_CANMED010000003.1, read on the forward strand.
TTTTATCTCTATGATCCTAAAAAAAGTCAAATAGCACTAGAAAGGTGGATTGGTCCTAATCGTAATGACAGTTTATTAGACAAAATAACCAAGTTAAAAGAAAAACAGTTACCACTGCTCTATCGTTCTGAAACTATTACTACATTACAAAAATTAGATATCCAGCCTAATGATATCATACAAAAAGTCTGTTTCTTTGGAAACTTATTCGTTCCATTATCACATCAAAACAAGAAATTTTCTCATCTTAATAATGATTGCATTGTGGGATATTGGATTCACTCAGAAGAATTCACAAAAGAAGAATACGGGTCTTACCTCTATTATATCCCCCAGAAAAAGGACTGGATAACAGATCCCAAATACAATGAAATCTGGCATCCATTTTCATCTATATCTGATCAGTTAAATACTCAACTTATCAAAAAAAAATCTCCATTACTGTGGATAAAAAGTAATGAAGATTCTTTTTCTAAATGTTTTATTGTATGGTGGTGATTTTTAGTTGATAGAAAAGGGTCAATTATTTAGTTAAACCATATTCCAATCAACAGAAATCTATCAACAATCTACTATAAATCACTAATATAACTACCATATAAATCTTTAAATCTAAATCCTTCAGACAATTTATATTTGCTTAGTTTTTTATGCTCTACTAATCCCCATAACAAAAATTCTTTCATAAAATAGCTATCTTTTTTATCTATATCTTGCTGATAGTTTTTAATAAGATCATTTAACGGTTTAATTTCATCCAGCTTTTTTCTGTATGCTGCTTCAGGAATTTCATCTAAAAGTTCAAAACCACTTTGTTCGAAAAACCAATCAATCAATTCTTGATAAGGACTCTGCTCACTTTCTTTTTCCAATCTCTCGATTTTAGGGAAATATTCAGGAAATAATGTTTTGATAGAATCCGAAATCAAATTATGCGCTACAGATGCTGCTCCTTCTTGTTCTCCTTCATATACAAGCTCTACTTTACCAGTAATTGCAGGAACAATACCCATAAAATCACTCAGCCTTAATAGCGTTTGTTCGTCTCCAGATTTTAATGCTCTATATTCTGCTGTACTTAATAAATTTTCATAAGCAGTAATACTCATTCTGGCACTTACACCACTTTTAGAATCCACAAACTCACTTTCTCTAGCCTGAAAACTAATCTGTTCCAATAAATCCTTAGCTAAATCCGGTACGTGAACCAAGTTACTTTGCCTAGAATCTAATTGTGCCTCTTGCTGCGTAATAGTTTTAGCAATTTCTATAGTTTCTGGATAATGTGTAAGGATCTGAGAACCAATTCTATCTTTTAGCGGTGTAACAATACTACCTCTATTCGTATAATCTTCTGGATTAGCAGTAAATACGAATTGCATGTCTAACGGTAAACGAAGCTTAAATCCTCTTATCTGAATATCACCTTCTTGTAATATATTAAACAATGCTACCTGAATACGTGCTTGTAAATCAGGCAATTCATTAATTACAAAAATACAGCGGTTAGCTCTCGGAATCATTCCAAAATGAATTACTCGATCATCTGCATAACTTAGTTTTAGATTTGCCGCTTTAATCGGATCTACATCCCCGATAATATCGGCAACAGTTACATCTGGTGTTGCTAATTTTTCAGCAAAACGATCATTTCTATGTATCCAACTTATTGGGGTTTCATCACCCTTTTCTTTAATTAAATTAGTAGCATATCTGGATATAGGATGATATGGATCATCATTAATCTCTGATCCTTCGATAATAGGAATCCATTCATCTAGTAAATTGATCATCTGTCTGGCCAAACGGGTTTTTGCCTGCCCCCTTAATCCCAGTAAGTTAATATTATGTCGTGATAAAATTGCTCGTTCCAATTCTGGAATTACAGTATTTTCATATCCATGGATCCCTGTAAAAGTAGGTTCTTTATTACTAATCTTAGTTCTTAAATTATCTCTAAGTTCATCTTTTATGCTTTTACTTTTATATCCAGATTCCTTTAATTGTCCAAATGTCTTTATTGTATTTGTATTCATATTTTCTTTTAAGCAAAATTCTAAATTTGTACTATTTTTTATCCTTTAATTCTTTTTTTTCTATTGGTCTCGTAATCTTCAAAAATCATTTCACCTAATCCTTTTAAGCCTGTATAAAAAGCTTTACCCTGATTGGCCTGCGTAAATTCTCTTACAAACTGCATCAGGTATGGATCTTGCGCAATCATAAAAGTTGTAATCGGTATATGTAATTTTCTGGCTTGTTGCGCCATCATATAACACTTGTTTACAATTTGGGTATCTAAGCCATTACTGTTTTTATAGTATTGTCCATCCGGCATTCTCAAACAGCTTGGCTTACCATCCGTAATCATAAAAATTTGTTTATTGGTATTACGTTTTCTTCTTAGCATATCCATGGCTAACTGCAATCCTGCAACTGTATTGGTATGATATGGTCCCACTTGTAGATATGGTAAATCTTTGATCGCTATTGGCCAAGCGTCGTTACCAAAGACAAGAATATCCAATGTATCTTTAGGATATCTTGTCGTGATAAGTTCTGCAAGTGCCATAGCCACTTTCTTAGCTGGAGTGATACGATCCTCTCCATATAAAATCATGCTATGACTAATATCAATCATCAATACAGTACTCATCTGGGCTTTAAACTGCGTTTCCTCTACTACAAGATCATCTTCTGTAAGATTTAGCTCTCCTATTCCGTGATTGATTTGAGCATTTTTCAAACTTTCAGTTATAGATATTCGTTCTAATGCATCACCATACTGATAGTTTCTATATTCGCCTGCATGCTCGTCGCCTCTTCCTGTATATTTGGTTCTATGATTTCCGGATCCACTGCGCTTTAGGTTCCCGAAAATTTGATCCAATGCTCTTTGTCTGATCGCGCGTTCAGTTTTAGAAGTTATAGACATACCTCCTTTTCCATCAGGTTTAATTTCCTCACGGATGTATCCTTTTTTCTTAAGGTCCTCAATGAAATCTTCCATCGTGTAATCTTCACTGGTAAGTTCATATTCTTTATCCAGTTCTTTTAACCAATCCAAAGCTTCATCCAGATCACCCGAAGTATGGGTGATGATCTCTTGAAAAATATCAAAAAGTTTATCAAATGGAGATTGTTCTGGAGCTTCATAATGCTTAAAAGCAAATCCTGTTTTAAAAATTTCCTTTTTCTCTTTCATCATATAAATTTAACACATTTTACAAAAGATATCGCTCGAACTGGAAGGTAATCACATAGAATTAACAAATGTTTTGGAGAATTGGCCTCAGATAACAACTCTTTATGATCTCCCTTTATAAACTCTCCACAATTCTTATCTTTGGGAAGTCAGTTCTATTTTTTGTATCTATATACTAAAAACTACAGACATCAAATAACAAAACACCTTAATTGGCTTATGAAAAATATATATTTATCATTACTAGTAGCGTTACCATTCATCAATTTTGCACAAGATGATATCGAAAAAGTAACATCCACAGTTTCTAAAAGTGAAATTGAGGGTCATATTTATTTTTTAGCATCAGATGAACTAAAAGGACGACAGACTGGTACTCCCGAAAATAAAATAGCCGCTCAATACCTGGCTAATATGCTCCGTGGATATGGCGCCCAACCCGTAACAGAAAATAAAAACTATTTTCAGAAAGTTACGCTAAATACTACTTCTTCATTCGAAAGTGCATCACTAAACATCGGAGATTTTACAACTTCTAAAATAGTAACACTAAAAAAAGCAAATACATCCTTTTCAGGATCATTAGTATTTGCCAATTATGGTTTAGCTGAAGATTACAACAATTTAAATGTAAAAGGAAAAATAGTAGTTACATATTCCGGAACAAAAGATAATAACAATCTTAGATTTGCCTTTTCTAAGATGCAGGAAAAAATCACATTAGCCAAAGAAAAAGGTGCTGTAGGAATTATAGAAGTTAATAGTATAGATGATAAAACCTGGTCACAATTAGATCATAGTTTTAATGGAGAAAAAATGAGTGTTTCTGAAGAAAAAGAGCCTAACAACTTCACTTATTTATGGATCAACGATCAGAAAGAAGAGATCAGTAAGTTTTTTGAAAATAAAAATGAGATTAACGCCACAGTAGAAGTTCAAGGTATTAAAAAAAGTACCGTTGTATCCCAAAATGTAGTCGGAATGGTGGAAGGTACAGATCCTAAACTAAAGAATGAATTTGTCATTTATTCTGCTCATTATGATCACGTAGGTATCGGAAAAGCTGTTGATAATGATTCTATTTATAATGGTGCAAGAGATAATGCTGTGGGAACTGTAACCGTATTATCTGCGGCACAAAATATGGCTAAATATCCAACAAAAAGATCTGCATTATTTATTCTATTTACTGGAGAGGAAAAAGGCTTATTAGGTAGTAAATGGTATGTAAATCACCCCATGATTCCTTTACATCAAATGGTATATTGCTTTAACAGTGATAATGGAGGGTATAACGATACCAGCATTGCCACAATAGTTGGTTTAGAAAGAACAACAGCATCAGATGATATAAAGAAAGCTGCAACTCCTTTTGGTTTAAAAGCTATTGATGATCCAGCTCCAGAACAAGGTTTATTTGATAGATCCGACAATGTACATTTTGCTGCTAAAGGAATTCCTGCACCAACGTTTAGTATGGGTTTTACAGCTTTTGATGAAGAAATAACCAAATACTATCACCAGGTTACCGATAATCCCGATACGTTAGATTATGATTATTTATTAAAATTCTTTCAATCCTATGTATTGGCTTGTAGAAACATTGCTAACAATCCTGAAACTCCTTTTTGGGTTGAAGGTGATAAGTATTATGAAGCTGGTAAAAAATTATATAATAAAAAGTAGATTATCATTTAAATTTTAACTTATATGAGATCTATTGCTCCCATTATTATCATTAGCTTTTTAATGTTCTCGTGTAGACAACAAAACCCTCTCGATGAAATACTGAATTCTGATAAAGAACAGATAAAACGGGTAATGCAAAATATTGAAAAACATGAAGTTCAGATTTTGTATAGCCAGATTGATCAAGATCAAGATGGAAAAGTAATTTTTACGGATTATGAATTCAACGTTTCAGATAGCACTTATTTTTACCCTGCAAGTTCCGTTAAATTTCCAGTCGCCCTAATCGCTCTTGAGAAATTAAAAGAATTAAAGGAAAGAGAAATCAAGGTAGATAGAATGACTAATTTCATGCTGCAGCATGATACTCTGTATACAAATATTGAAAAAGAAATTAGGAAGATTTTTGCGGTAAGCGATAACCAAGCATATAATCGACTATTCGAATTCCTTGGACAAGATTATATCAATCAAAAATTACAATCTAAAAACCTTAAAGGTAGAATTTCGCATAGGTTATCGGCCCCCTATGCTCAAAACCTGAAAACACAATCTATTCTTTTTAAAAAGAATATAGAAGATAGTACTGTTATATACCAACAAGAAAGCATCCAGAATAATACTCAACCGAAATTATCGCTTAATAAACTATCAAAGGGAAAAGGTTACATATACAATGATACATTGATAGAAAAACCGAAAGATTTTTCTAAAAAAAACTATCTACCCCTGCGGTCTTTGCATGAAACGATGAAACGTATTCATTTTCCTAATTCTTACAGTAAAGAAGAAGGTTTTAATATCTCTGAGAACGATCGCCAATTTGTCATTAATACTATGAAGACTTTACCTAGTGAAGCAGGACACGATAAAAAGGAGTACTACGATGGATATGTGAAGTTTTTTATGTTTGGCGATACAAAAGAAAACATCCCAGAACATATAGAAATCTATAATAAGGTTGGATATGCATACGGATATCTAACAGACTGTGCATATATTAAGGATACAAAGAATAACATTACATTTATCTTATCAGCTACAATACACGTAAATGAAAATGGAATTTTTAATGATGATTATTATGAATACGATGAAATAGGCATTCCTTTTCTAGCAGAATTAGGGCGAAAAATCTATCATCTCGAAAAGCTTCGAAATAAATAATTTTACATTAAAAAAGTATATTTCTTTAACAATTATTCATTAAAATCTACAAATACGGTCTAAAACTTCATGTTTTATGATTTATTTATATTTATTTAACAAAAATATATACTAAATAGACTTTTTATGAATTAATTTTAATTCCCCTTAGTTTAAGAATGTCAAATTTTAGTACAAATAGCAACAACAAGTATGGTTACAACATTAATAATCAAGTAGCTATATAGTATGTCAAAGACGTAGTATATAGTTTCATTAAATTTTAAAATATGAAACAATATATACTATTTTTCTTATTATTCTCTTTCGGCATATTGCACTCTAATAGTATTTCTATTAACCGATCTTTTGCAGATATTATTCAAAATCAAATAGATCGTAAACTTTCGGACGAAGAAGTTCAGAAAAGAGGACTTGACGTATTAGCTGCAGAGGTCATTGAAAAAATAGATGAAATCGATTTAAGAAAAACAGCCCGATCAGCTATTTTCGAAACCTCATATGGTTTTAGGTGGAAAATGATTAATCTACATACAGGAAATATGATTATTATTAAAGTGAATAAAGAATTTCAGTTAATCTCTGCTCGAAATAGTAAAAAAACTAAAATAATGGTTCCTTAAATATAGGCCTTAGAGCAACATCGTTTTTACATTATTATATTCCTCTAAGTATTCCCAATATATAATTCTATCATAAGCATATTTGATTAAAATATATTGTTCACTAACCGATAGTATTCTATCTACAGCCACCAGCTTTTTTGACGGTGATGCTACGGTTACTTCTTCTGTAATTTCTTGGTTACTGGCATCGAAACCGTGTACAATAGTATGATTCTTTAAGGTAAGTTCTATAAATTTCATTAGTATATCTTTTAAGCTTCCTAATTTACCTCTTTTTGACCTTAACACCTCTTTAAGAGTTTCGCATTTGCATTTTCTTAACTTTAGGCTCACAATCAAGTAATCAATCAAAAAATGTTAAAAAGATTTTTCCTTTTAACACTACTATTTATTAGTATTTCTGGCTTTTCCCAAAAGAAACTATCTCTAATATATACAGGAAATATGGGTGTATATATAACAGATGATCAATCTTCTGTTCTGATTGATGGATTGCATACTAAATATGGGGATGATTATCTTTTTCCTCCATCAGCATTAGTCCACAAAATAAATACCCAACTACAACCTGATGTCATTCTTTTTACTCATTATCACGGGGATCATTTCAGTACTGAACTTGCTTATAATTATTTAGCATCCAATAAAAAAGCAGTTTTGTTTGGATCTGATCAGATAACTAAAGAAATTAAAAACTTCGAGAATAGGTTATTTACTATATCCACCACGGATTATACAAAACGTACGGTCAAGATTAAAAATCTTAAAATTACTGGAGTAAAAATCAATCACGTAGGTAAAAGACATCTATCTGTGGAGAATGTTGGTTACATTGTTAATTTTGGTATTAGAAAAATCCTGCATGTTGGTGACACTAATTGGATGAAAGAAATCAATCTATTTAATCAATTGAACCTGGTAAATGAAAACATAGATATTGCGATTCTGCCCTACTGGATGTTATTGGAAGATAATGCAACTGCATTAATCAAAAAAAACATAAACCCTAAACAAATCATCGCAACACATATCTCACCCAAAATAAAAAAACAAGAATTGGAGGATATGAGAGAAAGGTATCCAGAAATACATTTCTTAACCACATTAGAACAACGAATACAACTATAATTAACTCACTATTACAACATGAAAAGATTACTATTTCTAATATCTCTTATCCTTGTTTCGGGAATTTATGCTCAGGAATTTTCTATGGATTATGTAAAAAAAATGAACCCACGTAATATAGGACCCGGAGGAATGAGTGGTCGCGTAACTTCCATAGATGTGGTTACTTCTAATCCCGATATTATGTATGCAGGAACAGCATCGGGTGGATTGTGGAAATCTACATCTGGAGGTATTAAATGGAAGCCTATTTTTGATAAACAAGTTACTGCATCTATTGGAGCGGTAGCAATTCAGCAATCCAATCCTTCTGTGATTTGGGTAGGAACTGGAGAAGGTAACCCCAGAAATAGTCTTAACGGAGGATACGGGATTTACAAATCACTAGATGGTGGTAAAAACTGGAAACTGATGGGACTAGAAAAAACGCGTCATATCCATAGAGTAATTGTGGATCCTACAGATCCAAATACGGTATTCGTAGCTGCAATAGGTTCACCTTGGGGAGAACATCCAGAAAGAGGTGTTTTTAAAACTACAGATGGTGGAGAAACATGGAATAAAATACTTTCCGCAAATAATAAAACAGGCGCTGCAGATCTAATTATGGATCCTTCTAACCCAAATAAACTAATTGCTGCTTTATGGGAACATAAACGTGATCCATGGTTTTTTAAATCTGGAGGTGAAGGCTCTGGACTATATATTACACACGATGGCGGAAAAACCTGGAAAAAACGAACGGATAAAGATGGTTTACCCGAAGGAAATTTAGGACGTATTGGAGTTGCTATTTCCAGAAATAAACCAAATATTGTCTACGCTTTAATTGAAGCTAAAAAAAATGCCCTCTATAAATCAGAAGATGGAGGATTTAACTGGAAAAAAATAAACGATAAAAATGATATTGGTAATCGTCCATTCTATTATTCAGAAATCTACGTAGATCCACAGAATGAAAATAGAGTTTATTCTGTATTTACCTATGTAAATGTATCGGAAGATGGCGGTAAAAACTTCACACAACTAATGCCTGCTTATGGAGTGGATAATGGAGTCCACCCAGATCATCACGCTTGGTGGATACATCCGCAAGATGGTAATTTTATGATCGATGGTAATGATGGTGGATTAAATATCACACGTGATGGAGGAAAGACCTGGAGATTTATAGGAAACCTTCCTGTAGCTCAATTTTACCATATTAATGTGGATAACGAGTTCCCGTATAATGTATACGGAGGTATGCAGGATAACGGCAGCTGGCGCGGACCCGCGTATGTTTGGAAAGCTCAGGGAATCAGAAACTCATACTGGCAAGAGATTTCTTTTGGAGATGGATTCGATGTAGTACCGGATAAAGACGATTCCAGATATGGATGGTCTATGAGTCAACAAGGATTTGTAAGTCGTTATGATTGGATGACAGGTAATAACTATACAGTGAAACCCACACATCCAGATCCAGAAATAAAATTACGTTTTAACTGGAATGCAGCAATCAATATTGATCCTTTTGATAATAATACATTGTATTTCGGAAGTCAGTTTGTACATAAAAGTACGGACAAAGGATTAACCTGGGAGATCATCTCTGGGGATTTATCAACCAACGATCCAGAAAAACTAAAACAAGGAGAAAGTGGTGGGCTTACCATGGATGCTACCGGAGCAGAAAATCACTGTACCGTTTTGGTTATAGAACCTTCTTCATTAGAGCGAAACATGCTTTGGGCAGCAACCGATGATGGTCGCGTTCATATTACTCAAAACGGAGGAGCAAACTGGACAGACGTTTCTAAAAATATCAAAGGATTACCAGCTGGTAGCTGGATTGTACAGATCAAAGCTTCTAATAAGAAAAAAGGAGAAGCACTATTGGTAGCTAATGACTATAGAAGATTTAATTATACGCCGTACGCATATAGAACGGTTGATTATGGTAAAACCTGGCAACGCATTGTAGATAGTAATGATGTAAAAAGCTATACTTTGAGTATCGTAGAAGATCCTCTAGAGAAAAACTTACTGTTCTTAGGAACGGATGATGGATTATATATTTCTCTGGATGCCGGAAACAAATGGACAAAATGGACATCTGGTTTCCCAACTGTTTCTGTAAAAGATTTAATCATTCAACCCAGAGAACATGATTTAGTAATAGGAACCTTTGGTAGAGCTGCATGGGTATTAGACAATATCAAACCATTGCGTGCTTTAGCAAAAAACAAAAGTATCTTAAATCAAAAAATAAAAGTATTCGATCCACCCGTTGGATACCAGGCAGCTTATCAGCAACCTACCGGAAGTCGTTTTGGTGGAGATGCTTTGTTTAATGGCGAAAATCGTGATTTTGGAGCTCATATCTCTTATTTTGTAACCGTAGAACAAAAAGAAGCGTCTAAAGAAAATAAAGACGGTGAAGAAACAGGAAAAGAAAATGATGAAGAGGAAGAAGATACTGCAGACGATGAAAAAGAAGAAACAAAGGTAAAATGGGATTCTATTCACCTAAAAGTGTATGATGGTGATCGATTGATCAGAACATTAAAGCAAAAAACTCCTGACTCTACTGGAATTCATAAAATAAGTTGGTTTATGGATGAAAAAGGTGTGGATCGCCCGTCTAGAGAAATTCAGAAACGTAAAGAGGAACCAGGCGGTGTTGATGTGAAACCAGGAACCTATAAATTGGTGATGGAATACGGAGATCAGAAATCTGAAACCAGTATACAGGTAAAATCAGATCCAAGATTACAAGTTTCTCAGCAAAATATAAACGAAGTATACGCCGCTTCTAAAAACCTAGAGGCTATGAGACAGACAGCTGCAGATGCCGTAAAGCAATTGGCAGAAAGTAAGGAAGTAGCTTCAAAATATGAGAAAGAATTGAAAAAACTGGATAAAAAGAAGTTCAAAGATCAGATCAAAGCTTCTAAAAACATTATCAAAAAGATTGATTCTACCGTTGCTATGTATTTAGGAAAAGAGGACAAAAGACAGGGAATCACTCGTAATCCAGAAATAACAGTAATGCAACGTCTTGGTACTGCTGATTGGTACACAAGTAGTAGAAAAAATGGGTTAACGACTACAGAAAAAACCCTGATAAAACATGCTAAAGATGCGCTAATGGATGCATTAGAAAAAACAAATATATTCTTTACCAATGATTGGAAACCTTATCAAGAATCTATAGAGAAACTAAAAACTTCTCCTTTTAAAGAAGTCAAAACATTCACTATCAAATAAAACTTTCACACATGAAAAAACTTATCATTTTAGGACTAGGACTACTACTACTCCACTCCTGTAAAAAAGAAAAGAAAGAAGAAATAGCGAAAGCTATTGCAATTGAAGAGTACTCAATTGAACAATTTATGGATAATGAAAATGCATTTGCTAATGGATTTTCTAACGATAAGTCCAAAGTATTAATGACCAGTAACCGCTCTGGTATCTATAATATGTACACTACATCGGTTACAGGTGGAGAATTGATTCCGGTTACAAAATCTGATAGTTCTTCTGTTTTTGGAATTTCATATTTCCCTGAGGATGATAGAATCCTATTTAGAATGGACGGTAATGGAGATGAGATATTTAAGATCTTTCTTAAGGACAGTGCCGGAATTACACGATTAACTCCAGAGAAAAATGTAAGAGCCTTGTTCAGAGGTTGGTCTAAAGATGGCAAAAGTTTCTTTTACGGAAGTAATGAGCGTGATTCTAAGTATATGGATCATTACGAAATGAATATTGCTGACTTTACTTCTAAAATGATCTATCAGAATAATGATGGAATGGATTTTGGCGGTATGTCCGAAGACAGGAAATATATTGCGCTGACCAAAGCAATTACTACTAATGATATCGATCTGTATATAATGAATACAGAAACTAAAGAAAAAGCTAAAATCAATGAGAATACAAGTAGTAATAGACCTCAGGATTTTTCTCTGGATAATGCATCATTATATTATACAACCGATGACAGTGCAGAATTTAGTTATTTAATGAAATACAATCTTGCAGATGGTACAAAAGAAAAAGTAGCAGAAAAAAACTGGGACATCAATTCATTTTATTTTACCCAAAATGGAAAATATCAAGTAATGTTCACTAATGAGGATGCTAAAACTATGATGGATGTAAAAGAGGTAGCTACTGGAAAAGCGATAGAATTCCCTTCGTTCGAAAACAAAGAAATTTCTAGTGCGAGTTTTTCCAGAGATGAGTCTATGGCATTCTTAAATGTTTCGGGATCAAGTACTCCAAGAAATGTATATTCATATGATTTGGCATCAAAAGAATATCATCAACTTACGGATGTACTTAATAAAGATATCAATGCTGAGGATTTAGTAGCGTCAGAAGTGGTTCGTTTTAAATCCTTTGATGGATTAGAAGTTCCTGCTATTTATTATAAACCAAAACAAGCAACTGCAGACAACAAAGTTCCGGCATTGGTTTGGGTACATGGAGGTCCCGGAGGACAATCCAGACAAGGTTTTAGTTCCCAAATTCAGTATTATGTGAATCATGGGTATGCGATCTTAGCTGTTAACAATAGAGGTAGTAGCGGTTACGGAAAAACATTTTATAAAATGGACGATCAAAATCACGGAGATAAAGATCTAAAAGATTGTGTAGCAGGAAAAGATTGGCTGGCACAACAAGATATTATCGATGCTAATAAAATCGGAATTATTGGTGGTTCTTATGGTGGATACATGACTATGGCAGCCCTTACATACACACCAGAGGAATTTAAAGTAGGAGTTAATATCTTCGGAGTAACGAACTGGTTACGAACGTTAAAAAGTATTCCGCCATGGTGGGAGTCTTTTAAAGAAGCTTTATATACGGAAATGGGGGATCCTAATACCGCAGATTCCATAAGATTACGTCAAATCTCTCCGCTATTTCATACAGAAAAAGTAACAAAACCATTAATTGTACTTCAGGGAGCCAAAGATCCAAGAGTATTAAAGGTAGAATCCGATGAAATTGTAGAAGGAGTTAAGAAAAATGGGGTTCCTGTAGAATATGTGTTATTCGAAGATGAAGGACATGGTTTTGTAAAAAAGGAAAATCAAATTGAAGCATACGGAAGAATTCTTAAATTCTTAGATAAATACCTAAAAGAGTCTGGATCCGAAGTCATTAATGATGGGAAATCTGAAGTAAAAACAGTAGAATCAGATTCTTAAAAACATCTAATTACCGAATATATTTATGAGAAAAATCATAATAGTTGTAACAATACTAATAACCGTTTTAAATACTAACGCCCAAGAAACAGGAGAAGATGACTTGGGCGCTTGGTATATGTATTTTGGCACTAATCGAATAACCGACAAACTCAGTATTCATTCTGAAGCGCAGTTTCGATTCTATGAGGTAGCAAGTACATTTAATCAATTATTACTACGTACTGGTTTAAATTATCACCTTACCGATAATGCCATTGCCACGATTGGATATGGATATATTAATACCGACGGAACTTTTGCCGATATCCCAGATGAAGAAAATAGCAAAGAGCATAGAATATTTCAGCAATTTATATTAAAAAATGAGGTTGGGAAGGTAAAGTTCGAGCATCGATATCGATTAGAACAACGTTTTATCAGCACGCAGTTTGATGATTTTACAGAGCATCGTGCACGATATCGACTGCAACTCACCTATCCTTTTAATGATAAATGGTTTCTGAATGTCTATGACGAAGTGTTTATCAATCTACAAGAACCAATTTTTGGTCAGAATCGATTGTATGGAGCTGTAGGATATAATGTAAAATCTAATTTCAGTATTCAATTAGGGTATCTAAAAAATCATTTTACTGGAGCAAATTTTGATCGACTACAGTTAGGTGTTATCTATAATACCGACTTTAGAAAGAAAGGATAATTGTATCGTTATATTTCGACTACGTTCAATGTATTGGAAAGTACCAGAAATATACCGATAATAATTTCCATATTTTATATGATTGCCTGAAGTTCTAAATCTGTCTGTTTTTTTTTGAGGAAAGTTTTTAGAGAGAAGAATAAATGCTATAACGCACATCAGTACTATAATAATACCATACATTTCGTTCGTATTACATTTCAGAATCTAAATCATTTTTAGAAAAAACAATGAGACAAATAGCTATAATTGGTACCGGACCTCGTGGGCTCTCTGCATTAGAAAGTTTCTTTGTTATTCTTTCCAAAGGTAACCCACAAAAAGACATTAAGGTTACCCTTTTTGAGCCTTCAGATGTACCAGGAACAGGAACTGCCTGGAATACTAGACAGGCTGATACGAATTGGCTGAATATTACCGAAAGAGCGTTAAAAAATCTAGAAGGACGACCTGCCATACATTTAAATGAATTCGGTATACCTGCTTTTCCTTCTTATACAGATTGGCTTCCAATAGAAGAACAGAATCTTCCCGAGGATGCCTATGATCAATTTCCACCAAGAAGAAAATTAGGAAATTATTTGAACCAGCGATTCGAGTCTATTTTTACTGTGCTTGAAAAAGAGAAGCTTGCCGTTTTAAAAAACACTACAATAGAGGCTATTGATTATAAGGAAAACGTGTTTTTTATTAAGGACATAACAAATACCCAATATCAATTTGAAGAAATTGTTTTAACCATCGGACATCAACCAACGATTTTATCAGATCAGTTGCAACAATGGAAAAAACACGCTATGGATAATAACCTCAACGTTTTTATAGATCCATATCCTGTAAAAAACATTCTCGATACTCCCATCGATACCGATGCTTGTATTGGTATAAGAGGATTCGGCCTTGCGATGATCGATGTTATGAGAGCACTTACCATAGGTTGTGGAGGATCTTTTACCATAACAAATAAAAGTACTTTTGAATCCGTCTACCATCATGGCAAAAAGACAACGCAATGTATAGTCCCTTTTTCTTTGGATGGCAATCCTATGATTCCTAAGCCTATCAATGCTGCGATAGATGCCTGGTTTACACCGACTGATTCAGAAATTGAAACTTTTAAACATACCATTAGCGCCATTGCTCAAGGATCTAAAAAAGTATCAAATATTTGGTTTTTAAAAAATGTCATTGCAGATATTGCATCACGTATATACCAAGATTTAGGAGAAAAAAGTATTACTCATAATAAGAATGCATCCCAATTGCATGTAATTATAACAAATTGGCTTACAGATGAATCACATCAAGATCCACTAATACAGCCTATTGATAACCCGGCGAGTGTTAATATCGAAGCATTTATTAATATGGCTCTTGGCAAATCACCAATTTCGTTAGATTATTGTATCGGTCAGGTTTGGCGTCATTGTCAGCCCACACTATACAAAGAATTTTCACACCCTACATTACCCGATGAAATCATTGCAGAAGTTATTTCGTTAGATGAACGAAGTAAGCGTTACTCATACGGCCCACCGGTAGAAAGTATGCAACAAATGATGGCTTTGGTAAGGGCAGATGTGCTTATTCTTGATTTCGCAAATAATCCAGACATTGAGTTTCTCTCAGAAGGTTGGCAACTTCGATACGGAGAGAATGAACGTATAATAAACGTGATGATCAATAGTGTATTAGATGCTCCTCAATTGTTAGAGGTACAATCACCTATCATTAAGAGTTTGCTATCTAATGACATTATTTCTCCGATTCATTCTGAGTTGGGTATTCATACACAGACAAATGGTTGTGTGGTGCTACCTGATAGCATTAATAGTATTTCGCTTTCTGTTTTAGGCCGCCTTGCTAAAGGAAGTGTTATTGGCGTGGATGCCATTTTAGAATGTTTCGGATCCAGAATTAAAGACTGGGCGGAATCAGCTGTACGAAGAATTTAGAAATATATAAAGTATAAAAATATATGAACTCACTTACAAAAAAAGACAAGCCTGCCCTACTACTCATCGATGTGCAAAAAGGCATCAATAGTCCCGGATATTATGGTACCGAGCGCAATAATCCAGAAGCAGAAAAAAACATAGAGGCCTTACTAAACACCTGGAGAACAGAAGACCTACCCATCTATCACGTAAAGCATTGCTCTACCAACCCAGAGTCTCCTTTAGCTAAAGGAAAACCCGGTAACGATTTTCAGGATTTTATTGTACCGGAACCTAACGAACCCGTGATCGAAAAAGATGTAAACAGTGCTTTTATCGGTACAGACCTGAGAACACAATTAAAAGATACGGGTATCAAAAACGTAGTCATTGTAGGACTTACCACAGAACATTGTGTCTCTACCAGTACTAGAATGGCTTCTAACTATGGATTTAATGTGTTTTTGATTGAAGATGGAGTCGCGGCTTTTGATAAAGTCGGTGCCAATGGTCAGCGGTATGATGCCCAAATGGTACACGATATCGAAATTGCTAATCTCAAAGATGAATTTGCTACCATTATAAACACTAAAGAGATACTAGACATATTCTCTAAATAACGACCAAAAAGTTTCTCTCTTGAGACCGGTGCTATTCTTAATCCAAGTAAGGATAGTGTTCTAAATATTTTTGTTGTTCTAAAATAACAGTAAGAGTATCTTCTACCTGTTGTAGAGGTAATACAGATTCAACAAAATTTAATCCGTCTCGATAGCTCTACTTAGCTTGTTTTTGAGATGGACAAATATCAAGTACATGTTCATACCTGACCAACCTAGTATTTTTGTTTATTCTTTGCTCTTCAGTTTAGGTACACTTAGACTAAGCTCAGTGTATTCGAAGAGAAAAAAAAATCTATCTCACCTCCTACTTCACCAAATCCCTTGAACATTGACAGAAAATCTGTAAACAAAAAAGAATACTCCCAATAAGCTTACAGTACCTGGTAATCGCATATAAACTTTAAGTATTATTTTGTATTCTAATCTTTAGTTTAGCCTAAGCAAAGTCGAAGGATCAGAATAATAAGCTTTTAGCTTTTTGTCATTCCAACGTAGGCTGGAATCCATTTTTAGTAATAATCTAACTGCAATTTTAATCAAAATTACTTTTAGAAAATTTCACCTTCTTGAATTCGCTTGCCTTGCTAATAGGAAACCGTATTTTTAACTTACAGAATAATTGTTTAGCTTAGAGGCATTACTCCCAATTCTCACTTTTTTTTAAAATAATATACGAGCAAACTGTTGTAGTTTTCCTATAAGGAACGATAGCATCTAGTAAAAAATACTACGTATGTTTTATTAAAAATATGGTATTATAGATAAGCATACCCATATTAAATTTATGTAAGGCACTAATAATAAACTTCTAATTGAAAAATATGAAAACTAAACTTTTCTTTACGCTGATCCTAGTTTCTTTTTTATCCAGCGCTCGTGCTCAAGTAGAAAAAGCAGCAACCCAAATTGCCTGGGACACATGGGGTGTGCCACATATTACGGCAAACACTGTTGAAGAATTGTTCTTTGCACAGGGCTGGGCTCAAATGCATAATCACGCAAATCTCATTTTAAAACTTTATGGAGGCTCTAGAGGAAAAGGAGCAGAATACTGGGGTCAAAAAGAATTCAATAATGATATGCTCGTTCATACCTTAGGTTTTGATGAACTAGCCGATGAATGGGGGAAAAGTCAAGACCCTGAAGTCAAAATTATGTATACATCTTTTATAAAGGGAATGAATGCATATGCAAAAGCATATCCAGAAGCCATTGATAAAGAAAATAAAGTGGTCCTACCATTAACAGAAAAAGATGTGAATATGCATAGTATGTATGTTATTTTTACACGCTTTATTGCCGGAAATGATTTAGGTCGTGTTCAGCAATGGCCAAACCTAGGTTCTAATGCCTATGCCGTAGGTCCCAGTCGTTCTGCTTCAGGGAATGCTATGTTAGTTCAGAATCCGCATTTACCCTGGTGGAAAGAATTTTTATTTTTCGAGTCTCATCTTAATTTAAAAGGTAAAAACATGTACGGCTCCACGCTGGTCGGTTTACCCGGAATTGCAATTGGTTTTAATGAGAATCTTGGCTGGAGCCATACCAATAACCCCATTGATAATGCCGATACCTATGAATTAGAACTCACAAAAGGAGGTTATCTATTGGATGGTAAGCAGAAAGCGTTTGAAACTTCATCAAAAACGATTAAGATAAAACAAGAGGACGGTACAATGGTTGATCAGGAAATTCCGATGCTAAGAACGGTTCACGGTCCGGTAGTCAATAAAACTGAAAATAAAGTATTGGCCTTACGCATGGTTGGTTTAGACAAACCTAATATGCTATTGCAATGGTGGAAAATGATCAATAGTGACAACTTTAATGAATTTGAGTCCGCGTTACAAATGGCACAAATTCCTTTTTGGAATGTGATGTACGCCGATAAAACAGGAAATATTTTCTATCTATTCAATGGTTTGGTACCTAAACGAACGGAAGATGCTTGGTCGTATTGGGATCGCATCATTCCTGGTGGTAAATCTGCGGATGTATGGACAGAAGTTCATAAGTATGCTGATTTACCCATGGTTAAAAACCCGACAAACGGTTGGTTACAAAATGCCAACGACCCACCGTGGACCAGTACCATACCGATGTCGTTAAATCCTGGTGATTTTCCTGGATATATGGCTCCAAAAAGTATGAGCTTTAGACCACAGCGATCGGCAAGAATGTTGATCGAAGATGAATCCATCACTTTTGATGAATTAGTGGATTACAAATTATCTACTCGCTTAGAATTTGCAGACAGGATTTTAGATGACTTGTTTACCGCGATAGATGCTTCTGATTCCGAATTAGCCAAAAAAGCTAAAGTCGTTTTAGAGAACTGGGACAGAACCGCAGATGCAGATAGCAAGGGCATGTTGTTGTTTTATAGTTGGGCACGAAAATTTAATGTCTGGAACAATGCTAACTACAAAGAAAAATGGACGCTAGACAAACCCAACACCACACCAGATGGCATTGCAAATCCTAAACGTGCGATTCAATTATTAGAAAAAACCGTACAGGAATTAGAAGCAAAGTTTGGAAGCTTAGACATTGCCTGGGGAACCTATTATAGAATCAACTACAATGGTAAAAATTTACCGGCAAACGGTTCTGATGGATCTATGGGTGTATTTCGTGTTGCCTGGCCAGGTGGTGCTACTGATGACAATATGTTCGTAGGTGGCGGAGATTCCTGGGTCGGTGTCATTGAATTTGGTGATGCTGTAAAAGCAAAAGTCTTATTGTCGTATGGTAACGCCACTCAAAAAGATTCACCGCATAACGGAGATCAGTTAGAACTATTCTCTAAAAAAGAACTACGTGATGCCTGGTTTACAAAAGCTGAAGTAGAATCAAATACGAAGCGAATTGAGATGATGACTGACAATGGATTTCAAGAAAAAAAATAGTAAAAGATAAAGAGTAGTTATACACAATTTCTTGTTATACAACATAAAAAAAGAAAATGAAGATATTCAACTTTCTAAAAAGAAAAAGAGAATTAGAATCCAAGTCTGAAAAAGATAGTGCTGAAATACTTTATAATTTTCTTAATCAGAAATTACAAACCTCTTTAAACTATGAGGATTTATTTAATTTATATTACTCATTGTTTTGCACATTGGATATTTTACCCGAAAATCTTCGATCTTTGAAACTTACAAAAGAAGTTTTAGCTATAACATTTGTAAAGTTGGTATTTAAAAAAAATATTACTGAATTTTCGAATGAAAACAATTCTCAATTGACCACATTTAGAGACATTACGGATAAAAATCATTGGATAGAAAGAATTCGAATACGTATGATCGCCGATAAGTGGCCAAATAAAGAAAAGGCGCAAATATTACTTGGAAAAAATTGACAAAAAAGATAAATATTGTAGGATAATATATGGAAAAAAGTCTAATCCCATTTTTAATTTTGATTTGTTCTTTCGCTGTAAATGCACAAGAAAATAAACTGTTGGCTGAATTGAATAGAATTGACGATATAGACAATCAGGTTTTTCACATAATCAAAAACCCTGTTTCGAATATAAAGGACAACGATTTGACACTGGGTTTAAAAAAGAAGCTTAAATCAGAATTAAACACCATTTATTCGTGCATGGATTCATATGCTAACAGCAAAGAATTAAAACTAGATGAAAATGAAATATCTGAACTGAAAACACGTGTCAAAAACATATCATCCGAGTTCTATAAATCAAAAAAATACACTTTGGTAAAAACATCCGGCGGAATTGCTCCTATTTATGGAGTTGGAATGGATACAATTTTGAATAAAAAAGTTGCAATTGTTTATTTGGGTGGAGATTGTAGTATGACAGAAGTGGACATGAAATGGGATGAAATTACTGAAATCTTTAATAAAAAAATGAAATCCTTATTAAGTAAATAATGCGTTGTACAAAGTGATATATGTCTTAACAGCTAAGAGCTTAATCGACTGGCTATTGTATTTTTGGTAATGATCAGTCTTTGTTTGATTTGTATATTAGACCTTGTTATGATTATAAAATGAAAAAAGTCTTACTATACTTAGGAATTATCATCGTATTATTTTGTGTGGGCTTTATGTTGTACAGTTATTTTATAAAAATTTCCTTTTTGTTTTTAAACAAGGGAGAAGTCAAGATTTTCAGTAACTCAATTGGTGGACGATTTTCATCTCGGCTGTTTTTCGCGATATCGATCGGTGTTATTCCTCTGTTTTACTTGTGGGTTCACTATTTCTCGAATCTAAAAGATCTTCGTCAGAAAATGATAACATACCTACTTATTATCGGAGGAGGTATTCTTAGTTGGCAATGTCGAATAGTTCTACTTAATTATCGATTACGAAAAATCTCTGAAATAAGCGCACAAGCTGGAATTGACAACTCCATAAGTTTAGAACATTTAGATTTTGACTCTTATCTATTTATCGGGTACGCTATTGGAACTATTCTAAGCATTCTTGTTTTTAGAAATAGAAATTTTACTAGTGATCATAATATAAACGCTACTACTTATAGGAATTCACAATCATCATAAGAAACATGATATGGACCCCATATACACAGGAATGACGAAATCATAAAACTTGAGAAACATAATACACTTTGGCTACACTCAGTGTACGTCTTATGTATATTTCATTGCTGCTGATTTTCTTATCGGAAAATTAGCGTCGCTAAACAATGGTTCGGTTCTTTTTACTAACTTGTCTTTTTAGCAACGAAACATATCTGAGACGTCCACGGTAATTAAACCAAATGAGGAAACTAAAAAACTGTATTTTAGGTCAAGTGTCATCTATTGATAAAAACTCAATGGATAATATTCTTTCGGTTTTTAAACCATTAGAAATATCTAAAGGTGAATTTTTCTTGAAATCGGGTAAAACCTGCAGACAAATGGCTTTTATAGAATCAGGCTATATGAGAATGTATGATATAGTAGACGGAAAAGAAATAACATTGTGGATTGGTTCAGAAAATAGATTTATAACCTCCCTTTCTAGCTTCATTTTTGAAACAAAAAACAATTGGAATATACAAGCAATTACAGATTGTAAACTATATATTATTAATAGAGAAAATCACTTTAATTTAAATAAAACAGAACCTAAATGGTTAGAATTTGATAATCTTCTACTAGCGAATTCTTTTGCTTTGTTGGAAAAGAATATGTTCTCTCAATTACATACTACAGCAAAACAACGTTTTGATAATTTATTAAATGAAGAGCCTGAACTTTTTAAAAATGTTCCGCTACAATATATAGCTTCCATGATAGGAATCACTCCAGAATCATTAAGCAGATTAAGAAAAATAAATTAACTATCATTTGTCAAGAGAGATTAAATTTTGTTTATAGAAATTTGCTAAAACAAAACTTTCATCAAATGAACGAATTACAAAAAGCCCTAAAGATTAATGCTTTATTCTCAAGTATTTCAGGTATAATAATGATTTTATTTAGTAATCAAATTGCTAAGCTATTTGGAACTGACAATAGTTCTATCTTTTGGATAGTTGGATTAATTTTAATCTATTTCACAATCACTATTTGGTATGAAATCAGCAAACAAAGAAAAACAGCTGTTTTATGGATTATAATTCAAGACTTTTTATGGGCAATAGGAAGTATTATTTTAATCTTATTTAATCCGTTTGGTATTACGTCATTAGGAAATATAATAATCGGAATTATTGCATCTATTGTATTATTAATGGGAGTGAATCAAATTAGAGCTTTCAATAAAAAAACTACCGCCGATAATGAATAAAAAAAGATAAAAGCAAAATATTTATATTTGACTTATTGCCAACCTGAAACGTATTCTTTATTTTCTCCCTATGTTTCTTGTACGAGACGTTGTAAGTCATTTGAGAGCAACCTTAATGTAAATTGAGCACCATAGAATTATAACTATCTTGAACTGATTTAATGATATAGGACTTATCTGAATTCAAGCCTGCAATGTCATCTATTTTATTAAACTCTCGCATATTGTCATTGCCCCACAAACTGAACTCAATGATCATTGGAGTTAAACGGATTCCTTTTTGTGTTAATAAATAAATATTCTCTTTTTTATTTTTAGAAATTTTTGTTTTGGATATTAACTTATAAGATTCCAATAATTTTAATCGTGCAGATAAAATACTTGGTGCAATCTTTTCTTCCGAATTGGATATTTCTTTAAAGGTTTTCTTATGCTTTACGAGCATATCTCTAATGA
Organism: uncultured Aquimarina sp.; assembly: GCF_947496855.1. Taxonomy (GTDB): domain Bacteria; phylum Bacteroidota; class Bacteroidia; order Flavobacteriales; family Flavobacteriaceae; genus Aquimarina. The sequence continues at coordinate 371,717 of NZ_CANMED010000003.1, forward strand.
TTAACAAAGACCATTTATCACCTATAACATCTAATGTAGATGAAATTGGACAGCCTGAGCGAAATTCTTTTTTCATTTTCTAAGAATTATTACTATCAATTCGATAGTAATTTTTATTTTTGCTATCAATTCGACAGCAAAAATAAAAAAAATAAACAGAAATTATGTTGGCAGGACATTTTACAACAGCATTAATAGCAAAACAAAAATTTCCGAAAGGAGCCTTACTTTATTTTTTAATAATATCACAATTACAGGATTTATTGTGGTTTACCTTTCATTATTTAGGTATTGAACCTACTGATCCAAGTGATGCTTTTGATGCAACTTTAAGTAATATGGCAGTGGATATGCTATATAGTCATGATTTGTTGCCTCTATTATTTTGGTTAGCTATTGTATTCATAATTGGAAAATTGTTATTCGAAAGTACACAAATAGGATTAGTAAGTATGGCTTTAGTCTCTGTCCACTTTGTATTAGATTTCTTTTCTGGTCATATACATCATCTGTTTGGAGCAGATACAATGGAAGCTGGTCTTGGTTTGTATGCTTCTAGCCCATATTTAGCAATTTTTATAGAAGCTATATTTAGTGTTGGAGTACTTTGGTATTTCTTTAGAGAAGAAGCAAAAAAAGGAATTATACGAACCACTAAAAATAGAGTTGCCATTATTTCTGTTTTCGCTTATGGAATTATTTTTATGTTACTCATCGCAACACGTTCTTTTAGAGGCCTATTTAGCATTCCAGAATTTGATTTAGGTTTTAACACGAATATGCCAACCCTGATTTTTACTTATGGAGCAATGCTTTATTGCTTGAATTATTTTGCGCCCAAATTTAAGACGATAGAGTAATTAAGGAAGTGTAAGTAAAAACGATATACAACAATGTGAAAGTAATAGTGGTTTGGGTGAATATGCAAACCATTATTGTACTTAATTAAATATATCGTTATCTGAAGGTAGTTGTATTTTTTACCCCGCAACTAAATATACAAAAGCACGTTATGAGGAATTACCTAGCTTACTTTTTCACTGGATTCAGGGTAGAATAAATCTTAAAATGTTTCAATATTTGTAATTGAAACTAATTTTAATACTATTCATAAGATGAAGTACAAGCTACTTATTCTTTTTTTCATTTTTCTATTTTTTTCTTCTTGTCTTGCTATTATTTTCGACTATGTTAATGTTACTTGTGGAAAATATCATTTAACTAATGAATTATTTTGGTTTCAAGGAGATATTCTTACGGAATATATTTTCGTCAATAAATCTTCGAATAAGGAAAGAAAATTTTATCTCATAAATAGATCCATTTCGCATATAGAAGATTATATGTATCTTAGAAATGATAATGAAGAAGGTGGCTGTGGTTGTCATGATATATCTTCGCAAATGTTGGTTGGGGAGAATGATACTATACGAATAATGAATACATCTAGTACGCATTCATATAACGGGGAAAGTTTTACCCTAAAACTTGGTAAGACTAAAGATATTATTACCTCAGAGACCTCTGTGGTAAATATGAGTTCGATTATTGTTAAAGGAGTTGAGGTTAAAACTAAAATATTTGTAAGTGAGCTTGGAGGGATTAAAACTGTGCTTACTATTGGACAGGGAATTGGACCTATCAAAATCGAATTCTACAATGGGGAAATTTGGGAAAGAAAAGAGATTAAAACAGACAAAATAGCACCAGTTAAAAATTATAACTATGCTAGTATTGATTGCTCTGATATCCTTGAAAACCCCACAGGCGCGGATTTGTAATCCGTGACCATTACTCTATAAACTTCAATTTTCGTAAAAAAACCAGCTAGTCTTTGACTAGTGATGTTAATGAGTACAAAACAATCCAAACTTCTAAAAAGCTTCTTCCAAAGTCAGACAGGTATTTAATCAGTATTCTCTATGCTATTTCTTTTTATTAATGTCTATTATCGCAACGCAAACGTATAAAATTTCTTTCTTTCTCAATAAAGTATATTTTACTACAACCAAACGAATGATATAACAATCCAAAAAATACTGGGGGTTTATCCTTGAATAGTTTGCCCGTCATTTGTTCTGTCATAAAACTCTTGCTCTCTCCCTTGTTGATAGCCATATGAGTATAAGAACGACCTTCTCCTTCGTTATGAAACAAATCCGTAAGTAGCGTTTTAGAACTTTTATCAAAAACAATCAAACGTTTAAGGCTATTCCGCTCTTTTGTACCAATATCTAACATAAAGTAATCAAGGCTATCCGTAGAGAAATTATAAACTTCTCTTATCAAACTCCTATCGATATTTGTAACATCTGTATGATTAAAGTATGAACCAAAAAATGAGTAATCTATCTTATTCCAAATTATTGGTTGTAGATGTCCCACTTGAAATGGGTTTTCCTCACCTATATAAACGAATACAGGCTCGTTACTATTACTATCTTTTTTCGGTGTATTATTCAGATCAAATCCAATGATATAATCCTCTTGCCTAAATGGGCCTTGAGATTCATAAGGACTAAGAATTCCAACCACAGGTTGCTCATTCACATTATAGACAAAAATCGTATCACTTGATGTATTATAAACGAATATTTTATGTTTTTCAGAAATATTCATTCTTTGTAGAAACCGTTCTCTATAAACTGGGCTCAATTCATGGTAATTGTCGTTTTTAATTTTGATATCTCTCAAATAACGATTAGCTACAACTGAAGAATCTTTGTGTTCGGACCAACGATAGCTATCCGTTAACGGTACCAAATTGATCAAGTCGTTTTTTTTATTTTGATAAGAAAAAGATACATATATTGGTAAGAAATCTGCTTTTCTATTTTTGTATTGAGCATACATTTCTTTTCTTAACTCTAATAATTGATTGGATACATTCTTATCTATGGAGTCCTTTGATCGTCTTTGTTTTGTTTCTTTTTTTATCTCAAGAGCATCATCTTCTGTCTGATATTTGCTTTTTAAATCCTTAGAAGAATAATATAAAATAGTCTTTTGTTTGACTTGGTTATTTATTTTGTATTCTATTTTTAGAATTCTTTGTCTCACATACGCTTCAATATTTAAATCATAATGTGTTTTAAAATCAGATTCCGTTTTCTTTAAGAAATCCGATGCTTGTTCTATATATTCTGGACAACACTTCTCGTATTTCTTTTTTTCTTGTAGTAATTTAGAAAAGAAAACTTTTTGATTTTCTAGGGATTCTTGTTTGACTCTTAACCAATTTTGCTCTAATAGTTGTTTATCTATATTTTCAACTGATTTTATCAAATAACTATTTTCAATATCTTTTTCTAGGTATTTTTGATGTATAGCTATTCCTAAATCATATCCTGGATTATCATCAATAGTATTCTGATAATAACCTATCTCCAATATCTCCTCTATTTTATCGATGGTAATACCTTTATTAGGCTTTAGCAAAGTTCCATCTAGCGTTCTGTATAACTCTTTATATATGTATACGGTATCTTTATCCTTATCGACAATATCAAAATCTTCTGTATCAGAATCAACTAATACTGTAAATTCACTCAGTTTAATTCCTTTATCATAATCTAAAACCGTTTTACGGTCTTGACAACCTAGTAGTATAGATAAAAGTAAAGAAATACTTAAAATAAATAATGAGTGATAATTTTTTCGCATCATTCTAAAACCTCTATATCTGATCGTTTAATATATCCACCAGAAACTATGTTACCGTCATAATATACTTTTACCCAATCATTACTGATCTCTTCTAGGTATGCAATGTCTCCTTTTACTAAAAAAGCTTTTCTTTTTGATGCCGATGACATTTCGGTATGGAAAAAGGTTTTACTCACTTTTACCCTTACTTTACTTGATTTGTTTTCTACATCATACATTTTGATGTAATCTAAATTCTCTTTTTTTGATGTCGTTTTTAACAGACTGAAAATTTCCATTGGCAATGATGATACTGACCTAAAACTAACATATTTGTCTTTTTCATCATAATCAAAACCATCATCCAATATTTCTGTTATCTCATAATATCTATTAAAGCCAGAACTTATTTCAATATCATTTTTATCGTATTTTTCTTGTCCTTTCTTAAATCTTACTAACGTGGATCCAGATTTTTGTAAACTACTTACTAATTCTTCCTCATTTGTAGAAAAATTAAAGTTAAGTATGTCTAAAAAACCTAAATATTGTTCATCTATTCTTACATTGCTTTCATCATCATCTATCAATGTAATATCAAGGATTTCATTACCATTTACTATTTTGTAATATGTATTCTTATTATGATCTTTAAATGCTGATTCATGTTCTAAATACTGGGAAAAACTTACCCAAATTCCTTGAAAGTCATTTATCGAATGTTTTGATTCTTTTTGATCTAATTGGCTTATAGTCTCACTTGAAACTTCTTTTGCAGTATCTTTAGCTTCTATATTTTTGTTACCATTATGCTTACACGAGAGTAAACACAAAACCAACAAAAGAATAAAAAACTGAAAATAGCTCATACTTGATTATACCCTCTCTAAGATACGCTTAGGAATTTTAGTCTCTTTACCATTAGTTTTCATTTGGTCTATATACGTTTTGTATGCCTCTTTAGCTTTTTCTTTTTCTTCTAATCCCCAATATGCATCTCCTAGATTAATATAAGCGACAGTTCTTTTTGGAGCTTCTTTAACTATCTTTTCTAAAAGAAATACTGCTTCTTTATATGCTTTGGATTGTTCTAGATAGTACGCTATATCATTATACTTTATTAATTCCTCATTGATTTCGACGTTTTTTAGTGCCAATTCTAAAACCGTGACATCAGTAATTAACTCCAGTTTATCAAATTCAGAATTAGAAAACAATTTTTGGATTGTACTAAAGTACGCATCTATATTTTGTTTGTAATTTTCATCCTGAAAATTTTTAAATTGTATTAATTGGGTAGTATCATTTTCTAAATCAACCGATTCATCATAAGAATAAGATACCTCACTTTTATAAGTATTACCAAATAATATCTCTCGCTGTCTATTGCTATAAAAATTAAATGCATTAGTCAGATAAATATTATCATCTTCAAAAATCACACGGTGCTGAATAGACTTATACTGATAAAGAAATAAGTCAAACTCAAAATTGATGCTTAGTCCATTGGGAAGGCAATTACAAATGATCATAAACTCAGATACCATTTCTTGATCTGAGACTTCTTCTACTAACTTATTTGCAGGTATTTCAAAATTAACATTGTTCCTTTTTATTATTATTGATTTTTTTGAAATATTTAGTCCTATTTCATAATTATCTTTTAAGCACTTTTTTGTTATTCTATATACGATAGAATCTTTTGAAGTCTTATGCCTACTAAGATCGTTTTCAATTATCTCAGGAATATTTTGAGAAGTTGTAACAGCATTTTTGTCTTTACAAGAAAAAGTTATTATTAATATTATGATTATATATCTCATGATTTTAAATCATTCTGGCTACAATAGACTTATTAATAGTAAGACTAGTAATCTATCATGATTAATTTTGAAGTTCAATTTTAGTTGGTTTTAAAATATAACCTTTCTCTTTTTCAAAGCTATACAATCCTTTCATAGTTTTAAAACCTTCTAAACCTTTGTTAAGTTCAGGCTGATCATAATTATATAGTATTACAGTAAAGGGTAATTCTCCTTTTTCGTTGAAACAAGTTTTATCGAAAGAATAATTCTTATAAAATTCTCCTGTCTTTGTATATATACTATCCTCAATATTAAATCTTTTCTTCACAATACGCAAAAGATTTTTATGATCGACTTCGGCAACTCTATCCAAAGAGTAATTATTAGTATTTAAATGATAAAAATTCTTTGAACTCAAAAAACCGCTACCTTCCCAGACTTCAAAAAAGTTTATAAAAGTTTCATCATTGCTATTTATGACAAAAGGAAATGTGATTTTACCTCCATCTTCATGAAAGAATGTTAATAATGTATCTTTTTTATTAGTATAGAGTAACAATTTTTCCTCTCCTTCTTCTATTACAGAATGATTTGCATAAATCTTTACCTTCTCGTCTTTCCAAATAACTCTATCGTTGCTTTTTTCTATACTAATACCCTTCTGGTAATAAGCAATTGAATCCTCGATTCCATTGTTTACTTGTTCAATTTCACCTTTATTGTTTTCTTTACAAGAATTAAAACTGAGTAGGACAAATAGTAATAATTGATAATTTTTTCGCATCATTCTAAAACCTCTATATCTGATCGTTTGATATATCCACCAGAAACTATGTTACCGTTATAATATACTTTTACCCAATCATTATTCATAACTTCTAAATACTTAAGAGTAATAATTATCAGAACTCTATAAATCATGGTATCTAGCTACTCTACAAAAGTTCTTTTCTGTAACTCTCCATTTTTATAAATCTCTATATATAGTAGTTTTCCTTTTTTAAAATTTTTAAAAGAATAATACTCCCATTCTCCTACTGGCTCTCCTTCATTGTATTGAGCTTCGAGATATGTGATTTCATCTACGCGACCATTAGATTTAGTTTCGATCCATTTGCCTTCTCGCATTGAATTCTTTACTTCTCCTTGTTCTTCTTTATTAGTATACCGTCCATCCTTTTCATAAAATCGAACGAATTTACCATTTGGTTTAATTTGCCATTTTTCATTTCTTATATATTCATAGCTTTCTCCTCCAACAATTGCCTGTAATATAATTTTATAATTCTCATCGATATATGGGTATACATGATATGTGTTATATGGTTCATTAGTAGTGTAATAAATATTTAGCATATCAATTAATTTCCCTTTTTTAGATTTGATTACCAAATCCGTAATAGCTACAGGATTATCTCCTTCACACCTTATCTCTTTATTATTGCCGTAGTATTTTGGAAATGTAGTGTAGGTAAAAAGTTCATAATCATCTAAACCTGTTATTTTTCCGGTTTTGACAAAAGACTTTAAAGGTCTACAATAAAAGAAATCATTATCTTTTTGTTTTGATCTAATATTCGTTACCAAAGGGATATCATAATAATTATAGCTATCCAATTCAGGACTATATTTATCCTTTTCATTTCTTTTAGAAACTTTAGTACTATCTTCTTTACTCCAAAGATTAAAAATTTGATAATATTTATTAATTTTTTCTATTGTCTTCTCTATTTCTGGTCTTTCTTTCATATTGTAACCAAAAACATATGAAGTGTCTTTTGGAAATTCAGTTGTCACTAATTCTTTAGATCCAAATGGTACTTCATATGTTTTTAGATACTCATTCTGATCATCTATTTGCTTTGAACTATTACTTAAAATCACTTCACTTTTAACAGGTGAGTTATAAGCTGCTTTTTTACAGGAAATAAATCCAATTAAAATATAAGTAAAGAAAAAATATTTCATTTGCATAGCTTATTCATTTAAGTTATCAATCCTATTATCCGGGAAATTACCTGCGTGCAGATGGTTATTATGGGATCCATTTCTTCTATGAACTATATCTTCAAGTCCATTGAACATTGCATTGCTTCCTCCTAGAACCTCTGTGAATCCCCAATATGCATCTCCTAGATTAATATACGCGACAGTTCTATTAGGAAACTTGTTAATAATCTTTTCTAAAAGAATACTCCTGCCAACTAAAAATTACTTCATTATTTAGAAAGTTAGAAATTCTACGTAGTTTACTTTGAGACAGGATTTTTAAACGCTAAAGAATCTTTTTTAATTACAAAATCAACTTTTTCAGAAGAGTTCATACCTTCAAGGCTAACATAGTAAATAATAATACTTTTAATAAAAGAGTTATTTTTATCTAATTTTGTTTCGAAGTAAGTATAATGGTGTATTACATCTAAAGTTTCATCTTCTTGATTATTTATAAATCTTTTTTCTTCAGAGGAATAATGTTTAAAAAAAGAACGGTGAACTATTCCAGATTTTAACCAACCACTTGTATCATAATCCAAAACATTTGAAATCTTATATGCGGTAAAAAAATCACCACCATCATTGGAATAGAACTCATAATTTTTAGAAAAAAATTCATTCTTTTCTTCATTTAACTTAAAGTAAGAACCTTTATTTACATAAAATGGCTCACTTTGAAAGAATACTTTTGATGAATCTATATACTTTTTCAATAATGCAGCTTCTTTATCTTTTTCTTCCGTACTTAGAAAACCATCAGGTCTAAAAAAATTATAATCAGAATTCACATCTAACAAATCAACACTTAATTTATTATCAAAATAAAAACCACATCTGCTTGCTGGTTTTACTATTTTTAAGTTTTCAGAACTAATAGATTCAATTTTTGAAAAGGCTTTGATTAATCTATTTTTTTCTTTGTTTATTAACACTTTCGACAGCGCTAAATCTTCGATGGCTACAGTAATCATAGAAAGTGCCGAATCTTTTTGGTTATCTACAAAAAATTGATTGAAAATTTTGTTTTCTCTCTTTTCTAAGATTAAAGTATCTATGCAGTCCTTTTTGATTTCCGCACCTATAGAAGCATCTTCTGGGCTTTCTATTTTAACTGAACTACACGTTATTATAAACAACAATGTTAAACAAACAACTAATAATCTCATGTTTATATTAATTTAAAGTTATTCCTAATGAAGAAGATTCTATTATCGTATAGTACCAACGCTCTTGATTAGTTGTGTTAACATATTTTGTAATATCGTACATAAAATGAAAAAATTCCTGTACTCCTGGAATAACTTGGCATCCCGTTGACCAACCACTAACATTATCATCAATTTCTTGACCTCCAAAATTATCGATAGTTGTAACTTCTTTTCCTTCTAAATCATTGGCTACTAATTTAACCGTGTTTTGAAATCTATTCTTCAAGTCTTTTGGTAAAACTGAATTTGTATCCCATACCGCAAAAGCATCTGTTATAGCATCCCAATCTGTTGTAGCTTTGTTAACTCTTTTATTGTAAGCATTGGTATCAGTAGTTTTTTGCACCACAGTTCTATCCAATTTGATTATCGTACCTTTACCAGGTTGTCCATCAACTTTAGCAAAGTTCTTTTCTTCGTTAAATTGTAACTTAACGATACTTTCAAAAACTCCTTCCTTTTTTAATTCCGTTAAAACGTCTGCTACCGCTGTATCATCATAACTACTTTCTAAAGTACCATCATTTGCTTGTTTATGGTGATACATAAGTAATTTAACTGCATCTTTTTTATTACTTGCATATTTTGAACTTACATAAGTTTGGTAAGAACTAAGCTTAATAGTTTTTTCAACATTTTCTCCGTCTTTAACCTCTATCTTTTTATCTGCATCAGTAGAACCTAAAATACCAGATAAAGTAAAGTTTTTGGTGTAATTCTCGAGGTTTTTATAACAAGTGATATCTTTAGGTTTATTTCCTGCTCCCCAATCTGATAAAATCTTGTAAATTTTCACTACTGTTAAATAAGCTTCCCTATCATCTCCATAATATGTATCCACATTATTTCGATTATAAGCCACTCCATAAGAATCAACTTCCGAAGGGATGCCTACTGGTTTTCTATTACTTATAAGTTTAAAATGTATATCTAAACCTTTGTCATTACTTTCTAATTTATTATCATCACTTTTCGGTTTCTTTCTATAAACATTTCTACTCCTAAAAGCAGGAATAATTACTTTCGACGAAACAAACTTGTGTAAACCTAAAAACATGTTTGTGGTTTGCGGTAACATTTTACCATTATTTTTATTAATCTTCCAAGGCTCTGTAGTGGCTATATATTGTTGGGCTTTTTTGACTCCTCCATCTTTCCATGCTAAAATCATACTATCATTAAAGCCTACATCTTCGGTAGTTGAAGTCACCATTTCTCTCCTTATGGATATTAAGTTCATTAGCCCATTTTCTTCTAACCATAACCCATTTCTCGCTAACATTAAGTTTTTAAGGAAATCATACAATTCCGTTTCACTTGCTGTTTGCAAATTAATCATTGTAAAACTTTTACCATCATATTCCATTGCGGTATTATCTTCCTCTTTTAACAAATCCTCGTAAGTAGTTTCTAAAATATCAGAAGAAAAGTCCGTTTTCGCCTTACCATCTACATCTTTTAGGATATTCTCAATATTATCCGCCGGAGCATCAGCATAAGTAGTCTCAATAGCATATTTAGCTTGTTCATAAATTATAGCTTCTGTGGCCTCATCTGGTATGATCAAAATATCATCATCTGTCGGTATTCCTTTTAAATCTGTAGGTCTGGTATAGGTAAAATCATCATTTTTATCAGATAATAAATGCATAAAATGTACAATACCATTCCAATTAAAATGCTTTAATAAAAATTCGCGTACGTCTGTTGTTTTATGAACTTCAGATTTTTCATCTTCTCCTGCTCCTAATGTAAAAGTTATATCTTCACCTTCGCGAGTTACATCCCAAGGAAATGGTTCTATAACGGTTGGAAATTCTATACTTAAAAACTTATCCTGAAAATTATCAAAAGTCGCTCTTCCCATAAATTAGTTTTCTTGTTTAACTGCTTTTAACTTTAACTTTGTATGATCTCCAGTGATACTAATATTTCTAATAATATCATTTTCCATTCTTCTACCCTGATATTCATAGTCCATAGATTTATCATCCAAATCTATAGTTATACTCTCTCCAACGGCATCTTGCGTTTGGATTACTAAGTAAATTTCATCATCCACTTCGATCTCATCTTTTTCTAAAACTTCTCCTTCTTTATCTTCAAAATGATATCCTAAAAACTCCGGCTCCTTCTCCTCCCGCTCCGTAATCGGTGTTACATTCTCAAAAGGATTACTAGGGTTCCAGTTTTTTTCAAAAATCTGACCACGTACCTTCTGTATACCTGGTGATAATACCAATTCCATTTTTAACGGACTATTACCCTCTGCGTTAAATTTTTCTTCTAAATGAACGCAATGACAGTTCGCAAACTCGAAATCAAATAGTTTACTAAATCCATCTCGTTTATAAAAACGAACATATCCATTGTACATGCTATGGGTAGAAAACATCCAATCATAGAACAACTCATCATTCTTTGTGGATTCTATCAGCAAACGGATTTTACCATCTTGTATACTCGTTTTGGGACGACCATTGCTATCAATAAGTTGTTGATACAGAAATGTACTATCCAGCACATTTCGTTCTTGGTCATTAATACATAGTTTTGCCTGAAAGGCCATAAGCGTGATAATTTGGTATTCGTGAGAGAAAAATATTAAAAATAACGTTCACAAACGCTAACACTGTTATTATTTCGACGTAGGGATATTTTCCCGTGATGAAAAGTATGATTATTACTATAATAGTTATACTGTAAGAACATTGTTTTCAATCTCAAAAATAGCTGAATTATTTTTGCTCCTATATTGAATCATTAAAAATGACCGATAATCAATGTTTTACCTTCATAGAAAGGTCATACAACACTCTAACAAGACTAAAACCTAACCCGATTACAGAAAAAAGTGGTACTCGCCTATAAAATTATTACCATCAATGGACTGACAACATCAAAGTTCATGATTCATTACCCCTTAATTTCCCTTGAAATAGCTAGCAAGTTTTATGATAATTTTGATCTGGAAACATTACAGATATAGTTATATTCGTAGCTATATCTGATTGTAACCCATTATTATGAAAAGCATAATAAACTTAATAATTTTAGCACTATTCATAAGTACTCTATGTTATGGACAACATACTTATGAATATTATCCTCCAAAAGAACTTGGTGACGGATGGGAAACGAACAACCTAAAATCACAGCAGATTGACACAGTATTGATTTATAAGTTATTTAACCAAATAAAAAATAGAGAAAATAAACTCCATAGTGTTTTATTGGTAAAAAATAACCAACTCATTATCGAGGAGTATTTTAATGGGCACTCAGCAGAGAAACCACACGACCTTCGTTCTACAACTAAAAGTATTAGAGCAATTTTAATGGGAATCGCAATTGATAAGGGATTTGTTGAGGATGTTAATGATCCAATATCAAAATACCTTAAAGACCCAATACCAAATAAAAATCGTGACAGAAGAAAAGAGCAGATTACAATTAAGCATCTTTTAACTATGTCTAGTGGACTTGACTGTAACGATTGGAACAAAAAATCAAAAGGACAAGAAGACAAAGTTTATAGAAAAAAAGACTGGCTCCAATATACACTTGATCTGCCAATGATAAATGATCCTGGAACAGTATCGAATTACTGTTCGATGGGTGCGATTTTGATAGTAGAAATAATAAGTCAAGCTTCAGGAATGACCATTGATAAATTCGCTGATAATTACTTATTCAATTTATTGGGAATTACAAACGTGAATTGGGGGCACACCTCAGACAAAAAGGTAATACCTTCTGGAAAAAGATTGTATATGACCTCACGAGATATCGCTAAAATTGGACAACTGATTCTTAATCAAGGAACATGGAAAGGAAAACAGATTGTGTCTGAGAAATGGGTCAATGAAGCTACCACACCAAAAACAAAAATTACTGGAATTGACTATGGCTATTTTTGGTGGAATATCCCATTTAACATAAACAAAAAAGCGGTCGTTGCCAAAACAGCAACTGGAAATGGTGGGCAATATATTATGGTAATCCCCGAGATTGACATGGTTGCTGTCTTTACTGGGGGCGCTTATAATTCACAAGAGGATAAATTGCCTTTTGCGATAATGAAAGACATCTTCCTACCTACGTTTTTCAATGAAAAATAAGAAAAGATAACAAAAGTTATAATTACTACAGGCTACAACCTCCGGCTAAACAAAATTTACAGCCTTGTAATTCATTTGATAAAATTTGGATATCAAATTTCTTCTGTGATTGCCGACAAAAAAGGATATACATATATAACTTTGTTCAGAACGCATTACTAGCTATATTCGTTAAGATATATAGTTGTTGTATGCTAGTAATAGGAATCTATTATAGGAGAATGGATAAGAAAATGTAAAACAGTTACTTTTAAAAATGAATACTACAGTAGAAAAATATATACTAGGACTCAAGCAAGCATATTTTGATAACAATTCGAAAGAATCATGGGAACATTTTGAAAAAACTAAAGATGGAGCGAGTAAAGAGGATATAAAAAAGCTTACACAAATATATCAGGATATTCCCGATGAGTTAATAGGTATGATCGAATATGTTGATGGCACATATTGGAGAGCGTATGCAGGAGAGAAAATCACTTTTTATTTCCTAGGTTCTGATATGTATGAATATCCATATTATCTATTATCATCCAAACAGATGATTGAAAATCAGCATCAAGCCATTGAATATTATGCTGATTATATTGAAAGAAAACATGAAGAGGTAGCCATCGATGATAAAATCACCAATGATGTAAATAAAATCAAATGGCTTCATTTTTCCGATTGTATGAATAATGGTGGCACCTCTCAATTATTTATAGATTTTAGTCCATCAACTAAAGGAAAGAAAGGGCAAATTGTAAGGTTCTTGCACGATCCAGATGAATTTAAAGTAATTGCGGATAGTTTTGAGACCTATTTAAAGATGCTAATGGATGCCAAATATAATTTTATCGATGAAGATATATTAGACTGAACCAGATAAAAATAGAAGTTCGAGATGTATATATCATGAAAACAGATCTATACGAACTTAACTATCAAAAAGGGTTTTCGAATATTTAAAAGGGCAAATATTAATTTATGAATTTAATTTTAGATTTCTTTTTAGTGGGAGGTATTTTCACCATTTCTATAATTATACTTCAACTATTAAGAATAAAAAACAAAGAACTACCTCAAAAAATATTAATTGTACTTTTTTTTCTTCTCTTTTCTGTTGCCTTCTATTTTTATGCATTGTTACATGACATTGTTTGGCTGATCAGGCTTTTCTTTTTACCTAATGACATGACTATCGTGATGCTAGGCCCCTTATTATTCTTATATGTAAAATCGTTATTCTTAGAAGAAGAAAATTTAGTAAAGAATACATTAGTTCATTTTATACCCGCATTCCTATTTGCCATTAGTATTACAATTCCAACCATACTATTCAATATCTTAAGGATAGATGAACTTGCATATACGCATACTGATTTGATTCGCTCTATTATAAGAATTGATAATCTATATTTCCTGTTATATTTATTTATATCATTAGGGTTATTATCAAAATATAGAAAGCTAACAAAATACAAATATTCGAATCTAACACACTATGACTTTAATTGGATTAAGATTATGCTTTTGTCAGCTATAGGCATTATTAGTGTTGATTTAGGGATTAAGGTATATGAATCATTTTATGGTAATTTTATATGGAATACAGACTTTCTAGTTGTATTAGCTATGATCACCCTAGTCATTTACTTAGGTTATTATGGTATACATCAATCCAAAGTATTATTGCCGTCTTTTTTATTACATAATGAGGTAGCATCTGAAATTAGTAAGGCAAAAAACAAAACAATTTCGGCCGCAAAAAAAGAAGCATTCGAAACCTTAAAGAACAAACTTGAATTTGTTTTAGATACAGACCAAACCTATTTAGATCAAGATTTAACTTTGGGAAAATTAGCACAAAAAATTTCGACAACAGATAAGATACTTTCTACCATGTTAAATCAATATATGAATACTACATTCTATGATTTGATAAATAAATATCGCGTACAAGCAGTAAAAGAAAAAATAAACTTAGATACATACAAAAATTACAACCTCTTTGGAATCGCTTGCGAATGTGGTTTTAAATCAAGAACCAGTTTTAACAGAATTTTCAAAAAAGAAACTGGACTTCCTCCTTCTGAGTATAAAAAAGTATGTTAGTAAAGTAGCGTTATCTTTTTTAACATATTATAACATACCAATGCTTCTATTGGTCAATCTAAATCCTTATAAATTCATTGATTTGTGGCTAACTTAATAAAAAGTAACAATGATAAAAAAAACCGTATTGACCTTATTTTTTTGTGTTATTACACTAAGCGCAATGTCACAAATTACAACTGATAAAAAACAAGATCCAAGTGTAGAAAAATCAATTTTTGGTATTCAAACAGGGTTTGCTGGAATATGGGTTTACAATGAATTTAAACTCTTAAACCAAATTGCATTGCGAGTCGAATTAGGTTTGGATGCCTATGATAATGATGATTTTTACCCAGATGCTGGTTTCTTGTTCGTAACTTCTACTTCTATTGAACCACGCTGGTACTACAACCTCAATAAGCGTAGTAATAAATCAAAGCGAATAGATGGTAACAGTGGTAATTTCTTTGCACTTAAAACAACCTTACGCCTGGATGATCTACTTATCGATTTTGGAGGCGATGATACTGCAAAAATAGTATCTAACCTATCTATAATTCCTACTTGGGGGATTAGGCGGAATATAGGTAAGCATTTTAATTATGAAACCGGAATTGGGGTAGGTTACATTCATTACTTTTCTGAAAATTCTGGATTTACAAAAAACAAAGGTGAAGCTGCTATAAACTTACACCTGCGCATTGGATATCAATTTTAGTAGTAAAAAATTATTCGCCATTTTGCTATATAACACTATGCAAGACTCTTTAGCTTTGAAGTTAATTTAATTAGATATAAACATCAAATTTTCTCTTCATTTGCTTATAAAAATGGATTCTGGTCCGCACTAGAATAACAAAAACCTAAAAAAAGGTAAAAATTTGTCTTTCTGGTACAGGCCAGAATCCAAAATAATAGTTTAAAGTTTAAATACGATTACTCTTTTTAGAGATATTGTTATATTAGTAACTGTATGTGATTTTTATCGATGATACAACTAAGCTAAACAAAAACTAATGAATGCCGAACAAAAAAAGAGTAAAAAAACTTTCGATTTGAAGAATCGAAAAATAATAATAAAGAAAAATCATTTTTTATTTGTACTTCTTTTTACATCTCTTTTGATCAATTCCCAATCTACAGATAATAATCAAAGTACAACAAAAATGGATTATCAATACGGCACGAACATAAAAGTAAATATTAATGAAGAAATACAATTCGAAGATGGCTTATCAATATTATTAAAATATTTTACCCATAAACATCCCTATGTCAATGGCCCAACAAAAGCAACAGCATATATAATACTTTCTAAAAATAAATTAATTGAAGAAGAATCACTTTCTATTCATGGAATTGAAGGTAAACCTGATATACATTATGATTCTTTACTTTGGGATAAATATGAGTTTCATTTAAAAGTATTTAATTATAATGAATCAATAGAAATCATTATTACAGAAAGGAAATAATAAAGTCTCACACTTAGTACTAACCTTATTATCAATATATTGTATACATGGTTATGTTCGTATCAGCATATCAAGGTTAGCAAATTTTAAAAAAATGCTGGAAAGTCTATTTGTCGAAAACAAAAAAGCTCCTATAAAAACGGTTATCTACTATTCAAAATCTAGTAGTCTATTCAATGTGATATTTTCTATACTATTTTTGATTTTTGGGATCTATGTCTTTTTTTATTTAAGCTACTTAATAGGTATTGGATTCATTGCGATATCAGTTTATGGAATAAGAAACAATTACAAACTTACAAAAGATAATAGTGTTCAACTTATTCTCTCTAAAGAAGGTATTGGCTATAAAGGAGCTCGCATCAAAAAATGGTCAGAAATAAAAAACGAGAACATCATTTTTGAGCCTTCCTCCACCGGAAGAAAATCACAGTATTATCTGAGCTACGATCATAGAAACAGGAACGAGAAAATACTCATCAATGAACTTGACATCAGTACACAAAGACTCAGTTACCTTCTAAAAATATATAGAAAACGGAGTGAGAAAAATTAAAACTCGTGTACATAAAGGTTTATACTTTCAGAAAAGCTCGTGAATTTTATAATTTTAACTCACTACATGAGGATAATCAGTTTCACGGTTCTGGAATCTAAGAATAGCTTCTTTTACCACTACTCCATTATCAATATTTATTGCATTTTTAATAGTCGCATTTCTATTCCAACTTACTGGCCCTGCAATAACCGACTCTAAATGTACTATTAATGCCGCAGAAATAGCCCTAGAGGCACTTTCCCAAAAATAACTAGGTGTATGATCCACTGCATAATAATCTATACTATCTATGGATATTATTGGTTCTTTAAACGTGGTAGGTTTGGCAAAATAAAACCCCATGCCTTCGTCACAGCTAACATCTATAATCAAAGTTCCTGGTTTTAATCTAGATTTTTCTTCTTCAACCACAAAATTGATTGGATGATCCGTATCTTGATAGATACCATTAACAATTATTTCTGATTCGTTAATCAAATCCAAAAGAGATCGCTCTGATCCATCATGTTCAATGACTTTTAACCTAGGTTCATTAGCTTCTCCAGTTTTGATCCGAACATAGTTTACATCTAATATTTCCTCTCTGACCTCGTGATCAGGTCTTTGAACA
Organism: uncultured Aquimarina sp.; assembly: GCF_947496855.1. Classification (GTDB taxonomy): domain Bacteria; phylum Bacteroidota; class Bacteroidia; order Flavobacteriales; family Flavobacteriaceae; genus Aquimarina. Next base: position 389,214 of record NZ_CANMED010000003.1, read on the forward strand.
CAGATAGTAATATCTCTAAATCCATGTGCTTTTAGCGCATAAATAGCCCCTCTACTAACTGCTCCAAAACTAAAAATAATAACCTTTCTTTGGTTTCCATAATGCCCATCTATTCCCTTCAGTTGTAAAGCATGTATAACTGCAGCATAGCCCGCCATTTCATTGTTTTTATAAAATGTATGCCTGCCAATTCTCCCATTTGGGCTCCAAACAAACATATCTTCAAAAGCGATTAAAGTTAACTTCCTATCAATAGCTGTTTGTGTAATTTGCATCTGCTGGGCACAATGAGGGTAGCCCCAAAGAACTCCTCCTGTTTTCAATTCTTCTAAATCTGATAATACCGGTTTAGCAATGATCGCCGACCCGATATCAGACAATATCTCTGATCTTGTGGCTATTCCTCCTGATTGCTTGGCAATTTCTTCATCTTCAATATTAAATGGTTTACCATATCCTTTTTCGAAAATAAGTTTTCTACGAATATCCTCTGGAAGTCTTTTTAAATGTTCCGGATGAATTGGAACACGTCTTTCGTCTTCCTTTTTTGAAGTACCAATAACTCCTATCTTTGATAAAATCATATGATTCTCTTTTTAGTTGAAACCAAACACCACTAATGAAATGAGTACGGCTATTTTATAAGATTGTTATAAAGAATTATTTGCCGGCGATCAGGCATTAATTTGACCACAAGTGTGTCAATAATAAAAAAGGATACTAAAAATCAGCCTTTCTGTTCACTAAGAATCAGTGAATAACATTATCAATACTAATGAATAAATAATTGTATTGTCGAAGTTACGCTAATTAATTGTACTTAATGATTTATAATGAAAGTATCTCTACCCTAAGAAGTTTGTTACTAAGTAAAGGGCTTGTCTTTAGTTAGCTATATCAAAAGCAGTAGGAATGAATTGTGCCACATACTTTATTGTTGCAACTTGTGTAAGTGAAATAAAAAATTCAGGTAAAAACCCCTTAGTATCGTTCTGTATAAATTATTTATCTTGGAGTTTATCGTATCCTGACTAATAATAAAGATAACAATAATGGCAATCATAACTTCACAAACCAGCGACCGAATTAAATTACCGTTCTCTTTTGATGCCGAGAAAATGTTAGAAGAATTTAAAGCCTTTACACCAGAACATTTCGAATATTATGATGTAATTCCGTTACGAGCTCCTGCGCATCAAGTAGATACATCACTACCCTTTCCTCCACCAGCAGATGATTACGCAGATGGTTCCTGGACAGATTGGTTGGATACCAAAGCGTTACAACAATCACCGTATCTAACCAGCGTGGTAGATTTTTTTCGTAAACATACCAAGGTAACTTTGGTACGCTTATTACGTTTGGCTCCTGGTGCGATTGTAAAAGAACATACAGACCCAACGCTAGGGTTAGAAATAGAGCGATCTATAATACGATTAACCATACCCATTACATTTAGCAATGACGTCACTTTTTATTTAAATAATGCACCTGTAACAATGCTACCGGGAGAGTGTTGGTATCTGAAATTAACTGACCCCCATAAAATTGATAATCTTGGCGCTACAGAACGTGTGAATTTTACGATCGATATGATCCCGAATGATTGGGTATTAAAGACAATTTTGGATAGTGAATCTTAAATAATTTACTCATTTGGAAAAATGATATTTAGAGGAATATAGGTTCATTCGATAACCTTCAACAATTATTAAGTATAATTAATAAAAACTAATAATAAGGAACATCAATTAACTTTAGGAGTCTATCGCAGATTAGATAATCGTCCACTAGAGATAAGCGACGATTCGGAAATGGCATTAGAGCTTCATAATAATAGGAAAGATGCATTGCTTAATGTTTTTAATTATGCCTTTGTTCCAGGACTAAAATATTTGGGAGAAAAATTAGTAGAAAAATTAGTTGATGATGTAATTACAAATTCTGTAAAGTGGATAATCTCGAAACTACGACCGAAACAAAAATCAAAAGAGCTATTAAATTTTCAAATTACCTTACCTGATGGCACATCTATTTATGTATATCCTTTGGAAGGAAATGGTTCTATTTCTATTCATTTTAAAGATGGAATGGTGGAATCCATAAAGTATGACACACAGAATACCTGAAAAATAGAATAAAAAATCTTTTACAAAGTGCCACTAAGAATTACTATGACCTTCCTTTTAAAGATCTTAAACCTAAATCAAAAACGCACACAATTTTAAGGTAAATGAAGTATATTTAACGCTTCATAAACTAATTAGAATCATATGTTGTCTAAATTCTATAACATAAAAAATTTAAAAGGTGATTTTACAGGTGGACTTGTCGCAGGTGTGGTTGCTTTACCGCTTGCATTAGCCTTTGGAGTACAATCAGGAATGGGGGCTACTGCAGGACTGTATGGAGCTATAGCTGTTGGTATTTTTGCCGCTTTATTTGGAGGCACACAAACTCAAGCAAGTGGTCCAACAGGCCCAATGACAGTAGTTTCTGCTACCCTAATAGCTGCCGCAATAGAGATGAATGGTTCATTAGAAAATGCGATGAGCATCATAGTACTCACTTTCTTATTGGGTGGACTCTTTCAGATTCTATTTGGTTTTTTGAACATCGCAAGTTATGTAAAATACTTTCCATATTCTGTAGTATCAGGTTTTATGAGTGGTGTAGGTCTAATCATTGTGATTCTTCAATTGTTTCCTTTTGCCGGTTTAGGTTCGGCCAAATCTACTACATCAGTTATGCAGGATTTACCAAGGCTTTTTTCTGAAGCCAATCCTTATGCCTTATTACTAGGGGGTATTACAATTGCTGTTTATTATCTTTTCCCAAAAATAACTAAAGCGATACCTAGTGCTTTGGTAGCCTTAATCGCTGCTTCATTAGTAGCTTATTTTATGAAAATAGATGTACCCTTAATTGGTGAAATCCCTTCAGGATTACCTTCACTTCGGTTAGATGGTATTTTTGCTATAGATTCCAGTGCTTTGGGAATCATTATAGAATATGGTGTCGTACTGGCTGTTCTAGGAAGCATTGATTCCTTATTAACTTCTGTAGTTGCGGATAACATGACTAAAACCCGTCATAATAGTAATCGGGAGCTAATAGGCCAAGGAATAGGTAATATGCTTGCCGCTGCTATTGGTGGTATTCCAGGTGCGGGAGCTACCAAAGGAACAGTAGTGAATATCAATGCAGGTGGAAGAACTAAATTATCTGGAATCTTACACGGCCTATTTCTGTTAGCTGTATTATTAGGTTTAGGAAAATTGGCAGCACATATTCCCCTTTGCGTATTGGCCGGTTTACTTATACCTATTGGTTTTAAAATAGTAGATTTCAAAGGCTTAAAACACCTATTAAAAGTACCCCGAGCTGATGCCGTTGTGCTAATTCTGGTATTATTCATTACTACCTTCGGAAGCTTGATACAAGCTGTTGGTATTGGAGTTGCATTAGCCTGTTTACTATTTATGAAAAAGGCTGGAGATTTAAGCGAACAGGGAATGGAAGTTGGAGACATCGCCGATTTTGATGGTTCAAAACCTTGGCAAGACGAAATCGATTTCTATAATACCTACAAAGATAAAGTCATCATCAAACATTTGTATGGCCCATTGTTCTTTGGTTTCACTTCTTATTTTAAGGATCAAATTAAAGCATTACCAGATGATGTTAGGGCAGTTATCCTAAGAATGGATCGGGTTCCTTATATAGATCAATCAGGTATTTACACTTTAGAGGATATTATTTTTGATCTTAGAGAACAAGATATTGAAGTGATACTTGTAGGGCTGAAAGAACAACCCAAAGATATGCTGGGAGCTGTAGATATTATCCCTGATCTTGTTCCCGAAGATGATCTGTTTGAAAATATCGAAGATAGTTTCACTTATTTACGAGAGAAATTCAAACAGCGTTCTGCTACTGTTTAATTATGAACAGTAAATATGTTATCCAAAATAAAAAAGAAAACATATTTTGTGCTTTTAAGTAACTAGTCTAATTAGTTTTTTAATAAAATTATAAAAAACTTAAAATCGATCAGATAATGTTCATGAATCTGCTTTAACACATTTTTAACCTTATAAAAAAGTTAGAAAAGCTCAAAAAAAACGACATTTAATAAAAACAAGAATCACATGAGTCTTTCTAAAATTACATTTACCAACGCAGAGGGTCAAACACTTTCTGGACGTTTAGAATTACCTGCGGATCAACATCCACATAACTTTGCGCTTTTTGCACATTGTTTTACATGCAATAAAAACCTTGGAGCAGTTCGTAATATTAGTCGTGCACTTACTTCTCAAGGATTTGGTGTTTTACGATTTGATTTTACAGGTTTGGGAGAAAGTGAAGGTGATTTTGCAGATACTAATTTCTCAGGAAATGTGGAGGATTTAATTGCTGCTGCTGATTTTTTAGCACAAGAATATCAGGCTCCTTCTCTATTGATTGGACATTCTCTAGGTGGTGCAGCCGCTATATTTGCAGCTGCAGAAATCAATTCTATAAAAGCTGTAGCTACGGTAGGTGCACCCTCTGATCCTACTCACGTACAACATTTATTACGAAGTGGTCTAGAAGAAATTGAAGCGAACGGTAAAGCAGTAGTAAACCTCAGCGGAAGAGATTTCACTATCAAGAAACAATTCCTAGATGATCTAGAGAACAAATCATTACCGACAGTAGCAAAAAACTTAAACAAAGCCTTATTGGTGATGCATTCTCCACAAGACACTACAGTAGGTATTAGAAATGCTGAAGAAATTTATCACGCTGCAAAACATCCTAAAAGTTTTGTAACTTTAGATGGAGCTGATCATTTATTAATGAAAAAAGAAGATTCTATCTATACTGGTAAGGTAATTGCCGGTTGGTCATCTCGATATGTTGATATTCCTGAAGAAACCAGGTTAAAAAGCCAACATCATGTGGTAGCCACTTTAGGGAATGATGAAGGATATACTACCCAAATGAAGGTAGGAAATCACTATATGGTGGCAGATGAACCTGAAAGTGTAGGCGGTCACGATTTTGGACCTTCTCCATATGAACTAGTATCCGCAGGATTATCAGCTTGTACGGCTATGACAATTAAAATGTATGTAGCCAGAAAGGATTGGGATTTACAAAATGTAGAAGTACATACCAGTTATGATAAAAAGCATATGGAAGATTGTGAGAATTGTGAAAATCCAAGTGCCAAAATAGATACTTTCGAAAGAGAAATTAAACTGGAAGGAAATCTAGATGAAAAACAAATCACAAGAATCCTTCAGATTGCGGATAAATGTCCTGTTCATAAAACATTACATAGCGAAACGCAAGTGATTACTAAATTGATTTAAAATAAGTTTATAATTATGTTATGCTCCTAATACCAATCACTTGAACGATATTCCTAAAGAACTTGTAGATATAAAACAATCAGTCTTTGATCCATGTGCGCTAATGATTAAACAATTTAGCCTAGAGTCCGAAAGTAAAGAATATAAAGCCTGTAATTTTCATTTAAATGATCTGAAAATTGTTTGTAGAAGTGCTAAAATAACGCCAAAAAAAGTGGGGCAATTCGTAACCTTTTGGAAACGTAAAAACAAGGGTCCTATTGAACCTTTTGAAGAAACGGATTTAATAGATTACTTTATAGTAAATGTAAAACATGATGATCATCTTGGTCAATTTGTTTTTCCAAAATCTAAATTGATTGAAAAAGGAATTATTTCTACAGATAAAAAAGAAGGAAAAAGAGCTTTTAGAGTATATCCGCCTTGGTATACTGCTAAAAACATTCAAGCTATACGAACTCAAAAATGGCAACTGAATTACTTTCTACAGATAGATGATTCACTAAATATTGAACTTGCTCAAAAGCTATATTCAAAAGAGTAATACCAATTCTTATATTAATACATGTCAAAAAGGGAAGCTATACAGGACTTAATGCTTCCCTTTTATCATTATGAAAAGTATATAAAATCTTCTGGTCTTATTATTCTGACCAATATTTCAAAGTCACTTCAATCCAACCTTCTGGAGTTTCATTTTCTGAACTTACGGTAATAATTGCAGAAGATGCTCCATCAAAATATCCATCGCGAGCATCAAATCTATATGTTCCTACCGGAAGGCTTTCGAAAAGTCCAACTTCATATCGAGAGTCAAAATAAATCTCACCTGTATCTATATTTGTAGCTCCATATCCTGGTAATGTACTTGCCGGAATTTCCTGACCAGACCATTCATCTACTAACTTAATCACAACATCAAAGCTTACCTGACTTTTTTCTTGAACTGTTGATGTTTGATTCTCTATACTGTCAATTTCTGTTTCGCATGAAAACGAAAAACAAAGTATGAATAACAGTATAATTTTTTTTATCAGTTTCATATAATTATGGTTTTAAGAATATTATCTAAATTTCCAAATTAATACTGGAATACGCTTTACCTAATGATTATCAAAATGTTATATAAACAAAATAGAAACCGTTAACATATAACTGGCTAACGGTTTTAAAGCTATTTGCTCAAAACAATTAGGGAGTTTCTTATTGTTTCACCAATCTTTTGGTATGTATGGTCTTTCCATTTTCATCTTTAATAGAAAGCAGGTAAATTCCCGTTTGTATAATCTTCGGAGTCAATTTAATAGGAGTACTCTTTAGTCTAGAGGAAACATCTTCTTTATGAACTACTCTTCCTGTAAGAGTATAAACATTAATTGTATATTTTTTATTAGGTTCAAATAAAGAGGTTTTTATACTAATCTGATCCGTAAAAGGATTAGGTGATATAACAAAAAACAAATCGTTCTGTAACTCTTCTAACGGTGGTGCCTGTATTTTAGATACATCTACATTACTGCGTAATGTTCCACAAGCTCCCAAGTTTGACCAACCTGATGATGTACGCTCGTATAAATAGTCTAGATATGTTACTTTATCTCCTGTAACATAACTGATACCGCTTTGCCAAGGAGAAATCCCTAAACAAATATCAACAGGAATACTATCATCTGTCGTATAGTTTACGATAAGTTTTGTCGCTTTTCCTGCACCTCCTTCGTAAGAATCCGCTACTCTTTTTGCTGATGTATTAGTTAAACTTACTCCTTTCCCTCTGATAATAAAAGAAGCGTTATTACCCGATGCCCAATTACTTTTGTTTACTAGACTTTGCACCATATTTTTCAAATTTGGCGTACGTTGTGCATTACTACTCTGTCCACTAGACCAAGAATTAGGATTCCAGAGAACCTTACTTGAAAACACTTGTCTACTAGAAACATTGTTAGCGCTAGTCGTAAATGCTGAAGAATTACTACTGTTATGAAGTGAAATTTCTAATGCTGCATTCGCGCTATTACTTTCATCTGCTGTAAATTGTAAATAAGCATTGGTTATTGTTGCATTTTTAGGCAAATTCAAAGACCTAAATCGCAATCCTATTATCTGATTTCCTGCATTAGCATTACTATCATATACCAATTCTAAATCACTGCTATTGGTATACAAGCTTCCATCTTGTGCTTCTTCTACATCATCATCACCACTTATGATTGCTACATTTATGCTACCATTATCAGGATCTGGATCTACCGTTGTTCCTTTATTAATAGTCACTACACTTCCGTTAGAAGGATTCCATATATCTAAATTAGAAGGAATTTGGAATACATTATTATTAGATACAGATCCTACTTGAGATGCATTGTCTACTCTGATGGTTCTTGTTTCGATTTTATCCTCATCGATAAAGATCCACTTAAATTGATTAAACCTTGCAGAGTTCCGTGTCCAGTTTTTATTATCATCGTTAGATCTTAGAGGAGCTCCCCAACACCCTTCTCCAGCATATACAGTTCCGTTTTGATCATCTCTAATAAAACCTTCATCACTTCCTGATCCTGTAGAAGGTCTCACCGGCCAAGTAGTTTTTACGGTATGTGCATCGCACTCGATTACCAGCTTCACTTCTTTATCATAAAATAGCCGAGCCCAGTTACTATATTGGCTATTTCCCTCAGATTTATAAGACACATGTGGACGCATGGGTTTATGGTATTGAGCCATTTTCCATAACACGTTGCTATTTGAATTCAAATCATTTTGTAACCAAGTAGTTTGATTACCAGAAATTGAAATTTCCGTATTTAACGTATAGGTTCTTACAAGATTATCTCCAAAAGTGATCGCATAATACACACTGGATGATGGCACATCAAAAAGATTATATATACTATTATTACTATCCTCATGGTTTCCCCGTGCTGCAATAATCGGAAACATTCTACCATCTGCAGCTATAGTTAACTGCCAATCGTTAAACCAAGTTTGCCACTGACTACTAGAATCACTATCTGTCATATCTCCACCAAATAAAACCGCATGTGGTTTTAATTTAGCTACCAAACGATTAGCATTTTGTCTTGGTGTCCTATTATTTCTAGAATCACCTCCTGCTATAAAAGATAGTCTACTTTTATCAGCAGACGCTGTTTTAAACCAGAACCGTTCGCTGGTACCTTGACTATCTCTTACTACAAAATAATATGCTGTATTGGGTTGTAATCCAGTTAATCTTGCAAAGGTATTATTCATACTTTTGTATGAAACCGTTCTATCTGGTGACTTAGCATTAGGATAATTACTGTAATTGGTTCCATAATCGATTGTTCCATAATAGACAGTAGGATTACTACCAGATATTTGATTCCACCCTATTACTATAGAGGTTGCTGGATTTCCTCTTAGGGATAGTCGATATTTGTCATTGGAAGCGGTAACTTGTAATCCTATAAAAATTACAAGAAGGGTTAGTATTCTTTTCATGAAAAAATAATTAAGTTGGTTCTATAAAGTTAGTTTATAATAAATAAAACTAGTCCATTAATTGAATAAAAAAACAACTCTAACTAATTCTTAATTAAGAATTAATATTTTTTACTATATGTTATAGATAAAATAATATTGAATTTGTAATCAGTTAACAATATTCCTTTTTATTTTGTCATTATGATTAAAGAACAAACTCAACTTATTTTTAAAATATCAGTATTTTTAATTTTCATTGGTAGAGCTTGGCAACATCTCTTTTGGGATGCTCCATATAGATCTTTTTTTTGGGATGAATCTTTATTAAGACCTATAATTGAAGGAATTTTTAATACTTCATGGCAAGAATATGCCACTAGTGATCGTACTGATCAAATGATACAAAATGGTATTAAAATCAATGGTTTTTTATATCTTATTGCAGCCATTTCTACCTTAGTAATAAAAAAGACTACTGTTAGGTGGTTTCGTATTCCTATATTTTTAGGAGGTTGCAGTTTGATAATATTAACCATATTACTTACAAAAGAAAAATTTTACCATACAGCTCAATTTTTTGAACACAGCATTCAATTCGGATTACCATTTATATTGTTATATAGTTATTCCAAAAAATCACATTATAAAAGCTTGATTTTTATTTTAAAAATTCTGATAGCTTTCACCTTTTTTTCTCACGGATTATATGCTTTTGGATTTTATCCTGTTCCCGGAAAGTTTATAGACATGACTATACAAATCTTTGGATTTACTGAAGCTACTGCCATATCTTTTTTATATGTAGTTGGCATTTTGGACTTTATACTTGCTATTCTTATTTTTATTCCTAAAGTTCAGATATATGGATTATGGTATGCCTTGCTGTGGGGGTTATTAACAGCTATGGCAAGAATAGTTGCTAATTTCTATTGGGATTTTCCTTTACAATCTATTCATCAGAATTTACACGAAGTTTTATATAGAATTCCACATGGATTAACTCCCTTATTAGTTATTCTTTTACTTAAAAACAGTATCTATAAAATAAAAAAAGTTGCCTAGTTCGATAATTTTCTTGACGAGCAATAACATATAGAGAGTTATCCTGTAATAACGAAAAACATATCATATGAAGTTTAGAAAAGCAATAAAAAAAGATATAATATCAATTGTACAAATGATTGCTGACGATGAACTTGGAAAAACAAGAGAAAACTTCCAAATTCCTTTACCGAAGGAATATCTAAAAGCTTTTGAAGAGATTGACTCAGATAAAAACCAAGAATTGATAGTAGTTGAAAATGAGGATTTTGAAATTATCGGGACATTACAACTAACATTCATTCAATATTTAACATATCAAGGTAGAATAAGAGCTCAAATTGAAGCTGTAAGAATTAGAAAAGATAAGAGAGGATTTGGAATCGGAAAAACAATGTTTATCTGGGCAATGAATCGGGCGAAAGAGCGAAATGCTCATTTACTTCAATTAACTACTGATAAAAGAAGACCCGAAGCAATTAAATTTTATGAAGAATTAGGCTTTAAAGATTCTCATGAAGGAATGAAAATACATTTTGAATAAAAACTATCAACTTCGAAAATAAACTTACTTCTTCTATAATAACTTCGTCAACAAAAGCTTAATAATCATAAAATAAAGGAGGTTATCCTTAACAGATAACCTCCTTGATAAAAACTTTGTATATAATCTTATTTATTTGATTATAAATCGTTTTGTCTCTCCTTGAACTTTTAGTAAATACATACCTACTTCAAGATTACCAACGTTGATAGTTTTGCTACCACTTATGGTTCCTTGCCCAACAATCTGTCCTACCATATTCATAATAGAATACACATTATCAGAATTCTTAGAGTCTTTCATAGAAATTTGCAATAAACCACCACTCTTTAATGGGTTTGGTGCAATTGTGAAAGCAGAAACACCTTCTTCATCTTCATTTCCTAAGATAGGTACTGTAGGTCCGAAATCAGCTACTACAGCCGATCCATTACAAGATCCTTCATAAATCTTAACATTAGAGAAAACTGAAGTATTTCCTGATCCAGCATCATTATCATTAATGAATACTAATCGATCCATACTTCCTGTGTAGAAATTACCTACTGGAATTACATATGTAGTTGTTCCACTAGAATAATTATCAAAATTAGTCACTCCATAATTCTGAGTACCGTGAACTTTGAAAACTCTTGTAGAAGTTAACGTATTATCATTCTCAAAAGCAACTCCGTGAATTTCTCCTTGAGCAGTACTACTGAAATCAAATTCTATAACCGTATTGGCAGTCACTGTATAACTTAATGGAATATATTTCCAAGTATTATTAGACATTGATAGTCCAGCTCCACCATTTACAATAGAGAAGTCACCAACAGAATCTTGAGTAGCAAATGGATTAATTGAAAAAGTATTAAAATCGATTGCATCACAAGTTGGTCCTGGATCCGTTGTACCATTAGTAATACTTAAACCATCGATAGTAACATCACCTTGCCAGCTATCTCCCGTAACTGTATTAAGACGTAATTGTACACTAGCATTTCCTGCATATGCTGAAAGATCAACACTAGCAGTGTTCCAATCAGTTCCCTGAGCTCCAGTCCTGTTAAATACACTTGTCCAGTTTCCTGTGTTATCTGTTCTTGCTTCTACATCAAAAGTCCCTATCGCACTACCTACCATATGGTATTGGAAACTTAATGTTGGAGAAGTTAATCCACTAAAGTCTAAACAAGGTGAATTTAAGATAGCTCTTTTGTTTGGGAATCCTGTTCCGTTTCCAGAAGCTTCTACATAAATATAAGAAGTACCATCAACAGCACCAGTTGGTCCAGTTCCTGTAGAAGGAGTTCCGTTAGAATCTACTGTCCAGTCTAAATCATCTCCAGAATCTTGAGACCAATCTCCAATATTTCCTTCAAAACTTTCACTATACGGGAATGATGCTATATCACCTGTACATTCATCTCCACCTGGTCCAGGTCCACCGCCATCACAAGGATTAACAAATGATACTGTTTGATCAGTTTGTCCATTAGTTCCACCATTGTTATTTTCATTAGCGTCTTGACCAACGCCACGATCAGCAAATGCTTTCCAAATTACACATTCGTACTGACCTCCATATAAATCTTGGTCTGCTTGAAGGATACCATCTCTACCAGATACAAATCCTGGGTTGTTCGCTGTATTTTTCAATCCTTCTATTACTAAAGCCATGGCAATATTATTTCCACCTGTTCCATTGTAGAAATCTGGATCAAAACCTTCGACATCCATCAATCCCCAAGTCATATCCCATAAAATAGTAGCAAATGCATATCCAACTCCGTGTGGTCTTGCTAATCCTCCTATATCTGCATAATCAGTATTATTTACAGATCTATCAATAGAATAAGGAGTCGGACGAATACCATTACCAGTAGTTGGTTGATTTAGTGCGTATGTACCAATTCCTCTAGAATCTGTTCCAGAATCACCAGCCTTCATAGTCAACATTAATCCAAACCAATCAGACCATCCTTCACCCATTTGCTCAGAACCACCTAAATTATTAGAAGAAGGTCCTCCAACCAATCTGATAGAGATACCATGACCATATTCATGAGCAATGATCCCGTTATCTAAATCTCCATCTCTATCAGGATTTGGACTTGTCCAAAGGAACATCTGCATTCTAGGATTTCCTCCATCACCTGGTGTTGAGAAGTTTGCATTATTACTTCCACTTCCATCTTGCGCATCTGCATTTACAGAATCACTTCCTGCTCCACCATTTCCATAGTTATTTTCTTGGAAATTTCCACTTGCCTCATCAAAACCATATTGATAAAATACATCATGCATAATATTATTCCAGTAGAAAAGATTGGTTATTGCTGCGTCATCATATGTTGATGGTCCTTGACTAAGATCAATTGGAAAATTAAAATCAAGACTTGCTCCTCCATTTGGAGAAAAACCGGTACCATTATTACCATTTCTATCTTCCTGAGCCCAAACGTTATTACCTCTAGTAATTGTAAACTCAGCCCCAGCACTACCATTCGTATCATGCCATCCAAATGGTGATGCTGCAGTATTTGCAGGATCAGTTACTATCGAACGACTACCATGAATTGGACTTTCTATTGGCATCGCATAAACATTATAAGAATCTGGTGCTAGTGCAGCAGAAGCTTCTGCCTTAGTTGGAACCGTAGGAATATCTTTATCAAATAATACAGACTCTCCATGATTATGAGTTTCATGGTCTGGAGTTCCAAAATTACACGTAATCACCCAATCTTCTGTGTATAAAATTTTTCCTGATGTTGCATCAACATTAACATTCCACCAATGCTGTCCATCTTTCTGGTATAAACTTACTCTCCAAGTTAATACCAGTTTATCATCTTGTTTGATATATACTTGTTTAGCCTCTATAGGCTCCAAAGTAATTCCGGAATTCTCATATACCAATACTCCATCAGCTTTACTTTTCGCTCTAACTAATTGTGGAGATTGTAAATTATGAGCTCTTGCTACATTCATTATCGCACTTTCTGCTGATAAAGATGATTTTGCAGAAGTAACTTTGGATTTTACATCTTTTATGAATTGATCAATCTCCCAAGTTACTTTCTCTTTGTTCTTTACAGTAAGTTTATAAGTCGCATACTGTATTGGAATTCCCTGAAAATACTGCTGAACATACACGTGTTGTATCGCAGGATTTAATGAAGGAACTACATTTGTTACTTTCCACTCTGATACGTCTTCTGTTGTCAGAGCAGATTTAGTGATTGTTTCGTTTAGGTGGTTTTTAACAATACCATCCATGATGTTTTGTGCAAACATTGCCTGTCCCATTAACAAAGTAAATAAGACAAACGAGTACATTTTTTTCATATATATAAATTTTGAATTTGTGTTAACTAAATTTAACAAAATCAGAAGTATCTATTACATAAATCTTATATCACTAAACAAAACTCAATCATTTCACATTTTAAGTGAATATTTTTCAACATCAAAAACAAATGAAAAACATCAAACTACCAATTGTTAGTTAACCTACATGAACACTAGAGTTTAGAAAATATTTTTATCCGATTATTTTGGAGTTCTGAAAATCAGAATAATAACTATCCCTTTTTATGATTACGGTATACCTGTAGAATTTTTTCTTAATTTTTTCAAAAAAAATAACCTCCAGAGGTCATTTATGCATATTTTGATTAATAAATAGGTGAAATGATTAAACAACTTATTCTAAGTAGGAAATATTTTAGCTTAAAATTTTTCTATATTTTTGAGTTTATAAAATAAATATCACTATTGATTTAGTGCTAATTCAATTTATAATAAAAGGCTCCTATCCAAATCCGAAACAACTAGAAAAATGAATACATGAAAAGCCCTGTTTTTGAAACTTCCTTACAATCTATACATAGTATACTGATTCCGGCTGAAATTGCTGAGTCTTTTATAAATCAAAATCATAAAAGAGTTGTTGTTCAAGCACAATATCAGAATAAGTCTGTTCAGTTTCACGCAGCATTACAAAAAAGAAAAGAGCTATTCTCAGTAATGTTCAGCAAGAAATATCAAAAACAATTGGGAGTTTTTCCAAGTGATTATTTTCAGGTTCAATTGCTTGAAGATACTTCTAAATATGGTGTAGAGATGCCCGAAGAACTAGAAGCCGTATTACAAAGTGATCCAGAAGCTTCTGAGATTTTTGAATCTTTTACAGCTGGTAAAAAAAGAAGTCTAATTTATTATGTACTAGGTTTTAAAAATTCTCAAACTCGTATTGATAAAGCTTTAATCATTACAGAAAACATAAGGTTAGGCATTAAAAATCCCAGAGAATTAATAAAGAAGTTATAAAACCTATTTATATCTAAAGTCTTATTCTTAACGCAACCATTCCAGTAAAATTCCATCTTTTAGTCAAACAGTCAAAAGATGAAAAAAACAAAATTATTAGTATTAGGCTTGTTCCTGATATCCTTGCAGAGTTGCTGTCCCTTTATGGTAGATTGCGAAAATAGCGATGATGATCCCGTTTTCTCTAGATATGAACCTGTACTACTAGATCGCACCGATTTCGAAAATTCAGTGTCTCTGAAGAATCCTATATCCATTAGTACTTCTGGAAAAATCTATATCAAGGACAATCTACTTTTTATCAATGAAGTACATAAGGGGTTTCATATATACGATAATTCTGACCCTACATTACCTACTCCTATAAAATTTTTAGAAGCTCCTGGATCCACAGATCTTGCCATACGGGATAATATAATCTATATAAACCAAGCAACAGATTTAATTTCTGTAGAATATGATACCAATAACGGAATCACCCTTACAAAAAGAGTGATCAATGTATTTCCAGAATTGCGTTCGCCAGATGGGTTTCTTCCATATAGTATTCCCGAAAATAATGTAGTGATCGGTTGGACACTAATTAACTAAAACAAACATTATGAAAAAATATATCTATATAATACTCACTTCTTTTATAATATTTAGTTGCGACTCTGACTCTTCAAATGATTCATTCTCTCCTGTAGCTGATGGTACCGGAGGATCTTTAGCAACATTTACACTAAAAGGAAATTATTTATATACTGTAGACAATACTGATCTTACTGTATTTAACATCACAGATATTACAGATCCCGTACAAGTAAATACGATCCCAATTGGGTTTAATATTGAAACTCTTTTTAGTTATAAGGACTATTTATATATAGGATCCAGAAATGGAATGTTTATATATGGATTAACAAATCCTGAATACCCAGAAAAATTATCTCAAGTAGAACATTTTACTGCCTGTGATCCAGTTATTGCTAATGACACACATGCTTTTGTTACGCTACACTCTGATACATTTTGTGGTAATAATATCAATGTCTTACAGGTATATGACATTACCACCATAACTGAACCTATTTTGATTAATTCCAGAAATCTCGCTTTTCCAAGAGGATTAGGGTTATATGATGATTTTTTAATTGTTTGTGATAATGAGATTAAAGTATTTGACATATCCAATCCTGCAACATCTAACTTGGTTACATCTATTAATCAAAATGCATTTGATGTAATTATTTTTGGAGATCTCCTAATAGCTATTGGAGAAACTGGATTGTATCAATACAAACTAGCACTTGATACTAATTCTGGAGTTAGTATTACAGAATTAAGTACAATTAGTATATAACAAAATCTAAAAACCTCTTAAATCCTTTGCTGTAAGGTAAAACTGCCCTATATTAGTTTAAACAAAACGTAACAAATCATTAAATTATGAAAACTCTAAACCTATTGGTAATTGCTTTTCTATCTATCGTTATTCTTAGCTGTAAAGGTGATAAGAAAGAAGGAAAGGAATATGAAAACAAGGTAAATGAAGAAATTACTGAGGAAAAAGAAGAAACTACTACTTCAAAGACTCTAGCAATGTCTTTGACACCAAAAAGCGATAGTGAAGTATCTGGAAATGTTACTTTTACAGAAGAAAGTGGCATGGTCACTATGGTAGCATATTTAAGCGGGTTATCTGAAGGTGAACATGCTATCCATATTCATGAAAAAGCCGACTGTTCTTCTGCAGATGGTAAATCAACTGGAGGACATTGGAATCCGACTATTGAGCCACACGGAAAATGGGGAGCATCAGAAGGATATCATAAAGGAGATATAGGTAATTTTAATACTTCTGCAGATGGTAAAGGTTCTATCACTTTTGCAACTAACGAATGGTGTATCGGATGTGGGGATGATAAAAAAGATATTGTTGGTAAAGCTATCATAGTGCATCAGGGTATTGATGATTATAAATCTCAACCATCAGGTGCTGCAGGAAGTAGAGTAAGCTGCGGAGGAATTATAGAATAACATGCATAAAAGAGGCTGTTAATAACAGCCTTTTTCTTTTTTTAAAATTGAATACTTCTTCCTAGAAAACAATCTCTCTTACCGGCCTATGCAACCCAATGAACTGATTATTCAGCTGCAACAAAAAAATGAAAAAGCTTTTCAGCGAATTTATGAAATGTATGCAGAGAACATATTTGGCGTGATTTACACTATTCTTAGAGATGAGACTCTATCAGAAGAAGTGTTACAAGATGTGTTTGTGAAAGTTTGGAATAAAGCTGATTCTTACTCAGAAAAAAAAGGTCGTTTTTTTACTTGGATACTTAATATTGCCCGTAATGCAGCTATAGATAAAACAAGATCAGTAGCTTTTAAAAACTCTCAACAAAACCAAACTGCAGATTATTTCGTAGATATACTAGAAGAGAAAAGTAATTTCTCCAGTAAGATGGATGCTATAGGTATAAAAAAGTACATCGATATATTAGAACCTATTTGTAAAAAAGTCATTGATTTATTATTTTTTAAAGGATTCACACAAAAAGAAGCTTCAGAAGAATTAGACATTCCGCTTGGAACTATTAAAACTCGGAACAGAATTTGCATTAATAAATTAAGAGAAGTCTTGGCAGAATAATTATGGATATCAAACAATTTATATCATCCGGAATATTAGAACTCTATGTATACGGTGCATTATCCGAAAAAGAAAATGCTGAAGTATATAAAGTACTAAAAGAACATCCCGAAATCGAAGAAGAGATAAAAGAAATTGAAAAGTCTCTTATGAAGCTATCTGCAGCAACTGCTCCTTATAATCCAGAATCTGTATTTAATCGTATTAAAGAAAAGTTAAGTTTTACAGATGATGATGTAAATGTTATTCCAATTGCTACAAAACGTAATAACTGGCCGGCGTATATTGGTTGGGCAGCTTCTGTAGCTTTATTAATTGGTTTGTTTATACAGTTTAATAAGAATAAAAATTTACGCCAACAAGTAGTAGAGTCACAGATAGAACAAAATTTATTAGAAGGAAAAATTAATGTAGCAGAAGAAGATATATCAAAAGTAAAAAAGTTATTAAGTGTCTTACGTGATAAAGACATACTTCAAATTCCACTGCGAGCTCAAAAAATAGATCCTACTGCATATGCTGCCGTTTACTGGGATAAAGAAAAGCAAACAGCTTACATAGATGTAGCTGGACTGCCTACTCCTCCTCCTGGAAAAGTATATCAGGTTTGGTCCTTAAAATTAGATCCGCTTACTCCTACTAGCTTAGGAATACTTGATAAGTTTACAGAAGAGGAAACAAAAATTTTCTCACTTACAAACCCTAATAAATCGGAAGCTTTTGGTATAACATTAGAACCAGAAGGAGGAAGTGAATCTCCAACTCTAGAGCAATTATATACTCTTGGTGTAGTAGAGTCCTAATAAATAATTAAAATAATATTTACTTCATTTTTAATCTTGTTTTGTGCGTAAAACATTATAAATAACTGAACTCTATTAAACATCAGTAAGGTTTTTACCTGTTTATTTATCGAAAACTAACACTGCCAAAAACCCGTATAAATACGCTGTTATAGTTGTTTTTTTTGGGGTAATTTTAGTCTATATATTTCTAATAGAATAAAATCATACTAACTAAACAACTAACAAATGAAAAAATCATCTTTTCAAGCTTTATTGATGCTTACTCTAATGGTAATTACCATTGTAGCGTGTAATAAAAATAATAAAAAGGAATATGTTACGAATCCTCCAAGTGAAGATACCGAAACATTAATTGCGGCAATAACTCCAATAAATTCGAAACTCCCGGCAGACGTTTTAAAATCTTGTGTCGTAACACCTACTGATTTCAGTTCATGGTTTAAGTCTAAAAGTGTTTCCAAAAATGGAATTGTAACACCTGCTAATAGTGTGACATTTACACATCAAAACAATTGTGATTTTTATAAATGGTCAGAACAAATGTTTCTTTGGATGACATCTCCTAAACAAGAAGGAGATTATAAAAGTGGAACTGTAATAGAAACTCCTGCTTTTTATACAGTTTCTCCAATTAATGTTGTAAATAATGTAAAAGAAAGAACATTAATACCTCATGTATCTGGTCAAATGATAACTGCGGTAGCCAACACTCAAAAAAACGATTTACCAATTGATTCTGAAGAAGGTCAAGCAACTGATGATGTATTGATCGCGCAAAAAAATGATTCTATCTTATATTATATTACTATGGTAAACGATGTATACGCAAAGTTTGTGCTTGGTGCTAAAACTGGAAAACTTTTTGATAATGAATTTCCAACTACTCAGACTACATTGGATAGCATTGAAACTTTTGCTACCAGTATAGGTAAACCATTAAAAGATCCAGAAACATTGGCTATAGAAATAAAAACATCTTGGGTAGATGTAACTGGTTTATCTGATAGTAATGATTATATTACTATGGATGCGATCGTACCTAACTACACAAAAACAGATACTCTCTGGACGCCAAACACTACAAAACCTACCAGAAAGGCCAAACTTGCTTTAATAGGAATTCATATAGTAGGTAGTACCGCTGGTCATCCTGAAATGGTATGGGCAACTTTTGAACACGTTAATAATGCTCCTAATCTATCCTATAAATACCTTAACAATTCTACTCCTCCTGAAACCATAACTGTAGCTGCCGATACCGGAAATGATTGGTTACTAAACGATGATAGCGCAAGTAGCACTTATAATCAATCACATATGAAATATGAAAGCGGGGATATTGTAGCCAATACAAAGACAAACCCTGAACAAACAATAACTGCCAGTAATACCAAGATGACCAAGCCATGGGGAGTTGCAGATGCTGGTGTACCAAATCCTGAAAATGCTTCAGTTGCAGCATCTAATAGTCAGATTATATCAACAAACAATAGCGTTCTCGGACAGTTAGCAAATGGAGATATGCGTAAAAATTATATTTTTATTGGTGCTACCTGGACTAATGACGGTGCGGCTCCTACCGGAAAAAGTTATTCGGTAAAAGATACGTTAACAGCTTCTGGAGTTGCAATAGGAACAAGTCAATTAGCTAATAGTACGATGGAAACATATGCGCAAAATGGATCTGCATATTCTCAATATGGCACCTGTTTTTCTTGTCATTCTAAAAACGATGGTTTATTACCAACAGATTTAAGTCATGTATATAAAGAAATAATGGCAGGTATCGTACCGAAGAAAGCTACCAAAACTCCTTAAAACAAGATTGTTATATAAGCATCATAAAAAAAGTTTACCATTCTAAATTAGAATGGTAAACTTTTTTTATGATGAAATAATTACATCCTCTTTTATAAAGTCAAATACTTCAATGTTTCTATATTGGTTCTTAATCATCAAAATCTATATCTCCACCACTAGGCAGAGTGTTTAAAAACTCATCGAAATCCGAAATCTCAGAAAAATCGCCAGATGGTATAGAAATATCTACACTTGATAATGCTCTAACAGAAAAATCTGAAACATCTGAAGTAATATGAATATTTAGATCTACTCCTTTTTTCAGAATTTGTAATCCCATATTAAGCCATTTGTTTTTAGATAACTTCTCTAAATCTGTTTCTTTCTTAACAGTAGAATCTTTTTTGCGCAATATGTTTCTTGCCAATTGATCAATTGCTTTTGTTTGTTTTCCTTTAATTATCGAATCATTACTAATTTCAGAAAAAGTTGTTTTCACATCTGATTTTAAAGGAAAATTAATCTCATCGGGAAGGTTTAAAAATACCATATCTAATAATTCTCGTTTTATCTTTATTTCTTTAGAATCAAATATATCTTGTTTTAGAAAATCGGTATCATTGTGATATCTCGTAAAATCACAGCTAAACTCTTTAATTATTGTAGAATCTTTTATTTGTTCTATTAATTTATATTCTGGTAGTAATTTAAAGGTATGATCTACAGGAGAAGGAATACCTTTAGGCATTACTTTATTTTCTAATTGAGATTTATAATCTTTGATACTAAGTGTATGTTTATTTCTTTTATCACTAAATTTATCCGCATAGTACATTACTACACTATCTTTTTTTAAGTCAATAATAATACCTGCATAATTATCCAACACACTATAAACTCCTCCCCATCGCTGTTCTCTTTTTATTCTATTTTCTGAAATAAAATAAGTAGTATGTACTTTTGTTAAAGATCCATAAAGACCTCTGGACTCGGATAGTTTTATTTCTCCTTCGAAATAAGGCCTATTATCTTTTTCTTTATCTCCAGTTTCCTCTGCTGCTTCGTTTTTTTTATCATTTAAAAAATTGCAAGAAGCAAACACACAGAGTAAAATGATACTACTAAATTTTACAATTGAATATTTCGTCATTAGTTATATTATCTATTTAATTTTTATCCTATTAATCGCTAAACTTCGTTTGTTATTTTAATTTTCCGTGAATAACAAAAAAAAAGTTTCTTTTCAGATTCACTAATATCTAAAGGCAGTACTAATCCGTTAGCATGTATTTTAAAATTATATTGAAATATCTACTCTATCACTTCGATAACACTTCATTATAAACACATACACATAATTAAGATACAAACGTATTACAAAAAATAAATCTACGGTTAGTTTTTATATTAAACAAAGAAAAAGCCTGCCTGCCCCCCAGCAAGCAAACTTTCTCCGTAACAACATCAAAAAACAAAACCGACTAACTCAATTACCTTTGCAATACTTTATTTTATTAATCATAATAGTCTAAAATCTATAGGTTATTCCTGTTTTTACAAAAAATGGTGTACCAGGTGTAAAGTGAATTTCTTCTTCCGATTGGGCTTCGTTTGCTAACCTGGATTCTGTAGCAAATTGTGTTTCATTCCATTCTGTATCAAATAGATTTTCAATACTTACTGAAAAGTCAAATTGCTTCCATTCATAATTTAGTGATACATCGACTACGGTATATCCTTCTGCTAAAATACTGTTGTCTTCTGTTGCCGATCGGTCTCCTAAGTGTCTGTAACGTATTCCGCCAGAGAAATTATGTAAATTCTCTACACTAATTCCTCCTGCTGCGGTAAATTTTGGTGCTAAAGGAATATAATCATTACCATCTTGCTCTTCTATACTTCTGGCATAGGTATACGTGGCATCAGAGTCTAAAAATAGCCAATCATTTAGCTGATATCTTCCACTAATATCAATCCCGGTTCTTCTTGTTTTTCCACTAGGTTCTACTACTCCTTCATCACCCACATATACAAACTCTTGTTCCAGTCCTAAATACCACAGCGTCGTGTTCAAAAATACTTTTGAGAAAGGTTTCCAATTCATCCCAAGATCTACACCATATGATTTAGGCAAAATTTCTTCCCCATTTTGGGCAGTTACTACTCTAGTATCATTACCGTGAAATCCAATTCCTGATTTTGCAAAAAAATGTAGGTTATCAGTTGGATCATAAGAAACTCTCAATTTTGGTGTTATAATAGATTTTGTTTCAGATTGAACAGTAAAAGGAGCCAATAACGCATCCTCATAGATATATTTAAAATAATCCAAGCGGACGACAGGCGTTATTTTAAATTTCCCGAAATCAAAAGTAACATCTGCAAAAGCATATGCATTTGTTTCATTTACATTTCCAAAACTTACGTTTTCGAGTGTTTCATTCCTATTAGCTGTTCTGGATAATTCGTTATTATCAATCGCATCATTTCGCAACCCGATTCCTCCATTAAATTTCAATTCGACTTGATCCCAATACTTTGTAGAACTAAAAACACTATTAAAACCAAACAGTTCTCTACTTTCTTTTTGTCTTATCTGATCTCCGTTTATTGGGTCATTAAGAAAAAAGGTGAAATTAGAATACAGTTCAAAATCATACATTGTATAAAACACATTGGTTTTAAACGTAGAATTATCCGCAATAAACTTATCGTATGTTAGATTAAAGTTAGTTCTGGATGTAGTTCCACCTTCTGTATCATCAATAGCTCCAAACCTCGAAATAATTCCCTGATCTACAGCTCTGTTTGGTATTTGTCCAGAGGCATCCCAACGACTAGTAAAATGTGAAGCGGCAACAGCTATCTTATTGTTATCCGATAATTGCTTGATAAACTTACCTGCTATATTAATTCTATTAAAATTCTGTGGAGATTCAAAAGGACCGTCACTCTCTACATATTCTAATGCTAACGTAGCATTTTCTTTCGGAGAAGTTTCTAGAAGATTAAATAACCCTACTGTCCGTAATGTGTTAAAATCCCCAGCTTCTACTTTAATCTCATTATTAATAAAACTCTCTTTTGTTCTAAATGCTACATACCCAGCTGTATTAAAATTTCCTTGATCGGCAGTATAGGAACCTTTACCAAAGCTTATTTTATCAATAGTTTCCGGAATTATAAAATGTAAATCGGCATAACCTTGTCCGTGCGCATGAGAAACCATATTCACAGGCATACCATCCACAGAAATCGACACATCAGTTCCGTGATCAACATCAAATCCTCTAAGAAAAATTTGTTCTGCCTTACCTCCTCCAGCATGCTGACCTATAAATAAACCAGGTACTTTTTGCAATAACTCCTGAGAAGAGTTTACCGGATTCACTTTCATATCTATTTTGTTTATCAACTGTAATGGATTTATTTCTTGCTTTAAAACTAACTCATCTAACTGAAAAATTTTATTTTCTAATACTATTTTGATGCCTTCTTCAAAATCAGTTTTTTTAATAATCAAGTTTTTGGTCTCAAAACCTAAGAGACGTATCGTTAGTGTATCATTAGTTGCTACTTTAGGAAGTAAAAAAGTTCCGTTTTCTAAAGTATGTGTATGTTTCTCGGCCTGGTTATTATATACGTAAGCTTCAGACAGAGGAGTATCAAATGTATCAACAACTTTTCCTTTTAAAGTTTGATTTTGAGCATAAGTGTTCAAGCCGAATATCAGCGAAAGTATCACAAGTATGTTTTTCATGTAGATTTTTATTTTAGTAATTTGGAGAAAATAGGCACCTACAAATTTATTATTTTCTGAGAAATAACAGGGCCTAACTCATAACTACTTCCAATCAATTCTTCGATAATTGAACTTGCTTTCTTTGATAAATTATTTGCTTTATAAATCTGAGCAATATGGAAACTTGCTAAAGGCTCGAACGTCTTATGAACTATATAATTCTCAGCAATTGATAATGCTTCTTTATGATCTCCTTTTAAATTTAGTATATATGCTTTTAGGTCATATGATTGTGGAGTTGGACGGTTCCGTATTTCTTCTTCTGCTATCTCCAAAGCTTGTTCAAAAGCTTGGTATTCTTCGGCAAGAAGTAATGCAGTATGTGTATTATACATAGATCCATATTGTTTGTCTTTAACAGCGTGCTCGTATCTCTTAAGATGCACTCTTTTAGTTATATCTTCTTTTTGGAACTCTGCTATTTCTGCTTTTAATAAAAAATAATCAGGACTTTGATGACTCCTAGTAAGTACGTCTAAAATTCTTAATGCTTCTTCTGGCTTATGTTCATAGGAATATACAATCCAAGCAATTCCCTTCTTTGCATATGCATTAGAAGGATCAATTGCTAATGCTTTTAAATAATGATCATAAGATTCTCTTATCCTACCAGCATGACCATAATAGTCGGCTAAATTCGTATAGGACCATAATTGTAACCCTTGATTTTTGCTGCTTTCTGCAATCTTTAGTGCTTTTTCCATATTCCTAATGGTAGCATCCAAATTTCCTTTATAGTCATTCCATTTAGCTAAACGGATTAGAAAATCGTAATCACTCTGATTTGCTATTCTTTCTAAATACTTGGCTGCATTTTCATATTCTCCCAATTCCATAGAGATATCAAACAATACCATCTCTGTAGCTTTACTATCTGTTTTTGAAAGATAAGCTCCTTGAGCAGCTTCTTTTGCTTCAATAAATCTATGTTGTGATATATAATTATGAGCTAGTGCCAAAAGATGTCCTGATTTTCCAATGACTGCTATCTCTGCAGATTTTGTTAATGCTTTCTCAGCTAATTTAAGATAGTCTATATCTCCGGTAGCTTGAAATAATTCTGTATAAGCTGCTGCTGCAGGTCCTAAAGCCGTAATCTGAAGACTATCTTCCTTTATTCTAGAATTCCAAAACTGTAACCTTCCTTTCGATTCTTCAACTATTTGATTATTTTTCTCGGTAAGATACACTGTATAATCTTCCGGATTCGTAATGCTAGTTTCTTGTTTTTGACAAGAAATAATAAGCATTCCTATTATGCAACCTATTATGTTATTTGATATTTTCATTTGTTTTGTTTTTTGAGTTTCAACTATCATTCTGAGTCTATCGTATTTACCTGTATTAAAGAGTATAAAATCATTTGAGGGCTGATTTTAATCAATAGACAGACTCAGTTTGAAGTAAGTATTTAATCGTTATTTATGAACCATGAGGAGACTCTAAATACGGGAATGTATTTGATGGTGTTTCTCCGGCATTACTAACTCCATCAGTAACAAGTATTGGTAAATCTGGAGTTCCATCATTATCTAAATCCTGTCCATTAAAGCGATCTCCCGTTTGTCCACCAAACAATAGTATTAAGGATACATCGATTACATCATCTGTTAATTTTCTTCCTGTTAACACATTCGTTCCATCAAAATATGTTGTGGGCACTCCAGGAGCCACTTGTAAAACATCTGATGCTAAAACAGTAGTTAGGGTTGTAATGTCTAAACCTAAAATATTATTTTCATATGTTGCTCCAAATGCATCATGTAATCCTACTAATTGAGTTTCGAATAAAGACTGAAAATTTGCTCCTTGTTCAGAAGGAATAGTAACATTAAAGCTATTTTCGATATCTGGTGTTGCACTAAAAACGGTATTGATTCCTGGGCGCCCCATTTGATCTTCTTGTGTGAAAGTTCCGGAAAAATCCAAAGCAACGGGCGGATTAATTACTATCGTGTCATCATCACTACTACAACTTGCTAATCCTGCTAGAACTATCAAAGCAGCTGATAAATTTTTTAATTTCTTAAGTTTCATAATATGTATTGTTTTAAAAATTTCTAATTATTGTTTTCTTTTTGCTTCTGCCCAAGTATTAAATACTTCAACTCCCGTTCCTGCTGGATGACTAAATGTTCCTCCTAGAAGTGCATTAGGAACTTCTACAACTAATGATAATACATTGGTACCATCGAAATCATCATTACCAGGATTATTGAAACCTCCAGAAGCCATTCCTCCAATAATTGCATTGAATTGATTGGAATCAAAAAAGAAAGGGTCTTCTCTTAACCCTGCGAAATATGAAATTCCATTTGCTTCTGATGTAGTTCCGCCAGATCCTGAACTGATCGCTACCTGACCTAGATATTGGGTATCTTCATCAATCGTGCTGTTAAGTCCCGTTTGTGAAGGTTGGTATGGCCCAAAAAAATACATGATACCATCTCTAGGTATTGCTTGTATAACTAGATCTTCTACTAAATCACCATCATTATCGATGTTAATTTCTACCAATACGTTTTCATCAAAAGTAGCTGAACTTCCAGGTGCTAATAGTCCTTGAACATTTGCTACAAATACAGTATTATCTGGATTTGCACCTTCAAAAGCATAAAGATCTGTAATATCTGCTGTGTTTCCTACGACTGCTGGGGCATCAATATGATCCGCTGCCATAAGTGCAACTCCTAAACTGAAAAGCCCACCAAGGATGAATAAATTTGTTTTTCTAATCTTGTTCATTTTATTTAATTTTAAATGTTTACGTCAATACATACGAGGAAAAAAAAGTCTCGGTTCTCTATACAATGTTAAAGGTTTGTTAACTAACTTATTACTCATCTTAATGATCATAGCGTCTCGTTTAGATAAAAAAAAATTAACTTTGCAGTAAACTAATTAACCAATGAACCCTTCAACTACTGGTTGGATAGATAAATTTCTAAGAGATTTTGATGTTTACACTCTTTCTCAGTCTTCTTTGGATATGTTATATTCAAGACTTAGGAACGTAGGTTTTATTTACGGTACATCGGTAGAAATAGTCTTGCCTAATGATTCGGAAATTATTTATTCTGAAGAAGAGAAAACAAAAATCAACCTTTTTGCAGCCTTAGTAATAACCTACTTTGAAACCATTGATAATGGTGACCCAAAAGATTGTATAAAAGCGCTTATAGAATTTTATGAATACTTGGATACTAAAAAATCTTTCTTCTCTTTCATCAATACATTGACTACCAGTAAGAGTGAAAAGCTGGAGAAGATTATGCACACGCGTATCCAAACCAATGAATCTATTTTTAAGAAAAATTTTAGCCACTTATTAACAAATGCACTATTATTTATTGATGTATTGGCTTTTGAGCATTTCTTGATTCATGATAAGAACCCTATTGAATATGCAGCTGCACTGGAAGAAACCTTGACTAATATTGTTTTTCTAGCTTTAAACTCTAAAATCGAAAAAGATAATTACGATGAGTTATTGGTCAAACTATTTGCTTCATCTGTAAGATATACAAAAGTTAATACCGATGAAGATGCCAGTTTTGATCAGATCGATCTGGATGAGTATACCGATGATCTAGAGAAAAGATATATTTTGGACCTTACCAGTTTAGCGGTATGGAATGATAAAGAAATTGATTTTGGAGAACAGGATTTTATTCGCACACTAGGACTAGAACTAGGATTACCAAATCAATGGGTAAAAGAATCTCTATATTCTGTACAGTCATTTGTAAAAGAACATAAAGAAGATATTTCCTTTTTTAATTATTCTAATCCCGCACATCACTTTTATAAACAAACCTCTAGAACGGTGAGTGTATTAATTCTTAGAAATAAGAAAAGGTTAATTAAAGAAATTTCAGAAAGTAAAGATTTAATGATTTTATTGGGTCAATCCGCCGTTAGAGATTTATCTAAAGAAGAAAAGCAAAAAGTAAAACAGCAATTATTGGATGTTTGTAAAACTATTCCGTCTTTAGCTATTTTTATTCTACCTGGTGGAAGTTTATTAATGCCTTTATTAATTAAGTTCATTCCTCAGCTGTTACCTTCGGCTTTTAACGAGAATAAATAAAAAATCCCTTTTCAGCGAATGTATCAGGGATTTTTTATTTGTTTTTAAACTTCTAATTTTTGAAGTTCTTCGTAATTTTTCTTAAGTTTCCTTGTCAAGATACCATATATCAATCTATATAATAATGCTAAAAGTACTAGAAAAACTGCTACTACGATTAGGGTAGTAACTATAATTAAATAAGTCGGCACTTCTTGATCTATTGATTTACTGGTATATGCATCTGTATAAAATGCCATATAACTCGTAATTACTAAAGTTGTCAATGCTAAAAAACCAATATTGATACATATATATTGTTTCACCGTTTTTCTAGTATTGAGTATATTTTTCATCAATACAACAGCTGAATCTGTAGTTTGGATAGTTCTATAATTCAGGTAAAATCGAACCATAAAATATATCAAGATACTATAAGACAGTATTGTACTAAAAATAGAAAAACCTTCTAATCCATGAACCTCAAGTTCATCATAGTGCCCGCTTAACCGTACTATAATATCAATCGAAGACCATAAAATAAATTCTAAAACACTAATGACAAAAATCCATTTTACCATTGAAGATGATTTCTTTAAAATCATCTTATAGATTTCATTATATGATAACTTAGGAAGCCCTCCTTCTTGATTCTTCCAGTCTTTTTTTAATAATTCTAATTCATCCATAATTATGGGTTTAATATTTTTTTCAACTTCGTTTTCACTCGATTCATCTTCACTCTCGCATTTACTTCAGAGATCCCCATAGTCTCTGCAATTTCTTTATATGATTTATCTTCTAGATATAAGAAAACCAAAGCTTTCTCTATATCATTAAGTTGTTTTACTGCTGCATACATTAACTTAAGCTGTTGTTCTATTGCATCATCATACTCTTCTGCCTTTATTCTAAAATCTACAGCATCAAAATCCGTAGTTTTTATACTTCTTTTAGACTTACGATATAAAGTAATAGCCGTATTCAAAGAAACTCTGTACATCCAAGTACTGAACTTAGAATCTCCTCTAAACTTTGGATATGCTTTCCATAACTGAATAGTTATTTCCTGAAACAAATCATTATGTGAGTCTGCATCATTGGTATATATCCTACAGACCTTGTGCACAATATTTTGATTTTGCTCAAGATTGGTTACAAAACTATGTTCTAATTCTTTATTCACTTTAGTTAGTTACATCTTATATGTAGACATTAAAACAAATCCGTTACACATTAAAGATTAATTTTTCTATCTATTACAGTTTCTTTTAAAAAAAAACCATCTTTATCAACTGATAATCAGTAATTTTATTCTTAAAGTTTAACAAAAATAAATATTCTATAGTGTATATGATATTATCATTTATCTTTGTAATACAAGATTATATTTATGAATATTCCTTATACTAATTTACCAAGATTAGTGATTATCGGAGGTGGTTTTGCTGGAGTTGCACTTGCTAGAAAAATGGTAAAAGAAAATGTACAACTCGTTTTATTAGACAGACATAATTACCATACATTTCAGCCTTTATTATATCAAGTTTCTACAGCTTCTTTAGAACCTGATTCTATTGCATATCCGTTACGAAAAATCGTAAAACGTGGTAAGAACACATATTTCAGGATGACAGAAGTAACTGCTGTCGACCCAAAGAGTAAAGAGGTTCATACAGCAATAGGTAGCATTACTTATGATTATTTAGTAATTGCCACGGGAGCGCGAACCAATTTCTTTGGAAATGAAGCCATAGAGAAAAATTCAATGCGAATGAAAAACTTACCTCAAGCTTTGAATTTACGAAGTCTAATACTAGAAAACCTAGAACAAGCAGTAATTACTACGGATAAAGAAAAGAGAAAAGAATTATTACGTTTTGTATTAGCAGGTGCAGGTCCTACTGGTGTAGAGTTAGCAGGAGGAATTGCAGAACTAAAACTTAATGTACTGCCTCGTGATTATCCTGATATGGATTTTAATGCTATGGAAATTCATCTAATAGAAGGTGCTGCCCGAGTATTACCGCCAATGAGCGAAAATGCGTCGGAAAAGGCTAGCAAATTCTTAGAAAAAATGGGAGTTCATATTCATACAAATACGCAGGTAACAAATTATGAATCTAATCTGGTATCTACCAATACAGATTTATCCCTAAAAACGGCTACTTTTATTTGGTCTGCTGGTGTTACAGGAGCTCCGATAGAAGGGTTGCAAGCAGATGCTATTATACCAAGAGCTAATCGATATAAGGTAAACCATTATAATCAAATTGAAGGATATGATGATGTTTATGCTTTAGGCGATATCGCTTTGATGCAAACGGAGGATTATCCGAAAGGACATCCAATGGTAGCACAACCAGCTATCCAACAAGGAAATCACTTAGTGAAAAACCTAAAAAGACATTTAAAAGGAAAACCAATGACTCCTTTTAAATATTTTGACAAAGGATCAATGGCTACCATAGGTCGTAACAAAGCAGTTGTAGATATAGGTAAATTTCGTTTTGGAGGATTTTTTGCCTGGTTTATATGGATGTTTATCCACTTATGGTTTTTAGTTGGGTTTAGAAACCGCTTTGTTACCTTCTTTAACTGGACCTATAATTATATTAATTATGATAAAGCGGCAAGACTTATTGTAAGACCTTTTAAGAATAAAGAAGAGAATTCTATAGAGCGAGTATAGCAACCAGCGACCTATTAATACTGATTAAATAGTTTTGACGGCAAATGCTTTAACTCTTCTCTAGTTATTTTATTCCCCTCAGTTGGAAGTTTTACTTCAAAACCTTCTTCGGGGGAGCACATATGTTTTATAAAAATTAACTGTTCTTTCACCTTCTTGTAGATCAAGTATGAGTCCAGGAAGTCCATAATCCCCTTTAGGGCCATGAATTGATTTAATAGTATTGGTATACCTGTCTGGATTATTCAGTCTGGCTTTATAACACAAATATTGATCGATTTTTTTTGTTTCTTTAGTCAATGTCCATTGTAGATTGTCTAACGCTTCATCTATCAAAAATTTTCTGACTCTAAGATCAAACTCGTATGCTTCTAAAGAACTTATTTTTTTCCTGAGATTGATCTGTATAAACAACTTCGGAGTTATTACAATTAATACGTTCTCTAGTAAACTCCTTACCTTTTCTATTAGTCCTCATTTCCGAAACGGTATCATTACTAACCTACTCTTGCGGGTAATACAACGATTTTTCATGATTAATTTTTAAAACTGTGATATAATCATATGCCGGGATTTTTAATGGTTCTCTAACCAATTTCTTAGAATGAGCTGACATTTTACATGCTTCATCTTGTATCATTTTTCTAAAAATTTCTGTAGAATCCTTATCTGCTCTCATTGCAGCCGTTATTTTCCTAATTTCTATTCTGTATTCTGAAAATTCTTCTAAATCAATAGATTCATGTCGGTTAGAAACCTGAGCAGGTTGTCTTTTTTCTTTATAAAAAACTGTGATTTCTTGACTTTTTGCTGCAAATAAAATCAAGGTAATAATGACTATTAGTTGCGTTTTCATTTTTCTAATCGGTTATGATTAATAAAACCAAGAAATTAGCTAAATGATTCAACTAATTTCTTAGTTTATTTCAAATATCCCATTTTTAACCAACATCACAATCCATCCTACTATTTCTACAGTTCGGTAGTATTCAATTTTATTATCTCATGGTTTGCCTCAATTTTGAGGCATCAATCATAACCAATAAACGAACAGATGAAATCACTACTAACCACAATTCTATTACTTACCTTAGCATTTTTACAGGCTCAAACTACAATTTCTGGAACTGTTACAGAACCATCAGGAGTTCCAATTCCAGGTGCCAACATATACTTAGATGGAACTTATGACGGTTCATCATCAGCAGATGATGGTACTTTTTCTTTTACTACTACCGAAACTGGTGAACAAATTTTGGTAGTTTCTTTTCTTTCTTTTGAGACCTATTCATTAAATGTTTCCGTTAGCGAAATGAAAAATCTAAAAATAGCATTAAAAGAAGATGTCAATTCACTAGGTAGTGTTATTCTTAATGCTGGTACCTTCTCTGCTGGTGATAATAGCAAAGCATCTGTATTAACTCCTTTAGATATTGTTACCACTGCCGGAGCTGCCGGGGATTATATTGGGGCTTTCCAGACGCTTCCCGGCACCTCAACTGTTGCAGAAGATGGAAGACTATTTGTAAGAGGTGGTGACGCTAATGAAGCCAATGTATATATCGATGGACTTCGTGTTTTTCAACCTTTTGCAGCAACAGCTAATAATATTCCAACTCGTGGTCGCTTCTCTCCTTTCTTGTTTAAAGGAACTAATTTTTCAACAGGTGGATATTCGGCAGAATATGGTGATGCCTTATCCAGTGTTTTATTATTGAATACGATTGATGAGCCAGAACAAGAAAAAACAGACTTATCTTTTATTAGTGTTGGTCTCGGAGTTGGAAATACTCAAAAATGGAAAAAAAACTCTCTTAGTGTTAATGCATTCTATTTGAATCTAAAACCATATCAGGAAATCATTTCTCAACGTGTAGATTGGATTAAACCTTTTGAATCTTTATCCGGAGAAGCGGTATACAGGCATCAATTCGATAAGGGGCTATTTAAACTATACGGAGGATTAAATTATACAGATTTCGAATTAATCCAAGAAGATATTAACGTACCAGAAGGGATTAACTTTGGACTTAAAAACAGAAATCTATACATCAACGCATCTTATAAAGGTGATTTAGGAAATGATTGGACAGTGGCAACAGGAGCTAGTTTTGCCAATGATCATAATACTATAAAAATTGTAGAAACAAATGTTGATAATGATGACAATGCAGCTCACCTAAAGGTAAAACTAAGAAAGAGATTCAGCAATCGTTTCAAATTAAGTTTTGGTGCAGAACAATTTCTTGGAAACTTTAAAGAAGAAGCTAGTGATATTTCTTTTGGAAATTTCCAGAGCAGTTTTAAAAATAATAGCACCGCTGCTTTTTCTGAAGCGAATATATTTTTTAATAAAAAATTGGCAATGCAATTAGGGATACGAGCAACTCATAATGCACTACTAGACTTTACTAAAATATCACCAAGAGCCTCTTTAGCTTATAAAATTGCCGAGAAATCACAAATCTCTCTAGCATATGGAGATTTTTATCAAGCTCCACAGCAAGATATCCTTAAATATAATAGTTCGCTAGATCCAGAAAAGTCATCGCATTATATTTTTAATTACCTCTATCAAAACAATGGTAGAACATTGAGAGCTGAAGCATACTACAAAAGCTATGATCGTTTGGCAAAATTTGATACCGAAATGCCACAGTTTGGTAGTAATTATAATAGCAATGGAGATGGATATGCTGCAGGGTTAGATTTGTTTTGGAGAGATAATAAGTCTATCAAAAACTTGGAGTATTGGGCTAGTTATTCCTATCTGGATACAGAGAGAGATTATAGAAACTATCCCGAGCGTGCTACTCCTAATTTTGCGACAAGCCATAATCTCTCAGTTGTAGGAAAATATTGGGCTAAGGATTGGAAATCATTAATCAGTGCTACCTATAATTTTGCTTCGGGACGTCCATATACGGATCCAAACACGATTAACTTTTTAGGCGAGAAAACAAGGACTTTTAATTCTTTGGATATGAGTTGGGCCTATTTAATCAGTCAACAAAAAATCCTGTTTGTATCTGTATCTAACGTACTAGGTTTTGATAATGTGTTTAATTATCAATATGCCAATACACCAAACATAAATGGAGATTTTGCTAGACGGGCAATTAGACCAACGGCAGATCGCTTTTTTATCGTTGGATTCTTCTGGACTATCAGTGATAATAAAACAGATAATCAATTGGATAATTTATGATTTTTAAGGTAAAGACATAAATACAAATCCTATTATTTCTTAACCACAAATTCAGTTTAATTTTAAAACAAAAAATATGAAAACTAAATGTATTACATTTATTATAACACTTTTATTACCCATAGTAATCTTTGCTCAAAACAATACTAACAGTATTCAAATCAGTATAACCAATATAAAATCGGATGAAGGAAACATTAGGATCGGTTTATATAGCGGTGAAGATAATTTTTATAAGAAAACATACAAATCAATAGCTATAAAGGCTAAAAAAGGTTCCCTAACTGTTACATTAGATGACATACCAGATGGAACCTATGCAATCTCATTATTTCACGACGAAAATGATAATAAAAAATTAGATACTAATTTTTTTAAAATACCTAACGAGCCCTATGGAACTAGTAACAATGCTAAAGGAAACTTTGGTCCTCCTAAATGGATAGATGCTAAATTTTCAGTTTCAGAACACGTAGTCTATCAGTCTATTAAAATTTAATACAATTCATCCTCAATAAACTACAATTCGGTAAGATCTAATTCCAAAACAGACAGTATTAAAGGATCTTTACACTGTAAAACAAAACAACTATAACTATGAAAACAATTATCATCATACTTAGCATTTTTGCAATAACCTCTGTCAATTCTCAAGCAGCTTACGAAAAAGGAATGGGTAAAGCTTTTGAATTATGGGGAAATCAAAAAAATGACGAAGCTGCCAATTTATTTGAACGTATTGGCAAAGCTGAAAAAGATAACTGGCTACCATTTTACTATGCTGCGCAAATACATATTGTTACCACTTTTGGTATTAAAGATGCAGAGCAAATAGAATCTCGTTTAACGAAAGCACAGAATTACCTGAATGAAGCTAAAACTTTTTCTAAGGGAAATGCAGAAATTATGATTATGGAAGCCATGCTAAATACAGCTTACGTAGTATATGACGGTGCAAAATACGGGATGACACATTCTGCTAAAGTGGAAGAATTATATCAAAAAGCAAAGATTATTGAGCCCGAAAATCCAAGAGCAATATTATATCACGCAGAATGGCAAATGGGAGCAGCAAAATTCTGGGGTAAAGATCCAAAAGCTTTTTGTCCTGAAATAGAAAAAGCAATTTCTCTTTTTGACCTCGAAAAATCAACTGTACCTTTCTATCCATCTTGGGGTAAAGATCAAATTGAACGAATCAAACAAAACTGTAAATAATAAATGGTAGTATCTTAGTATATTTAAGAATATATTGATTAATAAAATGAAAACAGTAAAAGACATAAAATTTATCGTAGTCGTATCCTTAGGAGTCTCTATAGTGATAGCAATATTAAGCTTACTCAGCAATGGATTTGAAGTCGAAAGAATAGCCACACCAAGCTGGTGGGGTATAAACTTTATGTATTCATTTTTTTTAACCTTTATTAACACTGTTTACTTTAGGTTTATAAATTATAGATTCGAATGGAAAAACAAAGGACTAAAGAGAATACTTGTTGGTGCGGGAGGATCTATTATTATTACTATTATTGGATATGTTTTATGCGATTTTGCGACTGCCGTTATTATTTTAAAAAAGCAAACTCCGGAAGAATTTATCATCAACCAATCCTTTAAAGATTATATTTTTCCGTTATTATTTACAACAGCATTATCATTGTTCTTTCACGCCATGTATTTCTACAAAGCGCTACAAGAAAAAAAGGTTACTGAACAAAAAATAATAGCAGGAACAGCTTCAGCAAAATTTGCAGCTTTAAAAAACCAACTAGATCCGCACTTTTTGTTTAACAGTCTAAATGTATTGGCTTCTTTAATTGATGAAAATCCTAGAATGGCACAGAAATTTACCACTTCTTTATCTAAGGTTTACAGGTATGTTTTAGAACAAAAGGATAAAGAATTAGTAACTATTGATGAGGAATTAAAATTTGCTAAAACGTATATGACCTTGTTAAAATTAAGGTTTGAAGACAGTATTATTTTTGAAATGCCCGAACACTCATCTAATCCTGAAGCAAAAGTAGTACCACTGTCTTTACAGATTCTGTTAGAAAACACAATAAAACATAACGTGGTCATGCCTAACAGGCCATTGCATATTAAAATTTACGAAGATGAAGGTTTTCTAATTGTAGAAAACAACCTAAAGCCTAAACAAGTAGTTAAACAAAGTAGCGGTGTAGGATTGGGAAATGTAAAACAACGATACGAATTGCTTACCAAAAGAGAGTTCTCCGTATTTAAAACAGAAACAGCTTTTATTGCAAAGCTTCCAACATTAACTAAAAGAATAACATCAATC
The DNA here is from genome assembly GCF_947496855.1 of uncultured Aquimarina sp. Taxonomy (GTDB): domain Bacteria; phylum Bacteroidota; class Bacteroidia; order Flavobacteriales; family Flavobacteriaceae; genus Aquimarina. The sequence continues at coordinate 425,273 of NZ_CANMED010000003.1, forward strand.
GATATGACAACATTACAAAACATAGAAATCGTAAAAGATTTAAAATATAAAAGAGCAAAAGATAGAGTAAAGAAGATGAAAGAGTTTTATGGCAGTTTAACTGCTTACTGTATTGTGATTCCCTTCTTGATATTCATCAATTATAGAACTACCGGTTTTAGTCTACCCTGGTTTGTTTTCCCAATGGCGGGATGGGGATTAGGTTTACTTTTTCATTACGCAGAAGCATTTGACCATCATCCGATATTTGGAAAGGATTGGGAGAAGAAAAAAATCAGAAAATATATGGACGAATCTAATAGAAGAAATTATGAATGATTTTGATAAAAGAAAAGCTTATAAAAAAGCTAAAAAAAGAGTAAAAGAAGAAAGATCCTTTTACGGACACGCTACAGTGTACGTTGTTATGAATATTATCATTTTTATTTTCAAAATAAAGGTTGGAGACTATGTGAATAGTGAAGACTATAATGACTTTTTACCTTGGAACTTAATTAGTACACCACTATTCTGGGGATTAGGATTACTAGGACATGGACTATGGACGTTTAGAGAAAAAAACGGATTAGGAAAACTACTTAATCAATCTATTTTTAGTGAAAAATGGGAAGATAAAAAGATTAAGGAGTTTATGGAAGAGAAGAATGATATCTAAAACAATAGAAAAATGGAAAATTTTGAATTACAAAAAACATATAAACGAGCCAAAAAAAGAGTTACTGAAGAGAGAGCTTTTTATACACACATAGCGGTATATATAATTATTAACATAATACTTTTCGCAGTTATTCTCTATCTAAAAGATTATTTCTATGATGGTTACTTAATTATAAATTTAATTATCTCTCCAATATTGTGGGGTATCTTCTTACTAGGACATGGACTATGGACATTTAGAGAAAAAAATGGACTAAGAAAGAAGTTTAGCAAATCCGTTTTTAGTAAAAAATGGGAAGAACGAAAAATTAATGAGATAATAAACAAGATCGATGATCTTTAAAAAAAACAGAAAATGGAAAATTTTGAAAAACAAAAAAAATATAGAATAGCCAAAAAACGCGTTCAGGAAGAAAAAGGATTTTATAGCCACCTCACGGCATATGTTATTGTAAACATTTTCTTGCTGTTTATCAACTCTGATTTTATAGATGATGGCTTTAACAACTGGCTAAACTGGAATTTATATATCACTCCGTTTTTCTGGGGAATTGGTTTATTCTTTCATTGGGTAAAGGTTTTTAACCCAAATATAATTTTCAGTAGACAGTGGGAGAAACGAAAAATTAAAGAAATTATGGATGAAGATAATACTATGGATTATCTATAGATATCAAATTCAATAAAATTTATTCCAAAAGAAATGGATTTTGGCCTGCGCCGGAATGACGAAAAAACAAGAAAACAAGTGTATTGTGTATTTCTAGCACAAGTTACAACCAAAAAAAAGAATTAAAAAAACTAATCATCGTGCAAGATTTTGAAGAAAAAGACAGATATAAACTAGCAAAAAAAAGAGTGGATAATGAAAGAGGTTTTTACACACATCTAAGCTTTTACATTGTAATCAACCTAATTATTCTTTTTATCAATACTCATTCTGAAAACCAAGGATTCAGAGATTGGTCTCAACCACACTTATACATTACTCCAATACTTTGGGGAATAGGGTTGTTATTCCATGGGTTAAAGGTTTTTAAAAATAATTTCATTTTTCGTAAAAGCTGGGAAGAACGAAAAATTAAAGAACTAATGGATAAGGATGATACACTAGATGTATTATAAATCAATCAAAACTAAAAAAACTAACCATCATGAAAGATTTCGAAGAACAAAAAAGATACGAACGAGCAAAAGAACGTGTAGACGAACTAAAGAAGTTTTATAATAACCTTTTTTCATACATCATTATTATTGGGCTTCTCGCTGGAATAAATTATTACACCAATGAATGGCGCTACGCCTGGTTTTTATGGGCTGCTTTTGGCTGGGGAATCGGTTTAGCTTTCCATGCAGTAAAAGCCTATAGAATTAATCCCATGTTTGATAAAGATTGGGAAGAACGCAGAATCCGAAAATATATGGATGAAGAAGACAATGAAAAACAACTTTGGGAATAAACCGGATTTTTGGGTTTATAGATATTTAGAATTGAGGAATTATAATCCCTATGATATCCACTATACTTCTAAACTTGTATTAAAAAAAGCCTAAAATCTAACGAATCTAAAACATCAATTAAAATGAAAACACTGATCAATCTCATTATAGTATTTTTTATTGGTGTGCTTACTGCTCAGGAATCTTTTGTCATTAAAGATGTAATGCTTTTTGATGGTGAAAAAGTAACTGAAAAAATATCAATCTTAATAGAAAATGGAAAAATTTCTAAAATTGCTCCGATTATAAAAAAGGAAGTTACTATAATTGATGGAACAGGAAAGTTCATAATGCCTGGAATGACTAATTGCCATGTTCACGCGTGGGCCCCAAACGCATTAGAACAAGCTGCACAAGCTGGTGTATTAAATTTATTAGACATGCATGGAGTAGAACCATATCAAGGAATGATGAAATCAATGAAAGATTCTACTAACTATGCACGGTTTTATGTAGCTGGATATGCTGCTACAGCTCCAGGAGGACACGGAACACAATATGGATTCCCTGTACCAACACTAACCAAACCAGAAGATGCTACAAAGTTTGTGGAAGATCGAGTTAATGCAGAAGTAGATCATATAAAAATCATTGTAGAACCTTGGAAACCCACACTATCTCACGAAACAGTAAAAGCTGTCATTGACGAAGCTCATAAAAACAACAAAAAAGCAGTAGTTCATATTTCTAAAGTTGAAGATGCATACAACGTATTAAATAATAATGCCGATGGTTTAGTGCATATCTGGACTGATAAACCATTAGCAAATGATAAACTTAAACAGTTATCAGCAGATAAAGACTTTTTTGTTATACCTACCCTACTTACTAATATTGAGGTATTAAAAGTAATTAAAAAAAAGAGCGAAGAAGAAATCGCTATCAAAACTGAATTCTTATTCGCAGAAATACAAAAACTATATAAAGCAGGTGTACCAATACTAATGGGCACAGATCCTCCAAACGCGAATATCAATCATGGTACAGATCTCTATAAAGAACTACTATTGGTATCAGAAGCTGGAATACCTAACTTAGAAGTTCTAAAAGGTGCTACCTCTTATCCTGCAGACCAATTTAAACTTAACAAAATAGGATATATAAAAGAAGGATATATTGCAGATATTTTATTACTTAGTAAAAATCCTTTAAAAGATATTAAGCATATAGGCACTATTGAATCTATCTGGAAAGCTGGGAAAAAAGTGCAACAACAAAAATAAACAGAATTAACACATGAATGTAATAATAATCGAAGACGAAAAACCTGCCGCTAGAAGATTAAGTCGCATGCTAGATGATCTAGACATTAAGGTCAATACGATGCTACATTCAGTGAGCGAATCAATAGAATGGTTTAGTAATAATGAACATCCAGATCTTATATTTCTCGATATTCAATTAAGTGATGGATTATCATTCGAAATATTTGATACTATTACCATCAAAAGTTCTATTATTTTCACAACTGCTTACGACGAATATGCATTAAAAGCCTTTAAGCTAAATAGTATTGATTACCTTCTGAAACCTATTGATGATGAGGAATTAGAAGCTGCCGTAAAAAAATTTAAAAACCAACTCCCTTCCCCCCAATCCTTAAAGGTTGATTTTGAGGATATCAAAAAATTGCTTGTCAATCCTATGGATCGAGTGTATAAAAAACGTTTTACAGCTCGAGTGGGGCAACATCTTAAAATATTCTCCGTAGAGGATATTGAATGTTTTTATTCTGAAAATAAAGGTACGTATCTTCATACCAATGAAAATAGAAATTATCTTATTGATACTACACTCGAGTCTCTCGAAGAAGAATTAAATCCACAACAATTCTATCGGGTAAGCCGCAAGTTCTATATTAATATCAATGCGATTAAGGATATCATCTCCTATACCAACTCTAGGTTACAAATAAAGCTACATCATTTTGATGAGCAAGAAATTATTGTTGCTAGAGAACGCGTTAAGGATTTTAAAGATTGGTTGGAGTAATTAAACCCACATTGCTTTTTTGTTTTGACATAAAAGTGACACTATTATTTTCTACTTAGTCATAGTTATCAATAATTTCCTATAAAATAAAAGGATTACTTATTTTTGACACTACACACATCCGTCATAATGAGAATTCGCAACATATCTTTATTAGGTACATCCCTCCTTTTACCTCTATGTATTCTTTTAGTAATCCCCTTTAGTCTTTCTGCTCAAAATAATGATATAAAAGACGCTCGAGAGTTAAAAAAGCTTGGAATGATATTCTATAAGACAGAAGAATATGAAAAAAGCATAGCATCTTATAATAAGTTAGAAATTATAGCTGAAAAATTGAAAAATGATACATTAGCATGTACTGCCTACACAATGAAAGGGCATATATACTGTAGGAATGGAAACAATAAAGAAGCTTTGGATAATTACTATAATGCACTCGATATTATTGAAAAAACGGGAGATCTAAAAAAGGAGATCATAATTAATTCTGGGCTTATTATAGTTCTATCGAGAATGAATAAAAATACCAAAGCACAGGAAATTGCACTTCGTTCGTTAAAAGCTATCCCAAATACTACATATCATAATAAAGAAAATCATGTAAGATTCTTAACCACCCTTAGTGATATATATCTAGATGCAGAGGAATATGACTCAGTATTACACTATGTTAAACGAGGTATTGAGATGAGCAAATCTCTTAAATTAGATCAATTGCACTTGGATTTCTTGATCAAAAAAGGGGTTGTTTTTTATTACAGAAAAGAATATGACATATCCTTAGAGCACTTATACGAAGCAAAAGAAATCCTATACAACAAGCAAATTAATAATAAGTCGTATCCAACGATCAAAACTAATTATTTCATTGCTAATTGTTATTATAAAAAACAGTCTTATGACAAAGCTATTAACATATTAATCAATAGTATCGATTCTTTTGAAGAAAGCGATAAGTTCAAACCTCCTGCCATTCGATCTCATCTGTTATTAGCAAATTGTTATAACCAAAAAGCAGATTATAAGCAGGCAATGTTTTGGAACAATAAATATACTAAACTAAATGAATATTATCTAAAAGATAAAGATCAATCAATCGATAAAATTCATCAAAAAGAAACGGATAAATTTCAAAAAGAAATAGCAACTCTTGAAGCTAAACAAACAGAAGAGAAGCAAGCTAAAAATCGAATATTCTGGATTCTTTTATTTACTTCAATCGCATTGATTTGTATCGTTTTTATGTATATCAAAAAGCAACGATCTAATAAAGAGCTCTATCACAAATTAATGAAAGAAATTAATGATTTAGCGTCAAACAAACAGGCTTTGATTAATAAAAACGAATCACCCAAAGAAATTATCATTGATGATCGTAAAGTAGCTGAAATTATTAAAGGGCTCGAAAAATTAGAAAGTCAGGAATATTTTTTAAAACCCGAATGTAATTTACGATCTATTGCAAAAAAGTTAAAAACCAATGCCACCTATTTATCCAAGATCATAAATATTCACAAAGAAAAAAACTTTACGGATTATATAAATGATCTAAGAATCGAGTATGTTTTAAAAAGATTAAAAGATGATAAAAAATTTAGATCTTTTTCTATTCAATCTATTGCTGGGGACATTGGGTATAAAAGTAGTTATTCACTAGTTAAACACTTTAAAGCAAAAACAGGCATCAATCCATCCTACTATATCAAGAACCTTGATAAACAAAATACAAACCCTAAAATTAGGGTATAATTGATGGCTATTTTAAACAATTTAGCTATATATAATTGTTAAAACACTTGTAAATCGAATATATTTCTAATGAAATACATTTTCCTTAATCTCAGATTATTTTCTGAAAAAAAAGAGAAATGTAACTAATCATTAAAACATAGGAAATGAAAAAAGAAGAACAACAAAAAATTAGTATCAAAAAGTTAACAATAGCTAGAATTAACATAGATTCTATGAGAAAAATAGAAGGAGGAACTAGTGTTCCTACAGAGACAATTCGAGTTGATCATTATGGAGTGATAGAAGAAGGTGGTTGTTATTACGCTCAATAATTTTAGAAATGAAAAAAGACGGAACACAAAAAATTAGTATCAAAAAGTTGACAATAGCTAGGATTAACATAGATTCTATGAAGAAAATAGCAGGAGGAACTAGCGTTTTAACAAGTGAGCTTGCAGAAGTTAATGGAGTTATGATCGATTTTTGTTATAACGAAAAATAAATATTGTTTTTTTAATATCTTAATTAACCTGCAAATTCTGCAGGTTTTTTTATGGCTATTTTGTTTAATCTAGCCAACCTTACCTTTTTATACCTCTCATTATCTGCTACTTTAGTTTAGATATCAAAATAACAATATTAAATAATTTTGATCAAGGGGTAACCGAAAACCTTAAATATAGAGTAGGTAAATAAAACATAGAATCATGCTTAATAACATTTTAAATTTAAAAGGGGTAAGTACATTAAACAAAAAAGAACAACAAACAATCAAAGCAGGAACATATTACGGAGATTTATGTCTTCGTCTTTGCAGCGGAAGTTGCTCTTTTGGACGTTGTTTCGAACAGATAGACTAATAATAATTTGGGGCTGTCTAAAAGACTTAAAAACAAAAACTTGTTAGTCTGAGTTCGTCGAAGACAATTTCAATATTAAAAATTTCGACAGCCTCATTTTTTTCAAATATTTCCTAATTCAAAAATAGTGCGCGATGATCAAAAAAATCCTAAAAGTAAACGGAGTAACAGTACTTAAAAAAAAACATCAGAAATCAATTAAAGGTGGAATCCACGGATGTCAAAATGTAGCAAGAAAATGCTTTGATGATAACGATTGTTGTTCTGGAAGTTGTGGAGTAGAAAAAATAATCAACGGAAACATTGTGACACTTTCTATCTGTTCATTTAATTAACTGGAGTTTGATTCATATTCTCTCACTAATTATCTAAATAAAAAAACACCTGTATAATTTACTCAAAGGGATATTATAAATATGTAAAATTTTCTCCCTAAAAGGACGATTAAGGAGGGTATTTTTAATCGAATTAGAGTTTCGCTAAATAGTAGATGTCATTTTTTGAACAACTAAAGCTAAATTAAAAGACAAACGGTAATTCGAATCACAGACAGAAAACAGCAACTGTCTTAAAATGTTTGTTGTTACAATTAAATCAATTAATTTCCAAGAACATGAAAAAATTAATGAAGTTAAAAGGAGCTCAAATTTTAAATAAAAAAGAGCAAAAAACTATTAATGGAGGTAACACAGGTATGCAATGCAATAGTCACGTGGATTGCAGTGCTTTAAACGGAATTCCGGGCTATGAATATGAAGAATTCTTTTGTTATTGGGGGTATTGTCAAATTATGTAAGAGAGTTTTCATAACTATTGAGATACTATAAAAAAACCAAAGGATCGGAGGATCTTTTGGTTTTACATATTTTTTGAACCTATATATTTAGAAAAACATACTATTAAGGCATTTAATATTCCCACTTTCTTTTTTTGTTTAATTCTTCTTCTGCATCTAATTCTTCTTGTGGAATTACTTTAAGAAAAGAAGAATGTTGCTCTATCGCAAACTCCAATTTACTGACAATATCATCTACAGAATCATTATCGTAATCAAATTGTAGTGGTTCTTTAATGACCATTGACTGAAGAATACCTCGTTTTTTGATTCTAATCCCTTTTTTATCAAAAGATCTTCTGAACCCATCTATTACAATAGGAATCACAATTGGCTTATACTGTCTAATAATATGTGCGGTTCCTTTACGAATAGGTTTAAACGGTTTAGTAGTTCCTTGTGGGAATGTAATTACCCATCCATCTTCTAGAGCTCTTTTGATGTTCGTAATGTCACTCATCTTTACCTGACGATTAACATCCTGACCTTTATCCCTCCAAGTTCTTTCTACAGTAATAGCTCCAGCATAGGCTAATATTCTGGCTAATAAACCAGCTTTCATAGTTTCTTTGGCCGCTACATAATACAAGTTCATTTTTGGCTGCCACAAATATCCTACATTTTTTATAGAATCTGTACGTCCACTTAAACTTGCATTAAAAACATGAAACATTGCTACTACATCGGCAAAATAAGTCTGATGATTAGATACAAACAATACATTATTATCAGGTAAGTTTTTGAAGATCTCGCTACCTTCTATTTGCAATTCATTAAAACCACGATACCGTCTATGTGTTAGACCACCCATGATACGAATCAACCATTTTTTTAGAAGTAATATATGTCCAAAAGGATTTCTTTTAAATAATCCCATAAATAATTTTAATTTATCAGTATTTCTTTTATTTAACAAAACAGACAAAAACATCTGACTATCAATCAGTTCTATTTAAAACTAATCACTATTAATTAAATAACAGATAACATTTCAGTTAAATTCTTCTAAATATTAAGAAGAAAATGGGAGCCAAATATACAAAATCATGCCTCCAACGCAGATTTTAAGTGTACTTTAAGTTCACTAAGCATCATTGCAGTTGCTCCCCAAACTACGTAACCATTTAATTCAAAGGACGGTACTTCGATATTTTCGGCGTAAGAAGTTGATAATTTTTTAGAAATTACACGATTTTCATCTAATAATTGTTCTAATGAAACCTCAATAACTTCTGCTACTTCTTCCTCTTGACGAACAAAATTTGGTGTTTTATGAGTCACGCCAAGAAAAGGGTGTACCCAAAAATTAGATGGAGGAATATACACTTTGGTAAGATGCTTCAATACATCTACAGAATTCGACTTTACACCTATTTCCTCCCAAGTTTCTCTTAACGCTGCAGATTCATAATTTTCATCAAATTCTTCTACTTTACCACCTGGTAACGCAACTTGACCAGAATGCACTCCTTCATAGGTAGGACGTAATATTAACGCCAGATGTGTATGATGTTCTTTAGGATAAAAAAGCATGAGTACAGCTGCATTTCTTGGATTCTTTTCTTCTATTTTAATTTTATAAAGCTCTCGCATCCTCATTGCGGGAGCCATAATAAAATGAGAAGATTCTCCAGGTACTGACATTTTCTGTATTTTTGGAATCAAACTTTTAAACGTTTCGAATGTCATTTAACAGAGTAATTTTAGTGTATAGTTGTATTGTTTTTTTTGGCTTCTGTAGTTGTGAAGATACACATTCTAAAAAAACTAAGCAGCGTATTATAGAAAACGAAAAGCGTATTTCTACAGAAAAATCTGGTTACCAGAATGATACATTAAAAACTGAAATAAAAGTAAAAACTGATGACACTTCTGTTTCAGAGGATGAGCCTTTTAAGCTTACTAACAAAAACATGAAGAGCTTCTTACTCGAATATGGCAAGGAAAATCCCGAAACCTTGGTGCGTATTAATACTAAATTTGGAGATATCCATATTCGACTTTATAAAGAATCTCCTTTACATAGAGCTAACTTTATTTACTTAGTAAAACAAAAATATTTTGATGAAACTTTTTTTTATCGAGTAGCCAAAGGATTCGTGATTCAAGGTGGAAATAGTGATCGTACTCAAATGGCTCAAAAACGTCACGACATTGGGGATTATACCCTACCTCAGGAACCCATTAAAGGACTAAAACACAATCGTGGCTCTGTAGCTTTATCGAAACAGTGGGTTGATAATCCTTCTAATCGTTCTACTCCTTATGAATTTTTTATTGTTATTGCAAAACAGGGAGCTCATCATCTGGATGGAGAACATACTATATTCGGTAAGGTGATCAAGGGAATGAACATAGCCGATAAAATATCGAATGTACCTGTAGATGGTAGTGAGTGGCCAAAAGAAAATATCTTTATTAAAGCAGAGGTTACTAAATAATTAGCTGCCTAAAAAAATATAATTTTATAGACAGCCATCATTGATAATTTAGCAAGGATCAGCTATTGTTTCGCATTGACACGTATTATGAGTACCAACTGCATCCTTTACTCGTTCCTTATAAGGTCCCATAGGATGTGCTAACCCACCTTTTAGCTTTGAAATAGTTTCTTTACGTAATTCTAAATGCTTAAAATTCTTTGTTTTCATGATATTAATGATTTATGATTTATATCAGTATATCAATCTGCATAAAAAAATGTTACCTCAAAAAGGAAAAATAAAAAATTCTACTTTGCTATTTCTGAGTATAGTAATTATAATCCTCTAATACCTTAGAAAGAAATTGTACTGGTTTTTCTTGAGGTGTAATTTGCATAAGACCACTCACTTTAGTCGAGAGTTGTAAAATGATATTGTGATCTCCATTCCTTCTGGCATCTTGGTATATACCTTTTATTTTGCGCATCTCTACATCACTAAAAACAGTGACCTGTGGATATACCGGTTTATAATCTTCAGGGATATCTACTAGAATTGTTTGATGAAATTTCACTTTTTGCTTCTCGCTTATTACAGTAGTTCCCGCAGCCATATCGCCAAGTCGTTGTCCGGTTCCTTTAAAAAGAATTGCCACTACAGCGATTCCTCCAGATGCTAAGGTAATATCAAGGAGTCTAAGTAACCACCTAATAAGGTAACCCGAAAAAGCAGGTCTGGAACCATCTAATCTTACAACTCTAAGCTTCATAGTAGCCTTTCCAGGAGTTTTTCCGTCCCAAAAAGTTTCCCATAATAAAAAGTAAAGAAAAGGAGGAAGCCCTATTATCAGCCAAAATGACCATTGATCTCCACCACCTAAGTCCAATACTCCTATAAAAAATATCGCAACGATAAAATAGGCTATAATAATCAAGAGATCGATCAAGTATGCCAAGATCCGTTCCCCTATTCCAGCTGCATTTTGCTGTATACTTACATTTTGAGCAGTTTCTATTTGAAAATTATCCATTAATTATGTTTCTTTGAAGCTCCTAATTTTTAATCCATGCGTGAGGCGGCTTTTGTGAAGCAAAATAAAGATAAATGGTTAAAATTTGAAAGTGTTCTGCTTAATAATGCACAAATAACTCCAGATGAGCTTTCCAGTTTATATATTGAGATTACTGACCATTTGAGTTACGCAAGAACTTTCTACCCTAATAGCCAAACATTCAACTACTTAAACGGACTTGCTTCTAACGCGCATCAAAAAATATACAAAACAAAAAAAGAAAAGAAAAATCGTTTTTATTCCTTTTGGGTAAAAGAGTTTCCATTAGAATTTTATAAATACCAACGACAACTTCTTATTGCATTTTTAGTTTCTGCTCTTTTTACGGCTATAGGCGTTTATTCTTCGGCTACAGATGGAGCATTTGTTAGATCTATTCTAGGAGATGGTTATGTTAATATGACATTAGAGAATATCGAGAAAGATGATCCTATGGCTGTGTATAAAAAAATGGAAGAAACCAATATGTTTCTTGGTATTACTATAAATAACATAAGAGTAGCACTAAACTGCTTCATATTAGGCATAATGCTAGGAATTGGTACCATATATATGTTGATGCAAAACTTTATTATGTTAGGTTCTTTTCAGTATTTCTTTTATGAAAAGGGATTACTCTGGGAAAGCGCCCGTACCATATGGATACACGGAACTATAGAGATTTCAGTTATTATTATTGCAGGATGTGCGGGATTAGTAGTTGGTAATTCTATCTTGTTCCCAAAAACATATACACGTCTTACTTCTTTTGTTAGAGGTGTTAAAGCAGGATTAAAAATTGTGATAAGTACAGTTCCTTTCTTTATTATTGCAGGTTTCCTAGAAGGGTTTGTGACCAGACATACAGAAATGCCAGATTGGCTGGCCATTTTTATTATAATAGGATCTTTAGGTTTAATTCTATTTTATTACGTTTTATATCCTAGACAATTATACAAAAAATCAATTTTGACAGATGAACAATAATTACGTAGAATTTAAAAAGAAAAGAGAACTAGGAGAAATTCTCACAGATGTTTTTGCATTTTTAAGAACCAACATTAAACCTCTATTTTCTGTTTTAGTTAAAACATCTGGTATCGTTTTTATTGTAATGCTCCTTGCTATAGGCTACTATACTCACGCATCTTCTCATATTATGGATCCTTTTAATATTGGAGGTAATTCACAAATATTTAATTCTGGAACAGTAATAATAGCTGCATTGGTTATGCTAATAAGTGTACTACTTTTTTATGGGTTAGTTTTTGGTACTGTTTTACATTACATAAAAGTATATATTGATAACGTAGGTATAATTAATCAACAAACTGTTGTAGATGGAGTAAAAAAGGATCTAGGAAACATTATTGGACTATCTATACTTTCTACAATTATGATGATAGTTGGATTCATGTTATGTGTCATTCCGGCAATATATCTTTATGTCCCCTTAAGTCTTATTTATCCAATTCTTATTTTTAGAAAACCTGGGGTATTTGATTGCATAGGAGAAAGCTTCGAGTTAGTAAAAAATGAATGGTGGATCACTTTTGCTACGCTACTCGTTATTGGAATATTATCATACATTATTAGTATGATATTTTCAATCCCAGCAATAGTGTACACTTTATTTAAAACATTTACGGCTGCTGCAGAAGGATCTTTTTCGGATCCATCAAGTATGTTTGACTGGGTATTTATTGTATTAAATACATTAGCATCGGTTATACAGTATATAATTATATATCTATTTACCGCGATATGTAGTGCTTTCATTTATTTCAATCTAAATGAAAGAAAACATCATACTGGAACTTTAGAACAAATTGACTCTTTAGGTAAATCGGAATAATTTGAAAATAGTAATTTACTTTTTATTAATAACTGCATCTTTTTTTGTGTCTTCAAAGGTTCAAGATAGCACAACTGTATCCGAACCTCAAGAAATCATATACGATCTTGATGCTACTAAAGAAATCAAAAAATTTAATTCTGATAAAATTCAGGAATTATCAAATAATGATGACTTTAATTATACGGAATATGAGGAGCCTGATAATATCTGGACAAAGTTTAAAAAATGGCTAGGACAATTATGGAGTAGGTTTACTCAATGGCTATTCGGAGTAGGAGAAGTTACAGGATTTTGGGCAATTTTGCTTAGACTGTTACCTTATCTTATCATTGTTGGTGTATTATTTTTACTAGGGTGGCTATTTATGAGAGTGAATCCAAGAGATATGCTGTTCGAAAAACAAGAAGCCCCACAAATTATACTTACTGAGGATGAAGATATTATTCAGAATAAAGATATTCAACAATTGATAGCATTAGCACTAAAAGAGGACAATTATAGGCTAGCAATCAGGTATTACTACCTTTCTGTACTAAAAAAATTATCAGATACCGAATTAATCAACTGGGAATCTCAAAAAACAAATACCGATTATTTAAAAGAACTAAAAGATGATTCCTTAAAAAGCAAGTTTCAAAATATTACCCGGTTATATGACTTTATCTGGTACGGAAGTTTTGAAGTCGATGAAAAATCCTTTCATCAGGTTCAACAAAAATTTAAATCAATAACTAATAGCATACCCTCATAATTTGTTAAGTAAAAAGTCTAAAATATTTATCATTATAATCATAGCTATTATCGGCCTGCTTACTTTTTTAGAGGCAAGTGAACCAGAGCCTATTAATTGGTTTCCGAGCTATGCAAAAACCGACAAAATTCCTTTAGGGACATTTGTCTCTTATTCTATAATGAAAGAGACTTTTGGGGATCCTAAATTAAAAGACATTAACCAACCTCCTTATGAGTTTTTATTGGATAATGATACGGTATCTGGAACCTATTTTTTCGTAAATGGATCTATTAGTTTCGATGATAGCGAATTAGATAGAATATTGGACTGGGTAGGAAAAGGTAATACCTTATTTGTATCTTCAAAAACAATTAGTAGTAATCTCCTAGATACCCTGCTAATAGATACGGATAATCTGATATCCCTTGATGATATTTCTACGCAACCAATGGTCGAATTGGTTAATAAAAACCTAAAAGCAGAAAAACCGTATCATTATGATCGTGACGTATACAACCCTTATTTTAGTGAAATAGATACTATTAACACAACAGTTCTCGGAGTTACACAACTATATAATGACACTTTACAGATTAAAAACCCGCAACTAAATTATATCAAACAATCCTTTGGAGAAGGAGAAATATTACTTCACTCTTTTCCTGAGGCTTTTGGAAACTACTTTATGCTAACGGATGAAAATTATGAGTACACTCAGAATATCTTATCATATGTAGATCCAACTAAAAAAATTCTCTGGGACAATCATTATAAATCAGGAAAAACATTCTATACATCTCCTTTATTTTTCTTATTACAAAATAGATATCTAAAATGGGCATACTATACATTAATAATCGGAGTATTGCTTTTTGTTATTTTTGAAGGAAAACGAAAACAGAGAAGTATTCCAATTATAGCACCTCTTAAAAACCAGACACTAGCCTTTACTAGAACAATTAGCGCAATGTATTATGAAAAGGAAAAACATAAAGAAATTGTAGAAAAACAAAATCTTCTCTTTTTAGACTATGTTCATCATGATCTTAGAATACAGACTAACGTGCTAGATGAAAAAACCTTGTTAGATATTTCTGCTAGAAGTAATAATGACATAGAAGATACTAAAATTTTATTTAAATATTTTGAAGAACTTAATCGAAAAAGAGTTCTATCGAAAGAAGAATTAATTCGATTATATAATATGATAAGCGAATTTAAAAATAAATCATATTAATAAAGATATAGAACAATCTCGTACTGAGAATAAATATAATCATATGGAAAACGAAGAGTTACAAAATGATGCTTTAGAAAACACTCCTCAGAAGACGGAGGAAAATACAGCTCCTATTGATACTCCGAAAGAAGCTACGACGACTGCCGAAGCTACTTCGGAAAAGATAAACTTTGAGAACCGTATTGATCTTAGTGAATTACAGCAGGCGATAGAGAAACTAAAAACCGAATTAGCAAAAGTAATTGTTGGTCAAAAGGATTTTATAGAACTACTTATTGTTTCGCTATTATCTAACGGCCACGTACTTATTGAAGGAGTTCCTGGAATCGCTAAAACAGTTACGGCAAAGTTATTTGCTAAAACATTAGAAACCGCATTTAACAGAATTCAGTTTACTCCTGATCTCATGCCTAGCGATGTCTTAGGAACCTCTATACTGAATATGAAAACTAGTGATTTCGAATTTAAGAAAGGTCCTATATTTTCTAACATGGTATTAATTGATGAAATTAACCGTGCACCTGCAAAAACACAAGCAGCCTTATTTGAGGTTATGGAAGAACGCCAGGTAACCATTGATGGAATACGATATGTTATGGAACCTCCTTTTATGGTTTTGGCCACGCAAAATCCAATCGAACAAGAAGGAACCTACGCATTACCAGAAGCACAACTAGACCGTTTCTTATTTAAAATCAAAGTAGACTATCCATCCTTAGAAGAGGAAGTAGACATTCTTAAAACACATCACCAAAGAAAAGCCCAAAAACCATTAGAAATGGTAAATGCCGTGATGACACCAGAAAAACTAATTGAGTATAAGAAAAAAACTCAGGGAATTATTATAGAAGAAAAAATTCTAGGATATATAGCAGAGATCGTTACCAAAACGAGAACACATCCACATCTTTATCTTGGTGGGTCTCCACGTGCTTCTATTGCAGTTATGAATGCTTCAAAAGCATTTGCTGCTATTAATGGTCGAGATTTTGTCACTCCAGAAGATATTAAGAAGTCATTATATCCTGTACTACGTCATCGTATTATACTATCTCCAGAGCGCGAAATGGAAGGAATGACTACAGAAAATGTCATTGAGATGATTTTACAATCAGTAGAAATACCTCGCTAATTGTGATTAAATTCTATAAATCCTTATATATAAGTTCTAGAGTTTTTTATATACTCGCCATCCTATCGGTACTATTTTTAGTTTCGTATTGGTTTCAAGCAGTATATCCATTAGCTTGGTTATTAGTATGGGGATTGATGATTACTTTTTTATTCGACATTGTTATTTTGTTCAACACCAGAAATGGTATTGAAGCAAATAGATTACTTCCAGAAAAATTTTCGAACAGTGACTTTAATGCGATTCCGATTAGAGTCAAAAACAACTATTCATTTACTACCTATACAGAAATAATTGATGAGATTCCTGTTCAGTTTCAAAAGCGTGACTTTTTAAAAACAGGTGTAATTAACCCAAAATCAACGTTCGATTTTGAATATTCGATAAGACCTGTTAAAAGAGGGGAATATATATTTGGTTATTTACACGTATATGCTATGACTAAAATCAACTTAGTCAAAAGACGTTATAGTTTTGATAAATCGGCTATGGTAAAAGTATATCCATCTTTTATTCAAATGAAGAAATACGACTTTCTAGCCATCGATAACAAATTAACTCAGTTCGGTCTTAAAAAAATAAGACGAATAGGTCATACTATGGAGTTTGAACAAATCAAAGAATACGTTATTGGTGATGATGTGCGAACCATCAATTGGAAAGCGACTGCTAAGCACGGAAATTTGATGATTAATCAATTTCAAGATGAAAAATCACAACCAATTTACTCCATTATTGATGAAAGCCGTGTGATGAAAATGCCTTTTGACGATCTGAGTTTATTGGATTATGCCGTAAACAGTACGCTTGCTTTTTCTAACATAGCACTTAAAAAAAATGACAAAGTGGGGATGCTTACTTTTTCTAATACGGTAAGTAATTTTTTACCTGCTAGTAGAAAGAAAACATACATTAATAATATATCTGAAACTTTATATAATGTAAAGACACAATTTTTTGATTCTGATTTCGGATTATTATATGCACACGCAAAAAGACAAATAAATCATCGCAGTCTTCTATTATTATATACCAACTTTGAACATATTTCTGCTTTAAAAAGACAACTTCCCTATTTACAAGCACTAGCGAAAAAACATCTTTTGGTTGTAATTTTCTTTGAAAATACAGAGCTACATCAACTAATAAATAATAACGCAGAAGATTTAGAAGGAATCTATGACCAAACGATTGCACAACAATTCGCTTATGATAAAAAGATAATGGTGAAAGAATTACAAAGACATGGAATTCAAACTGTTTTAACATCTCCTAAAGATCTAACGGTAAACACCATTAATAAGTATCTGGAGATAAAAGCTAGAGGACTTCTTTAGTCAGTATTTTAGGTTTTAGATTTACGGGTTTAATATTTAGATATCTACGCTACTCAAAACATTCATCTACTAAAAAATTCTCATACTACCCTACTCAAATACTAAACTACATTTCATCCTATAAATTCTACAATTGAGTTAGATACTTTATAAATGCACATAAGATTTATAGACTTTTGAATCATCAAAACGAAATAATAAAAATCAAAAAACTAAACTCTTATGAAAACTCTAATTTTATTTTTAGCAATGACAGCCGTAAATTTTGTTACCAAAGCACAAGACACTAAAGGAATCACCATCACCGTAACCATACCCAATGTGTCAAGCTCTGATGGCGCAGTACTTTTTGGACTATATGACGAAGCTACTTTTATGAAAGCTGCTCCTGTTAAATCAGCAAAAGGTGAAATAAAGGATGGTGTAGCTAAAATCACATTTACGAATATCCCTGCTGGAGAATATGGAATCTCTTGTGTACACGATGCTAATAATAATGAGAGAATGGATTTTGAAGAAAATGGAATGCCAAAAGAAAATTATGGAGTGTCCAATAATAACATGAGCTACGGACCACCTATGTGGTCAGATGCTAAATTCGAAGTAGGTACTGAAGATTTGGATTTAGAAATTAGATTTTAATCAACTAACATATTCATCAATCAAAAAAAGGGTTTTGCCTCTTTCATAAGCAAAACCCTTTTTTTATAATATAATTTTAACCATTATCCTCACAGCTTGACTCACTAGCATCACGTAATGCTTCTTCTAAATCGGCATCTTCGATAAGTGGACAATCATCCAATGCTCTTAAATATGCAATCGATGCAGCTTTTAATGATTCACAATTTTCTATACTAGGGTCATTCCCATATCGATCCAGAGCAGCGCTATAATTCTCAATGGCATTAATAGCAATACAACCTCCGGTAAGCTCATCAAGAATATCTTCTTCAGAACAAGAAATTAATAAAGCACTCATACTTAACCCCAATACTACAATAGACTTACTTACTGTTTTCATTTTTTTGATTTTTAATTATTATAAGTTTTATTGTTTAGTGTTATTAAAGAAAGAGAGGTAAACATTTTCTGAGAAATCTTCTATAGAAAAAAGAAATTTTTAGCATATACTTAATAAGTTTTATCAATAGCTTTTCTATTTTTGTCATCCAAAATTAACAACATGACCATTACACAATTACGATACGTTCTTGCAGTAGCTGAACACCAAAACTTTACAAAAGCAGCCGAAAAAACCTTTGTTACTCAACCTACCTTAAGTATGCAAATTCAAAAACTAGAGGAAGAGTTAGACATCCTTATTTTTGATCGAAGTAAAAAACCAATTGAACTTACTGAAGTAGGTAGAAAATTAGTGCAACAGGCTAGAAATATTGTTAACGAAAGTGAGCGTATCCAAGATATTGTAGACCAACAAAAAGGTTTTATAGGAGGTGAATTTAAATTAGGGGTGATACCAACGGTGATGCCTACATTATTACCAATGTTCCTAAATAATTTCATAAAGAAATATCCTAAAGTAAAACTTAAAATTGAAGAGCTTACTACAGAAGCAATTATAGAACGTTTACAAGATGGACATCTCGATGCTGCTATTGCCGCAACACCTTTGCAAAATGAAAACATAAAAGAACGGGTATTGTATTATGAGCCTTTTGTTGGATATATCCCTCCTAGTCACAGGTTGAATCAAAAAAATAAAATTGATGTTTCTGATCTTGATATAGATGACATGCTATTACTAGAAGATGGACACTGCTTTAAAGATGGTATTGTTAATCTTTGTAAAACTCAAAAAAGCTATGATGATGATCACTTTCAATTAGAAAGTGGAAGTTTCGAAACGTTAGTTAAGTTATCTAATGAAGGACTTGGTATGACATTATTACCATATCTGCATACACTAGACATTAATGATAAAGAGAAAAGAAACTTGCATCATTTCAATGAGCCGTCTCCAGCTAGGGAAGTAAGCCTTATTTATCATAAAAGTGAATTAAAAATGCAAATAATAGAAGCGCTACATACAACTATTGCAGGAGTAGTAAAAGGTGCAATTACTTTTCAGAATGTACAAATTATAAGTCCTTTACCTAAAATAAAAAGCGACTAATTAGTCGCTTTTATATTTATGATTTTAAATAGATTAAACAAGGTTCTAACTCTGGTTTGTTTAGTGCCAAAGATTGAATCCAAAGTTTTAATTCTTCAATCTCGTGAGGTAGTAATCTGTTTAGTGCTTTAATTACCTCCTTTGTAAATAGATTTACATCAAAACTAACTTTTTTTAATACAGTTTTGGTGTAATCAAACATTGCTCTCGCCATAAATTAATAGGGGTTTAAAATGTTAGGTTTAATACAAGTAATTGTAGGATTATACTTACTATTTTAAAGTTGTTGAATCTAATATAGCCAAATAAAACTAAAAAACTGTCTTTTAACCCTTATTTAACTTTATTAAAAATTATTATCGCCATCCAAAAGATCACCTAATCCACCTAAAATACTACCTTCCCCTCTACTTTTACCGCCACTTCTAGGAGCCAAAGCTAATACTCTATTTGCCAATCTACTAAAAGGTAATGATTGTATATACACCACTCCAGGTCCTGTTAGATTTGCAAAAAATAATCCTTCTCCTCCAAAAATGGTATTTTTAATACCTCCTACAAACTCTATATCATAATTAACCCCTTTAGAGAACCCTATAATACATCCAGTATCTATCTTTAGTTTCTCTCCCAATTTTAATTCTTTTCTTGCGGTAGTTCCTCCTGCATGCACAAAGGCCATCCCATCTCCTTCGAGTTTTTGCATAATAAACCCTTCTCCACCAAACAAACCTCTTCCTAATTTTTTGGAAAACTCTATTCCAACGGAAACACCCTTTGCTGCGCATAGAAACGCATCTTTCTGACAAACAAACTTTCCTCCATATTCTGTAAGATCAATAGGGATAATTTTTCCGGGATATGGTGATGCAAAACTCACTTTTTTCTTACCAACAACTTCGTTATAAAAAGCTGTCATAAACAAACTCTCTCCAGTAAGCAACCTTTTTCCTGCTCCAAAAATCTTACCCATGAATCCCTGATCCTTCTGCGAACCATCACCAAAAATGGTATCCATCTTAATACCATCATCCATCATCATAAAACTTCCTGCCTCTGCAATTACTCCTTCTTGAGGATCCAATTCTATTTCTACATATTGCATTTCTTCACCATAAATGGTGTAGTCAATTTCGTGTGCTGTCATATTATTACTATTTAATTTTATCGATTAATGAATATTTCAATATATAGGTAATAAATTTTCGCAAATTGTTACAAATTCATTTCTAAATACTTTAGACTTTAGTATCCTTTCTAATACTTAAACTCCATTAATTTTTCAATTTAATAGTCCACTCAAAATTAAACGTAGAAACCTCTACCCCATCTTTATTAGTTCCCACAGATTTCATCCAGACCGTTTGCCCTTCTCCTGTGTCAATAGTTTTTTGGATAGCTTCTTTAATCAAATTTCCATCATTACATATAAATGTAATCCTACCTGTTGCCTTTTTAGTAAATGTAGCATTGTTATTTGCTACCAACATGGATATTTTCTTACCACTATCATGAATCTGACCAGATACCATTGCTCCTGTACTCATTTCTGCAGCCATTCCCTGTACAGCCCAAAACATAGAATTAAAGGGGTTTTGATTCATCCATCTATGGGTAACACTAACAGTGCAACTGGCTTCATTAATCGTTCTTACACGAACTCCGCAGAGCCAAGCAGAAGGTAACTTAAACATTGTGAAGGTGTTAATTTTTCTAGGAGTAATCGTCATAATATAGGATTTAGTCGCCCTAAAGTATTGAAAAAGAATGGACATACAAAATAGTATTAAATCATAAATTTATGTTAAAATATGGTACTATGTTTTGCATAATACCTTCTTTTAACCATATATTTGTATAAGAAACTATTATATACTTTTAGAAATGTCCAATAACAACCACAAAAATATCGCAACATTTATGCACTTAGGAGTGTTCACTAAATACTTTATACCATTTGGAAATTTTATAGTTCCCATATTACTATGGACTACCAATAAGGATAAATCCGTATTTATAGACAATCATGGTAAAGAAGCCATCAATTTTCAGTTAAGCGTATTACTTTATACAATAATATTAGGGATGATATCCGTTCCATTTTTTATGTTTAACATCCTTGGAGATGCTTCTTTATTCGATATTTTTAATCACAACGGATTAGATATTAACTTTTCTAGTGATGGAGGATTTAGAACACTAATAGGTGCCTCATTTGTAGGTGTACTTGCGTTAATGGGATTCTTTTTAGAAATCATTTTTATCATCTCTGCAGCATTAAAAGGAAATAAAGGAGAGTTATATAGATATCCGTTAACAATCAGATTCATAAAGTAAATTAGAATGAACGCATCAATCAACATAAAATACATTCTAATTACTGCTATAGCTGTGGTATCCTCCTTCTTTTTTCACGAGTTGGCTCACTTCATCACTGGGAAACTTTTAGGATACGAAATGGGAATGACACTTAATTCTGCATTCTTATTAGAAGGAGAATACCAATCAGCTTGGCATCAACAACTGGTTAGTGCCGCTGGACCTTTATTTACAATCCTTCAGGCTTTTGTAATTTTTTGTTTCATCAAAAAAACGAATAATAAGTATTGGTACCCTTTTTTATTCTTTGCATTTTACTCTAGAGTATTAGCAATGATTATATCAATTTTTAATCCTAATGATGAAGCCCGTATTAGTGCTTGGCTTGGACTTGGATATTGGATTTTACCATTATTAGTAGGCTTTACATTACTAGTATTACTGATCAAAACATCAAAAGAACAGAGGTATAATTTAAAATTTAACCTAATCAATTATCTTTTAACATCAGTCTTTATTGCTGGAGTTGTATTCTCTGATCAATATCTATTTAAATAACATCATCAATCAATCAATCAAAAAATGAACAGTTTAATTTTTTAAAAAACCAGTTTTATGAAGATCGAAAACACAAAAGCGCAAATGCGCAAAGGTGTTCTGGAATATTGCATACTTTCAATTCTTAGGGATGACGACGCTTATGTAGCAGAGATTTTGGGAACCCTTAAAGATGCAAAGATGCTAGTTGTAGAAGGCACAATATATCCTTTACTAACTAGACTTAAGAATGCAGGTCTGCTCAGTTATCGCTGGGAAGAATCGACATCCGGACCACCACGTAAATATTATGGACTTACAGAAACAGGAAAACTTTTTCTGAAAGAATTAAATAACACTTGGGATGAATTACAAAATGCAGTAACTATAGTTACTAAACAAAAAAAGAAACAAAAATGAACAAAACAGTCAATATAAATTTAGCAGGCATATTTTTTCACATAGATGAAGACGCTTATTTAAAGCTGCAGCGTTATATTCAGGCGATAAAACGTTCATTTACCGACTCTCAAGGTAGAGATGAAATTATCGCTGATATTGAAGCTCGAATTGCAGAGCTTTTCAGTGAAAAAATAAAAGATGAAAGACAAGTAATCGGCACTAAAGAAGTCGAAGAAGTAATCGAGGTTATGGGGCAACCCGAAGATTATAGATTGGATGAAGAGATTTTTGAAGACGAACCAAAAGCTTCTTACCAAAGAACTCCAAAATCTAAACAATTATTTAGAGATACTTCTAACTCGTATGTAGGAGGTGTAAGTTCTGGATTAAGCCATTACCTTGGTATAGACCCTATCTGGTTAAGAATTGCATGGATTCTTTTTACTGTATTTTCTAGTGGGGCATTTATCCTTATCTATATCGCATTTTGGATTTTTGTTCCAGAAGCAAAAAGTACAGCAGACTATTTAGCAATGAAAGGAGAAGCTGTAAATATTAGCAACATCGAAAAAAAAATCAAGGAAGGATTTAATGATGTTGCGGATAAGGTAAAAGATGTAGATTATCAGAAATACAGTGATAAAGTAAAAAGTGGTTCTACTAGCTTTTTTGATGCACTTGGAGATGTATTACTAGTGGTATTGAAAATATTTGTGAAATTCATAGGAGTACTATTAATCCTTGTATCAGGAATCACTTTAATAAGTTTATTTATTAGTTTATTTACTGTAGGAACTTTTGGATTAATCGAAACACCTTTTACAGAATACATTGATGTAATTAATCATCCAAATGTACCTCTATGGTTAGTTTCATTACTTGCATTGTTCGCTGTAGGCATCCCTTTTTTCTTTTTATTTATTTTAGGATTAAAGATTGTTATCAATAATTTAAAATCAATTGGTACACCAGCTAAGTTAGCATTATTGGCAGTTTGGATTCTATCTGTGATAGGATTAACAATTATAGGTATCCGTCAGGCTACTCAAGAAGCCTATGACGCAGAAGTAATTGAAGATTCCCGAAACTTGTACCTTCAATCTAACGACACTTTAAAGTTAAAGATGATTGGAAATAGTAGATATGTAAGAAACCTACACCATAGAAATGATTTTAAAATTAAAAGAGACCAAAACGATAATAAAATAATCGTAATTCAGGATATCGAAGTTTTTATCAAAGAAAACAAAGAAGATTCTATTCCTAAAATTATGGTTAGAAGGAATGCTGAAGGAAGCAGCTACGATGAAGCTAAAGAAAGAGCTGCTGCCATAAAGTACGACTACGATATAAAAGGTAATACTTTATTATTAAATGGATATGCAATTACTGATTACGCAAATAAATACAACGATCAAGAAGTTGAAATTATAATTTCTATACCAGAAGGAATGACCATATTGGCAGATGATAATACATCTGGATACAATAACTCTTGGAAATACAATGATTATCTCACCATAGATGGAAAGGAAGAAAAGTATCTGAAATTAATTGATGGTAAGTTTACTTGCCAAGATTGCCCTAATGATGAGTGGCAATATAATGAATGGGAAGATAATGATACTGATGGAGTAAAAATAAATATCAACTCTGATGATGATGATGCCAATCTCAAAATTGATGAAGATGGAGTAAGAATCAAAATCAACTCTAATGACGATGATGCTAATCTTAAAATTGATGAAGATGGAGTACAAATCAAAAGTGAAGAAGTAGATATAAAAATAGACGAGAACGGGATAAAAATCAAAACCGATAATTAATCAATCTATCTGCCTTAGGCCGATCAAAAAACGAACAGTTTAATAAATTAAATCACACTATTATGACAACACTAACTAAAATTATAGCAACATTAATTCTTTCAGCTTTATGTTGTTCTTGTAACATAGCTTTTGACGGAATCAGAGGCGAAGGAGAAGTAATCCGAAAAGAAAAAACCATTAACGAAAACTTTGATACTATAAAATCAAGTCGAGGTTTAGATGTAGTACTAACCAATAAACAAGATAAAAAAGTAATTATTGAAGCAAATGAAAATCTACACGAACACATAGAAGTATATGTGGAAGGAGAAACACTGTATATTACTTCTGACAAAAATATCTATCGAGCTGATGAGAAGACAGTCTATGTATCCTACGATAAATTAGGAAAAATATCGGCAACTAGTGGTGCTAGAGTTACGTCTCAGGGAGCCGTTGTTCAGAAAGATCTTTCTATTAGTGCTACAAGTGGTGCAGATATTGAACTCAAGGTAAAAGCAGAAACACTTACCACATCAGTAACAAGTGGTGCTATGATGAATTTATCAGGAAAAGTAAACAACCATAAAGCCAGCGCGACAAGTGGAGCAGACATAAGAGCTGATGACTTATTAAGTCTAGTATCTAGTGCTAAGGCAACTAGTGGTGCAATGATCAGAATTCATGCCAAAGATCAATTTACAGGAAAAGCAACAAGTGGAGCCAATATCAACTATTATGGAGAACCAGGAAAAGTTGATGAAGTAGAAAACTCCGGCGGTAATGTAAAGAGGCATTAAAATCCAACAACTTAACCAATAAATTCAACCAACCACTACCAACCAAAAAAATAGAATCGCCTGAAAAGCTCCCATTGTTGACAGACAAGTTATTTAGATATTGTGCTTTTCGGGTGGTTCTTATGTTTTAACTATCTCTAATCTATTATCACCATCTTATTCTATAGATGGATTATCAATCATATCAATATTCATCAATCTGCCTGATCCAGGTAAATCAAAAAACTAAAAAATGATATTAAAATTAAAGGATTTAATCCTATTCATATGTATCCTAGCCGCTTCTGGATATAACAGCTATGCCCAAAAATCAGAAACCGCAAAAAATCTAACTAATACTATCCTTAAATTAGATGGAGAATTCTGGAAATCTTATAACACTTGTGATATTCCTACATTTAAAACTTTTTTCGTAGAAGATTTTGAGTTTTATCACGATAAAGGTGGTTTAACTTCTGGTCTTACTAAAATGATGTCTAGCATAGAAAACGGATTATGCAATCCAGAAAACCCAAGGGTTCGTAGAGAAGTTGTAGAAGGAAGTGTAGATGTATTTCCTCTTAATAATTACGGAGCCATCATTACTGGCGAACACGTCTTTTATGTTTCAGAAAACGGTAAAGCAGAACGACTTGCTGAGATAGCAAAATTCACTCACGTTTGGCAGCATAAAAATGAGCAATGGAAAATGACCAGAGTATTAAGCTATGATCATCAAGCCGCTCCTCAGAACACAGATAAAAAAGAAATCTCTTTATCTGACAAAACCTTAAATCAATACGTAGGAACATACCAAGCACCTCAAACAGGAACCGTTATTATTACTAAAAAAGAAAAACTTCTAAAAATAAAAGCAGGAAAAATGGAGCTCATAGTCTACCCTCAATCCGAAAAATTATTTTTCCATAAACAAAACCCACTTACTTTTGAATTTATAAAAACATCTAATGAAAAAGTATTAAAGATGCTTATCCGTGAAAATGGAAAATTAGTAGAAGAAGCAACAAAAATGTAGTATGAAAATACTTTCTAGCAGAAAATGTATAATCGGTATTTGCACTTTAAAGAAAAAAACAGCCTCTTATCAAAAAGAGGCTGTTTTTTTTGGTATGCCTTTTGAAATATACTCTTTAGTATAGTTATATTTAAGCTATGAACCGATTTTAAGATGATAATTTAAAACCATAATTATACTGAAATTAAAAAAAAACTGTTTTAAACATAAAAACTTTCATATTATGAGAACATTAGTGCTTTCGATATTTTGCACAGTTATTTTTGGAAACCTATATGCACAAAAAGAAAAAATAAAAGGTAATAAAATTGTGATGATTGAGCAGAAAATATTAGATGCTTTTCATACGATATTACTTTATGACAATTTTGAAGTGAGCCTTCAGGAAGATAGTGATAATATTGTCACTATAGAAGCAGATAGTAATCTTCAAGAACACATCAATATAGAAGTACAAGATAGTATCCTAAAAATAAAATCTGACAAAACGATCAAAAGATCAAAAGCATTGAATATTAAAATATTATATGCTCAAAATTTACAAAAAATTGTAATCTACGATAAAGTGGAGCTAAAATCTTTATCATCTATCAAATCACCAAAACTACGTATTGAAGCCAACGATAATTCTGAAGTATTTCTGTCTGTAGACACAGGTAAATTAACGGGTATATCTAATGGAAAAGCTGATCTCGAATTACATACCAAATCAGAAGAAGCCTTTTATCAGGTAAACGAAAATTCAGAATTAAAAGGGATCATAACCGCAGATAGTCTAAAGATTGATTTATATCAAAAAGGATATGCTAAATTAGAAGGAGAGGTTAAATCAATGCTGGTAAGAGCTGATGGAGGTACTGATTTTTATGGTGAAAAATTGACATCAGGCAAAATCTCTATTATTGCTGAAGGTTCTAGTGATTGCTACGTATTGGCCAATGAAGAAATTACTATTGAAGCTAAGGACGAGACAGAAATATATTTATTAGGGGAACCTACAATTAATATGACGATGTTTGCCAACGAAGCTACTTTATACAAGAAAAAAATTGACTACAGTCCGAGTAGACTCAAATTAAAATAGAAATTCTTAAAAATATTAGACCTGACTAATTTTAAAAAATAGTCAGGTCTAAAAATATTTTCTATTTAATCTTATTAAGCAGAAACTTCTTCACTAGTTTCTACAGTCGCTAGATATCTTTCTGCATCTAATGCCGCCATACAACCAGTACCAGCTGCAGTAACTGCTTGTCTATATTCTTTATCCTGAACATCACCTGATGCAAATACTCCTGGAATATTCGTTTTAGTAGATTTACCTTCTGTGATGATATATCCGGTATCATCCATATCGATCTGACTCTTAAAAATATCTGTATTTGGCTTATGACCAATCGCAATAAACAATCCAGTAATAGAAATCTCTGATTTCTCTCCTGTTTGGTTGTTCACCATACGTAAACCTTCAACTACCTGATCACCAATAACCTCATCAACTTCTGTATTATATAATACTTTAAGATTAGGCGTATTATTTACACGATGCTGCATAGCTTTAGACGCTCTCATAAAATCTTTACGAACTAACATAGTTACACTAGAACAGATGTTAGATAAGTATGTAGCTTCTTCCGCAGCTGTATCTCCAGCACCAACAATAGCAACATCTTGACCTTTATAAAAAAATCCATCACAAACTGCACAGGCGGAAACTCCACCTCCACGTAATTTCTGTTCGCTAGGTAATCCTAAATATTTAGCAGTAGCCCCTGTAGAAATAATTACAGCTTCGGCTTCAATTTGTTTTGTATTATCTACAGTAACTTTATGAATCCCTCCTACTTCTTTGCTAAATTCTACGGCAGTAACCATTCCAATTCGTACTTCTGTACCAAAACGTTCTGCTTGCTGCTGTAATTGTACCATCATTGTTGGGCCATCAATACCTTCAGGATATCCAGGAAAATTATCCACCTCTGTAGTAGTAGTTAACTGTCCCCCTGGCTCCATACCGGTATACATAATAGGTTTAAGATCTGCTCGCGCTGCATAAATTGCTGCAGTATATCCTGCTGGTCCTGAACCTACAATTAGGCATTTTATTCTTTCTATTGTATCTGACATAATCTTTTTCGGTTTATCTGATGTAAAAGTAGCAATTTGAACAGAAACCTTACATTAAAGTTATTAAGAATTGTTATAAGATTATAGACATCCTAAATAAATACTAGAATAAAATATTAATAAAAAACACTAAATGTCAGTCGAAAAATTAAAATTCGGATTAGATATTCTACATTTATTCCAAAATATAGAAAAATGACACTTTTCGATACTTTGGATATTTTGGGAACAATTGCCTTTGCCATTTCAGGAGCATTGAGTGCTATGAACAGAAGATTAGATCTTTTCGGAATTTTTATTATTGCTTTTGTCACTGCGGTTGGTGGAGGAACACTGAGAGATGTTCTTATTGGAGCAACTCCTGTTGCATGGATGCAAAATACATTAAACCTATATATTATCGGTGGCGTTACTGGTTTATCAATTATTTTTAGAAATAAACTAGATTATCTCAAGAAATCACTTTTCTTATTCGATACTATAGGATTAGGGATTTTTACAATTATAGGAGTAGAAACTGGAATACATACGGAGCTTGATCCTATTGTATCTGTTGCATTAGGAACCATGACCGGATGTTTCGGAGGAGTGATTAGAGATATTTTATGTAATGAAATTCCGGTGATTTTCAGAAAAGAAGTTTATGCTACAGCATCAATCGCCGGAGGAATTTGTTTTATGATCTTGTATTCACTAAACATACCTATAAATATCATATATATTTCTACCACATTATTGATTATTATTATACGTTTATTAGTCGTGAAATTTAAAGTTTCGCTGCCTATGTTTCCGGTTAGAAATCAGAATAATTAATGGTATTCGTCAAAAAAATGATTGTTATGTTTCAACTATCTAATATTCAACATCAAGAAAATCAATCTAGATCTCAATAATTCAAAATTTGAAAAACAGTTTAGAGATGGTTATCTTAACCCTTCTTTGTTTATTCACGAAGCTCACTTGAGATTAGCGTGGATACTTAAATATGGTGTTGATACTGCTTGTAGGAGGAATTTCTAATCAAATTTTAGCTTTTGTGACTCAATTAGGTAAAACGGATAAATTTAATAAGCCTTTACCACTACTACCGTTAAAACTGTGAATCATTTTGTACAAAAATCAAATACCTTTTAGGGTTTTATTACTGAATTCCCTAGACTGAAATATAATCTTAAAGAATTATTAGGTTCTCACTATGGATTTCATATTTTTAATTCCGAAGAGGCCAAGACGCAATATTTAGAACCAGATATATCACTCTTTTAATGAAATTACACAACAAGTAACATCCATATTTGTTTAAAAGAAATCAAATTAATCTGAGTTACGTAAAATGTGTAGATAAAATTTAGTTACTAATAATTATATTTTTATCAACCTACATAGCCTCAGAATCTATAAAGAGGATTGATAAGTTAGATTATTCTAACACAGGGCACCTTATAAAAACAAAACACTTAATTTAATGCTAGTTTAAGTCGTTTTTACTATTTTAATTATCCGGTTGTTTACTCGTTTATCTATTGCTAAAAATAACCGAATAATTTCTTTGGAAATCGATACTTTTTAGGCTATGTTCGTATATTCAGAAAAGAATTTACACAATGATCATAGAACCTAGAACTCGCGGATTCATTTGCCTAACTGCACATCCAAAAGGGTGCGAACAAAATGTAATAAACCAAATAGATTATATCAAATCAAAAGGAGCCATAAACGGACCTAAAAAAGTACTTATTATTGGTGCTTCTACGGGTTTTGGTCTAGCCTCCAGAATTACTAGTGCATTTGGTTCTGATGCTGCTACGATTGGTGTGTTTTTAGAAAAACCACCTAAGCCTAATAGACCTGCTTCTCCAGGATGGTATAATACCGCTGCTTTTGAAACACAGGCACAGCAAGCCGGTTTATATGCGAAAAGTATTAACGGGGACGCTTTTTCTAATGAAATTAAACAGCAAACTATAGCACTCATCAAACAAGACCTAGGACAAATAGATCTAATAATTTATAGTTTAGCATCACCAGTACGTGTACATCCAGAAACTGGAGTAAAACATAAATCTGTTCTGAAGCCTATAGGTGATCCATATACCAATAAAACGGTAGACTTTCATACAGGGAACATCTCTCAGGTATCTATAGAACCTGCTACAGAAGAGGATATAGAAAACACTGTAACGGTAATGGGTGGAGAGGATTGGAAATTCTGGATAGATGCTTTGCAAAAAGAAGATTTATTAGCTCCAGAAGCTAAAACTATTGCTTACTCTTATATCGGTCCAAAACTTACAGAACCTGTTTACCGAAAAGGAACTATAGGTAGCGCCAAAGATCATTTAGAAGCTACAGCGTTCGATATCACCAAATCACTTGATAGTATTAATGGAAAAGCGTATGTTTCTGTAAACAAAGCCTTGGTAACACAGGCTAGTTCGGCAATCCCGGTAATCCCATTATATATTTCTCTTTTGTATAAAATCATGAAAGAAAATGATATTCACGAAGGGTGTATAGAACAAATCCAACGTTTATTTGCGGATAGAGTATATAACAATCAAGAAACACCTACAGATGATCAAGGTAGAATACGCGTTGATGATTGGGAAATGCGTGAAGATATTCAAGCTAAAATAAAAGAATTATGGGATAATGCCACTACAGAAACCTTGGCAGCAATTGGTGATCTAGAAGGATATAGTAATGATTTCTTTAATTTATTCGGTTTCAAAGTAACTGGAGTTGATTATGATCAGGATGTAAACGAAGTAGTAGAAATTCCTGGATTGCAAGCTTAATATTCATTTTATATATAGAACAACATCCCCTTTATAATTCATTTAGGGGATGTTTCTTTTGTATTTAGAATTAAAAAATTATTATGCGTTTATAAACGACTATCATAAAGTCTATAAAATATAAATAAGCACAATTGCTGCTATGTAGTAATTGTGTTCCATTGTAAATAACATCTAAAAATTAAAAAACGACAACGTTATCTTCGGAATCATTCAGTTAAACACATCAAAATTATAAATAAAGGTTAAACTATTTTTTATTTCTAAACGATTATTTAGTTTTGTATAAGCAAAAATGGCAAGAAAAAAAGAATATATAGAAGGAGAGGTAATCCAGAAAGCAATGAATGTATTTTGGCGTAATGGTTATGAAAACACATCTATGCAAATGCTTGAGAAAGAAATGGGTATAAACAAATTCTCTATATACTCTAGCTTTGGAAATAAACACGGAGTTTTTGTTGAAAGTTTAAAAAGCTATAAGTTCAAAGTTAATTCGATTTTTGAAAAATTTAAAAACGCCTCCAAAGGAATAGAAGATATTAAACAATTCTTTTATGACTCAGTGATGCTATGTTCTCAAGAAGGGAATCAAAAAGGTTGTTTCATCACGAACACTTATAATGAATTTTCTGAAAGTGAAGATAAAATCATTAAAGAGGAAATGGAAACTTTCATGGATAACCTGAAAAGTTTAATCATTGAAAAATTGAAAAAGGATACTTCTAAAGATGAGGATACTATTCTGAAACAAGCTAATTATTTATTATTGGCAAAACATGGATTAGCTGCTGCCTCAAGAGTAAATAGCCAAAAAGAAATTAAAGATTATATTGAAATAACTTTCAATAATTTATAAACCCTTTTTTTAATCAATAACTAAACGATTGTTTAGCTAAAATAACAATAAAATATTATGACAACATTAAAAGTTCACACTATCGAAACAGCTCCAGAAGCAAGTAAATCCCAACTAGAGGCATCTGTAAAAAGTTTTGGTATGTTACCTGGTTTGCACGGCGTTTTAGCATCATCACCAGAAACATTAGAAGCATATAAAAATTTACATAGTTTGTTTTCAAATACATCTTTTAATGCAGAAGAACTTACCGTAGTTTGGCAAACCATTAATGTAGAGAACGAGTGTCACTATTGTGTACCAGCACATACTGGTATTGCTCATATGATGAAGGTTGATGAAACGTTAATCGAATCATTGAGAAACGGAACACCTTTGAATAATGATAAGTTACAAGCACTACAGGACATGACATTAAAGATTGTTCGTAATCATGGTTATGTAACGGAAGAAGATTTACAAGCATTCTATGATGCAGGATATGGCCAGCAACAAGTTCTAGAAATTATACTAGGACTTTCTCAAAAAATAATTAGCAACTATACAAATCATATAGCTAACACGCCTGTCGATGAATCTTTTCAAAAATTTGCTTGGAAAAAGGAAACTGTTTAACATAAACGTTAGAACGAATATGAAATTTGAAAAGCAATAGAAATGATAAATTGTCTTTCTGAGCTTGCCAAAGGTGTTTTAAATTACTAATTAAAAAACTTCGACAAGCTCAGATTGACACTATCCCATTATTTTTGAGGCTTAATATTTAATTTACAATAACAACTAATCACTTATAAAATGAATTTTAAACAAATAGTTTTTTTGGTCATGGGTCTGATTTTGATCTCCTGTAATGATAAAAATCAACCAAAGACTGAGATAGTAACTCCTGAATCAAAAATCGTAAAAGAAACTACACCAACGTTTCAAAATAAAGGGCATGAATTAATCTATAATTTCGTAAAAAAAGTAGGAGATTATAATACACTTAGAAATAAAAAGGATGTAGTATATACTTATACCTATACAACACCCGATGGCAAAAGCGATATTTCAACAGAAAAATACATTTTTAACAACGAACTATCTTATGGCGAATATAGACAACACCAACGTACTTTACCTGATCTAGAAGGTATAATAGAACAGGCGTATGATGGTAATGAATATTGGTTAAAAAATAATGGGAAATTAGTAAAAGATAGCTTAGCATTAAAACGAGTAATATTTAGCAGACCCACTAACTTCTATTGGTTTGCAATGTTTCAAAAACTATTAGATCCAGGATTGAAATACGAGTATTTAGGTAAAAAAAATCTAGAGAGTAAAAACTATGATGTTGTAAAAATTTCTTTTGAATCGCAAAACGAGAAACCTACAGATATTTATCAACTTTATATAAATAAAGAGAGTGGATTAGTAGATCAATTTTTATTTACTGTAGCTGATTTTGGTGTTATAGAAACACCTTTTTTAATGCAAATGGAATATGAAAAAGTGGATGACATTTTAATTCCTAACAAACGTAAATACAAAAAATCTACTTGGGATGCAACGATAACTGAATCTCCTTGGATAGACGTAACTTGGACAAACATTAACTTTAATAATGGTTTGAAAAAGGAAGACTTCACGAAATAACAAAACGGGCAGAAGGGAAATGTTCTCCCTTTTGCCGTTTATGAATTGTTATACTTCAATAATAGTTCAACCTCTTCTAATTTACTTCAACCCAAATCATAACATTTTTTAAGGTTTTTAGACAAACAATTGAACTTAGTTATATCAATTAGAAAAGATACCTATTTCTGAATATTTTGTTTCTTTTCTGCTAATGTATTTTGTTCCATGATTTGTAACTCATTAGTAATTCTGCTCAGTAATACGTCAAAATCATTCTGGTTGATGAGATTACTTTCACGACCTGGAAAAATTTCTTCTGTAGGAATCCTATAATTAGGATCAATGGTAAATTGATAAAAACTGGTAAGTAACTCTCCTTTAGCATTTACAAGAGGAACATCTAAAATAATTGAATCAACAGTATTATTTACCATATTAGGAATTATCCAAGGACGACTAGAGGTAAGAACATCTGGATCACGCCTTAGCGTAATATTCTTACTAGGTATTCGTTTTTTATTGGTATACCACTTACTATTAATTGCATCGTAGGCATCATACGTTTCTTTTGCTGTCTTTACAACATCTAAACTATCTAATGTGGATTCGATAATCATTGTTGCCGCCTGATTAAAAGGGAGCTCCGAATGCAAAGTTTTCATACCTATGTGTATCCCAAGTAAATTTGAATACACATCCTCAACCGAAAAACTAGAAAATTTTTCTGGTATAAAAGGAATAGTTGACGCACCATACCAAGTAGAAATTTCGTGCCATAAAGAAAGATCATATGTTATCTTTCCTGCTAATAGAATACAATCGCTATTACTAAGCTGTTCTGGTACATTTAGATATAAAGTTTTACGTCCTGCTTCTTTACGTAATGGCAAAACTACTTCTCCTTTCCCTCTGCTATTTAGAATGGTAGTGTATAGAAAGCGAGTCCAATCAATTTGATCTCGTAAGTGACCAAAATCAATAAAACCGCCTTTATTTGTGTAAATCGTTCCAATACCTTCACTCTTATTTCCCATATAATGATGTTCATTCAGATCATCAATACTAATCACTTGATCAATGGAAACAAATGGCACTCCCCATATTTTTAAATCGTAGCCAAAAGCACAACAGGCTCTAATAATACGTGGAGGCGTTTTACTTAGATCAATAGGATCATCTTTTATACTTTGAGCACTTATGTTTAAAGGGGTAACAACAAGGCATAAAACTATAAAAAGTTTCACATAATGTAATGTTGTTCTGTAAATGACGAATTTCATGGAGCTAGATGATAATATTATAGATTGTTACGTTTTATCATATCAGGGTAAAGTTCATCTTCAACCCACATGAAATTAGGAAATATCCGCATTATTTTTTCATAACATAATTTGGCTAGTTGTATTTGATCAGTAGCTTCGTATGCCTGTCCTAAAGCAGTCATTGTATTTATGTACATCCAGTTATTAACAATCAGTCCTTGTTTTTCAAAGCTTTTAACTGCTTTTACATAGTATTCAATTGCTTCATTCTTATCTCCGCCAAATGCTGATGGACGATAATACATGGAGTTACCTTTTTCAATATTCCCTTGAATATTCTCTGGATCTAGTTCGATAGATTTATCTATGTATCTCATGCTCCTCCTGCCTAAGTAAATAGCTTTAAAATTTGAGATACCAATAGTAAACGCAATGTAAGCTCCTTTATATGCCAGCAAGGTTGCGTTTTCGGGGGATTTATCTAATAACTTATCAATAATTTTTTCTGATTTTTCTATATAATCTTCAGCAGTATCATGCTTTTCTGCACCAATTAACCAAGCTGTATAACCGTAGTAATAACTAATAAGCTCTAATTGTTCATCATAACTATTCGGGTTTGCATTTTTTTCACAAGAATGCATTAATCCATACCACTTATCCATTTTACCTCGCGAATAAGCTTTATAAATCGGGTCGCGGTATGGGCTTTGAGAAAAGCCCAATTGTATTGAAAGTAACAAAACGCTGATTGCAATTACAAATCTTGTAATATATTTCGGTCTTTCCATATTAGTTTTTTCTGTTTGTTATTTATGATTCCTTTAATTATTATTAAAAGAAATATAATGTGCTGTGGTAGTACTAAAAGTAGGTTTTGGACTATTGATTGTTGGCTCGCCAACATTACAAAAAATCGAATGCAGATAATCCCTGCAAGATATGCTGTTAACCACCAAAAGCCCATGTATGCGTATACTACAAATGGAGCTATGGTTGTTAAAATTCCAAAAGAAATAGTTACTAAAATACTATCCCCAAAAAACTGAAATATATTTTTTATGAATCCCTCAATAGCATCATCTAGTCCAACATACATTCGGCAAGAAATATCACTATCTCCTAAGCGCGTATCACTGGCGAGGCCTTTTTGTTTAAATAGTCTTATGATAGCCATGTCTTCTACCTTATTAGACTTACATTTTTCGTGAGGCCATATTTTTTTATACGTAGCTGCTTTGAACATCATGAATTGCCCATTGGCTGCCGAAAAGATTTTGTTCTTTGACTTTCGAATTAGGTAAATCGGAAGTATGCTCAACAAAATCCAGTTCATTAAGGGTACAGAAACTTTTTCTCCGAAAGACTTAACTATTTGCTTTGGAAATATCGATAACAAATGAAGTTCGTGTTTTTGAAGATAACTAATACTACGCTCGATTACATCTTTTTTTACGCTTACATCTGCATCTAAAAAAAGTAATAAATCACCAGTAGCTTTTTGTGCTAATTGGTGGCAGGCATGATTCTTACCCAACCAACCTTGCGGAAGTGCATCTCCATTTAATAGTTTAATATTAGGTTTAAGTGATACCCAATGCTTGATAATACTTTCTGTTTCATCAGTAGAGTGATCATTATAGACAATGATTTCAAGCTTATGGTATTCAAACGTTGATAATTGCTCTAATAAGGTTCCAATATTTTCTTCCTCATTACGTGCGGGTATTAAAATTGAAACACGTGGCACTGATGTTAACGAAGTTATCTTTGGTAAATAAGCGAACGAAAGATAATTAACAAATGCTACAAGCAATCTGATAATCAGAAGGGTTATTAGGAAATAACAGAAATATATCATCTTAAGCCTTGTTTTGTAAAACACGATTTTGCAAAACGATTAAATTCTCGTTCTACATCTTCAGCATTTGTATTTGTACTTATTGTATGTGTTTCGTAGTATACACACATATCGGGCCTAAGTTTAATTCCATAATTAATAAGGTTAACATTATAAACTAACTGGAAATCATTTTTTGTGTTTTCTAAAACATAAGAAAGTAAGCCCTTTTCGAAAGTAAACTCTCTTGTATATATGCTTTTAATCTTCCCCTGTGGAAAAAACAGAAATAAGTTCTCTTTATTTTGTAACATTTCAACCGCATAATTAAGGCTCGCTATACTTGATCGCTTGCCTTTGTTAATTGAACTAGCACCAATTTTGGTTAATAGCATGTTTTTACGCAACTCCTTTTCCAACATCATAAAATTAAATCTTCGTTTAAAGACTTTGAAGTTTAATAAAATTTGAATAAAACCATCGTAAAACGAAAAATGATTGCTAATCATAAGAATAGGTAGTCCTTTTTCTTCATACTCGCCAGCATACTTAGTACTACTAAAAAAAAAGCCTAATAGTATTTTTGTAAAATACTTGGAAAATCTTACCCACAATTTACTATGATTGGCTCGTATCATTTTTTACTATAAATATTGAAAATAACTAAAATTGTAAAAAAAACAAACTGAACAAAAAATAACCAACGCGCAGATTCATTGTTCGTATTCACTCTAAATCTCTGAATAACCCAATTAAAGATTAAAGCCAATAAGAACCAAACTACATAGTTGTTTATAGGAGGATCGTTCTTTGAAAACATCCACATATCCATCAAAGGAGCGGCTTTTTCAAGTAAGATATCATATATTACCATCAGTGATGCTGAACCTACAATAATAGGGATATTTTTGGATGTATATCTAGAGATAATCCCATTAGAAGCATACGTTAAGAAAACCCAATTAAGACCAATAATAACTGGCACATCAGCTATTTTAACCCCAAGTCCTTTACCGTATTCATACACTCCAAATAATTTACCGGTTGCTACACCAATAATTTCGATTACAATACTTATTGTAAAAATACTAGCTAAAACGGCAATCGTTTTTACATTCCACTTTTTATGATGTGAAAAAACAGCTGCGGAAACTAAAACCAGCGTATAAGGTGTAATTAGTATAAATAAATTGTGAGTGAAAGGTGTGAAATACAAAGCCAATCCCACACAGTAAAAAACTATAAAAGTTATTGGAAGCCCCTCATTAACAATATACTTAACTATCCGATTCATCTACTATACAGGTATTTCATTGGTGCAATTTTAGCATTAGCTAAACAGAACGGTATTCTACCCTTAGATGCATTTCTTTCAAATACAATTATTTCATCTCCTTTGACTATCAATCTGCAATAAGCAGTCCATACAACGATTCCGAAATCAATTACTACAATCTTCATGCCTTTTTAGTTTTTCTAGATCTCATTTCAAAAATATGAGTTAACGCCAAAGGTGATAACAGCAGTGAAAAATTATAAAACATGTCTTCAAGCGGAATTGAGAAAATATGAATTCCCAATATTACTTGAGGATTGTAATCAAAAACAGCTTGCTCAATCCCAGTACCTGTTAAGATTCCATTTATAATAAAAAACGGGATGAGTAAAATCGGATATATTGCTAAATAGTACTGTACTACTTCTCTACTAAAATAATAACTTAGTAAAAGTATAGCAGGCAAAACAAGGAAATTAACAAAAGTATAAGTAAGGTCTTGATGTAATAATGAAGTTATAACAGATACTATTACAATGAAAAAAGTTAAAATTTTTGTCCATTTTTCATTCAACTTGAATTTTGGAAAATGAAATTTAACTGCGTAAAATGAGAATGCACAAGCGTATGGAATGGCAATAAAAAACAAGTATTCTTCCAAAGGAAGCTTACTTATGTAAATGCCTGAATTATATCTTGAATTGAAAAACCAACATCCCATATGCGTAAAGATGATATCCCAAGCCACAAAAACAAACATAGTTATTAAGATTGCAGGAAGCAGGTATTTCCAACGCTTGTAGAGTCTAAGGTTTTTCTCGAAACTCAAAGCAAGTGGTCCAGCAAGTGAAATAACAAGTATAATTAAATAGAGTGACATAGTTAGCAATTTTATTCTGTTCTATGCCAGCTTAAGTTTCTTGGCGATGTAAATAGATCCTAATGACCACATCTTAACTCTATTAGGAATTCGAATTCGCTCATTTAGTAATTTCTCTACAGGAGTATTCTCTATCTTAGTGGTAAGTTTAGTGTAATAAAGATATGCTGCATACACTCCTTTTCTTGAATTATCAGGCAATTCTTTGATTCCCTCTAAAGCAACTCTGAAATCTTCATTAATATCATCAATAATCTTTTTCTTGATATCTTCGGTGAGTTCGTTATCCCTTAAAATTGGAAAGTAGATGCGATGTAACTCATTGATGTCATCGTTAATATCGCGTAAGAAATTTACTTTCTGAAAAGCAGAACCTAAACGCATCGCAGCTGGTTTTAAAGCCTGATAACGTTCTTCATCACCATTAACAAAAACCTTAAGACACATTAACCCAACCACATCAGCCGATCCATATATGTACGCTTTAATCTCATTATCATCGAACTCTTTCTTTGATAAATCACTATGCATACTCTTTAAGAAAGCTTGTATCAACTCATCGTCAATATTATATTTGCGAACAGTTATTTGAAACGAATTAAGTATAGGGTTGAGACTTATACCTTGATCATAGGCTTGGTAATAATCTTCTTCAAAGTTCGAAAACAACGAGGCTTTATCATACTCATGAAATGTATCAACAATCTCATCAGCAAAGCGCACAAAACCATAAATACTATAGATACTATCTCTTATTGATTTATCAAACAGTTTAATACCCATTGAAAATGAAGTACTATAATTTTGTGTAACAATTTTACTACACTTAAATGACACATCATCAAATAATTCCTTCATTTACTGATTTTTAAATTTTTTTAATGCAATTTGATGATGATGATATAATATCATAATCATCTCTATTCAAAAGCATTACTTCAGTCTATCTCATTGTATAAGAAGCATCTGTCTGAAGAGCCGGTTACGCATTAAAACTATTTAATTCTTCTTACTTTGCATTTAGACAAGTTAATATCGTCTGCAAAAGTAATCATCTTTTTCAAACTCGCCTACTTTTTAAATAAGCAATTACACTATCCTATAAACCTCTCTAAGTGTGATTTGGTCATCTTTAGAGTTCAATAATAAAATATTGAAATTACTTACTGCAAAAAATATTTCTCACTGGAATAATAAATACAACCAAATTAAAATAGTCGATCTCAGAGATTAATTTCCTAAAAATCTTGTTATAAAACATCATGAAAAACAAAAAAAAGCCGATAGTACTATAGCAAATAAGACAGCGGTATTTAATCTAAAAGCTTATGTTTATCTTCAAATCATTTGATTTCGTAATAACAAAAGAATAAAAAATGATGTAGAAATTATTACATTAACGGATAGAAATTATCTAACAATATTTATCTTTATTTAAGATTTTCACAAATAATTCTCAAAGAAAAACGGGAAATAACAATTTTCCTTAGAGAACAAGGGAAACCTATTAATATTGGGCAAAGAAAAAACAAACTCAGAAGAATCATTGAACTAAAGGTTTCTGACAAGAAAAACAAAAAATTAAACTTGACTATTAAAAAATAATATCATGAAAACTAAGATAACTGAACTGTTTGGTATTGAACATCCTATCATGCAAGGAGGAATGCA
This sequence comes from uncultured Aquimarina sp., assembly GCF_947496855.1. Classification (GTDB taxonomy): domain Bacteria; phylum Bacteroidota; class Bacteroidia; order Flavobacteriales; family Flavobacteriaceae; genus Aquimarina. Next base: position 465,979 of record NZ_CANMED010000003.1, read on the forward strand.
CTATGTTGGATTTGCAGAATTAGCCGCTGCTGTTTCTAATGCTGGTGGTATTGGAACAATTACAGGTTTGACCCAAAAAACCCCAGCTGATTTAGCAAATGAAATTGCAAAATGTAAAGATTTAACAGATAAACCTTTTGCAGTAAATCTAACATTTTTGCCTACCGTTAACGCTCCAGATTATCCGGGTTATGTCAAAGCTATTATTGAAGGAGGTGTAACCGTTGTAGAAACTGCAGGGCGCAATCCTCAAGAGGTTTTACCATATCTAAAAGATGCTGGAATTAAGATTATTCACAAATGCACTTCTGTAAGACACGCACTAAAAGCACAGTCTATTGGTTGCGATGCTGTCTCTGTTGATGGTTTCGAGTGTGGTGGCCATCCAGGTGAGGATGATATTCCAAACATGATCTTGCTACCACGTGCTCAAGAAGAACTAGAAATTCCATTTTTAGCTTCTGGCGGAATGGCAGATGCTCGCTCTTTAGTAGCTTCGTTAGCTATGGGTGCTGAAGGTATAAATATGGGAACACGATTTATGGCAACTCAAGAAGCGCCTATCCACGAAAATGTAAAACAAGCCATTTTAGAAGCTACTGAATTAGATACACGCTTAGTCATGCGACCGCTAAAAAACACGGAACGGGTAATGAACAATGCTGCCGTGCAACGATTGCTAGAAAAGGAAAAAAAATTAGGAAAGAATATCCAGTTTAAGGATATCATTGAGGAAGTGGCAGGCGTATATCCTAAAATCATGCTAGAAGGAGATATGGAGGTTGGAGCATGGTCTTGCGGAATGGTGGTAGGATTGATTCATGATATACCAACGTGCAAAGAGTTAATTGACCGTATAATGAAAGAAACAAACAACTTAATTACCAAAAGATTGAACGGTTTACTTTAAGTCAAATAAGTACACAATTTAACAAGGATGAATTTGGATTATAAAAATTGGACTGTTGCTATCATAGCTACAAAAATTTGAATTATGTCTACTTCCTAAATAGTATATAGAACCGGTAAAACTAGAATAAAAAAATAATATGCCACATTTCGTAATTGATTGTTCAGAGAATATCATAAAATTAGAATCCCCAAAAAACATTATTCAAAAAGTATATGATACAGCAGAGTCAACTGACCTTTTTGATAAAGGAGATATCAAAGTAAGAATTAATCCTTTTGAATTTTATACCATTGGAAATACTAAAGATGATTTTATTCACATTTTTGCTAATATTATGGAAGGGCGAACCTCAGCTCAAAAAAAGAACCTTTCTGAAAAAATTATTACTGAATTAAAATTAATGTTCCCTAGCGTTCCAATCATTTCTATCAATATTAGAGATTTTGAAAAAGTAACGTATTGCAATAAATCAATGGTATAAAAAGAAATAAACGCCAAGCGAAACAAAACAAACTCGATAAACAGATAAGAATAAACAAATTGGTTTATAGATATTTGCGCTTTGGCAATTCTTACGTCCTCCGTTGACACATCACTAGAAAAAAGTAAATTATAACATGAAGAAAACTACTAAAAATGTATTTAAGTATTTACTTGAATTTTTAATTGTAGCCTTTGGTGTTTTCCTGGGAATCTATGTTAGTGAACAAGAAAATAAAAAGAAAATAAAAGGCGAAAGAGAAAAGTCCGTAAACTATATTCTTGAGGAATTAAATGACAATAAAAATAGTCTTGAAAAATCTATCAGTTATCACCAATTAATAAAAATTCAAATAGATAGCATCGTTCCAACTTTCAATGAGAAAGACTTGTATGAAGCTTATTGGGGTAATAAAAAATTCAAACACAATCAAATAGTAGGTTGGAATGGAATTAGACTGGCTAATTTAGAGGACACGGCTTTTGAAGGTGCTAAAATTAGCGGTATTATACAAGGATATAACATCGAACTTATTCATAATATTTCGAAAATTTATAATCAACAAAAAAAATACACTGAATTTGGAACCTCTATATTTAACAAAATGATAAATATTAATTCATCAACAAAAATTATTGATATTTTTAGTTCCATTAAATTAATAACAACTGACCTACTTCTTAATGAAAAGCAATTATTGGATAACATAAAAAAAGCAGAAAACAACATAAAAACCGTCCGTAATAATAATTAAATAAGGCAATCAATTATCATTAACATCTATTTATAATCCTAGTCAAAAAAAATCACATCTCAATCTTAGTTTTTTTCAATCCGAAACTCCTTAAAAACAAAAAACGTATACCGAACCACCCAGATAGGCAACACTACTTAACCAATTACTAAATGATAATTGGAATGAAACAATATCGTTACAAGAAATTGCAATACAACTAGTATCTCAAAAAACTTCCAGAAATACTTTAATTATAATTTAGTAGAATATAGAGGAACGTTAAAAATCAAGCACTTTGCACGACATCAATACTCATAGATTATTAAGGCTGTAACAAAAAGTGCTATTGAATCCTTAAAAGAAACCGATAAAAATCTAATTCCAAAAGAATATTTAACCAAAACAAAAGTTGACCTATAAGTATGCTAAAACAACCCTAATCTTTAGACCATATGATTGAACAAAAACCTATTTTGACTGCCAAACGATTAACATTACTATTTGTTTTATCCTCAATTAGCTATGGTTTTTCTCAAAATCATGAGCAAATTGAAAACAAAATTAGAGATTCTATCCAAACAGAGTTTATCAAAAACTATAGTGACTGCTCGTTTTACAGCAAAAATGGCATCACTAATTTTAATGGAAAAACTGAGTTTTGGAAAATTTGCGGATTAAAAAATGGGAATAGAATTATTCAGGTAGAATCTCATTTTGAAGCTACTTATTTTCAGGAAATTTATTTTGAAAAGAAAGGAAAACTCCTCTACGCAAGAGAAACTCAAAATTATACACCTATCAATAGTTTCGAACAAATCAGATGGAATTGTGATTTCTACATCCAGCATAATAAGGTAATTACTACAATGTCTCTTGGACACGGAAAAACAGAAAATGAAGAATGGGACGAAAATGCGATTATAGAAATGTATTATAAAAGATTAAATGAAATAGAAAAAATCCAGCAATAGCAACAAAAAAGATTCTTTACAGCGTCTTTTTTACTCTTTTAAGAGTATAATTCACTTGCACTTGAATAAAAAATACTCGATGTTGAGTAAAAAACATTCGAAATTGAATGAAAAAGACTCAAAATAGAATGAAAAACATTCAATATCGAATAAAAAACACTCAATATTGAATATAATTCACCGGAAATTATAGTCGCGATTCAGATTCAATTTCAATACGACTGTTAGGCCCATTGTTTTTCAAAAGCATGTTGTTATTATAAGAATTGAATTATTTTTTATTACAATATCGACGAAATAATAGTCTTGATTCTTAGAAAGAAAATAAATTCTGGGGTAACATTTTGTATTGATTTGACACTTACCTAAGAACATTAACTTTAATTAGTGAACAAAGGTATTTCAAAAAGTCAAATCGCATCTAACTGTTTTAAAATCTTTTATTTCTTTGTATATCTAATAAATGTAATATGTTATTTTTTAAATTGACTAACCATCAACATATTTACTATGAAAGACTTATACATAAAAAGCTCTCACATCACTCCAGAAGGATTAACTAAACCATCTTCTTCATTCAGAAAACATGTATGGCTCTCAGTTTTAGGGTTGCTACTTTTCATAATTATATATTTGACCCTTATTATATGGTTTGGAAGATTAGCCTATTATTCATTTTTAGACGAAGGTTCTTTTTGGAATTATGTATTAGCAGGAGGTTATGCTTTTCTTTGTTTATTTATGATCAAATCTCTTTTTATTTTCAATAAAAAAGAACAAAATCCATTAGATAAATATATAACGGAGAAAGAGGAACCGATTCTTTTTGATTACCTCTATAAATTGGCGGATGAAACGGGTGCACCAAGACCTAAAAAAGTTTTTCTCTCTCCTAGAGTAAATGCAAGTGTATCTTATGACCTTTCAATTATAAACTTAATTTTCCCTTCTAAGAAAAATTTAGAAATAGGATTAGGACTTATGAATGTGCTAAGCTTAGGAGAATTTAAAGCAGTATTAGCTCACGAGTTTGGCCATTTTGCTCAACGTTCTATGTTATTAGGAAGATATGTATATGTTGCTCAACAAATTGCTGTACAGATTATCAATAAGAGAGATATTTTTGATAATTTCTTGGCAGGAATATCCAGTATAGATATCCGCATATCTTGGATAGGTTGGATATTATCAATACTTGTTTGGGCAGTTCGCTCATTAATTGAGACTTGTTTTAGTATTGTTATAATAGCGCAACGAGCATTATCTAGAGAAATGGAGTTTCAAGCAGACTTAGTAGCAGTTTCTTTAACAGGTAGTGATGCACTCATCCATGCTTTATCAAAGTTACAGGTTGCAGATGAGGCTTATGATCATGCTTTAAATGCTGTCAATATTAAATTAGAAGATAAAAAAGCTATCCATAACTTATTTAAGTTACAAACCAATTATATTGAAAAAATGTCCTGGGTATTAAATGATAATACCTATGGTAAATCCCCAAAAATAGTATCTATACATCCTGAATCTAATCGAATCTTTGGTGACAGAGTATTTAACCCTCCGAAAATGTGGTCAACACACCCCGCTGATCAAGATCGAGAAGAAAATGCAAAAAAGACATACATTTCGGCTGAAATAGATGAGAGACCGGCAGAAATTTTACTTTCTGATGCTACAAAATATGAAGTGGAAATGACAGCCAAACTAATAGCGACTGGCAAAATCCAAACTGAAGTAATATCAGATGAAGAGTCATTAGATTTTCAGAATAAAAAATATTTTAATTGGACTTTCCTTGATCCAAAATATCAATCAAATTTTTTAAACAGATTTTTTACACTCAATTTTGAAAACGTTGAGCAAATGTATGCACTAAATATTCCAGATGACCAAGTAATTTCAAATTTCGAATCGATATATCAAGAAAAACTTGCCAAAAAATTAGAAAATTTAAAAGAAGTAAAAGAAGAAGTAGCTGCAATCAATCTTATTTTTAATGGCCCTATTACAATTGAAAAAAGAGAAATATGGCATCGAGGAGAAAGAATTAAGAGAAAAGATGTGAAGAAGCTTCTTAATAAATTAGCGCAAGAAGAATTATCCATATTAGACGACCTAAAAAAGCACGACATACTATGTAGATCTATCTATTACAAGACAGCTACCTATTTAGATAATAATTGGGCAAATTATCTTAAATCTATAACTAGTTTAGTCCACTATGCAGAACACGCAATTGCCGATATTGAAGATGCAGCAAGAAAATATCATAATGTAGTTACCATAGCACTCGCAGATGGAAATGTAAGTTCCGAAGAACTTACCGGTATATTAAATGCTGGAAATGATTATTACAAATCCATTCGCTCTTCTTTTAAAAAGAGTGAAGAAATACAATTAAATAAAGAGCTTCTAGAAAACTCAAATAAAGAAAGATATTCCAGTTTTTTTGAAGAGTTTAAGCTGTCATCCCCAACGGGAGATAATATTGACAAATGGTCTCAAGTTGTCGATGGCTGGGCTAATCAAGCGTTAATTGGATTGAATTTCTTAAGAAATTCATCTCTTGAACACCTATTAGATATTGAAGAGGATGTAAAAAACGCTTTCCTTACTAATACTTCGATCGACAGAATAATTCCTGATAAAGTTACCATAGTAGATTCTTATAAATTACTTACTCCTGGTAAAGAAAGACCTATCCAACGAAAATTAAAATTATGGGATCGATTTATAATGGGAGAAGGAATTTTTGGCGCAACAGCAAAATTTGCTATATCCTCAGTACTAATTGGAGGTGCTCTTTTTTTAGGAAGTTTTTCTCAATCTACTAATCTAACCATTTACAATGGGTTAGAAATGGACGTAACTGTAATTATCAATGGACAAGAAGAAATAGAAATACCTGCAAAAAATAATGAATCTATTCCTATAGATTATAATACAAACTATGATATAGTAACGAATGGATCAAATGGAATAAAAATAGAAAGTTTTATCGGAACCAGCGGTTCTCCAGGGCAAGAATCCATTTACAATATAGCAAATGCAGGTGTTTTCTTTGAATATACTGCATATTACGGATCAGGTAATAGTTTTATTCCAAAACAAAGAAATGTTGGTGCAAAAAGATGGTTTAATAGTACCGTCGATTATGTTTTAAAAACACCTCCTGAAAGAGATGATATAGGCACGAAAAAAGATGTACTAGTAGCGTACAGTGATATCAATCCCTATGACATGATTTCTATTGTTAGCGATTCTTCAGAACTGAAAAAATTAATATATACTCACGTAAAATGGGATACTGCAGAAAGTACCAATATCCTAAATTGGCTAAGTCTATTACAATTTTCGGATAACCCTCAAGATGTAATTGATCACAGAATAAAAAATTTAGGAAATGATATGGTCTCCAGAAGAGCAAAAATGGATCTCGCCGATATTAATGGAAAAAATAAAATATGTAATGAGATAAAAGAATCATTTACAAAAGACTCTGATAATCCCGACTTATACTATTTAAATACAAGATGTTTAGAGGATTCTAATTATCAAGACAGTACTTTTATAAAAGGATTTGAGCAATGGAATGATCATCCTTGGTTAGCATATGCCGCAGCTCATATTTATGGAAAAAACGAAAATTGGGAAAAGAGTTTATTTGCCTTTAATTCAGCCAGTAAAATAAATAGTTTAAAAGAAATTATAGCTATTAATGCAGAGAGAGTTAGAAGAAAAATGAGCAGCAATGGTAAAAAAGAGAAATTAAATTTTACAACTAGTGATTTAGAATATTACCTAGATATAGATAATCGAAAATTAACTAAATTTAGTAATGACCCAAACTATGCTTACGTATTACTACAACAAGGCAAATTAAACGAAGCATATGATTTTATAAAATCTTACGAAGATAGTAGGCCATATATACTTCGTTTTCTAGCGGTATCGGATAACATATCGGACGAAATCAAAAATGAAGCAAAATCATTAAATGATCAAGAAGGAATTAACAGCTCTACTATTTGGTATTCACTAGCACTTAATATGTTAGAAAAGAAAGATTATACTAAAAATTTAATAGATATAGAAAACTTGGGAATTCCAAAAACAGATCTAGATGAATTTATTAAATCCATTACATCTGGAGACTATACTGAAGCTGAAAATATTATTAAAAAACAACAATTATACTGTAAAGGGCATATGTATGCTCTAGGCTATATTGTAAATAAATCGGATGCTCCTGTAGCTTGGAAAAATAACGCAAACGATCTATTACTGGCTCACGAGAAACCTTACTTAGGAAAATTATAATTTAGCTCTTAAAAATATTTAATAAGGAATAATTAAAAAAATGGTAAATCAGTACTGTAAAACTTAATAATAAATTATAGAAAATTATAATGGATCAATTGATTTAAGCTCTAAAATGCAACAAAACCGAATTACTTAAGTATTTATCCATGAACTTATAACTGAGAATTTTTATTTTAAGTAAACCCTCACAATCATTACATACAATTTTCGTTATTTTGCAAACAAATATTAGATACTTGAAAAATACATTTTTCTATATAGTTTTTATGTTGTTTTTTTCTACCATCACATTTGCTCAAGAAGGTAAAAAAATCAAGGTTCAATCAGATCGTACTATCAAAAATGAGGAACGTTTTCCTGGAGCAACGATTTTAGCCAAAGTAAACAAACAAGTTTATATTGAACATGATGGTATTGAGATTTGGTGTGACCGAGCGATACATTATGGAGAAGATAAATTCATTAAAGCTCTTGGTAACGTAAAAATGAAGCAAGGAGATACGCTAACAATGACAAGTGCTTATGCTGAGTATAATGGTAATAGTAAGTTTGCTTATGCGCGAGAAAAAGTGTTTTTAGAAACTCCATCTAACACATTAACAACAGATACATTATTTTTTGACCGACTACGCCAGCAAGCATATTATCGAAGTGGAGGAACTGTAAAAGACTCTTCTAATATACTTACCAGTAGAATTGGTAGATATTTTATGGATAGAAAACAGTATTCATTTAATACCGAAGTAAAAATCGTTAATCCAGAAAACACTGTAGATTCTGATCGTTTAGATTATTATACAGATAATGGTCACGCATATTTATATGGTCCATCAACCGTAAAAGGAGAAGAAAGCACATTATACTGCGAACGTGGTTTTTATGATACCAAGGTAAAAACCGGGTATGCTATAAAAAATGCACGGATTGATTACGATAATCGTACTGTTTATGGGGATAGTATATTTTATAATAGCGCAATTCAATTTGCATCAGCGACCAACAATATTAAGGTACTGGATACAGCTAATAACTCTGTAATTACCGGTCATTATGCTGAAGTTTTTAAAGATAAAGACTCTCTTTTTATTACCAAAAGAGCTTTAGCAGCTACTTTACAAGAAAAAGATTCTATATACATTCATAGTGATACGTTAATGGTAACAGGTAAACCAGAACGTAGAATTATGAATGGTTTTTATGATGTTCGGATTTTTAAAAGTAATATGAGTGGTAAAAGTGATTCTATCAATGTAGATCAGACTACCGGATACACAAAAATGATAGGTAAACCAATCATATGGACGCAACGCAATCAAATGACCGGAGACACTATCAAGATTATCTCTAATACCGAAACAGAAAAACTAGATTCGCTAATTGTATACCAAAATGCTTTTTTAATACAAGAAGACACACTAAAAGCCGGATATAATCAGGTGAAGGGACAGACGTTATATGGACTTTTTAAAGACAATGAAATTTATCAGGTAGATATAGATAAGAACACAGAAACAATATTTTATCAAAGAGAAAGCGAAGGGGAACTTAAGTTAATAGGTATTAATAAAGTCCTATCCAGTTCTATTAAGTTACTATTAGAACAAAGAGAAATTGTGGATGTATTTTATTATCAAAATGTAGATGGAACCTTATATCGAGAAATCGATTTACCAGAAAATGCCAGAGAACTCTCCGGCTTTAAGTGGCGTGGAGATGAACAAATATTAAGCAAAAAAGAGCTTTTTAGAGGTGAAGCACCTCCTAAATTAACTAAAATAACAGGAATACCACTACCTGTAGAAGATGATGATTTCTTTGATGAAGAGACTATAAAACGTTTAGAAGATAATAAATCCAAAGACTCTCGTTTATTAGAACAAAAACTAGAAGATGCTCAACTAAAAGAAACAAATAAAGAACTGAATTCAACACCTATAATAAAAGAAAAAATAGAAGAAGGAGTAAAACTAAAAAAGAAAAAAGATACTACTTCAAAAAAGAAGACATCTAACAAAACTTCTTTCATAGATCCTGACCTTAATCGAACTGCTAAACAACGTGATAGTATTACTGTAACTAGTTTAAAAAATCAAAAATCAGCTGATACTATCAAAAAGGAAAAATAACAAGCTACATCAGTACCGAAATTGTTGTTTTAGAAATTACACATTGGTGAGTTTCTTACATCAAGATACTAAAACTTCGATAGATTGACTTAACTTTGTAAAGGTGAAAAAAGACTTCTACAGATATCAGGCTCAAACCACACCACATCCTTTGGCTATGGAAATTTCTCATGCAGAAGGAAGTTATATTTTTTCTACCGACAATAAAAAGTATTTGGATTTTGTGGCAGGAGTATCTGCTTGCAGCCTTGGGCATAGACACCCAAGAGTAATAAACGCTGTAAAAGAACAGCTAGACAAATATCTACACGTAATGGTATATGGAGAGTATATCCAAAAACCAGCAGTAGAACTCACAAAACTTTTAGCATCCCTTCTACCCGACACTTTAGAAAAAACATATTTAACCAACTCTGGGACCGAAGCTATAGAAGGTTCACTTAAATTAGCAAGACGAGTGACGGGAAGAAGTCAAATCATAGCTGCTAAACACGCGTATCACGGCAATACTATGGGGTCTATGAGTGTGATGGGGTTTGAAGAACGGAAACAAGCTTTTAGACCACTAATTCCAGATGTATCTTTTATAACATTTAACAAAGAAGAAAATCTACAATTCATTACAGAAAAAACAGCTGGAGTAATACTCGAAACCATACAAGGAGGGGCAGGTTTTATTGTCCCCAAAAATAAGTATCTAAAAAAAGTTCGCGAACGTTGTGATGAAGTTGGCGCTGTACTTATCCTAGATGAAATACAACCCGGATTTGGACGTACTGGAAAATTATTTGGATTCCAAAACTATGAAATGGTTCCAGATATTCTTGTTATGGGAAAAGGTATGGGAGGTGGATTACCCATAGGCGCCTTTACCGCTTCTTCTAGTATGATGGATAAACTACAAGACAACCCTAAACTTGGCCATATCACAACATTTGGTGGTAATCCTGTAATTGCAGCTGCCGCTTTGGCAACATTACAAGAAATTACAGAAAGTGACTTAATGGCAGAGGCCTTACAAAAAGAAAAATTATTCCGAGTATTACTAATACATCCTTTAATCAAGGAAATAAGAGGCATTGGATTAATGCTAACCATTATGACTCCTTCTGCGGAAATCACAAATGAAATTGTTTTGAGGTGTCAAGACAAAGGATTAATTCTTTTTTGGTTGCTTTTTGAACCCCTAGCAGTGCGCATTACACCCCCTTTGACGATATCTGAAGAAGAAATCAAAGAAGGCTGCCAGATCATTCTTGAAATATTAAATGAGATTGAAAATCATAAAAAGTTTTAAAAACGATACCTTTAAACTGATTTAAAACCCTTATCTTTAGTAGAATATCTTACCATATCATACATTCTATACTATCTAGTGGCTTATAATATAAAAAATGCTAAACCGTTAATTATTAATGGTACACATTTTGTTAATTAGTTTGTTAAAAACAATTGATTCCTGAAGTAGTATCGTACAATTTCATTTGTAAATTTAATTCAGAAGAAATCAATAGTGCAAAAATAAATTAAGTAATGTTGTTTTTACAACTCTTGCTTGTTGGGGAAGACAAAAAAGGTTTGTAACATATTTTTGATTTATAGAGCACCCTTAATCAACGTGTATGAAATGAGCATACTTATGAATTTCAAAAATATCGAAATTAATATTATGCGAATTCCATCTGACATTTATTAAAAATAAGGACAACGGATGAAATTTAACCACGAAGAATTCGAAGAAAATAATTTCTCAATCACTCGCTATGAGTCTATGTTGAGATCTAATGATGTTAAGTTTTTTGATTCTGATGAGTTTGAATCTATAATTCATCATTATCTGGAAAACGGAAAAATAGCAAAGGCTAAAAAAGCAATTTCTTTAGGTCTTTCACAACACCCATCTTCTGTAAACTTAAAACTATTACAAGTTGAAGTACTTGTTTTCGAGGATAGATTAGACAAAGCGGATAATCTTCTAGGTCAACTACACGCGTTAGAACCTGAAAATGAAGAAATATATATCCAAAAAGCAAATATCCTTTCTAAGCAAAACGATCATATAAAAGCAATTGAATTATTAAGTACAGCACTGGAGTACACAGCAGATGAGGCTGATGTATATTCCTTGATCGGAATGGAATATCTCTTTATGGATGATTTCGAAAATGCGAAAGTAAATTTTATGAGATGTTTAGAGTCTGATAATCAAGATTACTCTGCGTTATATAATATAATATATTGTTTTGACTTCTTAGAACAACACGAAGAAGCTATTACATATCTTAATATGTTTTTGGATAAAAATCCATATTGTGAGGTGGCTTGGCATCAGGTAGGCAAACAATATTTTGACCTTAAGGATTATCAAAAAGCTTTAGCTGCATTTGATTTTGCAATTATTAGTGATGAATATTTCATAGGTGCTTATCTGGAAAAAGGAAAAGTATTAGAAAAATTAAAACGCTATAACGAAGCCATAGAAAATTATCGTATTACCTTAGAATTAGATGACCCTACTTCTTTTGCCTTATTAAGAATAGGAAAGTGCTTTGAGAAATTGGGAAGTGATGATCTAGCTATACAGCATTATTCTAAAACTGTACACGAAGACCCTTTATTAGATAAAGGTTGGATTGCAATTACAGATTTCTACATGCGAAAACGCAACTATCAGAAAGCATTATATTATACCAACAAAGCTATAAGCATTGATGCAGAAAATGTATTGTATTGGAAACGTTATGCTAAAATCAATAACAGATTAGCTTTCTTTGAAGAAGCAGAACGCGGATACAGAAAAGCATTAGAATTAGGTAATTACGAACTGGAAACTTGGCTTAATAGATCGGATATTTTAAAATTTATTGGTGAATCTGATGGTGCTATTCAAAACATGCACCAGGCAATAGAGTTTTATCCAGAAAATGCTGAAGTTCAATATCGGCTAGCTGGACTGTATTATGAAAAGCAAGAATATGATAAAGGAGAATTTCATCTTAGAAAAGCACTGGACTTGGATATAGAATATACTATTGTTTTAGAAGAGTTATTCGAACGTGTATATAAACTTACTTTGGTGCAAAATATTATTTCTGAGTATAAAACAGAATAGAAATTAATATATTACAAGTATAACGAAACAAGGTAATAAAACTAATTCCACCTTGTAATTTCCTTAAAATAACGGCATACTTTAAATCAAAAATTACATACATTTGTTTGTATAACAATTGCTAAACTAAAAAGAATGCGACGAAGTCTTAAGGACTACTTGGTTATCTCACTGAAAGGGATTGCTATGGGAGCTGCAGATGTTGTTCCGGGAGTTTCTGGAGGAACTATAGCTTTCATCTCAGGAATATATGAAGAACTTATCTCCACTATCAATACGTTAGATCTTAATTTTTTCAAAGTCTGGAAAAGTGAAAGTTTTGGTAATGCCTGGAAAAAATATAACCTTTCTTTTTTATTAGCATTATTTACGGGAATAGCTATAAGTATTCTTTCATTGGCCAAAGCAATTAAATGGCTTTTACATAATGAACCATTATTGTTATGGTCATTTTTCTTTGGATTAGTATTAGCAAGTATACTATATATTGGCAAACAAATAACCTCTTGGAACCCAAAAATTTTTCTTAGCATAATACTAGCTGCTGTTATTTCTTATTTTGTAACTATAGCAGAACCTATAGCATCCCCAGAAAGTCTATGGTATTTACTTTTTTGTGGATTTATTGCGATAATAGCAATGATTTTACCGGGTGTTTCAGGAGCTTTTATCTTATTAATCCTTGGTGCATATCAAACGTTTATAGGTATACTTAATCAGTTTAGAGAAGGATTAACCACCATGGATTTTGACATGTTATGGCAAGCTTTTTATAAAATAGTTATTATAGGTATTGGTGCTGTTACTGGTTTAAAATTATTTTCTAAAGTATTAAACTGGATGTTCAATAACCACAAAAACATGACCTTAGCTTTACTTACAGGATTTATGATTGGGTCTTTGAATAAGATATGGCCTTGGAAAAAAGTAATCTCTTGGAGAACAAACTCAGAAGGTCTTGAAGTTCCTTTTATTGAAAAAAGTATCTTACCCGCAAATTTTGATGGAGATCCTAGAATTATTTGGGCACTTCTCTTTGTCTCTATCGGTTTTCTGCTAATTCTTTTGTTAGAGCGCCTAGCAATAAAAAAAGACAATTAATAGATGGCGGAAAATACCAGAACGTTTAGCGATAAGTTTTTTCTAGTCATTAAAGGTTTGGCTATGGGAGCTGCTAATAAAGTTCCTGGTGTATCTGGTGGAGTTGTGGCTTTTGTCGCCGGTTTTTATGAAGAATTTATTTATTCTCTACAGAAAATAAATCTTAAGGCACTTAAATTATTTATTGATTTTAGGTTTAAAAGCTTCTGGAGATATATAAATGGTCGTTTTTTAGCACTGCTTATTTTAGGAATGCTAATTAGTTATTTCAGTGTTTCCAAAATTCTCGATTATCTAATTATCCATTATGAACTATATGTCTGGGCAGCTTTTTTCGGAATGATCATTGGCTCCATATATTATATCGTAAAAGATTTTGATGATTGGAGCAAGCGCAATATTTGCTTTATTATTATTGGAATAATAGTAGGTATTAGCATCAGTTTATTAGAACCTGCCAAAGAAAATGATAATTTATTTTTTGTTTTTTTCTGTGGTATTGTGGGTGTTTCTGGTATGACATTACCAGGATTATCTGGCTCATTTATCCTTATACTTTTTGGAAACTATGTATTGTTATTGGTAGACTCGGTAAATGCTTTATATGATACCATTGCCGACCTGATACAATGGGATTTGTCCTTTACGGAAAATACTAAGAGAATACGATTGCTTAAAGTTCTTGTAGTATTTAGTTTAGGCTCAATCACCGGTTTAGTAACATTATCACATTTTTTAGGATATGTATTAAAGCATTACAAAAATGCTACTTTTGCTGCAATTATTGGTTTTATTACTGGATCTCTAGGTGTTGTTTGGCCCTGGAAATATAAGATGTATAAACAAAATGATTTAGGAAAAATCCTAATTGATGCACAAGGAAATCCTATTCTTGATAATTACGATCGTTATCTACCTGATCTAACAATTGCACCGACATATATTGCCTTCTTTTTTGTTTTAGTAGGTATTGCTATTGTTCTTTGGTTAGAATGGTACGGCGAAAGAACCTTAAAAACTAAACCAAAATGAACATATACGGATTACTGGGTAGAGACATAGGCTATTCTTTTTCTAAAAACTATTTTTCTAATAAATTCAACAAAGAAGAACTAAAATGCCAGTATAAGAATTTTGATCTTCAAACAATTGACAAGCTAAAAACCATCATACAGCAGGCAGAAGTAAAAGGGATGAATGTGACTATTCCATATAAACAAGAAGTTATTCCATATTTAGATAAATTAGATCCTATTGCCAAAGAAATTGGAGCTGTAAACGTAATTAAATTTGAAAGTAACGGGAAATTGACAGGGTATAACAGTGATTTCTATGGTTTTACAGAGTCTCTAAAGCCTTTGCTTAATACAGCTATTAAAAAGGCATTAATATTAGGAACAGGTGGAGCATCAAAAGCCATAGCATATGCATTAGACAACTTAAATATTGAATATGTTTTTGTTTCTCGGAATCCGGATTTTAAAGAACTTAGTTACAATGATCTGGATGAGGATATCATAAAAGATTTTAAACTAATTATTAATTGTACTCCTTTAGGCACTCACCCAGACGTAGAAAATTATCCAGATATCCCTTATGAGTACCTAGGTGACAATCACGTGTTATATGATCTCATCTACAATCCAGAGGAAACAACCTTTATAAAAAAAGGCAAACAAAAAGGAGCCACAACTTCTAATGGCCTGAATATGCTAATTTTACAAGCAGAAAAATCTTGGGAAATCTGGAATCAATAGTATTCTCTTTTTTAAGGCACAAAATTACCCCTTCAATCTCAACTAAGTAATTCCTAAAACCGAGCATTTGCTTTGAGTTTATAGAAGATGTTAGTATCTTAGTCAATCGTTAACCTCAGACAAACAAAAACATTTTATATAATGTCCACACACGATAACCTGCCTAAGGCAGATGGAAATGAAGAAAATAAGACTAAGGCTTTAGAGGAGAAATTAGAAAATCCCGTTTCTGAAGCAATGGAATCTGATACTGAAACTCAAGAATCACTGGGTAGTAAACCTGAAGAAATAACTAAAGTAGAAGAATCTATTGAGGATAGTATATCTACTGAAGAGTCTCCAGTCATTGAAAACACTTCAAATATCGAAGTAGAAAAAGAAAGTGGAGAATCTACCGAAGCGCCTGATGATGAAATCTTAAATGAGATGGACCAAGCAGTGGCAAAGGATAGCGAGGATGAGAGCAAATTAGAGCGTCATGATATCGAAAAGAAAGATTATCATGCAATGAATAAAGATGAACTTATATCTGAATTACGTCTTTTGGTAAAAAGCGAAAAAATTCAAGCTATCAAGGAACATGTAGAGGAAATTAAGACCGAATTTAATGCCAAGTTTAACGAAGAAGTAGAACAGAAAAAAGATGAGTTTTTAGCCGATGGTGGAAATATAATAGACTTCTACTACTCTACTCCACTAAAAAAAGAATTTAATTCCGTTTACTTTGATTATAAAGAGAAAAGAAACGCATACTATCAAAACCTTAAAAAAGATCTTCAGGCAAATCTACAAAAGAGATTAGATATCATTGAAGAACTAAAAGGTCTATTGAATGTAGAAGAGAATATCAATACTACCTACAATCATTTTAAGGAAATTAAAGAGCGATGGCATAATGCAGGTTCAATCCCAAGAGACAAATACAATACGGTTTGGAATACATACCATCATCACACAGAAAATTTTTATGATTTTTTGCATCTCAACAGAGATTTTAGGGATCTGGATTTTAAACACAATCTAGAACAAAAACTTAAAATTATAGAGCGTGCAACCGAGTTAGCTCAGGAAACAGATGTGAATAGAGCATTTAGGGAATTGCAAATTCTCCACAAAATGTGGAAAGAAGACTTAGGACCCGTTGCTAAAGAATATAGAGAGCCTATTTGGGAAAAGTTTAGTGAACTTACCAAAAAAATTCATGAAAACCGTCAACAATTTTTTAAAGTACAAGACAAAGTTTATGAAAAAAATCTAGAGGTAAAACAAGAAATTATTACTAAGATTATTGAAGTTGCGACCGAACATCCAAAAAACCATGGAGGTTGGCAACAAAAGATAAAAGAAATAGAAGCGCTAAGAGAAGAGTTTTTTAAAGCTGGAAAAGTACCTTCTAGTTCAAATGAAGAGACGTGGAGCCATTTTAAGGGTGCTGTAAGAGATTTTAATAGAAATAAAAATGCGTTCTATAAGAGTCTGAAAAAAGATCAGTTCGAAAATCTGAACAAGAAAATGGAACTCATCAAAATTGCAGAAGATAATAAGGATAGTGATGATTTTTCTGTTACCACTCCATTGATGAAAAAAATTCAATCGGATTGGAAAAAAATTGGACACGTACCACGTAAGGATAGTGATAGAATCTGGAAAAAATTTAAAGATGCTTGTAATTCCTATTTTGATCGTATCCACGCTGAAAAAAACGAAGCTAATAAGGAAGAAGTTGTAGCTTATGAGAAGAAGCTAGCCCATATTGAAGCGTTAAAAGAGCTAAAGCTATCTGGTGATACTCAAAACGATCTTGATGCCATTAAAGAAAATATTGGTATTTGGAAAACAATAGGTAGAGTTCCATACAAAAAACGCAACATCGAATCTGATTTTAATAAAGTATTAGATGGTCTTTTTGGGCAATTAAACTTAAGCCGACAAGAGACTGAAATGATTAAATACGAAAACAAACTCAATTCACTTGCAAATCAGTCTGATGATAGAGCACTTAGAAATGAGCAAAATTTCATACGTAAAAAGATTGAAGAAGTTCATAGCGAAATACGTCAATTAGAAAATAATCTACAATTCTTTAAACACGCAGATGACAATAATCCATTGGTAATCGAAGTGCGAAAGAACATCGAAAAGCATAAAGAAAATCTCGAAGTTTGGAAAAACAAATTAAAAAAAATAAAGCAACTCTAATATTATAATATGAATTGTGCTCTTTGTGGCTCAAAAACCTCAGAATTTTCTGTTGTACACAAACGAGCATACCAACATTGTCCGAACTGTGATGGAATCTCTCTACATTCATCTTATTTCCTTTCTAATGATAAAGAAAGGAAACGGTATGAAATACATAATAATGATGTTACAGATCTAGGTTATCAAAATTTCGTTTCTCCTATTGTCAATGCTATTATAAAGAACTATCGTAAGAATCATAAAGGTTTAGATTTTGGAAGTGGTAGTAATCCTGTTATTACTACCATGCTCAGAAATCAAAAATATACTATCACAACGTTTGACCCGTTCTTCGATCCTGATTCGAAGGCATTGCAATCAACTTATCACTATATTGCTTGTTGCGAGGTAATGGAACATTTTTATCATCCTAATAAGGAGTTCAAATTATTATATTCATTATTAAAAAATAAAGGAAGTTTATATTGTAAGACATATCTTTATGATGAGTCTATTGATTTTGATTCATGGTGGTACAAGAATGATACTACTCACGTGTTCTTCTACACAAAAAAAACATTGAATTGGATTAAGAATCACTATGGTTTTAGTGAAATAATTATATCCGAAAAACTCATCATTTTCAAAAAATAATTTCTGTATTGCATTTGCCAATAATTTTAATCTAACGCTACTCTAAAAACTACTATACAAAATGTTATCAACACGAAAACGTTTGAGTAATTAGGTGGTCACCTTAGTGAATAATTATTACCCTAAATTGTGTATTTATCTTATTTGTTATTAAAAAAATAAGATTGTATTAATAATCTATAAAATATTATTCGAATATGATAATTCAGACACTAACTTCTTAAGGAAGAAAAAAATCACACAAGACACAATTCAAACACTAAAATTCATGAAAAACTCACTACCTAAAACCCTAGGCATATTATGTCTATGGAGTCTATTACTAAATTCCTATCTAGTAACTGCACAAACGGACTTCAGAGAAGAAACTATCTATTTTTTAATGACCACTCGTTTCTTTGATGGAGACTCTAGCAATAACGCACCAACAGAATGGTCCTCTTACAATCCTAATCCTGAAATAAATCCAACCATTACTGATTCTGATGACGTAACCTGGAAAGGTGATTTTAAAGGATTGATTCAAAAATTAGATTACATAAAAGATCTTGGTTTTACAGCAATCTGGATTACACCTATAGTACATAATCGTAGCCCTTTAGATTATCATGGTTATCACGCCTGGGATTTCACTAAGGTTGATCCACGTTTAGAATCTCCAGGAGCCACGTTCCAAGATTTAATTAATGAAATCCATGCGCGTGGAATGAAAATTGTACTGGATGTAGTTACAAATCACGCTGGTCGCTTTGGAATAAAAGATGTAGCTGAAATAAAATATAATACAGATCCTACCAAACCTTGGTTTGCACCTGACAATCCCAATTGGGAATATGATGGTTTAACACCTAACCCAGACGATGGATTAATTTGGAGTAGAGCTAATTTAGCAAAAATGCCTCCTCCTTATAATCAAGATTTATCGCAGCACAATTTTCCAAGTAAAGAAAGTTATGTTGATACTTCTGATCCAGATTGGTATCATCATTCCGGAAACGGTTTTGCGCAAGGTTTTGATGATGTAGAAAATTTACAAAACCGGGCATTGGCGGGGGACACTCCGGACCTTAACACAGAAAGTCAAATTGTTAGAGATTATCTTATTAATGCGTATGCTACCTATATCAATATGGGAGTAGATGCGTTCCGTTGGGATACAGTAAAACATATGAGTAGAGAGGATATTATTTATTTCTATGATGCTTTTAAAGCTATAAATCCTGACTTATTCATTTTTGGTGAAGTAGCACAAAAACGTCACGAATTACACCCTGTAGAGGAAACAAATCCTCATTATTATACATGGAGAGGAGCCGTTAATAATTCTGCTCCCTTAGATCTCGCTGTAATAGATTTCTTTGGAGAAGCTACTTTTCATGGTACGTTTGAAGAAGGGCAATCCTTTCCAACCGTAAAAGCTGCGGCCAGGTATGATAATTTATATAGTGATCCCTCTACCTTGGTAACATGGTTGGACAATCATGATTTTGGGCCTAATAATGACTGGAATAGACGTTATGGAGGTTCTGATGAAAACTTAGCAGCCTGTATGAATTTCATGTTTACCTGGAGAGGAATTCCAACTGTATATTATGGAACCGAAATGCGATTTAAAGCTGGTGAGTTTAATGATATCCATAATGAAGCAGGAATTAGAGAGTCAATTAATAATACTGGAAGAGCATATTATGGCGATGTAATGGATCAAGCTCCAAACCATAAAATATACCAACATATTAAAAAATTAAACGCAATACGAAAAGCTGTTCCGGCATTACAAAAGGGAAGCTGGAATTGGAAAGAGGCTCCTGGTAATGCCGTTTCTTATCGCAGGGTACATCAAGGTAGCGAAGTTGCTGTTGGGTTAGCCAAAGATGGGAATGCCTCATTTAGTATTTCAGGAATGACCAATGGATTATATAGAGACGCCGCAACAGGTCGTGAAATTGCAACGCAAAACGGAGTATTAAATTTTACCGTAACGTCTGGATCAGCCGGAATTTATGTATTGAATGGACCAGGTCTTATCGGAGGTTGTGGAGAAGGATTCTTTGAAAATTGTGTGAACGGTCCAAGTAATCCAGTTGTAATTATTAACCCAAACACTACAAACTCTGAAGATCCAATTCAAGTTACAATGGAAGGTATTGGTGGTGCTGGAGCTCCTTACAATATTTACTATACTATCGATGGATCAAATCCAAGTACTTCCAGCTCTCAATATATGAGTTCATTTACTATTGCAACATCTACTACTATCAAAGCTATTGCTTTTGATAAAGATGGTACAGCATCTGACATCATTACAAAAAATTATCAAATCGGTCCAATAGAAGGGTTACACGTTTATTTTAAGAAACCATCTTCTTGGTCACAAGCTAATGTACATTATTGGAATGAATCACCTGATGTTTTACCACCTAGTGATTGGCCAGGTCCACAAATGAACCAAATTAATAACTCTGATTGGTATGAATATATTTTTGAAGGAGTTCAGAGTACTAATCTACTCTTTAATGATAACGGCGGTACAAAAACTGATGACTTAACAAGAGATAGAGATGGGTGGTTTGATAATGGCATTTGGTATGATACAGATCCTAGAAATACCGAAAATACTCCTCCAACAATATTAATGTCACCAGAGGGAGGATCCTTTGTGGAAGGAGAAACTGTAACCGTATCACTAAGTGCAACTGATAATTCTCCTCAAGGAATAGAGATTTATTATACTTTGAATGGAGACCAACCGACAACATCTTCTACACGATATACATCGGAAATAATACTTTCTTCTGACACCACGATAAAAGCCATTGCATTTGATACAGAAGGTTTATCATCAACAATGATTAGTAATTCATTCTCTTTTTCTAATGCAACTGATTCAATGACGGTTTATTATAAAGGACAACTATCTAATCCAAATATTTATTATTGGAATACAACTCCAATAGCATCAACAGTTCCTTGGCCAGGAGCCGCCATGATCGATATTGGCAATGGCTGGTATTCATCTACATTTAGTGGTATTAACTGCACCAACATAATTTTTAACAGTAATGGAGCGAATCAAACTGTAGATCTTCAAAGATGTGGAGACGGATGGTATTATAACGGAGTTTGGTATGACAGTAATCCTGAAGAAAGTCAAAATCAAGATTTAACAGTTTACTTTAAAACTGACTCTTATACTTCGCCAGTTATTTATTTTTGGAATACTACTCCATCAGGAGTAACGACTTCTTGGCCTGGAGAATCTATGACAGTTGATACAAATGGTTGGTATCGATATACACTGTCGAATATATCTTGTACCAATCTTATATTTAGTAATAATGGAACTTCAAAAACGTCAGACCTTAACAGATGCCAAAACGGATGGTATTATAATGGCACCTGGTATGATCAAAATCCCGATACTATGAGATTGAATAATACTGCCTCAGAAGATGATATTTCTGAAGGGAAAATCACAATATTTCCAAATCCAATAACAGAAAATTCTGTATTACAATTGTACACTACAAAATTAACTAGTGATCTTAGAGTTGAACTTATTAATGTTTATGGCGCATCACAAACCATCATTAATAAAAAAGTCAATCAAGGACAACACCAATATTCACTAGGAGAAAAATCTTTAGCGAACGGAATTTACTTCTGTAGAATCAATATCGATGGAAAAACCTCTACCAGAAAAATTATAAAGCAATAAACTATAGTAGTATAATATTTCTATTAAAATATAATTACCCACTTAAGATAACGACTCAAGTGGGTAATTTTTTTGTGATATTAAAAGGAATTACACCTTTATGCTACCAATAATATCTTTTGAATTTTTAATTCACTATGAAGAAAAATTAAGTTTCTTGATTTCAATCATAAAAAGAAATCTAATCCACTTTTTAGGTAATTTAAAAACACAACCTTAATTGATTAATTTCCGTAACCTAAAATTTGCATTAAATTAGGATTTACATCTCGCTCTCTTCGAAAAATTGGCATCATCAAAAAGTTATCATTATAATTGAATAGCCTCATTATGCTTTGTGAGTTTTTTATATGATGTAAACCAAAACTTTGAAAAGCCAGTTCACGCTTACGTTCATTAATAATATCTTAAAATGAAGGCAAGAGTATATTGAAGGCTAACTCAACAATAACATCACCAATAAGAATAAACTATACACTTATCATCGGCGATCTCTTGCCTATTTTTTTATTATTGATTTTACAAAGGACGTTATAGAAGTTAAAAAAAGAGGTAAACCTGATCAAAATTTACCTTTACCGATCAATATTTCACTATTGAAATATAGAAGAGTATTTTATAAATTATAAAGGTGTTATTGTATTGTTTTACAGCTAGTTTTTTAAAAGGAAATCAATAAATGATTAGATGCCAAAAACGAACAGTTCTTTCTAATATAAAATTGTTATTTCTGAACAGTCAGAAATCTATTTAACAAGCAAAATGGATATCAAAACAGGTATAGAACAATAACCCAATAATAAAAATTATAGCTAACAAAGTGTCCAGAATTAAATCAAGTAGCTTTAACTGAATAATAAAATCAAGTGTAAGTCGATTTCTTCTAGGTAAGTATTTAAACATTATAACAATATGATTTCTAAACTCCACCGCTTTCTAAAAAGGTAAGTCTTGAAATATGAGAATAAAAAGGCCTACTTTTCAGTAGACCTTTACTTTTGTGAAATATTTTATTATGATTAATAACCAGGGTTTTGATCAAGAAATGGAGATAAATCTCTAACTCCTTGAGGTATAGGAAATATAGTTCTGTCCATTCCTGGTGCCGAATTAGCATCATTTACTTGACCAGGTCTTCTCAGGCTCATGTTATTTCTTAAAAGATCCATTCGTCTTTGGCCTTCGAAGGCTAACTCTTTTCTGCGTTCATTTAGAATAATATCTAAATCAACACTAACTAAATCAGATAATCCAGCTCTGTTTCTAAGGTCATTAATATCATCAAGTGGTGTAGCACCGATAGATGTATTACCTCTTAAATTAGCTTCTGCTCTGGTTAGATACATTTCGGTAACTCTCATCACAGGAGCGTCATCTGAATTATTATCCCCCTCAGGAAATTTATTGGTAAAAATTCTATCCGCACCTTCAGCTCCAGGTCCTGTCTGAGTTATAAATCTTAAATCTCCAGCTTCTTCTGCATACGCATCTAATAAATTTTGGGAAAAAGGAACATCTCCCCTACCTTCTGGCACAGGATTACTCAATCCAGAAAAACCTTCTCCTGAATCCTGGCCATCCACTGGGTCATTTAGCAGTGTAAATATATGCTCTGTTGCATCAGGTGAATCATAGAACGCATAATCTGTGGCTAGACTATAAAAAGAATCATTGATCACGTCGTTTGCAAAATTTGCAGCATCATCCCAACGCTCTTGGTATAGATATAATTTAGCCAAAAATGCTCTACAAGCTCCAGGGTTAGCTAATATTCTAGTGCCAGCAGCTAAATCAGGAATAATTGCTAAAAATTCAGATTCTACAAAATCATATACTTCGCCTAACGTTGCTCTTGGCAATTCTTGACCAAGTTCTGACGACGTTACAAGAGGAACACTTAAATTATTTTCACCTGCTCCAACCTGTAAAGGTTGACCAAAGACTGTAGCGATATTAAAGTATACCAAGGCTCTTAAAAATCTGGCTTCTGCTATCGCTTGACTACGTTGCGCTGTTGTGAAACTCACATCTTCAATTAAAGGAACATTATCAATAACTAAATTTGCAGCTCCGATAACTTCATAATTGTCATCCCACATACCAAAAATTGAAGTATTAGCAGCTAATGTTGCGTAATCTCTTATCTCTCCAAATGTAGTAAACGTACCTATAAAATCTACATTATCAGCTTGCCATTCTGAACTAAATTGTAATGTCCCGTTCAATACATCATCCTGTTGTGCTCTATTATATATTCCCGTTACAGCTCCTAAAGCTAAAGCACCATTAGAAAATACAACTTCGTTAACCGTAAGATCTTCGGGTAGTAATTCTATTTTATCTTCGCAAGAAGTTGTTAATAGCACTACTAATAAAAGTATTAGTACACTAAATTTATTGTTTGTATTTATACTTGTTTTCATATGTATATATTATCTCATTAAACTGTTAGAAAGAAACATTAACTCCAAAAGTATATGTTGATGCTTGTGGTAACGTAAAGAAATCTTGACCAACCGCATCAAAACCATCAGAACCATTGGATACTTCAGGATCATATCCATCTAATCCATCACTTTTAAAAGTTAATAAATTTGTTGCTGTAGCATATAATCTAATTTTATTAATAAAAGTTTTTTCTAAATGTTTGTTAGAAAGTGTATAAGCTAACGTTACATTTTTTAATCTAACAAAAGATCCATCCTCGAGCTGAGCAGCTGAGTTTTGGTTAAAAGTATTTATAGTTGCGCTATCAGGACTTGGTATAAAAGCTTGATCACCTGGTTGTTGCCAAACATTCAGTACTCTTGTTGTTTTGTTGAATCCACTTATTGGGTTTTCATTAAATGCTCTTGATGTTAGTAATATATCATTACCAAAAGAAAAATTGAATAATGTATTTAATGACCAATTTTTATAGGTGAATACATTAGTAAACCCTCCGACTAGATCAGGATTTGCCTGACCTACTATACGTCTATCTGCAGCTACTGGAGTTGTCGTTGGATTACCGTCAGCATCTAACCATTCCGCATCTCCTGTTTGAGGGTTAACTCCTAAATATGGAATTAAATACCAAGTATTTACAGAATAACCTTCTACAGCTCTCTGTCCTGAAAATGCTAGAGATCCACCAGTACGATCAACAAATTTATTTCCAAGCTCATCTACACTAGTTCCTTCAGGAAGATTAGTTACTTCATTTTCATTAAATCCAAGATTTAAACTTGAAGTCCATTTAAAACCGTCGTTTACACTATCAAAAATCACAGCGTCCAAAGTGAAGTCAACACCTCTATTTTCTAATTCTCCAATGTTTTCGCTTACTGAATTCAACCCATTGTTAAATGTTGGGTCTCTAGGAACATTTAAAATTAAATCATCTGTCACATTGTTATAATATTCAACATTAAAAGTTAACCTTCTATTAAAAAAGGCCGCCGTTAATCCTATATCTCGAGTTGTGGTACTTTCCCACTGTAAATCTGGATTACTTAATGTTGAAGGTGTTAGACCTGGATTACCATTATAATTATTTCCTGCAAAAAGACCTAATGCCGGGAAAAAATTAGTAACTCCTATTCTATTGTTTCCAGTTGTACCATAACTTGCGTTTAGTTTGAGTCCCTGAATCCAATCTACGTTCTGCATAAAAGCTTCATCAGATATATTCCATCCCACTGCTACTGACCAGAATGTTCCAAACCTATTATTTGCACCAAATCTTGATGAACCATCTCTTCTTATGGAACCTTCTACAATATATCTACCGTCTGCATAATCGTATGTTAGTCTACCTAAAGAGGATACTAACCTAGTTGCATCACCACTTGAAAAAGTAATAGGAAATGTTGAAGCTGACTCAATATTTAATTGTGCATCGGATAAAAACCCTGTACCTGTTGTTTGAACATTCCTTAATTGATTATCTTCAAAAGAATATCCTGCCAAAAGATTTAGATTATGTGCATCTCCAAAAGTTTTATTGTAGGAGAGTAAACTGTTAAGAACATATCTATTTTGTTGAAAAACAGAGTTTGCTGCGAATCCTCCTGGAGTTAACAACTCAACATTTCTTTGTTGATTTTCTGTAAACGTTCTGTCAATTCCTATATCTTGTTTAAAACTTAAACCATCTATTAAAGAAGATAGATTGAAATCTAGAGATCCATTTGCAATAATACGGGTGGTTGTAGCTAAGTTAATATTTAATGTTTCTTGGGCTATCACATTACCTCCGCCCACATTACCAGCTGTTGTAAAATTACCCTCATCATCAAATGGCTCTACATCTGGCCTTTGCAGTATAGCTATGGTATATGGTGATGCAAAACTATTTTCATTAGGAACCCTATCAAATCGATTATGTGATACATTAGCATTTAAGCTCGCTGTTAACCAATCAGTGGCTTTAACCTGTATGTTAGATCTAAAACTAGTTCTCTCAAGATTATCACCTATTCTTATACCTTCTACATCCTCACGGGTAGCTCCAATAAAATAATTACTTTTTTCGGTACCACCTCTTATACTAAAGTTGTAGGATTGACTAACAGCCGTTCTCAATACTGCATCCAATGCGTCGAACTCACCTCCTGCACTAGTTAATGGGTTTGCTGATACAGCAGAACCATTTCTTACCAGTGTTGTGAAATCTATGAACTGCTGAGCGTTCAATAGGTCGGGTGTATCCGTAATCGTAGCAAATGAAGTATTGACGTCTATATCAACGGTTACTTTTCCATTTTTATTTCCACGCTTAGTTGTAATAAGTACAACTCCATTAGCACCTCGAGAACCGTACAATCCCGAAGCCGCTGCCGATTTTAGAACGGATATACTCTCAATATCATTTGGATTGATACTAGCCAAAGGGTTAATACCTGCTCCAGTACCTTGATTAAAGGTCGTAAAACTGTCCCCAAGAGTTATTCCATCAATAACAAACAATGGTCTGGTATTACTTGTTATGGAACTAGAACCTCTTATATTAATGGTAGGTGACGCTCCTAAACCTCCCGAACTAGAAAACACTTGAACTCCAGATGCTTGCCCTTGCAATATATTTTGAGGAGAATCTGCAATAATATTTTCCAGATCATCACCTGAAACTGTACTAATACTAGTTACTAATTTCTTTTTAATTTGTGATCCATAAGCAACTACTACAACCTCCTCTAGCTCTGCTGCTGAGACTACTAGTTGCACATTGATAGTACCAGAATCGCCTACTACGATACTTTTGGTAGTAAAACTTACATAACTAAATGATAAAACAGCTCCTCTTGCTGCATTAATAGAATAATTACCATCGAAATCAGTTTGGGTACCATTATCAGTGTTTTTTACTAATACATTTACACCTGGCAATGGCAAACCTTTGTCATCGGTTACAACACCCGAGATTGTTTTTTGTTGAGCAAATGCAATGCTGGACATCCAAAACATGAACATAAGCAATTTGTAATGATGTACTCTCATAAATAAAATTTTCAAGATTATAATAAATTAGCTTAGTATAATCATAAAAGGATGGCTAGAATATCTTGATGGCTAACTCAAATATTACATTTCATAAAACTTGAACAAAGTTTATGTAGAAATTGCTCACCCTTGTTATGATTACATTGTAAAAGAAGTAATAGAATTTATGAAGTAAGGCAACCCTTATCAGTATTTACTTTTTCCGAAGAAACTTTACTTTTTCCGAAGAAAACTTACTTAAACGGCTAGAAAAAATAGGTTGTAAAGAATTTAATATCGTTTAGGTAAAAATTTCCTGATTATATTTATTGAAGGTATCCTTTACTATCTGATATAAAAAACCACCTAATTTTTAGATTAGGTGGTTGCTCTATCTGACACAAAAATATTTAATTAATTCAGTAACCCGCATTTTGATCACTCCCTGACAATGCTATATTATTATCTAATTCATTCTGTAGTATAGGAAAAGATCATTTCTTTCGAAATTTAACCACTTGCTAAAAAGATAAGTCTTGAAATATGAGAATAAAAAAGGCCTACTTTTCAGTAGACCTTTACTTTTGTGAAATATTTTATTGTTATTAGTAACCAGGGTTTTGATCAAGAAATGGAGATAAATCTCTAACTCCTTGAGGTATAGGAAATATAGTTCTATCTGCACCTGGTGCTGAATTAGCTTCGTTTACTTGACCAGGTCTTCTCAAACTCATGTTATTTCTTAAAAGATCCATTCGTCTTTGGCCTTCGAAGGCTAGCTCTTTTCTGCGTTCATTTAGAATAATATCTAAATCAACACTAACTAAATCAGATAATCCAGCTCTGTTTCTAAGGTCATTAATATCATCAAGTGGTGTAGCACCGATAGATGTATTACCTCTTAAATTAGCTTCTGCTCTGGTTAGATACATTTCGGTAACTCTCATCACAGGGGCATCATCTGAATTATTAACATCCTCAGGAAATTTATTGGTAAAAATTCTATCCGCACCTTCAGCTCCAGGCCCTGTTTGAATTAAATCAAACCTTAAATCTCCAGCTTCTTCCGCAAATGCATCTAACAAATTTTGGGAAAAAGGAACATCACCTCTACCTCCTGGTACAGGATTACTTAATCCAGAAAAACCTTGCCCACTATCCTGACCATTTACCGCATCATTTATTAATGTAAATATATGCTCTGTTGCATCAGGTGAATCATAGAACGCATAATCTGTGGCTAGACTATAAAAAGAATCATTGATCACGTCGTTTGCAAAATTTGCAGCATCATCCCAACGCTCTTGGTATAGATATAATTTAGCCAAAAATGCTCTACAAGCTCCAGGATTAGCTAATATTCTAGTGCCAGCAGCTAAATCAGGAATAATTGCTAAAAATTCAGATTCTACAAAATCATATACTTCGCCTAACGTTGCTCTTGGCAATTCTTGACCAAGTTCTGACGACGTTACAAGAGGAACACTTAAATTATTTTCACCTGCTCCAACCTGTAAAGGTTGACCAAAGACTGTAGCGATATTAAAGTATACCAAGGCTCTTAAAAACCTGGCTTCCGCTATCGCTTGACTACGTTGCGCTGTTGTGAAACTCACATCTTCAATTAAAGGAACATTATCAATAACTAAATTTGCAGCTCCGATAACTTCATAATTGTCATCCCACATACCAAAAATTGAAGTATTAGCAGCTAATGTTGCGTAATCTCTTATCTCTCCAAATGTAGTAAACGTACCTATAAAATCTACATTATCAGCTTGCCATTCTGAACTAAATTGTAATGTCCCGTTCAATACATCATCCTGTTGTGCTCTATTATATATTCCTGTTACAGCTCCTAAAGCTAAGGCTCCATTAGAAAATACAACATCACTAACCGTAAGATCTTCGGGTAGTAACTCTATCTTATCTTCGCAAGAAGTTGTTAGTAGTACTACTAATAAAAGTATTAGTGCACTAAATTTATTGTTTTTATTTATACTTGTTTTCATATATATGTATTATCTCGTTAAACTGTTAGAAAGAAACATTAATTCCAAAAGTATATGTTGATGCTTGTGGCAAAGTAAAGAAATCTTGACCAGCCGCATCAAAACCATCAGAACCGTTAGATACTTCAGGATCATATCCATCTAATCCATCACTTTTAAAAGTTAATAAATTTGTTGCTGTAGCATATAACCTAATTTTATTAATAAAAGTTTTTTCTAAATGTTCATTAGAAAGTGTGTACGCTAACGTTACATTTTTTAATCTAACAAAAGATCCATCCTCGAGTTGAGCTGTTGAATTTTGGCTAAAAGTATTTATAGTTGCGCTATCAGGACTTGGTATAAAAGCTTGATCACCTGGTTGTTGCCAAACATTTAACACTCTTGTCGTTTTGTTAAATCCACTTATCGGATTTTCACTAAATGCTCTTGATGTTAGTAATATATCATTCCCAAAAGAAAAGTTAAATAATGTATTTAATGACCAGTTTTTAAAGGTAAACACATTCGTAAATCCTCCGACTAGATCAGGATTTGCCTGACCTACTATACGTCTATCTGCAGCTACTGGAGTGGTCGTTGCGTTACCGTCAGCATCTAACCATTCCGCATCTCCTGTTTGAGGGTTAACTCCTAAATATGGAATTAAATACCAAGTATTAACAGAAAAACCTTCTACAGCTCTCTGTCCTGAAAAGGCTAGAGATCCACCAGTACGATCAACAAATTTATTTCCATTCTCATCTACACTAGTTCCTTCAGGAAGATTGGTTACTTCATTTTCATTAAATCCAAGATTTAAACTTGAAGTCCATTTAAAACCATCGTTTGCACCATCAAAAATAACAGCATCCAACGTGAAGTCAACACCTCTATTTTCTAATTCTCCAATGTTTTCACTTACCGAATTCAACCCATTATTAAACGTTGGATCTCTAGGAACATTTAAAATTAAATCATCCGTTACGTTGTTATAATATTCTACGTTAAAAGTTAGCCTTCTATTAAAAAAAGCTGCTGTTAATCCTATATCTCTAGTTGTAGTACTTTCCCACTGTAAATCTGGATTACTTAATGTTGAGGGTGTTAGACCTGGATTACCATTATAATTATTTCCTGCAAAAAGGCCCAATGCTGGGAAAACATTAGTAGTTCCAATTCTATCGTTTCCGGTTGTACCATAACTTGCGTTTAGTTTAAGTCCCTGAATCCAATCTACATTCTGCATAAAAGCTTCATCAGATATATTCCATCCCACTGCCGCTGACCAGAATATTCCAAATCTGTTATTTGCACCAAATCTAGATGAACCATCTCTTCTTATGGAACCTTCTACAATATATCTACCGTCTGCGTAATCATATATGGCTCTACCTAATGCAGACACTAGCCTTGTTGCGTCACCACTTGAAGAAGTCAGAGGGAATGTTGAAGCCGACTCAATATTTAATTGTGCATCGGATAAAAACCCTGTACCCTGTGTTTGAACATTCCTTAATTGATTATCTTCAAAAGAATATCCTGCCAAAAGATTTAGGTTATGTGCATCTCCAAAAGTTTTGTTATAAGAAAGTAAACTGTTGAGAATATACCTATTTTGTTGAAAAACAGAGTTTGCTGCCGATCCACCAGGAGTTAATAGCTCAACATTTCTTGTTTGGTTTTCGGTAAACGTTCTGTCAATTCCTATATCTTGTTTAAAACTTAAACCATCTATTAAAGAAGATAGATTGAAATCTAGAGATCCATTTGCAATAATACGGGTGGTTGTAGCTAGGTTAAGATTTAATGCTTCTTGGGCTATTACATTACCTCCACCTACATTACCGGCTGTTGTAAAATTACCCTCATCATCAAATGGCTCTACATCTGGCCTTTGTAGTAAAGCAATCGTGTACGGAGAAGCAAAACTATTTTCATTGGGAACCCTATCGAATCGATTATGTGATACATTAGCATTCAAAGTAGCTGTTAACCAATCAGTAGCTTTGACCTGTATGTTAGATCTAAAACTAGTTCTCTCAAGATTATCACCTATTCTTATACCTTCTACATCCTCACGGGTAGCTCCAATAAAATAATTGCTTTTTTCGGTACCACCTCTTATACTAAAGTTGTAGGATTGACTAACAGCCGTTCTCAAAATTGCATCTAACGCATCAAACTCCCCTCCTGCACTAGTTAATGGGTTTGCTGATACAGCAGAACCATTTCTTACGATTGTTGTGAAGTCAATATATTCCTGAGCATTCAATAGGTCTGGTGTATCTGTAATGGTAGAAAAGGAAGTATTAATATCTATATCAACCGTTACTTTTCCATTTTTATTTCCTCGTTTGGTTGTAATAAGTACAACTCCATTCGCACCTCGAGAACCATACAATGCCGAAGCTGCTGCTGATTTTAAAACGGATATACTCTCAATATCATTAGGATTAATACTAGCCAAAGGGTTAATACCTGCTCCAGTACCTTGATTAAAGGTGGTAAAACTATCCCCAAGAGTTACCCCATCAATAACAAATAATGGCCTAGTATTACTTGTTATGGAGGCAGAACCTCTTATATTAATAGTGGGTGCCGCGCCTAAACCTCCCGAACTAGAAAATACCTGAACCCCCGATGCTTGTCCTTGTAATATGTTTTGCGGAGAATCTGCAATAATATTTTCGAGATCATCACCTGAAACTGTACTAATACTAGTTACTAATTTCTTTTTAACCTGTGATCCATAAGCAACTACTACAACCTCCTCTAGCTCCGCTGCTGAGACTACTAGTTGCACATTGATAGTATCAGAATCACCCACTACGATACTTTTAGTAGTAAAACTTACATAACTAAATGATAAAACAGCTCCTCTTGCTGCATTAATAGAATAATTACCATCGAAATCAGTTTGGGTACCATTATCAGTGTTTTTTACTAATACATTTACACCTGGCAATGGCAAACCTTTGTCATCGGTTACAACACCCGAGATTGTTTTTTGTTGAGCAAATGCAATGCTGGACATCCAAAACATGAACATGAGCAATTTGTAATGACGTACTCTCATAAATAAAATTTTCAAGATTATAATAAATTAGCTTAGTATAATCATAAGAAGGAAGGCTAGAATAAAAGAAGGCGAACTCAAGGTATATGTATTACAAAACTAGAATAAAATTTCCGTAGAAATTATAACTATATTCTCCCTTCCTTACGTTATGATTATGTTAATAAAAAAACATATAATGTCATTAAAAAAGGGTAAACCCTACATAAGTTTACCTAAAAACATTTCATTTTTGAAAGTAAAATATTAAGTGATAAGTGATTTTACATACTCAGATGGAGTGGTGTGATTATATTTCTTGAAAGATCGATTAAATGTAACTTTATTGTTAAAACCCACCTCATAAGCAACTTCAATAAGGTTCAGATTTTTTGATTTCTCGTTTTTCAAAATTTCTTTTGCTTCCCTTATTCTATACGTATTAATTAGTTCGAAAAAATTAAGGCCAAAATGTTCATTTATAATTTGAGAAGCATTATTACGAGTTGTATTTAAATAATCTGCTAGCTTTTGAAGAGTAATATCATTTTGGAGGTAAACTTTCTCTTCGTCTAAAAGTACTAACAATTTCTCTTTTAACTCTACAGATAAACTCTCTGTTAGGTTTGATTTCCTGTACTTATCAAACTTTATTTTAGTTTTACGTTTTATTATTCCTTTTGAATTCTCAAAAAGAAGTAAACGAGCATATGAAGTATAACTTATGTACAAAGCCAATAGAGACATAGAAATTATCTGCAAATAAAACAAAAAACCTCTTAAAATAAATTGGTTTATATGAACTGCATAAACAGCGTATGCAACAACATAAACAGCACATAAAACTACTATGTTTCGTAACCAATTACGTTCTCTTTTGGCTAAATTTTCATTTTTCTTGATTGAAGTAACGTACATTATTACCATCAAGGTTATGTATGCTACTAGTGATGTTATTTTGAATATCACTAATACACTTAAGTAAGGTCTTTCATTATTTAATATCATTCTCAATTTCTCTTCTTGGGGTAAAGAATAAATAGGAAATAAAATGATAAAAAATATGACAGTTGGTATTAAATGCAGTAAATCCCGCAACTTAAATTGATACTTTTTTACTACTCTTTTAAAATAAAAATAAATAAGTGGACCATATAAAAAAGAAAATGAAGCAGATAAATAAAGCGTATGAGGTAAGTAATATTCATAATTAGCTATTAAAATACTAATCCGAATAATGAAAAAAGAATGTATTAGTAAAAAGGTACTTATCAAAAAGTTCGCTATCTTATCTGGCCCCTTTCTTAAATTCAAAACGGTATACATAAACACACCTATAAACCCTACATACAAACAAAATAAAGCCCAAAAATTTATTTTTTTAAGATATTTACTAGATAATGTCTGATATGACTTAGAAGAGCTTATTTCATTAAAATAACTATGTCCAACAAACCCTACATCTAAACTCCTTTTCATATATATTTCTATATACTTACAAGCCAGTTCAGGTTGATTTAATTTAGTAAAGGCAAATGCTATTTTTTTATAGACAACCGAAGAATCAGTTGTTCCTCTTTTTAATACTCTTTTATATTCCGAAATAGCCATAAGGAATCGTTCATTCTGAAAATTATCTTCTGCAGAATAAAACAAACTATCAATCTTAGATTCTATACTTTTCGATCTTAAACTTTCTTCATTTTCAGCATAAGCTGATGAAGAAATTAAAACTAATAGAAAAAACAAAGCCCTAAATAATGATATTAATATGGTAGTGTTTAGTTGAGTTAGCCACATGGTTGAGTTAAACAAATACCTAATTTCCAAATTTACAATATGTTTTTTATTTATATACCAAAATATTAACAAAAAAAAATGTTAATTAAAAAGGTTTACAGCTCTCTTAAATATTTTTAAATTCATATAATTAGCTTGTATAGCTAAATAATACATACTATTTTAGATTAATATTATGCATAGATATAGACTAAGCTACCAAGGATTTAACATATTCAGACGGAGTTGTCTGATTATATTTTTTGAAAGATTTATTGAAAGTAACTTTGTTATTAAAACCTACTTCATAGGCCACATCGATAATATTAAAGTTTTTATGTTTTTCTTCTTTTAATAATTCTTTTGCTTCTTCAATTCTAGATTTATTTATTAATTCAAAGAAGTTTAGATTAAAATGTTCGTTTATAATCTGAGAAGTATTATGTCTTGTAGTATCCAAATACTGTGCTAATTTCTGAAGGGTAATATCATTTTGCTTATAAATCTTCTTTTCTTCTAGAAGAAATTGCAACTTCTCTTTTAACTCTAATGATAAACTTTCTGTAAGACCTGATTTCTTATACTTATCAATTTCTGGTTGTATATTATTTTTAATCAGCCTTAAAACACCAAAAACACTTGGTTGAACAAAAGCAGTATAGCTTACATATAAAACGAGTAAGGCCATAGATACAACCTGAATGTAAAACAAAAAACCACTTGATATTTTTTTTAGAATTAATATTGAATATATACCATAGGAAATTATATAGATAGAACAGAAATAAACAATATTTCTTTGCCAGTTAAATACTATTTTGGAAAAATATGTATTTATTTTAATAGAATTCAAATACATTTTTATAACTAATCCCCCATATATTAATAATGATATTAATTTAGAAATTGATATTAAATTTATATAAGGTCGCTCTTTATTTAATATGATCTTTAGTTTTTCATCCGAAGGTAAACTGTAAATTGGAAACAATAACACTATTAATACTATAGATGGTACTAAATGCAATAAATCAAGACGTTTAAATCTATAATTTATCGTAACTCTTTTAAAATAAAAATATATAAGAGGTCCATATAAGAAAGAAAATAATGTAGATATATAAAATACATGGGGTAGATAGTATTGATAATTAGAAAAATATAAGCCAATATGAATTATAAAAACTGAATGTATCAATATAAAGGCACTCATCAACAAATTAGCAACTCTATCCGATTTTTCTCTAAAATTCAAAACTATAGATATAAAAAAACCTATAAATGCAACATAAAAGCAGAAAATTGACCATAACCCAACTTGTTTGAGATACGTGTCCGCTAGTAATTGATATGCTTCAGAATCAACGATTCCATCAAAGTAACTGTGCCCTACAAAAGAAGGATCTAAACTTGCGATAACATATTCATGGATGTATTTACTTGCAAGTTCTGGTTGATTACTCTTAGCATATGAAAATGCTAATTTTTTAAATATGACAATAGAATCTCCCGTTCCTTGTTTTAAAACTTCTTGATAATTTGTAATAGCTAAAGCATACTGATTACTATCATAATATTTCGTCGCGGAAATTATGAGTTCATCAGATTCGGTATTCCAATTATTTAAAATATTTGTTTTATCATAATTGCTAAACAAAGATGATGAAATAAATAGAAAAATAAAGGCACCAAAAAATGGTTTTAATATTATTTTTTTTGAGTTAGCCACACAATTATCACTAAATAATTACACTTCCTAATTTACGATAACTTTTTCATAAATTCCGAGAAACAATGGGTTTCCCGATAATATCTTACCAAAAAACATAGTAAAACAAGGGGGTCTTCAATATAAAATAAATTAAAAAAAATATGGTTAAACCATAAGAATTAGATAAAAACCAAATAAATCACAGCTCTTTATCATCAATAAAGTAAGAAAAAAACTATATAGAATATCATATTTATAATTTTAGCAAGGAAGTATATCAAAAACCTACTATGCTCATATTTTTTTCGCTTCTTCCCAAAACACATCCATTTCAGCCAGTGTCATATCTTTCAAACTCTTACTTTTTTCTTTTGCTTTTTCTTCTAAATACTGAAATCGTTTTATAAACTTTTTATTGGTTCGTTCTAAGGCATCTTCCGGGTTTACATTTAAAAACCGTGCATAATTGATCATTGAAAATAGCACATCACCAAATTCTGCTTCTATTTTATCTTGATTATGTTCATTAATTTCATGTTGTAATTCCTCAAGTTCTTCTTGTAATTTCTCAAATACTTGTTGTGGTTCTTCCCAATCAAATCCAACTCCGGCAACTTTATCTTGTATTCTAGTAGCCTTTACTAATGCAGGCAGGGATTTTGGAACTCCTTCTAAAACACTTTTCTTACCTTCTTTAAGTTTTAAGTTTTCCCAATTTCGTTTTACATCTTCTTCATCGGCAACCTTTACATCACCATAAATATGCGGGTGACGATTAATAAGCTTTTCACATATTTCATTGGATACATCAGAAATATCAAAATCTCCAGTTTCACTTCCTATTTTGGCATAAAAAACAATGTGTAGTAATAAATCCCCAAGTTCTTTTTTGACTTCTTCAAGGTCATCATCCAAAATAGCATCTCCTAATTCGTAGGTTTCTTCTATGGTGAGATGGCGAAGTGATTGCAAAGTCTGTTTTTTATCCCAAGGACATTGTTCTCGCAGTTCATCCATAATTGTAAGCAACCGATCAAAAGCTTTTAGCTGGTTTTCTCTGGAATTCATAAATATCATTTTACATCAAAAGTAAGGATAATAAGATCTAACCTATAATTTGATTACTTCAGACAAATTTAAAGAAGATCTCCAGTAGTGCTTTTAATTTTTCATTTTACAAATCCATACAAAAACACCATTTTTCTCAAAACTTTGTATTATTTCGTAATTACTTATAATATCATCGTATTCTTGATCACTAATGTTAAAGATATTCGAATAAAACACAAAATCATTATTCCCATCAAATACTGCAAAAGATCGTTTTTCTCCATTTAATTCTATCGCATCTATCCCTGCATCATTAGGGAAAAACGAAGCAACACTATGAAAATCTATTTTATGATCATCTAGATACTCCTTTGCTTTCAATCTAAGATTATAGTAAGGTAAATGTGCCAAAGTAGCATCCCATCCTTGAGAAACTTTTGGCGGATAAATCCAAAAATTTCCAGAGATAATAATTGTAGCCCAAGTCAAAATCAATACAACCCTTAACTTTCGTGTAACAAAGTCAGAAAATAAAATAGTTGCACATAAGAGTGAACAAAAAAGATATATCGGAATTAAATACCTATTTCCTAACAACCCTTTTGCCCACAACATATTAAGAGGTAAAAGAAAAAGAATACACGCAAAAAAGAATGAAATCTGTCGTATTCGAGGATCTTTAATTATTTGCTTTCTATATTTAGCAAACAATATAAAAAGTACAATCCAAATACCTATTCTACCAAAATCTAATATCCTCCATCCCAAAACTGCTATATTGAAAATAACTCCAGTGAATTCAACTTTTTCGAAACTTTCCTGCCAAGGTGAGTCCTGATGAAATCCAATCCACCCCTTTTCTTGAAAATGGATCAAACTAAAAACAATAAAAATTAAAAATGCAGGAATATAAATAAGACTTCTTTTCATAAGAGCCGTAAATAATTCCTTGATATTTTCTCTAGATGACACATTACAGCATAAATCAAAAATCAAAACACATACGGATAACATCATCCCCCTCATACTCGTCAGAAACAACAAAACAATAGCAATCATCAAAAATATTTTCTTGTTATCCAATACCGAATTTACAGCGAGTAAGAAAAAAAACAGTAACGGCACATCAGGCGAAACAAGAAGCATTTGACTCATTAACGAAGGATCTATTATTATTAATCCAAAAGCAATACTCAAATATTTAGGAAGAATAAATCTTTTTGTTAATCTAAACAATTGAAAAATAAGTCCAAAACCAAAGGGTAACATAGCTAGATGACTTACACATAGATTCCTTCCGAACAACTTCCAAAACATAGCAATATAAGCACCAAAAGCAGGTATATGTCCACTGTCTATATCATCAGGAAGCAATAGAACAGAAAAGTTAGTTTTGAAATAATGATCAGCGTGATGTGAACCTAATTGTATGGTATCCCAAAAAAAAGCATTATCGGCGTTTAATAATACCGCAATAAAAAAAATCAAGCTACTAAGTACTACTGGCCAGTATATTGTGAAAATTTTTCGCATATCTAAAATATAATTCTGAATATGTTATTTTTTAAATATTTTACTTTTAAATCCTATATTTTTAGCAAAATAATACTGAAAAGAAGTTTTCACGACCCCCAATCCATACGTCACGCTGCGTTTAAAATTTATAGAAGAGGCTTCTTCGAAGTATTTTGTTGGGCAAGTTATTTCAGCCACTTCATAGCCTTCATAAAATATTTGTGCTATCATCTGGTTATCAAATACGAAATCATCAGAATTGCTTTCAAAAGAAATATCTCTTAGAACCGAAGAAGAAAATGTTCGATATCCTGTATGATATTCTGATAATTTCTGTCCCATCAAAATATTTTGAATCAATGTCAAAACTCGATTAAAAAAATACTTATAAAGCGGCATTCCACCTTTTAATGCACCATTACCAAGTATCCTAGAACCCAAAATCACCGGATATACATCGTTAGCAACCAAATAACACATAGAGTGTATTAGCTTCGGAGTATATTGATAATCAGGATGCAACATAACCACTATATCTGCTCCTAATTCTAAAGCCTTATTATAACAAGTTTTTTGATTTCCTCCGTATCCTAAATTTTTTTCGTGTCTAATAACGTGATTAACACCTATGCTTCTTGCAACTTCATAAGTTTCATCTGTACTGTTATCATCAACTAAAATAACCTCATCAACAATGTCAAATGGGATTTCCTTATAAGTTTTTTGCAATGTTTTTTCTGCATTATATGCCGGTAAAACTACAACTACTTTTTTTTCAAATATCACTTTTAATTTTTATACGGATGGATAACTTATAAATGTAATTAAAAATTAACTTCATTCATCTTTTGTTTTGTAGATTGGAAATCAGTAATCAAATCTTCTATTATTTTTACTACTGGTTTAATCTCATGAATCAAACCCGATACCTGTCCTATTTCTAGTTCACCTTCTTCTAGATCTCCTTCAAACATTCCTCTTTTTGCTCTTGCACGCCCTAATAATGTTTTAAGTTCTTCTACAGTAGGGCCTTTAGTATACAACTCTGCCACATCCTGATAAAATTTATTTTTTAGCAAACGTACCGGAGCTAATTCCTTTAAAGTAAGATGCGTATCCCCCTCTTTAGCATCCACAACCATTTTCTTAAAGTTGATATGAGAAGAAGCTTCTTCACTAGCGACAAATCTACTCCCTATCTGAACTCCATCGGCTCCTAATGACATAACTGCAAACATTGATGAACCCGTAGCTATACCTCCTGCAGCAATTAGTGGTATATTTATTTTCTCTTTAACTATAGGGATTAAAGCCAAAGTGGTTGTTTCATCTCTTCCATTATGTCCACCAGCTTCAAAACCTTCAGCAACCACAGCATCCACACCTGCATCCTGAGCTTTTAGAGCAAATTTTAGACTACTCACCACGTGAACAACAGTAATTCCTTTTTCCTTAAGATAAGAAGTATACGTTTTAGGGTTTCCTGCCGATGTAAAGACGATCTTTACTCCTTCTTCGATAATAATTTCAATAATTTCCTGAAGATTAGGATATAGCATTGGAACATTAACACCAAAAGGTTGATTTGTTGCTTCCTTACATTTTTGAATATGTTCTCTTAAAACATCCGGATACATAGAACCAGCTCCTATAAGTCCTAAACCACCTGAATTACTTACAGCGCTTGCCAATTTCCAGCCGCTTGCCCAAATCATCCCTCCTTGTATAATAGGATATTGGATCTTAAAAAGTTCTTTAACTTTATTCATTAGTATTTTGATATCTTCAATGTGTAACGTGAGGTATCTGAAATCAATTCTACCAGGTATAAACCTTTTGACAAACTGTTTAAGGAGATAGAATTCAAATTTTTTAATGTTTCAGATTTCACAATTCTTCCTTCTGTAGTAAAAATGCGAATTTCAAGCAATTCTTTAGTAGCTAAATCAAAAAATAATCTGTCCCGTACTGGGTTTGGATATACTTTAATATTTTCGACAGAATTTTCATCTATTGATAAACTTTCGAACATTGCCTTAAAATTAGGAATTCCATAACCTAATTGAATTGTTGGATTATTATATAATGATGCCGATTCTCTTACCAATTGCATAATTTCTGCATTCGTCATGGATGGAAAAGCTTGCCATAAACAAGCAACAGCACCTGCCATTATTGGCGAACTAAAAGATGTACCATTACTAGTAGACACTGCATTATTCGAACGTATAACCGCGGCTCCTAATCCCTTGGCTACGACATCGGGCTTTACTCTATTATCAGCTGTAGGCCCTCTGGAACTAAATGAAGCATAGCTACCAAAAACATCAACAGCACCTACTGTTAATGCTCCAGGAGCATCTCCAGGAGCCGTAATAATACCCCAACTACTGTTTCCTGAATTTCCTGCAGAAGAAACTAATAACATTCCTTTCTCAAAAACCATATTCGCTCCTTTGGAAATAAAAGTTGTTTGCCCATCCATATCAGAGGTAGTATAGTCATAAGCTGGATTATCAAAACCATTAGAATACCCTAAAGAAGTATTAATCACATGTACTCCTAAACTATCTGCTCGTTCAGCAGCTTCTACCCACAAGGCTTCTTCTTTAGGTCCCTCTGTAGCCACATCTTCTGTTATAAATAAATAATATTTGGCATCTGGAGCAGTTCCTACAAATTCTCCATCAATAAATCCTGCAATATCACTAAATGTTTGAGTTCCGTGGCTGCTACCTGAAAAAGCAAATTCATTATCATCTCTCCTTACAAAATCATATCCATCCAGTAATCTACCTTCATCTCTTATACGTTTAAATCCTTCAATAGTATTCACTCCAGGAAAACCCGAATCCATAACCGCAATCGTCATTCCTGACCCTGTATAATCTTGTTCATGGAGATAATCAGCATTTAACTGTTGGATTTGTTGTGCAGCACTTCCGTAGTTAAACGTGGTTTTTACTCCGAACTTATTTTTTTCTATAGGGGTACGATCTTCTGTATGAAATATAGATTTCCTAGAATCCAATGAATTATCTGCGTAGTCTATACTATCCACAAAACTTAAACTTACCAGATCACTAATATTTGCTTGAGTTCCTCTAACATATATACAATTAAACCATTTAGATTTTGCAAGTACAGTTATTCCGGTGGTATTCTTAACTTGCGCGATATAAGCTTCATTAACAGGAACATCTTTTTCATCAATAGCAACATTGTGAAGATTTTTTCGATCTATAGATTCTTGACTAAGAATAATTAATGGATTAGCAATAGAACTTGCCACATTTTCTTTATCCGTAAAATAAACCCAAGCATCTTCTTCTGTCTGGGCAGTTCCTAATTGAGTTATGCAAAAAAACAAAAGAGTAGTAATTATATTTTTCATATCATCAGTAGTTTGGTAACCTTGACAAGTTACGAAATTACTCCAGATCCAACTAATTCATCATCTATATACCAAGCAACAAACTGTCCTTCTGTAATCGCACTCTGAGCATTATCGAAAACTATATACATACCGGAATCTACTTGATGCAAAGTAGCCTTATCTAAGGATTGTCTATATCGTATCCTAGCCATTACATTTAATTCTTCATCAATCTGTAACTTTAGATCTTGTCTTACCCAGTGCAATTCTTCATTACTAATAAAAAGTGCTTTTCTATATAAACCAGGATGGTTTTTACCTTGCCCTGTATAAATTACATTCGTTTCTACATCAGTTTCTATAACAAAAAGTGGTTCTGGAGTTCCGCCAACAGCCAACCCCTTTCTTTGTCCTTTTGTAAAATAATGTGCTCCTTGATGTTTTCCTACTACTTTACCATCATTAACGTCATATATGAATTTCGAGGAAAGGAATTCTAATTCTTGCTTTTTAGAATTAAAATCAGGCACACCCTTTTTGTACATTTCTTCTATAGCTGGGATTTCAATAATATCTCCTTGTTTAGGTTTCAATTTTTGCTGAAGAAATTCTGGTAATCTCACCTTCCCTATAAAACATAATCCTTGAGAATCCTTCTTATCAGCAGTTACAAGATCTTGTTTTTTAGCTATTTCCCTAACTTCTGGTTTTAACAACTCACCTACAGGGAAAAGTGTTTTTGCTAATTGATCCTGTGATAATTGACACAAAAAGTAGGACTGATCTTTATTAGGATCTTTTCCTGCCAGTAAGCGATGGATTTCTTTACCATCTTTAGTAATTGTATCTTTTCGGCAATAATGTCCGGTAGCTACATAATCTGCACCCAGCGATAATGCTATTTTCAAGAAAACATCAAACTTAATTTCTCGGTTACATAATACATCTGGATTAGGCGTTCTTCCTCTCTCATACTCATTGAACATATAATCTACAATACGTTCCTTATATTCTTCACTCAAGTCAACAGTTTGAAACGGAATACCTAGTTTTTCGGCAACCAACAATGCATCATTACTATCATCTAACCAAGGGCATTCATCAGAAATTGTCACTGAATCATCGTGCCAATTTTTCATAAAAAGGCCTATTACCTCATATCCCTGCTCTTTTAATAGATATGCTGCCACACTAGAATCCACTCCTCCTGATAAACCTACAATAACTCTTTTCATTACTCCTATTTTGTCTGTATTCTTTGTTATAATTTAAGTGGAAGAAAACAATACAACTTCCGTTTAAAATTATTTGCAAAAATAGCAAATAAAAAAAGCAATGCCGATGCATTGCTTTAAGGTTTTTTCTATGAAAGGATTCAAAAAACTTATATTAGAAACCTCTTTTGCTTATAGGAAATTGTTTTCTCTCTAGTAACTTCCCATTTTCATAATAACTCCATAATCCATCTTTACGATCTTTCTTATAATTCCCTTCTATTTTTACTTTTCCTTGAGCATCATAATATTTAGTAATACCGTGCAGTTTATCATTTACGTATGTAAATTCTTTAATAATAATACCTTTATCAGAATACACTAAACGTTTCCCTTCTTTTTTACCTTGCACATATATTATTCTTTCAGTTAATTGACCATTTTCAAAATATGTTTTTTGTTCTCCGTGAAGTTTTCCTGAATTATACTCTTCAGTCATCATTACTTTAGAGGATCCTTTATGATAATAAGTCCATAAATCAACTCTTCCTTTACCTATCATATTTCCTTCGCTAATTACCTTTCCTTTATTAGTAAAGTACTTCACATTAACTGTATCGGTTTTA
The DNA here is from genome assembly GCF_947496855.1 of uncultured Aquimarina sp. Classification (GTDB taxonomy): domain Bacteria; phylum Bacteroidota; class Bacteroidia; order Flavobacteriales; family Flavobacteriaceae; genus Aquimarina. The sequence goes on from NZ_CANMED010000003.1 coordinate 509,835, forward strand.
TTGGAAAATGTTTTAATAGCTGTAGGTGATTTTCCACTATTTGGCTTATAGAATTTAAACTTACCTACTTCTTTTCCGTGATCAAATGTTCCCTCGTATCGGATCTGGTCACTGCCCTCATATTTTTTCTGCCATTTTCCGTGTCGCTTTCCCTCTGTATCAAAAGCATTAAATTCCTGTGCATTTACAAGCGCTAAGCTAGAAACCAAAAAGAAAAACAAAAATTTACTTCGCATAGTTTAATTTAATTTTAGGGTAACTTTATAATCCAAAAAGTATACCAATATTTAGCAAAAATACAATCTAAAGAAAATCTCAGCTCTTTTTATTCTTGTAAATCCTACAAAAAAAACATTAAAACTTCCAAAAAAACAACCAATCTATATTAAAACAACACACTGTTAACTTTTCTTTAACGAAATATTGGAAATATATAAATTTAATCCTGCGTTACAGCACTCGAACAAATTATAACTTTTAAAACTCAAAAACATGAAAATTATTTCAAAAATCACCAACGCTGTAATTATTGCAGCATTAGTGTTAGGCGTTTCATCTTGTGGCGATGACGATGATGGGAACATTATTATTCCAACAGAAAACATTGTAGTAACTGCTACTGCGGATACAGATTTGTCATTACTTGTCGCTGCACTTGGTGCAGCCGATGGAGATTTAGTATCCGTTCTAAACGGAACAGGACCTTTTACATTATTAGCTCCAACAAATACAGCTATAGAAGCTTATCTCGCTGCTAACAATTATGCTGATATTGCTGCTGTACCAACAGACGCTCTACAACAACTTTTATTAAACCATGTTATTCCTGGAGAAATTACCTCTACAGCATTAACTAACAATGGTGCCGGTTATGCAACAACTGCTTCTACTGCTGGTCCTGATGGAGCATCGATTAGTACGTACTATAACACTACTAATGGAGTAGTTTTTAATGGAGTAGCTACTGTTACAACTCCTGATATTGCTGCATCAAACGGTATTATACATAAAATAGATGCTGTAATTGGATTACCTGATATAACTACATTTGCTACTGTTGATCCTAATTTATCAAGACTTGTAGAGGGATTAACTGCTTATAGTTTTGACTATGTAACTACATTAAAAGGAACTGGTCCTTTCACTGTATTTACTCCTAATAATGCTGCTTTCGATACTTTATTAGCAACTGACCCGATGTGGACTGCCACTGGTGATATTCCGGAAACAATACTACAAACGGCTTTAGATCTTCATGTAATTGAAAATATTAATGTAACTGAAGCTGATTTAACTGATGGAGTAGTAAACACAATAGGTGGAAATGTAACTATAGATGCCACTGCGAAAACAGTTTCTGATGGAGCTGATCCAGCTAATGTAGCTACTATAATCACAACAGATATACAAGCGACTAATGGTATTATACACGAAATAGATAATGTTTTATTATCTCCAATAGTTCCAAATAGGTAAAACAAAGAATTGAGTCGTCCTAAAATAGGTTGACAGTTATTACATAATTAGATCAATCCAGCGAAGCTATCTTCGCTGGATTTTTTGTTATGTATAAAATTAGGTATTTTATAGTTAAGGCTCAAATGTGGTCTTTTCTCATTATAAGTTCTTATTGATTCTTTGATTAGTTGTTTTAGTTCTTGACCTGTGTTACATTTATTTAGAAGAAACTCAGCTTTTAAAATACCATTTATACGCTCTGCCAAAGCATTTTGATAACAGTCATATCCATCAGTCATTGAAGGTATAACATTGGATTTCTTCAATTCACTTTGATATACATAAGAACAATACAGTAAACCTCTATCAGAATGATATATAAGGCCTTTAGAGTTTGTTCTGTTCTTATTGGCCATTTTCATTGCCATCACTACATTTTCAGCACTCATATCATCACTTAAATGATATCCCATTATTTTTCTACTTGAGATATTACAGCTAATTTAAAGCCCAAATTGTAATCACATTGAGTACGCTTCTTCTGTGGATTTTCTGAATACTTCATAAATAAGTTGATTTTGTGTCAACTTATTTCAGGACGGGACAAATTTTAAAAAAATAAAAGCCTCGGTTTCATTAGAAACCGAGGCTTTATTTATGAATAAGATTTAAACTTATTTTTTTCCTTTTTGCTGTTCTGCTTGTTCCATTAACTCTTTCATTTTCTTCTGAAATTTACCTTGTTTTTTTGGTTTTTTCTTATTCTCCTGGATCTTAGCATGAATTTTATCTTCATCAATAATTACATTCTTAATCACTAGCATAATACCAATTGTAATTAGGTTAGAAATGAAATAATATAATGACAATCCACTTGCATAGTTATTAAAGAATACTAACATCATTAACGGAGATAGATACATAATAAATTTCATATTAGGCATACCTGGTTGTTGTGTTTGCATAGTTTGCCCAGTTGTCATCATCATATAAATGAATATCGCAATAGAAGCTAAAATTGGAAATAAACTAATATGATCACCGTAGAAAGGAATTTCGAAAGGTAATTTTGCTATGGTATCATAACTCGATAAATCATCAGCCCATAAGAAACTCTTTTGCCTCAAATCAAAAGCACTAGGAAAGAAATTAAACAATGCATAAAAAACAGGAATCTGCATCAATGCAGGCAAACAACCACTCATTGGGCTCGCCCCTGCTTTGCTATATAAAGCCATAGTTTCCTGCTGCTTTTTCATAGCATTATCTTTATACTTCTCTGTAATCTCTGCTATTTCAGGCTTTAATATTTTCATCTTTGCCTGAGAAACATATGATTTATAAGTAACTGGTGACAATACAATTCTTACAACAATCGTCATTACAACAATTGCAATACCAAAAGGAAGAAAACCACTTAAAAATCCAAAAAATGGGATAAATATATATCTATTTATTACTCCAAATATCCCCCAACCTAATGGTACAATCTCATCCAAGTTACGCTCATAAGAACTTAATATTTTATAATCTGTAGGACCATAATACCAATTCATATTATAACTAAGCTCTCCTCCTGTTAATTCTAATGGTACAGATGCAGCAAACTCTTTAGTTACTTTTATATCCTTATCATCTAATTCACTGGTATTGGCAACATTCTTTGATGCAAATGTAGCCGTTTTAAAAGGTGTATCTGAAAGTAAAACAGAAGTAAAGAAATGTTGTTTAAAACCTATCCAACTTACTTGCTCCTCTTGATCTTCATCGAACTCTCCTTGTCCAGTAAAATCATCCTTACCATTATCATATTCATAATGAATATCTGTATACCTGTTCTCATAAGAAGCACTTTTAGCTTGTCTAATGGCTTGAAGTTTCCAATCTAAATTGATAGCCTGGCTACTATTAATTACCTGCTGTAATCCCTGAGACTTAATTGAAAAGTCTAACATATAATCATTAGGCTTCAATTCATAGCGATACTCTAGGAATTTAGATTCTGAAACCTTCAATTTCATAGATAAAACGGTATTATCACCGTTTTTAGTCACAGTAGGTTCAAAAAATAGGTCTTTTGTATTCAGAATCCTATTGTCTGTTGTTCCAAAATTAATATTAAAAGAAGCATTTTTTCCATCTTTGATAAGATACAATGGAACTGAATCATATGTTTTGAAGTTTTTAAGCAAAGCTTCTTCAATATAACCTCCTCTATTATTAATTTTTAAACTTAAAACTTCGTTTTCAATTTTTGTAATGTTTTCTTTAGCTGAAGGTAAACTTGCTGCATATGCAAATGCTCCTAACTGAGACTTCGCCGCTACTAACGCTAACGAATCTTGTGGGTTAGCAACAATAGCTTCACTTTCTTTTATAAAATTAGTTGTTTTATTTTCTTCGGTATTTTGTTCAGCTTCAACCTGCTCTTGTTTTGCTTTTTCTGCCTCTATCTCTTCCGGAGTAGGCTTATTTACATAAAACATCCACGCAAAAATTCCAAATATCAGTACAAATCCAATTACAGTATTAAGGTCAAATTTCTTTTCTTCCATTGATATGTGTATAAAAAAGCCTATATCTCATTATTCAGAAAGGCCTTCTAAAATTATATTACTTTTTTTATTGTCAATTATCTAGCCACTTAAGATCCTTGTGCCACTTTGGCATCTTTCTTACAATTAGAATATTCTACAGCCGCTTTTACAAAAGCAACAAATAATGGATGAGGATTGGCTACGGTACTTTTATACTCTGGATGATATTGCACTCCAACAAACCAAGGGTGTTCAGGAATTTCTATAATTTCTACTAATCCTGTCTTAGGGTTGATCCCAGTAGTATTTAATCCTGCTTTTTCTAACTGTTCTTTATATTCATTATTATATTCATAACGATGGCGATGACGTTCGGTAATTAAAGGTCTACCATAAGCTTCAGAAACTTTACTAGAATCCGTCAATTCGCAATCCCAGGCACCAAGTCTCATTGTCCCACCCATATCTGTGATATTCTTTTGCTCTTCCATTAAACTGATTACTGGATTAGCTGTGTTTTCATCTACTTCTACAGAACACGCGTCTTTTAATCCTAGAACATTACGTGAATATTCTATTACAGCCATTTGCATCCCTAAACAAATACCAAAAAAGGGTAGTTTATTTTCTCTAGCATATTGAACCGCCTTTATCTTTCCTTCAATACCTCGTTCTCCGAATCCTGGAGCAACTAGAATACCGTCTAAGTGAGCAATTTTATTTGCGATCGTCTTGTCGTCAATATACTCTGAGTGTATACTTTCTACATTTACCTTTACCTCATTTTCAGCTCCAGCATGTATAAAAGCTTCGAGAATGGATTTATAAGAATCCTGTAATTCTACATATTTACCTATTAAACCAATGGTTATTTCGCATTTTGGGTTTTTATGTCGCTTAAGAAAATCATTCCATTTATCTAAATTAGGAGCATCATCATCCCTCAAAACCAGCTGTTTAAGCACCACTGTATCCAAACCTTCTTCTAACATTAAATTAGGAACGTCATAGATAGTAGAAGCATCTATAGATTCTATAACAGCTTCTTGTCTTACATTACAGAATAAAGCTAGTTTTCTACGTAGATCTTCTGATAACTCGTGTTCTGTTCTACATACCAAAATATCAGCTTTGATACCACTTTCCATTAAGGTTTTTACACTATGTTGAGTCGGCTTAGTCTTTAATTCTCCGGCAGCAGAGAGATAAGGTATCAATGTAAGATGAATTACTAGAGCATTTGTATCTCCTAGTTCCCATTTAAGCTGACGAACAGATTCTATGTATGGTAAAGATTCTATATCACCAACAGTTCCTCCTATCTCAGTAATTACGATATCATAATCCCCACTTTTTCCTAAAATCTGAATTCTTTCCTTAATCTCATTCGTAATATGCGGTACGACCTGAACTGTTTTTCCTAGAAATTCACCACGACGTTCTTTTTCAATAACACTCTGATAAATTCTACCTGTAGTTACATTATTAGCCTGTGATGTAGGAGTATTAAGAAATCGCTCATAATGTCCTAAATCAAGATCTGTTTCTGCTCCATCATCAGTCACATAACACTCGCCGTGCTCGTAAGGGTTTAATGTTCCTGGATCAACATTGATATACGGATCCAATTTCTGAATCGTAACTCTGTATCCTCTTGCCTGAAGTAATTTTGCCAAAGAAGCTGCTATAATTCCTTTTCCTAATGAAGAAGACACCCCTCCAGTTACAAAAACATATTTGGTATTAGCCATGTGTAAACTTAACTATTTGTTATGTTGTGTTTAAATTTTGCGCAAAAATACAAAGAAGTACCCAAACAGGGCATTGAGTTTATTGAAAATAAGGCAATATTTACATAACTTATTCATAATTCTATAAGAGCATAAAAAACTGAAAACGAATTCTTAAAGTCGTAAATAAAAAATCCCGTCTCTAAAAGACAGGATTTTTTTATGATAACAATAATTAAATTTTATTCTTCTTCTTCAGAAGCTACCTCTTCTGGCTCACTGAAATCAGTAATTTCTTTGGCTTGTAAAATATTATACCATTGTATTACTTTCTTCATATCACTAACATACACTCTATCCTCATCATAGTCAGGCAATATTTCACTAAAATATGCTTCTAATTTATTCTTAGATTCTTTATGATTGATAGATTTTCCACCATTTTCTTTTTCCTGAATTCTTTTAAAAATTTCTCTTAAAGGAACTTCTTCTGTAAAAGTATAAATAGCAATTTCACTAAGAATACTCACATTGTTTTGTATACTAACAGATAATCTTTTTCCGTCTGCAAGTGATTCTGCTACAAATCCGTTACGAGTTTGTGCTTTTAATTCGTATAAACCTGGTTTTCCAGAAATTGATAATATTTTGTCTAAGCTCATAAATTTCTTTTCAAAGTTGGCAAATATCAGTAGTTCATTTTTAAAAATCAAACATTAACTAATATAATTATTTGTATTAATGCTACTGATCTTTTTAACGTCCTTTTTTAGCTAACGGAAATCTCATTCGATACTCTGCATTTATCTTACCTTTAGAAATATTAGCAAGTTTTCCTTTAATTAAACGTTTTTTAAGGCTGGATAGCTTGTCAGTAAACAAAACTCCCTCTATATGATCATATTCATGTTGAATAACCCTTGCTGCCAGACCACTATATGTTTCAGTATATTCTACCAAGTTCTCATCAAAATAATTAATCTTGATTGTTTCTTTTCTAAACACATCTTCTCTAATTTCAGGAATACTTAGGCATCCTTCACAAAAAGACCATTCTTCTCCAGTTTCCTCTACAATTGTGGGATTAATAAAGACTTTTTTAAATCCTTTAAGCACTTCTCTTTCTTCTTCAGAAAGTTCCTCATCATCTGCAAAAGGTTCCGCGTCTACTAAAAACAAGCGTATTGGAAGTCCTATTTGTGGAGCAGCCAGCCCAACACCATGTGCATTGTACATGGTTTCAAACATATTTTCGAGCAATTCTGATAGCTTAGGATAGTCTTTTGTAATCTCCTTTGCTTTTTTTTTCAATACCGGATCACCGTATGCTACAATTGGTAAAATCATTTGATAAATATTCTATATTTTCTATTCTTTGTTATTATTGAATTTCCTTATAAATTATAAAGATAATCCTGTAGTATAATAGTAGCACTAATCTGGTCTACTAATGCTTTATCTCTTCTTTTCTTTTTTGATATTCCACTTGCAATCATAGTATCAAAGGCCATTTTAGATGTAAATCGTTCATCCATCCTTTTTACAGGAATATCAGGCAACAATTTTACTAGTTTTTCTAAAAACGGTTTAATCAACTTTTCGCTTTCTGAAGCTTCTCCGTGCAAACGTTTTGGCTCGCCAACTACAAATAATTCTACTTCTTCCTCCGTTACGTAGTTTTGCAACCAACCTAATAGCTCCTTAGTATCTACCGTTGTTAATCCAGAAGCAATGATCTTGGATTCGTCTGTAACCGCAATCCCACATCGCTTTCCTCCATAATCTATTGCTAAAATCCTTGCCATAATTTATTTTGTGCAAAAGTATGACATTATTATAAAATAGTAAGAATTATTAAGAGTATCCTAAAATATGTAATCAGCGTATGTTTTTCCGATGAAGCTGTTATCTTTACGAAAATTTTTTAATAAATGAACCAACTAAAAGAAACCATAGAAAAAGCTTGGGATAATAGAGAGCTTTTAAAAGAATCAAGTACTCAGGATGCTATCAGAAAAGTTGTAGACTTATTAGATGCTGGAGAACTTCGTGTAGCAGAACCAATAGAAGGTGGATGGCAAGTAAACGAATGGGTAAAAAAAGGAGTCGTACTTTATTTTCCTATCCAAAAAATGGAAACGTTAGAAGCAGGTATTTTTGAATATCATGATAAAATTCCTCTAAAAAAAGGATACAAAGAAAAGGGAATTCGAGTAGTTCCTAATGCAGTTGCGCGTCACGGGGCCTATATTTCTCCGGGAACTATCTTAATGCCCAGTTATGTAAACATTGGTGCTTATGTAGATGAAGGAACCATGGTTGATACATGGGCAACTGTTGGTAGTTGTGCTCAAATCGGAAAAAATGTACACCTAAGTGGTGGTGTTGGAATTGGTGGTGTTTTAGAACCATTACAAGCAGCTCCAGTCATTATTGAAGACAATGCTTTTATTGGATCCAGATGTATCGTCGTTGAAGGTGTTCGCGTAGAAACTGAAGCTGTACTTGGCGCTAATGTAGTGTTAACCGCCTCGACTAAAATTATAGATGTTACCGGTGATACTCCTGTAGAACGAAAAGGAGTAGTACCTGCCAGATCGGTTGTTATTCCTGGTAGTTACACAAAGAAATTTGCTGCAGGTGAGTATAACGTTCCTTGCGCACTAATTATTGGTAAACGAAAAGAAAGCACTAACAAAAAGACTTCTCTTAATGATGCATTGAGAGAGCACGACGTAGCTGTATAATTAGAAATAAATATGTATACTTGTGAGCTTGTCTTTTTTTTAGACAGGCTCATTCTTTTTTAATTAATAGTTCAGTAAATGAAAATACTAGTCATCCAGCAAAAAATGATAGGCGATGTGCTTACTAGCACTATTATTTGTGAAGCACTAAAGAAAGAATACCCAAAAGCCACTATTGATTATCTTGTAAACTCTAGCACAAAACCTGTTATTCAGGAAAATCCATTTTTCGATGATATTATAGAATTCAAGAACAAATATCGTGACAGTAAAAAAGAATTCTATTCTTTTTTAAAAGAAATCAAAAAGTTAAAATATGATTTGGTCATTGACGCATATGGAAAATTAGAAAGCAATCTCATCTCCTATTTCTCCAAAGCTCCGAAAAAGATATCTTTTTACAAATGGTACACTAGATTTTTATATTCGGAAGTTATTTACAGAAAATCAGAACCTATTACCAATGCTTCTATAGCAATTGAAAATAGATTGAGACTTGTATACTCTGAAAATAAAATTACTGCAAATATTATTCGTCCAAAAATATTCTTAACAGAAGAGGAGAAAAACACATCAAAACAATATCTAAAAAACAATGGAATTACTTCAGAAACGCCTCTTATAATGATTAGTGTTTTGGGAAGTGAAATGAGAAAAACATTACCTTTCAATTATATGGCAAAGGTTATTGATGAAATTGTAACAACCACCTCTGCAAATATTCTATTTAATTATATTCCAAATCAAGAAAAAGATGCTAAAGCTATTTATGACTTAACAACAAAAAACACACGAAAACACATTCATTTTAATGTATTTGGAAAAAGTTTGCGTGAATTCATAGCAATACTCTCTCATTGTAACATCTTAATCGGAAATGAAGGTGGAGCAGTTAATATGGCTAAAGCTTTAGACAAACCGACATTTACGATTTTTTCTCCTTGGATCATTAAAAAAGACTGGAATATGTTTGAAGATGGTATTAAACATGATTCAGTACATCTTTATGATTCTAAACCTGAATTGTATGATAACAAAACTCCAAAAGAAATGAAAAACAAAGCATTGGAATTATATAAAAATCTTTCTTCAGAATTAATTATTCCAAAGCTTAGATCATATCTTCAAAACTTAAAGTTTTAATCCTTTTCGATTCCAAAAGGGGTTCTGATAACAGTATCTCGTTTAGTAACTTTTCTGATAGCTTTATTTCTGGTGATCATTTCGGGTTGCATATATCCTCTTTCGTGATATAAGTGTATACAAATTGCACTATAACGTATTTGTTTTGCTTTGACTCCAAGATTAAACAATCGCTCACCTATTTCTCTATCTTCTCCTCCATACTGCATCCGTTCGTCAAAACCATTAACCAACAGAACATCTTTTTTCCAACCTGAAACATTCATCCCATCCCAAGTAGCTTTAGTAGGAGTTATAAAATTAAGGAAACGTTCTTTCCACCCTTCCGCAGTTAATTTATTTAGCTTAAATGAAGATTCCAAACCTTGATCGATTAACCAATTAGCATCAAAGCATTCTTGATTTTTTATATTCTTTTCAGAAATTAATTCCGAAATACCTTTTGGTAACTTAAAATAACCTCCTGACAAAAACCAACCTGGTTTTCTCATCCGTAAATGGGTTTCAATAAAATCTTCTTTAGGAATACAATCCCCATCCGTAAATAATAAATAATCCGAATCAGCAACTGCGATAGCTTTGTTTAAAATTATAGTTTTTCTGAATCCTTGATCCTCATGCCAGATGTGTTTCAAAGAATAATTAACTGTTTTAGAAAATGTTGAAATCAATTTCTTCGTATCTTCTGTCGAGCCATCATCCGCAACTATCACCTGAAAATTCCTGATACTCTGACACTCATATCCAACCAATACTTTACTCAACCATTCAGGTTGGTTGTAAGTACTTATGATTACTGTTATTTCTGGTGATTGCATTGGCGTAAAAATAACTATTTTTGCCAGTAAGTTATTCAAAAATAAATTTTACTCTCATTTAGAGTCTGCCAGATGCAAATTCAATGTGACATAATATTCTTGAAATAATTTTTCATCAATCAATCTTAAAATACCCGAATGATTAAACTATCTGCTGTTATCATTACTTACAATGAAGAAAAGAAAATAGAGCGATGTCTCTCATCTTTAGTAGGTGTAGTTGATGAGATCGTGATTGTTGACTCCTTTTCTACAGATAGAACAGAGGAAATCTGTAAACAGTTTGAAGTCAAATTTATAAAACAGCAATTTCTAGGATATATAGAACAAAAGAATTTCGCTATTACACAAGCTTCCAATGATCATATCATATCTTTAGATGGTGATGAGGCTTTATCTTGCGAACTTCAGAATTCCTTAATTAAACTAAAATCCAATTGGACACATGATGGATATTATATGAATAGATATAATAATTTTTGTGGACAATGGATAAAGTACTCGGATTGGTACCCTGACAAGAAACTTAGGGCTTTTGTAAAAGAAAAAGGAGAATGGAAAGGCATAAACCCGCATGATTCTTTTAAATTGAGTAATCCAAAAGCTTCTTCAAAATTGTCAGGTGATATACTACATTGGAACTATTCCACCTATCAAGAGTTTAATCTTAAAACAGATAAATTCTCTACAATATCAGCCCAATCTTACTATGAATTAGGTAAAAAAGCTCCTATTTGGAAAATTATTCTTAATCCAACTTGGGCATTTTTTAAAGCTTATTTTCTAAGACTTGGATTTCTAGATGGATTTAATGGCTTTGTAATATGCATACAAACAGCCAATATTACTTTCCTAAAATACTCTAAACTTAGAGAATTGATAAAAAATAATAACACTTCGAGTTAACCTTCTTCTTTATACTTCTTTTTCCAGAAAAAGATCTTTCGCTTCAATTTTCGTTTGCCATGATAACGATTCTGAAACTCTTGAGTATACTGCCACATTAATCTAAAGATTTCTGATTCGTCTTCACTTGTACATTTAGCATATTCATTACTCATTACTTTGATCATTGATTCATGAATAGTTAATCGAGCAAAGTTTTTTATTCTGGTTTCAAAATTCATTTCACCAAATTCCATTCGATTAAGGTCTACAAGATAAAACTCATATCCTTTTTCTTTTCTTTCAATTAGTGTGTTACCGGGAGAATGATCTAGAAAATTCACACCATTCTTATGTAATTTATATGTAAATCGTGTAAAAGCCCGAAGTATATCTTCATGATCCGAGATATTAAAATCCGTTGTTAACTCTCGATAAGTAAGATCACACTCCACCAACTCACTTACATAATAACTTTTCTTGAACAAAAAAGGAGTAGTTCTTATTTCATAAGCAATCGGAAAAGGAGTTTTGATTCCTAAATCCAATAATCTATTGGCATACATATAAGAACGTTCTGCTTTGGATTTTCTGAAAAAACGATAAGCAACCTGATTAATCACATTAGGAATTCTGAATGATTTTATGGTAACTTTTTCACCATCAAGAGGAATTATTTTGATCACATTACGTTCTGCATCACCTAGTATTTCACTGTAACTCTCAAAATTATCAATAGCATCTTTTACTAGTGATTTTAAACTCGTTTTTGAATTATGTATTACAAATCTGTTTGGCATATTTCTATATAATTGATGAAGGCATTTATTTGATCCAATGTAGAATCAATTAAACATCAGCTTTAATCACCTGTCAAATATTTATCAATTCCATTTTCGCACCTTTTAACTCTACCTTCAATGGTCTTGTTTTGAATTTCATTCCCTTTGTCGACATTTTCTAACACTGCCTTTTTATGATAGAGATGAAAACAAATTCCTGCAAATTTTAATCTTTTAGGCATTACTCCCAGAAAAGTCAATCGCTGCCCAAAATCATAATCTTCAAAACCCCAACCTAAAAAATCCTCATTGTACCCATTGATCTCTATCGCATCTTTACGCCAATACGACATATTGGCTCCCCTTAACTTGGTGGTAATAGTAGTATCTGGATTTCTATTTTTATAAATAAAAGGCAAATTCAACATTCTCATACGTTTCTTTAGTCCACTAGAAAGAATATTCAAATTTGTAGCCTTTTTAGCCATTAGCTGCAAAGATTTTTCTTTAGTGATCGTAACTCTAGTTCCATAAAGGAATATTTCATCTTCACAGGCATTTAAATGATCTTTGACAAAATGTTTGTGCAAAATAATATCCCCATCAATTTGTATAATATAATCTGATTTGATTTTTGCTATCGCCTTATTAAGAATTATCGTTTTAGTGAAACCATTATCTTCATGCCAAATGTGGTTTAGAGACACAGGAAAAACTTTCTTATAACTATTTATTAATAATCTAGTCTCCTTTGTAGAGCCATCATCTGCAATAATTACTTCTGCAGGTAACATAGATTGCTTCAATACACTGCTTAGCACTAAATCCAGCGCTTCTGGCCAATTAAAGGTAGAAATCAATAAAGCTACGCTAGGGTGATTTTTCATATGCTTAATTTTCTAAAATCCAAAAACTTCATTTACCCATAAAGGTAAAGTATACCTATTATATATTTCTTTTGGAATAGGCTCATAAGGTGTTTCAAAAAAGGATTTAGGAACCTCTATTCTCTTTTTATCCACTACTAAAATATTATTAGGGTTATAAAAATCGTATGTAGTAATATCTTTATTAGTTGTAATTAGCTTTTTAGAAAAGCCCATACTTTCGAAGACCCTAAATGTTAAACCAGACTGATTTTCTCGATGTACATCTAATAAAACATTAGACTTTGCTATCAACCCTTCTACCTGCTCAAGATCCATGGTATTCTTTGAATATACTATATGAGTATCATCCTTGTATTCTTCACTTTTACCGACAATTACAATTTTATACTTAATATCTATTTTATCTAATGCCTTAGCTATATTTTCAATAACCGAATCTCTCTTACCAGAAGAACTAATATTAAACACCTCATACATAGGAATTTCTTGATTAGACAGTTCTTCTTTATAAATAAAATTGGTGATAAAAGAAAAATTGAAACGTTCTACATCATCCTTTTCAAAAGAAAATGCCTTATCAAACTCATTATAAATCTTAGCTATCTTTGGAGATCTTTTATAATTGTCATTAAAAAAACCAAGCAAATTATCTGTGTAAGGACGTATCTTTTTAATAAAATCTGGGTTCAAAAAATCACCTTTAATAATCAATATTTTATCTTGATGCCCATTCTTGTTTAGTTCCTCAAGAATTTTTTTCTCTAAAAACTTCTTTTTTATGTTATATTTAAAAAATAGTTTTGCAAAGAAATTAAAAACCTTATGAAAAAATGAAGGATACTTATAGCGCAGTTGGTAAAAATTGATTTGACACACCTTTATTCCTCGACGCTCTAATTCTTTAGCAATGAATTGATTAAAACCCCAATTATCCAGGCTGATTAATGTAACTTTCATACAAATAAATATTGTACAATATTAAGAATTATAATAAAACAACAGTGTAGTTTTGGTTTAAAACTGACTAATAATAATTTTCTATAACTCAAAAAAATAAGCAGATCGATGGATTACGATAATAAACCCGATAATTATTTTAATAACACACGTCATGAAATGTTGGATTTTCTGCCAGAAAATACCAAAACGTTATTAGATGTTGGATGCGGAGAAGGAGCTTTTGCTTCTTTCATTAAAGAAAAATATCAAACCGAAACTTGGGGAATTGAACTAATGAAAGAAGAGGGGGAAAAAGCAAAGAAATTACTTGACAAAGTTTTTATCGGAGAAGTAGAAAGTTATATCGATGAACTTCCTGATGATCATTTTGATGCTATTTATTTTAATGATGTTCTAGAACATCTTGTAGATCCGTATATGGTTTTAGAGAAGATTAAGAGTAAATTATCTAAAGATGGTGTCATCATTAGCTCCATCCCAAATATGAGATATCACAGTGCCCTAAAGAATCTTGTTCTTAAGAAAAATTGGGAATATGAAGATCACGGAATCATGGACAAAACACATCTAAGATTCTTTACAGGAAAAAGCATAGCCAATATGTATACTCGTTTAGGGTATAAAATTCTAACACACAAAGGTATTAATAAAACAAAATCCATTAAGCCATATCTTTACAACATCCCTATGTTTTTTACAGCAATGGATATGAGATATTTACAATACGCAACGGTAGTAAAAAAATAACTGTTAAAACTATTGATACTCGACAATGAATATACTTATAGAAGATAAAACTGCTCTATTACCCGCTAAAAAATATGGCGGGACTGAACGAGTTATTTGGGGACTTGGCAAAGAACTCTCCAAATTAGGACATAAAGTCTACTTTTTAACAAAAGAAGGCTCCACTTCTGATTTTGCTACTGTACTAATATATGACGAAAACAAAACATTACAGGATCAGATCCCAGGCGATGTTACTGTAGTTCATCTTTTTAACACACTAAACCAAGCGACTGGTAAACCTTATATCTTTACTATGGAAGGTAATCCATCACCAGATCAGTTGCTTGATATAAATATGGTTTTCGTATCTGGAAATCATGCAAAAAGATATGGGTCCACTGCTTTTGTTTATAACGGTATTGATTGGGATGATTATCCTGCTCCAATATTGGATAATGACAGAAAATATGTTCATTTTTTAGCCAAAGCATCCTGGAAAGTAAAAAACCTATTCGGAACTGCTGATATTGCACTAAAGTCAGGTAACAAGTTACACGTTATGGGTGGAGAGCGATGGACTTTTAGAAATTTCAAAAGAGGATTAAAATATATATTGAACAAGAATATTATTTTTCACGGAATGGTTGAAAATGACAAAAAGATGGAAGTCGCTCAGCATTCTAAAGCTTTAGTTTTCCCTGTAGTTTGGCACGAACCTTTTGGAATTGCGATTACAGAAAGTATGTACGCAGGTTGTGCTGTTTTCGGAACAAAGAACGGTTCATTACCAGAATTGATAAAATCAGAAGTTGGTTTTACTGGTACTAACGCTGATGAAATTGCAAAAGCCGTTAGAGAATTTGATTATAATCCAAAAAGATGTCATGAATATGCAGTAAAATATTTTAATTCTAAAGTAATGACAGAATCATATCTGAAACTATATGAAAAGGTTATTTCCGGAGAAACAATAAACAATAAAATCCCTAAATACATTGATCAAGAAAATATAGTTCCAAAATTTAAGTAACTAAATTTTAAAA
Source organism: uncultured Aquimarina sp. (assembly GCF_947496855.1). Taxonomy (GTDB): domain Bacteria; phylum Bacteroidota; class Bacteroidia; order Flavobacteriales; family Flavobacteriaceae; genus Aquimarina. The sequence goes on from NZ_CANMED010000003.1 coordinate 525,557, forward strand.
GTCCCAGAAAATTATACTTCTGGGACTGCTTTTTTTATACATAAATATTCTTAGTGGTTACCCTTTTTTTATGGCAAGTAGATAAGCACAGGTATTTCCCCCATCCGCTCTTAGGTGATCTTTAGAGGCTCCATTTCCAACACCAATAGCATATAACATTCTACCGTATCCATTATAACTGGAAGAGGCTCCACCTCCACTAGCGACATAATCACTTTGTGAAGAACTTAATGAAGTACTAACTCCTTTAACTCCAGAACTCTTATATTCACAATCAGAATTTCGAATCGTTCGTATAGAGCCAAAATTAGGAATATTATTAGCTATTCCAATTGCATATACTGTTATCGACGCAGGTGAGGATTTCTCATGATCTTTAGATGATGCCTTCCATCCGTTACCAAAAGGAAATGAACCTGTTAATAAATTTCCTCTTCCAGACCAATTCACTTTAGCTCCTCCGGAAATTAAAGTATACCCAGATGGTAACTGAATACTGGTTTCTGGTTGTGAAGCTATTGATGAAGTTTTGGAAACAACTTTAATGTAATTTTTTAATAGATTCGGTGGAATATAATTACCATCATTATCTTTTAATCTAATACCCCTTGCTGAACCGACTAAAATAAATCCATATCTATTTGCTACCGAATGATCTTTCGCTTCAGACTCCCAAGACGTTAATGATGCAGATGGAGCAGACTTTGTTATTAAAGCGCCTGGATCATATTGATCATATTTAGCCCAGACGTTTCCTCCAATACATAAAAACCCCTCGGGAACTAATGCCTTTCCTTTCACAACACCTGTCTGAACTTTTTTAGAAATAAAATTTGAAGTAGAAAAAGACATTTCAATCTGACCCGAGTCATCAGTCTCAATAAATCCACTTTTTTCAAAATTATTTTCTTCTGGCTTATCATTCATCTCTAAAGTTTCATCTACTGAGTTAAAGTTTTCTTTCTCGCAAGAAACTACTCCCGCAACAATCATTAATAAAAAAATGATTTTTTTCATAATATTTAGGTTTTAAAATTATTTTTGCACAAGTTATATCTGTTGTGCATTCAGAACATTTTTGTAATTGGCCTATTACATAGTTTAATGTCCTATGTAAAAAGTATGTTACTCTAAATAAATGCGATTATGATTACTTTAACTTTTCTTACGAAAAAGCATGACATGAATAATTTCCTACATTAAAACAAATAGAGCTAATGGAAGATCACAGAGAAGAAATAGAAAAAACGATAACAATACTTAAGAGAGGTGGCCTCATTCTTTATCCGACAGATACAGTTTGGGGAATAGGATGCGATGCAACAAATCCTGGTGCTATTGATAAAGTATATGCCTTAAAACAACGAGCAGAAAAAAAATCCTTGATTTGCTTAGTAAGTGATTTTAAAATGCTTCAGCAATATGTAGAAGAAGTTCCAGAAGTAGCATATGACATTTTAAAATACGCTAAAAAAGCAACTACTATAATTTATGATAGACCTCTACGAGTAGCAGAAAATCTAATCGCAGAGGATAACACTCTTGGAATTAGAGTAGCTCGTGACCCTTTTTGCAGTAAATTACTCAGAAAGTTTAAAAGACCAATTGTTTCTACTTCTGCTAATATTAGTGGAAAATCTACTCCTCGAAACTTAAAAGAAATAAGCAAAGAGATTTTGGAAGGCGTAGACTATGTTGTAAATTTGCCGTTGAAAAACAAAGACGTTAAACCCTCCTCTATCATCAAAATAGGAGGCGATAGCACAGTGAAAATTATCAGGAAGTAAATTGATACATGTCGGAAGCTAAGAATTACAAAGAAGCATTACATCATTCTGTTTTTAATACCATAACCAAAGCGGCATCAAATCTTCAATTAGAGAGCTATGTAATTGGAGGGTTTGTAAGAGATTTTATATTGCAAAGAGGCACTGCAAAGGATATTGATATTGTAGCGATCGGTAGTGGAATTGAATTGGCTGAAGAGGTTTCTAAATTATTACCTGATAATCCCAAAATTCAGATATTTAAGACCTACGGAACGGCAATGCTAAATGCCAATGATATCGAAGTCGAATTTGTGGGGGCTAGAAAAGAATCTTATCGTGAAGACAGCAGAAATCCAATTGTGGAGAACGGCACATTACAAGACGATCAAAATCGAAGAGATTTCACCATCAATGCATTAGCTTTAGACCTTTCTGAAAATAATTTTGGTAATATCTTAGATCCGTTTGATGGACTTGAAGACATAAGATCCAAAATTATTCGAACACCTTTGGATCCGGATATCACATACTCCGACGATCCACTTAGAATGATGCGCGCTATTCGTTTTGCTACACAGCTAAATTTTAAGATTGAAGAAAAATCTCTAAAAGCAATTACTAAAAATAAAGATCGCATTAAGATTATCACTAAAGAACGTATTGTTGATGAGTTAAATAAAATTATTCTTAGTGAAAAACCATCGGTAGGTTTTATACTATTGGAAAAAACAGGCTTATTACCATATATAATGCCTGAACTAGTTGCTTTAAAAGGTATTGATGAAGTAGAAGGTCAGAAGCACAAAGATAATTTTTATCATACACTAGAAGTGGTTGATAACATATCAGAGAATACAGATGATCTATGGCTCCGCTGGGCAGCATTATTACACGATATTGGTAAAGCTCCTACCAAGCGATTTAGTAAAAAAGTAGGATGGACATTTCATGGTCACGAATTTGTAGGTTCTAAAATGGTCTTCAAACTATTTAAACGTCTAAAAATGCCTTTGAATGACAAAATGAAATTTGTGCAGAAAATGGTACTGATGAGCTCGAGACCAATTGTTATCGCATCAGGTGTTACGGATTCCGCTGTAAGAAGATTGGTCTTTGATGCAGGTGATTACATCGAAGAATTAATGACACTTTGCGAAGCAGACATTACTACCAAAAACCCAAAGCGTTTTAAGAAATATCACAACAATTTTAAAATTGTTCGCCAGAAAATGGTAGAGGTAGAAGAGCGCGATCATATTCGTAATTTCCAACCTCCAGTGAGTGGAGAAGAAATCATGAAAACTTTTAATATTAAGCCTTCACGTGAAATCGGAATTATTAAAGAAGCTATTAAAGAAGCTATTCTAGAAGGAGAAATATCCAATGAACATGAAGCGGCCTATCAGTTTATGATCAGGAAAGGTGAAGAATTAGGTTTAAAGAGTCATTAACAACCTAGAATTTATACAATAATTATATGAAAAAATACTTCAGACCACTTGTCATAGCATCTGTTGTACTGATATACCTAATTATAATTGCAGGTGCGGTTGTTAGAATGACTGGATCTGGAATGGGATGTCCTGATTGGCCTAAGTGCTTTGGATACTATATTCCTCCTACAGAAGAAGCTCAGATTCAGTGGAAATCTAATTATGAATATCGAGAAGGTTTTATTGTAATCCTGAACAAAGAGCTAAGAATTGCAGCTAAAGATTTTACATCTTCTTCTAAGTATGATCCTAGTAACTGGAAATCATATACGAAACACGATTATGCTCAATTTAATGTCTGGCATACTTGGATCGAATATATTAATAGATTAGTTACAGTACTTTCGGGAATACCAATATTATTGATGTTTATTCTGTCATTAAGGTTTTGGAAAGAAAAACGAAAAATCACGTTATTTGCTGGCATAACCATCCTAGCGATGGCATTCCAAGCTTGGTTAGGTAAAATCGTTGTAGATTCTAATTTATTACCGCTTAGAATTACAGTTCACATGTTAGTTGCTTTTATTATTCTAGCAATATTATTATATGTCCTATTTCTAACAAAAGAACGAGCAACCAATATCAAGTTTACTGATACTTTTAAGAACGTTTTACTTTTCTCGGTGGTTCTTACTCTAATTCAGGTGGCATTAGGAACTCAGGTACGTCAATATGTTGATGAACAAATTAAGATAGTTGGAGAATTAGAAAAATCAGAATGGTTAAACCCTCCTACTTTCACTTTCTATATCCATAGATCATTTTCAATTTTAGTGGTCATTGTTAACACTTGGCTCTTTTGGTATTCTAAAAAAATGAAATTGAATCTATCAAAATTAAACTGGATTCTAATACTAATAGGTTTAGAAGCATTAACCGGAATTTTGATGTACTATTTTGACTTTCCGTTTTTATCTCAACCTTTACATTTAGTGTTATCCTCTTTATTGTTTGGAGTACAGTTTTATATTATGTTAGAGGTCTATAAAAATAAAGCTATTGAAGCCTGAAAATTTAAAATAGTCAGAAACAAGTTTGTATCTTTGTCCCTCCAAATTAATCAAGAATGATTTACCGTTTCAGAATTATCCTGGACACAGAAGAAGATGTATTTAGAGATATCGAAATTGAGCAAGATGCTACTTTAGAGCAATTTCATAATGTCATCAACCAATCCTTTGGATTTGATGGGATGGAAATGGCTTCTTTTTATACTAGTGATGAACAATGGAATCAAGGAGAAGAGATCTCTCTTTTTGATATGAGCGATGGTAATCAACCAGTGAGATTGATGAATGAAACCTCATTAATTGATGTTGTTCATGAGGCTTCTCCAAGATTAATATACATCTATGATTTTCTTAGTATGTGGACTTTTTTGGTAGAACTTGCAGAAATTGCCGAATATGAAAACGGAAAAGAATATCCAAACATTATGTTTGTGCATGGTCAAATTCCTGATAATGCACCTGATAAAGAATTCAAAGCCGACAATCTAGACGATACTAATGAAGAAGAAGGTTTTCTTGATCTCGATGATTATGATGAATTGGGATTTGATGAACATTGGAATTAAATCTTAAGAATCTAGGTTACAAAGTTTAAGTTTTTAAAAAAGGTGAAAATCTAATATTGAGTACATATAGGGATCTTCAACTATGGAAAAATCTATGACCTTGATCAACAATATTTATCTGGAAATAACAAAGTTTCCGAAAGAAGAAATATATTGCTTAACTTCTCAGACAAGAAGAGCTTCAATTTCGATACCAAGTAACATTGCTGAAGACTATAGAAGAGATGGTAAAAAAGATTATCTAAGGTATCTAAATATTGGTATAAGTTCATTATTTGAATTACAAACTCAACTAGAAATAAGAGAAAATTGGAGTTTTTGAATGAAAACAAATATGAATCCATCTATGAGGACACTCGTGAATTAGAGCGTATGTTATCTAGTTTTATTAGAACTATAAAAAATTCAAAATAATATTTAAAGGCTTTTATTAGCTTTTTAACTTTGTAGCTTTGCTACTTTGAAACTTAAAAGGATATGATTAACTTATATAGCACTCAAATAGAATCGCTTTCGATTCATAGAATAGGAAATAAAAGTAGAAACGAGAATATATTTCTTTCTGATTCTCCTTATAAACTTAATGATGAGCTAACAGCCTTGTTAAAAGAATACTTTTTCAAACCCTTTAGAGAAAAAGAAGAAAACTATTTTCAATTTGCAAATGAAGTTGATGTAGAATTTAATCCGCTATTTAAGATTGTTACCGAAATTTTTGACAATCCATCTTCTGCGCATGAAAAGTCTAAAAGAATTACTTCTTTATTATACGAACAATCACAACATCCGCATATTAAAAGTGGAGAAGTATATATTACTTACTTAGAAAATTTAACCATTGATAATGAAAAAACTTCTGCTATTGGAATTTTTAAGTCTGAATTAAAATATGATTTCCTTCAGTTCGAAGAAAAAGGAACAGATTTAGAGCTATTGCATCAGCAAGGCGTAAACCTCAACAAACTTGACAAAGGATGTTTGATCTTTAATCATAAAAAGGAAGAAGGATATAAAATTCTTTCTGTAGACTCTAATAAATATGATACTAAATATTGGCTAGAACATTTCTTAGGAGTAGAAGCCTTTGAAGACGAAAACTTTTATACAAAAAAGTATATGAAATTCTGCCAAGATTTTGCAAAAGATGTGGTATTACCAGCAGAAGACAAAAAAGAAGAAGTGATGTTTATGAATCGAGCTGTAAATCACTTTGCAAAAAATGACGCCTTCGAAGAATCTGCTTTTATAAACGAAGTAATTGATAATCCAGACCTAATTCCTGAATTTAAACATTACAAAACTGAAAAAGCTCCAAAATATCATATTGAAGACTTAACAGAATTTAATATTGCCAATACCGCAGTAACAGCGGCAAGAAAAAAGATTAAAAACACCATTAATCTGGATACGAATATACAGATCAAGATGGATTTTATTAATCCTGAATCTGCCGAGAAATTTGTAGAAAAAGGTTGGGATGAAGAGAAACAAATGTATTATTATCTAGTATACTTTAATAAGGAGCAAAAGGATTAGTATTGCAAGAATTAGGGATGTTCGAGATAATCTATTATTAATGCCCGAGGCTGGAAGTCGGATGTTAGAGATATTCTATTATTTTGCTTCCAACCTCTGACATCCTACTTCGTGCATCTAACTCCTGACTTCCTGTTTTGTACTTCGAGAACCTCAGCACTCGAAATCTAACACCTATCAACTATTATCAAACATCAGACTTCCAACACCTGACCTCGTGCATCCGACACCCGACTCTTGACTCACTAATCCATCCCTAAAATCACACCTCAATCCTATGGGTAAACCGTAGGACTCCCTTAAATTCGCACCTTTATTTTAAAAAACTTCATTTTTTAAGGTAACAATTGATAATCTCAAGACACGTATATAAAAGAATTATAAATTTTTATGGAGTTACTATGCTTCAAAACGATAAATAATTAAAAGAATTCATGAAAAAAATTGTTTTACTAACAGTTCCGCTTTTGCTTATATCATTAACTGGTATTTCACAAACACAAACTTCAAATAATGAAAAACTCAATCTACAATCACCAAGCAGCGTGAGTTTATTTCAGAGTAACTCTTCTAACGGTGTTTGGGCTACCGGAACTATTACTGATGATCGTTGGGGTATTTTTGAGGACGCTACAAGCTCAAAAGAAAGATTGACAGTTCTTCCTGGAGGTAATGTAGGTATCGGAACTTCAAATCCAACATCCAGATTTCATGTAGCTCATACTTCTGGTCAAGGATTTGCCCCAGTAATTTCTGGAAATGTAGCAACTTTTCAATCAAATAATACCCCTGGCTATTATGCTTCAATTAATTTAATTTCTGGAACCGATGGAAGAGCTAGTTTTTATTTTGGTGATAAAGATAGTGGTGCTATGGGCGGTTTCAGATATAATAACACAGATAACTCTTTAACTTTTAGAACAAATGGAAGTGATAATCGCCTGTTTATTAATTCTATTGGCAACGTAGGTATCGGAACTACAAATCCTTCATCTATGCTGCATATTAAAGACCCTGCTGGAGGTGCTGCTTTAAAAATTGAAAGAGGAGGCAAAAGTTGGAATTTTTCTATTCAAAATATAGGAGACAATTTATACTTGAACAACTCTGATAATCCTAATACCTTTTTTACATTTCGTAAAAATGGCAATTTAGGTATCGGAACGACAAGTCCATCCGCAAAATTAGAAATAAAAGGCGCTGGAGATGGAGTAGAAATATTAAAACTATCTACCGAGAGACCGTGGGTTTTTAAACAAGAAGGAACAGGTGCATCTTCTAACTTAGTACTTCAAGAAATTTCTGGTAATAAATTCTTTAAAATCAAAAGCTATGATAACACTGATATTTATACCATTCAATCTAACTCAGGTAATACTTATTTTAAAGGAAATATGGGGATTGGAACAAACACACCAGACGCGAAACTAGCTGTTAATGGAAATATTCATGCTAAAGAAGTAAAAGTAGATTTAGTAGGATGGCCTGACTACGTTTTCGAGAATGATTATAAGCTACCAACACTACAACAGGTAGAAAATCACATCGCAGAAAAAGGACATCTAGAAAACATTCCTTCTGCTGCAGAAGTCTTAGAAAACGGTATCCAATTAGGAGAAATGAACTCAAAATTGCTTCAGAAAATAGAAGAGTTAACACTTTATATGATTGAGCAGAATAAAAAGACGGAGAACCAACAAAAAGAAATTTATAAACTTCAAGAAGAAAACAAACAATTACAATCAACAAACAGTATATTAATTGAATTACAAATGCGTCTTGAAAAGCTAGAATCAAAAACTAAATAATTAAAAAAACTATGAAAAAAACAGTATTCATAATAGCATTATCATTTTTTTGTATACAAGCAAAATCTCAAAATATTGATTTAAACAATACTACTGATTATATTAGAGTTCAAAAGAATGGCGAAACGGGTTATACCCGAGCATTTGGTTTAAATGGATCCAATCAACTTTATATTGGAAGTATTGAAAAGACAATAGGGAATATGTACTTTTTCAATAAAGGAACGGGGCATTTAATGACTCTTAATCCTTCTGGTAATTTAGGTATCGGAACAACAAATCCTGGAGCTAAATTAGACATATTATCTAATACTGGGCAAACAGAAAGTTTAATGCGCTTTAAGATATCAGATGCTCCTTCCGATTATTTACAAATAGCAAACTCTACCGGATCTGCAAATCAATTTATTCCGTTGATCAAAGGATATCATGAAACAGATAATAGATACTCGCTTTCTATTATGGGGTCTACATCGGATGCAATGGATAATGGATCTAATGCATTGATAAATTTTAATGCAAGGAGATCAAATAGTGTTGTTCAAACAAGACCTTTGTTTGTGTGGACTAATTATGATCAAAAAATGATGACAATGTCAGCTAATGGTAATCTAGGTATTGGAACTACAAGCCCGCAAGAAAAATTTCAAATAGGAAATACATATACTTTTCATGATGGCGGACATAAAGTTATAGGTTTTTTATACAAGCCATCTGGCGGAGTTGATTTGGACCCTTTACAATACTCAAGTGAAATAAGGTTTGATCCAGTGAATGGTAATTTTCACTTAGGAACTTCTAATACTGTCACAGCAGGTCCTACTGCAAAATTGTCAATTAATAAAACTGGAAATGTAGGTATCGGAACTACATTTCCAGACGCTAAACTAGCCGTAAACGGAAACATTCATACCAAAGAAGTAAAAGTTGATCTTGTAGGATGGCCTGACTACGTTTTCGAAAGTGATTATAAGCTACCAACATTACAAGAAGTAGAAAATCACATTGCAGAAAAAGGACATCTAGAGAATATCCCATCGGCTGCAGCAGTAGCAGAGAATGGTATCCAATTAGGGAAAATGAACGCTAAACTGCTTCAAAAAATAGAGGAATTAACTCTTTATATGATTGAGCAGAATAAAAAGACGGATACCTTAATCAAGGAAGTTGAGATTCTAAAACAGAAGAATTCTGAGCTTGAGAAGAAAATGAAATAAAATGTCAGAGGTCTGAAGTCAGATGTCCGAGGTAATCTATTGGATTTCACTTCCGGTCTGACTCTTAGTTAAGAATAACATTAAGCCATGTCACGCTGAGCCTGTCGAAATACAATTAAAAATCAAGGTTTTATTGGTCTTCGACAGGCTCAGACTGACATTGTAAAAACCCTAACTTAGCGACAATGTTCCTGACTCCCGACACCAGACTTCTAACATCGAGCAACAGACACCCGACTCCTTATCTTCATCATCCCTCCAACAACCGTTTCATATTCACATTTTCATAATTCCTCCTTACAAAATCTAATGCAGTTTTTAGGACTTCACCCATGGATTTACTTCTTCTGAATTTTAAATCTAATGTAAAGTTGTACAAATGCTCTCTTAGTTCTTCTATATTTTCTTTAGTAGAAATCGTATCCTTGCACATACAAGTAATTAGTGTTTCATAACGAGATCGGGAATTTAATATCCGCTTTGCCAAAACAGAACGCTCCTCTTTTTTGTACTGTTCAATAGAGCTTGGTTGTAATTTATTCATAACAATAGCTACCATATCAAAATTCTCTTTAAAGAATTGCGGCTGATATACTTTTAATTTACCCTCAAAACATTGTTGATCAAAATCTATCGCTCTAATCTTATATTCTACGTGTTCAAAATCATGGATTGGGATGATTACATAATTATAAGATCGCATATCCCCTAACAAACGCATCTGACAGCGTTCGTTGAATTTCACAAACTCCTTTGCTATCTGAGATTTTGCCTGATCGCTCAAATCTGGTAAAAAATCCTTAATAAATACATCGCCAGGAATTCCTGCTATATGCTCTTCTATCAACGTATTTTTATATACTAAAAAATTAATTCTATTTGGTGAAAACATATGCTCTAACTCTAATCCATAGATACGAGAAGCATCAGCTTTTTTAACATAGATGTAAGTGTAGTTATCATTCAGGATATTCCTTATTTTAATCCTAAACGGTTTTGAATTACCAAAAGTACAGTAATCAATAGCATCAATATTAAGAAATTCTATAGCATCCTCATTTCCATCAGAATGTAATATCGTGTACACCTTTTTTAAACTGGATTCTATTTCTGGTCGCTCATGCTCTTCATAATACACGCGAATCCATAACGTATCCTGATCATTACTGTCATACACAACTATGGAACCAGAAAACCTCAACAAATCATCATAAAATACTGGAATTTTAATTTTACGATTACATTCCTTTAAATAACTATCCAGGTTATCATTAATTGGATAGGTAGGTTTCTTCTTAGACATTAACTTTTCTTCCATGATTATAAAATTAACCAAAATATGTAATTGGTACGTTCTTTTTAAGAAAGTAAATATGTGCTCGGCTAGCAAATACTTATCTTTACATTTATATTCTAAACTCAACATCTTTTAAAATGAAACATTTTATCTCAATAGTAATGATCTCATTACTGACAATTACACTCACTTTTGCTCAAGAAGAGTCATCATCTTTCTATGCCACCATGGCTTTAATAGATGCTGAAGACTTACAAAAAGAATATCCTAATGAAATAACAATAATTGCCAAACGAAGAAACGAAGCAGCTGTTTTTATTTCTGAAGAAGGAAGTCATAAATTACATGGACGCGTTTTAGTTCATGGTCCTGGATTTATATATAAATCTTCAGAAAAGCAGGCAAAACAAGCATTATTAGATGATAATAAAAGTGCTATTCATAGTAAAATGGCATTTACTATAACAGAAGATGCTATAGTAAATTTAGCGATGGATGCTATTAACACCCCAAATATCGCAAACCATATAACGGAACTTGAAAATTATGGAACTAGATATCATACTTCTAATGCAGCAAACCAATCAGCCCAAGACCTAAAAGTTAAATGGGAAACCATGGCTACTACCTATAACAGAACAGATGTTAGTGTTAGATTAGTTAGTCATAATAGTACTCCAATGCAATCAGTAGTGATGACTATTCAAGGTTCTGAATTCCCTGATGAATTTGTGATTGTTGGTGGGCACTTAGATTCTACTTCTTCCCAAGGAAATAATGACGCTCCAGGAGCTGATGATGATGCATCTGGTATTGCAACGATTACTGAAGCAACAAGAGCTTTATTTGAAATCGGTTTTCAGCCAAAAAGAACTATTGAGGTGATGGCATATGCTGCAGAAGAAGTGGGACTTCGAGGATCGGCAGAAATTGCAGCTGATTATAAAGCCAATAACGTAAATGTAGTTGCGGTCGGACAATTTGATATGACAAATTATAATGGTTCTGCTAATGATGTTTATTTCATATCTGACAACACAGATGCTACTCTTAATGGATTTTTCAAACAATTAATGGATCATTATAATGCATCTGGTGATCATCAACTTACCTATAGTACTGCTTTTTGTAACTATGGTTGTTCTGATCATGCTAGTTGGAATAGCGAAGGATATAAAGCATCTTTTCCTTTTGAAGCCAGCTTTTCTCAATATAACCCAAATATCCATACCAGAAACGATACATTTAGTATATCTGGAACCGCAGAGCACGCTACAAAATTCGCAAAGCTATGTAGTGAATTCCTTATTGAAATAGCAAAAAATGATGCTACGCTATCTACACCTGAATTTGAAGCCGAAGGATATTATATTTATACAAACAACAAAACACTAACATATCAAATATCAGAAACCAGTTCTAAAGTTGAAAGCATCGATATTTATGATATGAATGGAAGAAAGATTCTTCGAAAAGAAGATATAGGGACTTCGGGAACTATTACTATGAATTCAATAAGTAGCGGTGTTTATGTAATTACACTCGCATTAAAGGACCAAAGACAACTAAGTAAAAAAATTATTTTAAAATAATCGATCACAACAATTCTATACAAAAAAAGACCAACTAAAAAGTTGGTCTTTTTTCTATATAATCTTTATTAAATTCATTTTTTCCACATTCCTTTTGTAACAAAAACCAATACTAGTCGTCTTGTTTAATATAACCGCCAAAAAAAATACAATTGGAAACTATTCTAACTCTAAAGAATCTTACCAAAAGATTCGGACCAATAACCGCCGTTAATGATCTTTCCTTTACTATAAAAAGGGGAAACGTTTATGGTATTTTAGGACCTAACGGAAGTGGTAAATCAACAACTCTAGGTATCGTTCTCAATGTAGTTAATAGATCTTCCGGAGATTTTACCTGGTTTGATGGGAATACATCCACTCATGAGGCGCTAAAAAAAGTAGGAGCTATTATTGAACGTCCTAACTTTTATCCATATATGACTGCCGCCCAAAACCTAAAACTGGTATGCCAGATCAAAGAAGTTCCAACGGATAAAATTGAAGAAAAATTAGATCTTGTAGGTCTTTTAGATCGAAAAGATAGTAAATTCAATACGTTTTCTCTTGGTATGAAGCAACGTTTAGCTATTGCATCGGCTTTACTAAACGATCCGGAAATTCTTATTCTTGATGAACCAACAAATGGTTTGGATCCACAAGGGATTCATCAGATCAGAGAAATCATTAAAGTAATTGCTTCTCAAGGAACTACCATTCTTTTAGCATCTCACTTATTGGATGAAGTAGAAAAAGTCTGCAGTCATGTCGTGATTATCCGTAAAGGAATAAAACTATATTCTGGTCCGGTTGATGAGATGAATGCAAGTCACGGTTTCTTTGAATTAAATAGCAATCAAAACAGTGTACTTAAAAAATGGTTATCTAATCAAAGTATTTTTGGTAATCTTAAAGAAGAAGAAGGTAAACTTATTGCTTTTTTAAATAGTGAATTAGATGCAGAAAGTCTGAACAAACAGCTTTATGAAGCTGGTATCACACTTACTCATCTTGTAAAACGAAAAGAAAGTCTGGAAGAACAGTTTTTACAATTAACCAACAATTTAAACTAAAGCAATGCTACGATTACTCAATATAGAATTTCAGAAATTACGATATAATAAGTCGGCCAAAATACTGACTATCACATATTTTGTATTAATACTCCTAATCTCTCTAATAGCATCTTATGAGTTTGGTTTTGGAGGAGTTAATTTCAGATTAGCCGATCAGGGAATCTTTAACTTTCCATACATATGGCACGTAAATTCCTGGATTGCATCCTGGTTAAAACTATTCTTGGCTATTGTTATAGTTTCCATAATGGCAAATGAGTATTCAAATAGAACACTAAAACAAAATTTGATAGACGGATTAAGCAAAAAAGAATTCCTAGCCTCTAAGTTTCTTACTGTTATCGTTTTCTCATTTGTATCTACTCTATTCTTGTTTATAGTATCTTTGACATTAGGCCTTACCTTTTCTGATTATAACGAAGTTTCGATTATATTTTCGGATTTAGAGTTTATCCTTGCCTACTTTGTAAAGCTGGTTGGATTCTTTTCTTTCTGTATGTTTTTAGGAATACTCATTAAACGTTCTGCATTTGCTCTTGGTTTTTTGATTTTTTGGCAGCTAATAGAAGGTGCATTCAGGCTATTCTCGGGATTAATCAAATGGAAATTTGATTCCGATTTTGTAGATAAAATTATTCCATTTTTACCATTAGACAGTATGGCTAATCTTATTAATGAACCAGTAACGAGATTAAATGTTATACAATCAGCAGCGAATCAACTGGGAGAAAACTTCCAACGAGATTATGCCGTTCACTGGTATGAGATATTAATCGTATTAGTTTGGACAGCAATATTTGTGAGACTTTCATATTATCTTCTAAAAAAGAGAGATTTATAATATCTTTGGGTTATTCAACTTAACTCATGAAATACATATCGATCATCCTATTCCTTTTAGTAGGCTCTTCATTATTTGCGCAAGGAGAAGCTAATAACTGGTATTTTGGACAAAATGCAGGAATAAATTTTAGCACCACACCTCCTACTCCACTTACAGATGGAAATATAAACACACTAGAAGGGTGCACAACTATTTCTGATGCTACAGGTCAATTACTTTTTTACACAGATGGAAGAACTGCCTGGGATCGAAATGGTCGGGTTATGCCTAATGCTAATTATAATGGAGGTACTGGTTTATTAGGAGATCCATCTAGTACCTCGAGTGCTTTGATTGTGCCTCAACCTAATATACCAAATAGATATTTCATTTTTGCGGTAGATGAACCTCATCACGAAAATGCAGCTACGTACCCTAATCAAAATACTGGGTTTCCAGCCAATCAAGATGATGGGTTTAACAATGGATTCACCTATTCGGTTGTAGATATGACTTTAAATGGTGGACTGGGAGATGTTGTCGCTAGTGAAAAAAATATCTCACTGATAACTTATAACATATCAGATAATGCTGAAAGTTCTTATAAATGTTCTGAAAAAATCACAGCCGTAAAAAGTGATGATTGTGATGCATTTTGGGTCATTACCCATTTTATTGATACCTATTATGCATTTAGTGTAGACCAAACAGGTGTGAATACCACTCCCGTAACATCACAAGTTGGGGTGACAGTTCCTATTTCAGGTTATAGACGGAATGCCTTAGGATACCTAAAAGCTTCTCCAGAAGGAGATAAATTAGCTGTAGTACATTTTGGATTAACTAATGTAACCAGTGGAGATGGACCAGGAAAAGTATTATTTTATAATTTTGATAATAGTACAGGAATAGTTAGTAATGAAATAGAATTGTATGATGGTGATGCGCCTTATGGAATAGAATTTTCACAAAGTGGAGAACGTCTATATACTACAGTAGGTTTAGGAATTGGTGGACAAGGAAATGGATTTTTAATGCAATTTGACCTTACATTACCAGAAAATCAAATTGCCGCTAGCGGAACAAGAATTCTAAACGAAAACGGACAAGATACATCCTCTTTTAGTGCGGGGGCACTACAACTTGGACCTGACGGAAAAATTTATAGAGCACTGTTTGATTTTAATTCTAACACCGGAAACTACCTTGGAGTTATTGAAAACCCTGAAGAGTCAGCAGCGAATATTAATTACACCGATAGAGGAGTATTTGTAAATATAGATGGAATAAGAAGCTCTAGGATAGGATTACCCCCATTTATTCAATCTATTTTTGCACAAACTATTGATATTATTAATAGCGGAAATCCTAACAATGTAAATCTTATACTTTGTGAAGGAGATATGTATAGATTAGAATATCAAGATATTGCGACTGCAACATATACCTGGTTTATTGATGATATTCAGATTACTAGCAGTTCTTTTTTTCTGGATGTAACCACTACTGGAAACTATAGATTAGAAGTTGACCTTAATGATGGTAGTTGTCCTTTGATAGGAGTTGCTAACGTTACTTTTTTTGAGGTCCCTGTAGTAGACAATACTCCTACAAATCAAATCATTTGTGATGACAATAATGATGGAATATCAGATCTAGACATATCACTATATGATGCTACAATTTTAGGTACTCAAGATCCTAATCAGTTTCAGGTGCGTTATTTCAGATCTCTGGCAGATGCTAATGCTGATGCCAACGTATTGCCTCAAAATTTCACTACCGAAAACAATCCTCAAACTATTGTTGCCAGAATTGAAAACATAGGCAACATCAATTGTTACGATACAACTAGTTTTCAAATTGAGGTTTTTAATACTCCAACTGCTTTTGCAACCAGTCCAATAGTTTCTTGTGATAATGCAGATGATGGCGATGACACTAATGGCATAATAACATATGATTTAACTTCGGCAAATAGTGACATTTATAACGGTCAAAATGTTGCTGACTATGTTATTAGTTACCATACTACTTTAATAGATGCGCAGAATAACACAAATTCAATTCCAGATCCTACGAATGCAGTGCTATCAAATACAATTAGTGTCGTATATGCCAGATTAGAAAATAATCTAAGCATTAGTTGTTTTGACATAGTAGAGATTTCTGTGACTATTAATTTATTACCCGTTGCCAATGATACTTCCTTAGCTCAATGTGATGAATATATGAACACCAATGATGGTATAACATTATTCAATCTTAATGAAGCTACAAATCAAATCACTGGAGGCGCAGGCGATCGTTCAGTTTTATTTTTTGAAGATATGGCCTCAGCTGATGCAGGAACTCCTGCCATATCAAATACAAACACATATCAAAATACGGCAGCTAATCAACAACTCTTTGTTCGAGTAATAGATGATCTAACAAGATGTTATAGAATTTCGACACTAGATCTTTTAGTAAGTACTACATCTGCTAGTGATGCAGTTTTAAATCAATGTGATGATGACGGTACAGAAGATGGGTTTAGAGAATTTGATCTTACACAAGCAAATGCGCAGGTGCTTCTGGGAATCGCCAGTCCAAATCTTGCCGTTTCTTATTATGAAACTAATGAAAATGCTCTTAGCGAGACTGATCCAATCACTTTCTACATCAATATTACGGCCGGAACCCAAGGTCAAGACATAGTCTATGCCAGAGTAGAAGACAATCTAAATCAATGTTTTGGTATCAATCAAGTTGCACTTTTTGTCAACCCTTTACCAGATATTGAAGAGCTAGATGAAGCATTTTTATGTGAAGGTGCTAACGTTATTATTGACTCGGGACTAGAATCAGGCAATCCGAACAATTTTAATTATCTCTGGTCGCCAAGTGGAGAAACTACAGAAAACATCAACATTACTCAGGAAGGAATGTATACCGTAACGGTTACAAATCAATTAACAAATTGTTCTAAAGACAGAACAGTAACCGTAACAACTTCTTCTCCAGCAACTATTACTGATATTGAAATCAATGATACTTCGGATAATAATACTGTTACAATAAACGTAAATGGATCTGGTGATTACGAATATGCAATAGCATATAATGGTGGCAATATAAGAACCTATCAAGATAGTCCTACGTTTACAAATGTGCCTCCAGGATTTCATACGATATATGTAAGAGATAAAAATGGATGTGGACCGGAAGCTACTGAGGGTATTTCTGTTGTAGGATTTCCTAAATATTTTACACCTAATGGGGATGGTTTTCACGAAACCTGGAATGTAGAAGGAATATCGTCACAAGTACTTGGCAATTCTATCATTTATATTTTTGATCGCAGTGGTAAACTAATTAAACAGTTAATCCCTTCAGGAAATGGGTGGGATGGAACATATGGAGGAAGATTAATGCCTTCTAGCGAATATTGGTTCCACGTAAAATTAGGTGATGGTAGAATACGTAAAGGAAGTTTTTCTCTGATACGATAAACTTTCCCTAAAACTTCTATTCAGTTTTAAAAATCATAGTAGTATTCTGTATCTTTATTCAGAAAAAGAAAGAGAATACAATGAAGTTCGAACTCAAGTCAGATTTTAAACCTACAGGAGACCAACCTGCAGCCATAAAGCAGCTTGTCAATGCTATGGAAGCTGGAGAAAGATATCAAACACTTTTAGGAGTTACCGGATCAGGTAAAACATTTACTGCAGCGAATGTTATTTCCCAAGTCCAGCGTCCAACATTAGTACTAGCCCATAATAAAACCTTAGCCGCTCAATTATATTCTGAGTTTAAGCAATTCTTTCCTGAGAACGCTATAGAATATTTTGTTTCCTACTATGACTATTATCAACCAGAAGCATATATTCCTACAACTGGAACTTATATAGAAAAAGATTTGTCGATTAATGATGAGATTGAAAAATTAAGATTAAGTGCTACTTCTTCCCTACTTTCAGGACGTAGAGATGTACTTGTTGTTGCATCAGTTTCCTGTTTATATGGTATTGGAAACCCTGTTGAATTTCAAAAAAATGTTATATCTATAGAACAAGGTCAGTTTGTTTCCAGAACAGCATTACTGCATAAATTAGTACAAAGTTTGTATTCCAGAACTGAAGCAGAATTTAATCACGGTAATTTCAGAATCAAAGGAGATACTGTGGATATTTACCCAAGTTATGCGGATGATGCATTTAGGGTACACTTTTTTGGCGATGAAATCGAAGAAATAGAAGCTTTTGATGTACAGACCAATGAAATTTTAGAAAAATATGATCGCCTGAATATTTACCCTGCCAATATGTTCGTCACCTCTCCGGATATATTACACGGAGCTATCGATCAAATCGCTTTGGATTTAGGAAAACAGGTAGAATACTTCAAAGAAATAGGAAAATTTCTGGAAGCTAAACGCCTAGAAGAACGTACCAATTTTGATCTAGAAATGATCAAAGAACTAGGGTATTGCTCAGGAATAGAAAATTACTCCCGTTATCTTGACGGTAGAGATCCCGGCACAAGGCCTTTCTGTCTGTTAGATTACTTTCCTGATGATTATTTAATGATCATAGATGAAAGCCATGTAACCGTCCCACAAACACATGCAATGTATGGAGGTGACAGATCCAGAAAAGAAAACCTAGTGGAGTATGGATTCAGGCTTCCTGCAGCAATGGATAATAGACCTTTAAAATTCGAAGAATTCGAAGCTCTTCAGAATCAGATAATCTATATCAGTGCCACACCTGCAGATTATGAATTGCAAAAAAGTGAAGGAACTTATGTTGAACAGATTATAAGACCAACTGGATTATTAGATCCTATAATAGAAGTACGACCAAGCCTTAATCAAATCGATGATTTGATTGAAGAAATGCATAAACGAATCGAAAAAGACGAACGTATCTTAGTTACTACATTGACCAAACGAATGGCAGAAGAACTCACTAAATACCTAACCAGAATTGATATTCGATGTAGATATATTCATAGTGATGTAGACACTTTAGAGCGTGTAGAAATTATGCAAGATTTACGAAAAGGACTTTTTGATGTATTGATTGGAGTAAATCTTCTTAGAGAAGGATTGGATCTTCCAGAAGTATCATTGGTTGCTATTTTGGATGCAGATAAAGAAGGATTCTTACGTAACAATAGATCTCTTACTCAAACTATCGGTAGAGCTGCAAGAAATGTGAATGGACTAGCAATCCTGTATGCTGACAAAATTACAAAAAGCATGCAGTTAACAATTGATCAAACCAATTATCGGCGTGAAAAGCAAATTGCTTATAATACCAAGCATGGAATCACCCCTACCGCTATTAAGAAATCGTTAGATAATGCGCTAGCCGGTAAGAAAGTAGAACCCTATCAATTTGAAAACGCCCCTACTTTAAAAGCTGCAGAAGAAGAAACCGCATATTATACAAAGGATCAATTAGAAACTCGTATCCGTAATGTCCGTAAAGAAATGGAAAAATCCGCAAAAGAGCTGGACTTTATGACCGCAGCAAGATTACGAGATGAAATTAAAATGTTACAAGCTAAGGTTCAGGATCAGAAAGTATAGTAAATTTTTAAAACAATATATATACGTCATCTCAACCAGAGTTTCATCAATAGTTTAATCTTGTGTTGCAGTGACGCTAACACACTAATTCATAATGAATATGACTTCAATAGAACAATTCATAAAAAAAATCCCTAAAACAGAACTCCACTTACATATCGAAGGAACTTTTGAACCTGAATTGATGTTTGAGATTGCTAAACGAAACCAAAAGAAGATTCCATACGACTCGGTTTCAGAATTAAAAAATGCTTATAAGTTTAATAACCTTCAAGAATTTCTGGATATCTACTATGCAGGAGCCAATGTACTCATCACAGAACAAGACTTTTATGACCTTACTTGGGCATATCTTACTAAAGTACATGAGCAAAATGTGGTACATGTAGAGATCTTTTTTGATCCACAAACACATACAGATCGCGGTATTTCTTTTGACACAGTGATCAAAGGAATTCGTACTGCATTAGAAGATGGAAAAGAAAAACTAGGTATCACCTATAAATTAATTATGTCTTTCCTGAGACATCTGGATGAAGCTTCTGCTTTTAAAACATTAGAACAATCATTACCTTACCGAGATTGGATAAGCGCAGTTGGCTTAGATTCTTCTGAGGTCGGCAACCCTCCATCTAAATTCCAAAGAGTATTCGAAAAATCAATTGAAGAAGGTTTTTTAACCGTGGCACATGCAGGAGAAGAAGGTCCTGCCGAGTATATTTGGGAAGCCCTAGATTTACTGAAAATTACTAGAATTGATCACGGTAATCGCTGCCTGGATGATGAAAAACTAGTTAACAAACTAGCTGACAAACAAATACCACTCACCTTATGCCCTTTATCCAATCTAGAATTAAAAGTAGTACCAGATTTAAAAGATCATCCGATTGCTAAAATGATGGATAAAAATTTATTGGTAACCGTTAATTCTGATGATCCAGCATATTTTGGCGGATATATGAACGAAAACTATCTCGGGATTGCTCAAGCTTTAAATCTTTCTAAAGAACAAATCACAACTCTGGTTAAAAATAGTTTTAAAGCAAGTTGGTTATCCGATCAAGAAAAGGAAAAAAGCATACAAAAAATTAATCAATACTATCAGGAGAACAAATGAGGATGAATCCGTTTCAATTATTTAAAAAATGGTATACTGATGAGCTTGAGAAAAGTAAAGCAAACATACCTTCAGCTTGCTGTTTTTCTTCCAATGGATTAGATGGGTACCCCAATGCTCGATTTGTATCTTTAAAAGAAGTAAAAGATGATGCGTTTATTATTACTGGGTCGCTACAATCCAGAAAAGGATTAGAATTAGAAAAATCATCCAAAGTCTCATTGACTTTTTGGTGGGAAACAACAGAGAAGCAAATACGTATTCAAGGAAATGCCATTAAAATATCAGACACAGAAGCTGATACTTATTTTAATGAAAGAAATAAAGATTCTAAAATTATATCCCTGATCAGCAAACAGGGAGCTTCTATTGAAAGCATTGATATTTTAAAAAAACAGTTTACTGAAGCTGAAACTTTATACAAAAACAAAGATATTATTAAACCTAAAAATTGGGGTGGTTACGCCATTCAACCAATTAAAATAGAATGCATGGAATTCGAAAAAAGCAGGTTTCATAAAAGAACTCTTTTTCAGTTAAACGGAAAAGACTGGATAGCTACTATATTGCAACCATGATTCTCATACCTGATGAAGTATTATAAAACACATAACCATTTTGTTTTAGAACAGTTATTATTTACTTGATATGACAAAAAATTGACTTAAACAAAAAGTTAGTTTCATTAACAAAAGAAACGCCTTATACAAATATCAAATCAGCTATAAAAAAATGATATATTATATTATCAGATATAGCTACAAATCATTCAGAAAAAGAATTAACGAAAAATTGGAATAAGAAATAACTAAACACAGGCTACTAAATAAATTAAGCTAATAAAAAATATATTATTAGCTTCAAGCTGTATTAAAATAAGTCTTATTATTTCAATCATAAAAATCTTCTACAAAAGCTAATAATTAGTAAGAACCATCAGGAATATTATATAAAAATAATCACTATTTTTAATGGTAGAATAAACCGCATGAGTCATTAATACTTTTAGGAGTATTATCAAACGATCAAAATCTATTGTACTTTGTGAACTTTTTGAAAAACATATTCAAATCCTACAGTTCAAAAAGTAAATTTAATAATTTACTTTGCGTAATTGGCGATTCTGAAATTCGTGAAAACATAATATTAATAGCTAACTATCCCTTCGAGCCTTCAATAGCATATCCAGAAAAGTTAATTAAAGCAGTCGAAATTGATTCTATTTGTTTAGATTCTGGAGCTTTACGAGTTAAAGTAAAAGATGACATCATTTTTGTATCAGCAGAGAAAAAAGACCAATTGAAAAGTTTTGTTGAAAGAAATAAAATCCCTTTATGCGACTATAGCTGGAATTGGGATTGGATTTTAGAACCTTATCTCGATACGGAATTTACAGAAGAAAATAACCAACAGATTACATCGAGGCTTCTGGAAAATGGTTTCAGCAAAATTGAAATTGACACCATAAGAAAAGAAGTTGAAAAACAGATGTACACATATAATTTTGATACTATGCTTTGGGATTGGTGCAGTTTATCGTTATTTGATGTGCTTTCCGCAATGCGAGCAAAATATACCAAAGAAGAATTTCGAGAATTTTACAAAAGAGCTATCGAAGTAGAAAATCGTAAAAAACTAGTTTAGTTATTTTTTAAATTTCAACTTTATTCCTTACGTAAAATATCTTGTATGATTTTTAAATGATGTTTCGTATGTATTTTTAAAAAACGCTTAGCCTGTTTTTTGTTTAGTTGACCAAAAACAGGATGAATAAAATTTGCATTGAGTTCCAAACTCGATAATTCTGAAAGATTTTCTCTGGCAATTTCTAATTGAGATAGTATATCTTCGGTTTTTATATCGTTTGGAGGTAATACGGATCCTGGAGATTCCCCTCTTCCTCTAGGTATAAAACCAAACGTAAATGAGAAGCTACGAACTAGGTTGAAACGTTTTTCATAAACGGTAGAATCAGAACTTTTAAGCACATCGTGTATTTTATTAATAACCTTTAGGCTATGATCCAGGTGCCAAGCAATAGGAGCTTCAGAAACATTAGCATTCACACAGTCTCTAAACTGAATTAAATATGCGATATCATACAATTGACTATCCATAAATCCTTTCTTACCTTCATTATTATCTCCTTGTCCGTATCCCCCAGAAAGCCAAGTTGCTAATAAGAGACAACGTTAATAAAGGTGTTCTCATTGCATTCATTTCCAATTATTTATGTTAAAATTCAAATCTATACCCAAAATCTGGAAAAAACCCTATCTGATTCACTTCATCTATATTATTTGTCAATCTGTTATAACGTCGAGCAAAAAGATTCTCATTAGCAGTTACATTCTGTAAATCCAAATAAAACTGATGAGAACGTTTCTTTTTACGACTATTGATTTTATACCCAAATTTCACATCCCACCTAAAGTATCCATCATTTTGTTCGCTAAATGCAACACCCTCCTGTAGCACTTCAAAACCGGCTGCTTGTGATGCTGTTAGATCCACGGGAGTATAGTACCTCCCCCCTGAAAAAGTAAGTCTTGTATCAAAAAAAAGTACATCTTTTTTAGTTTTCCCCATAGCAAACTCTTTACCTGCCAACAGGTTGATTACATATCCGTTATTAAATGGTGTATTACGTTCTACTCCATCACTACCTTCATATTTACTTTCGAATAAAGAAGTTGTTAATAATCCATAATATCCTTTACTAAAAAATCGTTCTAGAGTTAATTCAACCCCTTGATTAACTCCTTTTCCTTCATTCGTCAATGAAACCCTATCATTATCAAACCCAAAGTCTGCACCTTCGGTCAAGGAAGAATAACTAGAAGGAAAAGATTCTACCGCTGCGTTATCTATATTTTGGTAATATACCTCTACTTTACTTCTCCAACTAATACCTAGTTTCGCATCATATCCTAACACAAAATGATTACTCCGAACAAAATCAAGGTTTTTATTGGTCTGCACCAACTCCTGATTCACTTCTTCATTTAGAAATAAGAGAGGTAATGGAACAGGTTGATGATGCAAACCATACCCAAAGCTCAACCGATGACTTTGCGCTATTTTATAATTAAGTCCTGCTCTTGGTTCCAATACAAATTGTTCATTAAGCGAGCTATATTGTCCGTGAACTCCTGCATTTAATGTTAGTTTTTCTGTTAGTCTAAATTGTCCTTGAACATAAGGTTGCGTAATCGTGAGACTTTCGTCAATATCCCTAAATACGAATACATCTGGATCTCCATCATTATTAATATCAGGTTGTTCCGTTCTATCACGAAACAAAGATTCTACACCAATATTTTCTAATAACACTCCAGTCCTTATAGTACTTTTACTACTAAGTTTAACGTTATAAAGAGTTGAAAAAGTAAATCTATTTTCTGCATTATCAGCTTCTGTATATCGAATAACTCTTTCTTGCGGAGTCTCCTTATCTATAAATCGATCTGCAACAAAATCATTTGCTGTAAATGATCCAGACAGAATAGTCTTTAGATATGATTTATTGGTAATCCTAATTTGATGTTTTAAGCCTATCACACCAAATCTAGATTCTACAAATGAATTCTCATCTTCTGCTGCGAACAGATCATCCTCATCTATATCATCTCCAAGAAAATCAATATCAGAAAAACCTATGATACCGAACAATGAAAGATTACCTAATTTACTTTTTCCTAAATCAAGATTGAAAGACACATCACTATAGTTAGGAGCTGCAGAAGTCCCCCCTGCTCCAACTCCTAATAAACCAACCAATGAATATCTTCCTGCAACTAAAAAAGAACCATTATTCTTCCCTACAGGACCTTCTGCCATTACTTCTATTCCTGTAAAAATTCCTACTTGAGCGGTATATTCATAATCATCTTTATTTCCTTTTCTAAAACCAAGATCAAAAACTCCTCCAATTGTATTGCCATATTCCGCTGGAAACGCAGACGTAATAAAATCAGAATTTTTTAACAGATTCGGATTTAATGCAGAAACTGGTCCCCCAGTAGTTCCTAAGGTACTATAATGATTAGGACTTGGAATCGGAACTCCTTCTAATCGCCAGAGTAATCCTGTTGGAGAATTACCACGAATAACAACATCATTCCTACTGTCATCAGGAGCTGATACTCCTGCAAAGTTTGCAGCTAACCTACCTACATCACTCCTACCTCCAGAGAAACGAGTTACCTCTTCTAAACTAAATTGTCTTGCCGATACCGATGTTAATTTATTAATCGATCTTGCTTTATTAGTATCTGAGGTTATTATCACCTCATCTAACCGATCGAAAGCTTCAATCAGAGCTACATTAACAACTGCATCTTTACCCGATGTAATTACAATATTAGGTAGTGTAATAGATTCAAAACCGATATAACTTACACGAATTACTTGTCTACCTAATGGGACTTTCTGTAAGATAAAATATCCATCGATATCCGTAATTACACCATTAGTATTATCTGTATTTAACAATTCTATGGTTGCTCCAACTAATGGATTTTCGGATTGTTTATCGATTACTAAACCTTTAACAGTTCCTGTTTGGGCATTAATTATACTAATACATAAAAGCATAAATAAGAGAACGTATGTTTTCATAATGTTTTTGATTTTACTCAAATCTCCCAACTTGATCATAATCGGACAAATCAAAATAGTAGAGTCGTTAATTTTGTTATTGAAGTGTTTAAGACTACTATTGAATCTCTTTTAGTTATTGATTCACTTTAATTTTCAGATGAAATGTCTTTTACTACAATTCAACTAATATTTTAACAGTTCAAGGAAATACAAAATGTAACTTGGTCAGTAGTTATGTATCTTTAACAATACTATTTAGAGTTTCTATGCTAAAAAAAGCTACTGTAAAAAAATTAGGAATAAGAGTTCTTATTATTAATGTGGTATATTTTTTAATAAAACTTACCATCGTTCATGATAAAAAGGATACTCTTTTTGATGCTCCTGGTATTTTCTATTATTGTAGTGCTTTCTTTCTATTTATGCTAGCCTGGGAAAGCAATGATTGGTTAGTAAGGAGACAACAATTGAACACAGGTGAAGGTCTCAATCTTACAAAGGGTATTAATATTTTACTTATAAACCTCGCTATTTGCCTACCTATTTCGGCTTTAGTATATTATTTGGCCATTTTCCAGTTTGATCAACTCTGCCAGATTGATGCTAATAACCCTTGGTTACGTTTTAGAATTGATTTTTTCAGAGCATTGATCCTTAATTTTGCCTTAATCATTTTTAATTTATTCTATCACGCTTTACAACAAAAAAAAGAGATGGAGAATAAGATGAACGATTTGCAAAAAGAAATCATGACTTCTAAATACAAATCACTTAAAAATCAAATAAGTCCACACTTCTTATTTAATAGTTTGAATACATTAACTTCTCTAATGTATGAAGATAGAGATTTGGCTTCAGACTTTGTTTCGAGATTAGCAACGTGTTATCGATATATTCTGGATAATCGTGAAGAAGATCTGGTGAATTTAGAAAAAGAACTCAACTTTCTGGATTCTTTTATCTTTATGATGAATATAAGACACGAAAATGCATTGAGCATCACTACTCATATTTCTGTGAATCCGAAAGACTTTGTGATCCCAACACTGTCGCTACAGATGTTAGTAGAAAATGCTTTAAAACATAATTACTACTCTAAAGAAAAGCCTTTAGAAATTAATATTATTTCAACTCATAAAAACAGTCTTGTTATTCAGAATAATCTACATGTAAGAAAGCAAAAAGAAGAATCAACAAAACTTGGACTTAAAAACATAGAAAAAAGGTATTCTTTTTATACTAATCAGAAAGTGGTTATAGAGACCGAAAATGGATACTTTAAGGTAATAATTCCCTTACTCCCCAAGAATATTAAAGAAATTGCAATGGTAAAAGTATCATAGGATGACAGCAGTAATTGTAGAAGATGAAAATTTCGCGTCTAAACGACTAGCAACTCTTATTGAAGAATTAGCTCCGGAAATAAGAATAACTGGGCAGATTACATCTGTAGAAAACAGTCGGCAATGGTTTGATAATAATCCAAAACCCGATTTAATATTTTTGGATATTCAGCTTAATGATGGCTATGGCTTTGATATTTTAGATATGTTAGAGGATCATCCTCCAGTTATCTTCACAACAGCGTATAACGAATACGCTATTAGAGGATTTAAGTATAATGGATTGGATTATTTACTAAAACCAATTGATAAAAATGATCTCAAAAATGCATTAAGTAAATACAGAAAATCACAAGTAAACGCTAATATCATTTTTGATGAACAAAAGTTAGAAAAAATTAAAAAATTATTCTCTAAAGAGTATAAAAAAAGATTCATGATTAAGGTTGGCAATCAGTTTAACACCTTTAGTGTAGAGGACATTGCTTACTTTAAGTCTAACGAAGGATTAATTTTTTTACATTCTCATACTGGACAACAATATCCTATTGAATATTCGATAGATCAATTAGAAGATATCCTAGATCCTGTGCATTTTTTTAGGATCAATAGAAAATTCATGATATCAGTAAAGTCAGTAGTAGAAATTCATAGTTATTTCAATAGTCGATTATTACTTAAACTAAGACCAAAAGAAGAAGAACAGATTATTGTTTCACGAGAGCGAACCTCTAATTTCAAAAAATGGTTAGATCTTTAAAATCAACTCAAAAAATGGAAAACAAAAAAGTACTACTAACCGGAGTAACCGGTTTTCTTGGTTCACATACCACTATCCAATTACTTAACAAAGGATATGAAGTTATCGGTACATTGCGAAATATGAAAAGAGCTGATGAAATCAAACAAGTCATTGCCGAAAAAACAGATAACATTGATAAGCTTCATTTTGCTGAAGCAGATTTAACGAATGAAAACATTTGGGGTGATCTTATAAGCGAAGTTCAAAATGTGATACATATTGCTTCGCCATTTCCCAGAGAATTGCCAAAAAATGATGATGAGCTCATTATCCCTGCTAAGGCTGGAACGATAAACATATTAAAAGCTGCCTCTAAACATGGAATCAGAAGAGTAGTACTTACTTCATCATCTGGTGCGATTGCTTATGGAAAAGAGAAGTCCAACCGAAAAGGTGTTTTTGATGAAAATAATTGGACTGACACTACTAATATAGAAGACTCTACTCCTTATTTCAGAAGTAAGACTATTGCAGAAAAAGCTGCATGGGATTTTATTAAAAAAGACACGAGTGGATTAGAATTGACCACAATTTGTCCTGGAGCAATTTTAGGTCCAATACTTGAAAAAGATTTTGGTACATCTGCTAATATTGTAATAAAAGCTATGGATGGTAGTTCTCCCGCTATACCAAAAATTGGTTTTGATATGGTTGACGTTCGGTCCGTAGCAGATTTACATATAAAAGCAATGGAAACCCCTGAAGCTGCGGGCGAACGATTTGTTGCTTCTGCTGGTTTTTTGACTTTTAAGGAAGTTGCATCTATATTAAAAGAAAAGTATCCTGACAAAAAAGTACCTAAACTTTCCCTACCTGATTTTATTGTACGCCTATTTTCCAATCTTGATAAAACTATAAAACCAATATTAGTTGATTTAGGCGCAGAAAGAAAAGTAAATAATAGTAAAGCTATAAAACTTCTAGACTGGCAACCTATTTCAGCAAAAGATGCGGTATTAGCTTGTGCAGAAAGTGCTATAAAACTAAGTTTAGTTTAACCCCGCGAAAAGATGTATTGCTGGTAGATACATTTCCAGAATACGGTTTTCTATAATCATATTCTATTTGGTGATATTATCTTATTAGTTGACTACAATTCTGTAAACGATATGAAATAAAAAATAATAAAATCATAGTTTATTTATTTAACTGACAATAATTTCTTACAAATATTCATTAAAAATTGAGGGGAAAATCTCACAAATTTATATGTATCAAATAGATACAACTTTAGTATTAATTTCTTAAATTCGTTCCTTGCATAATTTATTTAGATCGTGATTCAAGATAATTCTATCCATTTGGTCTAAACTCATATCATTTTATTAGGGCTTAAAACTTATAACAATAGCAGGTACATCATACTTGTTATAATTATGAATGATATAAAGCACCTTTAAATGAAACTAATTTTACTATCAATATTTACTAGTGTATTTGCCATAGGTACACCTAAAACAAGATCAGAAGGAACCATAGATGGTATTTTTATCACCTCTACAGATCCTATATCTGGTAGAACCTTAATGATTGAAGAAGATGAATACTCTGTATGGGTGTATGTATTGAATCTTGATAAACAAGGAATTGATTTTGATGGCTTTCTTTGTTCCGTTGTCGATCCGGAATCTATTACAATCAGTCCAAAAGAGGCTACTAAAAATGGGAATTCACCTCCTTTAACGACTAATTTTGCAAATAAACATAGTTATATTAAAAATCTTAAATCGAAAGATATAAAAGTCCATTGGAAACAAAATAGAATAGAAATAAAACTAAAAAAAGAGATATATCTTATTATGGATTTAGATTCTAAAATCAGTTATTCTAAAGCACTTTCTACAGATTGTTATTACGGAAATAAGTTATAATTATTTCTCATCTGTAGCATCATCATCACTACTTTTTGATTTTAACCGTTTAGCATCTTTAAGGCTTTTATGTATCATCCATTCTAATTGTCCATTAACACTGCGAAACTCATCATCTGCCCATCTTTCAATTAAATTAAAAGTTTCTGGGGATATTCTAAGGACAAATGATTTTTTCTTACTCATAAATTATGAATGTAATGTTCCTGTATTAATAACAGGAGTAGCCTCCTTATCACCACACAATACTACCATTAAATTACTTACCATAGATGCTTTCTTATCATCATCAAAATCAATAATTTTATCTTCAGATAACTGGATTAGAGCATCTTCTACCATCCCAACTGCTCCTTCTACTATCTTTTTACGTGCAGCAACTATCGCTACGGCTTGCTGTCTTTTTAACATTGAACTGGCTATTTCCGGGGCATAAGCTAAATATCCTATTCTAGCTTCCATAACCTCTATTCCTGCCATCAATAACCGTTCAGTAATTTCATTTTCCAGTGCTTCATTTACTTCATCCATACCTGATAATAGTGTTACTTCAACTTCACCTTCAGCAAAATTGTCATATGGATAAGAACCTGCTAGTTTTCTAACTGCCGCATCCGTTTGCACTCTTACAAAATCCTCATAATGATCCACTTCAAATGCTGCTTTAAAAGTATCACTTACTTTCCACACCAAAATTACATTAATCAAAATCGGATTACCAATTTTATCATTCACTTTTACTCGTTCACTATAAAAGTTTCTTGCCCTTAATGAAATTCTTTGTTTTGTATAAAACGGATTAGCCCAAAAGAATCCATTTTTCTTAACAGTTCCTTTATAAGCTCCAAAAAGGACCATCACCTTCGAGCTATTTGGGTTTACGGTAAAAAAACCTTTAATAATTAAGATTATTACTACTATAGAAATTAAAAACAATAAATTCTTGGTAATTATCAAACCCAAAATTGTTCCTACTACAATTAACAATAATACAAGTAGCATTAAATAACCATTAGTTGCCTTTAAATTTTTTTCTTCTTTCATAATAATATCATTTTGATATCACAATGATACAAAAAAAAATCATATTACAATAATTTACAGAAAACAAAAACTATGTCCGAATAATATTCTTTAAAACATAAAAACGCCTCACATTTCTGGAAGGCGTTTTCGCAACATTAACTAACTAACTAAAAATCAACTTATGAAATCTCTATAAATCTCTTAGGTTGTACTTTTGCTTCTTCTTTTTTCGGAAGTTTTACTGATAAAATTCCGTTATCATAAGAAGCCAAAACATCAACAATATTTACAGTATCTGGTAAGGTAAATGAACGCTTAAACGTACTGTAACCAAATTCTTTTCTAGTGTAATTATCTCTTTCTTCTGTAGTTTCTTTTTTAACTTCTGAAGAAATTATTAGCACATCATTATCCAATTCTATATTAAAATCGTTTTTTGCCAATCCTGGCGCAGCAAGTTCGACTACAAAATCATTATCGGATTCTTTTACATTTACGGCAGGTGTATTAAAACCAATTTTTTGTCCATTACTAGTTCCACCAAACCAATCGGTATTAAGAATGTCATCAAGAATAAATGGTAATCTGTCTGTTCTTTTTACTAAACTCATTGTATTATATTTTTTAAGTTATTCTATATTTTAAATTCAATGAGTATATAGCAATTAGAATTCCATTGTTATTTTTAAGACATTCTGTCACTTTTTCAAAACCATAAGCTGTCAAAATGACACCTAATCCCTATTTTTAATGACAAAAACGCACAAAATATTAAACCCTCAAGATTTACTTGAGGGTTTAATATTTTAGAATATCCAGAATGTTTATAGGATTAGTTATAAAATCTAGTGAAAATTGTAATCAATTCCTTTGGTGGAATTACCTTATTAGGATAGTTATGCATTTCTTTTAGAACAGTATCTATAGCCTCTGATCGCAACCCCATGTGCAATCCCATTTCTCTAATTTTATGAATTTCTGTTTGAGTTGTTTCTTGATCTACATTCATCAACAAAACCAATCTATGAAATTGTAATATCCTTTGCGATTCCGGTTGAAGGTTTTTCTTCTCCGCATTATTACGCACCAAATGACCAATCTCTTCTTCTGTTATTTTAAGCTGAGAAGCTATTGCCAAAATAAAATTGTACTCCTCATCTTTTATTTTTTTATCAGCCTTTGCGAATTCTATCATTTCTGACAACAAACTCAATTTCTCTTCCTTATTATACATTATAAAATTTTAAGTATACAAATATCTTATAAACATATTTCTTATGGAACATAATCGATATTTTTTTCTTTTGAACTCATTTAAAAAAGTACCTTTGTCTTATGGGATTGACTAACAATGATATTTTTAAGAAACTACGAGTAGCTCACAAATTACGAGATGACGATATTGTAAAAATTTGCTCATTAGTAGATTTTAAAGTTACCAAAAGTGAACTTGGAGCTATTTTCAGAAACGAAAATCATCCTAAATACATGGAATGCGGTGATCAAATCCTACGTAATTTCTTAAATGGACTTGTAATTCACCTTAGAGGACCTATGCCTGCGAAAAAAGATAAACCACCAGTAAATAAGAAAGTATAGCATATCAACTTCGAAAATAAATGCTTAATTTGGATGAAGCTATCAAGTAGCATCTCAACTAACAACCAATTAAGTATTCATGCTAACAAAACAGGAAAAACAAATATTCCGGGAAGAACTATTTAGGCATTTAGACGGAATTGCTGTCGCGCCAGTAGCTTACTCTTTATTCAAAAAAAAAGTTACTGATTACATAATCTTACATAAAACCGTAACTGTACAAGAAATCGCGAAAGAATTTAATGGAAATGAAGGGTACCTGAATGTAGGGCTACGAATCTTATCCTCACAAGGGTGGTTAGACTATAAAATTAAAAAAAAAATACCTACTATTTCTATAAACCAATGTACAAGAATAGCTTTTGATCATTTTCATTTGTACGAAGGAGTTGTTGATCTTCTTAAATATTCTGGTAAATTCCATAGAAGGAAATTCGAATTAGAACCGTTTCAAAAACTAGAAAAACTATTTCAATTCTATCAGAATAGATTAGAATCGCCTGTTTCCGAAGACCAACTAACAAGTACTATCCAGCATCAAATCCATAAACATTTAGAAGGTATTCTGGTAGGACCAACTGTCGTGCGCCTAGGAATGGGCGGAATGTTCCATAAATATTTTATGGAAGCATCCTTTAGCGCAGATGAATATCATCGTTTTCCAGATAGTTTTGATACCATCCTCACCTTCTTAAGTTATTTAGGTTGGTTTCTTAAAAACAAAGAAAACTATACATTCACTAATAAAGGGCTATTTTTTGCTAAAAGAGCAACTGCATATGGGGTAACAGTATCTTACATCCCAATGTTTAGACAGATGGATGCCTTGTTATTTGGTAATCCTGAAGTTTTATGGAATCCTGCTCATCATACCGATGAAATTCACGTAGATCGTGAAATGAATGTATGGGGAAGTGGTGGCGCTCACACTACATATTTCAAAAAAATTGACGAGATCATTATCAGTTTATTTAATAAACCACTAGATGAACAACCTAAAGGAATATTAGATATGGGATGTGGAAATGGTGCTTTTTTGATCCATCTTTTTGAAATCATAGCATCTAAAACATTAAGAGGAAAACATCTGGATGATCATCCTTTATTTTTAGTTGGTGCAGATTATAATAAAGCCGCTCTTAAAGTTACAAGAGCTAACTTAATCCAAGCAGATATATGGGCTAAAGTAATCTGGGGCGATATTAGCGATCCCGATCTTCTTGAAAAAGATTTAAAAGAAAACTATAAAATCGAACTAAGAGATCTTTTATCGGTAAGAACTTTTCTAGACCATAACAGAATCTGGAGTGAACCTATAGCAACACTAGACACACCTAGCAACTCTACTGGAGCATTTGCTTTTAGAGGAAAATTGTTATATAATGATGATGTAGAAAGCAATCTGAAAGATCATTTTACAAAATGGACTCCCCACATCTTAAAATTCGGGTTGATAGTTATAGAGTTACATACTATTCCACCTGATATAACTGCTAAAAATATTGGTAGCACTGCTGCCACTGCTTATGATGCAACTCACGGGTTTTCTGACCAGTATATTTTAGAAATAAATTCTTTTCTTAAGATAATCAGAGAAGTGGGATTAGAAAGTAATCCAATTTATTTTTCTAAATTTCCTGATTCTGATTTAGCAACAGTTAGTATAAATTATATCAAAGGGAAATAATGTAAAACTAATTTATCTCGACTTTTTGTGGAATCAGTTTCTAGTTTTGTAGATTTTGCACCTATACTTACAATACTACTAATTGCAAATAATACTGCAACAACATAACATTTAATATTTTCATTCTATTCTTTTTTATTGATTCATACTTATAAAGCAAATAAAAATCAAGTGCTGTTATAGTAGTTAAACTTATCGGGATTAAATAATCACCATATAGGCTTTAATATTGATATCATCTATACTACTTAAAATATCTAAAACTATATTATTTTAAAATATGATTAACAGAATCCAATTCATAAAAACTTAATTTCATTCATTAAATAAAAAACATAAATCTTCATCAATCAAAAAAGTCATGAAAAACTTAAACTCGACTCTTTACGGAATACTGTTTTTAACAGTTTTGTATTCAATCAAATCTTATGCTACAGATCCTAGTGATACCAGAATGCTACATACACCGGCGATCAGCCAATCACATATTGCATTTATTTATGCAGAAGATCTTTGGGTAGCTAAACCAGATGGGAGTCAACCTCATAGGTTAACTATAGATAAAGGAATAGAGTCTCACCCCGTTTTCTCTCCCGATGGTAGATCTATTGCTTTTAGTGCAGAATATGATGGGAATGTTGATGTTTTTATCATTCCAGTAGAAGGGGGAATTCCTAAAAGGCTTACCTGGCATCCAACGACAGATACTACATTAGGGTTTTCTCCTGATGGGAACTCGGTACTTTTCAACTCACAAAGAACAGTTCATACCAACCGATATTCAAAACTTTATCAGGTTTCTATCAACGGTGGTTTCCCAACTGAACTCGAAATACCTAATGCATGGCATGCTACTTATTCTCCGGACGGAAAACATATGGCCTATACCCCAATCAGAGAACGTTTTCATCAATGGAAAAACTATAGAGGAGGTACAACAGCAAATATATGGTTGTTCTCTTTTACAGATAAATCTATTATAAAAATTCCACAACCTAAAGGAGGAAGTAATGATGTACAACCTATGTGGAAAGATGATACTATATTCTTCTTAAGTGACCGAAATGGAGAATTTAATTTATTTTCCTATCAAATAAACTCGAAAACAGTTGAACAACTTACTCAATTTGATAAGTTTCCAATTACTAATGCAGATTTAGGAACTAATAAAATAATTTTTGAACAAGCTGGTTACCTTCATATATATGATACCAGCACAAAAACAAGTACTAAACTAATCATAGGAATAACTACAGATCTTTTAGAGTTACGGGATAGATATGTAAAAGGTTCAAAATATATACGCTCTTCTGATATATCTCCTTCGGGAAAGAGGGTCGTTTTCGATTATAGAGGAGAAATTGTAACCGTTCCAGAAAGCAAAGGAGATGCTAGAAATCTAACTCAAAGTCCTGGAAGTCACGAAAAATATCCTGCTTGGTCTCCTGACGGAAAAAACATTGCTTATTTCTCTGATGATTCGGGAGAATATGAATTACATATTAAATCTCAAGATGGTAAAGGAGATTCTCAAAAATTTAAAATTCCTGGTACCGGTTTTTATGCATATACGAATTGGTCTCCAGACAGTAAGAAAATAAGCTTTTCGGATAACGGTCGGAATTTATATATCTTAGATATAGCTTCTAAAAAAGTTTCTAAAATTGCCAATGATGAATACTATGTCCCTGGAGCTTTTAGAAATATTTTTGGAGATTGGTCTCACGATTCTAAATGGATTGTTTATTCTAAAATAATAGACTCTAACTTCGAGCAAGTATTTTTATATAACACACAAGAATCAAAATCATATCCCATTAGTGATGGATTAAGTAATGCTACCAATCCTATTTTTGATCCTAGTGGTGATTATATTTATTTCTTTGCATCTACAGATGCTGGGCCAGTTGTAAATTGGTTTGATCAGTCTAATCAAGATATGACATTTTCCAACTCTATTTATCTAGCTACACTTAGAAAAGGTATCATTTCTCCTTTTGCCAAAGAAAGCGATGAAGAAGAACTTAAAGAAGAAGATAAGTCTTCAGAAAATGAAGATTCTAATAAATCATTACAAATTGATATTGATGGAATACAAAATAGAATTATCGATATCCCTATAAAAGCAGGTAATTATCGTGGATTAAATTCAGGGCAAGCTAATAAAATCCTATACATCTCGTCGAACTCTTTAGATTCTTCAATTCCTTCCTCACTGCACGAATATGACTTAAATGACCGTAAAGACGCTGAGATAATGGAATTAGATAATTATATTATTTCTTCTAACGGTAAAAAAATGCTATATCAAAAAGATGATACCTGGGGAATCGCAGAAACAGCAAAAAAACCAACAAATGGAAAAGGAGTCTTAAAAATTAATGATATTCAGGTAAAAATGAGTCCCATTGATGAATGGAAAAACATTTTTGAAGAAGCCTGGCGAATCAACCGTGATTATTTTTATGATCCCGGAATGCACGGTTCCGATTGGAAAGCAATGAAAAAGAAATACGAACAGTTTTTACCTCACCTTTCTTGCAGAAATGATCTTAATAAAGTGATACAATGGATGTGTAGTGAATTATCTGTAGGACATCATAGATTACAGGGAGGTGGAGAAAAATTGAATACTCCCGAAAGAATTCCCGGAGGTCTTCTTGGTGCCGATTACGAAATAACAAACAATAGATATCGATTTAAGAAAATTTATGGTGGATTAAATTGGAATCCTGATTTAAGATCACCGCTAACAGAACCTGGAGTTTTAGTAAATAAAGGAGATTACTTATTGGCAGTAAACGGAACAAATATAGAAAGCACAATGAACCTTTTTAGTGTTTTCGAGAATACTGCTAATAAAATTACCGAAATTACTGTAGGTCCTAATAATAGCTATAAAGATTCCAGAGTCGTAAAAGTGACACCTATAATAAGCGAATATCGATTACGTAATCGTGATTGGGTTGAAGGAAATCTAAAAAAAGTACACGAAGCCACCAATGGAGAAGTTGCATACGTGTATGTTCCCAATACTGCTGGTGCCGGTCATGAATACTTTAAAAGATATTTCTTTCCACAAGCAAATAAAAAAGCCATTATTATTGATGAACGTTTTAATGGTGGTGGTCAAATAGCTGATTATTACATCAACCTGTTACTCAATCCTTATCAGTCTCATTGGAATTTTAGATATGGAAAAGATCTAAAAACACCAAGTGCATCTATTCAGGGGCCTAAAGTAATGATCATTGATGAAACCGCTGGATCTGGTGGAGATATGCTACCGTGGATGTTCAGAAAATTTAAAGTAGGACAAATGGTAGGTAAACGAACCTGGGGTGGTTTAGTTGGAGTTTTAGGGTTTCCAGAATTTATTGATGGTGCGAGTGTTACTGCTCCTAATGTAGCAATCTGGACGGAAGATGGTTTTATTGTAGAAAACGTTGGGGTAGCACCAGATGTAGAAGTAGAGCAATTACCGTCTGAAGTAATTAAAGGTAAGGATCCGCAATTAGAAAAAGCGATAGAAATAGCCTTAAAAGAGCTGAAAAAAAACCCTCCAAAAGATTACAAAAGACCCGCCTATCCTAAAAGAGCAAGAAATTAATCTAATCAAACTATATATTTATTTGATTAGAGTGGAAATAAACGGTGAGAGTAGGGTTTAAAATAATATGTTACACATTTGGAAATTCTCAAAGTGAAAACCAGCAAAGATGTATTGAGAATAGTTTTAGAAAAATAAAATGCTATTCTCGATACACTCTCTCTAAAATAGAAATACTCAAAACACGAATTCCGAATTCAACACTATTAACTGAATAAACAACAAGGAAATACTTAATCAGGAATCAGTTTTGATTAATATCAGGAGATCATTACTAATAAGAAGTACTTGTTTTGAAATTAAATACGAAGAGGATAAGCTTAAAAAAACACTATGCAGCTTGCTCAAAAGCTATATAATTAACAAGTCTACCGCGCTTATCATGCACAGGAAAACCTTTGATATGACATAAGTAAGTAGATTTATCTTTTTTATAATTAACAATAGAAACCTCAAATGGCTCTTGCTTTTCTATCGCCATTCTTATAACATTAGATATTTTAGGATCAGTTTCTTTACCCTGAAACATTTTAGGGGAGTTACCTATTACTTCATCTGAGGTATACCCACTCATCTTTTCTATATTGTGAGTAGCATACACTATTTCAAGATCTGGATTAGTTACAACTATAACCGATTGCTTGTTAACCAGCTCGTTATGATAAACATCTTCAAAATCCCACTTTTTAGTGATTTTACTCAAAGAATCAAGATCTTTTTTAAAACTATTAAAAAACCAGTTATGTTCTCCATAAAATTCCCAAGAAGAAAGTGGTAAAACAAGTGCTGAACTAGCATTATAGTATTCAGCCATCATTGTATCGTATCCTTCAAACTCTTTCATAACATGTGTTTTAAACAAATTTATAGATTAAAACCAAAACCAAAGATTGAACAAAAGTTAATTATACAAGTAAACAAAAGTTAAATCTTACACAACTACCACTTAAATTGTAAAGTAGCGTACCAGGTTAAAGGATCAGAAGGGATAATTCCTGGTCCAGGATATCCTGTTGCTCTTTGTGTAAAATAACTTTCATCCAAAAGATTATTTATTCCTGTCTCTAGTTTAAACTTTTTATAAGAATAGGACAGCGATAGATCTAAAATTGAATAGGATGGTATTTCTCCTATAATACCGTTTCTATTATCTCCATCTAATGCCACAGCAGCATTAGAAACATCCGTAAATTGCTCAGAAAGATACGTATATTGTATGTTTGCCAGAAAGTTCTTATAACCAAATTTCAGACCAGCTTTTAAGTTGACCTCTGGTATAAACTCTACTTTATTTCCTTCAACTCCAGAAAGATCTGATGACGTATACTCTGAAGTAGTAAAGGAAGTATTAGCAAACAAGTTCAACCTATAATTTTCATTATCTCCTGACAAAGTATTCCAAACATTCCAATCCACAAAACTCTCTACTCCATATATAACTGCATCTCCGATATTTCCTCTTACTCGCTCAGCCCTATCATTAAATACAATACCAATTCTATCGTCATACACTAATCCAAAAACACTTATATCATAAGATAACATATTGTTTAACCTACCTCGTATGCCGATATCAGCAGTAAATCCTTCTTCGTCTCCTATATTAGGATCAACTCTAAATGTTGGACTCACAACTCTAATATCACTAAAAGTGATAGATCTATAATTCTGTGAAACGTTCGCATATGCTTCTAAAGAGTTGCTAATTTTATAACTCGATCCAATTCCAAGAAGAAAAAAAGATCGATCCAATTCTCTATTATCTGTCTCTATACTGTTAGCGATTGGATTACCTGCATTATCGAATACTACATCATTAAAGACCCCTTGACTTTCTGTCTTAATATATTCAAATCTAAATCCAGGAGTAACCGAAAACTTATCAGATATTTTAAATATGTTCTCCCCAAAAACGGCTAGATTAATATTAGGAAAATCAAAAGAAGATTGATTTGGATAATCCGGAAAAGCATCATCTTGAAAATCAAAATCCGGTCCAGATCCGATACCTCCCGACCCTTGCCTAGATTCATTAGAAGCTTTATAAAACTTTGAACCAATTAGTAAAACGGACTCTTTATCCAATAATTGATATCTAGTAAGTAATCTTGCTTCTGCTCCCCAATTTTTAAAATTATCAACAATAAGATCCCTCGAGTTTACAAAACCACCAGATCCATCAACTTCATCTATGTCGGTAATAGGATTAGTATTTAGACTCCCAGGAATACCTCTAAAACCAACAGCTGATCTCGAAGCATTTAACCCAAATAAATTAAAGCTAAAATCAGTCTTATCAGAGAACTCATGTTCTAGTTTCAGAGAAAATAACTTCCAATTTACATCAAACCAATTTCTAGTTCTATTACTAAATGTAGGATCTAAATTAAATTGCGTATCTGTTAAACCTCCTGGTTGTTTTGCCAAATAATCTAAATATGTAAATTCTCCAATCAACTTTGTTTTATCAGACAATTGATACCCTAAATGGAAATAAGCATTCTTAGAATCAAATTCAGAATTAGCTCTAAACCCATCCCCTTTTTTATAATTAAAATAGGTGTAATAACTAAACTTACCGATGGTACCTCCTAAACTATTGAAACTTGTAAAAAGGTTATAGGAACCTAATGTTTGACGAGAAACCAATTCTATTTTTTTATTAGGATTCGGTCTCTTCATTTTAAAGTTCAATAACCCACCGAATTGTGTTCCATATTGCAAAGAAGCAGCTCCACGAACTACCTGTATTTCTTCAATTGCTTCTGCAGGTGGTGTATAATAACTTTCGGGATATCCTAGAACATCAGCGCTGATATCATAACCATTCTGACGAGTATTGAAATTTGCTGTACGATTCGGATCCAATCCTCTCCCTCCAATATTAAGTTGTAATCCTCCACTACTATTTTCATAAATATTTAACCCAGCAACTTGCGCATAAATCTGTCGAGCATTATTAGAAGCTAAATTACCTTGTACATTACTCAATAATACTACTTCACTTTTCTTTCCTGCATATATCGCTGTTCCTTCTACAGGTTTTAATTGTTTAAGTCCAAAGACTTTTTCTCTTCGCTGAGTCACGATTACTTCTGACAGCTCTTCTCCCAAAAGATTTAAAACCAGCTTAATCTCAACATCCTTACTAACCGTAACTTCTTGTTCTAAAATCTCATAATCAAAACTGAAAACCGCAAGAAAATATACTCCTTCTGCTAACTCAGAAAACTCAAAACTTCCATCTACTTTTGTTATTTCTTGTTGCCCAGTAGTTCTATTATAAACCTCTGCACCCTGAACAGCTTGGTTATTTTGATTTCTTACAACTCCTTTAATCGTATACTGCGCTGAAACGATTGTAGTTATCAATAAAAAAAAGATAACTACATTACAATCCCTTAATCTCATCCTTAAATGGAATAATCCACGTTTTATGTTTAAATGACTCTTTTTGTTTCCCTAGATCCACATTAGGATCAATATATTCGCTACTTAATCTCCCATTAAGTGCTACATGACTTTCTACGAATACTTGTATATTTTGATGCCCTTGATTTTCGAAATGTGTTTTAAGATAATGTGCATACTCCAATATAAAATCAGGTTGCGTAGCCATTTGTTTTTGTTGAAAAGGAGTTAGAAAATCATCATTATCCACATAAAATCTATTCCCAGTTTCCCCATCTACAATCTTAAAATTTGCATATCCTGCCTTTTCCATTAACATCACTCGCCAAGAAAAACGGTACCCTTCTTCTGTCCAAAACAATTCACCAGGATATAGCATATATCGAAACGGCAAAAATAATTGAATTATAAAAAACAATCCCAAAACCGATGTCATAATTCTGGTTTTACTATATTGGAAAACCAACCTTCTATTTGTATCAAAATTTGTTTTATTTACACCACATATTTTAGAAATAAATTGTAGTATTTTATGATGAACACTACTATCAAAAAATAGTAATGCCCCAACAATCATAATATAAGGAAACATACCTATTGGAAAAAGTACTCTTGTTAAAACATGGAACACAACAACCATTAAAAAACCAAAAACTCTAGTCCTTTTGTACATCAATAAAAACGGAATTGTTAAGTCATAAATAGCACCTGTATAACTAAAAGCATAATGCATCCATTCTTGTTGCATTAGATCTCCTATTAATGGTATATCATATTTAGAAGGCAACCAAATTTTTAGAGGCATTGCTTTTTGCAACCAATCAGAATTTAACTTTGCCAAACCTGCGTAGAAATAAACAATTCCAAATAATAATTTCACAGCATCAATTGTCCAATTTGGTACTTTCTGAAAAGAAGTTCTTTTCATCTTAGCATCTAATGAATAATAAGCGTTAGCCGGTAAAAAAATAAGTAAAAAACTAAGTATACTAATAAAATAATAATGATTGAGATACGTGGTTTTATCCATTAATTCTATGTAGGTAAAACTTAGAAAAAACGTAATAATGCCTATTCTGTATTTATATCCAATAGCTACAAATACTGAAGAAACACCACATAAAACGAAAATCAAGTAGGTGTAAACACCCATAGGTTTAATAAAATCAAAACCATAATATGAGAAGAAAAAAGTTGGTTTGACATATAATTTGCCTATCCATCCATAACTCCAAAAACGAATAATACTAATCAACATCATCAAACCAAAAAAAATACGAAAGACTGCAAGTGGTGCAGCCTCCGTATTCTTTTTAAAATATTCGTTTAAATAATACCTCATATGATACTAAAAATAAATTTAATCTCCATCAGCATCGACAAAATCAACGTTTACCGATATAGCCTGAAGCATATCTACTTTTAGAAAGACTACATTTTTCTGAAGTTCATCGTATGTATTAAGCATTAGATTATTATTAGTCCGAACCTGTACAGAAAAATCATCGTTTAAGTTACCTGCTGTAGTTCTTGCCACATTAAACTGATTGTTAATTAAGGTACTTAAATCCTCCTCGTCTTTAATAGTATTGAGGAAATCAAGATATGTCTTTAAACTTTCACCAATAGTATTGCTTCCGAAATGTTTTCCATTAAAAAAGTCCTGCAAAGCATTAAAGTTTGCAATAAAAAGTGTTTTTGATAAATCACCT
The DNA here is from genome assembly GCF_947496855.1 of uncultured Aquimarina sp. Taxonomy (GTDB): domain Bacteria; phylum Bacteroidota; class Bacteroidia; order Flavobacteriales; family Flavobacteriaceae; genus Aquimarina. Next base: position 568,087 of record NZ_CANMED010000003.1, read on the forward strand.
TTATAAATACCCTCTACTTTATCACTCAAAGGAGTTACAGAAAAAACACCAGCAGGAATACCAATCTTACCAGCTCGTAAATGTTTTTCATAATGAAATATAAAATCGTTGACCAATTTATCTAATGAACTTGTTGCCGAAGAACCACTATTGTTCACAAAAGAATCTCTATAACCTCCAGTCCAATCATTTAATACCTGTGATGTCATATCATCCATTCTGGTAATAAGCTCTATAAGATATGTTTCATAGCTTACACCTGTAGCGGCATCCGTATAGAAACCAACAATAGCATCATCAGAATCAGACAAACCATTAATCATATAATCAAATGCTCCAAAACCCTGCTCGTCTTGTTGAGAAATCGAAGTAAGGTCATAAGTTCCTGAAGAAATATTTGCTTCTATATTTGTTGCATTTACAGGATAAACGTTCATAAAGTTTCTGAAAGATATCTCTTCAGCTTTACCTATCTCAAACAGACTAACAGACTGCCAAGAAATAAATGCTGTCGACCAAGCCTGTCTTAAAGAAACCAAAGTAGCTTCATCGGTAGTGTTTATAAAATCAGAAGTAGCTGTTTTTAAAGCTGTCATATCTGTCGAGAAATTTTGATATGCAGGAATAATAATATTATCCGCAATATTTTCCAACATTGCTTTTCTGTCAAAATTATCAGTTGTTCCCGCACCATCATCACTCGACGAACAGGCTGCTACAATAAGAACCAAAATAGCCACTGTTAAAAACCCAAACTTCTTCATCTTATTTTTATTTATTCTTAATAAATTTTTGCAAATGTAAAAAAAGAGAAGAAATTGGTATAATTTCCTACCTCTTTTTTTACATTTTTATACTTTGTTTAATTTTTAGCTTCCTGCTTGTGCTACCGTAAAATCAAACTTGGATGCAATTGTTTCTGACATAGCATCTAATGTTGCAGGTGTTACATCCCATAAACCATTTGTACCTCCCATTAGATCATCAATTAAACTTTGAACTTCTGTTCTGGTGAAGTAAGGAGCATTACTATCGGATCTTCTTGTAAACTGTAAACTATAGATAAACCCATACCCTTCTGATAAATCATGAAAAGCACTTGCATAATCAATAATGGAAGCCTCTAAAGCTACTTTACCTTGCTGTAAATAATATACTGCTCTTATAGCAATGATTTCAGAAATTTTTTCTCTAATAATAGCCGCTTGCTGGTCACGAACTGTATAATTCTTAGCTACAATAGCTGCTCGACCCAATTTGAATGCATTATAGATTTCTTCTGCAATCCCTTCAAAGTCAGTATCACCTTCTACTCTACCAATGTATTTATTAAGAAAACTATCATCTGCACCAATTGTCGCATTAGGATTTGCAGCATTTACTGAAGCACCATATAAATATCCATAAGCTTCATCCCATTTATGCTCCATATTAGTATATGACTTACCATCTACTACAACGCCATTATCATTATTAGCTATATTATCAGCTTCATCAAGAACAGCAGTTCCTAAATAGTTGTTTAATGCCTGATCTGTCATTAATCCGCCTATCAAACTTTTTGCGAATGCTTGGTTTAATTCTAATCCTTTGGCATTTACATATCGATTAGATCCTCCTCCAGCTTCCTGTAAAACTCCCGAGTTACCAGCAGTAGCAGGTATCGCCCAGTTAGGAAACACCTCATCTATCTGACTTTTAATCCATCCATCAAAATCTGCTTTGATTGCTGCAGCATCAGTAACATTAGCAGAAAAATAATCTGCACTTGCAGCGGTTTTGCTTCGTACGCTTTTATCAGACAAATTTAAAGCAGCATCTTCAAAATCATCTGCATTTTCTTGATGATCGAACATTGCATCTATAATTCCTTCAGTACTTGTGTTATCGGTAAATTCACTAATAATCACTTCTGCCATTGCTATTCTAGTAGTTTGACCACTAAAGCTTACTGTACTTGCTCCATCACGTTGAAATTCATATGTAGCAGGAGATTCTACACCTACTATGGTTGTATCATCATCCGAAGAGCATGAACCTAAAATAATAGTCCCAGATATACATATAAACTTGATAAGATTTTTGAACTTCATGAGTATTTTTTATTTAGACTTAATATAAATAGTTTTTTATTTTGAGTGCAAATATATGTATCAAAACATATTTTACAAACTTTATTTATATTAAATCTAAATAAAATTAAATTTAACATTGAAGCAAACTGGAAGTAACTAATGTTAGCTCGTCTAAAACATTTATAGAAACATAGTAAACAATCAGTTACAACTTATGGCTAGTATTTATGAGATTTACCATTCAGAAATGCACTTTTTTCTAAGCTCTTTTGTCTAATTAACAAGTAATTCCATTTCTTCTTTTTCTAGATTCTCATGTATCCAGATATAAGATGAAAGCAGCATTTCTCCTTCCTCTACTTCCTCTACTTCTTCAATTAACTCTTCTAATTCATGACCTTTCTTTTTATTGAATACTGTCCTCAATCAAACACATTAAAATGCTATTTCCGAATACTAGGGATAAATTGTTTGATTGCTATGACAGTCATAAAGATTACTTTTAAATATCTCTTTTATTTCCGGAGCAGGCTTTGTTTCATTTTCAAAATAAGCAACAGATTCATAACAGGATTTATTCTTATCTAGTCTAATAAATTGTACAATTACTACTAACAACAATAGTCCTATTTTTCAAAATGTTTTTCATTTTATGAATCTATCTTTTAATGATACTTAGTAAATATTTTGGTCGCCTCGTTATGAGAAGATTCGAAGCTCATCATTCTAACATTAGTATCTGCTTTTGCAGTTGTAAAATAGGAAAGCATACGCTCAGTTGGCATATTACCGGTTAACTCATCCTTTGCCATTGGACATCCACCAAATCCTTGTATTGCCCCATCAAATCTTCTACAACCTGCTTTATAAGCAGCATCTACTTTTTCATGCCAGCTAGTAGGAGTTGTATGCAAATGTGCTCCGAATTCTATCTCTGGATATTTGGGGATCAAGTTAGCATATAAGTACTCTATAATCTCAGGATTGGATGTCCCAACAGTATCAGAAAGCGATAAAATCTTCACTCCCATAGTATTTAACCTCTCTGTCCAATCACCTACAATCTCTACATCCCAAGGATCTCCATAAGGATTACCAAAACCCATGGAAAGATATGCTACTACTTCTTTATTAGATCTATCAGCAATATTGAGAATTTCTTGCAAAGTTTCTACAGATTCTGCAATCGTCTTGTGTGTATTACGCATCTGGAAATTCTCAGAAATCGAAAAAGGATACCCTAAATAATCAATTTCTTTATGCTGCACTGCATCATTCGCTCCACGAACATTGGCTATAATAGCCAATAGTTTACTTTCAGTTATCGACAAATCTAACTTCGATAAAACTTCGGCCGTATCCACCATTTGCGGAATAGCTTTAGGAGATACAAAACTACCAAAATCTATCGTATCAAATCCACAACGCAAAAGCGATTGGATATATTGAACTTTTTTTTCGGTAGGAATAAAGTCCTTAATGCCTTGCATAGCATCTCTCGGGCATTCAATGATTTTTACTTTTTCAGCCATTTACAAGCGTCTATCTAAAGGAAATTTAATTAAGAGTATAAAAATATGATTATTTTTCAGAAAAGAGAATAAAAAATTTCATAGTAAAAATCACCATTACCGAACTATTTAAAAAAAAAGGTTTTTTTGATAGTAACATTTTACTTTTCGCGGAACAGGTATATAAAGATTCAATATTCGAATCTTTAAAACATTTATTAATAATTTTAAAAAAAAAATCATGTTAAAAAACATTTTAAATTTAGAAGGAGTACAAAAATTAAGTTTGGAAAATTTAATTTCTTTAAAAGGTGGTAGCCAACTTCCTTGTGGTGATCATGCAGGTAGATGGGTTTGGCATCAAGGAAGTTATGTTTGCGAAGAATCTATTGATCCTAATACAGATCAATAAACCTTTTGTTAGTTTGAACTAAATTTTAAAAAAGGTTGTCTAAAAAAAACAGACAACCTTTTCTAGCTCTTTAAGTATGATTATTTTTCAGAAAATAGGATAAAAACTCCGATTCCGATAAAGACAATAATTTGTAACCATTTTAGAAACATACCTATGCTAGAGTTATGCTTAATAAAATCTGAGAGATATCCTGCGGAAATAGCTATTAAACTAAACACTAAAAGAGACACTCCCATAAATAAAAAACCTAAAACATAAAACTGTGTTACACTACTTAACTCTTCGCTAAATAAAAACCCAGGAAAGAAAGCCAAAAAGAATATAGATACTTTAGGATTTAATACATTCATAATAAACCCTTGTCTAAATAATTGCGATAAACTTTTTTTTTCCACGGTATCAGCCGAAAGTTGTATCGCCCCACTATTTTTCCATACTTTATATGCTAAAAAAAATAAATATAGAGCCCCTAATAGTTTTATAACAAAAAATAACACTTCGCTTTGTTGTATGATAGTAGATACTCCGAAAGCTACTAATGTAGTATGCACCAAACAACCAGATATTAAACCAGCTACTGTTGCAAGGCCATATTTTTTGCCATTGACAATACTTTGCATCAATACATAAATATTATCTGGCCCTGGAGAAATAGATAAAATCAGAGTAGCGATTATGAAAGTGTATAAGATTTCAAAATTCATCCTTCTTTTTTGTAAGGTTTTGTATAAACGACCGACTGCCCAAAAGTATACATATCATTTTAAAACCAGTTCATAATAAATTATTATTGAATAATTAGGGTTATTCTTCATTCAACTGTTTAAAATATATAATACAAATTAAGATAACCAACAACCACACAAATGAAAAAACTTATTCTAAAAACTACACTATTATTCTTTTCACTAGCAACATTTGGTCAAACAACAGCCACATACGATATTATTTTCACCAGTAATTGGGAAGCTCATGGCACATTACCTGGCAATGCACATTTTACTGAATTAGTAGGCGCTGCACATAATAGTAATGTTACTTTTCTGGAAATGGGAGGTTTAGCCACTGCTGGCATAGAACAAGTTGCGGAAACTGGTGCTTTCGGTACTTTTAACTCAGAAATTACGAGTGCAATAAACGCTAATAATGCGGATCAATTTATTGAAGGGCCAAGTTTATTTTTCAATGGGTCTAGCAGAACTATCACGATAAGTGATATTACTATAAGTTCGGACTACCCCCTGATTAGCCTTGCCTCTATGATTGCCCCAAGTCCAGATTGGATGATTGCTGTAAATAGTGTTTCCCTATTAGATAACGGAGGACAATGGATTTCTGAAATTACATTGGATCTCTATGCATATGATGGAGGAACTGAAAACGGAACCGGTTATAGCTTAAATAACACTGCTACAGTTCCTCAGGAAACAATATCTAGCTTGCAGGGAATTGCTCCTTTTTCATCTGAAAAAATTGGAACTATTGTTTTTACACAAAAACAACTTAACCTACAAGATTTTGACAATACAAAAGATGCTATTACGATTTCTCCTAATCCAAGCAGTGGAAACATATCGATATCATCTTCAAAGGCAGCTACCATAAAAGAAATACAGGTTTATAATGTTTTAGGAAAAAAAGTAAGAGGTTATGATTTTAGAGAAAGTAACACAAATATTAACTTAGACCTCACCAATCTTAATTCTGGAATTTATTTAGTAAGACTTCATACCAACCTTGGAAAAACTGAAACTCAAAAAATAATCTTAAGATAGTTTATTTTATAATCCTTTTTTGATTATTTCTTTATTAATATCCTTAATCAATTTTGGCCCTTCATAAATAAAGCCTGTGTATAATTGGACAAGGCTTGCTCCTGCTTCTAATTTCTCTATCGCATCAGTAGCACTATGAATACCTCCTACTCCAATAATAGGAAAAGCTTTATTGCTTTTTTCTGACAAATATTTGATAACTGATGTGCTTCTGTTTTTTATAGGTTGGCCACTTAAACCTCCATTACCTATAACATCTAACTGCTCTTTTGAAGCTTTCAAACCTTCTCTAAACGTAGAAGTATTACTAGCGATAACACCGTCTAATTTAGTTACATTAACCAGCTCTATAATTTCATCAAGCTGACTATTATTTAAATCCGGTGCAATTTTTAATACAATAGGTTTTTGTGTATTGTTTGCATTATTTACTTCTTGCACAGCACTAATCAACTCTAATAAATAATCTTTATCATTTAACTTAGCGTGGCTACTAACATTAGGACAGCTGACATTAAGGACAAAATAATCTACATAAGGATGTAAAGCATTAAAACACTCCAAATAATCTCTGGTATAATCCTCTGGGGCAGTATCCGTATTTTTTCCAATATTACCACCAATAATGAGCTTTCCTTTATTTTTTTTTAGCTGTTCGATTGCAGCTTCTAGACCTTCATTATTAAACCCCATTCTATTAATAATTGCGCTATCCTCTTTTAGTCTAAACAATCTTTTCTTAGGGTTTCCTTCTTGTCCTCTTGGGGTTACAGTACCTATTTCAATAAATCCAAAACCAAAATTCCCTAATTCATTATAAAGTATTGCATTTTTATCAAATCCTGCAGCAAGTCCAACCGGATTCTTAAATTTTAACCCAAAAACCTCACGCTCTAATACTGGGTTTTTCACAAGATATAAACTTCTAAAAATTGATGAGAAGAAAGGTATTTTAGACATAATCCTTATCATTCTAAACGTGAAGTGATGCACTGTTTCAGGATCATATTTGAATAAAATTGGACGGACAAGCGATTTATACATTGAAAGATTCTTTTGCAGTGCAAAAATAAGTCTTAGTAGTTTCTAATAAAAGTGTATGAATGTGTATTTTTGAAATCTTCAAGATTAAAAACTCATCGCTATGATTCCAAAAAAACACATTATTGAAAGATTTGTAAGTTATGTAACCATAGATACCGAAAGTGACCCAAATAGTGACACAACACCAAGCACAAAAAAACAATGGGATCTTGCAAATAAATTAGTAGAAGAGTTAAAATCAATCGGTCTGGACGAAGTTACTATTGATGAAAATGCCTATATCATGGCAACATTACCTTCAAATGTAGATCACGATGTACCAACAATTGGTTTTATATCCCATTTTGATACTACTCCTGATTTTACAGGTGCAAATGTGAATCCACAAATTATTGAATCCTATGACGGTAAAGATATTATCCTTAACAGAAAAGAGAATATCATCTTGTCTCCGGATTATTTTGAAGATCTAAAATTATATAAGGGACAAACTTTAATTACTACGGACGGAACTACACTTCTTGGAGCAGATGATAAAGCTGGTATTGCCGAAATTATTTCGGCGATGGAATATCTTGTTCAACACCCTGAAATTAAACACGGAAAGGTCCGTATCGGTTTTACTCCAGATGAAGAAATTGGTAGAGGAGCTCATAAATTTGATGTTAAAAAGTTTGGAGCCGAATGGGCTTACACTATGGATGGCAGTCAGATTGGAGAACTAGAATATGAAAATTTTAATGCTGCTGGTGCTGTGGTTACCATAAAAGGTAAAATAGTACATCCAGGATATGCAAAAGGAAAAATGATTAATAGCATGTATATAGCACAGGATTTTATCAATTCTCTGCCCAGATTAGAAACTCCGGAACACACTAGCGATCGTGAAGGCTTTTTTCATTTACACACTATGAAGGGAGAGGTAGAAGAAACTAAACTAGAATACATTATAAGAGATCACGATAAAGAACATTTTGAAGCTCGTAAAGAGATGATGATTAAACTTACAAGCGAACTAAATAAACAATACGGAAAAGATACAGTTACTACTTATATTAACGATCAGTACTACAATATGAAGGAAAAGGTGGAACCTGTAATTCATATTGTAGCTATTGCAGAAGAAGCCATGAAAGAGTTAGGCATTACTCCTCTTATTAAACCAATTCGTGGTGGTACAGATGGCTCACAATTAAGCTATATGGGACTACCCTGTCCTAATATATTTGCTGGCGGACATAATTTTCATGGAAGATATGAGTACGTACCCGTAGAAAGTATGATTAAAGCTGTAGAAGTGATTGTTAAGATTGCAGAATTGACTGCCAAAAAATAATTTACAATTCATCGATAATTATTTCAGTTTAACGATTTTCTATATTTTTATTATTTAACAAGAAATATATCGCCGTTTATATAATAGTAGATTTATGTGATAAAATTTAATCACTAAAAAACACATTATGCAAACTACAGAAAAGGTAGTAGATACTACGATATCGGTTACTACAGAAACAGGAGGAACTATTATGAGCTCCCTTGGCGGTTTTTTCAATTCTATACAAGAAGGAGTTGGTCAATATGGGCTTAAAATTGTTGGAGGAATTGTAGCACTGTTAATAGGTTTATGGATCGTAAAAATGATCATGAAAGCTATTAAAAAAGCTTTTGACAGAAGTAAAGTAGATGGAACCTTAAAACCATTTCTAGTTACTCTTGTAAATTTCTTACTAAAAATATTACTATTCATTTCGATTGCAGGGATTGTAGGGATTCCTACAGCTACTTTTGCTGCATTATTAGCTGCAGTAGGATTAGCTATTGGTGGCGCCTTTAACGGTTCTCTAGGTCATATGGCCGCTGGAGTAATGTTACTTATTTTCAGACCTTTTAAAGTTGGAGACCTTATAGAAACTGGAGGAAAACTAGGTTTTGTAAAAGAGATCTCGGTTTTTGTTACGATTCTAGAAACTTTTCAGAATAAAACAGAAATTATCCCTAATGGAGCGATTACATCTGGCACTATTACTAATTTAACAACCATAGGCAACCTGAGAGTAGATATGCCTTTTGGTATTCAATATGGTACAGATATCGAAAAAGCAAAACAAATCGTTATGGACGTTATGAAAGCTGATCAAAAAGTAATGAAAGACCCTGCACCAAGAGTCGCGGTAAATAACCTAGGAGCAAATGGTGTAGAATTGTTAGCACTACCTTATTCTACTTGCGAAGATTATTGGGATGTATATTGGGATACAAGACAAAAAATTGTTGAAGCACTAGGTAATGCGGATTATGCTGCCCCATTACCACAGCGAATTGTAACTATGAAATCATAAAAAACATAATTTACTGCACAAAAAAAGCGTCGTATTAATTTAATACGACGCTTTTTATTTATTAGCTGATAAATTACTTCTTCTTTTCAGCAGGTGGTGGCGCATTTAACTTCTGACTCATTTCTAAAGAAATAGCAGATTTATCAAATGTTAACTTACCTGATCCTGTTTCAATAACTACAGCATTACTTTTTTCACTAAAGTCAAAAACTTTTCCGTGAAGACCACTTTTTGTTACAACGCGATCTCCTTTTTTAAGTTCTGCAGCGAATTTCTTCTCCTTTTTTGCCTTTTGCATTTGTGGTCGTATCATAAAAAAATACATCACCACAAATATTAGAATAAAAGGAGCAAACGATTGAATTTGTTCCATAAAAAATTACTCGCTTACAGGAGTTCCGCTTACTGGTTTAGCTTTTGGAGTTACCATTGCCTTAATCTTAAGGATTTCTTTTCCTGCTTCAGTATTAGCAGTAATAGTAACTTGTTTGTTTTGAGCGTTTGGCTTACCGTTAGAATTAAACTTTACTAACATAGATCCAGTAGCTCCAGGAGCAACAGGCTCTTTTGTCCACTCAGGAACAGTACAACCACAACTTCCTTTTGCATTAACAATTACTAATGGTGCTTTACCTGTATTAGTAAATGTAAATGTATGCTCTACAACATCACCTTCATTGATTGTTCCAAAATCGTGTTCAGTTTGATCAAAGTTCATTACAGGGAAATCTGTATTCTTTGCATCACGATCTGCAGCATCTGCTACATTTTCTTCTTTAACTTTTTCTGCTGCATTATCTTTACAAGACATAAATGTCAAAGCAAAAACACCAGCTAAAATCAAGATTCCTTTTTTCATTACTTGGGTTTTTAATTAATTGAGGGTTAAAAATACTATTTTTTTTGAACTACATAAGACCTCGGCCTACTTTATTTAGTTTACCGCTTTCTTGGTATTCCTTGGATATTTTATCTAATATACCGTTGATAAAGATACTACTCTTTGGTGTACTATATTCTTTGGCAATCTCTAAATATTCGTTAATTGTTACTTTTACAGGTATAGAAGGGAACTTTTGGAACTCACAAATAGCCATTTTAATGACTGCTTTATCCAATTCTGCGATACGGTCTTTATCCCAATTAGGAGTTCTTCCTTCTATTTCTTTAGCATATTCTTCTTCGTTAAGTGCCGTTTTTCTAAAAATATCTTTGGCAAATTTCTTATCATCAATATCTTTATACAATTTTGGCAAAGACATGTGCTCATCATGAGTTTGCTTCACTTTTCTAAGCATTTTGATGATTCCTGTATTAACAAGAGGCAGATCATCTATCCAAGTAAGTCTTTTGTCTTCTATATATTCATATAGCTTATCGTTAGGTGCTATAATTTCTTTGAAAACATCAATAATGAAATCCTTATCTTCTTTAAAAGAACTCATCTTTGTTTTCATGTAATCAGCATAGAGTTCACTCTCACTAATTTCTTTCCAAAGAATTTTCACATACTCATCATCAAGATGCCAACAGTTCATTTTTTTATGATCTATTGCTTCCTTAAGCTCAGTATTTTTTTCTAACAACGTAAGAATTTCGTTATTAATAAACTTTTGGTTTGGGTTTTTTTCTTCTGAGGTCGCCAAATATTTTTTCTGGCTTTTTTCTAGAAAATCGGTTGCATGTTTTCTTATTTCTACTAGAAGTTGAAGATTTATAAGAAATAAATCATGCATCTGTTCAATACTAAAAAGCAAGAACTTTTCTTCTTTATCTAGATTATCACTTTGAGTCTGCTCTAAGGCATAGAGGGACTGCATTACTTTAACTCGGATATGTCTTCTGGTTAACATAAGAAATTACAAAGAACTATTATATTTAAAAAGGCGAAAGTGTATATCACTTTCGCCCTGCAAAAATACTATTATTTTTATTCTACCAATTCTAAAATTTACTTTTTATGAAGTAAATTTCATACAAATCTATTTATTGCTTTTTTTTGGCAGCGATTCTTTCATCTGCAATACTAACGGCAGCGGTATTTGTAGTCATACCAGTAGCCTTTGCTTTATTTAAAATATCTAATGTAGTATTGTAGATATTTTCAGTTTTAGTTATAATCTGATCTCTTCCATATCCTTCAATCTCAGCATATACATTAATAATCCCTCCTGCATTGATCAAAAAATCTGGTGCATACACAATCCCTTTTTCTTGTAATAATGGACCATGAATATTTTCTGAAGCTAACTGGTTGTTAGCAGCCCCTGCAATCACCTTAACTTTTAACTTATTAATAGTTTCATTGTTAACTGTAGCTCCTAATGCACAAGGTGCATAAATATCAGCCGTTTCTGAATACAAATCTTGTCCTTTATATATCTCTACTCCATACGCTTTACTTACTTCGTGAAGTCTTTCTTGATTTATGTCAGATATAATAACATTAGCTCCTTCTTCTGCAGTTAGACGAACAAGCTCTTCTCCAACGTGACCTATACCTTGTACTAATATTTTTCTTCCTTCTAGGTTATCTGTTCCATAAGCAAATTTTGCTGAGGCTTTCATTCCCATATAGACACCATAAGCGGTTACCGGAGATGGGTTTCCTGCTCCACCTTTAGACTCAGAAATCCCAGTTACATAAGGTGTTACTTCACGAACTGTATCCATATCAGAAGTTTCCATCCCCACATCTTCCGCTGTATAATATTTCCCACCTAGAGTATGCACAAATTCTCCAAAACGTTTCATTAAAGCAGGAGTCTTTAGTGTTTTGGGATCTCCAATAATAACAGCTTTTCCTCCCCCAAGGTTCAATCCTGTGATAGCCGCTTTATACGTCATCCCTCTGGATAACCTCAACACATCATTAAGAGCATCCCATTCTGTATTATAATTGTACATTCTAGTACCTCCTAAAGCCGGTCCTAAAATTGTGTTATGCACCCCAATTATTGCCTTTAATCCTGTATCTTTGTCTTGACAAAAAACAACTTGTTCGTGATCGTTAAAAGACAATTGGCCAAATACAGGAGCCTCTTTTTTTAATTGATTTGCAGTAAGCACTTCGGTTATCATTTTCGGAAATTTTAAAATGTTATAAATTATATAATAGTCAAAATTGAGGTGCTAAAATAATGTATTTTTACGAATTTTAAATTTTTTGTTGTTAAACTTTAAGAATTTGTTAATAATTCAGTTTCTAAAAATCAACACTTTATGCGTGCATTACGCCATCTAAACAAGTACTTCTTTAAATATAAATACCGCCTTCTTATCGGTTTTGTGATCACAATCATAGCCAGAATTTTTGCCATTGCTGTTCCTAAATTTGTTGGAGACTCTGTAGATGTTGTAGAACAGTATATAAATAATAACATCACTGATATTAATGAAGTAAAAACAGGATTAATGACCAATATCCTTTTTATTCTTGGATCTGTTTTAATTGCTGCTTTCTTCACTTTTTTAATGCGTCAGACCTTTATAGTAGTTTCCAGATTTATAGAATTCGATCTAAAAAATGAAGTCTTCAAACATTATCAGATACTATCCCTCAATTTTTATAAAAAGAATAGGACTGGTGATTTGATGAGTCGTATCAGCGAGGATGTGTCCAAAGTAAGAATGTATGTTGGTCCTGCTATTATGTATAGCGTAAATACGATTACTTTGTTCGTGGTAGTAATAGGATATATGATTAGTATTGCTCCAGAATTAACCCTGTACACGGTTGCTCCACTGCCAATTCTTTCTATTTCTATTTATAAACTAAGTGTAGCTATACATAAAAGGAGTACCATCGTACAACAATTTTTATCCAAGCTAACGACATTTACCCAAGAATCATTTAGCGGTATTTCTGTCATCAAAGCTTATGGAATAGAACCACAAACGCTAAGAAACTTTACAGAGTTATCTAATACCAGTAAAGAAAAGAACATTGACCTAGTAAAAGTACAAGCATTATTTTTTCCATTAATGGTACTGCTTATTGGTATTAGCAATATCTTGGTTATTTATATTGGTGGCAAACAGTATATTAATGGCACGATTAAGGACCTTGGTGTGATTGTAGAATTTATCATTTTTGTTAATATGCTCACTTGGCCAGTTGCTACTGTAGGTTGGGTAACTTCGATTATACAACAGGCAGAAGCTTCTCAAGCAAGGATTAATGAGTTCTTAAGTCAGGAACCGGAAATCACAAATTCTGTTACAAATAAGACACCGATAATAGGAAATATTACCTTCGATAATGTTTCTTTTACCTATGATGATACTAATATTACGGCATTAAAAAACATAAGTTTTGAAATTAATTCCGGGCAAACGATTGCTATTATTGGAAAAACAGGGTCGGGAAAATCCACAATTTTAGATCTATTAGGAAGATTGTATGATGTTTCTGATGGGAAAATTAAAATCGATGGAAAGCCTATTGGAGATCTAAATTTAGTAAATCTTAGGACATCAATAGGATATGTTCCTCAGGATGCTTTTCTCTTTAGCGACTCGATAAGAAATAATATAAAATTCGGAAAAGTAAACGCTACAGACAATGAGGTTTTAGAAGCTGCAAAAAATGCCGTTGTTCACGAAAATATCCAAGGGTTTAGTAAAGGATATGATACCGTTTTAGGAGAACGTGGAATTACCTTATCTGGTGGACAAAAACAGCGAGTTTCTATTGCCCGAGCAATTATAAAAAACCCATCTATCCTCCTTTTTGATGATTGTTTATCTGCGGTAGATACGGAAACTGAAGAAGAAATACTCAACAATCTCAATAGAATATCTAAAAATAAGACAACTTTTATTGTAAGTCATAGGGTTTCTACTGTAAGAAATGCAGATAAAATAATTGTTTTAAACGAAGGGGAAATCATCCAACAAGGCACTCATAATCAACTATTAGACATCGACGGATATTATAAAGAACTATATTTAAAACAACTGAGCGAAAAAGAAATTTGATATTTTGTTGTACGATTAACAATTTTTTTAGATTTTTGATTCCATCGTAACAGACTAATTAATTAAGAAATACGGATTATGAGCGATAATGAAATGTTGGAGAAAGAGGAAATTTTCTCAAAAGTTTTAAGAGCAGGAAGAAGAACATATTTCTTTGATGTAAGATCAACAAAAGCTGGAGATTACTATCTTACCATTACAGAGAGTAAAAAATTCACTAATGATGATGGATCTTTTCACTACAAAAAGCATAAAATCTATTTATACAAAGAAGACTTTGTAGGATTTAGTGAAATTTTAGCTGAGATGACTGATTTCATTGTCAATGAAAAAGGCGAAGAAGTTATAAGCGAAAGACATCAAAAAGATTATCAGAAATCTTACGAACAAAATGCAGAAGAAACGGCAACTGCTAATGAAGAAGTTACTGCTTCTACAGAAAGTTTTACCGATGTAAGCTTCGATGACATATAAGACATAATAACTTATGTTAAACTTATGCAAACCGCTTCAATCTCTGAGGCGGTTTTTTTTATTTTCGATGACTATAAACTCAATACTCGCACAAATCATCTAAAATGAAGCACTTCTTTACTATTATCTTATCCTTGTTATTCTTTTCTTCCTTTTCTCAAGAAAACCTATCATTAGATTATTATTTACCAAAAGGAGTGTCTTACAATCCTGAAATTCCAACACCACAAAGTGTTTTAGGATTTGTTCCGGGAAAATGGCATGTCACACACGACAAACTAATAGAATACATGAAAGCCTTAGCAGAAGCTTCTCCACGTATCACACTAGAGGATCGTGGGAAAACTTTTGAAGATCGTCCAATTATTCTCTTAACGATCACTTCAGAAAAAAATCATCAAAACCTTGAAAAAATAAGAACCCAACATCTTCAACTCACACAAACGAATGCTAGCACAGTAGATATCCCATCTATGCCTACAGTTGTATACCAAGGTTTTTCTATTCACGGTAATGAACCTAGTGGATCCAACGCCAGTTTGGTAGCGGCATATTATCTGGCCGCTGGACAAGGAAGCCAGATTGACGAGCTTCTAGACAACGTTGTGATTTTATTTGACCCTTCACTTAACCCTGATGGACTCCAACGTTTTGCATATTGGGCGAATACCAACAAAAGTAAAAACATAAATACAGATCCTCAGGATCGTGAATATAGCGAAGTATGGCCTGGAGGAAGAACCAATCATTATTGGTTTGATATGAACCGTGATTGGCTACCTGTGCAATTACCAGAATCAAGAGCAAGAATTAAAACCTTTCATCAATGGTATCCAAATATCCTAACGGATCATCATGAAATGGGAGCTAATAGTACTTTTTTCTTTCAGCCAGGAATACAATCCAGGACACACCCTCTGACTCCTAAATTAAATCAAGAACTTACCAAAAAGATTGCAAATTATCACGCAGATGCATTTAACAAAATAGGATCTTTATACTTTACTGAAGAAAATTTTGATGATTTCTATTACGGAAAAGGCTCTACTTTTCCAGATATTAACGGAGGAATTGGTATTCTGTTTGAACAAGGAAGTTCTCGTGGACATGCTCAGGAAACAGATAATGGGGTATTGACATTTCCTTTTACCATACGAAATCAATTTACTGCAACACTTTCTACATTAGAAGCCGCAAAATCGATGCGTATAGAATTGCTTCAATACCAAAAGAATTTTTATGTAAATGCAAGAAAAGAAACACAGAATGGAGCTTACATTTTTGGTAATGAAAAAGATGCAGCTTCTGCATACCACTTGGCAGAGATTTTAAAACGTCATCAAATCAAGTTTTACAATCTAAAAAATGACATCACCTCAGATGGCAAAAAATTCAAAAAAGGATATAGTTATGTAGTACCAAAAAACCAAAAACAAAGTCGTTTGATAAAAGCTATGTTTGAGAAAAGAACTACATTTCGGGATAGCTTGTTTTATGATGTTTCTGCTTGGACCTTCCCTCTAGCATTTAACCTAGATTATTCTGAAAAATCAGTTACTACGGATTTAGGAAATGAAATTACTGAGTTAAGGCACAACAAACCCAATGCGATTAATAAAAGTAATTATGCTTACTTAATGGAATGGCACGAATACTACACGCCCGCTGTGTTATATAAAATCTTACATAAAAGATTAAGAGCTAAAGTAGGTATGAAACCATTTTCTATCGAAAACAAAAATTATGATTATGGAACTATTATGATTCCAATTCAAAACCAGGAATTAAACTCTGAAGAAATATATTCATTTTTACAAAAAATTGCTTCAGAAAATCACGTAAATATTACAGGAGTATCAACAGGACTTACTACCGGAATTGACCTGGGTAGCACTCAATTTAGAGCCTTAACCTTACCGAAAATTGCGCTATTTACAGGAGCTGGAATTACCCCTTATGATGCTGGTGAAATCTGGCACCTAATGGACCAACGTTATAATATTCCGATCACGAAACTAAATACAGATAATCTAGAAAGAAGAAATCTATCTAGTTATACGCATATCATTTTACCAAATAGTTGGAATCAGACAATGAATAAAAATGTTATCGATAAACTAAAAACATGGATTCGAAACGGAGGAACATTGATTGGCTATAGAAACGCTGCTCAATTCTTTAAGAATAACGAACTAATGAAAATCGAATTTTCTAAACCAGAAAACGATGCCAAAAACATCTCTTTTGAACAAAGAAGAGATTTCTTTGGTGCTCAAGTCATTGGAGGAGCAATTTTTCAAGCTAAAACCGATAGATCACATCCTATCAATTTTGGCTACAAAAATGACAAAATAGCTATGTTTAGAAATACTACGTTATTTATCAAAGCTGATAAACAAAGCTACAGCAATCCTATTCAATATACAAAAGCTCCATTATTAAGCGGATACATTAGTAAAAAGAATCTAGATTCTTTATCAGGTACTGTACCCTTTAGACATCAAAGTCTAGGAAGAGGAAATACTATTCTATTCACAGATAATACTAATTTTAGAGCTTTTTGGTACGGGACTAACAAATTACTAATGAATGCTATTTTCTTTAGTGATGAAATGTAATTACTTGGAGACTCATGAACACTCATTTAATGTTTACCGTTCTATTCCTCTGGATGTTATCATCATGTAGAAGTAATTACGATCAAAATGATCGGTTTATTTTCTTTTTTCATAATCGATTTCTTGAAACTCATGAACTGAATGAACTTCATCCAGAATTTGGAAGAACTGAATACAAAGAAATCATTGGAGGGTTTGAAAAAAAAGATTTCAAGGTTATTAGTGAAAAAAGAAATGCCAATGTGAATGCTAGAACATATGCTAACAAAGTTGTACATCAAATAGACAGCTTATTAAAAAAAGGGATTGATCCTAAAAAAATAACTGTAGTAGGTACTTCGAAAGGTGGATATATTGCTCAATATGTATCAACTTTGGCAAACAATTCTAATTTAAATTTTGTGTTTATAGCCAGTTTTAGAGATCGTGATATTATAGATATTCCTGAAATCAATTATTGCGGAAATATTTTGACTATTTATGAAAAAACAGATCCTTTTGGAGTATCTGCTATAGCAAGAAAAGAAAATTCGACCTGTAATATTATACATTTTAAAGAAATTGAACTTACTACGGGAATGGGTCACGGATTTCTTTTCAAACCATTAAAAGAATGGATAGAGCCTACTATACAATGGGCATCTGAAAAATATGAATGAATTATAATGACATCTCATACTAATGTCTTTTCTGAATAGGCACTATTTTAAAAATTATAATTGTTTTCTAAACTCTTCATAGTGATACAACACTTCTTCAGGAGCTTCTGTTTGTGGATAATGTCCAATTGTACTTAATATCACTACATCAGCATTAGGTGCAATTTCTTTATAGAATTCCGCCATATGCTTTCCTGAGATCGGATCTACTCCTCCATCAATAAGCCTTTTCGGCACATCCGAATATTGTACCGCTTCACGCCATCGAATCTTATAAGTATCTCTTTCTGTTAGATATTTAATAAGTTTTGGAATTACATTTTTGCCAGCATTATAGTCTATCGTTTCCCAAAACTCATCTATCTCCTCTTCACTGGCTTGCGTATACTCTCCAAATATCTTTTTGAAATTTTTTGCTAACGTATTTCGACCCATAAAATGTTTCAGAATAGTACCAAAAGGAGTTAGCAACATTCTTTGTGTAAGTGTAGGGAAATTGGTCTCTGGGAACATTCCACCATTAAGAAAGCAAACAGATTCAATTTTAAATTCATATTCAAGATTTTCTTTATACCTAGCTAACATTTCCTGAACCACTGTATCCCCATAATCATGTGCCAATATATGAAAAGAAGTAATCGCTTTTTCTTTTAAAAACGTTTCCCATAAATCAACTTGCGAAGCTATGGTATATCTAAAATCAGTGGGTTTAGAAGAAAAACCATATCCCAACATATCGATAGCGTATACCTTATATTTCTTGACAAGAGTGTTCCAAATCTTATTCCAATCCCAAGAAGAGGTTGGAAATCCGTGAACTAGAATGAGCGGCACTCCTACTCCTTCTTCCTTATAGAAAATTTGATATTTTTTGTATGAATAATATGATCCGGAATTTTTCCAATCCTGTAATCGCATATTACTTTTTTCCAAACATTTTTTGGATTACCCAAGCAGGTCCGATTAGTAAAAACTGTAAATCCTGTGCTGCAGAAGGCTTCTTTCCTTCTAGATGATGTCCATAAAATTGCCCTACCCAGGCAACCACAAAAATAATAAGAGATACCATCCATAATGGTGCATATTGACTAATATAATAATTAGTTATAATACAGAAAGCAACAAAAACTAATATCTGTAGTGCCATTTTCACAGATAATCTAACATAAAACAAAAGAATAAGTAAGGCTACCACAAAGGCCCAGTTTTCTATAAAAGGATTTTCACCAGGTATAATTGAAGCCAAAAAACCACTAGGAATACTCATAATCAAACCTACAACAGAAAAAAATATCGCAGGAACGCATATGAAATGAATTGCAATATTTGTTTTGTTTTGATGACTTACCGCATATTCTTGAAACCAAGTCTCTAAAGTTTTCATAACTATGGAATTTTAATGTAACTAAGATAGCAATTTTTAGACTCATAAAGTATAAAATTGTAATTTCGAAAACCTAAAAATTTAACATCATGGCTCGTACTTCTTCAAATATGCTACCTCTTGGTACAACTGCTCCAGATTTCACGTTGGTAGATAGTGTTACTAACAATAAAATTTCATTAAAAGACATCAAGGGCGAAAAAGGAACCGTAATTATGTTTATATGCAATCATTGTCCTTTTGTTATCCACGTCAATGAAGAGATTGTGAGAGTAGCTAACGACTACCGTGTGCAAGGATTTGGTTTTGTTGCTGTCAGTAGTAATGATATTGAAAATTATCCACAAGATGCTCCTGAACATATGTGGAAAACCGCTCAGAAAAACAATTATACATTCCCTTATTTGTTTGATGACACCCAAGAAGTAGCTAAAGCGTATGATGCTGCTTGCACACCGGATTTTTATCTTTTTGATGGAGAATTAGAACTTATTTATAGAGGACAATTAGATGATTCCAGACCAGGAAACGGAATACCTGTAAATGGTCGTGATCTTCGCCAAGCACTAGACGCTGTTCTTAAAAACTCTAAAGTTATTGAACCACAAAAACCTAGTATAGGTTGTAATATTAAGTGGAAAGAGTAACGTATGACTTTTGAAATTGAATTCCATAGATGTTCAGAAAACGATATTGAGGCTTTAGCAAAAGTAAGCCAACAATTCTATCCAGAACACTACTCACATATCTGGAAAAACGGAGACACTAGTTTTTATGTCAATCTAAGTTTTACTACAGCCGCTTTTAAAAAAAACATTGAATCTGAAAATATTATTTATTTTTTAATTCAAAAATCCGACAAGGTTCTCGGATTGTTAAAACTAAGAAAGCATCAAGAATTAGTAGGATACACAAAAACTGAAGCTCTCCAACTTGAAAAAATATATCTTCTGTCCGAAGCTACGGGATTAGGCATAGGTACATTTGCTCTAGATTTCACAAAAAATCTAGCTAAAGAATTGAATAAAAAAATTATTTGGCTTGATGTTATGACCACAAGTCCTGCCCTTCAATTTTATAAAAAGTTGGGATTTAAGACTATTTCTTATTATAATCTAGACTATTCTGGATTAAAGGATGGTTATAGAGAAATGCAACGAATGATACTCTCTATTTTGTAGCTGTTGCCACTATCTGCAGATGTGCCAAATGATGATTTCCATGCCAAGCATAGATACCAATATCTTCTGCTAACGAAATTTCTACAGTACCTTCTGGATGAATAAATACTTTTTCTAAATCATTCTCTGATAGTCCTTTTAAGAAATATGCCCATTTTGCGTGTAATGCTTTAATCAAATCTAATGAGAGATGAATAGGTGCTGATTTAGTATCAAATAATTCTGCCCATCGATCTTCATAATAAGCTTTAATGACTGGCTTGTCTTCTGTAAGTGCCCATTTAAAACGTATATAACCATTATGATGACTATCATTAACATGATGAATAACTTGCCTTGCTGTCCATCCACCAGATCGGTAAGAAGTCTCTAATTGTTCTTCAGAAAAACCTGAAACAAGTTCAGATATTTTTGCAGGTAACTCTTCTATATCGTTTATCCACTTAGAGATATGTACTTTAGTAATATTCGTAGGACATTCAAATTCTCCTATAGGATATTGAAGATTCATAGTATCATTTTTATTCTACCTTTTTATACAAAACTAAGTTAGAGGATGTATCCTGTAAATCCTTAACTACTAACTCAACTGCATTTAAAGATTCTATTTTATATCTATAAATATACTGGTCTTTGGGAGATGAGCAATACATAACATTATCTTTAATTTTTACCTTCAATCGCTTTAAAAACTTACCATCTCGGAAATTAAATCGTATGGTTTCTTCGAAAATCATATGTTCATCAGGAAATTGAACATTCACCCATTTCCCCTGAAGAGCATCATACGTACTTCTGTTCTTAAATTTATTATCCAACAACGATTTCATTCGAAGGCTATAATCCACAAAAGTTTCTTCGGGCTCAATATTAGTAACTGCCTTACCTGTAACTACTTTATCGATCTCTTCTCCTTTATCAAAATAATACTTAGATTCATACTTTGTGAAAGCATTAGAATAATCCATCACTACGAAACCATCATCATTTTTCTTTTCCATATATTGACGTTGCTTATAGTCTACATGGATTAATTGATCGTTCCAGAAATAGAAAATAGTAATCACCATCGCATTAGGCATACCTATTCTTCTTATTATTTTCTTTAGACGCTCGTGCTCGTAATATCCATTAAGTTCTGCACCGTGATCAGCAATTTGATCAAGAAACTCTTCTGGATCTAAAGAAAACACATCAGATTCCATATAACTATCGATGATTTCTATCTGATCATTAATAGCTGCCATTGTAGCCTCATCTTTCTGAGAAAAAGAAAAATTTATACAACAAAATGTTAAAAAAACTACTAGTATCCACTTCATAACTAACAAAAAAAAGGGGTTCTTTATTTGTTCCCAACTCCAAAAAGGGGATGTAAATATCTAAATTATAGATGGAAAAGTTTACTATTTTCGGTAAAAATTGCAAATTGAGACGTAAAAACACCCCTTTTAAGGCTGCCTACAAGTGTTAACGAAAAGTTAAAAAATATTTATCACTATAAAATCACAGACAATCAGCACAAAAAAACCTCTGAAATAAACTTCAGAGGTTTTTTTTATCCTTAAAAAAGGGATTTATTTCACCGCAACCAATTCTACGTCAAAAATCAAAGTAGCATTTGGTGGAATTACTCCTCCAGCACCATTTGCTCCATACCCTAAAGATGGTGGAATTACAAAACGTGCCTTATCTCCTACTTGTAATAAAGCAATACCTTCATCCCATCCTGGAATTACTTGCCCCATTCCTAATGGAAAATCTATTGGTTGATTACGCTTGTAAGAAGAATCAAAAACAGTACCGTCTGTTAAACTCCCTTTATAATGAACAGAAACGGTTTTTCCTTTTTCCGCTTGTGCTCCATCTCCTTTTTGAATTATTTTATAATGCAAACCACTATCTGTTTTATCAAATCCAGCGGCCAATTCTTCTAACTGTTGTTCTGCTTCTTTTTTTGCTGCAGCTTCTCTCTCTGCTTTAGCTCCACTAAACTGTCTAAACCTCTCTACTGCATTAAAATTCTCTGCATCAGCTCCTACTCTAACAATCTCCAAAGATTCAATAGTATCTCCTTGTGCTACAGCATTGACAACATCTAGACCTTCTACCACTTTACCAAAAACAGTATGTTTACCGTCTAACCAAGCAGTTTCTACGTGAGTAATAAAAAACTGACTTCCGTTAGTCCCCGGTCCCGCATTAGCCATAGATAATACTCCTGGTCCATCGTGCGTAAGATCTGAATGAATTTCATCATCAAATTGATATCCTGGTCCACCAGCTCCTGAACCTTGAGGATCTCCTCCTTGAATCATAAAATCAGGAATAACTCTATGGAATTTTAACCCATTATAATAAGGTTTTCCTTGAGGAATTGCCTGGTTTTCCATATTTCCTTCTGCCAAACCTACAAAGTTTCCAACTGTTCCCGGAGTTTTTTCATACTCTAGATTTACTAGAATGCTTCCTTTTGTTGTATTAAATTTTGCGTATAATCCGTCTTGCATAACTGCGTGTTTTAAGCTTATTAAATTTTAAGCTGCAAAGATAGGTAATTGCTTAATGTTTAGTGTACAAAAACGTAGGATTGTTTCCCAATTAAAGTGATTTCTATGCAAGGTTTTTATTGAAGGCATATGCCTCTAAATCTCAACTCTCTCTTCGACAAGCTCCGCGGTTACTGAAGGTTTTTAACAATGCATTTTTTTTTAAAGAAATCTTGTTTACTGAAAAGGTAATACTAGAGATATAGTTTTATGCGAAAACCAATATCATTAAGTTAAGGAATACAAAGGTCAGTCTGAGTATGTCGAAGATCAATAAAGCCTCTGTATTCAATTACACTTCGACAAGCTTAGTGTAACAAAATAGATTCTTTTGGAGCTTTCATTAAAGATACTGTTATTAAAATTAATAAAGAAACTGCTATTCGGTCGAATCTCTCGAATTAATAAATTTAAGGTCTAAAAAAATAATCTCTAATAGATTTAATCAATTTTATCCAACAGCTCTTGAGCTTCTGTATATTTATAATTGCTTTTATCGGCCGTAATTGTTTGTAAAACAGTTTTAAGCTTACGTTTATTCTTTTCTTTCAAAAACACCAAAGCCTTATACCAATTTGCTTTTTTAGACTGCAAAGTATTAGAATTGGTTAATAGTTCGAATTGTGCTAAGGCTTCGTCAAACTTATTGAGTTCGATATAAGCAATACCATTATAGATATAGCTTAAGGGGTCGATAGCAATTTCTTTTTCGTGATATGTTGCAAAAGACTCTGTTGCCTCTTGATACTTTTTATCTTCGAATAACAATTGTGCATTCTCTAGTAATGTATTAGCATCCTCGCCTCTAGTAACTAATGACGGTATCTCATCCATATGGACATAAGAAGCATATAACTCATCATAATTAGTATCCTTAAAAACAAATAAAGAAATTGTGATTAAAACAGCAATAGATGCAGCAATTCCAATAAACCAAAAGGTTTTACTCTGTGAACTCGATCTGTTTTCTGCGATTACTTCATTAATAGTAGATTTCAAATTAACTGCTTTATCACTTTCATAAAAAGATTTCAGTTGTAAAGCTTTATCTGTTTTTAATACTTTTTTATCACCTTGCACCCATTCTTCGTCCTCATAAATGGTTAGCATATCTTTTTGCAACTTTAGTTCTTCAGCTAGTGCTGAGTCTTCAGCAACTCTTTTTTCGAATGCTTGCTTTTCTGATGCAGACATAGTACCACTCAGATAATCATCAATTTCTATTGGGTAGTCCTTCATAATTCTTTAATTTGATTATATCTGGTATCGCTTTTAATCAATTTAGTCAATTGTGATTTACAATTAAAAATACGTTGTCTCACTACATTATCTGTGTTATATCCTAGTTTTTCCATAATATCTTTATAAGGTGTTTTCTGAAAAAACAACTGTAATAATTGCTTACAGCTATCGGACAGTTTTGTTAATTTCTCCTGAAAAAGTTCCCATTTTTCTTGTTCTAAAGTCGCCATAGTCATGTCTTCTATTTCTTTAGAGTGTTCCAAAACCTCATCATTTGTTACTATCCTTTTTTGTTTATTTAGTTCTCTACGCCATAAATTTCTACAAACTGCATAGAAATAAGCGCTAAAAGAGCTTTCTATTACAAAGGCTTTTACCTTATATCTGGCGATTAGTTGCATCAATGCTTTCTGAAAAACATCTTCTGCATCTGCAATATCTCCACTATTACCAAGAACAAAACTTCTTATTTTAGGAAACTCTTTTATATACAAGTCTTGCATAAGTTCTTTATCCCCTGTAACGAGTTGCTTAAGTTGATCTTTTTCAGTTATCTGCATTAAGATATCTTTAACTAATTGATTTTTTTTACTTTTGCCTAGTAACATTTATTAGGTTAGGGGAACATACTAATAAATAATGAAAACAAAAAAAGATTTAAGAATGAAAAAAATCACATTACTAGTAGTAACTGCAGTTTTTGCAATTGGAATACAAAGCTGCTCAACGGATGAAATTGGAATTGAAGAGGTAACATTACAGGAATTATTATCTAAAAAACTAACATCTAACAATTCGTTAGAAGGTCCAACTTCTTATTGCAAAATTTTTGCAGTATTTCCGAGTACCACAAGCTCTAATGAGCGTGATGTAATTAGATTTCAACATATGAATAGCACAGAATCATTTGGATTTTTTACCTTTAAAGCTACTGAATGTCAATTCATAGAAATCTGGAGAGTAGACTGTTCTAAAATTCCTAGGGAATATGGTGACGGGACTGTTGAAGGTTCTACGATCGTTTACAATACAAGAAATGGCTCTGACGTAGATACTGAAGATGGTGACGTCTCAGCTTTCGAAATATTAGATACTTATACTGATTTAGAAAGTTTAATTTCAGGTTGTATGACAATTATGCTCTAATCAATTATCCACAAAATTAGAATCTAATCAATTGAAAAAATATATCCCCTTCTTATTTTATATCCTGGTGATGAATGTTCATTGTCAGGATATATCGTTTACATTAGATTCTATTCATAACAGCCCTGGTACTGATCACGACAAGCTTGATATGTATTATAAGCTTTTGGATTCTTACAGCGAACAAAAAAATCATACGCAATTAGGGTATGACGCCCATTTGTTGGCTAAATGGATGCTGAGAGAAAACGACAGACCATTGGCCATCAAAATAGTTAAGATGGCATATGAGGCAAGAGAAAAAGCCAATCCATATGATCCAGA
This sequence comes from uncultured Aquimarina sp., assembly GCF_947496855.1. Lineage (GTDB taxonomy): Bacteria > Bacteroidota > Bacteroidia > Flavobacteriales > Flavobacteriaceae > Aquimarina. Next base: position 593,806 of record NZ_CANMED010000003.1, read on the forward strand.
ATTGTTAAAAAGAAGCTATTATAATTATGCTAATTATAATAAAAACTACGGCAATATAATTAAGTCTATTGAGTATTTCGAAAAAGTAATCGAAGTGAGTACAACCGATTACCTTAAAGGAAGAGCCAATGCACTTATAGGCAAATGTTATGAGATATTAGATGATCTTTATAAATCAATAGAATATCAATCAAAGGCTTTTGAGTATTTCAGTAAAAATAAAAAACTAAACTATACAATAAGTAATCATATAAGTATTGCCATCACATATACTAATATTAGAAATGAAATAAGTAATAAAAAAGCGATACATCATTTATTGATCGCAGAATCTTTAATTAAAAAAAGTAAAAAACCTAATCTTCTAAAACTAAGTAATGTTTATAATAACTTAGCTAATCTATATCAAAAAGGAGCGGGTACGGTTGATATAAAAAAAGGGTTTGATTATTATGATAAAGCGTTGGAAGTTCTTAAGAAAAATAATCTTTTGTCTGAATTACCCTTTATACATCATAATATCGGCATCTCTTATATAGGAGTAGATTCTATTCTTTCTAGACATCACCTTGATCAAGCATTATTATATATTCCAAAAGACGATCCCTATTTAGCAAATATCTATGCAGGATTTGGATATGATGAAAAACAAAACGGAGAATATACTGAGGCGCAAGAATATTTCCGGAAGTCTTTTTCTTTATTTTTTAATAAAGAAATCCCAAATAGTCATTGGTTACCTCAAAAAGATCAGATGAGTGTTTTAGATGACAAAGCATATTTCTTGGAACTGTTAAAAAGAAAAATGCATACTTGGATATTAATGGGTAAAAGAGACCATAATTTAGAATATTATCAACAAGCTATTCATACTGCATACACCTGTAATGATTTAATAGATTATCTTTTAAAAGAAGATATTTCGCATGAGTCAAAACTATTCTGGAGAAGCTTAGCTTCTGAGATATACATTATAGCTTTAGATGCCTGCTACGCAAGTAATAATTTAGAGGATGCATTCTTTTTTATGGAAAAAAGCAAAGCTTTATTATTAATGCAAGATGTAAGTAAAACAAAAATTGATATTCCTGATAGTATACTAGGACGAGAATATTTTTTGAAAAATAAAATAATTAATCTTCAAAATACGCTGATTAACACAAAAGAAAGTAAAAAAGATTCGATATCCTCACTTCTATTAGACAGAAAAACAAAACTCCAAGCATACAAAGATTCTCTTGCCCCATACTATCCAGAATATTTTACATCCACAGAACTTCCCACTATTATTTCTTTAGAGGATGTTACGTTACCAAATAATGAGATTATTGTTCAATACTCTATGGCAGAACGGGTATATGGTGTAGCGCCCGAAGCTTATGGAATGTTATTATCAAAGGACAAAAAAAAGTTGTTTAAAATAGATAGCCTTAAAAAGTTTGAGAAAAACATTTACAAATTAAGACAACAATTAAATAAACCTTTTAATACTTCAAAAGAAATTGAAGAATATAAAAAACTTTCTAATACAGTATATAATTCTTTATTCCCAAGAGAGATTAGAAATGATATAAAAAATAAAAAGCTTACCATAATAGGAGATCATATTCTTAATTATTTCCCTTTCGAAGCTCTAATAATAGATGTGGAAAAAAATCTATATTTAATAGAAGAAACAGAGATTACTTATGAATACTCGCTTTCGTTTAAAAAACAAAACAACTCGTTTATAAGAAAACCGAGCAAAGATTTTCTTGGAGTAGCTCCAGTTGAATTTCCTGACAAACTAATTAGTTTATCTAAAAGTTTAGAAGAAATCTCTTATGCTAATAGTTATTATGATGGAGAGTTATTAAGTTTAGATAAAGCTACAAAAGAAAACTTTAAAAAAGAAATTGATAAATATAAAATAGTACATTTAGCGACTCACGCGGATGCATCTGACAGTTTAAATCCCTGGATTGCTTTTAGAGATAAAAAATTGTATCATCTAGAGTTGAACACCTTGAAAAACAACGCCGATTTAGTGGTGCTCAGTGCCTGTAACACTTCTCTTGGTGAGGTTCGTAGAGGGGAAGGTGTGTTGAGTCTTGCTCGTGGATTCTTCAAATCCGGAGCTAAATCTGTGATTCCATCACTATGGAGTACGAATGATAAGACTACTGCAAAGATCACCTCTGATTTTTATAAAAATCTAAGTGAAGGACAAACTAAATCAGCTGCTTTACGAAACGCAAAACTTAATTACTTACGCAATAATACGGATGCAGAAGCTTCGCCTCATTATTGGGCATCTTTAGTACTGATTGGTGACAGTGGGACACTATTGCCACGGGCTAATAATCTGTTATTCTTGTGGATTGGGTTGGGTGTTATTTTGGTAATTTTACTGGGTTATTTCGTATCCAAAAAATTGAGATGAAACCTTTACGTAAATACATATGTACTTATATCTTTTTCAGTTATTTGCATTAAGATATCTTTAACTATTTGATTTTTTTTACTTTTGCGTGGTAACATTTATTAGGTTAGGGAAACATTCTAATAAATATATAAACAAAAAAAGATTTAAGAATGAAAAAAATCAAATTACTAGTAGTAGCCGCAGTTTTTACAATTGGAATACAAAGCTGCTCAACAGATGAAATTGGAATTGAAGAGGAAAATATTATTGAAGAAAACGGTCTATCTAAAAGGCAATCTATTATTATTAATAATAATGATAATAATATTCCAGACGGCCCAATTCGTAAGGTTTATCTTTATTACCCTCCTGATATGTCTTTTCAAGATAGATTAGATTATTTTGAATATTTTAGAGAAAATGTATTATTTATAACTTTCATACAACTAAATGATGGTTGTGAAAATGTAGATTTTTTTCTTGGAATTCTTAGAGATGAAGCACCTAAGCCAGAAGTTGTTGTAGTTAGAGCGTCAAATGATGTAAACGAAGATGTACCTGATTTTACGGAAGGTTCTGATACTTTTCCTTTCGACTCTAAATCTAATCCAGAATTAATTGGCCTAGAGAATTTTTGTGCTATAATAAATCGTATCGAAGGTAATTAACAAACTTTTATATTGAAAAAATCAATATCCCGTTTTATACTAACCCTAATATATTCCTTGACTATAATTTCTTATAGTCAAGGAATATCTACGCGATTAGATTCTATTCATAAGCTTCCAGAAACAGATTTTGCAAAATTAAATATATACCAAAACCTTTTGGATACATATGTCCAAGAAGAAAACTATACTCAATTAGGATATGATGCCCACAAACTAGCAAAATGGCTACACGCCGAAAAAAAATGGGACAAAGCTATTGAGGTCATAAAAATTGCTTATGAAGCTAGGGAAATTGCTTGCCCGTTCGATGTTAGATCACTAAAAGTAAGTTATTATGGTTACGCTATTTACAATAAAAAAAAAGGGAACTTAGACATTGCTACTACTTATCTAAAAAAAATATTAGCACTTGGAGGGACCAACTTTTTAAAAGGAAGAACTTGCTCGATTATTGGGAGTATTTATGATGAAATTGGAGATTATCATAAAGCAGTTACTTATTATGCAAAAGCATTTGAATTTTATAATTCAGAAAAACAATTAAATCGAATAATTAGTATTCATAATAACCTCGCCGTTTCATACCGAAACATTAGAAGTGCTGCGAGTACTAAAAAAGCTATTTATCATCTAACCATTGCCGATTCCTTAACTATCATAAGTAAAAATTCAAGTCAAAAGTCCTTATTTCATATAAATAATAATTTTGGAGCTCTATACAGTTCCGGGTCTGAAATTAAGGATTCTGAAAAATCTATTTTTTATCTAAAAAAAGCACTGGAAATAGCAAAAGCTAATCAGTTCATGGAGCAATTAGGTCAAGTATGTATCAATTTAGGAATCACGCATATTGAAGTCAATCATTCTAAATCAGAAGAGTATTTTCATAATGCATTATCCTATCTTCCAAAAGATTCTAACTTATTACCCGATGTATATATGGGATTAGGCCTTAAAAATATACAAGAACGACAATATCTAGATGCCCAACAAAATTTTGCCATCGCTTTTTCATATCATTTTGGTATTGCTACACCAGATATTTATTGGTTGCCAAAAGAAAATCGAATGAAAAATATTGTAGATAAGGCTTATTTTCTTGAATTATTAAAAAGAAAATTAAAAGCCTGGATACTACTTGCTAAAAAAGAAAACAACCCATCCTTCTTTATGGAGGCTATAAAAACAGCATATACTTGTGATGTCTTGATAAATATATTGCTTAAAGAAGATATTTCAAACAGTGCAAAATTGTTGTGGAGAAATCTAGCCTCAGAAATCTACATTATGGCGCTGGAAGCCTGTTATGAAATGGACAAAATAGAAGATGCTTTTTACTTTATGGAAAAAAGCAAGGCCTTGTTATTGATGCAAGAAGTAGAAAGAAAAAAGAATACGGTCCCAAAAGAAATACTAGAACAAGAAAATGCTGTAAAAAGAAAGATTATAGAGCTTCAAAAAAAACTAATCACTACTAATGATGATAGTAAGAAAGACTCTATATCTTCGATTGTATTTAATGAAAAACGACACTTAGAAGATTTTACAGATTCTCTCTCTATAAAATACCCAAAACACTTTACTTCTTCTACATTACCAGCGATTACAACATTAAAGGATTTAAAATTATCTGATGATGAAATCATACTAGAATATGTGATGGAAAAAAATGTTGCTGGTGCTGATTTTGAAGCTTATGGATTATTGGTGTCCAATACCTCCAAGAAAATGTTTAAGATTGATAATCTTAAGCAGTTTGAGAAGAACATTTACACATTAAGAGAACAATTAAATCAACCTTTTACAACTCAAGAAGAAATACAGGAGTATAACAAACTTTCATATAGTATTTATCAATCCTTATTCCCTAAAGAAATACAATCTTTAGTTAAAAACAAAAAAATAACTATTTCGGCTGATTATATATTGAACTATATACCGTTTGAGGCTTTAATAACGGATATAGAAAAAAACTCTTATCTGATAGAAAGTAATGAAATTAACTATGGATATTCGCTTTCATTTATGAAAGAAAATGCTTCTTTATCCAGAGAAACCTCTAAAGATTTCTTAGGAATAGCACCAGTTCAATTTGAGGATCAACAAACAACATTATCCAAAAGCTTAGAAGAAATCTCTGAAGCTAATTCGTATTATTCAGGTTCTCTATTGACTAAAAAGGCAGCTACAAAGAAAAACTTCACAAAAGAAGTTAACAAGTATAAAATTGTTCATTTGGCAACCCATGCAAATGCTTCGGACAGTTTAAATCCCTGGATTGCATTCAGGAATGATAAACTATACCATCAAGAACTTAATACACTGCAAAACAATGCTGATTTAGTAGTACTCAGTGCTTGCAATACATCTCTGGGAGAGGTTCGTAGTGGTGAAGGTATAATGAGTCTTGCCCGTGGATTTTTTAAATCCGGAGCTAAATCTGTGATTCCATCCTTGTGGAGTACGAATGATAAGACTACTGCAACGATCACTTCTGATTTTTATAAAAATCTTAGTGAGGGACAAACTAAATCAGCTGCTTTACGAAACGCAAAACTTAATTACTTACGCAATAATACCGATGCAGAAGCATCTCCTCATTATTGGGCATCTTTGGTACTGATTGGTGACAGTGGGACACTATTGCCAGCCACTAACTATTGGATGTTTTTATGGATTGGATTGGGTTTAATTCTGATTTTAATTATTCCATATGGACTTTTCTTGAGAAAGAAAAAGCAATGATCTACTACTAAAAAACACATTACACTAATTGCCTCTTATTACAAGTAAAGCAATTCAAATGTAATACGTTATCTATAAACTTAACTAGGTAAAATAAGAACGTATAGTATAAGCATCTTCTCCTTCTTAACAAAAAATTAAGAAACAATATCTATTCTAATGACATGAACAATTACGAGACATAAACTCTGAGTGTCTATAAATGTTCAGAATCTTATTATTCTAAAATTAAAATCATGAAGAAAAAAAAGTTAAACGGTTTATCCTTGAAAAAGAATGTAGTTTCGAGACTTGGTAGTTCTGCGATAAAAGGTGGTGGTAATGATACTTCACTAATAGGCCCTGTATGCACTGTAGGAACCCGTTATTGTCCTACTGATTCTGCTACTCCTGATTGTTTTTCTAAAAATTGTGAAGTTGTATCAAAAAATATCTGCGGAGAAACAGATATGAACTGTGACTCTATACAAGTACACTGTTTATAGACATCAAGTATTAACCCTAAAATTAGGAGAGAAAAGAATAGACTTTTCTCTCCTAATAAATAAACCTAACAGAAGCTATGAATATTAATAAGCTTCATCAAAAACTGAAAGAAATCAATACTATTGTTGATCAACAACAATATCAAGAAGAGAATATTGGTGTTTTATCTGGTTTATCAGGCATTACCTTATTCCAATTTTATTATGCAAAGTTTTTAGATAAAGACATTACTGACACTGGTTACAAGTTAATAGAAAACTGTATCCAAAAAATTAATGAAGGTTATAACTATGGTACGTATTGTTCGGGAATTTCAGGAATGGGATGGGTTCTCAATCATTTAGAACAAAATGATTTTATTGAAATTGATATTGACAATTTATGTTTAGATTTAGATAATTATCTCTATCAATTAATGATTGACGATCTACAAAAGGGAAATTACGACTTTTTACACGGTGGTTTAGGGTATGCATTTTATTTTCTTAGCAGATATGAAAACACAAAATCTGATAGCGCGAGAAAAAACTATCAGACGTACCTACTTTCTTTCATACATCTAATACGTAATAAATCAGAAGATTACAAAAATACACTAAGATGGATTTCGGAAATAGGTTTAGAACACAAAGAAAAAGTATATAACCTAGGTCTTTCTCACGGGATGTCCAGTATTGTTGGTATTCTAACCAAACTCTCCCGACATGAGGATTTCGAGAAGACCTCAAAAAAAATGCTTCAAGGAACGATATCTTACATCTTACAATATGAAAACCCAAACAAAGAGGACGCTACACTTTTTCCAAATATCATATACGAAAATGGTAGCTATGAATATAAAAGTAGACTAGCTTGGTGTTATGGAGACTTAGGCATTGGAATTAGACTTTGGCATGCCTCCAAAGTTTTACAGGATGAGTCACTACAAAACACTGCTATTACTATCATGGAACACGCTGCCCAAAGAACCAATAATAAACAAAACATGGTGAAGGATGCTGGAATATGTCACGGTTCTTTTGGTAATGCGCAGATCTTTCTAAGAATGTTTAAAGAAACAAACAATGACATTTTTAAAAACGCTTGCGAATTCTGGATAGAGGATGGATTAAATAAAGCAACTCATATTGATGGATATGCTGGATACAAACAGTGGAAAGGTCCAGATGAATGGAAAAAGGAAATTTCTCTATTAGAAGGGATTGCAGGTATCGGTCTTACTTTAATAGATTATCTAGCCGATTTCGAAACCAGTTGGGATGAGTGTTTAATGATAAGTTGATATATACTAAGTAGTATAATTTTTGAATATTCATTGTATCTAATCTTCGCATTTTCAGGATAATTCAATGATAAAAACATTCGTTTTTTAACAAAAAAGCTATATTTGCTTCTTCACAAACTCAGATCGTCACACACATGAAATCTTTACTTTGTTTTGTAGTAGGCTTATTTTTTATTTCTACTAGTAGTGCACAGAGCATCTATGAAGCCGGTTATTTTATTGATAACGATGGAAACCGAAAAGAATGCCTGATCAAAAAACTATCTTGGAAAAGTAATCCAACAGAGTTCGAATGGAAGAGAACCATCTCCTCTAGTTCCAAAACCGAAACAATTGAAAACATTAAAGAGTTTGCAGTAGGCGAAGATTATAGATTTAAAAGATACATCTTGCAATTTGATTTAAATGGAGACACGGTAGGTAAATCGACTAAATCAAAAGATCCAAATCTTAAATACAAAAAAATATTTCTTAGAACGATCCTAAAAAGTAAAACAACATTATATCAATACTCAGAAAATAATGTTCATCGTCTTTTCTACACTGATCCAAACACCATATACCCTGAATTATTACTTTATAAAGTATTCTACACTCCCGATGAAACAAGAAAACCAGGAAAAAAAATCATCCCACAAGAAAATAACACCTATCAGCAGCAGCTAAAAGAAAAGGTAAATTGCAAAAATCAGGATGTATCCAAATTAACGTATACTCAAGGTGACTTAAAAAGATATTTTAAAAAGTATAATGAGTGTAAAGGAAATAAGATCGAATATATCATTCGCAAAAAAATCAATCAAACCAGAATTGGCATTGTAGCAGCTGTTGATTTAAGTAGTTTTACTCATAACTCAATAGCAGGAAGTGCCGGAAATGTAAGTTATGAAGATGTTTTTGTTCCTAGATATGGAATATTTGTAGAAACGTTTATACCGTTTTCTAAAGTAGATTTAAGTTTCTTTTTAGAATCTACCTACAAAGCTTTTACGATGGATGGTCGTGATCTTGCCATTGCTAACAGTGAATTCGAACTAGATTATAAAAGTATCAATGTAGCTGTAGGTCCCCGATTTCACATCTACTTAAGTTCTAAATTCGAATTATTCCTGGAAGGTGGATTAACAGTAGATTTTAATATTGGCACTGAGTCGAATGTTTTTGATGACAACGAAATAGAAAATACCACAACAGATTATTTTTATGGTGGAGGTTTTGGTTCTGGTCGTTTTAAAGTTGGTTTTAGACAGTACACCAGCAAAAATATATCTAAAAGCACACTGATACCAGACTCAGAGTTGACTACCTCTAGCTTATATCTCTCTGTGAATATATTCTAATCGGAAAACAATCATATAATTTAAAACAAAAGGCTTTGAAATGTTTCAAAGCCTTCTTTGTTTGTTCTAAAGAAATGGTAAATTTCTAATAAAAAAACCTGAGCAATAAAGTCAAAGGAAAAAGAGCTAAAACTCTTTTTTTTTTAACACAACATTAAGTAACAATTCTTCTCGTAGTAACATTAACTACTATAAAGACATATATCTTGAGTGTCTCTAAATGTTCAAGATGGTACAAATCATTATTAAAAATTTATAGTATGTTAAAAAACATTTTAAATTTAAATGGAGTTCAAAAATTAGAAAAAGAAGAACAAAAATCAGTTCAAGGAGGAAATCCTATCCTAATAGAAGCTCCAAGTTGTAACTATTATTGTAGCGGCACAACCGCGAGATTAAGTAATGGAAATTATCTAAACTGCCCTGCAATTATTCATAATGCACCACAATGTAATGGAGATGACGATGGTATTGAGATTTGGGCTTAATTAGCAATAAGTGAAATTTCATAAAAAGGTGTAGAAGCTAGCTTCTACACCTTTTTATATTTTTATATATCACTAGTTAGCTACATCACTAATAAACTTGATTCGATATAGTCTTAGTTCTTCATCATCATAGTCACCATCAAACTCTTCAATAGCAGTATCTATTTTATCGTTTTCGGCTTCTATAAAATATTCATGGATTTCCTCTTGTTGGTCTTCATCAAGTATTTCATCAATCCAGTACGTAATATTAAGCTTAGTTCCACTATATACGATAGCCTCCATCTCCTTGATAAACTCATTCATATTCATACCCTTAGCCGCAGCGATATCATCTAGCGGTAATTTTCTATCTACGTTCTGGATGATATATAATTTAAGACCACTATTAGCTCCAGTACTTTTTACAACAAAATCATCCGGACGCATGATATCATTTTCTTCTACATATTTAGAAATAAGTGCTACAAATTCTTTTCCATATTTTTTAGCTTTACCTTCTCCTACTCCATGTACATTCCCTAATTCTTCAATATTTACCGGATATTTCAGTGCCATATCCTCTAAAGACGGATCTTGAAATACCACAAAAGGTGGAACTCCTAATTTCTTTGCTACACTTTTCCTTAAATCTTTTAGCATCCCCACCAATCGATTATCTGTTCCTACTCCTTTACCTGCAGATTTGGCAGCAGTAATAATAGAATCATCTTTAGTTTCATTAAAGACATGATCTTCTGTCATCATAAAACCAACTGGGGATTCAATAAACTCTCTTCCTTTAGGAGTTATTCTGATAACACCATATGTTTCTATATCTTTTTTTAAATATCCAGCGACTAACACTTGTCTGATTAATGCCATCCAATATTTATCTTCTCTAGATTTACCAGTCCCAAAAAATGGTTGTTCGTGGGTCTTATGAGAAATAATCAGTGCATTACTTTTACCAATTAATGTACTTACTAAGTCTTTAGATTTATAAATTTCTCCGGTTTTACTCACAACCTTTAACAGCAATTGAACCTCATCTTTTGCTTCGTGCTTTTTCTTTGGATTACGCACATTATCGTCCATATCCGCGCCATCTCCTGTAACGTCATCAAACTCTTCCCCAAAATAATGCAATATAAATTTACGTCTAGAGATTGAGGTTTCTGCAAAAGCCACTACTTCTTGTAAAAGTGCATGACCTATTTCCTGTTCTGCCACAGGTTTACCACTCATAAACTTTTCCAGTTTTTCGATATCCTTGTATGCATAATATGCTAAACAATGCCCTTCTCCTCCATCTCTACCAGCACGACCTGTTTCCTGATAGTAACTCTCTATACTTTTGGGTATATCATGATGGATTACAAAACGTACATCCGGTTTATCAATACCCATTCCGAAAGCTATGGTAGCAACTACTACATCAGCATCTTCCATAAGAAACATATCCTGATGTTTTGCACGTGTTTTAGCGTCCAAACCAGCATGATATGGGACTGCTTTCACTCCGTTTACTTCTAACGTCTGAGCAAGTTCCTCTACCCTTTTTCTACTTAGACAATATACGATACCACTTTTACCACTATTTTGTTTTACAAAACGAATAATATCAGCATCAACATTCTTCGTCTTAGGGCGTATTTCGTAAAATAAATTAGGACGATTAAACGATGCTTTAAAAGTTGTAGCATTACTCATTGCTAAATTCTTAAGAATATCTTCTTGCACTTTTGGAGTAGCTGTTGCGGTAAGTCCAATAATTGGAATATTCTCTCCTATTCTCTTTATAATATTCTTCAGATTCCTATATTCTGGTCTAAAATCGTGACCCCATTCACTAATACAATGGGCTTCATCAACAGCCAAAAAAGAAATCTTTTGTTCTTTTAAAAAATCTACGTATTCTTCCTTTGTTAAAGACTCCGGAGCTACATAAAGCAATTTAGTTACCCCATTGACAATATCTTCTTTTACTCTCTTAACCTCAGATTTATTAAGGGAAGAATTCAGTACATGAGCTATTCCTTCTTCTGAAGAAATACTTCGAATAGCATCTACTTGATTTTTCATTAGTGCGATCAAAGGAGAAACTACAATAGCCGTTCCTTCACACATTAAAGCAGGTAGCTGGTAGCAAAGGGATTTTCCACCACCTGTAGGCATAATAACAAAAGTATTTTGATTACTTAAAATACTTTCTATTACCTTTTCCTGCAATCCTCTAAATTGACTAAAACCAAAGTACTTTTTTAAAGCTCCTTGTAAGTCGGTTTCGTTCAAACTCATTAAATTGTTTAACTTTTATATACCAATTAAATTAAAATCGTTATCACTAAAACCTTTTTCCCCATTAAAGATCTAGTGGATTGTTCTTTTTTCAAAAAGTTACCAAAGATAAGCAAACAAAAAATAGTAAGCTTTTTTTCGGCACTATTTAAAATTCATAAGGTATTACATACCTTTGCATAATTAAAGATAATAAAATCTTTAGTTATAACACGCAAATTTTATAAATTTTGAACACCCTCGATACTATTATTTCTTTTGCCCAAAAAACCATTAACGAAGAAGCCAAAGCTATTGCACATCTGGAACAACTTATCGACCAGGAATTTGCCGAAGCTGTAACCACCATACATAATTCTAACGGTCGCGTTATTATTACAGGAATAGGTAAGAGTGCTATTATTGCTTCAAAAATAGTCGCTACTATGAATTCTACCGGTACCCCAGCGGTATTTATGCATGCTGCTGATGCCATTCATGGAGATTTAGGTAATATTCTTAAAGATGATGTGGTGATTTGCATTTCTAAAAGTGGAAATACACCCGAAATCAAAGTACTAGTTCCTTTAATTAAAAACTTTAACAATACTTTAATTGGGATCACTTCTAATAAAGAATCTTTTCTAGGAAAAGAAGCAGACTTTGTATTAAATGCTTTTGTAGAAAAAGAGGCTTGTCCTAATAACCTAGCCCCTACTACAAGTACCACAGCACAATTAGTTATAGGCGATGCCGTTGCGGTATGTTTATTGAATTTAAAAGGTTTTTCTAGTAATGATTTCGCCAAATATCATCCTGGTGGAGCCCTAGGTAAAAAATTATATCTTCGTGTAAACGATATTACCTCAAAAAACGAAAAGCCCGAAGTTAGTGCAGCGTCTAATATCAATTCTGTTATTGTAGAAATGACCGAAAAAAGATTGGGTGCTACCGCAGTAACTCGAGATAGCGAAATTATTGGAATCATTACAGATGGAGATCTACGTAGAATGTTAACCACTAATACTTCTTTTGAAGGATTGACCGCAGAAGATATTATGTCTCCAAATCCTAAACGTATTGATGTAAATGCCATGGCCGTTGATGCCCTAGACAGACTAGAAGAATATGGAATATCACAATTATTAGCAGAAGAAAAAGGTAAGTATGCAGGGCTTTTGCATATTCATGATCTAATGAGAGAAGGTATTTTATAATATGGAGGAAAAAACGACGAAAGATCCACAAGCTATGTCTTTTCTGGATCACCTAGAGGAGTTACGTTGGCATCTAATCAGAGCTACCGTAGCTATTTTAATTGCAGCGATCGCTGCTTTTATAGCCAAAGAATTTATCTTTGACGTATTAATTTTTGGTCCTAAAAAACCTGATTTTCCTACATATAAAGGACTCTGTAACTTATCAAAACTATTAGGCTTGGATGAAAGCCTATGCTTTAAAGAATTACCTTTTAGTGTACAAAGTCGAAAAGTTGCTGGACAGTTCTCTGTCCATATTTGGACATCTATTACGGCAGGTTTTATAGCTGCTTTCCCATATGTTTTATATGAATTTTGGAAATTTATTGCTCCTGCAATGCATAGTAACGAAAAAAAACATTCTAAAGGGTTTATCATAATTTGCTCATTTCTATTTTTCCTAGGCGTTCTTTTCGGATACTACGTGATTACTCCATTATCTATTAATTTCTTAGGCGGATATCAGGTAAGTGAAGAAGTCCTTAATGAATTCGATATTGATAGTTATATTGGACTATTAAGAGCTTCAGTAATTGCTTGTGGGTTAATATTTGAGTTGCCAGTAATCATGTTTTTCCTAACTAAAGTAGGTTTGGTAACTCCAGAATTCTTAAAAAAATACAGAAAATTTGCTCTGGTAATTGTTTTAATTTTATCAGCAGTAATTACACCACCGGATATTGCAAGTCAGGTTATTGTTGCAATTCCTATTTTAGTGTTATACGAGATAAGTATCTTTATTTCTAAAATGGTGATCAAAAAACAAAACAAATTAATATCGAAAACCTAATGAGTAACGTAGTAGAAGAGTTTAATGAATATAGAGAGAAAATGAACTCTCGTATTTTAGAAGACAATAATAAAATCATTAAAAGAATTTTCAATTTAGACACTAATGCTTTTATGAAAGGAGCTTTGGATGTAAAAACAAAAGAGTTGTTAGGCTTAGTAGCTTCAGCTGTTCTTAGATGCGATGATTGTGTAAGGTATCATTTAGAGACCTGCTACAAAGAAGGTTTAACTAAAGAAGAAGTGGTAGAAACCCTAAGTATTGCTACTTTGGTTGGTGGTACTATTGTAATACCTCATTTACGTCGTGCATATGAGTTTTGGGATGCATTGGAAGCAAAAGAATCTTAAATTTCAGGTTCAAAAGAATAGTGTAAATTTATCAGCTCATTTTAGCAACACTAAATATTTAAAGAAGTCATTCTGGTTATAAAATGAGACATTGGTGAAAAGTTAATTTTAATGATGCATTTTTAATGGCGAATTCCATCTGACCTTTAAAAATAAACAAAAATAACAGATGAAATTAAAAGCAGAAAATCTAATAAAATCATACAAAGGAAGAAAAGTAGTAAAAGGGATTTCTTTGGAAGTAAACCAAGGAGAAATTGTAGGGCTCTTAGGACCTAATGGAGCTGGTAAAACGACTTCTTTTTATATGATTGTTGGCCTGGTAAAACCTAATGGTGGTAAAATCACACTAGATACTACGGACATCACTAAATTTCCGATGTATAAACGTGCTCAGAATGGAATTGGATATTTAGCACAGGAAGCTTCTGTTTTTAGAAAATTAAGTATTGAAGATAATATATTAAGTGTTCTACAATTAACAAAGTTGTCTAAAAAAGAGCAACTGCATAAGATGGAGTCCCTAATAGAAGAATTTGGTTTAGGACATATTAGAAAAAATCGTGGTGATTTATTAAGTGGTGGTGAACGACGCCGAACAGAAATAGCCCGAGCATTGGCTACCGACCCTAATTTTATTCTACTTGATGAACCTTTTGCAGGAGTTGATCCAGTAGCAGTAGAAGATATTCAAAGGATTGTAGCGCAGCTAAAAAACAAAAATATTGGTATTCTGATTACTGATCATAATGTACAGGAAACACTTGCAATCACAGATAGAACCTATTTAATGTTCGAAGGAAGTATTCTTAAAGCAGGAAAACCAGAAGAGTTAGCTGAAGACGAAATGGTGCGTAAAGTATATCTTGGTCAAAATTTTGAATTAAGAAAAAAGAAATTAGATTTTTAGATCGACTCTTATTCTATTCATATAAAATTTTTGGTGTGCATTTTTCAATTATAAATTCTAATTGATTAAAAGTAATATCCTTTTTACTCACTTTTAACTGTACCAATAATCCTTTAGAATTTATAGGCTTATTCTGATCAAATATAAAATTACCTATACTATAGTAAATTGGTTTTTGTTTATACAACTCTACTGTTTGGATTGTATGAGGGTGATGTCCAATAATACCGTCAGCCCCAGAATCAATTAATAGATACGCTTGCTGCTTTTGATATGTTAGTGGAACCCGCGTATGTTCTGCTCCCCAATGTAATTGAACTATAACTACCGAATTAGGCTCCTTACTCTTTAATTTCTTAATCTTATAAGAAATTGTTTCAAAAGAATCTTCGCATACACAAGGTTTATCCTCTAGGAACATCCAATTTTCTGATGGAACCTGAAGAGAGGAGAACACATAAACATTTCTAGGAGTGGTTGCTATTAATTGCGGTTGACAAGCTTGTTTAGTATCCTTGCCATATCCTAAAGGCGTCAAACCAGTATCTAGGATATTCCTATTCGTATCTACAAGACCTTTTCTACCCTGATCCATAGAATGATTATTAGCCATATTAAGATGAGTAATTCCATGATCTTTTAATGACATTAACCAAGACGGTTCTGCTCTAAAAATAAATTTTTTATTGATCGGTTCTTTTATAGCTGTAGCAGGACATTCTAGGTTTGCAATAACAACATCACTTTTTCCAAAAACTGAATCTATAGATGAATCAAACAAACTATCCATTCCTAAATGCTCAATACGATTCCTTACCCCTCGGTCTAATAACAGATCTCCAGCAAAAACAATACTAACCTCATTGGAACTATTATTAAACACATCACAAGAATCAAACGCTACTAGGGTAATCAGCAATACAACAACCAATATGTAAAACTTGTATTGAATCAAAAAAGAATGTTTAGTTTCTTTTAACATCCCGAACTATAGAATATTTTTTCATTGGTTTCAGGAACAGGTATTGGCACAATAATATCTTTCATCCATTCTGGTATTCCTTTTGCTTCATTGTTTTCTATCATTTCCTGCCATTCTTCATCTGTTAAACGATTTCCCATCGGAAGATGAAATTCATGATATCCAAATACTGCACCTTTGGTTATATATAAATATCCTTCAATTTCTACCACTGCATATATATCGTTTACGTTTCCCGTTGCTACATGCAAAATACCTTTGTCGGGGTTGTTATCACCATTGGCTGTATAGATATCTGCTACAACCGCCACTGATTTATCAGCTCCTTTTACGTTATGCCAACCATCGAGGTATTGATCTTTTTGTTTAACAAGGTCTAATGTCAACCATTCGAATGTACTACCTATTATTTCTATCTGACCATACTCTTGTACAGATAACTTCTTACCGGCAAGTTCTTTTTTACTCGCAGATAATAAAAACTCTGCATTTTCTCTTAAACCGGTTGTGATTCTAGAAATATTAGAGTTTAACAACTTATTTCTTTCTAAGACAGATTTTGTTAAATCTATTAATTCAATAACGGTATTCCAATATCCTATATTAGGTTCTACATAACCGACAGTATATGGACTTGGCACCTCTTCTCCAGATCCACACTCAGCTGCCATTGGTTGTTCTGCATAAAGAATAGAATCGTGTTTAAGTTCTGCCCAAGATGCCAATGATGCATTTAAGTTCTTCTTATCCCATTGCGAAGTTTGCATAAAATAAGGATATTTATCATTCGGCTTTTGTAACTCCAATAAACTTTGTATCCATTTACTATATAAAGTAGCATCCCAATTAAGATCACCCATTTCTTGCTGCATATCAGAAAGCAACGTAGGGTACTCACTCCATTTTTCACCTTCTTTTAACTCATTCAATAATAAGTTTTCTGCTGATGCGCTCCCAAAAGCAGCCATTACATCTAAACCTTGTGGATATGGGCGTTTAGAAACTTTACTTTTTAGATCTACTAAATTCTGAAGAACATCGTTATCAGATAAATATCGTTGTGGGATAAAGTTGATTTTTATTTTACAACTTCCACCACCTGATTTTATTTTATCTTTAATATCTGCCATTTTTTTCACTTCCTCCTTCATTTTTTCTATAACAGCTGTATTCTGTAAAATCTCCTCTATCGGAAGTTCTTCTTTTTCAATTAAATCTATCAAATCTAAAAAGGAAACATTATCGGGCTGACCTATTATAAAATTAATCGGTTCCATTATTGCCTTATACTTCTGTAATGTCTCTTTCTTAAAATTTGGACTGTCTCCTAAAACAGATGCATTCACCAAAGCTCTTTTGAATTGCAAATCATTATTGAGACAAAAAGGCGCAGATTGCAACCACATCATTGCACTAAAATATCGTTTTAACGTTTCGGTACTAGTATAATGACCTCGAGGTTTAAACAAACTATAAGGAAAGTTGACCTCCTGAAATTCTAAAAACTTAGAAGTACTATCTTCTGCATTCTTAATTGACATTAATTCAGTTTCATAATGTTGCTCATAACCTGATGGTACTTCTATTTTTTTATCAGTTAAAACAGTATATGCTATCGCATAATATGTATGATTGAATTTTGCTATTTCTCTGATAGATTCATCAGAGGCAGAAGTTACTAACCCTTGCATATCCTTTATCATTGATTCACAGATCTGAGACAGGATAGGAATAAATTGCTCTTCTTCTATTTGTTTAAGGATGTAACCAAAATACATATGGAACAATTGCATATACATATCTGTTGTTACAAAATTCGGGAACTCTGCGTAATCATTCTGTTCGTATAAGTGAAATAACTGAATATTGTTATTAGGTACAATTGCAAAACCATTCTTACCTAACATGCTCATTAACTCAGGTGCGGGTTCATTTAATTGAAAAAGGTTCACGACATTACTCACATTCGCCAATTGCTTGCCCCCTTTTTGTATTAAATTTTGTCCTTTTAATTCATCTTCTCTTTTTTTCAATTTCTCAATAAAAATTGTTTCTTCATTCGAATAGGAAATAGGTTCTATATCCTTCCCTCCTTCTTCTGCCCAATAACGATCTTCCATTCTTTCATCGTACCAACTTGTAGCACTAAAAGTATATCTGAGATCACCTTTCATAAAACAATAGCCTTGTTTAGCAGCAAAACTGTTACGCAAAATCCTAATTTCATAAAGACTTAACGAAGAAACATTCATTTTTAAATCAATATCTCCTCCTAATTGTTCTATATCTAATTCGCCATTGATCAAAATAGGATTCTCTACATCTTCATTAAGTTCTTCATGCTTTTCTACTTTTTCAACAACATTTGGAGAAGCAACAGTTTGTTTTTTTTCTTCGGATTTTTTATCACCTCCACAGGCGATTAAAAACAAAATGAAACTAGTAAAGAGTATCTGTCTTTTCATAATTCTTTTTATTTATCAATTTTCGTTTTTAACTATACGCATTGCTACTACACTATCTATTTCTCGATGAATATATCTTTTAAATTCTAATCCGA
The DNA here is from genome assembly GCF_947496855.1 of uncultured Aquimarina sp. Lineage (GTDB taxonomy): Bacteria > Bacteroidota > Bacteroidia > Flavobacteriales > Flavobacteriaceae > Aquimarina. The sequence continues at coordinate 612,335 of NZ_CANMED010000003.1, forward strand.
ATCTACGCCATTTATATTCTGCTATTAATACTTTTCCGCTCTTTTCTTTTTCAATACTTCTAATAAAGTTTCCGTCTTTTCTTTTTACAAAATTAAAATCTATTAACGGTTTACCTAACCTAGATCCCAACCATAATGGACGGACATATCCTTTATAGTTTTTAAAAATAAAAAGACGTTTACCCTTTACAGAGTCAAATCGAGTAGTTTTAATAACTCCCACTAATATATCTTTCTTTCCATTTGCATTTACATCTCCTATTTGAAATTGATACACAGGATATGGTAATTTCCAAGAGTCTATTAAAGAATCTGATTTAATCTGTATATAATATAATGAATCATGTTTTTTAACTAACACGATACCGTCATTCTTTTCTTTAACTGTATTTCTTACTTCATTCGAACAGTTAAATATAAAAGCTATACCTATCAAAAAAAACAGTAGTATGAAAACATTTTTCATTTACTTATAAGTATTAAAGAGTGCTTTTTTCTTTAAAAATAATAGATATCAGTACATATAACAATATCACAAAAGGTATTGCGGTAAAGTGAAGAATTAATAAAAGCACTAGACTGATTAACAAGAATATATAACGCACTTTATTTTCTGCAAATCCCCATGTTTTAAATTTCAATGCAAACAACGGAATTTCAGCATTTAATAAATAACAACTTATTAGTGTTAAACCAATCAAAAACCATTGATTAAGTATAATATCTGAGATCCAAACTTCTGTTTGAAACTGCAGAATTAATGGTAGACTTAAAATTAATAAAGCATTTGCAGGAGTCGGCAATCCAATAAAAGATGTAGTTTGTCTCGTATCGACATTAAACTTAGCCAACCTATAAGCAGAAGCCAGAGTCACAAGAAGTCCTAACAATGGTAGATACACTATCCCAAAATCTTTTAAGACAAATTCGCTATAAGTAATATATTCTGATTCTTCAGAAACAAAACGATAAGGATAACCAAAAACTTTTGTAAGTAACTGATACATTACAACACCTGGCACTAATCCACTGGTGACCATGTCTGCTAAAGAATCTAATTGCAATCCTAATTCACTCTGAACATTAAGAATTCTGGCAGCAAAACCATCAAAAAAATCGAAACCAATGCCAAGCACCACAAAAAGCGCCGCCAATTCTAAAGCTCCTTGAACTGCTAAAATTGTAGCTATACATCCACAAAAAAGATTAAGTAGCGTAATAATATTAGGAATTTGCTTTTTAAACTGCATATGGTTTGATTTTTGTGTAAAAATAACAAACTATTTTCGTCTATTAACATAGACTGCACAATATGAAATCGCAAATAAAGTTTATCATGTTGAAAAATAGTGAGATATTTGTGAAAAATCGCTTGGATTGAAAAGAATTATAATTGTTTTACTCTTTCTAACTGTATCAATTTCTTTGGCACAGACTAGAAAATACTCTAATGAATTTCTAAACATTGGTGTAGATGCTGGTGCTTTAGGTATGGCTAATGCTGTGGTAGCATCTTCTGGAGATGTAAATTCTGGATATTGGAACCCTGCTGGATTAATTCACCTAGAAGATAATCAAGTATCTTTTATGCACGCAGCGTATTTTGCGAATATTGCTAATTATGACTATTTAGCTTTTGCCATGCCACTGGATGAAAAAAGTGCCATTGCGCTCTCTTTAATTAGATTTGGAGTAGATGATATTCTTGATACCACGAGCCTAGTAGATGCCGATGGAAATATTGATTATACTAGGATCAATTTATTCTCCGCAGCAGATTATGCCTTTACATTTTCGTATTCTAGAAAACTACCTATTGAGGGATTAAGTTATGGAGTAAATGCAAAGGTAATCCGAAGAGTCATTGGGGATTTTGCGTCTTCCTGGGGATTTGGTCTTGATGCGGCATTACAATATCAGAAAAACAATTGGCAATTTGGAATTATGGTAAGAGATATCACCACTACTTTTAATGCGTGGAGTGTAGATGATTTTGCTATTGGTGATCTTAATGGCGATGGTATCCCTGATGAAGACCAAATACCACAAATTAGAGATCAAGAATTACCAGAAACTACAGAAATAACTATCCCAAAACTACAATTTGGTGCTGCAAGAAATTTTGACTTAGGTAAGAAAATAGGACTAAATACAGAATTAGACATGATTGTCCGTTTTGCAGAAACTAATGACATTATTTCTTCTTCTGCTCTTAGTATCACACCCGCTTTTGGCTTTGAATTGGATTACGCTAAAATTGTTTATTTACGTGGAGGTGTTGGTAATTTTCAAAATATAGAGCAGTTTGATGGATCTGACAATGTAGGTTTTCAACCTAATTTTGGAATAGGTTTTCAATATAAAGGCATACAAGTTGATTACGCTTTAACTGATATTGGAGATCAAAGTGCAGCGATTTATTCTAATGTATTTTCAATTAAGGTAGACTGGAGTGTCTTTAGATAGATACTTTACAATAATTACATTTTTTTTTAATTTAGGTTTTAAGTATTGTAACGAAATAAGTTTATTTTCGTTATTAAGACAGAACACTCTTATATGAAGAATATCTTACTTGCAATTTCATCCGGTTTGTTACTCGCTATTGGATGGCCAACTTATGGTTTTCCGCTATTTCTTTTTTTCGGCTTTGTTCCGTTACTAATTACCGAATATAAAATACGTTATAATAAATATCATAAAAGTCAGATATTTGGATTGGCATTTTTAGCACTATTTATATGGAATATGATCACTACTTGGTGGATTTACAACTCTACTCCTTTCGGTATGTGGTTTGCCGAAATTGTGAATAGCCTACTCATGGCGTTAGTATTTCTTATCTATCATATTATAGCTAGACGGGCATCATTTACTATTGGATCTATTTTTCTGATATGTATCTGGATGAGTTTCGAATACTTGCATTTACAATGGCAGTTTTCATGGCCCTGGCTTAATTTAGGTAATGGATTTGCTAATTTCACCTCGTGGATACAATGGTATGAATACACTGGTACTTTTGGAGGAACCTTATGGATCTGGATTGTAAATATCGGAATCTATAAAAGTGCGTTACTTTTTATAGAGCACAAAGATAAATCCATCTTATATCGATCAGCAATACGAAATGGATTAATTATACTCATTCCTATTTTAATTTCTTTTGTTATCCTGAAAACCTATGATGAAGATGGTCAAGATATAGAAGTAATAATCTTACAACCCAATATAAACCCTTACACAGAAAAGTATAATACTACGGATGATCGTGTAGGGAGTTTATTAAGTTCCCTTACTGGAACAGAGATTAGTGATCAAACAGATTTTATCATAGCACCAGAAACTGTTTTTGCGGATAATAACAGATTAAAAAACTTTCAGAGTTCTATTGCCAAAAAAACTGCTTTAAGCATCATTAATAAATATCCAAAAGCGAATTTCTTATCTGGTATTTCACTACTCGATGTGTTCAAAGATCCATCTAAAGTTCATCCTCAGACAAATGAACATAAAAGTGGTGTATTTTATGATGATTATAATTCTGCATTCTTCGTAAGACCAGATGGAACCAATGAACTGTACCACAAAAGTAAATTGGTTGTTGGAGTAGAGAATTTTCCTTATCAAAGTGTTTTTAAACCAATTGTTGGAGATGCTATGATAGATTTGGGTGGTACTGTTGCCAAAAAAACAACTCAATCCGATCGTGAAGTATTCCTTACAAAAGAAGGTATTGGTGCAGGACCAATTATATGCTACGAAAGTGTATATGGTGAATTTGTATCAGGTTATGTAAGGAATAATGCCGATTTTCTTGCTATCATTACCAATGATGCGTGGTGGGGAATCACGCAGGGACATAAACAACATCTAGCTTATGCAAAATTCAGGGCCATAGAAACCCGAAGAAGTATTGCTAGAAGTGCCAACACTGGAATCTCTGCTATCATCGATCAAACCGGAACTATTGTTTCTTCTCTGGCATATAATGAGCAAGGAGTGCTAAAAGGAACGCTTAAAACTAATGACAAAATAACCTTTTATGTCAAAGCTGGAGATTATCTGGCAAGAGTTGCCATTTTTCTTATGATTTTTATTTTTCTATTTTCCATGACTAGACGAAGAAAGAAAATGGGTAGTTAAACTAAACCAACACCTACCAATACAAGTATAATTAGTAATTAACTCTGTACGTTTTATTTCTATTTGTAATCACAGTACAACTAATTCTCAATCTTGTTACACCTGATATTTGTAGCACTGGATCGCCAGGTAATCCTCCATATTCTACAATATATCCTTGAGCAACATAAGCACCTCCTCCACCTCCTATTGGCAGATCATTCCACGAATTTTGCACACCAATAGTATCGTCCGTTATATGCGCATAATTTTCTTGCCCATCGATTCCCGCATCAGGAAAATCATTTGGTTCATTGTTATTCCAAAATGCAAATTCTCCAGGTACCACAGTACCTGTTTGATTTCCTATCCAAAATGATGTTCCTGCTTCTGGTCCTGTTACCCATTGCCAATCTCCTTCTCCCGATCCAAAATTATCGCTAGCCCCTATCCAACCTGTTCCTGTTATTTGGTCTCCTGCAAAAGTAGCTTCTATAGCACTAGTAAGTGTAGCCATATATCCCTGGAAACCAAAAAACGTTCTTAAAGCTGCTGCATCTCTAGCATCATCCCAACGAATTCCTAAAGAAGGTACAAATTCATAATAATGTCCTGTTTCCGGCAAATATAAAGGAGTTCCTAAAACAACAGAGAACTCTCTTAAACCATTAATTACAGGTGGTATAGAAGAGAAATTTACAGCCAAAACAGCAGCTTCAAACTCAGCAAGAGTGGCAGGACCTATTAATGTCAATCGACCTTCGGTAACATCCCAAGTATCAGTAATGTTTGGATGAACACCTGTTAATGTTAACAAATCTTGTCCATTTTGATAACCAGTAGCAATCTGTACTGTAAGTTGCTCTAAATTTATATCATCTGGATCTGTTATACTAACTGTTTCTACTACTGCTATCGAATTAGTTGCATTGGGACAAAAATGTCTATCACCGGTTACGACAATTACAGGAGGTTCATCAGGAAACAAAGCTTCAATTTGCACATTATCTATAATCGCAATATCTCCGGAATCTGTCCAATTAGAATTCGTATTAACAAATCTTATCGTAGTATTAGCTGAAATGTAAATAGATATATTTTGACTAAAAGATCCTGTTTGTGTGCCTCCAAAACTTGCTAGTGTGGTAAATGTAGTTCCATCATCAGATACCTGAATTGACAACTCTTCATTTGCATCTAAAGTTCTAGTCTCCCAATCAAAAGATAAGGTTGCCAATGTGGCTCCAGCAATATTAACACTTCTTGTAATAGTTTCTGACCAAATCCAATTGAAGTCTAATTGATTTCCTAAAATAGCAATAAACCCTCCAGCAGGATTATCATTAATATCAAAAGGCTCAACCTCTACCCAATTTCCCACCCAGTTAGAAGTCCCATCATTATTGGCATATGAAACAATACCAAATTCATCACGATAAGTCTCTTGGGCTATGAAAAAATGTGTGCATAAAAAAATAACAATCGTAAGTAAAGGTTTATTCATAGGCTGTGTTATAGTTCAATTTAGGGAAATCAAAAGTATTTAAAAATAAGAAAAATATCTAATTGTCATCTAAAAGAAAGATTATAGATCTCGTAAAAGCTTTCATAGAATCTATTTCTATCTATCTTTGCGTCAATTTTAAAATTAATAAGTGAATTACGTATCAGTCGAAAATATAGCCAAATCCTTTGGGGAGCGCATCCTTTTTAAAAATATTTCTTTTGGAATAAATGAAGGTCAGAAAGTAGGTTTTGTTGCAAAAAATGGAACGGGAAAAACATCCTTACTTAATATTATTGCTGGTGATGAAGAACCTGATGAGGGACAAGTAGTTTATAGAAAAAATCTAAAAGTTGCGTTCTTACCTCAAGAACCAAACCTAAATCCTGACTTAACGATAGAGCAAACTATTTTTGCGGCAGATAATGAGATCTTGCGGGTAATCAACTCCTATGAAAAAGCTTTAGAAAATCCAGATGATGCAGAGGCATACCAAAAAGCATTTGAACAAATGGACGCTCTTAATGCTTGGGATTTTGAGACACAATACAAGCAAATTCTTTTTAAGTTAAAGCTCGAAAATCTAGATCAAAAAGTAAGTAAACTCTCCGGAGGACAAAAAAAGAGACTTGCATTAGCGAATATATTACTAAGTAAACCAGAATTACTTTATCTTGATGAACCCACTAACCATCTGGATCTAGAAATGATCGAATGGCTAGAGGAGTATTTTGCTAAAGAGAATTTTACACTTTTTATGGTAACTCACGATCGTTATTTTTTGGAAAATGTATGTAATGAGATTGTAGAATTGGAAAATGGTAAGTTGTATAGCTACAAAGGTAATTATGCCTATTATCTCCAGAATAAAGAAGCTAGAATAGCTAACGAAGAAATTGAAACCGGTAAAGCAAAACAACTTTATAAAAAAGAATTGGATTGGATGCGACGACAGCCCAAAGCCCGCACAACAAAATCCAAATCTAGAATTGATGATTTCTATGAAATCAAAGAACGTGCTCATCAGAGAAGAAATGATCACGAAGTACAATTAGAAATTAATATGGAACGTCTGGGAAGTAAGATTCTCGAAATCCATAAAATCTCTAAAAGCTTTGAAAATCTAACGTTATTAGACAAGTATGAGTATGTATTCAGAAAGGGAGAACGAGTTGGTATTATTGGAAAAAACGGAACTGGAAAATCCACATTTCTGAATATGCTTACTGGAGCTATCCAACCAGATCAAGGGAAAATAGTAGTTGGTGATACCGTAAAATTTGGGTATTACACACAGCGGGGAATTACCATTAAAGAAGGACAAAAAGTAATCGAAGTAATCAGAGAATTTGGTGACTACATTCCCTTAAAAAAAGGAAGACAGATTTCTGCACAACAATTATTAGAACGTTTTTTATTCGACCGTAAAAAGCAATATGATTTTGTAGAAAAACTAAGTGGTGGCGAAAGAAAGCGATTATATTTATGTACCGTTCTTATACAAAACCCTAACTTTTTAATTCTGGATGAGCCTACAAATGATCTAGATATTGTTACCTTAAATGTTTTAGAAAATTTCTTGCTTGATTTTCCAGGTTGTCTAATTGTGGTATCGCACGACCGTTATTTTATGGATAAAATAGTGGATCACTTGTTTGTATTTAGAGGAAATGCAATCATTGAAGATTTTCCTGGTAATTATTCTGATTATCGCGCTTATGAAAATAGTCGTACACCAGAGAAAATCAAAACTGTAGATGCTGAACCTAAAACAAAAACTTCCTGGAAAAAAGAAAGCAAGACTGCTTTACCTTATAATGAGCAAAAAGAATACAACCGTATAGAACGTGATCTAAAAAAATTAGAGATTCAGAAAAAAGAAATCGAAGCGCTTTTTACTAGTGGTTCATTAGAAGGAGACAAAATCAACGAAGAGTCAGCAAAACTAAAAAAGATTATAGAAGATATAGAGGAAAAGGAAATGCGTTGGTTAGAACTATCTGAGAAAATGGAGTAACTAAATCTATTTCTAGTACTGATGCTATTTAAAATTAAATCATATCTATATTTTTTATGGAAATCCACCAATCAACATGGTGTACATTCTCCTTTTGTATACAACCTAGTTACAAAATGTTTTTACAATAGAAAGCAAAGAGCATCTTATCCATCGATTATAGCTATCCATAAAGACAATACTCCGGAGATAAGCTTAAAGAACATAAAGCTTCTAAACAGGTTAATAGCATATCTTGAATATAAGAAGATATTAATTCTTGATAATTCATGGAATTTCATAGGGCAGGTTTTATCAATTGATAATTCTTCTACAATCTATTATTCATTAGAAGACCTGGGTCAGTTTGATTTCATTTATTTGGATATTGATCAATTGAAAAAACATCAAAAGTTTTTGGATATTTTGTTTTCTAAAGTCCATAATGATTCTCTTCTTCTTCTAAATTCGATAAATAAGTCCAAAGAAAATCAAAGTATTTGGGAACAATTACAGAATCACCCCAAAGCTAAAGTAACCATTAATACGTATCATTTTGGGTTTGTATTTTTCAGAAAAGAGCAGGAAAAGGAACATTTTGTAATTAGATTGTAACAACTTTATCGATGATGCGTCATATAGACTAAAATTGTATCTTACAACTGTAACATAATACATCGCATGGAAAACGTTATCGATATTAAAGGTATCATTAGAAATTTTCAATTGGGTCAGGAAACCGTTTATGTACTTAAAGGCATTGATCTGGAAATAAAAAGAGGAGATTACATTGCCATTATGGGACCCTCTGGATCTGGAAAATCTACTTTAATGAATCTTTTAGGCTGTCTTGATACACCAACAGATGGAACTTATGATCTAAACGGTAATGATGTAAGTAAAATGACGGATGATGAATTAGCGGATATTAGAAATAAAGAAATTGGTTTTGTTTTCCAGACCTTTAACCTTCTACCAAGAACCACTGCACTAGATAATGTTGCTTTACCCATGGTATATGCCGGAATTTCTAAAAAAGATAGGAATATAAGAGCTGAAGAAGTATTAACAGATGTTGGACTGGCAGATCGTATGGATCATAAACCTAATCAGCTTTCAGGAGGTCAACGACAACGAGTTGCTGTAGGTCGTGCATTGGTCAATAAACCTTCTATTATTCTAGCAGATGAACCAACTGGAAACTTAGATTCTAAAACTTCTCTAGAGATCATGCAATTATTTGATGACATTCACGCTGCGGGTAATACTGTGATTTTAGTAACACATGAAGAAGAAGTAGCCGCTCACGCACATCGTGTAATTAGATTACGAGATGGTATAGTCGAAAGTGATGTAAGGAATCGATAGTGTTAATTTCTAAACAAAATACAACACACTTTTATTTACTTTGTTTTATAAAATCAATCATTTTATTTTTATTCTTATTATATACGTATAAAGGTTTTAAAGAATTAAATTTTGAATATAACCTGAATGATAATTCTGGAGTATTCAGCTACTTACGAATGATGTTTAATCGAAAATATCTCCGTCCTGTATCCATTCTATTTTTGCCATTTATTGGAATTTTTTTAAACAAGAAAATAGGCTGGATTTTTATGACTTCTTATTTCTATTTTTTCTTTTTTAAAACTTTATTTTCTCTCATATTTGAAATTTTAGATGACATACTAACCTTAGAAATTATTTTATTTTTACTAGTGATTTTATTTTCTATTTTGTTTATATTTTTAATGAACTTACGCATAATTAGCAGTTTAACTTATAACATTCCAAAATCCCAATTAGGAAATACAAATACGATAGCCTCACTACTAGGTTTATCTTTAACAATTATATTGACACTTGATATAGCAGAAATAATATGAATCGAATTCTTAGGTTATAAGATTTTTCATAAAAACATGCATCAATAAAATTAATTCGTATTTTGGTGTTTTACTAATTCGGATTTCTATATGCAACCCATACATATTCTGCTTTTAATCGCTGCTTACTTTGGTGTATTACTTTTAATTTCATATTTCACAGGAAAAAGTTCAGGAAATGAAGCTTTTTTTAAAGCAAATAAACAATCCCCTTGGTATATAGTTGCTTTTGGAATGATTGGTGCCTCATTAAGTGGAGTAACATTTATTTCTGTTCCTGGATGGGTCGAGGGTGCACAGTTTAGTTATATGCAGGTTGTTTTCGGATATCTGGTTGGGTATTTTATCATTGCATATATCTTGATGCCTATCTATTACAAATTGAATGTCACCTCTATTTATCAATATCTAGAAGAAAGGTTTGGAGTAGTTAGTTATAAAACAGGAGCTTTCTTTTTCTTCATATCTAGAGTTTTAGGTGCTTCTTTTAGACTATATCTTGTGGCAATTGTATTGCAACAATACATTTTTGATGAATGGAATATACCTTTCGAAATTACTGTTATCCTTTCGATACTTCTTATATGGATATATACTTTTAGAGGAGGCATCAAAACAATTGTTTGGACAGATACATTACAGACATTATTTATGTTAATAGCAGTAGGGACTGCGATATTTTATATTAATGATCAATTAGGATGGTCATTCTCAGAGTTTCTTTCTTCCGAAGAATTAAAAAACTATGATAAAATATTTTTCTTTGACAGCTTTTTAGAAAAAAATCATTTCTTCAAGTCATTTATCGGAGGTATGTTTATTGCTATATGTATGACAGGATTAGATCAGGATATGATGCAAAAAAACTTAACTTGTCGTAATTTAAAAGAGGCACAGAAAAACATGGTTTCTTTTAGTCTAGTACTAATTGTAGTAAACTTTATTTTTCTTTTATTAGGTGCTTTACTTTTTATATACGCAGATCAATTTAATATAGCTACTCCAATAGTAGATGGAAATACCAAAACAGATTTGTTATTTCCTGAAATAGCAATTAATGGTGGATTAGGCATCGTATTGGCTGTCGCCTTTATTCTTGGTTTAGTCGCTGCAGCATATAGTAGTGCAGATAGTGCACTGACTTCCCTAACAACTTCTTTCTGTATTGATTTTTTAGGAATCGAGAAAAAAGACAAGCAAGATCAAGTAGCGATCAGAAAGAAGACTCATATTGCTATGAGTGTCTTATTAATTATTGTGATTATAATTTTCAAACATGTATTAACCGAAAATGTAATCAGTAATTTACTAACTGTTGCTACTTTCACCTACGGTCCATTACTAGGATTATTTGCTTTCGGGATTTTTACCAATCACAAAGTAAAGGATAAGTATACGTGGATTGTAGCGTTGATCTCTGTTTTGGTTATTATTGGTGTATGGAAAATACCTTCTGAATTAATCGGTGATTATAAAATTGGTTATGAATTACTTCCGCTTAATGGGTTACTTACATTCATAGGACTAATATTGATTCGTAGAAAGTAACACTAATGTACAAGCAACCTCAGCTTCTATAGTAGATCGCTTCAGGATGTCATACAATTCTGGGTTTTCAGTTCCCGGGTTAAAAATGACTCTTCTGGGATTAAGACTCACGATATATTCATAATATTGCTTTTGTCGAGCTGGATTAAGATATAACGTAATGGTATCAATATCATCAAAATCAATCAAATCAGTCTCTATTTTAATCCCAGACACTTCTCCTTCGCGAAGCCCAAAAGCAACTACATTCTGTTTATGGTTTACTAATCTATGAATAGCTAGATTAGAATATCGATTAGATTTTAAGGAAGCTCCCAATACCAAGGTCTTTTTGGACATATTACTTAATAATTTAACCGCAAAATAAAGTTAATACCATAGTGTTTCATCGTTTAAACGTTAAAAATAAACCCAAAAATGTTAAAAACAAAAACGAGCTGTAACATAAGCCCTGCCTCTCGCGTCTTATAAGAAAGAAATAAGATTTTTCATAAATTTAGTTAGTTAGTTAGTTACTTAATAATCAAATTTTATTCATAGTTGATGGTTAGTGTTACTATTTGATTATTATAGAAGACCGCCCCTTATCCAGGGGCGGTCTTTGATTATATAATTTATTGTTAAAAAAGACTTATGGTGTAACAGATTTTACACTAAGTCGTCATATATCAAACACGCCTAATCAACGTGTGCAAGAACTGAAAACATGTGCAAACGTATTATGCAATACAAAGTACATTGCTTAACATAAAAATCAATCAAATAAACGTTCAGATGAAAACAATCAATCTACTTGGTCGATATACAGGCCAAAAACTAATTCTTTTTTTTCTATCATTATGCTGTGCTATAGTAACAGCACAACCCAATAATGATGCAGTTATAGGAACTGTAAAGGGAACAGTAATCGATAAAGGTCTTAACCAACCTATACCCTACGCCACTATTATTATTAATGATGGGGCTGAAAAATTAATCAGTGGTGGTATTACCAAAGAAGACGGAACTTTTTTAATTACGGATATTCCAAAAGGAAGTTATACTTTAAAAATACAATTTATAGGATATACTAGTTATACCCAACCTATTGAAGTTTCTAGAAAAAGTAAAGATATAAATGCGGGTATAATTTATTTAGAAGAAGAAGCTCAGGCATTAGATGATGTCACCATTATTGCGGAGCGAACCACAATAGAGCAAAAAATCGATAGAAAGGTAATTAATATTGGAAAAGATCTAACAACTACTGGAGGTACTGCTGCTGAAATTATGCAAAACATTCCATCGGTAAATGTGGATCAAGATGGTAATATTGCATTACGTGGTAATCCCAATGTACAAATACTAATAGATGGTAAACCCACCAATATTTCTCCAACACAACTATTGAAACAAATTCCTTCTACTTCTATTAAATCTGTAGAGTTAATTACCAACCCTTCTGCCAAATATAATCCAGAAGGAATGAGTGGTATTATTAATATTGTATTACGTAAAAACGCCAATATCGGATTTAATGGAAACATAAATCTAGGAGTAAATTGGGATAAAAACGCACGATTTAACAGTTCCATAGATCTAAACTACAGAAGTGGTAAAATAAATGTATACGGAAATTATGGTGCAAACATTACCAAAAACTTAAATCAAGGTTTTGTTTTTAGAGGAGACCAAAATTATAGAACTAATTTTCGTTTTCAGGATAACAACAAATCTCACTTATTTAAGGTAGGATTTGATTATTATATAAATGACCATAATACAGTATCCTTTTACACAAATCAAAATTTATTCGACGGCGCCACGTCGGGAACAACAGATATACTCTTTTTTGATACACCAGAAGACAATATTTTTCAAGATCTTATAAATAACAATAATAATCTTGGGTCTACTTATAACTTTGATTATAAGCATGACTTCAAAAAAGAAGGGCACAACATAGAACTAGAAGTTGATTATAATGTTTTCGATGGGGATAGCGACGATGATTTCAACTTTATTGGAGGATCTACATTAAATTATAATGATGTACTAAATAACGAAAGAACAAACACAACAATCAACTTGGATTATGTTAACCCTTTATCAGAAAAAGCAAAACTAGAACTAGGTTATGAAGGTCGATTAAGGCGAACTGATAACGAATATGAGTCTACTTTATTTGATGATTCTAAGTATCAATATGATAGAGATATTCACGCACTATATGCTACTTATGGAAAAAACTATGAGAAATGGTCATATCAACTTGGAGCGAGATTGGAAAATTATCAAGTAGAAGCAATTTTTAATAATGAGAAGGTATTTGAAGATGATATTTTTACGATCTATCCATCTGCTTATCTAACCTACGCGCCAGAAGAAAAAAACACTTATCAATTAAGCTATAGTCGTAGAGTAGATAGACCAGGATTAAATCAAGTAAACCCAATTAGAGAATGGAGTACGCCTAGAATTACTTCTAGAGGAAATCCTGAGTTAGATCCTCAATTCACAAATTCTATTGAGTTAAATTACACTCGTAAACTAATTGGCGGATCCATTACTGCTGGAACATTTTATCGTCTTATTAATGATGAAATCAATCAAACATTACTGGCGGATCCAACTGTAGAAGAAGGTCAGATACTTACTTTTGAAAATTTTGACAATAATTCTGCCTATGGAATAGAAATTTCCAGTAATTATCGTCCAACAAAATGGTGGAATTTTAATGCAAGTTTTGATCTCTATGCTCAGACTCAAAAAGGTATTGTAGAAGATATTATAGAAGTTAATGGAATGGATGAAATTATCCAAGTATCTAGTGAAGTGGAAGCTCTAGTTTATAATTTTAGAATAAACAATAATTTTAAAGCTACCAAAAACTTAACCTTTCAAATATTTGGGTTTTACCGAGGCGAACAAGAAGGAATCCAATTTAAAACAAAACCATTTTATTTCGTTAATACTGGAGCACGTTATAATTTCTTACAAGGAAAAGGGACTGCAAGTATTAATTTTAATGATATTTTTAATACAATGCGCTTTCGATTTTCTGGAGATTTTCCTTTTGAACAAAATGGAGAGTTTCAAGGAGAAACGCAAACCGTTTTTCTTGGATTATCATATCGTTTTGGTAGTGGAAAAAACAGAAAAGTTTCCAGAAAAAGAAGAGATAAAAATGAAAAATCAGGTGGAGGAATACTTTAGAGAAGTCAAACAATATGTTAATTATATAAATTATTCGTATATTATTTGTTAATTTTATATATTACACAAACAAAAAACACTCAAAGTTAAAAAAACGCAAAAAATATACTGTTTTTGTAACACTATGAAAATTGTTACGTCTATTACAGTACCATCATGGTTATAATTTATTTGAATTAGCCTTTAAAGAAAAAAAATAACCCGGTAATAAAAAATCGCGAAGCTAACTAGTTTCGCGATTTTTATTTTATTCAAGTTTTAATTCTTTTTACCATTTAATAATTGCACTCCCCCAGGTAAAACCACTACCAAAAGCTGCTAACACTACTAAATCACCTTCTTTAATTTTTCCTTCTTCCCAAGCCTCTGTTAGAGCAATTGGAATTGAAGCCGCGGTAGTATTACCATATCGCTGAATATTATTATATACCTGATCGTCGGATAATCTAAATTGCTTTTGCACAAATTGAGAAATTCTTAGATTGGCTTGGTGAGGTATCAACATGTTTATATCCGTAGCAGCAAGATTATTTTTCTGTAATCCTTCATTGATAACTTCAGAGAAACGCACTACTGCATTTTTAAATACAAATTGACCATTCATATATGGATAATAAGGTATATTTTCCTGATCATTTTCTTCAATAATCTCAGGAACCCAATGTTCTGTGCTTGGCCCTTCTAATGATAACTCCTTAGCGTGCGCACCTTCACTATGTAAATGTGTAGATAACACACCGCTTCCATCTTCTTTTTCATTTCTGGATAATATCATTGCTCCTGCTCCATCACCAAATATTACAGAAACTCCTCTACCTCTTGTAGTCATATCAAGTCCTCCACTATGGTTTTCACTACCTATAATCAAAACGTTCTTATACATGCCCGTTTTAATAAACTGATCTCCTACAGATACCGCATATACAAATCCACTGCACTGATTACGAACATCTAGGGCCGGTATCGTATTCATATCCATCATATCCTGAACCCTGACTCCGCCTCCTGGAAAATACATATCTGGACTCAATGTTGCAAAAATGATAAGGTCTATATCATCTTTTGTTAATTTTGCTCTTTCTAGAGCTATTTTTGCTGCTTTTACTCCCATAACAGAAGTACTATTTCCATCTCCCTTTTTGATATGACGTCTTTCTTTTATACCGGTACGTTCCTGAATCCAGGCATCATTAGTATCCATTACTTTAGAAAGATCGTTATTAGTTACAACATTTTCAGGAACATAACTACCTAATCCTGTTACTTTTGAAGTATACATATATTATAATATTGAGTGTGTATTGTGCGTAATTATAGCATAATACTTATTATGCTAGAAAAACTAAAGAGCAAGATATGTATTCTTGCCTTTTTGATAAAAGAAACCGCAATCTTATTGTATGCACGCATAACAAAATCACCGTGTTCTTCAATTACATATTAAGAGTATTCCAAGAAAATACTATGTTTATTGGCAATAACCTAACACAAAAAGAACAGTTAAAACTTTAATATTTCTTTTGATATTTTATTCACATTATCAGTGACCTCAACCCTATACACTCCTGAAGAAAAGAATTTAAAGACAAATTATTTTTTGATTTTATAATTTGCCTTTTTTTATTATATAAGACAAAAGAAACATTAGCATCCTCCTCATCTAAATCTATATAAATAACATTTGAAGATTAAATTAAATATACAGAAAATGCATACTCTAAAGTTTCCTTTAAATCATTTTTAAATATAGAATGTGTATTCATATTAAACTATTTTCTTGTTTCAAAATAATAATTCTTAATACTTTAGATAGAATTAATATTAAGAATCATTATGACTAAAACTACTGATTTAAAATATCTGAGTAGCGCGAAAACTTTTTGTAAAAATCACTTTTTTCGACTAATGATTAATAAAATCTACAAACGTATATCAATAATAACCTTCGATTATCATTTTCTAAAAAAAACAGAAAAACGAATTACATGATTTTTAGTTTCTAATAAGATAACTCATTAAACAGTAAATATCATGATACTAACATCGGAAAAATCCCTTATTAAAAATTTGAAATAAAGTTTGCACCTCTTGTGAAACATAAAAACTACTTTCTATCAAATAGTACGATATCCCGACAAAAGAGTTTACAAAATGTTAAAACACCCGTTTAAACCTACAATAACAATTGTTAAATTAAACATAAAATATCGTTAATTTAACACATTAAACATCTTAATTAAAGATGTTTAAAATATCTTAAAAATATAAAAATAAGTCAAAACCATATTTTAATTCATGTAAAACCATATTTATTATCGAAGTGTAATTCCTACATTTGACCCGAGGCTGTTATCATAGTAAAAATTCAAAAAAGAGCAACCAACTCTAAATAATAAACTATGGAAACAATATTAAATTTTTACCATCTTTACTTAAGCAAATCTCATCTCCTTTTAATCAGGAATAAGCGGGTTCAATGCTACGGAACGTATAATGAATAGATTTGATAAATTCCATCGCATATTAACCAAAACTTCTTTATTCTTAACTGCCTTAATAATCGTTTTACTTATTGCCTGCATCATTCTTCAAGTTTTTTAAGTAGCATAAACTTAGAGATGATTAAAAACATATATAATGATTGATTAAAATATCATATAGACAGCAAAACCAATCTTGAAAACCATGAAAATCTGTTAGTTAAGATAGCAGCCTCCATTTTCACTATTTCACAGAATTGGTTCCGGGAACTATTATTTAGTTCCCGGTTTTACGAAACCATAAACGCAATACTCTATTTTGGTGTTTTAAAGTGCACAGCGGGTTATTTAGTATTGTCGTTTTTCCGGAGGTTTCTTATTTAATTATAATTGCCCTCCGGATATAAATTTGTCCCCAACCAAAAAAATATCTTTGAATTAAACTTAACACACAATCATCTAATTTAATTTTAAAAGGTGTTTTCCGGGAGCTAGCCCCATAGCTTCCGGTTTTTTTTATAAAAATCTCACAATCATTCTTAATCTTATTATAGCTAAAAAAGTGAAAGGCACGCCAACCACAGCATGCCTTTCTAACAACCTAACCAATAAATAAACAAACCAAAGCCAGTCGTAGACTGACTAAAGGTACTTTTCAAAATTTTTGACACGAATTGTCGCTCCTAAATCGTGTAATAAGTTATACAAACCGAAAAATGTTCTATTGATATACAGGAAGTGTTTACTACCTCTATTACCATTCATTTTTCTAATTTCTGTGTCTTTAGAATATTTTTCACTCAATTCTGTTATTGCCCCCCAGAACTTTTCATCTGCAAAATCAAATGTATCCTTCTGAAAAGGAGTAGTAAAAAGACTGAGCATTTCATGGAACAACTCCGAGAAGAAAGTTCTTTCTTCAGGAGAATCATCTTCTCGAAGTATTTCCAACTCAAACATTTTCAGGGCAAAAAATTCCGGATTTTCTATATTTTCTTTTTCAGCTAATTCGAAATAAGGCTTATAAAACTCTAACGGAACTTTTTTAACACAACCGAAATCTATTGCTATTAAATTATCATCTTTATCAACTAAGAAATTACCAGGATGTGGATCTGCGTGGACTGCTTTAAGGATATGCATTTGATACATATAAAAATCCCAAAGGGCCTGTCCTACTTTATCAGCCTTTTCTTGATCTGTATTTTGTTTTGCAAATTCGCTTAGATGCACACCATCCATCCAGTCCATCGTAATAATACGTTTGCTGGACAATTCTTCATAATATTTAGGAAAATTAAGATTAGGAATTCTAGAACAAGCTCCAGTTATTTCCTTACTTTGTTGCACTTCTAGTATATAATCTGTCTCTTCTAAGAGCTTTCCTTCTAATTCTTGAAAATACTTATCAGAATCTTTACCTTTTAAATTAAACATTCTGATGGCGATGGGTTTTACCATCGCCAAATCAGAACTTATACTGTCTGCAACTCCAGGATATTGAATTTTCACAGCAAGTTTTTTCCCGTCTTTAGAAGCCTTATGTACCTGTCCGATACTGGCAGCATTAACAGATTGAGTTGCAAACGTATCATATAAATCTTCCGGATACTTTCCGTGATATTTTTTAAATGTTCTTCTAACTAATGGTGCAGACAATGGAGGAACGCTAAATTGTGCTAGAGAAAACTTCTCAACATATGCATTAGGTAGTATATTTTTCTCCATAGAAAGCATCTGCGCTACCTTTAGTGCACTACCTTTCAGGTTCTTCAATCCATCATAGATATCAGCAGCATTGTTTTCATTAAGCTGATCTCTAGTAGTCTTAGGATTAACGGCTTTTTTACTATAATACTTCAGATAATTTCCACCCACTTTCACACCGGTTTTCACCAATTCTGTTGTTCTTCCTAATTTTGTGGTTGGTATTTTATCTATAGTCTTCATTTTATATCTTTAAAATATTTATGATTTGATTATCTGTAATAATTAGTTCCACATTGTTTTTTCTTTCCAAAGAAACTTTCCAAAATCCAAAACACTACTAAGTGGCGTATTGTCAAATAAATCAAAAATTGTATTCACCGATTTCTCTATTGCAATGTCCGTTTTTTCGAATCCAGCCGATTCATCATCGATCCAAAATTTCAAAAGAAATAAAAACTGTAACCACGCACCTTCTGAGTAAATAGAAACTGGATTTTTAGCGATTCGAAACATTTTATCATCATTATCAACTTCAATAAGTTCCTTCGCAAAGTCTTTTATATGTTTTCGAAGTCCCTTCAACTGACTCATATTTTTAAGAGGCATTTCATGATAGTTTAATGCAAACAGTACATAACTACGATTTAGAGTTAATAACTCAAAAAACGTGTAAAAGAAAGTGAGCATTTTATCTTTACTAGATAATTTTTCAAATTCCTCATTGCTATTCATTGCATCTATTGTAGTGCTAAAAAAAGTATTCCAAATTCTTTTATTTACACTATCTAAACTACCAAAGAATTCATAAAACTCTTCTTCTTTTATTTTAGATTCTTTACAGAATTTAAAAACTGACTTGGGATAAGAATCATGCTCTAAAACATAATTCATATACTTGGTAATAATATAGTGACTATCAATTGTCTGTTTTTTTTTTGGAGAAGCCATAATTCTTAATTTATGTTGTAAAGATAACGATTGTTTAACTTTTTTATAAAAAACCTAAACAAAAAATTTGTTAAAGTTGTTTCAGAAAAAATGAAACTTAATTTCTTCGTTTTATAATAGACGAAACAGTGATAATATCCTTACGTTTTATAAATCTACCTATTACTTCTGTGTCAGTTTGTCAGCAATGTAGAATTGGTATTTTTTTTGACTATAAAGATTTTATAAGAGATAATTAAAATTAAAACATAAATAAAATGGCAACAGGAAGTATTAATGTATCAGTAGAAAACATTTTTCCTTTGATTAAAAAATTCTTGTATTCTGATCATGAGATCTTTTTACGAGAGTTAATATCTAACGCAACAGATGCGACTCTAAAACTAAAACATTTAACTAATATTGGTGAAGCTAATGTAGAATATGGCGATCCTAAGATTGAAGTTAAAATTGACAAAGAAAACAAGTTACTACACATTATCGATCAAGGAATCGGTATGACAGCAGAAGAGGTTGAAAAATATATCAACCAGGTCGCTTTTTCTGGTGCTGAAGAATTCTTAGAAAAATATAAAGACAGCGCAAAAGATTCTGGAATCATAGGGCATTTTGGTCTAGGATTCTACTCAGCATTTATGGTCGCTACTAAAGTAGAGATTATTTCTAAATCGTATACAGATGCACCAGCTGCACATTGGATATGTGATGGTTCTCCTACATATACAATAGAAGCTCACGATAAAACAGAAAGAGGAACAGAGATCATCCTACATATTGGGGACGATGACACAGAATTTCTGGAAGAAAGTAGAATTAATGAATTATTGGTAAAATACAATAAGTTTATGCCTGTTTCGATTAAATTCGGAACTAAAACAGAAACATTACCGAAACCAGAAGGAGCAAAAGAAGAAGATCCTGCACCAACTCAGGAGGTAGAGAACATTATTAATAATCCTAATCCAGCCTGGACTAAACAACCTGCTGATCTACAAGATGAAGATTACAAAGGTTTTTATAGAGAATTGTATCCAATGCAGTTCGAAGAACCTTTGTTTAATATTCACCTTAATGTAGATTACCCGTTTAACCTAACGGGGATTTTATACTTCCCTAAGCTTGGTCAGGATATAAATACGCAGAAGGATAGAATTCAATTATATCAAAATCAGGTTTTCGTAACGGATAATGTAGAAGGTATTGTTCCTGAATTTTTAACAATGCTTCGTGGTGTGATTGATTCTCCGGACATTCCATTAAATGTTTCCAGATCATACTTACAAGCTGATGGTGCTGTAAAGAAAATTTCTAGTTATATCACGCGTAAAGTGGCAGATAAACTAAGCTCTTTATTCAAAAATGATAGAGAAGATTTTGAAAAGAAATGGAATGATATTAAAGTAGTGATTGAATATGGAATGCTCTCGGAAGACAAATTCTTTGAGAAAGCTGATAAATTTGCTTTGTATCCTACTGTTGATGAAACCTTTTTTACTTTTGAAGAGTTACATGAAAAGATCAAAGAAAATCAAACAGATAAAGATAATAAACTAGTTATCTTGTATGCTTCTGACAAAGATGAGCAGCACGCTTATATATCTGCGGCAAAAGACAAAGGATACGAAGTATTATTACTAGATTCACCTATTGTTTCACATCTGATCCAAAAATTAGAAACTAGTAAGGAAAATATTTCTTTTGTTCGTGTTGATGGTGATCACATTGATAACCTGATTAAAAAAGATGAGGAAACTATTTCTAAATTATCTGATGAAGAAAAAGACAGCCTGAAAGCTGATCTGGAAAAAGTTATTCCTGCTGCAAAGTACACTGTACAGATGGAAGCTATGGATAGCAATGCTTCTCCATTTATGATTACACAACCAGAGTTTATGCGTCGTATGAAAGAGATGCAACAGACTGGCGGTGGCGGAATGAACATGTTTGGTAATATGCCCGAAATGTACAATCTGATTGTAAATACAAATCACGAGTTGATTGGTCAAATTAAAGATACTAAAACAGATAAGAAGAAAGAGCGTTTGATTAAGCAATCACTGGATTTAGCAAGACTTTCTCAAAATCTATTAAAAGGTGAAGAATTGACTGAATTTGTTAAACGTAGTTTCGAAATGATAAAATAAAAGTTAGCAATTAGATCGCTAATGCTATTAGATTTTAAACCGCTTCACTGTTAGATTCAGTTGGAGCGGTTTTTTATTTCTGGCCTATGTATTACATATTTTATTATTTTTACAATATTGCTTTTCTATCTAGATAATAAGACAAATGAAAAATATAATCTTTCTTTTCGTACTAACACTATTACTTTGCTTTAAAGCGAATGGACAAGAAATTGTTTCTGGATATTTACATTTAGAAAAGCCCGAGAAATGGGAAGAAAAAGTGAATCTAAGCAGAGTACAATTAAACGACGGTACAGCTAATGGACATACTTATATACCTGTTGCTTCTTCGGTTATTACTAAAGAAGGGTATTTTTCGTTTGATCAAAAATGGTTTGATAACAAAGACCAAATATATAAAGTTCATATTAATCCAATTAAATCAGTATCAAGACATACAGATATACCTAAAAACTCTAAATTATTCATTTTATCAAATAATGATTCCATCTCCTTTGAAAAAGGAACCTCACTATTTGATACTTATACAACCAATAATAAAGCTAATGAAGAATGGCAACAACTAAAAAAATTCGAATCTAAATTTGAAAATTTGCATGACGATTTTGATACCGAAAAATATTTAATTAGAACTAAAGGATATGTAAAAGATTCTTTGCAAATTCTTCTCGTAAAATTGATAAGTATCAAAAAACTAGATGACAAAAAATTACTAGAAAAAGATATTAAAGAGAATACTGCTTATTATGCCAGCTTACTAAAAGAACTAAAATCAAGTGAAATTGACCCTGCTTTATTCTTATATCTAGAAAATAAACTTTCTTTGATTTATATAGAAAATACCGATAAAAAATATTCACTTAGTATAGTATTAAATAGTATCGCCGGATTGGTTATCCTATTTCTTGTTTTTTTAATTTTCAGAAAACAAAAAAATCGTCAAAATGATAACTTGGTTTCTTTAAGTAAACAAGAAAATACTATTAAAGAATTAATAATTTCCGGAAAAAGTAACAAAGAAATTGCCAACGAGTTGTTTATTAGCATCAACACTGTAAAAACACATATATCTAACATTTACAGCAAATTAAATATCACAAACCGAAAAGAATTATTGCTAAAAAAATAAAATCATACCGGTACTAGTACTTTATTACAACTTCTAACCTGCCACTTTTTTTAATTTTTACGCGTCATTTGATTACCTAAAAAAGGCAATCAATACAAATGAATATAGCTCTTTTCAAAAATTGGAATCTTATACTAGGATGGTTCGTATTTCTTATTTCTCTTCTAGTTTATATTAATACAGTTGAACCTACCAATAGTTTTTGGGATGTAGGTGAATATATTTCAGCATCCTCAAAATTACAAATCGGACATCCTCCTGGCGCTCCATTGTTTCAAATGATAGGTGCTTTTGCTTCCAATTTTGCCACACATCCAGAACAGATTGCATATACATTGAATATAACATCAGGAATTGCAAGTGCATTTACCATACTCTTTATGTTTTGGTCAATTACCATTTTACTGACTAATTTGGTAAAAGCAAAATCAAATCTTACAAAAAGTACTTGCATAACCATATTAGGAAGTGGAGTTACAGGCTCCTTAGCTTTTGCTTTTACGGATAGTTTTTGGTTTAACGCAGTAGAGGCGGAAGTATATGCAATGGCAACTTGTATTCTATCAGTGTTATTTTACTTGGGGTTATTATGGCAACGAGATATGAATCGACCACAAGGAAATAAATGGATTATCTTAATTTCCTTTATCATTGGACTCTCTTTTGGCATCCACTTTATGGGACTATTATCCATTCCAGCAATAGGGTTATTGTATTATTTCAAAAATTATAAAATCATAACATTCAATAATTTCATAATTGCCAATCTTATTGTGATTGCGGTGTTATTGTTTATTTTCAAAATGCTACTACCTTATACGCTAACATATTTTGGGAGTTCCGAAATCTTTTTTGTCAATTCAATCGGATTACCTTTCCACTCAGGAACTATTGTTGCTGGTATAAGCTTAATAATTTGTTTTTACCTAGGGTTAAAATACACTAGAAAAAAACTCTATCCATTAATCCATACTTCCTTGCTTTGTATTATTTTCATTTTAGTCGGGTTTTCTAGCTGGTTAATGATTCCGATTAGAGCAAACGCTGGTACCGTGATTAACGAAAATAACCCAAATAATGCCAGAGAGTTATTAGCATATTATAATCTAGAACAATACCCAAAAACGCATTTGTTTTATGGTCCTCAATTCACTGAAATCTACGGTAACTTAGATAAGAATGAGCCATACTTAGATGACAAACCAAAATACGAAAAAGACCTAAACACGGGAAAATATGTAATTGTTAATGATTGGAAAAATGCTAAACAGAATTTAGATAACAATCATAAAACTTTATTACCAAGAATGTGGAGTACAGAACATATCAGTAATTATATGTTATTTAGTGGACCGCTAAAATTCTCTATAAAAACCGAATATCAAGATGAAAAAGAACTTATAGATACTGTTATTGATTTTAGAAAACAATATGCTGCAGATGCATTAGACTACAGTGATTATCATAAATTCCTAGAATCATTTGGTCAATTTTTGGATATCGAACCACCTTCATTTTGGAATAATGTGTCTTATTTGTTTCAGTATCAAATTAATTATATGTATTGGCGATATTTTATGTGGAACTTTGTTGGCAGACAAGATGATGTTCAAGGGAAGTTATCTTCTTTACATGGTAATTGGCTTAGTGGAATTTCATTTATTGATAAACATCGCCTTGGGTCACAAGATAATTTACCATCAGATGCAACTAAAAATAAAGCTAGAAATACGTATTTCTTCATTCCTCTCATTTTAGGCTTGATTGGATTAGTTTTCCAATTGAAGCATGATAAAAAGAATTTCTGGGTATTGTTTATATTCTTTTTGTTTACAGGATTATCGTTAAAAATATATCTTAATGAGAGACCTTTTGAACCCAGAGAAAGAGATTATGCTCTAGTAGGTTCATTTTATGTATTTGCCATTTGGATTGCATTTGGAGTATATGCACTTTTCGATATACTAAAAAGTAAAATAAACGCTAAAAAAGCTGCGTACATAACAATTCTCATTTCATTACTTGCAGTACCTTCCTTATTGATTGCTCAAAACTGGGACGATCATGATCGATCCAATCGATATACTGCTCAATCATCTGCAAAAACATATCTATCCTCTTGTCAGAAAGATGCAATTCTATTTTCTATAGGTGATAATGATAGTTTTCCCTTATGGTATGTACAAGAAATAGAAGGGTATCGAACAGATATACGAATTCTTATCACCAATTTATTAGCGACAGATTGGTACATCGATCAAATGAAAAAAGCTGCGTATAAAGGAAAACCTGTGGCTTCTCAATTAGAACACTCATTTTATACCTACGGGAATAATGATGCCGTATTCTACAAAGAGGTAACAAAAGATACTATGCTCATCAAAAACTGGATGCGCTGGATTACATCCGATGATGATAGAACTAAAGGAGAACTTATGAACGGAAAAGTAGTTTCTACGTTTCCGACAAAAAACATTCGAATACCTGTTAATAAGGAAGCTGTATTAAAAAACGGAATAGTGTCTGAAAAAGATGCGGATAACATTGTGCCTTATATAGATATTCATCTAAAAGGTAATTACATCCCTAAACACAGACTGGTGATGTTAGATATTATTGCTAATAATAATTGGGAACGCCCTATTTACTTTACTGGAGGTAGTTTTGGAGATGATGACTATATCTGGATGAAAGATTATCTGCAATTAGACGGAATGACGTATAAACTTGTTCCTATCAAAACTAAGATGAATCCAAACAACCCTTATCAATTAGGAAGAGTCGACGCCGATGTGATGTATAAAAATGTCAAAGAATGGGACTGGGGAAATGGAGACAGCACAGGAATCTATCATGATACAGAAACCAGAAAAAACGGAATATCCTATAGGACGAATCTTGGCAGGCTGGCCAATCAGTTAATCAAAGAAAATCAGCTACTTAAAGCTGAAGAAATCCTGGATTTGGGGATAGAAAAAATGCCTTTGGATATCTATGAATACTATACTCCTCTACACTCTTTTGTAGGCAGCTATTATCAAATAGATAAAAAAGAAAAAGCAAGATCTTTATGGACGCAATTAGCTAAAAAATATCAGGAGCAATTACACTACTTTTCAAACTTATCTTATGAAAGGCAATTAGAACATTTTGAGAGTATTATGGATAACGTAACGTATTATCGGGACCTTGTAGATACTCTAGTTGAAAATCAGGATACGGATCTTATTGATAAAGAAATTGATACATTTAATAAGTACATCAATTTGTTTCCAAGGTTTTTTGACCGACAAACCAGACCTCAACCTGATATCCATGTTGAAGATACAGAAAATCTACTTAAAGAATTGAAATCAGAGCAGGAAATTGAGTAGTGAAAATATTGTAAAGTAAAAAACCTCCTGACCCAAGTTTTCAGGAGGTTTTTACTACATTCTAAAAAAGGAAATGGAACTCGCTTTTCTACGAGATAAGTCTCACTTAATTATCCTTTGACAGGTTTTGTAGTTTCTTTTTTACCAATATGCTTAGCATAAAATCCCATCATCGCTTTATACATAGCGATAGAGTTTTCTTCTTTTGCAAAACCATGACCTTCGTCATATCTAACCATATAAGGAACATCAAAACCTTTATCACGTAATGCTTTTACGATTTGATCAGATTCATCAATATTCACACGAGGGTCATTTGCTCCTTGCACTACAAACAAAGGCTTTTTGATTTTATCAATTTGATATACTGGAGATACTTCTTCCATAATAACTTTTTCTTCAGCTACGTCTTCATCATACCAAATCTCTTTTATAATTTTTAAATATGGTTTCCAATATGGAGGGATTGTTTTCATAAAAGTAAATAGATTAGATACTCCTACATAATCCACTCCACAAGCATATAAATCTGGTGTTTTGGTTAATCCACGTAATACAGCGTATCCTCCATGACTGCCTCCATAAATAGCTACTCTATCTTTATCTACCCAACCCTGATCAATTACATATTGTAATCCATCTTCTACATCATCCATTGCTTTTCTTCCGATTTGTTTGAATCCGGTTTCTAAGAATTCTCTACCATATCCTCCAGAAATTCTAAAGTTTACTTGCAAGGTCGCATATCCTCTACTGGCGAACAATTGTGACTCTGGATTAAATCCCCAAGAATCTCTTATTCCTTGTGGTCCACCGTGCGGATTTACAACCAACGGCACCTTTTTACCTTTTTCCGTTTCTTTAGGTAACGTAATATATCCGTGTATTGTCAAGCCATCTCTACTCTTAAAAGTAATCGGTCGCATTTCTGCCATATCATCCTCTTTAAGCTGAGGCATTAAATTATAAAGCAGCTTAAATTCATCTTTTTTTACATCATAAGAGTAATAAACTCCATACAATTTATCGCTTTGAAAAAAGATCAAATACTTATCTTCTTCGTCTGTTTTTCCAGTTATTGAATATTGATGATCAGGAAATTCTTTAGAAATTCTTTCGTGTAATTTTTTATAATAATCACTTACAGGAATCATCACTCTTTTTTCTCCTTGGTATGAAAAATAATCTAATTCATATCCTCTTTTTCTTGATAAGGATACATTAGAAACATCATATTTATCATTAGAGAATAATTTTTTGATTACTTTATCAGCTTTTAAATCATACAAATATATCTGAGATTTATCTGAATCTAAGTTAGAAACTACATACGCATCGTGAGGGTTTTCTGTGGAGTAATCATAATTTAGAATTGAGAAGGTATCCTTCCAGTTCATTTTTTTTAAGATTTCGTATTTACCTTCTTCCTTAGCATAATAAAAATCTATATTTACTCCATCTCGTATCTTACCATATCCTCTAAGGTTACCATCCTTGTCAAAATTATATCCCGAAATAGGGTTAGCAGCATCTTCATTCTTGAATAATTGCTTAATTTCTCCGGTAAGTATATTAATTTTATATGGCTCAAAGATTTGTTTGTTATTCTTGTTCATCGAGATGATCATATGATCCTCATCTTCCTTTAGTCCTTCTAGAATGTTTACTTGTACACCATCATAGGGAGTTAATTCTTTTTGATTTGTCCCATCAATATTGGCAGCAAATAAATGATAATCTTCATTTCCGCCTTTATCCATTACATAAACCAGTCGTTCATTATTAGCCCAACCATATCCTCTAATTAGCTCTTCTTTCTCTCCGATTACACGAGTAACTTTATCGGTTGCTATTTCTTTTACGTATACGTGATTTTTACTATTTTCATCTTTCTCTCTGTATGAAAGATATTTCCCATTTGGAGAAAATTGAAAACTTCTTGCTTTTGGTCTTGCAAAATAATCTTCAACAGAATATTTGTAATTGCCTTGATCCAAGTTTGCTATTTTTTCTAATTCTGTATCAGAAGACACCAGTGCTGGATTTCCTGGTATTGTTTTCTTTGATTTTTCCATTTCTAATGGTAGTTCCATTCCGCCTTGATAAAAAGTTCCTTTTAATTTACTATTCTCTAGAGATCCTACATATTTGATCCCTCCTTGTTTAAATGTCAAAGTTAGTTGATTGTTTTCAAAAACTGTAGAATCCAGTGGAATTCCAGTTGCACCTTGAGAAGGACTATCCATTGTAGAAGATAAAGCGCCTTCTTTTTCTTCAATATGAAATAGTAATGGAACTTCAGTTCCTTGAACTGATAATTTCCCTTTCCAAGTTCCTATGACTTCTTGTCCGTATGTTTGGGTAAAAGACATGCACAGCACTACTAAGAATGTCCCCCATACTGTTTTAAATAATTGTTTCATCTGTTTGTTTTTTGATTTTTAAATTCAGATTAGATTTGTTTTTAATTACTCTAATAATTTACTAGTTTAATTTAACGGCTCATTTTATCTGTTTATAAAATTGATAATGAAAAAGTGAATGTATATGATGTTAGTAATCAACATTAGCTTTTTGTTACATTATTTATTAATTTTTAACAAGACAAAAGAACTTAACTATCTAATTTTTAGATTCAAAATTATAAAAAAGTCAGTATTACATTTCACTCTATTGAGATAACTAATCAATTATATCTGTTACAATTTTCATAAAGATTATACTACTATTTAAGGTTTTAGTATTTTAGACTGATAACACAAACAACCTCACCATGAAAAGAATTTTTATAGTATTATTCTCTATTGTTTTACTTAGTTGTAATCAAAAGAAAGAAGAAAAAAATAAGCCCCCTGAAGTAACAGAAAACAAAGATTTAACTCCTGTAGAGCCTGATGGTGGTATTGGTGATGGAGCTTTGCCTATTTCTAACCATTTTATCAAAACCATAGAGAAAGCTCATAAAAAAGATAAATTTTTAAATCATAAAGCAATAAGTTTTTATGTGAATATCATCTTTAATGGAAAAGAACATTTGGATGGAAAAGTTACCATGCTCACAAATTCATCAAAGATTAGAATTGATAAAAAAGATGAAAGCAAGTTAATTTATGATGGAAAAAATGTGTACCTGTGTCCTGCTGACGCCAATGATAAAGGAGCTCGTTTTGACATGTTTACTTGGTCATATTTCTTTGGATTACCTTATAAATTAAATGATCCAGGAACTAAATTAGAAATGCAAAATGACAGAATGCTAGATAATACTACCCATAGTACTGCAAAACTAACTTTTGAAGCTGGAACTGGTGATGCCCCAGATGATTGGTATGTTATCTATTCGGATCCTATTTCCAAATCACTACAAGCTGCGGCTTACATTGTAACTTTTGGAAGTGATGGTAATACTTCTAAAGCAGAAGCTGATCCACACGCGATACGTTACAAGGAATTTACTACTGTAGATGACATTCCTTTTGCTACTAAATGGGAATTTTATGGCTGGACCCCAGAAAAAGGAATGACTGATAAATTAGGAGAAGCTACCATAACTGATATTACCTTTCTGGAAAGCGAGGGGAAACTATTTGATGATCCGGAAAATTCTAAAATAATTGACTAACAATAAAGATAAAAGATTCTAAAACGAAAAACACCGCTCATATAGCGGTGTTTTTTTTAAAATTCATAAATTCGATAAAATTTACAATCCCGAAATTACAAATTCTTCCCAGTTTCCTATTGACGTTCTATTACAAGTCATTGGTTTAGACCCGTTTTCTGAACTTACATATTTACCGTTATTACCTTTTAATGCATATTTATTTCCTCCTCTATTAACTAAGGTAAATTGTTCCCACGCACCAATTTGAGATCTATCACAGATAATAGGATTAGCTCCATTTTCACTACTCACATATTTACCATTACTCCCTTTTAGTGCAACTTTCCCCTCACTAAGCGTGATTACTTGAAACTTTTCCCATCCTTGAGCAGTGGCTCTATTGCAATTTATAGGCTTACCTCCATTTTCACTACTCACATACAAGCCATTACTACCTCTTAGTTCAATTGTATTGGCTGAAGTAATTGGAGGATACATTTTATCAATTCCAGCTACATCACTATTGGATAATCCATTTCGTTGTGCATTGTACGTATTTCCATTAGCGCGTGTGATGGTCGGTTGACCATTTTTAGAAAAAGAATATGATCCATACATCATAATACTTCCTAGATCTAAATCAGAAGTATATTCATTACCATCCTGACCTTGTTCTATATACGTTCTAAAATTGAACTCTTTACCATTTTGTATATTTTCGAACAATACGTTTATATACTGATCTCTATCTTTTCTGCTCTGTTCGTGCCATAAT
The DNA here is from genome assembly GCF_947496855.1 of uncultured Aquimarina sp. Taxonomy (GTDB): domain Bacteria; phylum Bacteroidota; class Bacteroidia; order Flavobacteriales; family Flavobacteriaceae; genus Aquimarina. The sequence goes on from NZ_CANMED010000003.1 coordinate 642,759, forward strand.
CCTATTGCATGACCGATCTCATGAATAGTATTACCTGTAGAACAACCATTCGCTAAGGTGATATCTTGTCGTCCTCCAATGCGACCTACATAAGAAGAGCATCCAGATCCGTTCTTAAAATATACATAGTTTGATTGATTCGTGCGTTGTACAAATCTCAATGCAGTTTTAGATTCCCAATGAGTAATTGCATTTGTTATACGAGCTTGATTAGGCATTCCATTTTGAATAGAGTAATACACCGTATTGTTTGGCCATCTTCCTCCAGTTCTACCAACTCCTTTATTAGTATCAGAAGGTGTTACTTTTATATCTCCTTCTAGTATGTAATGTTTATTAATACTCTCTGCATCTACCTCTTCTCCATTTAATGTTATGCTTAACAATTTTCCAGTTTCACCAGGATATGCCTGTTCTAATATAAAATCTTCGTTTAGATCTTGTTGGTCGTTAGATTCAAAATCTTGCGATTCACAAGAAAGACATAGCACACTTATTATTAATCCTAATAATAATGCCATATAACGTTTAGAATACTTTTTCATGATTAAGTTTGTGTTAGTTTTAAAAGTAGTTACGATATTAGGGAATACTTTTCTTTCTAATGCCTACAAAATACTAAGTGCTTTCAAACTTTTAACAAACGTTATAAATCAAAAAGTATTCGTTTCTAGAAAATATTAAAAAGGGACGACAAAATGGTAAATAGGAAACTTCATGAATTATCATATTTTAGGGTTTTATACAAAAGGATTACGTTAAAATAAACTGTATTAATTTTATTTTTTTGTATCTTTAGTAAACACAAGTTGTTCTAATTAAAATTCACTCACATGACCACGCTGTTTAAAAAATTACAACTTCCTCCATTATTAGACGAGATTTTAATATTGAATGAGCCTGAAGGGTTTTGTAAAGAACTAGACTGTCTAAAAGATGTTATAGTTAAAGAGTCTTTAATACAAGTATCCGAAGTTGACTTTGCATTGGTTTTTGTAACAGAAAAAAAACAGATTGAAAACCGCATTGAAACTATTTATCCCAAATTAGTAGGAGATGGTATTCTTTGGTTTGCTTATCCTAAAAAAAGTTCTAAAAAATATAGCACTGAAATCACAAGGAATCATGGCTGGGGTGTTCTAGGAGACTATAACTTAGAACCTGTACGACAAGTAGCCATTGATGATAACTGGACTGCATTACGTTTTAGAAAAGTAAGTTTTATAAAAAATATGACAAGAAGTAAAGATTTTGCACTTAGTAGTGCTGGCAAAGAAAAAACTGCTGGAGTTTAATGAGTTGGCACTTATATACTTTATCAGCCATTTTTATAATTGCTGGTATTTTTCATCTGATTCGACCAAAGGCATTTATGAGGATTATGCCGCTGTATATCCCTTTCCACAAACAATTAGTATACTTAAGCGGTATAACTGAGATTATGGCTGGAGTAGGCGTTATTTTTTCGCAGACTAGATTTTATTCTATTTGGGCAATTATTGCTATGCTTATTTTATTTTTTCCTGTACATATACATATGTTAGTTAATAAAAAAGCAAGTCTTAGGTTACCAAAATCAGTTCTTACTTTTAGGTTATTACTACAATTTGTTTTAATATACTGGGCTCATTTATATCTTTAAACCGTACTCCAAGTTGGACTTATTTACTTCCCAAAATGATGATATTCAATTAAAAATGCCAGATGGCGATGTACGGTATTACCCAGCATTTTTCGATAAAAACAAAGCTGATCATTTGTTTAAAATCTTAAAAGAATCTATTGAATGGCAACAAGATGATATTAAGATCTTTGGCAAAGTATACAAACAACCAAGACTTACAGCATTATATGCTAACAATAAAAACACTTATACATACTCTAATATCACCATGAAACCTCATAAGTTTACTGAGGAATTGTTAATAATTAAAGAAAAAATAGAAAACATAAGTTCAGGAATATTTACTACCTGCTTACTTAATTTGTATAGAGATGGTCAAGACAGTAACGGATGGCATGCTGATAATGAAAAAGAACTTGGTACAGAACCAATAATAGCATCTGTAAGTTTTGGTGAAGAACGGTGGTTTCATTTCAAACATAAAACAAAAAATCAAAAACAAAAAATTTTACTCCAGCATGGTAGCTTACTAATAATGCAAGGAAAAACGCAGGAAAACTGGCTGCATCAAGTACCCAAATCCAAAAAAGTTATGAAACCTCGTATTAACCTCACTTTCAGGATTATTGATTAAATCCATTTCATAAAAACAACTAATTAAAATCTCTTATAACAAATATTACTACTCACTTATATCATTAAAAAAGAATCTCTGGAATAATCCAGCGATTTTAGATTATAATTATCCTTTCTCAAAAGCACTAAGGTTATAAAGAAAAAACCTAAGTGTATTAGTGACAATTTAAGTGAATTAGCGTCTAATAAAAAGAATGTTAGAAAAGAAAATAACAGTGCCGCTCCTATCAATACCCTTCTAGTAAAAAATCCTAAAACTAGAAACAACCCTAGCATAAATTCTTCAAAAGGAACTAAAGGAGCAAACGCTTCAATAAGGGTATAATTGAATATGGTCGTTTCAGAAAAGTAAACATCTATTTTCTGTAAGAACTCTGAATAAAAAATCACATTGTAAGTACTGTGTAAAACTAAAAATACACCAAACAGTATTCTAACTGCTGTGTATAAATAAATCCTAAATTTCATCGCTGATTTGTGTAAAAAATTCGCGTTACAAAAATATAATTCTACTATCCTATTTACTTGTAAAACTATGGTAACAACTTGTACAATAAAAACATAACAAACTAATTATCAACAACATCAAACGTTATAGCTCGAAAATACAAGTATAAAACAGTTATTTCGTTTGATTTTATTTTTGTAACTTTAAGACAAAAGAAAAATTTGATTATGAATCGTTATACCTTACACGAGACCTTTGTTGTACATCAATATTCATTTGATAAATGGGAAGCGGAACCACATAATCATAATTATTTTGAGATTATTTTTGTTGAAAATGGAAATGGTTATCATACTATCAATGGAATTAGGTTTCGTTACAAAAAAGATGATATATTTCTCTTAGCACCTGAAGACACGCATCATTTTGAAATAGAAAAACACTCTGTGTTTACGCATTTTAAGTTTACCGAACTTTTATTCTCGAGTAAAGTTAACTTACCCGATAGAAAATATTGGCTCCAGAGAATCGAACAACTTCTTCATCATCCCAATATCATCCCTGGAGACGTTATATCTCACGAAGAAGACCGCAAGATTATCTGGGATATTCATAATGTGGTAATGGAAGAATTTAAAAATGAAAAAATATATTACCAAGAAATAATTTCTAATGCGATCAGTACTATATTAAGTATTATTGTTAGAAATATTTCGGCTAAATACAGTTCTAATAAAAGAAATGTATCATTAAATGACTCTAGAATAGATCAAATATTAGGTCATATTAGACAAAATGTATATGATAATGATCTCACTAAGATAAATTATATGGCAGATAAGTTTAATATGTCTCAGAGTTCTATCAGCACATATTTTAAGAAAGCCACCGGAGAGTCGATCCATCAATATGTAACTAAGTATAAAATGAAACTAGTTGAATACAGGTTACAAAATACCGAATTTACAATCGCAGAAATTGCATATCAATTAGGATATACTGATGAGAGTCACCTTACCAAAACTTTCAAAAAGTATTTCTCTATGTCTCCGAAGCAATATCGAAAGGATCTTGCTATTGTTAGTGAATAAGATTTTTTTATCCAAAAATATCATTCAATACTTTAGCTAATCGTATTCCTCCTTTTTGCAATTGAGAGCGCACAGTAGGAAAATGATTGTACATATATTTATAACTTAATTTTTCTCCCACATTAGCCGAAGCATACACTTTTTTCGCAAGACTTTGTGACTCGTAAACCCAATCCAAAACATCTCCTTTTTCTATAGCTTCTACTTCTGCCAGGGATAGTTCATCTGTATTACTAGCCAATTCTGTATAACTCATTTTATAATAATCGATCATTCCAGTATCCCAAACTCTATGTAAATTAGAGCCATCATTAAACCAACGTACCTGAATATCATTTCCTCCTTTATCTTCTCCTCTACCAACGTGTAATGGTTGATGTAAATCACCAATAAAATGCACTAACATTTTCAGGTGAAATTCTTTATCATCTTTAGAAGAAGTTTCATTTTTTAACACCTCTATACATTTTTGTATTGCTTGAACTAAATCACCACGTTCACTAGGAGTATCTTCACCATACTTTTTATCAAAAGAAAAATTAACATAATGCCAAGGACTATATGCTCTATATCTATCATCGCTTTTAATTTCATCTGCATAAATAGAAACAAAAGCTAATCCTTGCCCTTTCAGAAGTTCTGCTATATTTCTCTTAGCTTTTTTCGTAAGATAGTTATCCGCAATTTCTCCTGTTACTCTATGTCCGGTTTTCCCCCAATCTTCAGTTATTGAAAACCCCTTAATAGAAATAGTAAGGAGTAATAAAAGTACAATATAGCGAGTCTTCATAATTTTATATTTTGAAGCAAAGATAAAAAAGGGTATGTTAGTGAATCGTTAAAAATTATTTTAAAATACATTTTGATTAAAAATTATTTTAGTCTGAAATATGGTAACATATTTATCGTTTCTTAAGTACGGATCCTATAAACCCCAATATCTATGAAAATACGGTTTTCAATTTTACTGATTGCCATTACAACATTTTGTTTAGCACAAGAAAAAGAGGAGAGTAAAGAAAAAGAATATAACTCTGCTATTGTTAGAGTAAATCGTTTTATTGAAGGAACCTTAGCTACTCCATACTCTGATGATAGTGTTCCTCTTGTTATTTTTATTATGGATGCAGGAGCTATAAACAGAGAAGGTAATGACAGAATGTCTAAGAATGATGCTTTCAAATTATTAGCTATTGATCTAGCAGAACAAGGTGTCGCTACATATAGATACGATAAAAGACTTTTTAAAATTGATGCTCTTAGTATTCGGGAACATGAAATCTCACTAGATCACTTTATTAAAGATGCGCAATCAGTTGTAGAATATTTTAGAAAAAACGGGAATTATACAAAGATTATTTTAGCAGGTCACGGTCAAGGTTCTTTGATAGGTATTATTGCTGCTAAAAATAATGTGGATGGATTTATATCCATAGCCGGAAATGCGCAATCTGTAGATCAAATTGTTATTCAGCAACTCGAAAAACAAGCGCCTGGATTAGATAAAAGTGCCGCAGTAGCATTTGCTGACTTAAAAGAAAAAGGAAGAGCTATGAATTATGATCCTGCGCTAGAATCTATTTTTAGTTATAAGTTACAATATTTCATGAAATCTTGGGTAAAATATACTCCATCAGAAGAAATAAAAAACTTAGAAATCCCCATTCTAATATTACAAGGTGATAAGGATCTACAGGTGGAAGTTTCTGAAGCTGAAAAATTAAAGGAGGCTGTTCCTAATGCCGAGTATATTATTATAGAAAACATGAATCACATTCTCAGAGAGATAAAAGGAAGTAGATTGGAAAACCATAAGTCTTATAATGAATACTGGTTAAAAATTATGCCTGAAGTTACCAGCAGTATTATTAACTTCGTGAACAAATAATTAATCTGTAAAATTTAGTAATCCAAATCTTATATTTTTGAATCCACATCGCATTATATTTTCTGATATCGATGGAACACTTCTTAATGCTGAAAGAGAACTTTCTGATTTTACTATTTCTGAAATAAAACGCATAAAAGATACTATTCCAGTTATATTGATTTCTTCTCGCATGCCAAGTGCCATGACACATTTGCAAGAAGAACTAGATATCTCCCACCTCCCATTAATTTGTTATAATGGTGGACTAATTCTAGTTGATAAAAAACCAATTCATTCTACCTTTATAGCTACAAACATCATACAAGAGCTACATACATTTAATAAGGATAACTTGTTCCATATTAGCTTGTACCATGACGATGATTGGTTTGTACCTCAAATGGATTTTTGGGCTAATAGAGAGGCTCAAAATACCAAAGTGACCCCTGTTATAAAATCGACCAAAGAAGTTATTGAAAACTGGAAAAATGAAAATAAAGGCGCTCATAAAATAATGTGTATGGGTGATGAAAACTATATTGATCAAGCATTTAGATTTTTAGAAACCAATTTTAGTGACACACTGCATTTATATCGATCCAAACCCACATATATAGAAGTTGCACATAAAAGCATTTCAAAATTAACCGCAATCGAATTGTTGCTTGACACACATTATAAAATTTCTCTATCGGATGCAGTAGCTTTTGGCGATAATTATAACGATATTGCTATGATAAAAGCTATTGGTACTGGTGTTGCCGTTGCTAACGCTAAGCCAGAAACCTTAAAAATTGCTGATGTAGTTACTCTATCTGGAAAAGAAGATGGTGTTGCTACATACATTAAAAACAATATCTAATACTTGTGCTAAGAAAAATTAACCTGATTAGAATTCTAATCCTTTACATTGCGTTATTAAATTCTATGATAGGTTGTAAAACAACAGAATCTACAATAATTGTAGATCGTACACCTATTATAGCTACTTTAGATTTAGTAAATATTATCGATGATAAAGTAAAAGTAGAATTAAAAGTAAGTAATTTAACTAAAGATACTATTAGCTATTATCTCCCTAAAATAGTTCCTGGCACCTATCAAAATAATAACTACGGAAAATACATTGAAGAATTTAAAGCTTTTGATGATCTAGGGAATGAGTTATTGGTAAAAAGGCTTGGAGATAATCGTTGGAAAATTAATAATTCAAAACAGTTAAGTTCCATAACTTATTTAGTGAATGACACTTTTGACACTGAAGGTAACCATCAAATATTTTCTCCAACAGGAACGAACATCTTAAGCAATAAAAATTTTGTTTTAAATCTATATGCTTTTATAGGCTATTTTGATAAAATGAAAGAAAAGAAATATAATCTTTTTATTAAACATCCATTGGATCTAGAAGCTTCAACGTCTTTATCCGAATATCTACCTAAAGAACCTCCAGCAGGTGCTAAGTATGACACTGATCTTTTTATATTTAAGAGATATGCTGATTTAGCAGATTCTCCTATTATGTATTCTATTCCAGATAAAGTAACTTTTACTATTAATGAGATCGAAGTTTTGCTAAGTGTCTATTCGCCAAACAAATTACATCATGCGGAAGAATTGATGCCACAAATGGAGAGAATGATTAGAGCACAAAAGAATTTTTTAGAACCAATAAACACCACAAAAAAATACAGTGTCTTATTATATCTTTCCTCTGCTAAAAATGATGATGCTAAAGGTTTTGGTGCTTTAGAACACAACACTTCGACTGTAGTTGTTCTTCCTGAATCTATACCTCTTAAGAAATTAAATGAATCTCTAACCGATGTTGTTTCACACGAGTTTTTTCATATCGTTACACCACTAAGCATACATTCTGAGGAGATCCATGATTTTGATTACAATAAACCAAAAATGTCTGAACATTTATGGCTTTATGAAGGAACAACAGAATATTTCTCATTATTGTTTCAAATAAACCAGGCACTTATCGGTAAAGAAAACTTTTTTGAAAGAATTCTGGAAAAAATAAACAATTCCGAAGTATTTGATAATACTATGTCTTTTACGGAGATGAGTAAAAAAATTCTACAAAATCCGTATCTAGAAAATTATCCTAATGTTTATGAAAAAGGGGCTCTGATCTCTATGTGTATAGATATCATTATGCGCGAAAAAAGCAATGGAGCTTATGGTATTGTAGATCTTATTCGTGGATTATCAAGTAGATTTGGTAGTGAGAAACCTTTTAAGGATGCAGAGTTAATAGAAATAATAAAAGAAATTTCTTATCCGGAAGTAGCAGATTTTTTAAAGCTTCATGTAGTAAACAATACGCCTATTGATTATGGTTTTTATTTAGAAAAAGCTGGATTGATCTGTAACACAATACAAATTCCATCTGCCTATTTTATTTACGAACAAGAACCATTTATTAAAGGATCTGAATCTAATAAGAAAGTGATTTTTACTGATGGTGCTGAGCGTAATAATTTTTTAAAAAATGCAGGGATAAAAAGTGGTGATTTTTTATTAGGTATTAATAATAAAGAATATACTATTAAAAACATCTATGACCTTTTTAGCGATTCTAGTAAATGGAATATTGGCGATGATATTACTTTTATTATAGAACGAGATCACAACATACTAAAGCTTAGTTCGAAGGTAATTGCTCCTACTATAGAAAAAGTAGTTCTAAAGCAAAACCCTAACGCATCTCTTAAACAAATAGAAGTCCTAAAAAGTTGGGTTAATGATTAGCTTAATAGACATCTAATTTAGTTTTAATCCAAAAATCGTATTTTGCGTCCCATCTCATATTAAATGAACTCACACTATGGAAAATGCTCCTTTTTTCACCAATGACACTATTGTCTTTGGAATTCTATTATTATGTTTAGGTCTCGTTTTTCACACTTCTTCTATTAAAACAAGTTTTTGGCAAGGTTTTTATAAATTCGTTCCTGCTCTTTTACTTTGCTATCTACTTCCGGCCATATTTAATTCTTTAGGAATCATCTCTCCAGAATGGAAAGAAATAGATAGTAATGGAGAAATTATAGAAAAATCATCAAGTGTTTATTTTATTGCTAGTAGATATTTATTACCTGCTTCTCTGGTGCTAATGACCTTAAGTATTGACCTTAAAAGCATATTTAATTTAGGTCCTAAGGCACTAATTATGTTTGCCACAGGTACTATCGGTATTATAATCGGAGGTCCCATTGCCATTTTACTAATTTCCTTTATATCTTCTGATGCGTTAGGGGGTATTGGGCCAGACGCTGTCTGGAGAGGATTATCCACTCTTGCTGGCAGTTGGATTGGTGGAGGTGCTAATCAGGCGGCGATGCTAGAGATCTATGAGTATAATCCTGATAAGTATGGAGCTATGGTTGTGGTAGATATTGTAGTAGCGAATCTTTGGATGGCTATTCTACTTATTGGAATTGGAAAAAGTAAAAAAATTGATCACTGGTTAAAAGCAGATAGTAGTGCTATAGAATCTCTAAAAGAGAAAGTATCGACATATGCAAAAAGCGTGTCTCGAACTCCTACTTTAACTGATTATATAATTATGCTATCTATAGCATTTACAACTGTAGGGATAGCGCATTGGGGTGCTGGAGGAATTTCTGGCTTTTTATCAAATAACTTTGAAGTATTTAATGATAAAAGTTCTGCCCTATCTTCATTTACTTCCAAATTCTTTTGGATGATTACCATAGCTACTTTTATCGGAATTTTATTATCTTATACTAAAGCAAAGAAATATGAGGGTGCAGGAGCAAGTAAAATAGGAAGCATCTTTATCTACATACTTGTAGCCACCATAGGTATGAAAATGGATTTGGGTCAAATATTAGATGAACCTAAGCTTATTCTAATAGGACTTGTGTGGATGCTAATACATGCGTTATTATTAATAGGTGTAGCTAAGCTCATCAAAGCGCCTTACTTTTTTCTGGCAGTTGGCAGCCAAGCAAATGTAGGGGGAGCAGCCTCTGCTCCTGTAGTTGCTGCAGCTTTCCATCCATCTCTTGCTACTGTTGGTGTGCTATTAGCCGTTTTCGGATATGTAGTAGGAACATACGGTGCTATTTTGTGTACGATATTGATGCAAATTGCATCTGGAAGTTAGTTTTTCAATCTAATTTATAGCATCTTTGTACTCCATTTTTTTTAAATCAAAAAACTATCAATGCAACGAATTTCTGCCATCTTATTTTTAACTATTCTTGTGCTAGGTTGTAGTACTCAAAAGAAAGAAGGAAATGTTTCTATTAGTGGAACGGTAAAAGGGCTTAAAAAAGGAACTCTTTATCTTCAAAAAATACAGGATACTACTTTAGTAAATCTAGATTCTTTGATTATTGATGGTAATCCACAATTTGCATTTCAAACCGATGTTAAGGAACCCGAGATACATTATCTATACCTTGACAAGCACGACGGCACTCAATTTAATGACCGTATTGAATTTTTCGCAGAGGTTGGAGAAGTTTCTATCAACACCTCCTTAAATGGTTTTGATAGAGATGCTATTATTTCAGGAGGTAAAAATCAGGCTAAACTAGTAGAGTATAACAAAATGAATAAGAGATTCAATGAAAGGAATCTGAGAATCATAAAGGAAGATTATGAGGCTAAAAAACAAAATGATGAGGAGAAATTATCTGAAAACGACAAAGCTTATAAAAATTTATTAAGACAGAAATATTTATACACAATTAATTTTGCCATTAACAATAGAAAACTAGAAGTAGCTCCCTATATTACACTTAACGAAGTTTTTGATGCTAACATTAAATATCTAGATACTGTAGCAAAATCATTATCTCCGAGAGTTAAAAAATCAATCTACGGAAAACAGCTTAGAGAATACTTAGGAGAGCGAAAAGCTAAAGAAGCGAAAAGAATTGAAGTAAAAAAGGAAAATTAAATGTGTCGTCCTATAATCGATACTGATTAATAAGGTTTAAAATTAATTATTTAAGGCTGAAGAATGGAATCATTCTTCAGCCTTTTTTGATTCACCATACAATAACTTTATATTTTCTGTGTCACATATGGCATATATTCCACTTTGTTTAAGAATAAATCCTACATGTCTTTATCATGTAACACAAAAAACCAACTCCTGTCGAAGTTATGTTTTATACTTAGAACCTATTGATAAAATCCTTTCAATAAGCTCAAAATCAACCCTTCGACTATCCTAATTCTATTCCATAAAAAAACTCCAAACTAAATTAAAAGTTTGGAGTTAACACTTAGAGCCGATGGAGGGACTCGAACCCACGACCTGCTGATTACAAATCAGCTGCTCTAGCCAGCTGAGCTACATCGGCAAAGCGATTGCAAATATAATTTCTGTAATCATATTTACAAATACTTTTCAAAAAAAATTATAAAGAATTTACTTTCTCAGCTAAAGACTTAGCTGTTTTCTCTAAATCTTCTTTGATAGACTTAAAGTGTTTCGCTGTATTTTCCACATTACGATCACTAACTCTAGCCATAAATGCATCAAACGATGTGATCGCTTCATCAATAATAACTTCTCCTGCTTTTTTATCCTTATCAGGATTGTTTTCTTCCCAGATATACACTTCTTCTATAATATCACCTAAAACGTAGTTAATATCCTTCTTTAGATTTCTTTTATTTGCCATTTCTAATTTATTTTATGCAAAATTAGTCTTTTAACCCTGCTTCTGCAATAGAAAATCTATTCCATGCTGAAATATCAATAAAATATGAGGTTTTAGATTTAAATGTAAGTCTGTAAAAGTTTTACTCTTTTGGAGATCACTTTTACTTCATGGATAGATGCAGGAACCAAAATGGTTTCTCCAAAGTTAATATCTATTCTCTGTTCTCCATTAATTATTTCTGCTTCACCTTCTACACACATATATATCACAAAAGAATCGAATACTTCATGAGACAACAAAATTTCCGTATCAACTTCTATCAAATTTGTTACAAAATGAGGACAATTAACCAAATCTGTTACTTCATTCTTTCTCGGCTCATAAGACACCTTGTAATCTGTACTATCATTAAAATCTATAGCTTCTAAAGCATCTTCCTGATGAAGCTCTCTATAGCCTCCGTTAGCATCTTTACGATCCCAATCGTAGACGCGATATGTTATATCTGATGTTTGCTGTATTTCTGCCAACAATACTCCTTTACCGATTGCATGAATCAATCCAGAATATACAAAAAAAGTATCCCCAGAGGATACAGGTTCATAATGAAGAATATTCTTTATTGTTTTATTAGTGACATGCTTTTGATATAATTCCGGACTTACTTTCTGATTAAAACCAATAATAATATTAGCGTTTTTATCAGCTTGAGTAATGTACCACATTTCAGTCTTACCTAGTGAATTATGTTTTCGCTTCGCTATTTCATCGTCTGGATGCAATTGTACAGAAAGGTCTTCCTTAGCATCAATAAACTTAATAAGTAAAGGAAATTTAGTTCCAAAACGTTTAAAATTCTTTTCTCCTACTAGTTTTTCTCGATGAGAAGTTAGAAGATCCTTTAACGTCTCCCCCTTATAAGCTCCATTAATTACAACAGATTGTTCTCCTTTTACATCACTTATTTCCCAGCTTTCACCAATAGAAGAACCTTTTGCTTCTTTTCCTAGAAGGGTATTTAACTTAGAACCTCCCCATATTTTTTCTTTAAGGATTGGTTTGAATTTTAATATATATAGTGAATCTTTATCCATTCATCATTTTTTTAACTGTTTTAATAGCTTGTTTCAAATGTTGTGACGAATTGATACTGTTAAATTTTAGCCTAATTATACCTTCTTTGTCTATTACAAAGGTTTCTCTACCTGGCAACATTCCAAACAGACCTGCTTTTACACCAAAAATTTTTCTTAGATCACCTTTCTCATCCGATAAAAAAATGAACGGTAATCTGAATTTGCTTTTAAATCTTTCGTGAGATTTTATACTATCAGAGCTTATTCCTATAACCTCTACTCCCATATTTTTGAAATCTTCGTAACTATCTCTAAAGTCACAAGCTTCTTTTATACATCCTGGGGTGAAATTTTTGGGATAAAAATAAACTACCAGTGGGGTTTTTCCGATAAAATCATTGCTTTGAAAATCAGTGCCATCATCTTTAATTGCTGTAAATTGGGGAATTTTACTCCCTAGTTTCAAAGCCATAAATAATTTTATTTACCATTATATATTACATAGTTACGAGGGGTTTCAAATAATGTAACTTCGATATCATACATTAAATCTAGCTTTTTACGCAGTCTATTCCAAATTACAACGGCTATATTTTCCACTGTTGGATTTAAATTTTTAAATTCTTCAACTTCTTCATTAAGGTTTTTATGATCCATATAATCCTCTACTTCAGATTTGATGTAGTCTTTTAATATCTTTAAATCAATTAAAAAACCCGTTTCAGGATCAATATCACCTATTACAGCAACAACTAATTCATAATTATGTCCGTGGTATAGAGGATTACTACATTTCCCAAAAACCTGAGTGTTTTTTTCATCACTCCAATCTTTTCTATACAATCGATGTGCTGCGTTAAAATGTGCTTTCCTACAGGCTTTTATCTTCATAATGTGATGTGTGAGTAAAATTTATCAAAAATAATTTTAAACCAGGCCGTATAAAGGTTAGGGTTATTAACCATATCTTCTTTTATATCTTCAATCGCCATCCATTTCCAGTCTGCAACCTCTTCTGGATTGATTACTGGATTATTTTCATAGTGTCCAATCATCACATGATCTAATTCATGTTCTGTAAGACCGTTATCAAATGGTGCTTTGTATATAAACGATATAGTTTCTTTAAGTGGAGTAGTAAATCCCATTTCTTCCTGCAATCTTCTAATTCCTGCTTTCAGATTGGTTTCTCCTTCTCGTTGATGGCTACAGCAAGTATTTGTCCATAACCCTGGCGAATGATATTTATGTTGAGCTCGTTGTTGTAGCATTAATTCTTGTTTATCATTAAGAATAAAAACAGAAAATGCTCTATGTAATAGTGCTTTTTCGTGTGCTTCAAGCTTAGGCATTAACCCAATTTGCTCATCATTTTCATTGACTAAAATGACTTTTTCTTCTTCCATTTTTTTGTATTGCCTCAAAATTACGAAATCGTAGTAGCAATTCATAATCTATACCATTTTTGGCATAAAATAAAGAATTGTTTATGTCAGCCTTGTTTGACGTTATGTCTTTAAAGCTAAAAAACACCTTAACAAATAAGGTGTTTTTTAGATAGACTAACATATATTCTTGATCTATACAGAGCTGTTATATATTACTTAACAATAATAAATTCACTTCGCCTATTTAATTGATATTCTGCTTTTGTACAATTAGAATCATTTCCACAATCATTTACATGTTGTGTTTCTCCGTATCCTTTACTTGTTAATCGGTTCGCAGAAATTCCTTTAACTATCATATAATCAATCGTAGATTTCGCTCTTTGTTCAGACAACCACAGATTGTATGCATCATCGCCATGGCTATCGGTATGAGATCTTACATCAATTTTCATCTCTGGATACTGATTCATCACCTCAATCACCTTAGCCAGTTCTACTGCTGCATCAGGACGTATATAATGTTGATCAAAATCAAAGTAAATAGGATTTAAAGATAGTACTTTAGCAAGGTCGTCTCCTACATCAGCAGATTTTACTTTTTTCTCTAGCAATAACGGCACATCTATCGTTTCGGTTTTTCCTGGCGTATTTACTAGTTTTTCTAAAGTTAGATATGTTTCTTTTTCTGCACGAACAAAATATTTAGAACTACATTTTATCAAGTGACTATATGCTGCATCATCTCCTACAACAAAACTCTCTAAAAGATTATTGCTACTGTCATAAATGGAAACTTTAGCTCCTGGTAATAATTCTTGAGTATCTTCGTCTTTTACAACACCTGTAATTGTAATCTCACAAAAGCTTTTAAGATCTTCTAACTGTAGAAAGCTATAGATATCATCTTTTCCTCTTCCTTCATCTCTATTTGACGAAAAATAACCTCTTTTGGATTCATCATCTACAATAAAAGCAAAATCATCATCAGGACCATTTACTGGTTTACCAATATTAACTATTAATTTTTCTTCATCTGTCTGTGGGTTCAGTCGAGTTACATAAACGTCTAATCCACCAAGTCCAATATGACCATCAGAAGCAAAATAAAGATCGTTATTAGCACTTACAAAAGGAAAGGTTTCTTTTCCTTCGGTATTAATTCTACTTCCTAAATTTTTTGGCTCGCCAAAGCTCTTATCGGAATTTATCGCAACTTCATAAATATCAGACTGACCTTCGCCTCCTGGCATATCTGACGAAAAATACAATGTTTTTTCATCTACACTAAGTGCTGGATGAGCCGTAGAATACTGGTCACTATTAAAAGGTAAGTTTTGAGGAGTTGTCCAACTTCCTTGCGTATTCTTATAGGAACGATAAATTTTTAATCGGTTAGTTCCTTTTTTATCATTTCCGTACTTTCTACCGTCATAGTTATTCCTAGTAAAATATACTGTCTGACCATCTTTTGCAAAAATAGGAGTGGATTCGTGAAACTTACTATTTATCTTACTATCAAACTTTTCTATTTCAGAAAGTTCTCCATTAGTAGGATTATATTCTGCCTTAAATAAGTCTAAAAATGGTTCTTCATTCCATTGATGAACAGTTTTTTTGAACAAAAGTGTATCTCTAGAAGAGCTAAAAACTACAAATTTCCCAAAAAAAGCAGAACCAAAATCAGTGAATGAAGAATTAATAGAAGAATTCTCTATCTCGAATCTTCCTGATTGAAAATCTATTCGTTTCAAATAATTTGGTTCATCTTGAAACAACTGAGCACGTTGATCATCTGAACTAGCTTCTACAAACTTTTTCATATACACATCTGCATCATCGTATCGCCCTGTAGATTTCAATGTCTGTGCATACCTAAAGTAATATTCTGGTTCAACTTCACTAGGGTAAGAATTCACTAACTCTTCATACCATTTTGAAGCTTCTTCAAATTGGCTATTAAAATAATAACTGTTTCCTAAATTCTTGTATAGATCTGCACTTTTATATCCTTTTTTAACAACTTTAAGATACGTCTCTTGTGCATTAATATATTCGTATTTGTCATACTGATCCTGTGCTGCTTTTAATTTTCTTTCTTGAGAAAACATGGAGTTCACAAAGAAAAATCCAACGATAACAAATAATAATTTGTGTAATAATCCCTTCATTTTATTTTTGGCTATATTTTATGTAATCTAAAAATCAACTTATCTGAATTATGCAATGCTTTATAATTAAAAGAACCTGGGTGTTAGCATTCTATTATATTTTCTGAATAGTTCAAAACGTAACATCACTTCATAACTACCATCATTAAATTGTGTTCTTCCTAATTCGGTAGTCTCTTTGTCATAGGCAAAACCAATCATTAAAGAGTCTGACACCTGGAATCCGGCCATAGCACTAAATGCTGCACTCCATCTATATCCAACTCCAAGTGTTATTCTTTCGTACAACAAGAAATTAGCAGAAATATCTACCTGTAAGGGAGCACCAAAAACTAATTTACTTAATACAGCTGGTTTAAACTTTACAGTATCACTAAGGTCAAAAACATGTCCTGCTATTAAGTAGTAATTAATCCGTTCTTCTGCAATAAATGATGAATTACCATTATCATCTATTTCAGCTCCTTCATTAAAATGATCCGTTTCTAATAAATTTGGGGCGCTTAACCCAACATAAAATTTATCTGTATGATAGTAAAACCCAACACCTACGTTGGGACTAAATTTATTATCAATATTACCATTACCAAAAAGGGGATCTCCTGTTTCAAATTGTGATAGTCTATCAAAATCAACATTTAGTAAATGTCCTCCTGCTTTTACCCCAAGGCTCAGTTTACCTCTTTCTGAAGTAGGAATCGTATAGGAAAAATCAATATCGAAATACGTTTCATTCGTGGGACCTATTTCATCATTAACTATTGATAGTCCCAACCCTACTTTATTATTATCACCAATTGGTGTATTTAATGTTAATGTTTGAGTTCTTGGGGCACCGTCTAACCCAACCCATTGACTACGATGCAGCCCCATTATACTCATAACTCCTCGACTACCTGCATATGCAGGGTTTACGCTAATTGTATTATACATATATTGGGTATACTGAGCATCTTGTTGTGCAATACTATAATTTGCTATTAAGCCAAATATAGTCAGCATAAATATTGTTAATAGTCTATTCATAAGTATCATTATTTGATTTAGGGAATAACAAATATATACTATTCCAAATATAAATTTATCTGTTTATGTATAAGTAACCTGCTTTATATGTATTCAATCCTCTAGCATTTATGTATTCTAAAGCATAGTAATACGTACCTACAGGCAGTTCATTTTTCTGAGAAATGGTAACCCTTCCGTTACTAATTCCCTTAAACAATTCTACACCTGGTTGTTCATATCCTTCTTCTTCGAATACCTGAACTCCCCATCTGTTATAAATCCTTAATGTATTGTCAGGGAAATTTCTTAAACCTATAACTCTAAAGTCATCATTAATTCCATCCCCATTAGGACTAATTCCTGTGTATACGATAATAGGATCATCTTCATCTGTGAACACTCCTTCTATAATCGTTACAGTTTCATCTTCTGCATCACCATCATTATCAAGATCTACATCAGTAGTATTTATTGGATCGTCAGATAGATCTATCACATCATCTCCATTTGGATCTTGACCTGTAACGGTAGCTTGATTTATAACTTCTCCTAACAAGACATCTTCTGCAGTTAACACATACGTTGCAGTAAACGTTGTCATATCTATTTCACCAACTGCTAAATCTATTGGACCACCTGTTACAACAATACCTGTTAATGGATCGGTAAGAACAATATTAGTTATATCAACATTACCCGTATTCTCTACTGTAAAAGTATACTGAATCTCATCTCCAACATTAGGCAGATCGTCTGCATTAACATCTACATAAATACCTGTCTTGGTTAAAGCCAAATTAGATAACTGTTCTATATCTGTAATTGTCTCATCATTGGTAGGATCATTGTCTCCATTATCATCAACAGTTTC
>NZ_CANMED010000004.1 GCF_947496855.1 uncultured Aquimarina sp.
GTAGACTCTATTTGATATGAACCATTTATTATGAGTTGTGTAAATGCCCCAGTGACAGTTACATTATCAATCTGATCTCTATCAATTGCTTCTTGCCAAGAAGTATTTAATGGTCGAATATGAGTTTTATAAATATATCCCGAACCAGATTGTGGAGCATTGGGAAGGTTTACAGTAACTGATTTTATTCCTTTTCCTGCAGAAACAGTAATATTTTGCTGAGCGATCCAATTGGTAGCTGACCAAAATTCTACTATGATTTCTCTATTTGTAGATGCTTCATAATTTACATCTATTTGATATGAGTTTGCTTGTACAATACTTGTAGGAGCATTACTAAAAGAAATTTTATCTTCAAGTAATTGTTCCTCTACACTTACATTATTGATTTGATCTCTATCCAAAGCTTCTTGCCAGCTACTACCAACAGGCCTAATATGTGCTTTATAAGCATAGCCTGTACCAACCGCTGGGGCTACAGGAAGATCAACCGTAATAGTTACAGTCCGAGATCCTTTTTCTACTGACATCATTTTTTGAGCAAGCCAATTCGTTCCTGACCAGAACTCAACAACAATTTCTCTGTTTGTTTGTGCACTATATTTAATATCAAACTCATATGAGGTTTGAGGTTGAATTGATGTTGCTGCATTTACAAATGCTATCTCATCAGGAATAATAGTATCATTACAATCCTCACCAGGTAGTCCGTAACAACCAGTACCTGTAGGACCTAAAATGGGATTCCAGTTAATTCCTGGCACCCAATTTTCTCCTCCAAATTCATATGCACCTGCATCTGGTGCTGATCCAACAAAACCATCAGTTATACCCGATATTCTTCTACCAGCGTTTACAGCAGGAGAATTAGATCTTAGTGTAAATTTATTACCATTATAATTCGTATACCCTGATTGAGTAATTACATTATTTTGTTTATCCGCATCTCTTTCGAAAGTACCTTCATCCTCTTGTGTAGAAGGGTCATCCTCAGTTCTAACATCAGCAATATTGTTCCATACTTTCACATTTGAAAAAGCTGTTCCTTCCTTATGCCAAGCTCCCATTGCTCCACCTTTAGCCTTTACCAAAGTATTATTAAAGACATCAATGTCTTTACCATTCCAGTTGATCTGAACTCCGGTCCATTCTACATTCCACACCACATTGTGATGAACCGAAAAAGCTTCTGCATCATTATCAAGATAAATCCCAGCTGCTTTTCTTAATTTTCCTCTACCTTCATTATCATGAAACCAATTATGATGAATCTTACCATTATGAGGACCTCCTACAGTGTATAATAGGGCACAATCATCATTAATCAAATTTGCCTTATAAATATCATTATAAGAAAATTCACTATTATTATTAAAAAATTGAATCCCATCTCTTCCTCCTCTAAAAATAGTATTGTTCTTAAACAAAGTATTTTTACCTCCTCTGGCATTTATTGGCGCGTCATAAGATCCCAAGTAATTAAAATCGTGAATTCTAGAATTTAGAATCTTGTTTTTATCTCCACCTACTTTAATACCGTTTGCTGCTCCAAAGGCTATTTCACAACGTTCAACTACGTTGTTATTTCCCTCCATTAATACACTTTGTTTATTGGCTGAAAATCCTTTTTGAACACCTAATATATGGTTCCCATAAAAAGAAGAAACTCCATAAATCAAATTGTTATTCGAATTTCTAGGCATGTCGATTGATCCCCCAAATACAGCTAAATTTTTAATATGTACATAGCTTCTACCAGAAAGATCAATAGTTACCTTTCTTCTTCTCATCTGCACAGCTCCATTAGACGGTGCAGAACCGTTTGGCATTTGAACAAATAATTCTTTGGTTTGGGAATTAAACCACCATTCATTTTGATAATCCAATGCTCCTTTTACTCCTTCTAAATAAAAATCTCCTTTATCTTTTGGGGCATGAAACGTACGTATCCAGTTTGGATTTTTATCTAGTTTGAAATTCACTCTTCCGGGAGAACTACTATTAATAAGTGCTTTCCAAGCAATCCATCCAGACCCAGGTTTATCTCCATAAAAAAATACAGTTCCACCTGACCAATTAATATTAGGGATTTGGGATGATGTCAAAAATGCACCATTAACGACATTACCTCCACTACCTCCATCGTTTCTGCGAGAATTCAACGTAAAAGGTGTACCATCTGTGTTATTAGGCCACCTAGCAAGATCCATAGCTGTGTTACCATTTAACACAAAATTTTCCTGACCTAAATCCCAGTCTACTTTTATCTTGTAAATTGCTCCATTATCTTTCTGCCAACCGCTTAAAGCTTGCATAGCAGAAATAATTACTTTTTCTCCATTTTTAGCAATATATGTTATCGGTTGACCCGCACTACCAGATCTAGCTGGTCTAACAATTTCTTCATAGGTTCCTTGTCCAATAATAATAACATCACCAGCTTGTGCTACTGCAGATGCTTTTCCAATTGTCTTATATGGACTTGATTGTGTTCCGGAATTTGAATCATTTCCGTTTTTTGCTACATAAATATTTTTCGCATGTAAAGAAGACACAAATATGAATAAGAGTATCCATATACATTTTCGAAAAAAGATTTTAAAAGTTTGATTATTTTTCATTGTTAATTGTTGAGTTTGATTATTTTCGGCAAAAATAATATTACCGCTTATTTCTGTATTACTTGTTCTATTAACCGTAGGTATTATGCTAGAATTCGTTAAATCGATCAACGATTTGAGATCTAAAAAGCTTCCTTTTTTTTCCAATAAATTCTATTTTATTGGCTCTTTTTTAAAGATTGATATAGGTGATCATTTATAATTGATCACCCATATCAATACCACGTTTTACTATCTGTTGTTAACTATAATTTTTCTTCTTGAAGTTACGTTTTGAACACCATCTTTAATCTCTAAAATGTAGATTCCTTGTTCTAGGTTATCCAATGAAAATGTGATTATTGATTGTCTTTCATTTGGATTAGCTTGATGGATTAAATTTCCAACTAGATTTGTCAATTTTATTTCTGTTTTTTCCAAAACTTCAAAGCCTGAAATATTGATACGGTTTTTAGCTGGATTTGGATACACTTTTATATTTTCTAATAAATCTGTTGTTGCTAAAGAGGTAGGGGGTTCTGTACCCCAAACCAAGTTTCCATTCACATATAATGTCATCTCATTATTAAACTGAAAATCGGCAAATAAAGGCTTATAAGAGTAGTCATCATTTTCATCAAAAGAACTCCAATTGGTTTTAGCAAACCTTGTTTGTATGGATCCAGAATTCTGACCAGGCATTATCGTCCCTGAAACTGAATCAAATGAAATTTCAAGATAATCTACATTATTCTGTTGACCAAAAACGCCGTCAACCAGTCCAGTTCCTATTTGTGCCCAGTCACACCAGAAATTAAGGTTGTTATTACCCTCTGAAGTAAACCAATATCTAACTGTTACATCCTGATAAGAAACTGCAAGATCGCTATTGTTTAGAATTCTAAAGTGTGGATTAATCATGTTATCTACTACACTACCATTACCTCCATCTTTATATTCTAAGGATATATCCGAAACTGGAAGTATTTCTTGTACTTGAATTACTATTGTACCACTATCTATTCCTCCCTGTCCATTATCCACCTCGAGTGTTACCGTATAGAATCCAACACTATCAAAGGTATGCACAACTATTTGACCTGTTTCTGTTATTCCATCTCCAAAATCCCAAGAGTAACTTAATACATTATTAGAAGGATCTGTAGAACCCGAACCATCAAATGTTACTTCTAAAGGAGTAGAACCTGAAGATACATCTACAATAATATTCGCAATAGGATTTCCATCAGAAATTACAATTTTTCTTACCGTAGAATCTTCAACTTTCCCATCACTTACAGTAAGCTTTATATCAAATTCTCCAGCAGTTTCAAATTGATATGTTGCCACCATTCCTGTCGCCGTATTACCATCTCCAAAGTCCCACTGATAAGATAATACATCGCCGTTTGCATCCGTTGACTCTGAAGCATCAAAAGTAATAAGTTTTGGTGCAATTCCTGTTTCGATATCACTTGTAAAAACAGCTACCGGTGCTACATTTGAATCTG
The DNA here is from genome assembly GCF_947496855.1 of uncultured Aquimarina sp. Taxonomy (GTDB): domain Bacteria; phylum Bacteroidota; class Bacteroidia; order Flavobacteriales; family Flavobacteriaceae; genus Aquimarina. Next base: position 4,112 of record NZ_CANMED010000004.1, read on the forward strand.
TTACTGTAATTGTAATCGTTTCGGTATCAGAGTTTCCATTACCATCATTTACTGTAAGAGTAACTAAGGTTTCTCCAAATTCTGTAAATTCATATAATGTTACTGCACCTGTAGCAATATCTCCATTTCCAAAATCCCAATTGTATGTTAGAACATCTCCATTTGGATCTGTGGATCCTGATCCATCAAATGTAACAGATAAGGGCTCAACGCCACTTATAGTAGAAGCTTGAATTACTGCCGTTGGTGTATCTATTGTTGTTCCTGGTTCAATACCGCTAACTAATTTTCCATTAAGATATAAGGCTACTTTATCCCAAGCAGCAAATTCCTTTTTGGTTCCGTCATATGAATAATCATTTGTTTGATCCGTGTCCGACCAATTACTATTTGCTATTTTAGGTTCCATTCTACCAGAACCTGCGTTTCTTCCTAATATTCCCGCAGCTGAGTCGAATGTAATTTCTAGATAATGTTGATTAGCCTCTGTATTAACAATTTGTCCTTTAACATTATTACTCCCGATCATTGCATAATCTATAAAAAAACTAAGTGGCAAATCAACCTCTGTCTCGAACCAATAGCGAATACTTAAATCTGAATACGCAACGTCCTGAGATGAATTATTAAATAGTCTAAAATGTGGTTTTATAACATTAGTTATAGCCTCTGTAGAAGCATCCTTATATTCTAACGACAACACACCATCTCCTCCTATTTGAATGTTTCTAGATGTTGATGTTTTAGTTACCCCATTAATACCTGTAGCTACAGAAGTAATACTATAATTACCATCTGGCAAGCTTGATACATCTAACTCATAGGGAGCTGTAGTATCTTCTCCAATCAATTCTCCATTACTAAAAAATTCTACTTTATTAATGGTATTATTTTCATTTAGCAAATTCGCTTCTATATGAACAATACTACCAGTAACATACTTATCTCCAGACTTGGGAGATAATAAAGACAAATAAATAGTTTCTCCACCTGACATTTCTTCCATTCTCAGAGCATGCTCTTTATAAATAGCCACTTCGACATCACCTTCGAACACTCCAAACTTATCTCTTGGTGTATTATTATCAGGAAACCACCAGAAGCCACTTGCTCCTATCTTATTTTCCTCAATAAAAGTATACATCTCTTCCCACCACTCATATCGTTCTTGGATCTCTACATTAAACTCTCCTATATACAAGGGTTTTTTTATGATATTATGAGATTCATTTGCCCATTGCTCCATTAGTTTCATGGTTTGTTCCAATGTAAAATTGGACCAACTTTCTCTAATATATGGATGAGCTGATGTAAAATCAACATATGGAGATTCATGTATTTTTATAAAGTCATTTCCTTCATCGCCACCAAAATTATACTTCGTTCCGTGAGCTTCTAAACCAGTTCCTAATAAATGATTAGGATCAAGTTCTTTTATAAAAGCACCCATATCATCAACCCAGGCTCTTAGAACATCAGAAGTGACATCATCACCAAATCCCTGATACCTAGGTTCATTCATTAATTCCCAAGCAAGAATCGTAGGATCGTTTCTGTATTCTATATTATCGTAATGATTGACTCGAGTAAGAAAATACTCCACATAATCTTTATACCCTTGCACAGCAGATGCATTAGTAAAAAACTGCCCTTGATCGTGCTCTCCACCTCCCTGTACATCGATTCCTTCCCATGTAAGACGATCTTTAATCCCTCCATAGTCATTCCAATAATTTTCTAACGCCACAATCAGTTTTATACCGTTAGCTTCTGCTGATTTGATTATATAATCGAATAGAGAAAATTGACCTTCGCTATAGACTCCTTTTTGAGGTTCAAAACCGTGCCAATCTTCATGACTAAATCCCCATAATCGTACAACTCTAATTCCATTTTTATATAATCTTCGCATATGTTCATCGATACGATCTTTATCCATAAACTGCGTTTCAATATCGCCACTAGAAGATCCATATGTGAAAAAATCATATACATTGGCTCCAGAAAAGTAATAAGGTCTGCCGTCCAACATGAATTTTTCTTCTTCTGCATATACAAATCCCATCGGAGCAGCTTTTTGTTTTTGAGCGAATAAATGCATACTAAAAAGCAGGCTCGCTATTAATAAAATTTTAATGTTAGTTTTCATTTTTAAAAGAGTTAGTTGTGTGTGTGTTAATCTAAATTTGAATTGATTATTATTCCAACTACTCACTACTTATGAATCCCCCGATTCTAAAAACACTCCATTTTAGGTGTTCTAAATTCTTTCTTTTTTAAAAGTTTATTGTTTAGAGTTTTATTTTATAATCGCTGTTAGATCTCCTATTCAAAAAGGAGATCTAACAGTGATTTCTTTATTTAGTAATTTGTTTAATTACTGTTTTCTGATTCTTCTTAATTTGAATAAAGTATATTCCAGATTGAAACATATTCATGTCCAATTTAATTTCGCTTAGATTTTTTTGGATACGTTTAGATGATAAAACTCTTCCATTTATATCTACAACACTTATGAATGCTCCTTCAAAATCTTGATTACTCTGCAGAGTAAGGTAATCCGTAACCGGATTTGGAAATGCTTTCACTGTAATCAAATCATCCTCTATAAATGGGTCTTTTAGTAAACCTTCACAATTTGGAGAACTATTTTCATTACTGAAATACATAGTGTATGTACCGCTTTTAGAAACCAATACAAGATTATTTCCATCTATAGCTACATCATAAGATCCATCGAAGTTTAATATTTCTGTTCCTGAAAAAGTGATTGTAGGTTGAACTTGATTGAATGTTTGACTTACAATACTAGCTGTTAAATCAATCCACCAAGCAGGGTTACCATTATTAATATTCATAGAACATTGCCATAACCCATTGTTTTGCAAATCCCAATTAATCGTAAAATCAGCCACGTTGCTCAAATCCGGACCTCCTTCTCCTAAAACATAGATATAATCATAGGAAGAATTTGACAATGTAGGTAATGGATTTTCCATGGGAACACCAAAACTACAGGTAGTCGTACCTGTTGATTCGCTCACGGTAAGCGTACTTACTTTACTATCCGATAAAACCCCATCATTAACTGTTAGAGAAATAACATATTCTCCTATAATCGTATAGTTATGATTGACATTTACTCCATTTCCTGTTGTTCCATCACCAAAATCCCAGAAGTATTCTAAATTATCTCCATTCATGTCAGAAGAAGTAGAAGCATCAAAACTGACCGTCAAAGGAGCAACTCCTGATGTTACCGACATGTCAAAATTAGCGCCGGGAGCAACATTCCCTTCCAGAACACTTATTGTTGTTGGGTCTGATGTATCAGAAACTATTCCATCACTAATTGTCAAAGTAACAGCATATGAACCTGATATGGTATATGTATATGAAGGGTTAGCTAAGTCACTAGTGTTACCATCACCAAAATCCCATATATATGTAATACTTGAACCATCTGGATAAACAGAACCATTAGCATCAAAATTGACTAACAAAGGAACATCTCCAGAAATTGGTGTTGCAGTAAAACTAGAAATTAAGGTTGGTGTTTCATCTTTAACATTAATCACAATCGATTCGGTATCAAACTTACCATTTCCATCATCAACAGTTAACACAACCTCATAGTCTCCAGTAGTAACGAATGTAAACTGATTAGTAATCCCTGTAGCCGTATTACCATTACCAAAATTCCAAGAATAACTTAATGAATCATCATCTGGATCACTAGAGGCTGAAGCATCGAAGTCTACCAATAGTGGAGCCACTCCTGATATGATACTAGAATTTATAATCGCATTTGGTTTTCTATTAGACACCTCATTACCAACTGGTTCCAGTCCCCAAACCAGCTCATCTTTATAATACAATGTTGCTAATACATGTGGTTTTAGAGAAGTTTTTCCGGAATCGTATGAATAATCATTTCCTTGATTATGAGTCTGGAAACCTGAATGATGCAATCTGGTTTGAATTTGACCAGACTTACTATTAGCATTTAAATTTCCAGAAGATCCACTAAAACCTATCTCTACATAATTATTTTCCATATTGTTATCAAAGACACCAGTGGTTCCTACTACAGCCGAATAATCAATATTAAAGTTCATAGCTTGACTGTGTTCCGGAGTATACCAATATCTAATCTTAAAATCGCTTAATGCATGACTTTCTGATGATTTGCTTACGATTTGAAATACTGGTTTTAATTCTGATGTAGACACACCAGAACTATTATCTCTATATTCTATGCTAAAATCCGTATCAGGAAGATTATTAAATCGTTCATCAACAGTTATTGAAATCTCCGCGGAATCTCCAGTAATTTCTCCACTTTCAGTTGCCAACGATAATGTAATGGTATGTGTACCTTCTGACAAGCCTGAAACTGGTATTGGTGTTATTTCGAACATTGAGCCTTTCTCTATTCCATCAATAAAATACTTCACATGTTGTCCACCAGCAATAATATCCCATTTATAAGTAGAAAATTCTATTTCGAAATCAGGCCCTACCAATCCTCCATCTGATGGAGATTGAATAATTGCTGTAGGGTTCTGAGGTAATGTTTCGTTGGTAACGATTACTGTAATTGTCTCACCTAAATCAGTTACAGAATTATCGCTTCGTTCCATCTGTAGGGATAATTCATGTGGCCCTTCTGATAAAGCAGTACCATCTGTAAATTCTCCTTCTGAAGTTATCAAACCACGATCCTGTCCATCTATTTTAAACCTTAATTTATATTGCTGAGATGGTAAATCCCATCCTTCGGTATTAAAATCTACGTTTAAAGGAGTATTAACTAATTCCCCGTTCAAAGGTGATTGAAAAAACACATCAGGTAAAGGTCCGATTGGTGTATCTGCATCACCTCCATGTAATGTCCATAAAACAGCTGCATCAAACATAGAAAGTCCTTGATCTGTTAATAAGTGCATAAATTGATCTCTTAAAGGAAATGCTACTCTTCTTGAAGGAATATCTATGCTAGCCTCATACCCAAATAAAATAGGTTTAGTCCCTGCCTTCGCAATTACAATTGCTTCTGCTGTAGGATTCCCAAAAGGTAGACTTTGCGTAATCGAATATAAAGCCGTACTTGCCCCTGCACCTGCTGCCATAGGATGAGTAGGATCAGAAACTGTAATTGTAGAAAATCCATCTTGTGTTATACCAAAATCTGTATTCAATTCTCCAGAAGTCATTCTCAATTTCCCATACATAAATGGATTCCAAGTCATTAATGGAACTCTTGCTCCTTCTAAATCATTACCTAGTTCTCTAGGGTCAACAGTAGAAGAAATTAATGCCATATCAAATGGATTAGCAGATTGAGGACTGGTCGCTTCTTCATCTGAGAACAAAGTAATTTTAAATCCTAATTGTTGCTCCAAACGAGATTTAATCCTTTGATCTTCTGACGTTAAGTTATTTTTATCTCCAACGACAAACATAACCTTAATTGTGTTTTTATACTTAACTGTAGATTCTGGAGTAATAGAACCCGTATTTCCATTATTATAAAATACTTTAGCGGAAATTGAATAGGTTTTCCAAATGACAGGAGTCCAGGTTGACTCAAAAGGTACTGCGGTTACCTCATCCACCATAATATTGTCTACGAAATATTGAACTTTAGTAATCCCTTCAATATTTGTTTCCACACTTAATTTTATCGGATCAGCCTTATCTATATTAGTCCCATCTTCTGGTGAAGATATTTTAAGTATTTGTTGAGATTCTTGGGCTATTTCTGATCCATCAATCTGTTTTATATAGGCCTCTAACTGTTTTATTTGATTAGCATTTAAAGAGGAGGTCGTTCCATGTGCATCATTAAGATTATTGGCTGTAAACACTTCTGCTATCGTTTTAGCAACTCCATTATGCAAATAAGGTGCTGTCGCCCATACATCTTTTAATGTAGGGACATCTACCCCAACTAATTCTTTTTTAAGACGATTTCCACTTGTGGCCGAAATGGTTCCAACATCATGTAGCTTTCCTGTTTTACTATCTGTAAAGGCTTCTCCACTATGACAAGAGGCACATTTTAGATCTTCAAATAAAGATTTTCCTGCAATACCATCGGTTGTTAAACTTCCATCATTATTTCGATATGGACTAGGGCTAAAACTATTTAGAGATTCTATGTAAGCTGCTAATGCATCCAGATCTGTTGATTTTCCTTTTTTAGCATCTCCTAAAGTAAGTGCAGTAGTACCTTCATTAAAATCGGCATTACTCATAAAACCTTGTCCATTAAAATGAGAGCGCATATCATTTTCGAAATCTTGTATTTCATCGAAATTAGCACTCCAGTGTACTCTTCCGTGACCAGTTCCTGCTCTACCGATAAGAGAGATGGTGTTACGTAATCCTTCTCCTCGATCTGTGAAATCCCAGGTTCGACCATCCTGAGTTCCATCTTGATGACAGGTAGCACAGCTGACATATCCATCAGTTCCCATTTTTAAATCTGATGCGTCATAAAATATTTGCTTTCCTTTTAACTCAACAGAACTTAATTCTTCATTAGTAACTGTAAAAACCGTAGCTAACTCTTCTAAAGTATTACTACCAGTTTTAATCATATCTGCGGCATCAAAAACCGTTATGCTACGATCCATAAAGTTTTTTACAAAAACACGATTTGTGGTTGGATCAATTGCTAGTCCCTGAGGTGCTTTACCTACATCTTTCTTTAGTAATTCCAGTCCTTTTTTAGGATCTATAACCACGATTCTATTATTTCCTTGCATTGTAACCAGCAAATAATTACCTGTTGGAGTATATAGTGCTGATGATGGTTGACCATGATTGTCTATATCCAATCTTTTCGAAATATCTTCGTTACCACTAATTAAATTAATAGGTGAAATCGCCGTACGTACTACATTATCAAAAACTAATGGTTTACCATCTCTGTTTAGTCCTCTTAAAATATTATCTTTTTTAGCTACCGACCAGGCAGATTTATTATCTGGATGTATAGTGATTCCTGAAACATAATTTGGCAATCCTCTGCCTTCATTTCCATTATCTTGTGTGAAATCATCTATAGGAAGTGCAATTGTATTATTTAACGTAAATGTATCTAGATTAACTTCCCAAATTTGCCCTTCTTCATCTGGTGAGATAAATTTTGTAACTAATAATTTAGTCCCATCACCACTGACAGCTAATGCACGAGGCGTTGCTCCTATTTCCAAAGTAGCTTTTATACTGTTAGTAACAGGAGATATTTCCAGGATTTTTCCTGATCCAAAAGCAGATAAAAACCCCCTACTACCATCTGGTGTAAACACAATACCATATGGACTTGCCCCTCTATCTAATGCTATTTTTGTTTCTAAAGAACCGTCTTTCTTAATTACATATACTTCATCAGAGTCTCTACAGGTAACCCAAGCTTTTCCATCAGTGTCTAATGCTATGCTTACTGGATCTTTACCCACGGTTACTTCCCTGATCATAGATAAGTTATCCGCATTGACCATTGCAACTGAATTATTATCAGGATTAACAGACCATACCACTCTATTATCGGCATCTATAGCTATTGGACTTGATTGAGTAGGTAAATCTGACGATATGGATGCGGCTACTACAATTGATTGAGAGCCTACAACAAAACCACCATTATTATCAGACACCTGTACTTGTACTAAATAGTTCCCAGCTTCTGCGAAGATATGAGAAGTGTTTTTTCCTATCCAATCTGTTTTTGGGGAACCATCTCCAAAATCCCATCGATAACTGAGTGTGTTCCCATCTAGATCGGTTGCATTCGCAGTGAAATCTATTACAGTCCCAATAGTCACAGGAGAAGCAATACTTAAATCTATTCCTTCAATATTTGGTGATTGGTTAGAAGAATCTCCACCAGTAGTAAAGTAGAAAACATACTCTTCCATTCCGTTACCTACTGCATCTTTTATGCCTCCTTCTAACAACTTCACTTCATATGTTGTATTAGGTAGGAGGCTTTCTTTTGGCGCATAATTAATCACCTGATAAGAAGTTGTTGTGACATCTCCTTCAATCGGTGATCCTCCCAAAGGACTTACTTGTATTGTTTCATCATTTATGGTAAGATCGTCCAAAGTTTCATTTATTACAAAACCTATAGTAGACGTTACTGGTTGGTTGATTGCTCCAACTTCAGGAAAATGATGACCTACCGTTGGAGATGTTTCATCCAAACCATCTTGATGTGCAAAAATCGAAGTTTTATCATCTCCACTAGCTATTAAAATATGCCCTATTGGCATCCACTGATTATCTATAAACTGTAAAGTTTCATCACTTGAAGGTGGATAAAACTCCTGTTCAATTTCCATCGTTTCAAAATTGAATTTCACACCTCTATCGAAACGACCAGAAAAACCAAATTCATCTTGAAATATCATGTATCGACCTAAAGTAACCTGATCAGAATGTAAACTAAACCCTAGTTTTACATCTGTAGGATCACTAATATCAAATGCTACTAGTGCATTAGGGCCTTCATTACCACTCATAAAGACTAAGTGATTTCTCCATAGTTGAAAACCTGTACTATATTGTTCATGAGGTATATCCCCTCCAAAAGACCCTAGAAATTTAATGTTTTCAGGATTTCCAAAATCAAATACATTAATATCTCCTGTTTGTGGCGCATAAAAAACGTAATTTCCGATTCGAACTACCACATCTGGTAAAGAAACAGTAGTAGGTATATCATCCACCTGAACTCCTGTTCTCATATCAAATACTCTGTTGCCGTCTATAGTGTGAGGAAATGTTTCCAGGTTATCATAATTAGATTGCCCATCTTGTACTGTATATAGAATATCTGATGAAGTGATAGGCTTTCTTTCTAACATATTAGAAAGATCTAAATATTTATATCCTGTTCCTTCTACTTCTGGAACTGAATACTCACGATAAAATAAATCTCCCTCTAGTTTCCACCAGCGATGACCATTATTGGCAGCTTCACTAAATTGTACTCTCTTAGGAATGGTTGGGTTAGATACATCCCAAACACCAGTTCCCGCTTGGCCATTTATCATTAAATAGTTACGATGATATGTATTGATTCTATCTCCTTCAGGAAAATTAGAAAGAAAAGTTCCTGCTGGCCAGGTTTGTGTTGTCATCGATGGTCCCGCAGTTCCATCATATACATCTAATACAGATATGACGGCAAGACCGAATGAGATTGATATTGCTATTGTGTAAAAAAGCGTTCTACGGATATTTTTTATATACGCAAGCCATCCACACTTATTTTTTGGTGTTGGTCCCATAATAAGTAGTGAGTTTTTGAAAATTTTTTTGCTTACTTTCTGTTTAGAGAAAGGCTTTTGATTTAAAGACAATTTGAAAAAAAAGGAAGAGTCCAGGGTATGAATCTCTCCCTCTTTTTTTTCATATTATTGTTTTATAATTTGTTTTGTTATGGTTTCTTTTTGATTAAAGATTTTAATAAAATATACTCCAGATTTTAATTCGGAAAGATTTAATTCTACCGTATTTGTATCAGTAATTGAGGGAACTCTTTTAACAACTTTTCCTGATACATCAAGTATATCTAATCTTGCGTTTTTAAGAACCTCAGCGTGTCTAATCGTTAACTTATCTGATACAGGGTTCGGATATGCTTTAACCTCTACTTCATACTCCGTAAACGGATCTTTTAATTGCTGTTCGCAATTAGGAGCGGTACTACTGTTACTGAAATAAATGGTAAAAGCACCACTTTTAGAAACTAATACAAAGTTATCTCCATCTACAGTCGCATTATAAGCCCCATCTAGATTAGGGAATCCGGTTCCTGATAGTATAACACTTGGCTGTGTAGAGTCAAAATTCTGACTGGTTATACTACTTTTAAGGTCATTCCACCAGCTTGGCACACCATTATTGGTATTCATAGAAAATTGCCATAATCCACTATTTTGTAAATCCCAATTAATTGTAAAATCAGTAACATTACTAAGATCAGGCCCACCAGATCCTAATATGTACATATTACTGTAAGAAGTATTTGGAATGGTTGGTAATGCATTTGGTAAAGGTGCTCCAAAAGTACAATCTCCCCCATTATTAGGTGCTGTAATTACAATTGTAATTGATTCAGTATCCGATATCCCATCAGTATTAGCGACAGTTAGAACTACTACGTAACTACCTGCAGTAACAAATTCGTGATTTATTGTCATTCCAGAACCTGCCGTTCCATCACCAAAATCCCAACTGTATGTCAATGTACTTGCATCAGATACCGTAGAACCCGAAGCATCAAAGTTTATAGTTGTTGGTGCTATACCACCAGTAAGATCAGTAGAAATATTCGCCGATACCACTGGTATATTAGTATCTGCATCGTTAGCAGTTATTAATACCGTTTCTGTATCACTAAGAGTTCCATCACTTACGGTTAAAACTACTTGATACTCTCCTATATCCGTAAACAGGTGAGAAATACTTTCTCCTGTAGCTGTGGTTCCATCTCCAAAATTCCAACTAAATGTTAGATTATCACCATCCGGATCTGAAGAAGTTGAAGCGTTAAATGAAACAGTTAATGGTGCATCACCAGAAGTTATATTACTTGTAAATCTAGCTGTAGGAGGAAGGTTTCCTGTTCCCCCTACAACATTTGGAATAAATGGTGCCAAATGGGGAGTTAGCACATCTAATTTCCATTGATTAACGTTTGTCCAATCATCTTGTAAAATTCCGCCAGTATCTCCAGAATTAGGATTCATGCTCCAGAAGGTCCATGAATATCTATCTCCCATAAAATCTGTGAATTCAGTGAACCAAGTATAGGCTATACCTCCAAAAGCATCTTGATTTTTTATTCCAAACTCTCCTAAAAATAAAGGAGAAATCTCTTCTTCGTATAAATAATGGAAATTATCATTCCATAATCCTGGCATATTTTGTGGAAAATTTGATGCTGTAAACCAATCTTGCTGTGATACTTCTGGACCATATTCGTGTGCAGAATACATTAGTTTACTTGGATTCGACAATTGTACAGGGTATTTTTTTGCTCCCATTAACTGTCCTCCCCACCAATAGGAATTTCCTTCAAACTCTCCAACTCCTTCTACAATAATCAAAACATTTGGGTTTATCGCTAGAACGGCGTTACCACACCTTTCTGCTGCCTTGTTCCAATCTGAAGCTGGATTACTATCGCCCCAAGTAGATCCGTGAGGTTCATTATTCAAATCCATAGCTACTACAGCCGAAAAATCTTTATATCTATCTGCTATAAAAATCCAGTCGTTAATCCATCGTTCTTCAGAATACTCTGGTGTATACCAAACTGCTTCATTTAAAAATCCATCAGCTGCTCGAGAATGATTATCTAAAACAATTTTCATGTCATTTTCCTGACACCAGCGTACAAATATATCTAATAGTTCAATTGGTTTACTGACTGTGGTTTCCTCTTCGTTCATTGGAGATACTCCAGTATATGGATCGGTACCATATGAGTTGATTGCTATAGTTGCACTTGGATTTAACATTTCGTTACACCAAGGAACACGAATGGTATTAAAACCTAAATCTTTGATTTGTTGTAATACACTTTTCATATCTCGAGACCATATCCCGTGCGGAGAATAATTTTGTGTTTCAAAACCAAACCAGTTTACTCCTGTCAAGCGTACTTCTTTTCCGGTTGAATCATATAGCTTATTTCCGGATGTTGTTAAAAAATTTTGTTGTTGGCCTAAAACTTCTGATATATTGCCGAAAAGCAATAACAGAATTACTAAATAATTTATGAATTGTTTCATGTACTTATTTTTTTCACTTTTACCAATTGTGGTGATGTATTAAATCAAAAGTTTATATAGAAATATGATCGAATGGAAAGTGTTCTTAATCCTTTCTCTCGATTTTAAAAATAACGATCATAAAGTTTTTATCTACTAAACTTGAAAGAGCTAAAAAAAAGAAGAGAGAGGCTATACAACCTCTCTCTTTTTTATAATTAATTTTTAATAATCTTATTTCTGAATTTCTCTCCAGTAGTTATATCAAAAATTTCTAAGATATACATACCAGAAGGTAATCCATTTACAGAAAGTCTGGCGGACTTTTGTTTATTCAACATTGGTTCTGCTCTAACGACATTTCCTGCGATATCCATTATTCTAATTCTAGTATTATTCATATCAAAATTAGTAGAAATAGTAATATAATCTGATGCTGGATTCGGTGATGCGGTTACTTTAAATTGATTTTCTGGAGCTTTGACACCAGGTTCTTGATCTCCAAAAAAGAATCCAAACTCTGCATTTGCTAGCGCTACCTCCATCTGTGCCCAAGTTCTGTGATAATTTTGTGTAAAATCTTCACCTGCATTATAAGCAGCTTCTAATCTATCAAATTCAGGATCATTTTTATAATCAGATCGTATATCAAGAAATGTTACTCCTGGTTTGATCTGATCTCCATTAGGCATTGTACCGCTAAATCCATTAGGAATGTATACCTCTTCTTCAAAAATTCTTCTGAAATCTCCTCTATCCTCTGGAGAAGAAACTCCTTTATCATCTCTATAGGTATTCCACATTCTGTCTAACACTTCTTTAGCAAGATCGCGAGCATCTGTATCTAATATAGCATGCTTTTGTGTTCCCGCTGCATAATAAATAAGTGCTTTTGCCATAGATGCCGCTACACCAAGGTCTTTTCCGTAATCTGTTACGACTACGCTAAGACCAGAATTGCTTCCTGGGCTATCAGGATTCCATGTATCTGGTTCTCCTGTCCATTCTAATGTTGCAGGTATTTCAAAATCATCCGTACCAATAAGTTTTACTTCACTTTTTACCCAAGTCGTCCATTTATCCATCAGGTTCTTAGCCATTGGGTCATTTGTTATGTAGTAATATTCTGCTACACGTTCCATTGACCAAGCTTGCCATCCGAACCATGTTCCACTTCCTGGATCATGATATACAGGATCCGTATCAAAAGCCATATCATAAAATGTAGATTTACCTGCTGGATATGGGCTATAATCTCCATTCCAGCTATTCGTAGCACCACCTGCAATGGCTCCTTCACTAGACTGTAACCAAGTATAGAACTCCATTTGTCTAGTTAAACTCTCGTTCCAATCTCTTTCTCCATTACTAGAAATTGGTTTTAATTCATCTACCTGTGTTAAGGCATAAGCTGCCATAGGGTTTTGATACCCAAAATGACAATGACTAGAGCTTATTCTAAATGCCCACTGCGAAGCAGGATCTGCAGACCCACCCCAAGACATGTACCACGACATTAAATAATGCGCACTATCATATCCCGATCCTGCTCCACTGGTCGCACTTTGTACTCCCATGGGCTTAAAATATTTATCAAACATGGATAGTCTTAAAAAGTCTCCCATTTTGGATGCTTTGTCTAAATCTAAACTTCCTAAACTTGCTCCTTGTTCTTTAGCATACACTTGTGCCCAATACATTGCTTGCACAGCTCTGGCATCTGCATCAGGAGCACTAGTATATCTCCACTGTTGTGCATAGTTCTGATCTTCTATAAATAAAGGTAGGAAACCATCTGTTCCACCCCAATCAAAGCTTTCCCAAGATGGATGAGGAACTGTTTCATATACCGACTCTTGTTCTCCTCTCTGAAAAGTATTGATATAAGATGGCGTACTAACTCCATCTCCTCTATTACCATATCCATAAAAATTATCATTGTCTAATAACCAATGCATCTGATAAATATCAGCACCATACGTAGCTGTTAAATCAGGTGATACTGGATCCACTCCTACAGGAGCACTAAAATTAAGTGGTGCAGGATAATCACTTGGTAAAGGAAACTCACTTGCATATGCAGCAGGAGAAGAGGCATTATATGCTCCATTCGTTGGTTGATCTGCTGTTGTCGGAATAATAAACTGTTCAGTTTTTTCCCAAACATCTCTTAATGGAGCCCAATCGCCACTAATTCTACCATGCATTGTTTCCAACCACATCCAGTAAGAATATAATTCACTAGTTGACTCATGTCCATAATCCGGTGCTTCTACGATCAATGTTTCAATAGAATGATGCGGAGATCCATCTGCACTAAAATATCCATTTTCTGGATTGTAAATTTCATTTCTCAACTCAATAAAGCGATTGATATATGCATTATCACCTGTTGGAGGATTAATAATAATATCTCCATCTGTTACTGTAATGGTAATAACCGCCTGATCAATTCCACCGTTTCCATCACTAACTGTTAAAGTAGCAGAATAAGTTCCTATAGAGGTAAACGTATGTTCTACTGTTACTCCATTAGCCGTATTCCCGTCTCCGAAATCCCAACTATAACTTAATGCATCTCCATCGGCATCCATTGAAGCAACTGCATCAAAAGTTACCAATAATGGAGCTTCTCCAGAAATAGGTGTTGCAGAAATGTCTGCTACTGGATCTGTATTTCCTCCACCAGTATTACTACAATCCGGTTCGGTATCAGTTAAACTGAAATAAAGTGTAAATCCTCCATTTTTAGAAACCATTACAAAATTATCTCCATCTACATTAACCCAATATTCACCATCTAAACCAATAACCTGAGTACCAGAAAGTACCGCTTCGGGTTGTGGAGCATTAAAATTGTGTGTTAAATTTCCTATAAGATCAATATACCAATTAGGAGTTCCATTATTGGTATTAATTGCAAATTGATACAATCCATTATTTTCTAAATTCCAATTGATAGTAAATTCGCGAATATTACTAGGATCTGGACCTCCATCGCCTAGTACAAATACGTTAGTATATCTATTATCTATAGATGGTAAAGCCGATGTAATTGGTGTTTCAAAAGTACAATCGCCACCAATAGTAACTGGATTTCTAACAACAGCTATAGAATTGGAGAAATCAAAATCTCCAACTAAAGCCGAAACATTCGTATTTGCTTCTAATCCTTGTAATCCATCTTCATAACTCAAATGCCAAATTAGGCAGGTACCCGTTCCCGCTCCATCAAAATCAACATCTTCGATATTTGCTGGTAATCCCAAAATAACATTCTGGTCATCTGTTACTACCCATTGAGAATTAGTACCTGTGTTTCCTGCTAGAGAAATTCCAGAAACATTGTCTGCAACACCGTCTCCTACAGTAAAAGTAAATGGACCTCCTGATATAACTCCTCCATCAGGTCCTGGTTGATCCACTGGGTTTCTAACAACAGCTATTGAATTAGAGAAATCAAAACCACCAATTAATTCTGAAACATTATTATTTGCTTCTAAACCTTGTAACCCATCTTCATAACTCAAATGCCAAATTAAGCAAGTACCTGTTCCAGCTCCATCAAAATCAACATCTTCGATATTTGCTGGTAATCCCAGAATAACATTCTGATCATCTGTTACCACCCATTGAGAATTGCCACCTATATTCCCTGTTAAAGTAATTCCTGAAACATTATCTGGAACACTATCTCCTGTAGTAAATACAAATGGTCCACCAGTGATACTACCACCATCAGTTATAATCGGGTTAGAAATTCCTCCATCACAATCAGGTGCAGTTGCAGAAGTACTAAAGTAAACAGTAAATCCAGCTGTTTTAGAAACCAATACAAAATTACCTTCATCAATTGTTACGTAATATGAACCATCTAGCCCTGCAAAACCAGAACCTGCAATTGTAATTTCTGGTTGAGAAGAATTAAAATTTTGGGTAACGTTTGGTAACAAATCATTCCACCAACTAGGAGTACCGTTATTGGTATTCATAGAAAATTGATATAATCCATTATTTTCTAAACTCCAGTTAATATTAAACTTAGCAATATTATCTAAGTTAGGACCTCCATCGCCTAAAACATATATATATTGAAATTCTTCGTTAACAGACGACAAACCATTAGGTATCGGCGTGTCAAAAGTGCAGCTTACACTGCCATCAGTAACACTAATTGTTTTTGTTTCAGAATCGGTATCTCCTAAAGCATTTGTTACTGTAAGAGTTACACTCACCTGTCCTATTTCAGTATATATGGCAGATGTTGTTACCGTAGAGGCTACATCACCATTACCCAAATCCCAAGTATATGTGAGATTTCCTCCCGTAGGATCCGAAGATGCAGAAGCATCAAAGCTTACATCTAATGGTACAATTCCTGAATCTGTACTCACTGTAAAAGAGGCAACAGGACTTCCATCGGTAACCGTAATCGTAATCGTTTTTGTATCTTCTTTACTACCATCACTTACAGTAAGTTGAGCATCATACTCGCCTATAGCTGCGTATTCATGTGCAATTGTTACTCCAGAACCTGATTCTCCATCACCGAAATCCCATATATAAGTTAAGGAATCATCGTTTTCATCAGAAGAAGCTGATGCATCAAAATTCACTGTTACTGGAGCTATACCGGTAGTTGGTGTGGCAGAAAAATCTGCTATTGGTGCTATATTTCCGTCAAGCACGGTAATTGTTTTAGTAAACTCCGAAGAAGTATTAGTCCCGTCATTTACAGTAAGAGTCACTAAATAGGATCCAATTTCTGTATATGTAATTAATGGATCTCCTACAGAAGATGTCTGACCATTACCAAAATCCCAATTATAACTCAATGAATCACCATTAGGATCAGATGAAGCCGAAGCATCGAATGAAACTTCTAATGGAGCCGTTCCTGATTCTGGAGTAGCTGTAAAAGACGCAGTTGGGACTTCACCTCCATTAGGCTCTCGACCTCCAACCAATATTCCATCTGCATAAATTGGTACATTATCAGAAATTTGCAATCCACTAGTTAATCCTTGATAGGAAAAATCATTTGACGCATCCCAAGCTGTTTCGGGAGCACTAGTGGGTAATGAGACTCTTAACTGAATCTCACTTCTATATTCTCCTTGTCCACCAGGAAAAGGCATGTTGTCTTGATCAACCTCTATTTCTGCATAATAAATATTACTAGAAGCATCCCACTCTTGTAAACTATTAATTGTAGTGTTTCCTGCTCCACGAGCAGTAAGCTCATAATCACTTGCACTAAATCCAGCGGCAATACCTTCTGAAATATCGACAAAGTAACGAGCTGTTAATGTATTTGGTACTCTTGCAGGCCATCCAGAACGGTTGTTTAACCATATCGCTACTTCTGTAAATTTTGACTGATCATTATTCAGTTTAACTTCATTCGCAAACTCTAATCCCGGAGTTTCTGGTTGTGGAAAATTAGGTAATGGTGATCCTCCAAATTCCATGACCATCCTAGCCAATACTCCTTGATAACAAGCATTATAATCTGTAGCTACTTCATTAGCCTGAAAATCATCTCTATCTTCTTCAAATGCATCGTCAGCTCCTGAAGGTCCTCCCATCAAAGCTCCCCACATAGTATGTCTAGATTCTACAGGATTTGCACTACTTCTAGACCAACTAGAATGTTGTCCTCTATGATGCGGTTTTGTTGGTGGATTAACACCAAATCCAGTTACCAAACTTCTATTATTAGGATTATCACCCAATGCATAGTTAACTTGATTTATAGCAAAATTTCGATATTGACTGCTCTTAGGTGTAATCACATTATCACTATAAATAAGAGCCGTTAAAGAAGCATTCATTGCATGACGTAAAGATCCCCATTGTGTTAAATGAGCCTGACCTCCTGGAGAATAATTAACTCCTCCATTTCCTTCTTGCCACCAATCTAAATGACGTTCAGCATCAGTCTTATACGTATCTTTCCCTGTTATGATTGATAACAAAACCATATTTCCATAGGATTTATCTTCCCATACAAGACTCCATAAGAAATCTGGTTGTGTATATTCTGCTTCAGCCTTATCTAAATATTTTTGATCTCCTGTGGCTTTATACAGCCAAAGTGCACCCCAAGTAAGTTCATCCTGAAAATTACCTGATGTATAAGTTCCTACTGCTGGTATATTTCCATCAGAAGTATACAACCCTCTGTGATTATCACCAAATTCATATAATTCAATTGCATGACTTAATAACGTAGCACTATAAGCTGGATCGCTGTCTTTAAAAATAATACTAGCAGAAGCTAAAGCTGCAGCTGTTTCACAGGCCACATCTGTGCCTGGATTACTCGTTGTCAACGCATAAGATTTACGCTGTCCATACATTGGATGTATATCAACCATTTCTGCTGGCATCCAAAAATTATGATCTTGAGATTTACTATCTGCTACTTGTGCATAAAAAACATTGGGTGAAGGATGACATTTTATGAAGTAATCTGTTACCCATTTAATATTTCTTTTAAAATGCTCGGTTTGATTTGCAGCATCATAACCATCTTTGTATTCTAAAAATCCCCAATTAAGAGCGGTTACAGAAAAAGCCATTGGAAAACCAAATTTAACGTGGTCTCCAGCATCGTTCCAACCTCCTGTAAGATCAAGTCCTACATCAGCCCCATCATTGACTCCTGAATCAGATCGCCAACTTATTCTGTTCCAATCGGGTAATTTTCCAGATTGTTGTGTTTCATAGAAAAGCAAAGACTTTTGCAAAGCTTCTCCATAATTATATTGTGCTGATGATTTAGCACAAAATAAGCACCAAAACATCATCATGCTTATTTTTATTAAATTTCTCATTGTTAGTTTAGTTTTAAGATTTGTGTTTTCTTGAATTGTTTTGAATTGTTTTGAATTGTTTTAGGGTTTAGTTCATATGATTGTTTTTAAGGTTAATCAAAAGATGAAAATAGTTCTATGCGAACTAGCTCAGCAACTTTAATTATTAAGTGATACTATTCTAATAGAATTCGTGTTAAATTCTTTAGTATTCGCTATATAAATTGGTTGACCAATTTTAAAAAGTATTAATACACCTACTTTTCAAATTCGTTCTTTTATTACAGTTCCCTTAGATTGGATACTTAGAAGAGATAAAAGCAGTCTATATCTCTAGTTTCCGTTTGAAATGTGCAGTTTGTTTTTCGTAAGATACCTTACTTAATATTGATGGATTATTGTCTTTAGGGCAATTCATAGGTTAGTTCAGTTTTAAGTTAATTGTCATTAGAACCATATCAAACATAAATTGGGAAAATGCTTAACATGACGATTGTTACGTTACTTGTCCGTTCATCGATAAACTCTTTTATCAAATCTTAATCTAATTATTAAGGTTTGATCTAAAAATATCGTTTGAAACGTTGAATAAAGTTATGACAACTCCAAGGTAAAAAAGTAACACCACTCACCTTTACTACGTCTTAACAAGTTTTATCTACAACTTATTATTTTTTACTATTACTCTCAGAGCTTACTGTTTTTAGGCTATAAAAGAAAAGTTGTTTTATTTTTCTTAAAAATTAAAAAACCAAAAAAGTTTGGTTGTTAAGAAGATGCTAAGAAAAAAGAAGTAAAAAAAAGACAAAAAAAAAGACGTTTTACAAAAAAAGAAAACCTGGTCAATGGTAAAACCATAAACAAATTTAACAAAAAATCATTTTTAAAGAATATTACTTACGAAAATTTTGTTAAAAACGTTAAAAAATTAAACAAGAAACAACTTACACTGTTTTTGTATTTTTAGAAATTATCAGATAAAATGCGTAAAATTTTCTATAATTATAAACCATAATCATTGTTCATTTATCTTATAATTGTAAAGGATTCCATTATTATATAAGTAATGTCAAGCTACAACAAAATATTGCCACTATATCTTTTTAATTCCTGAGTAGACATGGAATAAGAAAATATAAATCATTACAATTACGTTATTTCGTAACCATACTATAGTAAAAGAAGAGAATTTGAGCCTTAGGTGTTATTCTTTTATAAATAATAATTTAGTATATATGTAGTTATAATGTGAGTAGGCTATAAAAAGATTTCTAATTATTGACTCATTAGTATATGTATCTTTCTTAGACTATTTAATTCCATACTTATCAAAAAGATACACTAAACTCGTCATAGTGGCAGCTCCTAATTCTAATTCACGTTTATTAATAGCATCAAAGGTATCATTCTTAGCATGATGATAATCAAAATAGCGTTGAGAATCAGGACGTAATCCTGCCAAAACTATTCCATCTTTTTTAAGAGGGCCAATATCAGCCCCACTGCCACCTTTAGCAAAATAGTGAATTAAATAAGGTTCAAACAGTGATTTCCAATTTTGGACTTGAGTGAAGTTTTCATCGTTACAATCAAAAGAAAAGCCTCTAGGTGTAAAACCGCCCGCATCACTTTCTAAAGCAAAAACATGATTTTCTCCTTTATTCTTAGCTATTTTAGCATATTTTTTACCTCCTCGTAATCCATTTTCTTCATTCATAAATAAGACAACCCGAATGGATCTTTTAGGTTTATATCCAGTTTCTTTAAACAATCTTAGTACTTCCATAGATTGGACTACTCCAGCACCATCATCATGTGAACCATCGCCTAAATCCCAAGAATCGAGATGTCCTCCAACTACCATATATTCATTCGGAAACTCACTTCCTTTAATCTCACCTATTACATTAAAAGATTCTACATCTTTCCAGCTACGACAATTCATATTCATTAGAAACTTAATCTTTGGATTTAATGTTAGCATGGAATGTAGTAATTCTGCACCATTTGTACTTATTGCAGCTGCCGGGATTTTCTCTAGATTAGTCAAATTTCCATAACTCATAGTTCCCGTATGCGGAAAATCATCTAACCTTAGGTTCATAGATCGCACAATTACACCAACCGCTCCAAATTTAGCAGCCTCTGCAGCTCCCGAATATCTTTGGTCAACACATCCACCATACGCCTCAAAAGTATTTATTAGATCTGCTTGCATCGGACGATTATAAAATACAATTTTACCTTCTATCTGACTCGTTCCTAATTTACGAAGGTCTTCTATGCCTTTCACCTCCACAATTTCTGCTTTCACTCCTCCAATAGAGGTCGGCACTGAACCTCCAAGTGCACAAATAGGCACATTGGTTGTCTCTCCTGGTTCTGTTTCAATATAAGCAAACTCAGTCACTCCTCTCGTCCACTTTGGCACCATAACTGACTGTAACCAAACTTTATCAATTCCGACATCTTTTAATTCTTGTTCTGTCCATTCTACGGCTTTCTGAGCATTTAATGAACCTGATAACCTAGCTCCAATCTGATTAGATAAATGATCTAACCAAGCATAACTTTTACCTTTTAATAATGAGGTATTGTAAAAATTTCTAATCGCTATAGAATCTTCTTTAGTATCATCTTTCTGGCAAAAGGAGATAAAAGAAAAAAACAAGCATATAATAAGGGTTACGTTTTTCACAGAAGTATTTTTATATAGTATTATGTAGCTACCAATACAGTCGCTTTTTTATTCGTTTTCTAACTGTTGTTTATACAGTTCTATATTTGATTTTGTTTCCTCATCTAATTCCGGCTCTCTTATATCATCAAGCTTTATTAAGGTATCATAAAGTGTTCTGGCAACAATATATCTCGCCGTTGGTTTATCATCTGCAGGAATTATATACCAAGGTGCATTGGGTAAAGATGTTTTATTTATAGCATCCTGATAGCAGGATTGATACGTATCCCAGAGTTTTCGTTCTTTAAGATCTCCCGAGGAAAACTTCCAGTTTTTTTCTTTTTTTTCTAACCTACGAAGTAATCTATTCTTTTGCTCATCTTTAGATAAATGCAAATAAAACTTATAAATCAAGGTTCCGTTTTCTGCAATATGCTTTTCAAAATTTCTAATTTGTTCAAAACGTTTTTCCCAAAATGCATCATCAATATCTTCAACTGAATTTACATTTGGTAAATTTTCTCCCATAATATATTCCGGATGTACTCTTGTCACTAAAACATTTTCATAATGTGTTCTATTAAAGACAGAGAATCTACCTCGTTGTGGCAATGCAATATAATGTCTCCATAAGTAATCATGTCCTAACTCTAATTCTGTAGGCACTTTAAAACTATGAACAACTATTCCCCTAGTATTAAAATCTTTAAAAACTTCTCGAATTAGACTGTCTTTTCCTGCTGTATCCATACCCTGCAGACAAATTAGGATTGCATACTTATCATGTGCATATATTGTATCCTGAAATTCACCTAATTTCTCTCTAACCTTTTCCAGTTCTTTTTCAACTTTTTTCTCGCTTTCATTAAGATCATATATAGTAGGGATCTTTGATAATTCTATTGGCTGAGAAACTCGGAAGTCTTCGTGGTTTATTTTAATCATAATATTACATGTATTATCTCTGGTAAGATACTAAAGTTTTAGATTGGTGAAAAAAGAAATGTGTTAAGGAAGATAAATCCTAAAAAAATATACAAGCTAATACTGATAAAAACCCTAAATCAAAAAAATACTATCCTTCTTTCAATATTATTGGTAAGACATAACAAAACTGATAAACACCTTGCTTTTATAAATATTGGTATAATAGAATATCTATCTTGCATCAAAATCATAACTGAATCCTACGAGAAATGTATCATATTGCCTTCCTAAACTTTTAATATTTAATTCGGCAAAAATATGAACAGGAACAGAAATCTGATGTAAAGCTCTTATTTTGATCTGAGCTCCATGATTAAAATTACCTGTTCTAAAAGCAATTAATGCATCATCCTCAATTTCCTCAAAAACACTTGAATCATTTCCTATGTAACCAAATCCAGCAGTGATTGTAGTAGGATACCAATTAAACAAAATCAAATTTACTCCCAGAGCAAGTTCATTGTATCCATCTACTTCTTCATCCGTACCTATTGAAAATAGTCGATTATATTCTCCTATAAAAGTTGTGTAGCAATTGGAAGCATATTCTATTCTAGCTCCTAAACCAATCTCCTCAACAGTACCAAAACTCTTGATAGCTACTAAACCATAATTTATAGCACTTGGTTCATATTGCGCAGTCGCTGTAAACGAAAGGCAGAAGAATATTATGACAAACAGTATTCTATTCATTTTAGAGACAATATATATGATATCAATTAAAATAAGCTAGTTAGAGTCATTCCCTTTTCTAGCGCATTTTAATTGATAACTAATATTAGAGATGGGTCGTAAAATAAGGATTCTCCTTACTTAGCTGCAAAAAGTTTAACATCTTCTTCGCTCACCTCTTTACCTCCAAGGATGATAAGACGTTCCACAACATTACGCAATTCTCTAATATTACCAGTCCAATCATATTGTTGTAATTGTTTAACTGCTTTATCAGAAAATGTCTTTACTGGCGAACCTTGTTCAGTAGATATCTTCTTCGTAAAATAACCTATTAATAAAGGAATATCTTCTCTACGATCATTTAAGGCAGGTACTTTAATCAAAATAACTGCGAGTCTATGGTATAAATCTTCTCTAAATCTGTTCTCCGCTATTTCTTTTTTAAGATCTTTATTAGTTGCTGCAACTACTCGAACATTTACCTTAATATCCTTATCACTACCTACTCGTTGGATTTTATTCTCTTGTAATGCTCTTAGTACTTTAGCTTGTGCAGAAAGGCTCATATCTCCTATTTCATCAAGAAATATTGTACCTCCATTAGCTGCTTCAAACTTACCTGCACGATCTTTATTCGCTGATGTAAATGCTCCTTTTACATGTCCAAATAATTCACTTTCAATTAATTCTCCTGGAATCGCTGCACAGTTCACTTCTATCATCGCACCCTTTGAGCGATCACTTTTTTGGTGTATCCAGTGAGCTACTAATTCTTTTCCAGTTCCATTAGGTCCAGTAATGAGTACTCTGGCATCAGTAGCTGACACTTTTTCTATAATATTTTTAATATCAGAAATCCCATCAGATTCTCCGATCATCTCATAATTTTTAGAGACTTTCTTCTTCAGCATTTTATTTTCTACCACTAATTCTTTTCGATCCAAGGCATTACGCACAGTATTTAGCAATCGATTAAGATCCGGTGGCTTGGAAATATAGTCAAAGGCACCTAATCGCATTGTATTAACCGCTGTATCTAAATCTCCGTGTCCAGAAATCATAACCATAGGTATTTCGGGTTTGATTTTTTTTGCAGCCTCTAATACTTCTACTCCATCCATTTTGGGCATCTTGATATCACATAATACCAAATCATAATCATCATTCTTGATTTTTTCAATTCCTACCAATCCATCCTCAGCCTCAAAAACTTCATACTTATCATTTTCTTCTGATAATATTTTAACCAGTACTCTCCTGATTGCTGCTTCGTCCTCTATAACTAATATTTTTGCCATTATAATTTTAATTTAATTCCACCTCGTAGATAAAATGTGTTTCTATCATTGAGAATTAGAACATTTTCTTGATTTTTGTCTCTCAAACGAATTTCATTACTTAATGTATATCCTGCGTATGTAAAGAACAATAAGTGTTCCGTAAAATAATATTCGTATCCCAAGGCACTATTAATAACCAACATAGATGCGTTTTCTGCTACTTTAGTATCTCCGTTTTCATCGATAAACATTCTATTATTCTGTATATTTCCATAAAAACGATCTAACCCTATAAATGCTTGTAAAGTATTGGTTTCGTTAAAAAAATATTTAATACTGGTTTTAGGAGTCCCTAAAGCATACGACCAGCTTGGATGAAATCTTTTAGAATAATTAATAATAGGTAACGGAAAATTAATACTCGCAGGAGAGGCATATCGCAATCCTAAAACTAATCTTGCAGTTTTAGGTGATGTTTTTTTTCCATAACTTTTCACAAAATATATAGACCCTATATATCTGAAATCATCTCCATCTATTCCTGAAGCTTCTAAATTAGAAGAGAGCCTAGTACCTAATTTAGCTCCAAACCTCCAATTATTTTTCATCTTGTACGTATACCCTAATTCAAATCCAATTGTATGAAATTCTTCTAATCCAATTTTGTCTACGATAATAGAATCATCGTTTAGCTCCAAATTATTCAACCTATACTGAAAAGACATAACAAGATATGTTCCACGGTCGTTCATTTTAATAGGATAATTTCCCGAAAATCTAAAACCACTGTAAACGTTGTCACTTTTTGATTGAGGTAAGTATACATATTCTGCCCTTGCTAAGTTCGTATCCTGAGATCTTACTGTGTTAACAACACAACAGATCAAAATGCAAATCATCAGCAGGTTCTTATTATTCATTTTTTTTATTATCTAGGGGCTTTAATACTATACTATTCTTTTGGTTTTAAGATGGTAACTTCTCTTTGAGGGAATGGTATATTTATCTTATTATCTCTAAACAAACGATCAATCTCAAATCTTATTTCACTTTTTGGAATTCCAGCTTGAAAACTATCGTTCATTGTAAAAACGAGCCTGAAATTTAATGAACTATCTCCAAAATTTGTAAACAACACTAATGGTTCAGGAGTTTTTAAAACTTTCTCATTATCATTTGCTATTTTAATCAGTAAATCTTTAACAAGATTCACATCACTACCATATGCAACCCCAATCTCAACTGATTCTCTCGTAATCGATCCATTTTGAGTCCAATTATACAAAGTAGAAGTAAGGTATTTATGATTAGGTATGATCAGTACTTTATTGTCTATAGTTACAGCTCGAGTAGTCCTTAATTTAATTTCTTCTACTCTACCGATTTTACTTTCTAATTCTATAATATCACCAACATGTACCGTTTGGTCTATAAAAATAAATATTCCAGATATTATATCCTGTATTAATGTCTGTAGCGCTAAACCAACACCAACCAGCAACGCTGCTGATGCTGCAAAAATCGCAGTAATATTGAATCCAATACTATCCAGTGTAACCAGAACTATAATAATATAAACAAAATATTTGGCGAAAGAAAATACAGAAACAAATTTTACTTTATCCTCTCTTGGAAGTTTTCTGGTAACGACTTTTCTTATAAATTTCAGAAATAAAGATGTAACAAAAAGAACAAAAATTACAAACAAAAATAATCCTACCGTAAGTACTATTGGGTCTTTCTCCGGCCCTAAATGAAAAATTTCGAAGTCCAAAAATTTCTTGATGTTGCCCCAAACATCTTCCTGGATCACTTCTTTAACCTGTTCTGTAATCTCCTCTTGGATCATATTAATACTTTAACCACTTAAACAATTCCTTATAGCTAGGTTTTTTACCATACATCAAGATACCTATTCTATAGATTTTTCCGGCAAACCATACCATAAAAATAATACTACCTATCAGTAATACTATGGAAATCAAAATCTCCCACCAGGGAACCCCAAAAGGTATTCTCATTAACATAACAATAGGCGACGTAAGAGGAATCATAGAAAACACGGTAGAAACAGTTCCGTGCGGATTTTCTATCACAGCAAAAAAACCAACATAAATTCCTAACATTAATGGTAACAAAATAGGTAACATAAATTGTTGAGAATCTGTTTCGCTGTCCACGGCTGCACCTATAGCCGCATATATTGAACTATATAAAAAGTATCCTCCGATAAAATACACAAAGAAAGAAAGTACTAAGGTTAGTAATGGAAGTTTTAGTATATCCTGAATTAGAAGTTGAATATCTTCTTGACTATTTTCTTGTAACGCGATAGATGGATCTACTCCTACAGGTTGTGGATCCATTCCAAATAATGATGTAGCTACGAAAAGAAGAACACCTCCTAAAAACACCCAAATAAGAAACTGTAAAATACCAGCAAAAGAAGTACCTAGTATTTTACCCATCATCAATTGCATTGGTTTTACAGAAGAAATAATGATCTCTATAATACGGTTTGTCTTTTCCTCTATTACTGATCGCATCACCATATTCCCATAAATAATGATAAACATCATCAATAAATATCCTGCGAACCCTCCAAATGCCATCTTCACATAATTAGACATTTTAGAAGTTTTCTCTCCAGAAAAATTTTCTATCTGAATATTTATTTTTGCTTTAGAGTTTTCTATGGTTTCTAAATTAAGACCTTCGGCTTTATAGTTTTGATTTGTTAGTTTATTTGCAATAATTCCTTCTATAGTATTTAGTATTGAAAAATTCGGTGATTCTTCTGCATAAAACTGAATAGATTTCGAAAGTTCTTTATTAGACGATTTCTTAGGAATATATAATAATCCATATAGTTTTTTAGAAATCACAGAATCCTTTGCTGTTTCGATATCATAATTACTATAATTAATATATTCTACTGCATCAGTATCTTTAAGATCTGTAACAAACAATTCTGTTTCATCAATAAAGGCAACTTTCTTAACTTCATCATTATTAATAGTGGTTAGCCAAGCTATTAATGCGATCATTCCGACTACGATTAACGGACTAAGAAACGTCATCACTACAAATGTTCTATTACGTACGCGAGATATAAACTCTCTCTTTATGATTAACTGTAAATTATTACTCATTTTCTGTAATGGTTTTAATGAATATTTCGTTTACACTTGGTATTACCTCGTTAAACCGAACAACTTGTGCTCTTTCGGATAAAAATCTAAGTAGATCATTGGGAGAAGCATCTTTATCCAAAGATATTTTTAGTTTCAACTGATCTTCTATTGTTTTAAAATCTGCCGGTTCTGTTACGAACTTATTTTGCAAAGCTTCTTGTAATTCTGTATTATTTTCTGACAATAACCCTACTTCAAATATATTTGCCTTGTATTCTTTTTTGATATCAGAAACTTTCCCTTCTAGTATTTTATTGGATTTATTGATCAAAGCCATATGATCACACAACTCCTCTACGCTTTCCATACGATGGGTAGAGAAAATTACAGTAGCACCTTCATCACGCAACTGAAGAATTTCGTCTTTAATTACGTTAGCATTTATAGGATCAAAACCACTAAAAGGCTCATCAAATATCAATAGCTTAGGTTTATGCAATACCGTCACAATAAATTGCACCTTCTGTGCCATTCCTTTAGAGAGCTCTTGTATTTTCTTATCCCACCAATGTGATATATCAAATTTATCAAACCAATATTTTAGTCGCTCCTTTGCATCTTTTTTGCTTAACCCCTTAAGTTGAGCAAGATATAATGCTTGTTCACCTACTCTCATTGATTTGTACAATCCTCTTTCTTCCGGCAGATATCCAATATCTTTAATATGATGAGATTGTAATGGCTCTCCATCCAGAAATACACTTCCTGTATCCGGAAGCGTGATTTGATTAATAATTCTGATCAAGGTTGTTTTACCAGCCCCATTAGGACCTAGTAATCCAAAAATACTTCCTTTTGGCACTTTAATAGAAACATTATTTAGAGCAATAAAGTCTCCAAACTGTTTTGTTGCTTGTCGTACCTCCAAAAGATTGGTCATATAGAAAAATGTGATTTGTTCTGAAATTAAAAAAACTATGCTAAGTAAGTCAAAATATTAATGAAATGAAATAAATAGTACTACTTAAAAGAATCAATAGATACTAAGGACATGCAATTGATATAATGATAACGCATCAATATTTAACCTATTCATAAAACTTTAATCTTATAAAAAAACAAAACCCACCCTAAATACAAGTATTAAGGATGGGAAAAAAATTGCTATGAAAAAGAAAAATTATCACTAAATGCGCTAGTGATGTTTCAAATATACGAATTTTTATTAAACAAAAATTGCATTTAAAAATGATTATACTTACAAAAGTACCATTCTTATTTTTATGAAAACATGTCTTTTACTTTTTCAAAAAATGATTTGTCTTTACTGTCTGGACTAGGTTTAAAATGCTCATCCTGAGCCATTCTTTCAAAAAATTCTTTTTGTTCCTTATTCAATGTTTTAGGTGTCCATACATTTACGTGCACTAAAAGATCTCCTTTTCCATAGCCATTAATACTAGGGATTCCTTTACCTCTTAGTCTAAGTATTTTACCACTCTGCACACCTTCTTCTATCTTAATACGAACTTTACCTGATACGGTATCAATCTCTCTTGACGCACCAAGTGCTGCTTCAGAAAAACTAATATAGAGATCATAATGCAGATTATCTCCTTCACGTTGTAGTTCTGAGTGATCTTGCTCTTCTATTGCCACTAAAAGATCACCTGGAACACCATTACCCGGTGCTTCATTTCCTTTTCCAGAAACTTTGAGCTGCATACCATCTTCTACACCAGCAGGTATTTTTATACTTACTGTTTCCTCTGACACTTTTAAACCTTGACCATCTGCATCTGCAGGCTTTTTATCTATAATCTGTCCAGCTCCTCCACAAGTAGAACATGTGGTAGATGTCTGCATTCGTCCTAGAATAGTATTCGTAATTCGAGTCATCTGACCACTACCATTACATGTCGAACAGGTTTTATAAGTAGTTCCGGGAGCTTGAATCTTACGCTTAACTTTAATTTTTTTCTCTACTCCATTAGCAATCTCTTCTAATGTAAGTTTTACACGTATGCGCAGATTGCTTCCTTTTACACGACGTTGTCTTCCGCCTCCGCCGCTGAAACCGCCGCCAAAACCACCGCCGCCAAAAATATCTCCAAACTGACTAAATATGTCGTCCATATTCATTCCGCCGCCGCCGAAACCGCCGCCAAAACCACCACCGCCTTCAAAAGCTTGATGCCCAAATTGGTCGTATTGAGATTTTTTATCAGGATCACTTAATACTTCGTATGCTTCTGCTGCCTTCTTAAACTTCTCCTCTGCCGAAGCATCTCCTGGGTTTTTATCTGGATGATACTCTATCGCTTTCTTACGATATGCTTTTTTAATTTCGGCTTCTGTGGCGTTTTTACTAAGGCCTAAAATATCATAAAAATCTTCTTTCATCTCTATTTATCTTATTGTCCAGTTACCACCTTAGGAAAACGAATTACTTTATCTCCTAATTTATATCCTTTTTCTATAACATCTACAATCTTCCCTTTTAACTCATCACTAGGTGCTGGAATCTGGGTTATTGCTTCATGATCGTCTGCATTAAACACATCGCCAGCAGCTACTTCTACTTCAGACAACCCTTTAGTCTTTAATGTTTCTCTTAATTTGTTATGAATCAGTTCGACGCCTTTCAGTAAATCCTTATCAACAGATTTTTCAATCTCTTTCTTGGCACGATCAAAATCATCTAATACTGGTAGCATAGATTGTATAACATCCTGGCCAGCTGTCTTAAACAACTCTATTCTTTCTTTAGAAGTACGCTTTTTGTAATTTTCGAACTCTGCAAAAAGTCTCAAAAACTTGTCTTTTTCTTTTTTCAGATCCTCTTTTAATTGTGTTTCAGCATCCACCTCTTCTACCTTGGTTTCCTCTACAACTTTATCAAGTACTTCTTCTACTTGATCCTTTACATCTTCTGTATTTTTATTTTTCTTACTCATGTAACTAGTACCTTTTATAAGTTTCTTTTTTTGAAGATGCAAAAGTACTGCCATTTTTGAATAAATGTCATAATGTCACAGGAATATTTTAGTATATATTTAAGAGTATTCATTTTCTAAAAAAATAATTTTGATTTTTTAAAACTATAAACTAGAATTATTATGAAAACCAAATTAATAAACCTATTTGCTATTACTGCAATTATAATAGCAGCATCTTCTTGTAAAGGCGAGAAAAAAAATGAAACCGAAGCTACTACTGCAGAAAAGGTAGTAGAAGCACCTGCAGAAGCAATAACTTATATTGTGGACAATGCTGCTAGTACTATTGAATGGGTTGGTAAAAAACCAACAGAAAACCATACAGGAACTATTAACATTGCAAAAGGAAAAGTAAAAACACAGGATGGAAAAATCCAAAGTGGATCTTTTGTGATTGATATGGCTTCAATTAATGTAACCGATTTAGAAGGTGATCAAAAAGCAGGTCTTGAAGGACATCTTAAAGGAGAAGGAGAAGGTAAAGAAGATCATTTCTTTAATGTAGCTAAATTTCCTAATGCTTCTTTTGAAGTGACTGGAATTTCAGAAAAAGAAGGTAAAACAATTATCGAAGGTAATCTTACGATCAAAGAGATTAAGAAAAATATTTCTTTCCCAGCAACATCAGCTTTAGAAGGAGATACAATGACTTTAAACAGTGAAGTGTTTACAATTAATCGTACAGATTGGGGTGTGAATTATGGATCTAAATCTGTTTTCGAAAACTTAGGTGATAAGTTTATTATGGATGATATCGAACTTAAGATTAGTCTAAAAGCTACTAAAGCTTAATTCAAAAAAACTATCATATAAAAAAGGTCAACATTCTAGAATGTTGACCTTTTTTATATTTTATGATTTACTTGTATATCAAATAAGTTCTTCTATTGCCTGAGTAATATTATCATATCTAAATTGAAAACCTGCTTCTAAAATTTTATCACTACACACTCTCTGACTACTAAACAACAATACGTGCATATCTCCAAGAATCAATTTCATCATAAATTTAGGTACATTAGGTAGTATTATTTTTTTACTCATTTGATCCGCTACCACACGCGTTAATTTATTATTAGAAACGGGATTAGGTGCTACAGCGTTGTATATTCCCGTCA
This sequence comes from uncultured Aquimarina sp., assembly GCF_947496855.1. Lineage (GTDB taxonomy): Bacteria > Bacteroidota > Bacteroidia > Flavobacteriales > Flavobacteriaceae > Aquimarina. The sequence continues at coordinate 35,598 of NZ_CANMED010000004.1, forward strand.
ATTCTTCTTCTACTACATATATAAACATACGTGCCAAATCCTCTAAATGAATCCAACTCTGCCACTGTTTTCCGCTCCCAAAAGCCGCTCCTACTCCTTTCTCAATAGGTTTTGCCATTTTTGGAAACGCTCCACCTTTATTAGAAAGTACTAATCCAATTCTAAGAAGACTTACTTCAATATTTAATGTTTTAAACTCCTCAACTGCTGCTTCCCATTTTTTGACTACTTCTCCTAAGAAACCTGTATCTTCCTTAGAAGATTCTTCCATATAATAATTCTGAAAAGAATCAAGATAAATCCCAATGGCACTTGCAGAAACTATATGGCGAATGGAATGTTTTACTTTTTTAAGTGATTCTATAATGAGGGAAGCAGTATCAACACGGCTATCAATAATTTCTTGCTTATACCTCTTTGTCCAACGTTTGGCTACTGTAGCACCAACAAGATTAATAATTACCTCTACGTCTTCAAAGCATTTCGAATCTATTTCTCCTTTTGAAGGATTCCAATAAAACCCCTTATAATTCTTTTCTGATGTAAGTTTATTTTTACTAGTTGTAAGATAATGTACATCAATTTTTGATTGATGGCATAGTCCTACTATTTCCTGACCAATAAGTCCAGTTGCACCAGTAATTAAAACTTTCATCGTTGAGTTATTTCGTGCAAAATAACACCCGATTTTAACATAACCTACCTCTTTATTATAGGTTTAACAAATATTAAAACATCGACTAAGAAAAACGTAAATAACCTCTAATTTTTTGTTGCCCTTAGCATTTCTCTTTTACCAGGCGGACCAGGAAGCCTTTCTACAACAAAACCAACTTCTTGCATTGCACGTCTCACACTACCTTTCGCAGAATAAGTAACTAAAACACCCTTATCCATTAGTGCTTCATACATTACTAAGAAAATATCAACACCCCACAACTCTGGTTGTACTCTTGCACCAAAAGCGTCAAAATAAATTAAATCAAAGCAATTTTTATCCTCTATTTCCGCAAAAAACTGTTTACGTTTGGTAAGAAAAAAAGAAGATGATATCCTATTCAGATCTTCCCATGGAGATTTATGCATCATATCAAAAATTGTTTGCTCGTTTACAGCAGATAATTGAGCTACGTAATTCAAAAACTTTACCTCATCCAAAGGAACTGGATACGCTTCTATTCCAACATAATTAATCTTTTGGTCATTTTTGAAAGCTTCTAGATAGGTAATAAAAGCATTTAAACCTGTTCCAAAACCAATCTCTAGAATATTCAATTCAGGAAATTTTCTGGAAGCTAATATATGATCAAAACCACTTTTGATAAAAACGTGCTTTGCTTCATTAATAGCCCCGTGTTTAGAATGATACTGTTCATCTAACTCAGGAAAGTGAATAGTTGTAGAGCCATCAGAAGTGGTAATAATCTCGCGTTTTAAATCTCTTTTCATTACTGCTTTACTAACACTCCATCTGCCATAAAAGAATACGTTTTCTTAGGAGTAGTAATAGCGGCTATTTCATCCTCAGATTTTCCTGCATCTTGCGCCAAATGTCGTAATTCATCAACAGAAGTTTCAGAAACATAGGCTTTTCCTTGAACAATTATGGTATCATTCTCAATATCTTTGGGAACAAAAAAGCCATAGTCTTTAAACTTTACCATCGTTTCTTCTTCTTTATTTAAAGCAATCTTCATCCAACAACCTTTGGCTTTACAAACACCATTTACTGTACTAGAAAAAGCAATGTCTATTGTATCTCCTTCACTAAGATTATCGTATTTCTCTGCTATTGCATCCTTATACAAGATGGCTTCTGATGAAATTTTTCCTCCAAAATTGTCATATTCACTTAGCGCTATATCGTTAACTGAGAAAGATTCTTCTCCTTTCTGTACAGAATTACAACCTATTATAAATGACAATCCCGCAAAAAACAGTGCTATTTTTTTCATAATACATTATTATTAATGATGTTTAGCAAAATTAAACATTTTTAAAATTCTTAATTTATCAGAAAAGGGTATTTTTGTTTAAAATATTAACTATTGTAAGTTTCTTATCTGTTTTAGGACATAATTAATAAAAAATACAATAGTAGATAATAAAAAATTTCACAACCTTATAAATAACTATCGGATGAGAAATGCAGTTCCGCAAGAGATTGAAATTACCAAAGTAAATCAATCCAAAATTGGGCAAGTAGATTTTGAAAATTTAGCTTTTGGTAAAATTTTTACAGATCATATGTTTATATGTGATTATCTCAATGGCGAATGGCAAACACCAAAAATTGTCCCATACGGGCCTCTTACACTCGATCCGTCTGCTCGAGTATTTCATTACGGACAAGCTGTTTTTGAAGGAATGAAAGCATATAAAGATGAGGATGGAGACACTTTCTTATTTAGACCTGATGAAAATTTCAAGAGGATCAATAAATCATCGGAACGTTTGGCAATGCCAGAATTTCCTGAGGAGTATTTTTTTGATGGACTAAATAATCTATTAAAATTAGATAATGAGTGGATTAAATCCGGTTTTGGAAATTCACTATATATAAGACCTTTTGTAATTGCTACGCAAGCAAGTGTTTCTGCATCTGAGGCGGATGAATATCGTTTTATGATTATTTGTTCACCAGCACAATCTTATTACAGTGGAGATGTAAGTGTATTGGTTGCAGAGAAATTTAGTCGTTCGGCTAGTGGAGGGTTTGGATATGCCAAAGCAGCTGGTAATTACGCAGGTCAATTTTATCCTACCAAACTAGCTAAAGAGCAAGGATATCAACAAATCATCTGGACAGATTCTAACTCACATGAATATGTAGAAGAAGCAGGAACGATGAACGTTTTTTTTAGAGTAAACGATACTTTATTAACAGCTCCTATTAGTGATCGAATATTAGATGGAATTACTCGTAAAAGTTTAATTGCATTAGCAGAGAAACAAGGATACAATGTAGAGGTAAGACCTATAAAAGTAAGTGAAATCGTAGAAGCATTTGAAAATGGCAGTTTAAAAGAAATTTTTGGAGCTGGTACTGCTGCTGTGGTAAGCCCCGTGAAGGCTTTTGGCTATAAAGGAGAGCATTACGAACTAGAAAAACAAGAAAACTCTTATGCTTCTCATTTTAAGAAGGAACTAATGAATATACAATACAATAAAGCTGAAGATCTTTTTGGATGGAGAGTGAAGGTGTAATTACTGAATTAAGGATTGACGAATTACAAGCTTAGATAACTAAAAATGCCTCAAGAAAAACTCTCGAGGCATTTTTGTTTTATAATTATCGATCAAGAATCTCTTTGATGTTTGGTTTAAAATAATTAGGCCCTTTGAGCACCTTACCATCTTCTCGATAAATTGGCTTACCATTCTCTCCCAACTTACTCATATTGCTACGTTGAATCTCGGTAAACACCTCTTCTATTTTATGTTGCATCCCGTGTTCTATAATCGTACCACATAAAATATATAACATATCTCCTAACGCATCAGCAACCTCAACAAGGTCATTATCCTGAGCAGCTTCTAGATATTCTTCATTTTCCTCTTTCATGAGGTTAAAACGAAGTGTATTTTTAGATTCACCTAAATCCGCAATTGGCTCATTTTTATACCCAATCTCAAAAGCTGTATGAAATTCTTGTACAGCGGCAATTTTATCTTTCATAAAATTCTATTTAAAAAACTTTTAAAAAAAATATACATTTTTTTAGTATCTCCAATTCATATTTCTCCATAACAGAAAAAGACGCAAAGGTTTGTGTAATTTATTTTAAAAGTTTGTATAATGTAAATTATCTTTGCCGTAAAAATAACAAAATATGTTTAGTACAGGTCAGTTGATATTTGCAGGATGTTTTGTAGTTGCTTTTGTCATTTTAATGATATTTAGTTACCGAAAAGATCTTAAACTACACCGCAAATATTACAAAGGCAGTATTTTTATTCTCCTCGGTTTTATTATCTTTATTTTGTTACTTTTTGTCTTAAAAACGTATTTAAGGCCGGAGTAACAAACTATACCCCTAGTTTTCAATCAAGTAATTGTTTTTCACGCTAGTATCATTTAATAACTGGTAAAATATCTTTTTGGGTTTTATTATCTTAAAAAAAGATAAAAATACCTTGTATTGGGTATGGGATGGTGTTACTTTTTTGGAGAGATTTGGAATGACTAAAAAATAAAAAAATCTATAATGTCAAATTCTAGTAATACACAGCTCTTTCTTAACATTGATGCAAGACACGATCATAATTCTATAAAAGATCAATATCAAGTTATACACGTTGAAACATTTACTACTTCAGTTTATGCTATTGGGGCTTGCTTCATTCCAAATGGAGAAATTCCAGGAACAGGCAGAAACTCATTTGATAAAGTATCCATTTCAAAACTAATTTTAAAAAAGATTAGCGGAGAAAGTAAAAAAAATTATGACGCGAAAGTTTGTGTTTCAAATAAGGATCCATTTTTATACGAACTTAAAGTATTTGTAGAAGATGATCTCAGTAATGATACTGAAAGTTTTTACACACCAACACCTCTAAACAAAATAGAACTTAAAAGATGTTTGTCAAATGATTCATTTGATGTTACAATTATTGATTCAAACCCAAAACCTATAACAGATCCTGATAAAATAGGCCCTAAAATTTGCCAATTCAGAATTGCTTAAATATTTAATTATAATGTAACTTATTAAAAAATCAAATTATGAAAACATTAATACGGTCTATTCTCTTAATTTCCCTTGTTATAAATTTAGTTGGTTGTTGTACAAATAGAGAACCCGAGTCTAAAAAACGCTTTTATTTAACTTTAAGTCTTAATAGTGATTCACCTTATAATAATGAAGTTCAAACAATATTTATTGAATCTCCTGATGATAATTCTGGTGATGTTTTTGTAATTGGAACAAGAATCGAAGCGGATAAAAATGAGAGTGACACGGGATATTCCAATGTTAAGCTTGATAATATTACCTTAAGAAGGCTTTCAGGCAAGAACTATGGAATCGTAAGCATTGATGAGAATATCGATGGAAATAGCACATATAAACATATCATAAGAATCACAATTGACAAAATAAAAGATATTCCCGAAAATGATGAGGTAACATATGAAAAACCTGTTATTATCCCTAACCTTAATTTAAATGACCAAATAGAAATTACGGTGAATAATTTACATAAACCTACCATAGGTCCAAAAATTTGTCAAAATCAAATAAGCTCATAAAAATTGCACAAAAGAATCCTTACATTATTTCTATTTTCATCCAGTATTTGTTTTTCACAAGATTCAAATGATTATTTTGATGCTATAAGAACATTTAATATTGACAGTATCAGTATAGATTTTTTTACGGAATCAAAACCAAAGGTTTTTTTCCTCAAGCAACAATATCTTTATCTTAAGTATGGTGAAATTTTAGATCCTTCTAGTAAAAATTTCGATATAACTGCTTTTTCAAAAAAGCAAAAAACATTTTATCATCTTGCACAGGGAGATTATTACATAAGAAGTATTTCCGATGAAAAGTCCGACAGCATTGCTTTTTCCAACTATTTTAATGCATTAAGAATTGCTGAAGAATTGAATGATAAAGTTATTGTCTGTGAAGCTCTTAAACGTATTTTGGTTTATCAGTTTAAAAATCAAAAGGATATTCCAGCGTTTAGTAGGTATGCAAAAAAATATAAGAAATTAGCCTATGATAAACACGAACGATTATATGCTAATTATTTCTATATGGGAAGTATTTTAGGCAAGATTTATCATTTAAAAGATTACTCCGAAGATCCGTTACCGGTAGGAAAAAAAAATTTAGAAATTTCTAAAAAAAATAATAATTTTTTTTTTCAAGGTAGATTCGCTCAATTACTAGGAGTCCACTATGATCTAATTCTTAAAAAGCCTGAAATTGGAAGGGAATTTTATAATGAAGCTATTAACTCATATCGTAAGATAGAATATGATTACGGAAAAAAACACATTCATGATATTTTATATAATTTAGGAACAGTTGAACAGAAAAACGGAAACTTCAAAAAAGCCTTATTTTATCTAAATCAGATAGATGAAACCTCAATAGAAAATCGAGATTATAAAGATTTAATCTTTATTAACGATTATAAGTATAAAACTTATAAGAATCAAAATCAATTGGACAGCGCACTTTATTTCCTAGAAAAAAAGTATCACTTGAATGACACTTTAAAATTAATAGACAGGGCAAATCTTGTGTCTGATATTACCACTAAATATCAAACCACGGAAAAAGAAAAAAAAATAGTTCAACTTCTAAATACAAACCTTAAGACAGAAGCAAAAAGAATTAAAAACAGAAACCTGTTAATTGGTTCATTAGTTCTACTACTTTTTGGAGCTGTAACCGCCTTTCTAACCTATAAAAACACCAAACGAAAACAACGTATTGCAGAACAAGAGCGCGAAATAGAAATTCAAAAAACAGAAAAACTACTTAAAGAACAAGAACTCACAGCAATTGATGCCATGATTTCCGGACAAGAAAAAGAACGGCAACGATTAGCGAATGATCTACACGATAACTTAGGTAGTACACTAGCCACTGTTAAACTACATTTTGATCATCTAAAAAACAATAGAAACAATCCTAAAGTAGGGAACATAGAAGAGCTATACAGTAAAACAAATAACCTACTCGATGAAGCCTACGAGAAAGTGAGAACTATAGCCCATGAAAAGAATAGTGGAGTAATGGCGAAACAGGGATTATTACCAGCCATTAAAAATCTAACAAAAAAAGCTTCTAATGGTAATGCATTGCAAATTGAAGTACAAGATTATGGACTGAATGAACGATTGGATAATACCCTAGAAATTTCCATTTTTAGGATGATACAAGAACTCATTACTAATATTATTAAACATGCTAATGCATCAGAAATCAATATATCCCTGACCAATCATGATTCGCTACTTAATATTATTGTAGAGGACAATGGAAAAGGCTTTGATGCTAAAATACTGCCAGAAAAAGATGGAATGGGACTAAAAAGTATTGAAAAACGTATAGAATACTTGGAAGGAACTTTTGAGATTGATTCTACCTTAGGGAAAGGAACTAATATTATCATAAATATACCGATATGATTACCGTAGCTATAGCCGAAGATCACCAATCTTTAATCGATGGTATTCATTTATTACTAAAATATGAAGAAGACATCAGTATTGTAGGTATGGCTAATGACGGTGAAGAATTATTAGCCATCGTAAGAAGAAAACAACCCAAAGTTGTACTCATGGATATTCGTATGCCTAAAATCGATGGAATTGCCGCCACCAAAATAATTAAAAAAGAACTACCGCACATTAAGATTATAGCCTTCTCTATGTTTGATCAGGAAGATGCCGTGAGACAAATGGTAGTAGCAGGTGCTTCGGGTTATTTACTTAAAAACTCTCCACTAGAAGAAGTACTGACTGCCATCCAAGAAGTAATGAAAGGAAACACCTATTATGATGCCACTATTGATCCTTCTTTTTTCTCTGAAGACACCGAACAACAATCAAAAAAACAGGTTTTATCAAAAAGTGAACGAGAAATCCTAACCTTTATCGGACAAGGAAAAACTTCCTCAGAAATTGCAGCCATTCGATTTAACTCTGTATCTACCATAGAAACACATCGCAAAAACATTATTCGTAAACTTGGACTTCATGGAAAAGGAGAATTATTACGATATGCCATTGAGAAAAAGTATGATTTCTGAAGACTGAGGCTTGTTAAAAACCTGACCGAAAATACCCTGCTACGGGTATTTTTTTGTGCTTGATTCTAAGGTAGTTTTGAGAAACTAAAACGCTGTTCTAATGAAAAAATATACTTTACTAATTTTTGTTTTAATAACAATTAAAGTTTCTGGTCAAAAAAAAACAGACCCTATAACTGTCTTTGATAAATTAATTATAGATCATTACAAAAATAAAAAAGATGCTAATATAAAAACACCTACTCCTTATGCAAAGTTTTTAAAAAATGCTAAACATCAAGAATTAACAGAAACTCAATTTAAAGGTAAATTCGGATTTGGATTGACTCTTAACAACTCCCAAAACACAGACTTAACCCAATTCAATGTATCTGCAAAAATAAGAAGAGGTTTTTTTCCTGGAGACTTTAAGTTCAATTCTGAATTAAATGTGCAACTTCAAAATGGGAATTTTGTAGAAAACTTTTCTGATCTAAGCATGTCATATGATCATCATATAGGCAACAAACTTAATTATGAAGGATATATATTTATAAAACGAACAACAAATAATTTTCTAAATATTAGTCAACGATACGAAACTGGAATTGGAGCAGTTTGGAATATATACTTATCAGGTAAGCGAGCACAAAAAGGAACAGATAAGAAAAACCAGAAACTACTAACTACCAAAGGAAGCTTAAAGTATAAAGAAATAACAGATTTTGAGATAGAAACCGACTCGACTACAAAAACCAATAGCAGCCTTGAATCTGACAACAATGAAGTTTTCTTTGCCGCTTTTTGCAACAATACTATCTGTAATCGAGCAAATCTCACAGAAGAAGAGGGTAAAGCATTGAAAAAGAGCCTCGGCAGGTCCATTAAGTCAATTCAAAAAATGGAAAGTAAGGTTCGCTTGTCATTTTTGCTAGGGATTAATTATGAATCAGAAAAAACAAGTGATGATTTGAAACTTTTTGGCAACAACATAGATTCTATTGGAAACTTCAGCCCTGTTAATATCTTTAGATTGGTTGCCGGCCCAAATATTGAACTTCAATTAGATCAATTTTCTTTTAATTCGAAACTTTATTTTAAACCTGGTATTTCGGATAATGATCTAAACAACCAGGTTACTTTTATAACTTTGGAAAATGAATTTGAAAATAGCAAAATTGATTATCGAGTAGAATGGATTAGCTCAGCAAGTATTAATTTCAATAAAAACATAAGTATTACCGGGTCATTTAGATATATCCATATTAACGCTCCAAGACGTGAATTCTTCAATACTGACGACGGTGTTCAACTTTTTAATGCAGCCAATAGATTTACAAATTTCAAAATGGGGCTTACTTATAAATTCTAAAAATAAAACGTCCTTTAGAATTAGGTATCTAAAGGACGCTTCAATGATTATAGTCTTAGCAACTAATTCACCTCAGGCAAGAAGCCATAAGTTTTACTATAGTCTAACATTTGAGTAACAAAACCTTTAGGCTGTGTTACATTGATCTTAGTAATTTCACCATTTTCATCCATTTCTGGAACTAAAACAGGGTTTACAAATCCACTATAAGGAGCAGATGTAAACTGTTCATTTCTTTTTAGAATTTCTGCGTGAATTGCTTGATCAACTTTCACTCCGTATCCTTCTACTAATGCTTCGGCAGCTTTAAAATCTCCTTCAGATTTGATACGCTGCGTTTCACGCAATAAACGACCAAAGATTTCACGTAACTTTCCGTAATCATTAATGTTATAATAGGTTTTACCTTCTCTGGTAACTTTCTCAATTACATTATCTTTTGCTCCTTGCTCAAAAGCCCAAGCACTTACCCATTGACGATTACGCATATGTGCTTCTTCTACATCATCTCCTAAGTTAAGTCGTATTAACTGAGCCATCAATCCATTTCTGATATAACCATCATAGGCAGCTTTTCCAACTTTTTCCCAGTCTTCTACTAATCCTAATTCTTGTAATTTGGGATCCATTAAGTAATATAATCCAACTAAATCCGCACGTCCCTCTTCCATTGTAGATGCATAGTTCTTTAGTGTCTCCTTAGTCTCGCCAACTCCTGGGTTTAACTGACCAGAAGCGTGACCTACAACTTCATGCAGCGCAGTATGTAATTTATCTGCTAACTGCCCATATTTTTTTTCTAATTCGTATTCTTCATCATCGTGAACAAATTCTTTAAGACGACCTGAACTACCTGCATTATTATAAGCTCCAATAATATTACCCAATGACACCGACTTTGATCCTACAGCTGCTCTAATCCAGTTCGCATTCGGAAGATTTACTCCAATTGGTGTACTTGGTGAAGCATCTCCAGCTTCTCCTGCTACCGTTACAACTTTATAAGTCACTCCTACTACACTATCTTTTTTGTGTTCATCCATTAATGGAGAATTGTCTTCAAACCATTGTGCATTTTCTGATAAAACCGCCATTTTCTTAGACATATCAAAATCTTTAATCTGCACAATTGTTTCATAAGAACCTCTATACCCAAGAGGATCGTTATATACCTCTATAAAACTATTAATATAATCAATATTCCCTTCTGTTGCTTTGGTCCAAGCTACATTATAATCATCCCAAGTTTTTAGATCACCCGTTTTATAATATTGTATTAATAATGCCAATGCATCTCCTTGCGCTTTATTTTCTGCTACACTTTGTGCTTTTTCTAACCATTTGATAATCTCATCAATTGCTGCACCATATAACCCTTCTGATTTATATACTCTTTCTTTAAGCTCTCCATTCTCCTTTACTAGTTGAGAATTTAAACCATAAGATAATGGTTTCAAAGAATCAGGAGATTTCATGTTACTATAAAAAGATTCAACATCTTTATTAGTTACTCCAGGTCCGTAAAAATTAACTGCAGACATTGCTACATTATCAATACCTTTTGCTTGGTTTACTTTTTTAACATCTTCTTTATTAAAGATAATATCAATTGCATCCTTAGACAACTCCGTTTTTGTTTCCGTTAAAAGCGAAGCTAAAAAATCTTTCGTAAATTCTGGTTTAATCTTATCATTACTATAATGGTGATGAATCCCATTAGAAAACCATACTCTTTTAAGGTAAGTATCAAAAGATTTCCAATCATTACTAGTTTTATCTCCGGCATATGAGGTATACACTTTTTCTAACGCCTTACGAATTTGGAGATTATGACGATAATTTTGATCCCACATAATATCTCTTCCGCTTAGACCAGCTTGTGTAAGATAATATACTAGCTTTTGTTCTTTTAATGAAAGGTTTTCCCATCCTGAAATTTGATATCTCAGTACTTTAATATCCGCAAACTGCTCCACAACATAGTCGAATTTTTCTTCTACTATTTTTTGCTCAGTTTCCTGTTGACTGATTTGATCCTGTATACTTGGATCTTTTTTACAACCTATTAGCATTGTACTAACAGTCATAAAAAATATTATACGATTAAGTTTCATTTGTTTATGTTTATTGTTCCCAGCAAAAGTAACGAAATAAAAAAAATCAAGATTTTTAGTTTATAATTCGTCATAATGTTGTGAGATTTCAAAACCAAAACAGCCAACACCCTCAAAATCTTTAAACTAAAAAACCATCTCAAAAATTGACTATATTAGCTACAGAAACAATCTAAACTAACTAACATGAAAATCATAAAATATTTATTTTTTCTCTTATTGCTCATAGTTATTGGAGGAAGTGTATACGTTGTAACAAAAGACGGTAACTATCAAGCGGAAGAAAGTAGAGTTATTGATGCTCCGGATGAATTGGTTTTCAATACAATTAATGAATACAAGACTTGGGAAAAGTGGGGTCCTTGGATGGATGATTCGGATGATATGATTATGGAGTACAGCAATCAAACTAGTGGTGATGGTGCGTCTTACAGTTGGAAAAGTGAAACTCAAGGAAATGGAAGTATGAAAACTATAAAAACAGCTCCGTTTACCAGTATCGACCAAAAAATTACTTTTATTACCCCGATGGGAGAAAGTATTAGTGATGTATACTGGAAATTTGAGAAGTTAGAAAACAAAAAAACCAAAGTAACTTGGGGTATGAAAGGAGAACAGTCTTTTATGGAAAAAGCATTCTGGATGACTCAAGACAGCACGTTATCTCAAAGCATTAAACCGATGTATCAGAAAGGATTAGAAAAACTAGACGTTTTCGTTAATGAAAAAATGAAAGAACATTCTATAAGCGTAGACGGAATAACTGAACATCGTGGTGGTTTTTATATGTATAGCGCAACTGCATCACCCATTGCCGATATTTCTCAAAAAATGGCACAAATGTTACCTGCAGTAATGGCATATGTAAGACAAAACAATCTACCTCAAACTGGAATGCCGTTAACTATTTATAATGAATTTAATGAAGAACAAGGAACCGCTATTTATTCAACCGCAATACCAGTACGGGATGAAGTAATCACTCCTGCAGATAGCAATATACGATGTGACTTTTTACCAAAACAAAAAGTGGTGAAAACTACGTTAAAAGGAGATTATGCAAATCTAAAAGAAGCTTGGGAAACAGGTTATAAATATATTAATGATAATGGTTTAGAACTTAATTCGATATCGCCTGCTTTTGAAGTGTATAGAGTAGACCCAGGTCTGCAGCCTAATCCTGCTGAGTGGATTACAGAAATATACATCCCTATAAAGTAAAAAATAATTTTTCATCTAGTCGACAACTACATTCACAAATGAAACAGTTAATACTAGTATTTATTGGAGGAGGGACTGGTAGCGTTGCCAGATTCCTTATCAGTAAGTATCTAAATAATGACACTAATGGAATTCCTTATGGAACCTTTACTGCTAATATTCTTGGAAGCTTTCTGATAGGTATTATTCTGGGGCTAGCACTTAAAAACAATGTCTTGTCGCAAAATTCGGTTTTATTACTCGCTACAGGGTTTTGTGGAGGGTTCACTACCTTTTCTACTTTTGCTTATGAAAATCACATGCTTTTGCGATCAGGTGATTTCGTGAGTTTTAGTATCTACACTATTTGTTCTTTCGTTATAGGATTTCTTTTAGTATTTTTAGGTATGTGGATTGTAAAATAAAGGTGACCACCTAAAAAGTTATAAGAATAAAAACTTAGCAATCTGAGCTTGTCGAAAACAATTTGAAAATCAAAGTATTTGAACCTTTAATGAACTCATTTTGATATTAATATATTGCTTTCTGGATTGTGCTCCAATTTTTTAAATTTTTTCAACCTCTAAAACAACTAACATTACATGAAAAAAATAGAAGCTATTATACGTAAATCAAGATTTAAAGCGGTTAAAGATGCATTGCATGAAATAGAAGTAAACTTCTTTACATACTGGGATGTAACAGGTGTAGGCAATGAAAAAAAAGGACAAGTATACAGAGGAATTAGTTACAGTACATCAGATATACAACGTAGATATCTTTCTATAGTTGTATCTGATGAATTCGAAGAAAAAACCGTACAAACAATTATGGACACAGCTAAAACTGGAGAAGTGGGAGATGGGAAAATTTTTGTATCCGATATACAGAACACCTACAGAATTCGAACAGGAGAACACGGCAATCAGGCGGTAAACTAGATTGAAATCACATATACTTCAAAAAAAAACTTGCTCATAGAGCAGGTTTTTTTTTGAGATTTTTAACTTAATAAGTCACTTTTTTCTAACAATACTTTACACTTTTTACATACTTATTATATATTAAACCTGTAAAGTATCAAATATGCACTTTCAAATTCTCAAAAAACCACTAAATAAACATTAATGTCTAATTTTTATAGGGTATAAAATTAAAAATATACAAAAATAACACCTTATACCCTTTTTTTTATTGGGGTAAAAATGTTTTAACATAGTTTTACAGCTCCAATTAAAACAAATTAATACCAATTAATGTTTATTATGAAAACAAAAACCGTAACAAAACTTTTTAAAAAAGCATGTCTTTTTTCTTTAGCACTTATTAGCTTTGCGTCTATCGCACAAGAGGAAGAAGAAAAAAAATGGTTCGATAACTTTTCTGTTAACGGATCTGTAGATGGATATTTTAGAACTAATATTGGAGCTCCTAATAATGCTAGGGATTTTGATAATGATCCTACAACTGCTGATTCCTTTATAGCACCAGGTACTTCATTTGCTAATCAATCTGGGTTCTCTTTAGGTATGGCCAATGTAATTCTTGGGTATGAAGGAGAAAAAGTAGGATTTGTAGCAGATCTTGTATATGGCCCAAGAGGTGAAGACGCTGTATTCAATTCTACTGGTTCTGCAAACATTGTGAATCAATTGTATGCCTACTGGAATGTTACTGAAAAATTCAAGCTTACCATTGGTAACTTTAATACCTATTTAGGTTATGAGGTAATTTCTCCAACAGGTAACTTTAATTACTCTACCTCGTACATGTTCTCTTTTGGACCTTTCTCTCATACAGGACTGAAGGCTGATTTTACAATCAATGATAATTGGTCCGCAATGGTAGCGATTATGAATCCAACAGATTATACAGAAAATAATCCGTTCGATACGTATATTTTTGGAGCACAAGTAGGATATGCTGCTGATAATGGTAGTGCTTATCTTAACTTTAGATACGGAAATGAAGGAGAGCCAGGACCTTCTGAACCAACTTTTCAAGTAGATTTGACTACGGGATGGGATTTATCAGAGAAATTTTATTTAGGCTTTAACGGAACATATTTAGACACTGATGGGTCAGGATTCTACGGAGCTGCTATATATCCTCAGTTTCAGGCTACAGAAAGCTTTGCTATTGGATTAAGAGGAGAATATTTTAATCAGTTTGTGGATAGTGATGTAATAGATGATGTTGATGTAACGGCTATAACACTTACAGGAAGTTATGCTGTAGGTGATCTTACTTTTAAGCCAGAATTCAGAATAGATTCTTCTGATGATGCTTTTATAAATAAAGATCTTGAAGCCTCAAGTAGCCTTTCTTCTTTTGTTCTTGGAGCAATCTATAAGTTTTAATATATTATAGTTTAATATATTGTTTGTTTATGCTAAAAGCACTCTGAAATTATCAGAGTGCTTTTTTTTATCTATTTGCTTCGTGTTTTTTATACTTTTTTACACCGACAGGAATCTCCAACTCTAAATGATTTTCTTCTGGAGGAATCGGACACGAATACCTGGCACTATAAGCACAGTATGGATTATAGGCAGTATTAAAATCAATCAAAATCATATCCCCTTCAGGAATTTTAAGATCTATAAAACGTCCTCCTCCGTAACTAGTTTCTCCATTACTTAAATCGGAAAAAGGAAGAAAAAGGTAATTCTCATACTCAGGCTGTGTTTTTAACCCTTGACTTTGATATATATTCAATATCCATTCTTTTTCCTGTAGTATGAAATGAGCTTCACCGTATTTAACATACACAGGTTCTCTATTTGTAGTAGTTTTCATAATAAAAGGAGTCTCGTATGGTGTTCTGAGAAATTTTGCCAAAACACTATATGAAGTATCTATATCAAAAAAATCTAACTCCTTAAATGCTTTAAAATCTTTTGGTGTTAACGGTGATTTTTCTTCGGAAGAAAATTCTTTATTAAGCTCTTCCTGAAATGCTAATATTTTTTTAATAGTTGTAGAATCCTGAGCCACTATATGGCTAAAGAATAGCATTAGTAAAAAAGATAATCTGTACACTGTCCCCTATTTTTTTGCAAAAGTACAAAGCATTAGTAATAAACAAGTTAATTTTCTCTAAAATTGTATCTAGTTTTTCGACAAAAAGTTACTTTTATCGGTTGTTAACAAACCAACTTCCAATACATTGAAGAAACTTTTATTAAATTATATAGATACTTTTTCTGGTTTATCAAAAGAAGTTTGGTGGTTAGCACTTATTACATTGATTAACAGAATGGGCGCTATGGTGATACCTTTTTTATCATTATATCTTTCTGATGAGTTATGCTTTTCATTTGGTCAGATAGGTTGGGTAATGACTAGTTATGGTTTAGGTTCTTTATTAGGAGCATGGACTGGAGGTAAACTAAGTGATCGAATTGGATATTATAAAGTAATTTTGGGATCTCTTCTATTAACTGGTATTTCATTTTTTGTTGTTCAATGTTTTTCGAGTTTCTGGAGTATCTGTATTAGTTTTTTTGTCCTCATTGCAATCGCGGATGCCGCACGTCCAGCATTTTTTGTTGCATTAAGTGCATATAGCAAACCAGAAAACAAGACAAGATCATTAACTTTTATAAGATTAGCTATAAACCTAGGGTTTTCAATGGGGCCAGCTTTGGGTGGTTTAATTATTGCTACTATTGGTTATTCTGGATTATTTTGGATAGACGGAATTACGTGTATCATTGCCAGTTTCATTATGATCAAAACATTGAATCCCAAAAAAGCCAGAATAATTGATAAAGAAGTTGTAATAGACAATCCTACTCCTGCTCACAGCGATGGAGTTTATATCCTTTTTCTTATTGCATTAACTTTATTTGGATTCATATTTGTGCAATACTTCTCAACGATTCCTCTATATTATAAAGAAGTGCATTTTTTATCTGAAAGGAATATAGGATTCATATTAGCATTAAATGGAGCATTAATTTTTATTTTTGAAATGCCATTAATAGCATATCTAGAGTCTACTTCATTTTCTAAAATCGGCAGTGTAATTAGTGGATTTATCCTTACTGGAATTAGTTTTATACTTTTATTAATTACTCCTTGGATCGGTATTGTTATTATCGGTATGATCATAGCAACGATCGGAGAAATGATCTCGTTCCCATTTGGAAATGCATTTGCCTTAGATAGAGCTAAGAGAGGAAGACAAGGTGCTTATATGGGCATGTATAGTATGTCATTTTCTCTAGCTCATATATTCGGACATAACTCAGGGATGCAATTTATTAATCAATATGGTTATAATAATACCTGGTTATTAATGGCTGGAATCGCATCAATTGGAACATTTTTGTTGTTTATTGTAAAGCTAAAAGTGAATAAAGAAGACACGAAACGTACGCTTAAACCTGTTTAAAAAACAATATCATGAAACACATATTATACATCATTCTATCCATAGTAACTATTGGTTGTCAAGAAGAAAAAAAACAAGAAAAATCAATTGAAACAGTGGAAACCCAAAAGACATTTCCTACGTTAGAGCCTAACCGATACAATGTGGCTTTCTTAGTAATGAATGGTACTTATAACACAGAATTCACTGCGCCTTTTGATATTTTTCAGCATACACAATATCGTAAAAACATTAAGCAGATGAATGTTTTTACGGTAGCGAAAACGGATGCACCTATTACAACTTTTGAAGGAGTGAAGATCATACCTGATTATAATTATTTAAAAGATTCTTTACCAAAAATTGATATTCTGGTTATACCCTCTGCAGAACATCATCTAGATACAGACTTAGACGATAAAGCCATGATTGATTTCGTAAAAAAAGTAAATCAAACTGCTATCTATATGACTTCACATTGTGATGGGGCTTTTGTTTTAGCTAAAGCTGGAATACTAAACAATGTAGTTTCTACAACTTTTCCGAGCGATATAGATAAAATGCAGAGTATGTTTCCTGATCTTGATATTAGAAAAGATGTTTTATTTGTTCACGATGGAAAATACATCACCTCTGCTGGTGGTGCTAAAAGTTTTGAGGCAGCTTTATATCTGTGTGAATATCTATATGGACCAGAAATTGCACGATCATTAGCTGGAGGGCTTGTAATTGACTGGAAATTAGAAGATGTTCCTCATTTAGTAATTTCGAAATAACCACTAAAAATTGATTGAAAATATAAAAGCGCTCCTTTTACAGAACGCTTTCATCAATTTTAGGGCAAATTATGTACTCTCTTTAGCTTCCAGATTTGGGGTCTTTCAGACTAATGTCCTCACACCTAACAGGCCCTGACGTATTCCAAACTAAAATTTTAAATCCATATCGTCATACAATTTAAAATGTTAATTCTGGCCATACATCATAGTTTTTTATGTTGATGTAAATATATTATAAAAAAATTGTTAATACAAAAAAAATAACGATAAAAAACTAAAATATTCGATGAAATACACAAAAACATCAATTTTTTTACTTTTTATAGTCTTCAGAAAGAAATTATTAATTTGTTTTTCGTTTACTAATTCCCTGATTTAGCATGAAATAAAAGAATAGAAGGTATCAAAAAAAAGAAAAGCAACCTTTTACAAAGGTCGCTTTCTGTTATCGGGCAAATTATGTACTCTCTTTAGTTTTTAGATTTAGGGTCTTTAGACTAATGTCCTCACACTTAATTTATCCCAATGTGCATTCCAAATTAAAATTTCAAATCAATATCGTCATACTTCTTGATATGTTAATCTGTAATACACATCTTGTATATTTTACGTGTTATAAAGATATATTATTTATTGCGTTAAAACCGTAACCAAATAAAAAGTTATTAACAAAATAACGATCAAACGCTTAATAATACCGTTGAAATACATCTTCAACCTATTAAACCACTAATTGAATGTGAAATACTTTGAAGTTCCTAAGTACTTTTTGATAATATTATTATACTCTTTGGATATCCTTAGAGCTAAGGTACCTTCTATATTATAAAGCGATTCTAGTTCTTTATATCCATTCTGAAGCATTTTTTCTAAATAAAAAAGTGCAGTAGAGTTATCTTGATCTATAGCGCTTAGAGAAATAATTTTTCGATAAGATTCAAAATCATTTTTATCAACTATAGTGCTTAAGATGTTTACGAATATTTTTTTGTCTATTTCTTTTTCTTCTTTAACTGTATCCGTTTTATAATCTACTAATACCTTCTTTAGGAAATCTTTTATTCTCAGTACCATATTAGTTGCATACTTTTCCTTGCTTTTTCCTAACTCATCAAGTTCGTTCATTCTATACTGCCACCAACCTAAATTATCATATTGATTAAGCTCTATATCTTCTTCTAGTGACAAAATAAATGTCTCTCGTAATAATTTTTCTCTATTATGATACTTTGATCTCAGTCTTTTCTCCTTTTTATAGCTATTAATCTTTCTTATTCCCTTTTGCTCTTCTTTAAGTTGATCAACATCAAAAAACAAACGATATCTATCTCTCATTCTGGTTAATTCATCATAAGCTATCACATATTTACCTTGTGATTTCAATAGAGTTACCTCTTCTAAGTTCTTTTTAAAAATATTCTTAACCCAAATAGAATCTGTCTGTATTTTACCTTTTAGCATATCTTGTAATGTAAAAGAAGTCAATGCTTTTACCATTAAATCTTCTGAAGGAAGTTCTTCATTTCCTTCATAGGTATAAATATCAGAAATTACAGCTCGTCGTCTTAAGTACTTTTTCGTGTTAAAAAAGTCTTGGTACCTATAATTTTTATTACCAACCATTCCGATATAAGAAAAATCCCTTCGCACCTTAACAGACTCATTATAGTAATAACTATTTCCTACGGCTATTACGCCATTAAACTCTTCATATATAAGAGGCAATAGACTATTTAAAGGTCCGTCATTACCAATTCCTACAACATAAACTCTTCTTTTTTGAATTGGGAAGAGATTAAAAATATGTTCCATAAAAAAAGCAACATATTTTGATTTGTCATTAATACTTGATTTTTCGGAAAAATTGGTTACTACCACGACAAACCCTAATTCTTCTGCAGCTTTACTAAAAAGAGTTGTTATTTTGTTAGAATTGTTATTCGAATCAAATCCAAAAAGTATTGGCCAACTTTTATTAAGATCAAAAGATTTGGGTAGATATATACTATAATTACTTCCTTCACTAGAAGGCACAGTAAGAGAATCAATTACTTCTCCTTTTTTTAATTTCAATGTGCTTTGACCATAAATAAATATACCAGAGCACAGAAACACACAAAATAGAATAGTTTTAATAGAATACGATTTCACCTTAAAATGTTTTATTGACAAAAAGCTACAAAAAAAGTGCCATTTGTTTTATTAACTACAAAAGTTGTGAATTCCGACTAAGCTCCAATGCTTCCTAATTCTACTCCCTCTGAGTATGCCACTTTGATATTATGTTCGCTGAAGGCTCTTTTAATCTCCTGATGAGCAATAAAAGTCACTTGCCAAAAGTCATCGGGTTTTACATAAGGTCGTACCGCTATTAAAACACTATGTGAGTCAAAATTTTCTATTCCTATCTCAGGAATAGGAGTGTCTAATATTTTTTCTATAGGTTTCAATGTATCCTCTATAATCTTCTTTACTTTAGGAAAATCCTCACTGTAAGGCATCGTTACAATAATTTCTAATCGTATTACCCCTTCTCTAGAATAATTTGTTACAACATCATCTGTTATTTTAGAATTAGGAATAATTAGAATTTTATTTCCTGGTGTTTTTACGGTAGTACTAAAAATACCTATCTCCTGTACTTTACCAAACTTATCATCCACTTCTATCCAATCTGTTATTTGATAAGGTTTTAGAAACATAATAAGTATACCTGAGGCAAAATTACCTAAACTCCCTTGAAGAGAAAGACCTATTGCAAAACTAACAGCTGCCAGAATTGCTACGAAACCAGATAGGTCAGCACCTAAAATAGAAATAACAATAAAAAGAATAGCAATTTTTAATAATACGGATATAATTGAGGCTAGAAACGGCCGCATTGTATCAGATATATTCATGCGCTTCAATGCAGCTTCTATAAGCTTAAGTATTCTCTTAATAATTTTGAATCCTATCCAAAGTATCAATGCAGCTCCAATAATCCTGGGTGCAAAAAACACAATCTTATCAACAGCGATCTCTAGATATTCCTGTATTCTCTCCATATTTCTTTTAATTACACCTAAAAATAGGAAAAGAAATTAACTCTTAATCGATATTCATAAAAAAACGCTCGGAGTTTTACTCGAGCGTTTTTCTTATCTTTTTTCCCGTACTATCTTTAGTTCTTAGAACCAATGTCCTCACACAAGATCTTGATAAATTCTATACACCTAAATAATATCAAATCTTATGCCAAAAACCAACAAAATAAATATTTCATAAGGTTTTATTGTTAGAAATAGCTTGTTTATACTTCTTCAGTTCTTTAGCTACTCTCGGGGCCATTAAAAACAATCCTATCATATTAGGAACTAGCATTGAAAAGATCATAGCATCAGAAAAATCTGTTACAGCAGTCAAACTTGCTGCGGAACCAATAATTACACAGATACAGAATAGACTCTTGTAGATATACTCCACATATTTTTTCCTTCCGAATAAATAGGACCAAGCCTGATATCCATAATAAGACCAGGAAATCATAGATGAAAAGGCAAAAAGGATTACAGCCAAACTTAGGATATATGGGAACCAGGAGATACCACTTTCTAGTGCACTTGCGGTTAATAATACTCCTTGTTCATCAGAAATTTCTGCTCCTACCTGAATCTGTCCAGTGATGATCAATACAATAGCAGTCATTGTACAAATTACTACAGTATCAATAAAAGGCTCTAATAATGCTACTAAGCCTTCACTTGCTGCGTATTTGGTTTTAACAGCTGAATGCGCAATGGAAGCAGATCCAATTCCTGCTTCATTAGAAAAAGCAGCTCTTCTAAATCCCTGTATCATTACTCCAATCATTCCTCCTGTTATTCCTTCTGCACTAAAAGCTCCATCAATGATAGCATAAATCGCATCAGGAATCACTTTATAATTAATAACTATCACCGTAAGGACTGCTAGTATATAGACTACCACCATAGAAGGCACAATTTTATCGGTTACTTTGGCTATTTTTTTAATACCACCAATAATTACTATTCCTACAAAAATTGCCATTACTAATCCAAACAACCATCCTTTTCCGTAAATAAAACTATTTTCGGCACCGGTTACATGTTCAAATAATTTAAATGCCTGATTGGCCTGAAACATATTACCGCCTCCAAAAGATCCACCTACACACATGATTGCAAAAATAACAGCCAACAACTTCCCTAAAACAGTTAACCCTTTTTCTTTCAATCCTTTACTCAAATAATACATTGGACCTCCGTAAACCGTTCCGTTTTCGTCTATTTCCCTGTAAGCAACACCAAGTGTACATTCTACAAACTTAGATGCCATGCCCAAAAGTCCAACTAAAATCATCCAAAATGTCGCTCCAGCACCACCGATAGACAATGCAATAGCAACTCCCGCTACATTCCCTAAACCAACTGTAGCTGATAATGCTGCAGTTAAAGCTTGAAAATGACTTACTTCTCCGTCTTTACCTTCTACTCTAACAGTATCAGGCTGATCTCCTTCGATGGTATAAACAGATTCTGAAACTTCTAAAGTATTAGACATTTCCAGATCATCATATTTACCTCTAACTATATTAATAGAAGTCCAAAAATTTCTGAAATTAATCCCTTTAAAATAGATAGTAAAATAAGAAGCTCCAAATAGCAAAACAATCAATACCCAAGGAATACCAACCATGGAAGTTATAGGGATTTCTGCAAAAATTGCATCTACAAACCAATCCGTAGCATTTTTAAACCCATCATTAATGCGTTGATCCAATGACTCTGTATCTACTTCTTGTGCTGTAACACATGTGTACGCAAAAAGTGAGACGCACATGGCTATGATTTTCTTCATCTGTTTTAAGTCTTATGATTTCAGACGAAGATTAAGTAAAAGAGATTATTACAAAAGGTTACGCAATGATGAATTTAGAAAATTAGAATGATTAAGCATATACTTACTCAGTATCTTTATAAGTGATACTTGCATATTTTAATAATTGGTTGGCTTTTGCAAATGCTATCAATTGCCCCTTACCATCAGCTCCACTAATTTTTAATACTTTTTTGATTTGATAGATGTGAGTTTGAAATCCATCCAAACTAATATTCATCTCCTCTGCTATTTCTGTATATGACTTATTAATACCACAAACTCCAAGGTTCCCTAATACTTCTTTTTGTCTATCAGACAATATTACTCTTGTTGATTCTTCTAGGGAGCTAATTTTCACATCACTTTCTCTTAAACGCTTTTGTAAAGAAGCAATAGTATCTAAATGACTTTCATTTGCCAATTCAAGTTTTGCTTGCTCACTTAACAGCTGTTCTTTTTCTTTAGTAAGAATTTCTAATTCTGTCTGTTTCACCTCTTTTTCGGAAAGAAACTTCCAACTATATAACAAAATAGAAAATAATAGAATGAATAAAAACTTAAAGGATAAACCAGTAATTACGCCAAATAGACTCCAAAATTCTTGATCAATAAATGCTATAGCTTTATCCTGAGGAATAATTCTATGTGTAACTGCTATAACTATAAGTACAAATAACATGAAGCAAGGAAACACCATAAACCTCATGTTTCGGTTTGCAAAAGCTTTATTAAGTTCATTTAATAATGCAAATGCTACAATTAATGAAATTGGAATATCTATAAGCCAAATAAAATTATTGCTGATTTCTGTATTACTGTAAGAAGTTACTATAAATACAAAAGCAATCATTATAAGCACTCCACTAAAAAGTGTAACAAACTCTTTCTCTGAAAATCGCTGTACTAATCTAACTATAATATTACGTTCCTTCTGATGTTCTATTGAGGGTAAAGAAAGTAGTATACTAAGCGAATTAGCTAAAGAAACTAATACGCCTAAATAAATAACAACTTTATGGGTAGTTCTAATTTCGATTAATTGAACTAGCACAATATTGATGAGAGCACCCAATCCCCATAAAAAAATTGCAAAACCAAACCATTTAATACCACTTATAGCTATGGAAGATTGGCTTTTGATTTTTTCATTATAGTAAATCCTGTGAATTACAAAAGCTGTAATCAGGCACACGATTGCCGTAACATAATATTCTAAGGTAACGTACATAACATTCTAAAGATAGTATATATTTTATTTGCGAAGTGGTATAAATTGTTTTAGTCTTTTCTATTAAGAATCGGATTATTTTCTACTATATTAGATAAAATAATATGAGTTTTAGCTTCGCCATAGGTTATCAATCTATCGATAAAACCCTGAAGATGAACTTGATCTTCCAAAACTACTTCCATAATTATATTTTCGTTACCCGTAATTCGATAACAATTAAGCACTTCACTAAACTCTGATATTTTAGACAAAAACGGTTTTAAACGTCCCATAAAAGCTCGCAAAGTAATAATAGCTTTTAACTGATATCCAGTTTTAGCATACGAGACCTTTGTTGTATATCCTTCTATAATGCCATAATCTTCCATTTTTTTTATCCGTTCTGCAACCGCAGGTGAGCTTAACCCAACGTTTCTACCAATTTCTGCATTGGTTAACCTTGCATTTTTCTGTAATAAGTGAAGAATTTTCCAGTTTATACTATCCATTATTATTTAAATCAAAAAACTTATTTTACTTTATTTTCTAAAGCAAATTAGCTTTTTTACCTTAAAGTAAAAAGCAATATCTCCTTAAATACTCTTAATTTTGGTTTAATAATGGAATCAAGCCCTAAAAATATAAGACTTTATAAAAAAGCACTAGAAATACTCATATTATCTAAGAGTGTTTCTAAATATCTTTCTCATGATTTGGCTCCATTAGAAAAAAACGGTAACGAAAATCAATTTATTTACTTTACAGGTGATATTGTGAAAGATTCTGACTGTTTAGTTCCAGAAATCATTAAAGCAGAAAATCATATTTTTCAGGATGATCGCTTAAAACATGCAATTTTTCTAGAGAGTCTTACTAATAAACTATATAAAAACTGTGAAAGATTAGAACGTTCAGAAAGTAATGGTAAAGATTTTGTTAGACTACTTCGCAAAGAGTTAAAAAAATTCAAAAGATTACAGCGCAACTGGATGATGTCATTATAATCTAAGGTATATCAACTTTCTAATTTTATCAATAAATTCCTTTTGTTGCTTATTAGGTTGGTATAGATTTGGATTGTTCATAGAATATGCTACAGCAAAAATCTGAAACCTTAATCTTTCTAACATCTTTTTAGTTTGAGGGTCTTCTTTTTCGTCTAGTTTTTTTAATTCTCCTAGTTCTTTCTCCCACCAGGAGAAATCAATTTTATCATAATTTTTATAATCTTCAAAAAGACGCGTAGTAAACTTTCTTGTTAAAATAACTTCTCTATCAAATGCATTAGATACCGATTTCAATAATTTTTTGTACACTTTACTTTTAAGGATTACGTTTAGTGTATTCACTATACTATCCAACTTATAAAACGAATTATAAGTAGTTACGGCTCTTTCATAATTTTCTACGGCTATTATCAAATCACCTTCTTTTTGAGCTTCTAGTGCAGTATCATATACGTTCAGGTAACTTTTATAGATTTCTGGAGCTTCTCTTTTCTTAATTCCTTTTAGATGCGCCTGAATTTCGAGCCAATCGAATGCTCTTAAAATTTGATCAGCTGGCGTCCAGCTGTGATTCCCATCAAATGTAATTAATGTATTTGTGAAATTTAATTTTTGTAAATATCCTTTAGCGCGAATCATTTCCTGATAATTCATATCCCTATCTCCACATACTCCCGCATATGCAAAATTCTGAGTAGTAGGAATATGTGATTGTTCTAGAGAAAATCCAGCACCGCACCCTATAACACCCGCTACTTGGTTTGTTAATACTGCAATGGCCGAAGCTAAACGAGATCCTCCAGAGAAACCGGCTAAATATATCTGATCTTGTTTAATTTTGAAATTGGCATATACAAAATCGAACAAACGATTAGTGATTTCAAAATTGCGATCATATGGTCCGTTTCTAGTATTATTAGAACAAACTAGTATATACCCATATGTTTCTGAAGCTTTAATAAATTGATTTATCCCTCTTTTACCTTCTGCCCCAGGATCAAAAATAAAAACAAATGGATATTTTTTACCAGATTCAAAAGATTTTGGCAGGTACATCGCAAATGTTTCCTTCGTAATCTCTGAAATCAAAATAGAATCTATAACCTTTCCTCTATCATACGTTTGGGCATACGTGGTAGTACAAATAAATAATACTATTAAAAATTTGAAAATCATTTATATCTTTTACCATGCTTAATAATGACATCTACATCTTGTAATAGATTAACATGTCTTAAGACATCTCCTTTTACTGCTATAATATCAGCATATTTACCTTCGGTAATAGTGCCTACTTTATCCGAAACTCCCATCCAAACGGATGGCCAATAAGTAGCCGCTTTTATAGCATACATAGGATCAATTCCAAATTCATTTACCCACACATCCAATTCATTCCAAGTAGATTGACTATGAAATTTCATAGGTATACCACTATCAGTGCCAATCATAAGTACGACTCCGGCATCCATCAATTGTTTGATTTTAGTTTCTAAGGTTGGTTTTCGCAAAGGTGTTAACTGAAAATAAGGTAAACGGTCTTTATGAATAAAACTATTTTTTATATCAGCTACTATCGTATCATGCAATCCTCGATGCCATGAATTATTATCGAGATGCTCTCCATGATCTCTTACATATTCATAATTATATAAACCTTCTACAGTTGGACACCAGAACAAGGGGCCAAGATTCATCTGTGCAGTACGTTCTTTTATAGCTTCCATTACATCATCAGGATATCTAGGAGCGGATGACAAACCTGTATGTTCAAAACAATCTACATTAACTTGAAGTCCCGCTCTTATCTCTTGGGGACGATGTCCGTGAGCAACAACCTTCAGATTATATTTATGCGCAGTGTCTACTACAGCTTTCAATTCTGCAGTGGTCATTTGATCCTGATCAATTAGTTTTACACAATCTACACCTGCATCGGCTAATTTTTTAATTTTCTTTTTAGCATCCTCTACTCCGTTAATACCCCAACGAAAAGCTTCAGTTCCTGGATAGGGTTTCTTTTGGATAAACGGTCCTGAAACATATAGAGTGGCTCCGGGAATTTCTCCTTTATTAATCCGATCTCTAACAGAAATACTTTCTTTAAGAGGAGCACCAAGATCTCGTGCGCTGGTTACTCCTGCCATTAATAATTGTTCTGCAGAAGAAGGCATAATGACATTTTCTAGTAATGGAGGATATGTTTTATCCCAATATGAGTAATCTGCATGACCATTAATCATAGTATGTACATGCATATCCCAAAGTCCAGGTAAGACAGACATTCCTTCTGTAGAAATCACCTCTGCATTTTTTGGAACTTTTAAAGTTTTGATTGTACCTATGGCTTTGATTTTATCATTCTCTATAATAATGACACTATTTTTTATAGGAGTAGCACCAAAACCGTCGATTAATGTTCCACCGACTAAAGCTTTTAATGAGTTTTGTTGCGCAAAGGTACTACCACAGATAAGTAAGACTATGAGTATTCTTTTCATGATGAGTTGTGTTTTTCTAAAGATAGGAAAACTATAAGAAAAGAAAAACCCTGTCATGAGACAGGATTTCATTTATTATTAGTGTTGATCAACTCATATAAGCAAAACATATATCGAAATCTCAACGTTTTTAGAAGGTAAGTGATTGCATACTACTTACTATGCTTCAGCTTGCCTCATACTTCAAAATAGATCTCAAAACAAGTTTTGGACAAGACCTTTGAATACACTTATGATAAGCTTTTTTAATTAAATTTTACATATTTCTTCTATACTGTCCTCCTACTTCGAACAATGAAGAAGTAATCTGACCTAAAGAACATTTTTTACAAACCTCCATTAATGCTTCAAAAATATTTTGATTCGTAATTGCTCTTTCTTGTAAATCTTTTAACAATTCTGAAGTTTCATCATTATTTCCTTTCTGTAATTCATTAAGCATCGTAATTTGATATTGCTTTTCTTCTTCTGTAGCACGAATTACTTCCCCAGGAGTTACCGTTGGTGAACCTTTAGAGCTTAAAAATGTATTTACTCCAATTATTGGAAACTCTCCGTTATGCTTTAAGGTTTCGTAATACAAACTTTCTTCTTGTATTTTACTACGTTGGTACATCGTTTCCATTGCTCCTAATACACCTCCACGCTCCGTAATTCTATCAAATTCAGTAAGCACAGCTTCTTCCACCAAATCAGTTAATTCTTCAATAATAAAAGATCCCTGAATTGGGTTTTCATTTTTAGCTAATCCCAATTCTTTATTGATAATCAACTGTATAGCCATTGCTCTACGCACAGATTCTTCTGTAGGAGTAGTAATAGCTTCATCATATGCATTGGTATGTAAAGAATTACAGTTATCATATATGGCATACAATGCTTGTAAAGTAGTACGTATATCATTAAAGTCTATTTCCTGCGCGTGTAGGGAACGACCTGATGTCTGTATATGATATTTAAGCATCTGGGCTCTTGCATTAGCTCCGTATTTATTCTTTAAGGCTTTTGCCCAAATTTTACGTGCTACTCTACCAATCACCGCATATTCTGGGTCAATACCATTAGAGAAAAAGAAGGATAAGTTTGGTCCAAACTTATTAATATCCATTCCTCTGCTTAGATAATACTCTACGTACGTGAATCCGTTAGCTAATGTTAGCGCTAACTGAGTAATTGGATTTGCCCCCGCTTCGGCAATATGATATCCAGAAATAGAAACAGAATAAAAGTTACGTACTTGTTTTTCAATAAAATACTCTTGTACATCTCCCATCAATCTTAATGCAAATTCTGTAGAGAATATACATGTATTTTGAGCTTGATCTTCTTTTAGAATATCTGCCTGTACAGTTCCACGAACAGTATTTAATGTTCTTACTTTGATATCAGCATATACATCTGCAGGCAATACCTGATCACCTGTTACACCTAACAATAGTAGTCCTAATCCGTCATTACCTTCAGGAAGTTCTCCCTGATATGCTGGACGTGTAACTCCCTTTTCTTTATATATTTTATTTATTTTAGTTATTACTTCCTCTTCTAGATCATTTTCCTTAATATATTTTTCACAGTTTTGATCAATTGCTGCATTCATAAAAAATCCTAGCAACATTGGTGCTGGACCATTAATCGTCATACTCACAGATGTCATTGCATGAGTAAGATCAAAACCAGAGTATAGTTTTTTAGCATCATCTAAACAACAAATCGAAACTCCTGCATTACCTATTTTACCATAAATATCAGGTCTATGATCAGGATCATTTCCATAAAGTGTAACCGAGTCAAAGGCTGTTGATAAACGTTTTGCTGGCATCCCTAAACTCACATAATGAAACCGTCTATTAGTTCGCTCTGGTCCACCTTCTCCTGCAAACATACGTGTTGGATCTTCTCCTGTTCTTTTAAAAGGGTACAATCCCGATGCAAAAGGAAACTCACCAGGAACATTTTCCTGTAAACACCATTTTAAGATATCACCCCAAGCTTGATACTTCGGCAATGCTACTTTAGGAATCTGACTATGTGATAAAGATTCGGTATGTGTTTCAATCTTTATTTCTTTATCTCTAACTTTAAAAGAATAAATAGGATCTTTGTATTTCTGTACTTTTACTGCCCAGCCAGTTATTGTCTCCCAATTATGAGGATCAAGATTTAATTTCACTCGATCGAACTCGGCTAATAGCAATTTTAAGAAATCTACATTTGTATCATTCTTTACTTTTCTAAGTCCATCTTCTTCAATACCATTTTTAGATAAGTCTAAAAAATCTAAATTAGCAACACTACAAATGGTTTTATATATTCCATATAATTTTTGTGCTACATCTACCTGTGCATCTGCGGTTTTATCGTATGCTCTATTATTTTCTGAAATTTCAGATAAGTATCTTGTTCTACTTGGTGGAATTACAAATATCTTCTCAGACATTTCTTTAGAAATATGAAAGTCAGATTTTAAATCTGCTCCAGTTTTCTCAACCACCTTATCCATTATCGCTTTATAAAGCGTATTCATTCCTGGGTCATTGAACTGAGAAGCTATAGTTCCATAAACTGGTAAATCATCTTGTGGAATATCCCACAACTGATGGTTACGCATATACTGTTTTTTCACATCTCTTAGAGCATCTAAAGAACCTCTCTTATCGAATTTATTTATAGCAACTAAATCTGCAAAATCAAGCATATCAATCTTCTCTAACTGAGTAGCTGCTCCAAACTCTGGTGTCATTACATACAGAGAAGTATCACTATGTTCTAAGATCTCAGTATCTGATTGTCCAATACCAGAAGTTTCTAGTATTATAATATCAAATTCTGCTGCTTTTAAGACTTCAATAGCTTCTGCAACATATTTAGACAAAGCAAGATTAGATTGTCTGGTAGCCAGTGAACGCATATATACTCTAGGTGAGTTAATAGCATTCATACGAATACGATCTCCTAACAAAGCCCCACCTGTTTTACGTTTAGATGGATCTACAGAAATCAATCCAATTGTTTTATTAGGGAAATCAATCAAAAATCGACGAACCAATTCGTCTACTAAAGAAGATTTTCCCGCTCCACCAGTACCTGTAATACCCAAAACTGGTGTTTTTGATGTTTTATTTTTTTCGTGGATTTGATCAAGCGTATCTTTAGCGATATCCGGAAAATTCTCTGCAGCGGAAATTATACGAGCGATAGATCCTATTTCTTTATCTACAAGATGATCCGCTTCTCCATTAAGATTGTTGCCAATCGGAAAATCTGATTGTTTAACCAAATCATTAATCATACCTTGTAATCCCAATGATCTTCCATCATCAGGAGAATAAATACGAGTGATTCCGTAATCCATTAAATCCTTAATCTCTTCTGGAAGGATTACTCCTCCTCCTCCTCCAAATATTTTAATATGCGTTGCTCCCTTTTCTTTAAGCAAATCATACATATATTTAAAATATTCATTATGCCCCCCTTGATACGAAGTCATCGCAATAGCATTAGCATCTTCCTGAATTGCGCAATTTACAACTTCTTCGACACTTCTATCGTGCCCTAAATGTATCACTTCCACGCCTGTAGACTGAATAATACGACGCATAATATTGATAGCTGCATCGTGCCCATCAAATAATGATGCTGCCGTTACAATTCTAACTTTATTTTTTGGTTTATAAGGTGCAATTTGTTCCATTGACAATAAAAGGTGTTTTTAGAGGTGCTAATTTACGAAATACGCAGTAAAAAGGATTATTTTTTTAGAATTATATAATTTAATTAACTCTATTGGTTATTTCATTATTTATAGTTCAAATTTAATACTTATTCTCCTCAAAATAGTACAACAAAACCGTAATTACTTTAAGTGTTTATTTACTAACAAAATGTTAACGCATCTATTAAACACTTACTATCTAAGTAAATAAAATAATATCTTCCGCGATTATTGAAAACAAATACATTTTAAAAAATGAAAATCACATCATCAAAAAACAAATTATTCTTATTATCGCTTGTATTCGTTTTGGGATTTGGGATCCAAAACACAGAAGCACAACGTAAAAAGAAAAAAAATCAAAAAAAGGAGAAACGGAGCAAGTAGATGCTACTAAAAAAGACTCTAAAAAAAAATCTATTGAAGACCTCACTAAAAAAAGTGAGAAAATAGAAGGTTTATTCACTATGTATCGAGATACAATCGATGGCACTACTCAAATGTTGATCCATAATGATCAGATCGGAAAAGAGTTTATCTACTTCAGTCAGATTTCTGATGGAGTTTTAGAAGCGGGCGCATTTAGAGGAGCGTACATGAATAATAAAGTATTTAAAATCGAGAAGCATTATAACAAAATTGAGTTCATCACTCAAAATGCTTCTTACTATTTTGATAAAAATAATGCTTTATCTAAAGCTTCCAAAGCTAATATTAGTGAAGGAATTATGGCTAGTTTAAAAATCGAATCACTGGATGAGGAAAAAGGATTGTATTTAATCAAATCAGATGATCTTTTCCTTAAAGAAACTTTCGAACAAATTAAGGCACCTAACTTTCCTGGTCAATCTCCTTTTGCTTTTAAACTAGGTTCTCTTAGCAAAGAGAAAACTAAAATTAAGGCAATTAAAAATTATCCAGAAAACCTGAACGTAAACAGTCATTATGTATATTCTAAATCGAATATTCTTAATGGAGGTTCCAATGCAGTAACGGACGGTAGAAATGTAACAATTAAAGTTGAACATAGTCTGATAGCAATGCCTGAAAATGATTATCTACCTAGATTTGATGATCCAAGAATTGGTTATTTCTTAACTCAAGTAACTGATATGACTTCTACAAGTCCAACACCCTATAGGGATTTGGTACATCGCTGGAATTTAGTAAAAAAAGATCCTAGCCAGGCAATTTCTGAACCAGTACAACCAATCGTTTGGTGGATGGAAAATACGACTCCTGTAGAATTTAGAGAGACCATCAAAGAAGCAGTATTAGAATGGAACAAAGCATTCGAAAAAGCCGGTTTTAAAAATGCAATGGTTGTAAAATTACAGCCAGATGATGCTACCTGGGATGCTGGAGATATAAGATATAATGTACTTAGATGGACATCTTCTCCAAGACCTCCTTTTGGTGGATATGGTCCAAGCTTTGTAAACCCCAGAACGGGAGAGATTTTAGGTGCTGATATTATGTTAGAATATGTATATCATACCAATCGTGTAAAATATGATCGATTATTTAACCTTGCTGCTAATAGTGAAAATAAGGAAAATGATTTTCCAGTAATCATTAAAGACAAACACTTATACTGTTCATATGGTCATTTAATGCAAGAAAATTCTTTATTCGGACAAGCAGCTCTTATAGCATATGGGGCAAATGATAATGAAATGAAAGGCATGAAAATGGAAGCTATGAAGGAGCTTATTATGCATGAAGTGGGTCATACCCTAGGATTAAATCACAACATGAAAGCAAGCCAATTATTCTCTCCAGAAGAATTAAATAACCCAGAATTCATCAAAGACAAATGTCTTACAGGATCGGTTATGGATTATACTGCTATTAATGTCACAAACGATAAATTAAATCAAGGACATTATTTTTCTACAACTGTAGGACCTTATGACAAATGGGCAATTGAGTTTGGATATACTCCAGTAAATTCTGAAAGTGAACTGGAAAAGATCGCCAGTCAATCCACCAAACCTGAATTAGTTTTTGGTAATGACGCAGATGATATGCGTGCTCCAGGAAAGGCAATAGATCCAAGAGTAATGATTGGTGATATGTCTAATGATCAGATTACATATTCTATTAATAGAATGGAATTAGTAAATGATATGATGGAGGAAATCAAACTGAAATTCAGTAAAAAAGGAGAATCTTATCAAGAGTTAAGACAAGCATATTACATATTAAGAGGTCAGTATGCTCAGGCAGGAAATGTAATTTCCAGATTTATTGGTGGTGTTTATGTAGACAGAAGTATGGTAGGACAAGATACGAACGCTAAACCTTTTACCCCTGTTAGTTACGAAGATCAAAAAAGAGCTATGAAAGCTTTAAAAAAGTACGTATTTGCTCCAGATGCATACAAAACACCTAGCGATTTATACAACTATATCGCTATGCAACGAAGAGGTTATAATTTCTTTGGAGGTCCAGAAGATCCTAAGATTCACGACCTTGTACTTGGGTTCCAAAAAAGAGTACTTGATCATATCTTACACCCTAATACTTTGCAAAGAATTACAGATTCTGAGCTATATGGTAATGAGTACAAATTATCAGAATTTATGTCAGATCTTAACAACGCTATTTTTCAGGCTGACGCTGCAGGCTCTGTAAATACTTTTAGACAGAATCTACAATTAGAATACACTAAAAGACTTATCAATGTAGCTAAAAATTCAGGTACTAAAGGGCCAAAATACACCTATGCTTCTAAATCAATGGCTTTATATAATCTAAAAAGAATCAGGTCTATGATATCAAATGGTACCGGAAATAAATTATCTAAGGCTCATAAAGATCATTTAAGAACATTAATCAATAACGCAATCGAAGACATTAAATAACTTCGATCTAATTATAAATTCATAAAGGCTGATTATTGTTAAAATCAGCCTTTATTTATTGTAAATAATTTAGAAATATTAAGCTTATGCCTTAGATTATTTAAAAACAAAGAATCCATTTCATCTTTGTTTGAAATTATTATAATTTTCATCTTCTTAATAGTAAGTTTATATCTGGAAAGAAAAAAATCAAGCCAATTGATACATGAAAAAAACAACCTTACTCATTAACTGTCCGGATAAAAAAGGAATAATAGCCACGGTAACCAATTTTATTTTAGCAAAAAAAGGAAACACTATCTACATTGAACAACACGTTGATCGAGAATTAGGTGAATTCTTCATGAGATTAGAATGTGAGTTTGATCAAGATGAAGAAAAACTGGCTTTATTCAAAGAATCTTTCAATAAAGAAGTAGCCGATAATTACAATATGCACTGGGAAATGTATAATGCGGAAAAGAAACCGAAAATGGTACTTTTTGTTTCTAAATATGATCACTGTTTATATGATATTCTTGGAAGACATGCTTCTGGAGAACTCCAAGTAAAAATTCCAATCATTATTAGTAATCATCTGGACCTAAAACCGATTGCAGATAATTTTAATATTCCTTTTAAACACATCCCTGTCAATAAATCAAACAAACAACAGGCTGAAGCAGAACAGATAGCTTTATTAACAGAACACAAAGTAGATTTCATTGTTTTGGCTAGGTATATGCAAATTCTTTCTGAAAACTTTGTGGATCGGTTTTCTAATAGAATCATTAATATTCATCATTCATTTCTACCAGCTTTTCCGGGCGCAAAACCATATCATTCTGCCTATGAACGTGGTGTAAAAATAATTGGAGCTACTAGTCATTATGTTACTTCCGATCTTGATGAAGGACCTATCATAGAGCAGGAAATAGTGCGAGTATCTCATATTCATAATGTGCAGGATTTTATTCTGAAAGGTCGTGATCTGGAAAAAATAGTACTATCTAGGGCTATAAAGCATCACATAGAAAGAAAAGTATTAGTATATAATAACAAAACGGTTATTTTTTCATAATTCAAATATATCTTTTGTATTTGCAAATCGATATCCTTCTTTTTCTAATCGAATTCTTTCTTTATTATTCTTATAAATTAAAGGATTCGAATGATTAAAATGAATGAATATAATCTTGGACTTTGTTTCTTTTGATTCGTTTTTAAACAATTGAATAGTTTCCTGAATAAAAGGATGAGGAACCTCGGACATGGGCCTTGGAATCTCTCCATCTTTAAAAAAAGTAGCATCAATAAATATATAATCTACCTTTTTGATTTCATCAACAATATTTTTATTCCATAATGACCATTTATTAATATCAGGAATAAATAGTACAGATTTCCTTTTACCTTTGATCTTATAACCAACAGTCTCAGAAAACTCATCTCGATGTGGAACAAGAAATGGTGTTACTTCTATATTTTCAGTAATGGCAACAGTTATTTCGTTTTCTAACGAATTGATTTTAATGTTTTGCAAATCTACTAATTGAGACCAAGGTCCATTATTCTCTAAAAAAGATTTCATTTTTGGCATTGCGAATACATTAATACCTTTTGATCCCATGGCTTCTCTACCAAAATACATAAGACCTGTATAGTGACCAATATGTGCGTGGGTTAAGAATATTCCATCAATAATTTTATCGTGATGTAAGTATCTTGCATCTAACATAGCTAATTGTTCAGGTAAATCTGGAGTAGCTTCTATTAAAAATTTCTTTTTTTTCTGTTGATCTATGATTCCTAAAGAAACAACGAGTTCCTTGGCCAATTTACCTTCTTTTACACCTTCAAACTCCTCAGTATTATTAATATGAGGATAGCCTCCATCCTGAGCAATACCTAAGATAGTAATGTATTGATCAAAATTATCAGATACCTTTACTTCTATTTCTGTTAGATCTTCTCTATTTTTACAGGAAATGATTAAGATAGATAGTATGAAAAAAATTAACTTTGAATTCATATTAAATTATTATCATCTCAAATCTAATAAGAAATTATGAAAAGAATTTTTTTAGTACTAGTTATATTTCAACTATCAAGTTGCGCAGAGCTTCAACAAGTAATAGAAAGTCTTCCTCAGGAAACTACTGGAGCAATAGGACTTAGTAATGTTGATATAGGTAATGGTCTTAGACAAGCATTAGATAAGGGGATTGACAAGCAAGTAACTAAGCTTACCCAAAAAGACGGATTTTTCAGAAATGAATTAGTAAAAATTGTATTACCGGATGAATTACGAAAAGTAGATAAATCACTAAGAGATATCGGTCTTGACAACCTAGCAGATGAAGGCCTCAAGGTTCTCAATAGAGCAGCTGAAGATGCAGTAAAACAAGCTACACCTATTTTTGTAAATGCTGTAAAGCAAATAACATTTAATGATGCTAAACAAATCTTGTTAGGTAATAATAATTCGGCAACACAATATCTAAAAGGCACTACCAAGACAGCTCTTTATTCAAAATTTAATCCTGTTATTAAAAATTCACTATCTAAGGTAGGAGCTGATCGCGTTTGGTCAAATATCATTAATAAATACAACTCTATACCTTTTACCAACAACGTCAATCCAGATCTTACAGACTATGTAACTAGTGAGGCCTTAGAAGGAGTTTATACTATGATTGCAGTAGAAGAAGGTGAAATAAGAACCAAACTTAGTTCTAGAACTACGGATTTGTTACGTAAGGTTTTTGCACTCCAGGATGGAAAATAACGAACGAAAGAATAAACGTACAACACCTGCTTTTTATCGAATCAAACACCAATTTTAACGATTTTTTAATTTTTCGCAAAAATTCATGCTTTTATCTGTTTTATTACTATAATATTAAACAATTTTATGATTCATTAAGAATAAGGGAATTTGTCTCTTGAACAAGTTTTGATATTCTCAGGACAAACCTATCATTTATAGAGGGTTATTCTAACGTAGGGGTGTTTTTCTTACGGGATTGACGTAATTTCGTG
The DNA here is from genome assembly GCF_947496855.1 of uncultured Aquimarina sp. Classification (GTDB taxonomy): domain Bacteria; phylum Bacteroidota; class Bacteroidia; order Flavobacteriales; family Flavobacteriaceae; genus Aquimarina. The sequence continues at coordinate 72,392 of NZ_CANMED010000004.1, forward strand.
CTCGATTTAAAAAACGCCCTCAATGAAAAACTTAATCAAACTAAGCATAGCTATGCTTATGCTTCTGTGCTCTGGACTTATTGAAGCCCAAGAGAAAACAATAACAGGAACGGTTATTGATAAATCAGGAATCCCACTTCCGGGAACAAATGTTCTAGTAAAAAATACCAGTAACGGAGTTCAAACAGATTTTGACGGAAACTATTCTATCGAAGCAAACTCAGGAGATACCCTAATATTTTCCTATGTTGGTTTTGAAACAAAAGAAATTAATATTGCTGGATCAACAGTAGTAAATATTACTTTAAAAGACAATGTAGAAGGCCTAGACCAAATAGTACTTATTGGATACGGTAGTTCTTCTAAAAAACAAATAACAGCTAGTATATCTAGTATCCGAGCTAATGATATAGCAGATATAAATACTCCTGGTATTCAATCATTGATGACTAGTAAGGTTACAGGAGTTCAAATTACTCAACTTTCCGGAAGAGTAGAATCTGGTATTAAAGTTAGAATTAGAGGTATTTCTACGATTGGTGCTTCTCAAGAACCTTTATATGTATTGGATGGTGTACCGTTAATTAACGATGATGAGTCTATAAACAACTCTCCTATCAATCCTTTAATAGGCCTTAACCCTAATGATATCGATTCTATCGATTTTCTAAAAGATGCTTCTTCAGCGGCTATTTATGGTGCCAGAGGAACAAATGGTGTCATTATCATTACAACAAAAAAAGGAAAAGCTGGAAAAACCAAAGTTACTTTAAATACATCATCGGGATGGAACTTTGCTACGAATAAAAGAGAATTCTTAGATACTGAGGAGTATACAGAATTTTATACAGAAGCTGCACTAAACAGCGGCCTTTCTTTACCTGAGATCGAAACACGATTTGATCAATTATCACTAGGTCGCGATTGGAGAAATAATGAAGTAGATACCGATTGGCAGGATCTAGCACTAGTACAAGGTATTACTCAAGATATAGACCTATCCGCATCTGGAGGAAGTGAAAAAGTAAAATACTTTCTTTCTACCTCGTATAACAAAACCGAAGGTATCATCTTAGGAAATGAGTTGGATCGCTATACCTTAAGAAGTAAAGTAGATGCTGATATTACTGAAAAATCTACTATTGGAGTAAACATCAATCTATCAAAGGTAACCATCGATCGATTATCTAATGATAATGCTTTCATATCTCCGCTTCAATCTATAGCTCAATCTCCATTAACACCCGCTTTATTAGAAGATGGGACAGCGAATGTAGATGGTCCATCTACATTATTTCAAAACTTTCTTGGACAAGAACAAACAGGAAGATTTGTTACGGATATATGGAGAACTATAGCCAACATTTATGGTGATTTTTATATAAACGATTACCTACAATATAGATCCGAAATAGGATATGATGCTAATAACCAAAATGCAGAAAGATTCTCAGGAAGCTTAACCGAATTCGCATCCGCAGGAGGAGTTGGTACTGTTAGCAATGCTATTACAGAACGTTACATTTTAACAAATTACTTCGCTTATAAGCGAACTTTTGGAGATTCTGTAGACTTTTCTGCCACTCTGGGAGGAAGTTTTGAAGAAACTAATCGTAAAAGTCAATTTACAATTGGACAAGGATTTCCATCAGATGACCTACAAACATTAGACAATGCTGTTTTAATAACAAATGGAGGATCTAATAAAACAAAGTACAACTTTCTATCTTACTTTGCTCGATCACGTTTTTCTATTGCAGACAAATACCTTTTCAATCTAAGTATTCGTCGTGATGGTTCTTCTAGATTTGGTGAAGATTCACAGTTTGGTTGGTTCCCAGCGGCATCAGCGGCTTGGGTAGTTAGTAATGAAAGGTTTTTAGTTAATTCTAACCTTCTAAATGAGTTCAAACTAAGAGGTAGTTGGGGTATTACAGGAAATGCAGAAATAGGAAACTTTGCTAGCAAAGATCTTTATGGAGTAACAACTTATAATGAGCGACTTGGAGTATCACCAATTCAATTAGGAGATAACGAATTACGTTGGGAAAAAACTACTCAATATGACTTAGGTGTAGATTTTGGCTTATTCAACAATACTATTTCCGGAGAGTTTGATTATTATAACAAAACCACAAATGATTTATTATTTAACCAACCATTACCTGGTACATCTGGTTTTACATCTATCGTTAGAAATATTGGTGAAATAGTCAATAAAGGTTTTGAAGTAAATATTAATGCAAGAATTATTTCTAAACCTTCACTTACTTGGAATGTAGGAGCATTATTTACTAAAAACGATAATGAAGTTACTGATCTACCGAGTGGAGATATTATAGATGGTGTAAACATCATAAGAAAAGGAGAAGCTGTTTCTTCTTTTTACCTTTATGAATATGCAGGAGTTGATCCGGCTAATGGAGATGCTTTATTCTATACCAACACATTAAAAGCAGACGGTTCACTAGATAAAACATTAACTAACAGTGTAGCTAAAGCTAATAAAATTGTTAAAGGAGATCCTTTTCCTGATTATCAAGTTGGAATTACCAATACTTTAAAAATAAAAGGCTTAGATTTTCAATTTATTTTTCAAGGAGAGTTTGGAGCTTCAATTTTTGATCAAGCAGGTAAATTCACTTCCGGAAACGGTAAATTCTTTGACAATCAAACCGTAGATCAATTAGATAGATGGCAAAATCCTGGAGACATAACTGATGTACCTCAAGCTAGATTAAATCAGGAAAATGGACAAGCAGACTCTACACGTTACCTAGAAGAAGCAGATTTTATAAGACTAAGAAACATCACACTAGGATACACAATCAATCCTACGTACTCTAAAAAGTTTTATATGGAGAAAGTAAGATTCTATTTTAGTGGTCTTAACTTATTAACGATCACAGATTATGAAGGATATGATCCAGAATCTACTGCAGATTTTAACGGAAATTCTGGTGTAAGAACTGGTACTTCCTTTTACTCGGCTCCTCCTGCAAAAACATATACACTAGGAATAAATATTGAATTCTAAAAATTCGATTTTTAAAATTTAATACTAAAATCTTAAAGTAAAAAAAATGAAAACATATATAAAAATAATCATAGTATTCACTCTTTCGATAATCTCAGTAAGTTGTGAAAATCGCTTAGACATTGATCCAAATCAAGCATTAACTACAGAAGATGCTTTTGATACACCTGCAAAAGTGACCAATATTCTTGTTGGTACATATGCGCAAGCTGGGCAAGCAGCAAGTTATGGAGGCCAGATATACACAATCGCGGAACTATTGGTAAACAATCAAGAACTAAAATGGAATGGAACATTTTCTGATCCAGGTGAGTTTAACGCTAAGGTGATTAATACTAATAACACTTTTGTTGCTAACTTATGGTTAAACGGATATAACATCAGTAATCAAGCAAATATAGTTCTTGATAATCTAGATGTTTTTGAAAATCTAGATAGTAAAAACTCTGTAGAGGGTCAAGCCAAATTTTTAAGAGCTCTCACCTATTTTGACTTAGTACGCTTTTTCTCTAAACATAATAATGAAAGGATCAACGATGGCGAGCCAGGTATTCCTATTATCAGAACTCCGGTAATTACATTTGATGATATTACGTATCCATCTAGAAATACAATCGGTGAAGTATATGAATTTATTATTAATGATTTAGAAGATGCTATTGTATTATTACCTGAAACAAATGGTGTTTTTGCTTCTAATAACGCAGCTAAAGCTTTACTTGCTAGAGTACAATTACAAATCGGTAATTATGAAGCTGCAAGAGATTTATCAAATGAAGTAATACAATCAGGAAGATTCTTAATAACAGAGTTACTTGATGATGCTTACAATAATGATGATAACTCTACAGAAGATATTTTTGCTTGGCAAGTAACCGATTCAGACGGAGCTAACAGTATGAATACATTTTGGGCTACTGACAGATTCGGAGGAAGACCAGGAAATCCAGACATATCTATTGAAAATGCATTTTTTGGAATATTTGATGACTTCAACGACTTAAGAGCTAATTACTTTTACATTGATAACGAAACAGGGTCTGGTATAGCGTCATTCAAATGGATTATTGGTAATGCTAACATACCTTTTATCAGACTCCCTGAAATGCACCTTATACGAGCCGAGTCTAATTTTATTCTAGGTACAGCAATAGGAACAGACCCTATAAACGATGTTAATACCGTGCGCGCTAGATCTAATGCATTTGTACTTACTGACTTGACATATACAGGCATCATCTTAGAAAGACTACGTGAATTATCATTTGAAGGTCATAAACTACACGATTTTAAGAGATTAGAAGTTCCTGTTGGAGCTTTATCTTTTGATGATGGTAGATTGGTTTTACCGATACCGCAAAGAGAAATAAACGTAAACCCGAACCTTTTACCACAAAACGACGGATACTAAAACATAATATCATTTGATCAAAACCATAAAAGGGCAGTATGATTTTAAATCATACTGCCCTTTTTAAGTATACTATTAGATAACCTTAACTACCTCTTAAGAAACTAATTAAATTACATCTAATACTTTTGCATAAAAAGAAAGGAAATGTTTTATTGGCCTAAGAACAAAACTGATCTTCAAAAACTGCAGAAACGATACTGCAGATTAATGAAAAACGCGTACAATCTTGCTATTAAGGATAAGGAAAAAAGTGATCTTATGCACGAAGAAGCAAACAAAATTTTGACCGAAATTAAACAAATGGAACATCATCATTAACCGTTACTAAACGGAAAACTGATTCAAAAACGAAAGTGATTCTTCATTAAAAACTTCTGGCTGCTCTACATTGACCACATGTCCAGAATTTTTAACTACATAAAGATTAGAAAATTCATGAATGGACACTATTTTTTTTATTGATGGTAAAAACAAATAATCTTCTTCTCCCATTACATAAAGCGTGGGTATTTTAATATCCTTATCTCTAAAAAACCTTAACAAAGGATTAACCTCAGAAGTTAATCTAAACCATCTTATAAACTCTTTTTGATACAATTTCTTTGCTTCATTTACAAAAAGAGATCTAGACTTTCTGTGATTTTTTTTAGGCATGATAATAAAGGCAAAAAACTTATACAACAACATATAAGGAACTACTGATTTAAACACAACCCCTAATTTTATCAAAACTTGAGATCTTAAGTTTAATTTCATAATTGCTCCTCCCATAATCATACTATCTACACGGTTAGGGTATTTTTCTGCTAAATTTCTGATGAGTATTGTACCAAGTGAAATTCCTATAAAATGTGATGATTTTATTTTTTCTTTATCAATGACCTCTACAATATCTTCTGTGATTGTATCGAATGTATACTTAGAATTAAAAGGATCTTTTATGACAGACTTAGAACGACCGTGTCCGCGCAGATCTAATAACAATACATTATGATGTTTTCTAAACTCCCTAACTTGCTTAAACCAGATAGAAGAACTGCCTCCTGCCCCATGAACAAAAGTTACCCAATTAGTATTCTCTGGATGATGATATATAGAATAGTTAAGCATAAAATATCTTACTGCGTAAAGATAATGACTTATTGTTCACTATATGTAGCGTTAACAGTAATTAATGTATTGTTCAACATATTTGTCCTAATGAAGCGTTCGGAAATACGTAAAAGCTTGGGCTAGCCTTGATCCATACCAAGAAAAATACTCTCCATCTACCAAAATTACCTTAGTATCCGGAAGCATTTTTGCTACTTCATTCTTATGCTCTTCAGAAAAAGGGAACGGTTCTGATGACAATAAGATAAGATCAATATCTTTTAATTTTGATAATTGTTCTTCAGAAATTTCTGGATAACGATCCTGAACACCAAACATATTTATAAAACCATTGAGCTCTAACAAATGATGAATAAAAGTTCCTTTACCTGCTACCATCCATGGTTTACGCCAAATAAAATAAGTGACTCTTTTTTGAGGTTTGTCCTTAATAAATTCAGAAAAACTCTTCAGTTCTGATCTAATTTCAGAAATTAGTGTTGCAGCATCATTAGTCTTATTAAAAATCTCTCCATACTGATCAATTAACTCTAAAGATTCTTCTACAGTACTTATATCCGAAACATGAACAGGATACTCTTCTTCTAATATTTCTACAATCTCTTTGGTGTTTTCTTCCTTATTACATAAAATAATATCTGGACTTAATTCACGGATTTTATCCAAATGTATATTTTTAGTTCCTCCTACTACTCTCTTTTCTTTCCTTATGCTATCGGGATGCACACAAAACTTAGTTACACCCACTATATAATTTGATAAACCTAATGTTACCAAGAGTTCCGTTTGAGATGGGACTAGAGAGATAATGCGAGCAGGAGTTGAAATTAACTTAATATCTCTACCTAATTGATCTGTGTATAACATATTTTTTTCTTAACCATATTTCTGAAGTCACGTAATAATCATAAAAAAAACACAAAACCCTAATAATTAAGATATTAAAACTAGGAATTCCTACAAAAATTTATTATTTTATAAGAACGAATATTAATTTAAAATCTTTGGGGCTATGAATTCAGTATTACTTAACATCATTATTTATGGTTTTTTGGCATTTTTTGTATTTTTTATCACATATGGACTTGTGGGATATGCAAAACAAGTATTTAAAGCCAATAGACGTTAATTTTTTTAATCCCTCATCGAGAGTTCTTTTCTCGATGAGGGATTAAAAAGAAAAAAGGAAATTGAGTATGCATTCAGTTTCCTTTTTTTATTTTTTAGCTTTTAATATTTCTTCCATTTGTTGCTGAAGTTCTTTTGCTTTTTTTCCTGCAACTGTATCAAAATCTAATCCGTTTGAAGCATATATAATTCCTCTTGATGAATTGATTAACAATCCAATCTGATCATTAATTCCGTACTTACATACATCTTGCAGGTTTCCGCCTTGAGCACCAACTCCTGGTACCAGCAAAAAACTATCTGGAATAATCTTTCTGATATCAGCCAGGTATTCTGCCTTAGTAGCTCCCACCACATACATCAAGTTCTCAGAATTCCGCCAGTTTTTAGAAGTTTCTAACACTTGCTTGTATAATTCTCTTCCATCAACATTTTTAGTTTGAAAATCAAAAGCTCCTTGATTAGAAGTAAGTGCCAACATAATGGTATGCTTCCCTTGAAACTCTAAAAATGGTTCTATAGAATCTTTACCCATATAAGGAGCTACAGTTACAGAATCAAACTCCAGATCTTCAAAAAAAGCTTTGGCATACATCGCACTTGTATTACCAATATCTCCTCGTTTTGCATCCGCGATCGTAAAAACATCAGGATAATTAATATTTAGATATTGGATCGTTTTTTCTAAAGATCTCCATCCCTTTAATCCATATGCTTCGTAAAAAGCAGTATTAGGCTTATACCCAACCGCTAAATGATGCGTAGCATCAATGATTTTTTTATTGAACTCAAAAATAGGATCTTCTTCTTCTAATAAATGTTTCGGAATTTTAGTTAGATCCACATCCAACCCTACACATAAAAAAGATTTCTTTTTCCATATTTGATCAACAAGTTCCTGAGTCGTCATTTTTTAATATCATTTGTGTTGTACAAAACTATTCTTTTCCATCCACATAATCTTGTAAATAAGCATATCTAGCTGTTAATTTACCATTTTGTGTCATTCTTGCACGTTCTAAAACTCCATCCGCATCTTTATTAAAAAATGCAGGAATCACGTGTTCCAAAAACATATCTCCAAAACCTTCACTAGCATCCTTAGGCAACTCACAAGGCAAATTATCTACCGCCATAACTACTATGGCTTCCGGATCTTTATAATCCAACTCTTCTTCTCTACCAGGGTGGTATCCATAAATAGGATCCGCAATAGTAGAAGATCGAATCGTAGTAGCTACCGGGCCATCGATATCGCAAGAAACATCCGCAACTACACTGATATTAAAATCTGAAGATTTCGCATCTTCTCTAGTATAAATAAAAGGAGCTCCATCACCAAAAAAGTGACCAGCGATATACATATCGCTAACTTTGGCGAATCTCATAAAATCACTGACATATTCCTGAGGATTATGATAAAAATCGTTTTTATCAATCACTCGACCATCTGTACGTTTATTATAATCCAAAACATCAATTTGCACATATACTGGTTGATCAAAAGTAGTAGTTAGATAATCATCAACTGATACTTCTTTGATCTTCATAGCGTCTAAAATTTCTTTAGCACCACATCCTACCTTACCTTTTCCAGTAAGTACGATCTTTATAATTGGTAAATTAATCTTGGTTAATTCTAATTCTAATGCTTTTTGATCGGATAAGGTTTCTGCTTTAGGAAGCTGAAAACTATCATTTTTCATGCCCAACGCTCTAAAACCATTATAAGCACCAACAATACCAGCATATCTACCAAAACCTATAAGCCTAAAACCTTTAGGGTTAACCACCACTTCGTGATCGTATAGTTCGATATTTTTATCAAGAATTGCATTAAGTAACTTTCTATTATAAGGTTGTTTTTTAATAGTATGCGAAAAGAAAAAATATTTTTTATTTGGAATCAAATCATCAATTGGAACTTCTTTTACTCCTAACAAAACTTCACAATCAGAAAGATTATCAACAATCTCAAAACCTGCAGCTTTATAATCTGCATCGGTAAAAATTCTAATATCAGAACTTTCTACCTTAAAAGAAGCCTCAGAAAATTTAGACGTTGTGTCACTAAGACCATTTGGCGAGAATACTACCCGACGATCTGGCGGGTTTTTTCGTTCTCTGATAATTCCGAATGTAGTCATATAGTTTTGGTATATATTTTGTTTATGTAAAAGCGCGGCTAAGATATGACAAATATGATTATCTTTGCCAACCTAATTCTGAATTCGAAATTTTGAATTGAGAATTTAAAAAATTCGGGGTCGACTGGTTTTGACAGCGAGATTAATGGGATTGTAAGCACGTCGAGCTATGAAGTTAATGCTCGTTAATATCTATTTCACCTTTTTAAACGGCGAGAATAACTACGCCCTAGCTGCATAATCTGAATTTTAGTAGGATAATGCCTCGGTCTACAAGGTAGACAAGCAGGATACTCTTCAAAAGCCTTGGTTTATGGCGTTTGGTTTTGAGTATCGTAAAAGTAAACCTAGAAATTATAGTGTCTTGATATAATTTCGAAACTTAATTAAGAATAAGTAGTGCGTTGGTTGTTTTTGACCGGCAAGCTAACGAAAATCTAAACAAAAACTAAGCGTGTAGAAAGCAGTTGTATTACTTGTTTGGACGAGGGTTCGAATCCCTCCGACTCCACAAAAAACTCCCGAATCACCAATGATTACGGGAGTTTTAATTTTTAGTCGACAATTTGGTCGACAATTACGATTCATAATACCTAAAAAAGCACCTAATATCTTCTTGTAAAAAGATTTGCATGATTTACGTTCTACTCATTATTTAATAATTTTTAATTGCCTAGCTATATCTTGTGTGAATTTTGACATTGGTCGTTTGTGGATATCCTTAACGCTAGTATAATTACCAACTAATAACCTTTCTACCATAGGAATTTTATTAGGATATAGTATTTTAAAAGATTCGCTCAAAGACTTTAAATAACTTTTATTATAAATCATTGATTTAAGTACGAGTTCTTCTGCCAAATCTTTCTGTGTTGAATAAATCCCTTCTATGTCAAAATTTTCATTAAACCCCTTATTAAATGGATCATCAAACTTTACTATCAGTTTCTCCTTAACTCCGTTTACTCTGTAAGAAACAATTGATTTTTTATCTAGTCGAAATTTAAAAAGTGAACCTTTTAAATCAGTTGGATCATCAGAATAAATATCGAAATTCACAGCATTTGCGCTTTTTTTACCATTACATGAAGCGCACACAGGTATTAAATTAAAAAACGAAATACTAAAACAAGGATATTCGGATTTAGGTAAAAAATGATCAACTTGAAATTTAGCAGATTTCCCTCCTTTAAAAGATCTAACGGTAACAGCCAATTGAGAATTGCAATAAACACAAGTTTTTAAACCTGTACTCTCAAAATAACCTGCATAATAATCGTTTCTTAATTTTGAGTATCCCATTCGATTAAGCAATTCATTTTTAAAAGGTTTATGATACTTAGACATTTCAACACCTGTTATTTCTTCATCAAATAACTCTTTATAAGTATCAATATCTAGAGGCTTAGCTTTTACAATAGCTTCAAAATCATCTATTAAAATATCTAAATAATTAATTTCTTCTTGGGATAACGGTAATTGAATTCTTGGATTATTTCTACCACCACTCTTATCAGGTACTGCTCTGAAATTAATGACATTTTCTTTCGCTGTTGATATTAATTGATCAATCTCGGTAGCATTAGACTCCAAAATAGTTGATATTATATTTTGATTAATAGAAATCATACATTATTGTCATTTTTTCTTTTCAATTCTTGAAGTTTTGCAATTTCATCATCAATCTTTTTCTCAGTATAAAACTTACTTAAATACAACTCTTTAAGGTCATACTTTAATAATGGCTCTCCTATTATTCCAATAAACTCTTCTGCTAAGTTAGGGTTCCAATACTCTTTTTGTTTTTCACTATTTTTTGACACTGATTCTCCTTCATCATCTGTTAGGAATCTAAGTAAATCTTTAATTTTTTCCTTAGCATATTCACCCATAAAGCCTTTTTTTAGAAAAAAATCATTAGCCAGCAAATCATGTACATTAGCTGCGTAGGTTTGTTCCTCTATATTTTCAATTTTACCGTCTTCTAACCTCAGAATATTTGATGTCGGAATATCAGAAAGAATAAAAGGTGAATGTGTTAGAAATATGATATTAAATTTATAATTATTACTTTTTATAAGATTTATAGATTTAATTAATTCATTAATATAAATCCTCTGAAATTCTGGATGAAAATAAAGTTCTATTTCATCCAAAATTATATTATAGTATTTGTAAGAAACACTATCTTCTAATTCCATCGAATAAATAGAATCAAGATTGAGTAAATGATATATAATTGAATTTATACTATATATCATTTGTTTCTCACCAGAACTTAAATCTTTAAATAAACCTTCATCTTTAAACTCAAAATCAATTTCGAAAAAAGATGGCGGTAAATAATTAGTTAAGCTATGTCTTCTATAACTATCCTTGTTATTTTGTTCTAAATTACTTTCGCTAGGATTAATTTCCAAAAGCCATCTATTCTCCTCTAGTTCATCGTTTAAAAGAGCTTCTCTTTTTCTATTAATTTCATCTGCAATACCTTCTTTTGAAGGAGTAGAAAGTTCATAAGTGTTACTTTTTGTATTCAGACTATATAAATCATAAACTAAAAAATTAAGAGCTTGCCTAATTTTAAACGTGCTATGTGTAAAATCTTCTGCTAAACTATTAAAACATTGTTTAACAATTTCCTCCTTTGCATTAGATCTAAAGACTCTATTTTTATAAGCTTTGTACTGCGGATACTTTTTAACGACATCTTCCACTTTCTTTAAAATGTACTCTTTACAAATTCTTTTAATTTTACTATTAGAAAATGACACATCTACTAAATCATTTTTTGGGAAAAATGATTTTACTAACAAAAGAAAATAATTGTGCTTATATATGTTTTTATTTTTTGCGGTAAACTCTAAATAAATCGATTTATTATCAATATCAATAATATCAATTGCTTTCTGTTCAGGTTTTAGGCTATTTTCATCTACGATTGTAAATTTTCTAAAATCTAATTCTAAAATTATTTTGTCTACAATTTTATTATTAACCAAACTTCGCAAACTCTCTTCCTCTTTCTGCCCTTCTTCTAACTTTTTAAAAACATTCCCTAATAATCTAGACTTAGATAAATAAGTAAGTCTATTTATGTCTATTTTACCTTCTGTCCTCATTGGATTTAGCACAATTGGTGTTTGATACCCATCATTTTTATGAAAAATAGATCTTAACCAAATTCCTGTTTCATTAGTGTTTAACCCATATAAAGAATAGTTAGCCAAAATTGAATAAAAAAATGAAGCTCTTAAAAACTCATTTCTACTAGACTCTTGCTGTAAATCTGTGATTTTTAAAATATCAGGATTTGGCTTGAATCTATTTGCGAGCATATTGTCTGTAGAATAATTTTCAAATGACACTCGTTCAAAACCTTGCGTGTTTTTAGTTATACTGTATATTTTATTATCAATTAAAAAATAGATTTCACACGTAAATAATTTAAAACTTTTTAATTCATCATTTAGGCGGTTTTGATCCTCTATTGAGAGTTTATGAGTCTCTATAAAATCATTTATATTGATTAAGTTCAATTGCTTTGATAAGCAAAAAACAAATAAGCAAAAAAGTTCTACAAGAGTGCTTTTTCCACTACCATTTTTTCCTACAACTGCTGAAATACTAATATTTTCTCCATATAACTTTTTTGGAATACTAGATCTATGTTGAATTTCAATAACTTTATTTTCCTTTTCATCTAAAACAAAATGATAGTCTTGATAAAACTTATAGATATTACTTGGGCTTAAGTTTTTTAAAAATTGCATATCACAATCTTTGGTTGGTCTTATCGCTAATAGTTTAAATCCGCTCATCTATTCAAATACTTTTCCTATTCCAAATCCAGAAACATAAGTCAATTTGAAGTTTTTATTTGACCTTCTATACTTGACACAACTTTCTCCATATCGCTATCTAAAACCTTAACTATTCTCCACAATTTCAATTTCTTCTTGGGTTAAACCATACAACTCATAAACCATTACATCAATCTCTTTTTCTGTTTGATTAATTTGATTTTGCAAATCTTGCGCTTTCATTTTGTTTTCTTCAAAGAGTTCTAACCACTCAAACTCATCCTTTTTAGTTAATGTAGCTATAACTTCTTTGTTTTCTGAAACAAGTATTTTGTTATTAGCTTTTATCGCTTTGTTAAGTTCTTTAATGAAATTACTAAAATCCAATAAATGCCAGTTCTGTAATTTTTTTGAAGTCTTAGTAAAAGACAAGGAAGATTTTATATAAAATATAAAGTTCGTTTTGTAAGTATGATGCTTCTGTTGTAAGTCGGAAAGGTCTTTACTTTTATTAGCTAAATACAATTGACTTTCTAAATTTACATATGGGATTTTTAACAACTTTATGTCAGTCATCATAATTTGAGGAAATGCTTGCTCATTAGTAATCATTTTTTGTCTTACTATATATGTAAGCATTTTCGAATTAAATAGCGCCAATAAATAGAAAATATTCAAATCATTGGACTTAAGTGAACAAGAATACAGAGTGCTTTCTGTCAATGCTATTTTTTCAAGCATAACACAGCATAAATAGTTACCTGTTCTACGAATAAGAATTCTTGGAGCTATATTGTGTTTTTCAAGTTTCTTTGTACCTCCAACGATAGTAAGTTTGTTATAATCGCAATAAAATTTATTTGTTATTGTATATCGATCAATGCAATTACCCAGAAGAAAAACATTAGGTAGTTCACACTCTATTTCTGAAATAAATTCTTTTCTATTCTTAACAGCCATTCCCTTGAATAAATCACAGTAATCGTCTATGGTTTTAAAATCAAGCTTTTCATATTTTATCAATACAGGATTTACAACAGGTATAATTTCACTAACTACTTTATTTTTATTCATAAAATACTCCTTAAAAGGAATACGTTTATCAAGACTTTTAACAAAGTCAAAAATCATACTACCAGTTGTTGCATCGTCAAAAACCCAATCTTCAAAATATACGGCAGAATAAATTTTACCGTGTTTTTCCATTTCAATTACACAGTCATTATAGCTTCTTGTTTTCAGAAAACCTTCTGGAATTATAAATGAAACTATTCCATTTTCTTTAACTAAATGACAAGACATTTCATTGAAAAGAGTGTAGATATTTTTAGAGTTAGCATTAATAACACTCTTAAACTCATTCGTATAATACTTTAACCAAATGTTATTGGTATTATTAATTGTCATATTTAAGTAAGGTGGATTTCCAATAATAACATCAAAACCTCCATTATCAAATACTTTAGCAAAAGAGGATTGCCAATGGAATGCTTTATGTCCTGCAACACTTTTACTTTCAATAAGGCTGTTACCGCATTTTATATTACTACTTAAATCGTTTAGCTTTCTACGTGGTTGTGCTGTACGTAGCCATAAAGAGAGTTTTGCAATCTCAACAGATTCTTCATTAAGATCTACACCATAAATATTATTTTCCAGAATGGTATTTTCTATATCACTAAATACAATACCACCCCCTAAGATTTTTGCTTTAAGCTCATCAATATACCTATGTTCTTTTATCAAGAAATCTAATGCTTGGTTTAAGAAAGCACCAGAACCGCAAGCTGGGTCGCAAATGGTAATTTGTAATAACCATGCTCTATAATCATCTAAAAGCTGTACTAATTTTGTTAAGGTCTTTTTATTTCGATTTTTCCTGCCCTTAAAATACTCCTCTTCCTTAAAATCTAATTCAGCTTTCTTTTTATCACAAAGTTTACCTACAGTATTCTCTACTATGTACTTCGTTATATACTTTGGCGTGTAGAATACTCCGTCCTTTTTACGCTTGCTTTTTTGCTTATCAAAATCTCCTCCTTCTATTTCGGCATTAATACTTTCAATTTCATTTAAGGAGTTCTCAAAAATATGCCCCAATATGTTTACATCTACTTGACTTTCAAAATTATAATTAGCAAGTTGAAATGTATATTTATGTAGTAATTCGTTATCTATAATTAGACTATCCAAAATACCATCTGGTCTAAATAAACCACCATTGTATGCATATATCTCTTCACGTGAAGTTGTGCCTTGTCTTCCTATATCTAAGAAGTTAAAATACTGTTTAAATAAATCGTATAATGGTCGATCATCTCCAAAATCTAAATCTGCCCTCCACTTGTTTATAATCTGTACTGTAGAGTTAGGAGGTAATAAACCCCTATCTTCTGCAAAGAAAACAAATAGAAAACGGTCTATAAGTTTCTGCGACTTTTTAAATAGGGAGAGTTTTACATTTTTCTCTATAAGTTCTAATTCACTTTTTTGAGCATCATCGGTAGTTAGTTCTTTTTTTAATTCTTCACGTGCTTCCGTTTTAAGTCTAGTCCCATTTTGTTTTACCAAGTCTCGATACAACTCTCTTTTAAACACCGAGTAATCATTATAGAAGTTCTTAGTAATGTTTTCTTCCTCTACAATTGAGGCTTCTTTTATGGTCAAAGGCACATTCGTAAGTACATTCTCCTTATACAAACATAGATACAGAAGCTGAAAATCTTCCTCTGTAAGCTCAAATAGGTCAAACTCTTCAAACTCTGTTGCATCGTTAATATAAAAACGAAGCTTTTCAAAATTAGAAGTAATAACATAAACACAACCTTTTTGATTCGCTTTGTAATCAAACGCCTGTTTACGAATACTTTCTAAATCCTTAGTTTTTGTTCCTTTTAATTCAATAACACCAATTGCACCATCATTATTGAGAATAGCACCATCCGCTTTACCAGCATTCTTTTGGTTCTTAAATTCTGTTGTGAGGTTAAAATTAGGTTTAGGATTTAAAGTATACCCTAAAATATTCACAAACAACTCCGTTAGAAATGTAGCCTGAAATTGCTCTTCTTTTGAGCTACGAATATTATCCTGTATTGTAATATTCAAAAAGTACTTTACGTATTTTTTATAGGCTTTATTTATTGCTTCGTTATCTTGTTGTTTTAGATATTTCTTAAGTACAGAGATTTGATATAATGCCATAAAAATGATTAGTATAGTTATAATAGTGTTTTGTTCAAAATCAAGAGAAAATCCAGTAACAATGAAATAACACCTTAAAGCAAACACTAAAATAGTGTTTTATCAATAACTATAATACTATATTTTTTCCCTATTCTATATTTACAAAATTTTTATTTCTAAAAACAACAAATAGAAGGTTTTACCGTATACATACATCATAGATATACTTTTATATTTGTACTTTTTTATACTTAGCTATAATATGAGTTTTACAGCAAAACTGCTCTTTGATGACAAAGAGATAAATATTCTTGATTTTTCATACACTTTTAGACAGGAGAGTGATTATAATGGAAACCCATCTTCCAAACCTCAATTCGCAGGGTTATCTGTGGTAATAGAATCTACAAAAGATGCAGAATTATTAGAATGGATGGTAGATCCATTTATATCAAAGCAACTCAAAATACGAATAGAGCCAAGAGCAATGAATGGTAGAGGAAGGACTTTAGAATTTATTGATGCTTGTTGTGTAGATTATGTAGAGCAATTTACTAGCGATAGTAAAAACCCAATGACCATTAATCTAAATATTACCTCAGCAGGAATGAAAGAAGGCACTGCGGAGTTCTCAGAATATTGGAGGGTTACATATCCTAATACTGCTCCAGTAGCTGAGAGTGAGGCATCTGATAATGAACCTAGAGTTGTAGAATATTATATTACGGATACTAATAATAAAAGAATTGAAGAAACGGTAGTAGGCGAAACTATCTTTTTAAATATAGACACGCGTAACCTGATAGGTGAAAAGATTACAATTAATCTAGACGATCAAACTGTAGATTTCAAGTATGGTAATGAAGTATTGGTGAATGATACTTTAACTGATTATGAAATAGGCAGTAACCTTGAAAAAATAGAGTTAGAAGTAATTAAGCAACAAAATTAATGGGAAAGAATACTTTTAAATTACAAGTCGCAGGGATTACTAAAACTACTAGTATTGAAGTTTTTGAGGATCTAAAATTCACAGTTCAATTTGAACGTAAAGACAATTATAAAGGTGAGTTTGGTTTTGATTGGATGAGAGATGACTATGGCACTGGTGTCTCTCTAAATTATGAAGACTTAAAGAAAGAATACAAGGAAACTCAAATTAATGATCAAGAATACTTTGTTCCTTATTTAAGTATGCTTCCTGATCAAGATAAAGTTATTTTAAATTTAAAGTTAGATATTCTTGAAGGTAAAGCTCGAAAAGATGATGTTATTAAATTTCCAGCCAAAGGTGGTATAAAATTTGAACCTGAAGAAGTATCTCTTAAAGATTTGGAAAAGGAACAGGAAGAATTAGAAAAAGAAGAGGCTAAAGGTTATGAAGGTGACGTTTCAAAAATAACTCGAACAGAAGTTAAGGTTATTTGTGAAAATCCTTTGAACCAAGACACTAGTATAGAGTTATTAGATAAAAACGATGAACTCGTAGGTGAAATTATTGTTGTGAAGAATGATAAAATGTATGATCTAGATATTAAGTTTGTGAAAGTAAATATTGGTAATCCCAGATCACTTAATCATTTGAAAGAAAAATTCAATAGGAATATAAATCAAATTGAAGAGCATTTAGTTAATGGTTCTTTGAATCAAGCTTTTATTAAACCACGAATAATAAATAAAGACTTTGATAGTCTGGAGTTTATTAATCTTGATGAATTATCGGACGAAATGTTTGGTGTTAATAGAATAAATATTAACAAAAAAGGTAGAGAAGCTTTAAAAGAAAAATATCAAACCGATAACAACTTTAAAGGTTTAGTTATTTTTTATGTAGGAATGGAGAATACAAAAAGTAAAGCTGGAGACACACAAACAATCCCTCTTGATGAGCAGTTTGTATATTTATATTTAAATTCGGTATTAACAAGCGATGTTTCTCACGAAGTCGGTCACGCCTTAGGATTAGAACACTTATTTATAGAAAGCTCTGATTATGTTACTAAGTTAAATAAGAATAAGAAATTCTACGAAGATCAGCTTAAGAAAAATGAAGAATACAGAGGTGACTCAAAATATCGTCAAGATGGCGTTTTAAGTAATATTACTAAGTTGAATAACAGAATTGCTAAAATAAATCAAAGAATAAAGGATTATAATACGGTTTCACAAAACAATAAGCATAAGTTCGTGATGTCAGAAACTACTAATTTGATGGATTATAATAATAAGGGCAAAGACTTTTATCACTGGCAATGGAAGATCATGCAAAAGGAAATAATTAAATATTATAATTAGGATTCATATGAGAACAATATTTCTAATTTTTATAACAGTATTATTTATAGATTCTTGCAAAACTAACAAACCAATTGATCCACCTGTAGCTCAAGAGATTGCAGATCCTATTGAAATACAAGACGATTATAAGCCATTAGGTAATGACATTGTCTCAGGAAAGGTAATTCACAATGATTCTTCTGCTGTAGATCTAGTAGCAATCAAACTTACTGTAAACGATTCCGTTTGTGTGAATGCTTATGGTAATTTTGATGGTGTTTTTTCTATAAATTACAAAGATTCTATGATGAACGAGAACAGTTATTTCGAATTTGTATTTCGAGACTATACAATGAAGAAAATATCTTTTTTTGATTTCCCAAAGAATGGTAATGTTCTATTAGACAAAAATGGTGAACTAGTCAATTATGATCAGTACAGGGATTTTTATGAATCAATAAGAGCTTGTACGAGATAAATTTATAGATACCTTAAACCTACCAGCAGCGTTGTAATTAGTTTCAGCTAATTGAATCATTAATATTATTCGTCAGCAGAGCTGATAAATGTGGTGGCATCTCATACCCGCTTAAAAGCTCTCCTGTTGCTTTATTTTCCCAATCAGAAGTCTTTAGGTTATGCTCCCATTCACTGTAGTTACTAAGCAACTTTGCTGAGAATTTCTGTTTTATTATTTGCTGAGGTGAGTTAAAACCAAATCGATCAAAGATACGTTTACCTTTCATCGCGGTAAGAATCGTATCTAAAGCCTTGATATAGATTTGCGCTGTACTTGTCTCTTTTTCTCTTTTCTTCAAATCCGGTTCGGTAAATATTTTACTACCGTATTTTATGATCTCAATAAGCCCTCCTTCTAGATTAGTGATTTTCTTGATTTTTTGACCTCCTCTATTGGTGTATTTTGGAGTCCATAATTTTAACCATTCGGCTAATAAAACCTCAGCAGTATATTTGTCCTTAGTGATTATATGGAAGTGCGGATTATATGTTTTCTTTTTGGGATTGAAATTGCATTCTAACGAACGAACTCCAATAAGCTTTTTACCCTTCCCTCTTTGGTATCTTTTACGGTGTTTTTCTGTTATTCTTTGTATGCCTTGTGTGAATTTCTTTATATATCTCGGCAAATTGTATGCATTACATGCTTTCACAGTTAGAGTAAGAAAGTATGGTTCTTTCCATTCTCTCATTACTGGATAATATTTATTGATCATCTCAGCCTTTCGAATACTACAACACAAAGTACAAAAGCGGTTTTTACAATACTTACCGTATAATCTGCCGTCCGCTGTAACTATGTTTTGCTGACAGTAATAGGTATTCCAATAAGATTTCTCCAATTCTGGCTCTCCATTTTCCTGAGCCACCTCTATTAAGCGTAACATCATTATTTGCGTGATGGTTTTTCGTTTCGCTCTACCTTTTAACGTCTCTTTTTTGCTGAGGTCAGAACCCTCTCCATTGACAATAATGTTATTCTGTCCCGTTTTGTTTGTCCTACTTTCTGCTAATGTATCAAGGAGCTAATTGGACTACTATTGGAAACAACATAAGCCCTTCTCAAGACCTAGAACAAATTGCTATTGCTAAAACTAACTCTGATAAAATATACGCTTCTCGCTTTAATGTAGTTTATTCAAAAGATTCTAATAGTTTAAATTGGTCATCTAGTTCGACTCCTGTAAATCAATACATATCTGATCTAGAAGTTCATCCTACGGAGGAAAACACCGTTTTCATATCATATGGTGGTTATACTAATAATGGTAAAGTTTACAAATCCACTGATGGAGGAATTAACTGGCAAAACATATCTTATAATTTACCAAACATTCCTGTCTTATCATTAGAAACTTATGATACCCTAGAAGGTTCCATTTTTATAGGAACATACAATGGTGTGTTCTTTCTGGAAAACGAAACACAAGAGTGGAAAAAATATGGATGCCTACCCAATACATCCGTGAACGATATTGAAATTCAATATTTAAACGAAGATAAAATATTTATAGGAACCCACGGAAGAGGAATTTTTGAAGCCTCATTATCACCTTTACAGTGTAATGAAGTAGTTACTCCATATATAAACAACGGAACAGAATGGTTACAACAAAGTACTCTTAATGTTTGTTCTAGAGCAAATATTTATTTAGGAATTCAGAATGTAGGATCAGAAAATGTTCAAATACAATATCCAGACGGAACTATTGATGATACTCCAGATGTATCTACAGCATGGATTTTTAATGATGTCCAACCGTCGGATTCTGGTTCTTATCTTATTTCTTATGATAATGGATCTTGTATTGCACAAACAACTATTGTATTGAATGTACAGGAACCTCTCATACTTACTCCATTTGTAAATGATGGAACCAATTGGTTTCAACAGGGTGATCTAGAAATTTGTGAAGGTGCCAGTATTTATCTTGGAGTCCAAAATGCAGGCACATCTAATTTCGAATTAGAATATCCTGGCGGAACCATAGACTCAACACCTTATTTATCAACTGCTTGGCAATTGACCAATGTAGTACCATCCGATTCTGGAACTTATATTGTACGGTATAAAAATCAAAATGCCTGTGATGAAGATAGTACTCAAAATTTAAATCTAACGGTATATCCGTCGAATGCAGACTTATCTGACGCTATCCAAGTAAATATAAATAATACTGGATATACTAACATAGAAAACACCACCGAATTAAATATCAATGCAGGCAGTGATTTAAGTTTACAGTTACCATCCAATCTATACGACGGCACATTAACCTGGACAGCTCCAAATAATACTACGTATTCTTCTGAAGAAATTTCGTTTACTGCTGTTTCAGATAATAATGTTGAAGTAGAGGGTAATTGGACTGTAGAAATTGATTTTTCAAATGATTGTAACGGAGCATCCCAAACCATACAATTTACGATCAATATTGAGCCAACGCTAAGTATATCTGAATTGGATAAAAGCAATATTAATATTTATCAAAATTCATTGCTCAATCTTGTTTATATTAATGGAATTCCGAATCATTCAAAAAGCCATATTTCTGTTTTAGATATCAATGGAAAGCTTATACAAAGAACATCCCCAAATTCTTTAAATCAAACTTCGCAAATAATTGATTTATCCGCATATAGAACTGGTGTGTATATCTTGATTCTAGAATATGGAACTTCAAAATTGATAAAAAAAATAATCAAAAGTTCTTAGTAAACTATTTTATATGCAGCTATTAATAACAAAAAAACCATATCCAGATTCGTTCTTGATATGGTTTTTTATCAATTTATATAATAATAAATTTATTTAAAAATCTCTTTTTTTAAGTAATGTACAATCATCTAACGTTTACACCATCATTACCTTTATAAAACCTTTTCACCTCCATATGGTTACCTACATACACTTTAATTAGGTAAAGGCCTTCCTCCAGCAAAACAAGATCGATTTCTCTATCGAGATGCAATTTTTTCTGAATTCTAATAAAACCAGATTTGTCAATAATCTTAATTAACATAGGCTCTTTTACGTCAGATAAAATAGAAATAGATTGTTGTGCCGCCGTAGCGTCAAGCTCAAAAGAGAATGTTCTATCATTTGTAACAGCTAATACATCCATTTCGGTATAATCTAAGTTGGAATACAAGGGAGTTAAACCAACAAAAAACAACATAATAAGTAGTACTTTTTTCATAGTTTCTATTTTAAATTAAGATACTAAAAAACAATATGTTATACTGTTAAAAATCCCCCAAAAAAGCATTAAAATCATATGTTTTTAGAAAAATTTATATGTTGTTTATTGCTTCAAGATAATGTTTTCAGAAGCTCAATTTCATAAAGCTTTATATATACTGCTCCTCGTTATAAAAGTATATATACTCAATTAAAACAAACACTAAACAAAACTATTTCACTTAAAAAAGTTTGATTTCAAGAATTCATTACCTGTAAATACAAGTATAAAACTGTATAGATAATACTATATTAACAAAAACTAATATAAAATTGATAAACAAAAAGAAGGAAAAATCCTACTCATTTTGATTTAAAAAAATGAAAGAAAATATTAATAACCTAGTAAAACACTATAGTAAAAAGGTTTAGCTATTATATAATTCTCAAAATTATCGATTATAATTTATCAAAATCATATTTATTTATCCAAAAAAACACACTTTACATCGAAAAATGAAATCACTCTAAAAAAACAAAGAAATAAATTTTAACTTTAAAGTATCTCAAACAAAACTCAAATTATGAAAACCGTTAATCACATCCTAAACCATTATTCTGGCAATTATTTTTTGGAAAATTGTAAATCCAAAAGATCTTAATCCACATATTTTAATTAAATTTTCTCAACAAAGCTTTTGGAAAAAAATTCCATATAGCTCCTTAATTTTCTTCCATAAATGAACAGCTATGAAAGAATACAATGTTGTCGTTGCCTATAATGACCCCCTCAAAAGACTAGGAATAAAAGCTATGCTCGAGGCCCCCAAAAATATGAAGTTTAACTTATATGAAGACATAAGTGATTTAGAGGCTTTAAAAAAAGTGATTGTTAATCGTCAACCTAATTTTATAGTTATTGATGCCACTTTAAATTCTGATAATTCTGGTATTGAATTAGCGAAATATACTAAACTTCATGCTAATAAAACCAGAATCATTATAATGACTTTTTCTCTTGATGAGTGGTTAATTAAGGAGCTTAAAAAACTAGGTGTCAAATGGATATTATATAAGGCAGATACTGTTGAAAACATTACCAAATGTGCAGGAAGGGCGATCCAAAATAAACCATATATAAGTCGAGTATTTAGGGAATCTTGGTGCAAAGAAGAAGCCAGTCCAATTCCCAAACCATCAAATAAAATATTTAAATTACTCTCTAAAACTGAAATAAAAATTCTGAATCAGGTTGCGTCCGGTAAAACCAACAAAGAAATTGCTTTGGAACTTTTTAAAAGTGAAAAAACAATTAAAAACCATCGCCAGAATATTTGTAAAAAATTAGAGATATCTGGTGCCAACGCACTATTTAAGTTTACCATGAAATTGAAAGATATCCATCATTAAACCTTATTAATTCTCTTTTTCTCACTATTATCTTCAAAATGAGGACAAGTGCCTAATTATTTTTAAAAAAGTGTTCTTAATTTCGAGTTGAATATTATTGGTTTTCTGTTCCAAAGTAATAGATCTAGCTAATGATGCTTAATCACACAACCCACCATTATGAAAAATACTACATTAAAAACTTTTTTGGGATTACTTCTATGTATGTCAATCTCAAACGCACAGGAAATTATTTTTAGCCAAAATGAAGAACTAGTATCTTTTGATATAGAAAATAAAAGAAAGATTAATTTCAAATCAAAAAACCAAAACCTACATCTTCAATTTGTCCCATTAGATAGAATAACATTGTATGCTGAGCAAATATCATCACAAGTACAGATAACCAAAAAATATGATCTTTTTCAAGCATTACAAAGTCCTTTTGACTCGGATCGTTGGATATTTCTAGAAAGAGAACAACTCAAAGCTGGTTTTAAATTAAATGAAGTTAATAGTAAAATGGGGAAAAGTAAACTGCTTATCTCTAAAAAGAATGAAAGAAGAAATCAGATTGCGTACAAACCCATTGCTTGGACCAAGCATCCTGACAAAATATTCATTGAGGCTATATATTTAGATAGTGATAAGGAGCATGAAGGAATATTTATTTACGATATAAGCAATGGGGGCATCGAGAAAATCAATGCTCCAAAAAGTTACATCAGAACTCCTTTATTGTCTCCAGATCGTAATAAAATGATTTTTTCAGGAACATTGGATGATTCTGTAGATTATGTTCACGGTAACACAGATATTCTCTACGAGCTTAATATGCAAACTGGTAAAGTAACAACTATTATATCTTCTAAAGGACAATCAATAATTTTAAAAGGTTGGAAAAATCAAATCAGCAATTCAACATCTCAAAAAAATCAAAGTAAGTTTTCATCTCTTGATTATTACCTCCCTTGGGATGCTGGAGTAAGCCTTTGTGTATCCAGACATGGAACTCCAGGTCCATCAGGTTCACACGTTAATCAAGGAAGATGTAACCAATTTGGTCCAGGAGGACACCATGGGTATGCAGCGGTTGATTTTGCAACTTCGTTGTCAAGTGATCAAAATGTTAGAGCTGCCGCTAGCGGAACTGTTACATTTTCTGGTGTTAGTGGTAGTTTAAGCACTGGTTATGGTAGACTAGTCATCATCAGACACAGCGACGGAACAAGAACATATTACGCTCATAATAAATCACTTTTGGTGTCTAATGGTCAAACAGTAACAAGAGGACAAGTAATT
Organism: uncultured Aquimarina sp.; assembly: GCF_947496855.1. GTDB lineage: Bacteria > Bacteroidota > Bacteroidia > Flavobacteriales > Flavobacteriaceae > Aquimarina. The sequence goes on from NZ_CANMED010000004.1 coordinate 96,888, forward strand.
GCTAAAGAAGGTACGACAGGCGGATCAACGGGAGACCATATCCATTTTGAGTGGAGAGCTGCAGGAGGAAATGCTTCTACAAAAGGAAGGTTTAAAGGAATAGGGGAACCCAGACAGGATTATCGTTATAAATCAAATAATAGCGTAGGAACTCCTCCTCCCACATCGGATACTACTGCACCTACTACGTCAATTAGTGCATCTGGAGGTAATACACAATCTGGAGATTTTACTGCTAACTTTTCTGATAATGATAATGTAGGAGTAACTCGTAGGTTTTATCAAGCACTCGAAAAATATGGAGATAATTGGTATGCGAATAGAGGAAACGGATTCTTTAATGATAATTTTAATGTACTGTATTCAGGGTACACAACAGGGACAGGAAACTGGGCAATAAGCAATGATCACCTTCGGCAATCTAACTCTTCATCGGATAACACAAAATTAAGCACCTATCTTTCTCAAAATTCCGGTTTGCCATACCTATATGAGTTTTCCGCTAAGACAGTTTCTACATCGGGTGCAAGAAAATTCGGAATCCATATTATGGCAAGCGATGCAACACAATCACAAAGAGGAAATTCATATCTTATTTGGTTCAGTGGTGAAGACAATAAGGTAAGAGTTTACGAAACAATTAATAATAATCTAAATTTCAGAGCAATTGCTGATGTTTCTCTAGATAATAAATGGGCAAATTATAAAATTACATATAGTCCCGGATTTGGCGTATTAGAAGTATTCAGGAATAATAAGTCTATTTTAAAATGGACTGACAGCTCTCCCATTAAAAACGGAAGCTCAATATCATTAAGAACCAATACGACCATAGTGGAATTTGATGATCTTAAAGTCTATAAATTCAGAGCAACAGAATCGCAAGGTATTTCTGCGGGAACAGCCGTTACAAAGGATATTCGTAGAAGAAATGGAAAAGTAAAAAGTCTGGTAAGAGATGCCGCAGGTAATTGGTCAGCTCCAGGTAATCTGGATGTAACCATCAGTACTTTAACCAAAGAAAATCCTAATCTTCAAAATGACACATATATTGAGGCAAATGATATTTTTATATATCCAAACCCAACAGATGGAACAAATGTAAAACTGAATTATCAATCCGTTTCAGATTCCTACACAGCTATATCTATTATCGATATCACTGGTCGCGTATTAAAATCTTTTAAGGAGTATTCTAAAGAATCAACTAATCAATCTATAGATCTCAGTAACTACTTTACTACTTTTCAAAATGGACAATATTTCATTAAAGTAAGTGATAAAAACGGTTCTAAAGTAATATCAGTTATCAAAAACTAGTTTGAAAATGTGTGTGTAAAAGGGTTCAATCAATTTGGTTAATGATGGCGATAATAAAAATTATCTGAACCCTTTTTCCTTTTCAAAATTAGGTATACAACATAAACCAAAAAACACAAATCTCATTATATGAAAACCACAAAATTAGTAATATGCATTATTGTGTGTACTTTACTCAGTTCGATTGTACAATCCCAAACTATTTCTAATAGCAGACCTATAACTAGTAATGGCGAATTTAGCACTCCCATTTGGTCTCCCGACGGACAGAAAATCCTGTTTACGGATCATCACAATGATGCATTATTTGTAGTTGACCTATCTAATAATAACATCAAAAAAATCAAAAATGGGCAAGGTATTGGATATCTTTCGAATTGGTCTGCAGACGGTAAAAGTGTCATCTTCAGAGAAAAACCAGAAGGAGGAACTTTTTCTGACATACAAGTAAAAAGTATCAATCTACAAACGAGAAAAGAAGCAACACTAAAAGATGTACATCCGAATAGTACTAAAACAAGGACATCTAACAAAAATCTTATCGTCTACATAAATCAAAAAACATTAAAGCTTGAGGCAAAAGAAGGTATCAATGGAAAACCTTGGATAATTAGCAAGGAAGATGGTCAGTTTTACCACCCTATTGTTTCACCTGATCAAAAATCTGTTGTTGTACATGATGGCCCAATAATATACAAGTACACAATTTACGGAGACCAAGAAAGAAAAGAATTAGGAGTTGGAATTGCCAGTGGATGGTTACCAGATAGTAAAGGTGTCATTTCTTTTGAAGATAAGAGTGAAGATGGACATAACGTAACAGCCTCAGATCTTTATTTTATTTCTACAATATCATTAAACAAAAAACAACTTACGTTTACCAAAGATCAAATAGAAATGTGGGGAGATGTTTCTCCGGATGGAAAGAGAATTGCCTTTTCTGATGAAAAATCAGGTAGGATTTTTATTGCTGATCTTAAATTTAAAAACTAAACCGATGAAAAATACATTCTCAAAAAATAATATTCTGTTTTGCGCTTTTTTTCTTTTTATCCTTTCTTTTTCGGCTAGTGCTCAGGTAGTAGTGATTGATCCAGGACATGGATATGCATCTAATGGAGTAACTGACCCAGATGGAAGAACAGATACAGAGCATGCCACTGCATTAGCTGTAGGGTTAAAGCTTCGTACTAAACTCCAGAATGGTTGTGGTAACTGGACTGTAAGAATGACAAGAACCACTCGAAATGGATGGATTTCGCTGACGCAAAGAAGAACCATGTCTAATAGTTGGAATGCAGATCGATTTATCAGCATTCACTGCAATGGCGGTGGTGGATCCGGAACAGAAACTTTTTGGTGCAACCGCAGCAATTCTAAAGACGCTGATAATAGTAAATTTTCTAAAGAAGTTCAAAATAGAATGGTCGAAAAAGGGCAATGGATCAATAGAAGATCAGTTGAAGATGCATCTTATATATTCCATCTCGGTGTTCTTACCAGTAATAATGCTATCGGTGTTCTTAGTGAGATTGGCTTTGTTGATTCTTCTGACAAATCAAAATTACTAAGCGATTCTTGGAGAAACAAATTTGCTGATGCTTATGTAGCTGCTTTAGAAAATAGTATCGGTAACTGCTCTGGCGGTGGTGGCGGTGGTGGCGGCGGCTCTTCTGATACCACTGCACCTACTACTTCGATTAGTGCTTCAGGAGGTAATACCCAAACCGGTAATTTTACCGCTAACTTTTCTGATAACGATAATGTAGGAGTAACACGTAAATTCTATCAGGCATTAGAAAAATACGGGGACAATTGGTATGCTAATAGAGGAAATGGATTCTTTAATGACAATTTTAATGTACTCTATTCCGGATATACTACCGGCGCAGGAAACTGGAACATCAACGATAAACACCTGAGACAATCCAATACTTCTTCCGATAATACAAAACTAAGTACCTATCTTTCTCAAAATTCAGGTTTACCATACCTATATGAATTTTCAGCTAAAACAATATCAACTTCCGGACCCCGTAAATTCGGGATCCATATTATGGCTAGTGATGCAACACAATCACAAAGAGGAAACTCATATCTCATTTGGTTTAGCGGTGAAGATAATAAAGTAAGAGTTTATGAAACTATCAATAATGTTTTGAACTTTAGAGCAATCGCAGACGTACCGCTTGATAATAAATGGGCGAATTACAAAATCACTTATAGTCCGGGATTTGGAGTACTGGAAGTATTTAAAAATAATCGCTCTGTTTTAAAATGGACTGATAGCTCTCCTATTAAAAACGGCAGTACTATATCATTGAGAACTAATAAAACAGTAGTAGAGTTTGATGACCTTAAAGTCTATAAATTTAGAGCGACGGGAACACAAGGAATTTCTGCAGGAACGGGAGTTACAAAGGATATTCGTAGAAGAAATGGAAAAGTAAAAAGCTTGGTAAGAGATGCAGTAGGTAATTGGTCTACTCCGGGAAACCTGGATGTAACCATCAGTTCCTTAACCAAAGAAAACCCAAATCTTCTGAATGACACTTATATTGAAACAAACGAAATTTCGATATACCCAAATCCTACAAATGGAAAAAACCTAAATATATCGTATCAAGCAACTTCTAATGAATCCACACTCATTCAGATAATTGATATTTCTGGTAAAATTTTAAAATCTATTGAAGATAAAGTAAAAGAAACTGGACCAAGAAATTTAAACTTAGGTGAATATGTTTCTTCCATACCAAATGGTAATTATTTTATAAAAGTTAGAAAAGGAAAGAATACAAACGTCTTTCAAATTATAAAAAAATAATTGTACCTACTATGCACGGTAATATCTACTACACCTTATGAATAAGGAGGTGTAGTAGATATAAAATTAATTCTTAGTAAACTCTTAAAATTCGTTCCATGAAAATCATCAATTATTTCATATTCATAACGCTATACATATTTTTAACAAATTCGGCATATAGTCAAGAAAAAGACCGTGACAATTTTAAAGGAGAAGATTATCAAGAGATTAGACTTCTATTTAACACTAAAAACATCATCGAAAAAAGTTCGAATCTTGATCAAAAAGCCACAGAAATATCAACGAATGAAACCGCTCAAGAATCACCTACTTTAATTCTTAAACCTCAGAGAATCAAAATAAGTGCGCCTAAACCTTTTATTGCAGCTCATACCTTGTGGCAAGGAACTAATCTATACAGAAATAATATAGTCCTTCACTATCGAATATCAAAGAATGGAAGAAATTGGTCACATTGGAAAGAGAGTAAATTTGATGGCCATTTTGAAGAAAATGGTAGAAAATTAGCTTCTGTAATGGAATTCTTAGAAGTCGATATACAATACATTCAATACAAAGTGACCTTTTTAGGAAAACAGAAAATAACAATTACGCAAACGACTTTAGGTCAATATAGCCCTGGAGACACTCCTGAAGAAATAAAAACGATCATACAAGAAAGCGGTAATCAAATTGCTAAAGCCTCCTGCTCAAAACCAACAGTTATATCCAGAAGTCAGTGGGGAGCAAGGAATCCTGCAAGTAGTTTTCCAACAACAATTGCAACACATTTAATTGTACATCATGAATTAGGTCCAAATTCCAGCAGTGATTGGGCAGCTAGAGTACGATCTGTTCAAAATTTTCATATGAACACAAGAGGTTGGTCTGACATAGGTTACAATTTTTTGATCTCCCCTACCGGTACTATCTATGAAGGAAGAGCGGGCGGCGATCGCGCACAAGGAGCACATTTCTGTGGAAAAAATGCAAAAACAATGGGGGTTTGTTTACTTGGAGATTATAGTAACAGCGGTACAAAACCAACCACAAATGCTCAAACTTCACTGAAGAAAATACTAGCATGGAAAGCAAATAAAGAAAACATCAACCCTACAGGGGCTTCATATCATTATTCTATTAATGCAAGTCTTAAAAACATTGCTGGACATCGTGATGGAGGTGCAAGTTGCTCATCCTGTCCAGGAAACGGAGGATATAGTATTCTAGGAAGCATAAGAACTGGAGTGAGTAATTTAATAGCTAATGACTGCGGCGGCGGCGGATCTGACACTACAGTTCCTACTACATCGATCAGCGCATCTGGAGGAAACACTCAATCTGGAGACTTTACTGCCAACTTTTCTGATAATGATAATGTGGGAGTAACTCGTAGATTTTATCAGGCATTAGAAAAATACGAGGACAATTGGTATGCTAATAGAGGAAATGGATTCTTTAATGACAATTTTAATGTACTCTATTCCGGATATACTACCGGCGCAGGAAACTGGAACATCAACGATAAACACCTGAGACAATCCAATACTTCTTCTGACAATACTAAATTAAGTACCTATCTTTCTCAAAATTCAGGTTTACCATACCTATATGAGTTTTCCGCTAAGACAGTTTCTACATCGGGTGCAAGAAAATTCGGAATCCATATTATGGCAAGCGATGCAACACAATCACAAAGAGGAAATTCATATCTTATTTGGTTCAGTGGTGAAGACAATAAGGTAAGAGTTTACGAAACAATTAATAATAATCTAAATTTCAGAGCAATTGCTGATGTTTCTCTAGATAATAAATGGGCAAATTATAAAATTACATATAGTCCCGGATTTGGCGTATTAGAAGTATTCAGGAATAATAAGTCTATTTTAAAATGGACTGACAGCTCTCCCATTAAAAACGGAAGCTCAATATCATTAAGAACCAATACGACCATAGTGGAATTTGATGATCTTAAAGTTTATAAATTCAGAGCAACAGGATCACAGGGTATTTCTGCGGGAACAGCCGTTACAAAGGATATTCGTAGAAGAAATGGAAAAGTAAAAAGTCTGGTAAGAGATGCTGCAGGTAATTGGTCTACTCCGGGAAATCTGGATGTAACCATCAGTACTTTAACCAAAGAAAATCAAGGCTTACAAGACGATACATTCGCTACGCAACTAGATATGATTATTTATCCAAATCCTACAGATGGCACTAATATTTTTCTTACATATCAAGCTCAAGCAAATACCACATCTAACATATCCATTCTCGATATCACAGGAAGGGTTTTAAGGTCATTTAATGAAACTGATAAAGAATCAGGAAGTAAAAGTATACCTCTTGATCAATATTTTTTGCCCCTGCAAAGTGGTCAATATTTTATAAAGATGCGTAACGGAAAAAATAGCTATATCTCAACATTGATAAAAAATTAGTAAGAAACTAGTTTTTTGTCAAAAAACCCTATCCAGCGCTTTAAGAAATGTTGGAATGGTTACTGTTATCGTTATCGAATGAAACGATACACTACGACCTATTTATAATATTCAAAATTTTAAATAATAATTATTAAAAAGAAAGGAGACTAACAATCAAATAAATAGTGAATACCAACTAATCACCACACAAAACTTTTAACCACTTAACATAAACTCATAAATTTTATAAAATGAAAAAAATAATTTCTTTGATTTTAGTGATCTCACTGCTTTTCTCTTGTTCTAACGAAAGTATTGAAGACAGTACAAATCTGACTCAAGAGAGTAACCAGAAGTTGCTTTCTGTGGAAAAAGTAAATGACTATATAGCTACTGAGCTTAAAGAAAACGGTGATTTAGATTGGACAAAAGCTCCTGCTTTAGTATTATGGAGTGCGGCAATACATTCTAATGGAGTCATTACTATTGGGTATGGCAATGAAGATGAAAATTTTTCAGAAAACCGCTCTCCAGAATTAATCGATGCTAAAGCCAATATTCTTGATGTGGTTAATTCTATAGAGCAATCAACTAAATCGAATACTGTGCAATATGATGACGATATTTTAAACTTTATAGAAGTAAAAGTTAGTAAGCTTGAAACGATCATAGCACTTCAGAAAACAGATAAAGTTCGATATATTGAACCTAGCTACTCTTCTTTTTTACCGAATGATAAAGAACGTAATTTTGGTTGTGCCACAGAAGGTAGAATTGTTAATCCAGAAGATTATAGGATAATTACTCCCAATGCCTGGTTACCTTGGTCATTTGACGTGCATAATATTCCTGCAGCCTGGGAATTTAGTACTGGAAGAAATATTACCGTTGGAGTTGTTGATTCTGGAATTTCACAGACTCAAAAATTCTTAGGAGAGGATTTTAACGATGGATTTTCAAATGGCAGAACTGTAGAGCAATATGGTACATTTGATGGTTCGATTTATGATGACTGCGGACACGGAACTGCAATGTCTGCAGCTATAGCATCTCCCCGTAATGATGATGCCATGCCGGTAGGAGTAGCATATAATAGTAACTTGGTAGTGTACCGAGGAACTGGTGATGTACTATTAGAAGGCAGTAAAGAACGTAAGGCGGTAAGTAAAGCAATTAGAGAACTAGGAGATAGATCCGATGTTAAGATAATATCCATGTCAATTGGATGGGTATGGACTGTAAGAAATATTAAAGATGCTGTGAAATATGCATACTCAAAAGACAAAATGATTATTGCTGCTGGTGGAACATCTACACAATTCACGAATTGGTATGCTGTAATATTCCCTGCTAGTATGAAAGAAACAGTTGCGGTTACTGGAATTAAAGAAAATGGTAAACGCTGTTTTGTATGCCACGATGGGAAAAAGATTGATTTTACTGTAGCAATGGAAAGAGATGCTGCTAATAATAGAACATTACCTGTTTTAGGATTTAGCTCAGACGTTAGAAATGTGGTCGGAGGATCATCTATCGCAACTGCTACCACAGCTGGTATAGCAGCATTAGTATGGGCTACAAATCCAAACATGACAAGGGAACAAGTACTGGATAAAATGCAAAAAGCAGGAGAATATTATCCAAATCGTAGCAATAAATATGGATACGGAAAAATCAATGTTTTGAAAGCCGTACAATAAACAATCACTGTTTACAAAAATGAGATTGCATATGCAATCTCATTTTTGTATCTAATAACTATAACAAAATAGTTAAATAATTACTTAACTAAAGTCTTCCCTTTATACTTCCATTCTGTAATCCCACCATCTAGGTCATAAATCTTAGTAAACCCCGCTTTTTTCATGTAAGAAGAACATTTACCGCTTCTTCCTCCACGACCGCAATATACAGCCACAGGTTTTGATTTATCTACTTCAGAGATTAAAGTCTCAAAGTTCTCATCACTAAAATCTATATTAATCGCACCTTCGATATGTCCTTCAGCATATTCTTGTGGTGTGCGCACATCTACCAGTTGTACTTTTTCCATTTCCAGTAGAGAATCCATTTCTTCAACCGTAATAAGCTCTACAGCAGTATCTTTAGTATTACTATCCGTACAACTAAACAATAGAATTGAAAGAACAACTACGGCTAATATTGTTTTGATTTTCATAAGTATGATTAGATAATGTTATTCAGAAACTTCGCCATCCCAATTCATAAAACCTCCGATTAAGTTATATGTAGTTCCGAAACCCATTTGATTCATCAAAGTACAAGCTTGTGCACTACGAGCTCCAGAACGACAATATACATAATAGTTTTTCGACTTATCCAGTTTCTCTACTTCATCGAGAAAACCCTGTCCCATACGTATATCAAGATTAAGCATGTTCGGGATAAAACCATCTTCTACTTCCTCTTCTGTTCTTACATCCAGAATTATTGCATTATTATCTTTAGAGATAAGATCTTTCCATTGATCTTGTGTTATATCTTCGGCCATTTTATATTTCCTATTTTTAAAATTGAACTTTTATCCATACAATTCCATACAATTCCATACAAATATAAGAGTCCTAAGCGAATTGTACGAAGTCATACATTCATTTATCCAAAAATATAATATTAGATATACTTATGCTTTTATACTGCAACCAATAGCTTTTGTAGTTTCAACTGGAATTTTTTCTCCTTTTAGTAAAGCATTAATCGCATCCTCTACATATTTTTGATCAGCTGATGAGGCATCTTTGTAATTATTATCGATTGCTCCAATGTACCTAACAACATTACCGTTTGAAGTCTTTTCCAAGATATATACATGTGGAGTTTTTGTAGCGCCATATTGCGGATAAATCTTTTGTCCATCATCAAACAAATAAGGAAATGTAAATCCTTTCTCCTTTGCTCTAACCTTCATATTATCGAAACTATCGGTAGGATATGCTTTAGGATTATTTGGATTAATTGCAATTACAGGATAACCTTTTGATTTGAAATTTTTATCTAATTCTATAATTCTATCTTCATAAGCCACAGAATATGGGCAATGGTTACAAGTAAAAATGACAATAAAACCTTTAGCATCTTTATAATCTGCTAAAGACACCATAGTATCATCAATATTCTTAAGTTTAAAATCCGTTGCAGCATCTCCTATTATATACCCTGCATCGATCTTCGATACATTAACTTTATCAATCGCAAATGCACTTACGGCTAGTACTAAAACAACCGCTACTAAAATCTTTAAAGTTTTCATTTGTTTGTTTTATTAAGTTTTACTTATTAGAATTGGAAACTCTTCCAAATATCATAATATCTTTTTCAGCTCTCTTTCTAATTCATCATATGTAAAAGATCGTTCATAAAAATTTGAAGTATTTCCTTTATATATAATAGTTGCAGGAATAGAACCTGACCAGTTTTCATTTACTTTTGGAATCCAACTATTAGCATCTGGATCATCTAATAATACAATTTTACTTTGTATCCGTTGTTTTCTAACAAAAGGAATTAATTTAGTTTCTACTTGATTAGGAAGATCCAGACTCACCAAAATCACCTCAACTTCATTATCTGGATATCTACTGTTAATAAGTTCGAAGTAAGGCAATTCTGCTACACATGGTTTACACCAAGTAGCCCAAAAATTAATAATTCGAGTTTTTCCATCATTAATACTCAGTAAATGTTCGAAATTTTTAAAATCATATACTGGTATTTCTACACCTTTGCCAGAAAAAACATTAGAAGCCTCTATCGCCACTTTCTGTTCCCCTTTACAATTTACCAATACTACGGTGAGTACTATATATAACATCCATTTCTGCATTACACTAATGTATTAAAACGCGTCATTACCCAAAAGGAAATTAACAAGGTTTATGTAATTCATAAAGAGAATTTTATGATTTCCACTTTTTTTTAATCAAACAATAATAATATTTAACAATAGTATTCATGAGAACTTTAACAAAGAATTAGTATCTATTTATTATTTCTTAAACATTCAATAATATACATTTGTATATACAAATATTGTACAAACAAATGAATATTGAAGATATCATTAAAACCAAAACGGAACTTCCGTTTTTCAGAAAAGCGATTGTAAATTTATTATATACTGAAAACTGGATAAGTGATCAGATAAATACTGAATTGAAAACTTATGATATCTCTATCCAACAATTTAATGTACTTAGAATTCTTAAAGGTCAAGAAGGTAAACCAGCAAACCTATCCACTATACAGGACAGAATGGTCAGTAAAATGAGTAACACCACAAGGCTGGTAGATAAACTCATTAAAAAAAATCTGGTTAAAAGAGTTACCTGCAAGTCTAATCGAAGAAAAGTAGAAATTACAATTACTGATCAAGGTTATAATTTTTTAGACGAAGTTAGCCCCGCTATGAATAATTTCGAAAAAAAGATAACATCCAATCTCTCACAAGAAGAACTAATTACACTAAACGATCTATTGAATAAACTTAGAAGTTAATTAAGTAAACACATTTATATAACCATTAATTTTAAAAATCATGAAAATCAAACTTAAATCATTATTCTTAGCATTCACTTTAATAGCTACTGCATCAATTTACGCACAACAAAAGCAAATCAATGCTTCAGAAAGTTCCATTAACTGGACTGGTAAAAAAGTTACAGGTGAGCATACAGGAACACTTAATTTCTCTAGCGGATTCTTGACTTTTGACTCTGATGTACTAAAAAGTGGAGAATTTGTAGTAGACATGACTTCTCTTGCAGTTACAGATCTCGAAGCTGGAAAGGGAAAGGAAAAACTAGAAGGGCATCTTACCTCGGATGATTTCTTTGGTGTTAAAAACCATAAAAACGCCAAGTTAGTTATAAAAGAAGCTACCAAAATGGATGGAGGTTATAAAATTACAGGAGACCTAACCATCAAAGGGAAAACGAATCCAATCACTTTTGATCTTGCTGTTAATGGTGGATCTGCTACTACAACTCTTGCTGTAGATAGAACAAAGTATGATATTAAATATGGTTCAGGAAGTTTCTTTGATAACTTAGGAGATAAAGCCATTTCTGATGAATTTGTATTGGAAGTAAATTTAAAAATGTAATTTTTTGTTTTTTGAATTACAATAAATTTATATCTTTGACTCAAGAAATTAGAAAATGAATTTAATCTTAACAAATACCTGGTGGTGGTCATCTTATAACGAAAACGTCGTGAGATAGCTCCTGTCATATAGTTAAGTAAACATATCAAAGGCTTGTCAAATCACGACAAGCCTTTTTTTTGTTCGAATAAATAAGGGGTTTTATAAATTATTAATATCAAAATGTAACATGAGTTATACATTAACCACACATTTCAAACAAATTCTTGCAGATACTATCACTCCAGTAAGTGTATATCTAAAAATAAGAGATCGTTTTCCTAATAGTTTGTTATTAGAAAATAATGATTATAGAGGTAGTGAGAACAGCTTTTCATATATCTGTTGCAACCCTATTGCTACCATTAAAATTGAAAATGAGATTATTTACGAATCGTTTCCTGATAAAACCCATAAGGAAACCCCGATAACCAATGATACAGATATCCCTCTTATTATAGAACAATTTGGACAGAAATTTAAAACATCTAAAAGTGACTTTAAGTTTATAAACAATGGACTGTTCGGTTATATTTCTTATGATGCAGTTCGTTATTTTGAAGATATTTCGATTTCAAAAAAAGAGGGAGGTCTAGATATCCCAGACATGCAATATACCGTTTATCAAAACATTATCGCTATCAGTAATTTCACAAATGAGGCTTGTATTTTTGCGCACTGCTATGAATCTGATAGTAATATTGATGAAATAGAATCTTTATTAAAAGTTAAAAACTTTGCATCTTATACCTTTACCACTGTAGACGAAACAACCTCTAACTTAGATAATGAGCAATATAAAGAACAGGTTGCTTTAGCTAAAAAACATTGTCAACGTGGAGATGTTTTTCAACTAGTTTTATCTAAACGTTTTTCTCAGAAATTTAAGGGAGATGAATTCAATGTTTACAGAGCATTAAGAAGTATTAACCCATCGCCTTACCTATTTTATTTTGATTATGGAGATTTTAAAATATTCGGAAGTTCACCAGAAGCGCAATTGGTAGTCAAGGATGAAATAGCCGAAATTCATCCAATCGCAGGAACTTTTAAACGAACCGGTAACGATGAACAAGATGCAGAACTAGCTAAAAAATTATCTGCAGACGAAAAAGAGAATGCAGAACACGTGATGCTGGTAGATCTTGCACGTAACGATTTAAGTCGTAATGGAAGTGAAGTTACAGTAGACACCTACAGAGAAGTACAGTTTTACTCACATGTGATTCATCTGGTAAGTAAAGTGACTGGCAAAAAACATAAGGACACGACAACGATGCAAGTAGTTGCAGATACATTTCCTGCAGGAACATTAAGCGGAGCCCCAAAACATATGGCCATGCAACTTATCGAAAAATACGAAACTGTAAATCGTGATTTCTATGGAGGCGCTATTGGTTTTATGGATTTTTCTGGAAACTTTAATCACGCCATTATGATTAGAACATTTTTAAGTAAAAATCACCAACTACATTGGCAGGCAGGAGCTGGATTAGTCAACGAATCAAACGAAGAAAACGAATTACAAGAAGTATACAATAAACTAGGAGCATTAACCAAAGCATTAAAACTAGCTGAAGAAATATAAGGAGCTAATAAACTCCTGAACAATAAGATGAAAAAAATATTAGTAATTGACAACTACGATTCATTTGTTTACAATCTGGTTCATTATTTAGAAGATCTAGGTTGTGAGGTAATCGTAAAACGTAATGACCAACTAACATTAGAGGAAGTAGCTCCTTTTGAAAAAATATTACTTTCACCAGGACCTGGAATTCCTGATGAAGCTGGATTGCTAAAAGAGATTATTAAAACCTATGCAAATACCAAGAGTATTTTCGGGGTTTGTCTTGGTCAACAAGCTATTGGAGAAGTCTTTGGCGGAAGCCTGATTAATCTAGATGATGTGTACCACGGTGTCGCAACCGAAATAAAACTCTCGGTATCAGACGAACTCCTTTTTCAAGGGCTTAATAAAACTTTTGATGTAGGACGATATCACTCTTGGGTAGTAGCGGATACTGATTTACCTTCTTGTCTGGAAGCAACTTCTTTTGATGAAAACGGACAAATCATGTCTCTACGCCATAAAGAACTAGATGTTAAAGGTGTACAATTTCATCCTGAATCTGTACTTACTCCCGATGGAAAAAAAATATTAGAAAACTGGATCAATAATTAGTTATAAAAATAATTATGGGAAGTTAGACACCTCCCTACCCCTCCTCAGGAAGGGAATTTTAATGATAAATAAATAAAACTCTACTGAACCCGAGTAAGAGTTCCTTCCCTTTGGGAGGCTAGGAGGGGCTGTTTATGAAGAATTTATTAAACCGATTAATTAATCACGAAACTATTTCTAAAGAAGAAGCTAAAGGTGTTTTAGTAAATATTTCTAAAGGATCTTATAACCAAAGTCAGATTGCCTCTTTTCTAACGGTATATATGATGCGAAGCATTACAGTAGATGAGTTAGAAGGTTTTAGAGACGCATTATTAGAACTTTGTGTTGCTGTAGATCTTAGCGAATATAATCCTATTGATCTTTGTGGTACCGGAGGAGATGGAAAAGATACTTTTAACATTTCTACACTTTCATCTTTTGTAGCTGCAGGAGCAGGTATCAAAGTAACCAAGCACGGAAATTATGGAGTTTCTTCAAAATGCGGTAGTTCTAACGTAATGGAACATTTAGGTATTAAATTCAGTAATGATAAAGATTTTCTAAAACGAAGTATTGACGAAGCAGGAATTTGTGTTCTGCATGCTCCCCTGTTTCACCCTGCAATGAAAAATGTAGCTCCTATACGAAGAGAATTAGGTGTGAAAACATTTTTTAATATGCTTGGACCAATGGTAAATCCTGCATTTCCCAAAAATCAAATCGTAGGCGTATTCAACCTAGAATTGGCTAGAATGTATGGGTATCTATATCAGAACACTGATAAAAACTTTACCATCATTCATGCATTAGATGGATATGACGAAATATCTCTTACAGGCAGCACTAAGACCATATCCAATAATACAGAAGGAATGTTAACTCCTCAAGATTTTGGAGTAAACACTCTAAAAATGGAAGAAATTGTAGGTGGAGATTCTATTGAGGAATCTGCAGCTATTTTCATGAACATATTAAACGGAAAAGGAACCGAGGCTCAAAACAATGTAGTTTCTGCCAATGCAGGTATGGCGATAGCAACGGTTGAAAATCTATCACCAATACAAGGATTCGAAAAAGCAAAAGAATCATTATTATCAGGTAAAGGATTAATAGCATTAAATAAAGTACAAGAACTAAGTAAGACAACATAATGGATGTAGTGGACAAAAAATTAGAAGAATTAACCGTGGAAGAATGGGGAGAGTTATTTCCGATAGAAATGGTTCGTCCTCAAGAAAATTGGGTTTCAATTTTTCAGGAAGAAAAACTTCTGATCGAAAAAACGCTGACCAAAACCGTAGTACTGGACATCCAACATATGGGGAGTACTTCAATCTCTAACCTAGCTTCTAAAGGAAGTATAGATATTCTAGTGGATATTCCTGCTACAATACTTTTTGATGAAGACATCATTCAACAAATGCAAAATATTGGTTATGAATATTGTCAACAAGGAGGTTATGGACCTGTATATATGATTTTTGCTAAAGGTTTTAACAGAGAAGGGAAAAAAGAACAACAATATTATGTTCATATGACACCAAAGAGTCATACCGAGCTATGGGATAGAATTTTTTTCAGAGATTACCTGAGAGAACATCCAGAGGTTGCAAAAAATTATGAAAATCTAAAACTAGATCTTGTTTCAAAATATAGTAAAGACAGAAGAAGTTTTACAAAAGGGAAAGCTGCTTTTGTAAAGGAAATAACAGAGTTAGCAAAAAACGGTGCGATAGATACCCGAAATTAATAATCAACTGGCAACGAAAAACTAATATGAACATACTAGATAAAATAGTAGCAGATAAATACAAAGAAGTTGAACTTAAAAAAAGTTTAATTCCTATTCAACAATTAGAAAATTCGGTACTATTCAATCGCCAAACTAACTCATTGGCTTTAGCTTTACGTAATAGTAAAACAGGAATTATCGCAGAACACAAGCGTAGATCTCCATCTAAATCGGTTATTAACCAAAGTGTTAGTGTTCAAGACGTAGCTACTGGATATCAGGAAGCCGGAGTTTGTGGAATGTCTGTATTAACGGATGGAAAATATTTTGGCGGTTCACTAGATGATTTATTACTTGCACGTGCCGCCTCAACCATGCCTTTACTTAGAAAGGAATTTATAATTGACGAATATCAATTATTAGAAGCTAAAGCATATGGCGCGGATGTTATACTATTAATAGCAGCAGTATTATCCAGAGATGAAATTAAATCATTATCAGAATTTGCAAAAAGTATATCACTAGATGTACTACTTGAAGTTCATAATCTGGAGGAACTTGAGAAATCAATTATGCCATCATTAGATATGCTAGGCGTTAATAATCGCAATCTTAAAACTTTTGACGTTAGTACAGATGTAAGTAAAGAACTAAGCAAACATATCCCAGATGATTTTATAAAAGTTTCGGAAAGTGGTATCAGTAGTATTGAAGCTATAAAAGAGCTACAACAATATGACTATAAAGGGTTTTTGATTGGTGAAAATTTCATGAAAACCGAAAATCCAGGAATTAGTGCAGTAGAATTCATCCAAAAATTAAAATAAACTAAAAAGTATGAATACAATCTTAGTAACAGGAGTCACAGGAAATATAGGTTCACATGTACTGTTTGAGCTCTTATTTGATTTGTATTCAAAGAATGAAGAGGCGATTATTTATGTTTTGATTAGAAAACAAAAAGATAAATCCGCTAAACAACGTCTAATCGATGAGGTGTTTACTGAACAACTTGTTCCAGAAAAAATCGCCCCTTTTTACAAAGAATATTTAGAGAAATATGTTAGAATAATTGAAGGAGATATTAATAGTTTTGTAATTCCGGAAGAAGCAGGAACTAGTTTAATAGTATATCATTTAGCAGCTTCTGTAAACCTGAGTAATACCGAAAAGGCTAAAAATGAAATAGCTCACGTCAATTATCTAAACACACAAGCTTTTTTTGATGCTATTAAACTTCGTACAAAAAAATTAATTTTTGTAAGTACTGCCTTTTCTAGGGGAGAAATAGCTGGCAAAATTACTGATGATTATCATTCTGTTTCAAGTTTCGATTTCAGGAACTTTTATGAGGCTTACAAAATGAAGGTTGAAAAACTAGTGTTACAAATTGCAAAAGAAAATAATTTTAGCTGCACAATTGCAAGACCTAGCGTAGTATCAGGTAGGCTTATTGATTTCCCGAAATATGTAAGTAGTAGATATATTGTCTTTTATTCAATCGGCGAGTTCTTTAAAAAGATGAAAAAAACATACCCGGAAATGGGAAAAATTAGAATGGCATTAAATATGGAAGGAGGACTTAATATCGTTCCTGTAGACTATGTTGCAAAAGGAATTGTTAGAGCCGCTGAGAGTAAAGAAGAACAGTTAAATATTACCTTAACCCAGAACGTTCCGACACATTATATCATTACTAGCATTCTAGAAAAATGTGGTGTAGAAATAGAATTAGTTCCTGAAGAGCCAAAAAATAAGACAACTATGGAAACATTGTTTTATAAAACCATCGGTTCTCAACTACTAAAATATTCTATCTCTGAAAAGCATTATTTTGAATCTAAATTAATACGAGAACTGCTTGTAGATATTGAAGAACCTAATATGAAGGATCACTTTAAAAAAGTGTATGATTTTGCACATGATATTAATTTTGATAACGCTAATATTACATTAGAACCAAACCTTTAACATCCAACAAAAGAAACATGAAACTGAAAGTTTGCGGAATGAAATATCAAAAAAACATCAAAGCAGTAGCTGGATTGCAACCAGACTATCTTGGATTTATTTTCTATGAGAAATCACCCAGAAACTTTGATATGGATATTCCTGAGCTACCGGAAACTATCAAAAAAACAGGAGTTTTTGTAGACGCATCAATTAATTTCATTTTAGAAAAAGTAAAAAAACATAACTTTAAGGCCATACAATTACATGGAAATGAATCTGCTGAATATTGTTATGAGTTAAGTAAAGCCATAAATAGACCTGACAGGTTTTCAAAACCTGTCAAGTCTGGAGACAACAGCAGCGAAATATTTAAAGTATTTTCTATCAAAAATGAATTCGATTTTGAGATACTCAAACCATACGAAGGCATTGTTGATTACTTCCTTTTTGACACAAAAGGAAAAGAAAAAGGTGGAAATGGATACACCTTTGATTGGAATGTTTTAAAGAACTATAATTCTACTACTCCATTCATCCTAAGTGGTGGAATTGGATTACAAGAAGTTGACAAAATAAAAGCAATCCTAGAAACAGATTTACCAATATATGCTATTGACGTTAATAGTAAATTCGAAATTGAGCCAGGATTGAAAAACATAAATGATTTAAAAGAATTTAAAAACTTATTATCTGTTGATTGTTAATTGATACCAAAACATCAATTATTAAACAGAAACTATAAACTGACACAAATGAGTTATCAAGTAAACGAAAAAGGATATTATGGTGATTTTGGAGGAGCTTACATCCCCGAAATGTTATATCCCAATGTAGAAGAATTAAGATCTACGTATCTGGATATCATGAATGAACCTTCTTTTAAAGAAGAGTTTGATCAATTATTAAGGGATTATGTAGGTCGTCCATCGCCTTTATATTATGCTAAACGGCTTTCAGAAAAATATAATACCAAAATATATTTAAAACGAGAAGATCTTAATCATACAGGCGCTCACAAAATAAACAATACGATTGGACAAATTCTTGTTGCCAAAAAACTAGGAAAAAACCGAATCATTGCAGAAACAGGAGCTGGACAACACGGAGTTGCAACTGCTACAGTTTGTGCATTAATGGGTATTGAATGTATCGTTTATATGGGTGAAATTGATATCAAACGTCAGGCACCTAATGTAGCCCGTATGAAAATGCTTGGTGCAGAAGTAAGACCTGCAAAATCCGGAAGTAAAACACTAAAAGATGCAACTAATGAAGCAATCAGAGATTGGATTAATAATCCTGTAGATACCCATTACATAATAGGTTCTGCTATTGGACCTCATCCGTATCCAGATATGGTAACAAGATTTCAATCCATTATTTCTGAAGAAATCAAGTGGCAACTAAAAGAAAAAGAAGGACGAGAAAATCCCGATTATGTTGTAGCTTGTATTGGTGGAGGGAGTAATGCAGCGGGAACCTACTATCATTTCTTAGACGAACCAAGTGTCGGAATTATTGCTGTCGAAGCAGCTGGAAAAGGAGTCAATAGTGGAGAAAGTGCGGCTACATCCCAATTGGGTAAAGAAGGAATCATTCACGGATGTAAGACACTATTGATGCAAACAACTGATGGACAAATTACAGAACCTTACTCTATTTCTGCAGGATTAGATTATCCTGGTGTAGGTCCATTACATTCACATCTATATAAGACAGGCCGAGGCGAGTTCTATTCCGTAACGGATGATGATGCAATGACTGCAGGATTAGAATTATCGCAACTAGAAGGAATTATTCCTGCTATAGAAACATCACATGCTTTAGCAATATTTAATGACAAAAAGTTTAAGCCCGATGACATTGTAGTGATAAGTCTGTCTGGACGTGGAGACAAAGATCTAAACACTTATATTGATTATTTTAAATTGTAAAAGAGTACAAAGTAATGAGTACATAGTATTAAGAACCAATTATTAGGTACTTCTTGCGTCTCACTCATTACTGAACACTTAATATTGAATACTTAGTACTATAAAACATGAACAGAATAAACACAGCTCTTAAGCAAGATAAAAAACTACTATCCATATATTTTACAGCTGGATATCCAGCATTACATGATACTAAAAAAATCATTCAAGATCTAGAAAAAAGTGGTGTAGACATGATTGAGATTGGATTACCATTTAGCGATCCTCTGGCTGATGGACCTACCATCCAAGAAAGTTCTACCACTGCTTTAAGAAATGGAATGACCACCAAGTTATTATTTGAACAACTTGCAGATATTCGTCAGTCCGTAAATATCCCCCTAATCATTATGGGGTACTTTAATCCAATGATGCAATATGGTGTCGAAGCTTTCTGTGCTAAATGCCAAGAAATTGGTATTGATGGATTGATAATACCAGATCTTCCAGTTGCAGAATATCATGAACAGTATCAAGAGACTTTTGAAAAATATGGATTGATCAACGTGTTTTTAATTACACCACAAACATCTGAAAAGCGAATTAGATTCATAGACAGTGTATCTAATGGATTCATATATATGGTTAGTTCTGCAAGCGTCACAGGATCAACATCTGGTTTCGGAAACACTCAAGAATCTTATTTTGAACGTATTGCAAACATGGATCTAAAAGCTTCGCAGATTGTAGGATTTGGAATTAGTGATAATGAAACGTTCACACAAGCAACAAAAACTGCGAAAGGCGCTATTATTGGTTCTGCCTTTATTAAGCACTTAACCCAAAATGGAGTTGAAAGTGTTGAAGATTTTATAAAAGAAATTAGATAATATTCATAAATTTCTAAATAAATAATTAGCTATAATTGTATATATTATAAACATACATTTAGAATTAATACAAACGATGACTCCAACTTTATTAATAAGCTTTATATCTATTCCTTTAATAATTGCTATAATTATCATTTTTGTTTTTATCAAATGGTTAAAACCTGATTTTTTACAATTCAGAAAAACCATCCAACAAAAACCAGAAGGATTACTTGATATTGATGATCGTTATAATGTAACTAAAATCGAAAAGGAAAAAGAATTAAACCGGTTATTGGACAAAATAAACAATCAAGGAATCGATAAACTCAGTAAAACAGAAAAAGAAAGATTAGAAGAATTATCTAAGTAAGATTATTATTCTTTTGTAAATAAATTATCTAGGAATTTTTCTAATTTTTCTCTTTTTATTTGTTGAACATTAAGTTTAAGTTTTGCAATAAAACCATATGAATCACCGTCAATTCCTACAGCACCAGAAATATACAGTTTACTTTTTTTATCTAATCGTATTTTATGGAGATCAATAATTGGGTACTTCAAGAAAATAGACGCAACCCCATTTACACCATAGTCAATATCTATATCTCCATTACTCAATAACCTTTTGATCAATATTTCGAACTCACTGTCCAAGCTCTTAGAAATAACAAACACTTCTCCTTCTTCATTAACTACAAAATCAGTATTATAAATATCTGTGTTATACCCCATTTTTCCAGAATCAAAAAATGATACATCCAGATTTCCTTTCTCTCCATATTTACGGATGCGATATACACCCTCAGTCTCATTTTCTATTTGAGATGTATATAGTTTTGAATTTGACAGAACAATATGATCAAAGGATTGATAATCTTCTTCTATAGTAAGACAATAAAGATTATTAGATGCCATTTGACTACTATCAAAACCCGCTAAATAAGTTGATTGCTCTTCCCCATTATCTACTGACTCAGAATATCCCAATAACAAATAGTTATTTTCCATTGCCGAACAATTTAATGTAAAATGATGATCATCATACAAACTAGATGACAATGTTTCTCCTATATCAGAAAGTTTTAGGATCGCTATTTTTTCTTCTTCTTTTGAAATACTAGAACCTCTAACTTTGGCTACCACAATTATCTCATCGCTAGATGATGCATAAATATATTGACCATAATTATCTTCTAAATTATCTAGTATATTCTTTTTGTATACTCCACCATGTCCAAATCTGTTATCAACACTTCCATCTTCATAAAATCCGTTTATAGAAATCATCCAGCTATGTCCATTCCAAAAATTAGATAATACTAAAATACTTCCGTCTGATTTAGCACTCATAGCCACTGGTATGGTATTTTGATTGTCTAAATTACTGGAAGTTATATTGAACTTAATATCCTTGGTACCATTCTTATACAGGCGTACCAGATTTTTCTTAGTATCTGCCTCATACAGGACGTTGATTTTGTTCTCTTCAATAACATCAAAATCAATAATATGAGAAGAAACCATTCCTAACTCTTTAAACAAGAATAATCCATTTCTGGAAAAGTCAGTATCTATCTGCTGAGCATAACAACTTGTTATCAGGTAATAGAAAAAAATTGGCAAGTAGTAAATTCTCATAGCGAAATATCGTAGTAACTTTGTTTAGTCACCTTCGCAAAAGAGGTATATTCAAAAAAAGAAGATTAGGGGGACAAAATAAACCTATACAATTTGTTTTACGTAATTAGCTTATTTTTAATCAGCGTCAAAAAAAAGAATTTATATACTATAATGCAAGATTTTTCTTAATAATAAAAAATTAATTTTGTTAACATATTCTAAATATAACCATATGAACAGACAAATCATATTTTTACTATCGTTTCTAATTTCTTCTACTCTTTTTGCTCAGGAAGACTTTTACAACCGTTTATCTGATGCTTCCTTATCATTAACTGCACAGAACGTAACATATGATCCTGCTTACTTTTCTATGAAATATCCTAATGGAGATGTGCCCAGTGACAAAGGTGTATGTACAGATGTAGTAATCAGAGCATATCGAAAGTTAGGAATCGATCTCCAAAAAGAAGTGCATGAAGATATGAAAGCTAATTTTGGTTTATATCCAAAAAACTGGGGATTATCAAAAACTGATAAAAATATTGATCATAGACGAGTTCCGAATCTTATGGCATTCTTTTCCCGATTTGGTAAGGTAAAATCTATTTCTAAAAAAGCACAGCATTATCTCCCTGGAGATGTTGTATGCTGGAGTCTAGGAGGTGGGCTCACTCATATTGGATTAGTAGTTGATAAAAAATCTGATGATCAACAACGATATTTAATCGTTCATAATATCGGTGGTGGACAAGTATTAGCCGATTGTTTATTTGACTATAAAATTATTGGACATTATCGGTATAAAAAGTAATCCTAAAATTAAGAATAATTAGCATTAGGATTACTCTTTTTAAAATCATTTAACACAATGACCAATCCGGATTTAATGTTTCATCTTCTCCTGCCTTTTTGGTTCTATACTGAATAGAATCTGGAATATCGGTTTTGGGAATATGAACATGCACGACAAAATTATCATTAGGGTGTTTATCTATTTGCTGTAATGCATCATTCAGCTGATCTTGTGTTTTTACTTCTAAACCAATACCTCCAAAAGCATCTGTAAGCTTAGCATATTTCCAATTATTCAAATCATTATAGGGATATACTTTGTTTAGATCTTCTTGAGGATAATCAATCTTATCTTTTCCTCTAAATGGATTAGGGTTGACTAGCATTTGCTCGATACCATATATCTTATTATCTAGTACAAAAACCACTGTATTCTGTTTTAAATGATGTTGTGTAGAAACTGCTTGACAGGTTTCTTGAAAAGCACCATCTCCCACAAACACTAATACTCTTTGATCAGGTGCTGCACATTTAACTCCTATCGCGGCAGGAACAGAATACCCTATAGACAACCAATTGGCTTGTGCTATAAATGTATTCGATTTACCTCTATGTAATCCCTGAGCTCCAAGTAAAGGGAATCCCGCGTCAACTACCACAGTATTAGAAGCTGTGATATAGCTATTCATTTTTGTAAAAAATCGATCATATGTTAACTCATCGGAAGTTTGAACTTGCAGTGATTTTTTAAGATTATTACTAATGGCAGCATCCATAGAGAACTTTTTAAAATTCTCTTTTCGCTGTATCAACTCCTCTCTAAGTTCATCAATAAATGCCTCCAATGACATATTTGCATAGAACTTTGCACCTACTCTAATTCCAGAATGATTAGCCAATACGGTATTATCATCCCAGATATTAAATCCCCCCAAGTTTTTGCCTGTTGTCCATGCGCCTATACCTATTTTAGATCCTGCTTTTGTAAATCTTTCATAAACATCATTAGGAGAAGCGTTTCCATTAAAAACACCCTTAAATAATGGATGATCCTCAGAAACAATGGATTTCCCCATAATAGAGGTTGTAAACTCGATATCCGTATCTTCTACAAGTTGTAAAAACTTCTTCTGAAGTCCTTTACGTTGAATCTCTACTCCGGCCCAAAAAATTGGTTTGTCTTTTGCTTCTATAAGATCTGCAGTAGCACTGGCTGCACTTTTTGCAGTGGATATACACAGATCACTATGTTTTCGGGTAATAGGGCGATCAGGAACATCACATTTTGATCGCCACACATCTTCAAAAACCTCTAAATACACTGGTCTACCATAACTAATCATAGCATTTAACACACCATCTATTTTATAAGGCGCTTCTCCTCCTCCTGTGACCTGTTCCGCAGCAACAGTTACATTCCGAAAAACATTAATATTACTATACATATCACCAGTCATATGAGAGGCCATCAACCCTTCTCCAAGGTTTTTTGATTGTTCTGCATTTGTCGGAGCTCCATTAATCACTAGTACAGGATTATGTTCTACATAAGAACCTGCAACAGGATTTAAAATACTAAATGCACCAACCCCGTAGGTAACACCAACTGCTCCGATTCCTTTTAATCGCGCATAAGCATCTACGCAATGTCCTGCATTTATTTCATTCGTATTTCCTATAATTTTAATTTTAGCCTTTGGATCCTCTATAATTGTATTTAGAAAAGGTGCTGAATAATTTCCTGCAACACCAAAAACTGTATCTAATCCAAGTTCTTCAAGACGAAGTTGCAGATATTTTGCTACTGTTATTTTACTCATTTTACCAGGTATTTAAAGTTCTACAGACGTTTCATTTACTTCTAATGCTGCACGAATACCAGATTCGATAGCACCTTCTATCCACGCATGCTTCAATGATGTGTGTTCCCCTGCAAAATGGGCTTTTCCATCCCATTCAGGTTTTTCTATAGCTCCCTGCAATAAATTTAATTGCCCTGGCGTAAAAATAGCTGCCTCTCCAAAAGCATATGGATTCTGCATCCAGGAAACAGTTGCTGCTCCTTTTATCCCATCTACATATTCTGGATTTTCTGGTAAATCTGGATTGAAAACAGATAAAGATTTAATTCTTCTTTGTTCATCTAAATCCTCTGGTGCGTGTGCTGCAGCAATGTTATCCAATGCATATATATAACGGTCTTTATGACTCATAGAATCCCACTTTCTGGCGTCATCTGCCCAACAATAACAAGCTAACATTAATCCATTCCCTTCTCTATTAATATGCTGACTTGGATAATAAATAAAACGATTAGATAAATCGGTAATGGTTCCTCCTCCCACAATATTATATGGATCTTTTTCCCACCATCGCTCTGTAAATTCAATCAACACTTTAGTGGCAGAATCATAATGAAGCTCTCGAACTGCTTTTCTTTTATCTTGTGAAAATTTAGGCCATACATGTACCATTCTAAATGCAGAAAATGGTATCGTCACAATAACCTCATCAAATTCCATCTCGCTTACAGGTACTTCTTGCTTTGTAAACCCTATCTTTTCGTAATAAGACGAATCTCTCTTGATTTCTATTTCTGTAGAGATCCTTACTTTTCCGTTTCTTAGATAGAGATCAGTCATCTTGGTATCAAGATGTGTAATTTCTGCTAATTCGTGTTTTTTATAAAAGGACTCTGTAATAACATCTGTCCCTCCCACTACTTGCCAGAATACGGTATCATTTTTAATGATATTAGCTTCGATAAAACTTTGCAAGAAATCGTAAGACATCCGCGATTCCAGATTCTGTATTACGGCTATCATCTCTATCGCATTCTCAGAATAATTGGTAAATTCTTTTAGAAAACGTCTCATAGAATATTCTCCTAATTTTTCTATTAGTTTTGGCCAGTTTGCAACTGGATCAATAGCTATAAAATCCTTAAGCGGTTGCAACGCATTATTTAACAACACATTGGCTGCTATATTTTCATCAGGAATATTTGGGTCTTTATTAGTTTGCACATGATAGTGCAGTAATTTATTAATATCCGCATCTTTTTTATAATACTCTTTTTGAACTACTTGTTGATAATTAACGAATAAGAATGAATTGAATGTTTTCTTTGGAAATACATCACTCTCTTTTTCATAATTTACATAATTCTGTTCTTTATTTTTTAATGCTTCTTTTTTGTCAACAGAAACGTAATAAAAAGGTTCCAAGGGAACTTCCAGTTGTTTGCAATACTCAAGTATCATATTATGAAAATTAGGTAATCGCATTGCTCCTGCCTCTGCATACAATGAATCGTCTTCCCAATACTTCTTGATTTTTGTATTCCTGAAAGTCTTAACTCTTCCCCCAATACGGGTATTTGCTTCTACGATTGTAACATTATGTCCTGCTCCTCTTAAAATAGATGCCGCAACCATTCCTGCCATTCCAGCTCCAACAACTAACACATCTTTTTTCTTCCCTTTGGCTTTAGGGAATCCTGTTTTAATATATTCTAAATATTTCTGAACAATTGGATCATTGTTTTCATCTAATAAACTATGTAAGTATGTTTCCATATAAAGTAATTTTAGTGCGGTGATAACCACTAGAGTTAGTCTGATTCGCTATGATTAAGCACACTAAATTACCTTATATATGAACAAAATGAAATAGGGGTTTATACTTGAAATTAAGGAGAATTCAGTTAAAAAAAACCACTGTACTGCATCACTCTAAAATCAATAGTATTGAATGTAGGGTTTTGATTTTTCTGGTCCTTATAGGATTGTAAACTTCCAATAGATCTATTTGCTGCTCCAGAAGGTGCTGTTAGCGACACCGTTTTTATTGTTCTTTCTTCTAACTGAAAGCTGTGTATTCTGGGAATGTTATTAGACACCAATGCTAATTGTAATTGGTAATTTTTAAGATGTTTTCTAAAGAAATATTCCGGGCCATTTTTACTATTACCGCCTGTAAATAGAAGTGTATCGATTTTAGGATACTGATGCAAATATGATACTACATCTCTAAGTTCTATGTATTGCATTCCCAGGTCTGAAGCATCAATTTTATCTCGTTTACAACTATGCACGATATCACAAACTCCTATTCCTCTGGATGCTAAGAAATTCTTACGTTGCGCTACAGCTTCCTCAGTGGTTTTGAATTTTAGTTTTAAGTCAAAAATACGATCCAAAACTGGCCATAGCAATCCGCTAATACTGCCATAACAAAAATCAACGTCTCCTTTTTTTAGTTCTCCTGAAGTAAAGCGTGGTGGCGGCAAAGTTCCTACTATTAATTTAGTAGCTCCCTCAGGAAAAAAAGGTTCGTATGGATGGGTGTGTTGGAACAATACGGAATAACGATTTATGAATTATGAGTTACGAAGGTAGCAAGATTTATGAAATAGTAGTGAGTATTAAGTAATGAGTACAAAGTAGTAAGAAGTTAATGAGTGGTGAGTTTGTGAGGAATGAGAAGACAGGAGTAAAGAAGTTAGCGAGGACTGAGGCTCTCGAAGTCCGAAGTCCGAAGTCCGAAACCCAATCCCCAAAACCAACAACCCATAATCACACTAACACCCAGCACAATCAAAGTAGCTACTCCATAGAATCACTACACAATTTTGTTATATGGGGAATTTTACGCTATTTTTAGAATCTATATAAAAATTAACCGCAGAATTAAACGTTTATTATACGTTTGTAATCGTTTATAATTGAATATATAAAAGAAATATGCGTACTAGTACGTATATAACCATGTTATGAGCAATTTCTCAAAATTTTAAGGTAACATTTTCTACAAATAAGACACTTAATTATAAATGATAAAAACTTAATGATGAAAAAAATAATTTTAATTATTTCTTTATTTGGAATATTTAGTTTGATTAATGCTCAGGAATATGTCGAATCTAAAACAAGTATTCCTTCTAATAATGCAAATAATGCTATAGGAGAAAAAAATGCAATTTGGAGAAACAATCAAATTGCTCCTCCAATCGAAAACAACTTTCCAAACTCACAAAATTGGTGGTCAATTTTTCAAACTCAATTTAATGATACTAGATATGACGCTCAACTAGCTTTTGGGCTAAACAGGGAAGATTTATGGTTGAGATACAATTTTAATGGTAACTGGAAAAATTGGAAAAAAATTATTCTTTCAGATTACAACGGGAATGTTGGAATAGGTACAACCACTACTAGCAATGGAATATTAACTGTAAATGGTGACAGTTATAGTACAATGCGTTTAGAAAATGATACTCCAAATAGAGAGGCTAGCATTAGATTCAGATCAAAAAGTAACTCTGGTGGAACGTTACATTCTGATATTTCTTTGTATGCTACAGGGAATAATCAAGGATACTTAGGATTTAAAGTTCCTCACAATAATACAGTTAATAATGGCTATGATATGATTATTAATCATAGTGGAAATGTCGGTATTGGTACAACTAACCCTGAATCTTGGAGATTAGCCGTTAATGGTAAAATTAGAGCAAAAGAAATCAAAGTAGAGACTGGATGGTCTGACTTTGTATTTTTTGATGATTATCAACTACCAACTCTACAAGAAGTAGAAAATCACATTAAAGAGAATGGACATTTAAAAGATATCCCAAGTGCAAAAGAGGTAGAAGAAAATGGAATTTTTTTAGGACAAATGGACTCTAAATTACTTCAAAAAATTGAGGAACTGACTCTTTATACAATAGCACAAGAGAAAAAAATGAACATTCAAAACGCTAAAATTGAAAAGCTTGAAAAGGAAAATCAGGAATTGAAATCTTTATCTGAGCGATTAGCTAAAATTGAAAAATTATTAGAATCCCAAAAATAAAAAGCTTATAACACGAATGTATGAAGTCATAATGCCCTAACGGGACATTACGCCTTATACATCAATCGTTATGTGCAATTCCAAAAATGAGAGAGTTAAAACAAATATATTGTAATAAAACCAGTGACTTGCCTACCATAAAAGTTATCAAAGAAGAGTTGGAAAATAATGATCGGATAAGAATAGATTATAATTCTAAATTTAAATTCCGATTTCTAAAAAACTTAAAAAAATATATTGAAAATATTAATCAAAATCTCAATGTTGAAATTCACAAGGGAGAATTTAAAGATCTGAAATTTTATAATATCTATAGTTTATTTTCAGACATAGAAATTGAAAAAAGTTCTAGAGAATTAGAAAAAGCTATTAAAAGTTACAGGTTAACGTCTGAAAAACTGATAACGGAATTTGAAGAAAAATATGAATACAGTTTTATAGATTCAAAAAAAACATTCCTAGAAATAAGGAAAGTATTAGAACTTGATGAAAATAAATTATCAAAAAATTGGAGATATAATTTCCATGGAGGAGATATATGCTTTTCTAATTCTAAAACAGGGCAAGTTGTAGATATAAATTTAAAATTTGATGGCTATTATGGCGTATTAGACTTATGGTTCTTTCAATACTATATGGAAACAACAAAAGAGTTTAAATCATTAAGTCATAAATATAAAGACAATACCCCAAAGTTGGTTCAAACACTCAACTTGCTTAAAGAAAAAGGAAAAGTTAAATCAATTAAATCAGAATTATTTGACTCGGACAAGCTGATTTGGAATAAAAAAGCACATAACAATGATGGCTACAATAAATACTGACTTTAAAAAACCCATCATGGAATGGAAAATAATTAAAGAACATAAAAGAGAATATGCTGATACATCTTATTATCTAAAAGCTGAAAAAGACGTAACAGGAGGAACTCTTATCTTAGAGATTAACTGGATTGAAAATTTCATGTATGATTTATCAGTTCATTTACACACAAAAAATACAGGACTAAAATCTATTTTCAAAAAGGTATCAAAACGTTATGTTTATGGTAATTTAGTTTTCCCAAGTGATCGAATTGAAAAATATGGACATCAAATAATGAGAATTACAGATGATTCCCCTATGAAGAAACTCAAAAGATTAGATGAACTTCAAGGTGATAGTATCCTCAATTGGAACTTATCAAATAAACATGATTTAGAGATTAAAACATTATTACCCGAGAAGATAAATTAGAAAAAAACACATAACACGGTGTCCTATAAAACATAGCTAATAAGTGCTAAACCGAAAGGTTTGTGAGTAGAAATCCACTACCACTCATACGCAAGCCCCATACAACCCAACCCTATTCAGTCAAAGTCAAAACATCAACCATCAACTTTCCAAAGATCCAATAATCTAAATATCCAACTTTCCAAAAAAACTCCAAAAACACTGGTAACAATTCTATAGTTCCATACACAATAGTATAGTGACTCGCTACAAAAGCGGGTGTAATAAGAATACTAATTATAAAAAAATTGAACGTATGGCACAAGAGAACCAAATTAGTGTAGTCATTCCGCAAGAAACTATTGATGAAGTAGCTACTAAACTACAAGAATGTAAAACTGCGTTAGCCCCTTTTTTACAGGCGTTAACCGCTAACGAACGATGAGGGCTTTTTAAAATGGGTGATAAATCCTTACCTACGGTACAAAAGGTAAAAGGATATACAGAAACCAATCCAGAGTTTATGCCAGGCTATATGGATAAAGACGAGTTCTTAAAAGATGAAACCGTAGTATCCCAATTAACTCCTATTGCCAATGTGCTGGAACAATTGTTTTCTGATGTAGATGACACTCGACTATTAGCCGGCAGTGAAGCCCTACAAGCTGCATTATTGTACTACGGACAGGTAAATGAAGCCAACAAAAAAGGAGTACCTAGCGCCAAACCGATTTATGAGGATTTAAGAAAGCGGTTTTCTAAAAAATAATTTTTTCGATCACGAAACCCCGATAACATCACCAGAAAGATTCGTCCTTGAGTCTTTCTGGTTTTTTTATGAATATATAGTACTCAAAGTTGAGTAAAAAACACTCGTCGTTGAGTATAAAATATTCAAAACTGAATATAAAAGACTCAAGTTTGAGTAAAAAACACTCAAAATTGAGCAAAAAACACTCAAAATTGAGTATAAATCACTCAAATTTGAATATAACAGACGCGACCTCATTTTGGCAAACCATCAACTAATTATCAACTTTTTTACTCAGATAACATCTCGATACATCCGCCAGAGGCGGACACTCGATGTGACGTATTAGTTAAGGAGTAAAGAAGGTAGATTGAGGTTCACCACGAAGTTCGAAATTCCCACTTAGAAGGGGGTTAAGGGGATGTTATTTATGAGTAGTGAGTACAAAGTAAAGAGTACGAATTAGTAAGGAGTTAATGAGTGATGAGTTTGTGAGAAATGAGAAGACAGGAAAAAAGAAGTTAATGAGGGTTGTGAGTTAAGCGGTCCTCCTGAGGCGGACAGGTCTCGAAACTGGTAGTCTGAGCTTGTCGAAGACCAAGATACCCAATAACAATACGGTTTCTAAAACTGGAAATAAATAAATGGTTGAAAATCGGCAGCATAGGTTTGATAACAGATAATAGCTACAACAGTTGC
Organism: uncultured Aquimarina sp.; assembly: GCF_947496855.1. Lineage (GTDB taxonomy): Bacteria > Bacteroidota > Bacteroidia > Flavobacteriales > Flavobacteriaceae > Aquimarina. The sequence goes on from NZ_CANMED010000004.1 coordinate 128,177, forward strand.
TATTAGTCCTTTAATCACCACATTACTTTTAATAAACTGATCTAGCAACCAATCTTTGGTTTTGTAAGGCAACCAATGTGTAATATACCCGATCAGCATTACAATGAAAACCACTCTATATTCCCAAAGTACTGCTAATGCGTTCGTCCAATCCATATTAGTCATTATGGACTGATAAAAACGATCGATATGATCCATACTATTCCCTCTAAAATAAATTCGGGTAAAGGTGATGAAAACAAAAGTGAATGTAATCTTCCATAAGGTGGCTAACCAAGTATTAGAATTTTCATAAGGACTGATTGTACGCCAATACTTATAAGCAACAACTCCTAGACCATTAAGTCCGCCCCAGATCACAAATTTCCAAGATGCTCCGTGCCATAACCCTCCTACCAACATGGTGATCATAATATTCACATTTCTATTAAAATGCCAGGCGATTTTAGATGAAAAAACAGTAATAACAAGTAGCCCTCCTATTATAGAAGTGGCAATAATAGCCATCCCAAAATCTGCAAATGCCAATGCTCCTAAAAAAGTAAAAATAATAATAAATATATAAGAGAAAATACTTCCGTTCTGATTTCCTCCTATTGGGATATATAGGTAATCTTTTAACCAACTGGATAGTGATATGTGCCACCGTTTCCAGAAATCTCCACAATGTATGGCCTTATAGGGTGAATTAAAGTTAACTGGTAATTTATATCCCATGAGCAATGCCAATCCAATAGCAATATCTGTGTATCCTGAGAAATCACCATAAATCTGCAATGAATATCCGAACATTGCCATAATATTGGTAAATCCAGAAAACATTTCTGGAACATCAAATACGCGATCCATAAAATTCATGGCTATAAAATCTGCAAAAAGCATTTTCTTGATCAGTCCTTTGAGAATCATGAAAGTCGCATTACCAAAATCTTTTTTGGTAATATTAATCTCTTTTCTGATCTGTGGTACAAAATCTGCCGCACGAACAATAGGGCCAGCGACTAACTGAGGAAAGAAACTCACGAAAAAACCAAAATCAATAATAGAATTTAATGGTTTGATCTGTTTTCTATAAATGTCTACACTATAACTTATTGTTTGGAAAGTATAAAAAGAGATACCTACTGGTAATATAATCGCATCTACAGTAAAATAATCTACATTTGCCCAAGTATTAGCAAACTGTGCTAGATAATTAATTATCTGATAGTCTGTATCAAAAAGACTATTATAAGACTCTGTAAAGAAGTAGGCATATTTAAAATAGCAAAGTGTTCCAAGATTAACAATAACACTAAAAGCTACTAACATTTTCTTTACTAAAACAGATTTAGTATGATAAATGGCTTTACCTAAAAAGAAATCATTTACGGTGCTAAAAAGCAGAATTCCGATAAATAAACCACTAGTCTTATAATAAAATAATAAACTAATGGCAAAAAGATATGCGCTACGGAGGCTCTTTTTACGATATACAATTGCGTACAAAAAGTAGATCGCTGCAAAGAATATCCAGAAATCTGCTTGCGTAAATATCAAAGGAAAATCCTCTGAAAAAGAAAAAATATTTTTTAATCTATTCATTAATTATTTGATTCAAAACAGAATTTGGCTCTAACTTCAATTCTTTTTCCCACGAACTTGTCAATGCCTTTAATAATAAATCTGCTTTAATTCTATATCCCAACTGTGTAAAATGTATTCTATCTCGTGGCATCAATTTATTTTGATACCAATCTTTGGAGGAATTAAAACCACCCATAATTTCATAAAAATCCCAAACTCCCATTTTATGTTTTTTCGCCAAATCATAAATAATCTTCTGCATTACTCTTGTTCTAGGATTTGGATATTTCCTCTTATAATAAGAATCATTAGGTACTGTAAGCAAAACTGCACAGTCAGGATTCGCTTTTTGAACGGTTAAAATAAGATTTTCATAATACTTCTTATATTTTTTTGGCTTAAAATCAGGGTGGTATCCATCATTAGTTCCAACAGAAACTATAAATAAGTCAGGCTTATAAAGCATCAATTGATTATTAAAATACTTACACCTATTATAAAAGCTAAAACTGGCCCCGTTAACCCCTATCGTCGTATATTCTACGCCTCTATTATCATTCATTAATTCCATCCCCATCATTAGGAACTCGGGGTTTTCTGGATTCCCAATTCTTTGTATACAAAACTCTAATTCTTCTAGTGTTTGTGTAAGTATAAACTCAATAAAATGGGCTTCTTTATTTACTTTGGTATCCGCTATTAATCCTGATTCTTTAAAGTTAATTTCATAATCATCGCTCCAATTATCATAAAAGACTCTGATTCTATTAAAATCATATTGTTGCGCATCATAACCCCTATGATTAGCTTTAATTCTTATGTTAGCAATAGAATCCTTAAAAACAGCACTCACGCCTGCCATTCCCCAAGCTACACTATCCTTTTTTATAGAACAACGATATCCGGTCCAATTCCCGTCGAACTCTACATTATAATTACTAGGGTTATTTGTGCCAGCGATTTTATATGGATAAATAAATCCACGTTGTCCTTTTGCGGTGGGACTCATATGCTGTAAATATGTTCTCAATCTATTCGAATAAATATCCGCCTGAATATGGGATCCACCAATATGAAAAATATGGATGTCTTCTTCACTTCCATTGACAATTGTATCCAGCTTACGAAATAATTTGGCAAATGAAGGCGAATCTTCTGCGAACTTGATTTGATTAGCTTCCCAATTTACAAAAGGGTATTTGTTTTGAATCGTATCCAAAACATAATCTTGAGCCATTACCAAAGAACTAACTATGAATAAAGAAAAAAATAATATGCTATGTCTCATCATTTGGTTCTTCTTTTAGGTCAAGGTATAGGGCTGTGAAAAACAATTCCGAAATAATTTTAGTTCCTTTCCAGGTAAAATGCATATAATCATTAGCCGTGAGCTTTTCTTCTACCCAAAAAGGCATAGATCCTTTTCCTCCCATAGCATCATACATACTCCAATAAGCAACATTATTCTGAGAACAAGTTTCCATTAATTTGGTATTAAGATATGGTAATAAAGGATATGTTTCCATCTTACCATTTACAGGAAGGCACATATCAGTAGGCCCGATAAATACAAAGCTTACATTTTTAGTTCTACGTCTCAACCAATTTATTTGATTGACAATAGATTTAGCGTAATTATCCACTTTTGTAGAATCCTTAAGATACGGCATTGTATTTCCTCCATACTGCATAATAATGATCTTCGGTTTTAGACTCCTTGTCATCTGACCGTAGATAGAAGCATTTGTACTAGAAAAAATTGTCCCAGAAGAACCACGCATAGCTACATTATCCATCTGAACTCTTGATCCTCCATCTAACGTTAACCCGTAAAAATCAGCACTTACTTTTCCTTCTAATTCAATTTTTAAATTACTAGGAGTAGTACTGGTTTTTATTCTATATTTATGATATTTCCCATCAGGAATCAAACTATCTTGTTGAATTAACTTCCCTTCATTATACACAGAAATTTTTATCGGAAAATTACAATTTCCATAATGCAATCCTATGTTAGTAAATCTTCTGAATTTAGCATATGCTTTTTTAGATTTACCAATGGTTACAGAAGCCTTAACTAATGGTAAAGAATCTAATAAAACACTATCCGGAAGTACCTTTTTATGTTCTGTAAATCTAGATACAGACATGTAGGCACCGTATTTCCTATGCTTAAATTTCTCTTGTGTTGGGTCAAATCTAGCATATCTAAACCAGTTCTCACTTGGTTTTACAATCGCCGCAATTTGATTATATACAGGTTTCACAGGAATAAACCCAGGACCACTCCCTCCGTACATTCCCTGCAGCCTGTTACGTATATATCCAGTAATTCTATCGCCTTCAATCTGAGAATCTCCATAATGCAAAATTCTACACGATTTGGAAGATAGTTTAGCTTGTAACTCTTTGGCAAAATCAGGATTACCAGCCGGATATATTATCCTTTCTAATTTTGTTGTGTCTATTTTGGAAAAATCAGGTCGTTGTATACTATCTTTTTTGGCTAGAACATCAGATGTTATATCTGGCTCTAAATCCGATTCATCTGCCACAGGAACTACAGTTTCTGTAACTTTAAGAATATCTTGTCTAGTTATAGAAGAGTCTTTTTCTAATGCTAAAAACGTTTTATAAGTAGGGTACTTAAGAGAAATACCTTCGTAAGAAAATCCATCTTCTTGAATTTGCTCCTTTTGAATTCCTCCTTTTTTGCTCAAAAACATCAACCCAAATAACCCACCCAATAGGAGTATCAAAAACAGGGATATTTGAATAGGTTTGATTTTCAAGACTATCGGGGGCTTTTCGTTTTTGTAAAAATAGAAAGTTTTTGCGAAATGCAAAGAAATTATTAATCTATAGTAGAGAAAAGATATACTACATGTCACTTTACATAAAAAAAGCTGCAATGTTTCCATTGCAGCATATAATTAAAACCTGTTGTACATTTTCATTTTTTTATTCAAAATTCGTCGATTCGAGTGCTTCGACTAAAAGAAGAAGTGTATCGAGAATAGGGTTTTGGATCACAAAAAGCTATTCTCGATACAATTTTCCTCCATTTTATTTTGGAAAATTACTCGAATTGACGCTTTTCTTTAACATTTCTTTCAAAATGCACAACAGGTTATTAAACTATAGCGTTTTACTTAAGCAAATATTGGGCCTCCACCACCACCGGATCCACCACCACACTGTCTAGCATTGTGAATAATTGCTGGGTAATTTAAAAGACAATACTGACTTGCACCTGATGGTTGTCTTGCAGTAGTTCCTGGGCAATTGCAGTCTAATCTGCAAGGTCCTAAATGAAAAAAGGGATAACAATTTCCTCGTGAAGATCCACCACCGTTAATTGTTTGTTGTTCTTTTTTAGTAATTGCTTGAGCCCCGTTTAGTTTTAAGAGATTTTTAAACATAATAAAAATGAATTAATATTAATATTCCTTGAGCCATTATAAAGGCAATCAAGGTTTTGCCTTCATAAAGAATAATTTGAACAGATAATATAATGACTGCTCAAAATAAAATTCCTTAGACTTAAAGATAGTGTAATTTAGGGAAATATCAACCTATCAAAAAGATAGCATAACATTTTATTAAATTAAAGCGATGAAAAAAAAGTTTGTATTATATTAAAAAAATAGCAAACAAGGTTCATTATTGTAATGAAGACACTAACTGCTTTACATCATTAATTACTTCTCTATATTTGTTTCTATTAGGCTTGGACATATGCTGAGATTCCAATATTACCTCTTCCAAAATATCTTTGGCTTCTGTAATTTTTCCTTTTTCAATAAGAAATTGAGCTAAAACATAGCGTTCTTTATAATTAGAATATCGTTGATCGATTGGTTTTAGATTTTCTTCTGCTTCTTTAGATCTGCCATTTTCCTCTAACGCCAAACCATATAGAAACTGACTTCTAGAGCCTCTAAAGTCTGATCTTAAGTTTATTTTTTCAGCACAAAAAATCACCTTATCGAATTGATTTGTTTGATAATGTCCCTCGAGTAATTTTTTAACAACTCCTGCGTCTTGATTATAGTTACCCTTCAAGGCGATTTCATATTCTTCTATGCCTGCGTTATAATCATCTATTTCATAGAATGCGTCTCCAAGATGCACTCGATTCTGAAAGGTGTCTGCAAATTCTACTTGCTTTCTAAGATCATTTACTTTCTTAGTAGGATTGATCACACTTACAATCTCATTTTGAACCACATCCAGATCTTTTTTATTAAAAACCTGGGTGACTAAATAGATAATACTACCAACAACCGGCAAAAATAAAATCAAAAAGTACCAATAATACTCATTTCTATTTTTGATAGCGTGATAAATACAAAAAACCTGTAAGGCGATAATTAAAAAATATGGCATCCAACGAAAATAACAAAACTCTACAATTTGTTTGTAGACAAAAACAATTAACCTCTAGTCAAAACTTCACGTAATTAACAATACTCATCTAAAAATCTGCATTTTACATCATTTTCTGTGCTCAAATTTGAACTGCAAGTTGAGCCCTTTGAATGTTAAAGTTATTAACAAAAAATAATTATCTATCTTTACAGCGTAAACATTTAACATCCTTAAAGTCATAACAGTAGACTACCTTATACAAATAAGTCCCAAATCTACATTGTTAATAACTTTCAAACTCAGTGTTAACAACTCTGAAAAGGTGTATTTAAAATACTTTAAAGTGAAAAGAATTATACTTGGAATTGCAATCTTTTGTATTGCACATACTAGCAATGGTCAATGTTCCACAGAAAATATTGATGAAACTCTTGTTGGCGTAACTAATGGTGGAATTGATGGTTCAACTGGCCAAAGTTTTACACCTACTTGTAACGGAATTTTAAACACTATTGGCGTTCCAGCACTAAACAATAGTGTAAATGCAACAGTCACTATACGTAGTGGTGAAGGTTATGGCGGATCTGTTTTGGGAACTTTACTTAATCAAACTACATCTCCTTCAACAGATTTTGCAAACGACTATTCCGTATTTGATTTTTCTTCATTAAACATAGTCCTAATAGCTGGACAGCAATACACATTCGATATATCCAGTACCGCACTTATCGTGTTCGATAATGAGACTGATCCTGATTATCCAAATGGACAACGCTATTCTGCAGGAACTGCTCAACCCGGAACTGATTTATTATTCTCATTGGATCTTACTGCTATTCCATGTACTGATCCAGATGTACCGATGGTAACTTTTGCTCCATCAACAATTTGTGACGGCAATAATGCCACACTTACAATTTCCGGAAATCTTAACGATGCAACAGCATGGCACATATATACAGGATCTTGTGGTGGTACAGAAATAGGAACTACAACATCTACTACTTTTGTAGTAACACCATCTTCACCAAGTACTACCTATTTTATTAGAGGAGAAGGTGGCTTATGTGTAATTCCCAGTTCTTGTGGAACCGTCAATGTTAATGTTACTGCAAATGATATTGTTGCATTCACAACTCCTGCAGATTTATGTTTAGATGCCGGCATACAAAACGGATTAGGTGGTGGAACTCCTACAGGAGGAACGTATACCGGACCTGGTATAACGGATGATGGTAATGGAACAACTTATTCTTTTGATCCAGCAACTGCAGGTCTAGGCACACACACAATAACATATACAAGCTCCGGTACTTGTAATGATAGTGACAGTGATACGATAGAAGTATTTGATGTACCAATGGTTACATTTACAGCTCCTGCCGATCTGTGTATTGATGCAAGTGTACAAACTGGATTAAGCGGTGGAACTGCAACTGGTGGTGTATATTCTGGAACTGGAGTGACTGATAATAGTAATGGAATGACTTTTTCCTTTGATCCAGCAACGGCTGGTGTAGGTGTTCATATCATAACATACAGCTTTACTGATGCCAATGGATGTTCTAACTCAGCATCAGATACAATAGAAGTATTTGACTTACCAATAGTAACATTTACAGCTCCAGCAGATCTATGTATTGACACAGGTGTACAAACTGGATTAAGTGGTGGAACTGCAACTGGTGGTGTATATTCAGGGTCAGGAGTTACAGATAATAGTAATGGAACAACCTATTCTTTTAATCCAGCAACAGCTGGTGTAGGTGTTCATACAATAACATACAATTTTACTGATGCCAATGGATGTTCTAACTCAGCATCTGATACAATAGAGGTATTTGACTTACCAATAGTAACATTTACAGCTCCAGCAGATCTATGTATTAACACAGGTGTACAAACTGGATTAAGTGGCGGAACTGCAACTGGTGGTGTATATTCAGGGTTAGGAGTTACAGATAATAGTAATGGAACAACCTATTCTTTTAATCCAGCAACAGCTGGTGTAGGAGTTCATACGATAACATACAATTTTACTGATGCTAATGGATGCTCTAATTCAGCATCAGATACAATAGAAGTATTTGACTTACCAATAGTAACATTTGCAGCTCCAGCAGATCTATGTATTGACACAGGTGTACAAACTGGATTAAGTGGCGGAACTGCAACTGGTGGTGTATATTCAGGGTTAGGAGTTACAGATAATGGTAATGGAACAACCTATTCTTTTAATCCAGCAACAGCTGGTGCAGGAGTTCATACGATAACATATAACTTCACGAATGCTAATGGATGCTCTAATTCAGCATCAGATACCATAGAAGTATTTGACTTACCAATAGTAACATTTACAGCTCCTGCAGATCTGTGTATTGATGCAGGTATACAGACTGGATTAAGTGGTGGAACTGCGACTGGAGGTATATATTCTGGATCTGGAGTTACGGACAATGGTAATGGAACAACCTATTCTTTTGATCCAGCAACAGCTGGTGTAGGAGTTCATATGATAACCTACAATTTTATTGATGCAAATGGATGTTCTAACTCAGCATCTGATACCATAGAAGTATTTAATCTACCAACAGTAACATTTGCAGCTCCTGCAGATCTGTGTATTGATGCAGGTATACAGACTGGATTAAGTGGTGGAACTGCGACTGGAGGTATATATTCTGGATCTGGAGTTACGGACAATGGTAATGGAACAACCTATTCTTTTGATCCAGCAACAGCTGGTGCAGGAGTTCATATGATAACCTACAATTTTATTGATGCAAATGGATGTTCTAACTCAGCATCTGATACCATAGAAGTATTCAATACACCAAATACTTCAATAGACGATTCTTCCACACCTACTTTTACCACCAATACAACTGGAGAATCCTACCAATGGATTGACTGTGATTCAAATACACCTATTGCTGGAGAAAACAACCAGTCTTTTACTGCAACTGAAAATGGTAACTACGCAGTAGAAATCACAATAAACGGATGCACAGAAAGATCTTCTTGTTTTGTTGTTGCAACTCTTAGTAATGAAGAGGAAGAAATTATTATTAATCAATTACGTGTATACCCTATTCCAACCATCGGTTTAGTTAATATTTCAATTCCTATAAAAAAAGCAACGGTATACAATATAATAGGCAAGAAAGTATTTGAAACACTTAATAATCCTTTTGATATTTCCGAATTAAGTTCAGGAGTATATTTTATTAATATTGAAGGTGAAAAAGGAACTATTATAAAACGAATTATTAAAGAGTAGAATCTCATTAAATTAAAACAAAAGCCTCTTAGTTTACTAAGAGGCTTTTGTTTTAATAGTTCCAAAAAATTATTATTTTAAGGTTATCACCAAATCATCTGCTTCCACCATCGTCCCGGATTTAAGTACTATTTTTTTGATCGTTGCACTCTCATTAGCAGTAATAGTTGTCTCCATTTTCATAGCTTCTATAATAAACAATGGATCGTTCTTCTTAACTTCCTGACCTGTTTTTACCAATACCGAGGATAAGGATCCTTGTAACGGTGCTCCTATCTGCTTAGTATCTGTTTTATCTACTTTTGCATGTACAACTTTATCAACCTTAATAGAGTTATCTTTAATCTCTACATTTCGGGTCTGACCATTTACTTTAAAGAATACAGTCACCATACCATCATCGTGAGGCTCTCCGATTGAGATTAACTCGATCAATAAGATTTTACCTTTATCTAATTCTATGATAATCTCTTCCCCTGGAGTCATTCCATAAAAGAAGTTTTTAGTCGGAATATTCATCACATTACCATACTTAAGATGGTGATTGTATGCACCAGTGAACACTTTTGGGTATAACTTATACGAAAGGAAATCTGTGATATCCAATTCTCTACCCATGCCCTTCTTGAAGACTTTTACAAAATCTTTGAACTCTGTTTCAAAATCTACTGGTTCCAGATGTGCGTTCGGCCTATTGATAAATGGTTTCTGATCCTTTAGTATTGATTTCTGAAGATCTTTTGGGAATCCTCCTTCCGGTTGTCCTAATTCTCCCTTGAATAAACTAACAACAGATTGTGGGAAAGAAATGGTTTCTCCTCTTTCTTTTACATCTTCTATTGTGAGGTTATTACTTACCAGATATTGTGCCATATCTCCTACTACCTTAGAACTTGGTGTAACCTTCACTATATCTCCAAAAAGGGTATTAACCTCGCCATACATTTTGGTGATTTCATGAAAACGATCTGCCAACCCCAACCCTTGTGCTTGTGGTTTTAGATTAGAATACTGTCCTCCAGGAATTTCGTGTTGATATACATCTCCCGTTCCTGCCTTAAGGCCAGATTCAAAAACATAATAATACTCACGAACAGCTTCCCAATAATTAGAATATTCATTCAACTTGGTAATGTTCATCGGATTCTCACGTTCATGGAATCTAAGCATTTCCATAATTGCATTAAAATTAGGTTGAGCCGTCAATCCTGAAAGCCCTCCAAGTGCAACATCTACTACATCTACACCAGCTTCAATAGCTTTCAAATAAGTAGCTGATTGCACAGAAGAAGTATCATGAGTATGTAAATGTATTGGAATATTAATTTCAGATTTTAATGCTGAAACCAACTCATAAGCAGCATAAGGTTTCAATAAACCGGCCATATCCTTAATTCCTAATATATGTGCTCCGGCATTCTCAATATCCTTTGCTAATTGCACATAATACGCTAATGTATATTTAGTTCGTTTAGGATCTAATATATCTCCTGTGTAACATAAGGAACCTTCGGCCAAACCTTGTGTGCGAGTTCTAACGTGTTCAATACAAGGAGCGATAGACTTCATCCAATTTAATGAATCGAAAATTCTGAAAACATCTACTCCATTTTCCCAAGATTGCTCCACAAATTTTCCTATCAGGTTATCGGGATAAGCCGTATATCCAACTCCGTTTGATCCTCGAATTAACATCTGTAATAGTAGATTAGGCATTGCTTTTCTTAATTCACGAAGACGTTCCCAAGGATTTTCTCTTAAAAATCTAAGACAAACATCAAATGTTGCTCCACCCCAAACTTCCATACTAAATACTTCTGGATGATTTTTAGCAAACCCTTCTGCTACTTTTTGCATATCATAAGTTCGCATTCTCGTTGCGAGCAGACTCTGATGTGCATCACGCATTGTAGTATCAGTAAAATGAACTTTCTTTTCATTCTTCAACCAGTCAGCAAATTTTTCAGGTCCCAATTCCGTTAATATATCTTTAGTCCCTTTTTTATATCCATTTGTTTGATCAAATTCTGGAACTTTAGGAAGAACAAAAGTTTTTGTTGGATCCATGGTTTTTACATCAGGATTACCATTTACAATAATATCTCCTAAAAATGTTGCTAACTTCGTGGCACGATTTCGAGATTCTTTGACAGCAAATAATGCTTTTGTATCTCTTATAAAATTAACTGTAACCGCTCCTTTTCTAAAAGTTTCATGTTTTAGAATATTATCCAAAAACGGCATGTTTGTTTTCACACCACGAATCCTAAATTCTGAAAGAGCTCTACGCATTTTTCTGCAGGCTCCATCCAAGGTTCTACTATTAGCAGAAACCTTTACCAACATAGAGTCAAAAAATGGTGAAATCGTTACTCCCTGATACACACTACCTGCATCTAATCGAATACCAAACCCTGAAGCACTTCTATACGTAGTGATAGTTCCATAATCGGGTTTAAAATCGTTTTCAGGATCTTCGGTGGTTATTCTACATTGTACCGCATATCCATTTACTTTAAGGCTCTCTTGACTTTCTATCTTGATTTGTTTATCCGATAACTGATAACCTCCTGCGATAAAAATTTGCGCTTTAATCAAATCGATACCAGTTACTATTTCGGTAACCGTATGCTCTACCTGTACTCTAGGATTTACCTCGATGAAATAAATACTATCATCATCATCCACTAAAAACTCTACCGTACCTATATTATTATAATCTACTGCTTTGCATATTTTCAAAGCATATTCATACAGATTATCCAAAATATCTTGCTCGACTCCATAGGAAGGAGCATATTCAATCACTTTTTGATAACGTCGCTGCACGGAACAATCCCGCTCAAAAAGGTGCACCATGTTGCCGTGATGATCTGCTACAATCTGTATTTCAATATGTTTTGGGTTTTCCACAAACTTCTCCAGAAAAACTGTGTCATCTCCAAATGCGTTTAAAGCTTCTCTCTGGGATTCAGGATACGCTTTTTCTAGCTCTTCCACACTTCTGATTACGCGCATTCCTCGTCCTCCTCCTCCAGAAGCGGCTTTAAGCATAACTGGAAACCCAATGCGTTTTGCTTCTTCGATTGCTACCTTTACATCTGTAAGATCTTCTTTATTACTTTGAATTATAGGAATATCGTTAGCAATAGCGACTTCTTTTGCCATTATTTTATCACCTAATGAGCGAAGTACCGATACTTTAGGTCCAATAAAAATGATATCGTTTTCCTCGCACCTTTGCGCAAAATCAGCATTTTCTGAAAGAAATCCATATCCAGGATGTATTGCATCCACATTATTCTTTTTTGCAACCTTTATGATCGCTTCAATATTTAAATACGGTTTCAAAGGCTCATTATCAGCTCCTATTTGGTACGCTTCATCTGCTTTATATCGATGTAAAGAATATCTATCTTCATAGGTATAAACTCCTACGGTTTGTAAACCAATCTCCGTACACGCTCTAAAAATTCTGATAGCTATTTCCCCTCGATTGGCAACTAAAACCTTCTTAATTTGCATGATAATAATTTTGTGTTTAAATAATATTTAGCGAACATTCGCTGCGAAGATATTGATTAGAAATAATACTTCCAATACATTTTAATCAGAATAAATTAAATAATTAAGTTTTGTATTAACAATTAACTAATTCTATTAAGTTGTTATAATGAACACTTAAAAATAAAAGTTACGATCGAACAACCTATTTCTGAATCTTATTATAGTAGGCTTTCTCTGTTATTTCTGACCATTTAGAAATTCTTTTCTGAAAGTTAGAATAACTTTCATATACCTCTTTGGATAAAGGATCATCCCCTATCATTTCCTGTATAGCTTCATCGGTAAAACCTCTTAACGCATCGAGTGTTTCTTTAGAAAATTCTCTAACCTCAACTCCTTCTTCATTTACTAACTTATCAAGATAAATACCATTCTGTTTATCAAATTCTGATAATACCCAAACTTGAGCTTGTTTAGCAGCTGCCTGTAAAACAGCTTGTAAATGTGGAGGCAAACCATCGTGTAGATTTTTATTAATAAAAAACTCTAATTGAGATCCAGTTTCATGCCAACCGGGAGTATAATAATATTTAGAAATTTTATGGAACCCCATTTTATAATCATGATATGGACCAATCCATTCTGTTGCATCAATAACTCCACGTTCTAAACTAGTATAAATTTCACTACCTGCGACTAAAACTGCAGCTCCACCTGCCTTTTCTAATACTTTGCCTCCAATTCCAGGCAAACGCATTTTCAACCCTTTGAAATCTTCTATAGAATTGATCTCACGATTAAACCATCCTCCCATTTGTACTCCTGTATTCCCTCCCATATAGGGCACCAAATTAAATTTAGCGTAGGTTTTTTTCCAAAGCTCATAACCACCACCTACTTCTAACCAAGAAGTAATTTGCTGACTATTCATCCCAAAAGGTACTGCTGCAAAGAATTGTGCTGCCGGGGTTTTCCCTGCCCAGTAATACGCAGCTCCACATCCCATCTCGATTGTTCCTTGTGAAACTGCATCAAACGCTTCTAGAGGTGGCACTAACTCCCCTCCTCCATACACTTTGATTTTAATTTGACCATTAGATAGTTCATCGACCCATTTAGCATATTTTTCCGCTACTTCACCAACAACAGGAAAATTAGGCGGCCAGGTCGTTGTCATTTTCCAATGAAATATTTTATTAGGTTTTGCCACATTGTAGGATGAAGAGTTGTTCATACTTGCAGGTGGTTCTCCTAAACAGGATAAAAAAAATGAATTGACTAATAACAATACGAATAACCTTTTCATATCATATGTTCGGAATAGCTGTGTTATATTAAAACTCATTTTTTAATTTTTATTAGACTCTCAATTTATAATTATTCCTAATTAAATACTATTTCTTATAATAAGAAATAGTATTTATGATGAAAACCATTTTGAAAACTAATCAATACTTATAAAAAGGAAGACCTAAAAATACATTGTAATTTTAGGTGAATTTTAATGCTTAAGAACCTAATACGGAATGAAATTTGAGCACTTTTAGAAGCAATTATATTTTAATATTTAAAATATAATATAACGATAACCTCTTTAACCTACCTAAAATGTCATTTTTCAGAAAACACCTCACAACTTCGTTGATAAAAAAAGATAATCTGTATAACACAGTTATTTCAAAACTCCCTATTCAAAATCGCATAGATTATTGCGAATCTTTGATTTGTAGAATTCAACTTGATTTGTTGCAATCAAAATGTAGGATACAAAAAAGAAAATTTAAAAAAATACTAAAAGCTGCCAAAACTGAAATAAACAGCCTAAAAAAACTTTAGTTATAGCTTAAAAAACTCTAATAGGTTTCTAAATTTACTTCGAATTAAAAATAATCTCTGGAAAAAACATCACTAAACTTACGATGATTAACTGAATCACAATAAAAGGAATAATTCCTCTATATATCTGGCTGGTTTTGACCGTTTCTGGTGCCACACCTTTTAAATAGAATAAAGCAAATCCAAAAGGTGGTGTTAGAAATGAAGTTTGTAAATTCAATGCCATCAATATTCCCACCCAAAGCATATTCATATCAAAAGCATTAAAAACTGGAGTTACTACAGGGACTATTATAAATATTATTTCAATGAAATCTATAAAGAATCCTGCAATAAAAATCACTAACATTACTAATAACAGAAACATCAAAGGAGTTAACTGAGAGGACATAATCAATTCCTGAAGATATTGATCTCCTCCTAATGTTCTAAACACTAATGTAAAAGTCGTTGCACCCAATAAAATAAAAAAGACCATTGAAGTTAACTTTGTGGTTTCTTGTGCCACCTCCTTTAAAATTTTAAAAGAAAATTTTTTCTGAACAATGGTTAGAATGGTCGCTCCCAGTGCTCCAATCGCGGAAGCTTCTGTTGGAGAAGCTACACCTGTAAAAATCGAACCCAAAACGATTACTATTAACAAGACAGGTAACAAGAGTACTTTAAGTATTTTAGGAATGAAATTATCGCCTCTAAACGCTGCAATTTCCTCAGCTGGAATACTTGGCGCATCTTCTTTATGGATAAAAGATTTTATTAAAATATACACAATATACAATCCAACTAAAATTAAACCTGGAAATAAAGCCGCAGAAAACAACGTTCCCACATCTACCGATGCAGCTCCTCTTGAAGAACTATTGATAGTATCTGCCAATAATACTAATACGATAGATGGTGGTATGATTTGCCCTAAAGTTCCTGAAGAAGCAATCACTCCTACTGCCAGTTCTGTTTTGTATCCTCGTTTTAGCATTGTGGGTAAACTAATTAACCCCATGGTAACAACGGTAGCTCCTACAATTCCGGTTGATGCAGCTAATAATGCTCCAACAATAACTACAGAAATCGCCAAACCTCCTCGCACTCGTCCAAACATCATTGCCATAGTTTCCAATAAACTTTGTGCAAGACCTGATTTCTCCAACATAATCCCCATAAAGATAAATAGAGGCACTGCCATCAAGACGTAGTTATTTACCACTCCCATAATCCGAGAAGGCAGTAAATAAAAAGTAGACATGATAAAATACTCTGGTGCGAAAATCGATACTCCAAAAGCAAAGGCTACAGAAATGCCTCCCAACGTAAAGGCTACTGGATATCCTTTTAGGATTAAGACAAAGATAATTACGAATAAGATGATTGCTAAAAACTCCATTAATTACCTCTATTAAAAATGATCTGAATCGATTTTAGCATCTGAGAAATACCTTGTAAAAGTAAAAAGACAAAACCAAAAGTGATGCAAAACTTAAGCACATATAAAGCAGGTAATCCACCTGGTTGCGGAGACCCTTCATTAATTAAGAAAGAAGATAATCCGTAATACCAAGAAGAAACAATTACCACATAACACCATGGAATTAATAAAAAAGCACCTCCTAATAGATCAATCCAGGCTTTACCTTTTTCAGATAACTTTGTATAAAACACATCTACTCTAACATGTTTTCCATATTTAAATGTGTATCCCGAACCAACCAGAAACAAGATTCCAAATAAATAGATCTCTGTCTCAATCATCCAAATAAATGTAAATTGAAATACATATCTAATAATGACATCTAATCCAATAACAATTGCCAAAAAAACCGCTACCCAACTTACCAGAGTTCCCATTTTTTCACCAATCCAATCGAGAAAATTTATGATTTTTTGCACTTAACGATTTATGTAAATAATATAAACGTTGAAGATACTAAAATTAGATACATTTAGAAATTGAATGCATCGTTAGTGTCACTAAGAAAAAGATATTAATTTACAATCTAAAATTTACCTTACAAAAACTAATTCATTTTCTTTAGTTGTATACTCTTCGCTGAAACTGTATCCATCATAATTAAACCCTTTCAATTCTTCTATTGTTTCTGCTCCTGTATCAATAATATAGCGTACCATCATACCACGAGCTTTTTTAGCGAAGAAACTAATTATCTTAAGTTTGTCACCTTTCCAATCTTTGAACTGTGGGGTAATTATTGGAACCTTTAATACGTTCTTATCGATCACACTGAAATATTCGTTACTTGCAAGGTTTACAAATAACTCATCATCTTCCAATTCTTCATTCAGTTGTTCAGTCAACTGTTTTTTCCAAAACTCATATAAATTATTCTTATTCCCTACTTTGAGCTTAGTTCCCATTTCTAATCGGTACGGCTGCATCAAATCTAATGGTTTTAAGATCCCGTATAGACCTGAAAGTATTCTTAGTTTATCTTGTAGCGCATCTAATTTACCTTCTGGAATACTATAACTATCTAATCCGATATACACATCTCCTTTAAACGCATACACAGCAGGTCTTGCATTCTCTGATGTAAAAGGAAGCTCCCAATCTTGATTTCGCTGCCAATTTAATTGAGCTAGATTATCACTAATACTCATCAGCTCAGACAATTTTTTAGGAGTTTTTTTCTGAAGCACAGCATTTAGATTTTCTGCTTCCGCTAAAAAAGATGGTTCTGTATATTTTTCTGTTGGTAACGATGTTTCAAAATCTAAGGACTTGGCTGGTGATACTACAATTTTCATTCAGGTGACTTTTATTTCCTCAAAAGTACAATAGTGTTCTGATAAATAAAATCAACTAGCGTAATTCTTGTCTATTAGGGTATCGAAATGTTCTATGTGATATAATATTTTAATTAGTCTGAAGAGGTATTATAGCATACTATTTTATATAACTCTCTTTTTTAAACCAATCAATACTTTTTTGAATCGTTTCATCTATAGATACTTCTGGCTCATATCCTATATCTCTTTTAGCTTTTTCTCCGCTAAGAAATTGTCCAGCTGACATAACTGCAATAGCTGTATCATTAAGCAAAGGAAGTTCTCCTCCGAACATTTTATATTGTGCCATTTTAATCTTGGATACCATTTTAGCAAGACGAATTGAAACTTTTTTAGGCATTTTTGGAAGTTTAGCGGTTTGAACTATTTTATTAACTAAACTTTCCATGGATATATTTTCGCCTGTAACTAAATATCGCTCTCCTATTCTTCCATTCAAACAAGCCAATAACAAACCTCTTGCTGCGTCACCTGCATACACTACATTTCTATTTCCATCAACATATCCTGGTAGTGTTTGATTTACAGTATTCGTTATCAGTCGCCCTGTTGATGGGCCATAATCAAACTCTCCAAAAGTCATAGAAGGTATTCCGATTACGATAGGTGTTCCTGATACTGCAGCTTCCCTAGCTATTTTATCCATTACATATTTAACCTGAACATAGGCTGATTTATTAACCGGCCTCTTATCATAAAACAGATCTTCACTACCGATTCCATTACTGGATTTTGGAATAGCAATTGCTCCGCCTAAATACAATCCCTTTTTTACACCACTTTCGTTAATTGCATTAACGAAATTATTCATTTGATGCTCCGCTATTTTAATTTCTTTTTTTAGAGGTTTCGGATCAGTGGGATAATATGCACCACAATTCAAAACATAGTCTAATCCTTGAAATGATTTTTTTAAACTATCCCCGTCATTTAAATCTGTGATTCTACTTTCAAAAGTTAAATCCCTTATAGCTGAAAGATTGGAAGTTTCTCTATGTAAGACTATCAGCTGGTTTTCTGAGTTACTTAAAATAGCTTTCGCAACATGATGACCAAGCATTCCTGTAGCTCCTATAACCCCTATCTTACTCATTTACATTAGTTTTATCTAAGATACTAACTAAATTCATAGTATATACATATTTGATTAAAACACAAGAAAACAAAAAAAGCCTATCCAAATGGATAGGCTTATGTTTTAAAAAAGTCAATATGTATATTATAATACTTTCACGTTTACCGCGTTCATTCCTTTTTTACCTTCTTGTAAATCAAACTCTACTTCGTCACCTTCACGAACTTCGTCGATTAAGCCTGAAATGTGTACAAAATGATCTTTGTTTGATCCTTCTTCTGTGATGAATCCAAATCCTTTGGAGTCATTAAAAAATTTTACTGTTCCTTTGTTCATTGTAAATAATTAAAGCGCGAATATAATATTATTTCCTGAATTTTCCTTATTTATTTAAAAATAAAGTTTTTAGTAACGTTTAGTTAATATTGAATACATTGTAGTAATAGTGCAAGCTTTGTGAACTATTACTACTCTTTTTTCACTCCATATTCTACCTCTTCCAACATCGAATCAAGTGTGTTTCTACCCATCCATTTTCCTTTAAGCATTACACCTTCAATAGTCTTGGTATTTTGTATGTTTTCTAATGGATTTTTATTTAATAATACCAGATCTGCTAATTTACCTTCAGCAATAGTACCGCTTGATACTCTATTCAAATATTTAGCAGGATATACAGTTACAGTCCTTAAGGTTTCATAAGGCGATACTCCTGCACCACAAATCAACTCCAATTCTCTATGCAATGAGAAACCAGGCAAAAACAACCCATACGTATCACTTCCTGCTAATAACGGCACTTTTTCATTACTCAAGATCTTAGTAAACCTTTGTTGCCATTCTAACTCATTTTGTAGCCTAATCAAAGATTCTGGAGCAGTAAACCAAGAATTAGTTCGATAATGAGTACTATCCGACATACAGTAAGCAGCGTATTTTTCTGGAAGATATTTAATTTCATCATTTCTTTTCAAAATCTCAAACTTCTCATCATCCGCATATCGACTAATCATTTCAAAAATACCTAGAGTAGGTGAAACATAAATACCACTTTCCTTTATTTTGATTGCAGCTTGTTTAAGATATATCGTGTCTTCTTTTTGTTCAGAACTAAAAATATTCATAAACTCTTCTATATGAGCGATTGATTTCATTTTTAATGAATATTCTAATGGAAGCTTTCTTTGACCATGACCTATAACCGGAATATTATATCGTCCTGTTTCTTCCAGAAGTTTCAGATATATTTCCTTTGGTAAATTATCGGCTATTTTCAGAAAATCATACCCTTTCTCTTGATGCATCTTAACCACATTTACAACATCAGTACTTGTTTGTAAATCTTTTGCTTTTAGATAGGGTCCTGAAGTCACATAATAAGGAGCCAATATTTCGTTGTTATTGGCCTGCTCTCTAATTTTTATTTGATCTTGCCCATCATATTCTGCCATATTCCTCGCTGTAGTAACCCCATTAGCTATCAGGAGCTTAAATTCATTTTCTGCATTATTTTCTAGATGGTAATGCATTTCTGCTAAACCAGGAATCAAATACTTGTCCTTAGCATTGATTATGCTATCAATATCTTTGGCTCTTTTTGCTGAAACTGGTTCAATTTTGGATATTTTCCCATCTATAATAATTACTCGTTGATTATGCAACACTATTTCCCTATTCATTGGAATAACGTGGACGTTTTCAAAAGCAAAACTTTTATGTTGACTAAATAATGAAGTGAAACTGATTACAACTAAAATGCAATAAGAGACAAAGGGTTTACTAAATTTATACATCTGGTATTATTTTATAATTAACAGTGTCAAACCTAGTGAAAGTAATTATTGGTAATGTTCGAGATTGTAAGACTCTAACAAATTCGAACCTATTTATATTTCTTCTTAAATGTATTTGGAGACATGCCTGTTTCTTTTTTGAAAGCAGTATAAAATGTTGTTTTGGATTTAAACCCACCTTCCATACCGATAGCTAATAGGCTATATTTATCGAACTCTGGATTAAGAATCATCTGTTTAATATCGCTTACCCTATAATGATTAATAAACTCAGAAAAATTCTTATCACAATTAGTATTTATCTGCTGAGAGAGGTAACCACTGCTTATTCCTAATTTTTTAGCAACCAAATCCCTACTCAAATCAGGATTATGATGAATATGCTCTTGTTGCATTAGGATAATCAATTGATCTATATATGTATTGGTTTCTTTCTTTATTGTAGATCTTATCTCTTTCTTAGAACGATTGAGAAGTTGTCTCACTTCATATTGCTCATTAGACAGTTTAAATTGATATAGTCCTTTATAAATCAACCAGTACATAAAAATTGAAACTGCAATCCATAAAAATGTTAAGGACATCTTAGATCCGTATAGAAAACGTTGTCCTTCTAAAACAATTCCATAAATTTCTAAGAAAGACATAAATATCCAGATCCATTTAATCCACTTAATAGCACCTTTTATTTTAGTAAAAAAAAGATACTTAGCAGAAAAAAGAATTAAAATAACCGGAAAAATAATGGAAGAGATACTGACTATCTTATAGAAGTAAAATATTGCTTCTTTTTTATAGACAAAGTTCGTCTTATATACATCAAATATAGTATCAAAAGAGATTAGAATATTGATTACACTAAGTATAATAAATGGGATATAAAGAAGTTTACTTTTCTTACTTTCTGCAAATGGATGCTTAACCTTCTTTAAGAAAAAAAGAAACAATGTTACCGGGTATAAAAACTGCCATAAAAAAAGGTCTGAAATCGAAATGATGATAGGGTTCCTTCCTAAATCCCAAAACCAGTTATTTATTCCAATAATAGATAACACTACAAGTGTGTATCCTAAATAAGAGTTCTCTTTATTTCTGAAAAATCTAGAAAACAAGATGATGAGTCCCAAAATGAATCCGTGAACAATTCCTATTAGGGTAAAAATTTCTATGAAAGATATTTCCATTTCTTTATTAGGACTCTAATATGCTATACATCCAATTGATTTTTAGCATACTTTCTCCAACGCTCTACACATTGCTCCATATCATCAGGTATAGAAGTTTCAAAATGCATTTTCTCACCAGTTATTGGATGTACAAACCCTAAAGTCCTGGCGTGTAACGCTTGTCTTGGTAAAACTTTAAAACAATTCTCTACAAACTGTTTATATTTAGTAAAAGTGGTTCCTTTAAGAATCTTTTCCCCACCATAGCGCTCATCATTAAATAATGTGTGGCCTATATATTTCATATGCACACGAATCTGATGCGTTCTCCCTGTTTCTAATTTACACGAAACTAAAGTCACATATCCTAGGCGCTCTATTACTTTATAATGCGTAACTGCTGGTTTTCCTTTATCAGCATCATCTCCTACAAAAACAGTATTTTGTAATCTGTTCTTAGGGTGACGTCCTATATTACCTTCAATAGTTCCTTCATCTTCGTTCATATTACCCCAAGCAATAGCTACGTATTCGCGTTCTGAAGTTTTATCAAAAAACTGCTTTGCTAAGTGAGTCATAGCTTCTTCAGTTTTAGCAACTACTAATAATCCACTCGTATCCTTATCAATACGATGTACTAACCCTGGACGATCACTACTATTGTTCGGTAGGTTATCAAAATGATAAATTAAAGCATTAATCAAAGTACCTGAATAATTCCCATGGCCCGGATGTACTACCATACCTGCGGGTTTATTAACTACCAAAAGGACATCATCTTCATATACAATATCAAGCGGAATATTTTCTGGAGTTAGTAAATTCTCATAAGGAGGATGTGAAAACAAAACCCGCACAACATCGTTTGGTTTTACCTTATGATTTGACTTTACTGCCACATCATTAACAAAAACACTTCCTTCCTTGGCAGCTTGTTGTATTTTATTTCGTGTAGCGTTTTCAATAAAATTCATTAAAAATTTGTCTACACGAAGAGGAACTTGTCCCGCTCCGGCTACAGACCGATGGTGTTCGTATAGATCATCTTCATTAGGTCCTAAATTTTCAATATCCGGATTCTCTTCCAAAAGTATGTTGTTTATGGTATTAATTTTATTGGGAAAGTCTTAAGTTTCCGCTCTCATCACCAACTACCAAATCGATAGTGGAAGTTTTCATTATTTTATCGCCTGGTTTTAATGCTTTTCCTTTGTACTTAAGCTCAAGCACCTGATCTGATGGATCTGGTTTATAAGTAATCGAACCTATCTTAAAACCTAACGCAACTAATCTTGGTTCTACCTGTCTTCTGGTTTTACGAATCACATTAGGAACCTCAATCTTGCGGTAACCTGATGGATTTAGCGTAACATAGATTTTTCTATTTTCTTTAACCATATTACCAGCCACAGGATTTTGTTCTATAACAGAATATCTAGGGAAATCCGGATTAAAATTGGCAGAATCCTGAACCTCATACCTCAAATCCTTCGACTCTAAAAGTGTTTTCACATCATCTAACGTCTTCTTACTTAAGCTCGGCACCACAATTCGCTGATCGTGGTTTGTAGAACCATCTAACCACTTCAATGCTACATAGCATAAAATCACGGTCATTGCTATTGCAATTACAAGTTGAATAAGAAATGTTTTACTCCAAATAAATCTCAAAAGTCCTTTTATAAAATCCATGTATCGATTGATAGTTTCGGCAAAGATATAAAAACGGAAACTTTTTAGCTTTTGTTGTGAGATAAATGATATTTTTGTTTGTAAACAGTACTCAATGAAGAAGAATATTGCCATCCTTATGGGAGGTTACTCCAGTGAATTTGATATTTCTATCCAAAGTGGAAATGTAGTATATAAGCATCTGGATAGAAACTTATACCAACCTTATCGAATTCATATTACTAAAGACTCATGGTTTTATGTTGATGACAATGATCAAAAAACCAACATAGACAAGAATGATTTTTCATTACATCTTGATGGTTCCAAAATCAATTTTGATGCCGCCTTTAATATTGTTCATGGCACTCCGGGAGAAGATGGCTTATTACAAGCCTATTTTGAGTTGATCGGAATTCCACAAACAGCTTGTGATTTTTATCAAGCTGCTCTTACTTTTAACAAAAGAGACTGTATTAGTACTTTAAAACCTTATGGAATTCCAACTGCCAAAAATTATTTCTTAAACAAAGGTGATGCAATACATGCTAAATCTATAATAAATACTGTCGGCTTACCTTGTTTTGTAAAAGCTAACAAAGCTGGCAGCAGCTATGGAGTTTCTAAAGTTAAAACAGAAGAAGAACTAATTCCTGCCATTAATGTAGCTTACAAAGAAGATGACGAGATTATTATTGAATCTTTCCTAAGTGGAACAGAAGTTTCTGTAGGTGTGATTACCTATAAAGGACAGGACACTGTATTACCAATTACTGAAATTATTTCAGAAAATGATTTTTTTGATTATGAAGCAAAATATTTAGGAAAATCACAAGAGATAACACCCGCCAGACTGAGTGAGGTAGATGAGCGAAAAGTAAAAAACTTAGCTTTAAAAATATACCAGATACTTAAAATAAAAGGGTTTTCTAGAAGCGAATATATTTTTCATAATGGAGAACCTCATTTTGTAGAAATGAACACAAACCCCGGATTTAGCGAAGCTAGTATTCTACCTCAACAAGCAATTGCCGCAGGTATTAGTTTACCAGAATTATTAACCAATACCATTGAAGAAGCAATAAAAACAGAGATATAACAAGAATATGAAATTAGAAATGAAACTAATTTTTACTTTGTAACTTTACCTATATTTATACAAATAATCAAGATTCACTTATGAGAAGAGCTGTTTTTCCAGGTTCATTTGACCCAATTACTTTAGGACATTACGATATCATCGAAAGAGGATTGACTCTTTTTGATGAAATTATATTAGCCATCGGTGTAAATGCCGAAAAGAAATATATGTTTTCTTTAGAGGAACGAAAGCGTTTTATTGAAGAAGCTTTCAAAGACGAACCTCAAATTAAAGTAATGACTTATAAAGGGTTGACTGTAGATTTCTGCAAACAACAGGATGCTAATTTTATTCTACGAGGACTTAGAAATCCGGGAGATTTTGAATTTGAAAAAGCTATTGCGCATACTAATAGAAAGCTAACAGAAATAGAAACCGTTTTTCTACTTACCTCATCTGGAAAAAGTTATATTTCATCATCTATCGTTCGGGATGTTATAAGAAACAATGGTGATTACACCGGATTAGTCCCCGATACTGTGAGAGTAAAAAAAATATAAAATTCGTTAAACCCCAAAAAATTACACCTATGCAACCTATGTTTAGCCCCTCTAAATTAATACTAATCTTTTCTATGATCACAATATTTTACTCTTGTAGTAGTGATGAAGCAACTGATAGTACTACAGACCCTGTAACTTGTCAAGATGCTAATACTTCTATTTATGAGGAAAAAGATGGATTGATTGTAGTAGAATTTGAAAGTATTAAAGATCACAATGATTGGACAAAAGAAAACTCAACTACGGGATTCCTAGGAACACATTACTTGGTATGGAAAGAGAATCAATTTTTAAACGCTCCTGGGAATGGTTTACTTACTTATAAAATAAAAATTTCTAATCCAGGTGTTTATCAATTTATCTGGAGATCTAGAATAACCAATGGAACATCGGGATCTGAACACAACGATTCTTGGTTACGATTTTCAGATGCTTCCAAATTTTATGGAAAAAAAGGAGAGAGTGTTGTTTATCCAGCAGATACTGGTCAATCACCTACTCCTAATGGCGCTAGTAAAGGTGGCTGGTTTAAAATTTATAAAAGTGGTGATGCAGAACAATGGAAATGGCAATCCTCTACAAGTGATAATGATGCACATGATATTTTTGTCGAATTTGATGCATCTGGAATATATACACTAGAGGTTTCTGCAAGATCTACTTTCCATGCGCTTGATAGATTTGTTCTTTTCTCTGAAAATATAACTCAAAATGATGCTATCAACGAAATTGCTGTTTTGAGTGAAATAACTTGTAATTAATAATGAAAAGAAGTATTGGGGCTATTACCTTAGTCGTTAAAAACTATGATGAAGCTATTCATTATTATTTAACTAAGCTTAACTTCAAACTTATTGAAGATACTAAACTAAGTGATAGAAAACGTTGGGTTACCATTGCTCCTCAAAATAGTTCTGAAACTATAATTTTACTGGCAGAAGCTGCGACTTCAGAACAGGAAAAAGCGATTGGAAATCAAACAGGTGGTAGAGTTTTCTTATTCCTACATAGTGATGATTTTTGGAGAGATTATACTGATATGAAATCCAAGGGAGTATCTTTTCTTGAAAAACCAAGAGAAGAAATCTATGGAACTGTTGTAGTTTTTGAAGATCTATATGGTAATAAATGGGATCTAATAGAACATAAAAATAATCCCTCTATTAAACCTTCTATCTAAATCACAGTCCTATATACAAAGCCTGTGATTATGAGTACTTCTTTATCAGATAAACAAATACAACACCTTTACTGGAGAACTGGTTTCGGGATTTCTTCATCTGAACTAAAATTTGCCAGAAAGTTTTCTAAGAAACAAATTGTAGATCAATTATTTATAGAGAGTATAAAGGAAAATCCGTTATCACTAGATTTTGGCTCTTTACTTAAAAAGCAAAAAGATCTATCCCGCGAAGAACGTAAAGAATTACGAAAACTTCGCAATCAAAAAATGTTAGAACTCAATGTACTTTGGCTAAAACAGCTTGTAGAAACAAAACAAGTTCTTAGAGAAAAAATGACGTTATTTTTTCATGATCATTTTGCTGTTCGATTAAAAACCCCAAGAGCTAGTCTTCACCTGAATAATATAATTAGAAAACATGCATTAGGAAACTTTGGAGATATGTTAATGGAAGTTTCTAAATCTCCAGCAATGTTATTATTCCTAAATAACAGACAAAACAGAAAAAATAGTCCAAATGAAAATTTTGCACGTGAAGTGATGGAACTTTTTACATTAGGCAGAGATAATGGCTATACAGAAAAAGATATCAAAGAAGCAGCAAGAGCCTTTACAGGTTGGAACTTCAATGAAAATGGTTCTTTTGTATTTAGAAAAAATCGACACGATTCTGAATCCAAAACAGTTTTAGGAAAAACCGGATATTTTACCGGAGAGGATGTTATCAAAATTCTCCTAGATCAAAAACAAACTGCCAAATACATAACAGAAAAGATCTATCGATATTTTGTGAACGAAAAAATAGATCCAAAACATATAGAAGAATTAGCAACTACTTTTTACGAATCTAACTATAGCCTGGAAATCTTAATGAGAAAGATATTGATGAGCGATTGGTTTTATGAATATCAAAACATTGGAACCAAAATAAAATCTCCTATAGAATTGATAGTAGGTTTAAGTAAACCATTTCAGGTAGTATATAAAGATCCGAAAGTTCTCCTCTATCTGCAACGTAAATTAAATCAAACATTATTCCTCCCTCCCAACGTAGCAGGCTGGCCTGGCGGAAAATCCTGGATAGACAACTCTACATTGATGCTTCGCTTAAAACTAGCTTCTGTTACTCTGAACAACGGAGTAATCGAATGGCATGACCAGAACGATATGGAAGCAACCTCGATGATGCGTCAAAAATTATATAAAAAGATGAAAACCCAAGTTGAGAAAAAAGTAAAAGCTACACCAAATTGGAAAAATTTTCTTACCTCTCTTGAACAAAGAGATAAACAAGAATTAGTAAACTTCATAATTCAACCTAAACCATCCAAAGGAGCAAGCGCTATTATAACAAAGCTTGATCCTTCCAATACAAAAAACTTCATTATAGAATTAATGAGCTTACCAGAATACCAACTTTGCTAAAACTCTAAGATTATGGACAGAAGAGATTTTTTAAAACAATCGGTTTTTGCTTCAGGAATAGCATTAGTTCCTTCATTTCTAAAAGGAATGGAATTTCTAACGCCTGATCAATTATCCGGATATAAAAATGTAATTATTATACAACTCTCTGGCGGAAACGACGGTTTAAACAGTATCATACCAATTAGTAATGACATATATCACAGTTTAAGACCAACAATTTCTAAAAAAACAACACAAACTTTAAAAATAACAAATGACCTAGCTTTTAACGATAACCTAAGAGCAATAAAAGAATTATATGATCAAGGAGAAGTATCTATTATTAACAATGTAGGATATCCCAATCCGAACAGATCACATTTTAGAAGTACGGACATCTGGCAAACAGCTAGTGACACTAACCAATATTTATCTACTGGTTGGGTAGGCAGATATCTCGATGCTAATTGTCAACATCCGTATCAAGCAATAGAAGTAGATAATTCACTATCTCTTACTATGAAAGGAAATAGAATGAACGGCATAGCTGTTTCTGATCCTAATCAATTATATCGCACTACAAGAGAACCTTTTTTTAATAAGCTTGTAGATAACACTCATAAAGACATGTTAGATGAAGATAATCAGGGATACCTATATAAGACAATGCTGGAAACTTATTCATCTGCATCGTATATCCATGAAACTTCTAAAACATATAAAACCAATATAGAATATCCCCAGTCATCATTTGCAAAAAACCTAAAAACCATTGCTGATTTTATTATTTCTGGATTAAAAACTAGAGTTTTCTATAGTTCTCTAGGCGGTTTTGATAGTCACGTTAATCAATTAGATAGTCAAGATAGATTATTGGGGATATATTCTGAAGCTGTTGGTGCCTTGGTAAAAGATTTAAAAAAGAATAATAGATTTAAAGACACTCTAATACTAACCTTTTCTGAGTTTGGTCGCAGAGTAAAACAAAATGGAAGTCGCGGAACAGATCATGGTGCAGCCAATAATGTACTTGCCATTGGTGGTTCTCTAAAAAAGCCAGGTGTTTATAATGAACTACCCGACCTATCTAATCTGGATACTAATGGAGATATTAAATATAATGTAGACTTTAGGAGTATATATGCTACTATACTTGATAACTGGCTAGAAGTTGATAATAAAAATATTTTGAATAGAGATTTTAGCAAACTAACATTTATATAATAATATAACCCAAACAATATCAGAAAACACCCCTCTTAACATTAAGTGTAGTCTATCGACTACAAGGCACATGTTACACTTAGCTAAACACAACACCTATTTCATTAAAAACAAATTAAACCTTAACATAAATTACTAGGCTTAAAGAATTACAAACCGAAAATCAATGCAGAAAAGAACAAAAATCATATAATAAAATACGGTTAAACCGTAAAATATGTGTTGTTTATCGATATAAAAGATCGCTTTATCTAAAAGATCTTAAATCATTTTTTTTCATAACTGTTTGATTGTAAATTTGCTACAGATCAAGTAATAAATTCATTAAGCCCCAAAATTATGAAAACTATTATTCTTACGATTATAATTTTATTTTCTTTCTCTAATGTAAACGCTCAAGAAACGTCTTCTTTACAATCTACTAACGAGAATTCTAATGATGTTAAGAATACTAAGGTGGATTTTTATGAAACCTTGATCGCTGTAAATAATTTTGATATTAAAATCAAAAAAATCCAAACTACCACTACGGAAACCAAAACTGACTTCTACAAGGAGTTGATGATCAAGAATGGTTTTAATATAAACAGCAAGGAAAATACTCGATTAGCAAATAATGACAAAAAAGAAAAGGACACTATAATAACTGACACCACACAAATTACTGGATTATTGCCATAATTTTTTAAATACATATTTTAAAGACACCGCTATTTTCTTGCTTGGAATGGCGGTGTTTTTTTATGCCTTCAATTAAAAAAACACAAAACCATCAATACTTAATAGAATATTTTTGATAATTTTAGTCATCAATTTATTATAATAGTATGCAAATCCATGAAACCGCCTTTGTAGTATCTACATATAGATCACAACATGAAGATGTTAGTAAAGATATTTATGCGAAGCTGTGGAATAATCCTGCCACTGAAGCTTTGATACCTGACATCCTAAAGAATGTTTCAGAACATGAATCTATTTTACATAGCATAAGAAACAGGTTCTTTTATGAGCAAATGAAATCTTTTTTTAATAAAAATAATGGCGGAACATTAATCAATTTTGGAGCTGGCTTTAGCATGTATCAATTTTTATTAGAAGATACCATTTCTACTATAGAGATTGACAAAAAAGAAATTATCAAATACAAAAAAGAGTACGTAGATCTTTGGACTGAAGAAATGAAATTACCTAAACGTGATATCCAATATTTATCTTTGGATTTTAATTTAGACACAGAAGAAGAGATGATCGCTTCATTAAAACCTTTGATCAAAAACAAACCTATATTTATACTACTAGAAGGCGTTTTATTCTTCTTAAATCAAACGGTTACCAACAAAATTTTTCGAGTTTTTAAAAACCTTCAGCACGAAGGAGATCTGGTAGGAAGTGTATCTTATGTACCCGAAATAGAGAAAACCGATATATACAAAAGATTGCTTAATTATTTTGACAGTAATAATGATACTAATGACTCATTTTCTCATCAAACCATACCTAATTCATATTATTCAAACATAAAAGGCTATCATCTTAAAGAGCATGAAAATGAATTTGATTTAGCAGGGATGTACGCGTCAGAGTTCGGTATAAATAATAAGAATCAAATTCTTAATGAACACATGTATCTTTTAGAAAGAGATTAACCTTGAGCCAGCAATGCTCCACAAATTCCTAATCCAACTACAAGATAAACCCCTGCAAGAATAAAAAAAACTTTTCCTGCTTTACGGTTTTTAGTTCTAAAAAGAATCAAACCAATCAATGCTAAAAATATTGGTGGTCCTAACAAAATTAATAAGATTAAATACACTATTCCATTAAGATTTCCAACCTCTAATAAAATTGAATTCGTGATCATATTATTTCTTCTCTTAATTGTTCAAGATATTCTTTTTTATCATCTCTATAAAATAGATTCATGGTTTCAAAAGGAATAATTTTACAATCCTTATTTACTATATGTACACAAGACTTTTTAACAGCCCTTACATCAAAATTATAAGCATCGATAAATTGCATAATAATAATTCTAAATAAGTTATCATACCCTAAATCAGGTGCATCAATCTCCGGCAGACAGCACATAATAGATTTAAGATTCTCAGAGGCTACATCTACAGAGTTCCCTGTACTAAACAACTCTAACATTTTACCATGCAATTCCGTATCCTGTTCATAAACAATGGTGTTCTTCCCATTATTTAATAAATCCGCCGGATTCACATAGCGTGTTAAAGGAATGATTCCTTCTTCATTCTTCAATGCATACCCCATCACTAAAGCATCTGGATTACAGGGTACAGGAATTAAATCATCAGATTCAAAAACAGGAAACTGTTCTAATATTTTTCTGCGAACTTCTGTCAAAGTAATTCGATTTTCTTGAGTATCAAAATCCTCTAATCGGCCAGCAATTTGTGTAGGCTGTAGCGTTACTCCTCTTACACATTTCTGTTGTGTAGCAAATGATATGATATCCCCTATCTCTGAATCATTTAGTCCTTTTTCTAAGGTAACTACCAAAGTAGTAGATAGGTTAAATTGGTTTAAATTTTCAATAGCTTGTTTTCTTACTTGAGTAAGATCCTCTCCTCTTAGCTTTTCCAAAACCTCAGCTTTCAAAGAATCAAACTGCAAATAAATTTCAAAATCAGGCATATAACTTGCTAGTCGTTCCGCAAATCCAATGTCCTTGGCTATTCTGACTCCATTTGTATTTACCATCAAATGCCGAATAGGCAATTTCTTGGCGTAATCAAGTATCTCAAAAAATTGAGGATGTATCGTTGGCTCACCTCCACTAATCTGAACAACATCAGGTTCTTTCTCATTTTCGACAATAGTGTCCAACATTTTCTTTATTTCATCCAGTGTTCTATGCCTCCCATAATGAGGTGATGAGGATGCATAACAAGTTGGACAGGTAAGATTACATCTATCCGTAACCTCGATAATTGATAAGCAAGAGTGCTGCTCATGATCAGGGCATAACCCACAATCATATGGACATCCGTAATCAGTTGAAGTATTAAATTTATAAGGAAACTCTGAAGGTTTATTATAATTTCTGATATTCTTATAATATTCGATATCATCTGCTATCAGCACTTTGGATCTGCCATGTTCAGGACATCGCTTTAACATAAAAACCTTATCTTCTTCAAAAACAATTTTGGCATCAATTCTCTTAAGACAGGTAGGACATAAACTTAATGTAAAATCGTAATACGTATAATTTCTAGTTGGCATAAAAGAGTTTTCGGATTGTTTTATGGTAGTAAATCAAGCATAAGATACATAAATACTGAATACTACTAAGTCCTAAAACAAAAAAAGTATTAGGTTTTAAAAACTCTATCAAAAAACGAAATAGAAAATAAGAAATCATAAAATACTTGAAAAGTATTCCTGAATCTGAATTACGCTTATTTTGAAATCGCTTTAAAACAATCCATAATGGTATTAAAAAGACCACTTCGAAAAGCGCAATTGGATATCTTAACAAACCATCTCCTAAATCCATTCCCAAAAAAGAAGATGTCTCTTTTCCGTAAGTAAATTCGTTGATTCCAGCTAAAAAACAACCAACTCTTCCTACTATTATCCCTAATATAATAGGAAACGTGAATAAGTCTCCAGATGATCTTTTTTCTTCAATGATTTTCTTAGCTAGCTCAACTCCTATCAAACCTCCAAAAAGACCGCCCATAATAGTTTTAGCGCTTAACAACTGAACTAGATATTCTGGACTAAATGCTAAAAAAGAAGGATTTTCTAAAAAACCAATGACTCTAGATCCTAAAAATGCTCCGAAGACTGCTCCTATGATTATTGATAATCTATTCGTAGAAGATATTGGATCTGTTATATTCCTTTTTAGAAATACATAGTATCGAAATCCAACAAAAAAAGCAGCATATTCTAAAATCAAATGGATATTCACTTTAATACCAAAAACTACCGGTTCAAAAGGAATATCCATTTTAATACTTATTTTCGACTTAAAGATCGAAATATACATTTTATTTACTTCATGACTTTAGCCATTACGTGATATCTCGGATCATCAATATCGTGCTCTATAACGTTTGCTAATCTTGGAGAAGCTTTGATCATTAATGCTTGACATTCTTCACTTAAGTGTTTTAACCTAACTTGCTTACCAGCTTCTTCATATTTCCTTACTAGATTAAAAATAGCTTCTAGTGCAGAATGATCACTCACACGAGATTCAATAAAATCAATCTCTACATTATCTGGATCATTCGCTATATCAAACTTACTATTAAAAGCTTGTATACTACCAAAGAAAAGCGGACCCCAAATTTCATACACCTTGGTTCCATCTTCCTTAAGATGTTTTCTAGCTCTAATTTTTTTCGCATTTTCCCAAGCAAAAACTAAAGCAGAAATAATAACTCCTACAAAAACGGCAATCGCCAAATCATAAATAACAGTAACTGCCGATACAATGACTAAAACAATAGCGTCAGCAATCGGAATTTTTCTAAGAATACGAAAACTAGACCATGCGAAAGTCTCTATCACCATCATAAACATAACTCCTACCAGAGCCGCAATAGGCACTTGTTCTATGTAGCTATCAGCAAACAAAATAAAAATCAATAAAGTGACAGCCATTATTATACCAGACAATCTTCCTCGCCCTCCTGCATTGATATTAATCACTGTTTGACCTATCATACCACACCCACCAGTACCTCCAAATAACCCACTTACTACATTACCAAATCCCTGAGCAACACACTCGCGATTACCATCACCTCTAGATTCTGTTAATTCATCAACTAAATTCATTGTCATTAAGGATTCTATCAGTCCAACCGAAGCTGCCAAAAATGCGAAGGGTAAAATAAACCATAAAGTATCAGCCGTAAAAGGTAAGAATTCCCATAACTCTACATTGGGTGTAGGAAATTCACCAGAAAGACCATCACCTCCACCTTCTCTAATATATGATCCTACTGTACTTACTTTTAATTTAGCAAATACCACAATTCCAGTAGTTACTAATATTGCAGTTAAAGCAGCAGGTATTTTAGTAGTTAATTTAGGGAGTCCCCAAACAATCATCATTGTTAACAACACCAACCCTAGTGTTGTGTAGAGTTCGATTCCTTCCATAGGAATACTGATATACTTTTTTACTCCATCGGCTGCTATTTCTAATTTCTTATGAGTAAACATTTTTACCTGAGCAATAAAAATCACTATTGCCAAGCCATTTACAAATCCCATCATAACGGGATGCGGAATTAAACGGACAAAACGACCTAATTTAAATACCCCTGCAATGATCTGAATCAACCCCATCAAAACCACGGCAGCTAACAAATAATAGTATCCCATGTTATCTATTGGAATATCAAATTCTAAACCTTTTGCGTGACCTTCTGATATTAGATTTACAAAAATAACTGCCACTGCACCTGCAGCACCTGATATTAAACCAGGCCTCCCACCAAAAACAGCTGTAATAAGCCCTATAATAAAAGCTCCAGACAATGCCACCAAAGGATCAATTTGAGCCACAAAAGCAAAAGCCACTACCTCTGGTATCATAGCTAATGACACAGTAATTCCTGCTATAACATCATCTTTAGCATTTGGAATAATTTTTCTTACAAACTCGGTCATAATCAGTTTATTTTGAGGGGGCAAAAATACAGTTAATTTATGTCTTGACAAGCAAAATCAATTGCTATTCTATACCTCATATACAACTAAAACGTTATAGAAGATTTAAAAATCGTAAAACTTAGTATATTTATCCCTCATACATATCACCTATGCGAATTACACTACTTACTATCAGCTTATTAATGATTATTTCTTGTAATACTTCTGAAAAAGAATCTACTAAAAATATTGATTTTACAACAATTTTCGAAAAAAGTAACGGTACTGAAACACCAACATATCCAGAAGTGATTAGGTATTATAAAAATCTTTCTGAAACCTATCCGGAAATCGATATTCGAAAAATTGGAATTACTGACAGCGGTAATCCTTTACATATAATTACTCTTAATCCTGATAAAGAGTTTGATTTCGAAAAAATTCGAAAAACCAAACGTATCCTACTAATCAATAATGGAATTCATCCGGGAGAAAGCGATGGTATTGATGCAACAATGTTACTTTTTAGAGATATTGCTCAAGGTAAAATCGAAGCACCGAAAAACACGGTTACAGTAGCGATCCCTATCTATAACATTGGCGGTGCATTAAATCGTAATACCGGAACTCGAACCAATCAAAATGGACCGAAAGTGTACGGTTTTAGAGGAAATGCTCGAAATTATGACCTGAATCGTGATTTTATAAAGAGTGATACAAAAAATGCACAAACCTTTGCAGAGATTTTTCATTTGGTACAACCTGATGTTTTTATCGATAACCATGTAAGTAATGGAGCTGATTACCAATATACATTAACACATTTATTCACCCAACATAATAAATTAAATGGTAAGCTTGGTGATTATCTACATAACGAAATGCATCCACAGCTAGAAACATCGCTTTCTGCTAAAAACTGGGATATCACTCCTTATGTGAATGTTTGGGGAACCACCCCAGACAAAGGCTGGACACAGTTTATGGATTCTCCCAGATATTCTACCGGATATACTACCTTATGGAACACCTTAGGAATGATGGTAGAAACCCATATGCTAAAACCTTACAAACCTAGAGTAGAAGGCACCTATCAATTAATGAAATCAATGATTGATATTATTGAAAAAGATGGTGAAAAAATTAAATCTCTTCGTGAGCTTGCATTTTCAGATTTACCAAAACAAAAGACATATCCTGTAAACTGGAAAGTAGATACAACCAAAGTAACCAAATTTACTTTTAAGGGATATGAAGGAGCATATATTGATAGTGAAATCACTGGATCAAAACGACTAAAATATGATCAGAAAAGACCCTATTCTAAGGAAGTACTATATCAAAATTATTTTACATCAACTACTGAAATTACTATTCCTAAAGCTTACATAATTCCACAAGGATTGTGGGATATGAAAATAAAATTAGACCGCAACCAAATATCATACAAAACCTTAGAAAAAGATTCTACTATATCCGTAGAAGTGTATCACATAAAGGATTACAAAAGTCGAAAATCTCCTTATGAAGGTCATTATTTACATTATTCAACCACCGTTAAAAAAAGCGTAGAAGAAATAATTTTTAAAAATGGAGACTTGATCATTCCTACGAATCAAAAAGGCTTTAGGTATTTATTGGAAACATTAGAACCCGAAGCTCCTGACTCATTTTTTAATTGGAATTTCTTCGATACTATTTTACAACAAAAGGAAGGGTTCTCTCCATATGTTTGGGAAGATAAAGCATCAGAATTACTAAAAAGTGATCAAAAACTGAAACAGAAGTTCGAAGAAAAGAAAAAGGATAGTGCTTTTGCTAAGAATTGGTACGCACAATTAGATTGGATTCATAAACAATCAGAAAACTATGAAAAAGCACATATGAGATATCCTATTTATCGAATTTTAAAATAAGATTTATTCTAAATCTAACTTATCTATTTTAAGTCCAATACCCGACGCTTGCATCTCTTTTTCAATAATTTCAAATTGAGATTTATCTACACTTTTTAAAATACATCCATTTTTTAAATGATGTAAATAATCACAAGTTTCATACAATGTAGAAAAAATATGTGATGACAAAATCACTATTTTATTAAGTTCTTTTAATTTTACCAAAAGCTGATTAATAATTGCATTGCTATAAATATCAACTCCATTAAATGGTTCGTCTAAAATAAAAACATCATTTTTTTGCAATAAAATACCTGTTAATGCTAGTTTCTTTTTCATTCCTGTAGAATACGTTTCGGCGTATTGATCTAGGGGTAAGTCAAAAATATTTTTTTCTTTGAAATTATTTATTTCAATATTTCTGGCATTACATAATAATTGTAAATATTCCTTTCCTGTAATCTTTGACAAAAAATATGGATCAGTTGGCAAAAAACCTATGAAATCTTTCACTTTACCTTCCGTATATGTTACAGTACCTCTAAAATTTTCCATTCCAGAAATAGCTCTAAACAAAGTAGTTTTTCCAGCTCCGTTCTCCCCTACCACACCATGAATTTCTCCTGGGTTAAATGCTAAATTAATATCATTGAGGATCTTATTATTTCCATAAGATTTATACAATTTTTTAATATATATCATTTCAGTAGTAGATCTAAGTTCTTTATAGTCTTGTTATAAAAATAAGGTATTGCGATTATCAGAATTGGTGGAAATAAAAGACACAATATGCCTATTATCCCTTGAAATATTTCCATTCCTTGATTCTGAAAAGAATATTTCATTAACAAATACATCAACATATACGAAAACCCTGCAAACAAGAAAAATAAAGTTATATGTAACTGATCAAAGTAAAAAATTGACAACCCTATAAGAATCGGAAGCGCTAGTACAAAACTATTTCGAAGAGCTATTCCGATTTTATGTCTTAGAAATTCTCTAGAATTCATAGCATGTATCCAAATATAGAAATCTGAATCCGGCTTCATAAAATAACTGGAACAAACAAAAAAAACAGAGACTAAAGAGAATACTCCTAAATTAAAATTCCCTTTATAAACAGCTATAATAGTCAAGCAATATATTAACAGAAACAACCATAAAGTTTTACGAAAACCGATAACAAATTCAAAAGGCTTCTTACCAAAAGGAGTTGGTACCATTAAGGATACTTTAGTTCTTTTTTTTGTTAAGGAGACTAAAAATGCTAAACCGTAAACCAAAAATACTTCAATGTAATATGTTTTGTATAGAAGAAACATTGCAAATGGAGTTACCTTTAGCATATTATTAATTACTATAATTTTTCGATAGTTTGCAATAGAAAAGTGTTGTTTTACAAATCTACGATGCTCGGAGTTGCCTATTGCATAAGTAAAAAATATACTGATTAGAGCATATATATAATTTGCATATAATATATTTTCAAAAATACTTGAAGACATCCAATAGAACAAAATAATAATTATAGGATATCCTATAAAAGGTTCTGTTCCGAAATCCTTAAAACTTCTATAAATACGTTTGTATTGTAATAAAAAATAATACTTCAAAGATTATGGCATAGATTAAAAAAATAAAACAATGTATATCATAGGTCACATTCTGATTACAAAAGTTACATTTTTTTAATCTCAGAAATTTTCATTATCAACTTCCTAATACATATTATGATAGATAATCATGAGAAAAAAGCTTTTTGATATTCGCATAAGAATTGGTCAGTGCTTTTTTCGCTTTTTTCCTATTTTTCCATTTCACTTTTGTAATCCCTTCATTTTTCTGAGGCACCAATTCTCCATCAAACTCAGTAATCATTTCGAACCAATAGGTAACCTTTAATCGGAATTCACCATTTCTCTTAAATACGTGAAATGTTTTGTATAAAAATTTGGTAATTTCCAGTCCTGTAACTCCTGTCTCCTCTTCTACTTCACGAATTGCAGCAGTTTCTAAATGCTCCTTTTTCTCTACTTTACCTTTTGGTAAATCCCATTTACCATTACGCTTAATAAATAAAATCTCTTTCTCAGCATTATATGCTTTTCCCCCTGCTGCAACTACAACCGGCAGTTTAGCATACAGATGCTCTAAAAGTTTATCTTCAATTTTATGATAGAAATGATATTTAACTTCAATACCTTCATTTTCTTTTCGCAAAATATTTCTGATAATTTTAGGAAAATCTACTTCTTTGATATGAATTGTTTCATAATCTTCAATTCCCTTTTTTGTAGACAGAATAATAGGCGTATTATTCACAAAAACTTTATACATTTGCAACTATGATTTTTGATAAAAATACGGCAAAAAAAACCGCTGAACTATTATTGCAAATTAATGCAATTAAATTACAACCGCAAGAACCTTTTACTTGGGCATCAGGATGGAAATCTCCAATCTATTGTGACAATCGTGTTACACTTTCATATCCTGTGATTCGCAACTTTTTAAGAGAGAATCTTGCTAAATTTATCGAAGAAAAATACGGCAAACCTGATGTAATAGCTGGTGTAGCTACTGGTGCCATTGGTATCGGGATGCTTGTTGCTGAACAACTAAACTTACCTTTTATTTATGTTCGGCCAGAAGCAAAAAAACACGGAAGAAAAAACCAAATAGAAGGAATTATACCTTCAGGTAAAAATGTAGTCGTGGTAGAGGATCTTATAAGTACTGGGAAAAGTAGCCTTAATGCGGTAAAAGCTTTGAATGAAGCAAACGCGAACGTCAAAGGAATGGTTGCCATCTTTAACTACGGTTTTGATATTGCCTCAAAAAACTTTGAAGAAGCGGCATTATCTTTGCAAACCTTAAGTAATTATGAAAACCTTCTGGAACAAGCATTAGATACTAACTATATCACAGAAGAGCAACAAAAAACGCTACAAAACTGGAGAATTAATCCAGCAGAGTGGAATCAATAAATTTTTAACATCAATGAATTTAGAAAGCCCTACAGTTACTGTAGAAAAAACTCAACAAGAAGTTTTTGAATTTTTAACAAAAGTCGAAAACTTTGAACAGCTAATGCCGGAAAGCAAACAAAAATTTGAAAAACTAAGCGACTCAAGATTTCTTTTTCAACTAAAAGGAATGCCAGAAATCGTGTTAGAACAAAAAGGAAGTACGGAGCACTCGACTGTCGTTCTTGGTGCAGCCAGTGAAAAGTTACCTTTTACACTTACTGCAAATATTATAGATACCGAAGGACAAAAAAGTACGACTCAACTTATTTTTGAAGGCCAATTTAATGCAATGATGGGTATGATGATAAAAAATCCAATCCAGAATTTTATTAACACGCTAAGTGAAAATATTAGTAAGCTTTAGACTCAGATATGTGAGGGTGTGAGTAAAATATAAATTCAAATCTTAACTTCTAACTCTAAACAAACCACTAATTAAAAAACTTAATCACGCATTGATTAATAAAGTAGGCTTACTTCTTTCAGATCAAAACTTTGTATGATTTCATCCTCTAAAAGTATTTGAAGTTTACCGAACGTAGTAACGTCTTGAATAATACCAACAAAAGAATTACCCTTTGCATCCAAAAATGTAGAGGGTTTGTTTTTTCTAAAAAGCAGTGATTCATATTCTTTCTTAAGAATTGTAAAGACAGAAGTATTAAGAACCGAAAATCGATATTCTATCTTTGTTAACAATAAAGATAACATCTCATCTAAGCTAAAACGCTGTCCTAAAATTTTTCTAATAGACCCTGCACGTGGAAGATTATAAAAATCTTGTTGATTTACATTTATTCCAATACCTACAATCGCACCTCTTAATCTGCCATTATTAACAACATTTTCTATTAAAATACCACAGATCTTATATCTATCTGACAGAATGTCGTTTGGCCATTTTATAGATAATTTCGGAAGCATTAACCTGTCTAAAACATCATATACCGCCAGAGAAACCGTCATAGAAATATAAAACTGATCCATAACACCAAGTTCATCAATAGGCATAAACACACTGCATGTAAGGTTTTCTCCAGGGTTACTTTGCCAAGTTGTTCCGATTTGTCCTTTACCTTTAAGTTGTTCCCTTGCAATAACACAAACAGGTTTAACTAAGTTTTTCTCACGATTCATATCCCGAAGAAAAGTATTTGTAGAGTCAATGGCATCAACTTTGATTATATCCATAAATAACGATGTGAAAGTTTTTACAAATGTCCACAAATACGGACATTAAAACCATAAAAAGTAATAACTTTACACAAATTAAAAAAATGCATGACTAAAAAAGAAATCGGTACTGATCAATTAATAACTCAAATTATTAAAGGTATTGAAGAAGTAAAGGGTAATGACATTAGTATATTAGATTTAAGAGAAATCGAAAATACCGTTTGTAATTATTTTGTTATTTGTAACGGAACCTCTAACACCCAAGTAAATGCCATTGTTAATTCCATCCAAAAAACAGTAAGCAAATCACTTAAGGACAAGCCTTGGCATATAGAAGGAAGCGAAAATGCAGAATGGGTATTGATTGATTACGTAAATGTAGTTGTACATGTTTTCCAAAAACACATCAGAGAATTTTATGATATTGAAGGATTATGGGGAGACGCGAAAACAACAACTATTGAAACAAACTATTAAAAAAAGCGTAAATGGCTAAAGAAAATAAAAAAGTAGAACCTAATAAAAAACCGAAATTTAGTGCATATTGGATTTATGCAATCATAATTATTGGGTTTTTAGCATTAAATTTTTTAGGCGGTAGTAATATGGGATCAGCTCCCGAAACCACCCCTTCAGATTTCAACAATTTCTTAATCAGTGGCGAAGTAGAGCGTGTATTGATCATCAATAGAAGAAAAGCAAAGGTTTTTCTGACTCAAGAAGCAAAAAGTCAAGAAAAACATTCCAAAAACAAAAAGAATTCTATCTTACCTCAGAGTCCTAATGACGCTGATTACGAATTCGAATTTGGTGATCTTCAAAACTTTGAGAATGAAATTGCGAAAATTAAAAGTGACAACAACCTATCCACCGAAGTTAGTTATGATACCGAAAGTAATATGTGGGGTGATCTTTTTATCACTTTACTGCCTTTTGCACTAATTATTGGTGTATGGATATTCATTATGCGAAGAATGAGTGGTGGTGCCGGTGGTGGTGCTGGAGGACAGATTTTTAATATTGGGAAATCCAAAGCAAAGCTTTTTGATCAGAATACAGATGTAAAAGTTTCTTTTGAAAATGTAGCTGGTCTTGAAGGAGCAAAAGAGGAAGTTCAGGAAATCGTTGATTTTCTCAAAAATCCTGAAAAATACACCTCATTAGGAGGAAAAATACCCAAAGGAGCATTATTAGTAGGTCCTCCTGGTACAGGAAAGACATTATTAGCAAAAGCCGTAGCAGGTGAAGCCAAAGTACCTTTCTTCTCTTTATCAGGATCTGATTTTGTAGAAATGTTTGTAGGAGTAGGTGCTTCTAGAGTTCGTGACCTTTTTAAACAGGCAAAAGAAAAATCTCCTGCCATTATTTTTATTGACGAGATTGATGCGATAGGACGAGCAAGAGGAAAGAGTAATTTCTCAGGATCTAACGATGAAAGAGAAAACACTTTGAATCAGCTTCTAACAGAAATGGATGGTTTTGGTACAAATACTAACGTAATTGTTATAGCTGCTACCAACCGTGCGGATGTGTTAGACAAAGCCTTAATGAGAGCAGGTCGTTTTGATAGACAGATATATGTTGATCTACCTGATGTAAGAGAACGTAAAGAAATATTCGAAGTACACCTTAAACCTCTAAAGAAGGAAGAAGGACTAGATACAGATTTCTTATCGAAGCAAACACCTGGTTTCTCTGGTGCAGATATTGCCAATGTTTGTAATGAAGCTGCACTTATCGCAGCCCGTAAAGGAAATAAAGCAGTTGGTAAACAAGATTTTCTTGATGCAGTAGACAGAATAGTTGGTGGACTAGAAAAGAAAAACAAAATAGTTACACCTGGAGAAAAACGTGCAATTGCATTCCACGAAGCGGGTCATGCTACAGTTAGTTGGATGCTGGAACATGCAGCTCCATTAGTAAAAGTAACAATTGTTCCTAGAGGTCAATCTCTGGGTGCTGCTTGGTATCTTCCTGAAGAAAGACTCATAGTACGCCCTAATCAAA
This sequence comes from uncultured Aquimarina sp., assembly GCF_947496855.1. Taxonomy (GTDB): domain Bacteria; phylum Bacteroidota; class Bacteroidia; order Flavobacteriales; family Flavobacteriaceae; genus Aquimarina. The sequence goes on from NZ_CANMED010000004.1 coordinate 170,461, forward strand.
TGTTAGACGAAATGTGTGCAACTCTTGGAGGTCGTGCAGCGGAAAAAGTAATCTTTAATGAAATTTCTACAGGAGCTTTAAGCGATTTAGAAAAAGTAACTAAACAAGCCCGTGCCATGGTTACCATTTATGGTCTTAACGATAAAATTGGAAACTTAACATATTATGATTCTTCTGGTGAAAACGAATATGGCTTTACTAAGCCGTATAGCGAACAAACAAGTGAGCTTATTGACAAGGAGATATCTAATATTATTGAAGAGCAATATCAACGTGCTATTAAATTGTTAGAGAACAATAAAGATAAACTGACTGAACTTGCAGAAGTATTACTCGAGAAAGAGGTTATATTTAAAGATAACTTAGAGAAAATTTTTGGAGAACGTCCATTTGGCAAGAAAGAAGAGACAATAATAGAACCTACGTAGTATATTAAAGTAATTTCTACTAGTAAAATAAAAAAATCTTAATCTAATAAGAATATTAGATTAAGATTTTTTTATCTTTGGAAGTATTGTTAACCCGTAATCCCCGATCGAATAAAAAAGATGAGTCTATTTAGAAGAATATTTTCCTCAAAATCTAAATCAGACCAAAAGAGTAAGGAACGTCACGCTGAAGATCGCAGTAAATACATGCCCGAAATCAATCTCCCGGTTGATGAAAGCTTTATGATTAATTTCAAAAGAAATGGAGGCAAATTTCTGTATTGCGATAGCGATGATGAAGTACTTGATTCTTTTGACAAGATCCTTTTAGAAAATGATTGGTATGAACAAGATGTATGTTGTTTCGATATGGGACTGGAGCATAAATTTTCTGGATTCAATCTTAACTACGTAAAAAAACTACCTTCATCGTTCTTTTTTGCTACTTGCGAATATCTTATTGCAGATAGCGGAGCAATCCTTATCTCTTCTAATCAATTAAGAGAAAAAAAACTAACCGAACTCCCTGATAACTTTGTTATACTAGCTTCTACTAGCCAACTAGTTAACAGCATAGGTGAAGGTTTAAAAGGAATTAAAGAAAAAAACAAAAACTCAATTCCTTCGAACATTACTACTATTAAAAACTTCGAACCGCAAAAAGAAAAAGACTTCTTAAGCTACGGAAGTAGCTCAAAAAATCTATATTTGCTGCTGCTGGAAGATTTATAATATGAAGGAACTGCTTACAAGGTCTTTATCAGGATTTTTATATATCTTGATATTATTAATTTCTATATTTATTCATAAATATACTTTCATTGGAGTATTTCTTATCTTTGGTATTATCTGTATTTATGAATTTCAAAAGTTAATTCATTTAAAAAAAGTTTGGCTTTACATTGTATTTATTGGATTTCTTTTTTTATTCCATACCCCTAATTTTAAGACACCATATTCGATTACTTTGATTGTTCTGGCTCTTACTATAATCACACAATTATTTTTAGTTAGAGATCTTATTACAATTCGAATAATTCCTATGTTCGAAAAAAGAAAATACTTTACCAGTATATTTTTCCTTATTACCTCAATAGTATTTTTAACACTCATACCATCATATGACGATAAATACAATCCTATTATGGTAGCAGGGCCACTTTTAATGATTTGGACAAACGATACATTTGCCTATTTGGTTGGTAAAAACTTTGGAAAACATAAGTTATTAGAACGCATATCTCCTAAAAAAACTATTGAGGGTTTTATTGGAGGTTTTCTTTTTACTTTATTAGCAGGGTACTTAATAGCTATATTCTCTGAGACCCTATCGATTATGGTCTGGTTGATTATAAGTATAATTATGAGTATTTTTGGCACTCTAGGCGACCTTATACAGTCTAAATTTAAAAGGCAAGCCGGAGTAAAGGATAGTGGATCGATAATGCCTGGTCACGGCGGAATTTTCGATCGTCTGGATAGCATTATATTTGCTAGTCCATTTTTATATGCATTTTTACAAATATTGAAGCATGTTTCATAAAGAAGGTTATAAAATTATTTCAGTAGCAATAGTACTTTTTCTAGGTATTAATGCAGCATCTTACGTATCAATTCAGATAGACGAATGGATTATCGGTATATTTTCGGTTACATTGGTTTTTTTGATATTAATATTACAATTTTTCAGAAACCCCAAAAGACATACTGATGTAAATGACAATACAGTCGTAGCCCCAGTAGATGGAAAAGTAGTAGTCATAGAAGAAGTATTTGAAAAAGAGTACTTCAAAGAAAACAGACTACAGGTTTCTATTTTCATGTCTCCAATTAATGTTCACGTAACCAGACATCCAATTAATGGAGATGTAAAATTAAGTAAATATCACCCTGGAAAATATCTTGTTGCTTGGCATCCCAAAGCATCTGAAGAAAATGAACGAACAACAGTTGTTGTAAAAAATAGTTTTGTTGAGATTCTTTATCGACAAATTGCTGGGGCGTTAGCAAAAAGAATTGTAAATTATGCTAAAGAAGGTGAAAAAGTAACCCAAGGTTCTGATAGTGGATTTATTAAATTTGGTTCCAGAGTAGATGTATTTTTACCTATAGGAACAGAAATTAATGTCTTACTAAATCAAAAAGTTAAAGGAGGAGAAAGTATTATCGCTAGCGTATAGTTTATGACCAATGAGGAATTAAATATCACTTTCCAAAAGGCTTTTGAAAAAGCTTGCAATACCAAAATAGAATTGCCACCTGATGTTATGCTACATTTCTATGCATACTACAAACAAGCAACATATACAGAAGGTTTTTATACTCCGTCCGGAAACAGTGAGCTTAGAAATGCGTTTAAACTCAATGCGCTGTTTCAAGTAAAGAATCTTACTCCAGAAGAAGCTAAATTAAAATATATAGAACTAGTTAATAAACATATAACCGACGTATAAAAAAGCACCTTAATCTAAAGATTAAAGTGCTTTTTGTCTACTATTTTTTTTAACAACTATCCTAAACTAGAAAGACTAGATTTTAAAGTAGCTATTTTTGCCTCTGCATCTGCTTCCTTCTTACGCTCATTAGTAATAACTTGCTCAGGTGCGTTGTTTACAAAGCGTTCATTTTGAAGTTTTTTCTGAACAGATTTTAAAAACCCTTCAGTATATGCTAATTCCTCTGTTAGTTTCTTAATCTCGTCTTCGATATTAATGGTTCCAGAAATTGGAATAAAATACTCATTGGATTTTACTCTAAACGAAAGCGCTCCGTCGACTTTATTAGTTACATAATCCACAGAAGAAATATTACCTAATTTAGACACTACCGAATCAAAGGTTGCTGGAGTACTCTCATTATTTACTATCGCTAATTCAATTGTTTCTTTAAAAGATATATTCTTTTCTTTACGAATTGTTCTAATTCCGGAAATCACATCTGCAGCAATTTCAAACTCTTTTATTAAACTTTCATCAACAGAAGTCATCTTGGGCCAACTTGATATGATTAACGCTTCTTCAGGAGTTCTTTTAGCAATATCTTGCCAAATCTCTTCTGAAATAAAAGGAACAAATGGATGTACAATTTTCAGAGTATCTTCTAATATTCCAATTACTTCTTCATAAGTTTTCCCATCAATTGGGCTTTGATAAGCTGGTTTGATCATTTCTAATAACCAACCACTAAAATCATCTCTAACCAATTTATAAGTAATCATCAATGCATCACTAATTCGATATTTAGAATAAGCATCTTCTAATTCTGCTAAGGTTTTTTGAAACTTGGATTGATACCAATCAATGGCAATTGCAGAGGATTGTGGCTGCTCTATAGAAGCATCCACTTCCCATCCGCTAATCAAATTATATGAATTATATATTTTATTCACAAAAGATTTTCTCCCTTGATCACACAGATCTTCTTCAAACATTAGATCATTTCCAGCTGGAGAGCTTAATAACATCCCTACTCGTATAGCATCAGCCCCATATTTAGATATTAAATCTAAAGGATCAGGTGAATTACCTAAAGATTTAGACATTTTACGTCTTTGCTTATCCCTAACAATACCAGTAAGATATACATTGGTAAAAGGTTTCTCTTTTCTATATTCATATCCTGCTATGATCATTCTTGCTACCCAAAAGAATAAAATTTCTGGTGCCGTTACTAAATCATTAGTTGGATAATAGTAATTAATCTCTTTATTATCTGGTTCTAGAATACCATTAAACACACTCATTGGCCATAACCAAGATGAAAACCAGGTATCTAAGGCATCTGGATCTTGAGTAAGATCAGAATCAATTAAAGAAGCATTACCTGTTTTTTCTTTTGCCAAAACCAGTGCTTCTTCTCTACTCTCTGCAACTACAAAATCTTCTTTACCATCACCATAGAAATATGCAGGAATTTGATGTCCCCACCATAACTGGCGAGAAATATTCCAATCTCTTACATTTTCCATCCAATGGCGATATGTATTGATGAACTTCTCTGGAACCAGATTCACATCTTTTTCTAAAACCGCATCCAATGCAGGTTTAGCTAAATTTTCCATTTTCAGAAACCACTGATCGCTTAATTTTGGTTCTATTACCGCCTTGGTTCGCTCACTTGTTCCAACTTTATTAAGATGAGTTTCTGTTTTTTCCAGAACACCTAAGCTTTCTAATTCTTTTAGAATCTCTTTTCTTACTACAAATCGATCCTTTCCTTCATAATGTAATCCATAAGAATTTAGTGTAGCATCATCATTAAAGATATCTATTACCGCTAATTTATACTTATCACCTAAAACCTTATCATTTTGATCGTGTGCAGGGGTTACCTTAAGACATCCTGTACCAAACTCCATATCCACATATTCATCCTCAATAATCGGAATTGCTCTATTCGCAATTGGCACTATTGCTTTTTTACCTTTTAAGTGCGTAAAACGTGGATCATTTGGATTAATACAAATCGCTGTATCTCCCATGATCGTTTCCGGACGCGTTGTGGCAATTGTTAATGTATCATCACTTCCCTCTATTTTATACTTTAAATAATAAAGATTTCCTTGTTTTTCTTCATAAATAACCTCTTCATCAGACAAAGTAGTCTTTGCTTCAGGATCCCAATTAACCATTCTATACCCTCTATAGACAAGGCCTTTATTGTACAAATCAACAAAAACTTTAATCACAGACTCAGACAAATTGTCATCCATAGTAAACGCAGTACGCTCCCAATCGCAAGAAGCTCCTAGTTTTTTAAGCTGTTCTAGGATAATTCCCCCATGTTTATGAGTCCATTCCCAAGCATGTTCTAAAAACTCCTCTCTTGTAAGGTCGTTTTTATCTATTCCTTCTTCTTTTAACTTCGCCACTACTTTAGCCTCTGTGGCAATAGAAGCGTGATCAGTACCAGGAACCCAACAAGCATTATATCCTTTAAGACGAGCCCTTCTAATCAATACATCCTGTATTGTATTATTAAGCATATGCCCCATATGCAATACTCCTGTTACATTTGGTGGAGGAATGACAATAGTATATGCCTCTCTTTCATCAACTTCAGAATGAAAATAATTATTCTCCATCCAGTAGTTATACCACTTATCTTCTATTGATTTTGCATCATACTTTCCAGCTAAAGCCATAGTTTGGTCCGGTTTTTGGAATTTAGAGTGCAAAAGTAATTATTAAATACGACAACATGAAAGTCTTTTGCAATTTTGAAGTTGGATAAAAAGTAACTACTTTTACACATTATAAAAACCTACGTTATGAGAAATGTAATGATGATTTTATTTATTGGTTTTCTGGGGATTACCCTAAACGCCCAGGAAGCTAAAGCAAAAATCGAGTTTAAATCAGAAGTGATCGATTATGGGGAAATTACCAAGGGTAGTGATGGTATTCGCCAATTCGAGTTCACAAATACAGGAAATGCTCCATTGATCATTTCCAGAGTATATTCTAGTTGTGGATGTACAATACCTAAAAAACCTGAAGATCCAATTGAACCTGGAACAACAGGAGTTATAGAAGTAAAATATGACACAAAAAGAGTTGGACCAATCCGTAAAACCATTACAGTATATTCTAATGCTGAGGAATCTACCAAAGCTATTAAGATAAAAGGTACTGTACTTGACGATACGAAAAGTGTTCTGGAAAAAAAGAACTAGAGATTCACTAAGATAATATTGATAAAGGCTTTACGTTAATTCGTGAAGCCTTTTTTAAATGACTTTTTTAAGAAAAAACGTGAATTTCATCTCTACACCAAGACGTTCTACTTCAATTGTAATTTTCTTTCCTTCTTCTGAATAAAACAAATCATTCAAATCGGAAAGTTCATACAGATAAGACTTTCTACCATTTACCCCTAGAACTTTATCCCCTTTTAATAACCCAACTAATGCTGCAGGTGAATTTGGTCTAACCTCAGTGATTATATATTCTGGCTGTAATGAATATACAAAAGTACTAGCATCAGCTTTAAGAACATTAACCAAGATTTTACCATTATCCCTAGTTATAAAACCTAATGATGGTTTAGAAGGAGCTTTACGTATATTATAATCTTTCGAAACTCTTACACCACTATGCTGAATAGTGAGACCACTCATATTATAATTGAAAGGTTTATTAAAAAAATTATTCTTCCTAAAGGTTATCTTTTGGTTAGGGTAATCCATAATCATATTAAACCTCCTTAGCACACTACCGCCGATAGAGCCTTGACGATTTTTTAATGAAATTCCTTGTATATAAAGAGAATCAGGAAAAGATGCTGTGACTTCATTAATTTTAAAACCCCCTAAATGTAGGCTTTTGACTTTTGTTTTTTGTCCATATATCTCTCCGTTGAATCCTGTTCCTAAAAAGTCTTCAAAAGAATCTTCCGGTACATTGAGATTAATATCAGAATTTTCAAACAACCATAGCGCTGAACTAGATCCAGAGTCCAATAAAAGATTTACATCAATTAACCCTTTATCTGTTTTGTACTTAGCTTTAATCAAAGGTCTCTTTCTGCCATTGCTTAAATCTAAATCTGTTTGATAACACTTTTTGCATTTTTTATATTGATATGATTCAGGATCGAATATTTTAATAAATTCTTTTGAATAGCTAATATTCAGAATAAATTCTTTAAAAAAATCGTATCCTATAATTCCATGAACTGGAAACCCCATCATAGGAGAAAAATTCATAGTCTCATCAAAGATCATATATACAGTATGATCATTACTGTAAGTATTTCCTATTTTTAATAAATTGCCCGTGGATTTTATTGCTTCTGCTGGTTCATCGTTTCCTAATCCTCTCAAGAAAATTTTTGAAGCATTTTTTAATTCTAAAGATTCTCTTTGGTCGATACTAAAAAGAATAGTAGAACCCACTCCTGTATCTAAAATAAAAGACAGCTGAACTCCATTGAGCTCTACAGGTATTATTATAAGATTATTAGCTAATTCAAACTTAATCTTATCACTACGCTGATCATCAGGTAATTTAAACCCCTCTTGTCCAATACAAGCAAAAGAAACAATTAAAAATAGAATTAAGGCTTTCTCTTTAAGAAAATGATAAAAATCTAGGTACAAAATCTCCATTACTCTAAATATAGAAAAATACTTGAAAATTCATGATAATAATTAACTTAAATCCTAAATAATTTAGGAAATTTACTGCTATTTTACTTTATAAAAATTAAAAAAATGCCAGTAATATCAAGTAAAGGTAAAGCAATGCCCGAATCTCCCATTCGTAAATTAGCTCCTTTTGCAGAAAAAGCGGTAAAAGAAGGAAAACATATTTTTCGTCTTAATATCGGACAGCCGGATATAAAAACACCTATCGAGGCTATGGATGCTGTAAGAAATCACAAACTAGATGTTCTTGCCTATAGCCATTCAGCAGGTTTTAAAAGCTTTAGAAAAAAACTAACAGGATATTACGCAAAACATGATATTACAATATCCTCTGATGATATTTTAATCACTACAGGAGGAAGCGAAGCATTAATTTTTACAATGGGGAGTATTACGGATCCAGGTGATGAAATTATTGTTCCTGAACCGTTTTATGCTAACTATTACAGTTTTTCTACTCAATCAACAGTAACCGTAGTACCTGTAATTTCGACAATTGACAATGGATTTGCACTACCTCCAGTAAAAGAATTCGAAAAACTTATTACCCCTAAGACGAAAGCTATTCTAATTTGCAATCCAGGCAACCCTACAGGGTATCTATATAGCAGAGAAGAAATACGACAGTTAGCAAAACTAGCTATTAAACACGATTTATTCCTAATCTCAGATGAAGTATACAGAGAATTTGTATATGGAAATTCAGAACATTACTCGATTTTACAAGAAAGAGCTCTTGAGGATCACGCCATAGTGGTTGATTCGGTTTCTAAGCGATATAGCATGTGTGGAGCTAGAATAGGATGTATGGTAAGTAAAAACAAAAGTGTTATGGAAACAGCGATGAAGTTTGCACAAGCAAGACTAAGCCCTCCTACTTTTGCACAAATTGCCAGCGAAGCAGCGCTAGAAGCTCCAGAATCATACTATATTGAAACAGTAGCAAAATATAAGATAAGAAGAGACACACTAGTCGAAGGATTAAGACAAATACCAGGTATTAAAGTAGCTATGCCAAATGGGGCTTTTTATTGTATTGCAGAACTACCTATAAAAGATGCAGATCATTTTGCAAAATGGCTATTAGATGAGTTTCACGTAAACAACGAAACACTAATGTTAGCTCCTGCTTCAGGATTTTATTCTAGTCCTAATGTAGGATTAAATCAAGTAAGAATAGCCTACGTTCTGAATAGAAGAGATCTAAAAAAGTCTATTAATATTCTAAAACTAGCATTAGAAAAATATACTGATCAAAAAACAATTGTAGTCGCCGAAGAAAATATTACTTTATAAAACTATAAATAATCATATATTTCGGAACTTATAGTGAAAAGAAAATAGCAGTTAATCTAAATTCCATCATTTTTGAAAATAGAACGTAACAAATCTCTTAAAGAACATAATACATTTGGTATTAACGTAAAAGCAACAGAGTTTATAAAAATCAATTCTGAAAAAGAGCTTATAGAGATACTTTCTATGCACAAAGGAAAAAATATTTTCATTCTTAGTGGCGGGAGTAATATGTTACTTACTAAAGATCTAGAAGCACTTGTTTTACATATTACGATTAAAGGGATAACAACTAATATTGAATCTGATAATTCAGCATTAGTTTCTGCTAATGCGGGAGAAAACTGGCATGATTTTGTTGAATTCTGTATCCATAATAATTTTGGAGGCATAGAAAACCTGTCGCTAATACCTGGATATGTTGGTAGTGCTCCGATTCAAAACATTGGCGCGTATGGTGTAGAGATAAAGGATAGTTTTATTAGTTGCGAAGCTATTCACGTTGCTAGTGGCACAAAAAAACTCTTCACAAGAGAAGAGTGCAATTTTGGATATAGAAATTCTATTTTTAAGAACGAATTAAAAGGAAAATATATTATTACAAAAGTGACTTTTAGGCTAACTACTAAAAATCATGTTTTGAACACAAGCTATGGAGCTATTGAAAAAGCATTAATAGAACAAAATATTATATCTCCGACAATTAAAGACGTTTCAGAAACAGTAATATCTATCCGTAAAAGTAAATTACCAGATCCCGAAGAAATTGGAAATAGTGGCAGCTTTTTTAAAAACCCTGTAATTCCTTCAGAAAGTTTTGCCGAGCTACAAAAATTACACCCAGATATTCCATTTTATCAAGTAGACAAAAATAACACTAAGATTCCGGCAGGTTGGCTTATCGAACAAAGCGGGTTTAAAGGAAAACGCTGGGGTGACGCCGGAGTACACATTAAACAGGCGCTAGTACTAGTAAACTATGATAATGCCAGCGGGCAAGAAATATTAGAAATCTCCAAAAAAATTCGAGAAACTATTAAAGAAAAATTTGGAATCGTATTAGAAACTGAGGTAAACATAATTTGAGCATTCCTGTATTTTTTTGAAATCCGAATATGAATCAAATTTTCTATAAATCATAATTTCAGCTATTTTTCTTTGTATCTTTGCATACTAATTTAGATAGTATTAAATTATGAAACTGGTATTACTTACAGTTGGTCTTTTATTAATAGCTTTTGCAGGAATTGCTATTAAATTATGGGCCAAAAAAGATGGGAAATTTGCAGGAACCTGTGCAAGTCAAAGTCCTTTTCTTAACAAAGAAGGCGAATCTTGTTCTATGTGCGGCAAGACTCCAGATCAATATGCTAACTGTGATGAAACAGAGCACTCTAAATAATTGATCAACGATTTCCATTCAAAAATACTTCATTGGAAAAAGAACTCTTAACACTATCAGAACATATAAAAAAGGCTAAAGAAGGCAAGCAAGCATCTTTTAATTATCTTTTAGATACTTTTTGGAATGACGTTTTTAATTTTCAACTTAAGAGAACTCAAAACGAATATGAAGCTGAAGATATATCTATTCAGAGTTTTTCTAAGGCATTCGATAAAATAGACACATTTAAAGAGGAATATAATTTTAAAACTTGGTTAATCCAGATTTCTAAAAATATCCATATTGATCTATTAAGGAAAAAAAATGCTTCAATCCGCTCTAAAACAACTATCGAGGTTGGTGATGTAGTTTATAAAATAATAGATGACACACCAACACCTGAAGATAAATTGATTACCGAGCAAAATCTTGCTCAATTACTTAGATACATCAAACAGCTTAAACCACATTATCAAGAGGTTATAAACCTAAGATATTTTCAAGAATTGAGTTATAAAGAAATTTCTGAAGTATTAGATGAGCCTATGAACAATGTAAAGGTGAAATTACTAAGAGCCAAAAAACTTCTTGCGGAAATTATTACTAATAAAAAAGGGAGTTAGTTAAATTTCAAAAATCTAATTAACTCCCCTTTTATTGTTCTCAATTAATCACTTTAATCTATCTAAGGCTAAAAGTGGCTATTCTTTTTAAGACCTCATGCAATGGATTAATCCATTTATCATTTATTTTCTTATCGTATTTAATAAATTTCTGTACGAGTCCTTTAGGAGCAGATATTTCTTTTTCAATACCAGTTATATTGATAAAATCCTGATTACTAATTAACCATTTTTCTACTCGTTTCCTGTTTTTTTGCAATTGTTTCTGTTGTTCTAAATCTTCTTTTGACATTTTGTGTTTGGTTTTTTAACTTTTTTTTAATGAATAAAAAATGGGGTTAAGCTAATTTTAACCATGATTTAAAGTATTTCTACTCAAAATTATGTATGTCAAAAATATGAAAAGAAATTATATTATGCACAAAAGCCACAAAAAAATTACGGTTTTACCATAATTTTTTTTCAATATATCAAAGAAAATATCCCCAAAAACGATATACACACTTAATCCAACACGTATATAACATACTGGAAATCAATTTAAAAAAAAATTAAATCATATAAAAAAATTCCACAATCCCTAATATGATAATTATCATTTTTTTTTATCTAAAAATTCCCTAGAAACTACATTTTGTAAGGATAATACTACCAAAATAAGGTTGTTAGAAATCTGAAATTTCCAGATTTGCTCTATTAAACTTATAAAATTCTGATCACGATAATAAGATGTATGAGAACCAAACCAAAACTCAGAAGAATATCTAAAACTATATTTTAATCTAAGCTTTCTTTGTATTTTTGTACAAAATATTGCTGGGTATGAATAATGATGTAATTACTGCAACTCCTCCAAAAGGAAAACCAAAATGGTTACGGGTAAAATTACCAACTGGAAAAAAGTATACAGAACTTCGTGGTTTAGTAGATAAATATAATTTGCATACCATATGTACTTCAGGAAGTTGCCCCAATATGGGCGAATGCTGGAGTGAAGGTACTGCTACTTTTATGATATTAGGTAACATTTGTACCAGATCCTGTGGTTTTTGCGGTGTAAAAACAGGAAGACCAGAAACAGTAGATTGGGAAGAACCTGAAAAAGTTGCCCGTTCTATTAAAATTATGAATATTAAACATGCCGTGGTAACTTCTGTAGATAGAGATGATTTAGCAGATGGAGGATCGATCGTATGGGCAGAAACCATTCAGGCAATTCGTCGAATGAACCCTGAAACTACCTTAGAAACCTTGATACCTGATTTTCAAGGAAAGACCAAAAATATAGATAGAATTATTGCTGTAAAGCCAGAAGTTGTTTCACATAATATGGAAACAGTGAAAAGACTAACAAGAGAAGTTCGAATCCAGGCTAAATATGAACAAAGCCTTCAGGTTCTTAAGTATCTAAAAGATAATGGTATCAATCGTACAAAAAGTGGAATCATGTTGGGTCTTGGTGAAACTGAAGAAGAAGTCATACAGGTTCTTAAGGACTTAAGAACTGTAAATCTTGACATTGTAACTATCGGACAATATCTGCAACCAAGCAAGAAACATTTACCAGTAAAACAATTTATTACACCAGATCAATTTAAAAAATATGAAGAGATTGGGCTAGAAATGGGCTTCAGACATGTAGAAAGTGGAGCATTAGTTCGTTCTTCGTACAAAGCTCAAAAACACCTGACTTAATTTTTTTATAAGTATTGATCTAATGAATACACCCATAAGAATAGCTATTAACGGGTTTGGAAGAATCGGTCGTAATCTTTTTAGATTATTAATTAATCATCCGGATATCGAAGTTGTAGCAATAAATGATCTTGCTGATGCAAGAACACTAAGCCACCTTCTTAAATACGATAGTATACATGGAGTTTTAACTCATGACATATCTCATAAAGACAATTCCATTGTAGTTAATAGCAAGTTGATCCCTTTACTAAATGAAAAACATCCTGGGGATTGTAACTGGAAAAAGCATAATATTGATATCGTAGTAGAAGCAACAGGAAAATTTAAAACTAAAGAAGCTGCTTTACAACACATTACTGCTGGGGCTAAAAAAGTAATTCTTTCAGCTCCCCCTCTAGAAGATTCCATAAAAACTATTGTATTAGGTGTCAATGAACATATTCTCAATGGCAAAGAGACCATTATATCTAATGCATCTTGCACAACCAATAATGCCGCTCCTATGATCAAAGTAATAGATCAACTTTGTGGTATTGAGCAAGCATACATAACAACAATTCACAGCTATACAACCGATCAAAGCTTACACGATCAACCTCATAGAGATCTTCGTAGAGCTCGAGCAGCAAGTCAATCCATAGTTCCTACAACAACTGGAGCTGCGAAAGCATTAACAAAGATTTTTCCAAAATTGAGTAATGTTATAGGAGGATGTGGGATTAGAGTCCCTGTTCCGGATGGATCACTAACCGACATAACATTTAATGTAAAAAAAGAAACTTCTATAGAAGAAATTAATAATGCTTTTAAGAACGCTTCAGAATCTCATCTAAAAGGTATTTTAGCTTATACAGAAGACCCAATTGTATCTGTAGATATTATAGGAAATCCACATTCTTGTGTTTTCGACTCTCTAATGACTTCTGTTATCGGAAAAATGGTCAAAATCATAGGTTGGTATGATAATGAAATAGGGTATAGTAACAGAATAATAGATTTAATTATCAACATTTGTAAGAAATAACTATATTAGTTGAGATATTTCAAGGAAAATGCCAACCCAAATCAAACATTTTATATTTATATTTTTACTTAGTTGTAGCTTCATGGTTTCTTCGCAAACTGGAGAAATACAAGGAAACAAAGGGGTTAAGGATTCTATTGAGAACTATCTAACCAAAGCTTCTTATGCTATAAACACTGCTCAATTAGCTACTGCTTTAGAAAATATCACACTTGCAAAAGAACTTGCAGTAGAAAATCAGGATAAAACATACAAAGCTAAAACAAATCGAGTTTTAGCAGAACTGTATCTGGAATTAGGTGACCTAAAAAGCGCAAAGGAACAAATAAAAAGTGCAATAGAGATTCAAATAAAACAAGAAGATGAAATTGCGTTAGCTAATTCTTATAATGTATGTGGATCAATACACACAAAGCTTAAAGATTTTGCAAATGCTAAAAAACATCTGGAACTTGCATACTCATTAATTAAAAAAAACAATTTAGAAAGATTGGAAGGCCCAGTAAAGATTAACACAGGTCTTTTAGCTCTAGAAATGAATCAACCAGAAATAGCGATTAAACATTTTAATAGTGGCCTTCCGAAAGTTGATTTTCTCGAACAATCCTATTATAAAGCAAAACTCTATACTAATAAGGCAAGAGCTGAAATGGCACTAGATTCACTAGATAATGCCATCGCCACTAATGATTTAGCAATGCAGATAGGCTCTGAAATGGGGTATTTTGAAATACAATCAGAAAGCTTTCAATTGTATAGCCAGATTTATGAAAAGAAAAAAGATTTCGAAACATCACTTGCTAATCTAAGATCTCATCAACAATTCAAAGATTCTTTATTTAATATCAACAAAGAAATAATCGCCCAAGATGCAAGAGCAAAATTAAGTCTAGGTGATGATAAGGTTAAAATAGAAGAACTTACAGAAGAAAACAAACAACAACAAAAATCACTTAAACTCGGACGACTTACCACTATTTTAAGTATTGCGTTAATAACAATACTATCACTTCTTACTCTTTCTTTGTACAAAAACAATAACCTGAGAGCAAGAGCCAATGAATTGCTACAAAATAAAAACACGGAACTGATTTTAGCAAAAGAAAATGCGGAGCGAGCAAGTGAAGCAAAAGTTCAATTCTTATCCACTATAACACATGAACTACGAACTCCCTTGTATGCTGTAACAGGATTAACTCATTTATTGCTAGAAGAAAGTCCTACTCCTAATCAAAAAGAACATCTGAATTCTCTTAAGTTTTCTGGAGAATACCTACTTTCTTTAATCAATAACATATTAGACCTAAACAAGTTAGAAGCAAACAAAGTTGAGATAGAAAACACTTCTTTCAATCTTCAGAAAAGAATTAATGATGTTTTAATAGCTTTAGGGAAGTCAGCAAAAGATCGTAACAATAATCTGCACTACGAATTTGATAAATCAATCCCTACTAAACTTAAAGGGGATCCTTTGAAGATTTCACAAATTCTCATCAATCTTATAGGAAACTCTATTAAGTTTACTCAAAATGGAGATATCTGGATCAAGGTTAAGATGATCAATCATATTGAAAATAAGGTTTTTCTTAATTTCGAAATTAAAGATAACGGAGTTGGTATATCTGATAAAAAACAACTGAGCATTTTCGAAAACTTCACACAAGGATCAGTTCAGATTAATAGAAAATTTGGAGGTACTGGTTTAGGGTTATCAATAGTTAAAAACCTACTATCGCTAATGGATAGCGAAATAAAATTAGAAAGTGAATTAGGACAAGGATCCAGATTTCATTTTGATCTTAAATTTGAAGTGTTTGAGGATATTCTGTCTAATTATCAAGAAGAAGCAAAAAAAATCGACTACAGTGTAATGGTAGACAAAAAAGTTCTGGTTGTAGAAGATAATAAAATCAATCAACTGATAACTAGAAAGATTTTAGAGAAAAACAAAATGATCTGCGATGTAGCTGATAATGGAGATATCGCTGTCAATAAAGTAAAAAATAGCGAGTTTGATTTAGTTCTTATGGATATTCATATGCCAGGAATAAGCGGAATTGAAGCAACAAAACAAATTAGAGAATTTAATACCGAAATTCCTATTGTAGCCTTAACCGCTGTAACACTGGATGACAATTTAGATGAGTTCTACAACAACGGCTTTAATGACATCATTCCAAAACCATATAAAACAGAAGAGTTTTTCACTAAACTACATAAAGCGCTGTCAAAAAAACAAACCACTTCTTAAAAATTTAGAATATCTAATGATTAACATATAACTCAGCACAAGAGATATTTATTTTCTTTGTTTGAGTTAGTAGAATATATAAAATGAGGCAACAAAAGTAAGACCTTATTTTTTTATATAACTCAATATGCTATTATCAAAAACATCTCGATTTTTGATAAATTTCATCTCTATTGGTTGATACCATAATACGTCTTCAGAAAAATTAGGAGCTAACCTCACATAATCCTTTTCCGTAGTAATTATGAACGTACACTTTTTTAACTCATCAAGTTCAACATCTGTAAAGTTATGATGATCAGGATAATTAATGTGATTAAATTTAAGACCTAAAGAATGATAATAATCTATTAAAGGTTTTGGATTAGCGATTCCGGTAACTAAGGTAAACGAAGTTTTTTTAAGCATATCTAATGATCGCTTGTCTGACGCACTGATAATACTATCTCCATAATCAATTGTGGAAAATAACAAGATCTGAGAAGGTTTTACTCTTAATTTATTTTCAATTTCCTTTATACTTTCATCTCCTAAATTATTTGGACATTTAGTAACCACAATAATATCCGCACGATCTGCACCAATTCTAGGTTCTCTTAAATTTCCTGTAGGCAACATAATATCATTACAATACAAATCATAATACGGAGTAAGTAAAATGTAAAATCCTGCGTTTACTTTACGATGCTGATAAGCATCATCTAACAAAATAACTTCAAGATTAGAATTCTGCATTTTTAAACTCCTTATACCATTACGTCTATCTTCATCAACAGCCACCGTAACGTTAGTAAATTTAGTTTTAAATTGTAATGGCTCATCTCCCACCTCTTTCGCTGTAGCATCAACCTTCACCTCATGAAAACCTTTAGTTTCTCTTCTATATCCCCTACTAAGTGTTGCTAACACAACTTTATCCTTTAGCAATCGGATAAGATATTCAACCATAGGTGATTTCCCAGTTCCACCAACACTCAAATTACCCACGGCGATCACCGGAAAATCATAAGAAACTGATTTTTTTACTCCTAAATCATACAATTTATTGCGCAACCAAGTCACGAAATAGTAGACAGGAACAATTGGAAAAAGTATTTTTCGTAATATATTCAAACGCTTATACTTACTATTTATAATTTTATAATGACAAATGTATAAAACGAAACTTTGATTATTGGCAAAAGTTTTTTTACATTCAATTTATATTTAAAAACATTCACAAATGCAGATTAAAGAGGTCATACAACACCTTGAAACTTTAGCTCCATCCAATTACGCTGAAGATTTTGACAACATAGGGTTATTAGTTGGGGATAAAAACACAACTGTTACAGGGGTTCTTGTTACACTAGACACTTTAGAAATTATCATAGACGAGGCTATAGAAAAGAACTGCAATCTTATCGTTAGCTTCCATCCAATAGTTTTCAAAGGCCTTAAAAAATTTAACGGCAATAATTATGTAGAACGTGTGGTTATGAAAGCAATCAAACATGACATAGCTATTTACGCAATCCATACAGCACTAGACAATGCCTTGCATGGAGTAAATGATATGATTTGTGAACAACTCGGATTATTAAATAGAAGAATCTTAATTCCGCAAAACGGAAACATAAAAAAGTTAGTCACTTTTGCCCCGAATAAAGAAGCTGATTCGTTACGATCTAAACTATTCGATGCTGGAGCTGGCACTATTGGTAATTATGATCATTGTAGTTTTTCATCAGAAGGAACTGGAACTTTCAGAGCTTCGGAAAACGCAAACCCTTCTATTGGAAAAATTGGAAAAACTCATCAAGAAAAAGAAACTCAGATACAGATTACATATCCAAAGCATAATGAAAATAGAATCTTAAAAGCTTTAACTGACAACCACTCATATGAAGAAGTTGCTTATGAAATCACAACTTTAGAAAATAAAAACCAACATATAGGTATGGGTATGATTGGAGAGCTACCTAAAGAAATGAATGAGACTGGATTTCTAAAACATATCAAAGAAATTTTCCAAACAGGCTGTGTCCGACATTCTGCCTTACTCGACAAACCAATTAGAAAAGTTGCTGTATTAGGAGGTAGTGGTAGTTTCGCAATTAAAAACGCCCAAAACGCTGGGGCAGATATATTTATCACAGCTGATCTTAAATATCACCAGTTTTATGAAGCAGAAAATAAGATTATTCTTGCAGATATCGGTCATTATGAAAGTGAGCAGTACACAAAAAACTTAATTGTTAGCTATCTTAGAAAAAAAATCAGTAATTTTGCAATCATTTTATCGGATAAAAACACCAATCCCATTCAATACATCTAAAATATGGCAAAGAAAGAAGTTACTGTTGAGCAAAAATTAAGAGCATTATACGATTTGCAATTAATTGACTCTAGAGTTGATGAGATTAGAAACGTGCGTGGAGAGCTTCCATTAGAAGTTGAAGATCTTGAAGATGAAGTAGCCGGATTAAACAAAAGATTAGAAAAATTAAACACAGATCTTGAAACTATCGACGAAAGTATCAAGACTAAGAAAAACCTAATCGAAGAAGCTAAATCTTTAATCAAAAAATACGGAGAGCAACAGAAAAATGTACGAAACAATCGTGAATACAACTCTCTTAGTAAAGAAATAGAGTTTCAGGAGCTAGAAATTGAGTTATCCGACAAGCATATCAAAGAGTTTAAAGTACAGATCGTTCAGAAAAATGAGATTATAGATCAGACTAAAGAACGTCTTTCTGAAAGAAACAAGCATCTTAGCCACAAAAAAGGTGAGCTTGATGCCATTCTTGCAGAAACCGAAAAAGAAGAACAAGCTTTAATAGCTAAGTCTGAAGATTTTCAAAAACAAATAGAAGAAAGATTAGTAGCTGCTTATAACAGAATCAGAAATAATGTAAAGAATGGACTAGCAGTTGTACCAATTGAGCGTGGAGCTTCTGGAGGTTCTTTCTTCACAATCCCTCCTCAAGTTCAAATGGAGATTGCTTCTCGCAAAAAGATTATTACTGATGAGCATAGTGGCCGTATCTTAGTAGATCAAGCTTTAGCACAAGAAGAAAAAGAAAAAATGGAGACAATGTTTTCTAAACTGTCTTAAATTTATTTTTTTTATATAATATTATAGCCTCAGAAATTTCTGAGGCTTTTTTTATTCTCTATAAAAACTACAGATGAACAACATTCTTATTATAGGCAGTGTCTGGCCAGAACCTAATTCATCGGCAGCTGGAACCCGAATGTTGCAATTAATACAATTATTCTTATCCGAAGGCTGGAAAATTACTTTTGCAAGCGCAGCAGCAGAGAGTAATCACATGCACAACATCGAAACACTTGGCGTCACTAAAGCCAATATCGAAATTAATAATAACAATTTTGATAACTTCATAAATGAATTAAACCCCAATATTGTCATGTTCGATAGATTCATGACAGAAGAACAATTTGGATGGAGAGTTGCTAAACACCTTCCAGATACTCTTAGAATTTTAAATACCGAAGATTTACACAGTCTTCGCAAAACTAGGCAAGAAACATTTAAAGCAGGAACCACATTTAACTATTCAGATTTAAAAAATAGTAACATTACAAAAAGAGAAATTGCCAGCATCTATCGCTGTGACCTCTCTTTAATTATTTCTAATTTCGAAACAAACTTATTAGAACAAGTATTCAACATCGACAAAAATCTGGCATATCACCTACCTTTTCTCCTAGACCCAATTACAGAAGAAACAAAACAAAAATGGCCCTTGTTTAATAAAAGAAATCATTTTATAACTATAGGGAATTTTCGTCATGAACCGAACTGGAATAGCGTTCTATACCTTAAAGAAATCATCTGGCCGTTAATAAGAAAACAATTACCTGAAGTAGAATTACACATATTTGGCGCCTACCCTCCTCCAAAAGCAACACAATTACACAATCCGAAGCAAGGTTTTCATATCAAGGGCTGGGCAAAAAATGCGCAAGAGGTCATGAAACAAGCTCGTGTATGCCTTGCTCCTTTGCGCTTTGGAGCAGGAATCAAAGGAAAATTAGTCGAAGCAATGCTGTGCGGAACTCCTAGCATCACCTCAACAATTGGAGCAGAAGGTATGCTTGGAGAAGACTCTGACTGGAATGGTTTTATAAAGGACAAACCAGAAGAATTTGCAGATGCTGCCATAAAACTATACAACAATCAAAACATCTGGAACCAAGCACAACAAAATGGAATAGAAATTGTGAATACACTATTTCTGAAGGAAAAATATAGCAATCAATTTATTCAACATATAATAGAACTACAGAATAACCTAGAAAACTATCGCACTAAAAACTTCATAGGATCCATGTTACAACACCACACATTGCGAAGTACCGAATTTATGTCGCGATGGATTGAGGAGAAAAACAAATAGAATACCCTAGCCTAATCATATGCAACCCTACCTTTCTTTTTTCATTACTAAACAACAAAAAAAGCTCCCTCACATAAGTGAAGAAGCTATAAATATCGTTAAAACTCTTTTCTAATTAAAGAGCTGCTACGTACTTAGCTAATTTAGATTTTACATTAGCTGCTTTATTATCATGGATAATATTGCGTTTTGCCAATCTATCAATCATAGAAACTACAGAAGGAAACAAAGTCTCAGCTTCTTTCTTATCCGCTTCACGTAATTTTTTGATAGCATTACGCGTTGTTTTATGCTGATATTTGTTTCTAAGACGCTTAGTCTCACTATTTCTAATTCTCTTTAATGCTGACTTATGATTTGCCATCTTTTCTTTGTTAAATTTCTTTATTATAAAATTCGTAGCCCGTAGGGGAATCGAACCCCTCTTACATGGATGAAAACCATGCGTCCTAGCCGATAGACGAACGGGCCTTTTTTCCTTTTCCAAGGATTGCAAATTTATAGATTTAACCATAAACTTGCAATTAATTTTTTAATCGTAGCCCGTAGGGGAATCGAACCCCTCTTACATGGATGAAAACCATGCGTCCTAGCCGATAGACGAACGGGCCATAGTTGTTTGTCTAATTGCGGATGCAAAAATACAACTATTTTTTAATGGCGCAAGAGTTATTTTATTTTTTTCTAAAACTTAATATGCTTTAGCAAATAACACCCTCATTTTAGAAGGCTTACCACTATATACACAATCCCCATTTTCTTCTTTAGCATCAAAAGGAATGCAACGTATGGTTGCTTTAGTCAATTCTTTTATCTTTTGCTCAGTTTCGATAGTACCGTCCCAATGAGCCGATATAAAACCTCCTTTATTCTCTAAAACATCTTTAAACTCATCAAAAGAAGAAACCTCTGTAATATGATCGTCTCTATACTCTGTTGCTTTCTTATGTAAACCTTCTTGTATTTCAGTAAGCAAAGACTCGATAGTACTTACAACTTCATCTTTATTTACAAATTGTTTCGATAAGGTATCACGACGTGCTAGTTCTACCGTTCCTTTTTCCAAATCCTTAGGACCAATTGCTATTCTCAATGGAACACCTTGTAATTCATACTGAGCAAACTTAGCTCCGGGTCTATAAGTATCTCTATTATCAAACTTTACAGAAATCTCCTTCGCTTTTAAATCTCTAACCAACTCATTTGCGACTTCTGAAATTTGACTCAATTGCTCTTCCCCTTTATATATCGGAACAATCACAACTTGTATCGGAGCAAGACTAGGAGGCAAAACCAATCCATTATCATCACTATGGGTCATAATCAGCGCGCCCATCAATCTGGTTGACACCCCCCAAGATGTAGCCCAAACATAATCAAGCTTTCCTTCTTTAGAAGTAAACTTCACATCAAATGCTTTTGCAAAATTCTGTCCTAAAAAATGCGATGTTCCTGCTTGTAATGCTTTACCATCCTGCATCAACGCTTCGATACAATATGTATCTTCTGCACCAGCAAAACGTTCACTTTCTGTTTTTCTTCCTTTAACTACCGGGATAGCCATGAAATTTTCCACAAAATCAGCATACACGTTATTCATTTGTTCGGTTTCCGCAATCGCTTCTTGTCTTGTTTCGTGAGCTGTATGACCTTCTTGCCATAAAAACTCAGCCGTTCTAAGAAACAAGCGTGTTCTCATCTCCCACCTTACTACATTCGCCCATTGGTTTATTAAAATAGGTAAATCTCTATATGATTGAACCCAGCCCTTGTAAGTATTCCAAATAATTGCCTCAGAAGTAGGACGAACAATTAGCTCTTCTTCCAACTTAGCTTTTGGATCTACTATTAATTTCGAAGGATTCTCTGGATCTGTTTTTAATCTATAATGAGTTACTACTGCACACTCTTTTGCAAAGCCTTCCGCATTTTTTTCTTCAGCTTCAAACAGACTTTTGGGAACAAAAAGAGGAAAATATGCATTTTGATGACCTGTTTCCTTAAATTTTCGATCTAATTCAGCTTGCATTTTCTCCCAAATTGCATATCCATAGGGCTTAATTACCATGCACCCTCTTACCGCTGAATTCTCAGCTAAATCAGCCTTTACGACCAATTCGTTATACCATTTAGAGTAATCCTCACTACGTTTTGTTAGATTTTTGCTCATAACCTGCTATTTGGCACAAATGTTGTGACTTTGTTAAATAAAAAATAGTTAGCGCAAAACTAACTAAATTTGTATTGTTCAACAATAAAATAAGGAGATATGCGACTTAAAAATTATTTTCAAAAAAAAGGAGCTGTTGGGATTTTTCTCACAGCCTCTCTACTTATGTTGACATCTTGTGGTTCATATGACTATGTATCTTATGATGATGGCATTTATGGTGAAAGAAGAAGCCAAAGAAACTATGAACCTCAACCTACCAGAACAGAAACTGGGACGGCGTCTAATTATTACTCTAATTATTTCTCAGAAAAATCAGCTCAGATTGATAATGCTATAGAGCAGGACGCTATTTTTACGGATGTAGATTCTTATTCTAGCGAAAATTACAACCCTTCTGACACCACTGGTATTGCTCAGAATTATGAAGGCGGACAACCTACTTGGGGTAGCAATAGTGATGAAATATCCATAAACATTATAGATAACGGTTGGAACAACTGGGGATGGAACGCCGGTTGGGGTAATGGATTTGGTTTAGGCTGGAACAACTGGGGATGGAATGCTGGTTGGGGTAATGGATTTGGTTTAGGCTGGAACAACTGGGGATGGAATGCTGGCTTCGGATGGGGAAATCCTTACTGGTATGGTGGTGGATTTTGGTGCCCACCTTATTACAACAATGGTTTTGGATTCTACGGAAGAAATAGAATTGCATACAATAGAGGTTTTAGAAATAGAGGTTTTAGGAATGCATATGCAAGTAATTATAGAAATCGTGGTGCCTTCAATAACAGGTCTAGAGCATATAATAGCAATAATAGATCTCGTAACAGTTCATATAACAACCGAAATTCTTATAATAACAGAAGAAGAATTTCTGCCGACAACAATAGAAGAACAAGAAACTCCGCATACTCAAATGGGACAAGATCACGAAACAATAACACATATTCTCGATCAAGATCCAGCTCTTCTAATAGAAGCGGCACAAGAACATATAATAGCGGAAGTAGATCAAGAAGTAGTTCCGGAACGAGAAATTATTCTGGCTCTAGCAGAAGCAGAAGTTCTAATAGCGCTACCAGAAGTCGTAGTTCTAGTCGCAGTAGCGGATCTCGTTCTGGTGGAAGTCGAGGATCCTCTAGAAGTCGAGGAGGAAGAGGATAAAATTCACATTAATCAAAGAATATAATTCATATATGAAAAAGATATTTTTATTCATAGGTGTACTATCCATGTCTTTTTTGAGCGCTCAGGACATCTCTGATGCATTAAGGTATTCTCAACAGGATATTTTAGGAACCGCTCGCTTTAGAGGAATGAGTGGAGCTTTTGGCGCTCTAGGAGGTGACATGTCTGCACTACAAATAAACCCTGCAGGATCTGCAGTATTTCTAGGCTCTACAGGTTCAATTACACTTTCTACATCAAACATTCAAAATGATGCTAGTTACCTAAATGGTGTCAGTACGGCTTCTTCGTCTAACCTTAATTTCAATCAAATCGGAGCTGTTTTTGTATATAATAATGGAAGTGAGTCTTCAGGCTTAAATAAGTTATCCTTAAGTATCGCATACGATCAGACAACAGATTTTGCGGATGAGCTTTTTGTTTTTGGTCGTAGTAGCAATTCTATAGCTGAATATTTCTTAGGAGAAGCACAAGGAGTTCCATTATCATCGATAGGTCCAATTACTGGCAATGAAACAGTTCAAGATGTTTATATAGACCTAGGAGAAAATAGTGGTGCGGATGGTTTTAGATATCAACAAGCTTTTTTAGGAAATCAAAGCGGCATCATAGTAGCTGATGACCCAAATGACCCAAATAACACCTCTTATTCTTCTGCCGTGGTAAGTGATATTAACAATCCAGCTGTACAAGATTACTATTATGAAAGCACTGGATTAAACGGGAAATTTACTGTAAATGGAGGAGCACAAATACACGATAAATTCTATATAGGAGTCAACCTCAATTCTCACTTCATTAACTATGATAGAGTAACCGATTTTTTTGAAGGAAATAATAATGCCGGAAGTTCTATTAATGAAATACTATTTACAAATCGTTTATCCACAATTGGAGCTGGTTTCTCTGCACAAGTTGGAGGTATCCTAAAAGTATCTAATATGCTTAGACTAGGTGCTTCATTCGAATCACCAACCTGGTACTATATCCAAGAAGAAACAACACAACGCCTAGAAACTTTTAGTAATGCTAATGGTAGAGTTTTAGTAGACCCTAACGTCATAAATATCTTTCCAGAGTACCAACTGCGCACTCCAGCAAGAGCAACCGGGAGTATTGCAGTATTATTTGGAAAACGAGGACTAATTAGCTTAGATTATTCGTATAAAGATTATTCATCTACAGAATTTGACTCTGATGAAGGAGCAAATTTTTCTGATTTAAATAGACAAATAGAAAACACTTTACAAGGTGCTTCTACACTTAGAATAGGTGGAGAATTAAGAAATGGTAATTGGAGTTTTAGAGGAGGTTATAGGTACGAAGAAAGCCCATACAAGAACGAATCCATCCTCGGAGAAAGAACCGGGCTATCTCTAGGAATAGGCTATAACTTCGGAAAAGTAAAATTCGATATCGCTTACGACTATTCGGAGCAACAACGTAATCAAGAATTTCACCCTAACTCCAGTTTCACTAATTTCGCATCTATAGATAGCTATAGAGATAATCTTACCTTCACGTTAGGTTTAAATTTATAACAACAAGTCGCATTGAAAAATTTAAGGAGTTGATT
Source organism: uncultured Aquimarina sp. (assembly GCF_947496855.1). Taxonomy (GTDB): domain Bacteria; phylum Bacteroidota; class Bacteroidia; order Flavobacteriales; family Flavobacteriaceae; genus Aquimarina. The sequence continues at coordinate 195,661 of NZ_CANMED010000004.1, forward strand.
ATTTCAGCTCCTTTTTTTTATGATATCTATCGTATCAATGAAAAACTAGCATTAAATTCTTTCATAATTCCACTTTCAGTATACTGAACTTTAAACCAGTATTGACTGGATGGGAGCAGGTTTCCATTATAAGTTCCATCCCATTCTCCAGAAGCACCTAAGTCTTTTAGCAACTTTCCGAATCTATTAAAAATTACTATTCCATTAATTTGAACATTATCATTACCAACAATCCCCCAAGTTTCATGAAAACCATCTCCATTAGGTGTAAAATATCTTGGATAATCTACTACAAATTCTACTGGTAACTCTATCTCACCGCACATACGCACATCCCTAACATATATAACATGCTCTCCTCTATTCACCCTAGTAAACACTGTAGAAGTTTGCCAATCGCCACTATCTAATCTATATTCATACTCTCCGATCGCTCCAACACCAACTATTACCTGAATAGTAGCATTATCCGAAAAAGCACCAGAAACTAATTCTGCAGTAAAATCTTCTTGTTGTGGAGGGTATGATTCTATAACTACTGTTGATACTGATGAAACACAAGCAGTTTGGATATTTGTCACTAAAACAGAATATTGACCTGGTGTATTGGGATTATAAATCGATTCTGTTTCACCAGGAATTTCATTTCCGGCTGTTGTGGTAACACCCACATACCATTGAAAATCATAAATAGTATCAGCTAAACCTGTATCAATTACATCTGTTGGCGTTAAATTAATAACCGTTCCATCATTTTCAAGACAAATAACGTACTCTTCTTCTAACATAAAATCCGGTAGCTCATTGACAATCAATCGAACTGGAACTACCCTAAAACAATCATTCCCGCTCACTAAAGGATCAAAACGAATATAAACCGTTTGATCAAACTCTTGTATATTTTGATATGAGGAAGGAGATACTATTGTAGTTGCGTTACCCGATTGAGCATCCTCTATAACTTCGTAATATTGAATATCATAATCAGAAGCACTTAAATCATTTGACGCGTCGGTGTCATTTAAATTAAGAATATCTTGTGTAGCTTCGGTAAGATCAAAGACTGCAATACCAGCTTCATCCAACTCACATGTTTCTAATACACTTGGAGTTAGATTAAAAGCATCATATAAAATAGTCTGTAACCGCAGTGTAACATTAGAAACACAACCATTGTCGTCATCTCTACCAACCACTATAATATCTCTTATCTGCATCATACTAATATATCCAACTGGATCAGTAATAGCATTATCTATATCTACATCAGCTTGAGATTCATAATAGGTGAATGTAATATTTGTAGCGCTCCCTGCTATCTGACTCTCTCTTACCGTTAAGTCATATACTGTATTTACCTGATCACTACACAATACAATAGGATCCGGGTCTGTTAATTCTGGATTAGGAAGCACTCCTAAATCAAAAGAAATAGTAGCTCTAAAACACTCGTCAGCATCTCCAACACCATTATTATTTTCATCAAATTGAGCACGAACCCATATGGTCTGCGGATTCGTTTGATTTGTAAATAACCCCACAATAGCTCCTGTATTATTATTTGCTTCTACTTCTGTTCTATGATAGCTTATCAATAACACTTCAGTTTGTGTTCCAATTACTTCAGAATCTTTCTCTGTTAAATCAAATGTTGCCTGATTAGCATCATTACTACACAAAATAAAATCAGATACCGGATTATTTAACGGTAATGGATTCACTTCTAATCGTATGTGTTGCCCCAAACCTAAACATTCATTATCAGTCCCATCATCCACTCTTATATATAAATCCTGAACAAAAGGAGATGCATCATTTCTGTGATTTGAAGGGTCAACAATCTCATTTTCCTCTGCTAATGCATCTGCTAAATTTTCATAATAGGTAACAATTAAACTTTGACCAGGCGGATACAATGCCTCTACCTGATTTGTTGCGCTACTAAAATCAAAAGTTGCAATTCCATTAGCATCATCATTATCTATATCAATAGTATCGCATTCATTATATAAAAGATTAAAACTAGCAGGAATCTGGGTTGCAGAAACCACCAAATCAATCTGAGCAGTTCTAAAACAACCATCATTAGTTTCTATCCTAGAGAAAACTGTACTAGTTATCGGTGTGGGATTAGGATACACTGTGAAATTTACAATTTGACTAGTTACATCTTCATTAATTGCCGCAATTTCCGTTAAGTAATACGTAAAAGTCTCGTTTGAAGCATTCCCAGAAATCAAAACATTCGCCTCGGATAAATTAAACAAGGAAATACCATCAGTATCATCATCACATTGCAACAAAGATACTATAGGCAAAACCACTGGAAGAGGATTAACAATTAACTGAAAACTTGTAGTCTCATAACAACTTCGCTCCAATACATTTTCTATCCTTATATATATGATCTGCGGATTCGAAGTGTTTGTATAATTATTAGGTAATGTTGTGCCTATAACCCCAGCATCAGCGTCAACTTGAGACTCATAAAGAGAAACAGAAAAATCAGCAGCATTCTGTGTTCCCAAAACCTCCGTTGCAATATTAGAAAAATCAAATTCTATAGCTCCATTAGTATCGCTACCATCAAGATCATTATCACATAACTCTATATCCTGTGGTACATTTGCTACTGGATTCTGATATACTCTTAACACAAAAGATGTCACCTCGAAGCATATCTGATTCGTCCCGCCAATTCTAGCCCAAATTGTTTGATCAGCAACAGTATTTACAAAAGTATCCGGATTAGCTATAATATTATCACTTGTAGCACCTCTATAGTTCTCTGCATCTGCTTGAGTCAAATGATATGTCACTGTGAATTCTGTAGGATCTTGCCCTCCAATAATAACAGAAGAATTCTGAGTAAGATCAAAAGTATCAAAACCATTTCCATCGTCATCACAAGACATCAAATCCATTGGTGTATTAGCAACCACTGGTTCAGTGTAAAAAGTAATTACTATCTCATCTGTTTCTGTATTTCCATCAATATCTTCGATAAGTAGCTGATATCTTCCTGTTGTAGTTACCGTATAAGTTGGATTCGTTTCTCCTGAAATAACATCAAATACCATCGTTATTTCATTAAACAACGACCATTCGTAACGAACAGCCCCATCTGATTCTCCATCCAAAATCACAGGGGTAGACCCACAAATGTCTTGATTTGGCCCAAGAGTAGCTTCTAATATAGAACAATCAGTAGAACCAGCTCCTCCTGTTTGCTGAAAATTAATAAAACCAGGACTTCCAGAAAAATTGGTGATTAATACCAAATAAAAATCACCAGCTGTTGCACCGGCAATATCCATTCTTTCAACAGCATCGGGCAAGTAACTACAATCCACCGTGCTAGCCGCTGTTAATTGTGCAGTACAAGGAGAAATCGGATCAGGAAAAGGACCATAACATATAAAATCCACATCTAATTGGGTTCCAGTACCATCTTCGTTAGAAGATTGAGAGATCGTAAAAGATAAATTTCCTGTATCATTTATCTGTAAATAATACCACGCAGGAAAAGGTTGTGTCGTTAAACAACCATAGTTAGGACCAACTTCCGAACTATTCACACAACTACTATTAGAGCTATTACAATTAGGAAAAACAATACCTGTAGCACTACAAAATGGATCAGCACCATCATCTCCAATCGCATCTGCGCAAACCGAACCTTGCGCTACACTCAGATTAGTGTATATAAAAAGGCATAAAAACAATATTAGCGTAGGTGTTCTCTTAATCATTACCAACATTTAAATCAATGATAAAACTGTTACTATTTCTTAAACTCAAAGCATTCCTATATAAAACAATCTTACAAAGAGAAACCCTAAGAAATACTATTATAAAATTTAAATAATTAGATTTTTGATTCTTTTAATTGATACAGTTACAATTCAAGAATAAGAGAATTTCCTTTTAGCAAAACCTCAAAATACACATATTATCAGATCATAATAGCTGACAAAAAAACAAATTCTATTTTAAAAAATCATCGAATTAAAGAAAAACTACCTGCAAAAATTTTTCTGCTTCTATTAGGATCACGATCGGCTTGTTCATTAAACTCTACTTTAAACCAATACTGTGAAGAAGGCATTAAATTTCCGTTATAAGTTCCATCCCACCCAGCTCCAGTTGGATTCAGTTGTTTTAATAATTTTCCGTGTCTATCAAATATATAAACCAATGCAGGAATGGGTTGATCTTCAGGATTAATTAAATTCCAAGTATCATGAAAATTATCTCCATTAGGAGTAAAATATCTAGGATATCCTAGAATCATGATATCTACAGACATCCTTTCATTATCTGGACAATTAACATATCTGGCTACAATCCTATAATCACCTGCAGGAATCCCTTCGAAAACTGGCGAAGACTGAAAAGCCCTATACTCTACAAAAATGCCATCCATATTAACATCTCTATCTAATCGATATTCGAAATCAGTAAATCCTTCATTTTCGACAATTGGGTCTGTTGATACTTCTGCCGTAAGTGTATAATTATTAGAAAACGATCCTTCTGTAATTGTATAACCAACCTCGAAAGTTATTTGAGAAACGTCTAAAACTGAAACCTGATCCGGAGAGTCAGGAACTTCAATGCCACTAGCATCAAAACCTCTAAGCCTATATATGCCATTAGAATTTACCTGGTCATAGAAAGGAAAAGTTGCCCCAGGAATATCTACAAAATTGGTATTCCCTAGATCAGCTCTTGACCATTGAAAAGTTACAGCTGCAGGAACTGCAGGCGGACCCGTACTTGCCGGAAATCTTCCTTCTATAGTCAATGGAAACTCTCCACAAGTAGCAATTCTATCCTGAGGAATACCTGGTTCTAACACACTACAATCCGTAGTTCCTGCACCATCTTCTCCTAGATTTGTTTGCTCTAATTGTATAACCCCTGCCTCATCGGAGAAATTAGTAATTAATACAATATAAAATTCTCCTGTTTGAGCATTAGGTATGGTAAAGGTTTCTATGAAATTGTCATCCGATGTTCTTGCATAACTACAATCTATGATATTCGTATTATCTTCATCATTGATATAAAAATCTGGTTCATCAGCATTGTTTGCACATTCAGCCGGACGAATATTTTCTCCATCTCCATTAAGATCACACCCTCGCGGTAGCTCATCTTCACAATTGATAATAAAAGAGGTCTGAAATGGTCCCCACGCAATAAAATCAACATCTAACTGTCGTTCATTGCGGTCTAAGCGATTATCACCATCCGCATCCATCCATTGACGAATATCGAAAACCAAATCACCAGCTTCATCAATAAGCAAAAAATACCAAGAAGGATTTGGCGTGGTGTTTAAACATCCAACTTCTCCTAAACCGTCTAAATCGCCAGTGGTGTTGGGAAAAGTAAGCTCTAAAGAAGCATCAGAACAAAAAGGCTGGGAATTTTGACAGGCCGTATCAAAGTCCTGAGCGTTTAGTAATGTACTACTAAAACAAAATAGCACAAATAACAATAAGATTTGAGGTAGTAATTTTGTCATATTTTATATAACGTAGGTTAGTTGATTTTCTTATGTAGGAATTAAATTTACTAATATAAATATATAGCGCTTAAAAAACAATGACATTATTTATAATTGTTAACATAGCTTTCACTAAGTAAAAAGACAAAATCGTATCTTTGCAGCCCATTTGCAGTTGATTTTACTTGAATTCAGAATAGTATATGGATTTATTAATAATTTTCGACGTATACATTGTAGGGAATTTAAAAAGAAGAATGAGTTAAAATTGTACATTCCAGCAAGGTATTGTTTCAATTTTAATCGAAGGACACATTTTATATCATAAATAATGTGCGTGCGTTTTTTATAATTCTTTTATATTTTATAATAATAAAATTTTGAACTTTTGAAGATAGATAAGGCCCTCGAAGCTATTGAAGCGCTAGGTGATAATCATGTAGCTACTAGCGCAACCACTCCTCTGAGAGAAGATGCATTTAAATTAAGTGATAAAGAAAAGATCGCTTTGATTAAAGATGATGTTAAACATATTATGGAAACTTTAGGATTAGATCTTAGTGACGATAGTCTTAAAGGCACCCCTCAAAGAGTTGCAAAAATGTTTGTAAACGAAATTTTTTCAGGATTACATCCTGAAAGAAAACCAGAAGCTTCTACTTTTGACAACAACTACAAATATGGTGAAATGTTAGTAGAAAAAAATATAACTGTATACTCTACTTGCGAACACCATCTTTTACCAATAATTGGTCGTGCTCACGTAGCTTACATCTCTAACGGAACTGTTGTAGGGTTATCTAAAATGAATCGTATTGTTGATTATTACGCAAAGAGACCTCAGGTACAAGAGCGTTTAACTATGCAAATTGTACAAGATCTTCAGGTAGTTCTTAACACAAAAGATGTTGCTTGTGTAATAGATGCAAAACATTTATGTGTAAATTCTCGGGGAATACGAGACATAGAAAGTAGCACAGTAACTAGTGAGTTTGGCGGAAAATTCAAAGAGGACGCTGTTCGAAGAGAATTCTTAGACTATATCAAACTAGAAACTACTTTTTAATTTTATCTTTAATCAATAATAACAAGCATTTACCAAAATTATGGCAGTAGCTCCGTTGTACAAAACTCAGGAACTAAAGATTTACAATTCTATTTCTGGTCAAAAAGAAGTATTCACTCCTATTACGGAAGGTAATATAGGTATGTACGTCTGCGGACCAACCGTTTATAGTAATGTGCATTTAGGAAATTGTCGTACGTTTATTTCTTTTGATTTAATTTATAGGCATCTTAAACATTTAGGATACAAAGTACGTTATGTAAGAAATATAACCGATGCTGGCCATCTGGAAAATGATGCTGATGAAGGAGAAGACAAGGTTTCTAAAAAAGCTAGATTAGAGCAATTAGAGCCTATGGAAATTGTACAACGTTACACGCTTGATTTCCACAATATACTTGCTAAATTTAACAATATCCCGCCCAGCATAGAACCAACAGCGACCGGTCATATTGTTGAACAAATTGAAATGATTAAATCGATAATCGATAATGGTTTTGCATACGTTACTAATGGCTCTGTATATTTTGATGTAAAGAAATTTAATGAGACTAACGATTACGGAAAGTTAAGTGGTCGTAATCTTGAAGATATGATTGCCAATACCAGAGAATTGACTGCGCAAAGTGATAAAAAAAATCCACAGGATTTTGCACTATGGAAAAAAGCAGAGCCAGAACATATTATGCGTTGGCCATCGCCTTGGAGTGATGGGTTTCCAGGATGGCATTTAGAATGTACGGTAATGAGTACAAAATATCTAGGAGAGAAATTTGATATTCATGGAGGTGGAATGGACCTTAAATTCCCTCATCACGAATGCGAAATTGCTCAAGGAGAGGCAGCTTGCGGAGTAAGTCCAGTAAATTACTGGATGCATGCTAATATGCTTACGCTAGATGGAAAAAAAATGTCTAAGTCTACAGGCAATATCTTATCACCTGCAGAAATTTTTAATGGAGAAAGCGATAAACTAAATAAGGCTTTTGCTCCTACAGTTGCTAGGTTCTTTATGCTACAAGCTCATTACAGAAGTATCTTAGATTTTTCTAATGATGCTCTTGAAGCTTCAGAAAAAGGTTTTTACAGATTAATGGAATCTATTCAAACATTAGAAAATTTAAAAACTAGCAAAGCTACAGAAGGATTCGATGTTCATAATTGGATTAAAGAATGTTATGAAGCAATGAATGATGATTTTAATAGTCCGATTCTAATTGCTAAACTTTTTGAAGCGGTAAAATTTATTAATTCTATAAAAGAAGATAAAGCTTCAATATCTATAGATGATTACAAACTAGTTCACAAAACAATAAATGAATTTGTTTTTGATGTTCTTGGATTGGTAAATATAAATGAAGCTTCTTCAGACATTAGTAATAAACTTTCGAGCACCGTTGAATTATTAATTCATCTAAGAGCTGAAGCAAGAGCAAATAAAGATTTTGCAACTAGCGATAAGATCAGAGACGAACTATTAGCTATGGGAATTCAGCTAAAGGACGGCCGCGAAGGAACCACTTTTACTCTAAACTAACATTAACACTTTATTTTGGGTTCAGATTTAACCTTAAAAAAGATTCTAATAGCACCATTCATTGGTCTTGTGAAATTATATCAATACGTAATTTCGCCTTTAACCCCTGCTACATGTCGTTATCAACCCACTTGCTCACACTACACTGTAGAAGCGTTAGAAAAACACGGTCTACTCAAAGGAGGGAAACTAGCTATAAAACGCATCTTTAGTTGTCATCCTTGGGGACGTAGTGGTTATGACCCTGTTCCGGATATCAACGAAAAAAAGAAAGTTAACTCATCTAAATAGCACTTTAACTCATTATTATTCCATTTGTAATTTCGAATTTAATTAAATACCTATATTTACCCTTGAAAAATAGATTTCCACATGATATTCTCTAAAATAGTTTGGAATCCCATCGAAGGATTCGATCTTGGCTTTTTTGTCATTCGTTTTTACAGCCTAATGTTTGTAGTTGCATTCTCACTAGGCTGGTATTTAATGAAGAAGATATATATCCGAGAAAATATTTCTATGGAAAAGTTAGATTCTGTATTCATTTATGCAGTGATCGGTACTTTATTAGGTGCAAGATTAGGACACGTTTTTTTTTATGATTGGGATTATTATAGAAATAATTTATTGGAAATTATTTTACCATTTAAATTCAATCCGACGTTTGAGTTTATTGGTTTTAGAGGACTAGCGAGTCATGGAGCTGCAATTGCTTTTATTATTGCTATGTACTATTATTCTAAAAACGTTTTGAAGAAACATCCTTTATGGATTATGGATAGAGTTACCATTCCAGCTGCTGTTGGAGGGATTTTTGTACGATTAGGAAACTTTTTTAATTCAGAAATAATAGGAAAAGCTTCGGGTGATTCGGCTTTTGGAGTAAAGTTCATTAGAGACGGACTGCGTAAAGGAGAAGTAGTAAGAGAAACTGGAATCAAAAATGTGAATGAAGCATATTCTGCTGTGGTCAATGATCCACAGTTTTCTAATCTATTAGAAGCAATTCCATATCGACATCCTGCTCAACTGTACGAAGCATTTGGATATATCTTTGTATCTCTAATACTTTGGTTGTTTTACTGGAAAACAGATAAAAGAAAGAACAGAGGTTTTCTTTTTGGAATGTATATGATTCTGATCTTCATTGTTCGTTTTATTGTCGAAAATGTTAAAAAGAGCCAAGGAGGTTTTGAAGATACTTTAGGAGAATCATTATCTACTGGTCAATGGCTAAGTATACCTTTCATTCTTGTTGGTTTATATTTTGTGGTTAGAGCCAAAAAAGTTCCGGAAGACCCTAAATCATATACACTAAAATAACAAACTTAATAAGAGTTTAAAAAAGAGGATAAATTTTAGAATTTATCCTCTTTTTTAGTTTTGTTAAATATATTTTCATACCAGAAAAATTTCATTAGCCACTTTCTTTTTCTAATATCTATCATCAAAAAGATCTAAATCATATACACTTAAGTAACCAATCATTCTTTACAAGAAAAGTTCTTTTTTATTTCTCTCATTAATAGAATTTTCAAAAATCTATTTTGATTTTAAACCTTTTTACTTTTTATAAGTCTAAAGTTTTACAACTTAAAAGACACAAATCATGAGAACACCAATGTTGCTATTTTTAGGAATATCCCTTTTCTTAAATAACTCCATACTACTTAGCCAAAATACTAACTTGTACGGCCCCGAAAGTTTTATAAGTATTTCCGAAGGAGAAGGAGGGTTTAATGCCGTCCTAGAAGGAGGGGATCGATTTAGTAGAGATCACGATGTTGTCGGAGACATTAATAACGATGGAGTACTAGATTTAGTAGTAGGAGCACGATCAGATGATGATGGTGAAACAGATGCGGGAGCAGTGTATATTTTATTTATGAATTCTGATGGAACTGTATCTACGCATCAAAAAATATCAATGCTAGAAGGGGGTTTTAACGAAATACTAACCGAAGGAAACTTCTTTGGGTATGGTGTTGCAGGCATTGGGGATTACAATGATGACTCAATTCCAGATATTGCTGTTTCCGCTCCAACTCAATCTAACAATGCTCTATACATTATCCACTTAAATCGTGATGGCACCGTTAAAAATTTTGTAAAAAACTCTAATATTATAGCTCAGGGGCTTTCTGCCATTGGAGACCTTAACGAAGATGGAAGGATCGATTTAGTAGCTTGCAATCCAGGTTCTGATGATGGAGGAACAGACAGAGGAGCCATTAATATTTTATTTTTAAACGAACTATCAGAAATTGAAACTTCGGATGTAGTGACAATAAGTTCAACAAACGGGGGATTTGGATCAGGGTTAGAAAATGGCGATTCTTTTGGTGGCCGCGAGGTTGCTATGCTAGGAGATATAGATAATGACGGTAATAAAGAACTTGCTGTAGGAGCATTTCAATCCGAAGGTGGTAAAGGAGCTATCTGGATTCTATCTTTAAGCAATGATAATTACAATGTTATTTCTAAACAAAAGATCACAGAAGGAATAGGTGGTTTTACCGACAACTTGGATGACGAAATAAATCCTAATGGAACAAGTGGAGCTCAATTTGGACATGCTATGACAAGTCCAGGAGATCTCAACTCAGATGGAGTTCCTGATTTAATAACAGGTGCCAATCAGCAAGATGAGGGTCATGCCTATATCCTATATCTCAACACAGATAAAACTGTAAAAACATATACTAAAATAAGCAATACAGAAGGTGGTTTTAATCTTTCTCTAGAATCAGAAGAACGCTTCTCTAGATCAATTTCTTTTATTGGCGATCTTAGAGGCGATGGTAGTCTTGCTATAAATATTGGAGGTGGCGCAGGAGGAACTGGAACATTATACATTCTATTTTTAAAACCTTGTGAGTTCTCTCAAGAACCTGGATTTAATTTTTGGAATGGAGGAACAACCTTATTCTCCAACTGGAACCACAATACACAAACGGTTACTGGACCATTAAGTTTTGAACAATGCACAGTAAAAGCTTATGAAACTGATGCTATCTATGTCACATTTAAAGAAAGTGATGGCAGATGTATTTGCAAAGCAAACGATGCTTTTTTAGATGAGAGTGATGAATTGAGCTCAGCATTTACGAATAGCTGTTCTAACGACAACACACTATCTATAACAGATTTATTTAAAAACAACTTAATTGCATACCCGATTCCAACAGAAAATCACCTTAGAATTGTCGGTTTACCATCAACATTAGAGTTTAGAAAAATCGAAGTTGTAAACATCACAGGAAAATCGTTTCCTATAAAAAATTATTCGATGATTAATAATGAAACAATTGAAATTGATACGCAAAAATTACCAAAAGGAGTCTATTTTTTAAATATTTATAAAAACGAAAAAGCTTTTGATTCTATAAAATTTATTAAATAACAAAAAAAAGAGATCAGTAACTAGTGTTACTGATCTCTTTTTTTTGTGAAGTCATTGTATTTAAAAAACCTCGTTAGACTCTTTTAACTTCTCGGTATTCTCTACCAACTGAAGTTCGTCTATAATTTTTTGAATATCTCCATTAATAATATTACCTAGATCATACAATGTCAATCCGATTCGATGATCCGTTACACGACCTTGGGGATAGTTATAGGTTCTAATTTTTGCAGATCGATCTCCAGAAGACACCATACTCTTTCGTTTCTCTGAATCGGCTGCTTGTTTTTTAGCTAGCTCTATCTCATATAATCTGGATCTTAATACTTTTAAAGCTTTTTCTAAGTTTTTATGAGAGGATTTCTGATCTTGACAACTTACAATCATTCCTGTAGGCTCGTGATGCAATTTAATTGCAGAATAAGTGGTATTCACCGATTGTCCTCCAGGACCAGTAGAAGTAGTTCGTTCAATTCTTACTTCTGTCATATCCAGTTCTACATCAAACTCTTCAGCTTCAGGCAACACCATTACAGTAGCAGCACTTGTATGAACACGTCCCTGAGTTTCCGTCTGAGGCACACGTTGCACACGATGCACTCCTGCTTCGAATTTCATAGTTCCGTAAGCATCTTCACCATTGACTTCTAATATAATTTCTTTATAACCACCACTGGTTCCCTCACTTAAATCAACTACACTAACACTCCAACCTTTACCTTCACAATATTTAGTATACATCCTAAATAAATCTCCCGCAAAAATACTAGCTTCATCTCCACCTGCTCCAGCACGAATCTCCACGACACAGTTTTTAACATCTTCTGGATCTTTAGGGACTAACATATACCTTATTTTTTCCTCTAAAATTGGTAATTCCTCCTTAGCTTCTTCTAATTGCATTTTTGCCATCTCGACCATTTCCGCATCACTGCCATCATCAATGATCTCTTCTGCCTCTTTCTTATTATTAGTCAACTCAATATAGTGATCCCTTACATCCATAAGTGCTTTGAGATCCTTATATTCTTTATTGAGCTGCACATATCTTTTCCTATCAGAAATAATATCTGGTTGAATAATAAGATCGGTCACCTCATCAAATCGTTGCTTTACAATATTTAATTTATCAATCATAGTTCTATCTATCCTGTGCTTGGAATTTACAAAAGTACGCTTTTTTGTCCAAAGGTCGCATTGGCTTTTAATATTCTCTAGCGGTATTATATAACCCAAAAAATTGTATTTTTACAATTGAAATGTTAAATTATAAGCGCACATATAATAATAACCTGATCTCAAGTTGGTTCATTACGCTTTCACTTTTCCTTGGTATTGGAGGATACACCAATTATACGCCACCAATTGTTGCTCAAACTACAATTGAATTAGTCATTTATAATAAGAAAAGTTACAATAAGACATTCTCATATTCGGAAGCTTTACTCATTAAGGAACATTTCGATACTTATAACACCTACCTAAAACAGATATCAAAATATCACACTACAATTTCTTTGATTAAGATAAAAGAGTTCAACAACTCTATTCCTTTATCAATAATGCACAAAGTATTCTTTATCAGAAACAATAACTACACCGTTGAAGAAGACTCTTTTCATTTAGTATAACACCCTATTCTTGGCTTTTTAGCCAACTTTCAAAACATCTAAACACTGCTATCATAAAAAGATAGCAGCTTATACTATTACCAAAAATGAAAAGATTAAAAAAAATACTAAGACGTATCATCTTACTATTATTTATTGTTATGGTAGCCATGATTCCTGTTCCAATTTTCTTTCAGAAAAAAGAAGGAAAATTTAACGATGATAACACTATAGAACTTACAGAAACAAAAGAAGAAGACACAGAAACAAAGACTGTTCAATTTAATAATGAACTAGGATCATAAATAAACCTACTGCTTTACTGATTATATAGTATCGAGAGCCTGGAGAGTTACCAAAATGATTTTTCAGGTTTTCGAAATAAAACATAACAGTTTATAATAATTTACGACTTTTGTAAGTGATGAGTAATTTTCAAATTGGTTTAGGTGGAGGTTGTCACTGGTGTACTGAGGCAGTTTTCCAATCGTTAAAAGGAGTAACTTTGGTAGTACAAGGTTATATTTCCAGTATTAAAAAAAACAACTCTTTTTCTGAAGCAGTAATTGTATCTTATAATCCCGAAATTATTTCGTTAAGAGACTTAATTGATATTCATTTACATACACACAATAGTACTTCTGACCATAGTTTTAGAGAAAAATATCGGAGCGCTGTCTACTATTTTGAAGAGAAACAAAAACCGGTTATCGAAACTTACATAAATGAACTAAATGAAGATTTTGAAAACGAGGTTATCACACAGATTTTAAAATTAGATAAATTCGATCTATCTAGATCTGAACTTTTAAATTATTACAAAAAAAATCCTGAGAAACCATTTTGTAAACGGTATGTACACCCCAAACTTAATTTACTTAGAAAAAAATACATTGAAAAAACAAATCTTTAATTACGCTACCCTATCTAATTATAAGTGTATGTCCCAAACTCACTATTAATAGTAAGCTTCTTTTCTTCCGAATCTTCAACACGCCCAACAATTTTAGCTTCTACATTAAAACTTTTAGAAATCGAAATAACCTCATCAGCAATCTCCGGAGATACATACAATTCCATTCTGTGTCCCATATTAAAAACTTGATACATTTCTTTCCAATCTGTACCTGAGTTTTCTTGTATCAGTTGAAATAAAGGAGGAACCTCGAACAAATTATCTTTAATGATATGCAAGTTATCTACAAAATGTAAAATCTTAGTTTGTGCTCCTCCACTGCAATGCACCATTCCGTGAATAGTTTCGCTATCAAATTTAGATAAGATCTTTTTTATTATTGGCGCATAGGTTCTTGTTGGTGATAATACTAATTTCCCTGCATCAATTGGAACGTTCTTTACCTCATCCGTAAGATTGGTTTTTCCAGAATAAACAAGATCAGAAGGTACTGCAGCATCAAAACTTTCTGGATATTTCTCTGCCAGAACTTTATGAAACACATCGTGACGAGCAGATGTGAGACCATTACTTCCCATTCCGCCATTATATCCTTTCTCATAAGTAGCTTGACCAAAAGAAGCTAAACCAACTATTACATCTCCTGTTTTTATATTTGCATTATCAATAACGTCACTACGTTTCATACGTGCTGTTACTGTAGAATCCACGATAATAGTTCTTACCAAATCCCCTACATCTGCAGTCTCACCTCCTGTAGAGTGAATCGTAACCCCAAAACTTTTTAACTCTTCCAGTAATTCTTCTGTTCCATTAATAATAGCTGAAATTACTTCTCCAGGAATTAGATTTTTGTTTCTACCAATAGTTGATGAAAGCATAATATTATCAGTAGCCCCAATACACAACAAGTCATCAATATTCATTATTAATGCATCCTGAGCAATACCTTTCCATACAGAAACATCTCCTGTTTCTTTCCAATACATATATGCCAGAGAAGATTTAGTACCAGCACCATCTGCATGCATAATCAAACAATAATCCTTATCACCTGTAAGATGATCTGGAACTATTTTACAAAATGCCTTTGGAAAAAGACCCTTATCTATATTCTTTATAGCACTATGGACATCTTCTTTAGATGCTGAAACCCCACGCTGAGCGTAACGTTTACTTACTTCTTGACTCATTATTATAATATTATGCGGATAATAAAGCGCAAAGATAGTTGAAATTCTGAATTCAGAATTCTGAATTCAGAATTATATTATTCCCAATCTGCCATAGAAGCATCAGTAATCAAATCAGCTCTATTAGCAATTTCTATAACTGACATGGTTTGTATGTTTTTTTGCGATATACCATCATTAGAAGTATTCACAAAGATTAAAGTAGCTTCGTTTGGAGAAAAACGTGCATCCAAATCATTTGTTCCTGCTGGCTTTTCTATAGAGATATCTAGTATGGAGCTATCGTTAAAATCATAAATAAACAAATGAGAGTCTAATTGCCTATAATCACTACTTTCGAAACCAGAAACATCTTGGCAATACAAAAGCTTAGTACCATCTACCGAAAGATTAACACTTCCAGCTGCTCCAGTTACTCCCGATACTACTGTTTCTAATACCACCCCTGAAGTATTAATAGTAAAAATCTCTACATCATACCCATCAAGGTTATTTGTTTTAAGCACTATGATATTATTATTATCGTTCTTATCAACTTCTGAAATCAAGTTTCCATTTGCCGTTTGAAATATTAGAGTTAAACCACTTCCGCCCACATTAATACTATATAGCTTATCCTGATTAGGAAACAATAATTTTGAACCGTTATCGGACCAAGAAAAATCAATCTCTCCTAAGTTAAATCCTGAAACTGAAACTTGTGAAGTAACTTGTGTTATCTGAGAACCATCCTCGTTCATTGTGAACAAATGTGTTTGTGAACCAACTGATTGCAAAAAAGCAATTTTACCAGTTTCCATATTACGTCTTGGCCTGAAACTATTTTTGGTTTCTGAAGTAAGTTGAATTTCAGTCTCTCCTTGCTCGTTCGAAGAATAAATAACGCTATTACCATTAACGAATCTGGTGTATATAATTCGATTATTTGGAGGACTCATTGTCTCGAAGGCAAAAGTACTGCTATTAACGGGATCATTTATTCCATCACTGCTAATTACCTGCCAGAAATACTTAACTTTATAAGAAAGATTCGTTAAAGCATAGGTAGTATCTGTAATATTTTCAAAAATCTCTACATCAGAGTTTTCATCATTACGTAAAGTAACAGTGTACGTAAGTGTATCATCATCAGGATCTGCACCCGTCCAAACTAAATCGACCTCTAATGGCTGATCTATTGAATTATCTGTCGGTGAGTCTAAAATAGCTGCATCGGGAGGTCTATTACCTGCTGTTTCAATATCCATTTCAAAAACTATTTCTAATTCTCTATCTGCTATTATAGATACTGCCTCGAACTGCGCTAATAACCCTTCTTTTTGAGCTGATAATGAATAATCTCCTGAGGGAATATTTTCAATAACATATACTCCATTCGCATCTGTAAAAACTGTACTAGATGAAGGGTTTGTAGATACCTTTACATTTTCTAAAGGTTCATTTGTCCCTACAGCCACTACACTCCCTCTTATGGCACCTAAACCTTCTAAATCTATAGTATCCTCACTACAAGAAGCCATCATTAATATGGTAAATACGGTTACTATTTTTATAATATATTTTATCATTTTCATCAGGGTTTTATCCTTTTGCACCATCACCATTTTCAATTACTTTTCGATTTCTATTTTTAAGTTTTCTGAGTTCTTTTTGCTCTCTACGTTTTTGTTTACGGAGCTCTTTATCCATTTTTAGAGGATTTTTGAAATACCAGTTTACGCCCACAGAGAAATCAAAATATTGATCATCTCTCTTACCTTGTATAACATTATCTAACTTATCTCCTAACACAAGATTATGTGTTGCATTTAAAGAGACACCAATATGCTCAGAAACCAAGTATTCAATACCTCCTCCATACTGAAACTTAAAGAAAGTTCTATCAAAATCATCACTATTTACGGTTCCCATTCCTCCAAAAAAGAATGGAGTTAATTTTTCGAAAGGTAAAAGTGTTAATTCCGCGTTTACATCTATAGCATTAAACCCTTCAGAAAAAGCACCTTCATTTCTCAACTGAAATTTACTAAGACTTGCATTAGCATTTAAATATGGATTAAAATACCACTTTCCTCCTATTCTGGCAGAATAGGATAAATCTGCATTGTTATAATCCCCACTCATCAATGCCAATCCTCCATTAGCAAAAATTGCCTTTTCTCCTCGTCTCTCTTTAAAATAACGTTCATAAAGCCCCGTATTTTGAGCTTCATTTTTCTCAGCGTTATAATCAGTTACTAACGCATTTATTTTTTCCGGTTCAGCTTTAGAACTCCATAGTTTATCTTCTATCCCTTCTATTATTAAAGCCTCTACAGCTTTTTCAATAGCTTCAGAAACGGCAATTTGCCCTGGTTCATTTTTTGTAAAACCAGTTTCAGCTTCTAACAATCTACTAAATTTTACATATCTAAAAAAACTTGCATCCAGTGCTTGCGATAATATAGTTTTAGAAACATATACGGTTTTCAAGATTTTACCGCTTGATGTAGAAACAGCTCTTAAATAAACCGTTATTCTATCTTGTCTATACTGAGTTGAACCACCAATCCCAAAATATCTAGCACCAAGTCCACCTGTTATAATATTAGAATCGTATGATACGATCCCTCCTTCTAAAATAATCCCAGCATATAATAACGGAGGCAATTGAGGTTCATTTGGGTTTTTATTTTTTCTATATTCTTTTCTAGTTGAACGTATAATATTTCGCTCATTCAGAAGATTACTTAGGTTTTCTCGTTCAATGGGTACAAACCATTTAGAATCCTCTAAAGCTTTAACCAAAATAGTAGTTGCTCCTTGTGTAACTGCAGTACTGAAAGTACTACCCGCCTCTGTGGGTTTATATTGACCAGTTTGGTCCCTAAATTTATAAACACCAACAACTACTGGTTCTATTGGGAGAGGAAAATTTCTTAAAGCTTTGGTAAATTGAGTGTCTTCACCGATTCGTGCTTGCTCTATTGTAATGGGTTGATTAAAATAGGTACCACATCCAGAAAGCAATATTGAACAAGAAATTACTAGAATTACTTGATAAAAATTATGACGCATTAAAATTTAATTAGGAATTATTACTTGAGATTGATCTCCTGTACTGGTGTCTAAAATATTAATCACCAAACCTTCTCCAGATGGAAAAATCTCTATAAACAATGTCCCAAAACTAAAGGTTCCTTCTGTAAGACCTTCTTGGCCGAATTGTTCATTAAATAAAGTTCTTGATATTTGACTTAACAATTGATTATTAAGACTTTCTGTGAATCGCTCCAGTTCGGATCTATCATCTGCATTTGGATCGTTATCTTCTGTAAATGTGTTCTGAGCTTCTGCAGAACTTAATAGCCATTGATAATTAAATGTGTCACCTCCAAAAGCAGGATTCTTTGGCCTATATACTAAATCTTGCCCAAAGCTATATTGATAAGCTGAGAAAATAAGTATAATAGTTATTATGATTGACTTCATTATTTTTTAGAATAAGTAATTAATACTGAAAAATATCTCTCTTTTGTTTCTTTAGATCTTTAAAATATTTATATACTCTACGGATGGCAAATTTAGACATTTGCTCTAGGTATTCTATATCTGGTTTGCCTAAAAATTCATGAATGACTTTATCTTCTATTTTGACTTGAATAATAGTACTCCTTCCAAAACTAAGCTTTTCATAAACTCCTACTATTTTAGAACCATTTATCCTGTTCAATGTATATGAACTATAAAAGAATTCGTAAAAATCTTTTCCTGGTTTTGTCTTTGTTTCTTCGATAACAATACCTTTTAATTCTATACCATCATCCTCAATATATTCTTCTTCTTTTTTCTTTTTCTTAGCTTCTTCATTAAAAGCGATACGGTCTTTACCTACAATCGTTTCTTCTTCGTAAATTAACAAAAGAATTACAATTTTATCACTCTCATCAATACCTACAGACACATTAGCTAAATTCTTTTGTTCATTAGCCTCTAATGTAAATCTACCTTCTTGATTGTTTTTTGTAACATTATTATCCGGATCAGTTCTGAAAACTGAAAAAGTATATTTTAAACTTTTATAAACTTCTGTAGAATTAGCAGCTTCAGCACTGACAGAAACTATATCATCAATCCTCTCAGTTTTAATTTTAGCAACAACCTGAGTATTTGTAGACTGACCATTTGCGAATTGAAATATTAAAAGAAATAATATGATCAGCTTAATATTCATAAAGTAAACGAGTAAACTTTATTAAAAACTTCTAACAATAATCGCACGAGCATTTCCGGTCATTTTAAATTTCAAATTCTTGGACAACTCGTTACTCCCGAACTTTTCAAAAGAAAGATTATCTCCTTCTTGAAGAATCTCTAAACTAGTTGAAATATCAGAATTAAAAGAGAAATCAGTTACTGTATTATTATTACCATTCTGAGTAATAAATTTCTCTATTTCTTTGGATGTTTCATTTATGTCGATCAAGTTTTGCTCTCCATTCTGACTTAAACGAATATCTGATGATTGCGCTGTAATATTAGAAAATATCTGGTTACCGGTTCCGATTTGCTGAATAAACACTGCATTATTGCCAACCATATTCTCCCGAGCTACTTGCACAGCTGTGTTATTCTGCAATTGATTTAATGTAATAAATCGTTCCTGACTCTCTACCAATGATTCTTCCTGATTTTCTGTGTTCTGAGCAGATGCATTTCCGAAAAATAAAAAGATAGAAGCAACAACAAAAAGTGTGATATATTTTTTCATTGATAAAAGGTATTAAAAGTAGTAAAAGAGTTACACTACCTTAAAGATAGTGCAACTCTCTCAAATATATTAAAATTATTTCTTAAAGCTCTCCTCCAGAACCACTCTGTGTTACCACAGCAGCATTTCCTGTTCCGTTTTGAAGAATGATACTGCTATGAGATTGACCCGTTTGAGTTACAAAAGTAGTATTCCCCTCACCAAACTGAGTATCTTGTGCAAAATTAGAATCTCCTACCTGGAATATATCACTGATGTTTCCAGCTCCATTTTGGAAAGATTCTGCTACATTTTCGTCACCAATTTGTCCTTGAAGCACTAAATTTCCTTCTCCAAAAATACCAAAATCACCTTCCTGAGATGCAGTAGCAACATTTCCATTACCCAACTGAACCTGATCTGTCGTATTTTCTCCACCAAAGAAAGCTAAGTTCTGAGTTGCAGAAGCAGAGTTACCATCACCTAACTGGGTTTGTACAATAACATTGTTATCTTCTTCGTGCTGAGCGTAAGCCTCATTCTCTTCACCAGACTGAAACTGATCTACAACACCACCTCTAGAATCAAAAGAACTACTTCCTTGAAGAGAAGTAGCAATGTTACCTCCACCATTTTGTGATTGAATCAATAAATTGTTAGATCCCCACTGTTCACCAGTAGCAAGATTAGCTTCACCAGTTTGTGTTTGGTCAGCGCTGTTAACATCTCCAACTTGAGCCATTGAAGCTGTATTAAAAGAACCATCCTGAATGATTAAACTAAAGTTTTCTTCACCACCTTGAGATGTTGTAGCTGTATTAGCATCTCCAAATTGACCTTGACCTGCTTGATTTAAAGAACCATCTCCGAAGAAACCTGCTCCTTCTTGTGAGATAGTAGCAGTATTACCGTCACCTTCCTGTACCTGCACAGCCAAATTATCTCCTCCAAAGTTTGATAAGTTTTGAGTAGCAGAAGCAGAATTCCCATTTCCTATTTGCTCTTGAAAAACTTCATTTCTATCTTCTTCGTGTTGAGCAAAAGCAGTATTTTTTTCACCTGTTTGCGTTTGAGTAACGATTCCATTTCTAGAAGTAAATGCTTCACTACCTTGAATAGCTTCTGCATTATTCCCCTCTCCTAACTGAGTAGTTGTATTTGCATTTGCTAAACCTACCTGTGTAATATTGGCTCCATTATTATCACCAGATTGATCAACGCTACTAACGTTCGACTGTGCAACCATCACTGACGCGCTTAATAAAGCTGCTAGACTAAAAATTACTTTTTTCATACGTAAAATATATTAAATTTGATTAATAATTCAATTCAAGCCCTAAACATTTTGGGGTGTACGAAGTAGTGATAGGTAATTAAACCTAACGCTATTTTAAAAAAAATCTGGGGGAGTTATCAAACAAAAATCTATTGATCTTTACTGACAGTGCTAATTTATGAAAACATTAAGGGTATTTTTGGAAATTCTGTAAGAATTCGACAAAATGCATTACGGAAAACCCATAAAAACAGTAATTTCCTATGGATTTTTCAAGGGTTTAACAGAAATTAATTTTTTGTTAAAAATAAAACAAAAAATACACTTAGTCAGGTAATTCTTACCTATCTAGTAAAAAGAAGCTCTCTATACTTAGTTAATGGCCATAATTCATCATCAACCAATAGCTCCAATTTATCACAACTATATCTAATTTGATCAAATAATGGTTTTACTTTATTACAATAATCAGCAGCCTTTTTTTCAGCAACTTCCAATTTATTAGCTTTTCTGCGTTCTGCCGTCATTTCATTTACTTTAGTATTTATTTTACCTATATGTTCAGAAATCTCTTCAATAATCTCCATCTGTTCCTTTGCATACTTCTTAAAATCTTTCTCATATAGATTTTTCAATCCGGTAACATTAGTAATTAGCATGTTTTGGTATTTGATAGCCGTTGGTATGATATGATTTCTGGCAATATCTCCTAATACTCGTCCTTCTATCTGAATACGCATTACATACTCTTCAATTTCTATTTCATAACGTGCTTCGGCTTCTATCTTGTTCATTACCCCCATTTCTTCAAAAAGATCTAATGTCTTTTTAGAAACCTTTGCTTTTAATGCTTCTGGTGTTGTCTTGTTATTACTTAGGCCACGTTTTTTTGCTTCTTTCTCCCATTCTTCTCCATACCCATTACCTTCAAACAAAATATCTTTAGACTTCTTTATATACTCTCTTAATACATTAAAAATAGCTTCATCTTTCTTTAAATTTTTCTTATCGATAAGCTTGTCAACTTCTTTCTTAAACTCTACAAGCTGCTTTGCTACTATAGTATTTAAGATCGTCATAGGATTCGCACAATTTGCCTTAGAACCGACAGCCCTAAATTCGAACTTATTCCCAGTAAAAGCAAAAGGTGATGTTCTGTTACGATCCGTATTATCCAATAAAATCTCTGGTATTTTACCTACCACATTAAGTTTTAGATCCGTTTTTTCTTTTGGAGATAATTTTCCATCCGTAACACCTTCCAATTCTTTAAGTACTGACGTAAGTTGCTCTCCAATAAATACAGACATAATAGCAGGAGGTGCCTCATTAGCACCAAGACGATGATCATTACTTGCAGAAGCTATTCCTGCTCTCATCAACTCTTCGTGCTCATTAATCGCTTTAATGGTATTAATAAAAAAGGTTAAAAACTGAAGATTACTCATGGGAGTTTTACCAGGTCCTAATAAATTTATACCTGTATTGGTACTTAACGACCAATTATTATGCTTACCAGATCCATTTACTCCTGCAAATGGTTTTTCATGTAACAATACTTTTAGATTATGTCTTGAGGCTACCTTTTCCATAATATCCATTAATAAAGAATTATGATCCACTGCTAGGTTTGTTTCTTCATAAATAGGCGCCAACTCAAATTGATTCGGAGCTACTTCATTGTGACGAGTTTTTACAGGAATCCCAAGCAGCATACATTCTACTTCTAAGTCTCTCATAAAAGCTAAAGCTCTATTGGGAATACTACCAAAATAATGATCATCCAGTTGCTGGCCTTTTGCTGAAGAATGCCCCAATAAAGTTCTTCCGGTCATTACTAGATCTGGTCTAGACTCTACAAGCGCTCTATCAATCAAAAAATATTCCTGTTCCCAACCAAGTGAAGCATTTACTTTTTTTACATTTTTATCAAAATATTTAGCAATAGCTGTTGCTGCAGTGTCGACAGCTTGCAACGCTCTTAGTAATGGAGTTTTATAGTCTAATGCCTCACCAGTATATGCCACAAAAACCGTAGGAATACATAAAGTTGTTCCATAAATAAATGCCGGAGAAGTAGGATCCCAAGCAGTATAACCTCTAGCCTCAAATGTATTACGAATTCCTCCATTAGGAAAGGAAGAAGCATCAGGTTCCTGCTGTACTAATTGCCCTCCACCAAACTTCTCTATACCTTTACCGTCACCTATAGTTTCAAAAAAAGCATCGTGCTTTTCTGCTGTTGCACCAGTAAGTGGCTGAAACCAATGCGTATAATGCGTAACCCCCTTAGCCAATGACCAATCCTTCATTGAAGATGCAATTTGGTCAGCAATCCTTCTATCAATCTTAGTTCCATGATCAATAGCATCCATTACACTATTGTATGCGTCTTTAGTTAAATACTGAAGCATGGTAGCCTGATTAAATACATTTTCGCCAAATAACACGGATCGACGTTCAGTCTCTGTAACTATCACGGAACTACGATTTAAGGTTTCTTTTAATGCTTGGAATCTAAGTGTTGACATAATTGAGTAATTTTTTTGCAAATATAAAAGAAGTTTTTATTGTTAATATTAAAAAAATGCTCTTTAAAAATTAGAATAAAACCAAAATACCCTATAAAAAAGTAGGGTGTTGATAAAAATTGACAAAAAATACACATTTGACCCCCTGTTTTTTTTTCATTATCATAAAATAAAACTAATTTTGAAACCTTAAGAGTTCAATTTATAAAGTGTTAATTATGAGTAAAGCTAAATTAGAATACATTTGGTTAGATGGTTATAAGCCAACTGCTAATCTAAGAAGTAAAACAAAAGTTGAAGATAATTTTAGCGGAAAGCTTGAAGATTGTCCTGTATGGTCTTTTGACGGTAGTTCTACAAAACAAGCAGAAGGAGGTTCTTCTGATTGTTTATTAAAACCTGTAGCTATTTATCCTGATCCGACAAGAAGAAATGGATACTTAGTAATGACAGAAGTTCTGAATGCTGATGGAAGTCCTCATGAATCTAATGCAAGAGCGACAATAGATGATGACGGTGATTTCTGGTTTGGTTTCGAGCAAGAATACTTTATTATGGACAGAAACACTCAGTTACCTTTAGGTTTCCCTGTTGGTGGATACCCTGGACCACAAGGAATGTATTACTGTTCTGTTGGTGGAAGAAACACACATGGTAGAGATTTTGTAGAAGAGCATGCTGATCTATGTATTGATGCTGGACTTAATTTTGAAGGGATCAATCAAGAAGTTGCTAGTGGACAGTGGGAGTTTCAATTATTCTCTAAAGGTGCTAAAAAAGCTGGTGACGAAATATGGGTTGCTAGATACTTATTAGATAGATTAACAGAAAAATATGGGTTCTATATTGAATACCACCCTAAACCAGTAAAAGGTGATTGGAATGGTTCTGGTATGCACGCTAACTTCTCTAATGAAGTATTGAGAACTTGCGGATCTAAAGAAGTTTATGAAATTATTTGTGAAGCATTTAGACCTGTAACTAAAGAACATATTGCTGTTTATGGTGAGTTTAATGATCAAAGACTTACAGGAGAACATGAAACACAATCTATCAATGAGTTCTCTTTTGGAATATCTGATAGAGGAGCTTCTATAAGAATACCTATAATCACTGTAGAAAACGGATGGAAAGGATGGTTAGAAGATCGTCGTCCTGCATCTAATGGTGATCCTTATAAAATTGCGGCTAGAATTGTAAAAACTGTAAAAACTGCAGATGTTTCAGCAGTTATAGCATAATGATTTTAAGCAAGTAACTAACTAAAACTTGTTAAACGCAAAAAAGTCTCCTGAAAATATCAGGAGACTTTTTTTATTCTTGATTCTTCAATAATAATTTTAACTCTAGTATTAGAAAATCTATTCAAACATATCATTTAGATGTTTTTAGCTATCTAAAAACAAGTAATCTATCACAACCGATGATCCAACCACAACTTGGTTGTTATTAGATGCACATTAACCAATACAAAGTATCTTAAATTCAATTTAGGCAACATCTCAACATCACAAAGCCTATAAAGTATTTATTAACTTTACATGGAAGGCTAGAAATCGAGATGCCCTATCAGGTAACCACAAAATATTAACGAAAAATTATTCTCATCTTTCGTTCCGAGGAAGATCTACTTTAAAAACACTAAGGCAATAAAAATACAATATCCAGCAAAAATCAAAAACCCTTTTGGTCTTCCTAAAATCATTTTTTTTGGGATAAAAGCTAGCGGTAACAGAATCAATGCAAATCCAAGCATCCAAAAGATATCTATATTCATTAATCGAGGGTCAGTAACCGCTATCGGCTGAATTAACGAAGTAACACCAAGAACAGACGCTATATTAAAAATATTAGAACCTATAAGATTACCCAAAGAGATTGCTTTTTCCTGCTTCAATGCAGCAATTACAGAAGCTGCTAATTCTGGCACACTAGTTCCTATAGCAACCATAGTAAGACCTATTACAGCCTCGCTCACTCCCATTTTCATTGCTATATCCTTCGCTCCTGCCACCAATAACTCCGAACCAAAATACAGTGCTAATCCTCCTATAAACAACCAAAAAATCATCTTAAAGTTGGAAACCTTTTCTAAAGCATCATCAACTTCTTCGATCATTTTGTCTGTTTGCCTTCTTGCTCTTTTGATTAATAAGAACATATACACAAATAAGGAAATCAATAACGCACCGCCTTCAGTTCTAGTTAATACGCCATCATTATCCAAAAAGAAATACAATGCAAAAGATAGCAGCATCATTACCGGCCAATTAAACTTATAAAAATCTTTATCTATAGCTAATGGACCTATAAGTGCTGTTATACCCAGTACCAATCCTATATTTGCAATATTAGACCCTATAATATTACTAAGAGAGAGATCTGCAGATCCTCCTAGAGCAGCTTGTAGACTAACCAATAACTCAGGTGCAGATGTAGCAAATGACACAACAGTAAGACCTATAACCATTTTTGACAGCTTTAACCTAAAAGATAACGCAACGGAAGAACGTACCAAATACTCACCTCCAATTACCAAGAGTACAAACCCGATTATTACAAAAATTACGCTCTGAATCATATGCTACTTATTTGTTTGCGAATATAAAATAAGTATACCATATGTAGTGGATGTAACTAGCATTTTTTGATTTCATATCATATAGTTTTTATAATTCAAAACTAAAAAAATAGTTAAATAACTATAAAAACAGTTTTACAACTATTTTTATAGTTATATTTGAAACTACTTAAAAAATAGCACATGGAAAAACTAACTAATAAGGAAGAAGAAATCATGCAAGCTTTATGGAAACTAGAAAAAGCGTTTGCAAAAGAAGTTCTGTCCGAACTAAATAACACTGCGCATTACAATACTGTATCTACCATCATCAGAAACCTAGAAGACAAAGGATACATAGACCACAAAGCATATGGAAAAACCCATCAATACTATCCTATCATCACTAAAGAAGCATACCGAAATAATTTTGTCGGCAAAGCTATGACACAATATTTTAATGATTCTTATAAAAACATGGTGTCATTTTTCGCCAAAGAAGAAAAAATTACAGCAAAAGAATTACGAGAAATTTTAGATGTAATCGAACAAAAAAAATAACACTATGGAAGCTTTTTTAATCTACTTACTTAAGTCAAGTGTTATACTATCTTTATTCTATCTTGTTTATTTCTTTTTTTTAAGAAAAGACACATTTTTTAAAGTAAACAGACATTTCTTACTCACTGGAATATTAAGCTCGTTATTACTTCCTTTTTTAGAGTTTACCACTATAGAATTTATAGAACAACCAGTTTTCCAGACAATAGGATACCAGGCTTCTTACTCTGATATTACAGAAAACCAATCTAAACCAACAAATTGGTGGTTAATTCTTTTTAACCTATATATTACTTTCACTTTGATCCTATTGGGGCGTTTTATTCTTCAGCTTATATCTCTATTAAAAATCTTTAAAGGGAGTCAAAACCGACAAAATGAAGGGTTTTCTTTTTTAAAAACAACAGAAGACATTGCTCCATTCTCTTTCTTTAAATACATCATATTTAACCCGATTCTTCATGATAATCAAGAATTAGAAATGATTTTGAAACACGAAAAAATACATGCGAAACAATATCACACAGTAGATATATTAATAACCAATATTTTTGCAATTTTTCAATGGATTAATCCATTTATCTGGTTCTACAAAAAAAGCTTACAACAAAACCTAGAATTCATTGCAGATCAAGAAGCAACTCGAGATCTTCCTTCAAAAAAAGAGTATCAATTAACTTTAGTAAAAGTATCATCAAGTAATTATTCATCAATCACGAATAATTTTTATCAATCATTAATCAAAAAACGAATCGTTATGTTAAACAAAAAACAATCAAATCAACAGAATCTCTGGAAAGCAACAATTATATTACCCCTTTTGTGTTTGTTTTTATGGAGTTTTAATACTAAAACAGAGATACAGTACATCCAAAATAAAACTCCAGATCAAGCTACTTCTGTAATGGAAGATTTGCGCAATGAAACCGATAGTATTTCTGAAGAAGTTATACCTCTTCCTGAAAGAGAAGATACCCCTAAAACAAGTGAGCCTTCATTTCCTTCTAAAAAAGAACACCTCAGTACAACAAATCGTCAAAATATAATTGCTCATAAACCTATTCTCAATACACTCTCAAAAACTATCACAGCTCCAACGCAAAAAAAACCTTTGACAGAATCAAAGAACACCGAAGTCAAAAAAAATGTAATCGAATTCATTATAAATAAAAGCGCTACAAAAGATCATCTAGAAAAGATTAAAAGAATTTTAAAAAATGAATATGATGTAACAATAACATTTAGTGATCTAAATAGAAATAGCAATAATGAAATTACTAGCATCAGCGTAAAAGTTGCATCCAAAAAGAGTAATGCTAATTATTCTATTGCCAATGACACTCCGATAAAACCATTTGTTTTGTCTTATGACAGTAGAAATGAAAAGATGAGTATTGGTCAATCCGGAAATAATAATATTTGGATTAGTAAAAACAATGGAAATATAGACTCTGACACTCAAGTAATAGGTATAAATTCAGACAATGAGGGAAAAAGTATTTTCATCATAGAAGGCGATAAAAAACATAAAAGAAAAGTAATAGCGAAAAAAGATAATAAAAACAAATTCATTATAAAAAGTGATCATAATGATGATTATATATTCATAAACTCAAGTGATCATAAAACAGTTTTTGATTTTGATGGTAATTCTGACAAAGATCTTTTATTTCTTATTGACGGAAAAGAAGCCAGCAAAAAGGAGATGAAAAAACTAAAATCTGATGAGATTCAAAGTATTGATATCTCCAAAGGTAAGGCTAAACTTAAGAAATATGGAAAAAAGGCAAAGGATGGTGTCATTAATATTACGACAAAAAAGAATGTAAAAAAAGGCACAGGTTTCAATCTAAATATTGATAAAAATAATATGAGTATCGGAGGAGCCGACAGAAAACCATTAATATTTGTTGACGGAAAAAAAATTAATCATACTGAATTTGAAGAAATTAAACACAAACAAATCGAATCAGTAAATGTTTATAAGGCAGAAAAGGCTATAGAAAAATATGGTAATGAAGCAAAAAATGGAGTTGTAGAAGTTATTTTAAAAAAATAGCCATACGGTATATTAAATAAACAAGTATTTAAAAACTCATCACAATTCGATGAGTTTTTTTATTTTAGATATATGGAAAAACAGCTTTTTATCTTTATCGCAAAACTAAACAAACTACTACTCCCCAGTTTTACAAAAAAACAATTGGATCTTAGTAAAGCAACTAAATTACAAATGCTAATTTTTGGTTGGAAGTTATATGTAACTAAAAGAGCCCTTTAAATACGAAATTTAAAAACCTGAAAAGTAGTATCCGAGAATATACTTTTCAGGTTTCATTTTCAAAATATCTAATATACTTAATAAAGGAACTCTAAGGCTACTATATCAAATTCGCCAAATTCTCCTCCATTAAATGGAAAACAAGAATTCATAATTGAACCTGGATCTTGACTAGCACCCGGCGTACCTGGAATAAAAATTGCTCCATCCGGATTTGCCGACTCTCCAGTTTGTCCACAAGATTGACGAGTATCCCAATCAGTATGCCTTAATCCAAAACAGTGTCCTAATTCATGTGTAAACAATCCCTCTAGTAATTGATCATTGTTATTAGTATTTGCTCCGCCGTTAATGATTACCCTTTTAAAAGGCTCTCCCCCACTTGGAAATCCCGCTCTTCCTCTAACTCCATCTTGAGCTATCTCTGATGCGTTAGTTTGTGTATACGCTACAATATCATTACTATTAAAGTTAGTTGTAAACACTAACTCAAGTTGAAAATCTACATTAATAGCGTTGTAGTTATTTACAGCATACCTTAAACCTGTTTGAGCAATATCACTTAGACCAAAGCTATTATTCCCGTTATAGCCGACAACACGAATGTTTCTTGGAGTATTTACAAGATTGGTGGTATGAAATTGCTTACTATGTACTCCTTCTCCATTATTCAATTGCATAATTTGATCATATGTAAAAGCAATATCATCTTCTATTAGAAACATCTCTCTTTGAGTACCATCAATATCTGTTAAAATTTCTTTAGTGACTTGATTATGATTAAAGTTTAATTCTGAAATTTTCTCTAATATTTCTTGAGGGATATCTTGAGAAGATTCATTGATCGTGTTAACTGGTTCTTTTTCACATGACAAAAATGAAAAAACAAATAACACCAAAAGTGTTCTAGTTAAAATTTTTAAATTTTTCATAAAATTAAAGTTTGTGTTTACATTTAAAATAAGTTATTCCAAAGCTAGAAAAACCAATTCCGCATTATTGATACTAAATCCTCTATTCTATATATTAAATTATCCAAAACGCTTGATTATATTGGCTTTAAAAGTCACACAGTATTTAAATGAAATAAAAAATCAGAAAACTTACTTTGCAACATTGATTTCAATTTTCCGTATTTAGAAGAGAATAATTTCAATTAAAATCGAAAACCAAAAAAAACATTTAGTATGAAAAAATGGATCATTCTAGGAATTGGTTTACTAGGTATACTATCCCTAACAGGATTTACTTCTTGTTTACATATAGACCAGATGCATGACAAATCCCCACCTAATGAGATCATTGCCACTATCAATAAAAACACCACAGAAAATGAACTCGAGGATCTTAAAACTTTTTTCTCTGAAAATGGTATTGAATTCATCATAGAAAACATAGAGTTTAATAACCAAAATGAGATTACTAGTTTAAGCATCATTCTTCAAAAAGGGAGCGCGAAAAGCAAGTACTCTTCCTCTTCCTCAGAACCTATATCAGATGTCGAGCTTGGCTATAAAAATGGCAATCTATATATAACTAATTCTGGGATGTTTGATATTACTTCTTGGAAAAATCAAATAGGTTTTAACAATCAGAATTTTGATCTGGATAGTATATTAAAAAATCAAAATTTCAGATTTAACTTTGATTTTGATCAAGAAGGAGATTCTATATTTTTTAATGGTCAGCGTTTTGACATCAACAAGTTAAAAGATCAAATCACGAATTCTTTAGAATTTGATGAAGATAAAGATGGAAACTTTATTTTTAACGGTCAACAATTCCCATCACATTTTAGTAAATCGAAGAAATATAGCTTTGTAGATGATCCTGATATAGAAAAACTAATCATTATAGATGGAAAAGAGTCAGATTTTAAAACATTAGATGAATTGGCCAAATCAGATAAATTAGATGAAGTTGATTTCCTAAAGGCTACAACAGCAATTAGTATCTATGGGGATAAAGCAAAAGATGGAGCTATCATTGCGACTTCCAAAAAATAATCCGTGATAATTTTTATACAAAAAGAGTCTTCAGAACAATGAAGACTCTTTTTATTTTTGCATAAATTAGTAATTTAACAATGAAGCCACTGTGGTCTGAAGCCTGTCTTTGCCGTTAAGAAAATCTAACTCCATAATAAAATTACATTGTACTACAATACCTCCTAATTCTTCTACAAGTTCACATACAGCTTTCGCAGTTCCACCTGTAGCCAAAACATCATCATGAATCAATATATGTTCTCCTGCTTTAATAGCATCTTTATGAATCTCCAAAACATCTTCTCCATATTCTAATCCATAACTTTTAGAATTCACCTTTGATGGTAGTTTTCCTTTCTTTCGAACAGGAATAAAACCTGCATTCAATCGCTGTGCAATCATACCTCCCAAAATAAAGCCTCTTGCCTCAATTCCTATTACTTTGTCAATTTTTACATGAGCTGGACACAACCCTGCCAATTGATCGGCACAATATACCAAAGCATAAGCGTCCGCTAAAAGAGGTGTAATATCTTTAAAAATAATTCCCGGCTTCGGAAAGTCTGGAATATCTCTTATTAATTCTTGTATATTCATGGCTGCAAAATAATAAAAATCGAAAAAGAGCACTAAAAAATTATGGAAATCACCCTAAAATAAAAACAAATCACCTAAAAATTTGAAAAAGAAATTTTAAAATAGTTTTATAATTTATAAAATACCCATATATTTGCACCCGCAAAAAAGGCCTCGTAGCATAACTGAATAGTGCACTTGATTACGGCTCAAGAGGTTGCAGGTTTGAATCCTGCCGAGGTCACTTGATAATCAAAGCGTTACAGAAATAAATCACTGTAACGCTTTTTTATTTGCACAAAATTTGCATAAAATTCTTATTTTATATCCTGAGTTTATTGAACCCAAATGATAATTACCTATAGACCCCTAATTAGTAGTTTGGAGTTATAAAACATTCTCATGAGAAATAAGGTTCTTCTCCTATTCTTTTTTATTGTAAATATCGGTTGGTCTCAAGATTTATCTAAACTTTATGAAAGAGTCAATCCTGCGGTGGTAGTAATATTTACTCAAGAAGCTAAATTAGCGTCTAATGCAGGGGTTACCAAAACAATAACTTCAGAGGGTTTGGGGTCTGGGTTTTTGGTTTCGGATACTGAAATCATTACTGCTTCGCATATTGTAAATGCAGCCGAACAGCTTAGAGTTCGGTTTCTTGACGGAGAAATTATTTCGGCAAAAGTAATTTCTACATTTAAAACAGCCGACGTTGCTTTGATAAAACTAGATTTTCCTAAAAAAAATGCCATAACGGTTTCCTTTGGTGATTCTGACCGGATAAAGATTGGAGAACAAGTTTTTGTCGTGGGGGCTCCTTTTGGTTACGGTCATTCTTTATCCTCCGGTTATATTAGTGGTATTATCAAAAACAAACAAGGTAACAATCCCTTTACGCAAGCTGAGTTTATCCAAACTGATGCCGCCATCAATACAGGTAATTCCGGTGGGCCAATGTTTAATATGAAAGGTGAAGTGATAGGCGTAGTAAGTCAGATACTCACTAAATCAGGAGGTTTTGAAGGAATTGGATTTGCAGCTACTGCTAATATTACCAAAAATCTAATGCTCAATAACAGAACTCCCTGGTTGGGTTTTGATGCCTATCCTTTAAATGACAAAATGAAACGTTTATTCAATGTGCCCCAAAATAGTGGATTATTGGTTCAAAAAGTAGTTTTTGGCTCTACTCTTTATAAAATGGGATTACAAGGGGGAGATACAGAAGCAATCATTGATGGGCAAAAAATGTTTATTGGTGGTGATATTATTCTAGCTTTTAACGAAATAGAATTTGATTTAACAGATGAATCCTTAGTAAAACTAGGCGTATTAGGAAAGAACCTTAAGACTACAGATCCCTTAGAAGTAAAGGTGCTACGTAATGGAAAAATCATTAGATTGAAGCGATAATTTATTGTATTTATGAATTCATCTTATGTAATGAAATACTACGTTATTCTAAAAATAATTATCATATGCACAATGCTTTCTTTTCATAATTCGATCAATGGACAGGAAATTAAAAATGATTCAGTAGTTACCCCGTTTCGTAAAGGAAAATGGCTTACGGGTTTATCTGGAACCATCAATTCCAGTACCATTGAATTACGCAGTACTGATGAAACTACAACGACCAATGAATATGGAGTTAATCTGAGTACCGGAAAATTTATAAAAGATAGTTTTTTAGTCGGGGGTACTATTGCAGCTAATAGAAGTAATAACTCAGGAATGGTGGAGAGAACTACAGAGAACTTATTTGTAGGCCCATTAATTTCGTATTACATCTCCAAGGTAGAGCGTGGATCACTTTTTTTTCAAGTATCTCCTGGATATGTAGGTTATAGAGATAATACTCGCATAGAACAAACAACTGGTTTTGTAGAAGAATTGAGCGAAGGCAGCGGTTTTGGGGCGTTATTAGGCGTTGGGTATTCTTATGCGTTTTTAGACGCAGTTACTTTTGATGTAGGATTGAAAACTAATTTATTATGGATTACTATTGATCAAGAATCAATCCCTGTAAACACTACTACCTCGGAAAACATTTTTGTGAATAGCATTTCTTTTTCATTTGGTTTTAACATTTTAGTAGATAGTTTCTAATGAAAAAGCAAATTTTAATATATATAGTTGCTCTGATAGTATTAATATCTAATAGAGTTCAATCTCAAAGTAAAGAAACCTTATTTAAAACTGATACGATTGCAAGCACAAAAAGTATTCAATTTATAGGAGTTCCTATTGCATTTTATACACCAGAGACTGAATTTGGTTTTGGCGGCGGTGGACAACTATTTTTGTTAAACAAAACCAATATCTATAATGACCGGCAATCAAACATTTTATTTAGTGGAATTTACACCCTAAATAAACAGTTTTTATTTGAAATCAAGCCAGAAATATATTTAGGCAAAGGAGATTATTTTATTGATATAGACTATACTTGGGAAATATACCCTAATTTATTTTGGGGCATAGGTAATAGTACACCAGATAGAGATGAAGAAGTTTATAATATGACTTCGCATAAACTAAAAATGGGATACCTAAGACGCTTACCTCCAAATCTTAATTTCGGATTTGAGTATGTCTTCGAAAACCATGAAGTTACCGAGGTTGAAGAGGGAGGAATTCTAGATGCTGCGACAGTTTTAGGCAGTGATCGAGCAATTATAAGCGGTCTAGGCGTTGTTTTTAATTTAGATACTCGAGATGATATTGGATCTCCTCTATCCGGACGTTATTATAAGCTTAATGCTCAATTTTCTAGCGAACTTCTAGGGGCAACTCATGGGTATAATAAATTCTTTTTGGATTTACGGACCTACGAACCATTAACTAAAACGAGTATTCTGGCTATGCAAGTCTATAGTGAGAATACTTTTGGAGACCCACCTTTTCAGGGACTAGCAAAGTTTGGTGGAAGCTATAGTGCCAGAGGATATTTCTATGGTAGATTTACAGACAACCATATGTATATTATACAAACAGAGTATAGATGGCGTTTTAGACCACGATGGACAATTGCAGCCTTTGGATTAGTAGGCGAAGTGGCTAGTAATCCTGAAAATTTCTTTAGCATAAGCAATATGAAACCCAGTGCAGGAGCTGGAATACGCTTTAAGTTACTTAAAAACAAAAGTACCTGGCTGCGTTTGGATACTGGATTTGGAGAAAATGGTAATAATGGTTTTTATTTTGGGATTAATGAATCTTTTTAATAATAAACGATGTTAAAAATCAGGAACAAACTAAAAATGATATTGGTATAATACTATCTTCTACTCTTTTGAGTTAATGCAATTTTCGTAGAATTTATGACATATGGGTTTTGTGTTTTGGTGATTTTTAATTTAATATTTTCTTTTAAAACAAACATTATCATGAGAATTAATCGAATAATTCTTTAAATTTAATAAATCAAATATTTACAAGAAGATATTATGAAATCAGAAAGTACCCATCATTATCAATTTGGCGCAGTTGTAAAAATAACCTTAAGAGATGGCGAAGTATCGCAAGAGGAGAAAACCTTTTTAGATCATTTGGCCAAAGTTTTAGGAATTTCAGGAGAAGAATATGATCACATCATGCAAAACTATCTAACCTATCCATTAGAACCCACCACTACCCATAATGAGCGATTAGAAAGTATGTATACCTTAACAAAGCTTATTTCTTAAGATGAGACCATTTCTGGAGAACAACAAACCCTTTGGTTAGAAAGAATGGCCAAAGCAATAGGATTTACCCCAGGAAATGTTAAATACATTGTTGGAAAATCATTAGCTGTTATTGAGAAAGGGATAGATCAAGAAACATATAAAGAAGAAATTAGGAATATTAATAAATAATTCTAGTGTTGTATTTACTTCTTTAGCTAAATTAGATGTATGGTCATAACATTTTATGGCACCAGAGGTTCTATACCTGTTTGTGAATCTGGCTTTCAGGAGTTTGGAGGTAACACAACTTGCGTAGCCGTATCCGGTAAAAAGGAAGGAGGAAGTGTGCTTGTTTTTGATGCTGGTACGGGTATTAGAAAATTAGGAAAAGAACTCATTTCAAAAAACTTTTCTCAAGGGAATAAGATTTTTCTAACCTTTTCACATTTCCATTGGGGTCACATTCAGGGATTTCCATTTTTTGCTCCTGCGTATGATATAAATAAAGAAATCCAATTTTTTATCATTGGAGATGATGCTCCAGACCTACATGATTTCAAAGAAATATTTGCTAAACAAATGGAGAGCACCTATTTTCCTATAGGTATAGATGATATGGGGGCAAATTTCACTTTTACTGTGAATAAAGGCAGTAAAGTTGCCTTTGATGGAGTTCAAATAACAGTCAACAAACATAAGCATCCTGGTGGAGCTTATGGGTATCGTTTAGAAACTGAAGGAAAAGTATTTGTCTATTGTACAGATATAGAACACGGTGATTCGTTAGATCAAAATGTTGTCAATTTTTGTAAAAATGCTGATGTGCTTATTCATGATGCTCAATATACTCCTGAAGAATTACCAAATCACAAAGGCTGGGGACATAGTAGTTGGGAACAGGCCATTGGAGTTGCTGAGGCTGCGAATGTAAAAATGCTATACCTCACACACCATGATCCAGAACATAACGATGATTTTTTGAGAAAGGTAGAACGGCAATGTCAACAACGTTTTTCAAATTGTTTTTTGGCTCGTGAAGAGCAAGAGGTAGTCATATAAATTTATAAATCCACCCATTTTTTAAACCTCGTAGCTTTGGCTTTGCTTACTACGATACGTTCTTTGGAAACTGGACTTATATTAACAATCAGTTTACCATTAAAATAGTGTTTAATATTCTCGATAGCATTTCTATTTATTATAAATTGCCTATTCACCCTGTTAAAAACCTCTGGGTTTAGTTCATCTTCTATATCTTCTAGTTTTTTATCAATGCTATATGCTTTATTTTCTGAAGTAATCGCCTTCACGACACCTGTGTCTATATAGAAATAGGCAATTTTTTCGGTTTTTATAGGAAGTAATTCATCTCTATGATGTACCAGATATGTGGTTTTATGAGGTTTTGTTTTAGTCTGAAGTACCTGTAGCATTCCTTGAATTTGATGGTCTAGAAAACCCTCTTCTTTGGATCTGTTTCTAAATTTTTCAATGGCTTCAAACAATTCATCTTCATCAATAGGTTTTAATAAATAATCTACACTATTTACTTTGAAGGCTTTAATTGCATATTGATCATAGGCAGTTGTAAAAATAATAGAAGTTTCAATTTTTACTTGTTCAAATATTTCAAAAGAAATACCATCTGCCAGATGAATATCCATAAAAATAAGGGATGCTTCTTGAGTACCAGAAAAATACTCGATTGCCGTTTTTACAGAATCTAAAACCTTCAATACTTCAATAGTAGGATCTATTGATTTAAGTAAAAAAGTGAGTTGATCACTTGCTGTTATTTCGTCTTCGACTACTATTACTTTCATATCGTCAATTTAGTGGCAGTTTCACGCTGAATATATTCTCTTTCTTACGAATACTAATATGTTGCTTTTTTAATAAAAAATATCGTTTATCAAGGTTCATTAATCCATTACCTGTACTATCTACAAAAGAAGTTCTTTCTCTTATTTTGTTTTCGACATAAATAAATTCATTTTTTGAATATACGTTTATCTGTAAAGGATTCTTTTCTGAAATCTCATTATGTTTTACTGCATTTTCTACTAATAATTGTAGTGCTAGCGGAGGAACTTCTCTTAGTAAATATTTTTCATCTATTGACACATTCATCTCAAAACGATTACGATATCTGGTTTTCACCAAATGAACATAGCTATCTAAAAATTTAAGTTCTTCTTGTAAAGAAACTAGATCTCTTTCTCCACTCTGTAAAATATAGCGATACATAAAAGATAGTTCTTTTATAAACGTAGTTGCATCTTTATTATCTCTGACTATTGAATTTAATGAGTTCAAAGAATTAAAAAGAAAATGAGGATTGATTTGATTTTTTAAGGCTGTTAGTTCTTTCTGAAGGTTTTGCTGTTTTAGTTTTTCGTTCTCTAAAAGATCTTCGTTATGTATCATTTGATATTTAAGAATTCTCGTTATAAAAATAGTAATCACTAGAACTACAAAATACACAAAGTACGTAAATCCAATTTCTGAATCTGATAACTCTTGTCCTGTTACTAAAGGATATAATGAAACAAATAACTGAACGATACCTAAAAAAAATACTGTATTGAGCATAATAGTTATACATGTTCGTGAAAAAACGGAATATTGAGCGTATATATACTTCCAATTACTATTAAGTTCCAATGAAACTAGTGACATTACAAAGAGAAATAAAAAGCGAATGATAATATCTTGTACTGAAACTTCTGAAAAAGAATCAAACAGTTTCTGATTTACATCAAATAATGTCAATGTACGTGGTAAACTAATAAGAGTCGCAATGAGCAGTGCTATCCTAAACATCACTATGTGTTTTACTTTTCTAGAGCTCAATGTAAATAATATCTTCTTTAATTCGTACTTGTTAAATTTACGGAAAATTGTACGGATCATATAATTATTAACCACAGTCATATTGTTGTTATTTATTCTTTAAACCGGAATTAAAAAGAAGAAGCCTCCGTATGGAGATTGGAGGCTTCTATGTAGAAGTGAAGGTATGGGGAAACTCTTCACTTCTTAATTTGAATCAATTAATTCTTGCAGTGTTTTTTTAACATACTTTGAGTTGATAATGTAATATGTACTTTAAAAAGGCAGCCGAAAACACCTAATAAATCTCCGACTGCCAGTCATCAACCAAACTCTATCATGAAAAAACAACTTACTTATTCAATTCTTTGACTACCTTTTTAGAAAAATCTAGCGATACCATTCCGAGGGTTTGTGGATCATCAATCTCAGTTGTAATTACTGATAACAATTGTTTCTCTTTTGGTTGTGTAAGATCATATACTACAGTTTCCAGCGTATATTTTTTAACATTCTCTGTTAGTACTGTCACTGGATCAGAGTCTACATATATTGTTCCATAGTATCTATAAAATCCTCTATAATATCCTAAACCGTAATATGACGGGTATACTGTATAAAAAGAATTGTTTTTACTAGTCGTTTTAGTATACTCTTCACTATGTTTTAGTATGGTTACTATTACTATGTCTATCCCATTTTTTTTAAGCTTATCTTTTATTTCCATCGTTTCGGATTTGCTTAATTCTTTGGTTGGAGATGAGTTTGGAAAAACAATATAGCTTTCAATAGATTGATATCCTTTTTTGTTTAAGTTTTCGACTAAATCTTTTTCAAAACGTACTCTAGCGGTTTGATCATCTGTCTTACTTACCACCATCACTTTTTTACCTTTTATTTCTGGGACCTCAAGGTTTCTCCAAGAATCTGTTATCCTTACGGATGAACAGCTTGATAAGAGTATCAACACTATCAATGTTCCTGTTATTTTATTAATAGTTTTCATAATTCTCAATTTTTTAGATGAATAAAAAAACTTCTTCTTGCTTATCTAAAGACTGAAATTCTTTTTGACTTTTGTATCTCTTGTTTCTTACTATATCACTCCCTATTTTTTGGAAGAGTGTATATAATATTGATTGTATTGTTTTCATCACATTATCTTTTAGTATTAATTTTCATGTAATTTACCTTCTAATAGCTTCGCCAGCTCCTGATCCCCATTGTTCTAATTCTTTTAAGTAATGGTCAATTAGAGTCCTGATTTTTTTAAGAGACCATATTGAAAGCTCAATGATTCTTTTATTACGTTTTGAACTGTTTTCTGAATATTCTCTTTTGTGATCATATACTATTCTTAAAGGTTTCGTTTCCATATCCTTTCTACTTTTAGTGCTATACTTATCTTTGTTTTCTAGTACAAATGTAGCTCGGTATGGGCTGCTAATTATTGAGTTTTCGAGTGAAACAACCAAAAGCGAAAGTGAAGCTTCCCGACTTTATACTGAAGTGTTTTTTGTTTGGACAAAAGAGAAAATGTCAGCATAGCCTATGCTACGATTACATTTTATTTTGAAGCATCAATGAAAAAGAACAGATTTTAGTGGGTAATAGTAAGTCAGAAACGGTATTAGATATGAAGGAATATAATTGTCAAGAAAAAACACATTTCTTTACGCTCTTTTTTTTACATTTATGTTTTCACAAATCATTTAAACTTCATCTACATGAAAAAAATAATAGTCCCTATAGATTTCTCTAAATACTCTGAGTATGCACTGGAAACTTCGGCTGCTTTAGCAAAAAAACATAATGCACAAATCATCGTTATTCATATGTTAGAATTATCAGAAGCGGTTTTGTCGGTATCTGGCACTGAAACACAGAATGAAACGCTATTTATGCTAAAATTAGCAAGTAAGAAGTTTGAAGAATTTTTGCAAAAGGATTATTTAGAAGGTATAGAAATTGAAACAATAATTAAGCACCATAAAGTATTTGATGAACTTGATCAAGTAGCCAAAGATATTGGAGCAGATCTTATTGTGATGGGATCTCATGGTCACAGTCGACAAGAAGGTATATTTTCTGGATCTAACACTGCAAAAGTCGTTAGACATAGTAATGTCCCCGTATTGATCGTTAAATCTAAACTTACTAATGTAGATTTTGATAAGGTAGTATATGCTACAGATTTTTCTGAAGAAAGTATTCCTGCGTTCAAAAAAGCACTAGACTTATTATCTAAGATGAACAGTGAAACTACTTTATTGCACGTTAATTTACCATATTCAAATTTCCAAAGCACTACAGAAATAAAAGAACAAGCAAAAAATTTCTTAGAAAAAGCTGATGGAAACCTAAACAGGTTACCTACGATTGAATATATATCGGATTATTCAGTTGAAGCTGGAATTCTAAGTTATGCTAATAATACAAATATGGATATGATTGCTATGTCAACTCACGGTAGAACAGGTTTGGTTCACTTTTTTGGAGGAAGCATATCAGAAGATCTTGTGCATCATGCAACCTTACCAGTTTTAGCTTTTAAAATGTAAAAAAAATCAGACTATGATTATAAGATAAAGTTTCTCTATATTCACAAGAGCGAAGCACTTTATGTTCTTATCAAAAATTACCGGACTGAAATCATCGTACTAGTACATTATCAAGTCTGGTAATTTATTTATAGGGATTTAAAAACCTCTAACAAGGTCTCTCTCTGCACCTAATTCTTAATGGATTACTTTTAGGCAAGATATTTCTACCATTTTGCCCACCATACAAATTCCCGCCATAGCTTCAGCTTCTTTATACACGATGGATATCCTTGGCTCATTTTTCTTGTCAATTTCGAAATCAAACAGATTAACTGGTTGTAATTTTTCACCAGTATCTAACTGAATTACCCAAGAGCATCCATCCAATCCTAACATATTTACCAAAGTACCATTTACTCCCTTAGAACAAGCTTGTTTTTCTGAACAAGATGTTATTAAAAAAACACCAAATACCGCACTTATAATATATCTTTTTATATCTCTCATTATTGTAGTTTTTTACAAATTAAACATATGTTTTAAAATGAAGAATTATTCCTAAGAACACTTCAATCTATTTTTTTAAACACCATTAAGGCTTTATTTTCAGTATCAAGTAAAGACAAGGTGAGGTTTTCTATTTTATAATATCTAATTTCTCTGAGCAAGTTTTGATATTGCACTGAGGTTTTTGCTTCAATACATTTCATTCTGGTTGCTCCTATAGCATCAAATTCTAAATGTGTATTCGTTAGTCTTTTTAAATTTCCAAAAATTTGATTACAACCATCATTTCCAGTAAATTTATTCTCTCTATGATTAAATTCTAATTGTGGTCGTTTTTGAGCAACATCTTTATAGTCTTCGCCATTAATTTTTGTCATACTCCAAATATCATTTAGAAGAATTTTACTTTGGATAGCTTCATTTCCTTCTAATGATTTATTATTTCCCTGGGTACCTTGGCAGCTATATAGTATAAAAGCAAATACTACATAAATAAGAATACTTTTTGTCATAACTAGATATATATTATTGTGTAAAAGTAGATTAAGTTTATGAAGGAGGCTATGATTTTTCTTCTGAAACAGCAAAAAAGCATAGGTGAAACGTTCTAAATGAAAAGTGAGTATCAGTTGGATATCAAATGATTTATTTGTTTTGAGTATCAGCTATCTCAAGAACTACAGTATGTATATGTCAAGATTATAAAACATAAAACTAGTTTATATTATTTCATTGTAAACATAGGATAGT
The DNA here is from genome assembly GCF_947496855.1 of uncultured Aquimarina sp. Taxonomy (GTDB): domain Bacteria; phylum Bacteroidota; class Bacteroidia; order Flavobacteriales; family Flavobacteriaceae; genus Aquimarina. The sequence continues at coordinate 237,706 of NZ_CANMED010000004.1, forward strand.
TCACCTTTATTTTTAGCAACTTGACCAAAGAATACCGTATGGATCTTTTGATTATCCAGTACTTTTAATATAGTCATTAAGAAATATTAGCTAAATCTGGAAATCATGAACCTAATTCGATACCTCCATATTGTTTTTGCTTCTTTAAGCTATGTAGCACAATTGAAAGCGCAACAAACACGACATTATGATAAAGAAGTTTCTTTAACTACAGATAACGATGCTTTGGTTGCTTGGCAAATTTCTGATCGCTATTACACCTTTGGAGTAGGAATACAATACGACTTCAGAACAGAGAGACTATTACGACTTGAAAAACTATTTCCTTCTAAAAGTGATTACTTTTTTGGAACCGAATTACGTTTAGAAGGGTATACTCCTTCTAACAAATCAATAGTCATAGAATCTGATCAACAGAGTGTTTCTAATTTTGACAGACCTTTTGCAGGTATATTATATGGGACACTTGATGCAACATATGTTTTCGAAAAATCCTTTTTTGAAGTTGGTCTTTTGGCAGGGGTTATGGGACCTTTATCCCAAGCTGAAGAGCTTCAGGGATGGTTTCACAATAACATAACAGGAGGATCTACTTTTGATGGGTGGAGATTTCAAATCCCAAATCAATTCATTTTTAACATAAACACTAAAATCGTATATGATTTTACACCTAAAAGCAAATTGTTTGATGTATTTGGGATGGTAGACACACGATTAGGAAATCTATATATTGACATTAGTCCTGCGGTAGGTTTACGTATTGGTAAATTCGGAGAACTATATAAATCAGCTGCTTTTGGTAATAGTATTCTATCTGATAAAAAATTTAAGTATTACTTAAAGTCAACGATTGGTGGTACTATAACAGGGTTTGATGCCACAGCACAAGGTAATTTATTTGATAGGGATTTTGAATTTGCTTTAGATAATATAAGTAATAATCATATAACGCTTACCAATGGAATCTTTCTTTCTTATCATAATATTTCCATTGGCTTCGATCATTTTTTTACATTCGGAAAAGTAATACCTGATACACAACATTTTTATGCAAGATCGATCGTTAGGTTTCGATTTTGATCAAGAGTTTTTATTACATCTATATCAATTTTGAGACGGTAAAATTACCATATCATTGAGTAAGGACGCTACCATTTCGCTGGTAAAAGTTACTGCTGCATTTTGTGAAGAAGATGGGTTAATTAAAGCACTTTGACCTGACCATACCAAAGTATTTTGACCTTCTTGCAATTCTCCTGCAACATCATATAAAACAGCTTCTATTAGATATGATTTTTCATCTTGATAATATCCTGGGGTAGAAATATAACTATATGTTCTGTAATAATATCTGCCAAAACGTCTATATCCTAATGGGACTGCATACGTCTCGCCTGGCGTATACCTTTGTGATTCTTTCGTATTGATCAAACTCATCGTGATGACTCCATCAATATCATTATCCTTTAAAATTTTAATAAATTTTGCGTCTTCACCTTTTTTAGGAGACATCTTTGGTGGAAAAATAGTGATCCCCGTAATTGCATGAATACCATTGTCTTTTAGTAATTGAACAGCATTATTTTCGAAGGCTTTACGCGCTGCCAGATCTTCACTGATACCAACAACTGCAATTTTAGTATATGTACGTCCTTTGTAGTCTTTTGATTTCCAGGTAGAGCCCAATTTTGGTGCGCAGGATGTTACTATTAAAAAGATAGAAGCCGCATAAAGTAAAGTTTTCATATGTGTTTATATTAATTATAATGTAAAAGGTTTTTAACTATTTTTTTTATTTCTTTTTGATGGTAAAAGTTGGTAAAGAAATACTAAATCTTACCGCCAAAACTCGTATAACAACCACTAATGCAATAGTGCTTAGATATGATATATTTTTATCGAATTTTAAGGAGTAAAGAATGATATAACATACTCCACCAGCAAGGGAAGCTAGTGCATAAATTTCTTTTCTGAAAAGTATTGGAATTTTGTTACACAAAATATCACGGATTACTCCTCCGAAACATCCCGTCATAATTCCAAGTACAACACTTACGGCTGGATCCAAACTTGCAGAAATTCCAATTTGCACACCGCTAATTGTAAATATGGCTAGGCCAATGGTGTCGAATATAAAGAGTGATTTCGTTAAAAAATAAATCCTATTTCGAAATACTATAGCCAAAATAACAGAAATGCTAATAAAGTGTACGATATAGAAATGTCCCATCCACCAAACCGGCGTATTCCCAATAAAGACATCTCTTAGAATACCTCCGCCTAAGGCCGTAACGAATGCTACAATAAAGATACCGAAGAGATCCATTTGTCTTTTTATCGCAGCTAATGCACCAGAAATAGCAAAAGCAATCGTACCTAGTATATCAAGAACATCGAAAAAACTCATCCCTTTTTTTTAGTATACTATTATTACTTACTCCTTACCATTTAAAAGGCTTAAAACCAAAACCATATTCTATATAATCTGCAGAACCTCCATCTAGTGTTTTAAGACCAATTTGTGCAAAGAAAGTTTTAGAAATATTATATCGTAATGCAGGTCGCATAAAATATCCACCTTTTCCTTTATCATCGGACACATACGTACCGATCTGAAATTTCATAGCTAATTTCCAGAATGAAAAATCATAACCAGCATGAACTCCTATTAATGTTCTTTCAGAAGCTTCAACATCTCGAAAACGATTATCGTAAAAGAAATCAACACCACCCGTTAAGGTATGTACTTCATTGAATTGATGTTCATAATCAAGCACTCCAGAAAAAGTTCCGAATACTGTATTGGTTCCAATTTCTCTATCGGTTTGTCCGACTCCTCCAGCTACATATAAGCTTATATAATTTCCACCTGTTGTATCTCGAGCAGCGCGTAAAGGTCTTTTAAATCTGGCTGGCAATACATTATTTGTATATGGATCATTATCTTTCTTAAACTGAGCTGCATTATAATTATAGCGCATCCCTAAATTGATACCATACAGATTAAGACCTCTATTAGGTCTAAACGTAGAACCGTTACTAAAATGAGTAAAATCGAATCCATATAACAAATCTAACTCTCTTGTAAACTTATAGGTGAATCCAAGATCAATATTAAAATACACTGCTGCTCTGGCTCCTATAGAAGTGTTTAACTCATTGGTGTCTTCATCAAAAGGATTCAAATTATACGTAATCCCGAGAGAGGGTTCAATACTAAAAACATTTCTCTTATGAGACCCAGATATAGGAAAATTCATAAAACCATAAATAGCATTTGGATTTCCAAAAACATTAGCATCACTCAGAAATCCAACATACGCTCCAATACCATAAGATGGATATCCATATCTGCTAGCCCATCCATTTGGATTGGTTGGTTGCCATCCTAATTTCACGGTTACTCCGCCATAACCATTGTCTAAAATACCACTATTCCCTAAAGCATTATCTGATTTCAGAAAAGCACCAAAATGAGATTTTATCTCTATGAATCTGAACCTATTTTGGGAATTATTTTCAAGGTTATCCGAAGAAGATTGTGAATAGCTAAAAAAACATGTTAGTAAAGCAAGTATTAAATAAAGTTTTTTCATAACTGATATCATCATAAATAAAGTAATAACTACCCAAAAACACCTAATAAAAGTTTAATAATCAAAGCATTAGATAGGTCAATAAAAAAAGCACCAACCAGAGGAACAACAATGAATGCCTTAGGCGATCCCCCAAACTTTTTAGTTACTGCAGTCATATTGGCAATTGCCGTAGGTGTTGCGCCCAAAGCTAATCCAGCATATCCTGCACTCATCACGGCAGCATCATAATCTTTACCCATAATTCTAAAAACAACTACAATTACGAAAACAGAAATCACTAACACCTGTACAATTACAATTAGGAATAGTGGTCCAGCCAAATCAGTCAGTGTCCACAATTGAAGACTCATTAATGACATGGCTAAAAAAAGCCCCAATGATAAATCCGAGGCCATGGCCAGAGGTTTTGATTTTTCAGGTTCCCAATGAAAATTTTTAGAAAATACCGGAATTAGGTTGGTAATGATAATGCCTGCAAACAATGCTGTGACAAAAGACGGGAGTGAGAGCCCTATCCATACGAGCAATTCATTAATTCCTATACCCAACCCTGCTGTTGAGAAAATGAAATAAATCATTTGCAAAACGTTATTATAATTCATTTCTACAGTATCCCCTTTACCATGGCGTACTCCTACCGTAACGGGTTTGCTATCTTTTGGTTTTAGATTGTGTTTTTTTATTAGAAATTTTGCAATGGGACCTCCTATAAAGCCTCCAAGTACTAAGCCAATAGTTGCGCAAGCAATACCCATTTCCATGGCATTTTCAATACCGAAATCGTTTTGAAAAGTAGGAACCCAGGCAATAGTAGTACCATGTCCGCCACTGAAAGAAACAGAGCCGCCTAAAATCCCTGTCACACTTGACATACCAGTAATATAAGCAATACCAATACCATTAAGGTTTTGGATAAAAAGATATCCTACCGCTACTACTAAAAGTAGGGCTAACGATTTACCTCCTTTTAATAGTGTTTTTAATCTTGAAGAAAGCCCTATTGTTATGAAAAAGATGATGAGAAGTGCATCCCTTAATTCAAGAGCAAAGTTTACCTCTATACCCGTAATAGTATAAAGAATACCGAAAAATATAGAGAAAATCACTCCGCCCGTCACAGGTTCAGGAATGTTATATGCTCTAAAAAAGGATATTTTCTTGTTAATATACTTGCCCAGAAACAGGACTAGACAGGCTATAACAATAGTGTCCCTAGGACCTATTTCCATAATCTATTTGGAGTTTATAATTTTATCCATAATCATCAGTTTGTTTACCGTTTTTTCTTATTCAAAACCCAAATCGAATCCCTACACCAAAAATACTTTGACTACGTCTATCACCAATACCATCTTCACTGTAATCTATACTTGCAGCAGCAAAAATATGACTGGATTTTTTAAAGTTATAGCCTACTTCGGTAATTCCGAATTTGGTGTCAAAATCACCTAGATTTTGGTCATCATCTGGTTTTAAATAATTGAAACCTGCAGCAACATGCCATCGTTTATTCGTTGAGAATTTATAACGAGCATAGAACTCAACACCTTTAGCATCATAAAAAATATCTCCTAACCGTTGATGCTGTTTTAAAATAGCATACGAAGCTGCTACTGTAAATCTATCTATTTCATAGGATACGGAAGCTACAAAAGCCTCATCTCCATCCTTAGCTTGATTTGGTAATGGATCTTCAACTCCATCATTCACTTTATTATAACCGACTCCTATACCAAGTCCTCCTATTTTATAATTAGCTCCAAATCCATAGGTATCAATACTTTCACTATTCTCTGAGATATTTCTTGCTTCTGCTTGAGCTCCCAGGCTCAATCCATTCTTTTGGTATTTTAGAACAAAAACCTGATTGGCACGACCTGTCCCAGAAACTCCACCATCAGAGATGTTCCATACACCAATAGCAGCACCTCCAAAGGCTAAGAAGCGATCTATTTCAATAGCTCCCATTGTATAATACACTGAGTTTTGTTTCCCGAATGTAAATTCAAAATCTTGATAAGAAACTCCAACAAATCCTAATCGAGTAAATACTGCATCACCAACTTGTGCAATCCCTGCTCCAGGATCTACCGCAAACTCTACCGTATCATCTCTAGAAACAAGGTTTAGACCAAACTCAACTCCGCCAATAATATTAAAATTTTCAGCTTCGTTATTAGACAAAGCGTGTTTAAAATTTAATCCTATACGTGGTGCATTATTGGAGATTCCTATTTCACCTTCTTCTGCAAAACCGGCTCCAATTCGTATACTCCCATAAGGTGTAACCCGAGAGGTAATTTCATCTATCCAATTTGAATCTTTTTTTTCGTTTTCTGAAGTCCTTGTTTCTTCAGCATTAGTGGCTTGTGCATATATTCCATTCATCAGGAGTAGAGTCATAACAATCACTATAACATTTATTAATGGAAAATTGACATTTTTCATACACTTAAATAATTTAGTCATTCAAAAAACTTATGTTAGCCTAATAATTTAGCTTTAGCATTACGAGCATTCATTTCTGCGATATTCAGTATCGAAATCCCTTCTGGGCATTCTACTTCGCAAGCACCTGTAAAAGTGCAACTACCAAATCCTTCTATTTCCATTTGATACGTCATTTCTTGTACCCGTTTGTGTTCTTCCGCTTTTCCTTGTGGTAACCTATTGAGGTGATTAATTTTTGCAGCAGTAAATAATGCAGCTGAAGAATTTTTACAAGTCGCAACACAAGCTCCACATCCAATACAAGCGGCAGCATCCATAGCATTATCGGATATTTCTTTGGGAATAGGAATGGCATTGGCTTCTGGTGCTGTTCCTGTTTTTGCGGTTATATACGCTCCCTGTTCAATGATTCTATCAAAAGCAGAACGATCTACAATCAGATCTTTAATCACCGAAAAAGAGGCAGCTCTCCAAGGTTCTACGACAATGGTATCTCCATCTTTAAAGCTACGCATATGTAATTGACAGGTAGTCATATTATCGTGTGGTCCGTGTGCACGACCATTGATAAAAACACCACATTGCCCACAAATCCCTTCACGACAATCATATTCGTAAGCAATTACTTTTTCGTTTTTAAGGACCAATAATTCATTTAAATGATCTAGTGCTTCCAGAAAAGACATATCTTCCGTCAATCCATCCACTTCATAGTCTCTAATCGCTCCTTTATCCTCAGGTCCTTCCTGTCTCCATATTTTGAATGTTACTTTCATAATATATCATTTATAACTTCTCACCGAAGGTTTTACAAATTCAAATTCTAGTTCTTCCTTGTGCAACTTAAAATCTCCATCATCATACTCCCAGGCAGATACATAAGAATAGTCTTCATCTACTCTCACTGCTTCACCATCTTCTGTCTGGAATTCTTCTCTAAAATGTGCTCCACAGGATTCGTCACGTTCTAATGCATCTGTACACATTAAAATTCCTAATTCAATAAAGTCAGCTAATCGCAAGGCTTTTTCTAGTTCTGTATTCAGTTCATTACTACTACCGGTAATTTTTACATCTTTCCAGAATTCATCACGTATTGTTTTTATTTGTGCTATAGCATTTTCCAATCCTTTTTTATTGCGGCTCATAGCGCATTCTTGCCACATCACTTTTCCTAATTCTCTATGGAAATGATCTACGGTTTTCGTACCATTGATATTCAAAATTCTATTTATATCAGCTTTTACCGCTTTCTCGGCTTTTTCAAATTCAGGATGATCTGTAGTTGGATGATCTTCTTTTAAAGCACTTGCCAAGTAATTATTTATCGTATTCGGAAGCACAAAATAGCCATCAATACTTGCTTGAAGTAATGAATTTGCTCCCAGTCTATTAGCTCCATGATCAGAGAAATTACATTCGCCTATCGCATACAATCCGGGTATCGTAGTCATTAATTCATAATCTACCCATAATCCTCCCATAGAGAAGTGCGCCGCAGGTGATATTTGCATAGGTTCTCTATAGGCATCAATCCCTGTGATTTTTTTATACATCGTAAAGAGGTTTCCATAGCGATCTTTAATCGTCTGGATTCCGAATTTTTCGATGGCATGTCTAAAATCAAGGTAAACGGCATTCTTTAATCTCCCCACGCCATATCCTGTATCTATTCGCTCTTTTGCGGCTCTCGAGGCTATATCACGAGGTGCTAAATTTCCAAAGCTTGGATATCTTCGTTCTAAATAATAATCTCGTTCATCCTCCGGTATATCGTTTGCTTTTCTTGCATCCTGTTGTTGTTTAGGCACCCAAATACGTCCATCATTACGAAGCGATTCTGACATCAAGGTAAGTTTAGATTGCGCTTCGCTAGATTGTGGCAATGCTGTTGGGTGAATTTGTGTAAAACTGGGAGCTGCAAATAAGGCTCCTTTTTTATGAGCTTTCCATAAGGCACTACCATTACATCCAATAGCCAATGTAGATAATCTGAAAACACGAGAATACCCACCAGTTGCGAGTACTATAGCATCCGCAGCGTAACGCTTAAGTTCGCCTGTTACCAAATCACGAACGATGATTCCTTTTGCTTTTCCGTCAATAACTACCAAATCCAACATCTCACTACGGGGGAACATCTTTACTTTCTTAGCACGTACCATTTTATACAACTGAGAATATGCAGCCATTAATAATTGTTGCCCTGTTTGCCCTCTGGCATAAAAAGTACGCTGTACCTGTACTCCCCCAAAACTACGATTGACTAATACGCCTCCGTATTCTCTGGCAAAGGGAACTCCTTGTTGTACGTAATGATCAATAAGCGGAGCAGAAAGTTCGGCTAATCTATAGGTATTCGCTTCGCGAGATCTAAAATCTCCACCTTTCAAGGTATCATAAAACATTCTCCAAACACTATCTCCATCATGCTGATAATTCTTAGCCGCATTGATGCCTCCTTGTGCTGCTACAGAGTGTGCCCTTCTGGCAGAATCCTGGTAACAGAAGCATTGTACATCGTATCCCAATTCTGCAAGTGTAGCAGCTGCTCCTGCACCCGAAAGTCCTGAACCAACTACAATAACATTTAACTTCTTTTTATTGGCTGGATTGATCAATTGTGATGTAACCTGATAGTTACGCCACTTATCTTCTAGTTTTCCTTCTGGAATTTTTGAATCTAATTTCATCTGTATATTCTATTTGAGGTAAACAATGAATGGAATAATCCCGAAACCAATACCCATAATAAGAGCATAAACCAAAGAGACCTTTGCTATAATCTTTAATCCTTTTTTATGATAAAAGCCTAAGGTTTTGAAACCACTTTTAAAACCGTGATACAAGTGAAATGCCAGCGGTACGGATATAATAGTATAAAAGATAACATAATAAATGTTGTGAAAAAGACTATACGTTACTTCATATACATCTTTATTCCCATCTACATCTAATGCTACCGCATCACCAAATCCTAATTTGATACGCGCCCAAAAATTCACTAAATGTATAACGATAAAGATCAAAATAAGCGTTCCTAAAATCCCCATATTTCGAGAAGACCAGCTGCTATTTTCGTTAGCGTGATTCATAACATATTTTTGTGGCTTCGCTTTTCTATTTCTGATAGTAATCAGTAATGCATACACCACATGAAGAATAATAGATAGATATAACAAATACGCTACAATCTTTATCAATGGACTTTCCCTTAAAGTAGTCGAATACGAATTATACATTCCTCTAGCAATGTCTTCGGGTAATAACAGAATGCAGTTTGCAGAAAGATGTACTACCAGGAAAACACATAAGAACAGCCCTGTTCCTGCAACAAGTGTTTTCCTAAAAAATAATGGATTAAGTGCCATAATCTATTTCTGTTAAATTAGTACGTATAAAAAAGTTCTTGCATGTCATTTAATTTTTCACCCATAGAAAGCGCAAGCATTAATAAAATTCTTGCTTTAGCCGGATTTAAATCTCCAGAGGCAACAGTGTGATAATCTTTATCTTTAAACTCGTTGTCTCGCAAAACCCACCCAGTGGCAGCACGTGTGCTTCTAACGATAATTACACCGTGGTCTTCATAGGCTTTTTTAGCCGCTTTTAAGATTGCATCAGTCATATTCCCATTTCCAACACCTGCAATTACGATACCTTTGGCACCAGCTTTTACGTGTATATCGATTAAATCCGGAGCCATATCCGCATAGGCATAAATGATATCTACACGAGGTAATTCTTTAACACCGGTTATTGAAAACTTACTTGTGTTCCCAAATTTTGTATTAGGTTCACGGAAAAAGCCCAATCTGCCATAAAATACACCTCCCAACATCCCTTTAATAGGGGATTGAAAACTATTCACATTGGTCGTATTCATTTTACTCACATCACGAGCAGCGTGTATTTGATCATTGAGTGATACCATTACACCTTTTCCTTTAGCTTCCGGGTTCGAAGCAATAGCCACCGCATTGTATAGATTCAAAGGACCTTCAGCACTTATAGAAGTTGAGGAACGCATAGAACCTGTAGTAACCACAGGCTTGTCACTTTTGACAACCAAGCTTAGAAAATATGCTGTTTCTTCTTGTGTATCGGTGCCATGAGTTACTACGATGCCATCCACGTCGTCAGAAGCTAACAATTCATTAATCCGATTTGCCAATTTCAACCAAATTTCAACGGTTATGTCTTGCGAACCCACATTGGCAACTTGTTCTCCAGAGACATCAGCCAGTTTTTCTATACCAGGTACAGCATTAATCATGGTCTGAATACCAACCTGACCTGCAGAATAACTCCCAGAAGTGGCTGACGAAGCTGATCCCGCTATGGTACCTCCAGTTGCTAGAATTTTTACATTTGGAAGGTCTGTGTCTTGAGCAAATCCAATAGCAGTTATTACAACTACTATTAGGAATGCCTTTATTTTTATATTAAATAATTTCATAATAAAAGAGTTTGTATTCTCTATTGCTTTTGGAAAAATCAATTATTTTTATGTAATGCAGCTGTATATTTTGGATGCATCAAATTATCTACACTGAGAATTTTATCTAATTCTTCTTCGGAAAGCAATTCTTTCTCGAGAACCAATTCACGAATTGATTTTCCTGTTGCCACAGCTTCTTTACCCAGAACATCTCCCATATGATGACCAATGTATGGGTTTAAGAAGGTGATAATTCCAACCGAATTAAACACCATTTGTTTGGTATGCTCTTCATTGGCAGTGATACCATCAATACATTTTTTGGCTAGTGTGACACATGCATTGGAGAGTAGCTCTACAGATTCAAACATACATTGTGCAATTACAGGTTCCATTACGTTTAGCTGTAATTGTCCTGCCTCGGCTGCAAATGAAATGGTCACATCATTTCCAATAATCTTAAAACACACCTGATTCGCTACTTCAGGAATTACCGGATTTACCTTCGCTGGCATAATGGAAGAACCTGCTTGCATTTCTGGAAGGTTAATTTCATTTAATCCACATCTGGGGCCAGAAGAAAGTAATCTTAAATCATTACAAATTTTAGATAACTTCACCGCTGTTCTTTTCAAAGCTCCGGAAATCATCACATACGCACCACAGTCTGAAGTCGCTTCTATCAAATTTGCAGCAGGCACAAAACTAGCCTTTGTGAATTGTTGTAAATACCCTATGGACAGTTCTGTGAATCCATCAGGTGCATTTACTCTTGTTCCGATTGCTGTGGCACCGAGATTAACTTCTAAAATAAGGTTACGACTATTTTTTAGGTTTTTAGTTTCTTCTTTTAAATTTGCAGACCAAGCTCCAAATTCATCACCCAAGGACATGGGTACAGCATCTTGTAACTGCGTTCTACCCATTTTAAGGACATTTTTAAATTCGGCAGCCTTTTTATCAAAACTAGTGGTCAGTACATTGATTTTTCCCAACAAATGATTCATATAATAATAAACAGCTACCCTAAAGCCAGTTGGATAGGCATCATTCGTAGACTGTGATTTATTTACGTGATCATTAGGATGTAAAATATCATAACTTCCTTTTTCGTGCCCGTTTAGTTCTAAAGCTACATTTGCAATCACTTCATTAGTATTCATATTTACAGAAGTACCTGCTCCTCCTTGAAATACATCTGAAGGAAAATATGCTGCGTACTTATCTAGATTTTCAAGAATTTCATCACAAGCCTGAATGATCATATCTGCTTTATCTGCCGGAATTGTTCCGATTTCTTTGTTCGCACATGCACACGCCTTTTTAGTAACTACTAATCCTTTTATAAAAAACGGATAATCTCCGATTATTGAATGCGAAATTTGAAAATTATTAAGAGCTCTTTGTGTATGAACTCCATAATACAAATCTCCGTTTATTTCTAGCTCTCCTAAAAGATCTGTTTCTTTTCTTGTTTTCATAAGTTCTTTATTTTGATTTGATTATGAGTTTATAAAATAAGACCTCCAAGTATAAATCCGAAGATGACACTGGAAGCAATCGTTACTATTCCAGGAATAATAAAAGAGTGATTAAATACATATTTCCCTATTTTGGTAGAGCCTGTGTCATCCATTTCTACGGCAGCCAATAATGTCGGATACGTAGGTAATACAAACAAGGCACTTACAGCGGCAAAAGAAGCTATAGCAGCAATAGGGCTTACTCCTAATGCTAAAGCAGCTGGCATTAATGCGGTTGTAGTTGCTGCTTGAGAATACAGTAGCATACTCGCTAAGAATAAAACAACTGCCAGCATCCAAGAATATTCATTTAAAATACCTCCTGCTGCTTCTTTAATTTCTACAATATGATTACTCACAAAGGTATCTCCTAACCAAGCAACACCAAGAACGCATATTGCAGCACTCATACCCGATTTAAAAGTGGACATACCTGTAACTTCATTAAGTTTTATTTTACAAACTAATGCAATCACCATAGCAGCTAATAACATAATTGCCATTATGGCGTGATTACGACTAATTGTTGGATCAGGAATTAACCCCACTTTCTTAGAAATTAAGCTTGCGTAGGTTACTATAATTAATATGGCAACACCAAAAATACCCACAGACCATTTTGCGCTTTTGGGGCTTTCGCTACGTTCCTCTGTTTTCTGTTTTATCAATCCAGACGCTACACGTTTTTGATATTCTGGATCTTCAGCCAAGGGTTTCCCTAATTTGTTAGCTACAATAGCTCCAACCATACAAGCTAAAACTGTAGAAGGAATAGCAACAGCTAAAAGTTGCAAGTACGATACTCCTAAAGGCTCTAAAAAACTTGCAAAAATCACTACAGCTGCTGAAATAGGAGAAGCTGTAATTGCTATTTGTGATGCTACTACAGAGATACTTAAAGGTTTAGAAGGTCTTACGCCTCCTTCTTTAGCCACTTCAGTAATTACAGGTAAAGCAGCATAAGCAGTGTGACCAGTTCCTGCCAATAACGTCATCCAATAGGTTACGGTAGGCGCAATAAACGTAACACGTTTTGGGTTTTTTCTAAGAATCTTTTCAGATACATTGACTAGATAATCCAGTCCGCCAGCCTTTTGCATCGCAGCAATGGCAGCTATTACAGACATAATAATGAGTATTACATCTACTGGAACCGAACCAGCTTTGAGTCCAAAAACCAAGGTAAGAACAACAACACCAGCACCACCAGCATAACCAATACCGATACTTCCCAGTTTTGAACCCAAGAATATAAAAAAGAGTACAACTAATAATTCAATCCAAATCATATCTCAAGTGTTTAGTTAGTTAATTTCCAATTTTTACGTTGATAAATACCTTTAAGAATGGCATTCCAACTGTTCTTATGAATTTCAAATTGTTTAGGGTTGAGCAGGTCTTCTACATCCTTGTGAAGTTTTCGTATCTGCTTCGGGAATTCATGACGGATTTGTTCATCACTTAATTGAGCTTTTGGGTTTCCAAGACGTTCCATTTTGTAGGCGTGATAGACCACAATTTTCTTGTAATTTTCTCGTAACTCTCCTGTTAGCTTCATTTTATCCATTCGGTCTTCATACCATAATGCTTGCAGTTCTTTGTCATCTGTAGAAAAAACATCGACTTTATATTCGAGACGTTCTTTTTGTTCGTCTGTTAATTCTTGTGCCTGCACATTTAAGAAACAAAAGCAAGCCAAAATGACTGTGATAAAATAATTACAATACATACATATAATTTTATAGACAATAATGATGTTAGAATTCTTAACTAAAATAGTTTGATATTAAGATTAAATTTCTAATCATTTAAGTGAAGTAACCTAAATCAAAAATGAAGTGTCTAAACTTAATATTGAATCTTTCTTTGCTATAAAGCTTAATTTTTTACTTAAAATTAAATACTTTATTATGTACTATGGCTATCAATTTGGTTCAAGAATTTTGAAAATATCTTGTCTAAAATATTAATGAAAGGAAACTTATGAGAAATTAAACCTTAAGCTACCTAGACCGCATCACGTAGAAATATCCCAACGTTCTTGATACGCGTAATACAAATAAAATAAATGGATTGAAGGAAACGGTTACATCTAATCCATCAAAAAAATCATACCCTTAGGGGTTTTTCAACTGCGCTTGTATACGTCAATCTCAATAAATATCTTTGATGAGCCGTGACATAATTTTATATAAAATTATGTCACTGTTTTTAAATTGATATAATCGTCTGACTTCACTGATGTATAGTAAAACGATACAATCAGTAACACTAATACACATTCAACTTTTAATGTTACCTAAGATAAAAACTGAAACGATGAAAAATATTGTTAATATTATTGTATTTATTACAATGAGTAATTATGGGATTGCGCAACTTGAGAATATTCCTCTTATAACAGTAGTAGGAAAAGGGGTGGTTAAAGTTAAGCCTGATTATGTAGTATTAGGGATTAAAGTGAACAAAGAAATCAGACTCAATTCTCAAGGAAACTCAAATGTCTTTGGGATTTTTAAGGATGAAGACACTAAAATCAAATTATTTGATTTTAATAACAAAGACATTTCTGAAAGTTTGATTCAAGTAAAAGAATCAGTTTATATTAAAGAAATTTTTTGTAACCATAAACGAATTAAGTAGATTAGATAGATATTTGTTTGAGTTACATAAATTGGGCTATAAAGATTATATATACTTTGATTATAGAGTAAAAAGTCTTTCTGATCATAAATCCCAAGCTAGAAAAAAAGCTATTAGCTCGGCTAAGAAAAAGGCAGCTTTATTAGCAATTGAATTAGGGCAAAGTATTGGTAAAGCACACTCAATTCAAGAATTAGATTCTGAAGATTATAATTGGTATGCTATTAATGACAATACTAATCGGGAAAATATCACATTTAAATTAGGGGTAGACGAATATGTTATTGAACCAGGATTTTTGGTGATAATTTCCAAAATTCAGATAAGCTTTGATCTAAAAAAATGATTTATTCTTAGAAAAAATCAGAAAGAGCTTTAGATAAAACTTGCAATAACGATATGATAATTAGCAATGAAAATTATCTTTTTTACTTTTGATGAAGTGAATTCTATTTAAACGACATTTTTTATGTAAAAAAATCAAATTAATTTTATTAAGTTAAAACCACCATATAATTAAGTAAGGGTGTAATATTGAGAACAATTAATGCCTATTTTGAAATTCAAAAAGACTGTTAAAGACAAGGAGATTTAGGTAAAATTGGGAACTGAAATTCAACTTAAGTTTTATCATCTTCTTTCTTACAATTATTGCGAAAAACACTCGAAAGATTCCATCCTAGCCATATGAGTGTTAATATATGAAATGCTAGCATGAATTATTTCATTTACTCCCATACCGAAGCTTACCTGTTTCAATACCTATAGCCGTTTTGGCAAGTATGGTAAATACAAAAGCTCCTAGAGCCCATATACCAAGTGTTACGCCAATTTCTATTCCTGTTGGTGTATATTCTGCAATCTTACCATAAGGTCCAGGAATAAACCCCGGAACTATTAAACCAAACCCTTTTTCAATCCATATAGCAACAAATAGGATAAAACAGCAAAAATACAATACCTTAAAATTGTTCCGTAGTTTACCAAATGTGAGTAATACAGTTGCCAATACATTTAAAGGAATTGCTGTCCAAATCCACGGCAATAAAGCTGTTTTACCGTGCAATCCAAAAAATAAATAATATGCGCTCTCACTATGATGGGTGGGGGCATAGAATTCCTTAAAAAGTTCAGAAACCAACATAATCAAATTAATTTGCGCAGCTACTGTGACTATCATAGCGATTTTTTTGATTGTTTTATCTTCTATTTTAAACTCAGTAAAACTTCGAATAACCGCCAGTACCAAAATTATTAGTGCTGGTCCAGCAGCAAATGCAGAAGCTAAAAATCGAGGCCCTAATAATGCATTATTCCAAAAAGGTCTCGCTTGTAATCCCTGATATAAAAAAGCAGTAACCAAATGAATCCCCACTGCCCAGAAAACAGATAGTACAGCTCCGGGAACATATACTTTTGGGTTCGCATCTTTACCTTGATAATGTCTAAACAAAATATAAAGTGGAATTGTAATATTAATAAACAAATATCCATTTAGTACAATCACATCCCATGTGAGCATAGAATTCGGAAAATTAAATACCCCAATTCCAGGTATCATATGCCATAAAACAGAAGGTCCTCCCATATCGGCAACTACAAATGCCAAACACATAATTAGTGCAGCAACCGCTAGTCCTTCTCCAATAAGTACCGCTTGTTTAAAATCAATATCTTTTAAAACATAGGTGGGCATGACCAACATCACAGCCGCTGCGGCTACACCTACCAAAAAAGTAAAATTAGAAATATACAACCCCCAACTAACCCTATCATTCATTCCTGTGACACTCAGGCCATGTTCTAGTTGTATCGAATAGCAGTACATCCCTGCTAACATTACAAAAGTCAAGAAACCCATCCAAATCATATATTTCATAGATCCTTTAGTAATAGTATCAAGGCTATCTTTAACTAAATTTCCAAAAACTTTGAGTGTCTTCATGTATATTATTTTTGGGCGTGCCCTTCATTACACTTCGGTCGGGCTATCCGTTACAATTCCTCGTATTGTCTTACTTCGACATCTGTCCGCCTTTGGAGGAAGCTTCATATGACAATACTGCGGGATTTTCACTTCTATCCATCACGCAAAACTATTTTTTAAGTAAACTATCAGTCCATAAAGTACCAGAACTTAGGCTCTGTTCCTAGGTCTTCTTTTAGTCTAAAAACTTTTTTATTTTCTAATACCCATCGGATGGTACTATTGGGGTCTAATAAATTACCAAAAATTCGAGCTCCCGTTGGACATGCTTCTACACAAGCAGGATCTTTTCCTGATCTAGAGCGTTGTACACAAAAAGTGCATTTTTCCATCACACCTTTCTTACGCATGCGATTTCCTAGATAATGTTGATCTTTATTTACCTCTTCTTGTGGAACTTCTGGTTTGCTCCAATTAAACCTTCGACCATCATAAGGACATGCCGCCATACAATAGCGACATCCTACACACCAATCATAATCAATGACTACCAATCCGTCATCCTCTCGCCAAGTAGCTTCTACCGGGCATACTTCCACACAAGGAGGATTATCGCAATGAAAACATTGGGTTCCCATATAGAAATGCCCTTCTGCAGGTACTTCATGATAATAGTTATCATCAGCTTCGTCAAATTTAAATCCTTCTCCATCCTTCATCTCATGAATCCTGATATATTGCATTTCAGAATTTCTATCCTGATTGTTTTCTTTAACACATGCATTTACGCAATCCATATAACCTTGGCATTTAGATATATTAAATGCATATCCAAACAATACATCTTTTGCTGCATCTGTGGATTTCATGGTGATGTTTTCTTTTTTTCTTAATTCATAGGATCTCACTAGCCGATTTACTGTTGCATTTCGTTCTTCATCCGTCATCAATTTATAATTCCCTTTAAACTGTTCTTCCCAATCAATTTGCGCTTTTTCTTTAGAATCCTCTCCTGAAATAATACTACACGAAGTACTAACTGCACCTGCTCCAATCATCAAACTAGCTGTTAATTTTCTGAAAGCTGTACGACGATCCATTTTAACTTCAAACACTTGATCAAAACCATCTTTTTTGTGTTCATCACCAATAGAAGCATTTACCGTGGCATCAATAAATTCCTGATCACTGATCTCAGGCGTACTATGAGAATCACATCCACCTGATGTATTTCCACAACCGCAGGATGATGCCTTAACAGGAGTCAATTCCTCTACCTGAGAACCACATCCACCTGAAGTGCTTCCACAACCGCAGGATCCTCCTGAAGTCTGCTTGATAGCACTGTTTAGATTTAACTTAAAATATTTTCCAATTCCACTCATAACTTAAGTTTTATTAAAATCACAATAAAATGTTATTGGATTATTCTCTTTCTTTTACTTTCTGCGTATTAAATCTTGATGGCCATCTGGATTCAATCGAAGGTTTATGTGGATTATGACAATTTACACAGGTCATCGCTGCTCTTGGTATTGACCATCCGCCTATATTTTTTCCATGGGCACCACCCTTCCAGTCTTCAAATTGTGAGCTATGGCATTGTGCACATAATTGATAACTTCGATTAAAATCAATAGCTGTACCAGTCAAACTCTGTAGATTATTCATGTCATTACCATTATGACAGGTAGCACAATTCATAATCTTCTCCTTGGCGTGTACTAGATTAATATCCCAATGTGCTTTCTTTACGTCAACATCTTTAAGCTCTTTTAACGGTTTTGTATGACATTGGGCACATTCAAAAGAAGTAATCTGACTCTTGCGTTCTGGAATCAAAAAAGTATGCTCTCCTTCAATAATTTCTATGGTCTCCATATCTCCAATGTAGGATTCTGAAGAAATAGAAGTACCATGATAGTTTTTACTTTCTGCTTCTATCTTATCTGTTAAACTGTGATATTCTCCTTCGCCATGCTTACAAGACAATAACATCGTTATAAATAAACCTCCCAAAACATATATATAGCTCTTTTTACTGATCATTTGTAAAGATTTTTCTTGTAAAAACTGCTGTACTTATCATCTCTTGTTCAGGCACATGACATTGACGGCAATTTATCCGATCTGGATGCGTAACTCTTATTTCTTTTGGAGCTGCAGGTCCTGCATGACATGATAAGCAATTCTCTCGCATTTGGATTTGATGTGGGATGATCGGCGGACTCCCTGGGAGTGCATTATTATTTCCTACAGATGCTGCAAGTGTTTTAAAAAAGGTAGTTTCTTTAAATACTGTACTTTCTTTTTGTGCTACATGACATTGTCGACAATTGATCATCTCAGGATGCGGTGTAACCGGCGCATATGCATTAAATTGCTCTGCAAATCCTCCATTTTGATGACATTGTAAACAAGCTTTTCCTCCCATACCACGCTCTCCTTTTACTAATGGATGAGGAATACTTGGTGGTGCTCCAGGATACGCTCGATTATTATAATAGGTCGCTAATGTTCTTTGATGCGCTTTATCTATTGGCATGTTCAGATACGCTAACGCATATTCTGATCGTTCAAAAACGCCTTTTTCTAAGGGAATTATGGGTGCCAAAAAATCATCAGAAATAGGAATATATGCTTCTTCTAATCCTTTCTTATAGCTATAGCCCCAGTTAATTATAAAACCAGCGAATAGCAATGTAAATAATAATATAATGCCTAGTCTTTTTTTCATTAATTATGCCTTTTCTACTTTTACAGCACATTTTTTATAATCGGGTTCTTTAGAAATTGGACAAAAAGAATCAAGGGTGATATCATTGATCAACATATTCTCATCAAAAAATGGAACAAATACCTGCATAGGAGCAGGAACTCCCCTTTGATTTACAGAAGCTGGTAAAATAATCTCTCCTCGACGCGTGGTTAGTTTTACATCATCTCCCGTTTTAATTTGTAATCGTTTAGCGTCTCCCGGATTAAGTTCTACATATCCATGAGGCATTGCTTGATGTAGTACTGGAATTCTACGTGTCATTGATCCCGTATGCCAATGTTCTACTACACGACCTGTTCCTAACCAATATGGATATTCCTGATCGGGTTCTTCTGCAGCGGGCTCATATGGACGTTGCCAGATGACGGCCTTACCATCAGGTTTCCCATAAAAATGAAAGTCCTTTCCATTAGAACAAGCAGGATCGTATTTAGAATTAAACCTCCATTGTGTAGATTTTCCTTCAACATAAGGCCACATAGCTCCTGGTTGTGACTTTAACACCTCCAGTGGAGCCATATTGTGTCTCTTACCTACATGATGCTTTCTGTATTCATTATAAATCTCTTCGATATGAGTTTCTTCGTTATAGTAGAATTGCTTTTCATACCCAAGACGTTTTGCTACTTCTATCAATTGCCATGTATCACTCATAGCTTCTCCTGGTGGTTCCAACATTTGTTCAAAATATTGGGTACGCCGTTCTGAGTTACCATACATTCCTTCTCGCTCAACCCACATAGCTGATGGTAAAATTACATCAGCTATATCTGTAGTAGGAGTAGGGTAGATATCAGAAACCACAATAAAACGTCCTTCTTTTTTGGCACCATCTCTATATCGTTTTAATTTTGGTATGGTTACCATAGGATTGGTCACCTGAATCCACATAAAACGAATATCTCCACGATCCAATGCTCTAAACATTTCTACAGTATGATATGTGGGCTTTGGATCAATATTTCCTACAGGAACATCCCATATTTTTGCGGCAAATTCACGATGTTTTTTATTCGTTACCACACCATGTGGGAGCTTATGGGTTAATGTGCCAACTTCTCTCACAGTACCACAGGCACTCGGTTGTCCGGTTAATGAAAATGGGCTATTACCAGGTTCTGAAATTTTGCCTGTCAATAAATGAATATTATAAATGATATTATTCATCCAAGTACCGCGCGAATGCTGATTTGGCCCCATGCACCAAAAAGACATGACTTTCTTATTAGGATCGCCATATTGCGCAGCCATATATTTAATATCTTTTACCGATACCCCAGAAATTTTAGAAGCTTTTTCTGGCGTATAATCTTCTAAAAACTTTTTATAGGCTTCAAAATCTATTTTCTCTGGCTTATCGGTGAACTTGTAATTATCTTCGAGTCCATACCCCATTTTGGTTAAGCCTTTACTAAAATTACAATGTTCTTCAACAAATGCTGAATTCATCCAGCCATTATGTATAATTTCATAACAAATGGCATTTCCTACAGCTAGATCAGATTGCGGATTGAATATGATTGATCTATCTGCTGCCATACTCGTTCGAGTAGTTCGAGTAGCAAAATCTATGATTTTTGAGCTTCTTTTGAGACGTTGATCCAATAATCTGGAAAATAACACAGGATGCATTTCTGCCATATTATTCCCCCACAGAAAAAAAGTATCTGCATAATCAATATCTTCATAACATCCCATAGGTTCATCTAACCCAAAAGAGGATAAAAAACCGGTTACCGCTGTTGCCATACATAAACGGGCATTAGCTTCTACATTATTAGTGCCGATACACCCTTTAAATAATTTTGAAGCTACATAACCATCAGGAATAGTCCATTGTCCTGATCCGTAAATGGAAACGGCATCTTTACCGTGATCTTTTATCGTTTCTTTCATTTTAGAAGCAATCAAATCCAATGCTTCCTTCATAGAGACTGCTACATATTGACCATTCTTCTTTATCAATGGTTTTGTCAAGCGATCTTTGCCATATAATGCCATGATAGAATGATACCCTTTTACACAGCATAATCCTTTGTTAACAGGAGATTGCGGATCTCCTTTTACAGCAATAGCTTTCCCTTCTTCTGTTCCTATTAAAACTCCACATCCTACTCCACAAAACCTACAAGGCGCCTTTTTCCAATCTAGATTTGCTCCTTTAGGAACTCCTGCTTCTTGTTCTTCAGCAAAAATAATCCCAGGAAACATAGAAGCTGCAGCAGCCATTGCCGATAAGACTGCCATTTTCTTGATAAAACTTCGTCTATTAGTTAGTGTTGCTGTATACATCATAGATTAGTTTTTTGGTGTATTAAAACCAGATACCATTGCTAAAAGTTTTAAACTAGAAATAGACTCTATTTTTTCTTTTAAGAGATCCTCTTCACGTGAGTTTTCTGTATCCGTAATTAGAATGATTATTTCTTTGTTTTTAGCAGGAATTACTTCACACTGGTTGTGTTTAGACAAAGCATCTATAAGCGTATCTTTCATTCCTTGATGAGGGTGTACTAAGTAACTTTTTATTGGCATAGGATTATGTAAGAGTTTAATTCCTAGTTGTAAGCGATAAAGATCTCATATTAATGCATTCTAAAATCTGATATATATCAGGTTTTAGAATGTTTTTTAGCATCAAAATGGTTTAGGAATTTTCATACTCCTATAAATTTAAGAGTATCCTTGGAAGAATTGATTATCAATTTGGTTCAAGAATAAAATTCTTTCCCCTATTTATTGAAATTGTCTGAACTTAAATGATAATTATATTATGGGGTTAAGTCATTAATTTTATAAAAATCACTTAAAAGATTTATATGAAATATGTTCTGTTTTTAATCACATACTTTTTTATTTTAACTATTTCGTCACAGGACTTATCTAAACTTTATGAAAAAGTCAACCCAGCTGTGGTAGTAATATTTACTCAAGAAGCCAAATTAGAGTCTAATGCAGGGATTACTAAAACAATAACTTCAGAGGGTTTGGGTTCTGGTTTTATGGTTTCAGACTCAGAAATTATTACAGCATCTCATGTTGTGGATGCTGCAGAACAACTTAGAGTTCAATTTCTAGATGGAGAGATCATTTCTGCTAAGGTAGTTTCTACTTTTAAGTCAGCAGACGTTGCTTTAATTAAACTAGATATCCCTAGGAAAAATGCTATAACGATACCCTTTGGAGACTCTGATCAAATGAAAATAGGAGAACAAGTGTTCATTGTTGGTGCTCCTTTTGGTTATGGTCATTCGCTTTCATCGGGGTATGTTAGTGGAATTATTAAGAATAAGTTAGGTACTAATCCATTTACCCAATCAGAGTTTATCCAAACGGATGCAGCTATCAATACAGGTAATTCTGGAGGTCCAATGTTTAATATGAAAGGAGAAGTAATTGGAGTTGTAAGTCAAATTCTCACCAAATCAGGAGGTTTTGAAGGTATTGGATTTGCTGCAACTGCTAATATTACTAAAAACCTGATCGCAAATAACAGAACACCTTGGTTAGGTTTTGATGCTTATCCTCTTACGGGAAAAACCAAACGTTTATTTAACGTCCCCCAAAATAGTGGCTTATTGGTGCAACGCGTGGTTTTTGGATCCGTATTATATAAAATGGGACTACAAGCGGGTGATACAGAGGTTGTCATTGATGGACAAAAATTAATAATTGGAGGTGATATTATCCTAGCTTTTAATGAAATTGAATTTGATTTAACCGATGAATCTTTAGCAAAATTAGGTGAACTGGGAAAGAACCTTAAAGCTACAGACCAATTAAAACTAAAAGTACTGCGTAATGGGCAAATAATTACATTAAAAAAGTAATCATAATAATCGATTACGATGTAAGTGAAAGTAACGCCTATTAGGAACCTAAAGTCTCTTTACAGATACTTCCAAAAAAAATCAAGCAGATAAGTTTTCTCTATAAATACCAGGGGTTACACCGGTCCATTTTTTAAAGGATCGAATAAAATTTGGGCTATCGGAGTACCCAAGGTGCTCACTAATGTGATTAATGTTCATGTCAGAATTAGTAAGAAGACCTACGGCTCTTTTTTGTAACATATGGACAAGAATATCAGAAAATTTGACCTCTTTTGATTTTAGTACTCTTTTTATACTACTTTCGGAAGTATTAAAATGACCAGCTAGTGTTTTAAGAGAAGGGATACACCCAAACTTATAACTCGATATCACATTTTCAATAACTTCCGTAATATTTTTTTCTTTATAGGCTGGTTTCATAATAGGATTGACAGATTCTTCATATTTCAATAATGATTTTGAAAAAACAAATCGATATGCAGATTGATTATATTTAATAGTATAGGAGCCTTTTGGGAATAAAGACTGTATATCCGAAATTGAGCTGATTGGTGTATGAATTTCTATTGGAAACCAATCATCCCCCCCGTAAAAAACAAATAATTGACGTATTATGACTAATAAAATATACTCTGATACTCTACCGCCTTTAGAATGTTGGTCTGAAAATAAAAAAGAAAATACCGCTGTATTTTTATAAATTTCTAAATCAGTTTTAATATTAGTCTGAAGCATGTAACTGGATTCCATAAAAGAAGTTATAGCCTCGTGAAGACTAGAGAAACTAGCTAGGTGTGAACCATAACTGCCTAGTTCTAAAAGGCTGAAATCATCTAATAAATTAACTTCGAGTTCATTTATTTCAATGTTCTTTCGTACCAATGAAAAAAAATCATGAACCACTGCAGTAGGAACATAATTTTGTGAATTAGAAAGATCAAAATGGCATATTTCGCTTTTTTGAATAATTCTTTCGGTATCAATACCGAAATTTTCTAATCTCATTAATAGTGGTTTAAAATAAGATACCTGATATACAAAATATTCTCGTTTCATTAGTATACGTGATTTGTGTGTGGGTATTACTAAAAATCATGATCCAAATGAATTAGGTTTATTAGATCATATTAAATGTATTTGATCTAAAATCTTTAAAAAAACAAAAAGAAGTAAAGTGAACAAATGCTTACCTGAAGTGGATGAATCAGAACTTCAATTGATCATTAGCCAATTTTTAAAATCTTTTGCTTTTGCCTTACTAATTATTATACTATCATCAATTTCTGGAGTTACGGTTACTTTAATTTTACCATAAAAAGGATAATTTATTTTACCAACAGCTTCACGATTTATAATAAATTGCCTGTTAACCCTATAAAATAATTCAGGATTTAGCTCCTTTTCTAATTCTTGTATCTTTTTGTCCATGGTAAAAGATGTTTGAGAAAAAGTGATTCCTCGTACTACTCCCATTTTAATATAAAAAAAAGCAAAGTCTTTAACTTTTACTGGGATGATATCTCCTCGATTAGGTATTAAAAAAGACGTATGATATTTTTGTTTGCTTGTTTTTAGACTTTTCAGCAGTAGGTTAAATTGTTTTTGTTCTAGTATATGAGCATTTTTTTTGAACTTGGCAATAGCATTCATTAGTTCTTTTTCGCGGATCGGCTTTAGTATATAATATAGACTATTTATCTTAAAAGCTTCGATAGCATATTGGTCATAGGCAGTCGTGAAAATTATAGGGGTATTTAACTCAATTTCTTCAAAAATTTCGAAGCATATACCATCACCTAAATGAATATCCATAAAAATAAGATCAAAATCGGTATACTTTGAAAAATATTGTACGGAGGATTTTACACTATCCAATACCTCAATGATTTCTATTTCAGGGTTTTCTTGATAGAGTAAATTGATTAAGTTTTTACTAGCTGCGATCTCATCTTCTACAATTATTGCTTTTATACTATTCATAATTAGCTTAAAGGTAGTTTAACAATAAAATGATCATTTTTATAAACCTCAATATCCTTTTCTTTTAATAAGATATAGCGTTTGGATAAATTTGTAAGTCCATATCCTGTACTTTCCTCAGGATTGTTTCGGGGTTGAATTTTATTTTCGATTATAAGATACTCATTTTCAATGTAAATTTTTATGGTCAAAGGATATTCTTTCGAAACTTCATTATGCTTTATAGCATTTTCTAAAAGTATTTGTAAAGAAAGTATAGGAATTAAAATGAAGTGATACTCTTTTGTAATGTTCATTGCTATTTTCACATTCGTACCATATCGTATAGCTCCCAAATGCATATAGTTATTCAAAAAATCTATCTCATCTTTCAGTGGGATGAGGTTTTTGTCCCTACTTTGTAGGATATATCTAAAAATAAGAGAGAGCCTATCTACATAATCAGTGGCTTCTTCTGGGAAATTTCGAATAATATAATTCAAAGAATTTAATGAGTTGAATAAAAAATGAGGATTGATCTGACTCTTCAGTGCCAAGAGTTCGTTCTGAATATTTTCTTTGATAAGTTGTTCTCTTTCAAGTTCATTTATTCTCTGTTTTTGCTGAAATACAATCAACCAACCAATCAAAACAGAGGTTATGCCCATAACCACCCAAACATAACGTATTCCTTCTCTTTCTGGCTCTATAACTTTAAACAATACTAGATGATGAATCCACAGGATTAGATGAAAAGCAACTATAGAAAAAAAAGTAATAATTATAATAAAAGTCAATAATCTAATTGATTTAGAAAACCGTAATAAATACTTAGTTGAGTATATGGTTATATATAAAAGAACTAGACAATATGCGGCAAAGCTTAGTAATCGAAATAAAAAAACAAGAACCGAACCGGCCGCAACATCATTAAAATAAGCTAAACTGGCGGATACAATAAACAAAAACCTGTTCAGATTAATTAAGAAAGATATACTGAGTGATATGAGTAATAAAGTTCTTATTCTGATTTTAATTTGTTGCCCTGTAAAGTTGATTTTATAATGTTTCAAATTATATTAGTTATTGGTTTTGTTAATGTATTTACCTACAATAATAGCAGTAAGAATCACTAAGTAAAACTGCCCCATCATTCCTATCAAAATAGCTGCTTTTTGCGCCAACGATGTTATTGGCACAATTTCACCATAGCCAATCGTCATTAAGGTTATATAGGCATAATACATTAATCTTTCTGTGAATAATTGGGGCTGATCAATTGCTGCCTTAAGTCCTTCAAAAGAATTGGGGTAAGATATTTCTATACTCAAACAAATAAAAAAACTAATAAGTCCTAACGATATGTACCCACTAATTAATCCAAAAATCACATTTTTATTAACGTCTTTGGTTTCCCAAATCTGTTTGATGATTTCAAAAGTAACCATGGTGTAAAACAAGAAGTAGGTTCCCATATTAAGAAATTTCAGTAGCTTACTGTTTTGGTTCTCTAGCATATCCGCACTGAATACAATACCGGATACTATTAGCAATGCGATAAAAAACCACATGAGTTTTTTCTTCTTTGAAATTAATAAAACACCTGCTGCCAAATTGATCAAAAACAATAAGGGAGATATATAAACCTCGAAAAAGCCCTCAGGAATAATTAAAGAGCCAAAAAGAATAGCGATCTGACTAAACAGAAAGATTTCAAAACGATATGCATATAATTTCTCTGTCATATTATATTATTCAACCACTATAAAACAGTTAGTATCTCTATTATAATTATATCCGCCGATCTGATTTTTTTCAAAACATTCGCTAAAAAGCTTGATGAGGTTAATCTCATAGGTTTGTAAAGATACTTGTAATCGATCTAAAACGGATTTATGAATTTTTAGTTTTTCTTTTTTATAACCATTTTTCGAAACTAAAAAAGAAAGCTTACGACTGCTTCTGGGGTAAAACAATCTAACAAAGCCTTTTGCTGGATTATTAGTTTTATCAAAACGATCTTCATATACCTTGGTCTGAGAAGGAAGTAATTGATACGGTTCTAATTGTTGAATCATCCAGTTTAGAGAAACTCCGCTAATATTAGTGTTTCTATAACCTCCACCTACATCAGAATGTGCTCCAAAAAACCAAACTTCATTAGCAACATCTTCTGGTTTTACTTCTGGACAGGTAGACACTATCCGTCTTTGAGTAAGCAATACAGGTGTAAATATAGAACTTCGATTATCATTAAGTGATAGGGCATGCACTACTTTTTTTACATTACATAATTGATCAAGATAGTTGTTTTTAGGAGCATAATACTCCTCATCATATTTTGGAACTCCAAGGGCTGCTACCGTATCCCACAATCCCATAAAATTGATCTTATAATCATCAGGATGTATCGATTGTCCTGTTATTTCAAAAACATCTTTTCTCCGATCTTCTAAGGCCTTTTTAGTTTTATGCGCATCAAAGATTTTTTTGATGAATTTTAGACGTTTTTCTTTAGGAATATTTTTTACATCTATAATTCCAGCAACGTAAATCAAACCTGCTAAAACTCTTGAAGCATACGCACCTCGACTAAATCCAAAAATATAGATTTCATCTTGTCTTTGATGATTATAATGTTCTGCTAAATAAAGGTATCCTTTACATACTTCACGTTTTATTCCTGAACCTGCCACCATACCCAATATATCTGCTCCGTTTCCGACTCCTCTTAGATATACAGCACTTACATTTGGATTATCCTGAAGCGTAGTTAGATTATAAAGTTTAGATATATTCGTATGACTTGCTTCATTATTATGAGTGCCATCCAGAAATACTGCTAATTTTCTAGGATTTTTTCCTTTATAAATTGGATTGTGAACAATAGGAGCTTTAATAGCACAACTAGTACAAGCAAAACAAAGAAGTAGCATTAATAAATCCCTAAAAGTAAATTTCTCTAATGTCACATTAATCATTTTTTAAATTGATCAGAAATCATTTTAACAAAGGCATTTAGAACTTGGTCAGCAGTATTAGGATCTGCAACATCAAGAAGACACACATTAACTAATTGTCGGTCTTTTTCTAAAGTTAAATCGTACGTAATAGATTCTAAAATATACGTAGTAGATATAGTCTTTGACTCCGGTGATGAATCAAAATCTAGCTTGTCTAGATCTGGCAAATCATTTAGATTATCAAAGGTTTCTACTGTAAAAGTGCTTTTTCTTTTATTTTCTATAAGAATTTTTCCTCTTTCCGGTTTCGAAGAATTGTTGGTTTCGATAGTTTTCTTTAATGATGTAATTAATAATGCTTCTATTTTTTTTTCTTCGAACATTCTTAGAATTTGCTCAACTTCTTCCGTAGTTCTTTGTTCTTTATCTCTGATATTAGGGAATACATTATGCATTTCAACAACATCAATATGTTGTTTCTTTAGTTTAGATGCAATTGCTTTTTCATAAGATTTTTGAATGGCAGGATTAGGGCTTTTTGCAACTACTAAAATTTTCTTACTTTTTACTGTTAGAAAATCTTCTGATTTCCAAGAATCAATTAACTTGATCGCAGAACAACTCCACAGAATTATGCTAATTAGCGTAACTCTTAGAAGATGTTTTATTTTTTTCATTACAAATAAATTTAGCTGATTAATTTTTTTAGTTTTTAAAATGAGTAGCCCAATTTTATTCCATATCGAAATGCAGGAAGTACAATAGTTGTATCTTGGTTTCCATTTATACGAAAATCAAGATTAAGTCCATCAAAAACAGCATATTCAGAAAGCGCATCAGATACATCATCATAGAATTCATCTGGTATGGGCTGTTTTTCAATAAGCTTAATCTTATTAGTACTTACGCCAGGCCCAGCAATCAAAAAATCGATAAAGAAACGTTCCATAATCATTAATTTATAGCCTATTTCTAATCCACCGGCAAATGTTATTATGTTGGCATCAATTTCAATAGTACTGTCCATTTGATTGCTATCTGTATAAACACCTAAGATTTCATCGGTGAAATTCTGATATTTAGCATAAACTCCAACATAAAACCCAGACAATCCATTACTAGATTTTTGTGTATACCATCTAAATTCGGGCAAGATTTTTATTCCCTTAAAACTAAACTCGTCGATAGAAATCTGATCTCTATTAATTCCTGGGATTTTAAATATTCCTGAACCTGTTTTTAACCCAACAGCAACTCCTACACTTATTTGATCATAAATGGCTCTTTCATATTGAAGCTGCACAGTACCAAAAATTGGTAAAAGAGGATCTATATTAATGTGATTTTTTTCTTGTGCCCTCACCATAATACCAATTATAAGAAAATAAATAACTATCAAAACTTTATTTTCCATGTTAATGCAATTTTTTAGTATAGTTCATTAGGCATATGTTAAACTTAGATATCAACCATTTAATAAATTCTGAAACATTTTTTACTCCAACAATGTATCATCAAACTTATATCCGTTGTAATCCACCTTATACAATACACTATAAAAAGCAGGAATAAATAGTAAAGTAATTACAGTGCCAAATAACAATCCAATCATAATTGTAACCGCCATAGGTTCCCACATTTCTCCTCCACCTAGATACAAGGGGATAAGACCTAAAACAGTAGTGAACGTTGCTAAAATTATAGGTCTAAAGCGTTGCAAACAAGCTGCTATAATAGCATCTTGTGGTTTTCGTTTGATTTCATTTTCCTCTATTTCAATCCGATCTACAAGTACAATGGCATTATTAATTACAATTCCTGCTAATGAAATCACACCTAAAAAGGCCATAAATCCGAAAGGAACATTAAAGATTAATAGACCCAATACCATACCAATAACTCCCAATGGTATAGTGCAAACAATCATGACCATTTTACGAAAGGAGTTGAATTGAATTATTAATAACATCACAATAATAAAGGCGGATAATGGTAAATAACTAGCAACTGCTCCCATATTTTCAGAAGTACTTTCTGCATCTCCTCCCAGATTATAAGTGTATTCATTACCCCATTGTTCTGCTTGTTCTTCTAACCAAGGTGTAATCTCTTCGATGATAGCTGAGGCATTCCCACCGGAAGCAAGTTCACTAGAAACATTAATTGTTCTTGTTATGTCATTGCGTTTAAACAAAGTGTATTGCCATTTTGGAGAAATTGAAGCTACTTGAAGTAACGGAACACTTTTGCCTGAATTTTGTGAATATACATTCAACGATTCCAAAGAAGTTAAAGATTGTTCTGTTTGTTGATCACTTACCATTACTATAGGTATTGACTTGTCATCCTCCCTATACTCGCCCGCACTAAAACCATCTAATACAGTTTGCAAAGAGGTCGCAATATCTTGGTTTGTAATTCCGGCTAATTGAGCTTTGTTTTGGTTTATATCAATAACAAATTTTTTACCCCTTGGTCCCCAGTCATCTTTAATGTTTTTCGTACCTTTTATAGAAGTAAGTTTAGCTTTTATAGTTTCAGATATTTCTGCTAATTTATCAGGGTTATCGCCAGATACTTTTATTTCTACAGGTGTTCCTGATCCACCAGACCCTAAAAGTCCTACTTTAATTTCTGCATTAGGAAAAGCATTGTAGCAATATGTATCTAATTTTTCAACTAAACTCGCATTTACTAAATAGCTTGTAGTATTAATTAGAATATGTGCATAGTTCGAGTTGGCCTCATCGGCGCTATATCCAATATCATATGCAGATGGTCCTTCACCAATATAAGCTGACCAATCCACAATGCCATCAACTCTTTCTTCGTTTACCTGCAATTCTTTTCGTATGTAAGACTCAATATCAAGAATAATTTCTTGTGTTTTACCAATTTTTGTCCCTTCTGGTAAATTTATATCAGCAGTAATCATATTACGGTCACTATCAGGAAAGAAAACAAATGCCAAGAGTCCGAAGCCTAGAATGGATGAAATAAACAAACAAGCAATACCAAATAATACACTTCGCTTCCAAGATAATGCGATTAGGATTAAATCCTTGTATTTTGTTTTTAAACCATTAATCAAACGGTCAAGAAAACTTACTTTCCCTTCTTCTTGTTTTTTCACCTTGAGGAAGAAAACACAGAACAGAGTAATAATACTTAAAGAGATAATCCAGGAAGATAAGAGAGCAATTGTAATCACTACAAAAATTGGCCCCATAATATCTCCCATTACAGACTCAGCCATATAAAAGGAAAGAAATGCCGCCGAAGTTGTCAAGGTGGAAATGAGAAGTGGCGTAAAAAGTTCTGAACAAGAATCTATGGCTGCTTTTTTTAGATCAAGACCTTTTTCTACTTTAACCATTATTGATTCTGCCACAACAATACCATTATCCACCATCATACCTAATGCCATTATTAATGCTGCCAGAGTTATCTGATTTAGTCCAACATCGATTAACCCCATTATAAAAAGTGTTGTTATAGTTACAATGGGAATAAGACTTGCAATGATCAAACCTGTTCTAAAACCTAAAAAGATCAGCATTACAGCTAGTACAATGCCTATAGATTGCAAAAGATTACCAACAAAATCACCTATTTTGTTATCAATATAAGTGTCAATTGAAGATATACGAGACAACTCCAAACCAATGGGAAGTTTGTTTTTCCATTTTTCAAGCAAAATATCTATTTCTTCACCAAGCTGGATAATATTTGCGCCGTCATTTAGTGAGATATGTAATGAAAGAGCGTCTTTTCCATTAATTCTAACTTTCTGAGTTGGTGGATTTACATAACCCTTTTCTATTAAAGTAATATCACCTAAGGCAACTACCTGTCCACTTTCTCCCACAGGAATTAACATGTTTTTTATGTCTTCTACACTATTGAAATTACCTGTTGGTTCTAGGGTAATTCTTTCATCTTCAACATTAATCTTTCCACCTGAACTTAAAATATTAGTGTTATTTATTGCATTTTGCAATATACTTGAAGTTAGTCCATATGTTTTTAACTTGGAATTATCAAACTTTACAAACACCTTTTCATCCTGATCACCATTAATTTCAACTTTGGCCGCATCAGACAATTTTACTAAATCATCCTTTAAATCATCAGCATACGTTTTCATTTCATCAAAAGAATATCCATCACTCGTCATCCCTATTGCAATACCAAAAACTTCGCCTATTCCATCATCTTTTAAATCTGGTTGGATATTAGATGGTAATCCTTGGATATTATTTAGTTTACGTCTCAATCGATCCCAAACAGCTTGAAGTTCTTCAGGTGTTACTTCCATTTTTAGTTCTACTTGTACCACTGATAAACCAGTTCTCGATGTACTAGTAACTTCTTTTAATTCAGGAAGTTCTTGAGTCACTTTTTCAATCTTATCTGTTACTAGTTCTTCTACTCTGCTAGGACTGGCTCCAGGAAATGAAGAGACTATGGAAGCTACACGAATTGTGTATGGAGGCATACTATCTCGTGATAGACTTTGATAACCGACAATTCCCATAAGTATAACCACCCCAAGAATACTTAATACAACACGATTATTATCTATAGAAAATTTAGTAAGATTCATATCTTTTTGTTTAAGGTTAACTTATTTTAATCTTACTTTTTGGCCATCTAATAATGTTTGTAAACCGGCAATGGCTATTTTTTCGCCACTATTTAATCCACTTTTTATTTTAAAACCATTACTAGTCATTTCACCTAATTCTATTTTCTGTTTTTTTACAGTTCCAGTTTTGTCATCATTTGTATGAATAACAAATACAAAATTTCCTCCATTGTCTTCACCAACAGCTTTAATAGGTATTATTAAAGTGTTTTCATATGTCCCATCTAGTTTTCCAAAATTGAAAGTAACATTTGCTGCCATACCAGGTTTTACTTGGGTATTTGCTGCTGTAATATCTATTTTAACTGGATACGTTGATGAATTTGAATCAACAACAGGCGATACCTCTATTACATTACCTTTAAACTTGCCGTCTAATGAAGAAAGAGAAACGGTTACTTCCATATTGGTTTCAATCTTATTGATAACATTTTCGGGCAGGCCAACGACAATGTTAATTTGCTCACCGGCATTTAAAACTGCAATTGTTTGACCTGCACTCACATTAGCATTTAAAGTACCAGGTTTATTGGCGATAGTCCCATCTTTGGGTGCGGTAATATATCCATAGCTAATCTGTGATTGTTGAATTCTTTTATTTCGTTTTGCAGATTCATATTGATCCAAAGCACTTTGATAATTATTTTTTGCAGATTCATATTCACTTAACGATTGGCTACCACTTTCATATAAAGATTTGGTTCTTTCCAAAGCGGATTTGGCTGTTTTCATAGCCGAGTTTGCACTATTTAATGCAGAAACTGATTGCTCATACGCAAGATTAGCTTGTACATTATCCAACTTTGCAATTAAATCGCCTTTTTTTACTTTTTGTCCTACAGCAACATTCAGTTCGGTTATAATTCCACCACTTCTAAAACTTAATTCAATCTCATCACCAGCTTTAGCCACACCACTAAATGAACGAATTTTCTGATCATTAGAAGTGCCTACTGTTTGGTAACTTACAGGACGTAGAACCTCCTCTTTTTTTTTCTCTTCCTCTTTACAAGAATTAATTACTAAAACTGCTAGTAGTATTAGCATTACTGGACGTAAATATTTCATGATCTAGTATATGTTTTTTTAGTTTTTACTTAAAATAAACGCTCGAGCTCTTTGGATAAAATCCTGGTTGCTTTCCTCAGAATTCATTAGGAAAAAATAACCAATTGAACGTTCTAATTGCATAGATGCTAACAAATAATTATAGTTGGCGTTAGCTCTTGCTATTTGTGATTGTAAATAGTTAGTTTGCGCATCGATTAATTGAATTAATGGGACAGCTCCTTCCCTATAAGAATTTTGAGTCAAAATAAGACTTTCCTTGGCTGCATCTTCTGCTACTTTTGAAATTTGGATGTTAGCAATTTCATTGGTCAAGTCTAGTATCAGCATATTGATATTATTCTCAATACTCAAATTAATGTTCGCTTTCTGTATATTGAGCTGATCCTCTTGGATTTTGGCTGTTTGTTTATTTATATTCCTGGTGTTTTGATTGAAAATTGGTAATGAAACTTTTAAAGCGGCAAAATAATATCCACTTGGAATATCAGGTGTGCCTTCTGGATAACTACTTCCTATACCTGATCGCGAAATTTCTAAGTCATATCCTCCAGCGAGGGCTACAATTGGAACAAATCTTCCAGCATTATTTAATTTATAATTGCGTCGAGTTGCTTCCAGATTATATCCAATATTTTTAAGTTCAGGTGCATTCTTTTTTGCTTCTTCTATTAAAAAATGGACTAAATGTGGTCTTAGTTTTGGGTTGTCTAAAATTTCTTTAAAATCATCATAACGATAATTTACGAATAACCCTTCAGAGATGTTAGCATCTTGGACATCTATTTCCATCGCAATGGGATTATTCATTAGTTGATTAATAGTATAGTATGATTGACTCAATTGATTACCGGCTTCAATCAAAGTTTGCATATTTTGCGCAAGTTCACTTCTGAATCTGAATATATCTGATTTTCCGGCAGCACCTGCCTGAAAATTTTGCTCAGAAATTTCGAGATTCTTTTTGGTAACTTCTAAGTTTCGCGCCTGAATTTGAGCGTTGGTTTTTAAAATCAAAGCATTAAAATAAGCTACAGAGCCGTTTAAAATAGCATCTAGTTCCAGTGCATTATAGGTCTCCTGTTGCGCTTTTTGAAGATTGTTTTGGACGGTGACTCCAGCAGCTGCGGCTTCAGAATAAACAAGTTGTTCTAATTCAACACTGCCTTCTGTAGTAAACTCTGGAGCTTCTCCAAAAGAAACTTCAGCTAATTTAGGGTCAATATAAGTTCCGGTAGTACTTGCCGATATGTTTGGAAGAAAGTTGCTTTTTGCCGTTTTTATATCTTGAGTGCTTAAATCAATATTCTTACGTTCTGCCTCAAGCTCTAAATTACGACCTATTAGTCCATTCATAATATCCAAAAGCGAGTAGGTGTTTTCAGAAATGAAATCGTTTTCTCCTCCCACAATATCCATGGTTCCCAACATACTATATCGTAATGGAAATTTTATTTCCTTAGCCGTATTAAAATTTAAGGAAAGTTTATTTTTATATTCCAAAAGTATAGGTAATTCTGAAGGATTACTACCTTCAACAATCGCTTCTACATTTAATGCAATACGCCTAAAAAATTGATCAATATTCGTTTCCGGTTGATTAGAAGCCAAAATTCCTTTTTTTACATCTTCTTTACTAAATGCTGAAAATGAAGGGAGCTTTTTAGAATTAATACTTTTAATCAACGTTTTGAATTCAATATCATTTAAATAAAAGCCTCCTGTCAGATATACTGCATCAAGGCCTTTTAAATCCGTAGATAGACTACCATCCTTGTTTAATAAAATCAGTTGATAAGAACTATCCTTCTTAGCGAAATAATCATCAAATAATTTTTTTACAGGTAATTGTTTAATCATAAAATCATCTATAATGATACCAATCCTTTTATAATCAAATAGTGATCTAAAAACATCTAAATCCTTCGTATAAGAAAAAGGAGCAATGAGGTAGGTGATATTATCTGTTTCAGAGGTTTTTTGACCTTCTGGAAAATCATAAAAATCACTATTAGCACTACCAAAAAGAATAATAGGTTTTGGGTACTGTTCTTCTTTATCAATTACTATAGTATTAATTAGCCCAAAAGCTAAAATGATATCAGCATCAGAATTGATCGATGTACTGTAATTTGATTTTGCTGTTTCGATATCAAATCTATTTTCAAGAACATCCTTAAAAATAACTGTTGCACTTGGTGAAACAACAGATCTTATTTCATTTTGAAGTTTTGTAAGTAACTGGGTTGTTTTTGCTGTTGATTTATCAGATAGAATACTTATAGTCACTGTTTTTGAGGATTGAGAATATCCTAACAACTGTGCAAAAATGAGTAAGAGTAGTAATGTTGTGTTTTTCATATTACTAAGATGATGCGTGTATACTATAAATTAAAATAATTGGTTATAACTGATTGAGCCGCTTATTCACTGACCAGGATAGTTTATCATAAAATTTAGAAAAACTCTCGAATTGTTTTACAGGTAATATTTGCTCAAGCTCTTTGTTTTGTTTTTTTATCAAATTATTAAAGCTGTCAATGATCTCAATCTTAGTTAGTTGAGGATCTTCACTGATTTGTTCCATTTTTAAACCATAATAGGATGTAATAACCATAAATCGAGCAGTTGCTTTTGGAGTCATCGCTTCATCCGTAATGAGATTCCTGATCCAATTTTCGATATACTTGGTTTCTTCCTTCTTAAATATTTCTAAAACAGGTTTTGTATCATCTTCAATAACTTCTGTTTGTCCAAAAGTGATTGTTGAAAAAAAAATAAACCATATACCAAAGAAAATATTTTTGATTCTCATTCTGTAACTAAGTTAGCATAATTCCTAATTGGTCCAACCATTACGATTATATACGCTAGTTATAATTTTACCAAAACTTTCCTTATGTATTGCAAACTGATCATTAGTGAGGATTTCTTTCATATCTTTATCTAACTCTTTTACCATAATCTTAAACTTGGATATTATTTCTTTTTCTGTAAACTGAGCATCTTTATCATCTAACCTGCCCATTTTGTTAGTGTGATATCCAAGAATCATGTAATAATCATCTTGCAAATCTTCAGAAAGTTTCATTTTATCCACTTCTCCGGCAACGAAAACTTGTAAATTGTCTTTTTCATCCGATGAGAATATCTCTACTTTGTTCTTTTGTCTTTCTTGTAGTTTTTCATCTTGTGTCTGGCTATATGTAGATAGAAAAGTTATTAATAATAGCCCCGTGATGATCGTTTTCATAATAATCAATTTTTTAAAGATGATCTTAAAAGATAATCTGTGTGTTATTAGTTTTTGCTAATTTCATTGTTTAGCAAAAATTACTACTATATTATGAAATCAGAAAGTACCTATCATTATCAATTTGGCGCAGTTGTTAAAATAACTTTAAGAGATGGAGAAGTATCGGAAGAAGAGAAAACCTTTTTAGATCACTTAGCGAAAGTTTTAGGAATTTCACAAGAAGAATATGATTACATCATGCAAAACTATCTCAACTATCCATTAGAACCCACTACCACCTATAATGAGCGGTTAGAAAGTATGTATACCTTGGCAAAGCTTATTTCCGAAGATGAAACCATTTCTGGAGAACAACAAACTCTTTGGTTAGAAAGAATGGCCAAAGCAATAGGGTTTACTCCAGGAAATGTTAAATACATCGTTGCAAAATCACTAGCAGTTATTGAGAAAGGAGTAGATCAGGAAATATATAAAGAGGAAATCAGGAATATTAATAAGTGATTTTAATTACTAGATCAAATTAAAATATCTATTGATCCTAAAGATTGTTAGCTCTTTTTTTCGTCAAAAAGATTATTTCTGGACACATTTAGATGATTTTAAAAGAAAACACAAAAATCGGGTAAACCAGCATAAACAATGGAGTAAGCAATGTTTTCCAAAATGTTTACCACTTGTTTTCCAAAATGTTTACCAAAATGGAAAACATGTTTTCCAGTATCGTATATCGTGGTAAACACCGCAACCTTTTTTATTAAAAACAAAACCCGAAAATACACAAAAGGTCAAAAAAGGGTTATGACCTTTTTGAACTTTTTAAACTTTTTGACCTAATCAGATCCTAAAAAGATTAATAAAGTCAAAAGGGTCAATAAGTTCACGTTCCCTTCTTGAACTTATTAGTAAATTGACCATGAGATTTTCTATGAATCCAGCCTTTTTTAATAAATTCATTAGTATATCGTTTCGAGGTAGATTGAGACAATCCATAACGGTTTCCGATATGTTGATATTCTTTGGTTGTAAATTCCCTGGGAAGTGCATCTAGAAACAACTCTTTGTCATTTTTACTTTTGGGTAGTGTTAATTTTTTCTTTGGTAAATACAAAAACACTTCTTCAGTATGTTCTAATAGCACTTTAATCATACTTAATGCAATTTCAAAATCCCGTTGCTCACATTCTATAATAGGTTCTAACATATCATTCTCTAAAGCTCTGATGATCGAAAAAATCATTGAAAGTCGAAAACATATAACTCCCAATCTTAATAAAGAAGCTTCCAGATCATCTTTTTTCAAGAAAACAAACTTATCATACTGGGTACTAAAGAAAGCGTGAAACTGTCTTCCTTGTTCTAGACTTAAACGAAACTGAATACCGTTATGATAGGTTACTAATTTTTGGTAGTAGTTGGTGAATATTGCTCCCAACTGATCATAATAAACATCTAACCCCATTTTATGTGTATTAGCGAAAACATCTCTCCATTTTTTCTGGCGTTCCATCTTATAAAACATAAAACGACTGAACAAACCATTTTGTGAATCTGGCATTAGCGATAGCACCTGATCTGGTGTTCCTGTGAGTACTGTAGAAATCTTGGGTTGAGGGATTTCTACGAGTTCACTATCAGTTCGCCGGTAGTAGCTAATCGCCTCGTGATGAAATGCATTCCTAAATCCATCACTATAATTACCATACTCAGTCTTAAAAGTTTGGGCTAATGTATCTCCTTCTGTTTCAAAGATCAATCCGGACCCATCATTTTGATCTAGCAGTTCAAAAGTTCCAGTCGCACTGCTGTTGGCTGGTATGAACAACATTTGTTCTCTTGGCTTTATAGGTTTAGTAAGGCTTTTATCTTTACTCTTTTTACTTAGGTAAGCTGCCAACTCTACTTCATATTGTATTTTACCATTACTGGTTTCTTCTCTCTTTTGTTTATGAATAGGGTATATAATGCGTTTACACAGGTTTACACGCCCTTTCCCCGATGATGGTGGGGCTGTAATGAATAAATACAAGTTAGGATAAAGGGTTAGATCATCATATAATCCGAAAACATTAGGTAAACATGCACTTAATACCGTTATGGTTCCTAACAACAAAATATCACGTTCCCTAGAATTATTAGCTCTTTCAGTCGATTCTTTAAAAAAACTTGGAAGTTCTTCAAAAATAGCATTGGAAAATTCAGGTAACTCCTTTTTAGGGATTTCAATTTTATTTGTTTCCAGCGCTTCATTAGAGACTTGAGTATTTTTTCGTTCTATAACATATCCTGCTTGTTTGGCATAATGAAAAAGGGTTGCAATCTTCACTCCGCTTCCTTTTGCATTGGCACAGTGCTGATACTGTTTTTCGCATTCCTGATGTGTATAGTTTGGATAAAATTTACTAATTCTATGAAAATAGGAAGCTCCGGATTCGCTAAATTCATTTGCCAATGCAAAACCAATTTTCAACCAATCATCATAACTGGATGTTAAATCTGTTCCGGTAGCTTCTACCCATTGCACCAACTGCTCTACTGCTTCATTAGTATTCGAAATTGGATATAATGATATTATTCCCTTCTCAATGGCTTCGGTTTTTTCTTCTTTATCCGAAATCCATTCTTTTACGTTAAATTCTTTCTTTTTCAATGTATACTATATTTCGGGTTTATATAAGCTTCAGGATCATAAGGCAATAAGCAAGCTCTGCTTACATCACTTCCACTAGCGTCCATCACAATGTTATACGTTTGTTTCAGGTATTTGGAAACTGCCTGAAAGTATTCGATATGTGTTGCTTTTTCTAAGGATATTTTAATAATCCATTTTAGTCCTTCTCCTCTGGGAGATGTAAACAATAGTTCCGTTGGGAAATAAGAATCTTCCAGTAATTTGCACCTTATTTCTTTCAGTCTGTTTATACTATTTATTCCATCTATATCGATGGTGAGTAATTCTGAATGTTTGATAAGTGAAGTATTATTTCGTTTTGTAAACATTCCTGAAAAGGTGACATAATCAAAATATTTTTTCTTGTATACTGCTTGCTCTTTTTTGCTCGTCAATTTCCTGAGACTATCTGTACGATATTTTCTAACGGTATCCGTGATCATTTTATACACTTCATATATACCAATGGCTTTAGTTGCATACAGGTTAAAAAGATTTCTTTTGAAGTAACTAAATTTTGGGTTCCATTCTTCGTCAGATATATCATCTAAAGCCTGATTAATTCTTTCTAATCTCGAATCATAATCTGATATCTTAGATTCTAGTTTTAAATGCAACACATCATTAATATGAAAAAGCAATTCATCTTCGGTAGCAGTTTTAAAATGTAATTGTGCAAAATCAAAAACATCTCCCTTAAAGCTATCGTCTGTTAGATCCTGGTAAACAGCTTTATCATTTACAACACTAATTTTCAAACTACCACGATATTGCGGTAAAAATGGATTGTTTACAGGTTTACACTCTCGGTTGCTAATAGATAACCCTATTGCTTCTTCAGAGGGATATTGTTTTAGGATATAGCTGTAAATATTTAATCCGTAGTGCGTTTTGGAAAGTATATGCTTCTTTGTAATCATATCTTTCTCTTTTTACCGGATAATGCTTCATCTACTTCTTTTTGTATTTCGAATATGGTTTTCTTTCTTCCTCCCCTGATCCAATTCATAAGCTCCTGTTTAGAAAAATACAATCGCTTATGTTTTTTCATCACAGGAATTTGTTTGTGTTGCACGTACCCATAGATAGTGGGTACGGATAATTCCAGAAATTCAGCCGCTTCCTTTACAGTAAAAAGTTTGTCTTTTTCAGGTTCTTCATCTTTGCTTTGTAATAAGATTCTTTTGATCTCACTTACTTCATTGCTAAGTTTTGCAACGGCTTTTGGTAGTTTGTCAAATGATAATTCTTCCATAACGGTATATTTTAATTATTATACCGCAATGTTAGGTGCTTGCTTTGTAGGTATACAATGGGGGAAATCCAAACCCCACTAAAACCCACCTGTTTTTAAGTGATTTTTAACTATTTATATTTGTAGAAAAATCGTTAGAGATATCCACAATTGGATTTTTACACTTTTGATGATCCGTAGAAATGATTTTATTGAGATATTTTGGGGTGAAACCTTTAACCTTTCCCCGTTCGGAATATTGAAAATTAATAGCAATCCATCTTTCCAATTGCATTTTATTGCAATTAAACACAAGCTTGTTCTCATATAATTGCCAGAATAGATCTGCCAGTTTATTTCCTTCAGAAAGAAAAAATAGTTTCCTCGGAACCTGAACTGCTGTTTCGAATAGGCTTTCCAAATAGTAAAAATCCTGTTCTGAAAAATAAGGCTTCAGGAGATTACATAATGAAAATATGGAAGAACTTTCAAAAATAGGTAGTCCCTGTTCCCTTGGTTTGGAAAACGATCCTAATCCATGATCTTCGTAAAGACTTACTAAATTTTCGTTAGGTTGAACAACTATTGGTTCTTCTTTTTCAAGTTGTTCTAACGCTATTATATCTAGAATATCTCCTGTAAATTGTTGTAGTTCTTTTTCTAAAAAATCTTTTAAAAAAATGTGTGTAGCATATACATAAACAACTTCTTGATCTACATCGATGGATTGTAAAACCTTAGATCGATAATAGTTTGCTTTGATCCGTAAATATTCGATTTCTCTTATATAGTTCGAATCTATCTGTTCAGCATAGATATCTATTACGCCTTCCTCCAATAATCGATTCGCTCTATCTTCTACATCAGTAATCTTTTTGATTTCCCCTTTTAGAATTTGATTCCGTAGCGGTGATTGTAACTTTTGCTCAATATTTTTTTCTTCTTTCAGGGTTTGTAAAACCGAAGAAGCTAGTTTTTCTAGAGTAGTAATAGTTTCTGACATAATCTTAAAAGTCCATTAGATTTTGAGCAAACTCTTTTTTAGTTTCATCTTCGAATCCTGCGAAATATCCTTTGGTTACATCTAAACCACTATGGTTTAAAGCTTCGCTAATAAACTCCATACTTGCGCCTTTTCTTATGGCATTAGTCGCAAAGCTATGACGAGCCCAATAAAAAGAAATATCTTCAGGCAGCTTATTTTTCTTAGCTATTTTCTTAATGTGTTGATTGATAAAGCGATTGAAGTTTTTTATGTGCTTTGTTACATCAACTGCGGACATACCTTCTTCTAGTATCGGGAATACATAACCTGACTTAGATTTATTCCCATATTTTTTAATAATACTCTTCGAAAAATCATTTAAATAAATATTGATTTTTGTCTTTCTTTTCGATTTTTGAAAAGTTTTGGCTCTGTAATAATGAAAGGAATTACCATCAAAGTCGGAATATTTTAATAATGCAATGTCCTTCATGTTCATTCCATTACATGCAAAGCTAAAAAACCAGAAATCTTTTGCCTTTTTCTGTTCTGGAGTTTTAGGTTTAGCCTTAAAAAAAGTTGATAACTGTTGTTGATTCAGCGCTTTTTTCACTTTTCCACTTTCAGAAATCTGAAACTTCTTTTGTCCGAATGGATATATATCCCGATTAATATCACCGTCATCAATAGCGTGATTAAAAACTACTCTCAAATTCCGCAAATATATCGCTATCGTAGTTACGCTTTTGCCTTTATCTAACATATATTCTTCATAATCTTCTAACCAACGAGGAGTTATCATCGAAAAAGGAAACCTATCCCCTACTGAACCATCTGTAATCAGAAGAAAATCTTTTAACGACTTTAAGGTATACTTATAGCCATCTGCTGTATTTACTTTCTTCCTTCTAATATTACGTTTTATTTCTTTATCAAAATGATAGAAAACATTATTTCCATCAGTTGATTTTCTGAACATCTTTCTTTCAAAATCTTCAAAATTGAAAAAACTAATTTTTCTGGATTCATCATTCGCTCTATTTTCAATAGCCCGAAGTTCTATTCGTGTATCTTCATTCTTGCCTCTAACCTTTGTATTACTTTCCCATATTTTTTTAAAATCTTTATCCGAAAGATCAATATTTAATGGATATAATTTTACTTTTTTTAAGTTCGTAGCATATACTCGAAGTTTGACTGGGCATAATCCGTTCTTTTTAGGTCTTCTAGTGTCATGAAAAATTGAAATACTATAACTCATAGTGATTTACCTTTGTGCAAACATAATTAATTTGCACAAAATTTGCACACAAAACCACTAATTAAAGACATAAGACCTATAAACAAACAGTAATCAAAATATCTTAAAATACTGATTGTCAAATATTTTACAAATAAACACATAACAACTCACACTATGAACTTATGATTACGGCTCAAGAGGTTGCAAGTTTGAATCTTGCCGAGGTCACTTTAAAGCTAAAGAGTTACAGTTATTTATTTCTGTAACTCTTTTTTATTTATACAAAATTATAGTTTTGTATAAAATGTAAAAATCACTAAATTAACTGAGTGATTCTAATCTTCTATACATAGCCTCAATAACTAAGACCTCTTTCTTAATTATCCATTATAAATAAGGATAACGTTTGAGGCAAAATATGTATGAAATGAGTCAATAGACTCTACAGCTTTTCTTTACCTTTAATATAACCCAAAGTTTATCAATATTATTTATTAAAAAGATTCTTAAACTCTATCGAATCAAGAAAATACAAATTTTAGAAAAGAAAACTATGAAAAATAAAAACTCAATACAAAGACCAGGATTACTCCGAAAAAAATTTGGTAGTAAAGCATTTCTTAGAGAAATACGAAAACGTATTAAAAATAATAATACTAAACCTAAGAAATAGGCCATAATTTAATATTGAGCAAATACACAAGACCTTATCTATGATAATAAAACTTATTTCTGATTTGAGCTAATCAAACTTTCATTATGGCACCTTTTACTGAGATAGCTGATGTACCTTTATTTTTAGAAAAGAGATTAAGAAACAAAAGAGATACAAAGGTTAAGTAGTTTTATTTTACTGTATATTTTAAAATAATTTCGTTTATAAGTTATCCACACATGTACACCCAATCACATAATTTTATAGAATATTGGATATATCCCAATGAAGAAAGTTATGATTGATTAAACATTCAAAATAAAGAACTTAGTCGGTTTAAAATATTTTCACCTCTTTCATTTTAATTCAAAATGAAGCTAAGAACAATCATCTAGCTGATCTAAGACAAAAAACAATATGAAACAAGAAAATCAAGAATTGGTAGTGGAAGAAGAGCAAAGAGACGAAGTGTTGGAAAATTCACCAATGTCACATTCTGAAATCTTGAGAGAACAAGTATCAGAGGCCTTGGTTATATATGACAAAACAAATTCTAGTATTCTGTTGAGTTCGTTCTCCGCAGGCTTAGAAATTGGATTTAGTTTTTTGCTAATCTGTGTAATGACTGCTTTTTTTATTGATGAAACAAATAGTGCTGTAGTGTGGAAAATAAATGCACTAGTTTATCCTGTTGGATTTATTCTTGTTGTTTTAGGTAAATCTATGTTATTTACAGAA
The DNA here is from genome assembly GCF_947496855.1 of uncultured Aquimarina sp. Taxonomy (GTDB): domain Bacteria; phylum Bacteroidota; class Bacteroidia; order Flavobacteriales; family Flavobacteriaceae; genus Aquimarina. The sequence continues at coordinate 282,319 of NZ_CANMED010000004.1, forward strand.
CAAACATCACTACTTACACTACCCGTACTAAACAAAAAATCAAAAGTAATAGATCTTTTTAGGTTGTGGGGTTTAGTACTTACTGGTAATATTTTTGGAGGGATGTTAATAAGCCTAGTCGCCATATGGATTGGTCCTAAATTAGGGATTTTTGATATAAAAATTGTTGAAAAAGTTGCAGAACACGTACTTCATAATGACCTATCTGTCATATTCGTAAGCGCGATATTAGCAGGCTGGTTAATGGGGTTATTATCATGGTTACTTACATCTTCGGACAGTACGATTAGTAGAATTTTGGTTATTTATATCATTACTGCAGTAATTGGCGCTATGGGCTTGCATCATAGTATTGTAGGGAATATTGAGGTTTTCTCAGGATTAATCGTATCAAACAGAATCACAATAATAGACTATCTTTCCTTTCAGGGAATCGCGATTGTCGGAAATGCTATAGGTGGAGTTGTATTTGTAGCTTTATTAAAATACAAAGCTTTTGCTTATAACGGTAATAATTAATAAATACAAAAATTAAAAATAAATGAAAACAGTTTTTGAATACACTAATGTAAGTGCGAGTGATAGATTAGAATCATTTGTAGAAGAAAAATTAGGTAATTTATCAAAAAAATATCCTTTTGTAATTCGTGGAGACATATTCTTTAAAAAAGAGAGTAGAGACGACAATACTGGACATATCTGTGGTATTCGCTTAAGTGCTCCTGGTCCAAGATTATATGCTTCATCTGATAAATTAAGTTTTGAGGAAGCAATTACCGAAACTATTCGAGATCTCAGCGATCAACTAGAAAAAAGAAAAGGTAAAATGAAAACTTATTAAATTAAAAACAACAAAGATGAAATTTTTATTCGTATTAACATCACACGACAAACTGGGAGATACAGGAGAAAAAACAGGATTTTGGATTGAAGAATTTGCTGCCCCTTATTATTATCTTGCAGACAAAGGTGCAGAAATCATATTAGCATCTCCAAAAGGTGGCCAACCTCCTATTGACCCTAGTAGTGACAAACCAGAAAATCAAACGGAGGCTACTAAACGCTTCCATGATGATAAAAAACTGCAAGAAAAGTTGAGTAAGACACTACAACTCTCTAAAATAAATGAAGAAGACTATGATGCTATTTTTTACCCAGGCGGTCATGGTCCTTTATGGGATCTGGCTAATGACAAAGATTCTATCAAATTATTGCAATCATTCTACGAAAGTAATAAACCTACAGGCTTAGTATGTCACGCACCTGCAGCCCTAAAAAACGTAAAAACTAGTAACGGCGAATTTCTTGTAAAAGGAAAAAGTGTAACCGGATTTACTAATAGCGAGGAAGCTGCGGTACAATTAACTGATGTTGTTCCGTTTTTAGTAGAGGATATGTTAAAGGATAATGGAGGGAAATATAGTAAAGCCGATGATTGGCAATCCTATTCTGTACAAGATGGAAATTTAATTACTGGACAAAACCCAGCATCTTCTGAAGAAGTAGCTGAAAAATTATTTAATATGTTGAAGAATTAATTCTTTGACAACAAAGTATATCTTACAAAAAAATGCAGGAGTTTTAAATCCTGCATTTTTTATGAGATTTTAATTAAGTATAATAGATCATTCAATATCTTAGTACACTATGAAGTTACTAACCATCATAACATTTTTTTCAGCTCTATCTTTTCTTTTATATGGATTTAGTTGTCTGTTTTCTAATCATATGAAAAATGAGTTTATTCGGTTTGGTCTTGAAAAGAGAAGGAATTTAACCGGTGTATTACAAATACTTGGAGGCTTAGGGTTGATTGTTGGTTATTTTTGTTTTCCAATTCTCATCTCAGTGTCTTCCGGTTCTCTCGCCTTACTAATGATACTTGGTTTTGGAGTACGAATAAAAATTAAAGATCCTTTACTAGTGTCTATGCCATCTCTATTATATGCAATCCTCAATTTTTATATATTTTTTCAAAACACTTTCATCTCGGAACTCTCTTAAAAATAAAGTTTTATATGACTACTGGCAGCAATAAGAGTACACATAACAAAAAAAAGAAAAGCTGGAAAAGATTTATATAATGGATCTTTAATTTTGAAATGCATCGCTATTGATCCTAATAAAAGCGTTGCCAGACCAAGTGCTGCAGTTTCTTTTAGCATAGGATACCAAATCGACATTATTAATAAAACTGCCAAAATAACCTTTAGTGTTCCTATAAAATAACAAAACCAAGTTGGAAGCCCGTAAACCTGAAACTCTTCGATAATATTGCTCGCATTACCTCCTCTCCATTTTGTAGCTCTTTTATTCTGAATGAGCCATACATTTAATATACTTAGTCCTACTACAGCTTGCATAACAATGATTACATAATTCATAATGATTAGTTTTAATTATTTCTTAGTGATTTTATAAGTTTTTCTTTACTCATTTCTGACTAACCTTAGAGGCTAAATTTTTTAGTCTGATCATATAGTTCTTACTTAGTTTTAACTTCATAATTGAAGCTTTACTACATTTTTTTAGCGCTATTTGAAGTATTTGCTATTCGAGCAGCTTTTTTTACTAGGCCTGCATCTCATAACACTTCGAATTGGTCTTCATTGCTTATAGGTAACCTATTCCCATTTTAATTTATGAACCATTTTTTTCTGCACTTTGTAATGCTTTATTATCTGAGATCACACGAACTTCTCTTTGCGGGAATGGTATGGATATGCCTTTATCCTCAAGACGTTTTTTAGCTTCCTCAATGGTGTAGAAATGAATTTCCCAGAAATCTTCATTTAATGCCCAATAACGTAAAGATATTGTTACTGCATTCTCCCCCAAATCAGAAACGTAAATTTCTGGTACTGGATCTTTCAAAACTTTCTCTTGGCTATTAATTAAATCAAGTAATGTATCTTTTGCTTCTTTGATATTACTCGTATACGCTATTCCAATCTCGATTTTATCACGCCTTTTATATTCTGATGAGTAGTTTATAATATTACCATTAGATACTTTCCCGTTAGGAATTACCGCCAATTGATTTCCAAAAGTATTCAGTTTGGTGGTGAATATCGAAATTTCTTTTACTGTACCAGAAACTCCTTGGGTTTCTATAAAATCTCCTATTTTGAAAGGTTTAAAAAATAGAATCAACACACCTCCTGCAAAATTAGCTAGAGAACCTTGCAATGCTAAACCTATCGCTAAACCAGCCGCTCCTAATATAGCAACAAGCGAAGAAGTCTGAACTCCTAATTGAGTTACTACTAAAATTATTAGTAAAATCTTAAGCCCTATATTAATAAGATCATATAGAAATTTCTCTAAAGTTTCATCATAATCTTTTTTCTGAAAAAATTTACGAAGTCCTCGACTAATAAGGTTAATAACCCATATACCGACAAAGAAAATTACAATTGCAGAGATAAGTCCTGGTACAAAATCCCAAACCCATGTTACAAATTGTTCCCAATTTTCTCCGGTAAGCCCTAATTTTTCCATTTTATTTTATCTGATCTATTTATTAATATTAATTTGTTATTCTGATACGCTTTTCTTTTCTGCCAATTATAATGTGGTCTAATCAAAATAAGCTTCTATTTCCTGTTTAATATTTTCCCATTGTTCTTTTTCTCCATTAAACGCTCTAAATACTTCTTTAATTTTTGACAGTCCAAAACCTTTAGCTTCTTCGAAACCTATTTTAGGAGGCAGAGAAAGTTCTGCATTTGTAACTACAGCATCAATAATAAAAGGCTGCTTAGAATTTTTTGCCATTTGTATAGCTGCCAGAATGTCTTTTGCATGAGTAACTTTTACCCCATTCCCTCCACAAAGCTTAGCATACTCTGCAAAATCAAAATTATCAACCTTGAGAGCTTCAAAATTAGGAGCTAATCCCGCTTCTTCCATTTCTATTTTAACAAAACCTAATTGGGAATTATTAAACACAATAATCTTAATTGGCAATTTATACTTCACAGCTGTAGAAAAATCTTGTAGCGACATATTAAAAGCACCATCACCAATCAACCCCCAAACTTCTCTATCCGGAAACTGTAATTGCGCGCCTATTGCGGCAGGTAAACCTACTGCCATTGATCCATGATTAAAAGATCCTATGATTCTCCGATCAGAATGAAAATTCATGAAATTAGACGCCCATATCGCAGCGGTTCCCGTATCGATGGCAAAAATGGCATCACTCGAAGCCAGATCGCTAGCAGCTTTTGCAAAAATGTGAGGATGCAAGGGTTCCATATCTCTAGATGGATTTGCTTTTTTATCGTTAGATTTTTTCCAATCACTAAATTTTTCATTTAAAGTTTTTAAGAAGGAATCATCTTTTTTCTCTAAGCATAAATTAAGAAGCGAAGTAATCGTTGTTTTGACACCCCCATGAAGACCTAAGGTTACGGGTGACCGATTTCCTATATTCTCCGGTCTAATATCAATCTGAATAGTTTTAGTATTTTCAGGAAGAAAATTTGTGTACGGAAAGTCTGTTCCTAACATCAATAATAAATCACAATCCATCACAGCTTTATAACCGGATGGGTTACCAATAAGCCCTGTTAGTCCCACTACATTATCAGTTGAGTGATCAAATACATCTGCAGCTCTTAACGTATGAGTTATTGGAGCTTTTAATAATTGCGAAAAACGAATCACCTCCTCTCTTGCCTCTCTACATCCTGCTCCTGCTAAAATTCCTACTTTTTTAGACTCGTTGATAAATTTTGCAGCGAGATTTAGCTCTTCTTGACTGGGAACAATGTTACTTTTTGATCTAAATATGGTATGAACAAAATTTTCATTTTCGGCTTTCATTTGTGCAATATCCGCCGGCAATTCTATTCTACAAACGCACTTATTGTTTACTGCAATTCTTATAGCTCGCAGAATGACCCTTGGTGCTTCTTCAGGAGACCTAATGATTGCTTGATAATCACATATGTCATCATATATTTTTTTAAGATCAGCTTCTTGATGATAATTTGTCCCTAAATGCTCGATTGGTATTTGGCCTGTTATCGCAATTACTGGAGATCGTTCTTTTTTTGCATTGTATAAACCATTAATTAAGTGTAATGCGCCGGGACCTACGGTGCTAGCACAAACACCAAAATTATGATTAAGTTCTCCTTGAGCAAACGCTGCATAAGATGCATTTCCTTCGTGATGTACTCCAATCCATTTTACAATATCTTGTTTACCAATAGCATCTATAAGAGGATTTAGAGCATCTCCTGCAACTCCAAAAATGTGTTTCACTCCTTCGTTTTGCAATATTTCCAATAACTGTTCAGATACATTCATCATTTCATTTTTAAATTAGTTACTTAGCGTCAATACCATTTCTCTATTTTTTAAAAAACTAGCTGAGATTCAAAAGGTTCCGACCACTTTGACACTCTATCTATTGCTGGAATAAGTGTTGCAAAAACTTCAAATTTCTTGGTATACACTGAAGTATTATTCTCTAGTCTACCCAGTTTGATAGTCATAGGGGTCCTAAAACTCATGCTTTTTTTGTTTGCCTCGTCTGATCTTATCAAAACACTTTCCTTGCATAAAAAATCATCTTTCCGTTCATTCCTAACTACTCGCAACACTTTGGTATCATCCCAATTAGAAATCAACACGGGCACATCTTTAATTCCATGAACGTCATAGACAAATAGGTGTAACAAATACTCCATATTTCCGGAAATATCCAACGGATGAAATTCTATTTCAGTTTTTACGATTATAGTATTTGTTTTCGTATCATCTACCTCAACATATTCTGGAATCTTATCAAGTTTTACTTCTGTTATCTTTGCCATATCGTTATTATTTAAAAATTAGAAAAGGAGATTAAATATTCTTATTCGGTATTTTTTAAAAAGTCATGCTCACTTCTTTCATTATCAACGGTTATTAAAATAGTTCCAAAAATACTCCCGAAGCAACAACTCCTACGATTAGTAAAATCAACACTAATATAATGATTTTCATCCCTGCTTTTGTCTTTGTATTTTTCTGAAAAATATAATCTCTTCTTTCCTCGTCTTCTTCTTTTACGAATTTCATTTTTGTATATTTTAGTTAAAATTTTATTATTTTATATACTACTTTTATTAATTATTAATCCTTTCTTTTAAAAGCTCTTTGCTTTATCTATTTAAAGTTAATTCTATCAAAAAATAATAGCGGACTAAAAATGCTTCTTTAAATTTTCATAAAGAAGTATCAATTTCATTTTCTTTCCCACGAAACATATCTTTTAGAAATTTCCCTTTAAAAAATAAATTATTGTATTTGTATTTGTCATCTAATCTCAATTTGATTACATTCCAAAGGTATATTGAGGAAGAGAAAAGAATGAACGCTTTTGATATAAATGTTAATTCGTTTGCTAAAAATCATTTCGGTTAACATCCTTATGGTTTGAGTTAAAGCGTACAGCTATTTTTAATCAACTTTGTGATAAATATTTTAAGAATTAAAAAAAACGATAACCATGAGTAATAATGGCAATACATTTTTAGGAATTTTAGCAGGAACTGCAATCGGTGCAGCTATAGGTATTCTTTTTGCTCCAGATAAAGGAGTAAATACTAGAAGAAAATTAGCAGATGAAGCGCAGGCAACCAAAGATCATTTAGCAAGAGAAGCTTCTATCTTGAAACATCAAATATCAGATACTGTTTCTACTCAAAAGGAAACATTAGATACCAAAATTGAGTCTCTAGTTTCTGATGCAAGTTATAAAGCAGATGATGTAATTACCTCCCTTGAAAAAAAATTAAGTGAGTTGAAAGCTAAAAACAAAAAATTACAAAAATCATAATGGGAGTAATTGATGCAATAAACGAAACCTCTAATAAAGCTTTTGATTCTGGAGAAACTTATGTAAAAACCTCTCAAGAATATTATAAGCTTAAAGCTTTCCAGCAATTAACAAGAGCATTTTCATTCTTAAGCAAGCTGGCCATTATTGGTGGCTTGCTTTTCTTAGGTTTAATATTCTTAACGGTTTCTGGAGCAATTTGGTTAGGACATCTTATTGGTAGTACTGCACTGGCTTGTTTATTCGTAGCTTTAGCGCTTTTTCTTATTACCGGCATAGCATATTTTGTTCGCAAACAAATTGATAAAAACATTATTAAAAAAATGTCTCAAGAATTCTTTGATTAACGTTATGAAAAAAACATACACCTCTTTTAAGGAAATAGAACAAGATCTGCGTAAGTTGAATTTACAACGTCAAATATGCTTAGAAGAAATGAAACTTCTTAAATCTGAGTTCAAAGACGACTTGCAACCCTATCAGTGGGTTTCTACAGCTCTTAGTGCAGTGAAAAAATATGGTATATTCTATTTAATCAAAAGGCTCTTCAAATAATATTATGATACTCCCACGATTTCTTCCACAGGCAATTCTGTTCTGTTTTTGAAATTATTAGGGCTAATATCATACTTTTCTTTAAAAATTTTAGAAAAATAACTTCTACTACTGAATCCTATAGAATATACAATCTCAGAAATATTCATGTCAGTGGTTCGTATCAAATCTCTTGCAGCTTCTAAGCGCACGTGTCGGATATATTCTGTTACTGTTCTCGCATATAACAATCTAAATCCTTCTTGAAGCTTTGCCTGAGGTAAACCTGCTTCTTCGGACAATTGTTCTAAACAGTAGTCTTTGGCTACATCTTTGATGATTTTCTTAGCTAAACTTCTAATTAACTTTAATTCTCTTTTTAAAAGCGTGGTCGGTAAAACTTCTTCTTTCATTGCTCGATCGTGTTGCTGAATGTGCATAGACAAAATTTGATAGATCATACCTTCTATTTGCAATATCCTTATCATGCCCTTTTGCTTTATTTTACGCAGAGCACCAATCTGATCCGCTAATTTTAGATTAAACGTCCCAAAATAAGCAAAGGCTTTTTCATGGTCTTCATCCATAAAAACTTTATACAGCCTTTCATTGAGCTGTGATACATTATTAAGCCGTTTTTTTAAATATTTTTTTCTAGCAATTTGGATTACATTAATCTCTAATTTTTCTTCTTTCGGAAAATAACCATAGTTATGTCCTCCATCACGGCTAGTAATAATAACTGACTGGAACTGTTCTAAGGTATGTATTTCATTTTGGTATCCAAACCGATGCCCACAATGTCCTGTGAGACAATAAGCAAAATGAATTGGGTTGTATTCTGAAGCGTCCATAATTAACACAACATCTTTATGAAATATAATATCGTACTCTAATAAATTAACACCCCAATCAAACGTTATAAATCTAATGGAACCATGAGCATTTAGATTATTAACCGTGAGTTCATACTCACCCCATCTTTCTTTTATTTTACCTCCTATAACTTCCTGTATTTGCCTAACCGTTCCTTCGGTATCTTTAGCAGTAATATTAATTTCTATGGCGGTTGTTGGTTCTGCGTACATCGTCAAAATAATAGTTAGGATGAAGTTTTTTTTGTTACTCAATGTTGAACAAAAATAAATAATTTATGACATATTATTTTGTTAAGATACACCAAAAAAAGAAATACTATTACAAATAATATTTCTTATAAAATCAAAAAGACTCCCAAAAAGGGAGTCTTCAAAACAAATATTTTTTCTAAGTGGCTTTTTAGATCGAATCAAATTCATCCACAAAAAAGTAATCTTTATCAATATTATTCACAAAATACACGCCTTCACCAATAATGTATTCTACATTTTTATTATCCACCACAACCTTAAATCCTTTATCAGTCGGTATTAGCTCAAAACTGTCATCAGCTTCTTTTGTATATCTAAGTACTATATATTTGTCGTAGTCATCATAGATATCGTTATCAACATAAATCAATTTCGTTATCTCTTTATCAGAAACTTTTATTTCCTGATTTACTTTGTCTTTATCAGCTTTGTTTAAAACTGTTTTAGACTTAGCAGTTTTATAAACCGTAACTCTATAAGGAATGGTTTTACCGTCTTTCTTGAAATTATAGGTTTTAGTGGTTTTCGTCTTTACTGTTTGCGCACTTATTCCTGTTAAAGTAAATGCTATTAATAGCGTTGTAATAATTTTTATTATCTTCATTTTTATATTTATTTTTTTTTAAATTGTTTTGTCCTCTATGCTTTTCTAATCAAGCTAGTATCTAAGTGGTCTGAAGTATTTTTTGACCAAGCGTTTAGCATCCAGCTTGATTTTTCTAACTCTCTAATATAAGCTCCTACCATATCTATTGTACCTTCATCTCTTGCCTCTTCCGCATGAGTTAATGTTACTCTCATTTGAGTAAGTAATTTTTTATGGTCTCCGAGTAATTCTTTTACCATTTCTATATCTTTCATCAAAGGTGTAACCTCTTCTATATCTGCTAGTTTTATATATTCTGCGAACTGGCTTACTGGATGATGCTGTAACGTTAAAATACGCTCTGCGACTTCATCTATTTTTATTTTGGCATCATTATATAATTCTTCAAATTTTACGTGAAGATCAAAGAAGTTCTTTCCTAAAATATTCCAGTGGAAACCTCTTAATTTTTGATAGTATAAATTGTAGTCAGCTAAAAGTATATTTAACTCTAATACTACAGGTAAAAGCTTTTTCTCATCCATGTTCAAATAATTCATAGCAATTTTTTAAGATTAATAATATATTGAAATCGAACAATAGAATTGTGTGATTGTTTATTGTTCAACACAAAGATACCTGAAGTATAATGGCATCTTTTGCTCATATACTATTTATCTTAACTCTATCGTGAGGAGAGGAAACACTAGCCGAATATCATAAGAATAGGGTTTTAGAAATCTGGTATTAATCGAGAAAAAGCATCTTTTCCGGTTTATACAAAGCTATATCAAATTGTAGTAAAAAGTTTTAATCGACCAAAGGCTCTAGATTAATATAACTATAGTTAATTTCTCCTATATGCTTATATTCAGCTTCTCGATCGTGGAGTTCTCCCCAACCAAAATTTCGTTCGATAGTTTCATTTTTAAATTCCGATAACAAATCTTCAGAAAGCAGAATATATTCGTCTATTGGGATTTTATTTTTCAATAATCTATGCGCTATAATAACATCTTCTCCCATAAGTTTTATGTTTTTACCTATTGGAACCGCACTAATTTCCTGACCATAATGTAATACAATTTTAAGACCGAGCATCTCTGGAATATTCTTTCCTTCTTCTGTATTTTTATATTGGTTGTGAAGTTTTTTTAACTGTTCATAAAATTCTGTATAAAACAATCTACACTGATATACCAGTTCTGTGAATGTTGGCAATGGACCAGTTCTGTAAAACAAAATAGCATCTCCTTCAATTTCTGAAACTTTAAGATCTAATTTATTCGCATAGATTACTCTATTAAGTAGTGATGGTATGACTTTAGAACTTAATTCTATATTTGTAGAACTCATAAACTCAGTAAAACCACTAATATCGGGTATGCATAGTAATGTGGGTGTTGCTTTCATATATTGAAGAAAAAAGTTAAGTCTCTAATAACTCTAAGATACGTTTTAGATCTTGATTATTACTTATATGTTTTTTTAAATCGTTGCTTAATGCCATTATCTCATTCTGTACCGCTTCAGTATAATCAGTGTGTGTGTCCTTACTTTTTCTAATAAAAATCAATGCACTCAATAGTTCATAAGAAACCGTACTGTCTGCTTTAGCATATACGCGAATTGGTTCGATCACAATACGCATCAATTCTGAAGCACTTATTTTATTATGAATTATAGTGATTTCACAATCAGTTACACCCAATATAGTTTTTGGTTGAATTTTAAACGCCTGTTGCACTAATTGACCTAATTTAGAAATCGCATTAATTGCAGTTCCTGGATCATTGATACCTGGTGATAAAGCTTTTACGGCTACCTCGGTTAATTTTATCATTCCTCCAACACCACTATCATCTTCATGTCGATTAGATAGAATATAGAGACAAATATGCAAGGATGCTAATTCATCTTCAGAAAGAGGCTCTTTGATACCAAGAACGGGATCTCCTTTCCATATATGTTGATCAGCATATGGGATTATTTCTATTGTATTTTCTTTCTTTTTCAAAGAATCATTTAATAGTGTAATATCAAATGACCGATAATAACCGGTTTTTTGACTAGGTATCGTTTTCCAATATTCATATGGGATATTTTGGTTTTCGAAACCCTTTTCTTTTTGTTCTTCTTTTTCCTTTTCAAGCAACTTAGTACTAGAGGCATAAATCTTATCTATAATATTATGTATTTGTATTGCCTGGGATATACTATGAATAAAATACACAAACAAACCAATACAAAATGCACCCAATACAGCTGATACCATAACAGAAAACCCTACAGCATTTGCAGATGCGCCATAAGCACCCAAAGACATTAAAACAATTATCGAAAATAAGATTGTTCCTATATAAAACCCCAATATAATTTGATGCTTTTTGTTAGAAATTAATCCGGGTAGAAGTCTTGGAGAGAAGTTAGATGAAGCTTGATTAAGCACTACCATTACCATCGTAAAACTAAAAACAGTTAACGATAATATTCCACCAAACAGTGTAGAAAGAATTGTTCTAGCAGTTTCATTATCCTGTACCAAAAGATAAGGCACTTCTTTTTTTAATGCATTAGTTACCTCTAGATTTTCTACAAACAATAAAGTAATTGCTAACAAAAAAAATGCTGCACTGATTAGAATGGGGTAAAATGCGATACTATGAAAGACAGCACTTTTTATCCTTTTTAAAAACTTCAATGTTGATTTCATAACGGTCTATCTGTTTTTCATAAGATATAGATTAACGATATTCAGGATTTTCAAAATTCCATCTTGTCCCATCATCCCAATCTTCTCTAGAATTACCATATGAGTTATAACCACCATTGTTACTTAACATAGTAGCCAAATGAAGTAAATTATAAGTCATAAAGGTAGTGTTTCTATTGGTGAAAGTATTGTTTTTTGCGCCAGACTCTTCATCTAGATAACTTGGTCCGGGACCTGCTTCGCCAATCCATCCACAATCCGCCTGTGGAGGTATGCTATAACCTAAATGCTGCAAAGCATATAAGATACCCATGGCACAATGTTTTATACCGTCTTCATTACCTGTGATAACACAACCACCTACTTTTCCGTAATAAATATACTGCCCCTTTTTATTCGTTTTTCCACTCATACCGTACAACCGTTCTATTAATTTAGTCGCTACAGATGATTTTTCTCCTAACCATATAGGTGTTCCTATAATTAGAATATCAGCATTCTTTATTTTTTCATAGATTTCCGGCCAATCATCTTTTTCTTTTCCTTCTTCCCTCATATCGGGCATTAACCCGTAAGCCACATCATAATCTACTAATCGAAGATATTCTACCAATACATTTTCAGATTTCATAATATTCATAGACACATTCATAAGCCCCTCTGTGTGACTTTTTTGGCTGGAGCTTTTTAAAGTACAATTGATATACAATGCTTTTAGATTAGAAAAATTCGGTTGTTTTATGGAACTCATATCGTTCTAGTTTTAAAAATTATCATGAATTACAAGTTGAGAAATTAATCTTCGCTATTGGTGTGCAATCACTATATTTATTAACTCAATACCTAAAGGAAAGTACTCCTTACTCAATCCCGCCTAACTATCAAAACAGTCAAGGAAAATTGTATATGCGCACAGTTTATCAATCTTCGGAATCTACCTTTGTCGTGTTAAATAATGTAAATAGAAATAAGGGCTACAAAAATCAAAAATGTAAAATATCATTAGGGCAAATGTGATGTGTTAAATTAAGTAGCCCTTAATTTTTAAAACAAAAAATCTTTTAATTATGAAAAAAATTGCAGGAATATTTATGATCATTCTTTTAGTAACTAGTTGTGATGTACAACAAAAAAAAGAAACAAAATTACCTGATGTAGCCATAGATATTGATACCGAAGCAGGACAACTTCCAACATTCGATGTTGATTGGGCTGAGGTGAATGTGGGAACCAAAACTAAAATGGTTAAAGTTCCTAAGGTTGTTGTAGTAATGGAAGAAGTAGAGGTAGAAGTACCTTATGTAGATGTAGATATGCCAAATAGTGGAGAGAAAGAAGAATTGACATTAACTGTAGAAGCAGAAGTTACTGGTAAAGAACATTCTATAGATATAACAGAGATCATAGCTTCTAACGACAAGTTATATGTGATTTCTAGACTAAAAGAATTAGATCAAGATCTAGGCGATAAAAAATTAAGAATTTCTGACCGTGTAATTCTTAATGCTCCTGATCTTAATGTAAAGCATATTATTATGGGAGAAAAACCAGACAGAGTATTCAACGATCAGTATAAATATGTAAAAGATATAAATGCTTTTAAATCAGACCTAAAAAAATCTAAAGTGATTTTCACTAAATAGTATATCTAATTCCAGATAGATATGGTTAGTTGATAAAATGGCCTCTTTAGATATACTCGAAGAGGTCATTTTTATTTTAAAAACATAATATGATGAACACAAATTTTACAGATGCAAAATTTATAACTCAGATCATCAAAGAACCCGAATTGGTAATTGATCAACTAAATCTAGTATACGTAAAAGACGATGCTTTAATAATAACTAGATTAAAACACAAGAAAAGTTTTCAATACCTTCTAAATGGTAAAACACTGTCAACTGAAAAAGATTTAGAAAGAATAAAAAAAATAGTAATTCCTCCTGCTTGGAACCATGTCAGAATTGCTGCTATAGACAATGGACACCTACAAGCCATTGGTAGAGATTTAAAAAACCGAAAACAATACCGATATCATCCACTCTGGAACACCATACGCAACCAGACAAAATTTTATAAAATGGCTGTTTTTGGAAGGCAACTTTCCAAAATAAGAAAACAGGTAGATCAGGATTTAGAACAAAAAAATTGGTCAAAAACAAAAGTATTAGCACTCATCATACGGCTAATGGAAGAAACTCATATACGTATCGGCAATGAGCAGTATGCCAAACGTAATAAAACCTATGGTTTATCTACAATGAGAACTCGACATGTAAACATAGAAAAGGATAAACTTAAGTTTGAGTTTGTGGGAAAAAAAGGAAAAAAACATTCTATAACACTTCGAAACAAGAAACTAATTCGCCTGGTTAATCGTTGTGAAGAAATACCAGGTTGGGAGCTATTCCAGTATTATGATCAGCAAGGAGAAAAACACAGTATTGAAAGTAGCATGGTTAACAAATATCTTCATGAGATTGGTGGTGATCTGTTTACTGCAAAAGATTTCAGAACCTGGGGCGCAACTACAATTTTTTTTGAAACCTTAATGGATCTGGGAATTAGTACTAAAGAAAAAGAAATACAAAAAAACATCCTAAAAGCGTACGATATGGCTGCAGCCAGTTTAGGAAATACCAGAAATGTATGCCGTAAATACTATGTGCATCCATTTATAGAATCATCGTATAAAGATGGCTCTATAAAAAAGGTATTTAACAAAATTAATACTTCTAATCAATCAGCCGATTATTTCACTAATACGGAACACGCTATTTTAAATTTATTAACAGACTATACGCCAACATTTTTAAAAAATATTGAAGAATAAAAATCAAAAAATATGAATGACAAACTAATCAATGCTTGGAATAAAATGTATGAAAAACTTGAATCTTGGTTAAATTCGATTGTAGTGAACTTACCCAATATTTTAATAGCAGTTCTTGTTTTCGTAATGGCACTTATTGCTTCAAAATATATTAGTAAACTAGCGCGAAAGATACTTAATAAAAGTAGCCTTCAACCATCGATGAAAAGCCTAATTGCAAAATTTATATCTATTGCTGTTGTCATCATAGGTTTATTTCTGATTCTAGGCATTCTTAATCTGGATAAAGCACTCAACACTATTCTTGCGGGTGCTGGAGTAGCTGGTCTTGCCGTTGGTTTGGCATTGCAAGGAGCATTAGCTAACACCTATTCTGGTATAATCCTTTCTTACATCAAACAAATTAAATTTGGAGACTGGATAGAAACTAATAACTTTGAGGGAGAAGTCATCGATATAGATCTCCGCGCTATTACTATAAAGCAAGTAGATAATAATTTGGTATATATCCCTAATAAGTTGGTAGTAGACAATCCAATCAAAAATTATTCAACTACTGCACAATCGCGTGTTATTCTTGAATGCGGTGTTGGATATGAATCGGATCTACGATTTGTTGAAAAACTTACTAAGGAAACTATCGTCTCTAATTTTGAGGCAGTACAGAAAAAAAACGACGTTTTATTCTTATGGAGAGAATTTGGTGATAGTTCAATTAACTACGAACTCCGTTTTTGGATTAATTCAACCTCTGCTTTGGAAGTAGCTAAAGCTAAAAGTGAAACCATGATGTTAATGAAAAAAGCATACGATGAAAATAACGTCAATATTCCGTTCCCAATACGAACATTGGATTTACCTAAAGGTTTTGAATTAATGAAAAAAGAAGAAAAATAGAATATCTTTAAAGAATAAATCAAAACTATAAATGAAAAATATTAGCCCAAACGTTATACGGCAGGTTTTTGTATTACTTCTTATATTCCTAATTGGCGGGCTTATCTTCAAAGAAATCCTTCCGTATCTGTCAGGTATTCTGGGAGCGATCACGATTTATGTGATTCTACGAAAGTGGATGGTCCTTTTGGTTCGCAAAGGTTGGCATCCAGATCTTGCTGCTATTACTTTGATGATAGCTTCCTTTGCAGGTATATTAATGCCTGTGATTGGAATCTTATTCATGTTAGGTAACAAAATTGGTGATGTAACTGAAAACTCTAAAAGGATCGTTATAGCATTGAAAGGACGTCTCGATACTTGGGAAAATCAACTAGGTTATGATATTAGTACTCAAATGGATCCTGATGCAATTTCTTCGTGGGTTACAGAGAATCTACAAAAATTTGCCGGAGGGACTTTTAATGTATTTATTTCTATAGGAATAATGTACTTTTTACTGTACTATATGTTTACAAATAGAAGGAAATTAAGAGAATCTCTTTTTGAGTACATCCCAATTAATATAGATAATTTAAAAATTATTGGGGATGAAAGTCAAAAAATGGTTAGATCTAATGCTGTTGGCATTCCATTAGTTGCCATCATACAAGGAGTCGTAGCCCTTATTGGATTTCTAATATTCGGCATAGAAGATCCTTTGTTTTGGTTCGTTATAGTAATCGTTGGATCAATGATTCCTTTTGTAGGTACAATCATTGGTATTCTACCAGTATTTATAATTACCCACTCAACCGGAAACGTTTTTCAGGCTTGGGGAATTTTAATTTACGGATTAATAGTTGTTGGATTCTCCGATAATTTAGTCAGGTTATATGTTTTACAAAAATTAGATAATGTGCACCCAATAATAACTCTTATTGGAGTGATTGTCGGTGTTCCTTTATTTGGTTTTATAGGTTTGATATTTGGCCCCTTACTTATTAGTTTATTTCTTATTGTTGTCCAGATCTATAAGTCTGAGTATGGTAAACCGGATAATTCAGGTCAGGAAAGATTGTAAATGTTACAATAAAGAGATTTCTGAAAACATGAAGGTATGATCTTATATTTATACCTTTAAGGTGCAATCATCTTACTATATTCCCGCTCTCAACCCTCATATTTTAAGCGCCTGAATTATCGTTAGTTTCCTCTTATTATAAAAATTAATCATTGACAATAAAAGCATGAATAACACCAGGCAACCAACCAATAAGGGTTAGTACTAGGCTAATTAAAAAAGTAGTACCTAATCCGTGTTTCAGAAAGACCGCCAATGGTGGTAATAAAATATTTAAAATTATTGTTAGTAAAGACATCGTTTTATGTTTTATTAGTTATTAATTCTTTGTTTATTAAAATTGCTTTGGTCCGTTAATAGAATTACCTACACAAAATAACCTCTGTATCGTTTTTTAACACGTGAGAACCATCTTGACTCTTAATATATAAAGCCTTATTCGCATTACTAAAGCGGACCAGTGAATTCTCCTTTATTTTTCTTGTAATCTTGTACACATATGTCTCTTCGACAATCCCGAATAAAGTAGTTTGATCTTGTGTCCACCTTACTTTTTCTCCTTTTTTTATCATCCTATAATTTTTAATTATTTCAATCCACCTGTTCATGCTCAACCTCGTTTTCACTTTTAAGCACATAATCCCCATCATCTTGTTTTATAAATAGTGCTTTATTTCCTTTCTCACCAATTCTAGTTACTTCAGTTCCTTTTATTGTTTTGGTTACCTTCTGAATAAAGGTTTCTTCTACCTTTCCCTCTGCTTTACCTTGCCCCCATTTCCACGAAACCTTGCTACCCCTTTGTATCATAATTTTTATTGCAAGATCAATTTTACAAATCATACAGATTAATCCTATCAAAAATATTATTAACTCAAACCCATTGATAAACCTACACTTAACTAAAAAAAAGTTAAATTCTAAATGAGTTAACTTTTCGCTTATCTGAGCAAAAAGGAACTATTAAACGACTTTATCTTCGTGTAAAATCTAAATAAAAAATGGTGCTTCAATTTCTATTAATATTTGCAAGCGGATTTGCTTCGGGTGTAATTATTGTTGTTACAACAGGTATGCGAAAAAACAGAAATAGGAAGTAGTACAATACGATAACAGATACTATAAGTAAAACGCATAAAGATGTTAATCGATAAGCATCTATAAATAATTATCGTTCATTTAAAACTAAAATTTATGGCAACTTATTCTGAAAAAGTTGGAAACAAACTTAATGATTTATTAGAAAAGACGTATGATGCAGAAAAAGGGTTTAAAAAAGCTGCTGAAAATACCGAACACTCTGGACTAAAAAATTATTTCACTCAAAAATCTCAAGAGCGTTATGATTTTGGTCACGAGCTTAAAACAGAAATTAAATCTGTTGGTCAAGAGATCGATAAAGGAGGAAGCATTACAGGATCAGCACATCGAGCATGGATGGATATAAAATCATTTTTATCATCTGATAATGAAGAGTCCATGTTAGAAGAGGCTATTAGAGGAGAGAAATCTGCATTAGAGGAATATAACGATGTTCTTTCTGAATCTACATTACCTCCAACTACACAAACTGTATTAACACAACAAAAAAATAAAATTCTACAAGGACTATCTTCTATTAAAAGATTAGAAGACTTACACTAGATAAATTATTTTTCACATATAAGAAAGAGATCATTAATATTTTAATGATCTCTTTCTTATATGCATTTATTAGATAAAAGACTTACGTTACCTGAGAAAAACGTAAAGTAAATCTGAAATATTGCTGATTACTTTGATTTATATTCTTTTGGGCTATAAGAGTATTTTTTCTTAAAGATTTTACAGAAATAACTTCTACTAGTTAATCCAACAGAATACACCACTTCAGAAATAGTTAACTCTGTAGTCTTTATTAGTTTTTCTGCCTTTTCTAATCGCACGTTTCTTACGAAATCAGAGACAGTTCTTTGAAACATAAATTTAAAACCTTCTTGTAGTTTTGCAGGAGAAAGTCCAGACTCCAAGCATAACGATTTTATACTATGCTGTATCTCTGGATATTTTTTAATAAAGTCACTTACTTGAGAAATAGCCTTTAATTCATTCTTGAGCAAACCACTTGTATTTGAGTTATTCTCAATTTCCGAATGGAACTGTTCAATATGTTTTGCTAAGATCAAATAATAGCGTCCTTTTTGAGATAATAATTCAGAAACTTCATTGCTATACTCTATTCCAAACAACAATTTTAATTGCTCTGCTATTTTCAAACTATAACCTCCCAAATGAAAGTGTTTCGATTTGGTTCCTATCTCATAAAGCAACCCTTGAAGTTTTTTACTAAATGGATTGTTCTCTTTGCCAAACTTATCGAAATATTCTTTCTTATTCACACAGATTATGTTAAGCATCAAGTGATCCCCTTTTTTTATTATAATCTTACTTGCTAAACCCCTATTACTATGGACAACTGCGGTTTGAAATTGTTCAACTAACGTAGCTTCTTCGAAAGTTTCAAATTGATGAGAACAATGACCTTCTAAACAATACAAAAATTGAATTGATTCTGATGTCATAGAAGCTATCGGGATTTCAATATCCTTTATTAGCTTTAAATCAAAATCGAACGATTGTAAACCGCTTTGTAAATTTGTATAACGTACTTGACCTTTTCCAATCACCGAATCTAAAGTTAATGTATGGATATCATAATCTACAGTAATATTTCCCTGAAGGTGTTCTTTAAGAACATTTAACTCAGAAGGAACGCTCACCAAATCATTTTCTGTTTTTTTCATTACACCCTTCTTAATAATTTAATAATTGATTATAAGATAGTTACACAACATATCTATACTACAAAAGTAGTTCGTTAATATGCTAATGTTTAACGTTTTTGGGTATTTACTTATCGCTATTGTGTAATTCAATAAATAATTACTAAATTTTAACGCTCAACTTATTGATTGCGTTATTATTTAATTGATACGCGCTACCTTAGGATTCGTTTTTTTTTTTACTTGCACAAGTAATTTATAATAATGTATAAGAAGATTTCAAATATTGCAGATCGAGAATTTATCGAGAAGGAATTAGGTGTTAAGTATAAGTTTCCAAGGCTATACACTCCAAGTTC
Source organism: uncultured Aquimarina sp. (assembly GCF_947496855.1). Taxonomy (GTDB): domain Bacteria; phylum Bacteroidota; class Bacteroidia; order Flavobacteriales; family Flavobacteriaceae; genus Aquimarina. The sequence goes on from NZ_CANMED010000004.1 coordinate 302,034, forward strand.
AGTAATCGATGGTTCTCAAGAGGCTACATTATCCATAATTACCATGGATAACCCAGATCATATATCATACGCTATCTGGGGAATATTACCTAAAAACTATGAAGGTGAGTGGTCTGATTTTCAAAAAGCTTTGGACACCTTAAGTGTTCCTAAAGAAAATTTAAATTCTAATGGAATATTTCAGGAGCCTTATCATAAAAGACGTTGTCTTATCATTGTTACTGGTTTTTTTATATATCATTTATACAACGGCACGTTATATCCATACTACGTGTACCTTGATTCTAAAAAGCCTTTCTATATAGCAGGAGTTTACAATACACTAGATGATGGTTTCATTACTTGTTCCATGGTAATGACAAAAACAACAGGCATCATAGATAAAATACAAAATCTAAGTACTTCAATGCCAATATTTGTTTCTGATAATTTAAGTGATATTTGGTTAAATCCTAAAACTGATATGGATGAAATTGATTATATTCTAAATCTCCCTAATACACTAGAATTTAAAGCACACCCAATCGCCAAAGAATTTTTCAAGAACGACATCTCTTACGAATCCATGCTTGAACCTGTTTATTACAAAGGCATTCCTTTAGCACGAAAATAGATTTTTTTTACTCTATATTATCTCCTTGTATTTCCTCTTTTAGAGAAGCAACATCTATCTTTAATGTTACTGGAATTATTCCATATTTTGGAGCAATACCCTGAGTTAAGAACTGTCCTAAATATTGATGTGCAAGTTGTATATTTTCAAAAATATAAGTACCACCAATGATGTTAGTTTCTTCATTTGTATAACAAAATAAAGAAATCAGTCCTTCGGTTTTTTTTAGTATTTGTTTCCGATTTGTCGATATTTTACAAACTTCATCAATAGGCAAATTTGATTTAAATCTCAGATTAACAATTGTTTTTTCGTTCTGCATGTAAATGATTAGTAGGTTAGAGCATATTTAATCATAAACCAAAAGGTTATGAAATACCATCAAGTTTAAATTCTGTGGCAAATTTAAGACAGGTGGTAGTATTGGTCTTAATCCAAAAAGATAAATTATTAATGTTATCCCTTTGCTTTGATTTTTTTCCTGTATTCAGCCGGTAATATTCCATAATGATCAGAAAATATTTTCGAGAAGTAACTTCTACTTTTAAGGCCTATTTTATATACTATTTCAGAAATAGAATCGTCGGTATTTTTTATATAATCTCTAGAGATTTCTAATTTTAACTGTCTTATATATTCATTAACGGATTTAGAATATAAAACTCTGAATCCAAGTTGTAATTTCTTGGAACTCATACTAGCCCTTGTTGCCAAAGATTGTACTGACAATGGTTCCGAAATATTATCAATAATAAACCCTGATAAATTATGAATCTTTTTAATATCCTCCTTGGATAAAGAATCCGGCAATGTCAAACCTTTTTCATAATTATCATGTTCCAACATTTGCATTGCCATTATCAAATTGAGCTGACCTTCAATCGAAAGTGTACGAACAATACCGCTTTCATGGCTTTCCTGCAATTGTTTAATCTGGTCTGCTATCTTCAGGTTATAATTCCCGTAATGTTTATAAGGAGAGTTTTCATTTTTTCCTTCAAATTCGGAGAATAAAGTTTTACTCAAATATGATAAGTTGTTATTTTTTTTCTTTGCATATTCTCCAGGTATTACATAAATAAAATTGACTTTAACAGCTGCTGTTTTAGGAAAAACATACGTTTCTTTAGAAAACTTCTTTGTAGAAATAATTATGTTTTGATACCGCTCAAAGGTATATGGTCTTTCTTCTGCGTTATTGGTATAATTAAGCTTACCTTCTGATATAAAAATAAATTCTATCGGATTGGTTTTTTCAATAGTGAATACAATTTTAGTGTCTTGAGTAAAACTAACGTCATAATCCACCAAAGAAACACCCCAATCAAATGTAATACTTCGCACAATTCCTTTTCCGAATTCATTATCAAATTCCAAAACATGTTCTCCCCATTGATCGGTTAACTTTCCTTTCAAATGAACATTTAATTGTTCTAAAATTTCTGCACCATCAATGCTATGTATCTCAATTTTTTGCATTCTCTTTCTAAATTCTATGCTATATTTTGTGCCTTGTGCAAAGAAATTAGATTTAGAATAAACAGATTAACAATTTTGAAACATATACTAACACTATTGATCAGTTTTAGCCCAATGTGATAGTGAATTTTTCTAGATAAAAAGAGTTCTCTTAAGTATTTTATTGACCTCGACGCTTTATGCTGATACGGAATTATCTTTTTTGTTTCTTGCTTGATCTAAGTATTGCTTTGGAGTTACTCCGTATTTTTTTTTGAAAACTTTTGAAAAGTAGCTCCTTGAATTTATACCCACCTTATAAGTGATTTCAGTGATATTAAGATTAGATGATTCTAACAAATCTTTGGCTGTTTCTATCCTATGATCCTTAATATATTCGTTCACTGATGTTTTATAAAGTTGTTTAAATCCATTTTGTAATGTATTTTGATTCAGCCCGACACGCTTTGCTAGATCCACAATATTACCAATACTATCCATTTCCTCTTTAATTATGGATACGGCATCTTCTATACTTTCGATCGTAGCTTGTCTTAAGATCAATCTTTTGTCTGGTTCATTAAGATCATCAAGATATTGTTGTAATTGATGGGTCAATATTTCGTATGCCTTTCCTTCTAGAAATACTTGGCGCATAAAGCCAGTGAGTTCGCACTCAGTAAACTCAGAAATGAATTTGGAAATCTCAAGACTGTAATAGTTTTTGTAATAAAATTGATTGATACCATTTACATCTCTGAACAATTCAATAAGATCCTCATTCATGTTCGGTAAAAAAGATTCTATTTTTTCTTCAAACAGTTTTCTGTTAATCTCAATACTAAAAATACAAATAGGGGTATTCTCAGGTGTTTTAAAAACATGATTATTTTTAGAAGTGCTGGAAATCATGGCATTCTCAAGCCTACGTATTTCGTGAAATTCTTCGCTATTTTCAAACTTGTGATAAAAACCAGACTCTCTATTGAACATAATTTTCAAAGGGTGAATAAGTCCTTTCGACAGTTTATAGATGAACTCCTTTTTTAATAAATAATCAGTTTCTATAATACCAATTCCAAAATCAAATTGGTAAGACTTTATATACCCTGAGCCAAACTCCTCTGGTAATCGCACGCAATATTCCTGATGAGAATTCTCATAATCTATTCCAAGGCTATCGGCTAAGGCAATAACCACATTTTTTACATGATGATCCTGTACTTCTATTTTTTTCTTCATTTATTTTGATTGTCAACAGGTATAGGTATAAATATACTTCTAATTTAATCAATTCAAACCAAAAATGAATCATACCCGGTAATGGAGTTAACAATCTTAGCGATACAGTTAACGAGGTTCCAAATATTTTAAGAATTTTGAAGTATAAATATTTGATAATCAAATTGCTCTCTAGTATAGAGCCTTTAATAACCAAAAATTATTTTTATGTTACGTTACACTATCATTTTTGTCATTTTAGCAATTGTAGCTGGAGTCTTTGGATTCGGTGGTATTGCCGCAGGTGCTGCCAGTATTGCTAAAATTTTATTCTTCATATTCATAGTGCTATTTATTTTATCTCTCATATTTGGTAAAAGATTTAAAGCATAAACTAATCATAAAATTAAATATCATGAAAAAAATATTATTATCATTCACAATATTTTGCTTAATTGCTGCAACCACAATTAGCTGTAGAGAAAAGAAAAGTACTGGAGAAAAAATTGAAGATGCTGTAGAAGAGACAGGAGATGCTATAGAAGATGGGGCCGAGGAAGTGAAAGATGCTGTAGACGATGCCACTGATGATAATTAATCATATGAAGCAAAAGCACTTTTTTATCAACAGGTAATTTTTTATTAATTGCCTGTTGATACTAATTCCTCTATGAATTAATAATTATGTTAAGATTAAAAAGGGTATTTCTTTATAAATTCGGATATAAAAAAATAGCAACCTATGCTATATTTTTCTTTTTTCTACTATTCTTCTTAATGTGCTTCTACTTTCTTATCATTTTAAACATCATAGCATAATAAAACATAAATTAATGGAATCGAATTTTGATGCCAATGAAAATAAATATAAAGAGATTTATAAAAAAAAAGGATACACTTCAGATTACATCCTACATCAGCATAAACTTGTAGATGTTTCAGATTCAAAAGAATTTAAACCTAACGAAGTATATATTATTGCAAGATACCTTTTTGAAGGAATCAAAAATCCTGCGGACACTTCTATTTTATACGTGCTCAAAACGATCAATGGATCAAAAGGAACTTTTATACAAAAAAACAACCCAAAGCAAGAGCTGGATTTAGTATCAAATTTCTTTGATAATATACCACAGGAAAACATTTCAAAAGAGGACTTTTTACTTTAATCCCAGATAAAAACTAATTACTTTTTTGTAACATTAATTTCTAGAAACATTATGCAAATTGGCGTTACTTAATCTAATAAAATCCGAAGGATTTTTAATTTGATAAAATTTCTCTCCCAAAATTATTATAGGAAACAAGACTACTTCAGGATGATTTTTAATGATTTTTATCCAGTCTTCTGGTTCAAGTATAACTTTTGGATCGTACAACTTTTTATAATTAGGAAATTCTTTCTGGATTAAGTCCGAAATCTCCAAATCAAGACCTTCAGCAATTTCCAGCCATTGTGTTCCAGTAATATTAGTTTTAGAAGTGTCGATAGCTAAGATATCTTTATCTGATGTATATACGTAACTATAAGTTTGTTTACCTAATGAAGTTCCGGAGTTATAAATTAATGTAATTTTATTTTTATCGGTAGAAATGATTCCCATAATGTTTAAATTTTTACTTTTAATAAAAATAAAAACCACTACCAAATTTTAGTAGTCCAATAGCTATAAATAGTAACTCATTTAAAAATCATAGCAATTGTCATACTCATTTAAAACATTGTTAATATGATCATCGCAATTGGCTTATACAGCACGCTCACTATTCTAGCTATTCTACATATTATTCTTTATGGCTCAAGACCTACTAAATCTCTAAGCTGGCTTCTAATTGTCTTAATATTCCCATTTTTGGGCATTGTATTGTATATTGTTTTTGGTATCAACCGAAGAAGATTTAAGTTCTTTAAACTTAAACAGACAGTTAGAAGGCGTTTATATGATGAAAATTTTAGAGACCGATTAGTTAAAGAACAAAAAATTGAATTTGAGAATAAAAAGAGTTCCAAATTATCTAAATTGTTACGAAACAGTTCAAATTTTGCTACCCAACCCTCAAATCAAATTGAAGTACTTCAAAATGGGAAACAGACTTTTGATACTATTTTTAAAGAATTGCAAAAAGCCGAAAAATTCATACACTTACAATACTACATTTTTGAAGAAGGAGAGTTAGTGGACAAACTTTATTCTCTACTTAAAGATAAACTGGAAAACAATGTCGAGGTACGTATATTATATGATGCAATAGGCAGTTATTCGCTACGCAAAAAAGCAATCAAAAAATTTAAGGATATAGGAGCAAGTGTATACCCTATTATGCCGTTAAATTTTGGGAGTTTTTTATTTACTTTAAATTATCGCAATCACCGAAAAATTATAATTATAGATGGCAAAATCGGTTTTACCGGGGGTGTCAACATCTCCGATAAATATATTAATCCTAAATCAGAACTTGGTATTTGGGATGACACACACTTATATCTAAATGGTCCTGCAGTGGATAGCTTACATAGAGTATTCATTAAAGATTACTATTTTGCAAGTAATGAGGAATTATTATTAACAAATAAATACCTTCCCGAAATTGAAAAACAAGGAGATGTAGCGGTTCAGATTGTAGCAGGTGGACCTGATGCAGATCATCCCTCGATTATGCAACAATATATTAGCATGATTAATCTCGCCGAAGAATATATTTATATTTCTAACCCTTATTTCATTCCAAACAATGCGATGCTTGAGGCACTTAGAATAGCGTCTCTAAGTGATGTGACAATAAAACTACTAGTTCCTAAGAAATCTGATTCTTGGTTAGCAAAACATAGTATGTTGTCATTTTTCGAGGAATTACTCTTTTTGGGAATTGAAATTTACCAACAAAAGGATGATTTCCTGCATAGTAAAGTAATCGTCATGGATGGTGAGATAGCCTCTATTGGTTCAGGTAATTTTGATCACCGAAGTTTTGAACATAATTTTGAAACCAATGCTTTGATCTATGACCCCGCAATTGCAGAAAGTATATCTCAAGATTTTTTAGCCGATTGCGGAGAAAGTATATTATTGGACTATGAAACCTATAAAAAAAGAGGGATGAAACGAAAATTATCAGAAGGTATTGCGCGATTTTTCAGCCCTCTATTATAGATGAGTTACTTGTCTTAGATCTTCAATATTGCTCCTTATTTCTAACAAGAAAATTCATATTTATAAATTTAAGATTTCCTATGAAATTAATTCCTAATGATAATGGATTTAATATTTACGAACTCTTTTATTCCAAAACCACCGTGTTCTCTTCCAAAACCAGAATTTTTAACACCTCCAAAGGGCATAGTTGGCTCTGCTAATCCAAAAGAATTTATAAATACCATTCCTGTGTCAAAATGGTCTTCTGCTAATTTTATAGCCTTATCTATATCTTTAGAAAATATTCCACCGCCCAATCCAAACCTACTATCGTTTGCTATGCGAAAAGCATCCTCTGTATCTTTGGCTTTTATTAATGATGCTACAGGTCCAAATAACTCATCTTCATAAGCAGGTTGGCCTGGTTGTACTGACCCTAAAATAGTTGCCGGATAATAAAACCCTTTTCCTTCGGGAATCTCTCCACCACATAATATTTCTGCACCATTCGCTACACTTTTCTTTACTTGATCGTGCAACTCATCACGTAGGTCCTCTCTTGCTATTGGGCCCATATCATTTTCATTAGAAAAAGGATCACCTATTTTTACAGCTTCCATAGCTGCTACAAAACGTTTTTTAAAGGATTCATAAACGGAAGCCACGGCTATAAAGCGTTTTGCAGCAATGCAGGTTTCTCCATTATTGTAAATACGACCTTTAACACACATTTTAACAGCTACATCAACATCAGCATCATCTAATACAATGTAAGCATCATTACTCCCTAATTCCAGTACTGACTTTTTTAATTGTGCACCTGCCTTTTCGCCTATATCTTTTCCAGCTTTAGGGCTTCCGGTTAATGTGATACCCTTCACTAAATCATTCTTTATAACACTATCAGATTGTTGATGACTTATAATTAATACTGTAAAAAGGTTTTTTGGTAGACCTGAATCCTGAAATGTTTTTTCTAGTATTTCAGCAGAACCTGTTACATTTGAAGCATGTTTTAGTAGCACACCGTTCCCCGCCATAATACTTGCAACGGCATACCTAACCACTTGATAAGAAGGATAGTTCCAAGGTTGGATACCATAAATAACACCTAATGGTCTATATGCAACAATACCTTTGCCACCATTCGAAAGCTCGCGCTCATCATCTTGGAGTTCCTTAGGTCCATTTTCTGCTGTATATTCGCAAATAGCGACGCACAAGTCTACCTCATGTTCACTTTGTGATAACAGTTTGCCCATTTCCTTGGTCATGGTTTCAGCAATTTCAGTCTTATATTTTTTTAAGCTTTTCCCTAAGTTTCGAATAGCCTTAGCTCTTTCTTCTAAGGATACATGTCTCCAGTTTAAAAAAGCATTATGACAATTTTCAATTTTAGTAGTGAGTACCTCATCTGTTATATATTCATAGTGTTGTATCTCTTCACCAGTTGCTGGATTAATAGTTGTAATTGTATTTTCCTTTGTTATAGTTTTCATAGTAATTTTTGTGTTAATAGTTTCGTCTTAAAAAAAAAGAGACTCTTACTTATTGTTGTTCGCTAGGCATAATATATACGTCGTTAATATTTACACGTTTTGGCTGTGAAATAGCATAATAAATCGCTTCTGCAATATCTTCTGCCTCTAGAGTAGTCATCTTTTGCATGTCTGATAATTTTTCCAAAATTTCCTCATCTGTAATAGTTTCCATAAGTTCTGTGGAAACTGCTCCTGGCTCAATTGACGTCACATTGATACCATATTTAGGAGAAAGCTCTTGCCGGAGTCCTTCTGAGAACATCTTTACTGCTGCTTTCGTTGCGCAATACACAGCTCCACCCGGAAAATATTTATAAGCTGCTGTTGAAGATATGTTTATAATATGTCCGCCTTTATTTTCTATTAGCGTTGGAAGTACAGCAGCAACTCCATTAAGCACGCCTTTGATATTAACGTCTACCATTTTTTCCCATTCTTCGGTTTTCAAATTCTTCACATAAGATAATGGCATAAGCCCGGCATTATTAATAATTCCGTTAATCGTATTATATTCATTTAAGGTTTTAGAAACAATGCTGTCAAAATCTTCTTTTTTTGTAACATCGCCTGTGATCACAAGTGCATTACCACCTTTTTTCTCGATCTTATCTTTTAACTCTTCTAGTTTGTCTTTTCTTCTTGCAGTCAATACAACTCTTACACCTTTTTCTGCAAGTTTCAGAGCAGTTGCTTCACCGATACCACTTGAAGCACCTGTAATAATTAAAACACTTTTATCTAACTTCATAATTATTTTTTTTGATAATAATTCTCTTTTTACAAAGATCATTTAATCATAAAATAGTTGTTATCATAATCCCTAAAATTGTTGACTCATATCAATAACAAGTCATTCTATATGAGCTAAATATTATATGATTTGCATTAAGTTATTCGACGTAAAAAAAAGAGCTTTGCGCTTAAACAAATACTTTATGGAAAATATACTAGTAGCAGGTGCCAACGGTGCTGTAGGAAAAAAAATAGTTAATCTTTTAGAAGCATCGCAATACTTTAAACCTGTTGCAATGATTAGAAAAGAAGAGCAAAAAAAACAATTTGAAATTAGAAATATTGCTACAGTGGTTGGAGATCTGGAAGAAGATATTTCTGGTGTAACTGAAGGAATAGATAAGATTATTTTTGCAGCTGGTTCTGGAGGAAAAAAAGTTGTAGCAGTAGATCAAGAAGGAGCAAAAAAACTTATAGACTTATCAAATAAAACTAAAATCAAAAAATTTGTCATGCTTAGTTCAATGGGAGCAGACTCTCCAGAAGACGCAGACGAATTAAAAGAATATTTAAGAGCTAAACACAATGCCGATGAATACTTAAAGCGTAGTGATTTAAACTTTGCTATTGTAAGACCTGGAAGTCTTACAGATGAACCTGGAACTGGTAAAATAATTTTAGATTCAAAACTAAAAAATTCTGGAGAGATTAGTCGAGATGATGTGGCGCAGACGCTAGTAAGATCATTACATAATGATAGCGCTAACTATTCTGTTTTCGAAATTTTAAAGGGTGATAATTTAATCGCAACAGCGATGCACAAAGTATCTGCAAGTTAAGCTTGTACAAACACCGATATTTTGAAAATTTCCAAATTCATAAAGCCTTTTATAGTACTTCATTTTAATAAATTTGGCTTATAAAAATAAAACCCCGTAATGAGAATTACGGGGTTTACTTATAAAAATTTACTTCTCGATACATATATTTAGAAATTCGTCCTTCCTTAGCATACTAAAAAATTATATTTTCAACTTTAATCCACCTCGAATATAGAAGCTATTTCGATCATTAATGGTTAACACATTTTCCTGATTATCATTACGTAAACGTATATCGTTTATAACCGTAAAACCAGCATAAGAGTATAAAACCAGATGATCTGATAGATATCTTTCATATCCTAGTCCGGTAAGTACAATTGTCATGGAAATATTATTCGCTATTTTCTCCTCTGAGGTTACGATATCTGTAAAATTTCGATTATTTTGAATATTAGCAAAAAAACCGTCTAATGTAACAAAGCTCTGCAAAGCATTTTTCTTTTTAAAGCGATACTTGATATTAGATTTAGGGACTCCTAACACAAATGACCAATTAGGACGAAACTCTCTATAGTAATTTATAAAAGGTAATGGAAAAGGTCTCCCCGCGGTTGTTGAATAACGCATCCCCAAAATAAGGCGCCAAGGTTTTGAGACAGCCTCTTTTGTTTTATCCTTTACGAAAAAAACTGAACCTGTAAATAAAATATCTTCCGCACCTATCCCCTCTCCCTCAAAATCAGAGGCTACTATAGCTCCCACCTGTGCTGCAAAGCGCCAGTTATTTTTTAACAAAAAAGTATATGTCAAGCTACCTTCAAATGAACTGAAACGTTCTAAATCATTTGTATCAAAAGCAGTTTCATCTCGATATATAAAATTCACGTTTCGGTATTCGATACCTGGTACCAAATAGCTTCCTTTATTATTCAATTTTATTGGATATTTAGCAAATACTCTGAGCCTCCGAAAAGAGTTGTCGCTATCTTTTTGTGGAAAAAAAGTATACTCTACTCGCGCAAGATCCGAAACTTGAGATTGAACAGATACTGTAATAACTAATAATATAAAAAGTAGTATATGTTTAATCATAAGATATTTTAAAATTTAAATGCAAAAGAAAATGAAAATCTAGCTCCGTCTTCTCCAGTAAATAGATTAAAAGTTCCACTCATAGCATTAGCACTATTTATCCAAAAACCACATCCATAATCACTATGCCATTTATCAGAAGTATCATTATCAGCAATCCAAACTCGACCTGTATCGCCTCCAACAAATATTCCAATTTGCAATGGTAGCACTCGAGTTTTAAATTGATTAAAACTATATCGAATATCTGCACTACCAGCTAGAGAAGATTGTCCGGTAAAACGTTCCGTTCGGTAACCTCTTAACAAGTTCTCATCACCCAATTGTGCGGCTTGATAAAATTCATAATTTTCTCCGATATTAAACTGCCCTTGAGCAGCAGTTTTGAGAACCAACTTACGATTCCGAGTTAGCGCGTTATAAAATCCAAGATATGGTTTGATGTACCCAAAAGTTCTATCAACATCTTTTACGTTCATTCTTCCACCTACATTAACTTCAAATTTCATACCTCTGGTAGGATTTACAACCACATCATAACTTTCATATCTATAGGTTCCGTCTAATCCAGCGAACCATTTTCGCTCAAAAGCTTCTGGATTTTGTAAACCTGCTTCCTGAGTGATAAAACGATCTGGAGTATCATCTACCTCGATACCTTCTATAGAACCTTTATACTCAAAGTAACTACCTAAACGTCCGTTTTTTACAGCTCCTAGAGATACTCCATAAGTACTTAATTTCACTCGATTAAAATCAAAATCTAACTCGTCTTGATTATTTTCTGTCTCGTTTCCAAAGCCAAAGAAGTTTATTGCAAAACTAGGACTAGTATATTTAAGACCGATTAACAAATTGTAATCTCCTAAAATTCCTGCAAATTCGCCACGATATCCAAGGTCAAAACCTTGTGTAGCAAAATAATATCCTCCAGAAAAACTATGACTACTGGAAAAAGGATTTCTATGGAATCCATTAATTGTATACACCGCCATTGGACCTATACGCACACCGTCATCTGGATTAAAACCAATGACTGGTAATACAGAAGAAGTAGTTAGCACACCTTCATTCTTATCAAAATTATTAATTTGATAATTATCTGTAAATCTAATTTTTGCTCCACCTTTTTTCTCTATAGTATTAGGCTTACTCTTATGATCATACACAGCAATTTTACGACCTTTTTTAAATCGATAAATGTCGTTATTCTGCCCTCCAATAATATTGATTTTTATAGGATTATCTGCTTTTCCACTTGATTCAAAAACATCATCATCATCTAGCCCATAAATCCAAATTTCTTTTGTTTCTTTCTTATCAAATGTTTTATCACTTACAATTTTCCCTTTTAGACCATCCTTAATTCTGGAGACTGTTACTCTAGTTTTACCTTTCTTCATCCGATGAATCTCTATAAGATCATCTTTATCCGTACCCATTACAATAGCTAGACTAGTAAGATAATCATAGTATCGATCTGCGATGTCAACGATATTTTGTCTTCTTCCTTTTAGGTTCTTCTTAATATTATCTAAGTCCTCTCCTTTTGCTTCAGCAGGAATATTCAGAAAAGCACTTTCTATAGCTGTATCCGTAAGATTTTGTCGTATGTATTTTGCTTGCTTTAGCCATTCAGCTCTTCCACTGTTTCTAATCAAGGTACGATCTAATCTAGTAGCAGAAGAATTAATCCACTTTACATCTTTTAATTCCTCATCATAAACCTGAAACTGATTTGCAAATCCCATTAGTCCTCTTAAAGTTCCTAAAAATCCGCCATCAAAATTAGAAAAAGCCTGATCTCGATCTCGCGGTATCGGTTTAAAAACATGATCTCCATTTTTCATTTCATATTCTGCCCATCGCCACTGATCTTGATGACGATCCCAATCACCAATCAACATATCAAAAATTCTAGCTCTTATATAAGATGATTCATCGATTCTATATTTTTCGTCTCTTCGTAGCCTTTCGTATACATCCGAAGTACTTTCTATATCATCAGGTTTTCCGAAAGAAGCTAAATCTTTATGATTCTCTTCTGGTCGTTCCTCAATCATATACAATTCATCTCCATAATCAGCATTGTATTTTCCTAAAGCATTTTGTTTGGGAACATAATATAGCTTGGGGTTTGTATGAAAAACTCCAATAGCTTCAGATAATTCGGGAATTATTGTGAAAATATATGGATGTCCAGCTGTATAAAAATCCAGCAGAATATCTTCGGAAATAGTATTCTCTAAAGATTCTTCGATATAGTTATTCTGAAAAACAGTAGACTGTAAAAATTTTATACCACTCTTTTTTAAAGCACGCATGTTATATTCTTTACCGCTTTTTGTTTTTAGTCGCAATGATCTGGTTTGATGCCCTCCCCCTTTACGCACGACTTCTAACCCTCCATATAACGTATCCAAAATAGCAACTTTAGTTTGGATTTTAGTACCATATAAATCCCTATAATGATCCCCCCAAATGCTTTCATAAAACTCAGTTCGATCAGTACCTTCTTTTTCATAAATCGAAGCAGCAATAGTTGGTTGGTTTATTTCAGCAATAGTAGAAAGATCATACATTGGGGTTTTTTCATAAATTTCTTTCTTGAAAAGCAATTCTGGCTTATTATTTTTACTACTAAAAAACGAAGCCCACACAGCTCCATCTTTATAAACATCTAACTTTACAAAACCTTGTCCTCCATAGGCAAAAAGCCCGTCATTACTTAAGGTAGCATATGAATTTTTAGCCCCAGCTCCAGAGACTATCTGTTTGATTCCGTTATGTTCTATGTACTGCAAAGAATGTTCGTGACCCGAAGCAAAAATGATACGTTCTGATCCTTTGGCCAATGTTTCTAGTCGTTGCACTAAAGATTTATATTGCTTGTTTTGATTATCCTGAGTTGATATTGCTCCTGCTGTACGGATTTGCATAGCCAATGACCCCAAAATAGGTACTGGCACTTTTTTTTGTGATGGATACAAGTGTTTAACAGGTGCGTATTTACCTCCGTGAACGCCATTAGTATATAAAGGATGGTGTAAAGCAAAAAGAATTGTTTTGTCTTGATTTTTTTTGAATTCACTTTCTACCTCGAGAAACATCGCTTCTCTGGTTTTAATTTCTGGACAGTTATCATTAATCGTTGGATGTTTATCCCAATCTTCAAGATACCACTGCGAGTCTAGAATAATTAATTGAATATTATCTGTGATTTCTATACTTTCTAGTGCACAACCTTTTGATGGCCTAAATACTTTTTTGTCTTTTAACTTCTTCTCAAAGTATTTTTCCTCGCGTTCTAATCCCTTTAAACCTTCATTGTACCAATCGTGATTACCCGGAATAAAATACACTTGCCCATCGAAATTTTTGACAGCATCTATTTGAGTATTTAAACGATGTTCTGCTATTTCTCTATCTTTTTTATCCTTTTTTGGCATCCCATCAGGGTAAATATTATCTCCAAGAAAGATGGTATAGTTTCCTTTTTGTTTATGATTCTCTAAATATTTTTCTAAAGCCAATAGAGCAGTTGTACTTTGATCTGGTTTTGCATATCCTGCGTCTCCAATCAAATAAAAAGTTTTTTCGATTTCTTTTTCTTGAAGTATAACCGTATCATCAAAAGCTTCTCTATATTTTGGTTCATAAAGTGCACAGCTAGACGCTAAAAAAGCAAGTATAGTAAGTGTTATATATTTATAATTCATAATAATTTATAGTTCTTTGTAGTTTTAAACAGTCTTAGATATAAACGCTTCCCATTCTGCAAACTTTTCTTCAGACATAACACGTTCCATTTTTACCTGTCCTCCCTTTTTCTTTTGTGTCCCACTCCATTCTGAAAATATGGACATCGGCACTGTGGTCACTTTTACTCCCTTTAAAGCCTTGCTTCGGGCGACTTTATAATTCTTGTTAGCTTTTTTAAGTACCTCATCTAGTTTTTCTGCCAAAACAGTATTTTCTACAGAAGTTTCGGTTCCCAAATACCAATGATGATAGAATTCGTCATTAATACGTGTAGCTGCCAGTGTAAACTCAGGAATCTCAATATCAAATCTCTCTTCTATTTCGCGCAGAGCCACATTCATTTTATTTACCGATAATTGTGAGCCAACAACATTTAGAAAAAACTTGGTCCGTCCAGTAATTCTAATCTCGGCTCTTGCTACATCGATAAATTCTATCGTGTCACCAATTATATAACGCCATGCACCAGAAACGGTACTCATCAATAACACATAATCCTGATCGGTTTCTACTTCTGCTAATGTGATTGAAGGTGCATCTTGTTTTAAAGAACCATCTTGGTTGATATACTCTGGTTGAAAAGGAACGAATTCGAAATAAATACCGTTATCTGTAATCAACTTCATTGCATCGGTTTCAGGACGTTCCTGATAGGCTATAAATCCTTCAGAGGCGAGATATGTATCAATTATGGTAATGGAATGTTTTAATAAATTATTAAAACTTTTCTCGTAAGGTGCAAAAGCTACCCCTCCAGAGGTATAAACTTGTAAGTTTGGCCATATATCATGTATGGTTTCAGCATTGTGATACTCAATAACTTTCTGAAGCATTAACTCCATCCAAGATGGGATACCACTTAATGCTCCTATGTCCCAATCTTTTGCTTTTTCTGCAATACGCTGAACACGTTTGTCCCAATCATCAATTTTTGCAATATCACGACCGGGTTTATAAAACCCCTCAAACCAAAAAGGAATATTACTAGCACTAATACCACTAATTTCTCCTTCTAGATGCCCATCTTTTTCTTGTAAATCGGTAGAACTACCCAACATCATGATTTCTTTTTCAAAGAATTCTGCAGGTAAATCGAAATTAGATAGCGCTTCAACTTGTTTAATTCCAGCATTGCGAATAGCTTCAATCATGTCATTTGTAACTGGAATGCGCTTACTTTTTTTTCCAGTAGTTCCAGAACTCAATGCAAAATAATCCGGATTACCTGGCCAGGTTACATCCTCTTCTCCATCAATCACTTTAGACCACCACTCTTTATGTAACTTATGGTAGTCAAAATAGGGTACTTTATTAGTATATGCTTTTTGTATATTATCTGATTCGAGAATTTCATTAAACTTATAAGCTTTGCCAAATTCGGTATCAGAAGCTTTTTTTAGTAACATCTCCAGTATTTTTTGTTGCGCCTCTATATGATTGGTTTCTGAAGTCAATGCCCCTTTCAATTCAATCGCACCTTTTATTAATGATCCTATAATTGCCATGTCTATTCTGTTATTTTTTCTAAAATTTCTGGATTACCTGCTTGTTCTACTAAATCAATTCCTGCAAAAGCGACAATAAACGCTACCACCGATAATATAATCCCTATGGTAAATACTATGTATGTTATTTTAAGTAAAGTGTATTTCTTTTTAAGTACCAACCCTAATAAATAAAGATCTTTCGTTAGCATTTTATATACATAAGATTTATCATTAATAATTTCATCTATTGCCCATTGATATCTATCGTAAGACATTTTGTAGAAATTCCCAAAGAATAATAAATTCACTTTTCTATTCATGACTTGCTCCTTGGTAAACTCTCCTCCAGTGACTTTTGGTTGTGTAGACATTATAGACAAAATAATAGATGCCACACTAAAGAGCACTAAAACCAAACTAGGAATCATTAAATGACGATTGCTTGCTGCATCAAGCTTAGGGATTAGATTTGCTAGTGCTAGTGAAATAATAATTGCATTTACAGAAAGTAGAATATTGGCTTTGGTATCTGCTATATCACTAAGTTTAATATGATTCCTTAACGTAACCCTAAATAGGGTTTGAATACTTCTCTCCGGGCTTTCTTCTTTGTATTTCGCCTTAAGTTTTGCCTTGACAACTTCTTTTTTATGCTTTTTTTTATTTTTCTTCTGCTTTTTAAGAAGACTTAATAAGTTTTTATTTTTTTCTGGCTCCCAATTCTCAACTGCATATCGAGTATAATATTTGTGTTGCCTAGAAAACAGTTTTACATTTTCTGCTCTCCATTCTTTTCCAGACAATTCTGAAATACCTTGAAGTATTAGCTCCTGATGTAGAAGTTCACTGACTTCTACAAAATAATCTTTAGCCAAGTGGGAACTGTCTGCATCTTTGATAATTTCTTCAAGAATAGTATTTGGTTTTTTCCCAAACTCTGTTGCCAGAATACAATTTTGTATTGTCGTTATTGTTTTATCACTTATTTGATGTTCTGATAAAAATTGAGTCGCAATTCTTACACTTTCTTTTTCGTGATTTTCTTTTCCATTTATATATCCTGCATCGTGAAACCAAGCCGCTATCTGAATTGCTTCTGAATCTTCATTACTTATATCAGTTTTTTCAATAATCTCTTGTACACTTTCTACAACTCTTTGCGTATGTAGGAAATTATGATATAAATACGTTTTGGGTAATTTTTCCTTAAAGAGTTCAAATATGTAGTTTTCCGCTTTTTCCAGTATAGCTTCCATTTGTATTCTTTTTAATTAAAAAATTGTTAGTCGAGTATATTAAGAATTTAAGTTAGTTTGCTTCTTGCTCTTTAACCAAATGCAATATTTCATCAGGAGATAAATATAATCGCCTTATACGTGCTTTATATTTCTCTGATAAGGAGCTATGATTAAGGATAAACTTTTTAGTCGCTAAGATGTAATCTTTCATAGCGTGAGTTACGGCATAAGTATCTGCCATACGTTCTGCCTCCCTAATATAATTTGGTGAAATCCAATATTGTATTCCAAATGACACGAGATTCAAACTACTTCTTCTGTGATAATCCATAATATGACCTAACTCGTGTCCTAACCAACCTATCATCACATTTTCTGGGATATCTTTAATAGAGAGTTCTAGACTATCTATCTTAAAAACCTCACTCATCAAAATGACATAAGCTCTTTTCCTTTTTGATCCAAAGAGCGTAGAAAACTTTGGTTGCGCCTTCATAAATGATTTCTTGAGAGAAGGCTTAAACTTAAATTCGATTCTCAC
The DNA here is from genome assembly GCF_947496855.1 of uncultured Aquimarina sp. Classification (GTDB taxonomy): domain Bacteria; phylum Bacteroidota; class Bacteroidia; order Flavobacteriales; family Flavobacteriaceae; genus Aquimarina. The sequence continues at coordinate 319,677 of NZ_CANMED010000004.1, forward strand.
TTCTTCTAATTCTGGATAATGTGATAGCGCTATTCCAGCCTCCTTAATAATCGATAAGGGAATAATTTTGTTCTTTAAATGTATAGTGTCTAATGAGGCCATAATATTATTTATAGTCACTGTATAGAGACTAATGATTAGAATAATTTTAAATATTTGTAAATATCGCATTACCACTTGCAAGATAAATAAGAACTCTCTCAGGGATTAATGCATATGATAGAAAGGGTAACTCTTTTGATGGATATTCCTCCTTTTTTGTTAAAAAGAGCTCTATTTTGATAATTCTAATAAAAAATTAGGGTAGGTCATTAAAATAAGTATCTAAATATCTAAGACGATCAGATAACCAAGATTCCATATAATCTAAATGATCCGATAACACTGCATCTGAAGCCCAAACTAACATTTCTCTTTCGTACACTTTATTTTTTTCAAAAAAATCATATGTCTCTCTAATATTTCCTAATAAAGAAGAATTACTAAATTCTTGCTTTCGCAGAAAAAACCAGCGAGCCTTTAATCTTTGTTTATAATTGTCAGGATTTACTCTTAGCAATTTATCAAATAGTCCATTACTTAAAATATCATTTGTTGTTGGAATTCTTTTACCATCCTGAATAGTTCCTAAGACACCATCTAAATCCCAAGGCACATTAAAATAAGGTGTTTTATTATCGTGCCTGGCAACATAAAAGTTTTTTCCTAGATTATCTGTAGCACGAACAAGATTAATAAATAAGAAATAATCAATAGCATTATCTAGATCAAACTTTTTTGCTATCTTTTTCTTGAATGTGGAATCTTTAGATTTGATCACAAATTTAGTATATCGATAAATATTTTTCCATTGTGCTTTATAATTTATGAAGGGATATTCTACCTCATATCCAGCCCAATGCGGGAAAATATTTTTATACTTTGGTGACGTTTTGTATGCTGGGGCACCATTATGACTTCCTGCTTTAAATAATTCACCTTTTACTTTACCTTTTTTATATTTTTTAAGCTGCAGCAGTTTTCGATCTACTTGTTCGGTCAAAGCATGAATTCCTATATATTTTGAATCTAAAAACACTTCCGTAAACATTAAATCAATACCACTTTTTGCGTCTTCTTCTTTACCTACATATGAAGGTTTATTAATCGATAACCAAAGTTTATTACAAAAATAAGATCGTAAACGAAGTGGCTCATTATATAATCCATCTAGGATCCAATCATCATCTTCTCTTAAGTTTCCGAAACTTATATCCACTGAAGTTTCTCCTTCAGTAGTCTCCCAAAATTCTAAATCATATGATTTTTTCGGGAATTTTAATGATATATTACCTCGTAATTCCAAACCTGCTATAGCATTCTGAATACTATCTTGATTGATAATGGTGAATTGAGAAGAAACTTTTGGATCATCTTTTATATCTTCTTCAGAAGTTATTTGAATAATAGGTAATTCTGTTATGTATAATTTAAATACTTTGTCATTATGGTTCACATTATAACTTCTTGTATATGACAAACTATCTAATGGTGAATAGAATATGTAGTCTTTATCAAAAGTTATTTTTAACCTATCATTGTGATTTGGAGAGGCTGGAATCTTAAAATTCCACACAATAATATTATGTTTCTGGTCTATACCGTAGCTCTCTTTTTTAGGAATTATCGTCTCAATATCCTGAGAGTACATTTGAGAATGACATAAAAATATCAATAGATATATAAATAGTACATTTTTTTTAAACTTCATTGAGCTTATTTAGTAAACATTTTTCACCATTACAAATATGGAAACAAATAGTGTCTAAATATGACGTAATCCCTAGAAGTTTTGACTGTATCCATAAATCACTATCAAGTTACATACTTTTTGATTACTTTGAGGTTTATTATGAATTTGAATCTATGACTTACAGATTATTCATTATCATCTTACTTTTTTTTTTATCGACAAACGCTCAAGAAAAAATTAAAAAAGATGTAAAAAAGACAAAACCTAAACTTGTAGTAGGTATTGTGGTTGATCAAATGCGCTATGATTATCTAACCCGCTTTTATAATCGATTTAGCGAAGGCGGTTTTAAAAGAATGATTAGAGATGGTTTTTCTTGTAATAATCATCATATTGATTACATTCCAACGACCACCGCGCCTGGACATGCTTCTATTTTTACAGGCACTACTCCTCAAAACCATGGTATTATTGGTAATAGTTGGTATGATAAAATAAGTAAGCAAAAAGTATATTGTGTTGAAGATAATACTGTCTCTCCGATTGGCACAAGTAGCTCCGCTGGTAGAATGTCTCCAATAAAGCTTAAAATTACTACTATCGCTGATCAAAATCGTTTACATACCCAAATGCGAGGTAAAACTATTAGCATAGCCCTTAAAGATAGAGGAGCAATACTTTCTGGAGGACATACAGCAAATGCTGCTTATTGGTTCAGAGGAAAAGGACAAGGAGGTTGGATTTCATCTTCTTATTATATGACTAAATTACCCAAATGGGTTGTAGATTTTAATGAATCGAACTTGATTGATTCTTATTTTAGGGATTGGGATACTCTTTATGAAATTGACTCCTATACTGCTAGCGGAAATGACAATACAAAATTTGAGAGAGGTTTTAAAGGACAAGAAAAAGCCATGTTTCCTTATGATTTACTAAGACTTAAAGAATTTAATGGTCAGTACGATATTATCAAGCATACCCCTTATGGAAATAGCTTAACTGTTGATTTTGCCATTGAAGCGATAACTAAAGAAAAATTAGGAAAAAGTAATGATACGGACTTTTTAACGATCAGTTTTTCGAGTACAGATTACATAGGGCATAATTTCGGAGCAAATTCTAAGGAAGTCGAAGATACCTACCTTCGCTTAGATCAAGATATAAAACGTTTGTTAATGACTTTGGATAAGAAAGTAGGTGAAAATCAATATACCGTTTTTCTAACGTCTGATCATGGAGCCACACAAGTTCCCCAATACTTAAAATCTGTAAAAATTCCAGCAGGATATTTTAAGGAAGCTTCAGTTCATTTAAACATGAAATATTATATCAATTCTTTATATCAAGACAATGAAATTATCCAAAACATATCAAACAATCAAGTATTTTTAAATTATGAGTTGATAAACAATAAAAATCTAAACATAGAAGAAATTCAGAATAAAATTACTAATCACCTTTTAACTCTTAAAAGTATTGATAAAGTGTATACAAGAAGTCAACTAGAAAATATGAATTATACATACGGAACAGTAGCGTTACTCCAAAATGGATTTCATCAAAAGAGAAGTGGAGATGTTCTTTATACACTTTCCCCTTCTATAATTGCATATTCCAGGACTGGCTCTTCACACGGAAGCGGATATACTTATGATTCTCATGTTCCTCTACTATTTTATGGAAACGGGATATCACGAGGGGCTACAAAAATAAAAACCACAGTATCAGATATTGCACCTACCATTTCAGCTTTATTAGGTATTTCAAATCCAAATGGAGTCACAGGAAATATTATAAATGAAGTCGTTGATTAATTTATTTTTAGCATTATGAAGCACATATTGATACCAATAAAATCATTTTTTAAGATTCTCATAACCACTTATAAAAATTGGAGTGCTAATGAGCCGTTCCAAATGAGTGCAGCAGTAAGCTATTATGCATTATTTTCTTTTCCCGCTCTATTGATTATAATTATCCAAACTACCGGTTTATTTTATCAAAAAAATGAGGTTAAAGGAAAAATTATAAACGAAATTACCGATGTTCTAGGAAAAGATGTGGCTAAAACCATCGAAATAATGCTTAAAAATGCTATAGATCAAGAACAACCTACCTTATTAATTATCATAGGTATTTTTACACTTCTTTATGGAGCAACAGGAATGTTTGTCGCCTTACAAAAAGCACTAAATACGATTTGGGGTGTAAAGCCTAAACCTAAAAGTGAAATATTAAAAATGATTAAAGACCGAATTTTTTCTTTGGGATTGATTCTTATGATTGGTCTTTTGTTATTAACCTCATTAATATTGACAACTTTGGTCACAGCAACTACAGATTGGATAGGCAAACATTTCCCAGATATTATTATTTATGTTATTCTGATTATTAATTTTCTATTATCTATTGTTTTGACCACGGTACTATTTGCAATGATATTTAAAGTCTTACCTGATGTAAAAATGAAATGGAAAGATGTTTGGTTAGGGGCTTTCGTGACTACGATTTTATTTAGTATCGGTAAATATGCTTTAAGTATTTATTTTGGAACAGTCAATCCTGGATCCACATTTGGCGCAGCAGGATCTGTAATATTAATATTGTTGTGGGTTTCGTATTCTAGCCTTATTTTGTTCTTTGGAGCAGAATTCACAAAAGCGCTTGCCTTAACATATGGGTCAGGAATAAAACCTTCTTCGTATGCAGAGAAAGTTTCTTGATCATATTTTTTTACTACCTCATTTAAAACATATACAATCAGGATAACATAATCTTTTCAATCTATAATTAAGACCCATTTCTTTTCTAAAAGGAATAATAATTATTAAAAAGAAAATTGCAACCTACTAAGTATCCTTTTAAAATTTAGATACAAATTGGAACAATAATTTATTACCAAAAAAATTAATTATACTCTCTAAAATTGAGTTAAAAAAAGACCCTTGCGATAAATTAGGCAAGGGTCTTGGATTCATAAAATAAATTTTATTTAAAAAAATCTATTCTTTTTAGTTTCTAATTAACTTCATTGTTTTATCAACACCATCTAAAGAAACACTAAGAAAATACATTCCTTTTGAATAATTAGACAAATCAATTTGCGCAGTATTTCCTGAAGAATCCAATCCACTTCTAGAGGAAATTAATTTTCCTGCTAGATCAGTAACTCGATACGAAACTTTTGTAGCGTTTCTCCATTGGATATTAAATACATCTTTAGAAGGGTTAGGGAATAAACTGAATGCTGGTCTATTCTCCAAGTCATCTACGCTCAGCGTATTACCTTCTATCTGAAGATCATCTACAATAACTCCTTCTTCATTAGTGTTTTGATCCGTAACAAAATTAAATCTAAACATAAAACTCTGTTCACTTGCAAAAGCTGCAAGATCATAACTATATTCTTTCATAGTAGCGTCTTTTCCTGTCCATTGAGCTCCTGGACAATTAAAGCAATTAGAATTATTTGGTAAAGTATTACTATTATACCAATTCGCATCATTAGCTGATCCCAAAATATTCCAGTTCAAACCTCCATCAGTAGAGTGTTCTATGTTGACAAAATCCCAATCTAACTCGATATCAAAAGCCATATTAAATTTTAAAATAGGATTCCCAATAGTTGTAAGATCATAACAATTAGATACTAAAAAACTAGTATTCGAATCCGAATAGTTACCATCTAAGTTAGTTCCATACACGTTTTGTCCTGATGAGGCCGTATTAAGATCAGTTCCTGTAGGAATTCCACGCTCCCAAACACCTCCTACAACCAAAACATCATCAGTTGAATCTTCAAAATCATTAATATCTACACCGATCGCACTTGCATTAGTAATAAAAGTACTGGATAATGAATTATTACCGAGATTAGCATCACCAGAAGTTGTAGTTATTATGTTCAAAGTATGTTCCCCAAGGTTTACATTTAATTGAGGTAAGTCAATTATTTGTGTTTCGCTAGAATTAATATTTCCAGTCCAAGAAATCGTGTTAGAATTACCATCAACGATGTACTCTATATCAATAGAAGTAATAGGATTCAATCCATTATTTTCAACATCAATAGAAGGAGTTACATCACCACAGTTTATTTCGATACCGGGGGCATTTATAGAAATTAAGCGTACATCATCCTGAGCCAATTGAACAGGTATTTCTGATTGCCAAACCCCTCTACCATAAGTTGCTGCAGTGATATTAGCATCATTAATATTAATCTCTAAATCCCTAATAGGAACATTTGGCAAATTATTATCAAAAATCTCCCAAACTCCTGGAGTTGTTTCATCTGTTCTATATACACCTGTAGTTGTACCTACAAACAATGGATCATCAGAATGTGATCCTTGATGCTTTATAACAAGCTTTGGAATATTTGGCAAATCTCCTGTAATATCGCTAAAGTCAAGGCCTCCATCTACTGATTTATATACTTTTCCTGACGTTCCAGAAGTAGTTACATATACTATATTACTGTCACCATTATGAACCGTAACAGATGTAATTGATCTTGAAAAATTTTCAGCGACACTAAAAGTAACACCTCTGTCTGTACTTTTATAAAGTACTCCATTAATAGCCACATACATATTATCTGAGTTAGAAGGATCTATTTCTAGCCTATCAATGCTGCCTCCAAAAAAATCAGGTGAAACTCTAACAAAACTAGAACTATCAAGCTTATAAACCGCATTATATCCAGCATATAATTCACTCTCTTTATTCATCGCAAGCGGAGTTATCCAATTCCCAGAACTACCAGATGGCTGTGAAACACTTGTAGCTTGACTGACCCCTCCATTATTTGAAATCCAAAGATTCTGTCCATTCTGCATAAATCCATAATAATTATTATCATTATTGGGATCAATAGCTGCATCCATACCATCACCTCCTCCATAGACATTCCATTCTCCAGAATTAGTTAACCCAAAACTTCCATTATCCTGTAGTCCACCAGCCATTTTCTTAGACTTACCATTGGACTTAGAAACGGCAATTTTATAAAACTGTCCAATCTGCATTTTTTCTGTTAAATCTGAAAAAGTATTCCCACCATTAGTAGACTTAAAAATACCTCCATCACTTCCACAAAATAATTCGCCATTAAAAAATCGTAAAAAATGAATATCAGCGTGTGTATATGAAACTGTTCTTGATGACCAGTTGTTTACTTGGGTAAAATTATCCCCTCCATTAGTAGATTTCCATACATCAAGCTCTCCTGTATATATTTCTTCTGCATTGGTATCAGAAACAGCAAGTGCCATATCATACCAAGCTTGACCTGCTCCAAAAACATTTTCAGAAGTTGATGATTTAGTAAATGAAACACCACTATCCGTAGATTTATATAAACCTTGGAAAGAACTTCCTGATCCTGCACTTAAAACATATACATAATTAGGATCAGCTGGAGTCACATCAATAGCTAATCTAGTTGAAGAACTTGGTAAACCACTCGATATCAACGAAAAAGAATCTCCATTATCAATAGATTTATAAACACTAACATCAGAAACTGCATATATAATATTAGAATCTCCTGGTTTTAATTTAGCATCGTTTACATCTGTGTTAAGAGTACGAGTGAAACTAGTTCCTCCATCTACGGATTTATAAAAACCGCTGCTGGTTGCAACAAACACTTTGTTTCTATCTAATGGATCTAAATATACTTCACCTATTTTAATTCCATTTGATATAGTAAAACTTAATCCTGTAGTATTCCAAGTTTGCCCTCCATCATTAGACTTCAATAGTCCTACACTAACCGTATCATTAGCATCATCATCACCCGTTCCTATATAAATAATATTAGTGTCAACTGGATCTATCGCGATAGCAGAAACTCCTATTTGTGGAAGTTCATCAGATAACGGAATCCAACTTCCTCCAGCATCTTCTGATTTCCATATTCCTCCTGCTGGTGTCCCCGCATAATATTTATTAGGATCAACAGGGTCTACAATAATTGTATTAACACGACCTATATTAGCACTAGAAAAAGATCTATCTATAAAATCATCAGGACCTAAAGCAATCCAATTACTCAGATCAGCCATTTTATTAAACGAAGCTTTTTTCTGTAATCCTGCATCCCATATTTGTTTTGCACTCATTAATGTACCATCATCATTTAAGCAATCTTTCCAGAAATTCTCCCATCTTTTAAAAGGTTTATATCCAGATCCTTTTTTTGTATGATCTTTATCTTTCCAATATTCATTAAATGCATCGACAATCTCTTGGAATTTGATAGATTCTTCTATTCCAGAAGATTTTTTTCGCACGTTTAGCTCTTTCATCCAGGGAGCACTTGAGTTAAATTGTGCAGTCCCAGAAAACCCGAAAGATAATGCTACAACTAAGAGGATAATTTTTTTCATTTTAAAAATTTTGTTGAGTTACTTCTATAGTAAACAACTTAACAGAAGGAAACCCTACATACACAACTGTTTTTTTTTAAATTTGGTTAGTATACTTTATTTTTTTTAATTGTGAGCTAAAAAAAACTTCATTACTAACAAAATATGCAGCCCAACGGGTTTCAAATCAGTCTCAAGTAAAAACTAAAAAATCTATCCATAAAACTTATTCAGATTAAAAAAACTATAATCCATTAAGTTTTAAAATCTCAATAAAATAAATATCTTCGAAAAATATATGGAAAAGAAATCTGTTTGTGATGAGAAAAATTTTGAAGCAATCTTTGATGATTGTTCAAAGTCGCTACGGAATCTTATCTACTATAAATGTGGTGATATTGATCTGGCAGAAGATATAATTCAAGATGCTTTTATAAAATTGTGGCAGAACTGTAAAAAAGTTATCTATTACAAAGCAAAATCATATGTCTTTACTGTAGCTAACAACACTTTATTAAATCATATCGCTCATAAAAAAGTAGTTCTTAGATATGAACAAAAGCCGCATTCGGATCTTAATAATCAGGATCCACAGTTCATTATTGAGGAAAAAGAGTTCATGTCAAAACTCAAAAATGCAATAGATGCTCTTCCTGAAAAACAAAGAGAAACATTTTTATTATCAAGGATTGACAAGAAATCTTATAAAGAAATTGCTGAAATCACAGGGGTTTCTGTAAAAGCTATTGAAAAAAGAATACACTACGCATTACTAAGCTTACGGCAAAAACTGGGTGATATTTTATAATCATATGTAGGGTAATATAGTATAAGGCTGTTATTAATAAGGAAGACATATAGAAAGCAAAACATAACTAATGAAAAATCCATATTCTGATGAAACATTTTTAGCAAGGTGGCTTAATGGGGCTCTAGATGCTAAAGAAAAAATAGCGTTTGAAAAATCGGAAGATTATCGGAAATACGTGACTATTATAAATAAAATAGATACGCTGGATTCTCCTGAATACAAAAAAGATAAGATATTTCGAGCAATTAAAAATGATATCGTTAGAAATAAAAAAAACACATCTTTAATTCCAAACTGGAGCTATGGTATTGCGGCTACCTTATTGGCACTAATAGGACTATTTTTTTTCTTTAACAAAGCTACTACACACACAACTGATTATGGTGAACAAATCACAATAAAACTTTTGGATGGATCTGAAGTAATTCTTAACTCTAAATCTGAATTATCATTTAAAGAATCTGACTGGAAGAATAATAGAAAAGTTACTTTGTCAGGAGAAGCATTTTTTAAAGTAAAAAAAGGTTCTGATTTCTTAGTAGAAACAGCATCTGGAAATGTAAAAGTTATAGGAACGGAGTTTAACGTAAATACTCAAAAAGATTTTTTTGAAGTTATCTGTCATGAAGGTAAAGTAAAAGCAATTGGTTACAATTCTAATGAAGCTATTCTTGTTAAAGGAAAAGCTTTTAGGGTAGCAAACAATAGTGTCGAAAACTGGGAAACACCAACAACAAAACCAAGTTGGATATCTGGCGAAACTACGTTTACCAATACTCCATTAAAACAGGTAATATTTTCTCTAGAGAATCAGTTTAAAATTACTTTTAACAAAGACAAAATTGATCAAAATCAACGTTTTACTGGTAGTTATAATCACGAGAATATTGAACTAGCTTTAAAAACAATCTTTGTTCCTATGGAAATTTCATATACTTTTAACAACGAAAACAACATAGTTCTCGTTAAAGAATAAATGAAATCAATTTTTTTCTATCTTTTTATATTCATCTACTTTAGCTCTTTTTCTCAAAAAACAGCTGGTTTAGCGTATGATAATACTCCTTTAAACAACGTTTTAAAAGTTTTAGAAAAAACGTATGCTATTAAGTTTTCTTTCAATCCTGAAATTATTAAAAGTGAAAGGGTTAGTGTTTCTGCAAAAGATCCGTTGGAAAAAATCCTCCAAAAAATACAATCTCAAACTTCTATCTTTTTTCAAAAGATTAATAACAGATACTATGTTATTCGAAGAAAAAACAAAGCAGGAAGAATTTCACTCTGCGGATACTTACTTGATAGTTCTACCAAAAAACCTATAGCAGAAGCTTTTGTAAATAACAGAAATCAATCTAAATCCGTCATTTCAGACGTTAACGGTTATTTTCAATTATTCCTATCTGAACCTAATGACACGATTAATATTAGATTCTTAGGATATAAAAATCAACAATTTATTGCTAAAGATCTTGAAAAGAAGGACTGTATTAAAATATTTCTGTCTGAAGATAATTTTCAGTTAGACGAGGTTCTTATTACAGAATACGTAACATCGGGAATATCAAGACAAGGAGCAAGTAGCTCCATAAATATTGATCCAAGCAAATTAGGTATTTTACCGCGATTAGTTGAACCCGATGTATTACAAATCCTTCAGTTTCTGCCTGGAGTACAAAGTCCCACCGAGACTGCTTCAGCTTTACATATTAGAGGAGGAACTCCTGATCATAATTTGATTTTATGGGATGGTATAAAAATGTATAGTACAGGTCATTTTTTTGATCTATTATCTATTTTCAACCCATACATTACCGAAAACATAAAGCTTTTTAGAAGTAGCACAGAAGCTAAATATGGAAACAGAATTTCAGGGGTTGTTGATATAGAATCCAAAAGTGAAATCCCAAAAGATTTTGGTTTTGGAATTGGTTTTAATATGACTACCGTAGATGCATATATCGAAGCTCCTATTGATGAAGGTTTTGGAGTAGTCATATCCGCAAGACGATCATTCACTGATCTTCTCGAAACATCTACTTTTCGGAGTTACTCCGATAGAGCTTTTCAAAGTATTCGTTTCTTTGTGGATAATCAAAAGTTAGATCAAGAAACTGTAGAAAACGAAAATGTGTTTTACTTTACGGATCTTACGGTTAAAGGAATTTTTAAAATATCTAACAATGAAAAATTTACGATAAGCTCCATATTCACAAATAACAATCTCAATTACACATTAAACATCAAAAACATTCTAGGATTTAGCGAACCATTTGATGAAAACCAGAAAGATGACTTAGAATTTGTAAATCAAGGAATCAACATGAAATGGGAGAAAAAATGGAACCCTCATTTCTCTCATTCAACTAACATTTATTTTTCAAACTATGAATTTGACTATGATGGATTAAGAGAATCTAGGGCAAGTAGTGATGGATTCCTTTTTTTTGAGAATAATATTACAGAGAAGAATACAATAAGAGATGCTGGTGGGTCTATTCATGGAAATTGGTACATAAATCCCAAACATAGTTTTACTTCTGGTTATGATTTTTCTAACAATGATGTAGCATATAACGCTAATTATTCTGCTGATGGGGTTTCTTTCGATGAAAGTGACAACAATATGACACACGCCATATTTGGAGAATATAAATTTAATTCTAACGAAAAACTTAAAATAAGCGCTGGTATTCGAGGTAATTATTTCTCTGTTCTTGATAAAACATATTGGGAACCAAGAATTAATCTAGAAGTTAATTTGTCTAAAAGTATCATAACCAAATTATCTGCAGAAAGAAGAAATCAAGTGATTAGTCAGGTTTCTAATTACCTGCCAAATGATTTTAATCTGGATAATCAAATATGGTTATTAGCTGATTCTGAATTTGTTTCAATGCTTGGGAGCAATCAAGTTTCTGCCGGTTTTACTATCAACAAGAATGATTGGTATATCGATATTGAGGGGTATTACAAGGCAATAGACGGACTTACATCGTTTGCTAATGGTTTTAATGGAGTACTTGCTTTAGAGACAGGAGAAAGTGAAATTCTGGGTTTAGACATATTAATCAAAAAAAGAATAAGAGATTATAGAACATGGATCTCCTATTCCTTAACCGATCAAGATTTTGAATTTGCGAATGTTAATGAAGGAAAGTCGTTTCCAGGTAATTTTGACATTGGTCACTATCTATCCTGGATTCATAGTTATCAATGGAATAATTTCGAATTCTCATTAGGATGGACAATTAGAACTGGAAGACCTTTTACTCCTGCACTAGGCATTACTGAAACTGATCAATTTCTTTTTATCGATTACGGAGAGATTAATAGTGAACGATTAGATAGTTATCATCGATTAGATTTTTCTGCATCTTACAAGTTTAATTTGTCAAAAAATGATACATGGCGAAGCAAAATAGGATTTTCTCTATTTAACTTATATGATGAAAAAAACATCCTAAACCGAACATACAATATCAAATTTGATAACGATAATTATTTATTACAAGAAGTAAACACATTTTCCTCTGGCATTACCCCCAATGTATCGTTTAGAATTGATTTTTAACATCACAAAGCATCTGTTATTAATACTTTTTTTAATGTTCATTCACTTGATTATCATAAGGTTTAGTCAACCATTTCATTTTCTTTATTAAACTTATTCTTTATTCGGGTTCAGATCTATTCATTCCATAATTCCAAGACATGGTTTCCCATTTCATTACTCTTAACATTGTCCATAAAAAAAACCATCCGCCTAAGACGGATGGTTTATAAAAAGATTCAAAGTTTATTTATAATATATACTTAGTTTTAGTATAAAAAGTTTAAAGCAGTAATATCGGCACTACTAAATTCTCCATCTTCACTTCCATCGAAGCAAGAAATCATTATAGAATTAGAATCTAAACCATTCTGACCCCACTGATTAGCTGTAGGAGTTCCTGGAATGTTGATTGCTCCTACTCCTGCGCTACCTTCGTTAGATCCACCACATCTTCTACGAGCATAATCCGTGTGACGGAAACCTATAGAGTGTCCTATTTCGTGACCAATTACATGCTCATTTAAGTTATTACTAGCGTTACTTAATCCGTTTAAAATCTGAACAAATTTAAAAGGAGCTCCTCCACTTGGGAAACCAGCAGATCCACCTTGTCCAGACTGATTATTATTATACACTACCATATCAGCAGCTTGAAAATTAGTCCCAAAAGTCAATCTAAATGTTAATGTATTATTTAATCTATTGTAATTATTAACAGCCCACTGTAATCCAGTCTGCATATTGCTAGAAAGTGCATTTCCAGAACCAGTAAAACCTAAAATATCAATAGTTCTTCTAGAACCAGTAACAAGATTAGAGGTTCTGTATTGCTTATTTTCACCATCATCCGCAACACCTAACTTATAAGAATCATTTTCTAATAAAGATAAGTTTAGCGTAATATCACCAGATTTAACATATTGTGTTGCAATACCATCAAGACCAGTTATTGTAACAATTTCTGCATCTCCAGGGTTTACTCCGGCATCTAATAATTTGTTTTGTAAATCTTTACTAAGTTCTAATGAAACTGGCTGAGCATCGTTGGCAATTTCGTCTTTTTGGCAAGATGTCATAACACCAGCCGCGATAGCGCAAAGCGCTAAAAATTTGATTTTTTTCATTTTTAAAAAGTTGAGTTTGTGTAGTTACTATTAAACAAAATAGATTTACTACGTTATCCATTTTGTTGAAATAAATTTTAGTAATGCTTTGAACCTTTTTAAAATTTAAGCGGGCTGAAGATATGATATTTTTTTTTAAAAATCAGTTAATTATTTGAACTATTCTCTGATTATCATCAAAATACATACATTAAATTCAGTAAATCGAACATTTACTTAAAAAACACACACCTTTAAGTTACACGATAAAACCGATTAAATGCATTGCCATTATAATCACACATATTCTCTATCTATAAAAAAATGAAGCAGCATCAATAATATCTAATAACTTTCAATTTTTTATAAAAAAAAATTTTGAAAGTTATTTCTTACTTATCATAAATTTTTAACTAAAAAGTGTTAAAAAAATACTAATGGATGTTTTACCGTACTTTATTCTGAAAAAAAGTAGCTCTCCAATCTTTTAAAGATTGTATTCTGATAACCATAATTATAAGGTGAGTATAAAAAAAGCCCAACTAATGTCGGGCTTTTTTTATACTCACCTTATAATTATAGAGTATCTATAACTAGTACAAGTAATTTAATGCGGTTACATCATTACCATTAAACTCACCATCAGCGCTAGTACTAAAACATGCTAGCATAATAGAAGTAGAATCATATCCTGTTGGTGTCCCTGGAATATTAATAGCTCCATCAGATCCAGCACTTTCTCCTGATTGTCCACAACTTTGACGGCTAAACCAATCTGTATGGCGGAAACCAATAGAATGACCAATCTCATGTGTAATTACGTGCTCATTTACGTTATTAGAGTATCCACCTAAACCATAAATTGCAACCCACTTATTTGGTCTTCCCTGTGAGTCAGGAAATCCTGCAACTCCTCCTTGTTCTCCGGCTGCTTCTTCATTTGGATCATGATAGACTACCATATCCTTAGATTGATAATCTGTACCAAAGGTTAACCTAAAACTAACTGATAAGTTTAATCTATTATAATTATTAACCGCCCATTGCAGTCCAGTTTGCTCTTTACTACTCAGACCATTACTATTATTTCCTGTATAACCAATAATATCAATAGTTCTGCTAGAACCCGTCACTAAGTTGTTAGTTCTATATTGCTTAGTATTAGCTTCACCAGTTCCTAAAGCAGGAGTATTCATAAGATTATCTAAGGTAGAAAAGTAATCCCCAGATCTAATTCCTGAAATTTTAGAACCGTCTAAAAATGTTCTAGTTTGTATAGTAACATCATCAGAATTTACTCCAATTGCTTCTAATTGAAGCTTTACCTCTTTGGAAACTTCTTTGTTTGTTGTTTCGATTTCTGATGAAACGTCTTCTTTTTGGCAAGATGTAATAAGACCTGCTGCGATAGCACATAGTGCTAAGAATTTAATTCTTTTCATTGTAAAAATGTGTTGAGTTTGTATAAATTATTTTGGGAAAGTACATTCAAAACCAACGAACTGCGCTAGCTTAAAAATCAATAAGAAAGTTTTGGGGCGTACAATTTTTCCAATCCAAAGATATGATAATTTTTTACTAAAAAAAGTTAATGTGTTGAATTATTCTTTACTAAAACAAATAATCATTAAATATTCATCAATATAATATCATTTTTTCGATGAATGACACAATTAATAAAACTCCAAAAACCTTACTATCATTATGTCATAACCGTAATTTTTAATTTTAGACCAAAAAAATCGCTCAATAAACAATTTTATTGAGCGATTATTCCTACAAATATTATTATACTTAAACGATTTCTGCGCTTAAACCTGCCTGTAATAACTTAGAACACCTGGGAACCAATTCTTCGTAAACCCCTGTTTTTACTGTGCATTTACCTTTATAATGAACTAGCATTGCGCATTGCTCCGCCTGCACAGGTGTATGCTCACACGTATAGATCAAAGTTTCAATTACGTGATCAAATGTATTGACATCATCATTATATAAAACAATCTCATTATTATTTTGTTCTACCGTTTTTTCTAAAACCTCCTCTAAAACCTTTTCTTGAGTGCTCATCACATTAATTTTATACAAATATACTATTTCGAAAAGAAAAATTAATCGTCTATTAGATTATTTTAATCTGTAATTAGCTGCTATCCAATTATTTCGCTCAATACTTTCTTGAAGTTCCAAATTATGAGCATTACACTCTTCAGTAATCATCTCTAAATCTTCTTTATAGAAACCACTTAGAAAAAGATTTCCTCCTGAAGTCAATGTTCCTGTATATACGGAAATATCATTTAGCAGTATGTTTCTATTTATATTAGCGATAACAGCATCATATTGTTTACCTACCAATAATGATGAATCACCTTCATAGGCAGTTATATATTTACAATTATTACGCTCCACATTTTCGATTGTATTCAGATAACACCAATTATCAATATCAATAGCATCTACAAGTTCTGCTCCTTTCATTTCTGCTAATATTGCCAAAACTCCAGTTCCACAACCCATATCCAGCACCTTTTTACCTTCAAAATGGTTTTTTAGTAGGTGTTGAATCATCATATGAGTCGTTTCATGATGACCTGTACCAAAAGACATTTTAGGCTCTATCACAATATCATATGCCACTTCTGGATTTTCGTGGAATGGAGCTCGTACACTACAAATATCATCTACCATAATAGGAGTGAAATTTTTCTCCCATTCTTTGTTCCAGTTTACTTGTTCTATTTCCTCTGAAGTATATGTTATATCAAATTCATCCGAATTCAGTACATGAATATCATTCAAGATATTTTCATTCCATTCCTCTTTTTGAATAAAGGCATCTACTCCTTTTTCAGTTTCTACAAAGCTCTCAAAACCTTCATAACCTAATTCTGCAATCAAAATTTCCGTTGCCGGCTGTAAAGGCTCAATAGTAAAGTAATAGCCGATATATATAGGTGTCATTATTATCATTTAAAATTAAGTTGCAAAGTTACTATTTTGACCAATAAAAAAAAGGTATTCGCGCAAACGAATACCTTTTTTTGTTCTTTAAATTTTTAATTTAGAATGAATTTGCTATTGCAGCAAAACTCTCAGGATCTAATGCAGCTCCACCTATTAATCCTCCATCAACATCAGGCTTAGCAAAAATCTCTTTTGCATTGGCAGGTTTTACACTTCCTCCGTATAGTATAGAAACTTCTTCTGCGATTTCTGTATTAAATCCATCAGCAATCGTTTTACGAATAAATGCATGCATTTCTTGCGCTTGTTCTGGACTTGCTGTTTCTCCTGTTCCTATTGCCCAAACTGGCTCATATGCCAAAATAATATTTTTCCAAGCGGAAGTATCTAGTTTAAACAAGGCATTTTTTAACTGACTCTCTACTAAATCAAAATGTTTACCAGCCTTACGATCTTCTAACTCTTCTCCGAAACAAAAGATAACTGTCATATCATGTTTTAACGCTGTATTTACTTTTTCCTCTAGCAATGCATCCGTTTCTCCAAAATATGCTCTACGTTCACTATGACCAAGAATAACTATTTCGATGCCAACACTTTTTAACATATCTGCAGAAATTTCTCCAGTAAATGCTCCATTTTCCGCTTGATGCATATTTTGTGCTGCTACCTCGATATCAAATCCTTTAAGCTCTTCAAAAGCATAATATAAATTTGTAAATGTTGGCGCTACGATGATTTTTGCGTCTTGCACTTCCTTGAGTTCCGTTTTTAGTTCTGAAAGTAAAACCCCTGTCTCTGCAAGGTTTTTATTCATTTTCCAGTTTCCTGCTACAATTTTCGCTCTCATTAATTTTAATTTATGTGTGTGTGGTTATTATTTGGTTACAATCTAAAACATAATAATTACACCCGAATTCTTGGGTCCAACCATCTATAAATAACATCAACAAATATATTGATTAGAATAAAAACAGAAGAGATCACAATTACCGCCCCCATAATAATAGGAAGATCCGATGTATTCAATGCATCCACTATCTCCTTTCCTAGTCCATTCCATCCAAAAATATACTCTACAAATACTGCTCCTGCTAACATGGATGCAAACCATCCTGAAATTGCTGTTACAACTGGATTTAACGCATTTTTTAATGCATGTTTTCTAATCACTTGAAGTAATGACAAACCTTTTGCGCTAGCTGTTCTTATATAATCCTGGCTCATTACCTCTAACAAAGAGTTTCGCATTAATTGAGTAACCACTGCTAATGGTCGCACTCCTAAAACTATTGCAGGCAGTATTAAATTTTTCCACTGGATATATGTCCCTTTTCCAAAATCGTCCACTTCATAAAGACTTCCGGTCATATTAAGGCTGGTATATTCGTGCAATACATACCCAAACAGCCAAGCAAAAATAATAGCACTAAAAAAAGAAGGAACACTCATTCCTATAGTACTCACCAATTGAATTAATCGATCGGGCCATCGATCCTTCGTCAATGCACTAACAATTCCCATAGAAATACCCAAAAATATAGCTATCAAAATTGCAGACACCGCCAATACAGCTGTATTGGGTAATGTTTCCTTGATTACCTGACTTACTTTTTTTCCATTTTTCTGGAAAGATTCTCTAAGATAAGGGTACTTAAAAACTGTTTTCGTATCATTTATAATAAATAATGAAATTCCAGAATATTTTTTAGAATCGAAATATGAGAAATCATCCTCTTTAGTACTATGAAATGAAATTGGGGAAAGATCATTTAGATAATAACGATATTGAGTACTAGTAGGAAGGTCGAAACCATATTTTCTATTTATGATATCTAATTGTTCTTTATTTTCGTTTTGACCCATCATCATTTGTGCTGGGTCACCCGGAAGGATTGTAAACAATAAAAAAATCACAGTAATTACTCCTAGTAAAGTAAGTAACGAGTACCCAAATTTATAGAAGTATTTAATCATGTTTAATTAGATTTTTCTGAATCTCTAGATAAAGTATCAATCGATAGGCTGTCTATTTCTATCTCTATTGCTTCCTTAATAATTGGCTTTGATCGTTCTACCTTGTCTAAAATTAATTTATCGGCATCATTCCAGTGTAATTTTTCTATGATGATCCCTTTATTCAATTTTACGATTCCTGGATTAGATCGTAAGATAGTTTTAAGTGCAGTTTCGTCAGTGCTATAAAAATCAAAACTTAAATCATACTGTTCTTTTTTCTGAGAAACTTCCTTAGGAGAAGATGCTGTAAGTCCTATTACATCATACCCCTGAGACAAAGCCTTATCAGTAAGTCCTTTCATCGCATTCATTCCTTCTCCTTCACTTTTAGAAAGATTATACATAATAATAAGGACAACATTTTCTTTTTCTAAAAACTCTGTGGTATAATCCTGACTATCTTTTTCTATCGCGAAATCATGAATAGGTGGAATATATCCTTCATCAAGCATTTTGGTTTCTACACCTATATACTTACCATCTACTTGAGGATATTCGCCACTAGTTTTAATAATTTCTTCTTTTCCATCTATATTGAATTTCCAGAAATATTCAAACGCCGCTTCTGGAGCTCCTTCGGGAACTGACATCCCTTCCTGTATGTTTGTTCCTATTTTATAAGCTCTGAAATCAAAAGTTGGCAAATGCATTAATACTTGATATGCAAATCCCAAACACGCAGTAAAGCAAGCAAATACAATCCATTTATGGGAAGACTCCTGTAGTATTGGTTTTATATACTTTCTTCCGAAGAACAAAATTAAAATAAATACTAGCAGTATAATATCTTTTGTAAAAGACTCCCAAGGAGTCAATGGCAAAGCATCCCCAAAGCACCCACAATCCGTTACCTTATTAAAATAAGCAGAATAAAAAGTAAGAAACGTAAAAAAGACAATCATACCTAATAAGGACCATACGGTAAATTTTGGTAGATACCCTAACAATAATGTCACTCCTACTATTATTTCAAAAACACATAAGAATACTGCCATTAGTAGCGCGAATGGAATTAGAAACTCCATATTCAATACGCCCTCACTAAAATATTCCTGTAATTTATAAGAAAACCCTAAAGGATCATTAAGTTTAATAAATCCTGAAAATAAAAAAAGAGCTGCTACAAATATTCTGGAAAAACCAACAAGTATTTTCATCATTAGAATGGTAATTATAATTTATTTCGAACAAGATAATAGCTTTATACCTTGTTGCTTTTAGTTTAACAGTATTTTATAAAATCGCAAATTATTTAGCTTCACCTAAATGAATCATTGCAAAAATGGCGTAATTAATCATATCTTGATAATTAGCATCGATACCTTCACTCACCAATGTTTTTCCTTTATTATCTTCAATTTGCTTAACACGAAGTAATTTCTGTATAATTAAATCTGTTAGTGAACTAACTCTCATATCACGCCATGCCTCGCCATAATCATGATTTTTATTCATCATCAATGTTTTTGTAATTTTTATATGCTTATCATACAAGTCCGTAGCTTCTTCTGTAGACAAATCAGGTTGTTCTGCAATTCCTTCCTCTAGCTGAATCAGAGCCATCAAACTATAATTTATGATACCGATAAACTCAGAAACCTCGCCTTCATCTACCTTTCTAACCTCATTTTCTTGTAGTCCTCTAATCCGTTGTGCTTTTATAAAAATCTGATCTGTGAGTGATGGCAATCTAAGGATTCTCCATGCACTGCCATAATCTTTCATTTTTTTAATAAACAGATCACGACATTTAGTGATTACCGCGTCATATTGTGTTGACGTATCTTGCATATAACTGTTGAATTTTGCGTAAATTTCGCTTTAATATGGCAATAATACCAAATAAACATTAAAAATATAGTATAAACTCTTATATGACTATTAATTGCAAAGGTTCCTTAGTAGATCTCTCTTCCCCAAAAGTAATGGGAATTTTAAATCTAACACCAGATTCTTTTTATGATGGAGGAAAATACAAAGACGAATTACAAATCTTACATCAGGTAGAGAAAATGCTTCGAGAAGGAGCTACTTTTATAGATATAGGTGCATATTCTTCAAGACCTGGGGCAGATCACATTTCTATTGAAGAAGAAGAGAAAAGAATTTTACCTGTAATAGCATTAATTCTTTCTAATTTTCCGGATACTATCTTATCGATAGACACCTTTAGAAGTGAAATTGCAAAACAATGTATTGATACGGGAGCGGCAATGATTAATGATATTTCGGCCGGAAATCTGGATAAAAATATGATTCAAACTATTGGACAGCTTAAAGTACCATATATTATGATGCATATGAAAGGTACACCGCAAACTATGAAATCGTTAAATCAATATGAAGACTTACTAAAAGATATTCAGTTTTATTTTTCTCAAAAAGTAACTGAAGCAAGAAAAGAAGGTATTAATGATATTATTATTGATCCTGGTTTTGGTTTTGCAAAAAACATCGATCAAAACTTTGAACTTCTTAGAAAACTGGACTTATTAAAGCTTCAAGGGTTACCACTTTTGATAGGAGTATCAAGAAAATCCATGATTTATAAATCTTTAGACATTACCCCATCAGAATCATTAAATGGAACAACTTCACTAAATACCATAGCATTGCTTAAAGGAGCTTCGATCTTAAGAGTACACGACGTAAAAGAAGCAATGGAATGTATTGCTCTCACTAATACGTATCGTGAACAATCTTAACTAACTAATTCGAATTTTCTGTCTTAAGCAAATTTTCTAATTATAAAATATTAATCAACAATAGCTCCTATTCTTCAACGAAATTAGTCCTACTAACTGATTTAAATACGCTTTTTCAAGCTTTTCAAATCAGAGTTTCACTAATTTTTCTATTTTTACAAAAAGACCTCATTTGGATTTAATCAACCTTAGAATATTAGATATCCTAGATATCGTACTTGTAGCACTCCTACTGTACTATATCTATAAGTTGGTTAAAGGGACCGCAGCCATCAATATTTTTATCGGTATTGTAATGATCTATCTGGTTTGGAAACTTACACAGTTTCTGGCTATGGAGATGCTCAGTAGTGTTCTAGGAGAATTTATTGGAGTAGGAATGTTTGCATTAATTGTTGTTTTCCAGCAAGAAATTCGAAAGTTTCTATTAATGATTGGCTCGACGAATTTTGGAAGAAGAAGGAAGTTTCTACGCCAATTAAAATTTATTAGAGACACTCCTGAAGATAGTATTACCGATGTAACCTCAATTGTGAAAGCTTGTCAAAAAATGGGAACTACTTTTACAGGAGCACTAATCGTAATTAAAAGAAATACTTCTATGGATTTTGTAAAAACCTCTGGTGATGAACTAGATATTTTAGTAAAAACTCCGATTATAGAAAGTATTTTTTACAAAAACAGTCCATTGCATGATGGTGCTATGATTGTAGAGGACAATAGGATTGTAGCTACTCGTGTCATTCTACCTGTAACGAATGATAGAGACATTCCGTTGCGTTTTGGATTAAGACATCGTGCAGCTATAGGTATAACAGAAAAAACCGATGCGCTAGCTCTTATAGTCAGTGAAGAAACAGGTCAAATGTCATATATAAGAAATGGTGAGTTTGTAATTTTTAAAACACCCGAAGAGTTAATAGAAAAAATAAAGAGAGATCTTCAATAATGAGTACTAATCTTACAAACATAAATCACTGCAAAAACTGTGGTTTCCAAATTGATCATTATTCTTTTTGTCCAGAGTGTGGGGCTAAAAAAATCACAAAACGTATTACATTTAAAAACTTGACTCAGGAATTTAGTGATCGTTTTCTAAATCTTGATAATTCATTCATAAGAACATTCATACATCTATTTACAACGCCCAAAGATGTAATCGATGGCTATATTAACGGTGTTAGAAAAAGGTATATAAATGTTTTTAGTTATTTCGCAATCTCCCTTACTATTGCCAGTTTATATAGTTTTGTCTTAGGGAAATACAAGGATACCATTTTCTCCGACGTCTTTACCGATGTTAATCAAATTGAAGTCTCCAAAGTAGCTTCAGATTTATCTTTTGAATATCAATCTCTGATCTCATTTTTAACGATTCCACTTTTAGCCTTCATATCAAGACTGGTATTCCTAAATTATAAAAAATATAATCTAACAGAACATTTCGTCATCCATTTATATGCGTATTCACATATTACTATGGTTATAAGTTTTATAACCTTACCATTACTTCTAACTTTAAAAAATTTATTCTTGATTCTCTGGATTCAATTTCCTGTTTCTATAATCTACATCGCATACGTTCTTAAAAGTCTTTACAACCTTAGCTTGAAAAAAATAGTTATTAAAACCCTCTTGTTCGTATTGATTATAAGCATCTTTTTTATAATCTTTTCAATAATTGTTGGCATTATTATGGCAAAAATGGGTTTAATACCAAATGGAGAACCTTCTACTATATAGCCTCTAATTTGTAGAAAAGCATTATTAAAAATCAAAAAAAGGAGATTAACACCAAAATAAAATGGCTAAGACTATTACAATAAAAAACTGTAAAAATTGTAAAAACAATATAGAAGACGTTAATTTTTGTTCTAATTGCGGAGCCAAAAAAATCACAAAACGCATTACTTTTAAAAACCTAATCACCGAAATAAGTGAGGTATATCTTAATGTTGATAATACGTTTATTAATACAATAAAAGATTTAACTACAAAACCACACATAGTAATCGATGGTTATATTAATGGAGTAAGAAAGAGATATCTAAATGTAGCTTCATATTTCTTGTTATCCGTCACACTAGCTGCGATGCTTACGTTTATAAAAGAGAGGGGTTTTGACATACCTTCGGAAGCTAAAAAGTATGATGAATCAGCAAAATTTGTTCAGCTTTTTATTGAAGTAACTGAAAAATTTCCTACGTTGGGATATTTTCTTTTAATCCCGTTTTATGCTGTCATATCACGCTTTATATTTAGAAAGTATAAAAAATATAATTTCACCGAACACATTGTCATTAACTCTTACCTTACATCTCACCTTACCATATTAACTTTTATCCCTTATATCATAACTTTTATTTTTGGAGACTATATAGAAAAAAGTAGTTTCATATTCCTATTAATTCAGTTCATATATGCTACTTTTTTATTCAAAAACCTATACTTAATAAGTTACAAAAAAGTAATAATCAAAGGGTTTATTGGGTGGTTCTTAGTTATATTAATCACGATAGGTATTGGAGTAATTATAGCGCTCTCATCCAAATTTCTAAAAGAATATGGATTCATAAACTAAACCGCTCTCACTTCTGCAAACTGAACATCATAGAGGTTTTTATAATATCCATTTTCTACTTCTAGTAGCTCATTATGATTACCCTCTTCTACTATTTTACCGTTATCCATAACGATAATCTTATCCGCATTTTTAATAGTAGCCAATCTGTGGGCGATTACTATAGAAGTTCTACCTTCAGTTATTTTGTCCGTAGCATCCTGAATAAGTTGCTCACTATGCGAGTCAATAGAAGAAGTTGCTTCGTCTAAAACTAAAATCTCTGGATTAGTAACATATGCTCTCAGAAAAGAAATCAATTGTCTTTGACCAGAAGAAAGCATTACCCCTCTTTCTTTTACATTATAGTAATATCCATTAGGAAGGCTCATTATAAAATCATGGATCCCAATTTCCTTAGCAGCTTTTTGAACTTGTTCTTCCGTAATATCAGGATTATTAAGTGTTATATTATTAAGAATCGTATCAGCAAAAAGAAATACATCTTGCAACACTACTGCGATATGACTTCTTAAAGATTTTAGATCAATGGTATTAATTGGCTTTTTGTCAATTGAAATAGTTCCACTATCGATTTCATAAAACCTACTTAGCAAATTAATAATAGTAGACTTTCCAGCTCCTGTAGCTCCAACTATAGCAACGGTCTCTCCAGACGTTACAGACAATGTAACTCCTTTTAATACTTCTTCTCCTTCTAAATAACTGAATCTTACATTATCAAATTTAATATCTCCATTAATAGCTGGTAATTCTAATTGTCCAACGTCATTAATTTTTGATTCAGTGTCCAAAATTGCAAATACTCGGTTGGCAGCTACCATACCCATCTGCAGTGTATTAAATTTATCAGCAATCTGACGTAAAGGTCTGAATAGCATTTGGGATAACTCAATAAACGCAATGACTACACCTAATGTGATTACATCGCCTTGTGCCGCCCTCAATCCACCGTACCACACAATTAGTCCAATAGTTATAGAGCTAGACATTTCTGCTATAGGAAAAAATATAGAATTATACCAAACTGTTTTTATCCATCCCTTTTTATGCTTATCATTAATTTCTTTAAAATTCGTATACTCTATCTCTTCTCTGGTAAATAGTTGAACTATTTTCATTCCAGTAATTCGCTCCTGAACAAAAGAATTTAAATTCGAAACCTGGGTTCTCACTTCTTCAAAAGCAGTTTTCATTTTTCTTTGAAAAACCCTAGTAGCAAAAATTATAAAAGGTAGTACCGCTAAAACTATTAAAGTAAGCTGCCAACTATAATAAATCATAAAACCAAGAATAACCATCATCTTTAGAAGATCACTAATAATCATAAAAAGACCTTGACTAAAAATACTGGCAATAGTTTCGATATCACTCACGGCTCTTGTTACCAAGCGACCAACCGCAGACCTATCATAATACTGTTTTTTAAAACCTAGCATATGATCAAAAAGCTTTACTCTTAAATCTCTAATCACTTCTTGCCCTAACCAATTGGCAAAATAAATAAATAGGAATTGAAATATCACTTCTAATAATAATACCCCTAGCATCAAACTGATATAAAATAATATCAGCTCTTCATCCTTTGGAATAAAACTTTTATCAATAGCTTTTTGCAATAAAAGAGGCCTAAGTATTGCAAATACAGATAATAATATAGCAGATAAAGCCACAAAATAAAATGTAACGCGATATGGATTAGTAAAACTAATCAATCTCTTAAACAATTTAAAGTCAAATGCTTTACCGCTTTTTTCAGCCATTATTAAATAAGGTATATAGTATTTGGGTATTGTACTTCTGTTAAATATAAACCGTGTGCTGGAACTGAATAACCCGCTTCACTTCGATTTTCGCTTTTTATTATACTCTTTAAATCATTCAGATCAAGTTTATGTTCTCCAATTTCAAGTAAAGTACCAACAATAGCTCTAACCATATTCCTAAGAAAGCGATTTGCAGAAATTTTAAAAACTAACACATCACCAGTCTTCTCCCACATAGCATCAGTTATGTTACAATTATACGTTTTTACATCGGTTTTAGACTTACTAAAACATTTAAAATTAGTATAGTTTAACAGTAATTTAGCAGCTTCATTCATCAAATCTACGTCTAATTCTTTCTTAAGATAATATGCACTATTTATTCTAAAAGGGTCTTTAGATAGTGATATAATATACTCGTACGACCTACTGATAGCATCAAATCTAGCATGTGTATCCTCTTTTACTAAACTCACTTTATCCACAGCAATTTCCTTGGGAAGAAGTGAATTAAGCCTGTATTCAAAATGAATAGTATCTAAGACTGCTTCACTATCAAAATGAGCCATTATTTGTCGTGCATGAACTCCTGTATCCGTTCTACCTGCGCCCACAACAACAATTTTACACCTCAATAATAATGATAAAGAATCTTCTAAGACCTCTTGAACAGAAATTGCATTAGGCTGGCGTTGCCATCCATGATAAGGTGTGCCATTATATGAAAGTTCTAAAAAATATCTCAAAGCTTTATGCTATTTTTGTTCAAAATCTGATGGCAAATATACTTTATATTACAGAGATGAATTGTATAGGGTCGTTCAGTTTATTTATAACATCATAAATCATTTTTATTACCAATTTGAAAAAAATACTTTTACTTAGCGATACACATAGTTATATTGACGAACGTATTTTACATTATGTAAAAGAAGCAGACGAAGTATGGCATGCAGGAGATATTGGAGATCTAAAAGTCTCTGATGCTATTGAGAATCTTAAACCGCTTCGAGCCGTTTATGGAAACATTGACGACGATAAAGCAAGAGCTACCTTTCCCTTAAATCAGAGATTCTCCTGCGAAGGAGTTTCCATTTGGATAACGCATATCGGAGGGTATCCCCCAAAATATAATGTAAATACTAGGGAAGAAATCAAAACTAATCCACCTAAATTATTTATTTGCGGTCATTCTCACATTCTTAAAGTAATTCCTGATAAAATTAATGATGTATTACATATGAATCCTGGTGCTGCGGGAAAACACGGATTTCATAAAGTAAGAACCATGTTAAGATTTACATTGAATCTTGGTAAAATCGAAAATTTAGAAGTTATTGAATTAGGTAAAAAATAAGACCCGAAGTTGGCATACTTCGGGTCTTAACGCACTAATACTACTAAGATTTTAGGTTTATCGTAATCGATCAACAGATTTTACGAGATTCTCATCCTTTTTGATAGCCTTGTTAGCTACTACTAATAAAACGATAGAAATAACAGGAATCAACATCCCAATACCTTTCTCCGAAACCAAAGTTTCTCCAGATAATGTTAGTGACCAATAAACAAATACTCCTAGTAAAATAAAGTTTAATAAGATATTGATACGCCCCAATACAAATTGAAGCTGTCTATTTTTAAATAAAAAAATACTTACCAAAGCTAATACAGCAGATCCAGTAAACATTCCTAAAACCAAAAAATTATTCTGAGACAATAAAGCTTCTCCATCTTGATTTAGTCCATACGGCAACATCGTGGATATCCCACCAGATAATACCACTACTAAAAACAAATAAACAGATTGGATTCTTTGTATCATCGCCCCTTACTTCTTTTGGAAAAGCAAAAATAAGAGTTTCTTTTTATAAATATGTCTAAAAAATTAAAAATAAAGTCGTATACTTGCAACACAAATTATGTAATCTATTCTATTTAGGTTACTTACCTTCAAAATAAAATTTTCCTAGAATTCTTCTTTAGAAAATTTATTACCAGAACCTTAAATTATATAACAAATTTAAATGTTAGAGATTTCTGAATTAAAAGCGAAAAAGCTTCCTGAGCTACAGGAAATTGCGAAAAATTTAAAAGTACCTAAATTTCGCACCATGAAAAAACTAGATTTGGTATACCAAATCTTAGACTACCAAGCTGCAAACCCCAGCAAAGTAAAAGAAGTTATTACTGAAGAATCTTCTGGTAAAACTGAAAATGAAAAGCCAAAAGAAGCTCCTCGTCAGAGAAGACCTCGCAAGCCACCGAATACTCAGAACCCTTCTAATAAAAACCAAAACCCTCCTAACAAAAAGGAAACTAATATCGTAGTGGAGAAAAGTCCAGTTCCAAAAACGGAAACAAAAGAAACCAACACTACTAAACCTAAAGAAGTTCCTGAAAATAAAAAACCTCAACAAAAAAGAGAAGACAAAAAGGACGATAGAAAGGACGACAGAAAAGATAATCGTAATAGAAATAACGATAAACCCCAAAACAAAAACCGGAATACCAATAAAAAGGAAAATAACGGAAATAGGGATAGCGGTAATAGAGATAACCGAAATCGCTATAAAGAACCTGACTACGAATTTGACGCAATTATCCAAAGTGAAGGAGTACTTGACATTATGCAGGACGGATATGGCTTTTTAAGATCTAGTGACTACAACTATCTTTCTTCTCCAGATGACATATATGTATCTCAATCACAGATAAGACTTTTTGGACTTAAGACCGGAGACACAGTTCTCGGACAAGTAAGACCTCCAAAAGAAGGCGAAAAGTATTTCCCTTTAATTAAGGTAAACAAGATTAATGGTTTGGATCCACAAGTAGTAAGAGACAGAGTATCTTTTGAACATCTTACCCCGCTTTTTCCACAAGAAAAATTCAAATTAGCAGAAAGACAAAGCACTATTTCTACAAGAATAATGGATTTGTTTTCTCCTATCGGAAAAGGACAACGTGGTATGATTGTATCTCAACCAAAAACGGGTAAGACAATGCTACTTAAGGATGTAGCCAATGCAATTGCTGCCAATCATCCAGAAGTATACCAAATGATACTTCTAATCGATGAACGTCCCGAAGAAGTAACAGATATGCAACGTAATGTACGTGGAGAAGTTATCGCCTCTACATTTGACAAAGAAGCTCACGAACATGTTAAAATTGCAAACATTGTACTAGAGAAAGCAAAACGTTTAGTAGAATGCGGTCATGATGTAGTAATACTTTTAGACTCTATAACACGTCTAGCAAGAGCATATAACACCGTGCAACCCGCTTCAGGTAAAATCCTTAGTGGTGGTGTAGATGCTAATGCTCTGCACAAACCAAAACGTTTCTTTGGTGCAGCTCGTAACATAGAAAACGGAGGATCGCTTACCATTATAGCTACAGCTTTAACAGAAACTGGTTCTAAAATGGACGAAGTTATTTTTGAAGAGTTTAAAGGAACTGGTAACATGGAATTACAGTTAGATCGTAAAATATCTAATCGTAGAATTTTCCCTGCTATCGACCTTACATCTTCCAGTACACGTCGTGATGATATTTTATTAGACGCAAACACTATTCAAAGAATGTGGGTAATGCGTAAATATCTCGCAGACATGAATCCTGTTGAAGCGATGGAATTTATCAATGATCGATTTAAACAAACTCGTAATAATGACGAATTTTTGATTTCTATGAATGGATAGATTACTAACCATATAATATATACGAAACGGCTGTCAAAATTTGACAGCCGTTTTTATTTAAAATTTCTTTAAGACCAAACCTCCTTCTATCTAATTAATTTTACATTTTAAAACTATTGCTCGAAAGGTTTAGAAATAAATCCAGACTAAGCACTACTAAAAATATATTTACCATGAAGACTTTATTATATAGCATATGTACCATTTCTATTTTATTAGCAGGCTGTCAAGGCAATAGTCAAACTCAAGATCAAAAAAACACTACACAACAAAACCAAGACATCGCTCCAGTTCAGACAAAACCAATTAACGGACTAGAGCGAGCTTATTTCGCAAGTGGATGCTTTTGGTGTGTAGAAGCAATTTATGAAAGCGTGAAAGGAGTAGAAGAAGTTATCTCAGGATACTCTGGAGGTCATACAGAAAATCCAACATACGAATCAAGCAATACAGGACGAACGGGTCACGCCGAAGCCATAGAAGTCCTATACGACCCAAAAACCATTTCCTTTTCCACTTTAGTAGACGTTTACTTTGGATCACAAAACCCAACACAAATAAATGGACAAGGACCAGATATAGGCTCCCAATACAGATCTATTATATTCTTTCAAAATCAAAGTCAAAAAAACATAATCCAAAAAAAGAAAGATTTCCTAAGCAAAACCTTAAACAGAAAGATTGCAGCAGAAGTAACTTCTTTTCAAAAATTTTGGAAAGCCGAAGACTACCATCAAGATTATGAAAAAAGAAACCCATATAACAGATATATTCAAAATATTTCTATTCCTAGATTAAAACGTTTTCATAAAAAATTCCCCGAATTAATTAAAGACACTCATTAATCGGTTTCTCATCACACATTTACAGATTCTTTATCAAAAGAATCGTATTCTCAATAAAATCGTACACATAAAAAAGGTCAGCTATTTCTGACGACACCATAATTCATTAAAAAAAAGAGCATTAAAATTTGTGTTTTTAAAAAGAAAGGAAAAATTGATTTTGTTAAATTTCATAACATATCTCATATTAAAACAGTCTTTTAGACTTTACAGAAAACAAAATTCAGCAATACGGTAAGAGTCTTAATATCAAAATTATACACGTCTACTTTAAAAATCAACTCATTCAAAAATTCAATAAATTACTATGCAAGCATAATAATAAATGTTAAAATATTGCAAAAAAAATTAATTCTATCTACGAATATTTTTTCATATAAAAATCGAAAAAACTTTATTCAAATAGAAATTGACCCTAACCGACTTTAACCCTTGTAAATACAGAACAAATCAGATGTAATGCATAAAAAAATCGTTGAAAAACACAAATTGTTGAAAAAAAAAGTGGAATTTTATGCAAATAAAATAGAAACAAGTTGTGTTTTTCATATTAATAACTTACTTTTGTTTATAGTTTAAGAGTTTTCAACTCAGTTAATTAATCAGCAAGTTTAAACTTATACTAAAGAAAAACATGCCTAAAAAACTGAAAATCAATCTCTTAAGCTAAAAAAAGTTCTTTAAAAGATTATAAATTTTAACACGGTATCAATATTTGTTAATAATTTATTAATGCTAAAAAATATATTTGGCATGCTTTTTGAAAGTGAAATTTTTGAATATTAATTTAATTAAAAACTTTTAAAACTTATAAAATAAGATATTAAAGCGAAAAAGATTAACACCCTTTTATAAAAGAACCCTAATCTGCTTTATTTTTTGAATTTTAATTATGTAAACACAGAAAGATTATGAAATCAATTTTTACATTTATTTTACTATTGGTGATGACATCCTCGACTTTTGCTCAAATAAAGTCTTTGGATCGCTATTTAATGGCTACCGCCAAATTAGAATTACGAACTGGACCAGGTGCAAACTTTGACATTATCGCAGAGATTCCTCAGGGAACTCAGGTATATGTTATTAGTTCTGGATACGGAGACTGGAGTACAGTACAACACAAAAACGGTAACGGTTTTGTGCAAACAAAGTTACTAGCTCAAGATAGTAGTATTGCAGATGCTGAAGCAGCTGCAAGAGCTGCTAATGCTAAAAAATTGGCTGCACAAGATGCTGCCAATAAAGCAATCGCTGCTGCTGAGGCTGCAAAAATCGCTGCTGCTGAAGCCGCAAGAAAAGCTATCGCTGAGGCTGAAAGATTAACAAGACAAGCTGAAGCTGATGCTGCTGCCGCCGCTGCCGCTGCTGCCGCTGCAAATCAAAACAGAAGTGCTGCTGAACAAAGAAGATTATCAGAACTTGCAGACACACAAAAAGCTTTAGAGGCAGCTAACAGAAGAACCTTAGGTAACACCGATACAGCTTACAGCCCTATAGAATCTAAAACAGCTTCAAATGGCAGTAACGCTAGTTCATCTAGAACTTCAGCTGCTCCATCAAAAGTAACTAGAGAAAATAAATTCGCTAGTTGGGAGAAAAAGACCTATAAATCAGGTGCGACTCCGAAATCATTCAATTTCAAAGGTAAATTTGAATATAAGTTAGACAACTATCTTAAAGTAGATGTTGGTAACAATACCGATGTAGTTGTTAAACTCGTAAAAATGGGTAAAACTGAAAAGGATGATGAAACTGTAAGAATCGTATTTATAAATAGTGGATCAACTCAGTTCATCAGAAACATCCCTCAAGGTGAGTATTACTGTGTAATTGCTTACGGAAAAGAATGGAAAGAAGAAGGAAAGTCTAATGGAAAACGTCAAGGAACATTTACAAAAAATGCTTTGTATGAAAAAGGGCAAGATATCTTAGACTACAACACGATTAAGACTTCTGAAGGTATTAATGTACCATCTTACAGTTTATCTTTAGACCTTATGCCTAACGGAACATTATACAACAATGATGCAGAAGATCAAGATAATATTGATGCAAGCAAGTTTAATGCATTCTAAGAAAATAATCTAAACAAAAATATATTTTTATTATCACCAATAATAAATGTAAAGTAAATAGGCACCATTTTATGGTGCCTATTTTATTTCTTTTCATTATCCATTATTTCATTCAGAAAATTAATTTAAGACAACCCAGCCAATTTAAGACTTCAATTTCAAAAGAAATCATCAAAAACAATCATCAGATTTATATTTCATCTTAATCAACAACAAAAAAGCCCTAGCGTTTATAATTAAACTTCTAAGGCCTTTATATTAATATCTTATTGACTTGCTAAAATATATAGCGAATTATTTAGTTCTAATAATAAATAAATAGAAACTATCTATTATTACGGTGTCTCTCTCTAGCTAATAATGTGTTTTTAAGAAGCATCGCTATAGTCATCGGACCAACTCCCCCCGGAACAGGTGTAATAAAAGAAGCTTTTTTACTAACATTTTCATAATCAACATCACCCACAATTCTATAACCTCTCTCTCTACTATCATCAGCAACTCTCGTTATACCAACATCTATAATAACAGCATCATCTTTTACCATTTCAGCCTTTAAGAAGTTAGGAACACCTAAGGCGGAAATAACGATATCCGCTTGAGAAATAATCTGAGTTATATTTTTAGTATGACTATGGGTTAACGTTACTGTAGAATTACCTGGCCACCCTTTTCTTCCCATTAGTATACTCATAGGTCTACCAACAATATGACTTCTTCCTATCACTACCGTATGCTTTCCTTTAGTATCCACATTATAACGCTCTAATAGTTCTAAAATACCAAATGGAGTCGCAGGAATAAAAGTCGACATATCTAATGCCATTTTACCAAAATTCATTGGATGAAAACCATCCACATCTTTATTAGGATCTACAGCTAATAACACTTTCTGAGTATCAATTTGTGGAGGCAAAGGTAATTGAACTATAAAACCATCAATATCCGAATTTTCATTCAGCTCCTTTATTTTGGCTAATAACTCAATTTCACTAGTAGTACTTGGCATTTTCACCAAAGTAGACTCAAAACCTACTCTTTCACATGCTTTTACTTTACTACCCACATAAGTAAGACTCGCTCCATCATTACCTACCAAAACAGCAGCAAGGTGCGGAACTTTCTCGCCTTGGTCTTTTATTTTCTGAACCTCGACAGCGATTTCATTTTTTATGTCGTTACTTACTTTTTTTCCGTCTAAAACTTCCATATTAAACCCCTACTCTATTTTTAAATTATATATTGTTTGTACAAGTTATTTCATTTTACCCATCATTTGCATCATGCGTTTTCCTCCGCCACCTTGCATCATTTTCATCATTTTACTCATCTGATCAAACTGCTTTAGCAATTGATTGACTTGCTGGACGGAAGTACCTGAACCTTTACCAATACGCTTTTTTCTACTAGCATTTATAATTTGAGGTTTTGTACGTTCATCAAGCGTCATTGAATGAATAATTGCCTCTATATGTTTAAAAGCATCATCATCTATATCCACATTCTTCATCATCTTACCGGCTCCAGGAATCATGCCTACAAGATCTTTCATGTTCCCCATTTTCTTAACTTGCTGAATTTGTTTCAAAAAGTCATCAAAACCAAATTGATTTTTAGCAATTTTTTTCTGTAATTTTCTTGCTTCCTCTTCATCAAATTGTTCTTGAGCTCTTTCTACAAGAGAAACTACATCTCCCATTCCCAAAATACGATCAGCCATACGAGAAGGATAGAACACATCAATAGCTTCCATCTTCTCTCCAGTACCAATAAACTTAATTGGCTTATTAACAACAGATTTAATAGAAATAGCTGCACCACCTCTAGTATCACCATCGAGTTTGGTAAGTATTACTCCATCAAAATTTAAGACATCGTTAAACGCTTTTGCTGTATTCACAGCATCCTGACCTGTCATAGAATCTACCACAAATAAGGTTTCATCTGGAGTTACTGCTTTATGAATATTTGCAATTTCGGTCATCATTACTTCATCTACAGCCAGACGACCAGCCGTATCTATAATAACTACATTAAATCCATTCTCCTTAGCATGTGCCAAACCTGCTTTTGCAATTGCAACAGGATCATTATTACCTTTATCACTATAAACCTCAACATTTATTTGACCACCGACAACGTGTAACTGATCTATCGCTGCTGGTCTGTATACATCACAAGCTACTAAAAGAGGCTTTTTAGTCTTTTTAGTTTTAAGAAAGTTTGCTAATTTCCCAGAAAATGTAGTTTTACCAGAACCCTGTAATCCAGACATTAAAACTACAGAAGGATTTCCAGACAAATTTACTCCTGCAACTTCGCCCCCCATCAATTCAGTCAATTCATCCTTAACAAGTTTCACCATTAACTGACCAGGTTTAAGGCTTTTAAGTACATTTTGCCCTAAAGCTTTTTCCTTTACAGTAGCGGTAAAATCTTTTGCTATTTTATAGTTTACATCTGCATCAACCAATGCTCTACGAACTTCCTTAAGTGTCTCAGCGACATTTACTTCAGTAATCTGACCATGGCCTTTTAGAATATGTAACGCCTTATCTAACTTATCACTTAAATTATCAAACATATGCTTTCTTCAGGTTTTGAAAAATTCTACTTTTTTAGTAGACAGGTGCAAATTTAATGATTTGATGTGTATTAATAAAGAATGGATAAGATAGAATTCTAAATATCCTAAGAGAAATTTGTTTAAAATAAAAAAGCTATTAGAAAGAATAAGAATTCTCTTTCTAATAGCTTTGTGGACATCATAATTTTGGCTAATTCAAATTTATGCCCTTTGTTTTATAAAGATCAAGGGAGTAATACTCCATTAATTACGTGTACGATACCATTTGATGCTTCAATATTAGCAATACTAACTTTTATATCTCCATTCAAAAAGACTTCTCCATCGATCATATCAATTGTAACTTCATCACCCTGCGCCGTTGTAACAGTTTGACCTGCAAGCAAATCTTCTGCTGTAAATTTACCAGCAGCAACGTGATATAAAAGCACCTCTGCTAATGCATCTCCGTGTGGAATTTCATCTAGAGCAGCGAATGCAGCATTCGTTGGAGCAAATACTGTAAAAGGTCCGTCGCCATTTAGGGTATCTACTAAATTAGCTACTTGTAACGCTCCAACCAATATAGAAAGTTCTGGTGTAGCTATAGCGATATCAACAATTGATTGTAGGTCTGCAGGAGGAAGCAGTACTCCATCAATTACGTGCACAATACCATTAGAAGCCTCGATATCAGCAATACTAACCTTTATATTTCCATTCAAAAAAACTTCTCCATCGATCATCTCGATAGTAACTTCATTACCTTGAACCGTAGTTACAGTTTGCCCTGCAAGTAAATCTTCTGCTGTAAATCTACCAGCAGCAACATGATACAAAAGTACTTCTGTTAAGGCATCTCCTTCCGGAATTGCATCTAAAGCAGCGAATGCATCGTTAGTTGGAGCGAATACTGTAAAAGGTCCGTCTCCATTTAAGGTATCTACCAAATTAGCTGCTTGTAACACTCCAACTAATGTAGAAAGTTCTGGTGTAGCTACAGCGATCTCAACAATAGATTGTAGATCTGTCGGAGGAAGCAATACTCCATCGATTACGTGTACAATACCATTAG
Source organism: uncultured Aquimarina sp. (assembly GCF_947496855.1). Lineage (GTDB taxonomy): Bacteria > Bacteroidota > Bacteroidia > Flavobacteriales > Flavobacteriaceae > Aquimarina. The sequence goes on from NZ_CANMED010000004.1 coordinate 355,562, forward strand.
ACGCCTCAATATCAGCTATACTTACTTTAATAGAACCATTTAAAAAGACTTCATCATTAATCATCTCGATAGTAACCTCATCACCTTGAACAGTTGTAACCGCCTGACCAGCAAGTAAATCTTCTGCTGTAAATTTACCAGCAGCAACGTGATATAAAAGTACTTCTGTTAATGCATCTCCTTCCGGAATTGCATCTAATGCAGCGAATGCATCATTAGTTGGTGCAAAAACTGTAAATGGTCCATCCCCATTCAGAGTATCTACTAAATCAGCTGCTTGTAGAGCTCCCACTAAAGTAGAAAGTTCTGGAGTAGCAACTGCTATTTCTACAATTGATTGTAATGGTTGAAAAGATGGTGGGATCAATACTGCATCGATAATTTGAATTACTCCGTTAGATCCTCCAATATTAGCGGAAAGAAGTTTTACGGTATCATTAATAACGATCTCATCATTTTCATTTAAACTTACTTTTATATCTTCTCCTTGCAATGTTTCGATCATTTCCTCTTGTAATAACTCAGGTGTATTGAATCTTCCGCTAGTAACATGGTATAAAAGAACTTGTTTTAAAACTTCCAATTCTGGAACTTCATCTAAGGCAGCGAAAGCTTCATCTGTTGGAGCAAAAACTGTAAAAGGGCCTTCTCCTGATAATGGCGCTACTAAATCTGTAGCTTGTAAAGCTCCTACTAAAGATGTAAATCTACCATCCTCAACAATTAAATCAACTATAGTCTTATCTGGAAAAGTAGTTTCTATCAATTCTGCACTCCACTCTCCTCGTCCTATACCGTTACCAAAAATTCTGAATCCTCCTTGTAAGTTACCCTCTTCATTCACTCTTCCAATTCCGAAAATAAAACCTCTACCCGGTGGATTGATTATTAAATAAACAATTCCATCACTTACAATAGCTCCTCTTGCTCTTGCTCTAGTTCCATCAGGCAATGACAAATTTCCTCTTACAATTGTAAAACTTGCATGATACAAAGTGAAATGTAATCTGAGCTCACCTTCAATCTCGGTTCCAGCTCCCGCTCCACTATTTACTGTAGCTGAAAAATCATATACCCTTTTTTCTCGACTAATATCGAATCTAGAATTTTTAGAATCTGAAAAAGATTTTCCATCATTTTCAGGTTCTGCAAACTCTCCATCAATAATATTTTGGGTCATTTCTTCGATTTCATCAAAGCTTATAATCTTTGATTCCTCAAATTGGATCTGATCAGGGTTTGATTGGTCTAACTCGTTATTATCCGTTTGGCAAGAGACCAAAAGAGACGTTACAAAAAGGCACAAGAATGGTACCGTTAATCTTTGGATTAGCGTTTTCATGGGTTTTAATTTAAATTAGTTAATACTTAAAATGAGTGTGAAAAAAAAGGGCATTTAGTTTTGAAAAAATTGGGGGTTCCAATTTCTAAATGCCCTTTCGGGGGAATTATATTTTGAAGAAAATTATATTAGTTTAATGGATTTGGAATCATTACTTTATTGATCACGTGAATAATTCCATTACTCGCTTGCACATCAACAGCAACAACCTCTACATCATCATTTCCTGCTCCATCGGTTAAATTAGCTATAGCACCATTAGTTCCTGGGATACTAACCGTAAGAGCATCTCCTTCTAGTGTACCTGGTGTAACCAAACCATCACTTAAATCACTAGAACGTACATTAGCCGCTCCAATTACATGGTGAAGTAATATTGGTGTTAAACCACTTTCGTCAGGAATTGATGCAAGTGCATCAAATGCCGCATTCGTTGGAGCAAAAACTGTGAAAGCAGGATCCAAACCATCCAAATTGCCCGCTTCAGTTCTCGACAAAATAGAAGCAAAATCAGTCATAGGAGTTAAATCTGTTAATGCGGATACTAAGGTAGAAAAGTTAGCATCTGCTATTGCAAAAGTTACCACTGTAGGCAATGCAATTACTGCATCTACCTTATGAATTACCCCATTAGACGTTACAATATCCGCCTCACTAACATCAGAAATACCATTGAAAGAAACACCACTATCTGTATTAATATAAATACTCAAATTATTCATAGTATCTCCGTAGGTAGCTAACGTATTCGAGTATGTCGTAGTAAGAGCTGTAGAAACATTTGTTCCGGCAATTACGTGATTTAATAATACTTGCTCTACCTCAGCAGCAGAAAATCCTGAAATATCACCAAAATCTGTAAAAGCATCATTATCTGGAGCTAATAAAGTCAAATTACTATCCGCTCCACTTAATACAGCTGCAAAATCCGTGTTAAATCCAATAGTTGTTGTAGCAACCGTTGCTAATGTAGAAAAATTACTATCTAAACCTACAAACGTAAGCATTGTTGGCAATGGAATCACTTTGTCTACAGCGTGTATCACACCATTATCTGTCATTATATCTGCAGTAGTCACTGTAGATTCTCCATTAATAACTACGCCAGCAGTAGTATTTATGTACATACTTATATTTGCTCCAGAATTCGTTTCGGTTGCTATATTTTTCACATAACCCGTTGTTAAATCAGCAGCAGTCTCAGTTGTACCTAATACGTGATTTCTTAATAATTGTTCTAAGGTAGCATCAGGCACATCATCTAGGGATGCTCCATCTAAAAATTCAGTAAATGCATCGTTGTTTGGTGCAAAAACAGTAAAAGTACCGTTTCCATTTAAATCCACATCTAGACCAGTTCTTTGTAAAGCAGCTAACAATGAACTATAATCCGCATTATTCGCCACAAAATCTGCTATGGTCATCGAATCTGGAGTAAATATCGTATCGTCATCATCACTACAGGAAGCGATTGAAATTATACATAATACTAAAAAAGCTTTTTTGAAGAAATTTTTCATGTTATTGGTTTTAATTTTATAATTAATTGTTCGATGATGAAACAACTGATAGAAGAAAAGTGCTACCTCAAAAAGTGATTTTAATACTTTTTTAACTTTTTGTTTAATGTTTTAGTTAAAAAAATTAAACAAAAATTATCCATCGTTTTCTTCACAGGATGTTTCAAAGGCAAGAATTCTAGACAATAGCTCATCGTTATGCGTTGCATCCAAATACTCTCCAGTACTAAGCAATAATCTAATAGGATAATTTATTGCCACCACAGTACTTTCGTCCAGATTTTCCATAAATCCAAATACCTGAGCATCATGTATAACTTCTATGGTACTGATTATATTGTTATCAGAATTAAAAGTTGCAAACCGAAAAGGATATACAAAATCTACACATTCAATATCATCATCCTGTGTTTCACAGCTATTAGCTAACAATTGTAACTCTATATCATTTTCGATAATTTCTTCTAAATGATTATCTCTAGTTACAGTAATAGGAAATTTAATCTTAATATCATCAGATTGATTTAATCGATTATAATCTTCTATCTCATCAATTATAATTTCCTCTGTTATATTTCTTATAATAAAATATGGCAAATTAATACTATAGCAATTACCTCCATCTACCAAATCATCATAAGATCCATCGTGTATAACAATATTTCTCATTAATTTTGCTAGTTGTGAATCTTTTGGAATGGCATTATTATACAGTGTCGAATCAATTAATTCTCGCTCTTCTTCTTGACAAGAAATCATAAAAAAAGCGCAACTAACAAATAATCCTATAAACCAATACCCTAACTTTTTCATACCACAATTCTTTATTCAACTTTCTATAATAACAATTTAAGAGCTTAAATTCCCAGTAACTTAAGTTTTTTTTTAATTTTGAAGAAAACTAAAAATGCCTAAAGATCTATTTGAAAATGTTTGTGAAGAAAGATTGTTTTCAGAACTTTTCGTAAAGCATTCTAAAAATCTTCACGACTTTATATATTATAAATATGGTGAACACATTAATCCAAAAGATCAAGTTCAGGAAGCATTTATTAAACTTTGGGATAATTGTAATAAAGTTTCTTTAGAAAAAGCAAAAAGTTTTTTGTTTACAGTTGCCAACAATCTTTCCTTAAATCAAATAAAACACGATAAAGTAAAATTAAGGTATCAACAGACAGAGACGAAAGACAGAACTAACGAAAGTCCACATTTTATATTAGAAGAAAAAGAATACTTGCAAAAATATCAAACAGCACTTACAAAATTAACCGAAGCTCAGCGAGTAGCTTTTCTGATGAATAGAGTTGAGGGGAAAAAACACAAAGAAATTGCTGAGTTACTAGGGATTTCAAGAAAAGCGGTAGAAAAAAGAATCTATGGTGCTCTAGAAAAATTAAGAAAAGATATTGAAGGGATTTAAAAACAAAACAAAACAAAGGGTAGGAATTAATGCTTATCGATTGTTATAGTAATAAGAATCTTGTTATGAAAAAGAAGGATCTTATTAAAAAGTGGTTGAGCAACGAACAACTCACTAAGCATGAATCAGAGGCGTTTGAGAAATTGAACGCCTATGATTCTTACATAAAGATATCAGAAGCTGCTAAAAGTTTCAGCGCTCCAGATTATAATATTTCAAGTAATCAAGAAATACTTGAAAAGAAATTATTAGAACGAAAAGGAAATATTCAAAAAAATTCTTACCAAAAAATATTTTTGCGAATTGCTGCGGTTTTTGTTCTCGGACTTGGATTATATTTTTCTTTCTTCAAAGAGTATGACACCACCATAAATACTATTGCCAGTGAGAAAGCTACTCATGAGTTACCTGACAAATCTATTATAAAGCTCAATGCGCTTTCCTCTATTACTTATGATAAAAAAAATTGGGATGATGAGCGAAAACTATCCTTAGAAGGAGAAGCATTTTTTAACGTAGCGAAAGGCAATAAGTTTGACGTTTACACTCCAGCGGGTGTTGTAAGTGTTATTGGAACTCAATTTAATATTAAACAAAGAGGTGACATTTTTGAGGTAATTTGTTACGAAGGAGTTGTTAGCGTTACTATTGCTAATCAAGTCAAATATTTAAAAGCGGGAAATGCTTTGGAACTAGTTTCTGAACAGATAAAGGAGAAGAAAATTATAGATAAAGAACCTAATTGGTATTCTAATAAAAGCTATTTCCAGGAAACTCCTTTCGTAAGGGTATTGAAAGAATTAGAATGGCAGTATGGAGTGACTGTAAAAACAAAAAATATTGATCCTTCTATACTTTTTACAGGTAATTTTGTACATTCAGATATTCAAACGGCATTAAAATCTATTACGATTCCGATGCGTTTAAAATATGTGATTAATAACAAAACTGTAACCTTATACAAAGAGTGATTAAACCCAAAATCCTCGTTTCCAGTGTCCTCATATTTTTTGTTCTTTTTACGGTTACATCCCAAACTGAAAAAGGCAAGTATTCTCTTATATCTGTTTTAAACACTATTCAGAAAAAATTTGGATACGATTTTTCATATATTAACCAAGAACTAGAAGGTGTGTACACTCCTCAACCTTTGGCTTCGATAAGTTTTGAGGAAACCATAAAGTATCTTGAAAACAACACACCTTTTAACTATACTATTTTAAAAGATAATACAGTAGCATTAAGTTTTAAACCTTTAGAAATTTGCGGAATTCTAAAAGGTATTGATGATACTATTATAACTGATGCTACTATTCAGAGTCCGAGCAGTGCTACAATTAGTGATCCTGAGGGTAAATTCATACTTAAAATTAACTCACCAAATGAGAAAATTAAAATAAATTACCTAGGGTATCTACCTCTAACACTTTCTTCATTAGACTTCATTAAAGAACCTTGTAAGAATGTTATTTTGACTCAAAAAATTGAATACATAAATGAAATTATTCTTAACGATTACCTGATTAAAGGAATAGATAAACAGCTAGATGGTTCCATTCGTATAGATTATAATAATTTTGGCATTCTACCAGGCCTTACTGAACCGGATTTATTACAAACGATACAAGCTCTTCCAGGCATACTGAGCGTAAACGAAACTGTTTCTGATATTAATGTACGTGGTGGAACTAATGATCAAAATCTAATACTATGGGATGGCATAAAGATGTACCAATCCAGTCACTTTTTTGGTCTCATTTCTGCGTTTAATCCATATCTAACCAAAAACGTACAAGTATTTAAAAATGGTTCTAGTGCAAGGTATGGTGATGGAGTTTCTAGTGTGATCGCAATGAACACTACTAACAACATTAACGATGAACTAGATGCTAGTATTGGTCTTAATTTAATAAGTATTGATGGCTATATTGACACTCCTATTAGTAAAAAATCTTCCATTCAATTAGCCGTAAGACACTCTACTAATGAAATCCTTAAAACTCCTACCTATAATCGATTCTTTCGTAAAGCATTCCAGAATTCTGAGGTAATCAGCAGTGATAATTCTGATGAACGGTTTTCTTTTTATGATTTAAGTATAAGATGGTTATACCAACTATCATCAAAAGATCTTATTAAAATAAACACCTTGGCAATGCGTAATAATCTTGTTTTTCAGGAAAATGCCATGGATAGTCAAATTGATATTTCAAGAGAAAGTAGTGCTAAACAAAAAAATCTTGTAGGTGGTATTCTGTACCAGCGTAATTGGAGTGAATTTTTCCAGAGTGAATTACTCCTGTACGGAACAAACTATACTCTGGAAACGGTTAATTCGGATATACAAAATAATCAGAGACTTCTCCAAGAAAATGATGTCTTGGAAAATGGTGTAAAACTAAACACTCTGCTTAAGACTAATTTTAATATTAATTTAAAAAATGGATATCAATTTAACGAAACTGGAGTATCATATCTACGAGATGTAAACAATCCGACATTTAGAGATCTCACGAAAGAAGTAGTTCGAACACATAGTCTATTTTCGGAGATAGAATATAGGTCTGACGGTAATTCCATATATGCCAATTTGGGAGCTCGTCTTAACTATTTAGAGAAGTTTAATACCTATATTTTTGAACCTCGTATAAATCTTTACAAACGATTTATGAATCATTTCACACTGGAACTTCTTGGTGAAATAAAAAGCCAATCAAGCTCACAGATTATTGATCTTCAAAATGATTTTTTAGGTATAGAAAGTCGAAGATGGGTATTATCAAATGATGAAGACATTCCTATTCTAAAAAGTAAACAAGCCTCTATTGGTCTTAGCTATAACCATAATAACTGGTTAGTTACTACAGATCTTTATTATAAAGATGTTAAAGGTATTATTACCAGAAGTCAAGGTTTTCAAAATCAATTTGAATTTGAAAATGATCATGGTAGTTATTCTGTTTTAGGAATTGATTTTTTAGTCAATAAAAGATTCAAAAACTTTAGTACTTGGCTTAGCTATTCCTATGCAGACAATGAATATACATTTAATAGTTTAAGTCCTTCTAACTTTCCTAATAATAATGATATACGTCATAATGTAAATTTTGCTGTTGCATATAACAAGAATAATCTAAAAATATCTGCTGGTATTAACTGGCATAGCGGAAAACCAACTACTTTACCTAACCCAAACAATATAATCCAAAACGATACTATAAACTACTTAAACCCTAATAGCAATCGATTGGGTAGTTACATTAGGTTAGATCTTTCCTCCACGTATACTTTTAAAATTACCAAAAAAATAAATGGGCTTGCAGGAATTTCTATTTGGAATATTACTGATCAGGAAAATATTTTTAATAATTATTATATAAGAAGAGATCAAAACGAAGTAGAAGAAGTAAAAGAATTAGGTCTCAGGATTACCCCAAATGCTGTTTTACGTCTAAATTTCTAAAAATTCTTTACGCCATTGTAAGTAACTATATCTTCTCCTCCAGCTACTTTCTCTATACTTTTAATTATTTCAAAACCATTTTTCTTAAAAAAATCTTTTGTACTCATATTAATTCGAGTTGTTAAGATTCCTATCCTAGCTTCTTTAGTTACTCTTTCCAAAGTTTTATACAACTCTTTCGCAATACCTCGACCTTGATAATTCTGATGGACAAAAATATACTCTATGACACCATCTTTACTAAGAGAAAATGAACCAACCACCTCTCCATTTAGTTTTGCATTGTACACAAAATCTTCAGTGAATTTTTGAATCCAATGTTTTTTATCTAAAGCTAATCTAGAATATATTTTCACTTCTTCTTTCGTGAAAATTTTAGAACCATAAATAGTAACTGTCTGATAAAACAGACGCTGCATTAATGGTAAATCACTATCCGTAGCTTTAGAAATTTGATAATTCATTTAGTATCGTAGAAGAGAACTTCTTTTGTTATGGGGTAAAACAACTTTTCCCTAAAATAAACAAAAAACACACAGAAATAAAAATTTTTGTTAAAAAAAACACAAAACTAGATGAAAATATTGTAATTTATACCTGCCCTAAATAATATGTATGAAACACCTACGCCTTCTTTTTACATTGATACTATTATTTTTTAGTAGTATTTCTTTTTGTCAACAAAAACAATTGGACAGCCTTATTCTAGCTACAAATTCTATATCAGATTCATTACATATTAACTCAGCTGCCGATCTAATTTATGAATTGAGCTTGAATGAAAAATTCACGGAAGGTTTAAAGTATTGCGACACTTTCATAAGAATTTCTAAAAAAATAAAATATGATAAAGGAGTTGGTCAATTACACAATGAAAAAGCATCTATATACAACCAAACAGATAAACTCTATGAATCATTAAAATGTTTTGATCAGGCGGCTTTATATTACGGAAGAATTAATTACACCCGAGGACTTGCAATGATCCAAAATAACAAAGCTGTTATAGAACAGCGATTAGGCAACCCAGAAAAGAGTATTACTCATCTCTTAGAAGCAAACATGTACTATGAAAAGCTAAAGGATAGTGCTAGTTTATCGACGACTATCAATAATATTGGAAATGTTTATGCTGACCTAAATGACTTTGATGCTGCTAAAAAATACTACTATCAGTCTTTACAACTAAAAAAGAAAACTAATTCCAATACCATAGGTTCTACTTTAAATAATTTAGCTATAATTTACACAAAAGAAAACAAGCTTGATAGCGCATTAGTATTATTGAACCAATCATTAAAAACAAACAAAGAAGATAATGACAGTCAAGGTATCTCTGAAGCATATAGTGCACTGGGCAAAATTTCTTTTCTTAAGAAAGAATATCAGCAGGCTAAGAAATATTACGAATCTGCACTTTTTCTTGGTGGGAAAATAGCTTACAAAGAACGACTTACTCGAACGAAACTGTCATTAGGCGAAATTGCTATCAAAACGAACAAATATCAAGAAGCTGATACATATATCTCTGCCGCTAGAAAAGAAGCAAAAAACCTTAACTCTACTCCATTATTACTTAATAGTTATGATTTATCTTCGATATTAGATTCTGCAAAAGGTAATTATGTAGGCGCTTACAGGTGGCAGAAAGAATATAAAAATTTATTTAATGAACATACACTTAAAGAAACCAGTCAGAAAATAGACCTCGTTAAAAAAAGACTCGAAAATGAAAAAAAACAACAGGCAATTTTAGATAAACAAAAAATAGCTGAACAAGAGGTTAAAGAAGAACTATTTAAACAAAAAATTTACACTTATATTGCGATTGCTGGTTTTGCTGTAGCCATTATTTTTATCATTGGAATAGTAAAAAGCAGGTTACAAAGAGCTAAGTATATCAAGGAACTTAATGAATCTAATCAGGTAAAAAACAAATTATTTTCTATCGTCTCTCACGATTTAAAAAATGAAATTCACGGACTAGACACTACACTTAACTTATTAAGAGATGATGTAATTTCTGAAAATGAATTCAAGGAAATAATTCCACTGTTGTCTAATAGCACTCATCAGACTTCTTTACTATTAACTAATCTTTTAAACTGGTCTAAGTCACAAATGAATGAACTTAAGGCTAATCCTAAAACTTTTGATTTCTCTGAAATAATAAAAAATAAGTTTGTGTTTTTTGCATCTAAAGCTTCTAAGAAAGGAATAAAACTCATCAATAATATGACTGAAGTTACAAGAGTATATGCAGATAAAGATATGTCTACTATTGTAACTCAAAATCTAATTGCTAATGCTATAAAATTTTGCAACTCCGGCGACACGATCACTATTTATAAAAAAGAAGAGGGAAATAGCACCAAAATCTATTTTAAAGATACAGGAATAGGAATTTCTAAGAAAAACACAAGCAAACTATTTACCGATGAAAACCTAACTACTAAAGGGACAAACAATGAAACAGGTACTGGGTTAGGATTAAAAATTTGCAAAGAACTAATTACTCTAAATCAAGGAACCTTAGATGTTAAAAGTACTCAAGGGGAAGGAAGCACCTTTTGTATTACACTTCCTAAAACTTCGGTCTCGTAGATTATTACATACGCTCTGGAACCTCAACCCCTAATAGTCCAAATGCAGATTTAATAGTAGCACCAACTACTCCCGAAAGTTGAACTCTAAAAATCTTTTCGGCTTCAGAATCTGCTCCAAATATAGATACATTCTGAAAAAACGAATTATACCCCTTCACTAAATCATAAGTGTAATTAGCTATAATTGCTGGACTCAAATCCTTTGCCGCATTCTGAATGATTTCAGGATATACTTCTAATAATTTTATTAGTTCTTTCTCTTTTCCATCCAATGTAATATTTTTCACAGAATCATTCAAATCAAAATCTGCTTTGCGTATTATGGCCTGGATTCTTGCATATGTATATTGGATAAAAGGTCCAGTATTACCTTGAAAATCTACCGACTCTGAAGGGTCAAAGAGTATTCTTTTTTTAGGGTCTACTTTTAGAAGAAAATATTTTAATGCTCCCAATCCAATGGTTTTGTAAACTGAATTTTTTTCTTCTTCAGAATATCCTTCTAATTTTCCTAATTCCTTAGAAATTTCTCCAGCGGTTTCTGCCATTTCTATGATAAGCTCATCCGCATCCACTACAGTACCTTCTCTACTTTTCATTTTACCACTAGGTAGATCTACCATTCCATAGCTTAGATGGTGTAAATTCTTGGACCAATCATATCCAAGTTTTTTAAGAATTAGAAAAAGTACTTTAAAATGATAATCTTGTTCATTACCTACAGTATAAATCATACCTCCGATATCTGGATTATCTTTAACACGCTGTATGGCCGTACCAATGTCTTGAGTCATATATACCGACGTACCATCACTACGTAATACTAATTTTTCATCCAAGCCTTCATCAGTAAGATCACACCAAATAGATCCATCTCCTTTTTTAAAGAATACGCCACTGGCAAGACCTTCTTCTATGTTATCCTTTCCTAAAAGATATGTATTGCTTTCATAATAATAGCTATCAAAATCGACACCTAGTGATTTATATGTCTCATCAAAACCAGCATATACCCAACTGTTCATGGTTTTCCAAAGCTTTACAACATCTTCATCTCCAGCTTCCCATTTTCTAAGCATTTCTTGAGCTTCCATCAAAATAGAAGCTTCCTTTTTTGCTTCGTCTTCTGTTTTACCAGAAGCAATCAACTCTGATATTTCGCTTTTATATTCTTGATCAAACTTTACATAAAAATTACCAACCAGTTTATCTCCTTTTAACCCTGTAGACTCTGGAGTTGCTTCATCCCCAAATTTTTGCCATGCTACCATACTTTTACAAATATGGATTCCTCTATCATTAATAATCTGGGTTTTATATACTTTTTTACCACTAGCTTTAATGATTTCTGATACCGCATAGCCTAATAAATTATTCCTTACATGGCCAAGATGCAATGGCTTATTCGTATTTGGAGAAGAATATTCAACCATTACAGCTTTACCCCCTTTTTTTGGAGTTACAAAACCATACTGTTTGACATCTTTTATATCTGTAAAAAAGTTTAGATAATATTGATCGGCAATTACAAGATTAAGAAATCCTTTTACCACATTAAATGATGTAATCTCTTCTACATGCTCTATTAAATAAGCTCCTACAGCTTCACCTATCTGAACAGGATTACCCTTTACGACGCGCAACATAGGAAAAACTACTACTGTAATATCACCTTCGAACTCTTTGCGAGTTCCTTGTAATTCTACAGATTCTAAGTTTGCACTATACAGTTCTTTTACTGCTGCTTTTACCTGTCCCGAAATGGTTTGTTGTAATGTCATTTTATAAATTGTCTTTGGTACAAAAATCAGGCAGTAAAGATAATAGAAATATAATCTTCTACCACTTGAATATGGATCAATTCGTATCTTGTAACAAAAGAAAAAATGCTGGTTAATTATACGTGCCGACATCCAAAACTTAAAAAAAATCTTCACGAACAAGTTCGGAAGCCATTTACCATAAAAGAGCAAATAAAATTAGGTAGTGTCGGTTCTCCTAAACTTAGCATAACTAAAGCCAGTGTAGAAATCAATAATTCACTAATACTAGATAATAATCTAAATAGCTGTAATATAGAGTTTAGACCTAAAGATGTTTTAGTAGGATTTGGAATTTGCTTAGAAACATATCTATTAGCTATTCCTTTTTATAAATTAACTCTCTACAAAAGGAAAGCAAAAGAATATAGTATTTATAAAGACAATTATTTTATTAAATTTTACGCAAAAAGTACTGATACCAAAATTCATCAATATGTAAAAAAAATAATCAACTATAAAGCATACAATAGGCCTACATGCGTGGAAGATTTATAATTAAATTCTATTAAAACTTTAATTGCTCAATTAAATAAAATCCTTCTTATTCCATGTAGGTCTGACCAATTTATTTCTTCGTATCTTTTACATAAAAAATGCGAATACTACTTACCGGTGCCAACGGATATATTGGTATGAGATTACTACCCTTATTATTAGATTCTGGTCACGAGGTCATTTGTGCGGTAAGAGATAAAGACAGACTCTCAATCGATCAAGAAACATTGAAAAGAATTTCTATTGTAGAGATTGATTTTTTAGAAGATCCAGATACTAAAATCCTACCTAAAGACATTGATGCCGCATATTATCTAATTCATTCTATGAGTTCATCAACTTCTGACTTTGACAAAAAGGAAGAAATTTCTGCTCAAAACTTCAATATATATGTTGCTCAAACCAATATCAAACAAGTAATCTATCTAAGTGGCATTGTAAATGAAAAGAATTTATCTAAACATCTTTGGTCGCGAAAGAATGTTGAAGAAACCTTATATCAAGGAGATTTTAACCTAACTGTTTTACGATCAGGAATTATCGTTGGATCTGGTAGTTCTTCTTTTGAAATCATAAGAGATCTATGTGAAAAATTACCCGTAATGATAACACCAAAATGGGTAAACACCAAAACTCATCCTATTGCCGTTAGAGATGTTCTCAGTTTTATGACGGGAGTATTAGGTAATTCAGAATGTTATAACCAATCATTTGATATAAGTGGACCCAATGTAATCACCTATAAACAAATGTTATTACTCTACGCAAAAGTAAGAGGAGTTAAACTATTTATTTTTACGTTACCCGTCATGACTCCTAAGCTTTCTTCTTATTGGTTATATTTTGTAACATCTACCTCTTATAAACTTGCATTAAACCTGGTAGACAGCATGAGCATACCTGTAGTTGCTAATGATAAACGGTTACAAGAAATGTTAGAGATTGAACCTATGACATATACCAAAGCCTTGGAATTAGCTTTTATTAAAATTGAACAAAATCAAGTAGTATCTAGCTGGAAGGATTCTATGATCAGCGGACGTTTTAATGAAGATATTCAGAAATATGTTACAGTTCCTAAAAAAGGATGCCTTAGAGACAAGAAGAAAATTAAAATTAATGATCCTAATCTTGTCGTTGAAAGAATATGGGCAATTGGTGGAGAAACCGGTTGGTATTATGGAGATTGGATGTGGAAAATAAGAGGACATATAGATAAATTTTTTGGTGGAGTTGGATTAAGAAGAGGAAGGACAAATCTAGATAAAATTTACTCTGGAGACGCTTTAGATTTTTGGCGAGTTTTGGTTGCTGATAAAAACGAAAAGCGCTTGTTACTTTTTGCCGAAATGAAGGTTCCTGGAGAGGCTTGGTTAGAATTTGATATTGATAAAGATAACATCCTCCATCAAACCGCTACCTTTAGACCGAGAGGAATTTGGGGTAGATTGTACTGGTATCTCATGGTTCCTTTTCATTACTTTATATTCGGTGGAATGATACGTAATATCGCGTCACAAAACAAAAATAAAAATAGATAAAAAGCCTATTTTATCGGTAAACAACGTTTTTTTGTTAAAATATTAGTATTTTTGTACAAAAAGCACATGCAGAGATCATCACTTTTTCTAATCTTATTAATTACTACTTTGAGTTGTAGTACTAAGATAGAGCGTGATTCTCAACTAGATGATTTTACTGGGTTTTTATCAGGGAAATTTTCTTCAAAAAAACAAGCGCAAGAAGAATCTGGCTATTTTGCAGTATGCTTGGTTAATATTCCCATATGGAAAGATAGACCAGGTTATTGGTTCTATCAAGAACTATATAATGAAAAGAATAGTTCCTCAATTTATAATCAAAGGATAATAAATTTTCAGAAGTTAGATAGTACAACTATTAACAGTGTTAACTATATCATCCCTAATCAAAAAAAATATATAAATGGTTGGAAAGACATTTCTAAGTTTGATAAATTAACCATTGATAGTCTTAAAAATAAGGAAGGATGTAATGTATATTTTAAAAAAGAGACTTCAACTATTTATCATGGAAAAACTAAAAATGGCACTTGCCCCAGTAGTTTCAGCAATAAAATATCTTATACAACGAGTAATATCGTAATCAGTAAAAATAAAATTACCTCTTGGGATAGAGGTTATGATATAGAAGGTAAACAAGTTTGGGGAAGCATTCAAGGGCCTTATAAATTTATTCGAGTTCCCGAATATTAAGAGATCAACCCATAAAGTCGCCTAACGTTCTATTTTCCAAAACTTTTAAGGTATTATCTCTTACCTCTAACATAAGTCGATGCACAGTACAAGCATCTTCATCAGGACAATCATCACATTTTTCATAAAAGTTCAAACTTACACAAGGTAACATTGCTATTGGTCCCTCTAGTACTCTTATTACTGATGCCATTGAAATTTCTTTAGGTTCTTTAATTAAATAATACCCACCGCCTTTTCCTTTTTTAGAACCTAAAAGACCATTCTTACGAAGCGTAAGTAATATACTTTCTAAAAATTTTTGAGAAATATTTTCACTTTTAGCAATCTCAGATATTAAAACAGGATGTTCACACCTTTTTCTTGCTATATAGGTTAGTGCTTTTAATCCATATTTTGTTTTCTTCGAAAGCATTTGTTTATTTATTGTATCAAAAATAGTTAAAAGATATCACTTCGTATTTTTACGATATCTTTTAACCGTTTTCAGATCATAATTATCTTTTGGGAAGAAAAATTTCCGCCATCATACAACGAGCACTTCCTCCACCTAATCTTTCGATTGTTTCAAGGTTACTATGTAAAATATCACAATGTTTCTCTATTTTAGATACTTGATCCTTTGATAAACTATTATATGCAGCAGAGGACATTACCAAATATTGTTTCTCATCGGCTCCAACTACTTGTAACATATTCCCAGCGAAATTATTAACCTGAGCTTCGGTTATTGAAATTATTTCTTTGCCATCATTCTTTAGATGCTTTACCAAACTTTTCCGTTCTTTTTTATCATCGACACAATCCAAACACACTACTGCAAAAGTTTCTCCAACTCCCATCATAACATTGGTATGATAAATTGCCAATCGCTCACCTTTCACCGTTTGATATGCAGTAAAAATTACTGGAGTATATTCAAAATCCTCACAGAACTCAATCAGTAATTGTTCATCTGCTCGTGGCGAAAGTGCACAGTACGCTTTTCTATGAAATCTATCCAAAACAAGACTTCCTGTCCCTTCAAGAAAAATATCATCTTCCTCTGCCGCAGTATAGTCTATTATATTTTTTATTTCAAATCCAGCATCTTCAATTACATCTAAAACCTCTGGACGACGTTCTCTCCTCCTATTAACAGCAAACATAGGATATAAACCCACATCTCCATTCTCGTGAAAAGAAACCCAGTTATTTGGAAAAATAGAATCTGGTGTATCATTTTCTAGCTTATCATCTATTACAATAACATTTACACCTACTAATTTGAGTTTTTCGACGAAACTATCAAATTCTTTTTGTGCTATTATATTAACGTCTTCCCTACTATTATCAGTAGTATCTTGATAATAGTTATTAACTGCTGTTTCCTCATTCATCCTAAACTTAACCGGACGAATCATTACTATAGTGTTTGTAATTTGTTTCATTATCTAATCTCTTATCAATGGCATAGTGGAACAACGTAAAAGACCTTCTTGTTTTGCTATTTCCGAATAAGCAACCTCTTCTACAGTTATATCTAAGCTACGTAACCAAGTATTTAATCTAGTAAAACCTTTCTCAGAAATCACTATATTTTCCGATATAGAAAATATATTAGAATTCATATAATACATTTCATCTCTGTTAATATGAAATAAATTTTCATTTCCAAAAAAGTCAACTAAATATTTATAATCATCTAAATTTCTGAATCCTTCTTTATGGATTATAGCTTTATTTTTACCTACAGGTTGAAAACAACAATCTAAGTGTAAAGCATTATTTCTTGGATCATCCATTGATTTACGAAGATCAAACTCCTTCACTATTTTGTTTGGAAAAAGTGATCTAATATATTCCACCCCTTTCATGTTGGTTCTTGCGACAATACAATCACTATAATCTTGTCCTCTATAAGTTCCTATAAAAACATGATCGTTGTGAATCATAATATCACCGCCTTCAAAATGGATATCTTCTGATGGGGCTTTATAGACTTTTTTAGGATTGATTTGATCAATTACATATTCAATAGCCTTAATCTCTTTTTCTCTATCTGGAAGTATATTTGATTTTATAAATGTATCCTCTATTACTAATCCAATATCTCTTGCGAAAATTTGGTTATAATTCTGTATTACTTCAGGTCTATATACTTTTACATCATATTTTTCAAAAACCTTAGCTACAGCTTCTATCTCCAAAACCATATCAGACTCTTTGGGATATGTCCCAGCTTTAATATGCTCTATGGATTTAGGATCATAAGCTTCTTCAATTTTTGGAACAGGACCGTTACTTATGGCCGTACCTAAAACAACTGCTCTGAGTCTTGAAGTTTCATTTTGGATGTTTAGTTTCAATCGTTTATTTTTAAGGTAAAACTATAGTTGTTATATCATTTTATGATCCAACAAATATAGGAATAGGGGTTATGTAGATGCTAATTTTATTCGAAAAAAATATTAACTTTTTATCAAATCCCTAAAGTGAGCTTCTTTAAAAACAACATATTGATAATTTCATAAAAAAAGGGTGTTGAAATACTTCAACACCCTTTCACTTTTATAAGCTTTTAATTATCTATCAGAAACTGGTTTAAAAGCCCTAAATGTTTCTCCAGTATATATTTGTCTTGGTCTTCCTATTGGTTCTTTACGAAGACGCATTTCTCTCCATTGCGCAATCCAACCAGGTAATCTTCCTAACGCAAACATAACGGTAAACATTTCGGTTGGTATTCCTAAGGCTCTATATATAATTCCAGAATAGAAATCCACATTAGGATATAATTTCCTTTTTACGAAATATTCATCTTCTAAAGCTACTTTAGCAAGACCTTTAGCAATATCTAGAACAGGATCTTCAATTCCCAGATCAGCAAGTACCTCTTCTGCAGCTACTTTTATAATTTTTGCTCTTGGATCAAAGTTTTTGTAAACTCTATGCCCAAACCCCATCAAACGGAAAGAATCCTCTTTATCTTTTGCTTTAGCTATATATTTTGCCGTATCTCCTCCATCTTCTTTTATTGCTTCAAGCATTTCTATAACTGCCTGATTTGCTCCCCCATGTAAAGGTCCCCATAGTGCTGAAATTCCTGCTGACAAAGAAGTAAACAATCCTGCATGAGATGATCCTACAATTCTAACAGTAGAAGTAGAACAATTTTGCTCGTGATCTGCATGTAGAATTAACAGTTTGTCTAATGCATCATTTACAATCTTATTAGCTTCATATGTTTTATTAGGCCTAGAGAACATCATTTTATGCAAATTCTCAACATACCCCAAAGCATTGTCTCCATAATCCAATGGCAAACTTTTTCTTTTTCTCATTGTCCAAGCTGCTAACACAGGAAACTTAGCCAATATTTTCACAATAGCATTGTACATCTCCTCTTCAGAATCGACATCAACAGATCCTGGATTAAAGGCTATTAATGCACTTGTCAAAGATGAAAGAACTCCCATAGGATGGGCACTTTTTGGAAATCCATCAAGAATCTTTTTCATGTCTTCATCAACATGAGACTCCTCTTTGATATCTTTATCAAATTTACCAAGCTGCTCAGCTGATGGTAACTCTCCAAAAATCAATAAGTAAGCTACTTCTAAAAAATCTGCTTTCTCGGCTAGCTCTTCTATAGAATATCCTCGGTATCTCAGAATTCCTTTTTCTCCATCCAGAAAAGTAATCGCACTCTCACAACTCCCTGTGTTTTTATACCCTGGATCAATAGTAGTTATACCTCCAGTGACACCTCTAAGAGTTTTGATATCAATTCCTAATTCTTTTTCAGTTCCTTCTATTATTGGGAACTCATATTTGTTACCGTCTATTTCTAAAGTAGCTTTTTTTGACATTGTGATTATTTAGAATTTTGCTGTTATAATAAGGGTTGCTAAATTACAAAATATAGTGTTAATATATTATTAATGATACCATCTATTTTAGAATAGAACTCTCTCTTTGATGTTACTTCTAAAAAAAAGAGGATTCACAATGAATCCTCTTTTAAAAATCTATATTTTTTATAAAAAATCAACTCATAAAACACAGAAATTGATTAGTCATTTTCAAATACATAAAACTCTATCAATAAGAAGAATATAACAAGAACTCTCCCTATTCTCTACTTACTTATTTTTTAACTTTGAATGCTTTTTCCTTAGGATAATAGGCTATTACACCCAATTCTTCCTCTATTCGAAGTAATTGATTATACTTTGCCATTCTATCACTACGTGATGCTGAACCTGTTTTAATCTGACCAGTATTTAAAGCAACTGCTAAATCTGCAATAGTATTATCTTCAGTTTCACCAGATCGGTGAGACATCACAGAAGTATACCCTGCATTATGTGCCATATTTACGGCTGCTATTGTCTCTGTAAGTGTTCCTATTTGGTTAACTTTAATTAAAATTGAATTAGCTATACCATTTTCAATTCCTCTTGACAACCTTTCTACATTTGTTACAAATAAATCATCTCCAACCAATTGTACTTTATCTCCAACTTTATCCGTTAGATATTTCCAACCATCCCAGTCATTTTCATCCATACCATCTTCTATTGAAACAATAGGGTACTTAGAAGCTAATTCAGCAAGGTAATCAGCTTGTTCTTCGCTAGTTCTTATGACACCAGTTTTTCCTTCAAATTTAGTATAGTCATACTTCCCATCAACAAAAAATTCTGCAGCGGCACAGTCTAAAGCAACCATTACTTCATCTCCAAACTTATACCCAGCTTTCTCAACAGCTAATGCAATCGAATCCAAAGCATCTTCTGTACCGTCCAAAGTTGGTGCAAAACCACCTTCGTCACCTACCGCAGTACTTAATCCTCTATCATGAAGTACTTTCTTTAAATTATGGAAAATTTCTGTTCCCATTTGCATTGCATGAGTAAAATCTTTCGCTTTTACAGGCATCACCATAAACTCTTGAAATGCAATTGGTGCATCACTATGAGACCCTCCATTAATAATATTCATCATCGGAACAGGCAATGTATTAGCACTTACTCCTCCAACATAACGATATAATGGCATATTAAGTTCGTTTGCAGCTGCCTTTGCAGCGGCTAAGGAAACACCTAAAATTGCATTTGCACCTAATTTAGATTTATTAGGAGTTCCATCCAGTTCGATCATAGTCTGATCTAATAAGTTTTGGTCAAATATAGAATATCCCAATAATTCTTCAGCAATTATAGTATTCACATTTTCTACTGCCTTTTTAACTCCTTTACCCATATAATCACTTCCACCATCTCTTAGCTCCACAGCCTCGTGTTCTCCTGTTGACGCTCCGGAAGGAACTGCGGCCCTACCTAAAACACCATTTTCGGTAATCACGTCTACTTCTACTGTAGGGTTACCACGTGAATCTAAAATTTGTCTAGCGTGAATATTTATAATTACACTCATTTCTTGATTTGTTTTTGTTGGATAATTTTAATTCTTCGCAATATACAAAACAGGTAAATTTAAATACCTCAGAAAACCTCTTAATTTATTGCTTAAACCACAGCAAACACAACAAGTTATCAACTATAACGTTATAGATTAACTTCTCGTTAAACACACGGTATTCGCAACAAACATAAAAGTTTAAACTTCCTCCTTTGCTTTCTTAATATTACTAATAAACTGATCAAATAAATAAATAGAATCATTTGGTCCTGGACTAGCTTCTGGATGATATTGAACTGAAAAACAATTTTTATTCTTCATTTTAATTCCAGCTACTGTATGATCATTTAAATGAACATGAGTTATCTCTACATCAGAATTGTTTTCTGTTTCTTCTCTATTGATTGCAAAACCATGATTCTGAGATGTTATTTCTCCTTTTCCAGTAACTAAATTTTTTACAGGGTGATTTATACCTCTATGGCCATGATGCATTTTATATGTACTTATACCATTGGCTAGAGCTATTACCTGATGACCTAAACAAATACCAAACAATGGCAAATCCCTTTTGATGATTTCTCTAGCAGTTTCAATAGCTTTCGATAACGGCTCAGGATCACCTGGTCCATTAGAAAGAAAATATCCATCTGGACCCCATTCACTCATTTCCCCGAAAGTCGTATCGTAAGGAAAAACCTTAACATACGCATCTCTTTTTGCCAGGTTACGAAGTATATTCTTTTTTATCCCAATATCTAAAGCGGAAATCTTGTATGTTGCATTAGGATCTCCAAAAAAATAAGGTTCTTTTGTAGAAACCTTGGATGCAAGCTCTAGACCGTTCATATCAGGAACTGCAGCTAATTGTTTTTTCAACGAATCAATATCATCAATTTCTGTAGAGATTAAGGCATTCATTGCACCATTATCGCGTATATAACTTACCAAAGCACGCGTATCTACATCAGACACGGCTAATAAATTATGCTTTTCTAAAAACTCTTGAAGAGACCAATCAGCAAGATCACGAGAAAATTCATAACTAAAATTTTTAACAATCAAACCAGAAATTTTAATCGAATCTGACTCTACCTCCTCATCATTCGTTCCATAATTTCCAATATGCGCATTGGTAGTCACCATTAACTGTCCGAAATATGAAGGGTCTGTAAAAATCTCCTGATAACCCGTCATTCCTGTATTAAAACATACTTCACCAAATGCCGTACCCTCTTTTCCAACAGCTTTTCCATAAAAAATGGTTCCGTCTGCTAATAAGACAATTGCTTTTTTTCGAGATTGATATTTCATCTTATATACTTTTTGCTATTTAATTTCCTATTAAAGGCTTTTAAAAAATTTAAAAATATTCAAAAAAAAAGGATAAACGACGAACGTTTATCCTTTATAATTATGTGTAAATCACATTTCCCATTTATTCTTCTTCAGAACTAGGAGTTTCTACTACTGGTGCAGCTTCAGTCTTCTTAGTTCTACCTCTTCTAGTAGATTTCTTTTTAGCTGGTTTACCCGCATTATAAAGCTCATTATAATCAACTAACTCTATCATTGCCATATCTGCATTATCCCCAAGACGATTACCAAGTTTAATAATTCTGGTATATCCTCCAGGTCTATCACCAACTTTAGCAGCTACATCTCTAAACAATTCCGCTACTGCGTACTTGCTACGTAATTTACTGAACACAATACGACGATTGTGCGTAGTATCTTCTTTAGATTTAGTTACCAATGGCTCTACAAATTGTTTAAGCGCTTTTGCTTTTGCAACAGTAGTATTTATTCTCTTATGCTCTATAAGAGAACAAGCCATATTAGCAAGCATAGCTTTACGATGGGCTGTCTTTCTACCTAAATGATTTATTTTTTTTCCGTGTCTCATGACATTAAAAATTTAAGCATCATCTTGCTCAATCTGCTTCGTGCAGAGAGCAAAATATGATGTGTTAGTCTTTATCTAATTTATATTTGGAAAGATCCATACCAAAATTAAGACCTTTAACATTTACAAGCTCTTCAAGCTCTGTTAAAGATTTCTTACCAAAGTTACGGAACTTCATCAAGTCATTCTTGTTATATGATACTAAATCACCTAATGTATCAACTTCTGCTGCTTTCAAACAATTAAGAGCTCTTACAGAAAGATCCATATCAATCAACTTAGTTTTTAACAACTGTCTCATATGTAAAGATTCTTCATCATATGTTTCAGTCTGAGCGATCTCATCAGCTTCTAATGTAATACGCTCATCAGAAAATAACATAAAGTGATGAATCAAGATTTTTGCAGCTTCAGTCAATGCATCCTTAGGATGTATTGAACCATCGGTAACAATTTCGAAAACTAATTTTTCGTAATCTGTTTTTTGTTCAACACGATAATTCTCAATACTATACTTAACGTTCTTAATTGGAGTATATATTGAATCTGTGAAAATTGTACCAATAGGAGCGTTCGCTTTCTTGTTTTCTTCTGCAGGAACATAACCTCTTCCCTTTTCAATAGTAATCTCAAGGTTAAGTGCTACTTTCTTATCCATATTACAGATTACTAAGTCCGGATTAAGAACTTGGAAACCAGAAATGAACTTTTGAAAATCTCCAGCCGTCAATTGCTCTTGACCAGAAATTGAAATTGTAACAGACTCGTTATCGATATCCTCTATCTGACGCTTAAAGCGTACTTGTTTAAGATTCAAAATAATTTCTGTTACATCTTCTACAACTCCAGAAATAGTAGAAAACTCATGATCTACCCCCTCAATTCTTAACGAAGTTATAGCGAATCCCTCTAAAGAAGATAGCAAAACTCTTCGCAAAGCGTTACCAACTGTTAATCCGTACCCTGGTTCTAATGGTCTAAATTCGAATTTACCATCAAACTCACTAGAGTCGATCATGATAACTTTATCGGGCTTCTGAAAATTTAATATTGCCATATTATTGTTTCTTCTAAGAGTTATTACTTCGAATATAATTCGACGATGAATTGTTCGTTGATGTTTTCCGGAATTTGAATTCTAGCCGGAACAGATACGAAAGTACCTTGTTTTGTGTCATTATTAAAAGTAATCCACTCGTATACTTTGCTATTATTAGAAAGAGAGTTTTGAATAACTTCTAAAGATTTTGATTTTTCTCTTACCCCTACAACATCACCAGGTCTCAACTGATAAGATGGAATATTCACTAATTCTCCATTTACGGTAACGTGTCTGTGGGAGACTAACTGTCTAGCACCTCTACGAGAATTTGCCAATCCCATTCTGAAAGCTACATTATCTAAACGAGATTCACATAGTTGAAGTAGAACCTCACCTGTAATACCTTGTGATCTTGTTGCTTTTTCAAACATATTTCGGAATTGACGCTCTAATACACCATATGTATATTTAGCTTTTTGCTTTTCCATTAACTGAATAGCATATTCACTTTTTTTACCTCTACGTCGGTTATTACCGTGTTGACCAGGAGGATAATTTCTTTTCTCGAATGACTTATCGTCTCCGAAGATCGCTTCACCAAATTTACGAGCGATTTTAGTTTTTGGACCAGTATATCTTGCCATTATTTTATTAATTTAATTGTTAGAGGAGGTTATGAATTAAGGTCTCTTTCCTTCGATAATCCTTTGTTCCTCTTTTAGACTTACTTTTAATTATTATATATGAGGTATAAAAGATCCCGAAAAAATTCCGGGATACAATTATTAAACTCTACGTCTTTTTGGAGGACGACATCCGTTATGTGGCATTGGAGTTACATCAATAATTTCTGAAACTTCAATTCCTGAATTGTGAAGAGATCGTATCGCAGATTCTCTACCATTTCCAGGTCCTTTAACATAGACCTTTACTTTCTTTAACCCAGCTTCGATTGCCACTTTAGAAGCATCTTCTGCAGCTAACTGTGCAGCATAGGGAGTATTCTTTTTAGAACCTCTGAATCCCATTTTTCCAGCTGAAGACCAAGAAATAACGTCTCCTTTTTTATTTGTTAACGATACAATAATGTTGTTAAAAGAAGCTGTTACATGTGCTTCTCCTACTGATTCAACAATTACTTTACGTTTTTTTGAAGTTGACTTTGCCATACTACTTATTATTTAGTTGCTTTTTTCTTATTAGCAACTGTTTTTCTTCTTCCTTTACGCGTTCTAGAATTATTCTTAGTACGCTGTCCTCTAAGTGGTAAACCAGCTCTGTGACGAATACCTCTGTAACATCCTATATCCATAAGACGTTTGATATTCAACTGTACTTCAGAACGTAATTCTCCTTCAATAGTAAAGGTTCCTACAGCTTCACGTATACGACCAATTTGATCATCATCCCAGTCAGAAACTTTAATATTTTCATCTACTTTGGCAGCCACTAAAATTTCTTTAGCTCTACTTCTACCAATTCCGAAGATATAGGTTAATGCTATAACTCCTCGCTTTTGTTTAGGTATATCTACCCCTGCAATTCTTGCCATAATTACCCTTGTCTTTGTTTAAATCTAGGATTCTTTTTATTAATTACGTAAAGACGGCCTTTTCTACGCACAATCTTGCACTCGGCACTTCTCTTTTTTATTGATGCTCTAACTTTCATCTCTTTGTGTTTAAATCCTGAAAATACATATTAAGCATTTCAGAAGGTGTCGTTAACAAGATTTTCAGCCCGCAAAAGTACGTAAAAAATCTTAATTAACTAATATTCTTAAAATTATTAGTATCTGTATGTTATACGAGCCTTTGATAAATCATAAGGACTCATTTCTAACTTAACCTTATCTCCAGGTAGTAATTTTATATAATGCATACGCATTTTACCTGAGATATGAGCTGTCACTACGTGACCGTTTTCTAGCTCTACACGAAACATTGCATTAGACAATGCTTCGATTATACTTCCATCTTGTTCTATTGCTGGTTGTTTTGCCATTATGCTACTGCTTTTCGGTTTTTACCAGTTTTCATTAATCCATCGTAGTGTCTATTCAATAGATAAGAATTGACTTGTTGCATTGTATCTATTGCAACACCTACCATAATCAGTAGTGAAGTTCCTCCAAAAAACAATGCCCAACCTTGCTGAACACCTAAAACCTTTACAGCGATTGCTGGAAAAACAGCAATTAACGCTAAAAATATAGATCCTGGCAACGTTATTTGTGACATTATCTTATCTAGGTACTCCGCAGTTTCACTACCCGGTCTAATTCCAGGGATAAAACCACCACTTCGCTTTAAATCGTCAGCCATCTTATTAGTTGGAACAGTTATAGCAGTATAAAAATATGTGAACACTATTATCAATAGTCCAAACAATAAATTATACCATAATCCGAATATATCGCTAAAAGCGGCTGCTATACCTTGAGAAGTTTCAGACTCTGAAAGACCTGCTACCGCAGCTGGAATAAACATAATTGCTTGTGCAAATATAATCGGCATTACACCGGAAGCATTAAGCTTCAATGGTATGTATTGTCGTGATCCGAAAACATTCTTTTCATATCCGCCGCTAGCAGTTCTTCTAGCATATTGGACTGGAATTTGACGTACAGCCATTACTAATAGCACCGATGCTAAAATAATTACAAACCATATTACCAATTCAATCAATACCATAATAATATCTCCACCTTCTCCAGAAGTTCTAGAAATAAAATTCTGAACAAATGATTGAGGAAGTGTAGCAATAATACCAACCATAATCAATAATGAAATACCATTACCGATACCTTTATCTGTAATTTTTTCACCTAACCACATAGCAAAAATACAACCTGTAGTTAAGATAATTACTGATGATACAACGAAAACAGTTTGACTGATCTCTGTACTAAAAGCTGCTGGAGGAAGTGTTGCAAACAAATTATAAATATACCCCGGCCCTTGAACTAAAGTAATTGCGATAGTCAACCACCTGGTAATTTGATTAATTTTCTTTCTTCCGCTTTCCCCTTCTTTTTGTAATTTCTGAAGATATGGAATAGCTATTCCCATCAACTGCACAACAATCGAAGCAGATATGTAAGGCATAATTCCTAAAGCAAATACAGAAGCATTTGCAAAAGCCCCTCCTGTAAATGCATTAAGTAATCCTAGTAAACCATCTTGAGTCTGAGTACCCAAATTAGCCAACTCTGCCGCATCTACTCCTGGTAGTACAACTTGTGCTCCAAATCGATAGACTAAAAGTAATCCTAAAGTAATTAAGATTCTATTCTTTAGTTCTTCGATTTTCCAAATGTTTTTTATTGTATCAATAAATTTCATGAAATGTCTTTTATAAGGTTACTGCTTCACCACCAGCTGCTTCTATAGCTGCCTTAGCAGTGGCTGTAAATTTATGAGCTGAGACTTTTAATTTAGCCTTCAATTCACCTCTACCCAGTATCTTAACTAAATCATTTTTTCCTGCGAGACGTGTATCTAATAACACGTCAACATTAACGGTATCAGTTATTTTACCAGCATCAACTAACTTCTGTAAGGTATCTAAATTGACTCCTTGATATTCTTTTCTATTGATATTTGTGAAACCAAATTTAGGCACACGTCTTTGAAGTGGCATCTGACCACCTTCAAAACCAATTTTCCTAGAATACCCAGAACGTGATTTTGCTCCTTTATGACCACGAGCAGCAGTTCCACCTTTTCCGGAACCCTGACCGCGACCTAATCGCTTACTGTTATTTTTTACTGAACCTGCAGCAGGTTTTAAGTTACTTAAATCCATGTGCTTATTTTATTTTGTTTCTACGGAAACTAAATGTTTAACTTTATTTACCATCCCAAGGATATTAGGAGTGTCATCATGCTCTACAACCTGACCGATCTTTTTAAGACCTAAAGCCTCCAAAGTTCTTTTTTGTCTTTGTGTGCGGTTAATAGCGCTTTTTACTTTCTTAACTCTAATCTTTGCCATCGTTCCTAATATTTATCCTTTAAACACTTTTTCTAGTGAAACTCCTCTTTGTTTTGCTACTTGCGCTGCACTTCGCATTTGCAATAAAGCATCAAAAGTTGCTTTCACCACATTGTGTGGGTTAGACGATCCTTGATTTTTAGATAGTACATCATGTACACCTACAGACTCTAATACTGCACGGATTGCTCCACCAGCAATAACTCCTGTACCAGTTGCAGCAGGGAGTAACAATACTCTTGCCCCACCATACTTACCTTTCTGTTCGTGAGGTAAAGTTCCTTTAGTTAAAGGTATACGGACTAAATTTTTCTTAGCATCTTCTACTGCTTTCGAAATAGCTTCTGCCACTTCTTTAGACTTACCTAAACCGTGACCTACAACACCATTTTCATCTCCTACAACTACAATAGCAGAAAATCCGAATGCTCTACCACCTTTAGTTACTTTAGTAACACGTTGTACTCCAACTAAACGGTCTTTTAATTCAAGTCCACTTGGTTTTACTAATTCTGCGTTTTTATATTTTTGATACATAATTTCTTAGAATTTAAGTCCTGCTTCTCTAGCTCCTTCAGCTAATGATTTTACTCTACCATGATATAAATACCCTCCTCTATCAAAGGAAACGATATCTACACCTGCTTTTTTAGCTTTTTCAGCAAGAGCTTTACCTACCAAACTTGCTTTTTCTGCTTTATTTCCTGATGCAGTAGCAATGTCTTTATCTCTAGAAGAAGCTGAACCAATAGTTTTACCGGTTACATCGTCTATGATTTGCGCATAGATCTCTTTATTACTTCTAAAAACAGATAATCTAGGACGTTGTTCTGTTCCGCTTACTTTACCGCGGATTCGCTTTCTGATTTTTAATCTTCTTAAATCTTTTGAGAATGCCATAACTTCGTTATTATGCAGATTTACCTGCTTTTCTTCTTAATTGTTCTCCTACGAATTTAACTCCTTTACCTTTATACGGCTCTGGCTTACGGAAACCTCTAATTTTAGCTGCTACCTGCCCCACTAATTGTTTATCGTGAGAAGTTAATTTTACGATCGGATTTTTACCTTTTTCAGATATAGTTTCTACTTTTACCTCTGGAGCAACATCTAGTACGATGTTGTGAGAAAAACCTAGAGCTAAATCTAATTTTTGTCCTTGATTAGAAGCTCTATAACCTACTCCTACCAATTCCAATTCTTTAGTATAACCTTCTGACACACCTTGTACCATATTATTGATCAAAGCTCTATATAAACCGTGCTTTGCCTTATGATCTTTAGTTTCAGTAGGTCTTTCTAGAACAACCTGACCTTCTTCTACTTTCACTTCGATAGCATCTATCTCCTGAGAAAGCTCTCCTAATTTTCCTTTAACAGTAACAACATTACCTGTCACTTCTACAGTGACACCAGACGGAATAGTTACTGGATTTTTTCCTATTCTTGACATTTCTTTTGCCTTTTATACTGTTAATATACGTAACAAAGTACTTCTCCACCTACGTTCTCTTGCTTAGCCTGTTTACCAGTCATAACACCATGAGAAGTAGAAACAATAGCTATACCTAATCCATTAAGAATTCTTGGTATCTCGCCTGACCCTGCGTATTTACGTAAACCAGGCTTACTGATTCTTTGCAATTCTTTTATTACAGGTTCTTTGGTCAATTTATTGTATTTAAGAGCTATCTTAATACTACCTTGTGTCGTATTATCTTCAAATTTATAACTTAAAATATACCCTTGATCGAATAATATTTTAGTGATTTCTTTCTTAACCTTCGATGCAGGAATCTCAACAACTCTATGTTGAGCACTATTTGCATTACGTATTCTGGTTAAATAATCTGCTATAGGATCTGTATTCATTGTATATAATTTATGATCTTGGTTTTCCACTAGTTTAGCAGAACCTTAAACCAATTAATTTTTTATTATTACCAACTAGCTTTAGTTACTCCTGGGATTAATCCCTGATTAGCCATCTCTCTAAATGTAACACGAGAGATACCAAATTGACGCATATATCCTTTTGGTCTTCCTGTTAATTTACAACGATTGTGCATACGGATTGGAGATGCATTTTTTGGCAGTTTCTGTAATGCCTCATAATCTCCAGCTTCTTTTAAAGCTTTACGTTTCTCAGCATATTTAGCAACTGTCTTTGCTCTCTTCACCTCGCGGGCTTTCATTGATTCTTTAGCCATAATTAATTCTTTTTAAAAGGTAACCCTAGTTGTGTTAACAATGATTTTGCTTCTTTATCTGTATTCGCAGAAGTTTCAAAAGTAATGTTCATTCCTGAAATTTTATTCACTTTATCGATATCAATCTCTGGGAAAATGATCTGCTCAGTAATTCCTAGTGAATAATTACCTCTACCATCAAAACCAGTAGCGTTAATTCCACCAAAATCTCTTACTCGAGGTAAGGCTGAAGTAATCAGACGATCTAAAAATTCGTACATTCTTTCTCCTCTTAACGTAACCTTTGCTCCAATTGGCATTCCTTTACGTAATTTGAAAGTCGCAACATCCTTTTTAGAAATTGTAGCAACGGCTTTTTGACCTGTGATCATTGTTAATTCATCTACTGCGTAGTCGATTAATTTCTTATCGGCTACAGCTGCACCCACACCTCTACTTAAAACAATTTTTTTAAGTTTTGGCACTTCCATTACATTACCATAGCTGAATTCTTCTGTAAGAGTAGACATTACCCTGTCCTTATACTCTTGTTTTAGTCTTGGGATATAAGCCATAACTATATTACTTCATTAGATTTTTTAGAAAACCTTACTTTCTTATCTCCTTCTACTCTATATCCTACTCTTGTCGTATCACCACCAGAGGTTAACAACGTTAAATTAGAAATATGAATAGCTGCTTCTTGCTTCACTATACCACCTTGTGGATTAGCTGCACTAGGCTTTTGGTGCTTAGAAACTAAGTTAACACCTTCTACAATCGCCTTGTTTTTATCTTTCAATACTTTTTGTACCGTTCCCTGTTGACCTTTATTGTCTCCAGCGATAACTTTTACTGTATCTCCTGATTTAATTTTTAGCTTTGTCATCTTCGCTATACTATTAAAGCACTTCTGGCGCTAGTGAAACAATCTTCATGAACTGCTTGTCACGAAGTTCTCTTGCTACAGGTCCAAAAACACGTGTTCCTCTCATTTCTCCGGCTGGGTTCAAAAGAACACAAGCGTTATCGTCGAAACGGATATAAGAACCATCTGGTCTGCGCACTTCCTTTTTGGTACGAACTACAACTGCAGTAGAAACTGCTCCTTTTTTAATGTTTCCATTAGGAGTTGCTTCTTTTACACTGACAACTATCTTGTCTCCTACAGAGGCGTATCTTCTTTTTGTACCACCTAAAACACGGATAACTAAAACTTCTTTACCACCTGTGTTGTCTGCTACTTTTAATCTAGACTCTTGTTGTACCATAATTACTTCGCTCTTTCAATTACTTCTACTAATCTCCAGCATTTGGTTCTACTCATAGGTCTTGTTTCCATGATCTTTACAGTGTCACCAATATTGCAGTCATTTTTCTCGTCGTGTGCAACGTATTTTTTCGTTTTCAACACGAACTTTCCGTACATCGGGTGTTTTACTTTTTTTACTTCAGCAACAACAATTGATTTTTGCATCTTGTTACTAGTAACTACACCTATACGCTCTTTTCTTAAGTTTCTTTTTTCCATCTTTCAGCAGAATTAACCGTTTAATTCTCTTTTAGTTAACTCAGTAGCCATTCTTGCAATAGATCTTCTCACTTTACGTAATTGTAAAGGATTTTCTAATGGAGACATAGCATGAGCCATTTTTAAATCTGAATACTCTTTACGAGATTTACCAAGTTCTTCTTGCAATTCAGCTGTAGACGATTCTTTTACTTGTGTTTGTTTCATAGTCTCTTTTTGAATTTTAACCTTGATAGGTTCTTGACACGATAAACTTAGTTTTTACTGGTAGCTTCTGTGCAGCTAAGCGTAATGCTTCTTTTGCTACATCATATGGCACACCACTGATCTCAAATAAGATTCTTCCTGGTTTTACCACTGCCGCCCAATACTCAACAGCTCCTTTTCCTTTACCCATACGTACTTCAAGAGGTTTCTTAGTTATAGGCTTGTCTGGGAAAATCTTAATCCACAGAGAACCTTCTCTTTTCATATAACGAGTAGCAGAAATACGTGCTGCTTCTATTTGTCTAGCAGTAACAAAACTTGAATCTAATGATTTAATTCCGAAAGTCCCGTTAGAAAGTGTATGTCCTCTTTGAGAAAGACCTTTCATACGTCCTTTTTGTTGCTTACGGAATTTTGTTCTTTTAGGCTGTAACATTGTTAATTTACTTTAAAAAATTACTTTCTACGACGTGATTTATTATTTCCACCTCGTCCGGCTCCTCTATCGCCACCTTTTCCTTGTTTCTTAGAAAGACCAACTAAAGGAGAAAGTTCTCTCTTACCATATACCTCGCCTTTCATAATCCATACTTTAACACCCAATCTACCATAAGTAGTGTGCGCCTCAACCAAAGCATAATCTATGTCAGCTCTAAATGTTGATAAAGGAATACGACCATCTTTATATGACTCTGAACGTGCCATCTCCGCACCATTCAAACGTCCTGAAATCTGGATTTTGATACCTTCAGCATTCATTCTCATTGCAGCCGCAATAGCCATCTTAATCGCACGACGATAAGAGATACGACTCTCTATTTGCCTTGCAACGCTGGATCCAACTAAAAATGCATCAAGTTCTGGTCTTTTGATTTCGAAAATATTGATCTGAACTTCCTTATCAGTAATTTTCTTAAGCTCTTCTTTTAGCTTGTCTACCTCTTGGCCACCTTTCCCAATAATTATACCAGGTCTAGCAGTAGTGATAGTAACGGTTACAAGCTTAAGCGTTCGCTCAATAATTACTCTAGATACACTAGCCTTAGATAAACGTGCGTGTACGTACTTTCTAATCTTATCGTCTTCGGCAAGTTTATCACCGTAGTCATTACCCCCGTACCAGTTGGATTCCCATCCTCTAATGATACCAAGGCGATTTCCGATTGGATTTGTCTTCTGTCCCATACTATTTATATTAGCTTTGTGTATTATTTTTTGCTGCAACCACGATTGTAACGTGATTAGAGCGTTTTCTTATTCTGTGTGCGCGACCTTGTGGAGCTGGACGCAGTCTTTTCAACATACTACCTCCATCTACACGAATCTCTTTTACAAAAAGATCTGCATCTTCGATGCTAGCGTCTTCATTTTTCGCCTGCCAATTTGCTATTGCAGAAAGCAATAACTTCTCTAAACGACGTGATGCTTCTTTAGGGTTAAATCTAAGAATATGAAGTGCTCTTTCAACTTTTTCACCACGAACTAAATCCGCTACTAAGCGCATTTTACGAGGTGACGTAGGACAGTTATTAAGTTTAGCAAAAGCAATCTGCTTTTTCTCTTCCTTAATTCTTTCTGCCATTTCTCTTTTACGAACTCCCATAGCTTAAATTATTTTTTACCTTTATTTTTAGCACCAGCGTGCCCTCTAAAAGAACGTGTTGGCGAAAACTCTCCTAACTTATGACCCACCATATTTTCCGTAATATATACAGGAACGAATTGGCGACCATTATGCACTGCGATTGTCTGACCAACAAAATCGGGTGATATCATTGATGCTCTTGACCAAGTCTTTATCACAGTCTTTTTATTAGCCTCTACATTTGCAGCTACTTTCTTCTCTAATTTATAGTGAATGTAAGGTCCTTTTTTTAATGAACGTGCCATATCTTATTATTTCTTTCTACGTTCTACAATATACTTATTACTCGCTTTCGTCTTAGAACGGGTTCTATATCCTTTAGCAGGAAGACCTTTTCTAGAACGTGGATGACCACCTGAAGATTTACCTTCACCACCACCCATTGGATGATCGACTGGATTCATCACTACTGGACGTGTACGTGGACGACGACCTAACCAACGACTTCTACCTGCTTTACCACCAACCAATAATTGATGATCACTGTTAGAAACCGCACCTATAGTTGCCATACAACTCACCAGAACCAATCTCACCTCTCCAGAAGGTAATTTTACCGTAGCAAATTTACCATCACGAGCCATAAGCTGAGCGAAAGATCCTGCACTACGCGCCATTACAGCACCTTGACCAGGACGTAACTCTATACAAGAAATGATTGTACCTAAAGGGATATCACTAAGTGGCATTGCGTTTCCAATTTCTGGAGCAACATCGCTTCCAGAAACAATATTCTGACCAACTTGTAGACCATTTTGAGCTATAACATAACGCTTCTCACCATCTTGATAGTTTAGAAGCGCAATAAAAGCAGTTCTGTTTGGATCATATTCTATTGTCGCAACGGTAGCAGGAATTCCCTGCTTATCACGTTTAAAATCAATGATACGATACCTTTTCTTATGACCACCACCTTTGTAGCGCATGGTCATTTTTCCTTGATTGTTTCTACCTCCAGATCTTTTTTTCGGAGCTAATAAACTCTTCTCCGGCTTATCAGTAGTAAGGGCATCATACCCATTAACTACTCTAAAACGCTGACCTGGGGTAATTGGTTTCAATTTTCTTACTGACATTTTTTAGTCTTAAAGATTACTATATAAATCAATTACTTCACCTTCCGCCACCTGTACAATAGCTTTTTTAACAGCTTTTGTTTTACCAGTGACCATTCCCGTTTTTGTATAACGAGTTTTACGGTCTGGACGGACATTAATTGTACGAACCTTAGTAACAGATACTCCATAAGCAGACTCAACCGCTTTTTTGATCTCTACCTTATTCGCTTTCTTATCTACTACAAAACCATAGCGGTTATACACCTCACTATCAGCAGTAGCCTTTTCCGTAATAATAGGTTTTATTAAGATACTCATGGCTTCTATTTACTTAAATTCGTTTCAATTCCTTTCAAAGAACCTTCTAAAAGAACAACATTCTTAGCATTAAGTATTTTATAAGTACTTAATTCTGAGGAAGTTATAACTTCTGAGCTTTTTAAATTGCGTGACGACAAATATACATTTTTATTTGACTCTCCCAACACAAATAAAGATTTTTTCCCATCAAGCCCTAAAGACTTTAAAACAGTAGTAAAATTCTTTGTTTTAATTGTATCAAAAGTAAAGTCTTCTACAATTGTAATCGCCTTCTCGTTTGCTTTAATACTTAGCGCAGATTTACGTGCTAATCTTTTTAAATTTTTATTCAATTTAAAAGAATAACTACGAGGTCTAGGACCAAAAATTCTACCTCCACCTTTGAAAATAGGAGATTTAATACTACCTGCTCTAGCTGTACCAGTTCCTTTTTGTTTCTTTATTTTCCTTGTACTACCTACAATCTCAGCACGCTCCTTAGCTTTGTGAGTTCCTTGACGTTGATTTGCCAAGTACTGCTTCACATCTAAGTATACAGCATGATCATTAGGTTCTATACCGAAAACAGCATCAGAAAGGTCAACCTTTCTTCCTGTTTCTTTTCCGTTAATATCAATTACTGCTACCTTCATTACTTCTGAATCGTTACATAAGCGTTTTTATGTCCAGGAACACATCCTTTCACAACAAGTAAGTTCTTTTCAGCAACTACTTTTAACACTTTTAAGTTTTGAATTTTTACTTGATCTCCACCCATTCTTCCAGCCATTCGCATTCCTTTGAACACTCTAGCAGGGTAAGATGCTGCACCTATCGAACCTGGAGCTCTTAAACGGTTGTGCTGACCGTGAGTCGCTTGACCAACACCAGCAAAGCCGTGTCTTTTAACAACACCCTGAAAACCTTTTCCTTTAGAGGTTGCTGAAACATCAACAAACTCTCCTTCAGCAAAATGATCCACTGTTACTGTATCTCCTAATTTGTACTCCTCATCAAAACCTTGAAATTCGACAACTTTACGTTTAGCAACAGTTCCTGCTTTCTTAAAGTGACCTAAAGCCGCTTTAGTAGCATTTTTGTCTGCTTTGTCATCGAAACCTAATTGAATAGCTTCATAACCATCCACTTCTTGAGTTCTGACTTGGGTAACCACACATGGCCCAGCTTCGATAACAGTACAAGGAATATTCTTCCCATTTTCGTCGAAGATGCTAGTCATGCCGATCTTTTTTCCTATTAACCCAGACATATTTATTAATTATTAATTAGTATTCTACTCATTCTTTTGCAAAAAAACAGGGTCAAAACACTTCAACCCTGAATGTATTTTTTTTGCCGTTTTTCCCTTGCACGCAGCTTGGGACATTTATCGTAAGATTTCCTTACTTAGAAGTTTTATCAAACTTTGATCTCAACCTCTACTCCACTCGGTAATTCTAGCTTCATTAACGCATCAATCGTTTTTGAAGAAGAGCTATAAATATCCAAAAGTCTTTTGTAAGAACTTAATTGAAATTGCTCTCTAGATTTTTTGTTAACGTGAGGAGAACGTAATACTGTAAAAATCTTTTTATGTGTTGGTAATGGAATCGGGCCAGTAACCACAGCTCCAGTACTCTTAACGGTCTTAACAATCTTCTCTGCAGATTTATCTACCAAGTTATGATCGTAAGATTTTAGTTTTATTCTAATTTTTTGACTCATTTCTGTAAAATTAAGCGTTAACTCCTTTTGCTGCTGCAATTACCTCTTCTGAAATATTAGAAGGAGTTTCAGCATAGTGAGAAAATTCCATAGTTGATGTTGCCCTACCAGATGACAATGTTCTTAATGTCGTAACATATCCAAACATTTCTGAAAGTGGTACAGTAGCCTTAACAGTTTTTGCACCAGCTCTATCACCCATATCACTAACTTGTCCTCTACGTCTATTAAGATCACCTACGATATCACCCATATTCTCTTCTGGAGTAATAACTTCTAATTTCATAATAGGCTCCATTATAACAGCTTTAGCAGCTTTAGCAGAGTTTTTAAATCCTAATTTAGCAGCTAATTCGAATGATAACTGATCCGAATCCACATCGTGATATGAACCATCAGTTAAAGTCACTTTAATAGCATCTACTTCATAACCAGCTAAAGGTCCATTTACCATAGCCATTTTGAAACCTTTCTCAATAGAAGGAACAAATTCTTTTGGTACGTTTCCACCTTTAATCTTGTTTATAAACTCTAAACCAACAGCACCTTCTTCACCTGGTTCAATTGTAAATACAATATCAGCAAATTTACCACGACCTCCAGATTGTTTCTTATAAACTTCTCTATGATCCGCAGCTGCAGTAATAGCTTCTTTATATTCTACTTGAGGTTGACCTTGATTAACTTCTACTTTGAATTCACGTCTTAAACGATCTACAATAACATCTAAGTGAAGCTCACCCATTCCAGATATTATAGTCTGTCCTGAAGCTTCATCTGAACGCACAGTAAATGTAGGATCTTCCTCGGCTAGTTTACCCAGGCCAATTCCTAACTTATCAACATCAGCTTTAGTCTTTGGCTCTACCGCAATACCGATTACAGGATCAGGAAAGTCCATAGATTCTAAAACTATAGGATGTTTTTCATCTGTAAGCGTATCTCCTGTTTTGATAGATTTAAATCCAACAGCAGCTCCAATATCTCCAGCTTCTATAAAATCAATCGCATTTTGCTTGTTAGCATGCATTTGATAAATACGAGAAATACGTTCTTTTTTACCGGAACGATTATTTAATACATAAGAACCAGCATCCAAACGACCTGAATATGCACGGAAAAATGCTAAACGACCAACAAATGGATCAGTAGCAATTTTGAATGCAAGAGCTGCAAATGGCTCTTTTACATCTGGCTTACGAAGCTCTTCCTTATCCGTATCTGGATTCACACCCACGATACCTTCTTTATCTGTAGGAGAAGGCAAGTAACGACATACCGCATCTAATAAAAACTGAACACCTTTATTTTTAAACGCAGATCCACAAATCATAGGAATAATAGACATATCCATTACAGCAGCTCTAAGTGCAGCATGCACTTCTTCTTCTGTAATTGAATCCTCATCTTCCATAAATTTCTCAAGGAGATCTTCATCATATGCAGCAACCTCTTCTATAAGTTTACCACGAAGCATTTTCGCTTCTTCTTTTAGATCTTCAGGAATATCTACAACATCAAACGTAGCTCCTTGCCCTTCTTCATGCCATACAATAGCACGATTCTTAACCAAATCTACGATTCCTTTAAAATCTTCTTCGTCACCAATATTCAATACTATAGGCACTGCATTAGAACCTAGCATATCTTTAACCTGTTGACACACTTCCATAAAATTAGACCCTTGACGGTCCATTTTATTTACAAAACCAATTCTTGGAACTTTGTAGTTATCAGCAAGTCTCCAGTTAGTCTCTGATTGTGGCTCTACACCATCAACAGCACTAAACAAGAATACCAATCCATCAAGTACACGAAGAGAACGATTTACTTCAACCGTAAAATCAACGTGACCTGGAGTATCGATAATATTAAAATGATATCCTTTAGTATCATCCAAAGGCTGACCATTTTCTGTTGGAAAACTCCACTCACAAGTTGTTGCGGCAGAAGTAATTGTAATACCTCTTTCCTGCTCTTGCTCCATCCAGTCCATTGTAGCAGCACCATCGTGCACCTCACCAATCTTGTGACTAACTCCCGTATAGTATAAAATACGCTCAGTTGTCGTAGTTTTTCCTGCGTCAATGTGCGCAGCAATACCTATATTTCTTGTATATTTTAAATCTCTAGCCATTTCTGTTCGTGATTAAAATCTAAAGTGTGAGAATGCTTTATTTGCTTCAGCCATCTTATGAGTATCAACTCTTTTCTTAACCGCAGCTCCTTCTTCTTTTTCTGCAGCAATAATCTCTGCAGCAAGCTTCTGAGCCATAGACTTCTCATTCCTCTTACGAGAGAATTGAATCAACCACTTCATAGCAGTAGATATCTTTCTATCAGGTCTAATTGGGTTAGGAATCTGGAAGGTAGCACCTCCAACACGACGACTTCTTACTTCTACGTGTGGCATTACGTTAGATAACGCATCTTTCCACATTTCTAAAGCTGTCTTTTCTTCGTTCTGTCTTTTTTCTTCTACGATATCAATAGCATCATAGAAAATTTTGAAAGCAACCGATTTCTTTCCGTCCCACATCATCATGTTTACAAAACGAGTCACCAATTGATCGTTAAAACGTGGATCCGGCAAAATAGGTCTTTTTTTAGCCTTTCTTTTTCTCATGTCTTCTTCTTAAAGTTTTTTAATTACTTCTTAGGGCGTTTTGCACCATACTTAGATCTACGTTGCGTTCTTCCTTCAACACCAGCGGTG
Source organism: uncultured Aquimarina sp. (assembly GCF_947496855.1). GTDB lineage: Bacteria > Bacteroidota > Bacteroidia > Flavobacteriales > Flavobacteriaceae > Aquimarina. The sequence continues at coordinate 394,189 of NZ_CANMED010000004.1, forward strand.
TCTAAAGCTCCACGAACAATGTGATACCTAACTCCTGGTAAATCTTTTACCCTTCCACCTCTAACTAATACTATCGAGTGCTCCTGTAGATTGTGACCCTCACCTCCGATGTATGCGTTTACTTCTTTACCATTTGTTAACCTAACACGAGCTACTTTTCGCATAGCTGAATTTGGTTTTTTTGGTGTAGTAGTATAAACACGCGTACAAACACCGCGGCGTTGCGGGCACGAATCCAAAGCAGCCGATTTACTCTTCTTAGTTATTTTGGCTCTACCTTTTCTTACTAATTGTGAAATTGTTGGCATAATTTGCTTTACACTATTTTTAAATATATTTTACAATACCTCTTTTATGAGGGCTGCAAAGGTAGAAATATTTTTCGGCAATTCAAATCCTAATACATTAATTTTCAAATAGATTTAAAATCTCAGCTATTAACTGTAAGAAATCCTTACGTTTTACGTTATTTTAGCACCATTAAAAAGCAAGTTGAAAACATCGCAACATTATCTTCTAATAATATATATAAGTATACATTCATTTTGTTATGCACAAAAACCTATTCTGCATTTATCTATCGCAGGGAATGATTCTTTAGAAACTCAGAAAATAGATAGTATTGGATACAAAAAGAATTTCAAGAATTTTCTAGATTTAAAAACAGAGATAAGCACTATTCAAGAAAGACTTTTAAAGTCAGGATATCTTGACACCAGATTAGTTGAACTCAAAAAAACATCCGATTCCTTATTTACAAGTGTTTTTGAGTTAAATGAGAAATACGACATACTAACCATCTATTATAACAAAAATTTAATCCCGAAGGAAACCTTTAATCAAATATCAACCACGATAACTGATAAATACTTTTCTATACCCTTTGAAAAAACAGAAGAAACACTTCAATTTCTAACAAACTACCTAGTTAATCAAGGAAATACCTTTAGCAACTTATCACTTATCAATATTAAAAAAAATAAAAACGAAATTTCAGCAAAGCTTATAAGCACAAAAAGCAAAACCAGAACAATTGACGATATAATAATCAAAGGCTACAGCAAGTTCCCATACTCTTATTTAAAATACAACAGTAAAATACGAAAAGGAACCCTCTTTAAAAAAAATGATGTCATTGAAAAATCTAAGAAAATTGATAATCTTGGTTTCGCAAAAAACATTAAATCTCCAGAGGTTCTATTCGAGAAAGATTCTACCAAAGTATACCTATATCTTGAAAAAAAGTCAGCCAACACCTTTGATGGGTTTCTTGGCTTTTCTTCTGATACCGAATCTGGAGACCTAAAATTAAATGGGTATTTAAACTTAAACTTGATCAACAACCTGAATTACGGAGAACAACTAAATCTAATATACAAAAGTGACGGGAACGAGCAACAAAGATTTCAGGCGAATATCTCATTACCTTATATATTAAAAACGCCTATTGGTATAGAAGCCGGTTTAGATATATTTAAAAAAGATTCAAGTTTTTTAATTACAGAACAAAAGGCAAACCTTAATTATCTTATCAACGATAAAAAAAGTGTCTTTATCGGATACAAAGCTATTTCCTCAAACAACCTCCTAGACACCCCTCAACCATCTTTAAACATTACCGACTACTCCTCCTCATTTTTTACCGCTGGTTTTAATCATACAAGAAGACAAAACAACAGCTTATTTCCAATCAAAAATAAATATATCATTACAGGAGAGTTTGGCAACAGGAAAACGGACATAGAAAGTATTAACCAAATAAAAGGAAGTATTGATATTAGTTATACTTTTAAACTAAACCAAAGAAACTCTATTTTATTAAAAAACACTGCCTCTGCAATTTTTTCTGACAATCTTTTCACTAATGAGTTATTGAGATTTGGGGGCATCAATTCTATAAGAGGCTTTGAAGAAAACAGTATTAACGCATCCTTATATAATGTGTTAAATACAGAATATCAATACATACTATCTTCAAACCTATATATCCACTCTATTATAGACTACTCTTATTTTGAAGACGAAAGCTCTGAATCATCCGACAACCTCACAAGCTTTGGATTTGGGCTAGGACTAAATACTCAAACAGGGTTATTTAGAATAATCTTTGCAAATGGAAAAAACAGTGATTCGAACTTCAAGTTCTCTAACACAAAGGTTCATATTAGTCTTAACGCATCATTTTAAGCATCATAAAACTACATTAAAACCAAAAAGAACCTACAAAACATTTTAAATGAATACCAAAAGTTAATATACATTAAATAACAACCAAAAGTAAGACCAACCAATAAAACTAAACCTAAACAACAAGCTAAAAAATAAGTTGATTTCAATTAAAAATCAAAAAAAGACAATTAATCTTCTACTCTAATACAACCCAGAAACAGAGGTTGAAAAATTAGTATAAAAACACCTAAAAACCGAACACTAAGACTTAATTAAAGTTTTAAACCATTTTAATCTAACGAGAGTAATAATTTGGTTTTAAACTAAATAAAAATTGTTTTTTTAAGATATTATTAAGATTTTTGGAATAGGCTAATTTAAATAATTAAAACAACAATGAAATCACACAAAAATCGAATTCTGATGCTTTTTATAGCATTAGTCACGCAAATCTCGTTTGCGCAAGAAAGCACTGTAACGGGTAAAGTTACGGACGACACAGGCATACCACTACCTGGAGTAAACATAATAGTAAAAGGAACAAATAGTGGAACTCAGTCAGATTTTGACGGTAAATACACTATAAATGTTAGCTCTGGAGCAGTTTTAACTTTTAGCTATCTTGGTTTTGCTACTAAAGAAGTTACCGTTGGAAGTAACAATCAAATTAATGTTCAACTTTCAGAAGATGCTGCAGCTCTTGATGAGGTAGTAGTAACTGGTGTTGCCTCTGGGACCAGCAAACGCAAATTAGGTGTTTCTGTAAACTCAGTGAAGGCTGAAGATTTACAGGTTCAAGGCGCCCAATCAGTTGATCAGGCATTACAGGGTAAGATCGCTGGTACTATTATCCAGTCTACAACAGGTCAACCTGGACAACAACAAAATATAATTCTCCGGTCAATTAATAGCTTGAACTCTTCCCAGCCAATGATATTAATTGATGGAATTCAAGTTTCCACCTCCCAAACCAGTGTTGGTGGTGCTTCCAATCAGAGTTCTCGTTTAGCAGATATTGACTTCACTAACATAGAAAGAGTAGAGACAATATCAGGTGCTGCAGCCGGTACCATATATGGTGCTCAGGGAGCAAATGGTGTTATCAACATTATTACCAAAAAAGGTAAAGCTGGAGCTCCAAAGGTAACTATTAGATCCAACGTCAGTATCGCTTCTGCTATTACAAATGATGATGCAAATAGAGCAACTTTACATCATTATTCTACTAATCCACAAGGTTTTTTAATAGATCTAAACGGAACCCCTGTTACGAATCTAAATGGCAACTCTCAATATTTAGCAGTTGATCCAAACGAAAGAGATGTAAATGGAACAATGCTAGGAGCACAAGGTATTAATGACACACCATTCGCCGAACCAATCTTTTTGGCAACGGACATTTTGTTTAATGACGCATTTAACAGCACAACAGGAATAACAGTTTCCGGAGGGTCTGATAATATTACATACTTAGTTGCGGGTAACAGATCAGAGCAGGAAAGTGTTCTCGTAGAAGGCAAGTATGTAAAATATGACGCGCGATTAAACCTAGGTTTTGATTTGGGTAAAAAAATAAAAATAAACACCAGATTTGATGTCATCAACAGTACCAATGACACAGGAACTAATACTGATAATGCAAATGCCAGCAATCTAATCAACAATGTATTTCAGAATTTACCTCACGTAAATTTCTTTAATAGAAATTCTGATGGTGACTTAACGGTTTCTCCTGATGCCACTGATCCAAATTCTATTAATCCATTTTTCTTTAGAGAAACTCAAACAAGACAAGATAATATCACCCGTTATCTGGCTAATTTTGACTTAACATACAAACCTCTTGATATCCTTTCGCTTAACATGAAATATGGATATGACACTTACATACAAAACTTTACTTTTTTTCAAGAAAACCAAAGCAATCATTTACAATCAGGTTCGATCCCTACAAATATCACAGGAATCATTAATCAGATAGATACTCAAGAATATTTTCAAAACTTATTACTATCAGCAAATCTAACATTAGATTTCGATGAAGACCTAAAGCTGAATGTACCTATTACGTCTACTACGACTTTTAATTTTGACTGGAGAGATCAAGAACTAAGACAGACACTTGTAACAGGTACAAATCTTCCTGCAGGACCTTTTGGATCCTTTAATATAAATCAAGCTGTCGTAAAAACCTTTAATGGTTTTCTTGAATCTCCTTTTAGAACCTATGGATTTTTAATCAACCAAAAATTTGATTATAAATCGTTATTCGGGTTCTCAGGTGGTTTTAGGAGAGATTTTTCCAATAGATTCGGTAATGGTTTAGACTTTACTTTCCCACGTGCTGATGCGTATTTCAATATTGCAGAACTTTTTGACTCTAAAACTATAAACTCATTAAAATTAAGAGCTGCATATGGTGAAGCAGGGATACAACCCCTATTTAGCCAAAACATCTTTACGTTTGCCTTAACAACAGTAGGTAGTGAAGCTTTATCCAGTATCCCATCTACGGTTTCTAATCCGGATCTTGAAGTTGAAACATCTCAAGAAACTGAGGTTGGTATTGACTACACCTTTACTCCTAGCGATGGTGTTTGGTTTAATAGAGTGGATGGTTCCATCAATTACTTTGACCGTAAAACAGAAGGGGCTATTTTTGATTTGGGAATCCCTACGAGCACGGGTGGTTCTGCAGTTTTCGACAACTCTTATGATATTAGTAGTGATGGTATCGAAGCCTCAATAGATCTTGGAATGTACAATTCTCAAAAAACTAAGTGGGATTTTGGGGTACGTTTTACAAAATCTACAGCCACATTGGACAGAATAGAAAATGGGCTTCCGGTAGTAGTTAATGACAATTTTGTTTTACAAGAAGGCGAGGAGATCGGTACATTTTCAGTTTTTCCTGTTATTACCAGTCTGGATGCTGTAGACAACAGTGGAAATAGAATTATCCCAGCTGCTGACGTAGATGATTTTACTATAGCGAGCTCAGGGTATGTTGTAAATAAGAATACTGGTAATGTAGTTATTGGCCCAGATAAAGAGGTAAGAGGTAGTACACAACCAGATTTTGTTTTAACTTTCTTAAATGACGTTTCTTTATTTAACGATATTGTAGGGATTTCATTCCAAATTGATTGGTTTCAAGGTTTAGATGTATATAATAGAGCAAGACAATGGCTATACAATAATGGATTGCATGCTGACACTGCTGTACCTGTTTCTATTGAAGATCCTACCGGGACGGTTCAAACGGGTGCTTTCGTAAGTTATTACACATCCCTTTACAACACAAATGTACCTACTTCAGAATTTGTTGAAGACGGATCATTTATACGTTTCAGAGATATTAGTCTTAGATTTAAAATTAATAAGTTACTTAAGGCAGATATCTTCGATCAAATAAACTTAACTGTTTCGGGGAGAAATCTTATCACCATAACAGACTATAAAGGTTTAGATCCTGAAGCAGCAAGAGGCTTTGGAAACACCTTCCAGAGAGGATTTGATGAATTCACACACCCAAATGTAAAGAGTTACAATTTTGGATTAAATCTTACATTCTAAAAAATAAAAACTATGAAAAGTTTATTTAACTCAATAGTATTTCTATTAATACTAACCTGTTTTACAGGATGTCAGGATAACATACTTGACACGGACATTGACCCCGTAGATAACAATCTACCAACTATCGCTTCATTAGGAAATGTTGATGGACTGACTACTTTTTCGAAAGGAATTTATGACTTTATTTCTTCTGAAGATGTTTTCGAGAGTGTAGGACCAGAAAAAGAAAGTCCTATGCTATGGTTTACTTATGGATACCACGAAACTATGGGAGATGTACTTACTATGCCTTGGGGTAATTTTGGTGGAAGATGGGTAAATCAAACAGAATCCATTGTTTTAGACGATGGAACTGTTGTTACCCCTCCAGCAGGAGGGTCTCAGCCTGGTGAGATCGCAATTAGAAACACCCGAGATGCTGGTAGTGACAATGCTTTGCAATACGAATGGAGAGATATGTATAGTACCATAGTACAAAGTAACACTATTGCAGAAGCGTTACCAGAGCTACCAGCTGACGACGTAACTAAAAATGCTTTTCTTGCCTGGTCTTTATGGTGGAAAGCGTATGCTTACAGTAGATTAGGATCGTTATACGAACGCGGTGTAATTAATGATAGTGGATTAATTACAAACCCCACTTCTGTCCCAAGCACAGCGTTTGTTGCAAATACTGCAATAATTGCAAAGTCTAATTCCTTATTAGATGAATTAGAATCTCTTTTAAACAGCGTTACAAATGACGGCAGTTTTGACAGTACTTTCACAAGTTTCTTTCTTGGTCATATTGGAGATCTGGGTAAAGCTGGTTTACTAGAAAATATCAACACCTTAAGAGTTCGAAATCTTGTATACAACACAAAGGTTGTTGACATGAGTGCTACTGATTGGAATGAAGTGATTACTCTAGCTAATAATGGTGTTTCCTTAAATGATAATGCTTTTGTTATGAGGTCAGAATCTTCGTTTATTGCGAATGGTTGGTTACCATCTGCTGTATTAGGTTTTTGGTACTTTCCGAGTGATCGTTTAATTCAAGATATAAATCCTGGAGATGAACGGTTCGACGAATACTTTATCCAAGACCCAGATGATGGATTTCCTTTCCCTAATCAAAGAGGTAGAGGAATACAATATGGAGCCTCTTATTTTTGGCAGGTAGAATCGCCAATCCAATCGAATGAAGCTGAAGAAATAGCAATGTATTATGCAGGTAGTTTTGAAGAAAATCAATTATTTTTAGCAGAAGCCAAAGTGAGAACTAACGATATCGAAGGCGGCCTTGTTCATTTGGATGCAGTAAGAACCCTTCAAAACTCAGGATTAGCCGCTACCGTTGGAACAGGTTTAACCCAAGATCAAGCCTTAGAGGAAATTAGAAAAGAACGTCGTTTAGCACTAATTTTTAGAGCTGTTTCCTTTTATGACGCTCGTCGTTACGGTATAGCTTCCGGTTCTAGAACGGGAGCACGTGTACTAGATCAAAATGCTGTACTAAACACAAATGCTACGATTAATTATGGATATCTGGAATATTGGCCAGTACCTGCATTCGAATCAGATTTTAACAATATTCCATCATCTTTAGAATAACAAAACGAACTAAGTTTTTTTACACAATGAAAGAGGTTGTTCAATAAACAGCCTCTTTTTTTTTAATTTTAAGTAATGAAAAATATCTTTAAAATCCTGATATCGCTTCTTTTCTTAACTTCCTGCACTGAAAAAGAAACTTTACAGCCTTCCTTTTTATTTTCAAAATTGGATAACGAATCCACGGGAATAAATTTTCAGAACAACATTTTAGAGGATAGTAAGCACAACATCGTGAATTACCTTTATTATTATAATGGAGGAGGAGTATCTGTTGGAGACATTAATGATGATGGTTTACCCGACCTTTATTTGACTTCCAATAGAGAAAAAAACAGACTTTATCTAAATCAAGGTAATTTAAAATTTAAAGACATTACTGAAAAATCAGGAACTGGTGGAAACTCTGATTGGAATACTGGCTCTACAATGGTTGATATTAATGGAGATGGTTTGCTTGATATCTACGTCTGTGCCGTAACTAAAATACTAGGGTTTAATGGCAGTAATGAATTATTCATTAATAATGGAGACGGAACCTTTAGAGAAGAATCAAAAAAGTACGGATTAAACCTTAAAGGATATGCCACACAAGCATATTTTTTTGATTATGACAAAGATGATGACTTAGATGTTTACATAGTTAATCATGCATTACACACTAAAACCTCTCATGGCCCCTCTTACATAAGAAGAAAAAGAGTTGAATTTATTGGTGATCGATTATTGAGAAATGACAATTCCTTTTTTAAAGACGTAAGTCTTGAGGCTAAGATTTATGGAGGAGCAAATGGGTACGGACTTAGCGCAGCAATTGCAGATTTTAATAATGACGGATGGGATGATATATATGTTTGTAATGATTTTCATGAAGATGACTATTACTACATAAACAATGGAGATGGCACTTTTAAGAATGAACTATCTAAAAAATTTGCCTATACCAGCAGGTTTTCTATGGGTAGTGATGTAGCAGATGTAAATAACGACGGATATCTGGACTTAATTACATTAGACATGCTTCCAAATAATGAAAAAGTATTAAAGCAATCAGACGGAGATATTTCATACGATACTCAAGACTTTCTTATTAAACAAGGGTACCAAAAACAGTATGCTAGAAATATGCTTCAATTAAACAATAAGGGAACTCATTTCACTGAGACAGGGTTATACAACAACGTAGCCGCTACAGACTGGAGCTGGTCACCACTTTTTGCTGACTTCAACAATGATGGCCATCAAGATTTATTTGTAACAAATGGAATCGCCAAAAGGCCAAATAATCTAGACTTTATGAGGTATCTCTCTAATTCATTTAAAACAAAGTCTCAAAATAAAAGTAATAATGATTGGCTAATTAAATCATTAGCTGTTATGCCGACAGGGGAAGCTCCAAATCAAATCTTTGAAGGAAATTCTGAAATCTTTGTAAACAGAACAGGAAATTGGATTGCCAACACTCCTTCTCTATCAAATGGTGCTGTATATGCCGACCTAGATTTAGACGGGGATCTAGACATCATCACTAACAACCTTAATAATGATGCTAGTATCTACGAAAACAATTCCGATTCTACAAACAACAACTCTAATCTATCTATAAAACTTAACTACAAGAAGTTCAACAAATTAGGCATTGGCTCCAAAGTATATCTATACAGCAAAAGAAACATTCAATACAAGCAACTATTTTCTTCAAGGGGGTTCATTTCTTCCGTAGAACCAAAACTTCATTTTGGTCTAGCACATAATGATAAAATAGACTCCATTGTGATTGTATGGCCTAACCAAACAAAACAACAATTCCTACCCGAAACTTCTTCCAATAATATTATTGTAAATTATAATAATAGCGCTAAGCCCTTCTCTACTAAAATAAAAAACAAACCGTCTCTATTTACAAAAGAAAACTTAATTCTACATAAACATCAAGAGGATTATTATAACGATTTTAACATTGACAAACTGATTCCTTATAAAGTTTCCACTCAAGGTCCAGCTATCGCTTTAAGTGACCTAAACAAAGATGGAATGGATGATATTTTTATTGGAGGTGCTTCCTACAAAAAATCTAAGTTGTTTATCAGCTCTCCTGGGGGTTACAAAGAGACAGCCATCCCGGAGATAGAAAAAGACTCTATAAGTGAAGATATAGATGCTATTTTTATAGACATCGACAATGATAATGATAATGACTTGCTAGTAGCATCGGGTATTATTTCAAAAAAAGATTCTATATATCAAAATAATCGAATATACATAAACGATGGAAATGGCTCTTTCAAAAAAGGTAACAACTTACCTAAAAACTTATTAAACACAGCCACTTTAAAACCTTATGATTATGACCAAGATGGAGATATTGACATTTTTGTAGGAAATAAATCCAATCCAAAAAATTTCGGAGAAAAAACAACCTCATACATACTTAAAAACAAGGGTAATGGTATATTTGAAAAAGACGCAGATTTCGTTGTTAAAACGATGATTACAGATGCGACTTGGACAGACATCAATAACGATGGAATTAAAGACTTGTTAATCGCCTCAGAATGGGACCACCCAAGAGTCTATATAAATCAATTAGGTAAATTACAAGAAATAGAAGAACTAAACTCACTTAAAGGATTATGGCAATCTATCGCAACTTATGACATCGACAATGATGGAGACCAAGACATCATGTTAGGTAACTGGGGATTGAATACAAAATTTAAAGCAACATCCATAGCTCCGATCAGAATGTACTATGCTGATTTTGATAAAAACGGCAAAAAAGAAACTATTCTGGCTTACCCAATAGATCAGAAATATTACCCAGTAAACTCTAAAGATGAATTAGCATCACAATTACCTATTATCAATAAATTATATAGTAGTTACAAAAGTTATGCTAACGAGACAATCGAAGACATAATAAAAAAACTCAACACTTCTTCTCCGATAACCATATATAAAATAAATACGCTAGCTAGTGGTTACGTTATCAACAATGGTAATAGCTTTAGTGACTTCAAAGAATTCCCTCCACCACTCCAATTATCGTCAATAAACTGTTTTCTAAAACATGATTTCAATAAAACAGGTAATAATCAATTACTAACCGCCGGCAATTTTAATGGTCTCAATACGTACCATGGAGTTTTTAACGCTAATACTAACTTTTTAATACACCAAAACAAACAAGTTTCTCTTATAAAATACCAGCTTTTACAGGAAATGAGCATAAATTCACTGAAAAAACAAATTGAAAAATTAAGATTAATTAACTATAAAGAAAAAGAATATCTAATCGCTCTTGCTAATGACGATAGCCTATTAATGTATAAGATCAATTTTAAAACCAAATAACACTCAAATTAAATCATAAAAAAAACATAACCATTTTAAAACTAACGTTTTCCGAAAGAAAGATATTAAATAAAAAATCATTCAAAAAAATAATAAAACATATAATAAAGTTCATTTTAGATGAACAAAAACACAAAAACCTTCCACTATAACGTTATAGTTACATTTCCCATTATATAAGCCCTAACGAAATAATAATTTAATTTTTAACTAAATAAAAGTTGTTTAATTAAGATATTATTATGATTTTTGGCATTGGCTAATTCAAATAAATTATAAAATGAGAACAAAGTTTAGAGGAATTCTAACGCTATTGCTGGCGTTTGTAGTGCAACTAACGTTTGCACAAGAAAAAACGATCTCAGGTAATGTGACCGATAATAGTGGTCTACCATTACCAGGGGTAAATATCGTTGTAAAAGGTACTAGTAAGGGTACGCAATCTGATTTTGATGGTAATTATACTATTGAAGTAAATCGAGGAGCGGTTCTTTCATTTAGTTATCTAGGTTTTACAACAAAAGAAGTTGCGGTTGGGGATGGAGACTCCATCAACATCCAACTTGCTGAAGATGCTGCTACCTTAGAAGAAGTAGTAGTTACTGCACAGGGTATTCGAAGAGAGAAAAAATCTTTAGGATATGCAGTTACAGTTGTACAAAGTGATGAAATCGAGCAAAAACCTGAATCTGATATCAATAGAGCATTAAATGGTAAAATACCTGGTGTTCAAATTACAGGAGCGGGTGGTGCTACAGGTAGTGCAACAAACGTATTCATTAGAACAAGTGTTTCTATTACTGGTAACAACCAACCACTTTATATAGTAGATGGTGTTCCTTTTGAATCCAGTCCTAATACGACTGGTGGTTTTACATCTGGTACTACGAGTACTAGTAACCGTACGCTCGACTTAAATCCAGATAACATTGCAAACATAAGTGTTCTTAAAGGTTTAAGTGCTGCCAATCTATATGGATCACGTGGTAGAAATGGAGTTATATTGATTACTACAAAAGCAGGTTCTACTGAAAAAAGTAACAAGAAATTTGAGGTGAGTTTTTCTAATACAACTTATATCACTCAAATATCTAATTTACCTGAATTTCAAAACACATATGGACAAGGAGCTGACCAAGCTTTTAATCCTGGTTTTGTTGGTAACTGGGGTGCTGCATTTTCTGATATCGATAATGTTATTCATCCTTATGCTAACGGAAGAAACCCAGGGTTTGATCAATTATTTCCTCAATTTTTTGGGATAGAAATTCCTTATCAAGCTGCAGAAAACAATGTTAAAGATTTTTTCAGAACTGGTCTTGGTAGATCTACATCTGTTGGTGTATCAAGTGCTTCTGAAAAAGGAAACTTCAGTATTAACTACAACAATACTGATGAAGATGGATATATCGAAAGTAATAATTTAAGAAAAAACAGTTTTAGTATTGGTGGTAATTTAAAATTATCAAACAACTTTAATGTTGGTGGTACTCTTAATTATGTTAATACAACTCTTAGGACTCCTCCTATTAGTGCGAGTAACGGTATTGGAGCGCTTACTATTTTCCAAAGACTTTTATTTATTCCTAGAAATATTGACTTAACAAACTTACCATTTCAAAATCCGGTTGATGGTTCTAGTGTTTATTACAGACCTGATATCGAAAATCCATATTGGTTACTTGATAATGCAGGTACTTCATCTGATACTAGAAGAACATATGGTTCTTTCAATGCTGGATATACTTTTAATGATCATATTAGTCTACAATATACATTTGGTCTTGATACCTATACAGACTTACAACGTTTTTCTGTAAATAAAGGGGCAGTTGCCAGAGCAGAATACCAAGTAGGTTACCTAAGAACAACTACATCAACAAACGAAATTTTAAATCATAGAGCTATTTTAAATTTTGATGGTTACCGTGCTGGTAACTTCAGATTTGGTGCGTTAGTTGGATTTGAGAGTAGACGTGATGAGTTTGGAAGAGACGGAATCGCAAGTACTAATCAAGTTGTATTTGGAAGACAAAATCATGATAATTATATCAATCATAACAGTCTTGACCCAGTATCGGGTGTAGATTTACAATTTAACGATGAGAGAAATGTAGTTGGTTTCTTTGGAGAAGTTAAGGTAGATTACAACGACTACTTATACGCTACAATATCAGGAAGAAATGACTGGGTGTCTAACGTTCAACCAGCAAACAGATCAATTTTCTATCCAAGTACATCAATTTCCTTTATTCCTACTTCAGCATTTGAAGGATTAAGAGGTGATGTTCTTAATTTTCTAAAAATACGTGGAGGTTATGCTACATCAGCAGGTTTCCCAACATTATTTAGAACAGCTCAACAGCTAAATTCTGTAGCTAATGCATTTGGTCCAAGTACTAACCCTACTACTACAAACACATTTTCTGGCTTTTTAGCTAATCCAGACTTAAAGCCAGAACTACACAGAGAGATAGAATTAGGTATTGAAGCAAATTTCTTTAATAGTAGAATTACATTAGATGCTAGTGTATATTCTAGGGTATCGAAAGATCAAATCTTACAACGAAATTTGGGTCCATCTACAGGGTTTTCAGCACAATTTTTTAATGCTGGTCAAATTGATGGAGAAGGTATAGAAATTGCCTTAGGTTTAACACCTGTAAAAACGGATTCTTTTTCTTGGAATATACAGAATAACTTTACTGCTGCTGAAACAGAAGTTGTAGAGATTCCTGAAGAAAGAATTTTAACATCAGGATTCGGAGGATTAGGTAACTATGCAATAGAAGGTTTACCATTAGGTGTGATCGTAGGAACTTATTATATAAGAGATGACAATGGTAACATACTTGTGGACGCTACAAATACAACTACACAAGGAAGATATTTAACAAGTAACGATGTTCCTGTTGAAGACAATTTAGCTGTTATTGGAGATCCAAATCCAGACTGGAGAATGACTACTATCAATACCTTTAGCTATAAAGGGCTTTCTCTATCAGCACAGTTAGAGTATACTCACGGTGGTGATATTCTTTCGAATACTGCCTCTAACCTACTAACAAGAGGTGTTACTAGAGATACAGAAGATAGAGAATCTACAACTATATTACCGGGTGTTGTCGGAAATCCTACTACAGGACTTCCTGTTTTGGATGCCAACGGACAACCAATACAGAATACAGTTCAAATTGGTGCAAATGACATCTATTTCCAGAATGTATTCAGAGCAAATGAAGGGCAAGTTTTTGACGGTTCAACACTAAGATTAAGAGATGTAACCTTAGCATATAAATTATCAGAAGAAATGTTAGCAAAGACTCCTTTCGGAAGTATTTCATTCGCTATATCTGGTCAAAACATATGGTACAAAGCTTACAACTTTCCTGAATATCTAAATTTTGATCCGGAAGTATTAAGTACAGGTGTTGGTAATGGACAAGGATTAGACTTCCAAACTGCTCCTACATCTAAAAGATATTCTTTTAGTATAAAAGCTACTTTTTAATAACAAATTAAATTGAAAATGAAAAAAATTAAAAATAATATAAGTAGATACTTTGTAGGGGTTGCTACATCTGTTGCCATCCTATTAGGATCTTGTGATACAACAGAGTTAGACCTTACAGTTTCGCCAAATACGCTTTCTCCTGAAAGTGCCGATCCAAACTTCATCTTAAACCAAATGCAAATTGATTTAAATCGATTGTTTGAGGGGGTTAGAGATGAAGCCACAACTACTATGAGATTGGCTAATATGTTTGGCGCATATCAGAGTAATATAGAAAATACTACATTTAATGCTTTTGCTCCTCCTTCTGATGATAATGTTTGGACAAGAGCATATCGTATAAATGGAAATAGACTTTTATTAGAATCTTTAGCGGAGGCTAATCCAGATATAGTTCAACAGAAATCAATAGGAGGATTAATAACTGCCTATACGTTTACTCTGTTTGTAGATATTTTTGGAGATATTCCATTTAGTGAGGCAAATGATTCAGGAATTCTTAATCCTTCAGCTGATGATCAGGTTGCGATTTATGAAGAGATGTTCTTATTAATTGATGAAAGCATTAGTGCATTACAAGGAGAAACCAGTAGAGTAATATCTAACGACTTGTTTTATGCTAATGGAGATTTGACGAATTGGATTAAATTCGGAAATACATTAAAATTAAAAATGTATAATCAAATTAGTAATATAGATGCTACTAGAGCAACAACAGGTATCAATGCTTTAATTGCAGGTGGTAATTTAATGGAAACTGCAAGTGACGATTTCCAATTTAGTTATACCACTGACAGTGCTCCAGCAGAAAGTAGACACCCTTATTTTACGGAAAATTATCTTCCTGGAGGTGCAGCCATCTATATGAGTAATGACTTAATGAGAAGAATGAGAGATAGTGATGACCCTAGGTTACGATACTATTTTTACAGACAATCTTTAACTGATCCATCTGGTGATGATTTGCCATGTACAACCACTTTAGCTCAATGTTACATTGGTGGCTTTTATTGGGGAAGAGAACATACTAATGCACAAGGAATTCCAGCTGATAACTTAGCCAGAACTATTTACGGTATTTATCCTGGTGGTGGAGCATTTGATAATGACAATAATACACCAGGTACTTTAAACACAGGATTAAATGGGGCCGGAATTAACCCTATCTTATTATCTAGTTATGCAAAATTCATACAAGCTGAGGCAGCTATAACTCTAGGAACTACAGGTGATCCTAGAACTCTTTTAGAAGAAGGAGTAAGAAATCATATCGCTAAAGTAATGGCTTTTGGAGCTGCAGATGCTGAAGCTGCATTTATACCAAGTACGGCTGATGTAGATACTTTTGTTAATGGTGTATTAAGTGATTATGATGCTGCTACTACCGATACGGAGAGACAGACTATTATTATAGAGCAATATTACATTACTACCTATGGTAATGGTATAGAAGCATTTAACTTCTATAGAAGAACTGGTCTTCCTGAACTTGAGGATCCAATTGATGCTTCACCATTCCCAAGATCATTTATAGTACCAGGAGATGAGGTAAATGTGAATCCTAATTTTGATTTTAATCAACTTACAGATCAAGTTTTCTGGGATAACAATCCTGCAGGCTTCATCGATTAATTTAATTTACAAAAGACATGAAAAACTTACATAAAATATTAGTCTTATTGTCATTAACCATGATTATTTCATGTACCGATGACAGTAAAAATCCTTTACCTGATTTTGCTGCTTCTCAAGGTTCATTTATTCGCTTTGTAGATGAAATAGCTCCTGCAACTGTTAGTTTTGCAGTTCCTGCTGAAGCTAGTTTATCTTTACCAATAGAGGACGTAAATGGAAACACCACTAGTTATACTTTAGATATGGTAGCAACTGTAGGTGGTAATGTTGCTATTGTAGATGATTTTATTACAATTGACAGTTTTCCAGCTACATTAACAATTAGTGCGCAAATGATAGCAGATGCTTTAAATATGCCATTAAGTGATTTAGATTTTGGTGACAACTTTGCTTTTGTTGCCGAAGCGGTGAGAAATGACGGTGTTGCATTTACTGGACAAGTTCCTGTTTTTGATGGAGATACTGGCATTCTTTCAGGTGGTAACACTTCTGCAAATCTATTAACTGGAGTATACAGAAACGCAATGGCATTTAATTTCACTTTTGCGTGTCCTGTATTTACTACTGCAGATGTAGTAGGTACTTATGATGTTCTTAATTTTAGTTTTGGTGCTACATTCCCTATCAATACTGCAACAAGAGAAATCATAGCTGGACCTGGTGATGGTCAAATCACTATTGTTGGTGGAGAATATCCTGATTATGGTGCTGATGATTTAGTACTGAATGTGAATTTCACTACTGGGACTGTATCTCGTGGTGCCGATGGACTAGCTTTTGACGCTGCTGCCGGTGCTTTCGCAACTGATAATTATGGTGATGTATCAGGATTAGTACTTCCTTGTGCTGGTGGATTAATTAACTTAACAGTTGATTTTGACGCATTTGCAGGAAATGCACATCCATTTAACCTTCAAAAACAATAATAAAATGAAAAATTATAAATATATATTATCACTATCTGTTATTCTTGCAGGATTTGCTTCTTGTGACGGTGAAGATAATGAGCTAAACAATGTAGTACTGCCAGAAGCACCTTCTGTAAATGTAACAGCTACTGTTACTCCTAGTGCTACTTTTACATCTATAGGAAGTGATTTAGACTTTGATATCTCAGTTCCTCAAGGTTTTTCTAACGACGCTATAATCCAAGTTGATTCAAAATCTGGTTCAATTCTTTCAACTACTCAGGTAAGATTAGAAGATGGTGCAACAACTGGTTCGGGTACCATCACTGTTCTAGATATAGACGCAGGGATTGGATATACTCCTGAAAAAGTTGCAATTACTGCTTCTGGAGTAAGATTGGTGACTATTGAAGGTGAAGGTACTGATGAAACAGTTACTCCTGTAGCTAATGACAATACAGCCTTAAGTTCTGAAGCAGTCATCATTGATGTTTATAACCAATTTCCAGCAGTTTCTGCTGTTGGTAATATGAATTTATTGGTAGACTGGAGTGGTGCACCTTCTAATGATCTGGATCTTAGAGGTACTCTTACTGGCCTTGGTGATATAGATCCTCCTTCTCAAACGGGAACTAGATACGAAAGCCTATCAATTGCATCTAATTTTCCAGATGGTGAATTTGTTTTTTCTGTACAGATTTTTAATACAGTAGAAACTCAAACAACAGCTGATATAGAATACACAGTATTTTATTCGTTACCAGACGGAACTGTTGCTTTCTTTACAGGTACTCTACCTGCTGGATCTGAAACTTGGGATGGCTCAGCTGGAGATTATGACTCTGCATCAATTGGGGTAGCAAGAGTTATTAAAGCTGGAACTACTTATACTGTTACTTCTCTTTAATATATTAAAATAGAAGTAACATTAATAAAACAGTAAAGGTTGCCTAATTATAGGCAACCTTTACTATTTAAAACAATACTTATTAATGAAAAACGAATCACAAATCTTTGGAATAAGAGCAGTAATCGAAGCAATTAATTCAGGTAAAACGATTGACAAACTTTTTATCCAAAAAGGTTTACAAGGAGAACTAGCCAAAGAGCTGATAAACCTACTAAACAAAGAAAGCCTCAGTTTTTCTTACGTACCTGTAGAAAAGCTTAATAGACTCACTCGTAAAAATCATCAAGGCGTTGTTGCTCATATAGCACCAATTGAATTTCAGGATTTAGAAAACTTAGTACTTCAGGTGATAGAATCTGGTAAGACTCCCCTATTTTTGATCCTTGACCAGTTATCTGATGTTCGTAATTTTGGTGCAATTATTAGAACTGCAGAATGCACGGGTGTGCATGGAATAATTATCCAAAAGAAAGGTGGAGCTCCAGTAAGTGCTGATACTGTAAAAACCTCTGCTGGTGCTATATTCAAAATTCCAATTTGCAAGGTCGATCATATTAAAGACGCTATGTTTTATTTACAAGCATCAGGGGTTCAAATAGTAGCAGCAACCGAAAAAGCAGCTTCCCCTATCTATGATATTGATGTAACCACTCCTACAGCAATAGTTATGGGTAGTGAAGGTAAAGGCATATCTAACTCTGTATTAAAAATTGCTGATCATATGGCTAAATTACCAATGTACGGAGAAATAGCCTCTTTAAACGTTTCTGTTGCCTGTGGTGTATTCTTATATGAAGCTATAAGACAAAGGATGTAAGAACCAATAAATATTACTAATTCTCTTTAGAAGAATGATCTTTAGATTTATATTCATATACTATTTCTATATCACCTTCTTCTTCTTCGGGTAGTTTTTCGATAAAATTACCATGTTCATCAAAATGATTTAGAAACTCATCATCATCAGGGTTATAATCTGAAGATTCCCAATAATATGTTTTTGGTTTGGCGATCCCTCTTTTTATCAAGAAAGCTAACAATACACCGACTATTAAACCCGATAAATGTCCTTCCCAAGAGATTTTTGGATCCACTGGTAATGTATACCAAATCATGCTACCATATATAAAGACAACTACAAATGACAATGCGATTAACCTAAAATGTTTTGCTATTATTCCTTTAAAAAACAGAAACCCAAAAAGCATATAAATAACTCCACTAGCTCCTATATGGTTTGCCGGCCGACCTAATAACCAAGTCATTGCTCCTGTAAACAAAGCTCCTAAGAATAGTACCTTCCAAGAATTTTTTGGATAAAAGAAAAAAAGCGCCATCGATAAAATTAATAGCGGCAAAGTATTATGCCATAAATGCGATAAATCTCCGTGAATAAATGGAGAAAAAAGCACTCCTCTAAGCCCTGTTAAAGTTCTTGGGTATATTCCAAAATGATTAAAATCAAAGCCAAAGCGAATCTCAAACCAAAAAGTAATCCAGATAACCAACACAAATAATAATGGATATCCAATAACTCCGGTACTAAATTTAAAATCATTACTTCCTTCCATAGTCATTTAATACAAATCAAAAAACCATCCAAAAATCAAACACCGCTAATTTGTCAGTAATTCGAACATTCAAACCATATGAAAAGTGTCAGAAACTAATTGAACAATGAATAAAGTTACTAATTATAATATATCTACTTAATGCTCTTTAGTACCTTTGTGATCATGAATAAACCACTGGCAGAAAGAATACGACCTAAATCTTTAGAGGAATACTTGAGTCAAGAGCATTTAATTGGTGATGACGGTTCATTAATTAAACAAATTAAAAAAGGAATTATTCCTTCTTTAATTCTTTGGGGGCCTCCTGGAGTAGGAAAAACTACCTTGGCTAATATCATAGCTAATGAGTCTGGTAGACCGTTCTACACTCTTAGTGCTATTAACAGCGGTGTAAAAGAAGTACGTGAGGTAATTGATAAAGCAAAACAAAGTGGTGGGTTATTTACTTCCAAAAACCCAATCTTATTTATTGATGAGATTCATCGTTTTAGTAAATCTCAGCAAGATTCTTTGTTAGGAGCTGTAGAAAAAGGTTGGATCACATTAATAGGAGCTACCACAGAGAATCCAAGTTTCGAGGTGATTCCTGCTCTCCTATCCCGTTGTCAGGTATATGTTCTTAATCCTTTTGGAAAAAAAGAATTAGAAGCCCTACTAGATAGAGCAATGCAACAAGATGACTATTTACTATCAAAAAAGATAAAACTCAAGGAAACAGAAGCATTACTTAGATTAAGTGGCGGAGATGCTAGAAAATTATTAAACATTTTTGAATTAATAGTTTCTAGTCAGGATCAAGATGATATTATAATTACCAACGATCTTGTTTTAAAACTAGTACAACAAAACACCGTTAGATACGACAAAACAGGAGAACAACATTATGACATCATTTCAGCATTTATTAAATCTGTTAGAGGAAGTGATCCTAACGCAGCTGTATACTGGCTAGCACGAATGATTGAAGGTGGAGAAGACCTAAAATTCCTAGCCCGTAGAATGCTCATATTAGCATCCGAAGATATTGGAAATGCTAACCCTACCGCATTAATTATGGCTAATAATACGTTTCAGGCGGTTACAACTATAGGTTATCCCGAAGCTAGAATTGTTTTAAGTCAATGTGCCGTTTATTTGGCGACTTCTCCAAAAAGCAATGCATCATATATGGCTATTAATAAAGCTCAGCAATTAGTGAGACAAACCGGAGATTTATCTGTGCCCTTGCATATTAGAAATGCTCCAACTAAATTAATGAAAGAATTAGGCTATGGCGAAGATTATAAATACGCTCATGATCATAACAAAAACTTTATACACCAAGAATTTCTTCCTGAATCAATAGAAAACACAAAACTTTATGAACCAGGTAATAATCAGCGCGAAAATGCACTAAGAACTTTTCTAAAATCTCGTTGGGGTGATAAATACAATTACTAGAATTACTGACGGGCAAAAATATCTGTAATCAACTTATCAGTAACGGGATTAATTCTTTCCAGAACAAAATTTCCGTAGGCATCAAAATATCCAATTCCACTTAACTCACCTGCCTGTATAATATAATTGTTCTTCCTGCTAGACTTAAAAACCTTCCCTATAGAAGTTAATTTTACATTTTTCTTTTGCATTAATTCAAAACCATATACTTTGCTTTCAAAAAAGAACGTTTCTTCATTATAAGTAAAGGAAACCGCTTTTGTAATTGGCAAATCTTTTGAGAGTCCATCTCTAGTTTCATTTATTGTCGCTACTCTACCATTTTTGGCTACTGGAGTTTTTTCTATTACAACCGATTGAGCTAAAATTTTTGGTTCTTGGACTGAATTATCTTTATTCTGTACAGGGATTTCCTGTTTGCCATTATACTTATATTTTAGGTACTTTACATCTTTAAAAGCATCTCTAAGAGCCTCATGGTATGATTTCTTGAAATCTTTTTCCCTACTTGTTCCTTCTTTAGAACTAAAAATAACTTTACCGTTACAATCAGTTAAATTAACAATAAGTTTAGTCTTCAATAATCCTGATTCCTTTTTGACATCAGCTCTTAATCCTTTACATCCATTTCTTTTTAGATCATCTGGCAATTCATCTCCTCTTATAAAGGCTGTAAAACCATACTTTTTAAACAAAAATTTTGTCAAAGAGTTTAACTGATACCCGTCATTTTCTCTTAAAAACACATATCCTTCTGGGACAATGATGTATTTGTAATCATTCACACTCTGTTGAGCAGAAAAATTGATAGTAAAGAAAAATGCAAGCCCAAAAAATAAAATACGTGTTATATTCATTACATTATTACATTAAATCCTAATTGAACAGATGCTCCCCTGGCATCTGCAAGATTAGAATATTCTAAAAGATTATTTGCCGAAATATAGAAATTAATTTTATTAATATGGGTAGACATTAAAAAACCAATATTCTTAAAAGAATAATCATCGACTGTATATGTCAATTTTGTTCTCAGAAAACTAGATAAGCGCTTATAATAAAACAGTGATGCGGCATACTGAGGCCTTTTGGGTCTAAATTGTGTAAAAATCTGTAATCCAAACGCATCTTGGTAAGGAGAATCCATACAATCACAGGTACCGTCATCATATTTATTAAAAGAATATTTAATTGAACCGTTAAGTTTTAAAGGACGCAAAGCTGCATAACTTGTATTAAGAGTATCAATAGGTATTGCATCTTCTAACTCGTCTAAAACATCCTGACCATTATTATCTGTAATCGGAGTCTCTAATCCTTCAAAAACAAAACTACCTCTAGCCCTATAGGTCTCAACATCTTTTGTATAAAAAATCATTCCTAAATCGGTCATACTACCAGTAATAGTCCACTGATCTTCTAATTTATAACTAAACCCAATATCCACACCAACACCTAAATTCCCTCCTAGAAATGCTCTTCCCACAAACTTATTGAGCACTTGTTTTGCTCCATCAGCATTATCTTCAGATTCAATGTCACGCAAAGAAGCATATCCAGACGTTTGAACACTGACATCTGCATTGCTAATTACATGCTGATATATATTATTTCCCTGAGGCGTTTCTATCGTCGTAAAAGTTCCTCTATTTTTTGTACTTCTAAAGTTAAACATACTAGAATAAAATTTTGCTCTAGCCCCAAAAGTAAGTTTTTTATTTACTTTTTTATTATAGCCAAAATGGTAAACAGTCAAGAATTCTCCTGTAGCGCTAATATTAGAAAATCGAAACGGAACATTAATAAAATCTTGATTTCCCTGATATGCTAATACTGCAAAATCTTTCGGGAAATAAACAATCAGATCAAGCTCTTGGTATATACCTCCAGAATAGTATAAGTTACTATCCCTTTTACTTCTCCAACCAAAATTTATGAGATCCAATTGCTGTGTTAGCGTAAAATAGTCATTACTACCTAACTTGTTTATTGTATTTTCAATTTTATCATTTATATCTCTACCATCATCTGCAAAAACATCATAAATCGAAGCTCCTTTAAATCCAACATTAAAATGTATCTGAGACAGAAACGGAACTCCTGCATGATACTTAAAATTTACATCCGCACCTGGATTAAGCATTAATGATTGAGGCAAATCCGTAAAATCGTATAAGGTTTCTTTATTCTGAGAATACAATGAGCATCCTAACAACCCCAAAAGGCATAGTAAGACTCTCATAATTGATAATTTACATAATAACTAGCCTTTGATCTTATCTGCAAGACTCCCCTTAGGTCAGAATTTAAAGCTGGAACAATAATCTCTGTAGCTATTTTTTGAGCCGAAGCTAGTTGATTTAAAGTAGCGTTATCAAGTACTATTGGATTAGGGTCGGAAAATGATATTACAGGCTCTGTTCCCTCACCTAGTCCAGCTTGTACCGGAATCCTGTACAATTGCCCTATTGGTTGACCAGCTTGTGTTAAAAACTGAAACTGGATCGTGAATGCTATTGGAATAATATTCCGAACTTCCATAGTTAACTCTACTCTATCTAAATTATCTATCGCAAAATCCGAACCTACTAAATCGTAATTTATCGTGTCTCGTAAAACTTCTGGAGGAATTGTGAATTCAGTATTTGGAGGAGTCCCTTCAGGAATATTATTTTCTACATCAAATTCCGAATAAATAAAATCTGCTTCAAACACAGGTGTAAGAACAACTTCATCAAGTTGCTCAAAATCTAGCTCCTTGACGCAAGAAGCTGTTATCAAAATTGCGCCAATAAATAGCAGCAATGCATAGGCCTTTTTTGTTTTCATCTGGGGGGAGTTGTTTAGTAATAACGAAAATATACAAATATTTATTACTAAATATAACTTTTTATCTGATTTAATGTTGAAACTTGCCTAGCTTTCGCTGGTAATTCTTCTTGATGATAGTTAAAACATATTGTCCTGATTCCCAAAGTTTCTGCACCAACAATATCTGCTTCATAATTATCTCCAATCATCAAACTTTTATCTATATCTGCTCCGGAAACCTTTAAGGCATGTTCAAATATTATAGGGTTAGGTTTTTTAACACCAACCTCTTCACTGTTAGTTACTGTCTTAAAATAATGCTCAATTTTAGCATTAGAAAGTTTTGTATGCTGTACTTCTCTAAAACCATTAGTAATAATATGCAACTGATATTTTGGCATTAAATACTCTAATAATTCTTTTGCGCCGTCAATTAAATAATTATTAAGAGGTAAAAAATTAATATAATCATCAGACAAAGCATCTATAACCTCTAATGAAAATTGTTTACCGAAAACAGCAAAAGCTTCTATAAGACGTCCTCTACGTAGTTCTGTTTTGGTTACTTGCTCCTCTCTGTATAATTTCCAGTAACGTAAATTTATCGGTTGATAAGCTGATAAAAATTGATCCATGGAAATCTGAATTTCGAATTTATCAAACATCAACCGAAACGCCAAAGCCGAATTTTTATCAAAATCCCAAAGTGTATGATCTAAATCAAAGAATATGTGATCAATTTTTTCTATTTTCATCTTTATCCCAAATAAATTCCAATATTGATTTCCAATAACTTTGCTCATTAAGGTCACTAAATAAACCATTGCTAAAAACTGGAATAAACAACCCGTTTACCTTTTTAATTTTATCTACATAAGCGTTTAACTCTTGCTTTACAGCATATTCATTTTCGGCATTTTCAAAACTTTTAGGTGTACAGCAAAAAGAATGTATGACCAATGGTGTTTGCACCTCATAATCCAGATCATAAAACATAAAAGGAGTACAAGTCCCCGCTCTAAAACCAGAATGCCCTGGATAGCCCATAGAATAGTCTTCTTTTACTTCTAATTCAATAAAATTTCTGTAAGCTTCAGGCAACTTAATTTTATAAAAAGCGCATAACGAATATTGCAACTGTCTGTTTACAATATTCTCAATTCTCATTTTCTCTTTTTTTAATGCTCTTAAATCAGAAATAGCCTCATAAGATACCTTTAGTCCAATATCGGTATAATCCGAAACGTGCTTAATTATACTTCGATGTTCGGGATTATTATGACTAATATTTTTCTCATAATTTGTATAATCACCAAGACCAAAAAACATAATACATTTCCTGAAATTCTTTTTTTGTAAATCAATAATAAAATCAAAGGTATCATATGGATCTTTTTTAAATCCTAACATTACCTTAATTCTATCTGTTACCTCATTAATTTTTAACTGCCAAAGATCACGCACCCCTCCCCCTATTGACCTTAAAATTCCTTTTTGCCAATATGCAAAAGTTTGGTTTATGTATAAAATAGGAAGAACGCTAAATTTCTTTTCCTGAAATTCTATATTTGGATATTTTTCTTTTAAAACATTCTTGAATTTATGTGCCCACATATCAACAACTGGTTCTTCCAGAAATCCATTCGCGTAAGCTATACTTTCTTTAGCAGTAAATCTCCCAAGTTCATCTTTTACATGTGGAAGATATTCCTCATATCTGGTTAGAAGATAAAACGTGGCTGCAAAAATATCAAATGGTAATACTGTATTTGCATGTTTTACCTGAAAAAAACATTGTGTATCTTCCCAAGGAAAAACTTGAATATCCACCTCATTAAATCCATGCTCAAAAAGTAAATCAACACTCTGAAAATAAAGTTCTTTTCCCAATGGTTGTTTACCATATGACAGTTTAGGCCCGTCATGTGCGATGAATGACTCTATTTTAGAAGTAAAATCAACTTCTAACCCCAAAATTCGTTTACAGATATGTCGAAACGTGTAAGATACTCTTGGAGTTATTTTTTGGACATAAACTAATAGCATACTTCTGATTATAGCATTACTTCATCTGCAAAGCTAAAATACTTCTTTTCTGTTATTATTAAGTGATCTAACAATTTTATATCTAAACTTACTCCTGCGTGTTTTAGCTTTTGAGTTAATGCCTTATCTGATGAACTGGGAATTAACGATCCACTAGGATGATTATGAGCCAAGATTATAGAGGTTGCACCAAATTCTAATGCATATCTATATACAATTCTTGGATCTACCAATGTTCCGGTCTTACCTCCAATACTGATCTGCTTTTTCTGTAATACTTTATTTGAATTATTTAAATAAAGTACCCAAAATTCTTCATGCTCTAAATCTCCTATAAAAGGATAAATAATATTATACACATCTTTACTACTGGTAATTTTAGATATCACAGGATCGTCTTCTTCCTTCCTTCTTCTTCCCAGTTCCAAACCAGCTACAATAGTGATTGCTTTTGCTTCTCCTATACCTTTGAAACTCATCAACTGCTTTACGGATAGCTTTCCTAATGAATTGATTTGATGGTCTACACTAGCCAAAATTCTCTTACTTAGCGCTACAGCACTTTCATCACGATTTCCTGAACCAATCAAAATAGCAATCAACTCAGAATCACTAAGCGTATTCTTCCCTTTAACCATTAATTTCTCTCTTGGACGATCATTTTCATCCCATTCCCTGATAGAAAATGAAGAATTATATTCACTCATAAAAATTTTTAATACAGTTTTATTCCCTGAACACTTTAAGGCATAAGTATAAACTATTTATCTCAAATACAAGATATTATTATTCAAAACATACCAACAAATATTGTTTAATCTGTTGATATTTACAGATTGACCAAACATATATTTGTTTGAAAATGAAAGTTTTACTATATTTGACCACCCATAATCTAAAAACATTGAATTTAACAACTTCAAATTAACCTATTTATGAAGAACATTTTTACTTTCGTATTATTATTAGTTACCATAAGTTTCTATGGACAAGACAGAAAACGTATAAGTTTTTTGAACCTAGTAGGAAACCACATACAAGTTCCTAGAGGGTGTCAAGCACAATCAGAATTTGAATTACTAGCCTGCAATGGAACCTCTATTAAGTGGGACTATTATAGTGACGATATGCTTTCGGCTGTTTTTGACGCTACTATTGAAGCTTTTACTGCAAGTAACACATCTAAATCTGAAGTAACATTTACTTCTTTTGGATCACCACTTACTGGATTTAAATTTAAGTCTGGAACTACTTTTCAGTATTTCTTGATGGGAAAAATTAAAGACCAACCCTTGATGATCAATTTAGGAACACCTTCAGATATTTCTGCTAATGATGATCTAGAGGGTATATTAAAACTTGTTTTTGAAAAAGTAGGTTAGGCAGACTTAATTTATTTATTTTTAGTTTTATTGAAAAGTTATTTATCAATAGCTTAGGGTTTTTATAGCCAATTTTTAAAATAATTCTGTTATTTTTGAGTATTGGATGTTAAACAATATAAAATATGAAATCCCTCTTTGATGAAACTATAAAAAACGAAATAGAAAATCGTATTCATAAATTATCTACTGACAGTGTTCCGGTATGGGGCAAGATGAATATTTCTCAAATGTTTTATCATTGTCAATTTCCGCTTAAAATTGCTTTAAAAAAAGAACATCCGCCGATGAAACCTAGTTTATTGGCTAAGTTATTCTTTAAAAAAGCAATGTATAATGACAAACCGTGGAAGAAAAGTTTACCAACACATCCAAAACTTAAAGTAGTAGAAACAAAGGTTTTTGAAGAAGAAAAACAGACTTTACTAAAATTAGTAAACGAATTCTCTGAAAAAAGAACGATTACCGAATGGGATCCACATCCTATGTTTGGAAAATTCACAAAAGATCAATGGGGTAAAATGCAATACAAGCATCTGGATCATCATTTACAACAGTTTAACATATAGTCTGTGTACCCACCAAAACATCACCAAGACTATAACACAGAGAATATTAAAAATGTAGCAGTTGCATATCCCTTTGCTACCATAATTTCTGCACAAGAAACAAAACCTTTTATTACTCATGCTCCCCTTATATTTCATGAAAATAAACTTGTGGGACATATCGATGCCAATAATCCGCATGTTGAATTATTAAAAGACAACTACCCTGTAACCACTGTTTTTCAAGGGCCACAAACTTATATTTCACCATCTATTTATACTACCAAGCAATTACCTACCTGGAATTATATCATTGCACATGCAACAGGAATTGTAAAAGAAATTAAAGATCCTGAATCTATAAAAAAATCTATAGTTACTATGACTGATTTCCTAGAGGCTCCTAATAAAGATTTTAAATTATCAATAGAAGATTCACGCATGGATCGTTTAGTTCCTTATATACATTGTTTTGAAATCGAAGTACAACAATGGGAAGGGAAATTTAAACTTAGTCAGGATAAAGTACCTTCTGATATTGAAAATGCTAAACAAGAATTAATCAAAAACAATCAGAAGAGTGTTGCTGATTTTGTAAATGAATTGTTTGAGATGCATTTTTAACATAACATTTTTAAAATCTATTAATCTATTATTACCTCACTATAATTAAAAGGATATTCACGTTTAATATTCTTAACCTCTTCCTTACAAAATTTAAATTGCTCATTATTAAAAGAATAAATAAAACAATTCCCTCTATCTGATACTACTTCAAGGCTTTTTCTCTTTTCCAAAATAACTTGCTTATAGCTAGATAAAACATCTATGTATTTTTGATAAGATAGGTCTTTAGAATATTCGAATTCAAAATAAACATCTTCTCTAGCATATCTTTCGAATATTTTTTTTAACTCTTTATCTCCCACATTTTTTTGTTCTTCTATAGTATAACCATTTTCAATCCGTATAGTTTTTTTTGTAAGTCCCTCTAAGTAAATCATATCTAACCCAAGTGGCATTGGAAACTCTGACATCAAATAATCAGGAATCCTAATTCTTGTTACAATACCATATTTAGGATAACGTTCTGCACGTTTGTCATTCTTTTTAGTAACATATTTAATTCTATGATAGCCATTAATATAAAGTACTTTCTCTAATTTTTTCAAAATCGTAATTGGCGTCTTTTTTGGAGCTAACAAACTAATCATGGTAAATTGCCTTCTATATATATCATTCTCCATACTTTTCAAATAATCATTATACTTATCCAAAGCTATCCTAAAATCTCCTCTATCATAAATAACATAATACTTTCCTTCATCCCAAAACAATTTAAGAGTCATAGATGAAATTATATCCTCATAATTTTCGTGTTCAGAAACCGGCAACTCTATTACAGGATTACTTTCTTCCATTAAATCATTTATTTTTTGTGAGTCTAACGGATGATAAAAAGCTAAAACCAGTGCAATAATTGTTAACATTAAAAAATGTAGAATCTTTGTTCTTAGTTTATTTTTTTTGATCACCTGACTTAAAGTTTTCCAGCTTTCTAAAAACAAGACAATTAATAATAAGACAAATACATAATAATATTGATAAATGAATTCAAAATCTATGAGCATAGAAACCATCAAACCAATAAAATAAGCAACTTTCGTAAACCAATACACAAAATTAAACGTAAGAAATATCTGATCATTAATAAGTCGTTTATACTTTGTGGAGTGATTTCTAAATATTCTTTGAGGCCTGCTTAAGCAGAATAAAATAAATGCTGAATTACCTAGTACGACTGCTAATCCAGATAACAAAACATTGTTCCAATATTGTTGATAAGGGTCAAATTTTATAATTCCATTACTATTACTAAACCCAAATTGAAACACTCTAAAAACTTCAACAAAAATGATCAAAAAAGAGTACACTAGAAATACTACAAAAAAACCAATTCCTAACCCAGCTATGAGTCTGCTGAAACTTATCTTTTTAAAATCAAAATCGTTATCTCCAAATTTCCTTTTTATCATACTATGCCGCTTCATAAATAATTCCTCTACAATATTGGTACTATTTACAACCGTAGTGTTACATGACTAAACAGAAAAAGGTGTCACAAAAATGTAACACCCTATTTTTATCTTTCCTTAAATTTAAATTAAATCATCTCTTTCACTTCATCAAAATCTAGTCCTCCGTAATTACCGCTACTCATAAGCAACAAGGTAGAATCTGTAAAATCCTTTTGTTTTAAATATGATTTAAATTCCTCTGGATTGGTATAAATAATAAGGTCATCTCTTTTAAAAGCTTTTTCTATCTGATCTACAGACACTTCTTCTAACTGTTTAATTTTCACAGCATCAGGAGAATAAAACACCACAGCTTCATCTGCAGCATTTAGTGCTCCTTCATATTCCTTTAGAAACTCTGCGTTAAGACTGCTATATGTATGCAACTCAAGACAAGCGACTAACTGCCTATCTTCATATTGCTCCTTGACAGCATTAGTAGTTGCACTTACTTTTGATGGACTATGTGCAAAATCTTTATAAGCAACAGCTGTAGCACTCTCTGCAATTTTCTCTAAGCGTTTAGAAGCGCCTGTAAAAGATGCAATTGCCTCATAAAACTCATCCTCATCAATACCCATATGCTGGCAAATCCATTTGGCTCCAGCCAAATTACTCAGATTATGCGCTCCAAAAACTTCAATAGGCATTTCCCCTTCTGGAGTTTGTAATAAAGTCTCTCCTTTTTCTACACGATATTCTGGAGTCGTATATGGTATTTTGCGAATCTGATTTTCTGAGTTTTCAACCACTTTAACGACTTCAGGATCTTCTGAATTATAGTTTATGCTTCCTCCACGAACAATACTATCTACAAAAACCTGAAACTGTTCTACATAATTATCAAATGTTGGAAATACATTAATATGATCCCATGCAATGCCACTTATCAACGCAATATTTGGTTGATATAAGTGAAATTTAGGTCTTCTATCTATTGGTGAAGAAAGGTACTCATCACCTTCCAGTACCATAAAATCATTATCTTCTGTGAGATGCACCATAGTGTCAAAACCTTCTAATTGAGCTCCCACCATATAATCCACTTCCTTTTCGTGGTAATGTAATACGTGCAAAATCATAGAAGTTATAGTAGTCTTACCATGAGAACCACCAATGACTACACGAGTTTTATTCTTAGATTGTTCATAAAGAAATTCAGGATATGAATATATTTTTAATCCTAATCCCTGTGCTTTATTTAATTCCGGATTATCTTCCTTGGCATGCATTCCTAGAATAATAGCATCAATATCTTCAGTAACCTTTTCAGGATACCATCCAAACGTTTCGGGAAGTAATCCATACCGATCTAATCTAGACTTTGATGGTTCAAAAATCACATCATCACTCCCAGTTACCTGATCTCCTTTTTGATGCAGTGCCATAGCTAGGTTGTGCATGGCACTACCTCCTATCGCAATAAAATGTACACGCATAATTATATTCTTGATTCGAAAGAGTAAAGATAAAATTAATTGCGAAGTTAGAATTATGATTTACGATAAAACAAAACATGTAGGTTTTGGACTTTATTTTTTTCTGTCAAAAAACAAACTTTTATCGCTTTGTTAAGCTAACGCTTTAAGCCTCTATACTGAGTTTCTCAAACACGGACATACTCACCCGCTAAAATACTACACTAAACAAAACAAGGTTTTCCCTAATTTATCGTTGCAATTATGTAGCTTTATATAGTTATTTACTTTATTCGAGTTTTTATTTAATAAACATTGGAATAAGACTTGTATTATTGTTTTAACAAACACAAAAAATCAAACAGATGAACAAATATATCATTCTTGTTTTCATACTCTTTATTACAAACCTAAATTATATGATGGCTCAAGATAACTATCAAAACGATTGGAAAAAAGTAAAAGATTTTGATCAACAAGGGCTTCCAAAATCTGCATTAGAAGCTGTAGAAACGATTCACACTAATGCTAAAAAAACTAACAACACGAATCAAATCACTAAAGCATTATTCTATAAAGCTAAGTATAATTTGGTATTAGAAGAAAATGCACAACTAAATATCATAAAGGAATTTAAAAGTGAAATTGCAAATAGTGAATTTCCTAGAAGGAATATTCTAGAAAGTATTTTAGCCAATCTATATTGGCAATATTTTCAGGAGCATCGATGGCAATTTTATAACAGGACTAAAACTTCTCAAAAAGTAGACACCGAAGATTTTAGAACCTGGGATTTAGAAACTTTATTTACCGAAATCCATTCCTATTATGAGAAATCATTAAACAACGGTCTATTAGCCCAACAAACGGATCTTGCAGAATTTAATGATATACTTTCTCAATCCAATGATTCTAAAACATATAGACCCACACTTTTTGATTTTTTATCACATAATGCTTTGGCATTTTATAAAACTTCAGAAACCAACATTACAAAACCAGCATATGCGTTTGAGATAGATTCTCCTGATTATTTAAAGAGTTATGAGGAATTTTCTAGATTGAACATCACCACTAAAGATTCATTATCATTACAATTTCACGCGTTAAAAATATATCAAAACCTTATTAATTTTCACAAAAGAGATAAGCAACCTGATGCCTTAATTGAGGTAAATATAGAGCGCCTGAAGTTCATCCACGACAATGCTACATTTAGTGATAAACAAAAACTGCTACTAGCAACTTTGGTTTCAGAAAAAGAAAAACATCAAAATAATGCTTCTTCTACTTTATATGACTATGAAATTGCTGCGCTATACCAAACACAGGCCGCAACGTATATCCCTGCCGAAAATGAAACACATCGATGGACACTTCAGAAAGCCTTAAAAGTTTGTGAAGAAGCGATTAATAAATATCCAGAATCTAGAGGAGCTAACAATTGTAGTTATTTAAAAGATCAAATTCTTAATAAACAAGTAAATTCTATCACATTAGAAAGTTATATTCCGATTAACAAACCATCCAGGCTTCTAGTGAATTATAAAAACTTAGAGCTACTATATTTTAAAGTTCTAACAGTCAAACAAAATCAATTAAAATCATTTCAGGAAATTTATAAACAAAAAGAGAAAATTGCTTTTCTGAATAAATTATCTATTGTTAATTCATGGAGTTCCGCGATTCGTGACGAAAAAGACTATCAAAATCATACCACAGAAATTGCAGTCCCTGAATTAGAACAAGGAAGTTACATTATCGTTGGATCAACTACAAAAGACCTAAGCGAAGAACATACATTTTCTTTTGGAAACCTTCAGGTCACCAACATTACACTCATTGAAAACAAAACAGCAAGCAAAACAAAGTTTCAGATAACAGATAGAAACAATGGTGCTCCGATTCCTAAAGCCTCTATAAAATTGGTTTCTAACAACCAAAGAAATAGCTTAAACCAAACCTTGACTACTAATGAGAAAGGAGAAGCTTCTTTTTCTAAAGAAGGCTATTATTACAATGTTTTAGCAACAGTAAGCAAGGGAACCGACAAAGCTTATTTTAGTGGATTATATCTTAATCATTATCCAGACAATAGCAAACCAGATACAAGTACTAGATACACCTCCTTCCTTTTTACAGACCGAAGTATATACAGACCAGGACAAACGGTCTATTTCAAAGGAATTATGATGACTGCCAAAGGAAAAGAAAACCCTAAAGTTGTCACCAACGCATCTGCTTTTGCAAAATTAATTGATGTAAACGGACAAGAAGTAAAGTTGTTGAGTTTTACAACGAATGAATACGGATCCTTTGCAGGTGAGTTTATATTACCATCTTCAGGATTAACCGGTAATTATAGCATTCAAACGAATAATTATTACAGTACTTCTATTTCTGTGGAAGAATATAAACGTCCTAAATTTGAAACTAAATTTAACCCGGTTACTGAAACCTACAAAATTAACGACAGTATAAAACTTACAGGAACCGCCACCGCTTATGCAGGAAGTAATATTACAGATGCTAAAGTAGTATATCGAGTATATAGACAAGTGCAATATCCTCGCTGGTGTTATTGGTATCCAAGAAACAGAACCGAAGAGCAAGAAATTACACATGGAGAAACCAAAACTGATGATACGGGTGAATACAACATCACTTTTGCCGCACTACCAGACAAAAATGTTTCGAAAGATAATCAGCCGATTTTTACCTATAAAGTGATAGCAGACGTAACAGATATCAATGGAGAAACAAGAAGTACTACTACCACTGTTAATGTTGGATATCACGCCTTAACCACATCCATAAATATCTCTTCCGAAATTGATAAAACCAAAAAAGATAATACACTCAGCATCGCTACTCAAAATTTAAATAATGAATTTGTAGCTAATAGCGGAACGATCAAAATACATAAGCTACAAGCGCCAGAATGCCCTTTGCGTATTCGCCCATGGAAAGCACCAGACTACAGTAGCTTTACAAAAGAAGAATTCAAAAAATTATTCCCTCACGACGCATATGGCAATGAAGATGATTTTAGAAACTGGAAAAAAGGAAGCATAGTTTTTGACAAAACCTATGATACTAAAGAAACTAAAAACAATGCTAAAGGCACCAAAGATATATCTTTTGGAAATATTAAAAAGTGGGAAACTGGTAAATATATTATAGAACTTAGTACTAAAGATAAATTCGGACAAAAGGTAAAAGATATCAAGTACATCACCGTATTTGATCAGTCAGACGATACTATTTCGGATAACAAATTGTTTGAAATTACAACAAACAAGAGTACTTATAATATCGGAGATGAAGTGGTGTTAAAACTAAGTTCAGCATCTGAAGATATTTCTATTACTATAGATATTGAAAAAAATCATAAGGTTATCGAAACCAAAATTGTAAAGCTATCCAATACTAGCAAAACGATAAAAATTCCAGTAAATAAAGAAGATTTGGGTGGGTTTGCAGTTATGTATAGTTTTGCAAATTACAATGCATATACAAGTGGAACAATTCCTATCGCGGTCCCTTACCAACCTACAGAACTTACTATAGAAACAAAAACATTTAGAGACAAACTACAACCAGGACAACAAGAAACATGGAGTTTTACAGTTAAAGGTCCAAAGGGAGA
Source organism: uncultured Aquimarina sp. (assembly GCF_947496855.1). GTDB lineage: Bacteria > Bacteroidota > Bacteroidia > Flavobacteriales > Flavobacteriaceae > Aquimarina. The sequence continues at coordinate 428,797 of NZ_CANMED010000004.1, forward strand.
CAAAGTCACTGCCGAACTGCTAGCAAGTATGTATGATATTTCTTTGGATCAGTTCAGACCACATCAATGGTATTTCAATCCGATTAATAGACCTATTTATTATTCTTATTCACAGCGAAAAGCTGCTAGAAGTTTTACCCAAGGAAATTTTAATATTTATAATGGATATACTCGCAATACCAGTTTCCAACATCAAGGATATGACCAACTAAATTGGTTTGGTTTATATTTTGGGCAAAGCTATCGTTATAACAATCTCGGATCTCAAAAAAGAGGTAGAATGAGTAAATCTGCTCCTGCCCCAATGGCATCCATGGAAATGGCTGCAGATGATGCGGAAATGGAAGAAGTTGCCGTAGCTGGTAATGCTATGAAAGAAGAAAGTGAAGTAGATTCAATTGGTGTCGAAAATAAAAGTAATAAAAAAGATGATAAGAAAGAGCAATCTCTAGAAGGTGTCAAAATTCGTAAAAACCTTCAGGAAACCGCTTTTTTCTTTCCGAAGTTAACCACGGATCCTGAAGGCAATATAAGTTTCAATTTTACAGCTCCAGAAGCTTTAACTAAATGGAAATTACAACTACTTGCTCATACCAAAGAATTGAATGCAGGGACACAAATATTAGAGACGATTACCCAAAAAGAATTAATGATCTTGCCGAATCCACCGAGATTCTTGAGAGAAGGTGATCAGATTATTCTAAGTTCTAAGGTTTCTAATATTTCCACCAAAGATCTTACAGGCATTATTGAATTACAATTAATAGATGCTTTAACAGGAAAATCTATTGATGCAGATTTACAGAACACCAATATTCGTCAGGAATTTTCTGTAAAAGCAGCAGGAAATACGAATGTATATTGGAATCTGAAGATTCCAGACAATGTGCAAACAGTTCAATATAAGATTGTAGCCAAAGCAGGAGATTTCTCTGATGGTGAACAGAATGTATTACCTGTGTTATCCAACAGAATGTTGGTAACAGAGACATTACCAATGTGGATACGTTCTGATCAGACCAAAACATTTACGCTAGATAAACTAAAGAGTAATACGTCCACTACATTAAAAAATCATAAGCTTACTTTAGAAATGACCTCTAATCCGGCGTGGTATGCTGTACAGGCACTACCTTACCTTATGGAATATCCATATGAATGTGCTGAACAAACATTCTCCAGATATTATGCCAATTCCCTAGCGAGTCATATAGCAAATGCTAACCCTAGAATCCAAGAGGTATTTAATCAATGGAAGAATACAGATGCGTTACTAAGTAATCTAGAAAAAAATCAAGAGTTAAAATCTTTGATTATCCAAGAAACTCCATGGTTACGAGATGCCCAAAGCGAAACCGAACAAAAGAAACGAATCGCATTGCTTTTTGATCTTAATAAGATGAATAACGAATTGCAGCGTGCATTAAATAAATTACAGCAAATGCAATTTGGTTCAGGAGCATTTCCCTGGTTTAAAGGCGGAAGAGAGAATCGCTATATCACGCAGCACATAGCAGCAGGTTTTGGACACTTAAAAAAACTAGGCGTTACAAAATTTGAGAATAAGACTCAGAATATGCTACAAAAAGCAGTTCGCTATCTAGATCAGGAGTTTGTAAAAGAATATAAAGAGCTTAAGAAATACTGTGAACGAAATAAGATCGATATCAATAAAGATCACCTGAGTTACACACAGACTCACTATTTATACATGCGTAGTTTCTTTTCGGATATCAAACGGGCTAACAGCACTAATGAGGCTTGGAAGTATTATATGGGACAGTCCAAAAAGTATTGGCTAAATAAAAGCTTGTATTCACAAGGAATGTTGGCCTTGATATTACATCGAAATAATGATGCTACTACAGCAACCAAAATCATTAAATCATTAGATGAGAAAAGTATTACTAGTGAAGAACTGGGCATGTATTGGAAATCCAATACTGCTAGTTGGTATTGGTATCAAGCACCAATAGAAACTCAAGCATTAATGATTGAAGTTTTTGCGGAGATTGAGCAAGAACCAAAAAAAACAGAGATCGTAGATAATCTTAAGGTTTGGTTATTAAAGAATAAACAGACCAATCGTTGGAAAACTACCAAAGCCACTACAGAAGCTGTATATGCTTTACTATTACAAGGCAGTGATTGGTTATCCGTTACTGATATGGTAGAGATTGTATTAGGCGATCAAAAAATCGATCCTAGCCAGATGGAAGATGTAAAAGTAGAAGCCGGAACGGGATATTTTAAAACTTCTTGGAATGGTAGTGAAATACAAAAAGATATGGCTACAGCAAAAATCACCAAAAAAGGAAAAGGGATTGCTTGGGGAGCTTTGTACTGGCAGTATTTTGAAAATCTGGATAAGATAACCTCGGCAGAAACTCCATTAAAGTTGAAGAAAAAGTTATTCCTTAAAAAGAATACGGATACTGGTGAGGAGATTACAGAAATCACTAATAAAACACAATTAAAATTAGGAGACTTGGTGAGAGTACGCATAGAATTAAGGTCAGATCGCACCATGGAGTTTGTGCATATGAAAGATATGCGTGCGGCTGGATTAGAACCCATCAATGTCATCTCACAATACAAATACCAGGATGGATTGGGGTATTATGAAAGTACAAAAGATGCTTCTACCAACTTCTTCTTTGACTATTTACCAAAAGGGGTGTACGTTTTTGAATATGATCTGCGTGTCAACAACAAAGGCAATTTCTCTAATGGTATCACTACCATACAGAGTATGTATGCACCAGAGTTTAGTAGTCATTCTGAAGGAGTACGAATAAAAGTTGAATAATAATACTTTTCTGCTTGCCAAAACGAACTGATAGATATGATTACAAGAATGGATTATTGTTTTTTTGTGGGGAATTTTGTATTTTTTTTAGAACATAAAATAAAAATTATCCGTAGAATTAAACGTTTAATTCTACGGATAAAAATAAAGATATAATAGATATATGGTTACCTTTTGTAACTATATAAACATGTTAGACACAATTCTAAAAATGACAAATATTCAAGAACTAAATAATAAGATCAAGGATTTACAAAAGAGTAAAGCTTACTCAGTTGAATTACTTGAAGAGATTGAATCTGAAATCAAAAATTGGAATAAAAATGAGGAGTTGACTATACTAGATTTGATCAAACTAAATTTATTTAGAAGTGATATTAAATCATTAAACTCTATACTTGGAATTTTATATAGTACTTATAATTTTGATGGAGAAATAGAAGAGAAAGTTAGTATTGAACTGATAAATACTCTAAATATTTTGACAGATACTCATCACGAAATTGACAAACAAAATGTTGAATATTCTTATTATTTAATATTTGATATCTATTTCCATAATCCTGGATTAATCGAAGAGTTGAATTCTAAACAAGTAAATGATCTAACAAAAGAGATAAAGAAAATTTCAAAACTTGAATACTCAATTGATAAAAGTAAGGATAGTGATTTGTTAATTGCTATTCAGAAAATAATTGATTTAACCTATTACTTTGGGAAAGACAAAGCAGAAGTAATACTAAAATCATATTTCTTAACACATTTCGATGATTTTGTAAAAGATTGTGCGGAAATTGAGTTGAAAAGAAACTGTGCCTAACAACATCTATGCGATAATGCGGAGTTTAGGTTTATTCAAAAAGTCAGTGCTTATTTGGTTTATCGCCAAAGTATTAAATTTAGTATTTTAGAAAATATAAAAACAAAACATAAACTTTGGCTAAGTGCTTACTCGAAAACCAGTGATTTTCTGCTCCCGCACTACGCATAGCTAAACGTTAGCAACCATTTCCCTTTACGAACATTTCTATTAAACTCACCAATATCAAATTAAAATTAAATCGGTAAAGGGTAAAAAAGATAAACCTACACCTATCAAATTATTAGACATATGAAAAAATAGTGGGTATTGAAATCCAAAGGATATTCTAATATACCCATAAATTAAAGCACTCATCAATTGTGGTAAAGTAAGAATTGGAAGTAAAAGAATATTATACCTGTTTAATTCATACTTCGATATGTGTATCCAAGCAAAAAATATACAAGAGATATAATAAATATTTCGAAAGTGCACGCTCCAAAATTTAATCAATTTTTCATTTACTGATTTAATATTGATTACCAAATAAAAAGCTATTCCTAAAAAAGTTGATATAACTATCCTAGTAGAAAAGCTTTCATCAATAACACTAATTTTGGTGTGAAAAAGAAATTTAGTTAAAATATAATAGCAGAGTACACTTGATGATAAAACTAAATAAATAGGTTTAAACTTCAATGAAAGCCTGAAGGCAACTTCTTCAATAAATGGTAGAATCACTCCTCCTACTAATAAAAAAACAATTGGAGTAAAACGTTCAGACATATTTCCTTTTTGTATATTTTCTGGATCATATACAATTGCAAAAAATAAAACAACCGGAATTAAGAATACTAACTTTAAAAAATAGAGTCCAATGGTATCGTAAATTTTAAACTTCACTGATTTTTCGAGATTTTTCTCAATTCTAGGCTTTTTAATAAAACCTACAATTTCTTTAAATAATGAGAAGTAATATTTAGGTTTAATCAAAGGGTATTTCATACTTTCATGTTTTATTGAAGACGATTTATAGTGTTATTTGTTACGACTTGATTATATCTAGTTCTGAAAATGAAAACGGTTGCTAACACGATATATAGCAAATAGGGCGATTAGTTTTCAATCAAAAAATTATTGTGTATTTGCAAAGTCACCAAATCTTTTGATTTGGTATTAAAAGAGAAAAATTAAAACAAAATGAAAAAATTTGGCCTGTGGCTTAACCGAAAATAATCGCTTATTTTCTGCCCAACTTGCCATATATTAAACGTTACCTGCAAGCAGGTACGTTAAAGGAACATAGTTTACACTTTTTAAAGTTATAATTTGAGACAAAAATCAAATTATCATGCCTTGGAAATCAACAACAACTATGGAACAAAAAATTGAATTCATCTGTGAATGGTGTGCTGGAAAATATACCATTACAGAATTATTTAGAAGTTTTGAAATCTCAAGACCCACAGCTTATAAGTTAATAAGTAGGTTTGAAAAACAAGGTTTTGAGGGCTTAAAAAAAGCACTCTAGAGCGCCTACAAATAATCCCAACGCAACAAAAGAAGATATCATTAAAAGTATTCTAAATTTGAAAGCAGAATACAAACTTTGGGGAGCTAAAAAAATAAGAGAATTATTGTTTAAAGAGTTTCCATCCCAAGAAGTTCCTTCGGTGGTTACGGTTCATAATATTCTAAAGAAAAATGGTTTGGTATGTCCTCAAAAAAGAATGCGAAGAGTCAAACCCGCACACATTATTTTCGACCCTAAATCATGTAATGAAGTTTGAAGTGCGGACTATAAAGGAAAGTTCTTAATGGGAAATAAAACATACTGTCATCCGCTAACCATTGCAGATTCTAAAAGTCGATTTTTATTCACTGCTAAAGGGCATTACAAAGAAAATCTAAAGTCGGCTAAGGCAGCGTTTAAAAGGGTTTTTAGAATATTTGCTCTCCCTAAACAGTTACACACCGATAACGGCAGTCCTTTCGGATCGGTAAGGCAATTCAACGATTTACACAGCTCTGCTATTGGTTTATTGAAATCGGCATTACTCCTGTTTTCTCTGATCCTGGACAGCTACAACAAAACGGTAGACATGAACGTATGCGTCGCGATTTAAAAGCTGCTTGTGCAAAACCTTCTGCTTATGATTTAAAAGCGCAGCAAAGGCGATTAAACCACTTTGTAAAACAATACAATAACATAAGACTGCATGAGGCATTAGACATGAAAACACCAGCATATATTCATGACTTTTCTCACAGGCCATTCCTTGAAAAAATAGCAAATTTTGACTATGATTCTAAGTATAGAATTCTTAAAGTAACTAAAAGTGAAGCGGTGAGATGGAAGTCCTATTATTGGGTATATATATCAGCTGCTTTAAAAGGAAAATACATTGCTATTGAAGATATTGGAAATGGAATTTGGAAAGTCTTTTATAGAAATGTATTTTTAGGTTTCTTTGATGAAAAACATCTTAGAAACAAACAACAACCGACAACGTTAGAAACTAATTTAGTGTAAACACCTAATCTTTAACTTGTGTAACCATGTCCCTTTACGAGCATGAAAAAAAACATTCTGCTAAATTCAAAAAAGAAGATTTAAAAAAATGAAACAAATATTTTACCCATTATTAATTACTTCAATTTTAATATTAACCTCTTGCAAACAAAATAAGGAAAAAAGTGCTATTGATACAGAATTTTATATTCCTGTTGAAAAATCAAATTTATTTATCCGTTTAGTTGGTAATCCAAACAAACCTATAATTATCGATTTGCACGGAGGACCTGGTGGTTTTTCAGGTTTTAGCCACGAAATATACGCCCCTTACCTTGAAAACGATTATTTACTTGTTTACCTTGACCAAAGAGGAAGTGGTAGGTCTGATATTTCGAACGATTCGACCTTATTAACTACACAGCAATTTGTAAAAGATTTAGATGTTGTAGTTGATACACTTCAGAACAGATATCCGAATAAGAATATAAATCTTTTAGGCACTTCTTGGGGTGGGACATATGGTTTACTATATTTAATCGACCACCAAGATAAAATAACATCTTTTGCCTGCACAAGCGGAAAAGCTAATTCTGTTTATCAAAATATTTCTTTGATAGAACACGAAGAAGAACTCGCAAAGAAGTTTTTGGCAAAAACGAACAATCCAAAGGATAAAAAGCTATTTGACGATATGCTGACAAAGCTATCTGAAATAAAAAATAGTGGTTTTAAAGATTTCTACACTAATATGAACTTGATAAAACATAAATTTCCAAAAAAACTCGGTTTTAGTCCTTATAAATACGAAAAGGAAGATGATGAAAACAAGAAGCTATTAGATACAATTGCGGTATTTAAAAGAGCCAATTACACACCAGAAATGCTAAAAACTTCTTTAGAAAAAATGGAAATTGTAAATAAGCAATTTCGCAATACACCTTCTTACAACAATTTGAATATTATCGATGAAATGAATATTATAAATAAACCAGTTATTGTTCTGCAAGGAGAATATGATTATGCTGTTGGTATTAAACAAGGTGAAATGATTTATAATGCGCTTAAAGGAGTTCCAGAAGAAAATAAAGAACTACATATTATCCCTAATACAGCACACAATTTAAAAAAGGAATCCGTTCGCGATGAGTATTTCAATTTAGTAAAAACATTTTTTGACAGGCACAATTAAATTATGAAACATCAGAATTTATTTCTTGAAAAAAATAACAGAAAAAACACCACTAATGCTAACAAGGGTAACCGTTGTACAAGCCTCTAAAAAATGAAAATTGATTAAAAAACCAATGTTCTAAGCTCTTCTTTTTGGTACTAATATTGTAATATCTTAAGTAAATACATATGCTCTAAACGGCTTATTTGATGGTTTAGAATGGGTTTTAATCGAAAAACAAAGGTAAAACATACTCCAGTTTGACTTACTGGAGTTTTCTTTATGAATTTCAAGTATTTCTTCAGGTTATAAGCAATAGCTGCCATAAGCATGCACTTATTTGCATTTCGGATTCCTAATGTATTGACTTTTCTTAAGGCCATAAACTCTTTTAAAGTACTGAATACTGGTTCTACGGCACTTTGTCTTTTGGCTTTCATATACCGCCCTCGTTTACTGTTTACTCTAGCGATGTTTCGCTAATACTCCTTTCTATAATACGTAACACTAAACTTCTTTTCCTGAGCAGATTTACCTAAACAGCTACTGCGTAATGGACAGTCTATATAGATCTTATTAGAAGCCCGGTATTCTTTCTTTTTCGTATTACTTTTCTTCTCTATAAAAACTTTAGTAAAAGGAATGATCTTGCCTTGTGGCATACATAATGATCTTCTTTTTTATCGTAAACGAACTCATCTGGACCTCCTTTATAAGTTCCGTGGGGCGGTATAAAGCTTTTAATATTCTTAGATTCTAGGTACGCATAATTCTCTCCGCTACTATAGCCATTATCGGCAACACAGTTTTGAAAAACCAAACCTTGTTGCCATAGGCGTTGTCGAACTCTTTCTCCTGTATCTTATAAGTATTGATAATCTTTTTTGCCTGCGTGATAAGCTTGTATATCAGTGATCACGTGATGGGCAGTATCTAGGGTAAGTCGACTTAGATAATTGAGCTTTCTGGCTTTACTAGGTTTTACACTCATACGGGCATCTGGATCGGTGGGACTGTAATGTGTCTTATTAGAAGTATATCTACTGCCTTTATTTCCTGCCTAAGGTCGCTGATCCTGACCCTTTGTCCATTTCTTGTTTCTGATAGTGATAGCGCGTAATTCTTTTTCACTGACACTAATGGTTTGTTGTGCTTTACTAGCCTTGTCTTCTTTGGCTTTTCGTAGTGGTTCTTCTTTATTCCTAACATTGATATGACGTATTTTGCGTAAATGATCTTCGAGTTCCTCTGCGGGAACCTTTAACTCCAGGCTATACATCGAAGCATTGGTATTCACAGGAGCGGAATTGATAGCCTGAGTATGAACACTTTCTCCATAAAAACATTTCGTAACAGAACGTAGAAAATCTAATTCCAAACATTCTTTTAAATGACGATAAAAATTATGTTGAGCAACTCGATCACTTAATCGAAAACTAGTGAAGAGTTTTTTTGATATTCCTTCTTGCCTGGTATATCGTGAAATTAACATTTTTTCTTAACTTATGCAACAGGCACAATGGCTATAAGTAATTGCTTGTTCTAACTTACTTACGAAAATTCTCAAGAATTTTCGATTCGGTTTGTATTTGTTAAATTAGGTGTTTAAAACACGCAACAAACCATATACAAACACGTTAGCAATAATTATGACTAAAACCTTGATAATCTTGTTTTTTATACCAAGTTTTATTTATTGCCAATCTGCAAATCCTCCAGGAACAATAAAACTTAATGATAGTATATACATAGACAGTACTCCAATAACTAATTTTATGTTTGTTGAATATTTAATAGGAAAAGATTTTTTAAAAAGAAAAGGATTCAAATCTTATGAAGAATATTCTAAATGTAATATTGAAAATAAAGATTCTGATGAATCAATGTTTGATTTTGAATACCCTTCTCCTTTCTTAATAGAAATGTCTCCCTCAGATAAATACCTAAAAAGAAAAAAATACTATAAAGACACAATTTATATCGATCATCCAATATTAAATATTTCTAAAGAACAAGCTATTGACTTTTGTCAATGGAGAACTGAAGTGGTAAAAAACTTATGGTTTTCTCAAAAAAGTGATGAAAGAAAAAGAGATTTATCAACAAAGATCCTATACCGATTACCTAGTGAAAGTGAATTGTTTGATGCAAAAACTTGGTTTAAGAGAACAAATCAATTAACAAACTTTAAAGATAAAAAACTATTAAAAACCTATTTTTCATATCATCCAAAAGGGTATAGGGTTTTACCTATATTTGAATTTACAAAAAGTGAAAAATTATCAATCAATGAAGGGATCAACAACAAAAATTTTATTGGATTTAGATGTGTCTGTGAAATCCATAAATAACTATTACTAACATCATATATAAAATCGGAGCAAAGTTTGGTGCCAATTGAAAGCTGATTTCCCTTTTCCAACTGCGCTAAGTTTTTATTTCGTAAATAAGAAATAAAAATACGTGAAAAAAAATCAATTGATTCAGGCTTGCTTTCCTTAATCAGATTTATATATTTGGTAGAAGGATAAAAAAAAGTTCAAAATTATTGGAAATTAAAGTAGAACTAATAGAGAGTATTGGAAAGATAGTTGTTTTTATAATGGTCATCCTTTCTGTTTTTCTTTTTACAGTTAAAACTAAAAACAAGTTATCAAATAGATTATTTGGTATCTACTTATTAGTTATAGCATTTGATTTAATTGGTTTGTTTACCAACAAAACATTAGAGTATCCTAATATCCGAAATTTAAAAATCTCTTCTAGTCTACTTCAATTACCCTTATTTTATCTCTATGTATTATCCGCTTGTTATTCTAATTTTAGGATTACAAAAAAGCACATTATACATTTCTTTTTATTCATATCATTCCTTATCATTTTCAAAATAACTGCATTCTCTAGCCAAAGTTTATTGTTCTTTGAAATAATAGGAGAATTACAATATTTCACTTATATCATAGCGGTATTTATAGTTTTAAAGAAATACAAAACTGTATATCTTGAAAATTATTCAAATGCAAATTATGCAATCTATAAGTGGTTGTTTCAAATTACAATATTCTCGTGTATAGCTCATACATTTGTTATTACAAGATGGTATTTATCTAATTCCATATATCAAGAATATGTTCTAAACATGAATATAGTGATAAGTCTTTCTGTTCTATCCATAACCATATTCTTTGTTTTAAAAGCCTTGTACCAACCAGAACTTTTTACTGGGATTAATATAAATCTAAGTCCAATAAAATCCTTTGTAGAAAAGAGAACTGTTAAAACTAATATTCAAAAAAATGAATCCAAAAATGAATATCTAAAAAAACTGACTTCATTTATGGAAGAGGAAAAACCCTTTTTAGATTTCGAATTAACATTACAAAAGCTAGCTCTACAAACTGATATTCCAGAAAGAGAATTATCCATACTAATCAATCATCATTTAGGGAAACACTTTTTTGACTTCATAAATGAATACAGAATAAATGATGCAAAAATACTGCTACAAGATCCTACCAAAAAAAAGCTTACTGTTTTAGAAATCTTGTATAAAGTTGGCTTCAATTCTAAATCCTCTTTTTACACAGCTTTCAAGAAAACAACAAACCAAACACCTTCAGAATACAGAAAATCAATTAATTAAACATAGTCCGATTTTATATCGAACTTATTATTTTGGATAAAATCAGTCCGACTTTCTTTACTCGGACTTCTAATACATCAAAATAATTCAGATTTGTATCAAATTAAAAAAATAGATACTCATGGATTATATTCTAAAAACAGTAAAGGTTATAGCATTACTACTTTTCTCTCAGTCAATTCTATCACAACATGAGATTCTTGAAAAACGAGCAGAAAAAAAAATAGATTCTTTATTTAACTTCTATCATCAAGATAATCATACCGGATCTATAATATCTATTATACAAAATGAGAAAACTATGTATCAGAATTATAAGGGGCTAGCTAACATAGAATACCAAATTCCAATATCCAATTCTACTGTATTTAACATTGCATCCGTCTCCAAGCAATTCACGACTTTTCTTTCAATGCTATTAGAAGAAGAAGGGAAACTCTCTTTTAACGATGATATTAGATCCTATATAAAAGAGCTTAAAGATTTACCTAATAAAATAACAATTAGACAACTTGCCAATCATACACACGGTTTACCTAATCCAGATGAATTATCACAACTAAAAGGTATAGAAACAATGAATCATAAGGAAGTTGTTGAAATGTTGTTAAACATAAAACAAATTAATTTTGAAGCTGGAGATAAGCATGTATATAATAATACGGGATATATATTACTCTCAATAATTATTGAGCGAGTTGGTAAAGGATCATTTAAAGAGCAACTAGAAAAAAAGATTTTTACTCCATTAGGAATGAATAATACAACTGTTGTTGATAATAAAAACACTGTGATAATGGATAAAGCATATTCATATAACTTAATCGATAACAAATACATAAATAATCCAGTTAAACTTTCAACGATTGGATCATCTGGTATTTTCACAACAATAGAAGACTTAGGTTTATGGGTTAAAAATTATCAAAATACAACTTTAGGAAAAAGGGAGTTTTATGAAAGAATGCAAACCATAACTGTTCTAAATTCTGGTAAAAAAACAAACTACGGTTTAGGTTTACAACACGATAATTACAAAGGTATTGATGTTGTATTTCATGGTGGAGGCACAGAAAGTTATCGATCATACATTCTGCACGCACCAGAACACCAATTATCACTCATCTTTTTATCAAATAAGGGAGGTATGTTAGGATTGGATATTTTGTACAATGCTCTTGAAATTATTTTAAAAGATGCTATTCAAGAAGAGAAAGCGGACAATACCGCAAACTATAAAGAGCTAAAAAAGCTCGAAGGAACTTATGAAATGTTTCCGGGCGTATATTATACATTTATTGCTGAGAAAGGAAATCTATATTTTCAAGAATATGGAACAACAGATAAAACGTTGCTTACAATCCTAGATAAAAACGTATTTAATTTTCCGTATATCCCACATGCTAGGTTTGTCTTCAACAACAACAGAGTTGATTTTCATATTGCTGATATGATGTATCCTTGCACAAAAACAGTTCTAAAATCACCAAAACTAGAGAACATAAACTTACAAGACTTCACCGGAACATATAAAAGCACCGAACATAATACTTCATATAATTTGGTCGTAAAAAACAATCTTTTAATTGCAATCCATAGTAATAAAAGTTATGATATCGTATTGAAACCTTTAGGAAAGAATAGTTTTTACTCTAACCAATCATATTTTGGGAAAATAGATTTTATTACTAATACTAATGGAACAACTATTGAATCCCTAAAAGTATCTGGACAAAATCTAAAAAATATAGTTTTCAAAAAAATCAATTAAGCATACAAATACAACAAATAAAAATCAGTCCTACTTTCTTTACTCGGACTTTTAAATCTAAATGATTCCTCATTTTCGCTTAAAAATTAATAATTCACAATGATGAAATTTATTTACACATTCGCATTAGTCTTATCTGCTCAACTTTGTTTTAGTCAACAAATACTAAAAGAATTAAAAGGGATTGATGATGAAATCATTCAATTAATGACAGCATATAATACAATTGGCCTATCTGTGGCTGTAGTCAAAGATGATAAGGTTATATATTCTAAGGGATTTGGTTATCGAAACTTAAAACAACAATTACCTGTTACTGAAAATACACTTTTTCATATTGCTTCTATGACAAAAGCTTTCACTGGTTCTTTGTTAGGTATTTTAGAATCAAATAATCAATTATCTTTAAAAGACAAACCTGGACAATACGTTCCAAATTTTAAGTTCTACAATGACGAAATGAACAACCTTATTACTATTGAAGATTTATTAAGTCACAAAAGTGGAATTGGTTCTCAGGGTGTTTCTTTAGAAATGTTCCCAGATAAAGATAAATTAATAACAGTACAACGATTACAGTATTTAAAGCCTGAGTCTGAAGTTAAAAACAGTTGGAATTACAGCAATATGGGATATACTCTTGCAGGAACTATTGTTGAACAAGTAACAAACAAAAATTGGGAAACTAATCTTCAAGAAAAAATATTTGCCCCTTTACACATGAAAAACTCTTGTACTACAATCGAAGAGATGAAGCAGTCTAATAATTTTTCATTGGGTTATGGAGTGTATAAAGGAAAATCAGAAAAAGTTCCCTATCAAAACTATTACGCTTTTGGTCCAGCTGGAGTCATTAAAAGCTCCGTAAAAGATCTATCCAACTGGATGCGTACTTGGTTAAACAAAGGTGTTTTTAATGGAAATCAAGTCATCCCAAAAGAATATGTTTATGAAGCTTCCAGACCTCAAAACCTAAAGCATAAAGAAGAGTACACAGAAGATTCGTTTTTATATACAGAAGGGTTCGGTTGGCGTATTAGATCTTGGAATGGTCACTACAGATTACGCCATGGAGGCAATACTCAAGGTTTTAGTAGTGTAACGGAGTTATTTCCTTTTAAAAATATAGGAATTGTTGTTTTGTGTAATCAAAATGGCTCTATACTTCCTTACATCATATCTGATAAGATTTCAAGAAGACTACTTCAACTTCCTCCAGAAAATGAATATCCAGTACTTATTTCTGATCTGTATAAACCTAACAGCGAGGATACATCATTTAATATTGATAAAATGCCAACACAACCTATCAGTAATTTTTCGGGATTCTATTATGCTGACGGTTTCGGAAAAATAGAAGTTATCGAAAAAGCAGGTAAATTACTGGCAATATTTCCTACTCATACATTTAAATTGGCACATCAAAACTATAATAATTTCTATCTAAAAGGTATGGAAGATTTTAAAGAATCCTTTAACCCTGAATTTACTGTTAAATTTATTATGGATACAAAAGGAAAAACATCAATGTTAGAAATATATGCTCAAAAAGAACCTATTGAATTTCATAAAAAGTAAAAAACACTTTCAAAAAGAAATGAACTATTATTTGTACAACCACGACATATCTTAAACCATAACAAAAATGGAGAATAACGAAACGAAAAGTAATTTCGACAGGAATAGGATTGAAAAAACACTTTCTATCTTAGTTTGTTATTATAATATCATATATTTTAACTGAAATTGTAAATATTAATGATAGATATATGTCATTGCAGCTCAAAACCATTGATTTATTCAAGCTACGATGCATCTCTGGAGCGTAACAACCAATTTGTAAGAGAATAGATTAAAGATGTTTAATATATTTAAAAAGAAAGAAAAAAAAGGAGTCCGTATTTTAGTGCAATGCGACGAAAAATGTATTACGATAAATAATTTAGAAGTAACATTCCCAATACATCTAAATACTCTCAAAGAATTATTTGGAGAACCTTCGAAACAGGATCACGATTTATTATGGCGAGTAGTTTGGGATGATTTAGGGATATATGCTGATTATGCAACTTGGGACAATATACTGAATATCAAATTTCTTCTTTCAAAAAAGCATAAATTAAAACACTTTCCTAAGAGTTTTTTCTCTGGTAAAATTTCGGTAGATAATAATGAAATACAAAACGAAGATTTCAAAAAATTTGAATTAAAAAAGCACAAAGTTCAAAAGCTAACTTATAAAGGACAAGTTAAGCCTTATTCAATTTCAATTGGTAAAAATTTAAACTTTAAAGAAGAAACTCCTAAAGATAAATACCTAATAAAAGATTTAGCTGAAGAACAAATTGAATTCAGTGATTTTGGATTTAAACTATCAATTATTCAAGAATTGATGTATCGCAAAAATTTGTTAAAACCAAAATTCGACTTATATGAATTCGTAGCGTGGTATGATAAAAGAAAAATTGATATAGAAAAAGAAGGATATCAACCAATACCAGAGGTTACAGAATATTTTAAAGATTTACAAATACCAAAAAAATTGGCAGCCGAAATAACTGAAATCTATCAAGACGGTGGAAATGATGTATACTTAAATTTATTACGATTTGGAGAAGGTTGGGAGGAATATTGGGATATAGAAAACACTGAAGATGTTAAAAACTTCCCGAACCTTAAAAAGGTTACATTATGTTATGCTAAAAACCACGTTATTGAAGAACTTAAAGAAATTGGAATACAAGCACAATGGTTATGACCATTTTTAACTTGATTAATGAATAATGATATAAAACATATAAAATTTGACAATAAGACGAATCCTAAATCTTATTTTGAAGTAGTACAACTTGAGGAATTACTAAATAGAAAGTTGGATCATGATATTTGTAAAAATCATATTGTGAAATTCTACATCATAATTTTTATCATAGAAGGGAATGGTTACCATACTATTGATTTTGTAGATTATAAATACCAAAAAGGTTCTGTGCTATTAATTAGGAAAGACCAAATTCAAAAATTTTCAAAAAACTCAACTGTAAAAGGGTACTTACTAATATTTACAGAAGAGTTTATAGTTAGTCATATCAACAAACTAGAAGCGTTAAAATCATTTCAACTATTTAATGAGTTGATAAGCTTTCCTAAGATTGAATTAAATGTAAAAGAAAATAATTTTTCCAATTTTCACTCTTTAATTGAGCAAACAGTATCCGAGTATAAATTAAAAGATGAATACTCTATTAGTATAACCCGTAGTGCCTTGCACATCCTAATTACCAAACTATTTCGTATCAAATTTAATAACGGACAACTACCAAACAAGAAAAAATATTTAACAGAATTCTTATCGCTTCAGGAAATGGTCGAAGAAAATTGCTTTACTAATAAAAAAGTGATGTATTATGCTCAAAAAATGGGCTGTTCTACCAAAACATTAAACAATATTGTGCAGGCAATAGTTAATAAACCTGCCAAAAATTTTATTGATGAAATTACCATTACGCAAATAAAAAGATTGCTTATAGGTACTAATACATCAGTTAAAGAGATAGCATATACATCAGGGTTCGATGACCCTGCTAATTTTTTTAAGTATTTTAAAAAATACGTTGGAAGTTCTCCAGAAACCTTTAGACGATCACATCAGTAATATTTTCCTATTTTGACACTAATCGGGACAATATTAACCACTTTATAGTTTTGATACTGAACTACTTTTGATAATACAATTTCTATTATTATCAAACACAGTAAAATGAAACACGCAATCAAACTTACCCTCGTTTTAATGACTTTATCTCTAAGTCATTGTGCCAAAACCAAAAAAACATCTAAAGAAAGTAAAACCATTATGGAGGTAACTACTTTCAATATAAATGCTAATGTAGACCCAATAGCATTTAAAACCAGAGATCAACTTATAGAAAAAGATTTCACAAGCAAACAACCTGGTTTTATAAAAAGACAAAGTGCTATTGACGAAAATGGAGCATATTTAGTAATCGTTTATTGGGAGAATATCGCAAATGCAGAAGCATCTATGAATAAATTTATGAGCGATAAATCTGTTGCAGATTATGCGCAAATGATCAATGGTTCAACAATGAAAATGGAACGTTATACCATGGATAAAGCATTTAATGCAAACAAAAGTGAATTTGTAGAAGTGATGACATTTGATCTAAAGCCGGACACAGATTTAGAAAAACTTAATCAACTTAATCAAAAAGTAGAAACAAATTTCACAGGTAAAAGACAAGGATTTATACAAAGACTTACCGGGGTAAATGAAAAAGGAAAGCAGGCAGTTGCTGTTTACTGGACTAACAAAGCAGCTTCAGATGCATCTTTGAGCGGTTTTATGGCAAATCCAACAGCAAAGGAGTTTATGTCGAAAATGGATCAATCATCTATGTTTATGGGACGCTATGAATCTTTACCTGCGCACATATTCAAAAAAGAAAAAGTAATCGCATTGCTAAATAGTTTTAACACGGGAGATCAAACACCTATTTCTTATATCAATCCACAAAAATATATTCAACACAATCTAGATGTAGCAGATGGATTAGCTGGCTTTGGGGAAGTAATGAAAAATGCTCCTGAAGGAGGATTTAAAACAAAGGTAATTAGAGCTTTTGAAGATGGTGATTATGTATTTACCCATACAGAATATGACTTCTTTGGCCCAAAAGCAGGATTTGATATTTTCAAGTTTGAAAATGGTCTCATTGTAGAGCATTGGGATAATTTATTAGAGGTACAAAAACCTAACCCTAGTGGACATACCCAATTTGACGGTGCTACTAAAATTACAGATTTGGATAAAACAAAGGCGAACAAAATAAAAGTAAAAGATTTTATTGAAAAAATACTTCTAAATGGTGAAATGGATAAGATAACTAACTATATAAATCCTAAAAAATATGTACAACATAATCCTGCTGTTGCAGATGGACTAGAAGGCTTTGGAGAAGCAATGAAGTATTTTGCTAAGAATGGATTGGTCATGGAGTATGAAAAATTACATATGGTTATGGGTGAAGGAAACTTTGTGCTAGCTGTAAGTGAAGGAAAATTTGGCAAAGGAGACCAGACTGCTTTTTATGATTTATTTAGATTAGAAAATGGATTGATAGTAGAGCATTGGGATGTAATTACAACAATTCCACCTAAATCAGAATGGAAGAATGAGAATGGAAAATTCTAGACTAAAAACTCCAATACATACATTTATTTTAAAACGAACGTAAACTTTTTAAAACTTTAAAACTTTAAACATGAAAACTTTAAAACCTATTATTTGCTACTTAATACTATCATTGGTATTTACCTCATTCATCTCCTGTGATAGTGACGACGATACTGCATCTCCTCCTATTGCCTCAGGAGTACGTGTAACAGTAGCGAACACATTTCAATCAACTACAATTACAAGCAGTGTCGAAACCGCAATCGAAGATTTATTCATGCAGCCTGCCGGCTCATTAGAAGCAACGGCAGATGTAGAAAATGCTATTGAATTCCCCGCTTATTTACTAGGTTTATATGATATTGATATTGATCAAAACACCATTTCTTTTGAATTGGTAGCACAAACTGGAGATGCAACGTATGGAGATTTATTCAGGACTTTAGAAACAGGAACTTTTGATAGGTATTATTTCACTTTTGATGAACCGCAAAATGTAACTGGTTTTTCTTCTAATAATGACTCTGTAAGTCTTAGAATAGATTCTAACAGTGTTCTAGTAGTAGAAATTGGAGAGGGGTTTAATTTCAATCCCGGAACAAGTTTTACCATAACCCTCAACTAATTTAGAACGTAAACTTAACTAACTGTATGTACTATCAAATAGTACATACAGTTATCACTGAAAAAACAGTTTCATCCTTTTCATCAAACTCTATTTATAAGAACATGCTATGAGCAAAGAAAAAACCAACATGATTTTAGATGAATTGTTTCGTGATTCTAAAGGTGACTTTTTTAAAATGATTAAGGCTGTTTCAAAAAGTGTAATCCGACCCTTAAAACCTGATGACTTTAAAGATTTATATCTCTCCATTTCTAAAGAACAAGGTGACGATTTAACTAAACTAATTATAGAAAACAACTATAAAAACATAGTTGAATTCGGAACCTCATTCGGAATATCAACACTCTATCTGGCCTTAGGTGCCATAGAAACTAACGGTCATATTATAACGACTGAATTAATTGTTTCTAAAGCTGAAAAAGCAAATGAAACATTCAAAAAAGCAGGAGTTGACAATCTCATTGATATAAAAATTGGGGATGCAATGAAAACATTAGAAAATCATAAAGCACCAATAGATCTATTGCTTTTAGATGGTTGGAAAGACTTGTACCTACCTTTATTTCGAATGCTTGAACCTAATTTTCATCCCAATACTACCATTTATGTAGATAACGCCAACATGAAAGAAACTCAACAATTTTTAGAAGTTATTAGTCAACAACCAAAATATAGACTAAAACCACAATACAATGGTAAAGTATTTCTAATTACACTTCTATAGTTACAAACTAATCATGCTGCGAAAGTCTTTTTTAAAATATAGTAATCGTACCATTTGGATTCATTGGGTTTCTACATTACTTATTTTAGGATTAATCTATACAGGAATCCGTATGGAACATCAATCCATTAGTGAAAGTAAATTTGTACTATACCAAACACACTTCTCATTCGGAATTCTAGTGTTCATGCTCACCATTATAAGGGTTATAGCTTTATTTAATGACCCAAGACCTAATAGTTTATATTCTAAAACATCGATTAGAGAACGGTTAAAAAAATGGGTGTATTATGGCTTTTACATTGGTATTATTTGGATGTGCATATCTGGATTATTCTCTCTTTTTTTAGAAGGAATTATATATTCATTAAAATCTGGTAATTGGCAGGATCTTCCAGAAATAAGCACAAATGGTTTTCATCCTATTATGTTATCGCATCACATAATGGCCAAAATGATATTCCTTTTACTATTATTTCATATTTCTGGATTTGTGCTGCATTGGGTGCAGAAAAAAGAAAATACATTAAAGAGAATTTGGTTTAATTAAAAAATACATAAATGAAAGAAAAAGAAATTATAAGAAACGGAAAAGGTGACAATTACAATTACTCTCAGGATCATTGCTTTATTAAGCTTTCTTCGGATAGAACCCAAGGAGAGTTGTGTTTTGTAGAAGACACTTTAAAGCCCGGATTCTATCTAGCCAGGCATCATCATAAAATAATGACTGAAGTATTTTACATACTAGAGGGCGAAGTTGAATTAATTTTTGATGACGAAACTATTATCGCAAAACCAGGAGACACGATCACTGTACCACCTAATGTATGGCATACTGCAAGTTGTAAAGACGGAGGAAAAATGCTTAGCATATTTAAAAATGGTCAATTTGACTTATACTTAGAAAAATTGTCTCAGATGTCTGATAGTGATTTTGAAGATACTGAATTAATGAAAGCTATTTCTGCAGAGTTTGATATTTACGAGGAGTAAAAGCGACATTCAGATTATTTAAAACAACCTCTTTCCTAATTTATTTCAGAAAAGAGGTTGTTGTTTTAAAAACGTTACTTCCCTAACCCAAATACCAAGTTCACTCATTCCTTATGGCATAAATTATATTGATTTAAGTACTTCGTAGTAAACTAACAACTATGAAAAAGCAATACTATATCCTATCATTCTTGATCTTTTTGAGCTTTACTATTAATGGTCAATATAAATATGATAAACTATGGGCTAAAGTTGAGAACCTAGAAATTGAAGGTAAAACGAGATCCGCTTCTAAACAAATTGATCAAATCTCTGGTTTAGCAAAACGAGAAAATAACCAATCACAAATCATCAAATCCTTTTTATATAAAGCGAAGTACACACTTTTATTAGAAGAAGATGCCAGTATTCACGTTTATCAAATGCTACTCTCTGAGGTAAAAAACACCTCTTTCCCGACTAAAAATATTCTAGAATCTATTCTAGCCAAAAGTTTAGAAGGCTATTTGGATAGTAATGCTTACAAAATCCGAAAACGAACGACTACTATTGATACTATTATCTCCACAGATTATAGAACCTGGGATGTTAAAACGCTAAACAAACAAATACATACGCATTTTCAGAACTCGTTGAAACAATCTACAGAACTTGTAAAGATTAGGGATACCGTATTCTCTGAAATTTTAAAGTTCGGAGATAATGATCAAAAATATCGCAATACCCTTTACGATATCTTGGCCAATAGAGCTATCAGTTTTTATAGTACTCAAAACTATTACTACAGCAAGAAAGACAACTTTTCAATACACAAAGAACATTACAGCACTCCCTCTATCTTTATTTCTACAATGATAGACAATGATATCGAATACTCATCCACACAAAATGCGCTGGAGTTATACCAAAGTATTGAAAAAATACATTTAACAAGAGAAGATTCTTTATCGGTTGTCTATACAGCAATAGATCGTTTAGAATTTCTTAATAGTAAAAACTATCCTGCAGATCCTTTATATTTTGATGCTCTGAAGAGCTTACAATCTCAATTTACTGGAGCATCGCGTCTGCCAATCTTATTATACTTAGCGCGCTACTTTAAGAATCATATGAACCTCACCTCCTATCCTGATTATAATGAAAAAGCAATAGAAATATGTAATCGAATTCTTGAAACAGCACCGAATAGCATTACGGGAATCGAAGCACTCAAACTTAAGGAACTGATAACTAACCCAAGCTTACATATTACCACAGAAAAGTTTATCCTTCCTAACAAAAAGAGTAGAGCTTTAATTGAATATAAAGACGTGGACAGTATTCATGTTTCTTTTTATCAAGTTCCGTTTACCTATCAATCCATAAAAGACAGTTATTATGATATCGATTCTTTAATCACCGATTTCACAAAGAATCGCGTTCCAGCTAAAAAAGCTGCATATGCATTACCAAAAAACAAATATCACCTAAAAAGATCAACAGAAATTATTTTACCAAAACTAACACCTGGCAAATATGTTATTATTGTTCGAAAAGATCCACAAGCCTCTTTCGAAAATGACATTTATGGAATTAATTATATTCAATCCACTCCATTGGCCTTGATATCCTCTTCTAGTGACCAAAAAAACAGCTATCAGGTGGTAAACCGACATAGTGGTTCACCCATCAAAAAGGCTCTCATATTATTGCAGGATACTAGAATAGAAAGCCCTTTTTTTAGGAAACTCACTACTGACAAAAAAGGAAATATAAATATTAACTTACAAAAAAAATCTCATCAGTTAAATACTTTAGTGTCTAAAGATAGTGACTCTCTTTTTTTGGAAACATCCATAAATCAACGATATATACCTTATAACTATCGTAATAAAGATTCAGAAGATTTTGAAGCGAAAGCAAAAATATTTACCGACAGAAGCATATATCGTCCCGGACAGAAAGTATTCTTTAAAGGTGTACTTACACAACGGAGAAAGAAAATTTCCAGCCCGGTTTCTGGAGAATACGTTATCGTCACATTATATGACGCTAATGAAGATGAAATTAAAGAACTACGCCTGAAAACGAATGAATTTGGATCTGTTCATGGAGAATTTACATTACCTACCAATAGATTAAACGGAGAATTTACAATAGAAATAGATGAAGATTACGAGGAAGATTCAGATTTTTGGGAAAACATGTATGATTTTGAGATCGCAGAACACGGGATCAAAGTAGAAGAATACAAACGTCCTAGATTCGAAATTACATTTGATAAAATAACCAAGACATATACCTTAAACGATTCGATAAAAGTAAAAGGAACTGCCAAGGCATTTTTAGGATCAGCTATATCTAAGGTCCCGGTAAATTATACCATTACCAGAGAAACGAATTATCAACTACCTTTTGATCAAGAAGAAAAGGTTGTTACCGGAAACACCAGTACTAACCTAAAAGGAGATTTTACAATTGGGTTTATCGCTACAACTGATTCCAGAGCTACACCAGTATTAAGACCCGTTTATAGATATCGTATCGATGCGGAGATCACAGATATTAATGGAGAAACAAGAAATGAGACACAATATGTACGAGTGGGATATCATAGCCTGGAAGCTACTATTCTAATGGATCAAAAGTTATCTTCGGACAAAACAGATAATAAACTTTACGCTAGTATAAAAAACCTGAACAATCATCCAATAGGATATGAAGGAACCGTATCTATATATAAACTAAAACATCCGGATAGAGTTTTACGAAAAAGACCCTGGAGTATTCCGGATGTTCAGCAAATTCCTAAGGACACTTTTTTAAAACTATTTCCTAACGACGCTTACACAACAGAATATGATGAGCAATATGATGATACGAATGCAATAAGAACTTATATCGTGAACACAAAAGAGGATGACAAAATATCTTTAGGTAATATAAAAGACTGGAAAGGCGGAAAATACATCGTTAAATTTCATACTAAAGATGAGTTTGGTTATAACATCACTACAGAACGGCGATTTACACTTACAAATCCGGAAGAAAAATATCTTGCTGATAAACAAATATTTAACTTCAAAATAAATGATGATCAGCTAAACACTAAAAATATTTTACAAATTGAATTAAGGACAGCAACAAAATCTTTATTTGTTAATGTGAAAGCTTACCAAAAAAACAAGCTAATCTTTAATGACATTATTGAAATCATTGATGGTCAATACAACATTCCAATACGCTTACAGCAGAAAAAAGATCAAATTGATATACAAGTCTCATTTATAAAATATAACTGTATATGGACAGATCAGCTCGCATATTACTTCCCTAGGGAGATACAAAATACTGATTTAGCGATAGAATTAGAAACCTTTAGAAACAAATTAGAGCCTGGCACTAATGAAACTTGGAAGCTTAAGGTTCTGAACAGCAGTAGCGACCCAGCTTCAGCAGAAGTATTGGTCTCTATGTACGATATGTCACTAGATACTTTTATTGGACACCAATGGAGAAGTGATATAAAAATACACAAACAAGAATCCTACTATTATAATAAGCTCCCAAGGATAGATACTGGAATTTCGTTTCAGAATATTTCCATCTGGATAAAAAATCTTCAGGTTAAGTATTATCGTCCTAGCAATTTTACATATAATGCGATCAATACCTTTGGATTCCATTTTTCTAATCCAGATAGAGGTCATAGAAATTACCTAAGAACTCTTAGCTATCATCCTAGACCATCAAAACCTAAAGCTGGCAAACTATTAAGAGCTTCAGGAGGTACTATAACCGGAATCGTAACAGATGATTCTGGGCTTCCGTTACCAGGGGTAAATGTGGTTATCAAAGGAACTACTCAGGGAACTCAAACCGATTTTGATGGACTATTTACGATTGACGCTACTAAAAATGATCTTCTTATTTTTTCTTATATAGGATTTATTTCTTCAGAAATCAAGGTGCATAACAATCAAGCCTCGGTAGTAATGAGAGAAGATGTCTCTCATCTAGAAGAAGTTGTGATTACCGCTATGGGAATTAGACGAGAAAGACGATCTCTAGGCTATTCAGTTTCAACAATTACTTCAGAAGAGGTGAATAGCACCTATAGTGATATTCTACAAGGCAAAGTTGCCGGAGTGCAAGTAGTATCTGCAACAGGGACTCCCGGATCTTCCGCTACGATAAAAATAAGAGGAAACTCCTCTTTTAAAAATGATAACAACCTACTGGTTATCGTAGATGGAGTACCTTTTTTAAAAGGACAACAATCACTAAACACAATGGATTTGGCAGATATAAAGATGCTTAAAGGTTCTGCTGCGGAAGCCATCTACGGAAGCAGAGGAGTTAATGGTGTTATCATTATCACTACCAAAAAAGGGTTGAAAGAACTACAAAAAGTAGTTCCCAGAAAAAATTTAAAGGAAACTGCCTTTTTCTTTCCGCAATTACACACAGATAAAAAAGGAAACGTAAGTTTTAGTTTTAGTTCGCCAGAAGCATTGACTAGATGGAAGTTTCAAGCTTTTGCTTACGATAAAAAACTCAATACGAAGTTAATTCAAAGCGAGGTAGTTACTCAAAAAGAACTAAGTATTGTCCCTAACATTCCCCGTTTCTTACGAGAAGGCGATACCATTACTATATCTGCCAAAATTGCTAACCTAGATATCAAGAAAATGAAAGGTTTGGTATCTTTAAATTTAACTGATGAGATTTCTCAAAAAGATTTAAAAGCACTATTTATAGACAATAATCACGTGCAAAATTTTGCCATAGATGCCAGAGGAAACACGGTTACAAGTTGGAAATTATACATTCCTCAATCTGTACAGGCCATTAGATATAAAATTGTAGCAAAAGCTGGTACATTTAGTGATGGCGAAGAGAGTATCATTCCCGTGTTGACCAACAGAATGTTAGTGACTGAAAGTATTCCTATGTGGGTGCGCCCTGGAGAACAAAAATCCTTTGGTTTCTCTAAAATGAACAATCAACCTTCTGCAACCAGAAAAAACCATCAGATCACACTAGAATATACGACTAATCCTGCTTGGTTTGCTATTAAATCCATTCCGTACCTGATGGAATATCCATACGAATGCGCGGAGCAGACCTTTGCCAGATATTACAGTAATGAAATTGCAAGTCATATCCTGAATAGCAATCCAAAAATTAAAGCGGTTTTTGATAGCTGGAAAAAAAATGGACAATTGGTATCTGATCTAGAAAAGAATCAAGAGTTAAAAAATATATTAATACAGGAAACACCTTGGCTTAGAAATTCTCAAAACGAAAAAGAACAACAAACCAGACTTGCAGAGTTGTTTGATTTAGTAAAAATTACTACAAAACAAGAAGCTATTTTAGAAAAACTACAAGGATTACAAGATGCCTCTGGTGGATTTCCTTGGTTTAGTGGCGGTAATGTTAACCCATATATCACCAGACATATTGTATCTGGATTAGGACATCTCAAAAAATTACAAGTTGATACAGAAAACATGTATACCGCTAATACAATTGCTAAAAAAGCAATCGCCTATCTGGACAAAAAATACCTAGAAAATTATAAGCGTGCGCTATTATTTGATAGTACCTACTCTTTTTCTAAAAGCGATCTACATTACTTCTATGCCCGAAGTTTTTGGAAAGAAAAGTATCCAACGAGTAAAAAAATAGATAGTATTTATAAAAGACACATTCCTAAAGAACAAAAAAAGTGGATGCAGAAAGGTTTGTTTGATAAAACCATCTTAGCATTAATTCTGCAGCGAAACGGAGATCAACAAATTGCCAAAAACATTATCAAAACCTTAGAAGAAAATGCAGTGATGTCTAAGGAAAACGGAATGTATTGGAAAGAAAATAAATCTGGCTTGTATTGGCATCAATCCCCTATAGAATTACAGGCATTAATTACCGAAGCCTTTTCTGAAATTACTGGAGATACTGAAACGATCAATGAGCTAAAAACCTGGTTATTGAGAAACAAACAATTACAGAGTTGGAGTACTACCAAAGCTACTACAGAAGCGATTTATGCGCTATTATTACACGGTAGTGATTGGTTATCTGTAGAAGAAGGTGCCGATATTTCTTTTGGGAGAAAATTGAATCCTGAAGAACTATTACCGATGAATTCTACAGAAGCCGGAACCGGATATATAAAAAAACAGTGGAACACGAAGGAGATTACTGATACAATGAATTATGTAACCATACAGAACAAAAGTAGCGTACCCCAATATGGAGGATATTACTGGCAGTATTTTGAAGATTTGGATAACATCACAGCTCCAACAGCACATCAAATCATGATCAAAAAAGAACTTTTTCTTAAACAAAATGATGATGAAGGAACTGTGTTAAAAAGAATTACTGACCAAGAACAACTTAGCATAGGTAACCTCATCACAGTACGTGTGGAACTGAATGTAAAAAACAACTTTGAGTTTGTACATATGAAAGATATGCGTGCTTCTGGACTAGAGCCTATCAATGTCATCTCTCAATATAAATATAAGGATGGATTAGGATATTATGAAAGCACCAAAGATGCTTCTACTAACTTTTTCTTTGACTATTTACCAAAAGGAGTTTATATATTTGAATACGATCTACGTGTCAACAACAAAGGCGATTTCTCTAACGGCATTACTAAGATCCAAAGCATGTATGCACCAGAGTTCAGCACTCATTCTAAAGGTGTGAGAGTAAAGGTGGAGTGATGCTGTAGTAGATTTTCTATTAAATCAAGTAGGATTATCGACCATCGGCACGCTGAGCAAGTAAAATAGTCCGCGGACTACTTCTATACCCACCAGGAATTGCTAAAGATAACCGATGATTGTACTCCGCGGATGGGTAGTATAGCTTTCCGGAATACTCAAAGCATACCGCTGATCGATGCATTATATATGATTATATATACTAGATTACAATGAGAACATTACACGTTATTACGAATTGCCTAGAAAGAGGTTGGTATATAGAAAAGTGTATGACATCTATTTCACTATCTCCGATAATCAAACAACATCATTAAAAGATATAAGTAAGCGCTATGTGACCTATCAAAGGCATCCGCCTCCTCGATAACCTTCATTATTTTATTGTTCTGATATTTTCTCACTCACCAAAAAGAACACTTTACCTATCAAAAAGAGGTGTTCACTAATTCTACATTTCATAAAAGCTATTGATATCCTAGGTTTGAAGTATTAACTATAAAGAAGAATACTATGAATAATCAATTTAGCTTAAACGTCAAAAGTCCTTGTACGGAGAATTTCAATAACTTTTCTCAAACTGAGAAAGGTGGATTTTGCAATGCTTGCACAAAAGAGGTAATCGATTTCTCTACAATGAATTCTCAGGAAATCATACATTACTTTGAAACAAACACCACTAAAAATACATGCAGAAGGTTTAGCAGTAAGCAATTAACAACCTATACATATCCCGCTCCAAAAAGAAAAAATATTAGTTTTATTAGTGGAATTGCTTTTGGCTTTATTGCCTTATTTTCTATTACCAAAACACAGGCACAAAATATAAAAAGTCAAATAAAAAATACGAATAAGAATCCTTCGAAATTTCAGAATATCGTTAATGAAAATAACATCACCGTAAAAGGCGTTGTATCCGAAAATGGCATTCCGTTGCCAGGCGCCAATGTAGTTTTAGAGGGAACTGCAATAGGAACATCTTCCGATTTTGATGGTAATTTTGAATTTCCTGAACAACTTAAAAAAGGGGATGTTTTAGTATTCAGTTACATAGGTTTTACGTCTAAAAAAATAGTAATTCAGGATAAAAATTCTGCTAACGATATCTCCTTACATGTAAACCTAAAAACATCTGGTTGTGTACTTATGGGTAAAGTAGCGGTAAAAAAAGTATATAGTTCAAAAAAGAATTAATCAATCAGCATCGTTATGAGAGCCAGCTTTTATATTTTTTTTATTACCGTTTTTACGAATTGCCTATATCCACAAATCTCTGATTTTGCATCCATAGATTTTATAAGAGCCGATAACATTGCCCAATTGAATGAAGGAGCTTCTTTAGAAAACCTCCCTATTTTAGCATATCAACTAACAAATACATTGCCCAGCGATGCAGAAAAGTTTAGAGCAATCTACAAGTGGGTTTGCCAAAACATTAAAGGGGATAATACACAGTTTACTATAGTGAATAAGAAACGTAAAAAGCTTCAACATGATTCTATTTCATTTTTGAGATGGAATCACGAATACAAGAAAACTGTTTTTAAAAAGTTACTGAAACGTAAAAAAACAATGTGTACTGGCTATGCCTATCTAATTAAAGAATTATGTTTTTTGGCAAATATCCAATGTGAGATTGTAGATGGATACGGAAGATCTGTAACGTCTAACATTAAAGAGTTGGAAATGGCCAATCATTCCTGGAATGCTGTACAGTTAAATGATAAATGGTATTTATGCGATGCTACTTGGGCGAGCGGTTACTTAAACGAATATAATACTTTTGTAACTGCCTATAATGATGGATACTTCTTGACAGACCCAGTTTTATTCGGAAAAAACCACTTCCCTTTAGAACAAAAGTGGTTGCTTAATGATAATGTAACGTCTACTGATTTTATAAAAGCGCCATTAGTATATGCAGAAACTTTTGAAAACAGCATCATTCCTATGTCTCCACAACTCATGAATATATCCATCAAAAAAGATGATGAAATTACGTTTAGTTTCAAATCATCTAAAAACATTTTGGATAAGAATATTGCGTTGGTACATTATATTGGTATCGAAGAAAAAATATTCAAAATTTACAATACTCAAAACACAGACAATATCATATCCTTTACACACTCTTTTAAAAACAAAGGAGTTTATGACACTCATCTAAAAATTAATGGCGATATCGTGGCTACTTATACGATTACAGTTACTAAAGGTTAGGTATAAGTTACATAGCTAGGTCGTAGCAAGCTGATATTAGTTCCTGGATCATCCAAAAGAATTCATTGATTTTTTGTAACTAGTACTATGCAACTGGTAAAAAAGACACTAAAATACTTAGGAGTAGCACTCCTAATTCCGATCACATATTTAATTGTTGCCTTAGTTTGTTCTTATATTCCCGTAACTCCAAAAACGAATAGCGAGGAACAGAATAAAAGTATTTATTTAGCCACCAATGGAGTCCATTTAGACATTGTAATTCCAAAAAATAACATTGACAGCTTATTACTTCGTGGAATAAAAAGAGAACCATCGGACTACTACTTCTCTTTTGGTTGGGGAGATGAGAATTTTTACATTAACACACCCACTTGGGGAGATTTAACTTTTAAAAATGCTTTAAAAGCTATGTTTTTAAAAAGTTCTACTCTAATGCACGTAACACGTTATAAATCTATACACTCTGACTGGGTTCAAATAAAAATAAGCAAAACTGAATTAGATAAACTGAATTCTTATCTACGAAGTACTTTTAAAACTCATGAAAATGGAATGAAAGTTATTTTAGAGAATCAAGGTTATTCTTCAATAGATGACTTTTACAGAGCAAAAGGAAGTTATTCATGTTTTAAAACCTGTAATAGTTGGGTAAACCTAGGATTTAAGGAAAGTGGATTAAAATCTTGTCTTTGGACTCCTTTTGATTTTGGATTATTAAGGATTCATAAAAACTAAACAACACCGTTTTGAAGTATGACTCACAGAATTCAGCAATTAATTGACACCTTCAGAAAAAAACCAAGACAACTTTTCTTTATCGATGGATTGGGGGCATTGCTCACCATATTTTTTCTGACTATCGTATTAACCACATTTCAGGAATATATTGGAATGCCTAAAAAGACACTCTATTTTTTATCCGTAATAGCAGTTATTTATGGAATATATTCAATTTCTTGCTATTTTCTTAA
Source organism: uncultured Aquimarina sp. (assembly GCF_947496855.1). Taxonomy (GTDB): domain Bacteria; phylum Bacteroidota; class Bacteroidia; order Flavobacteriales; family Flavobacteriaceae; genus Aquimarina. Next base: position 458,969 of record NZ_CANMED010000004.1, read on the forward strand.
TCCCAGAAATTGGCAACCTTTTTTGAAGATCATAGCTTTTGCAAATCTAGCCTATTGTTTTATCACCATTGTATTCATCTATTACTACTTCCAAAATATGACTGTTTTAGGGCTTCTTTACTTTTTCTTGGAACTCCTAGTTATTTTTGGATTGGTAGCTATAGAATTAATGGTTATTTTCAATCAGAAGAACAAACAATCTATAAAATCATAGTAGCTTAGCCCAAGTTGAAAGATTATTACCTATTCTAAAAAGACACTAAATTCTTATAAGTTTTAAAGAATAAAAATTAACGAAAAAGAATCGATTGGCTCAGATATAATTTATTTTTTAAAATTGACATATTGAACCTTAATAATAATTGGAATAAATGAAATTATTAAAACGAATTTTTAAGATCATCTTCATACTCATTGGTATACTACTAATAACAATTCTTATTATACTGGGAGTTGATATACAAAAAACAAGCTACCTGAAAGTTGAAAAGAATGAGTTTGCAAATAACAACTCATACCTCATTAAGAATATTAACATTATCCCGATGACGCAAGACACTATTTTAACAAACAAAATGATATATGTCAAGGAAGGTATTATTCAATCTATTGAAAACAGTACTAAAGTTCAAGGCATTGAAATTATTGACGGAGGGAATGGATATGTTATGCCGGGACTTATAGATATGCATGTCCACATATGGGATCGATATGAACTTGGTTTGTATCTATCCAATGGTGTTACAGCGGTTCGTAATTTATGGGGGATGCCAATGCATTTAAGAATTAAAGAAGCTGTAAACAATGACGAGATTATTTCACCAATATTTTTCACAACCGGGCCTAAACTCACAGGTCCAGAATTTATTGGAGATGATAATTTACAATTAACAAGTCCCAATGAAGCTAAGGAGAAAGTAATTTCATATAAGGAGAGAGGATACGATTTTATAAAAACCTTTTATGGCATGACAGAAGATATATTCGATGCCGTTATTGAACAAGCAATAATCTCTGATATAGATATTGTTGCACATCCTTCACAAAAAGTACCTTACTCCTATCATTTTAATCCTCAAATAAAATCTATAGAACATGCTGAAGACATTATTCAGCAACCTTTAAACTATAAATTAGATACATTAAAATTAAAAGAAGTGATTAATGATTTCTCGAAATCAAAACACAGTTCTTTTAGCCCAACTTTAACGGTTTACAATAACATTTACCAAATGCTTATTGATGATAAAATTTTAATGTCAGAGCAACTACAATTCATGAATCCGCTTATTAAAAAAGTAGATAGTAAAGCACAGTTTGAAAGGTGGTATACTGCTAAGCTAAAAGATTCTTCTACTGTCAAGACTATTAAAAATCAGCATGATTTTCATTTGAAAATTATCAAAAAACTCCATGAAGCAGGTACCACATTTATCTGTGGAACGGATGCTGGAATAGGTATAACTATACCTGGGTTTTCAATTCATCAAGAACTTGCATTCTATAAAGAAGCTGGGCTTTCCAATTATGAGGTATTAAAAACAGCCACTGTAAATGCTTCAAAAACTCATTCGATTATGAACAATATGGGTACTATTGAAGTTGGCAAAATTGCAAACCTAATATTAATGGATAATAATCCTTTATTAGACTTATCTACATTGCAAAACCCATCAACTGTATTTATAAAGGGAAGAAAATTAAATAAAGAGACTCTTGATTACTTTGAAAAAAAAGCAATGAATCGTAAGAATTTAATAGCCTCCGCTGTTAGATATCTAGAAAATTTGATAATTGAAAAATGAATTATTGCTAACAATATTATCTTCTTAACAATGTCAATAGTACTAAACCACAAATTAGAGCTTCAAAAACAAGGTTTCACAACCCTTCCAAATATCTATTCAAGTAAAGAAATAGATGAATTGATTGAGGTGTTGGAATTCTTGAACATTGAGAATACTAATTTCAGAAAAACGAAAGACCTATTTGCAATTAGACGGTTCTTAAAAGAAGTTCCTGAGATTAAAGATCTGCTTTTTAATAATACCCTTAAGCATTTAATTCACGAATACTTCGGAAAAGATTATTTCCTAGTTAAGTCGATATACTTTGATAAACCACCCGCTTCTAATTGGTTTGTATCCTACCATCAGGATTTGTCAATTTCAGTAAACAAAAAAGTAATAATACCGGGATATACTAATTGGACAGTAAAGCAAAATCAATTTGGAGTACAACCTCCTTTAGAAGTTTTAGAAAACATCTATACTATACGAATACATCTGGATGAAACTAATGAGCATAATGGAGCTTTAAAAGTAATCCCTGAATCTCACCTCAAAGGAATCTATAGACCAGAAACCATTGACTGGAATATAGAAAAAGAAATAGTTTGCAACGTACCAACAGGAGACGTTATGCTTATGCAACCTCTATTATTGCATAGTTCCAGTCGTACAACAAATGATCAAAGAAGAAGAGTTATCCATTTAGAGTTCAGCAACAAGGAACTGATAAAAGATTTGGAGTGGGCAGAAAAAGCTGATTTTAAATCATAAAAAACCTCACAACTCTATCTAATTGTGAGGTTCTCCGGTTTTAAACAAACACATTAAATTATGTCTTTCTATTTTCTAGGCATCATTACAGTCTCTAGCGTATGGATCACTCCATTAGTAGCTTCAATATCTGTTTTCATCAATCTACCCGCATTACCGTTTTTATCGATTAAATAAATTTTACCTCTTTTTCTACTTGCTATCAGTTTAGTACCTCCAAGTGTTTTTAACTTTACACTTCCTCCTCCTTCATTAATAGCTTTGATCATATCTTGCTCATTTATGGTTCCCGGAATGATGTGGCAATTCATAATTGCAGTCAACTCATCTTTATTTTCGGATGCTATTAATTTTTCTAATGTTCCTTTCGGTAATTTCTTAAAAGCACCATTTAACGGAGCAAATACAGTATATGATGTTGTGCCATTAAACTTGGTAGCATACTCAGAAGATTGAACGATCTTATTTAAATCAGAAAACGCTATATCATAGGATACCAACTCATTGATGTTTGAAAGATTTTCTTCTTTTGAAGTAACATCGGCTTGTGCAATTAATTTATTGTTTTCTAAGGTCCGATCTTCTTTCTGAACAACAAGATCTTGACAAGAAACAAATGTAATAATCAGGATAAATGCAAAAACATTAAATAAACTATTAATCTTCATTTTTAAAATTGATTTTTATGGAGTAATTTTTACAATTCTTATGTTATCAATAACAATTATATAATCAATGTATTACTTGACTACAGGTTAAAACTATTGTAATTAACGTTAAGAAATGTTAACAAATGAGTATTCGTAAGAACTTAATTAGTAAACGTCTTTTTACACATGTGGTTGTGCCGTAAAAGACCTATATACGATTATCAAAAATCTAAAAGTAAAAGCTCATAAGAATGTTTTAAAATGTCATTATCAGTATAAAAAACATTATTTTTAAGGTAATCATCTTAATCAAACTTGTCAAAAACTGGGCTATTATGAAATCAAATAACTTTATATGTTTATTGTTTTGTTCCATATTGATCATTCCGATCTATGGCCAAAAAAAACCTTCTGAAAGTAAACAAGCAATCATAAAATCAATAGAAAGACATCAACAAGAACTTATCAGTATCAGTGATAAAATTTGGGCATTAGCAGAAACCGCTTTTGAAGAAAATCAATCTTCAAAATTATTAGCAGATTATGCAGAAAAGCAAGGGTTTACTGTAGAACGAGGAGTTGCGGGAATGCCAACAGCGTTTGTTGCAACCTATGGTTCTGGAAAACCTGTAATTAGTGTATTAGGCGAATTTGATGCATTACCCGGAATCTCGCAAAAAGCACAACCTACAAAATCTCCGCTTAATGAAGGAGCTGGAGGACACGGTTGCGGACACAATCTATTTGGAGCAGGAAGCTTAGGAGCTGCGATCGCTGTAAAAGAACTGATTCAAAGCGGTAAGATCAAAGGAACGGTAAAGTTTTTTGGCACACCTAGTGAAGAAAAATACTTTGGAAAAATATGGATGGTTAGAGAAGGGTTATGGAATGATGTCGATGCAAATATTAGTTGGCATCCATCCGCATCTACCAAAGCAGATGTACAAAGCTCATTAGCATTAGTAGATTTTAAAATAGAGTTTTTTGGACAAGCGGCACACGCTTCTGCTGATCCATGGAATGGTAGAAGTGCCTCTGATGCATTAGAGTTATACACAACCGGAATCAACTATTATAGAGAACATGTAAAACCAACCGTTCGTATGCACTATCACATTCAGGATGGTGGACAAGTGGTTAATGTAGTTCCAGACTACGCTAGATTATGGATGCGAGTGCGCGACACCAAACGCTCTGGTATGATGCCTGTATATGAACGAGTACAGAAAATGGCAGAAGGAGCCGCTATAATGGCAAATGTTGACTACAAAATCTCTTTGATCTCCGGCATTTATGAAGTGCTTGTAAATCGAGAAGGAGGAAAACTAATGCAGAATAATCTAGAACTTCTTGGACCGATTACCTATACCGATGAGGAAATTGCTTTCGGTAAAAAAATTCAAGAAGTGACTAAAAAAGAACAAGTAGGTATGGACAGCGCCATCAATCCGCTCGAATTAACTAAGGAACATCCAGGTGGCGGTTCTACCGATGTGGGAGATGTAAGCTGGAATGTAGCTAATATTAATCTAGGAGTTACAACTGCTCCAAAAGATACACCTTGGCATTCTTGGGCTGTAGTAGCATGTGGTGGGATGAGTATTGGTCATAAAGGAATGTTATACGCTTCTAAAGCAATGGCTATGACAATGACAGATCTTTACGAAAACCCTGAAGCTCTAGAAAAAGTAAAAGCTGAATACAAAGAACGTAAAGGAGATGAAGTATATGAAGCTATTGTTCCTGAAGGACCACCACCAATCCCTAACAATAATAAAAAATAATAAGATCAGAAATATATGAAGCGTTTTAGTAAAAGAATTTTATTAATTCTTTTAGTAGCAATTATTGCCTTTGTTGCTTATACATTAATATCAACTGGTTTTTTTAGAACAGTCGAAAATCAATTTAAAGGAACTGTTCTAAAGAAAATTCCTATTCCCGGTGCAGAGGATATCACTGTAAGCACCTCTGATGGTTTTGCACTAATATCCTCTACAAATAGAGAAATACATCCTCCTGTGAAGGAAGAAAAGGGAGGATTATATCTTATGAATATAAAGGACAATGATTTTAGTATTACCCATCTTACATCTTCTTATCAAAAATCTTTTGCCCCACATGGAATTTCGATGATTAAAAAAGATAGCACCTATAAAGTAATGGCAATTAACCATACTCCAGATGGACAACATGCTATCGAAGTTTTTACAATGCAAAATAAAATCCTGGTTCACGAAAAAACATTAACACATCCTTCCTTGGTTAGCCCAAACGATCTTGTACTAATTGATGAAAATCGTTTTTATGTAACCAATGATCATAAATATACGGATGGATTTGGTAAAGTATTAGAAGAATATCTTGGACTTTCTATATCCAATGTACTGTATTATGATGGTGAAAACTATATTGAAGTTGCTAACGGAATTGCCTATGCCAATGGAATTAATTTCGATACTAAACGAAACCTATTATTTGTAGCGTCTCCCAGAGCTTTTTTGGTTAAAGTATATTCAAGAAATCTAGATGGTTCTCTGAAATTTGTAGAAGATATCCCTTGCGGTACAGGAGTAGATAATATTGAAATCGATACGAAGGGAAATCTATGGATAGGGGCGCACCCTAATTTATTGCGATTTGGATCCTATGCCAAAGGGAAAAAAGAAACTTCTCCTTCAGAAATTATTAAAGTTACGTATCGTGGTGAAAATGATTACGATATAGAGCAGGTATATACAAACGATGGAACAGTAATGTCTGGATCAACTGTCGCGACTCCTTTTGAAGATTTTATTATAACTGGGAATGTTATGGATGATCATTTCTTAATCCTGAAAACAAAAAATTAATAGATCAAGCAGTCTGAATAATTTTGTAATTCTACTTTTACTAAACAATGATAGCATCCTTAAAAAATCATATCCTAAAATTCGTAAGTCCCTCTAAAAAAGAGATGCAAGATTTCCTGAATATTATTGAGTCTGAAAAAATTTCTGCCAAGCATTACATATTAAAAGAAGGACACTATTGTAATTACAATCATTTCATTGTAAAAGGTTGTTTCAGATCATTTTTTATCAATAAAAAAGGTATTGAAAAAACCATCAATTTTGGTATTGAAGATTGGTGGCTTACCGATTTTGATAGTTTTATGAATCGAACGCAATCACAACTTAATATACAGGCCACTGAAGATGCTATAGTTCTAAAAATTAGTAAAGCAAAACTGGATCTTATTTTACAAAACTCTTTAGAAATTAATAAGTATTTCAGGATCATTTTGGAGCGTGTACGCATAGCAGATCAAAGAAGGATTCAGTACATGTTTAATCTTTCTGGAGAAGAACTTTATAACACTTTCTATGAATACAATCCCGAATTTGTCCAACGTATCCCACAATATATGTTAGCATCCTATCTTGGCTTTACTCCAGAATTCCTTAGCAAAATAAGAGCAAAAAAACACTCCTAATATATTTCTTAATCTAGATTAAGTTTTTCATCATTCGATATGCTGAATTTTGTACTAAACAAATAATCTCATACATATGAAAACGGATAGAATAGATATTAGTAAAGTAAGGCCAAACGCATACCAACCACTATTTGATTTATACACTAATTGTAAAAAAAGTACATTAACCGAACAAGAGTTTTTGTTGATCGAAATCAGAGCTTCACAAATCAATGGATGCGCATACTGTATGCAAATGCACATTAAAGAAGCTGTTGAAAAAGGTGAAAAACAATACCGTATCCACGCACTGCCTGTATGGAAAGATTCTCCTTTTTTTACTAAAGAAGAACAAGTTATCTTAGCAATGACAGAAGAGGTTACTAATATTTCAGATTATGGATTATCAGATAATGTGTATCAAAAAGCTATTGAAACATTTGGAGAAAAAAAAGTAGCCGATATTATTATGGCTATATGTGGAATCAACTCATGGAACAGAATAGGAATAGCTACTTTACTTGTACCTGTACCTTCACAAGAATAAATCTAGAAACTATTTTATTATGAAAATCAATTTTATAAAACTCTTCTTACGAGTTAGTATTTCCATCGGGTTTATATCAGCGGTTGCAGACAGGTTTGGTTTTTGGTCAAAAGAAAAATCGGCTTGGGGTACTTGGGAAAGTTTTTTAGCGTACACAAAGTTACTGAATCCTTGGGCTTCAGAGTTTATGATCAATAGTCTTGGAATAGTAGCAACATTCTTAGAAATACTGTTGGCAGTTTTTTTATTTATTGGTTTCAAAACCTCATTAGCAGCAAAAGCAAGTGGATTTTTATTATTGATTTTTGGGGTTGCAATGACAATTACATTGGGTATCAAAGGTCCTTTAGATTATTCTGTATTCTCTGCATCTGCTGCAGCATTTGGTTTAAGTCTTATAAAAGAACAATATCTAGAAATCGACCTGTTATTCGGCAAAGAGATAAGTTAAAACAATTACCTCGAGTTTTTAACCATTCGTTAAGTCATTGATAATCATTTATATCATAATTTTGAGATATAACTTCAAAAATCACTTATGGCAAAGAATGACTGGTCACAACTGGAATTAATAAATAACACAGATCGTCCTAAAAAGAGATTTGAACTTCAGGTAGAAAATGAAATTATATTTATAGAGTATATCCTGACTAATGACAATTCCATATACCTTACTCATACTGAAGTACCAAAAACTATGGAAGGAAAAGGATTAGGGAGTATGATTGTAAAAAAAGTACTCAACTACATTCAGGAGAAAGGATATAAAATGGTACCGCTTTGTCCCTTTGTTGCAGCTTATTTAAAAAAACATCCCGAAGCTGCAGATGGAATATTAAAAAAAGGATATTCTATAAGCAGTTGATATACAATTATATTTTGTTAATGTGGATATGTAAGGATTAAAATTAATAACCGAATATAGGTATACTTTTTTTAAAATATTTTCGTTTTCGAATCGATTAACCTAACTAACCACTATGAAAAATTACCAACTTGGTCTACTACTATTGCTAGCATCCATAGCAAATGTAGAAGCACAGATTTCAGGAACCGTAAAAGATCAATCTGGAAATCCAATCGAAAACGCATTAGTATGTAATGCGAATGACGTTGGTAATTATGCCAAAACAGATGAAAATGGAGTTTTCGATTTAACAACCGGCAATAGTAGTACTCAATTAAAAATTGGTGCTTTAAAATATGAAACTGTAGCATCCACATCACAGAGAAATATCATTCTTGCTCCAGATCCATTGCTAGAAAATGATGAATACCATATCAGCTTTGATCACTTAAGAGTTGGCGATACATATACCGAAAATGAACTTAAAACAGATTTTCCTACTTCTAACGGAATCGGGTTTTATGATGGCCAAACCATAAATGGTCAAAAAGATGACACACAAGACAGAGTGTCCATTGATTATGAAAACAGTATTGATCCCGGCGGAGTTTCTCTAAAAGTAAAATACCCTAAAGGATTACTCAAAACTAGTAGTTCAGGTATTGACACTAGAATACCATTAATGAATACCTTTAAAGATAACTATTATGAATCTTCAGATCTATATCTATCATATTGGATAAAGTTTAGTGATGATTTTGACTTTAATTTATGTGGTGGTAAGTTACCAAGTCTTGGTGGGTCTGATCCAAATACTCCTGATGGAGATCGAGATCGCAATAGATGGAAAGGTCGTATTATGTTCAGAAAAGGTGGTGCTATTCAGTTCTATATGGAACTTCCAGGTGAGCAAGAACCTGCAGATGACGCTATTAACGAGGATGAAAATGAACTGCGATTTTGGGGAGATCGTATAGTAGATGGCGCTAATATTTGTTCTTTTGAATATGAAAATTATCTTCGAGCGCAAGGGTGGCATAATATCGAATTACATTATGTTCTGGAAAGTTCTCCGAACGGTAACGATGGTCTCTTTGAAGGATGGGTAGATGGTGTAAATTATGATTTTGTAGAGTCTAATTATTTTAATTACTACAGGAACCCATCAGAAAACAGAGAAAACATAACAATCAATCATATATTAATCTCCACTTTTCTAGGAGGATCTAATGTGGATGATTATGCTCCGAAAGATGATGATTATTATGTTTGGTTTGATGAATTTAGAGTCTCAAAACAAAGAATTAACGAGTGGGATTTTTATACAAATGCTTTATCTGTAGAAAATCATAATGAAAAATCGAACATCAAAATTTTCCCTAATCCCAGTTCAGGGTCCTATAACCTTCCTAAAAAGACAAATTGGATAGTCTATGATCTTTCAGGAAAAGAGATTATAAATGGCATTAGTAAAACTGTTGACCTTACAGGATATCCAAAAGGATTATACTTTTTAAAAATGGGAATATCAGATATTACTTTAAAACTAATGCTCAGATAAGCTTAGAGAGAAATCAAAAATAGCATAGGATTTTATTGATCAATTATTTAGCATTTTCCATAACTCATCTTTAAGATCTTGCAGTCCTTGTTGAGCAACAGAAGAAATAAATAAATAAGGTACATTTAATTGTGTATCCAATTCTGACTTTAACTCTGCTTTTAATTCATCATCTAACATATCACATTTAGAAATAGCTATCAATCGCTCTTTATCCAATAAATCAGGATTGTATCTTCTTAATTCGTCTAATAAGATCTCGTATTGTTCTTTAATATCTGAAGCATCCGCAGGAACTAAAAAAAGTAACGTAGAGTTACGTTCTATATGTCTCAGAAAACGATGTCCAATACCTTTGCCTTCTGCAGCTCCCTCGATAATACCAGGAATATCTGCCATCACAAAGGTCTGAAAATCTCTATACTCTACAATCCCCAAATTTGGTTTAAGTGTTGTAAACTCATAGTCCGCAATTTTTGGTTTTGCAGAAGTAATTACAGATAGTAAAGTAGATTTCCCTGCATTAGGAAAACCAACCAAACCTACATCTGCCAATATTTTTAGTTCTAGTGTGATTTCATATTCCTGACCTTCGATACCGGGTTGCGCATATCTTGGAGTTTGATTCACTGAATTCTTAAAATGCCAGTTTCCACGTCCACCCTTTCCTCCTTCTGCAAGTATGATTTGTTGTCCCCCTTCTGTAATTTCATGAAGAATCTCCTGAGTTTCAGTATCTCGTACTACAGTTCCTAAAGGTACATCTACATATACATCTTCTCCATCTGCTCCACTACTCCTACTTTTACTTCCGTGCCCTCCATGTTCTGCTCTAAAGTGACGTTTGAACTTAAGGTGGAGTAATGTCCACATATTTGGATTACCTCTAAAAATGACGTGACCTCCACGACCACCATCACCTCCATCGGGGCCTCCTTTAGTAATATATTTTTCTCTATGTAAATGTACAGATCCTTTACCTCCATTTCCTGAAGCTACGTGTAACTTTACATAATCTACAAAATTCCCTTCTGTCATAATACTTTACATCTTATTCGGGCCTAGACCGGAATCTTTTCAATTTAATCTTTTCATAATCGCAAGCGAAGTTTCTAAATGCTTCAACTAGCAACTATAATTTATCAATAACGTTACTTAAACGTTCAGTAATCTCAGCGATACCTCCTACTCCATCAACTCCAAAATACTTATCTTGTTTTTGATAATAGTTTTTTAGAATGGCAGTTTCATCATAATATACTTTGATACGATTTCTAATAACACCTTCATCTGCATCATCAGGACGACCAGATGTTTTTCCTCTCTCCAATAAACGCCCTACCAACACCTCATCATCTACTTCTAGAGCAACCATAGCACTTACTTCTGCTCCTTTAGAAGATAATAATTCTGCTAATGACTTTGCTTGTGCTTCAGTTCTCGGGAAACCATCAAATATAAAACCTTTAGCGTCTGGGTTTTTGTCAACCTCAGCGTTTAGCATATTAATCGTTACTTCATCGGGTACCAATTGTCCTTTGTCAATATATGATTTAGCTAATGTTCCTAATTCTGTAGCATTTTTTATGTTATACCTAAATACATCTCCCGTAGAAATATGTACAAGATTATATTTTTGTTTTAAAACTTCTGCTTGTGTTCCTTTTCCTGCTCCTGGAGGTCCGAATAACACTAAATTTGTCATGTTGTTTTGTTTTAATTGGTAAACTTCTGTAAGATTACGACCTAAGCCGTCATAATCTAGTCCATATCCTACAATAAATCGATTTGGGATTTCTATCCCTATATAATCTATAGTAATTTCTTTAGTATATGCTTCTGGTTTAAAAAATAAAGTTGCAATTTTCACTTCTTTACATCCTTTATTCTGAAGCATTTTTGTCAATTCTACAATCGTATTACCGGTGTCGACTATGTCTTCAAGAATAACCACAGTTCTACCCGATATATCTTCTTTCAATCCTATAAGCTGTTGGACATTCGCAGTTGTTTCTGTCCCTTCATAAGAAGCTAGTTTTACAAAACTCACTTCACAATCGTGATTGAATCGCTTCAATACTTCAGACACAAACATAAAAGCACCGTTTAGCACTCCAATAAAAAGAGGTTTTTTACCTGATAAATCTTCATTAAGTCTATCAGACAATTTGTCCATTGCTTTGGTTATTTTTTCTTCAGCAATAAAGGGTTCAAATTGTAAGTCGTGTAGTGTAATCATTGTATTATGAGATTATCACAGTATCCGTTTTGTTTTTAAAGCGGCAAATATAGTGATTACAAACAAGACTTATGATAGATCTCTACTGCATTTACTGTCCAATATTGCGGTTTTTACTTATTAAAAATTTATTTTTGTTGCTTAAGGTAAATTAGATACTCCAAAAAATGACAAACTATTTTTCGTCAGACTTTAAGTTAGGTATTCTGGGTGGTGGTCAATTAGGTAAAATGATGCTCTACGAAACCCGAAAATACGATATCCAAACCTATGTTCTAGATCCCAACCCCGATGCCCCTTGCAGAATAGCCTGTGATCACTTTCAGAAAGGTGATCTTATGGATTATGACACTGTCTACAACTTTGGAAAAAAAGTAGACATACTAACTTTCGAAATTGAAACTGTTAATATAAAGGCTTTAGCCAGATTAGAACGAGAAGGAAAAAAAGTATATCCTGATTCTAAAACTTTAGAAAAAATTCAAAATAAAGGAAGACAGAAACTTTTCTACAAAGAACAAGGAATACCTACAGCCGATTTTATTCAGTTTTCTAATAAAGCACATCTAACAGAAGGTATTACCAGTGGTAAAGTAAAACTTCCTTTTGTATGGAAAAGTACTCAAGGCGGGTATGACGGTAAAGGAGTTTCTATTATACGAACTGGAGCAGATATTGCTAAACTTCCTGATACAGAATGTATAGCAGAAACCTTAATTAATTTTAAAAATGAACTTGCAGTAATTGTTGTTCGTAATCCTTCGAATGAAATAAAAACGTATCCTGTGGTAGAAATGGAGTTTCATCCAGAAGCCAATCAAGTAGAGTATGTGATTTGTCCAGCTAGAATTGACGAAAAAATTGCTGAAAAAGCACGGGAAATTGCTGAAAAAGTATCCTCAGCCTTCTCACATGTTGGTATATTAGCTGTAGAAATGTTTCAAACAAAAGATGATGATATTCTGGTCAATGAAGTTGCTCCAAGACCCCATAATAGTGGTCATTATAGTATTGAGGCTAGTTACACCAATCAATTCGAACAACATATAAGAGCAATACTAGATTTACCACTCGGTGCTACTGAGAGTAAAGTCGCCGGAATTATGGTGAATCTTGTAGGAGCCGAAGGACATGCAGGAAATGTCGTTTATGAAAACATCGAAACCATTATGAAACTAAAAGGTGTTACGCCACATATTTATGGCAAGAAGCAAACCAGACCTTTCAGAAAAATGGGGCACGTAACTATTGTTAATGAAGATATTTCTGAAGCAAGAAAAATTGCGGAAAAAGTAAAGAAAACTATCAAAGTAGTCACTGGTTAATCCTTAATAGAAATCAAGTATCACAATATCTCGAGCCAAAGCATAAAACTAGCTTTTAACAATAAGAAATAGCAAGCAAATGAGTAAAGTAGGAATTATCATGGGTAGTACAAGCGATATGCCCGTTATGGAAAAAGCAATTGAAGTACTAAAAGGCTTTGATATAGAAGTAGAAATTGATATTGTATCCGCACATCGTACACCAGAAAAATTATTCGATTACGGAAAGAATGCTCATACCAGAGGAATATCGGTAGTTATTGCCGGAGCTGGTGGAGCTGCTCATCTTCCCGGAATGGTGGCTTCTTTATCCCCTTTGCCGGTGATAGGAGTTCCTGTTAAATCTAGAAACTCAATTGATGGTTGGGATTCTGTTCTTTCTATATTACAAATGCCTGGTGGTGTTCCTGTAGCAACTGTAGCACTAGATGGTGCAATGAATGCTGGAATTCTTGCTGCCCAAATCATTGGTGTATCTGACAAATGTGTATTGGACAAAATTTTAATATACAAAGAAGGATTGAAACAAAAAGTAATCGAAGGCGCTAAACAGATAAAAAAATAAACACTAAAAATTACTGCAAAAAAAAGAGTCGCTCCTCAGCGACTCTTTCCAATATCAGGTCTTACAATAGAATATAACAATATTTATTAACCAACTTAAATATATTACACAAAAAATTCATCGTAAGACCATACTCTTAAAACCTGGTACAAAGGTAATCCCTTACTTTAACTACGCAATAATTATCTGTCAAAACTTATTAACATTTTCGATAAAATGCGATTTTTATCGATAATACGTGATAAAACTGCATTTATTTCATTTTTTTCCCATAGAAAAATATACATTTTACGTATTTCTCGGTTAAAACTGTAGCTTTTTAATCAAAATAGAAAAGAAAAGAGCTACAATTATTGTAGCTCTTTCAATATATTTGACCTTTACAAAGATTACTTATCGTTGCCATACCCCTACAGCAATAATGTAATTTAGGTTCTTTGCATAGATCATTACTAATAAACCTAATACAAATGTATGCTTATCAACTGTGGTTTAATCAAAATGTAATATCACAAAAAAAGCAATCGCCGATAAAGAACACACTTTTTCGACAAGTGAACATATAAAACATAAAGAAAACACTATTAGATAATGAAAAACCCATTATTAGAATTATTTGACCTTGCTCCTTTTTCTCAAATACAATCTGAGCACTTTTTGCCAGCTATAAGAAATGCAATTACTATTGCGAAACAAGAAGTAGATGCTATTGTAACTAATACAGAAAATCCATCTTTTTCGAATACTATAGAAAAACTAGAATATAGTGGAGAATTGCTCGATAGAGTAACTAGTATCTTTTTTAATCTTAATAGTGCCGAAACCAACGAAGAAATTCAGAAGATTGCACAAGAAGCTTCTCCACTATTATCTGAGTTTGGTAACGATATTGCTCTAAACACAGATCTATTCAAAAGAATAGAAACTGTTTATATGAAAAAGAATTCACTAAACCTTTCTCCAGAACAATCTACTCTATTAGAAAAGAGATATAAATCATTTTCTAGAAATGGGGCGAATCTTCCTACGGATAAAAAAGAGCAACTCAGAGAAATTGATAAAGAACTTTCCCAATTGAGTCTTAAGTTTGGCGAAAATGTACTTGCTGAGACCAATAAGTTCGAAATGTTATTAACGGACGAAACTGATCTTGCCGGTTTGCCGGAGGGAGCTAAAGAAGCAGCTAAGGCACTTGCCGAATCTAAAGAAAAAAAGGGCTGGATGATTACCCTAGATTATCCTAGCTACATCCCTTTTATGACCTATGCAGACAACAGAGAATTACGTAAAAAATTAGCACTCGCTTTTGGTTCTAAAGGATTTCAAAATAATGAGTTAGATAATCAAGAAATTGTGCTTAAAATTGCTAAACTACGTTATGAACGCTCCAATGTTTTAGGTTATACATCTCACGCTAATTATGTTTTAGAAGAACGTATGGCAGAAACTCCGGATAAAGTATTCTCTTTTCTAAATGAAATTATGGAAAAAGCAAAGCCAGCTGCGGAAAGAGAATTTAAACAATTAGAAAATTTCGCTAAAGAATTAGACGGAATCGATCAACTTCAAAAATGGGATGGATCTTACTATTCAGAAAAATTAAAGCAAAAACTTTTTGATCTAGATGATGAAAAATTGAAACCATATTTCAAACTAGAGAATGTTATAGGAGGTGTTTTTCAGATAGCTACTAATCTATTCGGGTTACAATTTGAAGAAACAAATCAAGTAGACAAATACCACGAAGAGGTCAAAACGTATCATGTTACGGATACTCAAGGAAATTTTATTGCCGAATTTTATGCAGATTTCCATCCAAGATCTGGAAAACGAAATGGTGCCTGGATGACATCGTATAAGCCTCAAATGAGAAAGGATAATAAAAATATAAGACCACACATCTCTATCGTGTGTAATTTCACCAAACCTACACCAAGCAAGCCTTCACTATTAACTTTTAACGAGGTAACGACATTGTTTCATGAATTTGGTCACGCTTTACATGGGATGTTAGCCAATACTACGTATCCTGGACTATCGGGAACAAGCGTTTATTGGGATTTCGTAGAACTACCAAGTCAGGTATTAGAGAACTGGTGTTATGAGAAAGAAGCATTAGAATTATTCGCCAAACACTATGAGACCGGTGAAGTTATACCTATGGAATTGGTTCAAAAGATAAAAGAATCATCCACTTTTATGGAAGGAATGGCCACAATGCGTCAATTAAGTTTCGGGTTATTAGATATGTCTTGGCATTCACAAAACCCTGCTGATATTAAGGATGTAAAAGCACATGAAAAGAAAGCATTTATTGATACTTCTTTATATCCTGATGTTGCTACGAACTGTATGAGCACCTCTTTTTCTCATATTTTTCAGGGAGGCTATTCTGCTGGATATTATTCCTATAAATGGGCAGAAGTATTAGATGCAGATGCTTTTGAGTATTTTAAAGAAAATGGAATCTTTAATAAAGAAGTAGCTACTAAATTTAAGGATAATGTATTATCTCAAGGAGGAACTGAAAACCCTATGACATTATATAAACGATTTAGAGGCCAAGAACCAAAACCAGAAGCACTGTTAAAACGCGCTGGGTTGATAAAAGAATAATTTATAAGAAATAAGCAAATAAAAAAGGTGCTTCAAATTGAAGCACCTTTTTAGATTACGGTTTTAAGTTATTGTTTCGATTTATTTTGGGATTATTGAATTATTAATTTGCGTACAGCTAGTTTTTCTCCTTCACTTTCTATTCGTATAAGATATATTCCTGATCCTAATGACAGATTACTGGCCGAAATATTGTTAGCTCCAGAATTTAATTGAATTCTAGATGCTTTTTTTCCTAAAATAGTATAAATCGTCGCAACAATCCCCTTTTTAGTAGCTCCGTTAACATTTAGCACAAAACTATCTTTAGTAGGATTAGGAGCTATGGTAATTATAGATGCGCCTAACTCCTCTTCATCTCCCAGTATTGGAGTTTTAGTCCCGAAAGCTACTGCAGCTGTCGAAGATCTGGTACAAGAACTTTCATAGATTTTCACATTAGAAAAAATAGAATTGTTTCCACTTCCTGCATCATTATCATTTACAAATACCAACCTATCCATAGCACCAGTATAAAAATCTCCAACTGGGATCGCATATGATGTTGTACCACTTGAATAATTGTCATAATTAGTTAAGCCGTAGTTTTGAGAACCGTGAACTTTAAAATATCTATTAGAGGTTAAGGTATTATCATCCTCGAAACCTATTCCATGAATTTCTCCTTGCGTAGTACTACTAAAATCAAACTCTAAGACTGTAGAGGATGTTACAGTATAGTTAAGTGAGATGTATTTCCAAGTGTTATTTTGTAAAGAAACTCCTGATCCATTATTTAGGACAGAAAAATCACCTGCCGAATCCTGATTAGAAAAAGCTGAAATCGTATAATCATTAAAATCTAAAGCAATACATGAATCTGGATCTGGATCCAAAGAAGACTCTCCTATTCTAAAATCATCTATCGCTATATCTCCTTGCCAACTAGATCCTGTTACGGTATTGAATCTAAGCTGGATACTTGTTCCATTATAAGATGCCAAATCTACATCAGCTGCATTCCAATCACTTCCTTGTGAACCTGATTTACTAAAAAGGCTTGTCCAATTGGCTCCATCATCAGTACTTATGTCAATTGATAGGCTACCGATTGCACTTCCTTCCATATGATATTTAAAACCAATAGTAGGATTGGTCAATCCATTTAAATCAAAACACGGAGAATTTAATATTGCTCTTTTGTTTGGAAACCCTGTTCCATTTCCAGAAGCTTCTACATAAATATAAGAAGATCCATCTGCCGCACTTACCGGACCAGTGCCGTTAGATGGTGTACCATTAGCATCCACTGTCCAATTAACATCATCATTTGTGGATTGCGTCCAAGCGCCGACTGATCCTTCAAAACTTTCCGCGTTAGGAAAACTTGTAATACTAATATTACATTCTTCTCCTCCACCTCCACCTGTGTTTACTCCGTTGGAGATTTCTATTAAATATTCTAATGCTAGTTTACAAAATTTAGCTGCGTGAGTTGCATTAGGCGTTGGAGATCTATCAAAAGTATCTCTTGTTGTATGAATATTTGGATTACTTTGATTAAATGTTGCTTCGAAAGGAAAAGCCACCGCGTATCCTTCTTGCGCCCAACTATAGTGATCAGAGCACCCATAATTACATTGAGAAGTCCCGTAGGTAATTCTATGAGTACCCGAGGTATTATAATAGTCCATCAACTCTACCAAAAAGTCATTTAATGTATCATCATTATATGAATCTGTAGAAACATAGACGTCATTGGCGGAGCCTTTATAGTTTGTCATATCTAATTGCATATAACTAACTACATTTACATTTCTATTTCGATAATCTTCGGCGATTTCTCTGGAACCTCTAAGCCCAACTTCTTCTGCTGCAAAAGCCATAAATTCCATGGTTCTTTTAGGTCTAAAATTCATATCGAACAAAACTCTTGCTGCTTCAGTAATTGTAGCAATTCCTGATGCATTATCATCAGCTCCAGGAGCATCATTATTGTTGCCACCAGAGGTAGAATCTATGTGACCACCAATGATTACAAATTCGTCAGGAGCTTCAGTTCCCGTAATCGTCATAACCACAGAAGGCATATTGGTACTCGTATGATTTACAATACGAACCGACACATCACTTCTACCACTAGCCAAGTTTTCCCATTTTGTTTTTAGATCTAAAACAGCTTGGGTAGCATTACTTTTTGTATGATAGCGAGTCCCATAATTTTCTAATTCTTGAATTTGATTTGCAATATTTAGATTATTCACTAAATCGAGACTTTGTCTTACTAATTGATCTTGGGTAATAGAAAACCCTCCAGCAAGTTTCTGAAATAATCTTCTCTGTTGTATCGCCGAAACTGCGCTCTTTTTTGAGTTTTGATAGATAAAACCAGGACCGTGAACTAATACCTTATGGTGTAATTCATGAGCAGCTTCATCACTAAGCAGCACTGCACTATAACCATTTTTTGATTCGATAATTTGTATATCTTCAGGATGATTCTTTTGAAGCCCCAAGGCATCTTTTGTCTCCATCGTAGCATAAAACATATCCGATGGTTCCTGTGCATGACTATTATACATAAATAGACTAAGCAAAATTGTTGAAATAATTAAGTTTAACTTTTGCATTTTTAAATGAGTTTGTGTTAGACTATTAACTTACACAAAACCAAACTATTACCAAAGTGGCTAATCCGCAAAAAAACAACTGCACTAACATCTGTTAGTCTATGGTTTTAACATAATCAATAAATTAAACTTTCAATAATTACTGAAAGTTTAAGATTTATTGTATATTTGTACTATGAATTACAAAGAAGCAAAAGATAAATTTATATCAACGTGGGGAGCCTTAGGTACTTTGTGGGGTATTAATAAGGCTATGGCGCAAATCCATGCATTATTGTGGATCTCACCAGAACCACTTTCTATGGAAGATATTATGGAGGAGTTACATATTTCCAGAGGAAATACAAGTATGAATCTTCGCCAATTAATGGATTGGGGTATTGTTTTTAAAGAAAGTAAACCAGGAGAGCGTAAAGAGTATTTTGTTTCTGAAAAGGATGTGCAAGAGTTAGCAAGACAAGTAGCCAAAGAAAGAAGCAGAAGAGAAATAAAGCCCGTTATAAAGGTCTTAAGAGAAGTATCCGGGATAGAAGGAGATGGGTCAAAAAAGACAGAAGAATTAATAAAACAAACGAAGGCCTTGTATGAATTGGCAAATAATGCAGATACGATGATGAACAAAATCGTAAATCAAGAATCTAATTGGATTACAAAAACGCTTATGAAACTTATTAAATAATAACCTAAAACGTAATCAATAAGATACAAGGAAGAAATTCCTTTTCTTTTTCAAATGATGTTTCATAAATTATTGAAACTTTAAAAATATTAGAATTATGAAGACAACGCATAACATTAACAAATGGAGTTTTATCATCACTTTATTGCTTTATTTAACGGTATATCTAGGATTGTTAGCCCAAATACCGCTTGGATTTATTCAGTTCATTTTAGCATTATCCATTTTAAGTCGTTGGAAAGAACTGAATCCATTATCTAAAAAGTTGATCTCAATTTATTGGTTCCTTTTTATTTCGTACTGGTTAGCATTCTATCTTTTAAATCAAAGTTTTGAAAACACATATGGATTAATTTTTTATGCTGTAATTCCAATGGGTATTGCTTCATACTTTGTGTATACCACGTATCAAATCAAAAAAGAAATCCATGAACTTAAACCTGATTACATATAGTATATACATACTAATCACTGTATTCATTATTATCAAGGTAGGACTTATTTGCTATAAAAACGGAAATATATTTGTGGCGCATCTTGTTCCTGATGATAAAGATTTCTGTTTACGAATAAACAATATGCTTTTGACAGGGTACTATCTTATAAACATTGGATACACAGTAATAACATTAACCGGATGGACTACGATCAATTCTATTTCGCAAATGATCGAAAGCTTGTCTAAACATACAGCAACCATAATCTGTATACTGGCGACTTTACATTATTTCAATCTGTTCTGGATTACAAAATTTATTAAAAACATTAAATAATTATAAATACGAACTTTATGGAAACTTCTAAAATTTTTATAGGATATATTATTTATTTACCCATAGCAATTATCCTTACCTATTTTGTCTCTAAAACACTTTTTAAGAATGGAAAAACCTTTATGATCGACATTTTTAAAGGTAAAGATGATATTGCAATCGCAACGAATCGTCTTTTTGAAGTTGGTTTTTACTTACTAAATATTGGTTGGGCATTATTAATCCTAAAGATTGACAACTATAACTTTAATGACACTTATCAAAATTTAGTAGAAATATTGAGCTTTAAAATTGGTGGATTTTCAATTTACCTAGGGTTAATGCTATTCCTTAACATGTACCTGTTTTTTAGAGGAAGAAAAAAATCTAAACAAAGGCCACCAGTTGTTACTCAAACAATAAGACCAAAAGGGCCTCAGGTTCAATAAATATATTGTGTTTTTCAATCATAAATAAAACATCAAGTTATGAATACTACACTTCCACTCTTACATAAAATCAGATTTCAAAAATCTAATAAAGAAAATCTTATAGAACTCTATGATGAAGCTACAGAAGATTATGAGTTCTGGAGCAAGGATTTCAATATGCATTTTGGATATTACATTCCTTTTAAAACAACACTTTTTAAAAGAGATACCATGCTTAATGAAATGAATAATCAGGTATTTAATCGGTTAAACTTCAATAAAAGAAATGGATTGATTGCAGATTTGGGTTGTGGAATTGGTGGTACTATGAGATATGGTTTACGCAAATATCCACGTCTTAGTGTTATGGGAGTAACACTTTCTCGTTTTCAGGTTCAGGAAGGTAATAAAAGACTTAAAAACATGAACGGATTGATTCTAGAAGAAAATTATTGCCACACATATTTTACTTCTAATAGTATGGATAGTGCATATGCTATAGAAAGTTATTGTCATTCTGGTCATAGCGAAACAGCATTAAAGGAAGCTTACAGAATAGTTAAACCTGGCGGCAAACTAGTAATAGCAGATGCTTTTCTAAAAAAAGATGAAGATCAATTATGCCCAGGAAGTCATTATTGTTATGATCAACTATGCAAAGGATGGAGCCTGGAAGGGCTAGGCAGTATACAGCGAGTCAAAAAAACCTTAGAGGAAGTTGGTTTCAAAAACGTAATCGTAGAAGATGTTTCTTTCAGAGTGGCACCTTCGGTATTACACGTGCCTTTTGCAATAATTGGTTTTATTTTCAAAAAATTATTTAAAAAAGAAATGCTAAAGCCTCAAAGTTGGAAAAACCTTAAAGGATCTATTTTTGCATTACTATCAGGATTGCATATGAAAAGCTTTGGATATTATATCATAACAGCAGAAAAATAACTTAATGAATATAGCTCGGATCACATATCAATGGATGTATATCATCATCGCTACCATACTATCAACAGTTGTATTGTTTTACTACGCAAAAGCACTTCCGGAATTGATTCCCAATGATAATTTAACCAAAGAAATGATCATGTGTTCTGGTCAACTTTTATGGCAAGGAAGTATCATATTGATTTTTATAAAGAAAAAACTTCATAGTTATCTCTATAATATGATTACGGTTTCTTTATTAGGGTCGTTAGCACTAATTCCGATGATATTATTGTTTCAAAAAGAACAAATATCCATAGAGATCCGAATTCTTTTATTCTTAGCGGTTGTTTTACTAATGATTATTGAACACGCAAGAAGAGTTAAAAAACTAGCATTACCATCTTACTTGACCCTAACCTGGATTACATACAGAATCCTATGGTTACCAATATTATTATTTTAATTTTAAAGAATATGAAAAAACTAATTATAGCAGCAGGAACAGGTTTTTTAGGAAACGTACTAGTTGAGCATTTTAAAAACAAAGCAGAGACTATAGTAATACTTACTCGTAGTAAAAACAAATCCATAGAGAATATCAAATATGTGCATTGGGATGCCAAAACTCTAGGAGTATGGAAACAAGAACTTGATGATGCAGATGTTCTTATCAATATGACAGGAAAATCAGTCGATTGCAGATATCATCAAAAGAATAAGAATCTCATTCTTTCCTCTAGAGTAGACTCTACTGCTGTATTAGGCGAAGCTGTTTTAGCTTGTAAAAATCCTCCTAAAGTTTGGTTAAACTCTTCTACGGCGACCATCTACAGACATTCTTTGGACAAAGAAATGGATGAAGTCAATGGTGAGATCGGAACGGGTTTTTCTGTGGATGTAGCTACCAATTGGGAAAGTGTCTTTTTCTCTCATCAGACTCCCAAAACCAGAAAAGTAGCTTTGAGAACGTCTATTGTTTTAGGTAAAAATGGTGGCGCTTTGCAACCCATTCTCAATTTAGTAAAAATTGGTTTTGGCGGGAAACAAGGGAAAGGAAATCAAAAATTTAGTTGGATTCATGAAGACGATTTTGCAAGAAGTTTGGAATTTATTATTGAAAACTCAGAAATTCAAGGTCCTATAAATATCGTTGCTCCTAAACCAACAGATAATAATGGGTTAATGAAAACACTGCGAAATGCTACTAAAACTCCCTTCGGAATTCCATTACCCAAACCTCTTTTAGAGATCGGAGCTAGAATTATTAAAACCGAAACTGAATTGATTCTAAAAAGCAGAAATGTTATTCCAAAAAAGCTACAAGATTCAGGTTTTAGATTTAAGCACCCTAACCTCACCAAAGCACTAATAGATTTAACCTCATAATTATGACTAAAATTGAACTATGTACTCTTATCGATGCTCCTTTGGCAACTGTTTTCGATGCTGCAAGAAATATTGATCTTCATATGAGTTCTGCAAAGAGAACTAAGGAAATAGCCATTGCTGGAAAAACCTCAGGATTGATAAACTTATATGAAACTGTTACTTGGAAAGGAAAGCATTTTGGCTTGTATCTAAAGCACCAAAGCAAAATAACATCTTTAAAATATCCAACCTTCTTTATAGATGAAATGATTCATGGTCATTTTAAGAGTTTTAAACATCAACATATTTTTAAGGAAACAATAACCGGAACTAAAATGATTGATCTTCTAGAATACGAAACTCCTTATGGGTTTTTAGGAAGATTTTTTGATCGGTTTTTTTTAAAAAATCATTTAACCAAATTCCTCTCTACAAGAAACCAGCATATAAAGACTGAAACAGAACAATCAACCATAAGGTAATTATCTTTACTTATTGTATTAAGCTATTTTTAGTGAATCATGACAGTAATCGTAAATCACATAGCTATTAAAAAAACAACGTTATCGATATCCTGCAAGGTTTCTTTAAGAAGTTCTTCTGCAATTCAATGGTTTAAACTTATTTAAGATTCAACTTTTTATCCTATTTTTGAGGAAAAGAGCGAATACACTATGCCGACAAACACAATAGACCCCAATTCGTGGATAGATAAATACAGTGACTACCTATTTAACTATACCATAGTGCGAGTTGATGACAGAGAAATTGCACAAGATTTAGTGCAAGAGACCTTTTTTGCAGGTCTTAAATCAATGAAAAACTTTAAAGGAGAGGCAAGCGAACGTACTTGGCTTATTTCTATACTTAAAAGAAAAATCATTGATCATTATAGAAAAATAAATAGTAATAAAGGTAAAGCAGAAGTGCGTATCAATTACACCAATGATGGTGAGACTGAAGGAGATTGGTTAGAAGAAAGAGTAGCGGATCCCTTTGATCAAAACGCCGAAGGTAAAATTGAGAATAAAGAATTAGGAGTCGCAATCCACGATTGCCTCGGCAAATTACCTGAGAAACAAGCTCGTATTTTCTCTATGAAAACTATTCAAGGATTTGATACAGAAGCAATCTGTAATGAATTCGATATTACTGCGTCTAATTTATGGGTAATCATTCATCGTGCACGTACAGCGATGGCAGAATGCTTAGAAAAAAACTGGTTTTAATACACATGAGTACAGAAAACAAAATATTTGTAAGTTGTGAAAACGCTAATCACATTTGCGATAAAAATCAATATAGGGAAGCCTCTTTTTGGGAAAAAGTAAAATTAAATATTCATTTGATTTATTGTAAGGCTTGTAGGAAATACTCGTCTAAGAATACGAAACTAACTAATTTATTTAAAGATCCTAAGGTAATAAGTATCAATCAATCAGCTAAGGATGCGATGAAAGAACAATTAAAGAAAAAAATGTCTGAACAAGAATAAATAAGTTAAATAACACCCAAAATAATAGTATTTTAAAATTGTAATGAAAACAAGTAATAATTTATCAATCTCCTGCGAGGAAGCGAAGTATATCTGTGATAAGAATCAATATGGTGAGGCATCCGTTATGGAAATTATCAAATTGAATATCAGGTTAATGTATTGCAAAGTAACAAGAGCTTATTCTAAAAGAAACAGCAAACTTACTAAAGCAATTAAAAAGTCTAAAGTACAGGTGATAGAAGCTTCTAAAAAGGAAGAGATGAAAGAACAACTACGAAAAGAATTAGCCAAATAAGCGCTGCATCAAGACCCATATAAACAACCAAATAATCGGAATGCTTTCGACCCAAAAGGAACAAAAGTATTCCGATTGTTTTTTATCCGTACCCCATAAAAACAATAAACTAATAATTGTAATAGACACTGTAC
The DNA here is from genome assembly GCF_947496855.1 of uncultured Aquimarina sp. Taxonomy (GTDB): domain Bacteria; phylum Bacteroidota; class Bacteroidia; order Flavobacteriales; family Flavobacteriaceae; genus Aquimarina. The sequence goes on from NZ_CANMED010000004.1 coordinate 484,024, forward strand.
TGAGAATTTCTGTAGAAAAAAGTTCATCCTTAAACACGGTAATTAGTAAAAAAATCACTAGTAAAATACTTCCAAATACTTTGGTTCTTGTGATACCAATTTTCTGAGGGATTGTTTCTAATTCTTTTCCGTCATACTGTAAATCTCTAATCTCAAAAGGCAGCATTATCACTACGACAAACAAAAAACGCTGTATGATTTCTATACTCATATTAAACTCTAAAGCTCCTTCTGTATAAATAACAGGTATCAATACAGTTATTCCAGTCCAAGTAACACCAATAATAAAAATCTTAATTCCTGCTACACTTCTTAAATTCTTTTTATTTGGAAAAACAGGAACAGCATAAAGTATTGTAAGGAACACAAAAGGTAACATCCAAATCAACGTATCTATGGAAAGCTGATACCCAAAATACACAAAAATTATAGCACAAACCGTTGTAAATATTTTTATGACAGTCATTGATTTTGTCAATCGTTTGTGATATAATTCGGATATATTAGCATACTTCACAAAATTATACGCTACAATAGCCCCCACAAAACTGAAATATATATACACATCCCCTCCCAGAATTTCGAACTTTAAAAAAGTAAGCTTAACCAAGGCTGCCACGGCTAAGGCTACATGGATACTGCTGTTTACATAAAAACTAAATATGCTTTTTAAGGTTTTCACACGGTGAATTTAGGGGAATCTGTTAATAACACTGTAAATTGGTTAAAAACTTGATAGGGTTAGGTTAATTTATTGTGAAAATTTTAGGGATTAAATATGTACTTTTGCGCTTTCAATCTCAACTGTTTTTTTGCTATGAAAACTGACTCATTTAAACTGCGTCATATTGGTCCTTCAGAAAAGGATCTTGACAATATGCTGAATACAATCAAGGCTGATTCTATGGATCAACTTATCCACGAAACTGTCCCTAATGACATTTTACTAAAAGCCCCGTTAAAACTTGACGAGGCGATGAGCGAACAAGAGTATTCTGCTCACATACAGCTGTTAGCCGCTAAAAATAAGATGTTTAAAACCTACATGGGTTTAGGATATCACGAAGCAAGTTTGCCAGCAGTAATACAACGTAATATCTTAGAAAATCCAGGATGGTATACTGCTTATACACCATATCAGGCAGAAATTGCTCAAGGTAGATTAGAAGCATTGCTAAATTATCAAACTATGGTTTGTGATCTAACCGGAATGGAATTGGCTAACGCATCTTTACTTGATGAAAGTACTGCAGCTGCAGAAGCAATGACCATGTTATTTGCAGTGAGATCCAGAGCGCAGAAAAAAGAAAACATTCATAAGTTTTTTGTTTCTGAAGAAATACTACCACAAACGCTTTCCTTATTAAAAACCAGAGCAATTCCATTAGGTATTGAATTAATAATAGGTGACCACACAAAATTTGATTTTTCAACAGATTTTTATGGTGCTATTTTACAATATCCAGGTGTATCTGGTCAAGTATTTGACTATGCCGCTTTTGTAGAAAACGCGCATCAGTCTGAAATTAAAGTAGCAGTAGCTGCCGATATCCTTAGTCTTGTAGTGCTTAAATCCCCTGGTAGTTTTGATGCAGATGTAGTAGTAGGTACTACACAGCGATTCGGAATTCCATTAGGATATGGAGGACCTCACGCAGCATATTTTGCAACTAGAGAAGAATATAAAAGAAATATTCCTGGTAGAATCATTGGTGTTACTCAGGATATGAATGGGAGTCGTGCATTACGTATGGCATTACAAACCCGCGAACAACATATTAAACGCGATAAAGCAACTTCTAATATATGTACCGCTCAGGTATTGCTTGCTGTGATGGCGGGAATGTATGCTGTATATCACGGTAAGGATGGATTGCAATACATCGCTAATAAAGTAAACACTTCAGCTTCTGAGTTGGCTAATACCATTGAATCATTAGGATATCAACAATTGAATACAGTATACTTTGATACCATCAGAATCAAATCATCAGCAAACAAAATTAAAGAAATCGCTGAAGAACATCAGGTAAATTTCTACTATCCAGATACGGAAACAGTATCCATCTCTTTAAATGAAGCTACTACTACTGCAGATCTAAATACAATTGTATCGATTTTTGCAAAAGCAGCGGGAAAAGAAAGTATAGAAATAAGTGTAAATAATAATTTGGTAAATATTCCGGATACAATAAAACGAAATACAGAATTCTTAACGAATGAAGTATTTAACACCTATCATTCTGAAACGGAATTGATGCGTTATATCAAAAAGCTAGAACGTAAAGACCTTTCTTTAAATCATTCTATGATTCCGTTAGGTTCTTGTACAATGAAGCTAAATGCTGCATCCGAAATGCTACCGTTAAGTGATCCACAATGGGGTAACATTCATCCGATGGTTCCGGTAGAACAAGCCAAAGGATATCAAGAAGTACTAAAAAAACTAGAGGATCAGTTAACCGAAATTACAGGTTTTGCAGGAACTTCTTTGCAACCTAATTCAGGAGCACAAGGAGAATTTGCAGGTTTAATGGTGATTCGCGCGTATCACGAATCCAGAGGAGATCATCACAGAAATATTTGTTTGATCCCTTCTTCTGCGCACGGTACCAACCCTGCATCTGCAGTGATGGCTGGAATGAAAGTAGTAGTAACCAAAGCCACCGAAGAAGGAAATATAGATGTAGAAGACCTAAGAGAAAAAGCTGAAAAGTATAAGGACAACCTTTCTGCATTAATGGTAACGTATCCTTCTACTCACGGAGTCTACGAATCTGCAATTAAAGAAATTACTAAAATTATCCATGATAATGGAGGGCAAGTATACATGGATGGCGCTAATATGAATGCTCAAGTAGGATTAACACATCCAGGAGCCATTGGCGCTGATGTATGCCACCTAAACCTGCATAAAACATTTGCTATTCCTCACGGAGGTGGAGGGCCTGGAGTTGGACCGATTTGTGTAGCAAAACAATTGGTACCATTTTTACCTGGTAATCCTGTTATTGCCACAGGAGGAGATCAGGCAATTACTGCTATTTCTGCAGCACCTTGGGGATCAGCTTTAGCCTGTTTAATATCATATGGTTATATAACCATGTTAGGCGAAAAAGGTCTTAAAGAATCTACAGAATATGCTATCCTAAATGCTAATTATATCAAGGAACGATTAGATGGACATTATAGCACTTTATATTCTGGAGAACGCGGTCGTGCTGCTCACGAAATGATTGTAGATTGTCGCCCATTTAAAGCACACGGAATTGAAGTAACAGATATCGCCAAGCGATTAATGGATTATGGATTCCACGCTCCTACGGTTTCTTTCCCTGTTGCAGGAACAATTATGATTGAACCAACAGAAAGTGAAAGCAAAGCGGAGTTAGATCGTTTTTGTGATGCAATGATTAGTATTCGTCAGGAAATAGCAGAAGCTAACGCAGACAACCCTAACAATGTAATGAAAAATGCTCCTCATACTATGACCATGTTAACTGCAGACTCTTGGGATTTTCCATATACCAGAGAACAAGCAGCTTATCCATTATCATATGTAGCGGATAATAAATTCTGGCCAACGGTAAGACGTGTAGATGATGCTTACGGAGATAGAAACCTTATTTGTACTTGTGCTCCTATTGAGGAATATATGGAAGAGGTATAAATTAATGTATATTTAAATAAAAATTGCCTGGTACTAATAATAAAGTATCAGGCAATTTTTATTTAATTATATAGTTTTCAAAAACTCATTTACTACTTTCCAGTAATCATCACTATCAGGAAATTTATCCCAAAGCGCTCTTGACCCATGGTTTCCTTTTGTTTCGGGAAGAAAGAATTGCTTTTTATCTGACGGAATAGCATCATAGATTCCTGACCAACTCTTTTTTTCGCTTTTCGCAGAAGTAATAAACACAGGAATTTTAATATTATCTGCACTGGTAGTAATAAAGTTCTTTTTATCAAAGTATTCTCCTGGAGAAAATGATAATACTCCTTGCACAGCATCTGGATAATCTCCTGCATATTTTAAAACTAATGAAGAAGAGTACGAACTACCCCAAATAATAATTTTATCAGGATTATAAGTGTTTTTTACATACGCTATGGCAGCTTCTACATCTTGGTAGGCGTCATTAAATCCTGTTTGCTTACCTTCTGTTTTAGCCGCAGCATTTGTTTTATTAGTTATCTCATTTACTGCACCACCAGATCGCTGGTCCACTGCCATACAATGATATCCTAATGCGGTAAGTTTTGGAGCAATCTCTAGATATTCTCCACGACTCCATCCTGCCTGATGAAAAAGAATGATAAACTGATTACTGCCTTTAGCTTCGTACATATCTGCCGTTATCGTTAATCCATCTTTAGAAGGAAAATCAATAGTTTTTTGACCATAGATTGATATGGTCAGGAATATAATCATTGTAGTAAGTATATTTTTCATAGATAATAAATGATTTAATTTAGAAATTTCAGTTCAATTATAATTATAACAAAAAAACAACTATCAGAATGTTTCCTCAAGTAGAGTCGAGAGGTTATCCTTAATAATTGGTTAGGTCTATACTCCACTCGATCTGACATACAAACTTAAACGACTTGTTTTAAAAATTTCAATCCCACTTCGATCGCTAATAATAAGTTCCTCAAAGTACTAATTTACAGTATAGATGTATACCATGATTTTGTTATAATTTCTAAAAAGGTATTAAGAATATTTATATCGGAACAATATTCCTATCTCCATTCTTACGTAGATAGCTTTTGATTATTTTGGTTGTATGGTAAGTATGCTTCTGAAGATTTAAAAAATCATCAAAATCTTCTATTTTAGCAATTTGTTCATCTTCCTGGATATATCCAAAACCTTTATAAACACCATCTTGGATCATTACAAAACTTTGCTCATTAAATGTTCTGCCTTTTTCTTTAATAAAATAACTCTTTTGATCTCTTCGTAAAGAAGATAAAGCTTTTTGGACTCTCATATTATACAAGGCAACAGACTCTTCTCCTATGCAAATACCTTTGCAGTTCTTAATTTTATAATGAGAACATTTTTCTGTCGTACTCTGTAAACTACAATATCGTGGACATAGTTGATGATCTTCACAAAGCTGTTCGAGTTTTTCTACGGCCTCTGCCCTGCTATAAAATATTTCTACCGAATGATCTATAGAATGCGATCTATCAATTGCCAATTGGACCACTCCTTTTCTATTCGTATAAAACATAACACAATAAGGAGCTACTGGTCTTTTCTGAGCTTTATTAAACTTCGGATAATGTTTTTGGATTTTTTCTGATTCTAATAGTAAAGCAACGAGTTCATTACCTGTTACTTCGTAATCTATAGTATAGGTAGCCTGACCTAGTGCATATTCTTTATTCTTTTTATCATAAAAATGACTGATCACTCGTTGTTTAATATTTTTAGCTTTGCCAGCATATATCACCTTCCCTTTTTGATCTTTAAATAAGTAAATACCTGTTTCTTCTGGCAGTGCATCTATGTTTTCGACTTTGAGATGTGGCGGCAATGTGGCTTCCTTAGAGCGCGCATTTAAGAATTTATTAATGACCAAAAATTCAGGATCTAGGCTAAGAATCCGTTGAAAAAGAATTACAGTAGCATCCGTATCACCTTCTGCTCTATGTCGATCTTCTAAAGGAATATTAAGAGAAGAACATAGTTTCCCTAAACTATACGAAAACATACCCGGAATTAATTTTCTGGATAAGCGAACGGTACAAAGTTTCTTTCGAACAAATGAATACCCGAGGTTTTTAAACTCTCCTCTGACCACATTATAATCAAAAGTTACATTATGCGCCACAAAGATGGCTCCTGTAGTCATCTGTACAATACGTTCTGCTATTTCATGAAATCTAGGTGCACTTCGCACCATATCATTATCAATCCCTGTAAGGCCTGTAATAAAGGGTGGAATATGACATTCAGGATTTACCAGAGAAGTAAATTTATCTATTATTGTATTGCCTTGTAACAATACAATACAAATTTCTGTAATGCGATTACCATTAATGCCTTTACCTGTGGTTTCTACATCAATAACAGCATATAATTTTTCTGACATTACTTTTTTTTGGAGTACAAATTTAAAATAAATAATCGAGATTTGGAATTTTTCCTCTTATAATGGAATTTTTCCTATTCTAAAGCGTCTAAAAAAGTATTGGCGATATCAAACGCCACTAATTTCTCAACAAATACGCCGCCAATCTGGTTGCATTTTCTTGGTAAGCATTATCAAACGATACCGGAAGGGTATTCTTTTTATAATAAGCAGTCAAGGTTTGCTTGGAAACAAAACTCATTTCGATATTTGGATAACATTGTATCAATGCTTCTAATTTAAAGGAAACAGCTGCCGCTGCAAACTTTCCTTTAGTTTGTCTACTAATAATAGCAACATGCGCTGGCTCTATAACATCAAAAAAAGCATGAATCTCTTTTAGAAAAGCTTGAATATCCTGATTGCTCTGATCATCTTTAATTTCAATATACTTGATCTTACCAGTAAGATTGATATATTCACCTTGCGGATCTTTAGATAATACCACGCAGATTGCTCTTTTTTTATCTATTTCTATTCCGATTACTTTCATAATTTTACATTAGTTCTATTTAAAGATTCTTAATTCACCGAAATCAATGTAATATCAAATAGTAATACAGAACCTGCCGGAATCGGCCCTACAGATCTGCGACCATATCCCAAATGTGCAGGTATCAATAGTGTACCGCTACCACCTTCTTTCAAATATCTAATCCCTTCTCTCCAGCCTTTTATTACCTCTTGTAAATCAAAAGAAATACCGTTTGCATCACTTTTATCGAACACCGCACCGTTTGTAAAATATCCTTTATATGCCACAGTAACCTTATCTGATCTTCTGGGCCTGATTCCGGTTCCTGGCTCACGAATAACAAAATGTAAACCTGTATCACTTTTTCCTGCGATCAGACCATTATCCTCTATATATTTTATAATCTCTTTCTCGTTCTCTGCTCTAAGATCCGCTTTTATTTGACCTGCATTACAAGAAACAAAAAGAACGATTATAAAAGTGAATATGGCGTATTTCATCTATATTATTTTTTTATTAACCACAAATCTAATACTATACACTTTCTAATTCAATAGTTAATGATATTATTTTACGTAACACTATCATAGAATTAGGGATACCTTATTTTAAGATTATTAATTTACAAAAAAGTAAAACCTAGCAAAATATTGATTATCTATAATTCAAAAAAAAGTCTACGGAAAATTTCCTTTTTTGCTTGAAGGATTGCAATGGAAATCCCATGGCCTTCTCCTCCGAGGCCAAAAAGTGCGAGAAATTGTAGTTCTTTGGCTTCGTTCACGATAAACTACAAAACATACCCTTGCGGTCACGCCCAAGACAGAAACGACCAAATCCTTTTAATAGAAAACCTGTACTACGGTCAAAAAATTCTAAATGAATTCTATAAAAGAACCCCGCTTAGTTTTAATAATTAAGCGGGGTTCATTGGTGAAATTTTATGTTATATACCTATTATACATTTTTAAAGAAAAGCGTCAATTCGAGTAATTTTCCAAAATGAAATGGAGGGAAATTGTATCGAGAATAGCTTTTTTAATCCAAAATCCTATTCTCGATACACTTCTTCTTTTATTCGAAGCACTCGAATCGACGAATTTTGAATAAAAAATCAAAATGCACAACGGGTATTATATCTAGTTTACTATAGATCGAAACGATCAAGTTTCATAACCTTATTCCAAGCATTCACAAAGTCTTTTACGAATTTCTCTCGAGCATCATCACCAGCATATACCTCAGCCAATGCTCTTAATTCTGAATTTGAGCCAAAGATAAGATCAGCACGTGTAGCTGTCCACTTAAGCTCTTTTGTTGCTCGGTCTCTTCCTTCATATTTTTCCTTCGCATCAGAGACAGCTTTCCATTCTGTGCTCATATCCAAAAGATTGACAAAGAAATCATTCGTCAACGTTCCTGGGTTTTTGGTAAAAACACCATGTTTAGAATTATCATGATTTGTATTTAAAACGCGCATACCTCCCAGAAGAACTGTCATTTCGGGAACAGTTAAGGTTAACAACTGAGCCTTATCTACAAGCAATTCTTCGATTGTTAGTGTATATTTTGTTTTTAGATAATTTCTGAATCCATCAGCCATGGGTTCTAATAATGCCATAGATTTTACATCAGTTTGCTCTTGTGTAGCATCCATACGTCCTGGAGTAAAAGAAACTTCGATAGGATACCCAGCTTTTTTAGCAGCTTCTTCTACAGCTGCAGATCCTCCTAAAACGATCAGATCAGCGATTGATACTTTTTTACCTTTTGCATTAAAATCACTTTGAAGCTTTTCTAAGGTAGTTAATACTTTATTCAATTGTTTAGGATTATTGACTTCCCAATTTCTCTGAGGTTCTAATTGAATACGTGCGCCATTAGCACCACCCCTTCTATCTGAATTGCGATAGGTAGATGCAGAAGCCCACGCTGTAGAGATCAATTCGCTATTCGTTAAACCGGAATTTAGGATACTTGATTTTAAGTCAGCAATATCTTTTGCATTCACTAATTTGTGATTAACCGCTGGAATTGGATCTTGCCAGATAAATTCTTCTTTAGGAATTTCAGGTCCAAGATATGTAGTACTCGGTCCCATATCTCTATGCGTTAGTTTAAACCATGCGCGTGCAAAAGCAGCATTAAATTCTTCTGGTTTTTCTAGAAATCTTCTTGAAATCTTCTCATAAACCGGATCAAAACGTAAGGAAAGATCCGTAGTTAGCATCGTAGGTTTATGTTTCTTTTCTGAATCAAAAGCATCTGGAAATATTTCTCCTACATCCTTTGCTTGCCATTGATGGGCTCCTGCTGGGCTTTTGGTCAACTCCCATTCAAAATTAAATAGATTAGCAAAGAACGTATTATTCCATCGTGTAGGTGTCGCAGTCCAGATTACTTCTAAACCTGAGGTAATCGCATCTTTTCCTTTTCCTGTACCATAATCATTTTTCCAACCCAACCCTTGTTCTTCTATCTTAGCTTCTTCTGGTGAAGCACCTAAGTGAGAACCAGGGGCAGCCCCGTGAGTTTTACCAAGAGTATGACCACCTGCAATAAGCGCTACGGTTTCTTCATCATTCATCCCCATGCGTCCAAAAGTCTCCTTTATATCAATCGCTGCCGCTACAGGATCTGGATTTCCATTTGGGCCTTCTGGGTTTACATAAATAAGTCCCATCTGAACTGCTGCTAAAGGTTTTTCGAGTTCTCGATCACCAGTATATCGTTCATCATCCAACATTTTGGTTTCTGAACCCCAATAGACATTGCTTGCAGGTTCCCAAACATCTTCTCTACCTCCTGCAAAACCAATGGTCTTAAATCCCATAGATTCGAAGGCTACATTTCCCGTAAGTATCATTAAATCTGCCCATGAGATTTTACTTCCATATTTCTTTTTAATAGGCCAAAGAAGTCTACGTGCTTTATCCAAGTTACCATTATCTGGCCAGCTGTTAAGTGGAGCAAAACGTTGTTGTCCTTCTCGAGAACCACCACGACCATCTCCAGTTCTATACGTACCCGCACTGTGCCATGCCATACGAATGAATAATCCCCCGTAGTGCCCATAATCTGCTGGCCACCAGTCTTGAGAATCTGTCATTAAATCCGTAAGATCTTTTTTTAATGCATCGTAATCTAAGCTTTCAAACTGTTCTGAGTAGTTAAATTCATTCCCCATAGGATCTGATTTAGCTGCGTGTTGTCGAAGCACGCTTAGATCGATTTGATTAGGAAACCAGTCTCTATTGGTTTTACCATCATTACTGACATTAAGACCTCCTGATGGTCCTTCTGATGTGAAGCCAAAAGGGCATTCACCTTTTGCAGGCGCTTCGCCTGGTATTGCTTTTACTTCATCTTGCTGACATCCAACTAAGAGAAATGCCACGCAGATTAAGGTTATTAAGAGTGGTTTTTTCATTTGTGTGTTTTTTTTAATTAATAAACTGTTTGAGTACCGATTTTTAAAAATAGTAGTACTTTTTTGTAACTAAAAAGAGAATATTATTTATAAAATTATAAGTAAATAGATATTATCTATAATTACGGGAAATCCTTATACAAAAAACCATATAAAGGAAATAGCTATTTTTTACTAAATTATTTAGAAACCTATTCCAAAATGTAATGCAGCAGTAAATGATATTTCTTGATCATTCCCTACTCTTACAGGTAATACTAGCTCTGCAAAAACATTGGTTTTTCCTATAAGAAATCCTCTATTTAATAGTGGAGTGATACCATATCTTCCGCTTCTGGTTTCATAAGCAATCCTATTTCCAAACGTAAGTTTATTACCGATACCCCAGAGTAAACCTGGATGTATTAATAACTCACTTACAGAACTAACATTATCCCCGCCAGCATTCTTATTAGAACTTATAAATGGCACAAGTTCTACATCAAAAGCAAATTTTTCACTTTTCCGGATTGTTACCCCTATTGGAAACCCAATAGTGTATGGATCAAATCCATCAGAGACCTCTCCGTCCTGAATAGTTACTAAAGGTTGTACAAAGCCAAAGTGGCCTCCGATAGCATTTTGCCCTTTTACACTATAGATGCTTAAGGATGTGAATAGAATACTTGCGATAAAAACGGTTTTTTTTAGAGTCATGATATTTTGTGTTATATATTAATGAAAAGTAAAATGGTTAACGGTACTATATAGAATTGATTAAGCGCTTGGATATCACATTGATTTTTTTGCACGCTTCGTATTTTCAACATCAGACGAATCAAAGATTAATGGTGATTTGAAAAAAAAGAATCAAAAAAAACGGTATATATTCTATGCCATGACATTGATCTAATAGATGATTATAGCTATACTGAGTTCAGGTTAAACTAAATATAATTCTAAATCACTTTTTTTAGAGCATTTTATAAAAAGATAAAAAAATGGCACACTTAACTGTCCAAAATAATTTCAATGGAGATTAAAATAGTAATACGTATTAAGTGTTAAGAAGACGGAGGAGCTAATTAGATTTTTCATATAAATTGAACTATTTAAATTGGTGAATCAAATATTATGTTATAAAAAAAATCAATTTGTTAGACAGCTAACTTATTATCTATATAATCTTATTAATGAAGTGTAGGTTATTAAGATCGATATAGAATTATATGAAGCCTTTGGATGGTTTAATCTTAGATATCAATAAGTACATCACTGATATTTCCCTAATTAATTAACAAAATTCACGCAATCAGATTATTTACACACGTAGAATATTAATATATCAGCAAAAAACATTAAATTGGTCAACCAATTTAATATATCACTACTAAGAACTAAACTTATTCCTTAATCAAAAACAAAACTAATACTCTAGCTTTTAAAACCTAAACATAAAAATCAAACCAAACTGCGAAGGCTAGCTCATTTTGTAACTAAACTATTTAACACATTTTATATGAAAAATCTTCACACATTTTGGTCTGTAAAAAAGCAAAAACAATCTGATCTAGATGTTTTTCTCTTTAATAAACTACTAAAAAAAAGAAGTGTAAAAGCATTATTTATGATTGTTTTTCTCTTCTCCACTCCCCTTTTGGCTGCGGAGTACATCATTAATTCAATAGACGATTTTAACAATTTAAACTTATCGCCAGGTGATGTAGTCATCTGGGAAAACGGAACTTATAATAATGATGAAAGACTTGTATTTAGTGCCAATGGAACCTCATCAAATCCTATTACTCTAAAAGCCCAAACGCCTGGTGGTGTTGTTTTTAATAACGGACTACAAATGGATATTGCCGGAAACTACCTCATAGTCGAAGGTTTTCACTGGAAAGGAGGCTACGGAGCTAGTAATTTTATACAATTCAGAAACGGAACAACCTATGCACAAAATTCTACAATCAGAAATTGCGTAATTGATGGTTTAGGTGTTGAACCAGGCGATGCGGCTGAAGCGGAACAAGATGGGGCCATTGTTAAACATAGATGGATTGTCTTATATGGAAATAATAACAATGTTTTAAATTGTTCTTTTTTAAATAAATCTACTGCGGGAGCTTTGGTATTAGTTGAATTAGAATACAATGCAGAAGTTAACCGCTGTGACATTGTTGGTCATACAATACGTAATAATTATTTTTATAAATACGAAAAAATGGATCCTTCATTATCCAACTCCGGTGATAGTGAAACCATTCGTGTAGGGACTAGTGAATTCCAGAATGTAGATTGTAGAACAACAGTTAGCAATAACTATTTTGTTGAGGCAGATGGCGAAAACGAAATCATTACCAACAAAAGTGACAATAACACCTACCAAAACAATACTTTTAGAAGGTGTAGAGGATCATTAACATTACGTCATGGTTCTGGTGCTACTGTAGAAGGCAACTACTTCTTAGGAGAAAATGTTGATGGAACAGGAGGAATTCGAATAGTAGATAGCGACCATACAATTACCAACAATTACATCCAGGATTGTATCACTGTTATTGATCAAGCTAAATGGAATAATGGAATTACATTTATGGGAGGCTCTACCAGTTCTCAAGATAATTGTGATGCTACTAGTGTATCTAATGGTTACCAAGAATCAGAAGACATTACTGTTTCCAACAATACAATTGTAAACACCAATGCTCCTTTATTTTTTAATGGAGATAAAGGTACTAGCAACAACACTGGTAACATTGATAACAATGTCATTTTCTTTTCTAGTAATTCATCAAATAGTACAAATGTTATTACAGAAGATGATAATGGTGATTTTTCAGCTATTGGTTCATCGTTATCTTATTCAGGAAATGTATATGATAACACAAACTTAGGTGCATCAGTAAATGGATTCTCTTCGGCAAATTTATCAGCTAGTACTAATGGTGAAATTTTAAGTATTTCTGGCACTAATGCAGGATCAAATATTTCTCAATCTCCATACTCCGATAGCGATGTAGCTTTACTCGTAGGTGCTTGTTTTGTTGATTATATGGGTGATTCTTTAAGTTCCTGCAGCAATACACCTCCTACAGATATATTAGCAGTATCCACAATTGATGATTTTGCAGCTACATCCGGAAGTCAGACACTTACGATAACATCCAATGTTAACTGGACAATATCCGATAATAGTTCCTGGATCACCGTAAGTCCTACATCTGGAGTAAATAATGGCAGCACTGTGATATCAGTCTCCGCTAATTCACAAAGCACTACAAGAACTGGTACTGTAATCGTCAGTGGTGGATCTTTGACCAGAACAATCATTATAACTCAATTAGGTATAACAGCTACTATATCCGTGGATAGTGTGATTCTTTCTCCGAATGCTACCACTATAGAAATTGGAAACACACAGCAATTAACAGCCATGATATCGCCTAACAATGCAACGAATCAAAACGTCACCTACAGCAGTAATAACACTTCTGCGGTAACAATCGATTCTAACGGATTAATCAACGCCATTGGTGCAGGTCAAGCTATTATTACAGTAAATACAGAGGATGGAGGGTTCACTGATACCTCAACTGTAACTGTAATTTCTCCTACTACCAGTGCCAATTTAGCTTTAAATAAACCTGTAACGTCCACAGGAACTCCAGATGGCAACAATATTGCCGACAACCTAGTAGATGGATCTACTAATTCTCGTTGGTCAGTCAATGGTTTTCCTCAATCATTTACTGTAGATCTCGGAGATAATTTCAGCATTAATAAAACAGAATTGGTTTTTTATCAAGGCAGAGCATATCAATATACTATCGAAACTGCTACTAATGCCAACGGGACTTATACAGAAATAGTTGATAGAACCAATAACGCTACACCTGGAACAATTTCTGCTCCTGTAACGGATTCTTTCTCTTCTATAAACGCACGTTATATTAGAGTAACCGTATCCGGTGCATCTGTGTATTCGGGATCTTGGGTTAGCATTCTTCAATTTAGAGCCTTTGGCAATACCATTGATATTCCTAGTTGTACTGCGGGAAGTAATTTATCATTAAATGCTAATCTTTCTTCATATAGTGATCAACAAACAACAAACCCAGCAAGCAATATTATCGATAACGATACTGATAATAGATGGTCCGCAGAAGGATTTCCTCAAAACGTAGTAATAGATCTAGGAGAAGAATATGCTATTAGTGAGATCGATTTATATCCATATAACAATAGAGCATATCAGTTTATTGTTGAAGGCTCTAAAAACTCCCCTACTTCAGGATTCTCAGTGTTAACCAATGCTTCCAATAACACATCTGGCGGTTCGGTGATTAACAGAAGTTTTTCTGCGCAAACTGCTAGATATGTAAAACTAACTATTACAGGTGCATCAGGATATTCTGGTAGTTGGTCGTCTGTAAATGAATTTAAAGTAATTTGTTCTGGTGGTAGCCAGAGTCTATCTAATAGAATTGGAAATGAAGAGATTACCAATATTTCGATTTATCCAAACCCGTTTACAACAAATCTAACAGTTCAATTATCAGGAAACAAGAATGAAATTACCAGCATACAACTTATAGATATGTATGGTAGAGAAGTTGCCAATGAACCGATAAGTAACTCTGCTAGCAGTAGTAGTTTTTCTACAAACGTACCCAAAGGAGTTTATTTCCTCAGGTTATTGGACTCAACAAATAAAGTAATTGTAACAAAAAAAGTAATTAGCGGTTCCTACTAAATCGTGATTTTATACATTTTACAAATAGAGGCTGAATTCTAAGGTTAAACCAAAAAATTCAGCCTTAATTTTGTATGCATATTTTGAGAATTGGAGCTATTGTCTTTCATTTGAAAACAACTTAATTTTAAAGTACATTGACACCCCGCAACTTCTATAGGTTAGTAAAGACACAAATAAGTTAAAAGCGCTATAACATTATCTAATTTTTCTTTTTAGAAAGCTCAATAATGTTGTCTAGATTAGATTGTAATTCATTCAATTGCCATTGTCTTGCGTTTGCTTTTTTAGCTAGTTCTATAGCACGACGGCTCGTTTCTGTTGCTTTTTTAAATTCTTTTCTGTTAGTATATACTTTTGATAAACCATCATAAGCACGAAAAGAATTTGGTCGTTTTATTAAGCATGTATTATATGTCTTTTCAGCTTCCTCATATTTTTTTGCCTCCAGATGATATCGCCCTAAAACACTATAAAACTCATCCAAAGAATTAGGAAAATGATTCATTATCTCAGACCCTATTATGGCTATATCTGCTGTTAAGTTTTTGCGATAATAATAGTTCATCATATTCCCAAAATTATATGCTGGTAAGGAAAACTGAGTCGCAAACTCTGAGTTTAGCTTCTTGTAGTGATCCATTAAATCTTGCGATGATTTAAATGTATAAAACGTGTCTCGGCTTACTTCCCAATTCTTAAATAATTGTAACAAAGCTTCTTTTACCGCTATCATATGCACAGACCCATGATTCTCATCTTCATAATGCGTAAAACTCCATTTAGTATCATATGGAAAATACGTATCCAGTACACCTACAAATCCCCTAACACCCATACCTTGCGTATTAGCTAGAGAAATAAACAGGTTGGAGCTTAATTCTTTTTGATCCATAAAAACAGTATTCGCTTTTTTAGTTAGCGCATAGTCATTCCACCATAAAGAAGGATCAATGGCAATATAACTATGAAATGCATCTGGTTTTTCCAGATAATGATTCGTAACGAATAAACCACCCATAGAGTGACCTACTAGGATTTCATAAGATGATGTTCTGTATTTTTTATTAATTAGAGGTTTTAATTCTTCTTCCAGAAAAGTCATAAAGGTATTAGCACGTCCTCCTTCTGTCCCTTCTGCATTAGGACGACAATACTCACGGTATTTGGCACTGCCTTTATCCGAAATACCTACTACAATCATTTCTGGGATTTTATCTGCTACCGTAGACAAAAACTCGATGAGTCCTGTATCGTGGTAAAAATTATAATCCCCATCCATAAGATATACGACCGGAAAACTACCTTGATCACTATAAAAATAACTAGGTGGCAAATACACCTGAAAACTTCGTTCCTCCTTTAATATTTCTGAAGAAAAAGTATGACGTTTTATAGGTATCAACGCATTCTGGGCATATTGGCTAAACGCAGTTGATGTAACAATCCATAACAGTAAGGATGTATAATATTTCATAGCAGTCTATTTGTAATCAATCTAATATGTCTTTATTCGCAAAATAGGAAAGATACTTGTGATGCGCTCTAAAATAAAGGAGATTTTAACACAACTGATCATAGATTATCTTTTCTCAATATGTTCGTTATTTCCATAATAAGCGAACCAGATTAGAGATGTTCATTTTCGTGTGTTAACAACCATTTCTTTCGTTCGACACCTCCACTATAACCTGTCATACTTCCATCTTTTCCGATTACTCTGTGGCACGGAATTATGATAGAAATTCTATTACAACCATTTGCAGCCGCCACTGCTCTAACCGCTTTGGGATTATTGATTTTTTCTGCTTGTTGTTTATAGGTAGTTACCTTTCCGTATTCGATTTCTTTTAAACTATGCCAAACTCTTTTCTGAAACTCCGTTCCAGGTGATTCTATGGCTACATCAAAGATTTTTCTTTTCCCGTTAAAATATTCAGTGATTTCTTTTTTGGCTTGCTTGATGTGTTCGTTTTCTCCTGCTATGATCTGTGCTTCTAATCGCTTTTGTAAATCGGTAAACTCGGTTTCTAGCATGCGCCTATCTACAAATTCTAACAAACAAATTCCTTTTTTTGTAGCACACACAAACATAGGTCCCAAAGGTGTTGTTAATCGACTAATTAAAATTACATTCTTATGTATACTTTTTAGAGGAGAATTACCGATTACTTTTTTAAAAGTGTACCCAAAACCACTCAAGGATTCATATCCAGAATCAAAAGCAGTATGCGTAGCATTTTTTCCTTTTTTTAATTCCTGAAAAGCATTGTTAATCCGATACATTCGCTGATATGACTGAAACGTCATTCCGTAGTTTTTCTTAAACCATCGTCTCACAACCTCTGGACTGATGGCTAGTTTCCGTAACTGATCATCTGTGATTTTCTCCTTAGGATGTTGCTTTATCAGGGCAATGGCTTTTTCTACCTGTTCTGGTGCTTCATTAGCATTTTCTGTAGGCTTACAAATTTTGCAAGGTCGATATCCATGATCCAGTGCCTCTTTAAACGAAGTATAAAATTCCACATTCTCTAATTTTGGCTTTCTCGCTCTACAGGTAGCGATACAAAAAACAGAAGTCGTTTTTACACCCACAAAAAATATTCCCACAAAGCTTTCTTTTCTTTCTAGCAATGCTTTGTAATATATTTCTATCGTTTTGTTTTCTGTAATCAACATCTTAAAAAATGGATTGAAATGATTGTTGTTCTATAACCTCTTTGGCAGTAATTTCTAACTGACCATACATCTTATCAAAAAGAAAATTACCCATACTAATCCGTCGTACACCTAAATTTGATAACGTCTCAAAATCCGGAAGATCTGGCCTGCACATCACATTAACTGGTAACCGTGTACAAGTTACAATTTCTTTGATATCTGACTCCTGTTCTATACAGGGAGTAAAAATCCCATCCGCACCTGCGGCTTCATATAATTGGATTCGGTTTTTGGTTGTTGTTATGGGATTTGGGTCTCCTAATAAAAATCCATCCGTTCGTACATTTAAGAAGATATCAATATTTTCTTGTGCAAGTATGCTGTTTACCGCTATGATTGTATTGGCAAATACATCTGCATCTAATAATATTCTTGTATCGGTACTAATACTATCTTCTATATTGATTCCTACGACACCAAAATCTACAAGTTCTTTGATATGTTGGGCGATGATTTTTGGGTCTCGACTATAACCAGATTCCAGATCTACAGATACTGGCAGATGGGTATTGGCTGCAATTCGTTTTACAAAATATGCGAGTTCTGAAAATCTCATTTCCTCACCATCATGGTATCCCAAAAGACTGGCAATAGCAGCACTCGATGTTCCTATGGCTTGAAACCCCAATTTCTCAGCTGTTTTGGTACTAGGTACATCCCAAACATTCCCTAGTAGCAAAGGTGTTTTTTGATTATGTAGTTCTTTAAAATTCATTGTCCTTTGTTTTTATACAAAGGACCGATACTCATATCCGTATAGCAACCGAAAATTAGACGCGTATTTTTTTTAGAAAAAAGGTGCTCCATAAAAAGTTATGAAGTTACACCAGCACATTATCATTCAGAAACGTTGTGGGGGTAATTTCTTATTTCAAATTTCTTTCTTTCAAAAGTTTTTTCAATGCTGCATTTTTTTCTGGTTTATGAAATACCTTGAATATAAAAAACAAGGGGATTAATGTAAAAAGTCCAACAGTGTTTTTCAGAATACTATAAATAATAATTCCAATCATAAATCCAATTAAGGAAGCATTAATGATGGATGCTTTTCTCATTTTTTTTGCTTCGTCTAATAATTCTTGATCTGTTAATTCTAATAGTTCTTTTTGCTTCATATTCTTTTATTAATAGTAACATTTTGGATCTCACGTTTTAGCTCTTCTTTATAGTCAATGCCTTTTACGAAGAGCGTAAGCATCCAGAAATATATACGCTAAAGTACCAATTTTTATAATCAGACATTCTGATAGCGCAGATTTGCTATCTGTACGGTTTTACTAGTTATGTATAACATCATTCTGAAACTTTACTCATACTCGGCACGAAAAGCATTTCTGCGCTATCATATCCGAGCGATCGGGTTATACACGGCTTAGCAAATGTTTTATTCTGTTTTTGCATTGAAGAGTACATCAGCGTTTACCCAATAAACCTCTCCTTTTTCAACACCAGCCCATCCTTTTTTTTCAGGGTTATTATATCTTCTAGAGTAGATGAAATATTTTTTATCCGAAGACATATACGGACAATAATAGCGCCAGTTACTTTCATATTTTAATGGTATTTCTTTCGGTTTTGTCCATTCACCATTATCATTAAACGTTATTTGAAATTTACCTTGGCCATTAGTAATGGCATACCGCTCATCTGGTGAAACATAAGTTATTAGTTCTTTTTTTTCTGTCTTAGTGTTAATGATAACCGGTGTTTCAAATTTTTCATTTCCTAAATATTGTGCACGATATGTGTTCATTCCACCTTCATCACTTGGTCTATTTGAGCGAAAATATAAACTCCCATCTGCTGTAACAACAGGATAGGTTTCTAAATATTCGGTGGAAACCAAAAAATCCACTTTAGAGGCTAATTCCCATTTACCGTCCACTTTTTTACTCTCATAAATGTCTGGTGGTATTGTGTAAAGTTCTTCTCTGGTAACATCATTTTTATAAAGCTTAGGATCTACACCGAGAAAATACATTGTCTTTCCATCTTTTGTAATTGTGGGGTCGCAAGCAACTGAAAATAAGACATTATCGTCATATAATTTAATGGGTTTAATGTCAGACCACTTGCCATTGATTAATTCAGAATGGTGAATAACAAAACTGTTGTCAACAATTCTTGAAAAGAACATTTCTGTATTGTCATAATTAAAAACTACATTAAGTTCGATATTTCCAGTATTAACAATTGATGGTGCAAATAATTTAGGAATTGTAGAAGGAGGTTCTTCGTCGAAATATGAAATAGTGTTGTTTTTACAACTAAAAAATGTTAGAATGATTAAGAAAATTGAGAAAAATTTATTCATTACTGCTAAAATGTTTGCTAACGTTAAGACTATGGTTAGTACAGGAATTAAAAGTAGTGAACTTTCGATTAAGCACTTAGCCAAAACTTTTTATTTTATCTTTTTTGTGCATAAAGCCAAAACCAGATAGCGCAGATTTACTAATTATTTAATAACATCATTCTGAAATCTTACTCATACTTGGCACGGAAAGCAATTCCGCGCTATCATATCCGAGGGATCGGGTACGGTATATGAAAACCAAAAGACAAAGTATAGTAGAACCAGTATTCGGTACTTCAAAAAGATTTATGGCCCTGCGAAAAGTCAATACATTAGGAATCCGAAATGCAAATAAGTGTATGCTTATGGCAGCTATTGCTTATAACCTGAAGAAATACTGGAAATTCATAAAGAAAACGCCAGTAAGTCATGAAGTATGTTTTACCTTTGTTTTTCGATTAAAACCCATTCTAAACCATCAAATAAGCCGTTTAGAGCATATGTATTTACTTAAAAAAAGAAGAGCTTAGAACATTGGTTTTTAATCAATTTTCATTTTTTAGAGGCTTGTTCAACGGTTACCTTTGTTATGTGTAGTTTTTTTCTTTTTATTATTTCAAATATTCCTAAAGTCAAAATTGTAATTATAATTCCTTGCAGAAAAGTCATTCCAATTCCGAATGAGAATAAGTCTATTAATTCAACATTTCTATTATCAAATTCTGTGCCTACATTATTCGGCAAATAATCTCGATGAAAACTAGTCACAATTATCACAAAACGCTCAAAATACATTCCGCTTTTCATTCCGAATGCAACTAAAAGTACATACCAAAATTTTGATGCTAATTTTTTAATTAATAAAGTCAACGGTAAAATTAAAGCAGATAAGAACATTATCCAATATGCCCAAGCATAAGGTCCAGTTGCTCTATTCAAGAGTGCATATTCCTCAGGATTTTCAGTAGTTACCATTCCAATTAAATAAAAAGTCCAAGTAATTAATGTGTAGGAAATAATTGTCAAGCAAACTAAATTCAGCACTTTTTTTGTTTCAAATCGGTTTTTGAAAATTAGTTTTACAAAAATTAAAGTCAGAATTATTGGAATCAGACAGAAAATCAGATTCACATCAATTATTTCAATAATCCTTTTATATATCTCCATTTTTTGTTTTTCGCAGGACGCTCCTCAAATGTTCGTAACGTTACGGTATGTGTTGTGACATCTTATTACTTTTGGATTCTGGTTTCACTTCGACATGCATGTCCTGAGCCGAAGGGCTCAGCGTACCATATTTTTTGAGTTGCATACTTCAACAGTCTAGTCCTGAACGCAATCGAAGGGCTCAGTATGTTACTCTATAGATTTAGAGTATTCTAAAAACAATTGGCATCCTGCGATACACCAGGCATAGGTTTCTGCTAATTTCTTCTCTCCTGCTGATGCTGCGCGTTCTCCTTCTGTGGTACAAATAGTAACTATACGTTCTATAGCACCCACCATTAGTTTATACAATCGATCATCGGATTGTGTAATAAATGGTGACTGATTGGCTATTTCTAAATCATTTTTTATGGCTGCAATTTCACTACCGACACCGATCTTTATTACTTGCATCATAGACACAAATCGGATCAATCCCGATAAAAAATCAGTAGGCACACACAAATAACCAGAGCGAGCAGGATTGGGAATCGCATCCGTACTACTTTCATTTACAATTTGTTGTATCATCACAGGAAACATGGTTGACATATCGGGGAAAATTCTCTTGTTACAAATGTATTTTATTTTTGCAAAGTACTGCTTCCTCTACACGAAAAAAACAGGTAATAGTACCTGTTTTTTTTGTTTCCCCCAACTACTTAAATAAGGTGAGCATTTACTGCTATATCAATTTTCACACGATTTTTAATGATAGTAATGTATCTCTTTTCTGAGAATGAATTTGTTCAATTGCATTATCTAGATCTTTGAGTATTACAATATATTCATTGACCATTTTTCCTAATTGAGATTCTAATTTTTGAACCTCTGCGGTCGCATTATTTTCTTTCAGTGTTTTAATAGATGATTTTGTTTTAGCAATGGCTTCATCATACTTCGTAGCAATATCTTCTCTCTTTTTTATTATCTCTTCTAGCATTTCAGAGAATAATGCTTCGATTTCAGTAGACAGATTTTTTTGTATTTCAATTTTAAGATCAGCTTCTGCTTTCGTAATCTCTGAAGTCATTTCATTAGAAACTTCCTGTACATCTCTTTCTTGGTTCTGCAACTCACCACTAAGACGCTTCAAATAAAACTGTGGAAGATCTAGTTTGATTTCTGTTGTTTCCATCCTTACCTCAGGGAGGTGTAACTTCACCTCTACTCGTTTAGAATGAATCTGAGGAATATCTGTTTTGATTTCTATAGTATGCATATATACCTCTGGTATTTTGGTCTTTAACAAACAACCGCCACCTATTGGATTTTTAGCCACACACCTCATCTTCATTCGAGTTCTCGGAACATCAAACTTTATAGATTCTAATTTCATTTTAACCTCTGGAATATCAAATTTTATAGACTCCAGCTTCATACTGAATTGTGGTACATCAAATTTTATAGAGGTTGTTTTCCATTTAACATCAAAAATAACATCTAAGCTTGCTTCTAAACCTGATGGATCCGGAGTTTCATCACTAATTTGATTTATTTTTTTAGTTCCTCTCTTTTTAATTTCGTTAATTCGACTTTCAAATTTTTCTCTGATGACGCGAATCATCTTTTCGATTTTTTCATTCTGTTGACTCATACTTTATTTATTTTAATTACTATTATTTTTAGACAGAACATATCACAACCCATCCTATAATAATTAAGAAATTCATTGATGTGTTACTCCTGTTTATGATAAGTTTTTAAGTATTATCTGAAGTGTTATTGCTCTATAAGCAACGGTGCACTTACATTAGGCTGAAGGTTTTGTATTTTATACATTTTGCCTTCTATGTTAATCGTAGTGTTGTAGGGTATAGCTGCCTGCATATCGGAAGTCACCATAAAAGTAATCGAAGATTCATTTCGTATATTCTCTCTACAATGGTCTAATGCAGCATTTATTTTTCCGAGATCTTCTAATGCATTTGTTTTTAGATACTCTAAATTTATTTCTCTATAAGCAAACAGGTACACAACAGCTTCCTTAAAATTATCATTCTCATAAAATTCTTTTCCTATAACATATAGGTCTTTTCGTTCTATTTGTGCAGATGTCGATACTGATAATAGGGTAAGGAATACTGCTAGAGTTATAGTCTTTGTTTTCATATCTATTAATCTAATGGTGGTTTATTGACTTCTTTTTGTGGTTTGTTTAACTGTGTATCAGTTTGCAAGACAGCACTATTACCAGAGATTTCATTTTTTCCTTTAAATCCACTCATTATGGTCGCACAAATAATCACTGCTCCCATCACAGCAAAAAAGGTTCCTGGAGCCCCATTCTTTAGCACCAATCTAGTATCACTAAACTTGGCTTGTAAATCTCCTGACTGTCCCCATATCCCTTTAGAAAACAATCTGTATCCAAGATAAACAGCAAGTCCTCCTACTGCTAGACATACCAGTTTATATGTCAATGCAGAAAAAATTAGGTAATTATTCGTATCCATAGTATTGAATTAATTTCTGATGTAAAACTACCCTGCAAATTATATGATCTCAATACCCAATACCCGGTATTTTAGGCATTAACCCCTTAGTGACATACCCTTTAGCCATCGAGAAGGTAGTTCGAAGCATTGATTTAATAGGTAGAAGGAGTTTGGTAAAGTCTCTAAGGCCAAAAATGAAGACACTATGGCCAGAAATTAGGGCTGGGAGCCCATTATAGAAGGTAATTACCCCTAATTTTAGGGGTTAGAGGTCATAAAGTGACCCTGCGAAGGATTGTTTTAATACTAACCAGGAGTTCTCTAAAAGCTAGAAGGCTTATGCGGGTGAGAGAAACCCTTCGAGCTCGACCGTTTATATGCCTGCCCAGAGCCTGGAGCGTTCACACCGAGCGAAACCGAAATGTAGTCGAAGGGCTTATATCAGTTATCATTTGAATTTACCGGTATTATCTTTTTTTGTCATTCCAGCGGAGGCCGGAATTCACTATAAACATGTTACCATTATTCTGGATACTGCTATACAGCAGAATGACAGCTTGATGATTTTTTATTACAAAAAAGAAGAAATATAAATAAGATTACAGATTCTCTGGATTGACGGCTAGGTTCTTAAATAACTTTGCTTTCGTACCAAAATACTTATTCTGCAATTTATTACTTTTTAACTCTGCATCAATCAATTTACTTTCTCGTGAATTGATCAAAAACAATGAACTCTCACCAAAACTAAATTTACGCTCCTCTGCTTGTAATAAAGTGGTATAATCATTTACAATATTGGCGATTAAATTATTTTGAGTTTTAAAGGATTCTAACTCGTTATAAATGGCATTTACTTTATTTTCTATTTGCAATTGTACACTGGCCAATTCATACTGCCCATCCTGGATCTTATATTTAGCTAGTTTTACCGCACCACGCTCTTTTCGCAAAAATAATGGAAACTGAAAGCTAACTCCTCCTTTATAATCTGCCGTATTAAAGGAATTACCTATTTCTGGTGAAGCTGTTAGGAAATTGTACTCCAGATTAATTTTAGGCAGCAACTTATTGGCTTTGAGTCTACGATCTATCTCTAGTCCTTCTATTTTATAGTTAAGTGATCTTAGTTTAGGATGGTTTACCAAGTCTACTTCTGTAAACAAGGCTTGCTGTATTTGTAATGTCTGATCAATAACTGCATCTACCTCATTATCTGGAATCACATTAGGCTGTAACTCTACAGGAATATTGTTACCAATCCACAGATAATTAGAAAGATCTAAGCTGGCTTTCATCAATTTTACCTTTGCCTGTTCTAAGCTTAACTGACGATTCTGTACCGTAATTTTTGCCTCGACCGTATCAATAATCGCTTTATCTCCTGCTAAGGCACTCTTCTTTACACCTTGGAAACGTGCTCTAGCATTGGTTAGAAAATTCTGATAGATTTCTTTTTCATTAAATGCTTCTAACCAATCAAAATAGGCTAATGATGCATCGTATAAAATCTCATTGACCAGAAGATCCCGATCTGCTTTGGTTTGTTCCCTAAATAATCGTGCCTTTTTTAGTGATGCCATACGATCATTGATCAATAATCCCTGTGCAATAGGTACCGATATTCCTGCACTATACAGTCCTTCATCAGGCACTGTTCTTTCTTCATTAAGAAAAACCCCTTCATTCTGTTCGAAATTAGCTTTCAGCTCGATTCCATACCAGGTTGGCACCTTGAAAGTAGCATTCAGCAAATCATAATATTCTAACCCTTTGAATTTTTTTCGATCATAATCCACTTCTATTTTAGGATCAAAACCACCTCTGGATTTTAATAGATTTGCTTCTCCTACACTTATATTTAACTCCGCTTGTTTAGCTACCGGATGATGTTTCTTTACAAAACCCAGATATTCTTCAAAATTAAGCGTAATGGTATCTTCTTCCTGTGCACATAGCACCGTGGTCAAAAAAAGAAAACTGTACAACACGTATTTGTTCATAGGTTATTTTTTCTTTTTGGCAGTTGCTGTTTTACCTTCAGGTTGATAATAATTAGGTGGAAAACCATTTAATTGGCGCCATAATTCGAACCAGATCGGCACATCCTCCAGTAATGCAATCGTATACGCTCCTGATCCTACACGTACACCGTCTGGCCATTCGTGGTCATTAGGATCTGGTGATATTAGCACTCTATATTTTCCGTTAGCACTTATAAATGTTTCTACGGCAACTACTTTTCCTCCATAGGTTCCGTAGGATACATTAGGCCAACCACTAAATATGATTGCCGGCCAACCATCAAACTGTACTCTTATTTCTTCGCCAATATGTACCAAAGGCAGATCTATAGGCCTTACAAAGGTTTCTACTGCCATGTCATATTCTGATGGCATAATCCCTACTAACTGATCTCCTTCTTTAAAGGTTTCTCCAATACCAGATTGGATCGCTTTATTAATGTATCCATTTTGTGGTGCTTTTATGAAGTATAAATCATTACGCATCTCATAATTGGTATATTCGTTCTCTAACTTGGTTACTTGTGCCTCCGCATCAAACTGACCCGATTGCGCAGTAAAACGATCACTTTGAGATTTTGATATTTTCTCTGCATACTCTGCCTGGATACGGTTCATCTCTATCTGTGCATTGATCACATTATTCTCACTGGCCAATAATTTATTCTCTTGCGAAATTAATTTAGCTTGTGTTTCTTGTAGTTTTAATCGTTTTGTCTCTACATCTGTAAGCGATTTCAGTCCTTCTTGTTCTAGTTGTTCAGTACGCTTGAACTGTCGTTCTGCAATACTAATATTAGTTTTTGCAGCTTCCAGATCAATACTATCACTTTTCACTTTTAATCGAGATTGTAGTAACTTATTATTCGCTTGTTGTAATTTTAGCACACGTTCTCGCACTAGTGCGTCTGCTTGGTTACCTAATGCTTTGACCTTTTCGCCATACGAAGTAACCGACATAGATTTTGCTTTGATCTGCTGTCCTGTTCTCGATACTAGATTAGGGTCAAAATATTCGTTTTTAACCTCAGAGATTCGTAGGATCGTATCCCCTTTTTTAACGTAATCTCCTTCTCGCACATACCACTCCTCTATTCTACCCGGTATTGGAGATTGAATTGTCTGCGGTCGTTGACCTGGAGTTAAGGTAGTTACAAACCCATTACCCGTAATGTTTTGAGTCCAAGGAAAAAACAATATGATAAAAACGATAATGGTAAATGTTAATAAAAATCGATTAAAATATTTATAATGTTCCTTACCAAAGACCCTCTGTGATGCTTTATATCCTAAAATATCCACAGTTTTGTTTAGCTTGTTATTTGAAATATTTAGCATACCTTTTATTTTTCGCTTACTATTTTTCCGTTATCCATTGTAATAATTCTACTACAGCGTGATGACCATTTATTATTCTCACTAACTACAACTAATGCCCAAGGATTTTCTGGATCTGCAAGAAAATCCATAATCCTTGTAGCTTCTGCTCCATTAAATTGATCTAATGGGTCTTTAAGAATCAGTAATTTTGGTTTTCTCACAATACCTCGAGCTAATACAATCTTTTTACCAATTGTATATGGTATTTGTCTTCCTTCTGGATATAACATGGTTTGTAATCCTTTTGGTTGTTCTTTTACAAATTGAAGTAGCCCTACTTTCTCTAATGCCCAATACACCTGTTCACTGGTAATATTGCTATCGCCAAAAGTTATATTCTCCAAAATAGTTCCTTCAAAAGGAGATTCTTCTGTAAGCGACTGTCCTAAATACCCTCTATAGTAATTAAGGTTTACTCCTTTTAGTGAAACATTATTGATATAAATACTACCACTGTCTGGTTCTAGTAACCCTGCCATCAATCGTAAAAGAGTTGTCTTACCAGAGCCATTAGATCCTTGTATTAATATGGTACAAGTCTCTGATATCGTTAAAGAAATATTATCTATGATTTTTTTGTCTCTATCTGGAACTGAATAAGAAACCTGATCTAGTTCTATTACAAATCCTTCATCTTCTTTAAAGGGTTTTTCTCCTTCCTGAGGTTCTAATTCTTTATCGACAACTTGCCCTATTTTTTCTAAAGAAGTTAGTACATCATAAAATGATTCGAGCCCTACAATCAATTTTTCTACAGAACTAATCACTAGTAAAATAATAATCTCTGCTGCTACAAACTGACCTATATTCATCTGTTGATTTAAAACCAGTACTCCACCTATTAATAAAAGTCCCGCTGTTACCAGCACCTTAAAACCAATCATCTGAATAAATTGTATCACCAATATTCTAAAATGACTCTCTCTAGAATCCAGATAATCGGCTACCAAAGCATCATTCTTATTTAACGCCAGACTCGTTCTACCAGACAACTTAAAACTTACAATAGATCGTGCTACCTCCTGAATCCAATGCGCTACTTTATATTTACTTTTGGATTCACTTAGACTTGTCTCCAATCCTTTGGTTGCTGTGTATTTAAATACGATATAGATTAATACCAATAACAACAAACCATAAATAATAAAGAATGGATGATAAAAAGATAAAAGTAAGAGTCCAAAAATGATTTGTACTAAAGCGGTAGGGAAATCCACTAATATTTTAGATAATCCCTTTTGAATTGTTAGCGTATCAAAAAAACGATTTGCCAGTTCTGGTGGATAATAATTACGTAATTCACTCATCTTGATTTTAGGAAATCGATACGTAAACTCAAAAGAAGCTCTGGTAAAGATCTTCTGCTGTACATTTTCAATAATTCTAATTTGCATAAACTGAAGTATCCCAACAAATAAGACACCTGCGGTAACTAAAATTACCAGAATTATCCAAGATGTACTCACCTGAGCTCCTTGCAATAAATTGATAATCGCTTGTATCCCTAAAGGAAGCGATAAACTTACCAATCCCGCAAAAATTGCATAATAAAATATTTGGAGGATATCTCTTTTATCAAGTTTTAAGAGTCCCATCAGACGCTGCCAAGCAGTCAATATGTTTTTAGCCATTCTTTTGGTTATTTAAAGAATTAAATACTAGGTTAATAAAGTATGTAGTGGGTGTGATCTTCTCATCACAATCGGTTAATGAAGAAAAATGATCCTTTAGAAAATGCTGATGCAAAGATCCTTCGGTCACTGTACTTGCCAAACTGGTGGGATATTTATAATGATTATCAACTTCCATAATCATATCCTTTATCCGATTTACCAGCCTTTTATATATAGAAAAATATCCTTCTTTGTTTTCATTATCGACCTCTTTAGTCAAATATGATTTAGAATATTCATTAATAACAATTTTGTTTAGTAACACCTCATTAATATGAGAAAAAGAAGAATCTTCTTTTGTTGCACGTGTAATAATTTCTATCGCTTTATTTAGTTTTTCTTTCGCATCAGAAATACTATTAGTTGTAAATACCAATTGGTATTCTAA
Organism: uncultured Aquimarina sp.; assembly: GCF_947496855.1. Lineage (GTDB taxonomy): Bacteria > Bacteroidota > Bacteroidia > Flavobacteriales > Flavobacteriaceae > Aquimarina. The sequence continues at coordinate 512,945 of NZ_CANMED010000004.1, forward strand.
CCATCCCCAATACCAAGAAGTAAGGTATAAAAGTAATTTATGTTTATTTTCGAAATATCTATAAATCGAACTTTCATTAGATCCAATTTTTTCGCCCAGTTTTTTAAAAGTGAAACTATCAAAGCCTATCTCATCAATTAATAGGATACTAAACTCTATAATTTTTTTTCCTAAAGTCGAGGATTCCGGATCCTTCAGATATATATTATTGTTGATATTAACTTTTAAGTCTTGAAGTATAAATTTCATTATTAAAACTATTTTGTTCAAAAGTAATAGTATTACTATCAATATTTAATACATTAACTATTATTTAACCAAATTTTGTGTTTTGTAGTTAATCAAATATTGGTAAATTTAGGACACACATCATTCCATAAAAATTACACATCTATGAAAAATCTAGTATTTATAGCATTTTTATCGATCGTTACGATGAATGCTCAAGATTCGAAAGTTTTATCCTCAGAGACTATATCCATTGGCGATATTATTACCTTAGGAGCTCCATCAGCGCAGACGTATCAATACATCCTGTTCCCTCGTTTAAATTTTATCATCAAAAAGGGAGGAACCACTAATTTCAGAAAATTAGAAGGAGTTCAAGTAGTTGTTACCAATAAAGAAGAAATAGAAGGAAAAACGCATATTACCATTAAAAGAAAAGATGGAAAGAAGTTTCTGAACAGTATCGTTGTGGTAAAAGTAATTCTTAAGGCTGCCGCAGAAGCAAAAGAAATATTGTGATTTTTGTATAAAATAGGGGAGATTCTCAATCTATGTCGAGCTCCTCTTTCTTTTTTATTTCTGCAAGTTTATCCCTAATATCCTGATCATCTAGATATCTTAGTAAAGCTTGTTTGAAGTAATCTTTATCGCCATAAATGACCTGAGATTCTTCGACAAGATGACCTTCCTTAAGCATATTTCCCTCTCCGGTAACCAACCAGGTAGGATTAATATCTGTATACAATTGTATAACCTTTTCTATAAAGTCTCCTCCAATATTACTATTGGCTGATTGTAATCTATGTAAATACCCAGCACTCGCACCAATGGAGAGACTAAAACTTCTAAGACTAATTCCTAAATGGGCCGAAAATACAATAACTCTATCTAAAATTTTATCTTTTTTATCCAAAATATTGACTATTATTTGTGTATATCTAATATTTTATATAATATTGCATAACAAAACGATAACACTACATTCACAAAGATACTTATACCAACAATATTAGCCAACTTATTTATGATCACACCTGAAGAACGTACCGCGATCTTAAAGGTCATAGGAAGTAAGCATGTAAAGAAAATACAAGCCTACTTAAACCAGAACAAGATTTTAAGCCCTAGTAAAAAATCATATTCCAAAACGAGTATCTCCTATATTCTATCAGGAGAAAGAGAAAATGAGGTCGTGGAAAATGCAATTTTTGCCTATGCCCATCAAAAAATGATCGAAAAAGAAAAACAACAAGAATTGCGAGATCTTATTGTCTCTAAACAAAAATTATAACCCAAAACCAAAGTACTTGCCCGAATACCTTGTAATTTTGCATTTATACATTAATGTAAATCAAGGTATTTTTGGACAAGGATAATTTAAAAGACATAACCAACCGTGAGGATATTGAATATTTAATATGGGCGTTTTATAAAAAGGCATTGAAAAACCCTACTATTGGCTTGTTCTTTACAGAAATAGCCCAAATTAACCTGAAAGATCACATCCCGCATATAACTGATTTCTGGGAACAACAACTATTTTATACGGGCAACTACAAAAAGAATGTATTGCAGATTCACCAAAATCTGCATCAAAAAAAGATACTAGAAAAAATCCATTTTGATACCTGGTTAGCATTATTTACCACAACGGTGGACAACAACTTTAGTGGAATCAAGGCAGAATTAATGAAAACCCGAGCCTTATCAATCGCTACCGTAATACAACTAAAAACTCAAAAAAAATGATCCTCCCTTATTACTTCTTACAATAGCTACAAAAACTTAGCCGTCGTAAAATTTATTATGCAAGCATAATAAAGTGGTTTTTAATAACTACCTTCCCTACTGCAAAAAAGAAAAGGGAAAATGAATATCAAAATAACCGGTACAGGAAGCTATATTCCTACAGAAATTATACGAAATGAAGATTTTGAAAACCATCAATTCCTTAACACTGATGGTAGTCAAATCAGACATCCTTCTTCCGTTGTTATAGATAAATTCCAAAAAATTACAGGTATTGAAGAGCGTAGATATGCTTCTTCTACATTAAACACCTCGGATATTGCTTTTCTTTCTGCCCAAAAAGCCATTGCTGACTCTGGTATAGACCCAGAAACCTTAGATTATATTATTGTTGCTCACAACTTCGGAGACGTTACTAAAAATTCATCACAAGCTGATACCGTGCCTAGTCTGGCTACTAGAGTAAAACATCTTTTAAAAATAAAGAATCCATATTGTGTAGCTTATGATGTACTGTTCGGGTGTCCCGGTTGGATAGAAGGAATTATACAGGCAGTTTCTTTTATAAAAAGTGGTATGGCAAAAAAGTGTCTGATAATCGGTGCAGAAACTTTATCTCGTGTCATTGATAAACACGACCGAGATTCCATGATTTACTCTGATGGATCTGGAGCCTCTATTATAGAAATCACAGAAAATACTGGAGGAATTATATCTTCTGCAAGTGCATCTTACACCTATGAAGAGGCTAATTTTTTATACTTCGGAAACACCTATGATACTACATCAAACGATACGACTAAATATATCAAAATGTATGGCCGTAAAATATATGAATTTGCTTTAACCAACGTTCCCAAGGCAATGAAAAGATGTCTGGATCAAGCTAACGTTGACATTTCTGAGGTTAAAAAAATTCTCATCCATCAAGCAAATGAAAAAATGGACGAAGCCATCGTAAAACGATTTTATGAACTCTATGATCGGGAAGCTCCTGATGGTATAATGCCTATGAGCATACAAAAACTTGGAAACAGTAGCGTAGCCACCATTCCTACACTTTTTGATTTAATTCTAAAAGGAAAAATAACGAATCAATCTATTCATCCAGGGGATATATTATTATTTGCCAGTGTCGGTGCCGGTATGAATATCAATGCTTTTCTGTATCAATTCTAAACCAACGTATCCGCTGTACAACTCTAACATTATCAATTTATTTCATTAAAAACAGTGCTGTTCTAAATAACAAATGGAAATCTTATATTTGCAAAATAAATTAAACCCCTAAATTTAAACAAATTATGAAAAGAGAAAATTACTTAGCCCTAAGCATTATCTTTTTTTTAGCTACCACTTTATCTGTTCAAGCACAAAATTTTCTTCCTGGATTTAACGGATTTTCTAAAAAGAAAACCACATATGTTCATCTAGAAGATGGAACAACAACTGAAGGAAACCTAAAAGGATTTAACTACAAAAAAGGTCTTATAAAAGCTATTTACATTAAGGATGCAAGTGAAAACAAGGTGAAAATTGAACCAAAAGACATTGTGTTTATGTATTTACCACCAAGTAAACTTGCCAAACTTAATAATTTTGGAAAATTTATCACCGATGCTCAGCAATGGAAAAACAAAGACCTAGATCAGAATTTGTTTAAAGAAGGATATACTTTTTTCGAAAAATCTGAAGTTCAAATTAAGAAAAAGACACAAACCTTAATGGTACAATTGGTTAATCCTGATTTTAGTAATAAAATTAAGGTTTATCAAGATCCATTTGCAGGAGAAACCGCTAGTATTGGTATTGGTCCTCTTAAAGCTGGTGGTATTGCTAAATCTTACTATGTAAAAAAGGATGGAGAAAAAGTTGCAATTCGTCTTAAGAAAAAAAATTATGAAGAAGAATTTAAAGAATTCTTTGGAGATTGTCCTGCTATGATTGAAAAATACAGCGATGGAATCAAATGGTCAGAATTTGCTAAACACATATATGAATATACAAACGAATGCAATTAGACTTCTAAAAAAATAAGTAAAAAAGGATACTATATTTATGGTATCCTTTTTTGTTAAACGTAATTTTGTTTTTAATTAAGAAAAGTTAGAACTAATATGTACGAAGGAACGTTTCCTCACAAACGATATAAAGAAACATTAGAATTCTTAAGAGCGCACATTTCGGCTCCGGCAACTATACTAGATCTTGGTGTCCATAACCCTTTTGTGGAGTTTATGGAGAAAGAAGGATATACAGTAAGTAATACATCTGGAGAAGATCTTGATGTAGAAACTGAAGCTGTAAAAATAAGCAACGCGGAAGTTATAACAGCTTTCGAAATTTTCGAACATTTAATTGCTCCTTTTAATGTATTATCTGATATTAAAGCAAACAAAATAGTAGCCTCTATTCCTTTAAAACTATGGTTTTCTCCAGCGTACAGGAGTAAAACAGATCCTTGGGATCGTCACTATCACGAGTTCGAAGATTGGCAATTTGATTGGTTATTAGAAAAAGCTGGTTGGGAAATAAAAGCCAGAAAGAAATGGACACATCCTATTAGAAAGATCGGTTTCAGACCTTTGCTTAGGTATTTTACTCCACGATATTATATCGTATACGCAGAAAGAAAATAGTTTAGATTAAAATACTACTATCTTGAACATTTATATTGTCATACCAGCACATAACGAAGAACTATTGATTGCTAAAACTTTAGACTCAATAGTTACTCAGACAATACTTCCTAAAAAAATAGTAGTAGTTAATGACAACTCTACCGATGGTACAGCGGCTATGGTTAATGAATTCATTAGCAAACATGATTATATTTCTTTAGTAAATACAAGTTCTTCTGAAGATCATATGCCAGGTAGCAAAGTTATCAATGCATTCTATCAAGGGTATAAAACACTAGACGATACATATGATGTAATCTGCAAGTTTGATGCGGATCTTATTTTTCCAAAAAACTATCTGGAGACATTAATAAAACATTTCGAAAAAAATCAAAAAACTGGAATGGTTGGTGGTTTCTGTTATATCCAAAAAGGCAATAATTGGATCCTAGAAAACCTAACAAATAAAGATCATATTCGAGGGGCATTAAAAGCTTATAGGAAATCTTGTTTTCAGAAGATCGGAGGGCTTAAACCTGCAATGGGCTGGGATACAGTAGATGAACTATTAGCACAATACCATCATTGGGAAATCAAAACTGATGAATCGTTAAAGGTAAAACACCTAAAACCAACAGGAAATACCTATAACCCAAAAGCAAAATATAAGCAAGGTGAGGCTTTTTATAAAATGCGATATGGTTTCATTATCACTTTGATCGCATCTACAAAATTAGCTTTACTAAAAAAACAACCTAGACTAATTAATGATTACATAACTGGTTTTTTTAAAGCTAAAAGAACACAACAACCTTTCTTAGTTACCGAACCTGAAGGACGTTTTATCCGTAAACTTAGATGGGGAAAAATCTTCGAAAAGTTATTTAAATCCTAAAATGACTTTCTTCTTAGCAAAATACCCTTTTCTTTTTATAAATTTAAAGAATACAAAAATTTAAAAAACTAAAATATGTTACACAAAATTTTAAATTTAGAGGGGATTGAGATTCTCAAGAAAGAAAAGCAAAGAACAATAACAGGTGGCGAACCTCCATGTCCTGTATGGGTTTGTAAGTCATTAGAAACCTGGCCTCTTCACCCAGCTTGCTATTGTGACTAAATATCTAAAAGCGAAAAGGTGTTTATGCTAACTTGATACATAAACACCTTTTATGTTTTTGTTAATCCTCCATTCATTAAGAACCGACTTGGTTATTATAAAAAATAGACCTAAATTGCTCTCCACACACAGCTTACAAGTATCTACTTTTTAATAAAGCATTAGACTATTTTTTAAAGTTTAATGGGAATGTTTAATACAAATATTTCAAAACAAACAAATGAAAAAAAGTAGACTCTATAGCTATTTACTAGCTATTCTATTAACTGCAAATTCTTGCACGCAAACTAATAATACAAAACAAACCGATGGAGGCAATCTTGTTACTACCGTCGAAGCATTTAATAAAGCTATTTCCATAGCCCAACCTGGAGACGAAATTACGTTGAGTAACGGTATCTGGAATGATGCCCAATTTATTATTACAGCAACGGGGACAGAGAAAGAACCGATTGTAATCAAAGCACAGGAAAAAGGAAAAGTTATTCTATCTGGTAATACTTCTCTAAAAATCGGAGGGAAACATGTGATCATAAAAGAGCTCGTTTTTAAGAATGGGTATACCCAAGAAGATGCCTTGATTATTTTTAAAACCGATGACGGAAAATTAGCAGAAAATTGTAGGCTTACTGAAATAGCAATTGATCATTTTAATCCAACTAATAGATTCGATAAATCCGAATGGATCCATCTTCACGGAAAAAATAATCGAGTAGATCACAACTATTTTGGAGGAAAACTAAATGCCGGTGTAACTTTGGTTGTAAAACTAAATAACAAAAACAGTTTAGAGAATCATCACAGAATTGATCATAACCATTTTGGGTACAGACCCAATCTAGGATCTAATGGAGGAGAGACACTTCGGGTTGGAGTTTCAACTTATTCATTAAGTCCATCAAGAACATTGATTGAGAATAATTATTTTGAACAATGTGATGGCGAAGTAGAAATTGTTTCTCTTAAATCAAGTGACAATATTGTTCGTAATAATCTTTTCTATGAATCTGCGGGTGTATTAGCACTAAGACATGGAAACCGAAACTTAATAGAAAATAACTTCTTTATAGGAAATAACAAACCTGGCACAGGAGGAGTTCGGGTTATTAACGAAGGCCATACAATTAGGAACAATCATTTTCAGGAACTAAAAGGGAAACGTTTCTTTGGAGCATTACCGGTAATGAACGGAGTTCCTAATTCACTAATTAACAGATATCATAGAGCAGAAAACACAGATATAACTGGAAACAAATTCCTAAAATGTGATCATATCCAGTTTGGTGTTGGCGCAGATAACGAAAGGACTGATCCTCCAAGAGACATTAGATTTACCAACAATATTTTCTACCATCCTGAAAGAAAACAAGTCTTTGAAGCAATTTCTGATTATAGCACTTTCTCTTTTTCAGGAAATGAGGTAATATCTGCAGATTCAAAATTCAACCATAAAGGATTCAAACAAGCTGAAATCACATTCTCAAAAGATCCGGCTGACGGCTTATTAAAAAATCAAACCTATCAACCTAAGCTTCCTTTTACAAAAAACGAAGTGGGACCAAACTGGTATACGCCACAACAGAAATATTTTGAGATTACTAATAAAAACTCGAATGCGGCACAAGTATCAGGTAACGAAAATGATGCTTTATTTAGTATGGTAAAAAGCACATCCTCAGGAGACACTATTCAATTAAAACCAGGGACCTATACTTTTACGAAACCTTTAATCATCAACAAAACTCTTACAATCATAACTGACGAAAGTGATAGCCCCGCAATCTTTACATATGATCAAAACGAATCACAAAAGCCGTTAGTAATCATAGAAAATGGAGGAAGTCTCTCCATTAAAGGAGTTATCTTTGATGGTGCTTCGGAAAATGGTATTGCACAATCTGCTATCGCAACCTCATCAAAACCGATGATAGAACATTATAAATTAAAGGTAGTTTCTTGTGAATTTAAAAATTTTAATGCAAGTCGTAAAACCGCCTTTAGAGCTTATAAAAGTACGTATGCAGACACATTAATTTTTAAGAACTCTACTTTTCATAATATTTCTGGAAACGCAATCAGTTTAGATGGAGAAAATGAAAATAGAGGCCGTTATAATGCAGAATATGTAAAAATAGATAACTGTCATTTTAGTAAAGTAATGGGTAATGCCGTCTCGCTATTAAGAATGGGTAATGACGAAAGCACTACCGGACCATACCTAGAATTAAGAAACTCTACCTTCGTTGATGTCAACAATAAAGACTTAGGAAGTGTGGTTCTGCTTTGGGGAGTTCAAAAATTAAATATAGATAATTTATTATTCATTAATTCCGGAAAAGGTGGAAGAGCTATAAAATACGAAGATCCGGGATGGGCTATTAGTACAATTGATCATATTAGCCTAATTAATTCTGGTCGGATAGAATCCTTTGGAAAACGAGCAGGCGCCAATATTCAGATTATAAAAACTGAAAAACCATTGGAATATACTGCAAAACATACCGGATATAAACCATCAAAATAAAAAGTTCGAGTTACTCGAGTCTTGACCTTAGAAACTCATTTAATCATCAAATTGGAATACATTTTCATAAACAAAACTAGACAGACTTGTCTAGTTTTGTTTTTTTATATATATTTGCCATATGAAACATTCCAAAGTAAGAGATCATATTATAGAAACTGCCTCTACTTTATTTTATAATAAAGGCTATAACCTTACCGGAATTAATGAAATTATTAAAGAAGCAGGAATTGCCAAAGCTACATTATACAATCATTTCCCGTCTAAAGAAAATATTTGTATTGCTTATCTTCAATTTAAGAATGATACTTTTACTAAGGACATAAGAGAATTTGTATTTAAAGCTTCTTCAGGAAAGGAAAGGATATACTCATTATTTCATTTTCTTACGCTTTTCTTTGATCAAAAAGATTTTAATGGATGTTGGTGTCTAAATACATACTCAGAAATACCAAAAGAAAATGAAACTGTGCGTATGGAAATTCAAAAACAGAAGAATGATTTCATAAATTTCATACAAGATCTTGTTATAGAGAATTGTAATCAGAATTCTTATAAAGCAAATAAAATGCTCGCTAGAAAGATCTATTTATTATATGAAGGAGCAATTTCAGAAAGTAAATTGCATCAAAATACTTGGCCAATAGAAGTCTCCTTATCATTGTGTGAAAAAATCATAACATAAAAAAAATTTGAAACAAAAAAGACAGACTTGTCTGTTCATTTACTAATTATTTAAATACATTTAAAATGACGCAATTTAAAAACAAAACGGCCCTTGTTATCGGAGGAACTAGTGGAATCGGTAAAGCTACTGTGGATTCATTAATCGAAGCAGGAGCTACGGTTCATGTAGTAGGTAGAAATACAGCTAAAATTCCTGATGGAGATAACATTATTAAACATAAGGTTGACATTACCAACAAAGATAACGTTGATCAACTTAACAAAACTATTGCAGACTTAGATCGCTTAGATTTCCTGGTAAATGCATCTGGAATTTTTGGTCCAAAACCGTTTTTAGATCACACTCTAGAAGATTATGATTCTTATCAAGATCTAAACAGAGGATTCTTTTTTATTACCCAATCAGCTGCTAAGAAAATGAAAGAAGGTAAAAGTGGATCCATTGTTAATGTAGGCTCTATGTGGGCCAAACAAGCTGTAAAAGCAACTCCTTCTTCTGCCTACTCTATGCAAAAAGCAGGATTACACTCGTTAACACAACACTTAGCAATGGAATTAGCAGATCATGGAATACGGGTAAATGCTGTATCACCTGCTGTAGTAGAAACTCCTGTATATGATGGCGTTTTCGGAGGAGCCGATGAGGCTAAAAAAGCGTTGGTTGGCTTTAATAATTTTCACCCAATCGGAAGAAACGGAACTGCACAAGATGTAGCTAACAGTATTACCTTCTTATTATCAGATAAGGCTTCGTGGGTTACAGGAGCGATTTGGGATACCGATGGCGGTGTGATTGCAGGAAGAAATTAATTAAAAAAATCTGATTATGTATGATATGAATCACCTAAAAAAATTAGGTACACTTAGTGAAAATGCATCAGAGGCTATGAAAGCTTTCCAAGCTTTTGATAGCATCGCATTACAAGAAGGAGTTATTCCAGTAAAATATAAAGAACTAATGGCTGTTGCTGTAGCGCTAACTACACAGTGTCCTTATTGTTTAGAAATTCACAAGAAAAATGCAATAAAAGCCGGAGCAACTCCAGAAGAGCTAGCAGAAGCTACATTTGTCTCTGCCGCACTTCGCGCTGGAGCAGCTGTTGTTCACGGAACACATCTTATGGACAAATAAACTAATACTATAAAGTAAAACTCCTTCTTTTAGGAGTTTTACTTTATATATTTATATCGAATATGAGATCAGAAATACTTATTGTAGGAGCTGGATTAACAGGCTTATTACTCGCACATAAATTAAAAAAAAAGGGAATAGCCGTAAAGGTTACTGAAGCTAGAGATAGAATCGGAGGAAGAATACACACATTACAGTCCAAAAACCAAACTCCAATCGAAATGGGAGCGACTTGGTTAAGTACTCAGCATCATGAATTACTTATGTTACTAGAAGAACTAGAGCTACCGGTTTTTGAACAATTCATGGAAGGAATAGCACTTTTTGAACCACTATCCACTGCTCCTCCTCAACAAATACAATTACCAACCAATCAAGAACCCAGTTACAGAATACAAGGGGGAACGATTTCGCTTATCAATAGACTTGCTAAATCTCTTAATAATGAAGAATTAATCCTAAACGAAAAAGTAACACATATCAACTATCTAAAGGACCATTTCGAAATTCATTCGGAATCTACAACACATTATGCTGATAAAGTAATTTCTACCATTCCTCCTATGCTTCTGGTAAATTCTATAAAATTCAATCCATTACTACCTGAAAATATAGTTGATATTACTAACAAAACTCATACCTGGATGGGGGACTCTATTAAATTTGGCATTTCATATAACCAACCTTTTTGGAAAGAAAATAAGTATTCAGGAACGGTTTTTAGTAATGTTGGTCCTATCACAGAATTATATGATCATTCTAATTCAGAAAACACCCGTTTCGCATTAAAAGGTTTTCTACAAAATGGAATGCAGGCTTATACCAAAGAACAAAGAAGGTCCAAGGTAGAAAGTCAACTCCGAAAATTATTTGGAGATCAATCTTTGCAATATCTCGCGTATGAAGAAGTTGTTTGGAAACAAGAAGCAAACACTTCTATTCATTCAGAAAAATTTATATTTCCACACCAGAATAATGGCCATAGTTATTATCAAAATGGTTTTTTTAATAATAACTTCTTTATTGCTGGATCAGAAACAGCTACGAGACATGCAGGATATATGGAAGGTGCAATACAAAGTGCACAATCCATATATCAAAAACTTATATAAATAATCTTATTTTAACACAAAAGGCAATACATCGCCTGTAGCACCATTAGGGAATGTTATTCCTAATAACGCAGAAATAGTTGGAGCAATATCAGGAATTGTTGTTTTCTCTGTAGTGCTTCCTTGCTTAATACCTTTACCCATAAATAATAAAGGGGCATGCGTATCGTAATTCAATCCACTTCCGTGCGTAGATCCTGTCCGAGAATACAGAATAGTCGCTGGGTTTAATACAAAAACAACATCTCCGCTTCTTTTCTGATTAAATCCTTTTTGGACTAAGGCAGCAATTCCTTCAGTATATGTGCCGGTTAATAATTGTTCTCTAGTAAATACCTTATCTATCTGATCATATTGTAAGATGTAATGCGCAATAGTTTTCTGTAAATCCTGAGCACTCACATTATTTTTAACTAAAACATCATATGCAAAAAAGACTTGATCATTATCAATTTTTTCTATTAACCCATCCACTTTAAATCTTTCTTTTACAAAAGCCATAACCTTCGTCGATAACGTATCCTTTTTAAAATAACCAGATGGTATCTTTACTGTTTGCAAATAGGATGGTACATGAACGGCTCCATGATCTGCCGTTAAAAAAACCGTATAATTTCCTTTTCCAATTTTTGAATCTAATGCATTAAAAAGTCGTTCCAGATCCTTATCTAATCTCAAATATGTATCTTGTATTTCTTTAGAATTTACTCCAAAATTATGTCCCACATAATCCGTACTAGAGAAACTAACTGTTAGAAAATCGGTAATATCATCTTTACCTAATGCTTCTCCATCTATTGCCGCAATGGCAAAATCAGCAGTTAGACTGTTTCCATAAGCAGACCCTTTGATAATATCATAACCTTCATTCTGATCTTTCAAAGCTCCTAAATCATATGGAAATGTTGCTGTTTCTTTTCCTGTAAACCCTTTCTCAAAATTGTTTTGATCTGATCCACTTTCTATATATGAATTGATATCATATAAGGTATTCCATACTTTTAGATAAGATTCTGCTTTGTCAGAGTCATTAAACTGCTGTACCCAATTTGGTAAGTCGTTTCTATAATACGTACTGGTAATCCATTTTCCTTCATCTTTCCCCCTAAACCAATAAGCACCATTTGCTGAATGTCCTGCAGGTAAGATTGCTCCCCGGTCTTTTATTGCAATTCCTATAGACTTCCCTTTTAACTGTGTATGCAATCGATTCTGATCGGCAACGGTTGTAGTTTTCATACGATGCGGAGACATTCTCTCCAACTCGCTATCTGACCCAACTGCTCTTACTGATGGATCGCTAGCACAATACACTCCTTTTTTACTAAACTTATCATACCAATAATTAGAGATAATCCCATGATTTTGTGGAGTAGTACCTGTAAACACAGATGCATGTCCTGGGCCAGTATAAGTAGGAACATAGTTAAAATGATTGTTTTTACAATTAAATCCCTCTCTGAGCATTCTTTTAAAACCACCTTCTCCAAAACGATCATAAAAACGCGTTAGATAATCATATCTCATTTGATCTACCACCATCCCAACTACTAGTTTTGGAGAAACATTAATTGTTTCCTTTCCAGAACTAGGTTGTGACTGCTGCGATGTACATTCTATAGAGAATAAAACAAGTCCAAAAATTAAGAATACTTTCTTTATCATTACTTTTAATAATTTAGATGGTTAAAATACCATTTATGCAAATGTAAAACTTTAATAGAAGGTTACATGCTGTACCTATTTTTTTTTCTATTTTAGCCCTTCTAATGGAGCGCATATGTTTTATCTGGACGATATTGGTCGTTATTTTTTAATGTTAAAAAAAGTTTTTAGTCGTATGACTAAAGGCTCAGTACTTAGGAGCTTGATTTTCAAAGAAATAGATGACCTTATTATTGGTTCATTAGGAATTACCGTATTTCTTGCTTTCTTTATTGGTGCTGTAATTGCAATACAAACTGCATTAAATCTAACCAATCCACTAATTCCAAAACAATTAATTGGCTTTGCTTCCAGACAATCGATGATTTTGGAATTCGCACCTACATTCCTCTCTGTAATAATGGCTGGTAAGGTAGGTTCGTTTATTACATCTAGTATCGGAACCATGAGAGTTACAGAGCAAATAGACGCATTAGAAGTAATGGGAATTAACTCACTAAACTATTTAGTGTTTCCAAAAATCGTTGCTATGTTTATGTATCCTTTTATCATAGCAATTGCTATGTTTGTTGGCGTATTCGGAGCTTATATAGCAGGTGTTTATGGAGGGTTTGTTTCTGGCTCTGAATTTTTAACGGGGCTGCGTGAAGAGTTTATACCGTACCACTTAATTTATGCCTTTATTAAGACCTTTATTTTTGCCTTTCTATTAGCAACTATTCCTTCTTTTCACGGATATTATATGACAGGTGGAGCATTAGGAGTTGGTAAAGCGAGTACTTCTGCGTTTGTTTGGACAACAGTGGTTATTGTAACTTCTAATTATATATTAACTCAATTATTGTTAAGCTAATGATAGAAGTAAAAGATATTCATAAAAGTTTTAGTGGAGAACAGATTCTTAAAGGAATTACAACCACTTTTGAGCGTGGTAAAACCAATCTAATTATTGGAACCAGTGGTAGTGGTAAAACTGTTTTTCTAAAATGTATGCTTGGTTTATTCACACCGGAAGAGGGCTCTATTTGTTATGATGGAGCGACCTATTCTGATCTTTCTACAGAGGAACAAAGAAACCTTAGAGAGCAAATGGGAATGGTATTTCAGGGAAGCGCATTATTTGATTCTATGACAGTAGAAGAAAATGTAATGTTTCCATTAATGATGTTTACCAAGCAGAAAAAAGAAGAAATGCGCGAACGAGTGAATGAAGTACTAGATCGTGTAAATCTAGAAAATGCAAACAATAAACTTCCATCCGAAATAAGTGGTGGTATGCAAAAACGCGTTGCCATTGCAAGGGCGATTGTTACCAAACCTAAATATCTTTTCTGTGATGAACCTAATTCTGGATTAGACCCTAGAACAGCTATTGTTATCGATAATTTAATAAAAGAAATCACAGAAGAATACGACATCACAACGGTCATCAATACCCATGATATGAATTCGGTTATGGAAATTGGAGAAAAGATTGTTTTCCTAAAGTATGGTAATTTAGAATGGGAAGGTGATAAAACACAAATTTTCAAAACCGATAACGAAGCTGTAACGGACTTCGTCTACTCTTCTAACTTGTTTAAGAAAGTAAGAGATGCTCAGTTAAAAGGACTCTAGAAAAATTTGATATTAAAACTCTAAATTCATAATAATTTATTTTTACTAGAAGCGTCTATTTTCTTACAAATTAACTTCCAGATCGTTAATCAGATATTTTTTAAGAATTAGTTAGGATTTTGAATATCAAAACTTTAACATCAATTACGGCGTTGCCGTAAATAGATTTTACTGAGTTTATTTACCTTTAACTTTATAAATTTTAAAACCTTACACCATGTTAAAGAATGTTTCAAAATTCGGAATTAAACTAAGTAAAGATCAGCAAAAGGAAATCAATGGAGGTGGATTACGTCCGTCCAGATGTTGCAATCCAGCACTTTCTTGTTGTGTACCTAACCAAAACTATAATGGCTCTAATTGTCAATTCCTTCCAGGAAATCCAAACTCTTTTCCGGTTCCTTATTGTATTTAATATTTGAATCTATTCGAAACTGCTGATGAATATGAATCAACATATCTCAGCAGCTTTCTTTTAATAGGTTTTGCAAAGGAATGGCAATTGATACCCCTATTCAAGAAACTTCCTAAGAAAATGATTTCACACCATAATTACCACACACGATATGAACTTGGTGGCGGGAACTAGAATAAAACTATTTTCTTACCAGCAGATAATTCGTTTACTTCTAAACATTCCTGCTATTTATACAATTTTTAGCTTATACATGTATATATTCGAAATGATAAGTAGTCCAATAAAGAATACATTGATCAAGGAAATAAAAATTGAATCTTTATGTGCAATGTGAGCTACAATAGCGGTTACAAAAAATAATCCAACTCCAGCATATCCCCACTCTTTTACTTGAACCGATATCTGTGGTATCAATAAAACAAAGACAGCAATTATCTTTAGAACTCCTAATTGTATCCTAAAAAAGTTAGGAAACCCTAATGATTTAATTCCCTCTATAGTTTCTTTACTAAAAAAATAGGTATAAGAACTCCATAACAACATTAAAGAAACTAGAACGGTTGATATCCAATAGATTATTTTCACAAACTAATTCTTATTTTATTAATTCAATATTCCTCTAATACAACCTCATTGTTAAACTAAAATAAGATGAATAACATAGCTTATTTTTCCTCCCTAACAAACTTCAAATTATACTCAAGATAATAAAATTCTATTTCGCTATTAAAACATTTTCTGGAATCAAATTTTCCATCTTAGCAAATGCTAAACTCAAATCACCATTCCTAATATCATCCAGCAACCACCTGCCTTCGGTATACTCCATAACCCATATATGACTTTCATCCTGAAAACCTCTTTTCCCTTCTATTACTTTTTGAGTATCCTTATTAATCAAATAGTCTTCTATAGTAGCAGAAATACTAATCACCACTTTTGAACCTTCGTAATTACTATTATTTGTTAACTCTATATATAAAGGTCTAATTTTATTAATCTTTTGAAGATTACAAATATTCTTTAAATTATTAGATTTCCACTTATCAAGATGAACTAATTGTTGATTTTGCCAATACCAGTGATTTACATATTCTTTAACTTCACTCATATCTTCATCTCCCCAAGCAGCATAGACACGTGTAACAATATTAGAAAAATTCTTTTCAAGATTTAACCAAGAAAAATTCTTATTCTTTAAGCCTATCTCTACTAATTGTTTTTTTGTTTTTTTTACTTTGAAAAACTCAACAGATTTTATGTAGATAATGAATGGTAGCAAAATAATAAACAGCAATAACATCAAAATTTTACCCCACCAAGTTTTAAATAATCCTTTTGCTATCACACCGCCGGGACCAGCGTATATAGGGTCTATAAAAAACAATAACCCAATAAAAACTAATAATACTATAAATCTTGATTTTTTCATTATTCTATTCTTTTTAGTTACTCTATATATAAGTGTACTAATAACTAAAAATGTTATTCTAAAATTTTAAAGAATTTTTGCAAAATTACTTTACCAGCAATGTATCCGCTTTTAGCTCGCCAGTAATCCACTGTCGTAGATCTTTATTCCTAACATCGTTAAGACTATCAGATACTTGGAATTTCCATTGCGGGAAGATGACTTTTACTGTATCTACTTTTCGGAAATTGGATTGTAGCACTTCTCCATATCCTAGTTCTGATAAATCTGGGAAGCGGATTTTAGCATCTTTGGCTATGTTGTTATAAGGCAAAATATCTACTGGAACTATTTTTTGTGCCTCAGTTAATTGAGTTTCCATGAGTGCCAATCGTATCTTTAGATCTTCTACTTTATCTAACAATGCTTCGTTCTCAGTTTCTAAACGATTTAGCTCCACAATATATCGATCGTTTGCTTTAGAGATTTGCTCAATCCCTCTAGCTTTATTACCTCTAATAGATAAAGTAAAGTCACTTAACTCAGGATATCTTAAAAATTCATTTTGCAACGCACTGATAGTCGCCTCAGATATTTCTCCATCAAAAAACAATTTTAATGTTTTATTATCATAACTGTAGATATCTTTGCGCAGATATAAGCTCTCATTAGATTCTATATTTTGTACCATAAAACGCTCATAATCTCCTAGGGCTTGACTCTCATTAAGTGTAATCCAAAATGTGTAAAAAGCTGGAACCATCACCAAAAGTGCCACAAAGGAAGCTATTCTAGCGGTGCGTTTACGCTTTGCCGAGTTGGCATACCTTAGCATAGGAAATTTTAATAATTTTAATACAATAAAAGTAGCTAAGGCAATAAAAATCGTGTTTATAGTAAACAAATACATTGCGCCAAGCGCATATTCATATTTACCTATCGCCAAACCAAACCCAACTGTACATAAAGGTGGCATTAATGCCGTTGCAATGGCAACCCCAAAAATTACACTCGCGATAGTTCCTTTTTTGGTTCTAGCAATAATCAATGCTAATCCTCCAAAAAATGCAATCAATACATCTCTAATATCAGGCTTAGTTCGCGCCAACAACTCAGATGACTCTACTTTTAACGGAAACAAAAAGAAAAACAACCAAGCTGTAAAAACACTTAACACAACCATTACTCCAAAATTGATTAATGATTTTTTTAAAGTGTCAATATCGTTAACAGCAATAGACATTCCCATTCCTAAAATCGGTCCCATTAAGGGAGAAATTAACATCGCTCCAATAACTACAGGAATAGAGTTGGCATTTAATCCAATAGAAGCTATAAAAATAGAACATATCAGAATCCACGCAGTTGCTCCTTTAAAAGGAATATCTGCTTTTATCAATTCAATAGTACTATCCCTATCAGTATCGTGACGAAAATCTAGTAATCCTTTTAAAAAAGAGGCAGCGCTTTTAAACAATCCTTTGGCATCTTTTTTTACTGCTTCTTTATGTTCTTCTACTTTTTTGTCCTGAATCTGATCATTAGGCTCCTGAGTATTTTCCGCCATAGTTATCCGTGTTTTTCTCCGTAAGTATCTTTCACTTTTTTAAGCACTTGTTTTATATCCTGTTCTTTCTTTTTGGGATAAATCAATAGTACTTCTTCTTTATCAACTATAATGTAATCCTCTAAACCATCTACTACAACAATTTTATCTGTAGAGGTTCTAATCATGTTACCCGATGCATCTTCTGCTAAGACTCTGGCATTTACGACTGCATTATTAGCATCGGTTTTATCTAGCTTATCATATAACGATCCCCAAGTACCAAGATCATTCCAATCAAAGGTAGCCGGAAGCACATATACATTTTCTGCTTTCTCTAAAATAGCATAATCTATAGAAATATTTTCCGCGAGCGGGTAATTAACCGCAATAAAATCATTTTCTTCTTTCGTATTGTAAGTATCCAATCCTTTTTCAAACAAAGTGGTCATCTCTTTTTGGAATTTAGCAAAAGCTCCTACAATACTTTTTACACTCCAAATAAATATTCCCGCATTCCAAAGGTAGTTTCCTTGATTTAAGAATTCCTTTGCAGTTTCATAATTAGGCTTTTCTGTAAACTGAGCTACTTTTTTAATAGCATTCGTTTCTTTATTATATTGTATGTATCCATACCCTGTATTTGGAAAAGTAGGTTGGATACCTAAGGTCATTAAGATATCTTTTTCAGAACATGCATCAAAACTTTGCTTTAAATTCCCTACGAACGCATCTTCATCTTCGATCCAGTGATCACTTGGTGCCACCACCATAACGGCATCTGGGTTTTCTTTCTGAATTTTTAATGCAGCATATAAAATGCATGGAGCTGTATTACGCATTGCCGGCTCTGTAACCACTTGTCGTTGTGCTGCTTCTGGCAATTGTTCTAATACCAAATCATTATATCGTTCATTAGTCAATATAAAAATATTTTCCTTTGGGATAATCTTTGACAATCGGCTAAATGTTCTTTGAATTAAAGTCTCTCCGGTACCTAACATATCGTGAAACTGTTTTGGAAACTCTGTAGTACTAACAGGCCAGAATCGAGATCCAACTCCCCCTGCCATTAAAATGGCGTAATAATTTTCTTTCATAATTAATTTAATAACTCGACTTCTGCATTGGGGTTAAACAGGTATACTTTACCTGTGCTTATTTCGATACATTCATAACGTTTTACTCTTTTATTTCCTCTTTGGAAAATCTTTCCATTATACAATCTAAATCGACTTCCTAAAGGTACTTCAAAGATATAATTTTTATCATTCTCTGGGTCATATTGTTTTAATGCAAGTGATAATTTTGCATCAGTATCACTACTCGCTTTTGGATTCTTAAAATGATTTGCCATCACAGGCAATAATCTGGAAGGAAAAACATCTGGATTTATATAAGGTAACATCAACTGCTGAAAAGTTCGTTTCCACTCTATTCCGTGGGGTTTGATATAACGTCCATATTTTTCGAAAGCTACAAGATGAGCGATTTCATGGATCAATGTTATCAAAAAACGATAGGTATTCAAAGATGCATTAACCGTGATTTGATGTCTACCATCTGGCATTTTACGATAATCACCATGGCGAGTGACACGCTCATTAACAATTTTCAGATGAACATTACATTTCACAATCAAATCAAATGCCGGTTCTAAAGCACGTTCAGGGATGTATCTTGCCAGGATTTCCTTCATTGCCGCAAAATACAAAAAATAAGCGCATCGAACCGATGCGCTTTATTCAAATTACTTTATCTTTTTATCCACTTAAGATAGATGAAAACTATAGCTCCTAGTATGAATAGAGGCCATACATAAAATAGAATCAAGACCAAATATTCTAATAGATTCCACCCAAAAGATAATCCATCTTTTACCTTATCTAAGAAACTAGCTTTATATATATCGGGTTCTTCTTCAGGAATTACTATTTCATACAAATCAAACTGAATTGTACTATATGACACGCTATTAGCTAGATAGTTTAATCTTCCTTGTGCCGCTTCTATCTCTTCCTGAAGCACTCTTAATTTATCTTCCGTTAACAAAACGTCTTTTACAGTCTTGGCTCTGGTCTTTAGGATGGTTTCATACCGCTGTTTCACTTCTAGTTTTGTTTTTAATCGTGAATTCAGGTCAATATATTCTTCAGTTACGTCTACAGTTGATATATTTTTATAATCCACAAAATCGCCCAAAGTACAAACACTATCTAATACTTGATCAAAATTCTCTTTAGGAATTCTAATTGTAAAACTATTTTCTTTAGCGTAATTGGTATGAGTAAAGTGTTCATCAGAAATATAGCCTTTATACTTAGAAACTATTTCCTTTGATAGCACGGTTGCTAGTTCTACATTATTTACTTTGATACGGCAATTGGCATTTTTAATTATCTTTAACGTATTAGTTATACTTTCTTTTTCCAGTGATTTCGGACCAGAAGCCTCTTCAATTTTCTCAGTTGGAAAGCTTTCTGACATATCGCTATATTCTTTTCCCGTCCGAGAGCAAGATAGCACGAATGGTAAAAGACATATTACTGCGTTATTCTTAATCAATCTCATATTCTTAATTTTCATATTGATTTGCTTTATCATAACTACTCATTAGTCTTACAAACTCTGCTCGATATCCTTGTTCATCGTTCCCTCTGCTTTTTTTTGCCAAAGTGATTATATCTTCAGTATTTTGATTCTGTATATATTCTGAGTTTCTTAACTTCATTCCATACCAAGCTACAGATGCAGCAAATTGAAAATCCGTTGAGATATGTTTTTCAGCATCTGTTTTATGGATATGCACTATTTCAATACTTTGATCTTCTTTTGGCTTTTTATATCTGAATTTTACAGTAAATAACTCGTCTTCATATTCAGCTTTCGTAGTTTTTCCATTCTTTTCAGCGTATTTTAAGTCTGAAACCTCCTTAAGATATTTGCTTTGTGCTCCAGCGGGTATTACTTCGTACAATGCTGTAACTGTGTGTCCGCTACCAAGCTCTCCTGCATCTTTAGTATCATCTATAAAATCTTCATCATTAAGCAGTCGGTTTTCATACCCAATTAATCTATATGCTTTTACCTTAGCTGGATTAAATTCTACTTGGATTTTTACATCTTTTGCAATGGTATACAATGTTCCACCAAACTCAGTTCCTAATACTCGTTGTGCTTCTTGCATCGAATCGATATACGCATGATTACCATTACCTGTATCCGCTAGGGTTTCCATTTTACTATCTTTATAATTACCCATTCCAAAACCTAAACAAGTTAAGAATACCCCAGATGTTCTTTTTTCTTCAATTAATTTCTTCATACTACTATCGCTACTAACTCCTACGTTAAAATCACCATCAGTAGCTAGTATCACTCTATTATTTCCGTTTTTAATATAATATTCTTCAGCTATTTTATAGGCAAGCTTAATTCCTTCTCCTCCTGCTGTCGAACCTCCTGCTTGCAGATTATCTAAGGCTTCCATAATTTTTTCCTTATTTTCACCGCTTGTTGGTTTAAGAACCACTCCTGCTGCACCTGCATATACAACAATAGATACTTTGTCCTTTGCTCTCAATTGCGATACTAATAGTTTAAAAGCCTTTTTCAGTAATGGCAATTTATTGATATCATTCATAGATCCTGAAACATCAATTAAAAATACCAGATTGGATGCAGCAAAACTTGCTGCAGGTATTTCTTTACCTTTTATTCCTATTTTGACTAACTGTGTTTTTCCATTCCAAGGAGTTGATCCAGATTCTGTATGAATTGCAAAAGGATGTTGATCTATAGGCTCTTTGTAATCATACTTAAAATAGTTTATCATTTCTTCTATTTTAACTGCATCTTTCGGGATCTCTTGGCCATTATTGATCATTCTACGAATGTTACTATAAGAAGCTTTATCCACATCTATGGAAAAAGTAGACAATGGAGCCAGGATCACTCTTTTAAAAGCATTTTCTATAATTTCTTTATATGCCTCATCATTTTGATCAACATTCTTCAGGATTTCTGAATCTTGCTTAAAATCTGCTCTCTCTTCTAAAACGATACTCTCATGGAGAGTATAACTTCTTTTAGCATATTGGTTACATGAGGTTATTCCTAAAAAGAATAATCCAAGAAGTATAAATCCGATTTTTTTAATAGTCTTTGTTTTCATATTTATTGTTTTTACCTTGTTAAACTGAAAACAAACATAGTATCATAGAAACCTGTACTCTTGTATAGCTTTTGTAAAACTATTGTAAACCATTTTACAAATCATATTTAACTAATAATCAAACAAATAAAATCATAAACTCTGAAGAACACATAGCATTCTCACTTCTTAAAAAAACCGTTACTAAACAGTTTTTAAAAGAAAATACTGCCTCGAGTGGTGATATTGCTCAGTGGAAAGGCCAGGATATAATATTGTTTCAGGAAGATTTACGAAAACATGTAAAAGGTAGTATTAGTGAAAAATCTTTTTACAGTTATTTTAAAAACACTACAGAAAAATTACCTCGGGTAGACATTCTTAATATGCTTTCTGAATACAGTGGTCATAAAAATTGGGCAGATTTTAAAGAAATGAATTCTCAAAAGAAAATTGAGAAGAAAAACCCTGTAGTTTCTAAACTTATAGTCTTTTTATTAATCGGAATTGTATTTATTACCTCTGCTTACTTTTTAATCCCAAAGACTCACACTTTCAGCTTTTGTTTTATTGATCAAGATAGAAATCTACCGATTATCAAAACATCTGTTGACATTATAGTCCTAAATGATAAGCAATCTCCTTTTTATGCTAAAAGTGATAGTTTAGGATGTTTTAAATGGAGTACAAAAGATGACTATATTCATTTTGTCATCAAATCGCCATATCATAAAACAGATACTATATTTAGAACCGTTTCATCTCTAACTAATGAAAACATACAAGTTAGCACTGATGATTATGCACTAATGTTGCATTATTATGCGAATGGTAAACTTGAGGACTGGAAAAACAGAAAAAAGGAATTATCTAGAATGATTGCAGAAGATGCTACTATTTTTCAGGTACTGCCATCGGGATTAGGTATCGAAGTATATTCTAAAAGTGAATTCATTGATAAACTTACTACACCAATCAAGAGTTTAAGAAATATTGAAATTATTGAATCCAAAAGATCCAAAGGGCAAATTGTTAAACTAAAATTCCGAGTAAAATCATGAAACAATTTGTGTATCTTATTTTATTGGCCCTAATTATAGGTTGCGCAAACAGCCCTAATAAAATGATGGAAGCTGAAAGCGTCGAGAATATTTCTGCGGAAGAGGAAACCTCATTTGCTGTCCTAGAAGATGCTTACTCTGTTTTGATTACTGAAAAATTACAAGATTATTTAGACACACAAATACTTGTAAAACAACATCCTGAATTTAAGAACAAAGAGAAGGAAATACAACTATTTAACTCAAAAGACGTAAAAGAAATACAACAAATTAATTTTATCGGACAACCCGAAATACTCTCTGATTCGATTACTAAAATAATCACTCAAGTTTATTTTAGTAATACTAAAACTGACACGATTGTTTCTTATATAAAAACCTCTTTTACAATGATCGACGGTGTTAAGTTTAAAACATCAAAAGCAGTTTTTGAAAAGATAAAATCATCAATAAAAAACGATTAAAACATCTTTTTTTACGGTTTTTCCGCCTTACGCCAAGCTCAAAACCTTTAAAATATAGGTTTTTCAACGAAAAAAAATAACATTTGTCGAGTTTATTGCATTTTTAACTTGTTGTTAATCAATTATTAATACTTTTGATTCCCTATTTTTAACATTTCGTAAAGAAAAACTTAAAGATGAAACGTCATGAGAGCTTTTACATTTTTACTATTACTTTTTATTTGCACTACTGGTGTAGCACAAAACCAAATTGAAGATCAAAATCAGGACCAAGAAGAGGTTACAGAGCTAACTGAAGAGCAACAAGAAGCAGAAAAAAAACGATTTACAGCACTTGCAGAGCAAAGAGCAATTCTATTACAGCAAGAATTGAATCTTAGTAATTATGCTAGTGAACGTATTAAAAAAGTAATCATAAAATATTCCATTAAGGCAAATAAGGTCATTCAGTCTAACGTTTCTAACAACGAAAAGACAAAAGATTTAAGTAATATTGTTTATTTTCAGAATGAAGAGTTTAAGAAAGTACTAACTGTTCATCAATTTTACAAATACCTTAAGTTAACTGATATTTAAAGATAAAAAATTCTATTAAGGCGTGCTGCTAGATACCTGCAGCACTTTACCATTGTAAAACTTATTAGCGGTGAGCGAGAAATCTTTAATATAAGTAGCCATTTCTATAGCGGTTAATGGAGCCTGATATCCAGGAAATGCTTCTTCTAACATTTCTGTTTGTACTGCTCCCAGCGCTAGTACATTAAAAGCGATACCACTTTCTTTATATTCTTCTGCCAAAAGCTCACTCAATGTAATAACAGCTCCTTTACTAGAACTATAAGCTGCTAATCCCGGAAACTTCATACTCCCCTGAACACCTCCCATACTACTCACAGTAACTACATGACTTCCATTTATCATAAAAGGTAGTACTAAACGAGTAATTTCGGCTACACCAAAAACATTCACCTTATATACTTCTTCAAACTCTTGTGTAGAAATTTCTGCAAAGGGTTTATTCAATAATTTACCGGCATTGTTAATTAGAACATCTACTGTCTTCCATGTATTAATAATATAATCAGTCACTTTTACTAGATCGGACGAATTACATAGATCACAAGAAAATGTATGAATATTTTTGTTATTAAGGGCGGCAATAGGTTTGTCATTCCTTGATAAAGCCAGTACCTGATGCCCTTCATCCGCAAAGAGTTTAGCCATCTCATACCCTATTCCTCTGCTTGCCCCGGTAATTATAATATTTTTCATGTTTTTTATAAAAAAAGACCTTTTAGGTTTTAGAAGCCCTAAAGAGGTGAAATTTAATTTAACTTGATTTCTTTTGTTGGTGTATTTAGAATTTTTGTAATAGCTGTAACACTGTTATTAATTAGTTCTGCCATAAATTCAAAATCCATCTCAGAAACCTCATCATCTACATGATGATAATAGTCATAATTGGTGAAATCAAATGTAGAAATCGTTTGGCAAGGCACATTGAACTGTTCATAAAAAGGATAATTATCACTTCTTCTAAATAACTGAAACTCTTTTGCTTTGGGTAGAAAACCGATTAACTCTTTTCCTGAATATTCATTGATTTTTTCTGCCATGTTTGAAATCTCATACCCTGTGATGTAAGCTTTATAACTCTTGTCATTTAATGGTACACCTATCATTTCAAAATTTACCATCGTATAAAGGTTAAGGTTTTTCTCCTTTAAAACCTTTGCTAAATGACTAGAACCTAATAACCCTTTTTCTTCTGCCCCAAATAATACGAACAACACACTTCGTTTATTACTTTTCGCCTCTGCAAAATGTTTTGCCAAAGAAATCACAGCTGTACTTCCCGCTGCATTATCATTAGCTCCATTAGCGATCGTATCACCATTTACTTCTTTTCCATTTCCAATATGATCAAAATGAGCTCCTATTACTACAAACTCATTGGCTAAGTCAGGATCTGTACCTTTAAGGTAACCTACTACATTATAGGTCTCGGTTCCTTTGGCATCAAAAGTATTAAGATATGATTCAAAATAAGGTTCTATTCCTGACTTCTTAAACTCTTGCTCTATAAATTTTGCGGCTTTTTCAAGCCCTTTACTTCCGGTATCTCTACCTTTCAATTCATCACTAGCTAAAAAGTTCATAATTACCTCCACATCAGAGGTAGTAGCAGTAGACATTGGTGATTGTGCAACCGTTGCTTCTTTGCAAGTAATAAATAAAAGTGCAATGATTAAAAGAGCTATTTGTTTCATGTGTTTATTATATTGTTTTAGATATCAAATGGAACTCATCAAATAATTATTTTCGAAGTATGTCTAAAATTTTGTGATGATTCGTTTCATGTTTTAATTGTTTCCTTAGATAAAGGAAATTTTTGATAAAGATACTTAAAAAGTGCACTCTTAGGCATCCAATTAAGATACCATTATATCTTTTATTTTTAAGAACTGTAATAACATAACCGTTCTGGCATCTTTAATCTCATCTGTTTGCATCATATCAAATGCTTTTTCGAAATCTATTTCCAAAACATCAATATATTCTTCTTCATGATCAAGTCCACCTCCTTTTTCTACCTTCATTTCATCTGTATATTCAGCAATAAACAAATGCGCTATTTCTGTCATTGTAGCTGGAGATACATACACCGAAAATGCTTTTTCAACAGAATGAATATCATAACCCGTTTCTTCCAGTGCTTCTTTTTTTACACATACTTCTGGAGTATCGCCATCAAGAGATCCTGCACAAACCTCAATACTCATTCCTGAAGTATTCCCATTTAAGAAAGTAGGTAGTCTGAATTGCTGTGTCAGCACGACGGTTTTCTTAGTAAGATTATACAATAAAACAGAAGCTCCGTCACCGTGATCATATACTTCTCGAAGGTGTTTTTCTGAAGTATGAACATCTGTATGTTTATACTCAAAAGTATATTCCTTTAATAAAAATGTTTTATCCGATAGTGTCTTTGATTGTAGATTTTCAATTCTCTTTTTCATTTTTTAAATATAAAAAAATCCCACTTTGAAAAAAGTGGGATCTTAAACATTATATATTTCCTTTACAAAACTATGCTAACATAGTTACAGGGTTTTCTAAATATTGCTTTAACGTTTGCAAAAATTGCGCTCCTGTAGCCCCATCAACAGTTCTATGATCACAAGCTAACGTTACTTTCATTGTATTACCTACAACAACCTGATCATCTTTAACAACTGGTTTTTTAACAATTGCCCCTACCGATAAAATAGCAGAGTTAGGCTGATTAATAATTGAAGTAAATTCCTGAATACCAAACATCCCTAAATTAGATACTGTAAAAGTACTTCCACTCATTTCTTGCGGAGTTAATTTTTTATCTCTAGCTCTAGTCGCTAAATCACGGACTCTGGTATCAATTTCCATAATATTCATATGGTCTGTAAATGGCAGAACTGGCACTACCAACCCATCTGGAACTGCTACAGCTACACCAATACTAATGTGTTTATTATACACAGTAACATCATCTTTCCAAGATGTATTTACTTGAGGATGCCTTCTTAACGCCATTGCACAAGCCTTAACAACCATATCATTAAATGATACTTTTGTGTCTGGTAATTCATTAATCGTTTTACGAGAAGCAATCGCATTATCCATACCTACTTCAATCGTTAAATAATAATGAGGCGCATTAAATTTAGATGCTGAAAGACTTCTAGCGATAGCTTTACGCATCTGCGAATTCTTTACTTCTTCAAAACTTTCTTCTCCTGCTGGAGCAAACGTCTGAATTGTTGAAGCAGGAGTTGCTGCCTTAGACGATGCTGGAGTGCTGACTGCTACAGAAGGTGTAAATGTCTCTACATCTTTCTTTACAATTCGTCCATTCTCTCCTGTACCTTTTACCTGAGATAAATCTATTCCTTTATCTACTGCTATTTTTTTAGCTAGTGGAGAAACAAATATTCTTCCTCCAGTAGAAGAATCACTTCCAGAACTAACTGTTGTTTTTTCTACTTTTTCTTCTTTTACTGCTGCTTCCTTAGGAGCTGAACTACTAGCTGCAGGCACACCATCCTTAAGGCCTGAAACATCTGTTCCAGCTGGACCAATAATAGCAAGCAATACATCTACCGGAGCTGTTTGACCTTCTTCTATACCGATATACAATAGTGTACCGTTATAAAAAGATTCAAATTCCATTGTAGCTTTATCTGTTTCTATCTCGGCAAGAATATCACCTTCCTCGACAGTATCACCAACCTTTTTCAACCAGCTTGCTACAGTACCTTCTTCCATCGTATCACTAAGACGTGGCATTGTAATAACTTCTACCCCTTCAGGAATAGTTGCGGCGCCTGCTGAGTTTGAAGCTGATTCTTCAACTTTCTCTTCTTTTGGAGCTTCTGCATTTCCATTCAACAAACCAGAAATATCTTCTCCTTCTTCACCAATGATCGCCAAAAGCTGATCAACAGGTGCAGTTTCACCTTCTTCAATTCCGATATGAAGTAATACTCCTTCATAAAAAGATTCGAATTCCATTGTTGCTTTGTCGGTCTCAATTTCCGCAAGGATATCTCCTTCACTTATTTTGTCACCTTTGTTAACAAGCCACTTCGCGACAACTCCTTCTTCCATGGTATCGCTCAATCGCGGCATATTAATTACTGTAGCCATAATCTATTGTGGTTTGTGTGATAAAAATGGGTAATCTTCTTGTTCGTATACAACATCATACATCAAGTTTTTGTCTGGGAATGGAGATTCTTCTGCGAATTTTTGGCATTCCGCAACTCTATCTTTCACCCCTTTGTCAATAGCAGCAATCTCATCATCAGTCGCATACTTTTTATCCTTTATGATATCCAAAACCTGAGTAATTGGATCAATCTTTTGATATTCTGCCACTTCTTCTTTAGTACGATACTTCTGAGCATCACTCATAGAATGTCCTCTGTAACGATATGTTTTTAATTCGAGAAAAGTCGGACCTCCACCTGTTCTAGCTCTATTTATTGCCTCATCCATTGCTTCCGCAACTTTCACTGGATTCATGGCATCTACAGCTGAATTAGGCATTTTATATCCTTCTCCTAACAGATGTATATCTGTATGGTTAGCTGTTCTTTCTACGGATGTACCCATAGCATACCCATTATTCTCTACACAAAATACAACAGGTAAATTCCATAGCATAGCTAAGTTAAAGGTTTCATGGAGTGATCCTTGTCGTGTAGCTCCATCTCCCATAAATGTTAGGGTTACGGCGTCTCTTTTGTAATATTTATCGGCAAAAGCTAAACCAGCACCTAAAGGAATCTGTCCTCCTACAATACCGTGTCCTCCGTAGAATCTATGTTCTTTAGAAAAAATATGCATCGATCCTCCCATTCCTTGTGAAGTACCTGTACCTTTTCCATACAACTCCGCCATTACTCGTTTAGGATCTACACCCATTCCGATAGGTTGAACATGATTACGGTATGCAGTAATCATCTTATCTTTAGTAAGATCCATTGCATGCAAAGCACCTGCTAAGATAGCCTCCTGACCGTTATATAAATGTAAAAAACCTCTTACTTTTTGTTGGATATATACTTGAGCAAGTTTGTCTTCAAACTTTCTCCAGAAAAGCATATCCTCGTACCACTTCAGGTAAACTTCCTTGGTTACTTTTTTCATCTAAAATATAATGATATTTCAAAATTAAGCCAACTTTATTGCTGACCCTTCTAACAATTACAGAATTTGTCTGCTAATTTTTCAATTAAGCGAAAAACAAAAATAATATATTAGTTATTAAGGAGAAAGGAGTTATGAATAAAAATGTACGAAAACGTTATAAATACGAATTATCAAAAATAAGGGGCAATAAATTAGCTAAAGAACAAGATTTTACTACTTTTCCTGTTTCTCCCATAAAATAGATTTCAATTGGTTTCTTCTGATTTAGCTCATATTCCGCTATTGATTGTCTACAGGCACCACAAGGCGGTGTAGGGGTTATTAACTGATGTTTTAAGGATTTCGCAGAAAGTGCCATTCTTAAGATTGGAACACCTGGAAAGTTTGCTCCTGCCGCATATATAGCCACACGTTCTGCACATAAGCCAGAAGGATAACATGCATTTTCTTGATTATTACCAAGAATAATTTTCTGATTTTCTAATAATAATGCAGCTCCAACGAGAAATTCAGAGTATGGAGCATAGGCTTTATCTCTGATATCAAAAGATTGCTGCATTAAATCCTGAATATCTTCTGGCAATTCTTCTAATGAATCATACACTTGTAAAGTGGATTTGATTTCTATTTCTTTCACGCATTCAAGGTTTTATAATTATACTACTAACAAATTAGAATATACATTAGTAATCACTACTATTTTATAATTTAGAATATACCCCAATTCTCATATGAAAATTGGTTTCACAATGTACTATAAACAAAAAAAGTATCAAACATTAGCGCTTGATACTTTTTATTATTGTGTAGATATGCTTATTTATCTATCATAGTAATCCTCTCCAAAATTAAATGAGAGTCCAAAACGAAGTGTTCCTTCTAATGGACTTCTTACCGCAGAAGTAGAGAATAAATAAGAAATATCTATATTAACAATGGTATATTTAAAACCAGCACCCATAGAAACAAACTTACGCGCTCCTTTTTCCTCTGCTTCGTTAAAATAACCTGCTCTAAAAGCAAATACATCACGATAGACATATTCAGCACCAAGTGACCAAGTAAATTCTTGCAACTCTTCACTAAAGCCACCATCTGCATCACCCCAAGATGAAAAGATCGCTCCAAATGAACTTATTTCTTGATATTCTGCATTATCTGAAGCATCTATATCACCATCGCCATCAAAATCCTGAGGACTTGGTACTAATAATTTAGCAAACTCAATAGACGGTGTAATTCTGTTATATTCATCTAAAAGGAAATCAAAACCAGCTCCTAATCTGAAAGTAGTTGGAATAAAATCTTCTTGCCCTGCATCATCATACTTTAATTTAGGACCAATATTGGATATATTTAATCCTGCTCTCCATCTACCATTAAAAGAGTTGTAAGCAACTTCTTCACTTTGATAATATGCAGAAACATCTACTCCAAAACTACTAGCAGCTTCTGCTTCTGATACTTGGTCTAATTTTAGATCAGATCTCAAGTAACGCCCAGTAACCCCCATAGAAAATGTAGGACTCAACTGCGTTACATAAGACACATCAAATGTTAATTCGTTTGGTTTTTGAATCAATCCTAGGTCATTAGCATTTTGTCTAAACTCTATTTCTCCAAGACTAAAGTATTTAAAACTGGCTGCAACAGCACTACGTTCACTAAATCTATTGTAATACGTTAGGTTTCCCAATCCTATATCGTTTACCAGACTACTTAAATACGGAGTATAATTTACACCAACTCCCTGTTGTTTAGAAATAAAAGCATATTTCGACGGATTCCATTGTTGTGAAAATGCATCAGGAGTTGTAGCCACCCCTTGATCCGCTAAACCTGCAGCTCTAGCATCTGCTGCAATTAATAAAAATGGAACAGCAGTTGTAATTGCCGTTTGACTTCTTTCATCTTGCGCATTCATTTGAAAATTCAAAAGCGAAATAAACGCCAAGCTGAGTATAAAGATCTTCTTCATGTGAAAATTGATTTTGACAAATATATAGTTATTTAGTTATTTATAGTATAACGAGTTTTTCAAATTTCTCAACCCGCTGATTTGTTAACGTTGATTTTACAGATATCTTATACACATAAACGCCTTTTCCTAATTTATCCCCAAAATCATCTCGTCCATCCCACTGAATATCCTCTCTGTAGCTTGTTTTTCCAGACAGTGTTTGATTACTTGTCCAGATTACTTTTCCTGAAACCGTAAACACCTGAACCTGAACTTCTAAAACATCACTAATCGCACCAGAATGCTCAAACCAAAACTCGGTATGACTTACGAATGGATTCGGATAATTTAGCACATTATTTAATGTGAAACCAGCCGCGTCTGCTACTACGAATTGAATTTCTTGAGTAGAAGAGTTATTGTAAACATCCCACCCTTTGAACGTGAGTGTATGTAAACCCGGTTCTAAATCTCTAAATTTAAAATTAACAAGTCCCTTTGTAAAATCATCCACCTCCGTCTCATAAAAGTCGTTAAGAATAAATGGATTAGCATCATCTCCATCAAGTATCGCAGAAATATCGTGACCTATACCACTAGCCGTATTGATACCGTTTTCATCTTGAAGTTTTGCAATTAGTATTGGAGAATCATTAGTAACACCACCTGAAACAAAACTCTCATCGTTCATAAACAATTGGATTTCTGGCCCCACATTATCCTCTGGTGCATTTTCATTTAATCCACCTACCAGAATTGTCTCATCGGCACCCGTTTGGTTTTCTAACACTCCATTTCTTGCAGAATAAAAACTTATTCTTCCTGTATCAACAGGAATACCAATATCCCTCGGAACTATAAACTCGAAATTAAAAATACCGTTTGTTACCGATGCTTTTCCTCTAAAAATAATAACCCCTAAAGTTTCAAAATCTAAAACTACAAGTTCTCCTAAGTTAAAAGTCGCATCATTAGCAAGTGTCTTTCTATCTATTTCTTTATCATAAATAGTTGCAGATAAAATACCATTATAATCAGATAGTAAAGTTCCTGATTCATTAACTACTTCTCCCGAAATTTTAATTCTACTTAAAGCCTTCAGTGTATCTACAGCTTGTGTAATAGGCGTATCATTTATACTTGTCAAACGAATATTAGGTTTAGGAATAGCCATTTTCATAGCCGGGTCTCCAAAAAAGAAAACCACTCTTTTTCTAGTACCAGACAGCGAATTCTTCATTAGCCTTACAGCTTCAGCCACTGTTGGATAATCCGAACTATCTGGGAATAAAAACTCAGATAATCTATTATTTATTAATATCCCATCACCTACAAATACATCTCTCGTAGTACTAATCAATGATATGGCACCTCCTTGTGGGTTTTTAAACATAAGTTCCCCTGCAGTTTCCCTACACGGGTTATCAAATTTTGAAAACTCGCAGGTAACAGTTATGAAGACGGGAAACCTATTCGTATTAGCCAGTTCTGTAACATCAGACTTATTAAATATAAATTCTTTTGCCAATCCATCTTCTCCTCCATGTCCGAAATAATCAACAACCACAGCTCCTGTTTCAATAGCGCTAGAAATCGCCTCATTTACCTTTGGATACCTACTACCAGATGCCGAAGATTCTTGCTGAAAAGCATCTGCATATATTTTTGTGAGATTTAAATAAGGTTTTCTCTCAACTAACTCATCGCCTAATTCATTCAGAATTCGCTGAATTTGCTCCTCCCAATCTTCATCTACATCATCCGCTATTAATAAAACAGAATTTCTCCACCTTCCGAAAGATTGTTCTGCGGAATAATCTACAATCTTAGTAACCATAGCATCTGCTAATTGAGGAGTATCTGCCAATATTCTTCCCACAGCAATATCTAGTTGATCACCTGCTAGCATCTGTCCTTCTGTAGGATCCATAGAACCAAAAAAATCATCTGTAGCAAATGAATTAACTAACGAAAAACTATTTAAACTTTGAAAAGTAGGCACAATATTACTATCGGAACAATTTTCTTTTAACAATAAACCTTTATAATCAACTGATCCATCTCCAAAAAGACACACGTATTTTAACTGTTCATTAGGACTTGATGCATTATCATATACATACCTAACTAAATTCCTGATAGCTACTATATCTTGTTTACCGCTTCCAAATTCGTGATAGATTTGATCCAGCGTTACTACCTTTACATTATAATTATTCAAAGTCCTATGATGATCCGCAAGCCTATTTGCTGATTGCACTAATGAGTTATTCGCAATGATCAAATAATCAACATCTTCAAACTGTCCTTGATTATTTAGAAAAATGGTTCCTTTAATATCCTGATTATCTACCCTTGCCGTTTGATCCACTAACGGATCATAATAATCGGTTGAAACAAGCGCTATATATTGGCGTGATTCTCCCAAAGTAGCTTTAAAACTTAAAGTAGACAACCCATTATTATTAGGAATACTTCTTATAGTTTCGGGATTCGTCACATCCCATACTTGAGACACATTACCGCTATTTGATATATTATATTGTCCTATTCCAATTGATGCAACAGCTTCTTCATAAGAAAATTGCATTTGAGAATTTGTACTTATCAAGGCTCTTTTTGCTTTTAGACTTACAAAATCAAGATACCCTATTGCAGAAGGATTTCCATTGTTACTATAGTTCAAATTAACTGCTACCTGATCTGAAGTAGAAGCAACATTCTGAACAATTTCTCTAGGGGAAACCAATGAAGATCCCGAAATTTGAGAAAAACTTAAAATACCTACTTGCCCTCCATTTACATTAATATTCAAGCTTGATGAAGAAGTCGAAGTGGCAGCGGCAAGAACCCTTAGTTCAATTGGTTCTGATGTAATTAAATTAGGGAAATCAAAATTATAATTTCTACTATTTTGTATATCAAAACGATCTCCGAACCAACGCCTACCAATTTTAGCAATATTATACTCATCTACTTCATAAAATTGATAATCCGTAAATGAATTAATCTCAGTATCGACAGAACCAGCAGGTTCTGTGTAATTAGATACCCTATTTCCATTTGTACCTCCAGCAGTTACATAGTAATAAGATTTATCAGCGTATAGATTAATATTGGTTATGTTTTCCGGACTGTATCCCGTGGTATCTTCTCCATAAAAGAGGATGTAATCATTTCCTGAAAAATTACCGTCTTCACCACCTACAACCTGAATTGCATTTTCTCTTAAATCAAACTCGGTGTTTTCTTGATTAACCAAAGGCATCATTTGCCCTCCATTACCGTAAATTTTAATTGTGTTTGGGTTTACAGAAGATATATCCATACCTAAACTATTTAAGAATCCGGGCGTTATTTTAAAAATTCCAGTCTTATCTACATAAAAACGAAACCAATCTCCCGAAGCCAACACTGAACTACTTACAGGTAGTCTTTTAGTATTTATTTTACGAGCACCTGTTTGATAAACAATATCAAATGATACTATTTTTTTAAAAGTATTCCCATTTCTTATAATAGGTGATAAAATTCCGAAACCAGCTTTTTTGTTTCTAGCATTAATTGAGCGTATAGTATAAGAAAGCTCTTTTGGGATTAAATTCACATCTAAATCCTTTAATTCCGCTTTTGATATATTCTTATAGATAACATTATCCAACCTCGCAGTTGTTGAATTAATTTCTCCTAATTCTTTCCATTTCGTCGCGAATTGCAATCCAATATCATCTCGATACTCAAAGTTTTCTTCATTAAATCCTGGAACAGTATATGAAACATTACCGGATGTACTAATTTTTACATCCTTCCAGTCAACATCAATATGTACTGTTTGCTGAGCAGAAATGATAGCAGAAATCAGTAGCGCATATAAAATTGTAATTTTCTTCATCATAGCGTATAACGGGTTTAACACAGTTTTAGTGTTCCGTAAATCATGGTTTTTATTCAAAAATAATAATAAACATAGAAATATTGCGTTAAACCAAAGTCAATCATGAAAAAGATTATTTTTTCATGATTTGATATTATTTTAAAAATATTAGGGTAAATTTAACGTTAATTATTATATTGCGAGCCCTAATTTCTACTTTAACGAACTTAAAATTATGAAAAACGCGTTAGTTTTTAAGTCGCTAATGGTCCTTACCATTAGTACCTTACTGTTCAGCTGTAACAAGACAGATTATGGCAACAGT
The DNA here is from genome assembly GCF_947496855.1 of uncultured Aquimarina sp. Lineage (GTDB taxonomy): Bacteria > Bacteroidota > Bacteroidia > Flavobacteriales > Flavobacteriaceae > Aquimarina. The sequence continues at coordinate 548,306 of NZ_CANMED010000004.1, forward strand.
TCTAGAGCCACTGGATGGAAATACAACTCCAAAGATGGTGGATTCCAAGTAAACACTAATTACAAAGAACAAGAGACAGGACCTGGTCTAGTTTTTGTTGAAGGAGGAACCTTCACCATGGGACGTGTACAGGATGATGTAATGCATGATTGGAATAACACTCCTACTCAGCAGCACGTTCAGTCATTTTACATGGATGAAACTGAGGTCACAAATGTGATGTATCTGGAATATCTTGATTGGTTGAAAGGTGTATATCCCCCTACAGAACCAAAATACAAAAACATATATCACGGTGCACTACCTGATACATTGGTATGGAGAAATCGTTTAGGTTTCAACGAGATGATGACCAATAACTATCTGCGTCATCCAGCATATGCTAATTACCCAGTAGTTGGTGTTAACTGGATTCAGGCTGTAGAATTTAGTAAGTGGAGAACCGATCGTGTGAACGAAAGAATTTTAGAGGAGGAAAGAGTAATTAAAGAGAATGCTCCTTTTGAAGATGTTTCTGCAGAAAGTACTTTTAACACAGACACATACTTAAATGCTCCTTCACAAACCTACGGAGGTAATGACGAAGCGACAAGGGGTGGTAAAAAATCAGAAAATTACGAAAAGAGAAATGATTCTACAGGATTATATATCCAACGTAAAGATGGATTATTACTTCCAAAGTATAGACTACCTACAGAAGCAGAATGGGAATATGCTGCTTTAGGATTGGTAGAATTAAGAAGTTATAACATTTACAGAGGTAGAAAAAAATACCCTTGGGATGGACAATATACTCGTTCAGGAAAAAGAAGAACTCGTGGAGATCAATTGGCTAACTTTAAGCAAGGTGATGGTGACTATGGTGGTATTGCTGGATGGAGTGATGATGGTGCTGATATTACAGCTCCAGTAGCATCTTATGACCCTAATGACTACGGTCTTTACGATATGGCTGGTAATGTTGCTGAATGGGTAGCAGATGTATACAGACCAATCGTAGATGATGAGTATAACGATTTTAACTACTATAGAGGTAATGTATATACTAAAAATGCAATCAATCCTGATGGAACTGTAAAGATTGTTACAACTGATTCTATTATTTATGACACCTTAAGTAATGGTAAAATTGTTGCAAGAGTATTGCCAGGAGGTATATTACAGACCCCGGTTGATGAAAACGAAACTTATTTGAGAACAAACTTTACTCAGAGTGACAACCGTAATTTTAGAGATGGAGATAAAAGTTCATCAAGATATTACGAAGGATTTCAGGATGAAAGTATCCCTAATAGAAGAATGTATAATTCTCCTATACATAGTGTAGAGCCAAGTGCAGAAGATAGCACGAAGTTAGATAGAAGATATGATGAATCTAGTAAAAGAACTACTATCGTAGGTGAAGAGGTAAGGGTATACAAAGGAGGTTCTTGGAAAGATAGAGCATATTGGTTAGATCCTGCACAGAGAAGATTTTTCCCTCAGGATATGTCTACAGATTATATCGGATTTAGAAATGCAATGTCTCGCGTAGGTGAAAAAGCTAAAAACAAAAAGACACCTAAGCATAGAGCGCCTAGATAAAAAATAAATTTTATTTGTTCGTTAATAAATACAAAGCCCTGACATTTTATGTGCAGGGCTTTTTAATACAACTATAATAAATGAATACAGCCAGAATACATAAATTATTCCTAGAAAGTAGTGGCATTTGCACTGATACTAGAGGAATTAAGAGCAATAATCTCTTTTTTGCCTTAAAAGGAGATAATTTTAATGGCAATATGTATGCACAACAAGCGATTAAAAACGGTGCCTCTTATGCTATAATTGATGATGAAAAGTTTGTGGTTTCTGAAAAGTATGTTCTTGTCAATGATGTTTTAAAAACACTTCAAGATTTAGCTACTTATCATCGAAAATTTCTAAACATTCCTATAATAGCTCTTACCGGGAGTAATGGAAAGACAACAACAAAAGAATTAATCAATTGCGTTCTCTCATCCATTTACAATACCACTGCAACTGCTGGTAACTTAAACAATCATATTGGTGTTCCTCTTACCCTTTTATCTATGAATAAAAGTACTGAAATTGGAATTGTAGAAATGGGAGCAAATCATATAAAAGAAATAGAATTCTTATGTAATATTGCTTGTCCAGATTTCGGCTATATAACAAACATTGGAAAAGCACATATAGAAGGGTTCGGAAGTCTAGAAGGTGTTTTACAAGGAAAAACGGAGCTTTATCAATATCTAAAAAAGCATAATAATCTTATTTTTCTAAACACAGAGGACCCCAAACTTTCTAAAGCATCAGAAGGAATTGATACGTTTACATTTTCCCAAACTTTAGACAGCAACACAAACGTGAGACTACAAGCAGTTAATCCGATGGTAAGCGTAAACTACAACGATACAATAATAAGTAGTCACCTTATAGGCTCTTATAATTTCACAAATATCGCGGCAGCCATAGCAATTGGTCATTATTTTAAAATCAATTCAAAACAGATTAAAGCCGCTATCGAGTCTTATATTCCGTCTAACAACCGTTCTCAAATTATAAAAAAAAATAAATCTACCATTATTTTGGATGCATATAATGCGAATCCGTCGAGCATGAGTGCTGCAATAAGCAATTTTCAAGAATTAGCATATAAGAGTAAAATAGTTTTTCTTGGTGACATGTTTGAACTTGGCTATACAGCCCCAGAAGAACATCAAAGAATAGTAGATCAACTCACCCAAACGTCGTGTGACACTATTTACCTGATCGGCAAAAACTTTTTCGACACTTTAACAGAGGATACACGTATTCTAAAATACAAGTCCTTTGAAGATCTTAAAGAAAATAAATTGTTAGAAAAAATCCAGGGAGCCATCCTTATCAAAGGATCTAGAGGAATGAAACTCGAACGCATTTTGGATTTAATTTAATAGGATTAATCAAAATTCTATTAATTACTATTTATATAATTTTCAAGATTATCAAGAGACACTTTTATCGACTTCTTAAAAGCTCTTTTCATAACCAAATGAAGCATAATTTTTTTTAAAATTGATTTTGCTTTTGGATATAATTCCATAATTAAACTACAGGAATTCAATGAAGTTGGAATAATTATATAAAATTGATGTATTGAATCAATAACAGGAATATCTGTTGTATACTCCCCATACACAAGGCGACCAGATTGAACAGCTTTAGTTACCGTAGTAAAGTTTAATCGTTTACCATCTATAACACAAACGTGTTCAGTTCCTAAACGAGTTACCTCGTCTGGATTATATTCAAATTCATCAACTCCTTTAACCCAGTGATGGCGATAACTATAATTCGTAATATACTCTAACAATTCTTGCGCAGGAATTTTATAATCTTTCTCTATCACCAATCCCGGAGAACTTGTAAATTGAACTTCATAGGGAGTTTCATAAGAAGTAAGCTTTAGTTTTTCTTTATCAATTTCAGAAAATAAGTATTTTATATTTTTTCCGTCATACGTATTTTCATTGGTAGAAAAATCAAATAACTGGCTTTTATAATGATAAGGAATACCTATAACATTAGCTAAATTTTCACTTAGTAATACATAATTATCACTAAAAACAGAATTCTTCAGCAGCCTATGCGCTTCTATAACCACTTGTCCAAATGGTTTACTCTTACTCTGAACGGTAATGAATTGTAATTCGCCACAATGTGCTATGATCTTCAACTGAAGGTTAGGAGCTGTTGCACATGCATTACAGGGGCAAACACGATTTCTTTCTAACAACTTAAGATGACTATAAAAAGCTGTAAACATTGTCTCTATTTGCGCCAATAACTTTTCCTGAGAAGGAACCTCTCCATCTTTATAAAAAAACAATGCATCACCCTCCACTTCAGCCAATTTCAATTTTTGAGTATTCGCTTTAATCAAAATTTCTAACAACTCTGCTATTACGTGCTGACTGTGCTCTACTTCTGTAGTTTGGACAAACTGCGTATAACCTGATATATCGGGAATAAAAAGTAAAGAATTAGACATTACTCAAAAGTATTAATAGTGACATCCAATAAATCTAGTGATTTCTATCAAACACTAGATGCTTTTATGCAATATTTAGGAATTAAAGCATTAACAAAAAGAGATCATTTCATCTAAAACTAAAGACTCATACTTTTTATCATTTTGCTTCTTTGGTATAAAGATGCACATCGCTTTGCGGAAAAGGTATCGAAATACCATTGGATTCAAGGCGTTTTTTCGCTTCTTCTATTGTGTAAAAATGAATCGCCCAGAAATCTTCGTTAAGAGCCCAAAAACGCAATGATAGCGTTACTGCACTATCTCCAAGTTCCGAAACATATATTTCTGGAGCCGGATCTTTAATAACATTTTCCTGACCGTTAATCAAATCGAGTATAATCTCTTTGGCTTTTTTAATATTACTATCATAAGAAATTCCAATCTCGATCTTACCCCTTCTTCGATCTTCTGAAGAATAATTAATAATATTGCCATTAGATATTTTTCCATTCGGGATTACAGCTAATTGATTTCCAAAGGTATTTAGCTTAGTAGTGAATATCGAAATCTCTTTTACTGTACCAGAAACACCTTGTGCTTCTATAAAATCTCCGATCTTAAAGGGTTTAAAGAATAAAATTAACACACCTCCTGCAAAGTTAGAAAGGGATCCTTGTAGCGCCAATCCTATCGCTAATCCAGCTGCACCCAATATTGCCACAAGAGAAGAAGTTTGCACTCCTAATTGAGTAACAACTAATACAATAAGTAAGATTTTAAGACCAATATTTATTAAATCATATAGAAACTTCTCTAATGTTTCATCATAGTCTTTCTTCTGAAAGAATCTACGAAGTGCTCTGCTAAAAATATTAATAATCCATATCCCTACAAAAAATATGATAATTGCCGAAATTAACCCAGGCAAAAATTCCCAAATCCAATTTACGAATTGATCCCAATTTTCTTTTGTAAGCCCTAGTTTATCCATGTTATCTAAAGTAATTATTTTCAGGATTCAAAAATAATTGTTATTAATCAAAGTCCTCATTATAACTCTTATAAGTTTTTATTTCTTTTTTACTGTAAATTCCATTAAGCGTATATTTGATATCTAGCACACATTGAAGAAACAACCATCAAACAAGAAATATACTCAACAACAAAAACCATTCAAATAAATGAATGGTTTTGTTAATCTAAGTGGAAGTAAAGCGACAGAGTTCGAACTTGCCAGTAGAGGATATTAGGTTAATTATTTAAAGATCAAATCTAAAATTTTTAATGTTTTAAAGAAAAATCACACCTTCTTAGAAGGTGTGATTTGGTTAACCTCCATGAGGGAGGGGCTCTAAGGGTAATTAAGATTCTGTCTAAAAATTAAACTTTTGCTGGTTTTCCTCTATCACTTTCTCCTTCTTTTCTTGATCTTTTATATATTTTCTCATCATACCCTCATCTAAACCTACAGTACTTGCAAAATATCCTCTTGCCTAAAAATGATTTCCCCAATAAGGATTTTATTTTAATTTTTTCAGCTAGATCGACTAATTGATTTGTAACACCTAACATTGCAGAACAAACAATAATTTTTTTCATCATTATCTTTGATCAAAATATTTTTTTTTGCACAAATTTTCAACAAATCTAAGAGATGTTCCGCTAAATTTTAAAACTTTCATATTAATAGACTCTTATTTAATTAATATTTATCTAATTGAAGTATAGTTGTCAATACAACAAATAAAACTGTTAAAATCTTATTTCTTTAATCCTTATCTTATTAGAGATTCCAGATGCTATTGTACAGTATTTATTTTCTATTTTATAACTCTTGATCTGCCATTCATCATTATTATAAATTGCATGTTGATCTTTTATTTTTATATCCAAAAGCGGAATCCCTAATCCTTTTCCGATTGCTTTGGATACAGCTTCTTTAACTGTCCAAAATTCATAAAATCTTGAAGCGCCATCTTTATTTATTTTTTGCATTTCATCAAGGTTAAAAACACTATTGAACATTGTTACATCTAGATCATTTATTTCTTCGATGTCGACACCTATTTCTTGCTTGCTAAAACCACATACTGCTGTATTTCCACTATGCGAAATATTAAAATGTATGTTACTATCTTTCAGATATGGCTTTCCATAGGAATCTTTAAGAAATCTACTAAACTCTAAAGAGCTTCCACAAAACAGATAATGGCCAAGATATACCAGAAGTTTACCTATCAAACAATTATACCTATCTTGCCATCTCCTATATTTAAACACCTCATTCTGAAATTTTTCCGGTAAAATATTCAGGTAGTAATTCCAAATTTCGGGATCAAATTTTTCAGTAAAGGTATGATATAAGAGATAGGATTCATCTACCTCAATATTCGTTGAAGTATATGTATTATGGTCACTAAACGTTATAGTTCGTGACAAATTTTGCTCACTAATAATATGATTTTCCATATTTTATTATTTTAGTTCACTTTATAGTTTTGGTCTAAAAAGACTGTTAATTTTTTATGATCGAAGTACTCTGAAAAAGTATTGAGCATAGTCGTATCCTGAGTTATTACGTAAATAACTCTTAACTATACCATTAGTTTAATCTCTAAGAGCATAACTTTACTTGTAAATTCTCAGTCTTTCTAGTATTTATTCAGAAAATAAATTCCTCCTTAATGATTTTTTTATCTTTATTTAATTCCTTTTAAATAACATTTGTTCTTCTTTTTGTGCAGAGTTGTTAAAATTGAAAATAAATACAAATAGATTTTTTGATATAATTTCTTTTTCTTTCTATTGATTTGATATTCTCATATCTTTAAAAAAACAGATCGTATATAGCAAAACGTTATGAAAAAATTTATAGTTTTTAATATCAATCTCTTCCAGTTTTAAATTAAAGAATGAACAAAATCTACCATATTCCAAAGAGCACAGTAAATTTTGTTCAAAACATTTATACACTATTCTAGTAACATATTTTATACGCAAAAATGACCTGCACAAGTAAGATCATTTGCCGTATTACATCCTCCAGTATAAGCAGCGATAACCTTTCCTCCTTTAATCTGGTTTTGTTCTAATCTAGAAATACTAATTTTTTCGAAACTCAATTTGTTTAAATTCTTTTTTTTCATTTTAATAAAATTTTAGTGAAAATTATCTCCTTAATCATTTCAAGTCTATTAAGGTTTAGACCTCTATTTATGTAAATAACTCCGTATTTATTTTGACTTAATTTTGAACATTGATTAGGACTGATGTACTGGTAATTGCCCTCAATCTTAACGTCTCTTATAAGGTCCCATTCTTTTTCAATACTTTGTGTTATCAAAATAAGATCCTGTAAATTATTACTACTAGTAAGTCCTGTTAGAATCTTAGTCAGTAACCTTGTTGCTTTTTTGAGCAATTCAACTGTGCCGAATTGATCTTTAGACTTCTGTAAAGTCGCGTAGAGAAAATTCAAACTTCACATCAAACAGGTTAATCTTGAAGATATTGACTGATCTAAATGAATATTTTTTATTTTTAATATTTCAGAAATGTTTTTTTTTCTAAAATTTAATCTGACAAAAAAAGTTACTATTCATTATTTCTAAATTTTATTCATTCTATTTACTACTGACACTAAAAAAGAATGAAGTTATATTTAACAAAAGAGTGATTACTAAAAAGCCAAAATTTATTTAAAACAAAATTGAAGTTATTGTCTTTATATTAGATTACAGAAGGCATACTATTTTTCTTCTTAGTTCCTAATAATATACTTTTTATAATCTTACATTAATTTTCAGATTAACCATATACTCTAATCCTTACCATTCTTTAATCATTATCAAATGTTGGTTCGCTCAAAAAAGAAAGATTTGACTTTACAAAAAAGTAATTATCATCTTTTCTTATTTCTTTCAAATTGTATTTATTCATGATTTTATTTTTTGATAGCGCTATTCTATTTTCTTTTTTCATGTTTTTCTTATTTTTCATATTTTTTAGTTTTAATTATTGTTTATAATAACTACTTTAACAATCAAGACCTTTATCTTTTTTTGGTTATTAAAGCTTTACACATCGTTATTAAAATACAGGATCTACAACTACTTATTGAATTTCATGAAGTTTTTAACTACATGAAATCATCGTTTTCTTAATCTTAACATAGCTATAATGAAATTAAAAAAAAAGTAGAGAAAGGTCTTAGGCGCAGCACCTTATAATTGAATTCAATTTATTCGTATACGAAGTTGATTTCAAGCTTCTTTTAAAGCACTTTCACAAAATTAATTCATCAAATTAATTTTGTTCAGTAAATTGATAAAAAAAGATAACACTCAAAATTCTTTATTTCGCATTTTTAGGAATATTAGATTACTTAATTTATAACCAAAAAAGAATAAAACGGAGATATTTATTGCATTAAAAATGGGAAGAAGAATAACTATTAATATTTCTGAAAACCCTAAATTATTAAGAGCTTCATTTAAATAAAACACCCTTTCTTTAAGCAGGAAATACACTATTGAAAAAGCCAGTATTTCTAAAATAAATACTTTAAAAAAAACTTTATTCCTATCGATTATAAATTGAGCAATAAAACCAATTAAAATAGTACTTATTAGTATCAAATTATAGTTATTAAAAACAAACTGTGGTATCAAAGCTACCGCGTATGGCAAGTAATTGAGTGTTTTTTTCATTATTTAAAAGATATTATGTTGTTAATGTTCTTTAATCTATTTGGATTGTTTTCGAATTGCGTTTCTTTATACGCTCCTTTTCTCCATGATTTCAATTGATCTTTATAATGAACAGAATTAACTTTTCCGCTTTGCCCTCCAGCAAGAATAGTATATGATTTTACATTTCCTCTTTTCATAGAGTACACAGATCTAAAAACTGGATGAATTTTTTTCGTATTTAAGTTGATTGTATTAATATTACCTCCTATATTGTTTATTTCTTGTCCAAACCCAGGAATATGTAGCATATTCTTAATTTTAAAAGAAGAAATGTCTTTGTATGTCTTTTCTTTCCACTTATCTTCAAAATGTAATTTTAAAACTGAATCGCTTTCCCTTAGAATAGTATTCAAAATTTCGTTTTTATTCCTACTTCCATCAATTACATATTTATCATCTTTTAAATACTTTAAAAAGTACTTAAATGCAGGTGCTCTATTTACTTTTAACTGTTCTATTGCAAAATTCTTAGCTTCGATTTCTGTTAACAACCTAATTGTCTCATACACCATAGCAGCAGTACTATTTGGTTTCATCTTACCATCCCAAGCTTGTAAAAATGTGACAAGCTCTTTATAATCTTCATCTATTCGGTATTTATCTAGAAGTTCTTTAAATTCAATAAAAGAGAAATCTACATCATCTAACTGCATTTTTTGAATACTTTCCAGTTCCCATTGATTATTTTCTTCTAATAAGTTATACATTCGTTTCACTCTATAATCGTCTTTTACACCATGATGGCCGAAATATATTTCACTTTGTATGGGTTGTTGATTTGCTGAAAACAGGAATTTTTCATCTGGATTATAATTATACCAGAGTGTATCAAGATTCTTTTTAGGAATATATTTTAATGATCCATCTATTACTCCCCCTTGATAACCGCTATCTCTTTTCGGTAATTTTCCCGCACATATTATTCCTATATTGTCATTAACATCGCTATAAATGAAGTTTTGAGGCGGATACCCATAATCCTTCAAAGCTCCTTTAAAATCATCCCAATTTTCACCATTCATCATCTTATACATTGCCTCTACTGAATAACTTTTATTAGAAGCATACCAATGCTGGGCATAATACCCTGTTTCTTCTTTTAATACTTTGCCATGAACCGTACTCTTTTCAGTAATTATATGCTCATACCCTCCTTTTAGTTTTATAACATATTCTTTTTCATCAAAAGGAACCCAATTGTTCTCATAATAATATAAACTATCATTTTTAACTTTCAATTTATACCTATCTACCAAATCCCATTCGCCATTTGTAATACCCCAGGATATTAAATCATTATGTCCACTTACAATGACCGGTACGCCTGGAATAGAAAAACCATAAACGTTTAAACTTTCGGAGATCAGGTGTGTCTCATAGAACGCCTCTGGCAACGATAAAAACAAGTGAGGATCATTTGCTATTAACGTCGTATTCTCCTTAGTTTTAAGCCTATTAACCGCCCAGTTATTGCTTCCTATTCCTGTATGGAACTTATTAGAATTTATTAAATGATCCCCTAAGTTTATATTTGAACTTTGTCTAATAGTTTGTTTTGATTCGGCTATTGCCTCCTCCAGCATATTTAGCTCATTCTTTTTTACATCTTTATTTAGTGAAGGTAAAATGGTTTTTAAATCTTTAGGTTGTAAAGGATAAAAATAGTTCTTTACATCCTCTGAAAGTTCGGCAATGACTTCCTGCTGCTCGATATGGTGATCAAAATACGTTAAAGACCAACTCATATACCAAGTTGCTAGCAAAGTATATTCAGGTTTCCATTCTCTTGGTTTTTCTCCAATTGCTTTATAAAAAGGGTCTGTATTTTCATTATTATCTAAATACGTATTCACTCCTTTTGAATATGCTAGAAGATATTTATAAAATTCTGGAGATTTTTTCCTATAATCTTCTAATAATTCTTCAGATTTACGATCGAATTCATAGGGTTTCCAGAACGTATCTACTTTTAAAGTTTGCTCCGACATTATCTCAGATAATCTTCCTTGTACTGTTCTGGTAATTACTTCCATTTGAAGATATCGATTTTGAGCGTGCATATATCCCAATCCAAAAGCAATATCATTTTGAGTAGTTCCATAAATATGAGGGATACCTAAACTATCAACATAGATTTTGGGTTTATAATCCCCTACAAGCTCTTCAATTCCATCTTCTTGAAGAGGAACAGATAGTAATCCTGTTCTATAAGTTAAAAGCTCTCCAACTGAGTTCAATGGCTTAAACTTACTGCTAGTAAAAAATATCCATGCAAGACATATCACTAGGATAAGTGATGTTTTGATTAGTTTCATTTGTAAAAATTAAAAGTTATTGAGAAATAAGATTGAAAACCGGTTTTGGTTTAGAATAAAAAAGATCTGCCATAAAACCTGTTAAATAAAAAATCAATAATTAAAGAGAATACAGGTATTAAAGCTTGTCCGAGGCTTTAATTTTGAATATAAATTAGTTTTAAATCTCTTGAAGAATAGGATCTAATTTTGTTTTATTTATTTCAATTAACCGACCAAATTCCATTTTTAATAAATGATCTGCCAAATTAAAATATTTATCATCATGAGTAATAGCTATAATTGTTTTGTCTTGTAGTTTAGAAAGTTCCGGAATAATTTCAGTATAAAACTTATGTCTGAAATGTGGATCCTGATCCGCAGCCCATTCATCGAGTACAATGATCGGTCGTTCTTCTAATAATGCACTAATCAATGCTAATCGTTTACGCTGACCTGTAGACAAATGAATTGTCGAAAATTTTCCATCTATTAAACTAACTTTATCTTCTAATTCAAACATCTTAAGATAATAGGAAACTTTCTTCTCTTCTACATTATTAATTCCATAAAATTCATCAAATAAATAAAAATCACTGAAAATGGGAGAAAACATTTCTTTAATTTCTTCTATCCTTTCTAACGGAATCAATTCATTATCTAAATAAGCTCTTCCCTCATCTAAATCATACAATTTTAAGATTGTATTAATAAATGTAGTTTTGCCAGCTCCATTTCCTCCTTGAATAAATATAACATCATTTCTTTTTATATTTAAACTGATTGGACCAACTGAAAACTTATTTTCTCCATAGGAAAAGGAATAATCTTTAAGTTCCAATTTGTTGAAATTTCGATATTTTATTTTATCTTCTTTTTTAATTTGGTAATCAAATTTTACGTTTTGTAGTTCCTTTCTTAATTTACTCATTTTTTGTAGTGAGATCTTTGCCCTAGTTATAGATGGCATAACTGTCATTACCGTTACTAAAGGGCCTAAGAGGTATAATAAAACCAGTACAAAACTAATAGTTATATCCAATGTTACATTTAGCATATTATTTGCATACAAAAGGATAAATGTAATTAGTCCATAAAACAATAACTGACTTATTATTTCACTATTTAAATATTGTATAAAGGCTTTTACGTATGTCTTTTTCCCTGTATTCATTAATTTAACAAGCTTCCCATTATAGATATCATTTCCTTTATCTTTATTGATATTTATCTCTTTAGAACCATTTAATATACCGTTAAATACATTTATAAACCCCCGTTCTAATTCTCGAACGGTTTTTAATTGTGAGTTGCTTTTCTTAGATCTAACCATATACACGAAAACTCCAATTAAGATAACTCCAAGACTTAAACCAAATAAACTTAATGATAAATAGGCCATGTATACTAAACATGAAATAATCAATACAACAGATGAGAAAAATGTTATTACTATTACAGAAGCGTTTGTTATATTGTTTACATCTGTTGTTAATGTAGAGTATACTTCATCTTTATATTGTTGCAATTTTAAGTAAGGTGCTTTAAGAATTAATTTAATCACATCCTGTCTTGTTTGCCAAAAAATTTTTTGTGAAAGATTAATAATCCCTGCAGAAAGTAGCCTTCTTGTCACAAAGAAAACAACTATTGCTGCCAAAAACATATACTCATAACTACTATTTTTCACTAAGTCTTCATTTAAGGAATCGCTAATTACTTTATTAATAATTGTTATAAAAGCAAAACCTGATAAACCAGATACTATCGCTAAAAGAGAATAGCCTACAATAAATCTAATTGGAACCAATCTTGTATTGTTTTTTTTAATATTTTTATTTTCTATCTTTAACATAATTCTGTTATTAATCCGGTTAAATGATTATCATATGCTTGTAAGCAGGTTACGCCTAATTCCCTTGTAATTGATTATATAAGCAACTACCGAAGTTTTTTGATTCTCACATAAATACACCTAAGGAATATTATATCTATATACTTAATATTTTTACTGCCTGTAAAAAAGTGAGGTTAAGCAAAGACTGTTTGTTTGTAACTCTGTTTAATTATTTGAGATAATTTAGTCTCATGATTGTGAATAAAAAAGTGATTTCCGGATAAAATTTCGTAATCAAAATATCCTTTTGTAAACGTTCTCCAATTATCTATTTGTGCAACATTTTCTTCTTCTTTACCCATAATTGCGTTTATATTAGTAGTTAACAAGAGTCCTTCTTCTGAATATCTATTTTTTTCTAATACTTCAAAATCAGCACGCATAATTGGACTGAAAAAATCATAAAGCTCGTCATTCTCTAAAATTTCGTTAGGTACTCCTCCCAATTTTTTTAGTTCCTCTTTAAACTCCAAATCCGCCATTAGATATCTATTGACTGTATCTCTGTACATCCCTGGGCCAGCATTACCAGAAACTATTAATGTATTCGGAGCGTCATTAATTTCTTCCATTTTTTTGGTCACTGATAAGCCTAAAGTAGCTCCCATGCTATGCCCATAAATTAAATATGGCATATCATTTCTACGTTTTATTATTTGTTTAAAATAATCATTGATTGTTTCTGTTTTTTCTAATAAAAAGCCTTCCTTATTTCTTTTTCCTCTACCTGGTAGCTCAAGGGGAATAAAATCAAAATCCGAATCAAGATGATTTCTCAAAAAATCAAAAGAATAGCAACTCCCTCCTGCAAAATGCAACAAAAACAATTGAGGTTTACTTTGTCTATGCATAACGTTATTTTTAATATTTTATATATCCATGTTAATGATCATTAACCACCCAAAAATGAGTAGTATAACACTACTATAAAACTCTAGTTAATTCTTCTTTTTTCATCCTCATTACCAAACTTTCTATTTCTCACTTTTATTTTTTTATTTCCAAAACTATATACCAAAGACATTCTAAAATATCTATTACTAGGTCTACTCACATAATTCTGTCTGATTCCGTTTATTTCGGAAATCATGGTGCGAGGACTACTATCAAAAATATCGTATACCCCAGCGGACACTTGAAGGCTTTTTTGTAGTAAACTAAACTTTAGAATAAAATCTAACTTGTAACTTTCACTATTATCAAATAGATTTTTCTTAAAAGGAGAACTGTACCAATAATTCAATTGCGCTTTGATAGTTTTTGATTTATTTAAAGAAAAAGTATTATTGGTTGCAAAATAAAAGCGAAATCCATTTTGTACTTGTGCATTTACATTTTTATTAAAAAACTTTGACTCTGAGTTTATTAAATAAAGGGTGTTTTGACTTGACCACCACTGAAATGCTGAAAAAGTATAAAACTGTGATAATCCATAGTTATAATTGGTGAAAAAATTCTGATAATTAATAACCTGATTATTAGTTTCATCATCTACAGATGGAATCACTCCAATACCATCTTTTTCTACACTAAAAAACAAACCTGTTGACGACTTCCCTTTATAGGTATGAGTTAACTCAAAATTATCCGTAAACGATGGTTGTAAAAATGGATTTCCCTCAGAAAACGTGTTACTGTTAATGAAAAAACGTGCAGGATTTAACTGTGAATAACTTGGTCGATTAATTCTTCTACCATAATTCATAGAAAAAGAATTACTTTGATTCATTTTATAAGACATATAAAATGTTGGAAATAATTGAACATAATCATTGTTATTAACTTGATTCAAAGTCCTAGAAAACCCTTCAGTTTGTGTACTTTCCAATCTTAATCCCAATTGTGTTTCCCATTTTTTACCTAATTTTTTAGATGCGTTTACATATACTGCCTGTGTATTTTCGTCATACTCAAATTTATCAGATTGTTGAGGATCCAATATTGGTTCTCCGGTAATAGTATTAAAAAAGCTAGTATCATACTTACTATTAAGAATACTGACCTTACCTCCATAAGATAAATTAAGTTTTTGTAAAGGGTGCTCAACATCTAATTTTCCGCTATAATTTTTAATATTCTGATTAGTTGTATTGTTTGCAGAGAAATTGACCCCTAAAAGCTCATTGTTTGGGAGTACACTTTCGGTTACTATTGTTCTATCCTTATCTGAATTATATTCAAAATAATCTAAATCTGCACTAATGCTTCTACCCAAAGTATCCAATTTGGTTCTATAGTGTATGTTTGCAGAATGATTGTATAAAGATCTATCATTGAAACCATCACTTATCAAAAGTGAATCTACAGTATTCTGATTATTAAAAATCTCCGCACTGGCAGTATCTGAAACATCAGGACTACCTACTTTACCTAGGTATTGAAATCCTAATGTCGAACTTTCGGTTAACTCATAATCAAATAATAATCTACCCGATACATCTTTTGATTGTCTTTTCTGATTTGTATTGATTACCCAAGGACCGTCTGTATAAAATATTTCAGCTTCTTGATCAACGTTAATATCTCCCAAGCTTGCATTTAAACTTAAAAGGAATTTTGTTTTGTTTTTTTGAAACGTAAAATTATTTCTAAGAACATGTACAGGAAACAAAGCCTGTGTATAGGTTAAAGAAGTAGAATTATTCCAAGCATCTCTTAATCCTTTTTTATATACAATATTAATAAGGCCTGCATTTCCTCCCGCTTCATACTTTGCTGGAGGATTGGTTATTATCTCTATTTTTTTGATATCGCCAGCGGGAATCGAATTTAAAAAACTAATCAACTCTTCTCCTGAAAGTTGTATAATCCGATCATCGACCATCACTCTCATACCACTTTTTCCTATCATCGTGATTTGATCATCATCTACGGCAATTCCAGGAGCTACACTAAGTGCATCTAAAGCATCTCCTCCACTGGTTCCAATATTGTTTTCTACGTTAAAAACCAGTCTATCTACTTTCCTCTCAACTATTCTCTTCTTGGAAACAATTACTATTTCATCAAGCTCATTTTTTTCTTCAGATAAAATAATGTCCTCTAAAACAGTATTTTCGGTAATAGAAACTTCTTTATAGAAACTTTGATATCCGATAAACGAAACAGAAAGTTTATACACACCTGTTTTTATTGTAATAAGAAAACTCCCATTATCATCTGTGATCCCTCCATTTACAATTTTGTCTGAAGTATCTTTCAAAATCACATTCGCAAATGGAATAGGATTTGATTCATCTAATACTTTACCTTTTAATTCTACTTGAGAAAAAGATATAAAGGGTATAAGTAACATTAGTAAAATACTTATTTTTTTCATTGTTATTTTTTTAAATAATTATTGATTTTATGACTATGCAAATATTTTTCTTTTCATCATTTGATGTATTAATTTATCCTCCTGATGTTTTTAGAATATGAAGACATAACAGAGTGCCTTAGTTAGGTTTTAAGAACGATTATGCACTCTTAAAACCCATCTAAAACAGAATCTTTTGATAAATTAATTTAACTTTAGAATACTATCTACGAGTTTTTTGACATTTATCAGTTCACCTTTATTATTGTAAATTTCTTTGGAGCATATTAGAGATACCTCTATAGCATTTTGATAAACAGAACAAGCTATATTTACTGTATCTAACCAATCACCTTTCTGCTGAACAAAAGTCACTTTATCACATTTACTACTAATGTTTTTCTCCCAATTCTTTTCTTTAAAATTAAATCTACCTATTACATAATCTTCTATATCTTTATTATAGGCTTGTAAGCAATCTTCTCTAATTATTTCAAAAGGCACTTTTTGATTTAACCTAGCACTAACATATTTTTCATATACATCTTCAAGATATAATTTATTGAAACCTTTTGAAGATTTCTTATAGTGCAATGGCAATAAATTATCTACTACTCCCATTAGATCTGAGACCTCTAGCCCTTTTATTTTTTGTTCTCTACCGCTAACATTAACTCCTATTAAACATTTATCATTTAAAGATAATTCGTCTAATAACCTTTGATAAGCAGATAAAAACAAGATGCTAGTTGGTAATCTACGTTTTTCTGATATTTGCTTAATTGATTTTAATTTTAAATCAGTAATAGTTATTTTTTGAACTACATAGTTTAGTAGTCCTCTCTTACTTTTAATTGTTCTTTTAACATCTTGCAACCTCAACATGGATTTTTTCCAATATTCTCTTTGAATACCCCCTTCTTCAGAACTTAAAAATTTATTTTGCCAGATTACGAAATCAAAATTAGAAGTATCAAATTTCGATGTACTAAAGTTTAAATTTTCAAAAAATTGTGTTAATCCTTTCTGAACTTTATTTGCCGTATAATCATCTAATAAAGAGTGATGAATTCCTAATAACATTTTAGCATCTCCATCCTTATTATAATTAGACAAAATTAGTACCTTAATTAACTCTCCTCCTACTAAATTAAAAGGTTCTAGAAAAAAAGAAGTAAGCTTGCTATCACTAAATAAAGAAGCTCTTTTTATTTTAATATTTAAAGGAACTATATCAGAAGAGACATAGCTTTGTGTAATTTTTTTATTTTCCTTCTTATACTTAATACATAATGAAGGAAACATTGATAGGTATTTTCTAAACTGGTTTTCAAAAATATTCTTATCAAAACCTTTAATAACGGTACTTAATCTAACCTGACTATGTTTTGACCTAAAAAAACGAAACTGGTTTTTTGATAGGTTGATTTCATCTCCTATTTCCCATTTTCTTTGACTTACAACTATTCCTTCATCATTTGAACTTCCGATAAATTTGATTTTCTTTGCTAAATCCTTTAACATCGGTGTACTAAGAAGGTCTCCCAGTTTAAGGACATATCCTTTCTGTTTCAAACGAGCTATTAATTCTACCGATTTAATAGAATTACCTCCTAATATATAAAAGTCATCTCCCGTACCTATAATATCGCAATTCAAAACTTCTTTATAGACCTCTATCAGTACTTGCTCTTCTTTTGTCTTAGGCTTTATATACTTTACACCGGTTGAAATATTAGTAGTATATTTCTCAAGTAACATTTTCCTGTTTATCTTTCCATTTGTAGTATATGGCATCTTATCCAACTCAATAAAACTACTTGGAACCATATACTCTGGTAATTTATTTAATAAAAACTCACGTAAATCTTTTCTATTACACTCTTTTTCACCAACCAAATATGCAGTCAATTCTTTATGTCCAAATTTAGTTGTTTTTGATATTACCTTTACCTCCTGTATATTTTCATTAGATAATAGACATTTTTCAATTTCTCCTAATTCAATTCTATAACCTCTTATTTTAATTTGGTCATCAACTCTACCTATAAACTCTATAGTACCATTTTTAAGCCTTCTACCTAAATCACCTGTTCGATATATTCTCTTTCCTTTTAAATATTGGCTATTTACAAATTTTTCTGATGTTAACTCCAATTGGTTAAGATACCCCCTAGACAGACCAACCCCGCCAATACATATTTCTCCTATGACGCCAACAGGCTGAGGAATCATAAAACCATCCAAAATAAATATCTCATTATTATAAATTGGATCTCCAATTACAGGAGACATTAAATACTGATTAAGATTGTCTTTTGTTATTTGGAAAGTACAAACAGCTACCGTAGTTTCTGATGGACCATATGAATTAACTAGCTGTATATTTGTATTTTCAACAATTTCTTTTACATCTTTTAAATTTTGACGCTCACCTCCAGTTAATATTAATTTCAAGTCTAAGCTATTTTTAATATTATATTGTCCAGAATTATTAAGTAAAAGATTTAAGTATGTTGGTGTGAACTTTAAAAATGTTATTTTTTTGTTTAATATATACTTCGAAACCTTTTCCGGGTCTTTCTGTATCAATTCATCCAAAAAGTGTAATGTCCCTCCATTAAGAATTGTACCATATAGACTAGTGTAAATAACATCGAATGACATACTAGATGATACAATACTACTGTCCTTAGAAGTTATTTTATACTCTTTTGTAAACCAATTATTATAATTCACTATCGATTTATGCTCAATTTGAGATCCTTTTGGTACTCCTGTTGTACCTGAGGTATATATCAAATAAGCTAAGTTTGAAGAATCATAATTAAGATTAAGATTTCTCTTATTACCCTTATTCGACTCCTTAATTAGACTTAGTATATCTTTAGATTTAACAAACTCCGAACACTTACTGTCTTCTAGTATGAAAGCTACTCGACTTGAGGGTAATTTTGAATCAATGATTGTATAGGCTCCTCCTGATTTCATAACACCCAGAATACCAATCAATGTTAAATAAGGTTCATCGCTAAGTTCAACTCCTACTGTAAAATTATCCCCTTTTCTTTTATCAATAAGATATGAAGCTACACTATTTGAATATTCATTCAATACTTTATAAGTTAATTCTTTGCTTCCAGATACTATTGCTATATTCTCTGGTGTTGCCTCTACTTGTTCTTGAAATAGATCTACAATAGTATAATCTCTCCCATAATTGATATTAGTTTTATTAATCTTTGAAAACAAATTATTTTCCTTTTGGGAAAAATATGTCAATGTATCCAAGGATTGATTAGAACTTATAGCAAACTGTTCAATTAAGTTATAAAAATGCTCTTTAACAGTGTTCATATCCTCTATTGAGTATACACTTTCATTAAATCTAAATTCTACAGAAAGTGTAGTTTTCAAAGGAGAAATGACGATTCTAAAATCATAATTTGCTTGTTCGTATACATCTATAGATTCTAACTTTAAAGTATCCCTTTCGCAATCTTGAAAATCATCAAAATCGTCCTGAATCGTTTCTTGAACAGGATAATTTTCGAACACGACAATATGATCCATCAAATTCATTCCTAATTCGCTTTCCGATTGAACCTCAGATAGATTTAAATAATGATGAGAATTACTTGATGTCGCTTTTTGTTGTAAATTACTCAACAAGTCGATAGGTGTTTGAGTATTGTTATACTGAACTCTCACTGGAATTGTATTAATAAAAAGCCCTATCATATCTTCTACACCTGTTAACTCTGCAGGTCTACCTGAAACGACAGATCCGAAAACTACGTCTTTTACATTATTGTATCTAGAAAGCAAGTATCCCCATACTCCTTGTATAAAAGTATTTTCTGTTATAGATAAATTCTGACAAACTACATTCAATTTTTTATACAATTCATTCTCTACTTCGAAACTTGTTTTTGCCTGCTTGTAAGAAGATGAAATTTTGGTCTCTTTTCGGAACGGTAGTATAGCTGAATTTGAATAACCTGATAAATATGTATTCCAATAGTTTAATGATTCACTTTTGTTTATACGATCTAACCATTCAATATATTTTGAGTAATTAACAGGTGATCCAAGCGTAAAGGATTCATCTTTTCCTATGCTCGACTGTATTTTATAAAAATCATTGATTAATATACTTATACACCATCCATCCATCAAAATATGATGATGACTCCAAATAAACTCATAAGACCCATTACCAAAATCTAATACTTTTAGCCTCATTTGGCAAGGTTGTTCCAGATCAAAACCTTCGGATCTATCCTTAGATTTTATAGACTCTATGTATTCAGCTCTCTCATTTTCATTTATAAATTGGCGTGTAACTTTCTCATAACTAAAAGTACTCTCTGTTTTTTTCCAAACTATTTGTAACGGCTTCCCTGCAAAATCATTTGTAAAGCTTGTTCTCAGGATTCCATGTCTATTTACTAATCCATCATAGGCTTGTCTAATAGATTTGACATCTAACGCATTATACTTAATTCCATATGAAACTTGCTCAAAGTACATGCTCCTAGATTTTTCAGTCAACCAATGGTAATACATCCCCTGTTGTAATGGTGATAATTCGTAAACATCTTCTATGTCACCTTTCAATTGAATTGTTTTCAGATCGTCAAAACCTAAACCCTTTAAGGTTAAATCAGAAGGTGTAATATTCTCAGAATCATCAGTTGAAAGCCCTTCAATTAAACTTATCAGTTGTTTTTTATAAGCTTCGATTAATAAATCAATCGTTTCTTGATGATACATAGTCTTAGGGAATCTTATTGACATGGTAAGTTGATTAGCAACCATCATTCCTGAAACATCTAATAAGACATCAGTTCCATTTTTAATGGCTACACTTCTACCTATATCCTCATTTGCATAATCAAACAAGGAGTCATTAGAGTTACCTGCCTTACTCCCAAAATCACCCAAATAATTAAATATAATAGATGGAATAATACTTGATTTCAAGCCACTAGTAAGATATTTTAACATTCCATATCCTACTCCTTTATTTGGAATTCTTCTTAAATCTTCTTTTACTTTTACCAGTCCATTTTTATTAGAATCAATATCAGATAGATCCAAAACAAAAGGATAAACTGAGGTAAACCATCCTACGGTTCTACTTATATCTACATTATCAATAATTTCCTCTCGGCCATGGCCTTCCATTTTTATTACACTCTTATCTAACTGAAAAACCTCTTTAATTGCAAGTCCTAATGACGCAAGTAGTACATCATTAATCTCAGTATTGTAAACTCCGTGAACTTTGGTTTGTAAAAGCTCTGTGGTTGCCTCATCCAAAATAAATGATGCACGTCCATTATGTTCTATAAAATTGACTGTTCTTTCTCTGTCTGTAGGTAGATTTGAAATTGATTTTTTACAAATTTCTTCCCAGTATTTCTTCTCTGATGTTTTGTATAACTTATGAGCATATTCTTTTTGTAAATGAGCCCATTTCTGAAAAGAGTCTGTTTTTAATGGCAGGCATAGCTTTTCATTTTTTAAACACTGATTGTAAGTTGTCGATAAATCTTCCAAAAGTATTCGCCAAGACACTCCATCCACTACCAAATGATGAAGAATTAGCGCTAACCTATCACCATCACACAATCTAAAATGACCTATTTTTAATAGAGGTCCTTTTTCTAGATCAATACTAGATTGAATTGTTTCTGATACTTGAGCCATGATTTCTAAAGCATCTTCTTTATCTTGAAGGTCATAAAAATCAACGGAATAATGTCTACTATCCCCCCCTTTATTATATTGTTTTTGAACACCATTATCACTACTGTATGTCATTCGTAAAGCGTCATGGTGTTCTACTAATTTAGTCAAACACTTTTCTAAAATATCTGGATCTATTTGATCTTTTACTTTTAACGCTACAGATTGATTATAATGATGTGGTATTTTAATAGTTGAAGCTTCAAAAAAGTAATGTTGAATTGGGGTTAGCTCTACATCCCCTTTTACCTCTGATTGATCAATAACATTATTATTAATTTCCATTAGTTTTGCTACATCTTCCAAAACGGGCTTACTCAATAACTGCTCTACCTTAATAGTATATCCCTTTTGTTTTAGACGTGACACCACCTGGATTGATTTTATTGAGTCTCCGCCTAAATTGTAAAAACTATCTTTAACACTAATTGATTCTCTTTTTAAAACATCTTCCCAAACTGATAACAAGACTTTTTCTTTCTTAGTTTCAGCAGCAACATATTCTGTTCCTGTTGATATGCTTTCTACTTGAATTATTGGCAATCTTTTTTTATCTACCTTTCCATTAGACGTTAATGGCATATTATCAAGTTGAACAAAATGATTAGGCAACATATAGTCTGGAAGGTTTTGTGATAAGAAACCTCTTAAATCAAGTGTATTCTCTCTTTGATCTGAAACTATATAAGCTACTAATTCTTTATTTCTATTCACATCCTCATTAACCAGAACAATAGCCTCTCTTATATTTTCTTTTGCCAGTAACAAATGTTCTATTTCACCTAATTCTATCCTAAAACCATTAATCTTTATTTGATCATCTTTTCGTCCATGGAATATCAAATCCCCATTTGGAAGCCACGCGCCTAAATCTCCAGTTTTATAAAGTCGTTCTCCTTTAACAAAAGGATTTTTTATAAATTTTTCTTCTGTTAATTCCGGAAGGTTTAGATAACCTCTAGCTAGACCTTCTCCTCCAATACATATTTCTCCAAGAACTCCTTTAGGTTGTAGTCCATTATCTTTATCCAATACATAAATTTTAGCATTTGTGATTGGTTTTCCTATTGGAATATTTTCTACTATTAATGCGTCTTTTGTTTCCATCTTAAAAACAGAACCACAAATACTAGTTTCTGTCGGACCATAAGCATTGTAATACGTTCCATTTTCTGCATATTCCATTACTTTATCAAAAACTGGAGATTCACCGGCAGTAATAAGTGTTTTTATTCCCGATAAGGCTTTCATATTCATCATCTTGAAATATGAAGGAGGAATTGTAGCAATATTAATATTGTTATTTTCAATATATTCTTCTAAAGACTTTGGATCTTTTCTTTTTTCTTGATCTATCATAAATAAATTAGCTCCTGATAGAAGTATTAAGAAAATTTCCCATATCGAAGCATCAAAAGAAAATGATGCAAATTGAAGGCCGTTATAACTTGAATCCAACTCAAACTGATCAATTTGAGAAAGCATTGTATTCACAATTCCCTTATGCTCAATCATTACTCCTTTTGGTTTTCCCGTAGATCCTGAGGTGTAAATCACATATGCAAGATCTGTAGGATCAACTACATTATCAAGTTTGGTTTCATCATAATTTAAAGGTTCAAATTCTACATCTATCGCAAATAATTCGCCTTCATAATAGTCCATATCGAACATAAAAGATGTTTCTGTTATCAACATCTTTAAGTTAGTGTCATCGACTATATGAATTTTTCTAAGTTCTGGTAAGGTCGGATCAATAGGAATAAAAGCTGCTCCTGATTTTAAAATACCCAGAATAGAGATAATATAAGATTCACTCCTATCTAATTGAACACCAATAAAATCTCCTTTTTCTATTCCGTAATCAGTAATTAAACATCTAGATAACTGATTAGAAATTTTATCTAATTCTGAATAGCTTAATGTTTTCCCATTAAAAGATACTGCTGTTTTGTTTGGATTTAGGTTTACTTGTTTTTCAAAAAGACTTACTAATGTGTTTTTCTTTGGATAAGGTGATTCAGTTTGATTAAAATTAATTACCTGCTCACCTATCTCACTGTTGCTTAAGTAATTAATAGACTTTATTTTATTCTTAGTATTATTCAATAGCGAAATAAGCAACTTTTTATAATGCTTCATGAAACATTCTATCATTGATTTTTCATAAACATCTTCATTATATTTTAAAACAAATGATAGTTTACCTTCAACTTCCTGAAAATGAACTTCTATATCATTCTTACATTTAGTAATCCCTAAGTCTTTTAAACCACTAGTATCTTCTTTATTTAAAGTTCCTAATTGGGTATTATCTGTTATATTATGAAAGGATACCGAAACATCAAAAATGGGGCTTCTAGTCATATCATATTTCAAGTCAAGATCTTCTACAAGTCTATCGAAGGAATACATTTGATGTTCATAAGCCGAAAGTGTTGATTTCTTGACTTTATCAAAAAACTCTTCAAAAGTATCTTCTCCAGACACTTGGTTTCTTAATGCCAAAACATTAAGATAAAAACCTATTTGATTTTGCAAATCTAATTGATCTCTTCCTGCGATTGGAGTACCTAGAATAATATCTTTCTCTGATGTATATTTACTCAAAAGTATGTTTAACGCTGATAATGCCCCCATAAACAAACTTCCTCCTCTATCTTGTGTAAAAGATTTTAGTTTGTCGGTAATTGCAGAAGAAATAAATGTTCTTAAAGATCTTCCATTATATGTTTTGATTCTTGGACGTTGTTTCTGGGTTGGTAAATTTAACAAGGATAATTCCCCTGATAAATTTTCTAGCCAGTATTTTTTATCTTCATTAAACATTTTTGTATCTAATTGGGATAATTGCCAAGAGCTATAATCTTTATATTGAATTCTTAATTCGGGTAAATTAGGTGTAATTCCTTTAACAAATGCTTCATAATATGTCAGTACGTTTTTGGATAATACGTCCATTGACCATCCGTCACTTATGATATGGTGCATATTATAATAAAAAACATATTCTGTATTTGATATTTGAAGAATAGCAACTCTTAACAAAGGACCTTCTTCTAAATCAAAAGGACGTTCTGAGTCTTCTTTAATATAGGTATCTACAATGTTTGTAATACTATCTTGTTCTCGATAATCCTTAAAATCTATTTTAAAATTTAATTCTTCTAATGGTAAAATCCATTGTCTTATCTCTCCGTTACTATCTTCTTTAAAAATAGTTCTCAAGATTTCGTGACGATTAACAGTAGAGAATATAGCCCTTTTTAATTTTTCTATATCATAGCCTCCTTTTAATCTTACTGATGAGGGCATGTTATATGCTAAAGAAGTCCCTTCATATTGACTTAAAACCCATAACCTTTTTTGAGCATCTGATAACGAATAATTTGTGGAAGGCTTAATCACTGGTATAATCTGTGAACTTACTTCACTGTGGTCTATAGACTGTAAATATTTTATTAGATCTTGTTTATTTAATTTAATTTCCTGAATTAAATCGTTAGACAGTTCTTTCTCGTATGATACTATTTCTATATTATCGTCATTTAATACAAGTCTAATATTCTCTTCCCTTAATCTAGTGGTTAACTCTTTAGCTGTATTTTCCATTATTAAATAATTTTCTTTTTAATTTAGATTTTGTTAGTATTCTATTGTTTTTTCTCCAAATAACCGCTCAGCATCAATATTTCTCTCTAGACATTCTTCTACCAGTTTATTAGATTCAATAATTGGCCTTGATTCATCTGTATACTTTATAGAACTAATAAACTCCAACCAAGGTTCTAACCCCATCGCATAAACAAATACGTTTCTAGGATTAAAGATTTTCATTAAGCTTCTACCTTGATCATAATTACATCCTGCAAGACGACGAGATTGATCCTTGTCTCTGTCCATTTTTTTTGATAGCAAAGGGCCGTAAAGCCAGGATAATGGGGCACCATCACATTCCATTCCCAAAAAAAGCACATCGATATCTCCAATGACAGACTGTACTCTCTGATATACTTCTGGTTGAACATTACAAGAATCCGCAGCAAATAATAGTTTAAGTTTATTATGAAGAGAAACATGAAAACAAAGTTTACTTCTAACATCTAAATCCGAATGTTCCCCTATAAATGGAAGCCCTGTTATAATACATTTATCCATCTCAATAGATTCCATATCCCCTAACTCAATAACATTTTCAAAACCAATATTGTTAAGCATCAATTTTAAACTTGGATCCTGGAGATTACCTCTACTACAACCGGGAACAACAATATTTTTAATCATATGCCTAAGCTGTAAAAGTGTCTCCAACAGTACGTGATCCTGATGATTATGAGTAATCAAAACATAATCTATTTCTTTAGGCAAGTCATTTACCGTAAATCGATTAATTTCTGTTTCGTACCCATCATAGCTAATTACTGGATCAACTAAAATTGACATCTCACTCGTTTCTACTAATACACAAGCATGTCCAAAATACCTAGTTCGTATCCCAGCTCCTTCATATTCTTTATATTTTTTAGGTGGCTCTTTAGTAAAAAAACTTTTGAATAGTTCTTCCTGTTCAGGTTTAATCTGAAGTAGATTTTTTATTTCATTATAATCCCCTGGTTCGCGTTTCATTTTAAACAATTGATCAATTACCTGATTTCTAAAAGCGACATCCAGATGTATTAGGTTTTCATCCTCTAATCTTGGGGTACTTAAAACAAAGGGACGATCATCATCCGCCTCTACCAATTGCAATGAAATTGACTGAGAAGTTTCATCATAATATTTACTTTGATATAATAATGATTCGAAAAATCTATAATTCGGCTGGTCGTTTAAGTCATAATACAGCTCAACAAACCCTTTTAACGCTTCTGGTATTTTCGCATACAATGGTTCCATAGAATATCCAACAGCTTCTTTCTGTAGTAACTCATTTAATTCATGTATTGCGTCTCTCAATTCTAACATATTAGCCCTTTGATCGACTGTTTTATTCATTAAATCTTTTATCTCTTCTACTCTCCCTCCTTGATAATCAATAAAAGGACCACCTAACATTTCAGGTTTTTTAACAGCAGCAGCGTGAATTTTTGGATTTTTGATATAAGACTCCATAATCTTTAAGTGCCTATCTTTAATATTCATTGCTGCCGTAGCAGGAGATACTAAATGAGACCAAGCATACCATTTATCTATAAGTCCTTCTATTGCGACATTGAATTTTAAATATTGTAAGTTTTCTGTTTTGCTCATTTTCGATATATTTTTAAATAAAAAGTATTAGAATTAAATTACTGCCTTAGATACAATTCTACTGGCGTTAACCATTGTTTTTTGCCATGATTGATTTTCTATTTCATCTGATAAGGCTATAATTGTTGAATCATGAAATAAAGTTGTCATATCCACTCGAACATCAAATTCTTCTCTAACTTTTGTAATGACTCGTGCTGCTTTTAAGCTATGACCTCCTAATGCGAAAAAATCATCTTCTATCCCTATATTTTTTCTTTCCAGTACTTCTTCCCAGATTGCTACTAATCGTTTTTCCTTTTTATTTCTTGGTGCTATATAAGAAGAATCAACAGCGAGAACTCCATCTATTGGATCCGGAAGCAATTTTTTATTTACCTTACCATTTGCAGTTAAAGGGAACTCTTGTAAGATTACATATTTTGAAGGAATCATGTAATCAGGAATTTTCTGTAAAAGCTCTTTTTTCAAATTAAGAGGACTAATCTCTTCTTTTGTGGCAACATAAGCGACTAATTCCTTATTTCCTGAACCATCCTTTTTTAATAATACAATCGCATCATCAATCCGTTTGTTAGCTAGCAAATAGTATTCTATTTCTCCCAACTCTATACGATAACCACGAATCTTGATTTGGTCATCTTTTCTGCCTACAAACTGAATCTCACCATTTGGTAACCATTTACCTAGATCTCCAGTTTGATATAACCGTTGATCTTCATTAAATTTATTTTTTACAAATTTTTCAGATGTAGCTTTCTCATTATTAAGATACCCTCTGGCTAAACCGTCACCACTAAGACAAATTTCACCAACAACTCCAATAGGCTGTAACAAATTATATTCACTTAAAATATACGCTTGACTATTATTTATTGGTCTGCCAATAGAAATATCCTGAGATACTTCTTTAATACTATGGGTTAGTGAAAAAGTAGTATTTTCTGTAGGTCCATAACAATTTATAATTTCTACATTATTGTACTCGCTTTTTAATTTTTGAATATGATTTGAAGATAATTTATCTCCTCCAACCAATATTGTTTTTAAAGTTTCAAATATTTTAATGTCTAGCTCAACTAGTTGATTAAACCACCCCGATGTGAACCACATTACATTCACCTCATTTCTTTGTATCTCTTCTGATAGTTTATTCGTATCTAGTAATATTTCATTAGAGCATAAAATTAATTTAGCACCATTTAATAAGGCTCCCCAGAATTCAAAAGTAGTTGCGTCAAAGGAGCAAGCTCCTGTTGCTAACAAAGTATCTTTTTTAGTAATATTATAGTAATTAGTAGACTTAACTAAACGAATTATGCTACGCTGCTCTATCATAACTCCTTTTGGCTTACCCGTAGAACCTGAAGTATACATTACATATGCTAAATCTGTAGATAGCGTCTTATTTTTTGGAGAATCTTTAGTATAGTTTATTATCTCACTTTTAAATGATTCTAATAAGGGATTATCGATTGTAAGTTTGCACACGCAATCTTCTTCCATATAACTTATCCTTTCCTCTGGATAGCTAGGATCCAAAGGAACATAACATCCTCCTGATTTTAGCACTGCTAACTCTACAATAATCCACCATTCACTTCTTTCTAATTTAATCCCAACAAAATCTCCATATTGAATAGAATATTTTTTTATAAGGTGGTTTGCTAATTGATTTGATAGATCATCTAATTCTCTATACGTGTACTCCTTTTTTTCAAATACAAGAGCTATTTTATTAGCGCTTTCTTCAACTTGCTTGGTAAAAAGTTCTACTATTGTCTTATCCTTTGGATATTCTTCTAAAGAATTATTAAAATCATTGAGCAATTGATATTTATCTTTTTCTGATAAATAATCAATTAGTCCTACCTTTTGATCAACATTATCCAATATTACGGACACTAATTTTCTAAAATGATCGATCAGCCTTTCTATCGAAAGCTTATCATAGACATCCGTATTATACTTTATTCCAAAAGAAAGAAAAGCTCCAACTTCTTGAAAATTAATTTCCAGATCAAATTTTGATAGTGTTGATTTGGTATAAATAATATCTTCGATATAATTTTTGTCAGTTTGGATTCGCTCCTTTTTTTCTCCTGCATTTTGAAGAATTAGCATCGCATCAAATAAGGGGCTTCTACTTACATCTCTCTTCAATTCTAAATCATCTACCAAACGATCAAAAGGATAAGATTGATGTCTATACGCCGATAATGTATTTTCTTTAACATCATTAAATAGTTCTCGAAAACTATTATCTGGATTAATTTTGTTTCGTAATGCAAGTGTATTAATATAAAAACCAATTTGGTCTTCAAGGCTTTTATGATTTCTACCAGCTATTGGAGTTCCCAAAATTATATCCTTATCAGAAGTATAATGGTAAAACATAGCATTCCAGCATGACAATAAACCTATAAAAAGACTACCTCCTTGTTCTTGACAAAAGTTTTTCAATCGCTGTGTTTCCCTTTCTGAGATGGTTGTCTGAAGTTTATCTCCCTTGTATGTTTTAACTTTCGGACGTTTTTTCTCTGTTGGAAGATTTAAAACTGGTAGTTCTCCTGACAAATTATCCAACCAATACTCTTTATGAGACTGATATCCAACACTTTCTTTTTGATTTAACTGCCAAAATGAATAGTCTTTATATTGAATATTAAGTTCTGGCAAGCTAGGAACACTCATTTCTTGATAGCACTCATAATAATGAAGAACATCATTAAACAACACCTTATTTGACCAAGCATCACTAATAATATGATGCATATTAAAGTAAAACACATAATGATCATCAGAAAGATGAATCAAAGTTGCTCGTAGTAACGGACCACTATCTAATGAAAATGGGACAAAAGAGTCATTATCAATATAAGCCTGCGCAGTTTCTTCCTTGTTTGTGGAGTCTCTTAGATCCTGATATCCCATTGTAAAACAGATATCTTCCTTAGCAACTACCCATTGTCTAACTTCACCAGATATCTCTTCTCTAAAAATTGTTCTGAGAATCTCATGTCTATCTATAGTAGCATTAATAGCTTTTCTGAAATTTTCTATATCGTATCTTCCCTTAAGTTCTATATAAGATGGCATATTGTAAGCTATTGAACCTTCTCCTGATTGACTTAGCACCCATAGTCTTCTTTGTGCATCAGATACTGGATAGCTTTCCGAAACTTCTACTTTCTCAATACTTATAAAGTTAGATTTATTTGAATTGGAAATTAAATTTGCATGAGATTCTAAAGTTAAATTATCGAACAATTCCTTAAGCGTCAATTTAACATCAAATGTCTTATGATATTCGTTAATCAACTGTGTTGCTTTTAGACTATGCCCACCTAAAAGAAAAAAATCATCTTTTGCTCCAATTTTGTTCTTTTGTAAAACTTCTTCCCAAATTAAAGCTAAATTTTGCTCTACTTCATTTCTTGGTTCAACATATTCGATACCGGTAGCAATTTCTTTATTTTTAAGACCGATCAAATATTCCTTATCTACCTTTCCATTAACTGTTAACGGCAATGTATCCATCTGAATAAAATAAGTAGGCAACATATATTCTGGTAATTTTCCAACCAGATAGCTTCTTAATTCTACTGCCTTAAAATCATTATCTCCCAGAACAAACGCCACAAGCTCTTTTTCAGATTTTTCATTTAAAGTGACTAAAACCAGTGCTTGATTAATGTCATTTTTAATGAGTAATTGTTTTTCTATTTCTCCTAATTCTATTCTATGTCCTCTGATTTTTACCTGATCATCTTTCCTGCCAATATACTCTATGTTCCCATCAGGTAACCATCTAGCCAAATCACCAGTTTTATATAAGTTCCCTGTCTTTCCGAGAAGGTTTTTAACAAACTTCTCTTTTGTTAATTCTGGTCGATTAAGATAACCTACAGCAACACTATCTCCTTCTATTACAATTTCTCCTATAACACCTATTTTACATGGTCTATTTTCATAATCAATTAAATTGATTTTTACATTCGAGATAGGTTTTCCTATTAGAATTTTTTCCTCTTCATTATGGATTTCTTTAGTTATACATCCTACTGTAGCTTCGGTAGGTCCATATTCGTTATATACTTTCATATCCTTATTCAAGGATATTAAGGTGGCTATTTGTTCCTTAGATAGCTGTTCTCCACCACAGATTACTATTTTAATATTTGTCTCTTCTATATTTAATTGCCCCACTAAAGAAATATGAGCAGGAGTTAACTTCAGAGTATCAATATCTGGATTACTAAAACTCTCTTTTAATAATTCGGATATATCTAATTTTTCACTTCCAATCCATATCTTTTTTCCTCTTGTCAAGCTTGTGAATAATGAAGTTACTGTAAGGTCAAAAGAGACCGAGGTTATTAATCCCCAATTTCCAATATTTAGATTATGGAAGTAGTAATCATTTGCCCATTGAATGTAATTCATAAGGTTATTTTGACTAATCAAACATCCTTTTGGGTTACCTGTTGATCCTGAAGTATAAATACAGTAGGCGATATCGTCTGGTGCAATTCTTACCTTACAATCATCTGTCGATGATTCATAAATCTTCTTATCTGATGGTAATACTATCGCTACGTTAGAAAAATCATAGATGTTAAGCAAGTCGGAATCACTAATTAAAGTTTTTGCTTTACTATCTCTTAAAATAAATTGTATTCTTTCTTCTGGATATTCTTGATCAATAGGCACATAATATGCTCCAGCTTTTAGAGCCCCAAGTACACTAACTACAAACCAACTTGAACGCCCTTGTAAAACAGCAACAGAATCTCCTTTTTTAATATTACATTGATCAATTAAATAATTTGAGAGTTGATTAGCTCTTCTACTAAGTTCTAAATAAGAAATCTCATTACCTTCATCGATTAAAGCAATGCTATCAGGGTTCTCTTTTACCTGATCTTCAAAAAGCTCAATAATTGATTTGTTTGTTTCAAACTCTTTTTTAGTGTTATTTGACTCTACAATAATTTCTTTCTCAAATTGGCATAACTCTATACTTTTATTATTCAGTTCTAATTTAAAAAATGATAGTAACTGTTTCTCGATAAGATTCATTTCTTTCTCTCCAAACTGTTCTTGATCAAAGTATAATTCTACAGCAATTTTATCTCCATAATCAACACAACATACTTT
The DNA here is from genome assembly GCF_947496855.1 of uncultured Aquimarina sp. Taxonomy (GTDB): domain Bacteria; phylum Bacteroidota; class Bacteroidia; order Flavobacteriales; family Flavobacteriaceae; genus Aquimarina. The sequence goes on from NZ_CANMED010000004.1 coordinate 580,731, forward strand.
AAGTTTAAACAGATCATTCACAGAATATATATCACTCACCTTAAATACACCTTCAGTCTCCTGGGAACTGAAATCCTCTATAAATTGAAAACAGTAGTTAAAGTTCTTTTCTCTGGATCGATTAGAACTATTTTCTCTATCTAAAGAAAAATAATCTGACCAGTTTTGTACGTTTTCAACCTGTGACCGAACCTGTTCTATTCTTGTAAAATCATTTATCTTTTGTGAAGTATCTATTTTAACGGGTATTGCTTTATTTACAAGCCCAAGTGTATGATTTAACTCTTCATAGTTTCTCTTAAAAGGAATGTAACCAATAGTTAACTCATTTTCTTCAAATAAGGATAGGTATTCAACTAATTGAGAAAATAGAATATCACTAACATCACAATTTTCACCTTTACTTAACTGAAAAAGTTCTACATACTTTTCTTTTTCAATAACATGAATATTCTTCTTTATAGGATTAAATAGAGATTTTTGTTCATCTGAAAAAGGTTCCAGTCGATTTTCTATTTGAGGATCATAAGTGTCCCAAAAAATTGTTGCGTCAGGCTCTGGATTATTAATTAATTCATTTTGCCAAGCAGCATAATTCACATAATCAATTTTATCTATTTCTTCTTTATATTTTTCACTATCCAAAAGTGCCAAAGAAAGCTCTTGACAGAAAAACGAAATACTATATACATCTCCCCACAATGCATATAATCTAATATAAACAGACTTTATATTCTCATTCTCTGTAACAAAACAGAATCTAATTGGTGAGTTTAAGTATGGACTATAAGGTTTACTAAGTTGACTATTAATATCATCTTCAAGATTTTCTGAACAACTATCAATTTTTTTGTAATCAATTTCTGATTCTTCAGAAGAAAATTGAACAGGGTAATTGTAATTCTTATTCGAGTAAATTTTTGATGAAAGTACTTGATGTCTTTGCACTACTGATTCAATCGCGAGCAACAATTGATCTAATGGAACATCTTTATACATTCGCAATTCTATCTGATTGTATAAAACATTAGAGTTACCCTCTTGAATTTTCCATAAATTTTTCTGATTAATGGAAAATTCATAACCATCAATATTTGTTAAAGTATTTGAATTCATAACGTATTTTTGAAACTTGAATTATTATTTAAAGCGTGAGTATTCATACATACAGTTAGTTGTATGTATATTGAAAAAAAGCAATAAATTGACTATAGAATTTCGATAGACGTAATACTTACCAGAAGATATTTTAAGTAAGTTTATGAAATTGGTGATGCAAATTATTTTTTTGGAATGCTACCGAAATTGGAACCATAAGAAACTCTAGCAAATTGTATTTTCAAACTAATGAGTTTTACCTGTAATACTTGATCATTAAAATAATTGATCCTGTTACTTGCTATGAAACGATTTTCTTTGATCAAACTGTTTTATTTGTATTTCTTTACAAAAACTGTATAAAATACTATTAAAAAAGAAAATATAAAGACTTGTTTATGATATTGATACAATAATTTTTCGATCTCCTTCGTAAGAGTTTCTTCCGTGTGACATGAGCATGTTATCCAAAAATAAAACATCTCCTTTCTGCCAAGGAAATTGTATTGTGGATTTTTCATAAGCATGTTTTATTTCAGAAATTTCTTCTTTTGATATTTCAGTACCGTCTCCGAAAAATGTATTATTTGGTAAATCATTATCAGATTCAACAGATTTAAGGATATCATCGTTCAGCATGTGTTTATTAAAAAACAAACTATGATTAAACCACACCATTTCTTTTGTTTCTGGGTGTTCCCATATTGCTTTTTTAGTCCATTTAAGAATTAGCGTGTCCTCATCTTGCCAATCAAATAGCATTCCTGATTTCTTACATTCGTCCTCAACTACTTTTCTATCCTTAGTTTGAAAAACTTCTTGCCAAGATAAACCCAATAATCCGTTAAGATTTCTTCTATAAAGCACTCCTTTTTCTAAAAATTTATTTTTTAAACTCTCGCTTAGAAAAGTTACTATCTTTCTATTATCGGCTATTGGTGTTTCTCCTTTTTTTATCGCTGGTTGCACACAACAAAACACAATTCTTTTAGGGTGATTAGGAGCGTATGAGCTTTCACTATGCATGTTTATTATTTGATCATTTGGGTAGGTTGTAGATACATAAACATTATTATCGATCTCAAAACGAGGAGATGATCTCATTTTATATTCTAAAAGTTCATTTGGAAATTTACTCATCAAATTTTGAAATTTCTCTACACTATTAACGTTAAACCCTCTTAATAAAATTGCTCCATATTTTTTTAAATTAGAAGTAAATAAGTTTTTATTGTCAATTATCCAATTTTCTAAGTTAAAACCCGAATTAACTGGTTCTACAACAAGAGGAAATTGGTCTATATTGTTCAAAAATGAATTTCTAACCTCTTCGCCATCGCTTATTTTCTTTACTTTTATATTTCTGAATTTTTCTAATGTGTTTTTCATTTTAGTGATGTTTTAGTGATATTTTAATAACTCTTTAATTTTTGAAGATTTTTTTTCCTAGAATTTCGAATTGATTCCATTTGATAATCAATATCCTTAATTTTTTTACTTGGCTTGTTTATCAATTGTTTTAGAAGAATTTTATAGTCTCGCATGATTTTTTTAATTAATGGTTTTTCATATAAATCACTATCATAATTTATATTAAAGTAAATATGCTCCCCTCTCTCCATAAAATTCATGATCATATCTAATTTTGATTTCGCTTCTCCTTGATCTATAATCTCACCCTCGTTGTATTCTATTGTTACATCTTTGTTGTCTTCAATAATGTTATGAAAAGATAACATCACATCAAATAATGGGTTTCTAAGCGGATCTCTCACCAATTTCAAGTCATTTATTAATCTATCAAAAGGATATGATTGATGATCGTAATTTTTGAGCATTAACTTTTTGACTCTCTTAAAAGTATCTATAAAACTTTCGTTTGGATCTATTTGATTTCTTACCACTAAAGTATTTATATAACATCCAATTTGATTTTTTAAATCGAGATGATCTCTACCTGCAACAGGTGTTCCAATTATAAAACCCTGTCCTTGTGTGTATTTATGAAACAAAATATTCCAAACTGTTAGGACCCCCATAAATAAACTTCCAGAATTTTCATTACAAAAGTCTTTTAACTGTGTGGTGCTTTCTGAAGAAATATAAGTTGCAAGTTTATATCCAAGATATTTTTTGGATTTAGGACGAGGGTTTTGGCCTGGTAAATCTAGTATAGGTAATTGACCGGATAATATCTCTAACCAATAATTTTTATCGTTCTTAAATTTTTCATTATTCGTTTGGTCTATTTGCCAAAGAGCATAATCCTTATATTGGATTCTCAGTTTTGCTAAATCCACCTCAACTCCATTTTCATTAGCTTCATAATATTTAAGTACATCATTAGCTAATACATTCATCGACCATCCATCACTAATAATATGATGCATATTAAAATGAAAAATAAAACTCTCATCAGCCATTCTAATTAAACTAGCCCTTAAAAGAGGTCCTTTTTCTAAATCATATGGTCTGTAAGATTCTTCTAAAATATAATTATCAACACTTTGTTGTTTATCTTCTCGACTTCTAACATCCATATACTTAATTTTAAAATCAAGTGTTTCTTTTGTTAAAATCCATTGTCTTATTTCTCCAGATTCATCTTCTTGAAATATTGTTCTCAATATTTCGTGTCTATCTATAGCATCATTTAACGCCTTTTCTAAACTTTCTACATTGTAATCCCCTTGTAATTCTGTTTGAAAAGAAATATTATACGCTGATGAACCTTCTGAAAATTGACTTAATATCCATAAGCGTTTTTGAGCATCAGATAAAGGGTAGGATTTTAAAGTTTCTGCTATTCTTATTTCTTTATAACCATCATTCTCATTAGATGTTTCTAATAATATAGTATGAGAATGAACTGTAGAACTATTATACAAATCTTTTAAACCGAGTTTTATACCAAAGGATTTATGATATTCATTAATTAATCTAGTTGCCTTTAAACTATGTCCCCCTAACTCAAAGAAGTCATCATTCATTCCGATATTCTCATTATTCAATACATCTTTCCATATCTTGATTAACTCTTTTTCTCTTTCATTTGATGGAGGTACATATTCAACTCCACTTAAAAATTCTACTTCATCTGGACTGGGAAGTAATTTTTTAGCTACTTTACCATTCGTAGTCAACGGAAGTTTTTCTAATTGAATAAAATGAGCAGGAATCATATAGATAGGAAGCCTTTTTGACAAATACTCCCTTAAGCTAGAAATATCTAATACTTCTTCTGAAACTAAATAAGCCACCAACTCTTTACTTCCTGAATTTGTTTCTTTTGCCAAAACGATTGATTCTTTGACATCTTCTTTGGTTAATAATTGATATGCTATCTCTCCTACTTCTATTCTATAACCTCTAATCTTGACCTGATCATCTTTTCTTCCAATAAACTCTACAGTTCCATCAGGTAACCATCGTCCTAGATCTCCTGTTTTGTATATTATATCTCCTTTAATAAATGGATTTGATATAAATTTTTCTTCTGTTAATTGTGGTGAATTCAAGTATCCTCTCGCCAAACCATCACCTCCTAAACAAATCTCTCCTGTAACTCCAACAGGAATTAAAGAATTATTAGTATCCAGTATATAAACTTTACTATTACTAATTGGTTGTCCGATAGGAATATTTTCTGACACTTTCCCTATATTATATGTTATAGAAAAAGTTGTATTTTCTGTAGGACCATAACCATTGATTATTTCAAGATTTTTATAAGTTTCTCGTAACTTATGTATATGTATAGAAGATAATTTATCACCACCAGATATTATAGTTTTTAAATTTCTAAATATGTCAAGGTTAGACTCTACTAGTTGATTTAACCAACCTGCTGTGAACCACATTACGTTTACATCTCTTTTCTCTATCTCATATGCCAAAAGTTCATTATCTAGTAGGGTATCGTTCGAACATAATATTAATCGAGATCCATTTAACAGTGTACCCCAATATTCGAAAGTAGTAGCATCGAATGAAAATGAACCTGTTGCTAACAATGTATCTTTACTAGAGAAACGATAATAATTAGATGATTTCACCAATCTAATTACATTTTTTTGTTCTATCATTACTCCTTTTGGTTTTCCTGTTGATCCCGATGTATACATTACATACGCTAAATTTTTTGATGTAACTTTTACTTTTGGGCAACTTGTATCAGAGTAACGTGCTTCTTTCTTAAAGGATTTCACTGTATTTTCATCTATTGTAAACTTACAGTTGCTATCCTTTTCTATATGATCTATTCTTTGTTGGGGATATTTTGGATCTATTGGAACATACGCTCCTCCTGTCTTTAAAATTGCTAATAGTGAAATTATCAACCACTCACTTCGATCTAATTTAACGCCTATTAAATCTTCAATTTCTATAGAATGATTTTTTAATAGATAATTTGCAAATTGATTCGATAACTCATCTAATTGTTTATATGTGAACTCTTTTTCTTCAAAAATGAGGGCAATTTTATTAGGTTGTTTTTCTACTTCAACTTTATATAAATCAATTATAGTACTATAGTCCGGATACGATTTTTTTGTGTCATTAAATTCGTCTAAGAGTTTATATCTGTCTTGCTCTAAAAGGTAATCAATATCACCTATTTTCTGTTCTGGACCTTCTAAAATACTACCTATCAGATTTTTGTAATGTTGTATTAAGTTTTTTATCATTGAATACTCATATATATCAGTATTGTAATTAACATAAAACAACAGATAGTCTCCAACTTCCTTAAAGTTAATCTCGATATCAAATTTTGATATTCCAGGTCCAAGATCTTTATATGAATCTATAATCTGATTTTCATTATCAATTATATCCATTACCTTACCGGTATTCTGTAATATTAACATCACATCAAATAAGGGATTTCTGCTTGGATCAATAGTGAGATCTAGTTTATCAACTAATTTGTCAAAGGGATACGTCTGATGCCTAAAAGATTGTAGGGTAGATTCTTTTATTTTTTCATAGAACTCTATAAAGTTATCGTTCGCATCAATATTGTTTCTCAATGCTAAAGTGTTTACATAAAACCCTATTTGATTATCAAGATCCGCATGCTCTCTTCCTGCAACCGGAGTTCCTATTATAATATCTTTTAAAGAAGTATATCTATATAAAAGTAGATTCCAAGTGGCAAGTAAACTTATGAATAAACTACCACCATTTTCTTGAGAAAAAGTTTTTAAAGAGCCTGTTAACTCAGAAGATATTAAGGTTTCTATTCTATGTCCTTTATATGTTTTACGTTTGGTTCTTATTTTCTGGCTTGGCAAATCTAATACAGGCATCTCTCCTGATAATTTATTCAACCAATATGATTCATTCTCTAAATATTTCTCATTATTAGATGAAGTTAATTGCCAAGCTGCATAATCTTTATACTGAATATTTAATTCTACCAACTCAGGTTTTACATCATTAACAAGAGATTGATAATATTCCATTACATCTTTAATCAAAATATCTCTAGACCAACCATCACTTATAATATGATGCATATTATAATAAAACACATATGACTTGTCAGAAACCTGCATAATAGAAGCCCTGAGAAGAGGCCCTTTTTCTAAGTCAAAAGGTTTGTATGAATCATTATTAATATACTTGCAAACTAAATCTTCTTTATTTGATTCGTTTCTGTAATCAAGATAATCCAGTTTAAAATTTAGCTTTTCTGGCGACAAAACCCATTGTCTTATTTCTCCTTTTTCATTTTCTTTAAAAATTGTTCTTAGAATTTCATGTCTTTCTATAACTGCATAAATGGCTTTTTTAAAATACGCTATATCGTAATTATTATCAAGTTTTATATGCGAGGGCATATTATATGCTATGGAACTATCTTTAATTTGACTTAGAGTCCATAGCCTTTTTTGAGCATCTGATAATTCATAATTATCGAATTGTTCTATTTTAGGAATATTCTCATGACTTACATTTTGCGATTGAAAGCTACCAAAATCTTGTAAATAAGATAGTATTTCTTCTTTTCTCTCTTTAATTTCAGCTAGCAGATTTTGGTCTATTTCTTCATTATTTGAAAAGAGTTTTAATCGTCCATCAACTATATCTAGTAAAATATTTTCTTCCGAAATTTTTTCCAAAAACTTGATCATAATTCTATCTCTTTTAACTGCTTGTTAGTGTTTTGAATTTTTTTTTGCTTTTTAGCGATTTTTATTTGAGAAGCTAAATATTCTATAGTGGGGTAATTGAATAAGCTAATGATGTTTATTTTTACGCCAAACTCTTTATTAACCTTATATAATATTTTAATGGCCTTAATGCTATTTCCCCCTAGGTTAAAAAAGTTGTCTTTTATACTTATTCTCTCCTTAGCTAATACTTCTTTCCAAAACAGATATACTCTTTCTTCTATTTTATTGGTTGGTTTTATATATTCTTCTTGATGTGAAATTTCTATATGTTTAGGGTCTGGCAAAGATTCTTTATCTACTTTTCCATTTTTAGTCTGAGGTATACTATCTACTTGTACAAAATGACCAGGCATCATATATTCTGGTAGTTTATCTAACAGATAATTTCGTAAATATTTAGTGTTTAGTTTCTTTTGTGAGACCACATATGCAGTTATTTCCTTTTGTCCGAATACGTCTGTCGTAATTTTAGTAACTGCCTCAACTATATCTTCCTTAGACTGTAATTGAGATTCGATTTCATTAAGTTCTACTCTATATCCTCTAATCTTTACTTGGTCATCTTTTCTTCCTAAAAACTCAATAGTTCCGTTAGGTAACCACCGACCTAAATCTCCTGTTTTATATATGTATTCTTCTTTCTGAAACGGGTTTTGAACAAACTTTTCTTTGGTTAACTCAGATCTATTCAAGTATCCTTTAGCCAACCCTTCACCACCAATACAAATCTCTCCTATAACTCCTACAGGTTGTAATTGAAGATTCTTTCCTAATATGAATATTTTATTATTAAAAATAGGGCGCCCAATTACCGGATTCTTCATAAAGCCCTGAAGATTATCTTTTGTTATCTCAAAAGTACATACGCCAATTGTTCCTTCTGATGGCCCATAGTGGTTTATCAATTTTATATTAGTCTGGGATATAATTTTTTGAACATCGGTTAGATTTTGACTCTCTCCTCCTGTCAAAATCAGCTTCAAATTTTTACTATTAATAAGATTTGGAGTATCAACCTGATTTAACAAAACATTTAAATAAGTAGGTGTGATTTTTAAGAATGTAATCTTATTTTCTTCAATATATCTAGAAACTTCAACGGGATCTTTAATAACTAATTTATCCAAAAAATGAATAGCACCACCATTTAAAATACATCCAAAAACACTTGTATAGATTAAATCAAAAGCCATACTTGATGTAACAATACTACTATCGTTAGAAGTTATTTGATTAGTATTCTTGAACCAATTGACATAATTAACAATAGACTTATGTTGGATCTTAACACCTTTTGGCTTACCTGTAGTGCCAGAGGTATAAATCAAATACGCCAAATTAGACGATGAAGAATTTATTTGGGGAGCATTATGATTATATACATTGGATTGATTAATTGATTTTATTACGTCATCCACTTGTAAGAAAATCTTACAAGAACTATCCTCAATAATAAATTGAATTCTATCCTGAGGTAGTTCAGGGTCCAGTAATAAATAAGTTCCACCGCATTTTAACACCCCTAACATTGTAGCCAAAGTGAAATCTCCTCTATCCAATTCTATTGCAACAACATCTTCTGGCTCAATTTTTTTCTCATGAGACAAATAAGAAGCAATTTTATTGGATAACTCATTGAGTTCTCTATAAGAAAGTTTTTTTTGCCTATAAACACAAGCAGTTTTATTCGGAGCTATTTTTACCTGTTCTTCAAAAACATCTATAATAGTCTTTTCATTTGGATATACTACTTTAGTCGAATTAAAATCGTTTAAAATTTTACCAATCTCTTCTTTTTTAAGGTAGCCTAATTCTTCTATTCTTAGTGTAGGATTACTTAGAATACTATTTAACAACTCTTTATAATGATTTATTAAATTTTCTATGGATTTCTTATCATACAAATCAGTATTATAATTTACGGTAAAGCTTAAAGCGTCATCTATTTCTTGAAAATGAATATTAATGTCCAATTTTGATGCTACAGCTCCCTGATCAATGATATCATTACTAGAGTTTTCTTTCTCTAAGAATATTTCATAATTATCTTCTACATTATGTAATACCAACATGGTATCAAAAACTGGGCTACGACTGGTATCCCTCTTTATATTCAGATCTTCAATAAGTCTATCAAAAGGATATAGTTGATGATCATATGCGGCGAGTGTATTTTCTTTTACTTTTTTAAAAAATGTAGTAAAACTTTCTTGAGCATCCATCTTATTACGCAACGCCAAGGAGTTAACATAGAAACCTATCTGATTCTCTAAATCTTTATGATCTCTTCCTGCAATAGGTACGCCAACTAGAGTTTCTTTTTGTGAAGTATACTTGTAGCAGAGTACATTCCATACAGCCAATAGCCCCATAAATAAGCTACCTTCCTGCTGACGACAATATTCTTTTAACTCAGTGGTAATATCAGTAGATAAAAAAGTTGATAATCTTCGACCATTATGTGTTTTTATCTTAGGTCTTAATTTTTGTCCAGGCAAGTTTAGTGGCTGTAAATCTCCTGATAAATTATTTACCCAATATTCTTTGTGTTTTTTTAATTGATCTGCCTCTAATTGTGATTGTTGCCAACTTGCGTAATCTTTATACTGAATTTTTAATTCATCTAGATTTGGTTGAATGTCTTTATTGTAAGCGTTATAATAATTCATTACATCTTTAATCAATTGTCCTAAAGACCAACCATCACTGATGATATGATGCATATTAAAATAAAATATATAACGCTCGTTAGAAACTCTAAGTAAACTTGCTCTTAGTAACGGCCCTTCAGACAAATCAAATACACGATAAGAATCTTTAATAATATATTTTTTGGCAGCTAAAGAGGTATCTTCTTCTTCCCTTAGATCTTTATAATCTATTTGAAAATCTAATTCTTTCGAATCTAATACCCATTGTTTTACTTCTCCTGAAGTATCTTCTTTAAATATTGTTCTAAGTATCTCATGCCTTTCTATAGTAGCATTAATAGCTTTCTTAAAGTCATCTACGTCATAACTCCCTTTTAAGGGTAAGGAATATGGCATGTTATAAGCTTTAGAAGCATCTTCAAATTGGCTTAATATCCATAATCTCCTTTGAGAATCTGATATCGGGTAACTTTCTGATTCAGCTACTTTTTTTATTTCTTTGTATGTAGCTTTAGTTGATGAGGTTATCAATTTTGCCTGAGATTCTAACACACAATGTGTAAAGAGGTCCTGCATACTTAAGGACACACCAAAAGCTTTATTAGCCCTTGATTTTAATCGGATTAATTTTATACTATTCCCACCTAAAAACAAAAAATTATCATTCTTCCCAATCTTTTCTATAGCAAGAACATCCTCCCAAATTTTAATTAGCTCTTTTTCTGTTTCGTTAGTTGCGCTCTCATAATTTTCATTTATTGTTATATTTTTTAAGTTTTCTTTTAATGCTATTGAATCAATTTTCCCATTAGCATTAATAGGGAAAGATTGTAAGCGAATAAACATTGATGGCACTTCGTAATGAGATAAATACTCTAAACAATGTGCCCTAATTTCTTCCTTGCAATCAATATCTGATTTAGCCACATAAAAACAAACAAGACGCGAATCAGAATCAGTTTCTTTATCAAGCATGCATTTCACCATATCAATTTGCGACAAATTCAGAATCGTACTTTCTATCGAATTAAGATCACTGCGCACACCATTTAGTTTTACAATACCATCTTTTCTTCCTTGTACAATTATATTACGATCTGAATCATATTTTCCATAATCACCTGTTTTATAAATAATGTCTGTTTCATTATTTAATGGATTTTGAATAAATTTTTCCTTTGTTTGCTCTTTGTCTCTTAAATAACCTTTTGATAAAAAAGGTGTTTTTATATAAATTTCTCCAACTTCATTAATTCGGCATAACTCCTCATCAGAATTTAAAATCAGTAAAACAGTATTTGATATTGGTTTCCCTACACATACTACATCTGAAGGAGCACCTTGAAGGTCTTTCTCTACTTTATAAAATGATTTAATCAATGTTGCTTCTGTAGTCCCATACAAGTTAATAATCGTTGTATTGTTTCCATACACTTCCCTCCAATTTATTATATCTCTATTATATAGCTTTTCCCCGGCTAATAATAAATTTCTAAGTTTAGGGTATTCATTATATCCTAAGCCTCCTTCTGTATAACCTGACGAAGACAATAACCTAAACATTGTAGGTACCGTATGCAGTAAAGTAATTCCTTGTGATCTTATCCAATTGGATAACTTTATGGGTTCTTGTTTTATATCTGTAGGGACTAAACAAAGTATAGCTCCATTTATTAATGGCAGAAAAATATCTCTTAAAGAGGCATCAAAAGCTAATGATATTAATTGACTAACTTTTTCTTTATCAGTAACACCTAACTCCTTAGATTCCCAATGAATAAAATGACTTAAACTTTTATGGTTTCCCAAAACAGCCTTAGGCTTCCCACTTGAACCTGAAGTAAAATATATATAACTTGAGTCATCTCCTGATATGGTTACATTCACATTCATTCCTAAAAGATCTGCTTCAAAAAATTCTTCTATATATGCATCATTACAATATCGATAAATAACATAAATCAATTCGCCATTAGAATCTATATCCAGTACTATAACTTCTGGAATTGTATAGTCATATAACTTATTATAGTACTCTATAACAGATAACTCTGAAGGAGAAACTATTGCTGTTTTGGGTTTAATTTTATTATATAATACTGACCAATGGTTTATTTTGTAATTTTTATCTAATGGAATATAAATACCTCCAGATTTAAAAATACCCAACAAGGAAAAAATTTGTATAAGATCATTATTAAAAAGAGTTGCTACGACATCCTCTTTTTGAACCAAACGTAAATTCAATAGATTTGCAACCCTATTTGCATAGGAATTTAAGCTGTCGTAACTAATTGTTTTATTATCGTACTCTATTGCAGTAGCATTACCTTTTTCTGAAACAATTTTCTCAAAAACACTATGTATTACTTTTTTATCCATGGTAAACCATTTTTTTACTTAGTACTCTACTTTTTAAATTCAATTTATTTATTACCGTATCCACTAAAACATCTACTGCATCCAAGTAAGGAATCGTTTCCTCAGTTTTACTGTAACCAATCTGAACCTCTGTACAACCACCTATTATTAAATCGATATTTTTATTTTTTAACCTATTAACAGCTTCTTGAAAAAGAGCATATGCTTCTTGAGATATTTGTGCAGATTTCAATCCTCCTTGCATATAAACTGATTTCATAAATTTTTCTTCCTGATCAATATCGTCCAAAGTGATCAGCTCAAAAGGCAAATTCTTAAACTTATTATGAAATAGTTTTGATCTTATAGTTCCCGTAGTTGCTAATAAACCAACTCGTTGAACACCTATGTAATCATTCATTATAGTTTCGGCTACCAAATCAATTGGATTTAAAATATTCTGCTTCAATCCATTTTCTAATTGATTTAAAAAAAAATATGAAGTGATACAGGTTGAGACGATATAATCAACATTACACTTTCTCATTATATCTAAAGACCTTAAAAGTTGACTATTAGGTGACTCTTCACCATAAACAATTGCTAAGGTTCTATCCGGTACTTGGCTATTGTTATGAACTATAAATTCTGGAAAATCTTGATCTTTTATCGCTTGTATATTTTGGATAAGCTTATTAATAAAAAGCAATCCTGCTTTCGTACCCATACCGGATATAATCCCTAGTTTTTTATGACTCATGACCTAAAAATTTTCGTCGATAGACATAATTAATTCTTCAGTAAAGCTTTCTTGCTCGTCATTTTCAACGTCGTCTAAAATGCCTTTACAATAATCTTCTATGCGACCTGAAGAGTTCTGAACTATCTGTTCAAAAAGAGAAACAAAATCAGTTGATAGTTCATTAATTGCTGAATCATCAAAGAGGTCTTTATTATAGATCAAGTCATAACGTATCTCTGAACCGGAAACTGTAAAATAAAAAGTAATATCAAACTTGCTTCGGATGTTTAATTCTTTGCTTGATTTTAGCTCTTTCCTTGCCGTTGTAAATTGTTTTTGTGCTCTTACTTCTTCATTAAGTACCAGCAACGCATCAAACAAAGGACTTCTAGATAAATCCCGAGCTTGTCCTATATCTTCTATTAATGTATCAAATGGATACTCTTGATGTTCAAATCCTTCTAACACTATATTTTTTACATTTTCGAGTAAATCAGTATAAGTATCTTTATGATTTAGATATTGTCTTAATGCAATTGTATTTAAATATAACCCTATTTGATCCTTCAATTCAGGGTTTTCTCTTCCGGCTAATGGGCTACCAACAATGATATCCTTTTGATATGAATATCGATATAACAGCATATATACTACACTCAAAACATTCATATACAAAGTAGTACCTGTGTTTTGAGCTAATTCTAATAAACTAACAGAAGTTTCCATGGATAACTGATTGCTTATTACTCCTCCATTATTTGTTTTGACAAGAGGACGTTTCTTAGCAATATTCAAATTCAATTTCGGAATCTCTCCACTAAATTGGTTTAACCAATATTGTTTATGAGTTTGAAAAATATTCCCTTTAACTTGATTTTGTTTCCAAATAGCATAATCTTTATATTGAATATTTAGTTTTGGCAACTCCAACTTTTTGCCATTTCTATAATATTCATAATATGCAAGTACATCCTTTGCTAAGACTTCTATTGACCAACCATCACTAATAATATGATGCATGTTATAATAAAAAACATATTGATCATCAGAGAGTTTTAGTACACTTACTCGGATAAGAGGACCATTAACTAAATCAAATGGTTTATATGAATCTTCTCTTGTATATATTTTTACACATTCATCTTTATTTAGTTCTTGGGTAAAATCAATGATATCTATTTGGAAATCTAACTCTTCTTGAGACAAAACATATTGTCTAAAATCACCTAAATCATCCTCTTTGAAAACAGTTCTTAAAATTTCATGCCTACTTATTACTGCTTTTATTGCTTTTTTAAGGTTTTCAATATCATAATTATCATTCAAAATCATGTAAGATGGCATATTATAAGCTACCGAGTTCTCTTCCACTTGACTTAAAATCAACAATCTTCTTTGTGCATCGGACACAGGATAACTATCAGCTATTGCAGCTTTTTGAATACTAGAAAAAGTTTTTTTATCACACGATTCTATAAGTCTAGCTTGCTCTCTAAGAGTTGGATTTGAAAATAACTGTTTAAGTTCCAGTTTTACCTGAAAGGTTTTATGAATGTTTCCTATAAGCCGTGTAGCTTTTAAACTGTGTCCGCCAAGTTCAAAAAAGTTGTGGTGGATTCCAAAATTATCAGTATTCAGTAATTCTGTCCAAATATTAAATAATTTACTTTCTATTTGATTAGAAGGCGTAATATTTTCTATGACATTTCCTAACAAGTTTTCTAAAGGAGATGGTAAACTTGATTTATCAATTTTGCCATTAGAATTCATAGGAATTTGTTCCATAATTACTATAAAAGCTGGCACCATATATTCAGGTACTTTACTGGAGATATGAGATTTTATATCACTTACCAACAAATTATCCGAAACCGAAACATATGCTACAATACTCTTATCTCCGTCAGGCATTTCAATTAACTTTATAACACTTTGTGTAATCTCTGTTAGTGTATCGAGCTGTTTTTTTATTTCATCTAATTCTATACGATATCCTCTAATTTTCACCTGATCATCTATCCTTCCTAAATACTCCATTTCACCATTATCAAGAAAACGAACCAAATCACCAGTACGATACATTTTTTCATTTTTTGCAAATGGATCTCTTATAAATTTTTCTGCATCTAACTCTTCTCTATTCAAATATCCACGTGCTACTCCTTCTCCTGCAACGTATAGCTCTCCTGGTCTACCATATGGAAGTAAATGCTGTTCTTTATCTAAAATATAACATTGCGCAAACGATAAAGGCTTACCAATTGTACTAACTGGTAATATCAGCGATTTTTGCGTTAATTTCTTAAAGGTAACATGCACTGTGGTTTCAGTAATTCCATACATGTTTATTAAGTTAACTTCGGGATGCTTTTCACTCCATTCTTTTAATTTTAAAGGATTCAATGATTCTCCTCCAAATATGACATATCGTAAAGAAGGAATCTCTAGTTTATGCTCCATAAAATTATAAAATGCGGATGGTGTCTGACTAAATATTGTAACCTTATTATCATTCATTAATCTAACAAGAGATTCTGGGTCTCTTGCTTCTTGATCATTAATTACAACAAGATTACCTCCACTTAGAAGACATCCAAAAATCTCCCAAACAGAAAAATCGAAACAATAGGAATGGAAGAATGTCCAAGAATCATTGGCAGAAAAATTAAATTTCTCATTACAAGATTTAAATAAACTCATTGCATTACGATGTTCTATCATAACTCCTTTAGGTTGTCCTGTCGTCCCTGAAGTATATATAATGTATGCTAAATCATTTGGGACAACTTCTACTTTAGGAGCACTCGTATCTGTATCCTTTATAGTCGAAGAAAATGTATATAAAAAGTCTTCATCTATTATTAATTTACTAGAAGTATCTGAAAGAATAAATGATTTTCTTTCTTCTGGATAATCTGGGTTTATAGGAACATATGTAGCTCCACATTTAAGAACGGCCAGTAATACAACTATAAGTTCTTCTGATTTTGGTAAAACAACGGCTATAGCATCTTGTACCTTCACATCAAAGTGATCTATAAGCATATTAGCCATTTGATTAGAACGAACATGTAAATCCAAATAACTCATGCTTCCTCCTGACCAAGTCAATGCTGTTTTATCTTTACACCTTTCAACATTTTGCAAAAAACCACTTACAATTGTACTATCTTCTTTTTCAAAACCTGATATGGTTTTATGTATAAGATTTAATTCTTCATCTTTAGATAGTAATGGAATATCTTTTAGTTTCACTTCATCTTCTTTGACTAAAGAAAACAATAGCCTTTGTATTAAATTCAAAAGTGACTCGACGGTACCTGAATTAAAATACAACTCATTGTATGTCAAAACAAAATCATAATCTTTTTGATTTTTACTTACTAATAAATTAAAATCATATTTACCCCATCCTTGATTCGTATCATTTACATCATAGGAGTTCGTGTTATTATTTAGATCATTATCATCATAGACATATAAAATATCAAATAATGCCGTACGACTCATATCCTTTTTAGGGTTGATCTCACGAACTAACCTATCAAACGGCATAGTCTTATATTCTTCTGATTCTGTTAAGGTCTGATCGACGATCTTACATAGTTTCTTGAGCTCTTTATCAGTTTGTAAAAAAGTTCGCAATACTACCAAATTCTCTATAGGACCTATTATGTTTTTAGTATTTTCAGTCCGCAAATCCATCAATGTTCCAATAACAATATCTGATAACCCTGTTAATTTAACAAGAGCCATTTTATAAGCTGCCAGAAATAAACTACGTGGGTTAATATTTGATTTTTCACAAAATGAATCTATTTGATTTTGTCGTAATGCAAATTTTTTCTTGTTAGCTTTATATACATGAACTTGTTCTCGTTCTTTATCTGTAGGGAAGTATAATACTTGTAAATCTTTCAATTTTGATTTCCAGTAAAAAGAAAGAGATTCTAAATCGTCATCCGTTAACCCATTTTGCCAATTAGAAAAATCTAAATATTGAAAACTTTCATTAAGACCTGTATCTGTATTATCAATAGCGGTTAAAAATTCTTTCTTTACAAGTTTTAAACTTTTACGATCTATAATTGCATGATGAAATATGAACAAAAAATCTGTACTATCGTTTTTACTATCAAAATAGATTTTAAATAAGTATTCTGAATCAAAATCAAACGGTTTTTGACGTAGTTCTTCCTCTCTATTTTTTAGTTCTTGCGCTTCTAAACAAATTGCTTCAATAGGGAAATCTTCAATTTCAGAAACTTTTTGAAAAATATGATCTTCCTCTTTTAAAAAACCTGTTCTTAGAATACTATGGTTTTTAGCCAATTGAAGAATTGCCGCCTCTATTGACTCCTTTTTAATTTTTTTATTCACCTTGAAAAACAAAGGGATATTATGATAAATTGGTCCTCCTACATAAAGGTCATTTTTCTCAAAATGATCAATAAACCACAAACGTTGTTGGTGATATGAACTTAGGTTTTTCATTGTTTTTAAGATTTAATGCTATTTTTCTGAACTTGATATGTGTTAAAATTTATATAACAACATCCGTATCTTAGTTTTTAATTTTTTACATCAAAAACTAAAAAGCTATCTACCCGGACCTTACGTATTAAAACGGGCACTATTTTTCTAAATATGGATGTTGTGCGGGTAAAGAGTTTATTCTAAATTCCGAAAACAGGAATTGTTTTCTTATCAATTAGATGTATGGTATTGATCTCTTTTTCTGAATCTTTCAATAATAACTCTACGCATTTACAAAAACGTTTAGCTAATATTGACACTTCTTTTTTGTTAAATATTGTAGTTTGATATTCTATAGTGTATGATATCTTATTTTCTTCTTGATGGATATAAAAACAGATAGGAAATTTACTTTTTTTCAATTCTTGAGGTTGGGATTTAAATGTAAATTCTCCGAAATCTCCTCTGTTAATTGATTCTTGATCTCGATTAATAACATTCAAGCAAACATCTATCCTATTTACCAAACTGAATCCATTAAGTGATTGAAAATCATCTAAAATAGCGTCAAAAGGATAGAATGATGAATCAATCATATTTATTTGATTATCCGATGATTTTTGTAATAATTCCTCAATTTTATCAAAAGGATTAATATGTACATTATAAGGCATCAAATTAAGGTATAATCCGACTTGATCCATTAAATCAGGGTGATTTCTTAAGCTTATCGGAACACTAATTAATATGTCCTTCTGTCCACTAGCCTTATGAATTAAAACTCCCAATGCAGAAGCTATCAAACTCATTAAACCTCTATCATTACTTTTACAGTATTCTTCAATACTATCTGTTAATTTTTTATCGAAGATCTCTGTAAAGTGAGCTCCTCGAAAATCATCAACAGTTACTTGTTTATGCCATTTCTTTTCTTGCTGAACATCCTTAAGATGCGATTTCCAAAACTCACTCTGAGCTTGAAATTCATTCTCATTTATACGATTCTTAATCCATTTAACATAATCCTTGTATTGAACTTTAAGTTTAGGAAGTTCAATATTTTTCCCATTATAAATCCGATCGTATACATATGCTAACTCTTTGTTTAAAATTTCATCCGAGCTAAAATCACCAATTATATGATGCATCATATATGCCAATATATATTCTTCTTCGTTTTTCTGAATTAGTAATACTCTAAAAAGTGGTGACGTATCTAAATCAAATACGAAATGATTAAAGGATTCTAATAATTCATCAACATAACTCCCTGTTATTAATTGATCTTGAGAAACATAAGTTACAACAGAGTTGACATCCACCCGATGACTTATATACTGCACTACATCTCCTTTTTTGTTTATAGAAAAAGAAGTTCTAAGTGCTTCATGTCTATCCAATAGATATTGAACTGATTTTTTGAATGTCTCTACATCGAACTTTCCTTCAATTTTGTAACCAGTTTCAATATTATGAGCCTTAGATCCAGTACTTGTTTGTGATGCTAACCACATTCTTAATTGTTCGTTGGACATCATATATCCATCCTCTTGAGATTGAATCGAAGGTATTTCATTAAAAACAATAGAATTTTTCGATTTAAGTAACTTACTTAATCGAAGTATTGTCATATTTCTATATACTTCTCCTGCGGTAATTTCTATATTGAATTTTTGATTGATCTTATTAATCAACACCATAATTTTAAGGCTATGACCTCCTAGTTCAAAGAAGTTATCGGTAACTCCTATATTTTTTATTCCTAGTATCTCTTCCCAAATAAGTACTAATTGCTTTTCTTCTTTGGTAACAGCTGCCACGTACTCTTCTTTAACTAAATCTTGATCCGTTATTTTTGGTAGTGCTTTTTTATCAACTTTTCCATTAGAAGTTAATGGAAGTTCGTCTATTTCAACATAATAGTTTGGCACCATATATTCTGGCAATTCATTACTTAACCCTATACGCAATGCCTGCTTATCTAAATCTTCATTTCCTACCACATAAGCTACCAAAACCTTTTCTTTTTCTACTTCATGATCAACGATTACCGCTTGACATACTGATGCTATTCCTAAAAGAACTTGTTCTATTTCCCCAAGCTCAACTCTATATCCCCTTATTTTTACTTGGTTATCTTTTCGGCCAACAAATTCTATTGAACCATCTTGTAACCATTTGCCTAAATCACCCGTTTTATATAATCGAGTCCCTTTAACAAAAGGGTTATCAATAAATTTTTCTTTGGTTAATTCTGGTCTATTTAAATACCCTCTAGATAACCCTTCTCCTGAAATACAAATTTCTCCTGTAACACCAATAGGCTGTAACTCTAAATTTTCTGATAGAACATAAACCTGAGTATTTACTATCGGACGACCAATAGGAATACTTTCTCCTGTACGATCCTTGAGATCAAAACTGGTAGTAACTACAGTATTTTCTGAAGGTCCATAATTATTATAAATCTTGAGGTTATTACTATTTTCTGGTAATTTAAGAGCTTCTCCTCCTGTTAAAATTTTAGTATTCCCTAATACAACATCCTGAATTACAAGATCTTCACAAATCTTAGTTGGCAAATACGCATGTGTTATTTCGTGATCTCTTAAAAAACCTGTCAATAGACCAGTATCATATCGCACCTCTTGATTAGAAATTGGATATAATGATCCACCAGACAGTAAATATGGGTAAATCTCCCATACTGAAGCATCAAACCCAATACCCGCATATAAACTACCTCTACTGGATGCATCTAGATTATATTCAGAAACATGCCATGAACATAAATTCGATAAACTTTTATGTTCAATCATTACTCCTTTTGGCTTACCAGTTGATCCTGAAGTATAAATTATGTATGCCAAATTAGAAGGTGAAATATCTACTTGAGGAAGAGATTTCGATAAATTTTCTTCTCTCTGAAAAACTTCCAAGAAATTTTTATCAATAGTAATTTTACAATTGCTGTCTTCCTCTATATAATTAATACGTTGCTGAGGATATGTAGTATCAATTGGAACGTATGCACATCCAGTTTTCAATACAGCCAGTAAAGAAATTACTAACCATTCAGTTCTTTCTAGTTTTACAGCTACTAAATCTTCTATTGATAATTCATGATTTTCCAACAAATAGTGCGCTAATTGATTAGACAATTCATCTAATTCTCTATAGGTAAGTTCTTTTCTCTCAAAAACTAATGCTGTGGCATCTGGAGTTTCATTAACCTTAGCAACAAATAGTTCTACTATATTTTTATCATTAACACACTCTTTTTGATTAGTACTAAAATCATTTAATAATTCCTTTTTTTCTGATTCGTTTAAATACCCTAGTTTAGAAATACTCTCACTAGAATCGAGTATACAGTTTTCTATAAAGTTTTCTAAATGTATAATTAACTTTTGAATGAAAGTTATCTCATAGATATCTGTATTATATTCTAAATGCAGCGATAATTGGCCTTCTTCTTGAGAAAAAATAAAACTTAAATCAAACTGACTTGATTTTCTATAGTTATCAGTATACGGTTTTATATCTAGTTCGTCCTTTGCTACTGACTTTGACGAAAACAAATCCTGTTGGTTTTGCAATACTACCATAACATCAAATAATGGAGATCTAGCTGTATCTCGCTGTACCCCTAATTGATCTACTAAGCTATCAAATGGATAATCCTGATGTGAATACGCATCTAACAATGTAGTATTTTGAATATCTAACAAATCATTAAAAGATGTAGATGATTCAAAATTGGTACGAATTGCTAGCGTATTGAGGTATAATCCTATTTGATTTTCTAGATCCGTATGATCTCTTCCTGCTACTGGTGTTCCCAAAACAATGTCTTGGGTATTGGTATATCGGGAAAGCAACCCGTTAATACCAGCCATTAACAACACAAATAAACTGGTTTTATTTTTTTTCGAAAACAATTCTAATTCGGAAGTCCAATTTTTTGAAAAACGATATGTTAACGAATCTCCATTATATGTTTTGGTTTTTGGTCTTGTTTTGCTGGTTGGGAGTTCTAAAACTGGCAAATCTCCTTTATACTTATCCAACCAATACTCCTTTGCAGTTTCCAATTTAGATTGTTGTTCTTCTCCTGCCATCCATTCTGAATAGTCTTTATACTGAATAGATAATTCTGGTAATGTATAATCAACTCCTTGTACCAAAGCTTTATAAATTAGCATAAACTCTGCACTCATTACCTCAATTGACCAACCATCACTTATGATATGGTGCATATTGAATGCTAACAACTGATCATCCGAAGCTAATTCAATTAAGCGTAATGTAATTAAAGGTGCTTGATTCAAATCAAAAACGTGCTTATTATTCTTATCAAGAATAGATGCTATTTTTTGATCTTGATTCTCTGTAGTAATAGCGCTAAGATCATCTACAGGAATATTAGTTTTAATAGCAGACAATGGCAAAATATGTTGTCTGGTTTCTCCGTCATTATTACTTCTAAAACATGTTCGTAAACTCTCATGTCTGTCGATTAATAACTTAAAAGCTTCTCTTAACACATCAATATTTACATTTCCATTTAATCGATAAATACCTGGAATATTATATGCCACGCTTCCCTCTGGAAACTGACTTAACGTCCATAAACGTCGCTGCGATGATGTTAATACATAATTATCTTGTTCCTTGGCTTTGGGAATAGTAATATATCTGTTTTTCTTTGCAAGAGTAATTATACCGTTTACGGTAGGGTTTAGGAACATATCTTTTGTGCTCAATTCTAAGCCTAACTCTTTTTTTATTTTATTAAGTATCAAAACTACTTTAAGACTATGCCCTCCTAATTCAAAGAAATTATCAGTGGTCCCTATATTCTCAACCCCCAGAACTTCTTCCCATATCGTTACTAATTGTTTTTCTAATTTTGTAACAGGTGCAACGTATGCTCTCTGGATACTATCTTCATTCTCAACAGCGGGTAGTACTTTCTTATCGATCTTACCATTAGGAGTTAAAGGAAACTTATCTAATACCACAAAATAGTTTGGAATCATATATTCAGGTAATTCAGCACTTAATGTTGCACGTAATACAGATTTATCAACTAACTCACTAACCAAATAAGCGACTAATACTTGATCCCCACCCAATTCTTTAACTATAACTACAGCTTGATCAACATCCTCCTGATGTTCTAAAACATGTTCTATTTCACCTAACTCAATACGATGACCTCTAACTTTTACCTGACTATCTTTTCGCCCTAAAAACAAAATAGTACCATCGGATTGCCACTTTCCTAAGTCTCCTGTTTTGTATAACTTCTTTCCTTCTAGAAAAGGATGATTTATAAATTTTTCATCTGTGAGTTCTTGTTTATGTAGATACCCCCTCGATAATCCATCTCCAGAAATACAAATTTCGCCTATTACACCAATAGGTTGCGCCGATAACGCTTCTGACAAGATATAAAATTGAGTATTATCTATAGGCTTACCGATTGGAACAGAACCACTATATTCTTGATCTATTAACTGACAACTACTATATGTTGTATCTTCAGATGGACCATATAAATTTCTAACTTCTATCTCTAAATTCTGAAAATGCTCAGCCAATCGTATTGGAAAAGGCTCTCCAGCAAGATTAATTCCTACTACATTATCAAATGAAATGTTTTTCTCTAATAATGATTGAATAACAGAGGGGACTGTATTTATAAATATCTTGGTATCTTTATTTAGATAATCTCCTATACATAAACCATTATCTAGTAAACGTATTGGTTTACCTATACTTAAGGGATAGAAAAACTCGTATACGGATAAATCAAAACAATAAGAAGTTACTGCATACAATATATCAAAATCTGTATCTCTAAATTCTCTCATCGACCAATGCAACATCGATGATGCATTTTTATGGGTTATCATCACCCCTTTTGGCGCGCCTGTTGAGCCCGATGTGTAAATCACATAAGCAAGCGTATCTGATGTAATACTTATTTCCGGAAGGGTATTACTTATACCATCTGCATTTCTAAATGCTGTTAATACATCTTGATCAATAGTAACTTTGCAATTACTATCATTTTCTATATAAGATATCCGTTGCGCTGGATAATTAGGGTCAATAGGTACATAAGCCGCACCTGTCTTTAATACTGCCAATATAGAAATCAATAACCATTCGCTACGATCTAATTTTACTCCCACCAGTTCTTCTGTTTTCAGATTATACTGATGTAATAAATAATGAGCCAACTCATTAGAAACCTCATCCAACTCACCATATGTAAATTCTTTACTCTCATGTATTACAGCAACATGCTCTGGATTTTTTGCTGCTTGCGCTACAAATAAATCTATAATAGAACTATCGGGAATATTAAAAGAGGTATCATTAAAGTCATAAAACAACTGGTTCTCTTCAGAGGCTTCTAAGTAATTGAGTGTGGCTACTTTTTGGTTTGGGTTGTTTATTCCCCGTATTATAAAATTATCTAAATGAACACATAATCTTTCTATAAAATCTAACTCATAAACATCTGTATTATATTCTATGTTTACAGATAATTGATCTTCTTTTTCTGAAAAAATAAAACTGATATCAAATTTGCTAAATGAGGCCTGCTTATTTCGATAAGGTGATATTTCAATACCGTTTAAACGCAAACTATCCGATGCAAATAATTCTTGTTGGTTTTGTAGTACCACCATAACATCAAATAGAGCTGAACGACTAATATCTCTTGTGATTGCTAAATCGTCAATTAAACTATCAAAAGGATACTCCTGATGTGAATACGCATCTAATAATGTAGTTTTCTGTATGGATACTAAATCCTTAAAACTAGATGCTAATTCCAATTCTGTGCGAACCGCTAAGGTATTTAAATACAAACCTACCTGATTTTCTAAATCAGCATGTTCTCTTCCTGCGACTGGTGTGCCTAAAATGATATCTCTAGTGTTGGTATATCTGGAAAACAATCCATTAATCCCAGCCATTAGCAACATAAATAAAGTAGCCTCTTTTTGCTGAGCGTATGCTTTTAATCGAGAAGTACTTTGTTTTGAAAATGAATATGTAATATTTGACCCATTATACGTTTTTATCTTCGGTCTTATTTTACTTGTTGGGAGTTCTAAAATGGGTAAATCCCCTTTAAATTTATCTAACCAAAAAGACTTAGATTTTTCCGATTCTAATCGTTTGGTAGCGCTGTTTTGCCATGCTGCATAATCTTTATATTGAATGGATAGCTCTGGTAATGTTATTTCTTTTCCTAGAATTAAACTGTTATAAATTAGTACAAATTCTCTACTCAACACTCCCATTGACCATCCATCCCCGATAATATGATGCATATTCAGAAGTAAGACATGTTCTTGATCAGATATCTTAACCACTTCTCCTATAAATAATGGCCCTTTCTCTAGGTTAAAAACATGTTCTTGAACAGTTTTTGAATGATTTTTCAGAAGCTCGTCAGAACTATTATCACTTACATCTAAAAATTTTAATTCTCCAAAATACTGTTCTATAGAAACTATATATTGTCCTAATTCTCCATTTTCATTTTCCTTGAAAATCGTTCGTAAGCTTTCATGTCGTCCTACTAACTTTAAAAATGCTAGAGATAATGTATCAATATCTACTATTCCCGAAAATTTAAAAGCATCAAAAATATTATAGGCGATATTACCTTCTTCCAATTGACTCAAAGCCCATAGACGTCTTTGAGAAGAAGTTAACTCATAAAACTCTTTCTTTTCTGCTACAAGAATAGTTTCAGATGAAGAAAGCAGTTTGATTAACTGATCCTTATGAGCTTTAATATCCTCAATAATTTCCGCAGATAATGTGCCTTTTGGAGCATTAATTTTAATATTTCCATTATCTACTTTAAGGCCAACATTTAATGACTCTAATGTATGTATTAAATTATCTATCACAATATTTGGTTTTCAAGTTAATCTGGAATGTAATTACAGATTCAAACAAGGCATAATCATGGTTTGATGATCAGTTACCTATAGATTTTATGCATTTATATGAATGAATATAGAATAAGGGTAAATCAAAAGATTTACATTTCAATCCAGGGTTCTAACTGTTTTTTTTTAGAAAAAAAGAAATTTATATAGTTACCTCTTCAAGGTTATCGGCATTAGTTAATTCTAATTGATTCTGAAAAACAATGAATTTTAATTTAGTTGAGATTCCAGCTATATCCTGAGTTTCATACAGGTCCTGAATAGAGAATAATGTATTGAAAGTTTTGTTTATCTTATTGATAAGCACTGTTGCTTTTAAACTATTTCCTCCTAATTCAAAGAAGTTATCAGTAACACCAACTCCATTCACTTTTAAAACCTCTTCCCAGATTCCTACTAATTGCTTTTCTATTGCAGTACTAGGAGCAACATATTCATTTCTAAATATATCTTTCCCTATTACTTCTGGAAGCGCTTTCTTATCAATTTTACCATTGGGAGTTAATGGAAATGAGTCTAATACTTGAAAATAATCAGGAATCATATAATCTGGTAAATATGTCCTTAAATTAGATTTTAGTTCTTGTTTATTAATATCTGCTGAACCAATCAAATAAGATACTAGAACATTATCACCTTGAATTTCTTTTACAAGAACCAGTGCTTGCTGGATATTTTCTTGTTCTACCAGTACATTCTCAATTTCTCCTAATTCAATTCGATATCCTCTAATTTTCACTTGATCATCTTTACGACCTATAAATTCTATAGTGCCATCCGACAACCATCTGCCTAAATCTCCTGTTTTGTATAATTTTTTTCCGTTTATGAAAGGATGATCAATAAATTTTTCTTTCGTTAATTCAGGTTTATTCAAGTATCCTTTGGACAATCCATCTCCAGAAATACAAATTTCGCCTATTACACCAATAGGTTGCAACGCAAGATCATCAGATAAAATATAAAACTGCGTGTTATCTATGGGAGCTCCAATCGGCGTAGATCGTTCATAGTACCTTTCAATTTTTTGACAACTACTATAGGTAGTATCTTCTGATGGCCCGTATAAATTGCGAACTTCTATATCTGTGGATAAAAACTTATTAGTAAATGATACAGGGAATGGTTCTCCTGCCAAATTAACGCCTACAACATTAGAGAAAGAAACTTCGGTATCAAATAAAGTTTGCAAAACTGAAGGCACGGTATTAATTAACACATTTTGATCTCGATCTAAATGCTTCTCAATTTCTAACCCACTAGATAAAATTCGAATCTTTTTACCAACACTTAAAGGGTAAAATATTTCATAAACGGATAAATCAAAACAATGCGAAGTAACTGCATACATCATATCAAACCCGGTAGTTTTAAACTCTCTTCTTGACCAATTTAACATATTCACTGCATTGTTATGAGTGAGCATGACTCCTTTTGGAGCACCAGTAGAACCAGACGTATAGATTACATACGCTAAATTTGATGGTTTTATACTTATCTTGGGAAGTTTTTTGTAAATAATATCTTCTTCCATTGATAAAGTAAGTAACTCTCTATCTATAGTAACCTTACAATTACTATCATTTTCGATATAGTCTATTCGCTGTTGCGGATACTCCGGATCTATAGGTACATAAGCTCCACCTGTTTTTAATACAGCAAGTAATGATACTACTAACCACTCGTCTCTATGCAATTTTACACCTATCAAATCCTCTTGTTTAATATCATATTTGGACATTAAGAAATTAGCTAGTTGATTTGACAATTCATCCACCTCCTCATACGTGAACTCTTGGTCTTCACAAACTATAGCAATATCGTACGGAGTCTTTAGTGCCTGTTCCGTAAATAAATCAACAATAGTCCTATCGTTTACGGTCTCTACTGTAGTTGCATTAAAATCATATAATAACTTTTGCTGTTCTGCATCACTTACATAATTGATTTTGGAAATTGGTTTATTGGAATTATAAATACAGTTCGTTATAAAATTATCTAAATGAAAAATCAAATTTTCTACAAAATTAGCGTCATAAACATCTGTGTTATATTCCAGTTGTAACGACAATTGCCCTTCTTTTTCTGAAAAAATAAAACTCATATCAAACTGACTCACATTTCTACGATGCTCTAAATAAGGTCTTATTTCTAGTCCATCAATTTTTAAGGATTCCGAAGAAAATAAATCTTGCTGATTCTGCAATATTACTAAGATATCGAATAATGCAGAACGACTTGTATCCCGTTGTACATCTAAATCATCTACTAAAACATCTAACGGATACTCCTGATGAGAATATGCATCTAATAAAATCCCTTTCTGAAGGTTTACCAAATCATTAAAACAAATTGTGTTATCAAATTGTGTTCGGATTGCTAGGGTATTAAGATATAACCCTATTTGATTTTCTAGCTCTAAATGATCTCTTCCGGCAACTGGTGTTCCTAAAATGATATCATTACTATTTGTATATCGAGATAACAATCCATTAATACCTGCCATCAACACCATGAATATACTAACTTCATTTTGTTCTGAAAATAACTGTAGTTGTTCACTTACATCTTTAGAAAGATTGTGTATGATACTATCGCCGTTATAGGTTTTTATTTTTGGTCTCTTTTTATTGGTAGGTAATTCCATTACTGGTAATTCTCCTTTAAACTGCTCTAACCAATATTCTTTAGAGGTATTTAATTTATTTTGTCGTTCTTTTGATAATAACCAGGCTGCATAATCCTTATATTGAATGGATAATTTGGATAATTGAATATCCGTATTATGAACTAAACTATTATACGTCAGCATCAATTCTTGTTGTAAGATTTCCATAGACCAACCATCACTTATAATATGATGCATATTGAATACCAATAAATGTCTATCTGAAGAAATCTTAAGTACTTCTAGTTTTACCAAAAGTCCTTTTTCTAAATCAAACTGATGTTGGTGATTTTTATCAATAATAGTTTTTATTGACAAATCCTGGTTTTTACAGGTACAAAGATCAAACGTATTAATACTAAAATCAATCGTATTAACATCCATAATATGTTGACGAACCTCTTCGTTATCATTTCTCTTAAAAACAGTACGTAAACTTTCATGTCTGGAAATAAGATTTAGAAAAGCATTGGAAAGTTGATCTACATCTAATATACCCTTTATGTCTGTAACCCCAGAAATGTTATAGGCAATGTTTCCTTCCTTAAATTGACTCAAAACCCATAAACGCCTTTGAGAAGAAGTTAATGCATAATTGTCTTGATTTTCAACTAATGGAATAGCATCATACTTGTTTTCAATTGCATTGGATAACATCCCTATAATGGTTGGATTAAGAAATAGATCCTTGATTGACACCTCTAACCCTAAGCCTTTTTTTATCTTGTTTATAAGAATAGTCGCTTTTAGACTATGCCCTCCTAATTCAAAGAAATTATCAGTAACTCCAATATTTTCTATGTCTAAGACTTCTTGCCATATAGAAACTAATTGTTTTTCATCTTCTGTTTTAGCTGCTACAAATTCATTTCTAACAATATCCTCTTCGGTTACTTCCGGTAATGACGCTTTATCTATTTTTCCATTAGACGTCAATGGAAGCTCTTCCAATGAGACAAAATAACTGGGTACCATATATTCTGGTAACTCTTTGCCGATTGCAGTTCTTAACTCTTGTTTGCCAACTTCCTCTTCATTAACATAATAAGCGGCCAATATGGTATCTCCTGCAATTTCTTGGGCTAAGACAACCGCTTGTTTCATTTTAGCTTGAGATAAAATAACGTTTTCTATTTCACCTAATTCAATACGATATCCTCTTATTTTTATCTGATCATCTTTTCTTCCTAAAAACTCAACCGTACCGTCTGGCAACCATCTACCCAAATCCCCTGTTCTATATAAGCGCCTTTCTTTATTAAAAGGATGTGTTACAAACATCTCTTCTGTTAGTTCTGGACGGTTTAAATACCCTCGAGATAACCCATCCCCTGAGATACAAATTTCTCCAACAACCGAAATAGGTTGTAACTCTAGATATTCTGATAGAATATACACCTCAGTATTAGATATTGGACGCCCAATAGGTATGCTTTCTCCTATTCGATCCTTAAGGTCAAAACTAGTAGTAACCACCGTGTTTTCAGAAGGGCCATAGTTATTGTAAATCCTAAGACTATTACTATTTTCTGGTAGCTTCAGCGCCTCTCCTCCTGTTAGTATTTTAGTGTTACCCAATTCAATATTACGATTAACCAACTCCTCACAAATCTTGGTTGGTAAGTAGGTGTGTGTTATTTTATGATCTCCTAAAAATGCTGTTAACGCATCAACATCATAACGAATCTCATGATCAGAAATCGGATATAAACTACCTCCCGAAACCAAATATGGATAAATTTCCCATACTGAAGCATCAAATCCTATACCTGCATATAAACTACCTCTACTGGATGCTTCTAGATTATATTCAGAAATATGCCAAGAACATAGGTTTACTAAACTTTTATGCTCGATCATCACTCCTTTTGGTTTACCTGTTGATCCAGAGGTATAAATTACATATGCTAAATTCGAAGATTTTATATGTGTTTTAGGAAGCGTTTTTACTATATCTTCTTGTCGATTAAATTCTACTAGTAGATTTTCGTCTATAGTAACTACGCAATTACTATCTTTTTCTATATAATCAATACGTTGTTCCGGATACGTAGTATCAATTGGAACATACGCGCATCCTGTTTTCAATACGGCTAGTAAAGAAATTACTAACCAATCTGTTCTTTCTAGCTTTACAGCCACTAAATCCTCTACAGATACATTATAGTTGTCTAAAATAAAGTGAGCTAATTGATTCGATAATTCATCTAATTCCTGATATGTATATTTTTTATTCTTATGAACTAATGCTATAGCAGTTGGTGTTTTAATCACCTGTTTCACAAACAAATCAACTATACTTGCTTCTTTTGAATAAACAGTTTTTGTAGCATTAAACCCTTCTAACAACTGTTGTTTTTCTGATGCTCTAAGAAATGATAATTCTGATATATTTTGATCAGGATGCTGCATACTTTGGACTAAAAGCGATTCTAAATGAATACATAAGTTTTTTATAAAATCTAACTCATAAATGTCCGTGTTATATTCTAAGTGCAATGATATTTGACCCGCTTGCTCAGAAAAAATAAAACTTAGATCAAACTGACTCGATTTTCTGTATTGATCCTTATATGGAGTAACATCTAACCCTTCTATACCAACAGATTTTGATGATAATATATCTTGTTGATTTTGTAATACCACCACCACATCAAATAGTGAAGATCGACTCGTATCTCGATGTAAATCCAACTCATCTATAAGTAGATCTAAGGAATACCTTTGGTGAGAATAAGCATTTAACAAGGTGTGTTTTTGTACAGCAATTAAATCCTTAAAGCTAATTGTAGAGTCAAAACTTGTTCTAATAGCCAACGTATTCAAATACAATCCTATTTGATGCTCTAATTCCGAATGTTCTCTACCTGCTATTGGCGTACCAATTATAAAGTCACTACTCCCAGTATATCTAGAAAACAAACCATTGATTCCAGACATTAATGTCATAAATAAACTTACGCCTTGACTATCAGAAAAATTTCGTAAATCTTGACTTGCCACTTCCGAAAAACTATAATCAAAACTATCTCCGTTATACGTTTTTATCTTAGGACGCGGTTTATAAGTGGGAAGCTCTAATACTGGTATTTCTCCTTTAAAATTTTCTAACCAATAATCTCTAGAAGTTACTAATTCTTTTTCCTGTTCTTCACTGCACAACCAATCTGAGTAATCTTTATATTGAATTGGCAATTCCGGTAAGTTAATGTCTCTATCATGTATCAAGCCATCATAGATTAACATCAACTCTTTACTTAAAACCTCCATGGACCAACCATCACTTATAATATGATGCATATTAAATAATAATAGATGTTCTGTTGTCGACACTACGATCAATCCTAGTTTTAATAAAGGACCTGTCTCTAAATTAAAATGATTTTCAAAGCTCTTATCTATAATAGTAGATAGCTCAGAAGATGGATCCGAAATCTCACTAACATCATATAAATCAATATCTATACTGATAGTTGCTTTTGGCAAAATATATTGACGTACTTCTTCTAGATCATTTCCTTTAAAAACTGTACGTAAACTTTCATGACGTTCAATAACCGCCTGAAAAGCTTTTTTTAGTTGTGCTAAATCTAAGACTCCTTCTAGTTTTAAAACACTAGGAATATTATATGCAATACTACCTTCTTTATATTGACTCAACACCCATAACCTGCGTTGGGAAGGAGTCAATAAATAGTTTTCTTGCTCTTGTACCTTTGGGATATTAGCATATGTACTTTCTTTTATTTGTGATGTCATTCCCTCAATTGTAGGGTTCAAGAACAAATCTCTCACTGATAGAGATAATCCTAAGGTTTTTTTAATCTTGTTTATAAGAATAGTGGCTTTTAGACTATGCCCCCCTAGCTCAAAGAAATTATCGGTTACGCCTACTTCTTTAACATCTAATATTTTTTGCCAGATCGAAACTAATTGTCTCTCTAGCTCATTACTAGGTGCTTTGTATTCATTTTTAATGATGTCTTCGCCCGCTACCTCAGGTAACGCTTTTGTATTGATCTTTCCATTAGAAGTCAATGGAAATTCGTCTAATACAACATAATAGCTAGGAATCATATAATCAGGAAGCACTTGATGAAGGCTTGTCCTTAACCATTTTCTATCTATTTTATCCTCATCTGCCACTATATAGGCCACTAAAACAATGCTCTCTGCTACCTCTTTTGCTAAAACAACTACATGCTCTGCATCTAATCGTGATAAAATGGTATTTTCTATCTCACCTAGCTCTATTCGATACCCTCTTATTTTAACTTGGTTATCTTTTCTGCCTATAAATTCTAGGGTTCCATCCTTTAACCATCGTCCTAAATCTCCTGTTTTATATAACTTCGTTTTGGATATAAAAGGATGATTTACAAACTTCTCCGCGGTCAATTCTGCACGATTTAAATATCCTCTGGATAATCCTTTTCCAGAAATACATATCTCTCCTATAACTCCTATTGGTTGCAACTCCAGACTATCCGATAAAATATATACTTGTGCATTATCTATAGGAGAACCAATTGGTATAACTCCATTCTCAAGATGCTTTTGGTTGACTTTACATAGTGTAGTGCTAATTGTTGCTTCTGTAGGCCCATATTTATTGTAAAAATCTGAGATGTTGCTCATCTTTTCTGCTAAATCTTTAGAACAAAATTCTCCTCCTGAAACAATTCTTCTTAATTCTGTACAGGAATTAAGATCTTGCATTTGATACAAATAACTTGGTGTAGCATGTAAATGCGTGATTGCCTGCTTTTTCAATACTTTAGTTAATAAAAAAGGATCTCTGATATCATCTTTAGAAACGATTACTAGTGCTGCTCCATTTAATAGTGTTAAAAATAACTGCTCTACTGAAGCATCAAAAGATGGATTAGAAAACTGAAGAACACGTTCTGTACTATCAAAATCAAACTTCTTTGTTTGATTAAGAATATAGTTCCCCAAACTACCATGTTCTACCATCACTCCTTTTGGTTTACCCGTAGAGCCAGATGTATAAATTACATATGCTAGATTATTTGGTTTAATAACTACTTTCGGTAACAATTTAGAAAACGATACTTTTTCTTCAAAAGTCTGCATTAACTGTTCATCTATTGTTATTTTACAATTAGAATCTTGTTCTATATATGTTATTCGTTGTTGCGGATATTCAGGATCAATAGGCACATAAGCCGCTCCAGCTTTAAGAACTGCTAATATAGATATTACTAGCAATTCGCTTCTTTTTAGTTTTATTGCTACCAAATCTTCCACCTCCAAATCATAATGGCTTAACAAATAATGAGCGAGCTGGTTAGACTTCTTATCTAATTCTTCATACGTAAGCTTATTATCATTAAAAACAACTGCTACTGCATCTGGTGTTTTCTCTACCTGGGCTATAAATAAACTTACTATATTTCCCTCCTCTTCAACTTCAGTTTTTGTTTGATTAAAACTATTTATAAGTAGCTCTTTTTCTGGGATAGGAATGTAATCTAAGGAACCTAATGACTTATTAGGGCTTGTCACCAGTTTCTCAAGAACATTCAGATACATGGACAACATCCTTTCCATAGTAGCAGTGTCAAAAATATCAGAATTATATTCCCATTCTATAGAAATTCTTCTATCTAAATTACTCGTAAAAAAGCCTGCTTGTTCAAAGACTGTATTTACAACAACACTAATATCAAATTTAGAAAACTCATTATGTCCTCTTACTACTTCGATTTCAGCATCTAATAACGACATGTTTTTAATAGGAACATTAACAAAACTAAACATGTGCTGAAATAAAGGATGATGGTTCAAATTCCTTTTTGGGTTTAACCTTTCTACTATTTTCGAAAAAGGAGTACTCTCGTAAGCATATGAATCTAGGCAAGTTTTCTTTACTTCATTAAGTACCGCTACTAAAGATTGATTAGCATCCAAAACAGTTCTTAAAGGAATCGTATTAACGATCATACCTAAAACTTCCTCAAACTCTTTATGATGTCTATTAGCTACTGCTGTTCCAACACAAACATCTTTATGATTACTAAACTTACTCAATACTATTTTAAAAGCAGTAATCATGGTTATAAATAAAGACACCTTTTGTTCCTCAGAAAATTGTCTCAACTTTTCAGAAAACTCTAATGAAAACATATGCTCGATAGTACCTCCTTTAGTTGTTGCAGTCAATGGTCTATCATAATCTAGTGGAAGAGATAGATCATTAGAAAAGTCTTTAAATTTATTTTCCCAAAAACCTAGTTGCTCATTGATAACCTGCTCATTAAGGTTTTCTTTTTCCCAATATGCGTAATCTTTAAAAGTAATATCAGGTTGCTTAACATCAAAATCAGGGTTCTTTTTTAATTCATTGTAGATATCCACAAAATCTCTAAATAAAATTCCTTGAGTCCATCCATCTAGTATCAAATGATGTTCACAAAATATAAGAACACTTTCTTCTTCTGAAAACTTTAATAATTCTACCCTAAAAAGTGGTCCTCTTTCTATTTCAAAAGAGGTACTCTCAATTCTTTTTAGACTATCGTTAATTGTTTCTTCTTTTCTTTTTTCTCCAACTTTACTAAAATTCTTTACTGGAATACTATATATATAAGGAGATAAAATTTTCTGATATGGTTCTCCGTCTACATCAATAAAAACTGTTCTTAGTATTTCATGTTTTTCAATAAGCTTCGTGAATGTTTTTTCCAATATCGGAATATCTATTACTCCATTTAGCTTTATTGCTCGGGATACGTGATATGAATTATCTTCGTTATCTAATTGATTTAGAAACCATAGTCTATCTTGAGCATATGACAAAGGGTATAGCTCTTGATACGGAGTTATTATTTTTTCGATTTCTTTTTTGTCTAAAGAAGGTACTAGATTTCCTATTTCCTTAATAGTAGGAGATTTATAAAAGTCCTTTAATGATAATTCAATACCCTTTTTATCTCTTAAGTTACTAATAAATTGATTGGCTAATAACGAATGACCTCCTAGCTCAAAAAAGCTAACATTCACATCTACCTCATCCAGCTTCAATAATTCTTTCCAGATCGCAGCAATTTCCTTCTCTTCATCTGTAGTAGGTAACTGAACTGTTTCTGTAATATCAGAGATCTTAGGGCTAGGCAATTTCTTGACATCTATTTTACCATTAGTTAATAACGGAATAGCATCAATAACCACAAAGTGGGTTGGAATCATATATTCCGGCAAAAATTCTTTTAACCCAATTGCTAGTGATGAAATGTTCACAAAAGATTCGTTTGCTACAAGGTATGCTATCATAATTGGCATTCCTTTTATCTCATTTATACAAACATAACTATCCAAGACGTAAACATTAACCTGCTGAATAGCATGTTCGATTTCTTCAGTTTCTATGCGATATCCTCTATAACTTAATTGATTATCTTTTCTTCCATAAAAAATTAAGTTATCATTATCATCCCATTTTCCTAGATCCCCCGTTTTATAAACTCGTTCTCCCTGAATGTTAACAAAAGCTTTTTTAGTTAAATCTTCTTGATTTAGATAGGCTATTGCTAACCCAAGGCCTGAAAGTCCTATTTCGCCCACAGCTCCTTTAGGTAATAGGTTTTTATTATCTAAAATGTACACATTGCGATTGGTAATTGGTTTTCCAATAGACATTAAAGAATTACTATTCTCAATTTTATGATACGTAGCACAAACGGTACTTTCTGTAGGGCCATACGTATTATATACATTATATTTTTTTATCAAATTGTGAACATGATGTTGTTTTAGAACATCTCCTCCGCTTATCAATGTTTTTATACTTAGTGCATAATCCTCATGATTTTCATTTAAAAACTGTAATACAAAAGGATTCGTACTTAATAAGGTTATGTTGAATTCCTCACATTCTTTAATCAGTTTATTAAAATCCTTTGTGTCATTTGCAATTATTAAATTACCTCCGACCGAGAGTATAGGAAATATTTCCTCTATAGAAGTGTCAAAAGAAAGTGAAGCTTGCTGCAATACCTTATCTTCGCTACCAAGCTCAAAATATTTTACAAATGTTACTATATAATCGTATAAAGATCCATGGCTTATCATTACTCCTTTTGGAGTACCAGTTGATCCTGAAGTATATATAATATAAGCAAGATCTTCTTTTAATACTTCTATAGTTTCAGTATCATGTTCTAGATATTTTTCTACCTCTAAAACTTCATCTACATTACATTCTTTTTTATCAAAAGTTCCATTAGAGAATGAATCAACCAAAATTAATGTTAATTCACTATCATCAATAATATATTGCTTCCTTTCATCTGGATAATTATTATCTATCGGAACATATACAGCTCCTATTTTTAGTATCGCTATAATACAAGCAATACTTTTCTCTGATCGAGATAGCATAACTCCTATTCTATCTCCTTTCTTCAAATCTTTATTTTGGAGATATCCTGCAATTATATTCGTTTGTGTGTTTAAGCTCTCATAACTTATGTTTTTTGTTCCATAAGTCACTGCAATTTCTTCTCCTTTTTGCTTAAAACTATTGTCCCAAAGATCTAAAAATGTCTCATCAATACGCTCAACAATGGTTCCTCTAGAAATCTCCTTAACCTCAGAAATTTGTTTCTGATCGGCTATTTGAATTTCAGAAATGTGTTCATTTATATGCTGTCCTAAATTCACCAATACATTCTTAAATGATCGTATCAATTCATTTGCTTCTAATCTAGGAACATATTTTTCGTTAATATCGAATCTAAATTTTAGAATACCTCCTTCATGTTCAAAAATATGTATCGAAATTGGATCATCTTCACTATCATTAGATATAGGATGAATCGTGGATGTATTTCCTGCAAAATCGCTATTATATTGAAGCCTTTCATATGACAATCTTACATCATACAAATGATTAATTTCATTAGGTGATTCTTTGATAATGTCTGCCTGTTGAAACCCTTGGTGTCTATAACAAGAGAATAATTCCTTTTTGATACCCTTGATAAAACTTAAAAAATTATCTTCCTTATTTAAGGATAACTGTAATGGTAAAACACTTATAAAAGGGCCAAAAGTTTTCTTTTGTACGGCATTCTTTCTATTTAAAATAGGCATTCCTAAGCTGATCTCACTCTTTCGATAATACTTTGCTAGTACTAGAGAACAAACTCCTAAAAGCACATGAAAAATACTCAATCTTTCTTTCCTGGTTAATTCCCAAAGTTTTTGATTTTCAATATCCGATAATTCAGTTTCTAGATGATAATGGTCCTCTACTCTATTACTTTCTTTATAAATTAAAGAAGGGAGCTCTTGATACTTATTCATCCAAAACTTCTTATCTTCTATAAAGCTATCCGAGGCTCTATATGCTTTTTCAGATAGAATAAAGTTTTCATAAAGCGTTGTATTGTTTTCTATATCGGCATATGTATATCCATCTTCTATTAATAGTTTTTCATAAATTCTATTAACCTCATTAAATAATAATTGAAAAGAAAATCCGTCTGCAATGATATGATGTAATTTTGAGTACCAAATACTACAGTCCGGTGACACATTAATCAACCACATTTTATATAGTGGTTTTTCTTCTTCAAATCGAAATGCTTCAGAAAAATCCTCTTCTATCTTCTTTATTGCATTCTCCTTATTTGATTCCTCAAAACATTCCAAATACTCTGAATGATCATGTAATGGCACATCATAAATAGGAACTCCTTTATTTTCCTTAAAAACAAAAGAAAATATATCATTCTCTTTAACTAATATTTTAAAGGCTTTATTGAATAAGTCGAAATTAATATCTCCATTCATGATAACATATCCTCCAATATTATATTTTGGAGATTCCGGAGTCATTATTTGGTCTAACCAAACGTACTTTTGTATGTTAGAAATTGTATTTTTCATTAGACTGCTTTTGATATTTTTGATAAGTAACTTGAAGGCACTGTAGCCGTAATTCCCTGACCTATAGAGTCCAATCGGACTATAATCTTATTTTCGTTATTAACGTTAATCACTTCACATTCTAAACCTGTCAGTGAGCCATATTGGATCATCATAACTTCACCAACATCATATGCTTGATTATCAACCTTTACATCTTGGATACCCTCAGAACTTACTAAAAACTTTATTTTGTTTATTTCCTCGTCTTTTACTATTCCATACTCAGATCCGAAACGAATAAAAGAACAAGCACCTTCAACAGATAATGTTTTATGAAAATCCATAGAAGTTTTTATGTTAACAAAGACATATGAAGAAAATAAAGGGATTTCCAATTTCTTTTGGCGATCACTCCATTTTCGTATAGTTGTTACTATTGGGAGAAAGGACTCTACTCCATTTTCCTTTAGTAATTCATCAACTTTTCTTTCGTAACGTGATCTTACATAAAGTACATACCAACCTGTTTTAAGAAGCTTACCCATGATTAATGTTTTAATGAGGATGAAAAATTTTTGTGTGTTATCTATATTAAAAGAATAAAAGAGAAGGTTTAAAAAAAGCCCATAGCTTCGCTTCCTTGACTCACATCCAGTATATTCTGTAAAATTTATGTATTGAAGGTCTAGTTTCTACTTTTCTAAATATCTTTAAGAATATCACAAAAAGCTATCACTAGTATTTGATACAAACATAAAACAAAACAGAACCTCAAAACAAGCTATTAGAGTCCGTTTTCAGGAATTAAGGCTGTCAATTCCGCGAATTAAGGACACCAAAAATAATTTTAAAAGACTGATTATCATTATTATAAAGTCAAAACAAAAAAAGTAAACTACTTAATCCTCCGTTATATCGAAAAGCATAACAGATTCCTGATAATCATTATTAATCTATGTCATTTTTTAAAAAAACATCCTTTCCAAATAAAGAATAGTACACATTCCAACAAACTAAAATGGTCTTCGATAATCATATTATTCCATCATTCCTAATATCATGTTAAATTCATTTCTTTATGCTACTGAAAAACCATAAACTATAAAGGCGATTGTAATAAATAAGTATATTTGCAATCATTGCACATAACTTTTTTAACAATACTTATCTTGAAACCTAAAAAAACAAATACCTTTTTCAATAAGTTTTGTACAAAGACTCCTATTTTACCTATATATTTTTACTTTGATCACGCAAAAACATCTAATGATTACTTAAAAGGTATTTTGACAAATACTAGTATACACAAAACCATATTTATTCACTCCCCAAAGCTTTCCCTAACAATTGGCGAATGGTTTTTAGAAGAAATAACTAATTCAAAAAAAATAGATCTAATACGATGTTTATTCCTTAAATACTTTTATAAAATATCTACCAGCCCCAGCAGATTTGGTGTTTTTGTTGAGTATCAGATTCTAAAATTCGAAAAACCTTCTGCCTTTAAATTAAAAGTTCTTAGTAGACAAAACTGGTTTAACATGAACTTTTTCGCATTAAAATCTAATAAAACTATACCTCTTAAATTAAAAAATGTGCATAATTATGATAGATTAAAATCTTTACTTATCTATAAATTATTATTCGATATACAAGGACTAAACTTAATGGGAAGAATTGTATTACATTGGCGTGATTTTTTTTTAAAAAATCACCTTTTAAAGGTAACAAAATGTAGAGAACATCTACTAATATGTAAATGCGTTTCATTAAAAGATGAAGATAAAATTCTTGTAACACATCTCGAGAATAAAGAATCTATTATGATATGGCTGAAAATTGTAAAAAATAGCACCAAATTTATATTAGAAGAGTTTCTTTTTACTAATGAGAGTATTGTAAAAAACAATCACAATAATGCTAATCAATTAAAAAATATGGAAGTAAACAAAAAAAACAGTCCTATTTTTCAACTATTCATATTTTAATGAAGTGTATGAAATTTTGATAAAAAACTACAAAACAACAGGAAACATTATAAAATCCAACCATTTAGGGCTAAACAATATTTTTATTAATCAATTGTTTTTTATTTTCTTTACAAAAAACACGACTCACACATAATGAAAAACTAGTATCACGTAAGATGAAAAAAATCAAAATCATATTTGTCATAATTCTTTCTCTTTTTGGTCTTCATAATATGTATTCTCAAAATGAGAGTATCCTAGTAGACATAAATACAATGATCAAAAAAGAGTATGATGAACTCTCTCAAATGTACCAAGACAATATTAAGGATACTGTAATATCACATTTTTATGCAAAGGCTTTTCTGCTAAAAGCAAAAAAAGAGAAAAAAACTAGTGATATATCAGAAGGCTACTATATGCTTGCAAAAACATCTCATCATGATAAAGCTCTATTGTACTTAGATACTATTATTGAAATAAATAAAAATATAAATGACTTTGTATATCCTGCAAAAGCACATTTATTAAAAGCACAAAAATTTGGAATAAAAAGTGAGTATAAAAAAGCAATTGATCAACTTACTAAAGCAAATGAATATGCTAATGAAAATAAAAATATTGATCAGAAGTTTTCGACTAAATATTACATTGCAATTCTCAAAAATGAAATGGGAGAATATGAGGAAAGTCTAAAACTTTTAAAAGCAACCACAAAATATTACAAGGGAAAATCTAAAGAATACCCTTCTTTTCAAAATCGATATATACGCTCACTATTTTCATATGGTAACACCTTTAATTTAAATAAAAAATATGATTCCGCTTACTATTATACAAAAAAAGGAATACAACTAAGCTTACAATCTAAAGATAGCATTCAATATGGCTCACTTCTTCTAAGCTCTGCTGTTATCCATTATCAAAAAAAAGAATATCAATCAAGTTTAGATAGCCTATACAAACTTAAAAAAATAAGTAAGAATCACTCACAATCAAAAGGTACCTTAATTAGATCCGATCTCTATTTAGGAAAAATATACTTTGCTCAAAACAAATTTAGCAAAGCGATTCCATATCTCAAAAGTGTTGATTCTATAGCTTTTTCTAAAAAATATTTTTTTCCATCTGTGACTGATACTTATGAATTGCTTATTAGATATTTTAAAGAACAAAAAAACACTAAGGAACAAATATATTATATTGATCGCCTACTCACTGTGGATAGTATTATGGATAATAATTATAAATATATATCCAAACAAATAAACCGTCAGTATTCAACACCTAATTTAATATTAGAAAAACAAACTATCATTAATTCGTTACAAAAAAGAAACACTTTTAAAATTATTGTGGTAATTATTCTCTCCTTATTTTTATTGATATTATTTTTGGTTTTGATACGAAATATCAAAAAGAAAAAAATCTACGAAAAAAGATTTCAAGAATTACTCAATGTCAGTACTAAGGACACCAAAAAAACACCTGTAGAAAATCAAAAAAACATTAATAATACTCCTGCCGAATCATTAGATACTATTGGAATTTCGGATATCATTGTAAACGATATACTTAAGAATCTCGATCTATTTGAAAAAAACAAAGACTTCCTAACCCACGATCTTACGGTAAGTATCGTATCCAAAAAGTTTAAAACCAATTCAAAATACCTTTCCAAGGTAATCAATTTTTATAAAAATAAAAGTTTTAGCAATTACATAAATGAATTGAGAATAAATTATGTGGTAAAAGAATTAAAAACAAATACTAAATTCAGAAAATATACCATTAAAGCCATTGCAAACGAAATTGGATTTAACACTACAGAAGCTTTTTCTAAATCTTTTTACAAAATTACAGGCATCTACCCATCATTTTTCTTAAAACAACTTGACAAACAAGTAAAACATCAAAAATTAGAACAACAACTTCAATAAATTGATTTTCAAACACATAACAGTCTGTTTTCCTGAATACAGACATCCTCATTCAGGAAAACAGCAAAAACCACCTCATCGAAACCATTTTTTTTTTTGATTATCCTATACTTTAGCAATATCATTAAATCATAAAATATAAAACGATGAAAAAATTAAACAAAAAAAAGATCACATTATCATTAGACAAAATACAAATCGCTAAATTAAATAACTATAGTTCTATAAAAGGAGGACGTATGCAACTAGACGACGACGACGACTCCCCTACAGATGGTTGGCCTTCTGAAAATGCAATGGTGTGTTAATAATATTTTTATAAGGGAGATAAATATAAACTTCTCTGAAACTAAAATTAAGCTAATTACCTTGTCGTTTTTATACACAACGGTAATTAGCCTTTTAGAATAAGTCTAATCTACAATTGTCAAAAACAACTCTAAATTCAAAGACTATGAAATTTGTTTTCCTAAGCATATTATCCATACAATGTCTATGTACTATAGCGCAAGATCAAATGAAACTACTACCAGAAAAAATTGTTATTGATGAATATCACAATCAAAAAATTAAAGATCCATATAGATATGCTGAAGATCTCAATACAGACGTAGTTAAAAGCTGGATTGGAGAGCAAAATAAGATTTCTATTAGTTTACTAAATAAAATTCAAAAAAAACAATATTTAATTGACAAACAAATAGAATTTGACCAGAAAAATGAGTTCTCTATATCAAAACTTAAAATAATCGAAAATGACAACCATTTTTATCTAAAAAGAGAATCAAATGAAAATGTTCCAAAACTATACTATAGAAAAACGTTTTCAAGCCCAGAAGAACTTTTATATGACCCTAAAAGCTTTAAATCAAAATCACATATTGATCATGTTATTAATTATATTCAACCTAACTGGGACGGTTCTAAAATTGTAATCAGCATTACAAAAAACGGACAGGAAGTATCAGAGATGGTAGTTTTGGATGTAAATTCAAAAAAATTACATTCAGAAATTATCAAGAATGTTTGGCCGTCAAATAAAGGAGGTGTAGAATGGTTACCTGATAATACAGGATTTATTTATCTTCAATATCGAAAAACAGATACAAAATCAAAAGATTTTCAAAAAAACACAAAATCTGTTCTACATATCGTTAATGACAATCCTAATGATGCAAAAGAAATATTTTCAAAAAACAGCGATCCAAATTTAAATGAAGATGATATTCCAATCACAGTGATTGAAAGACAAGATAGTAAATATCTAATCGGAAAAACCCCAGGGGCTGGTAATTATTACAATTCCTATTATCTTCCTATTAATGAAATAAAAACCAACGATTGGAAACCACTTTTCAAAAAAGTAAATGAAATAAAAAGCTTTAGTATACAAGGTGATTCTATTATATATAGGACATCAAAAAATGCGCCCAATTATAAGATATGTATAACTTCAGTCCTTGAACCAAACTTTGACACTCCTAAGGTTCTAGTAAAAGAAAATCCAGAAACAATCATAACCGACTTTGATATCACCAAAGATGGGCTATATTTTGTTACAAGTAAGAATGGTGTGAAATCTAGCTTATATAAACTTGATGGAAAAACTCAAAAAGAAATAAAACTTCCCCAAACTTATGGTAATATAAGTATTAGCTCAAAAGGCCCAAATTATTCTGAATTATGGATCAATGCAAGTGGTTGGACTGCTAAAAACATAAGATACGAGTACAACAACAAAAAGCTTTCGAATAAGAACCTCAATAACACTATTAATGATAAAATATTGGAGAATATTATCATCGAAGAAATAGAAGTAGAAGCTCCTGATGGCGAAATGATCCCTCTTTCTATTTTATACAAAAAAGGTATCAAAAAAGGAAACATCAAGCCGAGGCCAACGCTAATGGATGGGTATGGTGCATATGGAATTTCTATGAAACCTGCATTTTCTCTGCGAAGATTATTATGGATCTTAGAAGGTGGTATTTATGCGATCGCCCATGTTCGAGGAGGAGGAGAAAAAGGGGATTCATGGCATAAAGGAGGATACAAATCAAAAAAACCAAATACATGGAAAGACTTTATAGCCTGTGCTGAGTATCTTATAGACAAAAACTATACTACAAAAAATAAATTAGCCATATGGAGCGGAAGTGCTGGTGGAATACTAATAGGACGAGCAATTACAGATAGACCTGATTTATTTTCTGCGGCAATAGTAGAATTTGGTTCTTTAAATATGTTAAGATCTGAAATGAGAGCAAACGGAGCATTAAATATAAAAGAATTCGGTACAATAAGTGACCCCAAAGAGTTTAAAGACCTATTAGAAATAGACGCGTATCATCACATAAAAGATGGTACTAAGTATCCTTCTACTCTTTTAACTGCTGGTCTAAATGATGCTAGAGTACCCGCATGGTTCTCTGTAAAATTTGCTGCAAGGATGCAAAAAGCAAATATATCTTCTAACCCGAATTTATTACTAATTGATAAAGAAACAGGGCATGGAATTGATGATACTAAACTAAAACAATTCAATAGATTTGCTAATATTCTTTCTTTTGCTTTATGGCAGACTGGCCACCCTGATTATCAACCAGAATAATGAATCTTTTAATGCAAAGATAAAAGCTTTTAGAGCTCAGTTCAGAGGTGTCAAAAATATAGAATTTTTCC
Organism: uncultured Aquimarina sp.; assembly: GCF_947496855.1. Classification (GTDB taxonomy): domain Bacteria; phylum Bacteroidota; class Bacteroidia; order Flavobacteriales; family Flavobacteriaceae; genus Aquimarina. The sequence goes on from NZ_CANMED010000004.1 coordinate 625,386, forward strand.
TTTTTAGATTAACCAGAATATTTGCATAAACACAACAATTGGTCTTGATCCCTTAATCCTTGATCCACAATTGGTCTTGATCTCAAACACAACAGAAACAACAATTAAACAAGAAATATACTTAACAAAAAAAAACCATTCAAATAAATGAATGGTTTTTTAATCTAAGTGGGCAATGAGGGATTCGAACCCCCGACCCCCTCGGTGTAAACGAGGTGCTCTGAACCAACTGAGCTAATTGCCCTTTATGTTTTCGCAATCATTATTCCTGATTGCGGATGCAAATATAAGACAGTTTTGCAGTCTACCAAAAGATTTTTAAAGAAAAATTAAATTATTTCTGCCACTACAAATGTACTACCACCTACATACACTAAACTATCTTTGCTAGCCATCTGTAAAGCAGCCTCGTAAGCTGATTTCACTGAAGGATAACTCTCTCCTATTAAATTAAATTTTAACGCTTCTTTTTTTAATATTTCCTCGTTTAATCCTCTTGCTATTTCGGGTTTTACAAAGTAGTATACTGCATTAGCTGGAAATAAAGGCAATATGTTTTGTAAATCTTTATCATTCACAACACCTATAACAATATGGAGCTTATCATATTTTTCATTTGACAATTGCTCCATAACGTATTGTAAACCATCTTCGTTATGTGCTGTATCGCATATTACCTTAGGGTTTTCTTGTAAAATTTGCCATCTACCGAGCAAACCTGTATTACTCATTACGTTACTAAGCCCCATATGAACGTCTTGTTTGCTAATACCCCAACCATTTTCTTGTAAAATAGAGACGGTCTGTAATACCGTTTTCACATTCTCCTTTTGGTAATCCCCCATTAGATCGGTTTCAAAAAGATCTCCCAGATAATCAGATGCAAAAAAAATATTGCTTTGAAGCGATAACGCTTTATTAATAAAAACTTTCTTTGTTTCAGCTGTAGTTCGACCAATCACAACTGGAACATTCTTTTTGATAATTCCAGCTTTTTCTGATGCTATTTTTGATAAGGTATTTCCTAAAAACTGAGTATGATCCAATCCAATATTGGTGATAATAGATATTTCGGGTATTATAATGTTGGTAGAATCTAATCTTCCTCCCAAGCCTACTTCGACTAATACTATATCCACTTCTGAGTCCGCGAAATATTGAAATGCTAATCCTACAGTCATCTCAAAAAAAGAAAGTTGATTCACTTCAAAATATTGTTTGTGAGAAGTAATGAAATTCACAATATACTCTTCACTAATGACCTCTCCATTAATACGGATTCGTTCTCTAAAATCTTTAAGATGAGGAGAAGTATATAAACCTACTTTATATCCTGATTCTTGTAGAATTGACGCAAGCATATGACTAGTAGATCCTTTACCATTAGTTCCTGCAACATGAATACTTTTAAACCTAGACTGAGGATTATCAAGATACGAGGCGAGCTTAAGCGTGTTTGTTAAATCAATTTTATAAGCGCTTGCACCTTGACGCTGATACATTGGTAACTGTGCAAACATCCAATCTAAAGTTTCTTGATAGTCGATAATTGTCTATTTATTTAACTTAAAAAAACGCAACTGAATCTTAAAAATACATGAAGTTACTTTTTCTATTGTTTAAAATCAATTAAAGGTACTAAATCTTACTTAGGAAAAATCCTTAGAAGTGTAATTATAGTATTGAATATTTGTGACTATTCTCCTAACCCAAAAGTTACTTCCACAAAGCCGATTTGTTTTGCGGGAGCTTTCTGATCTGCTTTCCACCTAAATGTAAGCGCCGTTTTTTTAGCGGGGTCTAAAAGACATCTCGCACTATTAGTCGTTCCTTTAACACCCGGAGTCGCCTGAATAACTCTACCTCCCCTGTTTACCACAATTTTAACTACTACTCGACCTGCTTCATTACATTCTTGCTCAACTGCAGAATTGGTAGGGCGACCTCGTCCATTAAGTCCATAACCAACTCCACCAGTCCCTCCAGGACCTGGTTGTCCATAATAACTAGTCGCATAAGGGTCTCCGTTTGGATTTCCTTTATCCCCAGGTTTACCGTCATCTCCTTCTCCGCCTTTTGCTTTTCCATCACTTTTAGGACCATTAGAGAAACTATCTAGTATATCTAGTGTTGACTTATCAGGTTTGGGGTCTGGTTTCTTTTCTTCAACTTTCTCAACTGGTTTTTCTTTAGGCTTCTCTACTGGTTTTTGCTCTACCGGCTGATCTTTTGGTTTTTCTTTTGGTTTCTCAACCTTCTTTTTAGGTTCCTTTTTTGGCTTCTCCTCTACTACTGGAGCATCCTCTGTATCTTGCGTAACTACTTCTTCTGTAATTTCAGGAGTTTCTGGCTCTGGTTCCGGTGTAACCGGAGTTGGTTCTGGAGTAGTTTGTTTAGGTGATGATTGAATAGCTTCTTTAGGCTGCACATCGCCTGATCCTGTAAGTGTGGTTCCAAAATTAACCGCAATCCCACCTTCTGGAGTAGGATCCAAAGCACTCAATCCCAAATAAAATAATAGAAAAATAATAGCCACGTGTAATATTGTCGTGATTATAAAAGATTTCTTTTTATGTTTTGTATCTAACTTCAACATTAATTATTCTGGTTTTACTGCCAGGATTACTTTAAACCTATTTCTATTAGCTATATCCATTACACCTACGGCTTTCTCTATTGGAACTCCCTCTTCTGCTCTAAGAATAATCGTAGGTTCATTTTGACCTGATAATTTAGACAGTAGCGTAGACTCTAATTTACTTTGACTTATTCGCTCATTATCTACATAATACTGCAATTTGTTCGTAATACTTACAGAGATATTCTGCACGTTAGAGCTTTTTCCCTTTGCTTTAGGCAATATCAAATCTAATGCTTCCGGAGTTATTGTTGGCGATGTTAATAAAAAAAACACCAGCAACAAAAACACAATGTCTGTCATAGAAGACATACTAAATTCTGGACTTACTTTATTTCTTCCTCTTAAATTCATATTAAGCAGGTTCGTTTAACAGGTCTAGAAAATCTACAGCTGTAGCTTCCATCTGGTGCACTACTTTATCAGTTCTAACTACTAGATGATTATATCCAATATATGCTATAATACCTACGACAAGTCCTGCAACTGTGGTTGTCATCGCTGTATAAATACCTTCAGCAAGCGAACCCATATCAGCACTTCCTGAACTGGATGCTAAATTATGGAATGCTAAAATCATACCTATTACTGTTCCTAGAAAACCAATCATAGGGGCTGCACCAGCAACAGTAGCAAGAATACTCACATTCTTTTCTAATTTATAAACTTCTAATCGACCTGCATTTTGTATAGCTGTATTTATATCTTCCAAAGGATTGCCAATTCTAGAAATTCCTTTTTCTGTTAACCTAGAAACAGGATTATTAGTTTGTGCACATAAGATTTTAGCCGCCTCAATTTTACCACTAGCCACATTATCTTTGATCTGATGCATAAAACTTTCATCATATTTAGATGCTGCCTTTATAGCAAAAACTCTTTCAAAATAAATATAGACTGCAACAAACAACAATACAAAAAGGATTGCAATAATAGTTACCCCAGCGGCTCCTCCGCTAAGCAATAAATCAATAATTGATAATGTTTTCTCTTCTGCTTCTGGATCAATTTCTTTGGTATTTTGGGCTAACATACCAAGCATTAATAAATGGGTCATATGTCTTCTTGTTAATTTAGTGTTAGTATAGTAACGTTAATTCTATAGGTTAAGTATATTCTTAATTGTGCTTATAATATATAAATTATTCCTAACAAACCTACTCCACCAAGCACAATAGTATAAGGCAATGCCATTTTTACCATTCTTCCATAAGACAATCCAATTAACGGTGCTAAAGAAGAAGTTAGTAAGAATAAGAACGCTGCTTGACCATTAGGTGTTGCAACACTAGGCAAATTTGTACCCGTATTTATAGCTATCGCTAGTTTCTCAAACTGCTCCCTAGTTATTGCTCCATTATCAAATGCTTGTTTTACTTCTCCAATATACACTGTAGCCACAAATACATTATCACTTATCATAGATAGCACTCCATTAGCAACATAAAATATAGAAGGTTGCTGTGCTGGATCAAATTCTAAAGCCCAATTAATTATCGGTGTAAATAGGTGCTGATCATGAATCATCGCTACTATAACAAAGAAAACCACCAACAAACCAGTAAAAGGTAATGCTTCTTCAAAAGACTTTCCTAATTGATGCTCCTCTGTAATTCCCATAAAAGCAGTTTGAAAAATAATAATTCCCAACCCTATTATTCCTACTGGAGCAATATGTAATGCCAAACCTGTTATTAAAAGTAATGCTGCTACTGCTTGAACTATAAGTCCATACTTAGATTTATCAGATCGATTAGCATCTTCCTCATCCGTATAATTCTCTATAATTCTTCTTGCTACTTCTGGTAGTTTTGCCCCAAAACCAAACGTTCCGGTCATTTCTAAAACTGCCGTGGTTATCAATCCTGCTATTAAAACTGGTATAGAAATAGGTGCCATTTGTAAAAAGAATTCTATAAAATCCCATCCCATTCTTTCTCCGATAAGCAAATTTTGTGGCTCTCCTACTAGGGTACATACTCCACCAAGAGCAGTACCTACTACACCGTGCATTACTAGACTTCTTAAAAAACTTCTAAACTGCTCCAGTGTATCTCCACTCAACTCTTTTCTATCTAATGTCCCATCCTGATCAAAATCAGAGGCAGGCATTGAATGGATCTTGTGATATACTCCATAAAAACCAACGGTAACACTAATTAATACAGCAGTAACTGTTAACGCATCTAAAAATGCAGATAACACTGCAGCCAAGAAAGTAAATAATAAAGAAAGTACTAATTTGGATTTTATTTTGGTAAATGCCTTACTAAAAATATACATTAGTAGAGGTTTCATAAAATAAATCCCGGCTACCATAAACACTAAAAGCAATACTACTTCTAAATTCTGATCTATTTCATGAAATACTCCTCCAGGAATACCTTTCCCAAACTCATCATACAGTACTTTCCCATGATCTGTTTTATACATTGGATGTGTTAACCCTAGTGCCAAAGCCTCAATCGCTAACAATCCACCAGACTGTAATGGATAACATTTTAGCGCCATTGCTAATGTAAAAATAAACTCTGCAATAAATAACCAAGCGGTTATCATTGGCCCTAATGCATAAACTGAAAATACATTAAAAATGAGAAATACAATCATTGTCATTTTAAACCATTTTGGGCTATTGCCTAAAAAATATTTCAACATAGTATATATTATTATTTGTGTTATAATTAAATCAATTGCTTGAATGCTATTTCAAACGCTGTTCTGCTTATATTTGTTTTAGAATTATCCTTATCAAAAATCTTTTGTATTGCACTCTTAATAGTTTGAGAAGTGTCATTAAAAATTGCTTCATCAGTCATTAATACTCTCCTCTCCATAAAATATGCAAATACTCTGGCCATTCCGCAGTTAGAAATAAAATCAGGAATTAAACTTACTTGCTCGTCTGTATACTCCATAATAGAACCGAAAAATATTTCTTTATCTGCAAAAGGAACATTAGCCCCGCAAGAAATAACTTCTAATCCTGAGTTTATCATCTGGGTAATCTGATTTTTAGTTATTAATCTAGACGCTGCACAAGGCGCAAATATCTCTGTCTGAAGTGACCAAATCTTATCATTTAGTTCCTCAAAAGGAATCAGCATTTCACTATATAACTTGTTCCCTTTTTTGTTCAGATATAGTTCTTTAATTTCTTCAAAGGAAAAACCCTCTTCATTTATCAATCCACCGGCGTGATCAATAATTCCTACAACTTTTGCTCCCATTTCAGAGAGATAATAAGCAGCAGCAGATCCTACATTACCAAACCCTTGAACTATAGCTTTTTTATCCTTGACAGTTCCACCATAGATGTCATAATAGTGTCTCACCGCCTCAGCAACCCCATACCCAGTAATCATATCGGCTACGGTATATTTTCTTGATGCGTCTGGCGAAAACGTAGTGTTTTCTAGAACTTTTATCACTCCCTGACGCAACTGTCCTATTCTATTAATTTTATCTGCTTCTGTAGGTTGAAAATGACCATTAAAAACACCTTCTTGAGGATGCCAAACTCCACAGTTCTCTGTTATCGGAATTACTTCATGAATTTCATCAACATTTAAATCTCCACCTGTTCCGTAATAGCTTTTTAGTAATGGCGAAACTGCTTTATACCATCTTTCTAACACCCCTTTTTTTCTTGGGTCGTTAGGATCGAAATTAATTCCTGATTTCGCCCCACCAATATTTGGCCCGGAAACCGTGAACTTCACTTCCATTGTTTTTGCTAAAGAGAGGACTTCATTCATATCCAAACCTAAACGCATTCGCGTACCACCACCTGCAGCTCCTCCTCTTAATGAATTAATAACTGTCCAACCTTCTGCTTCAGTTTCAGAATCTTTCCAGTTAAAAACTATTTCTGGGGCTTTATTTTCGTATTTTTTTAATAATTCTTTCATTTTATAAAACTTCAATTTATATACATTTTTGTCTCAAGACACTGCCTTATCTAAATTTCTAATTAAATATTCCTCCATTACGGAGTTAGTGTTGTCTCATAAAAAATGTTCTTTAATAAATTGAAAATAATCTCCAATAAGAAACTTCACAAATATAAAAAACTAAATAGGGCAAAGCTCAAATTAAAATAATAATAATTCAAAAAATATTTTCTTTCTTAACCAAAGAAAATATATCAAAAATTAGTTCATCCAAAATTTCAAAATCTAAGAAAATTAGTCTGACAAAAGAATATATCAAAAAACGAAAAAAACATCAAAACTATCTTATTATAACTTATATTTGTAGGATTAATAAAAATATCGAGTTTATCTCGACTTATTTTCATAAAAAAGTTGAATTCGCGTGTTATGCACGCACAGTAAATTAGGATCAAATATGGACTTTAAACTATCCGAAGAACAATTAATGATACGCGATGCTGCTCGTGATTTTGCAAAAGCTGAATTATTACCAGGAGTAATCGAACGAGATAATAAACAAGAATTCCCTACTGAACAGGTGAAAAAAATGGGAGAACTTGGATTTTTAGGAATGATGGCTTCTCCTGAGTACGGAGGTGGCGGCATGGACACTTTATCATACGTCCTAGTAATGGAAGAATTATCTAAAATAGATGCCTCTTGTTCAGTAATTGTATCTGTAAATAATTCTTTGGTATGTTGGGGCCTTGACACCTATGGAACTCCAGAACAAAAAGAAAAATACCTAAACAAACTGACTACAGGAGAATCTATTGGAGCATTTTGCCTATCTGAACCTGAAGCTGGTAGCGATGCTACTTCACAAAGAACTACTGCAATTGACAAAGGTGATCATTATATCCTTAATGGAACTAAAAATTGGATAACTAATGGAGGGACTGCTGACTATCATTTAGTTATTGCGCAAACGGATAGAGAAAAGAAACATAAGGGAATCAATGCTTTTATAGTAGAAAAAGGATGGGAAGGTTTCGAGATTGGCCCAAAAGAAGATAAATTAGGAATTAGAGGTAGTGACACACACTCTCTTATTTTTAATGACGTAAAAGTTCCTAAAGAAAATCGAATTGGAGACGATGGATTCGGATTCAAATTTGCTATGAAAACATTAGCTGGTGGTCGTATCGGTATTGCTGCACAAGCATTAGGTATTGCTGAAGGAGCCTACGAACTAGCGAAGGAGTATTCTAAAGTTCGTAAAGCATTTGGTACAGAAATCATGAATCACCAGGCTATTGCATTTAAGCTTGCGGATATGCACGTACAAATTGAAGCTGCAAGAATGTTAGTATATAAAGCTGCAATGGACAAAGATAACCACGAGAATTATGACCTATCAGGAGCTATGGCTAAATTAGCTGCATCTCAAGCAGCAATGGATGTAACTATTGAAGCAGTTCAGGTTCACGGGGGTAATGGATTTGTAAAAGAATACCATGTAGAACGATTAATGAGAGATGCAAAAATTACTCAAATATATGAAGGTACTAGTGAAATACAGAAAATTGTAATTTCCAGAAGTATTCTTAGAGATTAATTAGTTAAATATTCTCTATTTAAAAGCCCAAATCGCAATAGCAATTTGAGCTTTTTTTTAGTTACACGGATACTTCTAGAAATTTAGCTTTCTCTAAAGGATCAATCGTAATATCTATAAGGTTCGCTGGAACAAAAATAGTTTGTCCTCTTTTGATAGTCATTTGTTCATCAATAGAGGATATTGTTCCTTTACCTTCTAGACAAATAAAAATTCTAAAAATATTTTTCTCCTGCTTCAACTTCATTGTTTTTGTGAGTTCTATATATCTTGTAACAAAAAAAGGAGTTGATACTAATGAATTAATTTTATTCTCATTTTTATCATATTCAGTTTTATATGTATCTATCGGTTTAAAGTCTATAGCATCTATTGATTGGTCAATATGCAATTCTCTTTTTTTATTTGTTTTTTGATCAATCCGATCATAATCATACACCCTGTAAGTTATATCTGAAGTTTGCTGAATTTCTACTAATAGAATTCCTTTTCCGATCGCATGTATTCTTCCTGCAGGAATATTAAAAACATCTCCTGTAGTTACTTTTTCGAAATTCATTTGAGATAGGATTTCCGAAGCAATAATGCTTTTCAAAAAAGTTTTTTTATTTAATTCACTTTTAAAACCCAGTACTAATTCTGAATCTTTATCAGCATCTAAAATATACCACATCTCATTTTTCCCAAAACTTCCATGTCGTTCTTTTGCCAAGACATCATCCGGGTGTACTTGTATTGACAGAGGAGCAGCTGTATCTATGAACTTAATCAATAAAGGGAATTTATTTCTAAATCGGTAATAACAATCTACTCCAACCAAATCTGCACCAAATTCTTGTATTAGCTCATTAATTGTTTTCCCTTTATGTTTACCTGTTGAGACTATAGTTTCTTTATTAGCTACACCAGATATTTCCCAGCTTTCGCCAATATGATCATCAGTGCAGCTTTTGCCTAAAACTGTTTTTAATCTATTACCTCCCCAAATTTTGTTATAAAACAAAGGATCAAATCTGAGAAATCCTATATTTTTCATTTATTAACTTTTAATAGTTTAGCAAAATTGAGGGTCGCAAATTTTAGATTATAATAACTATTTGCTATTGCTTCGTCTAATGTTACAATTTCTTTTAGGATTGAACACACATAACTAATCTGCAATGTCTCAAGGGATTTCAAAGAAATATCTACTACACCACAAAATGCAGCTACAGTCACATTAGCATTTTTCCCACTTTTTATCACTCCCTTTATTGTCTTACCAGAAATAGTTTGTTCGTCTAATTTACCCTCTCCTGTAATAATCCAATCTGCATCTTGTAACTGTGTGTCTAGTTGTGCTATTTCTTTCACCAATTCTATCCCTGGAGTTAATTCGGCTTTTAGGAAAGTAAGTGCGGCAGCTCCCATACCTCCAGCAGCTCCTGCTCCTTTTTCTTTTTGTAAATCCACACCAAACTGAACTGTTAGCAATTCTGCCATATGTATTAATCCTCTATCTAGATATTCTACTTCTGTATCGGAGGCCCCTTTTTGTTTTGCATATATTTTTGCTGCTCCATTAGCTCCATATAATGGATTATTCACATCACATGCAATTTTAAAGTTGACATCTAATAGATTAGGATGCACGTTATCAGCCATAATCGTGGCTATAGAAGACAAATTTTTCCCTACAGGAATTACACCTTCTCCATTACTATCTAAAAAACGATATCCCAAAGCACTTGCCATGCCAATACCACAATCATTGGTACTACTTCCTCCAATACCTAGAATAATAGTTGTTGCGCCTTTACTTATTGCATCTAATATTAACTCTCCTGTTCCATATGTAGAGGTATTCATACAATTTTGATCCACCTTTTCTAATAATTTCAAACCAGATGCTTCAGCCATTTCTATATAAGCGGTCTTGGTTATCCTATCAAACAAATAATTTGCTTTAATTTCTCGAAAAAGAGGATCCTTTACTGGTACTATAATTTTATCGCCTTTTAGATAATATCTTATCACCTCCATTGTTCCATCGCCTCCATCGGCTAATGGAAGCTTAACAATTTTTGCATCTGGCATTACAGCGAGTAATCCCTCTTCTACCGCATCACAAAATTGAAAACCATCCAGAGATCCTTTAAACTTATCGGGGGCTATTACAAATTTCATTCTTCTATAAATTATTTAAAACGCTTTTGGCAATAGCCAAGCAATAATTACTATCAATATAAAATAGCTGATCAATAGCGCTACCTCTTTTTTTCCTTTATAAAAAACTGTTTCTAATGTAATCTCCTTTTTACCAGCCATAATCATACTGGCTCCATAGCCAATTATTATTGTTACCAAACACCCAATGGCGTTCCACCAGAACCAAAATATTTCTGGCACAAATAACCATAAGTATATATTACATAGCACCCCGGATACAATTCCGATATTTGCTCCAAATGCGTTTGTTCTTTTGGTGAGGATTGCCAATATGAATACTGCCAAAATAGGCCCATAAAAAACAGAGCTTATTTTATTAATCACCTCGATTACGGTTCCTTCTATATTTCCGGCAAAAAAAGCAAAGAATAAACAAACGACACCCCAAAAAATTGAAAGTACTCTAGAATATTTCACATAATCCTTACTAGAAAGATCTGTTTTATATCTCTTTACAAAATCTTCCATGGTTACTGCGGATAATGAATTTACAGTAGAACTTAGTGTAGACATTGCCGCAGACATAATGGCAATAATCAAAATCCCTATAATTCCGTTTGGGAGATAATGGATAATAAATACGGGGACCATCAAATCGGCCTTCTTGCCTTCTAAAGAATCAAAATTAGATTGATATACTGTATTCATAGCCTGCATAAAATCTACATCGGTCATTAGTAAGGTTCCTAGAACTAATCCCATAACGCAGTAAGTTAAAGTTATAGGAAACCTAAATAAACCATTGGCTAGCAATAATTTTTTGATAGTGGACATATTATTAGCAGATAATAATCGCTGAGACTGTGTTTGATCTGTTCCATAATAGGATGCATATAAAAAGAAGCCTCCTATCACCATGGGCCAAAAACCAAATTCATCTTGTTTGTCTGAATTATTAAATCCCCATTTAGAAAAATCCACAGCAGTCAATCTACTTTTATCAACATTAGTCAAAAAATTGTCTATTCCCCCTAATTCACTAATACCATAAACCAAGCAAATAATAATACCTAGAAATAAAATAATCATCTGTATGACATCCCCCCAAATTACAGCCTTCATTCCTCCTTGATAAGAATAAATTAAGGTAATAACTCCGATAATCAATACCGAAACCCAAAAATCAACACCTATTGTTGCCTGTAAGATCAAAGACATTGTATATACCATAACTCCTGTAGCAACCGATCTACTGATCTGAAAAACAAAACTTATTAATAATCTAGAAGATGCATCAAATCTTTCTTCTAAAAACTCATACACGCTAATAATTCCTGATTTATATAATGAAGGAATAATAGCTATCAGTATAAAAGCCATCGCTAATGGCACTCCTAGTTCATAAGTAAGCCATTGCAATCCTCCTCCTTCTTTTAACCCAACAAAAGCTGGAGCTGAGATAAAACTTATGGCAGATAACTGAGTTGCCATAGTAGATAAACTAAGTGGAAACCATTTCATTTGATTTCCTCCTAAAAAATAATCCTTAGAGGTTGTATTTTCCTTAAAAAAATAACCAATTCCCAAAAATCCAATGAGATATAATACGATAATAATATAATCTATATAATTCATATGTCCTATATAATATATTGGTAACTAATAATTGTTTTTGGAGTTATTCAACTTATTTTTTAATTGAGATTTCACTTCAGCATCCCATTCTTTTTTAAGAATACTGAATAAAATGGCGTCTGTTCTTCCTTTATTATCCAACGAAGGGAAAAATTCTCTCAATACTCCTTCCTTTTTACATCCAACGCTTTCCATTGCAGCAATACTAATGACATTTCCAGCATACGCTCCAAAACCTATTGTTTCAAACTCCATCTTTTCGAATGCAAATTGGAATAATAGATATTTACAATGCTTGTTCAAACCAGTACCTCTATAATTTTTCCCAAGCCAAGTATGCCCTAATTTTATCGAGTTAAAAACTGATGAAAATTCATAAAATCGAGTGGTTCCGGCATAGCTATTTTTTCTTTTATCAAAAACTATAAGAGGATATTCCTTTTCATAATTTCGATTTTGGATTGCTGATTCCACATATGTAGTTAGGCTTTCTAAATCATTTCCCTTTTCAAAAAAATACAACCATATATACGGATCATCGGAAATCTTTACTAATTGTTTTATATGCTCTATCCTAAGAGGCATTAACTTTATTACATCATCTTCCAAAATATAGTCCTCAGAAAAATTAAATCCTATGCTTTGTTTACTCATCATACTAAAAGATCAATTGAATTATAAAAAATCATCATGAATTAATTATGGAGCAAATCTATTATCAATGCTGCGCTCCAAGAAAAGTTATTACCTCCATATCCACCTTTATTTTTATCAACATATATCTCCTTTCTTGAATCAAAATATTCATAAAAACCTGCCTTACTAATTAATTCTATAGAATCATTTTTAACCTGCTCTGATAGTTCTTTATAACCATATTCTTTTAATCCATAATACAACATCCAATTGAGGTTAATCCAAACGGGACCTCGCCAATATTTTTTTGGATTAAAACGTTCATTAGTAGGATCAAAAGATGCGCATAAGTATTTATCATCTCCTCCAAAACGTTCTTGCATTGTCTTAACTAAAATTTCCGCCCTCTTTTTATCAGGTATTCCTGCAAATAATGGCGAAAATGAAGAAGACGAAACATATGCTATTTGCTTATCGTTTCTTAAATCATAATGCACATATGCATTTAATTTTTCGCTAAAGAGTTTTTCATTATACCTTTGTATACTTTTTTCTTGCCATTTTTTTAATTGTGCAATTTTACTACGATCACCTATTAGTCCATACAAATTGATCAGAGATTCGTTGGATTTAATCAACATTGCATTAAACAAAGGATCTTGTATTAAAAATGGGGATTTTTCCGCAATTTCTTTATCATCATAATTATGACTCTTAGCGATTTCAATAATATGAAGATAATGATCATATTCTCTTTTTGAGGGGCGTTGTGATGCATCTACATGTGTAGTATCTCTCCTTTCAAATTCGTATTCTGGAGGATTCATAGTATCCCAAATATCATCCCAAATGGGTGAGTTATCCGTTCCAGACTCCCAATTATGATATATGTATACCAACCCTTCATTCTTTGGATCTCTCTGTTCATAGAAATATTGATGATTTCTATATACTTTATCTATGCACTTTTTAATAAAAGATAACATATCTGCTTTATCTTCTACCACTCTATATATTTCTTCTAAAATGAATCCTGTAATCGGTGGTTGCGTCATACCTGTAGAACGCCATTTCTTAGAAGATTGGGGATGTAACTCCGATTGATGAAAATCAGGTCCAGGAAAATAGGTATCGCTATCCGTATGAAAAACAATATGGGGTATAAAACCATTATTCCACTGAGCATCTAACAAGGTTTCAATTTCCTTTTTAGCTTTAGGAATATCAAAATAGGCATACCCCAGCGCTATAAATCCTGAGTCCCATTTCCATTGAAAAGGATATAAACCTTCACAAGGGATTGTAAACCCTTCTTTTTGAAAATTTTTAATTAAAATTTCTTTTGCTTCTTCTATTATTTTATTCTTTTCCATATTCAAAATAAAAAAAGCACTGATGACTTAATAAAACATCATCAATGCTTTACGTTTCTAAAAACAATCATTAACAATTAAATATTTATAAAAAACATCAGAAATTAAATGTAGCATTAAAAAATAATCGTATTGGTAAAACAGGTCTTCCTACAAAATAATCTGCTTCGGTCTGACCGTCTCCTAATCTTGGTGATCCCTCAGTAATTCCTGCAGAATTAAACAGGTTAAATACTTGAGTTCCTAATCGTAATGTTTCACCATTATCTGCAAGATCAAAAGTATATCCCGCATCAAAATTTGCAATCCCAAAACCATCTAATTCAATAGTATTCGTCTGATTAGCAAATTTATCACCAGTATAATTATATCGTAGACTACTATCAAACTTACTATTATCATATTGTACTCCTACATTAAATAAGAAATTTGGTTGTCTTCTTAGATCATTACCTTCTATGCTTGGATCATTTTCAGATTTTGTGATCTCATGTGCTTGATATGTTAGGGATCCATTTAGATTAAAGTTTTCATAAAACTTCCAATTTCCTGTTCCTTCTATACCGATAGTTCTAGTGTTTTGTACGTCTACTTCTTCAGTAAATCCGCCTCCAGGTGCGTTTACAAAACTTATTGTTCTTCTGTCACTTAGTGTTGTTCCATAAGCAGCGAATGTTCCAGAAAAGTTACTTACTCCATACTTAACACCTAACTCACCTTGTAATATATTCTCTGCTTCATATGAAGATGGATTTCCATTACCATCAAACTGTGTTCCTCTTAATTCTGGAAAGAAATATCCTCTAGAAAAGTTTCCATACACACTCATATCATCATTAAGCTTATATAATGCAGCTAAAGCAACTGCAAAATCTGTTGCAGATACATGCCCTCTAGTAAAACTACCATTTCCCCAGGTAACTTCATCTAATCCTGCTATACCGGTATTATCAACTATAAAAGAAGATGTCCCTTCTGTTTCAATATCGCCAGAAGCTCTCTCTACCCGCACTCCTATATCAAAATTCCATCGTTCTAATTGAATTTCATCTGTTAAAAACACAGCGATTTTATTACTTGATATATTTCGGTTTTGATAACTAAGACCTCTATAAGAGACACCATTTACAGTATGATTAGACACGTTAATCAATCTTGGTCGATTATTAAACTCACCCAAATATCTTGTAATCACGTTAAAATCTCCACCTTCGGATCTAGAAAGAAATGTACCTAGCGTGATATTATGTGCATCAATTGTTTTTGTTAGCTTTATATCTGCTACTAATTCTTTAAGTGGTCTACTTCTATCTAGTATCCTATTTTCGAATAACAATGAATTTGCAGCAACTGGTTCTCCATTTAGATATGTAAAAGTTTCGGCTCCTAAACCACGAGCATCCAAATATTGTTGCTGTGTCTCCACAGGTCTCGCTCCTCCAACTCCACTACCATCCAAAAAGAGATTAAATTGATGTTTGTATTTTGAATATCTAAGTTTTGCATCTAATTTAAAAGTGTCAAAATTCTGTTTAAAATTTACATTAAGATACCCTCCAACAGTAGACACACCATCCTCTATTGGGGAATTATAAATACCATCGGGAGTAGCATATGATATATCACTAGCATCCGAAGTCTGTAAAGTAAAAATATCGTCTCCATCATTTCCAGTAGCACGATCCCTACTCCCTCCTTCTAGTGGTAATGGTAAAAAGAACTGTACCTGATCATCTATTAATTGACCAGAAATTGTAATTGATCCATTATTTAATACTTTTTTGATATTTCCACGTAATTGAAACCCTTCTGTAGGTAAACCCGTTTTTAATGGACCATCATCATATCTATAAAACCCCGAAAGTGCATAAAACGTATTAGAATTTTCTCCGCCCAAAGGGCCACTGGTTGCAAAATCTGCTTTGTACCTAGAGTTTGAAGCCACTTCTGTGCGAATAGTCGTTTTAGGTGTTACTGTTCCTGTTCTACTCGTATAATTAATAATACCTGCTACAGAACCCACACCGTACAAAATTGAAGCTCCCCCTCGTACAAATTCTAAATTACTAAATCCTATATCATTCCTAAAATAGACATCGTGAGCAGAAGAATTTAATCCAAATGTACTTAATACAGGCATTCCATCAATCTGTAAAGGATTAAACTGAAATTGGCCTCCAGAAGGCAACCCTCTTACAAATATATTAGACGCTACTTCTCCACCACCACCTTCTGCAGTAATTCCAGGTACACTTCTCAATATATCTGCCTGGCTACTCGTATTTACTTTTGATAATTGTTGTGCATTTAATGCTGTTATTGACAAAGCACTTTCTTTCTGCGATCTTGTAGTTGATGTAGCCGTTAATAAAATTTCATCAAGTGCTTCTCCTCCTTCTGATAAGGAAACATCTAAGCTAATAGGTGTTCCTTCTAATAAAAGTTCTTTTGTAAATGTTTCATATCCAACATACGAAATCGAAATCGTATAACTCCCAATAAAATCTGTAGTTAATGTGAAATTTCCATCAAAATCACTGGTGGCCCCTAACGATGTTCCTTTCAACAAAATATTAGCCCCAGGAATTAAATTTCCTGCTTGATCTTTAATATTCCCATTGATCTCTGTTTGCGCGTGAACAAAAATTAAAGAAAACATAAAAAACATACTTAGAATTAGTTTTTTCATAAACTTGTCTGTTATATTAGCGTTGCGTTTTAATAATATTTTAATAAAACTACAACCCCAACTCTAAGATTACATCAATTTTTTAACAAAAAAACTACGCAAACGTTTGCGAAAACGTTTGCGGATTTAAAAAAAATGATTAAAAGACATATTACTTTAAAAGATTTATCAAAAGCGTTGAATCTATCTATTTCAACCGTCTCTAGAGCCCTAAAAGATCATAGTGACATTAGTATTAAAACGAAACAAAGAGTGCAATTACTTGCTAAAGAACTAAATTATGTCCCCAATAGTATTGCCCGAAACTTAAGAAATAGCAGTAGCAAAACTATTGGTGTAGTTATTCCTAATTTACAATTAGATTATAGTTCTAGGATAATCAATGGTATGATCCAAGAGTCAAGAGAAAAAGGATACCAACTTGTCATTTCAGAATCTGGTCATAGTTATGAACTCGAAAAAGATATTATAATTAGCATGATTAAATCTGGTGTTGACGGTATTCTTCTTTCCCTAACCAATTTTACAAAAAATATTGATCATGTACTTGAGGCCATGGAACATTGCCCAATTGTTTTGTATGATAAAGTATCTGATAAAGTACCTTGTACTAAAATCATTGTTGATGATGAGATAGGAGCAAAAAAAGCCGTAGAACATCTTATACAACAAGGAAAGAAAAACATATTGTATATTAATGGGCCTGACCATTCTTTTAATGCAAAAAAAAGATTAAAAGGCTACAAAAGTGCTTTACAATCAAACGATATTATAGTAAGAGAAGAACTAATTATCCAATGCCAGAATGTTTGTATCGCAGAAGGAAAAATAGCTACAGAAAAAGCTTTGGAAAAAGGATTAGAATTTGACGCGGTTTTTGCCGTTACTGATAATGCCGCAATTGGTGTAATTAAAAGTTTAAAAAAGCACAATATCAATATTCCTGATACAGTAGCTGTAATAGGTTTTAGTAATTCTAAAAATGCAACTATTATAGAACCCAATTTATCATCTGTAGAACAACCAGGTTATAAAATTGGTAAGTATGCTGTTCAGTACTTAATACAAGAGTTAACGGATAACGCTATAAAAACATTCTCCAAAACATTAGAATTAAAAACATCTTTAAAGATTAGAGAATCTTCTTCTTCTTATATTACTTGAAAAAGATTGAAAATCAGAGTACTCAACCACAACGATATTTTTTTTGATTTTATAGGGTATAAAAAAAACCCTTCATTATATAATGAAGGGTTTTCAAGGAAGGCGGCGACCTACTCTCCCACG
>NZ_CANMED010000005.1 GCF_947496855.1 uncultured Aquimarina sp.
TCTGGAAATCTAACCTATACTCCTGCTGCAGATGCTAGTGGATCTGCAACAGTAAATGTAGTGCTATCTGATGATGGGGGAACTGCTAATGGAGGTGATGATACGTTTGCTACACAACAATTTACCATTACAGTAAATACCGTAAACGATGAACCAAGTTTTACAGCTGGTGCTAATGAAAGTATAAATGAAGATGCTAGTGCACAAACCGTAAATGGATGGGCAACTGCTATTGATGATGGAGACTCAGACGCTGCACAAACACTTACTTTTACAGTAACAAATGACAATAACGCATTGTTTAGCACACAACCAGCTATTAATGCATCCGGAAATCTAACCTATACTCCTGCTGCAGATGCTAGTGGATCTGCAACAGTAAATGTAGTGCTATCAGACGATGGGGGAACTGCTAATGGAGGTGATGATACGTTTGCTACACAGCAATTTACCATCACAGTAAATACTGTAAACGATGAACCTAGTTTTACAGCTGGTGCTAATGAAAGTATAAATGAAGATGCTGGTGCACAAACCGTAAATGGATGGGCAACTGCTATTGATGATGGAGACTCAGACGCTACACAAACTATTTCTTTTACAGTAACAAATGACAATAACGCATTGTTTAGCACACAACCAGCTATTGATGCAACTGGAAACTTAACGTACACTCCGGCTACAAATGCTAGTGGTTCCGCAACCTTAGATGTAGTACTATCTGATGATGGAGGTACAGCCAATGGCGGTGATGATACGTTTGCTACACAGCAATTTACCATCACAATAAATACCGTAAACGATGAACCAAGTTTTACAGCTGGTGCTAATGAAAGTATAAATGAAGATGCAGGAGCACAAACCGTAAATGGATGGGCAACTGCTATTGATGATGGAGACTCAGACGCTACACAAACACTTACTTTTACAGTAACAAATGACAATAACGCATTGTTTAGCACACAACCAGCTATTAATGCATCTGGAAATCTAACCTATACTCCTGCTGCAGATGCTAGTGGATCTGCAACAGTAAATGTAGTGCTATCTGATGATGGAGGTACAGCCAATGGCGGTGATGATACGTTTGCTACACAACAATTTACCATTACAGTAAATACCGTAAACGATGAACCAAGTTTTACAGCTGGTGCTAATGAAAGTATAAATGAAGATGCTAGTGCACAAACCGTAAATGGATGGGCAACTGCTATTGATGATGGAGACTCAGACGCTGCACAAACACTTACTTTTACAGTAACAAATGACAATAACGCATTGTTTAGCACACAACCAGCTATTGATGCATCTGGAAATCTAACCTATACTCCTGCTGCAGATACTAGTGGATCTACAACAGTAAATGTAGTGATATCAGACGATGGGGGAACTGCTAATGGAGGTGATGATACGTTTGCTACACAGCAATTTACCATTACAGTAAATGCTGTAAACGAT
Source organism: uncultured Aquimarina sp. (assembly GCF_947496855.1). Taxonomy (GTDB): domain Bacteria; phylum Bacteroidota; class Bacteroidia; order Flavobacteriales; family Flavobacteriaceae; genus Aquimarina. The sequence continues at coordinate 1,459 of NZ_CANMED010000005.1, forward strand.
GAACCAAGTTTTACTGCAGGTGCTAATGAATCCGTTAATGAAGATGCAGGAGCACAAACCGTCAATGGATGGGCAACTGCAATAAACGACGGGGATCCTGAAGCTACACAAACACTTACTTTTACAGTAACAAATAGTAACAATGCTTTATTTAGCACACAACCGGTTATTGATGTGATGGGTAATCTAACGTATACTCCTGCTGCAGATGTTAGTGGATCTGCAATAGTAAATGTAGTGCTATCAGACGATGGAGGTACAGCCAATGGCGGTGATGATACGTTTGCTACACAGCAATTTACCATTACTATTGCTGATGCTACATCTCCGACAGTAGGTATTACTTCTACAGAACCTAATCCCACTAGTAACTCCTCATTTGAGGTAACTATTGGTTTTGATGAAGACGTAGTTGGTTTTGATTTAACGGACATCATTGTCGGAAACGGAACAGCCACTAATCTTACCGGTGGAGGATTGTCTTATAATGCTACAATTACTCCAACTATTTCGGGAATAGTAACTGTTGATATAAATGCAGATAGTGTAACCGATTTAGCCGGTAATGGAAATACAGCTGCAACTCAATTTAGTATTAATTTTGACACTACATTAGGTATAGATGATGAAATATTGGCAAATGGACTTACTGTTTATCCTATACCATCTAACAATACCATTAACATAACTGGAGAAATTAGTTTAGCTATAAAGCGTGCTGATATTTTTGATATTCAAGGAAAATTAGTGCTTTCTCAGAAATTGAATACAAGCAGTGTTATCAATACGATTGATATTTCTTCAATTCGTTCAGGTTTCTACTTAATGACTATTCATTCTGAAACAGGATCTGCAACTAAAAGAATAATTAAGCAGTAAAGGTACTTTTAATTTAATATTTAAAAAGTCGAGGTTTCACCTCGACTTTTTTTATCTGCAAGAATTCATAAACCAAAAAAAATAACTCTCAAATGATTTATGCGTAATAGTAAAAGCATCACAACTATATCGAATAAGAATACGTTATTATAAACAAGTATTTCTACCTATTTCCTTAACCTTTGATTCATAGTACCTTTGAACTATGACAATAACTATAATGGCCCCAAACAAAAAAAGAAATATTATGATGAAAGTAATTCCGATTGCCGTTTTGGTAATCATTCTGATCGCTCTAGTTATGAATATTTACCTATTATCGAGATTTGTATAAAAACTCAAGAGATTTATATATTTTACATTCCTGTTCTGATAGCCTCTACAGGATCTAACCTGGCAGCCATCCAAGCTGGAAAAATACCTGCAACCAAACCTATTAAGGTTGACCAAAACATTCCCCAAAACATATTGGAAGTAGAAAGTATAAATTCGAAATCGCCTGTCATGCTAGAAGCTCCTTTTGAGATTAACCAAACCAAAATTAACCCTATTAATCCTCCAAAAACTGCAAGTATTACCGCTTCAAATAAAAACTGAAGTAAAATAAATTTCCTTTTAGCTCCCAATGCTTTTTGAATTCCAATGAGATTAGTTCGTTCCTTTACACTAACGAACATTATATTGGCTATACCAAAACCACCAACCAACAGAGAAAACATACCAATAAAACCACCTATTTGAGACATGGTCCCTGTTATGTTATCTATAAAATCGGTAAACCCTTGTAACTGATTTATGAAAAAATCATCAATTTCATCAGGTTTTAAACCTCTATAAGAACGAACTTTTTGAGTTAAGGAAGCCACAAATTCTGGAACATCACTTCCCGTTTCGGGTTTAATAATGATCATAGGAAACGTAAACTTATTATTATCTCCATAAATTCTTCTCACAAGATTAACAGGCAATATTGCTGAAGTATCTTTGGATTCTCCAAAAAGACCACTCCCTTCTTTCTTTAAAACACCTATTACCGTAAACTTTCTACCATACACACGAATTTTTTTACCAATAGGATCACTGGTGTCAAATAAACTTTTGGCAATCTCATCTCCGATTACAATAACAGGAGCTCCACCATTGGACTCTTGTTCATTAAAAAACCTACCTTTAACTACCTGCAATTCTTCTATATCATAATAATCGTGAGTAACAGGAGCCATGCTCACATTACTAATGCTTTTATCATTGTATTTTATAACCTCCTGACCAACATTCAATAAAAAACTCGCTGCCTTCAGATCGGGCATCGTTCTTTTAACAAGTTGATATTCTTCAAAAGTAACATCCGGAAATTGTTCTCTTTTCCAATCAGGCACATCTGTAGGACCAAACGAAACTCTGGTAAGATATATAGTACTATTATCCAAAGAACTAATACTGCCCTTTATTTCTTTTTCCAAAGAATCAACAGCAGCAAGAACTCCAATGATGGAGAAAATACCAATCGTCACTCCTAACAAAGAAAGAAAAGTTCTTAATTTATTATTTCTAAGAGCATTAATCGCAAAATTAAAACTCTCTTTTAATACTCTAAGATAGATAAGCATGTGCTATTTTTTGAACAATATAAAGATAGGACGTTTTCCTTATAATTTTGTTACAAAATATCTAAAACAATTACTGATAATGGGTTGTCTAATTGGTAACTAAATTGCTACTTTTGCATTTTACTAACTAAAAACTGTCATGAGCAACACAAAAACCGCTAAATCTGCATTAATTTCCGTATTCAGTAAAGATGGATTGGCACCTATCGTAAAAAAATTAGATGAACTTGGTATTACTATTTATTCTACAGGTGGTACTGAAAAATTCATAAAAGATCAAGGAGTTAAGGTCATCCCAGTAGAAGATGTCACTTCATACCCTTCAATTCTTGGCGGAAGAGTAAAAACATTACACCCTAAAGTGTTTGGAGGAATCCTGAATCGTCAAAATAACGATAGTGATGTTGCAGAACTTGAGCAGTATGAAATTCCACAGATTGACATTGTAATTGTCGATTTATACCCTTTTGAAAAAACAGTTGCTTCTGGAGCTTCAGAGCAAGATATTATTGAAAAAATAGACATAGGAGGGATTTCTTTAATTAGAGCAGCTGCTAAGAATTTTGTTGATGTAACCTGTGTAGCTTCAGTTGATGACTATGCAGAGTTTTTAGAAATTATTTCTGAAGGTAATGGTAGTATTTCTCAAGAAGATCGTAAACGTTTTGCTGCAAAAGCTTTTAATATTTCTTCGCATTATGACAGTGCTATTTTTAATTATTTCAACAGTGATCACGAAATTGCTTCACTTAAAATAAGTGAGACCAAAGGAAAAGTATTACGCTACGGAGAAAATCCGCACCAAAAAGGGTTTTTCTTTGGAGATTTTGATGGAATGTTTGAAAAACTACACGGTAAGGAGTTATCATATAACAACCTTCTTGATGTAGATGCCGCTGTAAATTTGATGAATGAATTTAAAGGGGATGCACCAACTTTTGCAATCCTTAAGCACAACAATGCATGTGGTTTAGCGCAGCGCTCTAACGTGCATCAAGCATATATAGATGCATTAGCAGGTGACCCTGTTTCAGCTTTTGGCGGAGTACTGATTAGTAATTCTGAAATTGATACCGCTACCGCAGAAGAAATTCATAAATTATTCTGTGAAGTAGTAATCGCTCCTTCATATAGTGATAAAGCTTTAGAAATTTTAAAAGGAAAGAAAAACAGAATTATTCTGATTCAAAAAAATATTGAGTTGCCAAAAACGCAAGTTCGTTCTTGTCTTAATGGGGCTTTAGTGCAAGATAAAGACTTAAAAACTGATTCGAAAGAAGATTTAAAAACGGTGACTAAAGTTGCTCCAACCGATGCACAGGTAGACGATTTATTATTTGCTTCTAAAATTTGCAAGCATACCAAATCCAACACTATTGTGTTTACTAAAGGAAAGCAATTATTAGCAAGTGGAACAGGTCAAACATCTAGAGTTGATGCTTTAACACATTCTATTGAAAAAGCAAAATCATTCAATTTTGATCTTGACGGAGCTGTGATGGCAAGTGATGCGTTCTTCCCATTTCCTGATTGTGTGGAACTTGCAGACAATGCCGGAATCAAAGCTGTAATACAACCAGGTGGTTCTATAAAAGATCAATTGAGTATAGATTACTGTGATGCAAACGGAATTGCAATGGTAATGACCGGAACACGTCATTTTAAACATTAATTTTAGTACATTTACTCAATTCTAACCCTTTTTATTGTTTTATATGGGATTTTTCGACTTCTTTACTGAAGAAATTGCTATAGATTTAGGTACTGCGAACACCTTAGTTATTCATAACGATAAGGTGGTGGTCGATAGTCCATCTATTGTTGCTCGTGATATTGTTACGGGAAAAATAATTGCTGCTGGTAAAGAAGCGGCAATGATGCAAGGAAAAACACACGAAAATATAAAAACCATTCGACCACTTAAGGATGGAGTAATTGCAGATTTTGATGCCAGTGAAAAAATGATAAGTATGTTTATCAAAGATATTCCAGCATTGAAGAAAAAAATATTTACTCCTGCCCTGCGCATGGTGATCTGTATTCCTTCTGGTATTACCGAAGTAGAGATGCGAGCTGTAAAAGAAAGTGCAGAGCGTGTTAATGGTAAAGAAGTATATCTTATTCACGAGCCTATGGCAGCAGCTATTGGTATTGGTGTTGATATTATGCAACCTAAAGGGAATATGATTGTAGATATCGGTGGAGGAACAACTGAGATTGCTGTAATTGCTTTGGGAGGAATCGTTTGTGACAAATCCGTAAAGATTGCGGGTGATGTTTTCACAAACGATATCATATACTATATGCGTACACAACACAATTTATACGTAGGTGAACGTACTGCAGAAAAAATAAAAATACAAATAGGCGCAGCTACAGAAGACTTGGAATTACCGCCAGAAGAAATGAATGTTCAGGGGCGAGATCTTCTAACAGGAAAGCCAAAACAAGTACAGATTTCATTCCGTGAGATTGCAAAGGCTCTAGACAAATCAATTCTTAGAATTGAAGATGCAGTTATGGAAACACTATCTCAAACCCCTCCAGAACTTGCAGCAGATATATACAATACTGGAATTTACTTGGCAGGTGGAGGATCTATGCTAAGAGGACTTGACAAAAGATTATCTCAAAAAACCGATTTACCAGTTTATATTGCTGAAGACCCTTTAAGAGCGGTAGTTAGAGGAACAGGGATTACTCTGAAAAATATTAATCGTTATAAAAGCGTATTGATTAAATAATAGTTTTCAGAAAATTATAATTAGAATATACCTAAAATCTATTTTTTACGTTATTCTCCTTTGATTGTTTTTAATTATATCAAAACACTATTAAATAATAACGAGATCATTATTTTTAGAATTTAGTACCTCATAACCCATGCAGCAGATTATTAATTTTTTAATACGGAATAAAAACTTCCTATTATTTCTGCTTCTACTATTTTTATCCCTCATTCTAACTATACAATCACATAGTTATCATAAAAGTAAATTTATAAGTTCTACTAATTTCCTTACAGGTGGAGTTTATGGATGGAGATATTCTATAAATAACTATTTTGGACTTAAAAGTAAAAATGAGCGCTTACTAAAAGAAAATGAACAACTACGAAATCAAATAAGTTGGCTTACTGCAGACACCATTGCTACAAAGTTTATAGACACTACATCATTTAGCAAACCTTTTACTTTCATAAAGGGAAACGTATTCAAAAATGATTACAGCAAAATAGACAATTACATTTTAATTAATAAAGGAGAAAAAGATGGAATTGAAGAAGACATGGGAGTCATTACCGATAAAGGTATTATTGGTATTGTAGAAAACACTTCAAAAAACTACAGTAGAGTTATTTCTATTTTAAACAGCAACTCCAAAATTAATGCCGGTTTAAAAAATTCTAATCAATATGGGTCATTAGTCTGGAATGGTAAAGATCCTAATGTCGTGCAATTAGAAACTGTACCTAGACAAGCAGTTTTACAAAAGGGAGACACTATCGTTACCAACGGTCGTTCAACTATATTCCCACGTGGAATAGGAATTGGCACCATACTAAATTATAGGTTGGATCAAAATCAAAGTTATTTTTTAATTGACATACAACTATTTAATGACATGACTGATATTGGGTTCCTATACGCCATAAAAAGTAATGATGTTTTGGAAATCAAGTCTTTAGAAAAACCAAAAACAGATGAATAACAACATCCTTTTATACATTGGCAGATTCTTTAGCTTGGTTTTAGTTCAGGTTTTCATTCTCAATCATATTAATTTTCTGGGATACCTAAATCCATACATCTATATTATTTTTATATTATTAGCCCCAATTAATATAAACAAAAGCTTATTCCTTTTTCTTAGCTTTATTCTAGGGCTTACGATAGATATGTTTGGAGATTCTGGAGGTGTTCATGCTACAGCATGTTTAGTTATAACTTATATTCGTCCAGTTATTTTAAGATCGGTTTTTGGCTTAAGCTATGAATTTCAAACCGTTAAGTTAAGCAAAGTTGGTTTTGGACAGCGATTAGCATATGTAACTTTGATGGTTTTTATGCATCATATTATACTTTTTTCATTAGAAATATTTAACTATTCTCATACACTATTAATAGCAAAAAAAACGTTATTTTCTAGTCTATTCTCAATCATCGTAATTATGTTGGTTTTGGTATTGTTTAGAAGAAAAGATTCATGAGAAAATTATTACTTTATCTTATTATAATGAGCACTGGTATTATTTTTATTGCCAGACTCTTTTATCTGCAAATTTACAACACTTCTTTTTCCGCTCTCTCAGATGATAATGCTATCAAAGTGCTATATGATTATCCTCAGCGAGGAGCAATTTACGACAGGAATGGCAAACTTTTGGTAACTAACCAACCATCGTATGATGTTATGGTAATACCTAGAGAATTAAAACCTTTTGATACGTTAGAATTTTGTTCTATCCTTAAAATAACAAAAGAGAAGCTTGTAAAACAATTGCATAAAGCCAGAGTTTATTCTCCTCGTGTTCCTTCTGTAGTTATCCCTCAGTTAACAAAAGATGAGTATGCTTATTTACAGGAAAAAATGAGAAAATTTGATGGGTTCTATATCCAGAAACGTTCTCTTAGAGACTATCACACGGTAAATGCATCTAATGTACTCGGATATATTGCAGAAGTAAATGATGGATTAATAAAAAAAGATCCTTATTATCTTTCTGGTGATCTCATTGGAATGCAAGGTGTAGAAAAACAATATGAAAACGAACTTAGAGGAATAAAAGGAATTAAACGTATTCAAAAAGATAGATTTAACCGAGATATTGGTCCCTATAAAAACCGTAAATATGACACACTACCTGTTAATGGAAAAGATCTGACTATTACTATTGATGAGGAATTACAGGCATATGGACAAAAGCTAATGGAGAATAAACGTGGTGGTATCGTAGCACTAGATCCTTCTACCGGAGAAATCCTTACTTTAATTACTGCTCCAAGTTATAAACCAGAATTATTAGTAGGACGAAAAAGATCTCCCAATTACACAAGACTACATTATGATTCTATTTCCAGACCATTATTTGATCGAGGTGTAAAAGGTGAATATCCTCCGGGATCTCCATTCAAAGCTATTACTGCGCTAATTGGATTACAGGAAGGCGTTGTAGACACTAAAGAAAGCTTTTCCTGTAATCACGGGTTTCGATATGGAAAAAAGGCCAAACTTGGATGTCACTCTCATAGAAGCCCATTAAGCATGATACCAGGAATTGCACAATCCTGTAATGCATATTTTGCTAATGTATACCTAAGAAGCATTAACAAATACGATACTCCACAAGAAGGCATTGATAGCTGGGAAAAGCACGTAGAAAGCTTTGGGTTAGGAAATTATTTAGGCAACGATTTATCTAGTGGTAGTAAAGGCTTAGTACCCGATTCTAAATTTTATAACAAACAATTTAAATATCCTAAGTATAAATGGTATGCCACGGCTACCATATCAAATGCTATAGGTCAAGGAGCTGTATCCGCAACACCTATACAATTAGCTAATATGACTGCTGCTATAGCTAATAGAGGCTATTATTTCACACCTCATATTATCAAGGCCATTGACGGTCAACCGATAGAAATAGAAAACTTTACGAAGCCAAAATATACCACCATCAATAAAGAACATTTTGAACCAGTAATAGAAGGAATGTATCAGGTATACACCCAAGGTACTGCAAGATCATTACAGGTAGAAGGTATACAAATATGCGGTAAAACAGGTACTGCGGAGAACTACACTAGGATTAATGGCGAACGCATGCAACTTACAGATCATTCCGTTTTTGTAGCTTTTGCTCCTAAAGAAGATCCTAAAATAGCCATTGCAGTTTTTATCGAAAATGGATATTGGGGATCTAGATATGCCGGTAAGATCGCTAGTTTAATGATAGAAAAACACATAAAAGGCCCCATATCTAGGACAGATCTCGAGGATTGGGTATTAACTCATAGTCTTGAAGAGGAATATGCGAAACCATATAGCGGTGAACCTTTTAAAATTAACCAATAATGGCTAGATCTACTATTGTAGCCATAGATTGGTTAACCGTACTTATATTTTTATTATTAATCGGTTTTGGATGGGTAAATATATATTCTGCATCTTATGATGATGAAATTTTCTCTCTAACTGATTTTTCCCGACCATACGTAAAACAATTATACTGGATCGCCCTAAGCGTCATCATTATAATTATTACTCAAGCTATTGAAACCAAATTTTACGAACGATTTGCCGGTCTAATTTTTGTGATATCATTAGCCTCACTTCTAGGTCTTTTTATATTCGGAAAAAATGTAAATGGAGCTACATCCTGGTATGCCTTTGGTCCCGTTGGATTACAACCATCAGAATTTGCAAAAGCGGCCACGGCATTGGCCTTAGCAAAGTTCTTAAGTGATATGCAAACCAATATTAATTTGATTAATCATCAACTAAGAGCATTCTTAATTATAGCGCTACCTGCATTAATTATCATTCCTCAACCGGATCCTGGAAGCGCATTAGTATATGCTGCGTTTTTCTTTCCGTTATATAGAGAAGGCCTAGCAGCCACCTATCTAATTATTGGAGCATCTTCTGCTGCCCTATTCATACTAACTTTATTATTTACACCTTTATGGGTAGTTCTTGGGATTGGAGCCGTTATGCTGTTAATTCTAATTAAAAACAGGAAACAAAAACCAAGATATTCAAGATACTTACTCACCATTATTGTAATTACAGGATTTTGCTTTTCTGTAAACTATATTTTTAATAATGTTTTCGAACAAAGACATCGAGATCGTTTTAATATTGTTCTGGGAAAAGAAGTAGATTCTAAAGGTATTGGTTATAACACAAATCAAAGTCAAATAGCTATAGGTAGCGGAGGATGGACCGGAAAAGGATGGAAAGAGGGCACACAAACTAAGGGTGGTTTTGTACCAGAACAACATACAGATTATATTTTTAGCACGGTCGGAGAAGAGTGGGGTTTTCTTGGCGCATCTGCAGTGATTATACTATTTGCAGGCTTACTTATAAGACTCCTGTATTTAGCCGAACGACAGAAATCTCAATTCAGTAGAGTTTATGGATATAGCGTAGTAGGTATTCTATTTGTACATTTTGTAGTAAATGTAGGGATGGTTACAGGCTTATTTCCTACAGTAGGAATTCCACTTCCATTTTTTAGCTATGGTGGTTCTGGATTATGGGGATTCACACTACTCCTTTTCATCTTTATTAAACTTGATGCTAACCGAGTGAACGAATGGTAGTCATTTAGAATTTCCAGCCATTCTTATTAGAAGATGCTTCAAGTCTAGTTTCTATAGTATCTGGTAATTCCTGGAAGAAATCAATCCCCGTTAATTTTTCAATACTGTCAGTAGTAACAACAAAATCTTCTAATGGTTTATCCGTATCCTTATGAGGCATCAAAAATGCTATCATTTTTAAGTTTTGAGAGTTTTTATTGAGAATTACTTTATAAAAATATTTTGGCACAGAAACCGCTTCATAACCAATTGTCTCAAGATTATCAGTCAAAACCCCACCAGTTACTACATAAACACCATCGTACTTACTTGCCCAATATCTAACTTTTTGTTCTAGACTATTCCAAATACCAGCATTAAATTGGTGATTTTGAGGGGAAACATTAGATGTGAAAAAAGTTTCCTCAAAAGCATCATATGAAAATCTTCTGTCTCCTGCAGGACATAAATGACCTCTGTCATACCCAGAATTTTTATAGTTTCTCCAATCTGCTGAAGACGACCTCACCTTATTGTCTACTTCAAAAAACGGTCTCTTAAATTCATTTTTGACAAGATGTTCTTTTTTTAATTCATAAGCCACCCATTCTGGTTGTTCGTGTTTTTCAGAATAGGATAAAGAGTAGTTATCATGAGACACTACAACATCAGTTGTGGATGTCGGAAGATAAAAAAAACTAAGCTCTTTATTTTTACCCATCTGTTCAGTAGCTTCATTCATTTCAGCTACATCTATATTTTTTTCTATGTAATAGAAGCCAACAGTAACAATAAGAACCAATAACGGATATATAAACTTTCTTTTCAAATTTCAATTTTTTTATAATTTTTCAACAATCGATGCACAAAAGTATCAAAATCGACCCATATTCGGATATGGTTTAATTTTTTTAAACCATAATTAATCAAGAAAGTTATCGTCAGTTATTGAATGAAGCGTAAAGTGTCGAGTAAAATCAAAATTTAACACAAATCAAACGCTGGGTCTTAAGAGTGTTCTTTAAAATCATAAATAATTGATATACAATATTTTAATATATAAAATTAACATAAATAAACTCTAAAATTACGGTTATTCCATTTCTATTTTATGTAGTATCCACGTCGAGTATACGTTTTAAAATCTCTAATTTAGAAGGCTTTTAATTTTGAAAAATTATTTTTCAAAATATCTGATAGAAAAAAATTCATTAGATAAGTTGATATAGGGGCGATCAACTTTTATAGTATCTTTATCAGAAGTTAAGCACACGAAAACAAAATCATCTCAAAAGGATACATGAAAAATAACATTGAAAATATAGTTGAAACTGTTTTAATTCAAAATAGGATTAGCGACTACGACAAAAAGGATTTAGAATTACAATTACAGATACATCCCAATTACCCAAGTTTTCAATCTATTACAGATACACTAGATTATTTTAATATCGACAATATAGCTGTTGAAGTTCCTATAGAAGCTTTGGACCAACTCCCTAAAAGCTTTGTTTCATTAGTACAAAAGGAGAACGCAGAGGAGATTGTTTCCGTTATTAATAAAAATGGTAGTATTCAATTGAAACATACGGATCTTGAAAATACAAAATTTACATATGAAGAATTTAAAAAAATATGGGTTCCTAAGGTAATAGCCGTAGAGCATAACTCTGGAAAAAGTGCTGTTTTCTCAAAAGAATCTCTTATTCAGAATATTCTGTTTGGAGCTTTATTGGTAAGTTCAATTGTAGCCTTAGTCTTTAAACCATTTGATCTTTATCAAATACTATTTTTATTATTATCGATCTCCGGAGTTGTTTTTAGTCTTTTTGCCGTTAGAGAAAGTCTAGGCATACAATCTAATACTATGCATCAGTTTTGTACATCCGTAGGAAATTCTAACTGCGGAGATGTAATTAATAACAACACAGGAAAATTATTTAAGAATTTTTCTTTAGCAGATGCGAGTATTGTATTTTTCGGTATTCTCACTATATATCAACTATTTTATGGCTTTGATAGCACATTGTTATTACCAACACTTATCGGCATTCCTTTTATTGCGTATTCCATTTATTCCCAAGCATTTATTATAAAAAAATGGTGCGCAATATGTATTGCCATTAGCGCCATTTCTACTGGTTTAATTGTAGTTGCTTTGCTCGGTCTTGCTTTTAACTTTAGCTTAGTATCAATTGCTGCTTTTGTCATGGTTTCTGCACTAGCTACATTAGGCTATATTCATATTAAAGAGAATATGGTCGAGAATAAAGATTACAAAAGCGATAATATAAAGCTTAATCACTTTAAGCGTGATAGACAGATATTTGATCATTTATTAAGTATATCGGATAAAATAGAAGATAATACTTCAATTACAAATGAAATTATTCTAGGTAACCCTAATGCAAAATTTAAAATTACAAGTCTAACGAATCCAATGTGCGGTTTCTGTAAAGGCGCTTTTGAAGCCTACACACGCGTATTAAGAACAATGAGCGAGCAATTACAAATCGTTATACGATTAAAAGTATCATTAGATGATCTTGATAATCAAGCGACCCAAATAAGTTTACGATTAATGGAAATATATCACGATAACGGATCTGATAGTTTTATTTATGCATATAGCGAATGGTTTAATGATAGGACTTTCAGTACTTGGATAAAAAAATATGGAACTCCAAAAAACAGTGAGCACCATATTGAAGTTCTCAAAAATCAATCCGAATGGGCAGAAAAGAATAATCTATTCTATACTCCTGCTTCTCTTATAAACACCTCTATATACCCTAAAAAATATAGCTATGATGAATTTTTTCACTTTACTAGCATGATGATTGAAAATCAAAATGAGCACGATTATGAAATAGAAGAAAAATCAGTGGGTGTTTAATTGAAACACAATCCAACTTAAATCTAATTATATGTTATCAAAAATTCTATCAGTAAAAGGTGTTCAGGAACTGAACAAAAAACAACAAAGATCAGTAAAAGGAGGAATTACACTTCCTTCATCAGATGATTGTGGATGTATTGTTATGGGACGTAACGGATATCTTGAAATTATCGCAGTATCATGTAGCAGTACGTGCCCTGATGGTACTGATCCAATTGGTGGTTTAGGATTCTAAACCCTTATGGGTTTCCAAACCCGGAAACGAAACTTTTCTTTTAGAAAAGCTTTATTATGAAAAGAAGTATTGTATACTCTTTTTCTTCACACACTCACTCAGATATTTCCCCGAATATCTTTAAACTTTCGGGGATTTTTTTTAACTCTTAAACCTATAATTATGTTGCAATCAATTTTAAACCTTACAAAAGTTAGAAAATTAAACAAAATACAACAAAAATTAATTTCTGGAGGGTACATCCCTACCTTAGAACAATTCTGTTGTGGACCTCGTTCACAAGGGTGGTGGATTCAACAATATCCTTTTTTAGGAAATGACCCATATTATACTTGTTCAGACAATGTATGTAATGGAGGAGCTTGGTAAGCTATAATTTTTAAACAGAAAATAACTTAATACCAATTAAATAAAATATAGACTGTTTTGTCTTCTCAGTGATCAATTCGATTATAGAGAAGAACACTAGTGTGGTTCTTTATTGCGACGCTTGTTGGATTTACCGCCTTTCAATATCAAAACTCAAAAACCTAAAAATCATGAAACAAATTAAAATGTTAGAAGGAGCTAAATCACTCTCTAAGAAACAACAACAGGATATAACCGGTGGAGTATATATTCTTACTAAAAATCAAAATAGAAGAGGTCGTTGTGATCCTGCATTAAGTTGTTGCTATCACAATGGATATACATGGGTACAAGGACCTCCTTGTTTTTAAAAAGTAATTCGTTTTACTAAACAACAAAACACAATGTTTTGTATACAAGAGACTGAACTATTTGTTTTTAACTCATAATTCAGTCTTTTTTTGTTTACCCCTTTACGTCCAATGCATCTCTTAATGCATTACCGATAAGCATAAACGCCATAACAAGACTCATAATACCTAAACCAGGTATAATTGCCAAGTAAGCTTTTCCTAGAATGATATAAGAATAATGATCTTTAATCATAGCTCCCCAACTAGCCATTGGAGGTTGGGCCCCTATACCTAAGAAGCTCAATCCACTTTCTATTAAAATTGCTCCAGCAAAATTCGCAGCAGAAATTACAATTACCGGTGCTAAACTATTTGGTAACACGTGTTTTGTTATGATCCTAAAATGATCATACCCCAATGCTTTTGCAGCAGTTACATATTGCATTTGCTTTATACTTAAAACTTGCCCTCTAACGACTCTAGCCACCTCTACCCACATCGTAAGCCCAACGGCTATGAAAACCTGCCAGAAACCTTTTCCTAAAGCTAATGTAATAGCTATAACCAAAAGTAAGGTAGGTATAGACCAGGTTACATTAATCAACCACATAATTAAAACATCTGCCTTACCTCCAAAATAACCTGCTATGGCACCTAAAGATATCCCTAACAGCAAAGAAATCAATACCGCGACAAAACCTATTGAAAAAGAAATTCGAATTCCGATAAGCATTCTACTAAGTAAATCTCTTCCATATTTATCAGTACCCAAAATAAAGGTTCGACTTTTAATAAATTCTTGTTCGATTTCTTCTTTCTGAAAGTGATCAGGAAAACTTGCGAATTCAATATTTTTAGTAATCCCTGTAAGCTCTCCTTCGGTATACGGAGTAATTTCTATCGATGTTTCTTTGAACCTATACGCTTCAATAGGGATTTCGGTATCCATGTTTTTAGTGCCAAAGAATACTTTATCCAAGTAAGATTGATCATATCCTGTTCCAGAAGGTATTGTTAACATTTTTACAGAAAAACCCGGCCCTTTGGAATGAATGGATAAATGCATCTGATTTGCATTCTTAGAATTATCAGGTGCCAGCACATAGGCCATAATAGCGAATAATGCACAAATAACAATAAACCAAAAACTCAAAACGCCCCAAAAATTCTTCTTGAACTTTTGGAGCGCTAACTTTGATAATGAATTTGATTTTGTATTTTGCATTAAAGCAAATTAATTCTTTAGAGTAAGTGGATTTTTTGATTTACGTATATTGTTGATCTTCATATCCTCAAGTACACTCAACGCCTCCTCTACATAAACGTCTTTACTTAGGCTTTTATGCCATCTATTTCTCTTTTCTTTAAGGATGGAATCTTTTGCCATAAGATCTTTTTCATATGGTAATGATTCAAAAGTAAGATTAGTTTTGTAATCGTTTAGGCGCTCAAAACGTTCTGCTTGTTTTTCGTTTAATTCGATATTGGCTTTGTATTCATTATAATTTAATGAATATTTATTTATATCTCTCTTTTCTCTTACCCACTTAGCATTTTCTTCAATCAGTTTTAATTGCTCATTAGTAGCCATACGAGCTTTACTATTATTAATAGTTTGATTAAAATCAATATAACCATCCCACAAACTATAATCTGCAGCTGGGATTTTATCCCAAGGAAGTGGATTTTCCTGATCTTTTTCTCCTATATCAATATAACTATAGCGATCTGGAACTACCACATCACTCTTCACTCCTTCTAATTGAGTAGAACCACCATTTACACGATAAAATTTCTGAGTTGTTAATTTTAATGCTCCTAAGTCTCCAAAATCATTACTGCGCATCCATCGATTAAGGTCCATAACATTCTGTACAGTTCCTTTTCCATAGGTTTGCTTACTTCCAATGATA
Source organism: uncultured Aquimarina sp. (assembly GCF_947496855.1). GTDB lineage: Bacteria > Bacteroidota > Bacteroidia > Flavobacteriales > Flavobacteriaceae > Aquimarina. The sequence continues at coordinate 17,003 of NZ_CANMED010000005.1, forward strand.
ATTGCCCTCTTATAGTCTTGCATTGCAGCGGCTAAAATCTCTGAAGCTGAAGCAGAAAGTTCATTAACCAAAATAACTAATGGGCCATCCCATAAAATATTTCGATCTTTATCACTTAAAACCTCTGGAGATTCTCCTTTCGTTCTAACCTGAACAATAGGTCCTTTATCAATAAATAAACCTGCAATATCTACTACAGTCTGTAAAGATCCTCCTCCATTATCTCTAAGATCTATAACAAGACCTTCCATGTCCTGTTCTTTAAGACGAATAATTTCTTGTTTTACATCTTTTGCAGCATTACGCTGGTTGTAATCTTGCATATTAAAATAGAATTTCGGCAAATTGATTATACCAAAATTCTTATCATTTTTCTTAACTACAGAAGACTTTGCATAGGTCTCCTCTAGTTCAACAACATCTCTCACAATCTCGACATTCTCTATTGTTCCATCTACTTTCTTAACAGTTAAGACAACCTTAGTTCCTTTAGGACCTTTGATCAGACTAACTGCGTCATCAAGCCTCATCCCCACGATGCTTACAGGTTCGGTTTCCTCCTCTTGTTTTACTTTCATAATGAGATCTCCCACCTCTACTTTGTTACCTCTCCAAGCAGGTCCCCCAGAAATAATTTCAACAATTTTTACATTGTCATTTTTTTTCTGCAATCTAGCACCTATTCCTTCTAACTTACCAGACATGGCAATATCAAAGCGATCTTTATCTTGTGGAGCAAAATAGTATGTATGTGGATCAAATTCTTCTACTATAGAATTGATATAGATAGAAAACCAATCTTTTCTCTCTAGATCATCAGCAAACTCGAAATATTCTTTTAATGAAGTCTTTGTTAATTCACGAGATTCTTCTTCTAACAGTACAGCAGATTTTCTTTCAAACTCTTTATTTTTTGTTATAGAATCTACTTGTTCATCAACTTTGTCGTAATAACTGGATAATGCATTGAACTTTAGCTGTAATCTCCAGCGGTTCTTCATTTCCTCTTTATTACTAGCGTATGATAATTTATCATAATCTGTATTTATATCTTCCTTCTTTTCGAAATTAAAAGGTTGTTCTAATATTTCCTTATACAAAGATCTGGCCTCAGTCATTCTTTGTTGCAGTCTTTCATACGTAAGATTAAAGAAATCGATTTCCTTATCTCTGATTTGATCATCGATTAAAGCTTCAAATTTCTTAAATTCTTCTATATCACTTTTATAAAAATATCGTTTTAAAGGATCTAATGCATCTATATAATCAACAAAAACATTCTTAGAGAAATCATCATTAATATCCTTTGCATCATAATGACCTTTACTTAATACATAACTAATTAAATCAATCAGTATTCGATCTTTATCAGGATCATCGTCAACTTTTGTTGTAAAGCTACAAGAAGCAGCTGATACAATTATGGTAAGCATTAATACCAAAAAACTCTTTTTCATACGCTCATTTTTAATTTAGGGGATGTCTATGGCAAAATACACTAAAAATCGTGCCAATATCACGTAATAATACTAAATTTTTCTTAAAAGAACTAATAATCTACACTACTGATTATGAATAATATATTTAGAATAAAAAAAATGTATTTTTACCAGTGAAAAAAACAATTCTATGTCACAAAGAAAACCGTTGATTTTAGTCACTAATGATGATGGTATTACGGCTCCTGGAATAAGGACTCTGATTAGCATCATGAATGAAATCGGCGACGTATTTGTGGTGGCTCCCGACAGCCCTCAGAGTGCTATGGGTCACGCAATTACAATCAACAGCACTTTATACTGTGATCCTATCACTATTGACAAAAATGCACCCCAGAAGGAGTATAGTTGTTCTGGAACTCCTGTGGACTGCGTCAAAATGGCAACCAGAGAGATATTGAAACGAAAACCAGATTTATGTGTTAGTGGAATTAATCATGGATCTAATTCTGCTATTAATGTAATTTATTCAGGTACAATGAGTGCGGCTGTAGAGGCTGGAATCGAAGGGATTCCTGCCATTGGTTTTTCTTTATTGGATTATAGTATGAATGCCAACTTTGAGCCTTCTAAAAAGTTTGTAAAAGCAATCGTAGAAAATGTACTTAAAAATGGACTACCAAAAGGCATTGTTCTCAATGTTAATATCCCAAAGTTAGAAGAAAAAGACATAAAAGGTGTAAAAGTTTGTAGACAAGCAAATGCTCATTGGGTAGAAGAATTTGATAAAAGAACTAATCCTATGGGAAGAGATTATTATTGGCTGTCAGGAAAATTTATTAATGAAGATAAAGGGGAAGACACTGATGAATGGGCATTACACAATGGGTATGTTTCCATTGTTCCCACGCAATTTGATCTTACCGCACACCATTTTATACAAGAACTAAACAACTGGCCATTACATGATTAAAAAAGAAATTCTTATTGGTTTTTTTACAGGAATATTTGCGAATAGTGTTGGTATCATTTTATACATCTTATTATTTTCTGATTTGAGTATCATCGAAACATTAAAAGCTGCACAAGAAAATAATTTCCTAGGAAGTTTAATCGCTTTAGGAGCAATTCTTAATTTGATAATTTTCTTTTTATTTTTAAAACAAAACAAACCATACAGAGCACGTGGCGTGCTTCTTGCTACACTTATAGCAGCTGTTTGTATAGCAATTAGTAAATTTAGTTAATACATGAAGAAAGTATATTGAAGATGAAATATTATCTTATTGCAGGAGAAGCATCCGGTGATTTACATGGTGCCAACCTTATGAAATCAATTCTTAAAGAAGATCCCGACGCAGAATTCAGGTTTTGGGGAGGAGATTTAATGCAATCAGTAGGTGGTACTATGGTTCTGCATTACAAAGAAAGAGCCTTTATGGGGTTTTTCGAAGTTATTCTAAATCTCTTTAAAATTTTAGGCTTTATAAAACAATGTAAAAAAGACATTGAACGATATAATCCAGAGGCACTTATTTTAATAGATAACTCAGGTTTCAATCTTCGTATTGCCGAATGGGCTAAGCCAAAAGGTTATATTACTCATTACTATATTAGTCCCCAAGTATGGGCATCAAGAGCTGGAAGAGTGAAAACTATCAAGGCTAATGTAGATCATATGTATGTCATTCTACCATTTGTGTCTGATTTTTATAAAAAATATAACTATGAGGTAAATTTTGTTGGACATCCACTTATAGACGCTATTGCTGACCATCATCAAGTAACACCAAATCTTTTTAAAAAACAATATCAATTAGATGAGCGGCCAATTATTGCAATATTACCTGGAAGTAGAAAGCAAGAAATAAAAAAGATGCTGGAAGTCATGCTCAGTGTAGTTGATGATTTCCCATCTTATCAATTTGTAATTGCCGGCGCTCCTAGCCAAGAGGAGAAATTTTATGAGCCTTTTATAAAAAAAGAAGGAGTACATTTAATTATGAATCGTACTTATGATATTTTAAGTTTAAGTAATGTAGCTTTAGTAACTTCTGGAACCGCAACACTAGAAACTGCATTATTTAAAGTTCCACAAGTTGTTTGCTATAAAGGAAATACCATTTCATACCATATTGCCAAAAGAATTGTCAATCTGGAGTATATTTCTTTAGTAAATTTAATAATGGACAAACCTGTCGTTGCAGAGCTAATTCAAGATGATTTTAACACAAAAAAATTAAAAGAAGAGCTCACAAAAATATTAGATGATTATAACAGAGCTGTCATGTTTTTAGATTATTATGATTTAGAAAAAAAGCTTGGCGGAAAAGGAGCTAGTGATAAAACTGCTAACCTAATTGTAGAAACCACAAAATAAAGCACCCAAAAATGAATAAGTTATTTTATTTTTTACTTATAATTTGCATAACACTTTCTTCTTGTGGAGGTGCTAAAAAGAGTACTTCTGTTACTCATAGATCTAAAAACACGTCTAGCAAGAAAACACGAGTAAATCCTAAAGGTAAAAAGATCAAAAGTATTATAAACTATGCCAAAACTTTTGAAGGAACCCGATATAAATACGGAGGAACTACTAAAAAAGGAATGGATTGTTCGGGATTGATGTATACTTCATTTAAGAAAGGAGAAGTTGTGCTTCCTAGAACATCTAGAGCTATGTATAAGCAGGGAAATAAGGTTTCTCTAAAAAATGTAACAGTTGGAGATCTTTTATTTTTTAAAACTAATAAAAATAAAAATGTTATAAATCATGTAGGACTGGTAGTAGCTACTGGAAAACGTATTGAATTCATACACGCATCTGTTTCTAAAGGAGTGACTATATCAAATCTGGAAGAAAGATATTGGAATAAATGTTTTGCAGGCATTAGAAGAATTTTATAATAAAAAAATCTATTTCTTATTGACTTTTTTATTATAATCCCCCAAATACTTTTATATTAGTATACTACAAAATCATTTTTATTATGGAATACTCTTTAACACCTTCAGAAGTAAAAAAAATTATCGATGCCAAAGTAAATGGAGAAGAATACAATGAAGAACAATTTATTTACTACCATCTGAATAGAAATCTTTTTAATGTAAAAAAAGAGGTTACCACACTGACCCATTTGATGAGTAATAAATTTAGAGACAATAGAGGGTTCATTTGGGAGGAAGCTCCAAGATTTAAAAATTGGTTTCATACTCCTAAACCACAATATTTTGGTAGTCTTCTAGGATTTCAACCTTATAGTAGAAAATTCTTACGCCCTGATAATGAAACTGGTATTGGTGGTGAATTTGAAATGATCATCCGTCATGATGGAAAAAGAATAGATGCACTAACACACGAAGGGTATCAAGAAACCTATAACTTTGGTCCAACATCAAATTCGTCTCTACACATTCTTCTTGATGTGGATCCTCATGGTCCAAATCCCGATTACACTGTAAAAATTGATACCGGAAGAGTCACGATTATAAACAGAGAAATGAAATTAACAAGAAGAGGTCTAAGACCTGTTAATAGACAATAATTAATAAAAATAAATTATCAATTTCATAATATCTCTTAAAAGTACATACAGGGTATAAAAGGTTTTAGACACAAATTGCCGCAATTATCGCTTTAATTTAATATAGTCGTTGCTATTTAATCAAAAAAACTTTCCCTTCTTTAAATCTTACTTTTCGAGAAGATGCTCAAAAAATGCTCACCTTAAGGACAATTTATATTGGATATATCTCTATATATTGATCAAAAAAACATGTTGAAATTATCTACGTTAATCTAAACTAGAAACTTCTTTTATAACTTCTTTATCAAAAAAACCAAGATTTTACTGGTAACATATGCCTCTTAGATAACACGATTAATTGTAGGGACTAAAAACCCTCCACAATTAATCCTTTAGACTCTGTGCATAAATTACTTAATATTCCTTTTCTGATTCTTACTTTTTCATTGATCATTGGAATCGTCTTTGGTTATTACACTTCGATTAACCTTAGTTTAGCCATCATATCCCAAACAATAATTGTTATAGGTTTAGCAATCTCCTGGTGGCATGCAAAAAAGACATTTCGTAGCTCTTACACTTTTAGTGTTTTTGTAATCATTACTTTTATTTTTTTCGGAATTATCTTAGTACAAATTCACCATCCTAAAAACAGCTCTAACCATTACACGAACCTATCTCCAAAGGAATACCACGAAACTCCAGTAACTATTCGTTTTTACATTAAGGAGAGACTAAAACCCACCTCCTACTATGAAAAGTATATAATTACTGTTCAATCAATCGAAAACAAAAATGTAACAGGAAACCTGTTATTACAAATACCTAAAAACAGCATACAGCAGGCATTTATTACCGGAGAGTCCTATATAACATATACTCAAATATCACCTATACCAAAACCCTTAAACCCTAATCAATTTGATTATGCACATTATTTATCCAAACAATATATTTTTCATAAAGTCACAACGGATCATAGCCAGTTAATACACACGAACACTTCCGTATTTTCTATCTATCGTATAGCCGCTTTTATTAGAACCGACATTAATCAAAAACTTACCAATTATCATTTTAACCAAAAACAATTATCAATTATCAATGCATTACTATTAGGACAAAGACAACAAATTGATAATGAAACCTTTGCTGATTATAGAGATGCGGGAGCTATTCATATCCTTGCAGTTTCTGGTTTACATGTTGGCATACTTCTAATAATACTAAATCTTATTCTTAAACCTCTAAACCGATTTAGGAAGAATGGTAAGATTATCAAAACCATTATTATCATTTTATTACTTTGGTGTTTTGCAATTATGGCTGGTTTATCTCCATCGGTTCTTAGAGCCGTAACTATGTTTTCTTTTATCGCTATAGGAATGCATATTCGATCCAAAACGAGTATCTATAACGCACTAACTGTATCTATGTTTATTCTATTATGCATGCGCCCGTTATTATTATTTTCCGTTGGGTTTCAATTAAGTTATTTAGCTGTATTTACAATTGTTTGGATACAACCATCTTTTGTGAAGTTGTATAGTCCTAAATTTTATATTGATAGAATACTATGGGAAACCTTCACGGTTACAATAGCTGCTCAACTTGGTCTCTTACCTATAACATTATTTTATTTTCATCAGTTCCCTCTTTTATTTTTTATTGCGAACCTCATCATCATTCCTGTATTAGGCATCATACTTGGCTTTGGGATACTAGTAATCGTATTAGCGGAAGTCCAGATACTACCAAATTGGATTGCAGCCTCCTTTGGAACTTGTATCGATGCAATGAATACCATTGTCCATTGGGTTTCAAAACAGGAAGATTTTTTACTTACAGAAATTCCATTTTCGTGGAGAATGCTCGTAATTGGATATATTCTTATAATTTCATTAATATTTATGTTCAAAAAGTTTAAACCAAAGAGCATCATAGCAGTTATAGTAAGTATAGTTTTTTTATTGGTTAATTTGATTTATGAAAAACAACAAAATATTGAGAAAGAAGAGCTTATTATTTTTCACAACCAACGAAACACAACTTTAGGTATTCTGCAAAACCAATATCTCACTATTTACAGTAAAGATTCTGTTTCCACAATCTCCAAAAAATTTTTACTTAATGGTTATTTGATTGAAAATAATTCACGATTTACAGTTAATAAAAAACTAAACAATATTTATAACTATAAAGAGAAAACGATACTAATAATAGATAGTATGGGTATTTATAATATCAAAAAATTACACGCCGATGTCGTTATTTTAACCAACTCTCCAAAAATCCATTTAAACAGGGTAATTGAAACGCTTCAACCCAAACAAATTATTGCGGATGGAAGTAACTACAAAAGTTATCTTGATCAATGGGAATTAACTTGTACACAAAAAAAAGTCCCTTTTCATCGCACTGATAAAAAGGGAGCATATATTTTTAAATAAATATAGGTTACAATATATCTTTTAGGTCAGATACTTCTGCCAATAATTGTTCTTCTGGCATTTCCATTACTTGTTTAACAATTTTGTGAAGGTCAGGAATTACTGTTCTTGCTAATTTCGTAGGGCTATTGAAAAGGATTGTAATTCCAAGATCTTCTTGGGGAAATATAGCAATCTCACTTCTATAACTATTTACGTGCCCTCCATGATGAATCATTCTATTTGATTCTCCTGTTTCTCTGTTTTTAAAATCGTGAATACGCCATCCGTGCGCATAGTGTGATCCTTGATGTCCATCCCATCTCTGATAGTATTTACTTCTACCAGGAAGATTAATCACGGGATTAAAAACATTCTTTAGACCATCTGCACTCATCACACTAGGATTATGACCTAACAAAAATCGCATCCATTTAGCCATATCTGTTACACTCGCATTAACTCCTCCGGCTGGAATAGCATTATAATATTTTTGATTTAATTTTAAGGACTTCCAACGTCTACCATATTTTCTATGAGGCATTGCCACATTAGTAGATACTTTTAAGGAATTATAATCTGTAGATGCGGTATTCATCTTAAGCGGCTTAAAAATCTTTTCAGCGATTGCCTCGCCATATGATTTACCAGTTGCTTTTTCTATCATCTCACCGCTAAGTGCAAACACTGCATTTTGATAACTATATATTTTACCAGGCTTATCAATTGTTCTAATACTTTTAAACTGACCAGCAATTGTATTTAAATCTACACCATCTTCAACCAGATTAGTGAAACTATGATAAGGTAGTCCCGATGAATGAGATAATATATGTGAAAGCGTTACGCTATCGGTCCATTTTCTACTTGCCAACTGAAAAGATGGAACATAATCGTTTACCTTATCTTCCCAATTAAGTAATCCTTCTTCCACGTACATTCCAGAAAGTACCCCTGCAAAACCTTTAGAAACAGATCCAATTCTAAAAAGAGTTTCTTCATTTATTGTATCATTTAGGGAAGCATTTCTTTTTCCAAAACCACCTAAATAGATAACCGAATCACATTTTACTATACCTACACCAGCTCCTATAATTTTATGTTGTTTTAATGCTTGATGAAAATAGGATTCTATAGCCTCCACTAAAAGCTCTTTTTGCATATCCGAAATTGGATTCTTGAAAAAGTTAGTAGGTGGTTGAACTTGACTTAGTTCTTTAGATGGTTTCGAAGGCTCTATCTTATTTGCAGAAATAAGAGGGAAAAGCAATGCAATTAATAACAACATTGAAGGGGCAATGATGAAGCGTTTTTTCATAATAGGTTAAGCTCTGGATAAATATTTAAAACTTTAAAAAAATAGGGAGGGTTTTAAATACTTTAATTAAACGATTTGGTTTACTATTTATTTCAATTATGAACCAAATATAACGATTATATGCAAATATCATCGTTGAAATGCGTTTATTTTTAAAGTTTAACGTTTTACAATTAAAAATTTAAGGTTTTTAGTATTTTTTTGTAAGAAAAATCTTTCTTAAATCTAATTATTACTGTCCTTTTATAAACTGAATTATGCTAATTTAATATCTTCTTTAAAAAGCGTATGAATATATTCTGCGTGAATATCTGCATTATGTTTACTCTCAAGACAGTGAAATAACAAGTGAATTAACCCATAATCACCTAAACAATCACGATACTCATCCTGATCCTTATTTTTTACCCAAAGAATAAAACTACACAAATGCCCTATCTCCCCTAATTTATCGGGCTTCTTTAAACATTTTTTAAACTCATTCAAATCCATAAGAGCATATTCATCATACTTTTGCTTACAAAAGTTATAATCGAATGTGTGCTTATAAGATCTAAGCTTCCTGTTCTGTATTTCATACTTAATACCACTCATAAGGTATATTTCTTTAATTAGGTACTTCTGCTATACATACACTTAGTTTTACTCTACATTAGCAATATGTACTCCATAAATGTATTTTTAAGACTTTTTTAATGAAGTTTAACTAACCTCTAAGATTAGGAATTATTCCGAAACAAAGATACAGAATTAGGAATTATTCCAAGTTTGTTTATGTGTTTTATTTTATAAAGTTGGTTATAAAATAAGATGGAAAGTAGTGGGTTAGTTTAATATCAAACAAGCAGATTATAGCTGCCTTAATTTTCTAGTTAATTAATAAAACACGAACTAGCAGTTACAAAATCAGCAAAATAAAGTTCAAAAAAAACTTCTTTTACCAATTATAGTAAAAGAAGTTTTTTAGATAAAGTTTTTTTTAATTACTAAATGTACTCACAAATGATTGTTCATACTGCTGCCAAGCGTCAGCACTGGTCAATTTTTTATAATCATTAGTATGTATCATTTTTAAATAAATTTCTAACTGTTGTGGTGTCTTATAACCTACAACAGGAGCGATTAGATTTCCTTTTTCATCAAAGAATACTATACTTGGATATCCGCTAATTTTTAATGCATTCGCAAAAAAATGCTGGCTATTTCTTCCTTTTCTATCTGGATTATGATTAGGATTTGTGTAGGTAAAATCATTATAACTAATTTCCTCCGTCCCTTCTCCATTAAACTTTACAGCATAATAATTAGAATTTACATATTCAACTACATCTTTATTATGAAAAGTATTTTTGTCCAATAATTTACAAGGGCCGCACCAATCGGTATACACGTCCATAAAAATCTTCTTTGGAGTTTTCTCTTGTGCCTCCAGTGCTTCATTCATAGACATCCATTTGATTTCTTGTGCCTGAATAGGCAAAACAAAAAGAAATCCAATTAGAAAAAGTAGGTTTTTCATGTGTTTAAAATTTGTATTTACATATTAGTCGAAACAAAAACTGTTCCTTATTAAAAACTTCACCCGTTTTGGGTAACGGGTAAAGTTGTATTTTTAGTATTAACGGATTCCGTGCATTAGCTTCTTTAGCAATGGGTTCAAAACAATAATTAATGCTCCGTCATTCACTCCCATGTAAAATATGGTATACGCACCATCTTTTTTAGCATCATTGCCTTTATACATTTCTGAAATGATAGAAGTAATATTAGGTTTGAATAAACCTGTACCTATCACCAGTAACCCTAATCCAATATATAAAGTGGTTTCCGTTTCGAACGCCATGGAAGCATGACCTAGTGTCATAATCAAACAACCAATCGTAACTGCCCATCGATACCCAGTAATTTTATCTGCAATATAACCTCCTAGTATAGGAGTCAAGTATAATAGCGATGCATAGGTCCCAAATAATGCTAATGCATGTTCTCGTGGCCAATTTGCCCAACCTGGGTTTTCTCCGAACAATGGTTGGGTTAAAAAAATTACCAAAAGAATTCTGATCCCATAGAATGAAAATCGTTCCCACATTTCAGTAAAGAAAAGTACAAATAATCCCGAAGGATGCCCCAAAACCTTATCCTTAAATAAGTTTTCGATATCAGTATTCATAGATATATTATTGGTTGTCTGCTAATTCGAAACCTTCCGCTTCTTCGTTTAAAGTCCCTTCTTTATCTTCTACTCCGTGTGTCAATACTTCCAATTTCTTTCTAAATAACATTACCAAAAGGCCAAATATTACACAAAAAATAGCAATACCTGTAAATATAGTAAACTCCCCTAAACTCTCTGCAGACTCACCTAACAAGCCCGCTAATTTGTTACCAAATCCTGTCATCGCAAAATAAACACCCATCATTAGCGCTCCATACTTAACAGGAGCTAATTTTGTAATAAACGACAATGCAACAGGAGATATACAAAGCTCACCAATTGTATGGAACAAATATGCTAATACCAACCAATACATAGCCGAAGAACCTTCCGATTCAAATTCCATCGAAGCAGCAGTCATAAAAAAGAAACCTGTTCCCATTATAATAAGGCCTAAAATCATTTTAAACAACGAACTCGATACTTTTCCTTTTAATTTCCTATTAGCCCAATACCAAGCAACAGAAGTCCCTAAGAAAATAATAAACATTGCGTTTAAAGATTGAAACCAAGAAGCTGGAACTTCCCAACCCATAAACATTCGATCTGTTTTTCCACTTGCATAAAGATTCATTAACCCCCCTGCCTGTTCAAAAGCTCCCCAAAAAACAATAACTAACAAGAAAGAAATAAGTAAAACTATTATTCTATCTTTTTCAACTTTTGTTAAAGGTTTTTCCATAGCTTCTTTATCTTCAATTTTCTCTGAAGTTCCGAGGAAGTTTCCAACATTTTTCAGATATTTTTGCCCTAAAAGATATTGTAGCAGCCCCAAAGCCATTCCAATTCCGGCAAGACCAAATCCATAGTGCCAACCGTGTACTTCTCCGACATATCCAACAATCAAACTGGACAAAAACGCTCCTAAATTAATTCCTATATAAAAAATTGTAAAACCTTTATCTCTTCTAATATCACCTTGTTTGTACAGACCTCCAACCATTGTGGAAATATTTGGCTTTAACATCCCAACACCGGCTATAATTAAACCAAGTCCAGAATACCAAGCCCACATCTCCTCAATAGCCAAAATACTATGCCCTGCTACCAATAGAACTCCTCCTATTAAAACAGATTTTTTCTGACCCAACAACTTATCTGCTATCCATCCTCCAGGAATAGATGCCACGTAAACCAACATAGTATACCAACCATACAATGATAAAGCTTCTCCAGAAGACCAGCCCAAACCTGCATTTTCATCAATTGTTTTAGCCGTTAGATACAATACAAAGATTGCTCTCATACCATAATAAGAGAATCTTTCCCACATTTCTGTGAAAAATAATATGTATAATCCTACTGGATGTCCAAAAAGCTCTTTTTGATGAGCTGCCTTTACTGTATTTGTCATTATGTTAGTTTAATTAATATGAGTTGTTTAATGATTTATAAGTTCGCTTTAATAAAATTGGTCATCTTATTATATAGATGTAATCGAGTGTTACCTCCATAAATACCGTGATTCTTATCTGGATATATCGCCCAATCAAAATCTTTATTCTTCTGCACCAACGCTTCAATCAAACGCATAGTATTCTGTACGTGTACATTGTCATCTGCGCTACCATGTACTAATAAAAATTTACCTTTTAATCCATCTACAAAATTGATTGGAGAATTATCATCGTATCCTTTTGCATTCTCCTGCGGAGTCTTCAGATATCGTTCTGTATAAATCGTATCATAAAACCTCCAACTGGTAACCGGAGCCACAGCAATAGCCATTTTAAAAGTATCTGGTGCCTTAAACAAACAATTACTAGACATAAAACCTCCATAACTCCATCCCCATATTCCAATTCTTGACGCATCGATGTATTCTAATGCCCCTAACTGTTTTGCCGCTGCGATCTGATCCTGAACCTCTAAATTCCCTAAATCATTTTGCGTTACTTTCTTAAACTTAGCTCCTTTAAAACCAGTACCTCTTCCGTCTATACAAACAACAACATATCCTTGTTGTGCTAGCATCATATACCAATAATCATTACTTCTGTTCCAAGTATTGCTTACTGATTGAGATCCTGGTCCAGAATATTGATACATAAACAATGGATACTTCTTAGCAGGATCAAAATTCTTTGGCTTGATCGTCCACATATTTAATGTTTCGCCATTAATATCTATAGTAGAAAATTCTTTTGGCCTTACATCGTATTCTGTAAGCTTATCTTGTAAACCTTGATTATTTTTTATCTCACGAATCACTTCTCCATTCGCGGCGTTATTTAAAGTAAACTCATATGGAGTAGTAGCACTTGAGAAATAATTAATGTATTGACTGAAATCTGCACTGAAATCTGCATCATTTGTTCCTTCTTTTGTACTTAATCTCTTTTTACTTTTTCCGTCTAAACCAATTGAATAAATATCTCTATTGATATTTTTATTCTCTACACTTTGATATAAGATAGTTTTATTTTTAGCATCATATCCATAGTAATCCGTTACCTCCCAAGAACCGGTAGTAATTTGATTAATTAATTCTCCTGTTTCTTTATAATGGTAAATATGATTATATCCATCTTTTTCACTGGTCCAGATAAAACTATTATCTTCTAAAAAGGTAAGATTATCCGTAACATCAATATAAGCCTCATCTTTCTCATTTAGGACAATCTTTGGAGTTTTCGTTTTAGCATCTACAAAAATTAAATCCAGATTATTTTGGTGTCTATTTAAAACTTGTACACTCAAAATATCTGGATTGGCAGACCATTTTATTCTAGGGATATAGAAATCTTTATAATCTCCCAGATTTATTTTATCTAAAGACATACTTCCTAAGTCCGCTATATGCAATGAGACTTCTGCATTTTTCTCTCCAGCTTTAGGGTATTTAAACACATCCTGTTTTTGGTATAGCTCTGCGCCATATACATCCATAGAAAATTCTGGAACATCTTTCTCATTAAACCTAATAAAAGCCACTTTATTGCTATCTGCGCTCCAATCAAAAGCTCTTACAAAGGCAAACTCTTCCTCGTAAACCCAATCCGTAATACCGTTAATAATCTCATTTTTCTTGCCATCATCAGTTAACTGAATTTCTTCTCCAGTTACAAAATCGAGTACATAAATATTATTATCAAATACATATGCTAGTTTGTTTCCGTTAGGAGACAAAGCTGGGGATTGTATTTTCTTATCACTAATTTTAAAACTACTATTAGATGGGACATCAAAAATATGATATATTCCTCTTGATGAACGGCGATAGATTTGCTCTAGTTCACTAGCAAGTAAGATTCTTTTCTCATCTTTACTAAATTCATATCCCTGAATGTACTTAAGGTCTTCTATATTAGATGATTTAATTAATGTATTTGCTTTTTCTCCAGTTGCATAGTCGTAGACTTCTATGGATGTATCTCCACTAGTATCGTCTCTTTCTAAAACGGAATATTCCTTACCATTATTCATAGAGTGCAAGGATTGCAACCTTTCTGTTCTAAAAGTTCCACCCCATATTTCTTCTAGAGTAAAAGCTTTTTCCTGTGCAACAGTTGTAAGACCTATAAATAATACTATTCCTAAAAAGAATCTGGTAACCCTCATACTTTACTTTTATAAAAAATTTGTTAACGCCAAGAATACTAAAAAATCCGTGAAAAATACAACAATTGACGTTAAATACAATAAAATGGAATACGAGAAACGAATATTTATTAGCATATTATCAATCAAACCTTAAGAATTGATAGAATAATGTACTTTCTAAATAATGCAAATAGTATTTAAGAATTAGCAAAAATCGTTTGAAACAAAACAGAATAGTATCTTTGAGACCTGATAGTAAAAAAATAATATGGCTCCAGTAGTTTCTGGCTTTTCTAAGCTTTCTAAAGATGAAAAAATAAATTGGTTGGTAGAGCATCATTTTAACAATGATCAAAATACGATCGATATACTAAAAACCTATTGGAATTCTGATAATAAGCTCCAACAATTGCACGATGAATTTACAGAAAACACCATTTCTAACTATTACTTGCCATTTTCTGTAGCACCCAACTTTTTGATTAATGGTGAGAGATTCACTATCCCGATGGCTATTGAGGAGAGTTCTGTAGTCGCTGCAGCAAGCAAAGCAGCTAAATTCTGGCAGAATAGAGGTGGATTTAAGGCTGAAGTACTATCAACTGTGAAAGTTGGGCAAGTGCATTTTACATATACAGGAGATTTCAAAAAACTAAAAACATTTTTTGAAAGTATTAAATCTCATCTTATTTCCTCTGCTTCTCATATTACCAGAAATATGGATAAACGAGGTGGTGGTATTATTGATATAGAACTTAGAGATAAATCTTCAGAAATTGAAAATTACTATCAACTACACTGTACATTTGGCACCGCTGATGCCATGGGTGCAAACTTTATAAATTCTTGTTTAGAGCAATTTGCTGATTTTTTAACCAAAGCAGCTTCTAACTATAATGACTTTTCTGAAACGGAGAAGAGCATAGAAATCATTATGAGCATTCTCTCTAATTATGTTCCTGAATGCCTAGTAAGGGCATATGTTTCTTGCCCCATAAATGATTTGCCTAAAGTAGGAGAATTATCTTCTCTTCAATATGCAGAGAAATTTATAAGAGCAGTCCAAATAGCAAAAATAGAACCTTATAGAGCCGTAACACATAATAAAGGCATCATGAATGGTATTGATGCGGTTGTATTAGCGACTGGAAATGATTTTAGAGCTATCGAAGCTGGAGCACACGCATTTGCTTCAAAAGATGGGAAATACACAAGCCTAACAAAGGCTAAAATTGAAAATGATATTTTTCATTTCTCAATAGAAATACCATTAGCACTTGGAACTGTTGGTGGACTAACTGCATTACACCCTTTAGTAAAATTAGCACTACATTTACTAGGAAACCCAAACGCTAAAAAACTAATGGAGATTACAGCAGTAGCAGGTCTTGCACAAAATTTTGGTGCAATCAACTCACTTATTACCACAGGAATCCAACAAGGGCATATGAAAATGCACCTAATGAACATCCTAAATCAGTTTCAGGCCACCAATGAAGAAAAAGAGCAGTTAATAAACTATTTTAAGACCAATACCGTAACACATAGCGAAGTAGTACAACAAATCGAAAAACTGAGACGTTAACAAATTGATGAAAAAATCTTTTTATAGCCACGGTAAACTTCTTCTAACTTCAGAATATCTAGTTCTTGATGGTATCAAAGCACTTGCATTACCAACAAAAAAAGGGCAATGGTTAGTTATAGAAGAAAATGATTCTAAAAGCATTATTTGGAAAAGTCTTGATTACGAAGGTAACTGTTGGTTTGAAACCGAAATTAAGCTGCCTTTGCATCCATCTGAAGGCACTAACACATCCGAAAAATCGATTTTAACCGATGAAGAAGGTCTAGGTATTTCTGAAACACTTCTGGAAATATTACACGTTGCTAAAGAATTGAACCCTAATTTCCTTTCTAACGAAAAAGGATGTACTATCGAAACTCGATTAGAATTTGACCGCAAATGGGGATTAGGCTCCTCTTCTACCCTTATTAACAATATTGCTCAATGGGCAGAGGTAGATGCCTTTTTACTCCTAAAGAAAAGCTTTGGAGGAAGCGGTTATGATATTGCAAGTGCACAACACAAAACTCCCATACTGTACACGCGTAAGGAAGATAAACCTTTAGTTAAAGAAGCCAACTTCAATCCAGTTTTCAAAAGTCATCTATTTTTTGTGTATTTAAACCAAAAACAAGATAGTAAACAATGTATTAAGCATTATCAATCATTACCACTTAAAGATTTTGATAAAGCATCAGAAATAATAAAACAAATAACAGAAACCATATTAAATTGCTCTTCACTAACAGAATTCTGTGAACTTATCGATCAGCATGAAGAAGTGATTTCTAGAATCATTAGAACACCAACTGTAAAATCCACCTTATTTCCAGACTATATGGGCAGTATTAAAAGTTTGGGAGGCTGGGGAGGTGATTTTGTCTTAGCCACAGGTTCTGCATCTGAAATGGAATATTTCGAAAACAAGGGGTACACTACAATAATCCCTTATTCAGAAATGGTTTTATGATCAACTAATTTCGAATAAAACAAGAGTACTTATTATGGCTTTTTTCTTATTAAGTGCATACTTCCTTTATATAAAATATCTTTAATTTAGACATTTCATATCTCTAACATTTTTTTCCGAAACCCCAAATAAACCAGCTAATAAGGGAATTCTCGTTATTCTATTTTTGAAAAAACTATATGTACATAAAATGTTAAGATATTGACATGAATACAATACTATTATTCTTTTTTAACTTTACTTCTTAGCTTAACCTTAATTTTTATTAAATAATGCGCTAAAATGAAATTAAGCAGGGTTTTTTTAAGAAGATAAAAACAAATATTTATTTAAAATTAAACAAGGTCTTTTGTGGTTCTTTAAATTTCACTTTTCCGATGGCCTGCTAATAATCTAATTTTCAATATCAATTATGAAGTGTTAAATAAACTTAAACCAAAATCTTAAAAATCACCCTTAAAATCTTAAAAAAATTATCCCAATGAAAAAGAGAATCCTATTCACTACTGCCTTTTTATTATTTATAGTTCCGTTGATTAACGGACAAATTATCTACAGTGATAACTTTGATGAAGGCATTTTAAGCATTGAATCGTCTAGTTCATACTCATCTTCCCTAATGGGAGGTAATTTAGTAATTGAGGGGGATGGTACAGCTGGAGATTTTGATCCGATTGTTTATACTTTACATAATTCAGGTAATGAAATATCTGTTGATATATCTAACAACATCAAATTCTTTATAAAGGTTTCGGGAACCTCTAATCCCGATTTTAGAATTGATCTTCAAGATGAAGATGGTTTTGTAACCAATGCTAACTCGCAATCTCTTAGAATAAATAATTCATCTACGATTTATGAATTCGATTATACAAACAATTTACAAGATGGAGGTTTTGGGGGTTCTGATTGCACAACTGCTACAGCGCCCTGCCCTGTAGACCCTTCAAAAATAAAATTTGTTCAATTTTTTGTGAATCCAGGTACAAATTCAGGGAAATATGATGGTATTATTACTATAGATTGGATTTCTTTTGGAGAACCATTAGAAGCTATACCTCCTACTTCTGATTTTGATATTCGTTATAATCAAGTATCTTATTTAAAGGGAAAAGATAAAGTAATTAATGTAGTTGCTACGAGTAGTTTTACCAACAAACCATATACTGTTTATGATAGTAATGATAACGTTGTTATCTCTGGAATCACAGGACCTTCTTCCTTATGGAATGGATCTAATGAGTATGTAACGGTAGTTGATGTTTCTTCTGCGGATACAGAAGGTACATACCGTTTTGCAATTGATGAAATGGAAGTTTCATTTAACGTAAGCATAGATGGTTATGCAGAACTTCGTGAAGAAGCGTTTAAATACTATTATTACAATAGAGCATCGACCGCACTAGAAACAGAACACGCGGGAGTTTATGCTAGACCAACGGGAATTCCCGATAATGTTGTGAAAATACATTCTTCAGCAGCCTCGTCTGCAAGACCAGTTGGTACCGAAATCTCTGCACCCAAAGGTTGGTATGATGCTGGGGACTACAACAAATACATTGTGAATAGTGGAATTAGTACGTATACCTTATTAGCAGCGTTTGAACATTATAAAGAAAATTTTGAGGTTTTAGAATATAATATTCCCGAAAAAGGTGGTGATCTTCCAGATATACTAGATGAAACTTTATGGAATTTAGAATGGATGCTTGATATGCAAGATCCTAATGATGGTGGTGTATACCATAAATTGACTGGTCTTAATTTTTCCGGAAATGTAATGCCTCATCAATATAACGAAGAAAGATTTGTTGTACAAAAGTCTACTGCTGCCGCACTTAACTTTGCGGCTGTTACAGCTGTAGCATCAAGAATATTTGCAGACTATGAAAATGTAAAACCAGGATTTAGTGCGCAACTAGAGCAAGCAGCAAAAGATGCATACGCTTGGGCAAAAGCAAATCCAACGATATATTACCGAAATGGTCCAGGAACTGCCATCCCAGATGTTAGTACTGGAGAATATGGCGATGGAAATGTTTCTGATGAGTTCAGGTGGGCCGCTACCGAATTATTTATAACGACAGATGAAAATCAATATAGCAATGATATCAATGTAAACTCTATAGGTGGAGGAACTCCTTCTTGGCCATATTCTGATCCATTAGCATTAATCTCTATCGCACACCATTCAGCTAGCTTATCTGGAGATATTAATGTTACAACTGCGAATAACACTCTAATAGCAACAGCTGATCAATTAAGAAACACGGTTAATAGCTCTCCAATGCAAATCTCTATGTCTACCTCTAATTATGTCTGGGGAAGTAATGGAAATGCTGGAAATCAATTAATAATATTAATAAGAGCATATGAATTGACCGATGATAGTACTTATTTAGATGCTGCATACAAGGCAATGGATTATCTGTTCGGAAGAAACGGAACTGGATATTCTTTTGTTACCGGATTTGGTGATAGACAAGTTTTTGATCCTCATCATAGGATATCAGTATCAGATAATGTCTCTCTTCCGGTACCAGGTATGATTGTTGGAGGACCACAGAATGAAAACAATCCGGACACAGGTGATTGTTCTTCAACCCAAGGATATCCAACTAACTTACCTGCTTCTAAATATTTAGATCACTATTGTTCTTATTCTACAAACGAGATAACTATTAACTGGAATGCGCCTCTAGTGTATGCAATGCACGCATTGCATTTTTATCAAAATCAGTCTGCAACTTTATCAGTAGATGATCTTGAGGAAATCTCAGAAGTCTTTAAGGTATATCCTAATCCAACAAAAAAAACATTAAACATAAAAACTCCTATCTCTAAGGGATCTTCTAGTATAGAATTATATTCAATACAAGGAAAGAAAGTCTTTTCTAAAGAATTAAATAGTAATCAATCCAATCTCGATATTAGCAATTTATCAGCTGGATTATATTTGGTAAAAATCAATAGTAATACCAATAGTTATACAACAAAAATTATAAAGCAGTAAAACTGAATTTAAATACAAAGGGTTCAAAAATAAATTTATTTTTGAACCCTTTGTATTTAACAACCTAGTTATGTACTCTATTTAGACAGTTTACGCAAAGTAACCCATTGCTTAAGCATTTCTCTTGAATCACAAGCAGGATAACCTAAAACAGTTTTCCCAGCAGGAACATCATTCATAACACCCGAACCTGCAGCCACTGTAGCTCCAGAATGAATTGTTACATGATCTTTTATAGAAGCGCTACCTCCAATAACCACTCCATCACCCAAGGTAACAGAACCTGCCAAACCACTACTCCCCGCCATAATACAAAAACGCCCTAATACACAATTGTGGCCGATTTGCACTAAATTATCAATCTTACAACCATCACCTAGTATGGTAGAACTAAACTTCGCACGATCTACACAAGAATTAGCGCCAATTTCTACTCCGTTACCTATAATAACATTACCGATATGAGGTATTTTCATAAGCCCACGACCATCCTCACTAGGAAGATATCCAAACCCATCCGCTCCAATACTGACATTATTATGAAAAATACAATCGTTACCTATTTTAGAACGCTCCCTAATTACCGTACCAGACCAGATAATCGTATTATTACCTATTACAGAATCATCAAAAATAGTTACATTAGGATAAAGTACGACACCATCTCCCAAAACAACATCTTTACCTATGTAACAACCAGCACCAACCTTACTTCCAGCTCCTACAACTGCAGATTCATGGATCACCGCTGTAGGATGAACATCAATATCAAAAACTGGATCTTTAAGACGAAATACTTCTAGCAACTTAGACATTGCAATATCCGCATTCTTGACCATAATAAATGCTCGATCAGGACCAGGTTCAATATCTAAGTTATCATTTACAATGGCAACGCAAGCATTAGATGTGTCCCATAAACGTGCATACTTTATACTTCTGACAAAGGTAATCTGATCATTTTTTGCATTTTTTAATTGATCTAATCCAGTTATTCTTTGACTGGTATTACCTCTTAATTTCCCCTGTAGAATAGTATTAATTTCTTCTATTGTAAACGATATCATTTATTTTTTATTAATTGATTATTGGATTCTATGATCTATCATTTTTGAAAAATTCACGAAGTCGTTATAAACAATAATGCTATAAAAAATAATGAAGTATAAAAAAACAATACAAAAAATTCAATTTAGTTAATTTTTGACAAATATCATTTTAAAACAAAAAAAATGCCTCTTAATTTTAATTTTCCTTAATCATTTATTCATTTCAAAGACAGATTATCAATAACACTTAGAATAAACAACTCATTTATTTAATCATTTCATTTTTTATGATGAACCTATTTTAAATAAAAATACCTCAATCCCTAAAAGGATTGAGGTATTCAAAATATAAGACAAAACTATATATTACATTTCTAGTGCCTTGCTTATATTATTATCCATTAATAATTCTTCCGGGTTTTCTAGCGCCTCTTTTACAGCCACCAAGAAACCTACAGATTCCTTACCATCAATAATTCTATGATCATAAGACAGTGCAACATACATAATAGGAGCTACAACGATTTGACCATCTCTTACTATAGGTCTTTCTACAATATTATGCATTCCTAAAATAGCACTCTGTGGTGGATTAATGATTGGTGTAGATAGCATACTTCCAAAAACTCCTCCATTAGTAATTGTAAAAGTTCCGCCAGTCATCTCGTCTACAGTAATCTGTCCTTCTCGTGCTCTAATCGCCAATCTTTTCACTTCAGACTCGACACCTCTAAAACTTAAGTTTTCAGCATTTCTAATTACAGGAACCATTAATCCTTTCGGTCCTGAAACCGCGATACTGATATCCTGAAAATCAAAAGAAAGCATCTCTTTACCATCTATCATAGAATTTACAGAAGGATACATTTTTAAAGCACGTACACAAGCCAACGTAAAGAATGACATAAATCCTAGACTAACACCATGTTTACTTTTGAAAGCTTCTTTATACTGTTTTCTTAAGTCAAAAATAGGCTGCATATCCACTTCATTAAAAGTGGTTAACATAGCAGTTTCATTCTTAACTGAAACTAATCTTTCTGCCACTTTACGACGTAGCATTGATAGTTTTTTACGGGATTCTCCTCTAGTTCCAGGACCTGGTGTTCCCATCGACGGAGTAGCGTCTACAGCATCTGCTTTAGTAATACGACCATCACGTCCGGTTCCTTTAACCTGAGAAGTATCAATACCTTTTTCTGCTAATACCTTTTTCGCAGCTGGAGAAGCAGTACCTTTTGCGTAAGTTTCTGTTTTCGAAGAAGTTACCGGTGCGACAGGGGCAGAAGCTTCTTCTTTCTTGACCTCTTTTATTGGCTCTTCTGAAGCATCGCCATCTGGTTTAGCAGCATCTGTATCAATAAGACATACAACCTCACCTACAGCAACAGCGTCTCCCTCTTCTGCTTTTAGTGTTATAATACCACTAGCTTCTGCAGGAAGTTCTAATGTTGCTTTATCACTATCTACCTCAGCAATTGCCTGATCTTTTTCTACATAATCACCATCTTCTACAAGCCATTGAGCTATTTCTACTTCTGTAATGGATTCTCCCGGAGAAGGGACTTTCATTTCTAAAGCCATAATTCTAAGTTTATACTTTACATCGCTTTCGCGAAAATATTTCTATTTATAGTTACTTTTTTCTTTTTTGATTGTTCTTTGCTTTGTCAAAAACAAAATCAATTACTTCCTGATGCCTTCTTTTCGATCTTGTAGCACTACCAGCTGCTGGCGCTCCATAAGGTCTTCTACTTGCAAATCTAAATGTAGTCGCATCATCATGGTGCATTAAAATATGACTTAGCGCACCCATATTACGAGGTTCTTCTTGAGCCCAAACAACATCATCTGCCTTATATTTATTGATCAACTTATCCATCTCACTTACAGGAAGTGGAAATAATTGTTCAATACGTACTAAAGCAATATCGTTTCTTTCTGTTTTTCTTCTTTCTTTTAATAAATCATAATAAAACTTACCAGTACAGAAAACTAAGGTCTTAACATCAGAAGCTTTTACTTCTACATCATCTATTACAGTTTGAAAACTACCATCTGTAAAATCTTTTACCGAAGAAACAACTTCTTCATCCCTCAATAAACTTTTAGGTGTAAATACAATTAATGGCTTACGGTATGTTGCTTTCATCTGTCTACGAAGTAGATGAAACATATTTGCTGGAGTGGTTACATCTGCAATAAACATATTGTCTTTTGCACACAATTGAAGATAACGCTCCATTCTAGCAGAAGAATGCTCAGCTCCCTGACCTTCATATCCGTGTGGTAATAATAACACCAGTCCATTTTGTAATTTCCATTTATCTTCTGCAGAAGAAATGTATTGATCTATCATAATTTGGGCTCCATTACTAAAGTCTCCAAATTGAGCTTCCCAAATAGCCAATGTTTTAGGACTTGCCATGGCATAACCATAATCAAATCCTACTACTCCATATTCGGAAAGTAGTGAATTATAGATATAGAAATCACCTTGTTCTCCTTTTAGGTTATTTAACAACAATACTTCTTCTTCACTATCCTCTACCTTAATAACCGCGTGTCTGTGCGAGAATGTACCTCTTTCTACATCTTGTCCGGACATTCTTACATCATATCCTTCTTTAAGTAAGGAACCATATGCTAGTAATTCTCCCATAGACCAATCCAAAGCATCTGTCTCAAAGAACATCTCGTGTCTTTTGTCTACTATTTTCTGTATTTTACGCAGGAACTTTTTATCAGAAGGTAATTTAGTAATTACTTCTGCAATCTCAGTAAGATCTTTTTTAGGATATGTTGTATCCACAACCTCCATCATTTGATCCTCTTGTACTCTTGTAAAACCAATCCATTCATCATGCATAAATGGTGTAATAATGGTCTTTTCTTGTTTCCGAGAATCTTCTAATTCTTCTTCAAGAGAAGCTTTATATTCTTTCTCGAGTTCTTTTACGTGATCCTTATTAATAATCCCTTCAGAAATCAGCTTTTCGGCATAAATATCTCTTGGGTTATTGTGTTTAGCTATCGCTTTATATAACTTAGGTTGAGTGAAACGAGGCTCATCCCCTTCATTATGCCCATATTTTCTATATCCTAATAAATCAATAAACACATCTCGACCAAAATTCATTCTGAAATCTAATGCAAAATTAGTTGCGTGTACTACAGCTTCTGCATCATCCGCATTTACATGTAGCACCGGAGATAATGTTACTTTACCAACATCAGTACAATAAGTAGATGAACGTGCGTCCAAATAGTTAGTAGTAAATCCTATCTGGTTATTTACCACGATATGAATAGTCCCTCCCGTTTTATATCCATCCAATTGTGCCATCTGCACTATTTCATATACCAGTCCCTGTCCTGCAATTGCAGCATCACCATGAACTACAATAGGTAAAACTTGCGAGATATCATCTTTATAATATTTATCTTGTTTTGCTCTAGCTATACCCTCTAGAACTGCACCAACTGTTTCTAAATGTGATGGATTTGGAGCAATATTCATATTAATTGCCTTACCAGAATCGGTTTCACGTTTAGAAGTCCATCCTAAATGGTATTTCACATCTCCATCAAAAACGGCTTCCTCATAATCTTTACCATCAAACTCACTAAAGATATCTTTAGGACTTTTTCCAAAAATGTTTGTCAATGTACTTAAACGACCACGATGTGCCATCCCCATAACAAATTCCTTAACTCCCATATCGGCAGCCTTTTCTACTAAAGCATCCAAAGCAGGAATTAATGACTCTCCTCCTTCCAAAGAAAAGCGTTTTTGACCAACATATTTAGTATGTAAAAAACTTTCGAAAGAAACCGCTTGATTTAGTTTCTTAAGAATATGTTTTTTCTGGTCTGAAGAAAATTTAGTTCTATTGGTATTAAAGTTCACGCGACTTTGTATCCATTCTCTTTCTTCCGGATTACGAATATACATGTATTCAATCCCAATAGCATCACAGTATATTTGCTCTAAATGAACAATAATATTACTTAATGTATTAGGACCCACACCAATAATCTCTCCTGCATTAAAAACAGTATTAAGATCACCTTGACTTAAGCCAAAGTTTTCTAACGCCAGAGAAGGATGATATTTTCTTCGTTCTCTTACCGGATTTGTTTTGGTGAATAAATGTCCACGAGTTCTGTAGGCATCAATAAGACGTACTACCTGAAACTCCTTTTGGACATTTTCGGGAACGGTAACTGTGCCCTTTGAATCTTTTTCTATATAAATGGTTTCCCCGGAGTCATCTGCACTTTCTAATCCAAAATCAAATCCTTGAAAAAATGCTCTCCAACTAGGTTCTACGCTATCTGGGTTTTGCAAATATTGATCATATAAATCTGCAAAAAATGCGGTATTAGCCGCATTCAAAAATGAATATTTATCCATATGTAAGTATTCAACCGTCTTTTTATTATAAAACAACACAAAAATACAATAATTACAGTATATTGAGTATCGAATTATATATATTTATTACAACATTTTTTTAGAAATTTAACAATGAAAGTGTTTCTTATTCAGAAAATCAGATTCTTAATCTTAGTTACCTCAATTTTCTTTTCCTTACAAAATGGGTATTCTCAAGATGATAATTTTTGGTCACATGTTAGAATTGGAGGAAATATAGGAATTGGGTTTACTAACGATACTTTTAATGGCATCATAGCTCCTTCTGCGGTCTATGATTTTAATAATCAATTTAGTACGGGATTTGGACTTAATTTTGGATATACAAATTCTCGCAATTTTACTGCGACCAATTATGGTGCTAGCCTGATCACATTATACAACCCTTTTCCTTCATTGCAATTATCTGCAGAATTTGAGCAAATGGGGGTTAGTAGAAGTTTTGAGATTGAAGGACAAGATATCAATGATGATTATTGGTATCCTGCCTTATTTATTGGAGCAGGTTATAGAATTGGATTTGTAAGTGTCGGTCTTCGTTATGATGTTTTATATGATGATAATAAAAGTATTTATGCCAGTGCATATGCTCCTTTTATAAGAGTGTTTTTCTAAACAAAGTATAATAACATCATCAAAAGTGCGTTTTTTATCTATAAAAAAACACCAGTTATCTAATATCCAAGAGAATAACTAGGGATTTACTGTATTTTCTATATTTTTAGATGTTATTTACCATTAAAACCCCAAAATACAATGAAAAAATATATTCTAATGCTATCGATTGGGATAGCGATGTCATCTTGCTCGAGTAACAAAGAAACTTTAACCACAAAATTTGATCCTGACAACAATCCTTATTTTGTGAAAAAAGAAAAAAAAGGATTGAGTGAAGTAAGCGACCCAAAAGTACAAGGTAAAATTACCACTATCATAGAAAAACACCTTGGTATTTCTATATCTTCTATTGCTATATCTCCTATAACATTAACGGATTCTGGCTATCATTGGAAATTTATGAACGTAAGAAACGGTAAAACTTTTATCGGTTCAACCGATCTTAAGTTTGAGTCAGTTAAAATAATAAAGAACAACAAAAAATCAAATACTCAAATATCTGATTTTTAAAATTATTTAGATTAGACTACCAGATATGAAAAATACATTTAGGTTTTCGATTAGAATAACCATCTAATTTCTTTTCTGCTTTTCTGAGCAATCGATACTTATAACGTATTTCTTCAAAATCCTCAATACATTTGCCGTTTTCAAACGTCAACGTGTTAAAATATTCATGATCCCAATCTGAGAGTTTTTCTCCATGTTTTCTTTCAAAACATACCTTATTAAGGTTGTTTTTAAAAAACATTCTTTGTTCTGTAACTTCAATTACTTTCTCTACGCTTGTTGATGATATTCCTTGGCTACTTTCTTTATACAAAGTATTCATATGCATTTCTTCAGAAATTAAAGTCTTTATTTTCAGCGTATCATTTTCAACAAAATAATTCTCTAAGAATGTTTCGTTACCAAAACCTTGTTTATAAACATGAGTCATTAATGTTAACTCTTCGTTTTGATAATAAAACTCAATTCTTCCGGATAAGTCTTCAGAACATTTATAATATTTGGTTCTATTTTTTATTAAAGTATCCTTATCAGTTATTCTCCCTAAGAAAGCCTCGTAAACGTCATTGGTCTTATCAAAAACCTGCTGACAATAGCCTACATTTAACATGAACAAGAATAAAATACTACTACAAAGCTTCATTGATTTAATAAATTTTTACAATATATTTCTATAATATACTTTTTGCCATTCTCTTTTTAGAATCAAGTATGTAGCATACCGTCCAACAGTAACGCTTTCTTGCGAATTACATTTTTTTATATCTCTTTCTGAAACATCAACAGCATATAACAAATTTAAAAAATCGTTAAATGCATTGTTTATTTTTTCTAAAAGCAATTGTTCAATCTCTAAGAAAAGTTCTTTAAAAGTCGAATTTTTGTTTATTTCATAATCAATACCGGCTCTATTAAGATCTTTCTGAAGTTGTAAAATTAATTGAAGATATAGATCAGATCCAGAAACCTGCTCCATCAACTGCTCAACCGAAACAATATTTAACTGTTTAGACACTTCTATTCATTAATTGTTCTCCAAAAGCCTGCAAAACTTTCTTTTTATCTTCTGAAATAGATAAATCATCTAAAACTTCGAAAGCCTTATTTGTATATTTTTCGATTTCTAATCTTGTTTTTTCTTTAGCTCCAGTGGATTCAAAAATACCCTTTACAGTCTGAATCTTCTCTGAAGGATTTTCAGGGTTTAAAGAAAACAATCCTTCTAACTGTTTTTTCAAACTACCATCAGCATCTTCAATTGCCTTAAGATACAGAAAAGTCTTTTTATTTTCGATAATATCTCCACCAACTTGTTTACCAAATGTAGCAGGATCACCAAACGCATCTAGGTAATCATCTTGTAATTGAAATGCAAGTCCTAACAATCTTCCAAAATCATAAATTGCTGATTTACATGTTTCAGAAGCATCAGCAATGATTGCACCCATTTGCATAGCTGCAGCAACTAGCACAGCAGTTTTATACTCAATCATTTTTAAGTATTCTGGAATAGTAACATCATCTCTGGTTTCAAAATCAATATCATACTGTTGTCCTTCACATACTTCTATAGCAGTTTTAGTAAATAATTTGGCTAGTTCTTTAAACGTATCTCCATTATAGTTCTCGAAAAGCTGATACGCATTAATCAACATAGCATCTCCTGAAAGAATACCTGTATTAATATCCCACTTTTCATGTACTGTTTCCTTACCTCTCCGCAATGGAGCATCATCCATAATATCATCATGTATTAAAGAAAAGTTATGAAAAACTTCTATAGCTAAAGCAGCGTCAAGTGCTTTCTGGTAAGAACCTCCAAAAATTTCAGAGGTCATTAAAACCAATGTTGGCCTAAGTCTCTTTCCTCCAAGATTTAGAATATATGAGATAGGTTCATAAAGGTTTTTTGGCTCTTTTTGTATTGTATTTCTTGATAAGTATTCTAAAAAATATCCTTGATAATCTGAAATGGTATGCACTGTAAATTTTTTATGCTAAAGTAAACGAATCTTTTCAATTGATATATGTTAAAAACGAACTTCAATTCTATTCACTTAATAAACAATAGATTACTTCAATGTTAAAAAATTGTGAAACTTAGGAAACTTTTAATGTTTTTAAAGTTTCCTGACATATATTTGCCAAAATAAAATCACCCTTAGATGAAGGAAAAAATAATTGAAAAAGCAAATGATATGTTTTTGAACTTTGGCTTCAAAAGTGTCACTATGGATGATCTAGCTTCGGAAATGGGGATTTCTAAAAAAACAATTTATGCGCATTTTCAGAATAAAACAAAATTAGTAGAAGCTACTACTGACCATCTGTTTTGTACAATTAGTGGCGGCATTGATAGTATTTTAGAAGAAAACAAAGAACCCATAGAAGAATTATATGCAATCAAAGCTTTTGTGATGTATCACTTAAAAGATGACAAAACATCACCTCAATACCAGCTTCAGAAATACTACCCTAAAATACATAACAACCTGAAAATTAAACAGTTTGAAACCATGCAAGAGTGTGTTATCGAAAATCTGGAAAGAGGTATTAAAAAAGGAGTTTTTAGAGAGAATATTAATATCGAAATTATATCAAGACTCTATTTTATGGGAATGATTGGAATAAAAGATCAGGAAATGTTTCCTATACAAAATTTTCCAGTATCAAAATTAATGGCTGATTACCTCGAGTACCATGTGCGTGGTATCGCTACAGAAAAAGGATTAGAAATTTTAAACAAGCTAATAAAAGAACAATAAATTATGAGAAACAACCTTTGGTCTTTATGTTTCTTTAGCCTATTAACAGTATTTGGTTTTGCACAGGAAACTCCGGTTTCTTCTCAATATTCATTTACACTGGATGAGGCTATTGAATTTGCACTAGAGAATAGTTATCAGTCGATCAACGCTAGGCGTGATGTGGCTAAAGCTTTAAAACAAAAATGGGAAACTACGGCAACGGGGCTACCGCAAATTAGTGCAGCGATTGATTATCAAAACCAACTAAAACAACAACCGATTTTATTTCCAGAAGTAGATCAAACCACAGGACAACCTATTGATGGTCAGTTTCAAGAATTTTTTACTCCTCAGCAACAAGCTTCGGCAACCGCTACATTATCACAACTTTTATTTGACGGATCTTATCTAGTAGGATTAGAAGCTGCTAAAAGTTTTTTGCAATACAGTAATGATTCTGAAGAAAAAATAAAGGTGAACGTAAGAGAAAGTGTTATCAATGCGTATGGTAGTGTTTTGGTTTCTGAAGAAAGTATAAAGATTCTTCAAAATAACAAAGCTGCTTTAGAGAAAAACTACGAGGAGAGAAAAAAGATTTTCGAAAATGGTCTGGCGGAAGAAGAAGATGTAGAACAATTGCAAATTACACTGTTACAAATTACCAATCAATTAAAGAACGCTGAACGATTGACTAAAATAGCATTACAAATGTTTAATCTTACTATTGGCGTAGATGTTGACTCTAATACTATTTTATCCGATAACTTGGATAGCCTAACTGTTAAAAATGTAGATCAATCAGTAGGGAATAAACCTTTTATGATTGAAAATAATATTGATTATCGACTAGGTTATTTACTTACAGAACAAAGAAGACTGGAGCTAAAACTAGAAAAAAGTAAAGCTTTACCTAAATTATCTGCTTTTGTAAATTATGGAACGGCTGCTTTTGATAATGATTTTGTTTTTTTTGAAAGTGATACCAGATGGTTTCAATCCTCTGTTTTAGGAGTTAGTCTTAATATTCCAATTTTTAGTTCTTTAGGAAGAAGCGCGAAAACGCAAAGAGCTAGAATTGCTTTCGAACAAGCCAATACATCTTTTATCGAAGCACAGCAGCAAATACAACTTCAATATAACAGTACACTAAGCGATTATCAACTTTCTTTAGAAACTTATGAAACTTCTAAACAAAACCTTTCGCTAGCAGAAAGAATAGAAAATAAAAATCAAATCAAATATACTGAAGGATTAGCTTCCAGTTTTGAATTAAGACAAGCTCAATTGCAGTTATATAACGTACAGCAAGAAGTATTACAAGCCATGCTGACAATAATAAATAACAAAGCTAAACTGGAATCAATTTTAAATACACCAAAAAACTAAAACATACCCATGAAAAAGATACTTATCATATTATCTGTATTTCTTCTTATCCTTTCTTGTGGGCAAGAAGGCGGAAAATCTATAGAAAAAGTCATCGAAAAAGGTGATTTGACTGCAATTAGAGCTAAAAGAAGCGAAGTAGTTGCAGAACAGCAAGCTGTTGCTGATAAATTAAACCAATTAGATGCAGCAATTGCATCTTTGGATACTATTAAAAAACTTCCACTGATAACTACGATTACCGTTAAGGATACTTTATTCACTCATTATTTGGAATTACAAGGAAGCGTAGAAACTAAAAAAAATATCGTTTTATACCCTGAAGCTTCAGGCACATTAGTTAGGGTTTTAGTAAAAGAAGGTCAACGTGTCTCTAAGGGACAGACATTAGCAAGAATTGATGATGGTGGCCTTAGCCAACAAGTAGCACAAATGGAAGTTCAGTCAGAGTTGGCAAAAACTACTTTTGAACGTCAGAAAAAACTGTGGGAACAAAAAATAGGATCTGAAATTCAGTACCTACAAGCTAAAACAAGTTATGAATCCGCAAAAAATGGAGTTGAACAAATGAAACGTCAATTAGCAAAAGCAACGGTGAGTGCTCCATTTTCTGGAATTGTAGATGATGTAATGGCGGAACAAGGAAGCGTAGTAGCTCCTGGACAAACTGCACTGATTCGAATTGTCAATTTAGATGAAATGTATATAGATACAGAGGTCCCAGA
Organism: uncultured Aquimarina sp.; assembly: GCF_947496855.1. Lineage (GTDB taxonomy): Bacteria > Bacteroidota > Bacteroidia > Flavobacteriales > Flavobacteriaceae > Aquimarina. The sequence continues at coordinate 48,497 of NZ_CANMED010000005.1, forward strand.
AAGCTATATTGCCAGTATCACAAAAGGTAAAGAAACTCAAGTATATTTTCCAGTTTTAGGAAAAACAATAGACACAAAGATACGTCAGGTAGGAAACTATATCAATCCTAATAATCGCTCATTTACTGTAGAAATTGCCATACCTAATAAAGATGGAGTTATTAAACCAAATCTCACAGCAAAAGTTAAGATCAATGACTATACCAGTGAGAAAGCTATTTTGATTCCGCAAAGTATCATCTCTGAAAACTCAGAAGGGGATCAATACACCTATGTTACTTCTGGTAAAGATTCTAATAATATCGCACAAGCAAAACGTGTTATTGTAAAAACTGGAAAAACGCAAGGAGATTATATCGAGATTCTGGAAGGTATTAAGAATGGTGATGCACTTATAAGTGAAGGTGCCAGAAGTGTTAAGGATGGTCAGAAAGTACAAATCATAAACTAAATCCTATGGAAGTCAATAAGAAAAAAGTAGATAAGGAATTTAGATTATCATCTTGGGCAATAGATAACCCAACCACCATCTATGTGATGATGGCTATTTTCTTCGTTCTTGGATTGTCAGCATATTTTTCTATGCCGAGAGAGAATTTTCCTGAAATTAATGAAACGAAAATATACATTAGCGTTCCATATCCTGGGAACACCTCTGAAGATATAGAAAGATTGATTGTTGATCCTTTAGAGGATAAGCTAAAAAATCTTGGAGGCGTTGTCGAAATAACATCAACATCGCAAGAAGATTATGGAATTATAACTGTAGAATTTGAAGAAAAATTTACCGTTGCAGAAGCGAAACAAAAAGTTAAAGATGAAGTAGATTCTGAAAAATCTAACGAAGATTGGCCTACGTTTAACGGAGCAAAGGTAGAACCTAATGTTTTTGACCTTAGTATCTCTGAAGAAACTCCAATAATGAACATCAATATTACAGGGGATTATACTATAGAAAAGTTGAAATTATTTGGCGAACACTTAGAAGATGAGATTGAAGATCTTAAAGAAATCAAAGGTGTTGATATACGTGGTGCTCAAGAAAAGGAAGTAGAAGTTGCTGTAGATATTTATAAAATGATGGCAGCAAAAGTAAGTTTTGATGATGTTCTAAATACCATCAGAAATGGTAATGTAACCATGTCTGCAGGTAACATGATAACTAGTGGACAACGAAGAACGATTAGAATTCTTGGTGAAATTGATCGCCCTTCTGAACTAGACAATTTTGTAGTAAAATCTCAAGATGGGGCTGTGTATTTACGAGATATAGCAAAAGTAACCTTTAAAGAAGAAGATCGAACAACTTATGCCAGAGAATTTGGTGATAATGTGGTGATGCTAGAAGTAAAGAAACGTTCTGGAAAAAACATGGTAGAAGCAGCTGATAAAATTCTAAAAATTGTTGCTGATGCCGAGGAAAATGTGTTTCCAACCGATCTAAACATAAGTATCGCAAACGACCAATCGTCTAAAACTATTAATCAGGTAGATGATTTGGTAAATAACATCATTTTTGGGATTATTCTTGTGGTTAGTGTATTGATGTTCTTTCTAGGGTTTAGAAATGCATTATTTGTTGGATTTGCAATCCCTATGTCTATGTTCATTTCCTTTATGATTTTATCTCTATTAGGATATACTATGAATACTATGATCCTATTTGCTTTAATTATGGGATTAGGGATGCTCGTGGATAATGGTATTGTGGTTGTCGAGAATGTATTTCGTTTAATGGAAGAAGAAGGGATGTCTCGTATTGAAGCTGCCAAAAAAGGAATTGGCGAGATTGCGTTCCCGATTATTATATCTACATTAACCACGGTAGCAGCATTTGTTCCTTTAGGTATGTGGCCAGGTGTTATGGGACAATTTATGATATATTTCCCTATTACCTTGTCTGTGGTATTAGGTTCTTCCTTATTCGTAGCTATCTTCTTCAATTCCATGTTAGTTTCTAAGTTTATGGATATCGGAGAAAAAGAATTAACCTTAAAACAATTAATTCGCTTAACACTTATTCTATGTGGGTTTGGTATTTTCATTATGATTGTAGGAGGTGCAGCTAGAGGTCTTGGTTCACTAATGATTTTTACTGCTATTATGTTCTGGATTTATAAATATTTACTTAAAAGAATGGCTACTTTCTTCCAAAGAAAAATCTTAGTTTGGTTAGAAAACAGCTATCAGCGTTTCCTTTCTTTTGCTTTGAGAGGCTGGAGATCTTATGGATTTGTTTTTGGCACTTTTCTTTTGTTGTTTGCAGTATTTGCAATGTTTGGTGCTTCTGTAGGAAGTCAACGTACTAAAATTGAGTTTTTTCCAGATAATAAACCAAATCAGATTATTGTATATATAGAATACCCGCAAGGAACGGATATAGAAAAGACCAATAAAATTACCAAAGAAATTGAAGGTCGTGTTTATGCTGTCTTAAATGATAAGGAATATATCGAAGGAGAAGAATACAACTTCTTAGTAGAAGCAGCTGTATCGCAAGTTGGAGAAGGCGCTGGAAATCCCCAAACAGATGGAGGTAGTAGTGCAGAAATGCCACATCGTGCTAAAATCATTGCTGCAATGAGGGAATATAAGTTTCGAAAAAATAAAGATTCCGAAGAATTGAGATTCAAGGTACAAGAAGCCTTAAAAGGAATTTATCCCGGAGTTGCTATTTCTGTAGAAAAAGACGCTGTTGGTCCACCAGCAGGATACCCTATCAATATTGAGATCGAAGGAAAAGATTATGATCAGTTAATTACAGTTGCTGAACGTATGCGAAATTTCATTAATGAAAAGAATATCCCTGGTATCGAAGAACTAAAAATTGATGTTAATAAAGGTAAACCAGCTATGCAGGTAGTTGTTGACAGGCAAAAAGCAGGAGAATTAGGAGTGGCAGCGGGTCAAGTTGGTAATCAATTACGTCGTTCTATTTTTGGAGAAAAAGCTGGAGTCTATAAAAAAGAAGGTGAAGATTATGATATATACGTACGTTTTGACAAAAGTAACCGATATAATACGAGTGCTTTATTCAATCAAAATATTACGTTTAGAGATCAAGCATCAGGTAAACTAAAAGAAATTCCTGTTTCGGCAGTAGCCTCTAAAAAGAACACTTCTTCTTTTAGCGCTGTAAAACATAAAGATACGAAAAGGGTTGTAACGGTATATTCTGGATTACAACCAGGATATACGGATGCAGGAGCGATTGTAACTCAAATACAAACGGAAATGGCAAGTTTTACTGATTTACCAAGAGGAGTTAAAATTGATTATACTGGTCAGATTGAAGAACAAGGCAAACAAATGTCCTTTTTAATGGGCGCATTTTTTGCTGGACTAGGGCTCATCATGTTGATTTTAATTTTTCAGTTCGGCTCTATTTCCAAACCAACCATTATTATGATTGCTATCTTCTTAAGCTTCATTGGTGTGTTTGGGGGGATTTTGATTACAGGTGCAGCATTCGTAATTATGATGACCATGATGGGGATCATCTCTCTTGCTGGAATTGTAGTAAATAACGGAGTAGTATTATTGGATTACACACAATTATTGATCGATCGTAAAATAGTTGAACTAGATCTTCCTGAGAACGAATTATTACCCAATGAAGAAGTAATGAAACTTATCGTGAAAGGCGGTCGAGCGCGTCTTAGACCGGTTATATTAACAGCAATTACTACAGTATTAGGACTGATCCCATTAGCAATAGGTTTTAATATTGATTTCTTCTCACTATTCACTGAGTTTGATCCTAAAATCTATATTGGAGGAGATAACGTAATTTTTTGGGGACCATTGGCTTGGGCGGTTATTTATGGTTTGATTATCGCAACATTCTTAACCTTAATCATTGTGCCTTGCTTATTCTTTATAGTACATAAAGTGAAAGTACGATTTAGCAGTAAAAAAGTCTCAAAAACAGTAACTCCGGCTGCAACAGCAACTGTTTAGTTCTATTTATTTTACTCCCTTTATAAAACTAAAAACGCCGCAAAATTTGCGGCGTTTTATTATATCTAATAACAATTAATATTATTGATTTTCAGATAATGGTATTGGTAACACATTAAATACCTGATCCCCTGCTCTATCGATAGGCAAAGTATTAGACAACCCATATCTTCTCAAATCAAACATTCTATGGTTTTCTGCCCATAAAGAATAACGCCTTTGATTTAAAAGTTCAGTTGTTAAATCTGCAGTATTCTGGAGACCTCCATAATTAGGTAAACCAGATGCATTACGAATTACATTAAGTGCATCCTCTGCATCTTGTAAATTATTAGCCAAAATACTAGCTTCCGCGTAAACTAAAATTAACTCCTCATTTCTAATAATATCGACATCCGATACATTAGAAACATATAACCTAGTCTCATGAGTTCCTGTTAATCCATCCTGAATACTAGGATCTGGTCTAACAGCAGTTTTAGTAGTTACTCTAGTATCACCGGCTTCTGCTTCGTTAATCCAGCTATCATGTACAATGACTTGATCTCCATTATTAGGTTCTGTTGCGGAAACAGATGCAACTCTAAAAACAGGATTTGCTCGATCTCCTCCACCGCCTAATCCAAAAACATGCTTAGGACCTAAATCTAAATCACCTGAAACATTAAAATATGAAGCATTCAAAGCAGTTAAAGCAGCAGTGCCATCGCCATCATAAACTGATGCTACTGACAATGTTGCTCTGTTAAATTGAGCAAACGTTGTTGGTGTATTAAAACCATCAAAACCACTACTTAAAGAAAATGCAAATGACGATCCAGCATTACTTAAATCTGTATTCGCTTCATCCAATAAATTTCTCACAAATGTTAATACGGCTCCAATGTCAAGAAGAGCTCCTAAGTTATTCGGATCAGCTACATCTACTCTAGCCATTCCATAAGACTTCAAAATTTGAACTAATTCATAAGCTATTATCGTCTTGGCATATCCTAAATAACCTGCTCTTTCTTGATCTGTTACTGTTGTTGTATTGCTTGCTGCTTCTATTAAAATATTAGCATTTTTAATACACCTATAGCTTCCATTCCATTGAGAAGTACTGTAAAAAGAATTATTGTCAAGAGATATTCCTTCTTTACCTAATAAATCTCCAGTATTTCTGGGATCTGCATCAAACAAATATAGCTCTCTTGCCATAGTTCCACTTGCTGTGACTTCTACTCCTAAACCATTTCTGGTTGTAGACTCCACACCTACTGCTAATTCATTTAATTGAGCAACAGATGCATTAGTAAGAACTCCTCCAATACTAGGGCCATTAGGGTCAACTACTTCATCTATCGAACAAGAAGTAGTCATAAAAGCGAAAAGGAATAATGCAATTACAAACCTAGTCGCGATTTTAAATATATTTTTCATTTTCTTTCTATTAAAAATTAACATTTAAATGCAAATAAAATTGTTGCGAACTTGGGAAAGGAGTTACCTCTATACCACTAGATAAACCTGCTCCACCATTTACAGAAACTTCTGGATCATAACTACTATAATCAGTTATTGTAAATAAATTCCTTCCAGATAACCCAAGTTTAATATCACTTACGGTATCTCCAAAAAGAGATTTAATACTCTCAGAAGAAATACGATAGTAAATTGCCGCTTCTCTTAACCTTACATATCCTGCAGGCTCAACAAAACGTTCTGCATTTGCAGGGGTTGCTAAACGAGCCTGTCCTTCTGGAGTTTCTAAATCAGGACTAGTCCCTCCTAAATCTGTAAGAAATCTAGATAAATTTAAGTTGTCTCCTCCTTTTTTCCATTGTAATAGAAATGAAACATCCCATTGCTTAAATAAGGTAAGCTGATTATTAAAAGCCATTTGAAAATCTGGCTCTACATTTCCAACCTGAGTAAGGTTCCCATCTATATTACCTACTATTTGTGTTACAGGCTGACCTTCTTCTATAAAAAACGTACCCAATCCTGTTCCAAATCCAGCACCTGGTTGTGCAAAAGCAGGTACATCTAATCTCGTAACTTCGGATCTATTTAAGTAAAATTGAATCCCGGTATTCCAATAAAAATTATCCATATCCAGCACATCCGCTCTCAATGCTAATTCAATACCTTCATTTTTCAAGTCAGCTAAATTAGTTGTTTCCGTAGTAAAACCAGAAGATGCAGGTAAGGATCTTGATAAAATTAGATCCTTAACGTTTTTATTATAGTATGTTGCTTCCACAGAAACTCTACTATTTAAGAACCCAAGATCGAAACCAACTTCAAATTCACTAGCTGTTTCAGGCTCAACATCGGGATCTCCCTTTAATCCAGCTACAGATACACCTCCACTTCCTCCTGTATTAGAAGAACCTAAACTTGTAAAAGTCGCACCAAAAGCAGCTGGGTTTCCAGTTTCACCATAAGCAGCTCTCAGCTTTAATTGGTTCATTGCTTCTAAATTCCAAAAATCAAAACTAGCAACATTTATCGCCAAAGAAGCTTTTGGAAATCCATAAAACTCATTCGGATCACCATTTCTAGAAGATTTATCTAAACGGTATCCTAATGTAGCTATAAATTGATTTTTATAATTAGCTTCTATTTGACCAAAATAACCAAAATCCTCTTCACTAGATAAAAACTGATCTATAACCTGATTTACAGATTGGTCAACATTGGTTTGACCAACAGACAAATCAGCACCTCTACTATTAACCAAATTAGCTTCTTGATCTAAGTATGTAATACCCAATTGCGTTGTTAAATCAAGATCATCACCCAACATATCGTGATCCCAAATAGCAATAGCCTGAGCATTGATTTGAGTAAAATTATTTTTACCTTGAGAGATAAATCCTTCTTGCCCACCTACTTGTGCTTGATGGTCTTTCGGAACAAAAACATAAGTTTCATTTGCTAAGTAATCTAGACCTCCATTAATTAGAAATCGAACTCTATTTCTATCATTGGTAAAAAGCTTTGTATTTAATTTAAATCCTTGGATAATTCTATTATTAGTATCTTCATTTTTTGCTTGATCCCTCACAAATAATGGATTTCCTGGATAATTTGGGTTATTTGGGTAATTCCCATTAGCATCGGGAAATAAATTAACCCAAGGACGCGTAAATGCTAAAGTATACCCATAACTTAGTCCTCCTTCATTCTCATTACCTGTAAAACTTCTGCTTGAGTTACTTCTAACATAGTTAGTGGTAGACGTAAAATCAAATATTTCTGAAATTTTATGATCAATATTTGCTCTTAATGACAATCTATCGAATCCTGTGTTTTTTATAATTCCTTCTTCATCACGAAAAGAACCACCTACATAAAATTGTGTTTTTTCATTCCCACCCGTTACGTTTAATCGTGTATCAGTAATGAAACCGGTATTCCCATAAATTTCATCTTCATAATCGATAAGACCACCATTGCTTAAAGCATCTTCGAATCTTGCTCTCTCGGCTGCATCAAATGTATCTTCAACTGATTGTGCTGTCCAAGGTCTAAGTCCTAATCTATTTTGAATTACCGTAATTCCTGTGTCCTGACTAAAACTAATTTTAGTCTTACCGCCTTTACCTCTTTTTGTTGTAATTATTACTACCCCTGCATTACCTCTTTGTCCATAAATAGCTGCAGCTGAAGATCCTTTTAAAACTTCGATATTCTCGATATCATTTGGATCTAAATCTGCTAACCTATTTCCTGAATTCTCTTCATTCCCTCGGTTTCCACCAGATGCAAAACGCAATCCAGATGGAATCTCTACGTTGTTTATGTATACCCCATCGACGATAATCAATGGTTGATTATTACCATTAATAGAAGAGATACCTCTTAATCGTAATGCAAAACCTCCTCCAGGTGCTCCAGAAGAAGCCGTTATATTTACACCTGTTACCTTACCATATAAGGCTCCATCTACAGTAGTCTGACTCGTATTACCAACTAGTTCTTCAGAAGATACTGTAGAAACTGCATTTGCTAAATTCTTCCGTTTAATAGAAGAACCTAATCCAGTTACAACTATTTCATCCAACGCTTCTAATGATTCTTCCACCTGGATTGTAATTGCCCCCGCATTATCAACGTTAACCTTTTTAGTAGTAAACCCTATAGAAAATACTCTTAATGTTATAGGAAGGTTACCGACAGTAAGTGAAAAATTACCATCAATATCACTCGCAGTTCCGTTATTAGTTCCGTCTTCTACGATGTTAATAAAAGGCACTCCTTCTCCAGTACCTTCGTTAATTACCTTTCCGGTAATTGTCTCTTGTGCCAATAGCACAACCGGAAAGAAAAACAAGAATAGCAAAAGCCCCTTGCTAATTTGTGATTTTTTTTTCATAATGATTTGTTTATAAGTTTGGCTAAATCTATTAAAACATTCTTACAAAAAAAAGTTAAAGCTAACATATGTTAGTTCAGAACTCATTGATTATTAAACCGATATAAGCTTAAACCATAATTAAATTATGTTTAAACCATAATATTTTAATGGTAAATACGTTTTCACTTTACATCTTCATTTTACCTAAAACTCCATATATTTAATATTAAACTTCTTATTTTTGCAGCCTTAACAACTAGCTATGTATAGAAGTCATTCTTGTGGTGAATTACGCACCTCAGATATTAACAAAGAAGTTACCCTATCAGGATGGGTTCAAAAAACACGAGACAAAGGATTTATGATATGGGTAGATCTAAGAGATCGATATGGCATCACTCAATTAATCTTTGATGAAGAACGTACGCCATCGGATGTTGTGGATAAGGCCAAAACTCTGGGTCGTGAGTTTGTAATACAAGTTAAAGGAGACGTTATTGAACGTGAATCTAAAAATCCAAATATTCCTACAGGTGATATTGAGATTTTAGTAACGGAATTACAAATTCTTAATGAAGCACTGGTTCCACCATTTACAATAGAAGATGAAACTGATGGCGGTGAAGATATCAGAATGAAATATCGATACTTGGACATAAGACGAAATCCCGTAAAAAATAGTTTGATGTTTCGTCATCAAGTAGCGATGAAGGTTCGCAACTATTTATCAGAAGCGGATTTTATAGAAGTAGAAACGCCTTATCTAATTAAATCTACTCCAGAGGGAGCTCGAGATTTTGTAGTACCTTCTCGTATGAATCAAGGTCAGTTCTATGCATTACCTCAATCCCCACAAACTTTTAAGCAGTTGCTAATGGTTGGTGGAATGGACAAGTATTTCCAGATTGTAAAATGTTTTAGAGATGAAGATCTTAGAGCAGATAGACAACCAGAATTCACACAGATTGACTGTGAAATGGCTTTTGTGGAACAAGAAGACATCTTGAATATTTTTGAAGGACTTACTCGTCATTTAATTAAGGATATAAAAGGACAGGAAATTAATGATTTTCCTAGAATGACTTATGATGAAGCTATGCGAACCTATGGTAATGATAAACCAGATATTCGTTTTGGAATGAAATTCGGCGAACTTAATTCTGTAGCACAACATAAAGATTTTAAAGTTTTTAATGATGCAGAGCTTGTCATCGGGATTGCAGTTCCTGGCGGCGCTTCCTATACAAGAAAAGAAATCGATAAACTTGTTGACTGGGTAAAACGCCCTCAGGTTGGCGCTCTGGGAATGGTATATGCAAAATGTAATGAAGATGGAAGTTTTAAATCATCCGTAGATAAGTTTTATGATCAGGAAGATTTGTCAGAATGGGCTGAAACTACAGGTGCAAAAGCAGGAGACCTTATTTGCGTACTATCTGGTCAAGCTAATAAAGTTAGAGGACAGTTAAGTGCTTTGAGAATGGAACTAGCTGAGAGACTAGGATTAAGAAATCCAGAAGAATTTGCTCCATTATGGGTAGTAGATTTTCCATTATTAGAATGGGATGAGGATACAGAACGTTACCACGCGATGCATCATCCTTTTACTTCTCCAAAACCAGAAGATATTTCTCTTTTAGATTCTAAACCGGGTGATGTAAGAGCAAATGCATATGACTTGGTCTTAAACGGTAATGAAATAGGAGGCGGATCTATTCGTATTCATGATAAAGAAACCCAAGCTTTGATGTTTAATCATTTAGGATTTACTCCGGAAGAAGCAAAAGAACAATTTGGTTTCTTACTAGATGCTTTTCAATATGGTGCTCCCCCACACGGAGGCATTGCATTTGGATTCGATCGATTAGTTGCTATTCTTGGAGGTCAGGAAACCATACGAGATTTTATTGCGTTCCCAAAAAACAATAGTGGTAGGGATGTAATGATTGATGCTCCTGCCAATATAGATAACGTACAGCTTAAGGAATTACATATTCAACTAGATTTATAAAACAAAACATCCCGCCAAAAGCGGGATTTTTTGTTACCTTTAGTCTGAACCAAGACTAGCCTATACATGCCTACTAAAAAAAAGACACTACTTCATAGGTTTTTGATTTGGCGATACCGTCACATTTCTAATAAAAACTTTGTCCTTATACTAAGCATACTTGTTGGATTCTGTGCTGGCCTCATATCTCTTCTACTCAAGAATATAACACATTTAATCCAAGTAGTTCTGGAAAGTGATATCATTTCTTGGCAAACGTCATTCTATTTTGTCATTCCGATAATTGGACTTCTTATTGTATATATTGTTACTAAATTTATCATCAAAAAGGATGTAAAATCAGCCATTCCATTGATTTTGTATTCTCTTTCCAAAAAAGATGGGAAGATAAAACCATTGAGCGGATATCTGCCGCTTCTTCTCGCTCCCATCACTGTTGGATTTGGAGGTTCCGTTGGATTATTAGGACCTGCAGTAGGCTCGGGTTCAACTTTGAGTTCAAATATTAGTTCGTTATTTAAATTAGACAGTAAAACCCGATTTTTATTAATTGGTTGTGCAGCAGCAGGCGCTATCTCTGCTGTATTTAAATCTCCTTTAGCCGGTTTGGTTTTCGCAGTAGAAGTATTTAGTCTTGATTTGACTTTGGCTTCATTATTGCCCCTATTATTTGCTTCTGTATCTTCGATTATTACCTCCTATTTTTTTCTAGGAGATGAAGTACTATTTAGCTTTGATGTTATAGAAAAGTTTGATATTTATGATACTCCTTTTTATATAATTCTGGGAATTGGAACAGCCTTTGCTTCTATTTATTTCACCAAAATGTATTTTGGGATTCTCCATTTTTTTGATCGCTTTCCAAAAAAAATTCACCGCTTATTAATTGGTGGGGTTGCTATTGGAGTTATGCTATATTTTATCCCCCCACTTTATGGTGAAGGTTTAGGTTTTATAAATGATTTACTCAATGGAAATCACCTAGCCGCAATCGGAAATACTCCTTTTGACAATATGACCAGTAGTATTTGGATGATCATAGCATTATTAACAGGAATCACAATATTCAAAGCTATTGCGATGACCGCGACATTTGCTGCGGGAGGATCTGGAGGAATTATAATTCCTACGATGGTTATGGGCAGTTCTTTAGGCAATGTTGTTTCTAAAATAATAAACAATCTGGGTATGGGTTTTCAAGTATCCGAAGCTAATTTTACCTTACTAGGAATGGCTGGATTAATTGCCGGAGTACTACATGCCCCTCTTACTTCTATATTTCTTATTGCAGAAATTACTTCTAGTTACGAGTTATTTGTACCATTAATGATTACAACTGCAATATCCTTTATTATTTCCAAAAACAGAATTGAACATAATATTTATACTAGAGAACTTGCAGAACAAGGGCACTTACTAACTCACGATAAAGATCAGACTGTGCTTACTCTAATGAAATTAGATGACTGTATAGAAACTAATTTCATCCCTGTAAATCCAGAACATACGCTGAAACACTTACTAAGTGAAGCAGTTGCTAAATCTAATAGAAATTTATTTCCTGTTATTGATGAATCTAATATCTTGATAGGAATCGTGACACTCGATAATATAAGAGATATTATGTTTGACATTTCTTTATACCATAAAACTACTGTCGAAATGGTAATGACCCAAGTTGCTACGGCAATTATTTATGAAGATGATGATCCTAAAACTGCCATGCGTAAATTTCAGGATACTGGAGCCTGGAATCTACCGGTCATTAAAGATGGAAAATATCACGGTTTTATCTCTAAATCTAAATTATTAACCGCTTACAGGAGAAAGTTGATTAATTTCACTAGATAAAATCAGTTTTAATATCCATATAATCGAATTAATTACAAAAAAACCTACCAAAAATTCATCTCAGCAGGTTTTTTCAATACTTAATAAAATCGAAATTAATTTTTAATTAATTGAACTACTTGTGTTCGACCATTAAAAACTATTTTCATCAAATACATTCCTTTTATTAGATTAGGTGTTGCTACATCAATAGTATTTTGTTGAATATTGATCTGCTTATTTCCTAGAACTTTTTTACCTAAAATATCATACATCGCTACTTCTACTTCGTTCAATTTTACGTTCGATATCTGAAAAGAAATTTTTAATGAATTTGTAAAAGGATTAGGCCATGTTTTTACAAAATTTGGATTTGATGTATCGACTTCATCAACTCCAAGAGTTCGAGATGTAGGCTCTCCGATTAGTACTAATCCAAAAGTGGTTCCGAATGTAACTGTTCCATTAGAAACTGTTGCAAACGTCCCAGAAAAGTAATCCTGTAATTCTGTTCCTTCAGTCCAAATACCGAACACATCTAATGCTCCAGTAAAATCATTATCATTGCCCGTATAAATAAGAGCTTCATCATTAAAACCATTTTTAGTATACTCTCTTTTAAAAGTATATGGGCTATCCTGCAATTTACTATGTTTCCCAGCCCCTACAGAAATATGTTCTCTTCTGAATTTGCCTATTTTTTGATAATGTTTCAAAGTTAAAGAAGCTATAGAGTTCGGATTATTCAATTCATCAAAATTCATGTTTGATCTTAACGTGGCATCTCCACTAGCACCTCCGCCAGGATTTAATGTTCTAGCTGTTTCATCTCCATAATAAATCTGCGCTGGTCCTGGAGCTAATAATAGCTTAGTTCCCGCTTCAAAAGTTTTTTGTCGATTTCTATCAAATACCTCCTCAGTATCATGATTTGTCAAAAAATTCATGGCACTTTTACCATCTCCCAACTGGTTTTGTAATAAATTATCATATCTACTAAAGATGCTTTCTAAATCGTCATTGGCATTAAATCTAAACTCAAAGTTGATCAAATTGGCAAAACCATTATCATAGTAATCTACATTAAAACCATCTCCCGTAAAATTTCTCCCCATAGTTGGAGCATTATAATTAAACACTTCACCAGTCATCCAAAAATCGAGGTCATCTAATTTTTTATCAGGATTATTACTCTTCCATTCTCTTAAAGCGATAACTCCTTCAGTTTCTAGTTCTTTCCAAACGGCTTCTTCTACATGTTTTACTGTGTCCACTCTAAATCCATCAACCCCGTATTTCCTAATGTAATCAGTTAACCATTTAATAATATAATTTCTAGGAGATCTAGTTTTCCCTGTTCTTGTAAAAAAACTATTAAGTTCTGTTTCCTGCAACTCTTTTCTACCTTCCTGATTCCATTTATCCAATAACCAATCTGGTAAATTTACATTGTCATTAGAATCCGTTCTAATATCTGGCAAATTATTTACCAATTCACAAGGTATTGTTCCTTCAGGACCTTGAAAATTACAATCAGGATCTCTTCGTACCCATTCGTCTGGCCAAGATTGATTTTGATCCGTGCTTGTATCAGGTCCAACATGATTTAGCACCACATCTAATAATACTCTAATTCCATGCTCATGAGCAGTATCTACAAAAGTTCCGAAAAGTGCATTCGTTCCTAAATTTGCATCTATATTAGTCCAATCTTTTGCCCAATATCCGTGGAACCCATATCCAGCGCCTGGAACAGATCCGTAAATATTTTCAATGGGTGGTGTGATCCAAAGAGCATTTACTCCTAATTCATCAAAATATCCTTCCTCTATCTTATTAATCAATCCCTGAAGATCTCCTCCTTCATAATTTCTTAAAGGCGGTCCATCTTGTGGCCTGTTATATGAAAAATCATTAGTCGTATCTCCATTTTCGAAACGATCCGTAAGAACAAAATAAACCGTTGCGCTTTCCCAAACAAATGGTAAATTCTTATCAGCTTGTGAATAACCCCATTTTAATGCAGAAAACGTTGTCATTACTACGATTAGTAAGTTTTTTTTCATTGTGCAAATTTTTAATTTTAGTTTGTGTTTGATTTATGTATAAAGTCTAATTAGTTTAAATTTGAATCACATTTTAAGTAACTACATGGCTTCATTTAGGAAAACGGCTTTTTTATAAATCTATTAGATTGAGTTTTTACGAAAACCTTTGATTGTTAATAAATTACCTTAAAACCATTAAAAAAAGTAAATCACATACCATGAAATACATTATTCGAATTTTATTCATCGCTATTGTTACTCTTGTCGCTATTGGTTATTATTATAAAAATTCTGGAGATCACACCAATGGAGATAAATGGGTTGGAATCGGAATATTGAGTGCTTCTTTTATTCTAATGCCTCTATTTATCTATCATAGATGGAAAGACAAAAAGGTAAAAGACTATATGTTAACTGAAGAAAATATAAAAAAAATGAGGGATTTTAGCAATGAAGAAAAACCTGATAAAAACTAAAACTAAGCAAAAGTTTACATTTTGATAACAAATTTTATTGTATTAAAAGTTACCTTTATATTTAATATTATTATCTCATTATAATGGAAGGAACAGTAAAATTTTTCAATGAATCCAAAGGCTTCGGGTTCATTACCAACGATGAAACAGGAAAAGACATTTTTGTACACGCCTCAGGATTAAATGGCGAAACACTTAATGAAGGTGACAAAGTAGAGTACGAAGAAGAAGAAGGGAGAAAAGGAATTATAGCAGCTCAGATTCGCGTGATTCACTACTAAGATAAAACCTCTACTCTAAGTTTCACTGGCGCTATCTTATAGCGCTTTTTTTATTCATTTATAGTATATTTATTTCTAAACTTCTCGCTTTGATAAATCAGAAACTCTAGTATTTTTAGATTATCTTTTCTCATAAGAATAAACTTTAAACCTGTTTCTTCATCTAAGAAATCAAGAAAATTATAAAACTCTGTTTCAGGAATTTTCAACTCATTAATAAAAAACTCTTCCTTATAAAAATCTAGTACGTGAGTTTTGAAATCAATTTCTTTTGGTTTTTTGCTAAATGCTCCAGAAATCAGATTAATTAATAATCCCAAATCTATTGATATTGATGCTTGACTATTACCATTTCCTAAAACTAGGTTTTCTACTGGTGATTGTGCGTCAAGAGGTCTAGAGATTCCCATTTTCTTAAGTTGCTTAGCGTTCCAAAAAGGGAGGTTTTTTTCGTAAGTTGGAATATCCTCAATATCTTTCTCTATAACCCCTGATAAAGAATACTGAGATATCCGTACTTCATCTAATTCATTAATCGCTGGTTCCAAAAAAATACGCAAACTACCCGTTTGTAAATCCTCTTCTTTGACAATGTATTTTTGTAATTGAAATTGAACAGAAGAAAACACAATTGCATCCCCGACATTTGCAAGTATTTCAAAGTATCCAGATTCATCATTAATAGCACCTATTTCTTTGGTAAGATTGACAATATTTACGAATTCTAATTCTAATGTAGCCACAATGATTCTTCCTTTAAGTTCAAAAGATTTCTGACTAAAGCTCGAAAAGGTGATTAATAAAAAAGAAACATAAGTAATTTTCTGCATTCGATAATCAAATAAAAGACGGTTGTATCAATCTTTAGCTTTTAGTCTATTATTACTAAAAGTCTTACTTTCTTCAATAAGATATTCCAGTATTGATAATTTGTTTCTGGATTTAAGTATTTCATTTGTTTTAGGTTGTTGATTTATATAATCAAGAAAATTATATACTTCTGTTTCGGGTATTTTCAGCTCGTTAATCAAAAAATCGCCACTATAAAAATCTGATATATCAGGAATACGAACCTCTTTTGATTTCCCAGTATCTTTCTTCTTAAAAATACTTGCAATCATTCTACTGACTGCAATGATATTAATTGGTGTTGCATCCATTTCATCCGTGAGAACTTTATTTTTGACTGTTTTTGCACCTTTTTCGTGAATAAATGGAGTTTCATCTAACACCTTAGCGTTACGTAGTGGTAAAATATCTTCATATGTTTCTATTTTCTTAACATCTTCTTTAGATTCTCCTGAAAGATTATATTGTGAAATCGTAACTTCCTCTAATTCGTTTACTTTAATTTCTAATCGAATCGATAGGTTAGCCTGCTTTATATCTTGTTTAGTAACAATATGTGCTTTTCGTTGATGCTGAACAGAAGAAAAAATAATCGTATCTCCCTTTTTAGCTTCTATCTGAAAAAAACCAAAACTATCGTTAATTGTTCCAATACCTTTAGTAACGTTTATAATGTTTATGGGTTTAGATTGCAGCGTATCCGTTACTATTTTACCACGCAATATTTCTGCATCTTGAGAAAACCCAAAAAAACCTAATAAGGAAATCACAAAATATAGTGCCTTTTGCATTCGAGTTGATTCTACAAAAAAGACGTAGATTCTAAAGCACAGTTGCAAATAGGATTTGATTAACGTGAGTTCGATCTAAGGATTTGGTTTAAAAAAGCCGTCAAATTGATTTCTTGTAGTAAAACGGAAAGAAATTGTATCGAAATTAGGCTTTTGATTGAATATTTACTTGTCTTCGATACGCTTTTCTATCGAAAATCACTCTGATTGACGTAAATTTTCTTACATCGAACTCACGCTAATTATTCAAATATTAGAAAAGAATAGAAACTTTATCCGTTTTATTTACCTTCAATTTTGTTATAATTTTAAGAAATGCCATAGCGGTAATAAATGCGTCTCCAGAGGCGGTATGTCTATCACTTTTAGAGATCATTAGATCATCACATAATTCATCTAAACTGTAATTTGTGTGTTTTCGATGACTACGGTATACTAAGTGTTTCGTTTTACCAAAAAGAACACCTGTATCCAAAAACTTATTCTTTAAGGTTCCTAATCCATGCCTCTGTAAAATCTTATTTATCATATTTCTATCAAAATTAGCATGGTGTGCTATCAAAATAGAATTTCCAATATACTTAATAAACATCTCAATAGCCTGAGATTCTGATACAGTATCTAAACTATTATTTTTTCGAATTCCGTGAATCTCTACAGTATCCGAATTAAAAACATCTTGTTTTAAATATAGCTCCAGCTGGTCCACCACGTCAATGGCAGTATTATTTATAGCAACAGCTCCTATAGACAAAACTCTATCGTCTATATAATCAAAACCAGTAGTTTCTGTATCAAATGCAACAAAACGAACTTTATCAATCGGTAATTTTCGTTGTTTATTATCAAAAAGTGTAAGATAGTCTACCCAGAAACTGGGAACTTCTTTATTATTTTTTCTTGACCACAAACCCATCTACATAAATGTTTTAAGCTGAAAACGGACTCTTAATATTTCTTGTATATCTCGTATAGGTCTAAAGCATCTTTTAAGTCTTAGTTTATCTCTTTTGCTAAGTGTACTTAACTTGATAAATCTACCAGAGTCTTTATGCAGTAACCCTTGACGGGTTCTAAATTTAAGCAACACCCTAAATGCTTTTGCACAACTCTCAAAAAGTTCTTTATTATTAGGCTCTAATTCCGCAAGTTTTTCATAACGAAGTAATGTGTTATTTACTCCTTGTAAGTTATGATACAAGGTTAAAATTCGAGCACCATCAATAAGTACCATCATTGCTCTGGTCTTAATATCAAAAGTATCCTTATGTTCTCCATTTTGCTCTACTAAAAACTGTTTAAAAAACCCTAAAGGTGATGGTTTTTTTAACGCGCTAACTCCCAATAAAGCCAAAAACCTGTTACTTTTATTTACACCATCAAAAACCACATTTGATAGCTGATTTTCCATATTCGAATCTCCATAAACTAATTGAAAATCAAAGAAAATAGATGATAATAATGTACTTTCTTCTGTAGGGATTGTCATCCAGTCTCTAAATTGCGTTTCCCATTCTGAAACAGACATACACCATCTCGGATTACTTGCCATCATTTCTGCTGGGCAATATTCAAAACCAATAGTATGCAAACTTTTAGTGATTTTTCTAGCTAGCTCTAAAAAGTATGCTTGTACGGCTTCACGTTTCTCTTCACTAACATCTTCAAACACAATTGCATTATCTTGATCAGTCACTAATAACTGCTCTCTTCGGCCTTGACTTCCTAACACCAAAAAACTAAATTTTACAGGTATTGGTGAAGACATTTGTTTCAATGACAATTCTATTGTCCTTACTACTAATGCATCATTTATTTCAGAAATAAGATTTAGTATATGTAGTGTGGGTATATCCTGCTCTAAATATGTTTTAAGTAACTTTTCTACTTGTTTTCTTATATAACGAAGTCTTTCTATCTTCCTTACACGTTTAATTTCCTTTATCAGTACCGAAGGATTATTCCCAAAAGACACTAGTAAATCATGGTTAGAAAAAACACCTACCAATTTTGTATTACGGGTTCCGTCTTTAGTAATACACAAGTGACTTATATTATTTTTGATCAACGCAATCTGAGCCTCGGCAACAGTGATTTTCTTAGAATATGTTTTTACAGGAGCGGTCATTATCTCAGTAACTATAGATGTAGCAGGGAACAAACCAGTTGCAACTTTTGCTCTTAGGTTACTATCAGTTATAATACCCAAGGGATATTTATTTTCGTCCACTACCACTATAGAGTTTGCTTTATGAAGATTCATCTTTAAGGCAATATCTTTTACAATGACGTTTGGCGAACAAGTAAGTGGTTTCTTTCGATAAGAAACAGTACGTAATGTAGAAAGGTCTTTTGCTATATCAATCGAAATTGTATTATCAATCTTATTCCCTTTTGCAGTCTCCGTATAATAGTTCCTAGCATGTGCTGCAAAAGTTTCTAACAAGAATTTATTTACTTCTTTATTTTCATCAATAAAAGGTTTAAAAACCATTGATGGAATCGCATATACAATAGACTCTTCGTCTGCCTTGGCCGACATTCGGTAATCTTTCTTTATAATCATAATACGAAGTCCAAAAAGATCTCCAGAATCACATATATCAACTAAATCTTGCTCATTATCAGCATTGCGATATAATCCAATCGCCCCTTCTCTTACAATATAAAACTCATCATGACATTTTTCATCTTGCCTAAAAACATACTCCCCTTTTTCTAAATACAATACTCTAATTTGACTGGAAATCATAAGAAGCTCGTCCTTTTCTAACATACTAAAAGGAGGAAACTGTTTTAAAAAATCCTGAATTCGCTCTGCAATTGTATTTTTCATAGTTTCAAAACTGACATCAATTTAAATTACGTTTTTCAACAAAAAATCGTTTCAGTATATCCCCACACTCTTCCTCAAGTATACCTCCAGTCATTTTGGTTTTAGGATGTAGTTTTGTCCCCATGTTTATACATCCACGTTGCTCATCTCTTGCTCCATATACGATTTTACCTATTTGAGACCAAAATAAGGCTCCGGCACACATTTGGCAAGGTTCAATAGTTACGTATAATGTACATTCTTTAAGATATTTCCCTCCTAAAAAATTAGCTGCCGCTGTAATGGCTTGCATTTCTGCATGAGCAGTAACGTCGTTTAATAGTTCAGTAAGATTATGTGCTCTTGCGATAACTCTATCAGCTACTACTATTACCGCTCCAATAGGTATTTCTCCTTTATCATAAGCCGCCTCAGCTTCCTGAAGCGCTTTTCTCATAAAATGTGAATCGTCATATGGGTCGAACATATATTATTGAATTTTAAGTAAAACTAATAAATATAATCCTTCTTATTTCCATTGAATAAAAGTTTATCTAAACTATTCTATCAATTATTTTCAAACATCTTTCTAACCTTATCTATTATTAGTCCATAAACTACGCTAGTCGTTATAAACTTAATTATAACAGCTCATTTCAAAATAGTACTTTTACGGTATGAAAGACACATTACTTTCGCATATTGATTATCCTGAAGACCTTCGTAAACTTTCTATGGATCAGCTACCTGATTTAGCCAAAGAGTTACGAGATTTTGTGATTAATATTGTAGCAACCAAAGAAGGTCATTTAGGAGCAAGTCTAGGTGTTATAGAACTTACGATTGCTTTGCATTATTGTTTTGATACTCCTAACGACTTATTAGTTTGGGATGTAGGACATCAAGCATATCCGCATAAAATACTAACCGGTAGAAAGAATTCTTTTCATACAAATAGACAATTAAATGGGATTAGCGGTTTCCCAAAGCGTAATGAAAGTGAATATGACACCTTTGGTGTTGGACACTCTTCCACCTCTATTTCTGCTACTTTGGGAATGGCAATTGCTTCAAAATTAAAAGGAGCCATCGAAAAACAACACATCGCCGTCATTGGCGACGCTTCTATTGCAAGCGGAATGGCTTTCGAGGGACTGAATCATGCAGGAGTTACAGATGCCAATATGCTGATCATACTCAATGATAATTCTATCGGAATTGATCCAAGCGTAGGTGCTTTAAAAGAATACTTAACCAAAGCAAAAGTTGGATACAAACCCAAAACGGACAATATAATAGAAGCACTAAATTTTGCATATTTCGGACCTATTGATGGACATGATCTACCTAAACTTCTGGAAACTTTAGAAAAGTTAAAGACCCTAAAAGGGCCAAAGCTTTTGCATATTATAACAACCAAAGGCAAAGGATTAAAGCAAGCTGAAGAAAATCAAGTAACATATCACGCTCCTGGTAAATTTGATGCTGTTACTGGAGATTTACTCCCTAAAAAGAATACACAACAACCCCCTAAATTTCAGGATGTATTTGGATATACCATTATAGAATTAGCAAGAGAAAATAAAAAAATTATTGGTATCACCCCAGCTATGCCAACCGGTAGTTCGCTAAAATATATGATGGAAGAGATGCCAGATAGAGCATTTGACGTAGGTATAGCCGAACAACACGCAGTTACATTAGCTGCAGGGATGGCAACCCAGGGATTAGTTGTGTTTTGTACTATCTATTCTACCTTTTTACAACGTGCTTATGATCAATTGATCCACGATGTTGCTTTGCAAAACCTGCCTGTTATCTTCTGTATAGATCGTGCCGGATTAGTCGGTGCTGATGGAGCAACACATCACGGTATTTTTGATATTTCATATCTAAACTGTATCCCAAATATGCTTATAGCGGCTCCTGCTAATGAAATAGAATTAAGAAATCTTCTCTACACAGCTTCTTTAGGATTAAAACATCCGATTGCCATTAGATACCCAAGAGGAAGAGGTACTATTAAAGATTGGCAAATAGGTATGCAAAAAATGCCTATAGGAAAAGGGAAATGTATTACTAAATCAACATCAGAAATTGCAATGATATCTACTGGCACTATTGGAGCGAACGTTACTGATACTTTAAAAGCTATTGAAGAAAAAGTAAGTCACTATCATTTTTGCTTTATAAAACCTCTGGATTCAGATTTACTAAAAGAAATATTACTAAAATACAAAACCGTTATTACCGTCGAAGATGGCGCAATCAATGGTGGTTTTGGAAACACAATCATAACTTTCGCAAATCAAAACAATTTTTCTGTAAAAATTATAAATCTTGGAGTCCCTGATCAATTCATTCACCACGGAACAACACAAGAATTACAAGAAATTTGCGGTATTTCAGTTAAAGGAATCGCCAATACTATCCTTAAGTATATTTAGTAAATAATCCTCCAGGTAAACCCAATAGGTAATCATTGGGATTTCTCCCTTTTAAACTATTAACGCTTTTACTAGTGCCGAAAACCACAGAATATTTTCCTAATAAAAGAATAAAAAAAGAGGTTGTCTTTACAGACAACCTCTATATATTAAATCATAAGAATACTACCCTTACTGAATTACAATTTTAGAAGTTGAAACGGCAGTACCATTTTCTGCTTCTATTCTTAATAAATAGATTCCAGATCTAAGATTGGTATCTATTCTATGTGTACTCGTAAGTACAGTTTCATCCTTATAGACTACTCTTCCGTTTATATCAAATATTGATATTGTACTATTTCCTACATTTTCAGCAACTCTAATATCAAACGCTCCTGTAGAAGGATTTGGATATATTTGGAATACACCTTCATTTACATCATCAACACCTAAAGTGAAATCAGTACAATCTAATTGAGATGTTGGTGGTAAATCAAAAGCTGGTGTTTGATCAGCTCTACTAGAAGAAAGTCCTTGATCTGCACTAAATCCAACTCCTCTTTTCGCAAATACGCTCCAGATAAGACATTTATTATTATCACTATTTGGCAGTAAATCAGCAGCGGCAAGAATTCCATCTCTACCATCTACAAAACCTGGAGTACACGCTTGTAATTTTAAACCATCAATCACCAACTGCATTGCTAAGTTATTTCCACCTGTTCCATTATAAAGATCTGGATCAAAACCATCTCTGTCAATAAATGCCCATGTCATATCCCATAATATAGAAGCCCATACAGAACCTACTCCGTGAGGTATAGAAAATCTAGTATCATCACTAATACTAGCATAATCAACAGGGTTTGTAGTTGTATTCGTACTATATGGAAAAGGTCTAATTCCTCCTCCGGTAGTTGGCTGCCCTATAGCATAAGTACCAATACCTCTTGCTTCAGCACCTGTATCTCCAGATTGAATAGTCATCATCAATGCAAACCAGTCAGACCAACCTTCACCCATCTGCTCATCACCTCTCAAACAACCTGAATTAGAAGCTCCTCCAGTAAGACGTGTAGAAATTCCATGTCCAATTTCGTGAACTATAATACCATTATCAAATGAACCATCTGCACCAACGATCCAGTTTTCTCTTATCTCAGAAGCCAATGTAACATTTACCGCTCCACTTGCCAATTGTACTACAAGTGCTTCTCCATCTGCTTGATTGATACTAAACGCAGGAATGTTAATGAAATTACTACCATCACCACCCATGACTATATCACCAGGAACATTATTTACAAGTAACAAAGCAACTGCTCCGGCTCGTTGAGCTTCTAACACTTTAGCATCAAAATTACATTCTCCTCTTCTAACCACAGCAATATTCCCATTCATTTCTGCTGTATTTGTAATAACCGAACATGCATCATTCGGATCTGGGGTGGCATTATCATCTACTGTCAATACTAAATCTGCTGTAATCCCAGCAGGCGCAAAAGGTGGCTCAATAGAACCATTGTCAAAAGAATTATTTAGAACTCTATACGAACCTGCTAATGGTGTATTATTTACAGTAAATAAAAATTGATTCTCTGGGTTCCACAAAAACATTTGCATTCTTGGGTTAGCCCCATCTGGCGGAGTTCCAAAATTAGCATTGTTTATACCCGATCCATCTTGTCCATCTGCCAATACCTCATCACCTTCGACTCCTCCTTTACCGTAGTTATTAACCTGAAAATTTCCTGATTCTTCATCGAACCCATACTGATACCAAACATCATGTGTAACGTTACTTACATAAAACATATTCGTTATGGAAGCATCCTGATATGCAGAAATTGGCGCTGTGGGATCAAAAGGATAATCAAATATAAGATTCGCGCCTCCATCTGGTTGATTTCCTGGAGAATTATCTCCATTTAAATCATCTGCAGCCAAAACATTATTACCTTGTGTTGTCGTGAACTCTGCTCCAGCTGCTCCATTTGTATCATGCCATCCGAATGGAGACGCTACTGCATTTGCAGGATTTGTCTCCATAGTTCTACTACCATGATTAGGACTCTCTATTGCTGGAATTTTGAACACATTGTACGTACCATCCATTAATAATGGTGCGCTCTCAGATTTAGTGTTAAATCCAAATGAATTTGCTTTATTATTATTTACTCCTTTTTTAATAGAAGTATTATGATCAAAAGTACATTTAGTCATCCAATTGTCCTTACTAATCATTTCTCCACTGTTAGCATCAATTCTAACACTATACCAATTCTCACCGTCCTTCGCATGTATACTTAAATCCCAAGACAATAATAATTGATCTTCTCTTAATTCATATATCAGCTCTACTGGAATTTCATCAACAGAGATATTAGACTTAGATACCATTACTTTAGAAGCACTTGATTTATTGATAATCGTTATATTACCAATATCCGTAATATTAAGTGCTATTGCAGCTTTTTGAACCGCACTTGTCGCAGATAACTGTGCAGTTCCTGTATTAATCTTGGACTGCAAATCATTAATAAGTTTACCAGAAAAATGTACAACCTTCCCATCTTTAATAGCAAAATTACCTACGGTATTCTTAATAGGAAATCCATTATATTTTTGCACCACATAAACATTCGTTAAGTTCATGCTTTTTGAAAAAGATTGTGACTGTATCTCAAGATCACTAACATCTTTTTGATCCATTCCGGATGTGACTAAATAGTCTTTAATAACACTAACGTTATCCTGATTTTGGGCAAAACCAAAATGTACTCCAATTATAAAAATGAAGAGTTTAAAATAATTTTTATTCATAACAATAAAATAATTAAGTTTCATGAAAAAATATATTTTTAAGAATTGTCTTATCAAAATTTTCTTAAAAAAATACTAAATTTTAATTGCTAAAATATATAATTACCTTTCAATCACCCACTTTTATTGAATATTTTTTTGTCTATAAGCCCAAAAAGCTTTAAAAATTAACATATGTTCAACGAAATACACATAAATCAAAAGAATCATCAACACTCTCGATAATTATGAATAAGTCAAATTAGTTATAGAAGAATAACTAATTATAGACCTTTATATATTTAGTATCAACCATATTATAGCCTCATATATAGACGCAAATACCGCTAAATCTTCTTTGTTATTATCATTTTTAGAACTAGAACACGCAATTATCCTTAATTACATCTTAGACACAGCCATAATTATCAATTAGAAAGTTATTATAATTAAATTTCTAACCCATTAATCTTCTGAAATTTTAATAATGTATTTTCATCCGTGAAACTAATAACATACTTACTAATACTAATTAATCTAATATAAATATCATCGTTTTTATATCCAAAACTACTTCCTCCTGCTTTTAGAATTAACTTGTCATAATTAAAAGTTTTTTCTTCATTAAAATTATGATTTGCAGTACGGTATAGATCTAATAATGTGGCTAGAATCTAATATCTTACAACCTCTTTCTCTACAACCTCTTTCTCTACAACCTCTTTCTCTACAACCTCTTTCTCTACAACCTCTTTCTCTACAACCTCTGTATTTGATATATTTCGGCGATACTAAAATCAAAGACATCATACATTGAATCTTACACTACTTTTTCAAATAATAATAACAACACGAAAATAGGTTAGAAAAATTTCCGTGAAAATTTTTTCAAAAAAAATAGTAACATATTCGTGAATTCATACACTATTTAATGAGAAGATTTTTCAACAGATCAAAAAATACTTATTTCGCCAATTATTAATAAACAAAAACAACTTTTTAATTATGAAAAAGCTAAATCTATTTTTAACCTTACTATTGACAATTACTTTATTCTCTTGTGGTAGTGATGATGATGGTACAACCGAAACTTTTGAAATTACCGAAGCTAATTTAATTGGAGCGTGGAAATTAATTTCCGTAACTGAGAATGGAACAGCAATACAACTTGATGAATGTGATCTGCTTTACTCTGTACAATTATCTGTCGAACAGGGCGAAAATCGTGCTGTTTACACTGAGGCTGGACTTGAGGGTAATTCATGTACGATATTTACGAGTACCGATTATACGTGGTCTTTAACTTCTGATAATATTCTTAATACAGAGACTCTCGAAGGATCCGATCAAGATTCTGAAAAAATAATTGAATTGACAGCTATTACATTAAAATTAGAGTATATAGACACTGAAGGTTCAGATACATTTATTACCGTTGACACCTATACAAAACAATAACTCTCTTTAAAACAAAGCCGTCCTTTTTTATTCATAAAGTGGATGGCTTTTTATACCTGTAATCCACGTATTTTCTGAAATTTCAATAGTGCATTTCCATCTGTAAGACTGGCAACATAATTACTAATACTAATTAATCTGGTATACAGATCATCATTTTTATAGTCGAAATTACTTCCTTCGGCTTTTAGAATGAGTTTATCATAATTAGAGGCTCGCTCATTATTAAAATTATCCATCGCAGTACAATATCGATCCAATAAAGTAGCAAGAATCTCATATCCTGCAATCTCTTTCTCTACAACCTCCGAACTTTGATATATCTTATCTACACTAATCTTAATAATGTCATCAATCTGCGCTTGATACCTACTTTTATCAATCAATGCTATGTCAAAATTCCCTGATAATATTTCCTCCTCGTACTGAACAAAAGTATGTGAAGCTTCTTGTATCAATGTATTAATTGCTAATGCTCTTAAGTAACTCAAACGATCCGCAGTAGTGGTCAGACTGTTATATTTTGAAGTATTAATTGTGTCTTTTACTAACTTAATTAGATATTCTAAAGCGTATTCTTCTTGTATCAACCCTAAATTAATACCATCTTCAAAATCTATAATTGTATAACAAATATCATCTGCTGCTTCTACCAAAAATGTAAGCGGATGACGACTATAGGTCGTTTCATTTCCTATTTGATAAGAAAGCAACCCCACTTCATCTGCTACTTCTTTAAAAAAAGAACTTTCATTCTGAAAATACCCAAATTTCTTATGTGCAATATGCGAAGTTGGTTTCTTTGGCAAAGACTCTTTAGGATACTTCATAAAAGCTCCTAGTGTAGCATATGATAATCGTAACCCTCCTTCTATACCTTGTCTGGATTCAGTTAAAATTTTAAACCCATTAGCATTTCCTTCAAAATCTATAAGATCTTGATATTCCTTAGAGGTTAAAAGTTCTTTATATTTTTTTCCTTCACCTGTGGCAAAATATTCGCCAATAGCTTTTTCTCCAGAATGTCCAAAAGGAGGATTCCCAATATCGTGTGATAAGGAAGCTGCAGCGACAATTGCTCCAAAATCATTAAACTGATATCCATGAATAGTACTAAGATGTGGATGCTTTTCTAAAATCCTTTTCCCTACTACTCTACCCAAAGAACGTCCAACAACAGAAACTTCTAGACTATGTGTTAATCTAGTATGTACAAAACTGGTTTTGGATAATGGAATTACCTGAGTTTTATCCTGTAAACTTCTAAATGCCGAAGAAAATATGATTCTATCATAATCTACTTCAAAACCTAATCGAGTTTCATCTTGTTCTTTACGTAATCTTTTATTCGTATCTCCTTGTCTTTTTAAGGATAGGAGTTGTTCCCAGTTCATCATAATTTTAAGAAAAATCGAATATACAAAAAAGGGAAGCTTCTATACAGAAAACTTCCCTTTTGCCCTATATAAATGGTCTTTTTAAGACCCACACATTAAACAATCATCTCCCTCTGCTTCTTTTGATTGTGCAATAATCGCACGAAGCTCCTCCGGAGTCAAGGCTGTCCCTTCTGCAGCAACTTGCACTGCTTCAGGTTCTGGTTGTGTTTTGGGAGCAGATTGTGCTTCCATTACTTGTGCTGCTGCAACTGCTACTTGTTCTGCTTGCGGCTGTTCTTTCTTTTCCGTTTTAAGTGTAAACTTAATCGCATCTACAGCAGACTTAGTTCTCAGGTAATACATACCTGTTTTTAATCCACTCTTCCAAGCATAGAAATGCATTGAAGTAAGTTTTGCCATTGTAGCACCTTCCATAAATAGATTTAGTGATTGAGACTGATCAATAAAATACCCTCTGTGACGAGACATATCGATAATATCTTTCATACTCAATTCCCAAACTGTCTTATAAAGCTCTTTAAGATCCTGAGGGATGATATCTATATTTTGAATAGATCCATTAGCACGCATAATCGCATCCTTAAGATCATCACTCCATAAATTTAATTGTACAAGATCTTCTAAAAGGTGTTTATTTACTACAATAAATTCTCCTGATAATACGCGCCTTGTATATATATTACTTGTATATGGTTCAAAAGCTTCATTATTTCCTAAGATCTGAGAAGTTGATGCTGTTGGCATAGGAGCCACTAATAATGAGTTACGCACTCCATTCTCTTGTACTTCTTTTCTAAGACTAGACCAATCCCAACGACCACTTAGTTCTTCGTCTTTAATTCCCCATAAGTTATACTGGAATTCTCCTTTAGAAATAGGTGATCCTTCATATGTTTGATACGGTCCATCTGTTGTAGCTTCTTCCATAGATGCAGTAACAGCTGCAAAGTATAAGGTTTCAAAAATCTCTTGATTTAATTTTTTAGCCTCATCACTAGTAAAAGGTAAACGTAACTCGATAAAAGCATCTGCTAATCCCTGCACACCTAATCCAATAGGACGGTGACGCATATTAGAATTTTCAGCTTCTTTTACGGGATAATAATTACGATCAATTACCCTATTAAGATTTTTAGTAACTCTCTTTGTAATTCTAAAAAGTTCTTCGTGATCAAACGTTCCGTTTTTCACAAACATTGGCAATGCAATAGAAGCCAAATTACATACAGCTACTTCATCAGGGCTTGTATATTCTATGATCTCTGTACATAAATTAGAAGAACGGATTGTACCTAAATTCTGCTGATTGGATTTGCGATTTGCTGCATCTTTATACAACATATATGGAGTTCCAGTCTCGATCTGAGATTCTAGAATTTTTTCCCAAAGCTCTCTTGCTTTTATAGTTCTACGACCTTTTCCTGCTGCTTCGAAACTTAAATATGCTTCCTCAAACGCATCACTATGGATATCAAACAACCCAGGACATTCATTAGGACACATTAATGTCCATTCTGCATCATCCTGCACACGTTTCATAAATAAATCCGGAATCCACATTGCATAGAATAAATCACGTGCTCGCATTTCCTCTTTACCATGGTTTTTCTTAAGGTCTAAGAAATCAAAAATATCAGCATGCCAAGGTTCCACATAGATTGCGAAAGAACCTTTACGTTTTCCTCCACCTTGATCCACATAACGCGCTGTATCATTATACACTTGTAACATTGGAACAATTCCATTAGAAGTTCCATTTGTACCTGCAATATATGAACCTGTAGCACGAACATTATGTATAGATAATCCTATTCCACCCGCAGATTGAGAGATCTTAGCCGTTTGCTTTAGCGTATCATAAATACCATCAATACTATCATCTTTCATTGCTAAAAGGAAACAAGATGACATTTGTGGTTTTGGTGTTCCTGAATTAAATAATGTTGGTGTTGCGTGTGTAAAATATTTTTTAGACATCAACTCATACGTTTCTATTGCTGCATCCAGATCATTTAGATGAATCCCAATAGAAACTCTCATTAGCATATGCTGAGGACGTTCTGCAATCTTACCATTAATTTTTAATAAGTAAGAGCGCTCTAATGTTTTAAAACCAAAATAATCGTATCCAAAATCGCGGTTATATATAATCGTAGAGTCTAACTTTTCCTTGTTAGTCATAATTACATCATATACATCATCCGCAATTAGCGGACCTTTCTTACCATTTCTAGGATTTACATATTCATACAAATCTGTAACTACTTCAGAAAATGTCTTTTTCGTATTTTTATGTAGATTCGAAACCGAAATACGAGCAGCCAATTTAGCGTAATCAGGATGGGCAATCGTCATAGTAGCAGCAATTTCTGCAGCCAGATTATCCAGTTCACTAGTAGTTACCCCATCATACAATCCTTCAATCACTCTCATTGCTACTTTCACTGGATCGACAAGAGCATTTAATCCATAACATAACTTCCTTACCCTTGCGGTAATTTTGTCAAACATAATTGGCTCCTTGTGACCGTCTCTTTTTACTACATACATACGCTTTTGGTTTTATAAAATTCTCCTTCTGAAGAACGTGATATTAATTTGTGTTATTTTTCTCCTTTACTGAAATCCGTAATAGATAATTATAAGTGATTCCCCCAGAAATCAGATACTAAAAAGAAACCCCTGATAATAACCAGCGTTATTCTTATTAAGTAAAATATAATTATATGACTTTCGCCTTCTTTCGTTTTTTTTATAAAGCTTATAGAAAGCTTTATCAAACTGAGCTAATCATTATTCAAATAGAAGTTCTATTCTTGATTAGCTCAGAATGAATGTATTTTTATTTTAAAATGAATTTTAAAGCTTAAAAATCAGCATCAAAACTTATTTTATTTTCTCCTGTATCTTTATTAAGCACTCCTGCTTTTTGGTATTCTGAAACTCGTTTTTCAAAGAAATTAGTTTTCCCTTGTAACGAAATCATATCCATAAAATCAAACGGATTAGCAGTACCGTATTCTTTTTCACACTCTAGCTCTACTAATAATCTGTCAGTAACAAATTCTAAGTATTGCGTCATTAATTTAGAATTCATCCCAATCAAACTCACAGGAAGTGATTCAGTAACAAATTCTCTTTCTATATTTAAAGCATCTACTATAATCGAACGAATTCTTTCTTTAGGCACTTTATTTACCAAGTGTTTATTATGTAAATGCACTGCAAAATCACAATGCACACCTTCATCTCTAGAAATTAACTCATTAGAAAAAGTAAGACCTGGCATTAAACCACGTTTCTTTAACCAAAAAATTGAACAAAATGCTCCAGAAAAGAATATCCCTTCTACTGCAGCAAATGCAATTAAACGTTCTGCAAAAGAATCTGATTCAATCCATTTTAAAGCCCAATCTGCTTTTTTCTTAATTGCAGGAAAATTATCTATTGCTTTAAACAAAATATCTTTTTCCTTTTCATCTTTCACATAGGTGTCGATCAATAAAGAATAGGTTTCAGAATGGATATTCTCCATCATAATCTGAAAACCATAAAAGAATTTTGCTTCACTATACTGAACTTCGTTTACAAAATTCTCTGCAAGATTTTCATTTACAATTCCGTCTGAAGCGGCAAAGAATGCTAAAATATGTTTAATGAAATATCGCTCATCATTTGTTAATTTAGTTGCCCAATCAGTAATGTCCTGATGTAAATCAATTTCTTCAGCTGTCCAGAAACTAGCCTCTGATTTTTTGTACCAATCCCAAATATCATGATGTTTGATAGGAAAAATTACAAATCTGTCTTTATTTTCTTGCAAGATCGGCTCTACTGCATTCATCTTTTTTCTTTTAGCTAGTTTTATGTTTTTTTCTTTTCCGCTACGGACTAACAAAGATCAAAAAATGTGCTAGAAGTTTCACAAAAAGTTAGCAAACGTTTTCAACAAAGTTTTCAACACGACGGGAATTAACGGTTAAAATCCAGTAATTAACAAATTATACTTAAATCATTGATTATTAGATTTTTAATCATAAATAAAAAGATATAAACAACGTTGTTAGTAACCTCAGTAATTACTTATTTTTCACCTGCTAACACCGTTTTTTATAGTAAAAAAACAAAACCTAAAAACCATCGATTCTACGGTAAAACCACAGGCTAATAAATGCGAAAAAAAAACATTTTTTTTTAAATATTTATAATAAAAAAAGGAAAAATCATATACAAATGATGTATATAATTTTTCCTAATAATCTTTTTAATACTTTTTTGATTCTAAGGCCAAGAAAAAGTTTCTCCTGTACCATGGTTTGTATACACTCCTGTTCCATTAGATGACCAAACAAAACTTTCCGTTAAAACTCCTGCTTCGTAAGCTTTTATAGATCCAGATTGATCTATTTCATTAAAAACAAGTTCTATTTTGTCATTATTTCCATCTTCTATTGTAAAATTAATGATACTTCCTGTTTTATTGTAAGTCATTGACAAGAACTCTCCATCTTCTCCATTAAACCTTACTTCAAAAAAAGTACCATCTCTACTAATTCTACCTTCATAAAAGTTTCTACGAATACCACCTTCTTCAATATCGTATGTAAAATAATCAAAAGCAGCATCTGATGTTACCGTATAATACAATGTAACTCCACCATAGCTCCATATCCAAGTACGCGTATTTTGACCACTTTTACCAATACTACTTTGTTGTTCTGCATCATTAGGAATTGACAGAAAGATAGATGAATACGCTAACGCCTGCACTTGTAACGATGCTAATGAAAAAACAGCATTGGATGCATAGGTATTTTCTGTGGCGTACTGTTCCATCGCTTCAGGCGCTTCAATATTCTCTATAGATCCCTGATATTGCTCTATACGTTCTTGAATATTTTCTAATTGATTTTCGTTTTCTAAAACTAATCCATCGTCTTCACTACTACAAGATTGAAATATAGCAGCAACGGCTATCATCAATAACATACTTATTCTCTTTACTCTTAAATTCATTGTGTTTTCTTTTAATTGTTAGATAATTTATTATTTAGTGTTTAAGAAACTACTGAGGTAAACATTTGAGAAATTATTTTTAAAAAAATTAAATCTTTTTAAATTCTACTCTTCTGTTTTTTGCCTTAGCCTCTAATGTATTTTCAGCAGCAATCGGGTCACTTTCCCCTTTACCATCCGTTTTCAACCTAGAGGCATCAACTCCAAATTCATTTACAAGTATTTCCTTAACAGATACTGCTCTTTTTTCAGAAAGTTTTTGATTAAAAACATCATCTCCATCTGTATCTGTATGACCTGTGATTAGAACTTTTACATCAGTATGATCAGAAAGAACATTAGCAATTTTTTTAATTGTACCGTAAGATTCCGGTTTTATGGTAGCTTTTCCAGTATCAAAAGTAATTCCATAAGTAACCAACTTACCTTCTGTAATTAGCTTATTTCGCATATCAGGTTTGCCAACTGCATACCTAATATTACCTAAATAGTAAAATGTATTTTCTGGTGTCGTTTCTGAGAAAAATTTTAAATTCTTAATTACTACATTTTTTTCAAATGCCCTAGGTATATCAAACACCTTTTGTTCATCTATATACACTCTCATTCTTTGTTTTTGTTTCCAAATAGAAATGTGCATCTTTTTACCTCTACCATTATTATCTTTATTTAGCTTTCCAAATTTTTTATCAGAGCGTAGATTTAAATTACGATCTGAACAATATTTCTGAATATCAACTTTTCCGCCACCACTTATTCCTCCTCGAATAACGAAAGAGAATCCGTTTTTTCCAGGAGTCCCTTTTTGTAATTCATACCCTGAATTTTTCACATCAGAAAAAACAACGTGGAGATCACGCTTATAAGCATATTTAGACACATCAAAATCAAACACTATATCATATTCTAAAGTAAAATTTTCAGGAAATTCTTCTATAAATTCCGGAACATAAGATCCAGTCCCTGTTCCTATTTGGATAAAGCGACTTTCTTGATTATTAAGAGTAACTACCTCTGCCGAATTAGAAGAGTTCCAACGTGCAGGCAAATCACCGATTTCATCCTGGCTAAAATCTTCGAAGGCAATTATTTTTTCTCCAGCCACAAAATCAAACTTAGAATACGCGGTAAAGGAAGGTTCTCGATTTTCAGTTTCATTTATTGCTCTTTCTTCTTTATTATTAGAAGAAATGACTGCTCCTTTTTTCTTCTTCTTTTTACTCTTGCTTTTCTTCTTCTTTTTGGATTTTCCATCAACTGTATCGTCAATCGTTTTACTTGTCTTTTTTGATACTTTTTCTTCTGTTTTCTTTAGAACGGTTTTCTCAGCAGCTTTCTCAGCAGTTTGCGCCACTTTTTTCCAGAACTGGGCTTCTACTTGCTGAGGGATTAGTAAAAGAAAAAAGATTACCGATATTCCCGTGATATGTTTTATAGTTTTCATAATTCTTATGTTTGGTTTTATCTCTTTGTGTGATTTTTATAAAAAAGGTTAACTTTATCTCCGGAAAATAAGATGAGGCTATTACCCTATAGTAAGGTTACAACGTATGAAGGAAGAACTCTTAACGCTAAAAAAAGGTCATAATCAAGCCTTAGAAAAGATTTACAATGAGTATCGTAATGCTTTTTTGCAGTTTGCTAAAAAATATGATCTAGATCATGATGCTCTTATAGATGTATATCAAGAGGCATTTATTGCATTACGTGAGCATGCAATTAATGGTAAACTAGATCATATAAAAAGTTCTATTAAAACATATTTATTTAGTATTGGGAAATACATGATCTATGATCAGCTCAAAAAACAGAAAAAAACTATTTCTTATGAAAACAGTGTGGATTATACAGAAACTTCTGATACACCAGAAATTTTTGAAGAACCACAGTTAACCCCAGAACAACAATTATTAAGACAGCATTTTAAAAATCTGGGGAAACGTTGTCAAGAAATGTTAACCTTATTCTATTATCGAGGACTAACTATTGATGAGATTGCAGAAAACTTAGGCTATGAAAGTAAAAATGTAGTAAAAAGCCAGAAATCTCGTTGCTTAAAATCCTTAAAAGAATTAATTAAAACCCCCGCATAAATGGAACGAGAAGAGC
Organism: uncultured Aquimarina sp.; assembly: GCF_947496855.1. Taxonomy (GTDB): domain Bacteria; phylum Bacteroidota; class Bacteroidia; order Flavobacteriales; family Flavobacteriaceae; genus Aquimarina. Next base: position 83,117 of record NZ_CANMED010000005.1, read on the forward strand.
TAATAGACAAGCATTTACAATCAGAACTGACTCCGGCGGAAAAAGATCAGTTTAACAGCTTATTAGAAAATGATGCATCATTCAGAAAAGATGTTGAATTACATAAAAACTTAAAAGTAGTTTCTGGCACTGAAGATAGAGATCAGTTAAGGAAAAGCATGGCAGCTTTCGAAGCTAAAATTGTAGCGAATGAAACTAAAGTCATACCCTTGTTTAATTACAAAAAATTATTGGTTGCTGCCTCTATATTATTAATAATTGGTATTGGCGGAATAACATTCCTGAATCCTTTTGCAATAGACACTAATGAATTATATGCGGATAATTTCGAACCTTACAAAAACGTGGTAACCCCAATTGTTCGTGGTGAGAATGATGAAAATGAAGAAGTTATTGCATTCACTTCTTACGAAAGCAAAGAATATGAACTAGCTACAGATCAGTTTGCAAAACTGTATGAAACAACGAAAAGACCTTATTTCCTTTTATATCAAGCAAATTCTTTACTAGCATCAGACAATGTGAATGAAGCAATTCCATTATTAGAACAGCATGTCTCACTAAATGATCAACTATCAGAAAGAGGAAAATGGTATTTATCCCTGGCGTACCTAAAAGAAAATAGAAAAAAAGATGCCATCGCCATATTAGAAGAGATGGCTGAAAAAGGAAGTTTTAAAAAGAGTGATGTTGAGCAACTACTAAATCAACTAAGATAAAATCTTTATTTCGAACTTTTTAGTTTCCTGACAATTACTAACAGAACTGGGATAATAAGCAATAACAACCACCAGAAATAAGAAGCACTTGTCTGAAGCGCCGTAGTATCACCCGAAATCATAAACCCTGACCAATAATAAGGATGGGTTAACAACTCATCCTCAGCTGTTTTTAAATACGTTAGTTTTGCTTCGCGCAACGCTTTATCTTTTGAGAATGATGCATCTAGGTTTTTATAAAATTCTTGCATCAACTCTGAGGTAGTCTGATCATTAATTTTCCATAAAGTTGTGACTAGAGATTTAGCACCTGCATAACTAAATCCTCTTGCTAAACTTAGCATTCCTTCACCTTTCTGAAGCTTTCCTAATCCAGTCTGACAGGCACTTAATGTTACTAAATCTGCATTGATATTATACTCGTAGAGGTCTTTCACATACAACAAACTTGATTCACCTTTGTTATTTGGAGCAAATGCAAGGTAGGAATAGTCGGGATGTTCATCATTTGCCGCTGCGTGTGTAGCAAAATGAAGCATATTATACGTTTGAGAATTTTCTAAAAAGGATACTAAAGAAGCTTCATTGCCCGTAACAGCTTTTCCGTCAAAGAATTTCGTTATTTGATCTGCCTCATCTGTATTATACAACAATGGCCCAAAATCAGATCTATCTTGCCGAACATTGACACTCGTTTTACCAAAAGTCGGAGCATATGCCAGTAACCGGTTCTTATCCGTTTTAATTTTATTTTGCTGTTCTTTAAGTAAGGTCGCTGAATTTATATAAGAAATCTGATACTCCTGAATCAAATAATCGGATTGATCTTTTGATGCAGACAATGCATCAAACGGCAAATAATTTAATATATCATCTGGAATTATAATTAATTCTTTGGATTGAATCTTTTTTAAAGGTTCTTTTAGAATATTTTCATATATCGAATATCCTTCTTTATAAATCTCAGATAACTGCTTACTATTTACCTTTGATACTAATGAATAAAATTTAGTAATCCTTTCGCGATCTATATTTCCGAAAGGAATTTTATAAAAGCTTTTTGCGTCATTTTCTATCGTAATCAAAAATAAATCTGTGTCTGTAGAAAAATAACTTAATAGCGCTTTACTTTTGATAAGTTCTGAGGTAATCTCTTCTAAACTAACCACTTCTGCATTATATTTTAGATCATAATACTTAGGATAGTTACGCTCAATATCGGAGATAAAATTATAATACCTATTTTTTAATTGAAATAACGAATCAAAAACTACCATATTAGACTTTTGGCTAAAAAACTTCTTTTCTAAATGAATAATATTTGCTCTAAACTGCTGTTCTCGATCAATTACATCTTCAGGAACACCTCCATAAGAACTAGCCTGTGTACTCCTAGTAGCTTCTAACAACAACACGCTTTTACTTTTCTCCGTAAAGTAAAAAGCATCTGTAATATAAGATGATTCTTTGGTAGTACTAAAAAGATCGTATGCAACTTCTACCATACTATGAAAAGCTGGGTACATCTCTGATAGTAGAAACTGTTTATCAACCTTACTTTCGAACTCAGGTTTTAACAAATCTAACGCTTCTATAATCGCATAAGACGTTGCTAACGCCACCTTAAGATCTTCTAATTCTTTACTTTGCTTGTATAATAACTTTAGTGCTTCTAGTTTTTCTTTAAAAACCTTCACTAGTTCCAATTTAGATAATACTTTTTTGGGGTTAGGATTATCTTTAATATTGGCATTCTCAAAATCCGGTGCCAATTGCATCAATGCTTCTTGATAAAACTGGAGCGCTTTTTTGGGATCACCTTTAGCCACATACAATCTACCTAATCTAGAAAATGCTTCTGCTATGTCCTGATGTTTTTGATTTTGTCTATACGTTTTGGTTTTAGATACGTATGATTGATAGAAATTTTCTGCCTTATCAAATTGCTGATCTGACGTATATATATCACCGTATAAAAGCTCTGCTTTCCGCTCAAAAGCATCATTTTCTGAATAATACTGTTCGCTTTCTTTTAGCGTACTGATTGCTTTTGGAATACTATCCTGAAGCAGATAGTTTTGAGATAGGCGTTGATAAGTAGAGAGAAGGTTGTTTTTAAATCTTGGGTTGTCACTTTGTAAAATATAGTAAGATAAAGATTCTTTAAACAATTGATTTGCATTTTTATAATCTTTTTCTTTTTCAAAAACTCTCGCCAACCTGACTTTAGTTCCGGCAACCCGTAATTTTATACTTTCAATCTGATAATTCTCTCCAATTAAGAGGCCTTTTTTATAAAAATCTTTTGCTAACTTATTCTCACCGGTTGCTTCATTAATAGAAGCCAAATAATTATAAGTACTAAATAAAAGGGTTTTATCTGGAGTTGAAATAGAATCTAACTCTTTATCTATCAACAGAACAAGAAGTTCTTGGAAGCTATTAGCAGCAGCATCATAATTTTTAACCTTAAAATTATAATTCCCTTTTTGTATCAAAAAGTTTTTTATATAATCATTTTTTTCATAGAGTGTATCAAAACGTTTATCAAAATTAACCATCGAATCCATTCGGCGTAAATTCTTTCGTAAAGATTTTAAATTATAATGATAATCGTCGGCGGTAATCAGGTACGTTATGTTAGATAATTTCCAATCAAAACTATCAATGTCGTAAGACAATTTTAAACTTTTGTCAAGATATTTGTGTACACTATCGTTATTAACATACAAATAAGGCAAACCACGATTAAAAAGGTTTTCTATATTGCTTAGGTTTTTCGAACTCTGGCAGAACAAAAAATTAATCCCTAAAAGGAAAAAAAAAGGTGTATATTTCTTTTTCATAAAAAAAGCTCTCAATAATTTGAGAGCTAATTTAATTATTATTTATTTAGGTTACTAAAGGTTAATATTTCCTTCTATAGAATAGGTGATAATATCACCTACTGGTTCAAAAAATTTAGTAATTTGTATTGTCACGTTTCCTTGAAAGTCAATTGCATCATTAATTGAAATTACACTTAATCCAGTATCTTCAAAATCGGAAATGTTTCCGAATTCAGCAATGACTTCCTGATTTTCTGTAAAGACAGTTACTGCAAAACCTTCGTCATTACCTGCTACTAATACTTCTTGAAGTCTAGTAAAATCCAAATTTGTGAAACAACTACAAGGACTCGGTGGTGGTGGTATCGGAGGTAATCTTGGAACTCTTCCTCTGAATGCTACATTCTCTAAGGCACTATCGATTTGCCCATTTAGAAAATTGATTTGCTCTGTGTTGGTTTCTCTTCTTGACTCAAGCTCTTCTAATTGCGCTTGTAAATCCTGATTGTCTGGATCTCCTGCTAACTCTTCTTCGATTGATGTAATCTCTTCGACAATGAGATCATCTTGTCTACTTAAATATAAAACATGAAGATCCTGTTCTAAAAATGTTCCTGTTTCTTCTGCATCAGGAACATCAACATCGGAAACTAAATCATCGTCACTACAGCCAAATGGAACTGCAGCGAGCATAAAAAGTCCGATACATACTTGAATTGTTTTCATAAAATTATTGTTTTGGTTTTTTTATTAGTATCCCTTTTTCCCTAAAAGGTTAACATTTATTACAATAAAAATAATGAAAATTATTTTTTAAGGTCTTCAGCTACTTTTTCTAGTTCCATATACCAATCTTCTCCAAACTTACGGATCAATGCTTGCTTCACGAATTTATACACCGGTACTTGTAGTTCTTTACCAAGTGTACAAGCATCATCACATATTTCCCATTTATGATAATTCACAGCAGAAAACTCTGTATAATCCTGGACTCTAACAGGGTATAAATGGCAGGATATTGGTTTCTTCCAATCCACTTCTCCTTGGTTATAAGCCTCTTCAATAGCACATAATGCTGTCCCTTTTTTATCAAATATCACATAAGCACAATCCGCCCCATCAATTAGTGGAGTTTCTAATTCCTCATGTGGTGTTTTAATATAAGTACCTTGTTTTTCTATTGCTTCGATTCCTTCTTTTCGAAGATAGGGTTTTATAATAGGGTAGATTTCCTTAAGTTTTTGGGCTTCTGACTCTTCTAATGGTGCTCCTGCTTCGCCATCAATGCAACACGCTCCTTTACAAGCGGAAAGATTACACACAAAATCTTTTTCTATGATATCTTCCGAAACTATGGTTTTTCCTAATTGAAACATATCGCTAAGATAGTTTTATGAAAGATATTTTTTACTGATTATTTATCTTTTTATGCTACTTTTACTATGTGAAGTCTATGTATTTTTGTGCCAACTTTAAAAAATCTACTAAAAATGAACTTTGACTTAAAAGAGATACTGACTGCGAGTATGATACTCTTTGCAGTAATTGATATTGTAGGTAGCATTCCTATTATTATTGATCTACGTAAAAAAGTAGGACATATACAAAGCGAAAAAGCCTCCCTGGTAGCAGCCATATTAATGATCCTATTTTTATTTGTAGGTAAAGAGATACTTAATCTTATTGGTATCGATGTGAATTCTTTTGCTGTAGCTGGTGCTTTTATCATATTCTTTCTAGCGCTAGAAATGATACTAGGTATTCAGTTATATAAAGATGATGAGCCAGAAACTGCCGCGGTTGTTCCCTTAGCATTTCCACTTATAGCTGGAGCTGGAACGATGACTTCTATCCTATCTCTTAGAGCAGAATACCAACCGATTAATATCGTAATTGCCATTGTTATCAATATCATATTTGTTTATATCGTTTTAAAATCTTCTGGAAAGATTGAAAAGGTTTTAGGTAAACAAGGAATTAACGTTGTCCGTAAGATATTTGGTGTAATTTTGTTGGCTATTGCTGTAAAACTATTTGCAACTAATATAAAAGGCTTATTCTAGATGAAATATTTTATTTACCTCCTGATTATAGTAGCTACTTCTTTGATGGTATACAATACAACTGTTTTGGATTTTAAAAATCTCCTGGAAGGAGATAGTAAAACTGCGCTCATTAGTATTCTGGCCTCTGCCTGTGTTGTAATTTTACTATTGATTTTATTAGTTTCTAGAGCTATTCAACAAAAACGTGGAACTAGATAAGTAGATTAGTAAAGATCCCTAAGCAATAAATGGTATCAAGAAACAAGCTATGATTACTGGCGGTAGTGATATGACCGCAAGAATCATAAATAGGTTATGTAATTTCCTAAAGACAAGTGCCTTTTTTAAAGACTTTTTTAGTTTTACATCTTCGGTACTCTCAATATGTTCCCTAATTAAATCTCCGGACACATATGAAGAATCCACAAGAATTTCGTTATCTAAAAAAATAGAAGCACTATTATCTAACAATCTAAATGCTACAGCCACAATAAAGAAAAAAAGTGGAGAACAAATTGCAATTGCTATTAGATACTCTGTTAATTCTGACATATTTTGGGGGCTTATATTTATTTACATTTGTATTCTATTTTGCCAAAACTACCCGAAGAAAATATTTCTTGTAATTACCCAACCAATAGTTGTTATAGATACTAGCAAACAAAAATTATGAATATTTCTAATTACAAGAACTCTTTTCAAACTTTTTTTGAAATCTATTTCATTTTCGTTAAAAATATACTTTTTTAGTAATGATCGAGATATGTAAGAGGATTCTATATAAATACTATGCTTAAGCAAAATAGAACCGCTATTATCAATTAACCGAAGTATCGCAGCAGCAATAAAAGATATAAATGCTATAACAACCAGAAAATCATCAGAAATTAACATATCACTTTGTTTTAGTTATGTACTATCGGATATAGATAAAACTTTTTGAATCATTTTATCGTCTTTATTAATAATTTTTTCGAATGCACTGGTTCCAAATAACTGCTGAGCCATAATAGCTTTCAGATATTTCTTTAATTGATCTCTATAATTTTGTAAATTAATATCTACTCCTCTTTTTCTAGTATAAATTAGAAATCCATCTGCAAAATCATCGTCAATTTCTATTTCTTGCTTAAACTGTTCTGGAGTAAGCTTATTATAAAAATCTCTTTTCTTATCGAGTTCTTCGAATATGTATCCACCCATTCTTCCAGATCTTAACATATAATCCAGTGTCTCTCCAACTCTGGTCGTGTCCTTACTTACAAAGATATCAGGTATGATCCCTCCTCCTCCATATACAGTTTTACCTCCTGGTGTTTTAAATCTCAAAGAATCTGCAACTTGTATACTATCTACATTTTGCAATTCACCATTTTTATATCGTTCTAAATATTCATTAAAATACTCTTTATTACCATTCTCATATGGTTTCTGAATAGATCGCCCCGTTGGAGTATAATATCTTGAAATCGTTAGTCTAATCGCACTACCATCTCCTAACGCCATCTCTCTTTGAACCAATCCTTTCCCATAAGAGCGTCTTCCGACAATTGTTCCTCTATCATTATCTTGAATGGCTCCAGCAAAAATTTCGCTTGCAGATGCAGAATTCTCATTAATTAACACATAGACATTTCCTTTTTCGAAACTTCCATTACGCGTAGCGTAATTATTTTCGATGGCTCCCTTTTTGTTTTTGGTAAACATGATAAGCTTATCATTTTCTAAGAACTCATCTGCCATTTTTAAAGCAGGAGCAATAAACCCACCTCCATTATCCCTTAGATCAACAACTAAAGTCTCTGCTCCAAGATCCTGTAAGGAATCTAATGCATTTTTAAACTCCTTATATGTAGTTTCAGCAAAGCGATTTACTTTTATATAACCTAAATTTTCTTTTAGCATATAACTAGCATCCACACTTTTTAGTGGCACTCTGCCTCGCTTAACGACTACATCAAATATACCTTTACCTTTTCTATAAACTTTTAACTGAACCTGACTATTTAGTTCTCCTTTTAGCTTATCTGCTAATCCATCTCTTCTTAAACGCTCTCCATAAAGAGTATCTTTATCTGCCATCAGAATTCGATCACCTGCCATAATTCCTGATCGTTGGCTTGGACCACCTTTTATAGTGTTAATTACAGAAATGGTATCTCTATAAGGATAGTAACTTACTCCAATACCAATAAAATCACCTTGCATGCTTTCTGTGATTCCTTCTAGCTCTTCTGGAGGTATATATACCGAATGTGGATCCAGATTCTCGAGAATCCTGTTTACTGTGACATCTACAATACTATCCGTATTGATTTCATCAACATACTCATAGTCAATGTAATCAATTAGGCGGTTTAATTTTTCTTTTTTTGCATTGTAGGAAAATAACTTAGCAGATGGATTGCTAAAATCGAGTTTACTACCTAAAAAAACTCCCGCTCCCATCGCCAAACCAATAAATAATGGCAAGTATTTTTTTGAATAACCCATTAATCGTCTAAATCACTAATCTTTTCTATTTCTACTCCAGCTTTTTCTAAAAATAAAAGTCCTGAATTATCTTTATATCCTTTTTGATATACTATCCTCTTAATTCCGGCCTGATGAATCAATTTACTGCACTCCTTACAAGGTGATAACGTAATATATAATGTGGATCCCTTGCAAGATTGCGTCGAAGAAGCAACTTTAGATATCGCATTAGCTTCAGCATGAAGCACGTACCATTTAGTATATCCTTCTTCATCTTCACAAGGATTTTCGAAACCTGTAGGAGTTCCATTAAATCCATCAGAAATAATCATTCTATCTTTAACAATAACCGCACCAACTTTTTTTCTCTCACAATGAGATAACTTTCCCCACTCTCTAGCTATTCTAAGATACGCTTTGTCATATTTTAGTTGTTTTTTTTTTGACATATAAAAAATGGATGATATCTATATTTAATAAAATACGAATATATTATGACTATGTGTCAAATACAACCCTAATTGACAATAAATTACCATATTTTGTTTGAAATTATCATCGGAATAACCATCCCTATTACTATTGAAGAAATGACTAGCATCCAATCTCGTTTAGAGAACCTAAAAATCGTTTGAATAATAAAACTAATTATAAGAACTATAATCACTACAATAAGTTGTGCAAGCTCTATCCCTAAAGCAAATTCCATCAATGGTAAAATTTTAGAACTAACATTACTACTAATTGCATTAAAAAAACTAGAAAAGCCTAATCCGTGAATTAGTCCAAAGAAAATTGTAGTGGCATATAGCACACCTATTTTATTTTTACCTGCAGTTTTTCCGGCAGTAAAAACATTAAATATTGCTGCTGCCAAAATTGTTAGAGGGATTAAAAACTCCACGAGTTTAGAGTTTACAGAAACCACATCATACACTGCTAAAAACAAAGAAGTAGTATGACCTAACGTAAATAAAGTAACCAGTAAAAGAATCCTTTTCCAGTTATCAAAAGTGTAAGCAACGGTAAGTACAATTAAGAATAGAATATGATCGTACGCTTGCCAATCTAATACATGGTGGAAACCAAGCTTTAAGTAAAGCCAAAATTCGGACATAATTTTAGGGTTGTTTGATGCTGCCTAATGTACAATTAAAAAGAACAAACCAGAAGTTATGTAGGAACTCTTATCAAAAATTTAGGATTAAATGGTTTTTTAAGGGATCAAATGGTCATTTATCGAATTTTCATTATTCTTAAAGAGCATATTATGTTTTCAAAAACATAAATCATTAATTTTAAGATTCACAAATCATAAATTTTAAAAAGTTATATATGGATATTCAAAAATGGTTAGATAAAGGATTAGATTTTATTGTAGATTTTGGGCCCAAGGTGGTAGGCGCAATTCTAATATGGGTTGTAGGTTCTTGGATCATTAAAAAATTGATGAAAAGTGTTTCTAAACTCATGAAGGCTAGAAATTACGATGAAAGTTTGCAAAAATTTCTTGTCAACCTTGTTGGTTGGATTATGAAAATATTATTAATTCTAGCAGTGCTAGGTACTGTTGGTGTAGAAACCACATCGTTTGCAGCCATTCTTGCAGCTGCTGGTTTAGCGATAGGTTTAGCTTTACAGGGATCTTTAGGTAATTTTGCCGGAGGTGTACTTATTATGATCTTTAAACCTTTTAAAATTGGAGACTTAATAGAAGCCCAAGGAGTTTTAGGTGTTGTAAAAGAAATAGAGATTTTTACCACAAAATTATCAACTCCAGATAACAAAGAAGCTATTATTCCTAATGGAACCTTGTCTAATGGTAATATTATCAATTACTCTTCTCAAGGAACACTAAGAGTGGACCTAAATATTGGTATTGGTTATGGAGATGATATCAAAAAAGCTAAAGACGTTATTATGAAAGTCCTTACGGATAACCCTAAAGTTTTAAAAGATCCTGCTCCTACTGTTGCTGTTAGTGAGCTAGGAGATAATGCTATAAACTTAGTAGTAAGACCTAATGTAATGGTAGCGGATTATTGGGATGTTTACTTTGGAGCTCTAGAAGAATCTAAAAGGGCATTGGATACTGCTGGAATTTCAATCCCATATCCACAACGAGATGTTCATATTCATAATGTAAAATAATCATACAAAAAGAGGCCTCATTATAAGAGGCCTTTTTTTTTGCGATTGGAAGAAACGCTATTAAGTTGATATCATCATTCTAGTCATTTAAATTATAAATATTGCAAGTATTGTACAATTCTCTACCCAAAAATAAATCATTAGATACTACGCCCTAGGTATATTGCAATAGCATAATAAACCAGACCTTCTAGCCATATGAAAGCTATATCTACTTTTATCAACAATGATTTTTTACTACAAAACAAATTCTCCAAAATCTTATATCATTCTTATGCTAAACATCTACCTATCATAGATTATCACAATCATCTATCCCCGGAAGATATTTACAAAAACAGAAGATTTAATACTATTACGGAAGCATGGTTACAAGGAGACCATTATAAATGGCGTGCTATGCGAACATTGGGTATTAATGAAAATTTTATCACTGGAAAATCTGCCGATAAAGAAAAATTCCTAAAATGGGCAGAAACTGTTCCATATACTATACGGAATCCGTTGTTTCATTGGTCACATATGGAACTTGAGAAACACTTTTCGATCAATGAATTACTATCACCGAATACAGCCGAAAAAATTTATGAAGTAAGTAATGAACAACTTCAAAATTCTACTCATTCAACTCAGGAATTACTACAAATGAATAACGTTGATGTAATCTGTACTACAGACGATCCAATTGACACTCTTGATTCTCATAAAGCTTATGCTACTCAAGAAAAATCAATGAAACTCTTACCTACTTTTAGACCAGACAAATCATATGCTGTAGAAAATTCTTTATCTTATGCAAACTACCTTCATAAACTAGGAAAAAAATCCAATATCGAAATTAAAAGTTTTGGGGATCTTCTATTGGCACTAGAAAACAGAATTGATTACTTCCATAATGCAGGCTGTAGATTATCTGATCATGGATTAGAGAACTTATATTTTTTCTCTGCAGGAGCTTATAATATTGACCAAATTTTCAAAAAAATAAAATCACAACAACCACTTAATTTTGTAGAGATTAATTATTTTAAATTCGAGGTTTTATCTTATCTAAGTACTTGTTACCATAAAAGAGGATGGATACAGCAATTCCACTTAGGTGCTATTAGAAACAATAACGAAAGGCTTTTACAAAAGCTTGGCCCAGATACTGGATTTGATTCGATAGGAGATTATTCTCAAGCTAAAAATCTAAGTGGTTTTTTAAACTCTTTAGATAAAACAGACCAATTACCTAAAACCATTATCTACAATCTAAATCCTTCTGACAACGAAGTTTTTGCATCTATGGTTGGTAATTTTAATGACGGAAGCATTAAAGGGAAAGTTCAATATGGCGCGGCCTGGTGGTTTTTGGATCAAAAAGATGGTATAGAAAAACATTTAAACACCTTATCAAATCTTGGTATGCTAAGTTGTTTTGTTGGAATGCTTACTGACTCAAGAAGTTTTTTATCTTTTCCAAGACATGATTATTTTCGTCGTATTCTTTGTAATCTACTTGGTGAAGATGTAAAAAATGGAATGTTACCCACCGATGAAAAGTGGTTAGGGAAAATTGTTTCTGATATCTGTTATCATAACGCCAAAGAATATTTTCCTTTCTAAAAAAGTAGGGAAGATATCAAAAGACACCTTCCCCACAAACAATTCAAAAACTAACAAAATGTGAACTCTAACTATTGTTTTGATATGGTTAAATAAGTTCCTTTAAAACTTTGGTTTAATACCATCATCTCAATAGCAGAGTTTTCTTTATCTGGTATAACTTCAATTTGTGCTATTCCATTAGACATTTTAATGGATTCACTACCCATTGGTGTCCCTAGATACTTCTTAGTTACTCCTCCAGATAAGCATTGAAAATAGACTCTCTCTTCGTAGTCTAAACATCTCAATCCTTCTTTATCTTTTGCAGTAGCGATAATCAGGTAATTACCATTTTTTAATTTTTTATATGATAATGACAAAGATTTAGCTACATCATTTTTCTTGTATCTGTAGTTAACTTTAAGACTATCTGTAACTTTAACTCCATCTTTATATCCTATTGCTTTTAATTGGTTAGCACCCTCTTTAAAAAGCACATCCCAGGTTAGTCCAGAAGCTGGAAACTCATTAATATCTTTTTTCTTTTCTCCTAAAGATTTTCCTTCAAAAAAGAATTCTACCGTATCACAGTTACTAAATACATTCATAGTACGTGAAGTATCCCTAGGTCCTTGCCTTTCTGTCCACGTGTGAGATTCTATATATACAAATGGATCCTTTGCCCAATAACTTTTAAAAACATAATATGAATCTTTAGGATTCCCCTCTCGATCCATTATTCCTTTTTGATTTACATACGGAATATCATTTTCTGGTCTTAATGGCGTTCCAAAATCTTTAAATGCCCATTGTACATTACCCACAAAGGATATATTAGTTTCCGCTATTTTTAAGTGCCAATCGAAAAGATCTACAATATAATTTTCACTCCAATCACCAATCTTTGCAATATTAGTAACCGAAGTCTGTGTTATTGCTTCTGTCCAACCATCAGGATCCATAGCTCCTTGACCATCAATTGGATTTTCGGTATGTCTAGCATAATGACTAGACCCTCCATATTCTGCATGGATAAAATGATCATATTCTTTTATATATTTTTTTAAAGCCTTCTCATAAGTAGTATAACTACCAGAATACCAACCAGACCAAATTGAAGGGGAGAATACATCAACAATATCAGAACCAGCATAATATTTTCTGATAGCCGTCATTCTTGTAGGATCTAAAGTATGCGATAATGTATTTAATTCTTTCAAAAACTCGTTTAGTTTCTCTTCATTATCACCATCTTCAAAATCTGGCAACCAATAAATTTCATTACCCAAAGACCAAATAATCACACTTGGATGATTATAATTTTGGTTGATAATCTCGGATAACATATTTTTAGTGTTGGTTTTCCACTTTTCATTCCCTATTCCTCCTCTGCACCATGGCAATTCATCCCATATTAGAATTCCTAGTTCATCGCACATTTTGTACACCTCTGGATCTTGCGGATAATGTGCCAACCTAATAAAATTAGCTCCCATTTCCTTTATTGCCAAAATGTCTTTACGATGTAATGTATTAGGCATAGCAGCACCATATCCGGCATGCTCTTCATGACGATGTGTTCCTCGTAACAATACTCTTTTACCATTTAAATAGAATGGCCCATTTTTCTTAAATTCGAACCAACGAAAACCAAATCGATCCATTAATTTATCAACTTGCTCTCCGGATTTTAATAATAAAATTTCTACCTTATATAGATTAGGAACGTCAATACCCCAGAGTAATGGTTTAGTTATATTTTTAAAATCTATTGTTAATTGGCTATTATTTACTTTTTTCGAAACAGTTTGTATCTTTTTTCCGCTTGGCTCAAATAATTGAGCTACTAATTCATATTCCTCTTTTACTTTTAAGTCTTCTATTTCCAAATCTAACCTTAACGATGCTTTTTCTTCAGAGACATCTGGAGTAGTAATTTTTAGATTCGAAATATTGGTTATATACTTTTTAATAAACCATACATCTCTGGTAATTCCACCGTAAATAAAAAAGTCACTTTTCTGAGAAGGTATTATTTCCGGATTATAGCTATTATCTACACGAACTAATATTTCATTTTTTCCAATCCTTAATTGATCTGAAATATCAAAAGAAAAACCGATATAACCTCCAATATGTTCTCCGGAAAATTTTCCATTCACATAGACCTGAGTAGTAATGTTTGAACCTTCAAAATATAATTGATGTGCTAACTTCTTATCTATAGTATCTATCTGGATATATCTTCTATACCAACTGGCACTTCTTCTATAACCAGGTCGAAGATCCATGGTATCAAAATTATTCCAAGTGTGCGGTAAGTTAATTGACTCCCAATCAGTTTGTTTATGTACCTGATCTACACTGTTTAAATTTAATTCTAGATACTCCCAATCATTATTAATATTCTCTTTTGATGTATATACTTGTGCAGAACAACATGTAGAGAAAAAAACAAACACTACAATCTTAATTAAATTACAAGAAGACAAAATAGTATTATTCATAAGGTTCTGAAACTTTTATTTAAGATTTTCTTTTCTCAGAACTGCTTCTAAAAAATAATAATCTGCATAACTAATTGGACCATTTATCTCATCATTTTTCGGCCAGTTTCCTGTACTATGACTTAGAATGAATGGTATATTTGATTCATTTTGTATAACATATTTCATTGATGAAAGATTACTCATAATTCGATCAGAAAAATCTAAATATTTTTTATCACCGGTATATTCATACAATTCAATTAATCCTGAAGCAATAATTGCTGCTGCAGAAGCATCTCTAGGTTCACTAGGAATATTAGGCGCATCAAAATCCCAATAGGGTATAGCATCTTCAGGAAGATTTACGTGATTCATTAAAAAACTCGCTATTTTTTTTGACTGCTCCAAGAATTTAATGTTTTTCGTATATCGATATGCCATTGCGTATCCATAAAGTCCCCAAGCCTGGCCGCGCGCCCAGGAAGATTCATTTCCAAATCCCTGATGCGTAACCTTAGATCTTATATCTCCTGTTATGGTATCATAATCTACTACATGATAACTACTATTGTTATTCCTAAAATGATTTTTTAATGTTGTTTTGGCATGCTGTTCTGCTATTTCATAATATTTACCATCCCCAGAATAAGTAGATGCTTCAAAAAGCAATTCCAGATTCATCATGTTATCTATAATAACCGGAAACTGCCATTCTTCTTTATTAAAATCCCACGATCGAATTGATTTAACAGTATCATTATAGCGGGTAGCTAGTGTCTGAGCACTTTCTATAATGATTTTTTTGTAAGATTCATCATTAGTTATCTTGTATCCATTACCAAAACTACAAAACACTTTAAACCCCATATCGTGGGTTTTGTCATTATATTTTTCTTTCTCTATAAATGCAGTCCATTCCTTAGCTTTATCACTGTACCTCTCATCTTGTGTCATTTTATATATAAGCCATAAACTACCTGTAAAAAATCCACTTGTCCAATCTTTTGATGGTACCTTTTTTATTGATCCGTTTCCATCAGTGCTTCTTGGAAAAGCTAACGAGTCTAATGGATACTCTAGCAAGTAAGAAAACCTATCAGAATATTTGAGAACAGTATCTTGCTCTATTGTTTCTTCTTTGTTTTCTGGTGAAGCATCTTTACACCCTACACAAAATGTTAGTATAATTAACAATAGTACAATAGGAGCTTTAATTTTTTTTTGTTTTATCATAGATATCATTAATTAATACCCTGGATTTTGTGGTTCCAAGTTTGGATTCCTTGCTAACTCATCTGCTGGTAAAGGGAATAAATAATCTTGATTTGGATCAAAGTTTGCTTTTGCTCCTTCTAAACCTGAAGCACTAAACACCTCACTACCAAGTCTTCTTCTAGCGATATCATACCATCTTTTAAACTCGAATGCAAGTTCCCATTTACGTTCCTCTAAAATCACTGTTCTCAAATCATCTTGTGATAATCCAGAGATATCTGCAGGAAAATCAGCTCCATTACCACTTCTCGCTCTGGCTCTAACTCTATTTACATATTCGTGGGCTTCATTTGATCCTGGGCTTATTTCATTTAGTGCTTCAGCAGCAATTAATAATACCTCTGCATATCGCATCATCATGTAATTTGCTTCTGATCCTCTGCCGTTTCCAGTAGCAGTTGCTCCGATAGCACGCGTATATTTTGCAATATGTGGACGATCTACACCTCGACCAGCACCGCTTTCTCGAAAAACAGTAAAAGGTCTTTCTTCTAGTGTTTGAACACCTGTAACAGGATCGGTGATATTAAAGAGTCCTGTAGTATCTAAACTAACTTGTTTTCTGTAATCTCGACCATCCCAAGTATTGTATACCTCTAAAGAAGGTACCCCGACAGACCAACCCCCACCAAGACCATATTGTTGATCATCTCTAAGTCCTGTTAATGCTGCTTGATAATCTCTACCATCATCACCATTACTAGCTCCGATAAAATCCAATACAAAAATGGGTTCTAAAGAAGTATCTATTAGAGAAGAATCAAATAAATCTTGAAAATCTGATTCTAAGCCTAGATTATAAGTTCCTTCATTGTCAATAACTCCTTTTGCTTCATCATAAGCTTTCTGATAATCACCTATAGTTAAATGTACTAATGCTAAATAAGAGTGCGCTGCGGATTTAGCAGGTATAGATCTGGCTGCTTGGTTTTCTGGTAACCAGGTTTTAGCAAACTCAAAATCAGCAATAATATTTGCATACACATCAGCAGCTGGAGTTTTACTAATGGAACTTGCTGCTTCCAAATCAGTTACTGGAGTATCTAAATATGGGATGTCTCCAAATTGTCTTACTAAATGAAAATATGCAAACCCTCTTGCAAAATAGGCTAGGGCAGTAACAGGGTTTTTTATTTCATCGGCTACATTTACTTCTTCTGCACCAGCAATTGCTTGATTAGCAGCAGCTATCATTTGATACGTTCTAAGCCAAAACCTATCAATCATTGCGTTATCAGTAGAAACATTGAATTCATCGTGTTCAATTCTTCTTGTTGCTGTTGTTGGGTCTCCAATAGCGACCATATCTCCGCGCAGCATTAATGCTAAAGACATTCTTCTTCCCCAAAAATTTTCATGGGTCATATGGCCATAAGCACCATTTGCTGCTGTTTGTATATCATTTATATTATTAAAAAAACCATCTGGAGCTAATAGCCCTACTGGCTCTTCCTCTAAGTCAGAACATCCTATTATTGATACTCCTATCAATAAGAATAAATATTTATATTGTTTCATAATATATGCTTTAAATTATTGATTAAAATTTTACACCAAGGCTAAAGTTCACAGATCTAACGGTTGGATAATTTCCAAAATCAAACCCATTAAATGTGTTTTGACTTCCTGAACCACCTCCTCCTAAAAAATTCACTTCAGGATCTAATCCAGAGTAATCTGTAAAGGTTACTAAGTTTTGAGCACTTACAGATACTCTGATAGTATCCATACGCAACTTCTCAGTAATCTCTGATGGTAAACTGTAACCTAAAGCTATATTCTTTAATCTTATATAACTTCCATCTTCTACAAAACGAGAAGAGATTTGTTTTCCTCTAAGTTTAGCAGAAGGGATATCTGTATTTGTGTTTGTTGGTGTCCAGGCATTTAATACATCTGTAGTAGCATTAGAATCTCCATTAAATAACTGTACATTGGTGAGATTCATTACATCACCACCATAAGCCCCTTGAAAAAAGATACTTAAATCAATGTTTTTATATGTAAAGGTGTTTGTGATACCTATTGTGAAATCTGGGTTTGGATCTCCTATTATTTGTTGATCATCGGTAGTAATTACACCATCTAAATTACCATCTTCATCCGCTAAATCCGTGAATAATTGATCTCCTGCTTCACCACCTTCAAAAATAGCTGTTCCTTCTGGTAGATCACCACCTTGGTAAACACCTCTGTATTGATATCCCCAAAAAACACCAACAGCTTCACCTTCTCTTAAGATATGAGTACGGTCTATATTAAAATACCCTGGAGAAGCATCTTGAAATATATCCTCACCATTTAATAAGCTAACAAATTCATTCTTATTTGTAGACCAATTAAAATCAGTAGTCCAGCTAAAATTCTCATTACTAATGTTTCTTGTGTTTAAGGTAATCTCAAATCCTTTGTTATTAATCTCTCCTACATTTCTTAAACTAGCTGCCGTTAGAAATCCTAAATATTCTGGTTGACTAGAATCTGCTATGATAAGATCTTTGGTATCGATGTTATAGTAGTCTAATGAAAGAGAAACTTTATTAGAAAATAGCCCTAAATCTAAACCTAGATTGGTTTGATAAGAAGACTCCCATTTTAGATCTGGATTGGCAACTTGATTTGGCGTTACATTAATTACAGTCTGTCCATTAATAGGAGTGAAGACGGAAGCAAAACTTGCTAATGATCCATACGCTACAATTGCTTGATTACCGGTTACCCCATAACTAGCTCTTAGTTTTAGATTAGAAATAGTTTGACTGTCTTTTAAGAAATTTTCGTTTGATATTTTCCAACCAATGGCACCTGATGGGAAGATTGCATATTTTTCATTTTTAGCAAAATTTGATGATCCATCTCTTCTTACGGTAGCTGTTAGTAAATACTTGTCGTCATAATCAAAATTTAACCTACCAAATTGAGATTGGATTTCTATTTCCGAAAAAGACGAGGTAGGTATTAATTGAGTAGAACCTGTTTGCAAAGCGTGATACGAAAAAGAATCCGAAGTAAATCCTTCGGCTCCTGCAGAGAATCTATCTGTAGCATTTTTCTGATAAGAGTATCCCGCTAATAAGGTTAGATTTCCTTTTCCTATTTCTGCTTTATAGGTTAAATAATTCTCACTTAATATGCTTGTGCTTCTAGAATTTGTTATGGTTGCTCTTCCTCCTGTACCATCTCCAGCTGTAGTGATTAACGTTGAAGGACTAAAAGTTCCTTGCGTCCCATTAATAGTACTGAAACCAAATGTGGTTTTGAAAGTAAGATTTTCGAAAATATCATAATTAGCGTACAGATTTGCTCTATAATTATCTGTTTTTGTTTCATCAATACTTTCAGTAGCAATTGCAAATGGATTATCGACATTATCACCTACCGAATTAATTGTATTTAAACCGTTAACATTCTGGATTCCAAGATCTGGTGTAAATCGAAAGAGTAATGAAACAACATCATCTCCGCCACCATTTACGGTAGCACCCGTTGATTGTGTAGGAACTCCATCTTTATTTCCTCTACTACCAAAAAGATTAGCACCTAGCTTTAACTTATTTGTTACCTGCGCATCAATATTAGACAAGAAAGATATTCTTTCGAATTCAGAATTTAGAATAACACCTTCTTGCTTAAAATAGGTAGCAGAGGCATAAAAGTTTATTTTATCACTTCCTCCTGAAAAAGAAAACTGATGGTTTGCAGTGCTACCACTTTTGTATAACAAATCTTGCCAATCTGTATTGGCAGGTCCTTGAACGTACCCCGGATTGATAGTTTGCTGATATGCTGCAAATTCATTAGCGTTTAATAAATCCAATCGATTCGCTGTATTTTGAATAGAATATGTGGTATTCACCTCAACAGATAATTTACCTTTTTTACCCTTTTTTGTAGTTACTAAAACAACACCATTCGAACCTCTAGAACCATAAATAGCTGTAGCCGATGCATCTTTCAAAATCTCTATGGATTCAATATCATTTGCTTGTGGAAAAACACCTCCTACAAATCCATCCACAACGATAAGTGGAGCACTGCTTGCATTAATAGAGGTATTTCCTCTGATTTTAACATTTATAGGAGCACCAGGTTCCCCACCATTATTAGATTGAACCACCACACCTGCTGCACGACCCTGGAGGGCTTGTGCTGCATTTAACACTGGAAAAGCATTTAACTCTTCCGATTTTACTGAAGATACCGAACCTGTTACATCACTTTTGCGCTGAGATCCATATCCTACAACAACGATTTCTTCTAATGCTTCAGAATCTTCTTCCATAGATACATTTAATGTAGTCTGCCCTGATATGGTAATATTTTTTGTGATAAGGCCTAT
The DNA here is from genome assembly GCF_947496855.1 of uncultured Aquimarina sp. Lineage (GTDB taxonomy): Bacteria > Bacteroidota > Bacteroidia > Flavobacteriales > Flavobacteriaceae > Aquimarina. The sequence goes on from NZ_CANMED010000005.1 coordinate 103,028, forward strand.
GTAAGAGAATTGTACCACATCCCCCGTATTTACATTTATGGTGTATTTCCCGTCAAAATCCGTTACTGAGCCCGAAGAAGTTCCTATAATAAGGACGCTAACACCTGGAATGGGTGTATTTGTTTCTATTGACGTTACAGTACCTGTTAACTCAATTTGCGCGAATAGCCCTGACCCCAACATTAGTAATAAAATTGGAATACATTTCTTTAATACTTTTAAATATGTAAACTTTTTATCCATGAGTGATTGATTTATGTTAAGTGCATGTCTGTATTTAATACAGATATATAATCAGAAGACAAAAAAATACAATGCACAACGAAAAAAGAAGCTGTAAAAAAATATATCTGTTTTGTTTCCAATTCATACTCAAACCTACTTAAAACACTATATCTAAAAGTTCAAAAAAGGGTATACTTATGTACTAAACGCTGATTACTAATGGATAAAAAGAGATATTCTTATAAAAACCCTCTTTTTTTAAGAATAGAATTTTGATGCGTATTCTGAGGGGGTTTGATCAAAATGTTTTTTGAAACATTTAGTGAAATATTTTGGGTTTCGAAACCCAACTTTGTAGCAAACTTCTGAAATATTTATCTGACCTAATTCTAATAATTGAGATGCTCTTTTCATTCTTATAGAGTGAATAAATTCATTAGGTGTTAAATTTGTCCATCCTTTAATTTTCGAAAATAACATGGTTCTACTTACTCCCAGTTCTGAGCTGAAGTATGGGATATCAAAAGACGTGTTGCTTATATTATCTTCCACGATGTTTACTGCTTTTTTCAACAGCTCTTCATCCATAGAAGTGACTGTAATATCTGTTGATTTAAAGTCATTGGATGAGAATTTTTGCTTTTGTTTTTGTATAGAAGAAAGTATATTTTTTATAGTTAATAAAAATTCTTTTACATTAAATGGTTTATTGATATAGGCGTCTGCTCCGGACTCCAAACCATCAAATTTATATATTAATGAAGTTCTAGAGGTTAACAAAATAAAAGGAATGTGACTCGTTCTTATATCATTCTTAATTTTAGAACATAGTTCAGTCCCTTCCATTTTTGGCATAATAACATCACTTATAATCAGATCCGGTATTTTCTGTAATGCTTTTTTGAAAGCAACTTGTCCATTTTCAGCTTTAATTACCTGATAATAATCATTAAGCATGTCGCTAATAAAATTCCTTAATTCATCATTATCTTCAGCAATCAGAATCAATGGTTTTTGATCATCCTTGTCCACCATTTCTAAGTCTAGATCCTTACTTCTTCTAACCGAAGAGATTTGATTCTCATACTGACTGATATCATCACTTATTTTAAAATCTTTTATGATATCGGATTCGTTCAGATGTTCCTTTCCTGTTTTCAGTTTTACTCTAAAAATAGTTCCTTTATCTACGTTAGTGTCTACAACTTCTATAACTCCTTTATGCAGGTCAACTGCCTTCTTTGCTATAGATAACCCAATACCACTTGCTTGATTAAATTGTTTCTGATAATCCTTATCTCCTGCTATTTCATAAAAACGATGAAACACCTTATCTACAAACTCTTTATCGATACCTTTGCCATTATCCTGTATTTCTACTATTGCATTTTTTCCTTCCTGAAAAATTCTAATATTAATTTCTCCTCCTTCTGAGGTATATTTAAATGCGTTAGAAATTAGGTTGTAGAATACTCTTTCTAATTTATATCTATCAAAATATACTTGAACAATTTCTGAAGAAGCTTCGAATGTATAAGTGTAAGATCCTGCTTTTGCAAATTCGTTGAAGGACAGATAAATTTCTTTTAAATATTTAACTAAATTACCTTCTGCAACTTCGAGCTTTGAGTGCTTATTTTCAAATTTTCTGAAATCCAGCAATTGATTTATCAATTTCAGTAATTGATCGGCATTACGTTCTATAACCAATAAACGTTTATACATTTTATTACTCCCTTGATAATTTTCTATTAGTTGCTGTAGTGGTGCTATAATCAAAGCGAGGGGTGTTCTGAATTCGTGAGAGATATTAGTAAAAAACTCTAATTTAGAAAGGTTCATTTCTTCTTTTCTAATATTTTCTAGATGTTCTAAATCCAATTCATGCTTCAGTTTCGTTTTTGCTTTATTAATTTGGTTTAATCCAAACAACCCTAAAACTATCATTAAGACATATCCAGCAAAAGCAATCGGACTTTTCCAAGGAGCTGGTTTTAATGATATCTTTAATCGTTTTGGCTCATCATTCCAGAGATTATCATTGTTAGCTCCTTTTACTTCAAAAGTATAATTACCTGGTTTTTGTATTGCATAATTTACTTCCGTATTTTTTGTATACTGCCATTGATCATCCAACCCAACTAATCGATATGCATATTGATTGTTTGATGGGTTAATAAAATTGGGCATAGCAAAACTAACCCCAAAAGAAGCCTGATCATGTAACAATGTTAATCTATCAGTATATGAAATACTCTTTTTCAATACTTTATCATCTCCATATGCATCAATCTTCTTTCCTTGAACATTAAAATCCGTTAAAACTACTTGCGGTACGAAAGTGTTCTTTTTTATCTGATTAGGATTCAAAAAAGAGACTCCCGATGGACCACCAAAATAGAGATCTCCATTCTTAGCTTTTAAACATGCACTATTATTAAATTCATTACTAATCAATCCATCTGTTTGATTATAAAGAATCGAAGTTTTTTTATCTGGGTTATATGCAACGATACCTTTGTTGGAGCTTATCCATATAACATTATCATCATACTCTACAATACTAAAAACTGTACTAATTTTTGTTCCTACAACATTAAGTTTTAATCTATTAAACTTATTCCCATCAAACTTATAAATTCCATTTGCTTTGGTTCCAACATAGAGGGCTCCTCTTCTGTCCTCATATATACTTAAAATATCATCTCCCGACAGTTGCTCTTCATTAAAAAAGAAACGCTTTACTTCAATTATTTGTTCATTATTTAATCTATCTTTTCCTATATAATTGAGACCGTTTTGAGTACCAATCCATAAATTAGAGTCTTTATCGACAAGCAAAACTCTAACTCTATCGTTAGAAAGTGATTTTTTATTTATACTATTATTATCTATAAATCTAAAGTCTTTACTTATTAAATTATATTGAATAAGACCTTTTCCAAAAGTCCCCAAGTACATAAAATGTTCGGATTTTTTAATTGTATATATTCCGATATCTTTCAGAAGTACTCGCAAATCTTTACTTAACAAGTTAGTAACAAATTTCTTAGAGTTTATATCGTATAAAGCTACTCCCGCATTATACGTTCCAATCCAAAGTTTTTGGTCATTGAGAAATAATGATTTTACACTAAGACTAGGGAGTTTCTCATCGGAAACTTTTTGAATATCAACAGATTGATCTTTCTTTAAATCTAATATACTAATACCTTTCCCTTCTGTACCGAAATAGATTTTACCGGAATCATCCTGTATAATACTACTAACCACACCATATTCGATATCGGTATTGTTATTCTTTCTAAGCGATATAAAGTTAGAATTAGATTCATCCCAAATATTGATTCCTCCATAATACGTTCCAAGCCAGGTTGAGCCCTTCCTATCGATAAAAATTGTTTTGATTGAATTCCTGCTAAGGCTCTTTAGGTTATTTTGTTGGTGTTTAATAGAAATAATAGAATCATCATTGTTTTTTATGCAAAGTCCATCATAGGTTGCAATCCATAGCACTCCACGATTATCTATAGATAAACTTCTAACATCTTTATTAATTGTTTGATTTTTACTAGTCTTTTTTACGTGAATAAAAGTACCAGAAGTTAAGTCATAATAATTAAGACCCCCATATTTAGTTCCAATCCACAACCTATTTTTATCATCTTCGACAATAGCCTGAATATAAGAATCACTTAAGTTATTTGATCTTTGGCTACTATAAAATCTTTCAAAACTAAAATTCTTCTCATTCTTGTTTTTAAGCTTATTCAAACCATTTGCAGTACCTATCCAAATATCTTTTTTCTTGTCTTCATATATACTTAAAACATAGTTATTAGAAAGACTTGAAGCATTAGTGGGGTCATTTTTAATAGTAATGAATGAATCAGATTCTCTATTATATATCATAAGACCATTAGAAGAGCCGAACCAAAGTTCTCCGTTATCCAACATTTTAATCGACCAGATGGTATTATCCGAAATACTTCCATTTTTACTAGAATGAAAATATGACTTAAACACATTAAGTTTCGGATCATATCTGTTTAAACCATTATATGTTCCAATCCAAATAAAACCTTCTTGATCCTCTTGTATTGATAAAATGTCATTATTACTAATTGAAGTAGAATCATTTAGTCTATTCCTATACACAGTAAAATTATCTCCATCATATTTATTCAATCCATCTCTGGTTCCAATCCACATTCGCCCTAATCGATCCTGATGAATAGCAATTACTGAACTTTGAGATAATCCATCGGAAGTAAATAAATGTAAAAATTTATTGTAAAAATTATCTTGAGCAATAGATGCGACAGAAATAAAAAATAAAAGTAATGCGTATATGTATTTCATCAATTCCCTTAGAATTTTCTCTTAATAACGTTAAGACCCTCCAAATTATTAAAAAAATGCTAATAATTTAACACTTAAAAACTAATTCCTTTATTACCAGATTTTATTAATTTTTCAATCTTCTATTAAGCTGATAGTTATATAATGAAGGAATTAATTTTATATCCTTATTTACGTAATCCACATAAGCATTCGGATCGTAATTAATTGCTAGTTTTTTATTCCCCCAAACACCAATTAATCTAGCATTTGGTCCATCCTTCATACCACCCAACTTCATAAGTTTTTTATATTCTAAAGCATTCAAAAAATTTATTTTAATATTCCAAAAAGTACTGTACGATGCATGTGAAGGTTTCCAATACCCTGCTCCACCTCCAGCAAAAAGAGGGTATGAACTATCTCCTATAATGTCTAAATGAACAGTTATTAAATCAAATAAATTTTGATGATTTACTCCTGAATGCTGATCCAAAACTGGATTTTTAAAAACCTCACAATTATGATAAATACTTTTTGTAGAAAATGTATTAAAACTCAACGGATGCATCACATCATTATATACAGATAAGTTCTCAACTAAAACATTATGTACTCCTCCCATTTGTACCGTATAGTGACCTTTCTTTTTACCAGTAGTCATAACATCCTTAATAGTCACGTTAGCAATAGCTTCTGTTAATATGCCACTGTCAGAATTTTCTATAGTTACATTTTGAACCCAACTATTGAAGACTCTGGTTAGGTAAATACCATTATACCCTTGTTCTACGTGATGAGCAATCCGATTAGAAAAAGGAAAAGTAATTTTAAAATTTTGAATCCCCACTTCTTTTAAATGGTTCCATTCTATTATTCTTACCTTATATTCAGGAATAATATTTATTAATAACGGAGACTTAATAATAACCTGATTCTTAATAATTTTTTCAATTTTTACCTGTTGACGAATTAACGGAAGATTGGGATAGTTCCAATGATGAGACCCAATTTTTAAATTTTTATTATCTCCATATAGCTCTTGCAATATCTTACCATCTTTATCTTTTTTATTAAACCATTGTATTTCTACAACATCTCCTTTCTTTAACCCTAAATCTTCACGAACTTTAAACGAAATTGAACCACGTTTTCCGTTATCGATAGTTCCTAAAATCTTAGGTTCTTTATCATATTTTTTAAGATACGATTTTACCCTAGCGCCAGAAATTCTAGTCCAAAACATACCACCTGACCAAGAATATTGAGAAAAAGGAAGAAAAATATTTTTATCTTCTTCTTTTTGAATCTTATCTAGTTTAACCAGGTATTCTCTAAGTTCTTTTAAATCTTCTGGATCTTTTAAATACATCATTGGTCTTGGACAAAAAATTTCGGTTCCGTTATTTTCTACTCCTTGACCATTAAGTATAATATTACTTCTTTCGAAATATAATACTTCACTTAAAATTATTCTTCCAGCAGGCAATTGAATTAACACTGATTCTTTTATCTGATGTGCCTTTTTGAAGACTCCTAATAAAGCTTTAGAATCATCTTTTCCATCATTCGCAACTACTCCAAAATCAGTTGCTTTTAACACAGTAATATTACCTGGTATTGTTATCTCTTTTTCGCCAAACTGATATCCCGCATAACTATAATCAGGAATATAAGGTCCTTTATTATTTACTAAGTCAGGCAAAGAATATTTGTTCTGCGAAGAAATCTTAACAACCTGTAATAGTAATAAAAACAGGAAAAGAATATTTTTGTTATTTATTCCCATCTACATTTCTTTTCATAATCTTAAAAAATCTCATAATTAAAGAATTAAACGTTTAAAAAAGTACCAACTCTAAAATTTACGCACTTTGGATTAATTTCCTGAAGATTAAGAATAAAATACACCTCAACATTCTTAGAATAGATCTTTCTATCACAACTAATGAATTTAAAAAATGGATTGTTTCAAAACTACCAAAACTTACTATTGTAATAGTCCGCTTTAATGGCTCTAATTGTTCAGATAATCTAAAAAAAGTACCTATATTTTATCATATATTTAATATTACTACCTGTAAACCACACATATACTCAGGTTTTTAAGAAAGTACCCGCTTATCTTAAATAAACAACAAATACCTAATAATCAGGTAATTGTACTTTTATAACCTCATTTCCGTATGATCCTTTTCTAAAAATTAAACCTTAATTGTCATAAAAGCTTCAAATTTGAAATAGATGAATATTTTCTCTTTTTTTATATGGATAATAAAGTAATTGTACTAACCGGTGGTGGCGGTGTTTTAGGTAAAACAATGGCATTGGCTCTAGCAAAAAAAGGCGCTAAACTCGCCATTTTAGATTTGAGAAAAGATGCTGCCGAAGAAGTAGTAAAAGAAATTAAAATACGTGGAGGAGTCGCAATTGGTATTGCTGCAGATGTACTTAGTAAGGAATCCTTATTAAAAGCACGAACGGAAATCAACTCCAAACTAGGAAGCTGCGACATTCTAATCAATGGTGCGGGAGGTAATCACCCTAAAGGAACTACATCCAATACCCATTTGGTTTTAGAAGATCTGGAAAATAAACAAAATGACTTTCAGACTTTCTTTGATTTAGATTCAGAAGGGATTCAATTTGTTTTTAACCTTAATTTTATTGGTACACTATTACCTACTCAGGTTTTCGCTAAAGACATGGTTGGAAAAGATGGTTGTTGTATTCTTAATATCTCTTCGATGAATGCTTTTACACCCTTAACAAAAATTCCAGCTTACAGTGGTGCAAAAGCAGCTATATCAAACTTTACGCAATGGCTTGCTGTACATTTTGCAAAAGTAGGTATTAGAGTAAACGCATTAGCACCTGGTTTTTTTTTAACAGAGCAAAACAGATCTCTGTTAACGGATTCTGAAGGAAATCCAACACAAAGAGGTAAAACTATCATAGAACACACCCCAATGGGTAGATACGGCGAACCTGAAGATCTTATTGGAACCACAGAATGGTTATGTGGAAATGGTTCCAAATTTGTAACAGGCATTGTGGTGCCAATCGATGGAGGTTTTAGTGCCTTTAGTGGTGTTTAATATATACATATGAATTTAGAACAAACATGGCGATGGTATGGGCCCAATGATCCCGTCTCATTATCAGATATAAAACAAGCCGGAGCAAGGGGTATTGTATCCGCATTACATCATATTTCTAATGGAGAAGTTTGGACTATTGAAGAAATACTAAAGAGAAAAGATGTTATAGAAGAATCTGGACTCAATTGGTCGGTTGTAGAAAGCGTACCCATTCATGAGAATATCAAAACCAGATCTGGAAAATATCATGAGTACATAGAAAATTATAAAACTACTATCAGGAACTTAAGTGTTTGTAAAATAAATATCGTTTGCTATAATTTCATGCCTGTTCTAGATTGGACAAGAACCAATTTAGAATATGAAATATATGATGGATCTACAGCATTGAGATTTGATGCAACTGAATTTGCTGTTTTTGATCTATTATTACTTAAAAGACCAAATGCAGAAAAAGAATATACGGATACCCAACTACAGGCAGCAAAAACTTTAGAAAAACAAATGTCTGATGCTCGAAAGAAACTGCTAGTAAACAATATCATTGCAGGCCTACCTGGTGCAGAAGAAGGTTATTCCTTAAAGGATTTTAATACCATTTTAAATACTTATAAAAACATTGGACCTAACGAATTAAAAGAAAATCTCTATTTCTTTCTAAAAGAGATTATTCCGGTAGCGGAAGAAACAGGAGTGCTTATGTCTATACATCCTGATGACCCACCATATCCAATTCTAGGTTTACCAAGAGTGGTAAGTACCCAACAAGACATCCTTGATTTATATCACGCTGTAGATTCTCCAAACAATGGATTAACATTTTGTACAGGATCTTTTGGGCTCCGTCAAGATAATGACTTACCATCGATGGTAGAACGTCTTGGAAATCGGATACATTTCATCCATTTAAGAAGTACTAAGAGAGATAAAGAAGGTAACTTTTATGAAGCTAATCATCTGGAAGGAGACGTAGATATGTATGAAGTAATGAAAGCTTTAATCAACGAACAGAACAAAAGACAAAGGGCTGGCAGGTCCGATCTGAATATTCCAATGCGACCAGATCATGGCCACAAAATGTTAGATGATCAACATAAAAAAACGAATCCTGGTTACTCCGGTATCGGAAGACTAAGAGGATTAGCTGAGCTTAGGGGTTTAGAATTAGGAATTAGAAAATCAATACGATAAAGAAATAAAACATAGAATTATGACTACTGCTTACGAATCCAGATATGCATCTCATCCTAAATCTGTTAAAGCTATGGACACCGCAGAACTTAGAGATGAGTTTTTGATAGAAAACCTAATGCAATTAGGACAAATCAATCTCACTTATTCTCATTACGACAGATATATTGCAGGATCTGTAGTGCCGAAAGACACATTAAAACTAGAGCCTATTGATCCTCTAAAAGCCCAGTATTTTTTGGAAAGAAGAGAACTTGGTATAATCAATGTCGGTGGAAAAGGAGAAGTTGTAGTAGATGGAACTTCTTATGAATTAAATTACAAAGAAGCGTTGTATGTAGGAAAAGGAAATAAAGAAGTTCTTTTTAAGAGTCAGAGTTCGTCTAATCCTGCTAAATTTTATATCAATTCTGCGCCAGCACACCATAGCTATCCAACCGTAAAAGTGACAAAAGAAAAAGCTAACAAAATAGAGTTAGGTTCTTTAGAAACGTCTAATCATAGAACAGTATTACAATTGATTGTTGGTGGAATTGTAGAAACTTGCCAATTACAAATGGGAATGACTGAATTAAAAAAAGGTAGTGTTTGGAATACAATGCCTGCTCATTCTCACGATAGACGAATGGAGGTTTATTTCTATTTTGAAGTACCAAATGATCAATCTGTTTGCCATTTTATGGGACAAACTGACGAGACTAGACATATCTGGATACAAAATGAACAAGCAGTAATTTCTCCTCCATGGTCAATTCATTCTGGCTCAGGAACTTCTAACTATACTTTTATCTGGGGAATGGCAGGAGAGAATTTAGATTATGGTGATATGGACAAATGTGAAATAACGGCTCTTAAATAAATACATCTATGTCATTATCTCTATTTGATTTAAAAGGTAAAAATGCTTTAATAACAGGATCAACTCACGGTTTAGGAATGGCCATGGCAAAAGGATTGGGACTTGCGGGAGCTACTATCATTGTAAATGGTAATTCTTCTCAAGAAAAAATCGATCTCGCCGTAGAAACCTATAATAACTTAGGGATCCATGCTAGAGGCTATAAATTCGACGTGACCAATGAACAAGAAGTAATACAAGCTGTACAGCAAATTGAAAATGAAATCGGAATAATCGATATATTAATCAATAATGCCGGAATAATAAAACGTGTTCCTCTAGAAGAAATGGAAGTAGTCGATTTCAAACAAGTGATTGATGTCGATCTAGTGAGCCCTTTTATAGTTTCCAAACATGTAGTAAAAGCAATGATTGAACGAAAATCCGGAAAGATTATTAATATCTGTTCTATGATGAGTGAATTGGGTCGCAATACGGTCGGTGCCTATGCTGCTGCTAAAGGAGGTTTGAAAATGCTTACTCAAAATATGGCAACAGAGTGGGCAAAGCACAATATACAAATCAATGGCATTGGCCCGGGATATTTCGCAACTGAGCAGACTGCCCCAATCCGAGTTGATGGACATCCTTTTAACGATTTTATCATTAATCGCACACCTGCTGCAAAGTGGGGAGATCCCAATGAATTAGCCGGTACAGCCATATTTTTAGCTTCTAAAGCTAGTGATTTTGTAAACGGTCATATTCTATATGTCGATGGAGGCATTCTAGCTACCATTGGTAAACCTGCAAATGAAACGTAATGAAGCATCTATTTATTCTTATCACCGCATTTCTCTTGATTACTTCTAGCTGTAAAAAGGCCAAAAAGTATACTACAGAACCAAAACACATAAGTTTTAAGAATACGCTAGATATAAAACGTGTCGATGAAAATATTTCTATTCCAAGAGATAAAATAATATCCATACTAGATAGCATCCCAAAAAACAGAGTTCCCATGATGAAAGACTCATCAGGGAAAATAATTCCTTTTCAACTAGATGATTTAGAGAAAAATGGTATTTGGGATGAACTCAGTCTAACTCTTGACTTTAAACCAAACCAATTACTTGATTTAGAATTAACTACTATCGCTCCAGAAAGTATTCCTTCATTCACTCCAAGAACGAATATTAGATTTGGAATTGGAACTAACAAAACGAATGTAAGAGAAGTTTTAGAACAAAAACGCATAGGTGATCCTAGAACTAATGATAGTATCTTTTATCAAATGGAAGGTCCTGCTTGGGAGAACGACAAGGTTGGTTTTAGGTTCTATTTCGATCCACGCAATGGCATAGATATTTTCGGAAAAACTACCTCAGGACTAGTTCTTGACAGAGTTGGTCTAGGGGAGGGAAATTATCACGAATTAGATGATTGGGGAATGGATATTCTTAAGGTTGGTAATTCATTAGGTGCAGGAGCATTAGCAATAAAAAAGAATGATACTTTAATTAGAATAACGGGAAAGGATCAAGCCGAATTCAAAGTCATCGCTGAAGGTCCTATAAGATCGATTTTTGAAATGACTTATGAAAACTCTAAGATTGGAGATCAACGCATAAATGTTATTCATAGAATCACTATTTGGAAAGGGCAATGGGGATATCAAAATGAAGTTTTTTTTAAAGGCATAACGGATCAAATGAAATTAGTAAGTGGTATTGTAAATTTGAAACCCAATAAATTATATTCAAAAATAGTAGAAAACTACCATGCTTTAGAAACATATGGCCCGCAATCAGAGAATAATGACGCACTTGGAATGGCAATCATTGTACCAAAAGAAGATTTTATAGATAACGGCGAAGCTCCAAAGGAAAAAGCAGATATCGTTAAAACATATTACACAGTAATGAATGCTTCAAATAAAAGACCTACGGCTTTTTATTTCCTTTCAGGATGGGAACGATCTCATCAACAGTTTAAAACTTATAACGGATTTGAAAAAATGATTATCAATACGATCGAAAGACTATCAAATCCAATATTGATTCAATAATATGCATAAAAGAGTTGTTACTTTAGGCGAAGTTCTAATGCGTCTCACCACTACGTCTAATGATCGTTTCGAGCAATCGGATACCTATGCCGTGCATTTTGGTGGAGCAGAAGCCAATGTTGCCATCTCTTTAGCAAACTGGAATATTTCTACTGCTCATATTACGGCATTTCCAGATCATACCATAGGAAAGGCAGCCTTTAGTTATTTAAGAAAACATGGCGTAGATACTGATTATATAAAGTTAAGTGATGGAAGAATGGGCCTATATTTTCTAGAAAACGGAGTGATGCAACGATCTTCTAAAATTATTTATGATCGTTTTGATTCTGTATTTTCAAAATTAGACCCAGCCCTTTTTAATTGGGATGAAATTTTAGAAGGAACGGACTGGTTTCACTGGACTGGAATTACTCCTGCAATTTCAGCATCTGCAGCACAATTATGCTTGGACGCAGTCTCCTCAGCTCAAAAATTAGGAATTACAATAAGTGGTGACATCAACTATCGCAGGAATCTCTGGCAATATAGAAAATCGCCTTTAGAAATAATGCCTGAACTTATAAACAAGAGCAATGTCATTATAGGAGGGCTGACAGATTTCGAAAATTGTTTAGGAATATCTGCTAAAAGCTACGAAGAAGGTTGTAAAAAAGTCCAGCAAAAATATCCTTCTGTACACACTTTATCCAATACACATCGAGAAATTATATCTGCTACATATAATAAACTGTCTGCCATACTATGGAAAAATGAAAAACTCCAGTTGTCGAAGATATATGATATGGAAAATATAGTGGATCGAATCGGTGGTGGAGACGCTTTTATGGCTGGATTGATTTATGGACTATTGCATCAAGAAGATAAAGAAGCGCTTGAATTCGCAGTAGCTTCATCGGTGCTGAAACACGGAATTCTTGGAGATTCGAATTTGGTTTCTGTAGAAGAAGTAAAACAATTAGTACAAGGCGATAATACTGGAAGGTTATTACGATAGATGAAATACACACACGAACATATAATTAAAGTTATGGAAGATACAGGATTGATTCCTGTATTTAATCACGTCGATCTTCGTATTACCAAAAAAGTATTGGACGCTTCTTATAAAGCAGGTATAAGAGTATTTGAATTCACTAATAGAAATGAAAAAGCATTAACTGTATTTACTGAATTACATGAATACGCATCTAAATATGATGATCTTGTTTTGGGTATCGGTACTATTTTTACGAAAACTCAAGCACGAGAATTTCTAGATATTGGTGCAGACTTTATAGTTTCTCCTGCCTTGATTCATGAAGTTGCTGATTTTTGCAACATACAAGAAATCCTATGGATTCCCGGATGCGCTACCCTCACAGAAGTATATACTGCTCATCGACTAGGAACAAAGCTTATTAAAGCCTTTCCTGGTAATGTTTTGGGACCTGACTTTATAAAAGCCGTTAAAACAGTTTTACCTTATATAAAAATAATGCCAACAGGAGGTGTACAACCTACATTAGAAAACCTGAAACTTTGGTTTCATTCTGGCGTTAGTTGTGTTGGAATGGGATCGCAACTTTTTAATAAAGAAGATATTAAGAGTGAAAATTTTCTAAAACTAACTAGAGACATCAAAGAAACGCTACAGCATATTCAAAAAGTGAAAAATATATAAACCCATGATGATCAAGAAACTATTATTACTTTTTATAGGATTATTTCTATTAGGATCTTGTTCTACAGAAAAGAAAACTAAAATACTCAGACTTGCACATACTTTGGACACCAAACACCCCGTGCACAAGGCGATGAAAATTTTAGGAGAAAAGCTTGAAAAAAAATCGAATGGCACTCTAAAAGTTAAATTGTATCCAAGTGGTCAATTGGGAGCAGAGCGTGAATGCTTGGAATTATTACAAATAGGAAGTCTTGACATCACTAAAGTTTCTGCAGCGGTATTAGAAAATTTTATAACTGAATATAAAGTTTTCAGTATCCCTTATTTATTTAGAGACAGGGAACACGCGTTTCAAGTTTTTGATGGTACAATCGGAGGTGACATGCTTACTAAGGGAGACAAATATCGATTAAGAGGACTCACTTTTTATGATGCAGGAAGCCGAAGTTTTTATACTAAAGAAAAACCAATAAGTACTCCCGAAGATCTTAAAGGTCTTAAAATTAGAGTTCAAAAAAGCAATATGGCGGTAGCTATGGTTAACTCTTTAGGTGGTTCCCCTACTCCTATTTCATGGGGAGAATTATATACCGCATTGCAACAAGGTGTTGTGGATGGTGCAGAAAACAATCTCCCTAGCTTTTATACTTCCAAGCATTATGAAATATGTAAATATTTTAGCTTGGATCAGCACACTGCTGTCCCCGATGTTCTACTAATTGGTTTAGATAGCTGGGAACGGTTATCTAAACAAGAACAGGCTTGGTTAAAAGAAGCGGCCAAAGAATCTACTATTGAGCAACGTAGATTATGGGCAGATTCTGAAAAAGAGTCTTTGGATGCTATAACTGCATCAGGAGTTGAAATTATAACACCTGATAAAGTTTCGTTTGAAAAACAAACAGAAAGCATTAAAACTATGTTTCGGGATCAACCTGAAATGTTATCTCTGATTAAAAATATCAAAAACACTAATCAATGAGAAAAGTAATTGATATATTTTTAGAAAAGGCTCTGATTCTGATATTCTCTATAATGCTGTTTAGTGTAATATGGCAGGTGTTTTCGAGATTTTTATTGAAATCTCCCAGTACAATTACAGACGAAATCTCTAGCTTTTCTCTGATATGGTTAGGTCTTCTGGGAGCAGCATATGCAACAGGAAAACGCTTACATCTTGCTATAGATTTAATACCCAGCCATATCGTAGCAAAAAAACAACAACTATATGATGGAATCGTTCACGGAGCAGTATTTATTTTTGGATTGTTGGTTATGGTAATTGGTGGCGCAAGACTTTGCTGGCTTACATTCGTATTTCAGCAAAAATCAGCTACGCTAGAGATCCCTTTAGGATTTATTTATTTGGTAATACCTATCAGTGGATTATTAGTTTGTTACTACTCTATGGAAATTCTACTTCGAAAAAAACGATTTTAAAATATATTTTATGAATTATACTGAAGTTTTGATCCTGACCCTTAGTTTTCTGGTATTACTTTCTATACGCGTTCCTGTAGCCTATGCTATTGGGCTTTCTGGCTTGTTTACGCTTATGGTGGCTATGCCATTCATGCCTTCAGTAACGACATTAGCACAACGTATGGCAACATCATTAGATAGTTTTACACTTTCCGCCATTCCTTTTTTTATTCTAGCCGGCCAGATTATGAATAAAGGAGGTATCGCTGTAAGGCTAATAAATTTTGCAAAAGCTATCGTGGGACCTCTTCCTGGAGGTTTGGCTTTTGTAAACATATTTGCTTGTATGCTTTTTGGTGCTATATCTGGATCTGCAGTTGCTGCAGCCTCAGCAATTGGAGGGTTTATGAATCCGATGATGGAAAAAGAAGGATATGATAAACCTTTTAGTGCCGCTGTGAATATTACGAGTTCTACTACAGGCTTATTGATTCCTCCGAGTAACGTATTGATTATATACTCTCTTGCCAGTGGTGGCGTTTCTATTGCAGCTTTATTTGTAGCAGGATATGTACCTGGATTACTTATTGGTCTTGCTCTAATGCTAGTTGCAGGTGTTTATTCAGTAATCAAAAAGTATCCTACGGAAAAGCTGGTGAGCTTTAGAGAATTTTTCAAAAGATTTTTAGATGCATTACCTAGCTTATTGTTGTTAGTTGTAGTTATTGGAGGAATCGTTGCTGGAATTTTTACAGCTACAGAAGCTTCTGCTATTGCCGTGATTTACACTTTTGTATTAGCCTTGGCTTATAAAGAGATTTCTTTTAAAAGTATTGCATCCATACTTCTGGAAACTATAAAAACCTCATCAATTGTATTATTATTGATTGCTACCTCTATCGCAATGTCTTGGGTAATGTCCTATGAAAATATTCCACAGGAAATCAGTAATGCGTTACTTTCTGTTAGTGATAATCCAATAATAATCTTGATTCTTATAAATCTGATTTTACTATTTGTTGGTGTTTTTATGGATATGACTCCTGCAATATTAATTTTTACCCCTATATTTTTACCTATAGTTTCTGACTTAGGTATGAATCCAATTCACTTTGGTATTGTTATGATATTAAATCTTTGTATTGGATTGTGCACCCCTCCAGTAGGTTCTGTGCTTTTTGTGGGGTGTAGTGTTGCCGAATTAAGTATTCAAAAAGTAATTAGACCTTTAATGCCTTTGTTTTTGATTATGATTCTGGTCCTAGTTTTAATTACTTATATCCCAGCACTAAGTCTATGGTTACCAAGGATGTTTGATTTGTAAGCTTTTATTGAAAAACGGGGGTTCTTTTCTTATAGCCAAAAAATTAAATTTTAATGTAAATAACCTCAAGACTAATAAGTCTTGAGGTTATTTGTTATTGCATTAATTAGTTTTTACAACCTTATATATCATAGGATTCATTCGATGATTCTCTATATCGATAATTCGTACCATATAAATTCCCTTAGACAACTGACTGAAATCAATTTCATTTTCCGTTTCATCTAAAGATTTACTTATTTTTTCGGCACCTAGAATATCATAAACCTTAATGAGTTTGTTGGAAATGTTTCCAGATATAAACAACGTATTTTGGACAGGATTAGGGTAAAGCACAATAGGATCTTGATTATTATCCCTATTTAGATTCTCTTTTCCTATCACCTCAAATACCCAATGCTGATTTTGATTTGCATCGTCACTAGCCCATAAATATGCTGATTGATTATTTTCGCCTCCATTATTTCCATCTATTGAAAACGTATTTGCGTTACGTTTTTCAAGACGATACATATTGTTAGCTATGCGTACTTTTAGCCATTGTTGGTTCTGATTAGTAGCATTACAATCCCAAAGTTTAAGATTTTGACCATTTACACCAGAGGCTCCACCATCCATGCAATACGTAGTATTTACTTTTTGATACGAATAATACCCATTACCACGGTCTATTTCTATCCATTGCTGATTGACATTGTTAGGGTTTGCCTGCCATAGTTTAACATTCTGATCGCGTGCTCCACTGCCTCCACCATCTAAGGCAAAATTCGTAGCATTACGTTTACGTATATGAACAATTGGATTGCCATCATTATTGTTATTACTAACTATTTCTATTGTTTTTGTTACCGTCGTAGTTATGCCATCATTATCGGTAGCAATAGCTTTTAATACATAATTTCCGGCTACAAGATTCAATAATCCAGCATCATTTTGACCAGGGTTTGAAGTACCCCATTCATATGGAGTTGCATTTTCTTGTCTTATCAATAGATCATTAATGTATAGTTTTATATTAGAAACAGCTCCACTATTAACAGCAACTACAACACCCAAATCATCACCTTCTTCCAATTGTGTATCCGTAGGACTAGTAAATACAATTTCTGGTGTATTATCACAAGGAGCATCTGATGCATTCGGGCCATGAATATAATCAATAAAAGTATGCCTTGATGCTGATGCATCCGGTGGAAAATCTAATCGAATTTTAGTAATTGTTTTTCCCATCCAAGTATTGAGGCTACTCATATCAAAGATAAGTTCTTCATACACATTAGTAGCTTGCGGATTTACTGTTACGGAGCGAGCTGCTGCAAAGCCAGGTTGATCTGTAGTAGTCCAAAATAGCTGAAAAACACCAGTTGCTTCAGACTTAGCTCTAATCCTTAATTGTGGTACTTGGTTACCTTGAAATTTTAGCCCATTTCTCACAATATGAGGATCATTAGAGTTATCTGCTCTTATTAACCAATATTCATCACTGCTTGTATTTTCAGCAGCTGTATTAAATCGTTGAAAACTTTCCGAGGTTTTATTAAATCCAAAGTTTAAATCAGAAGCATTATTTGGATTACCACAGGTATCCGTTTCCACAATATCTGGTCTTCCATCTCCGTCACTATCATTAGAATTAGCTCCACCAAGATCATTGGTCGTACAAGGAAGAGCAGCCGGCTGAAAACTTCCGTTATTATCCCAATTTAAAGTAACATTTACTCTAGTGTCACCTTCAGCAGCTCTGAATTTAACATATACATCTCCATTGCTGGCTATAAAATACCCATTATTGGTAGCATTTTCTACTGCTACTCTAGAATTTAATCGCGGAGGTCCATTCACTCTAAAATTCCCAAGCTTTCCTAAACCTTTAAAACATGCAAACCCTAGATCTCCTGCGTCACCTCTATTCCAAATAAGCAGTATACTTTTATTTGCAGGAGCCTTATCAAAATAATAGGTGTACTGAAAATCTTCGTTTACGATCATAGGAAATTTATAGGTTCCTGACTCTGATGAACCTGACTCATAAAAACAAACATCATCAGTACCTGGTTTAGAACGAACAATAGACATACGGACCCCACTTTTATTTATTTTAGCCATCCATAGGGATGCAAAGTAATAATCAGATCGAGCTGCATTTCTCCAAGAAGGATGTCTATATTCATGTCCATCCCTAAGAAACGCGACGTCTCTAATTAGTGTACCTGGTTTTCCTAACATTGTTCCATCATAATCTTTAAAAAATTGACCAACTTTTCTGGTGCGGGTAGCAGCTGTGTTGGGCAAAGGGAAAAATCTAAATGGGAAAGGCTCAGAAAATCCTTTAGTGGTTCCTCTAAAGCTAGGATTGAAATTCTCTGTAGCGCCTCCACCAGTAATTTGTTTGATCATTTCAGCATTTGATCGATTCCATCCTTCAAAATGACAATCGATATGTCTTCCTGGTCCATCATAGAATCTAAAGAATTCTCGTGTCCCACTAAAAACACCCAGATCCGTATCCACATTAAAAAGACTATTTTCTATAGTTAGGTCACCAGCAAGCATCGTAACCGTTTTATTGTCACTAAAGGCGCAATTAAAGAAAACTGTATTTTTGTTCTGTCCATTTACTCCCAAACCGGAATAAATTGCTTGATCATTTCCATAGAACAAACCATTTTTAATTAGTTGTCGAGTACCTATATCCCAACCGAAATTTGCTTTTATAGAATGGTCATCGTTCAATTGATCAAAAACATCAAAACCAGTCATACTGGTATGAGCAACAAATCCGTCAAACCTTCCTAACTTATCTTTCCAAGGAAGTGGATTGCCTTTATAATAATCCAATTCACCTGTTGCAAATAATGGCCCATTTGCAGGAAAGGCAAACCAAAATCCAGTTCCTTCCGTTCCTGCAGCGATATTATTCTCAAAGTAATTATTCGGATTGGTGATCCAGTATGATGAAGGTGTTCTGTTTTGCGGAGCATTAAATTGATTATCAGAAGGTGTTAGTTGCTCTCCAGGTTTTGGTCTCCTTGTTACAAACACTACATTGTTTTTGAGTGTATTAAAACGTTCTCCTCCATCTTCAAAAAATATCCCATGTCCAATATGATCATAGGCAAATACTCCATCTACGGTTACATAGTCTGTACCGTGAATGGTTACTGCACGATTAAAAGATTTATGTACACTACTATTTCTTAAATAACTGCCTTGTGCTTTATCTTCGTTTAAATGCCAATGGAATGGATATCTTCCTAAAACTCCTTTTTGACCCATCTTGTAGAGTTCTACATGTTCTGCGTGAGCAGTAGAATTCTTCATTAGCATAATATGACCACCAAATCCAGTTTGTTCATTATTCCCATTCATTTTACCCTGAATCTTGATATAATGCGACAACAAACCTACTTCTCCATAAATATCTACATTCCAAGTTTTTCCATCTCTGGCTCTCGTATATGTTTTAGATCCACCGATATGTTTAAATTTAAGAGGAGATGTGAGTGTAAGAGTTTTTCTATCACCGCTAATAGCCGTTATCTCTCCTTCGTCTACATTGTTCCAAGCTTTAGATTGACTACTGGCTAAACCTGTAGCAGTCAATGCGATTTTATCGCCTACCTCCCAATCAACAGCCTCTTTTAAGGTAATTTGCGTAGCACCGATATTGGCAGTAGTGGCGATGTTTGTCCAACTCATTCTTTTTTTACCGTGTAGCTCTAATCGACCTCCGCCCATTACCATTATAGCTTTATAAGAGGCAGGTGCATTGTTTATTTTATTACCTGTAAGTGTTATTTGACAACTAATCCCGTTATTATTTTGAGTGGCATAGTACGGCTGGGCTTCAGTACCTATTTCTAGATAACCGCCATTGGCTACCATAATACTTTGTGTTTCTAGGTCGATCCACGCTCCTTCCGATTGCCAATTTACAGCACTCAATTTTCCTTGTACTGTGATACTTTTTGCTCTGCATGTACCAACCATAATTAGATTAGTTCCTTGTGGGACTATAACATCATCGTTTGCTGTTGGTTTTATGCCGTTAGGCCATGTAGATGGATCTGTCCATAATCCAGAACTAATTGGTCTAATCGTAGCCAAACTATTAGGAGGTACACAATCATATGAGGAAGTGACTTTGGGAGGTGGAACTTTGTTATTTGCAAAGAGAGTACCAATACAAAAAGTAAAAAATATAAGGACCACTGTAGTTGCGAAAGCGTTTCGTTTTGCTAAGCACTTCAGTATGGATATTGGGATTGTTAGTTTTTTCATGATTTGTTGAGTTTGCTTTATTTTAATTTTAAGGTTTATAATAAGAGTATATTCTTTTAACTATGATATTTATTAATCTTCATCGATATTACACTTTGTCATATTAAAAAATTGTAATCTATATAGTTGAACACAAATCACAGATATTGATTTAATCAACTAAAAAACTATAAAGTTTTAGCAAGATTTAATATTCAATTCTATGTAGCAACCACTAATTTTTAATCTTTTAACTAAATAACATCACCAATCCTCTTTATGAAAAATTCACAAAAGGAATGCCGTATGCGCTAACGCATATTAAATATTAAAGATCTAAGGGAAGAAATATTTTTTTTGGTATTAAATATCTTTTAAAACAACATTTTAAAAACGAATACTACCATATGTAATCTCTTTTAAGTTATAAATATTGTCCCAATAATGTTTGTTTAAAGTATTGTAATATTCATAAAAGAAGAGTCTGGATCTTCTTTTCATAACCACTTAACAATATTAACGAAATTATTGACTTAGTTTATATTAAATCAATCTTCAAAAAACATAAAATACTGTATATCATATATTTAAATTTATTTTTTCAATATTTTTTATAGATTTCGCAAAGAACACTTCTGTGATATTTCGATTAAAAAGTGATATTGTTTTTATTAAAAATGAGTAAATGCTTATACTACAATTAAAATGGTATATTTTTTTGATGAAAATTTAACAACCAAGACACTTAATTCAATAAAATATCCTGGTTGTTATTAGCTCAATTTTATTTTTTAACAAACAATAATGATTCTTTAAACCTAACTGATTTTACTAATAAGAAATAAGAGCCTGAAGGTAATTCTGAAACCTCCAAAACTTCCGTTTCATTCTTTGTACTTATCTCTTTTATTAAGCGTCCATCCAGACTTACTATTTGAAGCGTTTTTAATTCAGATGACATACCTGACACAGTAAATGAAGAAGATAAAATCGGATTCGGAAATGCTTTGATCTGTACCAAATCGTTTTCTGGTCTTTCACGATTACAATTCGGCGCTGTCGGAGAATTGCTAAAGTAAATAGTAGCATCTTTTGTTTTAGAAACTAAGACCATATTTTCTCCATCTCTTGCTACCCAATACGATCCATCTAATCCCTCAAAACCAGTATTATTTAAAGTAACCTCTGGTTGAGCATTCTGTAACTGAAAAGTCATTGTATCTTTAAAATCTACATACCAGTCTGGAGATCCATTATTAGTGTTTATAGCAAATTGATACAGACCATTACTATCTGGCACCCAATTAATCGTAAATTTTCTGAAGTTTCCTAATTTAGGTCCGTTATCCCCTAACACATGTACGTTACTATAAGTGATTTTATCCATAGGGCTTAGACCACTATTCATTGGCGCTCCAAAGGAACATGTATCTCCGCCACCTGAATCTGTTCCTCTTACTGTTAGTGTAAATGTTGCTTGATTGGTTGCTCCATCATTATCCGTAGCAATCGCTTTAAATGTATAAGAACCAGTACCCAACCCATTTATTTCTTGAGGGTTTGGAGAGGTATCATGACCCCATTCGTATGGAGCATTAACTTCTTGGCGCACAAGGTCATTATCTATATACAACTTTACATTAGCTACAGTTCCATCGGAATCAGATGCATTCACAACTGCAGTAAGATCATATCCTTCATCAACCGTAATATTACCCAATGGTAATGCAAAAGATACATTTGGTTTTTGATTATTTGAAGTACCAGTCACTGTTACTGTTATCGACTTACTTGATTTAGCACCATCATTATCAGTTGCTTCAGCTTTGATTGTATGCTGTCCGACTGGTAATCCTAAAAGCTCATTTGCATTATTCCCTTGTCCCCAAGTGTAGGGAGCATTGACCTCTTGACGAATAAAATCGCCGTCTACATATAATTTTACATTACTAATAGAACCATCATTATCAGATGCATTTACAGTAACTTCGAGTTCATCATAACCTTCGGGCAAACTAATATCTCCTGATGGTGAAGCAAAAGAAATGTTTGGTTTTTGATTGGATCCTCCTGTACCAATTGAAGAAGGACATTGACTCTCAGAAGACTCGGAAACACACCAATCAGCAAATCGTACCTGCTCATCATTTAATCCACTCGTTTTTCCTCTATAAACACCCCATTTAGGTCTATTATAATCTGCTCCACTTCTCCATAAATCTATATTAGAATTAGAATAAGAAAAAACAGTTTGTCCATTAGACACTTTTTTCAGCACCACATTGAGTGTTCCATTATCCCCATGTTTTATTTTCACATACCCTTCGATCCATTCTCCTTTAAATCTAGATAGTGGTTCTTGTTTTAGATCAACATAAACAGAATTCGGATTTTTTCTATTATGTACCAACTCAAATTTATCTTTTTGTGCTGATAAAGTTAGTATTGGTGGCTTATCATTACTTCCTCCTTTAGCCTTTAATTGAAAGAAGTGACAAAATCTATTACTAGCTTTATAATTACTTGCTAAACGAAACTTCCACCTATAGTAGCTAGTAGAATTTCTGGGGTGACGCAAAGTATTGGAACTAGCTCCTGGTCCTCCTTTTATTTCAATGCGCACACGATCATCATTTTTACATCGATCATCATCGTCATCGATATGACTATGAAAAACAAATACATTCTTGTCTAATTCATTATCAAACCTTTGGGTAATATGAGGTCCAAAACTCTTGTGCTTACAATCTGGATCTTCTATACCAAACCCATCATTTTTTATAACAGAATACCCACTGCCTGAACTGGAAGTAGCAGAAGAAGTAGTTTGGGATTGAAGCAAGGGTATATTGGCAAATAAGATACACCAAAGGAATGCACCAGACCTATTGATAAATAAATCAGAAAATAATTTTTGTCTTCTAATATTTACATTTAATTGCTGCTCATTAGTAGCGAGATATTCTCGCAACCAAAATAACTTTTGATTAAGTCTTGTTTTAAAATTTTTCATTGTGATTAGCTGTTTTTAACGTGCAGTTATTAGCATTAGGGCATTCTGTTTAACAAAACATCCTAATGCTAATTATAGATTCTATTTTTTTATAAATAACAGTGATTCTTTGAATCGAACTGCTTTAACCGAAAGGAAATAAGAACCTGATGGCAATTCAGAAACATCTATAGTTTCTCTCTCATTTTTAGTAGTAATTTCTTTTACAACTCTTCCATCTACACTTATTATTTGAAGTGTTTTTAATTCTTCAGACATCATCCCAGTAACTGATAAATAAGAATCTAAAACTGGATTAGGAAATGCATTTATTTGTGTAAAATCTGTTTCTGGGTTTGATCTATTACAATTAGGAGCGGTTGCTGAATTACTGAAATAAATTGTATAATTTCCAGACTTAGAAACCAATGCAAAATTAGCACCGTCTCTAGCTACCCAATAAGCACCGTCCAATCCATCAAAACCAGTATTATTCAGAGTAACTTCTGGATTAGAATTCTGTAACTGAAAACTCATGGAATCTTTAAAATCTACATACCAATCTGGTGATCCATTATTTGTATTTATTGCAAATTGGTGTAACCCATTATTCTCAGGTACCCAATTAATGGTAAACTTTCGGAAATTACCTAGTTTAGGACCATCCGTTCCTAACACATGTACATTAGCATACGTAACTTTATCCATAGCAGCCAAACTACTACTTGCAGGAGTTACAAATGAACAAGTACTTCCTCCGCCCGTATTGGTACTCTGAACAGTTAAAGTAAAAGTTATCTCGCTACTTTGTCCTTCATTATCAGTAGCAACAGCTTTTATACTATAAGTCCCGGCAGAACGTCCGTTCAATTCTTCAGGATTAGGTGATCCATCATGTCCCCACTCATAAGGAACTACACTCTCTTGACGAATTAAACTATTATTGATATATAATTTAACATTTGATACACTACCATCAGGATCAGAGGCATTTACAACTACCGTAAGATCATATCCTTCTTGTACTGTAATATTGCCAGAAGGTGAAGCGAAGGAAACATTTGGAGCCTGATTATCCGTTTGTGTTTTAATAATGACTGTTCTAGAAACTTCTGTAGAGAGTTGTTCTTGACCTTGCTCAAAAGCTCTAGCGGCTATTGTGTATGTTCCTGCGGTTGTTGGTGTCCAGCTCACGCTATAAGGAGCTGTTTGATCCTGTTTGAAAAAAGAACTATTAACTTTAAAGTTTACTTTTTCAATACTTCCCTCAGCATCTGATGCATTGGCGCTTAGGGAAATGGTTTCTCCAAGCATATATTCCTGATTATTCTGAGAAGGATTAGTCAATGATACCGTTGGAGCTGTATTTTCAGTTGGATCCGTACTATTTTTAGTTACTACTATTACCCAATCGCTTCCTGTACTGTTAGGTGCGTTTCCTAAAGATCTGTTTCCACCTCCGTTAACATTGATTACAGAACCATTGACTAAATTACCGCCAGTACGTGGGTTATACCATTTAACAGTAAATTGACCACTCTGTCCATTTAAATTAAGATTTGTAGAACCTCCATTTTTTAAATATACTACATAGGCTTCTCCTTGTTTTGCATAACAATAGTCGTTATTATTAGACGATAAAGAATTATTATTTCGCATTTGTGTCAAAGGAAGATCTACAATGTCAAAAAATCTAATTGCATGACGACCATAATCCCACCATTTGTCTCTACTTCTAAAATTCTGTAAAGAAAGATCGGAATCGTCATATCCATAACCAAAATACCATTCATTACCCCATCCACCTGCAAGTAAGGTGCCCCACATAGCATTTTTCCTACCATCCGTATGAGAATTACCTGCATCATTATCTGGTCGAATAGCATTCTCCGCATCTCCGGGTTCATCAACGGCTACTGCCCACTTTTTTCCTGCATTTCTTGATTTATCTACCCATTCTTTTGTCCAACTAAAAACATTTCCAAAACTAGATTGATTCGTCTGCATGGAAAGCCCCGTAAGGTTTGATGTATTCCCTAACAAATCCTCCGGAAAAAAAGAAGGTGCATTATGAATAACGATATGATGACGATATGGATCATTATTCCAGAAATATTGAGTCATTGCTCTTCGTTGAGCAGTACTTTGATTCGTACTACCAAAAGTTCCATTTTCTTCACCAAGATTCCAATTAAGTGCTAAATTATGTCCAAATCTGGCAATTAGTTCACGATAATATAATTTACGTTGTGTTCCTACATTTCCATTATCAAGGAGCATCTCGTTTTCCGTTTCTTGTGTTTTAAAGTGTGCAAAAATTCCATTTTGCTGCATATGCTCAATAACGATAGCCCATTGTGCTAATTTGGAGACATCCATACGAGTACGTTGATTGCTGCCTACATATGGATATACATTGTCATCGTCTCCATCAATATTCATAGTTAAGAACGACATAGCATTTAATCCTTCGCTGGCAATGTAATTTACTGCTCCAATCAATCCTTTTCCTTTTCCGTTCTTCCAGGTTGGATCACCGTTGTCCCAATCTCCTACATGGGGTGCATAATTCTTTCTTCTATTTCCAGCGTTTGGTGTATTATCAAAATCGCTATATGCCAATAAGTTTTCTGGAGAATCAGATCCCTGCTTGATCATATATTTGCCTGTTTCTGCAAAACGTAGATAATGTTCTCCTACATACTGTAAACGCCCTTTTGCTCTAAAATCTCTTCCAGTTTTATCCGATGTATTGATATTTATAGAACCCGTTTCTCCATTCATAAATCCAGCTGCAGTTCCCGCATTCGTGCCATCGTTTACAGCTACATTACTTCCTTTTCTAAAAGAAACTGAATAGTTCCAAGTTCCTGTTTTATCTGGCGCAAAGTGCGCTCTCCATTTATTACCACTGGTTGCAGAAGTTTGCGCTGCATTTCCATCAGCAGCATAATATCCAGGTACTACATAGGATGGAGATCCGCTTTGATGTGTAAATGTTACATTCAATCTATAATCGAGGAATGGATTTTCTCCAGCACTTTCTGAAGTATTTGGGCCATTAAAGGTTAGTGTTATATTATGCCATTTTTTTCGCTCACCTGTAATGGATGCGTTGCTATCACCACCACCAGTATTATCATCACAAAGCGTTTCCTCTAGGGATAAGTTAGTAGCATTTGTGCTTGTGCGGTTTAGTGTTACTCTATCTACAATGTGATGTTTAGAACGGCCAGATATTAACATTGTATATGTACCAGGAGAATCAAATTCTACAAAAACATCGTGAGGATCATTATCACTTACTTTTGATGTCCAAGTCCAGTTTGTCGTTCCTGTAGAATATACTTTAAAATATCCTTCGCTACCAGCTCCTTCAGGATTGGGTGTTTTTCCAGACCCTTTCGGATACACTCTTTCACTTCCTTTTTGTGCATAAAAATCACTAGCATCAGGAAATTTCAACCAAGTATCATTCGCTTCTGTAGCATTATCACCTTCACCCACTTTGGATCTCCATTGGAATTTATATCGTCCTGCAGAATTGATCTTAATTTTTGTATTGATCACTCCATTACCTGGGTCATTAAAATGATCGGGGCCTGTCCATTCTAAGTAACCTGCTCCTGTAAACCCTGATATTGCATTCTTTTTTTGCCAATTTCCTGCTATAGAAAGGTTTTCTGTTTCAAT
This sequence comes from uncultured Aquimarina sp., assembly GCF_947496855.1. Classification (GTDB taxonomy): domain Bacteria; phylum Bacteroidota; class Bacteroidia; order Flavobacteriales; family Flavobacteriaceae; genus Aquimarina. Next base: position 130,149 of record NZ_CANMED010000005.1, read on the forward strand.
AATAACTAGGCCATTTTTCTCTTCGTAAACAGTATCACAATTATCACCTCCACCAGAAGAACCATTTACTGTAAAGCTTTTTGTGTCTTCATCCGTAGCACCATCGTTATCGGTAACAATTACTTTAATCGTATAATTTCCTGGTTGTGCATTTGCTATAGGATGAGGAGTGTAATCAGAGCCATCAGTATCTACTAATGTTCCATTTACATATACTTGATGTTTTGTAATACTTCCATCAGAATCGTTAGCATTAATATTTACCAGTATATCTGATCCAACCGAGTATGTATTATTAATTCCAATGATGGAGACGGAAGGAGCATTATTATAAGTTTCATCGATTAATTTCTCTCTTGCTATGCCCGAAAAACTGGTACACAGAAATAATATATTAAATACAAGGAATCCAGTGATTCTACTTGTGCTTTTTAAGTGATCTTTCATAATGGTTTTAAGAATATTTGAGGTTAAATTTTTAATAATAAAAACTAATCAATCTGATATTTGTATTTGACTAGTTTAGCGAGTTACACCTATCTCTTATTTAATAAACAATAAGGATTGTTTTGAGTTCTTACTTTTACTGACCAGTAAATATGGGCCAGAAGGAAGTTCTGAAACATCCATAGTTTCTGATGTGTTTTTAGAATTCAATTCTTTAATAATTCGTCCTTGAAGATCCACAACCTGTAACACTTTAATATTAGTAGACAATCCTCTTATATAGATGATATTATCTTTTACAGGATTAGGATAAACTACCATTTTCTCTTCTATGTTTTCAATACCTGAAGATCTATTACATCCTGGTACTGAAGCAGCATTACTGAAGTATAGGGTGAAGTCTTTCGTTTTAGAAACTAACACAAAATTATCTCCATCAGTCGTAACCCAATAAGATCCATCTAGACCTTCAAATCCGGTATTATTCAAAGTGACTTCTGGATTAGAATTCTTTAATTGAAAAGTCATTTTAGCTTTAAAATCTACATACCATTCTGGAGATCCATTATTCGTATTAATAGCGAATTGATATAATCCATTGTTAGACGGAACCCAATTAATAGTAAACTTTCTGAAATTACCTAGTTTTGGCCCATCATTACCTAAGATATGTACATTAGAATAGGACAGTTTATCCATAGTTGCAAGACCACTATTTATAGGAGTACCAAATGAGCAATTATTACTTCCTCCATCAGTGTTACTACTTTGCACTATTAAAGTCCTTGATACTTCTTTAGATAATCCATCTTTATCAATAGCTTTAGCCCCAATGGTATACACCCCAGATGTAATAGGGGTCCAAGTTACACTAAAAGGTCTATCTCGATCTTGCTTGAAAAAAGAACCATTTACTTTAAAATTGACATAATCTAAATTCCCATCAGGATCTGATGCATTCGCTCTTAAAGTAATCGTTTCGCCTAAAGTAAATTCTTGATTATCCTGAGAAGGATTTGTTAAAGCTACAGTTGGTGATTGATTATTTGTTTCTTCTTTTACAATTACTGTTCTGGAAACCTCTGTAGAAAGCCCTTCTTGCTCTTTTTCAAAAGCTCTAGCACCAATTGTATAGGTTCCTGCTTGGGTAGGTGTCCAGGTTACACTATAAGGTGCTGTAGTATCTCCATCATAATACGCTCCATTTACTTTGAAGTTAACACGATCTAAATTCCCATCCGGATCAGAGGCATTTGCGCCTAACGCAATAGTTTGACCTAGAATAAACTCTTGATTATCCTGAGAAGGATTTGTTAAGAAAACTGTTGGTGGTTTATTTTCTTCATTATTAATTCCTAAATCAATAACCTGTAGGTACAATGGTTGCTTATCTCCTGATTTTTTTTCCATCAGATAATAATACAGTTTCCCATCAGTGATATAAGGAACACCATGCCTAAATTTCTTTCCTCCTGTTGGCGCATAGATTCTGGTAAAATTATTTTTACCTCCGTCTGCTTTCTCTACGTAAACACGATTATTATTAATACCAATAATGTAAATATTATTATTATATGTATATAATTGATCCCCTCCTGAAAAATTTGTTGAAGTAATAAATCTTGAACTACCCGCTGGCTTGTACGTATGTACATTTTTGGTTACGTTATTTTTAGTATCTCTAACTTTACCTATGATATGCACATCTCCTCTGTCTGTAACAGTCCAGTCAAAACCTGATACGATATAAACCTCATCTTTTCCTGTTGCTGAAACCAAATTACCAGGTTCATAAACTTTTAATAAATCTGCATTTGCAAAAGGAATACTCACCGAGCTTCCTGAGTGATCTTTCCATTGACTTCTACCACTTTGGTCGTTAGAATACCCATAATAGAAACCATTCTGATATAAGTACTTATCATTTTTGTCAGCACTTCTTCTTTGGAACCCAACTCTTAGTTTACCATTTACATATTTCATACTTCCATAAAGTCCCCAATTAAATTGTTGACCATTATTTTTAGCATTTAATTTATTAAATTGGTTTAGTGTATCCCATTTTGAAGTTCCTGCATTGTATTTACTAAAAACATATGCCCCGTTATCATTACCGCCTCTTCGCATATGCATTAGTAAGTCTCCATCATCATTTAGGAAAAACTTAGGATACGTAAGATCTTGAAACTGCTGAGGATCGGGAGTACCATTTAGACTTACATGGGTGTAGTCATTAGTTCCATCAGGAACAAAGAGACTTAATTTAAAGTCCGAGTCTGGAACTATAGCCGCATTCTTTTTAGAGTATGCGTATCTAAAATAATCATTCCTTGAAAACCCTGTATTACTATATGAATGCATATCATAAAGCATATGGATAGTTCCATTCTTAGGACTAATCCCAACTGCTATTGTGTTATGAGACTCTCCTATCCACCATTTACCATTTAATCCAGTATGAGTATGAGGAAATTCAATAGTTTTAATAACACCAGTATTAGTATTATATCTGGAAAGCATCACATGTCTATTATATTTACCTCCTTTATACCAAGTCATAAAAACAAATTGTTTGTACTTCTTAATACAATCTCCATGGGCTGATATTCTATTTCCAAAAAAATAATCATATCCTGACCCATTGTTTGGAGCATTTCGCCCAACTTTTTCTCCATCGAAAAATAGGCCTATATCCGTAATCTTAGTTTCTTCTTCTAATTGAACTTGTGCTATGCTATAATAACTTGTAAATAAAAAACATACTAAATAGAAAAAGAATGTTTTTGTTTTATTTGAGTTAGTAAAATAATTCATGGTTGTTTCAAGAATATTTTGAGGTTAAAATTTTAATAATGGAAACTAGTTAATCTAGCCATCTGTTTTTGATAGCCAAAAATTGATACAAAACGTAAAATATTATACTACGTCAATGTTACTTTTATTTTATTTTACCATTTAGAATACATAGGTTGACAATCTGCGATCAACCTATGCGTATCTAACTAGTATGATGAGTTATACAAATCCCTATTTCACAAACAATAAGGATTGTTTAGAGTTCTTACTTCTGTTAATCAGTAAATATGGTCCAGAAGGAAGTTCTGAAATATTCAAAGTTTCTGATGTGTTTTTAGAATTCAATTCTTTAATAATGCGTCCTTGAAGATCCACAACCTGTAACACTTTAGTCTTAGTAGACAATCCGCCAATATAAATAACATCTCCTTTTACAGGGTTGGGGTATACTAACATTTTGTCTTCAATGTTTTCAATGTCTGAAGATCTATTACATCCTGGTACTGAAGAAGAATTACTAAAATAGATAGTAAAATCTTTCGTTTTAGAAACTAATACAAAATTATCTCCATCTCTCGTAACCCAATAAGATCCATCAAGACCTTCGAACCCAGTATTATTCAAACTAACTTCTGGGTTAGAATTTTTAAGTTGAAACGTCATGGTACTCTTAAAGTCTATGTACCAATCTGGGGATCCATTATTTGTATTAATTGCGAATTGATATAATCCATTGTTTGACGGAACCCAGTTAATAGTAAACTTTCTGAAATTTCCAAGTTTTGGCCCATCATTACCTAAGATATGTACATTAGAATACGATATCTTATCCATAGCACTAAGACCACTATTGATCGGAGTACCAAATAAGCAATTATTACTTCCTCCACCATCACCGCCACCGTCGTTTCCTTGAACGGTTAGCGTAAAAGTTTTCTGGCTTTGCTTTCCTTGGTTATCAGTAGCAATAGCTTTCACCGTATATATTCCAGCGGCTCTTCCGTTTAATTCTTGTGGATTTGGAGAACCGTTGTGTCCCCACTCATAAGGCACTACACTTTCCTGACGTATCAAACTGTTGTTGATGTATAATTTTACATTAGCAATACTACCATCTGGATCAGAAGCATTTGCTACTACTGTTAGATTGTACCCTTGTTGTACAGTAATATTATTAGATGGTGAAGCAAAAGAAACATTTGGAGCCTGATTATTAGTTTGCGCTTTAATAATTACTGTTCTAGAAACTTCCGTAGCTAATCCTTCCTGTCCATCTTCAAAAGCTCTTGCGCCGATTGTATACGTCCCTGCTGCAGTTGGAGTCCAACTAACGCTATAAGGAGCTGTAAAATCCCCATCATAATAGCCTCCATTTACTTTAAAATTAACACGCTCTACATTTCCATCTGGATCTGATGCATTTGCTCGTAAAGTAATCGTTTCTCCTAAGGTAAACTCTTGATTGTTTTGAGATGGGTTCGTCAATGAGACTGTTGGTGGTTTATTAGGATCAGAAGAACTACCAGAAGGAGTTGCCGCTGCTAAAGTCGTAGCAACTCTCATTTCATCATAATAAGTAGTAACATCGAAGTTACAAGAATTAGCATTGTACGATCCCCATTTTGGATATACCACAGTTCCATCAAAGGTTTTGTGATATGCCCTCTTGCCATCAGAAGACAAGGTTACTTTATAATCCTGAAATCCAGAATTCGTTAAAGTTTGTTTTTCTCCATTATACCAGAATTCTATGTATCCTACATCTTTATTTCTGGACATCTTTATTTTTACAACAAAACTCACCCAGGTATTCTCTGGGATAGATTTATTCCACAAAGTAGTCTTGCGTCTGCTAATAGATCCGCTGCAAGAATTCCAAGATGGATAGCAAGGTCCCCAAGCACTTAAACTCAGATTTCCGTTTCCATATCCCATATTAAGCGGATAGTTTTGGGTATTATTTTGATTACCGGCATCAGTTTTCCATTGCCATACCGCAATTCCGCTGTTAATATTAGGAGTTGAATTTATTTTCCATCGCCATCCATAATATAGTACATCTCCGTCCTTCGGGACATGATTATTGACTGAACCTGTGGTTCTGGCAAATTCTCCTCTTTTCTGACCTTTCGGTTTACGAACCTTCCAAACTTTTCCATATTCTGAATCGGTAGTGGTGGTAGCTGTAGATGAATTGTTTGATTGATTACTACAGTAATCACCAGCATTTCCAGAATCAAATCTTCTGAAGCTACTCTTTACACTTTTATTTGGGTCTCCATACCAAAGCACTTGACTATGCGCATAAACCCCTGCTAATAGGAACATTACTAAGAAAGCAATATTTCTAATTTTATATTTTTCCATAATTTATGATGATATTGATATACATAGGTTGACAATCTGATGAATCAACCTATGTATATCTGACTAGTTTGGTGGGTTATACCTATTATTTAATGAATAAAAAGGATTGTTTTGAGTTCTTACTTTTACTAACCAGTAAATATGGGCCAGAAGGAAGTTCTGAAACATCCATAGTTTCTGAGACATTTTTTGAATTTAGTTCTTTAATAATTCGTCCCTGAAGATCTACTATCTGTAACACTTTAGTATTAGTAGACAATCCTCCTATGTAGATAATATTATCTTTCACAGGATTAGGATAAACTACCATTTTCTCTTCAACATCTTCAATGCCTGATGATCTATTACATCCTGGTACTGAAGCAGCATTACTGAAGTATAGCGTGAAGTCTTTCGTTTTAGAAACTAATACAAAATTATCTCCATCTCTCGTAACCCAATAAGATCCATCAAGACCTTCAAATCCAGTATTATTCAAAGTAACTTCTGGATTAGAATTCTTAAGCTGAAACGTCATGGTACTCTTAAAGTCTACATACCATTCTGGAGATCCATTATTCGTATTAACAGCAAATTGATATAGTCCGTTATTAGATGGAACCCAATTAATGGTGAACTTTCGGAAATTACCTAGTTTTGGCCCATCATTACCTAAGATATGTACATTAGAATACGATATCTTATCCATAGCACTAAGACCACTATTGATCGGAGTACCAAATGAGCAATTATTATTGCCATCTCCATCGCCTCCATTATCATCGTCTGCTGCTACTGTTAAGGTAAAAGTCGCTTCGTTTTGCTTGCCTTCATTATCAGTAGCTACAGCTTTCACTGTATACGTCCCTGCAGAACGTCCATTCACTTCTTGTGGATTAGGAGAACCATTGTGTCCCCATTCATATGGTGATACGCTTTCTTGACGTATGAGACTATTATTGATAAATAATTTTACATTAGATACGCTACCATCCGAATCAGAAGCATTAGCTACTACGGTAAGATCATATCCTTCTTGTACCGTAATATTACCAGATGGTGAAGCAAAAGAAACATTCGGAGCCTGATTACTCGTTTGCGCTTTAACAATTACCGTTCTTGAAACTTCTGTAGAAAGCCCTTCCTGTCCATTTTCAAAAGCTCTTGCGCCGATTGTATATGTCCCTGCTGCTGTTGGTGTCCAAGTAACTGTATAAGGAGCTGTTTGATCTTGATCATAATAGCCTCCATTTACTTTAAAATTAACGCGATCTACGTCGCCATCTGGATCCGATGCATTTGCTCGTAAAGTAATCGTTTCTCCTAAAGTAAACTCTTGATTATTCTGAGAAGGGTTTGTTAAAGCAACCGTTGGCGGTTTGTTTGGCCCGTTATCTGAATCAGAACATCCTGTCCAAACTTTAAAATCATCAAAAAATGTATATTCTGTTCTTGGAGAATGCCAAACAGGATCTGTTCTACTTCCTCCGCGATAGGTATTCATAATCAGAGCATTGATTTTTAAATTACTTTTTCCGGAGTTACGAATTTTGGCATTATTGTCACGATAGGTTTCTTCTCCATCGATCCACATAATCACGGTACCGTTTCTTTGCCCAGGTGTATTCATCTTAATATATTGACGGATGGTATACCACTTGTTATCCTGAAGGTTAGAATATATTCTTTTGCCATCTCCGCAATCTCCATCCACTCTAGGATCTCCATTTGTTTTATCAGCGAAATAGCTATAAAGGATAAGATAAGGTGCATTGGTTTGTGCCCTGTTTCTTCTCCACATCAAACGTGCTGACCATCCATTTTTATTATACTTACATCCAGATGGAATGGTTCCACGACCCGTACTTTCACTATTAATACCACTGGTCGAACCTCCCAACCCTGGTAATTTTCCACCAGTAGCCCAGAAAAAATTATCATCAAATTTTACTCTATACTCTAAATATGCTTCATCTACTCCATCAAAATAGGGGTCAAATAGAAAACCACCAGATCTACCTGAGGCATCATTTTTTAAGTACTGCGCGCGTAAAGTCCCATTGACAATTCTAGTCTCTTGTGGCGTGTTTTCTATCAAATTACTTGCGGCACCAGGGCCTTCCACCCCTCTATAAGTAGATGCAGTCCAAGGTTTTACTTTATTATTAAAATCACTTTTTATGTCTGAAATAGAATATCGCCTGTTATTCCAATTATTAAAATCTACATCAATAATCGTATTACATTGAGCGAAACTATTTTGAGTATTAAAAAGAAGTAAAATTAGCATCATAAGTGATAGCGTAAAAACATTCTTATTTATATCCCGTTTATAAACAATCTTTTCTTTCATGATTATAAAATTTCTAATTAGTTAATAAGTTAAGTTTGTGTAATTAATTTTTTATTAGTTTATATCTTTTAGGATCACTCTTAAAAGATTTTAGCTCGATAAAATAAAGACCTTGGGTTAATGATGTTACATCAATAGAAACCGTATTTTCTTTACCTGGATTTATAGATTTAACTTTCTGACTATTCATATTATAAATCACTATTTCACTAACTGATGGGTCAACACCGCTAAATAAAACTGAACTATTGGTAGGATTTGGGTAATAAGAAAAGTTAGTTATATTATTCTGGTCTGGTCGAGATCTATTACTACACGAAGGAGCCTGATCATCATTACTGAAGTATAATGAGAATCCTTCAGTTTTTGATACCATTACAAAACTATCTCCATCTCTAGTTACCCAATAGGAACCATCTAATCCAGATATTCCAGATTCATTAATTGTTATTGATGGACTAGATTGTCCAAGTGTATGCCTTAGCTTAGTTTTTAGATCTAGATAATAGCTTGGAACTCCATTATTCGTGTTTATAGCAAATTGATATAATCCATTGCCGGCTGCATTCCAATTAATAGTAATCTTTCTGAAATTTTCTAAAGTTGGTCCGTTATTTCCTAAGACATATACCTCAGAAAAGGATGTCTTATTAATACTTGAGATACTATTACTAATAGGAGTATTAAAAGAACAATTATCGCCTCCATCAGTATCTTCACTTTTTACGGTTAACGTAAATGTAGTTTCTGAAGTTAATCCTTCATTATCGGTTGCTACTGCTTTAAAAACATGAGCACCAACAGATAAATTATTTACCTCATCAGGATTTGGTGATGATGCATGACCCCATTCATAAGGAGCAACACTTTCTTGTCGTATCAGGTTATTATCGACATAAAGTTTTACATTACTTATACTACCATCAGTATCAGATGCATTAACCTTAACATCAAGACTATATCCTTCATCAACTATAATATCACTAGTGGGTGTCGCAAATGATATCATTGGAGGTTCATTTGTATCGCCACCATTTCCTCCACCTCCGTTATCTCCACCAGAATTTCCAATTCTTGTCTTTGAGACGATAAAATCATCAAAGTAAGCTTCTAGATCTTTAGTAGGTTGAAAAGTCTCATCACTACCTCCGAAAAAGGTGGATAGATATATAATATTAAGATGAATATCTCCTTCGTCTGCTTGTCTATAATCTCCATTATCTGTAATATCTATAGCCAAATCTCCATTCAACCAACCTCTCATAATCCCGTCATTTTGTCCAGGAGTATTTAGCTTATTATACATTTCGACATGGTTCCATTGTCCTTTTTTAAACTTCACCTGGTCCGCTTGAGGTTCTCCATTTGGTTCATCATAAGGGTCAGTTAGACTCCAGTTAATAGATGCATGCCATCCATCCCAAGTAGGTTCCGTATTATAATGTACATAAAACTCAACGAGTCCATCGTACCTCCACATTAATCGCAGAGACATATTTCGTTCTGAAGTTTGATATGCTAATCCCGGTAGTTTACCTCCTGCCCGAAACTCAAAATCTTCAGGAAAATATATCCAATAACTTATGTATAATTCATCAAATTCACCTTCTACATCAAAGGGAACTTTAGTGTGCATACCACTTTGTCCAGTTTTAACCTGTCCTTTAGGATATTTAACATCTAATACCTTACCACGGTTTTCAAAATCTGAGATATGTACTCTTCCTTCATCCGCTCCTTTGCAAAATGAAACATTTAAAGCTTCTTTAATCTGATCTCTATTGTATTGACCAGAAGATAGATGATCAAAATCATATTGATATACATAGTTTTCCTGAGCAAATAAAAATGAGGCAAAGCTTAATAAAACTATCGTAATACTGTTTTTTATGTATTTGTGATTCATTTTTTTTTGTATGTGTTGAATTATTAGAATAATCATCAGGTAGCTTCTATAACTACCTGATAATTATTTAGGTTAAGGCTAATTATTGCTTAGTAAACAGTACAGATTTTCTGAATTTTAATCCCTTAATAATTAGGACGTACATCCCTGATTTAAGATTAGAAACATCTAAACCTGCTTCTGTATTTTCAATGAATTTTTGCAGTACAATCTTTCCTTGCATATCTGCGACCTCTAATGTTGATTTTTCCTGAGCAATACCGGTTACATTAAGTATGTCATCATTAACAGGGTTTGGAAATAATTTAATATCTACTAACTTTTCTTGATCTACTGGTAATCTATTATCATTACAATTAGGAGGTGTATTAGAATTACTAAAGTAAATTGTAAAGCCACTATTTTTAGAAACCATCACAAAATTATCTCCATCTTTTGCTACCCAATACGATCCATCTAATCCTTCAAAACCTGTATTAGTTAATGTAACTTCTGGGTTAGAATTCGTAAGTTGGAACGTCATTGTGCTTTTAAAGTCTACATACCAATCCGGAGATCCATTATTCGTATTAATTGCGAATTGATATAATCCATTGTTTTGAGGAACCCAGTTTATAGTAAATTTCCTAAAATTATTCAGGGATGGGCCACCATTTCCTAATACATGAACATTAGAAAACGATACTCTATCAAATCCGGGTAATGAACTATTAAGGGGAGTGTTAAATTCACAAGTACTACCACCACCTGTATCTTCGCCTTGAACTGTTAACGTAAAAATAGTTTCAGAAGTAGCTCCTTCATTATCTGTAGCTACAGCTTTAAATATATAGTCTCCAACCGGTAAATTAGTTGTTTCACTAGGATTAGGTGATGTGCCGTGCCCCCATTCATAAGGATCAAATTTTTCTTGTCTTACAAGACTACCATTAATATAAAGTTTTACATTATCTATGGTTCCATTACTGTCAGACGCATTTACTTTAACATAAAGACTACTATATCCTTCATCAACCGTTAAATTACCAGAAGGCGTTTCAAAAGAAACTGCGGGAGGTGTGTTGTCTCCTCCCGTATCACTAGATACGGAAACATTTACATTACCAGAAGTTTTAGTAGCTCCATCGTTATCTGTTGCTCTAGCTGTTAAATTGTAATTACCTGCTTGGGCATTATTAATTGTGTAAGAATAAGGAGCACTGTTGTCTTCACCTAATTTCGAACTGCCTCTAAAAAACTCTACTTTGGTTACCGATCCGTCAGAATCACTTGCATTGGCGTTGATCTGAATATTTGCTCCTGTATTAAAATTAGTTCCATTATTAGGAGATGTAATACTAACAGTTGGATCTTGATTTCCTCCACCCCCTTCACAAGGAATTATATTCCAGCTCGGGCAAGATTCTGTTACGAAATTTATTGTCCCATCGCTTATTGGAAAATCTGGCGAATTTGGATTACGTGTATTATCCCATACATGAATTTCTGAAGGATCTCCTTGTTTTTTTCTTGCTGTCGGAATTTCGTTTGCTCTACTACCTAAATTAAAAGTATTATCAAAAATCGCATTTCTAAAACCTGTATTGAATCCAGTTCCTCTATCTAAGAAATCCACTCCAGCATTAATAATTGTAGATCCGTCCAAATTAAAGGTGTTGTTATATACAAAACCATAAGCTCCTTTAAGATCAATAAATGCATCTGCACTATTTTCTCCAGAAATACCATCTGCAGAGAAAGTACAATCACGTATAATTGTATTTTTAGTACCTTCTTTTACATCTACTCCTTCAGCCGTAACATTAGGACCAACGATACAACCTTCTATGGTGTTATTATCGCAACTAGGATTGTACTTATTGTCAAAAATATCACCAGCTTGTCCAGAACTTTCATGTTGTCCTTTATCAGATCCTACATACAAACCTTCTCCTATGCCTGGTTTTTTAATCCCTACGTTATATACACGACAATTTTTAACTAGATTATTACTAGATCCATCTCTTAGGTGAATTCCTTCTTCTCCTAATTCACGTACTACAACATTTTCAATAATACCATTGTTAGCATTATCAAGAACAAGCCCTTTGGACCCTTCTTCAAGAATTAAATCTTTAAGTATCCAATAATCACCTAGAATAAACATTACATATCCATCATATGTTCCATTTATTCCTTTCAGAATTGGAGGGTTTGAAGGATTTTGAGCTCTTAGCGTAATTGGTTGTGATGCAGTACCATTCTTGTCTGATCCAAATCTTGTTGCCTTATTACCAAAATTAAACTTATCAGGGGCAGTGTACGTTCCCGATGCTACTATAATTTCATCTCCTGGTTGTGCATTTTCCATAGCATTTCTGATACAGTCAACGGTATTACAATTAATCGTTCCACTAGGACCGTCAGGATCACCTCCATCATCTTCTGACCAGTTTTTAATAAGATCTTTTATATAATCACCAGTTGGTGTCAGCTGATCGCTTTTTAATCCATTAATTCCTTTACCCAATTCTACTACAGAAGATCTTTCAGCTCTACTAGGATCGTTATTACTAGGCTTGTCACTAACTGACCAATTAACGTGACTAATACTATTGTCTTTAAAAAATTGCATCCATCTCTCTGTTTCTGGAATTTCTAAAGCTCCATCGCCACTAGCATCAACTGCTCCCCATTCTGTAACGAATAATGCGATACCATTATTCATTGCGGTTGTTGCTTTTTGTCTTAAACCATTTGTATGCGTTCCTGCATAAAAATGCAATGTGTATGCTGTGTTTGAATCATTAATAGGGTTGTTAGAAGCAACATCTACATCCTGAGACCAAGTTGGAGAACCTACAATAATCAAATTATCTGGATCTTCAGATCTAATGGCTGCAATTACAGTTTCTGAGTAACTTTTTACTGTTGACCAGGATTGATTAATGGGCTCATTATAGATCTCGTAGATCACATTGGGTTGATTACCATAAAGAGACGCCATTTCTTTAAAAAAGTCGGCAGCCTCAGAAGTAAAATCTTCTGCCTCGTGGGTATGCCAATCAATAATTACATAGATTCCCTGATCAATAGCAGCATCAATTATTTTTCTGATTTTATTTTTCTGCAAATTTGGACTGTCAATATAACCAGTACCGCCATCCCAATTTTCTTTAACACCCATTGCTGCCCGTATTATTGAGCTATTCCAATTACTTGCTAGATGCCCAACCGTTTCAGCATCATAAAAATCCGAAGTATCTCCTGCATTACTCCAAAACAGGCTGTTCCCAGCTAGGCTAACTTCTTGATTGTTCTTATCAACAATTCTATTTCCCTGCACTTTTAATCTTCCATGTTTTTGGACGACTGTTTGAGCGGTTCCGCCCGCCCAAATAAATAATAGCATTACTAACCAAAATAATTGATTAGTTGAAAAATGTTTCTTGTGTGTGTAGTACATTTTCATAATTAAGTTTAATTGTGTGTGTGTTATTATATTATTTTCAAATCACGTGATGTATATAACCCAAATAGCAATAACTATATAGGTTTCTATACATATTATTACCCAAAGAAGATCTAGGCTAAATCATTAGCAATGGATAGTTAACAAAGTATATTGTGCTTAACTTACTGAAGTTTTAAACCACGCTAAAACCCATTAAATTAGACAATACATCTAAGCTGGTCTATAACCATTACTAACGAGCCAGAAATTCTTCTGGTACGATCCAATATTTAAAAGTGATATATCCAAATTCCGGAAGGGTGGGAGATAGAATTTAGAAATCGATATTTATTTACTACTTGCTTTTTTTGTTCAATTCAGATTATTAGTTTCTGGAGCCATTAAAATTCATAGGTTTTTCTTAATTTTTACTTAATAATTTAATTTCCCAATTTCTGATTAAAGCCTTTATTTTATTCTCTTTTTTTAAAAAGAGAAATCTGCAAATCTTATTATTTTACGTCCAAAAAGGGTAGTAATTTAGACGATCTCCTATTAACTCGTTTTATTTATTTTTAGTATATCCTGAATTTGAAACATTTCAAATGAATAATATACCTAGATATTTTCTTATTCAGTTGTATTCAAGGAACCTTCCTTGGCAATGTAAACATTGTCTATACTTAATGAATAAAAAAATAAATTCACTTTATCAATATATGTGTGAGTCATAGTAAAGGAGTTAATATTTAACGACTGTAATATTATGACTAAATAAGATTTCTATAATACACTTTTAGGGGTAAATAAATACAGATATCTGTATTTCAGATTATTATAAAATTAAAAAAAGGGTGTTTACATATGAGCTTTACACAGATAACACATCATTTTGTCAAAAAATCTTAACACTATGAATACCTAAATTAGTTAAAAGTAAAATCCAGATATTTATAATTTAGATTAATATGATTAATCTTTAAAATTTTGAACTTATGAAATATGCGAAGAAATCCAACTACTATCCAGTCATTAAAATCCTTCACCTGATTTATAAGTAAGAATAAACCCATTCGTGTTATTAAAAGGAGTAGCGCTGCCAAAAGCAGTATAACTATATGCAAAACGCCAATTTTTTAAAAAATAGAGTCCTACTAGTCCATTAAATGATGAACTACTGCGATAACCAGCTCCAATCTCTACTCTATTTTTATAATTTGCAGATATATTAAAATCAAACTGAGCAGGCGCGTCTTCTTCAAACTTAACCAACACACTTGGTTGTATTCGTATTTCTTCAAATCTATTGAGGTATAATCTATAACCTCCGTATAAGTAATAGGGCGTCTGAATGTTTACATTCTGATCAGATGCGATATTATCAGAAAATAAATTTTGAACCGAAAATCCAAGATAGAGTTTATTATGATTATACAAAACTCCAAAACCAAAGGTCGGAACGGTTACATTCACATCATTTTCAAAATTTGGATCGCCTTGTATGTTTAATCTTGTTAGATCTTCATTTAAAAACAATACTCCTGTAGTTAGGCCAAACGATAACATATTTGGATTATAATTCCACCATCTCGCTCGATTGTTATTCTCATCCAACAATATTTTATATGCATATGATGCAAAAATAGTTGTTGCTGATGTTACACCAATTTGATCGCTTATAAAACCGCCACTAATTCCAACATTATTATCAAAAACACTTGTGTTAAGAATTCCTGAAAACGTTCTCGGGCTTCCTTCGAATTCATTTAGATAACCAAAATTACTTATACTTACTTCTGTTTCTGGATGATAACCCGAATGTGCGGGATTAATTAACACTTGATTATAATAATAATCAGCAAAAACTGGTGTTTGTTGAGCTTTTATAGAACTATTAGTTAATGACAAAACTAGTGTTGTCAATATCAGATATATATATTTGGTCATAAGATTATCGTTTTAAAACTAAAAAGCCTTTTAGTTTCTTTAGAGAATTACTTTCGGAGATGTTAATAGCAAAGAAATAGGTGCCTTCTGGTAATTCACCACCTCCTAGATTGGTCAAACGATTAGCGTCTCCTCTGAAAACCCTTGATGTATTATTGTAACCAGAAATTTCGAATACCATATCTCCCCAACGATTGTAAATTGAAACCGTATTTTCTGGATAGTTTTCTATACCATCGATTTCCCAGAACTCATTTATTCCATCACCATCAGGAGAAAATCCATATTTAGTATCATCATCTATTAGAATTATTGGATTTTCTGTAGTAAAACGCTCCTCAGAACATCCGATAGCATCACCAACTAAATTGAATGGAATAATAGTCACAAAAACCTCAGTATTCTCAGGTAACTCAGAAAGTAAGTCAAAAGTCGTTGTATCCCCAACATCCTGATCATTGATAATATCTGTACCTCCAGAACTTGTACCAACTGTTAATCGATATCCTGTAGCATCAGAAACTGTATTCCAACTTATATCTGTGCTAACGGCCACACCAGTGGCTCCATTTGTTGGATCAGACAATATTGTACAACTAGGAAGAGTTGCTATAATTTCTGTAGTAAAACTTTCTTCTATACAACCTGTGGCATCCCCAACCGCGTTATAAGGAATAACGATTACAAAAATCTCAGTATTCTCAGGTAAATCAGTCGGCAAATCAAAAGTAGTTACATTACTAACATCCTGATTATTGATAATATCTGTACCTCCAGAACTTGTACCAACAGTTAATCGATATCCCGTAGCATTAGAAACAGAATTCCAAGCTACATCTGTACCGACAGAAATATCTGTAGCGCCATCCAAAGGAATCGATAACGTAGTACAACTTGGAATTGTAGCTATAGTTTCTGTAGTAAAACTTTCTTCTGTACAACTTGTAGCATCACCAAACGCGTTATAAGGAATAACGGTTACAAAAATCTCAGTATTCTCAGGTAAATCAGTCGGCAAATCAAATGTAGTAACATTACGAACATCCTGATTATTGATAATATCCGTACCTCCAGAACTTGTACCAACAGTTAATCGATATCCCGTAGCATCAGAAACAGAATTCCAAGCTACATCTGTACCAACAGAAATATCCGTAGCGCCATCCAAAGGAATTGATAACGTAGTACAACTTGGAATTGTAGCTATGGTTTCTGTAGTAAAACTTTCTTCTGTACAACTTATAGCATCACCAACCGCGTTATAAGGAATAACGGTTACAAAAATCTCAGTATTCTCAGGTAAATCAGTCGGCAAATCAAAAGTGGTCATATTACCAACATCCTGATTATTGATAATATCTGTACCTCCAGAACTTGTACTAACCGTTAATCGATATCCCGTAGCATCAGAAACAGAATTCCAAGCTACATCTGTACCAACAGAAATATCCGTAGCGCCATCCAAAGGAATTGATAACCTAGTACAACTTGGAATTGTAGCTATGGTTTCTGTAGTAAAACTTTCTTCTGTACAACTTGTAGCATCACCAACCGCGTTATAAGGAATAACGGTTACAAAAATCTCAGTATTCTCAGGTAAATCAGTCGGCAAATCAAATGTAGTAACATTACGAACATCCTGATTATTGATAATATCCGTACCTCCAGAACTTGTACCAACAGTTAATCGATATCCCGTAGCATCAGAAACAGAATTCCAAGTTATATCGGTATCAACAGAAATATCCATAGCACCATCCAAAGGAATCGATAAAATAGTACAACTTGGAATTGTGGCTATGGTTTCTGTAGTAAAACTTTCTTCTGAACATCCAGTAGCATCTCCAAAACTATTATAAGGAATTATGGTAACAAATATTTCTGTGCCTTCTGGTAAATCTGTTGGTATATCAAAAGCAGTTACATTATTAACATCTTGATTATTAATAATATCCGTTGCGCCAGAACTTGTACCAACCGTTAATCTATATCCATCAGCATTAAAACTACTATTCCAAGTTAAATCAGTTCCTATCGAAACGTCTACAGTATTATCTAGTGGAACTGAAAGTGTTGTACAAGCTGGTGGATCATTTAACGTAGATTCTCCAGTTCTGAAACTTTCTTCTGTACATCCAATAGCGTCCCCTACGTCGTTATAAGGTATAATTGTTACGTAGAATGTTCTGTTCTCACTAAGATCGGTTGGAATATCATAGGTAGTTACATTTTCTACATCTATATTATTGGCAATTTCGATACCTCCTTGGGTAGTACCGACAGAAACTAAATAACCAGTTGCCCCATCTACACTATTCCAACTTAAATTTGTATCTATTGCTACATCTGTTGTTCCATTTAAAGGATCCAAAATAGTAGTACAAGAAGGCACTACAGGAATAAGCTCTGTAGTAAAACTTTCTTCCGCACACCCAGTTGCATTTCCCTCTTCGTTGTAAGGAGTTATAGTAACAAAAATTTCGATATCTTCTGGTAAGTCATTGGTTAAATCGTATGTAGTAACATTCCCGACATCTTCATTATTCAAAATATCGTTTCCGCCTGTAGAAGTGCCTATTGTTAAGAAATACCCATCGGCATCAGCAATTGACTCCCAAGAAATATCAGTATCTATTATAACATCAGTTGCTCCAACTATAGGATCTGTTAAGCTTGTGCAATCTGGTACCGTAGGTGGGTTTGTCGATAAAGAAAATGTTTCGGCCACACAACCAGTAGCAGTACCTTCGTCATTTCTAGGCTCTATAAGAACTGTTACGCTAGTAGAACCGACAAGTTCATTCGCCGCAAATTCATAAGATTCTGTAGTAACAGTTGCATTAATTATTGTTCCGCTTGGTTGAAGTGTTATGGTAAGCACGTACTCAGTAGCATACAGTACAGAATCCCAAACAAGATTTGTATTTATGGGTACATCAACATCACCGTCTTCAGGAGATGTTAGCAGTGTACATAAGGGTATAGGACAATCGCGAATGTCTCCAGTAAATGTCCATCCATAAGTATCAATCATAGATTGTCTTTCTTGGATACTATCACAATACAGAAGGGTTTCGGCACCAAGATTAATTCCTGAAGTTAGTGCTTGTTCTGACCAAGCAATTAATGTACTATCATAATTTTCTCGAGTTAGAGCTGTATTATCCAACATATCTAACATGTTACTAACACTACTTATATTCCAATCGCCAAGAAACTGATCAAAAACAGCTGCATTTTCAAACATAGATTGCATGCTAACACTACCAATATTCCACATATTCATTTCCTGATTATAGCTACTAGCGTTTCTGAACATATAATTCATATTCTGAACTCCGCTAACTCTCCAATTATTTAAAGTTTGATTAAAAGACGTGGCTCCATCAAACATATACTCCATCGTAACTACTCCTCTTACATTCCAACTACTAATTGCTTCATCAAAAGAAGTTGCTCCCCGAAACATTCCTTCCATGGTGGTTACTGAAGCAACATTCCAAGAATCCATTGCTTGGTTATAAGATGTAGCGTTTCTAAACATTTCTTCCATAGTAATTACAAAAGAAACATTCCACGTATCTATATTTTGATTAAAAGCTGAAGCTCCACTAAACATCTCTTGAGTATTCTGCAATTCTAAAGTATTCCAGGAATTTAATGGTTCGTCAAAAGCAATAGCTTCTTTAAACATAGCCTGCATATTCGTTACTACTCCAACGTCCCAAGGATTCAAGTTCTGATTAAAAGCTGAAGCCGTTTCAAACATAGAGGTCATAAGCGTTACAGAACTTACATCCCAATTATCCAATGGCTGATTAAATACAATTGCATCATTAAACATAAATGTCATATTAGCCACCGCACTTACATTCCAGTTATTTAAAGGTTGATCAAAACTTGAAGCATTGCTAAACATTTCTGACATATTTACCACCGAATTTACATTCCAACTGTTCAACGGTTGATTGTATGAGCTTGCAGAACGAAACATGCGTTGCATAGAAACGACATTGGTTACATTCCAACTATCGATATTTTGATTAAAACTGCCTGCTGTGCTAAACATGGATGCCATAGTAGTTACATTAGAAACATTCCATTGATCTAGAGGTTGATCAAATTGAGATGCGCGAGAAAACATGCTTTGCATAATTGTCACGTTAGAAACGTTCCAAGAATTCATTGGCTGATTATAGGTTACAGCTCTATCAAACATACTGTTCATATTCGTTACATTACCTACATCCCAACTATCTATATCTTGATTAAAAGCTTCCGCACTTTCAAACATGCTTTCCATATTAGTAACATTACCTACATCCCAATTACCCAGTGGTTGATTAAATAACTCGGCTCTGTTAAACATTCGTGCCATATTAGTAACATTAGAAACATTCCAAGAATTTAATGGAGAATTAAAAACGTTCGTACCACTAAACATAGAAGACATAGTCGTAACGTTACTTACATCCCAACCATCCAAAGACTGATCGAAACTATTTGCAGTATTAAACATGTTATTCATATTAGTAACATTGCTAACATCCCAATTATCTAGAGGTTGATTAAAAGCATATGCCTGATAAAACATATCACTCATATTGGTAACATTACTTACATCCCAATTATTAATATTAGAATTCATCAACTCTACTCTTCTAAACATACGTGATACATCAGTAACCTGAGTGAGATTAGGAACTTCTGTAGTGAGATATTCCATATTTTCACAGAAATAGAATGCTTGTTGCATACTTTGCCATACTTGTGTTCCCCATTGATCAAGAGAAATTAACTTAAGGTTGTCCCTGTTCGAAGAACCGTGAAATGGTGCAGCATAATCACCTATAATTGATAGTGTATAAATACCTGGAGCCAAATATGTATGAATAATGTCACTAGAAACATTGTTATTATATTGACCATCACCCCAGTCAACTGAAAAATCATAGGTCAAATAACCCGGATATCCAGTATTAAGTTCTAATCTGTACTGATTCGTAGCTGTAGAACTATTATCTAAGTTTCTAGTATCTATTGTAATTTTAAAAGCCTCTGGACTATTCACCCAACTTTCAACTACGGTAAAACTGATTTCCGGGCAATCAGTAGCCGGTCCTTCATCGTTATATGGGACCACTGTAACATATACTATATCTCCTGGTGTAAACTCATTGGTAAAATCCAACCCTACGACATTACCAAAATCTTGATTATCATATATTATTTGAGTAGTAGCCCCATTTTCTCTTCGGATACTTACTCTGTAACCCGTAGCGTTTGGTGCTGGAGCCCATCGTATATTAGAATTTGCAGGTACATTAGTATCCCCATCTACTGGAGAAGTTATTTGAGTACAAAATACAAATGAACAGTTGACTATATCCCCGGTGATATTCCAGTTATGATTATCAATCAAATCTTGCCTGGCATTCCTTCCATCACAATAATTTAGATTTGTTGCTCCAAGATTTACATTATCCAAAACATCTTGTCCTGCCCATCCAATCAATATGTTATCATAATTTTCTTGAGAGACTCCACTATTAGATAACATGTTAGTCATATTGCTAACACCTAATATATCCCAAGTACCTAAATTCTGATCAAAGGCTGAAGCACCGGAAAACATAGTACTCATATTAGTCGCTGAAGCTGTATTCCATCCACTGATATCTTGATTAAAAATCGAACTCGAAAACATACCTTGAAAATTTCCGACGCTACTCACATCCCAATTATCAAGTGGTAAATTAAACTGTGAAGCCCTAAAAAACATTGCAGACATATTAGTTACGTTGTTAACATTCCAAGTATTCAACGGCTGATTAAAAACAAGAGTTTCTTGAAACATACTCTGCATATTAGTTACGCTGCTTACGTTCCAACTGCTTATATCTTGATTAAAAACCAATGCCTCAAGAAACATACCTCTCATATTAGTAACATTACTTACATCCCAGCCACTAATATCCTGATTAAACTGTGAGTTTTCTCGAAACATATAGTTCATATCAGTAACGTTGCTTACATCCCAGCGATCTAAGGGTTGATTATAAATTGCTCCCCAAATCCAACCATCAAACATGCTTGCCATATTAGTTACATTACTTACGTTCCACTCATTTAAGGGATGATCGAAAGTTCTATGTCTATGAAACATAAATGACATATCAGTAACTTGGGATACATCCCAAGATTCTATGGGTTGATTAAATTGAGATTCTCTAAACATGGCAGCCATAGTTGTCACATTGCTCACATCCCAATTAGCAATAGGAAAATTGAAAGCAGAACCTTGAAACATTCCAGACATATCTGTCGTATTACTCACATTCCAATTATTCAACGGTCTACTATAATTACCAGTATATCTAAATGTGCCAGACATATTAGTAACTTGACTCACATCCCAATTATTGATATTTTGATTGAAGCTGCTCGTTTCAGAAAAAGTGTATTCCAAATTTAGTACTGAAGCTGTATTCCAATTATCTAGTGGTTCGTTAAACTGCCTTGCTCTGTGAAAAGTATATGACATATCCGTAACTGCGATAGTGTTCCAGTTATCTAATGGCCGATTAAATATTACAGCTTCGGTAAACATCCCCGAAATATCTGTTATAGTGCTTATATCCCAATTATTTACAATACCATTAAAAACACTACATTCTCGAAACATATTTTGAAGACTAGTTACTCTAGATAAATCAGGAGCATCAATTGCATCAAAATTCAAGTTTTCACACCCGAAGAATGCATTTTCCATGGTTTGCCATTCGATAATTCCCCATTCCAGAATCTCTATAATCTTTTGTCTATCTCCAGAATCATTAAAATATATAGCCGGAAAATTACCGCTTATCATGACTGTATATGTCCCTGAAGTGTCATAGATATGTGTAATACCAGCTGTTACACCCGTATCTGTAGAACCATCTCCCCAATCAACTGTATAATTATAAGTGTAGGCTGGATTTATTGGAATTGTAATTTCATTATCTGCAGAAGTACCTGGCCTTGTTGTATCCCAAATGGTAGTAAACTCTCCAACAAAACTAGTGGACTCAGATTCTTCAATAGTATAATTTAAGGAAAACCCATAAGATGCTGGGCTTATTAATAAACCAAAAATTAACAAATACAGTAAAGTACTCAGGTGTATTTTTTTTATCATATGAAATATTTAAAAATCAATTTTTCCCTGTAAACTGAACTAAAATGAACATTCCCTTTATATTCATCTTTTATTTACATAGGCAAAACTAGGATTACCCAATATATAGGTCAACCCTGAAAACCGTTGTTTTTCATTCTGCCTTCTTCAAAACTATGTATAAATGTTAGTGGAGACGTTTCAAATTATAATTTGAAACCTATAAATTGTGTTTTAAGCACTCTTTTTCCTGTATTCAGAAGGAGTAAGACCAACCAAATTTTTGAATGCCCTATTAAAAGAAGTTTTGCTTTTAAAACCAGCTTCATACCCAATTGCTACGATTTTATACTCTTCGTAATTGGGATTGTTCATTAATTTTTTAACTTCATTTATCCTATATAAGTTTAAAAAATTATTGAAATTCTTTTGAAAACATACATTCAGTACTTCAGAAATTTGAGGTATGTTCATATTTAATGCTTCAGCTAAATCAGATTGCTTCAAATCTTCATCCAGATATGGTTTTTGCTCTTCCATATACTGTAATATTCTTTCAGCATAAGCATCTCGATCTTCAGAGCTTAAGGAAGAATTTTGATATTTAGAAGAATTGTCTGATATCGATGTTAGTACAAGACTTTCATTATTTTTTTTCAGCACAGTATTAAGCTTAGCTCTAAGACTTTGGTTTTCATTTTCTAAAAGCTGCTTATATTGTATTAAGTCAGTGGATTGTTTTTTTAACGAAATCCTTCTGTTAAAAAAATATCCCCATACTCCCACAATAAGAATAACACATATTATAGAACCGTAAAAAATAATTTCTTTATTTTGTTTGGATAGTGATTTACTCTGTTCTTTTAAAAGAGCCGTCTGTTCTTCGAGTTCTCTTTCAGCAATAATACGTTTGCCTTCAGACAGCGTATTTAAATAAGAATTTCTTAGTCCCTGGTATTTTTTGTGTTCCTCTACACTCTTTTTCAACTCACCTTCTAATTCATAAGCTTTTGCAAGATATTCATGGACGTGCATTTCTAATTCTAGAAATTGATTATTAACCGCAATTTCTTGCGCAGTTGTAAGCATATGAATTGCCTCCGGAAGCTTATTAAGCCCTAAATATGAAACTCCTATATGCAAATGTGAATCAGCCCTACTTTCTATAGATTCTTTTTCTGTTGTTAATTTTAAAGCTTGTTCTGCATAATTTATAGCTTCTTGGTATTTCTCTAATTTCACATAAGAATCTGCAATGTTATTTAATGCTGTTATTTTTAGATCATTTCTAGAAAGCTTTGTAGCAAAACTATCTACTTTTTGACTATATACTAAAGATTCTTCATATTTCTTCTGATGTATCGCAGTAATACCCAAAGCATTATATGAAGCAATCAATACGCGCTCCGGATTTTCGTGAGTTTTGGCAAGTCTAATAACCTTCTTGAAGGTTTCTGAAGCTTTATCATATTGCCCTAGATTATTATATATATTACCCAAATTAGCCAAAATAATAATTCTTATTTTAGAATCCTCAGGTAGTTCTTTTGCTATATCTAAGGCACTAAGATATTTTTTAAGAGACTCATCATACACATCTATATTACTGTAATAAATACCTTGTCCTACAACGGCTAAAACTTCTTCTTCCAGAAGGTTGTATTCTCTCGCTAATAGCTGCAAAGAATCTACATATTTCTTATACAATTCAAAATCCCCTTTTCTATAAGTAATTTCTGATATCTTTTGCAACTCCTTTACTTTTTTGATCTTAATAGAATCACTATGGAAAGTCTGTGATTGTATCGTATTATAAAAACACATAATCGATATCAGAAAAAGTATTGAACACTTAAACATTAGAACTATTTATAGTATAAATGGAGTGTAATATAAATAAAACTTATCTAAAATAGTAAACCTAACAGATTAGATACTACTTCAATTTATTAAGATGCTACTATAAATAATGATATCGTTCTAAATAAAAACAGTAACCATTTTAGAGTAAAAACATTCTATAAAACCAAACTCAACAAATATTTTTTTTATTAAAAATAGATTCTAAAACTATACATTCTAGCCCCTGATTTTCTTCTATAAATATTTAGAAAAAACTCATTAGTATGCTTGATTAACACATAAAGATCTTACTAAAAAAAACGTAATGTATTGATATCCAATTTCAAAAAACAGGAAACTCTTGTATTCTCTGTATACATTTCTTTTTACACATACATTAAATAAATTTATTTAATTCATAATTTATATAAATAAAAATTTATTATTTAAAAATCAGATATTTGTCCTGTTCATAAAATAAGATAAGATGGAAAATAACACATTAGTTCAAGAATCAAACAAAAAAAGGACTCAAAAAGCTGTAAAAATTGCTATTGCAAAAGGTGATGGTATTGGTCCTGAAATTATGGCTGCCACACTAGATATTCTTAAGGCAGCTGGAGCTAAAATTGAACCTGAATTTATTGATCTAGGTGAGCAGGTCTATTTATCCGGAAATACTGCAGGTATTAATAAAGAATCTTGGGAAATTATTAAGCGCAACAAATTAATACTTAAAGCACCTATAACTACTCCTCAAGGAAAGGGATATAAAAGTTTAAATGTGACTCTTAGAAAATCCTTAGGATTATATGCAAATGTGCGACCTGTTAGCTCTTTTCACCCATTTGTCAAAACTCATTTTCCTACTATGGATGTGGTCATTATACGCGAGAATGAAGAAGATCTGTATGCAGGAATTGAACATCAGCAGACCCAAGATGTAGTGCAATGTCTTAAACTAATTACAAGACCAGGTTGTGAACGAATAGTCCGTTATGCATTTGAATATGCAAAGGCCTATGGAAGAAAAAAAGTGACCTGTATGGTGAAAGATAATATTATGAAATTGACAGATGGGTTATTTCATCAGGTTTTTAAAGAAATATCATTAGAATATCCTAAGATAAAAAGCGAATCTCAAATTATTGACATAGGTTCTGCAAAACTAGCTGCTAATCCAGAAAACTACGATGTTGTAGTAACCTCTAATCTGTACGGTGATATTATTTCTGATATAGCAGCAGAAATTGCTGGATCCGTTGGATTAGCAGGATCGGCAAATATTGGAACTAATGTGGCTATGTTCGAGGCAATCCACGGTTCTGCCCCAGACATTGCTGGACAACAAATAGCTAATCCTTCAGGATTAATCAATGCCGCGGTTTTAATGCTAGCACACATAGGTCAATTAGAGATTGCTGATAAAGTTAAAAATGCCTTATTAACAACAATCGAAGATGGATATCATACTTCGGATATTTATCAACCAAAAATGAGTGAGAAAAAGGTATCAACACAAGAATTCGCCAATGAAGTAATATCCAGATTAGGGAAAACCCCTCAAAACTTAACTAAAAGTAAGCTTATTGAAGGTTCTGGTAGCATGAAAACAGTTGAATATAGACGAAAAAAATCGAAAAAAGAGCTAGTAGGAGTAGATGCATTTATTGACTGGACAGGTACTGATCCTAATGAAATAGGAGATGCTTTATCTAAGATCAATGCATATAATTTAAAACTAAAAATGATTACGAATCGAGGAGTTAAAGTATATCCAAATGGTTTAGAAGAAACATATTGCACGGATCATTGGAGGTGTAGATTCGTAGCCTCGAATTCTGATATACAAAAAACAATTCCAAGTTATAATCCTATTGATCATGAACAGATAATAGCTCTTTTATCCAAACTAAACGGTAAAGGATTTGATGTAATCAAAACTGAAAACTTATATGAATTTGATGGCAAAAGAGGATTCTCACTAGGACAAGGAGAATAGATATTTATAACCATTGTATTAGCTCATCTTAGGCACTTTATTATTCAACAAACTCAACTAATTTTTACAAATGGAATAATTTAGTGCCTACTTTCTTTGGCCTTTCTTCTTAAAAACCATAAACTCTTACTCGCCTGGAATCAAACTCATTTTATAGATACTTTATTTATCAAATCATTTGATAGATGAACCATAATATCTAACAAACAAAAACGCATTCACAATGAACCCTATTAATAACAGCATTAAATTAGTAGAGGGAGCATATTCTCCAATAAACGCTGCCGATGTACTATTATCTTTAATTGCGGATAAAATTAAGTTTCATAACCTACAAATCTTAAGTTCAAAGGATAAAAATGATCCTCATATAATCCACGCAGAAATGAGAATCTTAGAGCTGAAAGCATCACGAGATGTTGTTATAAAATTGATTATACAAGCTAGAGATCAAGGTCTGTATATGAAAATAGACGGAATCGTAAATATAAAGATGTTTAAAAAAATTTAAAGTTAATATTTTAATAAGTAATATAAATGTGTAAATAGTCCCCCTATTTAGTTTAAAGGTGTTTTCATAGTATCCATTTTCCTCAGTTATTATTTTAGAATCAATAGATAAAAAATAGTATAATCAAAGTTGTGACATACAAAATGTCGGAAAGGACTAATTTTTAAAAACTCACTTGAATTTCCAGTAAAACTGAAAAATAGAATTAATAATCCGAATCTAAAAAAATAGTTTTGAATCAATCAAAAAATATTCCTACACGGCTCTATTTTATCAAAAAACAAAAACTTTAAAGAAAGTCCATAAACAAAAAAAACAACCCTTTGATTATCAAAGAGTTGTTCGTTTCAGTACTCAAGGCGGGAATCGAACCCGCACGTCTTGCGACATTGGATTTTGAATCCAACGTGTCTACCAATTCCACCACTTGAGCATTTCTAAGTAAATTGGACGGCAAAATTAAAAAAATATTTGCTCACATCCATTAAATAAGTAATAAAATAAGGTAAAGAGTAGAAATAAATTTTTAAATTTGCACCTTGTTTTTAAAAAATAAGTTTTAACTCATTACAAAACAACATTTTACCCTATGCCTAATTCAATTACAGAAGCAAAATTTTTTGCATGTACTCAGAGTACAGAACTAGCAGAAAAGATAGTATCCGCATATGGGGCAAAATTAGGTAAGGTAATAACATCAACATATAGTGATGGCGAGTTTCAACCTTCTTTTGAGGAGTCTGTAAGAGGATCAAGAGTTTTTATTATTGGATCTACACATCCTAGTTCTGACCATTTAATGGAAATGCTATTAATGTTGGATGCAGCAAAAAGAGCTTCTGCAAGACATATCACAGCTGTGTTACCATATTATGGATGGGCACGTCAGGACAGAAAAGACAAACCAAGAGTTCCTATTGCAGCAAAATTAATTGCTAAAATGTTGGAAACTGCAGGTGCGACAAGAATCATAACTATGGATTTACACGCAGATCAGATTCAGGGATTCTTCGAGAAACCTGTAGATCATTTATTTGCGTCTACTATATTTTTACCATACTTACAATCTTTAAATCTAGAAGATCTTACAATAGCTTCTCCTGATATGGGAGGTTCTAAAAGAGCGTATGCATATTCTAAAGCACTACTAAGTGACGTAGTAATCTGCTATAAACAACGTGCTAAAGCCAATGTAATTTCTCATATGGAATTGATCGGAGATGTAACAGGTAAAAATGTGGTGCTAGTAGATGATATGGTAGATACCGCAGGAACGCTAACCAAAGCTGCAGACTTAATGATAGAAAGAGGTGCAAAAAGTGTAAGAGCAATTTGTACGCATCCTATTCTTTCTGGAAACGCTTATGAAAAATTAGAAAACTCGAAGCTAGAAGAATTAATCGTAACTGATTCTATTCCTCTAAAACAACAAAGTAAAAAAATTAGAGTGATTACATGCGCCAATTTATTTGCGGATGTTATGGATAGAGTTCATAATAATCAATCTATCAGCTCTAAATTTATAATGTAAATTAATAACTATTAATATATTTTAAAATGAAGTCATTAACAATCAATGCATCTCAAAGAGAAAGCGTAGGCAAGAAAGCAACAAAAGCCTTACGTAATGCTGGACAGGTACCTTGTGTAATTTACGGTGGAGACACTATGATACACTTTGCAGCACCAGAAATTGCTTTCAAAAACTTAGTGTACACTCCAGACGTTCATACCGTGGTAATCGCGTTGGATAATGGTACAAAAGTAAATGCTATACTACAAGATATTCAATTTCACCCTGTAACTGATAGAATTTTACATATTGATTTTATTCAAATTTTTGATGACAAACCAATTACTGTAGAACTTCCTTTTAAAGCCACAGGAAATGCAAGAGGAGTTCTTAACGGTGGTGTCTTACGTTATAACCTAAGACGTATCAAAGTAAAAGGTTTTGCTTCTAAATTACCAGACTTAATTGAAGGTGATATCACTAACCTTAAAATAGGAAACAAATTATTAGTTACCAGTATAGCAAGTGAAGATTTCACAATCCTACATCCGGATAACACTGTAATTTGTATGGTGAAAACATCTCGTACTGCTGTCGAAGATGAAGAAGAAGAAGAAGAAACTGAAGGAGAAGGACCAGCTGCAGAAGCACCAGCCGCTGAAGCTTAATTTTTCTTTATTAAGAAAACAATCAAAAAGCATTCTGATTTTATTTTCAGAATGCTTTTTTTATTTTTACAATGATTTTAAGATGGCGTCCCCTCCGTTTTACTTCGGTCGGGCTATTCACTGTATCTTTTTTGTTGTACTCTGAGGCGCTCGAAGAGCATAACAAAAAAGAATGCCGCTGCTATCCCTTACGTAAAACCAATACATATATGCTTTCTATTTTTAGAAAATGGTTTTCACAAAAAGAAGAAAAGAAAGAAACTCAAGAAGAACTCATGAAAAAATTTCTTGTTGTAGGTCTCGGTAATATTGGGCCTAAATACCACAATACGCGCCATAACATAGGATTTAGAATTCTGGATGCATTGGCAAAAGAAGAAAGCTTGTCTTTCGAAACTGAAAAGCTAGGAGACCTCACAACCTATAAACATAAAGGACGTACAATATTATTGTTAAAACCAAATACCTATATGAATCTTAGCGGAAAAGCTGTTAGGTACTGGTTAACTAAAGAAAAAATTCCTGTAGAGAATCTTTTAATCATTACAGATGACATCAACCTTTCTTTTGGCACCATTAGAGTAAAAGCAAAAGGAAGTGCAGGTGGACACAATGGACTTAAGGATATCGAAGCTCAACTCAATACATCTAAATATTGCAGGTTCAGATTTGGTGTTGGAGCAGAATTTAGCAAAGGTAGACAAGTAGATTATGTTTTAGGAGAATGGAGGGCTGAAGAAGAAACTACTATGCCCGAACGATTAGATAAAGGAATTGCATTGATTAAATCCTTTACAACTGCAGGATTAACAAATACTATGAACACCTTTAACGGAAAATAACTAGTAGATCTCGCAACATTTCCTTAATTTTATAGCTAATAATTTTTAATACATTGTCAGCGTATTAAGAATAAAATAAACCTAGATTACAATAAATGGTTTTAAAAAAATCAGTCTTCTTGAAACGAAATACACCTATCAAATCAACGTCAATTACAGTGTATACTAATGAATCCCTTCTGACAATCGAAAATAAATAAAGACGAAGGATGAAACGCTATACAGACGCTAAAACATATGATAATCAAACACCTTCGGTTGTTACTATTGGAACTTTTGATGGAGTTCATATTGGACATAAAAAAATAATTGAAAGATTGGTTGAAGCTGCCAAGCGAAACAATCTAGAATCAGTAATTCTTACCTTTTTTCCTCATCCACGAATGGTGTTGCAAAAAGATACAAATATCAAGCTAATCAATACTATCGAAGAGCGAATACAGATATTAGAAAAAACGGGGTTGGATAGTTTAGTAATCCATCCTTTTACCAAAGAATTCTCTCGCCTTTCAGCTAAGGAGTATGTTGAAGAAATGTTAGTCAACAGACTAAATCTACGTCACGTTATTATTGGCTACGATCATCGTTTTGGGCGTAATCGTAATTCCAACATTACGGATCTGGCCTCTTTTGGTATTCAGAATGATTTTACAGTAGAAGAAATCTCAAAACAGGATATAGATGATGTAGCCGTTAGCTCCACTAAAGTTCGTGAAGCTTTACTTGACGGAGATATTATAAAAGCTAATAGGTATCTCGGATACAATTTTATGCTTACAGGAAAAATAATAAAAGGAAAAGAACTAGGGCGTAAATTAGAATACCCAACAGCTAACCTACACATAGAAGAAGATTACAAACTAATTCCAAAAAAAGGGGTGTATGTTGTAAAATCCCAGATTAATAATAAAACATATTTTGGGATGATGAATATTGGTAATAATCCAACCGTAAATGGGAAACACCAAACCATCGAAACCCATTTCTTTGATGCTTCATTTAACTTATACGAAAAAAAGATTCAAATTGAAATGCTCATCCGCATTAGAGATGAGAAAAAATTTGATTCTATAGAGGCTTTAAAAAATGCAATGCAAGAAGATGAAGATTATTCTAGAGAGTATATAAATTCTATGGTATGATCAATCGTTGGTTATTTACACAAATAGATAATAGCGCTTTAATCATATTTAGAGTTTTTTTTGGGTTTCTTATTACAGCAGAATCCTTTGGAGCTATTTTTACAGGTTGGGTCAGAAGAACTCTTGTAGAACCACAATTCACCTTCAATTTTATTGGTTTTGAATTTTTGCAGCCTCTTCCTGGTAATGGTATGTATTACTATTTTGCATTGATGGGTGTTTTTGGCATATTAATTATGATAGGTTTTAAATACCGATGGAGCATGATTGCCTATACAATTCTCTGGGCGGGTGCTTATTATATGCAAAAATCGTCCTACAATAATCATTATTATCTATTACTTTTACTATGTATTCTTATGAGTACTTTACCTGCTGGAAATTATTTTTCTATGGATGTAAAGAAAAATCCGGCGCTTAAGAGAATATCCATGCCTAGATGGTGTGTTTTATTTATTATTATTCAATTATGGATTGTATACACATATGCATCTGTTGCTAAGTTATATCCAGATTGGTTAGACTATACAGTAGCTAGAAATTTAATGCTCTCTAGGGCAAATTATCCAATTGTTGGAGAATTGTTACAACAACATTGGACACATTTAAGTATTACCTATTTTGGAATTTTATTCGATCTACTAATCATTCCGTTATTACTTTGGAGAAGAACCCGTCTCACGGCTTTTATAATTAGTATATTTTTTCATCTATTTAATTCTATCGTATTTCAGATTGGAATATTTCCATACTTATCATTAGCTTTTACTGTATTTTTCTTTTCTAAAGAACGTATCCATCGCGTTTTTATGCCAAAAAAAGAATTTTATACTGGAAATAAGACGACTGTGCCTTCTTACCGGAAATTTTTAATCCCAGCATTGACTATTTGGTTTGTGATACAACTTGCTTTACCAATCCGTCATTGGTTCATTCCGGGTGACGTTTTATGGACAGAAGAAGGTCACAAGCTAAGCTGGAGAATGATGCTTCGTGGACGATCTGGATTTACTAGTTTTTATATTGAGCATAAAGATAATCCAGGTAAAAGATTGAAAATAGATAAGAACCAATACCTTTCTAAAAAACAACGCCGTTTGGTTAACACTAAACCCGACGCGATCTGGCAATTCGCCCAATTCCTTAAAAAAGAACAACTAAAAGAAGGAAAAGACATAGAAGTATACGTCCGTAGTAATGTATCCGTTAATGGGAAAAAATCAAAAACCTTAATTGACCCTGACACAGATTTAGCAAGCGTAAAATGGAACTATTTCACAACTAATCCGTGGGTAATTAAATACGATGAAGAATAAACATCTTTATATTTTTATCATATTGATTTCCTTTTCTGTTAATGCTCAGGAAAAGAAGGACTGGTACTCTACTTTTGGTAAAATTCCCACTCTCGTAGACACTTATCTTTATAATGAGTTAAAAAATGCTGAAGATTTTCAGAAAAGAGCAAAACTAATAGATACCATTGCATCTATTCATATCCAAACTGGAATTACGGATTCTATAGTATATTACGGAAATCTTCTTCAAGATGAAGTACTATTGCAAAAAGAATTACTTTTAAATCGTAATTTCTATCTATCTAAAGCTTATCATATTCTCGGAAAAGGAAAACTGGAGAAAGGGCTCTATGATGATGCCATGAAACATTATCTCGATGGTATTGCTATCTCCCCTGCTTCCGAAATGAGTAAAATGCACTATACTCATCAATTAGGACTAGGAGCTGTTTACCTTCATCAAAAAGAATATGACGCCGCTTTATCGATATTCGAAACTATTATAAAAAACACTGAAAACAATGAGGTATTAATTTTAGCAAAAAAATCTTTAGCAGATGTATTCTTTGCTAAAAAAGATGTTTCGAAAGCAAAAGCTAACTACCTCGAAGTTCTAAACGATTTAAGAATTTACGAGAATAACAAAATTAGATTAGAGACTCAATTAAAATTAGGTAGAATAGACATATTCGAAGACAATCTTAGTCATGCGCTAGAATATTTTAGATCTGTAAAAGAGGTTGCGCTACAAAGTAAGTTTTATGATCTCTATATAGATGCAGTTATCCAAATGGGAATCATATATTATAATCAAGGACATCTACAAGATGCTGAAATAATTTTATCCTCAGCATATGTGAATTCTATACAATGGAATAAACTTGAGTTACAGCGAGATGTTATTATGGTACTTAGGAATATAAAAGTTGCAGAAAAAGATTATGAGAATGCTTATAATCTTATGACTCAATACCTCTCTATTTCTAACCAAATATTAAAAAATCAGAATAAAGAGATTGTAAAAGACTTGGAGATTAAATATCAAACATTACAAAAAGAAAAAGAAATCTTATCTCTGAAGGAAGAACAGCTACTTAAAGAAAGTGAGATTAAAAGACAACGAACCATCAAAAAAGCATTTTTGATTGGTTTTCTAGTTGTATTGATTCCGGTAATTGCCTTGTTATTTTTATACTTTCAGAAATTAAAAACACAAATAGCATTAAACAAATCTCAAAAAGAGGTAAACTCACAAAAAGTGTACGGATTGATGAAAGATCAAGAGCTCAATCTGGTTAAGGCAACTATGGATGGACAAAATAAAGAGCGTAAACGTCTTGCCAGAGAGTTACACGATAGCATTGGAGGTAATCTGGCTAGCATTAAATTACAACTTTCCTCACATACTAGTAAAAATGAAAACACACAAACGAAAATATTAAATCAAATAGATGAAACCTACCATCAGGTGCGCGATTTATCTCATAACCTTGCTTCAAAAAAGTTTCAAAACAATGGAATTTCTACCTTAATAAAAGAATACGTGAATAATATTGAACAAGGTAGTAATCAAAAAATTTCTTTCAATCCTCATCCGGAAGAAAAGATTAATGAGATAGAAAACCCCTTAAAAGAGGAACTTTTCAAAATCATTCAAGAATTATTAACTAATACTTTAAAACACGCAAAAGCAGATCAAATAGATATTTATCTTAATCAATATCAGACGATACTGCAGCTTCTTTTCGAGGATAACGGCATCGGTTTTAATTCAGAAAAGATGGCTGAAGGTATTGGTTTTAAGAACATCAAAAACCGACTTCATTCCCTATCAGGTAATATGGTCATCGATTCTACTATTGATAGAGGCACTGTAATCAATATAGAAATTCCTGTACCCTAACGAATAAAAAAATCTTCTAGAGATCTATCAATTACAAACAGGGTAATATTCGTTCTAATCATTCGTCATGAACCAATAAAAATAAAGATTACAAATCCAAACTATCGGATTGTTTAATAATATTTCAGTTGGTCGATAGTAAATTGGATTTGATCTACAGAAACTTTACTTCTATCCAATTCTAAAGAAATATTAAGAAGACCTATACTATTTTTACATCAGAGAAAATAACAAAATAGTGTGGTTAGTATGAAACATAAAATAAGTAACTAGGATTTTCCTCTAAAAAGAAACATATAATACAAACTTAAAAATATTGGCCCCAAACCTCACATCGTCATATTACCCAAAAAGCTATGCCTCACAGCATAGCTTTTTATTATAAATCTAACATCAAAACACCAATTCTACAGAAAGAATTCTTTTAAATAAAAATACGATTTACGCTCTCAACCAAGTATCTGGATCTAAATAAAACATTTTTCGATTTCCTTGTATAATATCAGGATCTCGTAACCATCAATATGAAAAAGGTGTCGTGATCGCATAATGTAAATGTGGTAGTTTACCTACCACATTATCTACTGCTACTAATTTAGTTCCAAATGCTACAGGCTGAAACAGAAACGCATCGATCGCATCAAGATGCGCATAATAATGAAACCACCATTTGGGACCAAGCACCATAACCGTCTTCCCACCTTTACCTCCTTCGTACATGTAGATCACAATACCGTAAGTTGATGAGATTGCATCCGTGCCTTTTTCTTTAAAATATCGATGCCTTATGAGATATAGAACTCCTTCAAGGATGTGCCCAAAAGGACTCATCATCCAAGTCTGCAATAGTAGTTCCTTTTACAGGAATACTTATTTTTTGCAGCAACAAAAACCCTAAACCGACTACTAATATCGGTATTAACGTAAATCTTCGAGTTCTTTTATTCCTATATAACGAACCCATAAAAATTAAAAGTGAATTCAAAAAACGTCTAGTTGTTGTAGTGATCATATATTAAATATAACAACAATATATTATAACAATAATCGTACGATAATCGTTAAAGGAATTCCCTTATCAAAATATATAAAAAGAAGCTACTTTTCTAAATATTTTAGATCGTTTTGATTTTCAGTTAATTAATTACACTCTGATTATCATTAAATAAGACAAAGGTATTACGCTGTTATTAATTATACTTTAGATTATACTCTTTTTACTATTCAGAAAACATGCTTTTCTTTAAATTTGCTGCTTTAACGCGAATGAGATTGCAGTTCTTTGATAAACTCGGAAACTGCTTATATTCTTTCGCCCAAAACACATCAAATGTTACTTGTACAACAAATCATAGCAAACAAAGAGGAGTATATTAAAGCGCTGACCAAAAGAAATTTTGACGCTGCTCCTATTCTAGAAAAAGTAATTAATCTAGATGAAGAAAGACGTGCTACTCAAGCAAAACTAGATAACACGCTTGCTGATTCTAATAAATTATCCAAAGAAATTGGAATGCTATTTAAAAATGGTGAAGCTAAAAAAGCTGCTATTTTGAAAGAAAAAACAAGTCAACTTAAGGATAGTTCTAAAGATTTGTCAAGCAGACTATCTAGTATCCAAGATGAATTAATAAATCTATTATATACAGTTCCTAATATTCCGCACACTTCTGTTCCTGATGGACAAAGTGAAGAGGATAATGAAGAGGTTTTTAGAGAAGGTGACATCCCTATTCTGGAGAATGATGCACTACCTCATTGGGAATTAGCAAAAAAATATGACATCATTGATTTTGAGCTTGGTGTGAAAATTAGTGGAGCTGGATTCCCAGTTTATAAAGGGAAAGGTGCTAGATTACAACGCGCTCTGATCAGTTATTTTCTAGATAAAAACACAGAAGCAGGTTATACAGAATATCAGGTTCCGCATTTAGTCAATGAAGCATCCGGTTATGGTACTGGACAATTACCAGATAAAGAAGGACAAATGTATCACGTTACTGCAGATGACCTTTACTTAATTCCTACCGCAGAAGTACCAGTTACTAATATGTTTAGAGATGAATTAGTAAATGAAAACGATCTTCCTATCTGTTGTACGGGATATACACCTTGTTTTAGAAGAGAAGCCGGCTCTTATGGAGCTCACGTGCGTGGATTGAATCGTTTACATCAATTTGACAAAGTAGAGATTGTACGTATCGAAAAACCTGAAAATTCATATAAGGCATTAGATGGAATGGTGGATCACGTAAAAGAGATTCTTAAAGAATTAAAATTACCATATCGTATCTTACGCCTTTGTGGAGGAGATATTGGATTTACAGCAGCCCTAACCTATGATTTTGAAGTGTTTTCTACAGCTCAAGATCGTTGGTTAGAAATAAGTTCTGTCTCTAATTTCGAATCCTACCAAGCTAATCGATTGAAATTGAGATTCAAAGATACTAATATCAAAAATCAATTGGCGCATACTCTTAATGGAAGTTCGTTAGCGCTACCAAGGGTATTAGCGGGTATTTTAGAAAACTATCAAACGCCTAAAGGTATTAAAATTCCTGATGCTTTAGTACCATACTGTGGATTCGAATACATAGATTAAGTCGACGACTTATAATCGAAATTAAGTGATTTTGTATTAAAAGTTAAGAACATTCGTATTTAACAGTCTGGACAAACGCTTTTATAGATTTTACGGCTCTTTTGGGTGAATGTCTCTTCAAAAGAGAAGTTTTTTAGCCCTCTCTTTGAAGGAAGGGCAGGAGATAACTATTTTTAGCATAAAATTTAATTTATTTTTAAAAGCGCTAGCCCTGGTTTAACAGTCCCTGTAACATATTATCAAAGCGCATTTTGCTATATTTACAAAAAAACTCGTAGTATGCGCTTTATCTTATTCTATATAGCCCTATTTTTTGCTGTTCCTATGTTTGGTCAATCCGAGCAGTTAGCAAAGAATTATATGCAGCAAGGTAAATACGAAAAAGCGCTTTCTGTATATCAACGGTTGTATAATAAAAACCCCAATCGTACTACCTATCTTTTGGGATTGGTGGAATCACACCAACAATTAGAACAATTCGATAAGGCAGAAAAAATCCTACAAAAACAAATTGAAAAAAAACCCAAAAACGCACAATTACTTGTCGAATTAGGTCATCATTATGAAGTTCAAGAAAATGCTACAAAAGCAAAAACATATTATGACAAAGCTATAAAAACGTTTAATAGTAATAATGTTAATGCTGCATATTCTCTTGCCCAAACTTTTGAAAAATATAATCTCCTCGATCAAGCAGCCTTAATCTATGAAAAAGGAATGGCTTCTAATCCTGGTTCTAATTTTAATGTCCAACTTGCTAAAATTTACGGTGAAC
Organism: uncultured Aquimarina sp.; assembly: GCF_947496855.1. Classification (GTDB taxonomy): domain Bacteria; phylum Bacteroidota; class Bacteroidia; order Flavobacteriales; family Flavobacteriaceae; genus Aquimarina. Next base: position 167,634 of record NZ_CANMED010000005.1, read on the forward strand.
AAGGAAATTTAGAAAAAATGTTTGATAGCTATCTTTCGCTACTTCAGTTGCAACCTAACTATAAGAATATTGTTCAAAGAAACTTTAATCAATATATCACTGATGACTCATTAAACGAAGCCAATACCATTTTCAGAAAACTACTTATAAAAAAACTCCAACAAAATCCAGATATTATTTACAATGAAATGCTTAGCTGGCTTTTTGTACAGCAAAAAGATTTTAAAAAAGCTTTTGTACAAGAAAAAGCCATTTATAAACGTAAAGATGAAGGATTACAAGGTATTATTGGACTCGCTAGAATTGCTATAGGAGCTAAAGATATAAAATCTGCGACACAGATTTTAGATTACATTCTAGAAGCTCCTGCCGGAAACGATATGAAACTAACCGCTCATAAAATTATCCTGAAAGCCAAAACTGACCTTGCTGACAAGAAAGAGTATAAAGCAATTAATCAACAATATAATGTGATTTTCGAGACCTACGGAAAGTCCAGAGAAACTATTGGATTACAAATTGATTATTCACATTTCTTAGCCTTTAATCAAGATAGAAAACAGGAAGCTGTTGATTTTCTTAAACGGCTATTAGATCAAGAAAAACTTTCCAGATTTCAATCTTCTCGAGCTAAAATGAAAATTGCAGATATTCTTGTTTTAGATCAAAAATTCAACCAAGCACTTATTTATTACACTCAGGTACAAAATGCTTTAAAAAATAATTTCTTAGCCCAAGACGCTAGGTTCAAAGTAGCAAAAACAAGTTATTACAAAGGTGATTTTGCTTGGGCTCAAACCCAATTAGATGTTCTGAAATCATCTACTTCGCAATTAATTGCCAATGACGCAATGGAACTGAGCCTTATTATAAGTGATAATTCATTAGAAGATTCTACGCAGACCGCATTAAAGATTTTTGCGAAAGGTGATTTATTAGCTTTTCAAAATAAAAATCAAGAAGCCATCGCCAAGTATGAGGAAATACTTGTTAATCATAAAGGTGAAAAAATTGAAGATGAAACATTTCTAAGACAAGCTAAATTGTTCGAAAAAGAAAAACAATTCGAAAAAGCGAAAGTAAATTACCTAAAGATTATACAATTCTATCCTGATGATATTCTTGTTGATGATGCTTATTATTGGCTTGCGGAATTATATGTAAATGTACTAAGCCAACCAGAAAAGGCTAAAGAATTATACGAGAAACTAATCTTTAATCATGCGGATAGTATTTATTTTGTAGATGCTAGAAAAAAATACCGAACCTTACGAGGTGATGCTATTAATTAGTAGTTAAATAGGGTATCCTACATTTCTGCTTATATATTGTAATTAGGAAAAAAATTCTTCTTCAAAAAATATACTATAAAGAAGTGCTAATATTTTCTAAAATAAGTAACCGACTCCTACAGGTATAACGAAATGATAACCATTATAATTTCGTTTCTTTGCACCCTAAAACACTATCAACGATAAACCAAAAATTATAGATGTATATTTATAACGTTACGATCAATATTGAAGAAACCAAACATGAAGAATGGTTGGACTGGATGAAAAACGAACATATTCCAGATATGCTGGCCACAGGAAAATTCAGCAAAGCTTTAATGAGTAAAGTTCTAGTAGAAGAAGAAATGGGAGGACTTACTTATTCTGTACAATATACTACAGATAATAAAATGACACTCGAACAATATTACGCTCAGGATGCTGAACGCCTCCGAGCTAAAACAAATAGATTTGCAGGGCATTTTGTCGCTTTCAGAACAGAATTAGAAATCATTAACGAACAATGAAACAATATCGACCAACATTTCTGTATGCAATTAAGATTTTTGGTCTTGTAGTTGGTGCTGGTTTTTCTATTTTTATCATTAGTATATTTCTAGATATTGTTACTTTTTTTGTAGAAAGCTCATTTTTTGAAAAAGCAATATTTACACTCCTTATTGTAGCTTTTGTTTTCGCTGCATTTTTAATCATACGATCTAATAGACCAACGATTAGTTTCTATAACGATTATATGATCATAGGACGTCAAGAAGTTACTTACGATATTATTAAAAATTTCTATCCCGCTAAAGGAGGTTCTGAACCTTATATTGTGACCAAAGATGAATATAAAATTGATCTTGAAATTTCATGGTTTAGAAAAAAAGATCGTGCTGAAATAGAAAAAATTATTTTAGAAAAAATCCAACCACTTACAAAACAATCATAGGATGTCCTCCAAATTCAAAAAAAACAAAACCCAATCCTCAAATTATAAAGGACGCCAAGAAAAGACCGCTGTCCGTGCAAAAAAACATTTAGGTCAACATTTTTTAAAAGATGAAGACATTGCAAAAAAAATTGGAGATACGCTAACCTTAAACAACTATAACAATGTAATTGAGATCGGTCCTGGTATGGGAGTCCTTACTAAATACATACTCCAAAAGGACATACATCTAATTGCTATGGATTTAGACACTGAATCTATTGAGTATCTCAACACCAATTTTCCATTAGAACATCCCGAAATCAGAAACGGTAAAGGAACGTTTCAGGTAATCGAAGCGGATTTCCTAAAATATGATCTTGACACATTATTTGATAATGAGTCATTTGCAATTACTGGTAATTTTCCATATAACATTTCGTCTCAAATTGTTTTTAAAACCTTAGAGAAACGTCATAGAATTCCTGAATTCACAGGAATGTTTCAGAAAGAGGTTGCCCAACGTATTTGTGAAAAACCTGGGAGTAAAATCTATGGTATCTTGTCTGTATTAACTCAGGCATTTTATGATGCTGAATATTTATTTACCGTTCCACCATCTGTTTTTAACCCACCTCCCAAAGTAGATAGCGGTGTATTACGCTTAATTAGAAAACCAATACAAACACTGCCTTGTGATGAAAAACTCTTCTATAAAGTAGTGAAAACTGCTTTTGGACAACGAAGAAAAACATTGAGAAACAGCTTGAAAACTTTTCAATTAATCGATAAAATTAAAGAAATGGACATTTTAAGTAAAAGGCCGGAGCAATTAAATGTTGATCAGTTTATAGAACTAACATTACTTATTGAAAAATCGGTAAGCTGATTTCATTTAACACCTATCTAAACTGCAATTGATTTCTTTGGTTATCTTTGTGAGCATTTGTAAAGAAATCCATAAACAAGTATTTTATGTCATTCGAGATTTCCAATAAACTTATCGAAAAAGTGAAGCACCTCATTAATGATGAAGGTGATACTCAGTTGCAAGAAATGCTTAAAGAAATTCACTTTGCTGATTTTGCGGAAATAATTGAAGAGCTGAACCTTTATCAAGCTACTTACCTCATTAAATTATTGGATAGTGAGAAAACTTCTGAAGCTCTTATGGAGTTAGAAGAAGACTTTAGAGAACGTATTCTTGATAACCTATCTGTAAAAGAAATTGCAGAAGAGTTAGAAGAAATGGATACTGATGATGCCGCCGATATTATTGCAGAGCTCCCTGAAGATCGTGCAGAAGAAGTAATTGCAGAGATAGAGGACTCAAAACATGCCGAAGATATAAAAGAGTTACTCTTGTATGAAGAGGACACTGCAGGAGGATTAATGGCTAAAGAACTGGTAAAAGTAAAAGAAACCTGGACCGTTGCGGGATGTGTACGAGAAATGCGCCGTCAAGCAGAAAATGTTACTCGGGTACACTCTATCTATGTTATAGATAAAGATGGGAAGTTAAAAGGAAGGTTATCTCTAAAAGATTTACTAACTGCCTCTGCGAAAACACATATTAGTGAAGTTTATATCCCTAAAGTTGACTATGTCAATGTAGACACCGAAGGCGAAGAAGTTGCCAGAATTATGCAAAAATATGATCTGGAAGCCATTCCAGTTGTAGATCATGAAACTGTTTTGGTCGGTCGTATTACTATCGATGATATGGTAGATTTCATTAAAGAGGAAGCTGAAAAGGATTATCAGATGGCAGCAGGTATATCTCAGGATGTAGAAGCAGATGATAATGTTTGGGAACTTACAAGAGCACGCTTACCATGGTTAATATTAGGATTGTTTGGAGGATTAGGTAGTGTATTTATTATGCAAGGTTTTGAGGATGTTATGACGAATCCAAGAATACGTGACTTATTTTTCTACACACCACTTATTGCTGCGATGGCAGGGAATGTAGGTGTTCAGTCATCAGCAATTATAGTACAAGGTTTAGCTAATGATAATGTAAAAGGTAGTCTTTGGAATCGATTACTAAAAGAAGTGGGGCTTAGTTTAATTAATGGAGCTGCATTAGCTCTTCTGGTCATATTATTTGGGATCGTAATGGGGTATGAAATTTCATTTAGCCTAACGATTGCAACAGCTCTTATGAGTGTTATCATAGTAGCTGCATTAATCGGGACCTTTGTGCCTATAATTCTTGACAGAAGAGGAATTGACCCAGCAATTGCAACAGGTCCATTTATAACAACCAGTAATGATATTTTTGGAATTTTCTTGTTCTTCTATATCGCAAAATTAATCCTTGGTTTTTAACCAAAAAAAAAGAAATCAAATAGTTCTAAAGCTTTCTAATAGTAATAATGTCATTGAAAAATTTTAGAACTATTAATGAATTTCTTAACAAGTATACACTTGTGGACAAGAAATAAATTCACTGCAATAATATGGCCCCTTAAAGCCTCACTGCAAGAACAAGCGCATAATGACAAGCCTATTCCAGCTTGTCCTTTGATCATCGTTTGACACTCTCTAGAAAGTATCTTAACACCAGCAATGTTTAAAAGATTTGATTTCATGGAGTATGTATTTTAAGTTAATGTATTCATTTATGATATCCCTTAGCTGTTTAAAAAGCTTTTAACCTTTTTATAAAATCATTTAGAGTATCTTATCAAAAAAAACTTTAACATTACTTACATAATGAACTCTAAAACATTCGAATCACATATTATAGTCCCTAAATCGGCAATCGATGATATGAATCATGTGAATAATGTTATGTACCTGCAATGGGTACAGGATATTGCCAAACAGCACTGGGAGACTCATACAAATAAAGAAATAAGAAACACCTATGTTTGGGTAGTATTAAATCATTTTATAGAATATCATAAACCTGCTCTAGAAAACGATGAGTTAACTCTCCAAACGTGGATTGATCATCATTACGGAGCCAAAAGTGAACGACGCACTAAAATTATAAATACTTCTACCCAAAAAGTAATTGTTACCGCAAAAACCATGTGGTGTTTACTCCATAAAGAAACGTTAAGACCTACCAGAATTAATCAAGAAATAAGTACCTTGTTTTTATAAATTTAAGTTGAAAAACATGGAAGCGATTAACATTAGCGATAAACTTTCAAAATTTGATAAACACTGGCATCCACATCGAATTGCTACAGTGGATGACAATCAAGTGTATCTAGCAAAAGTAAGTGGTGATTTTGTATGGCATAAACACGATCACGAAGATGAACTTTTTCAGGTAGTAAAAGGTACACTTTATATGAAATTTAGAGATAAAACGGTAAAGGTCGAAGCTGGCGAAATTATTGTAGTGCCTAAAGGAGAAGAACACTGCCCGACTACAAAAAACAATGAAGAAGTACATCTTCTTTTATTCGAAAAAGCAAGCACTAAACATACAGGAGAAATAACATCTGACCGTACTGTTTCCGAATATATTGACATTTAATAACTTTTGAAACTTTGTTCGAATTAGGAACTGATAAGACTTTAAAAGTTAGTTGGACTTTTCTGTAAAAATACCAGTTGTTTGAATTTATTGAAAAATAAAATTAAGATTTTTTATCTCGGTGAGTAGGAACATTTTATTCCAGTAAATTCAAATGACAAATGGTGTAAGATAAATCTTATATTATGAGTCTGGACAGAAGAACTTTTATAAGAAATACAAGTTTATTATTGGGAGGCAGCCTCCTTCCCTACTCTAATTTATTAGCCAATTCAAGTCAGAAACAGTTAGGTGTATGTCTAGTTGCATTAGGCAATTATAGCGCTACAATCCTTGCCCCAGCATTACAACTAACAAAATACTGTCGATTAGCCGGAATAGTTACCGGAACACCTTCTAAAATACCTATCTGGCAGAAAAAATATAATATTTCAGATAAAAACATATACAGCTATGATACGATGGATCGTATTGCTAACAATTCTGATATTGATGTAATATATATTGTATTGCCTACAGGTTTACACGCAGAATATGCTATCAAAGCAGCAAATACAGGAAAACATGTCTGGTGCGAAAAACCCATGGCAAAAACTGAAGAAGAATGCCTTTCTATTATAAAAGCTTGTCACAAAAACAAAGTAAAACTTTCTATAGGATATAGAATGCAGCATGAACCTAATACACAACAAATTATAAAATGGGCCACTACAAAACCTTACGGAAATATTAAAACAGTGTATGCTGAGATAGGTTACAATGTACGAAATCCACAAAAAAGTTGGAGATTGGATGCAGAATTAGGGGGAGGTACTATGTATGACTTAGGTGTATATTCTTTAAATGCCGCCAGATATGCAACAGGTGAAGAACCTATATCTGTTATAGCAGAACAAATAACTACTAGACCCAAAGTATTTACAGAAACTGATGAAACCACACATTTTACATTAGAATTCCCATCAGGAGCTGTCGCTCATGGAAAAACCAGTGTAGGACAAGACATGCATAGACTACGAATAGATAGCACTAATGGATGGTATCAATTACAACCTTTTTCTATGTACACTGGCGTACAAGGAGCTACCAGCGATGGAACACTTCTCAACAACTATATAGAAAACCAACAAGCTAAACAAATGGATGATGATGCGTTATCTATACTTAATAATACTAATGTCCTCGTTCCTGGTGAAGAAGGAATGAAAGATATTAGAATTTTAGAAGCTATTTATAACTCTGCTAAAAGTAAGCGTAAAATCAATTTGATATAATAGCTATACTGCTAATCATATTCCGTAATATTCTGGCCCAAATGGATATTTTTTTTGTTCCAAACTACAGTTCATCCTTACAAGAACGCACAGATTCATAAAAAAGGCGATAATCAGTGCTGGTTACCACTTCTCCTTTGGTACTAAGAATAACCGTACCTTTTTTTGCTATTTCACTATATGGAACTTGTTTTTTCACATATCCTTTATAAACAAATTCAAAATAGCTATCTGCTTTCATTTTACTAGGATTTATTAAAAAATCATATAATCCATCTTCATCAGTATAGGCCTTCATACAAGTATTTTCATCAACTACCAGTTTTACAGCAACGTATTGCATTTTCTTTTTTCTCTTATCTAGTACTTTACCAGTAAGCAATTCATCCTCTGTAATATTTTCAATATCTTCATTTCCACTCAAGGTATCGCTTTTTTGCTGAGACTTGCAAGAAGCGAGAAGGATAATAATAAGTAATGATAGTAATGTTGATCTCATAGTGTTTTAGTTTTGGGTTTTATTAAAATAATTTGATAAGGTTCAATAATATTACTTTACTATTTCTCGATCAATTTACAAAATAAAACTACTTGTTTCACATAAGGAGTAGAGTGTTTTTTTATAATTCATCAAGACTAGGTATTATTCTGTATTAAAACGCTACATAAACCTAAAAGGAATCGCTCTATATAAAGAGGTTTTTTTTTAGTTTACACACCTAAACTTAATCTAATTTTTACCATTCTTAGAAATGATTGCAGATAATAGTAAGGCTGAAAACTACTAGAAACTGACTAATTAATTCTTCTTTAAAAGCAATTCAAAGAGTTAAAAACAGGTATAAATACTATGTTTTTGCTGATATAAATTTTATAGTTTTAAGGCACTAAACAATTAGTTTTCAAAATCCAAAATTATGGCTACTGCAACCGATACAAGTAAAACCCCAGTCAAGACAACTAAAACAATTCCTCCAAAACCAGAAATTGTTCCAGGGATATCTAAAGAAATTATTGATGAGTTAAGCCATGATATAAATAATATGCTTTCGTTTGCGATTTATAATGGTATGACTATCAATACAGAGGTTAATACTCTTATCCAAAATAGTTCTGTAGATGATTTAATAAATGCCCACAATTTATTGTGTAAAAATATTGCTCCAGCAACTCCTAAATCCATTGAATTTACTAAAAAACTATATCAACAAGGGAAAGAAAAAACATTATTCAGTAAGCTTCCTCTTGTAAGAAATTTAATATTTCTGTCAATTTTTTTTCTTACTGCATTTATTATTACCGGTCTTTCTCCTGACGTAAACAACGATTCCTTAGACAAAGGGATTATGGACAATCAAGGAATATCTCTACTTCTAAACCTTGGATTTCTAACGGCTATCTCTGGTTTGGGAGTTATTTTCTACCTGCTCAAAAATGTAAGTGCTTCAGTAAAAAATGGCACTTTAGTACCAGAAGATACAATCTATTACATAGCATTAATTGTACTAGGTGTTATTGCTGGCCTGATTTCTTCAGAAATCATCTCTTTTTATCAAAAAGACCCTAAGGACATCAATCTATTTAATAAAGGATTAATGGCTCTTATTGGTGGGTTTTCATCAGATGCCATTTTTAGCATTTTACAAGGTATTATCGATAGAATCAAAGCAATTTTCATCCCTTCAATCTCAACATCATGATTACACAAGAAAATTTCAAGACTTTAATTTCAGATGTAAACTGGAAGTATGCCAGTAAATATGCGTCTTTATTTGATAATGTGTTACCGAAATACGATATCAATACTCCTTTAAGAAAAGCACATTTTCTTGCTCAAGTAGTTCATGAAAGTGGTGGTTTTAAATTTGTATCAGAGAACTTAAACTATTCCGAAAAAGCATTATATGGAGTTTTTAGAAAATACTTCCCCACACTAGAAGCTACAGATGGTTATGCTCGACAGCCAGAAAAAATTGCAAATAAAGTATATGCAAATAGAATGGGAAATGGAACCGAATCCAGCGGTGATGGATGGAAATATAGAGGAAGAGGTTTAATACAATTAACCGGAAAATCAAACTATCAAGCTCTTTCTAACACTACCAAACAGGATTTTATATCTAATCCTGATAAAGTTTCTGACCCAAAGTGGGCATTAACTTCTGCCTGTTGGTATTGGCAAAAAAGAAACATCAATAAATATGCTGATACCGATGATATCCATATGGTCACTAAACTTATTAACGGCGGGTACAATGGATTACAAAACCGACAACATTTCTTAGAAGAATTTAAAAAGCTATTTAAGCTATAATTATACTTTCGTTAAAAACATTTCATCTTTTATTGGTTATTTTTGAAATACCAATAAACGAATCATGAAAATACTTCACATAGATGCCAATCATCCATTGTTAATTAAGCAACTAAGTGATATCGGTTTTGAAAACGAAGAAGATTATACTTCGACCAAATCAGAAGTCGAAGCAAAAATTAATCAATATCACGGTATTGTTATCAGAAGTCGTTTTAAGATAGATCAAGCTTTCTTAGATCAGGCAAAGAATCTAAAGTTTATTGGTCGTGTAGGTGCAGGGTTAGAGAGTATCGATACCGAGTATGCAGAAAAAAAAGGAATTAAACTTTTTTCTGCACCTGAAGGAAATCGTAATGCTGTGGGAGAACATGCGCTAGGAATGATTCTTTCACTATTCAATAAATTAAACACTGCAGATCATCAAGTAAGAAGTGGCCAATGGAATCGCGAAGAAAATCGAGGAATAGAACTCGACTTAAAAACAGTTGGCATCATTGGCTATGGTAATATGGGTAAAGCTTTTGCACGTAAACTAAGAGGTTTTGATGTAGAGGTTATCTATCATGACCTCAAACCAGATATAGAGAATAGTGATGCTACCCAAGTAACATTAGATGAACTTTTCCAAAAAACGGATGTCTTGAGCTTACACACACCCTGGACACACTTAACCGATAAAATGGTTAATACTGAGTTTATCAATAAATTCAAAAAACCTTTCTGGCTTATAAATACCGCAAGAGGAAATAGTGTAGTCACTAAAGACTTGGTAGAAGGACTAAAATCCGGAAAAATCTTAGGCGCTGGATTGGATGTGTTAGAATATGAAAAATCTTCTTTTGAAAACCTGTTCGCTGCTAAAAAAGATATCACATCAGGCGCTGTCCAGATGCCGGAACCCCTTAAAAAACTCCTAAAAATGGATAATGTAATATTAAGCCCCCATATTGCGGGTTGGACATTAGAATCCAAAGAAAAACTTGCTCAAACCATTGTTAATAAAATCAAAGCAGAATTTTGCTAAAAGAAGTTTTTATATCACTTGTCTCTAAATATTCAATAGATAAAGAATATGTGAATTCTTTATGGAATGAAATTGTTAAAAATCATAGTAAGAAAAGTCGACATTACCATAATCTATCACATCTGGAAAACTTATATCAAAACTTACTTTCGATAAAGCAAGAAATTTTGGATTGGGATATTATTCTATTTTCAATATTCTATCATGACTTTGTGTACAATGTTTTAAAACAAGATAATGAAGAACAGAGCGCACAAAAAGCTATAGATATACTTATTACATTATCCATAGACTCAGAAAGAATACAACTATGTAAAGAAATTATCCTTGCAACAAAAGTGCATCAAATTTCAGAACATAAGGACGTCAATCATTTTACTGATGCAGACCTTTCTATTTTAGGGAGTACTTGGCCGGATTATGAAACATACTATAGAAATGTAAGAAAAGAATACAAATACTATCCCGATTTTATGTATAACAAAGGCCGAATTAAAGTATTGAAACACTTTCTAGATATGTCTAAGATTTTTAAAACCGACTATTTCTACAAAACGTTGGAAAATCAGGCTAGAAACAATCTAAGGCAAGAAATAAATTTACTGTCTAAATAAACCTCAGTTTTATTAAATTTATATCGTGAGGAAAACCATATTCATCTTCGGAGCTTTAGTTGTAGCATTATTGATACTTTTTAAGTTAAGTGCATATAGTCTTGTTTCTGGTAATACCTCGATAGAGTTTATTATTTCCGGAATCGCCATTATCTTTTTTATAATCGGAGTTATTATCAATAAAAGAGTGCTACATAAGCACAAAAGCATAACTAAAGAGATCGATCACGAAAAAATAAAATCCATAGGACTTAGTAAAAGAGAATATGAGGTATTGTGTGAAATAGCTTTGGGGTTATCAAATAAAGAGATTGCAAAAAAGCTTTTTGTTTCAGAAAGTACCATAAAAACCCATGTATCTAACGTGTTAGTAAAATTAGATGCGAAACGTAGAACCCAAGCAATACAAATTGCTAAAGAGTTTCAAATAATTCCTTTGTAAAAGCTTTTCACATAGGGGTACTATGTAATTCATCTGCTTTTGCCGATGAGTACTTTCTTTTTTGAAAATCTGATAATTTCATACTTTAGTATGAGTGTTTTTTCTATTTTCAAAGATACTTTTGATTTAAATTTTTAAAATAAACATACAAATGAAAAATACTGTTTTACGATATGGAGTATATGGAGCAATAACTATATCTATACTATTCATATTGGCATTGTTCTTAGGTAAAAATCTATCATACGGTTTACAAGAAGTTATTGGTTATACCACCATGGTAGTATCTTTAATTTTCGTCTTCTTTGGGATAAAACACTATCGAGATAAAGAAAATAGTGGAGTGATCTCTTTTGGAAAAGCATTAGTAATAGGTGTCCTTATTTCTCTGTTTGCTGCGATCGCATTTGGACTCTTAGACGTGATTTATATAAAATATATCAATCCTGATTTTACCACAGAATACTACACTCGAATGGTCGAACAAATCTCAAGTTCTGTTCCTGAAGCAGAATTTAAAATAAAACTAGCCGAATTAGAGGCTCAAAAAGAGATGTTCTCCAGCCCACTAATGAATTTTTTATTAATGTCGGCTACTGTACTTATTATAGGTTTTATAATTTCACTAATTTCAGGACTCATTCTGCAACGAAAACCTTCAACAAATAATTAAAAACGAACAGTATGCAATATAAAGCCAATACACCAGATGAGTATATTGAGGCAATTCCTGAAGAACGGAAAGAAGCAATGCAAAACCTTCGGCAAGTTATTTTAGACAATTTACCAAAAGGATTTTCTGAAGTAATTAGTTATGGAATGATCGGTTATGTAGTTCCACATAAACTATATCCTGATGGATATCATTGTGATCCTAAATTACCATTACCTTTTATGAATATTGCTTCTCAGAAGAATTTCATCGCCCTGTATCATTCTGGAATTTATGCTGATAAAAATTTAATGGATTGGTTTGTTCGGGAATACCCTAAATATGTGAAAACTAAGTTAGATATAGGCAAAAGCTGTATTCGATTTAAAAAAATCGATCAAATACCATTACAGCTAATTGGAGAGTTAACAACAAAACTCTCAGTTGATGAGTGGGTAGAGATGTACAAAATTAATGTGAAAAAGAAGTAAACAAGGACAGTTTATTTATGTCCTCAAGGAAATAATCATTAAAAAATAAAACCAATGAAAAGAGTAACAGGTTTAGGAGGGTTCTTTTTTAAAACAAAAGATCCAAAAACAACAAAAGAATGGTATGGTAAACATTTAGGTTTACCGGTAGATGATTATGGTTGTACCTTTTGGTGGAAAGACGAAAAAGGTAACGACTGTTCTACACAGTGGAGTCCCTTTAAAGAAGATACCACCTATTTTTCTCCCAGTAAAAAGGAATTCATGATGAATTTTAGAGTGGAGAATCTAGTAGAACTCTTAAAAGTACTGAAAGAAGAAGGAGTTACAGTAGTTGGTGAAATCAAAGAATATGAATATGGTAAATTTGGGTGGATCGTGGATCCCGAAGGCAATAAGATTGAACTATGGGAACCTATTGACAAGGCATTTTTATAGATTAATTCAATAAAAATAGCAGGCTCATCAATGGATAAGCCTGCTATTTTATTAGTCAAGAAAACAAATAACCTTACAGAACATAATTGCTAGGTAATCAACAAGAAAATAGTTTTTTAAAATTTTTCTGCAAGCCTACTTAGTCGGCAGACAGATTTCGAAGTACTAAATCCAATTATACATTTTGAGTGCATTGTTGTTTAACTTTTCAAAATAGAATTTTATCAATAAGTCCGTAGGGATATAGAAATCCAATAATCTCAGCTATTACTATGTAAAGAATAATATAGAAGCAACAATCATCCAGCAACCAACTATAATTCCTAAGATTCCTAGCTTACCTTGTTTTGGTGCTAGTTTCTCTCTAAGGCGATTCGCTTTCTCTTTTGCAGCTTCACTTTTAGATAAGAAGTATTTACTGATAAGACCAAACCCAAGCATAAAACCTAATGTTGCTGACACAACATTTCCTGCTAATAAGGTTATCCACCAAATAGGATAAGTAGTAAGCCATCCCAGGTTTAAAATTGCTGAAATGATACCCCAAACGCCCCAGATACAAAATATAAATCCAATCCAACCTTGATAAGGTTCGATTTTTTCTAAAAGCTCTTTTGCATTTGGTTTCTTAGAAAGTAGTAATGACGGCACTGCAATAATACTTAATACGATTAACGAAATTCCCCATATCATAGTTCTTAAAATTTAAATGGTTAGTATTAATTTTTATTCAAAAGTTGTTACTCAAATATAAGAATAATTACGAGGTATCAAAATTAACAATATCAAGACTTAACATTATAATAAAAATCAATGACGCCGAATACTCTTCCATATCCTTTGGTTAGTAACAATTATTTTATTGTGGTTTCTAAGTATAAATAATTCCTATATAAAACAATTGTAAAGAACAACACTAGTAACTAAATTTACTATCTCCTTTAGTAGAGTCAAGATGTTTTTGTAACTTTCTACGCATTAATCAATTATATATAAAGTATACTTATGAGTGAAGAAAACAACAACTTGGGTGATGATTTAAAAAAAGGAGCGGAAGACGCAGCAAAAAAAGCAGGTGATTTTACTGAAGAAGCAAAAGAAACCGCAGAAGAATTTGTTGAAGAAGTAAAACAAACATTTAACGCTGATAATGGCGAGAACAAAAAAGTTCTTGCAGGAGTTTTAGGTATTGTACTAGGAGCTTTCGGCGTTCATAAATTTATTCTAGGTTATAATAAAGAAGGGTTTATTTTACTAGGAGTTTTTCTAGCTGGTTTTGTTCTTTCTTGTTTCCTGATAGGGTATCTTTTTATCTGGGTTCCTGGTGTAGTTGGTTTAATTGAAGGAATCATCTACCTAACCAAATCAGATGATGAATTCTACCAAACTTATCAGGTTGGAAAAAAACCTTGGTTCTAAAATATATGTAAAAAGCTAGAAAATAATACTCTAGCTTTTTTATTTCATTTTATTATCGTAATATTGCGATATTAAAATATAAAGCATGGGTATTACCAAAACTCAAATTTTTGATCAAAGACAGAATGAGCTCGCTCAGCTCTTTAAAATACTAGGTCACCCTGCACGCATTGCTATACTGCAATATATAAGTAAACAAGATGCTTGTATATGTAATGACCTAGTAGAAGAAATTGGACTAGCGCAGGCTACCATATCTCAACATCTTAAAGAATTAAAAAGTATAGGATTATTAAAGGGAGAGATCGAAGGAAAAAGCATGTGCTACTGTATCAATATTGACAAATGGAACGAATTACAACAAAACCTAAACTCATTTTTTAACACAACAAAACAAAATTGTTGTTAGAACCAACAAGGAATTAATTCTAAAAACAAACGTTATGAATACATCAGAATTTATCTCAATACTAGGAGAACATCAAGATAAATCATTACTCTTTGAGTATGCTCCCGGAATGCTAGTCGGTGCTAATTATCATATCACGGAAGTCAAACATATCTCTATTGATTCAGTAGATTGTGGAGCAGGAACAGACTCCTGGAAAGAAACGATTATTCAATTATGGGAAAGCCCAAGCGAACTAGGGAAACGAGACTACCTAAATACCTATAAAGCCTTGGGCATCCTTCGTAAAGTTGGAAAAATGAAGGCATATGAAATGGATGCACCAGTAAAAATCGAATATGGAAATGCTATGTTTCACACAGCTCATTTACATGTTACCGGTTTTACAATTAATGAAGGACAACTGATCATAAAACTAGCGGTTCAACCAACAGATTGTAAAGCCAAAGAAACCTGTGGTGTTCCAGAACAATCTGCTGTAGCAGCTAATTCTTGTGCTCCAGGAAGCGGGTGTTGTTAAATGAATCCTGAAACTACAATACAACATTTTAATCAACCAGATTGGTCACATATTTCGCGAATCTACAAAGAAGGAATTACTACAGGCATGGCAACTTTTGAAACCCAAGTGCCTGATTGGAGTCAATGGGATCAGACTCATATTAGATCTTGCAGATTAAAAGCAATTATAAATGATGAGATTGTCGGTTGGGCAGCTTTAACGAGTACTTCTAAGAGGAATGTATATAAAGGCGTTGCAGAAGTTAGTATTTACATAACATCAAAATGTCGAAATTTAGGTGTAGGAAAACTACTTTTAGCAAAACTTATTGAGGAAAGTGAGCAAGAAGGATTCTGGACATTGCAAGCAGGTATTTTTAGTAATAATACCGCTAGCATCAAATTACATACCTCTTTAGGATTCAGAATTATTGGATATCGGGAAAAAATAGGCAAGCTAAAAACAGTCTGGTATGACAATACAATTTTAGAACGAAGAAGTAAAAAAATAATATAACCACAAAACATTACGAAAATGAACATTTTAGTACTATGCACAGGAAACTCTTGCAGAAGTCAAATGGCAGAAGGCTATTTAAAGGATTTTGCCAAAAACAATGCAACCATTTATAGTGCAGGAGTAGAAACTCATGGAGTAAACCCAAGAGCCATTGCAATTATGAAAGAAGATGGAATTGATATTTCTAACCATACATCTAACAATCTTGAAGAATATTTGAATATAAACTTTGATTATATTCTAACGGTTTGCGATAACGCAAAAGAAAGATGTCCTTTCTTTCCGGGTAAAGCAGAACGTTTACACTTCAACTTTTTTGACCCTTCAAAAGTTAAAGGAACAGAAGAAGAAATTCATACTGCTTTTACTAAAACAAGGAATCAAATAAAAGAGTATTGTAATAAATTCGTAAATAACAGTATTATGAAAACTACTTAGTTTTTTTCAATTCCAAGACTTATTTTTCGATTTTAAACCCTGGTTTAGTATAATTTTCCGGAATATTTGATGGAGGAACAGCAAGTGTGTTCCCGTCTCTAACCGCTTGATAATGCGGAGATAAAATTTCTATACCTGCTTGATGTAACTCATTTTTAATGTTTTCATGCAATATCGAATAAATAACTGCTGATTTTTCAGGATTTTTAGTGTATACATTCAGCTCATAGTTCACATAAAAATCATCTAAACTTTTAATTAAAACAAAGGGTACAGGCTGAGCTAATATTTGGTCTGTATTCTTTGCTCCTTGTTTTAAAGCTTCTATTACTGCATTACTAGATACATCGTATCCAATCGTGACCGAAGTATGTAAAATAACACCTACATCCTCAGAAGCATTCTTGGTAAAATTAATAATATGATTCCCTAAAATTGAAGAATTAGGGATTGTAACATCTAAATTCTTAATCGTTCGGATTCTAGTCACCAATAAACTTCTCTCAGTAACATCTCCTATAGTGTTACCTATCTCTACTCTATCACCTACCTTGAATGGTCTCATATAAGTAATCACTACACCTGCAACAATATTGGATATTGCAGAAGTAGAACCCAAAGAGAATAAAATACCAAAGAAAATTGATAATCCCTTAAAAGCTGGAGAATCAGAACCTGGGATATAAGGAAAAACGATAATAAGGGCAAAAGCAATAATGAATACCCGTAATAAATTAAAAGTAGGTCTGGCCCAATCCGCATGAAAACCGTCTAATCTAACTGCTTCTTTTTCAAGTTCTGTAGTAACATATTTCAAAAACCTAATAAGATATTTAGTTACAAAAAAGATAACAATAATAAAAAACAAGTTAGGTATGAAACCAATCAAACCTTCATATAAAAAAAGTAAGGGTTTCTTTATATACCCTAAAACAACATCAGCATATTCTTTTGTTTGAGGCACTAGGCTAAACAGGAAAGGAAGATAGAAAACCAAAAAAATGATGATAGTAGTAATCTTTAATAAACGTATTACAAATGAGAGAATATGTCTCTCTCTTCTAGGGGTAATAAACCTGAAAAGTTGAGAAAACTTTGTTCTCCTAAAGAAAATATTATTCTCTAATTTGCTTATTTTACTCTGTAACCATTTAAAAAGCTTTTTATTAAGAAATAGAAATAATATTATGCCTAATAAGGCAATAGAAAAATAGATATATTGTATCACCACAGTTAGATAGTTTAATCCTCAAATTAGGAAAATATATCAGTATTTAAAAAAAATAAAAGAGAAAAAAAAGGGAATATTACGATTAACTACACAAAAAAACTATCAATTACATCTACTTATCACCATTCTTAAAGTACTTCTGCTCTAATTCAGCCTGAAACTCTTCCATAACAGGTTTTACCGTACTATCAGGAAGATCTGCTATACGAATATACATCAAACCATCTACGGCGTTATTAAATAATGGATCCACATTAAATGCCACCACTTTTGCATTTTGCTTGATATATTTCTTTATTAAAACAGGTATGCGAAGGCTTCCTGGTTCGATTTCATCAATAATCTTATCGAATTTGTTGAGATCACTCCTACTCTCATCAAACACAAAGTCTTTATCAGCATCTTTAAGTTTTACCTTGAACTCCTTTTTCGGTCTAACATATTGGGCCACATATGGGTCATAATAATGAGACTTCATAAACTCAATCATCAATGATTTGGAGAAATTACTAAACTTATTGCTAATACTTACTCCGCCAATTAAATATTTATGATCAGGAAAACGGAGTGTACAATGTACAATCCCTTTCCAAAGTAAAAACAATGGCATAGGGCGTTGCTGATATTCTTTAATAATAAAAGCCCTACCCATCTCAATTGACTCACTCATCATTTTATGAAGTTCAGGTTCGAACCTAAATAGATCTTGTAAGTAAAACCCATCAATACCAAAATTAGTATAGATTTCATTACCCATCCCCATACGATAAGCACCTGCTATCTTCTTTTCTCCCATATCCCACAAAAACATATGATGATAATAATCATCAAATGGATCTAAATCGATAGATTGATTCGTTCCTTCTCCAATTTCCCGAAAAGTAATCTCTCGTAATCGACCTATTTCATGAACTATATTAGGAATACATTCTTTTTTAGCCAGAAAAACTTCGTAGTTTTTACTAGTTAATAAACGCTTATCATTTTCACGGCAATATTCTAGTTCCAGCTCTATAGAATTAATACTTCCTCCAGAGGCAATTTCTTTGGGAAACTTAGGAAGTTTTAAGTTCTGTGGGATAGATTCCATCAAAGTTTTTTTCTCATAAGGATTTGCTAACATATATGTTTTCTTCCTTAAAAAGTTTGTGAAATCTTCTAAATTACCATATTCTTCTTGATCCTTAACAGAAACAGGATTACCTATTCTCACTTTAATTACTCTATTTTCTTGTGAAAAAACTTCACTTGGTAATTTCGCAGTTCTCAAGGTGTCATTTATGGATGCTAGTTTATAAAACAACCTACTATTTCTTGCGTGAAAATATATTGGTATAACAGGAACCTTAGCTTTTTTTACCAATCGCATCGCTCCAGGTTCCCAAGGCTTATCTACAATGTTTTTGCCATCTTTATGCGTAGACACTTCACCTGCAGGGAAAATCCCTAAAGGCATCCCTTCTTTAAGATGCGTAATTGCTTCTCTAATTCCTTTAAGACTAGATTTAGCCTCCTTTCTTTTTTCAAAAGGATTAACGGGCATAATGTACGGCTTCAAAGGAGTGAAATTATGTAAAAGAAAGTTCGCTATTATCTTATAATCAGAACGATGTTCAAACATCAATTTAAGCAACAAAATTCCATCAAGCCCGCCAAGCGGATGATTAGATAATGTAATAAAAGCGCCATTTTTAGGGAGTCTTTTAAGATCCTCTGGTGGAATCTCGAAAGTAACTCCATACAAATCTAACACGCTATTTACAAAGTCTTTACCTTCTAAATGGCTAATACTATCATACTGCCGATTAATCTTCGATAACCTAGTGATTTTAAGGATCATCCAGCCAACAAAAGTGCCAATAAAGCCAAGTTTATCTAATTTAAGCCCTTTGGCTACTTCTTTTGAGGTGACTACCGCCATTAAATACGTTTTGTGCTAACTACAAATATAACAAAATCATTCAATAGGACATCTTACTGTTTTGCAATCATTTGATAGGTTTCTTTTGTACTTTGTTTAAGCAAAATATCCTTGTTTTCTTCTAAAGAATGTATTGCTTCCTCATCAAAGTGTCTAATCGTGTATAAGGAGACATTTTCTTCATATACAACGCTGAATTTTGCTTTTAAATGTGACAATAGTTTTTCGAAATTATTAAATTTATCATCTAGGCATACAGAAAAGCTTATTGCCGAATTCTGGATAAGATCTACTTTTAATTGATAGGCGTGGAAGAGGCTAAAAATTTCACTAATATTATCTTCTACAATGAAAGAAAAATCTAGTGAAGAAAGTGATAATAATATTTGATCTTTCTTTACAATAAAACAAGGTATGTGGGGGACCAATCTTAGCCCTTTTTTAACAGAAGTGCCATCATCTAATGGATTAATAAATGATTTAACATAAAGAGGAATCTCTTTTCGTTGTAATGGTTGTAAGGTTTTTGGGTGAATAACTGAAGCTCCATAAAAAGCCAATTCTATGGCTTCTTCATAAGAGATTTGTGAAAGTAACTTAGTATTCTCAAAAACTCTTGGATCTCCATTAAGTACTCCGGGAACATCTTTCCAGATAGATACACTATTAGCATTTGTACAATATGCAAAAATCCCAGCGCTGTAATCACTACCTTCTCTACCTAATGTAGTTGTAAAATTATTTGCATCGGATGCAATAAAACCTTGCGTAATTGTCAATCCTTTTTTATCTACCTTTTCCGTAATATTTTGTTGAGTCATCTCCCAGTTAACTGCTGCATCTCGATAGATATCATCTGTCTTAATAACCTCTCTGGCATCTAACCAATTATTAGTATATCCTGCTAATGACAGATACTCACTAACTACTGTTGTAGCAATTAATTCTCCGTAGCAAACTATTTGATCATATACGTAATCATACTGTACAGACTTATTTCTTTTTAGAGTGGTCTCCATATCCGAAATAAGCGAATTAACCTTCTCAAAAACTGGATGTTGTTTATTTTCGAAAAGATCCTTTAATATTTCGATATGATATTTCTTTATAAAATCTGTGGAGTTTTTAAGCTCTCGATTATTATTTAAGTAATGACTTACAACAATTTCTAAGGCATTTGTAGTTTTACCCATTGCA
This sequence comes from uncultured Aquimarina sp., assembly GCF_947496855.1. GTDB lineage: Bacteria > Bacteroidota > Bacteroidia > Flavobacteriales > Flavobacteriaceae > Aquimarina. The sequence continues at coordinate 188,223 of NZ_CANMED010000005.1, forward strand.
GAAACAATAATCAATATATCAGAATTACCTACTTTCTTTAATACTTCAATTACATTTTTTACTCCTTTAGCATCTTTTACAGATGCACCTCCAAACTTAAAAACTTTCATCTATAAAATAGTTTCATGATCAACTCAGACTCCAGAAATCAATATTAAATTTTCGAAACAAATTCATTTAATCCTTGTTCATCCATTTGTACAACTTGCCATCCTTCCAGAATTTTAGCACCACTTTTTAAGTAAAAATCAACTGCTGGCTTATTCCAATCTAAAACATTCCACTCTACTCTTCTTACTCCTTTTTCTTTTCCATATTGCATGACCCTTTTATATAACGCCATTCCTATACCAGTTCCTCGCATAGATTCTCTAACAATAAGATCCTCAAGGTGTACTGTTCTTCCTTTCCACGTAGAAAATCTAAAATATACTAATGCTAAACCTACAATTTCATCCTTTGTTTCGGCAACAAAGCAATGAAACAATGGTTGTGCTCCAAAACCATCTTTGATCAAATCTTTAACTGTTACATCTACAGCATCAGGTTCTTTTTCAAATATTGCTAATTCTTCTATAAGTGTTAGTACTTGCGGCATATCATCAGCCACAGCATCTCTAATTATATAATCCATAAGTCAAAAGTTTATCAAAACTATAAAATATGTATTAGAAACCAGACAATTTTACAATGTAATACTAATCTAATTTCAGTTTTTACAATTCTTGAAAAAGTTTAATAAATTAGGATGACGAAAACGTTATAGTTATCTAAAAAATAATACTTTTGCACAAAATCAACATAACCAAGATGGCAAAAAAAAACCAAACCTTAGGAGAGTTTATTATTGAAAACCAAAAAGATTTTCCATATGCAAGTGGAGAACTTTCTCGATTGATCAATTCAATTCGTTTGGCGGCAAAAATGGTAAACCACGAGGTAAACAAAGCTGGCTTGGTTGATATCACAGGAGCGATTGGCGAAACTAATGTGCAAGGAGAAGATCAACAAAAATTAGATGTTCTTGCTAATGAAACTTTTATCAATACGCTTACTAATCGAGAAATTGTCTGTGGGATCGCCTCTGAAGAGAATGATGATTTCATTACCATTAAAGGGCAAAAAAGTGATCACAGAAACAATTACGTTGTTCTCATGGATCCCTTGGATGGTAGTTCTAACATCGATGTTAATGTTTCGGTTGGAACGATCTTTTCGATTTACCGGAGAGTAACTCCAACAGGCACACCCGTGACTATTGAAGACTTCCTTCAACCTGGTAATTTACAGGTTGCTGCGGGTTATATAATTTATGGGACTTCAACCATGCTCGTATACACTACAGGACACGGTGTTAACGGTTTTACACTAAACCCAGCTTTAGGAACTTATTATTTATCACATCCTAATATGACATTTCCGCAGGATGGCAACATTTATTCGGTAAATGAAGGCAATTACATTCATTTCCCTCAAGGGATTAAAGATTATATAAAATACTGTCAAGAAGAAAAAGAAGACCGTCCATATACTTCTAGATATATTGGATCATTAGTAAGTGATATACACCGTAATATGATCAAAGGTGGGATTTACATGTATCCGAGTACATCTAAATCTCCTAATGGAAAACTTCGTTTATTATATGAATGTAATCCTATGGCTTTTATAGCAGAACAAGCAGGAGGATCGGCTACTGATGGATTCAGAAGAATTTTAGAGATCAAGCCAACAGAATTGCATGAGCGTACTCCTTTTATTTGTGGTAGTAAAAACATGGTAAAGAAAGTGAAATCTTTTATGAAAGTATCCGAATGATTTAGCCGAAGAACCCAACTGTTCTTTTTAGCACCATCTTTTCTATTTTGGATGAATCGACAAAAGGTGTTTACAAAAAAAAGAGTCCAAGATCCATTAAGTACTGTTATTTTTATTATCCTTGCACAATAGATGGTAAAAAAACCAAAAGAGTTCTCCCCTATACCCACTTTAAGCTCTACGGTTAAATAAACCTATTTTACTCGTCATAAAAGCAAACAACATTTAACATTATCGATGCATAACCCTTGTTTTTAATGTTTTTATGTTAAATTTACCTATAGCTCATAAAACAAAAACAAAAATTAACGAAAATGGCGAAAGAAAATAAGGCTATTGAAGAAAAAGTAGTAAACGATCCATCTTCAAAAATAGAAGCAATAAAGAACTTAATCTTCGGAGAAAATATCGCTGCTTATAATTCTGAATTTGATTCAGTAAAAAAAGATATTTCTTCTAAAAAAAAGGAGCTTGAAGATTTCATCCAAGATACTAGTAAAGAATTAAACCTGGCAATTGATAATCTTAGTACTGATATAAATATTAGAATTACAGAATTGGAGGACAATCTAACGGACAAGTTAGAAATGCTGGATGACAAAAAAGTGGATAGAAAAACATTAGGTGATCTCCTGATCGCAATGGGAGAGAAAATTAACAAGAAGTAATCTGTTTATCCAAGATTATGGAAGAGCAGGATAAACTTAAAATTCTCAAAGAACTTCTCCTTACTGAAGAGAAGGAGTATGCAGACTCCATTGCAAAAAAAGTTGATGAGCTAAGCAAAATTGTTCATCAAAAACAGGAACTTTCTCATAAGGTTGATCCTATCATAGATGACAAATTAGAACAATTTGTGCGAGAAATCCCTAAAACCCTTGGACCAACCATTACAGAAGCTTTAAAAGAAGAAATCAAGAACTCACAAGATGCTGTGGTCGAAGCTTTGTTTCCTATTATCGGTAAAATGATAAAGAAATATATTGCTCATGAAATGAAATTACTGAGTGAAAATATTAATAGAAAAACCCGACAGGCTTTCTCTTTTAAAAATTGGTTTAAAAGAACCAAAGCTAGAGCACAAGGAATTAGTGGTGGTGACTTAGTGATAACAGATTATGCAAAACCAAGATTAATCCAAATGTTTGTCATTGAAAAAGATTCTGGATTATTGATAGCAGACTACAGCCCATTATCCGAAAATACTGTGGACAAAGATATGGTTGCTGGAATGCTAACCGCTATTAAAAGCTTTGTAGAAGATGCTTTTCAGGGAGGAAATCAAAACCTCGAAACAATCGAATACGAGTTATATACTATTCACGTACAAAATTTTTATTCTTATTATATTGCCGCTGTTATTTCTGGCGCATATAATATGATGTTTAAAGAGGTATTAGAAGATCAAATTATTAATTTTGCTCAACATAATATTTCAAAGAGAGATCTAGAAAATAACGAGCTTTTTACCAAAAAATTAAAAAAACATTTTGAAGATGAAATTGTCTAAAAAAGTAGTGCTTTTAGGACACTTTGGTGTTGGAAAAACGTCCTTATTCAGACGTTTTGTCGACAACGAATTTTCTGAAGATTATAAAGTAACACTTGGTGTTCAAATAAAAAAGAAAGTGATTGAAATGCCCGATGGGCGTGAACTATCTATGATCATTTGGGACACTGAAGGTCACACTGAGATAGAAGATACGAGAAAATCATATCTATTAGGGTCTAATGCTTTTATTTATGTATTTGATCTGACCAGAATTGACACCTATAAGGATCTTAATAAAGATCTGGCGTATTTAGCTAAAAATCATCCAAAAGTAACGATTAAGGTTATAGGTAATAAATTAGATTTAGTGAACGAAAAGGAAACTTTATCAAAATTTAAGGAACAAAACATTGTTGTTGATTGTTTAACGAGTGCAAAAACTAATAAAAACGTTCAGGATTTCTTCTTAGATCTTGCAAATGAAATAACTGCCTAGTATTATGACATATCAAGAAGAAAGGTTGCTATTTAATCAAAAAACACAATGCACCGTAGTTCATCATGATGGAAAAATTAAGGAAACCGATGCGAATATCTTCAAGTGGAAAGTTGGAACTTCTATCTATGATGCACATCCTTTTTTTGAAATATTAAATAGCTTCATCGAGATATTCGAAAAAGAAGAAACTACTTATAGTTTCCCTTGTATTCATCTAGAAGATGAAAAAATTGAAAAAATTTGTGATATAACTCTAAAGGTAAACGCTCAGGAAGTTATCATTCTTTTATTCGATTATTCCACAAAATATCATGAGCTTAATAAGATAGCTCAGCAGAAAAACGAATCCATACTTAAGAGTAAAGAATTAGAACTCAAAAATCAATACCTTCTTGAAAAAGAGAAATTTAAAAATAGTTTTATTTCTAATATAAATCATGAAATAAGAACTCCCTTAACAAGTATTTTAGGGTTTGTCGAAGTATTAGAGAAAACAAAGCTTAGTTTTGAGCAAGAAGAATTAGCCAGAATTATAAAAAGACAGAGTCTTCATCTCAACTCCTTGATTGAAGATATGGTTGATATTGCTAAGATAGAATCCGGTAAAATAAAAATTGTGGACGAACGATTTTTATTTATCAATCTTATGGAAGGTTTTAAGGAAACCTATTCTAAACTAGCTGAAGATAAAGGAATACAATTCGAAACATATATTGATCCCAACATTCAGGAATATCTTATCGGAGATAGAACTCGTGTATTTCAGATTTTAAACAACATCCTTAATAATGCTTTTAAGTTTACCGAAGAAGGGAAAATAAGTCTTTCGGTCACTAAAAATTATCAACGCACCAACAAATTAAGTATTAATTTTAAGATTGAAGATACTGGATTAGGAATACAGGCAGAAAACCTAGAAAACATTTTTGAAAGATTTACACGTTTTAATGAGGATAAACAGGTTTCTGGCACAGGATTAGGTTTAGCAATTGTAAAAGATTTGGTGGATCTACTAAGGGGAGAAATTAAAGTAACTAGTCAACCAGATCAAGGAACCACTTTTGATATTAAACTCCCTTTTAAATTTGAAATCACAAAATCTGCCCCTGAAAAGAAAAAGAAAAAATACAGTTTACCAGAATCTAAGAAAAAATTCAGAATCCTTGTTGTAGAGGATGAAGAATCAACTCAATTTTTAATCATGAAAGTACTTATTAGCCATGGTAGTTTCTTTGTTGATGTAGCTATTAATGGAGAAGAGGCCGTCAGCTATCTAGAAAGAAGAAATTATGATCTGGTCTTAATGGATTTAAAACTTTCTAAAGTAGATGGGTATCAAGCGACACATATAATAAGAAACAACTATGGGGATAAGGTAATTTCTGAGGTTCCGATTATTGGATTTACTGCAAAAGCTACAGAAGCTGAGCGGGACAAATGTCTTCGATCTGGAATGGATGACTTTATTACCAAACCATTTGAGCAAGAAGACTTAATCTATAAAATAGTTAAACAAATAGCTAAAAAAGCCGCTTTATAAAGCGGCTTTTTTTATATAATTTATTAAAACGATAAAATTATCGATTCATTTTTTTAATCTCGTCTGAAAAAGCATCTCCATCTGCACCTTGATCAACTAATGAAAGTGCTTTATCGACCACTTGCTTAACAGTATCCGGATCAAAACCTAATCCAATACATAATTTTTCTAATAACACTACTTGATTATCACCTTTTATATGATCCGCATATACCATTCTAGATAAATCAAACAACCTTTCTAATCTTACATCATAACTCGTAGGAGGATTAATCGGATGTGTATTATAATCCTTTAATATTTCTTTATAATCGTTATCAGAAATACTAAGATTTCGAGCTAATCGATCTAAAAAAGCTTTCTCATCATCAGTTATTACCCCATCACTCATAGCTACCTTTACAATAGCAGCAAAATGATCTTGATTTCGTTTTTGAAAACCACTATCAAATAAATCAGATATAGACATCATTTACTTTTTTTTAATTTGGCGCAAATATAACTAAACTCTACACCTTTTAAAATTTAAAATACCAGATTTTTATAATCAAAGTACATTAATCGTGTATTCCTTGAGAATGACTAATATTCGTAAAGTCAAAAAAGTAAAACAGTTACTAATATTTTCAAAAACACACATGGTAATAAAATCTAATCCTTAACTTTCTGATGTTATTTTAATTCTAAATATGATTATAAGTAAAAAACCTTTACTAGAATTCACTAAAAAGGGTATTTACTGTGCTGAAGCCGATGTATTTCTAGATCCCTGGAAACCTGTAGACAAAGCTATTATTACTCACGGACATTCGGATCATAGTCGATGGGGGCATAAACAATATATTACCCATCACACCAATATTCCAATCATTAAACATCGATTAGGAGACATCAAAGTTATTGGAAAAAAGTATGGAGAGGTATTCGTAATAAATAATGTGAAATTTAGTTTTCATCCTGCTGGACATATCATCGGGAGCTCACAAATAAGAGTTGAACATAAAGGAGAAGTCTGGGTCTTCACTGGAGATTACAAAATAGAAGATGATGGCGTTTCCGTTCCCTTTGAACCCATAAAATGTAATACATTTATTACAGAATGTACTTTTGGATTACCAGCGTTTAAATGGATTCCTCAGAAAGAGGTTTTCGAAAATATTAACCAATGGTGGGTAGAAAATAAAGATGAAGGTAAAACCTCTATCCTCTTCGGATATTCTCTCGGAAAAGCACAAAGATTATTAAAAAATCTAAACCCTGAGATTGGTAAGATTTATACACACGGTGCTATCGAGAATATGACAAATGTTATACGGCCAATGATAGATTTTCCAGAAACTACCTTAATCACAAAAGAAACTAAAAAAGAAGAGCTTCTAGGAAATATAGTTCTAGCCCCTCCAAGTACACATGGCGGTACTTGGATAAGGAAAATGGTTCCTTATGTAACAGCATCAGCTAGCGGATGGATGACGTTTAGAGGTGCTCGCCGAAGAAGAGCTATTGATAAAGGATTTGTGCTTTCGGATCATTGTGATTGGGATGGATTATTAACTGCTGTAAAAGAAACTGGAGCTACCAAAATTATAAGCACTCATGGATATACCGAAATATTCTCTAAATATCTTCGAGAAATTGGTTATGACGCTCGAACAGAGAAAACTCAATATGAAGGAGAGCTCGCTGAAATGGAATCTAAAAAAGAAAGTGAGGTAGTTGAATGAAGCAATTTGCAAATCTTGTCAAAACTTTAGATAGTACCAACAAAACCACCTTAAAAGTCAATGCTTTAGCATCCTATTTTGAACAAGCACCAGAAGACGATAAAGTTTGGACTATTGCTATACTCTCACATCGTAGACCTCCAAGACCTGTAAATACAACTTTGCTAAGAACATGGGCTTCCGAATTAGCAAATATCCCGCTTTGGTTATTTGAAGAATCATATCATATTGTAGGAGATCTGGCAGAAACTATAGCGTTAGTAATTCCTGCATCAAAAGAAAGTTCTACAAAGACACTTACACAATTTCTAGAAGAGATGATCGCTCTTAAGAGGCAATCCGAAGAAGAAAAAAAGACATATTTGCTAAAAAACTGGAAAGTACTTAACTATTATGAACGCTTTGTATTCACCAAACTAATTACTGGTGGATTCCGGATTGGCGTAAGTCAAAAATTAATGACTCGTGCTTTATCTAAAGCCACACAAATTGATGAAGATATTTTAGCCTATAAATTAATGGGGAACTGGGATCCTAATACCATTTCATTTCAGGATTTAATTTTAGAAGAAAAAGAATCTGACTTTCTATCAAAACCATACCCCTTCTACCTTGCCTATGCAGTAGAAAATGAAGTTTCGAACTTAGGGGATGTAGACGATTGGTACGCCGAACATAAATGGGACGGTATTAGAGCACAAGTTATTATACGAAACAATGAACTATTTACTTGGAGTCGTGGCGAAGAATTGGTAACGGACAAATATCCTGAATTTCAGAAGTTTTTAAATATCATACCCAACGGAACTGTATTAGATGGTGAAATCTTACCTTTCCCTAAAGGAGAAATTGGAACTTTTAATGATTTACAAACTAGAATTGGTAGAAAAACAGTTTCTAAAAATTTACTCGAAAAAACTCCTGTAATCTTAAAAGCATATGATCTTTTAGAATGGAAAGGAAAAGATATTAGAAAACTTCCTTTTTCCGAGCGTCGAGAATTATTAGAAAAACTGTTTAGGGGCACTTTTCATTCTGGATTTAATCCAGAATCCAAGATACCGATGCATCTTTCAGAAAAAATGATATTCACTTCTTGGGAGGATGTAGCCAAAGAACGTGAACGATCTCGAGAGCTACATTCTGAAGGTTTAATGCTAAAAAGAAAAGATTCTCCTTATTTAGTTGGTCGTAAAAAAGGAGATTGGTGGAAATGGAAAGTAGATCCCTTAACTATAGATGCAGTGCTAACCTATGCAATGCGCGGACACGGTCGTAGGTCAAATCTTTTTACAGATTATACTTTTGCCCTTTGGAATGAAGAAAAAACAGAGTTAGTCACTTTTGCGAAGGCTTATTCTGGCCTCACCGATGCCGAATTCAGAAAAACAGATAAGTTTATAAAAGCAAACACTTTAGAACGTTTTGGCCCCGTAAGAAGTGTAACTCCCGAGTTAGTTTTTGAAATTGCTTTTGAAGGAATCGCACTATCTAAAAGACATAAAAGTGGTATTGCTACTCGTTTTCCAAGAATTCTGAGATGGCGACAGGATAAAAAAATAGAAGAAGCGAATACTTTAGAGGACTTAAAAGCTTTAATTCCTAATTTAAAGAAAGGATCATGACGCAAAAAGAACTCTTCAATATTGCAGAATCCTGGTTTCAAGAACAAAATTGGAAATCCTTTCCGTTTCAGAAACAAAGTTGGAAAGCATTTCTGCAAGGAAAACATGGATTGTTAAATGCTCCAACAGGAAGCGGAAAAACATATGCGCTTTGGATTCCTATAGTTTTAAACTACATAAAAAGTAATCCCGATTATCAAACTAAACATAAAAAAGGACTTAAAGCCATTTGGATCACACCATTACGTGCATTATCTCAAGAAATCAAACAAGCAACAGAAAGATTTGCTGAAAATTTAGGCACACAATTAACTGTTGGAATCAGAACAGGTGATACTTCTCAAAAAGAACGAGCGGCACAAAAGAGATCCATGCCGGATTTGTTAATTACTACACCTGAGAGTTTACAACTACTTTTAGCATCAAAGGGATATGACAAAACCTTTAAAGACTGTACCGCTGTTATTATTGATGAATGGCATGAATTGTTAGGAACCAAAAGAGGTGTCCAAATTGAATTGGCATTATCAAGACTAAAAACAATTTCTGAAAATCTTAGAATTTGGGGAATTTCCGCAACTATTGGTAATCTAGAACAAGCTCGTGAAGTGCTGTTAGGACATCGATCAGATGCTTTAGAGAACTCCATATTAATTAAAGCAAATATCAAAAAGAAAATTAAGGTAAAAAGTATCATCCCTAAAGAAATGGAAACTTTTCCCTGGCGGGGACACTTAGGAATTCATTTATTAGATGAAGTTATACCTATTATCAAAAGAAGTAAAACCACCTTACTTTTCACAAATACACGGAGTCAATGCGAAATCTGGTTTCAGAAAATACTACAAAAATATCCAGAATTTGCCGGAGAAATGGCCATGCATCATGGGAGTATCAACAAAGAAACACGTCTTTGGGTGGAGCAAGCTATTCGCAATGAATCCTTAAAAGCAGTGGTATGTACTTCAAGTTTGGATCTTGGTGTTGATTTTGCTCCGGTAGAAACGATCATCCAGATCGGAGGGCCTAAAGGAGTGGCTCGATTTTTACAACGAGCAGGTCGTAGCGGACATCAACCTGGTAAAACGAGTGTAATTTATTTTTTGCCAACACACGCCATTGAATTAATTGAAGCTTCTGCTTTACAACAGGCTGTAAAGCATAATACAGTCGAAGATCGTATTCCATACCTTAACAGTTATGATGTGCTCATTCAATACCTTACTACACTTGCTGTTTCTGATGGATTTTATCCAGCAACTATTTATAAAGAAATCAAAAGTACATTTTGTTATCAGGCTATTTCTGAAGATGATTGGAGATGGATACTAAATTTTATAACCATAGGTAGTCAAAGCTTGCAAAGCTATGATGAGTATAAAAAAGTAGAAATCCTTGAAAATGGTTTATTCAAAGTAAATAATAGAGGTATCGCTATGAGACATCGTCTACAGATCGGAACCATTGTTAGTGATGCAGTTTTAACCGTTAAATATATTAAAGGAGGATATATAGGGAGTATTGAAGAATGGTTTATCTCTAAACTCAATCCGGGAGATATCTTTACCTTTGCAGGAAGAAATTTAGAACTAATACGCATCAAAGAAATGCAGGTTTTAGTCAGAAAATCTTCCAAAAAGACTTCAAAAGTGCCTAGTTGGATGGGCGGTAGATTGACGCTAACATCACAAATGTCTGAAATGCTTCGTGATGAATTGTATAAAGCCTCTTCTAGTGACATAGCAACTAAATCAACAGAATTAAAGGCACTTTCGCATATATTCGAGAAACAACAGGAAGAAAGTATCATTCCGGGATCTGATGAATTTCTGATCGAAACGTTTAAAACGCGAGAAGGATACCACGCTATCTTTTACCCTTTTGAAGGTAGATTCGTTCACGAAGCCTTAGGAAGTTTATTAGCCTATAGAATCAGCCTCCTATTTCCTATTTCTTTTTCTATAGCATTTAATGATTATGGTTTTGAATTACTATCAAATCAAGAAATTGATATGCAACAGGTAATTGATAACGATCTTTTTGCTACCGATCATATGCATAATGATCTTCAAAAAAGTCTGAATGCTACAGAAATGGCAAGACGTAAATTTAGAGATATCGCAGTAATATCAGGAATGGTGTTTACCGGATATCCAGATAAAATGCTAAAAAGCAAACATCTACAATCCAGCTCACAACTACTATTCAATGTATTTAGAGATTACGAACCTGAAAACCTGTTATATCAACAAGCTTTTATTGAAACCTTCGAACATCAATTAGAAGAAGGAAGATTACAAAAAGCCTTAGAAAGAATTGAGCAGCAATCCATTATATGGAAACCTTGTAAAAAAGCTACTCCTTTTTCATTTCCTATTATTACAGATCGATTACGAGAAAAATTATCAAGCGAAAAACTTGAAGATCGTATTAAAAAGATGGTAGCTTTGTTATCTAAAAAATAGGAAGTCCTTGAAATCAAAAACTATACAAGTACAAAATCAGAGCTTTATTCTACATCCTACTGGTGCAATGTTTTGGAAAGAAAAAAACATGCTTTTGATAGCGGATTTGCATTTAGGAAAAATATCCCATTTCAGAAAACACGGTAGTGCAGTGCCGCAAGAAGCCATCATAAAAAACTTTGATCAATTAGATACTATATTCAAAGTTTTTAACCCTTCTAGAATATGTTTTTTAGGAGATCTATTTCATAGTTTTATTAATAATGAATGGATATTATTTTCAGAATGGGTATCTAAAGCAAATGCAGAATTTCTTTTGATTGTAGGGAATCATGATATTATTTCTCCCCACAAATATGAAGAACTAAGTGTAAAATTAGGGTCAGAATTAATTTTAGATGATTTTCTACTTAGTCATCATCCTGAAGAAAGAGAGGGGTTTTTCAATTTCTGTGGTCATATCCATCCTGGAGTACTTCTTGGTGGATTGGGCAAACAACGTTTACGCTTACCTTGTTTTTATCAGAAAAAAAACCAACTCATCCTTCCCGCCTTTGGAGAATTCACTGGTAATCATACACTAGAACCTACAGAAAAAGTTAAAATATATGCTATCACAAAAAAGGAAGTTATTTTAGTACATCAATAATAGAGCAGCATGCAAAACCAAAAACACCTTTTTGATCTATCGGAAGAAATCACCTATCTCAATGGGGCTTATATGGCTCCGCAATTAAAATCAGTTACTGATATAGGGCTACAATCCGTAAAAAGAAAAGCACGTCCTAATGAAATCTTACCTGAAGATTTCTTCAATCAAAAAGAAGTTCTGAAGCAACGCTTCGCAACATTGATTGACGCTCCTGATTATAAAAATACAGCTATAATTCCATCAGTATCCTACGGAATCGCCAATGCAGCCAATAATGTTCCTATAAAAAAAGGCGATGAAATCATTTTGGTAGACGAACAATTCCCTAGCAATGTATATATCTGGCAAGAAGTTGCAAAGAAAAACAATGCTATTATCAAAATTGTTTATCCGCCTAAAAGTTTTGAAAACCGTGGAAAAGTATGGAATCAAAACATTTTAAATGCGATTTCGCAAAATACAGCAGTAATCTCTTTACCTCACACTCACTGGGCAGATGGAACTTTATTTGATCTAAAAGCTATTCGTGAAAAAACAAAAGTGGTGAATGCAATGTTAGTGATTGATGGTACTCAAAGCGTTGGAGCATTACCATTTTCTATTCAAGAAATTAAACCTGATGCGTTAGTTTGTGGTGGATACAAATGGTTATTAGGGCCCTACGCTATTGGAATGGCTTATTATAGTGATGCTTTTAACAATGGTACACCAATCGAGCATAATTGGATGAATAGATATAATAGTGAGGACTTTTCTGGACTCACCAAATACGAAGATCGATATCAAGAAAAAGCCGCTCGATACTCTGTAGGAGAATCCAGTAATTTTGTACTAACACCAATGATGACAAAAGCCATCGAACAATTGATTACATGGCAACCAAAAAACATTCAGGAATATGGAAAAAGTATTTCTAAAAGTACTGTTCAAAAACTCCGAGAATTAGGATGTTTTATCGAAGATGATATGTATAGAGCCCATCATTTATTCGGAATCTATCTTCCCGAAAACATAAATTTAGAAAAGTTAAAAACGAAATTTAAAAAAGAACAGATTTTTGTCTCTTTTAGAGGAAATGCAATGAGAGTTTCTTGCAATGTCTATAACACCGAGGAAGATTTTGAAAAATTATTAAATTGTTTTGAATAGCGGTAACTTTTCTTTCTTTTGAATTAAAATATATGAGTTCATTACGTTAATTTTAAAGGCACAAAAACAATTTCATGAAGAAAATATTAGCACTACTTAACTCCATATCAGTTCTATTTGTAATTGGTATAAATTATGTTTCTCAGGCGATGCGTTTTAATAATACTACCGTAGGAGAGCTTAGTAATAAGTATGATAACCTGTTTACACCTGCAAGTTATGCTTTTGCAATATGGATATTGATTTTTTCAGGTCTTATCGCTTATTCAATTTATCAAATCAGAAATGCTTTTTTCAAACCGGAAAAAGCAGATCATATACTACAGACAGGATACTGGTTTTTAATTGCTAATGTATTGACTGGCTGTTGGGTCTTAGTATTTACGTATGAATACTTTGGTATATCAGTGCTTATAATGTTGGGTATTGTTTTCTCTCTGAGTAGAATTGTTATCAAGACCAAAATGGAACGCTGGGATGCTTCTTTGGGTATAATAGTGTTTGTATGGTGGCCTATATGTCTATTTATAGGATGGATTTCGGTAGCGACAATAGCTAATTTAGCTATTTATTTAACCAAAATTAATTGGAGTGGATTTGGTTTAAACGACATTACCTGGACTATAATTATGGTAATTGTAGCTGTTCTACTTAATTTATTTATGGTTGTTAAAAGAAATATGCGAGAATTTGCATTGGTTGGTGCTTGGGCATTAATAGCAATATATGTACGACATAATGGTGATTATAATTCCATTGCTTATACAGCACTTATAGGTGCTATTATATTAGTACTTTCAGCTGGTGTTCATGGGTTTTTGAACAGAGCCACTAATCCAGGTAAAAAATTGATGGAACGATTTAGATCATAATTTTTTGTAAAGATTCAAACGTGAAAATTTATTATATCCTTTCTAAATAAACGAATTCTATCAAAGAACTATTCAATTTCACATTATATACAACAGATAATAAAATTCTTGTTTTTAGGAATTTAAAAACAATAAATTAGAAATCTCAAATCAACATCCTAAATGTATGTCTAGCACTACTTTTTTTGCTGTAAAAACAATTACTCTTTTTAAGATAATTGATCATTTCAATCTCCCAAAAATACAATATCTAAACATCATTAAACAATTCTTTTCATCAACTTCTTCTGTAATTAAAGTAGTTTAATTACACATTTCAAATTTATAAGTCACTATGAATCATTTCATAACGACAGCAGCTAGTGTGTGTTCTATAAAATACAACTATGTTCGATCCATTATACAATCTGTCTTTTGGACACGATATCAAGTATCATCATATATTAAATCAAAATTAACTACAACTTCAATTCAAATGAAACAACAAAAATCTTTTAATTTATTATTTCTAATGTTCCTTCTCACTGGAATACTTAGTGCTCAAAACATTTACGTATCCAAAACTGGTAGTAACAACAATGATGGGACTTCAGAAAACAATGCATTACTTACCATACAAGCTGCAGTAGACCAAGCAAACCCTGGTAATACTATATTAGTATCACAAGGCTCTTATAATGAAAAAGTGCTTTTTGAAGGTAATGAAGACTCTGGTAATACCGGAAATTATTTAACATTAAAGGCAGCATCTAATAACGTTATTATATCAGGAGCAGGATTACCTGTATCAGGAAGAGAAGGACTTATCACAATTCAAGATGTAAAATATATCAAAATAATCGGTTTTGATATTAAAGATTTTCAAACGTCAAATAACAACCAAAGCCCCATAGGAATTTTTGTAATTGGCACAAATTCTAATATAGAAATTGCTGAGAACAAAGTCCACAATATAAGACACAACAATGAATGCACGGGTTGTGGTGTAGGAGCGCACGGTATTGGTGTTTTTGGCAATACCATAGGTGGTATAAAAAACATTACCCTACGTGATAATCAAGTATATAATAATATACTACAAAGTAGTGAAGCTTTCGTTATAAATGGTAATGTTTCCAACTTTATTGTTAAAGACAATTATGTGCACGATAACAATAATATTGGATTTGATTTTATTGGATATGAGGGTGAATGTGGTAGCTGTCCTGAAGCAATCGATAGAGTCCGCAACGGTTTGGTGACAGGTAATATTGCTGAAAACAATAGCTCTACAAACAATCCCTGGTATAGTGGTGAAGCCAGTGCTGGAGGTTTTTATGTAGATGGTGGTACTCATATCATTTTTGATCGTAATATCTCTACAGGTAATGATTTAGGATTCGAATTTGCCAGTGAAAAACAAGGCAAAAAAACCGAAAACATCATTATGTCCAATAACTTAGTTTATAAAAATACACAGTTGGGTGTAGCTATGGGTGGATACAATGCAAATAGTACCGGTAGTGCTGAGAATATTGCTATCACCAATAATACTTTTTATAAAAATGATGCTGGATGGGGTGCAGAAATTACTTTTCAATATAAAGTAAAAAATACTAGGATCGCTAATAACATAATTGTAGGGTCCACCGGTGTTGGTGATAACTACGAAGGTTTAAACAATAGCGGTAACACAGATATAGTATTTAACAAAAACCTATGGTGGGGTAATACAACATCGGGGCAAAACAATTTACCAGGTATAACCGTGGTTTCTAACCCTAGATTTACAAATATTTCTGCGGTCGATTTTACAGTTTTATCAAACTCACCGGCTATAGATGCTGGATCAATAACAGGAAGCGTATCCAATTGGTCTGATCCGTTCTGGGAAGATTTTTATCCAAATGGGGTAATTCCTTTAAATGGTGAAAATGATTTAAATGATAACAATAGAATAAAAAATACTATAGACCTAGGTGCATATGAGTTTGCATCGATCATAGTGACTCCTCCAACTGCTCCATCTAACCTTAGTGCAAGTCTAAGTGATTCAAACAGTATATCACTAATATGGAATGATAATGCAGACAATGAAACCGAATATCGTATTGAAAGATCACAAAACAACAGCAACAATTTTGAGCAAATTGATGTAGTAACGGCAAACACCAATACATATCAAGATACAAATCTAGCATTAGAAACTACATACTACTATAGAGCTAGAGCATACAACACTACAGGTGTCTCTGTTTATAGTAATACCGCACAAGCAACCACGGCATCGGCAAATACACCACTACCTTCACCGTGGAATAATACCGATATAGGTAACCCCGTAATCAGTGGAAATGCTTCTTATTCAAACGGAACCTTTACGATCAATGCAAGTGGAGCCGATATATGGAATAATTCTGATCAATTTCACTTCACTTATCAACCCCTAAAAGGAGATGGAGAAATTATCGCCCAAATTAATTCTATTAGCGCTACAAATCCTTGGGCCAAAGGTGGTTTAATGATTAGAGAAACATTGAGTCCTACATCTAAGCATGCTATGTTAGTAGCAAGTTCTTCTCAAGGAATAGCATTTCAAAGAAGAAATATAACCAGCGGCAGTACTGCACATACAGGCATAAACGGTGAAGTTCCGGTATGGCTTAAATTGGTAAGAGCTAATACCACAGTAACAGCATATCAATCCGAAGACGGTACTAATTGGATAAAAGTTGGAGAAGATGAAATTGCTATGGAAAATGATGTATATATAGGTTTAGCGCTAACCAGTCATAACGTAGGAGCAGTCTGCACCGCAATCTTCAATAATGTTCTTGTTACGAATATTGATACCACTAATCCAATAGAAATCACGGTTGATGGAAATAATTCTGATTGGACCAACTTGACAGCAATTTCTACGCAAGGCAATGGAGATTTAACATCCCTAAAAGCCTATGACGATACCGATTATATCTATATTTTGGCCGAAGGAACAACCGACACAAACTACATATTCTTCCTAAACACAGATAATACCAACTCGACAGGCTATCAAAATGGCCTTTGGTTACCAGAAGGGAGCGATTATAGCATTGAAAATGGAGAGTTGTTTAAATACAGCGGAACTGGAAATAATTGGAGCTGGAATTCTCAAGGTACCTCAGCAATAACAGCTGTTAAAACTTCTAATTCTATAGAACTTAGAATTGCTAAATCTTTTATTTCCAATATAGGAGACAGTATAGGAATAGGACTGGATATCGAAACGAGTTCCTGGAATACGGTAGCAACCATACCTACATCAGGTGCTCCTTTAGCATATTATACATTAAACAGTGCCTCTGGAAACAGAAATGCAGGCAGTATTGATAAAACTATTATTGTTAAAGGGTCACACCCTAATCCATTTACTAATAATATGACTATTGACGTACAAACTGACAACCCTACAAAAGTGTCTATTTCTATTTTTAATATACAAGGTAAAAAATTAAAAAAATTAAAAGGAATCCCTACTTCACCCAATATGTATAGCTATAACTGGGATGGGAATAATAAAGAAGGTTTATTATTACCTGCTGGAATTTATATCGCAAAAGTCATTGTAGGAAAGGAGTTAACTACCATTAAAATCATCAAAAATTAAATTTGACACATTTTGATCTAATTTTTAGATATAAAGTAGTTGATGCTTAAAAATTATTTAAATCCCTCTTAAGAATAAGTTGTTTAAGAGGGGTTTAAATATAAGATCTACAAAATCAAAATATCTGAGCAATGAGTAGTTCTATATAAATAAATAAGAATGTTATATTTGCTTAAAATCATTGCTACGTGAGTAAAAATGTAATCACGCAAACCTTTGCACAGTCTCCGCAATTGCAGAAACTGGGGAATGCTATTGGCCAATCTGAAAGTAAGACACATCTACAAGGTCTTATCGGCTCCTCTTTATCCTTTGTGATTTCAACTGTTTTTGAGCAGGCAGACAAACCCTTTTTGTGTGTTTTTGATGATAAAGAAGAAGCTGCATATTATCTTAATGATTTAGAGCAACAACTTGGAGATAAAAATGTCTTGTTTTATCCAGGAAGTTATCGCAGACCATATCAAATTGAAGAAACGGATAATGCTAATGTACTATTACGTGCAGAGGTACTGAATCGAATCAATTCTAGAAAGAAACCTGCGCTAATTATTACCTATCCGGATGCTTTATTCGAAAAAGTAGTTACTAGAAAAGAGCTAGAGAAAAACACCCTGAAGATTGCGATTGGCGATACCTTATCGTTGGATTTTGTCAATGAAGTACTGTTCGAATATCAATTCCAACGTGTAGATTTTGTTACCGAACCAGGAGAATTTTCGGTTCGTGGGGGTATTGTAGATGTATTTTCATTCAGTAATGATGAACCGTATCGTATAGAGTTTTTTGGGGATGAAGTCGATAGTATCAGAACTTTTGATGTAGAAACGCAATTATCAACAGACCAGATCAAAAAGATTTCTATCATCCCTAATGTAGAAAATAAAGCAATGCAGGAAACTCGCGAAAGTTTCCTGAAATATATTGCTTCTAAAACTGTGGTTTTTGCTAAGGATATTGACCTGCTTTCTGATAGAATTGATAAGAATCTTGAAAAAGCCAAAGAAGCTTTCAAAACGCTTTCTGAGGATATCAAACATGGAACTCCAGAAGAACTATTTGCTTCTTCGGGATTAATCAAAAAGCAATTACTAGATTTCACATTGGTCGAAATAGGAAATCGACCACTGACTAAAGCTGATTATGCGATTAAATTTGACATTAAACCACAACCTTCTTTCAATAAACAGTTCGATTTACTCATTGAGAACCTAAATGAAAACCACGAAGAAGGCTATAAAAATTATATCTTCTGTGTAAGTAATCAACAAGCTAAACGTTTTCATGATATTTTTGATGATGCAGATCTGGATGTAAAACAATATGAAACGATTGTGTTTTCTGCGTTTCAAGGATTTATCGATCATGGTCGTAAAATAGCATGCTATACTGATCATCAAATTTTTGAACGGTATCATAAGTTTAATTTGAAGAGTGGGTATGCAAAAAAACAAGCTATTTCGCTCAAAGAACTTACCAACCTCGAAGTTGGTGACTACGTAACGCATATCGATCATGGAATTGGTAAATTCGGTGGATTACAAAAAATTGATGTCGAAGGTAAAAAACAAGAGGCCATCAAATTAATCTATGGAGAAAGAGATGTATTATATCTTAGTATTCATTCGCTCCATAAGATTTCAAAATTTAATGGTAAGGATGGCAAACCGCCACAGATATATAAGTTAGGTTCTAAAGCCTGGAAAACATTAAAACAAAAGACCAAAGCAAGAGTAAAACATATTGCATTTAATTTGATTCAGCTTTATGCAAAACGGAAATTACAAAAAGGTTTTCAATACAATCCAGATAGTTACTTACAACACGAATTAGAAGCTTCTTTTATTTATGAAGATACGCCTGATCAGAGTACAGCTACGGCAGATGTAAAAGCCGATATGGAAAGTGAACGACCTATGGATCGATTGATCTGTGGTGATGTTGGTTTTGGTAAAACCGAAGTTGCTATCAGAGCCGCATTTAAGGCTGTTGATAACGGAAAACAAGTTGCTATACTGGTTCCTACTACGATTCTTGCATTTCAGCACGCTAAAACTTTTAGGGAACGCCTGAAAGATTTTCCAGTAGTGGTAGATTATGTGAATCGCTTCCGAACGGCAAAACAAAAAAGAGAAACCCTAGAAGATTTAGCAGCTGGCAAAGTTGATATTATCATAGGAACTCATCAATTGGTAAATAAAAATGTAAAATTTAAAAACCTGGGATTACTGGTTATTGATGAAGAACAAAAATTTGGTGTTTCGGTAAAAGATAAATTGAAGACGATCAAAGAAAATGTTGATACGCTTACCCTGACCGCTACACCTATACCAAGAACCTTGCAATTTAGCTTGATGGCGGCTCGAGATTTATCTACCATCACAACACCTCCACCCAATCGATATCCGATAGAAACCAATGTAATTCGATTTACTGAAGAAATCATTAGAGATGCTGTGAGTTATGAGATACAACGTGGTGGACAGGTATATTTTATTCATAATCGTATTGAAAATATTAAAGAAGTTGCCGGAATGGTACAACGTTTGGTTCCAGATGCCAAAGTTGCTGTAGGTCACGGACAGATGGAGGGCAAAAAACTAGAAGGTTTGATGCTTTCCTTTATGAACGGAGAATTTGACGTATTGATTTCTACAACAATTGTAGAAAGTGGACTGGATGTACCGAACGCCAATACCATTTTTATTAATAATGCTAATAATTTTGGACTGTCAGATCTACACCAGATGCGTGGTCGTGTTGGTCGAAGTAATAAGAAAGCATTTTGCTATTTCATCACTCCACCATATTCTGCAATGACCGATGATGCCAGAAAGCGTATCACCGCATTAGAAATGCATTCTGATTTAGGTAGTGGATTTAATATCGCTATGAAAGATCTGGAGATTCGAGGTGCAGGAGATTTATTAGGTGGTGAACAGAGTGGGTTTATTAATGAAATTGGTTTTGACACTTATCAAAAAATACTAAACGAAGCAATCGAAGAACTTAAAGAAAATGAGTTTGCAGATTTATATGAAAACGATCAAAAAGAAAAAACATATCTAAAAGATACACAGATTGATACTGATTTCGAATTATTATTCCCGGATGACTATATCAACAATATTACCGAGCGTCTCAATCTGTATACAGAACTCAATGAGATAAAAGATGAAGAAGCATTGCAAGCCTATGAGAAACGATTAATAGATCGTTTTGGAGAAATCCCAGATCAAGCAGTAGATTTATTAAATTCTGTACGTATCAAGTGGATTGCTACCTCCATTGGATTAGAAAAGATTATTATGAAACAAGATAAAATGATTGGATATTTCATCAGTGATCAACAGTCGAGTTTTTATCAAAGTCCTATGTTTTCTAAGGTATTACAATTTGTACAGAAAAATCCTAGTAAGTGTAAAATGAAAGAAAAAAACACCAGAAATGGATTGCGATTGTTGTTGACTTTTGAAAGCATAAATACAGTTAATAAAGCATTAAAGGTTTTACAACCATTACAATTTGTTAATAGGAATTCTGAAGATTCTTGAGTAGCAGAAATACAAGTGCATTTTACAACAATTAACTCTTTTCGTCGATACAAAAAAGCATTTCACCGATACTTTAACTATTAATCATCTTTAAAAATTTAGAAAATACTAGTTTTATTCTTAGCTTTATTTCGAATTATAAATACAAAACCAACTTAGATTATGAGACGAAAAGAAGAATTTAGTTTTTTGAAAGGGTCTTCAACAAAAAAATTGAATAGTAAAAAAAATCAATTTATTGAGCGTGAATATAACCACAAACTTTATGCAATTAATTATTCGAATGTCGAAAGAAGATTTGCTGAAGAATTAGAGAACTATAAAAATTACCCTGAACTTATCGATATAGAAGAATTTTCTATGAATTATTCGTTTGGTTATCATTGCAGCAATGACATTGATGATATTCATAGTAAAGAAGCTATGTTTATAGAGGTTAAAAGTTATCTGAAAAACCTAAGAATGTGTGCTTAAAATCTTTAAAAATTTTATGACAAAACAGGCAGTCCAAAAACCACCTGTTTTTATTTTTAAATTGACTTTAATTCAACCAGAAATCTCTCATACCAGTATTTGGCTCTCCTGTAATATTATCTCTTATCCAACCAAAATGGAAGCTAGTAGCATTGGTTTTCTTTTTTCTTTTAACCTTATCTTTTGATACATTTCTTTTCCAAACGTCTGCCTCACCAGTACCTTTGCTTGTTTTTATCTCTACACTTACCCTTCCTGTAGATCGATCATGCTCTCCTGTTTCTAAATAATCCCCGATTTTACCATCATCTCTCATTGGTTGCCATCCTCGACTAGCTCTATTTATCTCTGTAAGAGTTCCTCCTTTAGCCTTTGTTGCAAATACATTAACATACTCTTCGTTCCAACATTTCCATCTAATTCTTGCAGTTTGAATATTCCCAAATTGAGTTTCTTTATAACGCACGACTTCTGGATAATTAAAGTATTGTGTATTTTTTCCTTTGGCAAAACCTTCTTCCAGTTTTCTTTCATATACTTTCTTTGAGGTAGGACTCTTAAAATCATAATCCTTTAACTTGGACAAATCATTAGAATTTTTGTAAACCAATTCAGTTTCTTTGAGATCTTCTTTCCCGGATAATCCATAATAAAGATGAAGTTCCCAATCATTCCGATTTTTTGATTTTTTATAAATAGCTTCTTTGGTAGCTTTGAATACCTTATCACCTATTTCAATAGAATAATTTTTGTTAAATACGGCTATCTGAAAAGGATCAAAATAATGAGATAGATCCTCATACATTTTTTTGTTTAATGTAATCGTTTGGTTTGAAGAATCTTCTAACTGATCCACATAATCATCGTGTTCATCCAAAGATGTAAATGAGTGCGACTCTACTTCTAAAGTAGGGTCTAATAGTACGGTAATAAACGTATCATCTGCTATTTCGTAGGTTGTTTTTTCTAAACTTACGTATTCATCTCCTGTACTTTCGGTTTTAGAGCAGGAAAGTATAACAATACTTAATAAAGATAATAATGCTGTTTTTTTCATCTTTTGTGTTTTTTAATAATAACAATTGACCTATTTATTTTTATACAGATCATAGGATATTATCTGTGTTTTGAGAACCTTACCAAAAAAATGATGAGATGGTATTCAGGTGTAGCGGCTAACGTTATTGGTATATATGAAACTAATAATAATCGTCATTCATTTTCAATCAATGTATAAAAGATCTACTCCAGAATTTTTTGTTTTTATACCTGTTTTAGTCTGTGACCAAAAAATCCCGTTTCTAAAAGCATAATATATATTACTAGAACTATTCCCTTCATATACCAATATCACTTGAGTTCCATTAGTAGCAATTCCTGGACGCTGATCTGTTTTAGCATAATCCCTCAGTCTGACTTCTACTTTTTGGAAAGTGGTAGGGATTAAGGAATTGCCAAAAGAAGATGTCCACATTTCGTTTTTATCTGTTCTAATCACAACATGATTCAATCCTCTGGAATCGGTTCTTGAGGTTATGGCAATATCCAGAGCATTACCAGGAGACTGAAATGCAGGAAAAGGAATACTAATATTAATGTTTAAGTCTTGAAAAATTAACCCATCTACACTACGTAAATAATTTAGATGCACACTACCTATCATAGCCAATAGAAATACTCCATTTTTTTGTATAATGTCAAAATCGTTAAAACTCATGCTTGGAGTCACTGGCCTACTCGACGTCCAACTAGTACCATCAAATTTGCTCATGAAAATACGTCTGGTCGATGTTCTTCCCGTATGAAACACATATAATTCTCCGTTTTTGGATACCGTTCTAATTAATCCTTTCTCAGATGTTAGTGCACCAGGAACTGTTCTTTCTGTGCCAAAATCAGTTCCATTATTGGAAATGGTATAATAAATTTTACCGGTATTACTACGACCTCTATACACAATGGCTACCCTACTTCCGAATTGAATGCCACTAATATGTGTTTTAGTAAGACCTGCTCCAGGAACATATCTACCAGATGTCCAGCTTCCCGTTCCTGGAATGCTATTAGAACTAATGATCCTATCATTTCCGCTAGCTCCGCAATAAAATTGAAATCTATTTGGTAATGTTGTAGTCTTTTGTGAGACTGTCGATATTTCTATAGAATCTTCCTCAAAAGAAAGTTCTTCCTGATTATTGTCACAAGAGGTAACAATCATTATAGATAAAAAAACTCCTAATATCTGAAGCAGTTTTGATGTTGTTATTTTTTTCATTTTATAAAGGTTTAAAAAAGTTAATGCC
Source organism: uncultured Aquimarina sp. (assembly GCF_947496855.1). Taxonomy (GTDB): domain Bacteria; phylum Bacteroidota; class Bacteroidia; order Flavobacteriales; family Flavobacteriaceae; genus Aquimarina. Next base: position 212,018 of record NZ_CANMED010000005.1, read on the forward strand.
TGAATATTTTATCGACAATCAGGTTTTTGTCTCCTCTTCGCGAATGAGGGTAATTACTATCAAGTTCCTCTTCTAAATTTTTGTTACCCACTTATTCAAAAAAGTAGGTTCATATACTAGAATAATTCCTATATTTCTAACTTAAAATAAAAATACAAAACTCCTGAAGCCCCTTATTATACTAAAGTGTCAGGTTAATGTCGGGTCAAAGTCAAGTCTAAAAATTTGAGATTTTATCTCTTACAACTAATATTGCTGTATCAAATGAAAACAAGTTCTAGTAATTCTACTGCAGAGAATACTACTTCAACGGAAACTAAAAACTTAAAAATCATGGAACAGCCAGCATTAGGTATTAAAATATCTGAGTTAAGAAAATCGAAAGGACTTACCCAAGAAGAGTTAGTCCAACAATGTAATATTAGTGTTAGAACCATTCAAAGAATTGAAGCCGGTGAAGTAACGCCAAGAAGCTACACAATAAAAACAATTTTATCCGCACTGGATTACGATCTAGAAAAAATACAAACTGAAAAATCTAAAATAGCAAATGAATTTAAAAGGATATTTCTCTTAGAAATAGATGATGAAAAAGAAGCTAGTTTTCTGACAAGACAATTAAACATTTCTTGGATTAGCGGTATTATCTATTTTCTGGTTGGTTTTGTAGAAGTTGTAGTCGACTATTATAGACATCAGGAAGGTGAAATGGTCATACACGAACTTGCATATATTTTTCTAAAAATAATATTATTAATTTCTATTGTGCTTTTTACACGTGGCTTTGTTCTCACTGGAAAAATCTTCAAAAATTACTTGCTAAGAATAACTGCTTTTATGTTCATTTTTATCACCATCCTTTTTTATGGTTTTGATATCGTTTCCTTATATATCGGTAATTTTGATTATCATATCGTTATCGGTGCAGAGGCTATGACCTATGGAATCATAGGAATCTTATTTGGAATATCTGTTTTTAGGCTTAAGAATGCTTTAGGAGCCATTGCCACGGTAACAGGGGTTTTCGAAATTATTACCTATGCATTTATGACCACGATACTCTTGTCTATAGTTGGTTTGGTATTGCTTACACCCACCGTTTTGTTAGAAATCATCCTCCTTTTTAAAGTCTGTGAGATGATTAAGGCCAAAGAAAAAACGCTAGCCGCAGAATAATCCACCTCTTATTATTTCTAAAATACCATTGAATCTGTATTCAATGGTAGGAAACCTTACACCCAATTTTAAATAAAAACTATGAAAAAATGTATTATAATTGCATCTGTATCTTTACCAATACTAATCATATGCTTCTTATTTTTTGAACCTATAATCATCTATACATCTGGCTGGAATACTTTTCCTAAGACTAGCAAATTACAGCCTATTAAACATCACAATGATGAAAATTTAAAAAAAGCTGATAGTATTTTAAATGAAATGTTTATTCGTCTTAAAGCACCAGGATTATCCGTCGCTGTCGGAATGAACGGAAACGTAATCTGGTCTAATGCTATTGGGTATGAGGATATCGAAAATGCTAAAGAACTACGTTTGGACACAAAATTTAGGATCGGAAGTACATCAAAAGCAGTAACCTCATTAGGAATCGGTGTGCTTCTTCAAAATGGTAAACTAAATATCAATTCTAAAGTCAAAGAATTTGTTCCCTATGCAAACGAAAAAATCTCTGAAATAACACTAAAACAGTTAGCATCACACACCTCAGGAATACGTAATTATGGTACTTGTTTTTGTTTTCCTATTTGGGAACATCTCAATAACGATGAATATACCTCAGTTCAGGAAAGCGTAGAAATCTTCAGCGATTCGTCACTACTTTTCCCTTCTGGTACTGATTTTAGTTATAGCTCCTATAATTTCACATTGTTAAGCGCCATGATAGAAGGTGCTTCTGGTAAAAATTTTCTTAGTTTTATGAATACCTCTGTTTTTACTCCTTTGGGCCTGGATCATATAAAAGGAGAAACGGCTTCTTTATCATCAAAAGATATTTCGAAATTTTATGAAGTTGATGAAAACATGTATAAGGAAGTCTTTAAGGTCAATAACAGCAATAAATGGGCGGGAGGCGGATTTATTGCTACTCCAACAGATCTTGTAACACTTGGCAATGCTTTTCTAAATTATGAACTCTTAGATAAAGAAACCACAAAAATTCTTATACAACCGGTTCCATTAGATAATGGTCAGATAAATAAACAACAGTATGCGATTGGATGGCGTAATAGCTTTACCGAAACCATGTTTGGCAATAACCACAAAGTACAAATACTACATCACGCAGGAACTGCTGCAGGATCTACCTCTGTCTTTATTTTGTTTCCTGAATATAATCTCTCGATATCCATATTAATGAACCGTAGCGGCACTACATCCGTTTTATTTGCCTACGCATACGAATTAGCAAAAACATTTATACTTAAAAACTAACATATGAAAAATTATAGTATCTCTACCTGCATCGCTGTACTGATGTTTTCATCAGTAATTGCTCAAGAAAAAACCCATAAAGTCCTTTTTATGGAGGAATATTATACAGAATATATCACTGTCGCTAAGAAAAATAATGAAAACCTAAAAGATGTATATCTGGAAAAAGTGAGATTTCCTATTTTTAATAAATTCTTTATGAAGAGTGAATACGCTCCTTTTGTATACGAAGATCTGGCCAAACCATCATTAGATATTCCTTATCTAAAAAAAACCCTCAAAGGCATTACAAATCATCAAAAAAAGATCGAAAAAATAATTCTAGAAGCACTTCAACAATCAAATACACTACTTAAAAATGAGGGCATCACTGTATATGTCTTACCTCCTAGTTCTGAATTACGAACGATGACAGAAACTATGCATGGCGTTTTTGGATTTACAGCAGGAAGCAAACAAGTGCTAATCAATATTGACACCGCTATTAATGGTTGGAAAGAGGCACTTTCGTATTCCGTAGCTCATGAGTTTAACCACACGTATTGGACAAAACAAAATTTAGCTTCAGTAACAAAGTGGACGCTGTTAGATTATTTAGTTTTTGAAGGAAGAGGAGATTATTTTGCTAAGCTCTTGTATCCGAAAGCTGAAACGAAATGGACAGAAGCATTAGGCAAAGAGAAAAAGCAAGAACTATGGGCAACTATACAACCTCATCTAGAAAATCAAGATTTTAGTTTTCAGGCAGAAGTAATGTTTGGTTCAGACAAATTTCCTACTTGGGGAGGGTATAGTTTGGGGTATGATATTGTACAAAGTGGATTATCTAAAGACACATCCATAAAACCAGAAATATGGATCAATCTTAGTGCAGAAAAAATATTGGAATCCAGTACATATGCTAAATAGCAAAAAAAAAAATCGGAATCTTAGGATTCCGATCTTTTTATCATTTTAATTATTCTAAAAAATCCGTCAGGAATTAAAATGGTCCACCAACTGGTCTACATAAGCATCCAGCACAGATAAATGGATGATCACAATCACTATCTGAGTGACATTCAGAGTTTAAACCTCCCCCTCCATTAACAGATTGTTGTTGTTTTTTGTTTAATTCTTTTACTCCTTGTTGAGTTAAAATTGATTTTAACATAATAATTTGATTTTAAGATTAATTTGCATTGTGAGAGTAAGTTACAAAATAAAATAGAAAAATTCCCCTAATTTATTGATGATCTAAATTAATACTCGATACTATTTTCAATAATTCTTAAGTTTTTAGTCCCTGCATCCGACACATATAAAACTTTACCATTTGGACTTGCTAATATTCCATTTGGAAAATTAAACGTAGCTTCAGAAACGTCTCCATCATCGTTACCCAAAATACTTCCTGCGAATACCTCAACTTCATTTTCTTTATTAAGATTGATTTTATAAATCTTATGCTCTCCAAGCTGAGTAGCAAAAAGAAAACCTTTCGCATATGTCAAAAATCCTAAGAAATTAGCATTTGGTGCTCCAGCAGGGAGTTCAGCAATAAAAGTCAGGTTTCCATCTTTGTATTTATAAATTTTTCTGTCGTTAAAATTTCCTATATATATATTCCCCCTTCTATCAAAAGCAATTCCGGCAGGTCCATTAATGGGTGTTCCTTCATGTAGTTTAGTAATAGTATTGTCTTCTGATAGTATATTAATCGTATTGGTATTGTATTCTACAAATAACATATCATTAGTTCCTGGAATTCGTTTTATACCTGCTGGAGATACTGCCGGAATACTATCCAATTGTGTACCATCATCTGAATACTTAAAAATAGCGTTCCCAAAATTATCACAAACATAAACTTCGCTATTCTTATTAATTCCGATTCCGTTCGGAGAGACTAAACCACTTGCAAACACTGTTACTTCTTTTGATGGACTCACTTTGTAAACTGTGTTTCCATAAAAATCTGACCCATACAAATTTCCTTTGCGATCTAGAGCCAACCCATCAGAAATTGAACTATCAGCTACTGTCTCTACAGTAGTTTTTATATTGGGCACCTCTCCAGGTTTACAGGAAATAAGAAATAAAATAAGAACCGGTACCGTGATTAAAGTATATCTCAATTCATTGACTGTGAAAAAATAATTGACTGTTCGTTTCATTTGATTTAATTTTAAAGTTATCTTCAAAATTGAATCAAAAGCGTTTAATAATCGACCGTGTGTATCCTCTAAAACGTTTTTTAGGAAATTTTTAATCTTTTGATATAATTACTTGGGGTATCATTCTTAATCATTTTGAAAGCTTTGTTAAAAGTTGATTTCGAATTAAACCCTGAATCTAATGACAAGGCTAAAATAGTATGGCTAAAATGTTCTCCCTTTTGAATTTTAGAAATAAACTCTTGGACTCTATACTTATTTATATAATCATAAAAACTACACTTATGTATATTATTAAGTAGCCAGGATACATTATTAGTAGAAGTGTCTAATTCTTTAGAAAGATCTTTTAATGTAAGTTCATTATTAAGGTATATTTTTTTATGAACCATAAGGTCTTCCAATTCTTTCTTTAATGTTTCTAATTCTTCTCCATCCAATCGTTCTTTCTGAACTTTCTTTTTCTTCACAATTGGCATTCTAAAAATTTCCGGTTGTTTCAAACTAAAAAAGCCTACAATGTAAATAAATATTGGTATTGAAATCCAAATTAAATTGTAACTAATAAAATATAATTCTCGCAGTCGCATAAAATAATTAGCATAACTTATAATCCATAGAACTAAGAACACCGAAACTCCCAACAAAAAAATCGATAGAAAGGTTTGTACTTTCGGCGAATATGATAGATTATTTTTCTCTTCTTTCTTATAAACTCTAATTAATTGATATGACAAGAAAACATATAAAATATTGGATAACAAGCCAATAGTCTCTACTATAAAATAGATTAGATTAAAATTCCCTTTATCAATCATGTTTTTTATATCCTCAGAGGAATAAATCAATGTCCAACTGAAAAAAACTACATGGAAAATAGCTGGAATAAAATGATACCAAGGAATCTTATAATCAGGAGATTCATAAAAGGTCTGTCTTCTTATGTAAGTATATAATAGAGGTCCAAAAACAAAAATTAATGTATCAACAAAAGCTGCTACTCTAAAAAAAAATGTTCCGGTAAATCTTGGATAAAAGATTCTGCCAACAAGCATCAAAGAGGCTATTAGTAATATAAAAGATAATACTCTATTAGCTGGTTTATTTTTGTTATGTACTAAAGAAAGTGTAATTGCCAAAAAAACACCTTGACTAATTCCCAAAAACAATACCAGATCTACTATTCCAAAAGAGTTCATATATATATGGGTGAAAGTTATATTTCAAATCTAAGTAAATTTAGAAAAATCAGCGACCGATTGGGTACACAGATACTTCTTACCATAAAAAATATTATACTAAAAAAGTTACAATTGTTCTTAATTTAATAATTAATAATTTAGTTTTAAGATTAATTTACATACCGCAATAGGATATAAACAAAAGAAGAAAATTCCCTTTTTTTTAGAGAATTTTCTATAAAAACCTGAAGAATAATGAACTATTCTTATTCTTCAGGTTTTGTTTCATTTATGATGCTCCTGCCATAGAAGGTGCTTCATTACATTGAGCTCCTTGTCCATTGCAGATTCCGCCCATCATTTGTAATGCCTCACCAATTGTGGCACCCTCAATATAGGTAGGCATTCCTCCTCCACTAAACCCGCAGGTACATCTAATTGTACCTCCAGTAATCACTTTTTGTTTACTCTTTGTTAATACTTCAATGCCTTCTAATTTTAAAATGTTTTGTAACATAATTTTTGATTTTAAAAATGATTAATTCCCGAACATTTTATAGACAGTCAGGATTTTGTCTACTCTTCGCGAATGAGGTTTGTTACTTAAAAGTTCCTAATACTATTTTTTGTTACCCATAAATAAAAAAAGATCGAGACCTGAAGATTTCGATCTTTTTTAATATTCGAATTAGCCTTACATTAATTAAACAGGTTCACCAATTAGTCTACAGAAACTCCTTTACCTTGTAATACAGTATTAATAAGGTTTTAAATCAATTTTACGTAGTCCTCCGACTCCCGTATATTCTGAAATATATAATGTTTTTGTTCTTTTATTTGCTGCTATACCATTAGGATTACTAAAAGATGCTTCTAGTAATAGTCCATCTACTTGCGCAGCTTCTCCATTACCTGCAATTATTTCAATTTCTCCATCCATGGTTACTTTGTAAACGTAATTCACAGCAATTCCAGTAGCAAAAATAACGTCGTTAATTACGGTGATATAACCGATACCAAAATTCTGAATAACGATATCAGGAATATTCGCTATTAGTGAAATTTCACCATTTTTATCGATTGAATAGATGTCGGCTGTATAAAAATTTGCCACGATTACATTTCCTTTACTGTCTAAATCAATTCCAACTCCTCCTAATAACCTTGGATCGTTCGCATATTCTATCACTTCACCTGTAGCAGAAATTTTATGTACGGTTGGTGCAGTATAATTAGAAATATAAAGATTGTCCTGTCTATCAATTGTCATACTACTAGGCCAACCATCAATTGTAGTAATCACTTCTCTTTCTCCTGTAGGTGTAATTTTTAGAACCTGGCCATTAATCGTATTATTTGCATTGTTTACAAATAAATTTCCTTTAGAGTCTTTTGCTGTACCCATTGGACCAGATAAACCTTGTATTGTGTCTAAGATTCTTCCTGTAGCATCTAACTTAAAAACTCGAGTTCCACTGCCGCCAGTATCAACGAATCTGCCGTACTCTGAAACGTATACATCTCCATTTCTGTCAACAGATACAGCCCCATTCGCTGCAAAATTGCTGACAATTGTTTCTACTTCTAATTTAGGATCAATACCATCTCCATAACAAGAAATTAGCGCTATTAGCACACTGCATAAGGAAATCCATTTGAATGTTCTTTTAAAATGTTTCATAATAATGATTTTAAAGTTTCTCCAATATTAATTCCTAATCATATTATAAATCAACGCTTTGGGCACACTAGGAGGTGTTTTGGGCACATTAAGACCTAGCTTTTCTCATTTTTTATCTATTCCCATAATTTGTAGACACATAGGAAGTAAAATCATCTAGTAGAAATATTTATCTTTAAAACCAAAATCTCAAATTTATATGTATATACTATTTTTGAAGTTCACTACTTTTGTTTAAGCCCTTCTAATTCTACTATATTTTCACTTGTCAAAAGTTGAAATTTTATTTCATTTTCTTCTTCGATAAACTTGAAATAGATCTCATAAGGGAGTGCAAAAAACTTATTTTTTGATTTTGGAAATAGCTTTAACCTAGGAAAAACATCACTTTCAGTAATAAGAGTATTCTCTAATTTATCAAAAGTTATAGAAAATTCTCTATCCGTAAGATATGTACCCGAATATTTTGACAATAACTCATCTTCTATAGTTATTTCTTCAGGTATCTCATTATCCCAATGAAGACCTTCAATAATACTAACCCCATTAATCATTATTTCTTTTGTAATGGTATTTGTTATACCTGCACCATTATCACTATTAACAAATACAATGATTCCATTTTCATTTTTTGGTAATAAAATAAGTGTTGTAACAACACCTGGATCACCTCCATCGTGATTTATAACTATCTCATCGTTAGGTAAATCATTATAAACAACCCACCCTAACCCTTGATTGATTTTTTTATTTATTGCAGACTGTGGTTTTACCATTTCATCATAAATAGATTTTTTAAGTAGTGTTTGATCCATGATAGCTTGACCAAATAATGCCAGATCTTTTACGGTTAGAATCATATCATCCGCAGCATTAATTTTTTCAGTTTTATGAGGTATTTGATGAAGTATTCCTTTACTATTATACCATTTTGCAAATCTCGCAGTATCTCCATCCTTAATCCAACCCATAGTAGCATCTTTCATTTTTAGAGGTTTGAAAACGAGAGAATCAACAATTTTTTCTAACCCAATACCAAATTTACTCTCTATCGCACGTCGCAGATATTCCATTCCTTCTCCAGAATATTGAAATTTTTCTCCAGGTTTAAAATTAAACTGCAACTTCCCATTTTCCTCATCCCATCTCCAATTCTTAAATCCAGTAGTATGACTTAAACAATGTCTAGTTGTTATCATTCTAGAAAGACTATCTTCTTTAACATCACGATCCACATAAAACTTATAAAGCGGTTCATCGAGATCCCAATTCCCTTGTTCTACTAATTTTAAAACTGCAGTTGCCACAACTGGTTTCGTAATACTGGCAATATTGAATAAAGTATTTTGGGGTGCTTTGATCCCTTTTTGATGTTCCCCATATACTTTTATAAACTCAATTTCGCCTCTGTTTATAATACCAACACCAACTGATAGTGCTTTATATTCTAACAAAAGATTAGGTATAAGTGAATCTAATTTCTCGCCATATCTATCCTTAAAAACAGAGGGTTTAGCCTTTTTATGATTTTTATTCCCCTCATTACAAGAGCTTGTAATAATACACAGTAGTACGAAAAAAAATAACGTTGCTCTCATATTATAAATCCTTATGGTCATAACTGATAGCACGTTTTACAATCCAAATAGTATCTTTTCTTTCCCATATAGTAATAAATTTAGCGGCCTCCACCTTTTTATCATCTACATAAAAGTTGTGTATCCCTTTTTGAAGAGCACCATAATCTCCTAAAGGGTGAATCGTATGAGAAACTAATCTTCTAGTAACAGAAAAAGGTTTTGAGCATTTATCATTAAACGAGGCTAGCTCCTTTTTTAGAGAAGTGTTTAAACCTGATCGATCATCATAAAACTCTATATCTTCTGTCAAAATAGTTTTGAAAACTTCTTTATTACATCTATTAAACCCTACCTGAAAAAGTAAACTGTCCATTTTTCTTATTTTAACTTCTAAAGAAGAAATGTTTTTTTGAGCCACTGTTTTCTGAGAAAAAAGAATACTAAAAGGCAACACAAACATTACTAAAAAATAACTTTTGATTTTTGATTTTTTCATTGATTTTATTTAATGATTGATAACAGGTTATTCTTTTTCATTCTAAAACAAAAGACTTAAACACTGGACATTTTTTTTATGTAATTACTAGGTGTGTCTTCTAATATCGTCTTAAAAGCTTTGTTAAAAGTTGATTTCGAATTAAATCCGGAATCAAATGACAATGCTAAAATAGTATGTCGCTCATGTTCTCCTTTTTGGATCTTGGCGATGAACTCTTGTAACCTATATTTATTGATGTATTCGTAAAAGTTACACTTATGTATTTTGTTTAGAAACCACGACAAATCGTTAGAAGATACTTTTAGTTCTGCAGCTAGTTTTCTGAGTGTAAGATTTGGATTCAGATAAATTTTATCAACAATTAACAAATGCTCTAATGAACTAGTAAGTGTTTCGATTTTGTCTTTCCCAAGCCTATTTCTGGTTAGATCTTTTTTGGGATAAAAAATAGGTACTCTAAAAATTTCCGGTTGTTTGAAACTATAAAAACCTACAACATACATTATTATAGGAACACATAACCAAACAATATTGTAATTAAAATATGGGTTATATACGTTTATAACAAAACTTATTGTCAGGTTTAAAAACCAAAAGAACGTTAAAACAGAAAAAACCACCACCAATGTAATCAGATAAAAATATATTTCTTGATGAAAAGATAGGACTCGTTCTTCTGCTAATCGAAATCTTCGTAATAGCATGAAACATTTTACTATATAGGTTGTAAATACAGTGATAATAGAAATCTCTACTATAAAATACGGAATTACAAAGAAACCATCATGGTACATCTCTGAAATTTCATTCATAGATAAGCTATAAGTCCACAATACATATATCAAGTGTAATCCAGATGGAATAAACGCTACCCATTTTAGAACAGGCTTTTCCTTGGAACTGACTATCATTCTCCTAACGTACAAATATAATAGAGGTCCAAATAAATATATTGTACTATCTACTAGAATTCCTAATCGCCATAAAAACTCACTGCCCTTAAAAACAAAATAATATAGCCTTCCTACTAATATAATTGAAGAAAAGAATAAAATGATGGACAAAATGAAATTTGCAGAGCGATTTTTACTTGACAACAATTGTAATGTAATAGCCAAAAAAACACCTTGACTAATTCCTAAAAACAACATTAATTCTATAATTCCAAATGAGTTCATATACAAGGTTAAGAGTTCGCTTTCAAATCTAAAAGAATCTAAAAATATAAACGACCGATTGGGCACAATCATACGATTTATTACATCGTTAAACGCTTAACTGTGTATCTTTTAACTACAAAACCCTCTTTTAAATCATAAATGATTTACATATTGATTTGGTTTCAGGTTATTTTGAAGTAATACTAATTCTTCACCTGACAACCTTTTAAGATTTGAAACTAAAGCACATTCTAGTAACTGTTCTTTAGTTCGAATACCAATCACTGAAGAGGTTACAGAACTGTTTTCTAATACAAATTGAATAGCCGTTTGGCACATTGATCTATTATCTCCTGATAAGTTTTTCACAAGATCAATCGTCTTTTTTACTTCTGAAGTAGTATAAGATAAATAGTCAGTTGGCGATTTTCCAGCCAATAAGCCTTTTGCTATGGATCCTCTTGTTAGCACTCCGATCTTATTTTCTTGTAATAAATGTAAACAGGATTGTTCTGATCTTCTATCAAGAAGACTGTATTGTAACATTACACTAGAAATATTACCACGTTTCACATATTCTCTAATCACATTTGGTCGTATAGACGAGATCCCGTAGTATCTTATTTTACCTTCCTTTTTTAATTTTTCAAAAGCGTCTATAGTTTCGTCTATGGGGTCATCAATAGTACCGCCGTGTAATTGATAAAGATCGATGTAATCTGTTTGTAATCTTCTTAAACTTTCTTCAACCGATTGTATAATATATTCCTTACTAGGATTCCAATCCCATCCATTACCATCTGTTCTTGGTTGATTACCAACTTTTGTCCCAATAATTACCTTGTCTCTAAAATCTTTAACAGCATTACCCAACATCACCTCATTTTGACCATTTTGATATATATCGGCAGTATCAAAATAATTAACCCCTCTATCAAAAGCCAAATGAATTAATTTATTAAAAATATCGACATCTTCTTCTAGGGACATACATCCAAAAGACACCTCACTAATCTTCAATTCGGAATTACCAAGTTTGCGATAGTTCATTTCTTTTAACCTATTAAATTTCAAATACCATTAAAAATGATAAAAAGCATCCTCCAAATGTTCAATTCTAGTTCCTAGTTTATTTTTTATAATTGCAACAATATCAAAACGGACTTCCACATCCAAATCATTCTCCACTACATAATGATCAATTGCTTTTACCAGTAGTTGTATTTGTTTTGGTTTCACAAAATCCTGCGGATCTCCAAACTCAGGAGTACTTCTTGTTTTAACTTCTATAACTATTATAATATCTCCTTTTTGGGCAATAATATCAATTTCAGCTTTTTGGTATCTATAATTCGTTTCCAGAATATTATATTCATGATCCCGCAGAAATTTTACTGCTAATTTCTCACCTTCTTTACCCAGTGTATTATGTTCTGCCATATTACATATATTTTAAGGTTATTGAATCCTGATGCATTTCTAAAGAAACCTCAGCTCCTAGAACTAATGCTCTATTATCTTCTATATGACCTATTGGAAAATCAAATATTACGGGAAATTCATACTCTTTTACAACATCCAATATAATTTCCTTAACATTTTTTCCAAAAGAAATATTATTGTCGTGCATTTTGGTCATACCGCCAACAATCAGCCCCTTTAACTCATCAAAATATCCATTCCTTTTTAGATTCTGCAGCATTCTATCAATATGATACAAATATTCATCTAAGTCTTCGATACAAAGTATTTTACCTTTAGTATCTATAGAGGAATTAGAACCACAAAGTGAATATAAAATCGACAAATTTCCACCAATAAGTGTTCCTTTACAATTACCGGATTTGTTTTTTTTTGAAGCGGGAATGATATAATCCACCTTTTTTCCATACAAAGTACTCTTTAGTGACTGTCTCGCATCTTCAGAACCTTTGTGAATATCAACAGGCATCGCAGCATGTATTGTAGAAATCTTAAAGTTATGAATATGAGCGTGTAATACAGTAATATCAGAATATCCTATGATCCACTTGGGGTGTTTAATAAAAGTAGAAAAATCTAGAAGATCAATTATTCTCACTGTTCCATAACCTCCACGTGCACACCAAATAGCTTTGATTTCGGTATTATCCAGCATTTTCTGAAAATCCTGTCTTCGCTCTTCATCAGTCCCTGCAAATTGATTACTTTCTAACCCAATAGTAGCACCAATCACAGGTTCTAAATCCCATTTTTTTAAAACCTTAATCGCTTCATCAATCTCTTTTTTGATAATCTTTCTTGCTGTAGAAATTATGGCTATTTTATCTCCTTTTCTTACAAATTCAGGCTTCAACATTTCTTAAAATTTCATTTTATCATACTAATTAACAAATGTTTTCGTTCTAAACTATTATATTACAGTGAAAATTGTCCCATAACACTAATAAACCTATTGCCTATGATCTCTGATACTTCTTGTAACTTAGCATCCTTGGACCCTTATGTTCCCACTTCTGAGAACCCTTGGAATGTAAGTAAAATTAATCACTTATACCGCCGAGTTGCTTTTGGAGCTACTAAAACTCAAGTAACAGATGCTTTAAATCAAAATGACCCATCAGCATTGATAGATTCTCTAATTGATGCTGCTATTGCTTTGGTTCCTTCTCCTGCTCCTGAATGGGGTTTCTGGGATCGAGATCAATTCGAGGCTGCGGAAGAAGCTAATGAAGATAATGACATCAATTTTTATCAAGATGAAGGTAAAAGACAAATGATATTTGATTTTCTTCAAAACGGATTGAGAGATCGATTAACATTATTTTGGAGCAATCATTTCGTTACAGAGGATCAAAGCTACAGAAGCCCTGCCTATCAATATCAATATTACAATCTATTACAGTTTCACGCACTTGGTGATTTTAGACAATTTGTATATGATATAGGTATTTCTTCTGCCATGTTAGTTTATCTAAACGGTGATGAAAATACAAGAGATAGACCTAACGAAAACTATGCTCGAGAACTGTATGAATTATTTACACTTGGTGTAGATAATGGATACAATGAAAACGATATTATCGAAACTGCTAAAGCAATTACGGGTTGGGTAGAGACTAATGATATCCCTTGGGGACCTATTACTTTTAATCCTGCTCGGTTTAGTAATGATACTAAAGATATTTTTGGGCAAACTGCCAATTTTGGATATTACGGTCTTGGCAGTCCTGATGACGTAATCGCTCATCTATTTACGCAAAGACAAACACTAATTGCTAATTATATTTGTAGCAAACTTTATATTTACTTTGTTAGTTCTACTTGCAATGAAGCAATAGTAGCTCAAATGGCACAGACATTTATTGATAATAACTTCGAAATTGCACCCGTACTTCGGCAACTATTTAAAAGTGAACATTTTTTTGATCGAGAAGCAATCGGTGCAATTATCAAAAGTCCTATTGATTTATTCGTTTCCTTTTTTAACGAATTACATTTCGAATCACCACCTACACTTGATTCGCTAAATTCCTTATTGGGTAGAACCACTACTATAGGGCAAGAAGTACTTAATCCAATTGATGTAGAAGGATGGCAAGGAAATGAAGATTGGATTAGTCCGGATTATTTGATTGGTAGATGGGAAGGTGTTCAAAACATTCTTAACACTTCTTACTCCCAAGACCAAGCACAATTTAGTCAATTCTTAAATCAACTTCCTATTGGCACCTTAGCAGATGGTTTCGTAAACAATACTTTACAAGGAGAACAGGTAAACATAGTGGTAAAAGCAATTCTAGATTATTTTCTACCAAGAGGTTTAGAAGATCAAATACTATTTGATGAAGCCTTAGCAATTTTTAAGGAATTTTATCCAGAGAATTATTATGAACCGGGTGCAGTAGCCCCTACTCTTTGGACCTTAGATTTGTCAGGAGTTCCTGATCAATTTTATGCGCTACTTAGTCATATCGATGAATTGCCTGAATTCCAACTTAAATAATAAACTATGTGTAATACGCATCATCCCAACAATATAAAAGCAACGAAGAAAACAACTAAAGAAGGTGTTTGTAATACCGATGATCATAAAAAATGGAATCGTAGATCTTTTTTACAAGCGCTAGGACTTGTAGGAGGTGGTTCTATGATGTTAGCAAATACAAATCTTACTGTTTCTAAACCCTCACCATTATCACAAGCCTTAAGTCAGGCTGAAACTGATAACATATTAATTATTTGCAGATTTGGTGGAGGAAACGATGGTTATAACACCATCATTCCCGTAAATCAATATGATATTTATGCAAATGCTAGACCGCTAATTAAAATTCCTCCTAGTGAATTCATTAACCTGGAAGAAAATGAATATGCGATGCCTAAACCTATGAATAAATTAGAAAATTTATGGGGCGATGGACAGATGAAAGTGGCTCATGGAGTCGGTTACGAAGATCAGACATTATCTCATTTTAGAGGAACAGATATTTGGGCAAATACTAATCTGACTGAAGAAGAACGATCCGGATTTATGGGTAGGTATTTTCAGGATTTATATCCTAGCTATATCACTGATCCACCTCCAAGTCCACCATCTATTCAGATTGGTAGTCTTGGAAATCTAATTTTTAGAGGTCCGGAAAATGATTTCTCATTTGCTATTTCTGATCCAGGACGATTAGAGCAATATATTGAGAGCCAAGGATACAGCTTAGATCCTGCTCCTGATTGCACCTATGGTGATCGATTAAATTTTATAAGAGAAAGTACCAATGTAACATACACCTATGCTGAAGCAATTTTTGATGCCTTTAACCGATCCACTGATTTTGGAGGATATTTAGAAGATGATAATTTTGCTAGACAAATGCGTATTGTTGCCCGCCTAATTAAAGGAAATCTCGGCACTAAAGTATATATGGTTACGCTAGGTGGATTTGATACCCATAATAATCAAATACAAAGACACCAGCAATTACTGAATTCTTTTTCTGAAGGGATTAGTAATTTTTATGCAGATCTACAAGGTTCCGGATGGGATGATAAGGTATTAACTATGACGATTTCAGAATTTGGAAGAAGGTTAGTTGAGAACGGTTCTTTAGGAACAGATCACGGTACAGTTGCTCCTATGATGTTTTTTGGAACAGGACTTAATGGTAATGGTTTTATAGGAGATCACCCTGAGCTCCCAACAAACCCAACCGTAGGGTATAATGCTGAACAAACAAATGATTTTAGACAAATCTATTCTACCGTAATGAAAGAATGGTTATGTATCCCTCCGGATACAGTAAACGAAGCATTACTTGGTGCTGAGTTTGAATCATTGGATCTAGGATTTACTTGTGGAGGGGTTAGCCCCAATATACCTGGGGATGGAGAAACGCTTTCGCATATAGTAACCTATGACGGAGGGCAAACCTTTATCAATATTAATAACCCAGAGACAACTCACGTAGACATTACATTGTTTAACATCATTGGGCAAAAAGTAGCTACGTTAAGAAATGAAATGCTTCTGGAAGGAGATCATATTATAGACGTAAAAGAATCTGCCGGCACCAGATTAAGTACTGGTCAATATGTATATAGAATAGAAACTGGAACAGGTGAATTTAGTAGATCACTGATGATTTCTTAGAAAGAAAAAACACAATTTTTAATAAGCACTAATTATTTATTTATAATTAGTGCTTTTTTATTTTAAAATAAGCTGAGGGATCAAAAATAGTAAAACCTTGTTTTTAAGAAAATTATAAGTCTTTTTAACGTTTTTTAACCCTCTAAAAACTACTCAGAAAACGAATACTCACTCATTAGCGACGTATACTAAAAGCATACTTGTAATCACTCACTAAATCCATAAGTTTAAATCAATTTTAGTTATAAGTAGCAGTGTTTTGTTCTTATAACAAACAAAATCAAAAATTTTCATAATAATGACTAAATGTTTCTTAATAAGAAACTAACTATCAAATAATTACGTTTCAAAAATTAAACTAACAGAAAATTCTTAACTAACACAAACTTTTATGATGACAACAAATACTTCATGTAATGTTGCTTCACTAAATGTCTATTCTCCAACTAATACAAATCCCTGGAATAGACAAAAGATTAATCATTTGTATAGAAGACTTGGTTTTGGTGCTACTCCTGAGATGGTGGACATTGCTCTTAATCAAAACCCTTCAAATTTAATTGATAGTCTTATTGATGAAGCTTTAAATCTAAACCCAACTCCAGCACCAGAATGGGGTTATTGGGTAAAAGATGACTTTGATGCCACACCAGAAAATCCTTTTTCATATAGAAGGGATTGGAAAAACCAAATGGTAACAGATATGTTTCAAAATAATCTCCGAGACCGTCTTACTTTATTTTGGAGTAATCATTTTGTAACAGAAGATAATACATATCAAAGTCCTGCTTATATGTTTCAATATTATAATCTTCTACAATTTCATTCTTTAGGTAATTTTAAAGACTTTACTACAGATATTGGTCTTTCTTCTGCTATGTTGATTTACTTAAATGGTTATGAAAACACAAAAAATAGACCTAATGAAAATTACGGAAGAGAGCTTTATGAGCTCTTTACTTTAGGTGTAGATAATGGATACACACAAAATGATATTGTCGAAACTGCCAGAGCACTAACCGGTTGGAATAAAAGAGAGCAACGTTGGGGAGCTATTACTTTAGACAATGACAAGTTTGATAATGAAAGTAAAATAATTTTTGACCAAGAAGGTAACTGGGATTATAACGACGTTATCCGTATTTTGTTTGAGCAAAGACCGACACAAATTGCAAAATTCATTTGTGGTAAATTCTATCGCTATTTTATTAGTCCTTCTACAAACCAAGATATTGTTGATCAACTTGCACAGACATTTTTGGATAATAACTTCGAAATCGCACCGGTATTAAGACAATTATTCAAAAGTGAGCATTTTTTCGACGAAAAGAGTCAAGGCGTGCTTATTAAAAGTCCTACCGATATACAAGTCAATTTCTTTAAAGATTTAAATTTCGAATTACCAGCAGATTTTGAATTTAATAACAAAATACGAGGTGGGTGTCAGGAATTAGGGCAAGAATTACTAAAGCCCGCAGATGTTGCCGGTTGGCAAGGAGATAAAGATTGGATTGATTCTAGTACCTTAACTACAAGATGGGACAGGATTGGCTGGTACTTATGGAGATCGTGGCGACATAATGAAGAACAGTTTAGAACACTTGCAATAAGTATTATGGGCAGTAACTCTAATGATGTGGAGCTTGTATCAAAATCAATTTTAGATAATTTCCTTTCTAAGGAGTTACTAAGTGCCACAGAATATAGCCAAGGATTAGTGATTTTTAAAGATCAGGTTCCTGAAAACTATTTTGAAGATGGTACTTGGAGTCTCGATTGGGATACCGCTCCTAGACAAGTCTACAGGCTTTTAGAATTTCTTATAACGATTCCCGAATTCCAACTTAAATAGAAAAATCATGTGCGATACTCATTATAAAAACTTCACTCCTAAACCTGATAGTTGTAATAATCAGGAACATAAAAAATGGAACAGACGCTCATTTCTACAAGCTTTAGGTATTGTGGGAGGAGGAACTGTAGCATTAGCTAACACAGCATTATCCGTATCAAAACCCTCGCCTCTATCGGCTGCTCTTAACGAATCTGAAACAGATAGAGTGCTTATTATTATTAGACTTAAAGGAGGTAATGACGGATTAAATACTGTAATCCCAATTAACCAATATGATACTTATGCTAATGCTCGCCCGAATATAAGAATACGAGAAAATCAGCTATTCAATCTTAATGATGATTATGGCATGCCTAATTATGCTACTAAATTTGAGCAATTATGGGGTGATGGCAAGATGAAAATAGTTCATGGTGTTGGATACGAGGAAAGTGCACTATCGCATTTTACAGGTTCTGATATTTGGGCAACTTCTGATGTTACAGATCAAGAAAGTACTGGATGGATGGGAAGATATTTTGAAAATCTATACCCTGACTACTTATTAAACCCTCCAGAACGTCCGGCAGCGATCCAAATAGGAAGCAGTGGTAATCTTATATTTAATGGAGACCAAAATAATTTTGCTTTTTCTGTAGCTGATCCTAAAAAACTCTATGAAATTGCTCAAAATGGATCTCTCTATGACCTTAACAATCTTCCTGATTGTACACACGGAGAAAAGGTAGGGTATCTAAAAGGTGTCGCTAATACTACATTTACGTATGCAGGTGTAATCAATGATGCTTATGAAAGTACATCCGACTTTGGAAACTATCCTGATAATTCATTGTCACAACAATTGAGTGTGGTTTCTCGATTAATAAAAGGCAACTTAGGGACTAAAGTATATTTTGTTACTTTAGGCGGTTTTGATACTCATAATGACCAGATAAATAGACAGGAACAGCTTCTAACTCAACTATCAGAAACAATGTCTCATTTTTATGATGATCTTAAAGATGCAGGATGGGATGATAAAGTTGTAGCTATGACTATTTCAGAATTTGGCAGAAGGGTAAAAGAAAATGGATCTCGTGGAACGGATCACGGTACTGCTGCACCTATGATGCTTTTTGGAACTGGATTAGATGGTAATGGTTTTATAGGAGAGCATCCTGATTTATCTAACTTGAATAGAAATGGAAACCTATACAACACTAACGATTTTAGGCAAGTCTATGCTTCGATAATGAAAGAATGGTTATGTATAGACGGCAATCTTGTAGATCAAGTTCTTCTAGATCAAGAATATAATTCTCTCGACTTAGGATTTAATTGTAGTAGTCTTGGTACAGATGAAGAAATCACTGATTTTCAAAAATTTAGTCACACAGTCACTTATACTGGTAGTCAATCTTTTATTCATTTAAGCAATACCCAAGTAGGGCACGTAAATATTGACCTATATAGTATTACTGGACAAAAAATAGCTACTCTAAAAAATGAAATCCTCTTAGAGGGAGAACATGTTATTAATGTAAAAGAAGCAGCTAACACTAGATTGTCTGAAGGGTTTTATGCGTATAGGATAACAAAAGGCAAGCAACAATATAGCAAGCCAGTAATGATTTTATAACTGGATTCAATATCCTCTTTTTATGTTAAACAGTATCGGATTAATTTCTGATACTGTTTTTTTATTCTATGCGTAAAAGATCCTATAATACCTTTAGCAATTGCACATTATTTAAGTTTTACATTAATTAAATAAAGCCTCCTTATTTTATCTCCGTGTTTAGTACCTTTGTCGCTTATTTTTACAAGCATTATGAGCGCACCAAAGAGATATACAATTACATCAGCCTTACCATATACAAACGGACCTATTCATATTGGACATTTAGCAGGAGTTTACGTACCCGCAGATATCTATTCCAGATACCTTAGAATCACTGGAAACGATGTAGCGTTTATTTGTGGTAGTGATGAGCACGGTGCAGCCATCCCAATGCGTGCAAAAAAAGAAGGAGTTTCTCCTCAAGTAATTATAGATAAGTATCACGCAATTATCAAAAAATCTTTTGAAGACTTCGGAATTACGTTTGACAATTACTCCAGAACCTCTGCCCCTATTCATCACGAAACAGCTTCAGAATTTTTTAAGAAATTATATGAAGATGGTAAATTTATCGAAGAAACTTCAGAACAATTATATGATCCTGAAGCAAATCAGTTTCTTGCAGATAGATTTGTAACTGGTACCTGTCCAAAATGTGGAAATGAGGAAGCATATGGAGATCAGTGTGAAAATTGTGGTAGTTCTTTAAATGCAACAGACTTAATAAATCCTAAATCAACTATCTCTGGGGCAAAACCAACTTTAAAACAGACCAAACATTGGTTTTTACCACTAGATCAATATGAAGATTTTCTAAGAGAATGGGTATTAGTTGGTCATAAAAAAGATTGGAAAACCAATGTATATGGTCAGATTAAATCTTGGGTAGATGATGGACTAAGACCAAGAGCAGTAACCCGTGATTTAGATTGGGGAATCCCTGTTCCTGTAGAGGGTGCAGAAGGAAAAGTACTCTATGTATGGTTTGATGCACCGATTGGATATATATCTTCTACTAAAGAATGGGCTGCCAGAGAAGGAAAAGATTGGGAACCTTATTGGAAAGATAAAGATACCAAGCTTGTACATTTTATAGGTAAAGATAATATCGTATTTCACTGTATCATTTTTCCCAGTATGCTGAAAGCTGAAGGAAGTTATATTTTACCAGAAAACGTTCCTGCTAATGAATTCTTAAATCTAGAAGGAAATAAACTTTCTACTTCTAAAAACTGGGCTGTTTGGTTACATGAATATTTAGAAGATTTTCCAGACAAACAAGATGTATTGAGATATGCATTAACGGCAAATGCTCCAGAAACGAAGGATAATGATTTTACCTGGAAGGATTTTCAAGATAGAAACAATAATGAACTAGTAGGTAATTTCGGTAATTTCATCAACCGCATTGTTGTACTAACTAACAAATATTATAATGGTGTAGTTCCTACTCCAAATGAATTTTCTGAAGTTGATTTACAAACATTGACTGAATTAAGAGCATATCCAAATGTCATTAGTAGCTCTATAGAAAGATATCGTTTTAGAGAAGGTTCTCAGGAATTGCTAAACGTTTCAAGGTTGGGTAATAAATACCTAGCAGACGAAGAACCTTGGAAGCTTATTAAAACAGATCCAGAACGTGTAAAAACTATTATGTATGTTGGTTTGCAAGTTGCGGCGGCTTTAGCCACCTTATCAGAACCGTTTTTACCATTTACATCTCAGAAATTAAAGAATATTCTAGCTGTTAATTCCGACGACTTAAAAACAAATTGGAACGAAATTGCAACCAAAGAAATGTTACTTCCAGCAGGTCATATAATAGAAAAAGCAGAATTATTATTCTCTAAAATCGAAAATGCCGATATCCAAAAGCAACTGGACAAGCTAGAAGCTACAAAAAAAGCAAACGAAGCTGAAAACAAAACTATAGAACCACAAAAAGACACAGCAACTTTTGAGGATTTCACTAAAATGGATCTAAGAGTTGGAACCATCATAGAAGCAGAAAAAATGCCAAAAGCTAAAAAACTGCTAGTTCTTAAAGTCGATACAGGAATTAATACTAGAACGATCGTTTCAGGTATTGCAGAACACTTTAAACCAGAAGATCTTATCGGTAAAAAGGTTACAGTATTAGTAAATCTTGCTCCCAGAAAACTAAGAGGTGTGGAAAGCGAAGGAATGATTCTTATGACGGAAACTCCAAATGGAAAGTTAGTATTCCTAAATCCAGATGAGGATGGAGTGAATCCAGGAGCCCTGATTAGTTGATTTTTTAAAATTATTGTTTTTGAAAGTAACATTTTGACTCTTTAAGGCACTTACTATATAGAGCACGTCAGTATCAATTCGATAAATGACACGATAAATTGAAATTATGCTACAAAAAAGCCTTTTATTTCTAATACTACTAGTATTTGTAAATATCAATAGTCAAACTAGTACTTCATTAGCAATTCTGGAAAGTCCAGAATACAGTGATCAATATAAAAGTAAAAATATTTTATCTATACATACCACAAAATCTGGATACACTGGTATTATAAGAGAGAGCAAGAAACACTTTCTATTCGATATTTTTGATAAAGATTTGAAAAAGGTATTTTTTCAAATTATAGAAAAAGAGAAAAGAGAAGATTTTGCAGGTGAGCTTTTTCATGGAGATGAGATTAAATTCTTTACTGTGTATTCTCCAAAAAAAACAGAGCGAATTTTGTATTGTCATACCATAAATCTAAAAGAAAAAACATATAAAAAAGTTTCATTATTTGAAAAAACAGTGACTAAAAAACATAATTTGTTTTCTGGCCGAAAAAGACATCACGTTAATTTTACAGTTTCTGAAAACGGTGACTATTTTGCATTAGCGGCTGATAATATTAAAAAAAGCCTGAACTCTCATACCATTTATGTATATAATTCAAAAAACTTAGAACTTCTTTTCAAAAAAGAATATGGAAAAAATGGTGAACGCTACTTTGAACATAATGATATTTCTATAGACAATAATGGAATCGTATATACTTTAGGAAAGGTTTTTGCGCAAAATGTATCCATACAAACCTTTAATGAAAAACCAAATTATACTTTTTCCTTAAATAAGATTACCAAAGACAGCATCAGTAACTTAAATATTAACGGAACAGATAAACATATTGAATCCTTGTCGATTTCTGGTAAAAATGATCAATTACACCTTATAGGTTTCTATTCTGATAAAAATGTTGGTAGAATAAAAGGTGGATATAATTTCATTATTGATCCTGATCAACTCTCTATTGTTGACACAAAAATGCACGAACTACCGATAGAAGTGTATGAAAACTTATATGGATATAGAAAAGCCGAAAAGAAAAAAAACAAAGAACTTACTAGATTTAATATTGACTATGTGATAGAGGATGATGCTGGTAATACTTTCTTACTTGCTGAGGAATTTTTTATAACTACCAACTATGTTAATACTGGAAATATGGGTGGACATTGGCAGACGGTATATCATTATAATGACGTAATTATTCTAAAATATAATGTTTCTGGAAAATTAGATTGGGCGAGCAGTATTTTTAAAAGAGCCCATACCCATTCCTATAATGCTTTTATAAAAGGAGATGAGCTACACGTAATTCTAAATTCTGGTGAAAACTTAAAAGAAAAAAAAGATGGAAGAATAAAAGCTTCTAAAGGTTTCTTTGAGTCTACAGCTTTATATGATTTTGAATATTCAAAAGAAGGAGAAGTATCCTATAATAAAATTCAAAATAATCGAGCTAATACACTTTATCTTCCAAATCATGGAACATTCGAAAATGAAACATTTATTATGATGAGTTCTGGAAAAAGAAAAAAACAATTCATGATTTTAAAATAACCTCCGTTTGATGTAAATTTTAATACTTTTTATAACTAATTGATATACTAAAGAAAGATTATTAAGAAAATTGTGTGATCAGTTGATATTAAGATAATATTAGTTATTTACGTTTTCGTCTATATCTTTTCTAAGGTCCAATTTCCTAAAGGCTGGAGAAATAATAGATGTAAAAATTACTGTAATTAATGTCATACTGCCACCAAATACAACCGCAGTTACTACACCCATATATTTAGCAGTAATGCCGCTTTCAAAGGCACCTAACTCGTTTGAAGACCCTACAAACATAGAATTCACAGAAGAAACTCTCCCTCTCATATGATCGGGAGTTTTGAGCTGTAATATCGTTTGCCTTATCACCATTGATATTCCATCTGTAATTCCACTAAAAAATAAAGCGATTACAGAAATCCAAAAAGTAGAAGATATTCCAAAAATTATAATACTTACTCCAAACCCAAAAACGGCTAACAATAACTTGATTCCTGCATTTTTATTAATTGGAAAATAAGCGGTTGTGAACATAATTATAAAAGCTCCTACAGCTGGAGCAGCTCTTAAAACACCAAAACCTTGAGGTCCAACTTTGAGAATATCCTGAGCAAAAACAGGTAGTAATGCAATCGCTCCTCCAAAGAGAACAGCAATCATATCTAAAGTAAGAGCTCCTAAAACAGCTTTGGTCTTAAAAACGAATCTTAATCCCTCTTTTAAACTTTCAAATATAGGTTCCCCTATATTGGGGTTCATTATTGGTTTTTTAGGGATTTTAAATAAACAAACAAAAGCTAGTGTAGCCCAACCAATAATCACTAACATCGACCAATGTACATCAATTAAACCAATAGTAAATCCTGCAAGTGCTGGTCCTGCCACAGCTGCTATTTGCCATGTCGAACTACTCCAAGTAGCGGCATTAGGATACACCTTTTTGGGAACCAATAATGCTAGAAGAGAAAATATAGTGGGACCTAAAAAAGCTCTTACAATACCGCCTAAAAAAACGAGAAAGTAAATTCCGTATAAAACAGTAGATTCAACCAAAGAATTCCTAATACTAGGTAATGTTAATAGAAACAAACCTAAACTAATTGCCAAAAACCCTAGAATACATATAAACAATAAGCTTTTTTTCTCTTTTTGATCAACGATATGACCTGCAAACAAAGCCAAAGAAACGGCAGGAACTACTTCCATTAATCCAATAATACCCAAAGAAAGAGGATCTTTCGTGAGGCTATACACTTCCCATTCAATTACTATAAACTGCATGGTCCAAGCCATTACCAGGGACAACCGTATTAATAAAAAAATAGTAAACTCTTTATATCGTAATGCTGAGTAAGGATCATTTTTCATTAAAAGGTAATTAGTTTTTTAACAAAGATAGTATCTTCGTTTACATAATATAAAGATTGTTGTCTTATCTAAAATGCTAAAAATAATATATCGCCCTAGTACACAAACTTGTATTAAATAGTATATTTTTTGATAATTAGATGTGTGATATCACCTAAACTATTAACACGTAAAGCAACTTATTAATAAAAATGAAACGATATATAATACTCCTTAGCTTACTATTGATATACTTTTTATCCAGTGCACAAGAAAAAGTATTTGAATTAGAGGGTGGTTTTCTGAAATTCCAATCTAAAAAGGAATCTTATGCGTTACCAAATCAACTCACCGGTGATTTAATGCTTTTACTAGAAGAAGGTAGACAGTTTCACGCACATTTATTAGATAGTAACTATGCTAGTATATCTAAGATTACTACCAAAACAATTCCTTCTAAATACAGATATATCCTAGGATATAATGTAGATGGTAATATGTATTCTATTTTCTTCAGTGATAGTTGGAACACTAGATTTGGCGCACAAACTTTTAATTTTGAAACAAAAACTGCTACTAACACTTTCTTAGACTTTAAGATTAAAGGGGAGAAGTATGTAGAAAGCGTAGTTTACAATAATAAAATTCATCTAATCACAATTACAAAAAAATCTTCTGATCTAAATATCTACACTTTTGATAAACAATTTACACCTACTAAAAACATAATTTCTCTAAAAGAATTAGAATATCCAAAGGCTGGAAGCAGAAATAACACTATAAACGCTTACGATTTGTTACTTTCGGATACAGGTGGAATGACACGCTCCGTTATAGATATTGAAAAAATAGAGGGCAGTAACCCAAATGTTATCGAAACTACTTCAAAAGAAAACAAACTTTATCAGTTTAACAACCAACTGATATTTAGTTTTGATTATAGTAATAAGAAAACTCAATTGAGTTTTATTGATTTAGAAACTTTTGAAGCTCTTATAAAATCTTATGACAAACCATCAGAAACCGAAGAAGGATATCGTAAAAGTAATTCTTATATTTTCGACAATAAGCTTTTTCAAATAGCTAGTTCTAATCAAAAAATGAAGTTTACTGTTTTAGATTTACGAATCGAAGAAATAATCAAAGAATATAAAGTAACGAAAGAAGATACCATTCGATTTAAAAACTCACCTATCATTCAGGAAGGCGGAGGCATACTTCCTGGTTTTTCGGAAAATCGAGTTAGAGAAATGGAAAAAACATCTAAATATCTTAGAAAAATTTCTTCCTCTGATTTAGGAATATCGGTATACAAAGTTGATAACGAATATAATATTGTGCTTGGAGGTACTAAAGAAATTACTACTGGTAATGGATATAGTGCAATGAATGGTTTTGGTGGTAGTTTTGTTGTAGGAAGTACTATTGGTAGTTCTACTGGTGCCTTGATAAGCTTTAATCCGACTTTCTATAATTACAGCAGCTATACAACCACAAAATCTACCTATATCAACTGCCTGTTCGACAATAATTTTGATCATATACAAGGCGATATTAAGAAGAATGGCTATGATAGATTATTTGAATTTGAAGACAATTTAAATATCAAAACAAAAGCTGTCAATATCTTTTTACATAAGGACAGATTACATTACGGTTTCTTTGATCCCAAGAAAAGAATCTATGAATTATATAGCTTCAAAGAATAATTCCTTATGCTTAAGATAGCATACCATCCTATATACAAACACCCATTACCAGAAAGACATCGTTTTCCGATGATTAAATATGAATTATTACCTAAACAATTACTTCACGAAGGTACTTGCATAGAAGAAAACTTTTTTAAGCCCCAAATACCCGATTCTCAACCTATTTTAGCTGTTCACACCCAAGAATACTATAAAGAGCTCACACAGCTTACTTTAGATCCAAAAGCGATACGCAAAATTGGATTTCCATTATCTCAAGAACTCGTAGATCGTGAGGTAATCATTGCCGATGGTACCATTAAAGCCTCAGAATATGCAATAAACCATGGAATCTCTATGAATATAGCAGGTGGAACTCATCACGCCTATACAGATCGTGGTGAGGCTTTTTGCTTATTAAATGACCAGGCGATTGGAGCAAGACATTTATTGCAAAAGCACTTGGCGAAAAAAGTTTTAATCGTGGATTTGGATGTACATCAGGGTAACGGAACTGCGGAGATATTTGAAAATGACACTGATGTGTACACATTCTCGATGCACGGAGCCAGTAATTATCCTTTTAAGAAGGAACAATCTGACTTAGATATCCCTCTTGGTAATGGAACTGAAGATTCGGATTATTTAAAAATATTGAAAGAAACTCTTCCTACCCTTATCGAAAACCAAAAACCAGATTTTATTTATTATCTCTGTGGTGTAGACATTTTAGCTTCAGATAAGCTAGGTAAACTAGGTTGTACTATTGATGGCTGTAAAGAAAGAGATCGCTTTGTTCTGCAAACCTGCAAAGATCTCTCGATCCCAGTAATGTGCTCTATGGGTGGCGGATATTCTCCAGATATTAAAACTATTCTTGAAGCACACGCTAATACCTTTAGATTAGCTCAAGAAATCTATTTTTAATAAAGTTAAAATGTACAATAGGTAAAAATTGTAAGTTTTATACTATATGTTTCTGTAATACCAAACTTACAATTAAAAAAACCCAATAATTCCATTTAATAAATTCGCAAACAACATGAAGTTTATGTGCATAAAATTCTTAAAATCAATACTATTAAAAGTTTTTTAATAAAAATTATATTTATCAAAAATAGAATCAATAATGAAATACTAAAAGTTTTTACGCAATCGTTATAGCAGTTATACAAATCATAACTAAGCTTAACTAAAATGAAAAAAATTTATATCCTGTTTCTGATGACAATTTTAATGTCATCGGAATACGTTATTTCTCAAGAAAATTGTCCGGGTAATTGGTTAACTGTAAACGGCAACAAATTATTAGATGCTGACGGAAATGAAGTAATACTAGCCGGTGTTAACTGGTTCGGATTCGAAACACAACTCAGTAGTTTTCACGGGATCTGGTCTAGAGATCACAAAAGTGTATTACAACAGTCCAAAGATCTTGGCTTTAATTGCTTTAGAATACCTTGGCATAACATGATGTTAAGAGATGGTGCTTCTATAAACATCAATTCTTATGGCTCTGATCCTTATAGTGGAGTAACACCTATGAATGAAGAAGAATCAACTTTTACAACTCCATTAGAGCTATTAGATAGAGTTGTAAGTTGGTGCCAAGAGAATGATATGAAAATAATTCTGGATTGTCATTCTAGAAATCCTGATGCATATCTGGTTGAAAAATTATGGTATACAGATAATGTTCCAGAACAACAATGGATTGATGACTGGGTATTTTTAGCAGATCGTTATAAAG
Organism: uncultured Aquimarina sp.; assembly: GCF_947496855.1. GTDB lineage: Bacteria > Bacteroidota > Bacteroidia > Flavobacteriales > Flavobacteriaceae > Aquimarina. The sequence continues at coordinate 240,469 of NZ_CANMED010000005.1, forward strand.
AGTACGATGCAGTTATCGGAATGGATATTAATAATGAACCAAATGGTAAAATTGATAATCCAGAAGGTGCTAGATGGGGAACCAATGACGCGTTCGACTGGCGCTTAGCAGCCGAAAAGTGTGGTAATGCTATCTTAGATGTAAATCCAAATGTATTAATTATGGTTGAAGGGATTGAAGCATATACAAAACCCGATGGTACAGAAACATCGTATTGGTGGGGAGGAAATCTGCAAGGAGCCAGAGATTATCCTATTACTTTAAGTAATCCAAATAAATTGATGTATTCACCTCACGAATATGGCCCTACAGTTTTTGAACAGGAATGGTTTTCGGCACCAGATTTTCCGGACAATATGCCTGGAATCTGGGAAGAACAATTTAACTTCTTAAATACAAACGGAACTTCTCCTCTGCTCGTTGGGGAATTAGGGATTAAAGGCCAAGGAGGACTAGATGAAATCTGGTTTGCCAAGTTTATAGACTTTATCAAAGAAAAAAAATTACACTTTACCTTTTGGGCATTAAATCCTAATTCTGGTGATACTGGAGGTATTTTGGCGGATGATTGGAGTACTGTAGTACAATGGAAAATGGATTATTTACAGCCAATTTTATCAAATCCAATCCCTAACTGCTCTGCAGGCAATGTATTAAGTGTAGATGATCTTTCTGATATTTCCTTTAGTATTTACCCTAATCCGGCATCCCAAACGTTAAACTTTAATTTTAAAGAAGGAACTATTGCATCGATAGGTATTTACGATCTTAACGGAAGAGAAGTAAACATATTTGATGATAAAGTATTATCTTCTAACAGCTACGCATATGATGTTTCTCAACTAGCTGCTGGGATATATCTGTCTAAGATTACGCTTACAAATTCGAAAGAGACATTCACAAAAAAAATAATTATTCAATAATAGATTCTGCTAAGCTAATGTAAAAGCAACTAGTCTAGTGACTAGTTGCTTTTTTTGATTATAACACTTAAAAAAGAGTATGCATAGAAACCGTTTACAAACGATTAAATCGGATTATTGTATATTGCTTAGTAAATAAAACGCTATGCAAAAAGACTGTCCGGAATGTGGTGAAAAAATTATCGGTCGAGCCGATAAAAAGTTCTGTAGTGATTACTGCAGAAATGCTTTTAACAACAAAATCAATAAGGATAGTAAGAACCTAGTAAGAAATATTAATAATCGCCTCAGAAAAAACTATAGGATACTAGAAGAACTTAATCCCAACGAAAAAACAAGGACTACCAAATCAAAACTAATTGCTAAAGGCTTTGATTTTCAACATTTCACCAGCATTTATACTACCAAAGTAGGTACGATATATTATTTTGTATATGACCAAGGGTATCTTCCACTAGAAAACGAGTATTACGCCTTAGTTAAAAGAAATAGCTAGTATGTCACGTAATCTAATTCCTTTTCAAATAAATTCTAACGGCTATTTTTTAATAATGATCTTTATATTAATCATTGTTATAGCAATCTTTATTGGATATTATTTTAGCCATAAAAACAGAGTTCTCCGAAAATTAAAACAAGCTAACATAAAAAGAATTCAGCTTGTCAAGGATAAAGAATACATTAAAGTAATTGGGAAAGTACAGAACATTAAAGAACCTCTCATTTCACCTATAGGAAAAAGAAAATGTGCCTATTATCAGATTATAGTTGAAGAAAAGCACAGTGGTAAAAATAAATCTTGGCATACCATTATAAAAGAAGACAAAGCAGTAAATTTTATAATAGAGTCTTCTGGAGAAAGAGCTATAGTTTTAGTAGATACATCTCCAAAAACTAAAATGGTTTATTTAGTTAAGGATGTAAAACACGTATCAGGAACCTGGAACGATCCTCCTAAATACTTAGAAACATATCTACAATCACACGGTAAAGATAGTACCGGATTATTTGGTTTTAACAAAAGCATACGTTATCGAGAAGGAGTTATTGAAATAGGAGAAAAAATCACATTATTGGGAACAGGACATTGGAAGGAGTCCGATCATACTCTCGATCGATACTCTTCTAAAAGTTTATACATATCCGGTGATAGTGAAAACAAACTAATCATTACAGATGATCCTAAGTCACAAGAATTAAAAAAGAAATAAAACCTATTTATCTCTCCAATTCTGGCTATTCATTTTTAGGGCTGCTTTCATTACATCTTTTTGACTGATCTGTCCTACTAACTTGCCATCTTCTAAAATTGGAAATCGTCTTCTTTTAGTTTCTAAAAACTTATTTGCAGCGTCAAAAATGCTAATGTTCCCATCAATAGTTTCTACATTTTTCACCATAAACCTTTCTACATTGGCATCATCAATAGGCATGTTATAGTAACGACTTTCATTTAATTGTTTGATACAATCTCCCTCAGAAATAATTCCTAATAATTCATTTTGCTCATTAACAACTGGACCACCCGAAATTTTGTTTTTTACTAATGACTCCATTACTTCCAAAACAGACTGTTTCGGAGAAAAAGTAATCAAATTTCTGGACATATAATCCGAAACCTTAATCGGTGTATTATCCTGTTTTTTTACCTTAGATCTAGCGCCCTGAAAACTTATAATTCCCATAATAATAGTGATTTAGTGAATCTTAAATATAGTCATTTTGTATTACTTATTAAGTGAATTTTTAACATTTATAATGGTAAAATCTTATTTTATTACCTTTATCACAACCAATAAAATAGATAAATATTAGTTATTAGTAAAAAAACTAACGCTCGTGACAGTTATCTTAATAGATATTAAATAAATGAGGCAAATAGGAATTAAATTGATAAAAGCGAGTTTACTAACATTTCTTTTCCATGCTTCCATTTTTGCTATAAAATCTTTCCATATATCTCTTCATACAAACTAATGCAAACAACCAATAACTGATGAAAAAAGTTCTTTCAGTACTCACTCTTATATTAATTGTTTTATCTGTTTGGTATACTTTTTATAGCAGTATGTCTCAACAAATTTCTGGTCTCAATACTCCTGAACAAGAATTTTCCACTTTGAGAGCACTAGAACATGTCAAAAAAATCTCCGAAAAACCCCATTACTTAGGTAGTCCAGCACACTCCGAAGTAAAGGATTATATTATAGAAGAGCTCAAAAAACTAGGCTTGTCACCAAAAATTCAGGAAGGTTTTTCTATCGGCGATAAGGGTAGTATGAGCAAACCTCAAAATGTGATTGCTAAAATCAAAGGCACATCAGAAGAAGGTAAAGCATTACTCCTTCTCTCACATTATGACAGTAGTCAACATTCTTCTTATGGAGCAAGTGATGCGGGAAGTGGAGTTGCGACTATTTTAGAAGGTATTAGAGCATATATAACTCAAAACAAAACTCCTAAAAATGATATTATCATATGTATTACGGATGGAGAAGAGTTAGGTCTAAATGGAGCTAATTTATTCGTATCAGAACATCCATGGATGAAAAATGTAGGTCTTGTGCTAAATTTTGAAGCTAGAGGAAGTGGAGGAAACTCCTATATGCTGATGGAAACCAACGGCAAGAATGGTAAAATGATTGAAGAATTTATAAAAGCAGATCCTCAATTTCCTGTAACAAATTCACTAGCCTATAGTATTTATAAATTATTACCTAACGACACTGATTTGACCGTTTTTAGGAGACACGGAGATATTGAGGGATATAATTTTGCTTTTATTGATGATCACTTTGATTATCATACCGCTAATGACACCTGGCAAAATCTAGATCTTAATACACTACAACATCAAGGTAGTTATTTAATGCCTTTATTAAGCTATTTTTCTAATTCTGATATTACAAATCTGAAATCAGAAGAAGACTTTTTATATTTTAACGCTCCAATATTTAAAGTTATTAAATATCCTTTTAGCTGGATTTATCCATTACTTGGTTTAGCAGTTTTCCTGTTTATAGGTTTCATAGTGTATGGAAAAGCTAGATTTCGTATTAAATTAGGAGAAATTGGAAGTGGGTTTTTAGCATTTCTTATTTCTGTAGGTTTAGCAGGGGGTCTAGGTTTTGGGCTTTGGAAATTAGCATTGATCATTTATCCAGAATACAATGATATTTTGCACGGTTTTCCATATAATGGATATTACTACATAGCGGGAGCTGTATTAATTGCTATAGCCGCTTTCTTTAAAGTATATAGTGTTTTTGATAATGAAGAGGAGTTGCCTAGTATATTGGTAGCACCCTTGTTTTTTTGGATAGTAATTTGTGGAGGTGCTGCTGTTTATTTAGAAGGTGCCAGTTATTTTATTATACCAGTACTACTCTGCCTTTTATGTCAGTTTGTATTGATTAATCAGAAAAGACCATTCCCGATATTAATGCTCATTTTATGCCTTCCTGCTATTTTTATGATTGTACCGTTTATCGCTACTTTTCCAGTTGCTTTAGGATTAAGAATAACTTTTGCCTCATCAGTATTAACAGTTTTACTTTGTACGCTCTTACTGCCTGTAGTTGGTTTTTATACTAAAAAAAGCATGTTAGGGACTATAGTTTTCATATTAGCATTGGTATGTCTTGGAGCATCTCACTTTAAATCTGATTTTACGGAAGAAAGACAAAAACCGAATAGTTTAGTATACATAGTGCATGAAGATCAAAATAAAGCCTATTGGGCATCTTATGACCATACTTTAGATTCATGGACTAAGAATTATATCGATCGCCTTAAAAACCTAGCTAAAGATTGGAATCAAAATACTATAGAAAGTAAATATAGTAATGCTTTCAACTATGTGAATAATGCTCCCATGAAAGATATTAAGTCTATAAAAGTTGAAACCTCTTTTGATAGTATACAGGGAGATAAAAGAATACTGGATATTTGCTTACGTCCTCAACGTGATATTAGCAGAATCGATTTGTTTATGCGTAAGTCTTTTAATTTTAAAAGTTTATTGGCAAATGGAGTTGCTCCAAAAAATGTAACAGATAAAGATGGATCTGTATACAATGCCTTCACTAATCGTTGGAGTAACCGTTTATTGACATATCACCTAAGAGATAATGAACCTTTAGAATTAAGAATGCAATTCCATAAGGATTCTGTGCCAGAAATTGTTATATATGAATCTTCATATGACTTACTAGAAAATGATCAGTTTTCTGTTCCAAAACGATCTGAAACGATGATTCCAAAACCCTTTGTACTTAATGATGCCATTACAATTAAGAAAACTTTGAGATTCGAGTACACTGAAAAACTTCAGGATTCTACATCTTTGCAAACAGATCAATCTACAAATTTATCAAAAGATAATGAGCAAACAGATTAGTATCCTGGGTACAGGCTGGTTAGGTTTACCATTGGCAAAAACCTTACTCAAAGAAAAATATAGTATTAAAGGTTCTACAACCTCAGCGCATAAATTAACAAGTTTAAAAGAGCTAGGCCTTGATCCATATATAATAAACGTTACAGAAAACGGCTCCAAAGGCTCCATTGATTCTTATTTGGAAGGGAGTGAAATTCTTATTATCAACATTCCTCCAGGCTTAAGAAAAAATCCAGAAAGCAACTTTGTGGGTAAAATTCAGCATTTAATTCCATTCATTGAGCAGTCAACTATCCAAAAAGTTCTTTTTATAAGTTCTACATCAGTTTTTGCAGATCTCGAAGGCTTTCCTTTAATTACATCAGAAACGCATCCAAATGCCATTTCAAATGCAGGTAAACAATTAATAGAAACTGAACAAATCCTGCTGGATAATCAAAACTTTAAAACTACCATTCTTCGTTTTGCTGGTTTGTTTGATACTAGAAGACATCCAGCAAGTATGCTTTCGAAAAGAAAAAATATCAAAAATCCGCTTGCGCCAGTAAATCTAATTCATAGAGAAGATTGTATAGGTATTATTAAAAAAATAATAGAAACTGATAGCTGGAATGATGCTTTTAACGGATCTTATCCAGAGCATCCAGAAAAAGCTAAATATTACAGTGCTATATGTGAGGAAATGGAACTTTCAATTCCGAATTATAACTATGAAGTTCCTTCAAAAGGGAAGATTATTGATTCAAAAAAGATTTTAGAAATTTTAGGGTACAATTTCGAGATAGACTTAAAATTAAAACTCTAAATCTTTTCAGATTTAGAGTTTTAAAGTCATTTATATTTTAAAAAGTTACCCTTTCAAACTAGCTTTCATATACTCACGATTCATACGAGCAATATTCTCTAAAGAAATTCCTTTTGGACACTCAATCTCACAAGCTCCAGTATTGGTGCAGTTACCAAATCCTTCTTCATCCATCTGATTTACCATAGCCATCACACGCTCTGTCGCTTCCACTTGCCCTTGAGGCAATAATGAAAACTGTGACACCTTTGCCGAAGTAAATAACATCGCAGATGCATTTTTACAAGCAGCTACACAAGCACCGCAACCAATACAGGTTGCTGCATCCATTGCCTCATCAGCATCCTCTTTACGTATAGGAATTGCATTAGCATCAATAGTATTACCTGAAGTATTTACAGAAATAAATCCTCCTGCTTGCTGTATACGATCAAAAGAACTTCTATCGATCATCAAATCCTTAACAACCGGAAATGCCTTTGCTCTAAATGGTTCGATAAAAATAGTATCTCCATCATTAAACTTACGCATATGTAATTGACAAGTAGTTACCAATCTATCTGGACCGTGAGGTTCTCCATTGATCTGTAAAGAACAAGATCCACAAATACCTTCTCTACAATCGTGATCAAATACTACAGGTTCTTCTCCTTTAGTGATTAATTCTTCATTTAACACGTCTAGCATTTCTAAAAAAGACATATCCCCTTCAATTCCTGAGATTGGATAATCTACTATCTTTCCTTTTGATTGAGCATCTTTCTGACGCCATATTTTTAATGTAAGATTCATAGCTTTTTATTTATAAGAACGTGTTTTTAATTCAATGTTTTCATATACCAAATCTTCTTTATGAAGCACAGCATCTTTAGGTTCTCCTTTATACTCCCAAGCAGATACATACTTAAAGTTTTTATCATCCCGTAATGCTTCTCCTTTTTGTTCACCGGATTGCTCTACTGATTCTTCTCTAAAATGCCCTCCACAAGATTCATTACGATCCAAAGCATCTTTTGCAAATAACTCTCCTAATTCAAGAAAATCTGCTACTCTTCCTGCTTTTTCTAATTCTGGATTCATACTATTAGCAGCTCCAGGAACTTTTACACTTTTCCAGAAATCTTCTCTCAAAGCAGCAATCTCATTAATTGCCTCTTTCAATTCTTTCTCATTACGAGACATTCCGCATTTATTCCACATGATCTTACCTAATTTCTTATGATAATAATCAACAGAATGTTCTCCTGATCCTCCCATTAGCTTTTCGATCCGATCTTTTACATCTTTCTCAGCTTGATCAAATTCAGGCGTATCTGTTGATATTTCACCAGTACGTATATCGTGCGATAAATAATCTCCAATAGTATATGGTAATACGAAATATCCATCTGCTAATCCTTGCATTAATGCAGATGCTCCCAATCTATTTGCTCCGTGGTCAGAGAAATTAGCTTCTCCTGCAGCATAACATCCAGGAACAGTAGTTTGTAGATTATAATCTACCCAAAGACCTCCCATTGTATAATGTACCGCAGGATAAATCATCATTGGTGTTTTGTACGGATTCTCATCCACAATTTTCTCATACATCTGGAATAAGTTACCATATTTCTCTTCGATAACCTTTTCTCCAAATTCTAATATTTGTTCTGCCGTAGGGTTATGAATACCAGAAGTCAATGCTTTTTCTTTACCGTATCGCTGGATAGCAGCAGCAAAATCAAGATACACAGCTTCTCCAGTTTTATTTACTCCAAAACCAGCATCACATCTTTCCTTAGCAGCTCTAGAAGCTACATCACGTGGCACTAAGTTCCCAAATGCCGGATAACGACGTTCTAAGTAATAATCTCTTTCCTCTTCGGATAACTGTATTGGTTTTAATTTACCGGCACGAATCGCTTCTGCATCTTCTATTCTTTTTGGCACCCAAATTCGACCATCATTACGCAAGGATTCAGACATCAATGTTAATTTAGACTGATGATCTCCCGATACTGGAATACAAGTTGGGTGAATCTGCGTATAACAAGGGTTTGCGAAGAAAGCTCCTCTTCTGTGCGCTCTCCAAGAAGCCATCACATTACTTCCCATTGCATTGGTACTTAAGAAAAATACATTTCCATATCCACCTGTTGCTAATACAACCGCGTGAGCAGAATGCCTCTCAATTTCTCCAGTAACTAAATTACGAGCAATAATTCCTCTTGCTTTTCCATCAACCTTCACAAGATCTAACATCTCATGACGATTAAAGGCTTTTATTTTCCCTCTATTAATCTGACGGTTCATTGCGGAATAAGCTCCAAGTAATAACTGCTGACCTGTTTGTCCTTTAGCATAAAAAGTACGAGATACTAATACCCCACCAAACGATCTATTATCTAATAATCCACCATATTCACGCGCAAAAGGTACTCCTTGCGCCACACATTGATCAATAATATTTCCAGAAACCTCTGCTAATCTATATACATTTGCTTCTCTGGAACGATAATCTCCTCCTTTTACAGTATCATAAAAAAGACGATAATTAGAATCTCCGTCTCCCTGATAATTCTTCGCTGCATTGATTCCTCCTTGTGCTGCAATTGAGTGCGCACGACGAGGAGAATCCTGATAACAAAATGTTTTTACATTATATCCAAGTTCTGCCAATGTAGCAGCAGCACTTCCTCCTGCTAATCCTGTACCAACAACTATAATATCGATATTACGCTTATTGGCAGGGTTCACCAGGTTAATTGTATTTTTATGTTTTGTCCACTTATCTGCCAGTGGACCTTCTGGTATTTTAGAGTCTAAAATTGACATAATAGTGGTTTTAGTGATTATGATTAAAATGAAGTACTAAGGATATGATTATAAACCCTAGAGGGATTACAATCGCAAATACCTTAGCAAACTTAGTAGCTCCAACAGAAAATTTATTATTGAAACCAACGGATTGAAAAGATGATGCAAATCCGTGCCATAAGTGCAATGCCAAGAAAACAAAAGATAAGACATATAATCCGGTACGTACTGGGCTTACAAATTTCTCTGTTAGCTCATGGTAGTAACGTGATGGGTCTTCTGGTGCAAACTCTATATACTTATGCACTATTTCTGGAATCCAGAAATCGTAGAAGTGTAATCCTAAAAATGCTAAAATCACCAATCCCGAAAGAATCATGTTTCTAGACATCCAAGAAGCACCAGCTCCTCCATTATAATTAGCATATTTAACTGCTCTAGCATTTCTGTTTCTTATTTCCAAAACAAATCCCATAACAAAATGGAAAACCACTCCAAAAATTAATACTGGCTGCAGTGCAAACTGAACTACTGGATTTGTCCCCATAAAATGTGATAATTCGTTAAAAGTATCTGGGCTAAAAACAGAAGTAAAATTGATGGTAAAATGCTGTAATAAGAAAAATACTAAGAAAAGTCCCGAAAGTGCCATTGCAACTTTTCTAGCTATTGAAGATTTTATCAATCCACTCATTATAAAGAATGTTTAAAAATTTGATTAGCAAAAATAAGCTTCAAACTTGTTTTTAACAAGATTTTGAACCAGTAATACAGTATTTATAATGAATTAAAATAGATTTCAAATTTTGTTGAGTTTTCATTACGAAATCGTTTGAAATAAAGGGACAACTTTAAACAAAAAACAATGTTTTTCCTGCAATTCTATTAATCTGACCTCATAAATCATATAAAATTCATACTTCCATCTATTTCATCAACATTATTAGACTCACATTTCAAAACTAATATTGCTAAAAGAAACTCTAAAACAGTTGGTTATCTATTCTATAAATTAGGAAAAGCCGAAAAACACTACTTTTGAATAATGATCATCCTTTAAATACATTACTTTTTTGGTGAAACAATTTCAACTAACATTTATTCTTTTAGTACTTCTATTTAATTCGGAGAATACAGTAGCAACCACACTTCAATCAATTATTCCCGATAGTTTAAAAACAAAATCGCCTGAAGAATTAATAGCGTATCTACAGTTTTCAAATCCTACAGAAAGTAAAATATATGAAATTGTTCTTTCCAATCTTTCTATTGACAACTCCATTTTAGCAGAACACTTTTATAGTGTTTCTGATAGTTTTTATGAAAAAGGACAATACGATCGTAGTATTTACTATTTAGACAAAGCAATCAAATCTGTAAGAGACATTAAAAATGATTCACTTCTATGCAAGTATTTTATCGCATCCGGCAATTCATATTTAAAGGATTGGAAGAATCAAAAATCACTTGATTACTATAACAAAGCCTTAAATATTGCTCACAATAATGGGTATATTAGAAATGAATTTATTACAAATTCGAGCATATCCATTATTTTAAGAAGAATGGGGCAGCTTGAAAAAGCTTTAAAAGTTTGTAAAAAATCATTAAAACTTACGGAAAACTCAATTGATAAAAATACCGAAAATCATGTTAGACTTCTTAATATAATAAGTGAAATTTATTTGGATCAAAAAAAATACGATTCGGCTAATCATTATGCAGACATTGGTTTAGAAATGTCGAAATCATTAGATTTCTCTATTGGATCGATTGATTTATACACAAAAAAAGGGGTTGTATATTCTCACAAAAATGAAGCTTCTAAAGCATTATTGTGCTTTCATAAAGCTGAAGAAATTCTCATTAACAAGAAAATTACTCAAAAAAAATCGATTTTAAATGTTAATTATTTTCTCGCAAATTATTTTTATAAGGAAAAAAAATATAAAAAAGCAATTACTTATTTAAATAATATTATATCGATTTTAGAAGAAAAAGACGCTCGAAACATAAGAGTTCTTGAGACCTATATATTATTAGCAAACTGCTATTCTGAAATAGATAAAAAGAATGAAGCCATGCATTGGTTTCAAAAAGTTGTTATGCTACAAAATCAGTTTCAAGAAGCAAAAAATCAAACGATAACAAAATTACATAATCAAGATATCGGTGATTTAGAAAATCAAATGAAGTTGCTTAAAAGCAAAGGAATAAAACAAGAATATTACAAAGAATTGATATTCTATATTTTATTGGTAGTCTCTCTTATTTTGATATTTTTTGTTTTTAAATACTTCCAAAAACAAAAAAGTAATACCCAACAATTTAATCAATTGATAGAAAAAATAAACTCGTTAGAATCAAAAGAAAAAAACATTCCGCAAACCGTTATAATTAATGATGAAAAAGTAAATGCTGTATTGGAAGGGTTACATAAACTGGAAAATCAAGAATATTTCCTGAATACGGATTGTGATCTTAGATCTATGTCAAAAAAAGTAAAAACAAACACTACTTATTTATCAAAAATTATCAAAACACATAAGGCAGATAGTTTTAACGATTATATTAACGATCTAAGAATCGAATATGCGCTTAAAAGATTAAAAAACGATAAAAAATTCAGGTCTTTTTCTGTGAAATCAATTGCCTTAGATATTGGTTATAAAACTGATAATTCTTTTACCAAACATTTCAAATCTAAAACAGGATTAAACCCTTCCTATTATATCAAAAAAATAAATAACCAGGATCAAAACCGTTAAAATTTCATAGCATTAAGCAAATTCTTCTAAAAGATAAAAACATTACTAATTAGCTCATAATTCTTACCTTAATTTCTTTAAAATACGGTTATCTATTTATGAATTCCCGTGTATAAAAAGTACCTTGAAAATATACTCATTGGAGTACATATAAAAAAAGTCATTCAAAAAGATTAAGATTATGAAAACAAAACAAAAAAGCACTATTACCCTAAAAAAGCTTACTATAGCTAAGATCAATCATGATACAATGGTAAAAATAAAAGGCGGAGAGTGTGATCCTACAAAACCTGACACAGGAAGTCATTGGACTCACTGCAATTGTCCTGATGTGTTCTAAAACATAGTACAAATAAACCTACTTGGTTTACTACTATTTTTACATCCGTATTTTACACAAAATACGGATGTTTCATTTTTTTACACCTTGATTTCGATATAACTTGAGTTGAAAATCAACATACGATGCGTACTTGATTTTTGACAAGGGCAGACCGAAAACCTTTTAATAGAGTAGGCAAATAATTTTAATAATTTAAAAACTCAAAATTATGTTATCTAAAATTCTAGAATTAAAAAATGTTGAACAGTTAGACAAAAAACAGCAAAAAGGCATTAAGGGAGGTACTATACAATACCCTATTGGTTGTCAAACAAGAAGAGATTGTTTTATAGTGACTGGAGAGTTTGATTGGTCTTGCGAAATAGCATATCCATATGCACTACATAAAATCTGCAAACCTTTATAAACATTTATTTCTTATCTATAAACCCTGAAAGTTTCGGGGTTTTTTTATACCTTCTTTTTTTGATTTAAAACTTATGAGGAATATCCACACAAAATTGCCAAACGTATCTACTACGATTTTTACTATAATGAGTAAAATGGCCGCAGAACACCAAGCGATTAATCTATCTCAAGGATTTCCAAATTTTGAAACTGATAAAAAATTAATTGATTTAGTTACTGTAGGAATGCAGCAAGGATATAATCAATATGCCCCAATGTCAGGTTTATCGTCTTTAAAGGAAGTAATTGTAGAAAAAACAAATTCACTTTACAGTAGTGATTACCATCCTGAAACAGACATAACTATTACCTCTGGTGCCACACAAGCTATTTTTACGATTGTTTCGGCATTTATTCGTTCTGGAGATGAAGTTATTATTTTTAAACCAGCCTATGATTCTTATGAACCTTCTATAGAATTATTTGGCGGAACGATCATTCCAATTCAGTTATCAGCACCTAATTTCTCTATTGACTGGAAGGAAGTTGCCAATAAAATTACTTCTAAAACAAAAATGATCATCATTAACACCCCTCACAACCCAACAGGAACTGTTTTATCAAAAAACGATATGTTTCAGCTGGATACTTTATTAAAAAACACAGATATCATTTTACTAAGCGACGAAGTCTATGAGCATATAATTTTTGATGGTCAAGAACATCAAAGCATCGCCAGGCTTCCTGGATTAGCAGAAAGAGCTTTTATCACTGCTTCTTTTGGTAAAACGTTTCATACAACTGGCTGGAAAATGGGATATTGTATAGCTCCAAAAGAGCTGATGATAGAATTCAGAAAAGTACATCAATTCAATGTATTCTGCAGTAGTCACCCTATGCAATATGCATTAGCTGAATATTTAAAAACTTCAAATCACTATTTATCGTTGCCTAGTTTCTATCAGGAAAAAAGGGATCTATTCTTATCACTAATCAAAGATTCCAGGTTTTCTTTTACACCCGCGGCAGGAACATATTTCCAATTATTGGATTATTCTGCTATTACTGACGAAGGCGACGTGGTTTTCGCCAAAAGATTAACAAAAGAACACAAAATTGCTTCTATCCCTGTTTCTGTATTTAACCTAGATCAACAAGATGATAAAGTCTTGCGATTTTGCTTCGCAAAGACAGAAGATACTCTGAAACGCGCCGCGGAAATTTTGTGCAACATATAAAATCTTATCGATTTCCTTTCAGCGCATTATAGTTTATCAAAACAACTTCGACTTTTTCATCATTCAGAATCTTTTTGGTAGTGAAAAAATCTATATTAATGAAAGGAACCAGTATCCAAATATATTTTCTGCGATTCGGGAAATGTTCTTTTATTATATGATAATCACGATGATTTGTAGAAATGCCTATTGCTGGTTGTTCACTGATGTTTTTTTGAATCTCTAGTATTGTGGTGAGCAGTTTATCTCCATCTCTTTTCCTTAAATCATATGGCAAATAATAACTAGTTTTAAACCCTTCTTTGGTAAATATTGGTAATGCTTCCGGATAGCGAGTTTCGATTAAAATATTTTGCAAAGGATAATTTCTTTTTCTAAAAATCCGAAGTAACTTATCTAATATATCATTAGCTTCAACCTTATTCAGGTTTTTAATATCTAACCACAACAATGGATATTGTTTTTCATCCAAAGTGTTAAGATAATCTTCGAACTTTAGACCTACCGATTCTGAAGTTGAATGATTTACATCGAAAAAATCTCCTTCTGTATCATATATTAAGTCTAATTCTATTCCTTTAAAATATCGTAATGCCGAATGAAGTTTTTCTGTACTATTAGCTCTATGCGCCCATATTTTATTATAGTGGCCAAGAAATTCTAATTTATATGGACTTAGATGATACAATAATAATAGTATCAATAATACAACTGTAATAACAACTCTAAACTTGGTCTTTTTAATCATAATCTTGATACGTGCAAATTATAGTTTCTAAAAATCAAACCTTAACTGAATAATCTCTACTTCTTGTTTCTCTATTTTCTTTTGGTCTTTCTTAGCTGTATTTAAATTAGAGAGCGAAATCCCTAACAAGCGCACTGAGTTCTTCATTTCTGATTGATACAATAGCTCCTTTGAAGTCTCTAAAAGTATATCTGCATCACTTACAAAGTAAGGCAATGTCTTACTTCGAGTCTGAAGTGTAAAATCGCTGTATTTAATTTTTAGCGTTACCGTTCTTCCTGCTACTTCACTTCTTTTTAAACGCTTTTGTAATTCCTCAGCAATATTTTCCAATCGTTCCAGCATATATATTTCTGAAGAAATATTCTCACTAAAAGTCCTTTCTGCGGCAAGAGATTTTCGTTCTCGATTTGGTTTCACTTCACTCAAGTGAATTCCTCTAACAATTTTATAGTAATGCCCTCCTGATTTTCCAAAATGTTGAGTCAGGAACTCTTCTGATTTCGTTTTTAAGTCCTTTCCAGTATAAATACCTAATTGGTACATTTTAGCTCGTGTCACTTTTCCTACTCCATAGAATTTTTTAACATCCAGATCTTCCAAAAACTCTATGACTTCTTCCGGGTTTACAGTTTTCTGACCATTAGGCTTATTATAATCACTAGCAACTTTGGCAATAAATTTATTAATAGAAATTCCTGCCGAAGCGGTCAATCCTACTTCATCAAAAATCCGTTGTCTAATCTCATGAGCCATCAAAGATGCACTCGGATTTCCTTTTTTATTCTCGGTTACATCAAGATACGCCTCATCAAGTGATAAAGGTTCCACTAACTCAGTGTACTCAAAAAATATTTTACGGATTAATTTCGAAATCTCCTGATACCGATCAAACCGTGGCCTCACGAAAAGTAAATCAGGACATAACTTTCTAGCAGTAAATCCAGGCATTGCCGAACGAACCCCGTATTTACGTGCTTCATAACTCGCAGCGCTAACAACACCACGTTTTCCACCACCACCTACCGCCAGAGGTTTTCCTTTAAGCTCTGGATTGTCCATTTGCTCAACAGATGCATAAAATGCATCCATATCTACGTGTATGATTTTTCTCTGACTTTTCATTCTTTGTGTCCCACAAAAATAGTGGATATAAACTATTCAAAAAGAGTTCACAATCAATTGATTCTAAATTATCATTACAAAAATATCTTAGTAAAGATTTTAGCATTAAATACTTCTAAAAAATGATATTCATATATTTGTAAGGGTTTTATCAGATAAAAATAATATCTTGCTTTATTGATCCCAATCAATTTGAACTAAATTATATTTAAAAAATGAAAAATTACACCCTACTTATACTTTTTGCTTTTATTTGCTGTAAATCAGAGAGCAAATCTTCTGACGACCTTAATAAATTAAGTGAAACCAACCAGACACAAGTAGCTGAAACTACAAATGAAAAAAACAGTGATGTAGTAGCTACTCAGAAAACATACACAGCCACTCAAAAAGATGCTAATGGTACTATTACCCAGAAGTTATCAGTTTCTTGGTTATCAGAAGAAACTATACAGTATACATTTGTATTTGAAAATCAGTCCTGCAAAAAAACAACTATTAAAGGAAGAGCAACAGCGTTAAAACCTAAGAAAGAACCTTTTATGGATAGTTATAACGGAAAAGCTTTTGAAGTTAAAAGGTATCAAGAAAGAAAACAAGGTTATAAAATTCTATTGCACATAGATTCTACAAATAAAGACAAAGCTGTTGTTGACCTGCGTCTTGGAGAGGATGATGAAGATGAAGACTGCAAAGCAAGTAGTATCGTAATGGTAGAGCAAAAATAACGCTAACATCGTTTTTTTTATTGTAAAAGATTTTCTCATTTCATTTTCTTAGAGGATGTTTAACGTATTCTAAAAAAGATATGCAAGATTGATTTTGTTTATCTAGTAAGACCTATGATTCTTCTTGTTAAATTTGTAGGATGGCTAAAACAGCAATCATATTAGGAGCAACAGGATTAACTGGAGGAATTCTTTTAAAATCTCTACTTAAAGATAATCGGTATAGCAAAATCAAGTTATTTTCTAGAAAAACTGTGGGAATCTCGCATCCTAAAATAGAAGAACATTTAATTAATGTACTTCAATTAAATACTATTGCTTCAAATTTTATCGGCAATGAAGTGTTCTGCTGCATTGGAACCACCAACGCTAAAACTCCAGACAAAGGATTATATCGTAGCATCGATTATGGTATTCCGGTAACAGCAGCTGAACTTTGTAAGCAAAATAACATTAAAACTTTTATAGTGATCTCTGCTCTAGGTGCAGATTCAAAAAGTAACGTATTTTATAATCGCACCAAAGGCGAAATGGAAGAAACAGTTTTAACACTGGAAATTCCTAAAACACATATCTTACAACCATCATTAATCGGTGGTAAAAGAGATGAAAAAAGAGTTGGAGAATATTTCTTTAAACAATTGATGAGGATCATTAACCCCTTATTGATTAGTCCTTTAAAAAAATACAGATCCATTAACCCTGAAACAATCGTTTCCGCCATGGTATGGTTAGCAAATAATGAATTCAATAGAAAAAGAATAGTTTCTGATGAAATTAAAGAAATTCATACGAAAAAAGGTTTCTAATTGGTTCATATACCGTATCCGTATCTTTCTGAACTTCTATAATTGCTAAATATCCATAACAGCTTCTACATTTGTTTTAAAATTATAAATCATTAAAAAACAAACAATGAAGTTATTAAAAAACCTCACCCTATTCTTATTAACTTGTATATTAACAACAAGTCTTGTTGCTCAATCTAATGTAAAATCCTTTAGTTTCAAAAAAGGAGAAATTTTAGATATTCTTCTATTAACTACCAAATCAGACACTAATAAAGATTTTGACAAATACAAAAAAACTGTCTTTCCGGTTGGATTAGAAAAAACATATAAACCATTACCTGGATTCGGTATTAAAGAAACTACTCAAGGAAATATTCAACCTACAAGTTTTATACTCGGGAAATGGAATGACCTAAAAAATCGTGAACAATTTATTGCAGAAATCGAAGAGAAAGTCCCTGATTTTCATATTCAACGTAGAAACATCTGGTCTTTGTTTAACCTAACCTATTACGAAATGCCAAAAGATATTTCTTTCAAAATAGATAGAAGCAAATACAATGTTGCTACTTCTTACTGGAAAAAAGATGCTGCCTCTTTTAAAAAATTCACTGAGCTTTGGTTAAAAAAATCAACAGTAAAAGGAGGAAAAAAAATTCTTCAGCTTACCGACGGAAAATCACCGGTCGGATATTATCATAACCCCGACTTACTAGTAATCACTCAATGGGAAAGCAAGTCAGCATTTGATGCTTTTTACAAAGAAAACCTTAAAATGAATCACAAAGGTGTGTTACATGTAAATCAGTTTGTATTAAACTAGTATATTAAACCCGATGTATGCTTTAGAATATATTAAGCATCCATCGGGTAAAAAACCAGATCATTACGAATATGCAATCATTCCTAAATCAATTAGTTTATTTCGGATATTTCCAAAGCTTGTTTTTACTGTTTATTTATATTTTTTCTCCTAAAAAAAGAAAAAGTATCAATAAATATATTGCTTTTTTAGTATTGGTTTTAGCCATAGGATTAAGCGGTCGTATATTATATATCTCTGGATACTTTGGAGACAATTATAGATGGGTTATTTTTTCTGAATTCGCAACACTACTGTTTGGTGCTACGATCTACCTATTTACACGATCTAGCTTATTAAACAAGAAGTTTTCGTATAAAGAATTACTTCATTACATACCCGCTTTGGTATACAACATATTTGTAACTATTGCTTTTATCCTGCCATCTGACATAGTATTACAGGAAAGATTAGAAAGTGGGGAAAAATTTAGATTTACACTATTTTTTATTGCTATTGGGTTACTATTTAACATCACCTATTGGATTTTAAGTTTTAAGATCTTTCTAAAATTCAGAAAAGACATCCAGAACGAATTAAGTTATACAGTAAAATCTCGATTTTTTCTGAATTTCCTGATAGCAATAGGAGTCTGTCTATTCTGTTGGTTTAGTATGTTTATCTACTGGGTGTTGGGATTTCCATTATTAGATAAATCCGCATGGCAGATAATATGGATAAGCATCGCTCTTATTATTCTATTTATTACATTTTATAGTATAAAAGAACCTCAATTATTCAGAGTTACCGAGCTAGTAACTCCTAAAAAATATGCGCAATCCAAATTATCAAACCATGAGTTAGACAATTTAAAATCTCAACTAGAAGGTTTAATGAAGGAAAGAAAACCGTATTTAAACAGAAAGCTTCTTAAATCAGAACTAGCCGAAATGTTAGGCGTAAGTAACCCAGAAATAGCACGTTTACTCAATGAGCGTATAGGAATGAATTTCTTTGAATATGTGAATTATTATAGAATCAAAGAATTTATAGTCTTAGCAAAAGAAGATCAAGCTAAAAACATGACTTTCTTTGGGCTTGCCCAAGAAGCAGGTTTTAATTCTAAAACGACATTTAACAAATCGTTTAAAGATTTAATGCGAACTACACCAAAAGAATATTTTTCTAATCTTTAATCTTATCAAAATTTCAATAAATTATGTTCAAAATATTTTTTATCAGTATTATTACTGTAGTAACAGTTAATGCACAACTTACCATTCCTGCACTTAGTCCAACTTCAAAAACTACACAAACCGTTGGATTGACAGAAATCAAAATCGAATACTCCAGACCAAGTAAAAGAGATAGAATTATTTTTGGGGAAAATGGTATCGTCCCTTATAATGATCTATGGAGAACCGGTGCTAATGCCGCAACTAAGATATCTTTTACCGATGATGTTACCATTTTTGAAACAATTATAAAAAAAGGGTCCTATGCTATTCTTACAAAACCAGGAAAAAACACTTGGGAAATATATTTTTACACCTATAAATCTGGCAATTGGAATACCTATGTAGATCAAGTACCTATTGCCACTTTTAACGCTAAGCATATCAAATTAAATGAAATTTTAGAAACATTTTTAATCTATATTGATCAAATTACTTTGGATAGCTCTCAATTGATTTTCGCTTGGGATCAGTTTAAAATTACATTACCACTAAAATTTGATACACATAAAAAGACAATGGTAAGTATCGAAAAAACCATTTCTGGACCTTCTAATTTTGATTATTTTCAGGCTGCGCTATACCTGCATGAAGCGCAAACAGATTTAGATAAAGCTTTGGCTTATATTCAAAAAGTTACAAAAGCTGAAAACCCATTGTTTTTTCAGGTGTATAGAGAATCATTAATCCTAGCCGATCTTGATAAAAAACCAGAAGCTATAGTAGCTGCTAAAAGGTCTTTGGAATTATCCAAAAAAGAAAAAAATAAAGATTTTATCAGATTAAATGAGAAAAACATCAAAAAATGGTCTCGATAAAATCATTTTGTAGATTCAAGATATTAGATTTGAAAAATACAATATTTTGAATCTACATTTAAAAAAAATCAAGTATTATAAATGATTGAAATAGAACGCAAATTTTTAGTTACATCTGAGATCTATAAGCAAGAAGCTAAAAAAAGTACTAGTATCGTGCAAGGATTTCTAAATACTGATCCTGAAAGAACGGTTAGAATTCGAATTAAAGGAAAGCAGGCTTTTATAACTGTAAAAGGTATTGGCAATACGTCAGGTACTACACGCTTTGAATGGGAAAAGGAAATCCCTATTAATGAAGCAGAAGCACTTATAAAAATTTGCGAAATAGGAGTTATCGAAAAAAGAAGGTATGAGATTTCATCCGGGAATCATATCATCGAAGTAGATGAGTTTTTTGAAGAAAACAAAGGATTAACTATTGCAGAAATTGAATTGAGCGATGAGAATGAAACTTTCATAAAACCTAATTGGTTAGGAAAAGAAGTTACGGGAGATGCGAGGTATTATAATTCTCAATTAAGTAAATACCCTTTTAGAAACTGGAATTAAAATCTTTAAAAAATACTTTCAGAAAGTAATATAGTAAAACTCACAATTAAATGTTATTTTTTGTTGGGTCATAAATCTTAATAAAAAATCAATTCTTCATAAATTGTTTACTTTTTTTTTAAAAAAGCAAAAATTCCCCATAAAAATCTCTTCCAAAATAAGAAATATTTAAAAAAGAGTCTTAGAAAATAGCAGTACTTGAATTAACATATTCTTTGCATTTTTCCTATGTTAACCTAAGTGATATTTCCCGTCTAACACTTCTTATTAACCTAAAAACATATTTCATGTTACACAAATCAATAATGCGCTACATTTTAGGGCTTATGCTATTTTGCCCACTTTTTACTGCAATTGCTCAATTTCCGATCAATGGATTTTACTCTGAAAAAAAGACATTGACTGTTGCTCCAAGTTATTCTTACAAAAGTTATGATCAATTCTATCGAGGTTCTGAATTATCAGAAGGAAATCCTGCTGGATTAGGAGATATTTCCTCCTATATTTTTTCTTTGTATGCTTCTTATACGGTAAATGATTGGTTATCTACTGTTGTAACATTGCCATATATCACTACCAAAAGTCAGGATGGCGTTCTTGATCCGGTACTGGAAACAGATGGCGTAGATGGTCTTCAGGACTTAGGAGTTTTTGCTAAAGCAAAGATTTTAGAGAAATCATTAAACTCTAGTTCTAAAGTAACGTTGGGAGGTGCGGCAGGAATCACATTTCCAGTAAGTAATTATGAAGGAGCCGGTGTGCTCTCTTTAGGAAATCAAGCAACCACTATCAATGGTGCAGTAATCTTACATTACATCAGTTCGCTTAACATTTTTACAGAAGTTCAAGTAGGATATAGTAATCGAGATAGTAAGGATTTTGACATTCCCAATGCTATATTATATGGATTCAAATTAGGATACTATAATCCATTCTTTTACATCCACGCTAATTTAGAGATACAGGACTCCATGTCTGGATTAGATATTGGAACACCCGAATTTGCAGAAGCAGGAGGTCCTAACATACTTCCAGAAACCGAAGTAGATTTCACAAATCTTTCTTTTAATTTATATATTCCCATATATAAAAACAAGCTAGGTGTTTCTACAGGATATACAAACACTTTAGATGGACGTAATTTTAGTAAAGAATCTGCATTAAGTTTCGGCTTGGTATATTCTTCATTATAACTATTTCTAAATTAAAAAGCAGCCATAGAATTGTAATTATTCTATGGCTGCTTTTATGATATTATTCTTTGATTTCTATCATCCTTTGCAATTCATTACCCTTTTCATCCAAAACAGTAATAAGGTGTTCTCCGGGCGCTGGTTTTACAGCCATTTCGTGAAACTGTTTGGTCACACCTACAAATTGATTATCTATATACCAGAACACCCTTGTTTCTGCCTGAGTATGTGCTATTTTCAGAATTACTTCATTTGTTTTTCCATCAAAGCCTTTTGGTAAATAGACACTACTATTACCTTTGGGAAAAATAAAATCCATACTACCTACAGATTCCTTTATACAATCAGATCGATATGAAGGCAAGGATCTATAATCGGCATTTTTAGTTTTAAAGTAATATTCCTGTAAAGGAGGCAATACAAACCAAGGTTCATGAATCATCGTATCTACCGATTCACAAGAAGAATTCACCCTATATTGTTTTGTGGGGTCTAAATGCACTAGTTGATGATATGGACAAGGTTTTCCCTTAGTTCCAGCGGTAGGAATATACATTTCCTTACTCGGACATTCTTTTCCAGCTAAAAACCCACTTTTGGTACAAACATCTACTTGTACCAAATCATCATATGGAACAGGAAACCATTTAGAATTAGGTAATAAATTAATTACATCAAACAAAACAGGTGCCGCCGAGTTTAATCCTGTGAGTTCCGGTCTTCCTTCCCCATCTGCATTACCAACCCAAACACCTATCACATAATCTTTACTCGCACCGACTGCCCAGGCATCTCGATTACCGAAACTAGTTCCTGTTTTCCAAGCAATTTCTCTTGATGAATCGTAAAACTCCCAAGATTCATCTCCTTGCGGACGATTCACTTTTTTCATAGCCTCAAAAGTTAACCAAATACTTCCTGCTCCAAATATTGGTTTTTGTTTTACTTTTTTACCAAAATCAACCTTTTTGTCAGCAAGAATTACAGGTTCTGTAAATTCATTTGTAAAATATTCACTTGAGGTATTTTCGTAATGATTTAATGTTCCAGCAAATCCAGCATACGTTTTACATAAATCCCAAAGATTTCCTTCGGCACCACCAACAATTAGTGATAATCCATAATGATCTGCGCTATATGAAAGATCGCTAATTCTAAAAGCATGTAACTCATCTCTAAATCGCTGTAATCCATATTTTTGCAGTAATCTAACTGCAGGTATATTTAATGACCTTGCCAAAGCTCTATTCGCAGGAACGGCCCCGCTAAAGGTTTCATCATAATTCATAGGAGCATATCCTGCTATAACTGTAGGCACATCAGAAACCAATTGTTCTGGTAATAATTCGCCTTTATCCATCATAGCAGCATACAATAATGGCTTTAGCGTGCTTCCTGTACTTCTACCCGCTTGAATGATATCCACATCTTTTTGATGTGTCTTGTCTGTTGGTGTATTACCAACATAACTTAAAACCTCTCTGGTTTTTATGTCTAACACTAGAACCGCCATGTTATATACTTCATTTTGACGTAAAATATTATAGTGCCTTTTTACTTGTTGATTTACCTGCTGTTGTAATGATGCATCAATCGTAGTTTGTAATCGTTGTCCATTATTCTTTCTAGCCAATCGATCTAATAAGTGAGGGGTGGTTTGCGGAAGACTATATGGTTTTTGAGGTAATGATTCACTTATAGATACATCGTAGGTTATAGAATCAATTGTTTTCTGTTCTAATAATGTTTTAAGTAATCGGTTTCTTTTTTCTAATAGTTTTAGTTGGTTTTTTCCTGGATAAATTAGTGAAGGAGCATTTGGTAAAACGGCAAGCGTAGCACTTTCTGACCAAGATAATTGGTAGGCAGGAAGGCCAAAATATCTCCACGAAGCCATATCAATACCTACTACATTTCCACCGAAAGGCGCATGAGAAGCATAAAGTTTTAAAATTTCTTCTTTAGAAGTTCCTAATTCCAGTCTTATAGAGAGAATTAGTTCAATTAATTTTTCAAAATAGGTTCGTTTTTGTCCTTTTCTAGCTAATCGTATTACCTGCTGTGTAATGGTACTACCTCCTCGAACAACTTTTCCTGCTTTTATATTTTCACTAACAGCCTCTATCATAGAAACCGGATTGAATCCAACATGTCTATAAAATTGTTGATCCTCAAATGCTAGAATACAGTGTTTAAATTTATCTGGGACACTATCCGTTTCTGGAAACCTCCACTGTCCATCCAAAGCAATTTTAGCGCCTAGTAACTCACCGTTTCTAGTTTCGATTACTGTTGCTGTGGGATCATCAAACAATGGCTTGGGTAATGAGAAATAATACAAAACCATCAATACCGAAATAATGACAAACCTCTTAGGGCGTTTTTTTAAATAATTTTTAATAGTATTCAACACTATCGTTAACAATTAATATATTTAGACAATGGTACTAAAATTTATGTAATTAAAAGATTCTTTATAATCTTTGAAAAAATTCCTTTGATACATTTTTCTTTCTTAATTTTAACAAAAAAAGATATAAATTCCCTAACTTATCACTTTTTTGCATTTATCAGGTATTATTCTTCACACGAATCCTTTTGATAATAACAATTACTGCAAGTAAGCATCTGTAAATTTAAGGTCTGTTATCCATTTGATAAAATCGTTTTGTGTTGAAAAAATATTATTTTCTATTTATAGTTTTTATTTCCTATTCTTCTTTATCACAGGAAAATGTTTCTTTTGAAAAAAATGACAGCATCAATTATTTATTAAAAACTGCAGAAGAGTTAAGCTACAAAAATGATATGTATAAGGCTTTAGAATATGCATTTAAAGCTGTTAGTTATGCACACGAAGTACAAGATAATTATTACATATCGAGCTCTTATATGATGATGGGCACAATTCAATATGAAATTATAGATTACAAAAGCGCTAAAAAAAACCTATTGAAATCTTTAGAATACACAGAAAAAACAAAAGATAAAATACTCCTACCTGGCATACTACATAGTCTCGCTAATATATATTATGACGACAATCAGGATTACAAAAATGCTTTGATTTATTACAAAAGAGCACTAGAACTAACTAATAAAAAACGCTATCCAGATAACTATCAGATTACTTTACATAATTTGATATGGACCTATATGGATCTGAATAGATTTAACGAAGCAAAACCTTATCTTAAAAAAGCAGATAGTATTGAAAAAACAATTCCGGATAGCTTACAAGTGGATAGGAGTTCCTTGTTTCTTCTTAAAGCAAGAGATTATGCTAATAATAAAGAAATCAATAAAGCTGAAGACGCTTTTAATGAGTCTTTTAAGCAATTAGAAAAAGAAAGCTACTGGGTTAAAGGTAAAAGTTATTTTTATGACTACAGATCACAAATGTATGAGGATATAGGAGACTATTTCAAAGCTGCACAGGATCTTAAAAAATTATTAAAAAATGAACGTAAAGTTTTTGAAAACGCCAAAACCAAAAATGAGGAAATTGCAAAGTTCAGATTTAAGGTAGATGAATATGAAAGAGAGCTTGAGGCAGCCAAAAGGGAAAAGGCCTTGTTACTAGATATTGATAAAAACAATAAAATCATTATTTTCATCTCCTCCGCAGCTTTATTACTATTGATTGGAGTATTATTTTTCTATTTTAGAGCCTACCGATCTAAGAAAAAAATTAGTGAAATTCTTGAAGTAAAGAATACAGAACTTTATGAAGCTAAAGCTCAAGCCGAACAACTAAGTAAGATTAAATCACAATTTATCTCTACAATTAGTCACGAACTAAGAACCCCATTGTACGGCGTTGTTGGTATTTCGTCAATTTTATTAGAAAATAGCACTAAATCAGAAAAAGATAAAAAATTAATAGACTCATTAAAGTTTTCTGCGGATTATTTGCTCGATTTAGTTAATAAAGTATTAAAAATAAGCAAAATAGACTCGGAAGAAAAAGAACTTATTAAAACGCCTACTGATCTATTTTCTTTATCTCAAAACATTATACAATCCTTTGAATACCAAGCTCATAAAAAGGATAATGAATTAATTCTAGAACATAATCATAATATCCCTAAACTAGTTAATATTGATGCATTACGAATATCAGAAGTTCTAATTAACTTAATAGGTAATGCTATTAAATTTACGGATAAAGGAAAAATATGGCTCAGAATAAAACAGTTATCTATAGATACCGAAATTGTAAGGATTCGTTATGAGGTAGAAGATACCGGTGTAGGAGTACCAGACGACCAAAAAGAATATATATTTGAAGAGTTTTCTCAAATAGGTAGTGTATATGACAATAAGCAAGGAACTGGTTTAGGGTTATCTATTGTTAAAAATCTGGTTCAGGTAATGGATAGCCAGATTCATTTCAAAAGTAAAAAAGGTGTAGGTTCTACCTTTTATTTTGATTTGGACTTAGAAATTTTGGATAGTCTGAAGAATACAGAAGATGACTCATCATTCTCAGAAAAGACAGACAGTATATCTGCAAAAATTCTTGTTGCAGAAGACAATAAGGTAAATCAATTAGTGACTAAAAACCTATTAAAAAATATTGGTTGTGATTGTACGATGGTAGAAAACGGATACGAAGCCGTTCAAATTTTGAAGAAACAAACTTTCGATTTAGTTCTAATGGATATTAATATGCCTGTCCTAGATGGTATGCAGGCAACGTTACAAATTCGGGAGTTTGATAAAATCACTCCTATTATTGCATTGACTGCTTCGGAATTAAGTGAAGTAGGAGATGAATGTAAAAAAGCAGGCATGGATGACCTAATTAATAAACCATTAAATAAAAACGATCTTAAAGATGCAATCCACAAAAATTTAATCGTTCATGGTTCTAAAAGCGAAATATAAACTATAGATTTATAATCTGTAACAATAACAAATTGATGTAAAAGTTTCTCCCCCTTCTTGATTGTTGCTTGTATACATCCAATTTCATTATCTTTTATTGTTTTCCTATATCTTTTTGAGTAAATCAAGATTCATATATCTACTCACTAAAGTAATGATCTTTTGACCGCTTCAAAATTTTTTGTAACAAAAACCTATTTAACTACTTAAAAATCAAATAACTAAAAATATTAGAGATCTGTTTAATTCATTCAACTACAATTATTAAAAAAAGAGGAAATATCCCCTTTTTGGCTAATAAAAAAAACTTACAATCGTTAGTTTTCTTTTAAATCATAACAGAAAAACCCTATAATTTCATTAAATTATATCACTCTTTAAAAAAAAACAGCTGTAAACCCTGTTCAAATCTAACTCGAAATATCGTGGCTTATGTAATATAAAATGGGATATAAAACTTGTTTGTTTACGTTATCTTTTTTTATCAAAAATTGTTTTGCATTGAAAAGAAATACTATTTACATATTTATTTTTATTCTTTCATTAAATTCCTTTTCACAAGAAAAACCGTCTTTTGAAAGAATTGACAGTTTAGACACTCTATTAAGAACTTCAGAAAAACTCCGACGGGATAGTGATATGTATCAGGCATTAGAATATGCCTTCAAGGCTGTTAATTATGCCAGAGAACTCAATAATGATCATTATATCTCTCATGGATATATGCTAATGGGAACTGTTCAATACGAAATCATTGATTATGAAAACGCGACAAAAAACTTTTTAAAATCACTAGAATATACAGAAAAAACAAAAGATAAAATTCTCTTACCATACATTTTGCATAGTCTCGCTAATATATATTATGACAGTAATAATGATTATGAAAGTGCCTTAAAATATTATCAAAGAGCTGTAGCATTGGGAAAAAACAATCCTCATATACAGCAATATCAGATTCCATTGCACAACCTGATCTGGACCTATATGGATCTTGATAGATTTGATGAAGCTTCTATATATCTTAAGGAAGCGGATAGCATTGACAATACGATTTCTGATAGTATACAAATAGACAGAAGTAGTCTTTATCTTTTAAGAGCTAGGAATTATGCACATAAAAACGAAATTGAAAAAGCTGAAGAAAATTTTGACAAATCATTCGAGTACCTAAAAGATGAAGTGTATTGGCCAAAAGGTAAAAGTTACTTTTATCAGTATAGATCAAAAATGTACGAAGATATTGGCGATTATGCCAAGGCTATTGCTGATCTAAAAGAACTAAATAAAAACGACCGCAAAGTTTTTGAAAATGCTCGATCCAAAAGTGACAAGACCACAAAAATAAGGTTTAAGGTAGATCAATATGAACAAGAATTAGAGGTTGCAAAAAGAGAGAAAGTATTGTTGTTAGATATCGATAAAAACAACAAAACTATCATTTTTATTTCTACTGCAGCTCTACTACTACTAGCAGGGGTGGTCTTCTTTTATTACAGAGGATATCGATCTAAGAAAAAAATTAGTGAAATTCTTGAAGTAAAAAATTTCGAACTCCAAGAAGCTAAGGCTCAAGCTGAACAGTTAAGTAAGATCAAATCACAATTTATATCCACTATCAGTCATGAGTTAAGAACTCCTTTGTATGGCGTGGTTGGAATCTCTTCCATTTTATTGGAGAATGATGCAAAGACGGAAAAAGATAAAAAACTACTTAATTCACTGAAATTTTCTGCAGATTACTTATTAGATTTAGTAAATAAGGTTCTGAAAATAAGTAAAATAAACTCCGAAGAAAAAGAGCTCATCAAGACTCCCACAGATCTATTTTCATTGTCTCAAAACATTCTGCAATCTTTTGAGTATCAATCTCAAAAAAAGGATAATGAATTAATTCTAGATCATAACAATAGCATCCCTAAACTACTGAATATCGATGCATTACGAATATCCGAAGTTTTGATTAATTTAATCAGTAATGCTATTAAATTTACAGATAAAGGAAAAATCTGGCTCAGAATTAAACAATTATCATCAGATAACAAAACCATGAAAATTCGTTTTGAGATAGAAGATACGGGTATGGGAGTACCAGAAAACCAGAAAGAATACATTTTTGAGGAGTTTTCTCAAATCGGCAGCGTATACGACAATAAACAAGGAACTGGCTTAGGTCTATCCATTGTTAAAAATCTGGTTCACGTAATGGATAGTCAGATTCATTTCGAAAGTAAAAAGAATATAGGATCTATGTTTTATTTTGATCTAGATGTGGAGATTGAAGACTGTTTAGATGATATAGAAAATAATTCACAAAATCCAGAAAAGACAGATAGTTTATCTGCAAAAATCCTTGTTGCAGAAGATAATAAGGTTAATCAATTGGTTACTAAGAATTTATTGAAAAATATTGGTTGTGATTGCACGATGGT
Source organism: uncultured Aquimarina sp. (assembly GCF_947496855.1). Lineage (GTDB taxonomy): Bacteria > Bacteroidota > Bacteroidia > Flavobacteriales > Flavobacteriaceae > Aquimarina. The sequence goes on from NZ_CANMED010000005.1 coordinate 269,442, forward strand.
AGAAAACGGATATGAAGCCGTACAAATTCTGAAACACCAAGCTTTTGATCTAGTGCTGATGGATATTAATATGCCTGTGCTAGATGGTATGCAAGCAACATTAGAAATTAGACAATTTGATACAACTACTCCTATTATTGCCTTAACTGCTTCAGAACTAAGTGAAGTCGGTGAGGAATGCAAAAATGCTGGGATGAATGATTTGATCAATAAACCGTTGAACAAAAACCATCTAAGAAACGCTATACATAGAAATTTAATCGTTAACAATTCTGAAACTAAAACCTAATCAATCTAAGTTTACCGCATCAAAACCTATTCTTAATCCAGAAAATAAAATACAAAACACCTTTTCCATATCAATCTTATTTTGTGATGTAGCGAATTTTACGTTACTTTCTGAATGTATACTAAAAATGAACCCCAAAATTAGACGTTTGTTATGCGTTTGTAAATAGTTATATCTGGATATATAAAGGAAATATGCTCAATAATAAGCATATAAACGTGTTGTGCGCCATTTGAGAAAATCATGCTAAAATGAAAAGTCATTGTATTTAAATGAAAAAATGGATACTAATAATTGGAGGAATTATCCTGATTGGAATTGGAATTAAAATTAATTCAGATTTGAATGACGTTGTGGAAGCTTTTAACTCAGAACATTCTCTAAACGAGCCGAATTTGATAATCCTCTTGGACTCGATTTCACCGAATAAAAATTATACGTATTACAAATATAAATTTGACAAAGGTGGATTAGGTTATTCCCGAATTTTTTGGTCAGTTACTAAAATTGACAAAAACGAAAATGAACTTGAAAAAGGACTAATTCCAAATGGATATAAAATAATTGGTTGGACCGATACAAGCGGATTGAGTTTACAAAAATGAAAACCACATTATGAAACAGATACAGCATATGAATTGAAAGACAAAACGGAATTTAATGGAATTGAAATAAATGTGGTGGAATAAAAACGAACGCGCAACACGATATATGTGATCATAACAGCTAAGTGACGAATCGATTGGTTCTTGTATTTTTGGTAAGGCGCAATGCTTACAGAAAGTAGAAGTTAGCAACCAATGGGCAAGAAAAATCAAAAAGCAAAGTAACAATTCAACAAGCTACGACAGATATATTAACCGCTATGTGTAATTATATAAAACTCCGATTTAATGAACATTATTCAAGAATTGACAGAAAAATATAGTGGAGAATATTCAGAGGATTTGATTAAAAATGTGAATAGTCCATTAGGAAAATATATTTATCAACCGAAAAACGGAACTATTACCATTGGCGGAACTAAAATTAGCGTAAACCTTAATGAAGTTGGAGGAGCAATGCCTGTATCGGAACCGTTTCGAATTACTCTACATTTGGACAAAGTTTACGAAACTGAACTGACAATATTCCCAAAAGATTTGCGTAATAAATTTTTGGATTTTATTCTGCCAAAACGTAGATCATTTGTCCCTAAACCGATTTTAAAACAATTTTGGTTTGGTGGAGATAAAAATTTATTTAAACAGCTCGTATCTGACAAAACTTTTGCTGAAAACATAATAAACGAAAGAATTTATATAAAAACTGGAAAGAAACCAACTGATCGAATTGTTTTAACGCCTGAATATGGAATTAAAAACATTGACCAATTTGAAAAGTTTATTTCTGTTCTAAAACGCATTGAAAGCAAAATAAAGACTACATATAACATAATATAGCTGCCCTGACGGACAACAACGTTTTGTTATATTTATCGTTGTAACTAATTAAACCAAAAACATGAAGATAATATTAAGTAATCTATTCCTATCATTATCAATAATTACAACTTGTATTGGGCAAGAAAAAGAAGAAAAATTAGTTCGAGAATCATTTAACAGTTATAAAACTTCAATCTTAAATGATAAAGGAGAAGAAGCTGTAAATTTTGTTGACAGTAGAACAATATCTTATTATAATAAAATTCTTGAAACAACAAAAAAAGCAGATTCTTTGACTTTAAATTCATTAGGAATTCTTGATAAGTTAATGGTTATATCAATCAGATATAGGACATCAAAAAAAGACATTTTATCATTCGATGGGAAAGAACTTTTAATTTATGCTATAAAAGAAGGAATGGTAGGAAAAAACAGTGTAATAAATACAGAAATTGGAAGCGTTGAAATCGATGAGGATTTTGCTAAAGGGCAATTTATTTCAAATGGAAAGAAAGCCCCCTTTTACTTTCACTTCTATAAGGAAGATAATAATTGGAAAGTTGATTTAACGTCCATATTCCCTGTTGGTGCAATGGCATTCAAAAAAATGATTGAAGACAACGGAGAAGAAGAAAACAAATATTTACTTCAATTATTAGAACTGATGACAGGTAAAAAACCGGTAAATGAAATTTGGAAACCGATAATATAAAACGCCTTACAACAATACCTATAATTATATGGGTATACAAAATTTAGAAAAAAATCAAAGGATTGGAAATTTAGTAGCTAAGACGATAGTTGTAAAAAATAAAGATCTTAAAAAATTGGAATAAAAACTACATACAATACGGTATATAAAAATTCCTGATATTTTACTTAATCAAAGACAATTACACGTTTACTAAGTCTGAATTTCCTTCGAAAATTCCTCGCACGTAAACTCGTAAATTTCCATATACATTAACATAGGCAAACATTAAAAAAATGATTGAGATTAAAAAAGTTTGTGACTCAACTAAATTTAAAATTATAAAAAAATTAGCGATTGAAATTTTACACGAAGTTTATGACCCAATAATTCCGGCTGAACATACCGATTATTTCTTAAAGGAATTTCAATCTGAAAATGCGATTGAAAAACAAATTAAAAATGAAAACTTTAGCTATTTTCTATTAAACTTTGACACAAAAGATGTAGGATATTTAGGAATTCAAAAACTAAATGAAAAACTGATTTTAAGCAAGCTATATATTTTGAAATCGTTTCGTGGATTAAAAATTGGTAAAACAGCGTTGGAATATGTTAATGGATTTGCAACAGATAATGCTATTAAAAAAATTGAATTAATTGTTAATCAACAAAACAAAGAAACGATTGACATTTATGAAAAAAACGGATTTAAAATTGTGAAATCAATGGTGAATTCGTTCCCAAATGGACATTCTGTTGAAAATTATAAAATGGAAAAGATATTAATTACAAAATAAAAAGTTTTGGCTAAGTACTTAAACGAAAATTCAGTAATTTTAATTTCCATACTAATCATTGCCGAGACTTTCTTGTAAAGAAGGTTGGATAAACACCTACCTGTCGTACTATTTTGTAAAAAATCAAAAACGTGAATCAAGTATATACCAAAACTAACAACAAAATGAAAAAACCTGACATCACATTCACAAATGTATTCTTGCTTGTTATTTTGCTCATTACCCCATTTTTTTTCTCTTGTTCTAATCCTAAAACTTCAGAAGATATCCAATTTTCCTTTCCAACAGAACATTATAATGAAGCACTGGATGGAAGATTAATTGTTTTGATTTCAGAACAAATAGAAAAGGAACCTCGATTTCAGCTTAGGGACGACTCTAAAACTTGTCAAGCATTCGGAATGGATATTAACGGCTGGAAACCCGAAGAGTCGATACAGTTCGACAAAGAAGCTTTTGGATACCCAATTCGTAGCTTTAAAGAGATACCATCAGGTGATTTCTTCGTACAAGTCTTGTTTCATAAATACGAAACCTTTAAACGGGCAGATGGGCGTATAGTAAAATTACCTATGGATAGAGGTGAAGGACAACAATGGAACAAAGCGCCAGGCAATCTCTATTCTACTCCTCAAAAAATCACGATCAAGAATGGACAATTTCCTTCTATCGCTATAAAATTAGATCAGAAAATACCTCTAATCCCTGAACCTGACGACACAAAGTATGTAAAGCATATAAAAATTAAAAGCAAGTTGTTGAGTGATTTTTGGGGAAGAGATATGTATTTAGGAGCTCACATACTGTTACCTGAAGGATGGGAAACGCATCCCAATGTAAAATACCCACTTGCAATCATGCACGGACATTTCCCAAAAGATTTTGGGGGATTTCGAACAACTCCTCCCGATCCCAATTTAAAATCGGAATACAGTGAGCGTTTTAATATTGAAGGGTATAATTTGACGGTCGAACAAGAAGCGTATGATTTTCATCAAACCTGGACAGGTCCTGATTTTCCAAGAGTTATTGCCATTAAAATCCAACACCCAACACCATACTATGATGATTCATATGCTGTTAATAGTGCCGCACAAGGACCTTATGGAGATGCAATTACTTATGAGCTTATTCCGCATATCGAGCAAAAATTTAGAGGAATAGGAGAAGGTTGGTCGCGATTTGTTTATGGAGGAAGTACAGGTGGATGGGAGTCTCTTGCTGTTCAAGTGAAATATCCCAAAGAGTATGGAATGTGTTTTGCTGCTTGTCCGGATCCAATTGATTTTAGAGCGTATTGCTTGGTCAATATATACGAAGACAAGAATGCATACTACAAGGAAGGTACATTCAGAAAAACACTGGTTCCTGGTCATCGAGATTATTTAGGAAATGTAGATGCTAGCTTAAGAGATATGAATTATCGAGAACTAATATTGGGCACGAAAGGTAGGTCAGGACAACAATGGGATATTTGGGAAGCAACTTATTCGCCAGTAAATGAAGAGGGATATCCTAAAAGAATCTGGGATCGTCTAACTGGAGAAATAGATAAGGAAGTAGCTTCATATTGGAAAGAAAACTACGACCTCTCTTATATTTTGAAACGAGACTGGGCAAAAAACGGTAAGGATTGGGAAAATAAAATTCATCTGTATTGTGGAGATATGGACAATTATTATCTCAACAATGCAGTATATCTCGCCGAAGAAATCCTATCAGAAACCACTGCTCCTTATTATAATGGTGAAGTAGATTATGGTGACAGAGCAGAACACTGTTGGAACGGGGATCACGATAATGGAAATCATATTAGTAGACTGCGCTATCACCGTATGTTTATCAAAAAATATGTAGATAAGGTTCATAAAGTTGCTCCTAAAGATGCAGACTTGAAAAGTTGGAGGTATTGATTTTTTTCTTAGCAGAAAATGTTTTGATGGAGTAGATACTAATTAGATAACTGTTTATCTCAATGAACACTGTGAATTAATTTATGAGTAATGAATTACACTGAAAGAAATTCGAATGGAAACATAAACAACAAACTGACAATAACGTATAGTTGCTATTAAAACGAACGTTTATACCAAAGGTTGTAAACCATTAATGAAATGAAAATATCTCAAAATCTATTGCACAACAATACACCTCGATGTAGGGAGCTTGAGATAATATCGACTATCACAATAAAAAATAATCGCTTAGTTGAAGATTATTTTTTAGATTATAAAACTCAAGCCAAATTAAATTGGTTTATAAATGATAGAAAAGGGGAACCTATATTTTTTAATGAAAACGATTGTGAATGGTTAACCCCTACTTTTATCAGAAGTAAGAATGAACTTTATGGGTTATCACTCATTGAAAAAAGTAATTCTACAAAACTTTTTTTAACACAAGTAAAAACTCAAATAGATTTTGATTCATTCGAAGCCATTGGAAGGTTTTACGCAAAAGATAAGAATCATTTTTATTTTGGCCCTGGAGGAAAAAAGATTAAAGAAGATTACTTAGAATTATTTTTTGATGAAACATATAAGAATGAATGGGGAAAATCAAATCCTGACAGAAATATTCTCCTAGAAACTAATCTTTGGAATTCGAAAATAGCAATTTCTAAAGAAAAGGTTTATTGGGAAGGTAGAATTACAAAGGGTATTGATCCTAGTCTAAAAAGGATAAGTCAATTTTTTTGGGCAGATAAGTATTCTGTATTTGAATATAATTTACAACGACTAAAGAAAATAGATAAGTTCGATAGACAGACATTGATTTATAAAACTTTTATCAGAAACGGTTCACTAGTTAGTCTTGTTACTGATTTAAAGAAACCTGCACATTGTTATTGTAACGATTGTATACCAGATAACAAGTATGATTTTAAAAGATTTACTCCACTTTTTGAGGAGTTAAGAGGAGTAATAAGTAATGAATATTGGTGGTATCAAATGGAAAACCGATTGCAACACGGTATATAGAACAGAACTAGTAAGTATTAATCCGAAAAATTAGTATCCTATTACACAATATCTTTCATATGCAAACCTTTATACATAATAGCCAATAAGTTGTCTGAACAAAAATAGAATACCTAATGAATCATAAAATTTTTGAACCACAACAGATTTTAGCAGAATGGGTTAAATGTTATTGGACATTAGAAAGTACTTTTGAAAATACGCCCTTAAAAAACACTATTATTCCAAATGGAACAATGAAACTGATTTTTCATTATGGAGATACCTATAAACATCACCCAAGCGATAAAGAAAGTATAACCCTCCCAAAATGTTTTTTAATAGGACAATTGACGCGCCCATACGTTGTTGAGCTACTTGGTACCACTGGTTCTTTTGTTGTTCGATTTCAACCAAACGGATTTTCACCTTTTGCAAACATAAGTATAAAAGAAATTCAAAACACCGCTGTACCATTGGATAAACTATTTGGAAAAGATGGAGAGAAAATTGGAGAGTAAATTTTAAAAGCAAATTCTACTTCTGAAAGAATAAATTTAATCGAGACATTTTTACTAAAAAGATTGACTAACAAAAATGCTATTGACAATATTGTAAAATCAACGGTTGACACAATTTTAAACGCTAACAAACAATTTTTAGTAAAAACACTTGTAACGGAGGATAATCAAATCAATCAACTAGTTACCTAAATTAATTAAAGGACATTAGTTGCCCTTACAATATTTCGGAAAATCGAATTGAAGCTGTATAAATCTTAAAAAAAGATTTCGATCCAATTCTATATGGATATTAATATGCGAATTATGGATGGAATTAAAGCCACATTAGAAATTAGGGAATTTTATAAGACTCCACCAATTAATACACTAATAGCTTCGTAACGCAGCGAAGTTGAAGAAGAATGTAAAAAGACAAACATAAATGATTTAATTAATAAACCTTTGAACAAATAAAATCCTATAAATTGTACTATTAAACACCATAGCTAAATCATTATTAAGAGAAAATTCCCCCAAAAATTTATATTCTTATTGAATATTAACAATACCTTTGCCAATACCTTTAAAACAATATTTTTACAACAAATAAATTAGGGGTTTGACGTAGTTAGCTGTTTTTAATATAAATAACCCCTATTAAAATTTAAAAAAACCCACGCAAATTACTTAATTTAAAAACTCAACTCCCCTTGAAAAAAATTACTTTATTGCTTGCAATTCTTGCACTCCCCTGCATATTGCATACACAACCCAAAGAACAATTTATAAAAATTGACAATCCAGATACGTTAATTAAAATCATTGATCATTTTCGTTTACAATCACAAAAAGAAATAGAGTTTCTTAACAATAACAAATCTCAAGATCAAGAAACAGCAAACATTCAGTTTAGAGTTGAAGAATATAAACGTAAACTAAAAGTTAGTCAAAGAGAGAAGGATCTATTATTAAACATTGATAAAAACAATAAAACTATTATATACATATCGATTGTGGGCCTTATCCTTCTCTTTGGGGTAGTTTTCTTTTATTTTAGAGAATACCATGCTAAAAAGAAAACAAGTGAAATTCTTAAGTTAAAAAACATAGAATTATCAGAAGCTAAGACTCAAGCAGAAAAACTAAGTAAAATAAAATCTCAATTTATTTCTACTATTAGTCATGAATTAAGAACTCCTTTGTATGGTGTTGCTGGAATATCTTCTATGCTATTGGAGAATAAAACGAGACCAGAAAAAGACATTGAACTACTAAACTCTTTAAGTTTCTCAGCTGATTATCTCTTAAGTTTAGTTAATAAAGTTTTAAATGTCAGCAAAATAGATTCAGAAAAAATTAGTTTAAGATATTCGGAGGTCAACTTATCTTCTCATTTAAAAAACATTATACAAACCCTAAAATATCAATCCGCTCAAAAGCTAAATGAACTTAAACTAGAATACGATTGTAATTTACCTGAAACCGTTCAGATCGATGCTATTAGAATATCCGAAGTATTAATTAATTTAATTGGTAATGCTATAAAGTATACTGAAAATGGTACAATAACACTTAAAACAAAACTAATAAAAAAAGATAACGAAAAAATTACTATAGGATTTGAAGTACAAGATACAGGTATAGGAATACCCGAAGATCAAAAAGATTATATTTTTGAAGAATTCTCTCAATTAGGTAGCGTTTATGACAATAAACAAGGGACAGGGTTAGGTTTATCGATTGTTAAAAAGATACTGAAACTTATGAATAGTGAAATTCATTGTCAAAGCGTAAAAGATATTGGTTCCAATTTCTTTTTTAATTTAACTCTAGACATAAATGAAAATTCCATATCAAAGGCTATTGAAAAGAAAGATACACAATCGGTTAATTCTTCTTTACCAACAAAAATATTGATAGCCGAAGACAATAAGATCAATCAAATTGTAACTCAAAACTTATTAAAAAATATTCATTGCGAAAGTTATATTGCAGAAAATGGTTTAGAGGCTGTAGAAATGCTAAAACATGATACTTTTGACCTAGTTCTAATGGATATCAATATGCCTATTTTAGATGGTAAACAGGCGACATTAAAAATAAGAGAGTTTAACCAAAGCACACCAATTATCGCATTAACGGCTTCAGAATTAAGTGAAGTAGAACTCGAATGTAGAAGCGCTGGTATGAACGATTTAATCAACAAACCGCTAAATAAAAATGATCTTAAAATTGCTATAGAAAATAATTTAAGAAAATTATCTAATTAGTCTATAATCTTCTTTTCAAAAGATTATAGACTAATTAACCCATTTAAACATTATTTCACTACTTCAATCCATTTACCTTTAGTACGCACTAAATAATCATTATCGTACATGGCTTCGCATTGAATACCCGGTAAATAATACTTTCCTAAATAAGAAGCATTAAGAAGTAACGTGACCGTTTTACTTTCTTTTGGTTTTAGGTCAAAATAGAAATTAACCCGATCGTCTCGGATATCTGTATAGGTAACCTTATTCGTCTTAAAAGATCCAAAATCCGTAAAACGTGTATTAACTACTTCCCATCCTGATGGAAAAATCTCTGTTAAGGCGATATCTTTTACCTCACTTCCAGAAGTATTGGTAATGGTTACTTCTGCTACAAAATCTGTTCCTTGTGATAACTGATTCACATCAACGATTCTTCCTTCTCGGTTTTTATAGTCTACAATGGCTTTAAAATTACTTTGTATCACTTTTTCCTTGCCGACCGGCAGAATTCCACTAGTTGCTAATTGTACAAAAATGGTATTATCCTTATTATTTTTCAGCAATAACTTATTATCTTTTGTAATAGATAATTCACCAGAGGAAAACAAAGTTTTATTGGTGTTTGCACTATTAGATTTACCGTTAAGTGCGTAATTAACTTCTATTCCTTTTCCTCCCACATATGTTGCATATTTAGCCATCGCCATTAAAGCATATGAACTCGTCTGGGTACTCATCCAACGTTTAGAAGATAATTCCTTAGCTAATGCTGATGCCACTTTTTGCGCTTTCGCTTTTTCATCCAACAATACTAATGTCTCTAAAGCCATGGCTCTATTTCTATCTGTAGATCCATAGGTATGATAATAGTTTTTTCTCGGTTGAAAATCAATATTCGCACTATTCAATAATTTTTCTGCTGCACTCTTCTGACCAATTAATCCATAGGCAGCCGCTAATCTTAATTTAGCATCGTTAGAAAGATCAGATGTCTCTCTTAATCTATTCATAGATGATAAGTCAGGACTTCCTGCTAAAGCTAGTGTATACAATCTATATGCTTGTGCAAGATCACTTCCTCCACTTCTCCATCGCTTTGCTTGTTGTTGTTGATAATTGATCCAATTGCTTTTAAAACCAATTGGTAAGACATATCCTTTTTTATTAGCTTCTAATAAAAAGTGTCCGGCATAACTTGTCCCCCAATCATTGGCATTACTGTATCCTGGCCAATATGACATTCCACCATTGGGTTGGATAAAGCTTTTTAGCCTATAGATGGCAGCTTCCATATTTCGCTGAATTTTATTTTTCTTCTCTGAAGGCAACGTAAATACATCACCTAAATATAACTGCGGAAATGCTGCGGATGTAGTTTGCTCGACACACCCATGAGGATATCTGATTAAATACTTTAATCTACCTTCGAAATTCATCGGTGGTAACGAAGAAAGTTCGATTGTAGTACTATTACTTCCATCAACACCAAAAGATGCAAAATCTAATTCTTGCTCGCTATTAGGTTCCAAAACTATAGATGTAATCTCTGTAGTCATTGGATTCGGGTTTATAATATCGATAGGGATACTATAAGAAGCTTTTTCTCCATTTCCGCTGGCAACTACTTCTATATCCGTAATAGAAGCTCCTTCTATCACCTCAATATCAAAATATACCATTTTTTCATCAGGTTGCGAGAAATTAAGACGCTGGCTGGTTTCTCCTACAACCGTAAATCCTTTATTTGGTTTTAGTGTTACGTTTACATTCTTCACTTTGTTTTCCATAGCAAAAACAGTAACGGGAATAGTTACTTTTTCACCCGGTGTAATTTTTCTAGGAATTGAGGTCAATACCATTAGTGGTTTCCTTACCGGAGTGGTTTTTTCGGCACTTCCATACGCTGCGTTTGTAGCGTCAGAAGCCACAATCATCGTTCTAACTGAACCAATATATTTTGGGATCTTAATTTTATGAGATTTAGTTTCTCCTTTTTTAAGTTCAAAAGGCCCTTTATAAACAACCATCGGTTTAAATCGGTTTGCTTTTTTAGACTTACTACCAGCAGCTTCTCCATCACCACCGATGCTAAAGATTTGGTTGATACTACCTCCGTATGCTCCAATTACATCATCATATACATCCCATGTTTTTACTCCCAATGCTTCTCTAGCGTAAAAAGTATTCCAGGGGTTAGGTGTTTTAAATCGAGTTAGATCTAATAGCCCTTCATCTACGATTGCTATCGAATAGGTCATTGCTTTTCCGCTGGTTTCGCTAATTTTTACATCAATAGTCTCTTCCGGACGCAAAACATCTGGCATTTTCACAATAGGTGTAACCCTTGTAGCAGGGTTTTCTACAGAAATAGGAATCACGCCATACAATCGTATCGGTAAATCATTAGCCGTAGAACTATGAGGTTGCAACAATGTAATGTGTATATATACATTTGGTGTATATAAGTTCTCTATTGGCAATTCGAATTTGGTTTCTCCTTTTTGAGGAGTTACCCATAATGATGATAATACTTCAGTCCCATTTTCTACAGTAACCAAAGCTCTTCCTCCTTCGCCAGATGGAAATGTCACTGTTGCCGTTTCTCCAACATTATACGTGCTTTTATCAGCAGAGAACATTAACATCGTTGCTGCAGATGGATCATTTTTATTAGCTCTACCAGCCCAACCTGGCCAATCTACATAAATTGCTTTTCCAGTTGCATGGCCTCCATTCGGATCTACAACTCTTACTAGATACCTTCCCCATTCTGGATATTTAATTTCGAAATTAAAATTGGCTTTACCGCTACCGTTGGTCGTCACTTTAGTTTTAAATACTTCGTTACGATACGATCCTCGATTATAAGAGGATAGATTATCTTCTGAAGTATCCCACCACCATCTCCAGTTTACCTTGTAAACATAGACTTCGAGATCTTTAACTGGTTTAGGATTTCCTTTTTTGTCCACAGAAACTACTTCAAAATTATGCTGAGTATCCGTTAGTAGCATTCCACGTGCTTTATCCCCTTTTGGAACATTTAATCCAATATAAGTTTCATAAGGTGAAAAGTCCTTTGAAATAACATCGGTACTAAAATCTCCACCAGTTTCATACACTTTGGTTATAAATGAAGCTCTCAGCATCCCGGCTGCTTTACTTTCTAATGTAGGTTTCATAGAAAAGTTCACTTTCCCTTCTGAAGAAAGTTTACCTCTAAATACTTCTTGTTCATCTGTACCAAATCTCCTTGATGGATCATCGAAGATATATCCAGGAAACGTATTGAAACTTGTTCTTTTTGGACTAAAACGAGCATTAATATCGGTCTGAAGATTCTTAGCTATTGCTCCGTGCAGCCATAATACTTCCAGATCACCCGTTATACTTTTATTTGCTCCTAGCACTTCATCATCAAAATTCGCTTTGATCTTAAGTCGATTAGGTTTAATCGTTTCAATTTTTAAAGATTTAGCAAAGCTTGCTCCTCCAACATTTACCTGAGCTTGCCAGTTTCCCGTAGGTGCTTCATCAGAAGTTTCTACTATAAACTTATAGAAATTACCAATTCCATCTGTCTTGGTTTCCTGATGTATTACTTTTCCGTAAGGATCTTTTAATTCAAATTTAACCGGATGTCCTTTTGGTAGCTTATTAGCATTATCATTAAGCATAAACGAAAGGAACAATGTATCTCCAGGACGCCAAACACCGCGTTCTCCGTAGACATATCCTTTAATTCCTTTTTGTAATCGCACTCCGGAAACATCAAACTTACTTACCGACAATGCATTACCATCATTTAATTTAACATAGGCTTGTTGCTTTCCTGATGTAGCAACCGCAAAAAATGCAGGTTTATCAGCATCATATCCTGACATGCCTTGCGCATCTGTAGTAGCAAATCCAATTTCTTGTTGCTGATAGTTATAAAAGGCAACTTTTACATCAGGAATTGGATTTGTGGTAAGAATGTCATTAACAGTAACTGTATATGAATTGTTCAATCCTTTTTTTATGATTACTCCCAGATTAGAGGCCAGTACATTTGCCGCAACCTTTTTATTTCTATAAAACGAATTGCTACAAGGATTATCTCTTTCGTTCCAATCATAATCATAATATTCATCATAATAATATTGAGAACTATCCCAGAAACTAGATTCGTCTTCTTCGGCATCATAATTTTCTGAAAGTTGATCAATAGAGGTCTCATCTGCCGCAACTCCATCACATTTATAAAGAGAATATGCCTTATTATACTTTAACTCTACTCTATAAATAGCTCCTGGATCTGGCGAAATCAATTCTTTTAGATCTATAGCAAAGGCGTTCCATTTACTTAAATTTAACGAGGCATTTTCCTGAAGATTTATCAGTTTTTTAGCAACTGGTCTAGCAACACTTCTTAAATTGCTCGATCCATCGAGGTTGTTATTTTGTAAAAATTGAAGCACATTATTCTCAAACATTTTAACGACCTGAACCTCTACTGCGCGTAAATTTATTGCTTCGAAATTAAACTTTAGATTCTCTGAAGTTGGCAGAATTACACCGCTCTGTAATAATTTAACTTCCGGCTTGGGTTGCTGAAACGAAATATTTTCGGAATACGTATTTTTTAGTTTGTAGTTATCAACACTTTTAATTCCTTCAAAAACAGTTACTCCTAATGTTCCTTTTAGCTCTTGCTTTGGATATACCTTTAGATTCTGGCCTTTCACTGTATACTTTAGATCCCTTGCTCCTGCTATCGTTACTAAACCATCAAAGTTTTGATTTTTTTTCAATGGATCTGAAAAATTAATCTCTACATATTGTCCTTCAAAGTTAGAAACAGAAACACTTATTACAGAAAAGTTATTTTTACCTGGCACATTCAGTACATCTTCTCCTTCTGTATCTATATTGAATGATTTTCCTGACCATTTTATAGCTACTTCTGAATCTTCCTCGAAACGTTGTATACTGTCTATTCTAAAACTAAACTGACGACTTTTATCAAGTGATTCTCCAAAAGTAACAGAAACATTCTTCCCTTTTTGTTTAGCAGTAATTAGCTGTTTTGCTGTATCAAAACTTAATTGATCGCTTGCAGAAATTGTTCCATTAATATATTGCCAATCTTTACTATAAGATTGTAAATTATCCGTGATTATGGAGAACTGTTGCTTTAATGTTTTAATACTAAAAACAAAATCTCCATCCAGATCATCCTTTAAATCTTTCACTAAACCTTCTAAATTCAATGTAAAGGTGTATTCTGTATCTTCTTTAAAACCTTTTTCTGGTTGAAAAGCAATAGTTTGATTATTTACAGCAAATACTCTTCCTTCTACACTTGGTGAAATCGAAAGTATTTTATCAGAAAGCTCTTGGTTATCGTCCCATCCCTCTACAGGTGTTTGTAAAACCACGTATACATTATCAAGAACCGAAATTACTCCAGTGGATACATCCGAAATATACTCTTGATATTTATTTAGTTCCGAGGCATTTGCTTCGGCTATAGCCTTGGCATCTTTCTTTTTACAAGAAAAAATAAATGCAATAAATAATAAAAAATATAGGATACGTGATAATCGCATATTGAATGATTTTAGTTGACCTTATAAATGTAAGGCATTTTTAAACGCAGTTATCCCCTGAATATGGTGAATTTTGAATTTTAACCTAGATTATCCATAAAAAAAACTATTACATCTTTCAACAGTCATAAAATATATCGTTTCATTATATTTTTATGGCGGTTAAAATCTTTATAACAAAGTTTTATTATATGATCGGGTTAATGAATAAATACTATGATTACATTTAGATTTAGTGCAATACTGTTTTGTGGGTAAGACAGTTTTTTATTTGACAAAAATCCGATTATTATCAGATTTTATTGGGTATCTAATTTATTGTATTATGTTACTAATTACCGCTAAATTGAATAATCGTCTTCCTAAATTAGTGAATTCCTCTTTGGAAGTATATGAAGAAATACTAGTAATGGATTCCATTTTATCAGTAGTAAGAGTTACCATATCATAACGCCAATACATTAACTGTGATAACGATTTATTATCTAAACTAATTTGTCGATTTTCTATATCTACCTTGTCAATACCTATAAATGTATTACATATTGTATTTTCCTGAAAAGAAAGGAACTTACTCTTAATCCCTAATTCTACATCAGGATTATGGTCCAAAACCTCTATTGCTTGTGCGCTTAAAATATGTTGTAATCCTATTACAAAAAATATCAAAAATATCATTTTCATAATAATAGAACGCGTTTGGCACCTCCGAAACTATTAAAAATTTGTTAAAATTACGGGTTTAACGTATTTAAGATTCTTTTAACAACTAATTAACTATTAAATCAGACTTCTTCCACTTAATATCTATAATACAAGATCCACTCACGATGCTCTAATTAGAACGAGCTAATTGTATACAAAATTTGTTTTATTTGACATCCTTATAAAAATCAATTAAAGCAATTCTACCATGAAAAAACCGAAATGTTACGTGCATGATATTTCCTCCATTATCTTCTAAAGTGATCGCTTTATTAAGTTCAAAACCGTATGGTTGATCCTTTCCTCCTTCGACAGCAATATTATCAGCATATAAACTTAACTTTTTATCGGGCTTCAATATGGGTTCTACTTTACCCGAGATTCCAGGAATTTGACCCGACTTATTGATGATAACCGAACCTGAGTTATTAGATTTTTCTATAGTAACTTCGATATCTTCCTTTGGATTCATATTATAGAAAATTACGGCTGGATATTCTGAATGCGCTATAAGAACTGTATATAACCTTCTGGTTCTAATTACGAAATGTGCTAATCCATTCTCGTCCGCATAACCTTCTATGTAAGTAGAATTATTGGCCACAAGCACCACTTTTGCATGTGTAACCAATTGCTTTTTTTCATCTACCACTTTAATAGTAAAAATAAAAGGTTTCGGGTTAATCATCGTAGAGAGTTTCGACCACCGGTTTCTAAAAAATGTCTGATCCTTTTTTAACTTATTTTCGATAAGAATGGCTAATTCTTCAGGAGTCTTATTTTCCAGATTTATATAACCGATTGTTTTAAGAATTCCGGGGATTTCTGTATTATCAAATCTAGCAGGTAATATATATTCCCTACTTTCCTGAAATGCTCTCGCTTGCATCGAAACTCTCTCGTGATTTGTCCATAATTTTTTATTATAAAAGCTGGATACAAACAATACGGTATATCTTGCTTTATTTTGATAAATCTCTGACAAATACTCATATAAATTTTTCCCCCACAAATTAGCTTCTTCAAATAAATCATAAAACACCTTAACGCCTTTAACTTTCAAGCTATTTGCTACCTCCTCTACATATGCTCTATTCTCTCCTGCAAAAGATAAAGCCACATCATATTCATAACTTTTATTCTTCATCACTGACTATTTTTTTAACCTAAAACTGACCAATTGAACTCATCCAGACTTCTTCATTTCCTGCAAAACCATCTTTCGCATTTAGATGAAGGCTTTTTCGGTTGGATGAAGAAGTTCAAATGAGCTCATTACAAAATTACTCTCTTTATTTGGAATTATTCCATTTTTTATTGGAAATATTCCAACAAAAGTTTTACTTTTAAACCGTAAAAATCAAAGCTTTTGGAACCAAAAAAATTTATAAAAGGAAGAGGAGCACAGGCAAAAGCGCATAATCGTTTTTCTGAAAATCATTATGAACTAAGGGATGACTTTCTTAATTATCTTCAAAAAGAAGGAGAATCTCTTAATAATCATAAAACCACTTTTATCGAAACTTTTCCTAAAACGATCGTAAACAAAGTGAGCAGTCCCGATGTTGGCATGATGTATTCTCTCAATCCATATCAGGGATGTGAACATGGGTGCGTGTATTGCTATGCGAGAAACTCTCACGAATATTGGGGATTTGGAGCCGGATTAGATTTTGAAAGCAAAATTTTAGTTAAGAAAAATGCTCCCACATTACTGGAGAAAAAACTAAAAAGTAAAAATTGGAAAGCATACCCCATTGGACTGTCAGGTAATACTGATTGTTATCAACCCGCAGAAAAAAAACTTAAAATAACCAGACAACTTCTCGAAATATTCCTGAAATATAAACATCCTGTCGGTATCATTACCAAAAATGCGCTAATACAAAGAGATATTGATATTCTTTCTAAACTTGCAGAAGATAACCTGGTATCAGTGTTTTTATCTATAACATCACTTAACGAAGAAACAAGAAGAATATTAGAACCCAGAACTGCTAGTATTAAAAAACGGCTAGAAACCTTAGAAAAACTGAATGAATTAGGAATACCTACAAACGTTATGATGGCGCCAATTATTCCATCTATCAATAATCATGAGATCTTAAGTCTTTCTAAAGAAATTTCAAAACGAGGGGCAAAAAGTGTAGGATATACCGTTGTGAGATTAAACGGCGCTATTGGGCAAATTTTTACTAAATGGCTAGAAAACACACTTCCTGATCGTAAAGATAAAATTTTAAATCAGATTATGGAATGTCATCAAGGTAACCTTAATGATAGCAACTTCGGAAGTAGAATGAAAGGCTCCGGAAATATAGCTAATCAGATTCATCAAATGTTTGCCATTGCCAGAAAAAAGTACTTCTCAGAAGAAAATAAAACATCTTTAAACTGTGATTTACACGAATCTTATAAAGATGGTCAATTGAAGTTATTTTGAAGCTTTTTTAGTTATTTTTGAAACTTCACCAAAGGTTATAAGTCATTCTTTATGAGATTGCATCGTCTATTTATCTTTTCTGCTATATTATTTTTTAACAACGTAATTGCCCAGGTTGATGATATTATAGTTAAAAAAAATGCAGAAAACATTCGTCTTCAAATAGAGACCCTGGATGAAAGTAAAGTAGACGAGATTATCTCTTTGAGCAACATCTTATACAAAATAGCTTTTAAAAACAATGATACTAAAGGTATGATCGATGCCTTAAGACATTTAAGCATTGCAAACCTTAATTCCGGAAATAATAGTTTAGCAATAGAGTATCTAGAAAATGGAGCTTCTATCGCAGTAGATAACGAAATGGATTTTGAAGAAATGTATCTTACTAATCTAAAAGGAAATCACTACTTTGATATTGAGGAGTATGATAATGCAAGTATAGCCTACTCTAAGGCTTTGAATATAGGTCAGAAATTAAATAATGAAGACTTCATTTCTGGAGTAAAAAGTAACTTAGCTTTTATCAAGCTTAGAACTGGAGATTATAGAAATGCGCTAAAAGAACTACAAAACAGTGAGAGAAATCTACTTAAAAGAACCTACAGCGCATCAGAAAAAAGAATTCAGGAAGGAGTAATGCTTTTCAACGCTCGAATCTCTGAAGCTTACATTAAATTAAATCAATTAGATTCTGCGTTATATGCAAATAATAAAGGATTAGCGCTTACAAAAAAAGTAAAGGTTGATAATATACATATTGACCTACTCATGCATCGAGGGATTATTTATCAGAATAAAAAAGATTATACAAATGCACTTATTTTTTTAAATCAGGCAAAAAACCTTTGCTACAAGGCTAATGACATTGTATTTTTAGGAAAGATTCTAAATTTAACCGGAGCATGTAAACTAGCGCAGAAAGATTATGAAAAAAGTATCGATGTACTCTCGGAATCCCTAGAAATTTTAACCAAAAAATATAGTAATTCTGATGAGATAAGTAAATGCTATAAATTACTTGGACAAGCTTATAAAGAGAATGGTGATATCAAAAAATCAAATGAGTATTACGAAAAACACATTTTAAGTCTAAGCAAATTAAATAATAAAAAATCATTAGCATCTAGAAAAGTTCGGGATATCGCGCTAAGTGATTATCAAAATGAGATTTCTAGTCTCGAAAATCAAAAGCAGAGACAGAAAAATAAACTAACATATGCTCAAATTGGATTTGTTATTGTTCTGGTAGGGTTAATTTTGTTTATTTTCTTTTTTCAAACTGTTAAAAAAAATAATAAAAATAAATTTGAAACCTTACTTGCTAAAATAGAAAAACAAGAAAGTAAAGACTATTCTATTTTGGCAATTAATGATACGAATAATCCCATTATAGACACTAAAGACGCTACATTAGAATCGCAATCAAATCAATTAGACATTAGTGATGAATTATATGAACAAATCCTTCTTGGATTAAAAAAGGTGGAGTCGCAAGAATATTTTCTAAAAACAGAATGTAATCTATATAATTTCGCTAAAAAAGTTAATACAAACACTTCGTATTTATCAAAAGTAATTAATGCACATTTTGGCAAAAATTTCAATACCTACATCAATGATTTAAGGATAAACTATGCCATCCTTAGATTAAAAAACGATTCTAAATTTAGGTCATATTCTATAAAATCAATCGCGGAAGAAGTCGGTTATAAAACGGCAGATTCTTTTTCTAAATACTTTAAAATTCATACAGGACTTTTTCCTTCTTTTTATATCAAACAACTAAAATCCAAAAAATAGTTTTTTGTTTTAAGGTTAAAAATCACCTGAAACACCCTAGATTCATAAATTTCGGGTTCACACTGCTTTTTCTAGCCCATAATCCCTAAATCAATTTAAATAATTGAAAATCAAATATTTAAATCCAAAAATACAACCCTACTTTCTTAAAAATGGGTTTCATCCTCTTGTTATTACTGTTATTTTAAAGGTACTTTGTCAAAGTAACGTTCAAAACATGGGTTACGCCAAAAGACATTAATAATGAAAAAACAAATTGTTTTATTTTCTATTGGAATAGTGGCTGGGATTTTAGCTTATTCAATATACTATGGCAATAAAGTAGAAGATAAATCAAATGCGATTCTAACGATTTTACAATCAAATTGCGAATGTGATCAAATTAAGCAATTCTTATACGTAAAAGGTTTAGCTATTTCTGAAAAAGGAATTTCTACCGAAACCGCGGAATATGAATTAAAGAACTGTAAGTATTCTGATTTGAACGCTGAGGCCAAAAGGATAAATCAATTATTAATAAAAAAAGTTGATGGATATCAAGAAATTGACAGATTTACTTTGGAATTTGTAAATCGACATTCATCAAAACTTGTAACAATCAATAACGGAACTATAAATCATTAAACATGATAGCGCTCACAAAAATTTTAATTGACTTCATTCTTAACTATTTCCTTTTTGTAGTAGAGTTTGTAGCTAACATTTTCGCATAATCAAAAAACGAACAATCAAATTAAATCAAAAAACGGATCGTTGGAATACGATAAGTAGGTAGACAATTCATCAACGTCTACCTATTTCTTAAATAACTGAGAGTTCAAACTACACAATTTATATCTCTTCTTCACTAGGTATTTTAATATATGAGTTAACAATTATTTAACTCAATTCTTCATGATCCTCATAATAAAACCTTAATTTTGGTTAACCAATACAGGTGACTCAACCAGTTATCTAAAATACTAAATATCAAACCTCAAAACCTCTTAAAATGAAAAGCTATTATTATTCCAAACATTTTTCCCTCTCTCGATAAACAACTGATTTATTGAAATTTACGAGCCTAAACAACAACTTCATTCCTTAACAAAAATAACTTTTGAAATAAACATACCGATACATAACTGACTTGTACGACCAGTTGTTCTTTAGTTCATCAAAAAACACTTGAACAGACTTATACTAAAGAATTACAAACTGTATCAGTAAATATTATGATATCCAAATCCGAAAATTTTTCTAAACTACCCAATTAGAACCGCAGTTTAGTCTTACAATTAATTAGAATACTTGATGCTATTAGTAAGGATCAAGTATTCCATTTTGAATTCAATATAAATCTTAAAACCAAACCTATGAGAAGTATTTTTACATTTCTTGTCATTTTATTAATGACATCATCTTTTGTCGTTCAATCCCAGAACATAAAACCAAAACATCAGGTTAAATTCGCAAAAATTTCTGGTAAATCCTTCAAAGAAGTATCTCTTTTTGACCTGAAAACCGAAAAAAGTAAAGTATCCATTCCTAAAGAATTTAAAAATTATTCTATTCTTTCGCTGCAATCATCGGAATTAAAAAATCTTATTAGTTCCTTACCAGAAGTCATAAATTTTTCTTTACCCGGAAAAAAATCATCAATGCTTCTAGAACTTATAAAAGTAGAAGTAAAAACTGATAACTTTTCTATAGTCGAAATGCCTTCAGGAAAAATAATCAAACCAAATAATGAAATCATACATTATCGTGGAATCGTAAAAAACAGTCCTAACTCAATTGCTGCCATCAGCATATTAAAAGGAGAAGTGTCTGGAATCATTAGTATAGAAGGAGAAATAGGAAACCTTGTTCTTGGTAAATTAGATCACAGCAAAGACCATATTCTATATGAAGATAGAGACATAAGTCACTTAAATGATTTTGTTTGTCAACTACAAGATGTTCACAAACATCAAAACCAAGAAATTAATACTACTGATTTTTCAAAAACATCTCCTTCAGAAAATCAAGTCAAATGTCCTGAGATATTTTTTGATATTGGTAATGATGTAGTTCGTGATAAAGGAGGAAGCCAAGCAGCTGCTAATTTTGTTGAAGCGATGTTTAATCAAGTAGCTATTTTATATGCTAATGAAGATGTCAAAATAAAACTATCAGGTATTAGATCATGGACATCATCCAATCCATTTAATGATTTAGATAGTTATCGAAGTTACAGGAATCAAAACGGATTTAACGGAGACCTTGCCCATTTTGTTACCTACAACTATTCTGGTGGAGTAGCTTGGCTAAATGCACTTTGTGGCTCATATCGGTATGGATTATCTGGCATCAATCGTAGCTATGAAAATGTCCCAAGATATTCGTGGAACATTTCTACCATTGCTCATGAATTAGGGCACAATTTTGGATCTAACCATACGCATTCTTGTGCTTGGAATGGTAACAATACTGCTATTGATGGTTGCTATAACACCGAAGGCGGATGCAGTAAACCCGGAATACCTTCAGATGGAGGAACAATTATGAGTTATTGCCATTTAACCAGTGTGGGAACCAATCTAAGAAAAGGATTTGGTTCTCAACCTAGTAATGTAATTAGAACAAATATTCGAAGAGCAGACTGTATTAGCACTTGTAACGGAAATGGAGACGGTGATGGAGATCAAGTAGACTGTACAGGAATAAACGAGTGGTCTGACAGTGTCGATTATACCGCTGGAGATAAAGTAGTCTATTTAGGAAGGCTATTTGAACGAACACCAGCCAATGATTGGGATGATCTAGGAGAATGCAGCCCCGACCTATGCGCTATAGCGGTACAGTGGGCAGAAAATACAACGTATGCTCCTGGAGATGTCGTTATTTATCAAGGTAATGTATGGTTAAGAATTGAAAATAATGACTGGGAGGCGGTAGATTGTGATATCGTCACGAATGACCCCTGTTTAGGTATAAATGCCTGGTCTGGAGACGCTAATTATAGTGCTAATGATCAAGTAGTTTATGTAGGAAAAGTTTTTGAATGGAATGGAACAGAATGGATCGAAATCGCAACTTGTCTTGAAAACCCAACGGCACCAGGCAGTAGCGCAATTGCCTCTCTCATAAAAAACAAGAATATTATAATTTATCCAAACCCCGCTAGGAACTTTGTTACACTAGAAATGGAAAGAGTTATGAGTGACAAAATAATAATCACTATTAAAAATCTGAATGGTAAAAATGTTTTTTCTAAAACAATAAAGCAAATGGACCCTATTATACATCTAAAAGAAATACTTGATGTCCAGTCTTTACAAAATGGTATATACTTTATACAAATTATAGACGGTAACAAAATAAGTACCAAAAAGATTCAAATTCAGTAACATTATAACATATATGTTAAGGCTGGGGGATCTGTGATCACCGATACTCCTGCCTTAACACTTAAAACATAAAAACAGATGACTCAACTAAGAAAAATATCTATACTAGGAAGTTGTAAATATCTACTGATATTTCTTTTCGTAGGCTGCATGTGTCAACAAAGTTTTGCACAGGAACTATACGAACTTCTTCAAGAAGAAAACCTGAAAGTAAGCAAATTAGAACGTCTTGGCACTAAATATTATAAAAATCACGACAAGGGTAAAGGAAGCGGATACAAATTGTATATGAGAAATTTATATTGGGCAAAACGAAATGCAAATACAGGTGGTCGCGTAATTAGTGATGCCAAAGTGGTAGATGAATGTAAAAAATTCTATTCCTCTTTTAAGGATAATACAGATCCTATCCTTAAAAGCGAGCAAAGAAATAGCAATTGGCAAGAACTTGGTCCCTTTAATTGGAGGCGTACTTCTAGCTGGTCACCGGGGCTGGGAAGAATTACAACAATAGCAATAGAACCAAATCAACAAAGACTAATATACGCAGGATCACCTGGAGGAGGGATCTGGAAATCTCTTGATGCTGGGCAAAGCTGGACTCCATTAGGTGATCGCATGTTGAATATGTCCATATGGTCTATTGCAATTGATCCTAATAATATCAACATCGTATATTTAGGAAATTCTGCAGGACAAATTATGCGATCGATTAACGGAGGAAATTCCTGGTCAGAAATTTACCGTGTAAGTGGCACTCCCAGAAGAATTCTCATTCATCCTAACGGTAATAGTATATTTATAGGCACAACAAAAGCATTATACAGATCCACAAATAGCGGATCTAGTTTTAGTGTGGTGTTAAATAGTACAGCAGAAGATGTAGAATTCCAACCTGGTAATACAAATGTAATTTATGCGTGTGGAAGCAGTTTTTATAAATCTACTAATGGAGGAAGCTCATTTAATCGAATTATTAACGGAATAGATAGAAGTGAACGGATGAAAATGGCTGTTACTCCAGCTAACCCTAATGCAGTATATCTTGTCCAAAAAAGAGGAAGTAGTTTCGGGTCGCTATATAGATCTTTAAATGGAGGCTCTAGTTTTACAACACGTGCAAATTCTAGTAGCACGAACCAAGTATATTTTACGCAAGCTTCTCGGGATATGGCGATTGCAGTTTCTAATACTGATGCTAATGAAGTACATCTTGGGGGAATGAATTATTCCAGATCCCTAGATGGAGGAATTACATTTTCTACTCTGGCAACCTGGAGTGATCCAGGAGATCGGTCATACGTGCACGCTGATATAGAAGTGATGCAATACTTAGACGGAACTTTATATGTTGGTAGTGATGGAGGTATTTTTAGAAGTAAAGATAGAGGGAACAACATGAGTGATCTTACTCAAGGAGGTCTTGCTGTTAGGCAATACTATCGTTTCGGAGGATCTTTTACAGATGCCAATATGATCGTTGGAGGCGCCCAAGACAATGGAACCAATATCATGAATGGAGCCAATCGAGAGTTCAAAGAATGGTTGGGTGCTGACGGCATGGAGTGTTTCATAGACCACAAAAACAATAATATCGTTTATGGAACGGTGCAATTTGGATCTTTATATAAAAGTACGAATGGAGGAAATAGTATCGGAAATATAAGTAAGCCAGGAAACTTTAGTGGAGAGTGGGTTACTCCTTTTATGATGGACCCAATTGACAATAAAAAGATTTATGTTGGCTATAGTAATTTATACCGAAGCAGTAATGGCGGAAGTAATGGTAGTTGGAGAAATATTACTGCAAATATTAATATAGGTGGTAATCTGGATGAAATGGCAATTGCTGCATCTAATAATAATTATATTTACATTGCTGAAGAAGGGACCGTATGGAGAACCAAAAATGGACAAAGTAATAATCCAACTTGGACTAATATTAGTAACTTTCGTGGAAATGTGAATTTTATTACCGTGGACCCTAACAACCCTGAACGTGTTGCTATTGCCGCAACAGGATCTAGAATTTATGTTTCCACGAATGCTGGAAATAGCTGGACTAGTATTAGAGGTAACCTTCCCAATATCTCGGCACAATGCCTTGTTTTTGATGATACTCAAAATAATGGGCTTTATGTAGGTATGCAATCAGGTGTTTACTATACCAATGATTTGCTAGATTCATGGGTTCCATTTTCCACAAATTTACCAGGAGTGCAAACTACCGAACTAGAAATTCATTATCCAACCAGAAAAATCCGCGTTTCTACATACGGTAGAGGAATTTGGGAATCTGATTTATATAACGAAGATAATATACCCGATGAAATTACTCCTCCCAGCAATCTTTTAGCTCAAGTAAATCAAAATGAAGTACGTTTAAACTGGGATGATAATTCTGATAATGAAAGCGGTTTTACTATTCAGAGAAACGACGGTAATGGTTTTGAACGGATTGACTTCGTAGAATCAGGAGTTGAGACATATACAGATCAAAACCTTGAAATCGGCACGTATACATATCGAATTAGGGCGTATGATAGTGACGGCTATTCCGAGTTTTCTAATGTTAGGGAAGTAATTATTAAGAATATAGATCCAAACGAGATCATTGCACCAAGTGATTTAACCGCTCTATTAAACCAAAATAGTATTACGCTTACGTGGAAGGATAACTCTAACAATGAAAATGGTTTTACTATCCAAAGAAATGATGGTAATGGGTTTGAACGAATTGACTTTGTTGGATCAGGTATTGAAACCTATACAGATCAAAATCTTCAAAATGACACTTATACCTATCGTGTTAGAGCATATGATAGTGATAGCTATTCTGAGTTTTCGAATACTACTCAAATAATTATTAATGATGTACTGGACGATTGTAATGGCTGCATTGTTTATGACACGAATAGTGAGGAAACTACGAATGCAGACCACTCAAAAGAAAAAGCTGCAGATGGCAATCCAAATACTTACTGGCATTCTAATTGGTATGATGATAATACCTCACATCCACATTTTATTGCTATCGATCTTGGTGAGACACGAGAATTGGTTGGGTTCTCCTATCAGGGAAGACAAACTGGCACTACAGGAATGGTAAAAGATTACATACTATTCGGTTGGGATGGCGCTAATTGGAAACAACTATCTACTGGTACTTTTCAAAAATCTTCTCTAAAACAAATAGTTGATTTTGAAAAATTTAGTTGTCGTTACGTTTATTTCAGAGCACTTTCTGAAGTAGATGATAAAACATGGGCTTCAGTTGCAGAATTCACTGTAAGATATACACCTTTACAAAACACAAGTAGATTAGTAAACAATCAACTTATACATGCTTCTCCTCCCTCGGTAGATCTTAGTGATTTTGATGGTATAAAAGTATTTCCGATTCCATTTAAAAATAAAATAACGATTAAAGGAGTTCTATCTAAAAAAACGCTGCATTCTATGGAACTTGTTGGAACAAACGGTGTAATTCAAAAAACAAAAACTTCTTTTAATGAAGATCAAATAATTATTGACACCCAAGAATTAGCAAAAGGTTTTTATATTTTACACATTAAAAAGGATGGGGTTGAAAAAAGAATAAAAATTCTTAAACAGTAATAACAATTAAGAAATTTTTACCATTTTACAAACAACTACACTGTTCAGGGTCAAAATATTTTTGACCCTGAACTTACGTTAAAAAGATAATCCGAACAAAAGGGTTTTATTTACCCTCCCATTCCTTAAAAAATTGTCCTAAAAACTCTTCCATAAAAAGATGCCTATCTTCGGCTATTCCTTTACCAGTTTTGGTATTCATTCTATCTTTAAGAAGCAATAGTTTTTCGTAGAAATGATTAATTGTAGGAGCAGTAGAAGTTTTATATTCTTCTTTTGTCATATTTAAATTAGGTGCTATTTCTGGATCATATAGCGTTCTGTTCTTAAATCCTCCGTAATTAAAACACCTAGCAACTCCAATAGCTCCGATAGCATCCAGACGATCTGCATCTTGTATAACATCTAATTCGGGAGAAGTAAACTTCTGGATAGTATTTCCTCCTTTAAAAGAAATATTTTCTATAATAAGAATAACATGATCTATGATGTTTTTATCAACTTCTAGGCTTTCCAAAAACTTACTTGCCATTTTAGGGCCAACAGTTTCATCTCCATTATGAAATTTAGAATCAGCAATATCGTGAAGTAATGCTCCCAAAGAAACTATCAAAAAATCAACATCCTCATCTTTGGCTATAGTTTGTGATGTTTTAAACACCCTCTGGATATGAAACCAATCGTGTCCTCCTTCTGCTCCACGAAGTGTGTTTTTTACGAAATCTATAGTCTTACTTATGATCTGATCTTCAATCATATGTATTTACTACTTATTTAATCAATGCAGGTTGCACCCACTTAAACTCAAAAACTTCCTCTGGAACAACTATTCTTTCACTGATTCTCTGCATTCTAGCTGGTAATTTCATTACAAAATCACGCGCTTTCTCTGCTTCGTCTGTAAGATCTACTAGTTTGTCGATCTCCCACTTATCAATCAGACGTTGCATAATATCTATATAGTCCTGAGCAGTATAAACTCCTAATCGTTGAGCTGCATTAGAAAACTCTTCGAAAGCACTACCAATAGTATTTCCAGATTCTCTCAAAAATACTGCTGGCATTACAATTTTATGCTTCATCATATCACTAAATGCTACCATCATTTGGCTAGGATCTACCTCGAAGATGTTTTTCACAAACTCACTATAGGCATTAAAATGACGCATTTCATCACCTGCAATAATCTTACACATTTTAGCAAGTGATTTATTTGAATATCCTCTAGCTAACTTAGCCACTCTACTATGAGAGATATTTGTAGCCAATTCCTGGAAACTGGTGTATATAAAATTCTTGTATGGATCCCTATCCGTACCAATATCAAAACCATCATTAATTAGGTGTTGTGTAGTACGTTCTACCTCTATCATATTTACTCTACCTGATAGGTACAAATATTTATTCAAGGTATCTCCATGTCGATTCTCTTCACTCGTCCAATAACGTACCCATCTAGACCAACCATTTCCTCTTTCACCTTCATGCTGATTTACTCCCTCAACGTCCATTAACCAAGATTCATAGGTAGGAAGTGCCTCTTCGGTAATCGTGTCTCCTACTAAAACTACCCAAAAATCATATGGAAGTTCTTTGGCTAACTCTCTCAATTCTTTAACCTCATCAAAGAACGTGTCTTCATTCTGCGAATCAGGTAAAAAATCAGTTGGCTGCCATACACTGTCTATTGGAATCAGAAATCTATCAATATAAGACTCTATCTTCTTTTCCAATAATTGCATTACTTCTAATCTAATATTATCTATAGCCATGACTATTTATTTACGTTTTTATAGTAGAAATCACTCTCTTTTCCGTAATTTCTAATAACTCTTCTATCGTTTTATTGGCAGTCTCGACAGGTTCTTGTACCTCTAAAGTAAGGTGTATTCCTACTCCCATTGGGAAATTACCAAATCGAACCAACTTCCAACTATTATTAATGGTAACTGGAACCACTAAAGCTTCTGGAGCATTCTTAAGCAATATTTTTAGTCCTGTGTGAGCAAATTCCTTTGGTTCACCATTTCTGCTTCGTGTCCCTTCGGGATAAATTACTGCTGCAAACTTATTTTCAGCAATAGACTTTCCGAATTTAGAAATTTCAGGTATCGATTGTTTTGCATTCTTTCGATCAATTAAAGCATGTCCACCATTTCTTAAATTAAAAGAAATACTTGGAATTCCTTTACCCAACTCAATTTTTGAAATAAATTTTGGTTTATGGCTATGCAAATACCAAGATATTAAAGGTACATCAAACATACTTTGATGATTCGAAACAATAATCAATGAACGATCTTTGGGTAACTTATATTGGTTTTTAAAACTTATCCTTACTCCCAAAACATGCAGGCAGCGCAATAAACAAAGATTCATCAAGTTTATTACACCTCTATGGGTTTTTGCCCCGCCTAGTTTGACTCCAAGCCACTGCAATGGTTGAAAAACACACAGTGTTAATCCAAAAAACAAATAGAAAACTATCGAAAGCGGATATGAAATTATCCTTTTTAAAGCCCCCATATCTTCTCTTAGCAATTAATAATTTTTGACTTATGTTACTATAGCGCAAGGTCTGATATTATTTTTAGTTAGCCAATTGTTTAGTCCATAAAATTAAAGAAGCATATCACTTAAAAGTTGATTAAATAATATTACAATAACAACTCACTACTTAATATTAACAAATAATTGAGGCCTCAAGCAAACAAAAATCATAATTTTAGAATCATTAATATTTATTAACTTAATTATCAAAAAATGTTAAAAGAAATTTTAAATTTAAAAGGTGTTGAAGTATTAGACAAAAAAATCATGAAAAAAATTAAAGGTAATGGAGGTTGTGGTTGTGGTCCAAATGGCGGTGGAACAAATCCTTATTATGGAGGACCACCTTGCCATATGTGCTAAGTTTAACATTAAAAAAAAACAGCTGCATAAAACAGCTGTTTTTTTTAATGTTAAACTCAGACTAAAAAGCCTCTATTAGCAATGCTCATTATAAGCATCCTTTAAGTTTTCTGCAATCATGTCTGCTGGTCTTCCTTCGATATGATGACGCTCTAGCATATGCACTAGTTCTCCATTCTTAAACAAAGCCATTGATGGTGATGAAGGTGGAAATGGCACCATATACCCACGTGCTTTATCTGTTGCCTCACGATCAACTCCTGCAAAAACAGTTACTAAATTATCTGGTTTTTTATTATTCGCCAAAGATGCTTTTGCTCCTGGTCTTGCATTAGCTGCTGCACAACCACATACCGAATTCACAACCACTAGCGTAGTCCCTTCTTTTGTAATTGCAGCTTCTACATCTGCTGCTGTTTGTAATTCATTAAAACCTATATTAGTTAGGTCCTCACGCATTGGTTTTACTAAATCTGCTGGATACATATTTCTTAACTATTTTTTATTTAAAACTTTGATGTAAAGATACAAATAATGTACCACATCCATATGACTGCCAAGTAGTCGGAAAAGACTTCTAATACTATCTTATTATTATTTTTAGTAACAAAACTCAATAGTATCTTACTAATAGTATATAAATGAAATTGTGTAAATAATTGAATTATCTTTACACCTTCAAAATTAAACATGAATGATTAAATGGATTGCTGCTCTAGTAGGAGGTATATTTTTCAGATTTCCTGGAGCGATACTAGGTTTTATTTTAGGCAGCTTATTAGATGCTACAAGAACTAAAGGAAGTAAAGGTTTTACAAAAGTATTTACTCAAGAAAAACAAGTAAGTCCGGGTGATTTCGAACTTAATTTACTTTCTCTTTCATCTATTGTAATAAAAGCAGATGGTCACATTAATCAAACAGAACTAGATTATGTCCGACAGTACTTTGTAAGCGCTTACGGTAAAGAACGTGCTAATGCTACCTTTAGAACATTTAACGAAATCATAAAAAACAGAGAGATCTCTGCGCAGCGAATTTGTATGTTTCTTACGCAACGCACACGATATGCTGCTAGACTCCAGATTCTTCATTTTCTATTTGGAATTGCCAATGCAGATGGAAGTGTAAGCGAAGCAGAAGCCATAGAAATTCAAAAGATGGCCGGTTTTATGCGCGTGAATTTTAGCGATTTTGAAAGTATCAAGGCAATGTTCTTTAAAACCGGTGATCACGCCTATAAAATTCTAGAGATTGAAAAAAATGCTTCAGATACCGAAGTGAAAAAGGCGTATCGAACGATGGTAAAAAAATACCACCCTGACAAAGTACAGCATATGGATCCCGTTCATATTAAAGGTGCTGAAGAGAAATTTAAAGAAGTACAAAAAGCTTACGAACAGATTCAAAAAGAACGTGGCCTGATATAACTACTAGTTCTTTTTCAGAATTAAACTATTAATTGTAACTTATTTGGTTTAATAAATGATGCTAAAATAATATATGCATAAGCTGATATTTCTTATTTTATTTGGTTTACTATCTTTTTACCAATCCAATGGTCAAGACTTTGACAGGATTGATTCTATTGTGAATCTATATCCTAAAAAATTTAAGACTTCAAAAAAGCTTGCAGATCAAATTTCAAAAGACTTTGATTCTGAATTAGATAAAGCGAAAGCGATATTTTCTTGGATAACAAAAAATATATCGTATGATTATAAAGAATCTGGAAAATATTATACCGATTATGCTAATTCGTACAAATCAGTTCGACATAATCCTTTTCCTAGTTTTCGCTCCACTAACTATATGGATTATGACAAAACAAAATCAGGATCTAAAAAGCATTTAAAAACTGAAAAAAAGTACAGAGAAAAAATTTCTAAAAGAGTTATATCAAACGGAACTGCTGTTTGCGAAGGTTATACTCAACTGTATAAGGATCTTTGTGACCATCTTGAAATCACTTGTTTTTATGTTTTAGGAAAAGCTAAAAATCAAATAAATCATATAGGAAAAGAATATCGGATCGATCACGCATGGAATATCATAGAAATTAATTTCAAAAAGTATTTAATTGATGTTACATGGGGAAGTACTGGTTATTATGACATTGACGATAAAAAATTTGTAGAAAAACCTAATTATTTTTACTTCGGAACAGCTCCCGAAATGTTTATAAAAGAACACTATCCAGATTTTTATGAAAATAGTTTGTTAACAGAAAATATTAACAAAGAAACATTTTCTGAAGTCCCATTATT
The DNA here is from genome assembly GCF_947496855.1 of uncultured Aquimarina sp. Lineage (GTDB taxonomy): Bacteria > Bacteroidota > Bacteroidia > Flavobacteriales > Flavobacteriaceae > Aquimarina. The sequence goes on from NZ_CANMED010000005.1 coordinate 301,077, forward strand.
CTATAACCACAAAAAAACGCAAGATTTTAATCTAATTACTCCTTCTACAGGAATTCTTAACAAAGAAGACAACACCATTCAAGAGTTTGTTATTGAGTATAAACAACCCGTATACTCAATTGTATACCTCATAAACAACACACAGTTCAATTACACAGGAAAAATAGCATACAATGAAGGACAAATTGAATTTAACATTGATCTAACTGTGATTCCTAATGCTAAAGAACTTATCATAGTTATAAATGAAATCCCAGTGGTTGGTTTTAAAATAGAATAATATCCACTAAACCTAATGAATAAACAATTATTTCTTCTATTCACATTACTTATATTGTCATTTACTTTATATTCTCAGAACTTTGGTAAAATCGACTCTATTGTTTATTCCTATCCTATACGATATAAACATCCAAAAAAACTTGCTGATCAAATCGCTAAAGATTTTAATACAGACATAGAAAAAGCAATGGCTGTATATTCCTGGATTACCAAAAATATCTCTTACAGCTATAAAGAGTTATGGAAAAACAATTCTGATTATAATAAAGCTTATTATGCCACACAAGATAATTACTACCCTTCTTATTATTCATCTAATTATGTATCATATAGCAAATCATCCAAATCTGGATTCAAAAAGCATTTAAAAACCGAAAAGAAATATAGAGAGAAAATTTCAAAAAAAGTTATCTCTAAGGGTTATGCAGTGTGTGAAGGATATTCTCAGCTTTTTAAAAACACTTGTGATTACTTAAATATATCTTGTTTTTATGTGGTTGGAAAATCGAAAACTAAAATTAACAATATAGGAAACGTAAAATCTTCCAATCACGCATGGAATATAGTAGAGATAAATTTCAAAAAATATTTAATAGATGCCACCTGGGGCGCTGGTTCTTATGATCAAACTACTCATAAGTTCACGAGCAAACCAGATACGTTCTATTTTGGCACTGATCCTAAAATTTTTATAAAGAAACATTATCCAGATTTTTACGGAAATAGCTTGTTAAAAGAACAAATTAGTCCAGAGGAATTTTCTAACTCACCTCTATACTATAGTAATAAGAAATCTTCAATTTTTAATATTATAAAACCTGCTAACGGAGTTTTCTATAGAGAAAGCCAACAGGTTCTTTTTACATATGAACAAACAATTCATTCTATAACTTATAAACTTGATGATAAGGAGTTTATTTATAATAAAGAAATTGAATATAATGAAGGCGAAATTGGACTAAAATTCGATTTATCAAACACCAAAGCTAAAGAACTAGTCATATTTTTTGATCACACTATGGTTATTGGTTTTAAAATAGAATAAATCAATTTTATTTAAGTAACCTATTCCATATTATTTTTAAGAACTTTACGATTGGCATAGTCGACATAATTTTTATGTCTTCTAAAAAAGATGTTTCCTCATCCAAAAACTTAAGAATCTTACTTGTCTTATTTCTTCTAAATAATCTCGAAAATAGAGCAGCTCCATTTTGATTTTCTTTTGACAAAAAATCCAGTAATAAAAGATCATAGTACCAAAATTTGGTTCGTTTTTCAAATCGAGATAGATCATTATTCTTCTTAAGAAACGCAACAAGTTTTCTTACTCTTTTCTCTGAATTATGGAATGTAAAACCGGTACTGGGTTTTGTCCATCCACCTGCTGTTCCTATATGAATTATATTTGTAGAATTTTGTTTCCTAAATTCATAACACGTCATTGGAATACAACCTTTCTCTTTTTCCGTAATTTGATATTCTTTGATTCCTTTGGACTCTAAATATGCTTTGATTTCTGTTTCGTATGCCGATTTAGAAAGAAGGTTCTTAGAGAATAACGTATACTCAAACAAGGCCTCAGTTTCAGAAATTGGCAAAAAGTACATAAACCGTGTATTATCGTTCTGATCTACCGTGAAATCCATAAAAGTAGCGGTTTCCCTATCAAAAACCGGAGTTTCAGTCTTTATAAACCATCCTATAAAATGCTGATTTAATAGTGGGTATTTTTGTTGTGTTTCATACGATGAAGATAGCAGAACACTATTAAAAACTTTATCACCTAAGTATTTTTTTTGATCCGTTTCTACCTCTACAATGCCACCTTCGTCAACAAGACCAATTACCTTTTCTTGTACCAAAGTAACATTAGATTTTTCCTGTAAAAAAACAAAAATAAAATCGTAAAAATCCTTACTTCGAATAAGTTTGTATCGATAAGGAGAAATATCTATAGTATCAGAAAAATCCTGGCTACCAAAGAAAATACGATTCCAATTTTTACTAACTATGTGATCCCAGATTCCTTTTTCTTCTTCCCAAAAACACCAAGTGCGATCATTTTGATTCTTTATGTCTTTATCAATTAAGAGTATCTGTTTTTGATCAAAAAAACTATCCGTCAACATCTGATATATCAGCATCAAACCTGATGCTCCTGTACCTGTGATGATGTAATCATATTTTTGCATCTAATAGAATAAAAATGTGGTGAAAAAGATAAATATAGCTATGAAAATATGAATCGATACACCATACTGAAAGATTTTATAAACTTTTTGAAATAAAAGATGTGCGATAAATGCAGTGACTAACCATCCAATATAGTTTTGTAAAGGAACTACTCCATCCTTAAACTCCCAAAAATCAAATCTTGGTGCGGAAACTTCAATAATAATATCCAAAGCTACCATTAATATTGCCCCGATAAATGACGAAATTACTAAACTACAATGTATTTTTTTTGAAATAGCCGCAGTACAATAAACTAATAAAGCCCAATTTATCCCTATAATCCAAGGTACTCCTAAAACTTTAATTCCTAAGTTTTCACCATATTGATAATCACCAAAAATCAATCCATAATTCACTCCTAAATATTCTGTAATCATTCCAATACTAAAGGGAATCAACAGCCCTAAGATCAAAATTTTGTTGATTTTAGAATTCCAAATAATCAGCCCTAAATAAAGCAATAGATTAAGAGGTGTCAATGGCAAAAACCAATCTTCATATCCAATAAGAATCCCAATAATTCCTGAAATATTGAATAACCAAATTAGTATAATAGAAATAAGTAGCTTTCTTTCTGAGCGCATGTTTTTAGGATTTAAAATCTTTCTGTATTAACTCAGAAACTATTTTCCCAGACAGTAAGCATAACGGAATCCCACCACCTGGATGGACGCTGCCTCCGCAGAAATAAAGATTCTTGATATTTTTTGAAAAATTAGGATGTCGTAAAAAAGCAGCATATTTATTATTGCTACTTGAGCCATACAAAGACCCTTGATATGATTGAGTGTTATGCTCTATACTTCTTGGATCCAAAATTTGTTCTGTTTGGATTAATCCCTCAATATTACTGTGTAAAATTTCTGAAAGTTTGTCCAAAATATTTTTTCTAGATTGCTTAATGATCTTATCCCAATCTTGCCCCTCATTACCGGGAACATTTATCATTACGAACCAGTTCTCACATCCTTTTGGAGCATCATTTGATTCATTTTTAGACGTAATATTGATGTAAACAGTAGGATCATTAGACACTTGTTTCTTTTTGAAAATATCCTGAAACTCTTCTTTGTAGTTTTTTGAGAAAAAGATATTATGTAGATCCAGTTCAGGAAACTCTTTTTTTATCCCCCAATAAAAAATCAACGCAGAACTTGATCTAGGTTGTTTTAGTGTTTTCTCTGGAGGTTTCTGATCAGGCAGCAGTTTCCGGTAGGTTGGAACCACATCCATATTTGATATTACAATATCAGCTTCTAGATACTTATTATCTACTATAATTCCTGTTGCACTTTTCTTTTTTACAACGATCTGATCTACTTTGGACTCAAAATGAAAGACAACACCAAGATCAAGTGCTAATTGATACAGACTTTTGGTAATACTATGCATCCCTCCTTTTGGAAAAAAAGTTCCATAGTGTTGTTCTAAATGAGGAATCATTGACATAATTCCTGGAGTGAGATAAGGTGACGATCCATTATATGTTGCAAATCGATCAAAAAACTGAACCAGCTTTGGATCCTTAAAACTGCTACTATTAAGATTATGTAGACTAGTATTTATTCCCAAACTATTTATTCTTACAATAGCCTTTATAGTATCAAAAGATAGATATGTAGTTAATTTGTGCAGTGATTTTTCAAGAAATAGAGATGAAGTTAAATCATATTTCAGCTTACTATTATTAAAATATCCAAGTATTTCAGTTTCCTCTACATCAAATACCTTTTCTGCTTCATTTGCAAATTTTTTGGTATCTGCAAAAGCTGAAAATCTGGTCCCATCTTCATAAAAGTAATTACAAACCAATTCTTTCTTTGCATACTCAAAATAATCCGTGGCTTTTTTCTTAGCATTAGTAAACAACTCAGTTACGAATTGAGGCATTGTAAATAATGAAGGGCCACAGTCGAAACGATAGCCATCTGTATGGACTTCGGTTAATTTACCGCCAGGATACGTATTGGTTTCATAAACCTCTACATCAAAACTTTGGTTGCGTAAACGAATTGCTGCAGCAAGTCCCGCAATACCAGATCCTATAATTATTACTTTCTTATTTGACATATTCTGTGCATAAAGATATTAGTAAAAAACAGAAAGTGATTATATTTTGAATAATTTGGTATGGTTTTTTATCTATCTTTAATTTTAAATATAGATCTATACGCAAATTATCAATAGTTTTACTAATTTGGAAGATCAAAAAATTAAAATAAGAGAATTAGAATTATCGGATAAATCACAGCTAGCAAGACTTGCTAACAATGAGAATATCTGGAATAATTTAAGAGACTATATTCCTCTTCCTTATCATGAAAAGGATGCAGAATTCTTTATTAACCTAACAAAAGCGCAAAACCCAAAACAAAGTTTTGGTGTTGAATTTAAAAATGAACTTTGTGGTGTAATAAGTTTGATAATACAAGAAGATATTTACAGAAAATCCGCCGAAATTGGATATTGGATTGGCGAACCATATTGGGGAAATGGAATTGCTACAGAAGCTGTAGGCCTAATAACTAAATATGGGTTTGAAAAATTAGATTTAATAAGAATCTATTCTGGAGTATTTCAGCATAACACGGCGTCCATGAAAATATTAGAGAAAAACGGATATAGTAAAGAAGGAATATTTAGAAAAGCTGTTTTTAAAAAAGGTAGCCTTCTAGACGAACACAGATATTTTATATTAAATAATAACCAAAAATAAAAAAATTACTTAATCATAATGAAAAGACTCATCTATTTACTTTTAGTTTTTAGTCCTATTTTTATACAAGCTCAAAACACTACTAAAAAGGCAACCCCTCCTAAAATAATTACTAAACTAAAAATAGGTAAGAAAGCTAATTTTGAAACCAAAAGCATACAGTTCATAAAAGTAACTGAAGATTCACGTTGTCCAACCTATGTTACCTGCGTTTGGGAAGGGCAAGCAAAAGTTCTAATTGGAATATATGAGAACGATACTCTTTTAGAACAAAAACAAATAATTATTGGAGCTAAAGGAATTACTCCTGACAATAATAAAGAAATTTTAAAATCTGGAAACCAAACTATATACGGATACAACCTAAGTCCACATCCGTCTGGTGATCAAAAAACAGATCCTTCTGATTATTATCTTGAGATGGTTGTTAAATAAATGTTACAACCACTATCAATCTTTCTTTATTTAGTTCATTTGCTAAATGATTTCCAATAAAGCAAAAGCTCATATTACATTATTATGTGTTAATATGATCTATGGAGCCAATTATCTTATTGCAAAAGGATTAATGCCGGATAAAATTGGTGCTTCTGCTCTTGTTTTTCTTAGAATTAGCGGAGCCGGACTCTTGTTCTTTATTCTAAAGCTTTTTATAAAAGAGCAAGTGCAAAAAAGAGATATCCCTAGATTACTGCTTTGTGGGTTATTGGGTGTTGCTACCAACCAATTCTTCTCTATGAATGGGTTGAGTCTGACTTCTCCTGTAGATGCCGCCATTATTGTTACAGCAATGCCAATATTCACAGTCATTATTAGTTACTTTCTATTAAAAGAACCGTTAACACTGCCACGGATTATTGGCATATGTATTGGTGGAGGTGGCGCAGTTCTACTCATTTATTTAGGCAACTCCGGCTTAGGAACAGGATCCTTAAAAGGAAACATATTTATTGGAATGAATGCATTGTCATTTGCTTTCTACCTGGTTCTTGTAAAACCACTAATGTCTAAATACAAACCTATCACTGTTATTGTTTGGACTTTTTTCTTTGGTTTTATCTTTATGTTCCCTTTTTGTGTTGGTCAATTGCTAGATACAGATTTTGGATCTTACGAAACTTCTAATTGGATATCCTTATTCTATGTGATAATTGGACCCACATTTTTAGCATATTTATTGAATATGTTTGCCTTACAATTTGTAAAACCTACTGTTTCTAGTAGCTATATTTATGTACAACCAGCTGTGGCAATGTTATTAGTCGCTGGTATAGCCTATTTTGTAGTTAATAGTCAGTATAAAGGTGACATTACCATTGCAAAACTGTTATGTTGTGTTTTAATTTTTGCTGGTGTATATCTGATTAGTAGTAACGGCTCCTTAAAATGGTTGCGAAGGAAATAGATTATTTTTTAGCCAAATGCCTTACTAATAAACTTACTGGAATCACAATTCCAATTGCTAAAACAGCATATAGAATTGCTAGATTTAGGACAAAGTATAACAAAGAAAACGTAAGAAGTAAAAATAGCAGAAATAATGATCCTCCTCTTAGATCTGAAATAAACTGCTTTTTATTTGACTTATAATCAAACCAGTACGCTATCAAAATAATTACAATTGTCATCATTTAATTAGTGACAACCACAACCACCTTTACCACAAGAACCTGGTATTTTTTTATTTACAGAAGAAACCTGAGGCTTCCAAAAGAATTTTTTGATCAAAAATCCTATTGCTATTGTAAATACAATAAGTACTAATATGTTTTGGATAATAATATTCATATTAAATCAGTCGAATAAAGATACAAAAACTAATATTTTTTATTTTAAAACTTGATACGCTACTAATGCCACGCCATATGCTAAGATACTCATAAATATAAGTTGTGCCATTGGCCATTTCCAACTATTGGTTTCTCGTTTCACTATAGCTAGGGTACTCATACACTGCATAGCAAAAGCATAAAACAATAATAGAGAGATTCCACTAGCCAGATTAAACAATGGACCACCAGTTACTGGACTTACCTCAGCAGCCATTCTGTTTTTTATGGTTTCCTCTTCATCACTACCAACACTATAAATTGTAGCCAGTGTTCCCACAAAAACCTCTCTAGCAGCAAAAGAGCTAATAATTCCAATACCGATTTTCCAATCATACCCCAAAGGCGCCACTACAGGCTCTATAGCCTTACCTGCATAGCCAATAAATGAATATTCCAACTTATAAGAAGCTGTTTTTTGATCCAATTCTTCTTGTGAAAGATCTGTATATTTAGAGGCTATTATTTCTTCAGCATTATTAAAGTTTTCGTTAGGCCCAAAACTCGCAAGAACCCATAAAACTATAGAAATTGCTAAAATTATTTTTCCGGCTCCAAAAACAAATGCTTTCGTTTTTTCGACCACATTAATAACTACATTTTTAAATAAAGGTATTTTATAACCCGGCATCTCAATAACAAAATAGTTTTTGCTTTTAATCTTAAGCATCTTATTCAGTAACCAAGCGGATCCGACGGCTGCTCCAAAACCAATAAAATACAATAGCATTAGAGTTAGACTTTGATAACTAAATATCCAGCCTACTTTTTTATCAGGAATAACTAAAGCAATAATGATTAAATATACGGGTAGTCTAGCAGAACAAGTAGTAAACGGAACCACCAAAATTGTAATAAGGCGCTCTTTCCAGTTCTCAATATTTCGGGTGGCCATTACTGCTGGAATTGCGCAAGCTGTTCCCGAAACTAAAGGAACTATACTTTTTCCGCTTAATCCAAAACGACGCATCACTCTATCCATAAGAAACACGACACGACTCATATATCCACTTTCTTCTAGAATGGAAATAAAAAGAAATAAAAACGCTATTTGTGGTATAAAAATTACGATTCCTCCTAATCCTGGTATAATACCTTCTGTGATTAAATCTACAAACGGTCCTGATGGTAATGCTGATTTAGTCGCTTCACTTAGCCAAGCAAACCCTTCATCAATTAAATCCATTGGATATGATGACCAGTCGTAAATTGCCTGAAATATTAATAATAAGATAGCAAAGAAAATAAAGTATCCCCAAAACTTATGTGTCAATACTCTATCCAATTTAGCACGCATCCCAGTTGCTGCTTTTTCATCAACAACCAACCCTTTTTTGAGCACTTCATTTATAAACTGATATCTTTTTATAGTCTCTTTTTGTTGAAATCGCTTCAGTTCACTCTCGGATTTAATCTCAAAATCTGGCGTTACTGAAGGTTTCTGCTTATCAACCTTTCTGAAGTTTACATCTTGTGTAATTACCAACCAAAGTTTATAAAGTGACTGTTTAGGAAATGCTTTCTTGAGCCTCTCAAAATATTCTGGAGCAAAAGTTAATGCATTAACACACGGTTTAGTTGGTAGAGAATTATAAGTAAGAATTAGTTTTTTTAGCTCATCAATACCCTCATTTTTTCTAGCACTTACCAAAGCTATTTTGGTATTTAATTCTTTTTCGAGTAGAGGAATATCTAATGAAATTCCTTTTCTCTTCATACGATCAGCCATATTAATGACTAGAATGGTTGGAATCTCTAAATCCTTTATTTGAGTAAAAAGCAGTAAATTCCTTTTCAAATTTTCTACATCACTCACTACAATAGCGACATCCGGAAAATCTTTATCTTTTTTGTTCAGAAGAATTTCTATGACTACATTCTCATCTAATGAGGATGCATTAAGACTATATGTTCCTGGTAAATCGAGTATATGAGCTTTTACTCCACGAGGTAATTTACAAACTCCTTCTTTCTTTTCTACTGTAATACCAGGATAGTTACCGACTTGCTGATTTAATCCTGTTAGCAAATTAAAAACAGATGTTTTACCTGTATTTGGGTTTCCGATAAGTGAAACTTTAATCTGCTTGGCCATAAAAAGTAATCCTGTTAAATAATTTCAATCTCAATCTGTGAAGCAATTTCTTTACGAATGGCAAGATGACTGCCATTAATAATAAGGTACATAGGACATTGAAAAGGTGCTGTCTGCAACAACTGCACTTCATTACCTGGTAGACACCCCATTTCTAATAACTTGAGAGGGATAATATCCGAGGTTATTTCCTTAATCAATGCACGCTGACCCTGTTTGAGATTTGCAATAGTTATTTTCAAATGTTTATTTAGATTAATTTTAAACAAGGCAAAAGTAGTGGAAAAATATGTATTGAAAAAGCTATCTAATGGAAAAACCGATAACGAATAGTTAAAAAATAACCTTTATGCTCTCCTTTCTATATTGGGGCTTTCAAAATCACAGTTTTTACACCTATCCAAATAGGGTAAACAACCCAAAATCAGTCCGGAATCTTTGAATTTCAAAATTCTCGGACGTTCATCAATACTTCTACTTCTAATTTCGTCTTATCTAAATTTAGAAAAGGCGGAAACTGAAAAGCCTTACAAAAGAGTAAGTAAATAACAACTCATAAAACCTTACAATAATGAGAAATTTAAAATATAGCATTTGGTTGTATTCATTTATCTTACTTCTGGTTTCTTGCGAGAAAACTGATATTAATGAATCCAAAACCACCAATTTAGAACAGCTTTCAAAAATTTCAGATTCTAAAGCTAGGATCACCTTATCGAATGGAAATACAGTTCGCTTTCAAAAAATTGATGATGGAGAACTTAAGGGAACTTTCATATTAGAAGAAAGTGATTGTGATGAATGTTCCGTATTAGAAAATATTACTAAACTCACAGGAAAAGAATTATCAGAGGAAGAAGCATTTTGGGCTCTTTCTGAACCAGGAACTCTGATTCCTTCTTTTCTAAAAATAGAAAATAGAGAAATCTCCGCTAAAAACGGTGAATTGCAGCAACAAGGATGGGCAAGAGGAGTTACTGCAGACTTTCCTATAGGAAATGAGGGCAATCCTAGTCGAATAATTGCTTGTAAGAATAGTAATTTTACTAGTTCAATTGCTTATGGTTTTTTAGGAATCCCAGAATTTATAGCACTGGATAAGACTCCTAATAATTACTTCGGTTTTATAAATGATTGCGCTAGTATCCCGGCATCATACTGCAATAAAGGACCAAGATATAAGCTGCAGGCTGTGATGAATGGAATCAAAAAATGGAAAGGTAAGATCTGTAGTAAAGCAGTTCAAAACAGGGACAATGATCATATTACTTCAAATATATCTGGTGGTTTTTGTGAAAGCCCTCCTTGTGATGGATATGTGGGACCTGAATTATATTTTGAATACTATTCTGGTGGAAAATGGAAATCAATGAAAAATCCAAATGGATTATATCCAGAAGGTTTTGAAGTTCCTGCAAACACTACCAAAGTATATACATATTCCTGGAAAACAACAAAAAACACCTCATTTCGCCTTCGTGTAAAAAATGCAATGGGTAAAGATCAATTCGATTTTATGATGGATAAACCAGATCCAGTGATTGATCCTCCAGGAGGAGGTGGAAATGGTGACGGAAACGGAGATGACGGTTCAGTTATACCTGATTACATAGATCTTAGTAATGATTCTTACATGATTATTGACTTTACTTCTATAGCTGATGATCAACCGAATCCTCAAATTACAATCCCAACTTCGGCATTAGAGGAATATTTTAATAATGAAGGTGGAATTGTTATACCAGATACATTTTGTGGAATCAAAATCGTAGAAGCAGATAATTTTCAATGGATGAATAGTAATAATGAAGTTGTAGAAAATGCTATGTTTAATCAAGCTCTTGATTTATATAATTTTGGGGACTATAATGAGTTTTATTATCTTAATGGAATTCAATTTACTGGACCTCTCGATAATTGTGATGATAATCTAGTCAATTGGGATTTTCAATTTCCGTTAACTAATAATAGTCCAACAATATTTACGGAATCTCTTAAACTAGTGATTCAATTACTAGATATAGATTCGGAAGTAATCTTTTTAGAGTAAAATGATATAATAATGACTCGTCCTAATTAACCTGTATCGATTATTTAGGACGAGTCAAAACTTTAAAAACTCTTGTTTTCGGGATTAGTCTTTTGGAGATTCTAGCTTCAATACTTCTATATCTTCAAGCAAACGCTCTATTTCTTCTTCTTTAGTACCGTCATAAAAACCACGGATACGTTTCTTTTTATCTACTAAAACAAAATTTTCTGTATGGATCATATCATACGGTCCACCATCTCCATTTGTTTTGGCAACCAGGTACGACTTTCTTGCTAAATCATAAATATGCTTTTTATCACCAGTAACCAAATTCCATTTCTTATCATCAACTCCTTTCTCCAGAGCGTACTTTTTTAATTGAGGTACATCATCAGTCTCAGGAATAACAGTATGTGATAATAATAATACTTCTGAATCACTTTCTAGTTCCTCTTGAATTGTTTTCATATTTCCTGTCATAATCGGGCAAATTGTTTGACAAGTGGTAAAGAAAAAATCCGTTATGTAGATTTTATTTTTATAATCTTCTTGAGTTACTTTCTCACCGTTCTGATTTAATAAGCTAAAATCCGCTATTTTATGATATTTTCGAACGTGTTGTACGGTACTATCAACCAATTCTATACTAACCATATCTGGTTCATACACTCTAAGGACGCGCTTTGGTTTTAGAATAGAATATATAATAGAAATAATAATCGCAGATAGAATAAATAAAACTACAGCAAAGAATTTGTACTTAGCAAAGAATCGAAGCATACCAATATTTTAGAGTTACAAAATTACAAGGATTATCTTTTACAGAATTACAGTTTTCCCTAAAAAAATATTAAAACCTCAATCTGTAGACTAGATTTCTTTCATAAGCTACTCTAAAAGGTTACTTTTGCGTGATTTAATTTTGAATAAGGCCATATGAGTCCCATTATTGTAAAAGCATTACAGCTACTATTAAGTTTGTCCATTCTAATCGTTCTTCACGAGTTAGGACACTTTATTCCAGCTAAATTATTTAAGACCAGGGTAGAGAAATTCTATTTGTTTTTTGATGTAAAATACTCACTATTTAAGAAAAAAATTGGTGAGACGGTTTATGGTATTGGATGGCTACCTCTAGGTGGTTATGTAAAAATTGCCGGGATGATTGATGAAAGTATGGACAAAGAGCAAATGGCTGGTCCACCTCAACCGTGGGAGTTTAGATCTAAACCCGCTTGGCAACGATTAATTATTATGCTTGGTGGTGTAACTGTAAATATTGTTCTTGGATTTTTAATATACATGGCAATCATTTTTACATGGGGAACTTCTTATGTTACTACAGAAGATATTCCTGATGGATATGAAGTTGCAGAAATCTTTGAAGGATATGGCTTTCAGGATGGTGACCGAATACTTAAGGTAAACGGAGAAGATTTTAAAGATGCCAGAGATATAAATATGTATCTTTTCTTAAGAGATATAAATAATATCACTGTACTATCCGCTGATGGAAATACGAAAACAATAGATATTCCAGAAAATATTGGTCAAACAATGTTCGAGGAAGGTGTTATGAAGCCATTTGGCATTAGAACACAAACGGTATTAGACACTGTGGTTGTTGACAGACCCGCGTATGCTGCAGGACTTAGAAACGGGGATAAAATTGTATCTGTTAACGGAAAAAATATCACTTGGTGGCACGAATTTAAAAAAGAAGTGAGTGCTAATAAAGAGACAGAAATCAATATTACCTATATAAGAAATGGATCCGAGAATATTATTACCGTTAAAACTGATGAAGAGGGTACAATAGGCGTATTACCTGTTTTTTACAAAATAAATCGAGAAGAATATTCATTTGGTCAAAGTATTAGTGAAGGATTCAACTACAGTTACTGGAAGCTTCATGATTACATTGCTCAATTTAAGTATGTATTTACTAAGAAGGGAGCTACACAAATTGGTGGGTTTGCTGCCATTGGTAATCTATTCCCTCCTGTATGGGATTGGGCTGCATTTTGGAGCACAACGGCTTTTATTTCGATTATTTTAGCTTTCATGAATATTTTACCTATTCCAGCATTGGATGGAGGACACGTAATGTTTTTATTATATGAAATTATTGCTGGCAGAAAACCCAATGATAAATTTATGGAGTATGCGCAACTAGTTGGTTTTATTATCCTAATTGCTTTATTACTTTTTGCAAATGGGAATGATATTTATCGTGCTATCTTCGAATAGTAATAAAAAATCAAAAAAATCTTTTTGTGTTTTAAAAAATAGTATATATTTGCACTCGCAAAAGAGAAAAACACTTCTCAATTGTAAAGAGATTTTCCTCCTTAGCTCAGTTGGTTAGAGCATCTGACTGTTAATCAGAGGGTCCTTGGTTCGAGTCCAAGAGGGGGAGCAAAATAAAGCCTTAACTTATTAAAGTTAAGGCTTTTTTGTTTTACTTACCTTTATTTTATCCCACCGATTATGGGATCAAGATGGATCGGATCAAGTCCAAAACTTGTGGGATTTAGTATTTAGGCAAAAATAGTTGATAATCTAAATAAGAAGAAGTCTACGTTTCTTACACCTCTAAACTGTGCTCTAAATGCTTTTATCTTGCTCAAGAAGTAGTTGTTAATAGCAAAATTCACCTCTCATCATTTTAAACGTAGACGAGAGGTGAATTTTTTAAAATATTAGGGGGAAATGCTACTGTTTAATCAGTTTCATTGTTTTTATTTCTTTACCCATCCAGATTTTTAAGAAGTAGATTCCATTTGGAATACCATCCGTATCCCACTGCATGCTATGATTTCCAGAAGAAAGCTTTTCGTTTTCTTTTAATACGGCAATCTTCACACCGATCTGATTATATACAAATGCGGTAACTGGTTTATTATTATTCAGCTTGAACGTAATGTTGACGTTAGAAGTAAATGGATTAGGATACATCTTCAAGCTTTCTTTTTCCAGTAATTCTTGTTCCGGAGCTCTCTGATCTAAAGCATCTAAATATGCTCTATGAGGATTAGAGAATCCAAAACCATTTGTAATATCCCAGTTAATAGACCAAGTCATCAGTCCTCTAAAATTGGCATAGCCTGAGGGCTTCACCATCGTATAACTTCCTCCAAAAGATTGTCCTTTAATAATGTAATCCAATGCTCTATGCACTTCTGCTGGTACTGTATATCCACTTCCTGCTGCACTTGGACTAGCTGGTAATCCTATGGCAACCTGATCAGGTCTTAAAGCAGGAAACTGTTCTCCTGTACTTAATGTAAACCCTTGTAATAATACTTCGGCCATCGCTACATGAAAATCTGCATTTCCGGCAGAATATGCTTTGCCATCTAATGCTAGCATACTACCTGTATTATAATGCTGAACGTGTATGTAATCCATTTCAGTACGTAGCGCATATATTAATGGAAGATATGCACCCCAAATACCACCGTACTGGCCAATTGCTCCCTGAACATAAGCAGTTTCAGGAGCCATTGATAAGATAAATTTAGACATGTCATATTGAGAAAGGATCGATCTGAAAGCAGTAATAAGATTTACAACTTTTGGAGAAGTCGGATTTGATAAACTAGTATCTCCTGGTGCCAAAGCAATTGAAGTACCTTCAAAATCAATATCCATTCCATCAAATCCGTATTCATCGATAATACGTATCATAGAACTACTGAAAATCTGAGCATCTGCCGAGCTATCTACATCAACTGCTCCCGTAGCACCCCCCATAGATATTAGCACCTTTTTACCTCTGCTCTGTAAGACTTTTACATCATCCTTAAACTCCTGTACAGAAGAATAAATAGAATTATCAGGAATAAATTCCATATCTGCACCTAATTGAACTTTAGGTATTGCAAATGATACATTAATTACATCCCATTTATCAGATACATCTCTCAACTTAGGAATAGCTGCACCGTTATTAAAGTTGTGCCAGTATCCTACTAAGATTCTTTTTGGTAAATCTCCACTTGGTGGTGTTACAGATCCTACAGAAATACTTACTGTAGACTCTCCCATAGCATTATCATCATCAGCTGCTTTTGCCGTTAGTGTATAATTTCCTGCAGAAGCATTGTTCCATGTAAAACTATAAGGGCTAGTAGTATCTTCTCCTATTAAAGTTCCGTTTCTAAAGAACGCTACTTTTGTTATATTTCCATCAGTGTCTGAAGCTGAAGCATTAATTGTAATTATACTTCCTTCAGTAAATAATTGTCCGTTTGTGGGTTGTGTAATAGATACGGTTGGCGCTTCATTTCCTCCTGTATCTCCATCGCATTCTCCAAGTTCTTTCCACGCATTAGGCCAAGCCCATCCATTTTGATCACCTGGAGCGTATGGACCACCTACAGTGCACCATCCACCTACAATACATTCATATTCTTTACCAAAGTTTTGTACTTTATCACCTGTATTATACTGTGATCCATCGACATACTGCTGGGCATCACAACCTCCGCTAGTATCATTTTGAACTGTGATATTAATCGCTACAGAAGTCGTCCTTGCATTATCATTATCAATCGCTATTGCAGTCAAACTATGGTTCCCTACTGTAGAAGTCCAATTTGCCGAGTACGGGGCAGAAGTATCTTCACTAATTAGATTTCCGTCTACGTAAAAAGACACTTTGGTTACGTTGCCGTCAGTGTCATTTGCATTAGCCTCAATATTAATAGTATCACCATCATTAAAAGAAGCTCCATTGGACGGGCCTGTTATATTAATAGTAGGAGCAGTATTATTACCACCAGTAACTGTGATAGAAACTCCGGCCGATGTTGTAACGGCGTTATCATTATCCGTAGCCTGTGCTGTAATTGTATGATTACCCACTATAGCAGTCCAATTCGTTGTGTATGGCGCAGAGGTATCTTCACTGATTATATTTCCATCGACATAGAAAGCAACTTTGGTTACAGTACCATCCACATCTGATGCGTTTACATTAATACTAACATTATTCTCGACTATAAATGGTGCCCCGCTAACCGGAGATGTAAGATTTACCGTAGGAGCTACATTATCTGGCTCACAAGGGTTACCTGCCACCTGATTTATTGCTTTAAGTAAGGAGGTTGATTGATCGTTGGTATCATGAGATAATTCCCATATCATAATACCTCCTGCACGATCTAATGCCATTTGTGTTTTCGCTTTAATGGTAGGAATTCCATTATAATTTCTGCCTTGAAAAGAATCACTATTTGGATCAGCACCCATTGCCAATAAATTTGCATAACTTTCTGGCTGTGGTCTACAATAAAAAGGCACTCCTAATATTGCTTTTTCTTTTGGTAACCCTCTTCCTAACCAATAATCTAATCCACCTTGAGCCTGACCCATTGAACCGTGATCTGGGCCATCATAAGCCATTATATTCAAGAAATCTACATCATCAAAAACACCACTTAACACTCCATCAGCGTTCCATCCTGAAACTACTACGGCGGCAGTCAACAATTTACCTCTACTGTGCATGGCTTGTCCTAACTCTTGCATCAATAGTTCAAAATTTTGGGGTTCATTGCCTTCACGAGGATATTCCCAGTCCATATCTACCCCATCCAGATCATATTGGTTTACAAAATTGACTAAGTTATTTATAAAAGCAGTTCTCGTAGCAGGATTTGCTGCCAAAGTGGTGAATGGAGAATCATTACCATCCATCCATCCTCCTACTGCGATCAACACTTTTACTCCCTGAGCATGACCCAAAGAAACGAGTTGTTGCATTTTTGAAACATTCTCCAAAGGGCGCAGACTACCATCACTGTTAGGTAATAAAAAAGAATAATTGATATGAGTTAATTTATCATACTGAACAGCATTAGCTGTTCCTTGCCAACTAGGCATATATCCTACTACTTTAAAGCTATTACTACCAGTACATCCACCATCAGAAGTAACACTTATACTAACTGCTGTTGAAGTAGTAGCTTGGTTGTTATTATCAGTTGCCTTTGCTGTAATAGTATGATTACCCAAAGTAGCTATCCAGTTTGTTGTATAGGGTACTGAATTATCCTCAGATACAATGGTGCCATCAACATAAAATGTTACTTTAGAAATCGTACCATCAGCATCTGATGCATTGGCACTAATCGAAACTGTATTACCTTCTATAATAGATTGTCCGCTTGTTGGAGAGGTAAGAGATACTTGTGGAGCACTTTCTCCACCACTGCAAGGTCCTATTAATTTCCATACATTCTCGAGATTGGTCACAGGATCATTATTCTGTGTCCACCATTTAGCTTCATATTCATTTCCTTGATATGATACTTTATCACCTCCTACGTATATTTGTCCAGTAACATAGGCTGGTGTTGTACAAGAATTATCCTCTGTCACTGAAATAGAAACTGAAGAAGCTCCTTCACCGTTTTCATTATCAAAAGCTTTTACTGTAATCGTATAGTTACCTTCAGCTATGTTTGTCCAATCATAAGTATAAGGAGCACTAAGATCTTCACCAAGCATCGTATCGCCATTGTAAAACTCAACACGATCTACAGTTCCATCAGTATCTGAAGCATCCGCAGAAATAGTAACTGTTGCTCCGACTGTAAACGATGTCCCCAGAGCGGGTGATGTAATAGTAATGACTGGTAACTCATTCCCACCTATACTCGTAACAGAGATATTTACCGTTGCTGTAGCACTGGCTCCTTTATCATCATATGCTTTTGCTGTAATAACCTGATTTCCGGCTGACACATTATTCCAGGAATAAGAATAAGGCGCTGTTATATCTTCTCCTAATAACGTGGTTCCCTGATAAAATTGAACTCTAGCAATGCTTCCATCGGCATCACTTGCGTTAGCAGTAATATCTATTGTGCTACCTTCTTCAAATACGGCCCCATCACTCGGGGACGTAATTGATACTAAAGGAAGTTGATTACCTACTCCTCCACTGGCGAACACCTCATTAATCTTATTTATTAAAGGTGATTTTACATTAGACCATCTTTTTAGTTTTGTGCCGAATGATTGTGCTGACCCAGAGAATTCAAGATCTCCAAAGACTGTCCAAATAATTGTTCCTGCCAGATTATTAGCATTAATAAATTTAGCTTTTTCTGTTATTGATTCTTCATCATCATAGCTGAGAAAAAAATTACCCTTAATCATATAAGGCACTTTTGCCTGATCATCCCATTTTCTAGTCCAACCACTTCCTGATCCTGTTTTTTGTTTGATAAAAAAGTAATTAGGAGTTCCGTCATATACCTCTTGAGGCCAATTTGTATAATCTGCAGCTGTACTCACTGGACCATCTGGCTGAATAGTAACATTTCTCTTTACGGTAGGAGCATTCAAATCTGCAGTCCCATCAGTAACAACACCTCTACCATAAAATGGAGCACCAAAATTAATCTTAGAAACGGGCACTCCCATTCCTTTCATTTTATCCAATAATGTTTGCCAGTTAAAATCAGGAGCTTCTGCACCATCATATGGATATACAGGTGCATTATGCCCAGCTATATTAGAAAAACCTCCATTAAAATCATAGGTCATCATATTAAAATAATCCATGGTATTGGCTAATCTAGACCAATTGAAACCCTCTAGTTTCTTATAATCAGCTGCCATCGCAGCCGTTATTAATTTATCCGGTCCTATAGCATCTCTAATCTCTTCTACTAGGTTTTCGAAATTAGCATAGTCTGCATTTGTTCCTGTGAAATTCATTCCCGGAAATGGTCCTGGATATTCCCAATCCAGATCAATTCCATCAAATCCCATATTGATAAGCTTTTTACAGTCTTCGATAAAACGAGCTCTTTTTACAGGGTCGGCTGCCATTTCTGGAAAATGTTTACACATACTCCATCCCCCAAGAGAAGCCATTACTTTTACTCCATTTGCTTTTGCTAGTTCTAATAAACCTTTGGCATCACTACCTTCTTTTGGTAAGGGTAATGGCAAAACACCACTAAGCCCCCATTCAGGATGCGACCAGGTGGTACCACCTACTTCTACTAAATATCCCAGAGCTTCAGCTCTTTGTTTTACTGCTTCGTTGATCCATTGTATAGGTTCTATTTCACCAAAAAGGATATGAAAATCCCAACTGCTATAAACATCTCCGTATAAAAGATCACCTGGTTGTTGTATAGCTCCAGACTGCCAGATATCCTTATTTCTAAGATCTCCACTATGTAAAGAACCATCTACCGCTACTCCAAAAAAAGAATAGTTTAAAATAGTGTATTTCGAGTAATCTATATTTAATTGTGTTAATGCTCCTGCAGAGGGAACTCCAGCACTAGCTGCTTTCCATGCATCCCAGTTTGTAATATACCCGATCACTTGTTTTTGATGATCGGAAGTTGTCGCTGTTCCTCCTGTATTTACTTGCCCCCATGTTAAATTGAATAACAAGGAGCAAAAAATTAATAATGGTATTTTTCTGTGGCCGAAATAAAAAGAAAATCTTTTAAATAAAGGTTTTAATAGTTTCATGATGATTTGTGTTTATGTTTGTGAAAAGTTTATGTTAAACTGATCTTAAAGTAAAAAGAACAACTTAGCTCTAAAAACTAATTAGATAAATGACATCATTTTGTAGATATTATGAGGCAAAAATCCTATAACCGTAATTTTTGTGATATTCTAATAAATTGCTTTATAGGATATCATCACAATTAATTATTTCTTTACTTAGTTATACTAAAAATCATAAGAAGTGTACCATTAAAAAAGAAAATAGCACTGAGAAATCTCAATGCTATTTATTACAATATTTATAAAGAATCTATATAATTACTAAACCACAAGATTCTTACCAATCTTTTTCCAAACCATGATTAACAGAACTCCTGAAATAATGGTCCCTGATCCTAAAATCAATGATTCTTGTAGATTTCCATAAATAATATGCCCTGTAGTAAACAATACTCCATATACCAAGAAACACCCTAGTAACAATGCCAAAATCCCTGATGGCACACTCCAACCCTCTATATTATTTACCAGCTCTATATTGTTGTGCTTTGCCTTTACAATAACACGTTCCCAACCAGGTCCTCCAGGCTGTATTTTTTTGTAAAAATTTTGTAAAACGCTATCGTTTTCAGGTTTTGTCAAAAACGTTACACTTATCCATGTAATAGTTGTTATAAGTACAATACAAGGGAGCTTTGCCCAACCTGGCATAATTGCATCATCTCCAAACACATAATCACCAATTGATGAAGAGAAGATTAACGAAACAACTCCCGAAATAATCATTGCAGAGATTTCACTCCAAGAATTGATTCGCCACCAAAACCATCTTAGAATAAAAATAAGTCCAGTCCCAGCACCAAACATTATAATGATATCAAAAAGTTGTTTTGCATTTTTAAGATATAATGCAAACAAAGCACTCAATACCATCAAAACAACTGTTGATATCCTTCCAACCATTACCAACTCTTTCTCTGATGCATCTTTCTTTATTTGTTGCTTGTAAAAATCATTAACAATATAAGAAGACCCCCAATTAAGATGTGTAGAAATGGTACTCATATATGCTGCAATAAGCGACGCAAATACCAAACCTAATAACCCACTTGGCAATTTTGCTAACATTGCCGAATATGCTAAATCGTGCCCTAACTTATCTTCAGAAACATTTGGAAAAGCTTCTTGAATACTAGCTATATCCGGAAATACTATGAGCGAAGCTAGTGCAACTAATATCCAAGGCCAAGGTCTTAATGCATAATGCATAATATTAAAAAAGAACGTTGCCCCTATTGCGTGATTTTCATTTTTAGCAGCAAGCATACGTTGCGCAATATAGCCTCCTCCTCCGGGTTCTGCTCCTGGAAACCAAGAACTCCACCATTGCACTGCTAACGGTATAATTAATAATGTGATGAGTGCTTCTTTATCATTAAAATCTGGTAATAAAGATAATTTATCAGATACATTAGGATGCTCCATCAAACTTTTAAGCCCACCAACTTCCGGTATATTTACTAAATAATATGCTGCTCCTATTGCACCCGCAATCGCTATAAAAAATAATAAAAAATCTGTGTACACAACACCTTTAAAGCCTCCAAGAGCACTAAAAATAACAGTAATTATTCCTGCATATACAATAGTCTCCCATGGTTCTAAACCTAACATAATACTTCCTATTTTGATCGCAGCAAGAGTAACACCTGCCATCGCAAAAATATTAAAAACAAGGCCCAGATATAGCGCTCTAAATGATCTTAAGAAAACAGCTGGAGCTCCCCCATACCGTAACTCATAAAACTCAATATCCGTACTCACATTAGATCTTCGCCAAAGTTTAGCATAGATAAAAACAGTTAGAAGACCTGTAATCAAAAACGCCCACCACATCCAATTTGAAGAAACACCATCCTTTCTCACAATATCTGTTACAAAGTTCGGTGTATCCGTAGAAAATGTTGTTGCCACCATAGAAAACCCTAATAACCACCAAGGCATGTTTCTCCCTGATAAAAAGTATTCTGAAGTATTCTTTCCTGCTTTTTTTGATACTATCAAGCCTATCAAAAGTGTAGTAAGCAGAATAACTATTATAATTGAGTAATCGAGTGTACTTAGTTTCATGTAAATATGTTTGCGGTATTATTAGTTATGCCAATGTATGGAAAAGACTGTTCTATTTTTATTAAAAAAGGGCTCTATTTCTATTCTCATCCGTTAAGTAGGTTCCCTTTGTTTTTTAATATTTGTTTTTTAGCGTGAATTGAATAGTTACGACCTATAGGGATTCTTTTGTCTCCAATCTCTACAAGATTACCTTCTACAGATTTTACTTTATCTATTGCTATAGCATATGATTTATGTATCCTAATAAAATTTTCGGATGGCAATTCCTCACTTATACTAGCCAGCGATTTATGAGATATATAGGTTCCCTCTACACTACGCAATTTTATATAATCTTTTAGACTCTCTATATAAAGAATATCACGAAGAAAAATCTTGATTAATTTTTTATCTACTTTCAAGAAAACATGGGGAGCTTGTTCAAAATCTGCAAAAGGCTTTCCTTTATCTAATGTAATAAGTCTTGCCATTAATTTATTAATTGATTTTAAGAATCTACTAAAAGGTATAGGTTTTACTAAATAATCAAGCACTTCTAGTTCATAACTTTCAATTGCATACTCTTTGTATGCTGTTGTAATTATGATTTGAGGATACTCTTTAAGAGTTTTCAAAAACTCTAAACCATTCATCCGTGGCATATTAATATCTAGGAAGATCACATCAATACCTCCATTTTCTAGCAAAGGCAAAGCTTCTAAAGGATTTTTAAACACGCCAACAACTTCGATGTTTTTAAATTCTTTTAGATATGATTCAATAATGCTTATTGCCAAATGTTCATCATCAATTATGATACTTTTTATGGTCATGTGGTTGGGATTTTAAGGGTAATCTTATATTGATTGTTATCATTTGATATCATCAATTCATAGTTTTTGTTATACAAAAGCTGTAATCTTCTTTCAACATTTTTAATTCCAATTCCGTTTTTAGATTTTAAAGATGCATGCTCATCATAGCTATTTTCTGATATAAAAATCAATGTTTCATTTCTTACTTCAAATGATACTAATAGAATCATTTCACCTTTGTCCTTAAAACCGTGTTTGAAAGCATTCTCCACAAATGGCAAGAATAAAAGGGGAGTTACTAATACATCATCTATACATCCTATTATATCAATTTGTGTCTCAATTTGATTTCCATATCTTATATTTTCAAGCTCGATGTAGTTATCTATGTATTGTATCTCTTGCATCAAAGGAACTTTTCTTTTACTCGCATCATATATTATATACTGCATAAATTCTGATAATTTAACAACTACCTCTGATGCCTTAGAGGATTTTTGTATAGTTAACGCATATAAATTATTTAACGTATTAAAAAAAAAGTGTGGTTGGATTTGTGCTTTAAGATATTGTAACTCTGTTTTGTATTGTAAAGCAGTAAGTTGTTCGGTTTTATTTCTTTCCATAATAAAATCAATGCTAATTTTTATAGAAAAAGTAAGTGCCAGCACATATAATTCACCTAATACTACGGCTACGATATGATTAAGTCCGAATTGTTCATTTTCTCCTTGGGCTTCTGGCCATATATTTTCTGTAATCAACCAATAGTTCAAACCGGATCGTACTACATAATGTATTATTAAACTCAATAATAAAAAAGTCACATATCCTGTATATTTCTTCCTTAATAAATATCTTGGTATTAGATAATATATGTTAAAATAAACTATGACTAAATGTAATGGAAATTCTATCAAGTTAGATCTAAATGAATACCAATAATCGTTAAAATAACTCCCCCATCTAATTACATTAAAAAGAAAGTATATCATCCAAAAATAGAAATGATACTTCTTCTTAATCACTCTTTTTGTAACATCCTCATGGATTACATTTTCTTCAATTTTTGACACAGAATGATATTAAATTAGTTAAAAAACTGTGAAAAAGTATCATTAAAAAACAAAAAAAACAAAAAAAAGTTTAGCAACAAAAACTTGTGACAACGGTTATCTACAGTTATATGTCGTTCATTATCAAAATGCTGTTGTTCGGATAAAAAAAAAAAAAGAAAACCTTCAAACTGTTAATTTAGAACAACACAAATAATCAATAAAAGGAAAACATGAGGCAAAAAAAATTCATTTTAATTTCATTTTTATTTTTAGTAATTGGAGTTATCGCCCAAGAAAAAAACATGTCAGGTACAGTAACTGACGTAGTTAACAATACTCCTCTTCCTGGAGTTAATGTAATCGTAAAGGGAACTTCCAACGGAGTACAAACTGATTTTGATGGTGCTTATAGCATTAACGTTTCTCAAGGAGATGTTTTGGTATTTTCATACATTGGATTTACCACTATAGAAAGATCTATTGACTCATCAAATACTATAAATGTTAGTCTAGAACAGGATACAGAACAATTAGAAGATGTAGTGGTAACAGCTTTTGGTATCCGGCAAGAATCGAAAAAATTAGGATATTCAGTACAACAAATCAAGTCTGAAACAATCGCACAAACGGCAGATCCTAACGTGGGATCGGCGATCCGTGGAAAATTAGCAGGTGTTAATATCAATTCTAATTCTGGAGGAATTGGATCTTCAGTTTCTATTAATGTTAGAGGAATTAGCTCTTTAGGAAGTAATAACCAACCTCTAATAGTACTAGACGGAGTTATTATAGACGATAACCAAGGAGGGCAGGGAGATTTTGCTTCGGGGATTGATTATGGTAATACTTTATCAAATTTAAACCCTAATGACATTGAAAACATATCTCTATTAAAAGGTGGAAACGCGACTGCGTTATATGGGTTTAGAGGAATCAATGGTGTTTTAGTAATTACAACAAAAAAAGGGCGTTCTGATAAACCAACCGTAGAAATAAATGCTGCAGTCACTGCAAATTCTCTATTAGTATCTCCAAAATTCCAAAATGAATATGGTCAAGGTTTATTTAATACATCAACAAATCAATTAGTATATGATATTACTAATGGGAATAGTTTCGGACCTAGATTAGACGGATCACAAAGAGAGCGTTTTGATGGTGTAGGAACAGCCAGTTATGCTGCCAATGACAATGATTTTAAAGATTTTTTTAGAACTGGATTTTCGTTCTTGAATTCTGTTTCAGTATCACAAGGAACAGAAAAATTTGATTATAGGTTTAGTTTTTCCAGATTAGACGATGAATCGATAGTACCTGGAAGTAATTTAAAAAGACAAAATTTTAGTATCAAGGCTGGGGCTTCAATCACCGACTGGCTAAAGATTGTTGGAAAAGTAGATTACATTCATCAAGATGCTCAAAACCGACCAGAACTTACGGGAGGACAAACGAATATAACGCGTGCACTTTCTTTAAGACCCAGAAACATTTCTAACTCATTATTAAACAATAATTTTTTAGAACCTGATGGAACACCCAATAATTGGGCTGGAGCATTTATCACCAATCCATATTATACTGCAAACACCCTGCTTAATGAAGATGAAACTGATCGATACATTAGCCTTTTAGAATTAAATATAGATATCGCACCTGGATTAAAAGGTCTTATGAGGCTTTCTCAAGATCACATCACAACCAACCAACAAATTTTCAATCCATTTGGTGCGTTTGATATCGCTGGTAACGGAAGATTTTCTGACACAAACTCTACCGCGAGAACAAATAATTATGATCTTATTTTTAGATACAATACAGACTTAGGCAGTAATTTTAACTTAGGAGCTACACTAGGTTTTAGTCATTCTGATGTATCATTTAAATCTATACAAGCCATTGGAGAAACATTTTTACTCCCTAATTTTTTCTCACTTAATAACTTCGAAAGCATTAGTGTAGTACCTGGCAACGCCAGAAACTCATCCAATTCTGTCTTTGGATCTATGACTATAGGGTTTAATAACTATTTATTCGCAGAATTTACAGCCAGAAATGATTGGAGTTCTACATTACCAATAAATGATGCCTCGTTTTTCTATCCATCTGTTGGTTTAAGTTTTGTGCTAACAGATGCTTTTCCTTCACTACAGGATAATGAAATACTATCTAATCTAAAATTAAGAGGAAGTTTTGCGCAGACAGGTAATGCCACTAGTGCTTTTTCTTTGGTAAATACCTATAATGTATCCTCTAATCTATTTAATGGGCAACGTTTTTTCTTTTTTGGAAATGCAGAAGAAGGCGCAGGAGCAGGTCCCGAACTTAATAATCCGGACTTGGTTCCAGAAATATCAAACTCCCTTGAATTTGGTTTAGATGCTCGCTTCATTAATAATAGAATAGGACTTTCTGCAACTTATTATACCGTAAGAACCGAAGATCAAATATTACGTTTAACACTTCCTCCAGCGAGCGGAGCGGCTAATCAGATCATAAACGCAGGTTTGGTAACTAACAAAGGACTCGAGCTTTCTTTGGATGCCGATATCATTAAAACCGATGATTTTAGCTGGTCTACTACAGTAAACTTTACTACTAATGAAAATAAAGTTGAAGAATTAGCACAAGGAGTAGAAAGAAACATATTAATACGTCAATTTAACGACGTCGTACAAGTAGCTGCAGAAGTAGGCTCAAGTGCTCAGGGATTATTTGGTACTACATTCACGAGAGATGAAAGTGGAAATCTTGTCTATGATCCCAATGGATTACCAGTAATTAATACCGAAATATCTCGGATTGGCGATGTTGCGCCAGATGCATTTTTAAACTGGGGGAACACCTTTACTTATAAGCAATTCTCTTTAAGTTTCTTATTTGATGCAAGATTTGGTGGTGATGTATTTTCATTATCAGAAATACAAAGACATACGCAAGGTACGGCTATAGAAACACTAGCAGGAAGAGAATTCTTTTCTGGTGGACAAGGTATTGCATTACCTAATAATGCGGTCATTGATGGCACATTAGATCCTGATGTACAACAAAGAGGAGTAAATCCTCAAATATACTGGGGTAGAGTCGGTCAAATTGCAGAAAACTGGGTCTATGATGGCAGTTTTGTCAAGTTTAGAGAATTAACATTTGGATATAGTTTTCCTGAAAAAACTATTCAGGGACTACATCTATCTAAGCTATCTATAAGCTATGTAGGAAGGAATCTAGCCATACTTCATAGCAATACCGACAATTTTGACCCAGAAACAGGATTTAACACAAATTTCGGAGGTATAGAGTTTTTTGGAATTCCTTCTGCTAGTAGCCACGGACTTAGAGTAAACCTTACTTTTTAAATGAATATTGATATTAATAAACAAAGAATTATGAAAACTCAAAAACACATTCTAAAACTATTTGTTGGTTTTCTTATACTGATAATCGTACCTATTTCGTGTACAGAAGATTTTGAAGAAATAAACATCAATCCTACCGATCCACAAACTGCAACAGTAGAGGGAATCATGGCTGGAGTACAATATTTTGAATTCGCAGAACCTCGATTCCTTTCTTGGAGAGGGAACTTAATATATACAAGTCAATTTGCACATCAGTTTAGTTATAATGCAGAAGGTTCTTGGTTTGCAGGTGATGCTTATCAAAACAATCAAGGTTGGACCAACGCTATATTTGATGCATCTTATCAAAAAGTCTCTCTAAACATTAGAAACTTACTTGGTACTTATAATGATTTAGGAGATGAAAATGGTGCAGCCGTTACAAAAATCATGATGTCTTGGTTTTACCAAAAAATGACCGATATCTATGGAGATGTTCCTTATAGTGAGGTTATTGGAAACCAATTGATCTTAGATAATCCACAGCCCAAATATGATACTCAAAAAGAAATTTATACGGGTCTTATGAATGATCTCAAAGCGCAAATGGATCAAATTGGTTCATCATCAGAAATAATCGCTGGTGCTGAAGGAGATTTTATTTATGGTGGAGGTCCTCAGAAGTGGAAGGCATTTGCCAATACATTACGATTGCGAATTGCCATCAGATCCAGAGATGCCTTTATACAAGCCAATGAACAGTCATTTATAGATACCGTTATTAATGACTGTCTGAGTAATACCTTAATAAATAGCTCAAATGAAGCTCTAGTAAGAAAGTCAGAATCCGCACTGATATTATCATTTCTCGATGGAAGTTTCGAGGATGTTTATTGGGGATTTGATGGGTTAGGTTCTAAGTGGGTATTCTCTGATCGTTATATCAATTTATTAAACGACAATAATGATCCTAGAGTTTATCAAATGGCAGATCCATCTCCAAATAACACTTATGAAGGGACATCAATCTCGATGCGAGGAATCATACCTAGAGATAATCTTGCACTTCCATCACAAAAAATCATTGGAACTTCTACAACCGATGTTGCTAATGTTTTACCAACACAAATACTAACCGCAGCTGAATCTTATTTTTTACAAGCAGAAGCAGCTCTTTTAGGATACTCAGGAAATCCACAAGCACTCTATGAAGAAGGAATTAGAGCAAGTATGAACTTCTGGGGTGTAGACGCTACTGATATCGAAACGTTTATAGCTAGTGAATCTATCGCTACTTTATCCGGATCCACTGAACAACAATTAGAGGCTATCTGGAACCAACGATGGTTAGCACTATTAATGAATGGATATGAAGCATGGTCTTTAGTTAGAAGAACCGAGCTTATTCCAGCATTAACAGATGATACCACATTCTTCGTTTCAGAACCTAATAACGGAAATGTGCCCAAAAGGTTACAATATTCAACTACAGAATTAGTAGCCAATGAAGCAAAAGTAAAAGAAGCCATAGAAAGACAAGGGCCCGACGTAATGACTACCAATATATGGTGGGACATCGAATAGATCTAGTATGGAACCCCCAGTAACCAACCATAAACAAGTATCATAACATTTTGAAAAAGAAAATTTAAATCATCTTAAAGCTTAAAAAAAGAAAAATGATTAAAGAAATTAAATTCAGGCAAGTTGGCAAGTTTGAGGATACCAAATTCGAAAAAATCCATAATGAAATATTTCAGGATTCTTCTTATGCATCTAAACTAGTAGCTGTAGAAATTTCAGATTTAATAAAACAAAAGCAAAAAGAAGGTAAGCCCTGCATATTGGGTTTAGCTACAGGATCCTCTCCGATAAAAGTATATGAAGAACTAGTAACATTGTATCGTTTAGGAGAACTCAGTTTTAATAATGTGATCACCTTCAATCTTGATGAATATTATCCAATGGATACAGATAATCAACAAAGTTATTATCATTTTATGCATCAGCATCTGTTTGATCATGTTGATATAAACCCAGAAAACATAAATATTCCTTCTGGAAATATTAACGCAGAAGAAATTGATCAATATTGCATCGATTATGAAATGAAAATAAAAAAACTTGGTGGACTAGATTTTCAGTTACTAGGTATTGGTAGAACAGGACATATCGGTTTTAATGAGCCAGGATCCCATCGCAATTCTGGCACTAGAATTATAACATTAGATCATATTACCAGAAGAGATGCTGCTTCAGATTTTAATGGTTTAGAAAATGTTCCCAAAAGAGCTATAACTATGGGGATCAGCACGATTATGAAGGCTAAACGTGTTCTTCTACTCGCGTGGGGACATAAAAAAGCATCGGTTGTAAGAAAGACTATTGAAGGTGAAATAGCTTCACATATTCCAGCTTCTTTCTTACAAGAACATAAAAACATTACCGTGGTTTTAGACAGTGAAGCTGCCGCAGATCTTACCAGAATTAAAACTCCTTGGTTAGTAGATCAATGCATATGGACGCCAAAACTTAAGCTGAAGGCAGTAACCTGGTTAAGTCAGGAAGTCCAAAAACCTTTGTTAAAATTAACCGATAAAGATTATAATGACCACGGTATGTCTAGTCTTTTAACATTAGAAGGATCTGCATATGAATTAAATATCAAAATGTTTAATCACTTGCAAAATACTATCACTGGATGGCCAGGCGGAAAACCAAATGCCGACGATACCAAACGTCCTGAAAGAGCCAATCCTGCTCAAAAAAGAGTACTTATTTTTAGTCCGCATCCTGATGATGATGTAATTTCTATGGGAGGTACATTTTCTAGACTTATTGATCAAGGTCACGAGGTACACGTTGCATATCAAACCTCTGGAAATATTGCAGTAACTGATCAAGAAGCCTTAAAATTTGGTGAAGTAGCACAATGCTTATCTAAGGATAATACCATTTTTAATACTATAATAGATGCCATAAAATCAAAAAACATTAATGATATTGATTCTGCCGAAGTAAGATTAACAAAAGGACTTATCAGAAGAATGGAATCTTATGGTGCTACAAGGTATCTAGGGCTTCCAGATCATAAAGTCCATTTCTTAAATCTTCCCTTTTATGAAACTGGAAGGGTAAAGAAAAAACCTATTGACAATGCTGATATTGATATTATAAAAGATATTATTACTCACATTAAACCACATCAGATTTATGCCGCAGGAGATCTCGCAGATCCACACGGAACTCATAAACTTTGTCTTGATGCAATCCTCGAAACAGTTTCTATATTAAAACAAGAAGAATTTATGAAGGATTGCTGGCTATGGTTATATCGAGGAGCTTGGCACGAATGGGATATCCACGATATTGAAATGGCCGTACCCTTAAGCCCAGATGAAGTAAATCGAAAGACTAACGCAATTCTTTTTCACCAATCACAAAAGGATAAAGTGATGTTTCAAGGAGAAGATTCTAGAGAATTTTGGTTGAGAGCAGAGGAACGAAATAAGAATACAGCAGAATTATATGACAGCCTAGGACTAGCTGATTATGAAGCTATTGAAGCTTTCAAACGATATTATTTTTAGTCCTCTTATTAATAGTTAACTACCATTAAATTATAAAGATTAGAATATATGATATTAATAGCTGATAGTGGTTCTACGAAATGTGATTGGATTCTAATTGACAGATTGGGAAATCAATTGTATTCACAAACAACAATAGGTATCAACCCGTTAAATATATCAGAGAGCACAATTAAAAACATAATATTAGAGATTTCTGAAGTGTTAGAAAAGCGAAACTTGATTGATGAAGTACATTTTTATGGTGCAGGTTGTGGTACGGAAAAATCAAATCAAAAAATCAAATCATCTTTCAGTTCTGTCTTTAAAAATTTAAAATTAATAAAGGTTGAAGAAGATATTATTGCCGCTGTACATGCCACTACAATAACTCCAGGAGTTATTGCTATTTTAGGTACAGGATCTAATTGTTGCTACTTCGATGGTGAAAAAATAATACAGCACGCCCCATCTTTAGGATATTTGCTTGCAGATGAAGGCAGTGGTAATTACTTCGGAAAAGAACTATTGAAAAGCTTTTACTTGCAACGCATGCCCGCTAGTCTTGCTAAAGATTTTGAAACAATGTTTGGCTCAGATTTAGAATCTCTTTTTTATAATTTATATGACTTACGACAACCTAATACATATTTGGCGTCATATGCAATTTTCTTGTTTCAACATCGAGGTCATCCTTTTATAGAAAACTTACTATATGACGGAATTGAAACCTTCATTGACAATTATCTGATGCTTTATAGTAAAGAATTAGAAAATTACTCAGTACACTTTGTGGGTTCTATCGCATATTATACACAAGACATAATTAATAAAACATTGATTTCTAAAGGTTTTTCTGCAAAAAGTTTTATTAAAAAGCCTATCAATAACCTTATCAAGTATATCATTTCTAACAAGTATGCATTACAAAAAACAACATAAAAAATGAAGAAATCCATTTTCTACATATTATCTATAATGATTCTTTTAATCTCTTGTCAGGAAAAACGCAAAAAAATAACGGCTATAAATACAACTCCTAGAATTATACCAATGCCTCTTTCATTAGTAGAAAAACAAGGAAGTTTCACTATTGACAAGGAGACCTCTTTATTTATAAAGAAAAATAAAACAAAGGGCATAGCATTATTTTTTGCCGATATTATCCACGAAAAAACAGGACTACGTCTTAAAACATCTAATCAAAAAAAGAAAAACTCAATTCATTTATTAATAGATACCTCATTGCAATTAAATGAAGAAGGATATTTATTAAAAACCTTTGAAGATTACATCTCGATCACTTCCAAAACTACTAAAGGATTATTTTATGGAGTTCAGTCTCTAATACAATTGCTACCGCTGATTTCAAATGATAATTTTAAAGAAGATCTACAAGTTGTAATTCCTTCTGTAGATATTAAAGATGAACCAGCCTTTAAATGGAGAGGTGTATTACTTGATGTGTCAAGGCATTTTTTTACCGTAGAATTTATCAAAAAACAACTGGATTTTTTGGCAACATTAAAAATAAATAAATTTCATTGGCACCTTACAGATGATCAAGGCTGGCGAATAGAAATAAAACAATATCCTAAGTTAACGGAAATTGGTGCTAAAAGAGGAAATACGGAAAGTGTTGTTTATCAAGGATATTATACGCAAGAGGAAGTAAAAGAAGTTATCGCATATGCTAAAGAACGATTTATTGATGTCGTCCCTGAATTTGACTTACCTGGGCACGCTAAAGCAATTCTTGCTTCATATCCAGAATTTGCTTGTGTTGAAAAATCCTTTGAAATAAGAGAAATATGGGGTGTAGATTATAACATCTTATGTGCCGGAAAGGAAGATGTATATGTTTTTGTTGAAAACGTAATACAAGAAATGGCAGCTTTATTCCCGTATAAATATTTTCATGTAGGAGGAGATGAAGTACCAAAACGTAATTGGGAAGAATCTAAATTATGTCAAAAACTAATGAAAAAAGAAGGATTAAAAGATGAACAGGAATTGCAAAGTTACTTCATGGCTCGAGTAGAAAAAATTCTTCACAACCATAATAAAATAATGATCGGATGGGATGAAATTCTAGAAGGAGGAATCACTGAAACTGCTAATATAATGTCTTGGCAGGGCGAAAAAGGAGGTATTAAAGCTGCAAATGAAGGCCACGATGTAATTATGACTCCATTAGATTATGTATATCTTAATTTTTATCAAGGTAGTAAACAAGTAGAGCCAATGGCGTTTGGTGGACATACTCCACTACAAAAGACATATCATTACAATCCTATTCCCAGTTTAATAAAAGAAGATAAAAGACATCACATTCTTGGATTACAAGGAAACTTGTGGGCAGAGCAGACGGATAATAATAAAATTGCGGAATATCAATTATACCCTCGATTAATAGCTATTGCAGAGACAGGGTGGACCATACAAAGCAACAAAAATTTTAATAGTTTCTTAAATCGTTTAAATAGTATATATCCAATTCTTGATCACTATAATATAAATTATCACATCCCTTTACCAGAAGGGCCTTCATCCGATTATATCGCATTCCTGGATAGTGTGACTTTACCATTTCATACCACACATCCGGTGAAAATGGTATACACTACTGATGGATCAGAGCCTACAAAGAATAGTAAAGAATATTCAACAGCCCTTACTTTTAATACTACAACTACTTTAAAAATAGCCTCAGTATTATCTCATGGTAAAATCAGTAAAACAAGAACTATTAATATTGCAAAAGAATCATATCTCCCATCAATATCAGAAACGATAGATTTATCTCCAGGATTGAAGATCAAAACAATAAAAGGTCATTTTTTGAGCATAGATGAAATTCAAACAGAAATCCCAATTGAGGTAGCGGTAGTTCAGAATATTAAAGAGGCAAACCATACTTTTGATTGGGGTCACGAAGTTAAAAAGGAAAATTTTAAAGCAGTATTTTTAGAAGGATACATTGATATCCCAGAAGATGGAATATATTATTTTTCTAGTACACAAGATCAAATATGGATTGGTGATCAATTAGTTATTGATTATAAAAAAACGATAAGAAAACATCCCGAAGAAAGCTCTATTGCTCTTAAAAAAGGAAAACACAAACTCAAAATAATTTACCTTAATAATGTTGTTAAAGGATGGGCATCAGACTGGAATACAGTACAATTAAAATACCGAAAAGAATTTGACAAAGAATATAAGATAGTAAATGAAGCAATGATTTTTTATCAAAATTCTAAAGGAGCTCTCTCACTTAAATAAAAGTGATGTGAACTATGAATTAGAAGTCTAATTAAACTTAAAACTAACACAAATACAAACTCTTATGAATACATTCAAAAAACTCACTACCTGCATCCTGCTATTTTCAATGTTGTTTATATCTTGTACTAATGAGAGTTTTCTTGATGAAGAAAACTTTAAGGAAATTACTCCCGGAATTAATCGCGCAGCACTCACAGAACCCATTATTTTAGGATATTTCCCGTCATGGTCAGAAAGTTGGACTACTACAGGGCAAGGATCTAAACTTAGAGATATTCCTGAGCATGTTACACATGTTTTTTTAGCTTTTGCAAAACCAAACTTAAGATACCAAAAAGGATCTCTAGATATCACAGGAACTGGAATCCAAACTCCTTATGGAGGTCAGACTCTTAAGGAATCTGTATCTATTCTTAAAACCAAAGAAATTAAAGTAATACTTTCTATTGGAGGAGAAACATACTGGGGATCCAATGCAGCGTATGACATTAACTACCAAGATATCAAAGATTTAGTAGATGATATCGGTTTTGAAGGAATTGACTGGGATTTTGAGCCTAATGGTGGGTTCCAAACTATTGGAGAATCTATCAATGTACAACGATTTATTACTTTTTTTAATGAATCCAGAGCATTGATGCCCAAAGGACAGTATATTATTGCTTGCGCTCCAGCAGGAGCAGGAGCTTTAGGAGGTCTTAACAATGATGATCCGTCTTCTCCCTTTGCTCATAGTGAAAGGAATACTGTTACAGGAGAATCGGATGCTAATCTATTCAATGCTACATTACCAAATCAGGCGATCAGTTTATTTGGATTTGCCTCTACTGGTCACATGATTCCTGTAATAAAAGCAGTAGGTAATAAAATTGATTTAATTGCTTATCAAGGCTATAATACAGGTGCTGCGAGTAACAGAGCTATTATTTATGACTCCTACAAACATTATGCAGACCAATATGGTTTTTCAATAGCAGCTGGAACCCATTATCCCGATGAACCTTGGGGGCCTTACTTTACATATAATTACCAAAATATGGCAAAACTTTCAAACCATATTTCTTCAAAAAGTACAACAGATGGCATCATGATTTGGCAAATGTTACTTGAAGGAGCTTCATCTTCTGCCTATGGATATTTATACGTGTCTAGCCAGGTATTAAATGGTATTTCTCAATCTCAAGCAATTGCTAATGCTGAAAACTATCCCGAATCTCCCTACAATGGTGACGGCGACGACGGAGGAGACAACGGCTCTGGTTGTTCTGCAAGTCAGTGGAACTCGGCTACGGCTTACACAAATGGAAATGAAGTGATTCATGAAGCTTCATTATATAGAGCTAAATGGTGGACACAAGGAGATATTCCTGCTACAAATACTGGAAATGGAAAACCATGGGAGTTTATAGAAAACTGCAATGGAGATACCGATGGTGATGATGGAGGAGGAAATGAAGACAACTGTTCACAATCACAATGGGATTCCTCTGCATCCTATATTGGTGGAGACGAAGTGGTTTACGAAAATACCATTTACAAAGCTAAATGGTGGACACAGGGAGATGCTCCTACTACAAATACTGGAAATGGAAAACCGTGGGAGTTTGTACGAAATTGTAATTAGCCATTATAAAAAAACGACATTTTTCTCAACTAAGTATTTATTGTTATGTGTAATAGTAAAAAACCATCTAAAAAAATTTAGATGGTTTTTTTTACACTTGCAGCATCTTAAAGTGAAGTATTCGGAATCTCTTGAAAATAAGTTGTTATTATTTTTATCAAAGAGTTTATATAGCTTTTATATCATATATTTTACAGCAATTAGTATCGCATCATTTTTCTTCAAGCTTTAGATATTAGATCATCTTGATACATATAAACAGAACCTTTATCCTCTTCAATTTATAATAAAATATTAATATTATTTTATTTTGTCAACCAAAAACTAAATTACTAATTTTGCCGAAAAGTAGTAAACCAAAACAAATTATCAAATATCCCCCCTCTAGGTAATTATAATACTACTCTTAAAACCAAAACTAAAGAGAACCTAAAAAATTCTCTAGGATCACCCTTTTTATATAATTGGTTTGTTATCTGTAATAGTATTATTTAAATAATTGTATACAAAAGCATTTGTAATCAGACTCTATATTTTATAGAGTAAACGGCTATATTTGGAATAAGATGATAAAAAATCTAATATGTATTTATTTACTGCTTATCTTAGGAAATCAACTGCTATTTTCGCAAGCTGATTACATAAGCTGGGAGTTTAAAGGAGGAAGTCTTCTAAACAATCCTGATGGCACTTCTACTGGACCAGGTCCTGAACCTGCAGGATTAGATATAGCTACAACACCTAACACATCTATAACAAGAGGTCGCTTACGCTCTGCAATACTAGGAGACCTAGACAATGATGGCGATCTAGATTTTATTTCTGGTAGTCAAGGAGGTACTGTACATTATTTTAAAAACGAAGGTACAATAACATCTCCTAATTGGGTAGCAGCATCTATACCAACTTTGGACACTATTTGGATTGATAGAGATCTAACCGTAAGAAATCAAAATAGACCTCAACTCACAGATATCGATGATGATGGAGACCTAGATTTGTTTATAGGTACCGACTATGATTATGAACGAGATCGTAATAATGATATACTTTTCTATAGAAACATAGGCACACCAGAAATTCCTGTTTTTGAATATATCCCAGATGGTTTACCAGGACTTAATGATCAAGAGATAGCCGAATTTCCAGGTTTGGGTTTTGTAGACCTTGATAATGATTCAGATCTAGACCTAGTAGCATTAGGTAGTGATAAATTAACTTACTACAAAAATATTGGCGCTAGAAATAATCCCATATTCGAACGTCAGTCCGAAGCAGACAGCCCTTGGATTGATGAAAATGCTTTTAATAATATGGATGTTCCGATACCTGTGTTTGAAGATTTTGATAAAGACGGGGATTATGACATGTTTTTTATGACTGATACTGGTTTCGTTAGATGGATAGAAAATATTGGTACAACAACAATTCCTAGTTTTGCTTCTACCCAAAACGTATTTAATGGTGAATTAACTCGTGGAGAAATTGGTAGTTTTTCTACCATAGATTTTGGGGATGTGGATGGAGATGGTCTAAAAGATGCTATCTTGGGTAGCTTTAATGTAGCGCGATTTGCTTGGTTTAAACAGATTCCCGTTTGCATAAATCCAACTATAACAGATGTAGTTGCGGCAACTGAATTGTGTGAAGGTGACACTACTATGATTACCATATCTGGTAACCTCAATAGTGGATCAACTTGGTCTATTTATACGGATTCTTGTGGAGAAAATTTATTAGGGACTACCACTACAAACACTTCAACTTTTGAAGTAACTCCTACTATACCAAGTACCACTTATTACATACGAGGTGAAGATAGTGATCTAGGATGTATAGATGAAACTATAGCCACCTGTACAACAATTACAATAATGGTTAATACTTTAGATGATCCATCTTTTAATTATAACCAGGCTCTCTATTGTACAGATGCATCAAATCCTACTCCAACAGTTACTGGGTTGGCTAATGGTACATTTTCAAGCACTACAGGTTTGGTTCTAGATCTTGCTTTGGGAACTATTAATATCACAGACAGCACACCTGGAGAATATACTGTGACCTATACAACTAATGGAACTTGTCCGAATACAAGTGATGTAACTGTAACTATCACCGAACTTGACGATCCTAACTTTAGTTATGCTGCAGCACTTTATTGTACAGATGCGTCAAACCCTACCCCAACAGTTACTGGATTGGATGGTGGTACATTTTCAAGCACTACAGGTTTGGTTCTAGATCCTGCTTTGGGAACTATTAATATCGCAGACAGCACACCTGGTGAATATACTGTGACCTATACAACTAACGGAACTTGTCCAAACACAAGTGATGTAACTGTAACTATCACCGAACTTGACGATCCTAACTTTAGTTATGATGCAGCACTTTATTGTACAGATGCATCAAATCCTACTCCAACAATCAATGGATTGGCTGGTGGTATATTTTCAAGCACTACAGGTTTGATTCTAGATCCTTCTTTGGGAACTATTAATATCGCAGACAGCACGCCTGGTGAATATACTGTGACCTATACAACTAATGGAACTTGTCCAAACACAAGTGATGTAACTGTAACTATCACCGAACTTGATGATCCTAGCTTTAATTATGATGCAGCACTTTATTGTACAGATGCATCAAATCCTACGCCAACTATCAATGGATTGGCTGGTGGAGTGTTTTCAAGTACAATAGGTTTAGATTTAGATCCTTCTTCAGGAACTATTAATATTGCAGATACTACTCCTGGAGCATATGTTATTACTTATACAACCAATGGAACTTGTCAGAATACAAGTACAGTAAATGTAACCATCACTGAACTTGACGATCCTAGCTTTAATTATGATCAAGCTCTTTATTGTAAAGATGCAGCAAATCCTACGCCAACTATCAATGGATTGGCTGGTGGAGTGTTTTCAAGTACAATAGGTTTAGATTTAGATCCTTCTTCAGGAACTATTAATATTGCAGATACTACTCCTGGAGCATATGTTATTACTTATACAACAAATGGAACTTGTCAGAATACAAGTACGGTAAATGTAACCATCACTGAACTTGACGATCCTAGCTTTAGTTATAATCAAGTTCTTTATTGTAAAGATGCAGCAAATCCTACGCCAACTATCAATGGATTGGCTGGTGGGCTGTTTTCAAGTACAATAGGTTTAGATTTAGATCCTTCTTCAGGAACTATTAATATTGCAGATACTACTCTTGGAGCATATGTTGTTACTTATACAACCAATGGAACTTGTCAGAATACAAGTACAGTAAATGTAACCATCACTGAACTTGACGATCCTAGCTTTAGTTATGATCAAGCTCTTTATTGTAAAGATGCAGCAAATCCTACGCCAACTATCAATGGATTGGCTGGTGGGCTGTTTTCAAGTACAATAGGTTTAGATTTAGATCCTTCTTCAGGAACTATTAATATTGCAGATACTACTCCTGGAGCATATGTTGTTACTTATACAACCAATGGAACCTGTAGTGATTCATCCACTTTTAATATTATTATTAATGCTCTAGATAATGCATCATTCTCATATATGGCGACTTCTTATTCAACTGCAGATTCAGATCCGACTCCAACAGTAGATGGAATAACAGGTGGTACCTTTACATCTATGCCTGCAGGATTGGCAATTAATGGTAGTACTGGAGAAATTGATATATCCGCTTCAATACTTAATATGTATACAGTTACATATACAACACTTGGAATCTGTAGTAACTCGTCCAGTGTAGGTGTAACTATCGCTGATATAACACCTCCAACAGTAAGCATAACCTCTACGGAATCTAATCCAACCAGTAATACTTCATTTGAAATCACTATTAGTTTTAGTGAAGATGTAACTGCTTTTGATTTAAACGATATCATTGTTGAAAATGGAGTAGCTACAAATCTTTCTGGTGGAGGGCTATCCTATAATGCTACAATTACAGCAATTACATCCGCAACCATAACTATTAATATTAATGCAGACAGCCTAAGAGACCTGTACGGAAATGGAAATACTGCAGCAGCTCAATTTAGTATTGATTTTGATAACACTTTAGGAATAGATGATGAAAACCTCACAAATGGTATTAGTATTTACCCAATACCATCCAATAATATAATCAACATATCGGGTGAAATCAATCTATCATTAAAACGTGTTGAATTTTTTGATATTCAAGGTAAATTAATACTTTCTAAAAAACTAAATCGTGGCAGTATTACCAATAGTATTGATATTTCTTCAATTCGTTCTGGTTTATATCTAATGATGATATACTCTGAAAGAGGGTCCACGACTAAAAAGATACTGAAAGAATAGCGTTCTATAAAATTGAAACGTAAGCTCGTAATCGTAATTCAGCTATATAAATATGTACCAAAAGGTTTATAGTAAATTTTCCTTTGGTTAATTTGATTCTTTTTTTTGCGTGAGCGATTGTAATAGAAATCCCACAGCCTGACTGAAAGGAAGTGGGAGGAATTGAAATGTAAAGCGCGACCCTTGTGGTCACGCCCAAATCCAGAAAAAACAAATTATGCCTTACACTTGTTAAGTGGATTCTGTTTTATTTTTAAATTTTCTAATCCCCCAATCGACTTTGTAGGTTCTATATAGTAAATCATAGATTACCATTTCGTGTAAACGGTTTTTAGATCTAAATAACCTATTCATAAGCATATGAATATAACTACCCATCATATCATCTAATTCAGGTTTACTTACAACAGATAGAATCTTTCTAACCAAAGGCTCACTATTTTTACTCTTTTCCTCCAAAACATCAATAATAGGAGCATAATCAGCATCTGTTTCTCTT
The DNA here is from genome assembly GCF_947496855.1 of uncultured Aquimarina sp. Lineage (GTDB taxonomy): Bacteria > Bacteroidota > Bacteroidia > Flavobacteriales > Flavobacteriaceae > Aquimarina. The sequence continues at coordinate 341,405 of NZ_CANMED010000005.1, forward strand.
TCGAAATTTAAAAAACTCTTAATTTTATCATGCTCATTCCTGAATTTCTTATCCAGCTGTTTTTTGAGACCTTTATTCATTCCAAATTCGGCTCCAAAACCTAGCTTTAATCGTTCCATTAAAACCATTTTTTCATCTTCATTATAACCAAAATCTTGGAGTTTTTGATCTATTGCTCTTGCTCCAAATAACCATCTTAGTTCTTCTCCTTCATCTCCGTCAATCATATCCAAAAAATCTACGATCATCTTACTATCCAGAAAAAATAATTCTTCAGACTCCCTCATGGTTTTTACTCCATAGCGTTCTATTTCTCTTTGATATGTATCCAATTGTATTTTCCAGATCAGGTCCTCATCAGAAAACTCCTTGAGTGAACTATATAAAGCATTAATAACTCCAGCCACGTTCTCTGGATTTTCATAATGGAATCTCACTCTAATATGATGCTTTGGATCGTTATACCGAATGAAAAACCATTTATCGATGATATCATTTTCTAATAAATGCATCGCAGTAGGTTTAATAATATCTGTAAGAACCAAATCTGAGGTTTTTGGCCCTGTATATATTTTATAATACAACCATTCACTACCAACTATAAAAGATCTTTTTACGTCCATTATTAATTCTGTAAGTTTTTTAATTTCTTTTCATTGTAAAATGATATAACAACCTGATTTGTAAATACTTTCTCTCCTTCTTTTGTCAAACTTTCATTGATGTGCAAAAATTCTTTGAGTTTAAATCTACTCCTCTTTTTTACAGTATTCAACAACATTTTTACAGATGTAGTATTTTTAGAATTGATTAGTAATTCATTATCGCCATCTACCAGAAGTACGAACTGAGGTAACCTTTTACTAGCCAAAAAGTTCTCTAATTCTTTACAAAATTTATCTTCATCATTCAGATTCTTTAATAATGGTTGAATATCTGATGAATCGATATTCCAAATTGCATTAGAAAATATGATATCTCTATATTCTACTCTTGGCAAAAAATCATGCTCTTCTGCAAATGGTCCCCAATCAAACGCGATTCCTCCTCTTTGGTTTTGAGTTTGCATATTGGCCAAAAACTGATAAATCGGTAATGCGTTACTAGAAAAGTTATGCGCATTAGTTAAGTGTGGAATTACTTCTTTATTAAACTTTTTAGACCTCAATATTACCTTTCCGTTAGGGCTAGCAGAAATCATTAAGTCATCTAACAAAAGTTGATTTTCATCATTCAGGATAGACTTTGCTAGGTATGGGATTTCATACTTTCTAAAGTTAGGTCTCATCAAAATATTTCCTACTCGAGATTCCGGTAAATGCACAATTTCTGCAAGAATTTTATCAGGATTTAACTTTGTTTCTATATCAACTATTTCTTTCGTATAGGCGTCTAAATCTTTATCTCCATGACAAAAGCGTCCTAAAAGGTTTGCCGCACTCGAGCCTCCACAACTAGACATAATAATTTTTTCAGTATCATCTACCTTTACCAATTCGATCATAGTAGAAATAGTATCCGGTAAATCTTCCCAATTTTCCTCGAAATCATTAAAGTCTTTGTCTGTTAATACCAAAGTGCTTTGCCGTTCCTTAATACACGCTAATAACCTCTTATTCAGCACCGCATGTATTGGTGACCATTTAACATCTCTTATCGTTGTTTTTTCTTGTTTAAATGGCAGTAAAAGATCGTCAATTATTTGACTTACATCTCCTGAATCTTTATCCTGCAAAAATCCAATTCCAAGTTCTACATCAAGTGCTTTTGATAAAGAAACTTCTCTACCTTCATAACGCTCATAAAAAGCTGCTTTAAACCTAGAATTAAGCGTTTCTTTTGGTAATAATGTAAGTTTATTAAGTAATGACAATCCTTTCTTTATCTTCCTTACGGTTTCGTGACTAATTGTATTCGTTTCTAAAGAAAGGTTCATATCCGTCTGAAACATATACTTCAATTCGAAACCAGTTCCCAATTTCTTTAAAGATTCACTGAGGTCAATGTATTTTTTTGCTGGGTTTCCTATATTTTCATCTATCTGCTTAAGTATTAGCTGTACATTTTCTAACTCAGAAATGATTTGTTCAGTACCTGATAATTTTTTAAGAACTGGAATTATTTGATCCAAAAACTCAGGTCCGGAAACGGATGGTTCTAACTCACTAATCAACAATTGACTTTCTACTAGTTGATCTATAAATCCAGATGCTTCTTCAATACTAATTTCATCGTCTACCAATAACTCTGCTAAATCACAAAGCTGAGATCCTTTTCTCCCTTCAGAAAGTACTTTTTGTAAATATTCAGAATCTTCGACCGCTACAATATGATGTACTCTTTTACTTTCTACATAAGTATACTCTACATACCTGAGTTGTTTTCCTGCTTTATAGACACTAGTATTCGGATAAAATAAAAGTTGATCCCTTATCATTTTATCTTTAACAATATCCTGAGATAGTGCCACCAGATAATTCATATCCAATCGGGTATGACGATTATTTTTTGAATTATCTAAAAGCTCAATGCTGGTGGTATCCGAAAAATCTCCGACTGCTGTTCCGGCAAAAAGTCCGAAAGGTGTGCAGCGTGAGGACATTCTACTAATGTATTTTAATACAGAATACATCATACGCTCTGATGCTGCCTTTTCTTTAATATCGCCTTTCAACCATTTTTCAAACTCCTGATATAAAGAAGGAGATGCTAAAAAAATAGCTTCTTTGATAATTTCATCAGAGCAAATTTGTTTTAACTCTTCTTCTTTCAAGGTTTTATTTTGAGTTAGCTCCTTATAGAATGAAAAGGAAAATAGAGGTGTACGTAAAACGTATTTCGGAAAATTTTTATAGCTCATAATATTGCTATTCTGAATTAACTAATTAGTAAACATTCATCCCACTTCGTTTCAAATGGTGCCAAATATGAGATGATACATAGCCCTATTCCTGCAATACCTTCGAGTAAGTTCATTTCGTTTCTCCAACCTTCTTTTTCTCCTCCATACCACTGTTTATATCCAACATATCCGTCTGTATGTGTATCCATTTTAAGCCCTTGTTCCATCCAATAATCAGCTGTTTCTTTAAATATTAATTCTTTTGTTTCTTTATACATATGATTATAAATCTGAACCATACCAAAAGTACCGTGGCATAAACCATTATCTTTTACCTTAGTTTCTTCAAGATCTCTACGTTTACAGGAGTTTTTAACTGTATTCATTCCTTTTTGTATAACTTTTTCATCTCGCAAGACTTTTCCTGCTTTCCATAATGTTAAACCAATTCCTAAGTCTCCATAACACCAAGCCAATCTTTCATTACTCTTTTCATCCATACCATCATAAACCCAGCTAGGAAACATAGAAGAAGAGGATATATCTTTATCTTCATTACTTAATATAAATTGGGTAGCTTTATATAACATTGGAATTACTTCATCATAAAAATCATCATACATTGCTAAACGGGATAAAAAATTTATAATACTGGCCATTCCATGAGACAGGCTTAGATTATATCCCCTAAGTTCTTCTTTTTCATTAAGATTGCTTTGCCATTTTATCATGTCATCCTCCTCTATAGAAGATCTTTTAAGAGAAGCTACAATTTCTAGAAGTTTTACTTTATAATCATTTTTTAAGGCTGTAGACTTTGTGCCTCGATATCTTTTAAAGAAATAAAAACCAATCCCAATTGCTCCATGTAAAAAATCATAGAAGTTATCTTTCTCTCCCATCTGTTTATTAGCAAGGCTTAAATAATCATCTAAATTAGATAATAAGTCATCACTATCAACATCGATAAAACCTTCTTCATCCAATAATTCAATAGCCCAACCTGCTCCTGCGATTCCAGTACAAAAAGTAGGAAAGCTATATCCTTCGTTAATTTTTTCTATAACAGAGGATATCATTTCTACTCCTATATCCGCATGTGATTCTTTTTCAATAAACTTAGAATAATAAAATTGAAACAAAGCAATTCCGGAAATCCCAGATAAAACACCAACATGTTCATTAGTATTATAGTTTTCAGAAAGGATGTTGCTAATTTTTTCTAATTTATCTAATAATATAGGTTTCAAATTACTCATTTTTTTTCTTAAAAAAACTGCGATAAAAAAACTGCCTAAAATCTAGGCAGTTTTTGTGTTTAAAGTATTAAAAAAACTTGTATTAACACATATACTTTGAGATTATTTTAAAAAAGCATTTCACAGTATACGTTCTTTAGTTTTTTTTAGAAACATTGCATTCCTCGAGGAGGACAACTATTAAGAGCATCTAATGTAGGACAACAGTGCGTCGGATCAATACCACCTTTGATCTTATTTAGATTTAAGTCACTAATTGTTTGTTTTTTAAGCTCCAATTTTTTCAATGATTTTTTCATGATACTTATAGTATTTTAAAATTACCTACTCTTTTTAAGGTTTTCGGCTTTCCCTTTTTTTAGAATTAGTTATAACTTAATACTTGTTATTTTTTTAATTCTAATCAAGAATTTCTCTTCTCTAAAACTATTGACAAAATAGGGTGATACAAAATTTAACATACGTATTTTGAACAAAATAAGGCATAAAAAAAAGCCTCATTACTGAAGCCTTTTTATACCTTATTCCGTATTCTTTTGGAACTAAAAAACGTTTAATGTTGGTTCACAAATCACATATGAATTACCTTCGTGTTCTGTAGGCAGACAATCCCCTCCTTTTACTTTCCTCATAGCATCTAGGTTGATTCTAGCTATAGTAAGCTTTTTTAGCGTAATTGTGTGTTTTTGTTTATTCTTCATGAGTGTACGTTTTGTGCTTTATTCATTCTCCTAAAAAAAGAGTACTAATAAATAAAAAGTTATATACAAGAAATATACTTTTAATAGAGGTCAAATCATAATTAGCAAACCTCATTTTGTTCAAAATGAGGTGTTTTTTATTGATATTAAACATGTAACGCTTAATTATTCAATTTTTCTATATTCTTGATATAATACGAAGGATTAAGTCCTGTTTTGGCTTTAAAATGTTTTGTGAAAGAATTATCGCTTTTATATCCTATTTCTGATGCTATTGAAGTGATTGAAAATGACCTGAATTTTTTATCATTCTTTAATCTTTTAAGCACATAATCAATTCTTAAATCATTGATGTAATCATTAAAACTTTTCCCTTTATACGTATTTATTATTTTAGATAGGTACGTAGCATTTGTCCTAACTTTTTTTGCAATAGATCTTAGATTACACTCTAAGCTTAAAAAATATTCTTGTTGTTCAATCTTGCTCAATCTTTTTAATACTTCATTAATTTTTTCATCATCAATGACTATTTCTTTACCTATATCTCTTATTTCCTTCGATGCTACCTTATCCTTAGTTTCTAAATTAGATATTTTTTTAATCAAATCATTAAATACTATTTTATTAGCTTTTTGTTTTCTAAAATACACTATAAGGATAATAACCATTATAAAAAGCACTATCAAAAAAGCACCTAAGATATACTTCTTATACTTTTGTTCTTTTATTCGTTTACTTTCTAGTTTTTTAATTTTATCATCTAATTTTTGTGTATTCTGATCATATATTTTGCTTACTGTTTCATCTTTGTTTTTCTGAAATTGATCTTGTAATTCCTGATGTGCAGTAAACCAATGTATAGATGCTTTTATGTCACCAGTTTCCTTGTAACTTTTTGCTAGAAGCATATGTGCATCTATTACTCTATTCTTTCTTAGATCATTTTCTTCTAATACATTTAATGTTTCCTTTAGATAGCCAATAGCTTTATCATAAGATTTTACTTCATAAAAATAACTGGCAAGAAAATAATTAACATTGATAGCTTGGTTAGATCTACCACTGATTCCCAATCTGGTTAAAATATCTTCTGCTTTGTATAAAAAATCTAATGCTTTATCGTAGTTTTTTCTTTGGTAGAATACTATTCCTTTTTTAATATACAAATCAGCAATTCCAATCTGATAATCTAAAGATTCACTTATTTTTAAACCAATTTCAGCGTATTTCAGTACTGAATCAAGTTTTTCTAAATCTAAATATACCTCGCTTATAATTGTAAGCACATTTACATGGTTCCTACCATTCTTGAAGGATGTTTTGTCAATAAAACTCAATAATTTATTACAATCTTCTCTAGCTTTGTCTAATTGATTCATTCTTCTTAGAACAATCACTATGTTAGATTTAGCAACAATCTCATTCTTAAGATCGCCTTTTTCTTGTGCTATTTCCAAAACGTTTTGATAAGAATCCAAGGCTTTTTGATTTTGCCAATCTTTTAGATACGAGTTTCCTTGTCTTAAATAGGCCTTACACAGAACTTCATCAAGTTCATTTTTTTTAGCCATTGAAATAGCTTTATCTAGATACGATATACTTCGTTCAGATTCTTCTTGCTTATAAAAATGATATCCTATTTCAGAATATATTTGAGCAAGATCAACTTTTAGGTTTTGATGGTTTATAAGAGCATTTTCATAGGCAATACTCTCACCGGGAGTAGCAATTTTTATCAACTGAATTAATTCTTCAATTGTTTTATTTTTTAAACTATCAGGGATCGTTACTCGCTGTTCTTGCCCATATGTCTTTATTAAAAAAAATACAGATGTAAATATGTAATAAAGTAAATGTCTCGATATACATCTATTAGCAAAAAAAATCATTTGGATAAATATTGTGTGATGCTCCAAATGTAATGATTAGATTAGGTATCAAGCAATTAAATTCTACAAGCACGCGTAGCTAAAAAAGAAAAGAAGCTATTCCAAAAAGTACAATATTTACAATACCATCACATTATGCGAAGTCGAAATATACTGAAAATCAAGGATAGTTATTTCTCGAATCTTCTTGAAATAACAGAGAAATCTACTTTTTAGACAGCCTCTTTTTAAAAAATAAAATATGTATTATGGGATTAATGCATATGTATAGGTTGGCAATCAGGACCGCCCAACCAAATACAGTGTGGATAATTGTTTCCTCCTTTTACGGATTGTTGTTGGTTCTTTTCTATGATTGAGACATTTTTCATCTCTAAAATTTTATCTAACATATCTACGTGTTTTTATGTACCTACTCTGTTATAAGGTTTTCGGTTTGCCCTTTTAAATAACTTTTATTGTTAGTGCTCAATACAAACAGGTCTTGTACCAGGTCCGGTTTGTGCTGTATTACCACAGGCATTCATTTGTGAAGGAGTACATGTTACTACTGAAGTAAAACCCCCTCCTCCTTTAACTTTAGTAAGGTTTAGGTTACTAATCGTTTGTTTTTTTAACTCTAAATTTTTCAATGATTTTTTCATGATAATTATAATTTAATCCATACTATTTGAAAACAAAATGAGACTATATAAAAAATGTATCATTTATCGGTCTGAACCCATCGAAGGCTATATAAAAACCAATCGTTTAAAACTTCTACAAGTTTGGTATTACATCAATAATTTATTTATTACACTATCTCATTTTTTGTGTTAATGTAATATTTGATAACAAGTTCCATTTGGAGAACAGGTTCCAGCACACGACTGTAGGCATTCATAAAATTCATCACCTGGGCAAGTTGAACATCCATCTGGTCCTGCAGCAATAATAGATTGTTGCTCGCTTCTATTTAGTTTTGATACTCCTTTTAATTCTAAAATGTTATTAAGCATGATTATATGTTTTAAGTACCTACTCTATCTTAAGGTTTTCGGTTTCCCCTTGATCAAAATCAATTGTCGACATCGCTTTGATTGTGAGACTAAGCTAGATTGAAAAAAAGAGGATAAAAAACAAAGCAACCCTGTTTTGGATAAAACAGGGTCATAAAAAAACCCTGCAAAGGTTGCAGGGTTTTTAAACAATTTTATTAGTATTAATCAAGGTTCTATATTACATTTATCTGGAAATGTTTCAAAAGTAGGAAGGCTACTACCTCCTTTAATTTGATGCATCGCATCTATATTGATTCTGGCAATCGTTAGCTTCTTTAAGCTGATTTTGTTGTTTTGTTGTTGCTTCATAAACAATGTAATTTAGTTAGTATTTCTTTCTGTTTTTTGGATTTTAAGAACCCCAATACATATATTCTTAATTGAAATATATTTTATCTGAAAGACTAATCACAATACACTTACCCTGTTTTAGACAAAAACGGGTTGTTTTTTATACACTTTTTGTAACGTTATCCTCTCGTTGTAACTTTTCTATATTTTTAATATAATACGATGGATTTAAACCTGTTCTTGCTTTAAATCGTTTAGCAAAAGCATCATCACTTTTATAACCTACTTCTGCAGCAATTGATTTAACAGAAAAGGCTCTGAATTTTTTATCATTTTTTAGTCGCTGTAATGCATACTCTATTCTTAAATCAGCTATATATTCATTAAAGTTCTTTCCTTTATGTGCGTGAATAATCTTGGTAAGATAGGTAGTATTCGTTTTTACCTTTTTAGCGATTGCGCTTAGGTTACATTCGGTTTTTAAAAAATATTCCTGATCTTCTAACTTATCCAAACCTTTTAATATTGCTGTAACTTTATCATCATCAATTACAATTGTTGCGCTATTATTTTTTGAGTCTTTTTCACTTTTTTGCACCTCTAAAAGATTGACTTTTTCAACCAATTCTGAGAACATTAGCTTATTCGACTGTTGTTTTTTATAATATGTAAACCCTATTAGTAATAAAGTTAAAGAAATGGTAATAGAACCAATCAATAGATAACTTGAGGTGTTTTCTTTACTTTTTAGTTTTGCTATTTCTTTCTCATACTTTTCAGTTTCTTTCTCATAAATAGTATCTACGGTTTTATTTTTTTCTTCCTGATAATTCTCATTTAAGTTTATATAAATACGCTCCCAATAATGTCCTTGTTCAAAATCTTTCTTTTTAAAATAACAATTAGCCAGTAATAAGTGTGATTGGATTACTGGTAGTTTACTTACATCCTCTTCCTTAATAAAATCCATGGTGTTACATAAATACAAAATTGCCTGGTCATAGTTTTGCTCCTCATAATAGCAAGCTGCCAGATAATAATTTATTTTCACCGATGGGAAAAACTTATTATCAATATCATAATTATCCAAAATACCTTTAGCCTTATGTAGATTATCAAAAGCCTGATCAAAATCTTTTTTGTAATAGTAAGCAATCCCTTTTTTAATATACAAATCCACCAAACCTTCTTTAAAATCTAGCGATTTGCTTAGTTTAATACCTTTATTAGCATAATGTAGTACCGAATCATATTGTTCTTTATCTAAATATACTTCATTGATATTAGTAAGTATTCTTACATGGTTTCTACCATTTTTAAAAGATGTTTCATCAATGGCATGTAACATTTCTTTAGAAATTTCTAAGGCTTTATCTAACCTATTCATTTTATGTAATACGAGTACAAGGCCTGAATTAGCATTAATTGAATTTCCTAAATTTTCTTGCTGTTGTGAGATTTTTAGTGCCTTATGATAGTTGTCAAATGAATTCTGATGTTTTCCTTCTCTAAGAAATGTAGCGCCATTTAATATATAACTCCAAAATGACAAGTTTTTATCATTTAGTTTATTTCCTATTTTATGCACCCTATTTCCATATTTGATACTCCTTTTAAAATCTTCTTTTCTATAAAAATGAAACCCCAATCTAAGATAAAACTTGGCTGAGACTGAATCGTCCTTATGAAAACTCTCCAATACTTCTTCATAGACTTCTATCTGATCAGCATCAGAAGATCTAATTAAATTAACCAGTTGTCCAGGAGTTTTAGTTTCTAGGCTATCGGGTACCGCCAATTTGGTCTCCTGTGCATCCGTAAAAACGGGTATTATAATAAATAGTAATAAGAAAAGGAAAAGTATTTGTGTTTTAAAAAAAGCCATTACAATAATTGAGAAGTATACTCCCAAATGTAATCATTCTTTTTAATCTGTTTTTTGAAGTAATTAGTCTTAAAATAAAGAGAAACTTATCTAAAATTGATCGTACAGCTCTGGGATTGTCCAAACCACTTTACTCGATTACGAGAAGCTAGTCTATAGATTCCATCCCGAATCATTCTCGGAACAAATGCTAACAAAGCTGCTACGCGTTTCCATTTTGGGATTTTGGATATAATTTTCAGAAAACCATCCGAATGCGTATGCGATCCATATTCATCAATAAGGATTACTGTGTCTAAACGTTCCGTTGGATATTCATATTTTCTGAGTAACTTTTGCCCTTGAGGAGATTGAAAAGGAACAAAATGAAAAAGATCTTCTGGAGCAAACTGCATTAACCAACCCACAACACCATTACATAGATTACACTCGCCATCAAATATAATAATACTTTTATCTAAGGAAGTTTCCATTTTATTGATTTTTAAGTTTTTACACGATTATAGTCGTATAGAACCGTCAATCATTTCAATACTACAGTGAGAATTTTGATAAATTTTAGAATCATGCGTTGCGATTACCACTGCTTTATTTCTAGATCCTGCTATTTCTTTGAGCAACTCAAAAATTAACTCAGAGTTTTTTTGATCTAAATTTCCAGTTGGTTCATCAGCTACAATCAAAGAAGGGTCATTAATTAGAGCCCTAGCAATAGCCACCCGCTGTTGTTGACCTCCAGAAAGTTGATATGAAGGTCTTTTTGCAAAAGCTATCATACCGACTTCATCTAATAAACTTAAAGCATTTTCCTTAATCTCCTCTTTGCTTTTCTGAGATAATTTCATCGCTGGGAGCATTACATTCTGTAGCACACTAAATTCTGGAAGTAAATAATGAAATTGATACACAAATCCGATGTGTTTATTTCTAAAATCGGTGAGAGCCGAAGATCCCAAATTTTTAATATCCTGATTATATATGTACAACTTTCCTTCGAAATCAGTATCCAGAGTTGATAAAATGTACAATAAAGTCGATTTCCCGCTTCCAGATTCTCCATACACGGAGACCAGCTCTCCTTCAGAAATTGATAAAGAAACATCTTTTAATACCTGATGCTTTTCTGGTTCCAAAAAATACTTATTTATATGTCCTGCTTCTAAAATCATACTCCTCTAATAATCGTTACGGGATCTACTTTACTTGCTTTTTTTGAAGGAAAATATCCTGCAAAAATAGTTGTCAATACTCCAAAGAAAAATCCTAACACATAGTATGACATTTTAAAATTAATTGGATAGGTATCCACAATTATAAAGTCTGACGTATCTAAAGGAGTAGTAGAAATTAGATAACTAATCAAATATCCAAAAACGCTCCCTAAAACAGCTCCTAATACACCAATAATTATGGATTGAACTAGAAAAATAAACACAATATCATTACTAGAATATCCAATTGTTTTTAGGACTGCAATATCTTTTCTCTTCTGGATTACTGTAATATTAAGAATATTATAAATTCCAAATCCTGCTACTAAAAGTAATGCAAAAGAAACAGACCAAGTAAGAATATCACGAACCTTATTTCCTATCACAATCGTCTTGTTACTATCTTTCCAATCTTCTGTAGCAATTCCATCAATATTTTCACTTAGATAAGCTTTTAAACGAACGTTATCTCTCTCTTTTAGTTTTATGTGAATATTCGTAATACCATTTTTTTGATCTAATAAATTCTGCAAGGTAGTTGAAGAAACATAGGTTCTTACATTATCTATGGTCGTAATCCCAAAACTAAATATACCCGAAACTTTTAGTATTGTACTCTTACCGTTAGGGAGTATCATTTTTATCTGATCTCCTGTAGAAACTTTCAATCGGTTAGCAAGACTAATTCCTAGTAAAATAGTATTCTCTGCTAACAAACTTTGGAAACCTTCTCCTTCTATTAATCGTCTTTCTAGGTCTACCATATTACGCTCCTGATCCGGGAAAATACCATTAATACTGCCGGGGAATTGTTTAGCATCACTAATCAAAATTGCTGGTGAAATGATTTGGTGTGCAAAAAATTGAACATTTTTATCAGTTTTCAGAACATTATCAATCTTGTTACTGTTTTTTATGTAATTAGATAGTATAGTAGATTGTTTTTTAGACTTTGCGCTAACCATTATATCAGGACTTCCATTAAAAACTGCATCATCAAGAAAGTCGTTGACCCCTGTCATAAAGTTGATCATGACAATAAAAGTTGTTACGCCCAACAAAACTCCTATCGCTGCTAAAAAGCTTTGCTTTTTTCTTGCCAATAAGTATTGTAACGCTATAAATATGTTTGTTTTATTAAAAACTTGCGTGGACATATTTGATAGGTCGAGAAAGCATGGATAGGATTACAGAAGTATGTTAAAAGAAATAAATCTAATAATTCGAAAATTTTATCAGTTAGAAATTATTTTTTCTTTTTACTCTTTTTTGCCAAAGGATTAAAATTCAAGCATAATTGTATCCAGTATTCCAAATCTTCATCCAGATCAAACCCATCGGCAGTAACAAAAACATATCCTCTCATTGGTCTGCCTGTAAAATCCATAGGATGACAACCTTCTCTTTTTATAGCTTCTGTATATGCTTCTTCTCCTATACGAGCCATCAAAAGATCTGTTTCTTTCTTTTTATCATAATGGATTCCGCAACACATCTTATCATCTACCATAAAGCAAAGACCTCCCATCATTTTTTTAGCATAGAAATTCGCTCTTTTTTCGTGGAGAATCTGATGAATGCGATCTGCTGTATATTCACTATATGCCATTATTCAATTGCTTTTGTTAAATACTCATTTACAAGGTGCATCACTTTCCAATAATTCATAAGTTCATTGATAAGAGACTCATTTGTAATAAGAGATGGAGCTTCTTCGCCTACAAAATAAAATTGTTTGTTGGCAATCAAAGGTTCCTTCCCGTAAGCCGCTTTCCATTCTTAGGAATTCGCTTTAAAGCGCTCCCTTTGATCTCTTCAAATGTTTGAACAAAAGCCTTATTATCTTCTACTAATTTTCTAAATCCTGAGGGATTTTGGCCAATTATAATTCTTACATTATGTAATCGCTCCTTCGAAATACTAAAACATCCTCCCATAATTCCTACCATCTCTGGAGAAAAACGTAAAAAAATCCCCGGAACACTCTTATTTTTACGACCACCTCTGGATATAAATGCAGTATAGTGTAAATTATATGGTGATTTGTCTTTAGAAAAACGAATACCTTTATGAATACGAAGTATACAATCTTTAGGTTCGATCTTTAACTTAGGATCATATTTTTGTATTTCCTTAATCATTTAAATATAATCAAACTGTTCGTTAGCGTGAAATCAAAACTTGAGCGCTATGGTATATACTATAATTTAAAAATTATTTTTTCTTGACTTCACTCTAAATCACAGCTAACAAAATACTAAAAAATAGAGTGAAACGCTACTCGATTTCCTTCTGTATCCAGAAAAATCGCCATAAAACCATTTTCTCCAATAGACGTTTTTGGCATTAAAACTTTTCCGCCTGCTTTCTCTACACGAGCTAATGGAACAGACAAATCGTCTCCTCCATTAAGGTACGCAAATGTCCCTTCTTGAGAAGGTGTGTTTCCATTTCCATGTGTTACGCAACCACCTACTCCTCCATCTTTGTAAGGAAAAAAAGCCATCTTAAATTCCATATCCATCGGTTGAAGCTTTGTTTCTAATAATTCACTGTAAAACTTTACTGCTCTTTCAAAATTGGTACTTGGTATTTCAAACCAGCTAATTGCATTTGACATAATGATGTTTTGTATTGATTAAGAATATCTCAAAGGTATAGGATAGAAGTCAGCAAGAAAAACATTATTTTTGAAAAAACATAGGTTTCTAAAATGAAAAAAAATGAAGAATTATTCTTTTTGATAAAATCATTAACCAAAAGCGAAAAACGTTATTTCAAAGTAAATATAAAAGGAAATGAAACATCAGAATACATAACATTATTTAATGCAATTGATGCGCAAAAAAAATATAACGAATTCGAAATTAAAGAGTTGTTTAAAAACAAAGCGTTTACGAATCAATTAACAACTATAAAAAATTACTTAAAGCAACGCATTTTACAATCTTTAAGAAATTATCACTCGAGAATTTCTATAAAAGCGGAGTTAACGGATATTCTACGTAATATAGAAATTTTGTTCCATAAAGGCTTATACACCATTTGCGAGAGCGAACTAAATCGTGCAGAGAAGAAAGCAGTACATTTTCAGCAGGATGTATTATTATTTCAGCTTAGGGATTGGAAAAGAAAAGTACATCAAGCCTTATACCCGCAGGATTTCGAAACTTTAAAACATATCGTTACAAAACAAAAAACTTCTCTAAACTCCACCGTAGAATATATCAATCTTCTACTAGCGAATACTGATCCTATAAATTTCTCATTATCTCACAAAAAAACACATCGTATTCAAAACAAAACACTAAAAACCCTTCATTTATATCGAAAACAGCTTGCTGGAAAAAACTATGAAAAAGCTAAACAAACTATAGAAAAACTGATAAAAGAATGGGAACAAAATCCAGAACTATTAAAAGAGTATTTCACAACCTATTTTTCGGTCTGCAATAACTATCTCGGGTATCTTGTCTTTAAAAAGCTGCACAAAGAAGCTTTTGTTCGGATTTTACTATTAAAACAAAAAGCAAAAGAAATCACTACTTCTTCGGCCTCTTTAATAAAAGAAACCCTACGCCTTTATAACATTGAACTAGAGATTCACAGAAACCTTAAAGACCTTCATAACACACAAGAGGTTATTGAGAACATTCAGGACTTCATCACCAATAACAAAACAATGATCCCAGCAAATTACTGGCTTTCTTTCCGATTTCAATTTGCTAATATTTACTTTCAGAAAAAAGATTATAAAAAAGCATTACACTGGATCAATGCTATTCTTAATTATCAAACCAAAAAAGATCGAAAGGATCTGATCACCTACACATATTGGCTTAATCTATTAGTTCATTATGAACTCCAAAACGAATTTACCTTGAGACACCTAATTAATGCTTTCAAAAAATATTTAAAAAAGCACAAAAACATAGATTTCTATGAAAAATTATTATTAAAGTTTTTATCAAAAACAGTTGAGTATCCAGATAAAGAAAAGAAAAAAGCATTTGAACAACTTTCGGAACAATTAAGAGAAAATCCTATCCCCATATTTATTTTAGGTTATGTAGATTTTAAAGACTGGATCGATCATAAATATTAGTGGAATCGCTAGTTTAGAATCCAGTAGCAAAATTTTTAGTTTAGAAGTTTGTTGTCGTTTCGGAAGTACTAGGACAGCAGCAGTCGAAGCAAGAATGTTTAGTAACAATTGATCAGAATGAACTTATTTTGTCTAATTTTAGAGAAGATAGTTTTTTTCAGGATTTCAATTTCAAAATACTTCTAAATTAAGTTTAACATTTTAACCATTTCTTTTAATCAAAAGTTAATTAGTTACAAAAAAGTAATATTTAGTAATCATTTGGGTTTAACATACTGTTAATAACTTAAACACAAACTCAAATGAAAATTAACAAATCAATTTTATTGATGGGTACAGCTTTAGCTATACTCTCATGTTCAGAAAATGAACCAATTTCTGAATTAGAAAATCTAGAACCGGACAACCAGGTCTTTGATGGTGCCGAAAGAGCTAATTTTTCGGAAACTGGAACGATTAAAGAAGGGTTTTATGCAGGATTGCCTATCACCTATGAGTCTATAGATGAAGACAATATTTTTGAAGGAGATATTATTCTTCCAAAAGATGAAATCTATACAGAGAGTTCTAATTTTGTATTAGAAAATGGACAAGATCCTTCTCTAAGTAGAAGTGTCGGACGAACTTCTGGTAGATGGCCCAATAATACTGTTTACTATACAATAGCAAATGATCTTCCTAATCAATCAAGAGTCACCAATGCTATAGCAAGTTGGGAAAACAATACCAATCTTACTTTTATACAAAGAACTAACGAATCCAACTATATCAATTTTAGACCTGGTAGCGGATGTTCTTCAAGTGTAGGAATGGTTGGTGGAAGACAAAACATCAATTTAGCAAGTGGTTGTAGCACTGGAAATACCATCCACGAAATTGGTCATGCTGTTGGACTATGGCACGAACAAAGTAGAGCTGATAGAGATCAATATGTTACCATTAATTTTCAGAACATACAATCTGGTAAAGATTTCAACTTCAAAACCTATGTAGAACAAGGATATGATGGAGATGAATACACCAGTTCTTTAGATTTTGGATCTATTATGATGTATGGAGCATATTCTTTTTCTAATAATGGTCAACCAACAATTACCAGAAAAAATGGAAGTACATACTCCGTTCAAAGAAATGCATTATCTACAGGAGATTTAGAAGGAATCGAAAAAATGTATCCGGATGGCGGTGATGGTGGCGGTGAACCAACTTACGAAAACGGACAATATTATACTGTTTATGGGTTAAGAGTATATAGATACAATGATAAATGGTACTACTATAGTTCTCAAGGATGGAGAGAAGTAGTTTATGTCAATGGTGCTTGGTACTACGCATAAAATATAATCTAACATAGTCATCAATTTTTTTAAGCCTTAGGTAAATTTACCTAAGGCTTTTAATTTTTAGTTGCAACGATATTCCCTATTTTTGGTCTGTTATTGAAAATCTTATGATGAGATCATTGTTATCCTTATTACTAATACTAACTATCATCTGTCTTGGGTGTAAAAACGAGAATACTGTTAGTACCGAAAAGGAAATTGAAATTATTCAACTTGATAGTTTATCGAAAGAAAAAGCCGATATTGATGTACTAAAACTTTCCGTTCAAACAACAAAAGATTTAGAAAACTTTGAAGATTTCCAAAATCTTAAGGCGTTAATACTATCTATGAACAAGTCAAATCCTTTTGACATCAATAAATACGCAGATAGTGTTGATTTATTAGTACAAAATTTCAAAGAAAATTTATCCGAGGATTTAAAAGTGAATCCTATAAATTCCAGAATTGCAGTATTGGCTACAGAATCTGGATTACTATTACAGCTAACACAAAAGCAAAATCAAGATGCTCAGAAACTAATGGACGCCAATATCAGGTTGCTTACAGCTTACAATAGTTTAATTATTCAGTTAAATGAGTTATCACTAGCAATACCAGAAGATATTGAAAAGGAACTGCTTAGAGAACGAGATATTTTAAGAGATTCTATTCTAAATCCGGAAGAAAAGAACATAGAAATTGAAGAGTAAGTTATTATGAAAAACATTGCCCTTTTTATTTGTTTAGCCATCACCATTGTTTGTAAAGCTCAGACAAAGGATACTAAAATCATAGATACAAAAAAAGAAATCAACCAGATTTTAGAAAAATGGCATAAAGCAGCTGCCGATGCTTCGTATGACACATATTTCGGGTTAATGACAGTGGATGCAATATTTATTGGAACTGATGCTACCGAAAATTGGGATTTGACATCTTTCAAAGCATTTTCTAAACCTTATTTTGACAAAGGAAAAGCATGGAGCTTTAGTACTTTAGAAAGAAATATATTTACACAAACCAAAGCGAACCTGGCTTGGTTTGATGAGCTATTGGACACACAAATGGGTATATGCCGAGGAAGTGGTGTATTAGAAAAAACAAAAGAAGGTTGGAAAATAAAACACTATGTGCTTTCTATTGCTATACCTAATGAAAATGTAAAAGAAATCACTGCTCTCAAAAAAACCTTTGATACTGATTTAATGAAAAAACTAAGAAGTAAGCAGAACTAAAACAACGTTTTTGTAAATTCTTCTATATTAGCATAGCACTTGGTCGCTCCGCTCTCTAATAGCTTTCCTTTATTTTTATTTCCTATTCCAACAAAATCTAAGGATAAATTCTGAGCTGTTTTTAAATCCCAAAGCCCATCTCCTACAGAAACGATATTTGTAAAAACTGGTTTTTTATAAAAAGTTTTCGCTCTTTCTACTGCATCCATAACAAACCCTTCTCTTGATTCGTGTGTCATAGAAGTGGCTAGTAACGATTCATCATACCAAATATCACATTGCTCTAACTTAAGCATTGCTGGTTTAGGTAATGCTCCAGTCGCAAAACAAAATGGTATAGAATTATCCCTAAAAAGCTGTATTAAAACTTTAGCGCCTTTAATCTCTTTTACGGGATGGAACTCAAGCATCTGTTTAACCAAATTATCCTCAAAAGGCTCTAATAGATCATTCGGAAACTCATCCTTAAAATTACGTTCATAATTATAGCGAAGCGCATAACTATCCGTATGGTGCTTATAATTATTATAATCGGTATCTACATTTTTAATTCCAGAACTAATCATTGCTTTAGTAACAGAAATAAGATACATAGCTACACTATCTGTTAAAGTTCCATCAATATCAAATATGTATAATGTATCTTTCAATAGCATGATTTTAACCTATAAAGAATATTTTAACGATAAAATAAAGTTTCTTCCAGCCCCTGCAATACCTGATGAGTATGGCCTATATCGTTGATCAGTAACATTCTCAATTGTTAAGGTTGTCTGTAAACTTTTAGTAAACTGGTATCTTGATCGTATGTTCAGTATATACCATGAAGGAGAATATGGGTTGCCATTTTCATCAAGAGCATATAAAAAGTCATTATTTTGCTGCGATGGTGCTAATTCTTCAAAATCAAACTGACCATTATATATAGCAGAGAAATCGATCATCCATTTATCCTTTGTATAGGTAAGATTAGTACTTCCGAATTGAGGAGCTACATGTCTTGATGGTGAAATGGATCCATCATCCAATTCTTCCTCTCCTCCAGTAAAAGTATATTTTGAAGAAAGGTTGAAATTTTTTATAAAATCATAACTCATTCCAGCTTCAAAACCATAAATCTGTGCATTTGCAGCATTCTGAATCGCTTGTACATTACTCGGTTCTCCGCCAAAAAGAATTTCAGTCTCTCCATTAAGTGCAAAATCTCTACGAACCAATGCATTATCCAGCTGCGTGTAATAAGTAGCTAAATCGATTTTAAAATTTTTACCCACATTTGCCGTTACTCCTATTTCACCATTATATGCATATTCTGGTTCTAAATCTGGATTAGGCACAACCACTGAACCTGGTTCAGAGTCAAATATTTTACCAACATCATCAATATTAGGTGCCCTAAATGCTGTTGAAAAATTTATTTTCCATTGCAAAATTTCATTCGGCAACCAACTAATCCCTGCTGTCCCCGTAAATGCTTCTGTATCTAAATTAGCCTCAGTAAACGGAAAATCAAAAAATGAATCATCAAATTCGGAATACAAAATGATTCTATTATATCGTATACCTCCTTGAAACCTTAATTTTTCACTTAATTTACTTTTTAGACTAGCATAAGCTGCTATAGACTGCCAAGTAGATCCATCCGGATATCTGGAAGGTGCAGCTACAATTTCACTAGTTAAAATATTAAGCGTCGAACCTTCAGAAGATACTTGGTTTAATATATATTCTAATCCATAATACACAGATGTCTTTTCATCAAACGTTTTTTCAAAATCAAGATTTGCGGAGTATGCATCCACTTCTTCTTTTGTTCTTGATAATATTTCTTCTCCAAAATCACGATCGTTTCTACTTTCTTGAAAATTTTGATAAGCTGCTGTAAATTTAGCCTTATCATATAATCGATTTTTCCATTTATTGGTTAACTGAACATTCCCCATTAACCATTTTTGAGGGCCGTAATACCATTCTGCAGATCTCAGGTTTTCATCTCTAAGACGAATCAAACGATCATATCTTGGGTAATCTGATGTTTTTGTATAAATAAAACCAGCATTAATATCCCATTTTTCATTAGGTATAAAATGTACTTTTTGTAAAAAATTCATTTGATCATATCCCGTGAATTTTTGAGTTTTCGAATCATCATTTTCTATTACAGTATCTACACCGTCAACAGTTTGCACAAATTCACTACGCAAATAATCATCCGGGCCATGGCTTCCCATTTTTAGATCATCGAAATCAGTATAGCTCACACTTGTTAAAAAAGCCCATTTTTCTAAACCAATATTAAAATCAATATGACCGGTTTTCTCATTACTAGCACTGGCATATCTCATTATTGCATTACCACTCAATTTATTCTTACCACGTATCGCTATCTTTGGCTGAGCTGTATAAAAATTCATTACGCCACCCACAGCATCACTCCCATACACTACAGATCCTGGACCCAATATTACTTCTGTTCTATCAATAGTGAAAGGATCCACAGATATTACATTTTGCACGTTTCCTCCTCTAAAAATTGCATTATTCATACGCACTCCATCTACCGTAAGTAATAGTCGATTCGTAGAAAATCCTCTGATTATTGGACTACCCCCTCCTAATTGACTTTTTTGTATAAATACTTGACCACTACTTTGTAAAAGGTCAGCAGACGTTTGTGGTGTAGAAAAAGCTATTTCATCAGAGGTGATGCTAACAATCTTTTGGGTAACATCTTTTTTATCTTGCTCCCACTTAGAAACCGAAATAACAACTTCTGATAATTGATTTTCGTCTACTTCAAGATATACAACACTTGAAGAGGCAATAATTTCTGATTTAGTTGATGTAGAGGTGATATGAGAAATATGAACAAAATAAAGTGTTTCTGTATCCAAAAAAGTGGAAATATCTACTATTCCATCAAAATCCGTGATAGCTGTCTTTGATTTTGTTTTATTGTGAATTGTGACACTAGGGATTGGCTGATTATTTGACCTACTTAGTACCGTGATACTTTGAGCAGCATTATCTGTGACAAAAAACAAAGTGAATACAACAACTAAAAATAAGCGCATTACTTAACTAAAAATTTCATTCAAAATAGAAAGCGATTTCGGCTTTTTAAAACCGTGCAAATGTAGCTCAAAATATACTAATAACATGCTAAGAATTTCATTTCTTACTATTCTAGACATTTTAATACTCATACTTTCTTCAAATGTCGTGCCTAAAAACTCCTTGAACATCAAAACACTATATCCTTCTAAACAATAAACATTAGAATTATCATCCTGAAAACGGCCTTCATGCATATTAAAAACAGATAAGGAAATATCCGATATGTCAGGATAAAAACCTAAATACTGTGTAAGTTTTATCAAAAACGAAATATGAAAATTACCAATATTATCGTGAGAATCTAACCACAAAAAGGTGGTTTCCAGGTAATGAAAAAGTTCTTCGTTTACTTCCTCTTCGCGAATTGTGTTTTTTAATACTTCTGAAAGAAAAAACACTAATGAACTTTTAACAAAATCCGTATGTAATGATTGATATGGAATCAGAATTTTAGCTTCTTTAATTCTTTCTAAAGTACCCTTATCTTTATGGTTAGCTTCTATCTCTAATAACGTCAAAGGCTGAAACAATGATGATCTTATTTTTCCACGTTTGGATTTTAATATGCCTTTTAATAAATAAGAGCGTAATCCGCTAGTTTTTGTCAACAAAGAGACTATTAAATCACTTTCTCCATAACGCAAAGAGTGAATTACTATAGCCGAAGTCTGCACAATCATTACCTAACAATCAAAAGCTTAGAAACAGTCGTTTCGGCCTGATCTTCTCCGGTAACCAAAATAAGATAGACTCCTGAAGCTACTTTATGTCTTCCAAAGGCAGTAGTATCCCATTGAATACTTCCTCCCTCACTAATCTCTTCATACACTAAGTTACCTTCAATATCCGTAATTTTTACATTTGCTCTACTTGTTAATCCTTTTATAGTAACTCGCCCACTAAATCCTGGCCTTACAGGATTAGGAAACGCTGCTACATTATCTAGATCACTTTCAGGTCCTGTTGCAGTTCCTTTATATTCAAGTAACCCTAGTCCTGTTGCAAAATAAACTGACCCTGTAGAATCATCTACAGAAATATCTCTAACATTATTTGTAGGTAAAGGAGAATTATCTTTAGTAAAATGAGCTAACGTTTCCTGACCATCAGCAGAGAAATAAAACACCCCTGATGATGCAGTTGCCACCCACTTATTATTAGATCCATCCACCTCAATATCTGTTATTGTTTGATCAAACAAAAGTTCCTGAGGAACACCTTCTTCATCCAAAATAATAATCTGACTTGCTTGTGGATTGTTTTGTTGGAATGCTCCAGAAGTATTAAACAAAACCCTGATTCCTCTAAAAGTACCTATCCATAATTGATTATTTCGATCTACCTCTAAAGCCAAAATATAATCACTAGGTAAATTAGAACCTTCTGCTTCTCCTGATAATTGAATGAGGTTTCCAGTATTAGAATTATAACCAATCACTCCAGAATTCCAACCTCCAAAAAATAAATTTCCTTCTCTATCAATTACCGTATCAGAAAAACCAAGATTATCTCCAGGATTCGGTATAAATTCACTTACATCTACATTTAAAATTTGTGATGAGCTTGGTGAAAATCTTCTTAAACCGTTATCAATTCTGGAATTATTAATCCACAAATTTCCTTCATTGTCAAATACCGAACCATTTAATCTTAGAGCATCACCAAAATCACTATTAGTCTCATTATACAATTCAGTGACAACGTTGTTATTCACCTCTAACAAGCCATCCTCATAACTACTAATAAAGACCTGATCTTCATTATTAGGATTTATAGTGACATGAGATAAAGATGTAACTCCAAGCACCTCATCTTTAGGAATATTAAACCATCCACCTGCTGTAAGTTTACTAATACCACACTGCTTAAGTGGTCCAAATCCAAATGGATTAAAATTCACATCATAACGACCAAAAACCACCCATAAATTATCGTTTAAAGCCTCTAAACCAAAAGCCGAATTAAGCAATGGCCCCTCTGGAGTAACGGAGGTTTTAGTATTTAAGTTGTTTAAATCGATCTCTAATAATCCTCTACTTCGAGTTCCGATGTATATATTATTATCAAAGGTCAATGCCGAATTAAGTAAAAAAGCATCTTCTGCAGTACTTACAACTGATGCTATCTCCTGAAAGGTCGAATCCACTACTAAAGCACTATCAGATGTAGCCAGAGTTAAACCTTCTGAACTAACAGAGACATCTATAATATTATCAGAAGCTGTAACGACAGTCGTTAATATTGCACCTTCTAATCTACGAACCAGGTTATTAGTTTCCCAAACAAGAATTTGATCATTAAACAATGTAATCCCATTATACCCTCCAGGAATCAAAGTAGTCCATTGGTTAAAATCGACTAGGTTTGGATTACTAATATCTGCTATTAATATACCATTACCAGTAGTAGTTGCATATATAGAATTGTCTGATACGGTTGTTCCCGTAATATTTATTTGTGATCCTGCTGGGCCAACAAAAAACGTATCTCCAAATTCAATTCTTTCTAAATTAAACTCTACAATCCCAAACTCTGTAGAAATAAATAGTTTATCCTGATCTTCAAAAAAGTGATTAATTCTTTTTTGTGTTGGAGGAATTGTTGGTTTTTCTAAAATATCAATAAACGTTCTAACTTCATCATCAATCACTAATTCCAACAATCCATTTTCATAACCAATAACCGTAATATCATATATTGAACTGTGATAAATGGTAGAAATAACTTCTCCAGATAAACCATTTATAGTTGAAAAATTTTCTGAAGTTCTAGTATCTGTATCATAAATAAAAACAGCATTTTCAGAAGCTACATAAACTTTACTGTCGATTGCATATGTATCCCTAACCTGAAAATACGAATAATGTCCTGTCCACTGATTACTAAAATCTTGAGCAAAAAGACATAGTGGAAAAATTAGGAGTATTAATTGTCTGAAATATTGCATAATTTATGAGTGATATTAGCCTGGCTTGATAACACGCTAAAATACTAAATATTGCTTTTAAATAATGAAAAAAGCCGTTCTAATCTAGTAAGAACGGCTTTCGTTATAAATCCTTATTATTATTTACACAACTCCTTGTGCAAGCATAGCATCAGCTACTTTTACAAAACCAGCAATATTTGCTCCCTTGACATAATCAATATAACCATCATCATCGGTTCCGTACTGAACACATTTTTCATGAATATCATTCATAATTTGCTTCAACTTATCGTCAACCTCTTTTCTAGTCCATTTAAAACGTAACGAGTTTTGAGTCATTTCTAATCCTGAAGTAGCTACACCACCTGCATTTGATGCTTTACCAGGTGCGAAAAATATCTTAGCTTTATGAAAAGAAGCCACAGCATCTGAATCACAAGGCATGTTTGCTCCTTCACTAACACACATACAACCATTATCTATCAATAATTTGGCATCATCTCCATTTAACTCATTTTGTGTAGCACAAGGCAATGCAATATCGCATTTTTCACCCCAAGGAGTTTTTCCCTTATGAAACTTAGCAGAACTATATTTATCAGTATACTCACTTATACGCCCTCTTCTTTCATTCTTAAGTTCCATAACGAACTTAAGTTTTTCTTCATCAATTCCATCTTCATCATAAATATATCCAGAAGAATCTGAAAGAGTAACAACCTTTGCACCTAATTGGATTGCTTTTTCCGTAGCGTATTGCGCTACATTACCTGATCCAGAAACCGCAACAGTTTTTCCTTCAAAAGAATCGTTTTTAGTTTTTAGCATATTTTCTGCAAAGTATACCGTACCATAACCTGTTGCCTCTGGACGAATCTCAGAACCTCCCCAGCTCAATCCTTTTCCTGTTAAAACTCCTGTAAATTCGTTTCGCATTTTGCGATACATACCAAACAAGAAACCTATTTCACGTGCACCTACTCCTATGTCTCCTGCAGGCACATCTGTATTAGGGCCAATATGCCTAAAAAGCTCACCCATAAAACTATGACAAAAACGCATAATTTCATCGTCAGATTTTCCTTTAGGATCAAAATCAGATCCTCCTTTTCCTCCTCCCATCGGAAGTGTAGTCAAACTATTTTTAAACACTTGCTCAAAGGCTAAGAATTTCAGAATACTAATATTCACAGAAGGATGAAAACGTAATCCTCCTTTGTATGGACCAATAGCAGAGTTCATCTGAATACGATACCCTCTATTTACATGTATTTCGCCTTTATCATCAACCCAAGATACACGGAACATAATCGCTCTCTCTGGTTCTACCATTCTTAATAGAATGTTTTTTCCATTATAAATTTCCTCTGTAGCTATATAAGGGATAACAGTTTCAGCTACTTCTTGTACTGCTTGTAGGAACTCTGGCTCATGCGTATTACGAGCTCTTACTTCTTCCATAAATGCATCTATCTTTGCTTGCATATGTTAATAGGATTAAAAGATTCTTGTTTAAAGGTTGGTTTAACGCGTCAAATATATGTTATTCTCAAAAAAATATATCTATTTTTTTGAATTTAATAATGCTTTATCCGATTGCTTGTTCTAAATCTGCAATCAAGTCATCTACATCCTCTATCCCAACGCTTAATCTGATCAGAGAGTCTACTACTCCTGTTTTCTCACGTTCTTCTTTTGGAATTGATGCATGTGTCATACTTGCGGGATGTCCAGCTAAACTTTCTACACCACCAAGCGATTCTGCCAAGGTGAAAATCTTTAAGTTTTCTACTATTTTAATTGCTTCATCAAAATTACTGCCTTTGGGAACAAAAGATATCATACCTCCATATCCGTCCATTTGTTCTTTAGCTATATTGTGATTAGGATGCTCTTCAAACCCTGGCCAATACACTTTTTCAATCTTAGGGTGGTTTTTAAGATATTTAGCAATCGCCTCTCCATTTTCGCAATGACGCTGCATACGAATATGCAATGTTTTAATTCCTCGAAGTGCTAAAAAACTATCCTGGGGCCCACAAACAGCTCCACTTGCATTCTGAATAAAGTACAAACGTTTCGCAACCTCATCATCTTTAACAATTAAGGCTCCCATTATCAAATCACTATGTCCACCTATATATTTTGTAGCACTATGCATTACGATATCGGCTCCAAGATCTAAAGGGCGCTGTAAATATGGCGTTGCAAATGTATTATCCACAGCTAACAAAATATTATGCTTTTTTGATACTTTAGCAACTCCTCTTATATCAATAATATTCATCATCGGATTCGTAGGTGTTTCCACCCAAATCAATTTGGTGTTTTCATTTATATACGATCCAACTTTATCAGCATTATCCATTCCAACAAAATGAAATTTGATTCCGAAACCTTCAAATATCTTAGTAAATAATCGATAAGTCCCTCCATACAAATCACTAGTAGAAATAACCTCATCTCCAGGTTTTAGTAACTTAATCACTGCATCAATAGCAGCCAATCCAGATCCAAACGCCAAACCATACTTTCCATTTTCTATACTTGCAAAAGAATTTTCCAATGCTTTTCTCGTTGGATTATGCGTCCTACTGTATTCAAATCCTTTATGCCCTCCAGGTGTTGTCTGAGCATATGTAGAAGTTTGATATATCGGAGGCATTACTGCACCGTAAGCAAGATCAGGTTCTTGTCCTCCGTGTATTGTTTTGGTATTAAATTTCAATACTTTGAATTTTTAAAATAATTCTTAATTTTTTGAAGTTCCTTTAGCGAACTATTATATTTTCGAACAGAAAAAATTAACTTACGGCTTTTTATGTTAAAAAGCTGAACAAATGTATGATTTAATTCGTTCTAATCATATCTCAATGAATACCTTTAGTAGATGATTAACACAAAACCTAACACTAAATTGAAGATCACTTTTTTTCTAGTGATTCTAGTATGTTTTAATAGTTGCGAGACTAGTGAATTTTTTACTTTCCAGAAGCGAACAGTAGCTATTGATGATTTTTTTGACTGTCAGGTAACGGATTGTGCCATTACAGAAATCTTCCTCTTAGAATCTGTAAGCGAAAGTGAAATTTCAAAAAGTATCAATGTAGAAATTGAAAAAGCCGCATGCGCTCTCCTAAATATGGAAGATGACGTCTCTTTAAACTCGATGGAGAAAGCTCTTAAAAGCTTTAATATCTCTTATCAAGAGATAAAAAAAGAGTTTCCAGATGAAATCGTTCCATATGAAGCGAGTATAAACTGTGATATAAGTTTCCAAAACGATAATATACTGTCCGTACTTGTGGATTCTTACATTTTTACGGGAGGCGCTCACGGAAGTGGCAATTCTACCTATCTAAACATAGATTTAAAAACTGGCAAGGTCATAGCAAACAAAAAATTAATAAAAGATTATAATGAGTTTTCAAGTTTTGTACAAAAAGCTTTCCGAAAAACCCATGAAATCCCTGAAAATCAATCCATAAATAGTACTGGATTCTTTTTTGAAAATGACAGATTTGTTCTTCCTGTTAATATTGGTTTCACTGAAACTCATCTCGTTTTATTGTATAACCAATACGAAATTAGTTCATATGCGGAAGGACTTATAGAATTAAAATTCGATAAGGAAGAGGTAGCAGAATACTTCTCGGCAAATATATTATAACGACTTTTTAAGTGCTAAAATATAGCCAAGGTGGATTCCTTCATGAAAATTATTAAAGCTCATAGCATCTTTTACAGATTTTAATACAAAACCGGTACTCGTTGGGTATTCTTGATACTTCTTAAAAATCCCCGCACTAATATCTTCTTCTGTTTTATCCAAAGTAGAAAATAATAATTCCCTAATTGTATTCACTTCTTCTTGCGATACTGTTCTTTCCGTTTTGGTTCCTTTCTTATAAAGACTTATCATTTCATCATCAATCATTAAAGGCAATCCACTTAATTTATAAACAAGTAACTGTTGTGTAACTACTACGTGTGCTATATTCCAGATCAAATTATTAGAAAACCCCTCAGGAACTTTATTGAGATCTTCTAATGAATACTTATCCATTATTTTAGTTAACAATCTTCTATTCGTTTTGGTAATTTCTAATTGATCTTTCATATCTACTTAGTAAATGTTCTTAATTTTTACCCAAAAATATGAGTTTTCATTGTGAAATGAATTTCCTTTGTGCTGATTTTTGATATTTAAAAAACCATCTGTGAAAAAAACATACTATTTATCCACTTGTGATACCTGTAAACGGATTTTAACCGAACTAAATCTTTCTTCAGATTTTGTTTTACAAGACATTAAATCAGAAGCAATTACCCCTGAGCAATTAGAAGAAATGAAATCCCTTTCGGGTACTTATGAATCTCTTTTCAGCAAAAGAGCAAGATTATATAAAGAAAGAGATTTAAAGAACAAGCTTCTTACTGAAGACGATTATAAGAATTTAATACTAGAACATTATACATTCTTAAAACGTCCAGTAATTCTATATGAAAATCAAATATTTGTTGGAAACAGTAAAAAAATTGTAGAAGCTGCAAATACAGCTATTAATGGATAAAAGAACAGTAGCATTACTTGCAGCATTTGGTGCCAGTTTGATCTATGCGATTAACCACACCTTGGCAAAAGGAATAATGCCTACACATATCAAACCTTTTGGTTTTATACTTCTTAGAGTTATTGGTGCCGCGACACTTTTTTGGTTAGCTTCTATCTGGGCTCCAAAACAAAAAATTGAACGTAGTGACTGGTTAAGAGTATTTGGTTGCGCTATTTTTGGTATGGTGATTAATATGTTAATGTTCTTTAAAGGGCTTCAACTATCAACTCCAATAAATAGTTCTGTAATGATTACCATCTCTCCTATTTTGGTATTCATTTTATCTGCTATTTTTCTAAGTGAAAGAATAACGATTCTGAGATCCGTAGGTATTTTATTAGGCTTTTCTGGAGCATTAGGACTCATCCTTTTTGGTGAAGAAACCAGACAAGATGCTCCTAATATACCTTTGGGAAATATCTTATTTATTATTAACGCAGCTTCTTACGCTATTTATCTTGTATTAGTAAAACCGTTAACAGCAAAATATCATCCTTTTACTTTAATGAAGTGGTTTTTTCTGATCGGTGTTATCATTAATTTCCCGATTACAATTTCAGAATTTAGCGAAGTGCAATGGACAGCCCTTCCTTATGATGTGATATGGAAAATGGTTTTTGTCGTAATAGGAACTACTTTCTTTACCTATTTACTGAATGTGTTTGCCTTAAAGACGTTAAAAGCGTCAACGATAGGAGCATTTATTTACCTACAACCTTTATTAGCGATTAGTTTTGCTATGGCAATGGGTGCTGATTCCTTAAACCTTGTTAAGATTTTATCTGCCCTACTAGTATTCTTAGGTGTATATCTAGTTACAAAAAAACCGAAAAAACTAGCTTAAATCAACAGGTATTTTTGCAAATTTTCTAGTATCATCTTTGGTTAAAATTTTAAAGCTATCGGGACGTTCTACTTTGTCCATAAACTGAAGCATTTCTTCAGGAAGGGGTATTAATTTTCGAGTTTTTAGATCTAACCATGCTCCCATCATTTCGCAACGTGCAAAATTTCTCCCTTTGTAATCATAAAAATTATGTACAAATTCAAAGAATTTTCCATCTTCACTCATTCCTGCTAATTCTAAAGAAACTTTGACTGGTTTTCCATAAAAAACTTCTTTAAAATAGTAGATATGTTCGTAAAACGTAATAGGTCCAATATTAAACTGAGCTAGAAGTCTTTGATCGAAACCCATATCAAATAAAAATGACATCCGTGTATGAGCAGCATACTCTATATATGTTTTGTTTCCTAAATGCCGATTTGCATCAATATCATTCCATCTAATCTCAAATTCTTTTAAGTACATATCCATTAATTTTACGACGCAAAAATACAAAACACTTAGTATGCCTGCATAATAAACTCCTATTAAAAATTGTATATTTAATCCAATACGGAAAGACATTTCTAGAGATTGAAATTTACACCAAGTTTTCAATTTTGATTGATTACTTTAAAAAAGAATTATTATGAGCTAGGCTTTGAAAACCAGTATGGTCTTCTTATTTTAGAACAAAATTAGTTTATGTATATAAAACGTAATATTGGCTGGGGACTTATCCTTCGTTTTGCTTGGAAAAACTTACTCTTCTTCTCCTTTTATACTGCTAGTATTTTTTCGCTGTATTATTTTTTAGATTTAAAATTTATAGACATCCCATTTCAACCATTATCGTTGATTGGTATAGCTGTTGCCTTTTATATTGGTTTTAAAAATAGCCAGAGTTATGATCGCTTCTGGGAAGGGCGGAAAATTTGGGGTGGTATAGTGAACTATAGCAGAACTTGGGCAAATCAGGTTTTATGCCTCGTTGATGATACTACTGAAACTAAAAGAATATTGATTTATCGCCATATCGCTTGGATTAATGCATTACGCATACAATTAAGACAACCTACTTCTTTTTCCATTAAAGAAAATGCAGCTGTAGAACGCCTCTTTAACAAACACGCAGAACGTAATCCTGCATGTGATGTTACCAAAGGTTTTGTATCTAATGAAGAATATATTGATTTACTTCAAAGAAAAAATGCTGCGACTCATTTAGTAAAAAATCAAGGATTACACATTAAAGAACTACTAAATTCAGAAAAAATAACAGAATTTGACAAACAGCTTTTTCATGGAATATTAGAAGAATTATACAATCTCCAAGGAAAATGCGAACGTATTAAAAACACCCCTTTTCCTAGACAATATGCATACTTTAGCACCGTTTTTACCTGGATTTTTGTTTTACTATTACCTTTTGGGTTATTAAATGTTTTTGAAAATGAACTTAGTGAAATGTCTCGGCATTTACAACCGTGGTTTATCTTTTTGATGATTCCATTGTCTGTTTTGGTCTCCTGGATATTTACCACTATGGAAAAAATTGGTAGTAATAGTGAAGATCCTTTTGAAGGTAGAATTAATGACGTTCCGATGACCGCTTTATGCAAAACTATTGAGATTGATCTTAGAGACATGTTAGATGAGAAAGACCTTCCTGAAAAAGAAAAACCAAAAGATAATATTTTGTATTAATGCCTATAGTATCCTCACAATATTCGCCACCATATATTTTTAAAAACGGCCATTTTTCTACCATATACCCCAATTTATTAAGAAAAATTAATGGAATAAATCAACAACGAGAACGGATAGAGTTAGATGATGGTGATTTCATAGATATAGATTGGAGTTTTGGAGTCAATCCGGAATCATCAAAACGGGTTGCTGTATTGATTCATGGACTGGAAGGTAATGCTCAACGACAATATATTATGGGATTAGCCAAACATCTAAATCATAATCATTGGGATGTAGCTGCAGTAAACCTTCGCAATTGTAGTGGAGAAGTAAATCGATTATACAGATCTTACAATGCTGGGGTAAGCGATGACTTAGATTCCATTATTACACATATTATTGAAAAAAATTATGGTAGTATTTCTATTTGCGGATTCAGTCTTGGAGGAAATATTGCACTAAAATATTTAGGAGAAAGAACAATTCCTTCTCAAGTTAAATCTGCTGTAGCTGTATCCGTTCCTTGCGATCTTTACGATTCTTTAACAGAAATCAATAAGCCCAAAAATTTTATATACCAACAACGTTTTATTAGAAGTTTAAAAGAAAAATTAAGAGAACGACAAGAGGTTTTTCCAGACAGAATTAGTAAATCAGACATTAGTTTGTGTAAATCTCTAATTGATATTGATGACCTATACACTAGCAAAGCGCATGGATATATTGATGCTATTGATTATTATACAAAATGCAGTAGTAAGCAGTTTTTAATGGGTATAGAGATACCTACACTTATCATAAATGCTAAAAATGATACTTTTCTGGGAAATGCATGTTATCCTATTAAAGAAGCTAAAGAAAACTCTAATTTATTTTTAGAAACACCAAATTACGGAGGTCATGTTGGGTTTTATCTTCGCGGAGAAACTTACTACAACGAACAGAAAACCGTAACATTTTTACAGAAATAGTAAAAAATCATAACGTTTTTACCATATTTAGTAATAATAATCCTACATATTGAAATACGTGAAACAAACGTTAAGTCAATGTTAAGGTTTTGTGTGGTAAATTTCAGTCTTTTCGTCGAATTTTTTTTTTTAATTAGGAATATTTTAAGAGTTTTGGTCGTTTCCTTATAGAATCATCAAGGAAATTTAATAATAGCTAACTCAAACTCAATAAAAATGAAAAAACGTTACAAAAACCTTACTGGGGTATTTGGCTTTATGCCAAAAAGGTTTGGAAAACTACACACACTAGTTTTTTCCACAATGTTTCTCCTTTCTACTGCAGCATTTGCACAAACAGAAACAGCTAAATTAAAAATTAGATCAGAGAGTAATATTTCTAAATTAAATCAGTTGCAGGCGCAAAATACCGAAAAAGCTGCACTATTGAAAAAAGAAGCAATACAGGCCGCTAAGCAAAACGGATGGCCAATTACGACAACACTAAAAGACGGAAGTTTTGTAGAATTACAAAGACTAGCAGAAGATGGAAGTGCTATTTATTATGCTACAAGTAATGT
The DNA here is from genome assembly GCF_947496855.1 of uncultured Aquimarina sp. Taxonomy (GTDB): domain Bacteria; phylum Bacteroidota; class Bacteroidia; order Flavobacteriales; family Flavobacteriaceae; genus Aquimarina. The sequence continues at coordinate 373,902 of NZ_CANMED010000005.1, forward strand.
TGCTGCAGCTAGATCTACAAGAGCAAATCATCTTAATATCGGAGGATCTCTTGGCCTTAACTTAGATGGTCAAAACATGACTGCCTATGTATGGGATGGTGGTCACGCGAGAGCATCTCACCAAGAATATGATGGTACTGGCGGTAACAATCGTGTAACTATTCAGGATACTTCTACAGAAGGAGGTCTACAACTTAACTTTCACGCTGCTCACGTAACTGGAACTATTATGGCTTCTGGTGTACAAGCGAATGCGAAAGGAATGGCTCCACAAGCAAAAGTAAATGGGTATATGTGGAACAACGATGTTGCTGAAGCTACTGCTGCCGCTGCAAACGGAATGCTTCTTTCTAACCACTCATATGGTTTTAGAAGTGATTTAGTTCCTGATCAGTATTTCGGAGCTTATATCGATGAATCAGAAGCTTGGGATGAAGTAATGTTTAACGCACCTTATTATCTTATGGTAGTTGCTGCTGGTAACGATGGTAACCAAAATAGTTATAATGGCTCTCCACTTGGAGGAAATTCTTCTTATGATAAATTAACCGGACACTCAACTTCAAAAAACAATATGGTTGTTGCCAATGCTCAGGATGCAAGTATAAATGCAGATGGCTCTTTGAGTAGTGTTTCAATTAACAGTTCTAGTAGTGAAGGACCTACTGATGATTTTAGAATCAAACCAGATATCACTGGTAATGGTACAAGTGTATATTCAACCTATGAAAGTAGCGACACTGCATACGCTAGTATTACTGGAACCTCAATGGCATCGCCAAATGTAACTGGTTCTTTATTACTATTACAACAGCACTATAATAACTTAAACGGAAGTTTTATGAGAGCTGCAACCTTGAAAGGGTTAGCACTGCATACTGCAGATGATGCAGGACCTTCTGGCCCTGATGCTGTATACGGATGGGGATTAATGAATTCTAAAGTTGCTGCGGAAACTATCTCTGTAAACGGAAATGAAAGTAAAATTGAAGAATTAACTTTAAATAGTGGTCAAACATATTCGATCACAGTTGATTCCGACGGAAATAGTCCATTAATGGCATCTATCTCTTGGACAGATCGTGCGGGTACTGCAACAACTGCTACCAATTCTAATACTGCTATGTTAGTAAACGATCTAGATATTAGAGTTACTAAAAACTCTACAACCTACAGTCCTTACCGATTAACAGGAGTAACAACAAATGGAACTGGTGATAACACTGTAGATCCATACGAAAGAATCGATGTAGCTAATGCTTCTGGTTCTTATACAATTACAGTTACTAACAAAGGATCTCTAGTTGGAGGAAGTCAAAATTTCTCTCTTATAGTTACTGGATTGACCGGAACACCTGTTGTTTGTAATGCTACCGTTCCTGCGGGAATAGGATCCTCTAATGTAGGTTCGGATACTGCGACAATTAACTGGACTGCAGTTCCTGGAGCATCTTTTGATGTAAGATATCGTCAAACAGGTACTTCAACTTGGACTACTCAAGCTGGTGGTGGAACTTCTTACGTAATTTCTGGTTTAGCTGCTACTACTTCGTATGAAGCACAAGTAAGAAGTAATTGTTCTGATGGATCAACTTCTTCTTATAGCACATCAACAACCTTTACTACTACAGAAGTTCAATTAAATTATTGTGCATCTAATGGTAACAGCGTAGCTGATGAACATATTGGTAATGTTCAATTAGGAACAATCAACAATGTATCTGGTGCTGGAAGTGGTGGTTATACAGACTTCACTTCTATTTCTACATCAATTGCAAAAGGAAGTTCAAATACAATTACTGTAACTCCAACTTGGAGTGGCACAACTTACAATGAAGGATACAGCGTATGGATCGATTATAACCAAAATGGTGTATTTACAGATTCTGGAGAACAAGTATGGACTCAGGCTGCTACACAAACTACACCTGTTAGTGGAACTTTTACAGTTCCATCTAGTGCTGTAAATGGGGATACAAGAATGCGAGTTTCTATGAAGTACAATGGAGTACCAAGTTCTTGTGAATCTTTTGATTATGGCGAAGTAGAAGATTATACTATTATAATAGGAGCTTCGCAAGGGGATATACAAGCACCAACAGCACCTGCTGGATTAGCTGCATCTAATGTTGCAGAAACTACTTTAACTTTATCTTGGACAGCTGCTACTGATAATGTGGGAGTAACGGCATATGATGTCTATCAAGGAAGTACAATCTTAGGAGAAGTTACTAGTACAACAGCTAATGTTACTGGATTAACTGCAGATACTGCATACCAGTTTAGTGTAAAAGCAAAAGACGCAGCTGGAAACGAATCTGCATTTAGTAATACTGTTGATATTACTACAACTGGTGGATCTACTGGTGGTGGATGTGCCTCAGGTATTTCTTCTTTTCCTTATAATGAAGGATTTGAAAATACACTTGGATCGTGGACGCAATCTACCGCTGATGATATTAATTGGTTAGTTGATGCTAGTGGAACACCTTCTGGTACTACAGGACCATCTTCTGCAACGCAAGGCACATATTATATTTTTGTAGAAGCCTCTGGTAATGGAACTGGGTATCCTAACAAACAAGCAATATTAAACTCTCCTTGTTTTGACTTATCTGGTCTTTCTGAAGCAAGTTTCTCTTTTAGTTACCATATGTACGGAGCTGCAGATATGGGAAGTATCGCAGTAGATGCTAGTACTGATAATGGAGCAACTTGGACAAATCTATGGAGCGAAACGGGTAATCAAGGAAACTCTTGGTTAGATGCTAGTATTGATCTTTCTGCTTATGCTGGTGGAAGTGTTCAATTACGATTTAACAGAATTACTGGATCTACTTGGCAGGCTGATATTGCAATAGATAATGTATCATTAACCAACACATCTGGTGGTGGTGGATCTACAGATATCTGTGATGGAGTTTCGGAATGGAATAGCTCTCAATCATACCAAACAGGTGATAGAGTTACATATCAAGGAAGTCTATACGAAAGAACAGCTACAGGATGGATTAATTTAGGAGTTTGTGGAACTACAACATCATTTACTACAACATCTGATGATCCTCTAGGCCCACCGACTCAGCTATTATCTGTATACCCTAATCCATTAGAAGGAGCAATTCTTAATGTAAATGTTCGAAATACAGCAACAAAAGAATTTTCAATTCATAATATATTAGGCCAAATAGTTCTTAAAGGGACTTTCTCTAACACTATAAATGTTCAAGCATTAGAAGCTGGCGTATATATGTTAAAAGTAAATGAGGAAATGGTTCGTTTCATAAAAAAATAAAAATTATAGATCGATAACCTTAATTTTTAACAAAGCCCTGAAGCAAAATGTTTCAGGGCTTTTTGTATACTTGTTATTTATAAACTAGCTTATTCTAATGTTCAATGAAATACTTCAAAACTGACAGACTTCTATTAAAACCTGCTACCATAGAGGATGCAACATTTTATCTTGAACTCCTTAATTCTCCAAAATGGCTACAAAATATTGGAGATCGAGACGTGAAATCCGTAGGAGATGCAGAACGTTATATCACAGAAAAGATGACACCTCAACTAGAACGATTAGGATACTCTAATTATACCGTAATCCGTAAGTCAGATAAAGTAAAATTAGGTTGTTGCGGTTTATATGATAGAGATGGAATTGAAGGAGTAGATATTGGTTTTGCTTTTTTGCCTGAATACGAAGGAAAAGGATATGCTTTTGAAAGTGCACTAAAAATAAAAGAAGTTGGGGTTGCAGAGTTTGGCATCGAAAAGATAAGTGCGATCACCATACCAGAAAATAAGTCTTCACAAAGACTATTGGAAAAATTAGATTTTACGTTTATCAAAATCATTAATATCCCTAATGATGATGAAGACCTTATGTTATATGAGTATCATATTTAGACAAAAAAATTCAGGCTATAGATGTTTTTTATATAAATATAAATGTTCAAGACCAGTTTGTAAACGTTCATCAAAAAAAAAAGCACTTCGTTTCTATCATATATACATTGTAGTATCAATTAAATCTAATACTATGAATACTCTTATAACAGATAATTTGTCAAAAACACACCCAAATATTTCTATTTAAATTTATAACGGAACGGAAAATATCTCAATACCCATAACATTAAAACGAAGAAAAATTGTATCTGAATTAGGCTTCTGGTTGAAAATTTACTTGTCTTCGATACTATTTTCTATCGAAAATCACTCTGACTCATATAAACTTTCTTAAATCGAACTAACTGGACTAGTAGTTTCAAAAATAATGAACATATAAAATAACTAATTACATCCCGCTCAATGCTCTTAATTGATTAACAAGTTCAACTAAATCTAATTAAGAATCACCCAATATTCATATAAGAAAGATTATGACACATCAAACTCTTTCTTCAATAGAAGAATTACTTCCTAAAGACCTAATCATGAAAGCACACAAATCTTTTATTATTTCGAAAAATAAAATCTTATTAATAGAGGGGAATCTTATTCAAATTAATGAGCATAAAATACCTATAGGTAAAAAGTATCGTTAAAAGGTACATTGATTAATTTCTTAATTTGAAGACACTGTTTATTTAAACAAAAAACCTGTTAAGCTCAATAGACTAACAGGTTTATTCATCGCGACTTGGGGAGTTACGATTAATTAACAACAAAAAATCACAAAACAAAAATTATCTTTTTTGTTAAAACAAAAATACTTTTTTTGCTAAATACATACAGTTAGAAATCAACTCGATCGTAGGCTTAACTGATTTCTGTAGACGATTTATACGTTTTTTCATAATAGGGCAAAGTGTGAGGGTTAAAACTTAATTAATATTTTAAAAAGAGAACAATTAAAAAACCGTACTTCTTTATAGGGACTGCTAATATGCAAATTATTTTTGGAAACAACGTTTAAACACCATTAAAATCGATAAAATACTCAAAATTTTAACATTTAAGGTGATTTCTGTAGTGTTTGTAGGTTGAAGCAAAGGTTTAAGTAAGTAAAAACAGTAGTTTAAAAGTAGTCTTTTTCTTACTTTATGAGTAATTATGATGCCTTTTTTATGATAACGTTTCCTTTTCTAATTTATTATTCGTCGTAGTTGATTTAATAATCGTTTACCTTGATGTAGAATTTGATTAAATCAATCTAAAACCATTTCAGGTACATTTCCATCAATAATCAGCCTTCCTTCGGTTGCATTTTTAATATCCTCTACACTCACTCCTGGAGCTCTTTCTAACAACTTAAATCCATCATCAGTAATTTCCAAAACCGCCATGTTAGTAACCACCTTCTTAACGCACGCTACACCAGTTAATGGTAGGGAACATTTTTTAAGAAGTTTAGATGCTCCTTCTCTATTGGTATGCATCATGGCTACTATAATATTTTCTGCACTAGCAACGAGGTCCATAGCACCACCCATTCCTTTCACCATTTTTCCTGGAATTTTCCAATTTGCAATATCACCTTTCTCAGAAACTTCCATAGCCCCTAAAATGGTTAAATCTACATGCTGACCACGTATCATATTAAAACTCATAGCAGAATCAAAAAAAGAAGCGCCTGGCATGGTAGTAATTGTCTGCTTACCAGCGTTAATGATATCAGCATCCTCTTCTCCTTCAAAAGGAAATGGTCCCATACCCAATACACCATTCTCACTCTGAAACTCCACTTCTATTCCGTTAGGGATGTAATTTGCAACCAATGTAGGGATACCAATCCCTAGGTTGACAAAATATCCATCATCTAGCTCTTTAGCTATTCGTTTTGCTATTCCATTTTTATCAAGCATATTTATTTTCTTCTAATTTTATAAGAATTAATTCCCATTAGGTTGCGGAGTCATTCTTAAGTAGGGTTTGATCTCTGTATGTCCCTTAGGAAACAATACAGGTATTTCTTCATTACTTACCGAAGGAGATATTACACAATCTTCTCCTTGATTCCAGTTAGCAGGAGTAGCCACCTTATGATATGCCGTTAATTGTAACGAATCTACAACTCTTAACAACTCATCAAAATTTCGTCCAGTAGATGCTGGATATGTAACCGTCAATTTTATTTTCTTATCCGGTCCAATTACAAAAACAGAACGAACCGTCAGTTGGCTATCAGCTTTAGGATGGATCATATCATATAATTCGGACACTTTTCTATCTTCATCAGCAATAATGGGAAAATTGACCGTTGTATCTTGAGTTTCATTAATATCTTTAATCCATCCACGATGTGATTCTAACCCATCAACACTCAATGCGGCAACCTTTACATTTCGCTTGTCAAATTCCTCGGTATACTTTGCTACCGTTCCTAGTTCTGTTGTACAGACAGGCGTATAATCTGCGGGGTGTGAAAACAAAATCCCCCAACTATCTCCCATCCAATTATGAAAATCAATTTCTCCTTCTGTTGTTTGTGCTTTGAAGTTTGGTGCTTCATCTCCCAATCGTAATACTGCCATGATGTTTGTATTTTAAGTTTTAAAAGTTTTCTGTCGCTTATTCTTGTTCTTTCTTCCGAACGGTTCGTTGTTCTATTCTTTTCTCATATCTTTCCCCCTTAAAAATCCTTTGCACAAAAATCCCTGGAATATGCACGTGATCCGGATCTAAGGTTCCAGCAGGAACTAATTCTTCTACTTCTGCTACTGTAATTTTTGCAGCTCCACACATACAAGGATTAAAATTTCTGGCCGTACCTTTAAAAATTAAGTTTCCTGCTTCATCTCCTTTCCAAGCCTTTACAAAAGCAAAATCTGCATCAAAAGCTTTTTCCAATATATACATCTTGCCATTAAACTCTCTGGTCTCTTTTCCTTCAGCTACTTCGGTACCATAACCTGCTGGTGTATAAAATGCAGGGAAGCCTCCTTGAGCCGCCTTACATCGCTCCGCCAAAGTACCTTGTGGAATAAGTTCCACATCCAGTTCTCCACTTAACATCTGACGCTCAAATTCATCATTTTCGCCTACATAAGAAGAAACCATTTTTTTAATCTGTTTTTGCTGAAGTAATAGTCCTAATCCGAAATCATCAACACCCGCATTATTAGAAATACAGGTCAATCCTTTTATATTTTTCTTTACTAATTCTGCAATAGAATTTTCTGGTATTCCGCAAAGCCCAAAACCTCCAAGCATAAAAGTCATGTTGTCTTTTACGCCTTCTGTAGCTTCAACAACTCCACCCACTGTTTTACGAATCATAGTGTTCAATTTTAGCAGATTAAAAGTACTAAAAAAATAGTACTAAAACGTTTGAACACTTATAGTTTTAGAAATATTTAATGATATTTATATAAGATACTAAAAACCAAGTTCGTCATCTACCTTATTCCTTTTTTCATAGATTTCACAATCTAACTCAATAGAAAGGTTTTCAGGTTTTTCAAACTCGGATTTTGAAACATTCAAATTATCATCTCCATAACATTTTTTCATGTAGAGCGCCCAAATAGGAAGTGCCATAGTTGCACCCGCTCCATAAGCAGTAGATTCAAAATGTGTAGATCTATTATCTCCTCCTACCCAAACTCCAGTGCATAGATTAGGAACAATACCCATAAACCATCCATCACTCTGATTTTGGGTTGTTCCGGTTTTTCCTGCAATTGGATTGGTAAACCTATATGGATGACCAGTAACTACATTCTTATAAATATATTGATTAGAAGCCTCTGTTCTCAATCTTTTACCAGATCCAGTTTGCGTAACACCTTCCATCAAATTAAGAGTCACGTATGCAGATTCTTTGCTAATTACGTCTGTTCTTTCAGGAAAATTATCATACAATAGTATTCCATTTTTATCCGTAATATGAGAAATTATGAAAGGTTTGACATATATTCCTTCATTTGCGAAAGTACTATATGCTCCTACCATCTCTGATAACTTAAGGTTTTCAGTTCCCAAAGATATCGATGCTACTGTGTCTATATCCGATTGTATCCCTAATTTTTTAGCCAAATTGATAACTGGTTCCGGCCCGATCCTATCAATCAATCTTGCTGAAATAGTATTAACCGATTCTGCCAATGCATCTTTAAGGGTTACAGAACCTATATAATTCCCATCTGTATTCGTTGGAGTCCAATCTTTTCCTGATACCCCATGCTTTCCGACAGGTATAGTTACTTTTGCTCTTGGTATTTTATAACAAGGTGAATATTTTAATTGATCGATAGCGGTTGCATATACAAATGGTTTAAATGTAGACCCCACTTGCCGCGTTCCCTGATTTACATGATCGTATTTGAAATATTTGTGATTAATACCTCCGATCCAAGCTTTCACTTCTCCAGTTTGAGGGTTCATAGACATCAATCCAGTATGTAAAAACTTTTTGTAATACAAAATAGAATCGCGCGGAGTCATTACCGTATCTTTAACTCCTTTCCAAGAAAACACTTTCATTTTTGTTTTCTCATCAAAAGAAGTTAGAATTTCTTTTTCACTTTTACCCAAATCAAGCATTTTTCTTCTTCTTGAAGAAGTTCTGATGGCACGATCTATAATTTGATCTGTTTGTTTCTTCGAAATATCCCGAAATGGTGAAGCAACATTATTTCTTTCTTGATTATCAAATTCTTTCTGTAGGTTACTCATATGTTCTATAACTGCTTCTTCTGCATATTTTTGCATACGAGAATCGATAGTCACGTAAATTTTTAAACCATCACCATAAATATCATGGTATTCTAATTGGTCTTCTTTGTTTTTCCCCTTAGGCTTTGATTCAATCCATTGTTCCACCCATTGTTTTACTTGCCTTCTAAAATAAGTAGCCTTACCTTCTGAATATCCTTCTGATTTGTAATTAAGCGTTAAAGATGTTTTTTGCAAACTATCTTTTTCTTGAATTGTTAGATACCCATATTTCGCCATCTGGCTTATTACCGTATTCCTTCTATCTTTGGAATTTTTTAATCTATTTTTTGGATTATATATGGTTGCACTTTTTAACATTCCAATAAGCACTGCTGCTTCTTGTATATTTAAATCTTTAGGAGTCTTATTGAAGTAGATTCTTGATGCCGATCCTATACCAATAGCTTGTCTGGCGAAGTCATATTTATTTAAATACATGACTATAATTTCATCTTTTGTATATTGCCTTTCTAAACGAGCAGCAATTACCCATTCCCTTATTTTTTGAGTATATTTGTCCCAATTTTTCGATCGGAGACCTATAAAAAGTAATCTTGCCAATTGTTGTGTGATCGTACTTGCTCCTCCTTTTCTGCCAAGCGAAGAAAACGCTCTCATAGTACCACGTGCATCAACCCCAGAATGCTTATAAAAACGAACATCTTCTGTAGCGATTAAAGCATCGATTAAGTGTTGTGGTAAATCATCATACCTAATTGGAGTTCTATTCTCATTAGGTTTAAAAATAGTTCCTAATTGCTCACCGTCAGAAGATATAATCTGAGCAGCTAAATCATTCTTAGGATTTTCCAATTGCTCGAAGGTTGGCATTTCACCCAAAAAACCCCAGCTAGCCAAAAGAAATAAAAAAATTACAATAGTCAAAACGGCAATGAAACCAATCCAAAAATACCTAACATATTTACGGGTATTGAAATTTACTGGTTGTCTATTGCTTTTTGCTTTAAAAACCGATTGCTCCATTCTACTAGCTCAATGATTATAATCTAAAGACCAAACTCATCTTCTATAGGATCCTCTATTTTTATGTTTTTCTTAAACTCTTTGCAATCCACTTCTATAGTTAGATTCTCTGGTTTTTTAAACCCTTCTTTTGACACTTTAAGTGTTTTATCAGCGTAACACTTTCTCATATATAATGCCCATATTGGCAATGCCATAGTAGCTCCTTGTCCATATCTTACAGAACTAAAGTGAGTAGCACGATCATCTCCTCCTACCCAAACACCAGTACAAAGATTAGGAACTATACCCATAAACCAACCATCACTTTGATTCTGTGTCGTCCCCGTTTTACCAGCAATTGGATTGGTAAATTGGTAAGGGTATCCAGTAATCACATTTTTGTAATCGTATCTATTAGAGGGTCCAGATCTCAGACGTGCTCCAGATCCTGATTGGGTAACTCCTTCTAAAAGGTTTAGAGTTACATAAGCTGCTTCTTTACTAATCACATCCCGTGTTTCTGGTTCAAATTGATACAATGTAGCACCATTTTTATCTTCAACACTAGTAATCATTACTGGTCTATTATAAATACCTTCATTAGCAAAAGTACCATACGCACCTACCATCTCTGATAACTTAAGATCTACAGACCCTAATGCTATAGAAGCCACTTCAATAACTTCTGATTGCACTCCAGATTTCTTAGCTAATCTCACAATAGGTTCTGGCCCAATTCGATCCATTAAACGTGCAGAAATAGTATTTACAGACTTTGCAAGCGCTTCCTTAAGGCTTAAATACCCTGTATACTTAGCATCACTATTCTTTGGAGTCCAATCTTCCATCACACCGTGCGATCCAGCAGGAATTGTAATCTGTGACATGGGTAATGTATCACAAGGAGATAATTTAAGTTGATCTATCGCTGTAGCATATACAAAAGGTTTAAAAGTAGAACCCACCTGACGCGCTCCTTGATAAACATGATCATACTGAAAATGCTTAATGTCGACACCTCCAACCCAAGCCTTAACCTGACCAGTCTGTGGCTCCATCGACATCATTCCTGATCTTAAAAATCTTTTATAGTACAAAATAGAATCTCTAGGAGTCATAATAGTATCTATATACCCTTTCCAGGAAAATATTTTCATCTCAGTTTTAACATCAAAAGATTTCAAAATATCTTTTTCACTTTTATTTTGAGATAACATTATTTTTCTTCTTGCAGAACTCCTGATAGCTCTTTTAACTATTCCTTCGACTTCCTTCTTAGTTAAATCTCTAAAAGGTGTCGTCTTATTTTTCTGTTCCTGTTTATCAAACTCTTTTTGTAAGTTAGACATATGTTCCTGAACAGCTTCTTCAGCATATTTCTGCATTCTTGAATCAATGGTAACATTAATTCTTAAACCATCTCTATAAATATTATAAAACTGAGTATTACCATCTTCATCTTCTCCTTTTGGATTTTTTTTCACCCAATTTCCCATCCAACTTCTTACATACTCTCTAAAATAAGTAGCAATCCCATCAGAATGTCCTTCTGGCGCATAATCCAATTTTAGTGGTAATTGTTGTAAACTATCCTTTTCTTGAGCGGTAATATATTCATATTTTGCCATCTGAAACAAAACAACATCTCGCCTCTTTTTTACCAATTCTGGTCTTCGCAACGGATTAAAAAGCGCAGAATTCTTTAGCATCCCGACTAGCACCGCTGCTTCTTCTTTCTTAAGGTCATTTGGTGTTTTATTAAAATAAATACGAGAGGCAGAACTTATTCCAATCGCCTGATTAAGAAAATCATACTTATTAAGATACATTGCCATGATCTCATCCTTGGTATACTGTCTTTCCAATCGAGTAGCGATTACCCATTCTTTAATTTTTTGGGTATATCGTTGCCATCCTTTTGATCTTGTTCCTGTAAAAAGAAGTTTTGCTAACTGCTGTGTAATGGTACTTGCACCTCCCTTTTTCCCTAAAAAGGCAAAAGCACGTATCGTTCCTCTGGCATCTATACCAGAGTGCTCGTAGTAACGAGCGTCTTCGGTTGCCACTAATGCATTCACCAAATCTGGAGCCAAATCTTCAAAATTAACAGGAGTTCTATTTTCTTTAAAAAAAGTTCCTATTTGTTTGCCATCAGAAGAAATAATCTGAGTTGCCAAATCGTTTTGAGGGTTTTCTAAATCATCAAACCCTGGCATTTCTCCAAAATATCCCCAACTAGCAAAAAGGAAAATTAATATTACCAAAAACATTCCGGATGCAAAAATGATCCAAAACCACTTTATGTACTTAATCACATTTAATTGAGGGGTTTTTGATGTTTTTCTTGTTGATTTTGGTGTTGCTTTAGCCATACTATTTAGGGTTTTCTGCAAATTCTATTCTAAAACCTATATCTGTAATTCCTTCCAAAGAATTTATTCCGAGTGTTTCTCCATTCTTTCTCATTGCGTGTTGAAGTACCACTTTATACTCTCCTTTTTCTACAAAATTTACATTTGCTTTATACCAGAGTTTACTTTCTTTTAGATCCGTAAAACCAACACCGAGCCATTCCCCGTTTGGTTCTGCCATTTCATATTCTAAAGTATCTGTAACTATTTTGCCGTTCGGAAACTCCATTTCGCTAATTAGAAACAAATTACTAAACTTATAGTCGTTCTTGTTTCTTACATTGATGAATAAGTTATATCGCTGTAATGAATCAAGTTCGGGTAAGGTAAAACGTATCTTCTCGTTTTTTTCCCAAGAGCCTGACACTGTTCTATATTCATCAAAAACCCTTGCATCATCACAAGAAACAATACTTACTAACAGAAAAAGTAATGTTAAAAACCTAAGATTTATCATTATTCTTGCGCTGCTGTGGTTTACGTTTTTTATTGCGTTGATTGTTATTTTTCCTATTTGAATTTTTGTTCTCAGTATTTCCTTCTTTTGATTTTTGAGAAGTAGGATTTTGCTTTTCTACAGAAACTTTCTTTTTATTTTTATTCCGATTTTTATTCCTCCTCCTATTGCTTCTTTTTGGCTGATCAAAGCGCGTTAGACTATCCTGTCCTACAACGTTTTCAAATTCAACTTTAGTATCCTCAATAAGCTCTGAAGCAAAATCTTCTAGGCTAGCTACCGCTTCTTTCTTTTTATTTGATTCAATAATCTCATTAGCATGATCGGCAGAAATCTTGTGCCAATTCATCCATTCTCCTTCATAAGCGTACCATAAATACCCTTTGAATATATCAATTTTCTGACATACAGCTGTACCTTTTTCGGTATGGAGCTTAACTTCGGTCTTAGGAAACTCTTTTAAAGCATCAATATAAGCATCTAATTCATAATTAAGACAACATTTTAGTTTACCACATTGACCTGCCAATTTCTGAGGATTTAATGATAATTGCTGATATCTAGCAGCACTGGTGTTCACAGATCTAAAATCGGTGAGCCAAGTAGAACAACATAATTCTCTTCCACAAGAACCTATACCACCTAATCGAGCAGCTTCCTGGCGAAAACCTATCTGACGCATTTCTATTCTGGTACTAAATTCTTGTGCAAATTCTTTAATCAATTGTCTGAAATCAACTCTGTCTTCCGCTGTATAATAAAAAGTACATTTAGAACCATCACCTTGAAACTCTATATCAGAAATTTTCATCTGTAATTTTAGACGAATTGCTATTTCTCTAGAACGAACCTGTATTGCTTGCTCACGATCCCTTGCTTTTTGCCAAATATCAATATCTTTCTGAGAAGCCTTTCTATATATCTTCTTAACCTCTTCGCTATCTACATCTACTTTTTTCTTTTTCATTTGGATACGCACCAATTCTCCTGTAAGTGTAACAATACCTACATCGTGTCCTGGAGAAGCCTCTGTAGCAACAATATCTCCTATGCTTAATGAAAGATTTTCTGCGTTCTTGAAAAAGCTTTTACGTCCGTTTTTAAAACGAATTTCTACACAATGAAAAGGTGCTACACCGCTAGGTAGCGACATATTTGATAACCAATCAAAAACAGTTAATTTATTACAACCATCTGTACCGCACGTACCATTATTCTTACAGCCTTTTGGTTGTCCGTCTTTCCCGGAGGAACAACTACTACACCCCATATTCTCTTGCTATATTGAAATTTGCCTGTGATAAAACACAGCAAACATGATTCTTACTTGGGTCAGGTGTTTTACACATCCGACATCTTAATCGATAAAGATACTATGATTTCTTTTAAAACCATAGTATCTAAATCATTTTAGCATTACTGCTTATATTTTAAGACCTCAGAACGGCCTTTCTTAAAGATTTTATTACTATTTCCTTTACCTTTCCTCAGTGCTTTTTGTTCTTCATAGGGCAAGCTATTAATCTCTTTACATTCTAAAGAACAACAACTATCCATTGCAGTTGCACATTCTTCACATTGAATGAACAAAAGATGACATGCTTCATTTTCGCAATTAACGTGAGTATCACAAGGTTTTCCACATTGGTGACAATTAGAAATAACATCTTTAGAGATTCGTTCAGATCTTCGATGATCAAAAACAAAATTCTTTCCTAGATATTTATTCTCTAACCCTTTTTCTTCTACCTGTCTAGCATATTCTATAATTCCACCTTCTAGTTGAAATACATTTTTAAAACCTTTGTGCTTATAATATGCACTTGCTTTCTCGCATCGAATTCCACCAGTACAATACATCACTAGTTTCTTATCCTCTTTATGCTCTTTTAAATTTTCCTCAATAATATCCAAAGAATCTCTAAAAGTATCAACATCAGGAGTTACTGCTCCCTGAAAATGACCGATCTCACTTTCGTAATGGTTACGCATGTCAACTAATACAGTATCTGGATCTTCAATCAATTGATTAAACTTCTCTGCATCGACATGAACTCCTTTATTTGTAACATCAAAAGTTTTATCATTTAAACCGTCGGCAACAATTTTTTTACGAATCTTCACTTTCAATTTCAGGAAGGATTTAATATCCTGTTCCCTGGCAATATTCAAGCGTACATTTTCCAAAAAAGAAATACTATCTAAATGTTTTTTGAATGCTTCAAAATTTGGTGCAGGAACGGACAGTTGACCATTAATCCCTTCATTAGCAATATATATTCTTCCCAGAACGTCCAGTTCGTCCCAATGTATAAAAAGATGATTTCTGAAAATTTCGGTATTACCGATATGTGCATATTTATAAAAAGAGAGTGTAAGACGGTCCGTACCTGCCTCATCAATAAGAGTAGCTCTCTCCTTTGCACTTAATTTATTGTACAGTTGCATGCTATACTAATTTTTTAAGTTAAAAGATTTTTTTACAAAAGTACAAATCATAGTGTAATATGCAAGAACAGTTCGGTTTTGAATAAAAAAAATGCCTTGAAAACCACTTCAAGGCATTTTTTGGGCTAATTCGTTATTTAATTAATTTACTTAATCTAAAAGACTAAAAATTAAATAACGAAGCTAGCCACCTTCAACCATACAATTACTAATACTAGTAACTGTACAGCCATCAAGGTTGTGTCTTACGACTCTTTTAAGAAATTTCATCTACATCCTCCTTCATCATAGTTTGTTCAAGTTTTGCTTTCTTTAAAGATGCAGTAATAGAAAAAAGGTTGCGTATATTTTTAAAAAAAAATAAACTATTACTCTATTAAGCTAATAATCATTGTTAATAAATTAGTCAGATAAGTATATTTTTTGAAATGGGTTTGCAAAAAACTTGTAGTATTTTAGCCAAAATCAATTACAAAAGAAAGTAAACGCATGAGTACGGATAAAGAAAAAGATGCAAAATTAAAAGCGTTAAAACTAACTTTAGACAAACTAGATAAGTCCTACGGAAAAGGCACCGTGATGAGGATGGGGGATTCTGCAGTTCAAGAAGTAGAAGTAATTTCTACAGGATCACTAGGACTAGATTTAGCTCTTGGTGTAGGAGGATATCCAAGAGGTAGAGTGATCGAGATTTTTGGCCCTGAATCTTCGGGTAAAACCACGCTTACAATTCACGCGATTGCACAAGCACAAAAAGCTGGTGGAATTGCTGCTTTTATAGATGCGGAGCATGCATTTGATCGTTTTTATGCAGAAAAACTAGGCGTAGACATTGATAATCTTATTATTTCTCAACCTGACAATGGAGAACAAGCATTAGAGATTGCCGATAACTTAATCCGATCAGGGGCAATTGATATTATTGTTATTGATTCTGTAGCTGCATTAACTCCAAAAAGTGAGATTGAAGGGGAAATGGGAGATTCTAAAATGGGACTTCACGCACGATTAATGTCTCAAGCTTTAAGGAAATTAACTAGTTCTATTAGCAAAACAAATTGCACGGTTATATTTATTAACCAGCTTCGTGAAAAAATCGGAGTAATGTTTGGTAATCCTGAAACTACTACTGGTGGTAATGCCCTTAAGTTTTATGCTTCTGTGCGTTTGGATATTCGAAGATCTACTCAGATTAAAGATAGTAACAGTGAAGTGCAAGGTAATAAAACTCGTGTAAAAGTTGTGAAAAACAAAGTGGCTCCGCCATTTAGAACAGCAGAGTTTGATATTATGTATGGTCTAGGAATCTCTAAAACAGGAGAAATCATAGACATTGGAGTAGATTATGAAATTGTCAAAAAGAGTGGTTCATGGTTTAGTTATCAAGACACAAAACTAGGTCAAGGAAGAGATTCTGTAAAATCATTACTAAATGACAACCCTGAACTTATGGAAGAATTGGAAGAAAAAATCAAGGAAGCCATAAAAATTGTTAGTGAATAAAGTTACTCTGATAAACAAATACTAAAATCCCGAGCCTTCGGGATTTTTTTATACCTTATATCCAAGTTCTATATAAAAATCGTGCAAAGAAATTTAAAGTTACACAATGTCTCCTAAAAATTATCTTGTGCGAACGCAACCAAACATCAATAATTACATCTATATGATACAATTTGGTATGTAGAACCCCAAAATTATTTTAGTATGAAAAGGATAAGAATAATTGCATTGATTATTTTTTCAAGTTGTTTGACAGGTTGCTTAAATGATGATAATGGAATCATTTTTTCGTATGAAAGAGTTCCCATTGAAGAAGTAGATATTGCAGATCAATTTACAAGAGGTGAAACTTATGACATTACAGTTTCTTATTTTAGACCTTCTGACTGCCACTCTTTTAGCGGATTTGATTATGACCGACTATCAAACGAACGTACAGTTTCTGTAGTTAATGTTGTGGTTAATGATCGTGTGTGTGACGATCTTGAAGAAACAGATTTGATTGACGCTTCAATTAACTTTTTTGTTGGATCAGAAGACTCTTATGTTTTCAGATTTTGGCAAGGCAGAAATGATCAAGGTGAAAATCAATTTTTAATTATAGAAGTTCCTGTTGTAGAATAATGCTTTGATAATATAGTATGAACCAAAACAAAAACTGTTCGTGAGTTTAGACCAACTCATAAAAAAATGTAAGAAACAAGATGCTAAGGCGCAAGAACAGCTGTATAGATTATATGGTAGTAAATTATTTTCTATATGTCTCAAGTATTCTAACAATTATGCAAGTGCTGAAGACACATTGCAGGATGCCTTTATTACAATTTTTGAAAAAATAGAACAGTACAAAAATAAAGGTTCTTTTGAAGGATGGATAAAACGAATTACTATCAATACTGCATTACAAAAATACCGAAAACAAAAAGTTTTTGAAATTATTGGTGAGGATCAGATAGAAGAAGTAGAAGTAGAAATAGATGAGGACAATGTTCCCTTGGATTATCTTCTAGAAATTATTCAGCAATTACCGGATAGATATCGATTGGTATTTAATCTTTATGTATTAGATGGCTATTCTCATAAGGAAATTGCAGAAATGCTTACTATTTCGATAGGGACCTCTAAATCCAATTTGGCACGAGCCAGAAACATTTTGAAAGAAAAAATAGAAACTAATCATGAGCCACGCGTTCAATCAATTGAAGGATGAAGATGAGTGATAAAAAAAATATAGATAGATTATTTCAGGAAAAGTTCAAAAATTTTGAAGTTACACCTGATGATGCTATTTGGAAAAAAATTCAAGATCGGAAAAACAAGGATCGGAAACGAGTAATTCTTATACCGTTTTGGTATCGCATTGCCGGAATTGCTGCACTAGTAGCGGTAATTTTATCTGTTGGATCCGTTTTACTAACAGCGGACAGTACTGAAGACTCTATAGTTGTTACTAAGGACTCGGAAAACACTGATAATTTATCTACTGAAAATCAAAACAGTAACACAATCATTCCTGATGATGGCCTTGTAGACACTCCAAAAAATAAAAAGTCAAACTATAATGATGGAGCTTCAGAAAGCTCCAATGAGAATAACGAAGCTATTACAAATAATTCCTTAAAAAATAATGATAAGAAAGATACTCCTTTTGATATAACTTCAGATCCTAAATCTAAGATTTCAAATACTTATAAAAACCCTTCTGCAAATAAAAATGCTACCAATAAAAAGCTTATAACAACAACAGAGACATCCAATAACGAAGCGATTTTGTCAAATAGAGGTCATCAGAAAAAAGACGACATCCTATTGGAACAAAAAGCGACAACTTTTAATACGGTAACCGAAACACAAAAAGCTAGTGCTTCTGAAATAAATAAAGAGAAAGTTTCTGTTGCAGGTACCGCTATTATTGCTAAAAATGACATAGTAGAAAATAATAATTCTACTAACAATCAATCCGAAAATATCACGGAAAAAGAACACGCATATTTTCAAGATCCTACCAATAAAGAAAATGGCGTTAATGAGTCAATTGTTGACAACCAAGAAACATCTAATAATTTAGGTAAAGAAGAAGTTTCAGATCAAAATCAGGATAGTGGAAAAAAATCAATTTTTGAGGCTATTAAAGAAAAAGAAGAGAAAGAAAAAATCATTGCAGAAACTAAGTCAGGTAAAAGATGGAATATAGTACCAAACGTTGCTCCTGTATATTACGATTCATTTGGTGGATCTTCTATCGATCCGGAATTTTCGGATAATAACAAACAAGGACAAGTTAACCTTAGTTACGGTATTCAGGTTGCTTATTCAATTAATAAAAAATTAAGTGTTCGATCAGGAGTTAATAAGGTTGATGTTGGGTATAACACAGAAGATGTAGGTTTTGGAATTTCTTCTGTAGGTAGAGGAGACAATAACAATAACTTTACAAATACCCAAAGTGTTATTGTATCGGATTTTCAAGCTCCACAAGCTAGCTTTACTCCTTCTCCTCCAGATATTAATGGCGAAGTTTTAGTGAAATCTCAAAATCCTGGACTACTTAATCATAGTATTGGATATATCGAAGTACCACTAGAGCTTAAATATTCGTTAACAGATTCTAAAATTGGAATTCATATGATTGGAGGAGTCAGCACACTCTTCGTAGAAGATGAGGAAGTATCCATCATTGCAGGTAATTTTAGGAATGAAAATGTAGCAAGAGATGAAACTGTAAACGACATTAGTTTTAGCGGAAATATTGGTATAGGATTTGATTATAAATTATCAGATCAATTTAGGATTAATATGGAACCTATTTTTAAATATCAATTTAATGGATTTAAAGAAAGTGCAGAAAATTTTAAACCCTACTATTTCGGTATATACACCGGAATAAGTTTTAAATTTTAAGACAACGAAAAAGAAAAGTGATTAAATGTGTTTTAGGCATTTTAGTTGGTTAGGTTGAATTATTGCTCTAGGGAAGCAATAATGACAAAGCTGTTTCTGGGGAGGAACAGCTTTTGTTTTTTTTAAAACCGATGTGATTTTAATTTTTCCAAAATAACATTACGCGCTGTTATATTTAGTTCTTTCTTCTGTTCTTGTGTCAGCCCTTTAGTTGGAATTTCTTTATGAACAAAAGCTCTCATTTTTCCTGGACTTCCACTAAAAAAAGTATATGAAAATCGCTTCTTATTATCAAGAAATGTTAGTGGTAATATTGGGATCTGATGGTCAATTGCTAATCTAAAAGCTCCATCCTTAAAACCATCCAGTATAACAGATTCGTCATCTGGAACACCCCCTTCTGGAAATATGCAAATACTAGTTCCATCGCGTAATCTGGCTTGCGCTCTATCGAAAACTTCTTTCCTACTTTTTTGACTATTTCTATCGACAAGTATACAAGTTCGTTTGTAAAAAAAACCGAATAACGGAATCTTAGCCAGTTCTTTTTTCCCAACAAATACAAATGGATTCTTTACACAATAAAACATTAACATAATATCAGCCATCGAAGTATGGTTCGCGATAAACATGTAACTTTTATGAGTGTCTACCTTTTCCTCACTTTTTACTTTAGGAACAAAACCACTGCCATACAATACAACCTTAGCCCAGAATCTGGCGACTACAAAAAATTGTGGATACCATTGTTCTCTTGATGTCAATATCAATAGAATAGGAAATAAAATAATAATGGGAATACCCATCATTATATAGAACCAGATACGCCAAAGAAGAATCAATATATTTCTAATGATCAACATAACGGCAAAAATACACAATTGGTTTGAGGTATCTGAACAAAAAAATTACCTTTGCGACAAACTAAAAAATTACTATGGCAAGAATTCTAACAGGAGTCCAAAGTACAGGAACACCTCATTTAGGAAACTTATTAGGAGCTATCATTCCAGCAATTCATATGGCTAATCAGCCAGAGAACGATTCCTTTTTATTTATTGCGGATATGCATTCATTAACACAGATTAAAGATGCTAAAACGTTAAGAGAAAACACTTACTCTACCGCTGCAACCTGGCTGGCTTTTGGTTTGAATATAGAAAAAACAGTTTTTTATCGCCAGAGTGATATACCTCAAGTAACAGAGTTGTCTTGGTATCTTAGCTGTTTCTTTCCATATCAGCGGTTAACGCTAGCGCATTCGTTTAAGGATAAAGCAGATCGATTAGAAGATGTCAATGCGGGATTATTCAGCTATCCAATGCTTATGGCCGCAGATATCTTATTATATGATGCAGAAGTTGTACCGGTGGGAAAAGATCAAGAACAACATATAGAAATGACCCGAAATGTTGCAGAACGTATGCATAATCAAGTTGGAGAACTTTTTGTATTGCCAAAAGCACAATTTCAGAAAGAAACGATGTATGTTCCAGGAACAGATGGGTCTAAAATGAGCAAATCCAAAGGTAATACGATCAACCTCTTTTTACCTGATAAAAAATTACGAAAGGCTATTATGGGTATTCAAACAGACAGCACCCCATTAGAAGAACCTAAAAATCCTGATACTTGTAATGCGTTTGCTCTATATAGATTAGTAGCTACAGAAGAGCAATTATCAGAAATGCGAGGAAATTATTTAGGAGGAAATTATGGTTATGGTCATGCAAAACAAGCGTTGTACGAACTCCTAATTAGTAAATTTTCTAAAGAGCGAGAACGCTATAACTACTATATGGACAACCTAGAAGAAGTAGATAAAGTGCTGGCAATAGGTGCTAAAAAAGCATCAGAAGTTGCAAATAAAGTGCTTTCTAGAGTACGTGAAAAAGTTGGATACTAAATATTATTGATTCATTTTGGAATTAATAATTCTGAAAACAAAACTTAAAAAAATGCAATCTCTTTATAAGTAGATTGCATTTTTTTTTATAATTATTGTTTAGAGTCTCCTCTATATATTTTAATTCAGGTTTCATTCTTCTTAATGCTAGAAGGAATTTGTATATGAGTTCGTTGCGCGTTAAAGAACTAATTTAGTAAATAATCACTTGCCAAAGCAATTAGCTATCGCACAGTGTTAGGCAACTTTTTTATTGTCTTTTTCGTAAGCTCAAGTTCAGGATATTTATTACTTAATTCCAGTAAATTAGAGTGTTTATCTAATAAATACAAGTCAAAAAATTGTAATACTATGTTTGTAGTTACCTCATATGCTTTCCTTGGATGTATTGTTCCTGCTTCATTTATAAATGGTAAATTAATCATTAACGGAATATCCATAAAACTAGAATGTCCAGAATTCAAGATTTTAGCATTGTAAAAATCAGAAGAGCTTCCATTATGATACGCATGTATATTTAAATTTGGGTGTAAGTCATCCCATTCAGACGAAATTAAAGTAAATGGTTTGGTCATTTTTGTATCTATTATTTTTCCCCATTGCATACCATCAACGTTAATTCCAGCTTTTATTCTGCCGTCATCAAGTAATGCTTGACCTGCAGCAGCACCTCCTTGAGAATGACCAAATACACCAATTTTTGTTGTATCAAGATGATGCGCTAAAAAAGTAGATGTATTCCATTTTTTTAATTCATCTATAACCAAAGAAATATCGTTGCTATATCGCTCAGTTAGTTCAGCGCCGTAATAATTTAGAATAAGATTATGAACAGTCTTAAATTGTTCTTCTGGTGTTGTCGCCTTATTATAGTCTTGCATGGCATTCCAAGCCATTTCAGCCATTTCTTGATTATTCTGTTTTCTATCATATTCAGAATTAAAAAGCTTTATTTCCCCATCAGGAAAAAGTGTTCCTGTACTTTCATATGTATGATTTATATTTAATACAATGTACCCATGACTTACAATTTCTTCTATTAAAGCATAATAACCTGAAGCTTGAGAATAACTCCCATGAGAAAAAATTAATACAGGAAATTTACCTATAGCTACAGACGGCTTAATGTATGTATGTGTTTTGACAATATCTAAATAATTAAATATGGTTTTTGGTAATCCATGTTTTACTGCAAAGCTCACTCTGTCGCCTTCATTAAGATAAGATTCTGTTTTCTCATTATCCAGGATAGCAGGATACCACACCTTTATCATCAATTCTCTTTTATCTCCTACATCAGAGGTCATTATTTCGTCTTGGGTTGATTTTAAGTGAATATATTGAGAGCCAATATTGTGTTTTCCAGTAGGTCTAGGTAAGTTAAAAACGGGTAGAATATAGGGTAACGCCCAACCAAATAGCAATAATAAAATTAATGCTATTCCTCTTATAGTTTTTCTAATCCAACCTCCATCAAAAAATGGATATTCTTTATACAAACACCAAACTAAAATTAGAGTTAGTAAGTAAGTAGGAATCATTTGCCATCGGTATCCGTCGATTATTAGGTGTAGCAAAACAAGTCCCGATAGGAAAAACATTATATTTTTCTTTGCTATTTTTTTTAAAAATCCTCGTTTCAAAAATGGTAAAATGGTAATTATAACTAACAAAATAATCTCTAGAGTTCTCATTTTTTTAAAAGTAAAAAGGTTATTTCGCAAGTTTCCTGTTTTTTTTTAGAGATAGAATTTTTATCGTCAAACAACATGTTTAGAGAGCTTTTCTACCCTTTTAAAGCTTCCAAACTACAGTGTTTTAAAAATTAAAACTAAAAAAATAGTTCAAACTAAAAAAATAGTTTAAATTAGCAATCTCAAACTAAAATTTTAGTTTGAATTCTTAAAAAGAAAAGAATGAAACAATTAACGAAAGCAGAAGAAGATATTATGAAAATCCTATGGGGTTTACATGAAGGCAGTGTCCAAGAAGTTCTTGAACAATTACCAGAACCTAAACCTGCATATAATACAGTTTCTACAATTGTAAGAATATTAGAAGATAAAGGCTTTGTTAATTATAGAAAACAAGGAAGAATCCATATTTATATTCCTCTTGTAAAAAAAACAGAGTATAGCAACCAGAGCATCAACAAATTGATTGATGGTTATTTTCAAGGATCTTTTAAGAGCATGGTTTCTTTTTTCATGAAGAAAAACGATATCAGTATAGCTGAGATGGAAGCAGCAATGAGAGAAATAAATAAAGAGGAAGAATAACATGATACATTACATCCTACAAATCATTGCGCTTCAACTACTATTTTTAGTAACCTATGACCTATTTCTAAAAAAAGAAACATTTTTCAACTGGAATAGAACATATCTTCTCATAACTCCAATTTTAAGTTTTTTACTTCCTTTGATTCGATTAGATTTTATAAGTCAAAATATACCCGCAGCATACATCATACAATTACCAGAAGTACTTATCACGAATTCTCCTATGCAAGTTCATCTTTTACCAGAAGTTGTAATCGGATCAGAGAGCAACCTATCAAGTTACATTTCTATGATACCAATTTTTGGGTATTTATGGTACCTAGGAATCACAGCAAGCTTATTTTTATTTCTTTATAAAGTTTTTAAAATCTTTAAATTAAAAAAAACAGGAACTAAGATAAATACCAAAAACATCACACTGGTTTCATTACCAAATACAACCACTGCATTTTCTTTTTTCAATACAATTTATATTGGGACTAATCTTTCACAGAATAAAAAAACCAATGTCTTACTTCACGAAAAAATTCACGTAAGAGAATATCATTCTATAGACCTTATTTTCTTTGAAATATTGAGAATTCTATTCTGGTTTAACCCATTAATTTATATATATCAAAATAGAATGACTATGCTTCAGGAATATATTGCAGATGCTAAGGCTATAGCAGAAACCAGTAAAAAAGAATATTATCAGGACCTATTATCTCAGGTTTTCCAGACAGAGAAAATTTCATTTATCAATACATTTTTTAATCATTCATTAATCAAAAATCGACTTGTTATGTTACAAAAATCAAAATCAAGAAAAATCTTTCAATTAAAGTATTTATTATTAGTACCTGTTGTTTGTTCTATGCTTATATACACTTCTTGTACGGAAGATGCGAATGCACAATTAACAGACAATTCTAAGAGTATTTCAAAATCTGAAGGTACAATCTTAAACAACATCGCTGAACTAAAAGAATCCATTGCTGCAAAAGGAGAAATGACTGAAGAAGAAAGAAAAGCATTAAAAGAATTGTTATTATTAACTACAAAAAATGGTTTTTCAGAACCATTCTTTAAAGATGTAATAGCCGATGCAGAAATTCCATTTGGAGTTATAGAGAAGGTTCCTGTTTATCCTGGTTGCGAAAACCTCTCCAAGAAAGAGGCAAAAAAATGTTTCTCTAAAAATGTTGCTCAGTTCATTGGGAGTGAGTTTAATACAGGAATTGGAAAAGAACTGAAACTTAGTGGACGTCAAAAAATTCTTGTGAAATTTAAGATAGATAATTTGGGTAATATTACAGATGTTCATGCACGAGGGCCATTACCAACATTAGAAGCCGAAGCAGTACGTGTTATTAATCAATTACCTAAGATGACACCCGGAGTGCAAGATGGAGTGAATGTTGGCGTAATGTATTCTTTACCAATAGTTTTTGAGATAAAAGAATAAAAATCTCATTACAGATCAAAACTAAAGGGCTGGTTATCGTAAATTCTAACCAGCCCTTTTTATTGCCAACCTTTATCAATTAGTATTAGCGTTCGAATCCTTTTTCTACAGCTAAAATGACATTAAAAGTTCCATTTTCCTTATTAGTAATTACTGGATATTTTCCAGCTTTTACCACATTGCCTTGCAATCCCAGTTCTTTGGAAATTTCTGCGTCAAGAATCAATGAATCTTCTACTATAAAGACATTATCCTTAAACAAACCTTCCTCTTGATAAAACTGCAATCCTGCTATTTTTTCATTTAAAGCAAAGGGTATAGAAACTTTTCTTGGATCTATGTCTACTTCTAATTTATCTCTAAAAGACAGAAAGTCCCTTGGATCAAGTTTTTCATAAATTATCCAAGGTTCCCAAATATCAATCCAACAAGGTACAAACCAGCAAGGATCGTAAAAGATAGGAATGCATATTTTTTCGAAACCACATATTCCATTAAGCGAAGAAAAACACCTCCCTTGAAACCTTAGTCCTCTTTCGAAAATATAGTAACATCTATAGGAAGCCCATTTACCTTCCATATCTGTTTGGTTATTACTTTCATTTACCTCTACAATAGAATTTGTTTCTTCTACTGTTTCTTTTTCACAAGCGTAGAATACCCCAATTGTAATTGCTACGACTAAAAAAAATACTTTTTTCATATTATTTAGGTTTTAAGATTAAAAAAATCCCCATTACAATTGGCTGTTGGCATTCCAATTGTTGCGGGGAAGTATGAAGCTAAAGTAAAGTCAATTAGCGTATTAATTAAGGGGTATTAACCTGTTTTTCTACAAGTTATTTAACTAATAATTATATAAAAATGAAGTTTATGAAACCAATACTCCTCGTTGTTCTATTACAGGAAGATCCCGAAAAGCGTTTTCATTAATTGTATTTTTTCTGAAAACATATTTCTTATCGAATAGTTTACCATCAGCAAAGAAAGTAACCGAAAATTCATTGTTCATAACAAATAATTCTTCCTGAATCATTTCGATTTTAGCAGAGGATTTGGCATCAACTGTTCCGATACTATGCCTAAATATAGAAGTTTTTCTTTCGGTATCGTATCCTTTGGTAACTACCATTACCATTTCTATTGGAGTTTCTTGATCATTAATAATATATGAATTCCAATCCTCTCCACCGAACTCTTTATTTTGCTCTTTGACAACGGCTACGTAGACATTTTGTACTACTGGTATTTCTATATCTTTTTTCAACTATAAAGCAGACTTAAATTGTTCTAAGAAACGTACATCGTTTTCGCTTAACATACGGATATCCGAAATTCCATATAACAATAGCGCTATACGATCGATTCCCATACCAAAAGCAAAGCCACTATATTCTTCTGGGTCAATATTACAGTTTTTCAATACGTTAGGATCTACCATTCCACAACCCATAATCTCTAACCAACCTGTTCCTTTGGTCATTTTATAATCTGTTTCTGTTTCTAATCCCCAATATACATCTACCTCTGCACTTGGTTCAGTAAAAGGAAAGTAAGATGGGCGCAATCTAATCTTAGACTTCCCAAACATTTCTGTAGTAAAATATTGTAATGTTTGCTTAAGATCAGCAAACGAGACGTCTTTATCAATATATAAACCTTCTACTTGATGAAAGAAACAATGCGACCTAGCAGAGATTGCTTCATTCCGATATACTCTACCTGGAGAAATAGTTCTTATTGGTGGTTTATTTTCTTCCATATATCTTACCTGTACAGAAGATGTATGCGTACGTAATAAAATATCAGGATCAGTCTGGATAAAAAACGTATCCTGCATATCACGTGCAGGATGATACTCTGGTAAGTTAAGTGCTGTAAAGTTGTGCCAGTCATCTTCAATTTCCGGGCCTTCACTTACATTAAAACCAATACGAGAGAATATATCTGTAATTTGATTTTTTACTAAAGAAATTGGATGACGAGATCCTAAAGCAATCGGTTCTGCAGGACGTGTAAGATCTCCATACGCTCCCTTTTCTTCATCTTTGGACTCTAGCTCATCTTTCAAAGCTTTTACCTTTTCTTCTGCTGCAACTTTTAGAGCATTTATAGCCTGACCAAACTCTTTCTTTTGATCATTCGCAATATTCCTGAATTCAGCAAAAAAGTCATTAACCAAGCCTTTTTTACCAGAAAACTTAATTCTAAATGTTTCAACTTCTTCTTTAGTCTTAGCTGAGAAATCTTCAACTTCTGAGATATATTCTTTAATCTTATCGATCATGATCTTTTTCTTATAGTAGAGGGCAAATTTAAGATTTGTACCTCATTAAATTGTACACGGTGTCTAAAAAATGTGTTATTTTAATAATAAAACGTGTTATTTCCAGAAAAATCACCCTTTAGAAAGGACTTTATTTTGTTTTAGATTATCTAGATAGGTGTATAGCATCAAAAAGAAAACCGAGATTCCTCTAAATAGATGGCATAACTAATGCGCTCCCATATAGAAAAAATCAGTTTCCCAGAACGTATCCGCACTTCTAAAACTTATGGCTATAACAAAAAATACAAAAACTGAAAACAAGTGACACTTTGGATTTTTCATACTCTAGCAGAGAAGTAAATTATTACAAATAAAAATACAAGATTACTAATTGTATTAAACGGCTCTACTGGTAGCCTACCTATGATCGTTTCTTAGTAAGTTTTTCCGGTATCATTATGAACAATGAGATCCTTTATAATATCTAAAATATATTTTTTTTTATACTAAATCTAAAAAAACACCTCCTAATTGATCAGTATTGGCAAATAATAAATCTTAAAAGCAACAAAACAATAATATTCTTATAATCAGATAAATACCTTTTTTTAAGATTCTTTAAGAAAAACAATTAACAAGTACGTTAAAGCACGTTAAAAACCTTGATAAAACTGTAGATATTAACTATTTTTAGATTTAGTATTTAAAAACTAAGATTTTTTTAAATACTATAAATTTTCGCCTTAAATCTTCCCAAAATAACATCTCATAACCAATACATGCAAACAAATGGTATGTGACTAAAAGCTAGTCATTATTTAATGTTTAATTAAAAAAAATGTCGATATGAAAAAGTTATTTTTTGGAATCCTAATCATAGATATGAAAGGATTAAGAGAACTGATAAGTAATCTTCCCTCGGCTTCTTGGTATGCAATGAGAAGATAACTACATTATCAATAATATTCAAAAAAAGATGCTCACTTAAGCATCTTTTTTTGAATTATAGCTCTTTGACAATATTAAAAAATATATTCACTTGTCAGAAAATAACTAACGATAGCTTCTTTCATTAAGACAGACTGCTCTCCTGCTTTGAGATTAGGTAGTTGTTCTTTTACAATATAATGTGGCCATCCTTGCTCATCAAAATAATCGAATTCATAATAACCGTATGGTTCTAACAACCTACAAATAGCAATATGCATTAGATCTAATTTTTCATCTTTTTTAAATTTTCGATGCACCTGACCCAATTCTTGTACTCCGATTAGATAGATAATAGCATCCAGATCTAACGTATCTCCATCCGCAAATTGATTTGATAATTTAGTTACCAACTCTTCCCATCGTTCTTTTAATTTTTCGTCTCTAGCCATGCAAAAATTTTTTGCAAAAATACAACTTGATATGCTTATTTATGGTTCTAAACTAAAAGCTTTCATGTTGATTACTTAAAATCTCTTTTTAGAGACAACCATTCCATTTATGTCAAAATATTCCCAGATTCCAGAAGGATTGTCTGATTCATATTTTCCTTTTTCGGCTATATTACCATTTGGATAATATTTTTCATAGGTTCCGTGCCATAATCCATCCTGATAGCTGTAAGTTTCTTTTAATAATCCATTTTCATAATACTCTTTCCATTCTCCATCAAGTTTTCCACTATGATATTGACCTATTATCTGGAGCTCCCCGCTTACATAAAATTCTTCAGTTTTACCATGTTGTTTCCCACTATCATCATATTGAGTAATCATTTTAGGAGTTCCTTCTACATAGTAATAAATAGATTCTCCTACTCTATTTCCTGATTTAAACGTTTCTCTAGAATGCAGTGCATTACCTTCGTGATATGATTCCCAAACACCTGTTTCTTTATCATCTATATATTGTCCGTTTTTATCTAATTGCCCTACTCGTAAATCATAACCTTTAAACCAACCATTTCTCACTCCATTAGCATATTGAATAGAATCCACTCTGGTTCCTAATTCATCATAAAAAGCCCAAACTCCAACTTTTTTACCATTATTAATGTTCCCAATTGATTTAATATCACCACTCTCATAGCGTTCTATTTGTAAATTATCTTTAGAAGCGCAACTGATGTAGCAATATCCTAGAACAATAAAAAATAGTACTAGTGTATTTATTTTTCTCATATTCATGATATCTATTTTAAATATAGCTTTTATTTTCAATAATAATTCAAAAACTAATTGCTTAAATGTTATATCAGAACAAGTATAATCTTCAAATTAGTGATACTAAACATACTTCCCAAAGAGTTATCTTTCTTGTAATCTGAACTAGATTTAAAGCTTGTTGATATTCAATTTTTTATCTTCAATTAGATTTCATCTATTTCTTTTCTCGAATCGAATTCAGGTTCCTAAATTTATTTGAACCTATTGTTCGATGATACGCAATTTTGATTTAAAATAGTATCTTAGTCCAAACAAAAGTTTTCATGAATTATATAGATATCATCCTAGGTATACTCTTACTTTGGGGATTAATAAAAGGGTTTAGCAAAGGCTTGTTTGTTTCCCTTGCTTCTTTAGTTGCTTTGGTTGCCGGAATTTATATCGCTGTACATTTTTCGCACCTTATAGGAGAATATCTAGAACAGTACGTTGATTGGGGAGATGGAGCTCTTAAATTAACCGCATTTGCTATAACCTTTATTATTGTGGTTATATTAATTTCTCTTGCTGGAAAATTATTGACCAAGATTGCAGATTTTGCTTCACTTGGTATTCTTAATAAGCTACTAGGAGCAGCATTTGGCGTATTAAAGTTTGCATTTATTGCTAGTGTAGTTATCATTTTTGTAGATGCTGGAAATAGGTCTCTAAATATAATTAAGCAAGAAACATTAGATTCTTCAATACTTTATTCTCCTGTAAAAAAGTTAGCACCGATGGTACTACCTAGTATTTTAAAAAGTGATCGAAGCGATAATTCTGACACTACGGTTTAATTGTTTTTATAATAAACTCACTAAAAAGATTGCTCATTTTAACCATCCAAAAGCTCTTTATTCCGCTCTTTTTCAAATAGTTTAAACAACTTGTAAAATCTTTAAAAATACTAGATTCAGGAATAAAGTCAGGGATGATATCAATAACTGCCATACTTACTGCTGTCCTCGGTGTCGTTAGTCCAGAAATCTGAGTATTAGTTCCTCCAAATAACGCTATAAAAAACTAGTAAAAATGGCGCCATATAATCTAGCAGTTGGTCCTAAACCTGAGGATACTCCAAACGCTAACACTTGTGGCAATGCTACAATACCAGCAGTTAAACTGCCGAATACATCACCTATAAGATTTTCAAAAAATCCTTTCATCTTTCTAGATTGTATCGTGAACAACAATAGTGAAACTATTAGGGTTGACGCAAAAAAGGACTAAGTCATCATAACTTAGTCCTTTTTTTAAAACAGTTTTAGCATTTTTAGCCTTCGAAAAAGGTTACACTACCATCGTTAATATCATACATACCACCAATAACTAGTATTTCTTCATTGTCTTCCATTTCTTTTAGTACACTACTCTCTTTTCGAATATTATCAATCGTCATATGTACATTTTTAACAGCTACTTCATTGACAAATTCGATATTCTTAGAATTTCTTAACGATTCATCAGATGGTTCAGCTACTGCAGCTACCGCTGGTTTTATTTTACTTAATAAAGCAGTAAGGTTTCCCAGTTTTGCATCATCACACGCTCCTTTTACGGCACCACAAGCGGTGTGTCCCAAAATCAGCACTAATTTAGTTCCTGCTAGTTTACAAGCAAACTCCATACTTCCTAGGATATCCTCATTTACAAAATTACCTGCTACTCGCGCACTAAAAACATCCCCTATTCCTTGATCAAAAATTAATTCTGAAGAAACCCTAGAATCAATACAACTTAAGATTGTTGCAAACGGAAACTGACCACTTTTAGTGTCATTTACCTGATCCAAAAGATCACGATCTGCCATATGTTTCTTCTGAAATCTTTGATTTCCTTCCTTCAATAATTGTAATGCTATCTGAGGGGTAATTCCTGCTTGTGTTTCTTTAGTATGTGCTTTCATAATTATTCCTTTGATTTATACTGTTTTTGGTCTTAATTTAAAAAATTGAATATAGTCATCTGGGTTTTCTGCAACTCCCCGTTCAGATATTAAATGAATATCAATATTTCTATTTTTAGCCTTTTCAGAAAAATCTTGTAGTATTTCGATGATATCATTGTCTAAATATCTAGTGTTTCTTACATCCAAAGTAAGATCTGTATGTTCTGGTAATCTATCTAGTTCTTTTAGGATTGCTCCTTTATTAAAAAAAGTAACCTCTTCTGCCAAGGTCATTTTAATTTTATGCTTTCCATTACTCTTATCCTCAATGTGTAAAAAATGAGAATTCTGATAACTTTTAAATAATATAATTACTATTCCTACTGCTAACCCTAATCCTATTCCTACTAATAAATCAGTAAATACAATACCCAAAATTGTTACGATGAACGGAACAAACTGTTTCCAACCGGCGTTCCACATTGCTTTAAATGTTGATGGCTTAGCTAGTTTATATCCAACGATAAAAAGAATTGCAGCTAATACAGAAAGTGGAATCAGGTTTAATAATGTTGGAATTAAAATAACCGAGATTAATAGAAGGAATCCGTGAATAATGGCGGACATTTTACTTTTTCCTCCCGACTGTATGTTTGCAGAACTACGAACAATAACTTGCGTTATTGGCAGCCCTCCAATCAATCCAGAGATCATATTACCTGTTCCCTGAGCTAGTAGTTCACGATTAGTTGGTGTTACTCTTTTTTCCGGATCTAGTTTATCCGTTGCTTCTACACATAATAAAGTCTCTAAAGAAGCAACTAATGCAATAGTAAAAGCAGTAACCCATATATCTCCTCTACCAATAACAGCAAAATTTGGAAAAGCAAATTGTCCTAAAAAACTATCAAAATTATCTGGCACTGGTACTGAAACCAAATGATCAATTGTGATACCTATCGAGCTACTTTTGGTAAATACATAAAAAAGTATCCCTATTACTACCGCTACTAAAGGGCCTTGAACTATTTGAAAAAATTTTCCTTTTTTAGATAAAACGTTACTCCATAGAATTAAAATACCTAGCCCTAAGAGTGCTACAACTGCAGCTCCAACATTAAAGCTTCCACTTAAAAGTGCATTCAGAGTCTTTAGTAATTCTGTAAAAGTATTTTCTCCATCTATTTGAAGAAACGCAAAATCACCTTCTGGATTTGCATCAATACCGAAAAAATATGGTATTTGTTTTAAAATTATTATAATTCCTATTCCAGTAAGCATGCCTTTAATTACGGAAGAAGGGAAATAATATCCGATAATCCCAAGTTTTAATATTCCAAAAACCAATTGAATTAAACCTCCTAAAAAAACCGCAACCAAGAAGTTTTCGAAACCACCAAGAGTTCCAATAGAAGTTAGTACGATTGCAGCTAATCCCGCCGCTGGTCCACTCACACCAATTCCTGACCCACTCAGAGCTCCTACTATTATTCCTCCTATTATCCCTGCTATTAGACCAGAGAAAAGAGGAGCGCCACTTGCCAACGCGATTCCTAAACATAACGGTAGTGCCACGAAAAACACCACAATACTCGCTGGTAGGTCGCTTTTTATATTTTTTAAAATACTCATAATTTTAATGATTAAGTTAATGCCTAAGATTAGGCGATTGAGGATTAGATTAATTTCAAAAATCTAGAAGATATATTCCCTTTATGGAAATAATGAGATAAAGGTTACTTAATAAAAAATTATGAAAACTCTGGAGGAGGTGTTGTAAACTCCAGATATACAGATGATTTTACGTAATTTATTTCTGGATAATCTTTTAAAATTAAAATAGAGACTCTCGTGCTTTTTTCATCAATATATTGAGAAATCTTGCCCTTTTCTTTAAGATCCTCTTTTTCTGAACTGTCTTTCTCTTTCGATTCGGATTGTTCCTCAGTATCATCTATGATATGAGCGATAGCGTCTATATCCCCGTTATAAAAATTAAATAACTCAATTGCATAATTTCCCAAATGGAATAGGAAACCTGATATAATCAAAAATTTTGCTATTTTAATTTTTATAGTACGCATAAATTTTTTTAATGGGTCATAAAAATAATAGTAATACTTTCAAAATTTGTTAAATGAATTGTAAAATTAATTAACTGAGCAATTATTTACAAACACTTAAAAATAAATGAACTCAAAACATTAGTAAAATTTAACTTTCAGTCTTTGCTTAAGCAACTTCAATAAAGTAATTTTAGTCATCTTGCAAAACCTAACTTCTAATAGAATTTTAATTATTGATGCTTTACGAGGTTTTGCATTAGCTGGCGTATGTTTAGTCCATATGAATGAGCAATATATCGCATCTCCACCATCCGAAAATCTAATGGAAGTCACGAATAGTATTTTTGATCAAATACTAGGAGGAATTATTAGTTTCTTTATTATTGGTAAGTTCTTTGCACTGTTTTCAATTCTTTTTGGTCTTAGTTTTTTTATACAAATGGATACCGCAGCAAAAAGAGGGGAAAACTTTGGAACACGTTTTCTATGGAGAGCCTTTTTATTATTGATCATTGGTTTTATACATCAATTATTTTACAAAGGAGATATTCTAACTATATATGCAATGTTAACTCCTTTCCTCATTCCATTTTATCGTTTACAAAAGAAATGGATTCTTTTAGTTGCCGGTTTGTTTTTAGTAAGTATCCCTAGATTCATATTATACGCAATTTTAGGCAATGAAAGTGCTTTTGGACTTCCACCAATTATGGATGGGAATAGTACAATAAATATAGCGTACATATCAACATTAAAAGAAGGTAGTATTATCGAAGTGTTTACGGCAAACACTGGTGAAGGAATGCTACAAAAAATGGATTTTCAAATTGGTATATTTGCAAGGTTATATTTAACATTTGGGTACTTTCTGATTGGTTTATGGCTTGGTAAAATTGGGCTATTTCACAATGTAACAGAAAAAATACCGTTGGTGAGAAAATGGCTTAAAATAGCTTCTATTTCTTTTTTGATTGCTCTGGCTGCAACTGCTGGAATATTTGCACTATCACCAAAACCTGTTGATTTTAAAAGTTGGTTACACATATTAGCTATTAACACCTACGATTGGTCTAATATAGCACTTACGACAATCATTCTTTTGGGCTTTATTCTTCTATATCAAAAAAAACGAGGTTATAAATTTCTTTCTCTTTTTTCCTCATACGGCAGAATGGCGTTAACCAATTATGTTCTACAATCGATTATTGGCACCTTTTTACTTTTCGGTTGGGGATTAGGTTTTTTAGGACAATTACAGACAATCTATCTTGTTATTATCGCTGTTGTTCTTATTTCATTACAAGCCATAGGAAGCAAAATATGGTTAGAAAATTTTAGATATGGGCCATTAGAATGGTTATGGCGCAGTGCTACCAAGGGCAAAATTCAGGCTCTTAGAAAATAAATTTTATAGTTCTTTAAGGTCTGTTGCTGGAATCCACCCTATTTTTCCATCCGCAAGTTTAATTTTTTTCCAGTCATTTACCGTTTCGGTTACTTTGACTTTTGTTCCTTCGTGGAGTTCAAACACCTCTTCGCTACGCAAATTAGGCTCACTTTTTATAGTAGTTTCTTGAGCAAAAATAATAGCGTATTGATTATTTTCTATAAAATTATACTGCTTAAATGCAAAGAAAATCCCAAACAAACTAACAATTAATGAAACCCAAGATCCCAGAAAAAATAATCGTTTCTTAGAAGATATTCTAGTTGAATAGTACAATATAAATAATACTACAAAGAGAACTACACAAAATACAGAAATCCAAGCCCATGTATCAAAACTAAACATATTAGTAAAACTACTAATAGTCCTGGAAATCACTCCTTCTGGTATTACATCTATAGCATCAATGGTCGCATTATTAGCAAAAGCAAGATTGTTCATAATATCCTCGTCATTAGGAGCTAGTTCTAATGCTTTCTCATAATAATAAATACTTGAACCTATATTACTCAGTTTATAATTAGCATTTCCCAGATTATAATATAACTCAGCAGATTCCTGACCTCGATCTATAATAGATTTATATGCATCAATGGCTTCCTGATACTTTTCTTGATTATAAAAAGTATTTGCTTTTTCGAATATATCATCATTCTGAGCTATACTTATCATACTCACTAGAAAAACAACTATTATTACTAAATTCTTCACTACTTTCAATATTTATAATTGTTTATCAATTGCTGCTATTACCCTAGATGCTTTATCATAATCCTGTTGCATAGCCGAAGTTGATGATGGAGTATATCTGGCGAACTCGCAACTTTCTAACAAGGCGATAAATTCTATGGAAGTTGTGTCCTCAACTTCTCTCTCCTTAAGTAGTCGCTGAATACGATCTTTACTCATATCACTTGTCTGAATATGAAGTTTTGCTTTTAAATAATTATGTAATGCTCGCTCCATCGCGATATAAAACTCCTTCTGGTTTCCTAAGTTCTTTTTAGCTTCTGAAAGATACTTTCTAGCAAGCTTATCGGCTTTTCTCACCCTATTACCACTCACATCACTTAATCGTTCTTCTCTTTTTTTGCCAAAAAATAAGAATAATGGAATTGCAAACAACGGTGCTGTCAACGCAATCCAATATCCACTAGATTTAAAAAAATATTCTTTCTCTAGTGGTTCTAAATTGGCATTAAGTTTTAAAAATCTAAACTGACTTCCTGTTTGCGTTACTGTTTTTTTGGTAGTTCCTGAAGTTTCAGAATTAGTTACTATACTACCACTATCAGGCCCGTTTTTTACATTGATCACAATTTCTTCTGATGTAATTCTCTTATATGTTTCGGTTTTTAGGTCGAAATATGAAAAAGAAACTGGTGGAATTGGATATGTCCCTTTAAATTGTGGTACCAACGTATATGAGTCAGAAATATTACCAGCCATACCGGTGAGGTTTGTACGAACTCGTTCATTGTGTTCTGGTTCATATTGTTCCAATCCATTAGGTACATTAAGTTTTGGTAAATCAAAAAGTTTTAGATTTCCATTCCCAGAGACTAAAACTTTTGTCTCTAAAGACTCTGTTGCATCTAATTCTGTTCTGTTAGGAGTTACTTTAAAATCAAAAGATCCTACTGCTCCGGAAAAATCATCTGGTTTACCTTGCTCTGGGAGAGGTTTTACATTAATTGTTCTTGTACCAGCAGCTACCGTTTTATTTACTGTGGAATATAGTTTCCCTCCAAAAATATCACGGCGATTCGTGGGAACATCTACTGCAATGGACAATGTAAGAGGCTCAATCTCTAGTTTTCCTGTTTTTTGCGGATATAACACTGTCTTACCACATACCACGAAATTATAAGGTTCTCCTTTAAACTCTCCTCGTTCTACTTTTAGCTGACCAATTTTAATAGCTTGACTCCAAAAATCACTGTATTTTGGATTGTCTATCTCTCTTAAATTGCTAATCTGTATTCTCGGACTAACATATAGCTTATATATTACCGTAATAGCTTCATTAAGATATGGATTCGACTTAGAAACTTCTGCCACCAAGTGTAAATTCTCACTAGCCACATAATCCGCATTGTTTCCGTCTTTTGGTTTTTGAACCGCTGCAGTGACCTGAACTTTTACTGGTAATGTTTTATATGTCTGTCCATCAATTTCTATGGTCGCCTGTCCAATTGTATAATTTCCTCTCTTAGTAGGGGAAAGAAAATAACTAAACGTCTTAGCATATGATCTTTTTCCATTAATCCATGAATTACTTATAGATTGATTAGGTCCTCCAACAACTGTAAAACCCTTAAAACTAGGTTGCATAAAGTTATCGCCGTCTTGATTCATTTCAAAATCAACACGCAATCTTTCGTTAATACCCAGCTTTTTCTTACTCACCTTAGCTTCAAACTTAACCTGAGCCATGCTTAGATGAGTTATTGCTATAAATAGTGTTAGAAAAATTAATTTTAGTTTCATCTGTTATTTATTACCAGTCCTTCTCGGTTTTTGTTTTCGCTCCTTTTGCTTTTTTAGCATTTATCTTATCCTGCACCTTCTTTTCTTCATTATTCATAGCTTCTAACAAACTTTTTACTTGCTGAGGAGATAACTGCCCCTGAACTTGCTGAGGTTGTTTCTTTTGTTCTTCAGGTTTTCCTTCACCTTCTTTTTTATCTTCCTTCTTATC
Source organism: uncultured Aquimarina sp. (assembly GCF_947496855.1). Taxonomy (GTDB): domain Bacteria; phylum Bacteroidota; class Bacteroidia; order Flavobacteriales; family Flavobacteriaceae; genus Aquimarina. The sequence goes on from NZ_CANMED010000005.1 coordinate 411,450, forward strand.
TTTTCCTTCATCTTTTGGATCCCCTTTCTCATCTTTTTCGTCTTCTCCTTTTTGATCCTTTTTATCCTCTCCTTCGTCTCCCTTTTTATCCTTATCGTCTCCCTCTCCTTTTTTATCTTCTTTATTCTCGCCTTCTTTATCTTTATTGTCCTTATCCTTATTTTCGTCCTTGTTATCCTTGTCCTTATCTTTATCTTTATTTTGATCGTTTTGCTTCTGCTCTTCTTCTAGCATTTTCTTTGCTAGTGCAAGATTATATCTAGTCTCATCATCTTTAGGGTTATTACGCAAAGCATTTTTATAGGCTCCTACAGCTTCTTTATATTTTTTTTGTTCCATATAAGTATTGCCTTGATTATGGAATGCTTTATGTTTTTCAGTTTTTGATTCAGCAATTTTCACCGCTTCTGTATAGCGTTGTGTAGCCTCATCATATTTTTCGGTATTGTAATATGAATTAGCTAAGTTATATTTTGCTTTAGCATCTACCGGATTCTTAGAAATTGCCTTTCTATACTCGCCCTCAGCCTTTGGAAAATTACCATCCTTAACTAGCACTTCATTAGCTGTTGCTACAAATCGGTTCGCCTCGGCAACAATTTCTGCTCTATCCTCCTCGTCTTGCGAAAAACCAACTCCGAATTGAAAAAACAACAATATGATTAGTAAATTCTTCATAACATTTTTAATTTTTATACTTCTACAATGCCTATCTCGAACTTCTTATATAAGCGAACACAGTGTTGAATGGCTCAAAACGCTCAATACACTAACGTTCTATTATTTATATCCTATTGCTCATTAAACAAGTTTAACTTCTTAAGCCAAGATGTTTTTCTTTCTAATAAGAAAACATCTAAAAACAGTAATAACAAACCAGCTCCCAAAAACCACTGAAACTGATCTTTGAAATCTGCAAACTGCTTTGCTTCGAATTCTTTCTTATCCATACCTTGCAATAACTCTGTAACATTTTCTACTACTGCACTTGTACTTGTACCATCAATGTATGTGCCATTTGCTTGATTTGCAATTTCCTGTAAAATTGTCGTATTCAGCTTAGTGATAACCGTTTCACCCTGACTATTTTTCTTATAATTCTGTACAATTCCATTACGCTTAATTGGGATTGGCCCCCCTTTTGTAGTTCCTACTCCTATGGTAAATATTTTAATACCTTCTTTAGCCGCATCTTCGGCCATAGATGCTACATTTCCTTCATGATCCTCTCCGTCACTTATAATAAACATCACGCGATTGGTTTGCTCTTCATCATCATAATATGTTTTTGCTAATTCTATAGCTTCATTGATTGCTGTTCCCTGAGAGGAAAGCATATCTGTATTCATAGATTGTAAGAACATTTTAGCAGAGCCATAATCTGTTGTAATCGGTAACTGAGGAAATGCACTAGCGGCATATGCAATAATACCGACGCGATCACTTGCCAAATTATTAATAATTTGAGTTACCAATTGTTTAGATTTCTCTAACCGATTGGGAGCAATATCTTCTGCGAGCATACTTTTTGATACGTCAATAGCGAATACAACATCTACTCCTTCTCTCTTTACAGTTTCTAGTTTAGTACCAACTTTGGGATTCACCAAAGCCACAACAAAACAAGCAAGAGCTAAGCTAATAATGATTACTTTAAGTATTGACTTAAAAATCGACTGGTTTGGACTTAATTTTTCTAACAAGTCTTTATCCGCAAACTTTTTCTGAGTTGCTTTTTTCCAAATCAAAACACCTAGAAATAATAGGATCAGTATAGGTATCACCAATAACAACCAAAAATATATTTTTTCTTCTAGTAAGTACATTCTTTTTATTCTTAGTCTACAGTTTAATACTGTAATTTAAAATACACTTCGACAAGCTCAGTGTGACAACTCAGTGTTATATTTTCTCAATTCTTTATTTTTAATGCCAGCGCATCTATTTTCTCCTTTACTTCTAAAGGAATCTCTTTATTAGTAACCCAAGCGTGAACATCACCCAGATAATCCATTCCTAAATACGCTGCACTTCGAGAAAAGGGAAGATTAAATTCATCAACTCTATCATTATCATTACTACAACTTATCATTGCCATCTCTTTTCCTCTAAGCATCCTTCCAAAATCTTTCTCTTTATACAAATAATCCGAAATCCTGTCTAAAAAAACTTTCATAATTCCACTCATTGTATACCAATATACTGGTGTGGCTAAAACTATAGTTTGATAATTCTGCACCATATTTTTGAAAATCACTTCAAAATCATCCTCATTTTTAAACTCATAATCAAAGTAGTTTATTTCTCTTTGGTTTAGATCTACTACATCAAAACCTGTCATATTCTTTAAGTAAGAAACTACAATATTTGTATCTCCATCACTTCTAGAACTTCCCTGAATTATGATTCCTTTTTTCAAAACGCTTTAAGTTTCACAGACCTGTCTGGTTAAAAACCAGACAGGTCTCTTGTTCAAATCAAATAAAACTTCTAAATATTGTAAATTTCAATAAAAATTCAATCAATAATAACAAACCTGCCAATAATACCAATGGCCTGAATTTCTCTTCATAATTATAGAACTTAAATTCCTCTACATCTGTTTTTTCGAGCTTATCTATTTCTTCGTATATCTGTTCTAACTTTTTATTATTAGTTGCTCTAAAATATTTTCCTTTGGTAACTTTAGCAATTTCTTTTAAAAGTTCCTCATCGATCTCTACTTTTACATTTCCATATTGAAATGATCCATTAGGTCTTATAGCAACAGGTGCTAACGCCATACCATTTGTTCCAATACCTATCGTATATGTTTTGATACCATACTCTACGGCCAATTCTGATGCAATTTTAGGATCTATAAAACCTGCATTATTAGAACCATCAGTTAGTAAGATAATCACTTTGCTTTTTGCTTTACTATCTTTTAATCTATTGACAGAGGTGGCAAGTCCCATACCGATAGCAGTTCCATTTTCTAATAGATTATTATATTCAATTTCTTTCATTGCACTAAGTACAATGGCCTTATCACTTGTTATTGGTGTTTTAGTAAAGCTTTCTGCAGCATACATAACTAAACCAATTCTATCATTGGGTCTTCCTTGAATAAACTCTGCAGCCACATCCTTTAAAGCCTCTAACCGATTAGGTCTTAAATCTCTGGCCAGCATACTGGCAGATACATCAATAGCCATGACAATGTCAATTCCTCTGGTTGTTTTCGTTTTAGTTGAAATATCAACCGTCCTAGGCCTAGCCATAGCAGTAATAATGAGTGCCAAGGCAATTAGCCTTACCAAAAGCAATAATGGCCTAAGTTTAGATAACCAACTGCCAGAGACTTTAAATCCTTTTATACTAGAAATTTTAAGTTCTGCCTGCTGCTTATTTCGTTTCCAGATATAATAAGCAATGGCTAATGGTAGTATTAAAAACAACCAAAAAAACTGTGGATTCTCAAATGTGAAATTTTCAAACATAGTTATTTGGCATTTTTAAGTTCTACTGAGTTAATAATGCGCTGGGCAACCTCTTTAGCATATCGATCTTCTTTATCATACACCACCATAATCTGTTGAAAACCTCCACTTTCTGCAAAATTAAGCATCAAATAATCACTTTTTTGTTCCTTCTTAGTTACCGTATTCGTTACTTCTAAGCTTCCGAAGACTTTTATTCCCTTAGCTCCTGCTAATGTTTCATATTCTTCATCTTTGACAGTAATATTCTTAGCTCCCTGAGATTCAAAATTACCTACAACACCTTCTACTATTTTGTTAAGATCTACCTCTGTTTTTTGATTATATTGTATTGTAGAAACAGTAATATAAAAGTTTCCGATTAGACTACCATAAACAAAAGTCTCGTTTCCTTTAAGAATTTGTTTTTGCTCTTCTGTAAGTTGAAAATTATTTCTAATCAACACTTTAGGAGTAGAAATAGTAACTGGTGGAGAGCCATAAGCACTGCTTATCCATTCTGTTTCTGCTAACTCCTTGGTTGGATGCCCTAAGAGCGAATCCTTTACAACATCATAGCCTTTAACAAAAATAAAAACTGTTAGCGTAATTACTATTAAACTAATACCTGTTAAACTTCCAAATATTATCTTTTTTCTTAACTTTTTCTCTGCTGCTGTTTTTCGATACTCTTCATCTGCTAATAACTCTTCTTCTGTTGGTTCTGGAATTGCATCTTTGGTTTCATTTATCACTCTTTCAATTACATTTCTATCTGCTTTAGCAGTTCCGATATCTGGTTTAGATTTCGCGAATTTTGCCATATCTGCAGTCTTTAAAACATTTTTAAGCTCTTCGATAGTTTGTTTATCCAGATTTAACGACCCTGTTTTTATTTCCTTATCAAGGCGAGCAATCAATTCGTCTGTAGTACTCTCCATTGCATGATCATACACTTCTTCATCGATATACTTACGTGCAGTATCACTTAATTGAGAGTAGTACTCCTTATGCGAGTCTTGTTCTAACAGATGTGATTCATCAATTCGTTTTAATGCCAAGAGTGCTCTTTCATAAGGTGGTAATTCATTTTCTTTAGCTTCTTTTCGTTTTTTCCTTCTTAAAACAAAGAAAGTAATCAGCCCGATCAGTACTATGACAATTATTATCCACCAAATATATTTTTTCCAATTAAAAAAAGAAGCATCTACATCTACCAATGGCTTGATCTCATACATCTTTTGCTTTGTAGTATCTACCAGTACATCTCGCACTTCTACTTTTAGAGAATCCGTTAGAAAAACCTGATCTCCTATCATCACTTTTTGCCTAGGAATTGTGTAAAATCCTGAATCAAATTGTGTTAATGCATACTCCTTAATTAAACTAAATCGATTACCATTCTTGGTAGTATCGGTTTTATAGGATTCTATTACTTCAAGTGGTGAAAATGTCTGTCCTTCTGGAAAAATCACTATTTGAGTAGAATCTGCCTCTACCTGCATTTTATACCTGATTTCTTCTCCAATCTGAATCGAAGTAGAATCAATACCTGCAGAAACTTGAGCGAACACTGAACAGGAAAGAAAAAGGATTAAAATAAAAAACATCCCCTTTACCCTCTGCAAAGAGGGAATACTACATTTCATATTTATACTTAGTAATTTATAATTCTTCATTCTTAATGGTCGCCTATCCTCTTCGTTTAAAATATCCTAACAACTTTTTTACGTAACTTTCGTCCACACGACTGCTTAACGATCCCGCACCGCTTCTGTTAAAACTATCTCTAAAATAATTTATGCGTTCCTGATAGTATTTAGCATAGTTCACTCTCATTTTCTTAGAGCCTGTATTTACCAATAGTAATTCTCCTGTTTCTTCATCTTCCATCTGCACCATTCCCAAATTCGGAATTTCTTCTTCATGACGATCATAAACTCTAATACCCGTAACGTCGTGTTTTCCACCTACAATTTTAAGTGTTTGCTGATAATCATCAGTAATAAAGTCAGATAGTATAAAAACTATCGCTTTTTTCTTCATTACATTAGATAAAAATTTTAGTGCTTCAGTAATATTTGTTTTTTTACTCTTTGGTTCATGCTCTAATAACTCCCTAATGATTCTAAGTACGTGAGATCTTCCTTTCTTTGGAGGAATAAAAAGTTCAATCTCATCAGTAAACAAGATCAATCCAATTTTATCATTATTCTGAGTAGCTGAAAAAGCTAAAGTTGCGGCAATCTCTGTTATAATTTCTTTTTTGAACTGTTGTTTGGTTCCAAACAATTGTGATCCAGAAACATCTACCATCAACATCATTGTCAATTCACGTTCCTCTTCAAAAACTTTGATATATGGCTCGTTATATCGAGCGGTTACATTCCAATCTATATTACGAACATCATCCCCAAATTGATATTGTCGAACTTCACTAAAGGTCATACCACGTCCTTTGAAGGTAGAATGATATTCTCCTCCAAATATATGATCGCTCAAGCGTCTAGTCTTGATTTCAATTTTTCGAACTTTTTTTAGTAACTCTTTGGTATCCATGTACTCGCCTTTTGGCTCGTTAGTATTAAGTTAGTAGCACAAAGTATTAAAGTACAAAGATTTAGTGCTTTGTACTGATGCAAAACATCTACTAAGGTACTTCAATCTCGTTTACAATCTTATTAATTATATCTTCAGAAGTTACATTTTCAGCTTCAGCTTCATATGTAATACCAATACGATGACGCAATACATCATGCACTACAGCACGAACATCTTCTGGAATAACATATCCTCTTCTTTTTATGAAAGCAAAACATTTAGCAGCGGTAGCCATATTAATACTTCCTCTTGGCGAAGCTCCAAAACTGATAAGAGGTTTTAATTCTTCTAAGCCATATTTCTCAGGAAAACGAGTAGCAAAAATAATATCCAAGATATATTTTTCAATCTTTTCGTCCATATATACTTCTCTTACGGCTTCCTGAGCTCTAAGAATCTGCTCTACCGAAACTACAGGATTTACTTTTTCAAAAGACCCTTTAAGATTTGCACGAACGATCAATTGTTCATCCTCTAATTTAGGGTAATCAATCACTGTTTTTAGCATAAAACGGTCTACCTGTGCTTCTGGTAGTGGATACGTTCCTTCTTGCTCTACTGGATTCATAGTTGCCATTACCAAGAAAGGCTTATCTAATATGAAAGTCTCGTCACCAATTGTAACTTGTTTTTCCTGCATTGCTTCTAATAAGGCACTCTGCACCTTGGCCGGAGCACGGTTGATCTCATCTGCCAATACAAAATTTGCAAAAATAGGACCCTTTTTGATCGAAAAGTCATTTTCTTTCATATTAAAAATGAGTGTCCCTGTTACATCTGCTGGCAATAAATCCGGTGTAAACTGGATACGACTAAAACTACCATGAACCGCTTTTGAAAGGGTGTTTATAGCCAAAGTTTTTGCTAGTCCGGGAACACCTTCAAGCAAAATATGTCCTTGTCCAAGCAATCCAATTAGTAACCGTTCGACCATATGCTTCTGGCCTACGATTACTTTATTAATCTCTAAAGCAAGTAAATCTACAAATGCAGATTCTCTTTGTATTTTCTCATTGATTGAAGCAATATCAATAGAACTATTTTCTTCCATCTATTCTTTTTTTTAAAGCCGTGAATTTACCATTCATGTTTCAGCATTGCAAATTGTTAAAATATTTTTCTTTTTGTTGTTAATTATAGGTTAAATGTATCCTCTAAAAATACGCTTACGCCCAAATTTTACAGTATATTTAGATCTTTTTACTGATAAAAACGGACGTAACAATTTTCATCGGCTTTCGCGATGATGTTTTTAAAAGACGAAAGTTTTTTTTAAGTGTTGCAAAAATCCCTATTAAAAACTTATTACTTCTATATCATGAAAACAGCATTAATTACCGGAGCAACTAGTGGAATTGGAAAGTCAACAGCCTATATATTTGCTAAACACGGTATAAATCTAATACTTTGCGGAAGAAGACAAGAACGTCTAGAAGAATTACAAACTGAATTATGTGAAACAGTAAAAGTACATACACTCTGTTTTGATGTACGTAATAAAGACCATGTTTTTAAGAGTATCGATGAACTTCCACAAGAATTTAGTTCTATCGACATATTGATTAACAATGCTGGAAATGCTCACGGTCTTGATCCTATTCAAACTGGAAACCTAGATGACTGGGACGCTATGTTAGATATTAATGTAAAAGGATTATTATATGTATCGAAAGCGATTATACCAAAAATGATTTCACAAAAATCCGGTCATATTATCAATATTGGTTCTATTGCAGGAAAAGAAGTTTATGCTAACGGAAATGTATATTGCGCAAGCAAACACGCCGTTGATGCCATCAATAAAGGAATGCAAATAGACCTTAATAAGCATGGAATCAGAGTTGGAGCTATTCATCCAGGATTGGTAGAAACTGAATTTAGCAATGTTAGATTTAAGGGGGATGACAATAGAGCTGATACTGTTTATAATGGTTTTGATCCATTACGACCAGATGATATTGCGGATATTATTGCTTTTGTAGTCACTAGACCTTATCATGTAAATATTGCAGATCTGGTAGTTTTACCAACGGCACAAGCCAATAGCACCATTATAAATAAAAGTTTATAATTTCTTTATTATTAACACATTGCATACCCAATAAAAATTCCTAAGTTTATATGGGAAAAGAATGTATTGCTATTAGTAAAAGGAATGATTAACAAACGGCTTTTAATAAAAAATCTTTTAGCGCATAATGACGAGAATAGTTTTTATGATAAGAAACGAAAGCTCAATATTGGCGAAAAAGAAGGAAAAGCCAAATTTCTAAAGCATATCTGCGCACTTTCTAATTCTAACCCAAAAAACAATTCTTATATCGTTATCGGAGTTGAAGATGAAGATAATCAGATTATTGGAGTTGATTTTTTTGATGACAGCAAAATCCAAAACCTAGTTAATGCCTACCTTTCTAATCCTCCCATAGTCGCTTACGAAAATATCCCTTTTCCTCATTTATCAAGTGATAAAGTTGTAGGATTGGTTTCCATACGTTCGCAAGAAGGTAAGTTATGTTCTATGCGTAAAAATATCTGGAAATATTATGGAGGCACAGTATTTTTTAGAGATGGTAGCATCAGTATGCCAAAAGTATTTGATATTGAAATTAAAGATGTAAATTCTGAAATCGTAGAATCTATAGAGAGTCATGCTCAAAATAATATCGAACTTACATTGGATGGTGTTTTTGATTTTATGAATTCTAGAAAAGATTATAATCCAAATTACAAAGTTTTTAAAGAATATTTTGTAGTCTGTTGGTCGGCAAAAGAGAAGCGTGTAAAGGATGAAATATATTACTCAAGAGTAGATATAGCATTGATAAATGAGCAAGTTAAATTATTCTACTCTCAGTTTGATGAAGTTAGTATTTCTATTACTGATGAAGAATTTAAAATTATAGAATATGTGCAACTGGGCTTACAAGATACTTATGATTATTACCCCTTAGAAGAAGTTACTATCAAGTTTAAAAACAATGTAAGTTACGATATAGAAAGTAAACTATTATTTGAACCTCCACAATTTGACAGAAAAACCTTATATCATTTATACAATAGTAATAATTCACTGATAGAGAAGCTAAAAAAGAAAATGCCACTAACAAAAAGCGAACAAAAAGATCTTTTAAATCTACCTGTAACTTATCTTTTATGTTATTTCAATGATTTTAGCGAGGCAAAAGACAAATTAGAAGAAGCAAAACCTTACTTAAAAAGTTATATTGATGAAAAAGTATACTCATTATATAAAGAAAGTATTAGAATATTAAGAAAAGTGAGGTACAATTAGTAATTATACCTCACAAAATAAATACTAAATAAAGTAGTATGCTTACCCTTCTACCCTTAACTATTGTTGCAATAGATCAAAGACTTGTTGCGGATACTGTCCATCAAACATAGCTCCATGACCACCTGTATCAATCTCAATCACTTTCGCCATTCTATTATTAAGAAATGTTATTTCTGAAGTTAACAATCCTCCTGTTTGAAAATCATCTTTAGCAAACACATAAATCACATTAGATAAATTCATAGTTGTAATTTTTGAAGAAAAACGCTCGCTACCAATAGCCCCCAGAAACGAAAAAACCGAAGAACAAGATTGTCTTACCATATTATATTCTTCTACAAGTTCTGTTCTATCCTCTTCTGTGGGTGTAGTTCCATTTAAAAAATAATAAGGTCTTCCTTCTAAGAAATTATTTGGTACTTCTGGTTGCATATCTAAACGAGCAGCCATAATTACAAATTTATCTGCCGTACTATTTCCTTTCTCAGCGATATATTTTGTGACTAAAAACCCTCCAAAAGAGTGCCCCATCACAAATACCTTCTTCCCTTTGGATTTAAAATTCTTAATCACTCTATCTAACATTTCTACACTAATTCTATTTTCTAAATCAGCTTGTTCTTTTTTCAATGCATCTTCCATACATAGGTCATTGTTAAAAGTAAGTGCTTGATGCATATATACCCTATAATAATCCTTAAATAGCTCGCTGTAATCATTGTTGAAACTACCGTTAAGTTCAAAATATTGATCATCTAATTCTTTATCCGGCCCTCCTTGTTCATATATAATAACGGTGTTGGTATTCTCATTCCCCTTAGCACTATACAATTTTGTAATATCATCTGGTATTTTTGTAAGTGCATTTTGTAAATCTGGTCTTTCTAGTGGTAATGCATCATCATCGCTATTACAACCGATTAACAATAAAGAAACCGTGAATACATAAAATATCTTTTTCATATTAAATAAATTTTAGTTTTAGTCATTTTGACTTTTAATTATACTTTATTCCAAAACAAATAGCTCTTGAAATACCCTACAGAAAACTTGAAACATTTATATGAGCAACAACCAAACACTAAATAAAGTACTGACATACAATACAATGAATTAATTTTTACAAAAAATTATAGCTCAACAATAATTTAATAACATTTAAAACTTTGTAAAATAGTATCTTCAAAATCTATTAAAATAAATAACGATGAACAGAACTCTTGTAATCGGAGATATGCATGGAGCTTTAAAAGCTCTTCAACAATTAATTGAAAAAGTAAAAGTCACAACTGATGATACCCTAATTTTTTTAGGTGATTATGTGGATGGGTGGAGTGATAGTGCTCAGCTTATTTCATTTCTCATCGAATTACAAAAAACGTATACTTGCATTTTTATTCGAGGTAATCACGACGAGCTCTGCTACACTTGGTTAACGGAGAAAGAATACAAGCCCGAATGGATGAAACACGGAGGTCAGGCAACTATTGACTCTTACAGTAAGGTATCTAAACAAGAGATGGATATTCACCTGGGATTTTATGAAAATCTTACTAATTATTATATAGATGATCATAACCGGCTGTTTCTACATGCAGGTTTCACAAACCTTCACGGACCTCATCGAGAATATTTCAGCAAACTATTTTACTGGGATCGAACCTTGTGGGAAACAGCGCTATCAATAGATCCTAAACTTAAAAAAACAGATCTTACTTATCCCAAGCGACTTTTACTTTTTAATGAAATCTATATTGGCCATACTCCAGTCACAAGAATTAACAAAACTACACCCGTGAATGCTACTTGTGTTTGGAACATTGATACTGGTGCTGCTTTTAAAGGCCCTCTTACAATTATGGATATTAACACCAAAGAGTTTTGGCAAAGTGATCCTGTTTATAAACTCTATCCAAACGAAAAAGGAAGAAATTAATAACTAAATCTGTTTGCTTTTTAGTTTCAAAATCGCTCCAAAGAGCGATTTTTTATGTTTCATGTTTACCTAATCAAAGATTATGACACAAATAGGAAACTGTAAAACGCAACAAAATGAAAAACGTAACCCAAATACTGAGACAAATATGCTTTATACTAATCATCTTCGCTTATACTTTCATAAATGCCCAAAACAATTGTAGTCAATTTTATCCTTCAAAAGCAGGAACTACGATTACGATACATCACTTTAATCATAAAAATAAACTAACCTCTAAAACCAGTTACGAAGTTTTGGATGTCAATTCTTCAGGTTCCAGATCCAAGATTACTATGAGTATGTATTTAAGCGACGCTAAAAAACAAAAAAAAATTACTGAAGCCCAATTTACAGTAACTTGTGATGGAGGTACTACAACTTTAGATCCAGAATCTATAATTTCTCCTAATTTATTTAACCAGTACAAAAATATGAAATACAGTATTGAAGGAAAAGGGATTGATATTCCCAACTCACTCTCTGTCGGACAAGAATTACCAGATGGTCAAGTAACTATGTCCATTGATGCTGGTGTAATGAGCATAGATATGACCGTAGATCTCAAAAAACGAAAAGTAGAATCACAAGAAATTATTACTACTTCTGCTGGATCATTTAATTGTTATCTCATCACATACATAAATGAAACCAATATGAGCATGGGTATGAAACAAACTTTTTATATAAAACAATGGATTGCAAAGAATATCGGTTTGGTACAACAGGAGACTACAAAACCAAATGGGAAACTAATTAGCAAATCTATATTGGCTAAATTATGATAGCGTTCTTTTGTTCTAATTATTTGAACAAATCACAAATGAATTGATCAAGCTTATTATTTCTATGACTCTATACTGAAACCACCTCAGCATCATCTAATAGTTCTTCTTGTCTCAAACGTAAAAGAATTTGGGCAACAGCAACGGTATCTTTTTCACAATAGATTACTATACGATCAATATCATTTTCCTCATAATACACTTCTCTTACCTGACTACCATCAATGTCATCCTTTGGAGAAGGAATGCCTAAAACATTTGTCAAAAGCTTAAGAGAAGTATAGTGTTTATAATCTCCAAATTTCCATAAATCCAAGGTATCCAAATGCGGAACTTCCCAAGGTTTTTTACCAAATAAATTTAGTTTAAAAGGTAAACTAATATCGTGAATAATCATTCTTCTAGCGATATATGGAAAATCAAATTCTTTACCATTATGTGCACAAAGTAAATGATGAGGATGATTAAAGTGTGTTTCTAATAAGTTTTTGAAATCTATAAGCAGTTGCTTCTCATCACCAAAAAAAGAAGTAGTTCTAAAAGACCTTGTTTCTACTTTAAAAGTAAAATACCCAACTGAGATACAAACGATCTTTCCAAATTCTGCCCAAATACCAGCTCGCTCGTAAAATTCTTCTGGAGAGAACTCCTCTTTGCGCTGATATTTAGTTTTATCAGCCCATAAATATTTCATTTCACCTGTTAGGGCATCAAAGCTTTCTTGCTCCGGAACTGTTTCGATGTCTAGAAACAAGATGTGTTCTAAGTTAATCTTATGAAGCATTCTCTAACATTTTATAAGCTTCCTCAATATATATAAAGAAATCTTCGCTAAAAGATCCTTGTGGTCCTCCACGATGATGTCCTAAACGAACAATAATAACATCATCTTGAGGAATGCTAATCACATATTGCCCTAAAATACCTCGCATCACAAATATATCCTTATCAAGATGATTAGATAGCCAAAATCCATAACCGTACATGTCATCTTTCTCAAAGCGTTTTTGAGTAGCCAGTTTTGTAAACTCTTTAGGTAATATTTGTTTCCCTCCAAACTTTCCATCATTTTTAAACAGTACTCCAAAACGAGCAAAATCTCGAGCATTACTAGCGATACAGCAATACGATTTTTCCATTCCACTATCTTCACTATCCACTTGCCACAATGCATCCTGTTCCATCCCCATAGGTTTCCAAAAACTCTCGCTTAGATACTCTGATAAACTTTTACCGGTTGCTTTTTCAACTACCATACCCAATAACTGTGTATTACCACTTAAATATCTAAATTCTTTTCCCGGCTCATCTACAATATCTAACCCATTCATCACCTCTCTTAATTCGGGATCATAATAAGCTCGCGCTGTTATTGAAAATGGACTTGTATAATGTTCTGTCCAATTTAATCCAGATGACATTGATGACAAATCTCCTACAGTCACTTTAGCCGCTAAACCTTCTGAGAACTTAGGTAGAAAATCTCCTATTGGTTGATCTAAGCTTTTGATATATCCATCCATAACGGCTTTTCCTAATAAGGCACTTGTAATGCTTTTTGCCATAGAAAAAGAGTTCGTTTTAGAGTCTTTACCATAACCTTCAGCATACTTTTCATACCAAATTTCATCATTTTTGACAATCATAAATGCTACGGTTCCCATTTCTTTGTTGATAATATTTAACTTTTCGGTAGGAGTAACTCTATTATAATTGGCGTGTAATTTCCAAGGAATCAGTGTACTACTTTTTTCTACAACATGATTGTCAAAATATGTATAATCATCTATATATGCAGTTTTATGTCCTGTCATATATACTACACGTACTCCTTTTAGGATATAATCATAATCAAAAACATATAATAAAACCACACAAAGTAAAATAATACCAACGAGACCTATAAGAAGTTTTTTGAGAATTTTCATTTGCTTTTTGAAATTTTAAAGCCCTAAGGTAAGAAAATAAAATATCTGTTTAGAACAAAAAAAATGCCCGGAAAAACCGAGCATTTTAATAAAGATAAACAATTATTATGACGATAATTTAATTCGATTAAGTTACAATAGTGATAGTATACAACTTATAAGAATACTTGTTGAGTTTGTGTATTTTTATCCAGAACATCAGTTTAATGTTCCGCATTTTTTAATTATTAAGTTGCATCTAAAAACAGAAATCTATAATCAGGGCATTTATTACAAAATAAAGTTTCACCAAATTAATCTAAATAAAATAAAGACTATTAATCGTTATTTCAAATTTAGTGGTTATTTGTTTCAATTCTTTTTGGGAATATTTTTTTGGTATGATCTAATGTATAAAATGTATATTTTAATGTACGAGTAGACAATTTTTAATCGTGTTCAAAAAATAATACTCTAAACAAATTAAATTACATTAAGCTTCTGATATAATTCTTTTTTAGAATCTCTTGCTATGGGTAATGATTTCTCATTCGACATAACTACATACCCTCCTTGTTCTTTTACCAGAGTATTTACATGATCCAGATTAATTAAGTAAGATCTATGAATCCTAAAAAACCCAAAAGATTGTAACTTAGATTCAATATATTTTAGATTCTTTGATATTACTATTTCTTTCTCATTTTTTCTAATAAAAGTAGTGTAGTTACCATTGCTAATACAATAAAGTACACTAGGTATTTTTATAACATGCGTACCTTTAGAATCTGTTATGGAAATTTTAGGAACTTCATGAATTTTAGCATAAAGTTCATTAAAATTTGCTATTGGATCTTCTTTATTTTCATTCTTTTCTTGTAAAGGAATAGCCTTATCTATTACTTCTACTAACAACTTAGGATCTATAGGTTTTAGCAAATAACCTAATGCGTTATATTTATATCCATCTACGGCATATTGATTGAAAGCGGATACAAAAATGATTTTGAAGTCAATTTCTTCAAGTTCATCTAGAATATCAAAAATTGTAATAGACCCTAATTGCACATCCAAAAAAACCACATCAGGGTTTAGACCAGATAATCCTTCAAGTATAGATTTTTTATCACCTGCTTCACCTATGATTTCTACTTGAGGACAATATGCATTAAGTAAAAGACTAATGTTCTCTCTAGCCTTTTTCTCATCATCAATGATAAAACATTTCAACATTTGATCCATTATTTCTTGATCTCTTTAATTATAGGCAATGTAATGATCACTTCTGTTCCTTGTGATTTACCATTAGTATCATATAAATCATTAATAACAATGTTTGATTGTCCGTTAACTACTTTATTTAAAATACCTAATCGTTCATTAGTGTTTTCTGTTGCAATAGACAAATGGGATACATCTGTCGCTTTTTTCTTAAGTCGTTCAGAGGCCTCTCTACCTATTCCATTATCGACAACTTTACAAATAACCATGCCTTCCTCTTTTCGCAATGTTATATTTAACTGTCCTGAAATTGAGGAATGCGAAAAACCGTGAATTATCGCATTCTCAATAAAAGGTTGTAAAATCATAGAAGGTATTCTAGGGTTACTATCTAATAATATAGGATCTACATGGAAAGTAGCTTCAAATTCTTCCTGAAATCTTCCTCTTTGAAGATTTACGTACGACTTTACAATCTCCAATTCTTTTTTAAAACTAATATATACACTGTCGGAACTATTCAAAACATTTCGGATTAATCCCGAAAGCTCTGTCATATATTCGTTGGCTCTAATATTATCATTTTTTAAAATATAATTCTGCAATGTATTAAAGCTATTGAACAAAAAATGTGGGTTCATCGAAGATCTTAATGAAGTTAATCGTGTATGGGTTAATTTTTCATTTATTTTATAATATTTAATACGATTAATATACCCTCTATATACCAACACCACTACAGTAACTACTAATAATAGCCCAAGAAAATAACTTTGCCATTTCGTCTTACTAACCTCTTTTTCTATCTTTAAATTTTTCTCTTCCAATCCAGAAATAACTTTTTCCTTCGCCAATAATAAATTTTTACTCTCACTTTTCGCTAATTCTTTACTTACCTTAACCTTTAGTTGCCTAGACTCTAGCGATCTAATATCTCGTAAAGCCTGAATACTTGCTTTTAAGTCTCCTTTTGTTTCATACAACTTTGATAAATCTTCTTTTACAGTAATTAAATCAGAAATATCATTTTTCTTTTCAAAATTACTTTTTGATATTAAAAAATATTCCAGTGCTTTATCATAGTTTCCTAACTCATATTGTATGGCACCCATAGTATGCATTAATCCTGGATATAAATCATCTCCATCCTTGTATGTCAAATTATCATTATCCCATTCTATGTTAGTTCGTATTACTTGTAATGCTTCTTTAGGCATCTTTTTTAAATAATACGCCCACGCAATATTATTATACACCATTATACAATGTCTTGTGGACAATGAATTCTTTTCACAACCTACAGCTGCTAATCTGGAATAATATAATATAGAATCAGCTTGCTTATCATTAAAAGTAGCAGATAAATTTAGGTATGTAGTTCCTTTCCTCTTCTTAGTATCTTCAGGATCGATATGTATTAAAGCTCTTTTGAAATCAATTTTAGCTTGATCGTGATCACCAATATCTAAGAATAGTACCCCCCTATTTAATAAAATATCCCATTGGTAATCCGAATTATCATCCTTAGAAGCCAACGTTAATGCATCTCCATAATACTCTAACGCTTTAATATATTCTCCAATTCTATTGTGTAATAATCCTAATCTATTGTTTACGTACATCAAACATTTCTGATCGTTCTGATCTGCGCAATATTCGCTTAAAAAATTAAGTACATTCATTGCCCTAAGATATTCTCTCGTACTATCTGTAAAAAAACGTTCGATTTTATAAATCATCTTTTTTACACTATCGATATCTGAGCTATTCTGAATTAATTCAAAAGCTTTATCATACTCTTTTTTTGCATTTGTAATATCCTTAGTTTTAAATAAGCTATCTCCTCTTCGCAATAGTTTTTGCAGAGATTCTTTTTTCAGGATTATAGGTTTATTTAACTCTTTGTCTAGTGCTTCTTGCGATGTAACAGCAAAACATCCCAAAAAAAGAATGTTAATACAATATAAGAAAGATTTAAAAAAAGCCATTAAAAAAGAGATTGCTGCTTTACAGGATTTTCGTGCTCTAGTAACCATTTCTTTCGCCATAGACCTCCAGCATATCCGGTAAGAGAACCATCACTGCCGATTACCCGATGACAAGGCACTACTACCCACAACGGGTTTTTACCGTTAGCGGATGCCGCTGCTCTTATACATTTCGGATCTCCTAATTGTTTTGCAATATCTAGATATGTTACAGTTTTACCAAATGGAATTTTGGATAGTTCTTTCCATACCTTTTTCTGAAAATCAGTACCAGAAGGATTGAGTTTTATCTCAAAAGTGTTTCTATTTCCTTCGAAATAATCTAGTAATTGAATTACTACTTCTTCCAGCACATCTGGAATATCTACAGAAAGTTTTTTTTTAGAATCTTCTGTGATAGAAATCTTTGTAATACCATTTTCATCTCCCGCTATAGAAGCAATACCTAAAGGAGTTCTTATGAAAACGGTTTTGATCATCCTTCTTTTTTATCGTCTAGAATTCCGAGTCTTCTTGCTCTAGCTTCCCAGTTTTTGCGAGCTAGAATCTGCATATCCGTTTCTGTATCGCTTTCATCTACAATTTCCAGCCCTAATAGAGTCTCGATTACATCTTCCATCGTTACTAATCCACTTACAGAACCATACTCATCTACTACCAGCGCGATATGATTTTTAGTCTGTATCAACTCATTAAATAGTTCCGGAATTGGCAAGTTTCTGTTTGTAAATATGATCGGTCTTTTTATTTCTCCAAGAAGTTTATGACCATTTTGATTGGCCATTTCTTTAAAAATTTCATCTTTTAATACCTGCCCAGTTATGTTATCTGCTTTATCTTTATACACTGGTATTCTAGAAAAGCGAAGGTTTTGATTCTCATTAAAGAATGCTTCTACAGTAGTATCTTCTGATGCAGTTTTAATAACTGTTCTGGGCGTCATCACGTCTTTTGTAAAAATCGCCT
Organism: uncultured Aquimarina sp.; assembly: GCF_947496855.1. Taxonomy (GTDB): domain Bacteria; phylum Bacteroidota; class Bacteroidia; order Flavobacteriales; family Flavobacteriaceae; genus Aquimarina. The sequence goes on from NZ_CANMED010000005.1 coordinate 429,652, forward strand.
TAAAATTAAGTAGGTTTCTAATTACTTTGGATTCTGACTCTTCAAAAACACCTTCTTCTTCAGCAATATCAGCCATGGCAGTAAAATCTTCTCTACTTAACACAGATCCATGGTGACCTTTACCTCCAATAAGCTTAGTGGTTAATTGTAACATCCAGAGAATCCCAGTCCATTTTAAGGGCCAGATCAAAACATTTAATGCTTTAGAGGTAAAATTAGCTAACTGTTTCCAAAACGTAGCTCCGATAGTTTTAGGTATAATTTCTGACAAAACTAAGATGAAGATAGTCATAATAGAAGAAACAACTCCAACCATTAAATCTTCTGTAATCTCTATCCCAAGAATTGTACGTGTCTCAGATCCATACATTTCTGCATAGGCTACTTTTGCCTGTACACCCACTAATATTGCTCCAACAGTGTGTGCTATGGTATTAAGCGTTAAGATCGCAATAAGTGGTCGATCTACGTCTTTCTTTAGTTTTTCTAAAGTAGTTGCATATGCTTTTCCTTCTTTTTTATTAACATTAATAAAAGTTGGAGTAATACTTAATAAAACTGCCTCCAGAATTGAACATAAAAACGAAAAGAAAATGGATACGACTCCATATACAATAAGTAATGCCATGGTATAAGATTAGTTCTGCTAAAGTAATAAATAATTTCAGTAGGAATACGATTAGTAGACACTAAGAATCAAAAATGTATATATTCTAAAAAAGAATTAATCTAGACACGAATCCTTTATATAAATGGAGCTCTAAAATGGACTACATATAATCTAACCCTACAAAATCTGAAAAAAAATTCATTACGTTTCATGGGATTAAATAATATTTTGACTTCAATATTTATTCTATTTTTAATATTTTAAAAACCTGATTATCAATATTCAACAAATATATATTTGGTTTTAGCTGTGATAAATCAATTTGTTCCTTTTTTGTGTTAATTCTTCCGCTAACCAAATGTTCACCTAATACAGAAAATATTTTATATCGCTTAGAAATAGTAAAATTACTTTCTACTGTAACATAAGAATTTGCTGGATTCGGATAAATACGCGTTGTCAATTCATCATTGCTATCTATTTCATCAATGGACAATGTTTGGCAAGAAGTATTTGTATCAAATGATGATGCAGTTGATGGATTGTCTAGCAGTTGATCATTAATTAATGGACAATAACAACTGTCGTTACTAAGCTTTAATTTTAACCAAGAAATAGCTAATTTCCCTACGTTTCCTTCTGCCCCGGCTGGAGTATTTGCTACAGAATGATTCCCGTTTTTAATTTCATATAATAGTTTATCAGTAGTCTCCGATGTTTCGTTATAATGAATATTAGCATGCTGAGATGGTTGTGCTGTTGTATCATTCTGTCCACTAAAGATGAGTACAGGAGCGGCATGATTGAGTTCTGGTGTACTGTTTGTCGGTAACCAAGGACATAAAGCAACTACTGCTTTTATTCTAGAATCCAAAACTGCGGCTCTTTGGGCTCCTCCTCCTCCCATAGAATGACCACTAGTAGCAAACTTCTCCACATCAATTTGTCCTATTATTGGAGAAGATGCCCTTGTATTCTCTTCTCGTAATGTTTCTAAGGCATCTATCAAAGCTCTTGCTCTTACATCTGGAAAATCAAACCCACTATTTGTACCTATAACAATCGCAATAATTCCGTGAGAAGCATAATATGGACCCCACGCCCTAACAGCTGCTGGAGTGCTGGTAAATCCTGGTACAATTGCAATACTTGGATATGGTGGTGTTCCATTTGTAGGATAATATACCGTCCCTCCAGAATAGTCTGGTCCATTTCGCAAACCATCGGATTCTGTTAAAGTTTCGACATCATATGGTCCTGGATTAGAAATAGATTGTAAAGTAACATCATTGCATTGTGCATAACTAGAATGGAAGCCTGTTAGCGTTACCACTACAACTAGTAGTAACACTTGTAAATTTTTAATCATGAGTTTGTATTGTTAGGTTGAAAAGAATAATTTGTGAATACGTGATTTAATAATATGCTTAGTTGAGAATGAAATATATACTTATTCTTTTAACTATGAATCTTTATTTTTATTATTCGTGCATAACAAAATAGTATTTGCAACGATCCATATGGCAGATGAATTTAATTCATCCGCAATTATTTAAAATATTGAAGTTTCACTTTGGTTACTAACGTTGTCCTAAAAAAGTCGTTTGTAACCAACTGAGTAAAGATTAATTCTATAATTTACCAACCTACATATTTAGGTGGTTCAATTTTATTGAGATTTAGATATACAATTAATTGCCCTCGATGGTGCGTTACATGATCCTGAAGTAAATTTAGAATCTGAAGTTTGGACTTTGGACCCGCAAAAAAATCTACTTTGTTTTTTAATGATTCATCTTTAGCATTTTGCACTCGTTCGTAAACAAGATTAAATGATTTTTCGAGCAACTTAATAACCTCCGTTTTAGAATCAGGAGCATTTTCTGAAAGTTTTTTACGATCAAATACTTCTTCAGAAAAATAGGTCGTACTGAGCCATAGCATATTTCCGCATATATGAAGTAATTGATTTTTAAAATCCATTTCACGTTCCGTAGGGGTATATGAATACTTATTTTCGGGCATGGATTCCGCTATTTCCAGTAAATATTCTTTAGAGTTGTTCCATTTTTCCAAAAAAGCAGATTTAGGAGTTACTTGTTGCGACATTATGGGATATGAAATAAAAAAAAGAAGAAAGAATATTTGTTTCATTACTTAGCAGTCACTTCATTCATATAGAATGCTATCGCTTTCAATTCTTCATCAGTAAATTTTTCTAAGCGAGCAAAATTAGTTTTCATCACTGCATAATTATCAGGATCTACAATAGGATCTTTTTTTTGCCTCAAAAAGCCAATGATATCCCCGTTTTGTTCTTTGTAGATTTTCATGATCTCTGTAATACTTGGACCTATGGATTTCTTATCCACTCGATGACAGGAATAACAATTTCCTTTACCTTTAAACAGTTTTTTACCCAAATCAAATTCAGGAGACGACTTTTTCTTCGAGCCAATTACAATTTTTTCTTTTTCAGACTTTTTTTCAGAATTACAACTCGTAAATACAAAAGCAATGCTTAGGAGTATTAAAAAAAAATATTTCATTTGTATGATCTTATGAATTAAATAAATTATCAATGTCTTTTTTGAATCTTTCTAAAAGGTCTTTAGAAAAACTATTAATTACTTTTTCTTCTTTAGAACCTATACCATCTTTTGCTTCTGCTATTTTGGTTAAAGCATAAATCATAAAGTCATATTCTTCATCTGGTCCATTGTCAGAAAATACTTCTATAACCTTCTTATATAGGGTTTCGATATCATTATCATTAGCATTTTCATAATCAAAAGACCATTTAATCTCTTGCCCTTTTGGGTGTGCTTTTAATATTTCTTCCAACGTATGTACTTCTTCCTTCTGAATCACACCATCACTCGTGGCAATTACATATAATAATTCTCCAAATGTCTGATATAATCGATCCCTACTTACCATAGCTATTTTCTATTTAAATTTAACCCAAAAGTTTAATCACATCTTTTGCAAAATAACTTGCAATTATATTTGCTCCTGCTCTTTTAAAAGCAATTAATTGTTCCATCATAATCGCATCGTGATCAAGCCATCCTTTTTCTGCGGCTGCTTTTAACATTGCATACTCACCACTTACTTGATACACCGCTACAGGAACATCTACAGCATCGCTGACATCTCTTAAAATATCTAGATAAGCCAATCCAGGTTTTACCATTACAATATCAGCCCCTTCATCAATATCTATTAACGTTTCTTTAATCGCTTCATCTCGGTTAGAGAAATCCATTTGATATGTTTTTTTATCTCCAAAACCGGGTGCAGAATCTAATGCATCTCTAAACGGTCCATAAAAGGCTGAAGCGTACTTAGCACTATAGCTCATAATACCTGTATTCTTATAATTTTCAATTTCCAGAAGCTCTCTAATTGCCAAAATCCTACCATCCATCATATCACTAGGCGCTACAAAATCCGCTCCTGCTTGTGCGTGTGATAAGGACATTTTTGCTAAAACCTCGCAAGTAGGATCGTTAACGATATACCCATCCTCCACAATACCGTCGTGTCCATATGAAGAATAAGGGTCTAACGCTACATCCGTCATCACCAGCATTTCTGGCGCTACATCTTTTACTATTTTAATAGCACGCTGCATTAATCCTTCTGGATTCAATGCTTCGGTTCCTTTATTGTCTTTAAGATTATCAGGCACTTTAACAAACAACAAGACTGCTTTTAAACCCATCTCCCATAACTCCTTCACCTCTCCTTTAAGCAAGTCTAAACTATACCTGTAATATCCTGGCATCGAAGCAATTTCCTGCTTTATAGTATTGCCTTCAACCACAAAAAGTGGGACTAAAAAATCATTTGGGGTAATGGTATGTTCTCTAACTAAAGATCGGATTGATTCGGTAGTTCGTAATCTTCTATTTCTACGTAGTTGATGCATTAATTTACTGGTAAAATTTATAAGAGACGTAAATATACCAACTTATAACGTAATTAAGGGAGGATCGTTTTCACAAAATTGAATCAATTCTGTAACAAACTCCTATCATAACATACTAACTATTTAATAGATAAAAATTGCTAAATCCTATTTTATATGCTAATAATAAAAAATCTCAATAAAACGTATCCTAACGGAACACAGGCATTAAACAATGTCAATCTTACTTTAGAAAAGGGAATGTTTGGTCTGTTAGGTCCTAATGGGGCTGGTAAATCTACCTTAATGAGAACTATTGCCACGCTACAATTAGCAGATTCAGGATCTATCAATTTTGATGATATTGATGTTTTTAAACAGCCCGAAGAATTGCGAAAAGTGTTAGGATATTTACCGCAAGATTTTGGAGTATACCCAAAGGTTTCTGCAGAAATGATGTTAAATCATATTGCTAAAGTAAAAGGAATTACAAATGCTACTGAGCGAAAAGGGTATGTCGCCGATTTATTAAACAAGGTGAATTTATATAAGTTTAGAAGTCGTAATCTTGGAGATTTTTCTGGAGGAATGCGACAGCGTTTCGGAATTGCACAAGCCTTATTGGGAAATCCAAAACTCATTATTGTAGATGAGCCTACTGCCGGTTTAGATCCTTTAGAACGTAATCGCTTTCATAATTTATTAAGTGAATTAGGTGAAAATGCAGTAGTAATTTTATCTACCCATATTGTAGATGATGTGACAAATCTATGTGAGCATATGGCGGTTTTTAATGAAGGTAGCATCCTTGCACAAGGAAATCCACAAGAACTATCTAGTACTTTAGATAACAAAATATTCAAAAAGCAAATTGAAAAATCGGAATTGGAGCACTATCAGCATGAATATACCGTACTGTCTAATTATCTAAGAGGTGGTCAGTTTTTTGTTAATATATATAGCGAAAGCACTCCTGGTGATGGTTTTGAGCAAATGGACAATGGTTTAGAAGAATTTTATTTCTATAGTATTAATCAGAAGCAAGAACAAGAGGCGTAATTATGAAAGAAATATTTTTATTTGAATTACAATATAGGTTTCGCAGACCCGCTACTTGGATTTATGCTGGATTAGGTCTTTTGATGGCCGGTCTATGGGGATATTTTCAGGAATCCTCTACTGCACAATTTGTAAATAGCCCGAATAACATTGCCGAGATTATTGTTCCTATCTCTGTTATTTCCATTTTCTTTTATGCAGCTATTATGGGGGTGCCTATTTTTAGGGATCAGGATCATAAAACCGCGCAAACTTATTTTACATTTCCTATCACTCAGAAATCCTATGTGTTAGGAAGGTTTTTTGGAAGTTTTACCATTGTCACCTTGCTGAATCTTTTTATAGTAATAGGAGCTATCATAGGACTTACCTTTGGCATGTTTGCAGAAAGACCCGATTATGGAGCATATGATGTTTTTAATCCATCATCTTATCTGATTCCTTTTATATTTATTCTAGAAATTAATGCATTTCTAATAGGGTCTCTCTTCTTTTGCTTAATGGCTTTTTTTAAAAAAATGCCTATTATTTATCTTGGGGGAATATTCTTATTCTTATTATATAGTATCTCAGGAAACTTACTCGGAAGCATAGACAATCAATGGTTAACAGTATATTTAGACCCATTTGGTGGTAGGGTGTTTTCTTTTGTGAAAAAATATTGGTCCATCAACGAACTAAATACAAATCAACTACCTATCTATGGTAAATTCTTATTGAATAGAATGCTTTGGTTAGCTTTAGGCTCCCTATTCTTTTTAATTACCTTATTTCGATTTGATTATAAAAAATTTCTGGTTTCTGGTAAAAAAGAAGGCAAAGTTAAAAATGATAAATTTGTTCCTTCCATATTAAAACCTATTCATCAAGTTTTTAATAAAAAGACTGACAGAAACAACTTGTTATCTTTAAGCAAAATCGAATTCGTTTCTATCGTTAAAGACCCCGTTTTTATCGTATTGATTCTTATTGGAATTATCTTATCCTTAATTACTATTTTTAATGCTAATGAGATCTATGGAACTCCCAATTTACCACTCACAAGATTTGTAACCACCTATATCTCTGGAGGTATTACACTTTTATCTATTATTATTCTAATTATTTATTCTGGAGAAGCGGTGCATAGAACTCGTAAAAACAAAACCTTTGTCTTTTATGATGCATTGCCTATTAACAATACAAGTTTGTATTTCTCTAAAGTAATATCTTTGATTGGTGTAGCGATTATTTTGGCTTTCGTCAATATTATAATTGGTATTTTATTTCAAACATTCAATGGGTATTTTGGATACGAACTAGGGATGTCAGTGATTTATAATTTCGCATTAATAATTCCCAGTTTTATTACTACAATCTTCTTATGTTTCTTTATTCACGTATTGGTCAACAATAAGTTTTTAGGGCATTTTATCATTATACTCTTATATATAGGACTTCCATTATTGGTAGCTTTTGCTTTTAAAAGTAGTAATCCGCTTCTTATTTTTACAGGTTCTACTCCAATTTTTCTTAGTGATCTTAATGGCTTTGGGCATTACTTGCACGGGAACTTTATGTTAAGTCTCTATTGGGCATTAATGATGGCCATACTATTAGTAATCGGAACTTTATTCTGGAATCGTGGCTTCTTTTCTACTGCCAAAGAGCGATTGACGCTTGCTAAAAGAAGATTGAGTTTTAAGATGATTGGAGCACTAACAATGATTATCATTGCTTTTATATCCGTGGCTGGCTATAGCTATTACAATCTAAAAGTATTAAATACCATAGAAGGTGGTAATTACTATAATGAAATTGCCGCTGAAGCTGAAAAGAAATATTCTAGATTAATCAACCAAGCGCATCCACAGGTAACGGATCTTAAAGCCTATATTGATGTTTTTCCAGAAACTAGAGCATTAAAAGCAAAAGGAGAGTTTACATTAGTCAATAATTATGATACTCCTATTGACACCTTATTACTAAATGTTCAATATCCTGCGGAACATACTCAATTAGGAGAAATTATCTATAATGGTGTTCCAATAAAAGCTGTAGTTTCTGACTCTGTTAATAGAATGTATTTTTATAAATTACCTAATACATTGCAACCTAAAACGACAGCAAAATTGTCAATTTCTATGTCTGCAGAAACTAAAGGTTTTTCCAATACTATGGAAACTCAGGTACTGAGCAATGGTACTTTTCTAAATCAAACTATATTTCCAAGCTTTCATTATGACAGAAGTCTTAGTGATAATGGAATCCGAAAGAAGTATGGATTGGAGAAATTAGATTACTTATTGCCACCTAGAACAGATTCTACTGCGCTAAAGAAAAATTTATTCAATGAAGATGCAAACTATATCAATTTTGAAGCTGTGGTAAGCACCACAGCTGATCAAATAGCTATTGCACCCGGTAAGCTAATAAAGGAATGGAAAGAAAATGACAGAGCCTATTTTCATTATGACTTAGAATCTCAGACCGATTTATTTTTTAATGTAGTTTCTGCCAGATACGATGTAGAGAAGTCCAGTTGGACCGCACCTAGCGGTAAAAAAGTGGCTATAGAAATCTATCATTCTCCAAAGCATAAGAGAAATTTAGAACACTTTATCAATGGAGTAAAAGTAGCTTTGGAGTATTGTTCTAAAAATTTCTATGAATATCCTAATTCAATTATCAGAGTAGTAGAATTTCCTGCACATTCTCAGTTTGCACAATCCTTTGTCACGACCATTCCGTACTCAGAAGATTTTGGGTTTGCAGCGGATTTTGAAAAAGCAGAAGATTTTAACTATGCTTTCCGCGTAACCACTCATGAAGTTGCACATCAGTGGTGGGGACACATTGTAACTCCTAGTAAAACATCTGGAGCCAATATCATTTCTGAAACCTTGGCGGAATATTCATCACTGATGACTATGAAACAAGAATATGGAGAAAATGGTATCAAAAACTTCCTTAAATACTCTTTGGATAGTTACTTAAGAAGTAGAGCTTTTAGCTTTAAACCGGAGCGCTCTTTACTCGACGTAGAAATCGGTCAACATATTTGGTATCGCAAAGGATCTATGGTTATGTATGAATTACAGGATATTATTGGTGAAGAAAAAATCAATACTGCCTTAAAAGGATTCTTGGAAGAATACAAAAACTTTGAAAAAGGTGTGTATCCTACTTCAGAAAATTTATACAATGCAATTTATAGCGTAACTCCCGATTCTCTTAAATATGCTGTAGAAGATGGTTTTAAAAAGATTGCATTATATGAAAACAGAGTCAAAAAAGCTACCACCAAAAAACTGGATAATGGAACCTATGAAACAACCTTTACTGTAGATTCTAAGAAGATTTATTATAATGATAAAGGAAAAGAAGAGCGTACAGATGATTCAACAAATTATATAGAAGTTGGTTTGTTTGGTGAAGATATTATAGATGATCAAGAAGTACCTCTTAAAAATCCGTATTATCTGGAGCGAAAATGGTTACAGCCTGGCGAAAACACATTTACCATCATAACAGATAAAAAACCAGAAAAAGCAGGGATTGATCCCTATAATAAATTACTAGACAGAAACTCTAATGATAATCTAGGAGGTGTAGAAGAGTAAGGTGCAAATCTGTATTCTTTGTTTTTTAATTAAAAACAATATCCTTCCCCAACCCTTCCTTCGAAGGAAGGGAGATATAGAGGAATATTCTAATAAAATTTAGTTAGTTAGTTAAATGCTGAAAATCACGATAAGAAGTAGCTGTCTTTATCGTGATTTTCTTTTATTATTAAGCAGAAGTTCGGGCTTCGAAAATAAATAAATATTAATTCCACAAACTGTAGTTATAACACCACGTTTTTTACCTAAAGTCTTATAAGATTATTTTATCTAATGTTACTTTTTCTTTTTGGTTATAGAGGTTAATACACTGTACTTTCTTTGTCTCATTAGGCAGACCATAATTAGTATACACTGTATATTTCATAAATGCAGGGTTTAAAGCTGAAGCATCACCAAATGATTGGACATTTATAATCCATTCCCCAGGCATTGCATTATCAATTATGAACTCTTTAGACGATACTCCAGACTGTACTTTAGACAATAGTTCTTCTTTGTTTTCTTTAAATACATGTTTCCATTTAGAAAACTTCTTTTCCGGACTTACAAACTGAAGTTCAAATTCTGATTGAGGATCACTCCATTGAAAAACAAGACGCACTGGTACTCCTTTTACCGCTAAAAATTCATCGGGTACATCCTTATAAGTAAGCTCTGATCTATGAAAGTTTAATAACCTCCTAATTTCTGACTCTGCTTGTTCTGCAATTTCTTCAAAGTCCATTGCAGACTCCTTGTTTTGCAATATTTTTTTGTAAAGTTCAAAAGCTAGTTTATATTTTCCGATCGAAACATAGATTCGTGCCAGGTCCAAATGAGATTGCGCCGCATCCGGAGCTAAATCTAAGATACGTGCATACAAAAACGCTGCGTTATGGTATTCCTCTATAGCTTCTAACTTAAAAGCTAAGACTAATAATGCCTGTGGATTATCAAATCCAATTTCAGAAATATTAGATAAGACTTGATCCGCAAATACCGTATCCCATCTCTTAAAATAAGTAGCACTATAGCTATAAAAAGGTATGCTTATAGCATACTTCTTTCTAAGGTTGTAATATATTTCTTTTGCTTCTTTGTAACTTGTACTATTCCACAAGTTATCTAAATAAGAAGGTCTATTGTGATTAACATCTAATAAAAAAGTAGATGTTGTGTATTCATTCCCTTTCACTAATAAATGATTAGCTGGCTTATCTTCTTCATTATTTGATATATCACCATATTTAGTGGTAATGATAAAAACTCCACTTCTTCCGTCTCCACCATATCTAGCAGATCCCGATAAACCAGTAATGGCAGATATTGATTTTATCTGCGTAGGAAATAAAAAGGTTGGTGGAGTTGTACCAAATTGTAAACCATCCACTACAAATATAGGTGGTTCAGGTCTGCGCATTCGGTAAACTGCATCATCTCCCCAACCAAACACTTGGACTCCCGGAAATTGACCTCTTATTAAATCCGACAAATATATAGCAGACTGTTGAAAATCTTTTTCTTCTAATGTGTACATAGCAACACCCAGTGATTTCTTTTTCACTTTATTACCGAATACATCTTCTACTATTTCATCTTGTTCATTATTATCTTTAGTCTCTACTAAGATTTCGTCCAAAACAGTGTAATTAGAAATAAGATCCACATTAATATTTTTTGTTGCATCCAAAGTAATTTCTTGAGATTCCATTCCAAAAAAACCAAACATTAACACATCTTCCTTATTAGCATCTATAGAAAATGATCCATTAGCATCAGTAATTGTCTGGATCAACGTTCCTTTTACAGAAACCTTACAACCTTGCACAGGTTTACCACTAGAAGTAACTAAACCTTGTATCAATTCCTCGGTTTTATCGGTCTGGTATATGTTATTATCCTCTAACTCATATACTATATTAGACAAGGCTTGATCAACAGAGATCTTGGTAAGATTAAGATAGTATCCTTCACTTTGTATAGCAGCTTTATGTAGTAACAAATCATTGGGATTTGGTGTGTGATTAATATAAAAAACCGGAACGTCATATACTTGTTTGGGCTCCCCAAAAGTGGCTTGACCATCACTAACTACCATATAGTGATCAGGCCTATTTTCTTCCTTAAAAAGAGCTGAAAAATTAGTAGCTCCATTATAAGTCATATTATTAAGTGATGCTACAAGTTGATTACTTTTACCATTTCTTATGACAAACTTTTGTTGGCCATGAGTCGCATTAGAAAAGGGTATCAGTGTTACAGTAGTATTTTTTATTTCTTTTAAATACTCTTTTAAAAATTGGTATGTATATGTCGGATCATGGTTTGCCGCAGAAAAAGAAGTATCCCAATAAATTACAATATCATTAGGGGTTTCTCTTTTTCTTAGTTGCGTTTTTTCTTTAGGGTAGGATATGTCAACACTAAATGCCATTCCTACATCTTTGTTTACATCCCATTTGTCCTGACTTACATACCGCAAATAAGACCTTCCATCCGGAGAAGCACTGACAGAAAATTCTATTTCTTTTCCATATACCTTTATCAACTCTAAGCTGACCATAACATCATCATGAACTATAATATTGTAGTCAGAAAGATCTATAACTTCCATTCCTTTTTTCCTAGAGATTGTATGATAAATATTACTAGTCAGAATATTTCTACCAGGAACCTTCCTTTTGGATTCATAGACATTCACTCTCACTAATAAGCTGTCCGTAATGTTCTCCAACACATTAAATTTTAGTTGGAGTAGCTTGGAGTTCCTATGACTAATTTTAATTCTGGTTCCAATCTCTGCGCCTAAAGCTTTGGCATCTTTCCAGTATCCCATAAGGCCAATTCCTTGTAGATTACCAATAGTTTTTTTGTTTCTTTTTTCTGCCGTTACAGTTGCTGCTTCCAAAGCGTACACAGACGGTTCCATAAAAATAGTATTATTATTTTTTAGGAGTTCAAACAATTGTTGTGATGATAACTGTATGGTTTTATATCCTAGACTAGAAAGTTGTAAGGTACTTTGTAGTCCTATCTTTTCTTCATCATATTGCATAAAGATATGACCGTTCTGATCACTCACTGTTCCTATACCTTTATCCAAAAAACCAACATTTACATAAGGAATAGGTTGCTGCGTATCTCGATCCAAAATATAAGCATCTATGGTAATCTCATATTGGGCAGATATCAATCCGCTTATGAATAGTGTATTTATAAATAATAAAATTATTTTTGATTTCATAGGCCTATAATAATTTATTAAAACAAAGTTATAAATCATATACGTTTTATTAGGCATAACAATCTATAAATTAGTGTTATAAAACTATAATTTACGACCGCAGATATAAGATTTTATATAAACATTAACACTGTTGTCTACTACAAGCTTTATAATCCAACATTAAAAATCTGATTATTATTTCTACATTAATACTATTTTTTCTTCTTGTAACATTTCACCTTTATATACGTCTTCTCCTTAAAGTATCCCTGTGCTAATAAAATTAAATAACATATAGCTCAGGCAACTATTGTAAACGTATTTGCGTCTATATAAATATCAGTCTAAGCCTGCCGAAGAAAACTCAACCAAACAATAATTCCACTTCGACAAACTTAGTATTACAATGATAAAAAATCAAAAAACGAAATCATCAAATAATGAATACAAAAAAAATTGCTGTTGTATCTATTGCTTTTCTATCGAGTTTGTCGATATCTGCACAAACCATTAGTTCTACTATAGTAGATAAAAAAGCAAATACACCTATTCCTTATGCTACCATACAGCTTTCAGAACATAAAGGAATCATTAGTAATGAAGAAGGAAAATTTAGCATTACTCTAGACGAGCGATTAACACAAATAGATTCTATCTATATCTCTTCTATGGGATATGAAAAAGTTGGTGTCGCATTAAACTCCATTGCCGATAGCATTATCTATATAACACCAAAAGCTATAGAATTGAGTGGCGTTTTTATCTCTAATAAAAATCTAAGCATCGATGAGATTATTGATAATATAAAAGAGAGCATAGACCAAAACTACAGTAAGGATTTGTCTCATAAAAAGCTTTTTTACAGACAATCAGATTTTAGTGAGCTACATAAAATGAATATAAAATTCAAAAAATCTACGATCAAAGAGTTTAACAAGAAGTTTATAGATAGCGTGATATCGATAATACCCAGAAAATCTGCTTACTACACAGAAGCGTTATGTGATCTCTATGGCAATTTTGATAAACAAAAATTAAATATTATAAAAGGGGCAGAACTCTATGACAAAAGTAATGATGGTTCTATGGAGGCACTCTCTGATAAACTTGAAGAAATTTTAAAAAAGAACGTAAAACCAAACTCATATCTAAAGATAAAATCAGGTTGGATTCTAGGTACTAAAGTACAAATGGACTCTATTTTTGATGCTAATGAAGAAGCCGCAGAAGTAAAAAGTGAGGTAGAGAAACCTAATAAAAATGAGGAAAACTATTTTCTTAAATACAGAAAATCATCCATACAGGATTTGCTATCCAGTATGTTTTTTCAGGAGGATTCTAAACTCAATTTTATCGATAAATCCGGACGATATAAGTTTGAACTAATTGATTATACTACTATAGATGATAGTAGCGTATATATTATCAATTTTGAGCCTAAAAGAGGGGCGGATTTTAAAGGAACAATGTATGTTAATACACAGGATTTTGCAATTATGAGAGTTGATTATGAGAATGTAAAAAACCTTCAAAATTTTGGTTTATTAGGCGTTAGTTTTCACGATACAATGTATAAAGGAAAAACGATTTTTGCTAAAGGTCCAAATGGTAAATATAGTGTACGTTATATAGAAAAGACAAGAGGAAATGTTTTTGGGATTGATCGTCCGCTTAAAATTATCGAAAAAAACAAGTTTGTAAAAGGAAGACGTAAACAAAACGAACTATCGTTAGGACTCGATATTGGAGCCGGCGAAATCAGTAAACACGAAGTAATTGTTTTTGATTCTCAATCTATTACAGAAAGTCAGTATGAAAGTAGTAAAGAAAATAAAACCATCAAACCACAGTACCTCTCTAAGTATGATCCAGAATTCTGGAAAGGATATAACATCATAGAGCCTAATACAGCGATTAAACAGTTTACGGCGATTGAAGGTGGATTATAGATCCAATTAGATCTCGATAGTTCTACTGAGCTCGTTGAAGTACAATCAAAACTATCATAAGAATCACTTGATATAAAGGAAATTTTATTTAACTCATTTGTTATAAATCAGTAAGCATCTCGTCTTATTTTAAGAATATATTACCATAATTGTATTCTTTTTCGTTGTAACTATGTAATAGATAAAATGGAATCTATACTTTTATTGTGTAATTTTATGAAGCTATTGATGCTATGAAAATGAATAAAATTGTGTTATTAATCCTTAGTGTATGGATCATTTCTTCTTCTATAAAAGCTCAAACAATTAGCTCTAAGGTTGTTGACAAAAAAACCAATCAACCTATACCCTATGCTACCATACAAATTGGAAAAAATCAAGGGGTAGTGACTAACGAAGAAGGAAGTTTTAGCATTACACTAGACGATATGCAGTCTAAAATAGATTCCATATACATTTCTTCTATGGGTTACTCAACAGTAGGTGTCGCTGTAACAAGTATTACCGATAGTATTATATACATACAGCCTAAAGCTATAGAATTAAAAAGTGTTTTTATCTCTAATAAAAACCTTGATATCGATGACATTATTGACAATGTAGATGATAACATGGAAGATAATTATAGATCTACTCTTGCTAAGAGCAGGTTGTTTTTTAGAGAAACCAATACTAATTTCATCAAGAAAATGGATATTGAGTTTAAGAAATCTACTATAGAGGAAATTGATAAAAAACTGGTAGATAGCATATCTCGTGTGATTCCGAGAAATTCAGTTTTTTATGCGGAAGCTTTATGCGATTTTTACGGAAATACTGATAAACAAAAACTAAACGTAATTAAAGGAGCCCGTCTATATGATAAAAATAATAATGGATCTATAGAAGGGGTGTTCAAGAAAATGGAGAAAATCTTTAAAGATAATGTAAAACCAAATTCATATTTAAAAATAAAATCTGGCCTCTTCAGTCAAAAAGTGCAGGTAGATTCGATTCTTAAAGCCAATCAGGATGCTCAGGATATCGCAGATGGAATTGATAATCCTAAAGAAAATTTCTTCTTTAAGTCAAGAAAAATGAATCTCAAAAACCTGTTTAATGAAATATTATATCAGTCAGATACTAAATTGAATGTGATCAAAAATTCAGGTAGATATATTTTTGAGAGGATAGATTATACAATATTAGAAGATGTGGGAGTATATGTAATCAAATTCACACCAAAAAGAAGAGGTGATTTTAAAGGTACCCTATACGTAAATACAGAAGATTTTGCGGTGATACGTGTTGATTATCAAAATGTAAAACGCCTACGTAGTTTTAACCTATTAGGTGTTAGTTTTGAAGAAAATGGATATAGTGGCACTACAATTTTTCAGAAAGGATCAGATGGTAAATACGGGATAAAGTTTATCGAAAAAGTAACCGAAAATAAATTTGGCGTAGATCGCCCATTAAGTATTATAGAGAAAAACAAATACGTCAAAGGAAGAAATAAGCAAAATCAGTTATCTCTTAAGCTAGATGTCATTAGTTATGCTAAAAACAAGTATGAAGTAATTGTTTTTGATGCTAAAAATATTACTGAAGCAGAGTATAAAAGCGGTAAGGAAAACAAAAACGTACAATCTACTTATTTATCACAATACAATCCGGATTTCTGGAAAGGTTATAACATTATAGAACCTAATACCGCAATCAAACAGTTTAAAGTTATTGAGGAAAATGAAGATATAGAAGAATAGGAAGAAGCAATTGCCTTTACCTTAGTAGCTTTAAGATGAGCCTAAATCCTTAGAATAGCTGTCGCCTTATATACTCCAAGTATTTTTTTAAACACATTAAATCGCATCAAGCATTTGAATTCTATTTTGGATTCCAATCTACACAGGAACGATAATTCTTTGTAAATTTTCGAAGTCATTCTAGTATGACATACTAAGCTTTTTTTAAATTAAGGTTAAAATTCATCTATCTAATAAACAATAACTTAGATCAAAATTAAATCTGTTATATGATGATCTCAGCTCATATATTCATAGGTTGAGGGTATCGAAGTCGGTTCGAAATAGTAAGTGTATAAAAACATATATTATTGTTTATTTAACTTCAATGTCTTTAATAAAATTTCAAAATAATAACTTTCTTGCTCTGGGATAATAGTCGTTTTATAAGCAGTATTCTTTACCACGTAAAAGGACGAAGACTCAATATCCTTATCATCCTTATGTAAATTGACAATCTTCTGAATAAAATTATTAATTAATAGTACTTCATCATAAGTGATCTCACGTCTTATTGTGGGTTGGTCACTTTTATACACTAAGTAATCATCTCTGAAGCTTATGGATTTATTTGTTTTTCCGATTTGATGAAACTCAAAGGTAAAATCCTGAGAACTAAATATCTTATTGATATTCTCTACAGTAGGTTCTACATTGCGAGCGCAGCTAGTTATAAAAATGAGTGCAAAAAATATTAAAAAATTTCTCATCCTTTTCGTGTTTAAAATGTGTGTTCGAGTAAGAGTTTGAGATAGTTGATTTTAACCTAAACATTAACCTAACTATAATAATATAAAAAAGGTATTGATTAAATAACCAATACCTTTAAAGTTTTGTATGAAAACCCAATTAACATAATTGGTATACTGTTTTATTTCACAGCTAATCTTTTGATAGAATTTTCAAAATCTACATTCTCAAGATTACTTATTAGTAACCCTATACCACCCGTTTTAGAGGCAACAATATACTCTGCCTGATATTTCTTTTCCATTTTATACCCTTTAAGGTATTTTAACTTCACAATTTTGGAAGTTGGAGTAAAGAAAAATCTTCCGTGGATTCTTTTATAACGCACTTCCTGAACATTTGCTTCATCCTTTAGTTGTCGACTTAACGCTTCTACAACTGTAGCTGCTCTATGCTCATCTAATTGATAAAAATCACACGCATAAATAAACACGTAGTTTTCTACGTTCTTCTCATCAACAAATAACTGAAAATCAACATTTTTATCTTCGATTTTTTTCAATTCCTCTAAAGCTATCTTTTTAAATTTAGGACTATCGGTTAATGAATCTAACCGAAATTTAAATTGATCAGGACTTGTTTTTTCATACCCCTTAGTAAGCATTATCGTATTCTTACGAAACTCGATTGTGTTCTTATTGGAGAAATTTGTAAACTTAGATTTCTGCTTTCCATCCTGGAAATATTGACATCCAGTCAGAAGGATTACAGTTAACAATAGTAGAATTTTTTTCATAGGGTTCTGGGTGTTAATTGGTTAAAAATTTATTCAATAAGCCCCAATATGTGCGCAAGTTAACAAAAAAAAACAAATAAACAACCTTTTGTCCTGATTTTTTGCACTTTAACCGATTTAAATGAAGAGCCCCTCGGTTTTTATCCGTTTTTTGGTAGGATTACACCCACTCTTTCGGATTCTTTAAAATTTCTAGCAATCGTTCTTCTTCAGAGCCCGGTTCCGGATGATGATCATAACGCCATTGTACCTGCGGTGGTAAGCTCATCAAAATACTCTCTATTCTTCCGTTTGTTTTTAGTCCAAACAACGTTCCTTTATCATGTACCAGATTAAACTCCACGTATCTACCACGACGAATCTCTTGCCAATCTTTTTGAATGTTAGTATAACCTATATTTTTTCTTCGTTCTACAATAGGTACGTATGCCTCAAGAAAACTATTACCTACTTCGGTTACAAAATCATACCAATTTTGCATAGTCATAGTCTCAGTTTTCTTACAATAGTCAAAAAACAAACCTCCTACTCCACGGCCTTCTCCTCGATGGGCATTATAGAAATATTCATCACATTTCTTTTTATAAAGAGGATAAAAATCAACATCATGTTGATCACAAGATGCTTTACATACCCGATGAAAGTGTATTGCATCCTCATCAAACAAATAGTAAGGTGTAAGATCCTGTCCACCGCCAAACCAACTATCTACAACAACACCTTCTTTATCATACATCTCAAAATACCTCCAATTGGCATGTACTGTTGGTACCATTGGACTTTTAGGATGTAACACCAGTGATAATCCGCAGGCAAAAAAGTCCACATCTTCTACATTAAAATAGCTCTGCATTGTCTTAGGTAATTTGCCATGAACTCCAGAAATATTAACTCCTCCTTTTTCGAACACAGCTCCATTTTCAATAACTCGTGTACGACCCCCGCCACCTTCAGGACGTTTCCAGAGATCTTCTTTAAATTTAGCTTGACCATCAATCTCTTCTAATCCAGATGCGATCTTATCTTGTAAATCTTGTATATATTGGTAGAATTTTTCTTTCATGTTTTATGCTTCCATTTTAGAAACTATATTAGAACCTTTTACTTCAATCAGTCCTTTTTCATTTAGAATTTTAACCGTTTCAGTAGAGGCAGCAACTACAGATATCGGAAGTACTATAATAATTCCAACAATAGGAATTAATAGTACCAGCATAAATACAATTCCGTTTCCAATAGCAGTTCCTTTATGCTTTCTTACAAACTGAACACTTTGTTTATACTTAAAATGACGTTCCATAGTGTAATCCATATTACCAAAACCTACATAATATGCTTGTATCGCAAATATTAATATAGTAGCTACAATTCCAATTACAGGAATAAGACTTAGAATTAATAAAGGAATGATAAATAGTAATTCTCTAAAAAGGTTTCTTACATTAATACGAATCCCACGCATCAATTGTTCTCTAAACGAAGTATTACGATGTTGATGATCCTTATGTTGATCTCCCAAAAGGTGTATTTCGACTTTTTCCGAAACAGGGCTCATAAAAGGTGCAGACAGCGCCATGATAATATGTTTATACAACACTAATCCTATTGCCAGTATAAGTAGAATACTAAAATACTTACTAATAACAGCAAATGTTTCTGATCCCCAATCCCAGACCCAAGCTTTGGCTATAAATCCTCCTAGTGGATCCGATAAAAACCAAGCCGAAAACATAAAGAGGATCCCGGTTAAAAAACTAATAAGAATCGGAACAGCGAAATATTTCCACAATTCCAGTTTAGAAATTAAAGCAAAACCTCCAAAATATGCTTTGATACCGTTAATGATGTTCTTAATCATGATCTTATGAATTGGTTAACTTCTTATAAGTAGTCTTTTTAGGAGTTTTGTTTCAAAATTTATACAAAATATTAGTCATTTTCATCAGAAAGATGAACCAAATCATCCTGAAACTGCTTTACTCCTTCTATATCTTTTATCAAATTAGCATTCTTTGTTTTTTCTTTTAAAAAAGCAACTGTTTCTTCTTCAGAAGCACTGCTTAAACTCTTAAAATATAATCTTCCTAATCTGTTATTATGCAAATCCATCGCCTCTGCTATGGCTTTATTTGGTGCTAACTTTTCGTGTAAATCAGTAATTTTTTGAGTCCAAACAATGGATTTTTTTTCATTTTTAGAATGTATATAGGTCTTTTGACAGATCAATATATTCCACAGGGCATGTCTAAATGCATTTGCTTTTCCATTCTTATGATGTGCTTTTCCAAACAAGGAATCACAAATAATCATTGTTCTTTTAGTAGCTCTTAACGTAGGAATTATATACCACGGATTCTGAAGTAATAGTCTCGACAATCTAAATAACTGTCTAATGCTAAACCGTTTAATAATATTCCTAATCTTCATTTACACCCTATATTCCTTTACAGCATCTACAAAAGCTCTAGCGTTTTCAACAGGGATGTTTGGTAAAATTCCATGTCCTAGATTCGCAATATATCGGTCTTTACCAAATTCATCGATCATCTGTTTCACCATCTTTTTAATCTCTGATGGAGGTGATAACAATCGAGAAGGGTCAAAATTACCTTGCAATGTTATATTTCCACCAGTAAGATATCGAGCATTTCTGGCAGAACAGGTCCAATCTACTCCTAATGCAGCAGCCCCTGAGTTAGCCATTTCATTCAATGCAAACCAGCATCCTTTACCAAATACAATGACCTCTGTTTCATCTTTTAATGCATCAACAATTTGCTGAATATATTTCCAAGAAAACTCCTGATAATCTACTGGAGAAAGCATTCCTCCCCAACTATCAAATACCTGAACCGCATTGACTCCGGTAGCTACTTTCTTCTTTAAGTAAGCAATTGTAGTATCCGTAATTTTCTGTAACAACTGATGTGCAGCCTGTGGCTGAGTAAAACAAAATTCTTTGGCTTTATCAAAATTCTTAGAACCTTGTCCTTGTACCGCATAACATAATATGGTCCAAGGTGATCCTGCAAAACCAATTAAAGGAACTCTGTTATCGAGTTTTTCTTTAGTCATCTTGATTGCATCCATCACATATCCTAATTCTTCATCAATATCCGGAACGATCACCTGATCTACATCTGCTTGTGATCGAATTGGTTTTGGTAACCAAGGACCAATTCCATCTTTCATTTCCACTTCTATATTCATGGCTTGCGGAATTACTAAAATGTCACTGAATAATATAGCAGCATCTGGACCTATAATATCAATAGGTTGTACTGTGATTTCTGATGCTAGCTCGGGTGTTCTGCATCGAGTAAAGAAATCATATTTCTTCTTTAACGCCATAAATTCCGGTAAATATCTTCCCGCCTGACGCATCATCCATACTGGCGGGCGATCAACAGTTTCTCCTTTTAAAGCTCTTAAGAATAAATCGTTTTTTATCATATCCGTTTATCAAAGTATTTAACTGCCTGAACGATCACATTCTCTACAGTTGGTTTGTTAGCAACAATAATATTGTTTGTATAATTTTTAGCTTCAGAAGCTGTAGTATTTCCAATACAAAAAGCCGTACTCGTATCCATTATATTATTAGAAATATAACTCTGTATTCCTGATGGACTAAAAAATAATATTCCATCAAATTTGCGATCAAACTTCTTAGATTTTATATGTGTTTTATATACCATTACCTCCTCCATTTTAATCTTATTTTCTTTTAAAATTAATGGTAATTCGTCTCTTCTCAGGTTTCCACAAAAAAAATAAAATTGTTCGTTTTTATAGTTTTTTGCAATAATTTTGCCTAATTCTGAAGCATTTTGAGCCATTTCTACAACTTTTTGCCCATTTTTTTCTAAAAATTTTTTAGTGTTTGCTCCTACACAGAAACAATTCTCTATATTTAAATCTGAATTATGAATAGCCTTTACCGCATTTTTGCTGGTAAAAATAGCGCACGCTATATCACGATTAAATTCGATATCCAGTAACTCAATTTCAATTGCATTATATTCAACAAATCCGATTCCAGAATTTAGTAACAACTCTTTTTGAGCTGTAGCGAGTTTTTTTGTGGATAATATGGAGTAATTAGAACTCAATTATTTTAAATCTGCTTTAATCTTCTTCATTAATTGTTTTCCTCCATTATTTAAAACCTCTATAGCGCATTGTTTCCCAAAATCTATTCTATCCTCAATCTCAACTATTTTATTAACCTCAATTTTATCTTTTCCATCCAAACTGAATAAAACTCCTGTAAAATGGATTTGATCTCCTCTAATTTCAGCTAAAGCACCAATAGGAGCTGTACAACCGCCTTCTAATTCTCTAAGAAATTCTCTTTCTATATGCACACAAATTTTAGAATTTGTATGATCCAGATGCGAAAGCGCTTCCAAACAATACGAATCTTTTTCTTTGGCAACAACCAGCATCGCTCCTTGCGCTGGAGCCGGAGTCATCCAATCTAGATCCACATACTCTTTAGGCTTTAGGTTTATTCTTTCTAATCCCGCAGCAGCAAAAATAGCTCCATTCCAGTCACTACTATTTAACTTTTGGATTCTGGTATTTACATTACCTCTTAAATCTACTACTTTATGATTGGGAAATTTATGTAACCATTGTGCTTGTCTTCTTAAGCTACCTGTAGCGATAGTTCCTTCTCCATCTAGGAAATCTAACCCTTTATGCAAAAGAATATCCAGTACGTTAGCACGTTCTAAAACCGCTGCTTCGACAATACCTTTTGGCAAAGCCGTTGGAACATCTTTCATAGAGTGAACCGCAATATCAATATCATTATTGATCATTGCAATATCCAGAGTTTTTGTAAAAATCCCTGTAATTCCTAATTCATATAATGGTTTATCTAGGACAATGTCTCCTGTAGATTTTACAGGAACTAAAGTTGTATGATAGCCTAGGTCTTCTAGTGTATTCTTTACTGTATGAGCTTGCCAAAGTGCTAACTCACTATCTCGGGTACCAATGCGGATTGTTTTATCTTGCACTATTTATTCTGTATTTGGAATACTTTCTGAATCAGTTCAATGCTTTCATCACAAGAGGTGTTTTCATCCTTTAGATGACTAGCGAAATGATTTGTAATTTTTTGGATAATGCGATCACTAATAATTGTAGCCTGCTCTTCATTAAAATCAGAAATCTTTTTTCGTTGTAAATTAATTTCTGCTTCTTTAAAAGAAGCTAGTTTGTTTTTTAGTGCTTTTATAGTTGGCGCAAATTTTCTAGTTTCCATCCAGCTATCAAATTCTGATCTAACTTCATCGATAATAGCTTCTGCTTTAGGGATATGGACTCTTCTGCGCTGCAAAGTATCATCTGTTATTTTAGATAAGTCATCCATATGTACTAAAGTCACATTTGGTAACTCTGTAACATTAGTATCCACATTTTTTGGCACAGATAAATCCAATATAAGCATTGGTTTATCGGTGCTGATACTATCTTTAGTAATAGTAGGTTTTTGAGCACCTGTTGCTACGATTAGCACATCAGAATGGTTCACCTCTTCTTTCAGGTTATCAAAATCTTTAACTACAAGATTAAATTTTCCTGCTACTTTTTCTGCCTTATCTCTTGTCCTGTTAATTAAAACAATATGATCATTTTTGGTATGTTTTACTAAATTTTCACAAGTGTTTCTCCCAATTTTTCCAGTACCAAAAAGTAATATGTTCTTATCTGTTACATATGGTACTCTAGCAAGAATATATTGTACTGCGGCAAAACTTACTGAAGTAGCTCCGCTAGAGATTTCTGTTTCGTTCTTAATACGTTTACTTGCCTGAATAACTGCATTAGTCAATCGTTCTAAAAACGGGCTGATCATTTGTATTTTTTTCGATGCTTTAAAACCAGTTTTTATTTGGCCTATGATTTCAAAATCTCCTAAAATCTGGCTATCTAATCCTGTTCCTACTTTAAAAAAGTGTTCTACAGCCTTTCCGTTTTTATGTACATAGGCAACTTTTTCGAATTCTTCAACAGTACCGTGTGTATGTTCACATAAAAGTTTTATTAACTGAAAAGGATGTTGAGCAAAGCCATATAACTCTGTACGATTGCATGTAGACATTACCAAAAGGCCTTCAATTCCTTCTTCTTTTGCTTGTTTTAAAATAGTCGTTTTTGCCTCCTCGTTTATACTGAAATGTCCACGTATTTCAGCATCAGCTTTTTTATAGCTAAGACCGATTGTATAAAAATTTGCTCCTTTGGTACGTAGATGAGACTCCATTGGGTTATTTCAATTTTTCCGTAGCAAAAATATCCCAGATCAGGTTTAAAAAATAACGCTAGGAGTTTTTTAAGTATCGAAAAGCGTTGTTTGCACCACCAAATATGTAAAATCGGGTAAAAACACCTATTTTTGTATGAGTCCCAAAGATTATCATTTAAATTGTTTAGATTTATTCTAAATAAATACTTTAACAAACATGGAGATACAGCTAAAAAATAACGCTTCAGGAATTCTAGAAGAGACCATTATAGAAGAGGGTTTTTATATTCTCAAATTTCAAAACGAAACTAATGATAATCAGCGTATTATAAGAGATATTAATAGTAGCTATATTCAGTTTCACTTCTGTGTAAAAGGTATTATGAAGTTTAATTTTAACAACGGAAGTTACGCAATACCTTTATCAGAAAAAAAATCACTTTTACTCTACAATCCTCAACGAGATCTACCTATGAATCTAGAAATGGAAAAGGATTCTTGGTTAGTATCTCTTTTGATTTCTATTAAAAAGTTTCATTCTTTGTTTTCGAGAGAAGCAGATTATATTCCATTTCTTGGAGAAGGCAATCGTGATAAAAAATACTACACCGATGCTGACATTCCTCCCTCTATGACCGTGGTTCTTAACCAAATACTAAGTTACAACTTACACAAATCTATTAAGTTATTATATTTTAAAGGTAAAGCCTATGAATTATTAAGTCTATACTTTAACAAGCCAGAAGATGCAGATATAGATCAGTGTCCATTTCTGGTTGATGAAGAAAATGTTCTTAAAATTAAACAGGCTAAAGAAATTATTATTTCTAGAATGGCAGAACCTCCTACTCTCCAAGAATTATCAAAAGAAATTGGATTGCCCCTAAGCAAACTTAAAGATGGGTTTAAACAAATATATGGAGAACCCGTTTATGCTTTTTTATTTGATTATAAAATGGAAGTTGCTCGCCAATTACTTGCCACAGGAAGTCACAATGTTAACGAAGTTGGGTTAAAAGTAGGATATAGCACCGCAAGCCATTTTATAGCTGCTTTTAAAAAGAAATTTGGCACCACACCTAAAAAATATGTGATGAACTTAAGTTAATTACAAATCTTTAGGATTTGTTAACAGGAATTCCCTCTCCTTTTTGTAGTGAAACTATCGAATCATACATTCCTCTATCATTTTCTTCTTTATCCACTAATACGGATACAAACTCGAAATTCTCCAATAATTCTAAAACAAAGGGTAATTTGTCCTTTTCGACGTCTACAATAATACGTTTCATTTCATTGCTTTTTTGATCTTATAAAAATAAGAAAATATTATTTGGGAACTTCTAGTTTATAATATTTTAACTTGGATAATAAGTTTCTTTATATTTAAGAATATTAACCTGTTTAAAAAATCTTTTTGATATTTAATTTAACTATCAAATACATGATACAATTATCAATAAGTCTTATTATAATTTTATGATCTATCCATAGAATAGTTTGTATTTTTACCCTTCGAAAAAGAAAAAATTTATGAGTAAAGGTGTACTTCTTGTCAACTTAGGTTCTCCCGATAGTACTAATCCAAAAGACGTAAAGAAATATCTTGGTGAATTTTTAATGGATCCTAGAGTTATTGATGTTCCATTATGGGCAAGAACGTTGTTGGTAAAAGGAATTATTCTGAATACAAGGCCGAAAAAATCTGCTGCTGCCTACAAAAAAATATGGTGGGATGAAGGTTCTCCTTTGATTGTTCTTTCTGAAAGATTACAGAAAAAAGTTGCAGAACGAACACCAATTCCGGTTGGTTTAGCAATGCGATATGGTGCTATGAGTATCAAAAAAGGATTGCAAAAACTGCACGAAAAAGGAGTTGATGAAGTTTTAATCATTCCATTATATCCACAGTTCGCGATGGCAACTACAGAAACAATTTTGGTACTTGCGGAAGAACTACGAAAAGAACATTTTCCTCATATGAAGTTGGCAGATATACCTGCTTTTTATAATAAACCATCTTACATAGAAGTACTATCCAAGAGTATTGCTGAAAAAATAAATGATCTGGATTACGAACATTTATTATTCTCATATCACGGTGTTCCCGAAAGACATATCAGAAAAAGCGACATTAGCAACGGAAACTGCAAAATGGACGGGAAGTGTTGCTTTAAAAAAGGATCAGTACAACACGAGTTCTGTTATCGTCATCAATGTGAGATAACAACGGTACAAGTGGCTAAAAAATTAGGTCTTAAAAACGGCACTTATTCTACCTCATTTCAATCTAGACTAGGATTTGATCCTTGGTTACAACCCTATACTGACAGAACTATTGAAAGAATGGGCAAAGAAGGCATTAAAAAGATGGCCATTGTCACTCCTGCATTTGTATCTGATTGTCTAGAGACTTTAGAAGAAATAGCTATGGAAGGTGAAGAAATCTTTCACGAAGTTGGAGGAAAAGAATTCACCACAATTCCTTGCCTAAATGATCGTGATGATTGGGCTTATGTAATAGGAAATTGGATAAATGAATGGGTAGAAGTTAAAACTCCCGTCCTGTAATGGCGAAAGTAAGCTCTGAAGCTTTAGGAACACAACCTATTGGTAAACTTCTAATCCAACAGGCAGTTCCTGCATCTATTGGAATATTAGTCATGTCCTTAAATATGATTGTTGACACCGCTTTCTTAGGTAATTGGATAGGTGGACTCGCTATTTCAGCAGTGCAAGTAGTGCTTCCATTTACCTTTTTTATTGGAGCTATCGGTTTAGCAATTGGTATTGGTGGTAGTTCAGTATTATCTAGAGCACTAGGCTCTGGTGATCATGATAAAGCTCTAAGAGTTTTTGGAAATCAAACAACGCTTACTTTTTTAATTTCTGGTTCACTAGCGCTGGTAGGATTAATTTTTCAAGATTTTTTTATTAGTTTTCTGGGAGCTGATGACTCTTTTAAAGACTACGCTCTTATCTATTACAGAATTGTTCTGTATGGAATTGTTATGCTATCCATGTGTATGATGGGTAATAATGTTATTCGTGCAGAAGGTAAACCAAAATTCGCAATGGTAGCCATGATATTACCGGCTATCGGTAACATTTTTCTAGACTACCTCCTTATTAATATAATGGGATATGGCATGGAAGGAGCAGCTTGGGCTACTTTTATTAGTTATGCAATCTGCTTTGGTTTTATTCTCTGGTTTTTTATTGCTAAAAGTGAACTACGACTAAACTTAGAATGCATTAAATTAAAAAAGAATATTGTAAATGAAATAAGTGGTCTGAGCTTCGTTACCTTAGCCAGACAGGGTACTATAGCAATACTTGGAATTCTTTTAAACAACGTTCTTGGTACTTATGGTGATGAACTAGATATTGCATCCTATGGAATTATAAGAACTGTACTCATGTTTGCTTTGTTTCCAGTAATTGGAGTTAATCAAGGCTTTATGCCCATTGCCGGATTTAACTATGGCGCTAATAAATTTCAAAGAGTACGAGAATCTATTAACACTTCTATTACCTATGGAGGAATATTGGCGATTTTGATATTTATTATTATTATGGTGTTCCCTCAGGAATTTATCTCAATTTTTGTTAGCACAAAAGAGTCACTAGATCCCAAAACACTTGCTGACAATAAAGAAATTTTAAGACGAACTCCTTCAGCATTGAGATTAGTATTCCTCGCAACCCCAGTGATCATAGTACAACTTATAGGATCTGCGTATTTCCAATCCATAGGAAAAGTAATACCTGCATTATTATTGAGTCTTACCAAACAAGGGTTCTTTTTAATTCCACTTATCCTACTATTACCTTCATTTCTTGGAGTTTTAGGAGTTTGGATTGCATTTCCAATAGCAGATGTACTCTCGACAATTCTTACAGGCTATTATCTAAATAGAGAGGTAAGAAAAACGTTAGCACTCCCTAAAACTGCTTAATAAAATTCCTTAAGAAATAAGCTAGAAATTAAACACGGAAAACTACTAAGGTTAAATTTACGTGAAAATCTTTCTCAATAGCCATTTATTCCAGATTTTAGTAGGCCATCAAATCTACTTATTATGAATTTTTACTACGCTAAGGCCTAAACTATAAACTCAACTAGATGTACTCAAAAATTTTGAAACTCACATTGCTTGCCTTTCTTATAATCGGCAATTTCTCATCATTAAACGCACAAACGTATAACAAGGAGTTATATAATGCATTAGAATATCGCTTAGTCGGCCCATTTAGAGGTGGTCGTAGTGCTGCAGTAACCGGGGTTCCTGGTAAACCAAATCTATTTTATTTTGGCGCCACTGGTGGTGGAGTATGGAAAACAAACGATGGTGGTCGTACCTGGGAAAATATATCTGATGGTTTTTTTGGTGGATCCATTGGTTCAATTTCAGTTTCTAAAAGTGATCCTAATGTAATCTATGTTGGTGGTGGCGAAAAAACACTTCGGGGTAATGTATCTTCGGGTTATGGAGTTTGGAAAAGTGTTGATGCCGGAAAAACTTGGATCCAATCTGGTCTTCCTAAAAGTAGACATATACCAAGAATAGCAATTCATCCAACCAATCCAGATATAGTATATGCTGGAGTTTTAGGAAACATCTATAAACCCACTCAAAATCGTGGGGTTTATAAAAGTATTGATGGAGGAAAAACTTGGAACAAAGTATTATTTGCCAATCAGGATGCCGGAGCGGTTGATCTTACACTGGACCCTAATAATCCAAGGATTTTATACGCTTCTACTTGGAATGCAAGAAGAACACCTTACAGTCTAAGTTCTGGAGGCAATGGCTCTGCTTTATGGAAAAGTACAGATAGCGGAAAAACATGGAAAGAAATATCAAAAAATAAAGGTTTTGCAAAAGATACCTTAGGAATTATGGGAGTAACTGTTTCTCCTGTTAATAGTGAAAGAATTTGGGCAATTGTAGAAAATAAGGAAAAAGGAGGAGTTTATCGAAGTGATGATGGTGGCGAGACTTGGAGCCAACTTAATAGTGACCGTAGTCTTCGTCAACGTGCCTGGTATTACAGTCGTATATACGCAGATCCTAAAGATAAAGATGTGGTATATGTCGTAAACGTATCGTATCATAAAAGTAAAGACGGCGGAAAGAATTTCAGTAGCTTCAGAGCACCACATGGGGATCATCATGATCTATGGATTGCACCCGAAAACCCATCACGAATGATTATTGGCGATGATGGTGGCGCACAAATAACCTATGATGGTGGTGAGACGTGGAGTACTTATCACAATCAACCTACTTCTCAATTTTATCGTGTGACTACCGATAATAGTTTCCCTTACAGAATTTATGCTGCCCAACAAGATAATTCTACTATTAGAATTAATCACAGAAGTACTGGATGGTCTATATCCGAAGACGATTGGGAATCTACAGCTGGTGGAGAATCTGCTCATATTGCTATAGATCCAAAGGATAATGATGTCGTATATGGTGGTAGTTATGATGGTTTTTTAACTAGAGTAAATCACAAAACCGAAACCGTAAGATCAATTAGTGTTTGGCCTGATAATCCAATGGGACATGGTGCAGAGGACATGAAATATCGTTTTCAATGGAATTTCCCTATTATGTTTTCAAAACATAATCCAAATAGACTATATACTTTTTCGAATCAAGTTCACGTAACTGAAAACGAAGGTCAGAGTTGGGAAGTAATAAGTCCTGATCTTACCCGAAATGACCCCGATAAACTAAAATCTTCAGGAGGTCCAATTACTCAAGATAATACTTCAGTAGAATATTACTGTACAATTTTTGCTGCCGCGGAAAGTCCTCTTAAAGAAGGCTTATTGTGGACGGGAAGTGATGAT
Source organism: uncultured Aquimarina sp. (assembly GCF_947496855.1). Classification (GTDB taxonomy): domain Bacteria; phylum Bacteroidota; class Bacteroidia; order Flavobacteriales; family Flavobacteriaceae; genus Aquimarina. The sequence continues at coordinate 459,388 of NZ_CANMED010000005.1, forward strand.
GGTTTAGTTCATATAAGTCAAGATGGTGGGAAAAACTGGAATAACGTAACTCCTAAAGGTATGCCAGAATGGATGATGATTAATAGTATAGAGCCAAGTAGTTTTGATGAAGGCACTTGCTACATTGCTGGTACACGTTATAAATCAGGAGATTTTGCACCCTATCTTTACAAAACTACTAATTATGGAAAGTCTTGGACAAAAATTACAACAGGAATAAATAGTGAACATTTTACCAGAGTACTTCGTGCTGATCCTAAAAGAAAAGGACTACTTTATGCAGGTACCGAAACTGGAATGTATATTTCTTTTGATGATGGCTCTAATTGGAAATCGTTTCAATTGAATCTTCCTATTGTTCCTATTACGGATTTGACTCTAAAAGACAACAATTTAATAGTTGCAACGCAAGGAAGAAGTCTTTGGATCATTGACGATCTTACAGTTATTCATCAATTAAATAGTAAAATAGCAAATCAAGATAATGTACTGTTTAAACCAAAAGACACGTATCGAATGAGTGGCGGTAGCCGAAAAGGTTCTAAAACTGAAGGGATTAATCATCCTAGTGGAGTAATTACGTATTTCAATCTTAAAAACTTTGACAAGAAAAAAGATACTATTTCGCTTACTTATTTTAATAAAAAAGGAGATACTATTAAATCATTTGCCACAAGTGCTAAAGAGAAGAAGGACCAGTTAGTTGATTTAAAAAAGGGAGCCAACCAATTTAACTGGAATATGCGTGGTGATGGTGCTGAAAAACTAAAAGGAATGATTTTATGGTGGGCAAATCTTGATGGCCCTAAAGCAGTTCCCGGTACTTACAAAGTGAATCTAAATGTAAACGGAACAGTAATTTCTCAGCCATTTACAATCCTTCCTGATCCTCGAGCAGAAGCTACTCCACAACAAATGCAACAGCAATTTGATTTTATAACTAGTGTAAATAAAACAGTGGATAAAGCTCATCAATCCATCAAAAAAATTAAAAAAATTAATGACCAATTAAAATCATTCTCAACACAGTATAAAGATGATGAGAAAACAAAAGATTTAGTTGTAAAAGCTAAAGATCTTCAGAAACAATTTGGTGAAATTGAAAAAGCATTATATCAAACTAAAAACAGTAGTGGTCAGGATCCTTTAAATTTTCCTATTAAACTAACTAATAAGCTTGGACATCTAAATTCGTTAGTAGGAATGGGAGATTTTGGACCGACAGTACAGGATATTGCAGTAAAAAACGAATTAACGCAACAAATCAATGAACAGCTTACCGCTTTTGACAAATTAATTTCTGAGGAAATAAAAAGCTTTAATTCAGAATTCAATACCTTGCAACTTAATTATCTTTTTGTAGAAGAATAAATGCAAGAATACTATAACTATATAAAAGCCCTGCATCTTATCTTTGTGATTACATGGTTTGCAGGGCTCTTTTATATTCCAAGATTATTTATATATCAGATCGAAGCTTCGCAAAAACCTTCTCCTGATAAGGAAATACTAGGCAATCAACTAAAACTAATGGCAAAACGTCTCTGGTATATCATTACTTGGCCATCTGCAATATTAGCAACAACCTTTGCTATTTGTTTATTAATTTTGAGACCTATTTTACTAGAACTGCCTTGGATGCACGTAAAATTGGGCTTCATTGTTTTGCTTTTTTTCTATCATTTGAAAAGCCATCAAATTTTCAAACAACTCCAAATTGGTATTATAAAATGGTCTTCTAACCAAATGAGATTATGGAATGAAGGAGCCACTATTATCCTCTTTGCTGTTATATTTTTAGTAATCGTTAGAGACGCTGTTAATTGGATTTATGGAGTTATTGGAATTTTGTTACTTGCTGTTTTATTAATGTTAGGTATAAAATTGTACAAAAGAATAAGAGATAAAAATCCAGATGCGTAAGATAAATTTTGAATTCTAGAGTTGAGTTTCCTTACAAAAACATATAAAGCTAAGAATGGGCAGTCTATCACTATCAGGCAAGCCGTATCTGATGATGCCGAAAAACTAGTAAAGCTCAAACTAGCATATCTAAAAAATACCGAAAGTTTACCCTTGTTTGCAAATGAATACCCAAACGATATTAATCAAGAAAGAGATATGATCGAACGGTATCAATCGGAAAACAACAGTATTATTCTGGTGGCCGTTTCTAAAGACAAGATTATTGGAAATATTGATCTTACTGGAAGTTGGAGAAAAAAGATGCAACATACAGCCGTTATTGGAATGGGAATTCACACGCAATGGCAAAATAGAGGTATTGGAACTTTATTACTGCAAAATAGTATCGACTGGGCACGAGAAAATCAAATTTTGAAAACAATCTGGCTAGAAGTATATGCCAATAATGCATCGGGAGTTGCTTTATATAAAAAAATGAATTTCCAACAATCAGGAATTATCCCTAACTTCTTTCTGGAAAACGAAGTATTCCTTGATAAAATTATAATGTCTAGAGAAGTTTCTGATAATTAAGAGAAGAACATTATACCGATTTTATCTCTCTAGAATCATATCATTACACTTTTGAAATACATGATAAAAAAACTGCCTTCTGTAAAAAGGCAGTTTATAAAGCTTCAATAATTTAATCTATTTCTATCGACACAATCTATTATTTCTATTACTATACATACGTCTTACTGCTCTAGCATCATTATTAGATACTCGTCTTGCATTAAACACCACACTAGGGTTTGAACCAGAAGTCATAATTGAATTAGGATCACCAACTGGTGTTCCAGGAACAAGCGTTCCTAATAGGTCTTGTTCTGCATGAACAAACCCTATATTATGTCCAATTTCATGGGCCAATATATTCCCCCATTCTCTAGCAGTTACGGCATCTCCATCGATACTAGGCTCATTAAGATTTAAGATAATTCGACCGCCTTCTCTTCCATTAGTAGGAAACTCTCCTAGGCCCCAACCACCAATTTCACCTGGTCCTGCTAATCTCACGATAATATCTGGATTGTTAGTCACTGGAATCAGGTTTAACGTTGTATTGTTAAGCCTATTCCATAAATTGATGCCTCTCTGAAAACCTCTTCCAGCAGCATTATTTCCCAGATTATTCTGAATACGAATATTCCCGACTCTATTACAGTTCACAATTCCAAAAAAAGCTTGTTTTTGAAAATCATCTTTTTTTAATGTTTCATCAGTAATAAAAATATCCCCATCTACAATATACCCTCCTTTAGAAGATATAATTGATGTTTCTTTAATATCAAACCCCATACTTTCCAGTTTTGACAAAACCTCAGCAGGTATCTTTTGTTGGCTTAAAATAGTTTCCTTAGGAACATCGTTGTCCACATCGTTTGTACATTGAACTATGCTAATAGCCAAAAGAATTAATAAAGCAAATTTTAAAGTTTTCATAAGTTTGTGTAATTTAAGTTGACTTTAAAAATAAGGATAACAACTTTATAAACAACACTATATATTACCTTCTTATGGCTTTATTTTAACAAAATTGATTTTTTATCATATAAATAAAGATCTGAAACAATCTAAATTTCTAAAAAAATTGTGTTTTTTCTAACCCTCCATTATTTATTAACTAAGAACATATTGAACTATTACTTCTTAATTACTACATTAACAAAATCGTCATGTCTAGAGAGGTAAAATAATTAAAACCATCTAGATCACACCTAAAATCATTCTCAAGAGCTTCACCTCACTACTTTTATGTATCTTCGTGTAATTTTTTAATCGAGTACTGATATAAGCATATGATCAAATCCATGACAGGTTTTGGGAAGTCAATCCTTCAGCTTCCTACAAAGAAAATCACTATTGAGGTAAAATCCTTAAATAGCAAAAACTTAGACCTTAACGCAAGAATTCCATCTCAATACCGCGAAAAGGAATTAGAGATGCGTAAAACCATTGCCAAAACTCTAGAAAGAGGAAAAGTAGATTTCGGTTTATATGTAGAAGTTACTGCAGAAGAAAACTCGACAAAAATCAACGAATCTATTGTAAAAGATTATATGAAGCAATTAGGCTCCATATCCCAATATGCAAAACAAGAGGAGTTGGAGTTGATAAAAATGGCTGTTCGTATGCCAGATGCTTTAAAAACTGAACGAGCGGAGGTTGACGAAACAGAATTTGAAGCAATAAAAGGTGGTCTAACTGAAGCTCTGGAAGCTATCGAAAACTATAGACTTGATGAAGGAAAAGCTTTGGAAAAAGACTTTATCACTCGAATTAAAAATATTAGCGATTTATTAGAGAAAGTTATTGAAATTGATCCGGAACGTATTGAGGTTGTTCGAGAAAGATTACATAAAGCCGTTTCTGAATTAAAAGAGCAAGTGGATGAAAACCGGTTTGAACAAGAATTGGTATACTATCTAGAAAAATTTGATATTACAGAGGAAAAAGTAAGGCTTGCGAATCACGTAGAATATTTTACAACTACGCTTAATTCTAAAGACTCTAATGGTAAAAAATTAGGTTTCATCACACAAGAAATTGGTCGTGAGATTAATACAATAGGTAGTAAATCTAATTACGCACCTATGCAACAATTAGTAGTTCAGATGAAAGATGAATTAGAGAAGATCAAAGAGCAGTTACTTAATATTTTATAACATAGAAACTGTATAGTTGCGAAACTAGGAGATATTATGAACACAGGAAAACTTATCGTATTGTCTGCACCATCCGGCAGTGGAAAAACTACTTTAGTTAAATATTTATTACACAACGAGAAATTGAATTTAGATTTCTCTATATCTGCTGCTTCTAGAGAACCTCGTGGAGGGGAAGTACATGGAAAGGATTATTATTTCCTGTCACTTAGAGAGTTCAAGGATAAGATCAAAGCAGATGAATTTCTGGAGTGGGAAGAAGTATACCGTGATAATTTTTATGGAACACTGAAAACAGAGGTACAACGTATTTGGGATAAAGGAAAGCACGTAATTTTTGATATTGATGTTGTTGGTGGACTCGATATTAAAAGAATCTATCCGGATAGAACACTTGCTATTTTTGTAAAACCACCAAGTATCGAAGAATTAAAAATCCGATTAAAGAAACGTAAAACTGAGTCTGAAGATAAAATCAATATGCGAGTTGCTAAAGCCTCTACAGAGCTAGCAACGGCTCCACAATTTGATGCTATCATAACTAATGACGATCTAGAAAAAGCAAAGGCAGAAGTGCTTCAATTAGTCAAGAAATTTATTGTAGACTAACCCTGTATCTTATGAGGAAAATAGGTTTATATTTCGGAACATTTAATCCTATTCATATAGGTCATTTGGCTATTGCGAATCATATGGCAGAATATTCTGATCTAGATGAAATCTGGATGGTAGTAACTCCGCATAATCCGTTTAAAAAGAAAAGTTCTTTATTGGATAATATGCACCGTCTGGAAATGGTATATCGCGCCACAGAATCCTATCCTAAACTAAAACCAAGCGATATAGAATTCAAACTACCACAACCAAATTACACAGTAAATACATTAGTTTATCTACAAGAAAAACAGCCTGATTATCAGTTTAATTTGATTATGGGTGAAGATAATTTAAAAAGTTTCCATAAATGGAAAAATTATGAAGCTATACTAGAAAATCACCATGTCTATGTATATCCAAGGGTTTCTGAAGGAGTAACCGAACATCAATTTAAGAATCATCCAAAAATTCATAGCGTAAACGCTCCAATCATGGAAATATCTTCGACTTTTATAAGAAAAGCTATCCCTGAAGATAAAAATATTAAACCCTTACTCCCAAAAGAGGTATGGGAATATATTGATGAAATGAATTTTTACAGATAACTATAAATAAGTCGACCTGTTAGGTTTATAACTCCCAACAGGTCTATATCTTACACGAACTCCCTGTTACTTTCCAGGAAAATCAGCCTTTCTTTTTTCTAAAAATGCAGTAGTTCCTTCTTTAAAATCTTTAGTTCCAAAACAATTACCGAATTCTGTAATTTCTGTTTTAAAACCATTGACACCATCTTCATAGGCCGCATTAATAGCACTAATAGCAGCTCCAATAGCTACTGAGGAATTCCTCATGATTCTACTAGCTAGTTTTTCTACCAATGGCAATAACTCTTCTTGTGAAACTACGTGATTCACTAAGCCGTAATTCAACGCTTGATTGGCGTCAATCATTCCTGCTGTCATTATCATTTCCATAGCTCTACCTTTGCCTACTAACTGTGGTAAACGTTGTGTACCACCATATCCAGGAATTACACCCAGAGACACTTCTGGTAATCCCATTTTGGCATTATCACTCGCTACTCTAAAGTGTGCTGCCATAGCTAGCTCTAATCCACCACCTAATGCAAAACCATTAACCGCAGCAATTACGGGTGTAGATAAATTAGCCACAAAATCAAAAAGTAATTCCTGTCCTTTTGCAGCAAGTTGACCTCCTTGATCGACAGAAAAATTAGCAAATTCGCTAATATCAGCTCCAGCTACAAAAGCCTTCTCTCCGCTCCCTGTTACAATAATCACCTTAGACTGAGGATCCTTATTTGCTACATCAAAAGCATTATGAAGCTCCTGAATGGTTTCCTTATTAAGTGCATTTAATTTTGAAGGACGATTGATGGTAATAGTTGTTATACCACCAGTATGAGATGTAAGAATATTACTATACATTTTCTATATTATTTGTTTGTTATTTTAAATCCCTTTCGAAATATAAATAGAAATACATTCCCATACCAAAATCCTCGACATCCGTAGATACTAATCTCCATGCATCTTTGGCATAAAAATCAAGTTTTTCCTGAATATCTTTAGCAGAAGATTTTAAGATATGTTCTTTATCCAACGTTAGTTTTTAATAATAAATCAACGATTCTAATTTATATTCTTTCATAGTTTAAAGTATTTGCTGTTCTTTTGGGAATTTCACCTTAAAAACGGTTCCTTTTCCCTCCTGAGATGTAAAGGTAATACTTCCGTTATAGGTTTCCACAATATTTTTTACCATACCTAACCCTAACCCCATACCACTGCTCTTTGTAGTAAATTTTGGTTCAAAAATCTTTTTTTTATTTTCCTCATTTATACCAACCCCATTATCTGCTACAGTAATAACGACATTTTCCATTTCCGCAAAGACATTTACCATAATTTTAGGTGTTTGATCTTCTGATATGGCTTGTATCGCATTCTTAACCAAATTGGTTACCACCCTTATTAATTGTGTCCTATCAAATTTAGCAATAATCTCCTCTTTTTCTGAAGGGAAAACAATATAATCTTCATTGAAAATATCGAGTGCTAATCCTACAATTTTCACAACATTTAATGTTTCACTTTTCTGTGCTGGCATCTGCGCAAAATTAGAAAAAGCAGAGGCAATTGAGCTCATAGTGTCAATCTGCTGGATCAATGTATCACTGTACTCTTTTACTTTTTGTTCAATAATAGGATCGTTAGGGTCAAACTTCCGTTCGAAACTCTGAACCGTTAATCTCATCGGAGTCAGTGGATTTTTAATTTCATGCGCAACCTGCTTTGCCATTTCTCTCCAAGCTGCTTCACGCTCACTTTTAGCCAGCATCGCAGCACTTTCTTCTAACTCATCGATCATACTGTTATATGCGTTTACCAACGAATAAATCTCATCACTAGAATCTCCAATCCTAATTCTTTTATTACGTTTATCTAAACGAGTCTGATCTATCGTATCTGAGATTGTTTTAAGAGATCGTGTGATATATTTTGACAAAAAATATGCTAACACTATAGCGATTAACAACATCAGCAAATATACTTGACCAAGCCTCTTTAAAGACTCCCATAATTCTCTGGAAAAGAAATTATCATCTTCCAAATATGGTAAGTTAAGTATTGCTAGTGGTTTTGATTTATAATCCTTAATATATGTGTATGAAGATAAAAAGTGTTCTCCATTTTTCTCAGAAACTCCCAAGTATCGTTTGTCATATCCACTACCTAAAGTATCTATAATAGGTTGACTTAACTGTTTATCAGTAGTATCATTCACAAAAGTTTCCTCTGATTTAACAAGTAATTTTCCGGATAAACTATAAATATTCACTGGTAATGTATGTTCCTGAGAAATTTGAGAAATTCTTTTTTTCTCTCTAAAAATCAAAGCAACATTCTCCTCAGTGACTGGATACGTGGTACTTCCTAATGCATTGTTAATAGCTATTTTAATTCGCTCTTCTTTCCTCTCTAATCGCTCTCGATGATAATCTTCTGCCTCTTCTTTGTATTGATATACAGTAATTGCGGCAACCAAGACAGAAGCTAACAAAACTAATACGGTCATGGAAATAAAAATTCTCGTTCTAAGGGAGAGTTTGGTAAGCTTCATAGTATTCATTGAAACGTAAATATAGCAAATATCACACCAAAACAGCCTTTAAAAGAAAGCTTGGGTACTACCTCACTACATTTCATTTCTTTGGGTGGAATTGGCTAAATTTACTTAGTTTTGATTCTATGGATAATGATGCCTTACTTTCTGTTAAAAATATAAACGTCTCTTTTATCTCTGATGAAAAAGAAATGCAAGTATTACATGATATTTCATTTGATATTAATTATAATGAAATCTTAGGGGTTGTAGGAGAATCCGGAAGTGGAAAATCAGTAACTTCTCTTGCCATTATGGGATTACTTCCTACTCGTATCGCAAAAATTTCTGGGCAAATCCTGTATGATAATCATTCTCTAATTGATTTAGATGATAAAACATTACGATCTATCCGAGGTAATGAAATCGCTATGATTTTTCAGGAACCCATGAGCTCTCTTAATCCATCTATGAAGTGTGGTAAACAGGTTATAGAAATATTATTACAACACACTGATTTGTCAAAGTCTAAAGCCAAGGAAGAAGTACTCTCTTTGTTTGAAAAAGTAAAACTCCCTGACGGTATTCGCGCATATAATTCTTATCCTCATCAACTAAGTGGTGGACAAAAACAACGCATAATGATTGCTATGGCCATTGCATGTAAGCCTAAATTACTTATTGCTGATGAACCCACAACGGCTTTAGATGTTACTGTTCAGAAAGAAATCATAAGTCTACTAAAAGATCTACAGAAAGAATATGAAATGAGTATTCTCTTTATTTCTCACGATCTTTCATTAGTTTCAGAAATCGCAGATAAGGTTCTGGTGGTTTATCAAGGTAAAATGGTAGAATATGGGACTACATCAGAAATCTTTAATAGCGCTCAGAAAGAATACACCAAAGCATTAATTCATGCCAGGCCATCACTTGACGTTAGATTTAAAAATTTACCGACCATAGAAGATTACCTTACCGATCAGACAGAAGAAAGAGAGATTATTACTAAAACACAACGAACACAACATCACAACGAATTATACAGCAAACCCCCTCTATTAGAAGTGAAAAATGTAGAAAAAACCTTTTTTTCTAAGGTGGGTTTGTTTGGTAAAAAGGAATTTAAAGCAGTTGATGGAGTCAGCTTCAAATTATACGAAGGTGAAACTTTGGGTCTTGTTGGAGAGTCTGGATGTGGTAAATCTACTTTAGGAAATACAATTCTACAATTAGACAAAGCCAATAGTGGCGAAATTTTATATAAGGGTCAAGATATTACAAAAATTTCTTCCTCAGAAATAAGAAGTTTAAGAAAAGAGATTCAGTTAATATTTCAAGATCCATTTGCTTCATTAAATCCTCGTTTAACTATCGGTAAAGCAATTATGGAACCTATGAAAGCTCATAATCTTTATTCTAATGATAAAAAAAGAAAAGAAAAAACTATTGGCTTGTTAGAAAGAGTAGGATTAGATCCTATATATTTTAACCGATATCCGCATGAGTTTAGTGGAGGGCAGCGTCAGCGAATCGGAATTGCAAGAACCATAGCGCTCCAACCTAAATTAATAATCTGTGATGAATCTGTTAGTGCTCTAGATATATCCGTTCAGGCACAAGTACTGAATTTATTAAACGAACTAAAAGAAAAATTTGGATTTACCTATATTTTTATATCCCATGATTTGGCTGTGGTAAAATATATGTCTGATCAGTTATTAGTTATGAACCAAGGTAAGATAGAAGAACAAGGAGATGCAGACCTTATCTACGAAAATCCAAAAAAAGAATATACCCAAAAATTAATTGATGCTATTCCTAAAGGTATTTAGTATAAACATATGCTCTTTTGTTTATTAGAAACATACATAAACTTCAAGTTTTTTATTATCCATGTTTACCTTTTTGTTTTCACTGACACTAAGTTTTAAATAACAAAACTTAAAATGATGAAAACAACAATGAAATTTTTAACGTATGTAATGATGGCCTTTGCCTTAGTATTAACCTCTTGTGATGGCGAAGATGGAGCCAACGGACTTGATGGAGCAATTGGTCCACAAGGACCATCAGGCCAAGATGGAAATGCCAATGTAGTTTCTGTATCAGTAGATGCATATACTGTAGCTATTGGCCAAAATGAAATCTTAGTTCCAGAGCTAACTCAAGAAATATATGATAATGGATTTGTATTTGGGTATACAACCGTAAACGGAAATTCATTCTGGGAAACTTTACCTGTAGTAATCAATGAAAATACTCTTCTTGATATCGATAGAATCGAAGTTGGTAAAATTATATTAACCTCTACTTTTGATCAAACGCTAGACTTTAGATTTGTTCTTATTGAAGGAACCGATATTAGTGGTTTTAATTTTAGTAGTTATGAGGATGTTCAATCATATTATAATTTAGACTAACATAACAATAATTAATATCCACCTTCATTTGTACTATGCGACCCTATTATATTAAACATAATGGGGTCGCTACTTTTAGAATTAAATCAAATTAAATTTTTACACAAGCGTCCTATTTCGTAGTTTTAGAACACGAATTATAAATCAACTCACCGATGGGAATTTTTGACGAAATAAAAAAGAAACTTAGTAATGAATTTATAGATATTATAGAATGGTTAGACAATACACAAGATACCATTGTACATAGATTCGAACGTTATCAAAACGAAATAAAAAACGGTGCTCAATTAATAGTTAGAGAAGGCCAAACGGCTGTTTTTATTAATGAAGGTCAATTAGCTGATGTATTTGAACCTGGAACATACACATTAAACACTCAAAATTTACCAGTTTTAACAACTTTAAAAGGTTGGAAATATGGATTTAACAGTCCTTTTAAAGCAGAAGTGTACTTTGTAAATACGCGTCTCTTTACAAATGAAAAATGGGGTACAAAAAATCCAATAACATTAAATGATGATCGTTTTGGTCTTGTAGAAATAAGAGCATTCGGAAGTTACGCATTTAAAATTAATGATCCTGGAAAATTTATTGTTGATATCGTAGGTACGGATGCTAATTTTACCAATTTTGAGATTAACGAACATCTTAAAAGTTTAATTTCTACTCGTTTTACAGATACTGTAGGAGAAGCCAACTTTCCCATTGAATTATATGCTGCTAATACTACAGAATTATCCGAAACTTGTAAGGAGGTAATGCAGCCTGAATTTAATTCTGTAGGTATCTCTTTAGAAAAATTCTTTATTGAAAATGTTTCAATGCCAGAAGATTTGAAGAAAGAAATCTTCGAATATAGTAGAATTGATAAACTTGATCTTGATAAATTAACCAAGTTTAAAACGGCTAAGGCCATCGAAGCCGCCGCTGCCAATGAAGGTGGTACTGCCGGAGCCGGAATGGGAATGGGAATGGGCTTTGTACTTGCTCAACAAATGGGAGGTATGATGAATCCTATGGCTACTCAGCAACAAGCACAACCTCAACAAACTTCTCCTGTAGCTCCTCCTCCAATGCCAGTACAAGTGCAGTATTTCTATGCTTCTAATGGTCAGCAAGCTGGTCCTGTATCATTCGATCAGTTAAAAGCGTTATTTGCCAATAGAACTGTAAATAAAGATTCTTTAGTCTGGAAACAAGGAATGGCTAATTGGACAGCTATAAAAGATATAGAAGAGTTAAAATCATTTTTAGGTGGGAGCACCCCTCCTCCGTTACCTGGAGCTTAAAATATCTTAAGCAACAATGAAACTGTCCAAAAATAGCTTTCTTTTGTCAAACTGAACTTGTCGAAGTTTTAAAAACGCACTATCGATTGGTGTTCGGCAAGCCTAGACTTGCAAATTATTTGTTTTTGGATTTTTCATACATTATTATTTTATAAAAATTTAGTATTACAATTCCTACATGGAAGAAGAAAAAAAAACATTTTCTGAACAAAAAAAATCTTGTATTAACTGTGGCGCCGAGCTAACCTATAAGCCTGGAACTACTCAGATTACATGTGATTATTGTGGACATGAGGAAACTATTATACAGCACGAAGATGGTTTTAAAGAACTAGAACTAAAACCTTATCTCGATGAAATGGGATCTCTTTCTCATTCTGAAGAAATTATGATGCTCCATTGCAAGAATTGTGGAGCAAACCAGCATATTGAAGAAAATTATAAATCATTACACTGTGTATATTGCACAATGCCTCTGATTGTAGAGGATGCCTACAAAGAAGATTGGATTCTTCCCGGTGCCGTTTTGCCTTTTCAATTTGATCAGAACAAATCACATCAGATATTTTCTAAATGGGTAAAAGAATTATGGTTTGCCCCTAACAATCTTCAAAAAGCTGCTTTAGATCCAGAGCATACCAAAGGCTTGTATCTGCCTTATTGGACATTTGATGCTCAGTTATATGCTACCTACACGGGGCAACGAGGAGATTATTACTATGTAAGTGTTCCCTATACTACAACCGTTAATGGAAAATCGGTACAAAGAACAAGGCAAGAACGAAGAACTAGATGGACCTCTGCAAGTGGCACTGTTAATGGTTTTGTTGATGACACCCTTATAAAAGCTTCGCATCAACGTAAAAACCCTATCCCTAATAAAATTTCTCATTGGAATCTTCAGGCATTAGAATCCTTCAATACTAGTTTTTTAGCTGGTTTTGTTACTGAAAAATATACAATACCCTTAAAAGATGGTCATTTGTCTTCTACTCAAGAAGCTGAACAAATTGCACGTTCTTGGGCACGACACGATATTGGTGGAGATACACAACGAGTACACTCTGTAAATATGAGTTTATCAGAAGAGACTTTTAAACATATCTTACTTCCTGTTTACATCAGTGCGTATCAATATAATGGAAAAAAATACAACTTCTTTGTTAACGGTCAAACAGGAAAGATATCTGGAAAGAGACCGTATTCTTTTTGGAAAATATTTTTCTTTAGTCTCCTTATTATTATCATAATTATTCTGATTGTTTGGCTAGTGAACACCTACGGAAATCAACAATAAGAACTAATTTTTAGATGTAAAACTAATTATTTGGTAAGCTGTCTCGTTCATGTTTTGACATAAAACCTCTAGCGCCACAAGATTAATTTCTTGATTTACATCTGTTTTTTGTTGGAGTGTTTCTAAATCACTTAATTGATTTTTTGTAAGCCCAAAAACAACTTCTTGTTCGGATTCGATCATATTGACTATCCCAGAACCTGAACCGATAACACTTTTTACTTTTATCCTTACGGTAACCTCATATAACGTTCCACAAATAGACTTATTTTCAAAAATCTCGAGAACAATTCCTTTAAGGTGTAGGGTGTTTGGTGATATTTGATTATTGGAAGTTACACTTGTTTTAGTTATTTGGTTATCGTTTTGATCCCCAAATTTTGGCTTCTCTATTTTTGGTTTCTCTGTATTACCCTTTTCTTTTTCTTGGGCAATACTATTTGATTTACAAGAAAACAAAACTATAATCAAGCCTATATACATTAATTTATTCATGATTTCTTTAAAAGAAAAAAAGGAGTTAATTAAATCAACTCCTTTTTCATAATTAATTATAATTCTATCTCTTTAGTAATTTAACGACAGTATTGATATTTGTTCCTGAGATTTTTGCATAATATAACCCAGATGCTAAACTAGATGCATCCCAGGTAATGTTAGCATTAGAATTAATATCAGACATCGTATGTATTAAGTTACCTGTATTATTAAAAATATTAATATTTACTTTTTTACCTGATTTTGATATAGTGTCTCCAAGATTAAAGAAAAATTCATTACTCGATGGATTAGGATAAACAGCAATATCTTTTGCAAAATCTAATGTAGTTAATAGAACTTCTGCTTGAGGACTAATGGGTTCTACAGAGCCTATAATATCACCGAAAATTTGAAAAATTTGATCTGAAGGCTCTCTTCCAAATGCTAAAGAAGCCGTCGACCAATCCGTTGCTCCTAATCCAAAAATATTAGCCGCATCTTTAAACTGTGTTTCCTCTCCTATAACATTATCTTGTGAAGCCCAAAACCATTGGTTTGTATCAGGATTAAAAGCAAGGTTCACATATACTGAGATCCAGTACTTACCACTCTTCAGAGTTACTATTTCTGGCAAAAGAATATTTAGATTTGAATTATCGAGTTCTGATATTGGCGTGATTCCACCACTATTATATATCTCATCTCCCGGTAACCCTTCATCATCCGTAAAAATTACTATTGTTGCGCTATCAAAGGAAGGAGTTCCTCGAAGTCCTCCAAATGCTAGTACTCTATCAATATTCCACGTATTTCCTTCGGGTACCGTAAAATCATCCGCTGATTGTGCTAATCCTCCAAAATCCAAGAAATTCTGAGATGGTAATGTTCCTATTTGAGCGTTCGTTTGCTCATAGATTGATGGTTCTGATACGGTAACTGTAAAACCTTCAGAAACTTGTTCCTCTCCAGAAGTAGCAATCAATCCAATAGAAACCGCTCCAACGCTATTAGGAGTATAGGATAATGTTAGCGTATTACCCGATAACACTGCGGTTACTAATTCCTCATTAGAATTTGTCACTTCAATATCGATTGGTAATCCTTGTGATTGTACAAACAAACCTGTAACATCGATTACTGTTTCTTCGCTATTTTCGTCTACTCCGAAATCATCTAATAAAAATGCCGTAGTTAAAGAAGATTCTGGCAGCGGGTTTGCATTAATAGGGAAGCGAGCACTAAACAGTCCATTTCCATGAGAAGCTACTGCTATAAATCCATCTTTTCTAGTAACTACCTCATCGGTTACTGCATTACCAATAGCAAAATTCTCTTTTCTCCATACCGTATTTTGTCCATTCAATCCTCTAGTAGAATATAAACCTGTACTTGTCGCAGCAAATATCCTTTGTAACCTAGAACCTATTCTACCTGTACTACCTCCTAAAAATGCTGTACTTCTAACAGAAGGACCATTACCCGTACCATCCGCATTTTCTTCTAAATTACCACTGACATTTGCCCAGGTATCTCCTGCGTCTTCTGTAACAAAGACACTGGGAATTCCATAGTTAGAATACGTAACAATCACTCTATCAGCATTAGACGGGTCTATATTAATATCATTAACAAAACCTGCAGGTAATCCTTTTCCTGTGGTGATGTCCACAGCTTGCTGATTATCTATATTGGCATTATCCATTCTAAATACGATCCCAGAATTTGTTCCATAATACAATCTATTAGCTACCGGAAATTTAGAAACTTCTAACGCACTTATAGTCGATCCATCAGGTGTTGATGAACTTGTAATATTCACCCAGTTCTCCGTTGCGTTTGTGTTTGTAAACAGTGGCAGCCCATCTAAATCATTATTTCTCCAGATAGTATTTCCTGCCGGCATATACATAATGTTATCATTATTCGGATCGAGAATAAATGGATTGACAAAAGCAAAACCAGCAGCACCTGCCGGCTCTACTGCAGAGAATGATTCAAAAACTCCTTCTTCATCAAAATTAAACCTAAACACATTACCTCTTTGGGAAGAAACATAACGAGTTCTTCCATTATCAGCAATTGCACTATAAGCTCCATCCCCACCAAAATCCGATTGCCAAATAGCATCAGAATCAGTAGAATTCGTAAACCATGTTCCATTATCTTGGAATCCAGCCACTAAATCATCCGTATTTGGTTCTGGATCAAATGCCACGTGATAAGGCTGTGTAGTTAAATATCCATTACTTAAAGAAGTCCAAGTTACTGGTTCTCCTGGATTAACAGCTGTAATATCTTCAGTTACAGATAATCCCCCATCATGTCCAGTTAACACTCTATCTGGATTTGATGGATAAAATAATAAAGCGTGCTGATCTGGATGATTATTAGTATACAGATTAAATGCCTCTGGTGTGGAAGAACTATATCCTGCTATCCAATCTCCAGCTCCTGCTGGAGTTGTAAATCCTGTTGTAGATCTATATAAGTTAGTTCCTGCTACAAATACTAAATTAGAATCCGAAGGGCTTACTTTCACAACCATATCATATCCTCCCTGAATATTAAAAGTTCCACCTCTTGAACCAATATCCCCAGGAAGATTGGCTGTAAGATCGGTCCAACGTTCTTCTGCAGATCCGGATGCGTTATATCTATGTAAAAATGCTGGCGAAGCTATATCTTGAGTTTGATTTGCGGTGAAAAAATATACAATATCTTCATTTGATGGATCTATACCCATAACAGACCTACCGTATGCCTCTGGTAAAAAATCTGGAGTAATTTCTGTCCAAGTATCTCCATCTGAAGAGGTAAAATAACCATTATTTGGCGTACTACCAGAATCCATAGTTGCGTATAACTGACCCGCAGAAGAAATTGTGACTTCTGCAAAAGTATCGAACCCACCTGATAGCACCTCTGTAAATGAGTTTCCTCCATCTTGAGATCTCTGAACACCAGTTATTGTTCCTGCATAAACATCTCCATTGGTAGGGTCCACGACAATAGAACTAATTAAATCAAAAGGAGCATCAACTGAAAAAACACCAACGTCTTCATTTATTGTAGCTCTAAGGAGTTCCCATGTGCGACCACCATTTCGTGATTTATAAATCCCAGACCCTTGATAAAAAGCACCACCTGCTCCTGCGGAATTACCTGAACGTTCACCTGATGCATAATACCAGGTAAAACTATGTCTTGGTCTTGGGTCTTGTACAATTGCCGTAATACTAGGACTCTGAAAAGACCTTGTCACTTTTCTCCAAGACTCTCCTCCGTTTTCAGATCTCCAAAGACCTCCAGAAACACCTCCGGCAAGAATTACATTTTCGTTTGTGCGATCAATAGCTAAAGCACGAGTTCTACCACCTACATTAAATGGCCCTCTATTTTTCCAAGAAGAAAATCTACCCATCTTTCCAGATTTTGGAGCTGCAGCAAGTGATTTTTGCGAATCATCACCAACACTGATTTTATCAGAGAATTGAAGTTCTGCTTTTCTAATTCCATCAGGAATTTTTCCAGTGTAAGGGTTTTTTAAACGAGTAAACTCAAACTCCGATCGTTCAATAGCATTGTCTCCTTTTTGCTCGAGGGGTGTTTTTGAGTCTGTAGAACCTGTCTTACTATCAAACATTTTTGTTTGTTTGTACAAATGATGTCCTTTAACAGGTTTTGGATCAGCACTAGTCTTTAATTGTTGTGTTTGAGAAGTTACAGAATAGGTTGTAAGAACCACTGTACAAACACACAAACCTCTTTTGAGGCATTGTAGAATTGTATTCATATTTGAGTTGATTTTGTGTGAATTCCAAATCTAACTCATTAAATACAAAGTAGTTGTTAAAATATTATCAAATTATTATACTATTTTATTAATTCGATTGAAGTATAATTTCTCGGCTTTCAGTAATCACATGACAAATATCTTTATCTACGAAAATCGGAATAGTTGAAGTAAAAGTTTCATAACCATCTCCACTAACGGTTATAGCATAAGTACCAATTCGCTCATAAGCTCCTACAAATACATTAGAATCAGGCAAGCGCTGAAGTGTTTCGGTATAATCATTATCTTTTACCACTACAGTAATTCCTATACCTAAGAGAGTTTCACTATTAGTATCATCTTTTAAAGTAATTTCTAGTCCAGGTCTAGCTTCTGTTGTACAAAAAACAGGGTCCGAGGTATCTTGTTCATCTATGTTACATGCTGAACATATTACCAATAATATTAAAATTAACTTCTTCATATTTCTTTTACATATTTATAATAAAGATGCAATTATAGGGTTGTGGTTGCGTGTTTATTTTTACGAAGGTATATATTCATAATAAAACTACTTCATTTCTATGAATTTGCTGAGGATATTTTTCATTAAAATTTAAGTTAACGCCAGTAAAATAAAGAAAAAGCATCCTTTTCTGAGAAAAAGATGCTTTTTTAATAAAATGAGGTTTTACATCTTATAAATCAAACTTAATTCCTTGCGCTAAAGGTAATTCTGTTGTATAGTTTATTGTATTAGTTTGTCTACGCATATATACTTTCCAGGCATCAGAACCAGATTCTCTTCCTCCACCGGTTTCTTTTTCTCCTCCGAAAGCTCCTCCAATTTCGGCACCAGAGGTTCCGATATTCACATTTGCTATTCCACAATCTGATCCTGCATGAGATAAGAATCTTTCTGCCTCACGAAGATTATTGGTCATAATAGCAGAAGATAATCCTTGAGCCACACCATTTTGAACATCAATAGCATTTTCTACATCTCCCTTATATTTTAATAAATATAAAACCGGTGCAAACGTTTCGTGTTGTACAATATCAAAAGAATTATCAGCTTCAGCGATAGCTGGTTTTACATAACATCCACTTTCGTATCCTTCTCCAGAAAGCACACCACCTTCAATAACTATATTCCCGCCTTCTTCAACTACTTTTTCTAAAGCATTTTTATATCCTTTTACTGCGTCTTTATCAATCAAAGGACCAACGTGATTATTTTCATCTAATGGGTTACCTATACGTAATTGTTTATAGGCATCTACCACTGCATTTTTTACTTTATCATACATTGATTCGTGAATAATTAACCTTCTTGTTGATGTACATCGTTGTCCCGCAGTTCCTACTGCACCAAAAACGGCACCGATAACTGTCATCTTAATGTCAGCATCTGGTGTTACGATGATTGCATTATTACCACCTAACTCTAATAATGATTTACCTAAACGTTGTCCAACAGTTGCTCCAACAATTTTACCCATTCTAGTAGATCCTGTAGCAGAAATTAAGGGAATACGCTTATCAGTAGTCATCATTTCTCCTACTTTGTAATCTCCATTGATAAGACAAGAAATTCCTTCAGGAAGGTCATTATCTTTTAAAACCTTAGCTATAATATTTTGGCAAGCAACCCCACAAAGCGGAGTTTTTTCACTTGGTTTCCAGACACATACATCTCCACAGATCCAGGCTAAAGCTGTATTCCATGCCCAAACTGCTACTGGAAAGTTAAATGCAGAAATAATACCTACAATCCCCATTGGGTGATATTGTTCATACATCCTATGTCCTGGTCGCTCAGAATGCATCGTTAATCCGTGTAACTGTCTTGATAATCCTACAGCAAAATCACAGATATCAATCATTTCCTGCACTTCTCCTAATCCTTCTTGATATGATTTACCCATTTCATAAGAAACAAGTTTACCGAGTGGTTCTTTTAAGATTCTTAGCTCTTCTCCAAACTGTCTTACGATTTCTCCTCTAAGCGGTGCAGGCATTACTTTCCATGATTTAAAAGCTGTTTGTGCTTTCTCTATCACTTTTTCGTAATCATCTTTAGTTGTAGTAGTCACTTTTCCGATTAATTCACCATCAACAGGAGAAAAAGATGAAATTTCTTCTCCATTAGAAAACCAATCAGAACCTGTAGAGGTTCCTTTATTCAGATCAGAAACACCTAATTGTTTTAATGCTTCCTCTATTCCAAAATCTGTTGCTATAGCTGCCATGTTTTTTGAATTATTTTTTAAGATCGTAAAGATACTGTCTTTTAAAGATATATTAAATTTTGACTAGTAAAACAATCATATTTTACACAATTCTCTTGTTTTTTAAAGGTTTTTTAATCAAATGTTACTTTTTTGTGTTCTTTTAGAAACACTTTGACTTGTGCAACACATCGTTTATTCATTAAATTTTCACACATCAAAATCACCAAAAAAAGGGGGAATTAACCCCTTTATTAACCCTTTTTCCCCTTTTTCAAATAGGGGTTATTAACTGAAAGAAATTTCCTTTTAAAACATCAATTTTACATTAATTAACCATAAAAATATATGATCATGAAAAAAATGATTCTTATTGCCGCCATTTTAATGGCCAGTCTCACTGGGAGATCACAAATTACATTTGAAAAAGCATACGACATTCTTTTAGAAAACGGTGACATTGTAACAGATGACAAAAATCAATGGGTATATGGATTAAAAGAAGTACTTCCAAGAAATTACAAAATCAATAGTTTTAACAAAACTATTATCACTCCAGAATCTCGATCTTGGTTATTTTTTATTGATCAGGATCCCTATGCAAACTGGGAACATGAAGCACTGTATGCTTTCGTTGACTCAGAATCTGGTAAAATTAAGACAGTAAAGGCAACCACACCTCCTGATTTTATTCAAGAAATGACTGTTTTAAAAAAGTTTCTAGAAACTAGCGAGCGCTTTCTTGAATTTGCAAAGTCTAATAATATAGCTTGTGGAACAGCAACCAACAAATATGCGGTAATTATTAGTGGTGGATGGAATACTGGCAACAATCACGTTCGGTACTGGAATGATTGCTCATTTGTCTATAAAACCTTAGTAGACAAATATGGGTATAATGATGCTAATATTTATACCTTAATGTCTGACGGAACAAATACAGCTGTAGACATATCCAACGGAACTAATTCTAATCCAGATTTGGATGGAGACGGAGATAACGACATTCAGTTTTCTGCGACAAAAGCCAATATAACCTCAGTCTTCAATACGTTATCAGGAATTTTAGATGAAGATGACGAACTATTTATTTTCACTACAGATCATGGAGGTGTAGATTCTGCCGGAGCAACAACCTGGGACACTTTACTATATCTCTGGGGAGAAACGATTACTGATGATGAATTTGCAGTAGAAGTAAATAAAATAAATGCTGGTAAAATCTCTATAGTGATGGAACAATGTAATAGTGGTGGTTTTATTGATGATCTTTCTGGGCCAAACAGAGTTATTGCAACCGCAGCAAGACACGATGAACTTTCTTGGGCCGGCCCAACAATTAACACAGATGAATTTGTGTACTATTGGACTTCTGCTATGAATGAAGCTCTGCCGTCTGGTACTGTAGTAAATTCTGACACTAATACGGATGGCGTGGTAACTAAACGAGAGGCATTTGATTATGCAGAAACCAATGATACAAGACCAGAAACTCCACAGTTTAATGAAACACCCATTAATCTAGGAGATCAATTAACACTTAATGGCACCGGAGATCTCCACATTAAAGATAACGAAACTCCGTACCACAGTGTAACCGATACAGGAATAGAACCAAACTCGTTTAATGGTCCTATGTACACCAGTAGGGACATTTGGGTACGACAAAATATCGATGGAGGAACAACTCACGAAAACCCTGAGTATAAAACAACAAGCCCAAATGGTGTTTATGTGAAAATAAAAAATCGCGGATGCGCTCCTATAGAGGATGGAAAACTAAGAGTATATTTTTCTAAGGCATCAACTGGATTATCATGGCCTGGTGATTGGATTAATTATTATGATTATACTGGCGGAGGATCCTATCTTTTGCACGGAGATGAGATTACCAGTACTCCAATAAACATCCCACTGCTTAATCCTGGTGATGAAACTACAATAATGATTCCTTGGTACCCACCTAATCCTAATGATTTTGATTATGACAAGCATCATTTCTGTTTATTAGCCCGAGTTGTATCACAAATTGATCCTATCGGAACAGAAACTACATCTGTAAACAGTAATACCAGAAACAATAATAATATCGCTTGGAAAAACATTTCGGTACACGACACCAACCCTTCTAATAATATTACCTACACGAATGTATTTATAAGAAATATATTCGAAAAACGAAAAGATATTGTTGATCTGTACTTCTTAGATGGTGTTTATGGAACTAATAATCAGAATCATTTCCTGAAAAAAGGCATCATAACTGCAACCTTAGACAAAGAACTGTTCGAAAGATGGAGAAAAAATGGTGGTGAAGGAAAAGGAATTAAAATAATTGATGATACCACCATACAGATTACTGAGCTAGAAGCTAGCTTACAAAATATAATTCTAGAACCAGACGAAACTTTTTCTATACAAATGCAATTTAAACTATATGACGCAACACCTTTTAGAAACGCTTTTACATATGATGTGCTTCAAAAAAACGAAAAAGGTATCATAGGAGGAGAACGATTTGATATTGTTTACGAAAAAGATCAAGAACAAAAAGAGACTACTTTACAAAAAGAATTGCCTATTTACTTCCATCCAAATCCTGTATTGGATCATCTTATAGTCGAATTACCAATATATAGGAACAAAACTTCTGCAAAGATGGTCATTAAAGACATTTCGGGCACGATACTTATTAATGAGCAAGAAAAACCTTTAGATATTGGCAACTACAAAAAACAGCTTAATGTTTCTGCTCTCAAAAAAGGAATGTATTTCTTAGAAATCATAATTAACGGAAAATCAATTATTAAAAAAATCTATAAGAAATAATCAATAGTTATATCACTCCTAGTACACTCTAAAAGAACTACTTATCAATCATTTGATAAGTAGTTCTTTGCTATTGATGAACACTACCTCTTAATGTTGCTGCTACAAATTTTTTATCTACTGGCATGATTGTTCCACAATTATTGCAGGTTCTTAATACCTTATGTCCATAAAAATCTTTAAAATGCTTTAGAAAGTCTTTCTCAATATCATTCAGTTTAAAGTATACTTCATGTAATTTGGTATTACAGTTGTCACAAAACCACAATAATCCATCTTCTGCCTCTAGATCAACTCGCTTTCTTTCAATTACAAGTCCAATCGACCCTTCATGACGAACTGGAGAATGAGGAATTTTCGCTGGGTGCAAATACATATCACCTGGCCCTAATGTCATAGTTTTCTTTTCTCCATCTTCCTGGATATGCACTTCTATATCACCTTCTAACTGATAAAACAACTCTTCAGTTTCATTATAATGATAATCTTTTCTAGCATTCGGGCCTGCAACGATCATCACAATGTAATCCCCTGCTTCTTTGTATAAATTCTTATTACCAACTGGTGGTTTTAATGTATCTCTATTTTCCTCAATCCACTTGTTTAGATTGAATGGTTTCTGGATCGCCATATCTTTTTATATTTTGAAATATAAAATTAAGGAAATGGTATTGAATCTTTCTAAAAACTAAAATAATCTTATGCAAAAAATAAAAGAGGACCAAAGTCTACTTTTATTTAGGCTTAACAACCTGTATCTTCATACTCTAAAGTTCCGTCTACGGGACAAGGTTCAGAACATAACTGGGTTATTATAACTTGGTACGGTCTATTTCCTGGTGTAAAAACACAAGCACAACATTCAAAAAATGGGAAACCTCCTCCTTGAATAGACTTTTGTGCAATTTTACTTAATTTCTTACTGTTTTCGATGTTTAAAATTTTTTTGAGCATAATATTAAATTGATTTGTTATGTACTAAAGATAATAAAATATGCTGTTAATTCCCTAAATAATAGATAATTAAACCCTATACATCAATCACTTATTGTTTAAACTAAATTAAAAGAAAAGGTCATATTCAATTATTTAAAAACAAATCAAACTTGAATATTTCTAAAAAAACTCGTGTTAAAAAGAAATCGCCCAGACAAGATTTCTCTTGTAGAGCGATTTCCAACTAAATAACCAACCAAAAAAATTTATATCGCCTAGTGCGACTTGTTATATTTTGTAAGCTTCATAAAATCAGCTTTCTTTAATCTTTTCTTATCATTCTGCGATGGTTTTCCATCTTTAGAACTTTTAAACTGTAGATACCCTCTACCTACAAATTCATAAATAGTTCCAGAAGCAGCGTGTAATAATTCTATCTTACTATCATTCATAACGGTCAACTCGAAATATTCATTGCCCAAATAATCGTAATCAAGTGTTAAATTTTTCATATAGAAATTATTAGCAACATCTTCTACTGCATAATATCCCGTATAATCATAGTATATATCATTGATATTAGACACATTAACATCTTCTGAACTTCTAAAATTATCTCCTGATCCGTAATACAAAAACTGTAAATAATTTTCGTTGTCAAACTCATTTAGCGCTCCAAACTCACTGGTATGTACTTTTTCCCAGGTAGTATATTCATGCAAGAAGTAATGAATATTATCATAGAATACTCTATCATAATCAAAAGTATTTCTTTGATACCCTATCAAATAATAACTGGTATTAGTAAGTCCGTCATATAATCTTATCTCATTATTTCCAAATTGTGTTACATCAAGACTATATGCTCCGTCTATATCGTGAATAATATCCACTTCCATACTAAAAGTATTATAATACCCAACATCTAAACCAAAACCGTTTCCGTTACTTCCAATACCTACCAGATTATTATTAGCATAAAAGGTTCCATTTTTGAATGAAACAGTAAATGCCTTCTGAAGAAAAGGAATCTCTCCGTTACCTTGGGTGCGTTCTATATCTACATACCATATTTCATAAGTGTTTAATAACTCATTCAAAGTAATTGAAGGTTCTTCGATATAAATATCATCTTCTACTATAACTTCTGCTACACAGGAAGTTAAAAGCATAGAACCTAAGATGAAAGCCGAAAGTAATTTTAAAGTCTTCATAAGCTATGTGTTTTCAATTTTCAAATAATAGAAACCAAAACGTGTGCCAAAAATATATTTAATTGATTATCAGATATTTATTTTGATTAGTATTTTGCTTATTTTTGAACTCACAATCATTTTACATGGATAAAGAATTAAAATTTGCCGTAATCGGTGGTGGTAGTTGGGCTACTGCTATTGTAAAAATGCTAACCGAAAACCTAAACGAGGTAGGCTGGTATATGAGAAGTGTATACGCTGTAGAACATCTCAAAAGGCAACAACATAATCCTAACTATTTGAGCTCTGTAGAGTTTAACCTTGAACAGTTAAGACTTACTAATGACATTAATGAAGCTGTATCATATGCAGATTATTTGATTTTTGCCATTCCTTCTGCATTCTTGAAAACTGAATTAGAGAAACTTACTGAATCGTTAGAGAATAAAATTATTTTTTCTGCCATTAAAGGAATTGTTCCAGAAACAGGATTAATTGTTGGCGAGCATTTTCACGATGTATATAATATTCCCTTTGATAATATTGGAGTAATTACTGGACCTTGTCACGCTGAAGAAGTCGCACTAGAACGTCTTTCTTACTTAACAATTGCTTCTAATGATGAAGCAAAAGCAGGAATTATAGCCAAAAACCTAAGTAGCGAATACATTAAATGTAAAGTTAGTGATGATATCATTGGAACTGAATATGCAGCCGTATTAAAAAACATTTATTCTGTTGCTGCAGGAATTGCACACGGATTAGGGTATGGAGATAATTTCCAGAGTGTTTTGATGAGTAATGCTATTCGCGAAATGAAACGTTTTATTAAGAAAATTCATAAAATGAAACGTAACATCAACGATTCAGCATACTTAGGGGATCTACTGGTTACCGGATATTCTATTTTTTCTCGTAATCGTATGTTTGGAAATATGATTGGTAAAGGATACACTGTAAAAAGTGCTCAAATGGAAATGAACATGATTGCTGAGGGATACTATGCAGCCAAAACTGCATATGAACTGGATGCAACTAGTAGTACGCGTACTCCAATTATTGATGCAGTACATGACATATTGTACGAAAACAAAAACCCTAAAAAGATATTTAAGAAACTAGCAGACAAGTTAGACTAATAGATATACAAAAAAGTTCTTACCAATAGAAGAACAGGTAACATTTAATCAATAACCTTATTCATGGACAATCAAAGTAATACTAGCAAAAAACAACCGAATAATCCTTTACACGGAATGAAGTTGTTAACTATATTAGAATTGTTAGTAGACCAGTATGGATGGGAAGAATTGGCTAATAAAATCTCTATCAATTGTTTTAAAAATGATCCATCAATTAAGTCAAGTCTAAAGTTTTTAAGAAAAACACAATGGGCAAGAGATAAAGTGGAACAGCTTTATCTTGAATTAGACAAAAGAAAAGGATAAGATGTAAACCAACTAGAAAGAAAAGTAGTTCTATTATCTTATATGAAATCTAGAACTATAGATAAATTTTACTATCAAGCTTTATTTCTTTGTAACTTTATAAACATGAAAGAACTTATCGAAACATTTTATACCGGTTTAAGTGAACGAAATGCAGAAAAAATGATATCCTGTTATCATAAAGATGTCGTTTTTGAAGATCCTGCTTTTGGAAAATTAAATAGTGATAGCGCCAAAAAAATGTGGAAAATGCTATGCAAAAACGGGAAAGATATGAAAGTAGAATTCTCTAAAATAGAAGCGAATGATCAAAAAGGGTCTGCACACTGGGAAGCCTGGTATACTTTTAGTCAAACCGGAAGACCTGTTCATAATAGTATCGATGCAGAGTTTGAGTTTAAAGATGGTAAAATCATAAAACACACGGATCATTTTAATCTTCATCACTGGGCTTCGCAAGCTATTGGTTGGAAAGGAAAATTATTAGGCGGAACCAATTTTTTTAAGAAAAAACTACACCAACAAACCAATAGATCACTTGATAAGTTTCGAGCATCATAGATAATGACAGTATTAGAACTACCAACGCCAATAGTATCAGTAGACTGGCTTTCAGCACACATAGATCATCCCGATCTTGTCATTCTTGATGCGAGTATAAAGAAAGTAACTTCCTCTAAAGAATCGTCAAAACAAAACCAAAAAATACCAAGTGCCAGATTTTTTGACATTAAAAAATCCTTTTCTGATCAAGATTCAGAGTTACCTAACATGTTACCTACTCCAGATAATTTTGAAGAAGGTTGCAAAAAATTAGGAATCAATACAAGTTCCAAAATTATCATTTATGATACGATTGGCATATATTCTAGCGCAAGGGCTTGGTGGATGTTTACGATAATGGGACATAGTAATGTAGCTGTACTCGATGGTGGTTTTCCTGAATGGATAAATCAAGACCTGCCTACTGAAAACAAAGAGAATTCCACGATATTTCCAGTTGGAGATTTTAAAACAAACGATCATTCCAAATGTACGGTAAACGCTAAAGATGTTTTATTTGAAATGAACAGTTCAAAATCTGTTATTCTTGATGCCCGCTCCTACGGAAGGTATAAAGGTACAGATCCTGAACCTAGAACAGACTTAAAAGGTGGACACATTCCAAACTCAATAAGCCTTCCTTATACCAAAGTGTTACGAGATGGAAAAATACTGCCAGTTAATGACCTTGTCGAACTATTTGTTAATTTTGATATTGAAAATAAAAAACTGATCTTTAGCTGCGGTTCGGGCATTACTGCTTGTATCATTTTACTAGCAGCTAATCTTTCTGGATATACCAATCTTTGGATTTATGATGGCTCCTGGACTGAATGGGGCCAATTAGAAGGTGTTCCGATTGAATGTTAATCTATAGAAACCAACCCTAACTCTTATTTATGCGATATTTCTCTTTATTAGTTCTTTCCACATTATGTAGCCTTCAAATTAATGCCCAATCTCAGAAATTTGGTTTGCAAGACTTTTATACTTACAATTCTGAATTAGAATACACCGTAGATTCCATCTATAATACGCTTTCAGAGAAACAACAAGTAGCCCAAATGATCATATCATCAGCTGGAGAATTAGGTAAACCTATGGCTACTGTAAAAAAATTGACAGAAAACGATG
Source organism: uncultured Aquimarina sp. (assembly GCF_947496855.1). Classification (GTDB taxonomy): domain Bacteria; phylum Bacteroidota; class Bacteroidia; order Flavobacteriales; family Flavobacteriaceae; genus Aquimarina. The sequence goes on from NZ_CANMED010000005.1 coordinate 487,332, forward strand.
CTATTGGCGGCGTAGTTTTCTTAAAAGGAAGTAAAAAAAACCATACAGAGAGTATTAATATCTTAAATCAGATTTCCTCCAAAAACAAGACACTTCCTCTACTCTTTAGTATGGATGCGGAACCTAGTCTATTTGCAAGTCGTATCAAAGGAGCCAAAGATGTTGGCAAAACTATTGACATTAAAACAGAAGCACAATCAGATATTGTTGTAAACACCATAAATACCGAACTTAGAAAAATTGGAGTACATCATAATTATGCTCCTGTTTTGGATATTAGTGCTAGTAATGAAGCGATCAAATCCAGAAGTTATGGCAGTAATAAGGATTCTGTAATTAGTCTGGCCAATCAATTCATCAAATGTACTCAAGCTGGAGGAATTATTGCTACAGCAAAGCATTTTCCCGGTCACGGATTAGTAAAAGGAGATACCCACAAACAAAGTGTTTATATCGACGGACCACTACAAGAAGTAGATAACTATAAAAAAATCATTGAAGACGGTGTCTTATCTATTATGATTGCTCATATCACTATCCAAAACAATGAAAAATACGGAACAGATGGGTTACCGTCTAGTTGTTCCAAAAAAATTATTACTGGTTTGCTAAAAGAAGAAATGGGTTTTAAAGGTGTTATCATTTCTGATGCACTTAACATTATGAAAGCAGTTACGATTCTGGATAACGCGCCCTTATTAGCTTCTAAAGCCGGTTGTGACCTCATTCTAATGCCTCAGAACGAAAACGCAACGATCAATGCTATTATTACTGAAATGAAAACGAATTCTGCTTATAAAAAGCAAGTGGTTCAATCTGTTAAGAAGATATTGCGATTGAAGGTTTGTGGAGGGGTTATTTAAATTATTAAAGTTTCACGTCAATCAAGGTGATTAAATTAATTCCCACACTATCTTTGTTTTTTATCATTCATTCATGGAGGTCAAAACAACTTTATTATTGATACAACACTGGTCTAGTTGTACTTTGAATTATTCAGAATAAAATAGTAGTATCGTGAAAGATGTTCTTCTTATAACACCGCCATTTACGCAATTAAACACACCATATCCCGCAACGGCATATCTAAAAGGATTTCTGAACACTAAAAATTACAGTTCTTTCCAAATGGATTTAGGTATTGAGGTTATTCTCAAACTTTTTTCTAAAAAAGGACTTGCTGCCCTTTTTGAATTTGCTTTTCAACAAAAAAATATCACAACCACCAATTCTCAAAGAATTTATGCTTTACAAGAAGAATATCTTAAAACGATAGATCCCGTTATCGATTTTCTGCAAGGAAAAAGTCAAACCTTTGCCAGACAGATTTGTAGCGAGCAATTTCTACCCAAAGCCTCTCGTTTTGAACAATTGGATGATATGGAGTGGGCTTTTGGCTCGATGGGATTACAGGACAAAGCAAAACATCTGGCCACACTATACTTAGAGGATATCTCTGATTTTATTATGGAGTGCGTGGATGAAAACTTTGGTTTTAGTCGATACGCAGAACGTTTGGGCAAGAGTGCAAATTCCTTTGATGAGTTGTATGAATCTCTACATACCAAAACTACCTATATAGATAACGTTACCCTAACGATTCTGGATGAGAGGTTGCAAACAGAACAACCAAAATTAGTCTGCATTTCGGTCCCATTTCCTGGTAATTTATATAGCGCTTTTAGATGTGCTCAATGGATTAAAAAGAAACATCCTACTATTAAAGTTTCTATGGGAGGAGGATTTCCTAATACAGAGTTGCGATCGGTTACCGATGTTCGTGTGTTTAATTTCTTTGACTACATAACATTGGATGATGGAGAATTACCTGTAGAGTTATTACTTTCTAATACGATACATCCGAATACTTCGAACCCGAATTATAAGTTCTTTAAAAGAACATTTTTAAAAGAAAACAACGCCGTAAATTATAATAATTCTTCACCAAAAAAAGATTACAAACAAAGTGAAGTAGGCACTCCTGATTATAGCGATTTATTACTAGATCAATATATTTCTGTCATTGAGATTGCCAATCCTATGCATAGTTTGTGGAGTGATGGTAGATGGAATAAATTGACAATGGCTCATGGTTGTTATTGGGGTAAATGCACATTCTGCGATATTTCTCTGGATTATATTAAAATTTATGAACCTGTAGCGGCTAAACTTTTGGTTGATAGAGTGGAGCAAATGATCCAACAAACAACAGAAAACGGATTTCATTTTGTAGACGAAGCCGCTCCTCCTGCATTGATGAGAGCTTTTGCCATCGAAATTATAAAAAGAAAAATATCTATCAGTTGGTGGACAAATATTAGGTTTGAGAAAAGTTTTACAAAAGATCTCTGTATCCTCTTGAAAGCTTCTGGATGTATTGCCGTTTCGGGCGGATTAGAAGTTGCTTCAGATCGATTATTGACTTTGATCGATAAAGGTGTCACTGTTGCGCAGGTTGCACAAGTAACCAGAAACTTTACAGAAGCTGGAATTATGGTGCATTCTTATTTGATGTATGGATATCCTACCCAAACAGAACAGGAAACTATAGATAGTCTAGAGATGGTAAGACAGCTTTTTGAACTCGGTGTTATACAATCTGGTTTTTGGCATCAATTTGCCCTTACTACGCATAGTCCTATAGGTCTCAACCCATCTGATTATGGAATTATCCCAGACTATAGAGACATTTCTTTTGCCAATAATGATATTGATTTTAAGGATACTACCGGAATTAATCACGATCAGTTTAGTTTTGGATTAAAGAAATCTCTTTTTAATTTTATGCACGGAATTGGGTTTGAGCTTCCTTTGCACAACTGGTTTGATTTTAAGATACCTAAAACAACTATCAAAAAAGACTTTATAATCGATCTGCTAAATACTGAAGAGGTTATGTTACCTAAACCTACTTCTAAAATTGTTTGGTTAGGAGGAAAACCGATAATATCTCATACTACAAAATCAAAAAAAGGAATGACTAGTATTATCTCGAACCTTACCTTTCATACCCAAGAAGAAAGCATTACCATAAAAACTGTGAAAGAAGATGGAGAATGGTTACAGAAGATTCTTGAAAAATTATCAATTAATGAAAACAGCTCAGTTCTAACATTTGCTCAATTAAAATCGGATTACGAAAATCATTTAGATACTTTTGAACTATTCTGGTATTCAAAACCAATGGATACCTTAAAAAATCATGGATTATTAATTTTATAATCAAATCGCTTCAAACAATTTGCCGGGCAAAGGTCTGATAACACCTTTTAGTTCCATATTCAAAAGAATTGATGCTACTTTAAAAGTGGGTATTTCGCATTGCAATGCAATAACATCTAGCAATTCTTTTCCGTTTTTATTGAGAAAATTATAGATTTTCTTTTCATCACCTTCTAACTCTACAAAAAGCTGTTTTTGAACAATGGGTTGTTCTTTTTGTTCCAATTCCCAGTTAAGTATGTAAATAAGATCTGCTGCACTGGTTAGCATATGCGCTCTTTGTGTTTTAATAAGTGTATTACAACCTGAACTAAGTGCATCCCCCGATCTACCCGGTACAGCAAAAACTTCTCGATTATAAGAATTGGCTATTTCGGCAGTGACTAGAGAGCCACCTTTATCAGCACTTTCGATGACAATGGTAGCTTCACTTAGTCCTGCAATAATGCGATTGCGACCCAAAAAATTATTCCTATCAAAAGTATCTGTACTCCAGAAATCAGTAAAAAACCCTCCGTTTTCTTCAATCTGTGGCATATACTTTTTATGTGTCTTGGGATACACCTGATTTAATCCATGAGCAAGACAACCAACAGTTTGCAAGTTATTCTTTACTGCTGCTCTTTGGGCTGTGATATCAATACCATACGCAAAACCAGATATAATAACCGGATTTAAAGGAACGAGCGTTTCAATTAGTTCCTCACAGAATTTTACACCATAACTAGTTACTTTTCTCGTACCTACAATACTTAACATTCTTTTCTTCTTCAAATCGATGTTTCCTCTACTAAATAGCACAACAGGACCATCAATACAATACTTCAATTTTTCTGGATAGTTTATATCATCATAGGCCGTATAACTGATATTGTTATCCACTACAAACTGTAACTCATTTTCTGCTGCACGGCGATGCTTTTTATTCTGAATTTCCTTAATCTTTACAGTTCCAATTCCATCAATCTTTAACAAATTAGATGGTTTTTCTTTTAAAACCGCTTCAGCAGAACCTACTTCTCTAATTAGTTTTTTGATAGAACTATCGCCTAGATTCGGTGCTTTTTTTAAGGTAAGTAATGCAATTAATTTTTCTGTGTTCATCTAATCTGTTATAAGTCAGCACAAGAAACGAAAAAAATCAAAACTGTTAATAAAATCAAGGGGTATAGTTATTATTAGAACCAAATTTTTTTACCTTTGAGTAACCAATAACCAACCTAATTTTTCGGTTTACAACTAATAGGGCTTATTAAATATTCTAAAATTAGTTTACACTGATAATATTAGATAGCATTTTTAAGAAAGGGGACGATGAATAATACGGCAAAATACATCAGTGAATTATTATATAGATATGAGTGTGTAATCTTACCAGGTTTTGGTGCTTTTCTAACAAAGCGTCAACCTGCAATGATTCAAGAATCAACGCACGCATTTTTTCCTCCTCAGAAATTAATCTCCTTTAATAGCCAACTACAAAATAATGACGGATTATTGGCAAATTATATGGCTTCTGCAGAAAATATATCTTACACAGATGCAGTTGCTAAGATTCAACGTTATGTACTATCACTAAATAATAAAATGGCACTTGGTCAACGAGTGGAATTAGATGGTATAGGTTCTTTTTTTACGTCTGTTGAAGATACACTACAGTTTGAACCTTCTCAGGATACAAATTACCTTACCGAAGCTTTTGGTCTCAATTCTTTTATATCCCCATCAATTGTTAGAGAAGAAGAAAAAGCTACACCGAAAGTAGTAATGGCACAAGTAACTCGTGAAGCTTACAAAGAAAAAGTCCAGGCTATTGAAGAAACCACTCCTATTGCTTTTACACCAGAAAGAAGACATAATGAGCGTCCGTATCTTAAGTATGCAGCAGCAGCAGCTATTCTTGTTGGGGTTGTTGGATTTATTGGATTGGATCAATTTAACAAACAAGTTGATTTAGAAAATGATCGTATCTCTGTAAATGCAGAAAAGGAGATTGAAAATAGAATTCAGGAAGCTACTTTTGAGATTGCTAGTCCATTACCTGCTATCAATCTTACTATTATCAAAGCTAAAGAAACTAGTTCTGAGAAATCTACTACTACAACTGTCAGTACCTCCGGAAAATACCACATAGTTGCAGGTGCATATAGAATTAAAGCTAATGCCAACAAAAAGGTAGTTAAACTTAAGAACAAAGGGTTTGATGCTCGCTTGATTGGAGTAAACAAATACGGCCTACATCAGGTAGTTTATAATAGTTATGAAAATAGACTAGAAGCTCTAAAATCTTTACAAAACATCAAAAAACAACAAGATCGACGAGCTTGGCTATTAGTTGAAGAACTATAATTATTATTTCTTTTAAAAAAATTCTTACTTAATCCTTCTTTAGTATCACGTTTCAGTACTAATTTTTAGTTCTTACATAGATTCTTTTTTGTTTTTTACAAAAACGTTGAAAATACATTAATTCATCAAAAATGACTGGATATCAGTTTTCTGTCCTTGCATAGTCATTAGTTTATCGTACCTGATTATCTTTGCCAAAAATTACCAAATCCATGGAATCCAGATATCCTTCAGAATCGAGAACTATATTAACTGACCTTGTTTTACCAGGAGAAACAAATCCACTTAATAATCTTTTTGGTGGAGAACTATTGGCACGTATGGATCGTGCAGCAGGAATTGCGGCAGGTAGACATTCTAGAAGAATTGTAGTAACCGCTTCAGTAAATCACGTGGCGTTTAGCAAAGCAATTCCTTTAGGAAGTGTTGTAACTGTAGAAGCAAAGGTTTCTCGTGCATTTAAATCATCTATGGAGGTTGTTATTGATGTTTGGATAGAAGACCGACAAACTGGTGATAAAACCAAAGCAAACGAAGCCATATATACCTTTGTAGCGGTTAATGAGAGTGGATCACCTGTTTCTGTTCCGCCCATCAAACCAGAAACTGAATTAGAACAGCAACGATACGATGCTGCGCTGCGTCGCAAACAACTTAGCTTGGTTTTAGCCGGTAAGATGAAACCTAATGATGCTACGGAATTAAAAGCATTATTTGTCTAGTTGAGAAATAAATTCTAATTAATACTTCATAAAAGAAAAAGCTCATAGTAATCCATGTTTTCCTGATTTTAATTGCATAAAAACAAAAGAGATTGTCCAAATTAATTAGACAACCTCTTTTCTTAAAATTGCATTTCAACATATCCTAATTTTCAGGTTTTAGTATGAAAATTTAATATGTTAAGTTTACATTTCAGAACAGTACGATTTCTATTATAAAAACCAAAAACCACCACCATTTCCAGTACACTCTGCGCCATATCCATTGATAGCACATCTTGTACCTCTTGAACGAGTTATACAAGCAGAAGAATACTCTGGTCCTCCGACTCCATCAGTTCCAAAACCACTGCAACCTGCAATAAGAACTAATCCGCTACCCTTAATATCCTTTTGTTGTGTTTTGCTCAGAGTTTTAAATTCTCTTAGTTTTAAGACCGTTGCAAAAAGTTCTTAAAAAAGATTAGTCTATTTGGATTACTGTTTTTTAGCTATCAAAATCAATATATGTTGAATATTGATTTTTTTAAAAGTGAATCATAGGCATTAGCTTTGGTTAAGGCTGTCCTAAACCTACTTATAGTACTATGATCAGGAGCTATTTGATCAATATTCAACCCACAAAATAACTAAAGGAAATACTATCATTGACACGATCCTCTACCTCATAATCATTCAGACCATATCAAGTCTGAAGTAAACACATCTTAAGTAATAACAAATCACTATAACTAGGTTTGCCTGTAGCACTTTTACCTTTAGTATAATGCTGTGAAATAACAGCAGAGATAGGAGTCCAATCTAAAAGAGTATTAATCTGAGTGAAAAAGGTACGTTTGATTTTTCTTGAGCGTAAATCGCAGATGCTATCCGCCGAAGTTTGGTGTGTGATTAATTCCATACACAAAAGATAAAAAAAATAAGAAATTAGAAAACCCCTTGCAACGGTCTTAAAACAAAAATTCAATTCGAGATAAAAAATAAAACCGATGAACATGATCAGATAAGAGGAACACAGGTACCTATATTCATTCCCTATCTAGACGATTAGGATATTTATTCTTCATCAAATAAATGCTTGTAACCAGAAAAAATAGCTTCTCAACTAAGTTTGTCCTGAACGAATAGATGGAATAAAAATAATTAATACACTTACTTTACAAAAACCCTGCTCCCAAAGCAATTGAAATTAAAATCAACATGATTGCTACTACTATTTGAAGAAATTTCAAAGTAACTTTCTTTAGTAATTTATTACCAATAAATGCTCCTGCGATAGCAGATAATGTAGCGCAAATAACTAATGGCAGATTATCTCCAATACCTGATGTAGTAACATTTGTTGCATATACACTAAGTCTTGTAAAGTCTACAAAGGTAGAAACTACCACGGCTGTTCCGATAAAAGCTTCTTTAGATAATCCTGCTTTGATAAGAAAAGCAGTTCGCAACGCCCCCTGATTTCCTGAAAGCCCACCAAAAAAACCGCTTAAAGCACCTCCTATTGGGAGTTTTTCTTTGCCAAATTTCAATTTTATGAAATATGGAATCAAATCCATACAGGCAAAAATTATCAGTAAAATCGAAATAATAAATTTCACCGGAAATACTTCAAATCTTTTTTCAAACAAACTATAGGTGAAGAGCGGCTTTATATCAGGAATGTTTATCAATACCCAAGCTCCGGCAAAAGCAGCAATAACAGCTGGGATACCGAATCTCCATAAAACTGTTTTGTCTGCATTCTTTCCAACTAAAAACAGTTTAAAAACATTATTAAAAAAGTGAACTACACCAGTTAATGCAATGGCAATTTCTACAGGAAAGAAAATCATCAAAACGGGTGTTAAAATGGTTCCCAAACCAAATCCCGAAAAAAAAGTAAGTATGGAAACTAAGAACGCTACTAGCGAAATAATAACTATTTCCATTGTTTTATCACATTTTAAAAATCCAAGATTGTGGATTTAACTTCTTTGTATCCTTAAAAATCAAAAATTTCATAATAGCTCGGCCAGTAGCAGGATTTACCCTTACCTCTCCAATACTTTGTTTGGTCAATACTTTCTGACCCTCTTTTACCGAAATATTTTCTAAATTATAATACACTGTAATATAATTACCATGTCTTACGTGAACCAGTCTTCCTGCGCCTTTCAATTTCTGAATAGCCATTACTTCTCCTTCAAAGATTGCTCTTGCTTTTTCTCCTGGTCTGGTTTCTAGCTCTACTCCACTACTATTAATCTGAATATTAGGTAATGTAGGATGCGGTTGACGTCCGTATTTTCTTGTTAATTTACCCGTTCCAACAGGCCAAGGAAACTTTCCTTTGTTTGATGTGAAATTATCTGCGAGCTTTTTATCCTCCGGGGTTAATGCAAAAGTCGTTGCGGATCCTTTTTTAGATGCTTTTTTTCCTGCTTTTTTATTAGCTTTTGCAATGGCTTCACGAATTAATTTATCAATAGCTTTATCGAGAGCACTTGCTTGTTCCTGTTTTTTTCTTATCTCCTTTTTATAGGTGCCTTCTTTTTTACGAATAGACGCCATTAAGTTTTGTTGCTGCTTTTTCTCTTCCTTTAATTGCTCCTGAGCATCTCGGTTCTCTTCTACAAGCAATTGTTTGTTTTTTTTCCTTTCTAGCAAATCTTTATTTAGCTTCTGAAGCTCTTCTGCACGTGTCTGTATTTGATCAGCCTGTTCCTTGCGGTGCTCATTATATTGCTTCATATACTGAAGTCGCTTATAAGCCTGAGTAAAATCTGATGATGACAACAGAAACATAATCTTGCTTTGCTGCGATTTACTCTTATAAGATTTTACAATCATTCTAGCATAATCTTCTTTTAAGACTTTTAACTCTTCACGATACGACCCCATCTTTTTGAGATTGTTATTAATCTCTCTTGTCAATAGATTTGCTTGCTGATTGGTAATCTTTATAAGGTTTTGTCTGGTGCTTATTTGAGAATTTAACGTTTCTACTTCATCAAGTACAGATCGCTGTTTAAGTTTGGTGTCTTCAAGTAATGATCTCATCTGCTCAATCTGTTCCTTAAGTCGACGTCGCTGCTCTTCCAGCTGTTGTTGCTTTGTACTTTGAGAAAATGATGGAATACTAACAACTAATAGCAATCCAAATATGTATATAATTTTTTTCAGCCTCATTCTATAGTTACTTGCTCATATCCTGATGGTATTTTAAACGGAAAACTTACCCTGGCATTGTAATCTACACTACGATAATCTAATATTATAGTAGTTCTAGTTATTCCCTCTGAGGCTATAATACTTATTTCTTTCGGAAAATCTTGATTTCCAACTTTCTGATAACTACTATAATTAATAAGCAAGTTTCTGTTTTCTATAGGTTGTTTTAGCTGTTGAGAGAATATTTTAAAACTATCTGGATTTAATATAAATAGTCGTTCGAATAGTTCAAGTTCCTTTTTAGGACTAAGTCTATATTTTTGGTTTTCTATAGATGATACATGTTTTTCATCCTTAAGGTTAAATAATGCCTGACCCAATAATAACTGCTGTAATTTTTCAAAATCCAAATCGGTTCCTAGCCATTCGCTAAGTACTTTAAAATCACCTTCAAAATAGGTGTTATTAATCTTCTCGTAATAGCTTACCTTTTCTGGTGTAATCAGCACTTTAGCTAGGGTGATCCCCAGTAATTTTGCACTTAGCCATATTTTCTTATCTTTTTCTAAACGTAAGGTCACATTTGGATTAAATGATTGTTTACCATCATCATATCTTACTTTTACCTTAGCATTGAGCGTGGTAAAGTTAAAAGCTTTATTATAGTGATTAGCTACAATCTTTTCTGTCCTTAGCTTTTTAATTGTAGCTCCTGAAATTGCTTTAGTACCTTTACAAGATTGCAGTATAATTAGCGAAAAACATAACAAATAAAATATTCTATTCATTACCTTTTATGATTTTTTTTTAAGTTGAAAAGATCTCTCTTTATATTCTGAAGCTTTTGTTTCATTCCCCATTTTTAGATATGCCTGAGCGATTTGATCATAGAAATCTGATTCCATCTTAAGATCATCAATAATATAATCCATACCAATACTTAAGATATCTATAGCTTCTTCATAATTACTCAGGTTAATCAGAGAAACTCCACTCACCAAATACAAAATTGGTTGAGAAGGATACATTTCTATAGCAAGTTCGCTTCCTACTTTTGCTTTTTCATATCTCTTCAAATCAAGTTGTAATAATAGCATCTTTCTTAGAATCCCAAAGTTATTAGCATTATCCTTAATTCCTCTTTCATAATAATTAAGTGCGATCTCTTTTTTATCTTTTCCATAGAAATAATTCCCTATTTCTGTAAACACTTTATTACTTCCCGAGTCTTCAGAAAACACTTTAGTCACTTCAATAAGTTGTGATTCATAATTAGGATTCTTATCTACAAATGTCAAGAAGTCATTAATTATTTTATATTTGGACTCATCATCAATCTCATCACTTGATAACACTATCCTCATGGATTTAATAGCTTCTTCTGGCATATTATCATCTAAGAAGAACTTATATAATGCCAAATGAGCTAATTTTGATTTTGGTTTTTGTTCAAGAAGAATTTGAGCAGTTCCAAAAGCTTTTTGAACCTGATTATCTTGGCTATATAAGTAAATGAGATTTAGATAGTTTTGTTCTTCTTTAGGATTTTCCGCTATTTTTATTTGCAACTTGGTGATCTGAGAATCAGGATTACTGATTTTTAGTGCTATTTTTTTTCTTAGTTTATCTCTATACGAATCTATACCAAGTTCTTCTATTAATTCATCTACTGCCTTAAGTGCATCATCATATCTTTCTTCTAGAAAATAAAGATTAGCCAATTGTTCTCTATACCTGCCATCAAATGTTACTAGCTTTTCAACCACTTCTACAGACTCTGAATACTTTCTTTCCTTAAAATATACTTCGAACAATAGCTCTAAAACATATCTATTATTTGGTTTTTCCTCTAAAACTTTTTTAAAATTAACAGTAGCCTGATCATACTTTTTTAAATCCAAATAATTTTTCCCTAGCTCATAATATAATGCAATAGGTTTCGGGTTTGTAGAAATACACTTTTCTAAAGCGCTAATCGCCTTGTCGTAATTAGTAATTGCTCGTTGCTTTAATGCTTCAAAAAAACTCTCTCGAAATACATCAGACACATCTCCAAGGTCATCCAAAATCTCTACTTTTTTAAGAGCTTCTGATTCTTGGGAATAGCCAGTATTAATAACTGCTCCCATCAAGACCATACAAATTATAATATGTCGCCAATATTTAGTCATACAAATTTTTCAAAGCAATATAAATCACAAATTATTCCAAAGTAGAATAGTCACCAATACTAATCGTTGTGTACTTTCCGTTGTAATACACATGATTTCCAATCATAGCATTGTCTAAGTTAGCATTTTTTATGACAGTTTGGTTCTGTACTAAACTATTTTTGATATCACTATCTTCTATATTACAGCCATCTCCAATAGATACATTAGGTCCAACTGATCCATTCTTAATAGTCACTCCCTTTCCTATGCGACAAGGAGGAATAACAGTTGCGTTTTCTAGTAAAATATCGTCACTGATTAATTTTTCTCCATCTTTTTCTAAAAAACCTAGCATTCTAGTATTGGTTTCTACCGTCACATTTTTGTTTCCACAGTCCATCCATTCTTCCACCTGACCAGTAACGAATATTTTGCCATCCGCCATCATTCTTTTAATACCGTCATTAATCTGATATTCTCCTCCATTGATAATATTATTATCTAACACATGTTGCAATTCGTTTTTTAGTATTGCAATATCTTTAAAATAATAGATTCCTATCACAGCGAGATCAGAAACAAACTCCTTTGGTTTTTCTACCAATTCTACAATTTCCTTCCTATCATTCAGTTTTACAACTCCATAAGCTTCTGGTTGTTCTACTTGTTTTACCCAAATAACAGCATCAGCATCTTTATCTAAATTAAAATCAGCTCTAATCAATGTATCTGCATAAGCTACAACTGCTGGTCCAGATAATGAATCTTTTGCACACATGATAGCATGACCTGTTCCTAAAGGTTGATCTTGTCTATATATAGAAGCTTTGGCGCCAAGTTCTTCTGCAAGTGCTATTAAACTTTTTACGACATCATCTCCAAAAAACGCAGGATCTCCTAATATAAAAGCAATTTCATCTACTGGTTCTCCTAAAACTTTTGCTATATCCGAAACTAACCTATGAACAATAGGTTTTCCAGCTACAGGGATTAAAGGCTTAGGAACCGTAAGTGTATGAGGTCTTAATCGAGAGCCTCTTCCTGCCATTGGTACAATGATTTTCATTCTTTATATTGGTTTTTTGATTGGTTGATTATTATTTTACTCCAGTACTTCCGAAGCCACCTGCTCCTCTTGAGGTTTCCGAAAGTTCTACTACTTCGTTCCATTCTGCTCTTTCATGCTTAGCAATTACTAACTGCGCTACTCTTTCTCCATTTTCTATCACAAAATCTTCGTTAGATAAATTCACTAAAATCACTCCTATTTCGCCTCTATAATCTGCATCAATGGTTCCTGGTGCATTTAATACTGTAACTCCCTTCTTTGCAGCCAATCCACTTCTAGGGCGAACTTGTGCTTCAAGACCTACGGGTAATTCAATGAACAACCCCGTTTTAACAATTGTTCTCTCTAAAGGTTTTAGTGTTATTGACTCACTTATGTTTGCTCTCAGATCCATTCCGGCAGAAGCTATGGTTTCATAATGTGGTAATACGTGCGATGACTTATTGATAATATTTATCTGCATATTTTTTTATATAAATCACTATCTTCTCTAGACTCCGCTCTAGAAGATAGAAAAATTATCTTTTTAATAATTGTTTCAATTCCTTTTTTTCCGAAGCACACAAAATTACTAAAAACACTAATAATAAAGGGATAGAAATCATATAATTACTATCAAATATGTAAAACGAAATGATTGAAAAACCTATTGATAATGTTAAATACATCCCTATCTTTTTTAAATCATATGGGATTGGGTAATATTTTTTTCCAAAATACCACGACAGCAACATCATCGTTCCATAAGCCGCTAAAGTGGCTATTGCAGAACCTACATAAGTATATTCTGGAATTAATAAGAAGTTAAGAAGTAAGGTTATAACGGCTCCAAAAACAGATATATAAGCTCCAAATCTAGTTCTATCTGTTACTTTATACCATACAGATAAATTGTGGTAAATTCCTAAACAGAAGTTAGCTAATAAAATAAAAGGAACAATTTTTACCGCTTCCCAATAAGATGCATCTCTTAGAAAAGCAATTTTTAGAACATGAACAAACACAATAACAAACAAAAAGATAAAAGATCCTAAAATCACAAAATACTTGGTAATTCTAGCATAGGTTTCTGGTGCGTTTTTATTCCCTGCGTAATTAAAGAAAAATGGCTCTATACCTAACCTAAAAGCTGTGGCAAATAATGTCATGAACAATGCTAACTTATAACAAGCCGAATAGACCCCAACCATATGTTCAGCGACATTTTCTGGCAGTAACTTATCTAATAAAATTCTATCAAATGTTTCATTGATAGAATACGCTATTCCCGCAATCAGAATTGGTAGAGCGTATTTCATCATCTTTTTCCATAATACTCGATCAAAACGATACTTAATCTTTGTGTAAAACGGTAGCAACAGCATTAGCACAAATCCACTGGCGATCAGATTAGAAATAAAAATATAACTGATTTCATAATCATCTCTACAAATCGTTTCTAATGCTAAAAAATGAAAAGAAAGTTCCTTTAAATAAAGTAGAAAAAAGACATTGAGACCAAAATTTATGGCAACATTACTAATTTTAATCACAGAATATCGAATCGGGCGTTCTGTTGCTCTTAACCACGAAAACGGAATAATAACCAAAGCATCTAAGAGCAATATCCATATTACTAAGTTTATATATTCTAACTTAATATCCGTCCATACCGATATTTGTTCCTTTAAAAATAAAGCAACTGCCAAGAATACAAGAGAAGAAATTGTTATTGAAATTGCAGATGTACTCACCACTTTTTCCTTATCTGACTCTTTGTTAAAGAACCTGAAAAAAGCGGTTTCCATTCCATACGCTAAGATTACATTAAAAAGCACAAAATATGAGAAAATAATAGAAACTTTACCATACTCCTCTGTTGGCAATTGATCAGTATACAAGGGTACTAAAAGAAATGACAACATGCGCGGTAACACTGTTGCCATTCCGTATATAAATGTTTGCTTAAAAAGTTTTTGAAAAATTCCCAACTGCTATTTAATTGTGGCTTTAAAAATACAATTTTTATTGCCTTGGCTGCATTGGATATGCTTTCAATTCTTTCTCAGGTAAGTTATTCAGTTTAAAATACCCCTCTTTTCCATCTTTAGCATATGATATTATGCATTCCCCTTCCTTTAGTTCGAACGGTATTTTTTCTTCAATTTCCTGAGCTTTGTTGCCATATTCTTTCTTTGGGTCTTCACTCATAACAATATCCTCTCTAACCGTTCTCGGATCCGTGTAACGTCCCACATAGACAGCTTCATTCGACTTACGCTTCAGTTTTACATTTTTTCCCTTGAAATATGCATTCTCTAGCTGTATATCAGAATCTGGGTCAACAGGTATGTAAAGTATAAACCCAGCTCCTCCTCCTTTTACTCCGGAAACCCAGTTCTGGAAATAAGGATCTTTCAATTGTATTGGTACTATTTTATCGATCTTCTGACTGGTTGCACATTGCGTAAAAGCGACCAAAATACCTAGTAAACCGATTTTGGTAATAAGCGTTTTAAAATTTATTCGTTTTCCCATTTTTTCTTTAGACGTTTACGATGTTTTTCTTTCATTTTTTTAATATCCTTGGTATTAAAGACAAAGTTCATACCAAAATTAAATGCTACTCCAGAGAACAACTTGGTATCTTCTCCATTGGTAATATTTAATCCATACATATAGGGAAGTCCAAATTCTAATTCCAAGCACTTAGCAAATTTATAATTAATTCCAGCTCCGGCTGTTAATAGTAACAAACCTCCACTATTATCTTCAATGGCAATATCCGCTGGATCATTTGCCTTGTATCGAATAGCGCCAATTCCGATTCCGGATTCTAAATAGAAACTAAATTTACCACTATTAATTGCATGTTTCCTAAAAGAAGGAATAAAACCGTATGCCTGAACTTCAGCATCTATCCCATTTTCCTGTTCAATATTCTGAGGAAATAACACAAAAGCTGATGTATTGATAGCAAAATGCTCCGACACATAATAGGATAAACTTGGTTTAGCTGCGATTCCACTATAACCATTCCCAAAATCCATAAGTGGAACGCCAGCGATTCCCATTTTTATATCACCTGCTTCGTAAAGGGTTTCTGATTCCTGAGCATTGATTGTAGATACTAAAGATGCGATAACTAGTACCGCAAAGAGTCTAATTTTCTTCATTTTTCTTTTTTTCCCTTAAAGATAAAAAACGAATAGCCCCTTTATCATAAAAAAAACAAAAACCTCATACACATTAATGTGTATGAGGTTATATTATAAAATCTTATTGAAGATCTAAAATCAATGTGCCAGAACCAGTATAATTACTGTAGCCTGCAACTTCAACATAATAGTTTCCAGGAGATAATGTCCCTCTAATGTCATTATAATCACTTCCATTTAGATAACTACCACTACTATCATATAAATAAATGTAATCATCATAACTTTCGTTTATAATTTCGAAATCATAGGAAGCCTGAGAATCAACACTAAATTCATATCTTATTTTTCTGTCAATTTCACCTGTCGTACTAAAATTAAATGATTGATTATAAGGTATTGAAAGAGTACCAAGATTAATATCGGACTCATTTGGAGTGCTAAGAACTATGTTTAAAGTTCCGGATATATCATTATAGTCTTGGTTGACAATTTCTAAATAATAACTTCCTGTATTCAAATTCTCTCCATAAATATCTCGATAACCTCCATTTACATAGTTATTATTACTATCAAATAAATTTACATAAACCCCTGTTTGAGTAGTAAAAGAGTAGCCAGTGGCCTCATTAATCTCAAATAAATACCTAAGCTTCCCGTCAGGCTCTGTTGTTGATACATTAAACTCTACTGAGTTAGAATAGGGAATTGATAATACTCCAAGATCTTCGTTAGTAGCATCTGAATCTTTAAGGGCAAGTATAAAAGAACCAGAATCAATATCATTATAATATTGATACACATCTAAATAATACGTTCCTGCCTGAATCGTCTCCGTAAATGCTCTTCTATATCCAGATGCTATAAAGTTTCCATTCACATCCCGAAGCTCAAAATTGATGTTATTTTGAGAGAAGACCGAAACACCAGTCTCTTCATTAATCTGAAAGGTATAACCAATTTTATTATCCGGTTCATTATTTTGTATAGAGAAATTCAAAACTTCTTCATATGGTATTGTCAATGCTCCTAAGTCAACATCCGATTCTTTAGGGTCTTTTAAAATAAAAGTAAGTGTCCCTGATAAATTTGAATTGTTATAATACTCTGCTATTTCTAAATAATAGATCCCAGGATTTAATGATTCTCCTGATATTCTTTGCGAGTTCCCTGTTACATAGTTCCCTTGTTCGTCTAATAATGTTAATTGCAAATATTCATTAGAGTGAATAACATATCCAGTACTTTCCTCAACCTGAAAAGTATATCCAATTCTACGATCCACCTCTTCTTGATTAATCACATATTCAGTAGAACTATTATATGGAGGTGTTAATATCCCTAAATCAACATCTGTCGCTCTAAAGTCAAAACTTTTGCTAATCTCTGTTACTCCTCCATCTCTATCATTTGCTACAACCTTAATGATAATTTCATCATCCACATATTGCGAATAATTAGCATTGTAAGATATGCTACCTAAACCATCATAATCATCTGATCCAATAATGTAGTTTTCCTTTAGTATCAAATCATTTAGATACACATCATAAGATAAAATGTCTCCATCTTCATCTGATGCTTGATGCCAAGAAACTTCTAACCAATTATAATATGAAAAATCAAAATTAATATCTCCAAATTCAAACGTACTTGGATCTCTATTGACAAAAACATTGCGTTTTACTATAGATTCTTCAGAAACACCACCATTGCTATCGTACGCTTTAATACCAATTGTTAACTCCAGACTAAGACCTTTTTGTAGATCTTTTGATCTTCTGGTTAATAAATTTGTAACATTATATTCAATTGATAATTCAGTTGTCTTATTTGCTACAACCCTACCATTAACAACAACATCATAAGACAGAACGTCATTATTAACGTCTTCTGCTTCTGTCCAACTTATTTTCACCCGGGTCCCTTCAATTACTTCTGTCTCAATGTTCGAAACTTCCAATGGAGGAAGGTTTCCTATAGCATCATCATCACTCCCACATGATGATATCACGATGCTTATGCATATACAAAAAAGACTTACAAATTTTTTCATAAAAAGTATTTTTAAAATTAATGTTTAGTACTTATATATGAGTGCCTAAAACGGGGAAAATGTTACCCTTAAAAACCGCTTTTTATTTATTTTTCTATGAAATCTAGAAATAAAAAAACTCGACAAAATTAATGTCAAGTTTTAATGAAATCTTATTTTTCTTAAGGCTTACTTGAAGATATCAAAAAGTCCTATTTATGAAAAAATGCTTCTTTACTACCAACAATATCCAAGATCTCATCAG
This sequence comes from uncultured Aquimarina sp., assembly GCF_947496855.1. Taxonomy (GTDB): domain Bacteria; phylum Bacteroidota; class Bacteroidia; order Flavobacteriales; family Flavobacteriaceae; genus Aquimarina. Next base: position 505,437 of record NZ_CANMED010000005.1, read on the forward strand.
CAATAGAAGCTTGTCTAACTTTGTTATATTGTAATTTTAAGGAATCTACTCTTTATATACTTTTCAAAGAAATGTTATTTTATTTTAGAATTTAGATGCGCTATATTTTTTGGTACAAGATCTACTGACGCGGCATTATAGTCATGGTATATTACCTCTCCTGTATATCCATCAATAACTTCAACAAACTTCTCTTTTGCAGCATTAGTAGACATTAAATAATAAAAACTCTCTTTAGCATTTAATATTTTACTCTGCAAACTCTTCCTGTCAATATATTCATATTTCCAAGAATACTCTTGAAAAAGCTTATCTGAATTCTTTTTATCAACTAGCTTTTTTTTCCTTGGATGAAATCTCATTTTTATTTCTTCAGGAACAAACAGCGTTTTTTCTTTTAAATCTGCTAATTTTTCTGAGTTTTCGTGGTTTCCATAAAATCCATGTTTCTCATTTTTTAAAAGTAACCTATTAACTTCTATTAATTGATTTTTAAGATAACCAAGACCATAATTAATGCTTAGATATATCTTAGCCATATTTTTAGTTTTCTTTTTACCATCTTTAATGTGGTATTTTAGGCTGTAGTAGTTCCTAGTAAAAGTACTAAAAGAAAACCAATCATTGGCAGAGCCTGCACTTAAAGTACGACTAAAAGAACGGAATGAAAACACAGTATACTTAGTATTTCTATCATAATCTTTATACTCTTCAGTAGATACAACCTTAAAATCATTAAAAGACCAAACTTCTTGAAGTACTTTCTCTAAAGAATCCTTTTCATAAATATCGAGAACAAAAAGAGTAGTTCTATTTTTAAGATCTTCATACTCTTCTTTTTCAAAATCCTAAGTAGATACTTGAGCAAGTAAAGAACTACTTATTAAGTATATACAAACCAATACTAAACTATTTCTCATAACGCAAATTATTAAAATCTACTTAATATAACATAAAAAGGTCTTGTAATTAATTACAAGACCTTTTTATGTTTCAAATTAATATTATTAATTATTCAATGCTTCTGCGCCACCTACGATCTCCAAGATCTCATTAGTAATAGAAGCTTGTCTTGCTTTGTTATATTGTAATTTAAGAGCGTCTCTTAGCTCTGTTGCATTATCAGTAGCCTTATGCATCGCTGTCATACGAGCTCCGTGCTCTGAAGCAAAAGAATCACGAATTGCTTTATACAATTGTGTTTTGAGTGACTTAGGAATCAATTGCTCCACTATCTCTTCTTTAGATGGCTCAAAAATATAATCTAAATTAGCGTTTGCCTCACCACCTTCAATAGGCTTAATTGGCAGAAATTGCTCCGTAGTTACTATCTGAGTAGCAGCATTTTTAAACTTATTATACACCACTACAATTTTATCATAAGAACCATCCATAAACAACTCCATTAGCTCTTCTGCAATATCAGCAACATTAGCAAATGTAAGATGGTCAAAAACTTCACTTTTATTAGCAACTATAGTATGTGTTTTAGACACGATATCATTTACCTTTTTACCTATGGTAATAAAGTCAACTTGTTTTCCTTCGTACACATTATTATACAACTCTCTCGAAGCTTTTATAATATTTGTATTAAAAGCACCAGCCAAACCACGATTAGAAGCAATTGCCACTACTAATACTTTATTTACCTCACGCTGATCAGCATATGAACTTGCACTATCCCCTTCTAGAGAAGCACTAAGACTCTGTAATAATTCGGTAAGTTTATCTGCGTAAGGACGCATAGCGGTGATTGCCATCTGCGCCTTATTCAACTTTGCAGCCGATACCATTTTCATGGCACTGGTAATTTGCATCGTTGAGGATACAGAGGTAATTCTACTACGTAATTCTTTTAAATTTGCCATTTTTCTTAGTATTGAGTATTGATTAAATCGTACTTAGTACTTTCTAAAACAATACCTTTCTAATAGTATAACTTTAATAAAACACAGAATATCGAGATTTTAAAATCTTGATATTCTGTACCAAATATTATTTATATTTTGCTGAAATCTCTTTACAAGCTGAAAGTAATACATCTGTTACTTCATCTGTTAATTTTCCAGCTTTCAAAGTGTCTAGGGTATCTCTGTGCTTTGCATTAAGATATTCTATAAAGTCACTTTCGAATTCTTTGATCTTATTTACAGGAACATCTCTTAATAAGTTCTTAGATCCTGCATAGATGATTGCAATCTGATCTTCTACTGTATAAGGATCATTTTGAGCTTGTTTCAAGATCTCTACGTTACGCTTACCTTTTTCAATAACGTTTAAGGTAGCTGCATCAAGGTCAGAACCAAACTTAGCAAATGCCTCTAGTTCACGAAACTGTGCTTGATCAAGTTTTAAAGTACCTGCTACTTTCTTCATTGATTTAATCTGTGCAGATCCACCAACACGAGATACAGAAATACCTACGTTAATTGCCGGACGAACACCTGAATTAAATAAATCAGATGTTAAGAATATCTGACCATCAGTAATCGAAATTACATTGGTTGGGATATATGCTGATACATCACCTGCTTGCGTTTCGATAATTGGCAAGGCAGTTAATGATCCACCACCTTTTACTTTATCTTTTAAAGAATCAGGAAGATCATTCATATCTTTTGCAATACTATCATCCGCAATTACTTTTGCAGCACGCTCTAATAATCTAGAGTGAAGATAGAATACATCTCCAGGATATGCCTCACGTCCTGGTGGACGACGTAATAACAATGATACCTCACGGTATGCTACTGCTTGCTTAGATAAATCATCATAAATAATCAAAGCTGGGCGACCTGTATCACGGAAATACTCACCGATCGCAGCACCTGCAAATGGAGCATACACCTGCATTGGAGCAGGATCAGAAGCATTAGCTGCAACAATAGTTGTATATGCCAATGCACCTTTTTCTTCTAATACTTTAGCAATTAATGCAACAGTTGATGCCTTCTGACCAATAGCCACATATATACAATATACCGGCTCACCAGCATCATAAAATTCTTTTTGATTTAAGATTGTATCAATACAAACTGTTGTTTTTCCAGTCTGACGGTCACCGATTACCAACTCTCGTTGTCCTCTACCGATTGGCACCATCGCATCAATTGACTTGATTCCTGTTTGTAATGGCTCAGTTACTGGCTGACGAAAAACTACACCAGGCGCTTTACGCTCCAATGGCATTTCGAAAGTTTCACCTTCTATCGCACCTTTACCGTCTATTGGATTACCTAAGGTATCCACTACACGACCTACGATTCCTTCTCCAACATTGATCGAAGCAATTCTTTGTGTACGTTTTACAGTTACACCTTCTTTTACTTCTGTTGAAGAACCTAAAAGTACTACCCCAACATTATCTTCCTCAAGATTTAGTACAATTCCTTCTAATCCAGATTCGAATTCTACTAATTCTCCATACTGAACGTTAGACAATCCGTATACTCTGGCGATACCATCACCAATCTGTAATACTGTACCTACTTCTTCTAGTGAAGCTGTAGCCTCAAATCCAGATAATTGTTGTTTTAATATTGCTGATACTTCAGCAGGATTCACCTCTGCCATTTTATAATAGTTTACAAAAATGAGCATTGATACTCATTCTCTTATTATTAAATTTATATTAATAAAGTAATTATTAATTACTCAATTCTCTTTTTAAACTTGTTAGTTTATTAGCTATACTTGCATTATACTGCAAATCTCCTACTCTAAGAATAAATCCGCCAATGATACTTTTATCAACAACATTTTCTATAGTAGCCTCATTACCTGTTAATTCTTTTACTTTCGCCTGCACCAAAGTACTTAGCGCTTCATTTAAAGGAATTGCTGTAGTCACTTTAGCTAACTGAGTATTGTTTAACTGATCCAATAAAACAATGTATTGCTTAGCAACATCGTCTAGCAAATCAACCCTTTTATTTGTAATTAACGTATCAAAAAGTTTTTGTGTAAGATCTCCAGTACTTTTGAAAACCTCTCGCAAAGAAGCTAACTTTACTTCACTTTTTATCAAAGGACTATTTAATACCATTCTGAGCTCGGCACTACCGTCTATAGTAGCGATAATACTTTGCATATCTTTCTGAACATCCTCAGTGGCTTTTTTATCTTGAGCTAAACTCAAAACTGCCTTCGCATAACGTATTGCTGCTCTACTCATCTTTTGATTAGTTTAAGGTAACATCTCCTAACATAGACTGTACCAACGCTAGTTGCTTGTCTTTGTCAGCTAATTCTTGTCTTACTACTTTTTCTGCTATCTCTATAGAAAGTCCTGCAACTTGACTCTTAATATCAGCAATCGCCGCTTTCTTTTCGCTCTGGATTGTTACTTGCGCCTGAGCAACTATTTTGTCTGCTTCTGCTTGTGCTTCAGATTTTGCATCTGCAATCATATTCTCTTTCAGTTGTCTTGCTTCTTTAAGCATTCCATCTCTTTCTGCACGAGCTTCGTTAAGGATACGCTCATTATCAGCCTGAAGGTTTTGCATTTCTTTTCTAGCTGCTTCAGCAGACTCTAATGCATTTTTAATCCCTTCTTCTCTATTATTTAAAGAATCCAAAATTGGTTTCCAAGCATACTTTCTTAATAAAAACAGCAATACCAAAAGTATTAATGCTTGCCAGAAAAATAGTCCGAATGAAAAATCGTTAATTAATTTATCCATTTCTTTTATACTTATTAGTGTGTCTAATCTTTAATTTCTAAATGGTAAATATCACTTTCAACCAACCGTTGAAAGTGATATTTTCTAATTTCTTACTTCCCAAGGATTAAAGCAGCGAATGCTAAACCTTCTAAAAGTGCCGCGATAATAATCATCGCAGTTTGAATCTTACCTGTAGCCTCTGGTTGACGAGCGATTGCTTCCATTGCCGATCCACCGATTTTTCCTAAACCGATACCTGCTCCGATTACAATCAAACCTGCACCTACTAAACCTGGAATTTCCATAAAAAAAGTATTAAATATTAAACAATTATTGTTCTTAATTCTTAATGATGATCGTGATCTTGGACTGCTAATCCAATAAACAAAGCAGATAACATTGTAAATATAAATGCTTGTAAAAAGGCTACTAAAAGCTCTATCACTGATATAAATATTGTCAACAATAATGACACAGGTGTCATTACGTATATGTTTTGTGCTGTGAAAATTAATGCTATCAAACTCATAATTACTACGTGACCTGCAGTAATATTTGCAAAAAGACGAATCAATAACGCAAAAGGTTTTGTTAATGTTCCAAGAATCTCAATTGGCATTAATACAATTTTCATAATTACAGGAACACCTGGCATCCAGAAAATATGTTTCCAATATTCTTTATTTGCACTAAATTGAGTAATGAAATATGTAAACAAAGCTAGACATACTGTTATTGCTATGTTCCCTGTCACATTAACTCCAAGTGGAGTCATTCCTAGTAAATTCAAAATCCAAATGAAAAAGAATACGGTAAGCAAAAATCCCATAAATTTTCTATGCTTTTCTTTTCCGATATTAGGAATAGCTATTTCATCACGCACATAAATAACCAAGGGCTCTAACACTCTTCCAAAACCAGTAGGTAAAGGGCCTTTTCTATAAGATTTTGCAAGACCTCCAAACATCAAAAACATCAAAACACAAACAATAAGAATAGTGACAACATTCTTTGTGATTGAAAAATCTAATGGCTTTGCGTTTGTTGCGTGATGATCCTCATCGTAAGTTATAGTCCCTTCTGCATCAGTCTTGTATATTTTACTATGGTATAGTTTATAGTAATTACCTTCGACCTCAGCAACAGTTTCTCCATGATGGAATTTTGAAGAAGAAAAAACCTTTAACCCTCCATCCCATAAAATTACTGGAAGCGGGAATCCAACATGAGTACCTTCTTGTCCATCAGACCAAAGTGTAAAATCATGAGAATCCTGAAGGTGATGTTCTATGTAAGCATCAATCTCATTTTTTGTATCTACTCTACCTTCGTTTTCTCCTTTTTCAGCATCTTTTGCAACCAGATTCAAAGAAGTGAGAATCAAGGCCAAAGTCATAAAAATTCTAACTACACTAATTTTTTGCATTCTAGGTCAGATTTCGGTTCCTAAATTTCGGTGCAAATGTACATAATTATGTTAGATTCTTAAACTATTTTAGGCAAATAAGTTTATCGAAAAAAATAAAAAAATAAATAACTGATAATCAGTTATTTGTGATTGTTTAGTAATTTGGCTATATAATATATTTCCAAAGACAAGCATACTAAATAGGGTATAAAGAAATCCAAGAATGCACTTTTATTAATTTCTATGTTATTCATCTTTATTAGAGCAAGAAAAATACCAGTTTTCACAAAACTTCCTACCAGAAAGATAAAACCTATCTGATCTTTATATTTTTTACTAAGTAAGATTATTGTTAAAGTAAAAACAAAGGTAAAAGCAGCGTTAAACTTATAAGATAGATTAACAATTTCAATATTTCTCCCAACAACGAAATGATTAATAATCAACGCCTTATGAGCCAAATACCCACCTAATACTATTATTATAAAAAACATTGTAAATCTTACTAAATTCTGAAGCATACTGTTGAATTATATTTTGCAAAGAAAACAAATTATGCTACATAGTTTAATTAGACCTGTTAATTTTATTCAGTTGTTTAATAACTAAATATAATGAAGAAGCTACTCCTAAAAGAACAAATATTATTGTTAACCATTTCTCTTGAAATCCATAATAAGCGTCTAATTTTTCGCCTATGTATGCAAATAAAAATATAGTGGCCCCCATCTGAAAAGCTATACCAGTTAGGATAGCAAATTTTCTAAGCTGACTTCCCTTGTCCTTGCTGTCCTTGTTTTTGTCCATCTTGTTTACCTCCAAGAGATTTAACGCCACCCTTCATCACACAAGATGCATTGAACGTTGCTCCAGGTTCTACAGCTAGTTTACCAACAGAAACTTCACCTTCAATATGCGCTGTTGGTTTTAGCGATAAGGTGCCAGATATTACAAGGTTACCTGAAAATTTACCTTCGAAATCAGCATCAGAACACTCTAATGTTCCCTGAATAAAACCTGATTTTCCGACTACTACTTTTCCTGTAGTCTTAAAAGTTCCCTCTATGGTACCTTCTACTCTAAAACCGCCTTCGGAAATAACATCTCCTACAATTTTAGTTCCTTCTGAAATTTTGTTCTGATTTCTGGAAAAATCAGTTAAAGCTTGATCTTTTCCTTTCTTGTTGTCTGAAAACATATTACTGGGGGGATTAAAATTATTATTCTGATTTAGGTTCCAAATATTTATCCAGATTCTTATGTATCTGGATAATTCTATAATTAGGTGATGCTACTATAAAAAATTCTTTGTTCACCTTTTCATAGTACTTCTTTTTTCTATTCCATTTTGTAAGATCTACTCCTCTTGTATCTTCTATTTTACCTATAATTAAAAGTTCCGCCATACCTTCTGCACCTAGTTTATCTCTTTTGGTATGAATTACTACAAACTGCTGATCTTTATTATAAACATCTAAAGAAACTTTCATTCTATCATATCTAAGATCTTTTACAATTGCCTCTAGCCGTTCCTTCAACTCTTGTGCCTGATTATCTCCAAATCTGGTATATGCATATACCAGTTTATGGTTTTTTTCCTCTTCTATACCTTGTTCAAAATCACTGTTTTGAATTTGAGGAATCGTAGTTTGATAAATTAATTGTGCTTTTTTGCCTTCAGGACTTTGTGGATAATTTAGTGAGACATAGTTCAAAGCTTCTTTATAAGCCTCAAATCCTTTATAACGACCAATTGCCTGTGCTTTTAATAATTCAAATTTCGAAACAAAATCTTCTCCACCAAACTTAGTAATTAACTCTTCACTTTCTTTAATCACCGAAGCATATTTCTGATTTTTAAAATCCTTATACAATCTATTATACATAGATTCTGGACTGTTTTGATCGTTCTTTAATTCCTCATCAGGGTTTTGAAGAATTTTTGCGTAACGAGAATCCCCATGCGTATTAATGATATCCTGTTTAAGTTCATTTGATTTTGTTATATCTCCTTGTAAAAGATATATTTTATACAAATTATATTTAGAAGGGACTATTAAGCGTTCTTCGGGATTACTCTTTAAGAGATCTTCAAACTTATCTATAGACAATCCATACTCCTGAAACTTCTCTTTATAAATAACACCTAATTGATAATATGCAAAATTTCTGTCGGTTTGTAAACTATCTAAAACTACCTGGTCCGTTGGCAATTGCGTGATATATGTTTGTGGATCGAACGTAGGATCTGTATCTATAGAGTATTCTTCTTGTTCAGTCTGCTCTACATTAGATACAGCGCTAGGATTCGTGATGCTGGAAATTCTCCAATTATCCTGTAATTCTCGATTCCCAAAAGTTCTTTTGAAAGCAGTTTTTCCATAAGCTACTGTAGTAGGGTTATAAAAATAAAATGTTCCTCCTTCTTCCTGATTCGGACCACTGCTATTTCCTAATCCTGCTCTTGGTTGACTAAATCGTTGCTCATTAGGAAGCTCCCCTTTTATTCTTGCGATTTCTGCTGCTTCCTGAGCAGCAATGGCTTCTGCCTTTATTTTTTCTGTATACTCTGAGTAGTATGCCGTTCTTTCTTCTGGAGACATTGCTACCACCGATAGAATACTATCGTTCGTCTTTGCAATTCCTTCGTATAAAATAACATCATCCAGATTTATTCTTTTCTTTTTAAGAACGCGATATTTTTTAGAATCTACTACCATGCGCTCCAGTGTGCTATCATAATAAGCACCCGCAATAGCATATTCTTTATTGTCAAATTTAATATCACCTAATGCTTTATAGTTCAGTGATTCAAGATGCTTATCTTCAGACTTAGTTCTTAGTGATTTGTTATAATTCTCAACCGCTAAATCAATAGAATCCAATGTATTAAAATATACTGCTTTCTGATTATAAATTTTATCAAGGAATGGTCTATTCTCTCTGTTTTCCTGCAGATCAGTAAGTAATTCGAGAAATTCTACTTTATTTCCTGTTTCATAGTTAAAATTTCTTGCCTTCGCCATATAGGCATTAAGCATATATCGCCTAGCGGTTTTTCTATTGAGATCAATAACTTGATCAAAAGCATAATTAGCACTGTCTTTATAGCCTAGTCGATTAAGAAGCTGACCCTTTATGTATAAGTACCTTCCTTTTTCCTCATTATTCTTAGAATGGATAGCCGCTTTACTAATATATGTTACAGCAGAATCTTTTTGTTCCAAATTAATATAAGCCTGAGCGATCATAGCCACAGCGTCCGAATAGTCCTGAGCTTCCATATACTCTTCTTCTATCATCTTCATTAGATCCTCGACAGCTTTTTCATTATTATCCAAACGAAGATTCGTTTTTGCTTTCCAAACCTTAGCATGATTGATATTATTACTAGTAGGATACTTATATAGTATATAATTAAAGGCTTCTAAGGCAGGGATAAAACGCTGTTCGTTATATCTCGCTTTTCCTAAAAGTAAAAAAGATTCATCGATTTTAGGATTCCGTTCTCTGTCATCAATAAGCATACTATGCTTCTGAATTGCTTTTGCCGCTTTTTCCTCTGCTTTATCAAAATTTTGATTAAGTACTTCGTTGGGTAGTCTAACATCCTCACTAACAATCAGCCTTTCTACCGGAAGTAGTTCCCAAAAATTATCATTATATGTTTGTACAATATCTTGTTTCCCTTTTTCGAAAGCAACTCTACCGTTATACAAGGTATTGTTTTTGGTAGTTACATCGTGCCAAGTCCTATTAGTCCATTTGTCTTTTTTACGAGAACAACTAAATCCAACTGCTATTAGGATAAGTACAACGATGATTTGTGATAATTTTCTGCTCAAAATCTCAATAATTTATACGCTGATAACTTAAAAACTTGTGTTTTAGTGCATCAGAACGGCACAAAAATAATGTGTGAGATGTAAAAATACATTTCTTTCTGTAAAAAATAGGTTATTAACAACTTTTTCTCATTGGGTCAGTGATTTTATTATATCTTCCAAAGTTGTTAACAATTTGCCTTTCAGAAAGAAGAACATCTTTCGATTTGTTTTGTCCTTCTAACATAATAAACAAAAAATCACCGGATACAGTGTATTACTACTATTTAGATTTATAGATCTTCGTGATTGGTTCTTAATTAATCTGAAAATCATGAGAATTATCGAAATTCCTACAAAAGATATTGAAACCATAAAGAATTTTTTGAATTCCAATAAGAAACTGGAAGCAGTAAAATACATTCTAAACACCTACCAAGTGTCGCTGCGTGATGCAAATAAGATTGTTAAAAAAATAATCGCCAATCCGGGATTAAAGGTTATTAACATTGAAACAAGTCCAAATTTTAAAAGAGAAGTCAAAGATTCATTAATTACTAAAACATCTAATATTTCTGCAATTATGTATTATTTATTGCTTTTTATTGGACTTTGTTTACTGGTCGGAGGAATATATGATCTTGGTAAAACCTTAAATTCTTTAACCAAAACTGAAAAAACAAGTGCTACTATAATCAGATACGAATCCCATGTTTCAGTTACAAATAGTGATAATGGAAAAATTATGCAAACTATGTATAAGCTCGTAATGCAATTTACCTTTAGGAATAAGATTTATGAGCGCAAAACAAAAACTTCTTCGTCCTCTAAGGACTTTGCCATTGACGAACAAGTTTCTGTTTACATACACAAAGGTTTTCCAGCAGTTAATGAAGTCTATTTAGATGACTTCATAGAAAAATATGGACTTACATTAGCACTACTTTTATTTGGTGTTTTTATTACGGGAGCAGGATTTATTGTAAAAAAATTCTAAACCCTCTTGGTTACTTATTAAAATGCTCCTCTAGTTCTTTTAATGTCTCTTCTGATGTAACAAGATCTTTGACTACTTCTCCTTTATCTAATACTACTATACGTTCACATACTTCTGTAACATGCATTAAATCATGACTAGAAACCAAAACCGTCACATTAGGATCCGCAGCTAGTTCTTTGATTATCTTTTTTAGTCTAATCTGAGTTGTCGGATCTAAGTTCGCAAACGGTTCATCTAGAATAATTACTTCTGGATTACCAATTAATGCTGCTACTATTCCTGCTTTCTTTTGATTTCCTTTAGAGAGATCTCTTAAGTATTTTTTTTGCCCTAAAATTTCTCCGTGAAAGAAATCCTCAAACCCGGCAAGCAATGCATCTACATCTGCTTTATTCTGACCACGAAGTTCTCCTATGAAATAAAAATACTCTTCTGCAGTAAGATATCCGATCAAGAATGTTTCATCAATAAAAGCAGAAGTTATAGCTTTCCAATCTTCGCTTTCACTTACTTTGATCCCACTATTCTCTATATAACCTGTAGTTGGTCTAATTAAATCCAATAAAGCACTAAACAATGTTGTCTTCCCCGCTCCGTTGTTTCCAACCAATCCGAAACTATCTCCCTTTGGTATTTCTAAGTGCTCGATATTCAACACTGTATTCCCCGCATATGTCTTCGTAATATTATGTATTCCTATCATCTTCTTATTTTTTTTGTTTGTATGCCCAGATCGTTTTGTACTTCTCTGTTCTATAAATTCTTTCGATTTTATCAAAAACCATATTTCTGAATGCAAAACCTGCAATTCCTGCTAATGCTACCAATGCATATCCTGCATACGGACTGTATGCATAATGCCCGATTGCATAAAGTATCATTGGCAATGCTAATTTTGGTAATGACAGCATTAATGTCTTTATATTAAAAGATTGTTTATCTCCAAATGCCTTTTTATTACTAGTAAGATCAATTGGAGTTTTTACATATGCTCCAGCCCATAAAACGACGTGAGAATTCATTCCCATATTATAAACAGCTCCAACAATTACAGCTAAATAAGCTTCCCATCCAAAATATAAATATCCAGATGCCAATATCGTAGATATAAAAGTTGCTATGACCATCAGCCACCATTTAGAAGACAGATATTCTCGATATTTGATATTTTGACTCATCATCAAGGGATAATAAGAACTATCCCAGCTTGGTACAAATTGTCCAAAACTCATTAAGAAACCTCCAGATACAAAAATCCCTGCAAATATTTTCCATACCGGGCCTTCATAGGCTTCAACAGCACCAGTAAAAAATAATAAACCATAAAACAGAAATAATGCACTCACTAATACTGTAGTTTTAGCCCTTTTATTTCTTTTAATTAATTTAATATCATTTTTTAGAAATACTGCAGTTTTACCAAATCGATCTAACCATTCTAAATTCTCCGTTTTTGCCGTTTTAGATTTAGTAGCTAATCCAGCATCCAGATACAAATCCTTTACAAAGGATTTAAAAGCAATGATATAAAACCCTACTGCAGCTACTATAGGCACTACAAATAAAAACTGAGACTCGTATAACCCTTGAAAAAATGGAGCGGTATACTGCGTAATGTCAAAATATCCGAAATAATGCAACCCTCCTAAAACAGCCATAACTCCTCCTACCCCATAAATAAGACTATCCTTATTGTTCAATAAAATATTCAGGAAATTGTTTGCGTATACTAATCCAATTAACCCGATATTCCATAGTAGTATGTTTAGTAGTGAGGCGTTTCCTTCCGTGATTAATAGCACAGAAAATGGAACAAAAAAGAACGCATGTATGATATTAAAAAACGATAACATCGTTTTACCCAAGGCAAAAGAAACAATTTTGTTTTTAGTAAAAGGTAAAATCAATAAAGGTGTTATATTGATTATAGGCATTTTTTGTAAGGCATATCTAAAGATAAGATCAAACGCCCACCAATAGATTAAAAACCTACTAACTACTTCTAATGGATCTAGGCATAATTCTTTATTGATATATTTATAAGCAATAAAACTTCCTCCCATCATCATTAAAATGAAATAGACCGCCCAAAATCCCATAAAAATTTTCATCCAAACTCCTGAGGAAGCAGATGCAGATCTCCAAAAGGATTTCCACTGTAATGAAATAAAGTGTTTAAACATAGTTGTGATAGTTTTAAAAGAAGTTAGGAAAAACTTCTTATACTATTTAGTAATCAAAAAATAGATTTTGTTACAAAAAAATTTCGTTAAGCTCTTAATTATCGTGATTTAATCTTCTTCAAAGCGGTTAACTTTGTTATTTTTGCAAAAAAATTATTGATCCACAAAGGATGATGGGATTTTAATAATTTCTTCTGAAAACTTAAAAATCAAGTATTCAGCTTAAAGTTTATCATATTGCTATGTCAGATTTTCATACACTTACTATAAAAAACATTACAAGAGAAACTCCCAAAGCAGTTTCTATAGCTTTTGAAGTTCCTTCGGAATTAAAGAAGGATTACTCTTTCACTGCTGGGCAGTATATAACCATTAAAACAGAAGTTGATGGTAAAGAAATAAGAAGAGCGTACTCTATTTGTTCTGCATCAAACAGTGAATCTCTTCGTGTAGCAGTAAAAGAAATCGAGGGTGGTACATTCTCAGCAATCGCTAATAATAAACTAAAAGTAGGTGATACTCTAGATGTTCATACTCCAGAAGGAAGTTTTTTATTAAAATCAAATACAACTGCAAACAACACTTATGCTGCATTTGTTGCCGGAAGTGGTATTACTCCAGTAATGAGTATGATCAAAACCGTACTCGAGGAAGAACCTAATAGTAAATTTGTTTTAGTATACGGAAATCAAACTCCGACGGAAACTATCTTTTTTAAAGAGCTTCTTTCTTTACAAGCGCAACATCCGGAAAGATTGTTTATAGAGTTTTTCTATAGTAGAAGTCAAGAAGACGGAGCACGTTTTGGTAGAATAGAGAAGTCTACCATTAATTATATCACCAAAAATAAGTTTAAGGACACGACTTTTGAGGCCTTCTACCTTTGCGGACCAGAAGAAATGATTAATACGGTTACTGATGTCTTATTAGAAAATGGTATTTCAAAAGAAGAAGTACATTTCGAACTTTTTACTAGCAGTGCAGAAGCAACTGAAATCGACGCAGATTTAGAAGGAAAAACAAATATTACTATACTAGTTGATGATGAAGAAACTTCTTTTGTGATGGATCAGAAAAAAACCATTCTTGATGCTGCATTAGAGGAAGATATCGACGCTCCATATTCTTGCCAAGGCGGTGTTTGTAGTTCTTGTATTTGTAAAATCACTGAAGGTACGGCAGTAATGGAAAAAAACAGTATTCTTACCGATGGTGAACTTGCTGAAGGTCTGGTACTAGCTTGTCAAGCGCATCCCACTTCATCTAAGATAAAGGTCGATTTTGATGATGTATGATTTAGTGGTTAGTGGTTAGTGGTTAGTGGTTAGTGGTTAGTGGTTAGTGGTTAGTGGTTAGTGGTTAGTGGTTAGTGGTTAGTGAAAAAACAAAATAGTTAGCACTAAATCAATAATAATTACCTTTTTAGTGAATCAAAAAGTTTTGGGAATTCATTTTCTAATCTATTATTATCCGCTTTACCGTCATAATTATTATCTCCATACTCAAGTCCAGCATAGATTAATACTTCTAAACCTTTTAATTCATCTTCACACTGGTTAGACATTAATTCTACAAAATAATCCTCTCCTAACCTATATATGATCTGAGTAATTATATACCCTAAATCATAACAGCCTGCACCACCGCCACACCAAAAATCCTTCAAATCGATGATGGCGTTTTCATCTTTATTTAAAGATTTTATTATCAGTTTTTTAAGCTCTCTGTATTCCTTAAGGGTCTGATGAATAAACAATGTGTGCCCAATAACCACACCATTTACTGTATCTTCTTTACATCCAAATAATACAAGAGTTAAAGCAATAAATATTTAAAATAGTTTTTCATTTTTAAAGCGCTAATAGCTTTATTCTATAGATTGTAAATAGCCTCAATCACAGTTTCCGGTTTGATCGTATGCATTACCTTTTCGTACCCTTCTGGTACTTTGTTTCCGTAGATTGAAGTAGGAATCTGATCGTATTTTGCCAGATTAGGTAAAATAGCACGCTCCATAGGCTGTCCAAAAGGCATAAAACCGGCAAAAGGATGCGTAACTCCCCAAAGTGTTATTGTAGGCACTCCGTACATAGCTGCTAAATGCGCATTTCCGCTATCCATAGATAACATTGTATCAAGATTCCCGATGAGTTTTAGTTCGTCTTCAAAGGATAACTTACCTGCAACATTGATTACGTTTTTATATTTGCTATCAATATTATTGAGAATACCAATTTCTTTTTTTCCACCACCAAAAAGAAGTATCTCGTAAGTACCTTCTTTATCAAGTTGTTCAATAACCTCAACCATTAGTTCTAAAGGATACACCTTGCTCTCATATTGAGCAAAAGGTGCAATTCCTAACCATTTTTTTGTAGAGTTATTAGTTAGTTTAAGGATTTCTGGAGTTAAAGGCGTTTTTTGGGGAAAAGAATGCTTTTCTAAATCAATAGGATATCCTAAAATATCAAAAACATCTGCGTATCGCTGATGTGTCTTTTTTAATTGTTTGAACTCTTTATTTATTGATCTAGTTAATGCTTTTTTCTCTGCTCTTCCTTTGTCAATTTGTATTACTTTAATTCCTCGGAGTGTGAAAAATTTCTTAAGTATATTTGATCGCAATACATTATGCAAATCAGCAACTGCTGTTATACCGAGTCCTCTTAATTCCTTTGACAGTTTTGACAACCCAAAAAAACCTTTATGTTTTCCTTCTACATCTGCGTGGTAAATTTCTAAATTATCAATACCCGAAAATATAGGCTCGAAGAATTTTCTTGTAAGCACGGTTATTTTAACATTAGGATATTGCGCTCTAAAAGTTCGCAATATCGGTGCAGTCATGGCCACATCTCCCATTGCAGATAATCGAATGACCAAAATATGAGCATCAAAGCCCTCAGAAAGGGCTTTGTTATTTTTTACTATGTTTTTGCTCTTACTCAAAAAATATTCTTATTTCTCTCCTCTCAAAACTGGATTTAACTCATCATCGTTATACATTTTCATCTGCTTATAGACTTTCATGTATTTATCACCTTTCTCTATATCCGTTAACAAGGTATCTATTGCAGTAGAAAGATCTACTTGTTGTTCTAGTAAAACATTATATTTCTTTTGACAAGCAGCTTTATGTGTGTCTGATGCACCTTCTCTAATTGTTTCTTCCTGCATATGATACACTTTCAACGCTAATATTGATAATCTATCTACTCCCCAAGCAGGACTTTCTGTATTTATTGTTGCATCTTCTTTAGGGACAACATCCTTATATGTTTCTAAAAAGTAACTATCTATGTATTCCACCATATCTGTGCGATCCTGATTGGATGCATCAATCTGTCTTTTTAGTGTTAATGCCGCTACTGGATCAATTTGTGGATCACGAATAATGTCTTCATAATGCCATTGTACCGTGTCAATCCAACATTTACGATATAATAAATGTTCTATCTGCTGTGATTTACTATCGTATGGATTAGAAAACTCCTGATCTACGCGATCTATCACGTGATACCTGTCTATAACTTCTTTAAAAATCTTGTTTGCTTTATCTGTAAACATTGCTTTTATTTTTCTAAGATGTGTAAATATTCTGTAGTTCTTGTAGCCTTATGATTTCTGTTTTCAGTTTTATCTGCTTTAAATCTTTGATATGCAGTAGTTACCAAATCATATCTTCCATAACGCTTCATAATTCGCCTTATTTCTTTTTCTGGCATTAATCCTTCATTATTATAACTAAGAAAAATGTAGTTGAATTTTGCATTTCTGATTAACTCTTCAAAAACTAATGCTACTTCACCTTTTTTACAATAATTCGATCTTTCATAAGGTCGTAAACCTGTTTTTCCGGCAGGTACAAAGGTATCATATTTTGCAATAGTATTTAGCATATGATAATTGGCTCCATATTGCCTGGCATTATATGGTGGATCGAGATACAAAATATCTCCTTCTATATTCTTAATCAAAGTATTACTATCCTGATTGTAAACTTCATGTTGATTTTCCGTGATTTCGAAATTAGCCGAAATAATCTCTATTTTTTTTTGTGCAGTTTTCTTTAATTCTTTTAGATATGCACCATATACCGAAGCTGTATTGGCAACTTTATCGGCACTTTCTAAGAGTGATGATAGTAAAAAATAATAGACATCTTTATTAACTTCTCCAGATTCCTTCCAGTTTGCAATCTGTATTCTCGCTGCATCTATTTTACGGCCATTATCATTACTAAAATACAAACGTTCAGATGCTCCACCGTTACAGTAATTTTTATAAACGAACCCCTCTTTTCCTTTTATCGCATTTAATTCAGTAATATATTCTGAAGCTTCTATCGGTAGATAGTTACCTATATAATTTCGATTTAAGACGTAACTATAATATTCTAAATCATTAGACATCACTTTTTTTACAGAGGTTTTAAAACTTCTTCCTACAATACCAGTTCCTGCAAAAAGATCACAAAACACTTTGCTTTTAAGTGTTCCACCAACTGTTTCCTTAACAGAAGTTTTAATAAAATCAGAGAGTTTATATTTTGATCCTATATAATTCATTTCCTACACAACCAATATCATTTTATTTTATAGCCCATATTAACCCTGCCTTTGTAATTTTATAGAGTTGTAATCTAAATAATTTTGAGTCGTCAAATGTAGCAACATATGTCGAGATAATATCCTTAAGCCAAGAAATTTGTGCTTTTAACTTCCAATGTTCCCCACTACTTACATACACAACAACAAACATTTTGTTTTCTAAGCTATTTCTCTGTTGTTGGCTTTGATTATTATAAAAACAGTTAATAAGCTCTTTAGGATGATTATGAGCATACTCTAATGACTTTTTAAAACCTTTAGGAAAACACTATAACTATCCCATACGTCATTTTGAATTCTATACCATACCTATTTAGAAGACAACCTATATTAAAGTTCTGATTCTATTGTTTCTAAATAAGGAGTTTTCAAAATAGCAAAATCATAAATGGCAATAAAAGAAATACCCAAAAATTAATTTCTTGTAGAAACTTACCATGATCCATTTCTAAATAGGTTGTTCCTATAATTGCCAAAGGACATGCTATAAAAATCATTTCTGAAGTATCTTTCTCTGGAACGATCATTACCAAAGCCAATGCAACCAATAACTGTGAAATAATTAGCTTTAGAAAAGGTTTTGATTTTGTAGGTTTTCTATTAAACTTTATCAAATATATCGTGAAGAAAAACAATGTACAAATAGTTAAAACTCCAATAGAAAAAACACCTTCTTTGTAGGCATATCCTTCAAAAGAAAATGATATTGGTTCTATATATTCTGCAATTACAAAGAACGAATCATACAACAGTAAAGTAAAACAATTGGATATGATATATACAATCAATAACCCAATAATAGGAATAATCCAGTTTCTATAATTTTTTGGTTCGAAATAAAAAATCCCAAAAAACACAATGACAATGAAACCTATACTCCAAAAATATGCTAACGAAGCGACTCCAATACATAGAGATGCATCAAGAATACGGGATTTAACATACTTACCATTTCTTAAACTTAACACACTTCTCATTCCTAAAATCACAAATAGATTTGATAGTAACATAGCAGCACTGGTTAGAGAATTAGCCAGTATAGTGGTAAGAAAAACAAATAGCATTATTGTATTTGTGCTTTTCTGAGTTAGATCATTCTTCTGGGTTATTAAGTTTACAATAAGCATTGTTAAAACGTATGCTATAAATCCACCTAAAAACATAAGAAGAGTACTATAATCTAAAGTAAAACTTTTTTTATAATATGCGATTGTATAAAGCACAAACATATATAAAGCGACGATTATAAAATTAATCGGTTTTGATTTACTAAAAAAGTTAGATAACACTACTATTTTTTATATTTTTGCATCAAACAATATATCATTGTTTTTAATTATAATATAACTAATTTATAAAAAGTTAAACAAAAACTTTTTATAATGAAAATGAAGATCGTATTATGAAAGATTTTTTTGAAGCTATTGCATCTCTATTTGTAGACGTACTTTTTGCTCCTATGGACGCTCTTAGAGCTTTAGAGTTAGAAAGTTGGGGTGCTGCTAATATTGTTAACTGGTTATTTATGGGTATCGGTTTTGTAGCTTTTTTCTATTGGATGAAGGAGTTGAAAAAATTTAATGACAATAATGAAGAAAACAGAGATCCAAAAGCTCATTCGTTTTTAAAACCATAAAGAAATAGGAAATATATTTATTAAAAAAGCTCAGTGTTTAGTTACACTGAGCTTTTTTTTACTTCCTTTTATTGATATGACTATAAATCAAAACCAAGATCTTTTCGGTAGTACATTTCATCAAAATGTAACTTCTCTATATTATAATAGGACTTTTTTAATGCCTCTCTAAAATCGTCATCAAAAGAAGTCACCGCGATAACGCGTCCTCCATTAGTGACCACTTTATTTTCGTTTAATTTAGTTCCCGCATGGAAAACTATAGAATCTGATATTTGATCTATTCCTTTGATTTCTTTCCCTTTTTCGTATGCTTCAGGGTACCCTCCTGAAACGGTCATTACGGTCGCGGCACTTCTAGGGTCTATTTCAACAGCTATTTGATCCAACGTTTGATTAGACACATGTTTAAATAAAGATACTAAATCCGTTTTTACTCTTGGCAAAACAGCTTCTGTTTCTGGATCTCCCATTCGTACATTGTATTCTATCACCTTAGGATCATCTCCTACTTTAATCAATCCTATAAAAATAAATCCTCTATAATCGATTTTTTCTTTCGCAAGACCCTCTACTGTGGGTTTAATAATTTGTTCTTCAATCTTACTCATAAAAGCTTCATCCGCAAACGGAACTGGTGATATTGCACCCATCCCTCCAGTGTTTAAACCGGTATCTCCTTCTCCAATACGTTTATAGTCTTTTGCTGTTGGCAGGGTTATATAATTTTTACCATCAGTCAGTACAAAAACACTTAATTCGATTCCATCCAGAAACTCTTCAATGACTACTTTTTCGCTGGCAGCTCCGAACTTCTTATTAGTAAGCATATTCTCAAGCTCTGTTTTAGCTTCTTCGATATCCTGAAGGATAAGTACACCTTTTCCTGCAGCAAGACCATCTGCTTTTAATACATAGGGTGCATTCAATGTTTCTAGAAATTTCTTTCCTTCGGTAACAGTATTTTCTGTGAAACTTTGGTATGCCGCAGTAGGGATGTTATGTCTAATCAAAAATTCCTTAGCATATTCTTTACTACCTTCTAATCTAGCTCCTTCTTTTGATGGGCCGATAACTGATATACTTTTTAGGTCATTGTCTTCCGCAAAGAAATCGGTTATTCCTTGTACTAAAGGATCCTCTGGACCCACGACAACCATTTCTATATTTTCCTTTAATACTAGTTCTTTTATGGCAGTAAAATCTGTCACTGATAGCGCCACGTTATTAGCAATATTTGCAGTGCCTGCGTTTCCAGGTGCAACAAATAATTTTTCACATAAATTACTTTGAGCAATCTTAAACGCGAATGTGTGCTCTCTTCCTCCAGATCCTAATACTAAAATGTTCATTTTTTAATGGTTGTTTAATGGCTAATTTTTAAGCATTCAAAAATAGTTCTTTACCCCTTTTCTTACTAATAATTTTGATGCCTATTTCGTTTAATTTAATATCACTTACGGCACAGAAACATTTCGTATGACCCTACTACTTAAAATACTTCTCTTTTTAAGTAATAATGGAATAACAATAGAGAAGAATACAATTCCATTAAATCTTACCAACATGGATTCAAAGATTAGCGATACAAAAAGAATTAAGAAAACGGAAAATTCATTTTTACTTCTTTTCATATGTGTTGCCAACAAAATAAAAATAATAACTAAAACTCCAAATCCTATAACTCCTGTCTGAAGAAATGTCTGAAGAAATTGATTGTGTGCATTATACTTATTTTCATAATTGTAAGTATATCCTAATTCTTCATATTTTTCGATCAAAACATCATTTGCATCTCCAATTCCATATCCTAATAATGGTGCTTCTTTAATTAACTCAACACTGGCCTCCCATGACAAGAACCTTGCTTTTTCTGAGGTAGAATTATCATATTCAATAATATTCCCAAAATCTTTGACTTTCGAATAAAAATCAAAAACTCGAGGATTATTAAGAAAAACGATTAGTCCCAAAAGAAGCATGATCAGCATCGTATGTTTTCTGTTCTTATCCTTAATGTTAAAGGTTAGCAATATTGACATTATTACTAATATCATATAAGCTGCTATCGATGCTAATAAAAACAAATAAAGAAATAAAAGAACAACGATAAACGTCCGTAGTCCTGTATCCAATCTGTTTTTTAGGTAATAACTTAACACTAATAAAATATAAAGTGAAAGATAACTAGGGTTGATTAGTTTAGAAAACTCATCTCCAACAAAGTAATTCCATCCATGAACAAATACATCTAGAAATGCGGTAAAATCGTCCATTGAAATTTCAAATGAAAATCCCCCTTTAATAATGGATGCTGAGTTATAAATAGCTATTGAAAAATTTATGAAAAATGAGATAACTAATCCAAGAAGTAAGAAATCGAATAACTTTCTTACCGTGGACGCGTCTTCTTTAACAAAAAGAAATATTAAAGGAAATAAAAATAATGATAATGATCGCTGTAATATGTTCAATCCGTCGGGAATATTATCTGTATAGAAAAGACTAAAGGACATTATTATAAAATACAATGGAAACAGTAGCACTATTTTGTTCTCTAAATCGAACTTTTTCCTTGATTTAAAAAAATTGATCAAACCAAGAATAATGGAAATCACAAAAAATGGAGTTGGAAGATTAATCCCTAAAGGCAACAATAAAAAGGCTATATAAAGGCTATTCCAGAAAATAGTGAGCACCAAATTATCATCATGCTTATAGAACATTTCGGAAAGCTCGTTTATTTTTTTGTTTACTCTCACTTATTTCAATTTAAGAGATCTAAATTATATTATTCAATATATAAATGGATATATTCTAAAAGTTCAGGATTAATTCAAACCATAATTTTCAATATACTTTCAATTACAAGGTTAAATCTCGTTAATACGCTTTTTCTTCTCCTTTAATTAGATTAATTATCGTGTCTACTATAATTTTTGAATCTAATAATAACGACCAATTTTCAATATAAAAAATATCATATTTAATACGATTAACAATGTCTTCATCATTTTCCACTTCTCCTCTGTATCCTTTTACTTGAGCCATTCCTGTGATTCCAGGTTTTACCGAATGACGGAACACAAAATTATATTTATCAATTCTTTTTCCGTAATCTTTCGTATATGAAATCATATGTGGACGAGGTCCAACTACCGACATATCTCCAAAAAGCACATTAAAAAATTGTGGCAACTCGTCTATACTCGTTCTTCTTATAAAACGCCCAATTTTAGTAACTCTATGATCCTCTTTCTTAACTTGAACAAGATCTGAGAAATTTTCATCTCTCATTGATCTAAATTTATAACAAACAAACTCTTTATAGTTGATTCCATTTCTTCTGTGACTATAAATTAATGGTCCTTTGGATTCTATTTTTATAAGAACATATAATAAAGGGATTAACCAAGAGAGGATAAGGATGATAACTGATAAAGAAAAAACAATATCAAAACCTCTTTTAATTGCTCTATTCGTAGCACTATTTAATGATACATCTGGAATTGATAAAACAGGCAAGTATTCATAATAATCAGTTTGGAGGCGCTTCGAAAAAATACGTTGTGAATTCGGTATAAACTTAAGAATACTATAGTTCTGATCAGCATATTTTACGTATTCATTTACCACCTCATCAGAAATCTCATCTATTGAGCAATATATTTCATCAACGTCTTCCTTCTCTAAAAAATCAAAACTATCTTTTATTTTGTTTGTAAGTTCATCTGAGAAAACTTCTAATACCTTATACCCCAGGTCTTTTCTTTTCGCAAAAAAGGTTTTGAGTTGCTGTGCACTTTTATTGTTTCCAATTATAATCACCCTCCTATTATTTCCACCTAAATAAGAACGATATCTTCTAAGTGCATAATATGTAATAACCTTAATAATTCCTACAGAAGAAATAACAATCAAAATAAAATAAAAAGTGTCCTTTACTGAAAAGAAATTTATCTTAAGTAATCCAAAATAAGCAAATAGAAGAATTAGAATTAGTAACCCTTGCCGGATTAATAAAGAAACAATCGTAATTATTTTGGTAAATCGATATACTTCATAAAAATTCAATAAGTATGAAGATACTAACCAAACAATAGATAGGAATAAGTAAAGCTGATTTGAAACTAAATCATTAATAAAGTAATAAGAAGAAAATAAAAGAATAGCCAGATCAATTACAATGAGTATTGGTCTAATTAAGTATGAATATCCTCCTCTTTTATGGTGCATCCTACATCAAGAATAAGATGAAAAATCCTTGTGCTCACTTCTATATAACTCTTCCTGAGAAAGACCTTTAAAATATTCTAAAGTGCGTCTCATCCCTTCTGATCTATCAATTTCTGGTTGCCATCCTAAAATTTCTCTAGCTCTTGTAATATCAGGCTGCCTTTGCAAAGGATCATTGACGGGAAGTGGTTTATAAATTACTTTTTGATCAGTTCCTGTTAATTTTATGATCTCTTCAGCAAAGTCTTTAATCGTAATTTCGTTAGGGTTACCAACATTTACTGGATACACATAATCACTAAACAATAATCGATAAATTCCTTCTATTAAATCATCCACATAACAAAAAGAACGAGTCTGTAAACCTTCTCCAAAAACGGTAAGATCCTCTCCTCGTAATGCTTGTCCTATAAAAGCAGGCACCACTCTTCCGTCATTCAATCTCATTCTTGGACCATACGTATTAAAAATACGAACAATTCTAGTTTCTACTTTATGATATGTATGATAGGCCATCGTTATAGATTCTTGAAATCGCTTTGCTTCATCATATACTCCTCTTGGTCCAATAGTATTTACATTCCCATAGTAATCCTCTGTTTGTGGATGAACTAATGGATCTCCGTAAACCTCACTTGTAGAAGCTATCAGTATTCTTGCATTTTTTTCTTTTGCTAAACCTAAAAGATTGTGCGTTCCTAAAGATCCAACCTTTAACGTTTGAATTGGAATTTTAAGATAATCAATTGGGCTAGCTGGAGAGGCAAAATGTAATATATAATCTAAACTACCAGGGATGTGAACAAACTTTGAAACATCATGATCATAAAACTCAAAGTTTTTTAATTTAAATAAATGTTCAATATTATTTAAGTCACCAGTAATCAGGTTATCCATCCCGATAACGTGATAGCCTTCTTTAATGAACCGATCGCAAAGATGTGACCCTAAAAAACCTGCTGCTCCTGTAATTAGAACTTTCTTCATGTTATAATTTTATATCCTTTCTTCCAATAGAAAAATAGGAGATTTCTTCTTTTTCCATATCACTAAGATCATATAAGTTTCTTCCGTCAAAAATAACTGGATTTATAAGATCATTCTTTATTTTTTGAAAATCCGGTGTTCTAAAAATACTCCATTCTGTACAGATGATTAATGCATCTGAACCATCTAAAGCTTCATACATAGAACTCGAGAATGTTATTTTATCTGCATATTTCTTAGCAACATTGTCAATTGCTTCGGGATCGAAGGCTTTTATCTTAGCTCCTTTACTTAATAAACTATCAATTATATCAAGTGCAGGCGCTTCTCTAATGTCATCTGTTTCTGGTTTAAAAGCAAGTCCCCAAATTGCAAAAGTCTTTCCTGCAACGTCATTACCAAAATACTTTGTAATCTTTGGGATTAACACTACTTTTTGACAATGATTTACTTCTATTACAGATTCTAAAATTTTAAAGTCATAATTATCATCCTTCCCAGATTTATGTAATGCTTTCACATCTTTAGGGAAACAAGAACCTCCATACCCAATCCCTGGAAACAAAAAACGTTTCCCAATTCTGGAATCAGTCCCCATCCCTCTTCTAACCTTATCTACATCTGCTCCAACCTTTTCGCAATAATTCGCTATTTCATTCATAAAAGTGATTTTAGTAGCTAAAAATGAATTCGCTGCATACTTGGTTAGTTCTGCAGATTTTTCGTCCATTATAATTATCGGGTTACCAGATCTAACATATGGTTTATACAATTTTTCCATGAGTTCAGTAGCTCTGTCTGAAGAAGAACCTATCACAATTCTTTCTGGTTTCAAAAAATCATCTACCGCAAATCCCTCTCTTAAAAATTCTGGATTAGATACGACATCAAAACTACACTTGGCATTCATCGCTATAGCAGCATGAACTTTTTCTGCAGTACCTACGGGTACTGTACTTTTATCAACAATAACTTTATAATCAGAAATAATTTTACCTATTTCATCAGAAACCCCTAAAACATAAGATAGGTCTGCAGATCCATCCTCATCTTCAGGTGTTGGTAAGGCCAAAAAAATAATTTCTCCATGATCAACACCTTCTTTAAGCGAAGTTGTAAATCGCAATCTGTTTGCCTTAATATTTCTCTCAAATAGTACGTCTAAATGTGGCTCATAAATTGGCACTTCACCGTCTCGCATTTTTTGAACTTTTTGTTCATCTATATCAACACAAACAACTTCATTACCTGTTTCTGCCAAACAGGTTCCCGTAACCAAACCAACATAACCTGTACCTATTACTGATATCTTCATGTATTACTTTTCGTATTTTTCAAATTAATATGCTTTGTCTTCTCCTTTAAAAATATTGGCTATAGTTTGTACTATTATATATAAATCCAATAGTATAGACCAATTTTCTATATAGAAAATATCATATTTTGTTCTATTAACTATATCTTCATTACTTTCTATACCGCCTCTGTAACCTTTAACCTGAGCTAAACCTGTTATACCTGGCTTTACCAAATGTCTTACCATATATTTAGAGATTTTTGTCCCATATAGCTCATTTTGTTTCCATAGATGAGGTCTGGGACCTACAACAGACATATCACCAAATAATACATTCAAAAACTGAGGTAATTCATCAATACTCGTTCTTCTTATAAACTCACCTACTTTTGTAATACGCGGATCATTTCTACTAGCAGAATCCTCCGACTTAGAATTCATGTGCATAGATCTAAATTTATAACAAAAGAAGCCTTTTTCTTTTATTCCTGGTCTATTTTGACTAAAAAAAACAGGCCCTCTACTTTCTAATTTAATAATTAATCCCAAAATAGGTATTAACCAAGAAAGAATGGTTAATAACACAAATAAAGCTAACACAAAATCGAAAAATCTTTTACCCCAACTTTTAATAGGGTCATCTAAGGGAATTTCTCTTAATGATAATATCGGTGTTAAATCATAATAATTAAGGTACAAATTCTTTGAAAACAATTCTTTGTTATCTGGTATGAACTTTAAGTTTTTCATATGAATATCACAGAATTCTATAAACCTTTTTAAATCATTATCCTCTAATTCGTCTACAGAGCAATACACTTCATCTATTTCATTTTCTATAATATATTCGAAACTTTGCTCAATACTTCCAAGCTTTTTGTTATCGGATTGATCCGTAAAAAAACCTTCAAACCTATATCCATATCCAGGCATCGTGTTGAAAAAATTAACCAACCTCTTCGTTATGTCATTAGCGCCTATTACAATTACCTTACGATAGTTACTCCCGGTAATAATTCTATATTTTTTAAATACTTCATACAAGAATATTCTCCAAACGTTTAAGGCTAGAAATAACCATAAAAAATACCCTAAAATACTTGTCCAATGAATATTTGACTTAGAAATATACAAATACGCAAATATTAACAATATTAATATAATTATCTGTTTAGACAACAAAGCAATTATCTCTATAATTCTCGTAAAACGATATACTTTGTAAAAGGAGAGAGAAATGGATAAAATTATCCAAAAGAATATAAAAAACACTAAAGCAATAACATTTTTTGTCAAAAAAACAGATGACAAAAAATATATGATCAATAAATCTATAGCAAATAATAGCGGTCTTATATATTTAGAATATCTTCCGGTATTCATACTAATTGACTATTATTTTCTATTTTCCACTGAGAATATAGTTCTTCAACAGTTTCTTGAAATTCTTTCTCGAACCTTTCTTTGCTGAATGATTCAGAATGTTTTCTTATAAGTTCTTTGTCAAAACAATTTTCGTGTTTTTCAAAAAAAGAAATAGCTTCTTGAAGTGACTTGACTGTTTGCTCTTTATAAAAAACGCCTGTAGAATCCATTACCGTGCTTTCTTCTGAAACAAACATTCCTTTAATCGTTTCTAAAACTCCTCCTTTGGCAAATGCAATAACAGGTACTCCACAAGCCTGAGCTTCTACTGGTGCAATTCCGAAGTCTTCTTCTGCAGCAAAAATAAATGCTTTTGATTTTTTTAGTATTTCGTTTTTTTCTTTTGCCTCAAGGTATCCTTTTAGTTCTATATTACCGGAACATAATTTTTTTATCTTTTTATAATCCGGCCCATCTCCAATTACAATTAACTTGGCTTTAATATTAGTAAATGCTTTTACAATTAAATCTACTTTTTTATAAGGTACCATAGAAGAGCAAGTAACATAATAATCGGATGTTTCATCAGAAATTTCAAAAACACTAGTCTCTACTGGTGGATAAATTACCCGAGCATCTTTTCCATATATTTTCTTTATCCTTTTTGCAATATACTGAGAATTAGCAATGTAAAAATTCGGCCTGTTAGCGGAAATTATATCCCAAATTCGAAGTTTATGAAGAAAAAATTTCGCAATTATACCTTTTATCCCCTTTTGTAGACCACTCTCTTTTAAATATTGATGATACAAATCCCAAGCATATCTTACCGGAGAATGCATATACGTAATATGTAATTGATCCTGACGTGTTAATGCTCCTTTTGCTACACAAGAAGAAGATGAAATGATTAATTCATAATCTGAAAGATCAAATTGTTCTATGGCTAGAGGAAATAAAGGTAAATAAGTCCGGTATTTCCTTTTCCCAAAAGGAAGCTTTTCAATAAAAGATGTTTTTACATTATTACCCTTAAATATCTTCTCACAATCCTTATCATTAAGAGTATTAACCAAAGTATAATGATCAAAATCATTCCAAATATTCGTGAAGCTTTCTATACATCTTTCTCCTCCTCTATACTGTGTAGACCAATCGTGAACTAGTGCTTTTTTTATATTTTGTAACATGAACTATATTAAGGGCTTGTCTTTTTCAGATATTTATAAGATTATAAGATCTATAGATCTTACTTTATCAAATATTTTAATAGCGTAAAAATAAACCTTTTTAATAATTTATAATCAAATTTAAATACCTTCTGTATTTCGGCACTAAATCTATGCTTTTCGATTATGCTTACAATTCTTTTGAATATCAATTTTCTTTGTTTTCTGAGAAAAACAGAATCGAATTAAAAAAACTAAAAAAAATGACTCCGTCATGTCTACTCAATATATTCTCAAACACAAGACAAAGAAAAGTTAATAGTAAAAAGGGTATATAGAGTTTTATTAAAGACCATCGAATCCATAAAAAAACCGACAAGAGATATGCCAACAATCCTACTATCCCTGCTGCTAAAAAAACCTGTAGGTACTGACTGTGTGAATTAAAATGAAACCTAGTAAAAAGATCGGTATAACCAAATTCTAAGTCATAACATTGTTGTAATTCAATATTCACATTACCAATTCCATAACCAAATATTGGTTTTTGAATGATTTTTTGTGAAGCGCAATAATAAATAACACTTCTTATGTCTTCATTGGATATTAATGGGTAAGTGTTCTCATATTTTCCTGGCGGGATAGCGTTTTCATAATTTTTAACTTCCTGAATTTTCTCTAAAACTGGCTTCCAAAAAACTAATGACCCCGTAAAAAGCAATAATGAGAATATCAACAAAATATGTTTTCTTGAAACCTTTAATAATGACAGAAGCAGCCACGCAAAGGCAATAGTAGTACCAAATAAAGGCATTCTAGCTCCAAGGATATATAACCAATACAAAAAGTAAATCATCAATAAAACCTTTATTCCTATGATAATTTTACTTTTATTAGTTTTAAACAATAACCAGAGTGTACTCAAAACTGCGAAACTGATCCATAAAGATAAGTAAGTTCCATGTACATCGATAGATTCCTCTATAATACTTCTTATTTCCCAAGAAGTAATTTTAGAATAGTAAATTATTTCAAAAAAAGAGATATGCAAATATGACAGTAATAGAAAATTAACAGCTATATATAGATAAAGTACAATCTTAAGCTTTTGCTTATTCCAATATTGTATATTAAGAAGCAAGAATGAAAAAGGTAAAAGCAAAATTGGGGCAGTACGAACAATCATCTTAGCTCCAGAGTCAAAATTATCCAAATGAAATAAGCTCCCTATATAAATAACACTCAAGGAACCTAAACTTATTAACCGCAATGTTTTTTTAGTAGTCCAAAATTTTCTTCCATTTAATAAAAAATATAATAAAGCTAAGACAGTCACTATAATTATTAATGTACTATGGACACCTCTTGGAAGAATTGGAAAAAATGATAAGGCACAAATTAAAAAAAAATGCAACTTCTCATAATATGATGTAACCTCTATACTCATCCTAGTTTTTTAAGAATCGCTATATGTTTTTTTATAGAAAATTTCCAATCAAAATTTTTAATCTGCTGTAATCCCTTTTGTTTCAGTTCTAATCTTAGCTTATCATCTGATAGCAATCTGATTATTTGTTCTTTTAAGTTAAAGGGATCATTGGGATCAAAATACAGTACAGCGTCTCCTCCTACTTCTGGTAAACTTGCTTTATCAGAACTTAATACTGGTACCTCACAAGCCATTGCTTCCAATAAAGGTAGGCCAAAACCTTCGTACAAGGACGGAAATATAAATAATGTAGCATTTCTATATGCCTCTGAAACCTGATTATCTGGCACATAACCCGTAAAATGGATATTTTCAATTAAATCGTGATCCTCTATATAATTAAAAATCTCTGTATCCTGTGTTATAAAACCATCTTTTCTTCCTAAGATAACAAGCTTATATATTTCCTTTAGTTCTGTTTTGAGTTGATTATATGCTTTTAATAAAATGATAAGGTTTTTATGTGGTTTAACATTACCTACGAACAAAAAATAATTCAAAGGTAAGATCATATCAATTTTACCTGTTTTTTTATTTGCGAAACTTTGATCTACACCACCATAAATAACGTTTATTTTAGAAGAATCTATGGAAAAATGTTTTAGAATTTCTGATTTGGAAAACTCAGAAACAGTACATATTTTATTACTTCGTTTGGCTGCATTTTTATATAGTATTTTAGCCCAAAGCCTCTTTATATAAGAAAAATACCTTGGATTTGATAGGTGATTAACATCATGTATAGTTACCATTTTTTTAACACTTCTTACAGGTAATAAAGGTGCATTAAAATGAGGAACCCAAAACACATCACAAACAGGAATTCGCCTTGGATAAAGCAACTGCTCCGAAATGGAATAAACTTTAGCTCGAAATGGAATAATTTTTACATTTCGACTCCAATTGAACTGACTGATTATATCGGGATCACCTAATACAACAACGTCGTCAAAATAATCTACAATAGAAGGAATAATATTTTTAATATAGGTTCCAATTCCTGAGTTATTAATTAACCTAACATCTATAACCAGTTTCATTGTCCTAATATTTTCAATTTTGAAGAAGGATCGTCCAAAGTGTTCCCATTGGTTTCAGAGATTCCTGTTAAAGCTAACCCAAGTAATATCCAGGGATACATAAAATGGATCTGTACTCCAAATATAAAAAGCAACACAAACCCTATCAATAATACCGTTTTTCCATTCTGTACTCTAATCCTTTTAAAGATAATACCCAGAATACTAAAAAATACTAAAACCCCTAAAACACCATTATCAACTAGTATGTCCACGATACCTCCGTATCCATGGGCATCTAAATTCCTAATTTTTTTTGGTGGTAACGGAAAAATACCACGATACTCTTTATTATTACGGATTAATGGATAATTACCAATTCCTATACCAAAAATTGGATTTTCTTGAATAATTTTAGGTGCTATAAAAAATCCTGGGATTCTACCCAGTACCAGATTAGGATCATTAGGTCTTTCTTTTACAGAAACTTTAATATTATCAAAATGGTCAATGTACATATGACTTATGTTCTTAAACAAAAAGAAAAATCCTATCAAAAATACAATGACCGCTGGAAGTAAAATTGGTTTCAATTTATCTTTTACTAACCCAAAATTTTCTACACCCAACCATACAACACAACAAAGTGTTCCTGCTTTTGATTGCGCCATAAAAACGATTACAATAAATAAAAAAATTCTTCTAATAATTATTCCTTTTCTATCCTTTAATAAGCTGGATAATATAAAAATAAAACTGAGCATCAATCCGTATGGGCCACCCTCTACAAAATACCCTCTAAGTCTGATATCCCAACCATATACTAAGCGCGTATCATTTATGGAGATGATATTAAAGATTACCAAAAGATATATAAAGGCAAATAATACCGTTATTGCTATATTTAAATCAATAAATTTAGATAGATAAAACGTAAATTCTCCTTTCTTTTTTAAAGATTGAAAATATAAAAACACAATATTACATAACATCAAACAGCTAATAATTTCTATATATCTTCCTATTGTGATCCAGTAAGGCCTTTTTAGGAATGACGGTTCCAAATATGTAAAACTTAAGTGACTTGTTACCAATAAAGAAATAAGGACAGCTCCTGTAAAGAAAAATAAGAAATAGCTTACATACTTATTTAATCTACCCAGTAATACGAATGGAGTAACCCCTAAAACCAATAATTCTGTCACCTTAATCAGACCAATTTTTAGATCCGTAAACTGAATGCAAAAGGTCAAAAATAAAAGGACCAGTGTGTTGAATATAATGTTTTTCTTCTCCAAACTTATTAGGTAGTAAATATCAATTTTATAATCTTTGGAATTCGACCAAAGTTACCAGAAAATATCCTTTTCAACACCGTAACGGTTAAGATAAATAATTTTACAGTCCATAAATAGTTTTTAAAATACTTTCGTGAAAACAATATTCTATTACGTAAGGATAATAAATCGATGAATTCCGTTTTTTGCTTCTTATTTTTAGATAATGTTGATTTTCCGTGTTTATGAAATACTCCAAAAACAGGTATTATTGATGTTTTACCTCCAATTTTTTTTGCTCTTTCGACCCAATCTAATTCTTCAAAGAAGAGAAAATATTCTTCATTCATCAATCCCACTTGTCTTAAAAAAGCCATGGAAAATATCATAGAGGCACCAATAGGGTAATCAATTTTGTAATTATCGATTTTAAAATCATCGGTATATGATAAACCCTCTCCTATATGCGATGTAATACCTGATAACCTGTGATACTTTCCTCCAATTGTTTGAATTTTTATGGGTTCGTAATACTCACGTAAGGGTGTTCCAAATAAAGTGCTTTCTATTTCTTCTCTCGAAATTCTTTTTAATTGCTCCTTTATTTGATTCATTGTATCAGAAGCAACAACAGTGTCATTATTAAGTAGCCAGATATAATCATCCGAAGATCCAAATTTTTGTATATAACGAAGTGCAATATTATTTGCAACCGCAAAACCTTTGTTTTCTTTCGCTTTTACAATAAGGAGTTTCTCACCAAAAACCTGTTTTTCCAACTTTTCCTCCTGCAGTGAAATATAATCTATTGGTTTGTTTACTAAGGGTTTTACATACTGAGGGAAATTGGTATCGCTTTCAAAACTCATTTCACCATTAGCCCAAGCCCTCAAGTGATCAAAGTCGTTATCTAAATTACTATTGTCTATAACAATAGTTTGAAAATTTTGGTTTCCTAAGTGATATAAGGATTCGAGACACTCAATTGTATCTTGGTAGCCATTATAGTTAACAATCAGTATGTAGAATTTGTATTTCAATATAATAACAACAAATTATTATCCTTCCTTTTTAATTCTGAACAAAAATTGAGAAGTAAAAAACTGTGTTAGCAAGCCTAACGTAATCTTATTTATGATTGTTGCTTTAGATTTTATAATCTTATTATTTGGCACTATAGCTTTAATCTTTAAATCTTTCTGAGAATTAAATAAAGCAATCATATCGGATTTACAAAAAAATCTAAAATGTGTTCTATCAAAAATACCTTCATCTTCATATTTAAAACTACCTTTTATGAAAATTTTTACAAGAGCAGAATAGTGTCTTATATTCGGTAAACTAACCAAAAAACTTCCGTTATCTACTAAATATTCTTTTAATTTATAAACAACATCTTCTGGCATTTTTAAATGTTCTAAAACATCTGCTAAAATTATAATATCATATTTAGTAAATCCATCTGGGAGATTATTTTCAATATCTAAAATTTTAATGGAGTCGAACTTATCTTTATGTTCCGTGATGTCTACAATATCTATTAAATGGATTTCAGATGCAATTCCTTTTTCTTTAAGGTATAATAATGTATTTCCTTTGCCCCCTCCTATTTCAAGGATTTTTAAATTCTTGCGGTCTTTAATAAAATCAACAATATCCATTCTGACGTTAGAAAAATACTCACGCTCCTTTTCTAAATATACCTCTTCTAACATAAAATAATAAATTTAATAATTTTGTACAAACTACTTAATCAAAACGAATTCTGTAATATTTCACTAATCTAAACTTTACCTTTTTGTTTGGTTTTTGATCAATTTTTTAAACCTCTATTTATTTCTCCTGTAAAAGAATAATAATTGCTTAAATGACCTATTCTATTCCGAACATAATTTCTCTCGTGTTCAATATTTTTCATTGTTTGCTATGGCAAACTTCACAAGTATCTCTTTTCAAACCAAGTCATATTACTTCTATCTCCAACTGAATTGGCGACTGGTAAACAATCTAAAGCCAAAAATATACTTTTTAAACAACATACTTGGTAACGTAATAAGACAAATTGAATTGCCCTCCTACTTCGTGTTTTTAGCGATTCTATAATATAACCACTGAAGAGATATAACGTATAGTAGTTCAACAAATAATACCGTATAGAATACACCCTCTGCGCCATAAAATTTTGCCGCTAGCAAGCAGGTCAACATACCTATCAACGGAATGGATAGAAATGTCCTCATTATTGCTTTTTTCTCATCCATTGCTAACAGCAACAAATAAACAGGACAATTAAAAATTACAATAACTAGACCTAGTAAGGCTAAATGGAGTAAACGTGTTGATAATACCATATAGTCCTCTACAAAATATGCTATTATCGGTTGTTGAAAATTCCATACTAAAAAAAGCGCTATCAGCATGAACAACACCACAAAAAAATAGGTCTTTTTTATGAGCCGAACTGCCTGATGTTTAGATTTCTCTATCATCTCTGAAATCCTAGGAAGCATCAAATTAATATAAATAGAAAAAGGCGCCCGCATTACGTTATATATCTTTTCTACAGCAGCAAAAACTCCTACAATCTCATTGGTAGCAAAAAGACTGAGGATGATAGGGTACAAACTAGTGGATATATATACGCTAATGTTTGACACAAAATAGTGCGCACTTCCTTCGATTTCTATAAGCAATTCGTTAAACGAAAATCCAACCCATCTTAAATTAACCTTTCTCTTAATTAAAAAGAGAGAAATAAAACCACTGATTAGGATACCTGCACCAAAAATAAAGTTGATGTATATATAGTCTTCGGGGTTTTTAATCATAAAAAAAATTCCAAATAGATATATGGTTTTATTTAGTATCGTTACAAAACTTAACCCTTTGATTAATTGAAGTCCTTGCAGCGCCCAGTTAAGGTTTAAAATGGAAGAAAAAGGAATCAAAAGAGACAACAAAAATAATGTAGCGTGTACTCTAAGATAAGGTATCAATGTCATTAGCAATAAAAACAGTAGACTTATACTAAAAAACAAAATAGCTTTGGTATATAATGCTTTTATGATAATAGCACTTTTTTCTGAATCTGTTCTGCTTTTTGACAAGCTATTTACTCCAGAAATTGCATATCCATAATCAATAATCAATGACAAAAAAAAAGTGGTTGAAAATGCTACTACCGACAATCCATAATTACCGAGGCCAATCACTTTAATTAGGTATGGAATAATAATCACGGGGATTACTAAACCATATAAACTACTCACCCCAAGAAAAGCAGATCCCGAAAAGAAGTATTTTAGGTCTTTGGATGAGACATTCATTTATTTTCGTAATATCAGTATTAACAGCAAAAATCAGAAATTAGTATTCCTCATTAACTCTATGATTTTCCTTTATCATTCTTATCAGAGTAGTCTTTTTGTTTTAGGACACCATCTTTTATCCTATCCACTCTCCTTTTAAATAAAATTTTCCTTTTAATATTAGTAAAACTATAATCAAATCGATAAAAAAGATAAGCCATAATTATAACAAAGGTTATAAGAAAAAGAACCAAATAAAAATTATATGATGTACTACCTAAAATTATCATTAATATTACAAAAATCAGGTTAAAGCCACCGATAATAAAACTTGCTTGTCTATGTGATAATTTAAAAGTATCTAAAAGTATATGATGTGTATGGTTCCTATCTGGCGAAAATGGGCTTTTTTTGTTAGCTACTCTTATTGTAAATACCCTAGCAGTATCAAATAACGGAACAATCAGTATGCTAATGGCTATCAAAGGTATATTTTCTAAAAGAAATGGCAAGTTATTATAGGATTCTGGAGATAATGCTAAAAATTTAAGCGTTAAGGTACTTATAATAAAACCAACAATTAATGAACCTGTATCACCCATAAAAATCTTTTTACTAGAAGATAAATTATAACTTAAAAAAGCAATAAGTGATCCATTTAAGGCCAATGAAACAAGAACGTAAAAATATTCTTCTGTTAAATAAAAAATGGTAGTGTAAATTACTAAGATGACAATTCCAACAATAGATGCCAGTCCATCTATACCATCAATCAAATTGTAAGCATTTATAATAGTTAACATCATAAATCCGCCTACCAAATAATACACATAAATAGGGATTTCATATATTCCCAAAAATCCATTTAATGATGTAATTCTGAAGCTTTCGTTACTTAGAATAAAAAGAATTGCTGCCAATTGTGCAGCTAATTTGGTATAAGGAGAAAGTACTAATAAATCATCCTTTAATCCTACAATAAAAAGAATGGTCAAACCTGGTACAAAAAAAATAGCTTCATCGTATTGATCCCAATTATGAAGAAAAAACAAGGCAAATATCAAAGTGTAAAAAAAAGAAACCCCACCTAAAGTTGGTGTTTTCTTAACATGTGAGCTTCTAATATTCGGGTTGTCCATTAAGTTTTTATACTCTACAACACCAATAATTTTAGGTATTGTAAAATACGTAAGAGCATAAGCTCCAATAAAAAATAGAATAGGAAAATATAACTGCAAATTTTCTAAATTTTGTGGGTATAAAAGTAATAAATATTAAAGAAGAAATAGAATATTTCTATAATCTACATCTTTCTCACAACCAGTTAGTATAATAATGGTTAGAAATAAAGAGACTACATTATAAAGCCTTTTTATATTTTATTGAATATTATTTTAATAGCAAATGCTAGAAGGTTTACTTGCCTCCTCCATCTTGTCGGCTCTTTTAAAAGTCTGTAAAGCCATTCTAGTCCAAATTTTTGATATACTCTTGGAGCCCTATTTTTTAGACCGCAATATACATCAAAACTACCACCTAAGCCCATATATAAAGCTGGATATTCCTCCAAAAATCCAGCTAATAAATATTCCTGTTTTGGACTTCCCATGGCAACAAATATTACCTTTGGTTTTTTCTTTTTAAAATCCTGAATTAATTTCGCCTCGTCTTCCGGTTTAAAATATCCGTTTCTATATCCTACAATATTTACATCAGGAAAATCTTCTTTTAATTTTGTAATTGTCTTTTGGATAACTTCTTCCTTGGAACCTATTAAATAAAATGATTTGGAACTTGAATATCTCTCAATAATATCTAACCAAAACTCTGCACCGGCAATCTTAATACTTTTTAATCCTTTTCTTTTAAGAGCTAATACCGCTCCTACTCCATCGGGGTAGCCAATATTTCTATTAATAATATCATCCAATGGGCTTTCCTTTCTATTTAATTTTTCTGCATTTAACGCAACTAAAATCTTCTTTTTACCATCGATATAATCCAGCATTTGATCCTTGCTGGTAAAAGCAAAAATCCTTTTATTATTTAAGAATCTTATATTATCCATGATTAAATTTTATGTCATTATTTTTTGAACAGAAATCAATCTTTATTCATCTTATAGTTTAGAAATAAGCAATACCAAAAAACAAATAAATTTATCCCTGCCTGTCTTGATATGAATGATTCAAAAATAAAAAGAACCGTTATCAGCACACAATAACTCATTATAAACTTGTTATTGGCAACTTTAAAAGGATAAACCAATATAAGCAATAAAGATAATAGCCCTATGATACCCATACCTGTTAATGTTTCCAAAAACTGATTGTGTGAGTTATATTCTCTAAACTTCAAATTTTTATCCGGTCTAATGTTTTTGAACACTTCTTTTTGAACATTACTAGAACCATGCCCAAAAACGGGCTTTTCCTTAATTGATTTAATAGACGACTCCCAAATAAAACTTCTTGCCTCATTTTTTACAAGTTGCTCAACCTTACTCTTAAGGTATTCTTTTTCATAAATCGCAACAGATGAAATCAATATAAATGATGAAATGAAAACAAAAATTAACTGTTTTTTTGAAAATTTTAAATTCTTCAGGACGATTAAAAAAACACCTGAAAAAGAAAGCAACATTGCTATTCTTGCCTTTGTGAGATAAATAAATAAGACTAAAATGATATATAATGCAAGATGTTTTATGTCTAGTTTTTTTAAGCTAAAAAAATCTGTCAAGAAAATCATAAGAATTAACCCTCCGTAATAACTCGAATGCCAAAAATAATTAAATCTTAAGGTTACAAATTCTGAAAACCCAGTCAAAATTCCCTTAGAATAATAGATATCTACTGAAGTAATTAAAAAGGCAATAGTATAGATTGCAACGCTTATCTTGGTTGCATCCAGAATAAACTTTAGCATCTTTTCTGTAATGAACATAAAACAAAACGGCATTAACAAGATAACCAAAGTATCAACAACCCTTTCTCCTTCATTAGCAGAGAAATCAAGCATTAGAAACTTTATAACTTGAACTATAAAGAATACGAATAAAGGCCAATAGTACTTCTTTACCTCTAAAAAAATATCCTTTTTTGTATAAGTCTTCAGATGTATTAGAAATAGAAATACTCCTACACCTAAAAATAATGTTGAGCTAACAGGCCAAAACGGAAAAAGTAGCATCCAAATTATCAAAAGTATACCTCTTGCATTCTTATAAGAGAAAATCTCTTTGATCGTTAATTCGCTTCGATCCGAATAAAGGAAATAAATAAGTATTGAAATAAAAATAAGAACGTTACCATACCATGGCAGGATACTTCTCTTTTTTACTCTTCTTATTTTATTGATTACCTCATTATTCTTTAACATCACCCATCGATTACCATCCATTAAACTGGTAATTACCATCTCGTTATTTAATAGCTGTGCCTTGGCCCCAACACTATTATAATCTACTAGTTTATGAGGATCATCAATAATCTTA
Organism: uncultured Aquimarina sp.; assembly: GCF_947496855.1. Taxonomy (GTDB): domain Bacteria; phylum Bacteroidota; class Bacteroidia; order Flavobacteriales; family Flavobacteriaceae; genus Aquimarina. The sequence goes on from NZ_CANMED010000005.1 coordinate 544,408, forward strand.
GTTTTTCGATCATTCGAAATCTTAATTTCATTAATTGTAAATGCCTGATCTTTTACTCCTATCCATGCAATTGCCGCATACTCTATATCTATATTTTCGGGAATATTTACTATAATTGATCTAGATTTGCCCGCCAACTTCTTTCTGGGAGAGAGTACTCTCTTCTCATTAAAAAATTCCTTGTAAACAATCCAATAATCGGTAGGTTCTTGGCTAGATATATCTATCTCGATACTACCTTGAACAAACTCTTTGTCATAAATAAAAAAATATGACAACATATTGATAAAAAAAACAATAACTAAGCTGGTCAAAATATGTAATCTATAAGATTCTCTCATCCCTACCAGTATTACTTTCGTTCTTTTATAAGTCTTGCCGGAACACCACCAACTATAGTATAACTATTAACATCTTTGGTCACCACAGAATTTGCTCCAACTATTGCCCCTTTTTTTATAGTAACCCCTGGTAAAATAACTACCCCTTTTCCAATCCATACATCATCTTCAATTACAACTTCTTTGGTTATTGAAGTTCCGCATGTAACCATGGGTACATTTATATCATCATAGACATGAGTGTTGCTATACACCGATACGTTGGGTGCTATCATGACATAATTTCCAATACTAACTTCTCCCTGTAGAAAGACATTCTCATTGATTCTAACATATTTTCCGAATCGCACGTTTTTTGCATTAGAGAGATATACGTTATATTCGAACTTGGAGTTTTTATCGAAGGGCATTAATCTTAAAACCTTTGAAACATACCACATTCTTATCCTATTTGAAAACTTTATCAGTCTGGAATGAGGCAACTTTGATACCAATAGATAATATATTATTAGCTTTATTTTATGCATTTTTTGTTGATCTTAACAAATTAATATTTCCACACATTGCCCCTAAAAGGCCGGCAACCATAAATCCAAACGAATTAACCAAAACCGGTGTAAAAAAGCTAATTAACAATACATAAAATACAATATATCTTTTTATATATGTGTTAAACGCATTAGGGATGTTTGGTTTACATCTATAGATTAAGTAAAAAAAACAGACAAACAATAGTATCCCAATTCCAATTTCTGTTGTAAAAGTGAATAAAAAAGCATCATAAATGGGTCCTCTCCTCCCTGTACTTTTATACCCTAACATTTCGGGACCTACATTGTACTTCCTATAAATATGATCCAGTTCCAGAGACATTTTGGATCCAAAAGTTCCCACTCCGGTACCAAATGGAAAATTATCCGACAAAATGGTATAAGAATAGTCGACAATTTTCCAACGTACATACTTCGAACTCAAGGCTACTTTATTTGCGGTACTGAAAAAAACCTGATAATAAACAAATAGCCCAAGTAGTACTGTACTAAAAGTTATTGCTCTTCTAATCCATAAATAAATTTTACTTCTACCTGGGTAGGGGAAAAATATCAAGAATAGAAACGTAAGAAAAACTTCTTTTCTCGAAAAAGACAAAATACAAATTATTACAGACATAACTAGCAATGCCTTAGCTTTTCTAGTAATCTTGTTTTCTAACCCATAGTAATAATAATGCCAGAGAAACAGGTATATCGCAGTGAAATTTGCCAGACTTGGTCCGGAACCAAAAAAAGAAACCAAATAAAATCTTCCAATCCCTCTATCAAAATGTTTAAGTGCCATAAACTCCCTGAAAAAATCAGATAAAAACAATTCTACAAAAGCTAATAGAATTACGAACACTAAAACTTTATCAGCAACTAATTTTAAATCAGTAATTATTTTTGCTTTCTCTTCCTGAAGAAAGGAAAAAAAATAAAAAAAATAAAAAAAGAACTGAGAATACATTAGTATTTGCACATAGCTCAAAAAATAATTATTCTTTACCAAGGAGAGAAATGCCATATAAAGAATAATTGTAATAGGCACAAAAAAGAAAGTAGATATCCTATTTCTTTTTACTATTCTCAATAGAAACAGCAGGAGAACAAACAAACTCAATAATTCATTATAAATATCAAATGCCATCCCAAATTTCTGGGTCATCTTATTTAAAAATGGCTGGATTATTAACAGTATAAATATTAGTCTGTGCACTTATATACTTAATTTCAGATTCTCTAAGTTTTCTAGATAATTTCTAATAAAATAACCATTATATTCTTTAGAAATTTGATGTTCTTCAATATTTAACTCATCGCTATCATTGATAACTAAAGCATTCAATTTCTTTACATCAAAATACTTTTCAGAAAGTCCATCTATATTAAAAAAAATGGTTTTTACATCAAAATACATTGCCTCAATAGCTGTGGTAGAATATATAGTAATATTATAATCACTATATTTTAAAACTTGATAAATATTATACTTTGGTAACAAAAAGATGTTTTCATCAATTATTTCCTTATAACTTTTTCCAGAATATTTAGGCCTTAGAATATATAAGTGGTTTTTATTGTTTCTTGCTTGTTTTGCCACCCAAGTCAAAAGTTCTTCCTCGTGTACACCTTGCAGCGTAACACAAAAAACTGCTTCAAACTTTTCTTTATACCCGTTTAATTCGACGTCTGAATAATTCTTATAAATCTCATCCAAATAAAAACTTCCAACTGGGATCAATTCACTCTTTTTAAATATAAAATGATCATGTAAATTATCTTTCTCTTCGTTCCCAAAAGTTAGCATAAAATCGGGGTATGACTCTTTTGGTAATTGACCATGATAATTATAAAACTGATGATTTTTTCCTATAAAACCATGTTGTGCTTCATAAACCAATACATTATTATTTTTTGCAGCAGTCACGATTGGAACTTTAGTATAGTTACAAATAATGAATATTGCTTTGGGTCTGATAAACCTGAATAAAAAATCATAAAACCTATATTCACCATAAAATCGTTTTAAATCTTTTTTATGATCAAAAGTAAGGTCATAGTCCTTTTTTATCTTTAATAGTTCCTCTTCATTTTCAAGATCAACGGTGACGAAAAATGAATAAATTATAGATAATAGTTTGAAAGATAAATCTGAAATAATATTTAAAGAATGAGATTGTTTGGAATTATAGTGTTTGTGAATTGCCCATTCTACAAAACAACTTTTTTTCTGACCTACCTTATCTGCAATACCGTCAAAAAAAACATCGTAATATTTTCCGTTTATCAAAGATCTCTTGTCTGCATTATTGAAAAAAAGAAAATCATATCTTCTTAACATAAACAATTTATAAAACCCTCTGAAGAAATTTCTAATAAGCTGAAACTTGTTCCTAACTCTTAGTTTTGCACTATAATTATACTTTTTCTTATAAATATCATAGAAAATCTTATGTCGTAAGAAAGGCCAAACTCTTAGAGAATTAAAGGTGATGTCTGAAACATCATATTCAGATTCAATAGTATTAAGTTCATTAGTTTGCGACATTCTTTATGAGACTTTTCTAAAATTTAAAAATTGTTTAATCCTTTTGTAATTAATAATAATTAAGGGTGCAACAAAAATAAACAAAACTGAAGTCTTTCCGAGTATCGAAACCCAAACATTAAAATCTTCTATTTTGGGTTGTACCAAATAGACAAGTAAGCTCAACAAGCTCCCAGCTATAAATACCAAAGATATCTTTACTATGTTGTAAGGTATAGCATAGAATCGTTGACTTACATAATACGCTAATGTACAAAACAGCAGTTTGGAGGAAAGACTTGCTAATCCAGCACCAATAAATCCATATCTCGGAATCAACATATAATTTACACCAATATTAACCAATGCGCCAAACAAGGACAATAGGGGTAATATCTTTGTTTTATCAAGAAAAAAAACGTTACTAAAACAAAAATAAAACCCATTAACTACGAAGGCCAATGCGATCAGAGGGACCACTTGCCACGATGTTGGGTACTTATTTTTAGAAATTATAAATATTACCTCGGGAGCCAACCAACTTACTACAATTGCACAAAAAACATAAAAAAAAACAATTTTCTCTGCCGTATCTGCTAAACGTTGTTTGCTCTTTTCATTCATTTTAACCTGTTCAAAGAACCATGGACTATAGGCAGAATTCACACCAAGAGTAATCATATTTACCAATTTCCCAATTTGCGATCCAATATCAAAAACAGCAACCATTTCAAGAGTTGTAAGAGCATTTAATATAATTCTATCAGCCAAATTCATTGCCCAGGAAAACAAGTTATGTGGCAATATTGGGAGAGCATATTTAAGAACTTTTCTTAAAATTGAAAAATCCAATGAATAGCTTATTTCTTTACTAAACTTTATTAAAGTAATTACCATCATCAAAAAATTAGCCGTCGCAAGTGACAATAGCACTCCTTCAGACTGCATCTTAAAAATGATGACAAAAACTAGCGTTAAGGAAATTAAAACCGAAAAATAGAGAAAGTCCAATCCAGCTGAAACGGATGCCTTTTGTTTCGCCTTTAGATACGATTGATAATAAAAATAGGCTGGCTGAAAAAATACGCTTAAAAATGCCAAAAACAGATATGGATAAAATTCAATATCCTTGAAAAAAACCTGAATAAGAAGGTCCTTTGCCAGAAATAGAAATGAGGTAAGCACCAATGCGAATATAAGTAAGAAACTAAAACTGGTTCCTAACAGTTTTCTTAAATATTGTTCTTCTTCTTTATGTTTATAATAATAAAATGACGTAGATCCCCGCAAAGAAAGTCCCGCAATAAGCACAAAAAAGGGAACTGCGGCCATCAAAATACTTAAAACACCATATTGATCTTTAGAGAGATATATCGTATATAATGGAAGTAAAAAAAAACCCAGACCACGTTGCAGCAACGTAAATAGGGTGTATATAAGTGAGTTCTTTAGTAGTTTTTCTCTAGCCATTAAACAGATATTCTAGATCATCGCTTTAACCACAATTTTTCTAACCGCACCAACTTTGTTCTTTACATGAATTGCTGGTTGATGAACATCATTGGGTCCTAAAATAATAAAATCATTTTCTCGCAATATAAACTTTCCGCCATCACCTTTAAACAACTGATAATCATCTTTTTGAACGTACTCGGTAACAGAGGTCATCTCTAAAATATTTGCTAGTGCAATTTTTTCTATTCCTTTTGCTACAAATTGAATGTCAAAATATTTTCTGTGAGCTTCCCATTTGTCCTCATATTCTTCATGAGTTTCATAATCAAAAACCAAAGCAAAAACACGTTCTCCATCTATCTCATGTCTTCCTGTTTCTAAAGTTTCAAAATTTGTACTTTTTAAAAATTGAAGTGCTTTATCAATATTTTCAGATATACCTTCATAAAAACTGGCATTGTTTATTGTATCTAGTATCATAGTTTTAAGTGTAAATGATTCTCCCCTGCATTTAAAGAAATACCGTACTTTTTGGCATAGTTTATTCCTTTTTCTTTATTATTATCAAACGTATTATTTATTTCTTCCATCAATTTAGGTTCTAAACTGCTTTGAACCATTTTGGAATTACTTATGTCCACGATTTTATCTTTAAACAATTTAGAAATTTCAAAAATGCTTGGATTATACATTTGGGGAAAATTATTAAATAGTGATATAAACAGCTGATAATCTCTCAGGTAATCACAAGTAAGTCTTACGTCTGGGTCAAAAAGGTCAGATTCTATAGTGTAATGTCCTATTTTGAAAAAGTCTGGTCTGTTCACAAATGGCCCCCAAATTTCGGTGTCAGAATATTTTTTCATTTCTGCCGCTACCTCTAATGCCTCTGTTCTCATAAAATATGGAGCTATCCCGATAGGTAAGCCTGAAGTGATAATGAAGTCCGAAGGCGTTTTCTTATACCAATCAACCATCGTGTTTGCTATATAATAAGAATGTAATGGATTATCTGCTGTTATGCTCACAAACGCATCAAAACCATAGTATTTTGCTGCCGCCAAAAGCCTTTCCATCACGTCATCTTCAGAACCTGCGTAAAACTTAATTTTATGACTAAGCGCATACTCATACAGCGGTGCATCCTGTGGATTAGTTGATGTACATAATACAACATCATCTATATTCTGAACTAACTTACATCGTTCGATTACGTGATCCAGCACATTACGCCCATTTAATGGTAGTACGATCTTTTGCTTTAATCTACTACTTTTTAATCTTGCTGTTATAAAATAACCTATTTTCATTTATTCGCTTTAAATTGATCACTGTTTTCTTTCCTAAATTCATACTCTACATTTGAAAAATCTATAAAATCATCCATTTCAATATCCTTATTAACGGTTAATCCAATCAATCTAGGAAAGAAACTTTGAAGCATATATGTACTTTCATTAGTTCTTTTAAAGCTCACATTTTCGAGAGAAATCACCTCTCCTTTTTTAATTTTCGTTTTTGCAACGATCGCCTTTTTCATGGGTCCAGTATTACCATAACTTAATTCGGCATCTGACATTGCCAATGTTCCATCCCCAAGTGAAATATTTGCCACATCCATCATTTCTCTAATATTGGCTAATTGTTCTAAGGTTACTGCTGCTTGTGCATCAATTCTTTTTTCACCAAAAGCATGTGTAAAATGTTTTTCACACACGTTAATGCCCAATGGCATCCCCAATGTGGACACATACTCATTTAAAGGGTTTGAGGGATCCGTATGATCCGCATATCCTACAGGGAGATCAAATAAATCCTTTAATTTCAGCATCTTATTAAGGTTGATTTCTTCATATCTAGTCGGATAATTCTGAAAACCATACATTAAGAAAATATCTTCTTGTCCTAAATTATTCAGTGTAGTTATTGCGTAATAAATCTCATCGATAGAAGATCCTCCAACTCCCAAAATTACAGTTCCTTTAAACTTAGATGCCTTCTCCAGTAAAAAATAATCATTGAGCCCCGTAGCATGCAACTCTATTGCAATTATGTTTTTATCAGAATTTTCAATCGCAAAATCAACAGAATCAGGGTCATTACATAACAAAATGGTATCTAATCCTTTTTGGTTGGTATACGAAAGAACGTCTAGCCATTGTTCCTTTGTTAAAAGCCAATTTTTCAAAATATCATAGGCCTCGTGTTTTTTAACAAAGTACTCATCTAAATCCAATAAAAGATGAAATTTTATAGCATCAATTTTGGTGTTTTTACCGTGATCTACTAATGTCTTTAAAAAAGGAATATCCCCTTCATGATGAAAAGCCGTTTCACCAATAAGATAAGGCTGATTTTTTTCTATCATTTTTAAAACTTTATTTTATTAATATCTCTTTGTGCTCTTTCAAAATCTTCATGTTTACCAACATCCAACCAATATCCTGCCAATGGATATGATACTACTTTCAATCCTTCACTAATTAATTTTTCCATTAAATCAGTTGCATTAAAAAAAGAATTCTGTGGTAAAAAACGTAATGCGGAGCGTTTCATTAAATAAATTCCGCCATTAGAATAATATGTATAGGTGGGTTTTTCTTTAAAACTCGTTATTTGCCCATTACTTGTTTCTAATACCGCATAAGGTACATTGACTTGATAAGGTATCGTGACTACAGAGAAATCTGCGCCCTGCTCAATAAAATCTAAAAAAAAGTTTTCATAGTCCAGGTTCGTCAATACATCAGAGTTTGTAATTAGCACATAATCATGTTCAAAATTTGTGATCTTTGAAACGGCACCTATAGTTCCTAATGGTTCATCTTCCCAGACATAATCGATTTTTGTGTTTTTACCACTACCGTCTCCAAAATAACTTTCAATTTGTTCTCCTAAATATTTTACTGACACCCAAAAATCATCTATTCCATATAATGCTAATCTATCAAGATTATGCTCCATGATTGGTTTGTCACCTACTTTTAATAGTGGTTTTGGTGTAGAATCAGTCAACGGCTTTAATCTTGTTCCCATTCCTCCAGCCATAATAACGGCATCTATTGGCAAATATGATCGTGCAATTCTAAAATTAATTACATTAACAACTTTGTCATCTTTGTCAATAACTGGAAGTATTTTAAAATTGCTTTCTCTATATTCTACAATTTTTTGAATGTTTTCTTCTCCCTTTTTTATAAATCGAGGGTTATCTTGTATAATATCATTTACCCTGCTATCGATTGTAATACCTTTTATAAGTCCTCTTCTAACATCTCCATCTGTTAAAGAACCTATAAGTTTATCGTCCTTATCAACCATAAATAAAATGGCATCTCCTGCTAGTTCATCTAATTTCAAAAGAGCTTGCTTAATTGTACTTTCTGTTTGCAGTAGATGTTCTTTATAATTTCTCATTAAATTGTTTAGTTATTATTAATAATAAAAACACAAACCTGTATCAACATTTATTTATCTATCCATTTTAAAACCTGAAAAGCCTCTGCATACTCAACTCCTGCAACTGCTCCTCTATAAACCGCCAAAGCTTCTATATTTCTAATACTTCTTGGAAAAGGGTGTTCTCCTAATTCTGATTTATATATTTTCATAATTTTGTTCTTCTCCAATTGATATTTACTAATATCTACGAAATAAGTAGGGATGAAAATATTTTCTGGTAATGCTGGAGCAAATTCGGTCTCGGATATACACTCATACATTAATACCTTTTTAATAAATGGGTATCTGAACGATTTTGTACATGCCATTGTTGCCTTAAATGAGATCAAATGATCCGAATGAGCATCTGATCTGTTCAAAACATAAATAATCTCGGGCTTTGATTCGTTAAACACTTCACTTATCATCGGAATCATTTTTATTAATGAATCATCCGTTAAGGTCATCGTAGGAAAGTCAAGTTTATATACTTGATTGATTCCTAAATTATTTTTTACTTGTTCTATTTCATCTTGTCTTGATGACACTCTTTCTTCACTAAAACCTTGATCTGTAAATATGTTTGTTGTTATCAACCAATCAATTTTATCTCCATCATCTTTGTGTTTCAGTAGGGTTCCTCCACAGCCTAAAATTTCATCATCTGGATGAGCCGATATAACAATTACATTTTTCATTAATACGTAATATTTTTGTAGATCAAATTATTGTCCAATTTTATTTTTTTTAAAATCTCCTTTACTTTTTCTGTTGTATCTCCATTTCCATATGGAGAATCTGAGTTTTCTACACGTTTTAAAAATTCTTTATCGGTTCTCACCTTATTTATAGCCTCTTTTATTTCTAATTTATTGTGATCTATAAACAGTACATTATTTCCGTGTATTCTACCTCGTTGTCTACTTCCAATATTTATTGCTGGCAACCCAAAAGAGGGCGCTTCTAGTAAACCTGAACTTGAGTTACCTATCAAAGAAGTGGCATTTCTAAGTAGATTTACATAATTTAATCTATCAAGGTTCTTAAAAACAAAAAGAGATTCGTTCTTTGAAGTATATTCATCGATAACCTCAATTATTTCTCTATTTCCAGCATCAGAATTTGGATAATTAACCAAGCATTTAATATTTGATTCTAATATTGCATCTAATATAACTTCCATCTGCCTTCTTTGATCTTCAATCTCTGTAATTATTGGATGTTTAATTAAAACAAGGTAGTCATAACTTTCAATATCAAAACCAATATTATCTGATACTTGTTTTCTGCTTAGTTTTGGGGTTGAGACAATATTATCTATTGCTGGATTTCCTACTACAAATATTCTATCTTCTTCCTCTCCTAGTTTTATAAGCGTCTTTTTATGTTCTTCTAGCGTCACAAAATGAAGATGAGCATATTTACTTGCCGCGTATCTTGTTGAATTATCGATATTACCATCTTTGGCAATATCTCCTCCAAAAAAATGCGCAACAGGTATATCCAGATATGCTGCAGTCATTGATACCGATATAGCTTCTTCGCGATCACCTGCTACTAATACCAAATCTGGTTTTTCTCTCTGAAAAGTCTGAGCAAACGCGGGTATTTGATTTCCAAGCGAAATAATTCTACCTATTTTCTCGCTAGTATCCACCAAGTTATAAATCCTATCGGCAATTGGATATTTTTTATCCTCTATATTTTTTATAGTTTTTCCAAATGTGTCGGATAAGTGTGCCCCTGTTACTATAATTTTGAACTCAAAAAAATCATCCTCATGTAGTTTGTCATAAAGGCTGCTTAATAAATCAAATTCTGAGCGAGCTCCTGTGATTGCAAGTATTTTCATCTTAAAATATATCTGAATCTAAAAATCTATAATGCCAATTTTTGTAACGTAAAATTGCTTCATTTTCTATCAAAGGAATGACTCCAAAGTAAGTGTTGAATCCTGTTTCTTTAAAACCCAACTTTTCTAAACCAATGTGCTCTTCGGTGTGAAGGTTACTCCATAAGTTAATCTTAGCATTATACTTCTCCATAAGTTCAGAAACACTTAAACTAACCATGTTATTTGTGTTATTCATATTGTAGAAAAACTCCATGATATCTATTTCACCGTTATATTCTTTGAAAAACATAATAGACACAATACCTCCATTCTTTCTCCCTACCAAAGCCTTGTAATCATTATCGGGGTTATCCAACAACCTCCACAACATATTATCTACATCCCTCTTTATCAAAACTTGATTAGACTCTGCAGCTTGTAGTTTCGAAATATTTTTAATTAGTTCTGGCGATACTTTTTCGATTTGAAAACTTATAGAATTATCCTTATTCTTTATAGGTCTATAATCTTGAGGAATAACACTAAAAATATTCAGAGCTGATAGATCTTGCCAATTCAAATATTTTCGAAAGCCATAATGCGAATTGTGATTTGCAAAACCATACACGGCAATAAATCCTTCTTCCTTTAAATTATCAAAAAGAGAACCTGCAAGTAATTTAAAATACCCTTTACCTCTATGATCTGGGTGAGTCATTGTCATGTTGGATAAAGCAACTTTATATTCACTACCTCCATGAGATAATATCATTGGAGATACTGCATAATAGGCAGCCAAAACACCATCTTCAATAATGTAAGAAATAAAAACCTTTTCATTATTGGGGTTTTTCAAAAATCGCCAATTCCAGTATTCTTTATCAAAATCAACATTAAAGGAAGCCTCAAAAGTTTCTTTAATTAACTCAAGGGAAACAGACTTATGGTGAAAAATTTCAACTTTATTCATTATTTAATTATTAGTTCGTCTTCGTCAAATTCTTTTATGGCTTTAGCGCCTATCACTTCGTCCCATAGCATAGGGGAAATTCCAGTACCGGGTCTTTTAACAGTAATATTTTGAATAGTAAAGACCTCTCCTTTTTTGATTTTTTTGGTGGCAACAATACTTTTTCTGGCAACACTTTTGTTCTGTGCTTCACTATCACTAGGCTCTTTTCGTCCGTGACCAAAGGCGACTTCTATATTTCTAATTCCCTGTACCATGGCCTTTAGTTCTTCTGGCTCTAAAGATGCTCTATGATCTGGACCTTCCATTGTTTTGTCAAGCGTAAAATGTTTTTCGATAACGGTCGCTCCTAAAGCAACAGCTGCAATCGGAATTTCAATTCCAAGTGTATGGTCCGAATATCCTATAGGTACGTCAAATTCTTTTTTTATGGTATTCATTGCCAGCATATTAACATCCTTCATTGGTGTAGGGTATTGAGTATTACAATGTAATATTGAAATCTGACTTTTATGAGCCCCCGCATCAATTAATACATTCATGGCATCTCTTATTTCTTCTATAGTAGCCATTCCTGTTGATATTATAATCGGCTTGCCTAACCCTCCTATTTTTCTCAAATAAGGTAAATTAGTAATTTCTCCTGAAGGAATCTTAAATAAATCTATATTTAATTTATTTAAAAAGTCAATACTATCTAAATCAAAAGCGGTAGATAAGAATGTAATACTTTTTGTATTACAATAATCAATTAACTCCAAGTGCATCTCTTTGCTTAGTTCAAGCTTTTGAAGCATCTCCAATTGTGATTCAGAAGTGTTATTAGTAGTTTCCTTTTGATAGGATGCCTTCTCAGCATTCTTGCTTACTAATTTTTTTGAATCGAAGGTTTGAAATTTAACATAATCAACACCTGCAGAAGCGGCAGCATCTATTAGTTTTTTAGCAAGATCAATACTTCCATTATGGTTTACTCCTGCTTCAGCAATAATTAAGGTTTTTTTCATTACTTTTTGTTTTTTGCCGGTACTCCAATCATACAAGTTTCATCTGATACGTCTTTTGTGACTACTGCTCCGGCGCCTATTTTGTTTTTAGACCCAATTTTTAAATATTGCAGTATTGAAGCATTGGTACCTATCAGGTTTTCATCTTCGATCATTACCCCACCAGAAATAACGGCACAAGGATTTAAAACATTATATGAGCCTATTATACAATCATGCCCAATATGAACACCTCTATTAATATAGTTGAAGGATTTAATTGCTATATCCACGGTAAAAACACATTTAGTCGTAATTATGTTGCCTATTCCTAATTTTACACTTTCGTCCAGATGTACATCTGGGTGAATCACATTTGGGAATTCAAAACTTGGATTGTTTTGATAGATTTGTACAATCTTTTTTAATCTATTAGTATCTCCTATACCAAATACTATCGAAACATTTTCTTTTTGATTATTTATAAAAGTAGATTCTTTTATTATTGACAATTTTCTGCTACCTATCTGCAATGATTCGTTATTATCCACATCCACGAACCCTTTGAAATCATATGTTCTATGGAGCGCATTAATTTCTTCTATTAGTAAATAAATCTCTTTTGCAGCTCCTCCTGCCCCAATGATATATATCGGCTTCATATTATAACACTACTAGGAATATTTATAACACGTTCTTCAAACCATTGCGAATTTTCTAAATTACTGGTTTGCGCATTTTTAAACATCACTAAACTATTCATCAATTTCCATATTGGTCTGGTCATTATACCATTATCATTTGTTTCTTTAAGAAAATTATCTCTTTCTTCAAGATTTTCTAAAATAATTGCATTCAACCAATAATTAGCGGTTGTTTTATCGGGTTCGGTAATAAATGTAAACGATGTATTTTCAAAAAATGTCTGATATTTTTTTGCCAGATTTCTCTTTTTCTCTAAAAACAAAGGAAGTTTTTCCATTTGTGCACATCCTAGAGCAGCATTTATATTAGGTAATCTATAGTTATATGCAATCATATCATGCTCAAAGTCCCAGCGATGTGGAATTTTTGCCGTTGTTGTGATATGCTTTGCTTTTTTTGCCAACTTTTCGTCATTGGTAACAATCATACCACCACCACCTGTAGTTATCGTTTTATTTCCATTAAAACTAAAAGTACCTAAAAGGCCAAAAGTACCCGTATGCCTATCATTACAATAACTCCCAAGAGATTCTGCTGCATCCTCAACAACATCTAGATTGTACTTATCGCAAACAGTTACGAGTTCTTTAATCCTCAAGGGCAAACCAAAAGTATGCATAGGGACAACAGCTTTTATTCTTCTTTTTGAAGTTTTATTGATACATTGCCCGTTTATTATTTCTGTATTTTTTGATAAAAAATCTTCTAATTTTTCTGGAGACAAGCCCAAAGTATCTCTATCCACATCTACAAAAACTGGGTGTGCCCCAATATAACTCAGTGCGTTTGCAGTAGCAATAAAAGTTAATGGTTGAGTTATCACCTCATCATTTTGTTCTACTCCTGTCATTAACAAAGCAATATGTAATGCTGCTGTTCCATTCACTGTAGCTATAGCATATTTCGCCCCAGTAAATCGCTTCATTTCTTCTTCAAATTGATCTACAAATTTTCCAACGCTAGAAACAAAAGTGCTATCTATACAATCGTTAAGATACTTTTTTTCATTTCCAATGAAAACAGGTGCATGTAATGGGATAAAATCATCCGTATTGTATGTTTCTTTTACAAAGGATATAAATTCTTTGTGCATATATTTACATTTTACTGTCCAAATATTTACCTGTTTCCTTATGTCCAAAATCAGGAATCATTTCAAAAAACAATTCCACTATTTCTTCCTTATTCCAGTTTTTATTTTTTTTCATATCCTGAATTTTTCTGGTAAAAAGTTCAATCTTCTCGTTGTCAAAATTCAAATCATTTTTAATAATTCCAAGGTTATGAAACCTATTCATATCTAGTGTCTCTTTTTCTGTAAAGAACTCTTCAAAATCTTTTTCTCCTGTTGTGTCACTTTTAGAAAATAAACAAGGCCATTTGCCTTGTTCGGGTAATGTCTTTATTAATTCTCTTGCTTCATTTTCATCACTGCATAAATATGGTTCATACCCCAATGCGTCCAGGTATTTTACCGCTATATCCGCAAAAGAAATAAGGTGTAAACTTTCACTTAATTTAGGAAAAAATATATCTCTATTCTCACCAAAAATGCATGACATTAAACACAATTCTCCTGATTCTTTCGGTATTACGAAATATCTTTTTATATCATTAGGAGCTACTATAGGTTGTCTCTTTTTAATTCTTTGATCAAATCCATATAATAGAGAACCATCAGAAAACGCCACATTGGCAAACCTGGCAGTGGATATCTTAATATCCTTGCTTCGTTTCATCAGGTACATTTCCATTATACGTTTTGATGCTCCCATCATATTAACAGGGTTTGCCGCCTTATCAGTGGACACACAAAAGTATTTTTTGGTTCCTTTTTTTATCGATTGAAGTAGTGTTTTTTCAGTATTAAAAATATTGACATAAATCATTCGCATCAACGTAAAAGGGTCTTTTTCGCTCCTTACGTGCTTTAGAGCTGATAGATTCAACACATAATCATATTGACCATCATTAGCAATAAATGCATCATATTCTTCTGAACCTATATCTAAAGCAAATGTTTGAAAATCTCCCTCAATATACCCAAAAGAACTTCTTACGTCTCGCACAAGTTCCACCATATTGTTCTCACTTATGTCAACAACATGTAATTTTTTTGGATTTCTTTTGAAGATTTCTTTTGTGACCGCCTGACCTATTGAACCTGCTCCACCAATAACCAAAAAAGATGATGATGATACAATTTTCGCTAATTCACCTTCATTATTAGCAATATCTTCTGAAAATAGTTCATTAGTTCTACCTATCAAATTCAATACATTCATAAACTATCTAGTTATGGAATTAATATAAAATATTGTAAAGATTCTTAGTTCGATATATATGAGTCCTGAAATTCTTCTTTCAGTAAATTCTGTTTAGCACTCATGTTCCTCACTCCAATTATGGTTTTTTCAAAGGCTTCAATATTGGTACTAAAAGACCTAAAAACAACGTATTCATCTTTATATTCCTTCGCTGTTTTAAGATTTAACCAATAACTTTCAATTCCAGTTTTCTTAAAGTTTTCTGCAAGAAATTCTAGATCGTCCTTATACGGATAATTTTGTATGAAAACAGCGTAATTGCCGCTTTTCAATAATTCAATATCTTCTGTTTTAAAAAAGATTTTATAAATATACTTGTTTTCGCTTAGATGGTTAACCTGAAACTTAGTTACAATAATACCATCACCTTTAAACTCTTTATCATTTAACTGTACAATATTACTTGGTAATTTGACTTTCTTTTCTTCTACTTCCTTTTTGTCAGTTTTATCGTTGATAGATTCTTCTGTATTTACATCCTCTTTATTTTCTTTTCTTTTGTCGTTATTACAAGAAAACAAAAAGGTTACTACAGTAAGAATAACTAATAATAGCTTTCTATAATTCATTATTTTGTTTATTTATTCAAGATACCACAAAAATCCAATATTACCGTATCCTTAGAAACGCTCAATGTTTTAAATTCTTTATGCGCAACTAAAAAAACAACGATATCAGCTTTTTTAGCTGCTTCTTGATAATTTGTCAATTTAAACACGCTATGTGTTTCTATATTTGGTTCTACGATATAATATTCTTCGTTATTCGCATTTTGAAGTACTTTTTGTGCGATATATTTTGCTGGTGATTCTCTTAGATCATCAATGTCCGGTTTGAATGCTAGACCCATTATTGCAATACTAGGTTTTCTTCCATGTTTTAACTGAAATTCTAGCTTTGCATTTTTGACTTTCTCCGCACACCAAAAAGATTTATAATTGTTTATTTCTCGTGCTTTTCCAATAATTTGAGATTCCATTGGATAATCAGCAACTATGAAATACGGATCAACTGCTATACAATGTCCTCCTACACCACATCCAGGTTGCAAAATATTAACTCTCGGGTGCTTATTAGCTAAATCTATTAACTCCCAAACATTAATATCTGCTTTGTCACAGATTAATGATAGTTCATTAGCAAATGCAATTTGAACATCTCTAGAAGAATTTTCAACTAATTTACACATCTCTGCTGTGCGGGCATTTGTTTTATGTAGTTCTCCTTTTATAAACTGTTGATAAAAAGCCACAGCTTTCTCTGTAGATGCTGAATCTATTCCACCAATCACTCGATCGTTATGCACTAACTCATACATAACGTTACCTGGCAACACTCTCTCTGGACAGTATGCAATATTAAGGTTCCCTTTTAACTCAGGTCTTTCAGAATAAATCAACTCCATCATTTTCTCCGTAGTTCCAACAGGAGAAGTAGACTCAATAATATAAAGATCACCTTTCTTTAATAATGGTAGGACAGCTCTTGTTGCCGCCTCAACAAAAGAAATATCGGGTTCATTTTTATCTTTAAAAGGTGTAGGGACAACTATCAAATAGTTATCTCCTTCAACAGGTTCAGTTGCTGCTCTTAAATATCCATTGTTAACTGCTTCGGAAACAGCCTCATCTAATTCTGGTTCTATAATGTGTATTTCTCCAGCATTAATCGTATCCACTACTTTTGGATTCACATCAACACCATGCACATATATTCTATTCTGAGCAATTAAAGCAGCTGTTGGGAGCCCTATATATCCCAAACCAACCATTACAACACTTGGCTTCTTATTCATTTTTACAATTTTGATATATATTCTACTATTCTCTGACAAGCTTTTCCATCTCCATATGGGTTATGTAATTTACTCATACTTTCATAAGATTCTTTGTCATTCAATAGTTGTTGTGCTTCTTTTATTATTCTTTCTTTATTGGTACCTACCAAAATTACTGTTCCTGCATCTACAGCCTCAGGTCTTTCTGTTGTATCCCTCATCACTAATACTGGTTTACCTAAACTTGGTGCTTCTTCTTGAACACCTCCGCTATCAGTAATTATTAAATATGATTGATTCATTAACCATACAAATGCAGGATATGAAAGTGGCGCTATTAAATGTATATTATCAACTTTATCTAACAACTCATATACCGGTTTTTGGACATTAGGGTTTAAATGTACTGGATATATAATCTGGACATCTGAATTTTTTATTGCAAGCTGTTTTAAAGCCTCACAAATATTTATAAATCCCTGACCATGATTTTCCCTTCTATGTCCTGTAACTAGGATTAATCTTTTGCTAGCATCTACAACCTTCTTAAGGTTGTCTATTTCATCATCATTAAAGCCATCATTATTAACCTTATTTACACTAAATTGTAATGCATCAATGACAGTGTTTCCTGTAATTAATATAGAATCTTCAGATTTACTTTCCTTTACTAAGTTTTGTTTCGAGGTATCTGTAGGAGAAAAGTGAATATCAGAAATAACGCCTGTCACACATCTATTCATTTCCTCTGGAAATGGAGATTTCATATCAAAAGTCCTTAAACCAGCCTCTACATGACATACTTTTGCTCCCGAATAAAATGCTGTTATACTTGAGGCCATTGTTGTTGTTGTATCTCCATGTACGTAAACAAAATCCGGATTAAATTCTTCCAATACAGGCTTTAACTCTGTTATAATATCAGAAGTTAATCCATGTAGGTTTTGATTGGGTTTCATCAAGTCTAAGTCATAATCTGGTACAATCTCAAAAAAAGATAATACTTGATCTAACATTTCCCGATGTTGGGCAGTGATACAAACTTTTGTTTCAAAAACATCTGAGTGCTTTTGAAATTCTTTTACTAAAGGAGCCATTTTTATAGCTTCTGGTCTTGTTCCAAAAACGATTAGGTTTTTTTTCATCTAGTATTTGATTGTAATTTTTTCAATGAATCCTTCCAATTCAAAATATTTAAACTAAAAGATTCCATACTTTTCTTTTTATTTAAAACACTATAGTCCGGCCGTTTTGCAAAAGTAGGGTAATTATCTATTTTTTCTAGTTTAATAGTGTCAACTTTGCCTAAGTTATAAATTATTTCTTTTGCAAAGTCATACCAAGTTGCTTCACCTTCATTGCTAAAATGATAAATACCGTATTTATCAACTTTGCTCCTAATAATTTCTAGTACAAACTCTGCTAAATCATTAGCGTTTGTAGGTGACCCTGTTTCGGAAGTTATTATTGATAGTTTTTTTTCTGTCCTTGATTTCTTTATAATCGTTTTGAAAAAATTATTCCCAAATTCTGAATATAACCATGAGGTTCTTATAATGAAGTACTTTTTAAGTATTTCCTGAATGTATTGTTCTCCTTTTAATTTAGATTTTCCGTATTCATTAATAGGGTTGGGTATATCATTTTCTATATAGGGAGTATTTTTATTTCCGTCAAAAACATAATCTGTCGATATATGGATCAATCGAACATCATTTACTTTACAAGCTTCTGCTATATTCTTTGTTCCTTCAGCGTTAATTAAAAAAGCTTTTTGAGATTCTTTTTCAGCTTTTTCTACATTGGTATAGGCGGCACAATTAATAACATAATCAAAATGATTTTCTTTAAGAAAACTACTAATTGATTCGTTATTCGTAATGTCAAATTCTTTAGAATTTGTAAAAACTAATTCCAAATTAATAAAATTTGCACTTGCCAGTTTAATACACTGACCTAATTGTCCTTTACTTCCAGTAACCAATACTCTAATATTACTTCTGTCTTGGCTATTCATTATTATTTGACGGCTTTATTTTGGAATAGATCAGTCATTAAACAGTAATAATTATTAATGTTGTGAATTATTATACTTTTTTAAATAGTTGTTTAAAGACAATAAACTAAGTATTATAAAACTAAGTAGTATTAAAAACAAAGGAAGTAATACTTTTTTCTTTGTTAAGAAATCATTTACTCGTCCTCCTTTATCTGGAAAATCAGAGATTACATTGACAATATTTTCCGTATTTGCCTTTTTATTATTAAGATTTTGAATTTCGTAATTAAGCGTTTTTGAACGATCTAATAGAGTAATTTCTGAGCGATCTAACTGATTACTGTCAGAAGATAAATTTATACTTGTTCCCGAAGTTCCTTCCGGCTTTTTAAGTTCCAAGATTTTTAGTTCTTGGTAAAACATTTTTAAAGAATCTACTTGTTTTAATTGTTCTTCAATAGTTTTTTCGCTTAATTCAATGTTTAGATCATTCGTTGTTTTCTGTGTTTTGAAATATTTATTGTTTTCGATAGATCTAACGATTGCATTTTGACATTTTTTTGCTACTTCAGGATCAGTAGCATTTAATTCTATTTTATGGAATCTTGCATTAATGTTGTTAAAATTTTCTAAATACTCTTGATAACTAAAACTTATTCTAGAAACAGAATCCAGCGTAGAAATAAAATCACTAAACTGTCTTAATTTTTGATTTTCATCCGTAAATGCTTCAATTTCAATTTTGGTAATAGTTGCTGCCTCTTTATCAGATATTTTCAAAGACGCTGCTAAAGTTTTAAACACCTCTTCTTTTGCTAGTTCATTATAAAACTCTACATTATTATATAATTGTTGCGTACTACTAAAATTCGGCTCTACAATCATTGAAGATCTGTAAATAGGTTTTGAAACCGAATCCCAATACCAACCTATAGCTAAACCAACTACACCTACTATCACAAATTTTATAAAATGTAATCTAATGAACTGAAGAAAAAGTATGACTAGATGAAATAATCCTTTAAAAATATTTCTAATAAATCGAAATAGTTTGTTAAACGCATCTCCTATCAATTTAAATAACTGTCCTAAATCTATTTCCTCAGAGGTGTTTTCTTTATTGTTCATAATCAGTTACTGTTGATCCTTTAAAAGTGCCGCAAAGGTACTGTGTTTTCTAAAAATAAAAAGAACTTTGTGTTATTTATTTAATTCATTAAAATTAGGTAAAATATTATCTTTCCCTGATAATAAAATTTCTGATAATTTTAATTGCCAATCAATTCCTAAAATTGGATCATCATATCTAATGCCGGATTCGGCCTCTTTATTATAATAATTGTCGCATTTATAGTTAAAAACAGCTTCATCACTTAACACAATAAATCCGTGAGCAAAGCCTCTTGGAACAAATAATTGGTAATTATTTTGATTATTTAATTCTATTGTAAAATGTTTTCCAAAAGTAGGTGAATCCTGTCTTAGGTCTACAGCTACATCTAAAACGCTACCCCTTGATACTCTTACTAGCTTTGCTTGAGCATATTCGCCTTTTTGGAAATGCAGCCCTCTTAAAACTCCTCTTGTAGAAATTGACTGGTTGTCCTGAACAAAGTCTATATCCAACCCTGTTACTTCTTTAAATTTATTCTTATTAAAGCTCTCAAAAAAAGAACCTCTTTCATCCTTAAATACTCTTGGCTTTAATATAAAACAACCTTTTATAAATGTTTTTTCTATTTGCATATGTATTCTGTTATACCTTATATCTATTAAAGCTGGATTCCAGCCTACGCTGGAATGACAAAAAAAAGAATATTAATCCAATTGCAATAAATATTTACCGTAACCACTTTTAACTAAAGGTTTTGCCAACTCCTGAAGCTGTTCTTTAGTTATAAAGCCTTGTTTATAGGCTATTTCTTCGATTGAGCCAATCTTCAATCCTTGTCTTTCTTCAATTACCTGAACAAATTGTGAGGCTTGCATAAGCGAATTAAAAGTTCCAGTATCTAACCAAGCAGTACCCTTATCTAATATGCTTACTTTTAATTTTGCTTGTTTAAGATATTCATTGTTTATATCAGTGATCTCTAATTCTCCTCTTTCACTTGGCTTGATATTTTTAGCGATTCTAACAACCTCATTATCATAAAAATAAATTCCCGGAACAGCATAATTAGACTTGGGGAATTTTGGTTTTTCTTCTATTGATATTGCATTTCCTTTGCTATCAAAATCCACTACACCGTATCTTTCAGGGTCCTGCACGTGATATGCGTAGATGATTCCTCCACTCGGATCATTATTACTTTCTAAAAGTTCTTCCAAACCAGAACCGTAAAAAATATTGTCTCCTAAAACCAACGCAACCTTATCTTTTCCAATAAATTTTTCGCCAATAATAAATGCTTCTGCTAATCCATTCGGTTCTTTCTGAACTGCATATTCAAACACACATCCATATTTTTTACCATCTCCTAATAATTTTTCGAATAAAGGTACATCCTGTGGAGTAGAAATAATTAAAATTTCTCGAATTCCCGCAGATATTAAAGTAGAAAGCGGATAATAAATCATCGGTTTATCATATACTGGCATTAATTGCTTACTTATTGCTAAGGTAAGCGGATGCAAACGTGTTCCTGACCCTCCTGCTAATATGATTCCTTTCATTTTTAAATGTTATTGTGAAGGATAACATCCCCCTAGCCCCCTTCAAAGGGGTAATATCGTTAGCTTTTATATTTTTCTAAATACCAATTAATGGTTTTTTCTATTCCTGATTCGAAATTTTCTTCAGCAGTCCAACCTAATTCATTTTCTATTTTAGATGCATCTATAGCATATCTAAAATCATGACCAGGTCTATCGGTTACAAAAGTAATTAAATCAAGATACGATTTTTGATCTTTTAAGGGTTTGACGCTGTCCAGAATTTCACATATTGTTTTGGCTATGTATATATTCTCTCTTTCATTTTTGCCTCCAATATTATAAGTCTCTCCTAATCTTCCTTTTTCTAAAACCAAATCAATTCCTTTACAATGATCTAACACATACAACCAATCTCTTATGTTTTTACCATCTCCATAAATAGGAATGTTCTCTCCAGAAACTGCTTTTCTTATAATGGTAGGGATTAGTTTTTCATCATGTTGTCTTGGTCCATAATTATTAGAACAATTGGTAGTGACCACAGGCAAACCATATGTATGAAAGTAACTTCTCACCAACATGTCAGAAGATGCCTTGGAAGCACTATATGGGCTGTTAGGCGCATAAGATGTTTGCTCCGTAAAAAGACCTGTCTCTCCAAGAGTTCCATATACCTCATCTGTAGAAACATGAAGAAATCTACAATTCTCTTTTCCTTCTTTAAAAGTATTTGGGGCATCCATCCAACTTTGATACGCAGCCTGCAACAAATTAAAAGTACCAACAATATTGGTGTTTATAAAAGCGCCTGGATTACTTATCGAATTATCTACATGAGACTCTGCCGCAAAATGCACAACCGTATCAATTTTGTGTTCTGAAAAAACTTTTTGAACTAAACTAACATCACAAATATCTCCTTTTATAAAGGTGTAATCACAAGCATCATTTATATTGATGTTGTCAAGATTTGCTGCATATGTTAAACTATCAAGATTGATTAATTCTGCTTCTCTTGACTTTGATTTATAATTCAAATAATTTGACCCTATAAATCCAGCTCCTCCTGTTACTAAAATATTTTGTTTCATCAATTTTATAGTTATAAATTTTCTTTAGTGAAGCTTCCCATCTGTCTAAAAATAAATAATACAAAATATCCAATACTTGCTATAAAGCACAAAAGTATCGGAAGAAAAATAATTATTCTCTTCTGAAGGGCTTTTTTTGTTATAACTACATCAGAATTGCTAACAACTGAAAAGACTTTATTCAATATATTAACTGATTTTTCATCCGACTTTATGGCATTCATAATCTTAGATTTTTGCTCCAATAAAGATGCTAGTTTGCTAGTTTGGGTTTCGTCAGAAACAATAACCAATTCCTTATTATTATGTTCTAAATTAGATTTTTCTACAACCTTGGCCAAATAGTCATCTATAAATTCTAGAGAGGCTTTATTATTTTTTACAGATTCCTTAGCTTGTCTGATATTAAGTTCTATCTCTTCCTTAAAATGCTCATTATTATAAATTGACTTTAATAAAGTCTCTGTAATTAATTTATTATAACTTTTTTCCTCATTAAAAAAGACTTTTATTACATGATATTGATAAAAATAAGTAAACTTATCACTAGTCATTTCCTTTTGAGAAAAATCCTGCATCGTATATTGAAAATTCTTATCTTGATATTCTCTGTGCAAATAATCAAAGATATCCTCTATAGCTAATATAGGCTCGATTTTTACGGTTTTAATATTTTCTATCCATTCTTTCTGTAACCCTAGTGATTCTAAATATTTTTCATCATTTTTTCTTTGTGGAATGGCGTCAATAATATTATAGATGTACCTAATCGAATTTATTTTTGGCTCAATAATAACTTCTTGCTTAATAATCTCTGTACCTAATTTGCCATCTAAAAAATATCCTCCAATGATTCCAACAATAATCAGAATCAAGAAAAGCCAAGCCTTTTTAATATAGAACCTAATAGATTGATATATTAATCTAATCAAATATCTGAAAAAGTCACCTGCCGGACTCAAAATTTGCTTTAAATAAACTTCATCATTTTGATATTCCATATTTAATTTTCTTTAAATATCTGTTCTAAAATCTTCTCAGTAATTAAATACGTTGGTTTTACTCCTGTTGTTCCTAGTCCTCCTGATGCTAATGTACTGCCTGTTTCTAATGGATTATCAGATGCGTAGTACGCATAATTTACTTTTACGTCAGCACTAATACTTCCGCGTAACTTTGAGGCAGATTGAATTGCTTTTTGATAATGAGCACCTTCCATTTCTAATCCGATTACATTCCAGGTAGAATCATGAAAGAACTTTAATATATCCCTGTTTTGTAAAGAAGTCCCTAACACAGTGATCATTGAACCATCATAAATATCAATTCCATGTCCTTCTAAGTCTTCTTTTTTCAGTCCATTATCAAAAGGGTAATTATCAGCTGTTCCTTCAAAAACATGAGCAGAAGGTATCATGATATCTCCTTTTCCTCCCTCGAGAATACCCGCTTTTCCCATCAGAGAGACTGATTTAACATTGAGATGTTTTCTTTCTTCTGGTTTTACATATGGTTTTAGCAGTTCATCCATAGTCTCGTATGCTTGTTCTCCAAACGCATAATCCATTACAATAATTACTGGTTTATCTTCCTTTTTAACATCCGATATAAATGACGCATATGCCCCTTCTGCATGTTTTGACGTATCAAATATCTGAACATTAATATTTGTTCCGCTTTGATCCTCTAAATAGGTCATTCCTTTCTGTAGGGCTAGTTTTTCTACTCTAGCTCTAAGTTTATCATTCTTGCTTTCACTAAGCAATTCATAAATATCAAAAGTAGTCTTATTCTTTAGTTCTGTTTTTAAAGCAATTGGGGCGTACAAAGTATTCATCACACTATGCATATTCGCGCTTATGATATGTATGGGTCTTTCTAATAAATTGAGTTGTTCCAATTTATTTTTTATGCTATTTGCCCATCGCTCTCCATGAATATGATGTCCTAGACGTTCTCTTAAAACTGGACTAAAAGTAACAATTCTCTTATTTCCATTAACAGATTCATCAATTGCTAACTTACCTAACCAATAAATTATATGAAGAAACCGCTCTTTATTCTCGGGACAAGAAAAGCTACCGTAGATAGAGGTTACTTCTTGAAAAGTTCTCCCTAATATGTTAGCAGTATGCGTTAGCGCAACTTCTCGTTCTGCCTTTGTAAGTTCTTTTTTAGAGGTTACTGCGTTTTCTAATTTATCCCAATCTCTCGTTACATTTCCTTCCTCGTTGATCACCACTCGATTCATAATTTTATGAGATTCGATAAACAAAAAAGTAAGGTGTGTAAGAATATCATAAATCTCTGATCTTCCGCGAGTAATCTCGATATTCATCTGTTCATTATCAATTCTATAACAATTTCTTCTTCTTTTTGGAGGAACAATTGCTTTAAAATGTGAGTTTTTATATCCTTCTTCACTAGTAAGATTTATATAGCGACATTCTTCAATTCCGATTGGCAAACGATCGATTACATATAATAACCCATCTAACTCTACTTTTTCTTCTGCTACCGAACCATAAATTTCCGGACGAAGTGTTAGTAATCCTTCTCTTAATGTATCTCCAGAAACTCCCATAGGTTTATAAAAACCTCTATTGAATAGATGCCTCATGGTAATATACATGCGTTCTATGGCACTTGAGCTTTCTTGAGATCTTGTTCTTCCTTGTAATTTCAAATTTGGCATAAATTTTTCCAAACAAATATATAACTTATTTAACTATGCTGATTGTTAAGGAATCGGCAATTTTTCTATCATTAGATAGCCTTGGTAGTTTATTTTGCCCTCCTAATTTTCCTATAGATTTCATATAAGTGTTAAAACCATCTTTAGGAACTGTTCTAACTTTGAGCGTTGTCAGCAAATTTCCTACTATCAAATCATCATAATATGTGTTTTGTTTTCGTAAAGAATTATCAATATGTATAGCAAATTCTTTTATATCTGCTGAATTTTCCTGAAACTCTACAAACCATTCGTGATAGGGTAACTCGGAATCATCAGGATTAATTTGAGGTGCTACCGTAAATTCTTTGATCATTATTCCTGTTGCCTCAGCCGCTTCCTGTATAGCTTGTTCTACTTCCTTACCAATTACGTGTTCTCCAAATGCAGAGATAAAATGCTTAATTCTACCAGAAACTACCAATCTATATGGTGACGTACTTGTAAACATCACTGTATCGCCAATATTGTATGACCACAATCCAGCGTTAGAAGAAATAAGCATGACATAATTAACCCCAATCTCAACCTCTTTAATTGTTAATCTCCTAGGGTTTCCTTCAAAAAATTCGTCTGCTTTTACAAATTCATAAAACATTCCAGAATCCAATTGCAAAAGCATTCCCTTTTCATTTTGTTTATCCTGAAAAGCAAAAAACCCTTCAGAGGCAGGATATAATTCTATACTGGCAACTTTTCTTCCTATTAAGTTTTCGAAAGTAGCTTTATAAGGTTCATAGTTCACACCGCCATAGATAAACAATTCGAAATTCTTAAAAAGCTCTCCAATCGGTTTTCCTGTTTTCTGTTTAAGTTTTTCAAAATACATTTGTACCCATGGTGGGATTCCGCTGATAATTGTCATGTTTTCATCTACGGTCTCTTCGACTATGGCATCTACTTTTGTTTCCCAATCATCAATACAATTCGTTTCCCAGCTTGGTAATCTATTTTTTTGCAGATATTTTGGCACGTAATGCGCTACAATCCCCGAAAGCCTTCCTAGATTTATTCCATTCTTTTCTACAAGTTCCGGGCTTCCTTGAAGAAATATCATTTTGCCATCTACAAAAGCCGCTTTTCCACTTTCTGCAACATAACACAAAATTGCATTTCGCGCGGCCTGAATATGTGTTGGCATAGAATCTGAAGTTAGTGGAATATATTTTACTCCACTCGTAGTACCGGATGTTTTAGCAAAATAAACCGGTTTTCCGGGCCATAATACATCACTTTCTCCTTTTACAACGCGATCTACATACGGACGTAGCTCTTCATAATCACGAATAGGTACTTTTTTAACAAAATCCTCATGTGTTTTTATAGTATGGAAATCATGGTCTTTACCAAAAGCTGTATTTCTAGCATTCAGTATTAATTTGTTAAAAACCTTTTCTTGAGTTTTTATAGGGTTATTCGCCCACTGGTTTATCTTTTTACGGATATGCTTTGCAAAAATCTTTGCCCCGAATGATTTAATAGACATTATATGTTATTATTCAAAATCAATAAATTTTGATGGATCTGTAGGATATCCATCTCTCCACAATTCAAAATGTAAATGCGGCCCCGTCGAAAGTTCTCCTGTCGATCCAGCTGTCGCAATTACTTCTCCAGCCTTCACTAACTCTCCTTGTTGTTTTGTCAACGAGGCGTTATGTTTGTATACTGTCAGTAAACTATTTCCGTGTTCTAATATGATCACATGGCCCGTTTCTGATGTCCATTCTGCAAAAATTACCGTTCCGGCAGCAGCAGCTTTGATTGGAGTATCTTTAGGTACTGCAACATCAATTGCATAATGCTTTTCATTAACGTTATACTTAGATGTAATGCTACCTTTTACTGGTGGAAATAACGAAAAATCAGTACTTGATTTTTCACTTTCGAACAAACTGTATTTATCTTCTCTAGAAACTTCTTCTCTAAGTTTCATGTCCTGTTCTGATGGATTTAGATCTACTTCTTCTGGATTTAATTTTTGTGATTGTAAAGCAGAGTCAATATCAAACTCTACCGTCTTAACATCTCCTATCAAGACTTTCTTGATCGATTTATAATACTCCTGATTAACGGTTAAAACAGTTTCCAAAGAATCCGCAGTAGAAACTAATCTAGTTGCTTTTTGATTCAGAGATGTTGAAGAATATCCTGGAATGTATTCCCTTAATGGTGTAAAGGCAATTAGAATAGTTGTACAAGAAACTAAAACGATGGAAGTAATCATAACTAACACAAAAACATTAAGCCTTGTTAGTTTAAATGATATTCGTTCCTCGAAGGTATCTTCGTTAAGAATTACCAATCGATACTTGTTTAGTAGTTTTTTGGTAATTCTTTTTTGTTCTTTTTTCTTTTTAGCCATAGATTAATCAACTATCAGGGCAATTGTGTTTGTTACGCAAATATACATATTCTGTTTAGGGATAAAAATGCTAAATTCCACAATAATACCATTTACACTTTGAATTTACTGTAATAAATACTCTTTTTCTTTTACAGTAAATTCAAAGTGTAAATGGTTTAAAACGTTATTTAAGCGTGAATAGTCTTATTTATAGGTGTGAATATTATCACAAAAGGAGTTTTTAGCACTTCAAAAATGTCTTTTTTACCTAAATCTTGTTAACTTTGTATTCTAATTTTAAGATCATGATGTCATTAAGTATATTTTTAGGAATGTTAGGGCCTTGGCAAATCGCATTGATTGTCGCTGTGGTTTTGCTTTTATTCGGAGGTAAAAAAATTCCGGAATTGATGAGAGGTTTAGGAAGTGGAATCAAAGAGTTTAAAGACGCATCTAAGGAAGAGGAAGATCCTAATAAGATAGAAGAGAAAAAATAACCTATAGTTAAATAGTAGTAAAAATGCCCAGCTTGTATAAGCTGGGCATTTTTTATTGAATAAATCGTTGACTACTCAAAAGAACCCATATTAAAGTAATCAAAAAACCACAGTTGTTAACGATTTGTGAAAACACAAACTACTATTTAGGAATGCCTCGTATATTACTCATTTACAGAGAATAAATAAAGAATTGTTTCCGAAAAAAATCAATAAAACCTTTATTTTGACATATTAAACGTTTTATTTTTACGGTAAAACCATAAAATTTGTGTATTTCATCGAAATAAAAAATCACTTCATCTAAAAGTTATTCATATGTTTTATTACACCATTATTTCGTGTTAATTTTGAATCAAATAAGTAAGTAACTTCATAAAGCCCCAAACTATGAAAACTATATTTTTTACCATCGTAATTTTATTTTCTTTCTCAAGTATTAGTGCACAAGAGATTACTAATGAGAATACAACTACTGTTAAGGCATCAAAAGCAGATTTTTATAATGCTCTTATAAAGGCAAATAACTTTGATATTACGATCAAGGAGAACAAAAAAGAAGTTACTAATACTACTAAAAAGGATTTTTATAACCTTTTATTAGAAAAAAACAGTTTCAAAACTGATACTAAAAAAACAACAAGATTAACAAATCTTGTAAACAAAGAAGAAAATACAAAAATCACTCAAAAAAATGCTACTGCAAGTTTACTACCTTAATTAGCTGGGGCATAAAAAATATAGTAAATACTCCTTTTAGATAAAAAGGAGTATTTTTTTGGCTTTATTTAAAAACTTTAATCTACCAAAGAAAGCTGAATTCTCTTCCTCGGTAAATCTATACTCGTTACAGTAACCATCAGGTGCTGGTTTAACTGAACTACGGCATTTACATCACTAATATACTCATTCGCTAATTTTGAGATATGTATCAATCCACTTTCTTTAATACCAATATCTACAAAACATCCAAAATTAGTTATGTTATTTACTATTCCTGGTAATTTCATTCCGGCTTTTAGATCATTAATTGTTTTTACATTGGGATCGAATTCAAAAACAGTTGCTTTCTTTCTTGGATCGACACCTGGCTTTTCTAATTCCTTTACGATATCTGTTAACGTAGGTAATCCCACCTCCTCAGAAATATAATCTTGCAATTTAATTTTAGTGATTACCGTCTTATTTCCTATTAGTTCTTTTAAAGAAACTCCCGCATCTTTTGCCATCCTAGAGACTAACTTATATCGTTCTGGATGTACCGTTGAGTTATCTAATGGGTTTTCTGGTTCTGTAATTCTTAAAAAAGCCGCAGCTTGCTCATATGCTTTTCCTCCAAGTCTAGGCACTTTTTTTAATTGCTCTCTGGATGCTAATGCTCCATTTTCTGATCGGTAGCTTACTATATTTTCTGCTAGCTTATCTCCTATCCCAGATACATAACTTAATAAAGGTGCGCTAGCGGTATTTACATTGATTCCTACACTATTTACGCAACTCATCACCACTGTATCCAGTTCGTTTTTTAGTTTGGTTTGATCTACATCATGTTGATATTGGCCAACTCCAATTGCTTTAGGGTCTATTTTTACTAATTCTGCCAAAGGATCAGCCAATCGTCTACCAATAGATACCGCTCCACGAACTGTTACATCATAATTAGGAAATTCTGCTCTTGCAATTTTAGACGCAGAATATACGGATGCACCACTTTCATTAACCATAAATACTTGAATAGGGCCTTCGAACTGAATTTTTTTAATAAACGCTTCGGTTTCCCTTGCTGCAGTTCCGTTACCTATGGCAATGGCTTCGATTTTATATGCATTTACTAAGGATTTGATTTTTTTTATCCCATTCATAATTTCACGTTGTGGTGGATGCGGATATATATTTTCATTATGTAATAAATCACCTTGTTTATCCAAGCAAACCAATTTACAACCAGATTTAAAACCAGGATCTAATGCCAGAACACGTTTCTGCCCTAAAGGAGAAGCTAATAGCAATTGCTTTAAGTTTTGAGCAAAAACCGTGATTGCATTATCATCTGCTTTTTCCTTAGCCTGATTTAATACTTCTGTTGAAATTGCAGGGGTTAACAATCTTTTATACGTGTCAGCAATTGCTAAAAACATTTGATCCGTACATGCTTCGATATTTGATTTAATCATGATATCATCAATAATGTCTAATGCATCATTTTCTGGAACAGTAATTTTTACTCTTACTATCTTTTCGTTTTCAGCTCTAAGAATAGCCAATAATCTATGTGACGGGCATTTTTGTAGTGGTTCTTCCCATTCAAAATATTGCTGATACTTCTGTGCCTCTTCTTGGTCTTTTTTTGTTTTCACTACTGCAGAAGATATAACCGCTTTGCGTTGATATAATCTACGAAGTCTATTTCTTACCTTTTCATCTTCGTTAATCCATTCTGCAATAATATCTCTTGCCCCTTGTAAAGCTAACTCTTCATTGAGAATTATATCGTTTAGATATTTAGAGGCTACAAATAGAATTTCTTCTTCACGTTGCTGCATTATTATCTTAGCCAGAGGTTCTAACCCTTGTTCTTTTGCAACGGAGGCCTTAGTCTTACGCTTTTTCTTATAAGGTAGATATAGATCTTCTACTTCAGATAAGGTCTGTGCCACTTCTATACGTTTACGTAGTTCTGGTGTTAATAGTTCTTGCTCTTTGATATTTACGAGAACACTTTCCTTCCTTTTTTGCAAGGCTTCAAAAGCAGTTTTATACTTTACAATATCACCAATCTCTACCTCATCGAGATTACCTGTCATTTCTTTACGATATCTAGAAATAAATGGGATCGTGGCCCCATCATCCAGTAATTCGATGGTTTTAGTGATTTGCTTTTCCGAAACAGGAACCTGTTTCGCAATAAAAGAAACAATATTCATTGGTTACATTTTTTGAACCGCTAAATATATTATAAACCTTGTCTAATATCAAAACTTATCGACATTCACTTTACAATTTTAAAACTAAGGTTAATCGAATTTAATGGTTTTAATAATTGCTTCTAACTCGAAGATATAATTTCTTTTTCTTACCGATGGTGCCAGCACAAAACCTTCTATTACAAACTGCCTGTTGTTAGATACATCATCAATCACATAATTCACAAAAGGGCCTGCCATATATCTGTCTTTAATTTCCCAAGTCCCTTTGGTTTCCAGTGTAAATTTGTCATCTAAAGAAGTTTCATACAAATATGGTGCATACGCTTCTTCAGTAATAAACTTTCCGGAATTGGTAGGAATTTTTAATTGACCTATGGAGTCTCTCACTTTAATGATCTTGGCAATGGTATTAGAGTCTTTTGGTATTGATCCTAAAGGAAGTTCATAAATCATAAGGTTCATGTCTCCGTTCTTGATGTCCTTACGCAACCAAAAGAACTTATCTTCTTCTTTAGCAATTCGATATGCAGAAGGTATTTTTAGGGTGATTCCCATCTTCTCTTGTAACTGAGGAATATATTCTACTGATTTTTTTATCCGATACTGTTTTTCTTTGGTTTCTACATTCTTGTATTTATCAATCATCCCTAAAGACCTTTCCTGAATCAAACGGATAATTTCATCGTCACTAGTGCCAGTAATCACATACCCCAACTGAGGCGTAGCATATTTGTTTTTTGCTACATAAACTTTGGATTCCTCTCCTTTTTCTATTTTAAGAAACATTCTCCTTCTTCTGGCAATACCTGTAAAACCTTCTGTAGGTAATTGTCTCATAGAAAAAAGTGGTTCTTCTTGTGGTAAACCAGGAACTTCTGCTCCAAAATATTTGCGTATAGTATCACCTAAACTACCTGTCCATAACTCATTATCTATTACCACAGATAATTCGTTTATTTTTCCAACGGATTGCGCTAAGGAACCGTTTATTTTTTCTGAAGTTTCTTTTTTAGTTTCTGTACAGCTTACTATACATAATACACTGATGATGGCAAGAGCTAGTTTTTTCATAATACAAATATACTTGGGATGCGCTAATATCAAAAATAATAATATCCATATAACAGATATAATACTGCTTTTGACATCATAAACCGTTCCAATTATATTTTT
Source organism: uncultured Aquimarina sp. (assembly GCF_947496855.1). Lineage (GTDB taxonomy): Bacteria > Bacteroidota > Bacteroidia > Flavobacteriales > Flavobacteriaceae > Aquimarina. The sequence continues at coordinate 576,733 of NZ_CANMED010000005.1, forward strand.
TACTTAAAAAATCTATGACTTCGATACCTTCAATTTCATACCAGGTTTTATTCCGGTGCCACTGATATTATTCCAACTTCTAAGGTTTTCGATAGATACTCCTTTAAACTTTTGCGAAATGCTCCATAAAGTGTCTCCAGATTTTACAGTATACACTTCAGAATTTGCTAGATTAGTACTTACTACGGCTTTTTTAACAGATGTCTTCTTTTTTGGTCTATTTACGACAGGTCGGCGCGGGTATATAGTTAATCGTTGTCCGATTCTAAGATTATTACTTCGTAATCCATTCCATCTTTTTATTTGGCTCACACGCACTCCATATCTTCTGGCTATTTTGCCTAAAAAATCTCCACTACGAACTCGATAACGGATCTTATCGTTGGCTTCTTGGAATTTAGGAAGTGGTTTTTCTCGCTTATTAAATTCTTCTTGAGCAAGTGTATATATCTGGTTCTCGTTAGAGACGAACTTACCTATCTGATCTAATGGTAAACGTAGCACATAGTTTTCATCCTTTATAAACGGAATAATATCTAGTTTATAAGAAGGATTTAAGAACTGCAACTCTTCCATATTGATATCCATAACTTCGGAAACCTGATCCAACGTGATCATCTGTTTTACTTTTATGGTATCTGTTTCGAAATATGCAAATTCTGGTCGTCTAGGCTTAAATCCGTGTTCTTCTGCATATTCAAAAATATACATAGTTGCCAAAAATGCGGGTAGATATCCCGCAGTCTCTCTTGGCAAGTTATGACGGATGTTCCAGTAATTCTTATATCCACCACTACGGCGAATTGCTTTAGTCACATTTCCCGGTCCGGAATTATAAGATGCTAATGCTAAATCCCAATCACCAAATACCCGATAGAGACTCGCCAAGTATTTACAGGCCGCTTGGGTTGCCATAATTGGATCCATCCGTTCATCTACATAGGAGCTTACTTCTAACCCAAACATTTTTCCGGTTCCAAACATAAACTGCCATAAACCCGTTGCGCCAACTCTAGATTTTGCTCTAGGTTTTAATGCAGACTCTACAATTGCCAAATACTTTATTTCTAAAGGAATATTCTGATTATCCAATTCTTGTTCGAATAATGGAAAATAGAATTCGCTTAAAGCCATTAGTCTTTCTAAATGCTCGTGACGATTCTTAAGATAATTTTTAATTACACTTTCTAATGAGGGATTATACTCAACGTTAAATGGAGTTCGTGCATTGAGTTCTATCAATCTAGCTTTTAATGTATCTGTGGGGAGGTCTACATACTCTACTGGCTCATAATCTAATTCTGTAACCGATTTGTAGATCGTATCAAATAAACTAGAATTGTATAGTTCTTGTTTCCAAATGGAATCTAATTGTGCAATTTTTGGATGGTCCTTTGCAAAATATATTACACTGTCTTTAGCACTGGTTTTTGTAAACGTAGTAGTTTTCAGTTCACCTATTGAACTAATAATTTTGGTCGTATCAATTACCTGAACAGTATCTTCTTTTAGTGTAAGCTCTTTATCAAGAGCTAATATCCTGGAAGCTTTCGTTTTTGTGTTTACGGATGATGGGATGGTATCCTGAGCCTGAAGTGTACCAAGGCAAAAAAGAAAACTAAGATATAACCAACAATTTTTAATCATTTCGGATATTGTTTACAATTATTCAAACTAACGGATATTATGCGGTGATTAGTGTGATGTTTCAACAAGTTATCAACAACACCACTGCGAAAATCGCATTTTTTTTCTAAAATCCAAAAGATCAATAGGTTAAAAACCTAAAAAAATCAGTCTAAATGACTGATTTTTAATAACTTTTAGGTTTATTAAGACTTTTCTTACAGAAATTTATGTCTTTTGTTAATTAGTAATTAATCTAAAGAAATTAATTTATAGAATTAGACCTCGCTAATTGGCGAGATAATTACAACCTAATTTAGGATTGCGGCGATACCAGGAAGTGTTTTTCCCTCTAGACTTTCTAACATCGCTCCACCTCCAGTAGAAACATAACTTACTTTATCACCAAAACCAAACTGTTTTACCGCTGCAACAGAATCACCACCGCCTACTAGAGAAAATGCTCCTTTTTCTGTTGCTTCTGCAATAGAGTGTCCTAGTGTTATTGTTCCATTTGCAAAGTTTTCCATCTCGAATACTCCCAACGGACCATTCCAAAGTATTGTTTTAGAATTTAATATTACTTGGTGAAAATTCTTTAATGTTTCTGGTCCGGCATCTAATCCTTGCCATCCATCTGGAATTGCATCTACACTCATTGCCTTAGTATTCGCATTATTATCGAAAGCATCGGCGCCAATTACATCAACTGGTAAATGTATTTGTACTCCCTTTTCTTTTGCTTTTTTCAAGATTTCTAACGCTAACTGCTGTTTATCATCTTCACAGATAGAATCACCTATTTTTCCTCCTTGTGCTTTGATAAATGTATATGTCATTCCGCCTCCTATAATAAGGTGATCCACTTTATCTAAAATGTTTTCTATTATTGTTATTTTAGAAGAAACCTTAGATCCTCCTAAAACTGCCGTAATTGGTTTTTCTCCGCTCTTAAGTACTTTGTTGATACTTTCTATTTCTTTTGCTAATAAACTTCCGAAGCATTTGTTTTCTGGAAAAAATTGCGCGACGATTGTAGTTGATGCATGCGCTCTGTGTGCAGTACCAAAAGCATCGTTTATATAAATATCTCCTAATTTTGATAATTGCTCAGCAAAACCGGTATCTCCCGCAGTTTCTTCTTTATGAAACCTTAGATTTTCTAGTAATAAGACTTCACCTGGGTTCAATTCTGCTACTGCTTCTTCTGCTTCTTGACCCACACAATTGTTTACAAATTTTACTTGTACACCTATTACTTGTGATACCTCATTAACTATGTGATTTAATGAAAATTCATCCTGAACTCCTTTCGGACGACCTAAATGAGACATTAAAACAGCACTTCCGCCATCTTCGAGTACTTTAATAATTGTTGGTTTAGCAGCTTCAATTCTAGTATTATCAGTTACCTTAAGATTTTCATCTAGAGGAACATTAAAATCTACTCGAATTAATGCTTTTTTATTTTCAAAGTTGAAATCATTGATTGTCTTCATCGGATTGGATTGATTTTTCGCAAACGAAAATAATTCTATTTCCTTAAAAACATTGAAAACTAATAGAAAAAGTGGGCTATTTTTTCTATAAACTTTCACTTTTATCGATTTTTAGCAAAAAGATGCTTTTCAATGAAAAAATCTCATTTTATTTATCTCGACTTATATTTAAACTGGTGTGCAGATATTGTATGCTATTATATTAGTTATTACACAGGTTTTTCTTTTTGTGCGAAGGATTGCAGTGACAAGCCCAAAGCCTCATATGCTGAATCGGAGAAGTGCGAGAAATTATAACACTTTGACTTCGCTCAAGAGAAACTACAAGCCTGATCCTTGTGGTCTCGTTTAAATCTTTATATTGGGAAATTTGTCTCAAACTTCTTGATTAATTTTTATATCTATCACTGTTGTTTCTAACATAAGTGAGAAATGATAAAAGGTTGGTTGAATTAATTTTTTTAAACTTTATATAAATTATATTTGCTTTATGCTTTTTTCAGAAATATTAGGCCTTACACATATTAAAAGCTACCTAACTACGAGTGTAGAACGAGGTCGTATTCCACATGCGCAACTTTTTGTTGGTCCTAACGGCAGCGGTACTTTACCAATGGCAATCGCTTATGCTCAATATATTTTATGTCAAAATAAGGATGGCGAAAACACTGGAGGTACTCAGTCTTGTAATCTAAAATTTGATCATCTAGCACATCCTGATTTACATTTTGCATATCCTGTTGCCACCAATGATAAGGTAAAAAAACATCCTACGGCAAATCACTTTGCAGAAGAATGGAGAACATTTATAAAAGAAAATCCTTACGGAAGTATTTTTGATTGGTATCTTTTGCTCGGAATCGAAAAAAAACAAGGTCAAATTGGTGTTGACGAAGCATTAGAGGTAGTAAAAAAACTGTCCTTAAAAAGTTACGAGGGTGGTCATAAAGTGATGTTAATATGGATGGCGAATAAAATGAATATCGCCGCTTCTAATAAACTTCTCAAGTTAATCGAAGAACCACCGGAAAAGACAGTTTTTATTCTGATTGCTGAAGATGAAGAACAATTAATACAAACCATAAGATCCAGATGTCAGGTTTTACATTTCCCGCCTTTAGGTGAACAAGTGATCAAAGATGCCATAAAGGAATCCGAAAATATTTCTGATACGGAAGCTCTTAAGATTGCACATCAAGCCAATGGTGATTATAGTAAGGCCTTGCACTTATTGCATCACGATGGTGGTGATGATCAGTTTGAGGATTGGTTTATACAATGGGTACGAACTGCTTTTAGAGCAAAGGGTAATAAGTCTGCTGTGAATGATTTAATTAATTGGAGTGAGTCCATAGCAGGTTCCGGAAGAGAAACACAAAAGAAATTTCTAAATTATTGCTTAGATTTTTTCAGACAAGCACTGTTATTAAATTATGGAGCTGATGATCTTGTGTTTTTAGAACCTCAAACCAATGGTTTTAAACTTCAGAACTTTGCTCCTTTTATTCATGGAGCTAATATTATGGATATCAGTAATGAGCTTCAGGATGCTATTTATCATATCGAACGTAATGGTAATGCAAAAATTATTCTAACTGATTTATCCATTAAATTAACCCGACTACTTCATAAAAAAGCTCTCTAAGGCTTAGTTTAATATTTTTTATTACGACTTTTAGCCTGTAAAAACTAAACTATTGCTATGGCTAATTTTATGACTCACATTGTCTCTATTACGATCTTACTATTCTTACTTATTACTTTTTTGCAATCAGGTATTGATAAAATTATGGACTGGAAAGGAAATTTAAGTTGGTTAAAAGAGCACTTCTCTGCTACCTTTATGGCTGAGATGGTTCCTTTACTTCTTAGTATTGTTTTGATCTTAGAAATCATCACTGCTATATTGTGCATCTTAGGAATTTATCAATTAATAGCCGATGGTGGAATACGTTATGCTTCAGAAGCTATGTTTTCTGGTTGTTTTACCTTGATAATGCTTCTTTTTGGGCAACGAGTTGCTAAGGATTATCAAGGAGCCTTAACCATAACTTGTTACTTTATCGTGGCTGTTTTTGGATTATATGTGGTAAATTCTTAAAAAAGGTTTAACAAACAAAAGAGCACTAAAATAGTGCTCTTTTGTTCGTTTCTAATATGTACATCCACATTTACTTTGCCTACACCCAAAGTCTATTCCAAGGGTAATCATATGGGATCCCGCGGCATTAGTAGCGTCGAATACTTCATTTATATTAACCTGATATCCGTAGGCTACATAAAAGTTAGCTTTCTTTATACCGATCATAGGTGATACTGATAGCGGTTTAAAATCTTGATCTACCAAGGACCTAAGACTAATACCTGCCCAATAGTAATCTCCTTTATGAAGCTTTCGTACTTTTAAGTTTAAATCTGCTGTACTTCTACCATCACCAGCAAAGTTCTGATATAGCATTGATGGCTCTATCTCAATATCACTAAATCGATCATAAAAAGTATATCCTGAATACACAAAATAATTCTGTATCGATGAAGGCTCCGTCGGAAAAAAGTCATCAATTTCCTTACGTAATAAATTTACAGCATTAGCACTTAAGAAAAATCTTCCCAAACGATATAATACACCAATATCAAAATTAGAGTTATTTACTGATACGTTCTCCAAGGATTCACTAGGTGGTAAGTTTGGGTCTCCATCATTAAACTGCGAAGTATCAATACCAAACTGTGTAAACTTATAACTAATACCAAAAGATAAATACTGATTGGTGTACTCATTTAACGTTAAATGGTGTGCAAAGGATAATTGAACACCTTTCTGTGATGTAGCTCCATTTTTATCATTAAACAAGATTGCACCTACTCCTGAACGATCAGAAATACGTCCATCTATAGATATCGATTGAGTCCCTGGAGCATCTGCGATATCTACCCATTGTTCAAAACCGGAAGCACGGACTTGCCAACAATCTCCCACACCTGCATAGGCACTGGAAATTAAATATGGGTTATCTGCGATATACTGGTTCTGAACCGGTGCAAAAAACTCCTGAGCATAACTTCTATTGCCTACTATAGTTATTAATAAAACTATAGCTATTATCATATGTCTTGTGTACGTTCTCATACTTATTATCTGTATAAAGTAAAGTGACCTGTAAACTCTCTATTATCAATGTCATTCAGGATAATTGTAAACCAATAATCTCCTGATGGCAATTCACTTCCTTGGTAAATTCCATCCCAACCATTATTTGTGCCTTGGTCTCCTAAAAATTGTGCTAATAATCTACCATATCTATCGAATACCTTAACCTCCATATTTCCAAAGAAGAATGGGTCTCTGAAAGGATCCTGTCTTGGATACCACATATCATTAGTGCCATCTCCATCAGGAGTAAAGTAATTCGGGATAATAATATTGATAAATGTTAACTCCTGTGATGAGATTATCGGACAATCATTAAAGCTATTATCTACTACTCTAAGAGCGTAAAAACTAGTTTCATCAATAGAGAAAATATTTGTATCTAATTCTCTATAATCAGAATCAATTAAGTCGTTCACCGTTGATCCACTAGGAATGATTGCAACAAAATAGGTATAACTATTATTGTATGGTTCGGTTCCTCCTAATCTGATCTCATATTCATTAGGATCTTGAGGATTGTTAGTCATAAGCGCAATAGGTGGAAGTAAAGGAACATACTCATCAATAGTTATTGTTCCTAAATCAAACACACATCCTGAAGGAACATATGTCATAGTACCTTGGTATTCGCCCGGTTCCACTGTAAATGTTGGAGATAGACTATCGCCAGGACTAACGCCGCCATCCAAAGAAACTAAATTGTATAATATGTCTGTATCCACAGAATCATCACCTAATATAACATCTATATAATATACCGGTGGTTGACTAACAGTACCATCGGAATTATAAATAGGACAATCTGCTCTTGGACTCATTACCCCGTTAAGAATAACTCCCTCTGGAATATCCACAGGTAACGTAATCGGACAATCATTAGAATCTCTAATAAAGATATTAGTAATTCCACCAGGAAGGTCCATATAAGTCAACATTCCTTCTACAAAATCAGTATCATTATTTGTGATACTTGTAAAATAAGGAGGAGAACCACCTGTAATATCTATAGTAACCGCTCCATCATTAGCCCCAGCACACGTCTCTGCTGTTACTGATCCTACAATATTAGCCATTAATTGATCTGGTTCTCCTATTGTTACATCATATACTTGTCCACAACCATTAGCATCCTGTGCAAATACCTGATAAACTCCAGGAACAAGATTGGTAAATGTATGCTGAAAAGACACGCCATCTGAAGCATCATTAAAGAATTGACCTGGATCAGTGCTTATTGCAAAAGAATACTCTGGGGTACCACCTGCTGCAAACACGATAATTGACCCATTATCTTCTCCGAAACATATTACATCCGTAATCTGAGGGGGAATATTTTCAAACTCTGCAGGATTTATAATATCAAAATTCTCCTGAGAAGCACAGTTTCTATCACTTCTTACCAAATATGTATAGTTACCCGGTGGTAGATCACGGAATTCACTTTCACTCTGTGGACCCCAAGTTTGGGCAGTTGTATTATTTGTCAATTCGAAAATATAATCCCCAATACCTCCTGTAACCGAAGCATCTATAACAGCTGTTTCTTCATTAAAACAGTTAATATTTGCAGCACTCAAGTCTAAAGTAATTGCTATCTGATTAATAGGTATGACAGGAACCGGTGATGATAACTGAGATCTACATCCGTTTATGTCTTCCACAAAAAATTGATATTCTCCTGCTCCAAGTCCAATAAAAATACCTGATCCACCGTTCGCAACTTGATTACCATCTTGATCAATATAGTAGTATTCAGTAATTGCTACATCACTTGTTCCACTAATTGTTACATCTATTGTATTTATGTCACAAGTAACTTCTGTAACACTATCAATACTAACAGTAACTTCACTAGGCTCAGTTATAATAGCTGTAGTTGTAGCAGTACAATTTAAATTGTCAGAAACTGTAACCGTATAAGTACCCGCACCTAAATTATTAAACACATTTGTAGACTGCGGCCCACTTGTTGTTGTACCATCAGGGAATGTTAATGTATATAAATATGTTCCGGCGCCTTGACCTCCACTAGCAACTATTGTAATACTACCATCAACATCTTCAAAACAAGTTACACTACTATCTGCAATCGGATCAACAATGATAGCATTAGGCGATTGTATCGTAAACTGCTCATCATCCGTACATCCTTGACTATCTTCCGCAGTAACTGTATATAATCCTGCCGTTAGATTTTCAAATAACCCCGTAGTATTAGAGATAGCACCAGGAGTTAACGTATATGTAACTGTTCCCTGAGCTCCAGTAACAGAAGCTTGGAAAGATCCATCGCTACCAGGTACACAAGATTCTATAGTATTAATTGCTGATATCGCCGTTACAATTGGTGCGCTAGGACCCGTAACTGCAATAGCATTAGACCTTTCTGTACATAATGGATCCGCGGTTTCCACAATTTCTACAATATATAGACCTTGCGGTAGATTTACTGGTAAAATATATGGATCCGGATCCGTAGTTGTATCTCCTGTTCCGGTAAACGCTGTTGGATTACCGTTTTCATCAAGAATCGTAAAGTTATAAGGTCCTGAATATCCAGTTATTGAAATATTGATTGTACCGTCCGCGTCTCCTAAACAAGTTTCAGGCGTTTCTTGTGCAGCTACTAATTCCACAAAATCGAATTGATCAATTTCATGAGTAACAGTAATCGTACACATTGTAATCTGATCTGTTATTCTAAACGTGTAGATACCTAAGGTTCTTGGCAGCACAAAATTAGCAGTTGACACACCAGCAGGAGTATCTACAGGAGCAGGTGGATTGATTACAGTACCAGTATTATCGATTAGTTCGAATAAGAAATCACCCGAACCTCCTTGTACAGAGACTGTAACTTCTTCATCTACTGCGCAAGTAATGTCTGTTACTATAGCAACAGCAGGGTTTGTCATAATTGGGAATGGTGCTACTGTTTCTGTTTCAGTTACAGGGTTTGTAGCACAGCTATTACTATCAGTTACTGAAATTAAATAATCCCCTTCTTCATCAGCGGTAATTTCATAATCTATTTCAGGAGTACCAAGATTTGCATCAGTAATATCCAATTCAGTAACAACTACTCCAGAAGGCGTTTCGTAAGAAATACTATATGGTGCAGTTCCTGCAGTTATTGTCACAGTGATTATAGGGAAGACTGAACTATTATCAGCAGCACAACTATATGCACTTTGCGAAATTACTACAGCAACTTGCGTAGCATTAGCTACAGTAACTGGCACTTGACCGGAACAACTTCTACCTGAAGTTACTACTACTACATAGTCTCCAAAAGGTAAATCAGTAAATACTGGATTATCTATTTGATCAACACCTACTTGCTGAGCCAAATCAGGATTTCCTGTTCCGTCATCAACATATATTTGGTATGTATATGGTCCATCTAAATCAGTTCCTGTTTGTAATGTAACGGTAACCGTTCCGTCCGTTGCTCCAACACAACTAACCGCAGTTGAAGATGCAGATGGAATAGGATCCAATGGCACCGTTAATTCAGGAACATCTATTGTAATTGTACACGGCGTAGTAATCCCGGCAATATTAACATCTGTAATTTCCACTATATAATCACCTGCAGCGATTGGAGTAAAAATATTATTTCCTACCTGAGGTCCAGCAACAATTGCATTTGTAGCTTCATCTCTTAATGTAAAAGTGAAATTACCTGGATTTACAGCAAAATCTGATCCACCACTAACTGTTACAGTTATAGTCCCATCAACATCTCTACAAGTAGGATCCATCGTGAAATCTGCAGTAGCAGTTAATTCAGGTAAAATCGTGATTGATTCTACATTGGAAGGACATCCGTTTTCATCATAAGCGGTAACCGTATAAGTTCCCGGAGTAGCCACGGTAAATGTATGCGCGGTACTTCCATTATTAGCATCTTCTATGACACCAGTATCTAATTGGAATCTTAATATCCCTGAACCTGGTGGTACCGGAACATTACTGGTTCCCGAAGCAGATATTACATAACTTCCATCATGGGTACATACATCATCAACTGCTAAAGGATTTAATACTGGATTATCCGTTCTATTTACTGTTACTGGAATAGATACAGGGTTAGACGTACATGAATTATCATCAACTACACTGATAGTGTAGTCAGTACTGGCACCAATAACTGGTAAATCAAATATTCCAGTAGTACTTGTAGTTGTAAATGTTCCACCACTTGGCACATCTGTAGCAGTAAAAGTATAAGGAGCAGTTCCTCCTGAAGCCGTTACTACAACTCTTCCATCATCGTTACAATTAGCATTCGTGTTAGAATCCAAAGCTAACAGCAATTCGGTAGGCTGAGCGATATTCACAACATTTGATATATCATTACAAGTAGAAACAGGATCTACAATCGAAACTTGGATGCTTCCCGCCTCTAAACCAGTTATGGTAATAGGATTCTGTACCGTAGTATCTGCGCCTATAGGACCTGTAACTGTACCTGTAGTCGTATTTGTTACGGTATAATTATAAGGACCTGTATGCCCTGTAACCGTAAGCTCTATATTACCAGTAGCATCACCAAAACATAAGATATTTGGAGTAACCACGGCAATTTCAGCTTCTATTGTATCATAAGGAGTAATTTCATAAGGTAATGTCTCAATAGAACATTGAGTTCCTTGATCAAACACTCTAAAAATATAATTACCTACACCAGGTAAAAAGAAGGATGCACTTGTAGTTGTAGCTCCTCCAGAAGCAACTCCTATCTGAGATGGTACTGCTCCATTGATTTCTATAAAATCAAATGGACCTGTTCCTCCAGTTACTGTAACCGTAACCTCTTCTGTGTTGGTAGTACAGTTAATACCTGTTACTAAATTTACTACTGCGTCTGTCATTACAGGGAATGCAGGAATATTAAATGGCACTAGGACATTAGGACAGTCATTAGTATCAAATACAGTAAAAGTATAATTACCTGATTCGTTTGCTATAATCTGAATTCCTGCTAAACCAGTATCAGTATCCAATGTAGCTGGATCTACTGGCCCAACTGTATTTCCTGATGGATCTGTATAAGATATAGTGTATGGCGAATTACCTCCACTAAAGTTATCCACTGTAATTACAGGAAGATTTATTGCAGCACCAGTACAACCATAAGGTGTCTCCAATACAACAGTTGCTACAGGAAGTGAAGGTTGATCTATAATATAATTTGGCTCAGTATCCAAACAAATCACATTTAAAGCTCCGTTTGGCTTAGTAACCCTTACTTCAATAGTATACGTTCCGATACCCAAACCTGAGAATACAGGACTTGTTTGGAATGGTGTTACGTCTGCTATCGGTGCAGAAATTCTATATTCATAAATTACGGCTGGGTCAGCATCTGTTGATGCAGCTGTTAGTGCAGCGGTTATCACACCGTCGGTATCACCTATACAAGTAACAAAAGTAGTTTCAGGTACAAGTACTGGCGGCGTTGGAGCATCTATACTTACTGGAGCAGAGAACGAACAAAATGGTGCTGCTCCACGACCTGCATCAGTAACCACAACAACATAATCTCCTGGTCCTACGGTATTAAAAATGAACGGACTAGTTCCCACAACACCTGCTTGTACAACTCCTCCTAAAGAATCTTGTAATTCAAAAGTTAACGCTCCTTGTTCATTTCCAGAAGTAACTGTAGCAGTAATAACACCTGTTGCATTTTCACAATCCGGAGCTGTTGTAAATGCAGCACTTATTACCAATTCGTCATATACTGTTACCGGTGTAGAGGCTGAACAACCTGAATCATCTGTAATCGTTATAGTGTAAGTTCCTGGAGTAGATACAATAAATTGGTGATTATTATTATCTATACTACCAGTAACTGCAGTTCCTCCATCAATTTGATATAATAAAGTTCCAAGGCCTGTACCATCTACATCAATTACATTACTATTGTCATAAGCACAATCGTCTATAAAACTAGCTACAACAGTCGGTAATGGGTTAACCACAACCGTAACATCTACAGGACCAAAACTACATCCATTAAGATCTGCTACCCAAATATCAAAATCTCCCGCAGTATTACCTAGATCAATTGTGTTATCATTTAATGGATACGTACCTGGATCACCAGCACCATCGGCCACTACAGCATATGTATATCCATCGGTAGTTGGTGGTATTCCAAAAGGTGTACCACCATCAGTATCCATAATTACCTGAGCATTAGTACCACAACTATTGGCTGCAGTAAGATTGGTAGCTACAGAAGTTAGTGGATCTGGAAGATCAATTTCAAACTCTTGTCTGTTCGAACATAATGTTCCATTATCTTCTCTAATTATAACATAATATCTTCCCGGAGGGAAATTAGAAATGGTTACTGGAACCGTCGCAGGAGATACTACCGCTGAAGTACCCGAAAAAGCAGCTCCTAAAGAAACATTTGTAAACTGATCAAATACTTCCCACGAAACAGATGTAACAGTAGGATCATAACCAGAAATCTCAAAACTTATTTCCCCATCATCCAATGCTGGTACTTCATTACATGTAACATCTGTTGATGTAAAATTAATAATATCCGGATCAGATGGGGGGGTTACTGGTGGTACTAATTCTTGATACAAACAACCTGTAGCGTTATCTCTTACTTCTAAGATATAAGTTCTATTAAACTGAAGAACATCAAAAACACCTGCAGTCATCCCTCCATAACGATGAATTCTTATTGGTGTTGTTGCGTCTACAACGGTAGCATTTAAAGGTTCATCATTTAAAGGTACAAACGTACCCAATGGCCCAGTCTCTCCGACAATTCGAATATCAAATCCAGGTGGTGGATTAACCGGAATCGCTGCAACACCAGAACCGCCTTGTACACTAATATCAAAAATAACACCGTCAAGGCAATTCCCTGTTGGCACTACAGATTGGATCAAATCATCTGGTGGAGAAAAAATATTAAATGGTCCAATAGGGTCCGGGTTGGAAACACAACCATTATCATCTTCTACAAAGATGAAATACTGACCAAAATCTAGAGAATCAAAACGAACTGTTGTTGACGCTGTCGGTCCTACTGTACTAAGTATAGTAGAAAAATCGATAGCATTTACCAAACTATACGTATATGGTCCTGTACCTCCTGCAATTTCTAAATCTATTGCTCCTAACTCGGTAACAATAACAGATCCACCGCAGGTAACCGGTGTTTCCACTCTACTTACCTCTACTATCTCATCTGGAGCTATTATCTCTACTGTACCTGTTTCAAGACAACCTCTAGCGCTTCTTACAGTAAAATCATATACTGCTTCCGAAAGATTAGGGAAAGTTATTTGTGTTCCTGTAATCGTTACAAACGTTCCTGTATTTTCAAAATCAATTTCATAAGGAGTTTCTGTACCATTAACTATAATTACAGCTGTTCCTGTGTCTCCAAAACAAGCTACATTAACATCGTTCGCTGTTATTGCGATTGGTGCCGGATCTGTAACTGTAAAAGGAGAAGTAGTAAATGCACATCCTCTATCATCAGTAACTCTAAAAATATAAGTTCCAGCTCCTGAAGTAGCAACATAATCAACAAATGGTGTAGTACCATTAGTAATGTGATCAACAAAAGCTCCTCCATTAAATGAAACTGCAATATCATAAGGAGTATACCCTCCATTCACAACAAAAGAAAAAGAAGCATCAACAGGAGTACCTGCAGCATTACAAGTAATATCAGCCACCTGAGTAACATCAAGAGAAACTGCCTCTGCAATAGTTTCCGTAAGTGTTACTGGACAACCATTACTGTCTGTTATTGTAATTGTATATGTACCTGCCTGTGTTAATGCAGGCGTTGTAGTAAAAGTTGTAAGTGCTCCTACATTAGTATCTGGTATCACTATCGTTCCACCAAGGGCAACGTTATAAATATAATCTGGTGTTCCAGAGTTTGTTCCGTCAATGTTTATAGTAAAACTTACTGTTCCATCATCTAAACAGAAATCAGAACCAGTATCTACTGTCGCCGCTATTTGCGGTAATTGATTGATATCTAAATTTTGTATTGCAGATACACAAGAGTTACTATCAGTTACTATAATTTGATATCCTGTTCCATTCGGAACATTTAAGTAAGGATCTGTAACTGGTCTGCTCGGACCAACAGCAGTTCCTCCTGAATCATTTAATATCCAAGTGTAACCAACACCACTTCCACCCATCACATTACTAATGCTAACTGTACTTGTATTAGCAACACAATCCTGATCAATAGGGTCAATGGTAAACGTAATAACATCAGGTTCGCCAATAATTACTTGATCTGTAGCCGTACAATTAGTCCTTTCATCTGTAACTAAAATATCATATGTTCCAGCTGCCAATATATCTCCTGTTGGAATAGTAGCTGTATTTTGACCTGTTGCCTGTGCAACAATAGTACCACCAATAGAAACCTCATATTCATATGTTTCTGTAATCAAATCAATTCCTGAAACTGTAAATGATAATTCTCCTGTACTTTGTCCATTACATAAAGGTTCATTTACAATAGTAGCATTCACTGCTATTAAATCAATAGTAGGGACTGTAAATGTTTCTGTATATACACATCCATCAGTATCTGTTCTAGCTAAAAAAGTATATGTTGTTCCAGAGGTTAACCCGGTAAACACATTAGATACCTGAGGACCTACTGTTATTGGAGCTGTAATTTCATACATTACAGTGCTCGTCCCGTCTAAAGTTGGAGTCAATGTAACATCTGCTTCTAACGCTGGACATTGAACTTGTGTCGCAGCAAAAGAAAGATCGGTAACTTGTACTAATGGATCAATTGTTAACTGACCTAAGTTTATTGGACAAGAAACTGTATTTGCATCTCTAATAAACAGTGTATAAGTTCCATCTGTTAATCCTGTAAATATTCCTGTTGTATTACTAAAATCTACACCATCTATACTATATGCATATGGAGGTGTACCATTTGCAGGATTAGATACCGTAATCGTTCCTAATTGAGGAGTTGTACTTGATCCAGTAGCATCACATCTATATTCTTGCGTAATATCTATATCTGCTGTTATCGTAACTGGAGCAATAATTGTAGCGTTGACATCCAACGTACAAGCAGGGCTAGCTCCCGATCCATCAGTAATAGTAATTGTATGCGGTCCTACTGGAACATTATTAAATGTTATTGGTCCAGTTCCAGTCGGTCCTTGTGTAGTAGTTACATCTCCATCCAATACATATGTGAATGGTCCTTCTCCTGCTGTAACCGTAATTTCTATACTCCCATTATCTGTAGGACAATCCGGATTTGTAATTACAGGTGCACTTGTAGCAATAGCTTCGTATGCTGTAACAGTTTCTGGATTAGAAAAAGCTGTACATCCTTGATCATCTGTAACCTGAACAACATATGTTCCTGGTGTTGAAATTGTATGAGGAGATGTAATATTGGCTTGCACCAATGTTGGTGGTGAACCTTGAGCATATAAATCAAACTGCGTATACACTGTACTTCCTCCTGCAGGAACAAAAGTTAAACTAGCATCTTCATTACAATTAATATCATTAGCCAAATCTGCAGTTATCGTCAGTTCTGGATTTATCGTAAACGGTAATGCCGCAGTAGAACAATTTGTAGCTGTATTTGTAACAACTACTGTATAATTTCCTGGCGTTAAATTAGGAATCTCAAATGTGTTTGCTGGAGCAGGTGTTGCTACCGGTAAAAACGTTATCAAAACTCCTGTTCCTCCATTAAGACTATACTCAAAAGGACCTAAAGGAGCAGGTATTCCAGCAGTAATTGTTACCCATTGCGTTGCTTGATCTGTTCCATCGTAACAATTATCTCCTCCCGTTGCCAAAGCTATCGTTGGTGAAGCAGATTGAACTATTGTCTCAGTGTTATTGATTTCACAAGCAGTAGCAGAATTACCATCTCTAACAAAAATTGTATAGGTATCTGCTGCTAATCCAGTAAATACGTTATTGGTATTAGGATAGTCTACAATTACTCCTCCTCCACTGTCTAACAATCTATATTGATAGTTTCCTCTTCCTCCATTAGCTGTAACCGTAATGGTTCCAGTATCTGCACTACAATTAGTTTCTGTAGCTGCCGTAGTAAAAGTTAGAGGTGTTGCTGGTTCGGTAATATCAACTGTTGCTGTATCAGAACAATTTAATGGTGATCCTGAACCACCAGGATTTGTATCGGTAACCGTTATTGTATAATTACCTGCAGCCAATCCTGTAACATTTACAGGGCTTGTAGTAATACCATTTCCAGAATCAACAACTGCTCCACTAGATGTCAATGTAACAATATAATCAAAAGACGTGCTATTAATGACATTAAAGGATAACGCTCCGTTGCTTTCTCCTACACAAACTACAGGGGTAGTCTCTACTGCATTCGTTATATCTATTGGATCAATAACATCTACTCTATAATCATCCGTAAATGTACATTGATCGTCACTTCTTCTCGCGGTAATCGTATACGTAACTCCTTGCGCTATTGTATAGCTATTCGTAGTTAAGAAACCTGTGTTTCCTGTAGCACCTGTACCAGTAGCAGGATCAGGAGATACATCATATTCATAAACCACTCCAGCAGCTATATCAGCAGCTGATAATGGCGGTTGTGCCTCAAAACTAACTTCTGAATTTTGAGCAGTACAATCACTATTTCCTGGTGTAAAAGTAATCGAATCGATAGGAATTAGTGCAGGTACATTTATAGCAAAGGGAGCTGCACAATCTCCACTTCCTTGGTTTCTAATGTATATTGTATAAGATCCATCTGTGCTTACTAAAATATCAAAAGGAGTCGTTGTTATATTTGTAAAAGTAACATTATCTAAACTCCATTCATAAGTACCGGAACCTCCTGCTATATTATCTACTTGAATAATAGCATCCTCACTTCCTACGATACAACTTAAAGGTCTTTCAAGTGTTACATCGGCTGTAATCCCTATAGGAGAGCTAATAGAAAATCCATATTCTGTTACTGGACATATTATTGGCTCTGGTACTGGGAATGTACAATCTGCATTAGTAATTGCAGGTGTAGTATTAGCATGAGTTACTTGAACTACATACGAATTACCGTCAGGAACTCCTGTAAATGTAATCGTTTGGCTTCCCGTAGAACTAATATCATTAACCAAAGTCCATAAACTTGGGTCTTCATCGTTCGGATCGGCAGGATCACTAATACCATTACCACAATTTGGATCTGCAGCACAATCCCATAGTTGATATGTATATAATCTACCTGCTACCGTTGGTGAAACATCTACCTGTATTTGTCCAGTATCACCAGGACAAGGGGGTTGCGTAACCGTAACATTGTCAATTACAATTGGCTCATACGGTGTTATATTATCGATACTTGCAGAAATAACACAAGCAGGTGAACCACTTGGAATACTATTATCGCTTATCCTAAATGTATATGTTGTAGCTGGGTTAGCAGGACTAGGAATCTCGAAAATATTACAAGCCACGAAATTACCATCACCATTATCATATAAATAATTACCAGAACCATTTAGAACATTTACTTGTACTAAAGCTCCACTATCACAGGTTTCCGGTGCTAGCAATACAACCTCTGCATCAAAAGCAGGTGCTGGATTAATCGTTACCGTTGCATCAAAAACACATTCTGGCGTAGGTCTGTTTGAAATTACCTCTACAGTATACGTTCCCGCTGGTAAATTATTCTGTGTATAATTACCGTTATTCGCACTACTATTAGGAACAATAATTGGATCTGCCGCTCCTAGTGCAGGGCTAGAAATTGTATATTGGTACTCAGGAATTCCTCCCGTTACATTAATATTAATTCTACCAAATCCTGTTCCATTATCATCATTAACACAACTAGGGTCAACACCTGTAACGCTAAATGATGGATCAATCGAAGGAACATTTATTGTTTCTGAATATTCACAACCTGGAAAAGTAGTATCAATAGCATATACAGTAACATCACCAGCTGTAGAAATTGGAAAAATACCTGTAGTATTTGTATAAGGACCACCAGGTGTTAAGCTAAATGCAAAATTAGTAGGCACATTTATTACACTTACACTACCATCACTCCCACATTCTATTGGATTCATGGTTAAGTCTGGTTGATAGTCATTCTTAAATACACTAAAATAAAATGGTATAATACATCCGCCATCAAACTCTGCCAGAATTCTATAATCACCCGCTTCAGAAACTGTGTAACTTTCAGTGTCTCCACCTGTAACCTCTACCCAATTAGCATCGGTACAATTACCATCTAATAAAGAACAAGGATCATTAGGGTCTAAAACACAAGATCCCGAAGGAGTTAATCGTTGCCAAGAAATATCATCTAAACTAGAAGGATCAAAATTAGTTTCAAGCAATTGTGTTTGATCACCACATAATAAAATTTGCGGAATAAGAACACCACTACAATCTTCAGTCACTATGGTAGTACCATTTACATAATCCAAGACAGGATTCGTAATATCTCTAAAAGCAGTTACCGTAAATTCTTCTGTAAGTGACATACAACTTGGGTCAACGCCGTCGGTGTCTTCTTTAACTACCATATAAACACCTGTTTGTGGGTTTGGTACATTAAAAAAGTTAACATTAGTTACTACAGGTGTAGCAATCCCTGGACCGGACCAAGTATATTGATTATAACCTGTACCCGCAACAAGAAGTAATTCATCATCACAAAATGTTACGTCTAATTGACAAGCAGGAATATTAACAAGTATATTAGAGGCTTCATTTAATTGATCTCCACAAACTCCCAGCTGAGAACTACTTGTAGTACTTCCTGGTGTACCGGATTGTAATCCGGTATAGGTCGCCGTAGCCGAATTTGTAATTACATCAGAACAAGCATCTCTTAATTCCTCACAACTACTTACCAACTGTGCTCTAAAACGTATAAAAATAGGTGCGTCTCCATCACCAACTGGTTCATCATTCGGAGTCTCAACTATACTTGAAGGAATATTAAACTGTAATACTCCAGGTGATATTTCGGTATAAGTAACTCCTGGTGGTAATGTAGCATCAACCACTCCTAATAAATTGGTATTAGGAGGCAGTACATCAGTAATAACAACCGTTCCATTAACAAAGTCTTCATTACCGATATTTTCAATTTCCAGATCATAAAAAACTTCATCGCCTAACTCTACATTACCACCTGTTATCTCTGTAGAACCATCTAAATCAAAAACTTTTTTAATAATCCTTAATTCAGGTTCTATAATAGTTACAGAAAAGGCATTAAAAAATACACTATATCGATCACGATCTGTAAATAACTCGAAGGTAGCAGATGTTTGTCCATTACCTACTAGGTCTTTTGTAACATTAGGAAGTTCGAAGTAATCCATATCAAATCCTTGTGTATTCTCCGAATTTGGAGTTCGATCTGTGATATAATTACCATCAAAAGATATGGATCCATTGAAAAAATTAGTCCTTGGGTTTGCAGATGCATTTCCTTGACCCAATGCAGTAGTAGTACCAGAAGTATTAACTATTCTTAATTCATCTCCACCTAAACTAGTATCTCCTTCTAAAGAAGAAGTACCAAATCTTACATTAACAGGTTCACTTGCTCCTGTAGGTGTTGTAAATCCACTATATGTAAAACGTAATGGCGTTTGACCACTAAAAATCTGAACAAAACCATCACTCGTACTAATAAACTTTGCAGATTCTTGTTGGTCTTCATAAATAGCTACAATAAACCATCCCCCACAAGCACCATCTCCACCACTGGTAAAACCTTGTGTAGCATTCATATTAGCAACAGTATAAGTACCAAAAGGATTGGCAGGATCTAATAAGCTAGTAACATCGGCATAACAAACATATGGAAGTTCATCATTCGCATTATCTCCCAAAGGGTTCGTAGGTGTATTTCTATACCCATCAAAAACAACACTACTTGCCGTTACATCTACATATGTTCCTCCTGGCACCTTAAATTTTATATCTCTAAAATCAGCTGGTCCCTGTTTTCTTGGATCTGTAAGAGGTAAATTATTTAAAATATCGTTTCCTTCATCAGTTGATAAAGTAGCTAGAACAACATTAGTCTCTGCCTGTAGCAACGGTATTAAATCGCCACCACCGAAATTAGCATTGTTAATATCATCGTTTCCTATAGAAACTGATGGAATGTTTATAGTGGGACCATTACCTGTCATTCTTGGTAAAAGACCCCCATCATTAACTATCACAACTCCAACAGCTCCAACATTTTGTGCATTTACCACTTTTTCCCTTAGTGAACAACTACCGCCATCCCTTATCACGGCTATATTACCCGATAGCTGAGCTCCATTAGTAATCCCACAACCATTAACAGGTTGCGCAACTACTAAATATGAAGTTACAGGATTTCTTTGTATCTCGGAATTGTCATTACTAAACTCAGAATTTCTTGCAGTATACTGTTGGGCTAGTGGGCCATTATTGATTATTAAGGCTGTATTAGTATCCGAATTACTCGATATTTCGTTATTACCAAAATTGTTTGGACTATTAGCTCTTGCCATATAATAGTTCGCGGACCAATATAATCCAGCGTACACCAAACGACTACAATCCTCTCTAGGTACTGTTAAACCAGCCTCACTAGAACTAAAAGTACTATTATCATTATCTACATCAATAAAAGCTGTTGTATAATTACCATTATTGTCATTCCCATTATAGTTTCTGTTTGGATTGGTAAAAGTAGTACCATTATCATCTTCTATAACACCGACAATATCATTACCTGTCATCACCATGTTCCCCCTAATATTGGAGAATTCAGCTCCTGGCCTAGGAGTAAGAGGAACTGATTCTTGTGCACTTATATTGCTTATGGTACCGAAAACAATTAATATTATTAACAGTACAGCTTTTTTGGGTAATAGTGTTTTCATAAGCTGCTTTATTTGAGTTGTGTTGTTCATTCTAATATTTTTTGGGGTACTACTCACTATTCTATTTTTAATATATAAAGGTCGCCATCATATGTATTATTCACATTAGAAAACAAACTTCCCTTAGCCTGATCTAGGCTATCAAATTTATCTAAATAGACATATATGTAATTATCCTTCGGATTTCTGAAAAACTTAGGTTCTAATCCTTGAGATTTAAGTCTATCCATTCCTCTTTCAAAATAATTTTCTCTCTTAAAAATATTGGTGATCAAGTAATAACCATTCTCAATGTTATGACCTCCTATATATGATAAGCTCTCAGTCAATACGGTATCATCCTTCACTGTATCCTTAATCAATCGCGTTTCTTGTACTAATCTTTTTAGAGATTCTACTCTACTCTTAGCAATATGTAATATCCACATATCACCAAAATATTTATTTCCAATATTATTTAAATAATTTTCCGAAGCTTCGTTTTTATCAGCGTAATATTTAATAGATACATACTGATATTGATTTTCTGGATTTAGAATTATCTGAGCATCATTAAAACCAAGATCATTTAATTTTCCGGTAAAACTATCCGCATATGTGCCACCTCTAAACACATTACCAATTAAATAATATCCTTCTGGATAACCAGGAATAAACTTAGTAGCAAATTTAGCTTCAGGCCTTGTAGCATCAGCAAACTTGATAAATCTGTTTTTAGAGGTAAGTTTCTTAGAGCTAGTCGCATCATTAGCACTCTTAACTTCTTCAGCTTCGTCATTCATATTTACCAAAGATTCTAAAAGCTTATTAAATTCTCTCTTATCAAGATTTGTAGTAGAGGTTAATAATGAATCCCTTGATGCAATCAATTTATCTGTAATCCTACTACTGTTATCTAATTCTTTTTGTATCGCATCTAAGTCCTCACCTCTTACTTCAGTAGTCGCAGCTTCTGCTTCCTGACGTAATCGCTCTTCTTCTGCTAACCTTGTAGCTTCTGCTTCCTGACGTAATCGCTCTTCTTCTGCTAATCT
>NZ_CANMED010000006.1 GCF_947496855.1 uncultured Aquimarina sp.
CTGACGTAATCGCTCTTCTTCTGCTAACCTTGTAGCTTCTGCTTCCTGACGTAATCGCTCTTCTTCTGCTAATCTTGCAGCTTCTGCCTCCTGACGTAATCGCTCTTCTTCTGCTAATCTTGTAGCTTCTGCCTCCTGACGCAATCGCTCTTCTTCTGCTAATCTTGCAGCTTCTTCCTCAGCATCCTTCTGTATAGCTACTTCTCTTTCTAATGTTTTCTGAGATTCTTCTCTTATTTTTTGCTCTGCCATCTCACGCTCAAGCTTCTTACGAGCAGCTAATCTTTCTTCTTCAGCTTTTTGAGTAGCCATTTCTAATGCTAACTTCTTCTGAGCAGCTAGTCTTTCTTCTTCCTGTCTCACTGCTTCTGCCTCAGCTTCCTTCTTAGCCAATTCTACAGCAGCTATTTGTTGTCTCTCTGTTTCTGCAGCAGCTTCCGCTAACCTAACAGCTTCTTCTGATTGTCTCGCTGCTGCTTCCTCAGCTTCTTTCTTAGCCAACTCTGCCGCAACTATCTGTTGCCTCTCTGTTTCTGCAGCCGCTTCTGCCAATCTAATAGCTTCTTCTGCTTGTCTTTTTGCTTGTTCTTCAGCCTCCGCTACAGCTTCTTGTTGTTCAGCCTCAGCTTCTCTTGCTGCTTCATCAGCCGCAATTCTAGCCTCTTCTTCTTGTCTTCCTGCAGCTTCTTCAGCATTTTTCTGTTCAGCCATTTCTAACTCAAGCTTTTTACGAGCTGCTAATCGCTCTTCTTCCGCCTTTTGCTGAGTCATCTCGAGTTCTAACTTCTTCTGAGCCGCCAGTTCTTCTTTCTGCTTGTTAAGAAGCTTCACTTCTTCTTCTCTCTGTAATGCAAGTTCTCTTGCTTTTCTAGCTTCCTCTTCTTTAGCTTCCTGAATTGATCTTTCTAATCTATTCATAGACCTTTCAGCTTGACTTAAAGAATCTACTCTTGTGCTTTGCAATTCTCTAATCAATTTGTTCTGATCTAAAATTTCTTTCTTTAATCTTCTTATTTCAGAATCTCTTTGTAACGAACTTTTTGATGAAATATTTCTTCTTTTTCTTCTCTTTTCTTCTTTTGCAAAGTTAAAAGCTAAACCAAATTCGTGAGTAGCCCCAAATTCTGCAACATTAGAATCTCCACCAATTCCAGGTTCTACTGTATACCCAATAGAAATCATTTTTGTAATATTTGCTCCGATACCAATAGAACCACCATAAAAACTATTATAGCCTAGCTGTGCCCATCCGTATTTTGGAATTTCAAATAAAACATTACCTCCATATCGTAAATCTTGTTCTCCCGGTTTTGATGCGTACACCATTCCACGTAATTCATTATCTATCCGTCTCCAATCAAGCTCGGTAGTATACATTACATGACCCGAATATTCAAAATTATCGGTTAACAGTTCACTCGCTGTAAGGTTATATGTAACCAAATTACCTACAGAAACACCTACATCAAAACTTCCATAATTAAAATTTACTCCTGGACGAAGTAGAAAAATAGAATTATTTTCATAATTATTAATGATGTCATCATCTACCTGCGCTTCATCTAAATTACTTTTCAAAGAACTCTGAGAATAACTCAAATTCACCCCAAAGGTGAAATTCATATCCCTGTCTAGTTCTATATTATAAGCGTAGTTCGCTGTAGCTCCAAAAAACCTAAAAATCCCAACGTTTTGCTGAAATAATCCAACACCAATTCCTGTTTTTTCTTCAAATCTTGCAGAATAGCTAAGAAAATATGTCTGTGAATTATCACTAAAACTTGCTCTTGGATTCCTATTATATATATTTAGTGAGTTTTTGTTTTCTCTAACCAAAGAAAAAGTAGGGTTGAACAAAAATCGATTATATTTAAGAGAATTATGTAACGGAATATCTGATGGTAATATACCTGATGTATTAGATGATCCGTCCTGTCCACTCACGATATGTGAGCAAAAAATGAATACGGATATATAAAGTATTTTTTTAATCATAAATTATCTCATTACTGTAATTGTCCCTTTTTTTACAACTGTACTACTTCTAGATATTATATAATAATAAATAAGTTCGTTTGCTTGCGATGCTGAATTAGTAGGCCAATCTGCATTGTAACCTCCATTTTTCTGGAAATCTACTTTTCCATTAGAAGAGTATATAGTAACCTCCACATCAGTTTCCCTAAAGGAATTAGGTAAAACCCAGTCATTATTAGATACGTTTCCACCAGGAGTAATAACGTTAGGTATTAATTCTGATAACGCCTCTGGACCTCCTACCGAAGCAGTGATTGTGTCAACTGTACATAGAGAAGTACTAATTCTTGCAAAGTAATTTCCTTCTTCTGTTACTGTTAGCGTATTCCCGATTTCGTTCTCTATTAAAACTTCTTCTCCGTTTATAATCACATACCATTCATATGTGAAATTATCATTAAATGGTGCCGTTAATACTACTGATTCTCCTACTTGTAATATAGGAGGTGTAATATCCAAAACTATATCACTCGATAAGAAATCTATAGGTAAATTGTTAGAAACTGTATTCGGTAAACCTCCTGGCCTAAAAATCGCTCTTAATTCGAAACTTCCTCCGCTATCCGAACGACTTACATCTAACGACAAAGAAGTCTCACCTGTTGAGACTCCATCATTAAACCATTCAAAAGCAAAAAGAGCAAATTGCTCTGTGGTAAGCGGAACTCGCTCTCCATCGGAAGTTATCCCCACCATTTCAGTTAATGTTATGGTAATTGGATCCTGTTCACAATCGACAACATCTTCTGGGGCTATTATAATATCAAACCTTTCAGCTGACCTTATCTTGGTTTCAGAAAACAACATCGTCATACAGGGATCGTCTGGAAATAGTGCATCAATTTCCACTCTATAATCTCCTACTCCATTTGCAGGTACATCAAAAGTAATTGTTGAACCTGTAGTTATGTCTTGAATTAAAATATTTGTATCACGTATCCA
This sequence comes from uncultured Aquimarina sp., assembly GCF_947496855.1. Classification (GTDB taxonomy): domain Bacteria; phylum Bacteroidota; class Bacteroidia; order Flavobacteriales; family Flavobacteriaceae; genus Aquimarina. The sequence goes on from NZ_CANMED010000006.1 coordinate 2,980, forward strand.
TCTAAATGTACTTCCAACCGGCGCATCTGTTTCTACGACTAACGTTAATATCTGAGTTGGTAATAATATCAAACCTTCTGGTAACGGAAGCGTTATACTAGAACCTTCATTAGTAACTATAACCGGTTGTGTTTCCAAATCTGAGCAATCTTCACTAAGACTTATCTGTAAAGTATACTCTCCTCCAAAATCGTTATCTGGTAATATTATAGTTGGACCAATCTCTCCTTCTAATGCTTCATCATCCTTGAACCATTGATAATCGTAAGAAAAATCTATTTCGCTAGCTCTTAACTCTTTAAGTTCATCTGGACAAAAAGAAAAATCCGAAGCATTGGTAACAATAGATATATCTCCGACATTCACCAAAGATGCATTTATTATATTAGATTTATTAAATCTAAAAACATTATTACACAACCCTACAGGAACTCTTGCTTGATATCTTCCTTCTTCAGTTACCAATAATGTAGGATTACTTTCTCCAGGAATAATTGCACCATCTTTTAACCACTCCCAATTAAAATCATTAACATCCAGCACAGTAGTGCCATCTGTAACTTCTACCGAAATTTCTTTCGCAAAAGATGCAACTTTACAAAATATCACATCATCCCCACTGTTAAGGCGTATCAAAAGATTATCATCGTCAAAAAAGTGAAACGGTATTGGATCCGATATTTCTCCCGTGATACTAACTTCTGAAGCTCTTACTCTTAACCTATAGTCATCGCTATTCGCGTTTTGAGGGACTGTTACATTTGTGAAATTAATATTCGATTCAGCTCCTGAAGCTTCGTTAGGACCTAGAACCCTATCCAGTTCTTCTATATCCGCCTGGTTAGCAAAACTTCCAGTAGGATCTGATAATTCTAAAATAAATTCATTATTTGTTGGTAATGCAGTACCGGGAGATAGTCTTGCTACAAAATCAAAACTGTTGGATAACGTACCGCAAGCTTGGGCCCCTGAAGTTAAGGATGGAGCACCAATATTACGTTGAGCTTGGGCCACGTGGATACCCAGTGCCAAAAATATCGCAACAATTGTAAGGTTAAGTCTTTTCTTCATAGTTATCACACCAGTTAAAATTATGTGAAAATATGCACTATTAATCAACCGATTTGGGGCGCTTGTTAATAATGTTGTTAATATAATTATTGTAAAGTCATAAAATTATGAATTAAAAATTTATATCAAACCAATTTTTCGTTTTTTTTTGTAATAATATTCTTACTTGATTTAAACACGATAATTACATTAACAAATCAAGTATATATACATCAATTCTTTTTTATACAAAAATCTAAAAACCAGAACGTTATAACAGTTTTTAGTTAAAAAAAACATTCTTTTATATCAAATTTTTTTTTCACAAAAGAACCGGAAAAAAGCAAATTTTAAGTTGAAAAAAATATAAAAAACTAGTAATTCCGTTTTTTTACAGGGTTAAAAACCACGTAAAAATGGCAATTTTCACCGATTAAGTGTATTAATTTTTCTTAAAATCTCATACGTTTTTTTAAATAAAAAAGAATTTTACTATTAATTATAACCACATTTTTGACGGTAACTAAACAGCTTAATTTCTATCAATATCAATAGAAATTAAGCTGTAGGAAAAACGTCATTAACATCACATAATATGTTCATTTTAGTTGTAATGCTCGTATTATAAATTTATGTAAAGTTTTTTGCGGAATTTTCCCCATAAAAACCAGCAAAAAACCCAAAAAACTTAGTCGCTTTTTGGGTCTATCTTTACAAGTAACAATTAAACTGTTTACTTTTCTTCCGTAGAAGGCTTTTCGCCATTCAACTCGGTAATAATTGTATCAGTCAAATCTAATTCTTCCTTAGCATAAAATATATTTTTAACCTCTGTTTCCCCATAAATATATGTATACCCGTTGTTTTTACCGTACTCCTTGATAAAACCTTCAACCTTGGCGATAATAGAGTCTATTTCTGTTTGACTACCTTGCTGAATTTCTTGCATTCTAGCCTGTTGTTCTCTTTGCAAAGCTTGTTGCTTTACCATTAACTCTTGTTCCTTCTTTTCTTTGTTCGCACTAGACATCGATTTCATTATATTCTGATATCCCTGAACTTCAATCTGAAACTGTTTTGCTTTTTCCTCTAATTCCGCTCTAACTTCATTATTCTTTTTTGTCCACTTTTCTTTAGCAGTTTTCATTTCACTAAAATCCGATACCACTTTAGTGTTATTCACATACCCAGTTTTTTCAATTTGCTGATTGCATGAAGTCATTCCTATTAATGCAATGGCAATCCATATAAAATTTCTCATTATTTTAAAAATTTAGTTCTGCGCAAAAATATCAAAGTTCATCTGATGTTATACTCATAACTTCATCAAATTAAGAAAGTATAAGAAAAAACAATGATCAACCATTAAGCTATTGTAAAAAACAATCACAATTGGTTAAAAATTAATGCTTCTAAGCGTTTTTCAAAAAAAGCTAGTGTTACCGTCACAATTCTCTCTAAAAAGCGCTTAAAAGTTCTTAAAAACGAAATTTATGAGCTTTTTAATATATATATGTGTGATGAATATTCTTTTGAGCGTTTTCCTTTAATATTAGATAGCAAGCCGATCCAAAATGCTTTTACAAAATTCATCTTACCATTTTTGTACTTCTCTGACAAAAGAGAAACATAAAACGAATCAAACAATAGTGGCTTGGTCTCCTTTAATATTATTCCATTTTTCAGAAAAAGTGCCTTTATTGAATTTCTAGAAAAATGCCAAAGATGCCTAGGCACATCATAGGCTGCCCAAAAAGATTTATAATAGTAAGCATCATACGATTTAAAATTGGGAACCGCTATAATCAAATGTCCTCCTGGTTTTAATAACCGTTTTAATTCTTTTATCTGAGCTGACAAATCAGGAATGTGTTCTAATACGTGCCACATAGTGATTATATCAAAACTATTAGATAATAAATTAACTGTATCCGATTGTAGAATAATTCCTTTTTCTTTTGCGAGTATTCTGGCCTGTTCGTTGGGTTCGATTCCAACAACCTGCCATTTTTTTTTATTAGCTTCGATCAAAAAATCTCCGGTTCCGGCTCCAATATCTAAAAGAGCACCTGTTCCTTTGTGTAACCTGAATATAAGCCTCACTTTTTTATTAAGTGAATATTTCTTTACAAAATGATATGCTTTTTCAAAAACAGTTCGTTTAGCATCTGTATGAGAAATATAGTCTTCGCTTTCATAATACTTCCCTAAACTATTTTCATCCGGTTTAGGAGTGGTTACTAGCATGTCATAATCTATATCCTTATAAAGTTCAAAACTTTCACCAGAAACGGTATGGTCAAGACACTCTATATATATATCGAACTTTTCTCTATTCATTATTAATTAAAAAAAGTATTAATCTATTCTTGTTCTCTTATGTTACTAGTATTCACCAAAGATAATTCTAAGTAGTAAATAAAAATTTCTATAAAGACGGAATTTTGCATTATGATCAAAACCTTCTACTTTATGAAAGCTTCCTAGTCATCTCTCTTCTTTATCGTCTTTATATAATGTTATAACTGTAAATATATTTATTATAAAAGCTAATGCTCAAGACGACTATCGGCAAAAAAATTTCATTTAATACTTATATTCATGTTATCGTTACATAAATTGTTCCACGTGGAACTATGATTTAGTTGCGTCATAAATCTCTACATCTATCAATTCACCAAGCTCTTTTGCTCTTAATAATGCAGTTTCGTAATTATTGGTTTTAAACAAGGTGAATTTATTGTTTTCACTAAATAACCTAATTACAAATGAACCATGCTTTTCTTTTGTCCCCAAAGCAGAAACAGAACCCCACTCATTATCTTGCGTAAACAAAGCAGAAAAAACCGAAATATATTCCGGAAAAACTAGATCCTTTTTTACTTTGTAAACTGTAGAATTAAAAAACCTTAAATGTCTATAAACTTCAAAACTTACTCTAACCTCATAAGAAATTGAATAACCCAATAACAAAACTCCAATTGTTAATAAAATTAAAACCTGAGATAAAGAACTATTACCTATGAGTAATAGATATCCTACTAAAACAAAAATCAATATTCCAAGTATTTTTATCTTAAGTGGCTTTTGTTGTTTAAAAAATAATTTTTTCATTATCTACCCATATAAACCAAAAGCACTGAAATATCACTAGGAGAAACACCACTAATTCTAGATGCTTGAGAAATTGTTGTTGGTTGTATTTTTGTCATTTTTTCACGAGCTTCATATGAAAGGGATTTCAGCTTCGTATAATCAAACCCTTTAGGTATTTTAATATTCTCTAATCGGTTTAATTTATCCGCATTGTTTTTTTCCTTTTCGATATAACCTGAATACTTAACTTGTATTTCGGTTTGTTCTAAAACTTCTCTGTCTAATTCATTTTCATTAATGTACTCAGAAACCTTTTCAAAATGTCTAATATCTTCTAATGTGATCTGCGGACGAGCAAATAGCTTAAACATCTTTCCGCTTTGATTTACTAATGAAGACTTTTTCTTCTCTAAAACCGGATTTGCTTCATCTGGCGTGACACTTGTATCTTTAAAAAACTTCACAAAAGCCTTAGATTTTTTTTCCTTCTCCTCCATTCTTTTTAACCTCTGATCAGAAGCTAATCCAATTTTATGAGCCATTGGAGTTAATCTAAAATCCGCATTATCCTGTCTTAAGAGCGTTCTATACTCTGCTCTTGAAGTAAACATTCGATATGGCTCCTCTGTTCCCTTAGTAATCAAATCATCAATTAAAACACCTATATAAGCTTCACTCCTTTTAATCATAAAAGGCTCTTCTTCCTTTACTTTTAAAGCAGCATTTATACCAGCCATTAATCCTTGAGATGCAGCCTCCTCATATCCCGTTGTGCCATTAATCTGTCCAGCAAAAAACAAACCAGAAATCAATTTCGTTTCCAAAGTATGTGTTAATTGAGTAGGCGGGAAATAATCATATTCTATTGCATATCCTGGTCTAAAAAACTTCACCCCTTCAAAACCGACTACAGACCTCAATGCTTTAAATTGAACATCCTCTGGTAATGATGTAGAAAATCCATTTACATATACCTCTACTGTATTCCATCCTTCTGGTTCGATAAACATTTGATGCCTTTCCTTATCTGCAAACCTATTTATCTTATCTTCTATAGACGGGCAATATCTTGGTCCAATACTTTTTATTCTTCCATTAAACATAGGAGAACGATCGAAACCTTCCTTTAACAAATTATGAACCTCTGGTGAAGTATATGTCATATAACATGACCGTTGATTCGTTAATGGTTTAGATAAATTTGTATAACTGAATTTTTCTGGTCTTTCATCCCCAGGTTGTTCGACCATTTTTGAATAATCTAACGACCTTCCATCAACTCTAGGCGGTGTCCCTGTTTTCATCCTACCAGAATCAAAACCAAGATCCAAAAGTTGTTCTGTGATACCCGTGGCTGCTCTTTCTCCTGCTCTACCACCACCAAATTGTTTATCACCTATATGAATTAAACCATTAAGAAAAGTTCCATTAGTCAAAACCACTGTCTTTGCTCTCACCTCTATACCTAGAGAAGTTCGAACACCTTTAATTTGTCCATTATCCACTATAAGACCGCTTACCATTTCTTGATAAAAATCCAGATTGGGTGTTTGTTCTAACAACAACCTCCACTCCTCTGCAAAACGCATTCGGTCGCTTTGTACCCTTGGGCTCCACATTGCAGGCCCTTTGGATTTATTCAACATCTTAAACTGTATAGCGGTTCTGTCGCTCACAATTCCACTATATCCTCCAAGCGCATCAATCTCTCTTACAATCTGTCCCTTCGCTATTCCACCCATTGCAGGGTTACAACTCATTTGAGCAATATTCTGGAGGTTCATTGTGATCAGTAAAGTGCTGCAACCTAAATTAGCGGCTGACGCCGCAGCTTCACTTCCGGCGTGACCTGCGCCCACTACTATAACATCATATTCCTTATCAAACATATTACATCATCGTTTGTTCCACGTGGAACAATAAATATTATACATAAAATTTGTTCCACGTGGAACAATTCGCTTATACAAAAACTAATTATGTTCCACGTGGAACATAATTAGTTTTTCATCTTCTTTTTGTCTCATTATATCACCCTCATCTGATGTCTTGTCTTTAAATCCACAAAAGTGTAATATACCATGAATTATCACCCTTCTTAATTCCTCCTCTTTAGACACTGAATAAATAGACGAATTATCAACTACTCTCTCATACGATATAAAAATATCTCCGTTTAATTCGTTTCCCAAAGAATTGTCAAAACTGATAATATCAGTATACGTATCATGATCCAAAAAATCCTGATTGATTTTTAACAAGTAATCATCATTGCAAAAGATAAAACTTATTTCACCTTCTTTCTTCTTTTCTGAAAATATCACTTTTCGTATCCAAGAAGAAATACTCTTTTCATCAACATCTAAATCAACCGATTCGTAAAAAAAATTAATCATTGTCTTTTTTAAAATACTCCTTAACCTTACGTTTATAATTTTGCCGCAAAGGTAATACTTGTCTGTTTAATATTTCAGTAGTATTAAAATATTGTTTTGCCTTGAGCATTTGCTGATTACTATCATTCTCAAATAGCTTATCATTACTTTTACTTTCCCTTCGATCCTCTTCTCCTTGCTCGAAAGTAGCATCATCAAGCTTTAACAATTCATGCTTTAGCTCCAACATTTTACTCAACGTTTGATCACTAAAACCTTTCTCCAACAACTCACTTTCTACCTGTTCCATTCTTTTTAGTAAATCACTTCCTTTACGATTACCAATTCCTTGTTGTTTTAATTTGTCTTGCAAAGCATTTCTAAGTTGTTGCTGTTGTTTATAAATCTCATATAATTCTCCATTCATATTCTCCTTTTGCATCTCAGATTCCCCTTCTTTATTTTTCCCGTCCTTTCCATTTTTATTGCCATTTTTTCCATCTCCGTCTTTTCCATCCCCGCTTTCACCTCCACCACTTTTACCTTTACCTTTCTTTCCTTCTTTACCGTTTTCTCCTTTCTCTCCTGAGCCTTCTCCCCCAGATTCTCCTTTCTTTTCCCCTTTCTTCTTACCTTTTCCTTTCTCCGTTCCCTCTTTCATTTTCTCATTTAACTCCTCCTGTTTCTTAATGATATCTGGTAATTGAAACCCTTTCGATTTACTACCGCTTTTTCCTTTACCAGATGCTGACATACTATTTTGCATTTGATCCAAAGCCATACTTAAAAAGTAAGCCAGATCATTAGAAGCTGTTACAGCATACTGCTGATTCGCCGTTCCCTGGATCGACTGATTTTCTGCCAAACGCTCTAATGATTTATCTATATTAAATTCTATATCCGTTAATTTGCCGGTAACCTCATCTGATATAGTCGGTGTACGCAACGCTAATGCATATAAACTATCGTCGATATGAATAAAGTTCTCTCTTAATATACTCTGTTTTTTTAGTTTTGTAGAATACGTCGGGTTATCGTTATTAATACCTTTAAATCCTTTCATGAGCTCTTCCTGTTCCATTGAAAAATCGACCAAATTATCCAAAATCTGTCTCAACATCTCCATGTCTTCTTGTTGTTGCTCTCCTCCACCAGACTGCATTTCCATCTGCATACCTTTACTCATTTGCTTCATTTTTTCAGCTGCATTCTTCTGATTTTTCTTTGCATCCGACTTTTCATTTTTTTCTAGATTTTCACTTGCTTTTTGTTGTTCCTCTTTAACATCTTCCTCATCATTCTTATCCTGATCCAAATTCATTGGTTTCTTTAAATCTTCATTATCTTCCCTAAGCTCTTCCATTTCCTTTTGGAATTTTTCAAACTCTTCATTTAACTTGTCCTGTTCTTCTTTTGTGTTTTCTTCTTCTTTCCTATCCGACAACTCCTTTTGCTTATCCGATAAATCATTCAATTTCTCAGCGAGTTTTTCGTGCTTTTCTATTACATAATATCTTTTAGTTAACTCCAATAATTGCTCTAAATTTTTCTTTAGATTTTTATTTTCTTTAGCAAGCTCCTCTAACTTTTCTGTAAGCTCTTCCTTCTGAATCTTCTCAGATAACTTATTTATTTCCTCTAGAAGTTTCTCATTCTTTTTTAACTTTTCTTCATTTCTTTCTAGCATTTCTTTCAATGCATCCTTGAAAGGTTCTTCCTGCTTTTTATTCTCTAACTTTTCCAAGTTATCCTTAAGTTTCTTAGAAAAGTTCTGCATCATCTTTTCTTGCTCTTTTTGCCGTTTTAGATAATCCTCTAACTTTTTCTTATCATTATAATCTAACTGCTTTTTCTCTTTTTGTAACTTACTCAAGCTTTTCAAATCCTGTTCCTGTTCCTTAAATTTTTTCAATGATTTATTTAACCCAGATATAGCTTCATTCTGTTCTTTAAGTTTCTTATCCTGTTCTTCTTCATTGGTTAACTTTCTAAAACTAAAAACCTGGCTTTTTGTACTTTTAAAACTATGAATAACATCGTTATCAAAAACCTCAAAATAAAGCTCATAATTAATACCGTCCATCAACACTAGATTCCCAGGAAACGCATAAACAAATTCATCAAACTCTTTAGAATTTACATTCAATTTATGAATCTTCTTATCTCCAATATCGTCTATATCGTAATATACTAAACGCAATTTACTTAGACCGTAATCATCACTAACTCTACCATAAAAATACATCGTACTGTTATCAACTGTATCCCTTTCCGAACTTAAGTTTATCTCAGGATATTGATCTTTTATAACCCTTATATTAAACGATAAATTGTCATAGTCCTGTATGTTACCATTAGAAGTTGTAATCTGATAATCCCAATCAGAAAACAAACTGTTTTCATAATAAAAGATAGAGGCTTTTCTGTCAAATAACTCAATAGAATCCTTTGACACCATATTTACCTTATCAGTATTTCTGGTATTTACTTTCCAAGTCACCTTTGTTCCTTCTGGCACTGTAGCATTACCAGAACTTTCTAAAGATTCGTCGTTCTTTTGTGTATAACTCGGGTAATCCAAATCCATTCTAAAATCTAATAAAACCGGAACCGGTACTACATCTAAAGTATACTCTTTTGAATTAACATCATTAGATGATAATACAAAATCAATTGCTTCTTTTGGCTGAATAAAAGTATGTTGAAATGATCCAACACCGGTGTTTTTCAGAAAATAAACCTCGTCATTATAATTAATTCTTACATTTTCCGGAATAACCTCTCCTGTTGTCTTTACTTCTAAAACAAAATCTTTACTTTCTAAAGCATCCAAACTATTGTTAACTACAAAAAACTGAAAAGGTGCTGGTGGTTCATATGCAGTTTCATAATTCACTACACGTTCATAACTTTCTGAAAACCAGTTATTTTCACTAAACAAACTAACTAGTAAAAAAACCGTTATTGGTACAAGGGCATATTTAAGATATTTAGTATTCTTCTTAAAATCTATTGCTAGCTTAAAAGGTATTGGCTTTAGTTGTAACGACCTCTGTTCTATACTAGCCAATAGTAAAGAAGATGTTCTATCATCTTCACTAAGCTGTAAAAGATTTAACAGGCTATCATTTACATCAGGAAAATGATTTCCTATTATTCTTGATGCGTTCACATAGTTAATCCCACTAGTAAGTCTAAACAATTTTGCAATCGGTACAACGATAAACTTTATAAATAGAGATAGTTCTACTACTACAAACAGCCAAAACAATACTGTTCTCCAAGTACTATTAAGCCATAAAAAATATTCTACTAATAGTGTAATCAAAAAATATAAAACACCCGTAGCAAAAAAAAGTATCACTCCTTTTATCAACTCGTTTACGTAATACTTTTTAATAAATTCTTCTAATTTATTCTTTATGAATTCAAAACTATCCATTTTTTATGCATTTCTTTTTCAGTAATCTATAAAACTACAACTTTATTTCTTATAGATTTGTTATATTTATTATAATTCAAATTACTAGTATCTAAGCCCTTATGAAAGATTTAAAATATATCTCAGCGTATTCAATTCCAATAGTTGCTTTACTAAGTATATGGTTACAAGGCGCATATACATACTTGACTCCTGTTTATGTATTCGGTTTTATTCCTATTATTGAACTCTTTACACCTTCTTCCGAGGAAAATCTTGATGAAGAACTACACCTATCTAAATCCAAAAAGAAATTGTTTGATTGGCTTCTCTATATAAACCTCCCTATCATATATTCCGTCTTATTCTACGCATTATATACAATATCTTCTTTTGGTTTAGAAACTTATGAAATAGTTGGAATAATACTATCTACCGGTATTGTTCTTGGAGCTAATGGAATTAATGTAGGCCACGAATTGGGTCATCGTTTTTCTAAAGAAAGATTTATTGCCAAAGCCCTACTCTTACCTTCATTATATATGCATTTTTACGTAGAACATAATTTTGGGCATCATCTAAAAGCTGCTACCAAACAAGACCCTGCTACGGCAAGATATAATCAACCACTTTATTTCTTTTGGTTTAGCTCAGTTATCGGACAATACATAAGTGCTTGGAAAATTCAGATCAATTTATTGAAACAAAATGATCAATCATTTCTATCGTTAAAAAATGACATGCTCTGGTATTTCATTATTACTTTATTATATCTACTAATCATCTTTTTAGTTTTTGGTTTTCTAGGAATGCTTATCGCTATATCTTGTGGAATAGTTGGGTTCTTATTATTAGAAACAATCAATTACATTGAGCATTATGGGCTTTTAAGAAAGAAAAACAAATCTGGTAGATATGAACGCGTTCGTGAAATCCACTCTTGGAATTCTAACCATTTATTAGGTCGTATTTTACTTTTTGAACTTACTAGACATAGCGATCATCATTATAGAGCATCAAAAAAATACCAGCTTCTTGATCATCATCAAGAAAGCCCACAACTTCCATTTGGTTATCCCACATCAATGGTTCTATCATTTTTTCCTCCTTTATGGTTTATGTTAATGAACAAAAGAGTTCCCAAAGAAATGAAACCTTGATATAAGCGTATAATTATTTATAGATTAATTGAAACAAATCTTTTTATATCCCTTATTTAAGATTGTATCTTTGTCGTCGCTTTTATACACCTTTAATAAGGTTTAAAAACAAGATCATGATGAAAAACATCCGGGTAAGATTTGCCCCAAGTCCAACAGGACCTTTGCACATAGGCGGTGTAAGAACTGCTCTATTTAATTATTTATTTACAAAAAAAAATAACGGAACTTTTGTTCTTAGGATTGAAGATACTGACCAAAATAGATACGTTCCCGGAGCAGAAGATTATATTATAGAAGCGCTAAATTGGTGCAACATTCCATTCGACGAAGGACCAGGAAAAGATGGCGGTTTTGGACCTTATCGCCAGAGTGAACGAAAACATTTATATAAAAAATATGCCGACCAACTAATAGAAAATGGCAACGCTTATTATGCTTTTGATACTTCTGAAGAGCTTCGTGAACACAGAGACCATCATGAAGCTCAAGGGAAAACATTTATCTATAACTGGCACAATAGAACAAAATTAAATAATTCATTATCACTTTCTGAAAACGAAATACAACAAAAAATTAATTCAGAGGATCCATATGTAATTCGTTTCAAATGTCCGAAAGATGAAACTTTGCATCTCACAGATGAAGTGCGTGGTGATATGAAAATAGATACTAATGTTTTAGATGATAAAATATTATTTAAAAGTGATGGTATGCCCACCTATCACCTAGCAAATATTGTAGACGATCATTTAATGGAAATTACTCATGTCATTCGTGGGGAAGAATGGTTGCCTTCGTTAGCTCTTCATGTTTTACTCTATAAATCATTGGGATGGACAGCACCTAGCTTCTCTCACCTTCCATTAATCTTAAAACCTATTGGAAAAGGGAAATTAAGCAAAAGAGATGGCGACAAACTGGGATTCCCAGTTTTTCCATTACAATGGAAGGATCCAAAAACTAATGAAACTGCGTCAGGATATCGTGAAGATGGATATCTATCCGAAGCAGTTGTAAATATGCTAGCTTTTCTTGGTTGGAATCCCGGAACAGAACAGGAACTATTCTCATTAAAAGAATTAATTAATGAATTCGATCTAGGAAAAGTTAATAAAGCTGGAGCTAAATTTGATCCTGAGAAAACAAAATGGTTTCAGCAGCAACATTTTCAACAGGCAGATATTAGATTACACGTGGAACAATTAAAACAAATGCTTTCTAACAACAATATTTCTACATCTTTTGATCTTACCGAAATTGTTAATTTAGTTAAAGAAAGAGCAGTTTTTTCTAAGGATCTTTTAGAACTGAGTATGTTCCTATTTATCGCTCCATCTGAATATGATGAAAAAGCAATTAAAAAAGCCTGGAAAGAAGACACTCCAACTCTTATGCAAGAGTTAATTAAAGTTATTAATGACATTATAGATTTTAGCTCTGACAATGTTTCAAACATTGTTAAAATTTGGATAAAATCAAAAGAAATAGGATTTGGAAAAATTATGATGCCTCTTCGTATCGCTTTAGTTGGATCACTTCAGGGTCCTGATATTTTTGAAATAATGCAAATTATTGGAAAAGAAGAAACTGTTCACCGAATTGAATCACTTGTAAAAAAGCTATAATATTATCGCTTTTAATATCCAATTAATAACCCATTATCTTTAATAAGGTAATGGGTTGCGCTTTTTCACACCTGTAACATTTTTACAAAAATGTATACCAATAAAGTAACCATTCTAAAAAATGTCAACTATGGGAAAACAATATAAAGTGATAAAGGTATCTGAAAACTGGTCTATAGAAAAGCTTAGAAAAAAAATTGAGGACACATTAAATAAATCTTCTTCCGAAGGATGGAATTTAATAGACATCTCTTATGTAGCTAATCGTTATATCGCTATGATAACTATATCAAAATAAAATACAATGATTTACATTTAATTAGTAAATTCATTATGTCTATTAACTTTTAATCTAAAAAACAATGGGACTATATTTAATACCAATTATAATACTCGGGTTTTTAATTCTTATATCCGGGATATTCACAGTTAAACAACAAACCTCTGCAATTGTAGAGCGTTTTGGTAAATTTTTAAGCATCAGAAACTCTGGGTTGCATTTTAAGATTCCTGTTTTTGATCGTATCGCCGGCCGTATAAACTTAAAAATACAACAGTTAGATGTTTTAGTTGAAACAAAAACGAAGGATGATGTATTTGTTCGTCTTAAAATTTCCGTACAATTTCAGGTACTTAAAGAAAAAGTATATGATGCTTTTTATAAATTAGAAAACCCGCATGATCAAATTACCTCTTACGTGTTTGATGTTGTACGCGCCGAAGTTCCTAAAATGAAATTGGATGACGTGTTCGAAAGAAAAGACGATGTTGCTATAGCGGTAAAACAAGAGCTTAATGAAGCAATGATTAATTATGGTTATGATATTATCAAAACACTAGTTACCGATATTGATCCAGACCTACAAGTTAAAGAAGCTATGAACCGGATTAATGCAGCTGAACGTGAAAAAGTTGCGGCAGAATATGAAGCCGAAGCTGAACGTATTAAAATTGTAGCTAAAGCCCGTGCAGAAGCGGAAAGTAAAAGATTACAAGGTCAAGGTATTGCAGATCAGAGAAGAGAAATCGCTAGAGGTTTAGAAGAAAGTGTTGACGTTTTAAACAATGTTGGTATTAATTCTCAAGAAGCCTCTGCCCTTATTGTAGTCACACAACATTATGATACTTTACAATCTATTGGAGAACACGTAAACAGTAATTTAATATTATTACCAAACTCTCCACAGGCGGGTAGTGATATGTTAAACAATATGATTGCTTCATTTACCGCTTCAAACCAAATAGGAGAAGAAATGAAAAAACAAAACGCTAAAAAAGGTCTTGGTGGAAAGAAATCCGAAGCATAGAATTAAATTATAAAAAAATAAAAACCGATCATATTTTTTGATTGGTTTTTATTTTTTATCAAAATTTAGAATATCTATCTCCACAAATTACTAATTTTGCCAAAAAATCAAAATAATACGATTTAAGAGCTTTTTTATAATTGAAGGATAATATTATATTATGCAACTTTTATTTTCTCTTAGAGTCTTTAATATAAACCTGTTTTTAATAGGTAAAAACAATATTAAATTTTAATTAATAAATATTCTTTATAATAAAAAGAGTTCTTACAAAACCCTAAAAATGAAAAATTACCTAATTATATTTCTACTTATCTCCGGAAGTATTTTTTCTCAAAATATTAATAAACTAAAAAAACAGGCAATTAGGGATGCAAAATCTATATCCGAAGCTTCTGTAAAAAAAGATGTTAATACACTTTTAGAATATACACATCCCAAAATTTCTAAAAAATATGGTGAAGAGCAACTAAAAAATGATATTGATCAGGTTTTTAAAACAATGACCGCTCAAAAAATAAAAATTATTAGTTCCAAAATTGACAAATTAGCAGATATAAAAAAAGAGAAAAATGAATACCGCTGTCTTGTAAAGAATACTATAAAAATGGATTTTAACGGTAGAGTTATTACCCTTAAAAGTTCATTATTCGGATTCTATGATAAGAAAAAAGAAAAATGGTATTTTATCGAATCTAATAAATTGCTGGATGATCCAGAAACTCAGAAAATCTTTAAGAATTTCAAAACAGAAATTGAAATTCCACAAGATGAGCAAATAGCTGATAATTAATAGGATAAATTATTCTTTACAATCAAAAATAGACTGTTGCAAATCGTATTCTTTACTATTGAAAATATCTAAAACTGAATGATAAATAACATCTGTAGTGATACTTTCTTCTTTTCTTTCTATTAATGTATTCACTTTTTTGCTATACTTCTCTTTGAAAGAATTCGAATACCATACTATCATTCCCGGATTAGTAAGACTCTCATAATGGGAATGTAACCATTTTCCATCCTCACCTAGTGCTTCTCCATGATCAGCAATATATATCATTACAGCGGGCCCATTTTGACGTTCTAAAATCTTAATAATTGCATCTAAAAAGTTATCTAAATATAAGATGGTGTTGTCATAAGAATTTATCATTTGATCTTTTGTCATCGATGGAATATATTTACTATCCACTACGGGTGCAAATTTTCTGAATTCATCAGTATATTTATCCTCGTACCACCAATGGCTTCCTATCATATGTAATGTGAAAAGACCCATATTATACTCAGAAATTTTCTCCTTAAATTTAGGAATTAGATTAAGATCCTGTTTCTTATTAAAACTCCAAAAAGATTTTAATTCATCTATAATAACTACTTCATTATTCGTCTCTACTATGGCTTTATATGAACTTTCTAAAAGTTGATTTCCAATCCATTCTGTTCGAATATTTTTAGAGCTTACAATATCAAAAAGTGATATTATTGAATCCTGAGAAATACTATAAATACCTTCATCAGTTAAAATTCGTGGTAAACTTAAAGCTGTATTCGTTTTATTAGTAAACACCTTATCAAAACTAACAATATTGTCCCTATTAGATAATTTTGGTGTCGTTCTCCTTGAATATCCATTTAGTTGTAAATGGTCTGCTCTTACTGATTCTCCTAAAACCAAAACCACTTTAACATCTTCATCACCTCTATTATTACTCTTTTTAATACTTTTTAATGGTAATTTTTCCTGACCAGAATAAGCTATTAAGCTATAAAATAATGAATATGGAAGTTTAGTACTAAAGCTTTTTAATCTCACATGATCCGCCCAGAAAAACAAACAAAATAACCCTACACTTATAGGAAGAAAAACCTTAAAACCTTGTTTCTTTTCTAGTTTATCATAATACTTAAAAATAAAAAATAAAACTCCTATTAAAACAAGTATGAAGAAAATTAGCTGAACACTAATTAGATCTTTAACAACATATGGTTTTGTCGTTAATACTGCATATACCAAGGCAGAAGAAACTGAAATATCTATACTATACACCCAAAATGACAGTAACCTAATACTAAAAATAGTAAAGAAAAAACTACTTTAAAAAGTATTTTAAATAACGAAATAATATATAATATTCCTGCAAATGTGGATTGAATAATACACAAATGAATGAGATATACTAAAATATCTTTTCCCCCTTTAAGAGGAATGTGATAATATGATGAACACGTAATAAAAAGAGCAAAAACAATATTTAATAACAAGTGAAAATAAATCACTTTCTTCTGCTCCTTAAATTTCATTTTTATACACTATATGGAAAACTTATAAGCTATATCTGATGCTTCCTTACTTAACAACTCGTTATTATCTTCTTTTCCTTTTAAAATAAAATCCTTGGCTAACCGATCCGGTTCTATTTCTTTTGTTTCTAAAACAACTCCTAATGCTAAAGTAACAACAATTCTAGTTCCTATTTTTTTAGCTGCTGTACCATACAATGGTACTAGTTCATCTATATCTACTTTTTTGGCTACTTCTAAAATCTTTGTTTTTAAAGCCTCTCGTTTATCCTCTGGTAAATTAGTATACTTCTTGCCTGCTCTTTTGATTTCATCGATTGCAGCTACTTCTCTTTGTGTATTCTCTTGTGGTTTATTATTATTAGATTGAGTGTTCTTAACAGCTTTAACTTTGGCCCATGTATCACGTAAACCAACTGTTTTATTAAACACCAATGCGTCAGATGTGCTATCAGGATCTATATTAAAATATCCTAATCTTTGAAACTGAAACTGTTGCAGTTGTTTTGCATCTTTGAGACTAGGTTCTACAAATCCTGTTATCACTTTTAGCGAGTCAGAATTCAGAAATTCCATAAAATCTTTCTCCTTATGACTATCTGGAGCTTCATCATTAAATAACCTATCATACAGTCTTATTTCCGAAGGTATTGCGTGTTTTATAGATACCCAATGCAGTGTTCCTTTTACATTACGTTTGGATTCCTCAGTACCGCTACCCGATTTACTTTCAGGATCATATGTACAATGGATTTCTATGATATTACCATCCTTGTCTTTTACAATACTTTCTCCTTTAATAATATATGCGTTCTTAAGACGAACCTCTTTACCAAGTGTTAATCTAAAATACTTACGCCCCGCATCTTCTTTAAAATCTTCCCTTTCAATGTATAATTCTTTAGAAAAAGGAACTTGTCTAGAGCCGGCATTATCATCTTCCGGATTATTTTCTGCTTCTAACCATTCCTCTTTTTCATCAGGATAATTTGTAATTACTAATTTTACCGGATCTAAAACTGCCATTACTCTAGGCGCAATTTTATTAAGATCTTCACGAACACAAAACTCTAATAACGAAACATCAATAACATTTTCTCTTTTGGCTACACCAACAGTTTCTACAAATTTTCTTATAGACCCAGGCGTATAACCTCTTCTTCTTAAACCTGAAATAGTTGGCATTCTAGGATCATCCCAACCTTTTACTACACCATCGTTAACCAATCTAAGTAATTTACGTTTACTCATAATCGTATAACTCAAGTTAAGACGTGCAAATTCTCTTTGTTTTGGTCTTATATTACCACTATAAATTTGATCCAAAAACCAATCATATAACTTTCTATGTGGTTTGAATTCTAACGAACATAAAGAGTGTGAAATATTTTCTATGTAATCACTTTCTCCATGAGTCCAATCATACATAGGATATATACACCAATTATCTCCTGTTCTATGATGTGATTTTTTTAATATTCTGTACATTAATGGATCACGCATCAACATATTAGGATCCGTCATATCAATCCTGGCTCTAACTACATGCTGACCCTCATTAAACTCACCTGCTTTCATTCTCTCAAATAAATCAAGGTTTTCTTCAACAGATCTATTTCTGTATGGACTATTAATCCCTGGTTCTGTAGTGGTTCCTTTTTGTTCCGCAATTTCTTCAGAAGATTGGCTATCTACATACGCTTTTCCTTTTTTAATCAACGCTACAGTCCAATTATGTAATTTTTGAAAATAATCAGAAGAATAACATTCTTTATCCCATTGATATCCTAACCACGAGATATCTTCCTTAATGGCATCCACATATTCCTGTTCTTCTTTTGCTGGATTTGTATCATCAAAACGTAGGTTTACAGGCGCGTTATATGTAAGTCCTAATCCAAAACTAATACCTATTGCTTTGGTATGACCAATATGTAAATATCCGTTAGGCTCTGGAGGAAAACGAAAACGTAAATCTTCTGGATTCATTCCGTTCGCTAAATCTTCCTCTACAATATGCTCTAAAAAATTGAGTGATTTTTTTTCTTCTGTCATTGATTAAAAATAAAATACAAAATTACCTAATATTTCTAATGATACACAACAATTGTATAATATCTGTTTAATAACTGTATCACTTATATAGAAAAGGGTTCTTTTCCTCTAAATTCTTACTAAAGATTCCATTACCTTTGTAAAAAAAATTTGTGGGATTAATTACGCTTAAAAACATCAAGATATATGCATATCATGGGTGTCTCGTAGAGGAGAAAAAAATTGGTTCTGATTATAGAATTGACTTAAAAATTAAAGCAAATCTTAATACGTCAGCCCATTCTGATCATCTTTCTGACACTGTTGATTATGTGCATCTTAATCATATTGTTAAGGAAGAAATGGCCATTCGTTCTAAATTACTAGAACATGCTGCAGAACGGATCTTAACTCGTATATTAGAGGAACTACCTTTAGTAGATAAAGCAACGGTTGATGTGTCTAAAATTAATCCACCAATTGGAGGAAATGTACAGATGGTTACAATTACTAGGAGTAAAAAAAGATAAATAAATCCGAAGTAATCATAAATTTTTTTACATTTGCCCTCGAAGACAAAAAGGGTGTCGTGGCCGAGTGGCTAGGCAGTGGTCTGCAACACCATCTACAGCGGTTCGAATCCGCTCGACACCTCAAAAAAAAGTCCTGTAATAATTACAGGACTTTTTTCATTTAAAACTAGAGTCCGGTCTAATTTTTTCAATTTTATCCTGAATTTTCTTTTCCATAGTATCAGGAAGAACACCTTTCAGAATTAGAAAAACTCCAAAAACTACCATAATCATACTAATTGATCTTTTGATAATATAAGTACGTTTAGGAGTCAATTTTCTTTTAAGACGCTTAGCTAAAAGCATTTTAAGTACATCAATAAATAAATATGTACAAAGAACCATTACAAAAAATATAACAATTCTATTGGTATCCATATCCATCTGCGGACCTGCCACTACTATAATTCCAATCCAAAAAGCTAAAACGCCAATATTTATAAAGTTTAATAAAAAACCTTTAAAAAAAAGCATAAAGTAATTATGCTTGTTTATAATTTCTACAGAAGTATCTCTTAATTTGTTATAGTTTTTTCTTTCTTTAATAAAAGAAATAGAACCATAAGTGGCTAATAACATCCCACCAAAAATAAATAAAGCAGGATCATCCTTTATTTTTTCTAAAATTTGATTAGTACTAAAATAGGCAATTAAAATAAACACTATGTCGGCAAATATAACTCCGAGATCAACAGCTAATGCTGCTCTAAATCCTTTGATAGCTGCAGTTTCTAGTAAAACAAAAAATACTGGCCCAATCAAAAAGGCTAATATAAATCCTAAAAATATTGCTGCTTGAGCGTCTTGAAACATAAAATGTAAGCGTGTTTCTTACAAATTTAGAAAATAGAACTTAGTTTACCTCTATAATCTTACCACCAAATACTTTTTTTCCATCAACTTCTTTTGGGTTTCCATAAATTCTTATAGTACCACCAGCAGCTGTATTAGCTTTTACATAGTCACTAGCGTGTACATTTGCTCTACCACCAGCACTAATTTTTACTTGAGTTCTTACAGTTTTTAAGTCTTCCGCAATAAATTGTCCTCCAGCTTTAACAGTTACTTCCTGTTCTCCAGCGCTTCCTTCTATATGTAATCCACCTCCACTAACAGCTCGTGCTAATAATTTATCAGTTTTTATCTCTGCATATATATCACCACCTTCTTGTGCTCTTAGATCCAATTCTGAAGCCGATATTACTCCTTTAACCATTATTTTGGCACCTTCGTTTACATCTAGTTTTGAAATATCTGTATAATACACCGTAACATCAGTATCATTATCATCCCATGTATTACTTAAAGACATTTTGATTTTCAGAACGTTATCTTTAATAACTACATCTACTTCTTTTCTACTAATACCAGATATTTCTACTTTATTCTCTGATCCTTTGATAAGCTTAACTTCTATTTTATCAAAGACTTTAAGTTCATTAAAATCTCCTACATTTTTTGTTATAACTTTTTGAGCATTTAGCATAGATACAACAAACACTAACGAAAGAAATACTACTTTTTTCATTTCCTAAATAAATTTAAAATTGATAAATGTGCGGTTTTTTTATATATAAACGGTGTATTCTACTGTTTATTCTTTTTCTTGTTTACTTCCTAAAATGGTAAAATCCAAATGCCTTTTAACAAGATCTGCATTCTTTACTTTTACATATACTTCGTCTCCTAACTGATATACTTTTTTAGAATGTTGACCAATCACTGCATATTCATCTTGATCAAAAATATAATGATCATCATTCATATCCTTAAGTCTAATCATTCCTTCGCATTTGTTACTAATAATTTCTACATAAATACCCCATTCGGTAACTCCAGAAATTACTCCTAAGAATTCTTCGTTTTCATGATCCTTCATGAATTTAATCTGCATATACTTTATAGAATCTCTTTCTGCACTTGCCGCTAGGTTTTCCATAGAGCTACTATGATTACATCGTTCTTCATATTCCTCTTCTGAAGCAGATTTTCCACTATCCAAATAATGTTGTAGCAAACGATGTGCCATAACATCTGGATAACGTCTTATTGGTGAAGTAAAATGAGAATAATGATCAAAAGCAAGTCCATAATGTCCAATATTATGTGTAGTATACTCCGCTTTGCTCATACTTCGTATTGCTAACGTATCTACAAGGTTTTGTTCTTTTTTTCCTTGAACGTCCTTTAATAATCCATTTAGTGAATTTGTTGTGGTTTTACGATCTCTAAGATCTAATTTGTAACCAAATCGTCCAATAACATTCTGTAAAGCTGCTAATTTTTCATCATTTGGTTCATCATGGACTCTGTATATAAATGTTTTCTTTGGATTTTGCTTTCCGATGAATTCTGCTACCTTTTTATTAGCAAGTAACATAAACTCCTCAATAAGCTTATTCGCATCCTTAGAAGTCTTAAAAAACACTCCTACTGGATTATTTTCTTCGTTTAGATTAAACTTTACTTCTACTTTATCAAAAGATATTGCTCCTTCTCGCATACGATTACCTCGCATTATTTTTGCCAAATCATCCAATTTTAAAACTGCATCTGCTATTTTTTGATCTGTTCTATATGCCTTTCCAGTCAAAGAAATCTCTGATGGAATACTATTATCTTTAGTTTCAATTATATGCTGTGCTTCTTCATAAGCAAAACGAGCATCAGAATAGGTAACCGTTCTGCCAAACCATTGATTCTTAATTTCTGCTTTATCATCTAATTCAAAAACAGCAGAAAATGTATACTTTTCCTCATGTGGCCTTAAGGAGCAAGCATTGTTTGATAACACTTCAGGAAGCATAGGCACTACTCTATCTACTAAATAGACAGAAGTTGCCCTTTCATAAGCCTCTTCGTCCAGAATTGTCCCTGGTTTTACATAATGTGATACATCAGCAATGTGTATTCCTATTTCGTAATTTCCATTTTCTAAAACATCGAAAGACAGTGCGTCATCAAAATCTTTGGCATCTTTTGGATCAATTGTAAAGGTTAGCGTTTTTCGCATATCTCTTCGTTTTTTGATCTCTGATTCCTGAATAGAAGTATCTAGTTCATCAGCATACGCTTCTACCTCTAAAGGAAATTCATATGGCAAGCCATACTGTGCTAATATCGAATGAATCTCTGTATTATGATCTCCTGGTTTACCAAGTACTTTTATAACTTTTCCGAATGGCGAATCTGCTTTTTCAGGCCAATCTTCTAATTTTACTAATACCTTATCACCATCTTCTGCACCTTTTATTTTATTCTTTGGAACAAAAATATCAGTATACATCTTACCATCCTGCATATTAACAAATGCATAATTCTTTTGTATTTCTATAACTCCTACAAACTCATCTTTCTTTCTAGAAATAATTCTCGTAATCTCTCCTTCACTCTTACCCCTGCGCTTACGTTTGTATACATAAACCTCAACTTCATCTCCATTTAGCGCTTTATTAAGATTATTATTTGGTATAAAAATATCATCTTCAAGATCTGGTACTGTCACATATCCAGTACCTTTTGATGTAATATCCAATCTTCCGGAATACGTATTAATATTCGGTACAATTTTAAACTTTCCTCTATCTATTTCCTCTATTTCCTTTTTTGCCGCAAGTTGTGATAACTTCTTTATTATCTGATTTCGACTACTGGGATCGTCCACTCCAAACTTAGCAGCAATCTGTTTATAATTAAATGTTTGGTTGGGGTCTGATTTAAGTATTTTGAGTATTCCTTGGGTAATATTTTCTATTTTAGGAGACTTCTTTCCTCTTCTTCTTTTCATTAATTTTTTTTAAATAATCTAATATAAAATTACAGCTTATCTTTTAACATAAGTTGTTTTCTATGTAAACTTTTACTAAATATTAAATTTTATTATTGTTTATAGTTAAAAAAATATGTTATCTGTAAATCAGTTTATTACAAATAACTATTGTCAACAAATCTTCTTTTTTTTCTTAAAATTTACCTAATTTTAAAATACGAAGATTGTTATTTATTCGTTTGATACATAAGTATATGATACCTAAAGTCAAAAAAATTCATAAAATTATATTTCTATTTACTCTAATATTTTTATTAGGTATATATTATTCTACGCTTTATATTGGAAATACAATGGATCAGAAAACAGATACCAATGAAAAATCAGAAATAAATGGTGCTATAAACTCTGATAAGGAAGCTACACAAATCAATTAACTCTTTTTTTATATAATTTGTATATTTAGATAATCTATTATCTGGATTATTTCTATGAAAGATTTTATTACAATTGCAACCTTTACGTATCCAAACGATTATGCAATATTACGACTTCTTTTGGAAAGAGAAGGTATTTCTTATTTTTTTGAGAACGAAACGATGATTGGAGTCTTTCCGTTTTACTCAAATGCTTTAGGTGGAATAAATCTAAAAATTCATCAAAAGGATCAAATAAAAGTACAACAGATCATAGATGACCTAAACACAAATTCACATCTTAGAATTATATAATCTATGTTTCATAGTTTTTATAGTTTTCAACATATATTATATATATACTTTTCTTTTCTTTAAAATTAAAAAACAAAAATGATGATTATCATGTAGTGTTCATAGCGGTATAACTTGATCAAATTTTATTTGTTTATTAAGTTAGTTTGAATTTTCAGATAGATATCAACAGGATATCAATATGCTAAATGATTGAAAATGTTACAAAAATGAATTTTAATTAACAGCTGTTCATATTTTATAAACACATGTGTTTATTAATATTTTTACGGAAAAACCATAGTTGATAACGATGGTTTATTGTTTAAAAACTTAACTAGAAAAAAGTGGTAATAAATTTTGATATGTGACTAGTAAGCGTGTATTCTAATAATATATATAACTACCAAAAAAAGTTACTCAATTTTAGGAACTATTTATCCACATGTAATATTAACAGGAGCTAAGGGGTTATTAACATTAAAGTAATATTGGGTTAATTTATTGATTTTTTGAACTTTACTTTTTTTGTTTAAAGTATCTTTGCTTTCAATAAAAAATATTAATCTTCTAAATAATTTAAAACTTAAAAGTTGTGAAAATAGCTATTGGAAACGATCACGCAGGAACCGAATATAAATTTGGAATAATTACATATTTAAAAACTCAAGGGATAGAGGTTGTAAATTATGGTACTGATGAGAATAGCAGTGTAGATTATCCGGATTTTGTTCATCCTGTAGCAAAAGATGTCGATACTAATGATGTAGATTTTGGAATTCTTATTTGCGGTAGTGGAAACGGTGTTTCAATGACAGCAAATAAATATAAAAATGTTCGCGCGGGTTTATGTTGGACTAAAGAAATTACTGAATTAACAAGACAACATAATAATGCTAATATTATAAGTATTCCTGCAAGATTTACATCTTTACCACAAGCGATTGAAATGGTTAAAACTTTTTTGGACACAGAATTTGAAGGAGGAAGACATCAGAATAGAGTAAATAAGATCTCTATGTGTTAATTATGTTCATAGATGAGAGACATACATTTTAAAGTAAAAAAATTTGAAGAGCTATCAACGTTAGAATTATATAAAATTTTGCGCTTACGCGCTGAAGTTTTTGTAGTAGAACAAGATTGTGTTTATCAAGACATTGATAATAAAGATCAAAAAGCTCTTCATGTAATAGGATATAATAATGATGAAATTGTAGCTTATACAAGAATATTTGATGCTGGAGATTATTTTGAAAAAGCTAGTATAGGTAGAGTAGTAGTATCCGAAAAAGCTAGAAAATATGGATATGGACATGATTTAATAAAAAAAAGTATCGAAGGGATACAAGAAAATTTTTACACTAATCAGATCAAAATATCAGCTCAGTGTTATCTCAATAAATTTTATGAAAAACACGAATTTAAACAAATAGGAGAAGAATATTTGGAAGACGGTATTCCGCATATAGCGATGATTAAATCCTAATAACAAAAAACCAGCGATATCGCTGGTTTTTTGTTATTAGGATTTAAATTATTATTTTAAGATGTTATCATATTTAGTTTTATTTCCTAAAATCTCTTTACTTTTTTCAATTTCCGGATTATGGCTTATGTAGTAGTCATATAAACCTTCTCTATACGAATAGCGTTTTACAATCTCATCCGTAAGTATATTTTCAATTTCTGTTTTATATGTGTCTAACCCTTTTTCTTTAGAAACCTTAATAGATGCTAATAAAGCATTATAACTTTCAGAAATATCTTTATCAAGCTTATCTCTTTTAGCTACTTCTAACGATTTTTTGAGAGATTTTTCTGTTGCGGTTTCATAGTTAAAACCACTTTGTTTTACGAAAACTTTAAAATCCTCATAGTCCTTATCAGTAAACTTGAAATTAGTGATATCATCGTTTTGATGAGAATAATAATATTTTGTTCCGTAATCAAAAATAGCATCTGATTGAAGTAGAGAAGTAGTTATATTGCTAAATTTTGAAGTTTCCATTTCGATATCCGGTTGAATTCCACCACCATCATATACAGTTCTTCCTTTTTTAGTTTTGAAAGCTTTGAAGTCTTTTTCACTTATACGAACTGCTTTATTATTTTCATCACGATTCCAATAATCTAATGCCTGAATACATCTTCCGCTTGGTGTATAATAGCGAGATATTGTTATTTTTAGCTGTGTCCCATAGGTGAGTTTTTTAGGGCGCTGTACAAGCCCTTTACCAAAACTTCTAGCACCAATTACGACACCTCTATCTAAATCCTGAATACTTCCGGCAACAATCTCACTGGCAGAAGCGCTTCTGCCATTTACCAAAACAACTAACGGGATTTCTGTGTCAACAGCAGTCTTTTTTGTGAAGTATTCTTTATTATATTTCTTCACAACTGATTTGGTAGTGGTGATAAGTTCTCCTTTAGGGACGAAAATGTTGGTAACATTTATGGCCTCGCTAAGCAAACCTCCAGGATTTCCTCTAAGATCCAGAATAATTTTATCCGCACCTTTAGCTTTTAGCTCTTTTAGAGCAGCAACGGTTTCTGAAGATGCTTTGTTATTAAATTTAGATAGTACAATATATCCTGTATTATCATTTAATAATGAAGAAAACGGAACGGCTTTTACTTCTATTTCTTCTCTGGTTAAGATTGTAGTTTTTGTTTGCTCTTGTCTTTTGTAAGTAATTTCTACTTTTGTTCCACTAGCTCCTTTAAGAAGTTCTCCTGCATCTTCTTCAAAATCTGACACAGTTACATCACCAATCTTAATGATTTCATCTCCAGCCTTAAGACCTGCCTTATCTGCAGGATAATCTTTATAAGGTTCTACAATGATTATTTTATCCTTAACGGTTTTAACTGATGCTCCAATACCTGTATATTCTCCAGCATTTCTAATTTTGGATGCTTCTACATCTTGTTCATTCCAATATTTAGTGTACGGATCTAAATCATTTAGCATAGCCTTAATAGCAGTGTCCATAAGTTCCGCAGGATTTGTCTCATCCACATAGTTCATGTTTAATTCCTTAAACATGGTAGTAAAAATTTCAATCTGTTTGGCGATTTCAAAAAAATCAGATTTAAAACTTACTGTGGATAACAGAAAAATAACTGCAAATGCAGGATAAAGGACTCTCTTTTTCATACGTTTCATTTTTTATCAGGCAAGAAGATGTTTAAAACTATAATGTTTTAATTTCTTTCGCAATGAACTTTTGTATTATTTCTTTTATTTTAGATTCAATTATTATATAATCAGGCATTTCTTTACCAGTATATAAGAACATAAAAGCAAATTGATGAGTAGTGTTGTTGCCTACAAGATACTTATTTTTTCTATAACTTTCGCGCAATAAACGTTTTATACGATTGCGATCTACAGCCTTTTTAAAATTACGTTTACTAACTGAAACTCCTGCTTGAATTTGAACAGTATTTTCTAAGGTAGTTTTTTTGTAAATAAGACGTATAGGATATTTAGCAATAGATTTCCCTTCAGAAAAAAGAAGCTCTATTTCCTTTTTACTTTTCAATCTTTCATTTGTGCCAAAAGTTGCTTCCATGTTTGGGTAAAAATACAGATAAGATCTGGGATGAATGCATTAGAAAGATAAAATCCAGTGTTAGAACTCTAACACTGGATTTTATTTTAAAGATTAAGATAATCTATTGCTTACTAAAAATGACAGCTTTTTTCTTAGAAGCAGAGTTTAATTGCAAAATATAATTTCCCTGGGCTAAATCATTAACATTAACCTGTTTATTATTATTTAATATGCCGTTTTTTACTTCTTTTCCGTTAATACTGAAAACTTTATAATCTAAGTCTCCTTCTACGAAAGAATCTTCTAATACAATATTAATAATATCATTTGCTGGAATTGGCCAAGCAACAAAACTTGATGATTCTGCCGTATCGAATTCTTCAACAGATAATGTAGATTGGATAGTTGCTTCATACATACCATTACCGTGAGTCCCAATTAAGAGCTTATTATTAGAAGGTTTATAAGCTAAAGCACTAACCAATGCGAACCCTATCTGGTTAGGAGCTTGTATTTCCCAATCTTCATTCACAGGGTCAGTGGAGCTATAAAGACCTCTTGCCGTACCCACAAAATATGTAATTTCATTGTTAAATTCTGTAATGGCTGCGGATCTAATAGAGAAAGCGTCTATGTTTCTTTCTACTACAGTCCAAGTAGGATTAGCATCAGTTGCATTTGTAGTAAGAAAGATATTAGTTATACCGTAATTAGAATAAGTTAACAATACAATATCATTATTACTTGGATGAACTGCAATGCCACTAACGCCGCCAGTTGCTCCAGGAGGTGTAATGTCGATAAGATCTGTTGAACTTGTATTTTGAGGATCATTTAGTCTTAATAAAGAACCAGCACTACCTCCTATAAGTAAGTAACTATCATTGCCGTTGTAATCACCCCAATTTGTAACCATTTGTCTTATGGTTTCTCCATCATTGAAAACACTCAAAAATGACCACCCGGATGAGGTAACGGTACTGGATTCATTAGTTCTAAATAAATTACCTTCTCCAGCATAATATAATGCATTGTTATTACTAGGATCTAAGTGAAAATAAGTTACGAATTGACTAGTAGAAAAAACAGGAGTTATTTCAACCTGGTTAGGACAACTTCTAACGATTTGACCATTCTGTGTACCGTAGAAAAAAGGAACACATGCGTTATCTCTAGATATGGCAACAGCTACACCATCACCACCAAATATAGAAGCCATAGTCGTTAGATCAGGGCTGGTAGAAAAACCTCCTCCTGTTGTTCCGTTGTCCTGAGCCCCACCTATTACAACATTAGAAGTTGCTTCCGGGTCTGTAGCAACATTATAATATTGATAGGTTTGATAGTTGTTATTTAAATTAGTCCAACCAACTGTGGTGTTGGTAGCATCTGCTCTATGAATACCACCATCTGTTCCACTAAATAAGATATCTGAATTATTTGGATCAAATTCCAATGCATGAATATCAGGATGATGCGAATCTCCACCCCCCAAATTATATAATCCATAACTAAAGTTACTAATATATCCTCCTATCCTTACAAAAGTTGGATCAGTATCAATATTTTCAATCCTATAAGCATTTGTTCCTCCTATAACGACAAAGTTTTCATTGTCTGGTTTTACATTAACTACAAGGTCATAACCTCCTTGCACTGCAATAGGATCGTTTCCTGCTAAATCTCCACCTGCTTCATCTGGCATTTTACTTGAAAAATCAGTCCAAGAATCATCGCTATCATCCCATCTCCATAATCCTGCTTCTATAGTCGATCCAGATACTGTATGAAGTGCATATATCAAGTTCTCATTAGATGGAGCAGCTGCCAATACCATTCTTCCACTGGATCCAAATCCAGGGGTAGCATTAGATCCAATTCTTGTGTAAGATCCAATTCCTGTAGGAGATCTCCAGACTCCATCATTTGTTGAGGAACCAGAAAATGCTGCATATACTATTCCTGTACTGGTTATTATTAGATCAGAGAAGGAAGTACCGCCAGCATCTAATTCAAGAGACCAAACAGAACCATCAAAACGTCTTATACTTCCAGCAGTGGCTGCATATAAATCTCCAGTAATTGGGTGTACTGCTATTTTAACTATAATATCGAAAGGAGAATCAAATTGTTCCTGAGAAGAAGCAGTACTGGGTATTTGAGTCCAACTTAATCCACTATCGGTAGACTGCCAGATACCTTGACCAAAAAAAAAGGCACCTGTAGCACTAGCACTATTACCTGAAAATTCACCTGTACCATAATACCATATGTTTTCAGAACCAGCTCTTGGATCTTGTGCAATTGTAGTTACATTATGAATTTCATCATTAGAAGAAACTTTTGTCCAGTTAGCTCCTCCATTCGTAGTTCTAAAAACACCACTACTAACACCTCCTGAAATTATGGTATTACTGGTATTGTCAGATCTATCAATTACCAAAGACCTAGTTCTTCCACCAAGGTTCGAAGGTCCTCTAGAGATAAAGGTTGTATTTTGTGCTTGTTTTGCCCTATTGGAAAGAGACTTAATCATCATTTCCTTAGATATAGTCAACTCTTTTTGTTTTTCTTCTAAAGGAACCGTGCCAGTATTTGGGTTTACTTGCCTTTCTAATTCGTCTTTAAAACGTTCTTCTACTGATCTTCTTTTTTCTTCAATAGTCTTTTTTTTCTTTTTTCCTTTCTTTTTTAAAGGATTTAATTCTTTTTTAGCTTGATTTTTGTTGATTTCATCCCTACTAAAATAAGTAAGAGAAATAACTAAAGAAATCAAAACAAAAGAAATTGGTACAAGTAATTTTACCTTTTTCATACGTAATGGTTTAATTATATTTACAATTTAGTCTTCTAAAATAATAAATAGTTACAATTTTTTTTAGTTAATAAGAAACATTTTATACTACTTAGATAGAACAATTTACTTGCCTAAAACCCTAAAAAAACTATGTTAATATTTTATAAGACATAAAACTCAGAATTGATAGGTTTCAATTCTGAGTTTTTAAACTGTTATATTACTAATAAAAAGAATACTTTTTAATTCTGAGTACCATCGTTTAGTAAGGGATAATTATTATTATCAGATTCAATATCTGCCATCTGCTTGGTAATATCAATAGAAATTGATTTTATAGTAGATTTTGGCTTAGAAATATCTAGTGAATAGGTTGGGTTGGTCCACGTCCAATCAGATAAAAGCGTACGTTTCATCTTCGGAAATGGATTATCTTTTTCTTTTCTCATCATTCTTAAAGGAATGTAAAAAGATTCTTTAGTTCCATCTATATATTCTACATATACATCTATAGGCATTGGCATGAGTCCGATACGCTCTAATGTGATGGAAGTTATATTTTCTTTTTCTAAAACGTCTTTAATCCCATAATCAACGGTATTTGTAGTTTGAGTCCAGTCTGTTAGATACCAGTCTAATTGCATGCCAGAAACTTTTTCCGCTATACGTTTAAAATCATTAGGTGTAGGGTGTTTAAATTTCCATTCATCATAGTATCGTTTGATTGTTTCCGATAGATTTTCTTGTCCAATAACATACCCAAGTTGTGCCATAAAAACAGCTCCTTTTGCATATGCAGAAGCTCCATAAGCTCCATTTCTTGTGTAACGGTCCGCATGTGTAGATTGTGGCTGTTCTATTCCAGAAGTAGCTAGTTGAAAATATCCTTGATACATTCCTGAGATAGGATTGGTTTTGTTTTGTTGCATTACTTCGTTCATTGCTAATGTCGAAATATAACTAGTGAAACCTTCATCCATCCATTCATGTTTAGCTTCATTAGTTGCTAAAATATGCTGAAACCAGGCATGTGCCATTTCGTGAGCAGTTACCCCAACTAAACTTCCTAGATTTCTTCCTCCAGTAATTAAAGTACACATAGCATATTCCATTCCCCCATCTCCTCCTTGGATAATAGAATATTGGTCATATGGATATTTTCCGATTTTGGAACTGAAATATTTCATTAATTCTACAGATTTAGGCTGTAGTTTTTTCCAGTTTTCTAGATATTCTTTTTTGTTTTTATATAAAAAATGGAGCACTGGACCATCAGGAACCTGAACGACATCGTGTATATATTCTGGATCTGCGGCCCAAGTAAAATCGTGAACATTTGGTGCTATAAAATGCCAAGACAGCTTGTTTCCTTTTCGTTTTACTTTTGTTCCTGGTTTTTCATACCCATACCCTATTTCTTGTGGATTTTGTAAATAACCCGATCCACCTATAATATAATTTTTGTCAATATTTATAGTTACATCAAAATTCCCCCAAACACCGTGAAATTCTCGAGCTATATATGGATCCGCGTGCCAACCTTCGAAGTCATATTCAGCCATTTTAGGATACCATTGCGTCATCGACAAGGCAATGTTTTCTTCACTATTACGACCAGAACGGCGTATTTGGTTAGGAACCTGTCCATCAAAACCCATAGAAAAAGTTACTTTTTCTCCTGGTGCAATAGGCTTATTTAATTGCACTTCTAACACCGTACCGGCGACCTCATACTTTACTTTTGTTCCATTTTGTTTTAAGCTAGAAACTTTTAAGTATCCTATTTCTTCAGGAGTAAGTTTACTGATTTTATCCATTACTCTTGGATCGGGATCTGCGATGTTTCTAGAACGCACATCCATTTCGCTTCCTGGTTGAAATGCATTAAAATATAAGTGATAAAAAACTTGATACAAGGAATCAGGAGAATTATTTGTGTATACTAATTCTTGTTTTCCGGTGTACTGAAAATTTCCCACATTCATATCCACGTTCATTGTGTAATCAACGTGTTGCTGCCAGTAGTCTGTATTGTTCTGTGCCGAAACACTTAAAACAGATAGTAAAAATCCAATTGAGATTATTTTAAACATAACTTGTTTCGTTTTTTATTTAGATATTTTCTCGGCTAAAATAAGAGCGTTATATAGGTTTACCATCTTACCAGATTTAGATAATTCTGTAAATTTATTAGAATTGGTAGCATCTCCACCAATGACTACAGTAGCAGTAGTGCTTAAACCACTATTCATTAATACTTGTTTTACCTGAGATGCTTTTAATTTTGGATAATAGGATCGAATAATTGCAGCAACACCCGAAACTGCAGGAGCAGCCATAGAAGTCCCTTGAAGGTATTCATATGTATTAGACGGGGTAGTAGCCCATATTTTTACACCAGGAGCAAAAACATCTACATTACTTTTTCCATAATTAGAAAAGTCAGCCACAAGGTTGGAGCCATATTCATAATTTAATGCTCCTATGGTAATAAAATTATCCGAAATCTCAGAAGAGTTATCTGTTTGATCATTTGGATAAACAGGTTTTTGATCTAAGTTTATTCCTTCATTTCCGGCTGCATTAACAATCAAGACGTCTTTTTCTGCAGCATATTTTATAGCTTCTCTTACCCATTCAGGATGAGTTGAGTAGTATTTTCCAAAACTGGTGTTAATAACTTTAGCGCCATTATCAGTAGCATATCTAATAGCTAATGCAATATCTTTATCATATTCATCGCCGTTAGGAACAGCTCTGATTGCCATTATTTTTACATTTTTTGCAATTCCGTTAACGCCTTTTCCATTATTTCGTTCAGCTGCGATAATTCCTGCAACGTGAGTTCCATGCTTTATACCTTCTTTTTCAGGATTAGGGCCCATTACGTTATTGTTTCCGTAATCAGTATTGTTCAAATCATCTACATTGTCTCCTACTTTTGTTCTTCCATCAAAGTCAAGATTAAGATTATAATTTAGTTGATCTGTAAAATGTTCAATACCTTCCTTTAAATTATTTACTAAATCTGGAATCGTTTCACCTTCTTCTAAAAACCCAAACATTTGAGATAGTATTGCAACATATTGCTGCATTTCAGGGGTTTCAGCTTTTGCAGAAAGCAATTCTTGTTGAGAATAGTTTTCTTTTCCTAATACTTCAGTAAGCTTTTGGTGTGATATTTTAACTTGCTGCAGTATTTGTTCGTATCGATTTTTATTACCAAGAGCTTCTTGATATTCCTTTTCATATTCTGCTTTAGCCTCAATATAAGTTTGGTACTCATCTTTATCCGAGGGATCGATTGAAGCTAAATTTTTCCCATCAAATTTTGGTTTAAGTTTTTTTACGATTCTTGTGTATTCTAGATTTTCATTTTCAGAGTCTCCGAGAAAATTCCATCCATGGACATCATCAATGTATCCATTTTTATCGTCATCTTTTCCGTTATTTTTGATTTCTTTAGTATTGGTCCAAATAACCTCGTCAAGGTCTTCGTGTTCTATATCAACACCGCTATCAATGACAGCAACAATAACAGTCTGTCCTGTTTTGTTTTTGATTAACTCCGTATATGCTCGATTAACACTCATTCCGGGAATAGTATCAATAGTTAAATCAGCAGAGTTCCAATTTTTTAGCTGAGCTTCGTTTAATACAACGTTTTTTAAAGGAATTGTGTCAATATTCTCTATCGGTGTAGAAATTATCGAAGGTGTTCCACAACTACTCAATAACATTGCTGAGGCTACAGAAGCTATTATTATTTTATTAGACTTTGGAATCATAGCATTATTAATTAAATATTTCATTACAAGTAAAAGTTTCTTTGTATCGTACACCTTTTTCGGTTTGCTGTACAGTTATAATTTCATTATGTGCATCGTGCTCCATAAACAGATACCAATTATTTGTGGCCGCATTTTCCAAAAATAATTTTTTTTCAGGTAATGTTAGTAATGGTCTGGTATCATAACCCATAACATATGGTAATGGGATGTGACCAGCTGTGGGCAAAAGGTCTGCCATAAACACAATTGTTTTTTCTTTATATTTTATATGAGGGATCATTTGTTTTTCTGTATGACCATCTACAAATAGCACGCCAAATCCCAATTCAGTATTTTTCTGGAATGTTTCTTCTGTTCTGGAAATGAAGTTAAGATGTCCACTTTCGTGAATAGGAAGAATATTTTCTTTTAAGAAAGATGCTTTTTCTCTAGCATTTGGTTCTGTGGCCCATTTCCAATGATTTTTGTTACTCCAGATTTTAGCATTTTTAAACGCAAGCTCATATCCTGTTTTGTTGTTATTCCATTGTACAACACCTCCACAATGATCAAAATGCAAATGGGTAATAAAAACATCTGTAACATCATCCCTATGAAATCCTTTCTCTTTTAGAGATCTATCTAAATTATCATCACCCCAAAGAGAATAATAACCAAAAAATTTGTCTGATTGTTTATTTCCCATTCCTGTGTCAATCAAAATCAAACGATCTCCATCTTCTATTAATAGACATCTGGCGGCAATATCGATCAGGTTATTGGCATCGGATGGATTTGTTTTATTCCATAAAACTTTAGGAACTACACCAAACATGGCACCCCCATCAAGTTTGAAGTTTCCTGCCTTTACTGCATGTAATTTCATGTGTTAATAATATTGTTTTAGATGTCACCTGAAACTCTTCAATTAATTATTTTCGATGTAAATCGAAAATTTTCTATTGGTTCGTTTCGAAATTGTTTAAAAATCTTTGCAAAATAGAAAAAATGTGAAGGATCAGGATTTAATTTGTAGACTTTTTAACAATATTTCATCAAAATCTATTTGTGATATAACTTTCTCTAATCGAATTCCATAATCTAATAGGGCTTTAATCTCTTTAACACTAGCAACACGTTCTTTTCGCATTAGTAAAAGCGTATTACCATTAGATTCGATATGATAGTAGGGATTGCTTTCAAAAAAAAGTACTAATTCGTTAGTAAAGAACAGTTTAATTTTTTCGGTATGCTCTCCTAAAAGAAAAAAGCGTTTGGAAAAATCTGGGTGATCTTCTATTGAGATATCCTTAAATCCAGCAATTTTATACACAAATTCTATAAAACCTTCTCGATCCAAAGTAAATATCGGAATTTCTTTTTTGAGATGAATGGTCAAAATAGTTGTTCTACTATTTTTTCTGGCGATAAATTCACCTTCTGAAAATTCAACATCCGAAATTTCTACTGAAGAATCATTATTAAATATGTTGTTGTAAATGTATTTTACTTTTTTGATTTTGAAAAACAGAAAATTATTTAGAGCGGTAGTGTCTTCTTGTTTTTTTGGACTGTAATTCCAGGAGAAATCATTGGCAACTTTTTGTAAGTCTTCTTGTCTTTTGGTAAGATTTGTACCAATTTTAAACTTTCTGGAAATAGATACTAAACTCCTTACTGCAAGTGGGTGCTCTGAAGCAGTACCATGTTTATCAAGACCAGTAACTTCAAAAGAACCTCCTTTTCTCTGAAAGGTTTCTTGATAACCAAAAAGACTTTCCTGTACGGTATAATCTACAAAATCACAATATGAAAAATCTACCACAACATCACTATCTTCTGGAATTGAATCTAAGTTTCTTTTTAATCTATAATAATTAAGAAAACTTGAAAAGTTCTTTACACCTACAAAATAAGTTCCATTAACCTCTTCTTTAAACATAAGAACGTTAGGTTTAAATAGATTTCTAGCAAAAAGCATAATGCTTTTATTGAGGATAAAATGGATTAGTAAAGTAGTAAAAATTCCAATAAAAATACCACTGATTAAGTTGGTAGTAATTGTACCAATGATGGTAGCAGAAAAAATAACAAATTGTTCTTTACCAATTTTTGCTGCATCTTTTAGGTTTCTTGGTGCGGCTAGTTTATATCCAGTATAGACTAAAATTGCGGCTAATGCAGTAAGTGGAATTCTACTTAATTGATCTTGAAACAATACGACAAATAATATTAAGAATACTGAGTGGAAAAAATTAGCAGATCGATTACTACCTCCATTATTTACATTTACAGAACTCCTAGCAATAACGGTTACTACATTTAACCCCCCAATAAAACCACTGACAATAGAGGCTATTCCTAATGCTGTAAGGTCTTTATTCGCATTGGATCTTCTTTTATCTGGGTCGAGCTTGTCAACAGCCTTAATGCTTAGTAAAGATTCTATACTAGAAATTAATGTAATTGCAACTACAACTCCAATAAATTTAAGTTGAAATATGGATGAAAAATCTGGAGAAGGAAAACTGGAAAACACCTTATTAGGAATTTGTACAAGAAGTGAATCGTCTATAGGATAGGTTTCAGACGAAAAAAACTCGTAGTAATAACTTAAACCAATTACCAATAAAACTATCCACATAGGTGCTGGAACCAACTGAAAGTATTTATTTCGAATTTTCCCATAAAAAACCATAATCAATAAACTAATAATTCCAACAGCCGCAGCAACTATAAGAGGATAAAATTCTGGAGAAAATAATGAGACAATACTATTTGGAATATCTATAAGAAGAGAAATAGTATCCCCCTTTGCCCCAGTATTGGCCAACATTACATGAAATTGTTTTGCGAAAATACTTATACCTATAGCTGCTAACATACCCTGAATAGCTGAAGAAGGAAAGAAATCACCTAATATTCCTAATCGTAATAATCCGATAAGAATCATTAAAACACCTGAACATATAATTGCGGCAAGTGTAAAAAGATATCCTTGGTATAAATCTCCATTGGCCAAAGTAGTTATTGCACCTAATAGAACAACTACCAATCCATTTCCCGGACCGGCTATTGTTACATTAGAACCACCAAAAACTGATACTATAACTCCTCCAACAATAGCGGCAATTATTCCTGATATTGGAGGCGCTTCTGATGCTAAAGCCAACCCCAGTCCAAGAGGCAGGGCAATCAAAGAAACCACAAAACCTGAAAAAATATTTTTTGGCAGGCTGGATAAAAACCCAGATGTATTGGTTTTAATGCTTTTCATTTATCTAATAATTAACACATCAGTTGGTAATTCGGTTAAAATATGCTCAAGGTCATGAGGAAAAATACGATCCCAGAATGTTGTTTTTCCTGGAGCATTCATTATCAGTAAATCTGCACCTTTAACACGAGCATAGTGACCTATAGAATATCCTCTTTTTCCAAATATAGGTTGAGTTTTGATGTGTATACCCGACTTAAATTCTTCAGGAACTTCATTCAGAATATCCTGAACTCTAAGATGCTCTTTTTTTGTTATTTGCTCTTTTCTTTTTATAGATTTTAATAGTGACTTATCGTCTTCAACCACTACTTGTACTTCTTGCTGAGATATTTCTTCTACAACGGTTATTTGTTGTGCTCCAAGGTTCTGGGAAACCTCAAAAGCAGCAAGAATTGTTTGCTTCGTTTTATCATCCTTTAATCCATTAACAACTACATGATGACAAGGTCTAAGATCCTCAGAGGGTTTTATAAGTAATAACACGGAACAATTTGCATTTCTGGTTATTTTTCTGGCAATAGATCCAATATAGAATTTTAGAAAATCTTCTCTTGGTGTTGCTCCAAGCATTATGAGATCTGCTTTGTTCTCATTAGCAGTTTTTATAATGACATCTACAGGATCTCCTTCACGCCAAATGATTTTTACTTTTTCTGTATCATCAGAAAAACCTGAAGTTAACTCTTTAATAGCAATCTCTTTTTCCTTTGTCTTTGAACCTACATGGACAAGTATTAGTTTAGAATCGAAAAAATCTACCATTCTCATAGCTTCATATACATTGTTCTTAAGGTTTGGAGAGAATGCCAATCCTATAAGTATAGTTTTAAATTTGTGATCTGATAATCCGCTCAAAATTGTATGATCTAAAAACATTAAGGTCAGAATATAGTGTTATTTTTTGGAAGTATAAAATCAATAAAGAGATACGTATTTCTAAAAAAATTCCGATATTTTGCTGCTCTTAGACAATTAAGCAAAGAATATGGTAGAATTAGCAGGTATTATAATTTTAGGAATTTTGGCCCAATGGGTCGCCTGGAAGTTTAAGATTCCAGCAATTTTACCTCTTATATTGATCGGACTCTTGGTAGGACCGATAGCAACATTATATACAGGGGATGGAACCAAATTAATACAACCTATTTATAACGGAAAAGAAGGTCTGTTTCCTGGTGAGAGTTTATTCTATTTTGTTTCCTTAGCGATTGGTATTATTCTGTTTGAAGGAGGATTAACACTAAGAAGGAACGAGATTCTTAATGTTGGACCAGTAATTCTTAAGCTAATTACGGTTGCTGTTTTGGTAACATTTTTTGGAGCTGGATTCGCTGCACATTTTATTTTCGAGCTTAGCTGGCCAATTTCATTTTTATTTTCCTCGCTTATTATTGTAACGGGCCCTACAGTGATTACGCCTATTTTGAGAAACATACCTTTAAAAAAGGACATTTCTGCAGTATTAAAATGGGAAGGAATTCTTATAGATCCAATAGGTGCTTTGGTTGCTGTTTTAGTTTTTGAGTTTATAAGTGTTGGAGAAGAACAGGCTTTTACTAAAACAGCGCTTATTGAATTCGGAAAAATAGTTTTATTTGGTTTTACATTTGGTTTCGCTTTTGCCCATGCGTTAGCGTTAGGAATTAAGAAACAAGTAATACCACATTATTTACTCAATGTTTTCACCTTAGCTACTGTTCTGGGTGTTTTCGTTTTGTCGGATGTTTTTGCCCATGAATCTGGTTTACTTTCTGTAGTCGTAATGGGTATGGTATTAGGTAATATTAAGTTACCAAATATTGAAGAGCTATTGTATTTTAAAGAATCTTTGAGCGTTTTATTAATTTCTATTTTATTCATTCTTTTAGCGGCAAACATCAATATTGAAGATTTAAAATTAATTTATAATTGGAATGCTCTTTTACTTTTTGCATCTGTTGTTTTCTTTATTAGACCTTTAGGTGTTTTTCTAAGTTCTATTAATTCAGGACTTAAATTATCAGAAAAACTTTTTATAAGCTGGGTTGGTCCTAGAGGTATTGTAGCAGCAGGTATTGCTTCTTTATTCGGATTAAAACTTGCCAAGAATGGAGAACCTGGAGCAGAATATATTACTCCATTAGTTTTTATGATAGTTTTAGGTACGGTACTACTAAATGCGACAACCGCAAGAATGTTCGCTAAAATAGTAGGAGTATTCCTAACAAAATCTGAAGGAATTCTTATAATTGGAGCCTCAAAGGTTTCTAGATTAATAGCTTCATATTTAAAAAGCAATCAGCGGCATGTAGTATTGGTTGATAGTAATCGTGATAATATTAAGAAAGCAAAAGCCTTAGGTTTAGAAGCTTTTGAAGGAAGTATATATAGTGATCAACTAACAAACAACATAGAATTAAACGATATTGGTTTTTTAATGGCATTGACTGGTAATACCGATATAAATAAGTTTTCAATTAATAAATTTAAAAATCAGTTTGGAGAGAATGGCTCTTTTAGGTTGGTGAGTTCCGAAGAGATGAATGATCCCGATAATAATCCAAATGAGGGGTTGTTTTCTCATACGGATGATTATAGTAATTTAATGAATTTGGCGGAAAAATATCCAGGCATACAGGAGATTAAAATTAAAGATGCAAATCACTATAACTCTTTAATTAAGATTACAAAACAAGATAAAGATATTATTCCTTTATTTATTAAAGATCCAGATAGAAATATTAGAATCATTTCTGCGTATAGCGAAAAAATGAAACAAATTAATAAGGATAGTTTTTTAGTATATATTGGTAAGCCAATAGATGTTGAAGAGGTAGACAAGACAAACGATAAAAAGTAAGATTTTTTCGATGAAAAACACAAAATTAACAAAATTTTTTGTTAATTGTAAATAATCTTATATATTCGCTTCTTTAAAATTAAATTTTAAAACCCAAATTATGAAAAAACTTATGTTTGTTGCTGTTTTCGGAATGGCTTTAGGATTAACTTCTTGTGGTGAGGATGATGTGGTAGATTTTGTATGTGATGCTGTAGTAGAAGAGCTTAGAGGAGATGTGGATGCTGCCTTTGCTGATTGGCAAGCTGAAGAAAACCCTGATACTTGTGCAGAATTAAGAGGTGCAATTGATGCTTTTAGAGCAAGTGACTGTGGATCAGCGGATGCGTATGCAGCACAAAGAGATGCTTTACCAGAAGATTGTTCAACTGCAGGGCAAGGAAACTAAAAAAAGGTATTGAAATAAATTAAAAAAGGTGATCAAAACGATCACCTTTTTAATTTGCTTCTTTAATAAGATAAATGTAGACTGGGAAATGATCACTGTACCCTCCAGTATAGGCGCCGTTAGCAAAGCTTCTATAAGGATATCCCTTGTATCTTCCGCGTGGATTAGCGAGGTAATTTTTATTATAAACCCCAGCTTTATAATATTTATATGTGCTATAATCTTTATCAAGTAAACCTTTAGAAACAATAATCTGATCAAAAAGGTTCCAGCTATCTCTCCAGGCAAGAGAACCGATTCCTTTTTTAGACATATTATACATTGGATTGTATAATCCTTTTAATGTTACATCTTCCTTTTCTGATTTTGCTGCAAGTACTTTTTTCACACTATCATTATCAGGATCATCATTTAGGTCTCCCATTGTAATTACTTTTGCATAAGGATCTATATCAAAAAGGGAATCAATAATTTTTTTATTCAAAGCTGCCGCCTTTTCTCTCTTATAACGACTACGAGCTTCACCACCACTTCTTGATGGCCAATGATTTACAATTACATGTATTAAATCTCCATCAAGATATCCACTGATTAATAATTGATCTCTGGTATAGACACGTTTTTTTTCATCACCGTTGTTATAAATTAATAGCTCATGAACACTAGTGTTTACAGGTCTAAACAAGGATTTTTGATATAATAGTGCCACATCAATACCTCTTCTGTCAGGAGAATCGAATTGCACAATCCCATAATCTTTTGGTAAAAGGACAGGTTCATTAGCTAGGTCTTCTAATACTTTTCTGTTTTCTATTTCTGCAACTCCAATAAGTGCCGGGGTGTTTTTTGTTACGTCAGAGCCGATTTCAGAAATAACCTTAGCCATGTTTTTAAGTTTGTCTTTGTATATCTCTTCTGTCCAGTGATCCTTGCCGTTTGGTGTTCGATCGTCATCATAAGTAATAGGGTCATCTTCAGTATCAAAAAGGTTCTCAACATTATAAAAAGCAATGGTATTGATTTTATAAGTTTTCTTTTCTTGTGAGAAAATAATAGCTACAGGAAAACTGATCAAAACGAATAATACGGATTTATATCTCATCATTAAGGTGTTCATAAACTTCGAGCAAATTACACTTTTAAGAGATAAGCGATTTAAAAAATTCAAAAAAAAGCTAATATGGAGGTAACATTTCTCTAATTCACAACACTTCTTAATATACTTAAATTTAAAACTAAACATTTCGAACTATAGATGCAAAGTATACTAAGCTTCTTAAAAATGTAAAAAATTAGTTATAAAAAGCTGTACAGGTATGTCAATTCAGATTTTTCAGCAATTAGAAATATAGGAGTATAAAAAACTAACTAAAATAGCAATTAATGAAAGTGTCACAACTCAAAAAGAGTCTATTATTTTTAATGATCTTTTTTAGTTCTGTTGCTGTTTCTTACGCTCAGC
The DNA here is from genome assembly GCF_947496855.1 of uncultured Aquimarina sp. Lineage (GTDB taxonomy): Bacteria > Bacteroidota > Bacteroidia > Flavobacteriales > Flavobacteriaceae > Aquimarina. The sequence continues at coordinate 44,508 of NZ_CANMED010000006.1, forward strand.
AAACAGGATTAAAGGGTAAAATTGTTGATGCATCTACAAATGAAAATCTTCCACAAGTATTAATTATTATAGAAGGAACCCTGGTTTCTGAGACGACAAATGTTAAGGGAGAATTTGATTTTACAGGCGTACAATTACCTTTAGGAGAACAAATAGCGTTAATGTCCAAAGAAGGGTATATCACGAAACGTTTTCCAATCATTATTAATGAAGGAAGTGTTTTAGATCTAAAAACGATAGATCTGAACTATGATGTAAATCAAGAACAAATTCAGATAGGCACGATAAGCCTTACGGATAATGAATTAGATGATGATAACGATAACACTTCTTCTAATGTATCGGGGTTATTGCAAGCATCCAGAGATGTATTTCTTAGTGCAGCTGCTTTTGATTTTAGTACTACATTTTTTCGTCCAAGAGGTCTTGGTAATGAAAATGCAAAAGTATTGATCAATGGTATCGAAATGAACAAGCTCAATGATGGAAGACCTCAATGGAGTAATTGGGGAGGATTAAACGATGTGCAGCGTAATCAGGAGTTTTCCATGGGAATTTCTGCAAGTGATTACACGTTTGGAGACTTATCAGGAGCTACTAACATCATTATGAGAGCTTCTCAATTTCGTCAAGGAGGTAGAGTATCCTATGCTGCGTCTAACAGAAGCTATAAGGGTAGAGTGATGGCTAGTTATAGTTCTGGTTTGATGAGGAGTGGTTGGGCGTATACCATCTCATTAGCACGTAGATTTGGAGAAGAAGGTTATATCGATGGTACGTTATACGATGCTAATTCCGTTTTTATAGCGTTGGAAAAAAAGATCAATGATAAGCACAGTCTAAATCTTACTAGTTTTTATACACCAAATAGAAGAGGAAGGTCTACTGCAATAACTGAAGAAGCTTTTAACTTAAAGGGAAGACAATATAATCCAAATTGGGGTTATTTTGACGGAGAAAAGAAAAACTCTAGAGTCCGTGAGGTTGAAGAACCTGTTTTTATGTTAAACCATTATTGGAATATTACTGATAATACTACTTTAAATACAAATGTAGGGTATCAAACAGGTAAAATAGGAAATAGCCGTATAGATAATGGTGGAACTGAGTTGGTAAATTTTAACGGTCAGGAATCGTATCAAGGTGGTGGAGCTAGTAGAGACACTAATCCAATTCACCAAAGTTACTTACCAAGCTCATTTTTAAATGAATCTAACCCTACACCTCTTGATTTTCAGAATGCTTTTTTAGCGCAACAAGAGTTTATAAGAGACGGACAATTAAACTGGAATCAATTAATACAAACGAATCAATTAAATGCTCAAAATAGTATTAATTCTACCTATATTTTATATGAGGATAGAATTGATGATACACAATTGACTTTTAACTCAATCTTAAACAGTCAAGTGTCTGATAATATTATAGTAAATGGGGCAATAAACTACAGAGCTTTAAAAAGCGAAAACTTTGCGGAAGTTACCGATTTATTAGGAGGAACAGGATTTTTAGATGTAGATCTATTTGGATCACAACAGGATAATGATGTAGAAGTAGCGGATAGATTGACTGCAGAAGAGCTGGCGGATAGAGCACAAAGTGATTTGAGAAACCGTAACAGAGTTGTAGCAGTTGGTGATCGTTATGATTATAATTACGAGATTGATGCGGATGTAGTAAGCGGATTTGCTCAAGCTCAGTTTAAATACAATAGAGTAGATTTCTTTATAGGAGTCAATGTTTCTCAAACTGCGTATCAAAGAACAGGTGTATTCGAAAATGGATATTTTCCTGGAGAAGGAAATTTAGGATCATTTGGTAAAAGCGATAAATTAGAATTTACTAATTATGGTGGTAAAGTAGGGTTTACGTATAAAATTAATGGGCGTAACTTAATAGATGTTCACGGAACCTATTTTACGAAAGCTCCTATCATTCGTAACTCTTTTGCGAATGCAAGACAAAACAACAGAACAATTGATCAATTAATTCAAGCAGAAAGAGCTTTTGAAGAAGCCGAAGTACTAGCCGGTAGATTAGATAATATTAATATAGGCTCTTCAGAACAAGAAAGTGAAAAAGTTCAGTCTGTTGATGCGAGTTATATTTTAAGAACTCCAAAAATAAAAGCCAGATTAACTGGGTATTATACAAAAATAGAAGACGCTACAGAATTATCTTTCTTCTTTACACAGGCAATTTCAGGATCTGATGTTGGATTTGTTCAGGAAATTCTTACCGGAGTTGATAAACAACATATCGGAGCAGAACTAGGGATTGAATATCAAATTACTCCTACTATAAAACTAAAAGGCGCAGCGGCTATCGGACAATTTACATACGCTAATAATCCGGATTTATTTTTAGCCAGTACGAGTAGTGACTTTTTGGGTCAGTCTGCCGGAGATTTAGATCGTGTTTCTTATTTAGGAAAGTCAGCATTAAAAGAGTATCGCATTGCTGGAGGACCACAAAACGCAGCGCAATTCGGGTTTGAGTATCGTGATCCTAATTTCTGGTGGTTTGGCACTACTGCTAATTATTTTTCTAACGCATATATAGACGTCAGTCCTTTTGCCAGAACATCAAACTTTAATCAGGATGTTGATGGTTTACCATTTAATGATTATGATGACAATATTGCTAGGGGGTTATTAAGACAAGAACAATTTGATGATTATATACTAGTCAATGCAGTAGGAGGTAAGTCCTGGAGAATAAAAGGTTATTACTTAGGATTCTTTGCTACAATCAATAACATTTTTGACAAACAATATAGAACGGGAGGTTTTGAACAAGCCAGAAATGCCAACTATAGACTAGCTTTAGAAGAGTCGCAGCGGGAGACTCCTGTTTTTGGTCCTAGATATTTTTACGGATTTGGTACTTCGTACTACCTTAATATATATGTAAGATTTTAGAGATGAACACAACAAAAAAATATTATAAAATGAATTTAAATATTATAAAAAAGATAATAAGCGTTTTAGTTTTGGTAGTAATGTTTACTGCCTGTGTACAAGATGACAATTTTCAAACTCCAGTGCTAGAAATAAGAGAACCAAATATTGCGAGTGAACGTATACTAGGAGTAGATGCTGTTGTAGAAGCAATAGCACAAGCTGGTGATGATCCGATTAATTATGAAGATTCTGATAAGTTTATGTCTGGATATGTAGTCTCTAGTGATAGAGCAGGTAATTTTTTTGAAGAATTGGTGATACAGGATAAAGCAGAAAACCCTACTGCTGGAATTAGAATTTTAATAGATGTAAACCCATTATTTACATCATATGAATTTGGAAGAAGGGTATTTATAAAACTTGAAGGATTATCTGGAGGAATTGAAAATGGAGTCGCTAGTCTGGGCATACTATCTGGGAATGAAGTAGGTCAAATACCTTCTTTTTCGCAAGAAGAGATCATTATAAGATCTGCTGAGGTAGCTACAATTACTCCTCTAGAAATCGCAATTGCTGATTTTTCTGATGTACTAATAAACCTATATGTTAGGATTAACAATGTGCAATTTAATAGAACCGAGGTATTAGGCGAAGATGGACCACTTACTTTTGCAGGAGAACGAGGTGATAGTTTTGATGGAGAAAGAATACTAGAAAGTTGTGATGATGGGGCTATTGCTATTCTAAGTACAAGTACATTTTCGGATTTTAAATCCCTATCATTACCAATTCAGCAAGGAAGTTTTGAAGGAATTTTGACTAAAAACTTTTTTGGAGATACATTTAATTTGGTATTAAATAATTCTACTGGTTTAGTATTTGATAATGAAATTCGCTGTGATCCTACTATATTATCTTGTGAGAATACATCTATAAGTGGTGAAACAATTGTGTATGAAGAAAATTTTGATTTGATTTCAAATACTAATGATTTAGAGGAAGCAGGTTATACAACGGTTAATATTTCTGGAGGGAATACAACGTTTGGAAGCTCTAGTTTTGGAAATAATAGTAGAGGAGTAAGTATTTCTGCTTTTAGAACAAGAGAAAACCCATTGATTGCCTGGTTGATTACACCAGAAATCAACTTAAATAATTCTACCGACGAAACGTTAACTTTTGAGATTGCTGCAGGATTTGATCGTGGATTGATTTTAGAAGTTTTCATCACAGAAAACTATACAGATGACCCAATCACAACATCGTGGTTTTTACTCGAAAATGCTAATATCCCTATAGGTCCGACAAATGGGTTTGGTAATTTTGAGTCGGCAGGATCTTTAGATATTTCATGCCTTAGTGATACCGTACGAATTGGTTTTAAATACTCAGGCGGGGATAGTTCCGGAAGAACGACTAGTTATAATATTGATAACATAAAAGTTTTAGGAAATTAAAAGAGGCTTCATACTATAATGAAGCCTCTTTTGAAGAATTACTTATATCGTGTAAACATTAAATTCAATTTTTGATGATTTTTTGAGTTGTCGAAAATTCAGAATAAAGACCTTCAGCCTTGATCATATAAAACCCTTTAGGATATTTTTGTAGATCTATTTGCATTGCAGGTGTTTCTGGACTTACAATCTTTGTTTGTTTGTATATTATTTTTCCGGTAATATCTGTAACTGAAATGGTAATCTCATCCGTTTCAAACAAATCAAAATTAATTGATAACAGATTAATTACTGGATTAGGACTGATAGCCATTGATACATCTTCTAACTCACTAACTTCATTAAATAATTCACTTTCATATCCCGTTGGATTTTCTAGTGTAGAAGCAGTTTTTTGATAAACGGATGTATTTTTAGAATCAGAACCTAAACATACAATAGCATCTAGATCATATCCATCGGCAAAAAACCAGTAAAAGTCATTTTTATCACTTATATCAACCACCCGAATATGGGTAGCAGATGATAATTCTCCATCGGCTAAGTCAAACTCTCCATCTTGACAAGTAGTTCCTAGAGAAATAAAATTAACACCATCTGCTGATGCGAATACCTCTGCGGTTTCTGGATAATATTGACAAGGGATATTATCTCTGAATCCAGTTGACTCAAAAACTGCGAATTCATTGGCATTAGGGTTATCGAAAATTTCATTGTTTAATTCAATCGTAATAGAACCACCAAAACCTAAACTCACAAAATTAAGGTATCTGCGTTCTTTAGGATTTCCTAATGCTCTTTTAGGATTGCTTCTAAAACGTGAAACTCTTCTACCATCTCTTCTTTTTCCTTGTTGGAATGAAATAACATTAGCTCCCGTACACTCATTATCTATAATTTCAGGTTCTAATAAGAATCTGGCAGAAACGGGTAAGTGATCAGAAGTATTAAAAACGTAATCAGTATCATACACGTCGTAATGAACCGTTACAGAAGGTTCTATATAAGCTTCATTAAGTTCATTAGAGATTAATATATGATCAATCATGTTTTCTCTAGAAATAAAAGATCGCAAACCGGCTTCACTTAGAGAAGAGGAAAGGATATTGTAGTTTGTAGTATCTGTTACATACGCTTGGAAACTAGAAACTGTAGATGTGATATCAGCGACAGTCTCATCTACGTCATCATTATAATCTCCTAATAAAATAACTTTATTCGTTGCAAAATTAGCATCCAGAGAATCTTTTAACACCTCTACATCGTATCTCCTCATATCATATCGATTTTGAGCATCTGTACCTCTATTAGCTCTTGCATGTAAAGCGATCATATCGATTCGCTCTGTTGCTCCATTGATGGTTACATCTGCGGTCATTAAAAAAGGAAGTCGCCCACTAGCATAAAAACGATCTGTAGTGCTCGGATAATCTGTTATAGCAGAATCATCACCTCCATTATATAATGGATGAATGGATTGTAACATAGGTCTTGTATTCACAACAGAAACGGTTTCTGTATTGTAGATAAACCCTACTTTTTGTCTAGAACTTGTGGATGAAGGATTAGAGAATGCATCAGATAATATATAATCGTATCCAGGTAATTGACTTACTAATTCACCAAATAATGCATCGTCTGCAATTTCTTGTACAGCATAAACATCTGCATTTAGTTTTTGTAAAACAACAGCTGTACTGTCTCTCTGTATCTGATCTGATAAAGGGTTGTTCCCAACAGGAGAATTGTTTTCATCTCCAAACCACTCAATATTCCAGGTTACTACATCAAAGGTGTCTTCTCTAGGAATACCTATAGTATCACCGGGAGCGATAAATTCTGTAGCGCAAGGGATATCGGCATCTTCTCTAGGAAGTAATTGGAAAAAATCTCTAAAACGACCTACAACTCCAGTTATTTCTGGGCACGTAGCGGGTTGTACTTTACCAGCAACAGTATCTACGTCATTATCAATGCGTAATTCGCCGCTTCCACTACTATCTATCAAGGTATAATTCGCATTTCCGAATAATAGATCTCCAGGATTGGGAAATGTAACATCGGTAATACGAACCAATTCTCCGGGATGACTAGATAATTCTGACAAGGAAACCTCTAAAGGTGTAATAGGAAATTGAGCAGGTCCATTATCTATTACTTCTACTACAGAATCAATCTGAACTTGGTCATTAAATTGAACTCTTACTCCTGTTAACGTGATTGAATCTCCTATTTTTAGGTTTTCACCAGATTGTAATACTGGATCAAAAACAGCAATACCACCTGTCGAATCCTGAATAAAAGCAGGCCCATTAAAACTATCTGTAACTGTTAGCACTCCAGTGATGGTTACAGGAGTTCCTTCTGTAGTAGCTCTTGCCTCTACAATGGGTATAATTTCTCCTGGAGTTATGATGATTCCTTCATTAGACATTCCTGGAGTAGGTGCTTGCGCAATATAAGTACTAGTGTTTCGAGCACCCCCTTGCCCATTAGGGCTTCGTTGTAGTGACTCACCATCTTTATTACCATTCGCATCTTCATTTACCTGTGGTTCGCCAATATTTAATAATGTTAGTAGCTCAATATCATCATCATCGTTCGTATCATATACAATAGCGTCGATAAGATTTTCTGTGGTTAGAGTACTACCATTTGGAAAATTAGTAGCGTCTCCAAAATAGAGTGCTACGGCATCTGCCCCGTTCTGAAAAGTGTTATTAGAAACGACCAAATCGACATTAGTAACACCTGCATTTCCTACTACAAAATATCCTTCGGCATTTGTTATAAAACCATTAAGATCAATAACATTATAACTCGTATCATTATTTCCATTATAATTTACCAATACAAATCCGTTAAGAGCCGTATTTCCAACACCTCCATCATATAACTCTACAAACTCTAAGGTGTCAGACCCTTGTGTATCAGCATCTAATTCATTGATGATGAGTTCAATAATTTCAGTAGCATTTGTATTCGCTCTTCCAGGTGTAGGAACCGCTTGCGTATAGGTAGTTGTATTTTGAAGACCTCCTGTCCCGTTAGGAAAACGTTGTAAAGAATGCTGATCTTTGTTTCCTTTTTCATCTTCATTAACCTGCGGTTCATTTGTATTTAGTAGCACCAATAATTCTGCATCATCTGCATCATTTGTGTCATATACAATCGCATCAATACTATTTTCTGTGGTAACGGTAGTTCCATTAGGAAAGATAGATGCTTCTGCTTTATAAAGTGCCACAGCATCAGCTCCATTTTGTAATCCATTTCCCGAGAATATAATACTAGCATTTGGTACATCTTCATTCCCTAAAACGAAATAACCATTGGCATTTGTAGTAAAACCATTTAGGTCATAGGTAGCATAACTTTGATTATTAGAACCATTATAAAAAACGAGAACATATCCATCTAGTCCAGTGTTTCCAGCACCTCCATCATATAATTCTACAAATTCTAGAGTATCAGCTCCTTCTGTATCAGCGTCAATCTCATTAATCAACACAACAACTTCTGATACAGTATCCACAATACTATTTTCTGACCCAGGTGTATTGATTGCTTCTCCAGGTTCTGCAACTGCTGCGGGAAAATTAGGCAAGCCTTGTCCATCAAAATCATTTCTAACCCAATCCATACTAGTATCGGTATCAACTCCATTAGGAAAACGAGAAGCCCCTCCTACGGTAAACGTACTTCCATCAAAAGAAGACAGTAAGGTAACTTGTGCATAATCTTTATCATTATTATCTCCATCATTTACTCCAATACTGTCTGTAATATCATCCCATGGTGAAATATCCAAAACACCATCATCATCCGTATCTAGGTCATCTCCTAAGGCTCCAGTAAAGTTTTTCACTAATAAAATAGCAATAGAACCATTTTCGAATGTATTACTGCCGAAAGGAGTTGTAAAATATCCATTACTGTCTGTTGTTCCCAATGAGATTATTTCATCAATAACTCCAGAAGCGTTTTCGTCTCCTTCAATTTCTAATAATGTATACTGACTCAGATCTGTGTCTGGAGTTCCAAATATCTCTACAAATTCATCTGTGTCAGATCCGGTATGATTTGATACAAACTCATTTATAACTGGATCTAAGAGTATTGTGCCAAAAATCTGATTTGTATTTACAGCCGCATAGGTACTAGTGGCTGTAGTTGCCCAGCTAAAGTCAGCAAATGTTGTTCCTGTTCCTGATAATTGTAGAGAGGTTCCTATGGGAGTTGTATTAGACTCTGATACTCCAATATCTAAGCTAGTCAATCCGGACGCAGGACCATCAATAGCGGTCAAAGTCCCTTCATAGCTTAAAAATTGTACTACCATATTACTGCTATCTACCAAAGCAATACCATCTGAACCACCATTTTGTAACCCATTAGAAGGAAGTATTTCTACAATAGTACCAAAACCATTTTGTTGGTCAGGAATAGTACCAGAAACTGAGATGGTATTATAAACGCTTCCGTTGGAGCCATTGTATACAACGATACTCCAACCGGAAAGATCCGTACCCGAAGGTCCTGCAATTTCTATGGCTTCATCTATATCAGTGCTTTCATTGTCATAATGTATTTCATTTATAAATACAGATTGAGCTTCTCCATCTTTGACACACAGTAAAAATGCGATAATAAATGAAGGAATAAGTAATTTGAGATTCATGTGTAATTATTTTTATTAAAATTTTTAAGTGGAGTAAGATATATTTTTAATAAAAACGGAACAAATTTTGTTTATTATTAAAAAATTAAATTATAAAATTTCTATATCGCTGAAATTAAGGAAAATAGAACAAGTTTTATTTTATTATTTGAAGTAAAAGTTAATTGTAGTTGTAGTGATAATGAAGTTGAATTATGAAATCTATTAATTGAATAAAATTAGTATTTATGCGAATTAAATCTTAATTATTGTAAATAATATTAATACCAAACTCCCGGAAGAAGATTCTTCCGGGAGTTTTTTACAAGTAATTCTGAGTACTAGTTACTAAAGTTCACTGTATAAGCAGAACTTCTTTTTGATTTTACTCTAAAACGGAATTGGTAGTTCGTATTTGCTGTAAGAGAATAACTATTACCATTTCCTAGAAACCTCCATTCAGACACATGAATTGACCATCCACTTGTACTGTATGCTTTGCGCTTTAATCCAAAATAAACTCTTCTTAAAGCAGAATGTCTATCTATAGTAGCGATGGTTTGTCCAATTCCACTGTAATGTGTCCAAAACGACCAGCTTTTTGCAATATTTTCTGGGTGATAAAAACTTACACTATAGTTTACATTGGGATCAGTATTAGTTACTGATACCATTTTAAAAGCGATACCTGTTCCAGCATTCTCTTTGGTATCAAAGTCAGTCATTTCTTTTTCTTCTTCTAAAGAAACATCATTACCATCTTTGATATTTTGACGAATTAAGCCTTCACTTAAGGATTCATTTTTTAAAGTTTCCACTAGTTTAAAGTGCTCACTAGTATAGCTGTTGACGGCAGTTTCAGAGTTCGAATAAACACGCATAATGGCTTGACTTCCTCCATCCGAGGTGATCATAACGTCCTTATGAAAATCATATAAATCTTTTTCTAAATCTATTGATTCTACAACAGCTTCTTCTGCTATCTCATTAGATTCATCCTTGTCACAGGAAGCGAAAAATAATAAGCCGATAATTGGTAATACATAAAATGACTTTTTCATTTGTTTGGTTTTTAAGAATAATTAAATTGATATGTTTAGTTTTCGGACACTAATGTATCCTGTTTTCACGGTGTAGTATAGTTAGATTATACATGAAGAAACTACTTTTGGCGCCAATTTTGTTTCTAATCCAATAGATGGTTGATCTTTATAATCAATCTTATCTTACGAGTGAAATTAGAATTATAAGAGTGTTCTTATAAATCCTGAATCAAAAGTAGGATAGGTCTTATAATGCGCAAAAGAGGAAATTTTTTTTGCGGAAATTTCCGCAAAATAAAATATTGATAAACAGAGTGTTAACGTTTTTTTAAGGGTTTATAATGAAAGTAAAAAGGGTTATAAAACCCTTGTTTCTATAGTGAAACCCCTTTATAAGAAAAAGGTATTTGTGGGGACTTTTCTATGGTAAGTACGTATTTGTTTAAAAAGAGAAGGGGCTAATTATGTTTTAGATGAACATATACAGGAAAGTGGTCGCTATATCCTCCTTTATATTTTCTTCCTGCGTAGGTTCTAAAAGGATTTCCTTTGTATCTACCCTTGTAGATTTTCAAAAAACTATCATCAAAAATATTAGCCTCAGAAAAACTATGAGAACCTTTTTGATATTTATGAAAGTTATTGCTAAAAATAATCTGATCAAATAAGTTCCATTGACTTTTATAGTTAAGTGTTCCTCGATAGCGTGTATGTAATCTTTCCATAGGATTATAAAAATCGTCTGATACCAAATGTTTTCTTACACTTTCGTTATTAGGATCATCATTAAAATCACCCATTACAATGATTTTTGCTTCGGGATCTTTTTCCATAATCTGGTCAATGACTTCTCGGTTTTTATCAGCTGCAGCAATACGTTTATACGAAGTTGACTCTGCTCCGTCTCTACGAGAAGGCCAATGATTGACTAAAATGTGAATCTCTTCGTTATGTAATTTTCCAGTTACCCACAAAATGTCACGAGTAAAATCTCTTTCTCCATATTCATTATTAACCAAGACCTGAACACTCTCTGAATTTGTAACAGTGAAATTTTCTTTTTGATATAAAAACCCGACATCGATCCCTCGTTCATCTGGAGACTCATGGTGGACGACTCCGTAGTTTTTATTAATAAGGTGTTTGGTTTTTACTAAATCCTCTAAAACGGCTTTATTTTCCACCTCAGCAACACCTATAATAATTGGAGCTTTACCAGTTTTAGCAAATCCAATATTAGAAATTACAGTTCCAAGTTTAAATATTTTCTTTTCATACCTTTTTTTGTTCCATTGTTTTTCTGAATCAGGTAAAAAATCATTATCCAAGGTGTTGGGGTCATCTTTGGTATCAAAAAGGTTTTCTAAGTTGTAAAAAGCAACTGTATGTAGATTTGTATGTTTCTTTTTAAAATAAAGCTTTGAAGACATTCAATAAAAATTTGTTGTAAACGTCTAATGTACAAATTCAAATGCATACAATATTGTACCTTTGTGGATTAATTAAGTATATGATTTGGTTTTGAAAATTTTAAAACCAAACTTTAGGCCGTCAAAAAATTATTGATACCTATCAAACTGAGCCTGTCGAAGTTTTTTAAAAGATAGTTTCAATTTGTCTTCGACAGGCTCAGACTAACAAATTACTATTACTTATTTTATAAATAGCTTCATTGTAATATATAAATGAGGTATTTTAATTATTTTGAAACCAAAGAAGTAGCACAATAGATGATAGAAAAGGAAGAAACAATATACGAAAAAGCAGTTTTAATAGGGATTATTACCAAAAATCAGGATCAAGATAAATTAACTGAATTTTTGGACGAATTGGAATTCCTTACATATACAGCTGGTGGAGAAGTGGTAAAACGATTTACCCAAAAAATGGATGTACCTAATCCTAAAACCTTTATCGGATCTGGTAAGATGGAGGAAGTCCTGGCGTATGTAGAGCAACACGATATTGGAACGGTGGTTTTTGATGATGAATTAACACCTGGACAGCAGCGTAATATTGAACGTATCCTAAAAGCTAAGATCATTGATAGAACCAATCTGATTTTAGATATTTTTGCACAGCGGGCTCAGACAAGTTATGCCAGAACTCAGGTTGAGTTGGCGCAATGTCAATATTATTTACCAAGACTAACCGGGCTATGGACTCACTTAGAGCGTCAACGAGGAGGTATTGGTATGCGTGGTCCTGGAGAAACAGAGATCGAAACTGACCGTCGTATTGTAAGAGATCGTATTTCTTTATTAAAGAAAAAACTGTTAACGATCGATAAGCAGATGGCGACCCAACGAGGTAATCGAGGAAAACTGGTTAGAGTGGCGCTGGTAGGGTATACTAATGTTGGTAAGTCTACTTTAATGAATGTAATTGCAAAAAGTGATGTTTTTGCGGAGAATAAACTTTTTGCGACACTAGATACTACGGTAAGAAAGGTGGTCATTGGTAACCTTCCCTTTTTACTAAGTGATACGGTAGGATTTATAAGAAAGTTGCCTACACAATTAGTAGAAAGTTTTAAAAGTACTCTTGATGAGGTAAGAGAAGCAGATTTATTGCTACACGTAGTAGATATATCGCATCCCCAGTTTGAAGATCATATTGATTCTGTAAGTAAGATTTTGGAAGAAATTGATAGTCTCGATAAACCAGTGATTATGGTTTTTAATAAAATCGATGCATATGAACACGAAACCATTGATGAAGATGATCTTACAACAGAAAGATCAAAGGTACATTACACACTTGAAGAATGGAAACAAACTTGGATGAGTAAGATAGGAGATAATGCCTTGTTTATATCTGCAATAAATAAAGAAAATATAGATACGTTCAGAAAAAGAGTATATCAAGAAGTAAGAGATATACACGTTACACGTTTTCCTTATAATAATTTTTTATATCCCGAGTTTGTAGAGGAGGAGTAGAGGTTAGTTTTTAAAACTCATAGTTAAGTCCCAGCCCAAGAACTTCTCGAATTTGGAAGCCACTAGCAGCGTTATCGTCATAGATTGCCTGAAAGACAAAACTTCCGGAAATGTACTTGTTCACGACAAGGTTTAAGTTTAGGGTATAATCAATATCTACGTTATAAGGATCTTCTATATAATTAGAGTATAGATTAAGAATGTTTTCCATGGTGATATTTTTTATTACCTGAAACTTGACATATGCAGATAAGGATCCACCAAATTCAAATCGAGAGCTCCTGCCTTCATCTACTCCAAAATAGTCACCATCCTCGTAATCAGGAACGCTTGTAAACTGATTATCAACAAAAATCATACGAGAAGTAACGGGAGCAATATTGACATTAAAATCATCACTTTTTTTCCATAAAATACCGGGACCAATTTGTAGAAAGGCAGGAGAAAAGAAATCAGTTTCTTCTGTCCGTATTGTTTCATCAGTATTTGGATCTTTACTAAAGCTATACCCTTTGGCAAACTGAGATCTAAAGTTAACAAATAACGAATAGTTCCAGAAACCCTCACCAATTCGTTGTCCTAATCGAGAATTTAATTCAATCCTGTCATTGGTTTTGCGGGCAAAGTTCTCTCCTTTTAAAAACGTAAGACCATAGTCTGCTAAGACTTTATTATCCCACGTTAGGCTATTTTTTTTGTAATTGAATTCATAATTAAGCGTAGCATTACCCGCAATGTTAGAGGTTCCTCCACCTTGCCAATCATAATTAAAAGCGGATTGATTAAAGAAAAAAGAAAACTTTCCGAAAGATTTCCACCCTATATGTGGCTTTTTAACAGGTTTAGGGGTTAATTTTTTTAAAAGATCTTTTAATACAATGACGTTAAGCTCCTTTGGAGTATCTTTTAGTAAACTATCTAAAGACCTTGCTAAACGAACCTGAATAGAGTCTAGTTGTTTTATTTCTTTCTTTTCTTGACCAATTAATTCAGACATAGAAATGAATAAAAAAATAAACAAAACAATCTTTCGCATAGTATAAATAATGAATTTGTGCACAAATATACTTTATGTGCGCAGCTTTTTCAAATATGGCCAAATTGAGCCGAAATAGTTATTTAATGAAGAGTGCTTGCTATATTAAAAAGAACTTTTATTTTTTAAAAATAGTATATAATAGTCACAAAATTATTCTAAGAAAAGGAGATGAACATAAAACTGATCAAGGCAGAAGAGATAGATATGGTTTTTTTAGTAAAGCTAAGAAAGTTAACCATGGTCGAATATCTAGAAAAAGCAGGACTATATTTAACGGATGATCAGCACTTATCTAGAGTAAAAATACATTTTGATGCAGCATATATAGTAAAACAACTGGACGAAACAGTAGGTTTGTTAAAATATATTGAAAACAAAAACACCATAGAAATACTTCAGTTTCAGATACTACCAAAATATCAAGGAAAGGGAATTGGCAATTATCTTCTTAACTATATGATACAGCTATCAGTCTCTCTTCATAAAAATATACTACTGAAAGTGCTAAAAAAAAACCCAGCGAGACATTTATATGAAAGAAATGGCTTTTGTATTATTGGAGAAGATCAATATGAGTTTCATATGGAGTTTAAGAAATGATTGAAATAGCGAGAGGCGTCTAGATATCTAAACGCCTCTTGTTATAAGAAAATATTTTCTACTTAGAAAGAGTAACTCAATCCAAGGTTCCAAAAAGATTGTAACTCATTATCTGTGTTTTCTAAAGTAGGAGTCACAGTCGGAGGAGGAACAGCTAAAGCAGCTTGCCCTAAAGCATAATTAAATGCTTCTTGTTTGTTTCCTCTAAGACCAAAATCAAACCCTACTCCAATCGCTTTCCAAAAAGTATAAGAAAAAGAATTAGTCCAAGTCCAGTTAGAATAATCACCATCTTCATAGCTTAAGAAAGCAGAAAGATTAGTTTTAAAGTTTATGGCTCCGATTTTACGCGTATAATCTGCAACGATTTTTGCTCCCAAAGAAGACTCGTATTGTGCCGCTCCTTCACTAAATACAAAATTGTAGTTAAGAGGATGTACAACCACTATTAAGTTACTAATAGGAGTCCAGGTAACACCCACACCAAGATCTAAGTATCCTGGGTCGTTGAAATTACTTAATACAGAAGTTCTATATTCTCCTAATGTTGATACAGCAAGTGTTTCGGTAAGCTTGTAACCGAATAACGAAGTTATATTAAATACATCCGTCGATTCTCTGAAGCTATCATCATCTGTTGGATCATCTTTATCATCCAATTTTACCCAAGCAAGGTTAACATTAGCACTATTTCTCCAAAAGTATTTTTCTTGTAATAAATTAGCATATGCATTTACTGTAACACCTATTGTTCCAGCATCGTTATTTGGAATCCCTTGAGAAAACCAGTTATTAAATCCAGAAATGCTTCCTCCAATAGTACCAAAAGCACCTATTTTCCATCCCGGTAATGCATCTAGCTGAGATTGGATAGCATTCGCTCTTCCTTGTATTGCTGCAATAGAATCCTTTTTTGCAGATAAATTTGTTTTCAATTCTTCTTCTGTTTGTGCAAATCCAGTGTGGACACCAGCCAATAAAAGAATAAGTGAGAATACGATTTTTTTCATAATTAATAGTTTTAAGTAGTTAGTTTTTACATCTAAAAAATCCTTTGTTAAGAAAGATTTTGTAAAAACAAGTTCAAGATTTACGTAAAATTTTGCGTTGGCAAATATACTTGAAGTAACGTTTTTCAATGTAAAAGAAAGTAATTGTTAAAACGATTTTCGATAAAAAACAGTTTTACGGGATGAAATGAACTATTTTCTCTTAAATAGAGGGACTGACGAGCAGGCTTCTCCATACATGATGCTTTTGGCAATAGGTTGTAGTTTTTGAATAAGCTCTATATAAGCGCTCTCAGGAACAGGTTTATTAGAACACCCTTTTATAATCAGAAGTTTGTCTTGATATTCCGAAACATCAAGTGCATTTATAATACTGGTATATAGAATGGTTTCTAGGTTTTCCAATGATCCAACAGCTATCTTTTTAGCAAAAGGTATTAATGAGCTTGTTAACAATAGGTATGCCCAACCTGGAATAATAGCGTCTGTCGAGCAACTTAGAGCAACATATTTATTCTGATACTGACTCCAATCATGATCAGAAACGTGTTTTCTAAAATCTTTTTCGCGAAGCATAAAACCCTCAAAAAGCCAGCCTGTTATATCAAACAAAACACGCTCTCCATTAGGATAGTGCTCTTCTAGATCAAAAGTGATTAGATTTTTATTATTAGCGACTCTATTGATAATTTCTTCTGCCATTCGTTGATAGGTATATGTTTTCCTTAAAGCATGCCTAATTCTAACTTCGCTTCTTCACTCATTAGATCTTGTGTCCAAGTTGGCTCAAAAGTAAGCTCTAGTTCTACATCATTTACAGCATCTAGAGATTTTACTTTTTCCTTAACCTCTTCTGGTAGTGATTCTGCAACAGGACAATTAGGAGATGTAAGGGTCATAAGAATTTTCACATCATAGTCCTCATTTACAAAAACGTCATATATTAATCCTAGTTCATATATATCAACCGGAATTTCTGGATCATAAATTGTTTTTAGTACTCGTACAATTTTTTCTCCAAGCTCTGTTGTATCTATAGTTTCGCTCATAGTATATTATTAGTCGATTTCGACAAGCTTAGCCTGACATTGAAAAACGAATTAATTTAGTTGTGTTTGGTATGCAATTGCATACATTTTTAATTGTTTGATCATACTTACCAATCCGTTTGCTCTGGTTGGTGATAAATGCTCTTTTAAACCAATTTCATCAATAAAAGCAGTATCTGCATCCATAATATCTTTTGGGTGTTGACCAGAAAATACTCTGATCAGAATAGCAATAATACCTTTTGTTATGATAGCATCGCTATCTGCAGTAAATTCGATTTTGTCGTCTATCATTTCTGCGTGAACCCAAACTTTACTCTGGCAACCTTTTATGATATTCTCATCGATTTTATATTTCTCTTCAATTAAGGGAAGTGATTTACCAAGATCTATCATGTATTCATAGCGCTGCATCCAATCATCAAACATGCTAAACTCATCAACAATCTCTTCCTGAAGTTCTTGTATAGACATATACTTACAATTTTTTACAAAAATACAACAAGAATAGTTGCCATTCAATACTTTCTGTCAATGATAAGATAGTATTAACTAATGACTTTATTTTTTTAACCTAGCATCATTTTTGCCTTTTTTACAGCTTCTACCAGAATATCAATTTCTTCTTTGGTATTATAAAAAGAAAAAGAAGCGCGAATGGTCCCTGGGATTTTATAAAAATCCATTATTGGCTGAGCGCAATGGTGGCCAGTACGAACAGCAACTCCCAATTTGTCAACAATAGAACCTATGTCATATGGATGGATAGTATCTATATTAAAGGAGATAACTGAGGTTTTGTTTTTAGAAGTTCCATAGATTTTTAATCCTTCTATTTCCAATAGTTTTTTAGTTCCGTAGTCTAATAGTTCATTTTCATAATCAGCAATAGTATCAAAACCAATGTTGTTCATATAATCTAAAGCCACTCCAAAAGCAATTCCTCCACAGATATTAGGTGTTCCAGCTTCAAACTTATGCGGAAGACCAGCATATGTTGTTTTTTCAAAAGTTACTTGATCAATCATTTCTCCACCACCTTGATATGGTGGTAGTTTATTTAACCACTCTTCTTTTCCGTATAATAAACCAACACCAGTAGGCCCACAAAGTTTATGTGCAGAAGCAACGTAAAAGTCTACACCTAATTCCTGAACATCGGGTTTAATATGAGGACAAGATTGCGCACCATCAATTAATACAGCAGCGCCGACATTATGAGCTTTTTGTATAATTTCTTCGATCGGATTAATAGTTCCTAAAGCATTAGAAATATGATTGGTAAAAACCAATTTTGTTTTATCAGAAAGTAATTGATCATAGACATCCATTAACAGCTCTCCTTCTTCATTCATAGGGATCACTTTAAGAATAGCTCCCGTTCTTTCGCAAAGCATTTGCCAAGGAACAATATTAGAATGATGCTCTAAAGCCGAAACGATAATCTCATCACCTTTAGCGAGCAAATTAGTGAAACCTGTAGCTACAATATTGATGCTGTGTGTTGTTCCAGAGGTTAGGATAATTTCGTGTGTGTGTTTTGCATTAAAATGATTTTGAACCTTTTTACGTGCAATTTCATAAGCATCAGTAGCTTCTTGTGATAGTGTATGTACACCACGATGAATATTAGCATTGTAATTGCTGTAATAATCTACAATTGCATCTATCACTACTTGAGGAGTTTGTGATGTGGCTGCATTATCAAAATATACCAAAGGTTTTCCGTTTACTTCTCTTTTCAGAATAGGAAAATCTTCTCGTATTTTCTGTACATCTAGCATATCAATTTCTTTCTGCAAAAATAGGAACTATTTCTAAGTGATATTGTTTATTTTTAAAAGGATTTAACACCTTATACAATGAAGCGATTTAAAAAGATTTTAGGATATGGATTCATAGCGATAGTGGGACTCATAGTTATTAGTGCTTTTTGGAACTATCCTAAACTTACGATACTTTCAGGGTATTCTGCCAAAAACATGGCTTCATCTGTTTTTATCGGGAATCGTAGCGTAGAATTTACGGATATTAATGACAATAATTTTGCTCCGGTAAATCTAGCAGATGATGAGGTAGATATGACCAAAAAGTCTGTAATAGCTTCTGTTTTTGGACTAAAAGAAAGAAAAGCAATTTATAGAGAAGGGCTCGGAAGTGTGCTAATTGATGATGATTTTGATGAAAAAGCTCCTTATTTAAAACCTAATCGTAATAAAGTAAAAACGAATTTACCTTTTCCATATGGAGATTTGTCTCAAAAAGATACAGTGTTTACGACTATTGATTATGATAAAATAAATGGTGTTGTTAATTCTATTTTTGATAAAGAAGGAGAGGATATAAAGAAAACAAGAGCAGTTTTAGTCATCCATAAAGATCAAATAATAGCGGAAAAATATGCAGATGGACTAGACCAAAATTCTATTTTGTTAGGATGGTCTATGACCAAAAGCATATTGGCGACAAACTATGGAATATTGCAGAAACAGGGTAAAATTGATATTAATTCTAAAGCACCGGTGAGTTGGTGGCAAAGTGATGGAAGGAGAAATATCACAATTAGCAACCTATTGCAAATGAACTGCGGTTTGGCTTGGGATGAAGATTATGGTTCTATTTCTGATGCTACTAAGATGCTTTATATAGATGAAGATATGACGAAGCCTCAGATCTATAAAGAAGCAATTCATAAGCCAAATGAATATTGGTATTATTCATCTGGTGTTACTAATTTATTATCCGGTATTTTGAGAGGACATTTTGAGAGTTACCAAGAGTATCTTGATTTTCCGTATCGAGAATTTATTGATAAAATAGGAATGAACTCTATGCTCATAGAAACAGATATGGCGGGTAATTATGTGGGTTCTTCTTATGCCTGGGCAACGGTTCGGGATTGGGCAAAATTTGGTTTGCTATATCTACACAGAGGCAATTGGAATGGAGAACAAATTTTTAATACAGATTGGGTAGATTATGTAACCACTCCAAGCCGAACATCAGAAGGTGATTATGGTGGTCATTTTTGGCTCAATGCAGGAGGTTTTTATCCTGATGCTCCCAGAGATATGTATTCTGCTAATGGATTTCAGGGACAACGTGTATTTATTATCCCTTCTAAGGATCTGGTAATTGTACGTTTTGGATTAATTGGAGATGCTGGTGTGGATTTTAATACATTTCTAAAAGAGATTGTTGGTGCAATAAAATAATAATAGACCTGTCAGGTTTTTTAAAACCTGACAGGTCTAAATGAAATAGGTTAAATTATCTGCCGAAATAATCATAATAGCGTTCCGCATGTTGCTCATAGCGTTTGATCAAATCAATGTTTTTCTTTTCAAGATCAGTTAATTGACTTCTAACATCTGTAGAGATCGGAATATACCAATCTATATGATTATCAAAAAAGTAGCGCATTTTACGGTTTTTAAAAGAATACCCGTGTCTGGCGTAAATTAGATTTCTAAGTACTTCTAACTCTCCTTTATTTAAATTTTCTATACCTTGATTGGTTAATTCTTCAGTGGAGGCATTAAGTTTTCCAATAACTTTTGCACTAATCGCTTCCATTTCTCCACCTTCTTCATCTTGAGAATCATAAAGAGCTAAATTATAATCATAGTCAACATCAAAATTTAAATTTAATTTTGGATCATATTTAAACTCTTTCTTTTTTAGGTTGTAATCTCTTTTAGGAACTGCCAAATTTTTATCATTAGCAATCCAGATTCCTTTAACTCTTGTCTTTTCAGGATAAAAAGTAAACTCGAAACCCCCATCATATCTATCATCTCCAGGTTCTAAAACCTTTGCGAATAAAGCTTTTGAATCAAACAGCCCTTTAAATAATCTAGCATTACCAGCAACCACTGAATGGCCGAATAGAGAGTCTCTTTTTATGTGATCTATAGAGATATTGATTTTATTAGAATATGAGCCGTTTTTTTCTGAAACACTTTGGTAATCAATAGTATTAAAACTTCCAACATAATAACCCAATAAATCTTTATGATCAGAATCTTCGTTAAAAACCTTTTTTTCAAAAGTGATCATTGGATTTTCTTCTTGACTAGTGGTTTTGGAAACTTTTTCAACTACCTCATTATTTTCTAGCGTAGTAATCTTGCTTTCTTTGGTAGTAGTTTCATTTTCAATTACTGTAGTTATTTCTGTCTTTTCTTTCTGTACTTCTTTTTTACAAGAGATAAAGAGAAGAACGAATACTAAGAAGATGGCGTTTTTCATTTTTTAATATATTTTATAATAATAATTTCGGCGATAAGTAGGTTTAATACCCAACCTAGCCATGCTACAACTTGATATACATCCATAGGTCTTGGCTGAAAAACCAGAACAATCAGGTATTTCCATAATCGTAAAGTTATAGCAGATAACGTCAATGCAAAACTTCTGATCATAAAAATTTGATGTTTTTGATAATCACCTTGTTTAATTGATAAAAATGCTTTCAAAGTAAACCAAAACCAACCAATAGCTAATAAACAGAAAGCTAGTTGTGACCAGAATCCACCATTTGCATAATACCCAATAATCAGTCCGGATGGAGCTGCAAATAGGAGTACAGAGGCTATATACACCCAACCAATAACTTTATGAACTTTGGTATACTCTGTTCCTATCTTTTTAGAAAACTGTGTAAAGCCCGCAAATAAAGAGAAAACAGAGAATGTTACATGAACATAAAAGGCAATTTTGTAATGTGTGAAATGAACATATTGTTGTTTGATTCGTAAAAATGCTACATCAAAGTCAATAGGAAAATACTGAAGTGTAATCTGAAACATCAATACACAGAAAAATGTATAAAGAACTAGGATAACTATTTGATATACTATTGTTTTCCGCATAGAAATAAAAAACCTCAACAAAGATATGAAGAGGTTTAGTATATATGTTAGGATTATTCGTTTCTACAAATCAAAACCAATATCTACGCCAAGCTTGTTAGCGATCAATTTATTGATTCGTTGTTTAAGTTGAGGTATTTTTACACTTTCTAATACATTATTGGCAAAAGCATACATCAATAGAGCTCTGGCTTCTTTCTCACCAATTCCTCTGGATTTCATATAAAACAAAGCTTGTTCATCCAACTGACCAATTGTACAACCGTGAGAACATTTTACATCGTCTGCAAAAATCTCTAGTTGAGGTTTAGAATTAATAGTTGCCTTATCACTTAATAAAATATTGTTATTCGACTGAAAAGCATTGGTTTTCTGAGCCTCTTTGTTTACAATGATTTTACCATTAAACACACCTGTAGCTTTTTCATCAAAAATACCTTTGTAGTCCTGATGGCTTTCGCAATTAGGTTCAGTATGGTGAACTAATGTATTGTGATCTACGTGTTGCTTACCTTCTATAATTGTAACTCCATTAAGGATAGAATCAATTCCTTCTCCTTTTTGATAGAAATTTAAATTATTTCTGGTCACATTTCCTCCAAAAGCAAAAGTATGAACTGATGCTACGCTTTGCGCTTGTTGTTCAATATATGTATTGTCAACTAACGAAGCATTTTCATTGTCATTCTGGATTTTATAATAATCTACAAAAGCTCGCTTATCTACAAAAATTTCTGTAACGGAATTAGTTAAAACAGGATTTTCAGTTAAGCTTTGGTGACGCTCAATAATCTGTACGTGAGAATTTTCTTCGACTACGATAAGGTTACGAGGCTGTAAAAGCTGAGTTGATTCTTTTCCTGTAGAGAAATGAATAATTTGTATCGGCTTATCTGCTTGCTTGTTCTTTGATATGTAAATATAGGCTCCTTCATTAGAGAAAGCTGTATTTAGTGATGTAAGACCGTCTTCTGGAGCAATTTTATTAAAATAATTGTCAATAATAGGCTTATACTTTTCATGACTTAGAGCAGAAGACATTAAACAAACGTCAATTTTATCATGAGTAGTTTCTGATAAATGAGAAGAATATTTGCCATCGATAAACACAATTTTATACGTGTCTAGATCATAAAGAAAGTATTTTTTTACATCTTTAAATTCTAGCGCATTTTCTTCTTTTGGAAAAATACTATAATCATGTTTCAGAATAGCATTTAATGAAGTATACTTCCAGGCTTCTTCCTTTTTAGTAGGAAACCCCTTTTCTTCAAAGACTTTTATAGCTTGACTTCTGATATCATGAACAGGAGCATCTACGTCTACTGTATTTTCAAAAGCAAGAAAAGAAGATATTAATTTTTCTTTCAGCTCCATAACTATGCGTTTATCTCTTCTTTAATCCAATCGTATCCTTTTTCTTCTAATTCTAAAGCTAATGCTTTAGTTCCAGACTTCACTATTTTACCATCATATAAAACGTGTACAAAATCAGGTACGATATGATCTAATAAGCGCTGATAATGAGTGATAACAATAACAGCATTGTCCTTACTTTTTAATTTATTTACACCATTAGCTACAATACGTAAAGCATCAATATCTAATCCAGAATCAGTTTCATCCAAAATAGCTAGTTTAGGCTCCATCATCGCCATCTGGAATATTTCATTTCGTTTTTTCTCACCACCAGAAAACCCTTGGTTAAGAGAACGAGATAAAAATTTACGATCAATATCTAGTAATTCAGATTTCTCTCGAATTTTCTTTAGCATATCCTTGGCTGGCATTTCTTCCAGACCTTGTGCTTTTCTAGTCTCATTAATTGCGGTTTTCATGAAATTGGTAACCGTAACACCTGGAATTTCTACCGGATATTGGAACGAAAGAAAAACACCTTTATGAGCACGTTCTTCTGCTGCTAATTCCTCGATGTCTTCACCGTTTAATAGGATGCTGCCTTCAGTTACTTCATATTCTTCTTTTCCTGCTACAATACTGGCTAACGTACTTTTACCGGCACCGTTAGGACCCATTATCGCATGAACTTCTCCTGCTTTTACATGTAAGTTAAGACCTTTTAAGATTTCTTTATCTTCAACGCTAGCGTGCAAATCCTTAATTTCTAACATCTTCTGTTTTTATATCTTTTTAAATAAATTTTTAGTGATTATGACCTTCATGTCCTGTATCACTTGACTCTTGTATTGAATCTGAGGATTTTATCTTTGTTGGCAATTCTTCTGTTGGCTCACTCACACCAACAATTTCTTTTATTTCTACAACTTGTGGCCAACCATCTTCTGTATTGGGCTTTATAATACCTTTAATTACTACGGGTACCATATCATATTCTTCTCTTTGTAATGGTTTTACTTTTTTAGCCAATTCATATGCCATTTCATCAATGATTACTCCATAAATAAAATCCTTACCTTTTAGAACACCCGCGTCATCAATTAATATGTATTCTCCGCGAATCAGGCTTGATTCAATATCAGAATCCGATGATGAATTGGATTTTTCGTTTTTACAAGAAAAAATTAATAGGCTTACAATGATGAGTAGAAATGGTTTTTTCATTTATGTGAATTTGTTAGTTATACACTTTATCCTACAGAACCCTCTAGAGAAATTTCCAAAAGTTTTTGGGCTTCTACTGCAAACTCCATTGGTAGTTTGTTCAATACCTCTTTACTAAAACCATTAACGATCAATGCAATTGCTTTTTCTGTATCAATACCTCTTTGGTTACAGTAAAAGATTTGATCTTCTCCAATTTTACTGGTAGTAGCTTCGTGTTCTATTTGAGCAGTTTTATTCTTTGCTTCAATATAGGGAAACGTATGAGCACCACATTCATTGCCCATAAGTAAAGAATCGCATTGAGAAAAATTACGGGCATTGGTTGCTCTGCTATTAATCTGTACTAATCCTCGGTAGCTATTTTGAGACTTTCCTGCAGAAATTCCTTTAGAGATAATTGTACTTTTCGTATTCTTACCTAAATGGATCATTTTAGTTCCCGTATCAGCCTGCTGATAATTATTAGTTACCGCTATGGAGTAAAATTCACCCACAGAATTATCTCCTTTAAGTATACAAGAAGGATATTTCCAGGTTACTGCTGATCCAGTTTCTACTTGTGTCCAAGAGATTTTAGCATTTTTTTCGCAAATACCACGCTTTGTTACAAAATTAAAAACACCACCTTTTCCTTCAGCATTACCAGGGTACCAGTTTTGTACGGTAGAGTATTTAATTTCTGAATCATCTAGTGCTATAAGTTCTACCACCGCTGCGTGTAATTGATTTTCATCTCTTGAAGGAGCTGTACAACCTTCCAGATAACTTACGTAGCTTCCTTCATCGGCAATAACCAATGTACGCTCGAATTGACCCGTACCAGCTTGATTAATCCTAAAATAGGTTGATAATTCCATCGGACATCTTACACCTTTAGGAATGTAGCAAAAAGAACCATCGCTAAATACAGCAGAGTTTAAAGCTGCGTAAAAATTATCTTTTTGTGGAACAACAGAACCTATATACTTTTTTACAAGTTCAGGATGTTCTTGTATTGCTTCAGAAATAGGACAAAAAATAATACCTTTTTCTCCAAGAGTTTCTTTAAAAGTAGTGGCTACAGAGACTGAATCCATTACAATATCTACAGCAACTCCCGCTAGTTTTTTTTGTTCATCCAGTGATATACCAAGTCTTTTGAAGGTATCCAATAATTCTGGATCTACTTCATCAAGGCTGTCGTACTTAGGCTTTTTATTAGGTGCCGAGTAATAAGAAATATCTTGGAAGTTAGGTTTTTCGTAATTTACATTAGCCCATTCCGGCTCTTCCATTTGTTCCCACACTTTAAATGCCTCTAGTCTCCAGTCGGTCATCCATTGAGGTTCATTTTTTTTCTTTGAAATCGCACGAACAATATCTTCATTTAGACCAACAGGAAAAGTTTCAGATTCTATATCAGTATAAAATCCGTACTCGTATTCTTTTGTTTCTAATTCTTTTTTTAAGTCGTCTTCAGTATATGCCATCTTGCTAAGTCTTAAGGGGTAGCTTAAGATCTTTTTTTAAATTTTTAAAGGGAAAAACTTTCTCCGCAACCGCAGGTTCTATTAGCGTTGGGATTGTTAAAAACGAAACCAGTTCCATTAAGTCCGCCAGAATATTCCAAGGTAGTACCAATTAAGTATAAAAAACTTTTCTTATCGACAATTATTTTTACACCATTGTCTTCAAAAACCTTATCTCCGTCGTCTTGAGTTTTATCAAATTTTAAGTCATACGACAAACCGGAACAACCTCCACTTTTAACACCTACACGAACGTAGTCTAAAGAAGCGTCATAGCCGTCATCGCTCATCAATTCTACGACCTTCTTTTTAGCTGTATCTGATACTTTAATCATACTATTATAAAATAGATTAATTCTAAATTGAATGCAAATATACTACATATGTAGGTTTTATTAACAAGTCCTAACATTTATCTAACATATATTGCAATAGGTATAATCTATAAACAATATACTTGATATGTATGTTTTATATTTATTTGTAAAATTTACGAGGCCATAAATAATAAATAAGGTTTGATTTTCTCACACTTATGTAAGTAACTATTTGGACGCTTTCACAAAACTATAATATTATAATAACATTTTTTTATGATGTTCGGCAACAATTTTAACGTTCCTTAGGTTAAGGAAATCAGTGCAGGGAATTACTTTTTTGGAATCGTAAACTTTTTAGAAATGAATTCAATTAAGTCAATTTTAATCGACGATGAAGAAGATGCTATCCAATCATTGCAATGGAAAATTTGTCGATACTGTCCTTATATTGAAATTGTTGAGACAATTTCGAACCCACTAGAGGCAATAAAAATTATTGAAAACACAAATCTGGATTGTGTTTTTATAGATATAAAGATGCCAAATCTCAATGGCTTTGACATTTTAGAAGCGTTACACCAAAGAAACTTTTCTGTTGTGATTACATCAGCTTTTGAGAACTATGCGCTAAAAGCCATACAGTTTTCTGTGTTTGACTATTTATTAAAACCCATTGACAAGGATGATCTTATCCGGGTTTATAAAAAACTTTGTCAAGATATTAATATAAGTAACTCTTCTGAAGCCGCTATTATAAAACTTTGTGTAAATGGAGTAATTCATTTTTTAAAAAAGGATGAGATTATTATGTTAAAAGCTGAAGGGAATTATACCAAAGTATTTTTAATTAATAACCGCAAGCTATTTTTATCAAAAACATTAAAAGAGGTTACAGAGGTATTACCTGACAGCTGTTTTTTTAGAGTTCATAACTCCTATTGTATCAATCTTAGTCATGTACAAGAATATAGAAAGAATCAAGGAGGTGTTATAATTATGAGTAATGGACAACATGCTAGTATTAGTAGAAATCGAAAAAATGAATTTCTAGTAAAAATGTATTAATTCTTTTTTCTTTGAAATCACAAGACTTCAATATATGGTTACAAGGCGTACTGTTTGTTATTTCTTTATATCCTTTGTTGATATATTTTAGAAGTAAAAACAGAATATTTCTTTTTTATAGCCTGTATGTAATTTGCCTTCTTTTTTATTTTTCGTATTACGGATCGATTGTTTTTTATGAAGCTTTTTTTTCTTCTCGAAAACCTATTATTTTTTATGGAGTGCAGTTTTTGGCATATTCTTTTTACATCTCGTTTATGCGGGAGTTGTTAGAGACTAAAAGATATATACCTACATGGGATTTTGTATTAAATGTTACCAAGTGGGTTTTTATAAGTTTTATTTTCCTAATAGGAATATTAGATGTTTTTGTATCACCAAAAGAACTTTTTGTATTTGTTACTATCGTATTAATCTTAATGACAGTTTTCGCTTTTGTAAGTTATTTTGTGGTATATAAAATAGAAGCTTCACAAGTTAAATTGCTTATTGTAGGGTCGTTTATTTATGTAATTATGGCTAACATAAGTCTTTATTTTTCTTCTGTTAGTAATGACCTATTATATGATTCTATAATTTTTATGGAAATAGGAGCAATTCTAGAAATTTTGATTTTTGCTCTGGCGATTGGCAATAAAATCAAGAAGATTTCTGATGATAAAAAAGAAACTCAATTGAGGTTAATGAGAAGTTCACTAGAGGCTTCTGAACTTAAACTAATTGCGCTTAAAACACAAATGAATCCTCATTTTATCTTTAATGTTCTTAATTCAATAAACAATTATATTCTTAAAAATGATATTGAAAAGGCATCAGATTATTTAACTAAATTTTCTAAACTTATCAGAAGGGTATTAAAAAACTCGACAGAAAGAACAATTTCATTATCACAGGAATTAGAAATTGTTAAAAGCTATATAGAACTGGAAAAGTTAAGGATGAAGAATGATTTTTCCTTTTATTTTGAAAAACCCGCAGACTTATCTAAAATACAGATTCCTCCGCTCTGTTTACAACCATTTATAGAAAATGCTATATGGCACGGCCTTCATCATAAAAAAGGAGAAAAACTATTAAAAATTAAAATTTGCCAACCTGATAAGCATAGTGTGAAAATAATAATTATAGATAATGGTATAGGGATAAAAAAAGCGGCTGAATTACGAAACACTTTGGATAACTGTTCATTTGGGTCTAAGGTCACAAGAGAAAGAATTGTTGCTATGCATCCTAAAAATAGCTTGTTTATAGAGAACTTTGAAAAAGAAAATACATTAGATCCTGGAACCAAAGTAACCATTCATTTACATAAATGACAAGCTATCATTCATTTGTAACCATCTGCTAAGTATTTTAAACCATCTACTAATATTCAGAACTCAGTAGTAATTAACTTCTATAACTTTGATAGTGTGTCTATTTTGAATATGTACGTATATAAACACAAAATTGATTTTGCGCAAGTCAAAAAACCTTAGAACTATATTGTTCACTAACTCTTAAAACCATTTTTATGAAAACCGTAAACAAAATTATCATTAAAACGATGCAAATTGCATTGGTTTTGATGTTCGTATTTTCTTGTACAAAAGATGAAACAACAGAGGTATATCAAGAACCAGATGCACTTTTAGAATCAGAATATGGATTAGAAGCTATTTCAGACAAAGAAATTCCTCAAGAAGTGCTAGATCAATTAGAAGCAACAAAAGAGAATTTAGCAAAGTACATGGGAAGTGTATTACAAATTGTTGATTATAAAATCATAGGAAAAGTTCCTAACACGAAAAGTTTAAACAAGACTTTTGAAGCAATATCAAAATCGTCTTCGACTGTAGCTTATGGGAATATTATGGATCCCGAAACAGTAGTTGTTGGAGATTTAAACAAGTTGCTTCCCAGTAAAACTCAGGAAGGAAGCGATCTTTTAAAAGATTACGCATCAGATCAGATTAAAGTGGGAGATAAAGCAATCGAATTGACCTGGAGTTATAAAGGAGAAACTTTCAAAACAACAACATTTTATAATGATCAAGGTATTACCTGGGATAACCTTATGATAGGGCTTATTATGATGAATCCAGTATCTGAAACCGAACTTAAGAATAATGCTAATGAAAAAGCTGGAGTAAGATGGAATTCATATAAAAGAAGCTGGTATGGAAATTGGCTTTGGGGTTCTAGAAGAGGAACTATTTATTATGAAATTACAGTGTATCATACTAATGGCACAGTCAGTAATACTGATATTACTGATTATGGGCATATGAATATTGGATCTGCTAAATCAGAAAGTAGAGTATTAAAAGAAACAGGAAGTTACGGAAGAGGTCAGTATGCTTTAGGACTTTGTACACCAATTGCTTCACTAAAATTTAATGATGATAAGTTCGAAGTTTCTGTGAGTGGAGTAGGAAGTAATATTATTTCTAACGGGACTAAGTCTCTTTATCCAAATTAATTAGGATAAAGCATGAGAATAAAGTTATAAAAAGTAATCTGTGAATGAAGGTTCAACCTTTATTCACAGATTATTTTAGAATTCAGAAAAACGATTATCATTTACAAAATTATCATCCGTTAATGTCTTCAAAAAGGAGATAATCTGATTTTTTTCTTCTTCAGTCATAGGAATTCCCATAACTGTTCCATCAATATTTTTAAAAATAGGATCTATTGTTTCTGAGTCCACCATACCATCACTATAATGATCTAATACATCTTTTAAAGTTTTTAACCTACCATCGTGCATATAAGGAAAGGTTAGCTCAATATTTCTAAGTGTAGGTACCTTAAATTTATGTAGATCAGCAGCAAGACCAGTAACACGGTTTCTGCCTATATCATTATATTCTGGATCTACTGATAATCCGTTATTACGATATGACTGATCTGTTAATAGCGTTCCAGTATGACAAGAAGCACATTTAGAGGTGAATAATTCAAAACCAGCAGCTTCATCAGCAGTAAAAACAGACCCTTCGTTTCTTTCGATTTTATCATATTTAGAGTTTGACGAAATCATCATAATCATGAATTGTGATAAAGCTTTGAGTAAATTTTCCGAGTTGATTTTTTGATCTTCAAAAGCTTCAGCAAACAACTTCACATATTCGGGGCGTTCTTCGAGTTTTTTAATAATACTTGAAAAAGACTCATTCATTTCTACTTCTGCTGTAATAGGTATAATGGGTTGCAGGTCTAAATGTATGGCAGCACCATCCCATGTAAACTCTTTCATAAACGCTAGATTATGCAATGATTGTGCATTACGTGTGCCAAGCGCTCCATTTACACCATGACTTACGATATGCGTATGATGCGTAAAAGCAAAATCCTGAATATGGCAGAATCCACAGGAAATAACACCATCGGAAGACAAGCGACCATCATAAAATAGTTTTTTACCTAATTCGAACCCTTTTTCTGTGGGAGGATTAAGTGTTACATTATAAGTTGGTTCTGGAAAATTGGACGGAATTGTAAATTCCAGAGCTGGATTGTTATTAATAGGAACATAGTCTTCCTTATCGGAACCACATGCGACTCCAAAAAGAATTAATACTATGTAACCTATGTTTTTTATCATTTAATTAGAAGTACTTATAGTAAACATTGTGCTTATATTTTCTGCTAATATAGGAGCATTTACTGGATCTACTTGAACATCACTTTTTTGTTGAAGAGAATGAGTATTTGTGCTGTCAAAAATTTTAGCGACATCTGTATCAATTGTTAAGTTTGAAGTAAGCTCATTTTCAATGGTAATAGCATTGGATAAATCTAATGTAATTTCTTTATAATTATCTAAAACTTCTCCGTGGCTTCCTATGTGTAACAAAAAATCACTAGCAGTTCCTCCTTGAGGAGTAAAAGAACCTTCAAATTTAACAAATTTGTAACCCGCGGACCAAGACCACAACATTCCTTGTTCTTCTGCTGTTGGAATAAAATTGGCAACTCCGTTTAGCGGGTAGTTTGACTGATCAACTCCAATTCCAAATTTGATTTTAGTATACATACCAGTATCAATATTACTAAGTGAAATTTGCTTGCTAGATGACACTTCTTCATTTATTAAGAAATAGCTGTCTGCAACTGGATATATAAATTCATCTCCGTTTTCTTTTATTAAAACAATATTACTAATGATATATTTTAGTTCAGAAACTGTGTAATTTTCATTACTCTGGTTATCGTAAGATTCAGTATTTAGTATTAAAAGATCAGAACCCACCTTATTAGTAAAATCTATGTCTAATGCACCAAACTGAGGAGTGTTGTTCTCTTCTACTATATTTGGATCATCATCTTTACAAGATATTATAGTAATTAAAGCCAGTACTATTAGTGTGAGTTTTTTCATTTTGTGTGGTTTTTGTTATTTATATTTTACAATTAAGAGGTCTTTAGATCCTTTGTTATTTGGGATGTCAAAATCATTACTTTCTGAGTTTCCTACTACTACTATTTTTTTATCTGAAGTTTGGATACAACTAAAACCAATATCATTTGCGCTGCCTCCTGTTGTCTGGTTCCATAGTATATCGCCATTGGTATTTATCATTATATTCCAGAGGTCAGCCTGACCTTTATTATCTGAAACATCTAGATCATTACTTCTAGTGTTTCCTGTGAGTATAAAATTGCCGTTATCCATTCTATGAATTCCTCTGCCAGTGTCAAATTCTGTTCCACCAATTGATTTTTGCCAGATAAGATTACCAGCGGTATCAACTTGTATAATCCACAAGTCTGCAACCCCTTTTGCATTAGTTATGTAACCGTCATTACTTCTGGTATCTCCTACAATAATATACTTTCCATCACCAGTAGCTTCTATCGTATAGCTAGTATCAATTTGTGAACCTCCAAAAGATTTTTGCCATACCATAGTTCCTTCAGAATTAATTTTTACAATCCAAAAATCGTAACTACCATTGTTGTTGGTGATATCTAGATCTATACTCTCAGATGAACCAATCATGATATAGCCTTGATCTTCTGTTTGTATGACATCAGAACCCCTGTCATTGCCAGTTCCTCCAAAATAATGATTCCATTCCTGATTTCCATCAGCATCCAGTTTAATTCCCCAGTAAGAACTACCTCCGTGCAATGTGGTAATATTTTTATTAGCCTTGTTGCTTTTATCATCAATGTCTGCAGCCTCAATAAAACCAGTAATAAAATATCCGTCATCTGCGGTTTGTATGATAGAAAAAGCTTGATCAATGCCACCAAAACCAAAACTCTTTTCCCAAGAAATTTCTCCTGTCATATTTGTTTTTATCATCCATAGATCCTGAAGTCCTGCATTAGCACTTACATCTTCATCATTACTTCTACTATACCCGACGATTGCAAACCCACCGTCTGTAGCTTGTATTAGTTTTGCTGCACTATCCTCATTCGTACCACCATAAGTTTTACTCCATAATACATCGCCATTTTGGTTTAATTTAAGCAACCAATAATCGCTGTCTGTCGCTGTTTTATCAATGATATCACCATCTAGACTTTGTGTAAATCCAGCAATTGCATACCCTCCATCTAGTGTTTCTACTACAGATACCGCACTGTCTTCATTGCTTCCGCCAAAAGTTTTGCTCCATTCTATCTCACCCTGAAATTCACTATTTGGGGTAACTACGGGTTCATCGTTATTGGTGTTATTTTCACTACAACTGATCAAATTGATAAGTATAATACAGATTGATGAAGTTTTAAAGAAATTCATTATTTTTTCATAGTTTAAAGTATGCCTTACAAAATTGCTGTTGTAAGTGGTAGAATAAATATTTATTCTATTTAAAAAAACATAATTTTCTTTAGTAACGAATGCAACGTCTTATTTATTATTTATATTTCACAATTATAATATCCTTATTTCCTTGGTTATCTGGTATATCTATGTCATCACTATCTGAACTGCCAGCAATAACAATATTTTTATCCATAGTTTCCATACAACCTACAGCAAATTCTGATTGACTTCCACCTAAAGTGGATTTCCATATGACATCTCCATTACTATCAATTAAAACATTCCAGATATCGCTTTGACCTTGATTTGCATCAACATCCCCGTTGTTACTTCTAGAATTACCGGTGATAATAAAACCACCTTCTTGTGTAGTATGAATCCCTCTGGCTGTATCAAATTCTGCTCCTCCTAATGATTTTTCCCAGATTAAATTTCCGTTGTTATCAATTTGAATCATCCATAGATCTCCATTTCCTTTTGGATTAGAAATATCACCATCAGTACTTCTAGAATCTCCTACAATAATATATTTCCCATCACCAGATGTCGCAATTGCGTATCCAACATCAGTTTCGGAACCTCCGTATGATTTTTCCCAAACTTTAGTTCCTTCAGTACTAATTTTAACGACCCAAAAGTCATAACTACCTTTGCTAGCGGTAACATCAAAATCGTCGCTTTCTGAGGATCCTATCATTAAAAAACCACCATCTTCCGTCTGTACAGTATCATAGCTCCTATCATTATTTGTTCCTCCAAAATAACGTCTCCATTCCTTGTTTCCGGAAACATCTAGTTTAATTCCCCAGAATTCTCCGACCCCATGTTTTTCATTATTTTTTCTATTATCATTTCCTTCACCATTACTAGCTGTAACATCTAGGAAACCAGTTAAGAAATAACCATTGTCAGTAGTTTGTACAATAGAGAATGCTCGGTCAATACCGGGAAACCCAAAAGATTTTTCCCATTCTAAATTTCCGGAAGCATCAATTTTTACCATCCAATAGTCTTGTAGTCCTGCATTTTCACTTACATCACCATCAGTACTTCTACTATAACCGACTAAAGCATAGCCACCATCATTTGTTTTAATAATTCTTTGTCCACGATCATCTCCGGTACCGCCATAGGTTTTACTCCAGAGAATAGTCCCTTCTGTAGAAAGGTTTAAAACCCAAAAATCATTATCAGTAGCATCTTTATCAATTATATCGCCATCAATACTCTGTGTATATCCAAAAACAACATAACTCCCATCGTTAGCCTCTATAATGGATAAAGCGTCGTCTTCTTGACTTCCACCAAAAGTTTTAACCCATTCTACAGTTCCCTGAAAACCGTCTTCAGGATTGATAGGAGGCGTAGAGGTTGTGTTATCATCACTGCTACAAGCTACAATACTAATAACAATAAAAATTAATAAAAACTTATAAAAGAACTTCAATTTGCACATTTGTTAGTATTAAATTATCTTTTTATTAAACGTTTGGTAATCTGGTTATTATCGTTAAAAACTTTTAAAAGATAAATTCCAGGATTCAAGCTTGAGACGTCTATTGTTTTTGTAACGTTTCCTTTACTTATCAATTGTCCGGTAATAGATATAATTTCATATGATGCTGTTTGGTCCATATTTAAGAATACTTCTAGAACCTGTCCAAATACTGGGTTTGGGTATATTTTCAACGCCATAATATCTTCATCTTCACTACCAAAAAGAGGAATGATATTAGAGGTTACTACCTGTTCATTATTAGATCTTCCACAAGAGCCTTCATAGATTTTTACAGAAGAGAAATCTGAGCTATTACCAGAACCACTATCATTATCATTAATAAATACCAATCTGTCCATTGTTCCTGTATAGAAACTTCCTACTGGAATTATATAGGTTGTAAAATCACTACCAGAATAGTTATCATAATTAGTAACACCGTAGTTTTGTGTACCATGTACTTTGAAATATCTAGTGGA
This sequence comes from uncultured Aquimarina sp., assembly GCF_947496855.1. Classification (GTDB taxonomy): domain Bacteria; phylum Bacteroidota; class Bacteroidia; order Flavobacteriales; family Flavobacteriaceae; genus Aquimarina. The sequence goes on from NZ_CANMED010000006.1 coordinate 79,308, forward strand.
GGTCAAGGTATTATCATCTTCAAAACCAACAGCATGAATTTCTCCTTGAGAGGAGCTTCTGAATTCAAATTCAATTACGGTATTGGGGGTTACAGTATAGTCGTAAGGAATATATTTCCAAGTATTGTTAGTAAGGGACAAAGTTGTTCCAGTATTATTTACAACAAAATCGCCAGCTGAGTCCTGATTGGAGAACGGAGTGATCTGAAAATCTCTAAAGTCGATACTATCACATGTTGGAGGAGGAGTATTACTATCTGTAATATTCACATCGTCTATAGCGATATCACTTTGCCATCCTTGAGAACCACTTCCTGTTATGGCACTAAATCGTAATTGAACACTTGCTTCTCCAGAATATGAGGATAAATCTATTGTTGCAGCATTCCAGTTGCTTCCTTGATCTCCGTTTCTGTTAAAAATAGATGACCAATTTCCTTGGTTATCTATTCTCGCTTCCACTATTAAATTGTTAATAGCACTTCCTAACATGTGATACTGGAATGTAAGACTTGGTGATGTAAGATTAGTGAAATTTAAACAAGGAGAGTTTAAAACTGCACTTTTGTTTGGATACCCTGTTCCATTACCAGAAGCTTCTATATAGATATAGGTGTTACCATCTGATGCAGCGGCTGGGCCCGTTCCTGTAGAAGGAGTGCCTCCGGAATTCCTAGTCCAATTTAGATCATCATCAGCGGCGTTTTCCCAAAAACCAAAACTAGATTCAAAACTTTCATTGAACGGAAAAGAAGTTACTACTGAAGAGCAGTCACCACCACCACCTCCAGGCTCACTTTTTCTTACTAAGAAAAAACCTCCTTCTATATCGCTTATTACGATATTTCCACTATCGAAATATGGATATATGTTCCAAGCTCCATTAAAAGAAGCACTATTACTAGATGGGTAGGTATCAAAATATCCAATTTCATTGATATTAGTATTACCAATATCTGCAATATCAATAACCCTGAAACCAGCTCTATAATTTGCCAAATAAAACTTATCTCCTTTTACATATCCATTATGATCAATAGCCGGAGTAGGTCCATTATATATCATATGTTGCTGCGGGTTATCTAAATCTTCAAAATCAAATATGATAGTTCGCGTATTAAATCCTACTCCTTGTTCATCTGTTTCATCTCCTAAAAGAAAATATCTCATATCATCAGTAAACCACCCTTGATGTGTATACCCAATATTTGTATATTGTATTGTAGAAATTGTTACGGGGTTGGATTTATTGGTAATGTCGGCAATCACTACTTCGATCTCGTTACTTCCGATAAGAATTTCTCTTCCGTTGTAATCTGGATCAGGACCATTATAAGTAACTACTTGAGCATCATGGGTGTAAGCTCTTTGGCCTCCTGATAAAAAACCACCGGCATTGGTTGGATTTTTGGGATCTTGAATATTTACAAACAAAGGACCACCGTTATATGGTCCGGAACCTCTTTGCGCTCCTACAATATAAGCAAATCCAGTATCTTCATTAATTACAATATTGTGTGCGTTCCCAAATTGAGTATATCGAGTATCTGCTGTAAAATTAGCTGGAGGATTAGAAACATTACGTAATCTGGTTAAATCAAAGACTTGCATACCATGATTAGAAGCTTCACTTACTATAAAAGCATGATCGCTATATACTTTTACATCTCTCCAAGAACTATTGCTAGTTGCAGTTGGTAATTTACCAAGATAGATAGGGTTTGTTGGATTAGAGATATCTATAAATGCGGTACCATTATTTAAACCAATAATTGCATATTCTTTAGATGTTTGAGGATCTGTCCATCCCCAACTGTCATTTCCAGCGCCTGCGTTCATTTGAGAAAGTGAAATTCTAGACATAAGATCGTAATCTTTACATGGATAAGATCCAGCAAATCCATTCGTACAAGGTGTTTGACTTCGGCAAATAGTAGCGCATACCAAAAAGCATAAAACTAAGGCTAGTTTTTTCATGAGTTTGTGTAATTTAGTAGTTAGTATAAACTAGTTCCTGAAAACTAGTGAATTACACAAAATTAATCTAAAAAATCCCAAAATCGTTCCTAGCTTTCCGCAGTATTTCGCTGGTTTAACCGTCTTATTTTCAATATTTAATAGTTTTCTAATTTATTTTTATTGAATAATTAATTTTTTAGTTGAATCGTTTATTCTGACTAAATAAATCCCTGGGCTATAATTAAGTGTAAAACTGATACTTGTTGAGCTATCAAATTTTGTAATTTCCCGCATCTTTTTACCCAAAACATTAAAGATTTCTATTTTTCCTATTTCAGATGTATTTATACCCTCAATAGTAATTCCGGATTTTGTTGGGTTTGGATACATAGCAAAATCAGATTTGTTTGTGAAATCTGTTACACTTAAGGTATTACTTTGTCTAACGAGCAAAAAACCTGAATTAATATCACTGATTACAATATTTCCACTATCAAAATATGGATATACATTCCAGGCGCCACCACCACCAGCACTATTACTTGAAGGAAAGCTGTCGAAATATCCTATTTCAGAAATATTTTTATTTGCAATATCTGAAATGTCAATAACACGTAACCCAGCTCTATAATTAGCCATATAGAACTTATCTCCTTTTACGTATCCATTATGGTCTATTGCAGCCGTAGGACCAGTATAATTCATATGAAATATTGGATTGTCAAGATCATTAAAATCAAAAATAATTGTTCGAGTATTAAATCCAACCGCACTTTCATCACCTTCATCACCTAGTAAAAAATACCGTTGATCTTCAGTAAACCAACCTTGATGTGTATACGCCACATCAGAATAACTAATAGTAGCTATTGTCACTGGGTTTGCTTTATCTGTAATATCGGCAATCACTATTTCAATTTCATTACTTCCTATTAAAATTTCACGACCCGTATAATCAGTGTCGGGGCCATTATAGATTATAGCTTGTGCGTCATGACTATAAGCCTCTCCTCCTGTAGAGAGAAAACCACCTGCATCAATCGGGTTTTTAGGATCGCGAATATCAATGAATAACGGTCCTCCCTGATATGTTCCAGATCTACTTGTACCGACAGCATATGCAAATCCAGAATCCTCATTAATAACGATATTATGGGCACTACCAAAACCAGTATATCGTGTATCTGCTGTAAATGTTTCTGGAGCAGTTGTTACATTTCGTAATCGGGTTAAATCAAACACCTGCATTCCATGATTAGATGCTTCACTTACTATAAATGCATGGTTTTGATATACTTTTACGTCTCTCCAAGAACTACTAGATGTAGCTGTTGGTACTTTTCCTAAGTATATAGGATTAATAGAATTAGAAACATCAATAAAAGCAGTTCCATTATTCAAAGCAATAATAGCATATTCCGTTCCATTAGTAGGGTCGGTCCAACCCCAACTGTCATTAGCGGATCCAGCGTTCATAGTTGCTAAAGAAATCTGAGACAAAAGATCGTAGTCATTACAAGGAAATGAACTCGCCATTCCATTATCACACAATGTTTGGGATTGCAAAATAAATGACGAAAAAATTAAACTAAGTAGGATTATTTTTTTCATTGGTTGAGTTTTTTAAGAGTTTAGTTAATGTTGATTTATGTAATAATTGTATAGTTTATCAAGGAGTGGTTTCTTTCACTAATATAAATCCTGAATTTATATCACTGATTACAATATTTCCGCTTTCAAAATAAGGATAAACATTCCAAGCACCACTAAAACTTGTACTATTACTTGAAGGAAAGGTGTCAAAAAAACCGATCTCGTTCATAGAATTGGAACTTATATCCGAAATATCAATAATTCTCAGGCCAGCTGTATAATTGGCTAAATAAAATTTATCTCCCTTTACATAACCATTATGATCAATAGATGGTGAAGTACCAGTATAATTCATATGAAATTTTGGATTGTCAAGATCTTCTAAATCAAACACAATTGTTCTTGTATTGAAGCCTACTCTTTGTTCATCTAATTCATCACCTAATAAGAAAAACCGTTGATCTTCAGTAAACCAGCCTTGATGAGTGTATCCAATATTAGTATAATTAATAGTAGAGATGGTTTTAGGATCATTTTTGTCAGTGATATCGGCAATTACAATTTCTATTTGATTACTCCCTATTAAAATTTCTTTTCCAGTATAGTCGGTGTCTGGTCCATTATAAGTTACCACTTGTGCATCATGACTATAAGAATCTCCACCGTCAGAAACGAAACCTCCGGAAGCTATTGGATTCGTTGGATCCTGAATATTTACAAAATGCGGACCTCCACCAAAAGTAGATGTCCCTACTGCGTATGCAAAACCATTATTTTCGTTAATTACAATATTGTGCGCATTACCAAAACCTGTATATCGCGTATCTGCAGAGAATACTTCAGGCGCATTACTAACATTTCTTAATCGAGTTAAGTCAAAAACCTGCATTCCGTGATCAGGTGCTTCACTTACTATAAAAGCATAATTTTGATATACTTTGGCATCACGCCAAGAGCTATTTTGAGTAGCAGTAGGAAGTTTTCCTAAATATACAGGAGTTTCAGGATTGGAAATATCAATAAAAGCTGTGCCATTATCAAGGCACATAATAACATATTCTTTCCCGTTACTTGGATCTGTCCATCCCCAGCTGTCATTTCCGGCTGAAGCATTCATTGTTCCTAAGGATATCGAAGAGACAAAATCAACACCACAACTTGGATAAATCCCACCAGATATTCGGTTTGTGCAGTTTGTATTCTGATCCTCTTCGGTTCCAGTAGTTTGATCATCATCATTACTGCAGTTTATAACTGATATTAATGTAAAAAAACAAATTACTATACTAAGATACTTTTTCATTTACTAGAATTAAATATTAATCCGGGACTTGTATATATAACCGCTTATTAACAAAATACCCTACAAAATCATACAATACGAGCTACTCAAAATTGTATTTGATATTTATTTAAGAAGAATATAAGCCTTAGGTTTTTGAAAAATTTTGACCAAAAAGATAGCGAAAATTTATAACTATTGATATTTAAGAAGTTAAACAACAAAAGTTAAATAAAATAAAACAAAGTTTTTTAGAAAGATAATGTAGTATTATTGATTTTTAGTTGTTTTAAACGTAGCAACATATGTAAATTCTGATTTAGAGCTGATTTTAGAAACTCCATATGTATCGATAAGTTTATCTATACAAGTTCTACAGCTAAAAATTATGAATCGGAATGTATCTAGAACAAACAAATCAATCCCAGATTTTTAGAGATTTTTTATATAATGAAATCACCTTGTTCCCTACCTTTGCAATTATGATTGAAGATAAAAATACATCAAGGACATCATTGTCAGAATTAGGAGAATTTGGTTTGATAGATCATTTAACCAAAAATTTTGAAATTAAACAGGAATCTACCATTTTGGGGATTGGAGATGACGCCGCAGTGTTGGATTTTAAAAACAAAAAATGTGTGTTAACCACAGATTTGTTGATTGAAGGAGTACATTTTGATTTATCTTATGTTCCGCTAAAGCATTTAGGTTATAAAGCAGTAATGGTAAATCTTTCTGATGTGTATGCGATGAATGCGACTGCGACACAAATTACAGTATCTATTGCGGTATCTAACAGATTTCCTCTAGAAGCATTAGAAGAATTATATGCCGGGATTCAAGCAGCAGCAAAAATATATAATATAGATGTAGTAGGAGGTGATACAACCTCTTCTACCACAGGATTAATGATAAGCATTACAGCTGTGGGTCATGCAGATGAAGAAAATTTAGTATATCGTGATGGTGCTGGAGAAAATGATTTATTGGTTGTAACAGGTGATTTAGGAGCAGCATATCTAGGCCTTCAGATACTGGAAAGGGAAAAACAAGTGTATAAAGCAAACCCTAATTCTCAACCGGATCTAGATCAGTATTCGTATTTAATAGAACGACAATTAAAACCTGAGGCTCGAAAAGATATATCAGAACTTCTTAGAGCTTTAGAGGTAAAACCAACAAGTATGATCGATATAAGTGATGGTTTATCGTCTGAGGTGATACATTTATGTAAAAAATCTAAAGTAGGAGTAAATCTATATGAAGAAAAGATTCCGTTGGATCCTGCAGTTATTTCTACTTGTGAGGAGTTTAAATTAAATAGCACAACCGTAGCCCTTAGCGGTGGAGAGGATTATGAATTATTATTTACTATTAAACAAGAAGATTTTCCTAAGATTAAAGCAAACCCTAATCTTACTGTAATTGGTCATATGACAGATGAGAAAAGCGGAATAGGATTAGTAACTAGAGCTAATGAAAAAATTCAATTGACAGCACAGGGATGGAATCCTATTAAAGAATAATTTAAGAAGCGGCCTGCAGATTTACATTACCTTTATTTCTTGCAATTTTCTTTGCATGAACAGAGGCTAGTGCATCATTAATTTCCTTAAGTTTTGGAGTCATTGCTTCTAATCGACCTCTACTATTAGTAGTTGCTTGTTCGCGACAATGAGAACAAGTATATTCTTTTATATGATGTGTAACTTGCTTGGAAGTTACGTAATCATGTCCAAATAAAGCGCAATAAATTTTTGCAATGGAGAATGACGAATTGGGTATTGATTTCTTCATCTTTGTGGGGGTTAAAAGTTCATTATCAATACAATAATAACCTTTTTTTAGTTATTAACAACATTTTGTAAGAAAAAAAAATGAAAACACTCCAAATTTTGATCAAAAAGTGTATTTTATAGTGTTTTTGGCTTGTAAAAATGTATTTCATCGGATAATTAACGTGTAAGTCTGGTCTTTTTGTAAAGAAGAAACATTGGCTGTAAACAGGGGAATATATATCAAAAATGTTGAAGAAATTGATGAAGATTTTTTAAAAGTTCTTCTCGGTTTTCGATATAGGACATGTGCCCCCCACTAAGTGAAACTAAATCCGTTTTACATTGTTTTGATTCTTTGATACTTTGCTGGTATGATAATACAGGGTCTTTTTGTCCTACAAAAATTATCTTTGATTTTTTAAACTTTAATAAAGTTGTAGTATGATCTTTTCTAATTTTCATTCCTTCTAAGGCAGAAATGATTCCTTGTAACGGTATTTTTGAAGCTTCATTTTTTATGAGTTCAACCTGATTTCCGAATTTGTCTCTGTTTTCCTCAGCAAAAAGATTGGCAATCGCCATACCGGTATAAGCTTTTGGGTTTTTCTTTACAATATTAATTGCTCTGCCTCTATTTGTCTTTCTTTCTTCGCTATCAGGAAAAGAAGTAGAGTTAAGTAATACAAGTCCCGAAACTAGTTTGGGAAATAAATCTATATAGGCCAGTGAAACATACCCACCCATTGAATGCCCTATGAATATAGGATTATTAATTTTGATACTATTCAAAACGGCTCTAATAGCTTCTGCCATATCTTCCATTCTATGAATGTAACCTAGACAATCCGTTTTTCCGTGGCCTAAAAGGTCAATTGTAATGCAGTTATGGGTATCAGAAAAATGAGGGATTATATCATTCCACATCGTTGAGTTTTCTAAAAAACCGTGTAAAAAAACTAGTGGAGTACCTTTTCCGAAGGTGTTATAATTAATTTCAATCCCTTTATATGCTAATGTCATTTTGAAATTTTATATTTCAACTTTTTTATCAAATTATCAATATTCGTTTAAGCGATATAAACCTAACCAAATGCGATTTAATAAAGAAACTTTTATCACAGGATTTGCATTGTTCTCTATGTTTTTTGGAGCAGGAAATTTAATTCTACCTCCTAACCTTGGCTTCAAAGCTGGTGATATGTGGTATTTGGTTGTTATTGGCTTTGTTATTTCTGCAGTAATACTTCCATTACTTGGTATTTTTGCTCACGCAAGATTGCAAGGGACTATGTTAGATTTTGGAAAGAAAGTATCACCTACTTTTAGCCTTATTTATTGTTTTATAGTGTATGCGATTTCTATTACATTACCATCCCCAAGAACGGCATCTGTGACTCACGAGATGGCTATAGAGCCTTTTTTTGGAACAAGTTCTTTATTAACGAGTAGTATCTATTTTGGTTTTGTATTGTTTTTTGTATTAAACAGATCAAAAATTTTAAATATCCTCGGAAAGTTCCTGACACCTATTATTTTTGTTGTAATCCTTAGTATAATTTTCATTGGAATTTTTTCTACTCATCCTCCAATGAATAGTTCAGTTTTTCAAACACCTGTTATAGATGGTCTCTTAGAAGGGTATCAAACATTTGATGCTATTGGAGCCGTTGTAGTTGGCGGAGTGATTATTATTTCACTTCGGATGAAAGGAAGAAAAAGTTTTCAAGAAAATAGAACACTAATTCGTAATTCGGGAATTATTGCAGGTATTGGTCTTTTTATAGTATATGCAGGACTAATATATAACGGAGCTTTATTTAATGGAACTTTCGAAAAGGAGATTAGTAGGACAGAATTATTGTCTGGCCTAAGTTTAAAAACCCTAGGAAACATCGGAAGTACTTTTTTAAGTGTTCTGGTATCTCTTGCATGCTTTACAACAGCAGTGGGAATAGTGACTGGAACTTCGGATTTTATTAAAGGAATATTTAAAGAATCTCAACAGGCATATATTATAACGGCTGTTATTGGGTGTATTCTTGGTGTTGTAATGGGGCAATTGGATGTACATGATATAATCGTGGTTGCGGTTCCTGCACTCATGTTTATTTATCCGATTACTATTGTTTTGATCTTGTTAAATGTATTACCAGATAAATTTACTTCTTCAGCAGTATTCAGAACTGTTGTTATCATAACTATTGTATTTAGCTTGCCAGATTTTTTAGCTTCTATCGGATTAAAAAATCAGGTACAACCTATTCTGGAGTTCATTCCACTTGGTAATTATAGTTTAGCTTGGTTATTGCCCGCTTTAATTTGCCTTATTATTAGTAACATTTTTATTAAAGAAAAATCTTCAAAATAAGTGTGTAGCATTTTTAAAAGTAAATAGCATACGATATTATCCTTTTTATTAAATTTGCACTTTAACATTTTCTTAAGAAGGTTAGAAAAGGGAGGATTTTATCAATATAGGGAAAACTAAAACAATGAAAAAGCTAACAGTCATTGCAGTAATGGCAATGGTTATATCTTCATGTACGAAGGATGATTATATTCCAATCATGTCTAATTTGGATGCAAAGTTATTAAACACATTGAATGAAATATCCAGTGGAGAAGGAGCAACTTTCTTTATACTACCAGAAAGTGATGACTATGCAAATATTCCACAAGACCCGTTAAATCCAATTACTGCAGAAAAAGTTACTTTAGGTAAATTATTACTACATGAAACGAGTACCGGAGGAAACCCAAAAATGACAGAGATGAAGGCATCCTATTCTTGTGCTTCGTGTCATCAAGCAGCAGCTGGTTTTGCTGCTGGAATAAGACAAGGCATTGGAGAATGTGGGATAGGTTTTGGGATAAGAGGAGAGGAAAGAGTGGCAGATACTACAGTTCCTAGAGATTCTATAGATGTACAACCAATCAAATCTCCAACATTATTAAATGTAGCTTATCAAGATGTTATGCTTTGGAATGGACAGTTCGGAGGAACGGGTACAAATGCAGGAACAGAAGCTAGTTGGACGGAGATCCAAGAAAATTTTTTAGGATTTCAAGGTGTAGAAGTTCAGGCAATAAAAGGACAAAAAGTACATAGGTTACAAATAGATGATGAGTTTGTGAATACTTTTGGATATAAAGAACTTTTTGATGCTGCATTTCCTGATGTAGTAGGGAGTGAAAGGTATACAAAGCGTAACGCAGCTTTGGCGATTGCGGCTTATGAAAGAATTTTATTGGCAAATAAATCACCTTGGCAAGATTGGTTAAAAGGTAATAATGATGCATTAACTGATATAGAGAAAAAAGGAGCGATTGCATTTTTTGGAAAAGGAAAATGTTATGAATGTCATACAGGTCCAGCATTAAATGATAAAGGTTTTTATTCTTTTGGTATGGGTGATTTTGACAATGTAAATGATGCATTGCTTTTATATGATGTAAATATTGATAACGTTAAAAGAGGAAGAGGTGGCTTTACTAATAATTCGGCGGATAATTTTAAGTTTAAAACTCCAACGCTATATAATTTGGTAGATAATGGTTTCTACGGTCATGGAGGAACTTTTACTTCGGTAAAAGCGGTAATATCTTATAAAAATCAGGGAACTCCTCAAAATGCTGAGGTTCCTGCAGAAAATCTAGCATTCCAATTTGGAACTATCAATCTTACGGAAGAAGAAATAGATAATATGACTTCTTTTATTGAGAATAGCTTAAGGGATCCGGAACTAAACAGATATGTTCCAGAATCAATTATTTCTGGAAACTGTTTCCCAAATAACGATTATACATCTAGGGTAGATCTGGGATGTGATTAATTTAGGGTAGCAATCCACCAGGTATTACCAAAAGGATCTTTAAAACCGGCTGCGCGAGCTCCGTAATCTTCTTCCATAGGTTGCATAAGGGATTTAGCGCCCGCATCTATAGCATTATAATAGGTTTGATCGGTATCTTTTACATAAACATACATAGATGTATTTTGTGCTGGATATGTCGTAGAAGCTTCTGTTATCATTAGAGTAGTATCTCCGATCATAACTTCAGAATGCTCAATTTTATATGCAGGATCTACCTTACGAATCATCTCTTGCGCATTAAATATTTTTCGAATAAAATCGATAAATTCTTCTGCATTTTCAACAACCATATAAGGCATTGCCTGTTGATGACCAGCTGTAATTTTCATTCGTTGCATTCTTATTCTTTAAGGTTTTGATATGCAACGATAAAACCATTATAAATATTCTCTAAAATTTCAAAAAACGATCATAAAAATTCAGTTTATGATTGATTCATCAATTCCTCTATCTCTTCTGCTTTAATAGGAATGTTTGCCATTAAATTAAAAGGTTCTCCTTTTTCTTGTATCACAACATCATCTTCTAATCTAATTCCAAAACCTTCTTCAGGAATGTAAATTCCTGGTTCTACAGTAAATACCATATTAGCCTGCATAGGCTCCGTTAAAATTCCGTAATCGTGCGTATCTAAACCAATATGGTGAGAGGTCCCGTGCATAAAATACTTTTTGTAAGCAGGCCAATCCGGATCTTCTTTTTGCACATCTGCTTTATCAATAAGTCCGAGCCCCAATAATTCTGAAGTCATAATTTTACCCACTTCCATATGATAATCAGCCCAGATTGTTCCAGGAACTAACATGCTAGTAGCTTCATTTTTTACTCGTAAAACTGCATCATAAACTGCTCTTTGACGATCCGTAAATTTACCAGACACTGGAATTGTACGACTTAAATCACTTGAGTAATTAGCATATTCAGCAGCTATATCCATTAGGATTAATTCTCCATCTTTACACTGTTGGTTATTTTCTATGTAATGTAAAACATTGGCATTGTTACCACTTGCGATAATAGGAGTGTATGCAAAACCTTTAGATCTATGATTTATAAATTCGTGTAGTAATTCTGCTTCAATATTATATTCCCACACTCCTGGTTTTACGAAACCAAGTAATCTTCTAAATCCTTTTTCAGTGATGTTACAAGCGGTTTGCATTAGATCAATTTCTATAGAATCTTTTACAGAACGCAAACGCTGTAGAATGGGATTACTTTTGGCAACAGAATGAGCAGGATATTTAGCTTTCCACCATTTTGTAAAACGATCTTCTCTAGTTTCAGTTTCTACATTTGCTCTATAGTGTTCGTTAGTATTCACATATACTGTATCACACTGTGTCATAATCTCGAAGAATACTTTCTCTAAATCTTGCAACCAATACACTGTTTTTATTCCAGAAGTTTCAAAGGCTTTTTCTTTGGTTAACTTTTCACCTTCCCAGATAGCAATTAATTCACTCGTTTCTTTTAGGAATAAGATTTCACGATGCTTTTCATTGGGAGCATCTGGAAAAAGCACCAAAATACTTTCTTCCTGATCAACACCACTTAGATAAAAAATATCTCTATGCTGCTCAAAAGGGATGGTACTATCGGCACTAATAGGATAAATATCATTACTATTAAAAACTGCAATACTATTAGGCTTCATCTTAGCTATAAAGTTCTTTCTGTTCTTTATAAAGAGATTTTTATCTATTTGATGATATTTCATGTGTTCTATCGTATTATTAGATGTGTATTATAGAATTCCAAAAATACTAAAGCCAAAAGGATGTATTGTTAAACAATATCTAAAAATTTTGACACTATTTTAGCATTCTATACTTTCAGCGAACTAAATTTCCATCGTAATGAAAACTTATAGCTTTACTTTTTTACTATTACTCAGTAGTATTTCAATTTTTTCTCAAGATTTAGCAACTTCTGCTGATGAAATTCAGAAAGGATTATTACAAAAAAGACAACTCGAAAAATCATCTCTAGTAAAGAATGTTCCTTTTGAAAATATTGGCCCATCAGTCATGAGTGGCCGTGTAGTAGATGTAGATGTGAATCCTGAAAACACTACAGAGTTTTATGTAGGTTATGCCTCTGGAGGGTTATGGTATACTACAAATAATGGAACAACTTTCGAACCTGTTCTAGATAGCGCAGAAACTATCAATGTAGGTGATATCGCTGTAGATTGGAAAAATGGAACTATTTGGGTTGGTACTGGAGAAAATAATTCATCCAGGTCTTCTTATGCAGGAATTGGTATTCTGAAATCAAGTGACAAGGGAAAAACCTGGAAAAATGTTGGATTGATTGATTCTCAGCATATCGGAAGAATCATACTAAATCCGTCTAATTCTGATGAGGTGGTTATTGGTGTAACGGGTCATCTATATTCTAATAATGAAGAGAGAGGAATATATAAAACTACAGACGGAGGGACTACCTGGAAAAAAACATTGTTTATTAATAGTGAAACAGGAATTATTGATGTTGCTTACGCACCAGATAATTTCAATATTATGTATGCTGCAGCTTGGGATAAGGATCGTAAGGCTTGGAATTTTGAAGGTAATGGATCAGGTTCAGGAATTTATAAAAGTACAGATGCTGGTAGTACCTGGAACAAAATCTCATTAGAAGGAAGTGGTTTCCCAACAGGAAATGGCGTTGGTAGAATTGGGTTAGCGGTTTATGATTCTAATATAGTGTATGCTGTTCATGATAGCCAATTTAGAAGAGATGAAAGTAAAAAGACAGAAAAAAGTTCTGGGCTCTCTAAGGATGATTTTAAGACTATGTCTGTAGATGCTTTTTTAAATTTAGAAGACAAAAAGCTGAATCGTTACTTAAAAACAAATGGATTTCAAGAAAAATATCGTGCAGAAAATGTAAAGCAAATGGTTCGTAGTGGTTCTGTGAAGCCAATTGATTTAGCGAAGTATTTAGAAAATGCAAATGCGGCACTTTTTGATACCCCAGTTATTGGAGCAGAAGTATACAGAAGTGATGATGGAGGTAAAAGTTGGAAAAAAACACATAAAGAATACCTAGACGATATCTTTTATAGTTATGGATATTATTTTGCACAAATACAGGTTAATCCTGCTAATAAAGATCATATTTATATCTCAGGAGTACCGATTTTAAAATCAAAAGATGGAGGAAAAACGTATAAGAGTATTAGTGCAGAAAATGTGCACGCTGATCATCATTCACTTTGGATAAATCCTAATAACCCAAACCATCTTATTAACGGAAACGATGGTGGTGTTAATATTACGTATGATGATGGAGAACACTGGATCAAAGCAAATCAACCAAGTGTGGGACAGTTTTATGCAATTAATATTGATCACGAGAAACCATATAACGTGTATGGAGGATTGCAGGATAACGGAGTTTGGGTTGGTTCTGTAAATGCACAAGAAAATGCTTCTTGGCATCAAAGTGGTCATTATCCTTGGAAAAGTATTATGGGAGGTGATGGTATGCAGGTACAGATTGATAATCGAGATAGTAATATTGTGTATACTGGATTTCAGTTTGGAAATTATTTTAGATTAGATCGATCAACTGATGAACAAATCTATATTCAGCCAAAACATGAATTAGGAGAATCACCGTACCGATTTAATTGGCAAACACCTATTTTATTATCACCACACAATCAGGATATTCTGTATTTAGGTGGAAATAAATTGATGAGATCGATGAATCAAGGAGATGAGTGGACAGCAATTTCTGATGATCTTACCAATGGAGGTAAAAAAGGAAATGTAGCTTATGGGACATTATCTTCAATTTCTGAATCTGTATTTCAGTTTGGGCTGATATATACAGGTAGTGATGATGGTTTGGTTTATGTTACTAAAAACGCAGGAGGAAACTGGAATAAAATTTCTGATAGTTTTCCAAAAGATTTATGGGTGTCTAGAGTTGTTGCCTCTAAACACAAAAAAGAGCGAGTTTATGTAAGCTTAAATGGATATCGATGGGATGACTTTACTGCGTATGTATATATGAGTGATGATTATGGTCAAACTTGGAAAAATATAGGAAGAGAATTACCTACATCTGCAGTTAACGTAATAAAAGAAGATCCTAAAAATGAAAACGTGTTGTATGTCGGTTCGGATAATGGTGCTTATGTTTCTTTGGATAAAGGAAACACTTGGCAGGTTTTTTCTAAAGGAATACCCAATGTAGCTGTTCATGATATAGTTATACAACCAGAAGCTAATGATCTTTTACTAGGAACTCATGGAAGAAGTATTTATAAGACTAATATCGAACCATTACAAAATCTTAATTCGGAAATCTTGAATTCTGAATTGTATTTATATCCAATGAGCACGGTAAAAGCGTCACCACGTTGGGGAAGTTCCTGGAGCAAGTGGTTAGAAGCTTATGAGCCTTCTACTACAGTTAAATATTATGCAAAAAATTCCAAAACAATTACAGTTAAAATCACTACAGAAAGTGAAAAAATACTTCAGGAATTTTCTTCTGATTCTGATAAAGGGCTTAACTATGTAGCCTATGATCTTACCATTTCTGAAAAAGGAAGAAAAGCATTGTTAAAAGAATTTCCTGATGAAGATATTACACAAAAGAAAAATGGGAAATATTATCTTCCTGTCGGAAAATACGAAGTCATTATCTCGAATGGAAAACAAACAGAAAAAGCTCTTTTTGAAGTAAAATAAAACATAAACTTAGATTTATTACGTTTAGGATTTATTACACAATTATATAAAGACAATCAATCTTTTTGCGTTACTTTATATTAAAGTTTATTAACCAACGTAATGAAAGTAAACCTGTATAATACGGTAATCTTTTTGGGATGCCTAACACTCGTTGTTATAGCATTACGGAAGCTCTTTGCGTATTGGAAAAAGAATATAACATATAGGTTTTTTTATGGATTCTTAATTACGACAAGCCTTGTAATTATACAGGTACTACTAATGGATTTTGGGATTCATAAGGAGTATCCTTGGATACTTGTTTTCTTTATACCATTTCAATACTTGTCACCAGTATATTTTACCGCATTTATCTGTTATTATCTAAAAAAAGAAGAAATATATAAAAGGAATCGAAATTATTTGTTTCTTCCTTTTATTTGTTTTTTTGTTTTATATACGATACTTAAGATTAATGTTTTTTTAGATTATGAATGGGTTTCAAAAGAAATTTTCACCATAATACATACAGAAATAGATGAAAATTCAGCATTAACATTTAATATTATTCTTAGTATTTGGAACCTTTTGATTATTCATAACTATGAAAAAACCCTTGGTCGATTATCTTTTACTCAAGTAAAGAAAAAAACACAATGGATTAAAACCATTGTTGCCGTATTTATTACCTTCAATATAATTTGGTTATTGACAATTGTTCTGTTTTTTATAAGAGAAGACATAAGCGGTCACTTTCCATACTATCCATATTGGATTTTATATCTGGTGTTTTATTTTACATTTTTATACTTAGGGTCTAGACATCTTAATGAAGTTTCAGAAAAGAGAGAATCTGAGGAAGAAGCTGTTCAGAAAGCTATACAGAATTTCAGAATGTCAGGATTGAATCATATGTTTTCTGAAGAAGAGTTGGAGTTGATCCATTATGACAAACCATCTCAGATTACAGGAATATTGAGCTATTTTTCAACCTCTTTATTTGATAAAAGCAAGCTTGGGGATGTTTTGTGGGATATTGTAGAGAATTGTATAGCCTATTTACAATTAGAAGATTGTATTATATATATTGTAGATAATTCAAAAAATGTTCTTGTTCAGAAAGCTGCATTTGGTAATAAAAACCAGGGAGCACGCAATATATTAAGCCCTATAGAAATTGCTATGGGAGAAGGAATTGTAGGACAAGTTGCTCAATCCGGAGAATACGAATGTGTATATAACGTTACTTATGATGAGCGCTACGTAGTCGATGATATTAGTCGAAAATCTGAATTAGCAGTTCCAATTATAATCAATGATAATGTAATAGGAGTTTTAGATTCTGAAAATTCTCAAGAAGGTTTTTTTAATGAACATCATATCCTGTTATTCCAACTTATTGCCAAACTCACAGCTAAAAAACTTGCGCAGATTAATATAAAGAATACTACTAATATCACCAATGACAATTTGTATTTTAAAGAACTTCATTTTTTAATGAAAGAGGCTAAGATTTATAGAGACTCGAATTTAGGACTTGATAGTATTTCTAAAATGTTGAAGATAAGTAGTAATTATTTATCACAGATGGTAAATAAATTAAGTGGATCTAATTTTTCGGATTATGTAAATAGTTTTCGTATCGATGATGCTAAGTCTAAACTAAAGGATCCAAAATTTATAAATTACACAATATTAGATATAGCTTTAGAATCAGGTTTTAATTCTAAATCTACGTTTTATAGTGCTTTTAAAAAACATACAGGTATGTCACCCAAAGAATATAAGGAATCAGAATTGGAGATTAAATAATGCAGAATACGATATTGTAAAAAAAGTTGTTCTTTTACAGTAAGGGATCAATAATGTATTCCTTATTAAATTGCATAAGATTTATAATAACCAATGAAGTGCATTCATAAGTTAATAGTATTTGGCGCATGCTTTCTATTATCTTGTTTCGATATCTCTGGACAAGTAGGGGCTACCTATAATGTCAAATCATATAATGTTTTTAATGGGTTATCTAATAATTGGGTTTCTGATATATTTCAGGATGAAGATGGTTTTATGTGGTTTGCTACGCAATACGGTCTAAATCGTTTCGATGGACAATCTTATAAAAAATATACATATACATCAAAAAATCCCAAAAGCCTAACAGGTAATTGGGTAAGATCAATTCTTCAGCTAAGTGACGGTAAACTATATATAGGTACTCTAGGAGGAGGAATCGATATCTTAGATCCACATAGTGGGCTATTCGAAAACCTTGAGAAATTGGACGACGAAAAAGATATATTGATGGTCAATAATTTGACCAAATACGGGAAAGAAAATCTTTGGATATCTTCTACAAGTGGTGCTTATAAGTATAGCCCTAAAAATCAAACATTAAAACGAGTTTATAATGAAAGATCATCAAATATTTCAGTTCTTAATGACGGAAGGTCACTAATAGCTAGTAAAGAAGGGTTATTTGAGGTAAAGGATACTATTACCAAAAAATTAAACCTGTTTAAAGGAAGAAGCATTTCAAATATTCTCAGATTATCTAATAATAAGACATTAGTATATATTGCCAATGAGTTATATAGTATAGAGAAAAGAAATGATCAATGGGTAAAAGAGAAGTTAGATTTTGATAGCTCATACATAAGTAACCCATCCGATAAGTCATTTCTTTTTCAGGATAATCGAGATTGGATTTGGTTAGCTGCCGGGAAAAAAATATGGAAATTTTCTCCAGATTTTAAAACACAAATAGTATTAGATGCACAGGACTTATTGGGATATGATTTTTCAAAACGTGTAAGGTTACTTTGTATTTTTCAGGATAGAGATAATGACTTTTGGATAGGAACCAATGCAGGTGCTTTTCAACTTATAGAGAACAAATCTTTTAGACATCCAATTCTGGGGGCAGTTGGAAACGCTAGAGAAATTGTAGAGTGTCAGGGTAAAATGTGGGTTACCTTACCTGATGGATTGTATAATTGGGATAAAAGTAACAGAGCGCCATTAAAAAAAGTTTCTGATTATAGAATGACATCATTAGCTTGTGCGTCTAACGGTGTTGTTTACGGACTGTTTAAAAATGAATCTGTTGGAATTTTAAAAATAAACGCTGAAAATGAGAGCATAGTTGAGCAATTTTTTGAACCTAAGAACATGCCAAGTAACCCTTGGAGGATCATTGAAGATGCAAATAAGCGCTTATGGATTACACAATGGGATCATATGATGGTTTATGACACAACCGATGGAAGCTATTTTAGGTTTAAAGTAACCAATAACAATGTAGCTATCGTCGATATGTTTTTGGATAAGGACGATACCATGTGGTTGGCTACTATAAGTGGAGGGTTACTTAAGTTTTCTAATGCTAGTCAGATAACAAAATCTTCTGACCATAATTTTAAACGTTTTTTACATGATGAAAATGATCCTAATAGTATTAGTTCTAATTTGGTTATGTCTTTACACCAAACAAATGATGGAAAATTATGGATAGGAACTGATGGTGGCTTAAATCGTATGGATATCGAAGAAGAAAAGTTTACTCGATATATGAGAGATGAACAGATGCCAGATGATAAAATACTAAATATCACTAATGATAAGAATGGGATATTATGGTTCGGTACCATAAGTCACGGTATTACTTCATTTGATCCTGCAAATAATGAATTCAACACGTATACGGTCGAGGACGGATTGTACGATAATTCTATGTTATTGAGTTCTATTTATCGAGCAGAAGATGGATATATCTGGATGGGGAGTGAAAGAGGTGTGAATTATTTTTATCCAGAAGAAGTAAGTGTTACCCCAAACTATAAACCTAATTTAATTTGGTCCTCTTATGTAAAGCATCGCAAAGACACGAGTATTACAAGACATTTTCCTAATAAATTAAATGATGTAATTAAGGTAAGTCCTGAAGATCAGAATGTCAGTTTTCAGTTCCTAGCTTTAACTTTTAAAGAACCCGAAAATGTGAGATATCAGTTTTGGTTACAAGGGTTTCATAATGATTGGCTGCCCATACAGGAAAAAGGATTAATTACATTGTCATATTTACCCAAAGGGAAATACAAATTACACGTTAGAGCATCTAGTTCAGAAAATAAATGGGAAGTACTGCATGAACCAATATCAGTTATAGTATTACCTCCATGGTATAAAACCAATGTAGCGTATTTGGCATATAGCTTATTTCTAATGTTTTTAATTTATTCTTTTTATAAAATCCAATTAAGAAGAAAAATAGCAGAAACCGAAAAAGAACATGTTTTTAGTTTAGCAGAAGTTAAAACACGATGGTTTAATCAGATCGCTCATGAGTTTAGAACTCCACTTACTGTTATTTTAGGAGCTGTAGATCAGATGAAAAATAGATCTGTTAAGGAAGATGATATGAGCAAAGAGGATAAGCATTTACATCAGATCCAAAATCAGGCCAACCATTTATCAAATCAGGTACATCAAATTTTAGAAATTGCACAAATGCAAGAAGATCAATTGGAAGTCAATGAACAGATTAGTGATTTTGTGTCTTTTCAGAAGTATCTCCTTTATTCTTTCAAGTCACTTGCTAAACAAAAAGAAATCACACTTGCTTTTTCCAGTTCTCTAGAAGAATTACCAATATATTATGATGAGGACAAATGGAGAAAAATTACGACTAATTTAGTTTCAAATGCTATAAAGTACAATACAGTTGGAGGAAAAGTTTCTTTACAAATGCAATATGTAGCGCATAAAGAAAATTCTATTGTAAAGGTTATCGTAGAGGATTCTGGTATTGGAATTTCTTCTACTTTCCAGAAAATTCTATATGATCCTTTTACCAGGTCACAAACCGAAAATCAAAATGGCGTAGGACTAGGCTTAACATTGACTAAAGAACTGGTAGAGTTAATGGATGGAAGTATTGAAGTAAAAAGTAAAGAAGGAGTAGGAACTACTTTTACTATTAGTGCGCCAGTAAAAAGTATAATAGAAACTAAAGAGTTAGAAAATAGTATTGTTTCAGAAGAATCTTCTTTATCAATAGTTTTAGTAGCTGAAGATCATAAAGAAGTACAAGAATATATTCAATTTTGTTTAGCGTCAAGTTATAAGGTAGTATTGGCCAATAATGGACAAGAAGCGTGGGATTTATGTCAGAAATACGTACCGGACCTTGTAATTTCTGATGTTATGATGCCCAAATGGGACGGAATAAAATTAGGTACAATGATTAGAAGTCATATTGCTACAGATCATATTCCTCTTATTTTCTTAACTGCTAAGGCAAATCAACATAGTCAGATCGAAGGCTTAAAAATTGGAGCTGATGCATATTTAGCAAAACCCTTTGATAGAGAGGAACTGTTGATTCGAGTAAACCACCTAATTCAGACTAGAACAAAACTTAGAGAAAAATACAATCAAGAAGATGTCGGTACTATCTCTGAAAATCAAGTTATAGATGGCTTTATACAGTCGGTTATTGATATTGTAAAAGATCATATGGATGATGATGAGTTTAGCGTACCTCTATTAGCAGAAAAACTACATATGAGTAGAGTTCATTTATTTAGAAAAATTAAGAACCTTACGGGTATGCCACCTACTAAATTTATTCGTAAAATTAGATTACAACATGCACGTGATTTGTTAAATAACAAAGAATATTCTATTGCCGAGATTGCCTATCAAACAGGATTTAAAGACCCCGCTTATTTCACCCGAGTGTATGTAGAAGAATTTGGAAAACCTCCTTCTGAATCTAGAAAATAACCAATACAACCCCTTTATTGACCCTGTATGATCCATTCATGTAACTGTAGTACAAGGAATGGTAACGACAGTACAATGCAACATTTGATTCTTGTTTTACCTTGCTTATGTAATTGAAAGCAATCCAAATATGATTTGAATTTTATAGCTTCTCTTTTGATGCTTAATTCGAATAGTTTTGGTGAGGACAAAAAAAATCAAAATGGACATTCAGAAAAACCCGGGCAATAAAAATGCCATAGAAATTATTCGTAAACTTTTTACACTTTGCATAGTATTAGCAACTATAACGTATGCATTATATTTATCAGATAATGATGTCCGTATGGCTAAAAGTCTTTGGTACATTTTATTGGTTTTAGTGCTTTCTGTTTTTTTTGTGTTCATAGAAAAATTAGAACCTACGTTATTAGGTAATTATTTTTATACCTCATTTGATTCGGAGGTTGTTCCGAAAGCAACTTTGAAAAGTTCTTTAAATTTAAAGAAGAATAAAAGAGAAACAAATACTAAAAAAGAAGAACCATCTACACATAAAAAAACTGAGATATCAATTCCTTATCTGGATGAAGTTCTTATGGAGTTTGATGATGATTATTTACAAAATACACCTATTCAGACAATCACTATATTAAGTTACTTTGCAACCTCGCTTTTTGAAAAAAATAATGTAGATGATGTACTTTGGGATATTGTGGAAAACTGTATTTCGCACCTTCATTTAGAAGACTGTGTCATTTATGTGCTAGATAAAGAAAAGGAATATTTGATTCAAAAAGCTGCTTTTGGAAATAAAAATAATGGAGAGAAAAAGATTGTAAGTCCAATAAAAATTAAAATAGGGAATGGTATTGTTGGAAATGTAGCGAAAACCAAAAGGTATCAACGTATCAATAACGTAAGTAAAAATGCTTCCTATATTATTGATGATGCTTCTAGAATGTCCGAACTATCAGTGCCAATATGTATTGAAGGCAGTATTATTGGTGTCTTAGATTCTGAACATTCAGAAAAGAATTTCTTTACTAACGATCACTTGTTCTTGTTTCATTTAATAGCAAAACTAACAGAACAAAAACTAAAGCAAATATGCAGAAATACTTCAGCCTGTCATATAACAAATGATAATGCATATTATAAAGAACTTGAATTCTTAATGAAAGAAGCAAAGCTGTATAGAAACCCAAACTTAGGATTAGATAGTGTGGCAAGTAAACTTAAAATTAGTAGTAATTATTTATCTCAGTTGGTTAATAAATTAACTGGAAAAAACTTCGCGGATTATATAAATACATTTAGGGTAGAGGACGCCAAATCAAAACTCAAAAGCACTAGTTTTGCTAATTATACTATTGTTAGTATTGCTTTAGAATCAGGTTTCAATTCTAAGTCTACATTTTACGCTGCTTTTAAAAAAGTAGCGGGAATTTCTCCAAGTGTATATAGAAAAATGGGTTAAATATGTCCGGATTCTTTGAAATTCAAGCTTTCTGGATACTTTTTACTTCAATCTTATTTAAATTTATTTCAGGAGTATCTCAATAATCATATATGATTATTATAAGGGTGTTTCAAACATCTTTATAAAGGCTGATTTACTTTGGATAATAAATATGAATATGATGAGAAAAAATAATTTTTTACACCTATTTGTGATAATTACTCTAGTAATCATTAGTTGCAATAACGATGATGAAACAATTACCTTGCTTCAAAATGAAAACCCTGGATCTTTTTCTGTAGAAGTTACTGATATTACAGATAGTAGTGCATTATTAACTTGGGATTCTGCTATCGATCCTGATGGAGATGTGGTTACATACACGGTGTTTCTTGAAGAAACTGAAGTTCAGTCTGAAATACAAGAGACAGTATTCTTATTAGAAGGTTTTATTGAGCAGACAAGTTATTCAGGTAAGGTGGTTGCATCCGATGGGGAAAATGGTACGTCAGAGAGTAGTTTTACCTTTACTTTAGATAATTCTTCTAATGAGGTTAACATTGCTTGGCAAAAATCCTTAGGAGGTACAGGAAATGATGAAGCATATAGTATCTGGCAAACGAATGATCAAGGTTATATTGTAGCGGGTTCTTCAGAATCTGATGATGGTAATGTTTCAGGAAATAATGGGAATAAAGATTGTTGGATTGTAAAACTAGATAGTCAAGGTGATATAGAGTGGGAAACAAATATAGGTGGTTCCAATAATGAAACAGTTCATGACATAGCACAAACCGCAGATGGTGGATTTATTGTAGGAGCTTTTTCTTCTTCCAGTGATGGAGATGTATCAGGGAATAATGGTATGCGTGATTTTTGGATTGTAAAATTGAATGGATCAGGATCAATTGAATGGGAAAATAATATAGGTGGTTCTAGTGATGATATTCTCGAATCTATTATTCAATCATCTGATGGAGGGTATGTAGCAGTAGGGTTTTCTAGTTCGGATGAATTTGATGTAAGCGGTCAATCAGATGCCTGGATTGTAAAACTTAATGCATCTGGAGTTTTTCAATGGGAAACAAATTTAGGAGGTTCCCAAAGAGATATTGCTTTTTCTGTGGATCAAACTACAGATCAAGGGTTTATTATAGCTGGCTATACAGAAACTGGCGATAATAAAAGAGATATGTGGATTGCTAAATTAGATGCTATAGGGAATTTTAGTTGGGAGAACTCATTTGTAGGCACTGAGAATGAAGAAGCAGAATCCATAGAACAAACTTCAGACGGAGGTTACATAATTTCTGGATATTCTGGATCTAATGATGGAGATATTGGAGAGAATAAAGGAGGTAATGATGCGGTAATCATTAAAACTGATATGGCTGGTAATATGCAATGGAAAAAGATCTTTGGTGGCACTAGATCAGAAGGGATAAGTGATATACACCAAACCAATGATGGAGGATATATTGCTATTGGAAGTTCTAGTTCTAATGATGTTGACGTAACAGATAATAATGGAGCTACAGATTTTTGGATTTTGAGATTACAATCTAATGGAGATATTGTATGGCAAAAAAACTTAGGTGATGAAGGAGATGATTATGCTTTTTCTATTCAGGAAACATCAGATGGTGGTTTTATAACTGCCGGAACTTGGTATACTAATATCATGGGAAGCGGAGAAGGAACTACAGGAGATTTTGACTATTGGGTGATTAAGTTAGAATAATTATAGGAGTGTTGTAATGATTAGGTTTTTGTCCAATTGCTTTTCATTACTTGTGGGTCCTCATTATCTAACCTAACCGCAGAGATGAGGATCCTTTTTTTAAATTTATGATATGAAACGATTTGCATTATTTTTAGTATGTACCTTTTCTACTTGCTTTTCAGGATTCTCTTGTTTTTGGGATTATGACACTATAGAAATGGAAAGAATACAATTCCCTGATGTAATTGAATTAATATCTGGAAAGTTTTTGAGACACTCACCAGAGTTTTATCAATGGAGAATACAAGATAGAACCCTTAAACTGATGAAATCTCCTGATAGTTTAGAACTATACGATGATCTTGCGGTTGCATATTCAAAAATTGGGAATGACTCAAAAGCAATTCAGATTATTCTGAAAAAAGATAGTATTGCTCCAAAAAATTATAAAACATACGCCAATTTAGGAACTTTCTATATCCATAACAACCAGTTCGCTAAAGGTATAGAGTATATTGATAAGGCAATTGCTATAAATCCAGATGCTCATTTCGGAAGAGAGATATATCAAAGGCATCTAGTAGAATACGTGTTAAGTAGGATGAAGAATGGAAAAATCGTGCTGCCTTTGTCTATAGATTTCAGCCCTAGTTTTGAGCGTTTCCCTCGGCATAAATTAAATAATTTTTACACTTTTTTAGCTAGTAAGTATAGTAACAAAACAGGAACTCCTTTAGAAAATAATCTATTACCTAAAGAAGAGCTTGATAAGGCTATTAAAGGCATTATAGGAATGATGAAATTTGGTAATTATGATTCGCCGGTTTTGTTAGAAGCATTAGGAGATTTATTGATAGCTAACGCTTGGAAAAAAGGAGCAAGGCAATTAGCTGCAAGAGCCTATTTTAAGGCTTCTTATCATAGCAAACAACCAAAAACAAAAAGTATCTATGAACAAAAAGTTGCGTTTGCACTGTATCATCAATACACAAAAAAGGGAGGAGATAGGTTTACTGCACGGGAGTTAGAAGAACTTTTGAAACAAGAAATAGCAGAAGGAAACGATTTTTATCAAAGAATTCGTAAGGATGAAATAGAATGGATACAACTTGGTCAAAACCCAGAAGAAGAGTTCTCCAAAAAATATTATCAAGAGCCATCACTTGGAACACGAATTCAGGAAGCAAATACTTCAATAGACATAGTTGAAAATAAGTATCAAAAATATAAACCAGATGAAGTGACTGATCTAAAATTATTGTCTAAGGATACTATTTTTTTGAAGGACACCCTCGAAAGTAAAAACGATACAATAATAGCAAAAGAACAGGAGACAATAGATAAAAATCAAGCTAACATGCCTACGATAATTTTCTTCATCCTTCCTGTTGTTATTATCATTTTAGTGTACGCTATTAAAGTTTGGGGAACAAAGTTTAGGTAAAACCCTTTTTCGAACTAAATATTACATAAAATGAGGTATATAGTATTAACCACTTTATTAATTGGCATTTCCGCATCCCGCGCGCAACACTGTGTTTGGGACCTTACATCAATTGTAATAGTAGATGTTCGCGAAGCTGAAACAAGAGAAACAATCAATGGATTAGATATTCAAGTAACAGATTTTAAAGGAAATTCATATGTAAGAGAATCCTATGGAGAAAACGAAACGAATACATTGATATTTACTCAAAACCCGGACAAGATCATACAGAAACGTCCTAATTTTATAGAATTCCCATTATGTAATGATTGTTATGTGCTGTTTGTTTTTGGATACTCTGCAGAAATGAGAGAGAAGTTTATAACGATAAAAGATACTAATGTTAAGAGAAAACAACATTTTGAAACTAGAGTTGTAAAAATTAAACCAGAAAACATTCAAAACCTTTGTAGAGGAGGAAACATTTGGAATAGTAGAGACCTTGTTGAAAAAGTAAAAATTAGAGTACGATTAAAAAAGAAAACCCTCCCATAATATAATTTCTTTAGCAATGCTTAATAGTATCCGAATTCTTTGAAATTCAAACTTCTCGGATATTCTCTATAGAACTCTTGTCTACTTTTATTTGAATAACAATAAAATTATATTAGACATGAAAAAACAAATTAAAAAATTAGCCTTATTGGTTTTTATGGGATTAATAGCATCTTGTACACAACCAGAACTCGAAATTAGTGAAGAAAACGTATCAGAATCAAAAATTGAAATTATTCAGGATGGTAAAATGTGGGGATTTCCAGGGGATGGTGAATGGCAAAATCCAACAATATTGGGTGTTTTTGGCCCCTCTAATGTTGATGCACTTAAAAATGCTACCTATAACTATGTAGCGAACCCAAATGCATTAAAACAGATACCACCAAATCGAAGAGGGTTCAGGATAAGAATTTCAAGAGAAAACACCTATTCTTCTAGTGGTTGGGAGACTGCTTTAAACTGGCAAGAACTACCTTCTAGTGTGGTTACTTTAAAATTTCCTTCTTATGGTAGCTTATCGACTACAAAATGGAAAATAGAAATGTCAATGTACGATAAATCTAGTATTACTACTTTTGGTTATGAGAAAGAGGTTACGGTGAATAATTAATAACGTCTACTAAATTACTGAAAACCACCTAGTATTTGCCTGTAAAGTTATTTGCAGGCATTTTCTATTGTTTGATTCCCACAGTTGTCCGAATTCTTTGAAATTCAAACTTCTCGGACACTTGATTTAATTACTCAACTTACTTTTGGCTATAATATTAAAAAATTACTGCTATGAAAAATAGATTCAGAGTACGACATATTTTTAACCTTTTCATAATCCTTTTAGTTATTTGTAGTTGCGAACCAAATGAAGATGATGCTAAAAAAGAAATTTCTCAAATGTCTTCAGAAAAAATGTTACCAGCTGATGGATTTAATTTTTCAAATATGGTAGTGAATCAAGAAGCCCCATATGGAGGAAGAGCAGCTCATACTTCGGCAGTATTTGAGAATAAAATGTGGATGATTGCTGGTATACAAAATCAATTTACATATAATGATGTTTGGTGCAGTAAGGATGGTAAAAATTGGGAAGAAGTAAATCCTGATGCAGGGTTTAAGGCAAGATATGGCCATGCTATGACAGTAGCTGAAAATAGCATGTGGATTGTTGGAGGTACTCAAGGAAACCAATATTTCAATGATGTTTGGCGTAGTAAAAATGGAAAAGAATGGGTGCAAACTGCAGGAAACGCTCCTTTTTCTGCTCGTAGGTGGCATACACTAACAAGTATAGAAAATAGAATGTTTTTGATTGGAGGACTGAGTAATAATTTTGATATAAAAGGAGATATATGGGTAAGTAGTGATGGTATACAATGGAATCTGGTGACTAATCTAGCTCCATTTGGTAAACGTTATGGTCATGCGTCTGTATTATATGATGATAAAATTTGGGTTATAGGAGGATATGACAATAATGGGAACTACTTAAATGATGTTTGGTATTCAAAAAATGGTTTTCAGTGGAGCTTAGCAACACCAAGTGCAGATTTTCCGATAAGAAGGAATCACGCTTTGGTAGCAAACAAAAAAGGAATGTGGCTTACTGGAGGAATTGATGCTGGTAATGTTTATTATGATGATGTTTGGTTTAGTCAAGATGGGATTGCTTGGGAACCTGTGAATATTAAGAAAAATTTTCCAGCAAGAGGATATCATACTTCTTTATATTTTGATGATAGGCTCTGGGTTATTAATGGTTTTAGTCTTGAAAATGATGCGGTTTATTTTCAGGATATATGGGGATATCAATAGTACCGTAATATTCCGAAATCTAATAAGTTTGGATATGAAGTTAACTAAGCTTTTAGTGGTTTGTCTATTAGTCATGAGTTGTAGTGATGATGATTTTTCGATAGATCAAACCCAACCATCTTTTACTATTACACCAATAGCAATGGATCAAGTTAGTTCGTTTATCGCGTTTGGAGAGTCACTAACACCAACTCAACAAAACCCCGCAATTGAATACTTTACGAGTCAATCGAATATACAGGTGCGATCTGTTTCAGACGGTGTCGTAGAAGATATTAGATTGAATATAAACATTGACGATTTTGAGGTATGGATAAAACCTAATAATAACTCTCGATGGTTGATTATCTATGATCACGTATTAGACATAAATATTTCTATAGGCGATCAAGTAAATGCTGGTCAAACCATAGGCATTATTGGTATTGGAAACAGAACGGAACTTCAGGTTAATGATGATCAGAACGTAGCGCATTGTCCATTACAATTTGGAACGCAGAGTTTTGTACAACAACACATTAACTTTTCTGAAGATTGGTGTATTGCAGAAACGGTTATTCCTTAAATAACATTAAATAATAATTAATAACTAAAAAAAATGCTATGAATTTTAGAAAAAAAATACTTTTTATCTTGTTATTGTGTCACAGCTTTTTAAGTGCACAGCAGGAACATTCTATATCGGTTATAGGAGAAACTAACAAAACGAATGAAATTGAAAATTATATTGTAAATGTAGAATTTAGAGAGGTTATAGGTGATAATTATAGAAATATAAAAGGTAAAACTACAAGTGAGTTAGAAAAAGAATTTGCCGCTGCTTTAAGTAAAGTCAATATCAATTTTAGCCGTTTTGAAGAGGATCTAATGTATCGTGTTACTTCTTATGCATATACTACATCTTCTTTCTATTTTTATAAAACAAGCTCCTTCGATGAAGTAAAAAAAATTATAAGTCAAAAAGTAGAAGGTGTTACCAATACAAGGGTAGATATTATAGCTAAAGAAATGACAAATGAACAAATTGCAAAATTAAGTAAAGAAGCGATAGATGATGCTAGAAATACAGCAAACCAAATAGTTACTAATATTGGTCGAAAGATTGGAAAAATTATTCAAATCGATAACCCAAATAACAAGTACAAATATTATAATAGTGTGGCGGTAAAAGAGCCAACAAAATACTATGTCAAGGTTACTTTTTCGCTAGAATGATTATGAAGAAAATAGTTCAAATAAGGTCAAAAGTAAAAAAGAATAAGACTTTATTAGTTTGCTTATTATGTTTCTGTGGTATAGCTTGTAATAGTCAATCAGTAAATTCAGAAAAGATTTCAGGTATACAAACCAAAGCAAAAGATACCCTTAAGGTTAGTTATACCTATTGGTGGCCACAAAATGGTCCTTTTATTGGCAACTGTGGTGAAAAATATAGTTTAGTTTTTCTAGGAACTATTAATGAGATTTATGAAAAAATAGAACAGCAACAGTATACATCTCAGATAGGAGTTATAAGAATAGATGAAGTACTGATCAAAGAGGAACTTAAGGACACTAGGTATGAAGAAGAGGTGTACTTTACTTCAGATTGTTTTGCTCAAGTTGATGTTAAGAAAGGGGATAAAGTTATTGTGTTTTGTTATGAATATGAAGGTAGTAATACTATTCCTGGAGGAAAATCTATACTAAAAATAGATGGGCAATCTGATTCTAGGGTTCAATCTATTAAAAAGTATATTCAATCTGATCAAAACCCTTTATCCATTGAAGATGATCTTCAAATCTGGAATCAAATACAACTGGGATCCGAACTAGAACAAATTATTTCTTGTAAAAAACTAATATCTAAAAGTAAATTCTAATGATAGAAGATGAGTTTTTGGAAGATGCTTTTACTCGATTTTAATTTGGATAATGATCAGATATTAGATGAGATTAACGAAAGCGGAAAGGAATGGATCAGAGAACGAATAGGTGCAGATGTTAGACAACTTATTTTAGACTTTTACGAAAAAAAAGATTCATAAAAAGAAGGCTAATCATTGTTTAAACATGTAGTAATAATGCAATTAATTTAAGCAAGTTTTTCATGCCTCATATCAATAAAATAATAAGGTCAGTAAGCATACTATTCATATATTTTATGAGTGTCCCTTTTCTTTTAGGACAGCAAGATCATAATCTTTATATAGAGAAAAATATTAATATTAATCTTGCTTGTGGAATGGCCTATGGAATACAAGGTGTAGCAATACCTCCATATACCTTTAAGGTATCTGCAGGTATAGAATATACCATTGGTAAAGGATCAATATATGCTTTACCTGGAATTTCTGCAGGAATTGCTCCAGTCATTTTTTTTCATTTTGAAACGGGAATAAGGTATCGATTTATGACTATTGATTATAGTATAAATTCTTATAAGACTAAAGAAGGTGAGGTTGTACGAAGGTTCAGTAACGGAAATATTAATTTGGGGCTTCGAATTAAGCTAAATAAAAAGAAGCAGGATAATTTGTTCTTATGGATAAAAGCAGGGAAAAGTATTTCTGAAAAAGGATATGATGAAGAATTTCTACCAATATGGAATGGGTATAATGCAGAAGTAAGAATTGTATATAAGCCATATAAATTATTTAAAAAGTAACAAATGAACACAAAACTTTTGATTTGTATTATGGTTATGATTTGTCAGCATCTTTGCTTTTCACAAAAAGAAAAAGGATTTGCAAATCGAGAAGAAATAAAAGAGGAATGTCAACAAATAATTAATGATTTTTCACAAAAAAACATTGCTGCTGGCCTTATTAAAATAGGTATGATGTGGGTTTTCACACGAGATGAGTATAAATATATAAATCAGAGAACAATGGACCACTTTGATACATTTGAAGTCGAATATGGAGCTTTAATTGGAAATAAGTTGGTGAAGGAAGATGTAATCGAAGATTTGATTTATATGGTAACTTATGTCATAAAATATGAAAGGAGTGGTGTAATAATAAAGTTTACATTTTATAATGGAAAAAATGACAAATGGTATCTGAATGACTTTAAGTGGGATAAGGACTTACTAAGGTTGTTTAAAGAAAGTAGGAAAGAATTTACAGAATATTGAGGAATTTTATAGATTAAATGAAAAGCATTATACACTATCCATTATGAGTCAGAATTTTTACTCCTCTTAATTTTTGTAATCTAAAAACTATAGCTAATGGAGCAATAGATGTGTTAGCTATCTTTAGTTGGAGATCGCTAAGGGTCAAATAGACAGTCTGTAACATAATTATAGAAAACCAGGCATTCTAGGCGCTACAAAAGTTCAATACTATTTATAAATACTTCCAAATTCGAAAATTTATTATTTCCTTTTGATTTAAACCATTCACCAAGTGACCCTTTTTAGAAGTATAAAGAAACTTACTATCACCTGTTGTTTTAGTCATCTAAATACGTCCGAATTCTTTGAAATTCAAACTTTTCGGATATTTAAAATACACTCCCTCTTTAAGTTTGCTTCATTAACATAAAAAACTTTTATAAAATGAAAGCAATGAAAAATTTAATTGGATATGTAGTGATCTTATTACTATCAGTAAGTATCATCTCATGTGAAGGAGAAGACGGAGCTGTTGGGCCACAAGGTGAACAAGGAATTGAAGGTAATCAAGGACCACAGGGTGACCAGGGAGATCAAGGGGATCAGGGGGATCCAGGAACAGCGAATGTTGTATATTCTGATTGGATTCCGACTGATTTTCCAGGAGGAATAGATACTGATAAAAGTATGCTATTATTAAGTAGTGGAATTGCATTTGATCAAGATACTGATGTTGTTTTGGTATATGGTCGTAATCCAGCCAATGCTTTGTTTTTCAATGTCTATAAACTTCCTTACCTTAATATAGATGATGAAGAGTTTTATAGTATAGTACTGGGTCAAGGGAGTGGGTTCGAAACTTTGCGGGTTGAGGCCAGAACAACTGATGGACTTTTAAAAGCGTTTGGTTTTTTTGATGAATTTAGATATGTGATAATCCCTGGAGGAGTAGCTGAAGGGAAATCAGCAGCAGATTATAAAAACATGTCTTATAAAGAAGTTGCAACCCTTTTTAATATCCAATAATCGCCCTAGAATAGTAATCTAAAATTCCCCGAGCTTTTATCTCGGGGTTTTCCAAATTTTCGAAAGGCTTGAATTTATAGTATCTGTTGAAAAGAGTATTTTATGAGTAAACAAGTACGGAGGAGTAGAACTTCATTTTTTATTACTGAAGAAAGGAAATATAAATATTCAAGTAATTGGCGAGTGATGGTTTTGAGTCTATTAATGTTCGGGGGCAGTTCATTACTTTTTTATTCAAAGGCAGTCAATAATGATGCAAATGTTTTTTATCGAATGTTATTCTTATCGTCAATTATAATAGGAATAATGATTTTGTTTGGAATTTATTTTAGAATAAAAAAGACAAATTATCTAATAATAGATGACTTTAAAATCATAATACCGCTTTTAGGTTTTAGAAGAGAATTTACGACAATACCTTTTGTTAGCATATTTGAAATAAACGAGACTCAAGTGAATAATGGTCATGTACTAACCCTTTATTTTGAGAATGGAAAAAGAAATATTGTTAGTAATTTATTATCCAACAAGAATGAATATTTAGAAATAAAAAAATTGATTTTGACAAAAATAAATGAAAGACCAACATCTCATAAAAATGTATTAAAAAGCATTTTACATTAATTTGTAAAAAGAAAACAATATTACTATCATTTTGCTGTAAATCATTAAAATAGAAAGAGTATGATAATTTATGGAAGTAAAGCAGTTTATATAAAATCAGAACAATCTAAAAAGTCCATTTGCATAAGTTGTGGAACTCAAGGTTCTTTAACGTTAAGTGTATTCAGAAGACATGCTCATATTTTCTGGATTCCGTTATTTCCAATTGGTAAAAAAGGAATGTCTCAGTGTCAGCATTGTAAAAATGTCCTTAAAACTAAAGAGATGCCAGAACCTATTAGAAAGGAGTATGATATCTTAAAAAACAAGGCTAAAGGACCTATATGGCAATTTACAGGATTGGGTATACTTGTAGTTTTGATTGCCTGGGGGAGTTATGTTAATGGGCAGGATAAAAAGCTGGAGACGGAGTATATAGTATCACCTATGGATGGTGATATCTATGAATACAAAATTGAAACAAACAGCTATTCTACTTTAAAAGTAACTAGTGTTTCTAAGGACAGTGTATTTGTGTCTCCTAATGAGTATGAAATCAGTAAAAAGAGTAGAATTTATAAAATTAATAAATCTGAAAACTATTCTGAATTCTCCTATGGAATTTCAAAGGCCAGACTAAAAGAGATGTATGAATCTGGGGAAATTTTTGACATAAATAGATAAGGGTTTACACAAAGGTTTGGCGACTTCTAAATCCAAAGTTTAATTGTTTCTATTGACTTGCGGGGTACACTATACCTTTTTGTTTAGAAATATATCAAATCAATCGACACAAATAATTTTGCTCATCTAAATATGTCCGAATATATTGAATATCAAAAATATCGGACATGTAAAAAGCAACCTATATCTAAGTTTGCCTTATAACTTTTAAAATTATAAAAATGAAAGCAATGAAAAACTTAGGAAAAGGTATAATGTTAATAATGATTTCATTACTGATCTTTTCATGTTCTGATGGAGAAGATGGAGCAGTTGGACCTGCAGGACTGAATGGGGTTGATGGTACTGACGGTACTGATGGAGAGACAGGAACAGCCAATGTGATTTATTCTGATTGGATTGATTCTGAGTTTGAAGAAGATATAACTGATGGATTTGATTCATTTAGTATTTCTGCTCCAGAATTAACTCAGGAATTGATTGAATCAGGAACGTTATTAGTGTATGGAAGAATTGATAATGGTACAGTGTATCAACTTCCTCTGGTGCTTTATGGATTTATAAATGAAAGCTATTTTGTTAGAATTATTGAACCAGGTGCTTTTAGTCTTGGCGTAGAAGGTGTGGCGTCTAATAATATAGGAGCTCCTTTTTTCAATGATGTTTTTAGATATATTATAATTCCTGGTGGTTTAGCTGCAGGGAAATCAACTGTTGATTATCAAAACATGTCTTACGAGGAAATTGTAGAACATTTTAATATTAAATGATAATCTCTATGAGTTAATAGCGCTTGATTTACAGTATATAAAGATCCCTCCCCCCTTTTTTTTATAAATGTTACCTCATCCCTATTAAAAGGAACGGTAAACTTTGATTTCGAGGTTTACTGTTCTATCTATAATTCACTAAAACTACAGAACAGATGAAAACAGTAAAGTATATAGGAGTATTACTATTTTTAGTAATCATACATGCCTGTAATAGTGATGATGATTCTAATGATATAAGCATCGAGTATGAACAAAATTTTATTGAGATTAGTTTTTTGGAAGAAGGAGAAACGACTCCTCCAACAATAAATATGATAGAACAAAAAGGAATGTTCTCTGCTACCACATTACCATCATCTGAGGGGGTTGATCTTGTAGGAAATTCCATTTTTATTGATCCAGAAACTGGAGTACTTAATTGGAATGAATTTTTACCCCTAGGTGAAAGTGAAATATTTGTTACGGCATCCAATGAATTTGGAACAGGCACGGTAACGATAACAATTAATAATGTGTTTACTGGGCGATCAAGTTTTCTTACTGGAGGCTTCAATAATGATACTTCAAATGAACCCTTTTTGTCGAATATTGATGATGATGTCCTTTTGAAATTACGAGATGACGGCGTGGTGACACTACTTTCAGATTTTGATTCGACTGTAGTTGGTGAAGGGAACTGGAAAATAGAGGGTGATAGAATAAAGGTTGCATATACACATATCGATTATCCTGGAGAAAATTTAGTAATGATAGGTTATTTATCTGCAAGAATAAACGGAGATCCTCCAATTGTGTTTTCTGGACTATGGGGAAAAGGTTTAGATCAGGATGATAACATCGAAGAGTTAATGGGAGCATTTAGTTTTAAGGATGATTTTTAAAAATTAAAGACTTTTTTATTCTATAATACATATTTGTGTAAGTCACACCTTACCCTTTTTTAAAAGAGCAGTAGGCTTATAAGTTTTAAAGCTTACTGCTCTATAATAATAACGTTTTAATTGAAGAACAGATGAAGACAATAAAATATATAGGAGCATTATTATTATTTTTAATTATAAATGCTTGTAATAACGATGATGATACCAACGGTTTAAGAATCGTATATGAAGAAAATTTTATTGAAACTTTTTTTTTAGAAGCTGGAGAAACGTTACCACCAGCAGTGAATTGGTCAGGAGAGAGAGGAATATTCTCTGCTACAACATTGCCGAATACAGCACCAGATGATTTATTTAATAGAAGTAATTTATCTATTGATGAACAAACCGGTGTACTCTCTTGGGATAGATCGA
Organism: uncultured Aquimarina sp.; assembly: GCF_947496855.1. Taxonomy (GTDB): domain Bacteria; phylum Bacteroidota; class Bacteroidia; order Flavobacteriales; family Flavobacteriaceae; genus Aquimarina. The sequence goes on from NZ_CANMED010000006.1 coordinate 114,717, forward strand.
TTCCTTTAGGTGAGACAGAGATTTTTATAACCGCATCCAATTCGATAGAAAGTACAACCGTAATAGTTACTATTAAAAACACCTTTATTGAAGGTTTGTTTTATGGCGGATTTAATAACGATGTAAACGATAATTCAAATGCGTCTTTTGACTCTGGTTCTATAAACTTTACTAAAGAAGGCACAGCTGGGTTATTGGGAATTAATGATGGTGATATATTTTCTATGGAAGGGACTTGGACTATAGACGAATCAATTATGACAGTTAATTTTGATACTGATAATCGTGTGTTAAAAGGGTATATGAATGGAAGAAGTGGCGAACCAGCAGCTACGTTTACTGGACAATGGGGAGAAGGATTGGATCAAAATAATACTATTGAAAATCTTAGGGGATTGTTTAGGTTTACACAATGAGAATAGATATAAGCAAGCTCTTACAAGAGTTTTGTTTTTTATCTCTTGAAAAAAGAAATACTAAATGAACTTATAAAGTAATAAAACAAACTATTCTAAATTAAACTAACTTAGTGTCATAAACGTATTGATTATGACACTAACCATGAGTATTCCTGCATTGCTTTTTCCTGCAATATCTTTAACAATGTTGGCATATAATGCTAGATATTTGGCAATAGCAGGATTAATAAGACAGTTACACAAGGAATATCAAGCTTCGCCATCAAAAAATACAGTGTTACAAATTAAAAACCTCAGAAAGCGATTGTGGTTGATAAGAAACATGCAAGCAATTGCTATTGTTAGTTTTCTTACCAGTGTAATCACTATGTTTTTATTATATGTAGAAAAAAACAGTTTGGCCAATTTAATATTTGGCATAAGTTTATTTGCCTTAATGATTTCACTTTTTTTATCATTTATTGAGGTTCAGATTTCTACAAAAGCATTGTCTATAAGGTTAGATAGAATTGAAGAAAACAATTAGAAATTCTTATATTGTTAGAATCATTATTTTTTAACCGACTTTAAATGCTCCAGAATGAACTTTTTAATAATGTAATGCAAGATTTCAATACGGGTTATTGGGAGTTACATCGCGATCCGTATAGAGAAAATTGGTCAGAGAGATTTTATGAAATCCTTGGGTATTCTATAAATGATATCAAATCTAACTTTGATTATTTTTTGGAACATCTTATTCATAAAGAAGATGTTGACATCTTTAGAGACAATTTTTTAAATTATCGAATAAATTCTGTAAACTTCAAGCAACACATTAAGATACTAAATAAAAAAGGCAAGTATCAGTTGTTTCGATGTGTTACAAATAATGCGTTACCAGTAAATATTAAAGCCGAAACTAGCTTTGTTTTTTTCTTTGAAATAAAACTGGAACCTGAAAACACAATTAAAAAAGATAATTTTTATTATAAAGAAACCGCCCAGATGACCTCTACAGGAAGCTGGTATGTGGATTTTCATAAAAAAGGAAGTTATTGGGATTTCGAGACTTATAGAATACTAGAGTATTCAGAAGATTATAAACCTTCTCTAAAAGATTCTGCTAACTATTATGCAGAAGATTGTAGACAATTAGCTGCTGATTGTTTTTTTAATTGTGCTATGATGGGGACACCATTTAATACCGAGATAAAAATGGTTACAGCTAATAAGAGAGAATTTTGGGCAAGAGCAATCGGAAAACCGGTTTACAATGAAAGCAAGGAAATTATAGGTATTCGAGGTGTTTTTCAAGATATTGATGATATAAAAAGTAAAGAAATTAGGTTACAGAAATCTGTAGATATTATAGCTGCTCAGAATTCTAGGCTATTTAATTTTGCGCATATTGTTTCGCATAATCTTAGATCACATACTAGTAACCTGTCTCTGTTAGTTCAACTTATAGAAGATATTGATGATCCTAAGGAAAAAGAAGAATTAATTAAAGAAGTAAAAACCATTTCCTCTAATCTAAACACCACGATAGAGCACCTTAACGAAGTTGTTACTGTACAAACAAATAATAATCAAAAAAGAGTAGGTGTAAAATTTAATGATGCTTTAAAGTTGGTGGTCAATGGAATCAGTCATGTGATTAGCAATAGTAATTGTCAATTACGATCTGATTTTAGTGAAGTCGAAGAAATCGATTACATACCTGCTTATTTGGAAAGTATTTTACTTAATTTAATAACCAATGCTATTAAATATAAACATCCCGAAAGAGATCCTATCATCAATATAAAAACATACATTCATGAAGGAAGGAAGTATCTAAAAGTTTCGGATAATGGAATAGGAATTGATATGACACTTTTTAAGGATAAAGTGTTTGGGATGTATAAAACCTTTCATTATAACAAAGATGCTGTAGGTATTGGATTATTCTTAACCAAAAATCAAGTAGAATCGATGGATGGTACTATAAATGTCGAAAGTGAGGTTGATAAAGGAACCACTTTTACTATTGAATTTTAAACACACAATTCTTATATAATGGGCGATAAAATAGGAGTAGCATGTATCATCGATGATGATAGTATATATGTCAATTTAGTGAAACGAATAATTGAGGCAAAACAGCTTTGCCAGAACTTATTAGTTTTCGAAAACGGAAAGGAAGCTTTAGAATACTTTGAAGCGATTTTGAGTAGTTTGAACGAAGATAGCATTCCCGAGATCATCTTTTTAGACCTTAATATGCCAGTAATGGATGGGTGGGAGTTTTTAGAAAAATTTATTAAAATTAAGAATAAATTTGGAAAAGTAATTACACTCTATATCGTAAGTTCTTCTATTAATCCGCTGGATATCAAGAAAGCAAAAAGCATAAAGAGTGTCAAAGATTATCTAATAAAACCAGTTACAATAGGAGATTTAGAATCTATTTTTAGCACAGCTTAAAAATAATTGAGGCCTCTATTGAGGCCTCAATTAAAATATTTTGATAAACAATATTTACATTTGTGATACTCTCAATGTATTTACCATTCCTTTTTCTACTACAGGCATAGCAGCAAGATTGATTAACATATCACCTTTTTCTACAAAGCCCCGCTCTAAGGCTAAATTATTAACATCTTGTACTGTTTCATCTGTACTAACATACTTATCATAATAAAATGCTTTTACTCCCCAAAGAAGACTAAGTTGAGATAGGATTCTTCTATTGCTTGTAAAAACTAGAATATGAGCTCCTGGTCTCCACGCAGAGATCTGAAAAGCAGTATATCCACTATTGGTTAATGTACAAATGGCTTTAGCATTTATATCATTTGCCATATGTGCAGCGTGATAACAGATAGATTTTGTAATAAATCGATTTGTTCTTATGTGTGGAGGATTTTGAGGAACTTGTATCAGATCAGAGTTTTCTACACTATTAATTATTTTAGTCATAGTTTCGATGACTTGCACAGGATATTTACCCACTGATGTTTCACCAGATAACATTACAGCATCAGCACCATCCATAATGGAATTAGCTACATCATTAACTTCGGCACGAGTTGGGGTTAAACTATCGATCATAGTTTCCATCATTTGCGTTGCTATAATCACGGGTATTCTTGCCGTTTTAGCTTTTAAAACCAATTTCTTTTGAATTAAAGGAACTTCTTGAGCTGGAATTTCTACCCCGAGATCCCCTCTTGCGACCATTAAACCATCACAATAAGCAACAATCTTATCGATGTTTTCTACACCTTCTGGTTTTTCAATTTTTGCTACGATAGGAATTTTATGTTCTGTATGTTCTTTTATAAGGTCTTGTAACCCTATTAGATCCTGAGCGTGACGCACAAAAGATAAGGCCATCCAATCCACCTCTAGACTACAGGCAAAAATTGCATCTTTAACATCTTTTTCGGTAAGTGCAGGCAAGGAGATATCCGTGTTCGGTAGATTTACACCTTTTTTAGATCTTAAAGGTCCACCTTGAATTACTTTTGCCTTAACAGTATCTTTATTGTTGGTTGAAACGACTTCGAAAATTAATTTTCCATCATCCAGTAAAATTCGTTCTCCTGATTTTACATCTTTAGGAAAACTGGCGTAGTTCATATAGACACTTTCCGCAGTACCTTCAAAAGGTTTTCCTGTTATAAAATTAATAAAATCACCGTCATTAACGATGACATCACCTTTCATAACACCAACTCTTAATTTAGGTCCTTGTAAATCGGCTAATATAGAAGCATTATAATTATGTTCCGAACTTAAATCACGTATCATTTTTACACGCTCTTTTACATCTTCATAGTCAGCATGAGAAAAATTAATTCTAAAAACATTTACACCTGCATCTAGCATGTTTTTCAATACCTCCTTAGTACTGGTAGCAGGTCCAAGTGTTGCCACTATTTTAGTCTTTTTAGTTTTTGGCATTATTCAAATATTAAATTGTTCTTTGATTTTAGTTGTGTATAATCCACTACATAAGCTGTTATGACTTGTGGAATAGTAAGTAATCTACTTGTCAATGATTTACTCGAAAATTGAGAAGTTTCAGCTTCTATTTTTAAAAAGTAATCTACATTTTTTAATTCAGGAATTAGATATTTAGTAACATAATTATCCTCTTCTTCTGCAGCAAATAATCCTTCTACGGCTGCAGTTTCTGATTCAATTTTTGTTCTGAATTTATTTCCCAAAAGGCTATAAGTATTATATTGAAAATGATCGTGATATTGAAACAGCGGAAAACTTGCCGAATGAGTATCATATTCAAATTTTATATCTTGTTTTTTTCTGAAAAGCCGAAGATCCACATATTTGTTTAACCCAAAAGCTAAACGATATGACGCTAACGAACAATGAATGGCAATTAAGTCATAATCATCATCCATAATGGTATCTAAAACTAACCTTTGGATCGCCATTAGAATTTACATTTTTCCAGAATTATCGAGAAATATACAAATAAAATCTCCTTGGAAGTTTAATAAAACATAAAGATATTGTACGAAAACGATTGAGTTAGTATCTTTTAGTTAAGCTGGGATAAAACTGAGGATAAAATGACAATTTTGTAATCTATTAACACCTTTTTTAAAATAGGAATAAAAGAATGGTTCTGTTTTATGGAAAATTGATTTTTGACTGGAATGCGAAATAAGCTCTTTTTGATGCTTTTTCTTCTGCCTTTTTTTTAGAAGTTGCTCTAGCTTTTGCAACTACCTTTTCATCAATCCAAAGTTTTACCGCAAAATGTTTCATTTCATCTTTTCCGGTATCTTCATAGATTTCATAGTTAAAGTTCTTTTTTACTTTTTGACACCATTCTATCAATAAACTCTTATAACTAATAATTTGGCCTTCAAGACTCTCTATATCTACGTATGGATTGATAACAGCTTCGTGTATAAAACGTTCACAGTAAGGAAATCCCTTATCAAGGTAAATAGCACCGATTAATGCTTCAAATAGATTACCATGAATATTTATACCGAATTGAGATTTTGGAATGTTTGTACGAACCAGATCAATTAATTTGAGATCTTTTCCTAGTTCGTTCAGATGTTTTCTGCTTACTACTTTAGCTCTCATTTTAGTAAGATATCCTTCATTACCTTCAGGAACTTGTTTAAACAAGTGAGCTGCAATAATACTACTCAGCATAGCATCACCTAAAAATTCGAGTCTTTCATAATTAACAGCATTCCCTTTTTTATCTTTTAGATTCAGTGATCTGTGCGTAAAAGCTTTTTCGTAAGGCGCAATACTTTTAGGTTTGAATCCAAGAATATTTTGAATTTTGGAAAAAAAATTCCCGTTCTTTTCAGAGCGGGAACTTAATATGTTGCGAATAACACTCATTATTATTCGTCTAGTTTTTTAAATAATACACAAGCATTATGACCTCCGAAGCCAAATGTATTGCTCATTGCATACGTAATATCACGTTTTTGTGCTTTGTTTAAAGTTAAATTCAACCTACTATCTATGTTCTCATCCACAGTAGTGTGGTTGATTGTTGGAGGAATTATACTGTGTTGCATGGCGAGTATAGAAGCAATTGATTCTATAGCTCCAGCTGCACCAAGTAAGTGTCCAGTCATAGATTTTGTCGAATTTATATTCATGTTAGGTGCGTGATCACCAAAAACTTTAGTAATAGCCTTCAATTCTGCAACATCTCCTAAAGGAGTGGATGTTCCGTGAGTATTTATGGCATCTACTTGTTCTGGTTGTACACCTGCATCTTTTAAACAGTTAAGCATTACACGTTCTACTCCAATCCCATCTGGATGAGGGGCGGTCATGTGATAAGCATCACTAGACATTCCACCACCTACAACCTCTGCATAGATTTTTGCACCACGTGCTTTAGCGTGTTCATACTCTTCAAGAATGAGGGCTCCACCACCTTCTCCTAATACAAAACCATCTCTGGTAGCATCAAAAGGTCTAGAGGCAGTTTCTGGACTCTCATTTCTTGTTGATAAAGCATGCATAGCATTAAACCCTCCCATACCAGCGATGGTAACAGCAGCTTCACTTCCTCCTGTAACAATGATATCACAGTGCCCTAATCGAATATAGTTTAAAGCATCAATCATTGAATTAGCGGAAGAGGCACAAGCCGAAACCGTAGTATAGTTAGGACCCATAAAACCATTTCTGATAGAAATATGTCCTGGAGCAATATCGGCAATCATCTTCGGGATGAAGAAAGGATTGAAACGAGGTGTTCCATTCCCATTGGCATAACCAATTACTTCTTCCTGAAAGGTTTCTAATCCACCAATACCAGCACCCCAGATAACACCAACTCTAAATTTATCAACCTTCTCAAGGTCGATAGCAGCATCTTTTATTGCTTCTTCTGAAGAAACAATGGCGTACTGCGCAAATTTATCAAGCTTACGTGCTTCTTTTCTTTCGAAATGATCTGTAGGATTATAATTTTTGAGTTCGCAAGCAAATTTAGTCTTGAAATGTTCGGTATCGAAATAAGTAATGGGAGCGCAACCGCTCCTACCATTTACCAATCCATCCCAATATTCTTCAATATTGTTACCGATGGGCGTTAATGCCCCTAGTCCTGTGACTACAACTCGCTTAAGATTCATATTGTGTTGTGAAGTTATTACTTTGCGTCTTCAATATAAGATATTGCTTGACCAACTGTTGCAATGTTTTCAGCTTGATCATCTGGAATCTGAATATCGAATTCTTTTTCGAATTCCATAATCAACTCTACAGTGTCTAACGAATCAGCGCCTAGGTCATTTGTGAAGCTAGCTTCAGTTACAACCTCATTTTCGTCTACTCCTAATTTGTCAACGATTATCGCTTTTACTCTTGATGCAATGTCTGACATAATGTTTAATTTTAATTTTTTAATTAGGTGGCAAAAATAAAAAACTTTATTTTAAAACCCCACAATCCTCTAAAAATGTATTTGTATTTTATCAAATATATGGAAGTATTGCGTTTTTGCTACCTAAAAATGGATAATAATTATTTTTTTTGTGCTCTCTAATTTAACAACTCTATTTATGAAGCGTATCATAATTTTTGCTTCCGGTTCCGGTACCAATGCCGAAAATATAATTAAATACTTTCAAGAGCGGAAAACTGCTAGAGTAACACATGTGTTCTCTAACAACCTGCGTGCCAAAGTCTTAAAACGAGCTCATGACCTGGAAGTAAAGGCTTTACATTTTGACAAAGAGTCATTTTATACTACTAATGAAGTGCTAAATATCATTAAAGATGCCCAACCAGATATTATTGTGCTAGCTGGGTTCTTATGGATTTTTCCAAAAAAGATCATTGATGCCTTTCCTAACAAGGTAATTAACATCCATCCTGCTTTACTTCCTAAATATGGAGGGAAAGGCATGTATGGTAGCCATGTTCATAAAGCGGTAGTAAAGAATAAGGAAAAAGAAAGTGGTATTACGATTCATTATGTAAATGAACATTATGACGAAGGAGCGATTGTTTTTCAGGCGAAAACTCCTGTAGAAAATGATTACTCCGCTGAAGATGTGGCTAAGGCAATTCACACATTAGAATATAAATATTTTCCTATCGTTATTGAAAAAGTATTGGGGTTAAGGGAAGAGGTTTCAGAAAGTAAGTGAATATTTTGAGAAGTTGAGGAATGAGAATTAGATTGATGTTCTGACTGGCTATTCGTTGTAATACTAAAGTTTTTTATGCTGGAAATGCATATACTCATGATTTCTCAAAACAATGTAAGTCGATGAGTAATCTCTAACGCAGAAAATTAGTCTAATATAAAAAACCTTAAACAACAATTAACTAGTAACTGTCAAAGAAATATGGGCAAGAAAGAAAAATTTTATGTTGTCTGGGAAGGTCACAGACCGGGAATCTATACGAAATGGGATGATTGTAAAGCAGCAGTAAAAGGATATGCAAGTGCGAAATATAAATCTTTCGAATCTTTTGATGTAGCAAAGAAAGCCTATAATGGGGATTATGAAGATTATAAAGGAAAAAGCAAACCAAAATCTTCTCTTACCAAAGAACAATTAGAAAAAATAGGAGAACCTAACTTATACTCTATAGCTGTAGATGCAGCTTCTAGTGGTAATCCTGGTAAAATGGAATATCGAGGAGTGGATACACAGACAGAAAAACAACTTTTCCACCAAGGACCTTTTCCACAAGGAACAAATAATATTGGTGAGTTTTTAGCTTTAGTTCACGGGTTGGCATATTTGAAAAATAAGGGTAGTGATAGAATTTTATATACAGATTCCAGAATTGCCATGGGTTGGGTGCAAAGAAAAACTTGCAAAACTAAACTACAACGGAATGTCAAAAATAAAGAAATGTTTGATCTAGTAGATAGGGGAATCAAATGGCTTAAAGAAAATAAATATACTACGACAATAGTTAAATGGGAAACTAAAGCGTGGGGTGAAATTCCAGCAGACTTTGGTAGAAAGTAACTTGAAGAGTCTTATTTATAAAATGCTCCAGTTATTTTTCTGGAGCATTTTATTAAACAATGAGATTCTTAAATCTAATATACTAAACGAATCGTTATAAGATTACAAGTTTTTTTAGCCACCACAAGGCCCAAGATTACTCCATCCCGAAGCAGTTCTTTGGTATAAATCTCCGTTATAAGTAACTTGATCTCCAGCAGAATAAGAAGCACTTCCGTTATATGGTGCTACACCATCACAAGGGTCGGTACTAACAGGACCACAGGCTCCAAGATTTGACCATCCCGAAGCAGTTCTTTGATATAAATCTCCATTATAAGTAACTTGATCTCCAGTAGAATAAGAAGCATTACCATTATATGGCGCTACGCCAGCACAAATATCTCCGCCAGTAGCAGGAAATGGATATATTGTGCCAATAAATTGTTTATCAGTGTCTGATAATTGGTTATTAGAACCTACTCCAACTCCATCTAATGTATGTTCTGCAGGAACAGGATAGTGCATAATTGATGCTGGATCATATGCACTGTAGTTAGAAATATTTGCTTCATAACGTCTAAAAAGGTTATTGTCAACCTGCGCTCTAGACCAATTATTTGGTGGTCCAGCATAATATGCATAAACAGTTTCTTTATCCCAGTTAATTCCAGCAACAGGATTTTGATGCTCATGGATTAATCCAAGTGCATGTCCAAATTCGTGAATTGTTGTTCTTCTGAATTCTGCATCAGTTGTGTTATTGTCAAACCATCCAAAATGCATACTATGTGCATAGCTGTTAGAATCAGTTCCTAAATAAGACCAAGAACCTGCTTCATTTGCATATTGACCTTCTCTAAAAGCAATTTTGATATTTGCACTACTGGTTGAAGAAACCCATTCAAATTTAAGATTTGCATAGTCTTCCCATTGTACAGCATATTGTCTAACTTTGGATTGAACAAAGCTGCTTCCGTTTAAAAATTTTACTCGAATAGTTTGGCCTGTTTCCCATTGTTTGTCCTTAACACTGGTAGCCTTTGCTTCAGTTGGAGAATCCCACTTAGCAATACAAACGTGTGCACTTTTAGCGTCATCAATTTGATTCGTTTCAAAAACATCTTCTGTGTCTTTATCACAATTTGAAAGAGAAAATGAGACTAGTACAGCCAGAACTAGTCTGGTAAACTTATTTGTTTTCATAATAGAGTTGAGTTTGTTAAATATTTCATAAATTTAACACAATTTTAGTAAGAAAACAAGTTTTTTTGAAAGAAAATACTTTTTATACGTATAATTACTACGGTAAAATTGTAAAAAATTGATTTAGATAAATACTATTACAATAGTTAAAATTGAATAAAAATACCCTGAAGTGTAAAACAACAGGGTATTTTTATTTATCATTTATAATAGTATTATTTAAGTAATGAGTTTTGGTCGCTATTAACTACCACAAGCCCCAAGATTGTTCCATCCACTAGCTGTTCTTTCGTATAGATCTCCATTATAAGTAACTTGATCTCCAGTGGAATACGAAGCACTACCATTATATGCTGCTACACCATCGCAAATATCAGTGCTAGGAACACTATCACAAGGGCCAAGATTAGTCCATCCGCTAGCGGTTCTTTGGTATAAACTTCCTTGATAGGTTACTTGATCTCCGATAGCATACGAAGCACTATTATTATATGTTGCTACACCGTCACAGTTGCTGCCACCAGTTGTAGTTCCAGGGTAAATAGTAGCTATAAAAGATTTGTCTGTTGTAGATAACTGAGTATTACTTCCTACGGCAACACCATCTGTAGTATGTTCTGCAGGGATAGGATAGTGCATGATAGATTTTGGATCGTAGTCACTATAGTTAGAAACATTCACTTCATAACGTCTGAAAAGATTATTATCTACCTGTGCTCTACTCCAGTTGTTAGGTGGCCCTGCATAGTATGCATATACGGCCTCTTTATCCCAATTAATACCAGCTACAGGGTTTTGATGTTCGTGAATCAAACCAAGAGCATGTCCGAATTCGTGAATTGTAGTTCTTCTAAATTCAGTATCAGATGTGTTATTATTAAACCATCCAAAATGCATACTATGTGATTGGTTATTCGAATCAGTTCCAAGATATGACCAAGATCCTCCATCATTTGCAAATTGGCCTTCTCTAAAACCAATTTTAATGTTAGCACTACTGCTTGAAGAAACCCATTCAAACTTAATGTTTGCATAATCTTCCCATTCTACAGCATATTGTCTTACTTTAGATTGAACAAAATTATTTCCATTTAAAAATTTTACTCGGATAGTTTGACCTGTTTGCCATTCCTTTGCTTTAAGACTAGCAGCTTTTGAAATGTCATTATCAGTGTTCCATTTTTCTATACATACGTGAGCGACTTTTTCAGTTGTAATTTGATTTGTTTCAAAAGTATCTTCAATATCTTTTTCACAGTTAAGCAATAAAAGTGAAACTAAAGGGGCCAAAACTAATTTGGTTAATTTTAATTTTTTCATAATTATATTGAGTTTATGTGTTAGTTCAATAAATAAACAGCTAACAATTAGATAACCCTATCTTTAGCGTTAATTTTTTAGCGTTTAGATTTATCTATATGTTAAAAACGGATGTTATTTTTAATATCAAAGTAGACTTTTAGCAAAGGATGATATCTGCTTTTTTGTAAAAAGTAAGTTTACTTCAATCTCATAATTACTCAAAACTAAAACGTATATTTGCAAAAAAATATTACGCTATTTTATGAGCAAATTACTTATTGTAGGTACCGTAGCCTTTGATGCTATTGAGACGCCATTTGGTAAAACAGACAAAATCTTAGGCGGAGCAGCGACTTATATAGGTCTTTCTGCAGCTAATTTTAATATACCTTCAGCAATAGTTTCTATTGTGGGAGATGATTTTCCTGAAGAATATCTAACAATGCTTCAAAAGAAAAATATCGATACTTCTGCTGTAGAGGTTGTAAAAGGAGGAAAAACCTTTTTCTGGAGTGGAAGATATCATAATGATCTAAATTCTAGAGATACTTTGGATACTCAGCTTAATGTATTGGCGGATTTTAATCCAGTAGTTCCTGAGAGTTATAAAGATGCAGAAATTGTAATGTTAGGAAATTTACACCCTTTAGTTCAGCTAAGTGTTTTAGAACAAATGTCATCTAAACCTAAGTTATCTGTTTTGGACACCATGAACTTTTGGATGGACAATGCCTTGGAGGATTTGATGAAAGTTATTGCAGAAGTAGATGTAATTACGATTAATGACGAAGAAGCAAGGCAACTAAGTGGAGAATATTCATTGGTAAAAGCAGCTAGAGCAATTGAGAAAATGGGCCCGAAGTATGTAGTTATTAAAAAGGGAGAACATGGAGCATTATTATTTCACAATGATCAAATTTTCTTTGCACCAGCATTACCATTAGAAGAAGTGTTTGATCCTACTGGAGCTGGAGACACATTTGCAGGAGGTTTTACTGGATATTTAACAAAAACAGGAGATCTCTCTTTTGAGAATATGAAAAAAGCAATCATTCATGCTTCTAACCTAGCTTCTTTTTGTGTAGAGAAATTTGGTACGGAAAGAATGGAGGACTTAAAACGAGAAGAAGTTCAGAAACGACTTCTGGAATTTAGGGAATTGACACAATTCGAAATAGAATTGTCTTAATAATAAAATATAAGCCCTGCTCGTTTCGTGTAAGGGCTTTTTTAATTGACTATTAAATAGTAAACCTACGATAACACAACAATAGAATTTTTGGAATACAATGAGTGATGCCTTAAAACATGAATGCGGAATCGCATTTATTAGATTATTAAAACCATTAGAGTATTATAAAGAAAAATACGGAAGTGCATTTTATGGAGTAAATAAAATGTATTTGATGATGGAAAAGCAACATAATCGCGGACAGGATGGAGCGGGGTTTGCTAGTATTAAACTAGATACGGCTCCTGGAGAACGGTATATAAGTAGAGTTCGTTCAAGCGAGTCGCAGCCAATTCAAGATATCTTTTCGCAAATTAATGATAGAATCAATAAAGAATTGGTTGAGCATCCTGAGTATACTGATGATGTTGACTTACAGAAAAAAAATATCCCTTATATAGGAGAGGTGTTATTAGGTCATGTTCGTTATGGTACTTTTGGTAAAAACAGTGTAGAAAGCGTACATCCGTTTTTAAGACAAAACAACTGGATGCATCGTAATCTTATAGTAGCGGGTAATTTTAATATGACCAATAACAATGTGCTATTTGATAATTTAGTACGATTAGGCCAGCATCCTAAGGATCATGTGGACACGGTTACGGTAATGGAAAAAATTGGCCATTTTTTGGATTCCGAAGTTGCCAAACTTTATAAAAAACTTAAAAAGGAAGGATACAGTAAGGTAGATGCTTCTCCAGAGATCGTAGAAAGATTAAACGTTGTCAAAATACTAAAGAAATCATCTAGAGATTGGGATGGAGGTTATGCTATGGCTGGAATGCTAGGTCATGGGGATGCTTTTGTTCTTAGAGACCCTGCAGGAATAAGACCAGCTTATTATTATCAAGATGATGAGGTAGTGGTTGTGGCTTCTGAAAGGCCTGTAATTCAAACAGTGTTTAATGTTCCGTTTAATAAAGTAATAGAGTTAGATCCAGGAAAAGCTATTATCGTTAAAAAAGATGGCAAAACATCTATAAGTAAAATTATAGAACCGTTAGAAAGAAAAGCATGTTCTTTTGAACGTATTTATTTTTCAAGAGGAAGTGATGCAGAAATTTATGAAGAGAGAAAAAATCTTGGTAAGCTAATCATGCCCCAAGTATTAAAGGAAATAGATCATGATACTGTAAATACAGTTTTTTCTTTTATACCAAACACTGCTGAAACATCTTTCTACGGGATGGTAGAAGCAGCGCAAGATGAACTTAATAAACAAAAAAATGAAACCATACTTTCTGAGAAAGACTCGTTGACCGATGAGCGATTAGCAGAAATACTTTCTTCTAGGTTGAGAACTGAGAAATTAGCGATTAAAGATGCTAAACTACGTACATTTATTACAGAAGATAGTAGCAGAGATGATTTGGTAGCGCATGTATATGATGTTACTTATGGAGTAGTAAAACACCAAGATAATCTGGTAATTATAGATGATAGTATAGTAAGGGGGACAACCTTAAAGAAAAGTATTATCAAGATGCTCGACAGATTGAAACCTAAAAAAATTATAGTTGTTTCTTCTGCTCCTCAGATTCGTTATCCTGATTGTTATGGAATCGACATGGCGCGACTGGAAGGGCTTATTGCTTTTAAAGCTTCATTAGAATTGTTAAAAGAAAATGGTAATTATGATCTAGTAGAGCAGGTTTATGAGAAATGTAAAGCGCAAGAGCATCTAGCTGATAAAGATGTCCAGAATTTTGTGAAAGAGATCTATGAAGGCTTTTCTGATCAGGAAATAAGTGATAAAATTGCAGAGTTGTTAATTGATGATACAGTAAATGCAGATATAAAGATTATTTATCAAACTGTAGATAATTTACATATTGCTTGCCCTAAAAATTTAGGAGATTGGTATTTTACGGGTGATTATCCAACCGCAGGTGGGAATAGAGTCGTAAATAAGGCGTTTATAAATTTTTTCGAAGGGAAAGATGAACGTGCATACTAAAAAAACAAAAAACCTCGTTGTTAAAATCAGTTAATTTGTGTATTTCAACAATTATTTTAGCTTTTCGTCTAAAACATTTTTACACATTGAAATAACGCTTTATATTAGCAGAGCCATAGCATAAGTAGGTTAAGTTCATGGTAGATTTGGGGCAAAAAAAGGTGGACTTTCCACCTTTTTTTATTTTAGAATAGTTTGTAAAACATATATATAAAAAAAGAGTCATAAATTTTATGACTCTTTTTCTTTATTATGATAAATATTGAATATAATCTATTTTCCTTGTGCGTATCTTATAGAAACTTCATCCCAATTAATTACATTAAAAAATGCACCTATATAATCAGGACGACGGTTTTGATAATTTAAATAATAGGCATGTTCCCATACATCAAGACCCAAAATAGGAGTTCCGCCACAACCAGTACCTGGCATTAATGGATTATCTTGGTTTGGAGTAGCGCAAACTTCTAATTTACCACCTTCCTGAACACATAACCAAGCCCATCCAGAACCAAATTGTGTTGCTGCTGCATTAGAAAAAGCTTCTTTGAACGCATCAAAAGAACCAAAAGCACTATTGATAGCATCACCAAGCTCGCCAGAAGGAGTTCCACCGCCATTAGGAGACATAATTTCCCAAAACAAACTATGGTTATAATAACCGCCACCATTGTTTCGGACAGCGCCATTAGATTTGTCTAGATTAATAAGAATGTTTTCTATAGTCTTACCTTCAAGATCAGTTCCAGAAATGGCTGCATTCAATTTATTAGTATATCCAGCATGATGTTTATCATGATGAATTTCCATCGTACGAGCATCTATATTAGGTTCTAATGCGTCAAAGGCATATTTTAATTTCGGTAATTCAAATGACATAATCTATTTTTTTAGTTAATAAGAAAAAAATGAAACCAAATTTAGGAATAAGAGTGATGAATAAAAATTAATATTTGTTATAAATTAATTAAATTCAAATTTTTGCGAACCCCTTTCTCCGTTGAACTTGAGTTCAATTTATTTTTAGTGGTTATTAATACATAAAAACTACTCTTTTTTGATACTTTAGTAAAAAAACAGACTTGAATTCTCAATATCCTTTCACTATTTATAATGCAGCTGCAGGAGCTGGAAAAACGTATACCTTGGTTAAGGCGTATTTGGTTGCTCTTTTAACAGGAGAGTATAAGGATGCTTATAAAAATATTTTAGCAATTACGTTTACGAATAAAGCAGTCGCTGAAATGAAAACCAGAGTTATAGAAAATCTGGTAGGTATTCGCAGTGCTGAAATTTCATCCAAATACGAGTTGTTATTAAACGATATTATCCAAGAAACGGGATTAGAGAAAGAGGTAGTAAAACAAAAAGCAGATAGAATCCTTAAAAGTATTCTACACAATTATGCAGCTTTTGATATCGTCACGATAGATACCTTTACGCATAGGGTGATTAGAACATTTGCAAGGGATTTAGGGATTCCGATGAATTTTGAAATTGAAATGGATACAGAATCATTAATAGAAGAGTCTGTAGATGCAGTCATAGCAAAAGTAGGAGAAGATGCAGTCTT
The DNA here is from genome assembly GCF_947496855.1 of uncultured Aquimarina sp. GTDB lineage: Bacteria > Bacteroidota > Bacteroidia > Flavobacteriales > Flavobacteriaceae > Aquimarina. The sequence goes on from NZ_CANMED010000006.1 coordinate 130,861, forward strand.
AACAGAAACAATTATTGATTTTGCTTTAAGTAAATTAGAAGATGATAAAAGTTGGGATATTACCATAGAGCTAAACAAAGTAGCTAGGCTTTTGTTTAGTGAAAATGATCGAGCACACTTAAATAGTCTTTCTAATAAAACAGCGAAGGATTTTGATGAATTAAAAAAGCAATTAATATCCAAAATCAAGAATCAAAAAGAAAAGATTGTAAAAACCTCTGCGGATATTCTAAGCCTTATCACAAGTAATTCTTTAGATTACAAGGATTTTTTCAAAAGCTACATTCCTCTTCATTTTGTAAAACTTTCTAAAAAAGACTTTAAAATAAATTTCTCTTCTGCGTGGAGGCAAAATATTGAAACTACAGACTTTTACACAAAATCTCTCAATCCTGATAAAAAAGAATTGATAAATAGTATTCGGCCGCCAATTGAACAAGCGTTTTTAGAAACAAAACAACAAATACTAGACATAAAGTTATATGAAAATATAACAAAGAACCTTACGCCTCTTTCTGTGCTGAATGTTATTAATAAGGAGCTTCAAAAGATCAAAAAAGAAAGGAGTATCTTATTAATATCAGAATTTAATAAGATTATTAGCGAAGCAATTCAAGATCAACCTGCTCCTTTTATATATGAGCGATTAGGAGAGCGATACAGAGATTATTTTATAGATGAGTTTCAGGACACATCAGAACTACAATGGAATAATATAGTTCCTTTGATAGATAATGCTATTTCTTCAGAAACCTTAAGTGGTAAAAGAGGGCAATTAACTATAGTTGGTGATGCTAAACAGGCTATCTATAGATGGCGGGGAGGAAAAGCTGAGCAGTTTATAAATCTTTCTTTAAATCAAAATCCATTTTCAGTTGAAGAAAAACAAGTACTTAATTTGCCTAAAAATTATCGAAGCCATCAAGAGGTCATTAAGTTTAATAATGATTTGTTTACACTTTTATCAAACGACTTTAGTGACGATCTGCATAAGAAGTTATATTTATTAGGTAATAATCAGGAGTATAATGATAAAAAAGGGGGTTACGTGCAACTTTCTTTTGTAGAAGCTAAAAATGTTGAAGAAGAAAATGAAATATATCCAGAAAGAGTATATGAGTCAGTGTTAGAACTTAAGAAAAAGGGATATTTACTAAATGAAATTTGTATTCTTACCAGAAAACAAAAGGAAGGAGCTGTTATTGCAGATTTTCTTACTGAAAAAGGAATGTCTATTATCTCTTCAGAGACACTATTGCTTAAAAATGATCCAAGAGTACGTTTTATTGTTGATATGCTTACCTGGTTTGTGTACCCAGATGAGTTGTTGTCCAAAACCAACGTTTTACATTTTATAACAGAAGAGTTTTCAATATCGGAGAAACACACCTTTTTAAAAAAACTGGTATTCGCTGATAAAAAAACATTTTGTGATGAGGTTGAATTGTTAGGAGTTGAGTTTAGTTTTACTCAATTGGACATAAAACCTCTTTATGAAGGGGTAGAGTATATTATAAATAGTTTTAATCTTACATCAGTATCACCGGCATATGTACAATTTCTCTTAGATGTAATATTTGGATATACCCAAAAACACGCTGAAGGTATTATCGGTTTTTTGTCATATTGGGATCATAAAAAAGATAAGCTAAGCATAATTGCTCCAGAAGGAGAAGAGGCAATTCAGATAATGACGATACATAAGGCTAAAGGTTTAGAGTTTCCCTGTGTTATCTACCCATACGCAAACATTGATATTTATAGAGAAATAGAGCCTAAAACCTGGTTGCCGGTTGCAAAAAAAGATTTTAATGGTTTCCGTGAGGTGTTTGTTAATTATAATAAAGAGCTTTCTGATTATGGGGTGCAAGCAGAAAAAATCGTTCAAGAACGACAATCACAACTAGAATTGGATGCTTTTAATCTATTGTACGTTGCCTTAACCAGAGCAGAAGAACAATTATATATTATTTCTAAAGCAGAAATAAATAGTAAAGGAGAGGGTAATTCAAATAAGTTTTCAGGAAAGTTTATTAATTATCTAAAACATATAGGTGCTTGGCATAATGAACAATTATCATATGATTTTGGTGATCCAGAAAAACCTTTTAAGGAAACTGTATCTATAAAGTCTAAAACAAAGAATATAACACTTACTAAATTTGAGAATTCAAGAAAAAAACGCAAAGTACATATTGTTACCAATTCAGGAAAACTTTGGGATACATCACAGGCCGCTGCAATAGAAAAGGGTAATCTAATACACGAACTAATGTCGTCTATATATTCTCATAAAGATCTGGATAAAGTTGTAGAAAGTGCTTTTGAAACAGGAATGATTAGTTTTTTAGATAGAGAAACACTCCATAATGAGTTAAAAATGGTTTTAGATCATCCAGAACTCTCTAAATATTTTTTAGAGGATAAACAAGTGTTAAATGAAAGGGAAATTATCTCAAATGGACGCATTTATAGGCCAGATAGAGTTATAATTGATGCCCAAGGAGAGGCTGCAATAATTGATTATAAAACAGGGGAACACAGTGCTTTGCACGGAAATCAGTTAAAGGAATATGGCTTACTTCTTCAGAGGATAGGATATAAATTAAATAATCAGATATTGGTGTATTTTAATGACGGGATTACTTTAAAATATGTATAAATAAAAAATATTTTAGTAATTACTAGTAGAAATTTATTGATAAAAAATATTTTTATCTTATAATTGTACCGTAATTAAGGAAATTAGAACAGTAGGTTTCAGCTTAATACGGCAATTTTTTCACATTTGAGGGGGGCTTAAAGATTTAAAATAGAACTTTAAAAACTTCGCAAAGGTCGATATACACTGGCCTATTAAGAAAAATTTATTAGTTTTGTCTTTGACAGTAATTTTTAACATATTACATTTGCTCTAATTAACACTTAAAAATTAAATTATTGAATATGAAATATCTTAGCAGATTTTTAGTGGCTTCGTTATTAGTACTTGGGTTTAGTACTGCGAATGCACAGGATGAAAACAACCCTTGGGCAGTATCGATCGGCGTTAATGCTGTTGATATCTTTCCTACTGGAGGAGATTTACCTAACCAAGGTGAAATCTTTGACGAGTTTTTTAACGCTACTGACCACTGGAATATTCTTCCATCTGTTTCTAAACTATCGGTTGGTAGATATATAGGAGATGGTTTTACTTTTACCGCTGCTGGTTCAGTTAACAAAATTGATAAATTAGGAGAAACTCCTGATGGAACTCAAGTTACAGCTGAAGACTTATCTTATTATGCAGTAGATGGAACGATAAGCTATAGCCTTAAAAACGTTTTGAAGTCTAAATGGTTCGACCCTTACTTAGGAGTAGGTGGTGGTTACACTTGGGTTGATGAAATTGGTGTTGGAACTCTTAATGGTTCTTTTGGATTAAACCTTTGGGTGACTGAAAATTTAGCTTTCAATTTACAAACTACTTATAAGCACGTATTCGAAGATTACGAGATTAGTAACTATCCTCCAACTCACTTTCAACATTCTGCAGGAATTACTTTCGCTTTCGGAGGTAAAGATACAGACGGTGACGGTGTATTTGACAAAGATGATGAGTGTATCGATGTTCCTGGTTTAGCAGAATTTAACGGATGTCCTGATACTGATGGTGATGGAATCACTGATGCTAAAGATGACTGTCCTGATACTGCAGGTACTGCAGAATTTAACGGATGTCCTGATACTGATGGTGATGGAATCGCTGATCCTAAAGATGATTGTCCTACTGTTGCTGGTTTAGCTAACTTAAATGGATGTCCTGATGCTGACGGTGATGGAATCACTGATGCTAAAGACGGTTGTCCTAACGAAGCTGGTCCTGCTGCTAACAACGGATGTCCTTACCAAGATAAAGATGGTGACGGAGTATTAGACAAAGATGATAATTGTCCTGATGTTGCTGGTACTGTTGCTAACAACGGATGTCCTGAAGTAACTGAAGAAATTCAGAAAACTTTAAATGAGTATGCTGCTCAAGTATTGTTTGATTCAGGTAAAGCAACTATAAAAGATCAGTCTACTAAAGTATTAAATGATATTATCGGTATCCTTAAAGAGTATCCTACTGCTAAATTCGTTATCGAAGGGCATACAGATAGTCAAGGTAGAGAAGCAAATAACCAGAAGCTTTCTGATTCTAGAGCAAACGCTGTTAAGACATTCTTAACTAGTAACGGTATCGATCAGTTCAGATTATCTGCTGTTGGTTATGGAGAAGCAAGACCAGTTGCATCTAATAAAACTAGAGCTGGTAGAGCACAAAATAGACGTGTAGAGATCAACTTAGTGAAGTAATTATTTTTCACTAAATAATAAATATATAGACAAAACGTCCCGATTATTCGGGACGTTTTTTATTTTTAATGGGTGGATAGTTTTTTAAAAGAAGTTATATCAGAAGTACAAAAAAAAGATCACAATATAAGTGAGCTTATTTTTATACTACCTAGTAAAAGAGCAGGGCTTTTTCTTAAAAAGGAATTGCTAGAAAAGTATACGGACCAAACTTTTTTTGCACCGATAATTCTTAGTATAGAGGAGTTTATCACACAATTATCTGGATTACGTCAGATTGATGCTACACAAACCTTATTCGAGTTTTACGAAACCTATCTTACAACACATACCCATTTAGAAAAAGAAAACTTAGAGACATTTAGTAGCTGGGCTCAAACCTTGGTGTATGATTTTAATGAAATCGATCGTTATTGCATTGATAACGAAAGCTTTTTTTCATATCTCTCAGGGATACAAGATCTAAATCACTGGTATCTTCAAAAAGAAAAAACTGAACTTATACAGAACTACATTAGTTTTTGGAATAACCTATCTGATTATTATACCAATTTTAAAACCAAACTTCTAGAAAAAAAGATTGGTTATCAAGGATTGTTGTATAGAAAAGCTTCAGAGAATATAGGAGGTTATATTAAGAATAATGACCAGAAACATGTTTTGGTAGGTTTTAATGCGCTTAATAACGCAGAGCAAGTCATTTTTCAATCATTGTTAGAAGCTAATATTGCTGAGGTATATTGGGATGTCGATACGTTCTTTTTAGAAAATAAATATCACGAAGCTTCTTTGTTTTTAAGAGATTACAAAAATCAATGGAATTACTATAAAGAACACCCATTTAAATGGATTAGAGATAATTTTTCATCTTCAAAAGATATTAAACTAATTGGAGTTCCTAAAAATGTTGGCCAAGCAAAATTAGCTGGTCAAATACTTAGAGCTATTCCATCTGCTAGTATTGAAAAAACTGCATTGGTTTTAGCTGACGAATCATTGCTACTGCCAGTTCTAAACTCATTACCCGAATCAATTAATTCACTCAATATTACGATGGGATTACCTCTAAAAGATGTCCCGGTAGCTTCATTTTTTGAGTTGTTATTTAAACTTCATAAGGCTGTAAATTCTAAAGGACTATACCATAAGTCTGTTTTGGAGATTCTAAATAGTCAACCTAGTTATTGGTTATTAGGTTCTTTGACTAATCAATTAATTACAAAGATCTCAAGAGAAAATCTTATTTTTATTTCTTTAGAAAAATTGCAAGATGAAGCTAGTGATCTAGACAGTGAAGTTTTGGAAATATTATTCTCTCCTTGGGATAAAGCTTCAAAAGCCATAGAACAATGTAGGAGAATAGTTCAGTTATTAAAAGAGAGTTTAGATAAAGAGAAAGATTCTTTAGAACTTGAGTATGTATATCATTTTCATCTTGTTTTTAATAAACTATTGACTCTTAGTAGAAATTATCAATACATTACAACAGTATTTTCTTTATATCATTTATATAAAGATATCATTAACTCAGAGACACTTGATTTTAGAGGAGAACCTTTTAGTGGATTACAATTAATGGGGATGTTAGAGTCTCGGTGTTTAGATTTTGAAACAGTAATAATTACTTCTGTCAATGAAGGTGTACTTCCTGCAGGAAAAAGCATGAATTCTTTCATACCATATGATCTAAAGAGAGCCTATAGCCTTCCAACATATAAAGAAAAGGATGCAATATATACATATCACTTTTATCGTTTAATTCAGAGAGCTAAAAATGTGTATTTAATTTACAACACCGAGGATGAAGGAGTCGGAGGTGGTGAGAAAAGTAGATTTTTACATCAGTTAGAAATAGATAAAATACCAGCGCATCAATTATCTAAATATATAGCATCTTCTGAAGTACCTACGCTAAAAAACGATCCATTGGTTGTTGAAAAGAATGATGCTGTAATTAAAAAAATAAAAGAATTAGCATTAAATGGATTATCACCTTCTGCATTAACATCTTATATTAGAAACCCTATTGATTTTTATTATAAATATGTGTTAGGAATTAGAGAAAGTGATCAGGTAGAAGAAACTATTGCCGCAAACACCTTAGGAACAGTAATCCATAATACGCTGGAAAATTTATATAAACCGTTAGAGAATAAATTTATATCTATTGAGGACATTGCAAAAATGATTACCCAAATTGATGCTGAAATCAAATACCAGTTTCGGAAAGAGTATTCTAAATTAGATATCACCCAAGGTAAAAACTTACTTATTTTCGAGGTAGCTAAAAGGTATATTTATAATTTTCTAAAAGCCGAAGAGAAGATGCTGAAATCCGGGTCACAATTGAAAATTATTGCTATAGAAAGTAATCTAAAAAGAGAATTAAGGATTCCTGAGCTTGATTTTCCTGTTTTTATTAAAGGAAAAGTAGATCGCATTGATCAATTAGACGGAGAATTACGAATTATTGATTATAAAACTGGCAGCGTGACTAAAAGTGATGTGATTTTGATGGATTGGGATGTAATTACAGAAGATTACAAGTACAGTAAAGTCATACAAGTATTAGCATATGCGTATATGCAAGATAACCAACAATCACTATCAGAACCTTTTCAGGCTGGAATTATTTCTTTTAAAAATCTTAAAGAAGGATTTCTGAAATTCGGGACTAAAACATCTGTTAGAGGAAAAGTTGATTACGAAATAACAACTGAAGTATTTGATGAATATTTGTTACAACTAAAAAAATTAATTACAGAAATCTCTACTTTAGAAATTCCTTTTACAGAAAAAGAAGTATAGGTATGATTATAAATAAAAAGAATATCATTATAAATGGAAAACACCAAAGACCCATTCTTGTGGATGTTTTTTATAATGAAGAGAAAAAACAGCAGCCTATAGTTATCTTTTGTCATGGATATAAGGGATTTAAAGATTGGGGAGCTTGGGATTTGGTAGCGAATACATTTGCAGAAGCTGGTTTTTTTTTCGTGAAGTTTAATTTTTCTCATAATGGCGGAACGGTAGAGCAACCTATAGATTTCCCAGACTTAGAAGCTTTTGGTCATAATAATTATATAATAGAACTAGATGATTTAGAATCTGTTTTGGATTGGGTGACCGGTTCTGATTTTGAAGACAAACAATTTATAGATACTAATAATATTACGCTTATAGGTCATTCTCGAGCAGGTGGGATTACAACGATCAAAACTTCAGAAGATGCTAGAATTACAAAATTAATTACCTGGGCGGGTGTTTCTGATTATGAACAGAGGTTTCCAATTGGAACAGCCTTCCAAACTTGGAAAAATGATGGAGTATATTATATAGAGAATGGTAGAACCAAACAAAAAATGCCACATTATTTTCAATTTTACACATCATTTGTTGAAAACAAAGAAAGACTTACCATTTTTAAGGCTGCAGAAAAAATTAAAGTCCCCTATCTAATTATTCATGGAACAGAAGATCCTACCGTTAACTTACAAGAAGCTAAAAGTTTACATAGTTGGAATCCACAAAGTGACCTGTTTTTGGTAAAAGGAGCAGATCATGTTTTTGGAGTCAAACACCCTTGGGAACAAGAAGAAATACCTAAGGATTTAACAATAATCACTGAGAAATCAATAGCGTTTGCAATACTTTAACACACTTTAGTGATTGAATTTATAAAGATTTTGATTTTTTTTTGTTTATTTGCGATTGTGAAGACTAATAAAAGACATATCATAGCTTCTGTATTTCTGATAGTATTCAGTCTTATACAAGTATTAGATTTGCACGCCTTAAGTCATGATGCTAATGATTTAGAGTGTAAAATATGTCAATTAGCTGCAGAAAATCTAGATGATAATTTTGTTTCGGTAGACTTTATAGAAACACCAAAAGAGATTATTCTTCCATCAGATCATATTCAGATCAATAATATAACGATCTATTTTGATAGAGAAACACACTATTCTTTTCTCAATAAAGCACCGCCTGTAGCTTAAGCTATTAACCAATCAGGTTATTATACCTATTTACTATTGCTCATTGGCAATAGAGATCCTTTTTTATTTTTAGAATGAAACGAAACACATTATGTATTGTGTTTCTTCTAGTAGTCAATCATTTATTCGCTCAAGATTGTAATCAAACACTTTCTGGTCGTGTAATTGATTTCCACGATGGAGTGCCTCTAGAAGGAGCAACAATTACTTTTAATAGTACAACAATTAAAACTGATAGTAACGGGATGTATAAAATGACAGGGCTTTGTGCCACTTCTTATGCCTTTACCATATCACACGAGGATTGTAATTCTCAAGTGGTTACTATTAATATAAATGAGGTTTCAAATAAAGACTTTTATTTAGAACACCATTTGAACGAATTACTAGAAGTAAAGGTTTCTGGTAATAATAAGACTAAAACATCCTCTTCCCAAGAAGAGACTATTAACAAAGATGTTATCGAAAGATATAGTAGTGCAGCTTTAGGAGATGCACTTAGAGAGATTACAGGTGTTTCCTCTCTCAATACAGGCTCTACGATTGTAAAACCGATTATTCAAGGTTTAAGTGGAAGTAGAGTATTAATTATGAATAATGGTGTACGGATGCAAGATATGGAGTGGGGAGACGAACATGCTCCTAATGTAGATATCAATACGGCTGGTAATGTAACTGTAGTTAAAGGAGCAGCAGCACTGCGTTATGGAGGAGATGCTATTGGAGGAGTTATTGTTATGGAACCTAACAAAATTGCAGCAAAAGACACATTGTTTGGAAAAACTGTTGTTACCGGTGCTACTAACGGTAGAGGTGGAGCCATCTCTTCGGAGATAATTAAAGGATATGAATCTGGCTGGTTTTTGAAAGCGCAAGGAACATTAAAAAGATTTGGTGATGTAGAAGCACCTGATTATGTTTTATCTAACACCAGTATTTTTGAAAGAGGAGGATCCTTATCCTTCGGAAATAATAAATTTACTCAAGGTTGGGATGTGTATTATTCATATTACCAAAACGAAATAGGAGTTCTCGCTGCATCCCATATTGGAAATGCAGATGACCTTATTGAATCCATTAATAGTGGGCAACCATCTGTTATAGAAAATTTCACTTATACTATAGATAATCCAAAACAAGATGTTACACATCATCTGGGTAGACTACGTTACTTTAAAAGATTTGAGAAATTAGGTAAATGGACTACCCAATACGATTTTCAACATAACCAACGCTTCGAATTTGATATTAGACAAACTGAAGAGTTAAGAAAAATTCCAAGTTTAGATTTGGAACTTACAACACATACGCTGACTTCTGACTTCGTTTTAGATTCTAAATTTGATTATAATCTAGATTTTGGGATAGTAATGCGTTACCAAGATAATTTTGCTGATCCTAGTACAAGAGCAAGAAGATTAATTCCAGATTATGATAAATTTGATGCGGGATTATTCGTATCAGGTAAATACGATATCAATGATAATGTAACTATCGATGCAGGGGTTCGATATGATTATAACCAAATCGATGCTAAGAAATTTTATATAAAAACCAGATGGGAGGAGCAAGGCTACGATCAAGAATTTAATGATCTTATTATTGCAGATGAAGGTACACAATGGCTTACAAATCCAAAGTTTGATTATCATAGTATTTCGGCAACCACTGGGTTTAATTATGTTTTCGAAGATAGTTATGAGTTAAGAGGTAATTATGCACTAGCTCAAAGAGCGCCAAACCCTTCAGAATTATTTAGTGATGGTTTGCATCATTCAGCATCTCGAATCGAACTGGGAGATCTAAGGATTGATCAAGAAACATCTCATAAAATCTCATTTTCTTTTCAGAAAAATGATGAGAATTGGACTTGGGAAATTGCTCCTTATGCTAATTTTATTAATGATTATATCCTATTAGAACCTACAGATGTTGAACTCTCTATTAGAGGAGCGTTTCCCGTTTGGGAATATCGACAAACGAATGCGAGATTATTAGGTATTGATGCTAAACTGACTAAGAAATGGCATACTAATTGGCATACTAATCATCAATTTTCTTTGGTGAAAGGAAAAGATACTGAAACTAAAATACCTCTTATTAACATTCCTGCAGCTAATTTTAGAAATAGTATAGTTTTTCAAAAAGAAGATTGGATGGGCTTAGTGATGAGTCTTGAGAGCGATTATACCTTTAGACAAAATGAATTTCCCGATAATATCATTGTTTTTTCACCTCAAGAACAAGAAGATGTTCTTTTAGATATTAATACACCTCCTGGTGATTATCATCTTTTGCATATGAATGCAGATATTAGGACTCCTTTTTTTAAAGAAAATGAGTTGAATATTGGTTTAACCATAAATAATATTACAAATAATAAATATAGAAACTATCTGAACCGTCAACGCTATTTTGCAGATGAAGTAGGACGAAACTTTTTATTGAGATTAACTTTTAACTATTAAATTTTTTAAATGATGAACACACGTAAATTTTTATCAATGTTAGCAATCGCAAGTGTATTAATGTATTCTTGTTCTGACGATGATGACAACCCCGCAGTAGTAAATGAAGAAGAGGTTATAACGACTATGACGGTTACTTTAACTGCAGGAACAGATGTAGTTACCTTAACATCTCGCGACTTGGATGGACCTGATGGACCTAATGCACCTGTGATTGACATATCTGGGCCATTATCAGCCAATACAACGTATGCTGGAGAGGTAGTATTACTTAATGAAACTGAAACACCAGCAGAAAATATTAATGAAGAAATTGAAGAGGAAGCAGATGAGCACCAATTCTTTTTTGTGGTAGCGGGTACTTTAAACGCAACAACAATGTATACAGATACGGAAGCAGATTATCCGCCTAATACTGGAACTAATCCAGTTGGAATTACTTTTAATCTTACTACCACAGATGCTAGTACAGGTAGTTTTTCTGTTACGTTACGTCACCAGCCTACAAAGCCTAATGATGGAACATTAGCTGATGCTGGTGGAGACACAGATATTGCACAATCCTTTGATGTTACAATACAATAGGATAATAGAAATAAATTATAACAATTATAAGTTGGGTTTGTTTATAATATAAACAAACATTTTTTTCAAGATGAGACTCTTGAGAAGTAGTTAGCTCAGGAGTCTTTTATTTTAATTATCAAAAAAATAAACCACATTAATAAGCAAAATTGAAACAACCATAAATCATAGTATAATAATAAGTTGAGTTTGTGTATTTTATTATTAATACTGATTTGTTTCAATCTGAACCCTTGGGATATTTATCCTGAGGGTTCTTTTATCTATCGCGAAATTTTAACTATAAAATATGAAGTTCGGTACGAACTTTGATCAATTATCATCAAACAATTAGCGAGTTATTAGATTTTATAGAAAAAATCATTAAGAATATAGTAACAAATTAGAGAGAAAAGACACTAATATATAGTAAAGCTTGATTTTTAGTGAGTTAATCTCAAGAATTTTAATGAGGTATTAAGGCATCGTTAAATGTGTATTACTACTCTAAATTCATTTAAATATTTGAAGATTAGCTCTTATATTCGCGGCGTAAAAACCTAACCAAAAAAACAGCAAAATTGAAGCAATCATAATTATGTATAAGTTGAGTTTGTGTTAAATATTATAATTTAGTTTCAATTCAGACCCTCAGGAAGTAGTTAGCCTGAGGGTTGTTTTTTTTAATAGATTACAAATCAACATATTTTAACTTATTTGGGAAGCATGAACAAGGAATGCTAAATCAAATTATTTTCTAAAAACAGATATTCATCATACATTTGTTTTATACTTCAGTTTATCACCAGTTGATTTTTAATAAATGCGTATTCTACTTTACATAATCCTTGCTTTTATACCATTTTCTTTAATTGCGCAAAATGAACTAGATACAATTACTACAGTTAAAGAAGCTAAATTCAGTTTGTCTATTGATAGTATTTCTAAATATCAACAGTTGTCTGTAAAAGCTCATCAGAAGGGAAATTTTAAAACCTTTAAAGAATATTGTGAGGCTATTTTAGAGATTGCCAATAAACACGAATTAGATGATTTAAAGAACCAAGTCTTAGTGAATTTGGGGATTTATTATAGTAATGTCGATCAATTAGATAAAGCTATCGAAAAGTACTTAGAAGTTTCAGATAACCTAAGTAAACTTCCCGAAAACAAAAGAGCAGAGCTTATAGTTTTAGCAAACCTAGGTAATTTATATAATAAGATAAAAGAATATGATAAGGCGATTGCCACTATGAACGAAGTGGTTGCAGTTGCGTCAACAATAGATGAATCCGAGCATTATTTGATGATGGCTTATAATGCTTTAGGAATTGCTGCCTCTAGTAAAAAAGAATATTGCGAATCAGTAACGTATAGTTTGAAAGCTAAAGATCTAGCAGTGAAACTAAATCGTAAGGGTGCTATTATAAGTATTCTTTTAAATTTAAGCGATAGTTTTCTAGCATTAGAGGAGTATGATAAGGTAGTTTTTTATTGTAAAGAAATATTAACCGCCATTACTGAAGAAGATTCTAAAAAACATCAAGCGACTGCTCTAATACTTATAGGAGATGCTTTGGTTCGTAACAACGAACCATCGGAAGCTTTTTCGTATCTAATAGAAGCTAGAGATCTTGCTATTTCTGGAAATTTTTTTAAAATACGAAAAAACGCTCATAAATTACTTGCTAAAGTATATGAGATTAAGGGAGATTTCAAAAAATCTTTAGAAGAGCAGAAGTACTATACTGTGGCTAATGAAGAATATCTTAATACGCTTTCTAAAGCCCAAAAAAAACAATTAGAAGTAGAATCAGAAGAGAAGACAGAATTATTAACCGAGCAAACAGAAGAACTTAAATTTCTTGCCAGAGAAAAACAGATATACTTGTTTTTTGGGTTTGTATTATTGATTTTATTAATAAGTTCTTTTGTAATATATAAGAAAAAAAGGAAAAGACTTATATCTGAATCTTTGAGTTTAAAAGCAGATAAAGAGCTATTAACAAATGAAAAGGAAGTATTACAGGTAAAGTTAAAAAGGATCGCTAAGAATACTAAAAACAGAAAAAACACTAATATTACTTCTTATCAGAATTCTTCACTTACCCAAGACGATCGAAAATTGTATATGCAACAAATCTTGGATTACATGGATAATAAAAAACCATATTTGAATCATGAGATTAAACAATCAGATATAGCAAGTGACTTGTCTATGAGTGTTCATCTTTTTTCTGAAGTATTGAATGTGTGTTTTCATAGAAACTTCAATAGTTTTATTAATTTATACAGAGTAAGTGAGGCAAAATCACTTATGAAAAACCCTAAATACGAACAGTATAAAATTTTATCTATTGGTTATGAAGCAGGTTTCTCAAGCAAAACTTCATTTAATAGGGTTTTTAAAAACCTAGTGGGCTCGACACCTTCAGAGTATCAAAAAAAACATATTATTTTAGATTAAGTGTACGTTTCGTATTAAGTCTGCTCTCCCCTAATTTATAACTGTGATTATAACAGTTATAGGTTTCAAATTATAAGATGGAACCATTTTTACAGTATTTCTTTTTAACATTGGAATGTCGTAATTAATAAGGTTTAATATGAATCCGACGAACATTAAATTGTCGATAAGATGGCCTTAATATAAATTCGAAAGTTTTTTTGATGAGATTAAACCAAGAAGAATACACCAATGTTAAGAAGGAAAGAGTTTATAGAACTGTATAAAAGTTTCGAGAGTAAGTTTGTATCTCCATATAGTGAAACAAGGGAACTGATAAAAGTACAGTTATATAAACAGATAGTATCTTCTAGAATATCAGTAAATATAAAAAAGAAGCCATTGGTAGTCTTTTATTTTGCATCTAACGGAATCGATATTCCTAAGGAAGATTGGACTTATGAAATGAAGCAAAGCGCAAAACAGTATGCGATGGATTATCCGGTGCCAGGTGCAGAAAAGAAATATTCTCGTTTTGGAAAAGTTACAAACGCTGTAGCGGGTATAATAGTCGTATTGATATGTGTAACTATTTTTTATTATTTTAATCAAAAAGCAATTAAGCTTAGAAATGATTTTGTTGAATTTACAAGTTTGCCAAAAATAGGAGATAAATATTATGGATCTATTACTCAGTCCGTATCTGATTCGGATGTACCAGAAAAAAGTTATGGTTGGATAAAAATAATATATGTGAATCCTTCTGATAGTATTATTAGTTATAGAACAAGCTTCGATTTAGGAGAAGTTACTTTTAATACTTTAAATACGGATTATACTAATTTTGAATTTATAATTTTTGAAGGTAAGTTTGAAGTTACAGCAGATCGCGAAATAAAGATTATATCACCAGATGAAAAAATGAGATTCGAATCTCAAGTGATTCGTGAGAATACCAGAAATTATAAAATATCAGCGTATTAAGTAAAATCGATAAATCTATGAAAGTGCCATTTTATGTTTTTTTGACCTTTACTATACTGTTGTTAGGTTTGTTTATCTATAATGCATTTTTTGCGTATCATGGAGCGGATGGTCTAAGCGGTTTTTTTGAAGGTATTATACTTGGAGCAGGCTTTATACTGTGTATGATTATTACGATATCATTTGGTAGTATTGCTTTTCTTCCTAAAGCTTCAGTAACGAAACGTTTTATTGTTGCAACAAGTCTTTCTATTCTGGGTATTATAATATTTCTGTCAACATTCATATTGTTAGGGACTACTTAGATGATAGAATTAATAAAAGAAACTTAGATATCAATAGTACAAATGTCAATTTATAATTTGAAACTCTTTTAACTATAAAATTAACCGTTTTAAACCATTTCATTTTTGATTAATTTATGTTTAGAAACTATGAGAAGAATTTTTAAAAACACAATAGTAAAAAGTAAACACATTTTTGTGTTATTAGTAATATGTTTTCAAGCTTGTAATCTGCATACACCGGAAAATTATTTTGGTAGAACAACTTTAAACACTAATAGGTATCATAATTTAGGTGCTAGAGATTTTGCAGAAATGAAATCTTCTAAAAAAGCAAATATGCTATACGGTAGTTTTGATGAGGGAGAATTTAAAACTACGGATAGTTATGAAACCCATATAAGAGGAATGAAAATGACCTTTTTAGATGAAGATATTAAAAAAATTAAAGAACTAAAAGTAACTTCAGAAACAGAAGACTTGATAAAAACCTCTTTAGAAGTTTTCGAGCTTGTGCAATCAATTTATGAAAATGATTATATTAAAATTGCTAAATTGATGGATGATAAAGCTTCATCTGAAGATTTAGATGCAGCTATGAAAAAATTAGAGCGTTCTGTTAATCAATATTATGTAAAGCGGGAAGCACTTATGGGAATAGCAATCCCATACGCAAAACAAAATAAAATAGATGTTAGGTTTTAAGAAGGATTATGCCGTAATAATTACCATAATCGTCATAATAGTATCTTGTACTTCGCAAAATAAAAAGATACAAATTACAGATGAAAAAGATACTGTTTTGACTGTAAATCAGAATCAGTTATCTCCATACGAGGAGTATTTGAATAATTTTCGGTTTGAGAACGGAACAGATACGTTATTAGTACAGCGAAAAAGCAGAATATTTTATTGTGGTACGGGAGCTATGGAATATTATGATGAGCTAAAGAAAAATGGGTTAGAAAAATACTTTGAGAAGTATAAGGATTTAGTTGAATATCCTACATTTTCTAAAAAAATAGAAACGAACAATAAAACAAAAATACTATGGGTGAATCGCGGTAACGAAGGTGAACTTATGCAATTAGAAAATAAGACTATTCGTGCTAATAAGGAATTGGAGAAAAGACTTTTTGAAGAAAAAGCTTTTGTTCAAATTACCGAAAACCCTCTTACTATGGACAAGGTAGAAATCTATACAACGATTTTTTATCCTGTATCAAACAAAACCGAAAATTTAATGCACATTATCATTAAAAATAAAGGAGAATGGAACATAAAACTATTGAAAAGAGAAATTAGGTAAGATGATAAATAGAAGTATGATTAGTTTTGATTTTGGTTTCCTGTAACAATATCGACTCTAAGACAATCGAAAAAAACATGAATTCTTCTAATACAGAGATATATGAATACGATTTAGGTTTCTTTGGTGATGAAGAAGGTTCTTGGATTCACAAACAAGCAAAACATTTTGAAATAAGTGAAATAAAACGAAATCATAACACTGGCCAGCATTTATACATATATAAACCGAAAGAAGGATTTACAGGTACTGATGTTGTAGAAATTGAAACAAATAAAGGCTCTAATGGAGCAAGTTTTGGAACTAAAAATTTGTTGAAAATTGTATTTAATTTAAGTGATTAAGAAGCTAATATTAGGGCAGGAGCTGATCAAGATTATATAAAGTAATTCTAATAACTGTTTTTAAGAAATATGTAGTTTTTGCAAAATGCTATATTTTAAAGTACCTAGTAAACATGAAACGGATAGTGTTATTGTTCTTCTTATTTGTATTTATAAACTGTACTGATAATACGATGAAAACTGAAATAAAGAAATTAGATAGTAACTTAAGAGAAAAACGTCCTGAATATTATAGTAAACTTCAGAAACCATTATCAGAAGCCGAAATTTATGATTTAGAAGTTAAATACAGCATTACATTACCAGAAGATTTAAAAGAACTTTATTTATGGAAAAATGGACAAGAATATACTTGTTATGAATCATTTGTAAATAATTCACAATTCGAACCGTTGGAACAAGTATTGTCTGGAAATCAGGAATTAACTGAGATGATAGGGTATGATTTTGAAATTGAAAATTGGTGGAATAAAAATTGGTTACCAATATTTAGCAATGGCGGCGGAAGTTATATTTGTTATGATACTGAAGGTATTTTTACTAAACAAAAAGGACAATTAATAAGCTATTGGAATGAATATAATGACAGAAATGTAATTGCTCCAAGTCTATTTGATTTTATTAAAAGTTTGAACGAATACTACAAAGAAACTCCAGCATCAGAGTTTGATGAATATTTTAATATTACTTCAAAAATCTCAAAATGGAAAAAAGAATTTATCGTCGACAAGCGTATCGCACAATGAATATTATAAATAGAAATATAGTAAAATGCCAAAATTTCCTTTTTCAAAATTATTGACTTTCGGTTTTATTTTTTTAGCACTTTGTAATTCATATGCTCAAGAAAATCAAGAAATTATACCAACAAAAGGATACTATATTATAGATAGCCTTTCTCACGATATCCCGAAAGATATTATGAAATCTATTAATTGGAGTCTCCCAATAGATTCGTTGTCAAAAAAATCTTATTATTTTTTAGAGACTGATGCAGCAGAAGTATCTTATATCAGTGCCTATACTACTCAGAAAAAGAAAAAAGATCGCATCGATTTTCAGAAATTAAAAATCCTAGATGATTCTGATAACGCATTACATCTTATTGATCAAAGCAGGTTCATTATTGAGTTAACGATGAATTTATCATTAACTAGTTCTGCCAGATATTATATAAAATTAAATTTAGGAAAAGTATCTGAGAATGATAATAAGTTACGAACTATTAAAGCCAAGATCGAAAGTTTAAATAACAAAAAGAAAAAGGAGCAAGATAAATTTACGCAAGATTTTTTATATGAAGAGAAAAGAACTGTAGATGGATACGTAACCGCTATTGAAGTAAGTGATTATGGGATTTCAATTCCATTAGAATATACGTCCAAATATCTCAGAGAATCTGGAGAAAAGACATCGCTATATTCATTGAAAAAAGATAGCCTTCTCGGTGGAATTACTTTAGGAAAATACAAAGATCATTTTTATGGTCATATGAATGTAGGTATCATAACATCTAAACAACCTGTTACTATAGCAGATTATATAGCGGTGGCTCCAAATTACAGACAAGAGGTATTCTTTAAAGATGGTGATTTAATATTATTTAAGTTTTTTAATGAGTTTAGATTTATTGGTGTCAAAAAAATAAATGACCAAACTTATGCTATTGCAGAAGCCGAAAGCCAAAACAAAAATATAGAAGAGTTAAAAGAGTTTTACCGTATTTTTAATTCAGTGAATAGTATCTCAGAAGTAAAAACCTTAGATCTAAAATCAGTTTTCTTACAAGTAGCACCCTTTTTACAAACCGATAAGGAAAAAGAACTATTTAAAAAGATAGAAAAAGAGGTGAATAATAGCTTAAAAGATAAAATGAGACCAGATCATTTTGTAGAGAAACGGTTGCCAAAAAGCTTTTATTTAGAGGAGTACAATACATATTCGGTAGTTTTTTCGATAACAAATGTATCAATAGATAAAAAGCTACAGGAAATTATACAAAGCTATCCCGATGCATCTATTATCATACAAACTAACAATAGTATCGTATTACAAACAAAAGATAAAATATATAAACCTTTTGTCCTTAGAAAGTATCAAGGGTATACTTTACTTTTCCAAATTAAAGAAGACTCTTTTTCTAAGAATGTTCCCCTAAAACTTGCTGTTAAATTTTATCAGGTAATAGAACGATTAGAATTAGGAATCTATCCTTTAAAGAAAGAATTGAAATCATATTTCAACAGATTCCGATCAGCATACAGAGATAGGATTGATTCTACATATATTTTTATAAGTGACGAAGGTTGGGATACCAAAGGAGTTCTTTCTGATAAAGGAAAAATTATTTTACCAACAAAATATGAGAATATTAGAAGTTATAAGCAAGGGTTTTTGTTAACTATTGATAGTCTTGTAAACAAAGAAAATACAGAGACAAATAAAAAGAAAGAATATACCGGATGGGCAAATAGAAAAGGTGAAATTGTTTTAAAACCTAAATATGAAAGTATATACCCTATGGAAGAAACATCTTTTTTGAAAGTTAAAGATTCTCTGTATGGTCTATATGATATGAACAAGAAGCAATATATCATACCTTCTTCTTATGAAACAATAAGTTTTCATAAAGAAGCACAGCGTATAGAACTTAAAAAAAAGAGTAAAGAATACTATATGGCAGATTATACAGGAAGAATAACTCATAATAAACCATTTACAAGTATTAGAGTTTTAGGTAAGCAGGCTCCGATAACATTTATGGCAACCAGAAATCATAAGGACTTCTTTATCGATCACAACGGAAAAAAGTTAGATAGTAATCAATATGATATGTTATATCCTCATTATAAAGAAAAGGTGGTTTATTATAGAATAGGATCTTATGGTTCTGTAGATAAAAAAGATGGATATTTAGATTATCAAGGGAATATAGTGGAAGAGTTTTCGAAGACATGTAAGGATATTGATAGAAAAATTGTAACTCGTCCGAACGAAGTCTTTATTGCTGATATAAACGGAAATAGATTGCACAAAAGATCTTTTAAAAGTGTATTCAGAATTCCAGAAAAACGATTATTTATAGTTACTGAAAACAGAAAGAAGTTTATTGTTAATGACTCTGGTGTACCTATTAATAAGAAGAAATATGACGGACTATTTCCTGTAGTTCCAGAAAAAAGAATTCTTTATAGGATAGGAAAAAAAGGATCGTCGGAGGTAAAAGAAGGATATTTAGACTTTGATGGAAATATTATGCAATAAATTCAGAGAATAATGAAATCGAAAATATTAGGAATACTAAAGCAAGATATTGGAAACTGACCTTTAGAAAAGGATTGAATAGCTATGAAACCAATAGCAACCCCTTTTTTTTGAAAACAAGGAGGTTCCATATCGATTGGATTTTATAGAGTTTTCCTATAGAGATCTAAATATAGTGGATCAAACACTTTCGAGTTTTATGAATATTGATTCATCTATAAAAAGGAAGCTGCCGAAAGGGCTTTTGATGATTGGAAAACATTTAATGATGCTGTAGGTTACCTCTTTTGTCGCTTGATGAGCCCAAAAAAGTTTGGAGCTACATAACACCAACCGATATTATTATTACTAAAGATAGACATCGGAGAGATAATGAGATTTATGATCAAATCTTGTGTGATTGTGTATGGCAAGAAGGACATGGATTACATTTTATATTAAGAAAAGGAAATGAATTGATTAGAGTTAGTGATCAAGACGGAAATTCATTTTAATAACTGAGATTACTTTAACGGACAGAGCTTTCACTGTTTAATTTCAGTAGAAATGGCAGATATCTTTTCTTAAAATCTATTCCATAAGGATATCTGTACTAAATTGGTTCTTATTTATAAAGGAAATGCACGTTCCTGTTTGTCGTTTTTTACGAAAATTTACCTACGAGTTTTCGTTCATATCCATAACTTATCCATTGTAATTGGTATAGATTTTAGATTTTTATATCCAATAACCAAATTACTGAATGTATTATATAGGATTTGATATAGGAAGTTCATCTGTTAAAGCAGCGTTGATTGATTCAGAGAACGGCAAAAGTATTGCTTCAATAAATGAGCCAAAGGATGAGATGGATATTATCTCAGTAAACAAGGACTGGGCAGAGCAGAATCCAGATTTCTGGTGGGAGTATGTTTGTATTGCTAGTAAACGATTATTAAAAGAAAATGCAATTTCTCCTGAGTTAGTTATAGGAATAGGGATTTCTTATCAGATGCACGGTCTTGTTTTGGTAGATAAAGAAGGGAGTTTATTGAGAAATTCAATTATCTGGTGTGATAGTAGAGCAGTTGATATCGGGAATAAGGCTTTCAAAGAATTAGGAGAAAAAAAATGTAAAAGTAGTTTACTTAACTCTCCAGCAAATTTTACTGCGTCTAAATTAAAATGGGTACGAGATAATGAACCTGGTATTTATAAGAAAGCATATAAATTTATGTTGCCTGGCGATTATATCGCTTATAAATTTACTGGTACAATTAATACTACTAAATCAGGGTTGTCTGAAGGAATACTATGGGATTACAAAAAACAAGAGTCTGCAAAATGGTTGTTAGAGTATTATGACATTGACCCAAGCTTAATACCTGATATAGTCGATACGTTTTCGAACCAAGGAGAATTAAATAGTAAAGGAGCTCAAGAAAGTGGTTTACAAAAGGGAACTCCTATTTTTTATCGAGCAGGTGATCAACCTAACAATGCTTTATCTCTCAATGTTTTTAATCCGGGAGAAGTAGCATTAACAGGTGGTACTTCTGGTGTTATTTATGCTGTAACGGATAATGTATCTGGAAAAGAACCTGTAAAGTATAATAATTTTGCGCACGTTAATTATAGTGAGAATAAGCCAATAATTGGTAAGTTACTATGCATTAATGGAGCAGGTATTCAATATAGGTGGTTAAAAGATAACCTTAACCTAGAAACTAATTCATATCAGGCTATGAATGTGCTTGCTTCAGAAGTTCCGGTAGGATCTAATAATCTACAAATAATACCTTTTGGTAATGGTGCGGAGAGAATGTTTGAAAATAAAACAATAGGAACTCAAATCTGCAATATCAATTTAAATAAACACACCCGATCACACATATGTAGAGCAACATTAGAAGGTATTGCATTTTCTTTTGTGTATGGAATGGAAATTTTAAGAAAAGATGGTGCGAATATAAAGGTGTTAAGGGCTGGAAATGATAATTTATTTAGATCAGAAATTTTTTCTAATACAGTCTCTACATTAATAGATCAAGAAATAGAAATTTATAATACAACAGGTGCAATAGGAGCAGCTAGAGCTGCAGGATGGGCTCAAGGTGCATTTAAGGATATTGGTGAGATGATAATAAAAAATGATAAAGTCATGACCTACCATCCTTTACACAATAGAGATGATTATCAGTTAGCTTACCAAAGATGGAAAAATGAATTAAATAGAATTTTAAAAAATAAGTAATGGTTTTACTAGGAGATAAAGAGTATTTCAAAGGAATAAGTGAAATTAAATTTGAAGGGAAAGAATCTGATAATCCCTTAGCATTTAAGTATTATGATCCTGAAAGAATTGTAGCTGGAAAAACGCTAAGAGAACATTTTAAATTTGCAATAGCATATTGGCATACCTTCTGTGGTCAAGGGGCTGATCCATTTGGATGGGGAACCCAAAACTTTGCTTGGGACACATCTTCAGATCCAATTCAAGCAGCAAAAGACAAAGCGGATGCAGCATTCGAGTTTATTAGCAAAATGGGGTTTGATTACTTTTGTTTTCACGATTTCGATTTGGTTCAAGAAGCCCCATCGTTATTAGAGTCAGAGAAAAGGTTAGTCACAATTGTCGATTATGTAAAAACTAAGAAAAAGGAATCTGGCATTAAGTTATTATGGGGTACAGCAAATTGTTTTTCTAACCCTAGATATATGAATGGTGCAGCAACTAATCCCGATTTTAATGTTTTAGCAAGAGCAGGTGCTCAGGTTAAATCGGCATTAGATGCTACCATAGCATTAGACGGAGAAAATTATGTGTTTTGGGGAGGGAGAGAAGGTTATATGTCTTTACTTAATACAGATATGAAAAGAGAATTAGATCATTTAGCTCGGTTTTTAACAATGTCTAGGGATTATGCAAGAGCAGAAGGGTTTAAAGGCATATTTTTTATAGAACCAAAACCAATGGAACCAACAAAGCACCAGTATGATTTTGATACTGCTACGGCTATAGGATTTCTTAAAGAATATGGTTTAGAAAAAGATTTCAAGATTAATATAGAGGTAAACCATGCAACGTTAGCACAGCATACATTTCAGCATGAATTAGAGGTAGCGGCAAGTGTAGGAATGTTAGGAAGTATAGATGCTAATAGAGGAGATTATCAAAACGGATGGGATACAGATCAATTTCCAAATAATATTTTAGAAGTCACAGAAGCTATGTTAGTCTTCCTTAAAGCAGGTGGATTGCAAGGAGGAGGAGT
This sequence comes from uncultured Aquimarina sp., assembly GCF_947496855.1. Taxonomy (GTDB): domain Bacteria; phylum Bacteroidota; class Bacteroidia; order Flavobacteriales; family Flavobacteriaceae; genus Aquimarina. Next base: position 154,123 of record NZ_CANMED010000006.1, read on the forward strand.
TAATTTTGATGCGAAAATAAGAAGAAATTCTACAGATTTAGAAGATGTGTTTTTAGCACATATTGGAGGAGCAGATGTCTTTGCTAGAGCATTGATTACTGCGGATAAAATAATTACTTCTTCTTCGTATGAAAAATTGAGAACAGCTAGATATAGTTCTTTTGATATTGGAAAAGGGAAAGAGTTTGAAAACGGTACATTAAATTTAAAGGATTTGTACGAAATAGCATCGGATAATGGTGAGTTTTCTTTGCAAAGTGGCAAGCAAGAGCTGTTTGAGAATATTGTAAACCAATATATTTAATAGCTTTACAAAAGTTTTTTAAAATGTTATAGTAGCGCCAAATATTAGTTATATAAAATAACAGTTGTGAAAAATGACTCATATAATCGTGGATAAAAAGGAATATACTGATTGTGTTTCTATAGTACTCGCAAATGATCAAAGAACTAAGTTAACCTTAACTAATTTTGGAGCATCAATTGTAAGTTTAGAAATTCTGAATAAAAGAGAAGAATTTATCAATGTTATAGTCGGTTTAGACGCTATTGATGCCTATAAAGAAATCTCGGTTCATCCAAGTGCTAAGTTTTTAGGAGCTTCTATCGGAAGGTATGCCGGTAGAATTCGTAAAGGAGGTTTTGTGCTTAACGACTATAAATATGAGTTGTATGAAAAAGCAGGAGTTAATTTGCATGGAGGGTTAGAAGGTTTTGATAAAAAATTTTGGAAAGTTGACTCGATCGATCACGATACAAATACCGTTATTTTTTCGTATTACAGTAGGCACATGGAAGAAGGATATCCAGGTAATCTAGAGGTAAAAGCAATCTATCAATTATCAGATGATAACAATGTAATGATTACCTATAAAGCATTTTCGGATCGAGATACTTTTGTAAACCTTACGAATCACGCGTATTTTAATCTCAATGGTTCAAATAATATTTTGGATCATTCATTGTTTTTGGATTGCCCTGAATATTTAGAAGTTGATACGCAACAATTACCAACAGGAGAGCTAAGATTAGTTAATGATACTAAGTTTGATTTTTTAGAGCCTAAAAACTTAGCATCATTAGAAAATTTTGGTCTAATAGATGATACCCTTATTTATAATGCTAAAAATGGAGCGTCAATTGATAAAATCAAAGCTAGATTGATTGCTCCAAAGAGTGGTTTACAAATGGAAATCAAAACAAATCAACCAGCAGTAGTGATTTATACTCCAGAAAATTTCCCTAATTGGAATTTTAAAAATCAAACAAGATACGATAGTTTTCCAGCTATTTGTTTTGAGAACCAGAATTATCCTGATGCACCTAATCATCATCATTTTCCATCTGCTTTACTAAAAGCAGGAGAAGAATATGAAAACACAAGTATTTTTGAGTTTTCGATTATTTAAAATGATAAAGTAGTTTCCCCTGCCCTATTGTTAATGAAGACGTTTTGTAGATTCTCTCTCGATTAGGTTTGTTTTTATTACTTTGGTAGTATAAGAGGTTTCTATGTTTTCGTTTTCTATTTTGTCAATAAGAATTTTTGCAGCAGCTTCACCAAGATAAATACTGTGTTGACTTACAGTGGTAATAGATGGTGTTACATGACGAGGAAGAACACCATTAGTAAAGCCTATGATAGAAATATCTTCCGGTACCTTATATCCTTTAGATAATACCATTTTTAGAGTGCTAACGGCAGAATCTTCTTCAAGACACAGTATCGCATCTACTTTTTTCGAGTCAAGCAATATTTTTAGCAAAGTATTAATATCATTGAATTCATCAACCTTAAGTATTAAGTCTTCATCAATTAGGATACCCGCTTCCGTAAGTGCTTTTTTATACCCTTTTAGTCTAAGTTTTCCAACACTAAGTTGGTGTATGTTAGAAACTATTGCAATGTTTTTGCAATTGGTTTTAATAAAATAATTAACAGCATTAAAGGCTCCTTCTTCGTCATTTACAATAACCTTATCACATTCTATCTCATCAGTAACTCTATCAATCATTATGATTGGAATTCCTTGATTTATAGCGTTCCGAAAATGTTTAAAGTCTCTTTTGATTTGTGTTTCTTCTGCAATTGATAAAATGAATCCATCTAAATCTGAATTTTTTAATAGCTCCATAGCAGCAACTTCCTTTTCTCTAGATTCGTTAGAAATACATGTAATAATATTATATCCTTTTTCTGTTGCAATCTTTTCGATACCTACAAAAACTTTGGTAAAAAAGTGATTAAGCATATTGGGTATAATTACACCTATCGTTTTAGTGCTTTTATGTCTTTCATTTGCAAAAGCGCTATTATTGGATTTGTATTGGAGCTCTTTTGCATATTCCTGAATCATAGATTTAGTGCTATTGCTGATTTCATAGCTATCATTAAGAGCTTTTGAAACGGTCGCAATGGAAACATTAAATTTTTTTGCAATATCCTTTAATGTGATTCTCTTTTTTTTCATACTAGTTTTTAAAGATGTTTTTGACTAAATAATGGCTAAGAGTTGTTTATTCTGAGATATCAAAATTTTCTGAAAGGTTTTAATAAGTTATTCGTAAAGATCAAGTAAATGAAGCTTCCTTGTAAAGTAATCTTAATAATTTAATTTGTAAGGATGTGAAGTTCTAATTGCAACAAAATTTGTAAAGATTGCTTCAAATATTTTAGAGCTACCTCTTTTTGAAGGATTGGAAGTGAATAGGTATTTCATTTTCTTAGAGTACTTCTTAGAAGATAGTATTTTTAAAAGTAAGTTGGATCATTACCTTCAGAATGAAACATATAAATAATTGTTTTTCAGGTTTTTATGAGTTTACGAAAAGTTTTCGTAGAATTAGATTTAAAATGAATAAAATTATCAATTGTTTTTATATTGAATCATAATTTTGAGCATTAACTAAATTTTTAACACAAATTCACTTGTATTCATAATCAATTAATCTCAAAAGATTATTGATAATAATTGAATATGAATTTTTGAATCACTCTAACTTTAAAACATGTAATTATGAAAACACTTTTAAGCATTTCAGTATTTTGTTTGTTTTTATTTACCAATTGCTCTGACGATTTGGATTCTGATAACCTGCCAGAAACAATAGAACTCGAACAAAAATCGATAGATAGTAATGGCTACATTAGCGATAATCGTACCGATGGATATAATAAAGGTTATTTTTGGACCATTTATAAAGAAGGAGGATGGGGTAGACTTAGATTTCCTCAAGCCAATCAATACAGTGGTAATTTTGAGATTGAATATAAAAATAATCAAGATATTGTTGGAGGAAAAGGATGGTCAACAGGTAATGGTAGAAGAATAAACTATAACATAGGACTGCTGCAAGGGTCGTACAATTTTGTTGGTGTATATGGATGGACACAAACGCCACTTATAGAATATTATGTGGTAGAAAAAGGTAGTATTACAGGTCAAAATCAAAACAGAAACTATACTGTAAATAATAAGAATTACAAATTCAAGAAACAATTAAGGTCCAATGCTCCTTCAATTTTAGGGACTAAAACATTTTATCAATATATAAGTGAGCACGGTAATGCTTCTACTGGTTCTAATCAACAAGTTCATATGCAAGCACATATTAATCATTGGAATAAGTATGGTGGTCATAAACCAGAATGGGGAAATCTTAGGGATTTTGATTATCAAGTTTTCGGTATCGAATCTTATACCGGTAATTGGGGAAAAATTAATGCGAGTATTTGGTAATTAGTACATGAAAAATTAAAAACTATAAGGCCGATTCATTGTTTCGGCTTTATGGTTTTACAAGTTTATTAAAAACAGAAAGGCTATTAATTTTTTGATTTAATAATGAAAAGAGTTTTATTCTATTTTTTTGCTGGATTCTTAATGATGTTTTATTCCTGTAACCAGGAAGAAACGAAGAGAATTATAAATGATAATTTGATTTTAGTCAAAGGAGGAACCTTTATAAATAAGCAATCTAATTTATATGGAAAAAATGCTTATGTGAATGATTTTTACATAGCGAAAAGTGAAGTTACACAAAAGGATTGGATAGCGGTTATGGGAAACAATCCATCTCGATTTAAAGGAGATAGTCTACCTGTCGAAATGGTCAGTTGGTATGATTGTGTAGAGTTTTGTGTCAAAAAAAGCATAGCAAAAGGATTGAGACCTTATTATAAAATTTATAAAGATTCTATTGACAAGTTTAATGATTCCGAGTTCGATAGTATTAAATGGCTAGTCAAGAAAAATCCAAAAGCAAATGGATATCGCTTGCCCACTGAAGTCGAGTGGGAGTATGTTGCAAGCGGCGGTCAGTTAAGTAAAAATTATTCATATAGTGGAAGCAACAATATTGATGAGATTTCCTGGTATTGGAGAAATAGTGGAGATACTATTTTAAAAGAAAAATGGGATTACCGTCTTCTAGAACAAAACCGATGTAAAACACATCGTGTAGGCACTAAAAGCCCCAATGAGCTTGGCTTATATGATCTTACAGGAAATGTTAGAGAATGGTGCGATGATTGGTATGAAGATGAAGGAATACCTCGTGGACATTTTCGCTCGCAAAGAGGTGGCGGATGGATTGGCCTTGAAACTTACTCCAAAAACGACGACAGAGATTATTTTGAAGCTAGTGGTGTAGGGCCAGATCAAGGTTTTCGTATCTGTAGGAATAAACCTTAAAAACATACTTTATTTTCTTTCGCTAATATTGTTAACTGATATAGCATTTTGATTTTCTGATATTCTCTCTCTTTACGATTAGGAACTATTAAAAGAGTAAAATTCAAGGCACTTGAATGAATATAGTTTCTTGTACATCATAATTTACAGTATTTGCTTCAAATCTTCCATTTAATTAAGGGGTCACATAATAGTTTTGGTTTTTACTTAAAATTTTAAGTAAAAATTAAACGATTTATCAAATGATGTTTTCGAAAATTGCTAATCGTTTATAGGTTTGTAAATATTTTATTCAGTAACATAATAAATGAGATGATCATTTAGCACTGAATTACTAGAAGTTTTAAACAACACAAATTTTTATAATTAACCAAAAAGGATTTATGGAATCAGTCTTAGAAGAATTGGATTGGATAGTATTAGGTATTTATTTTTTAGCACTTATTGGAGTAGCAGTCTGGGTAATATTACAAAAGAATAAGGATACTGCGGATTATTTTTTAGCAGGGCGTAATGTAGGTTGGTTTGTTATTGGAGCTTCAATTTTTGCATCTAATATTGGATCAGAACATGTGGTTGGTCTGGCAGGAACTGGTTTTGAATCTGGAACTCCAATGGCACATTATGAGTTGCACGCTTGGATAGTATTGCTTTTAGGTTGGTTATTTCTTCCTTTTTATATTAGAAGTGGAGCGTATACTATGCCTGAGTTTTTAGAAAAACGATTTGATAGTAGATCACGTTGGTTCTTATCACTTTTTTCTTTGGTTGGTTATGTAATTACCAAAGTTTCGGTAACTATATATGCTGGAGGAATTGTAGTTTCTGAGTTACTGGGCGTCTCTTTTTGGGGAGGTGCCATTGGTATTGTGATATTTACAGGGATTTATACAGTCATAGGAGGAATGAAAGCGGTAATTTATACGGAGACCTTACAGACAGTCATTCTTATTTTAGGTTCTTTGATAATCACTTATCTTGGATTGCAAGAAGTCGGTGGATGGGGAGAGCTCACAACAACGGTAAAAGCAGTAAGTCCAGAGCATTTTAATATGTGGCGACCGATGAACGATCCTGACTTTCCGTGGACAGGTCTGCTAATTGGAGGTACTATTGTAGGGATTTGGTATTGGTGTACAGATCAGTATATTGTTCAACGAACATTGGCTGCAAATAATATAAAAATAGGAAGACGAGGAGCAATTTTTGGGGCGTATCTAAAGTTACTACCAATTTTTATCTTTCTGATTCCTGGAATTATTGCTTTTGCGTTAACTATTCAAAATCCAGAAGTATTTAGTGTTGAAAAGGCAGATAGAGCGTTTCCTATGTTAGTAAAAACTTTGTTACCTGTTGGCTTAAAAGGTTTAGTAGCAGGAGGATTGATAGCCGCATTGATGAGTTCTTTGGCTTCTGTGTTTAATTCCTGTTCTACAATTTTCACAATAGATATTTATAAGAAATTAAAACCCGAAAAAACGGAAAAAGAGTTGATTAAGATTGGTAAAATAGCTACAGCTTTTATTGTAGTACTTGGGATCTTTTGGATTCCTGTAATGGAAAAAATAGGAGGAGGAGTAATGTACCAATACTTGCAAAATGTACAGTCTTATATCGCACCTCCCGTAACTACAGTTTTTTTATTAGGTGTTATCTGGAAACGTGTAAACTCCAAAGCTGCAATCACAACTTTACTGGCAGGACTCGCTTTATTAATAGTTCGTTTAGGTACAGAAATATTTTATCAACCAGAAATTTTTCATTTTAAAGAAACGGGAGAGCAAATAGCTACAGGTATTGCATATGCTTTTGCAACTATTAATTTTGCACATATGGCCATCTTTATGTTTATTTTTTCTGTTATTTTATGTATTTCGGTTAGTCTAGCTACGAGTCCTCCAGATTACCAATTAATCAGAGGATTGGCCTTTGGTACATTAACAGAGTCTGAAAAACAAGATGCAAAGGGAAGTTTTACTTGGTTAGATGTGATTTTATCCATATTATTGGTGGTTCTCGTTATAGTAGTATTAACCTATTTTACTGGCTGATAATTATATCGGTATAAATCTAATTTCTTAAACTTGAAGGGTATTAAAAATCAACGAAATACAATAAAACATGCTATATTTATTCTTAGGTACTGGAATATCAATTTATGAATAATAAAAATACTATAGCATTTTTATTATGTTTTTGCTGTTGTCTGAATTTCATTTGGACACAAGAAAAATGTAATGATTTCAATTTTGTAAATTTTGAAGATGGTATCTCTAAAATAGCTGTACCAGTAATTGTCCAGGACCATAATGGTTTTATTTGGATTGGTACTAGTGGAGTAGGTTTACATAGATATGATGGGATCGACTATGTATCATACAAGCATAAGTTAAAGGATACGACCTCCTTAAGTAGTAGTTCGATTTATTGTTCATTCGTTGATAAAAAAAATAGACTTTGGTTTGGTACAGAAAACGGATTAGATCTTTATGATAGAGAATTGGATCAATTTAAGAGAATTGATATTATTTCTCAATTAAAGAATTTTAATCTATCTAGTATTGCGGTTGGTAGTATCACAGAAGACTCAATTGGTAATATTTTTATTGGCACCTTCGAAAGAGGTTTACTTAAGTTAGATGTAGAAACAAAGGTGATTGAACAGATTGCCAATGTTGATATTCATAATACGCAAAATTTAATAGATATTAATGATCTTAAAAATGATCAGCAGGGAAACATATACGCGGCAACCAATTATGGGCTAAGAATATATAATCCTAAAACAAACAGCTTGAGCCTTGCGGTTTTTAAAACGGGAAAGGGTTTGGAATCAGTAAGCACTCCAATTGAATCTTTATTGATTGATAAGGAGGACCGGATTTGGTTAGGGAGTATGTCTAATGGTATATATAGAATACATAGGGATTCTGATACTATCTATAGAATTGAAAATCTTCCATTTACAGAAAAGCGGATATTATCAATGATTTTTAATGCAGATGGGTCTATAATCTGCGGTACTGAAAATGATGGGTTGTTTCATATCAAAGCTAATGGCGAGCTGATAAAAAATTACCTTTTCGATAAAAATGATAAAAACAGTATTCGATCTAATTCCATATGGTCTTTGTTTATAGATAATAATGAAAGGATATGGATAGGGTATTACAATAAGGGTATTGCAGTATATGACAAACTGTATGATAAGTTTAAAAATATAGAAAGTCTGGCCAGTAATCCCAATTCTCTAGAAGCAGGTTCTGTTACTGGTATTGTTCAGGATAAGTCAGGCTTACTTTGGATCAGTACAGATGGAGGTGGAATCGATATTTATGACCCAAATGATCAGAAGTTTATTCATATTAACAAAAATAGTAATGAAGACTTTTCAAACCTTACTGCATATGATATTCAAACCATATTTATAGATAGCAAAGAAAATGTTTGGGCAGGAAGTTGGAATGGAGGTGTTTTTTTACTGAAAAAAGGAACAAAAAGATTCATTAATTATACGATAGAAAACACAAATGGAGCATTAGCCTCTAATAGTATATTAAGTTTTGCAGAAGATACTAATGGAACCATTTGGTTAGGGACTTTTTTTAGTGGAGTAATATCGTATAATCCATCAAATGAAGGATTTACTCATCATGATTCAGAAGAGTTTTCTAAATATGGAATTCATACTAGTGATGTTCGAAAGGTGCTAATAGATTCTGATAATAATTTATGGATAGGTGCTACTAATGGACTGTATAAAGTAAGTAAAAAGGATGCTGATCATTTTTCTGTAATATTTTTTAGAGATAAAATGACTAATAAATATCAAAATGACTCAAATGCAAATCATATATTCTCGCTTTATGAAAGTGTTGATGGATCTATTTGGATTGGTACAAAAGGAGCAGGATTATGTAAGTATGATACTGATAAAAATAGCTTTATATGGTATAATGAAATGTATGGATTAGAATATGAAAATGTCTCTGCGATTATTGAAGATGAGTATAACAACATTTGGACAAGTGGTAATGCAGGAATTCATAAGTTGAACCTTAAAAATAAAAAAAGTATTGATTATAATATTAACGATGGCCTTCTATCAAATGATTTTAATTTTAACGCCGCTTTTCGTGATAAAAAAGGAAATATTTATTTTGGAAACTATAATGGTGTAGATTATTTTAATCCGAAAAACATACAAACAAATAATAGTTCGACGAGTTTATACCTTACTGATTTTAAAATATTTAATAAGAAGGTTTATCCGAACCAGAAAGGATCTCCTCTAGGTAAAGTAATATCAGAGACTGATAGTATTTCCTTGAGTAATGAACAATCAGTTTTTACAATTGAATATACCGGTATTAACTATACACGTTCAGAGAAAAATCAATATGCTTATTACTTAGAAGGGTTAGAGGATTCTTGGAACTATGTAGAAAACACAAGAAGTGCTACTTATACTAATCTGGATCCGGGAAATTATACATTTAAATTAAAAGTCGCGAATAATGATGGTAAATGGAATGAAACTCCGCTGCATTTACACATAAAGATTTTACCGCCTTGGTGGAAAACAAACTGGGCATTATTGTCATATGTTCTATTGTTTTTGCTTGGTATATATCTTCTAAATAAAGTAACAAAAAATAGAATCAGAGAGAAGCAACTAATACAATATGAAAGGGAAAAAAGAATTAAAGAAGAAGAACTTCATAATAAGAAACTACAATTTTTTACAAACATATCTCACGAGTTTCGAACTCCTTTAACACTTATAATTAATCCTCTAGAAGATATACTCAAAAATGAAGAATTAAACTTACCAAAGGAGGTGAATGAAAAGCATCTGATAATTCATAAAAATACAGATCGACTATATAGATTAATTAATGAGTTGATGGATTATAGAAAGCTAGAACTTAATAAATTGAGTATTAAGGCAAGGCAACTCGATATCATCATCTTTGTACGAGATGTAGTAAGTCATTTTGTTGTGGAAGCGTCTCATAAAAAAATAGATCTGACTATAAATCATGAAGTTCCAGAACTAAAAGTATGGGTAGATATTGGTATGCTAGAAAAAATCATTTTCAATTTATTGTCCAATGCATTTAAAGTTACACCAGAAGGAGGAGAGATAACCGTTTCAATAAAAAATACTAGACAAACTCTTACAGAAAAGGCTACTGAGGATGTTTTATCTCACTCTTTCGAAATTAGTGTGTCTGACACGGGCCCCGGTCTCAAAAAAGAACAATTGGATAAGATATTTGAGCGATTTTATCAAGTGGATAACTTAAACAAATGGTATTATGGCGGCACCGGAATTGGTTTAGAGGTTGTTAGAAGTTTTGTAGAACTGCATAAAGGGAAGGTAAAAGTTGATAGTGTTGTTAATGAAGGAACAACATTTTCGGTAATATTACCTTTGGGTAAAAAACACTTCAGCGAAAGCGAAATTGTGTTAAGTGATGAAGATTTGGATGTTCTGCTTAAAACTAAATTTATAGGCAATGTTCATAATCAAAGCTTAGAAAATCAAATAGAAGAGGAACAAAAAACCAACAGGTTATTAATTGTAGAAGATAATACCGAGTTGCGAAACTATTTGAAAAAAGAATTAAGTAATAACTACAAAGTTTTTGATGCGAAAAATGGTAATGAAGGACTTGAAATAGCTAAAAAAGAAGTGCCGGATATAATTATTACGGATGTAATTATGCCAGAAATGGATGGTTTTGAATTCTGTTTAATGATTAAAAAAGATATAAAGACAAGTCACATCCCTATTTTAATGCTTACTGCAAAAACCATGGCCGATGATCGATTAAAAGGAATTGAGTCTGGTGCAGATGTATATTTAAACAAACCCTTTGATATGAGGGTTTTGAAATCTTATTTAACGCAAATGCTATCGATCAGGCAAATACTTTTTAATAAGTATTTTAGTGATATTAGTGATGCTGATATCAATCAGAACAACACATCACTGGATAAAGAATTTATTCAAAAAGTATTGAATCATATTTATGAGAATTTAAGTGATCCGGATTTAAGCGTAGAATCGTTATCTTCAGAACTTCACCTGAGTAGAAGCCAGTTTTACAGGAAGATAAAAACGCTTACAGGACAAACGGCTAATCAATTTTTAAGGAACATCAGATTGCAAAAGGCGAAACAAATTTTAGAAAGTGGCTCTACTAATATTAGTGAAGTCTGCTATAAGGTAGGGTTTTCTTCTCCCTCCTATTTTACAAAGTGTTTCAAAACACAGTTTGGAATATTACCCACAGAGGTAACTACTAATGAATCTTAATACTATCCATATACGTCAAAATAAGTATTCAAGGCGACATTATTGACTTTTTACACCATAATTTAATTATCTAATTATAGGGTTATTAATAGGTTATACCCCTATCCTATCCTAACGTTATTTTAAGTGTAATTGAAGGATCGTTTTATGGCGCAATGTATTTTGATCAATCCCTTGTAATTTGAGATATATTTAATTTTCTATAGCGTTAATTATAGAAGTATTAGTAAAGAGAGCCGTAAAATAAATTTTTCACAATTAGGTCACGGATTGGTCAAATTTAGCTATAACGATTGTTGCTTCAACTGTCTAAAATGTTGTAAAACCCCTGTAAAGAGGCGAGATGCAACAAATGTTTTATCATATGCTTTATCTGTGGCATTGTTTTTTTAATCCTGTATATAAATTGTTAAAAAATTGTGAATTAGTCAAAAGAGATGAATAGGAAGTACTCTAAAATTAAAATTTTGGGAGAGATATTTTTAATAGTATTAGTGCTTGGATTGTTTGTTTTTATACTTGATCTAATATCATAAAAAGAACCAGCTTTAACTAACAATAATAATGATAAGGAAAGAATCTAAAAAAATATTTAAAACACTTTTCAGGGTTAACAATTTAATTGTTATTTCAATTATTCTTCAATTAAATATTGGATGCGAAACAAAAAAAGAACCAGAATATAAATTTAAGAACCCCGAACTGTCTACTAGTGAGAGAGTAAGTGATCTAATAAGTCATATGACTCTTTCGGAGAAGGTATCTCAGATGCGTTATGACGCGCCTGCTATCGAACGTTTGGGAGTGCCTGAGTACAACTGGTGGAATGAATGCTTACACGGTGTTGCAAGAGCTGGAGAGGCCACAGTGTTTCCGCAGGCAATTGGAATGGGTGCTACTTGGAACGCACCATTATTATTTGATGTGGGTACTGTAATTTCTGATGAAGCAAGAGCGAAGCATCATCGTTTTGTCAAGGAAAATAAAAGAGGAATATATCAAGGACTTACTTTTTGGACTCCTAATATCAATATTTTCAGAGATCCAAGATGGGGAAGAGGTCAAGAAACCTATGGAGAAGACCCATACCTAACGGGAAGAATGGGAGTTAATTTTATAAAAGGATTACAAGGAGATGATCCAAAATACCTTAAAGTGGTAGCTACGGCTAAGCATTTTGCAGTGCATAGCGGACCGGAAAAATCAAGACACGAGGATAATTATCACACATCGGATAGAGATTTAAGAGAAACATATTTACCAGCTTTTGAAGCAGCGATTAAAGAAGCTAATGTGCAATCAGTAATGTGCGCATATAATAGGTATAGAGATGAAGCTTGTTGTGGAAGTAATTTATTGTTAAATGATATACTTCGAAAAGAGTGGGGGTTTAATGGTTATGTGGTTTCAGATTGTTGGGCAATCAATGATTTCTGGGAACCAAATAAGCATGAATTAGTCGAGACCCCTGCTGAGGCTTCAGCCTTGGCGGTAAGTAGAGGTACGGATTTAAATTGTGGAGATGTATATGATCCTAACTTAGGAGATGCTGTCCTTAAAGGATTAGTAGATGAAGAAAAGGTTGATCGTGCATTATCCAGATTGATGGAAGCTCGGTTTAAGCTTGGCATGTTTGACCCAGAAGAGATAGTATCTTGGTCTAAAATACCTTATGATGTTGTATGTAGCGATACCCATTATAAGTTGTCTGAGAAAACAGCCAGAGAATCGATGGTATTGTTAAAGAACAAGGGAAAATTACTTCCTTTAAAAAAAGATATCAAATCTATTGCTGTGATAGGTCCTAACGCAAACGCTAAACAAGCGCTATTAGGAAATTATCATGGAACTCCTCTAAATAATATTACACCTCTAAAAGCGATCAAAGAAAAACTACCTAATACAACAGTACATTATGCTAAAGGAAGTCATATTGCAAAAGGGTGGCCTTTATTACAACCAATACCGACTTCTGTATTGCGAAATGGAGATAATGTAGGATTAAAAGGAGAGTATTTTGACAATAAAGAGTGGAAAGGTGAACCAAAAGTAACCAGAAATGATAGTATAATAGACTTTATATGGGTTTCTGAAGCACCATTCGAAAGTGCAACTTCAGATAGTTTCTCTATTAGATGGACAGGAAAAATTATTCCAGAAGAAAGTGGTTCATATAGAATAGGATTGAGAGCTAGTAGTGCAGGTAAACTTTATGTAAATGATTCGCTAAGAGTAGATTTTAAAGATGATCACGAGCCAAAAATGAAATATCTGGACATGAAATTGGAGGCAGGTAAATCATATGATATTAAAATAAAATATTACAATTATCATACAGATCCACAAGCTCAATTACTGTGGTCTAAATTAGATGAAGATCTTTTATCCCCAGCAATAGAAGCGGCTAAAAAATCAGAAGTTGTAGTGCTTTGTTTGGGATTATCTCCTGATATAGAAGGAGAAGAAATGCCAGTTGTTTTAGATGGTTTTGATAAAGGAGATAGATCAGAAATCTCTTTACCGCAATCTCAGGTTACTTTATTAAAAGAAATACAAGCTCTAGGTAAGCCAACAGTATTAGTATTGATGAACGGAAGTGCGCTTGCCATCAATTGGGCTGATGATAATGTTGCTGCTATTCTTGAAGCATGGTATCCAGGAGAATTTGGAGGAAGAGCTGTTGCTGATGTTCTTTTCGGAGATTATAACCCAGCAGGTAGATTACCTGTTACCTTTTATAAATCTGTTGAAGACCTTCCGGATTTTAAATCCTATGATATGACGAACCGAACGTATAAATATTTTAAAGGAGATCCTCTATATGAATTTGGACATGGATTGTCATATACCACTTTTTTATATTCAAAATTAGAAACACCGGATACTATAAAAGCTAATGAAAATATTTCTGTAACAGTAGAAATTACTAACACTGGGGATGTTAAAGGAGATGAGGTTGTTCAGCTCTACCTATCTCAAGATAAAAAACAATTTACTGATGGACCGAAACATTCTTTAATAGGGTTTAAAAGAATCAACTTAGAAGTCGGAGAAACAAAAAAAGTAAGTTTTACCGTTACTCCAAAACAATATGCTGTTATCAATTCAGCTGGAGAGGAACAAAAAATATTAGGAGCAGTTCAAATTTATGTGGGAGGAAAACAACCCAATCGAAATGATGAATTAGATACTACAACTCCAAAGAATTTAACTAAAACAATCACACTTAATTAAAAATGGAACTAAAAAATGAAGCTTTAATTAATAGGTATATCTAAATAGTTGTAAGGGACAAGGAATACTAATTAAAGGAAAACAAAAGGAGCTATCAAGCGCTTTTTAACTAAACTACATAAAAACAATGTCATATGATAAAACTTAAACTAGCAATTATTGCATTTATTTTAATTGGAACACAGCACGTTTTTTCGCAAGAAGATACTGTTAGTGGAACAGTTACAGATAAATCTAATTTGCCCTTACCAGGCGTAACTGTATTGGTAAAAGGTAGCACTAACGGTGCGTTAACTGACTTTGACGGGAATTATGAATTACAGGGACTATCCAAAGGAAATATTTTAGTGTTTTCTTATGTTGGAATGCAAACTGTGGAAAAAATTGTTATTGAATCCGGACAAATTAATGTCGTTATGATTCCAGAAGCAACAGATTTAGAACAAGTTGTGGTTATTGGATATGGAGAAAGTAGAAAAAAGGATCTTACATCAGCTATATCAACAATTAGTGCAGACGTTTTAGAAAAACAAGTTGTTACTAATATTGATCAAGGTATTCAAGGATTAGTATCTGGTGTTACGGTAACACGAAGTTCTGGACGACCGGGTGGAGCGGTATCTGTAAGAATACGTGGAACTACATCGGTAACCGGATCTAATGAACCTTTATATATTATTGATGGAGTAAACGTTCAGAATTCAGAGAGTGATTCTTTTAATTTTTCGCGTTTCGGAGGAACTGGCGGGCAAACTGCAATAAGTCCTCTTTCTGCATTGAACCCTAATGATATCGAATCAATAACAGTTTTAAAAGATGCTTCTGCTGCAGCGATATATGGAGCACAATCTTCTAATGGAGTGGTTCTGATTACAACAAAAAGAGGAAAAGCTGGTAAAGCTAAGATAAGCTATGAAACGTATGGAGGTATACAAACAGCACCAAAATTGTTGGATATGATGAATCTTAGAGAATTTGCAGCATATTCAAATGAGGTTAGACAAAGCCCATCAACTAATTTACCTCCAGCTCCTCAGTTCGAAGATCCAAGCATTTTAGGAGAAGGTACTGATTGGCAAAAAGCAATTTTTAGAGCTGCGCCGATAACAAATCATCAATTATCTATTTCAGGAGGAAAAGAAAACACTAAATTTTATGCCTCAGCCAATTACTTTGAACAAGATGGTATTATAATCAATTCTGGTCTAAGAAGATATGGTTTACGATTAAATCTCGATCATAAATATAATGATTGGATTAAATTTGGACACAATATAAACTTGAGTAGCTCATTAGAGCAAATAGGATTAAACGATTCTCGTAATGGGACTATTACATCAGCTTTAAGACAAACACCTGATGTACCTGTTCGAAATCCAGATGGGACTTTTGGTTCCCCAGAAAATGGTTTAGGGAATACAGGAGCACTTAACCCAGTAGCAGCTTCAGAAATAAGAAATAGTACGCTGGAACGATTTAAAGTGAATGGAAATGTTTATTTGGATCTAAAATTGGCGAGTAACCTAAAGTTTAGATCTGACTTGGGATATGATTATAATACTGCCAAAACAGAAAGTTTTTTCCCAACTTTTGATTTTGGATCACTTTCTAATGGCTTAAATTCAGCTTTTAAAGGAGCAAATGAAGGATTGTATTATCTATTTAAAAATTATTTAACGTATACCCCACAGATAGGAAATCACGGATTGGATATTTTATTAGGTACAGAAGCCCAAAAAGTACAATTTCAGGGTCTATCAGGACAGCGATCTAATTTTCCTAGTAATGATATTCCAGGTCTAAATACGGGTGATGCAGAAACGTCCCTATCAGAATCTTTTGAAGGAGCTCAATCACTCCTTTCATATTTCGGTAGAATTAATTATAATTATGACTCTAAATATTTTCTTTCAGCATCACTTAGGTATGATGGATCTTCAAAATTTGGGCCTAATAATCGCTGGGGGTTATTCCCGTCTTTATCAGCTGCTTGGGTAGTTAGTGATGAGCCTTTTATGGAAGGAATCGCCAGTAGCTGGAGTTATTTTAAGATCCGAGCAGGATATGGAACAAGTGGAAACCAGGATATCAATAACTTCCTTTATTTAAGTTTTCTGAGAAATCAAAATACAGCACTTGGTAGTGGATTTAGTTTAGCCAATTTCGCGAATGCCGATGTAGCTTGGGAATCATTGATTTCTCCTAATTTAGGAGTTGAACTTGGTTTTGTGGATAATAAAATTAGACTAGATGTTGATGTGTATAGAAAAACATCCAAAGATTTTCTTGCTACCAGACCAGTTCCTGGTTTTTTAGGAAGTTTAAATACATTATCTTTTATAGGAGTTAACGCGCCTGTGGAGAACTTTGGTGAAATGATCAATGACGGTATTGATGTTACTTTAAACACAAAAAATATAACTAATAAAAAGTTTAGCTGGGATACTAATATTGTATTCAGTTTATATCGTAATGAAATCACAGAACTATCCGGTGAGAATGATGCTATTATAGGTACATTGAGAGATGAGGAAATTATTGCAGATTTAACAAGATCAGAAGTTGGTCAGCCAATCGGAATGTTTTATGGTTTTGTAACTGATGATCTATTTAGAACGCAAGAGGAATTAGATAATGGTGTAATTCCTGCAGAGAGTAGTCGTAATGAGGCTACTGGTACTTGGATAGGAGATATACGTTTTGTAGATCTTAATGAAGACGGCGTTATAGATGATAACGATAGAACTTTTATTGGGAATCCACATCCTGATTTTACGTATAGTATTACTAATAATTTCCGATATGGAATGTTTGATCTCTCTATATTTCTTCAGGGATCTTACGGTAATGACATTTATAACTATACTAGAACATATATCGAAGGTGTAAATCGTTTTAATGCCAATCAAGCAGCCTCGGTGATCGATCGCTTCAGTGCTTCGAATACAGATGGAAGCTTACCAAGATATTCTGACGGAGACAAGAATGGAAACAATAGAGTGTCTGATAGGTTTATAGAAGATGGATCTTATCTAAGAATTCAGAGTCTTACTTTCGGATGTACCTTGCCGAAAGATACGTTTGGTAAAACCAAAATCTTTGATCAAATTAGAGTATATACCACTATTCAAAATTTATACACGTTTACGGATTACTCGGGTTATGATCCAGAGGTAGGATCATTAAATCAAAGCGCTCTTTTTAAAGGTATAGATTTTGGTAGATATCCCGTTCCAAGAACAATGACGCTTGGACTAAATGTACAGTTTTAAAAAAAATGAAAAAGAAAATAATATGTTCGATATGAAAATTAATAAGAATTTTTTTAAGTATGTTATTGTATTGACCTTTCTCACCTCTTGCGGGGATGATTTTTTAGAAATTGATGTCGTAGATTCTATCACAGAAGATAATTTTTATACTACAGATGATCAATTATTATCAGGTGCAAATTCCTTATACGGACAATCCTTTTTTACAACAAACGATAAGTTTATGTATTCTTTGGATATGCTGTCTGGTAATTCGATAGGTTTCGAAGGAGACGCTCCTTATAGATTATTCTCGGTAGGAGTTAATAATGGTGCTCTCTTAGAAGGATGGGAAGGTTTTTATAAAGGAATTGCAGATGCAAATCAACTATTAAAAGTCGTAGGAGGGGAATTGAGCCCTGAGATTTCTGAGGAAGTTAAAAATCAAGTAGAAGGTGAAGCGCGCTTTATCCGCGCTTTTTCGTACTTCTATTTGGTACGATTATGGGGAGAAATTCCAATTATTGATGAAATTACTTCAGACACCTCAAGTTTATACCCACTTAATACAGTTTCTAGTATTTATGCTTTTATAGAAAATGATTTACAAAGGGCAGCAGCGTTATTACCATCCGGATCTTCGGATGGAATAAGAGTTGGAAAAACAGCGGCTTGGTCGTATCTAGCAGAAATGTATTTAACTCTTAAGGATTATGACAAATCTAAGGAGTATGCAGAATTGGTAATCAATAGTGGATTGCACAATTTACAGCCCAATTATCAAGATCAATTTATAGATCCATCAGCGAGTGTAAATAGTGAAGGTATTTACAGATGGGTTTGGACAGCTATAAACGGTTTATGGGGTATACAAAACACTAATCAAGCTTATCTTATAGCGAGTGATGATGTTATTGGTAATGATGGTTCTTTTGGTTCTGTATCGCCAAGTATCGATCTGTTTCTTGCCTTTGATAAGATAACAGAACCTGGTGAAGAAGATCTACGAAGAAAATGGATTATTTGCGAACCGGGAAGAACGTATTCTGAATTGCTAACTTCTGAAGGTGGGTGGACATTTCCTGAGAATGGAGATGAATCTTCAACAAAGTTACGATATAGAAAATATGTGGTAGGATCATTAAATGAGCATCCAAATGTATTTTTTATGAGAACAGAAATGAGTACACAATTGATGCGATATGCCGATGTACTTATGATCTATGCAGAAGCTATTATGGGTGATGCAGATGCTACAGGAGATGTTCAGGCATTAGATGCATTTAATCAAATTCGAAGAAGAGCTGGTTTATCAGAAAAAACATCATTAACAAGACAAGAACTTATGGATGAAAGAAGAATCGAATTTGCTTTTGAAGCAGGGAAGTATTGGCTTGATTTAGTAAGAATGGATAGAGGTATGGCAACATCAATTATTCAAAGTCAAGATAGAGGAACTGTAAATACATTGGTTCCATTAGATGTCACATCATTTTTTGTTAATAATGTAGATAATAATGCCTTTACATTGCCAATTCCATCTGCAGAGTTATCATTTATAGATACTACAAGCCCAGCAGTAGATTATGTAATTAATAATTAAGAAAATGAAAAACAAATTAATAAATACGAACAAGGGATTACTTACCTTATCTTTTACAATGATATTGTTCTTAGGGTTATTTTCTTGTGAAGAAAATGAAAACGATAGAGATGGGTTTGGTACACCAGAAATAGCAAATATCCTATCTCTTGGTGATGAATCTACAATCAATTCAGGTTTTCCGGATGAATTGGTTAGAGTAGAAGGATCAGGTCTAAGTGATATGAAAGAAATCGTTTTTGATGGCACGGTAAATACCTTTTTCAATTCAGCATTGAATTCTAATGTAGCATTATTTTTTAATATTCCTTTTGATATAGATCAAGGAAGCCGTTTTGGAAATCAGACAGTGAAATTTACTAATCTTTATGGTGAAACGGTGTCTTCTCAGTTTGAGATAAAACAACCTGAACCTACATTGACGGTTCAGGATACTTTTTCTCCGGCAAAAGGAGAAGGTGGTATAGAAATTAGAGTGTTTGGTAACTGGTTTTTTAACGTAGAAGATGTACTGATTGATGGAGAATCAGTAGGGGATTTTATTGTGGTTTCTCCTCAGGAACTTATTTTTACTTTTCCTGACGGTAAAACAGAAACAACAGAGTTTACAGTGGTAACTTCTGCAGGAATGGTTTCTAAGGATTTACCAATTGTAGGCGGTATTGTAGAGATCTTGATAAGTGATTTTGAAGGAAATGGAATACCAAATATTAACAATGATTACGCGGCAGATTGGTTTAGTTATGGAGACAATATGTTTCGAATAGCCAATGGGATAGGAGCAGATGGAAGTACTGGAGCAGAAATTATTTGGGATGATACAGGTACAGATGGTTTTACAGGAAGTTCTCATCAAAGTATTGCTTCTGTAACAACAGCTACGGATGCAGAAAATGCTTTCCTAATTATTGATATTAATGGAGATGGTTTTCCAGGTACAATAATGGAATTTGTATTAGAAGATGACCGAAGCAATTGGTTAATCAAAGCTCCATTAGAAGGAACAGGGTGGCAAACCTTAAGATTAAAAATGGCTGATTTCGGCTTTGGCTTTGACCCAGGAAATCAGGGTAATGGAGATGTAAATCCATCAACTATCGTAGCTGTTAAAATGCAAATCAGTCAAGAAGGTGGTACTGGAGTAGTGCCTTCAGGATATAAATATGATAATATTAAATTAGAGGTTTTAGAGTTGGAATAACAATTCTAAAAAAAAGAGCCCTAGATGCTTTTCTAAAAAAAGTTAGTCATATCAAGGAGGAACTGATTCAAGTTAAGATTTGATGAGATCCTCCTTGTCTTATGTAAATAAAAAAATAAATACAATGAAAATGGGAAAAATATGTAATTGGATATTTTATGTAATAGTATGTCTTATCACGCTATCACTTACATCGTGTGCTAGTGATGATAATGGAAATGATGCTTCGGGAGTATTAGCACCGGTAGCTCAAGAAGCAACCGATATTTCTTTAACAAGTTTTAAGGCAAACTGGGATAATGTATTCAGAGCGAGTGAATATGTGCTAGATGTATCTACAACTAATGATTTTAGTTCTTTTGTAGATGGCTTTAATAATCTGTCTATAAATCAACTGTCTCAATCTGTTACTGGGTTGATGTCAAACACTACATATTATTATAGAGTTAGAGCAGTCGTAAGTGGAGTAATCTCTGGAAACTCAAATATTGTTTCTGCCGAAACAAACACAGAGTTTCCTGATGATATTACCCTTAAAAGTGCCACTGAAAATAACTTTTTTGTTGGTGTAGCTGTTTCTGAAGCTAGAACTAATATTTCATCCTATGATGAAATATATATAAGAGAGTTTAGTAGCATCACCGCAGAAAATGATATGAAAATGGCTTCTATATTTACAGGTATTGATAATACGGGTGCAATTATATATGATTGGAGTAAAGTAGATGCATTAGTTGATTATGCAGAAACAAATAATATAAATGTACACGGGCATACACTGATTTGGCATAGAAGTTTACCACAAGCATTAGAGAATTTTAGTGGTACAGATCAAGAGTTTGAAGACTTAATAGAGCAGTATATAACGGATGTATTAACTAGATATCAGGGTAAAATTAATTCGTGGGATGTGGTTAATGAAGCTATTGATGATGATCCAAATGTCCAATGGAGAGATACTGTTTTCTTACAAAGAATGGGTGAGGATTATGTAGAAAAATGTTTTGCTTTTGCCAGAGCTGCTGATCCGGATATCAAGTTGTTTTATAATGATTATAATATGACATTTGATGCTACTAAAAGAGGGAAAGTCCTGGATCTGGTAGATCAATTACTATTGGAGAATATTATAGATGGTGTTGGATATCAAATGCACATAGATTACAATTTTCCAAGTACGCAACAAATACAGGATGCCACGGATGAGTTAGTTGCAAAAGATGTATTAATACATTTTGCAGAACTGGATGTAAAGGTTAATGCTGCAAATGATTTAACTGAACTTACTGAAGAAAGAGCTATGGCTCAATCCCAAAGAGTAAAGGAGGTTGTTGAAATTTTCAATGCTATTCCACAGAGCAAAAAGTATGCAATAACAGTTTGGGGATTAAAAGATGATGATACTTGGTTAATTCCCGAAAACAATGGTCGACCAGAGTGGCCTTTGTTATTTGATGATTCTTTTGATAAAAAATCTTCATACCAAGGGTTTTTAGAAGGGCTCTAATAAGGCTTTATCTTATAATACAAATAGTTATATATAATCCCTGTAAATACAATTTTTACGGGGATTTTTATTTCTAATCATATGTACTAGTTATCCATTTTACTTTTTTTTGATATTATTTTTCACGAAAACCTTTTCGTAAAAAATATAAAAATTGTGCAATTCAAAAATAAAATTACATAATTGATTATCAGTAATTTAATTATTTATTAGTGATTGTTTTTATCTAAAAGGAAGTTGTTAATTAGTTGCCTTTTCTAAAGAATTTTTATGTGTTGCATTGTTTGCTAATTGTTTGTCTGAAAATATCATAGTTTAGACCAACTTAATTTCTAACACACACACACTACTTATGAAAACAATTAAAACTATTTTTTTAAAACTATTTTTACTCTGTGGAGTAATAGTTTCTGGACAAAATATTGTTCAGATAGAAGACCTGAGCATTGGTGGCTTATATGCAGGAACGATTGATTCGCCTTTCAATGGTGTAGGCTTTTACGGCAATGGAGATAAAGCAGAAGGTTCACTTAGTTTATCAGTATTACCTGGTTTATATAAAGTAGAAATAAGAGGAGCATCTTCAAATAATAGCGAAGCTAATATTAATTTGACTATAGGAGACACTAATGCTGGTTCTTTTAGCTTTTCTGGAGCCTCTATTTCTAATAGTTCTAGAGAGATTACGATTATAGAAAGTAATCCTCTTGATTTTTCTTTAGAATTAATAACAGATAATGGATCGAATGATACATTTTTAGATCGAATTAGTTTTACTTTTTTAGGATCTCCTCCTCCACCTAGATCAGCTCCTGTTATTCCTTCAGTTCCTTCATTTGAATCTGGGGTATATAGAAATATGTTTGTAGAGTCTGGAAAGTCTGAAACGGCAGTACAACAAAAATTAGATGCTATTTGGAATCAGTATTTTGTAAATGGAGATACTAATAATGAAAGACTTTATTATGAAGTAAATGATGATATGGCGTATATTTTAGATACAGGAAATAATGACATAAGATCTGAAGGCATGTCTTATGGTATGATGATCTGTGTCCAATTAGGTAAGAAAGATCAATTTGATAAATTATGGCGATTTGCAGAAACTTATAGTCAACATAAAGAAGGTACAGATAGAGAGGGATTATTCTCTTGGCAATTAAGTCGATCTAATTTTTCTATGATCGACCAAAATTCTGCACCGGACGGAGAAGAGTATTTTGTAACAGCTTTATTCTTTGCAGATGCTCTTTGGGGTAGTAATGGTTCTATTGATTATAGAGCAGAGGCAAATTATATTCTTGATAGTATGCTTAACAAACCAACACCTAGTTCAGGAGGATGTCCTACCGGTTTGGTAGATCAAGATGAAAAACAAATAGTTTTTGGAATTTGTGGAAACTCTGCAAGTTTTACAGATCCATCGTATCATCTCCCAGCTTTTTATGAAATATGGACTATAGAAGCTGATAATAATAATCAATTATGGGCAGATATGGCAACAATAAGTCGAACCTATTTGCTCCCAAGAGCAGCACATCCGGAGACTGGATTAATGCCCGATTACTCCGAGTTTGATGGTAGACCTGTAATTCAAGGAAACCATGGTAATTTTGAGTTTGATGCTTGGCGAAATATTATGAATATGGGATTTGATTTTGCTTGGTTTCAAAAAAATAAAAATAGTATACAACCACTAATTGACAAGCAAATCAATTTTTTTAAAGATAAACCAGGTTATAGCACTTTGTGGACATTAGATGGTTCTTTTAGCAGAAATAGTGACCATTCTTCAGGTTTAGTGGCTTGTAATGCTGTCGGGGCTTTAGCTCTCGAAGACTCAAAAGTATGGCCATTTATAGATGAATTTTTTGATACTCCAACTCCTTCAGGTCAATTTAGATATTATGATGGGTTGTTATATATGATGAGTTTTATGCATTTGTCAGGAAATTTTAAAGCAATTATAAATAACGTTAATATTCCAGATTGTAATGGTACATCATTTCCAACTGCTGCGATAAGCACTACAGATGAAACAATGCAGGGAGCTAATGATGGAAAAATCACTTTTACGTTTTCTGATGAACCTGATAGAGGAGCTATAGAGTTTAGTAGCGATGGAGGGTTAACATATCCTTTAAATGTGAATGATGATTTAGGTTCTGCAACCTTTAACAATGTTGCTCCAGGAAATTATGATGTATGGGTGCGTTGGGGGAATAATGATTGCCCTACTAATTTAGGTAATGTGGTTATAGGTGAAGGAGATATAGTAGATCCTACACAATCACCGTTTAGAAGTCATACTATTCCAGGGATAATACAAGCAGAAGATTATGATAATGGAGGGCAAGGAGTTGCCTATAATGATTCTGATTCAAGTAATAATGGAGGCCAAGGCAGAACAAACGAGGGAGTTGATCTACAAAATACAACCGATAATGCTGGTGGTACTAATGTGGGATGGACAGCTAATGGAGAATGGTTAGAATATACCATAGGAGATGTTACTCCTGGAACATATGATATAGTTTTGAGAGTCGCAAGTACTCAAAATAATTCGAAAGCTTTATCTCTAAAATTAGGAACATCAGAATTAGGTTCAGTAGCTATTCCTAATACCAATGGATGGCAATCTTGGCAAAATGTTCGTATAGAAAATGTACAAATAACAAGTGGAAGTGCAAACCAAATATTAAGATTAAACATTTCAGGTGGTCTTTTTAATATGAATTGGATAAGGTTTGAAGAATCAGATAGTGATACAGGAGGTTCAAGTTGCGAAAAAATACAAGCAGAAAATAATTCAGATAATTTTTATCAATTGAATACTGTAAATGGAGTCGTAACGAATATTAGTTACTCTCATTGGATGAGGTTTGATAATATTGATATATCAGGAGGTAAGTTTACATTCAGATACTCTAAAGGAAATAATGAGAATGGTTATATGAAAATACGACTTGACAATAATCAGGATAGTAATAATATAGCAGAGATATATCCCGAAAGCACAGGAAATTGGAATAATTATGTGGAAAAAATAATAGATGTATCAGGTACTGGTAATCATGTTGTATACCTATATTTTCATAATGCAAGTAGAAATATTCAATTAGATTGGATCAGTTTTAAAACTGGATGTGACCAACGAATTGATGATGATAATGAATCCAAAGACGAGGAAGAAACTATACGAATTTTTCCTAATCCAAGCAACGGAAATGTCCATATTGAAGTATCAGATTATGATGACATAAGACGAATGATTTTATTTGATATATCTGGTCGAGAGGTAAGAAATATAGAAAAAACAGGTCAAAAAGAATATAGCTTTAGTAACCTTACTAAAGGTGTTTATATTTTGAAAGTAAATAAGAATAAAAAATCGATAATAAGGAAGCTTATTGTGAACTGATCAAAAGATAGAATTGTTATATTTTTCAAACAGTTATGAAAATACTTTCATAACTGTTTGTTTTTGTGGAGAAGATGGGACTCGAACCCACGACCTCTTGACTGCCAGTCAAGCACTCTAGCCAGCTGAGCTACATCCCCAAGTATTGATTAATCACGTAAAGCGCCCTTAAGAATTAACAAAGGTATTCTACTTTCGAAATCTTTTTTCAATATTGTATTCTCCTCCCATAGCTTGGCAAAAAAACCTCTTCTTCGTCTAAAAACACATAACAAATCGGGATTGTTTTCATTAAGATGTTCTAAAACTCCGTGAAATAAAGTTGCATTTTCAGAAGATTTATAGGATGTTATAATTTCTGCCAAATCTTTTTGAAACTCTACATCTTCTGGTAAAAATTCTTTTGTTTTAACCTGAAGTAACTTTACATCTGAATTAAAAGCATTTAAAATTTCTTTTATAGGGTTCAGCGATTTTTGTTTTTTAATAACCCCTGATTTGATAGCCATTAAAACTTTGGATATTGGTTGGAAAATATAATTTTCTGGAATTACAAGCACTGGTATCTCAGTTTTTTTTAACAAACTCCCGGAGGTCTGACCAAGGAAATAAGGGTTTTTGATATCATGACTTTCTGCACCAAGAACGATTAAATCAATGGAGTGCTTTAGATTAAATTCTGGGATAGCCTCTAATAAATCATCACCCTCTAAAGGAAGTGCAATTATATCAACCCC
Organism: uncultured Aquimarina sp.; assembly: GCF_947496855.1. Lineage (GTDB taxonomy): Bacteria > Bacteroidota > Bacteroidia > Flavobacteriales > Flavobacteriaceae > Aquimarina. The sequence continues at coordinate 180,096 of NZ_CANMED010000006.1, forward strand.
CTTTTTATTAACTTGAGCAAATTTTTCCTCAATCGTAGTAACTGAAATATTTTTTAGCGTTTCGTTGACAGAAGGAAGACTACCTGATCTTGGTAGTTCTTTAAAAACTTGAACAGCATATACTGTTCCTCCTATTTCTTTTGCGAAATCAATAGTGTATTGAAGTCGTGCTATACTAACTGAATTTTCTGATAGACCTAAAGGAACAAGAATATTTTTCATTACTAAACTTGATTTGTGTTTAAGGATGCAAAATTACAATTTTTGATCAGTAAATAAGATTTTTTAGGTACTCATAATGCTATTAATAACCTGTGTTTTCTTAAAGTTTATATAAAATAATGTTCACGCATACTTTAGATATCATTGTGCAAAATAATAGTTTGTATTTTTGAAGCTTGTAAAAAAGTATGATCCGTAAAGCTGTACCTTTTAATCTAGATGCTATTCATAAATTAACACAGGCTTGTGCTAAGGCCATGATTGCTAAAGAAATTTACCAATGGAATGAACATTACCCTACTCGATCTCGTTTTGAGAAAGATATAGAACTACAAGAATTATATGTTTTAGAAGAGAACAATGTCATTAAAGGTATTATTGTAGTTACGGAATTAATGGATGATGAATACATTCCGATCGAATGGCTTACTAAGAACCAAAAGAATCTATATATCCATCGATTGGCAATACATCCTGATTATTGGGGTCAGGGGTATGCACAACAATTAATGAACTGGGCAGAAATCTTTGCGGAAAAGAAAGGTTATAAATCTATTCGTCTAGATACTTTTAGTCAGAATAAAAGAAATCAAAAATTTTATGAAACCAGAGGGTATAAAAGGTTAGGAAATATTTTCTTCCCTAAGCAAAGTAAACATCCTTTTTATTGTTATGAATTAGTATTGTGAGTAGTGTTATAAGTTTTAAAAATATAAACCGTTTGGCAATTCCGGCAATTATAGCAGGGGTTGCAGAACCAGTCTTATCTGCCACTGATACCGCAATCGTCGGAAATATACCTGTAAATGGAACAGAATCTCTAGCTGCAGTTGGGATTGTGGGATCATTTTTGTCTATGTTGATATGGGTGCTAGCACAAACTCGTGCAGCGATCTCGGCTATTATTTCGCAATATTTAGGAGCAGGAAAATTAGATGAGGTAAAGACGCTACCTGCACAAGCAATACTTTTTAATATTGGTCTAAGTATAACGATTCTTCTTATTACCGTACCTTTTATTAAAGAAATTTTTATACTTCTAAAGGCTGAAGGTCAGGTACTGAAGTATTGTATTTCGTATTATGGCATTCGAGTATGGGGATTTCCTCTATCATTATTTGTATTTGCTGTTTTCGGAATTTTCAGAGGACTTCAAAATACATTTTGGCCTATGATTATTGCCTTGATTGGAGTTGTAGCTAATGTTATATTAGATTTTGCTTTGGTTTATGGAATAAAAGGAATTTTGGAACCAATGTATCTAGAAGGTGCGGCATGGGCAAGTCTTTTTTCGCAGATTCTAATGACTGTCTTATCACTTATCTTATTGCTTAAAAAAACAGAAGTATCACTAAGATTAGAAAAACTTTGGCATCCTGAAATGAAACGTTTTTTAGTGATGAGTGGAAATCTCTTCATTCGCTCACTGGCACTAAATACGACATTACTTCTAGCGGTACGAGAAGCGACAAGTTTAGGAACAAATTATATCGCAGCACATAGTATTGCTATACAATTATGGTTATTCTTTGCGTTTTTTATTGATGGATATGGTGGAGCTGGTAATATTTTAGGTGGGCGATTATTGGGTGCTAAAGACTATAAAAGCCTAGTTGAAATGTCTAAGAAAGTAAACATATACGGAATTATAGTAGCGTGTATTTTAGGAGGTTTCTCTTTCTTGATGCTAGAACAATTAGGTTTGATTTTTACTAAAGACCCCGAGGTGTTAACTATATTTACCGGTTTTTTCTACTTAGTTCTACTTGCATTACCAATAAATGCATTGGCGTTTGTTGGTGATGGAATATTCAAGGGACTTGGAGAAACTGGATTTTTACGCAATGTACTATTAGGGTCTACGTTTCTTGGTTTTGTTCCTACATTAGTAATCGCAAGATATTTTGATTGGAAACTACACGGAGTATGGATCGCAATTACTGTTTGGATGCTGATTAGAGGGTTAGCATTAGTAATAAAATTCAGAAGTAAGTATTATCGATTAGCCGCTACTTAAAACGCAAATTTTAAAATTGCCATTACAATAATTACATATAAACAAATGAGTAGAGCTGCTAATCTGAATTTTCCCAAATATTTTTTTTCCATAAATCAAAGTTAATTTATCAAATGAGAAATATAAATACGTGGAAATACGCGTTTATATTATAGTACGTGCTTAGTGTAAAAGAATCTAAAATATTATCTATTTTTATCAAAAATCTAGTATGATGACTACTACAAGAACCAACGGAAGTTTATATACACACTCAGAAAATCATATTGCCACTGTAGAATTTGGACACCCATCAAGTAATTCATTCCCATCGGAGCTATTAGAGAGATTGACAAATGCTATTAATACGTTGTCTAAGGACTCTTCGATTCATGTTATTATTTTAAAATCAGAAGGAGAAAAAGCATTTTGTGCGGGAGCTTCTTTTGATGAATTAGTTTCTATTACTAACCTAGAAGAAGGAAAAAAATTCTTTTCAGGGTTTGCTAATGTAATAAACGCAATGCGAAAATGTAAACAACCAATTATTGGTAGAATACAAGGGAAAACTGTAGGTGGTGGTATTGGATTAGCTTCGGCGTGTGATTATTGTATGGCAACAGAAGCCGCATCAATTAAATTAAGCGAATTGACCATTGGAATTGGACCTTTTGTTATTGAACCAGCTGTATCTAGAAAAATAGGATTAGCCGCGTTCGAAGCATTAGCCTATGACGGATCCCAATGGAAAAATGCCTATTGGGCAAAAGAAAATGGAGTATTTGCCAGAGTATTTGAAACCATTGCAGAGCTGGATAAAGAAGTTCAATTGTTTACGGAGAAATTAGCAAGCTATAACCCACAGGCAGTACAGACAATGAAAAAAGTCAATTGGAAAGGAACTGATCATTGGGATGAATTATTGATGGAAAGAGCTGAAGTATCAGGAGAATTAGTATTGTCAACATTTACCAAAGATGCATTAAAAAAGTTCAAAAAATAACATATGGATATACTCAGTTTTTTAGGGGGTAATGGATTATTCCTGATCTTAGGAATTATATTGGTAGTAGTTTACTTTTATAATAAAAGAAAGAGAAGATAATGTTCACTAACTTTGCAAAAAGTTACAAAAAGTTACAAAGCGACAAATGAGTAAGATCAGAATTACCAAACAGTTTTCTTTTGAAACAGGTCACGCATTATATGGATATGATGGTAAGTGTAAAAATGTTCATGGACATAGTTATAAATTAAGTGTTACTGTTATCGGAAGTCCTATCACCGATACGTCACACGTAAAATTGGGTATGGTTATCGATTTTGGAGACCTTAAGAAGATTGTAAAAGAAGATATAGAAGATGTCTTTGATCACGCCACTGTTTTTAATAAGAACACGCCACACTTAGAGTTGGCTGAAGAATTAGAAAAAAGAGGGCACAATGTTATTTTGGTAGATTATCAACCTACAAGTGAAAATATGGTAATTGATTTTGCTGAAAAAATTAAGGCTAGGCTTCCAGAGAATATACTATTACACTCCCTAAAACTTAAGGAAACCGAAACTTCTTTTGCAGAGTGGTATGCATCTGATAACGATTAATAACGAATATTTTTTTATCATCTAATAACATACATGAAACTTATAAATCTTCCAGAAGGTAAAAAGATATATTTTGCATCTGATAACCACTTAGGAGCTCCGACAACGGAGAAGAGTTTTCCAAGAGAGCAAAAGTTTGTAAGCTGGTTAGATGATGTTAAAAAAGATGCCGCTGCGATCTTTTTATTAGGTGATCTTTTCGACTTCTGGTTTGAATATAAAACCGTAATTCCTAAAGGATTTACAAGAACATTAGGAAAGCTAGCAGAAATTACTGATGCGGGTATTCCTATATATTATTTTGTAGGGAATCACGATCTTTGGATGAATGGTTATTTTGAAGAAGAATTAAATATCCCAGTATTTCACAAACCACAAGAATTTACTTTTAATAACACAACATTTCTTATAGGTCACGGAGACGGACTAGGACCTGGAGATAAAGGGTATAAGCGCATGAAAAAAGTGTTTACCAATCCTGTCGCCAAATGGTTTTTTAGATGGTTACATCCAGATTTAGGAGTAAAACTAGCGCAATACCTTTCTGTAAAAAACAAATTAATATCAGGAGACGAGGATGTTACTTTTCTCGGAGAAGATAATGAATGGTTGGTGCAATATTGTAGACGAAAACTAGAGGCTAAAAATATAGACCACTTTGTTTTTGGACATAGACACCTTCCTATGGAGATTGAACTAAATTCAAAATCGAGATATACCAATCTAGGAGATTGGATAGTGCATTATACCTATGCTGTTTTTGATGGTAAGGAAATGAAGTTGAAGCAATATTAAAAATAAAAGCTGATAATAAAAAAGCGGATAACCTAAATTGATTATCCGCTTTAAAATATAAGGAACGAATTATTGTTTCGTTATTTTCTTAGTAATTACTGTATCATCCAATCTAACCTTTATTATATAAAGTCCATTGGAAAGCATACTTTGTTTCATTTCATTTAATGAAATAGATTTGGTACCTGATTCCATAGCACCTGTATTCTTTTTTGCAATACTATTTCCTTTGAGGTCTATAATTTCAATAGAAGAATATGTCACTTTTTTAGGTAATGAGATTGTAAGGTTAATATCATCAGCGTTCATAGGAATAGGATATACACTAATCGAATAAGGTTCTATGTTTCCTTTAATTAATTCATTTGACCTGTTTGTGTTTAATCCTTTGATAGTAAATTTTTCCCAATCACCTATTGCATCTCTGTTACAATTAATGGCTTTAGTACCGTTTTCGTGACTTACGTACTTGCCATTATTCCCTTTAATAGCGTAAAGATCACCTCCTATAGACTCTAAGGTAAATTTTTCCCAAGATCCTACAGCATTTCTATTACAGTTCATAGGCTTGCCACCATTTTCTGAACTAACATATTTGCCATTACTATCCTTAAAACTTACTGTTCCGTTTCCAGCTGATTCAACAATAAATTGTTCGTTTGTTCCTACAGAATTTCGATTTGCTTGCATAGTTCTAGTGCCACCTTCAGAGCTTACATACTTGTTAATACTTTGTCCTAATATTGTTACAAAGTCACTAGTTCCTCCTCCATCATCATTACCTACAGTAAAAGAAATTGTTTTTGTCGTTTTGGCTCCTTTAGTATCAGTAGCTTCAGCTTTTAACGTATAACTTCCTTCAGGAAGATTTTTTAAGACATTATCCTGATTATTGTTATTCCAAGTGTACGGGCTAACGTTTTCTTGTCTTACTAAAGAATTATTAAGATATAAGCGCACATTACTTACACCATCACTATCAGTTGCGGTAACAATAGCTTCTATAGTCGCAGGAGCTGAAAAAGATGCGTTATTTGATGGAGTAGTAAATGAAGTATTAGGACCAGTATTGTCTCCGTTTCCGCCACCACCAAATCGAGGTCTAGAACCTAACCAGTTCATATCGAATTTAGGTCCTTTACATTGACACCCTGCACTACCTTGGTCTACACGACCAGGACAAACTTTCTCGTCTTTAATTCTCTTACCTTGTATGGTAATGGCGTCTTCATGTCCAGGGTCGTTACCACATTGTATCGTATTATATCTGGGATCTCCGTTTGCTATATTCCTGAAACTAGGATGTTTTTTAAGCTCATCACAGATATCTTTAATATTTCTCCCTTGTCCATTGATATCAATTTTGAAATTACCAACACCGTGATCAAAAGAAGATTCACAGAAACAAAAACCATTTGCTTGATAGCTATCCTTCCATGAATTAGCATTAGGGACAATTCTCACACCTTGGTCAAAAGTATCTTGACCAGTACAACCTGTATCTGCTACTTTGGCTATAGAACTATCGGTTTGATTTGATTCTTGAGCAATTGCGATATTGGCAATAAACAAGAAAGCTAAAATTTTTAAAATAAATAATTTACGTTTCATAGTTGTTGGTTTTAAGAGTAAATATTCTATAAGATAATAATAATTGGCTAGATAGATGTGTAATATCTACCAACTGTAAAGGTATTTTAATAAAGTGAATTAGAACGATTAGAAATAGAATCCGTAGAGGACTAATTAGCCTGCGTTAGGTTTGGTTGACCAGAAGTCGGGAGTTTATATTTATCTTGCTAAGTTGTTTATCCTAGAATTAATTGTTTTTGGCTCTAGAGGTAATTATTTCTTGAGAAACTTGTATTGCAATTTCTTCGGAATTTTCTATGGAATACGGATGTTCAATAAAAATAACTTTATTGTTAAAAACAGCTTCAATTAGATAATGATTTCCATTAAAATAGGATTTCTTAATTCTAGCCTTTAGATCAGAATTCTCGACAATTTGCAACTCATGAGGATATAACAAAATAGTTTTATCATTGTTAGAATCTGGTATAATGGTAGAAATTGGTAATTCGTTTACTTCACCAAAAAGTGATGCGATATAATAGTTATCAGGATTTTGATACAGGTTATGAGTTTTTCCTTTGGTTATAATCTCACCTTTATGAATTACAATAGTTTCTTGAGCAAAGGATAGGATGTCTGTTTTATCGTGAGTTGCTGTAATACTAGTAATCTTATTTCTTTTTAAGTAGGAAAATAAATTTCTCCGTAAAGAACTTCGTCTGAAATTATCAATATTTCCGAATGGCTCATCTAACAGTAGCAACTCTGGTCTTTTTGCTAATGCTTTTGCCAGTGCAACTCTTTGTTTTTGACCTCCACTTAAGTTTTCAATTTTAGTATCGGCAAATGGAGCCATCTCTACGATTTCCAAAAGTTCATTGACACGACCAAGTTTCAGTTCTGGTTCAAAATTAGATAGATATTGACCTATATTTTCTTCTACAGTTCTGAAGGACTGCAGTTCGAATCCCTGAGAAAGGTATTTCATGTTTTCTTGTCCGGGAACCAAATTATATGCGGGTCCTAATATCTTTTGATCATCCCAGAATAGCATTCCTTGATCCACGTCCAAAAGTCCATAAATGATTTTTAGCAATGTGCTTTTTCCACAACCACTAGCTCCGATGAGAGCAATATGTTGCCCTTTTTCAATAGTAAAATTGATTTTTTTTAAAACCGGAGCGGTATCATAAGCGAAAGAAACATTTTGAACTGTAAGCATATTTCAAATATAAATAACTTCAACAAAAAAATCCGTCTCTTTTCAGAAAACGGATCTTTTAATTTTAATAATAAAACAATTATCCTTTTATCTTATCATTTACTTGTTCTGGTAAGACTTCATATCCCATATTGAATAAGGTAAAGCTAAAAATATCTGCGTATTGTTCAATTGTCTTTTTAACGGGTGTACCTGCTCCATGACCAGCATTTGTTTCAATTCTTATCAATGTTGGATTGCTACCGCTTTGTTTTGCTTGTAATTCTGCTGCAAATTTAAAGGAGTGTGCAGGTACAACACGATCATCGTGATCTCCAGTAGTAACAAGTGTAGCCGGATATTTGACACCTTCTTTTACGTTATGTACGGGAGAATATCCTTTTAGGTATTCAAACATTTGTTTGTCATCTTGTGCAGTTCCATAATCATATGCCCATCCTGCACCAGCTGTGAATGTATGATAACGTAACATATCCAAAACGCCAACAGCAGGTAATGCTACTTTCATTAAATCAGGACGCTGTGTCATTGTTGCTCCTACCAATAAACCACCGTTAGAACCTCCTCTAATAGCAAGATACTCACTGGAAGTATATTTATTTTCTATTAAATATTCTGCAGCAGCTATAAAATCATTAAATACATTTTGTTTTTGCATTTTAGTTCCGGCATCGTGCCATTTTTTACCATATTCACCACCACCTCTAAGATTAGGAACAGCATAAATTCCACCTTGTTCCATCCATACAGCATTGGTAATACTAAAAGAAGGGGTAAGGCTAATATTAAACCCTCCGTATGCATATAAGATAGTTGGATTCTTACCTGTCAATTCTATTCCTTTTTTATGAGTAATGATCATTGGGACTTTAGTACCGTCCTTAGAGCTATAGAAAACTTGTTTACTTTCGTAATCTTCCGGATTAAAGTCAATTTTAGGTTTACGATATAATTCTGAAGTACCTTCTGCAATGTTATATTTATAAATACTTCCTGGAGTTTTGTAATTTGTAAATGAATAATATAATGCCGTTTCTTCTTTTTTGGTTCCAAAACCTCCTACGCTTCCTACTCCTGGTAATTCTACATCACGTACCAGTTTCCCATCGTAATCATATTGTAAAACTTTAGATACAGCATCTACCATATATTCTGCAAAGAAATAACCACCACCTGTATTTGGACTCAAAACATTTTCAGTTTCTTGAATAAAATCTTTCCAGTTTTCGGATATCGGATTAGCCGCATCTACTGTTACAATTTTTTGATTGGGTGCATCTAGATTAGTGACAAGATATAGTTTAGAACCTACATTTTCGATTACATAAGTATCACTTTCTGTTGTATCCAAAACAGTAACTAATTTGCTATTTGGTTTAGTTAAATCTTTGATGAATAACTTGTTTCCTGAGGTAGAAGTACTAGCGGTAATAACCAAATATCGATCGTCCTCAGTTACACGACCACTAGTATATCTATGTTTTTCATCTGGAGTGCCTCCAAAAATTAATGAATCATCTTTTTGAGAAGTTCCCAATTTATGATAATACACTTTATGTTGATCAGTCTTAGCAGATAGTTCACTTCCTTCTGGTTTGTCATAACTAGAATAATAGAAACCTTCATTTGCTTTCCAAGACATTCCAGAAAACTTGATATCTACCAATGTATCTTCTATAATTTCTTTGGTTTCTGAATTTTTGATAATTATTTTTCTCCAATCACTACCTCCTTCAGAAATAGAATAAGCCAATAATTTTCCATTTTTAGAAAAACTCAACCCTCCGAGAGAGGTTGTTCCATCTTTACTAAAAGTATTTGGATCTAAAAATATTTCTGGTTCATCACCTTCGTTTTTAAATCTATAAATTACATATTGATTCTGTAATCCGTCGTTTTTATAAAAATAGGTATAGTCACCTTCTTTAAAAGGAGCTCCAACTTTTTCATAGTTCCATAAACTAGATAATCGTTTTTTTAGCTGATCTCTAAAAGGTATACTATCTAGATATCCAAAAGTTACTTTGTTCTGTTCAGTAACCCAGTTTTCAGTTTCTTTACTGCGGTCATCTTCTAACCATCGGTAAGGGTCTTTGACTTGAGTATCGAAATAAGTATCTACAGTATCTACTTTTTTGGTTTCTGGATAATTCAATGGAATAGTAGTTTTAGCAGTTTCTATTTTTGTTTCTTCTTTACATCCTATTATAAATGAGATCAAAAATAGTATTAAAAGTGATTTTTTCATGATGAGTTAGATTTTGCAGTCTTATAATTAGCTGTACATTATTTATTTCATAAGTAATTCGACTTATTTTTTAATACCTATTGTGATTTAACACGCAAATCTATTAAAAGTCCAAACTGCAATATGCTAAAGAAAGTATAAAAAAGACTGCTCTACTAACGATCATATAGTTATTACACATTTAAGTGTTGCTTTGGGGTTTAGCAACGCTGGAGATCATTTAATGTAGAGCAGTCGGAATTTTCCGTCCTCTAAGAAACGAAAAATTTTACTTTTATACCAGTAAAATTATACGAGTAGCCTGTTAAAATAAGCTTTTAAAAGTGTTCCAATTTCCATAAATTAAGAATGCATTTATCAGAAAAACAAATGCTCCGGGAGCTATGTTTGCAGGATCCAGCGTCGCATGAAAGAGAATTATGTTTACAGAAATAGGAGCCATTAACACTAATGCAAAGGGCACCGCTTTATTACTTACTAATAAAAGTCCGACAATTACTTCTATCAATCCAACGGTTTTAAGGATATAACTACCTGCCAATGCTCCAAAAAGAACTCCTGCCTCTGGATTAGCAAATTCAAAATCAGGTAAAAAACCGATAAACTTATTACTTCCGAAAACAATTAATAAGATTCCTAATAAGATTCTTATGGCTAATATTAATTTAGTATTCATTGTTTTATTTTTTTATGATTAAGTGATGTATTAGAGGAGCAAATGTTAAAAACCTTACAAATGTTATTAAAAACCGGAGTTAAAAAAATATCTTACACCTATTGAAAACTAACTAATTGAAGCAATTTTAATATTATAAATAATGAGGCTCACACATCTTCTAACACTAACCTTTTTTATCTCTTTGTTATGTACGATCCCTATTATTGGACAAGATTATTTTTTAAAAGACAAAGCTCCTTTTTCTTCGGAAATTCCAACACCTGAAGAATTTTTGGGGTATCCAATAGGTGAACAACATACACGTCATGATCAAATTGTGGGATATCTTACAAAGCTTGCGGAATTATCAGAAAGAGCATCTATTAAAAGCTATGGAAAAACTCATGAGAATAGAAAATTAGTGATATTGACTGTTTCTGCATCGGATAATCTAAAGAATCTACCAAAACTCAAAGAGCAGCATTTAGCATTTACGAAAACTTCAATTAATCCTACAAATTATAATGATGTACCGATTTTTGTTCAATTGGGATATAATGTTCACGGCAATGAACCTTCCAGTTCCGAAGTAGCCATGTTAACAGCATATACCTTGGTAGCTTCTAACACTTCGGAAATAAAAACATATCTGGAAAATGCTATTATATTCATTGATCCTACGATTAATCCAGATGGACGTGATAGGCATACTCAATGGGCTAATCAGTTTAAAGGTACTCCATTAGTAAGTGACCGTTATGATGCTGAGCATAATGAAGGATGGCCTCGTGGTCGAACGAATCATTATTGGTTTGATCTTAATCGAGATTGGTTACTGGGGATCAATCCAGAAAGTCGTGGAAAATTAACGTGGTATCACGAATGGTATCCAAATGTGGTAACTGATTTTCATGAAATGGGCACGAACAGTACGTACTTTTTTGAACCTATGAAACCTATTGGTTCTCAAAATCCTATTATGCCTAAGGAAAATTATGAAGATTTAAATAATCTATTTGCGCCATATTTTTCTAATGCGTTAGATAATATAGGGTCTTTTTATTTTACAAAGGAAGCTTTTGATGGAACATATCCAGGTTATGGATCTTCCTATCCTGATTTGCAGGGAGCATTAGCCTTATTGTTTGAGCAAGCTAGTTCCAGAGGGCATTTGCAGGATACAGATTATGGAACAATTTCATTTCCTTTTACAATCAGAAATCAGTATGTTTCTAGCATAGCTACAATAAAAGCCGCTGTCGAAAATAAGGGAGCACTCCGTAAGTATCAGCAGAACTTTTTTAAATCAGCAGTGACTAATGCGGTAAAGAATAATGTTGCAGGGTATGAGTTTGGAGATGCTTACGACCAGAATAGAAATAAGGCCTTTATTGATAAATTATTGCTTCATAAGATTAAGGTATATAAAAAAGGAGACCGATATGTTGTACCAGTAAAACAACCTCAAAAACGAATGGTGCAGACTATTTTCGAAACCTACAATAAATATCGAGATAGTGTTTTTTATGATGCTTCGGCCTGGAGTGTTGCTAATTTTTACAACCTAAAATATAAAGAATTGAAATCTATCAACTTAGGAGAAGAGGTAACTTCTACTGAAGGAATAACTACTATTTCAAAGGTTTCAAAATCTGATTATGCATATATAGTGGATTGGGATGATTATAACTCCCCAGCTGCATTATATTATATGCAATCCAAAGGATTACTTGTAGCATCAGCTTTTAAACCATTTAGTATCATAACCTCTAATGGAAACAAAAGCTTTAATTACGGAAGTGTTTTGATTCCGGTAAGTAAGCAGAAAAAAAACAGTGACGAAGTATTTACAATAATTAAAGAAGTACAAGAAAAGTTTAATGTACCTATTTTTAGTACAAATACCGGATTTAGTACGTCAGGAATTGATTTAGGAAGTGGTAATTTTAGAAAATTAGATATTCCAAAAGCACTATTATTAATTGGTGATGGAATAAATTCTTATGAAGCGGGAGAGGTATGGCATTTATTGGATACTCGAGTCCACATGCCAATAACCAAGTTAAGAATGAGTATGTTTAATAGAGCTTCTTTAAAAGAATATAACACCTTAGTTATGGTTTCTGGAAGATACCAACAATTAGATTCTCTTCAACAGAAAAAAATAAAAGAATGGGTGTCTTATGGAAATACACTGGTTACTATTGCAAATGCTTCAAAATGGGTCATCGATAAAAAAATGGTGAAAGAAGAGTTCACCAAAAAAGAAAAGGACACCACAAAGAATAAAGTTGTAAAACGGTTAGCATACGTAGATGCAGGTGAAAATATTGGAAGAGAACAAGTTGGAGGGGCAATTTTCGAAGTAGATCTTGATATTACACACCCTTTAGGTTTTGGATATCGAGATAATTCATTGCCTGTTTATAAAAACAATGAGGTATTTATCGCTCCAAGCAAGAATCCATACGCTACAGTGGCAAAATATACAGAAGATGCACATATTGATGGATATGTATCTAGTGATAATTATGAAAATTATTTAAAACCATCAGCTTCACTTATTGTCAGTAATATAGGAAGCGGTCGGGTGATTTTATTTGCTGATAATCCTAATTTTAGAGGTTCTTGGTACGGAACTAACCGTCTATTTCTGAATGCATTATTTTTAGGAAAGCACATATATGTACCAAGAGTTGGAGAGTAATACTTAAATAGATATAAATCTTAATTTATAAAATATCAATAAAGAAAAACCCCTTGTTTATACTTTCGTGATAACAAGGGGTTTTAGAATAAAGGTTGGTTATTTAGCCGATTAAATTATTTTCTACTAAGTATTCTCCAATCTGTACAGCATTAGTGGCTGCTCCTTTACGAAGATTATCCGCTACAATCCACATATTAAGGGCATTTTCTCTGGAGTGATCTCTTCTTATTCTACCCACAAAAACATCATTCTTTCCTTCTGCATAGATAGGCATAGGATACGTATTGGTATCGGGATTATCCTGTACAGTAACTCCAGAAGTGTTATTTAACAATTGACGAATTTCATTTTCCTGAAATTCATTATCAAATTCAAGATTTACACTCTCGCTATGTCCTCCAACAACCGGAATACGAATGGCTGTTGCTGTAACAGCAATAGTACGATCGTCAAGGATTTTTTGAGTCTCATTAACCAACTTCATTTCTTCTTTAGTATATCCGTTTTCCTGGAATACATCACAGTGCGGGATAGCATTACGATGGATTGGATAAGGATACGCCATTTCGCCTTTTTCACCTGCGTACTCATTTTCTAACTGTTGTACAGCTTTTACTCCGGTACCGGTAATAGACTGATACGTGGAAATTACAGCGCGCTTGATTTTATATTTTTTATGTAATGGACCTAATGCCATTACCAGTTGTATGGTTGAACAATTAGGATTAGCAATAATCTTATCTTCTTTGGTTAACTCTTTTGCATTAATTTCCGGTACCACTAACTTTTTAGTTGGATCCATTCTCCAAGCCGATGAATTATCAATCACTGTAATTCCAGCATCTGCAAATTTGGGAGCCCACTCTGTTGAAGTACTTCCACCTGCCGAAAATAATGCTACATCAGGTTGCATTTCTATAGCAGTAGCCAAGTTAACTACGGTAAACTCTTGATTTTTATAAGATATCTTCTTACCCACAGATCTTTCTGACGCTACTGGAATTAATTCCGTTATTGGAAAATTACGTTCTTCTAATACTTTTAACATTACGGTACCTACCAATCCTGTGGCACCTACAACAGCTACTTTCATCTGCTTTATTTATTATTGACTTCTTAAAGACACAAAAATCGGTCTTTGTTTTTAAATTCCAGCAAATGTGCTGAATATTTCTATAAGAGTAATGATTTTTTAATAAATTATATCAATTTAAACAATTTGTTATTTATTTAACATTATTATAAAAAAGAACCGCTCGTATAGAGCGGTTTAGTTAGAATATGTAGTATAGCGGTAGCTATAGATTATTCATTTGAGATATAAGATTTTACTTTTTAAGTAAATCTCTAATTTCAGCTAATAACTCTTCTTGAGTTGGTCCAGCTGGAGCTGCAGGAGCTTCTTCTACTGGTTTTTTAGTTTTGTTGTATGCTTTTACAATCATAAACATAACAAATCCAACTATGATTAAATTAATTATGGTATTAATCCAAGCTCCATAAGTTATCGCATTTTCTGCGGTTGTTATGGCACCCGTAGCATCTACAATTGCTTCTTGAAGAATGATTTTCTTATCGTTAAAATCTATTCCTCCAGCAAAATAACCTACAACAGGCATCACGATGTTAGATACGAAGCCTTTTACAACTCCTCCTATTGCAGTAGCCATAATAACGGCAACGGCAAATTCAACGACATTACCAGTCATTATAAATTCCTTAAATTCTTTAAGCATGATTTATTTTATTTAGTTAGTAAATATATCAACCAAAATACGCAAAATATCAATGATTTGTAAAAATAATGTTAAAAAACAGCGCGGAGAATTCGATGAAAATCAATTATTATCGATAACAATACGTTTTACCCTTGGAGAAATTGCGGTAAGCAGCTCATAAGAAATTGTACCTGCACCTTCAGCAATTATAGCTGCAGACGAGGAGTTGTCAAATATTATTACCTCATCACCTTCTTTACACTCAATATCCGTGATATCTATCATAATCATATCCATACACACATTGCCAATGATATAAGCCTTTTTGCCATGTATGGTTACAAAACCTTTTTTGTTCCCATACTGTCTTCCAATACCGTCCGCATGTCCGATTGGTATGGTTGCTGTTTTGGTAAAGCTATCTGCGGTAAAAGCTCTGTTGTATCCCAGAGTTTCTCCTGGTTCCAACATATGGATTTGGGAAATAACAGATTTTAAAGATGCTACGGGTTTTAATTGATTATCATAAATTGTCTCGTTTCCATATCCATATAAACCTATTCCCGTGCGGACCATATCAAAATGAGCTTTAGGGTAGTTTAACACTCCCGAAGTGTTCGACTGATGAAGTATTGGTGTATATCCGAGTTGATCAATCATTTCTGAAGCGGTTTTCTTAAATGAATTGATCTGGTTTATCGTAAATTCTTTTTCATTATGATCTTCACTTGCCGCAAGATGAGAGAATAGAGATCGTATTCTAATGGAGTCAGTTTCGTTTAGATGATCAATAATATCATCCACATCATTCTCCCAAAACCCTAATCGGTTTAGTCCAGTATTAAGCTTTATATGAACAGGATATTCTTTTTGCTTTTTAGTCTCAGCTATAGCAATAAATTCTTTCAAAACTCTTGAACTATATAGACTAGGTTCTAGCTGATAATTTATTAATGCCAAAAAATTTATCGGTTGGGGATGTAGTACCAGTATCTGAGTTGTGATTCCCGCTTCTCGTAACGCAATTCCTTCAGAAACATAGGCGACTGCAAAATAATCAGCTCCTATTTTTTCCAGATGCTTTGCCATAACTACAGCATCACTACCATAACCCGCAGCTTTTACTACTGCTAATAGCTTAACTCCTAGTTTGAGCTTACTTCTTAAATAGTTATAGTTATGAGTAAGGTGAGCCAAGTTAATTTCCAGAACAGTTTCTTTTACATTACTCATTAGATTTTTCAGAATTTTTAGATAATTCTTTAGGATCAGTGACTTCAATGTCTTTTACTTTTTCTTTAAGAGAAGCTTTGTAATAAGCAGCACGACTTAGCGGTTCATACTCATCGGTTTCTCCGAGTAATACTAAATCGTCTTTTTTTGATTTTCGAAAACTAAACTGAGCGAGATTACCGGTTCGTGTACAAACAGCGTGGACTTTGGTAACATATTCTGCAGTGGCCATTAGCGCTGGCATTGGTCCAAAAGGATTTCCTTTAAAATCCATATCTAATCCTGCGACAATAACACGAATACCTTTATTAGCCAAATCATTGCAAACACTTACAATTTCATCATCAAAAAATTGTGCTTCATCAATACCTACCACATCACAGGTATCCGCCAAAATTCTAATATTAGCTGCCGCTGGAACCGGAGTAGAACGAATTTCATTAGCATCGTGAGAAACAACCATTTCATCGTCATAACGAACATCGATGGCTGGTTTAAAAATTTCAACTTTTTGTTTGGCAAACTGTGCGCGTTTTAGTCTACGGATCAATTCTTCGGTCTTACCCGAAAACATCGAACCACAGATAACTTCTATCCACCCAAATTGCTCTTTATGATTTACCGTATTTTCGAGAAACATTTTGTATTTTTCAGCGTCAATTAAAAGAAACCCTATTCCTTTAATACCAAATGAAATTTAAGACCGTCGTTGAAACAATCTTACATTTCACTTTATTATTTGGTATTGCTTTAAAGATGAGGTAAATTTATTAAAAAACAAAAAGCATAGCCCAAACGAACAAGAAAGTTATGAAGAAGAAATTGGAAAAAGAACTAATAAGCATTGCACGTAGGATATTGCAACTTCAGGATAGATCTACCTTACCGCAATTGCAGGAAGAGGCAAGACAACTGTATGAAAAAATAAGTATTCTAAATTTTACAGAATCTCATTTCGCTGATGCTGAACCAACAATAGGACTGATTAAAAATATTTTAGCAGAGCAAGATACGACAGAGATTCCAGAGGAAACTACACATAAAATAAAATCAAAACCTATTATAAGTCTTGATGAGGAGATCGAAGCAGAGGAGGTTTCGGAAACAATGTTTAATCTCGGAAACAAAACTATTGAACCACCATTAGAGGAATTTGAAGAACAAAAACCTGAAATTTTTATTGAAAAGATCAACGAGAAAGTGACCGAAGATCTTTTTGTACCTGTTCCAAAATTTACCGAAGAAAATGTTTTATTATCAGAACCGGTATATGAAAAAAATGATAAAGAAGAGATTGGATCTGTACCACAGAGTATGCCTATTTTGGAAAAAGTTAATGATATAGATGAAAAACCAAAATCGTTAAATGACCAATTAAAAAAAGGCATAAATATAGGGCTTAATGATCGTTTGGCTTTCATAAAACATTTGTTTGATGGAAGTTCTACCGATTATAACCGTGTGCTTTCACAACTAAATACGCTGAATAGTAAAAGTGGAGCGCGACAGTTCGTTAAGAATATGGTGAAACCAGACTATAATAATTGGGTAGGGAAAGAAGAATATGAAGAGCGTTTTATGGCGATTGTAACCAATAAATATGAATTCTAAGTAAGGATTAATGTTTTTTGATAACTAAATCCCTCAAGAAATAAAATAACAACGATTTATATGAAAATTATCTACTGGATTGCTACGATAGCAATGTGTGGAATTATGCTGTTTTCTGCACAGATGTATTTTAGGAATACCGAAATGGTAAGAGGTTTTTTTGAAAGCCTCGGATATCCAATCTATTTGGTCATACCTCTTGCAATTGCTAAAATAGGAGGAATTATTATGATCCTTACAAATAAAATAAAATGGTTAAAAGAATGGGCGTATGCAGGTTTCTTTTTTGATATGGTACTTGCCTATACTGCTCATTATATAAAAGATGATGGACAAGGGTTATTTTCAACTTTAGGATTAATATTTCTGATCGTATCATATACAACCAGTAAAAAAGTAAGACCTTAACACATGTCTAAATTATACTTAGTTCCAACGCCTATTGGTAATCTAGAAGACATGACTTTTAGAGCTATTAAAGTACTAAAGGAAGTCGATCTCATTTTAGCAGAAGATACCCGCACTAGTGGTAAATTATTAAAGCATTATGAAATAACAACGCATATGCAAAGTCATCATATGCATAATGAACATAAAACTATAGAGCGTATTATTGGAAGATTACAGAGTGGCGAAACAATTGCTTTGATTAGTGATGCAGGAACACCAGCTATTAGTGATCCTGGGTTTTTATTAACCAGAGCTTGTGTCGAAAATAATATAGCAGTAGAATGTTTACCTGGGGCAACAGCATTTGTTCCTGCTTTAGTTAATAGTGGTTTGCCAAATGATAAATTTATTTTTGAAGGATTTCTTCCAGTAAAAAAAGGAAGGCAAACCCGACTCAAAATATTAGCAGAAGAAACCAGAACCATGATCTTTTATGAATCCCCTCATAAGCTTATAAAAACATTGGGAAGTTTTACCGAATATTTTGGAATAGATAGATTAGTTTCAGTATCAAGAGAATTAAGTAAACTCCACGAAGAAACAGTTAGAGGAACTGCAAAAGAAGTATTGTCTCATTTTGAAAATAAACCTCCCAAAGGAGAAATAGTTATTGTAGTTGGAGGTAAAAAATAGTATATGAATATATCCGAATTTATTAAAAAACTTAGAAACCCTTCAACAGAAATTACATTTCAGAATACAATGGACATCATAGATGCTCATTATAGTTTTGAACCACAATCTTTTGTTAATGGAAATATAACTAATCAAGCTGGAGAAAATTCTGGTTCTTGTAAATTATTTTCCTTTGCAAAATTGCAAAATTTAACTAAAGAAGAAACGTTAGATTGTTTTGGTAAGTATTATAAAGGTGTGCTGGAAAATCCAGAAGGAACGGATCATCAAAACATCCGTAATTTTATAAAAAAAGGATGGAGTGGTGTATCTTTTCAAGGTCAGGCCCTGACTAAAAGGCTCTCTTGATTTATTGTCTTTACTTTTTAAAATTTTTCTGATTACCATCGATTGTTTTGTAACTTTTTCTTAACAATGAATACCAATAGTTAGAAAATAAGCCAGAATAATAAAACATACCAGCAGATGATTTTGGGAAATTTAAAGTCACATATTTGGTTTGTTTCTTAAAGACTATAAACAAATTTAAAAATCACAAGTATTTCTAAACGTTTTGATTATACCATAATTATTGTTGCTTTAGTAGTTGTTGTACTATGGCAGTTACCCTATTTTGGATGGTTTCAATATCCTTTTCGGTTATTAGGAACGTGGTTTCATGAAATGGGTCACGGACTAACAGCCTTATTAGCAGGTGGGAGTTTTGAGTATTTGGAAATTTATGAAAATGGTGGAGGTGTTGCCTATTATCATTTAGGAGGAAGTTATCTGCCAGCTTTTATGGGTAATGCTTTAGTAGCTGCCGGTGGATTATTAGGGCCAGCGGTTGTGGGGGCGTTATTAATTGTATCAGCAAAATCGCATAGAAGTTCTATGATTGCTCTTAGAATATTGATAGGTGTCATGATACTTTCCTTATTACTCTGGATCAGGTCTTTTTGGGGAATTGCGGTAATGAGCAGTTTTGCAGTGTTCTTATTCGTTATTACGCTATTCAAAAGTAGAAAGTTAGAAGTAGTAGTGATTTTGTTTTTAGGCTTGCAGTCTGTATTAAGTACCTATCTTCAGTTAGATTATTTGTTTACGAAACAGTTCGAACGAGATGGTGTTATTCAGATTTCTGATACGCAGGCTATTGCTCAGAATACTATTGGGACTTATTGGATATGGGCCATTCTTATCATTATAATAAGCATCTATTTACTTTGGAAGAGTTTTCGATATTATTTTAAAAAGTAACAACCTAAATTCTTGAAAGAGAATATTCCCAACATTACTTATTTATTAGTTTTTATTGTTTTTTGAGTATGTCTAAAATATTCTTGTATGCAGAAGATATTGACTCTTCAGTATTTGTATAACTATACATAGAATAAGAGGTGCGAATGGCGGGAGTTTTGAACCCGTGGTAAATACGTGTTTTTTAATGGTTATTACCTGTTAGTTGAGTCATTATTAGCAGCAAAGTTGTTTTTTGATTAATTTTAAAGGAATAAACCAATTTAACGTACTAAATTTTCACACAAATGGAACAGACAACCCTAGAAAAAAAACAGTTAATGACCTTAGATCAATCAGAGAAGATTCAACGATGGCAAGAAGAAGAGGTATTGTTATTAGCAAGACATTTTCAACGTTTAAATGAGACGAAAGGCAAACCTTTTAGTGGGCATTATACTCGTACTAATTATTTTCAGATGAAACAACAAGATGTTGATACATTAAACGGTCTTAAGGATGAAAAAACTATCCAAAGCATTAAAACCCATCTGGCATTGGAGGTAGAAGATAAAAAGCAATTCACTTTTGTACCAATAATAGAGGTAGATGTAGTAGGTACATTAGGAAATTTATTTTTCAGTTTGGTACCGCGTTATAAGGAGCCATTACAGCCTAATCAGAATGGAACAGTAGGAGATGCGGATAATGGAGGAGCATTGGTACCAGGCATATTTAAAGAGATGATATTAACCAATTGGAACAATCTCGAAGATAATTTGGTGGATGATCTTTTCGTAGCGGTCGACACTAAAGCAAGACAGCGGGAACGAGTAAACTATTACTTGATTGAAAATACCGATATTATCACTCTTTTTAATGATGCTTTAATAGGTAATATCAAGGAATTTATTCTCTATCCAGGAGTAGATATGAATAAGTTTCTTAAAAGAGATATGATTTCATTTACACCAGTTATAGGAATCACTCCTAAAATAGAGGTAAAGACCGATATTATATCAAGACATGCAGTAGTAGAATTTACAGAAGACGAGATTTTTATAGAATATTCTAGGCCTTGTCCACCAACATGTCCTATAGAATAGACTATTAAAAATAATACAAATGGGTAAGCAATTGTTTGATAATTTAAGTTTGATATCATCATTTATAGTTGTTATCCCTTTAATATTATCTGTAGTTAAAATCAAGTTATTAAATAAGGTTCAATTAAGACTTTTATATTTACTTATAATAATTTTTATTGTAGAAATCATTTCAAATATTCTCTGGTATAAAAAAATGAATAACTTACCATTATATCATTTTTATGCGGTGATCGAGTTTGTATTAATTATTAATATTTACAGAATAGTATTGTCAAAAATATTTTCAAAGCAAGTTTTTATTATTCTAGGAGTTGCTTTTACAATATTTGCTATAATGAACACACTGTTTTTTCAAAACTTAAATACATTTAATTCTAATGTGACAACCCTTATGGGGTTACTGGTTATTTTTCTTGCTCTAAGTTACTTTTATGCCTTGTTAAAAGAAGTAAAGTATAGTGCTTTAGAAACCAATCCAATGTTCTGGATTAATGCTGGTTTTTTGATATATTTTTCGAGTAACTTAATCCTGTTTTTTATTAATAATAATATGTTCAAAGGTTCTACAGAAGCTAGTTATCTGGTCTGGGGGCTTCATGCAATCGTAAATATTGTATTGACAATTTTTTATACAATCGCTTTATGGGTGCATCCGGGGAAATAATAACTTAAGGAGTAGTTTAAATTTAGTTAAATAGGTATATCTTGTGCGATCATTATCCTATTTTTATATAAACTTTTAAAACCTTAAAATTATGAAAACAAATCATGTATTATTTTTAATGTTGTTTGCTGTTTTTATTTCTTGTCAGCAAGAAGAAACTGTTACGAATCCAGAACAACAGAATGATGTAGCCGAAAACTGGAAGAAAGTCACTCCCGAAAAAGTGTTTACGATTCCTGAAAATGGTTTTAGTATCTCTAAAGAAGCTATAGAACGAGCATTAAGCCTTCCTGAAGTAACAACTATACGTTTTGTACTAGAAGTTAATGATGCAGCATTACAAATCCGAATAGTTGGCGCAGATCAGCGTGGAAATACAACTGAAGGAATGCTGGCAACACCAATCTTATTAGAAAAGACAATTAACAAGCTTTTTGATGAAAAATCAACACGTTTTGAAAAATCAATATTTTCTAAATCAGTAGCATCTCATATCATGCAACCAGAGGATGCAGTAACTTTTATATCCAGATGGCAACAACAATTTACGGATCAAACATTAGAAACAGCAGTTGGGTATAACGGAGTACGTATTGAACATTTTAGTATGCCTGCAGCAGTAGGAGAACAAATGTTACTGAGCAGTTCAGAAAGTATAAACTTGGTATGGGGGGTAAATCCAGAAGGAAAATTTACTACCATATTTTTGCCAGAATTGGATCAGGAACAGCGTTTATTCAAAAATAATGAACTTATTTTTGAATATTCGTCACCTTGTCCTCCAACGTGTCCAGATCTAGATAATTAATGAAGTAAAGAGGCTGTCTTAAACATACTATTATTTTTCAATCTGTCACATGGAACGTAGTCGAAATATATTGAAAACCAAGACAAATTATTTCTCGACTCCGTTCAGAATGATAGAAAAATTAACTTTTCTGGCAGCCTATTTACGGTTTTGTATAATGACTTTATGGGTGCATCCGAAGAAGCCATAACACTAAAGATCATCATCATTGGTATGGTAGTAATTTTTTTACTATCATTATCAGTGATTGTGTTTTTTATTATCTATCAGCGCAGATTATTGGCGCAGCAAAAAAAACATCAAAAGGTAGAATCAGATTATCAGAAAGAATTACTAAAAACAGCTATCCAGAGTCAGGAGGAGGAGCGCACCAGAATAGCAAAAGAATTGCATGATGATGTAGGTGCTATGTTGACGACAACCAAACTTTATATTGGTCAGATAGAACCAGAATTATCGTCAGAGGAGTTAACAGGCCTAGCTGATAAAATAGGAGGATTTTTTGACGACATGATCCAGAGTGTACGCAGTATTTCTCAGGATTTAAGACCAGTTGTGTTAGAGAAGTTAGGATTCATTGAAGCTATGGATAGCTTGGTACAAACAATAAGGGATTCAGGAAAAATCAAAATTTCTTTTAAAAATTATAGCACACTATCTATAGCCAAAACCAAAGAGTTAAATATTTATAGAATTATTCAGGAGTTAATTACCAATACACTTAAGCATGCGGAAGCCTCAGATATAAAAATTGAGATGAAGAATCAAAATGATGCATTAATTATTGTGTATGAGGATAATGGAAAAGGACTGGATCAAAAACAACTTCAGTATAGAAAAGGACTTGGGCTAAAAAACATTGAAAGTAGGTTATCTGTTTTATCAGGAACTATTAGTTTTTTAGAAGAAAAATCAGGAATGAAAGTTCTACTAGAAATACCAGAATGAGAACTCTTAACAACCTAAAAGACTACAACCATGGAAACTATTACACTTGGATTAATAGATGATCATAATTTATTTCGGGAAGGTATCAAATCGTTATTGGATAAAATGAACAATATAGAACTTGTTCTAGAAGCAGTTAGTGGAAAAGATTTGTTAGCCAAATTAAACAATACAGTTCCTGATGTGATACTATTAGATTTGGAAATGGAAGAAATGAATGGGATGGATGCAACAGTAAAAATAAAAGAGTTGTATCCAGATATGAAAGTTATTATACTGACTATGCATAAAGAAGAACGAATGATATCGTATCTTATGGAAGTCGGTGCAAACGGATATTTATTAAAAGATACGAATCGGCAAGAATTAGAAGATGCAATAAAATCTGTGTATGATAAAGGTTTTTATTTTAATCCTTTTGTCTCTCAAGCGTTATTAAAAGGATTGAAGAATAAATCGGCTAAGCCTCCTTTAATCGGAAAAGACTATCATCTCTCTTCAAGAGAGATGGAAGTGTTGGAGTTAGTTACTAAAGAATATACTACTGCAGAAATTGCAGAAGAATTATTTCTGAGCGTTCGAACCATAGAAGGCCATCGTAAAAATTTAATGATGAAATTAGAGGTGAAAAATACTGCAGGGCTAATTATAAAAGCGATAAGAGAGAAAATTATTTCTGTGTGAAGATTTTATAAAAAGACCTCACAGATGTTCAAAATCTGTGAGGCCTGATCCAATATTATTACAATCTAACTATGCTAACATTCTAAAAATTGAACGATCTATAAAATTATATGTGTTTTCCTTTTTCCCAGCCGTGTTTGCCGAGATATTGCTCTCCAGATTCGATGGCTCCTTCCTCTACAGTAGTTCCCATAGAATCATTCCATCGGTTTAAGTATCCAAATAAAGAAATAACACCAAGCATTTCTACGATTTCACCTTCATCCCAATATTTATAAAGCTCTGTTTTGATAGCTTCATCTACATTGTTAGGAACTAAGGATGCAGCCAAAGAAAAATCAAGTGCTGCACGTTCCGCATCGCTGAACGCAGGATGTGTTTTATACTCCCAGATATTATCTAATTGTTCTTGTTCTGCGCCATATCTTTCTGCAGCGCGTATTGCGTGAGCTTGACAATATCTACACCCCGTAGCATTGCTACTCACCCAGGCAATCATTCGTTTTAAGGCTGAGGTTACACGACCTTCATTTGCCATAACTGCTTTGTTTAAATTGATAAAAGCTTTAGAAATAGCAGGTCTTCTCTGCATGGTTAATACAGAATTAGGACAGAACCCTAAGGTTTCATTAAAGAATTCAGCCAATTCTTTGGTCTTTGGATCGTGATCAGCTGATAAAGGTGTTACTAATGGCATGTGTATGTGTAATTTTTTGAGTTAATTATAAATTTTAGTATAGCAAAATACAAAACTAATGGCAAACCGAAAGGAGTAGGGATGTTTTTCGTACTTTGGATTTTTTAAATAATTTCGGAACGAGAATACCAATGAGATGGACCTTAAAGCCAAAACTTGACACTGCAATCATAAACAACTTAGTAGAAGCTCTAAATGTAGATGCTATAATTGCTTCTTTATTGGTCCAAAGAGGAATTGAAACCTATGATCAAGCAAAAAAGTTTTTTCGACCGTCATTAGAAGACTTGCATGATCCTTTTTTAATGAAAGATATGGATAAAGCTGTTTCTAGAATTGAGAAAGCATTCTCAGATCAGGAAAATATCATGGTGTATGGCGATTATGATGTGGATGGAACCACATCTGTAGCATTAATGTCTTCATATTTAGAAACAATATCATCTCAGGTTACCACATATATTCCAGATCGTTATGGAGAAGGATATGGAGTCTCTTATCAGGGAATTGATTATGCTTCAGATAATGATATTTCATTGATTATAGCATTAGATTGCGGGATTAAAGCTATAGAAAAAGTAGCATATGCAAAGTCAAAAGGGATTGATTTTATAATCTGCGACCATCACCGACCGGGAGTTACAATTCCTGATGCTGCTGCTGTGTTAGATCCGAAAAGAGAAGATTGTGAATATCCATATAAAGAGTTATGTGGTTGTGGTGTAGGTTTTAAATTAATTCAAGCAGTTGCTTTTGGCCAAGGACAATCAATAAATGATTTATTAGTGTATTTAGACTTGGTTGCTACTGCTATAGCTGCAGATATTGTTCCAATGACAGGAGAGAATAGAGCACTGGCATATTTTGGTTTACAAGTTATTAATCAAAGTCCAAGGATGGGTTTTAAGGCAATGCTTTCGCAAGTTAAAAAAGATACCTTAACAATTACTGATGTAGTATTTATATTGGCCCCTAGAATTAATGCGGCTGGAAGAATGAAACATGGATTGCATGCCGTAAACCTCCTTAAGGAAGAAGATTCTGAAATAGCAATGCAGTATGCTGCAGAAATAGAAACGTATAATAGTGATCGAAAAGATGCAGATAAAAGCATTACAGAGGAAGCTTTAGAGCAAATAGTCCAAAATTCTGAAGAAGAAAGATTTACTACCGTGGTATATGATGAGCAATGGCATAAAGGTGTGATAGGAATCGTTGCGTCCAGATTAACAGAAACCTATTACCGACCTACATTGGTTTTTACCAAAAGTGGGGATAAACTCGCCGCTTCCGCTAGATCAGTAAAAGGGTTTGATGTATATAATGCCTTGGATGCTTGTTCGGAACATATAGAACAATTTGGAGGTCATAAATATGCAGCTGGATTGACGTTGAAAGAAGAAAATTATGAAGGGTTTAAGCAAAAGTTCGAAGAAGTAGTGCTATCTACTATTGATAAGAAGTTATTAACTCCAGAAATTCTGATAGATGGAATTATAGAATTTGATCAGATTACACCAAAATTCTTTAGAATTCTAAAACAGTTTGCGCCATTTGGTCCAGGAAATATGACACCGGTTTTTATGACTGAAGATGCTAAGGATACTGGATATGCAAAATGTGTCGGAGCTGATGAGAAACATCTGAAATGTAAAGTGCAGAAAAACGGATTAGCTATTGGTGCTATTGGCTTTAATCTTGGATCTAAATATCATTTGATAACGGAGTCTCAAAGCTTCAAATTAGCTTATACGATTGATGAAAACGAATGGAATGGAACCGTATCTCTACAATTAAAACTTAAAGATATAATTTAACTTATTTTTATTTAGATTAATTATAAATAATTAATATTTTTGAATCAAATACGATTCAAGATGAGTGCTATTGATAAAATTTACAGTAACAAAATTGGTATTTCTTTTTTTTGGAAGAAGCAACAAGCTACTACTTTGTTAAAAGTTCAATTGGTATTTAAGGATATTGGATTTTTGCTTACACTAAACGAGTTAAAGGATTTTTCGGAAGCATGCAGGATTACTGAAGAATCTCAGTGTTGTGATCAATGCGAAGGAAATCAGAATTGTAGATCCTTACTACTTAGAACACCATCTGATAAAATTGATTTAGCTATAAGTAAAGATGAGCTCTTGCAGATAAAAGAATTAATAAATGGTACTGTTTTTAGAATAGAATTACAACATTGGGTAACGAATGCCGGTCTTAATTAGACAGTATTATTTAAGAAAATCTAAGATTTTATAGGAAATCTCTTCTGCTTTTGTTTCCTGAATAAAATGTTTTTCATCAATAAAATGAATATCCGCTTCATCTATTTTGAGAGCATTCGTTACTTTGGTTTGTTGCGGAGTCCACTGAAGCATGGTGTCGTGAATTCCCCAAATTACCGCAACTGGAATATCGATACTCTCAAAAACTAAGGAATAGTCAGGAAAGTAATTACACGTTCTAGTAAAGAAATAGTACATTCCGTCAGTTTTTCCTTCTAATAAAGGAGTTTTATAGCCCTCAACGTCAATTTCATTTAACTTGTTTTCTTTTAGTCCTTCTTTAAATAACGATTTTAGTAGTGTGTTGGTGGTGACTCCATTACGATAAGACCACATTGCTGCTTTGGCCGCTGCACCGGGACTAAATCGTATTGGAGGATAAAACCCTTCTTCATACAGTAGTGTATTTAGTATGATTAGTTCTTCAATTCTTTTAGGAGCTTGATTAAAAAGTTCCCAGGTCCATACACCACCTACATCGTGCATTACATGAGACCAATACTCAATGCCTAATTCATCCATAAGGGCAATAAGCCTTTCTGCGTGTTCTTTTTCACTATAGATTTTATATCCTTCAGGAGAGTCGCTAGAGCCATAACCTAACATATCTGGAACAATAACACGGTATCCTCCTGCAACTAATGGGTCGATCATTTTACGATATAACCAGCCAGAAGTAGGAACTCCGTGGAGTAATACAATCACAGGTCCATTTCCTTTATCAATATATTTTATAATCCCATCTTTACTCGGAAAAGATCGTTGTTGTGTTCTAAATTCTTCATAGGTCATCTGACCTTTTCGGATTTTGGTGTCTTGATATGGTTTGCACCCAAAAACGATTACTGCAATTAGAAGTAATAAAGAAAGCTTCTTCATTTAGAATGATAATTTGTGAGGTAGCAATTTACTTAAAATCATTTTTTTATACTATCACATTTAACAAATTTATAGTACTAGCTTTCTAGCATATGTTAATTACGGAAATATAATTCTAGTTTTTTAGCTTCCTTTAAAGTATATTTTCTATTGTTATCTCATTTCCATTGAAACTAAAATGATCTCCAATTGTTTTTCCTAATAACAATTTTCCAATAGGAGTATTGGTAGCTATGGCAAAATAGGTGCTATTATCAATAATAATTTCCCCTACCGAAATACTTAAATAATAATTTCCTTTAGAGGTTTCTGCGATGCTTCCCAATCGCATAGTCTTAGAAGATGAGTGTTTGTCGATTTTAACTAAAACCTCCTGTAACTTTTGAACTTGGGCTAATTGCGCGCCGGCTTTTTCTCTTTCTAACTGAAGCATGGCTCTTCCGGTCTCATGTTTATCACCTGCAGTGCTTTTCGTTTCAGAGGTCAATGATTCTTGTATATTGGCAATCCTATCTTGAATGCGGTTATGTCGATCTTGTACAAATTGTCTACAATGATCATATAGTTCTTCTTTTATTTTTCTCAAAAAAAACAGATTTAAATTTCAATATAGAATAACCTCGATAATTGTACAAATATTATTGTAGCGTAGCATATTAAAAAAGAGATAAGCAGCACATAATGAAACTGTTCATTTATCGTTTAGAAAATATTTTAAACTAAATTTTTGGCAAAAAAATAGACACATCAGCTTCTAGATAGCCTATGTTGTTAAATTTAAAGTCTATGATTCTACAATTTTCTGCTACCAGTGCAATTTCATCTATTAGAACTCTGGGATCATCCTTAAAATAAATTTGAGTTTCTAATGTTCTATGTCCTTTTGCAGAAATTTTATAATGAAAATGTCTAGCCCTATATCCATAAACTCCAGGACGGATTGTTTTAATTTTATAAATTCCCGATTCATTTGCAGTAATACATCCTGATAATGTTGTTTGTGAAGGGAAATAAAAACTTCCTTCAGTATGATAAGCCCCTACATCATCTGCGTGCCAAATTTCGATTTTTGCATTTGGTACTGGTTCTCTGTCTTTAGTATAGATTTTTCCCGAAATAACTGTAGGGATTCCAGGTAGGTTTTTGGTGTTCAGATTTATTACCTGAGTAGTATTGTAATAATTAGAAGCCTGTTTATTGCTTTGATTTCCCAAATAATAAGGAGCTACAAAACCATTTTTTATTCCATTAGATCGTTGTAAGAAGTTATTATTACTCATATCGTTTTCCATAATAAAGAATTTTAAGGGCTTTATTATAAAACAAATCGCTAAGGTTTTACCCTACCTGTAATTTAGTATTTCTCTATTCTGAAAAAGAAAGAGAACCATAATTGCGCATTTGTTGAAGAATCCATTCCTTTCTTTTCTGGACATAATTCGATGGTGGATCGGCTAAATATTTTCTGGGATTAGGAAGAATAGCAGCTATGGCAGCAGCTTCATTAGCGTTTAAATCTTTTGAGGATTTATTAAACCAGAATTTAGCGGCAGCTTCTGCACCATAAATTTCATCTCCCATTTCTATACTGTTCAGATATATTTCTAAGATACGCTCTTTGCTCCATAACGTTTCTATCAAAAAAGTAAAATAACTTTCTAGTCCTTTACGAACCCAACTTCGTTGCGGCCATAAAAACACATTTTTTGCTGTTTGTTGAGAGATGGTACTGGCTCCTCTTAATCGTTTACCTGCTTTATGTGCCAAAATTGCTTTTTGAATTGCTTTGGTATCAAAACCATTATGCGCTATAAATCGTTGATCTTCGCTACAAATTACTGCAAGTTGTAAGTTCTTAGAAATATCGTTTAATGGAACCCACTGGTGTTTGATCGGAATCGGGTTTTCCGATTGAAAATTCCTAATCCCCATTAGTGGAGTTGCTGGGACATCAATCCATTTATAAATGAACACCCATAACACACTAAGAATAAAGAAGGCTAGAAAACTTCTATATATGAAACGAAATATTTTTTTCATGTTTACTAAGTAACTATCTATAAAAGATCAGCTAATTCCCTGCCGACCAGACTACCAATTGCTACGCCCATCCCTCCAAGTCTTACTCCGCAGAAGACATTGTTAGAAAGTTGGTTAACTATAGATTTTTTTTGACTTCCAACTCCCATAATACCACTCCAGCGACGGTCAATTTCGAAATTTGTACCAGGTAAAATTACTGTTTGTAAAATTTCCTCTAATTTTTGTTGGATTAATTCGGTTTGTCCTGATTCTGTAGTTTCTTCTCCTTTAAAATCCATGTTCCTTCCTCCGCCAAAGAGAATTCTATTATCAATATTCCTGAAGTAATAATAACCTTTATCTAAATGAAAAGTTCCTTTAATATGTAAATTCTGAATAGGCTTTGTAATTAGTACTTGTGCACGAGCTGGTTTGACACGGTTAAGCCCAAATTGAGAGGCAAAACCATTGGTAGCGATTAATACTTTATTAGATGATAACGTAAAATGATCTGTTTTTATTTCTACAGTATCATTAGTATCGGTAATAGCTTGTACGCTGCAATTATTAAGTATTCTGATATCACAAATTTGGGTTTTGCATAATAAAGCATCCATCATTTTACCTGTATCAACTTGACCTTCGAATTGATTTACTACATATTGAGGTTGAATGTTTTTAAAATTAAAAACATTACTTTTTTTGTGAAAGACATTGTCCTTAAAAATAGGTTTTAAGAATGAGTTGATATCCTCAATTTTAGAAAGACAGGTTTCATATAAATTGTGGTCAGATGTAGTAAAAAGTTCATAACCTCCATTAGGAGTATAATCAATAATGGAGTCTCCAAGGTTTTTACGCAACAGTTTAAGTCCTTGAAATCTTTTTTGCACGAGTTGTAGGACTTCTTCTTCAGAATGTGTATTTAGGTCATCAAGAATTTCTGATAAACTTCCGAAACAGGCAAAACCTGCATTTTTTGTGCTCGCACCATTTGGAAGAATTCCTCTTTCTAGCACTAGAATTTTAGCCTTCGGAAATTTTTCTCTTAACCGAATCGCACTATTAAGCCCGACGATTCCACTACCTATAATCGTAAAATCAATATTAGATAACCATGTTTTATGTTCCCAATAGCTGAAAGGCATATTCTAAATTCATGAAAAAAGCCTCATTACTGAGGCTTATAAGTTAGTTGTCTTTTGGTTCTTCCATTTTAAAATCCTCCATAAATTTGGTGGTATAGTTTCCAGAAACATAATCCGGATGATCCATCAATTGTCTATGGAATGGAACAGTAGTTTTTATTCCTTCTACTACAAATTCATCAAGAGCTCTTTTCATTTTATTAATTGCCTCATCTCGAGTCTGTGCTGTCGTAATCAACTTAGCAATCATAGAGTCATAATTAGGAGGAATAGTATATCCACTATATACGTGCGTATCAATACGAACTCCGTGACCTCCAGGAAGGTGTAAATTAGTTATTTTACCAGGAGAAGGACGGAAATCCTTGTAAGGATCTTCTGCGTTTATTCTACATTCTATAGAGTGTAACTGCGGATAATAATTTTTACCAGAAATAGGCACTCCAGCCGCTACTAATATTTGTTCTCTGATTAAATCATAATCTACTACTTGTTCAGTTATAGGGTGTTCTACTTGGATACGAGTGTTCATCTCCATAAAGTAGAAATTACGATGCTTATCTACCAAAAATTCTACAGTTCCAGCTCCTTCATATTTGATATATTCTGCTGCTTTTACTGCTGCTTTTCCCATTTCGTCTCTTAATTCATCGGTCATGAATGGAGAAGGAGTTTCTTCGGTAAGTTTTTGATGTCTTCGTTGTACAGAGCAATCTCTTTCAGATAAATGACATGCTCTACCGTTACTATCACCAACAATTTGGATTTCGATATGACGAGGTTCTTCGATAAGTTTCTCTATATACATATCATCATTACCAAAGGCAGCTTTACTTTCTTGTCTGGCAGATTCCCAAGCATTTTGCAGGTCTTCTTCTTTCCAAACGGCACGCATACCTTTACCACCACCACCAGCACTGGCTTTAAGCATTACCGGATAACCAGTTTCTTTAGCTACTTTTATACAAGTCTCAAAGTCAGGAATTACACCTTCACTTCCTGGTACACAAGGTACACCAGCTTCAATCATAGTTGATTTAGCGGATGCTTTATCTCCCATTCTGTCAATCATCTCGGCACTAGCGCCAATAAACTTTATTTCGTGCTCTTCACAAATTTTAGAGAATTTGGCATTTTCTGATAAGAATCCGTATCCTGGGTGAATAGCATCTGCATTTGTGATTTCTGCAGCGGCTATAATATTAGACATTTTAAGGTATGATTCGCTACTTGGCGCTGGTCCTATACACACAGCTTCATCAGCAAAACGAACATGTAAACTTTCTGCATCAGCGGTAGAATATACTGCTACAGATTTTATACCCATTTCTTTGCAGGTTCTGATTACACGCATTGCAATCTCACCTCTATTGGCAATTAGAATTTTTTTAAACATAACGGTCTAAATTTAAAAATCTCAAATTCCATGTTCCAAATTCCATATTATTGGATTTTGGGATTTGTCAATTGGAATTTTAAAATTGGGTTATGATGGGTCTACTAAGAATAATGGTTGATCAAATTCTACAGGAGAATTGTCATCAGCTAAAATTTTAACGATTTTACCTGAAACTTCACTTTCAATTTCATTGAAAAGCTTCATTGCTTCGATAATACAAAGTACATCTCCTTCTTTGATAACATCTCCTACTTCTATAAAATTTGATTTATCTGGAGATGGCTTTCTATAAAGTGTTCCTATGATAGGGGATTTTATAGTAATGTATTTAGAATTGTCTTCTTCACCACTTTTAGCCGCAGGCTCAGCAGCAGCGGGAGCAGTAGACTGTTGTACTTGTGCTACTGGTTGGGCAGCAGGCACCGCATTACCTACTGGTATTTGCTGTACAAAAGTTGTTTCTTTGTTTTCTTCTGAAGTTGTTTTGATGGTGATTTTTACATCTTCCATCTCTAACTTCACTTCGCTAGCCCCAGATTTGGCAACGAATTTGATTAAATTCTGAATTTCTTTTAAATCCATAATGTTGGGTATTGTGTGTTTTAGTTGTTTAGGAATTGTAGGCCCATTTTAAGAAAATAGAACCCCAAGTAAAGCCTCCACCGAATGAGGCAAATACTATATTGTCTCCTTTTTTGAGTTGTTTTTCGTAATCACTTAATAATAATGGTAATGTTGCTGAAGTTGTATTACCATATCGATGAATGTTCATAAGAACTTTGTTCTGATCCAGATTCATTCTGTTTGCAGTAGCATCGATAATACGTTTATTAGCTTGATGTGCAACAAGCCAATCTACATCATCTCCACTGATGTTATTACGTTCCATGATTTTCATACTGGCATCTGCCATATTAGAAACAGCGTATTTAAATACTGATTTCCCATCTTGTTGAACGAAATGTTGTCTATTCGTTACGGTTTCTTGTGATGGAGGTAAGATAGATCCACCTGCTTCAATTTTTAGAAACTCGCGTCCTACACCATCTGTGCGTAAGTATTCGTCTTGTAGTCCTAATCCTTCGTCGTTAGGTTCAAAAAGTACTGCTCCACCACCATCACCAAAAATAATGCAAGTCGTACGATCAGTGTAATCAATAATTGATGACATTTTATCTGCTCCAATCAATAAGATCTTCTTATATCTTCCTGCTTCAATATAACTGGCTGCAGTAGACATTCCATATAAAAAACTAGAACAAGCTGCTTGTAGGTCATAAGAAAATGCATTGACTGCTCCTATTTCTGAAGCGGCATATGCTGCAGTTGCTGCTACAGGAAGATCAGGTGTAGCAGTTGCAAAAATCACCATATCAATCTCTGTAGGATCGAGATTTTTTTTAGCGATTAAATCTTCTGCTGCTTTTATACCTAAAAAAGAACTTCCTTTACCTTTTTCTTTTAGTAATCTACGTTCTTTAATACCTGTACGAGTGGTGATCCATTCATCGTTTGTATCGACCATTGTTGCTAATATATCATTAGATAACACATAGTCTGGCACATAAGCGCCTACAGCTGTGATAGCGGCTGTGATTTTACTCATATCTTGATTTTAGTTTCATCTGAATCTCTATTATATTCGTTTCAGATGGAATTCGCTAATAACTCCTCTGCGCGCCTGCATTACAGGAATTAGCATCAATAAATTACTTAGCTAATTTCAGAATCTATTACACAATAATGTGTAAAAAGTGGTCGAAAATACTAAATTACATGCAAATATGGCGCAAAATAACGGGATTTTGACACATATTCAACTAAAAACAAAAAAACTCTCACAAATGTGAGAGTTTTGTATAGAATTTTAACAATATACTTATGCTACTTCTTCTTCAGTATTGTCAATAATTACCTGACCACGGTAATATAATTTGCCTTCGAACCAATGTGCTCTGTGGTATAAATGTGCTTCTCCTGTTGTAGGATCTGTAGCTATTTGTGGTACAGTAGCTTTATAATGTGTTCTTCTCTTATCTCTTCTTGTTTTGGAGATTTTTCTCTTAGGATGTGCCATTGTTAGCTATTATTTATCGTTTAATAAGTTTTTTAATTTATCCCAACGAGGATCAATTTCCTCGTTATTATTTTCTAATGTTTCCTCTTTTGGGCTCAATTCATCTAATTTTTCCAGTATATCAGATTCTAATGTACCATCTTCGACACCAGGATGAACTCGTTTAGAAGGTACTCCTAAAACAATAAGTTCATATATATATTGCTGAACGTTAATTTCATATTCTCCAAAAGGGATAATAAGAATTTCTTCGTTCTCATTGTTGTACTCTTCTCCAAATTTAACTACTAAAAAGAATTCATTTTCAATAGGTAAATCAAAAGGTTCGTTGGTGACATCGCAATTGACATTTATCGTGCCATTAGCCACAAAGTGAAGTTCTAACATAGTTGTTTTCTTGTTAAACTCCAGATCGACTTTTATTGCAGATGCATTAAATTCATCATACTCAAAATGTTCGAAGAACGTATTGCCAATTTGATACTCAAACTTGTGTAATCCTTGCTTCAGTCCAACAAAAGGGATATTAAACTCTTTTAGTGGTTTCATTTCATCATCAGTTTCGAGTCTCTGCCAATTCGGCAAAGGCGGGTGCAAAGATAACAAAAAATCGTTATGAAAGCATTTTTGTAAATAAAATTATATCAGAAAGTTAGTATTTAGTCAGCAAGTAGCTAAGTATTTAAGTGTTTGAGGCAAATTTTCTTCGAACAACTGGATTAAAAATTTTTCTTTGAACTTGATTTTGCGCTTAATTAATTGATTACAAACTAATTTATACTCTATTGTATGCGAATCCTATAGACCTATACTAGTTAATTACTCTTTGTTTCCTTTAAATTGAGGTTTACGAGGCTGTTTTTTTAATGGATTTTTGGTAAGCTCATTGTATTGCTGTCTGTTTTTAAAAATCTTCAAAGCTGCAAATACTGCTTCTTTGAAAGATCCATTATCCGCTTTGTTTTTTCCTGCAATTTCGAAAGCTGTTCCGTGATCTGGAGATGTTCGCACTTTGTTTAATCCTGCAGTGTAATTCACACCTTTTCCGAAGGATAGTGTTTTAAAAGGAATTAATCCCTGATCATGATAAGAAGCTACAATCGCATCAAAGGCTTTATATCCATCTGAACCAAAAAAACTATCTGCTGCGTATGGACCATATACTAATTTACCCGATTCATTTATTTTTTTGATGGTAGGTTTTAATATCTCCTCATCTTCTTTGCCAATCACACCGTTGTCTCCGCTATGAGGATTGATGCCTAAAACTGCAATCTTGGGCTTACTGATTCCAAAATCCTGCTTTAATGCATTATAAATAGTATCTATTTTTTGTTCGATAAGTTCTGGAGTAATGGTGTCGGCAATATCTTTTACCGCAACATGATCTGTGAGTAATCCTATTTTTAAGGTATCTGTGATCATAAACATTAAGCTATTTCCTTCGAGCTCCTGATCTAAGTAATCTGTATGTCCAGGAAAATTAAAATCTTCAGATTGAATACTGTGTTTATTAATAGGTGCTGTTACTAGAACATCTATTTCGTCATTTTTTAGAGCAGCAGTTGCTGCTTTTAATGATTTAATAGCATATGCTCCAATTTTTTCATCCTCTTGTCCGAAATTAATATCTACTCCTTCTTTCCATATATTGAGTACATTTATTTTACCATCTAGAATTTGAGAAGTTTTATCAATACCGTGAAGATTTGCATTAATGGTGTACTGTTTTTTGAGAAAAGAAAGAACTTTTACAGATGCAAAAATTACAGGAGTACAGAAATCCAACATGCGCGGATCTTCGAAAGTTTTGAGAACTACTTCACTTCCGATACCATTTAGGTCTCCAATGGATATGCCTAATCTTATTTTTTCTTCTTTCTTCATTATAACCTACTTTATAAGTATTTTTGAAATCTAAGAACAGATCACAAATTTTGAAGTCACAAATTTAACTAAATAATTCGCATTTATGTTTACAGGAATCATCGAAGAATTAGGAACAGTCTCTAATCTAAAAACAAATCGGGAAAATCTTGATATTACAGTCCGTGCGAATTTCACTTCTGAGCTTAAAATTGATCAAAGCGTTGCGCATAATGGAGTTTGTCTTACAGTAGTATCAATTGAAGATGATACGTATACCGTTACTGCAATAAAGGAGACATTGGACAAAACAAATTTTAATAATCTGGAAGAAGGGCAAGTTGTGAATTTGGAGCGTGGAATGAAATTGGGCGCTCGTTTGGATGGTCATATTGTACAAGGTCATGTAGATCAGACAGCTACCTGTATAAGTATTAAAGAAGCAGATGGGAGTTGGTATTTTACATTTGAGTATGATCCTTCTTTAAGTAATATTACTATAGAAAAAGGTTCGGTTACAGTGAATGGGGTGAGCTTAACTGTAGTGAATTCTAAAAAAAATGAATTCAGTGTAGCGATTATTCCTTTTACATATGAGCACACGAATTTTAATACCTTCGAGGTGGGTACTATAGTGAACTTAGAGTTTGATGTTATTGGTAAATATGTAAAAAGAATTACAGAATTGGGATAGGTTGTCCAAAACTTTCTTAACTAGCTAAAATTGTATCTATTTTTTCGACTTCATTAAATCGAAATAGAGAAAAAGTTTCTTCATCTATTTTTAAAATTACGCCACCTAAATCCTTAACATCTGCGCAAGACTTAAAATCTAATACCTTACCAAAGTGTTGGCTTTTAGTATCAATTACTTTATACTGCATAATTACAAGTTTTGATTTGTATTCCCTCTATCATTACCGATGTTCTTTCCCCAAAAAACATGCTAGAATGTATTAATCTCAAAAAGTAAATGTAATGGTAGGGATCCTGTTTAAAAAATTATTTTATCAAGTTTTATTAACAATGATTGTTTAAAACACTGTTTATCAGCATTTAGGATGCTTTTTGTGCTTAAGCTTATCAATTAGATGTGATAAGAAAAGGAAGTGGTTTTATTGTTGTTGTCTTATTTTGGGTTTATTCGAGATTCCTTTGACTCGTCTCTAGTGAAGGATAAATTTTGTCGCTAAAAACGTTTTAAAATAAAAAAGCTGCTTCTAATAAAAGAAACAGCTTTGGGTGGTCCCACTTGGGCTCGAACCAAGGACCCCCTGATTATGAGTCAGGTGCTCTAACCAGCTGAGCTATGGGACCTAAAACGGAGCGCAAATTTAAGTAATTGCATCAAACACGCCAAATATTTTTAAGATTTAATTTATCTCTTGACAAAGCTCTACTAAAACGCCATTTGTGGTTTTAGGATGTATAAACGCAACAAGCTTATTATCAGCTCCTTTTTTTGGAGTTTTATTGATCAATTGAAATCCTTCTTTTTCTAATCTTTTTAATTCTTGTTCAATATCATCTACATCAAAAGCGATATGATGGATACCTTCACCTTTTTTAGAAATAAACTTTCCTATAGGTCCATCTTCCTTAGTGCTAGCAACAAGCTCGATTTTATTTTCTCCTACTCTAAAAAATGAAGTAATTACTGCTTCGCTTTCTACAGTTTCTTGTTTGTACGGAGGAACACCTAGTAGTTGCTCATATAACGTATTGGCTTGGTCAATATCTTTTACTGCAATTCCGATATGTTCTATTTTATTAATATGATTCATGAGATGTTTTATTACTAAAAAGTAAAAGTACAAAATAGGGATAAGTAAAGAATTTTATAACGAAAGAAAATTAATAATATCATTTATCCTTTGGATTCGCTGGCAAAGAAAATTAATATTTTTTTCTTTCAGTGAAGAATAAAAATCAAGCATAGCATAGCGACCGTTTATTTTTATTCTGAAAATGAGGTAAAAAAAGAATGTTTTATCCCAGTAAATCCAAAGGATAAATGGTATAACTCACATAATTACCTATTTTTGTGGTCATGGAAACAAACAGACAGAAAAAAATAGGTGGAGTATTACAACGCGATGTCGCTGATGTAATACAACATGCGTTACGTGAAGCGGGAGTACAGGGGATTTTAGTTTCTGTTACTAAGGTAAGTGTGACGACGGATTTATCGATTGCGAAAGTATATATGAGCGTTTTTCCTCATAATGAAGGAGAAAAAGTCTTGATGGAAGTAAATGCGGTAAAATCACAGATCAAACATCAAGTAGCTCAGCGAACGAAAAACCAGCTTCGTCGTATGCCAGAATTGTCTTATTTTATAGATGATTCTTTAGAATATATAGATAATATAGATAAAGCGATAAAAGGCAAAGAAAATCCATTAGCAAATCCTGATTTATTACCACGTCGCAAGAAGAAGTGAAATTTTATAGTTTTTGAAAAATAATAAAGAGGTAATAGTCCTTTATTGTTTTATCTTTATTCAAAAAATTAAATTTATTTAGATTCGTAGTTAACGATTTGAAATTTTCCTACTACATCGCTAAGCGTTATTTATTTTCTCCTGGTAGCAGTAATGCAATCAATATTATTGCGGGTATTGCAGCAGCAGGAGTAGTAATTGGTGCTATGGCATTATTTCTGGTATTATGTGGTTTTGCTGGACTGAAGGATTTTAGTTTGCAGTTTTCTTCTTATTTTGACCCAGATCTGAAGGTTTTTCCACTTGCTGGAAAAACATTTACTTTTACGGATGCTCAAAAAGAAAAACTAACTAATTTAGAAGGTGTTGTTAGCTTTTCTGAAATTATAGAAGAACGCGTGTTCTTGGGGTTTAAGGACAAACAAAAAACAGGTTTTATAAAAGGTGTTGATGCTAATTATAAAAATGTTATTCAAACCGATAGTATTGTGTTTGCCGGAGAATGGTTGACAGGTAATGACGCGCAAGTGGTTGCAGGATATGGGATTAGTAGAGAGTTAGGTATGGGGGTAGAACAGATATATACTAATTTTTTAAATATATATGTTCCTAAACCTGGAAAAGGAATTCCCAAAGACCCATCTAAGGCTTTTAGAAAAAAAGCCGTTGTTAACACTGGGATTTACACAGTAAATGAAGATCTAGATAAAAAATATGTTTTTTCTACCATCGGATTGACAAGAGATTTATTAAAATTGTCTGATGATGTTATAACAAATATAGAACTTAAGCTATCTCCTGATGCAGATGAAGGTGATATTAAAGAGCAATTAGAAATTCTTTTTGAGAATCAGGTTATTATAAAAAACCGAATACAGCTTAATGATACCTTATATAAAATGCTCAATACTGAGAATTTGGCATCATATCTGGTGATAACATTGATAGCCATTATTGCATTATTTAATGTTGCTGGAGCAATTATAATGATGATCATCGATAAAAAGAACAACATCAAAACATTGTACAACTTGGGTGCTGCACTGCCAAGAATCCGAAAAATATTTTTATTTCAAGGATCATTAATGACTATTTTAGGAGCATTATTAGGTCTTTTTTTAGGCTTTATACTGATTGTATGTCAACAGCAGTTTGGGTTGCTCATGATCACACCTTCTTTGCCTTATCCTACCAAGATTACTGTGACTAGTTTTATTATAGTATTTCTAACGATTACAGTAATTGGTATTGTAGCTTCACTATTAGCGTCCAGTAGAATTAATCAGAAGTTAGTGAGTTTTTAACCATAGTTGGGGTTTACACAAACTCAAATCCGCTAAACTTTTCCTGAATTTCATTAAACGTATCAAAAACGTCTATAGAATGATCACTGGTAACCATTTTCATGCGGTATTCTTTAAAGTGCGGAATCCCTTTAAAGTAGTTAGTATAATGTCTACGGGTTTCGAAAACACCTAGTTTTTCTCCTTTCCAATCAATAGCCATTTCCAGATGTCTGCGTGCAGCAATGACACGTTCTTCTATGGTAGGAGGTGGTAGGTGTTCTCCAGTTTCAAAAAAATGTTTTACTTCCTTAAAAAACCATGGATATCCTATACTGGCACGACCAATCATAGCGCCATCCAGTCCATATTGATCACGCATTTCCATTGCACGTTCGGGACTATCTACATCACCATTACCAAAAACAGGAATATGCATTCTCGGGTTATTTTTTACGGCTGCAATAGGTTTCCAATCTGCATTACCTTTATACATTTGAGCACGTGTACGACCATGGATGGCAATAGCTTTTGCTCCTACATCTTGCAATCGTTCTGCAACTTCTACAATTTTTATGGAATCATGATCCCAACCTAATCTTGTTTTTACTGTAACTGGTAGCTTAGTATGTTCTACCATTGCTTTGGTAAGAGACACCATAAGGTCAATATCCTTAAGAATACCAGCTCCTGCACCTTTGCTTACTACTTTTTTAACAGGACACCCAAAGTTTATATCTATGATATCAGGCCCAGATGCTTCTACAATTTCTATAGATTTAAGCATAGAATCTAGGTTAGCTCCAAAAATCTGGATTCCTACTGGACGTTCCTTTTCATAAATATCCAATTTCATAACACTTTTAGCCGCATCACGAATGAGTCCTTCACTGGATATAAATTCTGTATACACCACATCAGCTCCTTGTTCTTTGCATAATGCACGAAAAGGTGGATCACTTACATCTTCCATAGGTGCTAATAGCAATGGAAATTCTCCTACATCTATGTCTCCAATCTTTGCCACAATCTCTCTTTGTTTGGTTATTTGTTACTAAATATGAGGCAAAAGTACGAATTATAGTGAATCTTCACGTTCTAAAACCTAACAGGTCTAAAAATGCTTAGATAGATGATATAAACCTTTTAAAATCGATTATATTTGCAAGTCATTACAGTAGTGGAAACTGCGTGAGGGATTGCAGAAGAAATCCCGCAGCCTGACAAAGGAAGTGCGAGGAATTGAAACGAAAAGCCCGACCCGCCCTAGGTGGGTCACGCCCCAGAAATTAATTGAAGAGATAGCATGAAAAATATAAGAAACTTTTGCATTATTGCGCATATTGATCACGGTAAGAGTACATTGGCGGATCGACTTTTGGATTTTACTGGATCCGTTACAGCTCGTGAAGCTCAGGCACAATTATTAGATAGTATGGATCTGGAGCGTGAGCGTGGGATTACGATTAAGAGTCACGCAATCCAGATGGAGTACACGTATAAAGGCGAAGAATATATCCTTAACCTTATTGATACTCCAGGACACGTAGATTTCTCATATGAGGTTTCTCGGTCTATTGCAGCTTGCGAAGGTGCTTTGTTGATAGTTGATGCAGCGCAAAGTATACAGGCGCAGACTATTTCTAATTTATATTTGGCTTTAGAAAATGATCTAGAGATTATTCCGGTATTAAATAAAGTAGATTTGCCAAGTGCAAATCCTGAAGAAGTGACTGATGATATCGTCGATCTTTTAGGATGTGATCCGGAAGAAGTAATTCCTGCAAGTGCTAAAACAGGGATTGGTATTGAGGAAATCCTGACGGCTATTATTGAAAGAGTTCCGGCTCCAAAAGGAAATCCTGATGAACCCTTACAGGCGTTGATTTTTGATTCTGTTTATAATTCTTTTAGAGGTGTAGAAACCTATTTTAAGGTAGTGAATGGCGAAATAAAAAAGGGGCAGCAAATTAAATTTGTTGCTACAGGAAAAAATTATTTTGCAGATGAAGTAGGAACATTGAAGCTTAATCAGGTTGTTAAACAATCTATTAAGACAGGTGATGTAGGATATCTAATTACTGGTATTAAAGATGCACGTGATGTGAAGGTAGGAGATACTATCACAGATGCTAAAACACCTACTCAGAATGCTATTGCAGGTTTTGAAGATGTAAAACCTATGGTATTTGCGGGTATTTATCCAGTAGATACAGAGGATTATGAGGAGCTTCGTTCTTCTATGGAAAAATTACAGCTTAATGATGCTTCTTTGGTTTTTGTGCCAGAGAGTTCGGCGGCTTTAGGCTTTGGTTTTCGTTGTGGGTTTTTAGGAATGCTACACATGGAAATCATCCAGGAGCGTCTGGAGCGAGAGTTTAATATGACTGTGATTACTACGGTACCTAACGTATCGTATCATGCATTTACTAACAAAAATCCAGATGAGATTATCATCGTAAATAATCCTTCAGATTTGCCTGAACCTTCTTCATTAAACCGGGTAGAGGAGCCTTATATTAAAGCTTCTATTATTACGAAATCCGATTTTGTAGGTTCTGTCATGTCTTTATGTATCGAAAAACGAGGTGAGATTACTAACCAAACATACTTAACTACGGAAAGAGTAGAACTTACCTTTGATATGCCATTGGCAGAAATCGTTTTTGATTTTTATGATCGACTTAAAACAGTGTCTAAAGGATATGCTTCTTTTGATTACGCTCCTATTGGTTTGCGTGAATCTAAATTAGTAAAAGTTGATCTATTACTTAATGGAAGCATTGTTGATGCCTTATCTGCTTTGTTACATAAGGATAACGCTTATGGAATTGGTAAAAAAATCTGTGAGAAATTAAAAGAGTTAATTCCACGTCAGCAATTTGATATTCCAATCCAGGCGGCTATTGGAGCAAAATTTATTGCTCGTGAAACAGTAAAAGCATTGCGTAAGGATGTTACTGCGAAGTGTTATGGTGGTGATATATCACGTAAGCGTAAGTTATTAGAAAAGCAAAAGAAAGGTAAAAAACGTATGCGTCAGGTTGGTAATGTGGAAATCCCTCAGGAAGCGTTTATGGCAGTACTGAAGTTGAATGATTAGTTTTAGTTAAGTAGGAAAAAACTTATATTAAGTTAGTAAATAAAGGTTAAAAAACACTTTTTTGAGGATTAAGTGTGATTCAATCCAATTTTTATATATATTTGTATTCAGATATAATGCCCTAAATTATTTTTTGTATCAAAACTTAACTAAATAACGATAATACAGTACGCTATGCAGAATTTTTTTACAAAGCAACCGATATATGTTTACTTTTTCATTATTTCCATTGTATTAGCTTGTATTTCGTAATTACAATGTTAGCTTCTTAAGAATTATACTAATCTTATAGGGAAATTTTAGAATTAAATAAGATTTGTCTTTTTTGCTTCAATCATTTTGGATAAGATGTGTTCTACACCATTCTCATCATTACTTTTCGTAGTATAATTTGCTATTGCCTTTACATTAGGATGTGCATTTTGCATCGCAAAACTATAGGTCGCCTGCGACATCATCTCTAGGTCATTATTATAGTCACCGAATACCATGGTTTCTTGAGTAGAAATATTTAGACTTTTCTGAAGGTTTTTGAGCGCGTGCCCTTTATTTGCATCATTATGAGATAAATCCAACCAGACTTTACCGGAAACTTTTACTTTTATTCTATTTTCTAGATGTTTCAGTGCTGGGTATAGATACTTTTCTGAACCTTTTTCATTACATATGGCAATTTTTAGATATTGATCATCTAGTACTTGAGATAAATCCTCTACAATCTCATATCTTCCATAGAATTCATTAAGCATATTTTCAAAATCTTTCCCATAATCTTCAATATATGCTCTTTTCCGACCACATAATATTACTTGAGACCCTTTTAAATCCTTTGTGATTTCTAATAATTCTAAATATGTTTCACGATTAATCTCAGTGGTTTGTAATTCCTTATCCTTATGCATTGTCAAGGCACCATTTTCTGCAATAACAATCATATCATCTTTGATAGTATTTAGTTTATGTATAATACTATAATATTGTCTTCCACTTGCAGCAACAAAAGTAACTCCTAGATCTCTTAATTCTTCGAATAGGTAATAGAAAGATTGACTAACTTCTCCTCTTGAATTAAGAAGTGTACCATCCATATCTGTTGCAACTAGTTTTATTTGAGATAAATCCATAAAGTCAAAATTTAAGATACAAAGGTATTGGAGTTAAAAAGAATATGCTTCGTTATTGATATAAAATTTGGGTTAAATAGACGTAGTGATTTTGAGTTTTATAACTTTTTTTTAGTAATAATCATATTGTATATACGACTTAACAAAGTATAACACTTTTTATAAACAATATAACATTTGTTGATCTTAAAGAGGGATGATTT
Organism: uncultured Aquimarina sp.; assembly: GCF_947496855.1. GTDB lineage: Bacteria > Bacteroidota > Bacteroidia > Flavobacteriales > Flavobacteriaceae > Aquimarina. The sequence continues at coordinate 224,740 of NZ_CANMED010000006.1, forward strand.
TATGGTAAATTTAGGGGAATATTTAGTAATTTAAATTATTTATTAACCTTTATAAATTTATTAAAATGAAAAATTTAAAATCTTTAAAAGAATCATTATTATCCAAAGATCAGGGAAGCAGAGAGCTGACAACAGAAGAAAGGAAATCTATAAATGGTGGAACATTTAATACGCTAGAAGAATGTAAGGCTGGTTGTGGTGGTGATACAAGTGGTTGGGGATATTATACCTCTTCTGGATCTTGTGTGTATTATCCTGAATATGGTGGGTTTTGGGATTGTAAAGATAGCTAGAAATTAATAATAGAAATACTGATTAAATAAAATACGATCTTGATAAATAGGTCGTATTTTGTTTTAGGCGTAATTTGATTAGAGAAAATGATATGGTGACAGAAAGAACTTATTCTGAGCTTATTAATACTATTCAAGAACTGGTTAATGGGAATTCAATAAAGGTAATTGAATTAGATACAGTATTGCTTGTAGGAAGTAATCATAATATAAAAAATATTGATGAAGCTAGTAATAAAGATTCAGATATAGATATTATTGTTTTATCAGAAGTGGATCCTTTTCAAATTTATACTGTACATAACGGAGTAAAATTTGATATATCCATTGTTAATCAAAACGATATTATTAATTTGATTCTGGCAGCTTTTAATGGCTCACCTATGGCAGGTAAGATATTTTCTTCGAGTAGTCAATACACAATTATTAGAGATAGAAAAGGTGTTGGTTTGTCTTTTGTTAATATTATAGAAAAAGTCTATGGTATTTTCACTCAAGTGTGTTTACCAAATTATAATATAAATCATGTTTTTTTACACAATATATCTGCAAATCTTACAGATACTCGAAAACAAAATGCTTCAGAATCGTTTTTCGCTTACAATAGATTATCCAATCATCTGTTTGATTACATTTCAAAATTAATCTACCCTTTTCATACCAGTGGATCTTATAGGGGGAAAGTTTTTGAAAAATATATTAATGATTTTCATGAAAAAATAATCAAAAACACTAATGAAGAAGGTGTTTTTATAAACTCTATAATTGTTTACTATTGTAATAAATTTTCTCCAATTCTTCATAGTGATTATAAAGCAATAGCATATTCTTCGTCATTAGAAAAAGAAATTTTATCAGGTAATATAAACTCTTTTTATTTTGGACAGGACAATCTAATTTCAGAATCTACGGTTATATTTCTTCCAAAAGAAGAACTTCTGAAAAACAAAAATAGGTTTTCATATGAATTACTAGATTTATATAATATTATCCCTTTTCTTTTAAAAGATCAATTGGAGGCATATAATTTATTTTTAGTAATGATATCTAAGAGGTATTTTTCTTCGGATCTAAAAGAAAGAAAATATATACTGAGTTTAATTATTAATAGATTTGTAGAAGAAGGTTTTGGAAAAACAATTTCAACATCTTTAGAAGCAATATTGATTATAAAGACTTGTCAAGAAATCTCGAAAGAAAATGTTTTTATTGGTTTAGAGGGTTTTAAAGAATGGATGTTGGAATTAGACATTGTTGTTCCTTCTACAGAATATAGTAATGATTTACCTGAAAATATAGAGTATACACTTTCGACACTTTTTAAATATATAAATTGCAGTGATTTTGATAAAGAAAAAGAAATTAAAGTAGGTCACATATTTTTCGGAATTATGAGCGCTTTAAGAATACAAATTCAAGATCTTGATTTATGAAATTTTTCCAAAAAGAAATAAAGCTACAACCTTACTCCAGAGGTTTCCATTTAATTACAGATAAAATTCTATCAGAAATTCCGGAAATGAATCAAATTGTTATAGGACAATTACAAGTATTTATTAAACATACTTCAGCTAGTTTAACTATTAATGAAAATGCAGATTCAACGGTTCGGCAGGATTTTGAAAGTCATATGAATATAATGGTACCTGAAAATGCACCGTATTATATCCACACCTATGAAGGCTCTGACGATATGCCGGCACATATCAAAGCTTCCTTAATGGGTACTTCTGTGCAGATACCAATTACTAATGGAGAACTGAATCTTGGAACCTGGCAAGGAATTTATCTTTGTGAACATAGAAATGATGGAGGTTCTAGAAAACTGGTATTAACAGCTTTTGGTTCTTAAAACCAATTTGCCCAAGGAATTCTAGATAACATCAATAGCCAAGCTATTGTATAAAAAATTGCCAACATTTTAAGTTTTGGAGTAGAAGTAAGTTTCTTTTTATGTTTAGAATAACCAACAGTAATAAATACAACTGTTAATATCATTACCGTAGGATGTTCTACATTATATAATCGCAATAAAGGATCACCCATAATATCACTTACAGAAACACCATCGGTAAACCACATAATAGTTGGAGATACAAAGAATATAATAATTCCTATCAGAAGTTGTAGATGTGTTACGATTAGAGCGAAAAGTGATACTCTAAAATCTTTGGGAGCATATTCTCTCTTAGTAAAAAACCCGATTAAAGCGTTAATAGTAGCAAGAGTAACAACAAGAACAACTAAGTATGCCCAATAAGAGTGAACGATTTGTATAGCTTCGTACATAATGAAATGATGTGTTTAGTTTATCCAAAGGTAAACATAATGTATAAAAAAACCTCGCTCAATTTGAGCGAGGTTTTTGGTAAACTATAGTAAATTAGTTTTGTTAATTGAAGTTGTATCTTAAACCAATTTGCATTTGCCATCTTGATGACTGATTTCCGAAATCATCTACTTGTTCTACATCGTCTACTACATTTTGATTTAATTCGAAAGTAGGGATATTATCACCATCAATATCAACTATATCTAATAAATTTACTTCACTAGATATGAAGTTTCTTACTCCCCATTCTTTGTTTAATAAGTTTCCGAAGTTAAGGATATCAGCGGTTAATTGTAAACCGTGAGTTTGATTACCAACTTTCAATGAGAAATCCTGAACAAATCGAAGATCGAATATATGATTCCATGGTCCTCTGTCTCCATTTCTTTCAGCATATTGACCTCTTCTTTCACTTAAGTAATCATCATTCCCTATATAGTTATTAAATGCTTCCCATTGTGCAGCTTGCTCTTCAGTAGTACCTAAAAAACGAATTTCACTAGCATTGTTAGGAACATAAATTAATGCTCCATCATCAAAATCATCGTTTAATACTAATTGATTGTTTTCATTTCCATACGTATATGAGAATGGTCCAGCTTGAGATCCTTCATATACTACACCTATTGTTGTTTTGATATTATCATTCCATTTTAGCTCGTAAGAAACATTACTGATGATTCTATGACCAGCAGAGAAATTAGAGCGAGCCAAAACAGGTCTTGCATTTTTACCATTTACAGTAACCTGATTATTCCATTGAGAGCTATTTTGTGAAGAAGTAGCATCAAAAATATTTTTTGAATCACCGTAAGAATATGATATACTACCTTGGAAACCATTTTGGAAAGGTTTTGTAATAGTAACGGCTGCGTTATAAGAATATCCTTCTCCTGTATTAGAAGCAAGATAAATACCGGAACCATAGGTATTATCAATTCTGTCAAACAAATCATAACGTGGTCTATTATCAGGTCCGTTATTGAGAGTTTCTTCAGCGTCTTTTATATTTAGATTTTCATACTGTATTTGAGTAATATTATCTTGATATAATAGATCAACAGAACCAATTAATCCCCACCAAGGTAATTTTTGATCAACCGCAATGTTATACTTCATAATTTGAGGTAATTTCGTATCTGGTGCGAATAAGTCAATTTGTCCACCAAAATTCCCTGGACCAGATGCGATATGTCTTTGTTGAGTATTAACATCAGGGTTGAAAAAGATAGGATCGGTAAAATCTCTAGCGTCACTAACTCCTTGTGTTACCCCATTATTATTGTAAGTCCCTCCGGCCCATACTAATGGGACTCTAGAAGTAAAAATACCTAATCCTCCTCTTATTTGAGTTGTATTGTCTCCTTTTACATCCCAGTTAAAACCGATTCTAGGAGATATATGAGCTCTAGATTCAATTGCTTTTCCAACTCTAGCACCTTGTAAATCTTTTCCATTTGCTTCTAACAATGCTACTGTACGAGTGTTAAAGTCTTCATTAGCTAAACCTTCTTCCCAGAAAGGAACATCTACCCTCAATCCGGCAGTTACTTTAAGGTTGTCGGTTACTTGAACTTCATCTTGTACATAAAAACCTAAAACAAAACGTTGGAATTCTGCAGCACCTGTAGACTCGTCCCCAACTCCTCCTCCAGGAATTAATGAATAACTATAATCATACCTACTCACTGCTTCATTATTTAAAAAGGCATCTACTCCTGTAGTACCAGCACCACTATTATCAAAATATCTATAACGTCCAAAGTTATTTGGGAAGAACAAGTTTTTAGTTTTAGCAAATTCATTCTGCGTACCAATGGTTACTGTATGTCGTCCTGCATAAATACTAAAGTTATCAGCAAACGTAAATACATCTTGATCTAATAGGTTAGCTGTACTAAAACGTTCAGCACCAAAATTGATTCCACCATCTCCATCATCTAAAAATACAGTAGGAAATGGATTCCCGTCAGGATCTCTATCGTCTCTTACAATAGAATATCCTAAAATTAAATTGTTAGAATATTTATTTCCTATAGATGAGTTCCATTCTAAAGTAGTTGTATTGGATACACTTTCGAATAATTCAGAACCATTACTAAAGTTAATTGTTCCATTACTAGACCCTCTTCCTTCTAAGTTTTCAGACTTAACATAATTATTTTTGATAAAAATTTGATTATTATCATTTATGTTCCAGTCTAATCTTACTGTAAAAGTATTTCCTAATAGTGTAGAAGCGTTGTCATCATAATCTCCTACGTCGTAGTTATATCTGTCTAGTACGGTTTGTCTTAAGCTAGCAAGATCTTGAGCGCTAGAATTACCTCTATAATTAGAGATATTAAAAGGAGCAGGTGTCTCATTATCTATTCTTTCATAATTTGCAAAGAAGAATAATTTGTCTTTAATGATAGGTCCTCCAACTCTAAGGCCATAAGTTAAAGCTGTAAATTCACCCGTTTTTTCTCTTTCTTCATCTTCATCAACTAAATCAACTGGAGTTTTTCCAACAAAATCTTGGTTTTTGAAGAACGTGTAAGCAGATCCTTCCCAGTTATTTGTACCAGAACGTGTAATTGCATTAATAGCACCACCTGCAAATCCTGATTGTCTTACATCAAAAGGAGCGATGTTAACTTGAAATGATTCAATAGCATCAATAGAAAAAGGATTGATTCCTGTTTGTCCACCATTTGTACCTGATCCAGCAAGACCAAATACATCATTATTTACAGCTCCATCAATATATATACCATTAAATCGATTATTTTGACCAGCTATAGAAATAGAGAATCCATCATTACCCTCAGTTAATTGGGCTTGTGGTGTTACTCTTACAAATTCTGCTACAGATCTCGATGTATTAGGTAACGTATTAATATCTCTCTGTGATATTTTTGTTCCAGCACCAGTTTTATTAGAGTCAAAAATACCATTTCCGGTAGCGGTTATTACAACCTCTTCTAATTCACTAGTGGATTCTTCAAGTTGCGCACTAATTCTTTCAGATTGACCTAATTGAAGGTATAAACCATCTTTTACATACCCATTAAAACCAACATAAGTAATTGTTACTCTATAAGGTCCTCCAACACGCATATTTTGTATACGATAAAAACCATCAAAATCTGTTGTTGTAGCATAATTGGTACCTGTAGGACCGTGAACAGCTATTATAGTAGCACCAGGTAATGCACCTCCTTTATTGTCGGTGATCTTACCATTAATTGACGAAGTTGTTACACCTTGGGCAAACGTTTCTGCAAACGTTGCCAAAAGAATTACAACAAATAAAAATGTAATCTTTTTCATTATAATGAATTGAGTTAATTGTTTGGCGCAAAAGAACGAATCTTTGTGCAATCTAAGTTTATCTTAATGTTAAAATTTTTCACATAAAATTTTAACGGTTTTAAGGTAAGTCTATTTTGTATTCTATTGATTTGTAAACTATTGGAGATATTCAAAAGTTATTAACTAAAAAAGATTAACTCAAATACTTTTTTAACAGTGTTTCTGTTGACGAATCATGGTCAGAAATCTGCGAATTATCGATTTCACTCAAAATTTTTGTAGCTAATTGCTTACCTAATTCTACACCCCATTGGTCATAACTAAAAATATTCCAGATGACTCCTTGAACAAAAATTCGTTGTTCATACATGGATACCAATGCTCCTAAAGTTTTAGGAGTTAATTTGTTAATAAGTAAAGTGGTGGTTGGTTTATTACCGGTAAAGATTTTGAAAGGTACCAACTGTTTTAATTTATCTTTAGTAAGATTTTTAGATTTCAATTCTTCAATAACTTCAGTTTCAGTTTTTCCGTTCATTAAAGCTTCGGTCTGTGCAAAGAAATTAGCCATTAATTTATCCTGATGATCCTTGTCCCCAAATAGGGAATGTTTAAAACCTATAAATTCTGCAGGAATAAGTTTTGTGCCTTGATGAATTAACTGAAAAAATGCGTGCTGAGCATTTGTTCCTGGTTCACCCCAGATAATAGTTCCTGTTTGGTAATTAATAGGATCTCCATTACGATCTACACTTTTGCCATTACTTTCCATAATACCTTGTTGCAAATATGCAGGCAATCTATGAAGGTATTGAGAGTATGGAATAATAGCTTCACTCTCTGCACCAAAGAAATTGTTATACCATACACTAATCAATCCTAAGATAACAGGTATGTTTTCTTCGAAACTTGCAGTTTTGAAATGTTCATCCATTTCATGAGCACCTTCTAATAGAGATTCAAAGTTTTTATAACCTACGGATAAACTTATGGATAGTCCTACTGCGCTCCAGAGTGAAAAACGACCTCCAACCCAATCCCATAAAGGGAAAATATTAGATGAGTCAATACCAAATTTGGTTACATTTGGAATGTTACTAGATACAGCAACAAAATGTTTACTAACTGCTTCTAGAGAAGCCTGTTTGGTAAACCAGCCTCTGGCAGTAGTTGCATTGGATAATGTTTCCTGCGTAGAGAAAGTTTTGGAAACGACCACAAACAAAGTAGTTTCTGGGTCAAGATCTTTTAGGTTTTGATGCACGTGATCACCATCTACATTAGATATAAAATGTACTTTCAGGTGGTTTTTATAATGTTCTAAAGATTCTGTGATCATAGCTGGTCCAAGATCAGAACCGCCAATACCAATGTTTACAATATCTGTAAATGACTTATTTGTATATCCTTTTAATTCACCGGTGATCACCTTATCACAGAAGGTTTTTATTTTATTTTTTACAACAGATACTTCAGCTACTATATTTTTTCCTTCTGCATCAACAATATAACTTGATGGAGTTCTAAGAGCTGTATGAAGTACTGCTCTTTCTTCTGTTTCGTTTATGATTTCACCTTCAAAATAGCTTTTTATCGCTTTATCAAGTTGTACTTCTTTAGCAAGATCTATTAAAAGTTTTTTTGTTGTTTCATCAATTCTATTTTTAGAATAATCTACAAAAAAATCATTCCAATCTATAGAGAATATTTCTGCTCGATTTGGAGATTGCGCAAAAAGATCTTTTAAATGCGAGTCTTTTATATTCTCAAAATGGTTTTGTAAAGCTTCCCAAGCTTTTGTGGTGGTGGGATTAATAGTTGGTAATGCCATTAGGTTATAAAATTTCTTGTTTTGGTTTGAATATAATACTGTCTAATTTTGTTTTCATAGGTTCTATATGCTTATAAAACAACGGATGAAGGCTATCATTTAATGGTTTTGATGCCGGAAGGTCTTCTCTGAAAGGATCTACTTCTTTACCGTTTTTCCAAAAACGATAGCATACATGAGGTCCACTGGTGTTTCCTGTCATCCCGATGAATCCAATAACATCTCCCTGTCTTACATACTCACCTACTTTTACTGCTCTTCTACTCATATGAAGGTATTGTGTATCGTAGGTGGCATTGTGTCTGATTTTTACATATTTTCCGTTTCCTCCTTTACGCTCTGATTTGGTAACAGTACCATCTGCAGTTGCTAAGATGGGAGTTCCAACTGGAGCTGCAAAGTCTGTTCCGCGATGTGGCCTTATTTTATTGCCATAATATCGTATTCTTCGTTTAAGATTATATCTTGAGGAAATTCTGCTAAACTGAACAGGGGCTCTAAGAAAAGCTCTACGCAAATTGTTTGCTTCCTGATCGAAATAATCTGATGTCCCATTAATTGTGTCATCTTCGAATTGAAATGCATATATGGGTTTGCTTCGGTGTTCAAAATAAGAAGCTTTGATTTCACCAATTCCGGCAGGTATGGTATCATTTATATACTTCTCTGTATAAATAACTTTAAATTGATCTCCAGCCTGAAGTCTTGTAAAGTCTATGGTCCATGCATAAATGTCTGCCATTTTATAAGCAACAAGAAAGCTAAGATTCATATCATCAAAGGTTTGGGATAGATTACTTTCTATGGTTCCAGAAGCTATTCTTTCTACTATTTTTACTGGTTTTGCACTTTTTCTAGCAACAATACTATCTCTAAAATCTACAACGGTATAGTCGATAAGTCCATTTTGGTACACAAAAATTTGTGCTTGTTCTGTAGTATCTTTGGATTTAAAAACGGTATACGCTTTTCCTGCCATAATCCTAGCAACATTAAAGGTATCCTTAATTTTGTTTGAAATTTCAAATACTTTAGCTCTGGATATACCGTGACTATCTAATATGGCTCCAAAACTATCACCTGGGCGTACAGTGTCTCTAACTACCTTGAAGTTGTTAAGATCGAATCCAAATTCCTTAACGACAGGCGGCTCTTTTATTTCTTCAATTACCTTAGGGAGAACAACTTCTACTTCTTTCTTTTCTTGCTGACATGAAATCAATACTACTGCTAAAAGTAGTATGTAACCTAAATTCTTCAACTGACTTTATTTTGTGGTATTAAATTGATGGGTAACCCATTGTTGTCCCCAGTTTTCTTTTTCTTCTGCGCTCCAAAGATCAGGAAAAAATATAATCCTTTGGAAACTAGGGGGTAAAAACTTTTTCCAGTTGGTTCCTCCTGTGGCCAATACTTGACCTTTATCTCTATTGAGATACCTGTAGGCGGCACCCATATGCATTAATAACCAATTAATATTTACATTAGTGTCAAAAGTACGTAATGCATTAATAAGCTGTGCATTATTTTGTTCTTTTTCTGGAAGTTCCAAATATCTGTGATAAATAGTACTTTGTTTTACCTGATGTGCAATACGCATCATTCTAGGTGTGTATCTGTATTCGAATTGTTTTAATGTTAATGTTTTTTCACCAGTCTTGATATCAGTTGCGCCGGATTTCCAGTATAAGTGCTCGTATACTTCTTCTAGTGGGTCTTCTTCAGAAAACTGGCTTCTTTCTTTACTGTTAACCAGATTAGCTAAAGGAGTAGCATATATTTCTATCATTCTGAATTGTACTGATTGAAATCCACTAGCTGGTAATAAGGACATTCTATATTTTAGAAACTGTTCTTTATCCATTCCTTTGATCATGACATCAAAAGAGTCTATTAACACTCTAAAATATCTATTGATTCGGTCTAGTTTTTTTGTAAAGAACTCTGCGGTCTGTAATTTGTCATCAATGATCTGTTTTAGCTCATGAATAATTAACTTAAAGTAAAGCTCGGTGATTTGATGATATGTGATAAAAATCTCTTCATCAGGAAAATGTGTTCTTGGGATTTGTAGACTAAGTAAGGTGTCTAGATGTATATAATCCCAATACGTAAGATATCGGTCGTGTAGTAAACCGTCTAAATAGGATCCCAGATCCTGACCAGAATTTTTGAATTTTTTCTCGAGTTGTCTAATTTTTTCGGCAATCTCAGGTTTTATGGATTCGTCCATCAATCTATTACAATTTTAAGAGGATGTTTAAGTCCTTTATAGGCTATTAAATCTGCATTAATAGATCCTACAAGAATATCGGCTTTTATTCTAATTGGCATTCGATTATCATCATCGCTTACCCAAACTGTCAAGCTTTCCTCTTCCTTAAATACTCTTTCTGCTTGCACTATTGGGCGAAATTTTAAACAACGTATTTTATTACCATTCATCTTCACTGTTTCTCTTCCTAAAAAACGCAGTTTAAATAGGTAGTTTTCATTGTCAAAAAACATGTTAACTAATTGTTCATCTCCCTCTTTTAGCGAAGATACATCAATATTGTTTCTTAAATAATAAAAGGAAGACATCATATCTTGGATATTATCCTTGACAGTAAATGTTTCCTTTTTGTTGTACTTTTTATTGAATACTAGAGCTTTTTTGGTTTTATGATCAAAATTAATCTCAATATCTTTAGTGTGCCCTCCCTCATTAATCTTACGAATAAAACGATAAGGTTTAACTTCGTTTTTATCTACATATGTTTCATAATAGTCTTCTACCTTAAAAAACATGCTAAGAACTCCTGAGGATTTCCCTGTGCCTACAATGTGATGTACAGGCATTCCATTGAGTGTTTCATTCTTAACCTCTAAGGTGGCGTAACTAGCAGTAAAAATTCCATAACGAATTTTGAATTTAAACCATTCTCCATTCTCAAAAGAACTATGGATGTCTTGAGCAATAGAGGTAGTTGTAATAAAGATTAACAATAAAAGAATATATCTTTTCATAACTGTTTTGGGTATTGTTTTGTTCAACGTAAACATTACGATTAGTAATATTTACAATATCCATTCCAAAAATACTATTTAATATAAACAGATAAAAGGGGACAGTATTACTAAATTTTAAAAAAAGTAATAAAAAAAGAGAGCCACCACAGCTCTCTTTTACTTTTATTAACCAACTAAAAACTTAAATTATGAGAATAATTATTGTTTTTGGTATAAGCAGTAACCACTCCGCTTATAATACAAACATCCGCTTTTTTTGCATAATTATCAAACGAAAACGTTTTTTTATTATCATATTTAACAAAAATTTAGGCAGAAACAAATAATTTTTCAATAATCTCAATTTATTAACATATGATACATTAATTTTTCAAGGCTATTTTATATCATAAAGTTCCTCTTTGTTCTTGTTCTCTTTCTATCGCCTCAAAAAGAGCTTTAAAGTTACCTTTACCAAAAGATTGTGCGCCTTTTCTTTGTATTATTTCAAAAAACATGGTTGGACGGTCTAAAATAGGTTTGGTAAAAATCTGTAAAAGATATCCTTCATCATCACGGTCAATAAGAATTCCAAGCTCCTTTAATGGCTCAAGATCTTCATCGATTTCTCCAACTCTATCTAAAACAGTTTCATAGTAACTGGCAGGTACTGTTAGGAATTCTACTCCCCGATTATAAAGTGCCGTAACTGTTTCTATAATATTATCTGTTGCTAGTGCCATATGTTGTACACCTGCACCGTTATAAAAATCAATGTACTCTTCTATCTGAGATTTTTTTCTCCCTTCTGCTGGTTCATTTATAGGAAATTTTATTCTACCATTACCGTTACTCATTACTTTACTCATTAATGCAGTATATTCTGTAGAAATATCTTTGTCATCAAAAGATACAAGTTGTGCAAACCCCATTACTTTGGCATAAAATTCACACCATTTATTCATTTCATTCCAGCCAACATTTCCCACTATATGATCTATATATTTAAGCCCGTTGGATTCTGTTTTGTAGGGCTTATTCCAAGGTATATAACCAGGTAAGAATGCTCCGTGATAATTTTTTCTTTCTACGAAGACATGAACAGTTTCTCCATAAGTATGTATCCCAGAGAAAACTACTTTACCATCTTTATCTTCTTTTGCAGTAGGTTTCATATAAGATTCAGCACCACGTTTAACAGTTTCTTCATAACTTTTTGTAGCATCATCTACCCAAATCGCAACTACTTTCACACCATCACCGTGTGCATTAATGTGTCTGTTAATATCTCCATCCGGTTGCAGAGGAGACGTGAGAACTAAAGTGATTTTATCCTGTCTTAATACATAAGAAACTCGATCTTTAAGACCAGTTTCTAATCCGGCATATGCAATGGGTTGAAATCCCCAAGCTGTTTGATAATAATATGCAGCTTGTTTTGCGTTACCCACATATAGTTCTACATAATCAGTTCCTAAAAGAGGTAAAAAATCTTCTGCTTCAGGAATTATTTTTTCTAAATTCTGAGAGGTTATATTTGTTGACATTTTTTTAAAAATTAGATAATTATTAAATAAGATAATGGATTTATATTATTTCAAAAAGTAATTTTTTCTGAAATAAAACAAACTTACCACATGGCTCTTAGGTGCGCTGTAATATCTTTTCTATAATTCAACATTGATCTTTTTTTTAAACTTTATTAATTAATCTAACCAAGATTTATGGTAATCTTCATCGGCTATTTTCATCGCCTCTTTAGTTACCATAAGTGGCTTGAAAGTATCAACCATTACAGCCAGTTCGTCTGTTTTGGTTTTACCAATACTTCTTTCTACAGCTCCAGGATGTGGTCCATGAGGAATGCCGGCTGGATGTAAGGAAATATGACCTGCATCAATATCGTTTCTGCTCATAAAATCACCATCTACATAATAGAGTACTTCATCGCTATCGATATTGCTATGATTGTAAGGAGCCGGAATACTCTCAGGATGATAATCATATAGTCTTGGAACAAATGAACAAACTACAAATGCATCTGTTTCAAAAGTTTGATGTACCGGAGGTGGTTGATGTATTCTTCCTGTAATTGGTTCAAAGTCATGAATTGAGAATGCATAAGGAAAGCTGTATCCATCATAACCTACCACATCAAAAGGATGTGTAGCATAGATCATATCAAAGATCTCATCTTGTTTTTTTACTTTGATTAAGAAATCTCCTTTTTCATCATTATTTTCTAATTCATAAGGTGCTCTTAGATCTCGTTCACAAAAAGGTGAATGCTCTAGCAATTGTCCGAACCAGTTTCTATATCTTTTTGGTGTATAAATAGGTCTTCTGGATTCTACAATAAATAAACGATTATCTGTGGTATCAAAATCTAATTTATAGATGGTGCCTCTTGGTATTAAAATATAGTCTCCATATTTGAAGTCCAGATTTCCTAAGTGACTTCTAAATTTACCACTTCCGCGATGTATAAAAATTAATTCATCTGCATCGGTGTTCTTATAAAAATACCCTGAAGTAGATTCCTGAGGAGCAGATAAAATAATGCTTACATCACTATTGGTTAACACATTTTTTCTACTCTTTAAATAATCTTTCTCCGGCTTCACTTTAAAACCGTGAAGGCGGTAGGATTTAATATTGTTATTAATTGCAATTTCTGGAGCGACACTGTAACTTCCTTTAATTTCTTTTAATTGGGTAGGACGATGGTTGTGGTATGAATTGGTTGACATTCCATCAAAACCAATGGTTCCGAATAATTGTTCATAATACAGATTTCCGTCAGGTTTTCTGAATATAGTATGACGCTTAGGAGGTATTTTACCTAAAGAATGATAAAAAGGCATGATTTTTAAAGATTATGGTGTTAACTATTAGGTTTTTTAAAAAAAGTAATGCAATAGTAAACTCCTACCTTATTCCGGATTTCGTTTGATAAGGTAGTGTAGTAGCAATAATAAATCCTGCCAGTACAAGCTCATAATAATACAAATATCGTAAATATTTCGATCTTTTTAATAGTAAAACTTTTTAAAACCAAAAACCAACGCTAAAAAACCATTCTCCTTCCTTTTGTTCGGGAGAATATGAATATTTTACTTGCACAGGTCCGGCAAAAGTTTCCAAACCATATCCAAGCGCATATCCAGAATATTCTGGAGATTCTAACCATCCACCATTTTCAAATAATCTGTTGCCTACATTAGCATAATTTGCCGCAAGATTGATATGGTTTTTTGGAAATATTTCATAATCTAAAGTGATAGCTGCTTTTGCAAAACTATCTCCTACAATACTTAAAAAATCGTACCCATAAAAGGGAATGTTGTTATTGATCATTTTTGCACCAAAACCGCCAACAAAAAAATTAAGACTTCTAACGTTTTGTTCCTCCCAGCGGTTACCTGCACTTAACCCTAGATTAACTGAAGTTTTATCAAAAATCTTAAAAGCGTATCCAAAATCAGCCTTTGCAATAACAAAATTGCTGTTTTCACTATTAGGGTTATTGTCAAACAAATAATAATTAACATTTCCATCAAAGAAAAATCCGGAAGATGGGAAATATTTATTATTGTAGCTATCAAATTTTAAATAAGAAAAGGCACTCCAGTAATTACTGTTATCAAAAACAACTCTCGGGAGTTGATCTTCATCTTCTCCAATAGTTTCAGAAATAAGTCGGAATCTTCTATATTCTGCACCAAGACCTAAAGAAAAAGTTTGATTCAATAAAGTTTCTAGATAGAACTGAGTTTTAAAATCCAAATAATCCAGATTAATTTTATTGACTTCTATATCTGGTAAACTAAAATCTTCTCTGACTAGCTCATATTGTACATTTCTATTGAAACGATTGAGGCTGTTTTTTAGACCAATACTCCAGTAGAAACCTTTGTCTATATAATAGTCCAAATTATACCTGATATTGTCTCCCAATGCTACATCGAATGAAAGCACATCGTTATTGAAGAGTAAGCTTTTTTTTGTGAAATTTACTAATGCAGCTGTTTTGTATAGGTCATCATAATGAAGTGCTAGGCGCAATAACATAGTATTTTCTGATTCTTTAAGGTTAAGAACCAGTTCTTTTCCAAACTTCTTATCTACTAATCGATGACTTACCCTATCAAAATTACCAGTAGCAGATAAGTTATTAATTCCTTCATAGAGCTTTTTATAGGTGGTGGTTTTTGGGTTGTTTAGTTTTAGCTTTAATTTCCCCTTTACATAGGATCTTGTGTATCTCTGATTACCCGAAATAACTAAGCTATTGACAAGAAGTGTATCAGAGTTTTTAGAAACTTTAACGAATGGTTTTGGAGTTTTTTGGCGTCTTTTTATTTCTCTTAATTTTTCATAATTAGCGAATGCGGCTTTTTCTCCATTAGCAATTATTTTATCGGCCTGATCAAAAGATATTAATGAAAATTCCGAAATAGATGGTTTTATATACACATCAGTCTCAGGCATTTTGGTTTTCATCGCTTTAATAGTCCTGAAATTACTTATCTGTAACATGATGTTGGTTACAGAATTTAATTGATTTTTTGGTATCAAACTGTCTTGCACATCAATTCCGATTACGATTTCAGCTCCTTTTTTACGAATTTCTTCTATTGGATAATTGTTAGCAACACCTCCGTCGGTCATTAAAATACCATCTAATTCGATTGGACTAAAAATAGAAGGTAGTGCACCACTCGCAGAGACAGCTTCAGGTAAGTATCCCTTATCTAATAAGATTTGTTCCCCAGTAGCTATATTGGTAGACATGCAGAAAAAAGGAATAGGAAGCTTGCTGAAATCACTAACCTCGTGAACGTGAGAAGTTAATCGTGCAAATTCGTTAAAAAAATTTTGACCTTTTGATAATCCTTGTGGGAGTCCTATTTTGAAATCATCAAAAGGAAGTGTAAGTGCATATTTTTCAGAGTCCTCGCGTTCATAAAAAGTTTTAGCTTTTCTTGGTAAATCATCTTGTATAAGGACATCAAAATCTACAGCTCTGAAAATAGAATCTAGTTCTTTTGCAGTATATCCGGACGCATATAGAGAGCCTATTATTGCCCCCATACTTGTTCCTCCTATATAATCTATTCTAATTCCAGCTTCTTCAATAATTTTTAAAGCGCCAATATGTGCCAATCCTTTAGCTCCACCGCCACTTAAAACTAGCCCAACTTTGACATCTTGATCTTCCAGGTTTTTATGTGTTTCGAGGATATCGATATTTTGAGAAGATCCAGTTTTGGACGCAAAAAGTACCACCACCAATAACAGTATTTTTAGAACTTTATATGAGGTAGATTGCATAAGAAATTTATTCTTTTTTAGAAAGATAGTAATTATACACTTTGGTTGCGCGCGAATCTCCAACTACTTCTGCAAGTTCTTTTTTGGTTGCTTGACTAATTCTTTTTACTGACCTAAAATGTTTCAATAATTCTACAACTGTTTTTTCCCCTATCCCAGGAATTGTATCCAGCTCTGTATCTAGTGCGGCCTTACTTCTTTTTTGCCTATGAAAGGTAATACCAAAACGATGCGCTTCGTTTCTAAGATGTTGTATTATTTTTAGCGATTCTGATTTTTTATCTAAATATAAAGGTATTGAATCTCCGGGATAGTAGATTTCTTCTAGTCGTTTTGCTATTCCAATAATAGTTATTTTTCCTCTTAAATTAAGATCATCTAAAGCTTTCAATCCAGAAGAAAGTTGACCTTTTCCTCCATCTACAATTACCAATTGAGGTAGTGGTTGTTCTTCATCTAATAATCGTTTATATCTACGATATACAACTTCTTCCATAGAAGCAAAATCGTTTGCCCCTTCTACAGTTTTAATATTGAATTTTCTATATTCTTTTTTGCTTGGTTTACCATTTTTAAAGACTACGCAAGCTGCCACTGGATTAGTTCCTTGTATGTTAGAGTTGTCAAAACACTCTATATGTATTGGCTCTTCCGGTAGTCTCAGGTCTTTTTTCATCTGAGCCATTAACCTTTTTACATGTCTATCAGGATCAATAATTTTGATTTGTTTGAATCGTTCCTGACGGAAGTATTTTGCATTTCGTAACGATAAGTCTACGATTTTCTTTTTATCTCCTAGTTGTGGGATTGTAATTTTCAGGTCTTCACCGACATCAACCTTAATCGGAACAAATATTTCTTTGGATCTTGAACCGAATCGTCGTCGTAATTCTATAATTGCCAACTCTAGTAATTCTTTATCTGTTTCTTCTAGTTTCTTTTTAATTTCTGTGGTGTGGGATCGTATAATGGCACCATAAGAAAGCTGAAGAAAATTAACATAGCCATATGATTCATCAGAAAATATAGAAAATACATCTACGTTACTTATTTTAGGATTAACCACAGTAGACTTCGCTTGATATTTTTCTAATACTTCAATTTTTTCTTTTATACGTTGTGCATCCTCAAACTCCATTTTTTGAGCGTGATCAGCCATTTGCTTTCGAAATCTATTAAGAGAATCCTTAAAATTACCTTTTACAATTTGGCGGATTGCTTCTATGTTTTGACGATATTCTTGCTCTTCTTGTAAACCCTCACAACCTCCTTTACAATTACCTAAATGATATTCTAGGCAAACTTTATATTTACTACTATCTATTTTTTGTTGTGATAAATCATAGTTACAAGTTCTTAGTTGGTATAAACCTTTGATAAGATCCAGAAGGGTGTTTACTGTTTTAAAATTGGTATATGGCCCAAAGTATTCAGAGCCATCTTTTATTAAAGTGCGAGTAGGAAAAACTCTAGGAAAGCGTTCTTTCTTAATACAAATCCAAGGATATGTTTTATCATCCTTAAGCATGACATTAAAACGTGGTTGATGCTTCTTAATAAGATTGTTTTCTAATAGTAATGCATCTGTTTCTGTTTCAACTACTATATGTTTTATGGAGTTGATTTTTTTAACCAACACTTTAGTCTTATAGTTATCGTGGTTTTTTGTAAAATATGAAGTAACTCTTTTTTTAAGGTTTTTGGCTTTACCTACATAAAGTAACTTGTCGTCTTTATCGTAATATTGATAGACTCCGGGACCTGTCGGTAATGTTTTAAGTTGTATATCTAATGAAGGCTTCTGCATAATCTAAGTGTAAATTTAGTGCTTTACGTGAATTATTGAATACACTTGACTTGAATATTATGTTAAAAACAGAAAATGAATTTAACTATTAAAAAGTATTCTAGTGTAGAATGCATCTGGTTTTTTTATTACTTTAGTAGCTATATTTTTAAAGATATTTTTTTGAAAGATCAAAAAAAAATAATTGGTAGAACAGATAAGGTGGACTTCCCACTTTTGGATTTACAGGGTATTGATGCAAAAGTCGATACTGGAGCGTATACTTCTTCAATACATTGTAAAGAAATAAAAGAAGTAGGTCAGATTTTGGAATGTCGATTTCTTGACCCTACTCATCCCGAATATAATGGTAAAAAATTTACTTTTAAGAACTATGATATTACTGCTGTTAAGAGTAGTAATGGAAAAGTAGAGGTGAGGTACGCTATTAGAACAAAAATCACACTTTTTAATAAAACTAATTCTATAACATTAACACTGTCTTCTCGTGATGATATGCGTTTTCCTTTATTGATTGGACGTAAATTTCTTAGCGGAAAATTTTTGGTAGACCCTCAACTTGAAGACCAATCTTATAATTTAAAACCTAATGAATATTAAAATTTTGTCGCGCAGTGCGAGTTTATACTCTACTGATGCCTTGGTACAAGCAGCAGTAAAGCGTAAACATAATGTGCAAGTAATAGATCCGCTAAACTGTGATATTGTTATTGAAAAAAAGAAACCTGAAATTTATTATAAAGGAAAAAAATTGGATCATGTAGATGCAGTAATTCCTAGAATTGGTTCTTCTATTACTTTTTATGGTACAGCTGTGGTGAGACAGTTCGAGATGATGAATGTATTTACTACAGTTCAATCCCAAGCATTAGTTAATTCTAGAGATAAATTGAGAAGTTTACAGATTTTGTCAAAAGCAGGATTAGGATTGCCTAAAACGGTATTCACCAATTATTCAAAAGATGTTTCTGAAGTTATTTCACATGTTGGAGGTGCTCCACTTATCATAAAACTACTAGAAGGTACACAAGGTTTAGGTGTGGTTTTAGCAGAGACAAAGACAGCAGCGGAATCTGTATTAGAAGCTTTTAACGGATTACAAGCCAGAGTAATTGTTCAGGAATATATAAAAGAGGCTAAAGGAGCAGATATTAGAGCTTTGGTAGTAGACGGGCAAGTCGTTGGAGCTATGAAAAGACAAGGGAAAGAAGGTGAGTTCCGATCGAATTTACATAGAGGGGGTAGTGCTCAGATTATTGAATTATCAGATGAAGAAGAGAACGCCGCAATAAAAGCTGTTAAGTCGCTAAAATTAGGAGTGGCTGGAGTCGATATGCTGCAAAGTGAAAGAGGGCCGCTTATATTAGAAGTGAACTCATCACCTGGTTTGGAAGGAATTCAAACTGCGACGGGAAAGGATATTGCGAAATCAATTATTCGTTTTATCGAAAGAAGCTTATAAAATAATATGATAGAGACTGGAGAAAAAGATGTCCTAAGTATTTTAGGGGAAGACATTCCACTTGGTTCAAGTCGAACGATAAATTTTAACATTGCGAATCTATATACTTCTACAAAAGTAGAAATTCCTATTATTATAGAGCGATCAAAAAAACCAGGACCAACAATATTAATTACAGCAGGAATTCACGGAGATGAAATTAATGGAGTAGAAGTGGTTCGTCAGATTATAGCTAAAAAAATAAACAAACCTGCAAAAGGAACTATTGTTTGTATTCCTGTTCTTAATGTATTTGGTTTTTTAAGTATGAATAGATTTTTTCCAGATGGTAGAGATTTAAATAGAGTATTTCCAGGAACAAAAAGTGGTTCATTAGCTAGTCGTTTTGCATATCAGTTTGTTAACGAAATTTTACCAGTAGCAGATTTTTGTTTGGATTTTCATACAGGAGGAGCCAGTAGATTTAATGCGCCACATATTCGTGTGGATAGCAAGAATGAAAAATTGTTGGAATTTGCAAAGATATTTAATGCTCCATTCACAATGTTTTCTAAGAATCTGGATGGTTCTTATCGCGCTACTTGTGCCAAAAAAGAGATTGATATTTTATTATTTGAAGGAGGAAAATCACAAAATAGTAATAGAGATATTGCTAGAGAGGGTGTACATGGTACGATGAGAATATTAGATCATTTGGATATGTTGCATCCTTCTTTCACAATCCCAGAAATCAAAACAGAAACTATATTTATAAAAAAAAGCTCTTGGTTACGTGCAAAATATAGTGGATTATTACATATTAAAATCCCGTATGGGAAACATGTTGAAAAGGGAGAACATCTAGCTACAATAACTGATCCTTATGGGAAAATGAGACACGTAGTAAAAGCTACTAATGAGGGATATATTATCAATGTCAATGAAGCACCAATAGTTTACAAAGGAGATGCAATTTTTCATATTACAACAGTTTTAGGAGATGAAAAATCTGAGTAAAAAAGACTTAAGAAAAAAATATAAAGAACTACGTGATCAACTTGGAGCTGATGAAATCAATGATTTAAGCATGGATATAGCCAATAACTTGCTGAAATTGTCAATCTGGGAGAAATCCTTTTATCATAATTTTCTATCTATCCAAAGCCAAAAAGAAATTAATACAGAATTTATTCTTCATATTCTTCTAGGAAAGGATAAAAATGTAGTGGTGTCAAAAAGTAATTTTGATAATAATACCCTGGAACATATTTTGCTAACAGATGCTACGGTACTTAAAGTAAATTCTTGGGGTATTCCAGAACCCATTGATGGCATCCCAATACCTGAATCTAAGATCGAGGTAGTTTTTGTTCCTTTATTAGCTTTTGATCAAAAAGGAAATCGTGTGGGTTATGGCAAAGGTTTTTATGATAAGTTTTTAGCTAAGTGTAATCCGGATACAATTAAAATCGGACTTTCTTTTTTTTCTCCAGAAAAAGAGATTAGCGGAATTTTACCAGCTGACATTCGACTTAATTATTGTGTAACACCTTTAAATGTGTACACTTTTAACTGATTGCAGACAATTTTTATTCTTAAGGGTAGTTATACCGTCTTAAGATTTTAATTTTACCCCATCATGCCCCATAATTCAAAGAGTGTTTGCATCATTGATGATGACAATATGTACGTTAATTTAGTTAGTAAAATTATAGAGCTAAAAAAATTATCAGAAAAGGTTATCGTATTTAACAACGGTAAAGAAGCGTTAAACTTTTTTATTAAATCAACACAAGACAAGGAGGCAGAGGAGGATATTGTTCCTCAGGTTATATTTCTTGACCTTAATATGCCCATTATGGATGGTTGGGAATTTCTAGAAGAATTCACAAAAATCAGGGATGAAATTAGTAAAAAAATAGACCTATATGTGGTAAGTTCCTCTATCGATACAAGAGATATTGATAGAGCAAAATCTATCAAAGTGGTATCTGATTATCTAACCAAACCGATTAAATTAGATGATTTTGAAAAGATTTTTATTTAAATAATTATACTTCTTCTTTCTTTGGAAAAGCTCTTTTATTAAAAACTAATAGTAAGAATACACCAATACTAATAGCAGAATCTGCAACATTAAATACAGGGTCAAAGAAGGAGAAATGTTTTCCACCCCAGAACGGAATCCATGCTGGTAAAATATCATCATAAAAAGTAAATTGGATCATATCTACAACCTTCCCATAAAACACACTTTCATATCCACCGCCTTCTGGCAGAAATTCAGCTATTTGAGTCATAGTACTTGCATTAAAAATAACACCATAAAGTATTGAATCTATAATATTTCCAAAAGCTCCGGCAAAAATTAAAGCAATACAAAACGTAAGGATTCTGGAACTGTTTTTACGAACAGAATCATATAACCAATACCCAATACCGGTAATTGCAACCAATCTGAATAATGTAAGTACGAGTTTTCCATAATTTCCCGGAAGTTCAAACCCCCAAGCCATTCCTTTGTTTTCTACAAATACAATTCGGAACCAACTAAAAACCGGTGCTTCTTCGTGAAGTGTGAAGCTAGTTTTGATATATATTTTGGAAATCTGATCTATTAGCAGAACTAAGATTATAACTAAAATAGACTTCTTCAAGGACATAAATTTCTCTTATTTCATACAGTGACGGACAAAAATAGTGTTTTATTTTGTTTTGTAAACACTAATATTTCCTGTTATGGATTTTAATTCGATCTGATGTTGTCCGAAAGTTTTTTCTATAGAAAGAATTCCGGATTTTGTCATAGCAGTAATCGTTGAGTTTTTAGTATACACTGTAATATCTCCTTCTAACGTATTAATAGTTGCATTACCTATAAAATTTTGTAGCAGACAATCACCAGAGTTAAGCTCTACGAACAAAGATTTTATTTTGGCATCTAATTGCAGAGAGGCGATTCTGGATTTTACTGTTACTCTTAGATGTTGAGGTATTTGTATTTTTACTTTCAATACAATTACTTTATGTGCGCTTAGTTTGTCATTATGGTTTTCCGAAAAAGGCTGGACATCATCAATAATTATGAGCGAATCTTCTTTGCGTTTAGCATTTATTAATATATTATTTTGGTATTCTCCTTCAGAAATACCATTGACTATAATTTTGTTTTCTGAAGTGTTAGTTATTTCTATCTGAAATGTGTCATCAAGAAATATCAAAACTTCTGAAAGATCAGTCGCATCAATACTTTTGTTAAAAGTAGATTGTGATTGTACCGATATAGATAGTGTAAGAAAGATTAGAAAGAAAAAAAGCTGCCTCATATTGCTGTAAGGTAGCTTTTTTTCTAATTTATAGAACACTAAAGAATTGTGTTTTGATGTTGTGGTTATTCTTTTCTTAAGAAAATATCTCCACTAATTGTTTTGAGATGTAAATTACTTCTAATATCACCAAACGTTCCGGTTACTTTACTGCCAACCATTCTGTTTTTTCCTTGATCAAACTCCATTTCTTTATCAGAATAGATAAGGCCAGTAATAGTTTCTGCTAATAACTTAGATTGAGAAATATTGATATCAATATCACCGCTAATAGTTTTTAGGGTTAATTCTCCACCATATTTTTTGATATTAATGTTTCCGCTAATAATATCAATTTCTAGATCACCTTCGTAATTTTCTGACGCTATGTTACCAGAGATACTTTTTATTCTCAATTTAGCATTTTTAGGAAGATATAGCGTATAATTAGCATCAATGTCTATGCTGTTGCAAGGACCCCAATTTTTTCGCTTCGAGTTTTTAGTTTCTTTTTTTTGCTTTTCGAATAAATCTCCATAACTGGATTCTATATCCAAAACAGAAGAAGCGTTGTCTATTTTTAGATCAAAGTAATTGTCAAACTCTCCATCATTAATACTTACTTCAGCTTTGAGGTAGACATTGTTCTTATCCCAAGTTTTGATAACAATTTCTTCGGCAAACTTAAACTCTATATTAATTCGATCAGCAGAAGTTGTAATTTCTTTTTCAATTACTTTTTGTGCGTTTACTTGAAATGCTATACAGCATAATGCGATGAGATTTACTAAAATTTTCATGATTTTTTGTTTTTGATTGATGTATGACCTCTTTATTGTTTTCTTAGGTAGATATTTCCGGTAGAAGATCTTAGACTAATTTCTACTCCACCGTTATTTAATTGGGTTTTTATGGTTCTCCTTCCTCCAACTACTTTCATATTATTATTGTTTACAGGAAGTTTAAGTTCGAAATCTGTAAAGATTTCTCCCATTGTTGTTTTCATCTCTAAATTTGCTGGTGTGCCAGAAGGTAAGCTTACATCTATAGTTCCAGTTGCAGAAATCAAAGAAATAGGTGAAATTTGACTTACTTTATCAAATATAATATTAATCTCTCCTGTTGCTGTTTTAGCAACAATTGGACCTGTTACATCTCTAAATGTCATATCACCGACATTCGTCGTGGCTTCTATTTCTGAAGAAAAACCATGAACAACCAAATCACCGAGATTACTTCTTTCTACTTTGACATTGATATTTTTCGGAAGAAAAACTTCCAGTATTTTACTATGCATGTTTTTTAGGTTTCTAACGATCAGTGTTCCTCCTTCTTTTTGTGCATATACTCCAAAGCCTGTATTATCACTTCCACCTGCATATACTGCTTTTAATCCTCGCGCTTTTTCGGGCATCTTGCGACCATTCCCTATAATCAATAATTCATTTTTATCGTGAGCTTTTATCTTTACTCCAGATTCTGATCCAATAACCACATTTTTAACTCCTTGTAAGGATTGTGTGTAATTTCCTTGTGCGTGTATATGTCCAATAGTTATAAAAAGCACTATTGCAATTGCTATATTTTTCATCTGTTCTTTTTTTTTGATTTTTGATTGAAATTTTAAATTAAACTAGGAAGACCAATAGTTACTTGATCCTTGACATAACTAGGTGTTTCTTCATTGAGAAGTAACTTTTCCATAGAAGGAACTGCGCGTTTTTCCTGTATAGAAACTAATATTTGAATTAATTCAATTTGCATGCCCGGATCTTGTTCCATTTCCAGAGCATCTATTAAAGCTTTACGTACCATTTCTAAGTCCGAAAACTTATTAAGTGCTTCTGCTGCAGCTAATCGCACATTGATATGGTCATCATAAAACATTTTATTAATTAAGGCTTTTAGTATCTCATTTCCGGGTTTTTCAAATTCTTCTGCATAGTTCACTGCCTTTAAGCGTTTACTTGCAGATTTATTTTCAATAAGAGAAATGGTTACTTCTTGTTTTAATTGTACTTTTTCTTTTTCTAATATTGCCATTTCCTGAGAAAAGGACTCATTGTTTTCTCGTTTTCCGTAGAAATATGCTGAAACAATTAAGGCAACGGTAGCGGCTATTTGTAATGCTGTTTTCCAAGAATTTTTTGGATTTTTACGAAGTGAAACTATTTTGGAATCACTTAATACCTCTTTTTCCTTTTGAAGCATTTCCTCAAAATTTAGTTGAATACTTGCATCTGGTAATTCCTCGGAATCATTGTCAATTCCATCAAAAACTAGTTGGAGTTTATGCAATGACTCTTGACAGTTATCACAAGTTGTAAGATGAGCTGCAATAATATGATACTCTTTCTGATCTAAATTATTATCTAGATAATCGATAAGTTGTTCTTCTATTTGATTACAGTTCATAGCGTTATGTGTTTTGTAGGTAATGATCTTTTAATTTATGAATTGCTCGATGTACTTTGGTTTTTACTGCTCCTGCAGTTGATCCAGTTATCTCTGCAATCTCTTGGTATTTGATACCTTGGTATCTATTCATGATCACTAATTCTCTATCACTTTGATTTAATTGTCCTAAAGCTCTATTTAGTTGCTCTTTAATTTCACTTTTTTCTATACCATTAGTTTCTTCTCTTTCTATTTTATATTCAATTTCATCTAAAGGTTGTTCTTTGTTTTTCTGGCTTTGATAATGATCAGAAAAGATGTTCCTGGCGATGGTATAGATCCAGGATGAAAACTTACCTTTTTTATAAGATGTTCTATATTTTATGGCTTTATAGAAAACTTCCTGAGTAATATCTTGACTGACATCTCTATCTCTTGTCATTTTTAGTAAAAAATTAAATATTCTGATATGGTATCGGTCAAAAAGAATACTCATCATATCTAAATTCCCATTAGATACCAGAATCATTAGTTCTTCATCAGTTAAGTTTTTCAAGATGCCACTATTTATGGTTAGTCTCTATTAGTAATACCTTCGTTTTGTAAAAAGGTTACATTTTAGGAATAAAAAAAGTGCTTCCCAATTTGGAAAGCACTTTAAATTTACAATATTTTATAGTTTGTTAGCTTTGCATGTTCTTAGCTTCAATACTTAGCGTTGCGTGCGGAACAAGCTTTAATCGCTCTGGATTAATGAGTTTTCCTGTCACACGGCAAATGCCATATGTTTTATTTTCTATTCGTAATAATGCATTTTTAAGATCACGTACAAATTTCTCTTGCCTAATTGCTAATTGTGTATTTGCCTCTTTAGACATTGTTTCGCTTCCTTCTTCAAAAGCTTTAAACGTTGGTGAAGTATCATCTGTACCATTGTTACCATCGTTTTTGTAAGCACTCTGAAGTAATTCTAAATCTTTCTGCGCTTTTTCCATTTTGTCAACGATGATTTCCTTGAACATCGTTAAATCGGCATCACTATACCTTACTTTTACGTCTGCTGCCATACTCTTATTGTTTTTTAATTACCAATTGGGTTGCAATGTCGTCAAACGCAATTTCTGTACCATTTATTACATCTGTTGCAAATTCAATTGTCTCGGTTAAGGTTTCATTCTTGATGTATGCTTCATTAGTTGCAACTGCTTCTTGTATAGATTTGTTTTCCTTTATTACAATTTCTATTCGATCAGTCACTTCTAATCCACTATCCTTTCGGATATTTTGGATTCGGTTTACAAGCTCTCTGGCAATACCTTCTTTTTTGAGCTCTGGAGTTATGGTTATGTCCAGTGCTACTGTTAGAGTTCCTGAATTTGCAACTAACCAACCCTCGATATCCTGAGAACTGATTTCTACATCATCGGTACCTAATGTAATAATTTTATTATTAATTTCTATATCAAAACTTCCAGTTTGTTCAAGAATTTTAATGGTATCTTGATCAAAAGATTGTATTTCGCTGGCAATCAATTTCATATCTTTTCCGAAACGAGGGCCTAAATTTTTGAAATTTGGTTTTATTTGTTTCACCAATATTCCCGAAGCATCGTCAATCAGCTCTATTTCTTTAACATTTACTTCATTTTTTATTAAATCGGCAATGTCATTTATCTCAGCTTTGTCAGCTTCATTTAATACAGGAATCATTATTCTCTGTAATGGTTGACGTACTTTGATCTTTTCTTTTTGACGCAAAGACAGCACTAGAGAACATACAGATTGTGCTTTTTGCATCTTATGTTCTAAAGCTTTGTCGACAAAAGAGTTATCATATTCTGGGAAATGAGCCAAATGAACACTTTCAAAAGTTTCCTGATTTGAATTAGAGATAAGATCCTTATATAAGCGATCCATAAAAAATGGAGCTACTGGTGCTCCCAGTTTTGCTACTGTAAGCATACAAGTGTATAGAGTCTGGTATGCAGATATCTTATCTTTTTGGTAATCACCTTTCCAATATCTTCTTCTACTTAACCGGACAAACCAGTTACTTAAGTTTTCCTGAACGAAATCAGAAATAGCTCTTGTAGCTTTTGTAGGCTCATATTCATTATAATATTCGTCCACATTTTTGATCAGCGTATGCAATTCACTTAAGATCCATCGATCAATCTCAGGACGTTCTGCTAATGGAATATCAGCTTCTGCATATGTGAAATTATCAATATTTGCGTATAGTATAAAGAACGAATATGTATTGTATAAAGTTCCGAAAAACTTGCGACGCACTTCTGCGATTCCCTCAAGATCAAATTTTAGGTTATCCCAAGGATTGGCATTACTAATCATGTACCATCTAGTAGCATCTGGGCCATACATTTTTAGTGTTTCAAAAGGATCTGCAGCGTTACCCAGTCGTTTAGACATTTTCTGGCCGTTCTTATCTAATACCAAACCATTAGAAACTACGTTTTTATAAGCTACATCATCAAAAATCATTGTTCCTATCGCGTGTAGGGTATAGAACCATCCACGTGTTTGGTCCACACCTTCTGCTATAAAATCTGCTTTTCCTTCGCCAGATTCTACCTTTTCTTTATTTTCAAAAGGATAATGCCACTGTGCATATGGCATGGATCCAGAATCAAACCATACATCTATCAAATCGCTTTCGCGTTTCATTGGTTTTCCAGAAGCGGAAACTAGCGTAATCTTATCTACTACATTTTTATGAAGATCTATCTTATCATAGTTCTCCTCACTCATATCTCCAACGGCAAAATCTGCAAAAATATCAGCTTCGAGTACCTTAGCCTCCACTGCTTTTTGCATTTCAGCCTTTAGTTCTTCTACAGAACCTATTATTATTTCTTCTTTACCATCTTCTGTTCGCCAGATCGGTAAAGGAATTCCCCAAAAACGTGATCTAGATAAATTCCAGTCATTGGCATTTGCTAGCCAATTTCCAAAACGTCCTTCTCCAGTAGCTTTTGGTTTCCAGTTGATCCCTAAATTAAGCTCGTGCATACGATCCTTAAAATCGGTCACTTTTATAAACCAAGAGTCTAACGGATAATATAGAATAGGTTTATCTGTACGCCAGCAGTTAGGGTAACTGTGCACATATTTTTCTACCTTAAATGCTTTATTCTCTATTTTTAATTTGATAGCAATTTCTACATCTACAGATTTCTCTGGCGCTTCACCATCATTGTAATATTCATTTTTTACATACTTACCACCAAATTCACCAACGTGTTTTGTAAATTTACCTTGTAGATTCACTAATGGAACAAGGTTGTCATTATCGTCTTTTACAAGTAATGGTGGAATTTCTGGCGTAGCTTGTTTGGCTACCATAGCATCATCTGCACCAAAAGTAGGAGAAGTGTGTACAATACCAGTACCATCTTCTGTAGTTACAAAATCACCCGATATTACTCTAAAAGCATTCTCTGAATTGTTATAAGGTGTTGCATAATCTAATAATTGCTCATAACGAATCTCTACAAGATCAGCTCCTTTGAATTCTTTTAGTAAGAAATAAGGAATTTTTTTATCACCTTCTGTAAAGGCGTTTAAATCTTCTTCATTTTCTGCTAAGACAAATTTTCCTGTAAATTGCTTTCCAACTAAATTTTTAGCCAAAATTACATTGATTGGTTCGAAGGTGTATTGGTTAAAAGTTTTGACTAAAACATAATCAATCTTTGACCCAACGGTTAATGCAGTATTCGAGGGCAATGTCCAAGGAGTAGTTGTCCAGGCCAAGAAATGAATATCACCTTCTACATTTTCTAAAAATGATGGTAGTGTTTCTTTCTTAGCTTTAAATTGAGCAACCACAGTTGTGTCAGTAACATCTTGATACGTTCCTGGTTGATTAAGCTCGTGTGAACTCAATCCTGTTCCTGCTTTTGGTGAATATGGTTGAATAGTATATCCTTTGTACAGTAACCCTTTCTTATAGATTTCTGAAAGCAACCACCATACTGTTTCCATGTATTTGGACTTGTAGGTGATGTATGGATCTTCCATATCTACCCAATAGCCTATTTTTTCGGTAAGGTCATTCCAGATATCTGTATAACGCATTACTGCTTTTTTACAAGCTTCGTTATATTCTTCAACGGTGATTTTTTTACCAATATCTTCTTTGGTGATACCTAGTTCTTTTTCGACTCCCAATTCTACAGGAAGTCCATGAGTATCCCATCCAGCTTTTCGCTTAACCTGAAATCCTTTTTGGGTTTTATAACGACAAAAAATATCTTTAATCGCACGAGCCATTACATGGTGAATTCCTGGTAATCCGTTAGCCGATGGTGGTCCTTCAAAAAATATAAAAGGAGTCGCACCTTCTCGCTCAGAAATACTCTTCTCGAAAATATTATTCTGTTGCCAGAATTCTAGTATATCATCTGCCACTTTTGGCAAGTCAAGTCCTTTATATTCAGGAAACTTCGTGCTCATTTGATCGTTCTTTCTATTAAGTCAGCGAAAATAAGGATTTTCTGGAAAAATGACGAGTGTAAGCTGCTCAAATATTGATGATTATTTAGCTGTGAGACTTTGATTATTAAATCTCGTATTTAGTTTGCATTTGATTTAATTGGAAAACATATTTATAAAACCAGTCATAAAATCTAAATGAGTATGTTTATCGTTTCAAAATGAAAAACTATTTTTGGAATCTAAACCAGAATTATGAGTTTAAAACGTTCTATCCTAAAAGTACAAGCTGCTCTTGGTAATGTGAGAGCTATGGAAAAATTACATGTAGACACCTATACTGAAGAGATTATTATTGAGGTTGATGGTACCCGATTCGCAACATCAGAACTAAATGAAATTTATCTAGATTTAGTTGAGTTAGCAGGGTATTATTATTTAAAAGTTATAGTTGTAGGCAGTTTTCATATTAAAACATGGAAAGGCGCTAATCTGTTAATTGGAGGTAAGAATTTTGAGTTAAATTTGATTTCTGATATGCAAGAAATAGAATCCGATTTTTCTAATGTATCTAATAGAAGTATTACTCAAATAGATTTTATTATTGAAGAACAGGATATTGATAAAATTGAGAAATCTCAAATAGATAAAATCACTATTTCTTCTAAAAAGAAAATAGCTTGTTTCGACAACATTGTTATTACTGACGAAGAGGAATAGTTCATTGCCTTCTTTTAAAATCTAGGATTTTATTATTTTTAACCTATGAACACTACCTTAAACATTGCCTTAATTCAATCTCATTTAGCTTGGGAAAATCCAATCCAGAACAGAGCGGTCTTTGAACGAAAAATCAAATCCGTACATAACGAGACGGATCTGATTATTTTGCCAGAGATGTTCAATACCGGGTTTACGATGAACGTTGTTGAAGTTGCTGAGACGATGGATGGTGAAACTATAAGCTGGTTAAGAAAATTAGCTAAAGAAAAAGATTGCGCTATTGCGGGAAGCATTATTATAAAAGATGTTAAAGGATACTTTAACCGTTTTCTTTTTGTAAGACCTGATGGGAGTATCCAGAAATATGACAAGCATCAATTATTTACATTAGCTAAAGAGGAAGAAGTGTTTACAGCTGGTAATGAAGAAGTAATTATACTTTATAAAGGTTGGAAAATTAAACCACAAGTTTGCTATGATCTTAGATTTCCTGTTTGGGCAAGAAATACATCTGGATATGATTTATTAGTTTATGTAGCCAGTTGGCCAAAACCACGAGTAAATGCTTGGGATACGCTTCTTAAAGCAAGAGCTATTGAGAATATGTCATATTGCATTGGAGTCAATAGAGTAGGTCTTGATGGAAAAGGGTACGAGTATAATGGTCATTCGGCTGTTTATGATGTATTAGGAAATTCTGTTTTACAAGAGAACTCAATTGAAAGAGAGGTTATATTATATGCTACTTTGGACAAATCCTATGTCGAAAATACTCGCAAAAAACTACCTTTTCTGGATGATGCGGATAACTTTCGGATTACTCCAAAATAAAGGTTTGTTTTAATTCCCAATTGGCTCTCACTTCTATGTCTTTAGGGTAATAAACCACTTTTTCTGCCTGAATTCCTTTTAGAAAATCTCCAGTATCCCATTTTCCATTTTTATTAGTGTCAAAAATCACCCTTAGATTATATTTTCCAGGATCTAAGTTATCGAAAACGGTTGTTTCTTCTTTGATCACTACTTTCTCATCAATAAATAATCCCTTTTCATCAGTCGCCTGAATCAGAACCGGATATTCTTTTACATTTTGTAGCGTAAAAAAGATCGTGCCATAATCAGCTAATTTTGTAGTTCTGAAATTAACATTAAGACTGTCGTTTACATTGCCCACAAAATCGGTAATGGCTTCTGGTAATAATTGCATTGTATAGGTGTTACTTTCTGTTCTTTCGAAAGTAAATATTGCTTCATTTTTAATTTTGTCTAATTTTACTAAAAATGGTACGTTTAACGTGTCTTTATCGGTTAACGAAATTAATTGTTCATCAATCGCTTCTATAGGAGTGTTGGAGAAAAGTGTAAAATCTTGATTAAAAGCTAGACTTCTTTTTATATTACTCTTAAGATTTAGAGAATCTTTATATTGATCTTTAAATCTTGCAACTAGAGTATCTCGGAAATTTTTATTGTTAGTTACCTCAAAAATCAATGAATCTGCTTCGAAAAAAGGTCTAAACCAATAATGTAAAGTATCTTTTGTTTTGTCCGGAAAAATTCTAGTCTCAAAATTTTCAGGAGTTTTACTTACTAAATTGATCTTCATAGAATCGGCTATACCGTTATACCCAAAAACGAAAGAATTTTTTGATACTTGTTTTGGTTTTAATGCTTTAAAATCTAGAATTTCTTTAAATAAATTTATGTTAAAGACTTTTGCAGTATCCGCAGGAAGTGTCACAATGTCTTCATAAAAACCAATCTTATCTTGTTTTGGTTCGTAAGTATAGTTTGTAGCAACATCTTTTAGAGCAATTAGCTTGTATTTACCTTCTTTTAGATTGTCTAAGTCAAAATTAATACTGTCTAAAGTGCTGGTTATATATCTAGGCACTTCTTTAAAAACCAGGGAGTCAGAGTAATTTTTATCAATTTCATACAATGCAACTGTTATAAAAGGATCTGCTTTTTTTTCTAAAGCATCTCCAACAGTACCTTGTATTCTGAGAGAATCTAATGAGCCTCCTGTAGAGAAGACATATTTAAAAAATGGAGTAGCGTTTCCTTCATTGTTATCTTCGATACTTTGACCAAAATTGATGCTATAGGTGGTATTTTCTAATAAAGTATCCAGAAATTTAATTTTCAGATACTTACTTGCACCTCCTAAGGGTGTTATCTCTGGTTTGGGATCCATAGGAGGAGATATAATGATTTGTTTTTGGGGATCCTTTAATTTTACGTATTCATCAAAATAAATTCGAATTTCATTCTTGTTAAAATTTGTTGAAAAATTAGGAGGAGTTGCCTTCACAAATTTTGGAGGAATTTCATCCTTTTCGCCTCCTGTTATAGAACCTTTTTTGGCACAACTAACAATCAAGATTAAATAAAAAGCAGTTAACAATAACGTATAGGATCTTTTATACATAGCTCCGTTACAATTTTTTAAAGACACAAAGAAACGACTATTTATAACAAACAAAAAATCTATATAGTAATAGCCATGGTCGCAATGCTTATTTTGATACCTGGGATTGTTTTAAGAACTTGAATACAAGCTTCTATCGTAGCACCTGTAGTGACAATATCATCAACAATCAAAATATGTTTGTTTATTAGTAAGGACTCATTTTGTATTCCAAATGTTTCAGAAGTGTTTATCCAGCGAGTTAAACGACTATTTTTTG
The DNA here is from genome assembly GCF_947496855.1 of uncultured Aquimarina sp. Taxonomy (GTDB): domain Bacteria; phylum Bacteroidota; class Bacteroidia; order Flavobacteriales; family Flavobacteriaceae; genus Aquimarina. The sequence goes on from NZ_CANMED010000006.1 coordinate 257,636, forward strand.
ATTGTTTTTCATTGTAGGAATTTTTTTTCAAAACAAAATCAATGTATTCGGTATCTAATTTTTTAGCAATTTCCCTTCCAAATTTCTCTACTTGGTTATAACCTCTTTCTCTCAATCTTTTGGGATGAAGAGGTACTGGGATTATATAATCAATATTTTGATAATCAGGTAATTGTGTTAGTTCTTGACCTAGCCAGATACCAAGCTCTTTACCTATTTCTTCTCTACCTCTATACTTAAGATTGTGTATCAAATTTTGTACTAAACTATCCTTTTCAAACACCAATAATGAGGTGGCATTTTCTATTTTGGCTCGCCCATAAAATACTTTTTCGATCTTTTTAGCGTTTACCTTATGGAAATTACCTAATGGGAGCTTATGTCTGCATGATGTACATAAGATCCTTTCGTTTTTATATAAAGGATTGTCACAAGCAGCACAATATATAGGATAGAATAAATAAGCTAAGTCGCTTAACATATTAGGTCAATTAACATTAATCATTATATTTAACTAAATTTACTATTTTAACGTAACCATCAAAAATTAGAAATTTATTATGACAACTCAAAACAATAACTTGACCCTTAAGATACTAATTGGTGTTCTGGGAGCTCTTTTATTAATTCTGGGGATCTTCACGTATAAGTTTTACAACGAAGAAAAGAGAGAAAAAGCAATTTTGCAACAAGAAAAGGATTTAATTGAAAGTGAATTAGGAGAATTAATAACAAAATATGACAATGCTATAGCTCTTAATGAGGTAATGGATGATCATTTACTAAAAGAAAAGCAGCGTGTTGTTGTTTTATTAGATAGTTTAAAAGACTATGATGCTAATGTAGCATTGATTGCACGATATAGAAGAGAAGTAAGTAAACTGAAAAAAGAGCGTGAAAGATTATTTAAATTAGCGGATAGTTTAACTACTGCTAATGCTCAGTTAGCTACTGATCTAGATAGTACTTCTACAGCTTTATCAGAAAGAATTGTATTCTCTGATTCTTTGGCATCACAGAATAGTAAGTTGGCAGAAATTGTAGAAAGAGGATCTGCTTTACAGGCTTCAGGTATCAAAGCAGAAGGAGTTAGAGTAAGAAATAGTGGTAAAATTACTACTACATCAAGATCAAGTAGAGCTGAAAAAGTAAGAGTTTGTTTTACACTATCACCTAATAAATTGACTGAAAAAGGAGATAAGGATTTATTCGTTCAGGTTATTAATCCTGAAAATAACCTTATAGGAGATAAAGTTTCTATAAACTTTGATGATGCTGTTCTTACTTATAGTGGTCGTAATAAGGTGTTTTATGAGAATGATGCGCTAGATGTTTGTGTTTTAGTTGATTCTGCAGATGGAGAGTTAGTAAAAGGAAACTACGTAGTAAACTTGTTCTCTGGTCCTAGAATGATTTCTAACACACAGTTTGAGTTGAAATAAGAATAATTTTTCTAAAAAATACCAAACCACCTTGTTATTAGTAATATGGTGGTTTTTTTGTGTTTTTGTCAGAAATTACTTTATCCGATCATTAATTAAATAAATTCGTTTTCAATTCTTGTAAATTCAGTTATTTTTGCGGCATGGCAAATCAAGAAGATAAATTTAAGAAGGTTATTGCTCACGCTAAGGAGTATGGGTATATTTTTGGTTCTAGTGAGATCTATGATGGATTGAGCGCGGTATATGATTACGGACAAAATGGAGCTGAGCTTAAAAAGAATATTAGAGAGTATTGGTGGAAAAGTATGGTGTATATGAACCAAAATATTGTGGGGCTCGATGCTGCAATATTTATGCACCCAACTACTTGGAAAGCTTCAGGGCACGTAGATGCTTTTAGCGATCCACTTATAGATAATAAAGATTCTAAGAAAAGATATAGAGCTGATGTATTGTTAGAGGATTATGCCGAAAAGCAATACCAAAAGGCTCAAAAAGAGATTGCAAAGGCTAAAAAACGCTTCGGAGATTCTTTTGATGAAGAACAATATAGTACCACCAATCCAAGAGTAGTAAAATATCTTTCGGAACAACAGAGGGTATTGAAGCGTATGGCAAAATCCTTAGAAAACGAAGATCTAGCGGATGTAAAGGCTTTAATTGAAGAGTTAGGTATTGCTGATCCTGATACAGGATCTAAAAACTGGACGGATGTTAGACAGTTTAATTTGATGTTCGGTACTAAGCTTGGTGCTTCTGCAGAATCTGCCACAGATTTGTATTTAAGACCAGAGACTGCGCAAGGTATTTTTGTAAATTTCTTGAATGTTCAGAAAACAGGTCGAATGAAAATTCCTTTTGGAATCGCTCAGACAGGTAAGGCATTTAGAAATGAGATTGTTGCAAGACAATTTATCTTCAGAATGCGTGAGTTTGAACAAATGGAAATGCAGTTTTTTGTGCGTCCAGGAGAAGAAATGAAGTGGTATGAATACTGGAAAGAAACACGTTTAAATTGGCATTTATCTTTAGGATTAGGAAAAGAAAATTATCGCTTCCATGATCACGATAAGTTAGCACATTATGCAAATGCAGCAGCAGATATAGAATTTAATTTCCCATTTGGATTTAAAGAATTGGAAGGAATTCACTCTAGAACAGATTTTGACTTAAAAGCACACGAAGAGTTTTCTGGTAAAAAATTACAATTTTTTGATCCAGAATTGAAGGAGAGTTATGTGCCATATGTGGTTGAAACTTCTATAGGATTGGACAGAATGTTTCTTGCTGTATTCTCTACTGCATTACAGGATGAGGTGCTAGAAGATGGATCCAGTAGAGTAGTATTAAAATTACCAGCGGTGGTTGCACCGGTAAAAGCAGCTATTCTTCCATTGGTTAAAAAAGATGGTTTACCAGAAGTTGCAGAAAAGATTGTAGAAGATCTTAAATGGAAATTTAATGTTGCCTATGATGAGAAGGATGCTATTGGGCGTCGTTATAGAAGACAAGATGCTGCAGGAACTCCAATATGTATTACAGTGGATCATGATACATTAAATGATCAGTCAGTTACCATAAGAGATAGAGATACTATGGAGCAGAAACGTGTTCCGATTTCAGAACTAAAATCCATTATCTCAGAAAAAGTAGATCCAGAATTTTGGTTGAAATAAGATAATAATAGTAATGAAAAGCTGTCTATAAGGCAGCTTTTTTGTTTTTAGTGGGTAAAAATAGATAGATGCAGTAGGGTTTATGGGCCTTTAGATGTTTAATTATATATTAGGGGAAACATTTTTTGACCCCAAAGGAACTTAGAGGTTTTAATTATAAGAAATCTCTCTTGTTTCCCGTTATAAGTATAGATTATGTGTTTAGTTTTTATCATATTTTGAAGTTTAATTGTATTTTAGACCAAAAATCGAGATAATTATCATCTTAAAAATTCTCTTATGTTATTGAAAAGGATAGCTTTCTTTTCTTTTTTATTTTTTAGTATAGTTGGTTTTTCTCAAAAAAAGAAAAGTGCAACAGCTACTTTGATTACTACTTCTAGTTATATGAAAGAAGTGGAACCGTTGATTGGTAAGAAATTGATTCCTGAAGAACCTCGAGAAGGAGAAGTGAATCCTAAGAGAACTGATGCTAATAAAATTGTACCAGGTAAAGGATTTCCAAAAGGGCAAGATCCTTTATTACTAAAGCAAAAAAGTGCTAATAACATTAGAGCTAATAGAGCTCCATCATTAGTTTTTGAAGCTAATTCTAGTTCTGTTTCTCCAACAGATCCTACAGGAGCGATAGGACCTAATCATTACATAACTGCTAAAAATTCTGCATTTGCAATATATGATAGAAATGGAAATGTCTTAGTTCCTTCTACTTCCTTGACCAATATTTTTCCAGGAGAATCCTTGGGTGATCCAATAGTATTTTATGATAGTTTCGTAGATCGATTTGTAATAACACAATTTAGTGAGACGCCTAATGGTTTTTTGGTGGCAGTCTGTAGAGGATCAGACCCGGTTAATGATGGTTGGTACACCTATCGTTTTAATACTGGTAGCTTTCCGGATTATACTAAATTTTCAATTTGGTCGGATGGATATTATATCACCGCTAACAAAGATCAGGGGCAGCAAATGACAAGTGAGGTGGTGTATGTTATCGATAGAGAACAAATGCTAGCAGGTGTTGATACCGCCCAAATGATTGGTTTCCCATTACCTGGGGCCAGAATAGGAGGGTTTTATAGTCCAGCTTCTTTTAACGCAATTGGAAGTTCTCTTCCTCCAGAAGGAAATGCCAAGATCATTTATTTTCAGGACGATGCGTGGGAAGGAGTTAATCAAGATGCATTAAAGTTGTGGACAATTAATGTAGATTGGATTAACCCTGAACAATCTACGATTACTGAAGCAGAAGAACTAAACGTTAGCAATGGAAATATAACTCCTTTTGATTCTACATTTGATGGAGGTTCTTTTGCTAATCTTCCGCAACCTGGTTCGGATGCTCAAGATATCGATGTGTTACAAGGGACCGTAATGTTTGCTACCAATTATAGAAGATTTTGTAGTTATAATTCTGTAGTATTAAATTTCCCAGTAGATATCGATGATAGGTTAGATTCGGATAATATTTCTGGAATTAGATGGTATGAGCTTCGCCAAAGCGGTGATGATCAGCCATGGTCAGTATTTCAGGAGGGAACATATACATCGCCTGGAGGTAAAAGTGCTTGGTGCGCAAGTATGGTTATGGATGTTTTTGGAAATATCGGAATGGGTTATACGACTATGGGTACAGTAGCCGATGGAGCAAATACAGACAGTTTTGGTTCTATTAGATATACTGGACGATTAGCCAACGATCCTTTAGGAATTATGACTTTTGCAGAACAAACGATAGCTGTTGGTACTGATGTAAATCGAACTACTAGAAATCGCTATGGTGATTATGCTCAGATTACGGTTGATCCATTGGATGATCAAACATTTTGGCACATTTCAGAGTACTTTGAAGGTTCAGGAAACAATGCGAGAAATATTGTTGGAGTATTCAAAATTGCGGAGAACGTAGCAAATGATGTAGGTGTTATCAGTATTGATGCTCCTGACGATGCCACTTTTACTACTTCTGAAGTGATTACCGTTACAATTAAGAATTTTGGAACTTCAACACAAAGTAATATTCCGATAAGTTATTCTGTTAATGGAGGAACAGCTATTGATGAAATTTTTACGGGATCTATTGGAGCAGGTCAAACAGCGTCATTTACTTTTAATACAACCGCAAATTTAACCGGTAGTAGTACGTCTTTTATTTTAGCAGAAACAAACCAAGTAGGTGATGTTATGCCAGAAAATGATTGTATAACTAAAGAGGTTTCTAATTTATTACCAAATGATGTAGGAGCCATTAGTTTAGTATCTCCTGTATCTGGAGGAGGTCTTTCATCTACAGAAGCTATTACAATAACTATTAGAAATTACGGAGGTTTTCCACAATCCGATATTCCAGTTTTTTACACAATTGATGGTGGAGCTGCGGTGAATGAAACATTCACAGGCACTATCGCTGTTGGAGAAACTGCCCAATATACATTTACGACAACCGCTGATTTATCAGAATTTGGAAGCTATTCTTTTCAGATTGGAACTGCTTTGACAACAGATGAGGATGTTAATAATGATGCGATACATAGAGTAATTGAGCATCGATTATGTTCGCCAACTTCTGATTGTCAGAGATTTGGTGATGGGCTATCTTCTTTTGAATTGTCGAATATCTCTAATCAAAATATTGAATGTGGAAATGGCTATGATGATTTCACTAATATGGTTATAAATCTAGATAGATCCATAGGAGTATATACGTTAACTGTTCAGGTAGGCTTTGCACAGGGGGATTCGGAACAATTATCATTGTGGATAGATTATGATGATGACACCGTATTTGAAGATGAAGAATTAATTATTAGTAACCAAGTAATTACAGAAGAAGACGTCAATCAAACTTTTCTTTTTTCGTTGGGTAATGAAGCCCCTTTGGGAAGACACTTGTTAAGAGTTAGAGCTGGTGATACTAATACCAATAATGGAGCGGACCTTAATGATTCTTGTGGTTCTATGCAGTTTGGTACTACTCATGATTATACCGTAGAAATAGGAGAAAATACGAACCCTAATTCTGATCTTATTGTAGTTAGTTTGTCAAATAAACAATTTGTAATTACCATGAGTGATTCTAATGCTGATGATGTTTTAAGGCTTAGAATTTATAATATAAATGGTCAGGTGATATATGCTAATAATAGAGTAGAAAAAGATGCTAATGCTAGATTTTTTGATAATGTGGATATGTCATACGCTAGTACCGGAATCTATTTTGTGCGTCTTGGTGGGAGTAAGACGGGAAAATCCGCTAAGTTTTATGTAAACTAATCTATACGTTTACTTATTTCTTGTATAGAGACAGGTCGTGCTTCATTACATCTACTATTCATTCTTAGATCACTATATTTTACCCATACTTTTTCTGGTATATCTGTTTTAAAGAAGTCTTGAATGTTTATTGGATCTAACTTATCTGTATATTTTTCTACAGTGAGAATATATGGGCAGTCTTTTGATTTGTTAATAGACAGTGCTCCTTTAGTAAAACCTTTTTCTAGCATTTTTTCCGAACTTGTAATTTGAGAATTATTTTGATCATCATTAACTGCTTTTACATCAGTTCTTTTAGTTGTATTACAGCTTTGCAAGTAAATAATAGCAATTAAGCAAGAAATTTTTAGAAGCCCTCTCATAGTATCTAATTTGTTTTATAAAGATAAGGATAAGTATTAAAGTCATTACTAAAAATATGCTCTAAGTTGAATGCTACCTGTATGAATTGTACTAGCAGTTTCGCTTTTTCGACCTAAATATGATATGTTAAGATCCAGATATTTAGTTAATTTTTTTTGTATTAAAAGAGACCAGGTATAATTATCTCCAGGTTGCAAACCATTAAGTAATTGATATCCAACTGGCGAAAAAGCATTTCCCGTAAATTCATTATTAAAATAATTAAACTCACCTGTAATTGATACTTGTTGTTTGTTTGCGTAAGCAAAAGAAACCCCTAATTTTTGTTGGGCTAGAGCTTCTTCTCCTGAAATATTTTCCTGATCATTTAAGAGGTAGAAGATACTAAACTGTGTTTGTGGAGAAAGTAAATAGGATAACTTAGGTTCAATTTTATAACCTTCTAAGAGATAGTTTCTGTTACTAAAGTTTTCTGAAACACTTTCGGTTTCTACAAATTCATTTTTTAGGTCAAAAAGCCATGTTTTTGCCATTTTGTGTGCAAAAGTTAATTGATGGCTGTCTATAATGTTTTCTTGAAGACCTGTAACTTGTAAGTTAGTATTTTTAGTAGAGAGAAAAGTGTATGAAGTAGTATATCGTTGCTTTCCACGGTTAAAGAATAAGGTGTTTCTAAAGCTTAGATTTAGTGCTAGTTCATTATCGTCTTTTTTAAAGGGATTAATATCAAAAGAACTGTCATCGCGCAGGTTTTTTCTGTCTACTATATAAGATGTTTGATTATAAAAATGAGATAAAAGTTTTTTCGTTTTATTTTCTGACCCAGACCAAGAAAGAGGGTTTAAGGTAATAATTTGACTGAGTCGATTTTGATGTGTTTTTACAAAAAGTTGGTTAGGTAATAATACTCTAAGATATATAGCTTCGTCTGTAAATTGAGCAATTTCAAACTCTTCTAATTCCTGAACTCCATTATCATTGTAATCATTCCAGGTGTAGGTTCCTTGTCCTGGGTCCACTTGTACATAGGTAAATTCCTGTTGAGGTAAGGTTCCACTATTAGTTTCAAAAACAGTATTCCAGTTAATTTTACCTGCAAAAAACTTTTGATTATAGAGTAATCTTGAATTTAATGATTGTTCGGTCTCACGGTTTTGATCTTCATTATTTAGTGTTCTGTAATTCACGAACAAGGATAATTGTGTGCTGGTAGTATTTAGTAAATTAGATTTCAGAAAGAAAGTATTTGAAGTGCTTACTTTGTTTAAAAGATTATTTCTTACACTGTCATTGATACGATGTCTGTATCCAACTTCAGCATAAATTTTTGTACTATCACCTATCCCACTGAAGACTTCATAAGATTTGAATCTTTGGGTATTTAGGGTAAAAGTCTGGTTGCTTAAATCTATCTCTTTATTTTCTTCCGTAGCGATTTTAGCTCCAATCCAGTTTTTTGAAAAGCTATATGTTAATATGCTATATATTCTGAAAAACCTAGAATCTAAGTCAGCATTTTTACTATTTAACAAACTTGAATATAAAGAAATGCCTAATTTATTCAACTTAAGTTCCGTATTTAACAAATGTCTATTACCGTTGTAATTCTCTGAGAAATTAAGATGCTGAAAAGAATATCTGGTAAATCCTTTTTTAGGATGAAGCAGCTCCAGACCTGATGTAAAAAACTGCTGATCTCCCAGAGGATTATTTAAGTTCCAATCTCTATTAAATTCTACGTTGTAGATTCTTTCAATACTTTCAAATTCCTTCTGAATATAATCTCCATTGGCAAATGCGTTCATTGTCCAGCTACTATCTCTGGAGAAAATTCGTTGCTTCAGCTGCAGTCTTCCTGCTACTCCATCATTATCATCGTCATCCAAATCCGAAAAAAGATTTAGGTCATTTTTACTACCCGAAATCTCGAATCCAATGATTGTTTTTTCATTTGGGATATAAGAGCCCTGAATTACGGCCGTCTGAAGCTTAGTCGGAGCTACTAATTGAATTACGGGGGCAAAATTACCCTGAGGAATACCATTAATAGGCGCTACATATTCAAAAATCCGACTAATTGTAGTAACGTCTCCTACGATATAATCACCTTGATTATTACCTACCAATGAGAATCGAACGTTAAACAATTCATCTTCTGGATTATTAGAAAACACAAAAACTTCCTGACCACCAATAACATCTCTTCTATATAGAATTTTATTTTCACTAAATACATCAGGGACAGCAGATGGGGAAATCATCTGAGTAGTATCATCACCTGCATTGGATAGAATTTCTTTTTGTGGATCGCTTAAATTTTGTTGTAAAGGTTGATTTTTTGCGTCATTTTCTGAGTATACAAAAGCTCCTATTTTTAGTTTTTCGCTGGTATGTTCACCACCACCATACACGATGATTCTAGAGTAATTACGTTCTGTAGTTTGGTATTCTATCGATACTCTCATATCCGAAGTAATTGGAAAGGTTGGATTAAAACGTACCTCTCCTGCGTTGTAATCTATAATATAATCCTTGTTTTCTCCTCTCTCCAGCAATAAACCATTTACATATACGCGTTCGCTACCTGATACAATAAGAATAAACAATTCTCCATTAGGGCCTGTTAGTTTATAAGGACCTTGGTTTCCTTCTTGTCCGGTAAACTGACTTCTGGTAAAAACTCCTCTTACCAAAGCTCCTGAAGCGAATAGATTTGTCTTAGATTCGGGATGGTTTAATGTTCCGTTGATAGATATACCTTGTACGTTTTTGGTAAACCTGTTAAAGTAACTTGTGCTGTTTTGTAACTGTACATCACCAGCTCTAACATTCCAGTTTTTACTATATAATTCAATAAAAACCTGATCAAATTCATCAAGATTCTGAGAATATCCACTTTGTTGTACCGGTACATTTGCATCTTGTATCGATGCCCGTAGGGATATATTATCACTTATTTTTCCAGAAATTTGTAGATCTAATTCAGAATTTAAAACAGTACTTTGATTACTACCTACGGTGACTCCTCTGGATATGCTTCCATTGGTAGTAAGCCCATCAAAAGGTGTGAACTCTTTTTTGTTATTTGCTTCAGATAAGCTATACAATTTCTGCAGATCACCACTTTGTTCGACAATAATAGAAGGGTCGAATTCGAAATATTTTTTAGTCAAAAATTCAGGGTAGCGATAGTATTGTATAGTGATTGAATCGTTTTGTGATTGTATCTGTGATGACAAGACAATCGAAGCATTTTCAAAACTAACTTTGTATAATGTACTATCAATTGCAACACCTTGTTTCGAAATTAATTTAAAATCAAAAGAGTTGATACTTACAGAATCAATGCGGATAGTATCAGTAACTCGCACTTTTTTACTTCTGAAGTTTCCAGAAGTATCCTGTCCAAGTAGGTTACTTGTGCTAAGTAATACTAAAAAACCTAAAACCGTAAAAATGCGCATCGATACAAAACTAAAGTTTTTCACTTACTGAGATAGTGTTAATCCCTTAAATTACTATGATTTATGCAACAACTATTGATTGGAAAGGTTTTTATAGTAGCAATAACGATAAAAGTAACATTAAGTTTTATTAATCTATCAAAATTTTATGAATGTATTATTATAGGGCGATTTTTAAATTCTTCTGTGATGTAAACCTTTTTAACTTAATATTTTGTCTTTTCATGAGTTTGATCAGCGGAATATATTGGAGTATATTTTTGTTTAATACAGTGGGTATTTGCGTAGGATTACAAGGCTTTAAGATCTTTAAAAATAACGAGTACTATATGTATGCTAATCTTGGGTTTACAAAATCGGAGCTTACTATAAACGTGTTTTTTATGAATGTGTTTATATCATTACCATTCCTGTTTTTACTCTTGACTTTTTTTTAATTCTAAAATATGAATAATCTTTTTATTAGGGATCTAACAAAATCATTTGGTAAAAACAGCATTCTAAATCAGGTTGCTTTGCAATGTGGTGTGGGCGAAATTGTTGGGGTTTTTGGAAGAAACGGAACAGGAAAATCTACGATGTTACGATGTGTTTTTGGAACAATGAGATCTAATGCAATACATATTAGTATAGATGATGAAACGATAAAGCCTAAAGAGGTAATAGCAGATGGTAGAATAGGATATCTCCCTCAGGATTCTTTTTTGCCAAAAGAGAAAAAAGTAAGAGATATTATTCCTTTACTATTTCCAAATGGAGAGGATCAGGATAAAATATTTTATACAAAAGGAATACACGCCATAGAAAACCGAAGAGTAGGAAAACTATCATTAGGAGAGTTGAGGTATTTAGAAGTTGTATTACTCTCGCATTTAGAGCATCAGTTCTTAATGATGGATGAACCTTTTTCTATGATTCAACCTTCTTATAAGGAGTTGATAAAAGACTTACTACTATCTATTAAGAAGAAAAAGGGAATTATCATTACCGATCATTATTATGAAGATATATTGGATATTACAGATAGAAGTTTGTTAGTAAAGGAGGGTGGTTTGATTGCTATCCAAAATAAAACAGACCTAGTAACTCATGGGTATCTTAGATCGCTGTAAACTTGAGAGAACTATAAAGAGTTAAATTTTTTAATCTAAAGCAGGAATTTATGACGGATTATATAGATAAAAAAAGTTGGTGGCGTAAAAACCGAAGCTGGGTTTTAGGGATTTTGATACTAACGTTTGGATTTGTCATAACCGTATTGATAGTTCTAGGGAAACCTATCGGAGATTTTACCAAAACTGTCATAGATCCATCAGTGTATGACAATGCTTTTGATATGGTACAAGATGATGAGCGAGTGATTACATTATTAGGAGAAGTACAACCGATTAGTATTTTTGAACTTTTGGAAGGAGAAGTACGATATGCAGAAGAAGGTAAAGCAATCATAACAGTTGGGATTAAAGGGGCAAAGCAAAAAGGGAAAATGGACATTGTTGCCAATAAAAAGAATAACACTTGGCAATATCAAACCATCAGAATTCGAACAAAAAAACCAAAAAAAACTATTGAGGTGTTAGATAGTGAATAAAATAGCGTCAGTTTGAGTGTTTTTACGGTAGTAAAAATGTATCGAAAACAAGATATTTTAGACGAAGTTATCTGATTTTAAAATATCTTAGCTATACCCTTTTAACTTTGCCCAAATGAACCCACTAAAAACCATCGTCCTTTTATTATTCTTTACTAGTCTCTCTTTTTCTCAGAGCAAAACTGTAAACGATACTATTCTGGCTTCTCAATATTTTAAGAAGGCAGATTCTTTATTGGCTGAGAGAAAGTTAGATAGCGCTATTGTTTATTTTAAAAAAGCGTCGCCTATTTATGAGAAGGCACAGGCTTGGTGGCGAGTGGCTGGGTGTTATAATAAGGTTTCAGAGAGTTATTGGCGGGATTCAAAACACGAAAAATCTTTATTAAATGCTAGAAAAGCACTAGAAATTAGTAAAAGGCATACGACTTTAGAGAGTTATGAGAAAGCGAATGCATATGAAAATATTGGTAAAGTTTATTCTAAAAAATCTGATTTTGATAATGCTCTTTTAGAGTATAAAAAAGCATTAAATATTAAGTTGAAAAAAGCTAAAGAAAAGAATTTAGGGGTAGCTAAATCATACCATGAAATTGGTCACGTTTATAGAGAGAAAGGAGAATATAGAAAAGCCTTAGAGTATTATGAAAAAGCACTAAAAGGCAACATAAAATTTTACGGAAACAGTAACAATGAAACTGCCCCTATTTACGACAATATTGGAGATGTTTACAATAAATTAGGAAAGTATGACATAGCTATAGAAAATTTTAAAAAAGCTTTACAAACAGGAAGCAATGATCTTAAAATTGCAGATTATTATACAAATCTAGGTTATGCCTTTTTAAACAAACTGGAAAAGGAAAAAGCATTAGAATGTTTTGAAAAATCATTAACTATTAATGAATTAAATCAAGATAAAATTGGAATGGCACTATCCAATAGGGGAATTGGAATGGTTAATCTTAAAAAGAGATTATCTATAAAAGCTCTAGAATACTATAATAAATCTTTAGAAATAGAGATAAATTTTTTTGGTAAAAATAATTACCTACTTGCTCCATCTTATCGCAATATAGGGATAGTATATTATAATTTGGAAATGTATAAAGAAGCTGAGTATTATTTTAAAAAATCTTCTTCCATATTGCGTTCTAAATTTGGAAAAAATCATCCAAAGCTGATCTCCAACTACTATAATATGGGTTTATTACATAAAAAAAAGAAACAATATGATAAGGCATTGGAATATTATGAAATAGGCTTATCTATAATCTTAAATACTTATGGAAAAAATCATTATTATGTAGGAAAATCTTACGTGAGTTTTGGAGCTACATATTTTGAATCGGGTAATTTTGAAAGAGCTTTACATTATTTTACTAGAAGTGGAGATGTTTTTAAAGAGAATTATGGTGAAGATAGTGCCATTTTAATCAATACATATAACTGGATTGGAGCGGTTTATCTTAAGAATAATGAATACTGTAATTCTATTGATTACTATGATAAATCTATAAAAATTAATTTAGGAAAAATAGAGGCAAACAAAAAATCAATTGATTTATCCTATTTTAATGATTTACGTAGTCTTCTTATTAGTCTCAAGGGAAAATCAAAATGTTTGAAATATCTATATGAAGATAGTGCGAACATAAATTATTTAGTGCAAGCAAAAAACATTCATGAAAAAACTGATTCCATTTTTAATTTCTTAAGAAGAAAATCAACTAATTATAAGGATAAGATACAATTTTCTAAAACAGCGAAAAGTATTTTTCTAGGGTCAATTGAAACTCAATTGCTGCTACACAATAAAACAAAAATTCAAGAAGATATTAATCGTGCATTCTACTATTTAGAAAGAAGCAAATCCAATACCCTAAAAGATTTACTAAACGATTCTAATGCAAAAAGCTTTTCAGGATTGTCAGAAGGATTAGTTGCATTAGAAAAAGACTTAAGAATAGATAAAGCCTTTTATCAATCTAAGGTCAATGAAGAAGTATCCAATAAACAAATGGATTCAACCAAGCTATCTAATTACGAAAATAAACTCTTCGGCATCTCTAGAAGACAAGATTCCCTAACCAAAATTTTAGAGGAAGATTATCCTAAATATTATCAATTAAAGTATAAAAATGAGGTGATTTCGGTAGCTGAGATTCAACAAAAATTAAATGACAAAACTACCTTGCTAGAGTTTTTTACCGCCGATAGTATTACTTATGCTTTTACAATTTCAAAAAATAAGATTACGGTAAAAGAATTATTAACTCCAAAGCTTACGGATCAAATTGAACAATTTAGGGCTTCGATGACTAAAAACTATGAGGAATATAAAGATAGTTCACATGTACTATATCAAAAGTTGATTGCACCTATTCAAGATCAGTTTGTAGGTACTCAATTAATAATAGTTCCCGATGGTCCACTTTGGCACCTTAATTTTGATTTATTACTAACGCAAGAAGATGCTTCTAATAACCCAAAAGATTGGTCATATCTTCTTGAAAAATATGCTATTTCGTATGCTAATTCCGCTACGCTTTTATTTGGAAACAAAGTACAGCAGGATACTGTTTCTAATAAGCGACAAGAATGTTTAGCCTTTTCTTTTTCTAGCGGAGATAATATCGCTAATACAAGAAACCTGTCTCTAAAAACTTTTAGGAATTCGAGTATGGATCTTCCAGGAACTCGAGAAGAAATAAAAGCAATCGCTAATATCGTAGATGGAAACTATTTTTATGGATCAGAAGCTACAGAACAAAATTTTAAAAAACATGTTGGAGCGTATAGTATTTTGCACTTAGCATTACATGGCGATGTAGATAATGAACGCCCAGAAAACTCTAAGTTGTATTTTACTAAAAGCAAAGACACCTTAGAGGATAATTATTTATACAGTCACGAGCTATTTGCGTTAGATATCCCCGCAGAACTTACTGTACTCAGTGCTTGTAATACAGGGACCGGCAAAATTGCTAAAGGAGAAGGAATTATGAGTTTGGGGAATGCATTTCAGTATGCAGGAACCAAAAGTTTGCTGTTAACTAATTGGGAAGTGTCTGATCAGACGACTCCTAAGATCATGGAGTATTTCTACAAGAATCTCAAAGACGGAAAAAATAAAGCAGAAGCATTGCAACAAGCAAAGTTGCAATTTCTTGCTACCACAAACGAAGAAACCATCCATCCTTATTATTGGGGAGGATTTTATTTGCTCGGAGATACGGCTCCGATTAAGTTTCAGGACAATAGTTATGTATATTGGGTGATTGGGTTTGGTGTTTTAGCAATTATCTCACTAAGTTTGTTTTGGTATAGAAAACAACATAGTAAATAACTTTTGTTACACTAGTGATCTGCGAAAGTTCCCTTTCCTGTGGGAGAAGGAGGCTTTAAAATTATATAATACAAATTAAATCAATAGACTAAAAAGAATACATGAAAATAATATCATATAACGTAAACGGAATCCGGGCAGCACTAAAAAAAGGATTCATAAGATGGTTACAACAAGCAGATCCAGATGTGATTTGTTTACAGGAGATCAAAGCAAATGAAGATCAATTAGACTTAGCGGTTTTTGCAGAAGCTGGATATTCTTATAACTATTGGTATAGTGCTCAGAAAAAAGGATATAGTGGCGTTGCTGTTTTATCTAAAACAGAGCCTGATCATATAGAATATGGAACCGGAATCGATTATATGGATCACGAAGGTCGTAACCTTAGAGTTGATTTTAATGGAGTTTCTATTATGAGTTTATATCTGCCAAGTGGTTCTAATATAGAACGTGTGGAGCATAAACTAAAGTTTATGGATGATTTTCAGGAGTATATCAACGAGTTAAAGAAGTCTCATCCCAACCTGGTGATTTTGGGTGATTATAACATTTGTCATGAAGCGATTGATATTCATGATCCGGTTCGTAATAAAAATGTATCTGGATTTTTACCTGTCGAGCGCGAATGGATTGGAAATTTTATTAATAGTGGGTTTATAGATTCTTTTAGACATTTTAATAAAGAACCAGACAATTATTCTTGGTGGAGCTACAGAGCAAATGCCAGAGCGAATAATAAAGGATGGCGTTTAGATTATGGAATGGTGGCACAACCGTTACAAGATAAATTAGAAAGAGCCGTTATTTTATCAGATGCTAAACATAGTGATCATTGTCCAATTATGGTAGAATTGAATATGTAAAACGATAGCTCCCTCTCCTGTGGGAGAGGGTTGGGGAGAGGGCATTTGTAGTCTGTTAAAATTAAAAATATAGAAAAAACATGATAAAAAGAATTGTAATACTAATATTCATAGGAGCATTTGCTACTTCTTGTGTTTCTTCAAAAGTGCATAAGCAACTAGAAGGTAAATACGCTCGATTAAAAAGAGATAATCGCAAGTTGGAGGACAAGTTTAGAGCTTTACAAAAGACTAGCGATGCTGATAAGTTAGCAATGGATCAACTTAATGATGCATATGAAAAAACCAGAACAGAAAGAGATGAACTGCGATCCAAATATGACGCGCTTTCTGCTAATTATGAAAACTTAAAAAATTCGTATGATGCCTTAGGCAAAAATAGTGCAGCCGCTCTTAATGAGAATAGTAAGAGAAATAGAGAATTATTGTCTCAGTTAGAAGAAAAAGAAAGAACCTTAGCTGCAGAGCGAAATCGTTTAGAAAAACTACAAAGAGATTTAAAGAGTCGTTCTAAACGAGTAGATGAACTAGAAGGATTGATAGCTGCCAAAGATGCTAAAATGCAAGCATTAAAAACAGCTATTTCAAAAGCCCTAAGAAATTTTGAAGGAAAAGGATTGACGGTAGAAGAACGAAATGGTAAAGTATACATCTCGATGGAAAATAAATTGTTGTTTGCCTCTGGTAGTTGGGCAGTGGGAACACAAGGAAGACAGGCTGTAAAACAATTAGGGTCTGTTCTAGGAGAGAATAATGATATTGCCGTACTAATAGAAGGCCATACGGATAATGTGCCTTATACGGGTAATGGGCAGTTAAAAGGAAATTGGGATTTATCTACTAAAAGAGCTACGGCTATTGTAAATTTATTATTGGAGAATAATCAAATAGACGCGCAAAACCTTACTGCTGCCGGAAGAGGAGAATTCTCACCAGTGGCATCTAACGAAACATCAACCGGTAAAGCTAAGAACAGAAGGATAGAAGTGATTTTAACACCTAAGTTGGATGAAATTTCTAAATTATTGAACGATATATAATGGTGACTATAGGAAATAAAAAAGCGCTCATTTGAGCGCTTTTTTATTTAAATTTATTAATTACTAAATAATTCGGATAATATACTATCAACTTCCTTACCGTTATTAGCTTTTAACTGTTCCTTTAAGATTAGGAGTTTGCTTCTAAAGCTATCAATTACATCACTTGCTGTGTCTTTTCCAAGACGGATTTGTTTACCAGAACTTGTTAACAAAGTGTAATTATAAAATTCTTTAGCTTTAGACTTATCTTTTTTCGTTTCTAGTGAAATAGTACCTGACTTTAGCACAAAAGAGATTATATTGTCTTGAGCGGTTACTTTATCTGTTATTTCTCCAATATCAGAAGCTAGAGCATATAGCTCTTTTTGCTCTTCATAAAGTTGAGACCAATCAGTGCCCTTACCGTTTTGAACTTCCTGAGCCTTTGCAGTTAATCCTGCGCCTACTATAAGTAAAAGTAGAAATAATTTTTTCATAATATTTGGGTGTTAATATAATTTAGTATCAAAACTACGTATTTGATTTCACGTATTCCAAAACGGAATAATTAAAAATTTATTATTAAAGTTATCTTAAAAACTGCTTTAAATTAACCAATTTAATTTGAAGATTCCAAAAAGTATGCCACGAATTTAGTAAACAAAAATAAAATCCTTAATTATGCATATAGTAAAAAGTATAAAAATAAGGAAGACAGATAACAAATGGCCATTGCCAGACGTTTATACTACCCAACTAATTTAAAACTATAAAACAAATGAAGAGGTTATCCATTTTTGTAATAGTATTATTATCAGTAATTAAAGGAGTGAGCCAGGAAAGCGAAGAAGAGTACCAGGAAGAAGAAACACAAAGTGAAGAAGAGTATCAGGATGATGAGGAAAGTCAAAACAGCTATTTTGATTTCTATAAATATTTTGATTTCACCAATGATGAGTACTCTAATGTCCTAGATAAAGTGAATGAGATGAATTCAGACGAGGAAGACATACTGTATAAATTTGTGGTAACGGTTCAACAAGATAAAGTATTAAAAGATCGCTTATTCCGAGAGTTGATTACAAAAATCAAAAAGAAAGGTCCTTATAAAGGTAAAGACAGTCCGGGTTTTAACTGTATCATAAATGGTCTTATAGAAAATAAAACAGTATATGATGCAATAATTCAAGATGGTCGCTCTGAAGAACAAGCTAGAAATGCTGCAGCGCTTTCTGAAAGAACCGTTCGCAGAAAATGTGGTGTCATTAAAAAAGTAAATAATAAAGAAGAGCAATAAGACTTTCCTTCTAATATTTATCAACGTAGAGATTATTAGAAAAACAACTATCTTTGAGGTGTACTTTTGTGCACGTTCTTTGTAAAACCATACTCCATAGTTCTTGAATTAAATATTAATTTTTAAAACTATGATGATGAATTGGAAAATTCAAAAACTATTGAGTGGTGAGACAATTGTCTCCAAAGAACCAGGTAATTCTATGTTACCTATCTTACGATCAAAACAACCTGTAGTACTGAAACCCGTAGATTGGGAAGATTGCCAAGCAGGTGACATTGTTTTTTGTGAAGTAAGAGGAAACTGTTTTACACATTTAGTCAAGGGCAAAAATGTAAAACGAGGATTACTAATCGGTAATAATCGAGGTCGTATCAACGGATGGACCAAAAATGTATATGGCAAAGTAATAGAAATATTACCAATGTCATAGTAGTAGCGCGTTAAGCGCTTTTTTTATTTATAAAAACTACCTTTATAAAAATAATATATTAAACTAAAAAAGTTATGATTTCATAGTATGTTTGGTTTTTAGTTCACGTTATACTTCCGTTTTTCGAAAAAGGATTGAAGGAGCTGTTTTACTTAGAATACCCGTCCTAATATTTACATTACTAGTCGAGTAGTCTCTGAAACTTTTCCATTTTATCTGCCAACATTTCAGTACCCATACTTTAAACTCACTTTTGAACGCGATCTCTTTTTTATAAATCACTATAAATGATTTATACCATTTATAATCCTAATTTACAGTTGGATATTATTATTCATTACGCATTAAATAACAAAATCTATTATTTCCCTAATTCAAAACACCGTTTCCCTCATTTGTGCTTTTATCAATCATAGAAAGACAATACTTTTATATTGATCTAAAGAATAATAAGTGTTGGATGAGTGAGGAATTAATTTTTAGGTTGGTTAGTTGTTAAACGGATGTGGTAATGGGGTAACTGCATCCGTTTTTTATTTTGATAGTATGTTTTCTTTATATAGTTCTCGAACTAATTTATGATAAGAGTTCCGGTTGATCACAATTCTATTTTCTTGTATTTCCATCAGAGGATTGTAGCGTTGTAGCACTTTTTTTACGGTTTCTTCGGTAAAATCAGTTTTAGACGCGATTCGGTGTATAGCAAATCGTTTATTTTCTTTAGTTAAGTTTTTATAGTATGTGTTTAGCATGGATTTGTCTCATGAGTTAGTCATAAAGTTAAAAGCAAACTAAAGATATAAAAATATATACAAAATATAGTTTATGTATAAAATAATATACAAAAAATAATCATTCTACTTATAAACAAATATATCTAGTTAGGTGTTTTTCAAGAAATAATACTATAAAAAAAGAACTCCTTAACTAAGAAGCTCTTTTTCCGGTTAAAAAAGTAAAGGGTTCGGGGAATACAAACCCTTTTAAGTGAGGTAATAATAATACCTCTTTTTGGTTGGTATAAAATTTTTTAGATTTTGTTCATCATAAAAACAAATCGTTATTTCTTTTTTTATAGTATTATAATTTTATCAGAATATATAATACCTATCGAAATAATTATTCCATAAATCTTAAAAAATACAAGTATTTGATAATCAGTATATTATGTTTTATTTAGTAAATGAAATTTTAATACATGTGTGGATGTTTTCTTGTTAATGTAGATAAAACACTCACTTATGACTTTCAAAATCGGGTAGAATAATGTGCGTGATATCTAAGAATTTATTATGATAATTTTTTGAATAACTAAAACGAGAGTCTTTAATTTTGAATTTTTGTGTATCTATAAAATTAACCAATTCGACAATGAAATATACGACATTACCAAATACAGATATTAAAGTTAGCAAAATATGTTTAGGCTCTATGACTTGGGGAGAACAAAACACAGAGTCAGAAGGTCATGAACAAATAGAATATGCAATTGAGGAAGGAGTTAATTTTATAGATACTGCAGAGTTATATTCTGTACCTGCTAAAAAAGAAACACAAGGAAGCTCAGAACGAGTTATAGGAAGTTGGTTAAAGAAATCAGGAAAACGGGATAAGGTAGTAATTGCTTCAAAAATTGTTGGACCCGCAGAGTTTTCGAAACACATAAGAAAAGGAGAATTTAGCAAACAAGAAATAGCAAATGCCATTAATAAAAGTTTAGAAAGATTACAAACTGATTATATAGATTTATATCAATTGCATTGGCCTGAAAGGCAAACTAACTATTTTGGTAAGTTAGGATATACCCATGATAAAAATGACAGGTGGACTGATAATTTTGTCAAAGTTTTGGAAAACCTCAATGATTTTGTGAAAGAAGGAAAGATAAGACACATCGGAGTTTCTAATGAAACAGCATATGGGTTGATGCGATATACTGAAGAATCCCGAAAAGGAGCACCTAAAATGATTACGATACAAAATCCATATAATTTACTAAATCGAAAAGATGAAATTGGTCTTGTAGAGGTTTTGCATCGTGAAAATATCGGTCATTTACCTTATTCACCACTAGGTTTTGGGATGCTAACTGGGAAGTATCTTGAAGAAATTCCAAAAAAATCTAGAGTTGACCTTTTTCCTAATTATAATCGATATATGAATGAGAATAGTTATAAGGCAACTAGATTATATAACGAAATTGCTAAAACACATAATATCAGTTTAACACAATTATCACTAGCGTTTATAAATCAACAACCATTTGTAACGAGTAATATCATTGGGGCTACTTCTATAGATCAGCTTAAAGAAAACATTGGCAGTATTCACATTACTTTGTCTGATGAAATTATCTATGAAATAAATGAAGTCCATATGCAGATTCCTAATCCTGCGCCATAAACGAAACATCTTTGTTTTTTATGAAAAAACGATTCTTTTTTATTCTTTTTATAGCTTCTGCTTCTATAACATTAGGGTCAAAACCTTATAATGATATATCGTGGAAAAAAATTGACAATGGATTATATTTTACCGAATATGATGCGCCCTTAAAATCTTCAATAAATGATAGTAAGATTACTATATTAAAAATAGACCCTTCTTTTTACAATTTCAATTTGTTTAGTGCTAAAGAACCAAAAGAGCATATTAAAACAGTGCCACAATGGGCGAAGCAGGAAAAACTAATTGCAGTGATTAACGCAGGTATGTACCGTTCTGATTATAAAACTAATGTTGGGTACATGAAGGATTATGATTTTATAAATAATGATCGATTAAATAATGATAATGCTATTACGGCATTTAATAGAAAGGATGACACCGTGCCAGAATTTCAAATTATAGATATGAAATGTCAGAACTGGGAAATATTAAAAGATAAATACCATTCTTACACTCAGTCTATCAGAATGGTAGATTGTAGTCAGAAAAATCGTTGGAGCCAACAACCCAAAAAATGGAGCATGGTAGTTATAGGAAAAGACAAGAAAGGGAATACTTTATTTATTTTTTCAAGATCTCCTTATACTGTTCATGACTTTATCGATATATTATTAGAAGCTCCTCTTGATATATACAATTTAATGTATTTAGAAGGAGGACCTGAAGCATCTTTTTATCTTGATCACAACGGGGCTAAAATTGCTAAAATGGGAAGTTATGAAACTGATTTTAACGAAAATGACGATAATGATTTTTTTTGGCAAGTTCCTAATGTTATTGGGATTACAAAGAAATAGTAAATTGATTTTTAGAAAAGCAGAAGCTTAAGACTTACCCAAAAAGAAAATCCACTATATCTTCAATTTTAGCAACTAGCTGAATACTAATCTGCGTATTTTTTTTGGAAATTTTATTATATTTAGAAACAAAAATAGTCGAGAAACCTAACTTTTCGGCTTCTTGTATTCTTTGCTCTACTTTATTTATAGGTCTGATTTCACCTGCAAGGCCAACTTCTGCTGCGAAGCAATAATCTTTAGCAATTGGTATATCCTCGTTAGATGATAATATAGCAGCAACAACGGCAAGATCAATAGCGGGATCATCCACAGAAATACCACCAGTAATATTCAGGAATACATCTTTAGCACCTAATCTGAAGCCGGCACGTTTTTCGAGCACAGCAAGGATCATATTTAATCGTTTGAGATTGTATCCTGTGGCACTTCGCTGAGGGGTACCGTAAACTGCGGTACTTACTAGTGCTTGTATTTCTATCATTAATGGTCGCATACCTTCTACAGTGGCTGCAATGACAGTTCCGCTTAATTCTTCTTCCTTTTTAGATATTAGAATTTCACTAGGATTACTTACTTCTCTAAGACCAGTACCTAGCATTTCATAAATTCCTAATTCTGATGTAGAACCAAAACGATTTTTTAAGGCTCTTAGAATTCTATAAACGTGATTTCGATCTCCTTCGAACTGAAGTACAGTGTCTACCATGTGCTCCAGTATTTTTGGTCCAGCTATATTTCCGTCTTTTGTGATATGCCCAATAAGAATTACGGGAGTTGCCGTTTCTTTAGCAAATTTAATGAGTTCTGTGGTACATTCTCTTATTTGCGAAATACTACCAGGGCTACTTTCTATATAATCACTATGTAAAGTCTGTATGGAGTCAATAATAACAATGTCTGGTTCTGTAGTTTCTATTTGTCTGAAAATATTTTGAGTTTTAGTTTCGGTAAGAATTAGACAGTTATCTGTTTTAGAGTGTATACGCTCTGCACGCATTTTTATTTGTTTTTGGCTTTCTTCACCAGAAACATATAGAGTTTTATAAGGTAGCTTTAAGCTAATCTGTAGTAACAGGGTACTTTTTCCGATGCCTGGTTCTCCTCCTAACAATGTGAGTGATCCAGGAACTAACCCTCCACCGAGAACTCTATTTAGTTCTGCATCGTCTGTGTTATATCTAGCTTCGTGACTGGTATCAATTTCAGAGATTTTTAAAGGTTTCGAGATTCGGCGCTCTTTTGATGATGTGTTAGGATCTTTCCAATCACTTTTTTGAGCCTTCTGGACTACTTCCTCTGCAATAGTATTCCATTCTTTGCAAGAAGTACATTGTCCTTGCCATTTAGCATATTGTGAACCGCAGTTCTGGCAGAAAAAGACAGTTTTGGTTTTGGCCATAGCTTATAAATTGATTGTAAAAATACTATTATTTAAGTTCATTTTACAATTAGTACGAAAACAAAAAGACCCCATTTTTGGGATCTTTTTACTATAGAATTTGGTTGTTGAACTAAGTGTTAATAACCGAAATCTTCTTTTATTTTATTAACTTTTTCTAACATATAATCTTTGGTTAAAAAAGCTATTTCATTTAATTGAAATCCATTTTCATATGCTCTCATGGCTTTTTTAGGTTCACCTAGTTGTTCATAACCTAATCCTAGATAGTAAAAACCTAGCATAGTTTCAGGATGTTCTTTAATAGCTAATTTTCCAAGTGGCTCTAGCTCTTCCCATAATTCCTTTTTTTCTATCGCTGTAGAAATAGCTATAAAATCGTTGATTCTAATTTGGCGTTTGATTCCGTATAACTTTTCTGTAGTATCATAAATGTCTACGAGGTATTCGTATAGTGATGTTTCTAGCGTTAGGATGTCTTCTTTATAAGTTTTTTTACTAATTGGTCGATACATTTTGAAAAAAACCTCCATTGCTTTTGGAATTGCTCTTCCAACCAATGTATAATGTGATGATTCATCAAAATTATCAAAGAAATAATTTAATTCTGTGTTTTCAATTAATGCTAGTTTTTCATCTAAGGAAATCAGATCGTTTTTAATATTTTCGGCATCATTACTTGCAGTAGCTAGATAATACCATAAATCACTTTTTGTACTAGCAAGAACATTTTCTAAACGTTCTTTCATTGGAGGTGCTAATTCGGGACTTAAATTAATATACCCTTGAAAAATAGGATTGTCTTTAAATAAAAAGTAATTAATGAAGTTTCCGGTATAATCGTGACCAACAATGATTTTAAGCTCTGCAGTTCTATAAGTTTCTTCGATATGCGGCATTAACTCCTGACCTAAAAATTCAAAAAACTCTGCGCCTTTACCTTCAGGTAAATAGCTAGCTAAATCATACCTACAGTCGTCTTCTCTTGTTTTTCTCTGAAGAACACCAACTACGATAGACTCAGGCATATCTTCCCAATATGAGAAATAATCCACATTACCAGCTACTGGTTCGAATAGATGATCACCATCTAATACAAGAATTACTGGATATGTTTTATCCTCGTTTTTTTCATAATTACGTGGTAATTGGATTTTTAAATCCCTGTTTTGATCTAGTTTGATAGATCTAAATGTTTCGTATTTTACCTGACCGTATGAGATCGAGGTAAAGATGGATATAAGAATTAAAAATATATTTTTTTTCATAAGTGGTAAGATTAAGGTTAAGCGAGTGACAATATATAAATTATTTTAAACCTTTAAAATTTTATATCAAATCGATAAAATAATCAATCTATTGTTTATAAGGATTTTATTATGTTCTTTTTTTCTCTATTTAAAATTGGGAGGAATAAAAATGATAACGCCCCAACAATAATATTTATTGCAGTTTGTGAACCCCAGAGGATCCAACCAAAAGCCTCTCCATCACTTTTTTCGAAACCAAAAAAAATAAATACTGCTCCAACAACAATTGGGAATGGTAGTATTCCAATACCTCCGTTTGTGGTAGACATAGAAAAAGAACCAACGACAAAAGCAATCAGAATTACTCCTATAGAGGCATTATCTAAATTAGGAACAGCAAATTTTACAACATAGAACATTAACACATATAAGAACCAAATTAGGATGGTATGAAAAAGGAAAGCCCATTTTTGCTTCATAGAGAAAATGCTTTTCATTCCATCTAGTAAGCCCATCCCAAAATCTTTGATTTTTACAATCCATTTGTTAGAAGATTTTTGAAGAATTCTTAGTCCTAACAAACCGATAATTATTAGTGATAGAATTATCCCAAGTGTAAATAAAGGATTAATGTTTTTTTGTTCAAGAAAGTTAAGTAAATATTCCGTCTGTAGAATACCTGCCATAGTGGTTACTATGATAAGCATAATTAAATCAGTTATTCTTTCTGCAACTATGGTTCCAAAAGCTTTTTCAAAAGGAATTTTTTCGTAAGTAGATGCGGTAAAACCTCTTAATACTTCACCCGATCTAGGAACTCCTAGATTGGATAAGTAGCCAACCATTACTGCCATGAAACTATTGTATAGCTTAGGGTTATAACCAAGAGGGTTTAGTAAAAACTTCCAGCGATAGGCTCTGGAGATATGAGATATAATACCTAATGTAAGTGATATGACTATCCAAACTGGATCGGCGTTTTTAATGTTTTGTAATAATTTAGTTCTGTATTCTGGAGTTGCAGAACTGAGAAAATACCATATTAAAAAAACTCCCAATATAATCGGGAGTATTATTTTTAATAATTTTATGAGTTTAGGATTCACTCTTTTACTTTAGCAAATTATTTTCCTCATTAGGAAATAACAATGAAGGTTTAAACTTTTTAGCAGCTTCAATATCCATCATTGCGTAAGTGATAAGAATTAGGATATCTCCTTTAGCTACTTTTCTGGCAGCGGCTCCATTTAGCGTGATTTCTCCACTATTTCTAGGTCCTGGAATAGCATAGGTTTCTAGACGTTCACCGTTATTGTTATTAACGATCTGCACCTTTTCACCTTCTATTATATTAGCGGCATCCATTAAATCTTCGTCAATAGTAATACTACCTATGTAATTTAGGTCAGCACCTGTTACTTTAACTCGATGAATTTTTGATTTTACAACGTGTACAAACATGTTACAAATTTAGTTATTTTTAATTTAGGGCAATGTTATCTATAAGTCTAACTTCTCCTGCAAAAACTGCAATAAAAGCTCGATACTTCGTGTTCTTTCGCTTTCTTTTGATTGATTTAAGATTAGAAATTTTAGCGATCTCGAAATATTCTAATTCTAGGGTGTCATTATTTTTAAACTGCTCCGAAACCCAATCACTTAGATCTATTGCACTTTTTGTGCCAAAATCATTTTTCACCTGTTTTAATATTTTGTATATCAAAGGAGATTCTTGAAGTTGTTTTTTGCTTAATCTTTTGTTTCGAGAGCTTAATGCCAGTCCACTATCTTCTCTGTAAATTGGACAGCCAATAATTGTTACTGACATTTTTTCAATTTCAACTAGTTTTTTTACAATTTGAAGTTGTTGAAAATCTTTTTCGCCAAAATAAGCCTTAGTTGGGGATACAATAGTAAATAAATGTTTAAGAACAGTCCCAACTCCATCAAAATGACCTGGACGAAACCTACCTTCCATTTCATGTTCTAAACCATTAAAATCATACTTTATAGAATTGTTTTTTGACCCATATATTTCTTCAGGATTTGGAGCAAAAATAATAATGTCTTTAGATAAACTAGAAAGAAGTGCTATGTCTGAATCGAGCGTACGTGGATAATTAACTAAATCTTGAGAGTTGTTAAATTGCGTTGGATTTACAAAAATACTC
This sequence comes from uncultured Aquimarina sp., assembly GCF_947496855.1. Taxonomy (GTDB): domain Bacteria; phylum Bacteroidota; class Bacteroidia; order Flavobacteriales; family Flavobacteriaceae; genus Aquimarina. The sequence goes on from NZ_CANMED010000006.1 coordinate 284,486, forward strand.
ACAATGACAACCTGATTTTGGTTGATTGCTTTTTGTACTAACGCTAGATGTCCATGATGTAAAGCTCCCATTGTGGGAACAAAACCAATGCTTTTATTTTGTTTATGTAAGTCTGCAACATCCTGTTCAACGTCCAGTCTTTTCTCGTATACCCGCATTTATCTAAAAGTTAAAGGCGTGCAAAAATAAGATATTACTGGCAGACTACATAAATTTTCGTAATTTTGCAAAAATTTATTCCTAAGGAGACGAGAAAAGTAGATCATATGAAAGATAAGAGGATATTGTACGTATCATCAGAAGTAATACCTTACCTACCAGAGACAGAGATTTCATCAATGTCTTTTGAAGCACCTAGAATGGTAAACAGTAAAGGCGGGCAAATTAGAATTTTTATGCCCAGATACGGAAACATTAATGAACGTAGACATCAACTACACGAAGTAATTCGTTTATCGGGGATGAATCTTGTTATTAACGATCTGGATATGCCTTTAATTATTAAAGTGGCTTCTATCCCCAAAGAGAGGATGCAGGTTTATTTTATTGATAATGAAGATTATTTTAAGCGGAAAGCTACCCTTACTGATGAAGAAGGAAACTTATTTCCAGATAATGATGAGCGGGCAATATTTTTTGCAAAGGGAGTTATTGAGACTGTTAAGAAATTGAATTGGTCTCCCGATGTAATTCATGTTCACGGATGGTTAGCGTCAATGCTGCCATTGTATTTAAGAAATTATTATGCTAATGAACCATTATTTAGCGATAGTAAGATTGTAACTTCTGTTTATGATCACGGATACAAAGGAACATTGGATAAGAATATGTTAGAAAAAGTTAAGTTCGATGGAATAGATGAAGAGAAGATAACTGATCTTGCTAAACCAACATATAATAATGTAATGAAAGTTGCAATAGATAATTCTGATGCAATAATTGTTGGGTCAGAAGAAATTCCTGAAGAACTTTCCAAACATTTAAAAACTATAGATCAACCTGTATTAGAATATAAAAAACCAGATGAATTTGCTGACGCCTATGAAGCCTTCTATCAGACAGAAGTTTTGGTGTAGCAAAAGGAACTATTATGAATTTGAAAAATGTTTTGATCAAAATAACAGCTATAGTAGTTGTTGTTTTTACTGCTGTATCTTGTGATGATGATTTTAATTCGGTGGGAAGTGAGGTAATTGGAGATGTAAATTTTGAAGATGACGAATACAATGCTATTCCAATAGCTTACAGTAAAAGATTTGAAAAAGTACAAACCAGTGGTTTACCTAATAATTTATTAGGTATTTATGATGATCCAGTGTATGGTGAATCTGTTTATAGTGTAGTTTCTGAGGTGTTGCCTAGTCAATTTAATCCTAGTTTTGGGGATAATGCGGTTTTGGATAGTGTAGTCTTGAATCTGCCGTACTTTAGTACGATTACGGAATCAAGTACAGAAGATGGTGTAGTAACGAATACATTTGAACTAGATTCTGTGTATGGGTCTAACGAAATAAGATTATCTATTTATCATTCTGATTATTTCCTAAGAGATTTTGATCTTGATCAAGGAGGAGAACAAAGACAGGTGTATTATTCTGATGATATTACGAACAATTTTGGATCTAGTTTAGAGAACAGGTTGTTATTTACTGATAATAATTTTAAACCTTCATCAAATCAAATACGTTTATTAACTGAGGATGATGATACAGATGAGGATGAGGATCCCCAGTTTTCGACTGAAATTCCAGCTTTAAGATTAGTATTGGCTTCTGAAGCTGCTGCTGCTGCTGCTACAGAATTAAATGAGGACAACGCAAGGATAGGTAATCAAGAACTTATTAATTATTTTAAAACCTTATTTCTAGATAAAGAAGGAAGTATAGAATTAAGTAATGCAAATAATTTTCGTAATTATTTCAGAGGTTTTTATTTTAAGGCAGAATCGAATACAAATACTGATGAAAGTCTCATATTTTTTAATATAGCTGATGCAAATTTCACATTATTTTATTCTTTTGACACAAATGAGGCAGATGAGGATGATGCTGATGAGGATGGTGATATGACTGAACTGATAAGAGGTCAGGGTAGTTTTATACTTAATTTCTCGAATAATATTGTAAATAGTATTGATTTTGATTTCGCAAATGCTACATTAAATGATAATACTACTATAGAAAGTGCTTTAGATAGTCAGGATGAGGTTAATGGTGAAGAAAACTTGTTTTTGAAAGGTGGAGAAGGATCTTATGCAGTGATAGACTTGTTTAATGGAATGGTGACTAATGAAGATGGAGAATTAGAAAATGAATTAGATTTCTTGAAAAGACAGAATTGGTTGATTAATGAGGCCAGTATGAAAATTTATATCAATCAGGATGAAATGGTGTCTGGCGATACCGAACCGGAGAGGATATATATTTTTAACCAGGAAACAGGAGCAGTTCTTGTTGACTTTGTAGCAGACCCAACATCTAATCAAACTAGTCCAGTAGTCTCTCTTACTAACCATTTAGGGAGGATTAGTCGAGATAGTGACGAAAATGGAGAATTTTATAAAATAAGATTAACGCGTCATGTAATCAATGTTTTGAGTGAAGATATAGATAATGTAAAACTAGGATTATCAGTGTCTCAAAACGTTAATGTTGTAACATTAGCTGAAGGATTTACCCCTAATAACTCTGAAGATGAACTTATCCCCTTTTCATCTATAATATCCCATGAAGGGACAATTCTTTATGGAAATGGAGTCAATGTTCCTGAAGAAAAGCGTTTAAAGCTTGATATTTTTTATACAAGATCAAAAAGTAATTAACCGACAAACAAGTAAACCATATGTGTGGAATAGTAGGGTATATAGGTCATAGGGAGGCTTATCCAATTATATTAAAGGGATTAAAAAGGCTAGAGTATAGAGGGTACGATTCTGCAGGAATTGCGCTTTATGATGGTAAGGATATTAAGTTATCCAAAACCAAAGGTAAAGTTGCTGATCTTGAAGAAAGATTATTAAAAGAAATTTCTACAGATGGAAATGTTGGAATAGGGCACACTAGGTGGGCTACTCATGGTGTTCCAAATGATGTAAATTCTCATCCTCATTATTCTAATTCTGGAGATCTGGTGATTATTCATAATGGAATTATTGAAAATTATGAATCACTTAGAAAAGAATTAATAAATAGAGGATATACTTTTACTTCTGAGACAGATACGGAAGTATTGGTTAATTTGATTGAAGATGTAAAGACAAAGGAAAATGTCAAATTAGGAAAAGCTGTTCAAATAGCATTAAATCAAACAGTTGGTGCTTATGCTATTGCAGTTTTTGATAAACGAAAACCCGACGAAATAGTTGTCGCTAGACTAGGAAGTCCATTGGCAATCGGTGTAGGTGAAGATGAGTTTTTTATCGCTTCAGATGCTTCTCCATTTATAGAATATACTAATAATGCTATATATCTCGAAGATGGCGAAATGGCTATCGTTCGTAGAAATAAAGAAATAAAAGTAAGGAAAATTAAAGATGATAGTCTTGTTGATCCTTACCTTCAGGAATTGCAGATAAATCTGGAACAAATAGAAAAAGGTGGGTATGACCACTTTATGCTTAAGGAGATTTATGAGCAACCGAGTGCTATTAGTGATACCTATAGAGGTAGAATGAGAGTCGCTGAAGGAATCATAAAAATGGCAGGTATTGATGATAACCTAGCAAAACTATTGAATGCTAAACGTATTTTGATTATTGCTTGCGGTACTTCTTGGCACGCTGGTCTTGTAGCTGAATACATTTTTGAGGAGTTAGTAAGAATCCCTGTAGAGGTAGAGTATGCTTCAGAATTTAGGTATAGAAATCCTGTCATCCATCAAGATGATGTAGTTATAGCAATATCACAAAGTGGAGAAACTGCAGATACAATGGCTGCAATTAAATTAGCAAAAGAGCGAGGAGCATTTGTTTTTGGAGTATGTAATGTAGTAGGGTCTTCTATTTCTAGAGAAACACATGCAGGAGCTTATACCCATGCAGGTCCGGAAATTGGTGTGGCGTCTACCAAGGCTTTTACAACGCAGATTACAGTGCTATCATTGATTGCATTAAAATTAGCCGAAAGAAAAGGAACGATTTCTAATAGTGATTTTCATTACTATCTACAGGAATTGGAACGTATTCCTGAAAAAGTAAAACTTGCATTAGAGTCTAATGATCATATTAAATTAATTGCTGATAAGTACAAAGAAGCTAAAAATTTCTTATATCTAGGAAGAGGATACAACTTCCCGGTAGCTTTAGAAGGTGCTTTGAAATTAAAAGAGATTTCATATATACATGCAGAAGGGTATCCTGCTGCAGAAATGAAACATGGCCCTATAGCTCTTATCGATGAGCATATGCCTGTGGTTGTAATTGCTACCAAAAAGGGGCATTATGAAAAGGTAGTAAGCAATATTCAAGAAATTAAATCTAGAAAAGGAAAGATCATAGGGATTGTAACAGAAGGAGATGAAACTGTAAAAAAGCTTGCAGATCACGTAATCGAAATACCGGAAACCATTGAGTTTCTTACTCCGCTTTTAACAACAATACCACTTCAGTTATTATCTTATCATATTGCAGTCATGTTAGATAAAAATGTAGATCAACCAAGAAATCTTGCTAAATCCGTTACAGTAGAATAATATTTTTGGAACATAGAAAAATACTTATTTAAATGCAAAAATGTGCGATATATCGCACATTTTTGCATTTAATCGATAAAAAATAGATCAAAATTGTTTTTATAAATATTTTTTTGCTAGTTTCGCGGCCAAAATGTAGAAAACCCATTTTTACAAATTTAAGTCCCTAAATAGACTTAAACTTTAAAATAACCTATTTATGAAAAAAATCACCTTTATAGTAACACTATTGATATGTGTTATTAGTAATGCGCAAACAACTATCAATGGTAGAGTGGTAGATGACTTTAATCAACCAATTCCAGGAGCAAACATCTCTTTAAAAGGAGAAACTATAGGAACAGTTACTGATTTTGATGGTCTTTTTTCGTTTACAGTGACTAAAAAACCACCCTTTAAGATTACTGCGAGTAGTATTGGATATGAAGCTAGTTCTGTGGAAGTAACTTCGACATCAGAAGAAGTGATCATAGTTCTTACTGAAGGTAATGTTCTAGATTTGATCGTAATATCTGCATCGAGAGCGCCGGAACGTTTGTTTGAATCACCGGTAAGTATTGAGCGATTTGGTGTTAAAGAAATTAAAAATACACCTTCCATAGATTTTTATGGTGGTTTAGAAAACTTAAAAGGAGTAGATGTAAATACGAATAGCTTAACTTTTAAGTCTATCAATACAAGAGGTTTCGCTTCATTTACAAATACTCGTTTTGTTCAGTTAATAGATGGAATGGATAACACGTCTCCTTCTTTAAATTTTGCATTAGGTAATCTTATCGGAATGAATGAGCTAGATGTTGAGAATGTCGAATTACTTCCGGGAGCATCATCTGCATTATATGGTGCTAACGCATTTAATGGAATATTATTTATGACCAGTAAGAGTCCTTTTGAAAAACAAGGGATTAGTGCTTACGGAAAAGGGGGAATTACATCTCAGGAAGCAGCTGGGGATAATGAATATTATGATGTGGGAATAAGAGTGGCTCATAAGTTTGCAGATTTTTTTGCAGCCAAGGCTAACTTTTCTTTTATGAATGGCACGGATTGGTTTGCTACAAGTAGAGATAATATTGAAAATCCTGGACAAAGCCGTGAATTAGATCCTGCATATAATGGTCTAAACGTTTATGGTGATGAAGTTAGAGCACTTCTGCCGGGTGCAGGTGTTGTAACCAGAACTGGGTACAATGAATCTGATCTAACAGATTATAATGCTGAAAGTATCAAGTTTGATGGAGCTTTGCATTTCAAGCCTTTCAGTAATGATTTTGAAATTATCTATGCAGGTAAATTAGGTAAAGGTCAAACAATCTTTCAGGATTCTAACAGATTTTCTCTAAAGGATTTCTTTTTTCAACAACATAAAATAGAAGTAAAGAATGACAACTTTTTTGTAAGGGGTTATATTTCTGCAGAAGATGCGGGAGATACATATGATATGCGCTTTACAGGAATTAATATTAACAGAAGATGGAAAAGTGATGAAGATTGGTTCCAAGAGTATGCTACTACATTTGCTACAGCATCAGGTACGGATCAGGAAAGACATCAAGCTGCTAGAGATTTTGCAGATACAGGTAGATTGGAGCCTGGTACTACTGGTTTTGAAGATGCATTTAATGAAGTGACAAGTACTCCTGATTTTCAAACAGGATCAAGATTTATTTCTAAAACTGAGTTACGACATGTAGATGCTAACTATAATTTTGGTCATATTACTAATGGTTTTGCTGATATTCAGGTAGGAGGATCATTTAGAGAATATTCTTTAAATTCTGAAGGTACTTTTTATACTGATTTTGATGGTGCTATTAATTATTCTGAATTAGGTATTTATTCTCAAATTCAGAAAAAATTATTAGACGATCGATTAAAATTAACTGGATCCGTTCGTTATGATAAATCTCAATTATTTGATGGTAATTTCTCTCCAAGGTTTTCTGTAGGATATACGCTTGGTAAGAATAGAAACCGTAATCTTCGTGCTTCTATCCAAACAGGTTTTAGAAACCCTACTACTCAGGATTTATATTTAGGTCTAGATATTGGAGAAGGAGCTATTGTAGGTTCGGCTCCAGATAATTTAGATCGTTATACAAGAACGATAAATGGTACAGTTATTACAGGTCGTGCTGCATATGAGAATTCTTATACTGCAGAATCTGTAGAAGCTTTTATAAGATCAGGTGGAACAGATGCATTAGAAATTGCGAATCCTAATATTGTGCAACCAGAAAGAGTAACAGCTGTTGAGATTGGTTATAGAGCGGATTTTGGTAAATTACTACTTGACTTAAGTGGATATTATAATATGTATCAAGATTTTATTTCTACAGTTGATGTAGTAAGTCCACTAAGTGGAACTGTAGGAACTCCTGAGGGTCAGGCTGCAATAGGTACAGGTAATTTTGCAGGTTTTCAAGCGACTACAAATTCCGAAGCAGATATAAACTCTTATGGAGCTGTATTAGGAATTACTGCTAAGGTATTTGGTGATTTTGATCTTAATGCAAGTTATACATATGCTAAGCAGGATTTTGATCAAAACGAAGATCCTGGTTTTAGAACTAATTTCAATACACCAGAGCATAAGGCTAAAGCAAGTTTTGGACATGATAACTTATTCAGAAATTTTGGTTTCAACACAGCTATTAAATGGAGTGGAGAATATGTTTGGGAATCTGCTTTTGCGGTAGGAGATGTGCCATCATTTACTGTTTTTGATGCACAGGTTAATTATAGAATACCATCATTAAAAACAACCCTTAAGCTTGGTGGAACTAATATTGGAGGTAGTGAGTATTTTACGGCAGTAGGAACGGCTCCAATTGGTTCACTTTACTACTTTGGATTGACAATTAATAATTTTTAATATAAGAAAATAGATAATGAACTAGTTAACTAACTTGTTGTCTGTAATATAATCCCTGTTTAGTTTCCTAAACAGGGATTTTTTATTTTAAACGAATATGTTAATCATAAATTATAGGATTTTACCTACAAATAACAATATTTTTATCAAAAAAATTGTTATTTATCGATTTTTTTATACTTTAGGCGATGTATTTTAATAAAAGCTTAGAATAAAAGCAATTTTTGTAAGACATTTTAGTGTCCCAAGCACTTGAACTTAAACCTAAAATCTATGAAAAAAAAATTACTATTATTTAGTATGTCTCTTTGGTGTGCATTTACTTTTGCACAAACAACGTTATCCGGAAGGGTAATAGATGAGGCTGGTGAATCAATCCCTTTAGCCAATGTTAAGTTAAGGGGTGAAAGAGTTGGAGCCGTCGCTGACTTTGATGGTGAGTTTGTTTTAACAGTAAAGGATAAACTTCCTGTAACATTAATTGTAAGTAGTATTGGATATGAAACCGTTTCATTAGATATTGCTTCTAGTACTGAAGAGATTCTAGTGGTATTAAAAGAAGGAACTGAGCTGGATGTTGTTATTGTTTCTGCTTCAAGATCACCAGAAAGAATATTCGAATCGCCCGTAAGAGTTGAGTACTATGGATCTAGACAAATAAAAAATACTCCTTCCATTGATTTTTATAGTGGTCTAGAAAATCTAAAAGGAGTAGATGTTAATACGAATAGCTTAACATACAAATCTGTAAATACGAGAGGATACGGATCATTTTCGAATACGAGATTTGTTCAGTTAGTTGATGGAATGGATAATAGTTCGCCGGCATTAAACTTTTCTTTAGGTAATTTAGTAGGAGTTTCAGAATTGGATGTAAGTAATATAGAACTGTTACCAGGAGCCTCATCTGCATTATATGGAGCTAATGCTTTTAATGGTATTTTATTTATTAATAGTAAAAACCCATTTGATAATCAAGGGATGAGTACTTATGCTCGAGGAGGTGTTACATCTCAAGAAGCTGCAGGAAATAATTCCTTTTATGATGTAGGTATTAGGATGGCAAAAGCGTTTTCAGATAAATTTGCAGCAAAAGTGAATTTTTCTTTTTTCAAAGGGACAGATTGGTTTGCTGTTAATGGAACAAATATTAATAATGCTTCGCTTGATCGCCTTACAGATCCTAATTATGATGGTGTTAACGTTTATGGTGATGAAATAAATCTAAACATTCCTGGTATCGGTCTTGTTAGTAGAACAGGATATGAGGAAAGAGATTTAGTTGATTATGATGCAGAAAGTTTAAAATTTAGTGGAGCACTACATTACAGACCATTTGCTGATGATTTTGAAATTATTTATAATGGTAGGATAGGAAGAGGAACAACAATTTTTCAGAATGCGAATCGGTTTTATTCTCCAGATTTTTTCTTACAACAACATAAGTTAGAAGTTAAAAACAATAATTTTTTTATTAGAGGTTATATAACTGCTCAAGATGCTGGGGATACGTATGATACCAGAATAGCTGCCTTTAATATTAATAATAGGTGGAAGGATAATCGCACTTGGTTCGGTGAATATGCGGGGACATATTTGGTTGGAATAAATGGAGGTTTGACTTCTGATCAAGCACATTTGGCTGCCAGAAATCAAGCGGATACAGGAAGGTTAGTACCGGGAACACCTGAGTATCAAGAGGTATTTGATTCAGTAATATCGGATCCAGACTTTTCAACTGGAGCAAGATTTCAGGATGAAACTCAACTGCGACATGTAGATGCTAATTATAATCTTAGTTACTTGACGAATGATTTTGCAGATATACAAGTCGGAGGATCTTTTAGAGAATATGTATTAAGATCGTTCGGGACAGTATTTACGGATATAGATGGGCCTATTCGTTATTCTGAACTAGGTGCTTATGCACAATTACAAAAGAAAGTCTTAGATGAGCGATTAAAAATAACAGGATCCGTGCGATTCGATAAAGCTGAGTTGTTTAAAGGTAATTTTTCTCCAAGACTGGCATTAGGTTATACTTTAGGAGAAGATAGAAACCATAATATTAGAGCTTCCTTTCAAACGGGTTTCAGGAATCCAACTACCCAAAATTTATACATGGGATTAGATGTAGTTCGAGCAATTACAATTGGTTCTGCGGAAGATAATTTGGATCGAGAGCAAAGAGATTTTGAATTAAGTGCCAATGGAGCGATTTTAGTAGGTGAAGATTCTGTGACTATAACAGGAAGAGATGCATTTGAGAATTCCTATACATTGGCCTCTGCATTTGCTTTTTCTCAAACATCAGACCCATCACAATTAATTCAATCAGCCGTGGAATTGGTGAAACCAGAAAAGGTAACAAGTATAGAATTAGGATACAGAGGAGATTATAATAAGATATCACTTGAAGTAAGTGCTTATTATAATATGTATAAAGATTTTATTACTAGTGATAATGTTTTGGTTCCGTTTTATGGAACTGTAGGTTCTGTAGAATCCTTTCAAGCAATTGCAAATGGAGATTTTAAGGTATACAATATTTCAACCAACTCTACGGAAGATGTAAATTCGTATGGAGCGATTGTTGGTGTGGATGGTAAGGTGTTTAATAATTTCGATTTTGGAGTGAACTATACGTATGCTAAGGAAGATTTAGAATTAGATGATGAGAGTACTTTTCAATCAGAATTTAATACAGCTGAACATAAGGTGAAATTAACTTTTGGGAATAGAAATGTTTTTCAGAATTTCGGTTTCAATACGAGTGCAAGATGGAGCGATAGTTTTATTTGGAATGATGCTTTTGGTTCAGCAGAAATTCCTTCTTTTACTGTAATAGACGCACAGTTAAATTATAGAATACCAAAACTAAAATCAATACTTAAAGTTGGAGCTACTAATATTGGAGGAGAAGAATATTTTACTGCTCTTGGTACTGGTTTTATAGGATCACAATACTATATAGGATTGTCTATAAATAACCTGTAAATTAATAGATTTTAAGATTGAAATTAATAATATTTGAACCTGTTTGAAATTTTTCAAGCAGGTTTTTTTTTATTTAAAATATTAAGAATTTTCGAACAATGAATCATTTTGTTAAGGTTTTTGATTTTAGATAAAAACAAGTAGTTAGTGTAATAATTAAATAAATTTTCAATATATAAGAGTTGTATTTGATAAAAACACAACTTTTTAACTTTTTTTTAAAGAATTAGTAAAAAAACGTATATTGTTGTCATAACATAAAAACTAATCTAGAATATGAGGACAATTACGTTAGGAATGATGCTTTTTATAGGCATTATTTCTACTGCACAAACAACAATTAGTGGGACAGTCGTTGATAATAACAATCAACCAATCCCAGGGGCTAACATTGCATTACAAGGGGCTTCGGTAGGTACAGTTACCGATTTTGACGGATTATTTACCTTAACATTGGAGGAAACACCTCCTTTTACTATTATAGTAAGTAGTGTTGGTTTTGAGTCTACTACTGTAAATATTACTGCTAGCTCAAGTGATTTAAGGATTACCTTAAAAGAAGGAACGGAATTAGATGAAGTGATAATTTCTGCTTCAAGAACACCAGAACGTGTTTTTGAATCACCAGTAAGTGTGGAACGCTTTGGAATAAAGAAAATAAAAACCACACCAGCTGCAGATTTTTATGATGGTTTAGAAAATTTAAAGGGAGTTGATATTAATACGAATAGTTTAACCTTTAAATCAGTAAATACTAGAGGGTTTGCAGATTTTGCCAATACTAGATTTGTACAGTTAGTTGATGGAATGGATAATGCTGCGCCTGCATTAAATTTTGTTTTAGGTAATTTATTAGGGATGACAGAATTAGATGTGAATAGTATAGAGTTGCTTCCTGGAGCATCTTCTGCACTATATGGGGCGAATGCCTTTAATGGGATCTTGTTTATGACGAGTAAAAACCCTTTTGATCATCAAGGAATAAGTGCCTATGTTAAAGGCGGTATTACTTCACAGGATGCTGCTGGTGATAATGAGTACTACGATTATGGAATTAGAGTAGCGCATGCATTTTCAGATAAGTTCGCGGCAAAAGTTAATTTCTCATACTTAAGAGGAACAGATTGGTTTGCTACTAGTGAAGTGAGTGTATCAGATGATATTATTACAGGTACAAGATTAGATCCCAATTATGATGGATTGAATGTTTATGGAGATGAAGTAAGTACTAACATCAGGGGAGTTGGAGTAGCGCTGGTTAATTTAGGTGTATTGCCTGCTGGAGCAGAGAATTTATTGCCTAATGAAGAGGTTAGTAGAACAGGGTATTTAGAAAGTGATCTAAATAATTATGGAGCAGAAAGTATCAAGTTTGACGCAGCTTTGCACTATCGACCTTTTGCAAATGATTTAGAAATCATATACTTAGGAAAAGTTGGTAGAGGGACCACAATTTATCAAGGAGCAAATAGATATTCTATTCGTAATTTTTTCTTACAACAACATAAATTGGAAATTAAAAACAAAAACTTTTTTGTTAGAGGGTATATTACAGATGAGGATGCAGGAGATTCGTATGATTCTAGGTTTACAGGAATTAATATAAACAGACTATGGAAAGATGATCAAACTTGGTTTGGTGAATATGCTGGTACTTTTGCACAGGCAACTCTCGCTGGTCAACTACCAGAACAAGCTCACTTAATTGCTAGACAAACCGCTGATACTGGAAGACTGATTCCTGGTACTCCAGAATTTGAAAGCGCATTTAGAAGAGTAACCTCTGATCCTGATCTTGCTACAGGGTCTAAATTTCAGGATGCCAGTCAACTAAAACACGTTGATGTTAATTATAATTTTAGTCATCTTACAGAAAATTTTGCTGATATTCAGGTTGGAGGGTCTTTCAGAGAATATAAATTGAATTCTTCAGGAACTATTTTTACCGATTTCGACGGACCTATTCGTTACTCAGAATTTGGAGTATACACGCAGATTCAAAAGAAATTAGTAGATGATAGGTTAAAAATCACAGGTTCTATTAGATATGATAAGTCGGAATTATTTGACGGAAACTTTTCTCCAAGACTATCTTTAGGTTATACCGCTGGAGAAAACAGAAATCATAATATTCGTTTCTCCGCGCAGACTGGTTTTAGAAATCCCACAACACAGGATTTGTTTATTGGATTAAATGTAGGTAGGGCTATTCTTGTAGGATCTGCCTCAGAAAACTTGGACCGAGACGTTAGAACTTTTGACCTAAGTGGTGATGGTCAAATATTAACTGGTAGCAGTACTGCTAATGTAGTGGGTAGACAAGCTTATGAAAACTCGTTTTCATTAAATTCTGTATTGAATGGTGCTCCAACTGTGTCTAATGTGGACCTAGTAGAGCCTGAAAAGGTTATAGCCTTCGAGGTGGGATACAGAGGAAAAGTCAATAAGTTTGTTATTGATTTAAGTGGTTATTACAATCTTTATACTGATTTTATTTCGACAGAAAATGTATTGGTTCCTCTTTATGGAGAGGTTGGAGACGGAACGCTATCTCTTGCTGCTTTACAAAATGGTGATACCGAAATATATCAGGCGTACACTAATTCTGACGCAGATATTAAATCATTTGGAGGGACTGTTGGTGTGGATACCAAGATATTTGGAAATTTTGATGTGGGAGTAAATTATACATTCACAAAGCTAGATTTTGATAAGAGTGAAGATCCTGATTTTAGAACAAATTTTAATACTCCAGAGCATAAAGTGAAGGCGTCTTTTGGTAATACTAGATTGTTTAAAAACTTTGGATTCAATACTAGTTGGACTTGGAGTGATTCTTATTTTTGGGAAGCCTCTTTTGGAGATGGAAATGTACCTTCTTTCAATGTCGTTAATGCGCAAATTAATTACACAATCCCAAAATTAAAAGCAACCATTAAGGGAGGTGCTACTAATATATTAGGAGACGAGTATTTTACTGCTTTTGGTACTGGATTTATTGGATCTCAATATTACATAGGTGTATCAATAAACAACTTATAATTAATGCAAAATATTTTAAGAAATATGAAAACTCAATATAAATGGCTATTAATCTTATTGGTTTTTGGATTTATAGCTTGTGAATCAGATGACGAATTGGGGACAACGGAAGAAGTAGTGATCACTTCTGGAACTGCTGATTTTTCGACCTTTGTAGCATTAGGAAATTCTCTAACTGCTGGTTTTACAGATGGAGCATTGTTTATTGCTGGGCAAGAAAATTCAATGCCGAATATTTTAGCGCAACAGTTTGCATTGGCAGGAGGTGGAGCATTTACGCAGCCTCTTATGAATGACAATATAGGAGGATTCCTTTTTGGAGGAATGCCAATGACTAATGGTAGTTTCGGACCTAGATTTTATTTTTATAGTGACGTTAATCCTGATGATGACTTTAATTCTGGTCCCTACCCTTTAGGTATTGTTCCCGATATCTTAGATTTTTCACCAGAAACACCTACAACAGAAGCTACCACTAATCTGGGATCAAGCTTTAATAATCTGGGAATTCCGGGAGCTAAAAGTTTTCACCTATTAGCTAATGGGTATGGCAATGCTGCAGGGTTAGCAGCGGATCCTCCGCTTGCAAACCCTTATTATGTGCGTATAGCCTCTAGCCCTACTGCATCTGTATTAGAAGATGCTATAGATCAGAATCCTACATTTTTTTCATTATGGATTGGTAATAATGATGTATTGGGATATGCATTGACTGGAGGAGATGGTACAGATCCAATAACGGATACCGGAATGTTTAATCAAGCATATAATGGTCTTGTAGCTACCTTAACATCTGGTGGTGCAAAAGGTGTGGTAGCTAATATACCTGATGTAACTTCAATCGCTCATTTTACGACAGTGCCATATAATCCGGTTCCTCTAGATGCTGCTACTGCAGGAGCTGTAAACGCTGCTTACACTGCTTATAATGATGGACTAAATGGAGTATTAGCTTTTTTAACAGCTAATCCATTAACATTAGGAGCTCTTTTTCCACCTACATCAGATATGACTTCACTAGAATTAGCGACAGCGGAAATGGCTAAAAGAAAAATTAGTTTTCAGGCAGGAGAAGGAAATGCCGTAGTTATATTAGATGAGGATTTAACTGATTTAACTGCAATAAATTCTGGCCTAGTTAGTATGAGACAAGCTACTGAAGCTGATCTTTTAGTATTACCATCAAGCAGTTTTATAGGGACTTTAGCGGATCCGAGCAATCCATTATCCGTAAATGGAGTTGCTATTCCTTTAGGTGATAAGTGGGTGTTAACTCCAGAAGAACAAGAGGATATAGCTATTGCGACTGGAGCATTTAATACTACTATTTCTGCTGCAGCACAGCAAGCAGGGTTAGCTTTTGTAGATGCTAATGCTTTATTAGTCGAAGCTTCTGATGGAGGCACTACATTTGATGAATTCTTACTGCAAGGTAATCTAGTGTTTGGAGGGTTGTTTTCGTTAGATGGAGTACACCCAACGGCAAGAGGATATGCTTTTATTGCAAACAAGACAATGGAAGCAATTAACACTACTTATGGTTCTAATTTACCAATGGTAAAAGCGGTGGATTATCCAACGTTTTATTCAACTATGTTGCCTTAAATTAATAGTGTGTAAAGAATAAAGAACTGGTAAGAATACGTATTCTTACCAGTTCTTTTATTCTAATTGTTTTTGAGTTATGGCGTTATATCTTCTTTCAATAAGCTAGAAATAACTGAGATTATAAATGAGGAGATGATTATGTAAATGGTGTATAGCCTTAATGTAAGTGAGAATAAAAAATAAATTGAAGGAAAAGCATAATTTAAAGATTTCAAAATCAAATAAAGCCTTCTAAAATCAATACTTTTTGTACAGGAAATAAGCTTCAGATTTTTGCATAAAAAAAACAAAATAAAACACAGTATTTTTTTCATTTTAAAAGCCTATATTTGCAGCCTGAAAAAAGGTCGTATTCGGTACATTCGAAAAAAGGATCTTTTAAATAGTTAAATACTAAACATTAAATAGTTATATAATGTCTCAAGTTACGGGTAAAGTATCACAAATTGTAGGTCCGGTTATAGACGTAGCATTCGCTGCCGGTACTGAATTACCAAAAATTTACGATTCGTTAGAAATTAATAGAGCAGACGGTACCAAGTTGGTGTTAGAGATTCAGTCTCACATTGGTGAAGATACTGTACGTACTATCGCGATGGATTCTAGTGATGGATTAAGTAGAGGAGTAGAAGCTGTTGCAACAGGGTCTACTATCCAGATGCCAATCGGAGGAGATGTGTACGGACGTCTATTTAACGTAATTGGTGATGCAATTGATGGTCTTGGAGATCTTCCTAAAGCAGGAGATAATGGTCTTTCTATTCACCGTCAGGCACCAAAATTTGAAGACTTATCAACTTCTACTGAAGTTTTATTTACAGGTATTAAAGTAATCGATCTTATTGAGCCTTACGCAAAAGGGGGTAAGATTGGATTATTTGGAGGTGCTGGAGTAGGTAAGACAGTATTGATTCAGGAGTTGATTAACAATATTGCAAAAGGTCACGGTGGTCTTTCTGTATTCGCAGGAGTAGGAGAAAGAACTCGTGAAGGAAATGATTTACTTCGTGAGATGTTAGAGTCAGGAATTATCAAGTATGGTGATGACTTTATGCACTCTATGGAAGAAGGAGGATGGGACCTTTCTAAGGTTGATAAAGAAGTAATGAAAGAATCTAAAGCTACTTTCGTATTCGGACAGATGAATGAGCCACCAGGAGCACGTGCTCGTGTTGCACTTTCAGGTCTTACGATTGCAGAATACTTCCGTGATGGAGCTGGAGATGGACAAGGAAAAGATGTACTTTTCTTCGTAGATAATATCTTCCGTTTTACACAAGCAGGTTCTGAAGTTTCTGCACTTCTAGGACGTATGCCATCAGCAGTAGGGTATCAGCCAACACTAGCTACAGAGATGGGTGTGATGCAGGAACGTATTACTTCTACTAAGAAAGGATCTATTACATCTGTACAAGCGGTTTACGTACCTGCGGATGATTTAACGGATCCAGCACCAGCAACAACATTTGCTCACTTAGATGCAACAACAGTATTATCTCGTAAAATTGCGGAGCTTGGTATTTACCCAGCGGTGGATCCATTAGATTCTACATCTAGAATTCTTACAGCAGATATTTTAGGAGATGAGCACTACAATTGTGCACAAAGAGTAAAAGAGCTTTTACAGCGTTACAAAGAATTACAGGATATTATCGCGATTCTTGGTATGGAAGAATTATCAGAAGAAGATAAATTAGCGGTAGGACGTGCACGTCGTGTACAACGTTTCTTATCTCAGCCATTCCACGTAGCAGAACAGTTTACAGGTATCCCAGGATGTTTAGTAGATATTAAAGATACTATTAAGGCATTTACGATGATTATGGATGGTGAGTTAGATCACTTACCAGAAGCAGCGTTTAACCTTAAGGGTACGATCGAAGAAGCTATCGAAGCTGGTGAGAAAATGTTAGCTGAAGCATAAATTAGTATAGAGAAGTTAGTAATGAGTAGTGAGAGTGATATTTTTCTCATTATTTGCTTAATACTAATTACTCAATACTCAATACTTTAAAAATATGTATTTAGAAATAGTAACTCCAGAAGCAGTTTTATTTAGTGGTGAAGTAACTTCTGTTGCTGTACCAGGTGTGAACGGAGAATTTCAGATGTTAGATAATCACGCGCCAATCGTTTCTTTATTAGGAAAAGGAAATGTAAAAGTGTATGGAGATATAAATCTGCAAGAGGAAGTAGTAAAGAAGTTTTCTAAAGAAAATGGCGTTACACTTCTTTCTATTAATTCTGGAACGATCGAAATGAAAGATAATAAAGTAATTGTTTTAGCTGACTAAATGTATTTTTATTAGTTATTACAATTATAAAGATTGTTATATTTAATCCCTGTTACTTATGTCAACAGGGATTTTTTATGTTTTTTAATAAGCCTTTTCCATATTCTATATCACTTAGAAATCATTTAATGATCGCTGCTATTCTTAGTTTTGTGGTAGTTTTTATACTTATTTTTCTACAACCTTTTGGAGCGAATAATTTTAATCACCCCTATAAGGATCTTTATTTTATTGGTTATGGAATTATTTCTTTAGTAGTATATATTTCTCTCTACTTTTTATCGAGATATTACTATATGAATTTTAAAAGATGGAAATGGACGGAAGAATTAGTGTTCTGTTTTCTCTACATATCTGTGGCAATTATAATTGCTTTTTTTTATACAGAGCTACTCATAAATAATAGATCAAATTATATCAAGTTTGATTTTTTTATAGAATGGTTTCGATTTATATTTCTAGGTTTTGGAATAATTCTATCTGTAGTGTCATTTTTTTTAAGAAGTTACTATGGTAAAACTATCAACACTGAAAAGGAAACTAATTTGATATATGATAAAAAGGTGTTACTAAAAAGTTCTTTAAAAAAAGAATCGTTTGTGGTTGTGTTAGCAAATGTTATTTATGTTAAGTCAGAAGATAATTATGTAAATATTTATTACAAGGAAGAACAAAAGGTAAAGAAAAAAGTAATACGAAATACGCTATCATCTATACTTGATCAATTAGAGAGTATGATAAGAGTTCATAGGTCATATATTATTAATCCTCGTTATATTTCTTCTTTAGAAGGTAATGCCCAGAATGGTAAAGTACGTCTAGAAAATATAGAAGAAGTAATTCCTGTATCTAAAACTTATTTTGATGTAGTAAAATCTCATACGAATTGACCACAGCAATTTAAAATTTCACCACAAAAAATATTTCTCTACCACAAAAAGTATGTAATCATCACATTCTTTTTTTTGTGTATATGATAGCATATTTATTTGCAGCATTGAACAGTTAGAAATATTAAAAATGAAGAAATTTATTAAAATAGGAAAGATAAATATCGTCGTAGCGATTTTTATAATAGTAGGGAGTATAATATATGTAAGATTTTCGAGATATACAGATAAGATGATCTATCAAACAAATGGATTAGCATATGATAATTTTGAAACTACATTAAATCATAAGCGATATTATTTTGATATTGATGATGATATAGTATTACATGGCGTACTTTTTAAACCAGATTCTCAGATAGCAAGGGCAACAATTATACATTATCCAGGTAAAGGAATGCATTTAATGGCATCCCGAAAATATTATGAAATATTAGTTAAAAAAGGGTTTCAGGTTTTTAGTTTTGAACGCAGAGGTTTTGGGGAATCTACAGGAGTAGCTAATAATTCTTTAACGTTAAAAGAGGACGCTCTATATGTATTTGATAAAATACTTGATGATGTTCAGGTGAAAAATACTCCAATACTTATCTGGGGGCAGTCGCTAGGAGGAGCATTTGCTACAATGAATGCAGCGGAACGTAATGATAAGATAACGGGAGTAATTTTAGAAGGCACATTTAATTCGTTTCCTGATATCGGAAAGGTGTATGCAAATGCATTAGGTCTAGAGAATTTTAAATGGTTGATCCCTTTATTAATGAATAATGATTTTTCTGCTGAGAATGAAATAAAAAAGATCAGTAAGCCGATATGGATTGTTCATAGTGTTATTGATAAACAGGTTCCTTTTGGGTTAGGAAAGAAGCTTTATGAAGCCTCTGATAAATCTAATACGCAGTTTTGGGAAATTGAAGGAAAACATATTAAAGCAATATTTGATTATGAAGAAGAATACGTTCAAAAATTTATAGACATAATAGATTATTGATTATATGTTTTGCTGTTGAGATGTTTAAAGAAAGATAACATTCATAACTTTTGATCAATGTTAGTTTCATAAAGTCTTAAAGTTGAAGTAAACTAAACTAACAATTACCGTATTAATTTAGGTGCTTAACTAACTTAGTAAAATCACCTAAACATGAAAAAAATCTTAACAATTTTTGTCCTAATTACATTTTTTTATAGTTGCGAAACAGCCGAGGATGTAAACAATTTTGAAGAAAATTTTCCTGAGAAGAAGAATGCCAATTTCTATTTAGATTTGGCATATCAACACGCACCTGTTCATTATCAAGATGTGGATCGAACGGGTTCTCACGGGTTAAATGGAAAAGCCGACTATATCACAAGATATGATTTTGATGGTGATCTTAATGCCAGAAATAACTGGAGTAATATTGTCAGTTCTTCCAGAAAAGGAAATGCAGTTAGTTATTATTCTGTGGTAGAAACATCAACTCACTATTTTATTACCTATGCATTCTTTCATCCTCGCGATTGGACTGATATTTGGTTTTTATATCGTATTGATGAACACGAAAATGATTTGGAAGGAGTACTTACGATTATAAAGAAAGATAGCTCTACTTATGGAGAAGCTCTAGGAATTGTAACCGTATTTCATTCAGACTTCTATTCATACAAAGGCTCTAATTCTGGGTTAACCAATGGAAATGAAAATATAGACGGTACATTAACCACTGAAAATCATAACGGAGTAAATCGTTTCAAAACTTCTGCAGAAGCAAAAGGTCATGGTATCAAAGCTCATGCAAAGCAAAAACCTGGAGGAAGCGACTATGTAGTATATTATCCTAGTAAAACAAAAAGCGAATATCCATCAGATATCTATGATAGAAATGTTAAGTATAAACTAGTCAATATATTCGAAAATGATGGTATGTGGGATCAGCGTTTTAATACGGATCTATTTAGTAATGCGAAGTCGTTTCAGAAATCCTATGGTAATGGATCAGCTAATGCTCCTTGGAATTGGGATGATAGAAACGATGGAGGAAATCAAGGATTATTGGCAGGTGGATTAGCTTATTATCCGGCTCATTTAGTAGATGAATATTTTAATGGTTTAGGAAGTTTTAGCAAAACATATGTATACAATCCATATTTAGGAATAGAATAATAACCAACTCGATTAAACCAAACCAGAAAAGCTTTTAGTAATTATAGACTAAAAGCTTTTTTTATTCCCAGTTCCAATAAATAAGATGCCATTTTATGTTATCACTTTCGTAAACCATAAGATCTTTAAAACCAATAGCATTGTGAGCTCCTAGTGAACGTATATTATTTGCTGCTACTTCAGTAATCAGTAGATCATATTTCTTATGTAATTCTAGTTTCATATGTTTATATAAACCTCTAAAAATACCTTGACCGCGATAATCTTTATCAATACAAACTTGCCCCATCACGATATACTTGTTGGATTGATCTAATGAGTTTTCAATTTTCTTAAACATCGGTTTAAGAACTTCGATATCATTACCAAAATCTGAAGTCATGCATAACGTATAGCCAACAACCTTATCCCGATCTTTAGCAATAATGTGAGGTTGTTGATCATTCATCTTTTTTAGGATGTTAAAATCATGTTCTACTGTAACAAAACCTTCTTTTTTCTTCTCTTCTGATGAAATTGAAACGGATAGGTTTTTTTGCTGAAGTAGAAGGATTTGTTCTAACTCCTTATCAGATGTGACTGTTGCGTATTTTAGGTATTGAATAGCCATCTTTTTAACTTTAGTATTTAGATATAAAGATAGGATTATACACCTATCTTTGCCAAAAATATTTTTATGTCAAATCAGTTTCTTACTTTAGGAGTTGCCGCTCCTTTGCAAAAGAGTTTAGCGGACTTAAACTTTTCTATCCCTACCGATATTCAAGAAAAATCAATCCCTGTTTTATTACAAAAGAAAGATGATTTTGTAGGATTAGCAAAGACCGGAACTGGAAAAACTGCAGCTTTTGGGTTGCCTTTATTACAATTGATTGATTTGGATAACCCAAAAATTCAAGCAGTAATCCTTGCTCCAACAAGAGAATTGGGACAACAGATTTATGATAATCTACTGTCTTTTTCTAAGTATTTACCTACGATATCAATAGCTTCGATATGCGGAGGAATTCCTATTAAACCACAAATAGAACGCTTAACAAATATCACTCATATTGTGGTTGCAACTCCAGGGCGTTTAATTGATTTAATAAAACGAGATAAGATTGATATAAAAAGTGCTGATTACCTTATTCTAGATGAGGCTGATGAAATGATTAGTTCTTTAAAAGAAGGATTAGATGAAATCGTAGCGGTCTTACCAAAGAAAAGAAGAACAATTTTGTTCACCGCAACAATGCCAGGAACTATAAAGCAATTGATCCAGAATTACATGTCCAAACACGTAATTCAGGTAAGTGCGGACATGGAAACTTTGGGACATCAAGGAATTGATCATCAGTATGTGGTTGTAGAACCTATAGAGAAATTGGAGGTTCTAATGCATTTTCTTAGTGCTAGAGAAGGTGAACGAGGTATCATTTTCTGCAAAACAAAAGCAGCGGTTAATAAACTAGCGAAAAACCTAGCCATCAATAAATTCTCTTCTGGCGCACTTCATGGAAGCTTATCACAGCCTATACGAGATAGAATAATGGGACAGTTTAGAGAAGGGCATATTAATATCCTTGTTGCTACTGATTTAGCAGCTAGAGGAATTGATGTAAAAGAAATATCGTATGTGGTAAACTATCATTTGCCAGATGTGTATGAAACTTATGTACATCGTAGCGGAAGAACAGCAAGAGCTGGAGCGAAAGGATTATCATTAACTGTATTGCAAAAAGAAGAAATTGAAGATTTAGAAGAGTTTACAGAGGAATTGGGAATTACTTTTAAGGAGTTTGAAAAAGCAGATGCTCAGAGTATAGAAGAGAATAATACACTTCTATGGGCTAAAAAAATATTTAAAACTAAACCTAATCACGAAGTATCTACAGAGTTTAAAGAAAAAATTAAAACTGTTTTTCATCACTTGACAAAAGAGGAATTGATTGAGAAAATATTAGCGAATCATCTAGTAGAAAAAACGAATATTACCTCTCTGAAGTCAGAAACCACTAAAAAGAAAAAGAAGTAACCCCTTTTTCTATATATCTCATTGATTCTTATAAGAATGTAAGCGTCTTTATAAGCAAAAAATGCTATTTTAAAATTAAAACACGTAGTTTCGCGCCTGATTTAGAAAAAACCTGTTTATGAAGCGTATTAATGAATACAAGAAGTTGTTTTCTGTTGAAAAAGAAATAGATCTTAAAACACTAAAAACTACGTATAGAAATTTAGTAAAGGAGTGGCATCCGGATAAATTTATGGAGGGAGATTCGATGAAGGAAGAGGCAGAAGAAAAAAGCCGCAAAATCATAGATGGATATCATTTCTTGGTAAGTATAGCGCCAGAAACAAAAGCAGCTAATCAAGAAGAATACAATCGGACTATAACTGAATCAGGCATAGCAGATTTTCAACACAAAGGATTACTATTAGAGGTTTCATTTTTAGATGGTACTACTTATGAATATTTTGGAGTTCCTAAGAAGGTATATGTGAAATTAATTAATTCTGACAGGCAATTTAGATTTGCAAAAAGAAGCATTTTTAATTCATACTTATATAGAAAATCAAAGAAAGATTTAGAAATGGCTTAGTGCACGAAAAATGATATATAAAGCTGTAATTGTGACACTATATTTTAGAGAAGCAGTTCCAGTTTTTTGTGCTCAATGAAAATAGTAAGTTAATCCAAATTATCTGGGTTAAATAGTATTATGTATTTTTGTTATTATGCAAAGCTTCCCAAAGAAACTTCAAAAAAAACTTGATAATAGAAAAGAGAATAAGGGATTGCGAAGTCTTCCTAAACGAAATAATTTAATAGATTTTGCTACAAATGACTATGTAGGTTTTTCTAGATTAAAAGTGATTTTTGATAATGCAAATAAGGCATTAGAAGAAAAAGGGATTTATCAAAATGGAGCTACGGGATCTCGTTTACTTTCGGGAAACCATGCATTATATTACAATACAGAAGAGATATTGGCAAATTTTCATAATGTAGAATCGGCATTGATATTTAATTCTGGATACGATGCTAATGTTGGCTTTTTTTCATCAATTCCGCAAAGAGGTGACATTATCTTATATGATGAATTTATCCACGCTTCTATACGAGATGGAATTACAATGAGCAATGCAAGATCATATAAATTTGCTCATAATGATATAGAAGATCTAAAAAAAAGGCTTCGACAAGCTTTACCTAACGATAAAAGTCACACGGAATTTATCGAAATCTATATTGTTACCGAGTCTGTGTTTTCTATGGATGGGGATATTCCTGATCTAAATAGTTTTGCTCAATTATGTAAAGAAAACGACTATCATTTTATAGTGGATGAAGCTCACGCAACAGGGGTTTTTGGCGATAAAGGTGCTGGGCTTATTCAGGAATTAGGATTAGAAGATCAGGTTTTTGCCAGAATACATACATTTGGTAAAGGATTAGGTTGTCACGGAGCAGTAATCCTAGGATCTTCAGTGTTAAAAAGCTATTTAGTGAACTTTTCTCGAAGCTTTATTTACACAACGGGTTTACCACCGCATTCACTTGCGGTTATTCAAGCTGCGTATATAGAATTGACAAAAACTTTAGAAATCGAAAAACTGAGAAGCAATATTTACTTTTTTAATCAAAAAGTGAAGGAAATTAATTTAAAGTCATTTTTTATAGAAAGTAATTCTTCGATCCATTGTTGTGTAATTTCCGGTAATGAGAAAGTAAAAGCGGTAGCACTAAATCTTCAAAATAATGGATTTGATGTAAAACCGATCCTCTCTCCTACTGTTGCTGAAGGAAAAGAACGATTGCGTTTTTGTTTACATTCTTATAATACAAAAGAAGAAATAGTAGAAGTTTTAGAGTTGTTAGCTACCTTTGTTCAAAATTAAAAAGAGACATTATCATTTCTCACAGGGCTATGGCAAATTCAAAAAAGATATTTATCACAGGAATCGGAACGGATGTGGGTAAAACAGTAGCTTCGGCAATTGTAGTTGAGGCGTTACAAGCTGATTATTTTAAACCTGTTCAAGCTGGAGATTTATCATATTCTGATACGGATAAAGTAAAGGAATTAGTGAGTAATACTAATTCTAAATTTCACCCCAACAGTTATGCACTAGAAACGCCAATGAGTCCTCACGCGGCTGCTGATATTGATGGAGTTGTAATCGACATCGATGCCATTAAGATTCCAAAAACTAAGAATGATATCGTTATTGAGGGAGCAGGAGGATTATTGGTTCCGCTTAATGAGCAAGATACTATTTTAGATCTCATAGGTTCAGATTATAAAGTGATTGTAGTTTCTAGACATTATTTAGGCAGTATTAATCACACATTAATGACAGTAAAGTTGTTACAGGAGAAAGGATTCGATCCAGCTATTGTTTTTAGTGGAGATGAACATCTAACAACAGAGGCTATTATTAAAAAAATGACCAAAGCTAACATTATAGGTAGAATTGATAATGAGCCTTATTTTGATACAATGGTAGTTAAGGAATATGCATCATTGTTTATAGATAAATTAGAAGCGCTATGAATCTAAGAGAAAGGGATAAAAAACATCTTTGGCATCCACTTACACAACACAAAATTCATCCAGATGCTTTACCCATAGCAAAGGCAGAAGGGGCTTTGTTATTCGATGATGAGGGGAAAGAATATATAGACGGAATCGCCTCTTGGTACACTGCGATATATGGGCATTGTAATCCATATATTATAGAAAAGGTAAATAAGCAAATGCGAAAGCTAGATCAAATTGTATTTGCTGGATTTACGCACGAACCAGCGATTCATCTTTCCGAAGAATTGATCAAAATATTACCGCACAATCAAGAAAAAATATTCTTCTCTGATAATGGTTCTACAGCAAATGAAGTGGGAATTAAAATGGCATTGCAGTATCATTTTAATAAAGGAGAAAAAAGAAATACGATTATAGCCTTCAATAATGGTTTTCATGGAGATACTTTTGGAGCCATGTCTGCATCTGGATTATCAGTGTATAACGGTCCTTTTGAGGATTTTTTTATAGATGTACAGCGAATTCCAACTCCAAATAAGGAAAATTTTAGTGAGGTTATAAAAGAATTATTACAAATTATTTCTACATATGATGTGGCAGCATTTATATATGAACCATTGGTTCAGGGAGCAAATGCCATGCATATGTTTGAAGCGGAATATTTAAATGAAATTCTTCAAATCTGTAACACAAATCGTATTATCACTATTGCCGATGAGGTAATGACAGGTTTTGGTAAAACCGGAAAAAACTTTGCTTCAGAGTACATAGAAACTAAACCAGATATTATATCTATGTCTAAAGCTTTGACAGCAGGTTTTGTTCCAATGGCTGTAACTAGTTGTACACAAGAAATATATGATGCGTTTTTAGATGATTCTGTTGGTAAGGCTTTTTTTCATGCACATACCTATTCTGCTAATCCAATAGCATGTTCCGTGGCCATTGCCGGGATTGAACTTTTAGGTTCTGAAGAGATTCAGAAAAACATTCAAACTATTATAAAATCCCATACAGATTTTGATACTAAAATAAAGAACCATCCCAAAGTAAAAACTACACGACAAAAAGGAGTTATATATGCTTTGGATCTTGATATAGAAATGGATCGCTATGGTAAAAAAAGATATGAGATCTTCGATCATTTTATGAAAAATGGAGTTTGCCTTCGTCCTTTGGGTAAAACCATCTATATATTACCACCTTATGTGATAACAAAGGATCAATTGCATAAAATTTATGACACAATTCTGATGCTTTTATCTTCTTTATAAACAAAAGGTTATAAAATAATTTGTAAATACAAGGAATTATAAGGTAACAAATGTGAGGTTTTTGATACTATTAAGAATAGACCTGGTATACTACCTGGTTAATAAAGTGAACAAAAATCCAATTTAATTTACTATGAAAAAACTTTTATTTTTAACCACAATTTCAATTACTCTTTTAGCCAGTTGCGACAGTGATTCTGTAACTGATGAATTTGATAACGCAAATGGTGATACTGCTAAAAAATTAATTGAAAGAGTCGAATTTAATTCGGCGCAGATCGATGAAGATGATTATGTGTTTACAGTTAACTATGACGCTAATAATAGGGTGACAAGTGTATCTAATGGAGCCGATACGGGTGTTTTGGTATATGAAAATAACGAATTATCAACTGTTACGGGCGGGAGTGAACCTTTTAGCTTAAGCGAGTTGTATCAAGATCCTTATGATGTTTTTGAAACAGGAGATGTATTAGAATATGATAACAGTGGTAATCCAATTTCTATAAAAGTGTTTGAGGAAAGTTATGAGTATAATGAGACAACTGGTTTTTATGAAGAGATAACAGAAGAGTTTACTGCTACTATAGCATATGATGCTACTCCGAATCCGTATTTCTATACATTTGAGGCAGCTGGTCTAATTGAAGTATTAGATAGAGTTCAGTTAAATTTTAGTATGATGCCACAAAGCTCTGAAATCTTGAGAGCTCGGGCATTATTTCCGTTAAATAATATTAAGTCTATCGTTTACAAAAATGAAGCTGGAGAAGTAGAAGGAGAAGTAAAGATTGATTATATTTATGATGCCGATAACTATCCTAGTTCTGCTATTATTACAGTGATTGTAGACCAAGAGACAGCTTCTGTTTATAGCGTAAATTATAGTTACAAGCAATAGAGTAACTTAATATTCTTAAAAAAATTTAGAAAAGAGATTAGTAATTCACTAATCTCTTTTTTTATTCTGATAACGAAATTTTTTTATCTAATTGAGCTTTGAATTCTTCTTTCTTATCAATATAAAATGCTAGGGTTTTAAATTTTCTTTTAACTCCGTAAAGTCCGATTATAGGATTTTCTTTCTTTACATGGATAGCTATATTATGACTTTCTAATTCGCCTAACGGAGATAGTTTCCGATTAGTATCATTGAATTCAATAGGTTTTGAAGAAATCTCTACTGATTTTATATTATTGATATCTATTGTAGCTTCGCTTAAGATTCCATATCGTAAATAAATTGTGTTCTTTTCGATAGAAAAAGGTCTTTTAAACATTGATTTTAGAAATCCAAAAAGTTGAATTCCAGAATAGATACTTAATCCACTTACTATCCAGGCTGCTATAATATTCCATCTGCCGAGAAGAATATGTAGCACATATGTTTCTATTGCAATTATTACAATTAATGCCATTAAGATAGAAATAGTGCCACTGTTTTTATGATAAGAAAACTCGTTACTACCTAATTTAGTTTTCTTCCAAGAGATAAAACCATAATAGAAAACGGCTATTTCCATGAGAAGTAAGATGGCTATCCTTTCAGGTAATAATTCTTTACAAGTAACTTTTAAAGTAGAGAAAAAATCACTACCCTCTTTTTTATTATGCCTATATGATTTTAGAACTTTTCTTACTTTAAACAAGACAAAAGTAAACACGCCAATTTCTAAAAAAGGTAAGAACCAAGTTTTAATTTGATCCAAAAATAACTGGTTCTCTTTGGGTATAATAAAAGTTGTTATTACAACTCCCAAAATAAATAATGATAAGACTGTGATTTTTGGGACGTTCTTTTTTCTTATCAATAGAAAATAAATAAAAGGAACTGTAAAAAGAAGATCAGCAGTAACACCTATTGATAAAGCTTCTGGGTTTAATACGAATAATTTTGATTTCGTAATTGCAATCATCAAAATTATGATCAGTAAAGGAGATCCAAATGTAATAATTGAATTAGTAATGTTTAATTTTTTAATCATAAACTGCTTTTTTTAATTAAAAAAAATCATTCATTATTTTGACCTTCTCCCCATAATAAATCAACTTGTTCATTTGTTTCTTCTAATATTACATAGAGCTCAGAATATGTCCAACTATCCTGCTGTTTTGTGCCTAATACATAGATCCTAGCTTCTCCTTGAGGACCTTTTATCGGAATAGAAATATCCACGGAACCTTCATTGTTTTCAAAGTTTAGACTACCACTCATTATACCATTAGTTTCTATTGGTTCTCCTAACATTTGAACAATATATTCATCTTCTTGCGCTTTTACAAGTGCGTCTTGATAAGGCGTCGAGTTTGTAAATGCTTGGGAAACTCCAAATATAACAGAGCCTAAAAAGATAAAAAATATGATGATTAACGTAAGACAGCCTCCTAAAGGCACTGCCCAAGGCCAATTTCTACTAAACCAACTTTTTTTTGGTGTATATTCTTCCATAATAATTTGTTCAGATTAAGTTTATCATATAAGTCTGGAAATCATTATTTTCGTTACAACTAATATGTTTATAATTTAAACAAAAAAAAACATATTCAGTTGAACAAAATTTAGCAAACCCCTACATTTGTTGAAAAATTAAGTGTTGCAAAATCCTGTATCCATAATTGGAATTTCATCTATTTCTCCTTTAGGTATTTCATCCGAGGAGATTTGGAATTTATATAAAGAATCATCCCATAAGATTACTTTTGAAGATTTTACAGGTAGTTTAGCTCCTGTTGCTAAATTAAATTCGGTAGCAAAGCAAGAAATTGAAAAACTTAAAGAAGAAAGTTCACAGTACGCATCTCTAGATGATTCTGTTTTATTTGCGATTTTGACTGCGAGAAATGCCATAAAAGAAGCAAAGTGGGAAGGAGAATTTAATTTCGGGATTAATGTTGGTTCTTCTAGAGGAGCAACAGGTCTTTTTGAAAAGTATTATAAAGAATTTTTACAGACAAACCAATCTTCTACGTTGAGTTCACCTACAACTACTTTGGGTAATATATCCTCTTGGATTGCTCAAGATTTAAGGTCTAAAGGTCCAGATATTAGTCATTCTATTACATGTTCTACGGCTTTGCATGCAGTATTGAATGGTATTGCATGGCTTCAATCGGGCTTAAGTGATAAGTTTTTGGTAGGAGGAAGTGAAGCTCCATTGACTCCATTTACCATTGCTCAGATGAAAGCTTTAAAGATATATGCTTCTGTTACTAAGGAAGCTTATCCTTGTCAAGCAATGAGCCCAAATAAAACTAGAAACTCTATGTTTTTAGGAGAAGGAGCGGGTATTGCCTGCCTTGAAAATGGAATTAAAGAGAATGCCTTAGCGTTAATAACAGGTATTGGGTATGCTACCGAACCTTTAACACATAATATATCAATATCTACTAATGCGGATTGTTTTCAGAGATCCATGAAAATGGCTATAGGGACCAACAGCTTAGATGAAATCGACGCTGTAGTTTTACACGCTCCTGGAACAGTAAAAGGTGATGAAGCAGAGTATAATGCTATTCAGGCGGTTTTTGGTAAAGAACTTCCCGCATTAACAACTAATAAGTGGAAAATTGGTCACACTTTTGGAGCAAGTGGAATTCTGAGTATGGAACTGGCTATTTTAATGATGAAACATCAAGAGTTTATACCAGTCCCTTATATAGAGCATAAAAAAATTCCCAAAAAATTGAGTAAAATTATAGTCAATGCTGTTGGATTTGGCGGAAATGCCGTTAGTATTTTATTAGAGCTGCCAGAAAAAAAGAATTAGAATAAAGATAGATTGTTATTAAAACTATCGAATTTGATAAAGCTAATTTGTGTTTTTTGATTTTAAACAATTACTTTTGAAAATTCACATACCATTAATTTTATGAGCGTTATTAGACACGATTGGACATCGCAGGAAATACTAGATATCTATAATAAACCATTAATGGAGTTGCTTTATGAAGCAGCAACAATTCATCGAGAATATCACGATCCTAATACTGTACAGGTATCTACTTTATTATCTATTAAAACAGGTGGGTGTCCCGAAGATTGTGGGTATTGTCCACAAGCGGCAAGATATCACACAGATATTGAGGGTAATGATTTGATGAGTGTACAGCAAGTAAAAGCACAAGCATTACGTGCCAAAGCTTCAGGAAGCTCTAGAGTATGTATGGGAGCAGCTTGGCGTAATGTAAAAGATGGTCCTGAGTTCGATAACGTATTAGAAATGGTACGGACAATCAATAAACTAGAAATGGAAGTTTGTTGTACCTTAGGAATGATTACAGAGAATCAGGCACAACGTCTTGCAGAAGCTGGTTTGTATGCTTATAATCATAATTTAGACACATCAGAAGAATACTATAAAGAAGTAATTTCTACCAGAGGTTACGAAGATCGTTTAGAAACAATAGATAATGTTCGTAAAACTAATGTAACTGTATGTAGCGGTGGTATCATAGGAATGGGTGAGAAATCCGAAGATCGAGCAGGAATGTTAGTGGCTTTGGCTAAATTGAATCCACAACCAGAATCGGTGCCGATTAATGCACTAGTTGCTGTTGATGGTACACCAATGGAAGATCAGACGCCTGTAGAAATTTGGGATATGATTAGAATGGTTGCAACAACTAGAATTGTAATGCCGCAAACACAGGTAAGATTGTCCGCAGGAAGAACAGAAATGAGCAGAGAAGGACAAGCAATGTGCTTTTTTGCTGGCGCAAATTCAATTTTTGCAGGAGATAAATTATTAACAACTCCTAATCCTGATGTAAATGAGGATATGGCAATGTTTAAGAAATTAGGATTAAATCCTCAAAAACCATTTGTTAAAAAGGCTCAACCTGATACGATAGAAGCAGAAGATTCTAAGTATGAAGCAAAAGGAGAAAAGCCTAAATGGTCAAGACCCGATCATACCATTGAAAAAAATGAACTTGCCAAGCAGAAAGCTAAAGAAACTGTTTATAGAGATCGATAAACAATAGTAGAAATTTTTGATAACACAAAATCTTGATATTGTTTTGCGAACTTTAAATTTAACAAACCGTGATGTTAACTATTTTTTATGCCAAATGGTATTAATCAATTTTTTAATAAGTGCCCATAATGGGCTTTCATAGTCAGTGGAATTAAATTTAGAGCAAATACCAAGAGTTGAGTCAATCACCAAAGAAGAATTTCTTAAAGAATATTTTATACCACAGAAACCAGTGGTTATTCGGAAATTAATAGAAGATTGGCCGGCATATAAGAAATGGGACCTAGAGTATATTAATAAGGTAGCTGGTGATAAAGAGGTGCCTTTATTTGATGATAGGCCGATAAATTCTGAATTTAAATTTAACGAACCACATACAAGTATGAAAATGAGCGAGTATGTGAATTTGTTAAACTCAAAGCCTACTAATTACAGAATCTTTCTATATAATTTACTAAAAGAAGTACCAAAGCTTAGGGAAGATTATAAGTATCCTAAAATTGGTTTAAGATTACTAAAAAAAATGCCGTATCTTTTTTTTGGAGGCCAGGGTTCTAAGGTGTTTATGCATTATGATATTGAT
Source organism: uncultured Aquimarina sp. (assembly GCF_947496855.1). Lineage (GTDB taxonomy): Bacteria > Bacteroidota > Bacteroidia > Flavobacteriales > Flavobacteriaceae > Aquimarina. Next base: position 316,389 of record NZ_CANMED010000006.1, read on the forward strand.
TTGGGGAATATTCTTCATTTTCATTTTCATGGAGAGAAACAATGCATATTATTTCCTCCATCTGAAACTAAATATTTATATAAAGTACCTCACGCGCTAATTGCACATCAGGACATTGATTTTACAAATCCTGATTTAGAAAAATGGCCTGCCCTTAAAAAAGCTAAAGGATATATAGCGAATCTTACACACGGCGAAACACTTTATATGCCAGAAGGATACTGGCATCAAATGACCTATCTCACACCAGGGTTTTCTATGAGTATTCGCGCGATGGCTACGAGATTAGGAAATATGAACAAAGCAGCATACAATATTTTCTTTATGCGGTATTTTGATAATGCTATGCGTAGGATTGGTGGTCAGAAATGGATGGATTATAAAAATGAAATAGCTATCAAGAGAACCAACAAGAGGTGTAATTTGTAAGTAGAGAAACCTTGCAACTTTTTTGATTTCTTTTTGTCTTTATAAAAAGAAGATCATATAATCTCTATGCATGGAATTTGTGAATATTATTTTGTTAATAAGTGCTTCTCAAGGGTTTCTTTTTGGTTTTGCTATTTTACTTTCCCCATATTTTAAAAGCCAAACGAATAAATATTTAGGATATTCAATTTTAATTTTGGCTTTTTTAATGTTTAATGTATATCTAGATACGTTGGAGATATATCAGCAATATCCTAAACTCTTGATTTTATATGATATAGAATGGATATTTTTGTTTCCAGTTTTTTTCTTTCATTACATACTAAAATCGATAGATCATAATCTACTAGAAAACAAGAACCTTTTTCTATTATATATCCCATTTTCATTCTCTGTAATCATAAATATTGTTTTTAATCTAGAGTACGCTTATGGATGGTATTCGTATTCATGGGAATATAAAGAGTTAGTTTATGGTTGGGTTTTTAATATCCAAGAGTTTGGTTATTATTCCTTTAATTTTGTGATTGCAATTTGGGCATATAGTATTCTTAAAAACAAAAAATATGTAGACCACCAAAATGGTAAATGGTTAAAAAGGTTATGTATTTGGGAGGTTGTATTAGTCGCTTCCTGGATTCTGGTTGATATTACTGATATGATTTTCGGGATAGGTTATGAAATTGGTATCTCTATAATATGTTCTGGAGCATCTTTGTTTATTTTTTGGATTGTATATAATGGAATTTATTCATTAAAACTCACGAATACACAAAAGGGCTTTATTAGTGTTGACCATAATGATGTACATAGAAAAAAATCGGAGATTTCAGTTTCTCAACATTCATTTTCTAAGAACAATGTATATTTCCAAAAACTAGAAAGTTTGTTACAAAAAGATTATATCTATCGCAACCCAAATTTGAATCAAGAAATGATTGCAGAAACTCTAAATATAAGCTCTGGTTATCTTTCCCAAATTGTAAATGACGTTACTAAAAAGAATTTTACGGCATATATTAATTCATATCGTGTAAAAGAGGTAAAAGATATGATACTCAATGAGGAGTTTGATAAATATAGCTTATTAGCAATAGGATTAGAAGCGGGTTTCAAGTCTAAAACTACATTTTATACTTCTTTTAAAAAAGAAACAGGATTAACTCCAAACCAGTTTAAAACGAATCAGAAAAAGGTACTGATTTTTTAAATGTTCATATTTCGGAACATTGATTCTCTATTTACTGTCTAGTTTTGACTCCAATCAGAAGCTGTGTTTATCTATTTAGATTTATAGACTATTATCTTTCTTTATAACTTCATGCAACTGATTGATTTTTTAATTGTCAATAGTGATGTAATTCTTAAAACGGAATAGTATGATTTTAGATTTTTTAAAAAAGTATTTTTTAGGTTTCATTTTGGTGTTTGTAATAGGATGTCAATCCGATGATGATACGCCAATAATAGTAGAAGGGACTAAAAATGGATTTTGGTTGGCAGCCGATAAAGGGTATATAATTGAATTTACAGATGATCAGGATATCCTGTATAATGTGAATACCTATGGATGTTCAATTGCCGATGAAAATTTTAACGAAGAAGAATTTGCAGGTTTTCAATTTGATGTAGTTAATGTTAATGAATTAATAGGTGCTTCAGAATTAATAGCATCGGATCTTAAATTTACAAGACTTGAAAATCAAAATGAGTTTTGTTTAGCAGATCAAATTTCCCAAACAGAGGATCCAAAAGTGAATTTTGATCATTTCTGGAATATCTTCAATGATTATTATGCTTTTTTCGAAACAAGAAATGTGGATTGGTCACAATACGAAAACTTGGGAGAACAGGTAACTTCCGAAAATTTTTATCAGATTATTGGTGAACTAGTTTTATTGTTAAATGATGGTCATGTTGCAATTGATGATGAAGAAAATAATATTAGTATAGATGCTGGTTTGCCTGGTTTATTAGAGCGATTAAATGCAGGATTAACAGGAGATTTAACAATTGATTCAGGAGAAGATTATGATAGACTATATAATCAACGATTTGAGGTGATAACACTAAAATATTTTGGAGGAGAGTTCGAGATAGATGAAAGCGAAAATATTGCCTGGGGTTTGCTAAATAATGATATTGGATATGTTAATATTCTTAGTATGGAAGGTTATAGTGCTGATGAAAGTACAGAGTTACAAACGCTGAATGCCGTTTTAGACAGAATGATGAATGATTTTAAGAATTCGGGAGTGTCTAAATTGATTATAGATACTCGTTTTAATGGAGGAGGATATGATATGGTATCTGTAGAAATAGCATCGCGATTTGTGGATCAAGAACGCCCTGCTTTTTCTAAAAAAGCTAGATTAGGAAATAGTTTTACAGAAACCACCTCTATATCTGTAACCCCTAAAGGAGATTTTCAGTTTACGGATGACATTGTATTACTAACAAGTCCATTAACTGCTAGTGCTGCAGAAATTTTCACACTTTGTATGAAAGATTTACCCTATGTAACTATCGTAGGAGATAATACAAATGGTGTTTTTTCTGATATTTTGGTTCATGTATTGCCAAATGGAGCATCAGTAGGTTTGTCTAATGAAGTGTATAGTGATGCTCAAGGAGTTGTTTATGAAGGAGTGGGTATTGGGCCAAGTCAAGAGAACAATATTCCGCTGTTTTCCAATGATGATTTTAATGAGGAAAAGGATAGTGGAATAGATCGAGCGGTTGAATTACTAAGTATTGGTAACTGATAGTTTTATTTGTAAAAAAATAATCCCGCAATTACTGATTGCGGGATTATTAGTAAAAGAATTATACCATTTCGTAAATGCAGTAAAATCCATTACATATTCCTCTTCCGTAGTCACAATCCATTTCGGTACGACAAGTGTTTGCACCTGGACCTCCCCCACCATTGATTGTTTTTAATTCTTTACTTTTTAGTGTTTTTCCTAATTCAGAAATTTGTTTTAACATATCTTAATCTTTGTTTATTCTTATCTCCTGAACTTTTAGAGACACTCAGGGTTTATGTCTTTTAAATATATTTTGTAATAATTATCGAGATTGAACTCGCATGAATAGTTTAGAAAAATTGAAGTTTAAAAATGATTTTATTCCTTATGGAAAAAACTATATTTAATTAAATGATACGATAATAATATTGTTCCAATAGTAGCAAAGAGTATTGCTAAATAAAGGCTTGGTGAATATATATTGTTTAGGATTGTTTCAATAGCTATAGGTCTGTCTGATCGTTCAGAAAAGAAGAACAAATAAAAAAACAATAAGAAAACGGCAATAATATAAATTACTGTAAAGCTTTTTAAAGCGTTAGACTTAAGCATCGTTTTTTACCTAAAACCCTAATGGGAATATACTTGGCTCACCATATTTGAGAAGTTCTTTTGGTGAGTCAGCTGGGGTTAAATAAATTTTTGCAAACGGTTCGAAATATTTGGGACCATTAACAGGACCAAACTCTTCCATGTATTCTTCTAAAGACATTCTGTATAAACTTGCTTGTAACCCACAATCAGCGGCTGCCCAAGCAACTGCTAGTATTCCTCCTCTTACAGCTCCGGATGCAGCACCAAAGACAGCTCCTCCTACCGCACCAGTAGCTGTACCCACGCCCGGTAGGGCAACGGTTCCCCCAAGAGCACCTGTAACACCACCGCCAATAGCTCCTAGAATTGCACCACCAGCAATTCCTCTTCCAATAGTTTTACCCTTACCTGCAAAACAGTCCCAGAAGCCTCCTTTACTGGAAAACTGAGAACTCGCATTGAGTGATTTACTATCTAATTCAAGATAGTTGTTGTAAGCAAGTTCTGAGGCATATAAGAGCATATCTAATTCTTTATAAGCATCTTCTGATAAAGATGTTTTCTGAGTTTCTAATTTGCTTTTGTATTCCTCAATAGTATTGAGAACTTCATTATCATAGCTTTTTCCTAATGCGTTAATGTATTCGATAAAAAAGCTTCTATGATCAGAAGAGTATGTGTTAAATTGCCCCGGTAAATTATTTACATATACTACTTGTCTGGCGATAAGTTCATTATCCAAAATTACATTTGGTAATATGGATACGTTATCGTCTTCTTCATGATGGTTTGTTGTTTTGGAAATTTCGTTGTTTAAATCATCGAAATTTTTAATATTCTCTCTAACAGAAATAGAATATTCTTCAAGCAAGGTTTTTGCTTCTTCAAATTGAACATCTGAAATATTTCTTTGAGATTCTAAATTTTCTAATTCGTTAGTAGAACAGGAAGCAAAAAGAGATAAAATAAGTAATATAGCCGCTATTTTCAAAAATGATATTGTTTTCATAAAAGTGTTTTTGATTTTTTGTCTAAATGCTAATAGAGATTCAGAATTTATGTTTATGAACTATTGTCTATTGGGATCTAGATTTAAATGTTTTAAAACCTAGAAATGTAATGCTTCTGGTTTATGATCTACTACTCCACATCCTATACCACCATAGCCTCCTTCGCATGGTTGATTAATAATTACCCCAGCCCCATTACATCTGCATTGTTGATGAGTTTGATTTCCGCTTCCATAGATGTTTTTTTGTTGTGTTTTGGTTAAAACTTTTCCAAAACTTAAAATTGTTTTTTTCATAATTTAAATACTTGAAAAAAATGAATGAATTCTTGAATTATTTATAGACACTCAAGCTATATGTCGATTTGTAACATAATGTTTGTTTTGATTGATGTAAATATAGAATGAGAGATAATCTATTAACAAGTGCTATATGATGACATTCCGGAAAATCGACTAGATATTCTAAGAATATCGATTGTTTGTTTGTTTTGTCAAGATTCTGATTTTCAAGTATTTTAGGTTTTTTGCATGTGTAAATTGATAAAAACAAATAATAATATCTTTACCTACCGTTTAATAGTACAGATAAAGGTTTAGTTTTTATTAAAATTTGTTTTACAAATGAATTATAAGAGGTCGTTCTTTAAAATTTTTCTTTTTTTTCTATATATTAACCATATAATTGCTTTTCAAGAATATCCCACGTCTCATAATTTAGAAGATAGTTATCAATATTTGTCAAAAGCTTTTTATGAAAACGAAAGGGATACGATAAAAGCTCAAGAATACGCCCATAAGTATCTTTTAAAGGCAAGAAAAAATAATGATACAACTAATATAATTCATGGTTTTTACTTAATATCCTTAATCAGCGAAAGTGCTATTTCTCATAAGTATAGTGATACCATTATTTCATTTACTAAAAATAGGAATTCACCTCAATATCCAATTTATTCGTATCGACAGAAGGCAGTAGTATACTTCAATGATGGAGATTTTAAAAAAGCCTTTGATTATTTTCTTAAGGTAAACGAGGAAGCAAAGAAATATGATAATATAGGTCTTCAATATTCCAGTAAAAAGAGTATAGGAATATTAAAAGGATGGATGGGAGAGAATGAAACGGCTTTGAAGAACTTAAGAGATTGTTATCCTTTTTTTTCTAAATATAAAAAAGATGCGCCGGAACAATATTTGGAATTACTTTTTGCACTTTCGGAATCATACAATTTTAACAAAATATTGGATTCTGCTTCTGTAGTAAATAGTTTAGGTTATAAAGAATCTTTGGAATTAGAACGTCCAGATTTTCAACACTATTTTATTCTCAATGAAGGAATAAACCAATTTAGTAAAGAAAAATATATAGTTGCTAAGGATAGTTTAGTAAAAGCTATTGATTTATTGAAGAAGACTCATGATTTGGCTAATCTTGGTCAAGCACATTATTACTTAGGAAAATCATATGCAGCCATTGGTATGTTAGAGAGTGCTATAGAAGAGCATAAGTTGGTAGATGTTATTTTCCAGAAAAGTCCACAGATAATTCCAGAGAGTAGAAAGAGTTATGAAATTTTGATCAATCATTATAAAGAAATAAATGACACAGATAATCAACTAAAATATATTGAAAGATTACTAAAAGTGGATAGTGTTTTAAATAGCAACTATAAATATTTAATTAAAAATGTAATTCAAAACTACGACACTCCAAAGTTAATAGCCGAAAAACAACAGATTATTAATTCACTAGAAAAAGAAAATCAATCTTCTCTGTTTTGGATGCTTTCAATCATAACTTTATGTTTGATCTCTATTCTGTTTTTGGGATACAATTATGTGAAAAATAAAAAGTATAAGAAAAGATTTAATGAACTATATAATGCAGCAAATCCAGATAAAAATCTAAACAAGGAAGGTTTAATAATCGAGGGAAAAAATACAATCGGCATCGATGAAACCTTAATTAAAGCAATATTAGTTAGATTAGAAGAATTTGAATCTAAATCAGAATTCTTAAAGCGAAATATAACTACTAATAGTTTAGCTAAAAGTTTTGATACCAATTCTAAATACTTATCCAAAGTAATTAATAGGTATAAGAAGAAAAATTTTAATTCCTATCTTAATGATTTGCGAATAGCATATGCAGTTGAAAAATTAAAGACAGATAGAAAATTTAAAAAGTACTCTATAAGAGCAATTGCTCAGGAAACAGGATTTAATAGTACGGAGGTTTTTTCTAAAGCATTTTATAAAAAAAATGGAATTCATCCTTCTTATTTTATAAAACAATTAGAAAAACACGAACAAGGTTAGTTTTTTTTAAAACGTTCATAGTCAGATTTTTGAAATTCGTTTTTCCGGAAAAACGAGTACTGTTTTGAATCAATTCACATACTGACAAGAAATAATCTTTATGTTTGTATTGGAAGCAATCAAAAATAGAAGAACAGTATGAAAAAAAAGCAAATTAAAAGGAAATTGAGTTTTGATAAATTGACGATCGCAAAATTATCAAATTCAGCAGCAATTAAAGGAGGTAGTAATAACTGTACTGCTAATGGACCAATATATACAGAAGGTTGTATGCCTTCAGTAGATCAGTGTACCCTTACTGTGATTGGTCCGACAACTGGAGGAGGTAGACCTACAGAGGGGCAGACGAGATGTAATTGTGAGATATAAACTTATGATTTATTGCTCAAAGACATTACTTGCAATGATATTTAATAAAAATTTAGTGTTAAGATAGAATGAAAAAAAGAAAAGTAAACGGGAGATTAAATTTGGATAAATTGACTATTGCTAAGTTGTCTAATAAGATTTTGGTTATAGGAGGAAGCATTTTAGTATTAGAGGAGGAATCAGTAGTTGCAGAATGTGTGACAAAATATGGTGACACTTGTGGAACAGTTACTGTGATTGGTACTACTACTGTAGGGAATAGACCTACAGAAGAGCAGACAAAATGTAATTGTGATTTATAAATGTATAATTAATTTTCAGTACTAGTAGAAGATTTACTGTTTTATTAATTATTTTGAAGCTCATTAACCTTTTCAAAAACTAGTTGATTTTCCCATCCTCTATAAAGGAGATAATCAATTAGTTTTTTTCTTTTCTTAAAGGCATTTGTTTCAGAAATAGTAGCAAATTTCTTTTCGGCGAGCTCATGAAAAGTTTCCAAATATTCGTTTTCAGGAATTTCTTTTAAGGCCATTTTGATGCAGTATTCAGAGATTTGTCTAAATTTTAATTCTCTAACAATTCTTTGTTTACCCCATTTCTTAATTCTGAATTTTCCTCTGGCAAAACTTTTAGCAAAGCGTTCTTCATTAAGAAAATTATGTTCCAGAAGATGTAAGATGATCTTTTCTTTTGCCTCAGGAATCAGTTTCATAGAGCTTAACTTATCCTTGATATCTTTATGACAGCGTTCTTGATAAGCACAATAATGCTCCATTTTTTTTAAGGCCTCTGTAACGGTTATGGATTGTGGTGTTTTTTGATACATGAGCGCAAATATAGCAAACAAAAAAAGCCCAACCTACATATGTAAGTTGGGCTTAGTTTATTGTATCACTTCTCCGTCTTTATCGTGGAAATGATATTCTAAATACGTGTAAGCGTCTCTAGGTATTACTTTTACCCATCTTTTATGGTCTATAAACCATTTAGATCGGGCGGATGGAAATCCTTTAGTTAAAAAAGCTGCAATAAAAGGGTGCGCACTAAGCGTTAACTTTTTATGTTCTTTTTTAATTAGTTTTTCTAAATCGACCTTTATTTTGTCTATTAAACCTATTGGCGCCTCAATTTCGCCATTTCCTCCGTTAGGATTATCCTCACGGGTTTTAATATTCATTTCTGGTCGTACACGCTGTCGCGTTATCTGAATCAAGCCAAACTTACTTGGCGGTAAAATTTTGTGCTTCGCCCTGTCGTCTTTCATCTCTTCACGTAAGTGATTGAAGAGCGTTCTGCGGTTATCAGCATTATTCATGTCTATAAAATCGACTACAATAATACCTCCCATATCTCTAAGACGTAGTTGGCGGGCTACTTCGGTTGCACTGATAAGGTTGACCTCTAGAGCAGTGTCTTCTTGATTTTTGGCTTTGTTAGATCGGTTTCCACTATTTACATCAATGACGTGCATTGCTTCAGTGTGTTCGATTACAAGATATGCTCCTTTACTCATGGAGACTGTTTTACCAAAACTTGTTTTGATTTGTCGTTCGATACCGTGTTTTTCAAAAACAGGTACATTTGACGTGTGTAACTTTACGATTGATTCTTTTTTTGGTGCAATTTCTTGCAGATAATCTTTGATTTGGTTGTAGAGATCTTGTTCGTCTACAACAATAGAAGTGAAAGTATCATTAAAGACATCTCGTAATATGGAGGATGCTCTATTCATTTCACCTAAAATTTTTGATGGATGGGGTGCTTTGTATAATTTTTTACACATTGACTCCCAGCGTTCCACTAGATTTTGTAAATCTCTATCTAGTTCTGCTACTTTTTTGCCTTCTGCTACTGTACGTACAATAATTCCGAAGCCTTTTGGTTTAATACTTTTTACCAGTCTTTTCAGACGTTCTTTTTCTTCTGATGATTCTATTTTTTGTGAAATAGAAACTCGGTTAGAAAAAGGTACTAAAACAATATATCTACCAGCAATCGATAGCTCTGAGCTAATTCGAGGACCTTTTGTAGAAATAGGTTCTTTTACTATTTGTACCAATAGCGATTGATTTGATTTTAACACATCTGTAATAACTCCGTGTTTATCAATATCGTTCTCAAAAGGAAAATCCTTTAGAGAATAATCTCTTAATTTACCTGTGCTTACACGTTTAATGAATTTAAGTAAAGAAGATACTTGAGGACCTAGATCATGATAATGCAAAAATGCATCTTTCTCATAGCCTACATTAACAAATGCGGCATTAAGACCAGGGACAGCTTTACGGATCTTGGCAATGAAAATATCACCTACCGCAAAATTGCTGTCGTCTTCTTCCTTATGTAATTCAACTAGTTTTCCATCTTTTAATAAGGCAAAATCAGTAGAGGAACCAGATCTAATGATCAATTCTTTGTTCACTCTGATTAGATTTTTATCCACCTCGATATGTTCGAGACAGATGGATTAAACAAATTTTATTCACAGGAATTTTAATAATTCCGTTGAAACAAAGTCTTATAAAGGTAGAGATATAAGATACTCTATTTCGATTTCAAAGAACATTCTTAAATAGAAAAAGTAGTTAGAAAACTACTTTTTCTTATGGCGATTAGCTCTTCTTCTCTTTTTACGCTTGTGCGTAGCTACCTTGTGTCTTTTACGTTTCTTACCACTTGGCATAGTGCGTCTGTTTATTGATTATTAATTTTTTTTACTTAACTTCTACGTTAGTTTTTACACCTTCCACAAATACTTTCGCCGGCTTAAAAGCAGGAATATTATGTGCAGGTATTTTAATTGTAGTATTTTTAGAAATGTTACGGCCAGTTTTTTCAGCTCTTGTCTTGATGATAAAGCTACCAAAACCTCTTAGGTACACATTATCACCGCTCTCTAAAGAACTTTTTACTTCTTCCATAAAGGTCTCAACAGTTGCCTGAACATCTCCTTTTTCAATTCCTAGTTTTTCTGAAATTTTTGCTACAATATCTGCTTTAGTCATTATATTACCTATTTAGGGGTTTTTAAATTTTCAAGGGGGCAAATATAGCAATTTAAAATCCAAAAAATCAATACTTAAGATGAAATTATCATCTTTTAAAGGTTTAATTTTACAAAACTTATATTTTCATTATGATTTTCTCTAAAAAACTCATTTCGTGGTACTTAGAAAACAAAAGATCGATGCCCTGGAGGGAAACTATAGATCCATATTGCATTTGGTTAAGCGAAATTATACTTCAACAGACCAGAGTTGCGCAAGGATTACCTTATTATGTGTCATTTACCAGCCAATATCCTACTGTTTTTGATTTAGCAAATGCAGAAGAAGAAGAAGTGCTAAAATTATGGCAAGGATTAGGTTATTATTCCAGAGCCAGAAACCTACACGCTACTGCGCAATTCATCGCGAATGATCTTAATGGTGTTTTTCCCAACAATTATAAGGACCTGTTAAAGTTAAAAGGGGTTGGTGATTATACGGCTAGTGCTATTGCTTCTATATGTTATAATGAAGTAGTTCCAGTAGTCGATGGCAATGTCTATAGAGTTTTATCTAGATATTTTAATATTGATACTCCTATTAATAGTACACAAGGTGTTAAGGAATTTAAAAAAATTGCTTTTGAGTTTATAGATCCTGAACAACCGGCAACTTATAATCAGGCAATTATGGAGTTTGGAGCGTTACAATGTAAACCTCAGAGTCCATATTGTATTGTCTGCCCAATTAACGACAGTTGTGAGTCTTTAAAAAAAGGAACGGTTGCTTCCTTGCCAGTAAAGCTTAAAAAATTAAAAGTCAAGAAGCGATATTTTAATTATTTGATATTTTCTATAAAAAACCAACAAACAATTATAAGACAAAGAATAGGTAAAGGAATTTGGCAAAACTTATACGAATTCCCTTTAATAGAAAGTGATAATGATGTAGACCTTACTTATATAAAGGATCACGATATTTTTAAAAATTTAATAAATGCTAAATCTTATGATATTACGCTTTATAAGGATGAGTTTAAAATTCATAAACTATCCCATCAGCATTTATATACTCGTTTTTACATTGTAAAAATGGATGAAAAACCTGAAATGAATGGTGAATTGGATCTAGTGGAAATAGAGAAAATTCGCGAATATCCGGTTCCTATATTATTAGGTAATTTTATAGATAGCTTTTTTTAGGTATGATGCTTTTTTATTACATTTACTATAAATAATATAGAGTATGTCTGGAACGTTGAATAAAGTAATGCTTATTGGCCATACGGGTGATGAAGTAAAGATGCATTATTTTGAAGGAGGAAACTGTATTGGTAGATTTCCGCTAGCAACTAATGATTCTTATGTGAATAAAACTACAGGAGATAGAGTGACTTCTACAGAATGGCATAATGTTGTAGTGCGAAATAAAGCAGCAGAAATCTGCGAAAAATATCTTAAAAAAGGAGATAAAGTATATATAGAAGGTCGTCTTAAAACCAGAAAGTGGCAAGATGATCAAGGAAAAGATAGATATAGTACAGAAATACAGTGTACTGATTTTACATTTTTAACTCCAAAAACTGAAGGTCAGCACTCTGAAATAATTGCAGAAAAACAACCAGGCATACATAAGCCTTCGGTTGATAGTTCGCAATCGGTTTCATCTTCACCCACAGAAATGGAAGAAGATGATCTTCCGTTTTAATATGTTTAACTAAACAGATATAATTTGGACCCTGATCCCGAACCGTTGTTTATTTTGTTATTTGCTTTTGATTCTATGCAGGTAATTAATTTGCTTGTCCTTATATTACTATTGATTTGTTCTGCCCTCATATCCGGCAGTGAGGTTTCATTGTTTTCGCTTACTCCATCAGATCTAAAGCTAGAAGGTGAGGATCCTACTGTAAACCAAAAAATAATTTCGAAATTACTTAGCAGACCCAAGAAACTATTAGCTACAATATTGGTGGCAAATAACTTTATTAATATTGCTATTGTTTTACTTTTTGATACATTAGGAGAGATCTATTTTAAGGGGCTGGATATTGTATGGTGGGGTTGGGTAGATGTAAGATTTGTTGTCGAAGTGGTGGTTGTAGCATTTCTTATATTATTATTCGGAGAAATATTACCAAAAATATATGCGAGTAGAAATAAAGTGAAATTCGCCAACTTTATGGCACGACCATTAAGAGTGTTGGATTGGATTATTACTCCTATTAGTTTACCAATGAGGAGTATAACTATACGCATTCATAATAAATTAGGTAAACAGAAATCGAATATTAGCGTGGATCAATTATCACAGGCGCTGGAGCTAACTTCTGATACAGATACAACTTCAGAAGAGAAAAAAATTCTGGAGGGGATTGTATCTTTTGGGAATACGGATACCAAACAGGTCATGAAACCAAGAATTGATATTTTTGCGCTAAATCAAGACATGGAATATGCTGAAATTATTCCAGAAATTATTAAAAATGGGTATTCTCGTATTCCAGTATACAGAGATAGTATTGATAAAGTAATAGGGATTCTTTATGTAAAGGATTTGTTGCCTTATATTAATCATAAAAACTTTGATTGGGTCGTTTTGGCAAGAGAGCCTTATTTTGTTCCAGAGAACAAGAAATTAGATGATTTATTAAATGATTTTAAAGATAAAAAAAATCATTTAGCCATTGTGGTAGATGAGTATGGTGGGACAAGTGGGTTAATTTCATTAGAGGATATTATTGAAGAAATTGTTGGGGATATTAGTGATGAATTTGATGATGAGGATTTGATATTCTCTAAGTTAGATGATAAAAACTATGTTTTTGAAGGAAGAACATCACTTAAGGATTTTTATAAAGTAGTTAAGTTAGAAGATCATTCTGTTTTTGAGAACAAAAAAGGAGATGCGGAAACTATTGCTGGATTGTTATTAGAGATATCCGGTAGCTTTCCAAAAAGAGGCGATATAATTACGGTAGAGTCATATATATTTAAAATAGAATCCTTGGACAACAAACGAATTAAAAGGATAAAATTAACGATTAATGAAGAGTAGACTTAGTAAATTTATAGTAGGTATTCTTGTGTGTACTTTGTGTTCTTGTGGAGGCGAGGTGTTGCCCAAACCCAAAGGAATGTTAAGGCTTGCTTATCCTGCTCCAAAATATGAACAGGCGTTACTGGATTGCTCTTATGTTTTTGAAAAAAATAGTATTTCGGTGTTCGAAAGAGCAAAAAATAATAAGAGATGTTGGTATAATATTAATTATCCAAAATTAAATGCTACAGTGTATATCTCTTATTATAATGTAAATAATAATCTCGATTCTTTATTAAGAGATGCGCAAAATCTTACACAAGAACATTATATTAAAGCTGATGGAATAGATCAAAAAGATTTTATCTTACCAGAAAAAAATGTTTACGGAAGTATTTTTGAAGTAACAGGAAATGCTGCTTCTTCTTGTCAATTTTATGTAACAGATAGTATTAATCATTTTGTGTCTGGCTCTGTTTATTTTAAGGTGAAACCAAACTATGATTCTATTCTTCCAGCAGCAAAATACTTGCGAAATGATATTATTCATTTTATGGAGACTGTTCAATGGAAAGAATAACGCTAAACGTTCGTTAATTTTTCTACATACTAGATTGTTGCTTTCATAATTTTAGTGATTTTTGCAGCTCATAAAACGGCAGATGCAAAACGCAAAACTAAAATGGATATACTTGGTTGTACTATCACTGGTGTGGGGTAGTTCATTTATCCTAATTAAAAAATCATTGATAGGTCTAACGCCAATGCAATTGGGAGCCTTAAGAACATTATTCGCAGCCGTTTTTTTATTTCTGATTGGTTTTAGAAGTATGAAAACTATCAAGAAAAAAGAATGGAAATGGATCGTTATTTCGGGTTTTTTAGGCACATTTATTCCTGCATTTTTGTTTGCCTTTGCAGAAACTGAAATTGATAGTGGTATTGCTTCGGTTCTTAATTCTACCACGCCTTTGGTTACTCTTATTTTAGGAGCATTAGTCTTTTCTATTCGTTTTAGTAGAAATCAGTTAATAGGAGTTGTTGTTGGGTTAATTGGGTGTTTGGCCCTTATATGGGAAGGAGCTTCTGTAAACCCTAATCAAAATTATTGGTATGCGTCCCTAGTGCTTTGCGCTTCTGTTTGTTATGCAACGAATGTAAATATTATAAAGCGATATATGCAGAATATATCGCCAATGGCAATTGCAAATGGTAATTTTATCGTGTTAGTAATTCCTTCGCTTATTGTATTGTATTGCTCTAATTTTTTTGATGAGAAAGTAATTACGAGTCCTAGAATGCACACAAGTTTGATCTATATATTAATTCTTGCAGTAGTAGGAACGGGAATTGCTAAGGTGTTGTTTAATAAATTAGTGCAAATGAGTAGTCCTGTTTTTGCTACTTCAGTAACATATACAATTCCGATAGTAGCTTTAATGTGGGGATTGCTGGATGGCGAAGAGTTTTCCTTTTATCAGGTAATTGCAACCGGGATTATAATTTTAGGAGTTTATATTGCTAACCGCAAAAAAAGGGTTCGCTCTTAGATAAACAAATCCTTATTGTGCTATGTTTTGAGTTGGGTTTAAATAAAATCTTCTTCAGTTGTGTATTCTTTTATTTTTAATTAAAAATAATTTTGTTGCGATTTTAACTGAAAAGTTGTGATGTGTTAATCATCTCGCTTACAATAAATTAACAGTTTTTTAAGTCTGAAAACCGCTAATAATCCATAAATTTCTATTAAATCTAAATAAGAGAAATTATGAAAAAGTCTACAATCCCTGTTAAATATGGTGTTATGATTGCAATTGGACTGATTGCTTATTTTTTAATTTTGTCATTAATTGGGGTTCAAACTAATCCTATTTTTAGTCTCGGTAATGGAATCATAGTAGCATTTGGATTATATAAAGCTCTTAAAGATTATAAACTTGAAAAAGGAAATGCTTTTGAATATCAAAAGGGTTTTATGGCCGGATTATTTACAGGATTTAATGCAACACTTATTTTTACTATTTTCTTTGCTATTTATGTCACTAATATTAACACCAGTTTTCTCCCAGAAATGCTTGCTAACTGGAGCTCGCATTACCATGTAGGCGTAGGTATTGTAGTTTTTGTGTCGGCAATAATGGGTTTTGCAACTACATTCGTGTTGACCCTGTCTTTTATGCAATTATTTAAAGACAGTTGGAATATCAAGAAAAAACATAATTCGCAGCCCATAAAGGCGTAAAATATTTGTTAGTTAATTAATTAAGAGTATATTTGCACCCGCTTATTTTTTGGATAAGCGATAATTTTTATTACAAAATAATTAATTAAACGTTACGCTATGTACGCAATTGTAGAGATAGCAGGGCAGCAATTTAAAGTTGCAAAAGACCAAAAAGTTTTTGTTCATCGTTTAGTAGGAGAAGAAGGAGACAAAGTTTCTTTTGATAAAGTTCTTCTTACTGCAGATGGAGATAAAGTTACTTTAGGCGCCCCGGCTATAGATGGAGCTCAAGTAGGAGCAAAAATCACAAGACACCTTAAAGGTGATAAAGTTATTGTTTTCAAGAAAAAGAGACGTAAAGGATACCGTGTTAAAAATGGTCACCGTCAATCTCTTACTGAAATCATAATTGAGAGTATAGTTGCCTCTGGAGCTACAAAATCAGCTCCTAAAAAGGAAACTAAGAAAGCTGCACCAAAAGCTGAAAAGAAAGTAGAAGCTAAACCTGCTGCTAAGAAAACAGAAGCACCGAAGAAAGCTGCTCCTAAAAAATCAGCTAAAGCGGATGATCTTAAAAAGATTGAAGGTATTGGACCAAAAATCGCTGAAACTCTAAATGCTAATGGTATCGTTACTTTTGCTGATCTTGCAAAAGCTGATCCAAAACAAATTGCTGAGTTTATTAAAGATGTTCGTGGAAATCACGTTCCTGATACTTGGCCTAAGCAAGCTGAAATGGCTGCTGAAGGTAAGTGGGATGAGTTAAAAGAATGGCAAGATAAATTAGACGGCGGGATTGTAAAATAATCTCGTTATTATTAACGATATAAAACCTTAAGAAAATGGCTCATAAAAAAGGAGTTGGTAGTTCTAAGAATGGTAGAGAATCAGAATCAAAACGCTTAGGTGTTAAGATCTTTGGTGGACAAGCTGCCATCGCTGGTAACATCATTGTAAGACAAAGAGGTACAGCACACAAACCAGGTGAGAATGTTTACGCTGGTAAAGATCATACGCTACATGCTAAAGTTGACGGTATGGTAAAATTTACTAAGAAGAGAGATAATAAATCTTATGTTTCTATAGTTCCTTTTGAAGCATAAGGATATTTTCCTTTGTTACATACAAATAAAACCCTTTTCAGGCTAGCTTGAAAAGGGTTTTTTGTTTATTTTAAACAAATAAAACTATTTTCTCATGAGTAAAATTATCAAAATTTCTTGTTGTTTAGTTTTTTTACTAATGACAACGGCTGTGATCTCTCAAGATATCCCGAAGTATGATTATCTAGAAGTTATTGTAATACAGAAAGCTAATAATAGCGGAAGAGTAAAAAGAATAAAAGTTCAAGAACAAAAATCATTAGAAGGAAAACAGATAACGATTAAGCAGCTAGAGGATCTAGAGGGAACTTCTGATTTGCTAAATTATATGAATATTGCTAATTGGGAGTTTGTGGATAGACAATCTGTGGTTTCCGAAGAAAATGATCCAGTATGGATGAGTTATATTTTTCGGAAAAGGAGATAAAGATTAAGGTGTAACATAAAAATAATATCTAAGTAACATTCTATAATAGGTATATCACTAGATTTATGAGATTTTTACTTTTTAGTAAGAGTTTTGTAATAGATTTTTATGAGACAAGAATTGTCGTGGTTACTTATATGTATATTGTTAATTATTTCTTTTTGTAAAGTTGTTGCGCAGGTTGATAATAGCTTAGAAAAGGATAAGAAACAGATTGATGATGCATTACAGATTTTAAGAGTTGAGTTAAGGACTGCACAGAAAAATGGATCACCTATTAGTATTGCTGAGAAGTATTTTCTTTTAGGGGGCTTTTATCAAAATGCAAGAGTATATGACGAGGCTTTAGAACAATATAATAAAGCTGTAGTTTTAATTGAAGAGAAAGACACTCTTTTTGTCCTTCTGAAAAACGAGATAGGTAAGATATATCTCTCTACAAAGAATTTTCCTAAAGCCAAGCAGTATTTTAATCAGAGTCAATTAATATCTTCTAAATTCGGATATAAAAAAGGAGTAGCTATTGCTAAAAGATTACTAGGGTCATGTTTTGAAAAAGAAGGCAATTACCTTAAAGCATTACAATATCAAAAAGAGAGCCTTAAAATATTCTCTGTACTTAGAGATATAGAAGGTGTTGCTGTCGTTAATGAAAACTTAGGAAGTATATATGAAGATTTAGAACAGTATGATGTAGCTTATGAATATTTTAAAAAGTCAAACGAGTACTTTGAAAAAATGGACAAAGCTGGAAAAATCAGTGTTTTTAATAATCTGGGAGATATATGCAGAAAAACTGGCAATTATAGTAAGGCTATTGAATATACCAATAAAGCGCATCAATCGGCGCTATATTTTCAAGATAAATATCAGATTAAAAGTGCCCACAAGGATCTTTCTAAAACGTATAACCTTATGGGAGATTTTAAAAAGGCTTTTGATCATCTTTCTAAAAGTGAAAAAATTAATGAAGAGCTTATTCTATCAGAAAATATTAATCAACTGAATACTCTTCAGGCAATATATGAAACCAAACAAAAAGAAGCTCAAATAGGTGCGTTATTGCAGCAAAAAGAAATTAGTCGGGCGAATCAAAATCTGTTATTAGTTAGTTTAGGTGCTATTATACTTATTGCAGGTGTTCTTTATGTTTATTATAGAAGGAAAGGGAAAGAGAGCTTAAGAATTCAAGAGTTCGAACAAAGAACTTTGAAAGCAGAATTAGAGAAAAAGGAGTTTGAAGAAAAAAATTTACAAAGAGAAATCCACTTAAAGACATCTACATTGTCCAGATATAGTCTTCATCTGTCTCAGAAAAATAAAATTTTATCCGATTTGTCTTCTACCCTATCCAATATAGCGAATAGAAAAGGAATAGACATAAATACTAATATAAAACGTATAGTAAAAGAGATTAATTTCAACTTAAAACAAGAAAGAGAATGGGACGAATTCCATAATTTTTTTAAAGAGATTCATCCAGATTTTACTAAGAGATTATCTCAATTATCAGAAGACAAACTATCACCTGCAGAATTGCGGTTGGGAATGTTGTTACGACTCAATTTATCTTCAAAAGAAATAGCTTCTATTCTTAGAGTTACTCCAGATAGTGTGCGAGTAGCACGTTACCGATTACGAAAAAAATTACCTATCAACCAGAAAGAAGAGTTGGTTAATTTTATGATTGCTTTGTAGTAAAAACTTGAAAAACGCACTGTTCTTTTAGTCTATGTTATTGTAATGTAAATAAATCTTAATTGTTGCCTTGTTGTTTATCGTTATTAAGAAAAATGTTTATCCTTTGTTGCTTTACGTTTTTAAAGTAAAACATTGTGTTACAGTAGTTTTATAATGATTTTAAAAGACTAACAAATGACACCAATCAAATTACTAAAATTAATATCTGTAACGCTCATTTTCTTTTTGAGCACGCAGTTTGTAGAAGCCCAAAAGGGTTCTGTTAAAGGAATTATTACCGATGAGAATGGAATTTCTATGCCAGGAGCTTCTGTTGTAATTAATTCGATAAACAAAGCAACCATTTCTGATTTTGATGGCAAGTTTACACTTGTCAATATAGCGGAAGGCAATTATACAATCTTAGTGAAATACCTGGGGTATGCTGATTTAGAACAAAAAATAAATGTATCCTCTTCTCGAACTACTTTTGTCTCTTTATCGCTAAATACAGAAGGCGTTCAATTAGATGATGTTACTATTTCAGGTTATGGAAATAGTGGACAGGCAAGGGCTTTAAATACACAGAAGAATAATATTAATATTACCAATGTAGTATCGACTGATCAAATAGGTAAATTTCCTGATGCTAACATTGGAGATGCGGTAAAGCGTATTCCTGGAATAACTATGCAAGTAGATCAGGGAGAGGCACGAAATGTTATTGTAAGAGGTCTATCTCCTCAGTTAAATTCGGTAACATTAAATGGAAGTAGAATTCCTTCTGCAGAAGGTGATAATAGAAATGTACAGATGGATTTAATACCATCGGATATGATTCAAACCATAGAGGTTAATAAGGCAGTAACTCCTGATATGGAAGCAGATGCTTTAGGAGGATCCGTAAATCTGGTAACTAGAACAGCTCCACAAGGGTTTAGACTTTCTGCTACTTTAGGCTCAGGAATTAATTTCATTACAGATAAAAGAATATTAAATGGTTCCTTTTTAGTTGGAGATCGATCTAAAAACAAAAAGTTTGGATGGATGTTATCAGCTTCAATTAACGATAATGATTTTGGATCTGATAATATCGAGGCGCAATGGACAGATGAATTTGAGTTTTATACAGGTGTCGATGATGCTGATGGTGAACCAATATTGGATGAGGTTTCTGTAAATCCATATACAAATGAATTTCAGATAAGAACATATTTAGTTCAGAGAATTAGAAGAAGTTTTGCAGCCAACTTTGATTACGAATTTGATAATAACAATTCGATGTATCTGAAAACAATCTATAACTGGCGTGATGATAGAGAAAATAGATTTCGTTTAGAGCATCAAATGCTAGATGCCGAAGATATAGAAGCAGGCGATTTTGAGGTGGTAAATGGGAATCTTACTCGTTTTCCTGTCGAAGTAGCTCGACAAACCAAAGGTGGAATCGATAGTAGTAGGAGTAAAAACCGAAGATTAGAAGATCAACGTATGCAGAATTATAGTTTGGGTGGAGATCATTTGTTCGGAAATGTTAAGATAGATTGGATGGCATCGTTTGCCAAAGCATCAGAGGAAAGACTTAATGAAAGATATGCGGAATATCAATCAGAATATAGTATAATTAATGATAATTCTGATCCAGAATTTCCTTTATATACACCGGTTAATAGTGCCGATGCCAATGATGTGTCCGCTTTTGAATTTGGGGAGATTACTGAAGAAAATCAATATACAGAAGAGCAAGACATTAACTTCTTTGTAAATGCAGAATTATCCTCTGATTTTTTTGGTAATGGTAATGGAACTATAAAGTTTGGAATACGAAGTAGATTGAAAAGTAAATTTAGAGATAATGACTTTTTTGAATTCGATTTAGAAGGAGATTTCCCTACGTTGGCAGATGTTCCTACCCGTAGTTATAGTGATCCTGATTTTCTTGCTGGAAGTCAATACCAAGCCGGATTATATGCAGATGAAAGATGGTTAGGAAGTCTTAGTCTCGTGGATGGAGAATCAGTTCCTGATGAGTTTTTAAGAGCTAATTATGATGTAGAAGAAGATGTGTTGGCAGGATATTTTATGGCTAATCAAAAGCTTTCAGAAAAGTTTAGCGTATTGGCAGGTATTAGGTTAGAGCATACTAAAATTAATGCTACTGGAAATCAAATTGAAGATGAAGAGAATAGGGTTGGTGAAGTAACAGAAGAACAATCTTATATAAACGTGTTACCAGGAATACATTTGAAATATGATCTTAATTCGCAAACCGTTTTTAGATTTGCTTGGACCAATACATTAGCAAGACCCAATTATGTTGATTTAGTGCCATCTCTTGATGTATTGTTTGGGGATGAAGAGATTGTTACAGGTAACCCTGATCTTGATCCAACTACTTCTACGAATTTTGATGTAATGGCCGAACATTATTTTAAATCAGTTGGAATACTATCTGGAGGTTTGTTTTACAAAAAAATAGATAATTTTATTTATACGTTTAGAGGAGAAACCGAGGATGATCGATTTGGTACGGGTACAGAGGGGTTTGATATTTTTCAGCCGCTTAATGGAGAAAATGCTTCTATTTTTGGAGTAGAGTTATCCATTCAGCGCCAACTAGATTTTTTACCTGGCTTTGCTAAGAATTTTAGTGTATATCTTAATTACACATTTCTTACTTCTAGTGCAGATGGAATCCGAAATGAAGATGGAGAAGAAAGATCAGATCTCGACCTCCCGAATACATCACCAAATATGTTCAACGGATCTTTAGGATATAACAATAATAAGCTAAGCTTACGATTATCTGCTAATTTTTCTGATGCATATATAGATGAGATAGGTGGAAATTCTTTTGAAGATAGATATTATGACAAACAGTTTTTTCTGGATTTCAATGCCAGTTATGCCATCAACAAGAATTTAAGTGTGTATGCGGATTTAAATAATATTACAAATCAACCATTACGTTTTTATCAGGGAATATCAGAAAGAACAATGCAGGCAGAATATTACGAAAGACGCCTTACTTTTGGTTTGAAATATGATCTTTTTAAGAAATAATACTGATACTTTATTTTATGAAAATTTATAGACTAATTCTTGTAGTGAGTGCTTCACTTATTATTTCGTGCGATAAAAAAGAACCGTTAATCCAACCAGATTTGATTACAGAAAAAGTGTTACATGATACTGATGATCCTGCTATATGGGTTCATCCAACCGATCCTTCAAAAAGTATAATTTTTGGAACTGATAAAGATACTAATGGAGCTATTTATGCCTTTGATTTAGATGGGAAAATAATTCCTGAAAAAGTGATCAGAGATATAAAATACCCAAATAATATCGATTTGGAATATGGATTTAGGTTAAATGACTCTACTACAACAGATATTATTGTTTTTACTGAAAGAGAAAAAAATCAAATCCGCTTGTTTTCGGTTCCAGATATGAAACCACTTGATGGTGGTGGTTTTCTTGTTTTTGAAGATGAAAAAAACCTAGAGTTAAGAAGACCTATGGGAATAGGTTTGTATAAAAATCCAAATAATCATAGTGTTACTGCAATTGTAAGTAGAAAGTCAGGACCCGAAAATGGTTACCTATACCAATATCAATTGGTAAGTGATAGTTTGGGAGTACACGCTAAGTTAGTTAGGAAATTTGGAAAGTTTAGTCAGCAAAAGGAGATAGAAGCGATAGCTGTAGACGATGAGCTTGGATTTGTATATTATTCTGATGAAGGTGTTGGTATTAGAAAATATTATGCAGATGCTGAGATGGGAAATGAAGAATTGGCTTTTTTTGGAGGTGAATTTTTTAAAGAAGATATTGAAGGTATTGCGATTGCTTCTAAAGAAAATGGTCATGGTTTTTTAATTGTGTCTGACCAGCAAAAGGGACAGTTTAATGTGTTTTCTAGAAAAGATAATAGCTATATTAAAGCAATAAATTTAGGAACTACGGCAACAGATGGATGTGATGTAGTTACAATTCCCTTGGGTGCTACTTTTACAAAAGGACTTTTTGTAGCAATGAATGAACAAAAGGATTTTTATCTCTACGACTTAGGTAGATTGGGGTTGTAAACTTATTCATACGTTTAAGCTAATAAAAAAACTCCTTGTCTAGAACAAGGAGTTTTTTGTAACATATTCCTGCTAAAAACTTAAACTTAATTTTAAGTGCAGGAATTATAATCTGATTTTAGTATCTGTAGTGTTCTGGCTTGTATGGTCCTTCAACAGTTACACCGATATATTCGGCTTGGTCGTTACGAAGTTCTGTTAACTCAACACCAATTTTAGCCAAGTGTAGTTTTGCTACCTTTTCATCTAAATGTTTTGGTAGCATATATACATCATTTCCGTAGTTTTTACTATTTTTCCAAAGCTCAATTTGTGCTAAAGTCTGGTTTGTAAATGAATTACTCATTACAAAACTTGGGTGACCTGTTGCGCATCCTAAGTTTACTAAACGGCCTTCAGCAAGAATGATTATATCATTTCCATTTACATTATACTTATCTACTTGAGGTTTAATAGTGTCTTTAGTATGCCCGTGATTTTTATTTAACCATTCCATATCGATTTCGTTATCAAAATGTCCGATATTACATACAATAGCTTTGTCTTTTAAAGCTTCGAAATGACGAGCTTGAACGATATCTTTATTTCCTGTTGTAGTAATTAAGATATCACTATTTCCAATAACGGTTTCCAGTTTCTTTACTTCAAAACCATCCATAGCAGCTTGTAAAGCACAAATAGGATCAATTTCAGTTACAGTCACAATACTTCCTGCACCTTTGAAAGAAGCTGCTGTGCCTTTACCAACATCGCCGTATCCACAAACAGTTACTCGTTTTCCTGCTAACATAATATCTGTTGCACGACGAATAGCGTCTACAGCACTTTCTTTACAGCCATACTTATTGTCAAATTTAGATTTCGTAACGGAATCATTAACATTAATAGCAGGCATTGGCAAGGTTCCATTTTTCACACGCTCATATAAACGATGCACTCCTGTAGTAGTTTCTTCTGATAGACCTTTGATTCCATCAGCTAGTTCTGGGTAGCGATCTAAAACCATGTTTGTTAAATCTCCACCATCATCAAGAATCATATTTAATGGTTTACGATCTTCTCCAAAAAACAAGGTTTGTTCGATACACCAATCAAACTCCTCTTCATTCATACCTTTCCAAGCATATACAGGTGTTCCCGCATCTGCAATAGCAGCAGCAGCTTGATCCTGAGTAGAGAATATATTACAAGAACTCCATGTTACTTCTGCTCCAAGAGCCTGTAATGTTTCTATTAACACCGCAGTTTGAATAGTCATATGAAGACAACCTGCAATACGAGAATCCTTTAGAGGTTGCTCGTCTTTATACTCTTCTCTAAGTGACATAAGACCCGGCATTTCAGCTTCGGCTAGTTCGATTTCTTTTCTTCCCCATGCGGCTAATGAAATGTCTTTCACCTTGTAAGGAACATAAGGTACTGTTTTGGTACTCATAGTATCTGTTTTATGTTTATGAAGTGCAATAATTTTAGTATTTCGCACTAAAATATTCTAAATTCGTCTACTGAAAATCATGCTATTTGTTCCTGATTTTCGGTTTGCAAAGGTACATAATAACTTTAATAATTCACATGCCTCTTTACAAAACTATAACAGTCGATCAAAGTACTAATATATTGATTTGGAAGATAGAAGAATCTTTTGAAGTTCTATCTGAAGGGATTCAGTTAACGAATCATTGTCAGAATAGAGTAGATAACATGAAATCTGATATGCATAGAAGAGGTTTTATGAGTATTAGGCATTTATTAGCAGTTTTCGGGTATACAGATTATGATTTATACTATGACGATTTTGGAAAACCTCACCTAAAAGATGGAAAACAAATTTCGATAACGCATTCTTATGAATACGCTGGAATCATTGTTAGTGATAAGCTTGTAGGTATTGATATTGAGAAACAACGTGAGAAAATTCATCGGATTGCTCATAAATTTGTGGAATCAGAACAAGAATTTGTGAGCAAATATGAAGAGGAAGAAAAAACACGTGTGTTAACCATTATTTGGGGAGCCAAAGAATCTTTGTATAAATTGTATGGAACTGCTGGATTGAGTTTTGAACAGAACATTCATATTATGCCGTTTGATCTAAATATGCCATTTACAGCGGGAACTATAAGTCATAGGGATAACATAAGTCATTATGATATTACTTTTACGGAGTTTGATGGTTTTACTTGTGTGTACGCACTTCCATATGTTTAACTTAACATAAAACAGAAATTTATACCAATGCAAATATCAATAGAATTAACACTTACCCCTTTACAAAATGATTTCGAAAAACACATTATTCGATTCATAAAAGAATTGCGAGCTTCTGAATTTACAATCTTAGAAAATCCATTAAGTACTCAGGTATATGGAGAGTATGATAAGGTGATGCCTTTTTTGACTTCGGAAATTAAGAAGGCGTTTGGAGATATGGAACACGTTTTAGTATATATGAAAATGGTAAAAAGCAATAGAAGCGACTATGAGCCAGATTTTTGATTTTCTTTTTGGTCAATATGCGGAATATTCTACACTAGATATTTCTTTAGAAATTACAGCAGTTTTATTTGGAATAGCAAGTGTTTTTTTTGCTTGGTTTAATAAAATATGGGTGTATCCTACCGGTTTAGTAAGTACATCAATTTATGTGTATTTACTTTTAAAATGGGCTTTGTTAGGTGATATGATGATAAACGCCTATTATTTTATAATGAGTATTTATGGTTGGTATATTTGGACAAGAAAAATAGATGAAACACATACGACTCCTATTTCCAGAACAAATTCTAAAGAAAAAATTATAGAAATAATAATTTTTATTATAACATTGATTTTTGTTTATATAGTATATAAAGCATTTGATAAATGGAATGACTGGACCGCGTATGTAGATACATTTACGACAGCTATATTTTTTGTAGGGATGTGGTTGATGGCTAGAAGAAAAATAGAGAATTGGATTTTCTGGATAATTGGTGATATTATTTCTATTCCTTTATATTTTCACAAAGGATTTACGTTTACCAGCTTTCAATATTTGATTTTTACAATTATGGCAATTCAAGGATATTTAGCATGGAAGAAAAGCTTAGACAAAACACTAGTAACAGCATAAAGATAGTATTGTTTGGTCCAGAATCAACAGGTAAAACTACTTTGTCTAAGCAATTAGCTAAACATTATAACGCTTCTTTGGTCCCAGAATATATGCGAGAGTATCTTCAGAAAAAATGGGACGCCTATAAAGAAGTATGTACTTATGAGGATTTGATTCCAATTGCTGTGGGGCAAATGAAATTAGAAAATGAAATCATAAAAGAATCGGACAGAATACTATTTTGCGACACGAATCTTCTTGAAATAAAAGTGTATTCTGAAGCATATTATAATGGGTCAATTCCCGAATTAATACGTAAATTTTCATTAGAAAACAGCTATGATTTGTATCTTTTAACTTATATTGACACACCGTGGGTTCCTGATGATCTAAGAGATAAACCACATGAGAGAGAAGAAATGTTTTTACGTTTTAAAGAATCTCTGGAAGAAAACAATTGTAATTACATCACATTAAAAGGAGATTCTGAATCTCGTTTTAAAAAAGCAATAAAGACTATTGATCAATTAATAGATAAGTAACGTGAATATTACCGATAAAGATATTAAGCTGATTACATCCAAAGGCTTAACTGTAGAGAAAGTATTAGCACAAATCGAGACATTTAAAAATGAAATTCCTTTTGTAGCATTAAGAAGTGCTGCTAGTCTTGATAATGGGATTTTAAAGTTTTCTGTGCATTACCAGGTTGAATTAACTAAGTTATATGAGTCTAGATCTTCTGATCTGGAGACGATCAAATTTGTACCGGCTTCTGGCGCTGCTACCCGAATGTTTAAGGAATTATTTAAATTTTTGGATAACTATGAGTATGAAAAAGAAAGTTTAAACTCTTATACCAATCACGAAAAGGCAAATGCAATACGACTTTTTTTAATAGGCTTAGAAAAATTTCCCTTTTATGATATAGTAATACAAAAAATAAAGAATTCTTATCCTAATTTTGAATCTCTTTCAGAAGGAAGACAGCTTTATATTTTCGTAGAAATGATGCTGAAAGAAAAAGGGTTGAATTTTGGAGTATATCCAAAAGGATTACTGCCATTTCATAAATACACAAATAGTATATCTACTTCTTTTGAAGAACATTTGTTTGAGGCTGCAGGGTATAATAAAAATGTCAAAGGAGATTCTAAGTTGCATTTTACGATTTCTAAGGAACATCTAGATGCATTTAAAGATGAATTCGAAAGGATAAAGAAAAAAGTAGAAGAAAAAACAAATACTAATTTCATAATTACATATTCTTTTCAAAAGTCAGAAACGGATACTATTGCAGTTGATAAAAATAATGAGCCATTTAGAACGGAAGATGGCTCTATATTGTTTAGGCCAGGGGGTCACGGAGCATTGATTGAAAATCTAAACGACCTGGATGCTGATATCGTCTATATTAAAAATATAGACAATGTTGTAGTTCGTAAATATCAAGATGAGGTATCGGGATATAAAAAGGTACTAGCAGGTAAATTAATCGAAATTCAGGATGAAGTTTTCAGAATATTAAGTGCTATTGATAAAAATGCTCCATCAGAAGCTGAGCTCAAAGACATAAAGAAATTTTTGGTACAGCAACTTAATGTTAGGTTGCCTTTGGATTTTGATAAGTTTGCTGAAAAATATAAACTTCAATTTCTAAAAGAATCATTAAACAAACCCATTAGAGTATGTGGGATGGTAATCAATGAAGGAGAACCTGGAGGAGGCCCTTTTTGGGTAAAAAGAGAGAATGGAAGATTGGTTTTGCAGATTATTGAAACCCCGCAAATAAATACAAAAGATAATAGACAACAAGATATTTTAAAAAGCGCAACGCACTTTAATCCTGTGGATCTAGTTTGTGGTGTTCGCGATTACAAAGGAAATAAATTTAATTTACTTGATTTTATTGATCCGGATGCTGGTTTTATAACCACAAAATCTCTTAACGGAGAAGTCTTAAAAGCATTAGAGTTACCAGGGTTGTGGAACGGTGCGATGGCTAATTGGATTAGTGTTTTTGTAGAAGTACCATTGACTACGTTTAACCCTGTGAAAACAGTGAACGATCTATTAAAATCAGCTCATCAGGTGAAACTTTTTTCGTGAATATTTCGGTAATCATAAATGAATTGAAATTCAAAGCCACTAGAAGTTCTGGTGCCGGTGGTCAGCATGTAAATAAAGTTTCTTCTAAGATAGAGCTTAGTTTTAGTATAATAGATTCTAAAGGCGTTACTGATGAAGAAAAGTTACGAATTACTAATAAATTAAAATCACGAATTACTAAATCAGGCGAATTAATTTTACAATGTGGAGATACAAGAAGTCAACACAGAAATAAGGAGCTTGTAATTAGTAGATTTTTAGAGATTATAAAAGCAAGTTTATATATCCCTAAACTAAGAAAGGCTTCTAGACCATCTAAGTCTTCTATTAGAAAACGTTTGGAAAACAAAAAAAGACATGCGTCTAAAAAATCTAATCGTAAAAAACCTTTTATATAAAAGCGTGTATAATTTCTACACTTTTGTGTAGAATCCACAGATTTCCACAGATTTCAAATCTAGAGCGAAACATTTAAAACACTGTAAATCAGTTAGTTTTATATTTTTTTCATTTGATTCTATTTTGGAACAATTATTCCTCTATACATAATCGTAAAACAGGTGTTTACAATTATAATCAAATGAAAAACTTACAAATGATCATCGCTATAGTAGTCAGTATTATATCAGCACAAGGAGTGGTAGCACAAGATGATTTGGCTGAGAATGATGGATGGGAGTTTATGGATTACGAATATGAATTGCAAGAGTATACCGAAATTGAAATTGTGGAGTTACCAATGACAATTCAGGACGCAGCTGCAAGAGATTTTGAGAACTTACGTATTTACAAAGCATATATTTCCAAGGATAATTCATATAAGATTGTTCTTAAAGGTAAAGATAACTATACAAAAGTTGTATTCGCAAGCGCCAATGGCGAATGGATAAAGCCAGACGACAAATCTTAAATCTAGGGGTAGAAAAGGATATCGTTTTGCAACCAAAAGACGATATAAAGTTGTTTAGTGCTAAAAAGAGACCCAATCCCAAGGGTCTCTTTTTTATTTTTTATGTTTCTTTTATGTTAGAGAATAATTAAATGTTTTTAATGTTTAATTTTATACCATACATTTAAAATTAAATGATATCAATATGTCCAAATTACTGATAGTTGAAGATGATGTAGCTTTTTGTACGATGCTTAAAACTTTTTTACAAAAAAAAGGATATGAAGTGTCTACTTCGTTTTCTGGTAATGAAGCCGTTTTACAAATTCAGGAGCATACATTTGATATTGTTCTTACAGATGTAAGATTGCCAGATAGAGATGGGATCACCCTATTAGATGATATTAGAGCAAAGAATCCAAAGACTCAGGTTGTGATTATGACCGGCTATGCGGAAATTGACATGGCAGTTAACGCTATAAAGCAGGGTGCATTTGATTATGTTTCTAAACCCTTTAATCCAGATAAGATACTTCAGATTATTGAAAAGGCACTAAAAGCTAATGTCAAAGAGCCTGAATTTGATAATAGAAAGCAACCTAAAAAAGAAGAGAAGATTGCTCGTACAAATAATTCTTTTGTAAAAGGAATAAGTGATGCATCTAAAAAACTGAATGAATATGTTGCATTGGTAGCTCCCACTCGTATGTCTGTGTTGGTTATTGGCGATAGTGGTACAGGAAAAGAGTATGTGGCGAGCAGTATTCATAAGACAAGTAAAAGAGCAGACAAACCTTTCGTTCCAGTGGATTGCGGAGCGATACCAAAAGAAATTGCGTCAAGTGAGTTTTTTGGACATATCAAAGGGTCTTTTACCGGTGCGGTAAATGACAAAGTAGGTCATTTTGAAGCAGCTAATGGAGGAACTCTGTTTTTAGATGAAATAGGTAATCTTAGTTATGAGTTACAAGTTCAGCTTCTTAGGGCATTACAAGAAAGAAAGATTAAGCCTGTAGGAAGTAATAAAGAAATAGAGGTGGATATTCGTGTTATTGCGGCAACAAACGAAGATCTTAGTAATGCGGTAAAGGAAGGGGAGTTTAGAGAGGATCTATATCACCGATTGAATGAATTTTCGATAAAAGTACCACCATTAAAGGATAGAATTGAAGATTTGATGCTATTTGCAAACTATTTTCTTGAGGAGTCTAATGCAGAGCTGGATAAGAACGTTGTTGGATTTGCTGATGAAGTATTAGACACATTTAAGAAATACGATTGGCCGGGAAACTTAAGAGAGTTGAAAAATATTGTAAAAAGATCAGTATTGCTTTCTCAGAATGATATGATTACGATGGATGAATTACCAAATGATGTTGCTTATGCTTCTCATAATTCAAAACAAACCTATGGCTTATTTAAGAATCAAAATGAACAAGAATTAATTTTGGATGCTTTAGAAAAAGCAAACGGGAATAAGGCAAAGGCAGCAAGGATGCTGGATATAGATAGGAAGACACTTTATAATAAGTTAAAACAATACGATATCAGTCTTTAGTTTTTGACTTTAAGTTTGTCAATTAAACCTTCTATTTTATGTACTCCTTCCTCTGTGAGTGCAATGATTTCTTTACTGTCAAACTCATAGTCATCCTGATGTTCTAGGGTATCTAAAATAGGTATGATTTCTTTTGCTTTTATTTGTTTGAACATGGGTAACATTTTATGAGCCAGTCTTTTAATCTGTTCGAAATTTTGATTATTAATAGCCGATTTTAACTCTTTTATATGATCAACAGTGCTGTTGCAAAAAGTTTCTAAAATTGCATAAAGAGATTCGGTGTCTCCTTGAGCAAAAAGCATCAGATCACTTAAAGAGTAATTAGTTTCTTTTTCATGTTCAGATATAGAATTTTCATAATCAAGGGAGATAGCATCAAGCTTTAAAATACTTGCAATTAAATCTATCAAAGCTTGTGGAGCATATGGTTTACGAAGACTGCCAGAAAAACCCGCTTTTTCGTAATCCGATACGGAAGTATCCGTTCTACCGGACAAGGCAATAATTGGGAGGTCAGAATAGCTTGGATTGTTTTGAATGTTCTTTAGAAGTTCAAACCCATCCATTTTGGGCATTTGTATGTCTGTAAGAATTAGATCATAGCTGTTTTTCTTCAAAAGGTCTAAGGCATCTACACCATTTTCGCAAATATCATATGATAAGCTGATTAAGGATACCACTTCACTAGTTAAATCTAATTGACTAAGATCATCATCTACAATTAGTGCTTTTTTGTTGGAAAAATGTCTAATTTCTAAAGGTTCACTTTCTTCTTCAGTAATTTGTATTTTGGCAAGTTTAATAGGAATACAAAAACTAAAGTTACTACCCTTTTCTGGTTCGCTTTCTAGTTTAATTTTTCCGTCAAGAAGTTTAATTATTTTTTTAGTGATAGCTAACCCTAAACCAAAACCGCCATATTTTTTTTCAGTATCATCATCTCCTTGCGAAAATTCTTCAAAAATAAATTTTTGTTGTTCCTTGGTTATTCCTATACCAGTATCTTTTACAGAAATTAAAAGCTCTTTTTCTGCAAGACCGTTTTGTGTAATCTTACTATCAATTGTAATAGATCCTTGATCTGTAAATTTGTACGCGTTATTTAATAAATTAGTGAGTACTTGTTTGATTCTAAAAGGATCTCCTAAATATTGTTTATTTACCTCTCTGTCTATATTTATAAAGATTTCTAAATTTTTACTATCATTTACAGGAATAACGCTTGTAATGGTATTTTCAATTAGTTTTTTAGGAGAAAACGGTAATTCTTCTATTACCATTCTGCCTGCTTCAAGCTTGGATAAATCAAGTAGATCGTTTACTAAATGGAGGATATAATCTGATGATTTTTTGAGATGACCCAAATAATGTTTTTGCTTATTAGTTAAGCCTGTTTTTTCCAACAAATCAGAATATCCAATAACGGTATTCAAAGGAGAGCGCAGGTCGTGTGTTACTGTGTTTATTAAAGATTCTCTGGTTTTTAATAGTGTTTCTTTGTATGTTTTTTCTGCCTCTAATTCATTTCGATATTTTTGACTCTTTGATACATCTTTGGTGATTAAAAATAGAAAAAGAATAGCTATTAGTAAACTGATAGCAGTAATAATAATGATGAAATTGGCAGTCTTATCAAGAATGCTGTTGGAACGTTCAAGCTTTGCAACATATTCTTTTCTTTCACTATCTTCTATAGCAGCCATTAAATCACGAAGCTGTCTGGTGATAATTTGATCATTTTTTAAAAGTTTATTTTCTCGAGCTTTGATCTGTCTTTGATATCTTCTTTCTTTTTCCTCAGCATCCGAAAGTGCCTGATAAATAGATCTAGCAATAGAATCGATAGTTTGATTAGTTAAACGTTCTTCATTATCTTTTCTAGTATATTCCAACCAAGCTATAATAGCTTCTTTTTTCTGAGGGCTATATTTCCTAAAGCGTTTATTATAATCGGTATAATTTCCAAAATTTTCGTTCTTCTTTAATTGGTCCATTACGTTTTCCTGCAACCCTTTTTCTTTACTTTGCTCATAAATTGCAATAAGTTTCCCAAAGTTTTGGTTTTTATTGTCAATTAAGATTTTAATGCTATCAATTTTTCTGGATTGTAATGTGTCGAGAGACATTGCACTAACTTTATCTATAGTACTTATGATAGAATCAATTTTTGCTTTATAGTTTTTGAACTTTTCTGTATCCGAAGTTTGGATAATATTTCTTGTTAAACTTTCTGCCTCGTAAAGACCTGTTATGGCTTCGCCAACTAAGAAAAGTTTTTCGTTATTATCATTTTTTATTTTAGTGATTTCAGAATAATTACTAAACTGCCTGTAGATTACCCAAAAAGCAATTACTGCAAGTACAATTGCCAGTGTATAACCAGCAATTATTTTTAACGTAATAGAACGTTTTGTGTTTTTCATACTATACTAACTTCAAAAAAACCGAAGCATTGTTTTTATGTCTAAATAAAGTTACAATAAATCAATTAAACATAGTACTTTTGCAGCAAAATCTCAAAGGGGTGCTTTTTTCTTGTTTTGAGTTTTAGATTAAAAGGTTTAAGTAATTCGACTTATAATTGACAATTTAAAACGTATAACTTTAAAAGGCTGAGATCACACCCGATGAACCTGGGCAGGTAATGCTGCCAAGGGACAGCCGTAAGTTAATAATATCTGTTTGATATATTAGCTCAATAGGGAAACAATAAACAATATTATATAGTCAGTATAATATTGAATTAATTTAATTTTAAATCTTAGAATAATTACCCCTTTTATTTGTAATAATTTTTACGAATGAAAAACATATTACTTTGTCTTACCATATTGTTCTTAAGCATATCGTTATCCGCTCAAGAAAAACAAAAAGATTCTATAACGGGTACAATTGAAAAACTAGATGAGGTTTTAGTAAAATCTGTTCGTGTGGAAGCGGATTCTCCTATTACACATTCTAATCTATCTAAAGAGGAATTAGCGACTCGTAATCTTGGTCAAGATATTCCGATTTTGTTAAACTATTTACCAGGTGTTACTACTACTACAGATGGGGGATCAGGAGTAGGATATACCTATATTCGTGTAAGAGGTAGTGATGCATCAAGAGTAAACGTAACTTTGAATGGGATTCCCTTTAATGATGCCGAAAGTCAAGGTACTTTTTGGGTGAATTTACCAGATTTTGCATCTTCAATAGAAAATTTACAACTTCAACGAGGAGTGGGAACTTCAACTAATGGTTCAGGAGCATTTGGGGCAAGTCTTAATCTATTAACCGATGCCGTTTCTGAAGAGGCAAGTGGAGAAATTTCTAATTCATTTGGATCTTATGGCACAAGAAGGCATAATCTTAAATTTAGTACTGGATTACTAAATGATCATATTGAAATTGCAGGACGTTTATCTGCAATTGCGTCTGACGGATATATTGATCGAGCCTCGTCTGATCTGAAATCTTACTTTTTACAAGGTTCTTATGTGGATGATAATACACTAATTAAGGCAGTAACTTTTGGAGGACATGAAATTACTTACCAATCTTGGTTTGGGATTGATCAAGAAACCTTAGAGAGTGATCGTACTTTTAATCCTGCAGGTCTATATACGGATGAGAATGGGAATACTCGGTTTTACGATAATGAAGTAGATAATTATAAGCAGGATCATTATCAACTGCACTGGAATCAAAAATATAATAATAACTGGTCTACTAACATAGGTCTTAATTATACTTACGGTAGAGGTTTTTTCGAGCAGTATAAAGAAGATGAAGATTTTGCAGATTATGATTTTACTCCAATCGTTTTAGGTGGAGAAACTATTAATACTACAGATTTAATACGTCGTAGATGGTTAGACAATGATTTTTATGTAATAAATGCTACCGCTAATTATAAAAACAATAATCTGGATGTTGATTTTGGTGCGTTTTATAGTCTGTATGATGGAGATCATTTTGGAGAAGTAATTTGGGCCCAAAATGCAGGCGGATCGGAGATAAGAGATAATTATTATTTCGGTAATGGAAAGAAAAATGAATTTACAATTTTCGGAAAAACTACATACAGAGTAAATGATAAATGGAGTGCATTTTTGGATTTACAAGGTCGTTTTGTAGGGTATAAAACTTCAGGGTTAACTTCAGATAGAGTTCTTTTAGAAGTTGACGAGAATTATGATTTCTTTAATCCAAAATTAGGAGCAACCTACCAAATTAATAGCTCTAATCAGCTATATGCGTCCTATGCTCGTGCAAATAGAGAACCGAGAAGAAGTGATTTTGAAAATGGAATCAACACCCCAGAAAAACTGAACGACATAGAATTAGGTTGGAGATTTAATAAAAAGAGAACGATTGTAAACGCTAATTTATATTATATGTGGTATAGAGATCAATTAGTGCTTACCGGAGCATTAGATGATGTAGGTGCGCCAATAAGAGCTACAAGCGGTCAAAGCTATCGATTGGGTGTTGAGATTGATGCAGATATTACAATAACAGATAAGTTTATTGTAAAACCTAACATAGCTATTAGTGCTAATAAAAACAAAGACTTTTTTGCCACTGTAGATGGGGTTTTAACTAATCTTGGATCAACTAATATTTCATATTCTCCAAATATTGTTGCAGGAAATATTCTTGTATATCAGCCACAAAAAAACCTTCAATTGTCTTTTCTTTCAAAATTTGTGGGAGAACAACATCTTAGCAATTTAGATAATGATGATCTGAAACTAGATAGTTTCTTTGTTAATGATTTAAATATAGTTTATGAAATAAAAGATATTCCGGTTTTTAAGTCTATTGTATTTACTGGGTTGATAAATAACATATTCGATATTGATTATGAGTCTAATGGGTACTCTTTTTCACTTGGTGATGTGGCAGATAATCAAAGCCCAACAGGACTAAGGACGGAATATTTTACTGGATTTTATCCCCAAGCAGGAATTAATTTTTTGATAGGAGCAACCTTGAAATTTTAATAAAAAAACTAAGAAAGTCTTTATGTCTTAGTGCAGTTTTTCTGAGTTTTTACTATTTTTATAAAATAAACTTTAGGGGTGTCTTCTAATATTGAAGTCTGAGAAATACCCTTTGAACCTGATGCAGTTAATACTGACGAAGGGAAAAGTTAATATCATTTCTTATATAGTTTGTAAGCATTTGATTTTTCTTCTCAAAATAGGTCTTTACCTAAAGTTTATGGATTTAAATCTAAAAAGATGACCATAAACGTTAATAATCAAGAGCAAATTGTTTCAGCCAATAGTTCTATAGAATCTTTATTAGAACACTTATGTCTTTCCAAAGACGGAATTGCTATTGCTGTTAATAATGAAATTATTTCTAAAAGTGAGTGGAGTCAAACCCGTATTCGAGGACAAGATAATATTACCATTATACAAGCTACACAAGGAGGATAAATACAAATAGAAATAAAGCCATTACTAAAAGCTAAAATGATATATTTATGAAGAAAAAAGATACTGCACCACAAGAAGGAAGAATTACAACAACTCCTTTTCCAAGCTCTAAAAAAATCTATGTAAAAGGAAATATCTACCCACAGATTAAAGTTGCAATGAGAGCGATTGAACTGAGTGATACTGTGGATTCTATGACTAGTAAGAAAACATCAAACGAGTCTGTTGTTGTATATGATACTAGTGGGCCATATACAGACCCTAGTAAAGAGATCAATGTACATAAAGGGATTGAACGTATTAGAGAGCAATGGGTTATGGATCGCGGTGATGTAGAAGAGTTGAATAGTTTTTCTTCAGAATATTGTAATCAACGTTTAAATGATGTTAGTTTAGATCATCTTAGGTTTGGTCATTTACAAATGCCGAAGAGAGCTAAAGCGGGGAAGAATGTTTCTCAGATGTATTATGCAAAGCAAGGAATTATTACCCCTGAAATGGAATATGTAGCCATTCGAGAAAATCAAAAAATTGAGGAAGCAACCAGAATAGCCAATCAACATCCAGGTCAGGATTTTGGAGCAAGTATACCAGAAAAGATTACTGCAGAGTTTGTGAGAGAAGAGGTGGCAAGAGGAAGAGCAGTTATACCTTCTAACATAAATCATCCAGAAGCAGAACCAATGATTTTGGGGCGTAATTTCTTAGTAAAGATCAATGCTAATATTGGTAACTCTGCTACGACCTCTAGTATAGAAGAAGAAGTAGAAAAGGCTGTTTGGGCCTGTCGATGGGGAGCGGATAATATAATGGATCTTTCTACGGGTCAGAATATTCATGAAACCCGTGAGTGGATCGTTCGTAATTCTCCAGTTCCAATTGGTACAGTTCCGATTTATCAGGCTTTAGAGAAGGTAAATGGTAAGGCAGAAGATCTTACTTGGGAAATTTTTAGAGATACTTTGATAGAGCAAGCAGAACAAGGAGTTGATTATTTTACAATACATGCGGGGGTTCGCTTAGCATATGTACCAATGACAGCAAAAAGAGTGACAGGAATTGTTTCTCGTGGAGGTTCGATAATGGCAAAATGGTGTTTGGCACATCATAAAGAAAGTTTCCTTTATACACATTTCGAAGAAATTTGTGAGATTATGAAATCTTACGATGTAGCATTTTCGTTGGGAGATGGATTACGTCCAGGAAGTATTGCTGATGCTAATGATGAGGCTCAGTTTGCAGAATTAGAAACGTTAGGAGAACTTACTAAAATTGCGTGGAAACATGATGTTCAGACTTTTATAGAAGGACCAGGTCACGTGCCAATGCATATGATCAAGCAGAATATGGATAAGCAATTAGAAGCTTGTGGAGAAGCACCTTTTTATACTTTAGGCCCATTAACTACGGATATTGCACCAGGATACGATCATATTACTTCAGGAATTGGTGCAGCAATGATTGGTTGGTATGGTACAGCTATGTTATGCTATGTAACTCCTAAAGAACATTTAGGTTTACCTAATAAAGAAGATGTTCGTGTTGGTGTAATAACCTACAAGTTAGCAGCGCATGCTGCTGATTTAGCAAAAGGACATCCAGGAGCGCAGCACAGAGATGATGCATTGAGTAAAGCCCGATTTGAGTTCCGTTGGGAAGATCAATTCAACTTAGCTTTAGATCCAGAAAGAGCAAGAGAGTATCACGATGAAACATTACCTGCAGAAGGAGCGAAAATTGCACATTTTTGCAGTATGTGTGGTCCAAAATTTTGTTCTATGAAAATTTCACAAGAAGTTCGTGATTATGCAGCAAAAAAGGAAATCGAAGATCAAAAAGCAATAGAAACAGGAATGCAGGAAAAAGCAGAAGAGTTTAAAGAAAAAGGAAGCGAAGTATATTTATAGGAATAAGGTTTCTGGTAACAGGTTTCAGTGATTCTGATTCCTATACCTGTTACTAGAAACCTATTACCCAATACCTAAAAAATGATAATAGTTCTTACATCAGAAAAACCAGTGCTAAACGAAGCGGATCAGATTAATTTATTGTTCAAGGCAGGTTTACAAATATTGCATCTTCGTAAACCAACATTTACAAAAGATGGGTACCGTTCCTTATTAGATCAAATAGAAACGAAATATCATAACAGAATTATGACCCATCAGTTTCCAGAGCTAACTCATGAGTATGGGTTGCGTGGAATACATTTACAAGAACAACCACGGATAGATTTAGAAGATGCATTAGATATAACAATTCAGGTGTATAAAAACAAGGGTTTCTCTGTTACAAGTTCTTTCCATTCTAAGTCAGCTATTGTAGCGTGTAAGGCAGATTTCGAATATGTTTTGTTGAGCCCTGTTTTTGGATCAATTTCTAAAGTTGGTTATAAAGGAAAAGGATTTGATGTAAACGACCTAAAACATATTGTGATTGGAATGGGAGGAATTAATGAAGCTACATTGCAGAAAACGTATGATTTAGGGTTTAAAGGAGTTGGAGTTTTAGGAGGTGTTTGGAATACTGAAGACCCTTTAGATAGTTTTATCAAAATAAAAGAAGCTAACAACAAAGTCATAAAGGATATCAACTAAGGTTCTTATGGGAAATCGTCCAAATATACTTACCATAGCAGGCTTTGATCCATCATCAGGAGCCGGATTAACGGCAGATATTAAAACTTTTGAATCTTTAAAATGTTATGGTCTAGCTGTTTGTACAGCAAATACAATTCAGAACGATACTGATTTCGAAGAATGCAATTGGGTGGGTGTTGAGGTAATTAAAAGTCAGATATCTATTCTTTTTAAAAAATTCAATATTGATTATGTGAAGATTGGGATTATACAGAATTGGAGTGTATTAAATGAAATTATTGATTTTTTGTTAGAAAAAAATAAGAATGTAAAAATTATTTTGGATCCTGTGTTAAAATCTAGTTCTGATTTTAATTTTCAAAAACAGTCACTTCAAACGGAATCCAGTAGTAATGTTTTAGATTATAAGTTTGAACAAATACTAGATAAGATATATTTGTTAACTCCTAATTACGATGAAATTGAGATGTTTTATACAGGTAGAACTATAAATGAAACGGTAAGACACATTAGTGCTAAAACTAATGTGCTACTTAAAGGAGGACACCGAAAAGAAATGTTGGGGAAAGATGAATTATTTACCAGTAAAGGGAAATATTTTGTATTAAATCCGAAAAATAAAAATATAACAGAAAAACATGGTAGTGGTTGTATATTATCCTCAGCAATAACTGCACAATTAGCATTAGGTTTTACTTTGTTGAAATCATGTTTTAGGGGGAAACGATACATTGAAAAAGTATTAAGCTCCAATACCACTCTTTTAGGATATCATAGAATATAAGGGTTAAAAAGCACTGATAAAAAAAATTAATAGTTGTTACTGAAAGTTAAAAAACACAATGGATACATTAAAAATAGCAGATAAAGAGTTTTCCTCTAGATTGTTTACTGGAACCGGAAAGTTTAGTTCTTCTGACCTGATGAGAAAAGCATTATTAACTTCAGAAAGTGAGCTGATAACTGTAGCACTTAAGCGGGTTGACGTCACTAACGATAAAGACGATATACTAAATCATTTAGATCATCCCAGAATTAATTTATTACCCAATACTTCAGGGGTTAGAGATGCTAAGGAGGCTATTTTTGCAGCTCAATTAGCAAGAGAAGCATTAGAAACAAATTGGATTAAATTAGAAATTCATCCAGATCCAAAGTATTTATTGCCAGATCCTATTGAGACTCTAAAAGCTACGGAAGAATTGGTAAAAAAAGGATTTGTAGTTATGCCATATATTCATGCTGATCCAGTTTTATGTAAGAGATTAGAAGAAGTAGGTGTTCAATGTGTAATGCCATTGGGAGCACCTATAGGAAGTAATAAAGGTCTGAAAACAATAGATTTCTTAGAGATAATAATTGATCAAAGTAATGTTCCTGTAATTGTAGACGCTGGTATTGGTAGTCCATCTCATGCAGCTCACGCAATGGAAATAGGTGCCGACGCAGTTTTAGTGAATACTGCTATTGCGGTTTCAGAAGATCCAATTGCTATGGCTAAAGCTTTTAAAAAGGCAGTAGAAGCAGGTCGGTTAGCTTATAATGCCAAGTTAGCTCCTGTCAAACAACACGCAGAAGCAAGTAGCCCATTAACTAGTTTTTTGACTGAAAAAATGAAATAATAAATAAGGTCTTTTACCCTCTAGGGTGAAGGTTCGGATAATGGTGATAGACTAAAGTTTCCTCACCTTAATACTTTCTCTAAGTAGAGAAAACTCAATGCGAATACATATGAAATCCTTCAAAAATATATTTGATCAATACAATTGGGATCATATCTTATCCGATATCTTTCATAAAACCGAACATGATGTTCAGAAAGCGTTAAGCGCTAGTAATAGAACTATTGAAGATTTCAAAGCACTAATTTCTCCAGCAGCTAAACCTTTTCTAGAGCAAATGGCTCAATTAAGTTATCAGATTACTAAGAAGCGTTTTGGTAATACTATCCAGATGTATGCTCCGATGTATTTAAGTAATGAATGCCAAAATATTTGTACATATTGTGGGTTTAGTATGACTAATAAAATTCCAAGAAGAACCTTATCAGATGAAGAAATTTTACAGGAAGTGGATTTCCTGAAGTCTAGAGGATACGATCATATTTTATTGGTAACAGGAGAAGCAAATCGAACAGTTGGAGTAGATTATATTAATAATGCCATTAGATTAATTAGATCTAAGTTTGCTAATATTACTATAGAAGTCCAACCAATGGATCAAATAGATTATGAATTATTAATAGATAGTGGTTTATATGCTGTGCTGGTATATCAAGAAACTTATCATAAGGATGAATACAAAAAACATCATCCAAAAGGGAGAAAATCGAATTTTGACTATCGATTAGATACTCCGGATCGATTAGGAAAAGCGGGTATTCATAAAATAGGTTTGGGAGCTCTATTTGGATTGGAGGATTGGAGAGCTGATAGCTTTTTTACTGCCTTACATTTACAATATTTACAAAAAACATATTGGAAGACAAAGTACTCTATATCATTTCCAAGACTTAGACCACATAGTGGTGGACTAGAGCCCAAAGTAGAAATGACAGATTCAGATTTAGTACAATTAATTTGCGCATTCCGTTTATTAGATGAGGATGTAGAATTATCTATGTCTACCAGAGAGAGTGAAGTATTTAGAGAAAATATAGTGAACCTTGGAATTACTTCTATTAGTGCAGAGTCTAAAACAAACCCCGGAGGATATGCAGTAGAATCCCAGTCGTTAGAGCAATTTGAAATTTCTGATGAGCGCTCGACAGAAGAGGTTGTAACGATGTTAAAATCTAAAGGGTTAGAAGTCGTTTGGAAAGATTGGGCTCATAATTGGCAATAAATTGTAATATCTTTATAAGCTAGTTTTGTAATATGCTGAGTAAAGAAGAAAAAATACAGTACAACCGTCATCTTATCCTTGATGAAATTGGAGAAGAAGGACAAAATAAACTAACATCTGCTAAAGTTCTGGTAATTGGTGCAGGAGGCTTAGGTTGTCCAGTTCTACAGTATCTTACAGCAGCGGGTATAGGAACAATTGGGATTATTGATGATGATGTAGTAGATCAAACGAATCTTCAACGGCAGATACTCTATACAATTGATGATATAGGAAGGTCAAAAGCTAAAGTAGCTTCAGAAAAACTATCCAGACTAAATCCTTTTGTGTTTTTTAAAGTATATGAAGAGAAATTAGATAAAGATAATGCTTTAGAACTTTTTTCTGAATATGATATTATTGTGGATGGAAGCGATAATTTTCCAACGAGATACTTGGTAAATGATGCCTGTGTATTAACTGATACACCTTTGGTGTTTGGTTCTATTTTTAAGTTTCAGGGACAAGTTTCTGTGTTGAATTATGAAAATGGTCCTACATATCGTTGTCTATTTCCTAATCCTCCTGCTTCGGGAGCTGTTCCAAATTGTTCAGATATAGGTGTCCTAGGAGTATTGCCAGGAATTATAGGAAGTCTTCAAGCGAATGAAGTTATTAAAATGATTGTTGGAATAGGTGAAGTTTTGAAAGGGAAACTACTCTATTTAGATGCGCTTACCTTACAGCAACAGGTTCTCAGTTTCAAAAAGAATAATGATATAGAAGTAAACCAGTTGGTAAGTGATTATGATTTTTTCTGTGGGATTACATCAAATGCTCTTGAAGAAATTACACCTTCAGAATTAAAACAAAATCTTGAGAGTTATCAAATTCTAGATGTTAGAACATTAGAAGAATATAATAACTTTAATATTGGAGGAATACATATACCTCTAAACATAGTTTCAGACCGATCTATAGAATTAAATAATAACAAACCAATCGTAGTTTGTTGTCAATCAGGTGTACGAAGCAAAAAAGCCATCGAAATTATTTACAAACAAAGAGAAGACTTGCATCTAATAAACCTTAAGGATGGTTTATCGTTATATTAATTAGAAATTACCAAAATATTTCCCTCTCTTCTAATTTGGTATGCTAAAAGAGGAAAGCCGCCTTCTCCACTTGACTGTTGACCAAATGAAGCAATTTGATATTCGTTATCATTTCCACAGTTAGAAGAAGCTATAACTCCTGTGACATTAAGCGCTGAACAACTACTAGGAGTAATATTAGGATCACTTAATTC
Source organism: uncultured Aquimarina sp. (assembly GCF_947496855.1). GTDB lineage: Bacteria > Bacteroidota > Bacteroidia > Flavobacteriales > Flavobacteriaceae > Aquimarina. The sequence continues at coordinate 359,233 of NZ_CANMED010000006.1, forward strand.
AAATGCTGAATACAATGTGTCATTTATATTATATACAATAACACCTTTTATACCTACGCCACCCGTAGTGATAACTTTAGCATTTCCGGGAAATTTAAGCTCATTAAATTCTGGTAAATCTAAGTTTACAGTGAAATTAAAACCTATTGATGGTAAGTTAGGATTGTTAATACGATTATCATCACTACTGCAAGAAAGTATGCTTATTGAAAAACAAATTAGTACTATTATTTTTTTCATTATTTTGAATTATTTATAAGAAAAACATGGTTATGTAACCGAAGTATCATTTTTAAAAAGACCAAATTAAGTAAAAATGTGATTCGGTATTATTTTTTATTATATTTGTTTACAGTTAAAGTCCCATAGCCATGGGATTTTTTGTATTTATATAAACGATGAAGTTATGAGCAAAGTATCTTATTACACTGCAGAGGGGCTAAAAAAATTAAGAGACGAATTAAATAACCTTAAAGACATAGAGCGGCCGAAGGCATCACAGGATATCGCGGAAGCTCGTGATAAAGGTGATTTAAGTGAAAATGCTGAGTATGATGCAGCAAAAGAGGCGCAAGGATTATTAGAGATGAGAATTTCTAAATTAGAAGAAACATTGTCGGGAGCGCGCTTAATTGATGAGTCTCAATTGGACACCTCAAAAGCATTAATACATTCAACGGTTAAAATCAAAAACCAAACGAATGGAGCACAGATGACCTATAAATTGGTAGCACAGAGTGAGGCAGATCTTAAAACAGGTAAAATATCTGTAGACTCTCCTATTGGTAAAGGGCTTTTAGGTAAGAGTGTGGGCGAAGTAGCAGAAATTCAGGTTCCTAATGGAATTATGAAATTTGATGTTGTAGAAATTACACGAGAATAAAATATAACTTACAATAACGAAAACCTTTCTTAAAAAAACTAAGAAAGGTTTTTTTATGGTCTTGTTTTTGCCAGAAATACCCTATATTTCGTATCGATAAACCAATCAAAATTTTAACGAATGTCTACCCTGTTCACTAAAATTATAAATGGCGAAATACCCTCATATAAAGTCGCCGAAGACGATAGTTTTTATGCTTTTTTGGATATAAATCCTAATGCTAAAGGACATACTTTATGTATCCCTAAAAAAGAAGAAAACAAAATCTTTGATCTTGATGAAGAAACTTATGTGGAATTGATGCGGTTTTCAAGAAAAGTTGCTAAAGCGTTAGAAAAATCTGTAGCATGCAAGCGCGTAGGTGTTGCTGTGGTAGGTCTCGAAGTTCCTCATGTTCATGTACATTTGATACCACTTAATAACATGAAAGAAATGACATTTCAGCAAAAGGTATCAATGACTGCAGATGAGTTTAAAACATTAGCAACGAAGATTCAATCGAATTTATTAAAATGAAGACGGCTTCTGATTTTAAATTGTCATTACAACTCAGAATTGATTGGAGTGAAATGGATACCTATCAGCACGTAAATAACGTGAATTTCATGAAATATATGCAAAGTGCTCGTGTTCAGTTTTGGGAAGTATCCGGATTGGCTAAATTATATTCTGAAACTAAGAAAGGCCCTATGCTTGTATCCACAAAATGTGATTTTAAGCACCCTTTGTTTTTTCCAGGAAACGTATTGATTAAAACAAAAGTAGGATTTATAAAGAACTCTAGTTTTGGATTATATCACGAGTTGTATAACGATGATGGTGTTTTATGTGCAATTGGAAATGATGTAGCAGTTTGTTTTGATTTTAATACTGATAAAACCTTTATAATCTCTGATGAATTACGAGAAGTAATGAGTCAATATACATAAAGATATATTATGCTTGAAAAAACTCCGGACGAAGAAGAAATATATATAATACTATACTTATAGTAATGATTAAAAAAATTATTAAATAAAATAATCTAGTAAATTTAATATTAGATGGTTTTAAGTCAATTGTTTTTTTGTGATAATTGTATACTCTTTCAATATCATCCGTCCAGCGTCCAGGAAAGATAGTTGTTTCACATTTTCTACAATCCATACTTTCAATAACTTCTTTCTTTGTTTTGATAAAAAGTTTTGATAGTTGTTTTTGTTGCTTAAATGATAGTAAAAGACCTTCTGTAGAATAACATTCAGGACAGTTATTATTAAGCACAGCTTCTTTTAAAACAATATACTCAGTTTTCACGTTGTTTGGTTTTTTTACATATAACGCTTAGAAGATAATTATGTTATAAGAGACTCATCTGATTTATCCAAGGTAATCTGGAAAGTAGTGCCTTTACCCATTTCGGATCTAAGTACTTTAATTTTTCCAGAATGATAGTCTTCAATGATTCTTTTGGCCAACGAAAGTCCAAGTCCCCAACCTCTGGTTTTGGAAGTATAACCGGGTTCAAAAATCTTAGTAAACTTGCTTTTAGGGATTCCTTTTCCGCTATCGGTAATTCTTATAAATACACGTTTAGAGTCCTGAGACAGTTCAATGTTTAGATCTCCTTTTCCACGCATCGCGTCAATTGCATTTTTTACCAAATTTTCTATGGTCCAGCTGTATAGTTGAGAATTTAGATGTACCTGAATAAATTCTTCTGGCAAATTGAGTGAAAAATTAATCAATTTCGAACTTCTAGATTGTAAATAAGTATATGCCTCTTTTGTTTCTTTTACAATATCTACTTCTTCTAATTTAGGAATAGATCCTATTTTAGAAAAACGTTCGGTAATTACTTTTAGTCTGGATATATCTTTTTCTATCTCTACGATGTACTCGGGATTTACGTTTTCTACTTTTAGAATTTCATTCCAGCCAACTAAAGACGATAGCGGAGTTCCAATTTGATGTGCAGTTTCTTTAGCCATACCTGCCCAAAGTTTGTTCTGCTCACTAGCTTTAGAGGTAGTAAAAAAGAAATAAATCACTCCAATTAACAAAAAAATGATTAGCGCAATAGCAATGGGATAGTATTTTAATTTTTGCAGAATAGAAGAATTTCCATAGTAAACGTATTGCACAGTCCCCTTTAGGTCTAAAACTATTGGTTCATTTTCAGACTTCATCTGCTCCAGATAATCTGCTAATTCTTTTTCGGTAATATCGTCAGGTAAATTTAGTGTTGATCCTGAAATATCTATATTACCAGATTGCCCCTTGATAAAATCGCCATTAGAATTAGTAATGATTGTAGGAATGGTATTATTAGTACTATTGATTAGATTGGATAACTCTAGGTAGTCATCCAAATTAATATCATTAGATCCATCTATTCCTGAGCTACTTAATGCCTTGAATGACTGAGCCCATACTTGCATTTTTATGCTTTCATCTTTTTTTAATCGCTGAAGAAATATAGAGGTATTCCATAATATTAGGCCAGTAATTACAAGAACTGCAAAAATTATAAAATAACTAGCCAGATTACGCTCATCAGAAAAATTCATAGAAAATGTGTGTTACCAAACCCTAAATATAAACGTTATAAAACTATTTTATTGTTTCTATTACAAGGTAAGTAAAACCAAACAATAGTGTGTTGATACCTTTAAACTTTAATTATCTTTGTGTAATAGATTTATTTATGTTACGTATAGACCCTTTAGAAGTTTCCACAGGAAAATTACACGGAATGATGTTAGGAGCTATTGGACCAAGACCAATAGCATTTGCTAGCACTATCGATAAGGAAGGTAAACCTAATCTTTCACCTTTCAGTTTTTTTAATGTATTTAGTGCTAATCCACCGATTCTTATTTTTTCTCCAGCTAGAAGAGTTAGAGATAATACTATTAAGCATACACTAGAGAATGCAATAGCCACTAAGGAGGTTGTTATAAATGTTGTTAATTATGATATAGTGCAGCAAATGTCTTTATCTAGCACTGAGTATCCAGAAGGAATTAATGAGTTTGATAAAGCTGGTTTAACTATGGTAGCCTCAGAAAAGATAAAATCTTTTAGAGTTGCTGAAGCTCCAGTGCAATTTGAGTGCAAAGTAAATCAAGTGGTTCCAATGGGAGAAGAAGGAGGAGCCGGAAACCTTATTATTTGCGAGGTATTACTGATGCATGTCAAAGAAGAGGTGCTTGATAACGACGGTAAGATTGATCAATATAAAATTGATCAAGTTGCTCGCATGGGAGGGAACTGGTACACAAGAGCGAATATGGGCATGTTCGAAGTTCCAAAACCATTAAGTGCTATTGGAATTGGTGTCGACTCTTTGCCCGAAAGTGTAAAAAACAGCATGATTTTTACAGGAAATGATCTAGGTAAGTTGGCTAATGTGGAAAGAATACCTACAAATACCGAGGTCCAAGATTTTGTTAATAACAATAGTGATATTAAGGATAAAATTCAGGATGTTAACCTAATAGAAATTCATAAATTTGCACAGCAGTATTTGGATAAGGATGATATTAATACTGCTTGGAATATTTTAGCAGCAATACAATAATTAAAAAGATGGAAGTACAAGGTAAAGTAAAGATGGTCGGTGAAACGCAAACTTTTGGAAACAATGGTTTCAGAAAACGTGAGGTAGTGGTTACTACAGAAGAACAATACCCACAGCATATAATGGTAGAATTTGTTCAGGATAAATGTGACTTATTAAACACCTTTCAGGTGGGTCAGGATGTAAAGATAAGTATTAATTTACGTGGTCGCGAGTGGGTAAATCCACAAGGAGAGACTAAATATTTTAATTCGATCCAAGGATGGAGAATTGAGAATTTACAAGCAGCAGCTCCTTCGGCAGGGGCTCCGATGCCTCCTGCTGATGCATTTGAACCTGCAACAAACCTTACAGAAGAAGATCATGATGATTTACCATTTTAGGTAAATCAATGTTATAGATATTACGCTAGTCCTTTGATAGACTTAGGATGAGACCTGTCGAAGTATAAAGTAAAAAGTCCGATACATTGTATCGGACTTTTCATATTGTGGTTTTAGGTTAACCTTTTAATAAAACTCAAAAAAGCAATGATGAACAAAATTTATCTTAAAAGGTTATAACAAATATTGTGATTTTTTTGGTTAATTCAAACAACTAATTGATATTTAACGTTGTAGAAACATATAGAATTCTGTTTTGTATATACTTAATCATTCCATAGACTTTCCGATAGTTTCTGACGCCAATGAGGATGGGTTGTTGGCACTAGGAGGAGATCTTTCTATTCCTAGATTACTAAATGCATATCATAACGGAATTTTTCCTTGGTATGATGAAGATCAACCTATTTTATGGTTTAGTCCTGATCCAAGAATGGTACTTTTTCCCGGAGATCTTAAAATAAGTAAAAGCATGCGACAGTTGTTTCGTAAAAACCGTTTCGAAATTACTTTTAATAAGGATTTTAAACAAGTTATTGATAACTGTGCTAGTATAAGTCGCTCTGATCAATTTGGTACTTGGATCACATCAGACATGCAAGAAGCATACATACAACTTCATAAAATGGGATATGCTATTTCTGTAGAAGTATGGGAAAACGAAGTAATTGTAGGAGGTTTATATGGAATATGGCTGGAGAATAAGAAGATGTTTTGTGGGGAGAGTATGTTTTCTAAAGTAAGTAATGCTTCTAAATATGGGTTTATTAAATTAGTTGAAAACTTAAAAGAAAAAGGAGTAAAATTGATAGATTGTCAGGTTTACACCGATCATTTGGCTAGTTTAGGAGCAAAAGAAATTTCCAGAGATACTTTTATGGAATTTTTAAAGTAGTTTTATACATAATAAACAAGTTTAGAACAAGCCTCGGAGAATTAGACCCTCAATGAGTGTTAAATTTATCATCAATGATTATTCACAACCTCGAAACCGAAAACTCTATTTTAAATCAATTTATTAGCGAGATAAGAGATAGTGGCATACAAAAAGATACTATGCGTTTTAGAAGAAATATAGAACGTATTGGAGAGGTTTTGGGTTATGAATTAAGCAAAACATTAGAATATACTTCAAAAACGATCAAGACACCTTTAGGGACTAAGGAAATTTCAGTACCAGAGAAAGGGTTGGTACTTTGTTCTATTTTGCGAGCAGGTTTGCCATTACATCAGGGACTTCTTAATTATTTTGATACCGCAGAAAATGCTTTTATTTCAGCATATAGAAATCATCCTAAGGGTAAAGATGATTTTGAAGTCGTTGTCAATTATTTAGCATCACCTTCTTTAGAGAATAAAACACTGTTGTTGGCAGATCCTATGCTTGCCACAGGGAAAACTTTGGAAAATACAATTAATGCTATGAAAAACCATGGAGAACCCAAACAGATTCACATAATTTCTGTGATTGGTTCTGCTGAAGGGGTGGAGTATATTAAGGATGTTTTTCCTGAAAACACCCATCTTTGGATAGCGGCTATTGATAAGGAATTAAGTAACAGAGGTTATATAATCCCTGGCCTTGGAGATTCGGGTGATTTGTCTTTTGGAAAAAAATTATGACATAAAGAGTTATCCTGTATAGTTTTGAGATAATTTTTTAAGAACCTCAATGGTTTTTTCACCATCTTTTTTATGAACAAATATATGATCATGATAATATCCTGCAATCACGTTGCAACTGATTTCATTTACTGCTAGTTCTGTAGAGAATATTGCAGTAAGACCAACCGCATCAAGTGAAGAATGTATTTTTAATGTTATCCAAGATGCAATATATTCATATTTCAAGTTAAGGTTATCGGCTTTTGTGCGTTCTAGAATAATTGTAATACCTTCTTTTTCTTTAAATTCACATATAATATCTTTCCTGGGTATAGTATCTGATGTTTTAACTGTAGTAAAGACATATTCTCCAAGCTGTAACTCTGGAGTCATTTTTTGGATTAGAGTTGCCAAATTCTTTTCGCCAGCCATATTTACACTTCTTTATACCTGAAACAATTTACCGTATGATCGTTTACCATACCAATAGCTTGCATAAATGCATAGATTACTGTAGATCCCACGAATTTAAAACCTCTTTTTTTTAAATCTTTACTAAGTAAATCTGATATTTCTGTAGTTGCAGGACAATCTTTATGATGTTTCCAAGTATTTACAATAGGTTTTCCATTCACAAAATTCCAGATATAAGAGTCAAAACTTCCAAATTCTTCTTGAATTTTCATAAAATTTTGTGCGTTGCTGATCGCAGAATTAACTTTGAGTTTATTTCTGATGATACCAGCGTTTTGTAACAATTCTTCTTTCTTGGTATCATTGTATTGGGCAACAATTTTGTAATCAAAATTATCAAAAGCTAGTCTAAAGTTTTCTCGTTTTCTAAGAATTGTAATCCAACTCAATCCAGCCTGAAAAGTTTCCAAAATGAGGAATTCAAACAAAAGACGCTCATCATGCAATGGCACTCCCCATTCATTATCGTGGTAAGATTCATATAAAGAATCACCAATACACCATCCACATTTATGTTTTTCCATAAAAGTAATTTCTAGTAGATTTACTTTTTAAAAATAAACTATTTTGATGTATCTATAGGATTCGAGTGTAGTTTGTTTTTATATTTTTCATTTATTTTCCTGATCCAATAAGCTATATAGATTCCTCCTGCAATTCCCGGAATGAACCAGCCATAAAAACTAGGAAAAAATTGATTCACAACTACAAATGCAGTTGCAGCAGAAATATAACCACCAATCATATTTCCAAGATGGAGCTTTAACCACTTGCTTTTTAGTTTTTCAGGATAAGTATATAACCTTAAGTTTATCAAGGAAAATATAAATCCTATAACTCCAAAGACGAGGAGTACTATATTGATAATAGGATAATTTATTAAAGCATATATAATCATGCCTATAGAAGTAAATAGCATAATTGAAGAAATGAGTTTATCAATTTTTAGATTGGGATTGTTTTTTTTGAAATGTAGAGCTCTATATCCGGTAATAATAAAATAAGAGCTAAATATACCTATAGCAAACAGAAAAGGGCTCTCATGGTTTGGTAGAAAAGCTATTATCATCGCGGAGACTGCAGAAGAAAGCATCGTATAGTAGAACAGTACCCCGGCTTTTTTATGAGTATTGTTTCCTTTTTTAACAATTAAAGATACCAGCCCGGATAGTAAAGCTATTCCTCCTAATCCAGCGTGTATATAAATGAATACAGTAATAATTGATTCCATAAATTATAGTGTGTGTGATATTTACATCAAAGATGTGTGTTATAATTTCGCAACTAAATATAATCTTACTAAAATGAAGAAAATAGTAGATGAATTGTATTTTTGATATTTTATTTCCTTATTCACTTGAACATAGAGATATGTAAGTTTTAAGAATATATATCGTCCTATACAATGAGATATAAATAAAATTATGGAAACAACTACGATGACTATAAATGAATTAATAGAAAAAGGAATAAGTAATTCATATTCCTATAAAGAATATAGAAATACTGTAAGTAACTTAGTATCTGAAGGAAAATCTACAGGAAATGAACAATCAGAATCGCTTACCAACTATAGTATGCTGAATGATCGCAGAATGAAACGTTTGGATAAAACGTTAAAAATTAATGAATCTATTGCAGAAAATTTTTCTAGTGCGACTACTAGTATTACGTGGTTAGTATTAACAGAAGGTTGGTGTGGTGATGCTGCACAGTCGTTACCAGTTATTAACAAGCTTTCTGAAATGAATGAAGGTATTGATTTAAGAATTTTATCCAGAGATTTGCATGATGAGTTGATGAATAATTTTCTTACGAATGGAGGAAAGGCAATTCCAAAATTAATAGCATATAATAAAGAAACTCAGGAAGTAGTGAATACTTGGGGACCAAGACCTTCTATTGCTACGAAAATGGTAAACGACTATAAAGAAGCACATGGTGGTTTAGATGCAGAGTTCAAACAAGATCTACAGGTTTGGTATAATAAAGATAAAGGAAATAATATCGCTGAAGACCTGGTAAAACTAATATAAAGTTAACCTCCGTAATTAAAATAATACGTGATATAACCTTTTTGTTCTTTTAGTTCCGAAGACGAAAATAATGCATCTTGTGCATAGTCTAAAGCATTATCAAAAAGGCACTCGTTTCTGGTTGAGGATTTCTTTTTGTCAATCTTAGCATCAATGACATAACCATTCTGATTTACTTCGATTTTCACCACTACTTTTCCGCTTCCGTTACAGGTGTAAATAGGATTTGGGATATCTTTCTTCTCTCTTCCTTTTAATGTAAAAGTAACAGAGCTATTTCTATTATTAACTTCTTCAGGTATTGGTTTTTCTTCTTTTTTATCCTCTGGGACTTCTTCGGTAGTAATGTCTTCGTTGATAGCTTCTTGACCTTCTGTTAGTTGTTCGTTGTTAGAGGTTTCTTCTGTTGTTTCTTCTGTCTCTGTAAGAGATTTTATTCTTTGTTCAAAATCTTCTGAATCCTCAAAATCTTCATTAAATGCGTCATGAGTTCTTTTAGAAGCAATCAATTCACGTTCTTCTTCTGGTGTCGCTTCGGGTTCTTCTTCCCTAGTAAGTTCCTCCATGAGTTCTTCCGGAATTTCCATCATAATCTCGGATTGCTGTTTTTTCTTGTTCACCATATTGATATTATAGAGTGACAACACAAAAATACCCATTAGCATGGATGTAATAATTAAAGCCTTATGTTTTTCTATAAATTCCATAGGTATCTATAACTTCTTTTTTTCTACAATATTTTATGTAGTTTCGATTTCGGTGTGCAACTGATTTTCAAATACTTCCGGACTAATTGCATCGTCCACAGAGAATTCTCCTATTTTCGTTCTTCTTAAAACACTTAAGTGACCTCCACTCTGTAATGCTTTGCCAAAATCATGTGCTAATGATCTAATGTAAGTTCCTTTTTCACAAACTACTCTAAAATCAACTTCAGGTAATTCGACTCTAGTAATTTCGAACGTTGAAATGGTGATTTTTCTTACAGATATTTCTACCTCTTCGCCTTGACGAGCATATTCGTATAATCGTTTTCCATTTTTTTTTAAAGCTGAAAAAATAGGAGGATATTGTTCAATCTCACCAATAAATTGCTTGGTGGTTGTTTTTATAACCTCTTCAGAAATATGATCAATAGGAAAAGTCTCATCGATTTCTGTTTCTAGATCATATGAAGGAGTAGTTGCTCCTAATGTAATGGTTCCTGTATATTCTTTAATCTGTCCCATAAATTCTTGTATACGTTTTGTGAATTTACCGGTACAGATAATAAGCAATCCAGAAGCAAGAGGGTCTAATGTTCCTGCATGTCCTACTTTTATTTTTTTTATTGCAAAATTTCTACGAATGAGCCAACGTAGTTTGTTAACAACCTGAAAGGATGTCCATTGTAGAGGTTTATCGATCAAAAGAATTTGACCGTCTTTATAATCTTGTTCGGTTAGCATTATTGGGGACTATTTAATAAAACCAAAGATGATGGCAATAACGCCAACAACAATACAATATAAGGCAAAATATGATAATTTACTCTTTTTTACTAAGGAAATCATCCAAGTACAGGCAAAAAGACCTGAAATAAATGCAGCAATAAACCCCAGAATCAAAGGTGTACCGCTTCCTGTAGAAATAGTAAAGTCTCCACTTAAAAGGTCTTTACCAATTTTACCAAAAATTAAAGGAATTACCATTAGGAATGAAAAACGGGCCGCTTTGGTCTTGTCATTTCCTAGTAGTACAGATGTAGAAATAGTAGCACCACTTCTCGAAATTCCGGGTAACATAGCTATTGCTTGAGCAATTCCGATAACAAATGCATTAGAAGTCGTAACTATTTTTGCTGTATTTTTTGCTTTGTCCGCTAGCCATAGTAAAACAGCAGTTATAATTAGCATAAAACCTACAAACATGATGTTTCCACCAAAAAGTTGCTCTAATTGTTCTTCAAAAAATAAACCAATAAGAACAGCAGGAATCATGGAAACGATAATTCTTAAAGAGAACATGGTTTCATCATTTTTTTTGAATTTCAGAAGCCCTTTAATAATCTCCCAGATATCTTTTCTGAAGACTACTATAGTGCTAAGTGCTGTTGCAAAATGTAAAATAACTGTAAAAAGTAGTGATTCTTCAGGTACACTTTTGTCCCCTAGAATAGCTTTTCCTAGCTCTAGATGACCACTAGAGGAAACTGGCAAAAACTCTGTAAGTCCTTGAATAATACCTAAAATAATTGCATCAATAATCTCCATAAAGAAGTATTTCTAAAATTCGATGCAAATATATAATTACCAGAAGATAAATTGTTTAATTACTGATTTTTCTTCCTATCTGGGTTTAATAAAATAGCATATACTTCTATTCCAAAACCGATTAAAACAACTGTAGGTGCTAATCTAATCCTTCTAAAATTATAGATATCGGGATTAAAGACATTAGGATCATCACTTCCTCCTCCTGCCATAAGGATAAAACCGAATGCTATCACAGCAATACCTATCGCCATTACAACATAGTTCTTTTTTCCAAAAACGAAATCTGGTTTGTGCGGTATGTTATTATTGGATTGTTTGTTCATGAATGTCGTTGTTAATTTCATTAAATATAACGCGATCTCCAACAATTAATTTTGAGACATGTCCCAAAATCTTGTCGCGTGTAAATATAGTCCATCTATGTATAGGATACAAAGCAACTTTTTTATTTAGTATTTCTTTAGTTAGCTCATCTATAGTTAATCCGTATTGTAATCCACGATTAATATAATAGTAATGACTATCATTTTCTAACGTTATTACAATGTCAAAACCACTACCCTCTTCTATTTTTATTACTTTTCCAGTAATTTCTATTACTTCGTCTGGTTGTACATTGCGTACAGGCTTAAAAGTCTGAATCATTATCCACATAAAAATAACAAATGATACAAAGGATATAGAAAAGAATATTTTACCAGTTTTTTGCATAATCATTAAAGTTAAGAAGTTGCGACCTTCTTTTTTAATATTCTAAGTGTTATTAAAATAATTCCTACTATGATAAAAGGAATGCTTAACCATTGTCCCATATTTAATGTCATAGTATCTTCAAAAGCTACTTGATTTTCTTTAGAGAATTCAATAATGAATCTTGCCGAGAACATTAAAATTAAAAATATGCCAAAAATGACGCCGTTTTGCTCAAAGAAAATCTTCTTTTTGTTTAGATACCAGAGTGTAATAAAAATAGTTAGAAAAGAAAAGGCTTCATATAATTGAGTTGGATGTCTGGCGATTAGATCATCCTTTACGAAAACTATTCCATAATTACTATTTGTAGGCTTTCCGTAGATTTCAGAATTCATAAAATTTCCAAAACGAATAAAGGCACACCCAATTGGGATGACAATACTCACTTTGTCCATAATCCATAAGAAGGGAGTCTTGGTCTTTATAACAAACAATGTGATAGCAATTAAAATTCCGATAGCACCACCGTGACTAGCCAGACCTGCAAAACCGGTAAATGTCCAACCATCAGAAGATATTTTAAAAGGTAAGAAAATTTCTAACAGATGATTTGAGAAGTATGCAAAATCATAAAATAAACAATGCCCTAATCTTGCTCCAACCAAAGTGCCAATAAATATGTAATTGGTAAGAGTATCCAGATTTTTTAATGAAATATTTTCTGAAAGAAATATCTTTTTTAGAATGGTATAACTTAACAATAATCCGATGACAAAAAATAACCCGTAATATTTTATTGGAAAAATACCAAAGAGAGTAATGATTTCTGGATCTACGTTCCAATGCAGTGGTTCCATAAATCCTAGTAATACAATTCGTCAGTTCTGAGATTCAGAAAACGTTGCGTGGCAAAAAATGTGCTTATCCACGTGATCAAAATACCAACTCCAAAAACTCCTCCAAACAAACCAATCAGCAGTATTTTATCACTAAGTAACGCTAATTCTGGGAAAGCTTTATCTAGGTAGTATAAAACGACTCCAACTCCAATTAGAGCGACAACTGCTCCGATCATTCCTAGGCGAACACTTTTCCAAACAAAAGGTCTGCGAATAAATCTTTTGGTTGCGCCTACCATTTGCATAGTTTTAATTATAAAACGTTTAGAGTATACAGAAAGCCGGATGGAGCTATTAATCAGAAGTACGGCGATAAAAGTAAAAATCCCACTAATCAGCAGCACCCAAAAACTTATTTTTTTAATATTATCGTTTAATAAAGAGATCAAAGGCTTGTCATAGGCTACTTCATCTACAAAATCTTTTTTGGTAATAGAGGCTGTGATTTCATCAATCTTTACTTGATCTACAAAATCAGCTTTTAGATATACGTCGATCGAATTCTGAAGCGGATTGTATCCAAGGAAATCCATGAAATTTTCACCGATATCTTTACTATGTTCTTCTGCAGCTTCATCTTTGGATATATAAGTAGTGGATTTGGTATATTCTGCCAGTGCTAAGCTTTTTTCTATTTGTTTAATCTCCACTTCTTTGGCAGTATCTTTTAGGTAAATAGTAAGTGCAATTTTTTCTTTGAAATGATCAGCAACTTTTTTTGTATTTAATACCAAGAGTCCAAGTAAACCTAATAAAAAAAGTACCAGAGAAATACTAATAATCACAGAGAAATAAGAGGAAATTAGTCTGCGTTTCTGATATTTTTCAAAAGATGAACTCATAAAAATTTATTTTGCAGGTAAAAATAATAAAGTTAATGAGACTTTTAATTCTAAAATGTATCTCATTTTAGAATTAATTCGGCTAATTAATTCCGCTGTAAAGCAGGATCTGTTTATTATGACGTTTTAATTAACTTTGATCTATAAGCGTAACGTATAATAAGGGTTAAAATTTTTCGAAATCATAATAAAGATTATATTTCGTAAAAATGAATTTTGGAATTAACTAAAATTCTAAGGCCGGAGCAATTTAATTATCTAAAAAGAATATGCATACAGTTGTTATAGGTATTGGTGGGGTCGGAGGATATTTTGGAGGAAAGATTGCTAACTCTGGCCAAAAAGTATCTTTAGTTGCTAGAGGAGAACATCTAGAGGTTATTCGTCAAAAAGGATTAAAAGTCAGAAGTATTGAAGGGGATTTTGTCACCAGACCTTTTTTAGTTACTGATGATATCCATAAAGTTAAAAAAGCAGATTTGATTTTAATCTGCACCAAATCCTGGCAGATCCAAGAAGCTACTGAATTTATCAAACCAATCCTAAAAGAGGATACTATTGTCATTCCGCTACAGAATGGTGCAGATAATGCAGAGAAAGTAATGTCTGTGATTGATAAAAAACATGTGCTCGGAGGATTATGTAAAATTTACAGTAAAATAGAAGCTCCAGGCATTATTTCGCATTTTGGTCATACACCAGAAGTTATTTTTGGAGAACTGAATAAAAATAAATCTGATCGTTTACAAAGTGTAAAAACTGTTTTTGATAAAGCTGGATTTAAAAATAAAATCTCTGGGAATATCCAAGTAGATATCTGGAGTAAATTTATGTTTATCGCTACCGTTAGCGGTTTGGGAGCACTCACCAGAGCAACAATAGGAGAAATGTATGAGAATCTGGAGCTTAGAGAGGTACTTAGAGCTACTGCGACAGAAATATATGAGATATCCTTAGCTAAAGCGATTGAGATGCCTTCTAGTATTGTCGATGGAATAATGACTTTTATAAACAAACAACCTTTTGATGCAACCACTTCGACTCAAAGAGACATTATGGAAGGCAGACCTTCGGAATTGGACAATTTTAATGGGTTTGTTGTAAAAGAAGGTAAAAAACTGGGGGTGGATACACCTACAAACACATTTATTTATAGTTGTTTACAACCGATGGAGGCAAAAGCTAGAATGCCTAAAAACTAAAGTAAAAAAGTATACTAAACTCGCATAAAATCGTAAATTTGCGGTCTTAATTTCAGATGATGAATTACGATTTTAATACGATTGAAGCCAGATGGCAAGCCTATTGGGCAGAGAATGGAACGTTTAAAGCTGAAAACAACAGCGATAAACCAAAATACTATGTACTAGACATGTTTCCTTATCCTTCGGGAGCAGGATTACACGTTGGGCATCCTTTAGGATATATTGCCAGTGATATTTATGCTAGATATAAACGCCATAAAGGTTTTAATGTATTGCATCCACAAGGATATGATTCATTCGGCCTACCAGCAGAGCAGTATGCTATCCAAACAGGACAACATCCTGCAATCACTACCAAAGAAAATATTGCTAGATATCGCCAGCAATTAGATAAGATTGGGTTTTCTTTTGATTGGAGTCGTGAAGTAAAAACCAGTGATTCTAAATTTTATAAATGGACGCAGTGGATCTTTACAGAACTTTTCAGTTCTTGGTATGATAATGATGCGGATAAAGCAAGACCAATTAGCGAATTAGAGAAATTGTTCTCTGAGGAAGGTAATGCAAAAGTAAATACTGTTTGTGATGAGGATATAATTCCATTTAGTGCTGATGATTGGAATGGATTTTCATTAAAAGAGAAACAAGAAGTATTATTAAAATATAGACTAACCTATTTAGCAGAAACAGAAGTAAACTGGTGTCCACAATTAGGAACAGTGTTAGCCAACGATGAAATCGTAAACGGAGTTTCGGAACGTGGTGGTTATCCAGTCATTCGTAAAAAAATGACACAATGGAGTATGCGTATTTCTGCGTATGCCCAACGTCTAATCGATGGGTTAAATACTATTGATTGGCCGCAGCCGCTAAAAGATTCACAAACCAATTGGATTGGTCGTTCCGAAGGGGCAAGTGTGACTTTTAAGGTGAAAGATCATGATGAGGTTATCGATGTATTTACTACACGTCCTGACACTGTTTTTGGGGTGAGTTTTATGACATTAGCCCCAGAACATGAGTTAGTCGCTAAAATCACTACACCAGAACAAAAAGAAGCAATTGATACATATATAGAAGTAACAGCAAAACGTAGTGAACGTGATCGTATGGCTGATGTAAAAACCATTAGTGGTGTGTTTACAGGAGCGTATGCTGAGCATCCGTTTACTAAGGAACCAGTTCCAATCTGGATTGGAGATTATGTCTTAGCTGGGTATGGTACTGGAGCTGTAATGGCAGTACCTTGTGGAGACCAACGTGATTATGATTTTGCAAAACATTTTGGGATTGCTATTCCTAATATTTTTGAAGGTGTAGATATCTCCTCAGCAGCTTTTGCGGATAAAGACAATACAATTATAGCCAATTCAGATTTCCTGAATGGTTTGAAATATAAAAAGGCAGTAAAAACTGCTATTTATGAGTTAGAGAAACTAGGGCAAGGAAAAGGTAAAATCAATTATAGATTACGAGATGCCGTATTTAGTCGTCAACGATATTGGGGAGAACCATTTCCGGTATATTATGTTGATGGAATGCCGCAGATGATCGATCTGAAACATTTGCCAATCGAATTACCGGAAGTAGAAAAATATTTACCAACCGAAACTGGTGAACCGCCATTAGGTCGTGCCGATGTTTGGGCTTGGGACACCCTAAAGGGTGAGTTGGCAAGGAATGAGGATATTGATAATGTAAATATTCATCCATTAGAATTAAATACCATGCCAGGTTGGGCAGGAAGCTCGTATTACTTTAATAGGTATATGGACCCTACTAATGAAGATGAGGTTTTTTCACAAGATGCTATTAACTACTGGAAAGAAGTAGATCTATATATAGGAGGAAGCGAACATGCAACGGGTCATTTATTATACGCACGTTTTTGGCAGAAATTTTTATTTGACAGAGGAGTTGTTCCTGTAGATGAATTCGCTAAAAAATTGATCAATCAAGGAATGATTTTGGGTACTAGCGCTATTGTTTATAGAGTTAGTGGTGCAAATAAATACGTTTCCAAAGGATTGAAAGCTCGGTACGATGTAGAAGAACTTCGAGTAGATGTAAATATGATAAATGCTTCAGATGAATTACTACCTGAAGATTTAAGAAATTGGCAGCCGCAGTTTAAGGATGCTGAGTTTGAGCTTGAAGATGGTAAATACATTGTTGGGAGAGAAGTAGAAAAAATGTCTAAACGTTGGTTTAACGTTGTAAACCCTGACGGTATCTGTGATCAATATGGAGCAGACAGTTTGCGTCTCTACGAAATGTTCTTAGGGCCACTAGAGCAAGCTAAACCTTGGAATACGGCAGGAATTACAGGTGTTCATAGTTTCCTAAAAAAACTTTGGAAACTGTATCATAATGGAGATGTTTTCAGCGTAAGCGATACAGAGCCGACAAAAGATAACCTAAAGACCTTACATAAGACTATCAAAAAGGTAGAAGAAGATATAGAGAACTTCTCTTTTAATACTTCGGTAAGTACTTTTATGATTGCAGTTAATGAATTAACTGCTCAGAAATGTAATTCTAGAGCTATTCTAGAGCCTTTATTAGTATTGGTTTCGCCATATGCTCCTCATATTGCAGAAGAGTTATGGAGCAAATTAGGACATAACGAATCTATTGCTACAGCGGTATTTCCAATTTTTGAAGAGAAGTATTTGGTAGAAAGTACAAAGCAATATCCAATCTCCTTTAATGGTAAGATGCGTTTTATGATGGAATTATCATTAGACCTGAGTAAAGAAGATATTGAAGCAGCAGTAATGGCACACGAAAAAACACAACAGCAACTCGCTGGAAGAGAGCCAAAAAAGGTGATTGTAGTACCTGGTAAGATCGTGAATGTGGTTGGGTAAACGAAACATTGTATAATAAAAAGTCGTCAAATCGAGTGATCCCAATTTTGATTGGGATTGTATCGAGATTAGGCTTTTGATGAAAAACAACTGATTTTCGATACATCCGCCCTAGGCGGACACTCAAACTGACGCTGTTTTTTTTAGGTGGATATTTTTCTTAAAATAATATATGATCGACTCAATAGAAGTTCTAGGATTAATAGCGGCCACATTAACTACGGCTGCCTTTTTACCGCAAGTATATAAAACTTGGAAGACAAAATCAGCAGAGAGTTTGTCGCTATCTATGTTATTAATTTTTGAGAGTGGAGTGCTTTGCTGGTTGATTTATGGTTATTTGATAGATAGTCTACCTGTGATTTTAGCAAACTTTGTTACGGCTATATCTGGATTTTTACTGCTTTATTTTAAATTTCGCTATAAAAACTAGAATAAAATGCTAATTCTAGTTGTTTTTTAACAAGTTTCGTGGCATTTGTTTAAATTATGGATAAGATATTTTTTGCGTACATTTTATTGTTTTATTTCAAGAAAACATTTATTTTCGACCAAAAAATAAGAATATGATAATTGGTGTTCCTAAGGAGATCAAGAATAACGAGAACAGAGTAGGTGTAACACCTGCTGGAACAATGGCACTCGTTAGTCATGGCCACACTGTTTTCATTCAGCAAAATGCTGGTCTTCAGAGTGGTTTTAGTGATGAAGAATATATAGGTGCTGGCGCAAATGTCCTTCCTACTATAGAGGAGGTGTATGCAACCGCCGAAATGATTATTAAGGTGAAGGAGCCTATAGAGCCAGAGTATAAATTGATTAAGAAAGATCAATTACTATTCACTTATTTTCATTTTGCTTCAAGCGAGCCTTTGACAAAAGCAATGATCGACAGTGGATCGGTTTGTATTTCTTATGAAACGGTAGAAGATCCAGATCGTAGTTTGCCATTACTTACACCGATGAGTGAAGTTGCTGGACGTATGTCAATACAACAAGGAGCTAAATATTTAGAGAAACCGTTAAAGGGAAGAGGAATTCTTCTTGGAGGTGTTCCTGGAGTTGCTCCTGCTAAAGTATTAGTACTTGGTGGTGGTGTTGTTGGTACTCAGGCTGCAAAAATGGCAGCAGGGATGGGAGCTGATGTTACGATTCTTGATATTAGTATGAAGAGATTACGTTATCTTGACGATGTAATGCCTGCTAATGTAAATACTGAATTTTCTAATGAATATACCATTCGTGAACATATAAAAAAATCTGATTTAATTATCGGAGGTGTTTTGATACCAGGAGCAAAAGCACCTAAGCTTATTACTCGTGATATGCTGAAGGATATGCGCACTGGAACGGTATTGGTAGATGTTGCAGTGGATCAAGGAGGTTGTTTTGAGACAACAAAACCAACTACACATCAAGATCCAGTTTATATTATTGATGATGTCGTGCACTATTCTGTTGCAAATATGCCAGGAGCAGTGCCATATACGTCAACTTTGGCACTTACTAATGTTACTTTGTCATATGCGATTCAATTAGCAAATAAAGGTTGGAAAGCAGCTTGTGCGGATAATGAACCACTTAAAAAAGGATTGAATGTAATCAATGGTGATGTAGTGTATGCTGCTATTTCAGAAGCTTTTAACCTTCCTTTGGAAGATGTAAATAACTATTTAAGTTAAACTCGACTTATTGGCTAACTCAAGTTTATTTAACTGAAAACCTCGTCTTTATGGCGAGGTTTTTGCATTTATTATTGTAACTTTAATAATAAAAAAAGTTTTTAATTATGATGGGATATTATGTCATAGCGGGAATTATCTTTTTAGTAAGTTCATTCGTGAGTAACAAATTAAAAAGTAAATTCAAGCATTATTCTAATGTGCGCTTACAGAATGGAATGAGTGGAGCTGAGATTGCTACAAAGATGTTAGAGGATAATGGGATACGAGATGTGAAAGTGATTTCAACACCGGGAATGCTAACTGATCACTATAATCCAAGAAATAAAACAGTGAATTTAAGTGAAGGAGTATATAATCAAAGAAATGCAGCTGCAGCGGCTGTTGCGGCTCATGAAGTTGGTCACGCGGTTCAGCATGCAACCGCTTATAGTTGGTTAACTCTTAGGTCTAAGATTGTCCCAGCCGTAGGGATTTCTAGTAAATTGTCCAATATTGTAATAATGGTGGGCTTAGGATTATCAGTAGCAGGTAGTTTATTGGGGAATTTAGTTTTCCTAGTCGGAATAATACTATTTGCTGTTACAACTTTATTTACTTTCATAACACTTCCTGTAGAATACGATGCTAGTAATAGAGCTTTAGCTTGGTTAGAAAATGCTAATATGGTAACAAGTAACGAGTATGATGGAGCAAAAGATGCTTTAAAATGGGCTGCAAGAACTTATTTAGTAGCTGCCTTAGGTTCTTTAGCTACATTGCTTTACTTTATTTCTATGTTTCTAGGAAGAAGAAATTGATAGCAACAAATAATAGACAGGTTAAATTTTAATCTGTCTATTAATTTGTTGATCTAGGGAAATAAATGTTTCAGTTCTGGAAACCCCTTCAATTGCCTGAATTTCTTTATTCAATACATTCATTAAATGTTCATTATCTCTACATAGAATTTTAATGAATATAGACCAATTTCCTGTGGTATAATGACATTCTATAACTTCTGGGATATCTTTTAATTGTTTAACAGCTTTAGGGTTGCTAACGGCTTTATCTAGATAAACTCCAACAAAGGCCATGGTTTTATATCCTAATACTTTTGGGTCAATAATGAATTTGGATCCAGCAATAAGGCCAGAAGTCTCTAATTTTCTTAATCTTTGGTGAATCGCAGCACCAGAAATCCCAATCTTTCTTGCAATTTCTAAGATAGGTCTTCGTGCATCTTCCATGAGGTTGCGAAGAATTTCCTTGTCAATCCCATCTATTTTTACGCTACCATATTGACCTTTCATACAAAGACAGATTACAGTTAATAATCAAAAATAGAGGTTAATGTTTAGAATCGAAGCTTTTTTTCAGATTATCCTTTTACACCGTCAGGATTGTATCCTAAATACTCACATTCTTTTTCTTTAAATACAATACCATATTCCTCTAATTCCTTAAGGATAGGAGTGTATATTTCTTCTCTAATAGGTATCTGCACTCCAGTAGATGTAATTTCCTTATTTAGGATTCTTAATGCGGCCATGGCAACTGGTAATCCTACAGTTCTGGCCATAGCAGTGTATTTTTGGTCTTTGCCAATACATACCATTGTTGCATCTATCTGTTTATGTTCTCCATTAAGTTCATAACCAAACTTATGATACATAACGATCATATCTTTGTCTCCGTTATCTAACGTCCATTTGTCCATCAGTATCTTCTGTAAGGCCTGAGCAGGGGTTGCGTTTGGAATCCCCACCTTTTTGTCAGTATTAAAAATATCCAGCTCTATCAGTTTGTCCCATATAATGTCGTCTTGATCAATTTTTAGATAATGACGAAGCTTTAACTCTACAGAATCTGTTGGGGAATAAGCAAGAAATGAGTTTGTGAAATCACGGTAACTCATATGTTCAGAATTTTCTAATGTATAATCATCAGCAGTCATGCCTAATTGTACAAAAATGTTCCAGGCTTTGGAAAATCCAACTCTTCTTATGGTTCCTCGATAAAGAGTTAAAATATCATCTAGTCCATAGATGCTTTGATATTTTAATGAGTTCCTATTGGCATATGCCTCAAATCGACCATATTCATCTACTTCCAGAAATTCGGTTCTTCTAAATAGTTTATGATAAGGGATATATTTGTAGGTTCCTTCTTGTAAAAATTCTGCAGCACCACCTTGTCCAGCAACTACAACATTTCTAGGATTCCAGGTAAATTTATAACGCCATAGATTGTTGTCACTTTCCGGAGCTACCAATCCTCCTGTGAAAGATTCAAATAAGATAATTTTCCCTCCTTTGTTGCGTATCCTGTCTATAGCCTGCATCGCACTCATATGATCAATACCAGGATCGACGCCAATCTCATTCATAAAAATGAGCCCTTTCTTTTTCACTTCTTCGTGGAGTTCTTGCATCTCTTTACTAACATAAGAGGCAGTTACCAAGGATTTTTCTAATCTAAGACAGTCGTTAGCCACCTCGATATGAAACCTGGCGGGAAGCATGGATACTACAATGTCAGCATTTTTAATTGTGTCTTCTCTGGAATTTTTGTCAAAAACGTCTAATTTGATAGCATTAGTGCTAGGATGATTTGCTGCAAGTGTTAGAGCATTTTCAATGGAAATATCTCCTATCGTAATGTGTAAATTTTCAGATTTAGATTTGTCTTGAAAATATTTAATTAAAACCGCAGTGGATTTACCTGCACCAATGACCAGTATCTTTCGCATGCTTAATGATTATTTTAATAACTTTGATGCGAATGTAGTAAATACATCAAAAAGTAAGTTCTCAATTTTGGCGTATTCGTTATAATTTGAAACAAAATATGTCTAAAATTGATTTTTTGTTTAAAAACATGGTCAATTATTATTAAAATAAGAATGAATAAAACGATTTTGATTACAGGGGCAGTTGCAGCATTATTGGCTGTACTACTAGGAGCATTTGGGGCACATGGGTTAGAGAAACTTGTAGATAAAACGAGTATCGACTCTTTCCAGACAGGTGTTCGGTATCAGATGTATCACGCAATAGTTTGTATTATTTTGGGAAACATGACTGTTATAAAAGATGTTGTCAAAAAACGCATTTTTTATTTCTTCTTGAGTGGAATGATCCTTTTTTCAGGGTCAATTTACGTTTTGGTAGTTGATGAAGTATTAGGGATTTCTTTTAAGAATATTGGTTTTGTAACACCTTTGGGAGGTTTTATGTTAATTTTAGGATGGATTTTCTTCATAATTTCACTTGTTAAGATTAAGTGATTTTTTTAACCGTTAGTGTAATATTTATTTATAATTTTGTCAAACATAACAAACACAACATATTTTTATGGAACCACTGTATCCAATTACGAAAACGATTTCGTTAAAGCATTACGGTATTGAAAATGCTACAATACGCTACCAATTATCTCCAGATGAACTTCAGGACGAAACGGTACAAAAAGGACAAGGGAAAATCACAAAATCAGGAACACTTGCTGTAAATACGGGTGAGTTCACTGGTCGTTCACCAATGGATCGTTTTATTGTAAAAGATCAAATTACAGAAGATAAAGTTTGGTGGGGTGATATCAACATTCCTTTTGAGTCTGATGCGTTTGATGCATTATACGACAAGGTTACCTCATATCTTTCAGGTAAAGAGATATTTGTTAGAGATAGTTACGCTTGTGCGGATGCAGATTATAAACTAAACATACGAGTGATCAATGAGTATCCTTGGTCTAATATGTTTGCTTATAATATGTTCCTAAGGCCAACAAAAGAGGAACTAAAAGATTTTGATCCAGAATGGACAGTTATTAATGCTCCCGGTTTTATGGCCGATGCAGCAGTAGATGGTACACGTCAACATAATTTTGCGATACTTAACTTTACGAAAAAAATAGCGCTTATCGGAGGAACCGGTTATACGGGAGAAATCAAAAAAGGGATTTTTTCTGCGTTAAATTTTATATTACCAGTTTATAAGGAAACGCTTCCAATGCATTGTTCTGCTAATGTTGGAGAAGATGGAGATACAGCAATATTTTTTGGACTTTCTGGAACTGGAAAAACAACATTATCTACTGATCCTAACAGAAAATTAATTGGTGATGACGAACACGGTTGGACCAAAGAAAATACGATCTTTAATTTTGAAGGTGGTTGCTATGCGAAGGTTATCGATCTGTCTGCAGAAAAAGAACCAGAAATATACGGAGCTATTAAAAAAGGAGCAATTCTTGAAAATGTAATTTTTGGGGATGATGGGGAAGTAGATTATGCAGATACATCAATTACTCAGAATACACGAGTAAGTTATCCAATTTATCATATTGAGAATATCCAAGAGTCTTCTATTGGTGAAAATCCAAAGAATATTTTCTTTTTAACAGCAGATGCTTTTGGAGTTATGCCACCTATTTCTAAATTGACTCCAAGTCAAGCAGCATATCATTTTATGTCAGGATATACAGCTAAGGTTGCAGGAACTGAGGCTGGAGTTGTAGAGCCAACTCCTTCATTCTCGGCTTGTTTTGGTGCTCCGTTTATGCCATTACACCCAGCTAAATATGCTGAGATGTTAATCAAAAAAATGAAAGATACCGGAGTAAATGTTTGGTTAGTAAATACTGGATGGACTGGTGGACCATATGGAATTGGAACTAGAATCAAACTAAAATATACACGTGCTATGATCCAGGCGGTGCTTAATGGTGATTTAGGATTGTATTCTTACGATAATTATCACATTCATTCAGTATTTGGAGTAGCACAACCAAGAGAATGTCCTGGAGTTCCTTCTAGTGTTTTAAGCCCAAGAACAACTTGGAATAACGATGAAGAATATTATAAAACAGCATTTAAATTAACGAATGCATTCAGAGAGAATTTTAAAAAATTCGAATCCTATGCTAATGAGGAAATCCGTAGAGGAGGTCCACAACGTTATGCTTTTTAATAGATAAGATAATAAGAAACAAAAAACGCCTGAAATTTATATTTCAGGCGTTTTTTTTATTTTTAATATTTTCAAAAAAATAATAGTAAGTTATTTTTTATTTGCTTCTTTAATGTATTTCTGAAGTGCCATTGTCATAGAAGGAGTTTCAGGAGTTGGAGCTTGAATATTTACTACCAAATCGTGTTCTTCTGCAGCTTTTACTGTAGAGTTTCCAAAAACAGCAATACGAGTATCCTTTTGCTGAAAGTCCGGAAAATTCTCGAATAATGACTTTATTCCTGAAGGACTAAAAAACACTAAGATATCGTAAAATACATCCCTTAAATTAGAAAGATCACTTACTACGGTTTTATAGAAAATCGCTTGCTTCCACTCTAATTTTAAGGTATTCAGTGTGTCAGGAATTTCAGGCTTTAATTTATCAGAAGAAGGTAGTAAAAACTTTTCATTTTTATACTTTTTAACTAATGGCATTAATTCCTGAAATGTGCGTTTTCCAACATAAATCTTTCTCTTTCTGTATACTACGTACTTCTGTAGGTAGTATGCAACAGCTTCGCTTTGACAAAAATATTTAAGCGAATCAGGAACTTTAAAACGCATTTCATCTGCGATTCTAAAAAAATGATCCACAGAATTTCTACTTGTAAGAATAATAGCAGTGTATTGAGATAAATCCACTTTTTGTTGCCTCACTTCCTTAGCATCTACGCCCTCTACGTGAATAAACGGTATAAAGTCAATTTTTACCTTTTCTTTCTCCTCAAGTTCGAAATAAGGTGAATTTTCTACTTTAGGCTCTGGTTGCGAGACCAAAATCGTTTTCACTTTCATATATAGTCTTTATTTGTAAACGTATCCCTAAATCATATAATTAGCTTGTACAGCATAAAATAGGGTGCGATTTCAAGTGCGCAAAGATACAAAATAAAATAAAGCGAATGGTTTAAAATGATGTTTTCGTTTTTCTTGTAAACAGAAAAAAGGATGATTAAGTTTAAAATCAGCAAAGAAGCTATCAATATAATCAAAACAATTTTTGACGGTTTCGTAGTATAAATGAATAATAAGTTAAGAGGTAATAATATTACACCTAAAAAATTGCGATATGACAACTTATAAAATAAATAATCTTCTATTAAAATTTCTATTGAAAAAATAGCGGAAATTATTTTTTCTACTAAAATTTTACATATTAAAACAAATAAATAAAGGGAAGCTATTTTTAAATACAATATCACGTCAACCGTATCGGATTGCCATTGCAAAACATCTAGACACAGGTATATGAACAATGAAACAGAAAGGACCTGAACTAAAATTAGAACACCATTAAAAAAGGTAGATAACTTGTTTCCTTTTTGATTTAGAACAACATATTTGTTCGTGTTAAAAAGCATCACAAATTCTGAAAATCGAGCAGAATTCATGAGTTTAGCTGTTGCTAAAAGCACAAAACACATTAGGATTACTATAGTAATCCAATCGGTAGATATGATTTCTCTTGTGATAACCTCCATACTTTGAAAAAGATAAAATTAAGTCATACTTATTACATAATAAAATAAAGTATCGGAAATAAGATGCAACACTAATTTAAATACCAAGTATATATACATAAACCGTAATATTAGAGTAAAAAACTGAAAATATTCTAGCGATTATTTAGTTATATTTGCCTGAAAACACTTTAAATGGTAGATGGATTAGTAATTATACCTACCTATAATGAAATCGAAAATGTAGAGCGTATTATCAAAAATGTGCTTGCTCTTCAGCGTAATTTTGATATTCTGGTGGTAGATGATAATTCTCCAGACGGAACAGCAGCAAAGATTAAAGAACTGCAGAAGGAGTATCCCGAACATCTTTTTTTAGTAGAACGAAAAGGAAAGCTAGGGTTAGGGACAGCATACATAACCGGTTTTAAATGGGCGTTAGAGCGATCATATGAATATATTTTTGAAATGGATGCGGATTTTTCACATAATCCTAATGATCTGATAAGGTTATATAATGCTTGTGCTAAAGGAACATCAGATGTGGCGATAGGATCAAGATATGTTACAGGAGTAAATGTAGTAAACTGGCCAATGAGCAGGGTATTACTATCTTGGTTAGCATCTAAATATGTTCGTTTTATCACAGGAATGGATGTTCATGATACTACAGCAGGATTTATCTGTTACAAGAGAGAGGTTTTAGAGAAAATTAATCTTGATAAGATTAAGTTCGTAGGATATGCTTTTCAGATTGAAATGAAATTTAAAGCATATTTATCGAAATTTAAAATAAAAGAAGTTCCAGTGGTGTTTACTGATAGGACACGGGGAACTTCTAAAATGAGTAAAGGAATTATTTCTGAAGCAGTTTTTGGCGTGCTAAGAATGAAATTGGAGAGTTTGTTTAATAGTTATGAAATATGATCATGAATAAAGTATTGATTAAGAATACTAACATCGTTAATGAAGGAAAGACTTTTAATGGGGATGTATATATAGAGAATGGTTTTTTTAAAGAAATCGCTTCACAGATAAGTGCCAAATCTCCTGATGTACAAGTTTTTGATGCTGAAGGGAAATATCTTTTACCAGGTGTTATTGATGATCAGGTTCATTTTAGAGAGCCAGGTCTGACGCATAAAGCTACTATAGAAACAGAATCTAGAGCTGCAGTAGCTGGTGGAATTACTTCTTTTATTGAAATGCCTAATACAAATCCACAGGCAACTACTATAGAAAAGCTAGAGGAAAAGTTCGAAATAGCTGCTAAAACCAGTTATGCCAACTATTCTTTCATGTTTGGAGGAACTAACGATAACCTAGAAGAAATATTGAAGGTGGATCGGAATAAGGTTGCAGGGCTTAAGTTGTTTTTAGGTTCTTCTACAGGAAATATGCTGGTGGATAACTTAGAAGTATTAGAAAAGATTTTTTCATCTACAGATTTGTTAATTTCAGTGCATTGTGAAGATGAAGAGACAATAAAAAAGAATACTGCAAAATATAAAGAACAGTACGGTGAAGATATTCCTATTGAGATGCATCCAATTATTAGAAGCGAAGATGCTTGTTATATTTCTTCGTCTAATGCAGTAGCACTTGCTAAAAAGACAGGTGCCAGACTACATGTTTTCCATCTTTCAACGGCAAAGGAATTGAAATTATTTACAAATAAGATTCCGTTAAAAGATAAAAAGATCACTGCAGAAGTTTGTATACATCACCTCTGGTTTTCTGATGAGGATTATAAAGAAAAAGGGACTTTGATAAAATGGAATCCGGCGGTAAAAACATCAAAAGATAGAGATGCATTGTTTGAAGCTTTGCTTAAAGATAAATTAGATGTAATTGCTACAGATCACGCGCCGCATACGAAAGAAGAAAAAGATAATGTATATACAAAAGCACCTTCAGGAGGTCCTTTAGTGCAACATGCATTACCTGCAATGTTAGAGTTTTATCATAGGGGTAAAATTTCATTAGAAAAAATTGTAGAAAAAATGTGCCATAATCCTGCAATTTTATTTCAGGTGGAAAAGAGAGGATATATAAAAGAAGGCTATTGTGCGGATGCAGTTTTAGTGGATCTTAATGCACCTTGGACTGTTAATACAGATAATATAGCATATAAGTGTGGATGGTCTCCATTTGAAGGGACTACCTTTAAATCAAGAATTACACATACTTTTGTAAACGGCAGTCTGGTGTATAAGAATTTTAAATTCTATGATGTTAAGAATGCGCAACGATTAACTTTTGATCGATAAAATAAGCACTAAGAAATTTTGAATATTGAAATTTCTAATGTGAGAATACAGTGGTTATACTCGTTCTCAACTTTATAATTAATTGATAAAATTTAAATGTGAAAAAAGGAATAGTACTTAGTTTTTTTTCTTTAGTTCTTATAGTTTTTTCCTGTCAGAGTCTAGATAGAACACAAAAGCCGGAGAATCTGCTATCAGAAGATAAAATGATAGAGATACTTAGCGATATTGCTTTTGTGAAAGCTGCAAAAGGAAGTTATAAAAAGGTTTTTGATATTGAAAAAATAAACCCTGAATCATATATCTTAAAAAAACACGGTGTAGATAGTTTAGTGTTTGCTGAAAATAATAATTGGTATATAAATCAATTGGATGAATACGAAGAGATTTTTATAAAGGTAAAAAGTAACCTGGAGAAATCGAAGGTAAAATTTGAGAAACTAAAAAAAGAAGAAGATTCGATAAATAAGATAAAGGATTCTATTGTAAGAGCGAAAAAAGGTATTAAAGTCGAAAAAAAATTACCGGGTGATTTACATGAGCTAGAATCTATTGATGAAGAACTACTAATCGAGAAAGAGATAGAAAACGCCATTAAGAAAAGAAAGAAACCTATTCCTCTTTCAGGAAAAAAGAAGCAGTAGTTTCAATTGATTTTGTAACAGGTGTAAAACTATAAATAAGTTCTTTTTTTATCTTTTCATTTTCATAAAAAGAATTAGTGAAAGCACTTTTTATAGAGGATTTGAATATTGATTGTTTAGTTCGGAAAAAGAAATGACTAAACTGTTGTAGATAGTATGCTACTTTCATTAAAAAAGGTGAAATTTTCTTTTTGGGGATAGGTTTGTTAAGAGCTTCAGCGATTAAGGTAAATGCATTTTTGAAACTTAGGTTTTCACTCACCAAGATGTATCTCTCATTTTTTATTTCGCTATTCATAAGGCGGTGCATAATTTTTACTACATCATCAACGGCTACATATCCAGTAGTTCCGGGAGTGTAATATTTCAGGCCTTTATGAATTTTTTTAAATAGATATCCACTACCTGAATTAAAAAAACCAGGACCGATAATGATTCCAGGATTTACAATTACAGCGTTAAGTCCCTCTTGAGTTCCACGCCATACTTCCATCTCTGCACCATACTTGGTAATGGCATAGACAGAATCAGACACCTCTGGATTCCATTCTGCAGTTTCGTTAATTGGATTTTGAGAAGTGTTTTCACTTAAGGTTGCAATTGAACTTACGTAACAAAGCTTTTGTATCTTATTGATCAGTGATAAGTTTACAATATTTGCAGTTCCTTCTATATTTATTTTACGTAACTTTTTGTAATGCGATGGATTGAAAGATATCATAGCTGCGCAGTGATACACCTGAGTAACTCCTTCAAAAGCAACAGTTAATGCAGTAATGTCATTAAGATCTCCTTGTATCCATTCAATAGCATCAAAAGCATTATGATCTTCTGGTTTAGAGCATTTCAAAAAAACTGTTTTTGCGTATTCCTTTTTAACAGTTGTTCTATATAAAGCACGTATCTGATGTTTTTCTGCCACCAGTTTTATTAATAAATGTGTACCTACTAAACCTGTTGCTCCAGTAACTAATATCATAGTATTTATTCTATCACACTAATGTAAACAATTAGGAATAAATATTTTGTTTTACTTATTTAAAAAGAAGCTTTCCTTTTTCTAAGCCAAACTATACTCAAAAATAGTATGATAAACACTGCCAATCCAGTTGCCCAATACCAGGAATAATCATTGCTAAACTGAATTGGAGAAACATCGCCTAACAAATAAAAACCTCCCCAATAAAAAGGGTTTGTACGATTAATGTTAGCGGTGTTTAAATATTGTAACTTTGCCTTTTGTAGCGCTTTTGCTTTATTCATGCCAGCTTTTAAGTTGGTATAGAAATACTTCATCAATTCTGGAGTAGTTTGATCCGATACTTCCCAACTACTTAATAATAGACTTTTAGTTCCCGCATATTGAAATGCAGTTCCTAAACTCATAACACCTTCTCCTTTTGCAATTTTACCTGTACCAGTATTGCAAGCACTTAATACTGTTAACTCTGAAGGGATGTCTAAAGCAAATAATTCGTGACTATACAATAGATTATCTTCTATGGTATCCTTATTTTGAGTGAAAAATAATTTAGAATTTTCTGGTCGTTCATTATCTACCTCACCGTGTAATGCTAGATGTAGAATATTGTACTGGCTAGCATTTTTCTTAAAGTTAGCCTCTACAGCTTCTGATCCGTAGAAATAGTTTCCGTCTATAATATTTGCGATTGCTTTGATTTCTTTGCGAGTTCCAGGGAGGTCATCTCCAGTATCTCTTAGCGTAGCCATACTAAGAGTCTCACTTGTTACAATGTTTGTGCTGTCCGAAAATGAAAATGCTAGACATTCCTTTAATTTATTAGATTTTTCACTGCTTAGGAGAGGGGTAAATAAAAGGTTAGCAGAATTGGCGTAGCTAATCGTATAATCTTTTAATAAATAAGATAGTTTTTTAGGGTTGTTGGAGCTATCATCTTTAGTAAGTAGTAAATCAAAATTAAGATGCCATAATGGGCCATCCGGGCTGATAATCAAATTATCACCAACGATTTGATCTTTGATAGGACTGATCAATTGCTGGTATAGTTCAAGCGCATTACTTTTATAGCTAGCAGTATTTTTATCTGTAATTGATGTTCTTAATTCTTCAATGTTCTCTGTAAGTTTTAGAGTAGTGAGTTTTTTTACATCAATTTTACTTTTTGAAATGGTAAAGGCATAGGTAGCACTATCAGCTGTAAAAAATTCCAAAAAGGTAGTTTTATTATCCAGTTTTTGTTGAATATCATTAACAGAAATAATCTCGTTTTGATGTTTTAGTTGATAATAGTTAGGATAGTTTTTCTCTAAAGCTTCTGTTAAGGAATCTTTCCTTCTAGACAGATTAAATAACTTATTTTCATAGTTCGAAATACTGCCAGAATCTATTTTTTGCGAAGAACGTTCTTTAGTGATTTGCGATTGATAAAAAGCGTGATCAATTCTCAACTTTTTTTCTAATGACACAAGGTTCGAAGGTAAACCTGCAAAGTTTTTTGCATTTGTATCGTTTAATAACCCTTTTAGGGTATTAGCCTTGCTCTTTTCTGAAAACAGAAATGCTTGATGTATTGCATCTTTATGTTGATTGTGATTATGAAGAAGTAATTTAGAATCAATAGCACCTTGATAAATCTCCTTAACTTTGTTAGCAAAAGTTACTCGATCTTTATAATTTGTTAAGGTTTCTCTAATACTATTTGTTAAGGTATCTGCTTTTTGATAAATGCGGATACTATTTTTAAGGCTTTGGACGCTGTCTTTATTTGGAAAGTAATTCTGAAAGGTTTTAGCTTTGAATAGTAAGGTTTCTAAAGCAATATTCGAGTCAAAAAAATGTAAATTTCTACTTTCAGAAATAGAATTTGTTTTTAAGGCGTGTTCGTAATACGTTATGGCTTCTGAAAATTCTTTTGTTTTATTTAAAGTGTTTCCAATATAATTATAAATGTTTGCGACCATTCCGTAATTAATAGTGGATTGATTTAAATTTATACGTACTGCTTTTTTGTAGTTTATTAATGCTTTTTCATATTCTTTTTTTCCATCAAAACTAATACCAATAAGAAAATAAGAATTAGCAATATATTGATGATCTTCTCCAAGCTCATTTAGCCTTATGTTTAAAGCTTTGTTATAAAAATCAAGAGATTTATCATAATCTTTTAAATCATAATAAATGAGTCCAATATTATAATAAGAATTGGATACCCTTATATGCTTATTACCATATAATTTTATATATATCTGTAAAGCTTCTCTGTATTTTGTTAAAGCCTCTTTGTATTGTTTGTTTCCGCGTAGGGCGACGCCAATATTATTTAGATTAGTAGCTACTTCTAGGTTGTTTGAGCCGAAGGTTTCGATAGAAATAATTAATGATTGTTTAAAATATTCTAATGCTTTAGTGTGTTGTTTTTTTGCAATGTAAATTCTTCCAATTTCGTTTAAACTATATGATAGATTTGAATTCTTTTTTTTGTGGCGTTTTTTTATAGATAAGCTTTTTTTATGATATTCTATTGATTTGTCGTATTCTCCTTTAGCATATGAAATGAATCCTAAATTGGTTAATGTAGAAGAAAAACTTATATGATTTTCAGGTAAGATTTTCTTTTTTATTTCATAGGACTTTTGATAATAACTTAGAGCAGTTTCTATATCAGACTTTTTTATTTCGTGATAGTTTCCAATATATTCATAAGAAACTGTTTTTTCGATAGAGTTTTCAGGAAGGTACTTTTTGCATATGTCAAGACTTTTTTTTGCAGCGAAATATGATGAATCTAGTTTTTGGAGTTGAAACTGAATATAGGCTATTTCATTATAGCAATTAGCTACTGTTTTCCATGCTTTCGCATTTTTATATAAGGGTAGTGCCTTTTTAAAATATACAATAGAATTATCTAATTTTCTATCAACTAAAAGAGAATCTGCTTTTTTAAAATACTCAGAAGCTAAAATCGTATCATTTACACTTTGTGCATCGATATAGTTGAAAGAGATTGTTAAAATAAAAAACACACATTTTGTTATATTGAAATAATATTCGAAACGTTTCATAGGGGAATTCTATATTTATTAATAACAAAGAACGTAAAAATGTTACTTTTACATCGTAAAAGAAAATTCACAAATTTAAGGTAACAGATTACTGTTTGGTGATATTAACTTATGAATAACCCCAAAGAACGTAAGATTTTAGAAGGAATTGCAGATGGAGATACTGTAGTTATAAAAGCTTTCTATAAAAAGAATTACAATTATATAAGAGGTTATATTCTTCAGAATTCTGGGGAAGAGGAGGATGCAGAAGATGTGTTTCAGGATGCGTTGGTCGTTATGTATGAAAAACTAAGGTCAGATACACTGGATATTAATGTTTCGATACGAACTTATTTTTATGCCGTTTGTAAGAATATTTGGAGAAGTCGATTACGCAAGAAAAAAAAGCTAATCTTTGATAATGAGTTAATAGAAGCTAATGAAGAATCAGAAGAGTATATTATAGAAGATATAGAAAAAAAAGAAAGGGAGCATGTGTATCGCAAATACTTCCTTACATTAAGTGATGCATGTAAAAAGGTGTTAGGTTTGGTTTTTGCTGGCAATAACATGAAAGAAATAGCTCGTATTACTGGATATGCAGAAGGGTATGCGCGAAAAAAGAAATTTGAGTGTAAAAAATCTTTATTCGATAAGGTAGAAAAAGATCCTATGTATCAGGAGTTAAAAATAACTTCTGAAAAAGAAGTATAATATGGAAAGAACTCAGGAATTATTTGAAAAAATAGAAGGGTATCTTGCACAGACATTATCCAAGGAAGAATTGCTTGCTTTTGAAAAAGAAATAGCTGAAGATTCCGAACTTAAACATGAACTAGAAAAGCAACGTGAGCTACATCAAGTATTGAGAGATAGGGATACACTTGATTTTAAAGAGAAATTACAAAAAATCAGTGCAGAAGTAAAAGAAGAACAATCTAAAAGTAATATCTATTTTTCATATTGGAAAATTGCAGCCTCTATTGTTATTATCCTCGGCCTAGGAACATTGTTATGGAATAACTTAAGTAAAACAGATAGCTTCTCGGATTTGTATGCTTCGTATTATACACTGTATCCGGCAGAAGATAGTACGAGAGGCGATACTGCAAACGAATGGGGTGACGTTGTCAAAAATTATACTAAAGGTAATTATGATGCAGTAATCTCCAAACTTGAGAAAACTACTTCGCTTATTACATCAGAACAGTTTAGATTGTATCTAGGTAATAGTTATCTTAATACGGGAAAAGAACAAGAAGCATTATTACAATTTCAGATGATAAGCGATACCAGCAGGTACGGTGAAGCTGCTAATTGGTATCGTGCACTTACACATCTTAAGCTGGGGGATATCAAAAAATCTTCAGAGATACTCAATAAAATCATTAATTATAATGGAATCTACAAAGAAAAAGCAATGCAATTAAAAGCGGAGCTGAAGGAGTGATAAAAGACTATGTTGAGAAAACGATTTTTCAGTTATTCATAGTGCTATATAATCCATATTTTTATCTTTGCCGCGTCTAATTGAATTATATTACAATGGCTGTAAATTTTATAGAAGAACTACGCTGGAGAGGGATGTTGCATGATGCTATGCCTGGTACAGAAGAATACCTAATGGAACAAATGAGAGCGGCATATGTAGGCTTTGATCCTACTGCAGACTCTTTACATATAGGGAATCTAGTACCTATTATGTTATTAGCACATTATCAACGTGCTGGTCATAAGCCTTTTGCTTTAGTTGGTGGTGCCACCGGAATGATTGGAGATCCATCTGGTAAATCAGCTGAACGAAATCTTCTAGACGAAAAAACCTTACGACACAATCAGGAAGCTATCAAATCACAGTTGGCGCAGTTTTTAGATTTTGAAAGCTCTGCTGCTAACGCTGCTGTGTTAGTGAATAATTATGATTGGATGAAAGATTTTTCATTTCTTGATTTTATTAGGGATGTAGGTAAGCATATTACAGTAAACTATATGATGGCTAAGGATTCTGTGAAAAATAGAATTTCTTCGGAGTCTTCTGATGGAATGTCTTTTACAGAGTTTACCTACCAATTGGTGCAGGGATATGATTTCTTACATTTATATAGAGAGCACGATTGCACGTTACAGATGGGTGGTAGTGATCAATGGGGAAACATCACTACAGGTACTGAGTTGATAAGGCGTATTGGTGGAGGAAAAGGATATGCATTGACCTGCCCGTTAATTACGAAGTCTGATGGGTCTAAGTTCGGTAAATCTGAAGGAGGAAATGTTTGGTTAGATGCTAAAAGAACATCACCATATAAATTTTATCAATACTGGTTAAATACGAGTGATGAGGATGCTGAGAAGTATATTAGGATTTTTACTTTTTTGAATAAAGAAGAAATCGAAAGTCTAATTGCTGCACATGCAGAAGCTCCGCATCAGAGAATTCTTCAGAAAAAATTGGCAGAAGAGATTACTATTATGGTACACTCTCAGCAAGATCTGGATAATGCCATCAAAGCATCTAATATATTATTCGGAAAGTCTACTTCCGAAGACTTAAAAGATTTAGATGAAGCTACATTTCTGGATGTTTTTGAAGGAGTGCCTCAAGCTGAAATTTCTAAAGATTCGATCAATGTTGGATTAGATATTATAGGAGCGTTAGCAGAGCACACAGAATTCCTGAAGTCTAATGGAGAAGCAAGAAGAGCTCTAAAGGAGAATTCTATCTCTGTAAATAAAGAAAAGGTAAAAGAAGGGTATGCTATTACTTCTAATGATTTGATTAATGATCAATTTGTTTTATTGCAAAGAGGAAAGAAAAACTATTTTGTAATCAGAGTTGTATAGCGTATTCTAAGATTTGATAATATTATAAAAGGCGCATACATTATCTTTATGTATACGCCTTTTTCTATATTATGAGGCGAAACTTAGTTATAAATCTTATTAACTACTCTTACATCTCTGTTGCTCAATCCATTTCTTTGAACATTAAAGGTGTTACCGTTTTTTCGTACAATAGTCGGTTGACCATTCTTAGAAAAAAAGAAAGAACCATACATCATTACTGATCCTAAGTCAAAATTAGTAGTTTTTACATTAGAGGCTGCTTCTTTTCTAAAATTGCCTTCTCTACCAGGAGTAATATTCTGAAAGTTTATAGTTACATTTTGATCTCGTCTTGGATGCGATTGTTCATGGAACATACCTACGGCATGACCGATTTCATGGATTGTGTTACCTGTAGAACAACCACTGCCAACAGATATAATCTGGCGACCTCCTATTTTACCAATATAAGAATAGCACCCTCCATCATTTGTAAAATAAACATAATTACGTTGATTGGTTCTCTTTACAAAACGAACTTTAGTTTTGTTTTTCCAGTGGTTCATTGCGTTAGTTACACGGCTTTTGTTAGGTAACCTACTATCTACTACATAAGGGACAACATAGGTGTTTCCTGATTTTGGCCATCTTCTAGAAGAGTTATTAAGAATAGTTCCCTTTTCAATACTATTGGTTTCTTCTACTTGTTCTGGTGATAAGATCATATCTCCTAAAATTAAGTTCCCATCTACTTGACTGAACTCAGTATCAGTGCCGAAAAAAGGTTTAATAACTGTCTGCTCATTAGAAGTAAAAGGATACTTTTCTGATGAGGTGTCAGATTTTGAAAATTCTTGTGTCACTTCTTCTGATACAGAATCGTTTTGGCAATTTACAAATAACATTGCCGATACTCCGAAAGCGGTTACGCTTAAAAACTTTTTGATTTTCATTGTGTTAAAATTTAAGTTGGACTTCTATAACGTAAAATTCAGTCTTAATATTTTAATCCTGTAGAGTATTTAATAATAGTATTTTATCAGATTACAATACTATAATAGCCTAGAAAAAACAAAGCCTGCAAGAATTTCTTCTTAGCAGGCTTTGTCAACTAACCAATCAATTATTGAAAAAAACTTAGCATTCTATATGTGTATCGAAGTATTCGATTATTTTTTTATTTTTATTTTTTGCCAATTCACATCAGCTTTATTTTTTAATGTTACGGCTCCTTCATCATTCCACTTGGTTAAAGTGTTTATTCCCCAAGAGTTATAGAATAGATACAATTTGCCATCTCTTATTTCATATGTTTCAGGATCAATATCTACTTTTTCAGCTTTGGCTCCAACGGCATAAGCACAGTAACCTCCATATTGAGGGATAAACTTTTCTGGGTTATTTTTAAATTTTTCCAGATTTGCTTGACTTGCAAATTTATATTTCACCTTATCACGTGTAGCTATAAATTTGCTTTCTCCTTTTATGGTTTTATTGTTAAAGTACTCAGTAACATCATATCCTTCAGCTACAAACCCTTTCTTAACATTATAATCAATCTGCTGTGCAGTTATAATAGCACTTAATCCTAAAAACAGTAAGAGAATGAACTTTTTCATTTTGTGTAATTGTTTTTCCTATTGTTACACCCATTCAGTCGTAAAAAAATAAGAACATTACAGTTTTAACATAATTATAAGTTTTTAGAAGATATATGAAGTATCTAACATTCTTTTAGTCTAAAAATTACTTACACTTATAAATACGATATTTAAAACTAAAAGTTGCAAAAAAAATAAAGTCTGCCAGAATTTATTCTTTGCAGACTTTACCAATCAATTATTGAAAAAAAACGTAATCTTATATATGGGCATCGATGGGATTGCTTTTAAATTTTTCTAAGTTAGCCTGACTTGGAAACTTTAATTTTACATTGTCATGAGTAGTTATGTAACTGCTTTTTCCCTCTACCGCTTTGTTATCGAAATATTCGGTAACATCGTATCCTTCTGCAACATATCCATCATCAGTATTGTAATCTATTTGTTGTGCATTTAGTGTTAGTGTAAATATAAGTAGTAGTGTTGTTATTAATTTATTCATTGTAATGATTGTTTATTGTGATAATGGGGAATTAGATCGTAAAAAGAAGAGAACCTTACGGAATTGATAAACTAAGAGGGAGTAATTGTGAAAGAAAGGTACTTATAAAACCATTAAATTACATCCTCTAATATCACTATGGTCAAATCTACCAAGAATTTCAAAACTACCATTATCGTGTGTTTTGCCAAGATCTTGTGTAGCAATAAATGAACAAGAATTTATGTTTGCCAGATCAATAATATTGACACCTCCAGTTTTATTAACGGGTAGTAGAGTTAAAGCATCTTCAGTATCACGAGTTGAAACTTTCATCCAAGGAGGGCAATAAAAAATTCCATCTGCTTTAGAATACGCTTGAGACAATAATTCAGTCATGCCGTATTCACTATGAATTTTCGGTACACCAAAACCCTTTTTAAGAATCTCGTGTAGTTGTCCTCGTATCATTTCTTTTCTTCTGCCTTTCATTCCTCCAGTTTCCATAATGATCGTATCATCATTTAGTTGGATATCATAGTTTTCGATAAGATCTAATAACGCAAAAGAAACTCCTATAAGTAATACTTTTTCACCTTGTTTGGTTAGTTGTTTTAGCATTGTTACCAACTTTTCTGTTTGGTCAAGATAGAATCCACTTTTTGGTTGCTGACTTTCTTTAATTAGTTTGTCTGCCATATAAACCAAGGAAGAGCCTTCGCGATCTAAATAGGATGGTAAAAGAGCTAAAATTGTATAATCTTTTATATTTCCATAAAAATATTGAAATCCCTTTCTAAAGCTACTTTCATAAATATTTAAATTAGTCACATAATGTTTACTAGTGATGCTTCCTGTGGTTCCGCTACTGGTAAAGATTTGTTGAATGTTAGATGAAGAGGTAACGATTTTTTCTCGCTTGAAAAATTCAATGGGCAGAAATGGAATATTACGGCTATTTTTTACAGAACTTTTAGTAATTCCTAAAAGGTTACAAAATCGCTGGTATATTCCACAATTAACATACTGATAATGAAAAACTCTCAATGCAGCTTTTTCAAAATCTTGATCATTTTGAATTCTAAAAATAGTCTCAGCTAACATACGAGTCGATAGGGTGTTTTGTTTAAAACAAAGGTATAAAAAAACACTCTGTATGAATAGAGTGTTTTTTATATATTATTTTGATTTTTGGTTAGATTACCAATAGTACATTTGTATTGAATTAATAGAAATTAATCATTGATTAAACTCTATTGTCTTACCAGTTTTTTAGCGGTGGTGAAATCACCAATTTTCATTCTAAGAACATATACTCCTGGAGGTAGTGCAGAAATGTTTAATTTTTCTGTAGTAATAACTTTATATAGTACTGTTTTGCCTAAAACGTTAAAAACTCTACAGGTAATTGACTTTCCAGATTTAGACGTTATATTAAGAATATCGCCAGAAACAGGATTAGGAAATACTTGAATTTTTTCTTCTTGATCAGCAGTATTAAAGGATGATTGAGCCTGTACTCCAGTAGAAAAGAAGAGGCTAAAAAAACCAATAAATATGAGTAGTAAGTAGATTTTTTTCATAAAACTTTATTTTGGGACTATAAAAGTACAATATTTTATTAATAATTGAGTTTGGGAGTTCATTTTTTTAATGTTAAATCTCTACTAATAATAAATTTGCTTTCATGTGTACGGTTTTACCTTTTAGTGGTTAAGGTTTTTTGTTTGTTTTGCAGTTTCGTAAAAAAAACGGATATTTACATTGTTATGAAGTTATAAAGAATTATGTACGTCTTTTTGGAAATATCGACCTCGGTATTAGTAAGCTAGAGAAACTTCTCTAGCATTCTCCATTTATTTCTTTTTTTTTAAACGTAATTCTTTTTCTTATGATACAAAATAAACTCACCCTTACCAAACTATTTTCTTATTTTAAAATAGCTATTACAGGCAAAGAACAACAATTTACTTCTGGTAGTATTCGTAGAGCTGTATTTATGCTTGCAATTCCTATGATCTTAGAAATGATCATGGAATCTATTTTTGCATTGGTAGATATCTATTGGGTTTCCAGTCTTGGCGAAAATGCCATTGCTACGGTAGGGTTAACAGAATCGGTAATCACTTTAATTTATGCAGTAGCCATTGGACTCAGTATGGGAGTAACTGCTATCGTAGCTCGTAGAGTTGGTGAAGAAGATATCGAGGGAGCTTCCCAGGCGTCGGTACAGGCCATATTTTTAGGAATTTTGGTGGCGATAATCATCAGTGTAGTCGGAATACTTTTTCCAAAAGAGATTTTGGCACTTATGGGAGGCGAACCTGATTTAATCGCAGAAGGATATGGATATACGCAGGTGTTACTGGGTGGAAACATCACTATAATGTTGTTGTTTTTAATAAATGCTGTTTTCCGAGGGGCAGGTGATGCTTCTGTGGCGATGAAAGTATTGATTTTTTCTAACCTTTTAAATATTATTCTCGATCCGCTTTTTATTTTTGGTTTTGGACCAATTCCAAGTTTTGGTGTGCAGGGAGCTGCTATTGCAACAACAATTGGGAGAGGTAGTGCAGTCTTGTTACAATTAGCGATTCTTTTCTTTGGATGGAGTAAAATTAAAGTATCTTTTAAAGATATTGTTTTACGCTCTAAAGTGATGATTAATTTGATTAAAGTGTCTCTTGGGGGAATTGGTCAATTTATTATCGGGACATCCAGCTGGGTGTTTTTAATGAGAATCATGGCAGAATTTGGTAGCGAAGTGTTAGCGGGATACACAATTGCAATCAGAGTATTGATGTTTACACTAATGCCATCTTGGGGGATGAGTAATGCTGCTGCAACACTTGTAGGGCAAAATCTTGGAGCTGGTAAGCCTGAACGGGCAGAAAAATCTGTATGGAAAACCGCAAAGTATAATGCATATTTTATGATTTTCGTATCCATACTTTACTTAATTTTTGCCGAAGGTATTATCAGAATTTTTAGTACAGAACCTGAAGTTGTAAAATATGGAGCATTGAGTTTGCGTGTAATCGCTGCCGGATATGTGTTTTATGCATATGGGATGGTTGTTATTCAATCCTTTAATGGAGCAGGAGATACGAAGACACCAACCGTTATTAACTTTTTTTGTTTCTGGGTATTCCAGTTGCCCTTCGCATATTTGGCAGCAATCGTTTTTGATTGGGGAGCAATGGGTGTATTTTTAGCAATTACTTTTGCCGAAATTTTAATTGCAGTTGTTGGCATTCTATGGTTTAGAAAAGGGAATTGGAAATCGGTGAAAGTGTAAGTAAGATATGAGGAGTTTTTTGTGGATCTTACTTTTATGAAAAGCTTTATAAAGGCTCTCTCCCTTTGGTGAAAGGGGAGAATGAATTTTGATGCTTTGGGCATCAAAAGAAAGATGGCTTTTATTACATGCAACGTTTAAGCATTTCTTCACACTCTTCGTCTTTATACTTTTCTTAGGGAAAGTATAAATCCACCTCCCTTTGTCTAAAATGAGGAACTGTTCTCGACTATGCTTTATACCATAAAAAAACCGGAAATCAGACCTGATTTCCGGTTAAAGTATTAGAATAGCTATGGTTTTTACATCTCTAATTTTTCACAATTTTATAAGTATCTGTACCATTTTTGATAATATAAAAACCTTTAGGCAGATTTTGAATAAAAGCTTTTTCTTCTTCTTTATTTGCAACTTTTCTTTCTATAACAAGTGTGCCTTGAGAATTGTAAACAGTTAACTCAAATTGAGTATTTGTATTCTTTTGTCTAGAAATAGGAAAAGGTGAAATGATAGATGTTATATTTTCTTCAGTATATGTAATCGGGATTGCCAAAAGGTTATCAGCTTCACCAGTTGTACCTTCGTTATTTGAGTTATCTGTGTCAATATCTACCAAAATAAAATAATTTCCATTAGCAAGACCTCCATTATTATTAATGTCCCATCCATTGATTGTTGTTTGGATACCATAAGAACTATTTACATTACGACTAGGCATATTAATAGTTTTTAAGAGTTTGTCACTACTACCAATTGTATTGTTCAGAGAAAAGTAGAATTTGACTTTTGCACTATTAGAGGTAGCGTTACCAATATTCCTAATTTCCAATCTATTAAAGCCAATGCTGCCAACACCACCATTTGCAATTAAATGACGTTTCCCGCTATTAAAGAATAAATCAAGCCAAGGAAAGCAAGTTGTACATTGAGAAAAAACTTGAGACGCGTCTAAATCGACAGCCAAATTTGGATTTCCAAGGGGACATCCATTATTAGATGCAGGTCCAGCTTCATTAGGGCAATCATCCTGAGTGTTGGATATTCCGTCACCATCATTATCACCGTCAGGTATTGTATATAGGTAGGTTTGAGAGTTTCCTTGATATTCTACTACTAAATAGAATTTTTTTGAAGTACTGGTGGTGAAACTTCTGCCATTCCAATTGTAAGCAATACTTACCCACATAGACTTTGTAGTGTAAGAATTAAATGAAAGATTATCATCACCTTCTCTATTCCATCTAATCAGGCCTATAAGATTATTTGATGTTACTGATTCTGCATAAGCCTTTAACTTGATCTCATTGTAGCCATAGTTTCCTTGTATGTCAAATTTATAATCAAAACGTTGACCACTATTCCAGGTAAAACTTTGATTAAGAGGTGAGGTTACTTGAAAATTTTGAATATCTATTTGCGAATTAGCCTGGATTGATAACAGTAAAAACATTAAAATTGATAAGAGTTTAATTTTTTTCATGATAAAAGTTTTAAAAGTTAATTTATTAAAGTGTTTTGATTTTGAAATGTGTTAACTCTGATTGTAGGCTTATTTTACTATTTTAATGAAAGTTAATTTCAGGTTATGATAAGTTGTTTTTTAATAGAAAAGAGTATATACTTTTTTTATAAAGTTATCTTTAAAACAACCAAGTGGGGAAAAATCACCTTTACCAAATGATTATAATACGATTATGCGAGTGTAAAGTGCTATTATTATATAAGGGAGATGGATATCAAAACATCAAATTGTTATCGGTTCTTATTATAACAATATTAGTATTTATCTAAGTGATTTTGACTTTTAGAAAAGGGAGGTGTAGAGAGTAAAAGTTTCTAGTCTAAATCAAAAAACACCCTCAATCGAGGGTGTTTCAATAATATTATTATAAAATACTATTTACTTATTTTATATGTTCTTGAATCACTTTTGATAATATAAAAACCTTTAGGTAAATTTTGAATAAAAGTATGTTCTTCTTTCTCAGAATTCACCTGCTTTTTACTAATCAATTGCCCCTGTATTGAATATACTGAAACATTATAAGGTCTGTAAGAAGTATTCTTTTGTAACGAATCTAAAACTAAAATTGGTTTTGAAATACGCGTAGGATCTCCCGCTCTAACCTGAAAAGGAAGACTAAATTCTGTGCTATATTCCGAATTTCCTTCTAAGTTATCCTCAATTCTTACTTGTAAGGTATAATTACCTGCCGGTATGTCTCCATCAAAATAACTTCCTTTATCATCAAAATAGAATGAAATAAAAGGTCGATTTTGTCCTGAGTTTAACGGGTCTAATCTGAATACATTGTTTTTTGGTTTATAAAATGAAACATTAGGATCGTCATTTGCCCAAAGATATACATGTATAAATTTAGTTTCTGATGGTATATCTCCTAAGTTTTTTACGGATACTTTAAAATCCATTCCGTTACTAAAGATACTTTTGTGTATATAATGACCACCAACTACACAACCAACTACAGGAGCATTACAATCACTTTTAAAATTAGATTTTTCTAATGTTTCGAATTGGAGATCAGATTCATTTCTACAAGGAGTGTCTACAAAGGAAGCTGGTCTACCATTAGTTAGTTGACTAATAGAAGTAATTCTTTGGTTAAGACGCGTTATTTCTTCATAATTTCTATATGTGGTATTACCAAGACGAACCGTGAAAGTATATAGCTGTCCTATTTGTAATGGATCATTACTTCTTAGTACAAATGTCCTAGTATCTACTGGTTGATTACTACAAAATGAAGTAATAGCAGC
Source organism: uncultured Aquimarina sp. (assembly GCF_947496855.1). GTDB lineage: Bacteria > Bacteroidota > Bacteroidia > Flavobacteriales > Flavobacteriaceae > Aquimarina. The sequence continues at coordinate 402,997 of NZ_CANMED010000006.1, forward strand.
TTGTCTATCATTATATGGATGAATTCTTGTAGAATAGCTTCTGTATTTATCGGAAATAACTCTTTTTACTCCTTTGTATTCTAAAACCAAAAACAAGGGACTATTAAGATTCGCTCCATTAGTTCTTGTAACAGTACTCCAATTGTTCATTGTTGTCCATTGACCGAAATTTAACTCTTCATCTTCTGAATTTATGAGACCACTAGTAATAAGATTTTCAGGATTTTCATTAGTTTGATAAATCTTCATGGTAATATCTTCATCAAATTTTCCAACGATATCGAAATCATAAAATATTCTTTGTCCTTTAGTTAAAATACTGCTTGAATTAGCGGTAAATTTTAAGTTTCTTATTTTAAGACTTGGTTTATAAAATAATTTCTTTTGTTCTCCTTTATATTCTAATACTAGGGTAACACCTTTATCCTTTATATAAAATGGAGTTTTATTAAGGCCAATAGTACTATACCAAAATTTTTTAGTAAACGAATCAAATATAAAAGTATCGCCGTCATCGTTCCAATTAATGGAAGCTATTAGGTTTTGATTATTTATAATTGTTCCTTCATATAACTTTAATCTAATATTTCGATTGTAAGTCCCCCTTATTTTAAAAGCGAAATCAATTCGACCTCCAGGGTTATATAATTTCCCACTATCATAAATTACGGATAGATCCTTAACATCAAGTTGTGCTTGCATAAATGATGTTGCCATAATGATTAAAAATAAATAGATTTTTTTCATGATAAATAGGTTTTAAATTTCTTTTAAGTAAAGTTATTTTAAAACAATAAAATGGGGAAAAATCATATTTAATAAATCATTAAAATACCATCATGTAAGCGTAAAATAATATTAGTTTAGATCTAAGCTGTCTTAAACTTTTGTAAAAGAGTATTGTAGACAGTAAAATTTCTAATCTAAATCAAAAAACACCCTCAAATTTGAGGGTGTTTTGTATATTGTTAGATGTGTAAACAAGAGGTTATTAGAAACCAGTTGCCCAGCCGTTTGCCCAATCCGGAGCAGCTGCTCCATTTCCAGCACCAGTATTGTCACCAACGGTTATAAACCCTTGGTTTGTACCAGCATAATTGGTTTGTACAAATCCAGTTGCAGGAGTGTCAAATTGCATAGGATTGATAGAAAGAGCATTAGCTTCAATTCTAACAGCTGCTTCTGCATCCGTAGCCGATACATTTACTCCTAGGTCTACACCTTCAGTATAAAAGTTAGTGATCGTGAAGTTACCACCGCCTTCTTTAAAGAAAAGAGCACCTTCCGTAACAGGACCCACAACAGTAATGTTAGAAAGTGTTGTAGTTGTTACAGGCATAGCATCACCGTTATCTCCATTATTAGATCCTTCGATACCAGCTTTAGCTCCTTTAGAAATATACCAGCTATCACCGTTTCCTGCCCATCCATCAGCAAAATCGATAGAATCATCGCCACTACCAATAGATACTAAGAAGTTACCATCAACAGTTCCTCCAAAGAACTCAATACCATCATCTCCTCCATTAAGAGATTGTACATATTCGAAAGTCGTACCTGAACCTACACCAAAAAGGGATACACCGTTAAATTCTTTATCATTAGAGAAAGTAGCACCTGTATATTCTACTCTTAAATACGTAATAGAACCAGAATTGTCAGTTGCGTTTGTCCCTCCGTACTGTAAATCAGCAACTTCAGAAGTAACATTGTTACCTTTGTTCGTTGGAGCATCTCCGCAAATTACTAACCCACCCCAGTCACCTTGTGCAGGAGGTGTAGTACCAGAAGTCATTACAACTGGATTACTAGCAGTACCGTTTATAAAGATCTGTGCACCTCTTTCTACAGCTATAAAAGAAGCTGTACCTCCAACTGCTTTGATAGTCGTTCCGGCAGGAATAGTTAAAGAACCACCCGCTCTTACATAAAAGGCGCTAGTTAATTGATACTCAATACTCGCATTTAGAGCAACATCTCCAGTTACTTCTCCAGCTAAGTTTTCAGTTCCGGCTGGACCACTATTGTCAAGACCTGTTGTCCATCCTGCAGCCCAATCAGGAGAAGCAGCACCATTTCCAGCTCCAGTGGCAATACCTTCGCTATAGAAAGATTGGTTAGCTCCCGTATAATTTGTGATATCAAGATCTGTAGGAGCATTTGCGAATTGGATATTTGTGATTGTTAAATCTCCATTCTCAATTCGAGCCGCTGCTTCCGCATCAGTATCAGAAATATTAATACCTATATTAACGTTACTCGTATAGAAATTATCAATTGTAAAGTTACCACCACCTTCTTTAAAGAAAAGGGCACCTTCGGTAACAGGACCAACTACTGTAATATTAGTAAGTGTAGTTGTAGTTACAGGAGTAGCATTACCGTTGTCACCATTGTTAGATCCTTCGATACCCGCTTTAGCACCGCCAGATATATACCAGTCTGTTCCACTTCCAGCCCAACCATCAGCAAAGTCGATTGAGTCATCACCACTTCCTGTAGAAACTAAATTATCACCATCAACGGTTCCACCAAAAAATTCGATACCATCATCTCCACCATTAAAAGACTGAACAAACTCGAAAGTCGTTCCTGAACCAACACCAAATAAAGAAACTCCATTGAATTCTTTATCATTAGAAAATGTAGCACCGGTATATTCTACTCTTAAATAGCGAATTGATCCAGAGTTATCGCTAGCATTGTTACCACCATATTGAAGGTCAGCAACTTCAGAAGTAACATTACTTCCTTTATTTGTAGGAGCATCTCCACAGATAACTAATCCACCCCAATCTCCTTGAGCAGGATTTGCAGATGCAGATGTCATTACAACTGGATTAGCAGAGGTACCATTGATAAAAATTTGAGCTCCACGTTCTACAGCGATATAAGCGGCAGTACCACCGGTAGCTTCAATTCTTGTTCCTGCAGGAATTGTTAATGAAGATCCTGATTTAACAACATATGCTCCGGTAAGGTTATAACTAAGAGAAGCATCTAATGTAGTGTCTGTTGTTACTTCTCCATTAAGGGTAGATGAAGTACAAGGAGTACAAGATCCTCCACAATCTACGCCAGTTTCGTTTCCGTTCTGAACTCCATCTGTACAGGAAGATGTCGTACCAGAATCATCATCACTACTACAAGAAACTATAAACGCTCCGGTAGTAAGTGTTAGCATTAATGTAAAAAAGATTTTTTTCATTGTTTTGAATTTTAATAATTGTGAATAAAAATTGTTCGCTTTTAAAATGTTTTGTTTTAGTCAGTTTATTTATAGGCTATAAGTAAAAGATAGTTTGAAGTTGTATCCTTTCTTAAAGGATAACATATCAACATCTCGTTGCTGAAGGCCATCACCACTACGAATTGGGTTGATATCACCGCTACTGGTTGACGCCTCTTCTTGAAATCTTTCTATATCGGGATTAAGAAGGTTTTGGAATGAAAGTCCTAATGAGATTCTTTCTGATAACTGTGCTTTTGTAATAAAATCCAAAGTAGGTACACCTTTTTCAATAATATTACCTCTACCAAAGTTTCCTAGAGCAAAAATCCTATTCGAGAAATAATTGGCTACTAATGTTAATCTTAGATTTTTTTCTTTAGAAAACTCAGTATAATATCCAATGTCTGCATTTGCAACTAGATCTGAAGCACCGGAGATTCCTGTTTCAGAATATGTCGGATCAAAACTAAGTTCTGATTCTTCTAAAACTTTTTCACCATCTAATTTTTGACTATGATACATGTAAGCCGCATTTACTCCTATTGTAAAATTGCTTTCGAGTATATCTTCTTTAACCTCTTTTTCTTTTTTGTAGATGGTTTTTCTAAGTTCTAGTTCGGCTCCAATTACAGTAGCACTATCTCCTGTGTTAGCCCAGGTAATGTCATTAGCAGCAGACTGTATAACAATAGAATTAATTGGATTTTCAATGTATTTTCCGAACACACCTGCTGATAAAATTTCACTGGATTTGGGGAAGAATTCCCATTTAATATCTACATTATAATTAGTAGATAAATCGAGATTTGGATTACCAAAATAATCTTGATTTACTTCTTGATATAAAAATGGAGCTCTCTCTTTAAATTGGGGTAATGTGTACGTTTTACTTGCAGCGAATTTTAAATTTTGTCTCTCGTTTAATGCATATTTTATAGAAAGTGAAGGTAGTATTTCAAAAGCATCTAGCTCATTTTCTCCTTCTCCATTAATTACGGTATTCCATTCAATAGCTTGATTAATTTGTTCTCCACGTACACCTGCTAATAAAGTTAGTTTTGGAGAAAAATTATATTCAAGACTTATAAATCCGGAATTAATGTCTTGATTTCCGCCGTACGATTGTGGATTTAAAGCACCGGGCGTATCCAGAGTACCTCTAAATGTTCTGATCCTGTATAATCCAGCATTTAAGTTTTCTTGTGTAAAATATGCGTCTACATTACGTATATCTACATCTGGTTGAGGTATATTGTTGAAGATCTGAAAATTAAATTGTTCTGCTTCAAAGTCAACTTCTTTAAATTTACTGCTGTAACCTAGTGAAATTTTACCATCAAAATTCTCATCTTCATTCTTCTTAAACTTATAAGTTACAGCCAAGTTGCCAGCCAACTCTTCTTCTATTAAGTCTGCAAAAAATCTATGATTGTCCGATGCAGCAGATACTAATAAGAAAGATCGAGATCCTTCAGGTTCATTTGGAACTCTAGGTACTAATGTAACTTGTCTTCTATCTGGTTCGGTACTTTCCAAGTAACTATAAGAACCACCCCAATTAACATCCAGATGCTCTCCTATTTCGTGAGTGCCTAAAAGCTGATGAGTAATAAGTGACGTTCGCAAGAATACCTCCCTTTGTATGAATCCTCCACCATTGGGGGCATCATCTTCTACATCTATAATCCCAAAAAACTCTCTTTGTTTTTGGCTTGTATTATTTAGATATAGAACATTGTATTTAATATTGTGTTTTTTGTACTTAATACCAATATTACCCATAAGTGTAGTGTTGGTATTATATCCAAAATCAAAGTAATCAAAGTCACTTTGTGCAACAGAATTTACATTAACACTTCCTCTGGAAACTCCTTCTTGATATGTGTAATTGTTACTATATGAGCCAACACCAAATAAACTTAATTTAGTTTCTCCACCGAATAAATAAAATGAGTCTCCACCTTTTAGAGAAAAACTAGAATTAATAGGAATACTAGTTTCGGTTCTATCCCAACTAGTAGTAAAATTATAATTGTTGAGAGGAAAGGCAGGAGGATTAGTGTCATAAAAACCACTATTGTTCGGTCCCTCATTAAGATAAAATTGATCTACCGCGATGGCTTCGGTATTACCACCAGAAGAAAATCCTATACCGATAAATCCAGGGCCGTTGTAGTCTTTAGAAGCGATATCAATATTTGCACCTCCAAAATCACCGTAATTTCTTACATCATATGTTTTATCTATTCCTATAGCTTCCACAATACTGGTGTTAAAAATATCTAATTGGATATTTTTTCTAGAAGGATTATTAGAGGGTAAAGGTAGCCCGTTGAGTGTCGTTATATTATAGCGATCTCCCAAACCTCTTACAAAAATATTACCAGATCCTTCTTGTTTAGAAATACCTGTTACCTTAGCGACAGCTGAAGCGACATCGCCAACACCTTTTTTAGATAATTCTTCAGCTCCGATTGAAGTTTTTTGGGTAACAGCGGCTTTTTGTTCTAACAACAAAGCTTCTTCCCTTTCTCTACTAGTTTGCACTTTTATGACTACTTCGTCTAGTTCTGCGGTAGAAGCACCTAGTCCTGTATCAATTACAACTACTTTATCTGCAGTTACCGCCACATCTGGAATACGTAATGTTTGATACCCAGTAAAACTGAATTCTAATGTATAGTTCCCAACAGGTACGTTTGGCATTTCATACTTACCATCAAAATCTGTAGAAGTTCCAAGAGTGGTTCCTACAATAAGAATGTTTGCAAAAGGCAAGGGTTGATTGTTAGTTTCTTTATCTAACAATGTTCCGGCGATTGATCCGGTTTCTTGGGCAAAATTTAATCCAAGATAAAACAGTGCGATGACTGTGAAAAATTTTCTCATTTCGTGTCCTTAAAAATCTTTTACAAATAAATACGGTTTTCCAGTAAGGAATCTTACCCTACTATTATCCTTAGTTTAAGGGATTGTAATTTTGGAGAAAAGAGAGAGAAGTGGTGTTTTTGATAATTTTCTTAATCTATTTTAGTATTTTGTTACATTGTATAAGTTCTCGTAAACCCTTTGTTTATAGTAAGTTTTGAACTTTACTTTCTGTTTTGATAAAATAATAGTTTGTTTCGCGAAATGAACAGCTTTTGGGTTTGGTAGTTTTGTGAAATATTACATAAACATTATGACAATGTTAAACCGTTGAAAATGGATGTACCTGTCTTAACAATTGGATAAACATACAATACGAATAGCTGTAATGTTTTTGTTTTTTTTAAAGAATTATATGAGATTTTATATTGGGTAACAATCACTTTGTAGTTAATCTATTAAAAACATTCATTTTTAATATTTATAAAAAAAGAGAAGACTGAAGAGAAACATTATTGTTGTTGGATAATAATGATCTTCCAGTCTTCTACGAACACGTTTCTTTATATCTAATAGCTAACTCAAAATATTCAAGAAAGTATCACGCGTAGTATGTTGTATTTTAATTAAGTGTTCTTTGAAATTTTATTACAAATAAATAAAGTTTCACTGTTATTAGTTTTAACCCATTATTATTGTTGGATTATTAGAATGTAACTTAAGTGCTAAGAATGAAAAGAAAAGGTTAAGAGGGGTAGTGTTTTATAAAATAAAAACGAAATAAGCTGTTTGAAAAATAGTTAATCACCTTTTCAAACAGCTTAATTATTATTGGATAAATTTTTATCTCGTATTATTAGTTACGAGTCCATCCAGAATTCCATGAGTTGTAATCTGCACCAGTTCCATTGCCAATGCCAGTGATTACATCTGCTTCTCCAAAAGTAGCTCCGGTATCATTTTTAAGAGTAAGAGTGATATCATCAAAAGTGATATCTGTAACAGAAGTTTCATCACTTAATACACCGTTTCCAGTCTCGGTATCATCAAGGTCAAAACCTTCTGCAAAACCTTCTAACATCACATTGGTAAATACAGCTCTTGTTCCAGCGCGTAATCTGATAGCTTCATTCTCATTAGAAGAACCAAGTCCATTAATGGTTAGGTTTGTAACTGTAGGAGCAGACCAAAACACAGGATTAGAGTTGTTTCCGATATCTGTATTAAAACCATCACCTTCTATTCCTTTGTCATGAGATTGTCTATGCTCGATATACACATTTGTTAAGGTTCCTGTAAATCCTTCAGTCCAGTCTACAGAATCATCCTGTGCACCTACAACAGATATAAATGAAGCGTTAACCGTTCCTCCAAAAAATTCTACTCCATCATCTGCTCCTTCAAAAGCTTGTATATATTCTATTGTAGTTCCGTTTCCTACTGCGTAGAATGAAAATCCATTATTTTCTGAAGCTGCATCTGCTGCACCACCAGAATATTCAATACGAACGTATCTAAGGATCCCTGAGTTATCATCTACTATACTACCACCGTATGGTAATCCTCCAATTTCAGAAGTAGAAGTAGCATCTCCTCCAACAACAGAGTTTATTGGTGCTTTACCTAATATGATAAGACCTCCCCAGTCTCCAGGATTAGGAGTTGAGGTAGCAGAAGTAAATACAATTGGGTTAGAAGAAGTTCCTTCTGCATTAATAATTCCTCCTTGTAATACAGCGATGTATACATCAGATCCGGTTGCTGCACGTACAACTACACCAGGCTCTACAGTTAACGTGAAACCTTCAGGAACAATAAGTGCGCTATTAAGCGAGTACTCAGTATTGGACTCAAGAGTAAGGTCTTCTGTAAGAGTACCTCCTATAACTTCGCTGGTAGGATCAACAGGAGAACCATCACCGTTAATGTTAATCGTTATGTCTGATGTGTCGTCGCTTGCACATGCTGCGAAAAGCATTACAATGACAGCGGTTTTTAAAAGAAATATAGTTGCTTTCATGATTTTTTGTTTTAAATAATTTTATTCGTGTTCGTTTTAATTGGGTTAAAATGTGTATTTAAATTGTAATCCGATATTCACTCCTCTTTTATAACTAGACAGCGCAAATTCATCTATTGGATTTATTTCATTAGTTGCATTTCTACTAAATGGAATGCCTAAAGTGGTAAGTACATCTTCTGATATAGTTGCGTTTTCTCTTACTCTTTCTATGGTTGGGTTCAACAGGTTTTTAACACTAAGGTTAATTTCAAAGTTGTCACGCACTTTGTTTTTCCAGACAAAATCTAATGTAGGCACTCCTTTTTCAACAATGTTTCCTAATTGCCCTGCTCCTAATGCATCTATTCTATCAGAAAAATAGGAGAATACAAGGTTTGCTACAGGTTTATAATTTCCAAAAGTTGGAGTATAACTTACATCCGCATTGATCAAAAATGGTGATGCACCTTGTAGTTGATCAGAATCTCTATTAAAATTGGTATTGAAGGTTCCAGAAACAGTTTTTAAATCTTGTTTTGTAGCCGTATAGGTAACGTTTAGACCTGCAGAAAGAAGACTTTCTTCTTCAGTGTTTAATAACAATGCTTTACGCGCTTCTAATTCGATACCAAAAACTTCCGCTTTGTCGCCTGTTCTAAAGAAACGTTGTGTTCCTGTAGCATCATTCGCAGATACTAAGTTTACAGGATCATTAATTTGTTTTGCAAAAGCAGCAATAGAAAATATCTGACCTCTATTAAAGAACCATTCGTATTTTAAATCTAGATTGATAATAGAAGAGAATGCAGGATCATTTAATAGGTCTGGATTACCACCAATACGATCAGTTACATTTTCATATACAAATGGAGCTACCTCTTTAAATTCTGGATTAGAAACGGTTCTACTCACGGAAAAACGTAAATTTTGATCCTCGTTTAATGCATATTTTACATTTAAACTAGGTAATAAAAAGGTTTCTGTTGCCTCATTACGCCCTGGGTTGTTAAATGCAAGGTTGATTACATTGTATTGGATGCTTTGTTTGAATGATTCTACACGTAATCCAGGAACAAATGTCCATTTTTCTCCGTATTTATAGATTGCGCTAGCATATAAGGCATGTATATCGAGGTCTCCAGTATAGGTGTTTTCTGGAAGACCTGGAAGGTTTGTGTTTCCTAATCCCGCTAAAGGATCTAAAGCATTTATTACTACTGTATTATAGGTAACACCCAGATTATCAATATTAAAAATCGAATTAAAATCATTAACATCAGTAACTTCTGTTCTTGGTTCAATAATACTTAATCCAAAACGTTGATTGTCAAAATCACGTTGTTTGATACGTCCGTTATATCCAAAATTGAAAGATAGATTTTCTGATTGCTCGTACGCTACGTTTATACGACCGTTCCATTCTTGGTCTTCAATATTTTGGAAGTAACGTTGATTGTCAAAATCTACATTACGGAAAAGAACTGGGTTTGTAGTTGGGTCGTTATCTAAGGATAGATCAAACTGTTCTATAGCGATTCGTTTTCTGTCTGGTTGACGAGCAAGAACACTGTTAAAACCAATTCCGTAATCTACTTTTATTTTTTCATTAATGTTGCTAACTCCAGATAGTTGGTTCACATAAATCATGTCTTGTTCGAATTGCACGTTCTGTGTAAAAAACCCAAAATCGTCAATGTCTGCAATGGTGTTTCTGTTAAACCCATTACCGTCGATTCCAAAACGACCTACTTCATCTGTTGCATCATTAATAAATAAGGAAGTAAACTTTATTCTATGATCTGGATTAATTCGATATACAACATTTGCCATTGCAGTAGTAGTTCGGCTATATTCGAAAATTTCAGTATCTCTAAAAATTTGATTTTCTGCTGCCGTTACATTTGCTGCCTCGCCTCTTTTGTATTCATAATTACTACCAAAAGATGCAGTTCCAAAGATGCTTAATTTTGATTCTTCACCAACTTCCCAAGATTTTCCTGCAGTTATGGATCCTGAAAGTCCAACCGGTCCTTCTGATGAAATAGGGTCAATACCATGAGATAATACAACAGCAAATGGATCGTTTCTATATCTATTGTAAAATCCAAAGAATCCTGTTCCTTCGTTCTTTACGAATTTTTCTCCGATTGCAGCAGTGTTTATTGTATTACCTAGATCTACATTAATATATGCTTTTCCGACATGTTCTTTTGCTTTTATATCTACATTACCTGCTGCAAAATCACCATAAAAATTAGCAGCATAGGTTTTACTTACACCAATATTCTGAATGACATCAGAAGAGAAAAGACCAAGATCAATATTTTTTTTATCTACGTTATTAGCGGGTAGGGATAAGCCATTGAATGTGGTGTTTAGGTATCTATCTCCAAGACCTCTAACATAAACATTACCTCCACCTTCTTGTTTTGAGATTCCAGAAATTTTAGTAACAGCTCCCGCAGCGTTACTCACACCTTTGTTCGAAAGTTCCTGAGCTCCAATGCTCTGTTTCTGAACTACAGCACCTTTTTGATCTAAAAGAAGTGCTTGAACACTTTCTTTTTTAGTACTCGTAGTCTTTATAATAACTTCGTCTAATGCAGCAGCACTAGCTCCTAAAGATACATTTAGAGTAGTAGTCTGATTTGCAGTAACAACAACTTCTTTGTCTATGGTTTCATAACCAACAAAACTAAATTCGATAGTATAAGTTCCTGGATTTAAATTCTCGATAGTATATAACCCATCAAAATCAGTAGTTGTTCCTTTACTAGTTCCCTTTATCAATACATTGGCAAAGGGTAAAGGTTGATCATTTGCTTCTTTATCAAGCAAAGTACCGGCTATAGAGCCGGTTTCCTGCGCACTAACTATTCCAACAACGAATAGTGCACAGAGAATTACAATTTTTCTCATAACGTGTTCTAAATTCGGTGCAAATAACGTTAGCTATTGTTACCTGAGCGTTACTGAAAAATTAAATAAGGGTAATTATAATGTTATGTAATTGTTATCTGATTTTGGTTAAAAATGGCGTTTTGACAAAAAAATAAGCCGATCATAATTTATGAAGTTCTTTAAAATAAAGGTTTAGAATGAAATTTTTAATGATTACCTAATTGTTAAGAACCCGATTTAAGTGATAGGTGAGGTATGAAGATAGTTTTGGTCAACGACAAGATCCATAGATTCTATCAGGAAAAATATAGTTTCACGTTTTATATAATTTGAAGTTTTTTCAACAAAAAAAAGCACTCATAAATTTATGAGCGCTTTAAATAAAATATTTTAGTAAATTTAATTATTGTTGTAATTGACAACTACATCACTTTTGTTAGACCAAGTTGTTACAGAAGCAATATTATTATCACTATAATTTACTTCTGATAGTTTTTCGTTACTCCAGAAGAACCATTTTCCTGTCTTAACTCCATTAGTATACTGTCCCATAGAAATTTTCTTACCAGTTACATCGTAAGATTTCCATTCTCCGTGAAGTTTTCCTTCTTTATTATAGAATCCTTGCTGACGTACTTCACCGTTTTCGTGAAAGTAAGTACCTTTAATTGCATCACCTTGCTTTTCGAAAGTAGGTTTTGCTTCTTGTGCCATGATTACTGCGGAAAAAAGAATTGCCAGTGTTAAGAGTATATTTTTCATAATATATGTTTTATTTGGGGGTTCTTAATATTTACATTACAAATGTAACATTAATTTTACTTTTAAGCAACATTTACATAACATTAAATTAACATTGAAACTATAAATAAATGATTTTCAGAGTGTTATAATGTTATGAATGTGTGTTTTTGTTACTTATGGAACAGTAAAAGGTGAAAAAATAACTAGTAATAAAGGAATATATAAACTCAGTAAAGACAAAGTAAGAGATATAAGTACTAACAAGTAGAAGTCTATTTAATAAGTTTGTTTTACTTATAACTTTGCGCAAATACTATGATTTAGGGATTGTAAAAGGATCGTGAAAATAGGAATGTAATTTTATTGGGGCTGAGTAGTTCTAAAAGATCGTAATAAAAGTAAGCAGAAATCGCATAATGTTAATCATTAGGTAATTACAATTTTAATTATAATTTGGAGCAAAATGATTTTGGATTACTATAAAAAAGATAACATTTCAATAACATACGACTAGATTTTTAGTAACATTTTTGTGCTTTATAAGATTGTAAAAAAAATATGAACGACATTTATATTTTGATGATTATTGCTTTAGCTATTTTAGCTATAGCGGATCTAGTAGTTGGGGTTAGTAATGATGCCGTAAACTTTTTGAATTCAGCAATAGGTTCTAAAGCCATATCCTTTAGGACTATTATGATAGTTGCTAGTTTAGGGATAGCCGCAGGGGCTATTTTTTCTAGTGGATTAATGGAAGTGGCTCGTAAGGGTATTTTTGTGCCTGGTGAGTTTTATTTTGATGAGATCATGATTATTTTCATGGCAGTTATGATCACTGATATATTACTCCTTGACTTTTTTAATACGCTAGGTATGCCTACTTCGACTACAGTTTCTATTGTATTTGAATTATTAGGAGCAGCTGTTTGTGTAGCTTTGATTAAAATTGCTGCAGATTCATCACTTTCTTTTGGAGATTTAGGTAATTATATTAATACTAAAAAAGCTGGTGAAATTATTACCGGAATATTACTCTCTGTGGTCGTTGCATTTTCTATTGGAGCAATTGTCCAATATATTTCACGATTGTTGTTGTCATTTAATTTTGAAAAAAAGGCAAAATGGGTAGGAGCATTATTTGGAGGAATTGCGTTAACTGCAATACTTTACTTTATTTTTATTAAAGGTATTAAGGGTACTAATTATGCTAAATTAATTGTTGATACATTATCGAATGATACTGGGTTAAGTTTCTTAGAGTGGGCTAATATTCATTTCGAAAGTTCTTATCAAACTGTCAAAGAAATGATTGCTGATAAGAAAGATCTCTTTAAGATTGACGCAAATACAGGTACCATTGCTATTACTTTAAGAGGGTTTTTAGAGACTAATGTTTTACCTATTGTAATGGTAGGTCTTGCGTTTTGGTCTTTATTTTCCTACGCATTTATGACTATTTTTAAAACTAGTATTTATAAACTCATAATTATAGTGGGAACCTTTGCATTAGCGCTTGCATTTGCAGGGAATGATTTGGTAAATTTCATCGGAGTTCCTATAGCTGCTTGGGAAGGATACCAAATGTGGAGTGACTCTGGAGTTCCTGCAAACGAATATCTCATGACTTCGTTAAGTGGTAAGGCAGAAACACCAACATTACTTTTACTAGGCGCAGGACTAATTATGGTTTTGACCCTTTGGTTTTCTTCTAAGGCAAGAAACGTAGTTAAGACATCGATTGATTTATCACGTCAAGGAGATGGAGATGAAAAATTTCGTCCTAACTTTCTGTCTAGAGGTGTTGTAAGAGGAACCGTATTTATTTCTGAAGTTGTATCGTCTATTACACCAGCGTCATTCAAGAAATTGTCTGATAAACAGTTTGAAGAACAGGTATTACCAGTTACTGTGCGAAAGGAAGATATGCCAGCTTTTGATATGGTACGAGCAGCAGTTAATCTTATGGTAGCCGGAGTTTTGATCTCTATTGCTACTTCTATGAAGTTACCGTTATCAACAACTTATGTAACCTTCATGGTTGCAATGGGTACTTCATTAGCAGATAGAGCCTGGGGAACCGAGAGTGCCGTGTATCGAGTAGCTGGAGTTTTAAATGTAATAGGTGGATGGTTCTTTACGGCTATAAGTGCATTTTTGGCTGCAGCACTTATTGCTTTCCTAATTAATTTTAATCAACCGATAATGACAGGTGTGTTGCTACTTGTGGCAATACTCTTGTTGGCTAGGAATACGATTAAGTATCGTAATAAGACAAGAGCAAATAAAGCAGAAGATAGTCTTAAGAAGTCAGAGAGTAGTTCAATACTAGGAGTTATTGAAGAAAGTGCGGACAACATTAAATCTTTTGTAAGCAGAGGAAATAAAATTTATGGCAGTACAATAGATAGTTTGGCAAAATATGATCTAACTTCTCTTAAAAAGAGCAGAAAAGGAATTGCAAAATTAGAAACAGAAGTAGAGGAACTTAGAGATAGTATTTTTTATTTTATTAAAAACCTTGACGAATCCAGTGTCGGCGCAAGTAGTTTTTATATTTCCATTCTGGGATACCTAGAGGATATTACTCAGTCTCTTGAGTACATTTCTAAAACCAGTCATAAACATGTCAATAATAACCATAAGAAATTAAGATTTAATCAGATTAAAGACCTTAAAGAGATTGAAGATGAATTACAAGAATTCTTCATCAGTATTAAAGATATTTTTGACAGTAGAGAGTTTGGTGGTCTTAATGGTATTATAGAAGAAAAACAAAAATTATTTACCTTAGTAAATGATAAAATTAATAAGCAGGTAGAACGTACGAGAACAGAAGAAAGTAGTCCTAAAAATACGACGCTTTATTTTGGACTACTCATGGAGACGAAAGATCTCATTACGGCTACTATGAACTTGTTAACTACTTATAGAGATCATCAGGATTGATCACGAATTGAGTTTATTAAGTTAACTTAATGTTATGCTTATAAAATCTTTGTGTTAGTTTATCGTTTCCTGTATAAATGTTTATCGATACTTCATTTTAACCTAGTATATTTACGATTAGTGATGTAATTCAATAAAGAAATGAACAAAAAGGATATTACGATTTTACTAGTGGATGACGAGCCGGATATTTTAGAAATTGTAGGCTATAACCTAACTGCAGAAGGCTATAATGTCTTAACAGCAGAGAATGGTATCGAGGCTGTTAAAATCGCAAAAAAGAAAAACCCGCATTTGATTATACTTGATGTAATGATGCCTGAGATGGATGGTATCGAAGCTTGTGAACAGATTCGTAAAATACCAGATTTACAAAATACAATTATCACCTTTTTAACTGCACGTGGAGAAGATTATTCACAAGTAGCAGGTTTTGATGCTGGTGCAGATGATTATATTACAAAACCAATTCGTCCGAAAGTATTGGTAAGTAAAGTAAAAGCCTTACTCCGTAGGTTAAAAGAAGATGAGTCATCCGATAATGTAGTAAAGATAGGAAACCTTGTTATTAATAGGGATGAATATAAGATCGTTAAGGATAAAAAAGAGATTATATTACCTAGGAAAGAATTTGAATTATTATCTTTATTAGCCTCTAAACCGGGTAAAGTATTCAAACGAGAAGATATTTTAGATAAGGTTTGGGGAAATGAAGTTATCGTTGGAGGTCGTACTATTGATGTGCACATCAGAAAGTTAAGAGAAAAACTTGGCGACGATAGTTTTAAAACTATTAAAGGAGTTGGCTATAAGTTTGTTGTATAATGGCAGAAAATTTTAAGAGATCGTATAGGTTTGCTTACCTGTCGTCTTTATATATAACGTTAGTATTAACGCTCTTATTGAGCGTTTTTTTATATGTACAATCTCAATTTAATTTTTTAGTCTTAGTAGGTTTCACTATTGTATGTTATGCTGTTTGTTTTTTAATTATACAGTATCGGGTTCAGAGATTTATTTATCGCCGAGTTCGAAAAATCTATGACGATATCGAAATGCTAGATGTTGACACTATTGGTGAAAGTCCAGTAACTACAGATATGAAAACTTTGATCAAGGAAGTTGAAAAATTTGCTCAGAAACGAAAGACAGAAATAGAAACCTTAAAAGTTAGAGAAGATTATCGTAAAGAATTTATGGGAAATGTTTCTCATGAGTTAAAAACACCACTGTTTACAGTACAGGGATATATATTAACGCTTCTCGACGGAGCAATGGACGACCCTGCAATTCTTGACAAATATCTCAATCGTGCAAGTAAGGGTGTAGAGCGTCTTATTTATATAGTTAAAGATCTTGACATGATTACTAAACTGGAAGTAGGTGATCTAAATCTTAATTATACCAATTTTGATATTATAGAACTGGTGCAAAGTGTTTTTGATTTATTCGAAATGAAAGCAGCAAAAAAAAATATAGCCTTAACTTTTGACATGAATTATCAAGAACCTGTTATAGTCCACGCAGATATAGAGAGAATTCAACAAGTACTCTCTAACTTGATAGTTAATTCTATCAAGTACGGAAAAGAAGATGGTACCACAGAGGTCAGTATAGAGAATTTAATTCGAAATAAAGTTATTGTTAGAGTTACGGATAATGGAGAAGGTATTGCACAAGCGCACATACCTAGATTATTCGAACGTTTCTATAGGGTTGACAAAAGTGGATCACGTAAAGAAGGAGGTTCAGGTCTTGGATTAGCGATTGTTAAACATATTATAGAGGCCCACCACGAACGTATCTATGTAGAAAGTGATTATCGAATAGGGAGTGAATTTTCATTTACTTTGGAAAAAGTGAAAAAGTTCCCCGTAGTCGATGTCGGTACTAAAACTACTTAATCCTTTGTAAGCGTTTAGATCGTATAACTTTTTCAACGTAAATTCATTTTGTTTACAACTAGGAACAAGCCTTTTCATAGTAAGGCGTTCAGCGAGATATTCTTGTTCAAATTGTCCTGGAGTTGGTATAAAAAATGCTCTTTTCTTCAATTTAGCTAGATCCATAACCGTAGTGTATCCTGATCTAGAAATAATAATATTACTGCTATTAATAGCGTCTTGTAATGTGCTACCAGTAAGGTAGTTATGAACTGTTATATTGTTTTTTATATATGTTTTCTGTCTTTCTTCAATTATACCCCTAACGAATACTATTTTTTTGTCACTACGCTCAAATTCCTGAAATAGCTTTTGTTCTAACATGGTTCGTTGTGGTTCTGGACCGGATAACAATACCATGATATCATATTTTTTTGGTAAATTTTGATAGGTAAACCTGCTTAAAGGTCCGAGATAGGTAACAGGAATATTACTTCTTTTGGGATGGCCAAGTTCACCACTTAGACTTGGATCATCTGCCATATCCGGTACCCAGCAGACATCAAATTTTTTAATATATTTATTGTGAATTTTTGTGCTTATTGAAGTTGTTTTACCACTAAGAACGGTGAGTTGATGTGTAATAAACACAGAAGGGACACTTTTGTGTCTCACTCCCATCCTGTTATCAGAGATAATACCATAAAAATCATCAGATTCTATAATCCGCTTTGTTACTTTTTTTTCAGTAGTAATAGCGTGGGCTATTTTAGGACTATTTAAGAGCATTTTTAACTTGAAAGTGCTGGCTTTTTTGGAGTATTCTATATTATAGGAAGGAATTTCTTTTGATTTTAAATCAGGAAACTCTTTTTTTAGTAAAGCAAGTGCCGCTCCGTCTGAAGCTATAACAGGTTCTAAACCTTCATCAATTAAAGCATTTATTATTGGAATACAACGAGTCGCATGACCCAATCCCCAATTAAGTGGCGCTACAAGTACTTTTTTGCTCAAAATCAGTTGGTTTATAAGTTAGTTATTTAAAAAACACATTGTCTTATTTTTAAAATTAATAGTATTCTTCTAAGTATATATTTCCTTAATTTTACCAAAAAATTATGTTTAGGTTAGTGAAACTGTATTTTCAAAAGTGAAACGCATTGAATATAGTAGTTGAACTAATCTTGTTGTACGAAGGGATGCGCATAAATAGTTTTTCTTGGAGCTTAAGAATTGTAAACTTAGATGTAACATAAAGCGAGTTATAGAGTCAAATAGATATAGAAGTAGATAAATAGGTGGGAAGCAAGAATAAATTAAAACGTTTTAACGAAAACAAAACTTTTCAGAATGTGGTAGAACCTACACGAGAAGAAGTGTTGAATAATTCTTTGGGGTATAAAGGAAAATGGAGAGAGAAGTTTTTTAAGAATGAAAAACCAATTGTATTGGAATTAGGCTGTGGTAAAGGTGAATATACTGTAGGATTAGCAGAAAAGTATCCTGATAAGAATTTTATAGGGATAGATATAAAGGGAGCTCGTTTCTGGCGAGGTGCTAAAACTGCTATAGAGAAAGAAATGAACAATGTAGGTTTTATTCGAACTCAAATAGAATTAGTAGATCATATATTCGGTACAAACGAAATTGATGAGATATGGATAACATTTCCGGATCCTCAAATAAAATATAAGCGAACAAAGCATAGAATGACTAACCATGAGTTTTTGCAACGTTACAAGCAAGTTCTTAAGCCAGACGGGATCATGCATCTTAAAACAGATAGTGAGTTTATGCATGGGTATACATTAGGGTTGTTACACGGAGAAGGACATGAGGTATTATATGCTAACCATAATGTGTATCATCAAGAAGGTTCACCAGAGGAGGTAACAACTATCCAGACTTTTTATGAAAAACAATACTTAGAAAAAAATAAACCTATAACTTACATTCAGTTTAAAATTACCTAATTGCGTCATCGATTTGGAAACAACTAAACTCATTCTCGTCACATTTTTTGCATCCTTAGTTGGAGTAATTCCACCAGGATTGATCAATATGACTGTTGCGAAAACTTGTTTGGAAAGAGGAAAGAAAAACGGAATCCTAGTGGCAATAGGAGCTTCGGTTGTTGTTTTTATTCAAGCATTATTCGCTATTTTACTAGCAAAATATATATTTTTTAATCCTTATGTAAAAAATATACTACTCAGAACAGGAGCGGTTGTATTTTTTTTAATGGCTATATACTTTTTTGTGAAAGCAAAACAAAGAAGAACCAAGATCAAGGTATATAAACATGCAGGTTCGCGTAGCCTCTTTAAAGGGATGATGATGTCTGCAATAAATGTGCTACCCATACCTTATTTCTGTACGATTGCTGCGGCTATGAGTGTAAGTGGAAAAATGGAATATGATGCATTAAGGATTGTAGTATTTGGTATTGCTGCTGGTATCGGAACTTTTGTAACCTTGTATTTTTATGTAATTTCTTTTCTTAAAATTGAAAAGAAAACGGCATCTATAACTAAATATTCTAACTATTTTATGGGGATATTGATGTTGATTTTAGTACTATTAACTTTAGCTAGAATAATTTATACTTGGGATGAGTGATAAGAATACAAATGAAAACTTCTTTGATAAAGTGTATCAAGTAGCAAGACTAATTCCATATGGTAGAATTACTTCTTATGGAGCAATTGCTAAATACCTTGGTGCAGCAAGAAGTGCCCGAATGGTTGGTTGGGCTATGAACGCTTCCAGTAAACAAGAAGATGTACCTGCTCATAGAGTGGTCAATAGAAAAGGAATTCTAACCGGGAAGCACCATTTTGATGGAACAAATTTAATGCAGCAACTACTCGAAAATGAGGGTGTAGAAGTAATTGATAATCAAATACAAGATTTCGAAAAATTATTCTGGGATCCAATGAAGGAGTTATGATGCCCTAAATGGTTAAATAAAAATCCCAACCCCAACCGAAAATGTTGAGAAACCAATACCTCCAATTCTAAGATACTCATACCCTCCTGTTACTTTAAATCTATCTATATGATAATTTAAAGAGAAATTTAGTTTGTCTGAGGATCTCGTGTTTATTAACGTTTGATTATAGTTTAATTCTAGGCTCAAGGGTTTGGCAAAAAAGTACTCTGCTCCAATACCATAGGTAAAACCTAATTCTTCCACATCTCCTCCAATATAAGTGGCACCCATACCCCAATATGCATTAAACTTTTCTGTTCGGACTCGGTGATATTTTGCTAGAAATGTAAATGTAGCAAGAGAATTATTTCCAAAAAAGGTATTATTCTCCCATAATTGCAGATAATCGGCCTCGATACTGAGTCTCCTTAAAAACCTAAAATCTGCATTGAGATGATTGCCATATAACTCACTGTTTTCTGCAATAAATCGATTGGTTAGCGTAATTCTAGATAGGTTAGTATCTCCATCCCAATTATATGCATAATTACCTCTATTAGAACTGTGATAAGGATGTTTAGTAATAAATGCGTTGCTAGCACGATGTTCTTGTTCTGTGGGACTTTCTATTAAACCATAATAGGTTGCGTATAATCCAATTTCTATAAAAACCATAGCTAGACCTCCCCAAAGAGAATTATTGTCATAAGACGAACTAGATGATGTTCTAGAGTTAGAGGGGGATGAATAATAGTTGTTATTTTTAGATAACCCTTTTTCGGCTTTTTCCAATTTTCCTTGGCTAAAGGAAGAGGATGAAATGATAAAGAGTAGTAACGAGAAAAAAACTGTTCGTTTCATAAGTACCAATTGATTGGATATAGAAATTCTTTTTATCACAAATCATACCATTTTGCGCTTAGGTCTATTGCTGCTGCTGATATGGGCATAGCGGATTTCAATTTATAGTTTTTATAATCTTAACTTTTCAACCTATCTTTGCCTTTAGAATCATTCTAGATTGATTCATTGTTTAGAAAAAGAAATAATACTCATGAAGTTAGAAAAATCAGATATATTAAAAGCGCTAGAGACTATTACGGTTGCTGGAGAAGGGAAGAATATGGTAGAGAGCGGTGCTGTAAAAAATGTAATCACATTTGGAGATGAAGTGGTTGTTGATTTAGAGTTGTCTACACCTGCATTACACATCAAAAAGAGAGCAGAAGTTGATGTAATGAAAGCAATTCATGATAAAGTATATGAAAAGGCCAAAATAAAGGTAAATATCAAAGTAGAAGCTCCTGCAGCTAAACAACCTGAAAAAAATATAATTAAAGGGAAGCCGATTCCTGGAATTAAAAATATTATTGCTGTTGCATCGGGTAAAGGAGGAGTTGGTAAATCTACTGTTACCTCTAATCTAGCAGTTACCTTGGCCAAAATGGGCTTTAGTGTTGGGTTATTAGATGCAGATATCTATGGGCCTTCTGCACCGATTATGTTTGATGTAGAAAGAGAACGACCATTATCTGTTAAAGTAGGAGACAAATCTAAAATGAAACCCGTTGAAAATTATGGGGTCAAAATATTGTCCATCGGATTTTTCACACAACCTAACCAAGCAGTAGTATGGAGAGGACCTATGGCTGCAAAAGCATTAAATCAAATGATTTTTGATGCAGCTTGGGGAGAATTAGATTTCTTACTACTAGATTTGCCTCCAGGAACAGGTGATATCCATTTATCGATTATGCAATCTTTACCAATAACAGGAGCAGTAGTAGTAAGTACGCCGCAAAATGTAGCACTGGCAGATGCCAGAAAAGGAGTAGCGATGTTCCAACAGGATAGTATTAGCGTGCCTGTGTTAGGGATCATAGAAAATATGGCATATTTTACTCCAGAAGAGCTTCCTAACAATAAATATTATATCTTTGGTAAAGAAGGTGCTAAACATCTTGCAGAAGATATTGATGTTCCGTTTTTAGGAGAAATACCTTTAGTGCAAAGCATACGCGAAGCTGGAGATGTTGGTCGTCCTGCGGCATTACAAACGGCAACTCCTATAGAAAAAGCCTTCGAAGAATTAACAAGGAATGTTGTACAAGAGGTTGTAGCCAGAAATGAAAATCTACCACCTACTGAAGCAATTAAAATAACAACAATGGCAGGTTGTTCTGCTATAAAAAAATAAAAAATGACTTCTGAAGAATTAAGAATTAATGTAGAAAAAGCACTAGATGAAATTCGTCCTTTCTTAGAAAGTGATGGAGGGAATATTTCATTAGTGGGTATTGAGGATGATAAGAGAGTCAAAGTTCAGTTAGAAGGAGCTTGTGTTGGTTGCAGTGTAAACCAGATGACGTTAAAGTCAGGAGTAGAAATGACTATAAAAAAATATGCTCCTCAGATCGAGGAAGTGCTCAATATCGAATAAAAAATTTAGATTACTTTAGGCCTATATGCTCAAGAAGATTTTTTTTCTTGAGCATATGCTTTTTAATATCATAATATAAAAATGAAAAAATTAATTTATGTATGGATTCTTAGTTTCGTTTTTTTATTTATCGACTGTAAATCGAAAACTACAGAACGTATTGATATAACAAATACGCTTTTAGGAAATGACAAACATTTAGAAGTAGAAAAAACAAATAAAAACACCACGTATACAGGTTTTATAACAAACTCCGATTATGGAACAAGTCATAGTTATAGCTATAAACTTACAGTGAATAACGGAGATGTAAACTGGGATGGAGGTACTGCGGAACCTAAGCATCTTCTTTTTTGTAAGGACTCTATTTATATTCATTATCTCAAAGAAAAATACATTTCAGTAGAACCTAAAGATTCAGTTAAAAAAGAGGGTTATTATGCGACTCAGGATGTATATGAAGTCTATATTGATAAACGTTATTTTTTTAAATTTTTTGGAGATGATTATTGGGTGGAGGTCTCATCAGAAAAATATGATCTTCAGAAAGAATCTTGTACTGAATATAGCGTTCCAAATGACAATGAGTTATCTATATCTAATACTATTATAGATTAATAACTATTTGGTTTTTTTAGACCAAAGAAAGGATGCAATATAGGTATCTTTAAAATAATCCAATGATATATAATCCAACTCCCACCAAATGTACCAATCACCAATATTATAAATTTGGGTAGTAACCCCCAATGAAGATTCATGATGTAATATCCAATGGTTATAG
This sequence comes from uncultured Aquimarina sp., assembly GCF_947496855.1. Classification (GTDB taxonomy): domain Bacteria; phylum Bacteroidota; class Bacteroidia; order Flavobacteriales; family Flavobacteriaceae; genus Aquimarina. The sequence continues at coordinate 425,729 of NZ_CANMED010000006.1, forward strand.
TGATCGTTTGATGCAAAATATAAAATGGATAGACTGCTCTATTGCAATAGGCAAGTAGCTTACTTTTAGTATTTAGAAGTTTAGCTCCATATCCTAAAATAACCAAAATCCAAGACCATAGATTCGTAACCTTAATTAATGCTTCAGTGAAATGAATAAGAAAGCTATCTTGGTCTTGTATCCATATAGAAAGCTGAATAGAAAAGGCAATAATACCTATAATAAATGCTTTAAACTTTATAAGATCGAGACTTTTCCAGAACTTTTGACCAGCAGCAATAAGTATAAAACCAAAAAGGAAGAATGTCAAAGAATTAGTAAAATTGAACCAATCATCTATTAAAGCGTGTGTAATATCAAAGAAGGGTTCTACTAATGCTTCGATAAAATATAACGGTATAATAAATAGATATAATCCATACGATTTTTGAAGCTGTTGTTGTATCCAAATAGTAAATTTTGGAGCACTTCTTTTAATTTTTATAAATAGAGGAGAAAGAATAATAGAAAATATTAAGAGATAAGGCAAAAACCATAAGTGATGCCAGCTAATGTTTCCTTTAGGATATACTCCGATAAAGGCTTCAGTTGTGAAATACTCAATATAAGATCCTAAGAATTGATTATTAACCAACCTCTCGAAATAAATTTGAGGTGGAACAATAAACAACATACCAAATAATAAAGGAATCAATAGCCTTTTAATTCGTTCCATATTAAATTGCCAAAGATTTCTGTGTGATAAGGCGTAAAAAGTACCCATACCTGAGATAACAAACAGAATTGGTAAACGCCATTGATTTAGAAATAACATTGGCCAGCGAAACCAATCGTAAATCACGTTATTTTTAATATGCCATCCCCAGGGAACGAAAAACATTCCCACATGATAAAAAATGAGTAATCCAAATACAATAACACGTAACCAATCTAAATCGTAACGACGAATCTTTTCATCCATAATTTGTAAAAAATTTATTTCCTCAAAAGTGAAATATTTCTCTTCTAATTGGATAGGAAATGAAGTGAATTATGTATAGAATTATAATTTTGGACGCCTTCTAATATTTATTGCTTAGTTTTTTGAAGTATAACAAATGCTTTGGGAGATATTGTTACATGTTTTTTGAAAGCATTGTAAAATGCTGATTTAGATTTAAATCCTACAGAGTTTCCAATAGCTTCGATAGTAAGGTGACTATATTCTGAATCAGTTAAACGTTTCTTAGACGCCTCAATTCTATATTGATTGATGAAATCATTAAAATTAAGATCAGTGTATGTATTAATTACTTGAGATATGTAATTGGGGCTTGAGTTTAACTCTTCGGCCAAACTTTTTAAGGAAGCAGAACTCAGTAAGTAAAACTTGTTTTTCTCCACAAATTGCTTGATATCATCAATGGAAATTTCCTGACTCTTAAATCTTGAAGTTTCATACTTATCAGCAATCCAAGAGTTTTCGAAAAAACGAGATTCTGACAATAATATGACGCTGGTAACACTAACTATGATTGTATTAAAAATAAATATAAAATGATCTCCGCCATCATCTTCAAAATTTATATACACAATAAATATGAGCAAGAAAAAAGCTAGAAGTCCAATAGAGGTGTTTTTAGAAAAATCGAATTTATTGATACTTGTATTTTCAGCGCTTAAGATCTTCTTTTTAGTTCTGTTTATTAGAATAAGACGCATTGATAAAACGATGTAAAAAATGAAACTCGCTAAAATCAACCATCTAAACTCATCTTTAATCCATAAGTAAGTATAATCCATGTTTTTAGGGATTCTTACTTTTTCTATGTTATTATAATAAGCTCCTAAGTAAGCATTAATCTTAACAGATATTGGTTGTAGATAATATTGTATTTGCGATAAGAAGTATAAAACAGATGGTAATAAATGAATCCAATGTTTTCGGAAAGTGATTGATGTTCGGGTAAGCAGCGTATATACAAAAAGGTATATTGATGGAGCTAGAAGTAGTACTAATGGTTCTGTACTGTCATTAAAGTGAGGTACATATTTTATTAGACCAGTATAGCATAAGAAAACATCTGTAGCAATAATGGATTGTAAGAACAATGACCAACCGTAGATTCTGAAGGCATTGTTTTTATTAGAAGTACGAAGTAAGAGAACAAAGCTTATTAACAATCCAATGAAAATACCAAGGCTAATAAAATAGGAGACAAAATCGTGTCGTATCGGAATTTGTTCTAGTACTTGATTAATATTTTCCATATGAATACAATATTAATCAGTAATAAAATCGGTCAATTGTTGGGGTCCTTCTAGAGGGACTCTAATAATTTTGAGAGTTCCATCTTCTGTAGTAGCAATTTGCCATTTGATTAAAGTAATACTTCCATTTTCAATTTCAATTCCGGTAATTGATCTTGGATGAACACAGCTTCCATCGTTAAACAGCGCTAATTCGCCAGCTTCGGGAAAACGGGGACGATGGGTGTGACCAATAATAGTAAGCTGGTTATTGTGGTTGGCAATCCACTTTTTCATTCGTCGCTCTACTTTAATCATTTCGGTATAATTCTTAGCAGGACTAGTAGGGTCTGATATACCAATAACTTGTAGAGGTCTCCATAAAAAACGTACCAGAAATCGGTTAAATCGCCATCCTACATAATTCATGAAATCTACTTGATGTCCGTGCAATAAAAAAATTTCTTGTTTGGTGTTTTTATGTTTCAGAATAATTGCTTCATGATATGTAATCCCAGGAAAGAGAGGCACGTCTTCTCCCAATTTAGGATCAAAGTAAGAGGCTAGGTGTTTTTCTACATAATTTTTATCGCGATATACCATGTCATGGTTACCCCATATCATTGCAAGTCTATTTTCGAAAAAGAATTTTTGAAGTAATTCGAATACATTTTTATGTGCTCCAAGAATAGTATCAAAATGTAGATTCTCCCATAACTCATCTCCATCTCCTAATTCGCAATAGGTAAAACCTTCATTATAATAGTGTTTCAACGCGTGGAAGTAAATATTTCTATTATTCGCAAAATCATCCGCAAAACTATTATCACCTCTATGGCAATCACTAAACAAGATAAACTTAGAGCTGTCATCAAAAGAAATGACTTTTGCATTCTTATGAGCGCGATCCAGACGGGATTGGGATGACATATAAAGTATTTTTTGTTTAAATATACAATACTATATGTTTTTGGTAGAATACTATTTGATAAATATTAAGGATATCGAAAAGCTTGGTTTTTTTAGAATTTGTATTCCATTTTTAAAAGAACAAACCTAGGCAATAATCTGTATTCAACAGTTGATGTCCCAATATCACTAATTGAAAAATTACTAAACTTTTCTGTATTTAGAAGATTTTTCCCTGTCATCCCTATGCTTAATTTCTTATTCGGGAATTTATACCTTATATCAAAATCTATAAAGTAATATGTGTTGTCTGTTTCAAGGTTTCCGAAAAAATATCGCTCAGATTGCAACTGAAAATCAAATTTGTCATTAAAGATAAATGATAGATCTAAAAAACTTAGGTTGTCTGTATAAGAATTGTCAATGGTTGTCTCAATATTGTTTGTTGTCCATTTAGCACCTAAATGGTAATTAAAAAAACCTTTGAAACCGGAACGAAATTCTAATCCGTAATAATAATTGTTTGATGTTATCTCACGTAGATTCGAGTTGTTTACAATATTCTTAAATTCTATTTTAGAATACCCTATATCTAATTTTAAGTTAGATGAAATAAATTTAAAGTAATAATCGAGGTTAGAGTTTACATTTAAAAATTCTCTGTCTTTTATTAAGATTTTTTCGGATTGTGTGAAATCTTGGGTAATGAGCGCATTAGTAGAAAAGAAGTTATGATTTTTTCTATATGATATAAAAGTATTTGCAAAAAAACGATCACTCCAATTTCCAAGTCGATAATTGAAAGTTACACTAGTTGCATTTAATTGATTAAAGCTACCTGTCCCTTTTGAAAAAGAACGAAATCCGGTGAGTATATAGTTATTAAAAACATCCAAGCTTTTTGCGTTAGTAGTATTATATGAGTAGGAAGAAGTAATCTTGTTTTTATCATTTATTTTCCATTTTAAGGCAATACTGGGATTTATAAAAAAAGGATTTTCATTTTTGGATGAGGTACTGTTTTTTAATTGACTAAAGAGTTGATGAAAGTGTAATTTCCCAGTTAGTGCAAAATCATTTAAATTATATCTATATTTACTTTTAAGGTATAAGTCATTAACTCCATATGTGATGTCATTCTGATACTCATTTGGCATATTTAAAATCGTTTCGTTTTCTAGTAGAGAAAATTTAGACGTTAATCGATCTTCTCTATATTCATTTCCCAGCTGTAATTCGAGCAAGTGGTCGTTTGATTTTCTGTCTAATAAATGTGCATTAAATCCTGCAAATTGCATTTGATTAGTACTCTTTTGGGTAATATTGTTAGTAGTACTAAAAGAAGGAAACAAATCTTGATAAAAAAACTGATTAAAAGAATAGTTTTGGGGAGATTTTTCATGAATAAATCGCCCAGTAAGTAATAGTACTTTTTTGTTTTTGAATTTATTGGTGAAGCCTACCTTTTGATCAAAAAGAGTATTACTATGCTTTAAATTTTCAATAGTTGAATTGCCATTAAAAATTAAATTAGAACTATCATCAAAATCTCCATTGTTATATTTCGTTGTAGCCGTTAGCATTTTTGTTTTTGAAATGTTATATATGATATCTAGTTTGCCAAAAGCTATTTTGTTTTTATTAAGTAATTTATATTCTTCAGAATTTATAAAACTGGCATCGGTTACATTAACTCTATCTGTGCTATTTCTAAAAAAGTCTGTTTCATCCCAATTAAAAAAACCTAATGTTTTAATTTTCAGCCTTTCAGTAGGATTAAAAATAGCATTAAGTGAAAGGAGTTCCGCATTATTAAAATTGGTTCTACTTTCTTTAAATTTTTGATTGACAATCGATAGGTTAAGCAAATTATTTACATGTTGATTATCTCCTACGTTAGAAGGTCTATCAGATCTGGGAGGCCTTATTAGGTGATTTATATCGCCAATAGGATCAAAACCAACATTATTAAAGTTAGTAAAAGCGAAGTATTTATTTTTCTTACCAAAATTCATTATGTTGCTTCTTAAATGGTATCTGTTTTCAGAAATCATACCATAGGAACCATCAATGCTTCCAAACCATACTCGTTTAGCATCTTCTTTAAGGGTTAAATTCAAAGCTATTTTATCGCTTATTTCTACATCTTTTAATAAGTGATTATTAGAATAATTTTTTAAAACTTCCACTTTTTTTATCGGATGAGCAGGCATGTTTTTGGATAATAATTTATATCCTTTTTCAAAGAAATCATCTCCTTCAACCATTAGTTTTTCGATCTCTGTATTGCCAACTCGTATCGTTCCGTTATTATCAACTGTCAATCCCGGAATTTTTTTTAATAAATCTTCTATTACAATTTCATTACCACTAGCAAACTTGTCGACATTAAAAGTGATGGTATCTTTTTTCACTCTAATAGGGACATCGGTTGTAATGATGACTTCATCTAGAGTAACACTTTTATCTTGTAATACGACATCTATATTTGCGCTAGTTTTCAGATCCTTTAACTTTATTTTTTTTGCCTTAAAGCCTAAGCTAGTGTATACTAAAAAGAGGTTTTGATTTTCAAGAATATCTACATCTAATGAATAAAAACCATTTTCATCAGAGTAGGTATAGGCAATGATGCTCAGTGAATCCTTCTTTACCAATATATTAGCATAAGGTATAGGCTTAGCATACGAGTCATTAATCTTGCCGGAAAGGGTTGTCTGACCGAAACAAAATAATGGCGCAATTAAAAGAAAAGAAATGATAACAACCTTAATCATACACTTCTAGTTCTTTGCCGCAATCACTACAAGCATTATCAATTTTAAATGGTTTTACTCCTTTTGGTAATTTGCTATTTATTTTTGCGATAAATATGTCTTGTAACTCTTGCTTTTCTTTTAGAAAGTCACTTACCGTAATTGCCTTATTGGTTTTTACCTGAGGCATACTATTTTCTGTTTTTGATGTAGTTTTAATTGTGATTTTTTTTGCTTTAATACTTATAAAGCCAGCTTGATCAGAAGCTTCTAATATCAATCCACTTAGACCATAAAGTTTCCAAGGACCAAAGGGAGTCGGTATTTTGTTAGTAAACCAAACGATATAATTTCTTCCTCTAAAGTTTGCAGTAGCTTTTTGACATTGATAACCACTTATTTCTTTGGTTTCACTTAAGATTTGCCAATTAAGTTGAATATCGTCTTTAACAAATAAATGTTTGTTGTAGTAGATTTCACTAAAGTAAAACCCATCATTTAAGTTGTTGTAATAAAATTGAGGGTTTTTATTGTCTCTTGTTTTTAAGGTTATCGTTCCATCCGATTCTTTTACTTGTTCTTTCTTTAGTTCATTATCAACTTGTTCTTCGTAATAAGAAACTCCTCGGTTAAAGAAAAGTGTATACTCTTTATCTTTTTTTTGATCTTGATTTGTTATGGTTTGTTGATAGGAAACAGTTCCATTTATGCTAGTTTGCGAGTAGACTTGTGTTATAGCAATAAATAATAAAAATTTAATAAGATTTTTCATATGTAGTTTTTTAAAGCCACGCCTATAAAAATAGACGTGGCTTATTTTTAAAATTACTCTTGAGACATACCTTCTATTTCTAGTTCAGTATCGCAAGGTACTTCTTGCCAATCAGTGCATCTTCTAGAAGTCTCAGACTCATTCCAACAAACACGAACGTGACAAGTTGTTATTCCTTCTGCATTTACTTCTGTGATGTACTCATAAGTAACATCTTCAATTGTTTCATTTGAGTTCGATGCAGAAACAGTAATTGTACCTACAAACATGAATGCTAAAGCAAAAAATAAATTTTTCATAAATTAATGATTTGTATTGCTCCATTAAGGTCTTGAGCGGTTAGTTTTCGACCTGTTATTGAGTCGCAAATATTCACTTCTATATAAAGTTGATTTGCTACGTATGTGACTCTGTTCCTTAAGTAGGATGGACATTAAATCACTCTATAATCGTGTGCAAGATGCTCTCCAATATTCCAATCTTAGGCTCTTAAAATTGGATTTGTAATATGAACAGTACTGTTAAAAGAAAGTTTTACATTTTTCAAAATCAATGATTTAAGAATAACTTTCATTTTTTTGATCAGACCAAATATATAAGCAACATGTAGTGAGATACAAGTAGAGTATGTCCGTATTCTGGAATTTGGACTTTGAATTCTGGAATTTGGAACAATAAAATGATTTAAGAGTTTTTCGTGTGAATTCTCTACATTTGTTATGTTAACACCGTCTTAAATGCTGCTTCATGTTATTAAGGTTTAAAGATTATCTGGGTATATTAGTTGTAAACACTTTTGTTTTTATAACGGTACATTCATTTGGTCAGCAGCAGAACTTCGTAATTCCAGATTCATTAGTTAATTACGATTATGATCAGTTGGATGAAAAATTTAATTATTCTTTTACATCAGATCCCAAAATAGCACCACTGTACGCAAATACATATCTTCAAAAGGGAATCAATGAAAATGATAACATTCAGCGTGCCTGGGGGAATTATATGTTAGCACATTTACACCAAAATGTTGATGAAAAAGCATTATTATATTTGGATAAAGCTATTAGCATTAGTAGAAATGAAGATGACTTTTATTTACCGGCAATTTTATATATCAATAAAGGTGCTCTATATAGCGCTAAGGGAGATTTAAAACAAGCTTTAGATAATTATATTATAGCAAATACGTATGCTGAAAAGTCTAAAAATTATTATCACGTTAATATCCTAAAACATAATATTTCTTTAATAAAAAGGAAATTAGGAAAATATGAAGAAGCGATATCATTGCTTAAGGAATGTTTGAAATTCGAAGAACTTAAAAAAGACAAAAGCAAAAGAGATTCCTTGTCATATCTTTTAACTCTTTCGGAGTTAGTAACAACATATCGTTATAATAATCAACATGATGCTGCTTCCGTTCTAAATAAAAAAGCAATGGATTTTGGTGATTACCGTGAAATGGATTTTGTGTTTCAGGTAAATGAAGGGATATTTGAGTATCAAAAAAGTAATTACGATGGAGCTTTAACCTTATTAGAGAAATCATTACCATATTTTTATATCCCAGAAAACGAGTATTTTTTTGAAAGTTATAATTTAGTAGATACTTATCTTTACCTAAGTAAGACATATAGAGCTATGTCTAATGCTAAATTAGCTAATGTTTTTTATAAAAAAACAGATTCAATCTTACAGCTTTCCAGTTATAAAATTCCAGAAAATGTAGAAGTATATTCTGATATTGTAGGATATTATAAATCAATTGATGATACCGAAAATCAATTATTTTATATTAATCGATTATTGTCTTTTGACAGTATATTAGATAAAGATTTTCAAATTATTAATAAAAAAATCACAAATGATTATGATACACCAAAACTAATTGCAGAAAAAGAAGAATTAATAAAATCAATAAATGCAAAAAACGATAGCTATCAGGGTTTAATATTAATTTTAGTTAGGACATTAGGGGTAGTACTAATAATCTCGATAGGTTTATTTATTTACTATTATAAGAAGCGGAAGAAGGATAAGCAAAAATTTGATTTGTTTATGAAAATATCCGAAAATGAACTTAAAGAATCAGTCATAAAACCGTTATTAAAGAATAATGGGCCAACATCTTTAGCTGAGACTGGGCTATCAGAAAATATTTTGTCCAGAATATCAAAAAAGTTAGAAGTTTTTGAAAAGAACAGTGGGTTTGCTGAGTTAAATATTACTACCAATACAATGGCTAAGAGTTTTGAAACAAATACTAAGTATTTGTCAAAATCTATTCAACATATAAAAGGAAAGAGTTTTATTCAATATATTAATGATCTCAGAATAAATCATGCTATTCAAAGAATTAAGACAGAAAAAAAGTTTCGTAATTATACTATAAAATCAATGGCTAATGAATCAGGCTTTAGTAGTTCACAATCTTTTTCTACTCATTTTCGAAAAAAAACAGGAGTGTATCCCTCTTTTTTTATTAAGCAAATCATGAATGTAAAAAATTGATTTTTAGCTTTATCTATGTTTTTTTTGGTCTAAATTCCGGAATTTAGAGAACTGTTATTGGTGATATCTATCAATTTCGGCTAGTTTTACACAAAGCTAATTTCTTAAAACTAAAAAACAATGGAGTCTAAGTCAAAATTGATTTTAAAAAAGAGCAAAATTTCGAAATTAAACCATCATACTATGTTTTCTATAAAAGGAGGAACTGGAGTTATTGTGGCGAGCGGTGATAACAATGATGACGATGATGGAGATAAAAGTAGATTAGGAGATCCCTTTTGTCCTCCTAAGACCGATACAAAGCCGCCAACTCAACAAGATAATGTTATGGGGTAATAGTATGAGATACAATTCAATTATTATTTTGGTATTTTTAATGCTATCGATCTATTCTTGTAAGCCAAAATTCGATGCTCCTTTGATCGAAGCTAAAGAGGCTGTTGATGAATATCACGGACAAAAAATCATAGATCCTTACAGAAATTTAGAAAATTTAAAAGACACGACTGTAATTTCTTGGTTACAAGCGCAAGATAACTATGCTTCAGACATACTTAAGAATATTCCAGGAAGGAAAGAATTAATTGAAAAACAAATAGCATTAGATAAAAGAAAAGAATTTAATATTAAGCATTTTTCAATTTCTTATGATAGTAAATATTTTTATGTAAAAACATTTACAGATACTCCTGAAGAAAAACTTTTTATGAGAACAAGCTTACGTGACAAAGAGCAGTTACTTTTCTCATCATTAGATTTTCAGTCAGACTCAGAGGAATCTTATGTTATCAGTTATATGCAACCCGATTGGAAAGGGGAAAAAATTGCATTTGGCCTTGCCCAAAAAGGAGAAGAACTGTCCAAAATTATTATACTTGATGTCGCAACCAAACAGATTCTTCCGTATGTAATTGAAAATAGTCAGTTATCCATAGGTGGTATACGATGGTTACCGGATAATTCTGGTTTTACTTATCTACACTATACGAATACAGAGCCTCAGCATCCCGATTACAGTTTAAACTCTAAATGTGTTTTGTATAAATTAGGTAGCGACCCAAAGAAATTAAAAGAGGTATTCTCTATCACAAATAATCCAGAAGTATCCCTTGGTCCAGAAGATTTTCCAAAAGTCTATATTTATCAAGACTATGATGATTATGTGTTTGCTAAAGTCAGTGGATCGTCTAAATATAAGGATGTTTATTATGTCTCATTGAATGAATTTATAAATAATCCCAACTTCACATGGAAACCTTTGTATAAAAAATCTGATAAGATTAATCAAATAATTGTTGCCGGGAAAGAGATTATTTTTACCTCAGAAAAAAAAGCTTCACTTACAGGGATTTATAAAACTTCTTTGGAGAATCCAAACTTTAAAAATCCAATCACTTTAGTAAAACCGGATAATAAAAGTCTAATCACTGATATAGCATTGAATAATGAAGGTTTATTTTTTGTGAGATTTAAAAACGGTGTGGAATCAAAATTATACGTCCTTGAGGAAAATGTAGAAAAGGAAATACAGCTAGATAATAACTATGGATCAATTTTTATAGATTCTAAAGGATATAACTACAATTCTTTATTAGTTTCTGTTGGTGGATGGACTAGCGATTATAAACTTTTTCATTATGATTATGAAAAAAAAACTTCTGAAGATATTGATATTTATCCTTCTATATCTGATGAAGTTTATGAAAATTTAGAAGTAAAAGAGGTTGAGGTTATATCTCATGACGGTGTTAAAGTACCATTGTCTTTAATTTACAAAAAAGGGCTCCAAAACAACGGAAATAACCATACACTCTTTTATGGATACGGAGCTTATGGTGGTGCAGGTACCCCATTTTTTTCATCAGGGCTACTAAATTGGGTATTAGAAGGTGGGATATTAGCAGTAGCTCATGTTAGAGGAGGAGGAGAAAAAGGTGATGTGTGGCACAAAGGAGGCTATAAAATGACAAAACCAAATACCTGGAAAGATATGATAGCCTGCACTAAATATATGATAGAAGAAAAATATACTACTCCTTCAAAATCTGTTATATGGGGCTCTAGCGCAGGTGGAATTATGGCCGGTAGAGCGATGACTGAAAGACCAGATTTATATAAAGCAGTTATTCTTACTTCTCCTGCATTAAATATGTTAAGATGTGAGATACAGCCTAATGGATTGAATAGTATTAAAGAATTTGGTACTGTTAAGAAAAAAGATGAATTCGAAGCATTATTGGAAATGGATTCATATCATCATATTAAAGACCAGGAGAAGTACCCTGCGACTATTGTAATGGGAGGCATGAAAGATGGTAGGGTGGTTATATGGGATCCTGCAAAGTTTATAGCACGTTTGCAAGCAAGCAATTCAGGCGATACTCCAATTTTATTCACAGTGGATTTCGAATCAGGTCACGGAGTGGCTAATGAAAGTAATAATAAAATTTATGAGTTTTATGCGAATGCTTATGCATTTGCTCTTTGGCAAATAGGACACCCAGATTATCAGCCTTAATTGGGTCTAATTATTATAGGGACACATTTTCCAAATTGTGAATGAATATTCCAATTAATGGCACTATTGTTAAGTTTCCACACTTTACTTGTAAAACGTTGACAAAATTGATATTACGTTCAATATTATTAAGTAAAAAAGAAGTGTCATAATTTCATGAAATATATTCTTTTACACTCTAAACTTCACGTGAGATACTGATAGTTTTGGTGGTGTTGGATTGTACTATCATCCTGAGTTTGACATAAGATTAACCGCCCTTTTTTGGTTAAGTATCTATTTATTAAATTTTTATAATTTTCCTTTCTCTTGAGTAAGGGATTTATTTAGATTAAAACCTCTTTTCATTGGTAAAAAAGATGGAATTTATCTTTTATTATTTTATCCTTTTTTTCTTCTACATATTTTAGAAAAGCTTCTGCAACAGGAGAAAACTTTTTATTTTTTAACCAGATGAGGTTCCATATGGATTTAATAGGAAAACCCTGTACAGGAATAATTTGTAGGCGTCCAGCCTCTAAATCATTTCGGATTCCAATGAGTGGCATAATAGAATATCCCAGTCCTGCAATAACAGCTTGTTTTACTGCTTCATTAGAGGTGAGTTCCATTTTTTTTCTGACAGGTAAATCGTTTTTTTCAATATATTTCTCCATTGTATGCCTTGTTCCTGATCCGGGCTCTCTATAAATTAATGGAAGCTCGGAAAAAATGGACTTGTTATACTTTTTCTTCGTAAACTTTTCAGAAGTATTACCAACTAAATACAATTGGTTCTCCATGAGCTTTGTTTTCTCAATTTGCATATTTTTTGGTAATACAGAAACTAACGAAAAATCAACTCTATTTTCTTCAAGACTATTTACAACTTGCTGTTTGTTTGTAACATCAAGAACCAAGTTCACTCCTTCGTGCTCTTTCATAAAATCAGACAAGAAATAGGGAATTATATATTTTCCTGTAGAAACAACAGAAATTTTTAAAACACCCGACAATTGCCCCTGATACGCCTTGGTCTTATAACTAATTTGATTTACTTCATCTATAATTTTCTGAGCAGCAAGAGCGATTTCTTTTCCAAAATCAGTGACGTATAATTTTCTACCGATAACTTCTGTAAGAGGGATAGGAAATTGATCCTGAAAGTTTTTGAGCTGTATGGATACCGCAGGTTGCGTTAAGTGTAGCTCTTCGGAAGCTTTGGTAATACTTTCTTTTTCTACTATTTTAAGAAAGATTTGTAGTTGATGCAAGGTGTAATTCATAAATAGTTTTAATGGTAATGATTACAAATATAAATAAAAATATATGAAAAATAATATATAATTTTATAGTGTTGTCAGTAAAAAGCAAGTAGTGAAACGACTCCAAAACAGAAGCTGTTGTTGATTTTAATGGCTACTTGATTTAAGAATAGCAACGAACTAAAATCTAATGTTTCACTAAAATTGATTCTTATGGAGTTATTAAAAAAAGCGAGAGAATTTCACCAAAGAAGTATGAGTAATATGAGTACAAGTGATCGAGTTTCTGCATCTAGAGAAGCAAAATCATTGGTGTTAAGTATTAATGAAATATATAAGAGAAGTAAAGATCCTGATCTCATGAGTCTCATGAAAATGATTACTGAGAAAAAACGTAAAATAGATAAAAGATTGCGTGGACGTTTAGTTATTTAATGAAATATCCAAAACGTTAAAAGTGAATAGGAATTAACCCTTAAGCCAAAGAAGTATGAAAACAGTTTTCGAATATAAAAGCATCGAAGCAAGCAAATTTTCAAATACTTTTACAGCAAAAAAACTACTAAAACTTTCAAAAAGATACGGGTTTGTTATTAGAGCTGACATCTTTTTTAATAAAGAAAACAATGATTTCAAAAAGGGCAATATTTGTAGAATAAGACTCAGTCTTCCAGGACCTGAGATTTACGCATCTTCTAGCGGAAACAGTTTTGAAAATTCAATAAATTAAGAAAAAAAGCCTCTCATTTTTGAGAAGGTTTTTGCCGCCTTTACTGAGTTTCCTAAAGTGTTTAGAAGTAGAATTCGAATTTACCTGATAGCAAGTTAAACGAACTCTTAAAATTTAGTGGAAATAGATTCAAAATCTGTTTTTTTTTTGGATTTATATCACGTTTAATGATATTTTCCCTTTTCTCAATAAGTATAACATTAAAATTAATAGTACTGATCCACAAATGTCGGGAATGTTATAGTTAATGCTTTTTTCCCTAGTAAGGTGTCGGAAATTTCCACGGATTTGACGGACTTGTTCTATAAATAAAGTAGTATCCCAAAGTACCTTTGATACAACAAAATTAATAAACCTATAGCGTATTATGGTTGATGTTGTATTAAGTGTTTTGAAAGATAAACTCAATGAATATTTTAAGAATGTAGTAGGTACTACAGAGTCTGATATTATAGAATTTATTAGTACTACTAGTAATGATCCGGTTTCTTTTACCAATGATAAAATCACCCCATTTTTAATTAATATTTCAGAAGATCGGAAATTTAGAAATCCAGATCAATATTCGGGTATTGTAAGAAACGGAATACGTACACAAACAAATCCAGAAATTAGAATTGAGTTGTTGATTCTTTTTGTGTCTAAGTTCAGTAAATATGATCAGGCGCTTAAATTCCTATCTCACGTCATTAAGTTTTTTCAGGTGAACAGGATTTTTAATCCATTAAATTCTCCTCAATTATCTGATGAAAATATAGAGAAATTGGTTGTAGAATTAATTTCAATCCCCTTAGAAGAACAAAATCAGGTATGGCATTCTTTAAATACCTCCTATTTGCCCTCAGTGTTGTATAGAGTTCGCTTACTATCATTCATAGATGAACAAAGTATAGAGTTTGTGGGTGCTCCAACACAAGATGTTAATCTGAAGATTGGAGATAAATACCCTATCCCCGAAACCAAAGAAGTTGAGGGAATAGAGCAAGAAAATAGCACAAATAACTAAGTATAAAAAATAGCTGATAAAGCTGAGATAAAAATAAAATTATGAAGTATCAAGAATTTTTTTCTATCACTATAGCCCACAACTATTTTTCGGGGATACCCGAAGATCTGGTACTTGTTGCAGAAAATGAAACGAAAACACGTCTAAATAATCTGGGTTATATTTTAAAAAAAACGACTAGTGGTATAAAGATTTTGACTCTTGTAGCTCAAGATAGCGATACCTTTATAAGCCTAGGTGAAGATGATATATTTACGTTTTACGTATACCCTACATCAGTGCGTATTCAGGAAGTTACTGATTTGTCTGAAATAGAAAACGGAAACATGCTTTCTTTTTCAAATCAGGAAGGACAGATAGGAAGTACTGAAATGATTTCTACCCAAGTAGAACAAAATGGTGTGTTATGTGGTTTTCCTGCTTTAGCAAGTATCGTAATTGCTGGAAATAAAATTAATACAAATAGTAGCGCACCGTCTACTAACTATGAAATACTATTTAAGGCAAAATCAGTACAATGGAAGTACTATTTTGTTTCTAATACTGATGATTCAACCATAACACTAGAATCTAGAGACGAGCAAATTAGTTTTAATGAAATGGTTGTGGATCAAAATGTCTCAGATCAGATCATCACGTCCTTGCAATTAAATTTTCCTAATACCCGGATAAGAGCTTTTGAGTCTAGAGATTCGGTTCCCTACAGCAATCAACCTATAAAAAATATCAAATTGATCAAAAATGGTGATGTGCTTATGAGTCATTTACCAAATCCTAAAATACAACAACAAGGTATTCAAATCATCAAAATTAAGTAAGAAAAAGGCAGCTCGAGGGACTCATATAAGGTTTTAGAAATGCCAAGTATAAACATTTAAAATTTTTAAAATATGTCTAGATTTTTAACACCAGATGTGTATACAGAGGAAGTACCTCTTTTACCACAATCTGTAGCAGAAGTTTCCACAGCAGTACCTGCGTTTATTGGATATACTGAGAAAACCAAAAAAAACGAGGAAAGTATTAAAAACAAAGCTTACAGAATATCCACACTGTTGGAGTTCAAAGAGCTTTTTGGAGGTGCTCAATCGGCATCCTTTAATGTTACCGTAAATGAAGGAGTAATAAGCGGCGTAGCCGTTACTCCTCCGAAACATACCTTATATCATGCCATAGAGTTATATTTTAAAAATGGCGGAGGAGATTGTTATATTGTGTCAGTAGGTAGTTATGAAGATACGTATAACGCAGCTTCTTTTATGGCAGGTTTAGAAGCAGTAAGCAAAGAAGATGAACCTACCTTACTCATGTTAGGAGAAGCCACTAAATTAGATGCTGTCGATTATCACGACCTGTGTGTAGCAGCACTAGCACAATGCCAGGAATTAAAAGACAGATTTTGCATTTTTGATGTAAAAAAAGATGATGAAGATGCATCTTCTTTTAGAACCGCTATTGGCACCAACAATCTAAAATATGGAGCGGCGTATACGCCTTATCTACAGACTTCACTTACATACAAGTATCAAGAAGATAGTGTTATCATTTCCGGTTCTTCAGCGCAAGAAACCATTCAGTTAGAAGTAAATGATGCTATTAGAATTATTTATCAGGGATCTGCACAGGATGAACCAAAAACAACGATTAATAAAGGATCGGCTGGTACGCTGTCTTTCAGTATTAGCGGAACCACGTTAACCATTACTAATGTTGGAGAAGGTGTATCGGCCAACGAAGTGGTAGATGCTTGGAATGCATTTTCAGGTAAAGGTGATTTTGATATTATTGTAATAGATGGCACAGCTACTGTAGAGTCCTTTACAGGAAATCGTAGTCTGACAACAACTGGAGGTGATGGAGCATCTACTAGTTTATCAACAATCAAAGAAACACAATCCGAATTATACAATAGAGTAATTAGTGAGGTGTCTAAACAACGCATCATTTTACCACCGAGTGCAGCAGTAGCGGGAGCCTATGCCACTACCGATCGTGAAAGAGGCGTATGGAAAGCGCCAGCGAATGTAAGTTTAAACGGGATAATAGCACCTGTAAAGAAAATAACGTCCAAAGACCAAGAGGATCTTAACGTAGATTCCAAAAATGGTAAATCTATCAATGCTATACGCAGTTTTGTAGGTAAAGGAACCTTGGTATGGGGTGCTCGTACGCTGGACGGCAATGATAACGAATGGCGATACGTATCCGTAAGAAGATTATTCAATATGATAGAAGAATCTACTAAAAAAGCATCTCAGTTTGCTGTTTTCGAATCCAATGATGCAGTTACGTGGCTTAAGGTCAAGGCAATGATCGAGAGTTTTCTTTACGGAATCTGGCAACAAGGTGGTTTAGCAGGAGCTACAGAAGAACAAGCCTATTTTGTAAATATAGGATTAGGAAAAACCATGACACAACAAGATGTCCTTGAAGGTCGTATGATTGCAGAAATAGGACTCGCTGCAGTACGTCCTGCAGAGTTTATTATTCTAAAATTCTCTCATAAACTGCAAGAGGCATAGCCTATTCATAAGATTTAATAACACTATAAAAAGTAAAAATAATGGCTTTAACTAAAGAACAAATAAAAGCAGATTACCCTTTGGTAACCTATAACTACAGGGTAGACATTAATGGAGAGTCTATTAGTTTCTCCGAGGTCTCAGGCTTAGAATTATCTTTTGAAACTCACACGTATAAAGAAAGTTTTGCTGCAGGAGGTAAAGTAGGACCTAATATTATGTATATGCCGGGACAAATCCAGCCAGTAAATATCTCTATGAAAAAAGGATTGGTAAAGGGCAAAAGTATACCGATTTTTTACGATTGGATCAATAGCACACAACTCAATCAGATTGATAAAAGAGATATTGTAGTACATCTGTTAGATGAGACAGGTAGTACTATGGTAAGTTGGAAAGTGATTGACGCCTTCCCAACCAAGCTCACAGCACCTTCTTTTGACGCGAGTTCTAATGATGTTGCTATAGAATCAATGGATTTGATGGCGTTCCGTGTAACCATGGAAGAAGCGTAATCATTAATTCATTGGGGAATGTAGTGTCTGGTCGGGAATAGCATGAAGATGAGTTTATACTTTTTTCGAACAGACACTACACACACCAAACACGCAGCAGTTGTATTATCATCGGAATCGGCTTACTAAAGTCAGTTCGTGAATAGCTAAAAAAAGGAATTATGGCAATTACCAAACAAAAAATTAGTGAAACCTATCCTTTACCGGTATACAATTATCAGGTAACGATCAATGGGGTTGAAATTATGTCTTTTTCAGAGATTTCAGGTTTAGAAATTGATCATGATCATGTGTTGTACAGACACGGCTTTAGCTTTGCGGTAGGGGATCATTTGATTAGAGGCCAGCGAAAACCGATTAATATCACCCTAAAACGAGGTATCGTCAAGAGGCGTAGCGATCTCTACGATTGGGTCAAATCTGGCGAAAAAAAAGATATTAGAATAGAACTATGTGATGAAGCTGGGATGGGTATCGTGGTTTGGGAGGTCTCCCGAGCGTTGCCCTTTAAGTTAGATGCACCATCATTTAGCGCCAGTACTAGCGATATTGCGTTAGAAAGTCTAAATCTAATTGCTCATGATTTACGAATAAAACACAATTAAAGAAAACGATATGTTAGATGTTTTAAAAGCAATCAATTTTGCCGATAGAGAACCCACATTATCACACCGATTTGGGGTGTTCTTTCTGATTGGAGGTGCAAGGCCTAACCCGATTGATTTAAGGTTTCAGAAAGTGAGTGGTATCAGTACTGAAGTACAATTGGAAACCATCAATGAAGGTGGAGAAAATTTACATGCCCATCGCATACCAAAGAAAATGAATTATAACAATTTGGTGTTAGAAAGAGGATATATAGCAAGTCCGATACCTTCTCTTTTGAATTTAGAATTTAATGCAACATTTTCAACGTTCAAATTTAACCCTTCTGATGTATTGGTTACTATGTTTAATGAAGAAGGGATTCCCATTGGAGGATGGCTATTTGTAAAGGCCTATCCTGTAAAATGGTCCGTATCAGATCTGGATGCACAATCTAATTCGGTAGCAATTGACACCCTGGAATTGGCATATACACGATTTCAAATTTTAAGAATATAAAAATGGCAGTAGAAATCAAAGAGATTGTCATCAGGGCAATTGTATCCGATACAGTGGAATCAGAAGGATCGAATCCACCAATGGATACTAGAAATGAACAACAAATGATGATGCAGGAATGCGTACAACAGGTATTAAAAATATTGAAAAAGAAAAACCTTAGATAGCTATGTCAGTATTGGATATATTACGACCCTTTAAACTCCAAAAACTTAAAATTACCTCTTCTGATAATCAAGAAAGAAGAACGAACAGACTTGATTTTGAGGTGATGTATAACCCAGAATCGGTGCAGCAAAATTTTACTAATAAGTTTGCTAGAAACCCTAACAATCCTCTGAATAAGGAAGATGCTGAGTTTACCTACAGTGCATTATCTACCGTAAGAATGAAGTTGATTTTTGATGGAACTAATGTACATCAATATGGAGCGGAAACCATAGCGAAACTTGCATTAGGAATCCAAAAAAGTGTAAAAGATCAAATAGATTATTTTTTGACAAATATTGTAAAAGTCAAAGGCAAACTTCATGAACCACCTTTTTTGGTATTAAGTTGGGGGAAAACAATAAACTTTAATTGTAGACTGGCTAGCTTAGATATTAATTATACCCTGTTTGATAGGAGCGGAGATCCGTTACGTGCAGAGCTCAATATTTCTTTTGTAGAAGATGATGCAATTGATGAACAAAAGAAAAAATTAGGATTAGAATCTCCTGATTTAACACATTATCGAATGGTAAAAGCAGGTGATCAGTTACCCTTAATGTGTCAGGATATATATGGTTCACCTATGTATTATCCGCTAGTGGCACGTGTTAATAAACTTAAGAGTTTTAGAAACCTTACACCAGGACAAGAAATTTATTTTCCACCCCTTGAAAAATAACATATGGCATCAACAGTAGTAACAAATACCATCAAAAGCAACGGCAGGGTTATTCCTTTGGGGACGTATCAACTGATGTCTTTGGATACCAGTAAAGAGTTTAATAAAATACCCATGGCAGAACTGAAGTTACATGATGGTTGTGTAGCGAAACAAAAGTTCGAAACACTGGATGGAGAAGCTTTTGTACCAGGGTCGCTGATTGAAATTTTTATGCGCTACGAAGGTAAGAATACTGAGGAGCAAAAGATTTTTGAAGGGATTGTGATCAATCAGGAAATAGAAAGATCTGAATACCAATCAGAGTTAACCATAGCACTTTGTGATCCTTGTGTTAAAATGACCAGTTTACGAAAAAATGGGGTCTATAAAGATCTTACAGACACTAAAATTATAAAAGATCTGATTAGCAAATACCAAGATCTAAAAGTAAAAGAAATTGAGAATACATCGTATAAACATCCGCAAATGGTACAATACTATGTGTCGGATTGGGACTTTATGATATCAAGAGCAGAAGCTAATGGGCAGCTAGTGGCAGTTGATAATGGGGAACTATCGGTGAAAACACCGAACATCAATAATCCTGATCTTACCTTAACCTTTGGTATTGATTTGGCACATTTTGATTTAAAATTGAGTAGTCGGGGCCAATATGAGAAGATTCATACTTTTGGTTTAGATACTAAGAAAGAAGAATTAGCATTAAGCTTTCCTAAAAAAGCCAAAGAACAAACACAAACATTAGGGAGTATAGGGTATGACATACCATTGCTATCGAATATAGTAGGAGCTACAGAAGCTCAATTAATTCATGCGGTACCCACAGATCCCTTGGAACTTCAGTCCTGGTCGGATGCACAGTGTATAAAATCCCGACTTTCTGCAGTACAGGGCACCATTAGAATTGATGGAAATGGGAAGCTTAAGGTGGGACAGACAATAAAAATTGAAAATGTAAGTCGATTTAACGGAAATCACATCATCACAGGTGTTCGTAATACATTTGTTATGGGGTTAGGATGGTACACCTATCTACAAATCGGTATGAGTGCAAACTGGTTTAGCGCGCAATCGGATATTGTCGAAACACAAGCAGCGGGATTGCTTCCGGGTGTAAATGGTCTTCAGGTCGGTACTGTTTTAGGTCATATCGAAGATGCGGATCACGGCTTTAGGATTCAGGTACATATACCAGCATTTCATCAAGAAGGTAAACCGACAGAAGTACTAGCGATGTTTACTTCGTTGGATGCAGGAGCAGATCATGGAATCTTCTTTCCTCCAGAAAAAGGAGATCGCGTGGTGATAGGGTTCTTAAATGATGATCCTAGACAAGCCATTGTATTGGGTGCAATGCATAGTAATAAAATACCAAATACAGTAAAAAAGAAAAATACCTATAAAGGGATTTTTACCAAGTCGAATTACCAATTGCTGTTTGATGAGGAAAAAGAGACTGTAAGCTTATCTACAGCAGATACAGATCATACAAATGAACAAGCGATTTGTATCAATCAAAAAGAAAAGAAGATTACTATAGAAGATGCTCACGGAAATATAATAGAGTTAGGCAAGGATGGTATTAAGATGATGAGTGCTAAAGATTTTATGATAGATGCTAAGGGAGATCTTAGTATTAATGCTAAAGGAAAAATTAAAGTCAAAGGGAAAAAGGTGGATTTAATATAAACAGCACAGTATGGATACGAATACAATACAACTCGAATTAACAATCACGGAAGCTAATGTGATACTTGCCGGACTTGGACAACAGCCCTATATCAAGGTAGCGGATTTAATTCAGAAAATACAACAACAAGGAGCTTCGCAATTAAAATCACACCAAGGGAATGGTCTGATAACAAATAATGAAACCTCTAAAATAGCAATAGCAGATGGACAATAAATTTTTAGGAAACGGTTGGGGATTCCCGCCAACTTTTACAGCAGGAGGCGCCGAGGTAGGATTGGTGGCAGGAGAAGAAGATATCAAACAAAGTCTTCAGATTTTATTATCTACTTCGCTGAATGAGCGGATGATGCATCCTGATTTTGGGTGTGATCTTACTCAGTTTTTGTTTGAGGAACTGGATCAGCGATTTGCTACCGAATTGAGCAATATGGTATCTCGAGCACTATTATTACATGAACCAAGAATTCAGGTAAATGCAGTAGACGTCGCAGACATAGATCCAGAAAAAGGCATGGTGCAGATCGCTGTGGATTATATAGTTAGAACAACTAACAATCGATTTAATCTGGTCTATCCATTTTATATCAATGAAGCTTCTGGAGTAGCATTTGGTCTGTAAGCTTAATTATGCAGTAGATTTTCGGTTTAATAACAAATAAAAATAAATAAGGCAATGGATATGATAATTATGGATGGCGATACAGTTGAGTTTTCTGCAATGGCACCAACTACCTTAATACCACCTATTCTCAAAACAGTGATAAAAGCCTCTGGTAAGACCACCATCAATGGCAAAAAAGTTTGTGTAGAAGGGGATGAAAAGAAAGTGGAAATAAGTTGCCCGTACGTAATGTCTCCTTTTATGGGTGGAGTTGGAACCGTAACGATCAAGCAATTAGGATCTGATCAATTAACAAAAAAAACTAAAAGTGGTAACAAAAGAGTCATTCTAAAGGGAAGCATCCTCCAAGCAGAGCTCACAGTAGATGTAAAGGGTAAAGACACTAATGGCCTAGAAGATCCAATAGCTACCTATCAGGTACAAGGAAAATTGATACCCGCAAATACAAAAATAAAGGCAGATTAAACTCAATAAAGTAGTAGAAACAATGACTCATATTCAAAATTCAGATAATATACTCCTTAGAGACGGAACCAGTCAGCAAGATCGCAATACAGATGCGATTCGTCCGGATTATGTAGCGATAGAAGACCGTAGTATCGAAGAACTAATTACCGAAGCCCAACGTATAGCAAAAGAGCTTCAGTTTTTTGACGAGCAAAACCGACCTACTACTACTTGGGAGTCTTTTTTAATTGACGATCCGCAACTATTTAATCAAAATTCTCCAGAAGGAAGAAGGATTCAACAAAAACGGTGGGCTGATCTACTAGCTGCATATGTAGAAAATCCAGAACGTTTTTATAATGATCCAGAAAAGAAAGCGAAACTATCCAAACCTCACGTCGCATTATTTATAACCTTCTTAACCTTATTAAATCATGTAAAATCCAAAATGAATGGACTTACGGCAAGGCATCTTGATTTTTATTTTAGGGAACGCCTCGGATTGACTACAAAAGAAGCCGTGCCGGATGTGGTCAATGTAGTATTAGCGTTAGAAGAGAATACGGAATACCTAGAAGTACATAAGGGAACTGTATTAGAGGCCGGAGAAGACGCTGCAGGCAATCAATTGCAGTACATCACCAATGAAGATACAGTAATTAGTAAGGCGCAAATCACACAACTGAAAAATGTTTTTGTAGAGAAAGAGTTTCTAACGATTCAAAATACGCATCAAGAACGCGGTAAAACGAAGGATGCAGCCTTTATCGACATGATAGAAATGGCATTGGGACATCCGAATCCTGGAGATGCACTTCCGGATTTCCCAGGAGATCAGATTACAGATGTTTTTGAGCTGAATGCAGCAGTAAAAAAAGGAAATGCAGCTGCGATTTCTTATGTAACCCAAGAGCTGTTTTTAGAAAAAGAGCGTTTTGATCTTATTTTTCTAAAACATCAAGAAGAAAAAGAAGGCATACTTACAGATTGGGAACCTGTATATGAGCACTTAGAACAGGCGTATAAGAAGAAAATCATACATCAAAGACAACAAAACCTTAAAGAACTACAGGATGTTGAAGGATTCGATGTAATGATGAGAAAAGTATATGGAAATCCAAATCCCGGAGATGCATTGCCCTTATATAATGGAGAAAAAGCCTTGTTAAATCAGGTATTCGAAGATATACAGACTGCAGATGAAACAGCAGAAAAAGCATTAGAATATGTAACAGGAGAACTGCAATTAGAGAAGCCTGATTTTATACATATCATGCAAACCCAGACAGACCCTGAGGCTCCTGAAGAAGACAAAGAGAAGGTATATCGCATTTTAGAATTTTCAGAACGTCAGATACGATCAGTGACCATACCCTCGCCTGGGATAGAGAAATTATCAGATATCTACGCCACTGCAGATGCCAAAGAATTTGTTTTTAGTCAATATGATGAAGAAGAAGAAAGTAAGCGATTTAAAACTTTTGGTAATAGACAATCTGGTATATCAGATCATTCCCTAAAACCATCTGAGATTGGTTTTGCTATCAGTTCTCCTACCTTATTGCTCCAAGAAGGTAAACGTACTATTGAAATACTATTGGATTTGGGACAAGATGACCGTACGATAGAAAGCTTACAGTCGATTTTTGATAAAAATGATCCTTTTCAGACGTATCTTAGTAGTAATGAGCAGTGGTTTACACCCGATAAAGTAAGCTATTCTTTAGGCGATTATGTAGGGGCAACTGCAGAAACTGCTTTAGCTATTATAGTAAATGGCACTACGATTACTAGTATCGATAATCAAAGCTTTGATATCACAGATGTAGGTAAATTTATCGTAGATACTAGCCAAAAAATATATAAAATCATAGGAATTAAAGATACTACGATACTAGAGGTTGAGGAAGTAGGATCGATTGATAAGAACCTCGATAAAGCACAAAAATATGCGTCAGATCAGGTATATCTAAATACCTTAAAAATAGAAATACAGCTTCAGGATAATGATCCGCAAGTTACCCCATTTGGATCAGAATCTTCTTCTTTTGTAGCATCAGAGTATCCAACCCTGGTATGTACACTGCATCATTTTTTAGAAGAAGGCAGAGAAGGAGAACGCTACCGAAGTAATTATGAACATGTAATAAACCTTGGATTAGAAAAAGCACATATTCGCGTAGATGTGCAGGGAATGCAACAAAGTATCTTACAGAACGATCAAAATACTATTGATACCAAAAAACCTTTTGAACCCTTTGGATTCGATCCAGAAATAGGAAGTAGTTTCTATATCGCGAATGAAGAAATAGCTCAGAAAAGAATAAAAGACTTACAGCTGGAGATGGAATGGATGCAACAGCCTAAGTCCTTCGCAGAATATTATAAGAATTACTGGTTAATACAGGCCAACCATACAGAAGAAGAGCTTGCACAACTTAGTGAAGAAGAGCTTTCTGAACTCATAGAACAACGATTGGCAATACATGCGGCAATTATTGAGGACGATAGTGATTTTAAAGCGGATATATTTTTTCATGATCGCAATGCAGAAGTGTTGCTATCCAATAGGATAGAAAATACTGAAGGTGATAAAATATCAGAAGGGTTCTCATTGTTTACAAAAGAAAGTGTTATTCCGATTACGGATATCCCTTCTAGAATGCAAGAAACAAGTCCAGATTATCAATACCAAGATCGTTTTGGTATTGATATGGATGAAGACGAGGTCGTATCCTGGGAGCGCTATTTTAGAGTAGAATTAACACCCGTAAATTTTCAGCATACCACATATAATACCTTGTTTACAAAGCAAGCATTATCCAAAAAAGAAGAAATAAAAAATCTACAAGTTAATTTGCCGTATCAGCCTAAGTTAAAAAAACTAGGGGTTTCATACACTGCTTGTGTGAATATAACGGCAAACACTCAGTCCGCAAAAAGTACGAATAGTATATTTCATATACATCCATTCGGGTATAATCTTTTGGCGCCAGGAAATGAGGCAAATCTAATACCCGTTTACACAGATGAAGGTTCGTTGTATCTGGGAGTCGATCAATTAAAAACCCCACAGATACTATCTATTTTGTTTCAGATGGCAGAAGGGAGTGCGGATCCAGATATTCAAAAACCTGAATTGCAGTGGAGTTATCTGCGAAATAATGAATGGGTGGAGATCACACCTTCAGGGATTTTAGAAGATACAACCAATGGATTGGTCAATACAGGAATTGTAAAAATAAAAATACCTGCAGATGCCACTACGGGTGGTACCTTAATGCCAAATGATTTACATTGGATTAAAATATGTGCTTTTAAAGATATCAATGGTATATCGGATACTATTGATATTAGAAGTCAGGTACTCAGTGCTACACTTTCTGGAGTAGGAGTAGATCCCACACATTTCGAAAATCCCTTACCTATTGATACCATTACAGAGGCGCTTAATCCGATTCCTGAGGTCGCTAAGATTACACAACCCTTTACCTCTAGCAAAGGAAAATCCGCCGAAAAAGGAAATGCGCTATACAAACGTGTTAGTGAACGGTTACGACATAAAAACAGAGCGCTTACCATGTGGGATTATGAACATTTAATATTGAATGAGTTTCCGCAGGTATACAAGACCAAGTGTCTTCCGGCAAACGATAGAACAGGAGGAGTAGATGTGATTGTAGTGCCCGATATCAAAGGAAAGTTACCTTTTGATCCCTTTGCACCAAAGGTAGCAGCCGATACGCTGTTTCAGATAGAAAAATACACGCAAATGCACGCACCTACCTATGCAGATATAGCAGTAACCAATCCTTTGTACCTGCAAGTATCTACAGAGTGTATCGTAAAATTTTATGAAGGATATGATGAAGGTTTTTATAAAAATAAATTGATAGAAGAGATCAAGAGATTTATGTCACCCTGGGCGTATGGTGAAGATAGAGATATACAGATCGGAGGATCGCTTCATGCCAGTGTGATCATCAATTTTATTGCAGAAAGACCCTATATCGATTATGTAGCCAATCTGAAATTATTTCAGAGTGAAGATGGCAAGACGTTTACTGATGTGCGGAGTCTACATAACGGACAATCCATAGTGATCCCCTCACAACCAGATATGATTATGGTCGCTGCCCAAATACACGAGATATATGTAGTTAATGAGGGTGTATTTGAAGAAGACAGTTTTGAAGGAATTAATTATATGGAAATCAATAAAGATTTTATCGTTCAATAAAAATTTGAAGATCAACAATACGTAATGATCAACATGATATTTTTTGTATCTGTCCCCTGAGCGGAGTCGAAGGGGAGATTATGTAAAAAACAAGGAATTACAAGTAGGAAAATAAAAGAAACAAAAATATAACACAATGGAAATCAATAAGAAAAACAGAACGGAGCTCAAAGAGTATTTTAAGATCAATGACAAACCTACACAAGAAGAGTTTGCTGATTTTATAGAAGCAGGATTAAATCAAGCAGAAGATGGCATCGCCAAAGTACAGGGCAATCCACTCTCGGTACAGTCAGAGGGAGAAACTGCAGGGACCCAGGAGGTACTGGATGTATATGAAAGCCTAACCGATGATAATCCGCAATGGTCTATCAATTTGAATCCTAGAGTAAATCCGGCAGAACCAACCAGCAATCAACCCGGATTTAACATCAAAGATGCTACCGGGCAAAGCCGCTTGTTTATCAAATCCAATGGAGGTAATGTAGGTGTAGGAACCTTAGAACCTGCATCTAAACTTACGGTAGAAAGTAAAAATACACCCTCGTTACTATCAGTCATTGATACGTCTAACGAACGTACTACCATTTTTGAAGTGTCCAAACAAGAAGATGCGAGTTTTTTTCAAACCAAACTAGGTATCGGTACCAATACGCCAGAAGCTCCATTATCCATAACAGGAACAGGAAAAGAAGCAAATCCTGATGAGGCAATGCATATTACCAATAGAAGTATTTTGTTTGGAGGGCCTAATGCTGGTAGATTTAGTAATTCTGCTAAAATTATTGCACATGATACTAATGTATTACGAATTTTAGGAATGACTTCGGATCAGGAAACATCATCAAGAAAAGTAGAGATTTTTGCAGAAGGTGGGATGAATATAAAAGGTCATGTCCATATCCCAGAACAATTCGTAGTGGCTTTTTCAGTTTCGCTACACGTCGATATGACAGGGGCTAAAAACCCGCTTGAATTTAGACAGACGAATTATAATATAGGAAACCATTTTAAAAGTAATGACCATTTAATAGCCCCAGTAAAAGGAATCTATCAATTCACCATGTGTATGCGGAATAATACAAGTGATGATGTAGGCTGGGTGTTACGATTAAATGATACTGGTTTTGTAAATGGAGGAGGATCTACCACAGACGAACCTCACGAACGTTCTATGTTGGTTGCCAATACGAAACTTCATATGAATTCCAGAACGGTAACTACTTTACTGCAAGCGGGAGATAAAGTGCACGTACAGCAACGTGGATCTGGCGGGAATGATAACTTTTCCTCGGGTTTTGAAGGCATCTTACTGCAAGCCCTAATGTAAAAAAGATTACAAAAATATATACTATATGACACCATCTATAACAATACCGAGAGAAGTTCCAAAAGATTCCGCATTGAGCTATGAATTTCTGCGTGCCGAGGGGATGCAACTGATACAACAAATGGCAGGAGATACCTGGACCGATCATAATATCCACGATCCCGGGATTACCATCCTGGAGCAAGTATGTTATGCCATTACGGATTTAGCCTATCGGATGGACTATGATATCCAGGATATTATAGGCAGCGATACCGCTAGTACCTATAAAAATCTCTACAGTCCTGCTACCATTTTAACCACAAATCCAGTAACGGTATTGGATATTCGCAAAGTAGCGATTGATGTAGAGGGCGTTAAAAATGTGTGGATAGAAAAAGTAACGCAAAAAGGATCTGTTGCGATTTCAGTAACCGATGGAGCAACTACTCCCAAAGGATTGTATCAGGTCTTTATAGAAAAGGATGGTTTATCCGACCTACAAGGGAGTAAAATTGTTGCAGCGGTACGAGAAAGATTGTATGCACACCGAACTATTTGTGAAGATTTTGCAGAAATAAAACTGTTAGATACACAAGGAATCCGTGTGCACGGGCTAATAGAAATCGCAGATACGGTAGATGATGTCAATGAAATGGTAGCAGGGATATTACATCGTATAAGCACTCATTTTTCGCCTCGTATTCCCTTCTATACCTTACAACAACAATTAGAAAAAGGAAAAAGAACCGATGAAATTTTTGAAGGCCCTCGATTGGATCATGGGTTTATAGAAGATCAGGACTTGATACACAATTACCGTAAAACAGAGCTACAAACTTCGGACGTGATCAAAGAAATTATGGATCAACCAGGCGTATTGGCTATTGATACCATCGCCCTGGCGACGGGAACGAATACGGTAAAAAATTGGATATTACCGCTAGACCCTTCTAAAACTCCTATTTTGGATATTGACGGCACCTTGGCGCAAGTATCCTTTACCTCCAAAGGACTTACCGTGGGGATAGATCCCGAAAGAATCAAAACGCTATACAATCAAAAAAGAGTAGAAAGTATTGCTATAGCTGTATCAAGCAAAGAGCTGGATATGATCCTGCCAGAAACTCAGGTACAGCAATTGGAAAAATATGATCCGATACAAAATCAATTTCCGGATAATTATGGTATTGGCGAAATCGGATTGCCAGATTCGGCTTCTCCCTTAAGAAAGGCGCAAGCAAAGCAATTGAGTGGGTATTTGCTCTTTTTTGAACAGACGTTGGCTAATTATTTTTCGCAATTAGCGCACTTTAAAAAACTAATGAGTTTTGATGGAGAAGATACCAAAACCTATTGGAACCAATCTTTGTTAGACTGTGTTCCCGGAATGTCTGAAGTGATCGGTAATACAGAAAGTTATGAAGCTTATCTAAGCGAAATGACGGCGGATGCTACTGCCGGGTTATTGCGAAAAAATAAATTTCAAAATCATTTGCTTGCCCGATTTGCAGAAAAATTCACAGGCTATGGTATGGTTTTAAAAGACCTGAACAACGATACTGTTGCGATGGATAAAAAATTGATCAGGGATAAAGCCCGATTTCTAAAAGAATATCCCGTGGTGAGTGCCTGTAAAGCTAAAGCCTTTGATACTACAAAAGAGGTGTGGGATACTCAGAATATTTCGGGATTAGAGAGACGCATTGCACTAAAAATAGGAATAGAAGACTATAGCCGAAGAAACCTAGGAGACGGCACTGCGGCAGGGATACACATGGTAGAACATATTTTGCTAAGACACAGAAAATCGTATCCGTATCCCTTTACTACAGCGTATACACCATTTACAATTGAGCGATTCGAAGTAGCGATTACCGAGGAATTTACGCGTTGTATTATTGGAGAACACAAACTATTAGCAGGAGAAGAAATAGAAATTACCGGAAATGATACCTATAATGGAACCTATACTGTCTTAGCGGTAGGAGATGATTTTTTTGAAATCAAGGCTCCTTTCCAGGAATCCGAATCAGGAGGAACCTGGGAGCGTACTCCCGATATTCGGTATTATCTGCAATCCGCTCCAATCGCTACTTTTGAAGTATCAGGAACCGAATCAAATCGTACATTTTGTAAGATAGGAAAGCATAGCCTACAACCTGGAGATCAGGTGGAGATTAGCCGAACCGTTAATTATAATGGAGTACATACCATCGTTTCGGTATCCGAAGAAGGGTTTGACATCGCAGTACCATTTGCAGAAGAAGACGAAGGGCGATGGATGTCAACAGAGGCTCCAAACGATCCTTATTCCCTTCAAGTAAGCTTTGCACTACCCGGATGGATAGAACGATATCAGGATGCCGATTTCAAAAAATTTATTGCGCTAACTATACGCGAAGAAACCCCTGCACATATTAAAACGAATATCCAATGGTTGGATCAAGAAGAAATGCAGCGATTCGATCACGCATACCGTCGTTTTCTCGAAGCTATTAAGATAGGGTAATTAAAAGTTAGTATGACACCACAAAAACATATCATCAATAGACAAATCTTGGAAATTCATTTGCCCACCTCTGCAGATACGTTTGCGATGCAGCAGGAGTTGAGTGCGCTATGTCGACAGCAATTGACCAAAGTGATGGATCGTGTGTTTAGTAATCATACGAGCGTTTTAGGAGATATACCTGTACAGATTGATCGTCTTACTTTGGATTTAGGGGAACTGACACTAGACAATTTTGAAACCGTTTTTGAAGAAAAATTACAAGAAGAGCTCACGGTATATCAGGAATCTGCAGCGGTAGCAAAACAAAGAGCATCGGGTAAAGAGGAAAAAACGCCACTTAGAGCCGTAGCGTATTATCTTAAAAATGGAATACTACCCTGGTGGGCAAAAGAAACTACCAAAACCTATGTACAGCAGCAATTGGAGCAATTGCTAGAAAAGCCAACGAACACTTTTATCACTTTACTGCAACAATTACGATGGAATACGCAGCACCTTAATCGATTGGTACATATCAGTACCGAGGCACAACTGCTTCAATCTCTTCAGTTGATTTCGTCTATTGCTATTAAAGAAATAACAACTACGCTCCAAAAATTTCAGCAGGGAGTTCAGGTAAAACATGGTTTCACAAAGCAGAAGATACAAGCTGCCTTTTGGAAAACGGCTTTTCAGAAAGTCACTACCACCAAAGTATATTCGTCTTTTGAACAAGAATGCCTACAGGAGACTATGGTAGCATTAGGAATCGCTGATAAAGGAGGTGATACAACCTCTCAAATGCGTTATGCTTATGAAATCAGAAGTATAGTAGCGGATTATAAAATGTGGCATACTACGAATACGGTGTGGCAAGAATTTTTTAGACAACTATCCACTATAGTAGACAATCCTTTTTTAGATCAGTTGCCTGCGCAGACCTTACAGGAATGTATACAATTGCTAAGAGATGTAGGGAAGACACAGGGCCAAGCGATAGATGCCAATCATGTATTAACACCCTTGGCAACCTATATCAACGGAGTACAAAAACAAGTACAGCAGATTGCATCAAAGCCGAAGTCGATCGTAGATCAGTTGCCAGCTACCTTTGAAGACACCGATTTTATATCCATACAAAACGCCGGATTGGTACTTTTCTGGCCATTTTTAGTACGCTTTTTTGAAAATTTGGGGCTGATCACCGATAAAACCTTTACTAATGCAACCGCTCGGCATACTGCTATTTGTGCATTGCAGTATCTGTGTGAAGGAGAGGATCAGGAACTGTTTGAAGGTGCACTACCCTTAAACAAATTGTTATGCGGTGTGGCTATAGAAGAGGTAATATCCCCAATTACACTATCAGAAGAGGAAAAGGAAATGGCAGAAGGATTGTTAAGCGCGGTGATAGGACAGGGCCCACATTGGAAGAACCTATCCATAGATGGATTTAGAACTTCCTATCTATGTCGCCCCGGATCTTTACGTACCAGAGATGGTCATTGGTTGTTACAGGTGCAACGAGAAACTCATGATATTACCTTAGAAAAATTGCCTTGGGGTTTTCATACCGTAAAGCTCCCCTGGATGACAGAAGTGTTGGTGGTAGAGTGGTTGTGAGGGGTTAGATGTTAGTATTGAGTATTGAGTATTGAGTATTGAGTATTGAGTATTGAGATGTGCGCGAGTTTTTGAGTGGGTGAGTTTTAGAAATATGGATTGCGAGGGCTGAGGTTCTCGAAGCCCGATTTAGCAAGAGTATTAAGATGTGTATGATGAGGTTTCAGGGATGAGGTATTAGGTTTTAGAGCCTGTACTAAACTTGATTCAGTAATGGGATTAGCAAATAACTATTGCCATCCCCACCCCTTCCCCGAGGGAAGGGAGTAATAAAACGGGAGTGTGTCGTTCATACTTAAAAACTGATTAAATGAAGCAATAAAATAAAGTAAACAACACTATGGAAAAACAATTATATATCATTGAAAACGAACCTATGAGGAACTCTATAGATAAAAACAGCAATGTTACTAACGCTGCCGTACTAACTGCAGAACTTTCCTGGCTAAGTCTCGTGTTGCAAACCCGTTTAGAACTTCATTTTAAGCAAGAAACACCATATACATCCATTGAGGAATTAGTGCCACCAAATATAGTAGATAAGGAAGGCTCTTATGCCCGTTTTATCCAACAATACAAACTCAACTTTGCAGAACGACTGCTATTGATTCTGGCATTGGTTCCTCATATAAAACCAGAAGTTCTAGACATATTATTGACCAAAAACAAGGACTATGATCGCCGATATAGTGAATTTGGTGGACTATTGCTAGAAGGGCATCTGGGCTTGATCCCAACGGCAGAAACAGCTATGTTCTTGCTAGCAGGAGATGACCTTAACAAACGTTTACAATACCATCCATTGATCACGCAGGATTTTGTACCCATACGACAAGGGATGATCAATGTATCCCGAACCAAAGGGAATAGTCCATTACTAAGTAGTATCTGGATGATCGCGAATGAATATGTAGCCAATGTATTAACGGGTACACCCTATCAAGCAAGATATAGCCCTGATTTTCCTGCACAACAGTTGCATACTAAGTTATCGTGGCAAGATCTTATCGTCTCTAGATCCACGGCCCGTAGCTTGCAGGAAATCAGGGATTGGGTGACGCATGGACAAACCGTATTAGAAGCGTTAGCATTGGGCAAGCGACTAAAACCGGGCTATAAAAGCTTGTTCTTTGGTCCTCCCGGAACTGGTAAAAGTATGGCTGCTGCCTTACTAGGCAAAAGCACCGGCAAGCAAGTATATAAAATTGATCTGAGTATGACCGTCTCTAAATACATAGGCGAAACCGAAAAAAACCTGGCGAAGGTTTTTGATCAAGCCCAGCAACACGATTGGATTTTATTTTTTGATGAGGCAGACTCCCTATTTGGGCAGCGTACCCAAGTGAGTAGTGCCAATGATCGCTATGGAAATCAGGAGATTGGGTATTTATTGCAGCGAATCGAAGATTTCCCAGGAGTTGTGATTTTGGCATCCAATCTTAAGGATAATATAGACGATGCCTTTACCCGAAGATTTCAATCCATGATCGAGTTTACGATGCCAGGAGCCGATGAACGATATCAATTATGGAAACAATCTTTTGCTGAGAAATTACCACTGGATACAGCAGCAGATCTATGGCATATAGCCGAGAATTATAGCATCTCTGGCGGATTAATGATGAATGTAGTGCGTAAATGCACACTGCAAGCAGTAACTGGTAAGGAAAAAATCATCACCCAGCAAAGTCTGGAAACCGCCATACGACAGGAGTTACAAAAAGAAGGGGTGATTTTGAGTTAAAAAAACTCCGTCTGGTCGAGGTTGGCTTGCCGTCAATGAACGTCTGGTCGAGTGGTTTTTCGAAATGATAATGGAGAAAAATTGTATCGAGACCCAATAGAAGTAGCTGCTATAAATGCATCTCGATACACCACTCCTATCGTCGTGGCACTCGATGAGACGTATCGTATAAATAGATCACGCTCGTCTGGTCGAGTGATTTATGGAATGATAATGTAATAAAATCGTATCGAGACCTAATTATAGTAATAGGTTTTTATAAAACAAGATATGAAGATTAGTATTAGGTTATAAAACAAAAAACTATGAAAGCACAAACAGATAAAACACAAGAATTGCAGAACTCGATTACCCCGAGAGTTGCTAGTGAAGCTAGTAACGGAGGTACGGCTCAATTAAAAGATAACCGTACCTCTTCTATGGATCAACGTATGCTAAAGGATAGCATGAATTCAACATCTAATAGTAATTATAATCCCATCCAACGAAAAATTTATCCTGAGCGTAGTCGAAGGAACAATACAGGCCTACCCGATACCCTAAAATCCGGTATCGAAAATCTATCCGGGTATAGTATGGATGATGTAAACGTACATTATAATTCTAGCAAACCAGCACAACTACAAGCCCATGCCTATGCACAAGGAACCGATATTCATCTGGCACCAGGACAAGAAAAACACTTACCTCACGAAGCTTGGCATGTCGTACAACAAAAACAGGATAGGGTAAAACCAACTAGGCAGTTAAAAAGTAACCCTTCGGCTTCGCTCAGGACAGGCGTGAATATTAATGATGATGTCGGTTTGGAAAAAGAGGCGGATGTAATGGGGGCGAAAGCTTTGCAAATGAAAAGATCACCGAAAGAAAAAAGAAGTGGTAAGATAGTAGGTAAGGTAGTTCAGCGCAAGGAAAGTAGAGCTTATCAAACGGTGAAACCTATGATTAATTTTGTTAAGAATATCTTTTATAACCTAACAAGTAACCCTAGTTTGGCTAGTATATTATATCATAAAGCAAGGAGTCTGAATATAGGTTTACGGGAGTTAGAAGTTAGACTAAATCATCCAGGTACTACTTTGGGAAGTAAAGTGCCAGATGCACCAAATCTATCAGGAAGGAATTTTTATGATGGTCTAATAGGAGATGGAGAGGAAAAACTTAGAGGGTCTTGTGGACAAACATCAAATCTCATAAAAGACTTAACATTTAAAGGAAATGATATCGAAGAATTTGATGGAGCAGAAAATGTTTGTAGGGCAATACTTGAGGCAAGTGATAATACTTTCATTCGTGTCCAAATAGGATGCCATAGTTTTATCGTAGAGAAACGAAAAAATAAATGCAGAGTTTATCAGAGCTATATGGGATTTGATGCTTTAGCTGATACTATTCCTTTAGATAAAGCAATTTCAACCCGAGAGTTTGTAAATAGATTATGGAATATAATTAATAATCCAGAAAGTGAATTAACTGAACAAATGTTTCATGGTGAGGTTGATCCTACAAGAGGTAATGTTAAGTGTGAAGTTCCTCAGGAAAGAAACAATAAACAAGAAATAAGTGATCTTTTAGATAATACATTGTCAGAATATGAGGAAGATTGGGATTTTATAAAAGATAGTGATTTAGCTATTAAGGATATTTATTTCGATATGGAAAATATACCTGCGGATGATAGATGGTAAGTTTAATAATTATTTTAAAAGTAGTATAAACCCGATAGCGCCCTCGCTCCCCCGCTCCCGCTAGTTTGTAACTAGTGCGTCAACAGTGAGAAAAAATAGTTTAAATCCATGCTCTGCGAAGTTTGCAACTTCGTAGCGTTTGCAGTGAGAGAGTATGTATAGTGAAAGAATGTGTCGAGTGCTGTGAAGTCAAAGACGTTTGCAAAACAGTTTATAAAATTATGAAAACACAAATAGATAAAACCCAAGAACAACAAGCAGACACTTTGCAGAGAGTAGAAGAAGAGTCTAGTAAAAGTGGTGAAGCTACTATTGCCGACAACCGACCAGCTAAAGCTGTACAACGCAAGTTGAGATCCACGATGGATAATACGGATTCTAATACCTCACCAATCCAACGAAAAAATAACACCGGTCTACCCGATAAACTAAAATCCGGTATAGAAAACCTCTCGGGCTACAGTATGGATGATGTAAAAGTGCATTACAATTCTAGTAAGCCTGCACAATTACAAGCTCATGCCTATGCCCAAGGCACAAATATCCATTTGGCACCCGGACAAGAAAAACATTTACCACATGAAGCTTGGCACGTAGTACAGCAAAAACAGGGACGTGTAAAACCTACCAAACAGCTAAAAAGTAAAATTAATATTAATGATGATGCTGGATTAGAGAAAGAAGCAGATATAATGGGAGCCAAGGCTCTAGAAGGCAGAAGTAATTCTTCATTTACTAAAAGGAATAAAGAAGCATTACATCTGAGTAACAGCATTCAAAGAAAACCTGAAATCAAGCCTAATGAGTTAAATGTAATAGGAGAAATACATCCTGAAAATGAAGTAAATAATGTGAAAGGAACACCATATGCAAAAAAGGAAGGTTATGCAGAAGAGATTCGACATTATGAAGAGCTATTGGCTGCAGATTTAACACGTGGTAATTACTGGATAGAAAATGCATTTATGACGAATGAAGATGTACAGGCAGATCCAAGATTTTATCTTTTTTGGGATCACTTTATTGCAGTTAAAGTAAAAATTAAATACACAGAAGAAAAGAATGAAGATGATATTACAGAAACGAATTTAAGTTCTTTTTTACAGGTATTAACTAAGAGTGTAATCGCATCAACACATAAAATCACAGACAATAAAATTACGAATAAAGACTTTAAATGGGTAGAAGTTGAGGATGTTAATGTTCTTGGAGATTTTGAAAGTGCAGAAGCAGCAGTTATTAAATTAGATAATTTTTTAAAAAATATTCATAGATCAAAATACTTAGTAACAAAAAAAGATCTTATGGAATATGAGTCAATTAAAAAAGAATTTTTTGAAGTAGAAATTAATGAAGAGCGAACAAAACAATTAAACTTCAGAAAAATTAGATCTAAGTATATGCATTTAGCTGCACAACAAAGAAGTAAAACAAGAGGGATTTGGAAAATAGGAGATTCTCATGTGAATGATATTAGAGACATCGTAGATGAAAAAGATCTAAAGTATAACCTATTAAGTTTAAAACAGTTTTTACCGATAAGGAAAAAATGGTATATAGAATATACACAAAAAAAGAATAACCTTAGCAAAATTAGTAAAGAAAATGTCAAAGACATTAATATAGATGAAGACATATAATATGGTAATATAAATCATTAAGGCAAACGTTTGACCAAATTTATCACGAAGTTGTAAAAACAATTCATAGGGTTTTTAGCAGAAATAGAATCTAGATTTTCAGAAGATTCATCAGCAAAACCCCGGCTCCCGCTAGTTTGTAACTAGTGGCGGTAACAGTAAGAAGAAAAAAGTTCAGATTAATACCTATTGAATCCTGCTCGGCGAAGTTTGCAACTTCGTAGCGTCAACAGTGAGCGGTAATAATGAGAAGGCCCTGATGTCTCGGATTTACAATCCGTTCAGAATATAATTGACATGTAATGGAATTAAAATGAGTTAAGTACGATGAAAGCCCCGCTACCGCTAGTTTGTAACTAGTGGCGTCAACAGTGAGAAGAAGAGTGTTCCGATAGTCAACTGATAGCGCGGATTTGCAATCCGTGCTGCTAATGCCTGTAGATCTAAACTAATATGAATTAAGAACAATGAAAGCACCACAAGAAAATACCCAAGAACCACAAAAAGATACGGTACAACGTGTACAACAAGAATCTAGTACCGGTGGCGAAGCTACAATTGCCGACAATCGACCTGCTATAGCTGTTCAACGTAAGCTAAGATCTGGTATTGGTGGTACTGAAGATACCACTAACCCCATACAACTAAAAAATAGTACAGGCCTCCCAGACAATCTAAAATCAGGGATAGAAAACCTATCCGGCTACAGTATGGATGATGTAAAAGTACATTACAACTCCAGCAAACCAGCACAACTGCAAGCGCATGCGTATGCACAAGGTACCGATATTCATCTGGCATCGGGGCAAGAAAAACACTTACCACACGAAGCTTGGCATGTAGTACAGCAAAAACAAGGTAGAGTTATGCCAACCATGCAGTTTAAGGGAAAAGTGAATGTTAACGATGATGCTGGGTTGGAGAGAGAGGCAGATGTGATGGGTGAAAAGGCAATATGTCCTAGTAGTGTAAAAAATATTGAAAAAAATATAAGCAATACAGTAGCCAATAGATCGACAACACTACAGTTAAAACGATACGTATTAAGAGACACAGATGAATTAAATATCATAAAGTTCGTAAATAATTTGCAAAGGTTAAAACACAAGCCAGAATATCAACAAATAAAAGATGGTAAAGTTATAAATGACACAATTCCTTATGAGCATATTGTTGATGGCCAACATTATATGGTTGTGGATGCTTTTGATTGTTATCTTACAGGTAAAAAGGCAGATAATATATATGTTGCAGCTTTCTTAAAAAAGTTATCTAGACTTTTAAATATTGTATACGGTGTAAACGTGCATGGAAGGATAATTACCAAAAATAAGTTTAATAGAGCGCAAGCTTCTAATAAAATTATTGAAGGCGGTTATACTGCAGGAGATGGTGAGAATAGGTTAAAAAAAAGGGTAAAGATTACCAATACAAATCCTGGAGGCACTCGTTTTAATACCAAGGGGATAGCACTTGAAGACGCTGATACGTCCACTGTAGTGAGTCCATATGGGTCTATGCTAAGACAATTTATAGCACAAGCTATTACCACGAAGGATCATTCGAAAACAGATATTGAAGCTACAACAGAAGCCGAAGACTATTTTCCAAATCTGTATAAAGAGTGGATAGAATCAGGCACGGATGTACCAGATATTGTGAATGTGTCTGCTGGAACTGAATTTTATAAATTAATGGGCCCAGGTAAAAGTTATATAGATTCATGGTCAGCATATTACTTAGACACCGAAACTTATGATAAAGTGAAATCAAACGGCGGTTTTATGGATTTACTTGGTTTACCTAGCTTTAGCTATGAGGCCGTTTATGCCGTCTATAAAATTAAAGCCCTAGTAGATACCAGAGTGTATAGTTCCGAAATTGCACCTACAATATCAAAGGCAGGACGCCGACGTAAATCTGGTGTAAATATTTACTCAAATAATGGAGGTCTTACTCAGGTACTGATTGTAAATTCTAGGGATACCGATGTATGGGATAAAATATCCACACCTTTCGAAATACTTGATCCTTATGAACAAGCAGTGCAATCTTTAATGGAAACAAAAACGGAAACAAGACGAATGATGGACATTAATAACCGAGAAAATGATCTACTGTTAACGGATTAGAAAAGAACTTTTAATTAAGAGAATTGCATTTTGCCGCCTCAATGGTAGAAATTACTTTTTTATGGCCAAGTAAGTAATCCATGATTTTAAGCGCTATTATTTTTAATTATACATAAAAGTAATGAAAACACCACAAGAAAACACCCAAGAATCCCAAAAAGAAACCATACAACGCGTACAACAAGAATCCAGTACAGGTGGCGAAGCTACGATTACCGACAACCGTCCAGCTAGAGCTGTACAACGAAAGTTAAGATCAGGAATGGATAGTGCTGAAAATACAAAAGCATCTATCCAACGGAAAAATAACACAGGCTTACCCGATACCCTAAAATCAGGTATCGAAAACCTATCTGGTTACGCAATGGATGATGTAAAAGTACACTATAACTCTAGCAAATCGGCACAACTACAAGCACATGCTTATGCGCAAGGTACTGATATTCATTTAGCATCTGGGCAAGAAAAGCACTTGCCTCATGAGGCTTGGCATGTGGTACAGCAAAAGCAAGGTCGGGTAAAACCAACGATGCAGTTAAAAAGTAAAGTGAGTATTAATGATGATGCTGGATTAGAGAAAGAAGCAGACATCATGGGGAACAAGGCTTTGAAAGTAACAAACAAACCTACGACATCTATACATTATAAGCATATTTCTCCAGAAAACCACGATAACATTGCACAGTTAAAACCTTTGGATACAAAAATCAATAAAAAGAAGCTTAATATTGTAGGAGAAACTCATACTGATTATAACTCTGAAAATAAAAAAAGGGATCTAGAGAAGAAGTATTCAACAAAAAAATTTGGATCTAAATTACAATCTTATTGGGTAGAAAACGAAATAGAGCATAAAAAGGATATAGATACAGACGATATTTTTTATGGAGATTCTGCAGCACTGAGGTATTTAGATGGGTTGTGTCATTTACTCGTTATCATCGGCGGATATCACGAAGCTACAAATGAAAAGGATCAAAAAGAACTTTCCGATGGGATAAGGAATAAGGTAGAGCGTCTTCAAATTACCGAAAATAAAGTGAGAAACTATGAAACTGACCAAAGTTTTAGAGATGTAAATTTACCTAATTTAAAAAACGATTTGAGTCAGAAGTATGGATTTGAAGGGCTGTTTAAGAATATTCGCAATAAACAAGGCCTAGCTTTTCAGTATACGCTTAACAAAATAAAACCAGAAATAGAAGCATTGGTAAGTAAGTACTATCAAGGGGATAGCACCGCTATCACAGCAAAAAACCTGTATGAAAACCGTGAGACTTATCAAGATGAGCCATATTCGTTTAGTATAAGAAGGGGAAAACATATGCAAAGATTTGCAGATAATTATGGAAAGCAATTCAAAGGGATATGGAAAGTGGGAAATGCACATATAAAACAAATTAGTGACTATGAAGACTCTTTAGGAGGATTTGAGAGAACAGAATACACGCTAATGGATAAAGCAACCTTTGGCGGATTGATCAATTATAATAATATGGGCCCCTTCGGCAAATTATTTCATAATTTGAAAGGCACTGTTAAAAACAAATCTGATGTGTAATATAAATTGTAGTTGTTATTATCTTTTCTCTAAATTTTATAAGTTCATTTTGCCGAAAAGGGCAAAATAAGCGTTTGCAAAAGTGAGAAAAAGAATATACACATTAAGAAATGCGATTATTACAGATAATAGAGATTCTATCATATATCAATGAAAATTAAAATGAGCGCTGTATACTATTTCAAAAGATATTTCTCAACTAATTCAACTAAAAGTAAAGCGTAAAGAAATTGATAAAAAAAATAGGAAAGAACGAGAATGGAAGGATGAAAAATTAGCGAATGACGACTTTTTTTGGACAGAAATAAAAGCAGGGAATGAGAGTGATAAACCGATAAATATGAGAAAACATCTGCTCTGAGAAGTTAAATGTTTACCTAAGGCAGATAGGTATTAGAAGAGCAGGATCCACCTCGCGAAAACATAAGGAGCCTACACGAAGATAGTTGCTTAAGTCGCGAAGCGTACTTTACCCTTCGCCGAGAGAAGTTGGGGGGTCGCGAGGATATTGATATCAAACGCTAACAATAAGAATAGGTGTGTGAAGGGTCTGCGTTCTCTTACTGACTCTTAGGATTCACATTACCTTGTTCTGGCGAAGGCAATATCTTATCAGCATCAATAGTGAGAAGGTAAAAATACCTATGTCTAATATCTGAAAGTCAAAGATGTTCGTAAGCAGTATCCAAAATTCAGACCTGTCAGGTTTTTAAAACCTGACAGGTTTATAGTATACGTCATGCTGTTGCTTGTACATGGAAGCAAATCCAAATCAGTATGTAATTCTACCCCATCTAACTATAGCAATCACCCCTATCACAAGCAGCTCGAAGGATTAAAACAATACTTCGAACGATTACTTTACTAATTCGAAGTGTTAAACTAAGGGTTGTGATCCCTCAAACAAGTACTTAGAAGAGGTATTTTGATACCTATTCGGGGTTTTTAATGCTTCGATGGCTTACCATAAGGGGTTCCAAGCCTTATATAACCGCTTCGAAGTATTGTTGTAATCCTTCGGAATAGTTCTTCAACCCTTCGAAACAGTGAGCAAAGAGTCTCGATAGCTCTGCTGAGCTTGTCGAAGCACATTCCTAAATCCTTTCCTGCTGTCAAGGCTTTATGAACACTCGACCAGACGGGCGCGGGCGAGCATGTTTTAATTTTTCTCTACGTCTGATCGAGTGTTTTTATCATAAGCGATAGCGGTTGATAAAAATGTATCGAGATCCAATAATTCTCTATTTTTTCTATATTCATAGATTATGAACTTATCTTATGTATATATTCTAAAATGTTCGGATGGTTCCTACTATACAGGAGTTAGTTCTGATCTCGAAAAAAGAATGTTTCAACATCATTCGGGGTATTACCAGGATTGTTACACCTATAAAAGAAGACCTTTGGAGTTGGTATTTACTTGGGAGTTTACTCATGTTTCTATAGCTATAGACGCTGAAAAGCAGATCAAAAAGTGGTCTAGGGCAAAAAAGGAAGCATTGATTCGAGGAGAATATGATTTGCTTCCTGAGCTTGCTAAAAAGAAATTTCGTGATTAAAAGCGGTCTCGATACAATTTTTATTCCGTTACACTTCATAAAAAACACTCGACCAGACGTGTGTATATTATATTTATACGATACGTCACATCGAGTGCCGTGACTAAAGGAACGGTGTATCGAGATGTATAAGAGATGCAATTGTAGTAGAAATGATACCCTTCGACTCCGTGGTCTCTGAGCTTTGCCGAAGGGCTCAGGGTTCAATATCCGTGGGCTGTACTTCGATAAACTCAGCATCCGCGTAGTCGAAGCGCACATATGTACTTCGATAAACTTGTCGCAAAATTCCCTCGATTTGACGGTTTTGTAATAGCCTTAAGGATTTTCTCTATCTACATTTGAAGTATTATAAATAAAGAAATTATGGAAGATAAAAAATCAATGTATTCGCTTAGAAAAACAATAGGGATCCTTGGGTTAGCACTGCCGATACTACTATTAGTAACACATCAGGAATTACTCTCTAGTATGAGTCATTATTATTATACATCAGGTGGGGTATTTTTTATTTTAATCCTTTCGGCCTTTGGCTTGTTTCTT
The DNA here is from genome assembly GCF_947496855.1 of uncultured Aquimarina sp. Classification (GTDB taxonomy): domain Bacteria; phylum Bacteroidota; class Bacteroidia; order Flavobacteriales; family Flavobacteriaceae; genus Aquimarina. Next base: position 468,732 of record NZ_CANMED010000006.1, read on the forward strand.
ATAAATTATAGAGGATACCCAAAACAAGAAGGAGAGTTGATGAGTGATCGTTTGATCACTACTATTGCCGGAATATGTATTCTTGTTACTGCATTGATTCCTACCAAATCAGAAAACCCATTAGGAACTTTATTTTTTACAGATGCTCCTTATCTATTTGGTCACGCATCTAATGGACTTCTGGGAGCAATTCACTTGCTAAGCGCGGCTTCATTTTTCTTTTTGCTAGGGTATATGAGTTTTTTCAAATTTGTTTTAAATCACGATGCATCTTCTTCTAGAAACAGATTGTTCCGTAGGAGTGGTATGATCGTTTGGGCATCTGTAGGTGCGTTGGTATTGATTTTTGTTTTGGAAGCAATGCTAGGGATAAATTTTGACACCATATTTCCTGCCTACACCTTTTGGTTAGAGTGGGTAGCGTTATATGCATTTGCAGTAGCCTGGCTAGTAAAAGGTAGAATTCATAAAGATTTTGAAAATATGATGAAGACCTTTAATCAAGAAAAAAGTATAGAGAAGCGTTAGGATATTGTACTTTGAAAGTCCCAGTATGACAGCTCACCTTTCGAGAGACCTCAGGGTTCGAAAAATGCGGACTGAGGCATTGGAAAAATGCGGGCTGAGGCTCTCGAAACCCAACAGATTTTCGACAGGCTTAGAGGGATAATCCAAAAAATTTAATGGAACTAAATCGTATAAAATTGAGCGTTTTTGTTACAGTTTTACTCCCTCTCCTTCGAAACGACATCGCGGGATAGCGATAGGCGAGCTGAAGCGTTGGAAAAAAAGGTGAGGATATTTTTTATAAATGATAAAGTAGTTATTGCAAAACTCAGACCTGTCAGGTTTTTAAAACCTGACAGGTCTAGGTCATTAGTTTGTCGCAAAATTCCCTTTATTTGACGGTTTTGGGATAGTCTAGTCATACGACTGTCGGTACCTTTGAAATCATTATAATCACAAATTAAATAAGGTATGAAGGCAACTAGTATAGCAAATCACGAGAATACTTTTTTTGAAACAGGAAGAGACTCGGACGGAAAAGAATTTGTATTAACTCCTAATACGGTTCCAATTAAAGGAACTAACGAGTCCATGCCTTATATAAGTTGTAGGCAAAAAAATGGAGATACTTCATTTTATGAGGAAGAGAAAAACACAAAAACACAGATTGTACTGCATTATACAGCTGGCTATTTAAAAGGAGATGTGGCGGCTTTGTCTAAACCTAATTATCGGGTATCAGTACCTTTTATCATTGCCAGAAATGGTACTATTCTTAATATGTGGTCTTCTGCCTATTGGGCATATCACTTAGGTTCTGGAGCCGTAGGAGGAAACACTAATGGTGCTAAGAGAACTATAGCGATAGAAATGTCTAATATTGGATTTCTGAAAAGAATTGGAGACCAATTAGTTACCGTTTATAGTGATACGGACGTATACTGCCATATGAATGAAACTCGATTTTATACCAAGTTAGACATACCGTATCGAGGCGAACAATACTATGCTAGATATACGATCAGACAATATAAAAGTTTGGCTTTATTACTTCGATATTTAACCGCAGAATATAATATACCTGCAGCATTTTTGCCAGAGGATAAACGATATGATATCGTGGCAGAAAATGAGTTAGTCAATTTTAAAGGGATTACATCTCACGTAAATTATCGATCTTCTGGAAAATGGGATATAGGGACGGCATTTGATTGGAATAAGTTAGAGAATGACTTACAGAGATCATAAAATACAGTCGGAAAATTACCTTGATGTGTCGGATTTGTAATAGTAAGTTGCTTATCTATTGGCGTAATTTTATAAACAAATTAAAACCTATTAAGAAATAATACCAGTTACAGTAAATTCAAATTGTAAATGGTATAAAAAACATTAATATGAAAAATTTATATAATGGTATTCTTTTATCATATATTTTCGTTTTTGTTAGCAGTTGCGGAATTTATGCTCCTAAAAATAAAGAACTGACTTTGGTTTTATCCCAAACACAACAAACAATCACTAGTCTTAAAGATAAGATCGCTACCTCTAATGAAGAAGAGCTAAAAGACGCCTATACTAAATTGAGCGAAAAGAGTGCCGTCTTATTTCCTGTTTTAGAAGACTGTAATGATAAATACGGACTCACTCCAGAATATGTCGCCACGCTGCAAGAAACGGAAAAAACACTACGTCGTTTGGTCAAAGAATATCCAACGATGTCTAATAAAGCTTTTGTACTTAATGCAATATATCAGGATTATGATGCCAAATTACAAACGATTAAGAATACAGCAGCAAATAATGCTACTACAAAAATTAAGGTAACAGTAAATTCTAATGAAGAAGAAGGTTTTTTTGTTTTCGGGAAATTGTCTTACGAGCAAGGACAGGATATTAAAAGGTTTCGGTTTAACCAACCTACTCAGAATGCTATTCAGGATTTTGTACCTGGGTATTATTTATTTTGGTTAGAAAAAGAAGATCGTGTAGGCGAGCCAGAACTACATTTGATCATGAGTAATAGTGGTGAAGAAGAAAAACAGTTGGTATTAAAAGCTCCAAAATAACGAAACAATGTTGGTCAATAAATTTAAAGAAATCTGGAAAGAAATTACCTTACTTAGTACTTGGATTGCCTCAGTTGCAGGAGCTTTTATAATTCCTTTACCTTCTTGGTATGCATCGGATGATAATACTACTTTCTTAATGAAATTTGGTGTATTTATCGCTACTGCCCTTGCAGGATTCCTAATTTTATATTCCTTAAAAAATAAAGTCATTAGAGTGTGGATGCGTTTATCTATAAACTTTATCGTAATTTTTGTAGGAACTTATGCAGCGTATCACCTTGCTCGTGAAAGCAAAACATTACCATATCTGGATAAAGATATTGTTATTGGTAATGAGTTAATAGAAACGAATCCTTTTGAAGCGTTCAAAGACTCTCATGGATTCTTACCAGCTAGAAACGAGCAAATGATGATTATTCTTGGTGATCCAGAAAAAGCCTGGACCAAAGAAAGTATCACATCCAATAGAATACAGCTTATAGTCCTTTTATTTTTATGTTACTTGTTTTCAGCTGGATTTATTATTTCTTTTTGCAACTTGATGATGCTCTATAAGGAGAAGTATACGATTAAGGTTGAGAAAAAAGAGACTTAGTACCCATTGGTGTTTTAGAGATTTTTTTTAATCAATAATCATATTCTCTATATGCTACTTTGTTGAAAAATCAGCAAGCATTTTGTTTTCAATTAGCTACGAAACAATGCGGGAATATACTAAGTTATGAAGTGTTAATCAAGTAATTCTTGATTGAAATGGGGGATGAAGTCCTGAGTATACTGCTCAGGACTTTTTTTGTTCTCATTTTGATAACTGAGAAATTGATTATGGTTGATAAAGAAAGTTAATTTAATCGTTTATTGTCGTATTTTTATCAGTCTTATTCGGATTTGTAATAGTAGAATTAGTAAACCAATCATAATTTTGATAAAGAAAGAAAAGAGATTTGAATAGTCTTTTCTAGAAAAGGGATTTACCTATGAAAAGTGTTATAAAAGCTTGTGAGATAATTTCTAATAGTCCTGAAGAACTGAAGAAATATTCTATACTAACAATTTTAAGAAGCTGTATGTTTTTTAGAATAAAATAAGATTTGGACTCATGAAAAATATAAATATCAGTACGGTCTTGCAGATAATTGCATTAGCTTTTTTAATTATTATCGGTTATATGACTTTTAATACCAGTGAGAACTGGAAAATTATTACTTCAGAACTGGAGAAAGCAAACAAAGAACTTGAGATATCAAAAGATACCCTGGCAATAACAAAGGACCTTTTAAAAAATACAAGATTAGAATTCCAACAAATGAAGGTCCAGAAAGATTTGATTATTCATAAGCGGGATTCATTGCTTTTTGCTTTTAAAAGAAAGAATGCCAAAGATTGGGATGAATTACAAAATATTAAAGATTCTATACAATTAAACAATGATCAATTAGAAAAAGAACGTAATTTATTAAATGGTCTCTTTGGTTTAAATCAATAGGAATTTGATCAAACATAAAATTTAAAACATGAAAAAAATAATACTTATACTGTTCATTCTCTCAATATGTGAAGTTTTTTGTCAGGAAAAAGATTCATTAAAAGTAATCGAAATACCAGAATCCTATGCTGATCGTAGCGGAGAACCTTTTGCTGTTAAAAAAGATAGTTTATATGTATTCAGAACGCCAGATGTATTTTTAGTCAATAAAAAATCATTTTTAGCGATTAAAAATGTATACCAGAGTACGATTGATCAGGATAAGATGACCAAAGAACTAGTTGAAAAGTATACACAAACACTGCGCAGGAATATCGATTTGGAAAAGAGATTAAATATCAATTTTACTAAAAGCGACAGTTTAGACCAGATTGTTTATCAAAAAACGCAAATCACACTAGACCATACACAAAAAGCATTGGATTACACCATAAATAGTCTCGACAAAGCTTCGAATAGCTTAGAGCTGGTAGAGAAAGCTAGTAAACGACAGAGACGAAAGAATGTTTTCGAAAAAATATTGATCGGTATAGCCGGAGTGGGAGCAGGAGTTTTAATTGGAGTTTCACTCTAGATTGGAGTTCATTTTCAAGAAAATTGAGCGTGTACTTTTCATAAATAAAAGCAGAATAAATTAAAGATTATTTAAAATCTTTATAGAAACTGGGGTTTTAACATTTATTACAGGTTGGATTAGAAAAATGATGAGTAGCTTTATAACTGCAAAAATCATTTTTTAACGTACGTATCCCTGTAACCCTAGTTTTTAATGAGTTTTTTTGAGGTTTCTTTTCGTCTATTGTATAGGTATTTATCTACCCGTAGATTAATGATTGGTATCGTAGCGAGTATTTTTTTCTTTATAAATAGCACATTTGCATTTCAGAAAACAACAAAAATTGATAGTTTACAATTCAAACTAGACACGTATGCACTAAAAGATACGATAAAGATAAACCTTCTTAATACCATTGGATATGAATATTGGATAGTAGATGCTAATAGATCCATTTACTTTGGTTTGGAAGCCTTACAATTATCTGAAAAATTAGGATATGAAAAGGGAATGGCTAGAGCCAATCGTGTGGTGGGCGTTGCATATTGGGCGCAAGGAAATTTAACTACTGCCCTACAATACCTTAACAATTCTTATAAAGTATATCAAAATATACAAGATAAAACAGGTTTAGCCAATACACGGTTGAATATAGGGATGGTTTATGCGGATCTCAAAGAATATAAGAAGGCACTTCATTATTATGAGCAAGCCATTAATGAATTTACCGCATTGGGTTTAAAAGGTAGAATTGCCACTACATTTACCAAAATAGGTACTATGCTCATTGAGCAAAAGAAGGATAATGAAGCTTTACGATATTTAACTGATGCATTGCAAATGCACAGTGATAATGGTTTCACCTATGGTATTGCAGAAGCACATAGTAAACTAGGTGTATTATATCTTCATAAAAATGAAATAGAGCAAGCATATTATCATATTAAGAAATCTAAGGAATTGGGGAGTGAAATCAGTGATATAGATGGATTAACTAATAATCTTATTATACTTGGTAAAATTCTAAGACTATCAAATAGATTAGAAGAAGCTGCTATTGAAATACATAAAGGTTTAAAAATAGCTAAAGAAAATAACCTGAAGAAGTATGAATTGTTTGCATATGAAGAATTAAAAGAATTAAAAAAGCAACAATCCAAACCAGAAGAGGCATACATTTATTATGATAAATATGTTTTTCTGAGAGATTCTCTTTTTAATCTAGAAAAATCAAAGCAAATCGCTTATTTAGAATTTGAAAATGAGTTAGAAAAAAGGGATAAAGAACTAATATCACTTAAGGAGCAAGAAAAAAAAGATGATCTGATTCAACTTATTTTAGCTCTAAGTGTAGTGATGTTATTAATTTGCGGGGGGCTAATTTATTTGGTTGCTAGACAGCGAGCTAAAAAAAGTAGTCAATTAGCATCAAAAACTAAAGAGCTATTAGAATCTGCTCATACACTTACACAAAAAGAATTAGAAAATTCTGAGCTAAAGCAAAGAGATTTAAGACAACAATTAGATTTTAAGAATAAGGAATTAAGCTCATATACACTGAATTTTATAAAAAAGAATGAGGTAGTGCAACAGCTACAAAAAACAATAAAGGATATCGAAAAATCAACTTCTTTAGAAAAGAAACAGCTAATTGCTAACCTGAATAAAATAATTCGAAAAAATTTAAGAATCGACAAGGATTGGGAGGACTTTAGTAGATTTTTTGAAGATGCTCATCAAGGATTTTACACTAAATTAAAATCGAAACACGAAGATTTAAGTACAAATGATTTGAAAATATGTTCCTTAGTTAGACTTAATCTTAATGTTAAAGAGATGGCAAGTATTTTAGGGATATCCCCGGATAGCGCAAGGACGGCTAGATATCGTCTTCGCAAGAAGTTAAAACTAACTCCAGAACAAGAAATTTTTACTTATTTGGTGCACCTTGAGCAAGAAAGGGAACTTGCGTGACTCACAAACTGTTTTATGAAAAAATTTATATAAATAATTGAAAATCAAATTATTAAAAAAGGGTTGTCTACATCTTGTGCATCGTTTTTAACAATTTATTCTTTCCAAGTATACATGTTGTAGGTGTCATTTTTATGGGGATATTCTAGTCTTTTTCTAGTTTTACAATCGTTGGGTTTCAAGCCTTTTTCTATTTCTTAAAACTACTAAATGATATGACAAAACCAAAGACTACATATGCCAAATGCGGAGATATCAATATAGCATATCAGGTATTTGGTTCGGGCTCAGTGGACATTGTATATATTCCTGGATGGGTATCCAATATTGATTGGATGTGGTCATGTCCTGAGTTAGTTGATTTTTTTGAGGAATTAAGCAAGTTTGCAAGGGTGATTCTTTTTGATAAAAGAGGTACAGGACTTTCCGATAGGGTTGTAGAGTTTGCTACGCTCGAAGAACGAATGGAAGATATTACAGCGGTTATGAATGCAGTGGGTTCTGAAAAAGCAGTTCTTTTTGGTCATTCTGAAGGAGGAAGTGTTTCTGCGTTGTTTAGCGCAACGTATCCCGATCGTGTTATTTCCTTAATCACCTTCGGTGCTTTTGCAAAGAGAAGCTATTCTAAAGATTATCCTTGGGCACCAACCGATCAAGAACGTCAAGTGGTTTATGATATGATAGAGAATGACTGGGGTGGTGGAGATATGAATTTAGCATCACTTGCACCTTCTAAAGCGAAAGATAAAACTTTTATGGAATGGTTAGCTAATTACTTCCGTTCAGGCGCTAGTCCCAGTTCAGCTTTGAAATTGACAAAAATGAATACTCAGGTTGATATCATAGACATTCTAGGATCTATAAAAGTACCAACTTTGCTATTGCAGCGTACGGATGATATCGATGTGAAAATCGAAGAAGGACAATTTATTGCTCAACGTATTCCAGGATCAAAGTTTTTAGAACTAGAAGGAAATGATCATTTGTTTTGGGTAGGGAATACCAAAGTGATTTTAGAAGAGATGAAGGCTTTTATTGATACTATAAAGCCCGCACCGGTTTATGAGAAAAAACTATTTACAGTTATGGTAGGACATATTATTTCTTCTAACAATCATAGTTCTAGAAATCAAGAGCTTATTAAAGAGAATTTACTCCGACATAAAGGAAAGATAGTCGAATATACTTCACAAACATTTACAGCTACTTTTGAAGGACCGAGTAAGGCAGTGAATTGTAGTTCTGATCTGGTAAAATTGATGAGAGTTAATGATACTTTAATATCCCTTGGGATAGATATTAAAGAATGTTTTGTACAACATTGTATTTGTGAGCAAACTAAAAATTTTGAAGGAGCCATATTTCAAAAACCAATACCGTATCGAATCGTTCTTACGCAAACTGTAAAAAATTTGTTATTAGGATCCGGAGTACCTCTCGCTCCACATGAAAAAAGGTTCAAAACAGAATCTGGTGAATCAATATCATTGTACACGGTTGTTGAGAATCTAAAAACTAATGGAGTTCAAGATTCAGATCAACATAGTCTATCAAAACATAATTCTTTTCTAGAAAAAGTACTACGAAATATTTATAATCATTTAGGTAATGACTGTTTTGGTGTCAACACTCTTTGTATGGAGATTGGTGTCAGCGAACGGCAATTACAACGTAAGCTTAAAGCGATTACCAACAAATCTCCTAATCAATTCATTTCTTCAGTTCGTTTACACCACGCTAAGGAATTACTCTTGAATCAACAAAATACTGTGGCTGAAATAGCTTTTCAAATTGGGTTTTCTAGTCCTTCTTATTTTTCTAAATGTTTTAAAAAGGAATTCGCTATAAGTCCATCAGAGCTTGTGAATTAGAAATTAAAATCGATTTGTAACTTATTAAAAAGAGCAATTAAAAAACGTCTTTTAATTCCTGAGAAACTTCCTTTTCAGCCTGCATTGATTCTGTAGAATTGTTCTGATAAATGGATAGTTTCTGCTTTTTTAACTATTAAGGCATCAAATAAAACATATCCAAGCATGACAAAATTAATTAGTTAGTGATGTTCAATTTTGGAAAACACAAATGCGTTATATTAAGTATGGCATGAAATTGTATTTTAGCTAAAATTAAAATTTCAATAATAATTTTATTTAAAATCTTTCTATTTTGAAAACTGGAATTTTGTCACTTTTGTTATGTTTTATCTCTCTCTTTTCCTATTCACAGGAAGAAAATAAGGTTACAGATGCGCGTACTAAAAAAATAGAAGCGACTAAAGTACAAATAGAAAATACAGATTCAGATTCTTTACGATTACCACTTAGGTTGAAATTAGCAGGTGAATTGGCCTATTTTGATGGCAATATTGCCAAAGAAATCTTTCTGGATGTTCAGAAAACCATTAAAGATAAAGGATATAATAGTTATCATTATCAAAAGTTAGAAGCACAATTATTGTATAGTCTATCAAGCGTATCCTTAAATTTACAAGATACTGCAGCAGCTTTGCAATATGCAAATGAGGCCTTAGATCTTTCGAGAGAGATCGAGTATGACATCATTATAGGAAGAACGATAAGCAATCTAGGGAATATTTACTCAAGACAAATGGATTTTGAGAAAGCAAAACGATTTCATAGACGTGCATTAGTATTCCACGAAAAGGCAAAGTCAGGTCGTGGGCAAGCACTTACGCTGAATCGAATAGGAAGAATCTTTAGTAAACAGGAAAAGATAGATTCTGCCACATATTATTTCAAAAAGGCTATAGAAGCTGACACCGCCAAAACTCTTAAACTACAAATAAAGGGTAATTTAGCTAGTACCTACGCAAATTCAGGAAAATACGATCTAGCAGGCAAAATTTATAGAGAAAACTTAAAACATTTAGATCCAACGGAGTATAATATCAGAGCACATAACCATTCTAGTTTGGCAAAAGTGTATGACAAACAAAAAGAGCATAGCAAAGCAAATGCACATATAGACAGTGCTATTTTCTACGCAAAAAAGGTGAACGCATTATTTTTAATACAATCCGCATACCACACTAAGGTTGGAATAGCTTATAATGACCAAAAATTTTCAGAGTCTTATGAGGCTTTTTTAATTCAAAATAAATACAAAGATTCTTTGGTAAAAGAAAGTACAACAAAACGTTTCGCTAATCTGGAATTTGCCTATCAATATAAGAGAGAAAAGGAGCTAAGCGCTATTAATCTCCAGAATGAATCTACTAAAAAGAAATTGTATTTATGGTTACTGGTTATTACGGTTCTAGCAGCTTTGTTTTTAATCTATTTTATTAGAAAAAATAATAAACAAAAACTAGAGCTTGTCGCAAACAAAGCCAAACTGGCAGAGGTTGAAAAATTAAAAACAGACTTAGCACTCGCACATCGAGAACGAGAACTTAAAAAAGTAGTGGTAGAAAACTCTGTTAGAGAAGAAGTCTTTAATAATACAATAGATGATATTAAGCAAGTTACAGCTTTAGAGGATGAGAGAGAACGTAAGTCTGCATTACGCTCCATATCTGCTTCACTATTATCAGAGAAAGGTGCTAAAAAATCCTCTTTAAGTTTACAGACATACCTAGATGAGATAAATATCGATTTTAAAATACTACTTGATCAACATTTTTCCGAATTGAAACCAAAGGAAAAAGAACTCCTTTGCCTTATGAAAATGGAGCTCAGTACCACAGAAATTAGTAAGCTTCAAAATAATACAATAGCAGCTATAAAATCTTCAAGATATCGTATTCGTAAAAAACTTAGTTTAGGTTCTGAACAAGATATTATTGCTTTTATCGAAAGTAAAAATATTACGTTATAAAGCGTTAAAAGTATTCCTTATAAACAGTTTTTGATCAAACTCATACCTTCTTTAGTTTATAAAACCCTGTTTTGTAAAGGGTATCTTATTATTATCATAAAATGACAAATGCATTTAATAGAATGATAATAAGAATGTTGCATTGTTTGATACTCTTTTGCTACCCTCTTTTTTTTGTAATGTAGACTCCTTATATATTTCTTTGTTTAAGAACGTGACATCTAACTTTAGATAAGGTTATTTATTATTTATAATTCTCACTCAAAAAAATCATGATGCTGTTTTATCAAATTAAAAGAATAGGATATATTTTATGAAACCTGAAACTAAATATACTAAGAGTGGTCTGGTTAATATAGCGTATCAGGTATTTGGTTCAGGTCCAGTAGACATTGTTTATATTCCTGGATGGGTATCCAATATTGATTGGATGTGGTCTTGTCCTGAATTAGTTGATTTCTTTAAGGAATTAAGCAAATTTGCTAGGGTGATTCTTTTTGATAAACGAGGAACAGGACTTTCTGATCGCGTTGTAGATTTTGCAACATTAGAAGAGAGAATGGAAGATATAACAGCGGTGATGGACGCTGTAGATTCGAAAAAAGCAGTTCTTTTTGGACATTCTGAAGGAGGAAGTGTCTCTACCCTATTTAGTGCAACGTATCCTGATCGTGTTATTTCCTTAATCACTTTTGGAGCTTTTGCAAAACGAAGATATTCTAGAGATTATCCGTGGGCACCAACAGATCAAGAACGTAAAGTGGTTTACGATATGATTGAGGATAATTGGGGCAGTGGAGAGATGAATTTAGCATCACTTGCACCTTCTAAAGCAAAAGATAAAACTTTTATGGAATGGTTAGCTAGTTATTTCCGTTCTGGTGCTAGTCCTAGTTCAGCTTTGAAATTGACAAAAATGAATACTCAGGTTGATATCATAGACATTCTAGGATCAATAAAAGTCCCTACACTATTATTACAACGTAGAGATGATATCGATGTAAAAATCGAAGAAGGACGATTTATTGCCCAACGTATTCCTGGATCAAAGTTTTTAGAACTAGAAGGAAATGATCATTTGTTTTGGGTGGGAGATACCAAAGTGATTTTAGAGGAAATGAGGGATTTTATTGATACTATAAAGCCCGCACCGGTTTATGAGAAAAAACTATTTACAGTTATGGTTGGGTATATTATTTCTTCTAACAATGATAGTTCAGAACATCAAGAAGTTATTAGAAAGTATCTAAAACAACATCAAGGAAATATAGTCGAATATACTTCACAAAAATTTATAGCTACTTTTGAAGGCCCAAGTAAGGCTATCAACTGTGGCTCTGGTTTAGTAAAGGCTATGAGAGATATTAACGCTCCATTATCCCTTGGCATAGATATAAAAGAGTGTTTTGTACAACATTGTGTTTGTGAACAAACTGAAAATTTTGAAGCAACAATTTTTAAACAACCGGTGCCTAATCAAATAATACTTACACAAACCGTAAAGAATTTATTGTTGGGATCTGGAATAAATCTTGCTCCTCATAAAACTAGTTTTAAAACAGAATCTGGTGAATCTATTTCATTGTACACAGTAGTTGAAACCCTAAAATTTGATACACTTGAAAATGTGGCTCAGTATAAACTTGCCAAGCATAATTCTTTTTTAGAGAAAGTACTTCAAAATATTTATAATCATTTGAGTAATGATTGCTTTGGTGTAAACACCTTGTGTAGAGAGATAGGCGTTAGTGAACGTCAATTACAACGTAAACTTAAAGCCATTACCAATAAATCTCCTAATCAACTCATCTCTTCCGTTCGTTTACATCATGCGAAAGAGTTACTCCTTGATCAAGAAAATACGGTAGCAGAAATAGCTTTTCAAACTGGGTTTTCCAGTCCTTCGTATTTTTCTAAATGTTTTAAAAAAGAATTTGCTGTGAGTCCATCAGATTTAATTGGTTAAGAGGTGATCATACCGAAATTAATTATTAACCCACCTAAAGTGCTGCAGTAATCGAATCAAAAATATTTTAGCAAAATCTTAATTACCAGTCATATTGTAAGACATTTTTTTGGACAAATAGGAGGTGATGAAGAATTTCCGAAGAGGCTTAAGAAATTATATCTTCGGTCTAATCTAAATACTATAATCGGATATCAGTCTAATTTTGACCAAACCGAAAATGGATGAAGCTTTGAATAATGTATAGGATTTTTGATTACAACTCAGAGAGTAATACAGATTTGAATCCTATAGAGGTAATATGTTAATCAGATAGTTACTTAAAAAATAATTATAATTCTTTTTTGTTTTACATAATTTGCATAAAATATCTTATTCTAATTTATCACTTTATGAAATTAGAATCGTCATTTCCAAAATATTTATGATACAAAGAATTCAGAAGATTTAAGTTTAGAGGTTTTATTAAATATTCTGGTGCAAAGTGTTTAGGTTTAAACACTTGAGAATCATCTTTGTTGATCGAAGAAGAAAGAATAAAAATTTTTGTTTTCACTTTTTGTGAGTATAGTTTTTCAAATTTTTCAAGTAATTCCCAACCGTCAATATCTGGCATGTCAATATCCAAAAAAATAACATCTGGTTGAAAAGACTGATCCTTTTCAAATCGCTCAAGTACTACCTTTCCATTTATGAATACTTCAATAAGACTAAAACGTTTAGATTTTAGCATTAAGTATTTGTTAAGGAAATTTGTGGTTTTATTGTCATCAATAAGTATGGTATGATTGATCTTAGACATTACGTCATTTTTTATATGAGCATTAATTTACATAAGAGATTAAATAGAACATAAAGTTATGAGGTTGATTTCTTTCGATATTTCGATGAAATGAGTAATATTTCGATGTAATGAGTTATTGTAATATACTGTTAATAAGGTTTTTGTAAGTGTTTTTGCTTAATCAATAAGGTTTTACCATTATTATTTTATGGGAATATTCCCTATTTAGATTGAATATTGTTTCTACCTTCATAAAAATATTATTCAACGTTTCTATTGTGTATTTAGTCGAAAAAAAAATCACTTTATCGGTTTTAAGTTATTTTTCATTTAAAGATCCCCTTTGCGCTATTAAAAATCGAGTAATATTTATACTGAATTTTCGGATTCATAACGCTAACTAACTAACTATTTTCACATGATAAAAAACTACTCGTACTTTATCGCATTCTTATCGTTTTTTCTAAGTAATAAATCTATTTTCAGAGTATTATTATTCATTTTCGTAAGCTTCTTGTCTATTACGAATGCGAATGCCCAAAGTTGTACTTTGAATGCAGGAATTAATCAGACAATATGTATTAATGACGTAATGCAATTAGATGGCAATAGCCCTGATACTTATGCGGATGGACCCATCTGGACTCAAATATCAGGTCCTACTGTAGTAATAAGTGACCCTAGTATAGATAACCCAGTTATAACTGGGTTTATTGGAGGTAATACTTATGGTTTTAGGTATGCTGCAGAATGTTTTAACGGGGATACGCCTTTTCAGGATGTAGCTGTTACTGTATTACCAATAACAGAGGCTACAGTTGGAGCGGATATAGCTTCTTGTCCAGATAGTTCAGGTTCTTTAATTATTAATGGAAATTCACCAACTAATACCGGGGAAACGGGTGTATGGTCGGTAGTTGGTAGTAATGATGCCAATGTTAATATTGCTGTTTTAAACTCTGCCTCAACTCCTATAACTTTACCAGAAGGCAATGCAGGAACAAGTACCTTACGCTGGACTATAACGGGTCCTGTAGATCCTATGTCCGGTGTTTTTTGTGAATCCTTTGCAGAATTAACGGTTACCAATTATGGTGGGGAGGCTATTGTTGATGCAGGTCCTCCAGAAACATTAGATTCTTGTTACACAGTAAATCAATCTACTAACTTAAATGGATCATTTGGCGGTGCTAATATTAATGGACAAGTTGGAACTTGGACACTAGTAAGTACTGATGGGGCGACACCTACAATTGTTAACCCAAATGATAATAATACTGAAATCACAGGCCTAACAGAAGGAACTTATGTTTTTAGCTGGAATGTAGTCGGTCCTTGTGTTTCAGGAAGTGATACGGTAACGATAACTGTTGACCCAGCAACTCAAGATGTAACTCAAGTAGTTGTACAAGATAATAACCAACGTTTTTGTGATCCAAATGTAACCCAAACTACGCTAGTAGGTAACGACCCTGCATTTGCAGGAGAAACTGTTTTATGGGAACAAATTGATGGCAATCCGGCAGTAACCATTGTTGATGACGATAATAGTACTACTCAGGTAACAGGTTTGGTGTCTCCTAATGCATATCAATTTCGATATACAATTACCAATGGTGCAACTGGTTGCGATGATTCTGCGATTGTTAATGTTAGATATAATGTAAACCCGATAAGCATAACTGTAAATTCTGGGGATGATTTGGCAGGTATTTGTGGACAAACCTCTTTTTCTGTACCGTTTGCCGTAACTAGCGGAAATATTACAGAATATAGTATTTTAAGTGGGCCTGCTGATTCTGCAATTTCTTTTCCAACAGGCAATATAAATGCAGGTAGTAGTCCTACAACTTTAGATGTTTTTGATGTGCCTGGTACTTATGCGGTAAATTTTAAACGAAGAAGAACAGGTAATTTATTCCAGAGTTGTGATGAAGCAAATGATGTTATTAATATAACCGTTTCACTAATCCCTACTAGTGCAAATGCAGGATCGAATCAAACGTTTACGTGTGGTCAATCAGGAGGAAATTTAGCAGGTAATGCGATAACTGTAGGACAATCAACTTGGTCTCAAATTTCTGGACCTAATCAATCCGTTATTAATGATTTATATGCACAAAATACGTCAATTTCAAATCTTATTCCGGGAGAATATGTATTTAGGTATTCTGTCTCAGCAGGTGCTAATTGTACTCCTCCGTCTTTTTCTGATACTACGGTATTTGTATCGCCATTAGATAATAATCCGGTGGAAGCCGGAGCAAACCAAACGGTATGTTTTAATGCTCCTGTTCAGCTCGCTGCTGATCCACCTAGTGATAGTCAAACAGGTACGTGGTCATCGCCAGATGGTATTGCATTTAGTGATGTAAATGATCCTAATGCTATTGCCACTGGATTTATAAATTCTTCAACGAATTATATATTAACTTGGTCTTTAATCAATGATTTTACTTTTTGTGGACCTGCCGCAACAGACACGATTACTATAACGACAACAGCAGATGAATCACCCTCCATAGCAGATGCTGGAACAGATACTTGTTTAGGGTCAGGAGTAACCAATATTACTTTAGCTGGTAATCCAGAAGATTCTACAGACGAAACAGGAACTTGGACGGTTACACCACTAGCTGGTGTTATTTTTTCAGACGAGAATCAGTTTGACACGGATGTAACAATACCAGGAGACGGAACTTATGTGTTCACTTGGACCATTGAGTATACCAGTATTCCTCCATCTCCGGCTTGTACAGAGACTTCTGATAGTGTTGAAATTACTATTGCAGGTTCTGCTACAGCAGAAGCGGGACTAAATCAAAGTGTATGTGCAACTTCTTTTACTATGGCTGCAACTGATCCAGCTCCTTTAGGAACAGGAACTTGGAATTTAGTTTCGGGCGTAGGAGGATTTACTGTAGATGATATTAATAGTCCAACGGCTATTTTTAGTAATTTATTAGATGGAACTTATGAGTTCGAATGGATCGTAGCATTTGGTAGTTGTACTACGGCAATAGATACTGTAACCATAGATGTTGGGATACCAGTTACGCCAGCAGTTATACAAGGAGGTAACCAAGTGATTTGTGCAGATGATAATACGGTGATTACAGCAGATCCACTTAATAATCCTGTAACTGAATCTGGATTTTGGACGGTTGTTTCAGGACCAAATACTCCTACCATTAGTAATCCAGGAAATAATAGTATTACAGTTACTGCCCTTACTACTGGTTCATATTTATTTAGATGGACAACTGTGGGTGGCTCTCCGGTTTGTGATCCTCGATCAGATTCAGATGATGTACAGGTAGATGTATTTGCTCCTGCTAGTGCTGGACCAGACCAAGATTTGTGTGAGGTTACTAGTGTTGCTTTAGAAGCTACAGATGGTGTTACAGGTACGTGGACGGAGGTAACTGCAAATGGAGCAGTAATTTCTCAGTCTCCATCCAATAGTAATAGAGCTAATGCAACTGTAGTAGCTGGAAATACATACACGTTTAGATTTACAACTGATTATACTGGTTCTGGAATAGCTTGTAATAATTCAGATGATGTAATTGTAACTATTAGTAATGGTCCTAGTGTCTCGCCTAATGCAGGTACAAATCGTTATGTTTGTGAAGAAGATACTAATTCAATTACATTAGATGGAAGTATACCTCCGGGAGACCCAGGGTTAACTGCAAGTTGGAGTATTTTACAACAACCAGGATCTACTGCTTCGATTCCGGCTGGTGATGTTAATAATCCTAATGCGACTTTAAATGGTTTATCTCTACCAGGAGTATATATTCTACAATGGAACTATGAAATAGACAATTGTGCTAATGAAGCAAGTGTCGTAAGAATAACAGTATTTGAAGCACCTGATCCTGTTGAAGCAGGCCCAGATCAACCAAACGCTTGTCAAGATGATGTGCTATTAGCGGCTACTTTGCCTACGAGTGGTTCTGGAGAATGGACTTTTGCCAGTGATCCTTCGGGAGGTATCGCTATGATTCAATTCCCTGGTGATCCAAATTCTCCACTAATTAATGTTCCCGATGATGTAGGTGATGATGGAATTGATGACGTATATGTACTTACGTGGACGGTTTCTAATCCTATTCCTACCCCATTAGTATTTACCGACCCTGTGTCGCCTAATATGTGTGACCCTCAATCTGATACGGTTACTGTCACGTTTACAGGAGCACCGCCTTCTCCTGCGGAGGCTGGACCTGATCAGGATTTATGTGATGAAACTCAAACTTTTATGAATGCTGACCCGATTACAAGCGGTGTTGGTACTTGGACGCAAACTGGCGGTCCTGCTGGACCAAACATTACGGCTCCGAATAATCCTACAAGTTTGATTATTGATTTAGGACCAACACCAATGAGTGATCCCTATATTTTTACTTGGACTGTTGTAGGTGGTGGTTGTACCAATGTAGACACCATGGAAATTATAATTAGATCTGATCCTATTGTTGCAGAGGCAGGACCCGATCAGACGCTTCCTGAACTTTCTTTAATCACTTTGGGGGCGACACCAGCAACTGTTGGACAAGGTGTGTGGTCTCAAATATCTGGACCAAATACAGCTAATATTAATAACCCTTTAGATCCTAATACAGATGTAACAGGAACTGTTGTGGGAACGTATATTTTCGAATGGTCGGTTAGTAATGGTGATTGTGACCCAGCTACAGATCAAGTTACCATCACAATTACTCCAATCTCTGATTTGGAGTTAACAAAATCAGTAGTTCCTACATCGGTAAACATTGGAGATCAAGTTACTTTTACAATATCAATTTTTAATGATAACACAACACTTACTAACTCTTCTGATGCCAGCGGAGTAAGTGTGGAAGATATAATTCCATTAGGATATACCTTAGTACCAGGAACAGTAAGCAATGGAGGTTTGTATAATGCAGGAAATCAATCGATAACTTGGGCAGGGTTAGATATAATTAGTGGAAATACTTTAAATCTTAGTTATGACCTGACTGTAAATGCCACAGGACCTTATGTAAATTCTGCTCAGATTATAGCAAGTGATAACTTTGATCCAGATAGTGATCCGACAACGGATAATACGGTGGATGAAAATAGTGATGCTGATCCGGATGATGATGATGAAGATATTGCTAACGTAACTATACGATCTGCGGATTTAAGTTTAGGTAAAACAGTAGCTCCTCTTTCAGCTGACGTTGGAGACTCTGTTATCTTTACTATTACTGTTACTAATGGAGGAGCTAATTCAGCAACTAACGTTGTTGTAGAAGATCAGTTACCGGCTGGATATTCATATCAAAGTGATAATAGCGGAGGTAATTATGCTCCCGGATCTGGAGTTTGGACAGTAGGAACTATAGCTGTTGGTTCACCAGAGAGTATACAGATTACGGCTTTGGTCAATGCTCCTACAGGTGCTATTGGAGAGTACAATAATGTTGCAGAAGTAACAGCAAGTGATCAATTTGATCCAGATAGTACTCCTGATAATGATGATGGAGATCAAGATGAAGATGATGAAGATGCAGCGAGTATTCCAATACCAGAAGTATCCGATCTAAATATCAATAAGGTAGTAAGTAATGCTACTCCAAATGTGGGAGATACTGTTACTTTTACGATTACATTAAGTAATGCTGGTTCAGATGCGGCTACGAATGTTTCGGTAGCAGATGTTGTACCTGGAGGATATAGCGGAATAAGTAATATTGTCCCTGTTATAGTTCCTGCGGGTAATATCCTTACTTGGACAGGATTGTCAGTACCTGTAGGTACAGATACCGTTACATTAACCTTTGATGCTATTGTAGATGCTCCAAGTGGAGCTGTTGATGAGTATTTGAATCAAGCAGAGATTACTGCAAGTGATCAGTTTGATCCAGATAGTGATCCTACCTCGGACAGTACAGTTGATGATAATGGAGATGGTATTGCTGATGATGATGAGGACACGGCAGTTGTTACTGTTCAATCTTCGGATTTAAGTATTAAGAAAAGTATTGATGATAGCAGTCCAAATGTAGGAGATACAGTTACCTTTAGTTTGGTTGTTAGTAATGTTGGTCCAGATGCAGCTACAGGAGTTTC
>NZ_CANMED010000007.1 GCF_947496855.1 uncultured Aquimarina sp.
TTTTCTTATGAACTTCGCTTGTTTCTCAAAGCGGGTGCAAATATACAACCAGCTTTTAAAATAACAAAACTTTTTTTTACTTTTTTTTCGAAACTTTCCTGAAACAAAAAAGAAACAAATCTATGAACAAAATTCAAACTCTAATCATTACAATGAACTCTAAAAACATCCCTGTTTTTGCGGCCGCAAACATACAACCTATTTTCATCACAACAAGAATCTTTTTGAACTTTTTTAAAAAAAATCTCTAGCGAAATAAATAACTCAATCTAACTATGAACTTACAAAAAAACTAACCCGTTTTTTGCGGCTGCAAACATACAAACCTTTTTTATTCTAACAACAAAAAAATAATTTTTTTTTTAGAATCTTTCTTAGCTAAATCTTCTCTCAATGAACGTAACAAAACAATACCCCGTTTTGCGGGTGCAAACATACAAACCTTTATCATTACAACAACAAAAAATGTTAAGTATTTTTTAATATTTATATAACACTCTATTAACCCTATTGTTACAAATGAAAAAATATTATTACAACTCAATTTAAACCCTTAGAAAAACTATTACCCTAACATTTTCTCTATGAAAACAACAATAGATTTACTAATTGGAGTATTGCTCTTATCTGCATAATGGTTATAAGGAACCAAAACATTGGTTTCCGGAAAGTATGAAGCTATGTTTCCTTGTGGTATATTATAAGGAACTACTAAGAAATTACAGGCTTTTCTTTCTTTATCATCATATAAGCTTATCATATTAATGACATCAAACTTTTTTAGCTCACGTTTATTCATATCCTGAACATTCATTAAAACAATGCGTCGCTCATTATAAATCCCACGATAACGATCATCTAAACCATAAATCGTTGTATTAAATTGATCGTGCGAACGAATTGTCATTAACAATAACTGATCTTTTTTTAAAGTATGCTCCGGTAAATCGCAACAACTAAATTGTGCTTTGCCTTCTGGAAGTTTACTAAAATCTAAATCTCTTACATTATTAGGTAAATAAAAACCTGAACCTTTTGATCTAACATTTACATCATCGAACCCTTTGATTACTTTTGCTATTTTTTTTCGAATCGATTCATAATTTTCGCTAAGTTGTTTCCATTCCACAGGATGTCCTTCGTTAAAATATGCATTCGCAATTCCGCCTATTATTTCTGGCTCACTAACTAGATTGTCCGAAGCAGGTTCTAGCATCCCTTTAGATTGGTGCACTTTCCCCATACTATTTTCTACAGTAAAATGTCTTGGTTGCCCATCTTTTTTATCCAATTCTGAGCGCCCTAAAGTTGGCAGTATTAAACTTGTCTTACCTGCAACTAAGTGAGTTCTATTTAACTTCGTACTAATATTGACTGTTAGCTCACAATTCTGTAGTGCTTCTGCCGTAAATTCTGTATCAGATGCTGCAGACAGAAAATTACCTCCAAGAGCTATAAAGACTTTTGCTTTACCTTTATTCATAGCTTCTATCGCATGCACTGTATCTAAGCCTTCTTTATCCGGAGGCGTAAAACCAAAAGTTTTTTTAATCGATTCATTAAGTGCTGGCGAAACATGATGCATAATCCCGACAGTTCGATCTCCTTGCACATTACTATGCCCTCTAACTGGGCAGGTTCCTGAGCCTGGTTTACCTAAGCTTCCTTTAAGCAATAATAGGTTAACACATTCCTTTATATTATTTACACCATTTTTATGTTGAGTCAGCCCCATCGCCCAACAAATAATAATCTTACTTCTTGTTGCTAATAATTGAACGACCTCATCAATTAAAGACTCTTCTACCCCACACAATTCTATTAATTCTTTTTCAGAATATTTTTCCAGATCTTTTAGTAACTCATCATATCCTTTCGTATAGGTTGTGATAAATTGGTGATCAAACACATCTTTATTATCTTGATCTAAAGTTGCCATTTTTTTTTGAATCACCTTTAACAAGGAAACATCCTGATTTATTTTCACCTGAAGATGTATATCTGTTAATGAGGTTCCTGAAGCGAATACTCCTTTAACCTCTTGAGGATTTTTAAATCTTATCAACCCTGCTTCTTCTAAAGGATTGATGCTTATAATCTTCCCTCCATTCTCTTTGCACTTTTGCAAGGCAGACAACATTCTAGGGTGATTCGTTCCTGGATTTTGACCGATTACCATTACTATTTCTGCCTGATCAAAATCTTCTAGTTTCACAGAACCTTTTCCTATTCCTAAAGTTTCGTTTAATGCAACTCCACTAGATTCGTGACACATATTAGAACAATCTGGCATATTATTAGTCCCAAAAGCCCTTACGAACAAGCCGTATAAAAAAGCCGCTTCATTACTAGATCTTCCAGAAGTATAAAAGATCCCTTCATCTGGAGTATTTAATTCTTTTAATTTCTCTGCCACTAATTCATATGCTTGCTCCCATGATATTGGCTCGTAATGAATGCTATCCTGCTTTAAAATCATTGGTTCTATTAACCTTCCACTTTTCCCAATTTGATAATCAGACCAATTAGAGAGCTCTTCTACGGAGTATTTAGCAAAAAAGTCTCTATCCACTTTTTTATTTGTTGCTTCTTCTGCAAGTGCTTTTGCTCCATTTTCGCAATATTCTCCAAGTTTTGATGGTTTCTCGGGATCCGGCCAAGCACAACCAGGGCAATCAAACCCATCTTTTTGATTCATTTGAAAAAGACCATTTACAGATTTCACAACACCCATTTCTTTGAACGTATGCTTAAGTGCTACTTTTACTGCAGGAAGTCCAGCGGCGTATTCTGCCGGTTCCTTTAGCTTGATTCCTGTAAAATTTTTAGGGCCTAAAACGGATATATTTCGCTTCTTTGTAGTACTCATAATATGCTTGCTATAAAAAGAAAGTGATCAATATCAAAGATACGTCTTACTATTTATTTACTACAAGACTCATTAAGGATATTAATTACCGCAATACACTAAAATGAATCGCACCAGGGATAGTAGTGAAAATCCCGCATCCGCTAAAAGCGGAGAGGAATTGTAACGTATAGCTCGCTCAGGTGCCCTAATTATAAAAAGAAATTCCAAACCAAGCCAAATCGGATCACCGCATCACGAGGCGCATATCCTGGAGCAGAAAACTCATTGTTCTGACTAAATGCTTCTCCAAAGTTTTCAACTTTAAAATAGATACGGGTTTGTCTAATTTTGGCATTAAAAAAGATATCAAACTGAGGAAACCCTCCAAAAGTCTGTGTTGTATCCCCAGCCTCATCTGTCTTATCGACGTCATCAAAATAATCTATTTCTTCTGGATTTTGCACATAAAATTCTGACAATACGGGATCATACCCGTCTGCATCATACTCAGAATAATACTTAAAGGTAACACCTGCCTGCAAAAACAATGCTTTCTTAAACCAATGATCTTGGTAATACACACTATTTCTAGTTACAATATCTGGGACGTTATACACCTCATATTCTCTAGCAACACCTTCGTTATCAAAAGTACTAGTTGCTCCATTAACATTTTGATACACTATGGTATTATCCAAGCCCAACCAACCAAAATTCAATGTTTGTGTTAGTTTAAACTTTAAAAGATTTATACTTCCACCAAATTGTTCCGGAACAGTTAAGGAATCCGCATTTTTTGTAAAAAATGTATAATTATCAGTAGTAGTGTAACTAGCTTCTAAATTGGCGAAATTCTTTACCTTAATATTTGCCTGAATCTTTTGTGTTTCTATGTTTTTGAAGTTTTTTTCCGGATCGGTATTATTATAATTCTGCCAATTATACCCTACATAATCACTTTGATACAATAAAAAATTATAGTTTGGCGCTGTAGATTTTGTACTAATACCTAATTGCAATCCATAATCTTTAAGTTGATATCCAGCGGAAGCATTTATGTAATTACCATCAAAATCACCTGATACGATAGACATACCGTTAGCTGCTAATTGAAACCCTTTGTAGTTCTTTTGATATGCAGCTCCGACAGAATAAACATTTCCTTTAATCCTATTAGTGATAGTAGTATTAGCATCATCATCTAGACTAACTATTGTATTATATCCATAATTGTAATCAGAAGTTCCTACATTCATTCTTAGTTTACCTAACCAGTCATTATTGACATCTAGAAACAACTGATTACTAAAATCTTCAAGCGCCACTTTATCAAATAAAGCTCCTGAGACTTCATAAGATTCGCCAAAAAGGTCACTAGCTAAGTCTTGATCAAACTGGAATGACTTATCTGTTATGTCTAAGATATGGCCAATAGAGATATCTGTAACACTACTATCTGTTTTCTTAATAATTGAATATCCATGATTGAGATAAAATCTTTTACCAAGTAATATATTTTCTGCGTTTTCAAAATTAACTTCAATCGCTCCTCTATCAGCAAAATCCGCTGGTTCATTAAACTCTTCTGTATTATTGAGATATTGGTTCAATCCTACTGCAGACAAACCTCCGTTTTCTTCATTTAATAAATCTTGCGAAACAAAATGTGTTTTTATTCTATATCGATCATTTTTAGTTTTATAGTTAGCCGTAGCTCTAAAATTACCTGTACTTGTTAATGCGTGTTGATATTTACCTAAAGATCGATTCCCTTTATATGCTATAGAGAGATTCAGTCTCGGAGAAGTGTTTGCCGTAAAAAATGCATCCAGCTGCTGTCCCTGTTCAAAAGTTGTCTTGAAATATATCTCAGTAAGTGGTGTAGGAACATTATAATACTTGATGTCTTCTACTTCCAAGAAGTTAAAATGTCTTGCTCTGGCACCGAAAAGTGGTAATAAATGATCTTCCTCTTCAACTTTAATAAGACTATTATAAGTTTGTCCCACATTATTTATGGGCTGCAATCCAAAATCATCTCGTCTTAGATAATTAAAATTATAATCTCTTTGGATAGTTAATGTAGTATCTACAAATGTGGTGTCATTTTTTAGATCTATGATCCTATAATCAGTGATAGGCGGTTTACTCTTAGCCTTTTTAGAACGCGCACTTCTATTCTTAGAAAAATCCGGTCTTTCTTTATTTGTTGTTATACCGCCACCAATCTCTTCTTCATTTCCTTCCTGAGCAAATGCTAGTGATCCAATAAGAAGTATAATTATAAATACTAAATTCTTTTTCATCTATATAATAAACTGTTGGCAAAAATATACTTTTTTAACGAAAGTTAATGGTATGAATTGCCCGTTTTAGCACTAACTCCAATTACACCTTAAATTTACAATTGACATAAGTTTTTTTCTTGATTCTCAAAAATAGTTTTCTGATGTTCTGTTCATACATTATCTTCGTAGCATGCTCGAATTAAAATTAAAACCTGATCTCATCGAATGTGGCACTGATGAGGCTGGTCGCGGTTGTCTGGCAGGTCCTGTAACCGCTGCAGCAATCATACTTCCCGATGACTTTAGCAATGACATCTTAAACGACTCTAAACAACTTAGCGAAGCGAAAAGAAAAACATTGCGACCACTATTAGAAGACTGTTGTATTACCTATGGTGTTACACATATTTCCATGGAAGAGATTGATAAAATCAATATTTTGAACGCATCTATACTAGGGATGCAACAATCTATAGCACAATTAAAACCTCAGCCTGAGCACATATCTGTAGACGGAAACAGGTTTAAACCATATCATAATATACCTTACACCTGCGTTATTAGGGGAGATGGTAAATATATGAATATTGCAGCTGCATCTGTTTTAGCAAAAACTTATCGTGATGAATACATGGAAAAGATTCACGAAGAATTTCCGATGTATAACTGGAAAAAAAACAAAGGATACCCTACAGCAGAGCACCGAGAGGCTATTAGAACATATGGAATTACTAAATATCATCGCAAAACTTTTAGATTATTGCCGGAACAGCTTACGCTAGAGTTCAAATAATTATCTTTGATGCCCCTCCAAGGCACTTTTGAAAATGATATGCGAAATGAAGAGGCTTTTGAAAAATAATATTGTTCAAAAGTGAGTTATTAAATAATCAATGCTTGCTTTTATAAAAACAAGAATAAAAAGGAAAACAAACACATGAAAAAAATAGTTGTAATTCTAATTTCCACAATTGTTTTAGCTTGTAACACAACTACCGAAAAACCAAATACACTTATTGATTATATTCCAAAGGATGCTCAGATAATATTAAAAATCAATGATCTAGAGCAAACAAGGAATATGCTGAGAGATAATGATTTCTTGAAAACAAATAGTGAAATTGATTTTTTTACGTATTTCAAAAAGCTTCCAATATTAGACCAGATTAACCAATCTAAAGGATTGCTTTGTTTTTCTCCCATTGGTAAAAATGATTTTGAGTATACTTATATTTCAAAATTTGACTCTTCTATTATCAATAAAGATTCTTTGAACCAAAAAACTATTGAAAACATAAGCTATTCGAACAAAACTATTCATAAAGTAGTTTCTGGCGATGATACTTTTTATGCTACAAAACAAGATAGTTTACTGATAGCCTCTTCATCTCAGATATTGATCGAAAACGCAATTAGACAACAAGAAAATAAGATTGCAGTAAGCGAAGATCTCATGAAAGCGTATGATGTTTCTGCTACTAAAAACCCTATATCTGTTTTACTAAATGGAAAACAACTCAAAGCGATTCATAATTCCATATTACCAAATAAAAATTTATCTGAATTATCGAATTTCAGCGGATGGATTTCTGTTGATGCTAAGCTGGATCAAAATGCAATGTATATTGATGGTATTGCTATAGAAAAGGATTCATTATCTACAACCATTGGTATTTTTGACAATACCATTGCTCAAGAAAATAAGATTGCCAAAATAACTCCCATAACGGCTGATGGATTTATTTCCTTTACTTATGATGATTTTTATACCCTGAAAAAGAATTTAGCTTTAGCTCAGGATAGAGAAATAGAAAACATCCCTGACGATCTTGACGAACTGTTATCTGGAGTTTCTGAAATCGGAATGATTTTTATGGAAAATGAAAAGATGCTAACCTTAACGTCTTTAGTTCCCGAAAACACTTTAGAACATTTGGCGGGATCAGCTTCTGGGTCCTATAGAAATATTGACATTTTTAGTTACGAAGAGGCTACTACTTTTTCGGGATTACTGAAACCTTTGATCCCTGAATTCGAAGCTAAATTTTATTTTGTTTATGAAGATCATATTGTATTATCTCCTTCTAAAAATGGTTTACAAACCATTATAGCAAATATCCTTAACAAAACTGTATTACCGGAACAGGCCTACTACTCCAACACCATAGAAAAACTATCGGATGAATCGTCAATACTAATGGTCGGCTCTATAAAACATCTTAAGGGTTATATTGCCGGTAATGTTGAAGAGTCTAAACAAAAACAATGGATCGAAGCTAAAACAAAAGGATATCCAATAGCAGCTTTACAAGTTATAAAAGAAAATAACTTTGCTCATATTCACGGAGTTTTCCAGAAGAATATTAATAAAGGTTCTGCTACCTCAGTAACCCAAACGGCATCTACTTCTTTAGAAAATAAGATATTAAACAGACCTATCCTCTTACAAAATCACAGAACAAAAGGTATGGATGTTGCTGTACAGGATGTGGACAATAATCTCTATCTAATTTCTGACAAAGGAACTATTTTTTGGAAAAAAC
This sequence comes from uncultured Aquimarina sp., assembly GCF_947496855.1. GTDB lineage: Bacteria > Bacteroidota > Bacteroidia > Flavobacteriales > Flavobacteriaceae > Aquimarina. The sequence continues at coordinate 7,683 of NZ_CANMED010000007.1, forward strand.
AAATTAATGGTGACATTATGGGTGATATCCAGCAAATTGACATTTACAAAAATGGAAGACACCAACTCTTATTTAATACAGAAACTACATTATATCTAGTAGATAGAGATGGGAAAGACGTGACTTCTTATCCAAAAAAATTCGAAAAATCAATTACACAGCCGTTGTCGTTATTTGATTATGATAAAAACAAACGTTATCGTGTTCTTATTACACAAGGTAATGAAGTTACCATGTTAGATGCCGAGGGAAAAATTGTTACTGGTTTTGGTTTTAAAGGAACAGAAACCAATCTTATTATGTCACCTAAACACATTCGTATCGGAAGTAAGGATTACATTCTTATAGCCGAAGAAAGTGGAAAACTAAACATCTTAGATCGTTTAGGAAGAACAAGGGTAGATGTAAAACAGCATATAGATTTTTCCACAAATCAATGGGAACAATATCAAAATAAATTTACATCTCTTACTAAAGACGGAAAGCTAATCCAAGTACAATCTGATGGTACCGTATCTTTAGTAGATAAGGAGCTGAATAAAAATAGTTCTTTAGTTGCTACTAATAAAACATTAGTTACTTTCTCTGAAAACAAATTATCTATTAAAGAGAAAAATTTAGAACTTGATTTTGGAGTCTACACGAAGCCTCAGATCTTTTACATCAATAATAAAATCTATGTTGCCATTACAGATGTACAATCTAAAAAAGTATATCTGTATGATAGTAATGCCGAATTATTCCCGAATTTTCCAGTATATGGAAATTCTGTGATCAGTCTTGGCAATATGGATAAAGACCCTAATCTAGAGTTTGCTGTTCAGGGAGAAGAGAATAGCGTTCTAATTTATCAAATAAACTAATACCTATTTAAATTTTATAAAGATTCCATGTTGACTTTTTGATTATGTGTCTCACTAATGTGAAACAACGTAATTAAAATGTCATGAAAACTTTAAAAATTTTATTCTTATTTCTACTCTCATTATTACAATTTTCTTGTGATACTGATGACGATAGTATTCTTACTGGCCCTCCCGCATCAGAATTAACCTTCAATTTAGAAACCAACCAAGATCAAATGGGGGATTTCTTTTGTAATTCTATGGCAGTTTATAATGGAAAAGTTTGGTCTACTGGTGGTGATAATAGTTATACGAATGGCATGGAATACAGCGATGATGTATGGACAAGTGCTGATGGTATTGCTTGGGTATCTGAAGTAGATAATTTAGAACAACAACTTTGTGGACATACCCTTACCGTTTTTGACAACAAACTTTGGCTTATCGGTGGGGAAAACAATTCTGGTGACTGGCAAAATTATATTGGGAATTCTGATGAAATCTCTAGTACAGCTCCCTTTGGAGCGGTAGCCTACCATCAAACAATCGTTTTTAATAACAGAATGTATGTAATTGCTGGTGATCCTATTACAGAAAACACTAAAGTATGGTCTACAGAAGATGGTACGTCTTGGGTAGAAGAAACTGCTAGCGCATTTTCTGGTCGTGTCTGGCATCGAGCTATTGTTTTAAATAATGCTTTGTATGTATTGGGTGGTGAGAATGTTAGTGGTTCTAAACTTAATGAAATCTGGAGAAGCACTAATGGTCGAGACTGGACATTACTTACAAATAATACTTCAATTTTTCCTGGTATTAATGGGCATACCGCCACTGTGTATAATAATAAGGTATGGATTATCGGAGGACGAACCACTACCGATTTATTTACTAATAATATCTACTACTCATCAGATTTAGAAAATTGGATCAAATATGATGGAGCCAATCCTTTAGATCCTTTAGTTGCTCATAGCACTTTATTCTATAACGATGCTCTTTGGGTATTTGGTGGTAGAATCGACGGCGGAGTAACAGGAAAAATATGGAGTATCAAAGAAGACTAATATAACCATTCTACTTTTTAATTAATCTCAAAAAAGAACAATCTAAACATTTTAACCATGAAAACTATCAGTACATTTCTAATGGTATGGATCGTTATGGCTACTCAGGCACAATCGATTGATACGAGTGTTATCTCCAATTCTGGGAGCACTAATAGCAATACATCTCATATAATAACTTTTACTATCGGCGAAACCTTTATTGAAACTATTACCAATTCGGAATCTATTGATCAAGGATTTTGGTCTGGAATTGCGTCTCTAAATGTACTCTCTACAGAAGAGTTCCTGTTTAACAATAGTACAGTTACGATATATCCCAATCCTGTATCGGATTTTTTTACAATTAGGATTCCTGATGTTAACAGCTACACTATTTCTCTATTCAATCTTAACGGTCAAGAAATAATGACTAAAAAACTCAATACTTCACTGTTAGGAAATAGGATTGACATCAGCACATTACCCTATGGAACCTATATCCTAAGGCTTTCGATTCCAGAAAACAACGAAAACAAAATATTTAAAATCATTAAAAAATAACCTCGCTTAATAAATTTTGAAATCATGAAAAAAATAATAACAAATTTTTTAGTATTCAGTGCACTATTACTTTGCACATTATTATCTGCACAAACTGTTCAAAAAAACTTTATTAATTACCAAGGAGTAGCCAGAAGTGCTAGTGGTGATATTCTTGCTGACGAATCAATTAATATACAAATTGCCCTAAAATTTGGAGCAGCAGATATCGCTGCAAGTTATGTAGAAAACCATACAGTTATTACCAATGCTAATGGTGTATTTGGATTATTAATAGGAAATGGAGTTCCTGTTACTGGTGACTTCAACACACTTCAATGGGGTGGTATTGCTTCTTATGTAACCGTATCACTTAATGGAGCAGAAATTGGAACTAATGAATTAATGGCAGTACCGTACGCTATTACATCTGGAGATAACAGATGGTCTGCTAATGGTGATGATATCGAAACCATAAATAGTGGTAATGTAGGAATCGATAGAACTCCTACTGCTAAGTTAGATGTTAATGGAGATTTAAAATTAGAAAACGGAACCTCTGTTAACGAAATCTCTATGGACGGAACCCTTGGCAGCAATAGTGATAATGCCGTTCCTACAGAAAGAGCTATAAAAACCTATGTAGATAACGCTACAGCAGTATCTACACCAGTTGTTTTTAAAGTTAGAGGTAACGGTTTTGCGGTAAAAGATCTAGACGGTGGTACAACTATAGAAACAGATATTTGGGATATCCGAACCTATGATACCAGAAATGCTTTTAATACAACTACTAAGAGATATGTAATACCAGAAAGTGGGTATTATTATTTACAGGCAGTAGTTAGACAATCTAATACGGTGACTAATGCCTTTTTTAGAATTCATTTTAATGTTGATACGGGTATTAATTATAATCAAATCGTGGATGGTGATGATGTAAAAATTAATGTCAGTGGTATCTATTTCCTTAATGCAGGTCAAGAAGTATTTGTGAATATAAGGAACTTTAGTTCTGGAACAGATGTACGAATAGACGGAACAGGTAGTTGGTTCGAAGGATATAAAATAAATTAACCCCCAACCTATTTGATTTGTTTAGTTTTTAGTCAAAAAAGCCGAAGTATTTATGCTTCGGCTTTTTGTTGTATCATTTCTGCTTCAAATAGTTTTGTAAAATGTTTCAGTAATTTTTCTTTTACTTCTGAGACATCTACTTTTTCTACTCCTAATTCTACATTTAATGAAGTGACCGCTTTGTCATTGATTCCACAAGGGATAATATTATCAAAATACCCTAGATCTGCGTTTACATTAAATGCAAAACCATGCATGGTAACCCATCTACTTGCTCTTACTCCCATAGCACAAATTTTACGTGCAAATGGAGTGCCTACATCTAGCCAAACTCCAGTTTCGCCATCGCTTCTCACTCCTTTAATTCCATATTCTGCTAAGGTAAGCACTACCATTTCTTCCAGAAAACGAAGATATTTATGAATATCCGTAAAAAAATTATCCAAATCTAAAATGGGATATCCTACTATTTGTCCAGGACCGTGATAGGTAATATCACCTCCACGATTAATTTTATAAAAAGTAGCTCCTTTTTGTTTCAGTTGCTCTTCATTCAACAATAGATTACTAATATCACCACTTTTTCCTAACGTATATACATGAGGATGTTCTACAAAAATGAAATAGTTCTGTGTCTCTAAGCCTGCATCTTCTCTTCGGTTCTTGATTTTTGTGTCTAAAATTCCTTTAAATAGCATCTCTTGATACTCCCAGGTTTCTTTAAAATCCTTTAGTCCCAGTTCTTGTATTTCTATCTTCTTATTCATCGCTACAAAGATACAAGATTAAAAATTGCCTCTACTTCTGACTATTGAAGTCCTAATACTTTTTTCAAAATAACCTGAGTTCGATTATTAACGTATTAGATTTAAAAACTGTCAATTCGAGTGTCCGCCTCGGGCGGATGTATCGAGAATAGGTTTTAAAATCCAAAGCGCTTGTTTTCGATACAAAATTCTTATCAGAATTTCACTCAAACTGACGCACTTTGGATTAGTCGAACTTAGATTAATATACCTTATTCTGTAAAATATTATCAATTAACATATTGATTTTTAATTCTATATTTGTGACTTCAAAAATTTAAAAGTCTTCAGAATGAAAAGAATACCGTTAATTTTAGTTTGTTTATTCATTACAACACTTGCTTCTGCGCAAAAATTAAAAATCAAAAAAGGAGAAATTTTTATTGACAAAATAAAAGTAGCCCACATAGAAAAAGTAAAAGGAGATGGTTCTAAATATTATCAGATAAGTGATCTTGAAAAAAAACCTCTTTTTAAAGCACAAGAGATGCTACAATCATCTTTACTTTTTGGTTCTGATAAAACATTTCCATTTCGTGCTTATTATGGGGATCAGATAGCGGATACTATTGTTATCAATAAAAAAAATTATTGGTTGTCCGAAAAGCGCGCTATACAATATGCTTTAGAAATTGGAATATTCTCTGCGAATGGTTTTAACCCATCAAAAATTAAAGAAATAGCTTCTCAAACACCTAAAAGACCTACTTGGATCTTGGAAAGATTAGACGAAGAAAAAGAACTATTAACGGGGAAAGGGCATAAAGTACAAAGAGACTTTAACGATACTGATGTTTTTGTAAAGTCATATGCTGCTAAAAATGCAATCAGTCAACTTAATAAAAGTATGGTTAATCAAATGAAATTTGATATTTATCAAGGTAGTAAGGATGGGGATCACATTTTAATTGGTAGTGCTATTTACGAAAACGGAACAGTAAAAGGAGAATACTTATTTGTTTTTAATACTAAAAAAGTGCCTGTAGGCTCTTATAACAAAGCTACTTTTAAGATTTATGACCTTAACGAAGAACAAGGATTGTTAGCTCACGATCTTGGTTCATTAAGCGCAGACAAACGAAAAAATACCGTTCGCGATATGGTCATAAAATTAATTAGAAAAGGAGTATTATAACATTAATAAAAATGAACCTTAAAAGAAAAGCGGTTTACTTTAATAAACCGCTTTCTTTTTATTTCTCTAACTCTACCTCTACATCCAATACAGTAGGGTCTTCCATATACTCTAAAAAACCGACTTCTAATGTAAAGCTTTTTCCGTCTTGACTAAACATCGCTTTTTCAGATGATATTTTTTTTATCTTTTTCGGAAAATGATAATTGATTTTATATTTAGAACTAGCCAAAAACATCTTCATTTGCTCCAAACTATCTAAGCTCATTTTTAGTTTCTCTTCATCTAAAATTTCTGTAACTCTTTTAAACTTATTCTCCGTATAAGAATAGATAACTTTTGTAGGATCTTCTCCATTAGAACTTGTTAATGGACTTCCTGCAGGACTCGCTTTTTTCTGATTACCGATAGTAGAGGCAGTTTTAAAACTATTAAACACATCTCCTAACTCTTCTACTTTTTTGAATTCTGAATATAAATCGAATTTCATTTCTTTGGACTGAGTATTCATCAGCATATGCATCTTGAAGCTCTCCAATTTTTTTAGTTTTTGCTGCTCTTCTGCGGACAACTTAGAGATACTATCTTTTTTCTCCTCCAGGAAGTCTTTAAAAACTAATGTAGAATCAATTATTTCCTCCTTCCCTTCCGTTATTTTATCTCCTCCGATTTGCATGATTTCGGAACCATCAAAATTAAAAGATATTTTTCCACTTCCGTCTTCGTTGATATGTAAATCTTCAGAAAATTGGCATCCTACTAATAGAATTGTTACTAAAAATGTTTGTACTAACAAGGAAACTTTTTTCATACATTTGGTTTTTTTCAATTTCAAAAAATTGATTTAAAAATTATTTATTGGGATTGTTAATGATTACTAATGCTGCTATTACGCCTGGCACCCATCCACACAAGGTTAATAAAAGTACGATTATAATTGATCCGCATCCTTTGTCTAAAACTGCTAGCGGCGGAAAAAAAATCGACAACAAAACTCTCCAAATACTCATAAACAAAAATAAATTAAATAATATAATTATAGGTAGTGTTATATCTCATTATGTTACACCCTATCTTAAAATTATTTTTATCTTGGGATAGTTTCTAAAAAAAAGTTAGACATTATTATATGAAATGGATAAAAACTATTCTATGTATCTCTTTCTTGATTTGTTCTCCTGCACTGTGGAGTCAGTATAAATTTTCTGGTTATGTAGAAAACGATACTAAAGACAATACTATTTATTTATCACTCATAGAAGATTATAGGAAAATGTCTGGCATCTATCCCGAACAAATCATCCAAAAAGTATATCCGGATTCTACAGGGTATTTTGTATTTATAGAGAATAATCTTCCTTCTCAGAATCGAATATATCGGATCCATACTGAAAACTGTTTCGAAGAAGACAAAGAGGCTATTCACTTTAACGGGATTTGCCTAAACAGTAAAGAAATTCTTTTTATTGCGAAAAATGAAGATACAATCTCACTACCTTTTACTATCGAAGAAGAAGTATTTTGCGAAGTAGTTTCTACAAACGAGCGAAGTAACTCCTTTCTTAAGGTGGATTCTATTATAGAGAACATGAGGTATGCTTTTAGTTCTTATAGAAGTGAAGCGAACAGAAAAGTAAATTCTAAAAAATGGTTCAACACCTTGCAAGAATATGGCAAAAACCAAAACGAACCCTTAACAGAATTATATATTTATTCATTTCTATCTAACAAATCCAATAATCTATATACGTATTACTTACAGGATTTAAAACAGAATACCTATTATGATGCCTTACTAGACCGATTAAAGAACAGGTATCCTAACAGTCCATATGTTCAACAATACAATACGGAACTAGCTGCAGATAAATTTTCTGTAGAAATCACCTCCAAAGAAACCTCGTCATACTGGTTATGGATCATAATTTCGTTATTAATTCTATCTGGATTGTTGAATGTCTTTCAATTTCAGAAATTAAGAAAACATAAGAATTCGTATCTACTAACCGAAAAAAAACTCACTCAACAAGAGAGAAAAATATTGGATTTAATTCTACAGGATAAGACCAATAAAGAAATTGCTTCCTTACTCTTTTTGAGTGTAAGCACTATAAAAACACATATTAACAACTTATATAAAAAAATAGATGCAGAAAGCCGTGACGAGTTGAAAACACTATATAAGAATAAATGATTTCTATTATTTTTTTCTAATCAAATATAAATTTCCATCGGGGGTCTAGTCCCTTTTTCCACCTCACTTTCATTGTTTTTTTATTCACATGTCTCGAGTTTTGGTTCATAATCAAAATTCAAAATCATTAATAACTAAAACATTTTAAAGACATGAAAAAAGCAAACACATTTTTAATAGTATCTATGATAGCCTTAGGTTTTATGATTTCTTGTACTCATCAACCTAAAGAGAATAGTGCTGCAACAACAATCGCAATGAAAGCTAATCAGAATTCGGCGACCGAAATCGCAGTTCCTATAATGACTTTTACAGAAACTGAATTTGATTTTGGCACCGTTACCGAAGGAGATATTCTAAAACACACATTCTCTTTTACCAATACAGGTAATGCGCCTCTGGTAATTGTGAATGCCAAAGGAAGTTGTGGTTGTACAGTTTCTGATTGGCCTAAAGAACCTATCGCTCCTGGTGAAACTAAAGAAATGCAAGTTGCTTTTAACACCAATGGTAAGCCCAATGTACAAAACAAGCAAGTAACCATCACCACCAATACAGCTCCTGGAAAACATATTCTAAAAATTAAAGCTATGGTGACTCCTAAGGTTAAAAATGCCGCAAGTGGAGTTCCAATAAGCAAATAAAATTCTAAAAAAAACTTTGCTACTTACCCAACCTGAGTGTTATAAATATGATACAGTTTCAACATTTACAGCACTTAGGTTAAAACAGGTTTTCTTTCTAAAAATTCTTAATCCTATTATTCTACAACAATGAAAAAAACACTACTAACATTCATTTTTCTAATTATTACTGTTCCTACATTTTCACAGACATTCAATCAAGAAATCTTTAATACCAAAGGAACCGCAAGTCTTACCGGAAAAATCAATTTCGAAAAACTAAACACAGTTCCTTATAACGAATGGTTTTCTAAAAATTATGAATCCTACGTGCCCAAAGAAAATATTATCAGTGATATCAAAACCAACATGCAAGCGTATACAATCAAGATTTTTATGGGTACTTGGTGTGGAGATAGTAAAAGAGAGGTGCCAAAATTTTATAAAATATTAAGTGAAACTAATTTCCCACTAAATAGACTGACTACTATCGCAGTAGAAGGTGATCGAGAGCATTATAAGCAAAGTGTAGGAGGCGAACAAGAAGGTTTAAACATTCATAGAGTACCTACTTTTATTTTTTATAAAAATGGCAAAGAGGTAAATCGTATTGTGGAATCTCCAAAAACAACCATCGAAGAAGATATTAAAGATATTCTATCCAGAAATTACACCCCAAACTATGCTTCTGTAACTAAAATGAATACGATCATTGAAACACTAGGAACTGATTACATATCCCAAAATTCTGAAAACCTGGTCAATGAATTCACTACTATTTCTAAAAGTTTATATGAATTAAACACGTATGCTAATGTTTTGTTTTTTGCTGGCAAAGAAAAAGAAGCTATAGAAATATTGAAATTTAATATAGTACTATTCCCTAAAGAAGCTGACGCTTATGTGAGTTTAGCTAATAAATTGGTAACTACAGAAAACATATCTGATGCTATAAGTAGTTATGAGCATTCTTTAAAATTTCAAAAAAATGAGAAAATAAATATTAAAATACAACAGCTAAAAAAATCTCTTTAGTAAATATTAATTTCTAATAAGAGAGTATGAAAACTTAATGTCAATCTGAGATATCCAATAAAATTTTATTTCGTATTCAAATTGACGTATTACATCCGTCCCCAACCCTTCCTTAAAAGGAAGGGAGTAAAATCCCCTCACCTCGGCGAGAAGATTTAGAGAGATGTTTTACAATATATTATGAGACATATAGCTCCGAGCCTGTCGAAGACATATAGAATCAACATAATAAAAACTTCGACTCCACTGAATATAACATTTTCAAATTTCCACGTAACATAGAAACAAAATACCTTTAACAAAAATGAGACCTGTCAGGTTTTAAAAACCTGACAGGTCTCATTATATTTTTTTGTTGAGTAAAGTCCAATCATAAAGACTTGGAAGTTTGTGATCGTTTTCTAAAAAGAAGTGATTTCTTCCGTTACAGGTTTCATCTCTAGATGTCTTTTGATTTTTCGTTTAATTTCTGGCATTGGATTACGATATTTTTGTAATGGAATAAGTTGCTTAAATCCGTATATATCATCACCACCTTTGCCACCATCGCGATTACTAGCAAAATATCCCATGTTATTTTCTTCACTGATGATAAAAGTAAAATCATCTTGAGAGCTATTAATAGGTGCTCCCATATTATAAACTGCCCAGTTTGTTTGTTCATCAGGTAAAACCATAAAAATATCCAAACCTCCAAAACCTACGTGCCCATCACTCGCAAAAAACAATGTCCCTTTATCACTTACATACGGAAACGTTTCTCTACCTGCAGAGTTTATTAAACCTCCCAGGTTTTCTGGAGTTCCATAACTACCGTCTTCGTTTATTGCTACTGCGTAAATATCAGATTTACCATAACTGCCTGGCATATCACTGGCAAAATACAAGAATTTCCCATCAGGTGACAATGCAGGATGTGCTGTAGAGTACTCATCACTATTAAATGGTAATTCTTCTACGTTTTTCCATTTACCATTATCATAATCCGCTTTGTATATTTTTAAAAGCACGCAGCCTTTTGCGTTTCTTTTGTATTTTCTTTTAGAATAATTATTTCTGGTAAAGTATACCGTTTTTCCATCCAGACTAAAAGCTGCCGAAGATTCATGAAATTTCGTATTCACATCACCTTTTAATCTCGAAATTCCTTTATTAGGTATATTCTTGCTAGTGGTATATAAATCTAGAAAAGGTTCATTAGTATTTTCCTGAAGTATGACAGACAGAGATTTTCTATTTCGAGAAGAAGCAAATACGAGTTCTCCTTTATAAAAACTGGGCGCATAATCAGAATTTTTAGAGTTTATCCGTAAGGATTCTACTATAAAATTTGACGTATCATCATAAGTAGTTATAGATCGACCAGACAGAAAATCATAGACTTTCAGTTTTTTTGGATCTTCAGAAATGGTTGACACATTAGCTACATCTGTAGCTATATTTAGATATACACTGGCTGTTTCTACAAAAGCATAGTCATATCGAGTTTCATTAGCAATTGCTAATGGCTTTTGTTGAGAAAATGTTGAATTCAGAAAAAAGAAAAAAACCAGCCCCAAAAGGTTTTTTTGCAATGTCATTGGTTACTTTTTTGTTTATCTTATACAACGTAAACGAAACTAATGTATACTATAAAGCCCTCTTGTTTATGGTATTATCATAAACAAATGTTATTATACTTTATAAAAGTTACGATAATGCTATCCCCATAGCGCTAATTGTACTCAATTTGTGTTATATCACACAATGTACTGATCCTTAATAAAATAAAGTGTTAAAAATATAGAAAATAGTTTACAATCTTATTTTTGTTATCAACAATACAAATCGAACATTCATATTTCCCTCTTTAGCTGTAAGAGGTTTATTGTATGTAGCGTTATTGTCTTATCCTGAAATAGGTTTACACAAAAGTGTGAAAATGTATAAACTTTTTTTAGGACGAGACACGGCACCCGAAAGGATTCGGGCGCTAGCGATCATTCATACTAGCGCCATCCGGGACATTGTCGGGAAGTATGAACGTAATGAGATGAAGCCATCTATTGAGACTGCAAGAAGATTGGCTAATGCTCTTAATGTTACTCTTGATTATTTAGTAGGTGATAGTGATACTACGGTGTTTGATAAAGATATCACTAAACGTATTGAAGATATTATTGATATGGGTAGTGAGGATAAAAATGCACTCTTTAAAATTATTGATGCTTATATACGTGACTTTAAAGCTAAAAAAGCATATTCTTAAACAAAAAAACCAGCCACAAGTCAATGTAACTGGTTCTTTACTTTTATAATTCTTCTTTGATCATCACCCTAAGTCAGGAGACTTTGCGGAGCTGGGCTACTTCTTGAATATACATTTTATGATGACATCATTAGTCATTTTTGTAAAACTTTTATTATCAGATTTTATATTCAAAGTAAAGCCATTTTGAGTAGAATCTTTTATTTTTAATTTATACTTTCTATCATTTTTCAATTGAGTAGAAATTTCTTTTAATTTAAAAGTCTCTAATACATTATTTTCGCTATCATACATATACATCATTAAAGGCTCTTCTTTATTTGAAAACAAGTATTGATTTGCGGAAAGCTGTAAACTTATGTTATTAGCGTTAATAGAATCTTTTCCAAGGAAATTATTAATATCCTTTTTATCACCTTTAAAATAACACTTAAACTCTTTCATATCAGAATTTTGAGTAATGTTTTTTGATTTTACACAACAGAAAGAAAGAAAAGAACCTACTATTAAGATATAAATAATATTTTTCATTTATTAATTTTTATTATAATAAGGATTATTTGTACCACCTACAGGAGTAGGTGCATACGGAAGTGCATCTCCAGCTTTTTTAGCATCATCTACCTTGAAAGTAAAATGATTTTGACCTGCCTTTTGAATAATGTTTTGAACACCTGTCCCTGATTTGTTTTTAAGAACAACCACAGAAAAGTGTCTCTCATCTGCAACTACCGCTTTTGACATATTATCAACATGTTTTTGTAATTTAGGATCATTTATTATTCCATCAATTTGAACTTTTGATTTACCTTGTGCTTTCAAGTTTTTTCTTATTTGAGAAATAAGGTACTTTTTAGTTTTAGGCTCACTATTTAACCTATAATGAATAATCGTCCCAATTTTAGAAGATGATTCTGATACAGAAGTATAATTATTCTTTAAAATTGATGCTAAATTTTCAATATTATTATTATTAGGATTATCCCATTGACTTTTAATCGTCTTATCACTTCCACAAGCAAAATTTGCACAATTCCATCTATCTTGTTTACCAGCAACTTCATTAATTGCTCCGTTAATTGCTTTAACTTCTTCTAAATTTCCTAATCCAAAAGAATCACCTTCATTAATCGCCGTATTTCCTAATTCAGAATGTGCACTTAAAATATCCTTTTCACTTATTCCAAGCTGCGTGCTTAACGATTCTAAATTGTCTCCTTCTTCAGCAGTAAAACTTAATGCATAACTAGTATTTCCTTGCTTATCTGTATTCGTAACAATATTAACAATCCACAAACCATTAGGGTCTGTATAAATAAGAGGGTTATTACCACCGTAGTTGAAAGGTGAAAGGTCATAATAAAACTCACTAACAGGATCAGGATTCATCCATCTACCTAATGTGGGATCATAATTTCTAGCACCATAATCTACCCAATCAAGACCTAATTCATTCTGTTCTTCCTTACCGTTATATCCGTATGGATGCTCAGAAACTATGGTGTTGTTGTATCCTTTATGTTGTAGTCCAAAGGGATAATAATTCTTCTCTTGTAGTATTTCCATTGCCAGATCTCCATCTCCGTCAACATCTGCATCATTTCTAAGCACATCTATATGACCATCATTATCCTTATCGGAGTAAGACAGTCTAATGTTTCCTAAGTGATCTTTATATTGATATACATACTGATATCCTTGGCTAAGATTATTCTGGTTTATAGGTTCTATATATCCTTCGGGATGGTTAAAGAACTTTAGTACTTTTTCATCAGAATTATTAGGTCCCGGAGGTAATCCTATGGAATAATTACTTTCATAGATATAATTTCCTGCATATTCGGTAGTATTACTAGATGGATAGTTTGTGACTACTTTTCTCAATTTAGTTCCCGTGGCATCATATACATACTCAATACGTTTCTGTTGGGTCGGTATACGAGATACAAACTCAATCCTTTCGGGTAAGTTTAAGTGATTATAGGTAATACTAGAAATTTCTTTATTGTTATCTTTTATCATATTTCCATTATCATCATAAAGATAATCATTATCTGTATTATTTCCGTCAATAAAACCTTCGTTCTTATTACCACTATCAGTTACTTTGTTTAGTTTATTACCATCATCGTATACATAGGTAAGGTTGTCCATCACATTATCAGTACCTGTCTGATCATACCTTATAAGGGTAGCTATATTACCATTTTTATCATATTCTATATCTCTTACATCATAAGATCTACGAAAAGCCTCAGTAAGAGATTCGTTAAACCTTAAATAACTATCCTTTATCCTATTTAAAGCGTCATATTCATACGCATAGGATCTTTTAGTATTATCATTAGCAGTTTTCCATATGGTTTGCGAGATATTTCCATTATATAATGTAGATACATCATAACGTCCTTCTAATTGATTATAATTAATCTTAAAAGAAAATAAATCATTACCTATATTATCGACATCATTAATTTCTTTTAACCATCCTCTTACATTGTAGGTATAATCAACATCTTGTAATCCGCCACCTACTTCTTTAGAAGCTAATTGTCCTAACTCATCATAGCTATTCGCTACGATTTGTTCTTCTGCTTGATTGTTGATCGTTTGTTTTTGATCTAACAATCTACCCATATGATCGTATGTAAACGTATCTATGGTTACAATCGGTGTATTCACATCTTTGATATGGGTAGTTTTGGTTTCTAACACCTTGCCTGCAAAATCGAATTTACTTTCTATAATATCTATTGTATTAAGATATTCATTGGTACTATGTACATAGATTGGCCTTGCTTTTTGATCATAATAGGTTACAGTGGTAATCCAATAACTGGTACCTAATACGCGTACTTTGGATCCAGTAGCTACTCCTTTTACATTGGTATCGATAGTTTGTTCCAAAGAAGTACCTGGATTGGTCGCATTATGATCAAAGGTGTAATTGTCGTAGTAGTTTATAGTCAGTAGATCTCCTCCACCAGGAAATGTGTTATTACTATAATATAATCTAATTCCATTTACCAGTATAGAAGTTGTATTTGTTTTGTATTCATACTCAGGTAAATTATCATTATCAAGATTGTTTTGTAAACCTGCTCTAGTAGTATCCCAAGGAAATTTCTCAATTCCTGTAAACACTGCTCTTCCAAAAGCATCGTACTTAGTGTAGAGCCAATCTCGCTGTGGTCGCTGTACAGCATCTTGAGTAAGAATAGGTTGGTCTAATTTGTTATATATAATATATTCCCATCCTTTACCAGGGATTTTCTTTTCGACTAATCGATTACGGTAATCATATATATATTGATAACATAGTTCTGCTAGTTCTTCCGGAGACACATCGTCCGTAACATCTACTTTTGGTGGGATTACATAGGTTAGGTTCCCAAAATCATCATATACATAATAGGTATCGTGTACCACAGAGTTTGCTGAGTCTGCCGAAGCATAGGTTCTTTTTAGGATCACTCGTCCTAACTTGTCTTTATACTCTTTAGTTGTATGATCATCTGTATGTGTTTGATTTGGTTGCCAATTTTCATCTTTGGTAATCGTTACATAAAGCTCGTTGGGATCATAGAATCCGTCTTTTACCAAGATAGGGAGTTCTGTATTATTTTCATGAAAGTTCACCTTAAAATACACCACCTCATCCGCTTCATTAGTAGTCCAATCAAATTTAATGGTATGATCGGTGTCTACAGCATCATTAGCTTTCCAGGCTTTTCCTGGTGCTCCTTGTTCCAAAACACGGTTTAAAGGTGATGGTTCAAAAATACTTTCGGAATAGGCATTGACATCGGCTTCTGCCATTACTATGAAGTCATCCTCGTACTTAGTTTGATAATAGTTATTTATGTCATCCGTAATATTTACAGCATTATAACTTCCCAACGCACCGCTTTGTCTCTCAAAAGGCAGGTATTGTTTCGCTTGTCTCCCATACTCATCATAGCCGATATGGGTGACGATGTCTTTCTTGTCAGGAGAGGCTTTGATCCCTATTTGTTGTTTAGCACGACCTAACCCATCAAAATAGGTAATACCCTCGATGACGTCGCTATTGTTTTTGATTCCAGTTGATGGATTTAACAATTGTGATTCTGTGATCGGCACCTGAAAGGTTCTTGTAAACACATAATTTTCATCTGTATCTAAGATACTGGGAATATATGCATCAGCAGAAATTGTAGCAGTAAAAACCGTTCCGGGTTGTATCCAGGTAGTGGGTTTAATAGTGATCGCTTGACCCGCCTTTACATTCAGTAATGCCGGATCACTGGATGCATTGATAGTTTCATCTTCTATGGTAACTGTATCTGCTACCTGGGCAGTTGTAGTCATTCCTACTAGAACTAGTAGGATTCTTATACTATGTTTTATACTATTTTTCATCCTTTACTTAGTTTTTGTAGTTATACTGGTTTTCTGATAGAATATTACCATCCTGATCTTTTACGAATTTTAAACGGTTGAACTCGTCATAGTGATAGATCATTGTATACCCTCGAGGATCGGTCATACTGGTAACACCAATTAGTGGGTCATAGGTGTATGATGTAATCATAGGAGTTTGAACAAAATACCCATCTTCTCTTAATGTATTAAACATATCGCGTAAATCATCTTCTTCTGTATCCGTATCTTCATTATCAGATGCAGACTTTATTTGATTGATCAGGTTTCTGGTAACTGTTAACATATTAGCATAAGAAGCATTCTCGATCTTTGCTATTGGATATTGGTCATTATATCCCCAGATATATATTATATGTGTGTTATCAGCTTTTGAAACTTCTAAGGGATTACCATAATCATCATAGCTATAGTATTGGATTCGATCTTCTAATCCATCTTCATTTTTAGAAGATTTTATATATTCTGTACTTATAATATCATTGCTCCAGTTACGATAAGTGGTTTGTTGTTTAGATAACTGAAAATCACTTTTAGTAACCGTTATCTCCAATGGTGCAGCCAATCTGTTTTTAATTATCAAATCATTATTTATAGCGCTATTTAATGTATAAGGATATTCATAACTAGTTATATAGGATTCATTCCTACTATCGATTACTTCTTTTTCTTTTATATGCCCTTGAGGGTTCATATAGTCATAGTTTTTAATACTGATAAGGTTAGAATTGTTTAAAAATTCTGTGTTCTTTTCGGTAGTTAACCATTCACGATCTATATTATTTCCAAAGACGGTACTGTTACTGGTATATCCATTAGAACCAGAAGTATTATTGGCAGCAATAATACCAATACTAAGAGCATAGACACGTTGATTTATTCCAGTAAGAGAGGTTCCATTACCATCAAAGTCATAGGTGTATTCTTTTGAAGAAATAGGATTTGAAGACGAATTATTATAAACTTCTTCTGTTAATGGTTTTCCATTTTTAAATTCTTTGTTATCCACATCCAAAAAAGGAAACGTTAAGCTTTGCTCTACAGGACTGCATACGAATGTTTTTTTAGTATATCCTAAATAGTTGTTGCTATTCCCTTTAATTCTTTCAACGACCGTATCATAAAAAATATGTGAGCCCATAAAATATCCTAGTGGCACATTACTACTGCTAGAATACACATCATAAACAGCACTGCAAATGCCATTTCCTATCGCACCATTTACTGAAGACATTCTATATTCCGTAATGTTACGTTTTCTAAATAACTTACCATAACTCTTGCCATTTGTATCTTCATAAATGAATTCCTTTTCTGTACATTCTGAACTGTTATTATTTGGACAGTTCTTAATTTTAGAAATTCTAATTCCGGCAGTTTCTGTTATTACGGCAGATGTTACTTCCTTAGATACGGAAGCAGATGCAATTATAATATCTCCAGTTGTATAGGCAACGCCAAAATTTTCTACTTCTACTTTAAGTTCATATGTTCCTGGTCTTAATTTATATCGTCTGTTTAATGTTTTTTGTCCTGGCGAAAAGTGTGTTGGACCACCAATAGAACGATATACTGTATCGCATCCGCTACCGTCACCAGGAGGACCGCTATAACATTCAATATCAGCACAACCTACATTAGAACCATTAATCTTACTTAACGAAGCCCTCGCTATTCCTGGTATAGAATTCCCCAATATGCCACCATCATCGGCAATCTTTCTTACATTCAAGTTAACTGAAATATGCTGAAGGCCTTCCTCTACGGTAAAAGTCAATTTGTCCGTCTTATAATTGGTACCTTGATTTTGTTCTTGCCAATTTAAACTAACATTTTTTGATCCAACAAATTGTAATTCAGCATTTTGACAGGTATACGGAATAGGGTTAGAAATAGCATCTACCGAATTAAGCTGATATTCAATTTCTGAAGAGCCTTTTGTAGGGTAGGTGATTTTTTTAAGAGCTCCCATTCTTGTTTTCTCAAAGTCTGGTTTTCTGCCTCCAAATACATCATAGGTATTATAAGAGTTAATTAAAAAATTATTAGGGTTTGAGTTATAATAGCCCCAAAAGTCCTGCTCATAAAAAGGTATGACATCGGGAGGAGATGTATAATAATCAAAACTGTAAAAATTCTTATTGTCGTTATTAATTCTAACCTCAGTTAAAAGTTTTCTGGTTTTATCAAGGTTATCAAAATATAAATCATATGTATTTATAACTTTGTTGTTTTGGTTAAGGACACGTATTCTATCAAGATGTGATAAATACTTATTTTTATTACTATTATTATCTGAAAGGGTTATAATTGTATTATCAAATTCTATTTTTCCTTTCGGAAACACAATGTTCTTTATGATTTTAGAAGTTATTTGATAATTACGTGTTGAAGTTGTTAATGGGCTACTCGAACAATTTGAGTCTCCAGAAACCCATTGTCTAAAACTTTGTGATTTTGTACTTTGATAATGTACAGTAACATCGTAATTAAATGTTAGCTCTTCATTATTAATCAATATTACTTTGGATAATTTCCAACCAGATGTATAGCCATTATGCATTGAGCCCGCAATTTCATTTAAAGAAATAGGTTGCGTACGAGTGGTGGTTTCTTTTTCCTGGAAAAAATATTGAATACCATTGTCATCGGTAATTTTTATACCTTGATTAAATGAAAAATCATTATTTATAAGTTCAATTTTATATGGTTTATAGGGCTTTATTACAGGTTTTCTATTTTCATCAAAATAGAAGGTAACACTCATGTTTCCAACATTTGCAATAAATCTATCAGGTTGTAAATCAATAAGGTTTTCTGATGCTAGCTGATTAACATAACTTTTTCTTTGCGGAGTTAATTGATTATTAATGTAAGGGATTACTATGTTTTCTCCTGTCATTTGACTCCCTATATATCCAGCAGGATCTTCATCTGGACGTCCTTTCATTTGTCTAGTGATCATTCCCCCAGCACTTAAATTCCATCCTATTCCTAAATGCCCAGGTATTTGATCTACAACTAAACCATTATGCTGATAATTCACAGAAACGGGTAGTTGAAAGCCAACTTCTTCAATAGTATATATGGGAACAGAAAAGCTAGCCATTCCTACTGATAAATTAACTGGTATTTCACCGAATCGACCTAAATTAGACGCTTCGGGAGAAGCAGGAAAAATTTTGGGAATATCGTTTGGATCTTGGGAAAATAATAGACTACTAATTAGTAGTAGTGCTAATGTAATTAATAGGCTAGATGATTTTTTCATTGATATAACAGTTTAGTTAAGAAATAATATTGAATGGAAATACTTAGCACTTTTTTAAAAGATAAGAAATAAGTTACCTTTCTAAAGTTGTCAACAGAGCTTCTAATTTTGATAATCTATCTTCTAAATTGATATTTTTTATTTTTAAATTTTCAATGACTTCTTTAGATGATTTGGTTTCACTTTTAAAATGTTTTAATTCTTTCTCCTGAGCAATTGCGTAAAGCGTCAGTTCCTCAATTTTCTCTAAAAGTTTCGCATTCATTGCTCCTAATTGGATACCATTCTCAGCTACTTCTGTGGCTGATGGGATGTTGATTAAATGACCTTTGGTAGCAATATGATCTTCTACCTGTTGCAGGGTAGGTAGCTTATAATCTTCTTTAAACACATAATCTGCCCAGCCGATTAGGTCTACTTTTACTTCTTTGGTATGGATATTACCGTTTACGGCTAATTTGGCATCTGGAGTTGTGGTGCCGATACCAATATTACCGTTAAACATATTTGCAAACATAAAAGAGGTTTCTAAAAGTTCACTATTAGTATATTCTAATTTGGTTCCAGGTTTTTCTCTAAGAAAATAGGTACCTTCATCTTGGTAAATAATCCCACCTATATCATTATAGGTCCCCTCTGGACGCACCCATTTTTTCAGGGTTTGATTCCACTTTGCAGGACCACGATGTCCTGTAAGCCAATCATCTCTTAACCACCCATTATCTGCAGTAGAAACAGTCAATCCAATTGTAGTTTTTCTAAATTGAACTCCCCCAGAAACGTGTAATTTAGCTCCAGCAGTTGGCGTCGATACACCAATCCCAACATTACCTGCAGTATTTACTATAAATCGACTTCCATTAGATCCGACTTGAAAAATACCATCTGTTCTCATAACTCCTGTATTATGATAGAAATTTTTATCTCCATAGGTCCTAATCCATGAACTATCCGACATATAAAATCCACCACCAAAGCCAAAACGTAGGCTTTTAGCTATTTGAAAATCTCCTAAAGTATTCAATGCTGCCACGGGAGTAACACCAGCAACTCCCCAAGTCCAACCTCTACCAGCATTATTACTCATATTCATTTTAATACTATAATCAGTTACGGGACCATATTTGTTCTCGGCCGCGTTACCCATATGGATTTTGTAAGTATCACTATTCCAGAAACGCAATCCGTTGCCGTTACCGGCAGTTACATTATATTGGGTTTGCTGTGCAAAGCCTATACCTGTCACAAAACCGACTAAGAGTATGATTAATAAATTTTTCATATTGTTTATTTATTGTTTATTAGTTGATTTAATTTTTCTTCTAGTTTATTAATTCTTAAACTTTGTGATTTTAGAGCTGTTATCTGATCTTCTTGTTTAATCAGTTTTTTCTCCTGCTCCTTCAGCTTCTTCTCCTGCGCAATCGTATACAAAGTCAGTTCTTCGATTTTCTCCAAAAGTTTGGCATTCATTTTACCTAATTGGATGCCATTTTCTGCTACTTCTGTTGCAGATGGGATGTTGATCAAGTGTCCATTTTTAATAATATGATCTTCTACCTGTTGCAGGGTAGGTAGCTTATAATCTTCTTTAAACACATAATCTGCCCAACCGATTAAGTCTACTTTTACTTCTTTGGTGTGGATGTTTCCGTTTACGGCTAGTTTGGCGTCTGGGGTAGTTGTGCCGATTCCAATATTTCCAAGTTTATTTATAACCATGTCACTTTCTTGATGATTATTTACTCGGAACTCCATCTTATCGGTATTATGATAATATTGCATTCCTCCAACAAAATCATCATCAGTATCAGAGAAACCATAATAGCCTATCTTAGTATTAGGTGACAATAAGTTCATCATTGTGTGATCATCATCTTCTAAAGTTAATTCAGAATATCCATGCACCGTTCCACCTGAGCTACCATTTACAATATGAAGTTTTGAATTTGGATTTATTGTTCCAATACCTACATTACCATTTGCACCTACTTGAAATAAGGTGGCTCCACTTTGTACTGTAGCCCCATATCCTTTTCTTTTAACCTGAAAAGCATTTTTTTCCGTATTTCCATACATCCATACAACTGGAGAAATTTGACTAGAGCCCGTGACAATACCAAATCCACCTTGCGCCTGATTGGTATCATCCGTTCCTTCCTGAGCTCCTGCAAATTGCATCAATGTGCCAGTACCATTTCCAATGGTCATTACTCCATTATTCTGTGCATCAGTATCTAAACTTTGCGCAATAATACTCGATGTAAACAAAAAGCTTACTATAGAAATTCTAATTATCTTTTCAATCATAATTACTTCGTTTTTAAAAGGGTATTTAATTTTTGTTCCAAGTCATTGATCTTGGTATTTTGTTTTTTGAGGACTTCTATTTCTTTTTGTTGAGTGTTTAGCTTCTTCTCCTGCGCAATCGTATACAAAGTCAGTTCTTCGATTTTCTCCAAAAGTTTGGCATTCATTTTACCTAATTGGATGCCATTTTCTGCTACTTCTGTTGCAGATGGGATGTTGATCAAGTGTCCATTTTTAATAATATGATCTTCTACTTGTTCTAGGGTAGGTAGCTTATAATCTTCTTTAAACACATAATCTGCCCAACCGATTAAGTCTACTTTTACTTCTTTGGTGTGGATGTTTCCGTTTACGGCTAGTTTGGCGTCTGGGTTGGTGGTGCCGATGCCCAAATCACCTTCGATATACTGATTTCCAATACTATGAACTACTCTTGCCCAAGTTCCGCTACCTTCTTTATTGGTACTTCTGAAATACATTTTTGGGTGCACAGAATTATTCTTTACCACAATTTGACCGTTATATTTATAATCAGGATTATTCGAACTATGATTCATGTTAATTCCCCAAAACCATTGATTTGGTTCAGGAACATTAGTGGCATTATAACTTTGGTAGAAACCGCTTCGCCATAGCGTATTCCAATCTGATGTATCATTAGGATCTGCCAATAGTAACTTATCGCTTTTAATGGTTCCTTTAACATCTAATTTTGCACCTGGAGAAGTAGTTCCAATACCAACATTACCTCCTGATGTCGGGAACATTATTATATTACCGGTTCCTGTTCTTAAAGTAAGATCCCTATTATTATATGTAAATATTGAAAAATCATTCCCATCACCATAATCGACACTTGTATTATTCCACATAAAACCTGCCTTATAATCTGATGGAGTTCCAAATCTTAAAAAACTATAAGGGTTTCCACTTCCTAGTTTTGGATTTATATATCCTAAATCTGCTGTTTGCCCAAAAACACTAATACTTAACACTAACACACACAGAAATAACAATGACTTTCTCATACTTATAAAAAATTGATATAATTAAAAATTGTAGTAAAACGCTTCTAAATTTCCAATTAGATGCTGTTTTATAATAGATAGTGTCATGAGGTCTACTTATGTTACTATCAAAATTCAATTTTTTTTAAAAAATTTGAAAGTTTACGTTTTAGCTGTGTATTATCACCCTTCGGCTACGTTACCATTGACATATTTTATAAATAGCTGTATTTTCAATATTTAAAACTCCTTCCCTTGAAGGAATGTTGGGATAGGTGTTTGCTTAAAAACATCCTCCTCGATCCTCCTTCTTAGGAGGAAGTAGAAGCTACAGATACAACAAATGTTAGTTTAATCACTGGATAAAATTTTTATTGGATGTCTCAGTATGACAGCTCACCCTTCGACTACGCTCAGGGTTCGGATAGGTTCAGGGTTCGAGAATTGAGGGCTGAGGCACTCGAAGCCCGGTTCATATCAGGGTTCGAGAACCTCACCCTTCGCAGATTATACGTTAGATATGCGTCAGGGATAGTAAAGGAAATCCCGCAGCCCGATCCGCTGTGGCGGAGAGGTGCGAGGAATTGTATTGGATAGCCCGCCAGGACGCCCTAATTCATAGAAAATTAATTTTTGTCGTGTGTTAGGATATTCTTACATGCGATTGCACTAACTATACTAAAAATCAATTGAAAGATTATAGCATACTTCGTATCTTTGCACGCTTAAAACGGCAGCATTATGCAATTATCAGAACAAGAACTTGTAAGAAGAGAGAAACTAAAATCTTTACGTGACTTAGGTATTAATCCATATCCAGCGGCTTTATTTCCGGTAGATCATACTTCTGAGGATGTCAAACAGCAATACGAAGAAGGAAAAAAGGTAATCATAGCCGGGAGATTGATGTCCAGACGTATACAAGGGAAAGCTTCTTTTGCAGAGTTGCAAGATTCTAATGGCCGTATACAGGTATATTTTAATAGAGATGAAATCTGTACTGGTGATGAAAAGACCAAGTACAATGAGATTTATAAAAAACTATTAGACATAGGAGACTTTATTGGTGTCGAAGGAGAACTTTTTACCACTCAAGTTGGTGAAAAAACAGTAATGGTAAAAGATTTTACTTTATTAAGTAAAACACTAAAACCTTTACCTCAACCCAGAACTGATGTTGATGGTAATGTACATGATGCTTTTACGGATCCAGAATTGAGATACCGTCAGCGTTATGTAGATCTAATAGTAAATCCACAGGTTAAAGATGTATTTATAAAAAGAACAAAGCTTTTTAACGCGATGCGTGAGTTTTTTAATACCAAAGGGTATTTTGAAGTAGAAACACCAATTCTACAACCAATTCCTGGTGGTGCCTCTGCGCGTCCTTTTATAACACATCATAATTCCTTAGATATTCCGTTATATATGCGTATCGCTAACGAGCTATATCTAAAGCGATTAATTGTAGGTGGTTTTGAAGGAGTGTATGAGTTTTCTAAAAACTTCAGAAATGAAGGGATGGATAGAACTCACAATCCTGAGTTTACCGCTATGGAAATCTATGTAGCTTATAAAGACTACAACTGGATGATGGAGTTTACAGAAAATCTGGTAGAACATTGTGCGATTGCGGTAAATAAAACTACAGATGCTACTTTTGGAGAACATAAAATAAACTTCAAAACCCCATATGCTCGTGTAACCATGACTGATTCTATCAAACATTTTACAGGATTTGATATTACTGGTAAATCTGAAGACGAAATTCGAGAAGCTGCAAAAGGAATGGGTATCGATGTGGATGAAACCATGGGTAAAGGAAAATTGATCGATGAGATTTTTGGAGAAAAATGTGAAGGAAACTATATACAACCCACCTTTATTACGGATTATCCAAAAGAGATGAGCCCTTTATGTAAAGAACATAGGGATAACCCAGAACTTACAGAACGTTTTGAGCTAATGGTTTGTGGTAAAGAGATTGCCAATGCATATTCTGAGCTTAATGATCCAATTGATCAGCGAGAACGTTTTGAAGTGCAGTTAAAATTAAGTGAAAAAGGAGATGATGAGGCTATGTTTATCGATGATGACTTTATCAGAGCCTTAGAGTATGGTATGCCACCAACTTCTGGAATGGGAATTGGCATGGATCGATTGATTATGTATCTAACCAATAATCAATCGATACAAGAAGTATTATTCTTCCCACAAATGAGACCCGAAAAAAAGGCAGTAGAATTGAATGATAATGAGAAAGCAATTTTTGAGGTTATCAAAAAAGAACAAAGCATGGCTTTAGCAGACCTTAAAACAGCTTCTGGTTTAAGTAATAAAGCTTGGGATAAAGGAATGAAAGGTCTTTCTAAACTTGGACTTACTAAAGTTACCAAAACAGATGATAGTCTGATTGTAGAGGTGACTGAGTAAACTTTTTTAGTGAAGTCAGAAATTAAA
Source organism: uncultured Aquimarina sp. (assembly GCF_947496855.1). Taxonomy (GTDB): domain Bacteria; phylum Bacteroidota; class Bacteroidia; order Flavobacteriales; family Flavobacteriaceae; genus Aquimarina. The sequence goes on from NZ_CANMED010000007.1 coordinate 32,705, forward strand.
AAACGCAACCTTTTTCAGGTTGCGTTTTTACTGCTTACTTATAAACAAAAACATTTTTAGCTATACGTAACTGTTTTCCCAGTAGTCACGATATAATTTTCTGCAGCAATGGTATTAATAAAATTCCATTGTGCTTCACTGCTATTTGGTGTAAAGGTAACTTGTAAAAACCCTCTTTGTGTAGCATCCATATATTGTAAGTCATCTATTAATAGTTTCAAGGCTTCCTGAAAACCAGTTGCTTGATTTGCATCAACTCCTAAAAATCCTTCAAAACCAGGAGACGAGACCGAAGATGTAGCGAACTCCACTCCTATTTCTTTACCATTCGCATCTTTTAACTCGCTATACCAAGCATTATGTGTATCACCAGCCAAACAAACTGTTTTCTTTCCTCCCAACATTGCAAAAAGCTGTTCTCTCTCCATAAGATAACCATCCCAAGCATCTAAGTTATAAGGAATAACTGTTTGTACCCTTGCAATCTCCTCTGGTGTAAGTGTTGAATCCCCAGATAAAAGTCTGGACTTGATCGTTGTCAGTTCTGTTAACACTGTTTGAAAAGCAGCAGCTGTATCTGGAGTTGCGCTTCCTAACGCTCCTATTTCTGCCACAAGCCTTCCTATTAAAATTAAAAGCTCTGCAGGCATAAACATCTTACCCATTAATACTTGCTGGCCTAATACTTGCCAATTAGCACTACTTGCCGAAACTGCTCCAGACAACCAACTTAGCTGTTCTGATCCTAGTAAAGCTCTACTAGGATCCTGAAGTGCTGTCTGAAAAGCAACAGCATCCAATCCTGTAGTTGGACTAAAGAAATCATCATAAGAAAGCTGTTTATCTCTACCAATAATTCGTGTATCCAGCATATGTAAACTTAGTACACTCCCAAAATTAAATGATCGGTAGATCTTTGATGGATCTGTCGATCGCAATGGTAAAAATTCGCTATATACTTGTATTGCCGTTTGTTTTCTGGTTTCATAAGAACCTTCAGAATCTTGATGGTTCTCTGCGCCATCTTTATACGCATCATTGGTAACTTCGTGGTCATCCCACACACAGATAAATGGTTTTTTCTGATGTGCTAATTGTAGTTGAGCATCACTTCTATATTGCTTATACCTCTCTCGATAATCTGTAAGCGATATAATTTCATTTGCAGGTGTATGAACTCTATCCAAGGCTACAGTATTCTCATTAGTTCCATACTCTCCTTCTCCATACTCATAGATATAATCTCCTAAATGAACTATTACATCCGCCTCAGAATTAGCCATTGCTCCATACACATTAAATAAACCAGCTGCAAAATTTGCACAAGAACAAACGGCCAACTTTACATCAGCTACCGTGTCACCCATTGCAGGAAGTGTAATCGTCTCGCCAATTACAGAAGTAGTTTGAGTTTCTAATTCAAAAAATCGATAATAAAACTTACTATTAGAAGGTAATTCTTGAACATCAATTGCAACCGTATAATCTCTATCAACTCCTGTTACAAACTCACCGCTTCGTACTACATGGTCAAAATTTTGATCTGAAGCAATTTGCCAATTAATTGTAATATTCGAGTTACCAGAATCAGGAGTAAATCGTGTCCATATAATAACTTTAGAATCCGTAGGATCAAAACTTGCTAGCCCTTCAAAGAAATTATCAGTATTAAGATCTGGAATGCTTACATCCATATCGTCATCGTTATTACAACTGATATACATCGGAGCAATCATAAAGCCTCCTGCAACTAACAAGGATTTTTCAAAAAAATTTCTTCTGTTCATTGTGTGTATTTATTTTTCATCAAAAATATTTTACCACAATAAACCCGATGTTATCCCTTCTTTAAATAAAGATCAAACTATTTTACTATTATCTAAAAAAGTTAATCATAACATAATACTCTTTTAAAAAATTAACTCAAAAAGAAAATCATTCCACCCAAGGACAATAACACGCATACTTTTTCGATCTACAAGAAAAGTCAATTCCTAATGTTATTTGATGAAAACCACCATTATTAAACGTTATGGGATTAGATTGATATGAATAGGTATATGCGAACATGTATTTCCCGAAATTAACTCCAACAAAAGGAGTTACATAATTTAGACTCTGACTTTGTATTTCAGAATTTTCTACAAAATCTATAGAGTCAAAACTTCTTCTGTAGGATAATCCTCCCCATAGCTTTCCAAATTCCATATCACTATACACCTTCATATTAAAGTCAATACTTGATTGCTGTACACCATCTCTATGAGAATACAATATAGATGGTTCATATGAAAAAGTTTTTCCTGGACGGTCAAAAACATATCCAACAGATACTAAATAATTTCTTAAATTATTAACTACTTGTAGATCATTATTAACCCCAGAGTTTTCTAAAAGATTCTTTACCGTAACATGGGTATAAAAGTTATATAGATTGTATGAAAACCCGACATCTATATTAAATTCACTTTCACTTATAGATCCAGGTCCTACTAGAGGATCATTCGGATCAAATCTGGTTTGATCCAATCTGTATTGAATAACTCCTGCACTTAAACCAAATGATAGCTGATTTAAGTCTACTTCGCTTCTAGAAAACATCAAATGATGCGCATAGGTTACATACCCTCCTGTTTGAGAAGAAAATCCATTTTTATCATTATAGACAATCGCACCAATTCCTGATTGAGAATCACCAATTCTTCCATTATATGCCGCGGTATACAACCCTGGACTATCTTCTTCTCCAACCCAGTTTCTACGACCGGTTAATCTAACTTGAGAACAGTTAGCTGCTCCTGCCATGGATGGATGTAATAGGTAATAATTATCAGTGAGATAATCTGAATATATAGACAATCCTTCTTGAGCATTTCCTGATGTTATAAACAACAACATCATTATTGCTGTTAGACTTATTTTTGTAAATTTCATCTTACTTGTTTTGAAATAGAAAAAGATTGCTTCCATTATCGTTTTAGTGTAAAGTGTCTTCTATATGTTGCTGATCCATCTTTGAATTCTGCTAAGAACCAATAATCAGTAGCTGGAAGCGGTTTTCCTCCATAGATACCATCCCATTTAGTATCCTTATTTAATTGCTGAAGAAGTCTTCCATATCTATCAAAAATATAGATATCCATCTCTGGAGTATCTGCATTTCCAACAACTCCCCATTGATCATTGGATCCATCATTATTTGGGGTAAAGAACGTAGGAAATCCAACTACAAAAATAGACGCTGTTATAGATCCACATCCATTGACATCTAACGCCGTAACTTCATGTAGTCCAAGAGACACATTCGTGAATACATTACTATCTTGAGGATTTCCATTGTCGAGTATATATTCATAAACACCATCTCCAACAACCGAAGCTATAATATCACTACTATCTGAAAATGATCCTGCAGACAATCGAAGGTCTAAACTTTCTGGATCGTTAACGCCAGTGATTGCAACTTCTGAGCTTCCTGAACAGGTAGATACTACATCTGTATAGACAACGGTATATGCTCCTGCTTGTGTTGCATCATAAAGAGATTGTGTAGCTCCTGGAATCACAGTTCCTTCATAACTCCACTGAAATGAAAAATCTGTGTTACTTAATTCTGTATCGATTGTAAAAGAAGTTACAGTAGTTGGTCCTAAACATATCGTTCCTGTTTCTATTTCTAATTCTTCAATACTTGTTATTTCTACGAAAAACTGCACTTCATTTTCGCAACTATTGCTGTCGATTTCCCTTAGAAAAACAGTTTGACTTTCTTGTATACTATCTCCTGCATTTAGTTGCGTTCCTCCACCGCCAGAAGCGGTATGATAGCTCTGCCCATTTTGTAATGCTGGCAATGTATAACTTTCGCAAAAACGATCTCCAGGATTTACTGGTGCCACAGGATTAGGTAATGAATTGATTGTAATATCCAGTACTTCTTCATCAAAACAATTTGGCGTTGTTCCTGTTTCTGCATAGACATAAATCACCTGACTTACATCAATAATATCACCAGAATTTAATTGAGTTCCTGCTCCATTTATTTCTGTAAAATAATTCCCGATTGTCAATGTTGGTAATTCATAAGATTCACAAGCGGAAATAGGATCTAAAGGATCTATATCTGGGATATCGAGAATTTGGTATAAAACCTCTATACGGTCACTAGCACAGTTTTCTGTAGTATCAAAAGCTTCTACATTATATATATAATCTCCCACTGCTGTATCTGTAGGAGTAAATGTTGTACTATTCGCACTTAATGGATTTCCATTTTCATCATACCAGTTTGCTGTCTGACCTGGCAATACATCCACCGATAACACTGGTGTTGCAGAACCTACACATATACTTTCGTTACTTGGATTTGTAGGTTCTACAATATCTGGACAATTACAATCCGGTGCCGTAACTACCAGAGTCTCTTCACAAGAAGTATTGGCTGGATTAGTAGCTGTTATTGTAATATCTACTCCATCTGTAATTCCTGTGATCATTGAATTCACCAGATCAACAGTTCCTTCATTAACGGGATCCACTGAAATATCCCAAGTCCCATTAGTAGTAAAGGATACATCATAGGTAGCTCTATCGGCAGCGCAGTTTGTAGCTCCAAACGTTAAAGTGGGCACTGTGCTAATAGTAACATTTATTACAGCTGTATCTGTACATCCATTGCTTGTGACTGTATATGTGTAGTCTCCCTCAATATTTGCATTGGCAGAAATAGCACCCCCTGGAATAACTGTATTCGTTTGATCTGTCCAAACACCTCCAGCATCTTCTCCTGTTAATTCATCGAATAAGTCTATAATCATGTTATCTCCTTCACATAAAGCAACCGGTACTGGAGGCATATCGTTAGGCTCTCCTGCTTCTGGCGAAGCCGTTACTGTAATTATAACATCTACCAGATCACTCGCACACATTCCTACAGGTTCATAAGCTTCTACTCTAAATATGTTATCTCCTAATACCAACTCAGTTATTAAAGGTGTAAAAGTGTCGGTATCTTGGGCTCTTGCTATAGGAGTTACTCCATCGGCTAAATACCAACGTCCTTCTAGACCCGACGCAAGTGTAACGGTTACAGAAGGCAAAGGCATTGCATCTATACAAGTTGTTACTGATGTTGCAGGAGCTACTGGCTCCTCTATATCTGGACATTGACACGTATCATCGATTGTGACGTCTATTAGGTATCTAACAGGTGGACATCCTACGGATAATACCGGAAGTGTATAAATATATATTCCATCCAAGATACCTGCTACACTAGGATCTAATGTTCCTAAATGACCTCCCGTAAGAATAGTACCAGTTGCAGGAACACTCCAAGTTCCCGTCGTTAATGTTCCCATTGGTAATTCATCAAATAAATTCAAGGGATCACAGACTGTAATAGTAAGTGGATCTATATCCACATCTCCTATTTCTTCCCTCCAATCTCTTTCTTCTGTCAAAGGGTTATGATTATTTGGAAAATCGGTAGGAACTGTTCCGGCGTTATTTGCATTTGTTTGTACGGTCACCCTATCCAGTACAACGATATCAAACGCATCATCCAACCCATCACCATCATCATCTGCTCCACTAGCAATTATATCAGAGATTCCATCTTGATCAGCATCATACCCCTCAACAGTATCATCCAAACAATCACCACTTACCGGATCCGAGTTTGTATCTATATAATCGGGTGCTGCTGTAGTATTAGAATTTTCAGGTGTTATCGCAGAGCCATTTGTATCATAACTATCATCAACTCCATTAAAATCTCCATCTATACCGCTTGGTCTAACATAACCAGCAGTAGACTGCCCCTCTATATTATCAATAATACCGTCACCATCGGCATCAATATCAAGGAAATTTTGATTTGAGTCACTATCAGAATTGATTACATTATGTGCTATCGTAGTAGACGTTCCATCCGTGTTAATCGCTCCATCAAAACGTCCATCTCTATTTACATCAGCAGCAGCATTTCCTGATTCTACAATATCATAAATACCATCATTGTCAGCATCTAAATCCTGAGAGTTAGGTATTCCATCTCGATCGAAATCACAACCTGTGGTAGAAAGGAAAATATTATCAATCCCAATATCATTACCATTACCATCTATGTTTTGTCTATTAATTACTCTTATGGTTACTACCGTAACTCCAGGATCTGGTGTAAATACATCTTCCACTAAGTTCCAAACATCTGTACCATTTGCTATTTCTCCTGAATCTTCACTAAAAATCGCGACCCCTGTGTTTTGATCCACTACTTCTATTGTTAAATTAGCGGGGCGTTCTCCCATATTATTATTTAAACTAGCAATAGACATACTAAAAGTATATTCTATACCTGGAGTAACTGGTAAATTATCCGCTACAAAAATAGGGGCATCAGCGAATACACTGGATTTCATATTTATAGCTAAATATCTACCATCTATATCTCCATTGGCGTCTTCTTCGCCAATAAGATCTGTTGACAAAAATGTCGCATCAAAACCACCAGCTGTTCTGAAATATGTGGAAGTCGCTACATTATATTCTCCATCGTTACTTATATCTTGTGGCAAACCTGGTTGATATGTCAGACCTAAACCTTCGGCATATCGACTCCTAGTAGGGCCTCCAAAACCGAAATCTTCCTCTAAAACAAAAATAGGAGTTATTGTCGCGGCAGTGCAAAAGCCATCTTCTATTATATCCGGAATCCCATCATTATCATCATCGTCATCATCAACGTTTGAAACACCATCATTATCTGTATCATTATCTTCACAAGGTCTAACCGTAATAACTGCATTTACAGTCGGGCAAGAGCCACTTCCTCCAACTGTATACGTAAACGCCCCTCCATTTGGATCAGAAGTATCGTATGTATCAATCCCATTTTCCCATGTTCCTCCTGGGTCTGGCCCCCCATCTAATTCATCGAACAAATTAATAATACCTGTTCTACCACATAAAAATATTGTTGTGTTGAGACCTGGGTTTCCTGGATCTTCTGTTTGTATTGTGATTCTTTCTTGTGCAAATCCACCACCACCAGATACCTGAACTTCAAGCGTAACAGGTTGCTGTAATGCATCGAAAACAAGGAAAGTTCCATCATCTCCTGTTTCTCTTTTTAATTCTTGTCCCGTATTTACATTCCTCCATACATATAGATAGGCATCATTTGGCGGACTTGCAATAGCATTAATTTGGATCCTTGAACCTCTACATATTGAAGTAGGTCCGCCACCATCAACCTCTAAAACAAGGTTAGATTGTGAATATATTAAATTAGATAGAAGAAAAATCAATAATAATTGCGCCCTTAAGTATGTCTTTGTGCTCACGATGGTTAAGTTTTGAGTATGGTAATAAAATCCGTATTCTATTTCGATTAGGGTGGGAGGATCGTTAAAATAGAATACCGAAAAGAAGATAACGCACTATTGAATATAATATTTTCGAGTCTTAAAAATATTCGACATAGTGTATCTAAAAATCGTTATGATTCCACTAATAGACTTTTAACTTATTTTTTTGACAAAAAATCCTACAAAAGATTTAATTATGACCAGGATAGTTTGGTTTTAAAGGGTAAATTACTCATTTTGTTTCCACCTTTTTCACTTCATAATTTATTGATTATTTCTACATCACAATCAATAAAAAATTATCAACACATCGATCCAATTACGGTTAATCAGTAATTTAATTTTTGGATAAAGCAATAATCTCCTATCTTTGAACATATTAAAACCACAAATCATGCCTTATATTAGTGATGACGAACTATTGGATTTCCAAGTTCAAATAGATGAAGCTAAAGAAGAAAAACGTGTTTCCAATTACACTCACACTAAAGCACTTAGAGACGAGGAAGAAAATTCCAGAAAGTTTAAAATTGCCACCATTATTTTAGGAATTATTGCTCTTTTGGGAGTTGCAGGAACGGTATATTTTATGAAATTTAACACCTCTGACGGGATGATTTCTAAAAGTGAGTCTAATAAACAGTCTGTAATGCTTAAGAATAAAATCACAGAACTAGAAGAAACGATCAAGAACTTATCGATGGATCAAGAGATCAATGCTTCGGAAAATGAAATGGACAATGAACAAGAGAAAGCATCGTTGCAAGACGAGTTAATATACGCAGTACAAATTGGAGCTTTTGAGGAAAAAGATTTATCGTTATACTCGGATAAGTTTGTGAATTTCAAAGAAATAAAAGCAGGTAGTTTTAATAAATATGCGCTTGGTAATTTCGCTTCATTGTCTGAGGCTAAAAAATTTCGCAGAGAATTAGTTCGTTTAGGTTTTAGAGGTGCTTTTATTGCTTCTTATCAAAGTGGAAAACGTATAAAAATTGAAGAAGCTTGGTAATACCAGTTCTTAAATAAAAATTCCTCGAGATTTTATTTTATAAAAACCTAAAGGAATTTTTCTTAACTAAACTAACCAACTCAATCTAAAATTTATTATGTGTTTACCACTACATAGCTCCTGCCGGATTTTTTGTAGTATACTCCTTTGTGCTTGTAATATCTTACTCCTTTTACCTTAACCGATTTATATCCTGTAGGTAATACATTTATACGTGCACCAACAGGTGCCATAACGGTCACATATCTTCTATTCTTTTTTATATACCAAACTCCTCCACTTCTGTAATACTTCACATTATTATGAACTACAATCCTCGGTTTATGCACTTTAGCTACTACTACCTGATTCACTGGGTGCACTCTTACTGCAGTTGCACAAGACGCCGTTAGTGTAGACAATAAAATACCAAATACAAATGTTCTCAATAATGCCTTCATAATAATTATCCTTTTTGTTATTCGTTAATATGACTATTGTTATCAAAAAAGGTTTAATCTTAATCCATAATTTTATTTCTCTACATACTCTTGTATAGGAATATCATTTATGAATACATCTTTAAGAACTACATCATCATCCTTAATATATACTAACGCATATACATTATTAGATAAGTTTCTCCTATTAGCTTTAGCATATGCCAGCTCCGCATCATATGCTTTAGTCTCTTCCATATAAAAAGTATTAAAAGGCAATTGAAAGTTCACTTTACCTTTGTAATAATAGGTTACTCGAGCGGTCACATAATCGGTTTCGGATTGTAAAAGTGTTTTGCTGATTTGAGAGACTTCTGCGAAACCTTCACTATCATTTTTAAGATAAATATAAATCTCTTCTCCTACCACATATGTAGAATCTTCTGTATTAAAATGATCCATATCATAGTGCAGTTTAATGTACTTACCTCTAAAAGGATCCGTTGGATCAATAGGCCTTGTTTTAAACCTATAGGCTACTCCAGAAATTATTGTACTCTCACTATCCATAACCATTTGGATAGGCACAAAAATTTGAGCCAACGCTACTATAATAAATAGTATAAATAAATAGATGATTTTCATTTCAGTATATTTTTAGTGTGTTTGATTTTTTGTTGTCTTTTTAGCATTATATAATTGGCCATAAAAAATCCAATACCTACAATAACAAATAACAGTCCTCGAATTACAAAACTCATATCCGTATCAAAAAATCTACATGTTATTAGTATAGAAACAATTAAGAATCCATAATTAAGAATCCCAAAATTAAATCTAGCAGCACCTATCTTAATAGCTAGAATTCCTAAAATAAACACCAGTACATTTGTTAAGATCATTGGCAATGTAATCATACCAGAAAGTAGGAAGAACAATCCCCAAAATACTATAAATGAAACTTGAAAAAGATTGATCGATCGGATTCCTTTTTTAACAACAGTAAATACCAAAATAGCAATAGCTATAACTCCTAAAAACAATGAAGTATAGAATTCTTGAGAGGCATACATAGTGGTATCATACATTTCTCCCCAAGGCCATCTGAATGTAAATATCATTAGCAAAATAATAGTTCCTAATGAACCTAAAATTAGATATCCATTTCTTAGTGTTCTTAATTCTTTAAACACGGGTAATCTTCCTATATTATAGAATATTCCAAAAAGGGTCATATACATAACAAAACCTAATTCCTCATTACCTTTTACAAATGCTGCCAAGCCAACGGTAATACTTGCTGGTATGACCCAACTAAAAATTGTTGTTGTATTACTGAGTAGTTTATGCTTTATTAGTAACCAATAATGAGGTATGATTGCTAAAATAAAGCCAGCATATAACCATGGTGTACTCCTATTTCTATAACTCCAACCAACTTCTGTCGCATAATAAGCACTGGATAAGACAATAAGTAAGGCAACCGCGTGGGATCTAAGCAAATATATTAATGGCAAACAAAGTATAATCCAGGTGCGCAAAAAAGAACCTAAATCGCCAGATATATTATAAATCTGACTCACTAAAGATATACTGGCGCCAATGGCAAAAAACAAGAAGGTTCCCGAGGCTTCTTTCCAGGTACCGCTTTTATTTTTTAGAATAGAAAAACCTACTACACATTGCCCTATTAACAATGGAATAAATGCTAACATTGTTTTTGTCATTCTCGAGAAATCATCCCAATTATGAGCTAGCATCAGTATAATACCTGATCCTACAAGCAATGCTCCAAAAACTCCAAATATGGTAAATAACCTATTAGGTTTAGCAGCCTGCTTCTCATCATAATATAGCGATATCTTATCTGAAATCTCAGATGAGATCACTTGATCTCTGACCAATTCTTTTAATTCTTTATTAAATTTTGAACTCATATTTTGATATTTATTGGCACTAATTTTTTTAAAAAAATATCAATTCCCATTTCCAATATATTATCAGTATTACGATTGCTATTGGTAATTGAAAAACTAAATTAATTCTTCTGTTTTTTATTAATATCTGCATTATGAAATTCATCATAAATACTGGTATTGAAAATAAAGTAATTATTATACCTACTAAATAACCCCAACCTTCTTCTCCCGAGTCTTGCAAAAAAACATATACTCCTGTAAACAAAACAAATAGACCTGTTATAACAAGAGGCGTAATTGTATTTTTAATTTCTTTCATTATAAATTTGTTAAAAAAAGACAGCTACAGCTATGCAGCTGCCTTCTCTAATCATCAAAACAAGGAACTACACAGTTGCAGTTCCTCCTTTTGATTTGCTCTCCAATTACACTTCTTTTGCTTCAATGAATTTTTTATCTCTGGTATTTTTTTGCACCGCGATGGCAGCGAATAAACTAAGCGTAAATGACATCCCGTAGAATCCTTTTTCACTAAGGTCTAAATTCGCATTCCACAATCCTATAATCAATAGCACAATAGATGCTAAAGCGGCAAACCAACTGATTCCGTAATAGATTTCTGTAACCTGTAATCCCTCTAGTTTATCCCGTACATTTTTCTGTACTGATACTGCCGAGAATAAACCAAATAATAAAATAGTGAAATAATACCCTTTCTCATTCAGTAGCATTTCTGCATTCCACAAACCAGTACAGAATGAAACCATACCTGCAAACAATGCTACCCAAGAAGCACTTATAAATGCTGATGTTGGTTTTTGATCGTATACTTTGATTTCTTTTTTATCGATGTTGTCTTTACTAATTTCTTCTACTACATCGTTACTAAACTTATAATCCATAATAATTTATTTTGATGATTAAATTTTTATTTCAATTGTTTGTTTTGAACAGGACAAATTTGCAACGACTTGATCAGTTAAAAAATTCATTATTTACAAAAAACTTATGATATATTTGTAATTCCTAACTATATTATTCAATATTTATAGTATTTTTAAGCCATATATACTTATGATATAATGAATACAATTTCTTCTATAATCGCTACCTTATCCATTGAAGAAAAGAGAAAATTTATTAGTAATCTCAAACAAAGGAATAAAAGAAGTGATACTAAAAACATTCAATTATTTAAACTTTTAGACACTGCACCAGACAGTAAAGACATAGACCTACAGTTATATGGCAAAAGGGCAAAGGGTGCTTTTCATGCGCTTTGCAAAAGATTGCATGATAGCCTAATTGATTTTATTGCTACTAAAAGTTTTGAAAGTGAAACATCTGAAGAGATGGAAATACTGAAACTACTACTAGCAAGTAGAATTTTCTTTGAACAAAAACAATATAAGATTGCTTTAAAAACCATAAAGAAGGCAGAATTAAAAGCTAAAACATATGATCTGTTTAGCATACTACACGAGATTTATTATACCAAAATTCAATATGCTCATGTAGATCTAAACATATCTTTAGAAAATTTAATTAAGGATTTTAAGAACAATCAAAAGTTATTACAACAGGAGGAAAACTTAAACCTTTTTTACGCTAATATTCAGAACAAACTCTCTCAAAATCGAAGTAATATCGCTCAAGCCATTCGGGATTCTCTAGACGATTTTGATCTTTCGATTACAAGCGATTTAACTTTTAGATCATTATTCAAAATACTCGAAATTATAAATCAAGCAGCAAATGCAGCTCGTAATTTTCATTCGATTCTTTCTTTTGTAGAAAAGACATACCAACAAATTGAGTCAAAAGAGCAATTTACTGATAAACACCTATTCTACCATATTCAGATATTATACTATGTTGCTAATTCTTATTTTAGAAATAAAAACTTTGTCACATCGCAAGAATACCTAGAAAAAATGGAGTTACAGATGGCAAAACAAAGAGGGAAGTATTTCAGAAGATTTCTCCCTCAACTTCAACTCCTAAAAACTCTGAATGATAACTATACTGGCGAAGCAGAAAACGCAATATTATGTTTAGAAAACTTTGACTTTAGTAAGACAAAAGATCAAACTTCTTATATTTTGGATCTAAAGTTAACCCTAATTGTATTCTATTTCCAGCAATCTCGATGCAAGGAAGCACTAAAGCTACTCAATGAATTACATCATAGTGACACCTGGTATACAGAAAAAGCAGGAATCATCTGGGTGATTAAAAAAAACCTTACCGAAATATTATTACATATTGAACTTGATCATATGGACATAGTAGAATCGAGAGTAAAAGGATTTAGAAAAAAGCATCGTAGTTATCTTAAAAACAATAATGAAACAAGAGTTCTGGAGTTTTTATCATTAACTATGAGCTTTTACTTACACAGCGACACTATAAATACAGAGGAATTTTTAACTAAAATCAAAAGTTCGCTAATCCAAAACAGTCCTGAACAGGAAGATATTTTTACGATGAGTTTTTATGCCTGGTTAAAAGCAAGGGTATTAAGATCCAATTTATATCAAACTACGCTAGAAGTTGTAGTTCCATCCAACAAAACCTAATTACCGATTTCGGGAACGCTCCCTAACCTTTTACCTATCTCATTTAGCAGTAATATAACCAAAACAGGAATCATCCATTGATGATATATCATATACCGACCAATACTATGCAATACAATACATACCAAAATGATATTACTAAAAGTCAACAACATCCATATAAATACTAGTAAAGCCAATTTATCCTTATACTTCACCCAAAAACATAAAGAACCTATTAGAAGCAAGAGAGACAACCATATCATATAAAACCCTCCAAAAGCGTGTTCCACATTCTTATAAAAAAGGTCTAAACATTTCCAGAAATTATTAACTAATAAAGGTAACCATATATTCATCAATATTTTATCATTTGCAATCAATGCTTCGTGAGAATTAGGATTGTACGGCATTAAAAACTTTCGCCCTTCTTCAGAAATTACTCCATAAGATATATTCACAAAATTGATATCAAAATGGTGAAACACATTATCATTAAACGGAACATAAAAATCATCGAGTAATTTGCGATCCACAGCAATTTTGTACATATGTTTATAATATTCCTGAATTTCGGGATCATCATAAATCTTATAATCCTCTGCATCAGCTACAAAAAAAGGCATAATTGTCAATAAAAGTCCAGTGCCCGAAACATTTACGTACTTATCATGAACCACATAATTGAAAGTTTTCTGAAACAAGGATATCATCATTGGAAACAGTACTATTATAATGATTGGAATTGCAAATTTTCTAAAATTTTTAGTAGTATACCATTGATAACCAAAAACCAATAATAATACTGGAACGATAAAGAAAAACTGTGTTCGTACTAGCATTCCTATCAAAACACTAGATAATAGGTAAATGATTACTCTTTTATCGTTTGAAAAAAGATATTGAATCAAAAATGCTGTTATTATCAAAAAACATGGATACGCTAAACCTTGAGTTACAATTCGGTTTACGGTCAAATATTCAGGGATAAAAATGGGAGCTAACAGAATGACATCAACTAAAATCAATAATCTCTTATCCACCTTAAACACCTTGTCTATAATTTTAACTAAATATATACAGGAGGCAAATCCTAAAACTAATTGAATACATACGATAACAGGATAATAATGATCCTCTCCAAATAACTTTCGAAAAACGAACAAAAAAGTACCATATCCTGGTGGTGCAATTAATGAAAATCCTACATAACTAATCGTATCAGGTTCTATCACTACTCCAACCCAAATGACATACACACTAACTAGCACGTATAAAACTATTCTGTGTAGTTGATTCGATAAAATATATTGCATATGTTACTGTACTATTTGGAGACTAAAAGTAATTCAATTATTCTAATTCTTATAACATTCTGAATCTTGAATCTTAATTCTAAATATTTCATAAATAGGCTTTAACTTTCCTTTCACTTCTGCGCCAGCGTTATTTCTTTATCTTCGACCGATAAAAAAATAACTCATGCGTAAAAGTACTCTATATCTATTACTAATAGTGGTAGTTACATTTTCTAATTGTTCAGCTTTTCAAAATAAAAAAGGAAAAACTTCTTCGACTGCAACTGCAACTGCAAAAAAACCTGGCAAAGAAAAAAATGCTATTAAACCATATAGCGAGGTCATTACTAAAAAAGCTAAAAGTGATCAGGGCCTGTTTACAGTTCATAATATAGAAGATAAGTATTTTTATGAAATACCTGATTCTTTGTTCAACAGAGAAATGTTGATGGTTACCAGAATTGCTAAGACCGCCACAGGTATTGGCTTTGGTGGTGGTAAACAAAACACCCAAGTACTTAGATGGCAAAGAAAAAACAAACAAGTGTTACTTCGTGTGGTATCGCATCAGATCTACGCAGCAGATTCTTTACCGATTCATGAAGCCGTAGAGAATTCTAATTTCGAGCCTGTATTATTTTCTTTTCCGATCAAAGCATTTCATAAGGATTCTGTAAACAATGCTATAGTTATTGATGTTACAGACTTATTTAAAAAAGATGTGAAAGCGCTTGGATTTCCTGCTTCCAGAAGAAAACAATATAAGATTACACGATTAGATGCTAGCTTATCTTACATAGATTCTATTAGAAGTTACCCACTTAATATAGAAACGAGACACGTAAAAACTTATAACGCTGGGGAGCCTCCTTCTAATGCCAGTACAGGAACAATTTCTTTGGAAATGAGTAATTCTATGATTTTACTTCCAGAAACACCTATGAAACGTAGAATATTTGATCAACGTGTTGGATGGTTTGCTAGAGGTCAAACGGATTATGGACTAGAGGCACAAGAAAGTAAAACGATACGTTATTTAGACCGGTGGAGACTCGAAGTACGAGATGAAGATGTTGAGAAATTTAACAGTGGAGAATTAGTAGTTCCTAAAAAACAGATTGTGTACTATATCGATCGAGCTACACCAGAAAAATGGAGGAAATATATTAAACAAGGTATAGAAGACTGGCAAGTAGCTTTTGAAGAAGCTGGTTTTAAAGAAGCAATCATTGCCAAAGATCCTCCTACCAAAGAAGAAGATCCGGATTGGAGTCCTGAAGATGCACGCTACTCAGTTGTTCGTTATTTAGCTTCCCCAATACCAAATGCTAATGGCCCGCACGTAAGTGATCCAAGATCAGGAGAAATTCTAGAAAGCGATATTAACTGGTATCATAATGTAATGTCGTTACTACGTAACTGGTTTTTTGTGCAAACAGCAGCGATCAATCCAGATGCACAAGGAGTAGCTTTTAAAGACGAAGTTATGGGGAGGTTAATTAGATTTGTATCTTCTCATGAGGTAGGTCACACCTTAGGGTTACCACATAATATGGGAAGTAGTGTCGCATATCCTGTAGAATCTCTTCGTGATCCCGAGTTTACTAAAAAATATGGAACAGCACCATCAATTATGGATTACGCTCGTTTCAACTACGTTGCGCAACCGGGCGATGGTGATGTGGCGCTCATGCCAGAAATAGGAATTTACGATAAACACGCCATCAGATGGGGGTACCGACCAATTCTTGGAACTACAGCAGAAGAAGAAAAGAAAACCTTAGATAGCTGGATTTTAAAACATGCGGATGATCCTAAATATCGCTTTGGGAGACAGCAATTTGGTGTAATCGACCCTAGTTCACAAACAGAAGATCTTGGCGATGATGCTGTAAAAGCGAGTACTTATGGTATTGCCAATTTAAAAAGAATTGTACCCAATCTAATTAAATGGACTGCAGAAGACGGTAAAAACTATAGTGACTTAGAAACAATGTATCGACAAGTACTAAGTCAATATAACCGATATATGGGACACGTTGCTTCTAATATCGGTGGTGTTTATGAGTATTATAAAACTTATGATCAAGAAGGAGCAGTATACACGCATGTAACTAAGAAAAACCAAAAACGTGCAATGGTATTTATACAAGAACAATTATTTGTTACTCCAGATTGGTTATTAGATGCTACTATTTTTAATAAAATAGAATCTGCAGGTAGCGTAGAACGTGTGCGTAGTTTTCAGACAAGAACACTAAATAACCTACTAGATCAAGGAAGAATGGCTAGATTGATAGAAAACGAAGCTTTGAATACCAAAAACGCATATACGCTAATTGATATGATGACGGAACTACGATTAGGTGTCTGGAAAGAACTAAGAACAGGAGCAGCAATCGATGTATATCGTCGTAATCTTCAACGAGCATATATGGAGCGGTTAGATTTTTTAATGACCAAAGAACAAGCTCCAATTCCTCCAAATTTCAGACGCTTTGTAAGAAGAACCAATGTAGATGTTTCACAAAGTGATATCAGACCAATTGTTAGAGCAGAGTTAAAAAACTTACAGAGAGACCTCAGAAATGCCATAGGTAGGACCTCTGATAGAATGACGCGTTATCACTTACAAGATGCTGTAGAGAGAATTTCATTAATACTCGATCCAAAAAACTAGTAAACAATACTAAATGTAATTATACTTAAAACCATAGCACCCCTGTTATGGTTTTTTTATGTCTAAGATTTTTCATTACTTTTAATTTTATAATCTAGAGATATTCAAAAAACGAAAAACCATATGTTGATTCAAGAACACGTCATAGAATGGAGAACTCATTTTTTGAGTATAAAAAAAGAGCTTGAAAACACATTATTTGGATTAGACCTAAATATTGAACATGTTGGAAGTACATCAGTTTTAGGACTAGCATCCAAACCTATTATTGATATCGACATTATCTATAAGGAAGACTCTGAATTCGAAAAGATAAAAACAAGATTATCCAGCATTGGATATTTTCATAACGGAAATCAAGGAATTCCGGAACGAGAAGTTTTCAAAAGAAATCAAGCTGTTCAAAATAAAATATTAGATAATTTAGCACACCACCTTTATGTATGCCCAAAAGACAGTAAAGAATTACAAAGACATCTGCAATTTAGAAATCATTTAAGAAACAATGAGGCGGCTAAATTAAGATCCCAAAATCTTAAATACGAACTAGCTAAAAAGGCCAATCAAAACAAAAAAACATATACAACTCTTAAAGAAATATTTGCAACAGAATTTATCAATTCTATCATTGATCAAGAGAAAAAAACATAAAGTATCAAAAGAGTATGTAAACACTAATCATACTAAATATTTCATAATCAATATTTTATTTGTCTTACACATACTTATTTTCTACAAGTAAACTTGACGATTAAAGTCCAAAAAATACGTTAATTATGGTAAAACCATAAAAAAACAATGCATTTTTGAAAGAATAGTACTACAATTAAATGATTTTTATTCAAAATATTTGTATTTTGCAGACTTAAAACGCATTTAATCTGTTTCCCCAAAATAGAATATATGAAAAAAACTACTCTTATTATTAGCCTATGTATACTACTCAGTTCTTATTCTTTTTCCCAACAGAAATCTTTAGATAGTATACTTATTAATGTCAAAACTCAGAAAGATTCTGTCGTTTTTGATGAAGCAATGAAACACTTCAAAAAACTGTGGGTACAAGGAAAGTTTGAAACCGCATTATCCTATGAAGATAAGTTACTATGTATTTCTAAAAAAATACATCATAACAGAGGAATTGGAGATATATACACCCAAATTGGAAACATCTATAATTATACACAAAAACACATAAAAGCATTTCATAATTATGATAAAGGGATTATATACTACAAAATAGCTAATTATGATAGAGGTCTAGCTATTATAAATAATAACAAATCCACAATAGAACAAGGAAGAGGAAACTCAGAACAAGCTATACACTATATCATGAAGGCTAACTTATATTTTGAAAAAATAAAAGATGGCTTGGTTTTATCTAGCACTTATAATAACCTGGCCAATATTTACTCGGATATTAACAATTTAGAATTAGCAGAAAAATATTATAAAAAAGCAATAGCACTTAAGAAAAAACATAACTCAAAAAAACTAGGTGCATCTCTCAATAATTTAGCCTTAGTCTATATCGCTCAAAAAAGAATGGATAGTGCAGAAATATTGACTAAAGAATCTTTAAAAATTAGTAAGAAAAATAACAGTACCCTAAGTGAATCTTTAGCATATAATCGATTAGCATCTTTAGCTCTAAATAAGAAAGAATATCAGAAATCAAAAAAATACTACGATTCTTCACATCAGGTTGCAGTAAAAGCACAAAACACCAAAGTTGCGGCCAACACGAAGCAACAATTGGCATTCATCGCAATCAAAACTAAAAAGTATGAAGAAGCTGAACGTCTTTTAACAGAAGCTCGCGAAGAATTAATAAAGTTAAAAACCAAACCTCTTTTACTTACTAATTATAAATATTCTGCAACACTAGATTCTGCAAGAAATAATTTCACAAAAGCCTTTGTTTGGCAAAAAAAATACCAGAAAATCGCTGATCAAAACTCAACTGATGAGACTTTAGAAAAAGTAGCACAAGCAGAAGCACGTTTTAAATCAGAATTGGAGCAACTGAAACTTCTTGAAGCAAAAGAAAAAACAGAATTACAAACCAGAGAGGAATTATATAGGTATCGAATATTTACTTTTATCAGTTTAGGAGTTTCGGTTCTTATATTCATATTTTTAATTTTTATTGTAAAAACACGTAGAGAACGAAAAAGATATATAAAAGAACTAAACGAGTCTAATCAGGTCAAAAACAAATTATTCTCTATCATTTCACATGATCTTAAAAATGAAATTCATGGTCTTGATGGCACATTAAATTTACTAAAAGAAGATGCTATTTCTACGGAAGAGTTTCAGGAAATTATTCCCTTACTCGCTAACAAGACACATCAAACTTCGATAATGCTAAATAATTTGTTGAACTGGTCTAAATCACAAATGAAAGAATTGAATGCTAAACCAACCGAATTTAATATTAAAGATGTAATCCATAGCAAATTCACATTTTTCGAACCTAAAGCAGAGCTTAAAGAGATCAAACTAGAGAATCTATTAGATTCCACTATAGTGTTTGCCGACAAGGACATGTTTTCTATTGTATCACAAAATTTAATAGCTAACGCAATTAAATTTTGTAAACCTGGGGATTCAATTACCCTGCATTCTGAAGAAAAGGAAAAACATTATGAGATTAGTTTTGAAGATACCGGGGTTGGTATACCTAAAGAAAATCTGGGTAAACTTTTTGCAGAAGATACTTTTACCACAGAAGGTACGCAACAAGAAACAGGTACTGGACTTGGGCTAAAAATTTGCAAGGAACTTATAGAGCTTAATAAAGGTGAGATAAAGGTAAAAAGTATTCTTGGAAAAGGTAGTACTTTTTGTATTACATTACCAAAAGCATCCTAGGTAGAAAAGTTCAAAAGTTTTATGATTAAAAGCTTAATTCTGGTCTTAATAGAACATATACAAAAGCCGATCTAGATATGATCGGCTTTTTATTTTCACAAACTTTCTGCTGTGATGGCAACAGCCTTTATAGTCGCATCTAGATCGTCATAAGTTAATGCCTCGGTGATAAACCAAGTCTCAAATGCACTTGGAGCAATATAAACACCTTGATTTAGTAATCCGTGAAAGAATTTCTTAAACGTATCATTATTACCTTCTGCAGCACTTTCAAAATCAACAACAGGATTTTCAGAAAAATGAACTGAAATCATGGATCCAATTCTATTGATAGTATGTACTACATTTTTATCTTCTAAAACCTTTTCTATTCCTTTATGTAAATACTCAGTCTTTTTCGCGATGCTATCGAAGATATTTGCATTCTCATGTAACTCGGTTAACATAGCCAATCCTGCAGCCATAGCTAATGGATTACCGCTTAAGGTTCCTGCTTGATATACTGGTCCTAAAGGTGCTAAATGATTCATGATTTCTTCTCTAGCAGCAAAAGCACCTACTGGAAGGCCGCCTCCGATTACTTTACCAAAAGTCACAATATCAGCGTTCACTCCTAGCAATTCCTGTACCCCACCTTTTGCTAATCTAAATCCTGTCATTACCTCATCAAAAATCAATAAAATATTGTGAGTATCACAAAGAGATCGCAGCCCTTCCAAAAAACCTTTAACTGGTGGAATACATCCCATATTACCTGCTACAGGTTCTATGATGATGCAAGCAATCTCTCCCTTATTAGAGTTAATAATACTTTCTACATTTTCCAAGTCATTATATCTGGCAAGCAATGTGTCTTTTGCAGTGCCATCTGTAACTCCGGGACTATTAGGACTTCCAAAGGTCACTGCTCCACTACCCGCTTGAATCAAAAATGAATCACTGTGTCCGTGATAACAACCTGCAAATTTTATTATTTTATCTTTTTTGGTAACCCCTCTTGCTAATCTAACGGCACTCATACAAGCTTCTGTTCCAGAATTAACAAATCGAATCTTATCAATATTAGGCACCATAGCTACCGCTAGCTCAGCTATTTTAGTTTCAATCTCAGTTGGCATTCCAAAACTCGTTCCTTTTTTTGCTTTTTCAACCACAGCATTTACAACAGGTGGATGCGCATGACCAAGAATCATTGGACCCCAAGAGTTGATATAATCTATTAATCGATTTCCATCTTCATCATATAAATAGGCACCTTTTGCCTCTTTTACGAAAACTGGATCTCCTCCTACTGCTTTAAACGCACGAACTGGTGAGTTAACTCCTCCGGGAATTACTTTTTGAGCCTCCGCAAAAAGAGCACTACTTCTTTTATAAATCATATTGGATTAAAATTCTTCAGAATTATCATCAGGTTCTTCCACTTTTAGAACTTGCCCGATGGCAATTGCATTATCTTTTAAATTATTATACGCTTTTAATTCTGTTACTTTTAGATTGTACCTTCTAGATATCGAATATAAGGTATCCCCTTTCTGAACAACGTGTTCTCCTTTTTCTCCTTTGGAAACTATTGGTTGTTTTTGTTTTTTGGGCTTTTTAGGTTTTTTAACTACGTATTTTTTTCCTAAAACCTCAGCGTCATATTTATCTAACTTATATCTTTCTACAATACTTATAAGTTTAGCCGGATACTTTTTATCTGTAGCATATCCAGCTGCACGCAATCCATAAGCCCAAGACTTATAATCGTCTTGTTTATAAGTGAAAAGCTTTGCATAGCGCTTTCTATTTTTTAGAAACAAAGAATGATCTCTAAACGATTGACTTGCTTTTTCGTATTTCCTAAAACATTCCTGAGAGCGATCGTCATCGTGGTATACTCTATCTCCAGTCCAGTCGTGGCATTTTATTCCAAAATGATTATTTGCTTTTCCTGTGAGTTCACCATAACCAGCACCAGACTCTAAGATTCCCTGAGCTAATGTAATACTTGCCGGGATACCATACTCAGTCATCTCATGCTTAGCAATACCCTCATATTCAAATATATAATTCTGAACCTTTTCTTTATAAGAAACTGCATTAAGTGGTTTTTTGATTTCTTTTTTTGGTTCTTTTACTTCTTTTACTTCTCTACTTATCTCCGTTTTTCTTGAAGAAGGAGTGTGAGCTCTTTTAGTAGTCCTTACCTTTTTACTACCACCACAAGAAATCAAAAGTGCAGTGACACAAAACAATATTATAATTTTCCTCACGTCCATATCAAATTGTAATAAGCGGGAGCTTCTTTTTACTTAACTTTTTATTCATACCCAAAATACCTTGTAAACCTCCAGTATGAATGGCTAAAATACGAGTATTTTTTGTAAAAGTCCCGTTCTGAATACTATCAAAAAGACCATACAACATCTTTCCTGTGTAAATAGGATCCAATGCTATATTCTGCTCTTGTTTGAATGTATTAATAAACTCAATTAAGGTTGAATTTATTTTACCATACCCCCCAAAATGATACTCTTTTGTCAAACTCCAATTTGTTTTATGAGTGTATTTCTTAATTTCATCAGAAAGAAAATCCCCTTTTAAAGCAGGAAACCCAATTATATTCTGATGCGTTAAACTTGCATTAATAATTCCAGAAATTGTTCCACCGGTTCCAATGGCGCAGCATATATAGTCAAACATCCCATCATCAGTTGTTAGAATTTCTTCACATCCTCGTACTGCTAAATCATTAGTTCCTCCTTCGGGAACACAATAAAACAAGCCAAATTCTCTTTTTAATGATTCCAAAAAGTACTCCGATGTTTTTTGTTTGTAATCGTTTCTACTAACAAACTTTAATTTCATACCATTATCCGAAGCAAACCTAAGTGTATCATTTTCTGATAACGTACGATCTAAATCTTTTGCTAACTCATCTCCTCTGATCACACCAATAGAATGTAACCCAACTAGTTTTCCTGCTGCCGCTGTTGCTGCTATATGGTTACTATAAGCACCACCAAAAGTAAGAATGGTATCACAACCTTTTCTTTTAGCTTCCAATAGATTGTATTTCAATTTTCTAAACTTATTACCAGAAATGTGTTCGTGAATAAGATCTTCACGTTTTATATATAAAGATACTTTAGCCTCTTTTAGAATAGGGTGAAGTATTTCTTCATTTTTTGATTCTCTTACTTCAGAAGAAAAAAAACCCATCATAAATTATAAATTATAAATATTTAATAAAACTCCAAAGTTTTCGATTCTTTAGATAGGAAAGTTCTGTTTCCATTTCGTATGCTTCTCGTTCAAAAGAAATATTTCGATAAGCTACCTGAGAATTTCTATATTGAAGCAATCGAATAATATATTCCGTAAAGTAGACGAAATAAAACGGGATCACCAATAATTCTGCTTGCTGCCTTAGATGAATTCTTTCGTGATTTATAAAAACCTCATCATCCTTTAGATAGTGATCTTTTACCACAATAAAAGGCCAAAGTGCGATTCCCACAAAATGACGACCTATCAAATATTTGTTAACTACAATTGGCATCTTACCGCAAGATAGTATTTTTGTAATGATGAACAACCCAAAAAAAATACTAAAACCTGAGGAAGGAGATTACTATCTTACTCCTGAAGGGTATCGATGTTTTACGGAACAATACCATCTAAAAAGAGGATATTGTTGTGAGAGTGGCTGTAGGCATTGCCCTTATGGCTACGATAAAAAGACAAACAAGTACACCTAGAGTAGTCTTATAGTACTCATGGTATGATTGTTGTGCATATTTTATTGAAAAAAAATATTGTTAAACATACAAAACACAGGACTATGAAATTTTACTCTCTTTTATCGCTAATCCTTATTATAACACTTAGTTCCTGCTCCAGTGTTCGGGTAGCTTCTGATTATGATAAGCAAACTAATTTTACTACATATAAAAGCTATGCATTTTATAAACCAGGAATTGATAAAGCCGAAATTAGCGATCTAGACAAAAAACGCATCTTACGAGCTATAGAGGCAGATATGTCTGCAAAAGGGTTTACTAAATCTCAAAACCCGGATGTATTAGTTAGTATTTTTACGAAGACCAAAGAAAATATAAATGTATATCAAAACAATTTTGGATTTGGTTATGGATGGGGATGGAATCCTTGGTTCTGGGGAGCAGGACAAAATACTGTTTCCAGAACTACAGAAGGCACTTTATATATCGACTTGATCGATGCCTCAAAAAAAGAATTGATATGGCAAGGCATGGGAACGGCAGCTCTCACCAAAAAAGTAGATAGAAAACAAGAAAAAATGAATCAGATTGTAACCGCTATAATGGAAAAATATCCTCCAGAAACAAAATAGTTACTCTAATGTTTTATAACACCATAAGCCTTTCCTTAAACGGAAAGGCTATTTTTTACGTACATTTATAGTAAACTTGACCAATAAAAATATGCGTAATTTTCTTCTAGGTGCATTAATTGCTGCATTTATCGCTTTAGGTATTAGCTATTTTATAACTCAATCTAAAACTCAAAAAACTGAAATACAATCTTCTGACCTTATTTTAGATCAAATAAAAAATGTCGGCAAGCTAGTGGTTACCGAAGGGCATTTCTCTGAAGTCATCACTTATAAGGATGCTAAAAAATATTATCTTGATATTCTTAAAGCGGAGAAAAAAGCTATTGTCGTCGTTAATGCTAGTGTAATGGTTTCTTATGATTTAAATATGATAGAGCATACAATAGATACATCTAATAAAACTGTTACGATTACTAACATTCCAGAGGCTGAAATCAATATAAATCCCGATATTAAATATCATGATCTGGAAGAAGATTTTTTTAATCAATTTAATCCGGAAGATCATAATCTTATTCGAAAAGAAGTTATTCGCCAACTTAACAAAAAGATTGAAGCTTCTACCTTAAAAGCAAATGCCGAGAATCGTTTAATAAGCGAACTACAGAAAATATATATTCTTACCAATTCTTTAGGTTGGAAATTGGTATACAAGGGTAGTTCAATTACTGATTCTAAACAGTTATTGCCTTAATTGTACTTTTTAGCATCACAGGAACTATTATTCTATGAAATGGTTTTACTGGTAAAAAATATAAGTTTCCAAACCAATTATTAAATACAACGGTGGTAGAAATGATTAGGTGTTTTTTATCAGATATCGCTTGGTCTAACAAAAGAGAAACTCTAAAGTTAAGATGACGATCATCTTCTCCTAAAACTATTTCGTTATCCGATCTATCAAACACTTTAAAAATCCCTACTTGTTCCCCTATCTGTCCTTTAAAATTCTGTAATAATTCCTTTTTACTCTTGGTCTTATCTCCTGTTTTTAGTCCAAAAACCGAAACAATCTTATTTCTCAGTGTAAATAATTTACCAATCCATCCCGGAGAGGTAGAAAAAAAGGCTTTGGAAATAATGAGAATATCTATTGTATTGTCTTTGTCCACAAACTCACCTTTAAAACTATCTGAATAATCATAAGTCTCTCTCGATAGTAATGACTTGTATGGAATTCCTACTTTCTGAACTTTCATACTACTTCTCAATTTTTAAAAGAACAGGATTAAAAGCTTTAGAAGCAACAATAACCTTATCTCCAATTCCTAAATCAGTGATTTCTGATTCTTGAGCAATTATTTTTACAACATTATTACCTATGAGAACAGTAACAATATAGACTACTTCTTCTTGCTTTATAGCAATAACTTCTCCTGTAAACTGAAACTTACCACTGAGTTTGTCATTAGTAAAAATAGCTGACGGATCACCTTTTTTACTGATTTCACCCTCCTCAAGACAGTATATTTCATCAGACATTTTTATGATTTCTCCAACATCATGACTTACCAAAATTGTGGTGAGTCCATACTTTCTATGTACTTTTAGAATGTAATCCTGTAACTTAGATCGCATTTTAATATCCAGTGCAGAAAGTGGTTCATCAAGCAGTAAAATTTCGGGTTTACGAACCAGCGCTCTCGCCAATGCCACTCTTTGTTGTTGACCTCCAGATAATGTTTCAGGTTTTCTATGTTGTAATTCCTCTAACTCCACTATAGTGATCAATTCTTCGATAATTAGTTTATCTTGCCCTTTTTCTAATGCAAACGCTAGATTTTTACGTACTGTCATATTAGGAAACAACGCATAATCCTGAAATACATATCCTATTTTACGTTGTTGTGGAGTACAATTGATTTTTTTTTCGGTATCTAACCAAACTTTTTTATCAATTATAATTTGTCCTTTATCTGCGGATAATAATCCTGCTAATATCCTAAGAGTAGATGTTTTTCCAGCACCAGAAGAACCATATAAAGTAACGAATTGTCCCTTCTTGATATTCAGCTGAATATCAAGAAGCATCTTTCCGTTAGCAGTACTAAGTGTTTTACGAATATGAGCCTCTATCATTTCCAAAACCTTTTTAGATATCCTCCATTAATCAAATACACTGATAACAATACAATGAAAGTTATAATGATTAAAATCAGGGAATATGTATGTGCATTACTATAATTTAATGCTTCTACCTCGTCATAAATAGCAATAGAAACCACTTTTGTCTTTTCTGGAATGTTTCCGCCGATCATTAGAACTACACCGAATTCTCCAACAGTATGTGCAAAAGCTAACACAATTCCTGTTAGTAAAGAAGGTTTTATATTAGGCAATAACACTTTACCCAGTGTTTTTATTTTTGATTTACCCAATATATATGAAGCCTCTGTTAGTGAAGCTGGCAAACTTGTCAAACCAGATTGAATAGGATTCACCATAAAAGGCAAACTATAAATAACAGATCCTATAACCAATCCCGAGAACGAAAAAATCAATCGGATTCCAAACCAATCTTGCAGCCAACTACCAAAAGTATTTCCTGGACTAAGAGCAATTAATAAATAAAAACCCAAAACAGTGGGCGGTAATACCAAAGGCATACTCACTAAAGTTTCTACAATCGGTTTGATTCGGGATTTAGAATACGCTAACCAATAAGCTAAGGGAATAGAAACTACTAATAGAATCATTGTAGTTACCAAAGCAAGCTTAACTGTTAATATGATCGGGCTCCAATCCATCATCTGGAAATCATAATTTCGTTTACTTTAATCATAGCAATTATTTCTTGATTTTCCGTTAACGCAAGCTCGTCCAATGCTTCAGTAGTAATAATAGCAATGATATCTCCTATCTCTGAATTCAATGTTAATCTACTTAACAACACTCCTTTTTTGATCTTCTTAATAATAGCTTTGATTTTATTTTGAATACTTATCGAATTGGTATCTTCTTTACTTATGATCACCTCTGTTTCTTTAAACAAAACTTCTACAACATTTTCTATCTTTAAGTAAGAAGCTGTTTCAGGAGTTTCTACCAAAATAGTTTTGAGTTCGATATGCTCGTTTATTCGAATAGAAACCATCGATAAACTTTCGTTTACCAGTATATCTGATATATGTCCTGAGAGAATATTCATTATTCAGTTACTAAATATCCGAAATCTTCCAGTATTTCTTTAGCTTCCTTCGAAAAAAGAAAATTGTAAAATTGTTGAGTGCCCTCGAAATCCTTATTTTCTGTTTTAATCATAACAACTCCTTGTTTAATTGGCAGATATTTCTTTTCATCCAATGCTACCCAATGTCCTTTACCTTTCATTTTAGAAGATAATACCACAGATTTTGCGGTAAAACCAATCTCCAAAGATTTTGAGGTAATAAACTGATTGGTTTGCGCAATACTTTCTCCATATACTAATTTCTCTTTAACCTTATTATAAATATTATAACTCTCTAATACTTCTACTGCTGCCTGACCATAGGGTGCGGTTTTAGGATTTGCCAAAGCAATGTGCTGTAAACTCTTATTAGTTAATATTGTTATAGAAGGTTGTATACTGTCATGCATAGACCACAATACCAATTGACCATATCCATAGACTTTAGGAGGATAAACGGCCAAATCGCTTGCATGAATTTCTTCTGGATATTTCATATTAGCAGAAACAAAAATATCATATGGAGCGCCTTCTTTTATCTGTGCTGTTAATTTACCAGAAGAACTTATGACAAGTTTGCATTGTATTCCAGTTTGTTTTGTAAATGCTTTAGAAATTTTGGCTATCGAAAACTGCATATTAGCAGCTGCGGCAATCGTGATTACATCTCTTTCAGAATCTTTGCATCCAGAGAGTGTTAAAAAAACCGCAATAAGCATTGCAGTTTTCTTACTTATTCTTTTTATGTATCTTTTATAAAATACCAAGTTACATTTATAACATTAATATTTTGTAAGGTAAAAAATTACTCTATTCTAATCGAAAAATTATCCACAAAAAGTTCTAAATCTTCAGCCGTTGCATTAGCAGTAGCTCCGATCTGTACTCTTTCGTAAAAAGTAGGTTCCTGTAAATTAAAATCGATTCCGTTTTGAGCAAAAACTTCTCTAAAAATTGCTGCATTTGGCATATTCATACCATTACTTGCGATAACTTCATTGTCATTTACTATAAGCTTGTTCATTCCATCTTCATTGTCAGATAAAGTTAGTTCCCATTGCACAGAAACCCATTCGTTTCTAGGGAATTGAAATGTTGTTTGCGTTAGTGTACTTGCAGAAATTTTTCCTCGCTCTATAGACAAATAATCATTTCCTCCAGACATTTTTAACCGAACTCCCGGACATTGGTTATCGCCATCAGAAGATGGATCAGCATCTACTAAAGGATCCCAGCAAGAGCAACATTCTAGATCAATCAAAAAAAGATTTTCGATGTTAGCAGTTGAGTTAAGATAGAAATCCGCCTGAATGGTAACTTTATCGCCTAAAAAAGCATTAAACCCGCCCTTCTCAATATCCATTTTTGACAGTAGATTATCTGATTTAAAAGCAACTATTCTCAATGAACTATTTCCTTCTGAGAGCATAGTATTAGAGATTGTAATCTCATTTATTTGATCTGAAGGGTTTGATTGCTGAAAGTTAGACCACCTGCTATTATCTGAAAGAATAAGAGCATCAACACTATTACTTTGAGTTTCGAATCCGTCTTCAAACAAAAAGGATGGAGTAGTTTCTATCAAAGTATCGTCGTTACTGGAACAACCGAAACAAAATACAGAGATAATTACAACATATGTTAATCGCATATAAAATTAAAGTTTTGCTGTCAAATTATTGTATTATTAATCACAATCGATATTTAAATACACCTCTTTCAGCTGATTCCAAATGGGGTGATTTATTTCTTTAGGAGATAAGTAAAACCAAACCAAATGTTTTTTTCTAGCATTACAATATTCATATTTGATATTTGCATTTAATGTAATCATATCCTTAGCAAAAAATTCATCATAAAGTTTTATTGAGCCTTTGTAATGTTTATCTTCAATTTTTCTCATCGAAGATTGTGTCTCAGGAATGTCTTTAAAGAAACTAAAATTCATAATAGCTCCAGTATTCATAAGTCCGTCAAAATAAATATTCATTATGCTTTCTAATACCTCCTCATTTAATGTTGGATCTTCTTCTAAGACCCATAGAAAAACATAAGAAAAATAATCCTCATTATTTGTTTCTCCCCAACCTGGTGCAAATCGAATATGTTCTTCTCCTTTATAATCTAAATCTCCTGCAAATATTAACGGAAATTCTAATACTTCGCTGCGCCAACTGCTTTTTGCTTCCAGAACATTTCCTATGTCGTTATGTAATCTAAAGTAAAGATACCCCGCTCCTATCGCGATTATTACTATTAAAATGAGTAGTGCTTTTAGAATTTTTTTTAGCATAACAATAGTATATTAGAGTTCTTTTCATTCTTAGGCCTTATTCACTTTTCTAAACTAAACGTCTAGCATTCTTCTATGATAGTTTATTTGTCCTAAATGATAGGTTAAATGTGTAGTTAGGTGTATCAGGAACCTCAATGTACTTGGGTTCTTATCCATCAGTATTCTGGGATATTCTTTTTGTAGATCTTCTTGTGTTAATTTATCCAAGGAATTTTGTACAATCGGCATCACTTCATTTATCATAAATATCAGTTGAGATCTATGCACGTTTTTTAACGAAAATTCTTTGTCTCTCTCTCTAACATATCTAGTATTACCAAATTCTGCTCCTATATATGTATTTAGGTTACCCACAAGATGTAAACAAAGGTTTCCTGCAGAATTACTGATCTCTTTTGTTTCGACCCATAAAATTTCTTCTTTAGAATAAGCATTTACTTCTGCTTTCAATTTTTTCAAATCTCTATCAAAGATTGTTTTCAAGACGGCTATAATTGAATCACCCATACGTTTGTATATACAGTTTTATTAATATTTCTAAGGTATAAATTTTTTAATCAAAACTAAATTTTTTAATCACTAACAAACGACTACAAATGTTTACAAATGTTTACAACCGAAAATAAACACTTCCTAACCGAATATGATTAGTGTGCTGATCTAGGTTTGCAGTGTCGAAACATAAGAACTTGATACTATTTACTGTTTAATCTACCTGTTACAGACAGGCTCTTAAAAATTAAAATTATGAACACGCTTAAAAACAAAGTACAGTTAATTGGAAACTTAGGACAAGAACCAGAAATTCTAAATTTAGACTCTGGCAAAAAGCTTGCAAAATTCTCTATCGCTACTAATGATTATTATTATAACAAAGCAGGCGATAAAGTAACCGATACCCAGTGGCACAATATTGTCGCTTGGGGAAAAACTGCAGAAATCATCGAGAAATATGTAAATAAAGGACAGGAAGTAGCTATAGAAGGTAAACTAACTTCTCGTAGTTATGATGATAATGAAGGTATTAAAAGATATATCACCGAAGTTGTATGCAGTGAATTTCTGATGTTGGGAAAGTAAAGAAGCAATAGATAAAACTGCAATATCAAAAAAAAATATTTTAAAAATAGACATCTATTGATTACTACTATTTTCTTTAGATGTCTATTTTTTATTACTTCCATTCATATCACCTATATAATGTTTTATTTTTCATTTCAGTATCCCCTGAATTTAAAAACAAGAACCTAATTTCGTTGTCGCCTAAAGTAACTTAAAAGAGATTCTTACAGTTTGTAGATCTAAAATTTATTATTTTTAGAAAAATTCAACAAATAAACCATTTATACTTTCAGCTATTGAATACATATACAAAATACTGGTTCTTAGAAGGTTTTAATCTTTTTAATAAACTCGGAAGAATTACGATGATGCGTATGTGCGAGATTTTTGAGATGGATAATATCGATAAAGGAACTACTATTGAATTGCTCAAAGAAGACAAAAAAAACGTTTTTTTCCTTAAAAAAGGAACTGTAAAAATAGTAGATCTCGTAAGCGAAAATGTAAAATACATTGTCAAAAAAGGCAATATTTTTGGAGAGCTTACTCTTTATAATGAATCAAATGAAACTCAAGAACAGGCAATTGCTCTAGAAGATTGTATTATTTGTTATATCGAAGCAGAAAGAATGATTTCTATTATGGATAAACATCATTCTTTAAAAAATAATGTTTTTAAAGTATACGGAACCAGAATCAAAAAACTGGAACGAAGATTAAACGATCTATTATATAAAGATAGTGCTACAAGAATTCATGATTTTATTAATGATTATATAATTGAATTTGGAGAATTGCACGAAAATAGAATTATTGCTAGAAATCTTATCTCTCATAAAGATATTGCTAATCTAACAAATACTTGTAGACAAACTGTAAGTAACATTTTGAGTGTGATGAGGAAAAAAGGTGAAATAGAATACAACACTCAGTTTATTTCTATTCCTAGTAAAGAACAAAACAAAATCCCATAAATTTGAATACATATACAAAACTTTGGTTCCTAGAAGATTTTATTCTATTTAATAATCTTGGAAAAATGATGATGATCAGAATGGCCAAAGTCCTAGATATGTTTACGATTAATAAAGGCCAAACTATCAACTTATCCAAAGAAGAAAAGAAACACGTTTTCTTTCTAAAAAGTGGAACCGTTAAGATAATTGATACGCAAACAAACAAGGTAAAATATATAGTAAACAAGGGCAGTATATTTGGAGAATTAGCATTGTTTGATACCGAATCTTCCTCAGAAGAACAAGCAATTGCATTAGATGATTGTATATTATGTTCTATGGAAGTTGATAAAATGTTAACTACAATGAAAAATTATCCTTTCTTAAAAAACAATATTCTAAAAGCATACGGAAATAGAATTAAAAAGCTAGAAAAAAAAATACAAGATTTATCTTCAGAAAGCAGTACAACAAGGATTCGCAATTTTCTAATAGAACACATATCAGAGTTTGGAAAACAAGAAGGAAGTTCCATCATTTCAAAAAACCTTTTATCTCATAAAGATATTGCCAACCTTACCAATACATCTCGTCAAACGGTTAGTAATGTAATGAGTTGCCTAAGAAAAGAAGGCTTTATTGATTATGACAATAGTACAATCTCTCTTCATAAACACACATTAAATAAACAGATTATTAATTAATTTACTTTTTTTTTGATTTATCAAACAACACGAAAGATCATAAATATTTATGTGACTTGTGGTCCCTTTTACCTTTACTTTTAAATATCCTTCTTCTTTTACGTAACCTTTTACTTTATCATATGTTATTTCAGAAACCAAAGTCTGTCCCACTACCGTCAGTGACTCAATTCTTGCTGCAATATTAAACGTATCACCACTACTCCATATTCGATTATTAAGTATTAACCAGTGCTGTTATAACTGTATTTTTCTATACACAGATATACAATAAGCTTACTATTAATACTACAAAAAGTTAAAAATCATACTGCAATTCATAATAAAAAACAAGTGACTTGTCGCGTGAAGTAAGTATGGTAAATTATTTACCGGTAGAATCCTACGAGACTCTTTATTTTTGGGACACTAACGTAAACACAAAACTATTTGCTACCTCTAACTAAATTCTGGGTTCTGGAAGGATTCAATCTTTTTAACAAAATAGGCCGAAACAATATGATGCATATCTGCGAAATATTAGAAATGAAATATGTTAATAAAGGTGAGGTCATTGAACTTATCAGTGAAAACAAAGAAAAGGTATATTTCTTAAAAAACGGTACCGTAAAAATCGTTAATAAAGATAGCGATATTGCAAAATACATTGTAAACAAAGGAAATATTTTTGGAGAACTTGTTCTTTATGATCAAGAAGCTGCTACCGAACAACAGGCAGTAGCTTTAGACGATTGCGTAATATGCTCTATTGAAGCCAACCAAATGACCGATCTCATGAATCAACATGAATCATTAAAAAATGAAATCTTCAAAGTATATGGTCTTAGAATCAAAAAATTAGAACGAAGACTACAGGATTTATTATATAAAGATAGCGGCACTAGAATTAAAGAATTCATTTTAGATTATATACTTGATTTTGGAAAGTCCAATAACGACAGAATCATTGCTAAAAACTTATTATCTCATAAAGACATTGCTCATCTAACTAATACAAGTAGGCAAACAGTTAGTAATGCAATGAGTACTCTCAGAAAAAACAAAATCATAGATTATAATTCTCAATATATATCAATACATAAGGAACAAAAACTATCATGATTTTTATCGCTAACATATGGTATAAATTAAAAGCAATATCAAAACAAGGGTTAACTCCTAAAGAATGGACAATAACAATAACTGAAAGAATAACCACATTCATCCTATCATATTTACTATTGAAAGTTCTGTTACAATTTTTCGTCAAAATAAAAACTAACTAATGAACACAACAATGAAAACCACCAAAATCCTAGGGTACCTAGGCTTGTTAGCTTCTATTCTTGTAGGCTTAGGAGAACATCTTTTACATTATTCGGAAAATATTTTAGGCCACGCAGAGAACTATGAGTTTTTCAAATTTGTTCCTTTAGAAAACATGACTACTGGTCATTTCTTAGCAGTAATTGGATTACCTTTTTATTTTGCAGGGTATCTTCACATATATCAAATGCTAAAACCTGGTAGTGAAACCTTAGCTCGTATTACACTTGGAATAGGGTTTATAGCTTTTGCTGTAGGAGGAATATGGATTGGATCCAGAGCTTCTATCGGAAACATCATTCATCTTAAAGAATCTATTGATCCAAATACATATCAAATACTTCTTGATCACTATACCAATCATATGGAAATATTGGTGCAGGTATTAAGAATTGTTATCGCATTACTTTCTATCGTATTCGTGATGACCATTCTAAAAGGAGGAACTTATTATAAAAAATGGATGGCAATTTTTAATCCAATCATAATCCTCTTATTCGTTTTCTCTACACTTTTTTGGGCGAAACCATTAAGTAAACACTTAGCTCCAATTGCTATGAATGTGACTCATTTTATTCTTTTCGCACTCTCACTATATCAGCTTAACAAACAAAAAACTAACTCATGATTAAAAAGATTTTAAAAATTTTAGGAATTTTAGTTCTCCTTCTTATTATCCTAGTGCTTGGATTCTTCTGGAGAGATGCTGTTTCTGATAAATACGATGTATCTATTGATGCTGATCAGATCCCTACGTTTAAACAGATAGCACTTGATTTTACACATCAATATAATGGAGAAAAATCATTGCCAATTGCTCCATCTGCATTAATAGACATTAATAACGATAATGTGGACGAACTATTTTTTGGTGGAGGAATGAATCAAGAAGATGCAATTTTTGCCTATAGAGATAACAAGTTTATAAATATCTCTTCAGAAACTAATTTACCTGATAAAGTTACCACTACTACAACTGTAGGTGTAGTTTCTGCTGATTTTGACAACAACGGTTATACTGATTTATTAATCGGACGTGAAGATGGGCTACATCTGTATTACAATACTGAAGGTAAATTTACTGCTAAAACGATCAATACTCCTATAAACGAAAAGTCAAATCCAGCAGGTATAACTGTGGGAGATATAGATAAAGATGGAGATTTAGATATATTCTTAGCGACATATTTAAAAAAAGAATTAATGGAAGGTCAAACTATTTTTGAAGATTATGACTATGGATCTACTAGCGAATTGTTGCTAAACAATGGAGATAATACTTTTAAAAGTATCACCAAACAAGCTGGGTTAGACTATGTTCATAATACATTCCAAGGAGTCTTAGTTGATATTGATAATGATTCCTGGTTAGATTTGGTAGTTGTTCACGACACAGGAGAAGCCAGAACTTACAAAAATAATGGTGATCTTACCTTCACAATGAAAGAGAATCCATTAACCAAAAAATTCGCATATCCAATGGGATTAGCAGTTGGTGATTACAACAATGATGGGTTAGTAGATTTTATGTTTTCTAATACTGGAAGTACGCTACCTCGTTTTTTGGCTAAAGGAGATATCAAAGATGCTTCTCTATTTAATGAAAAGTGGATATTATTTAAAAACGAAGGAAACTTTAAGTTTACTGATGCTGCTGCAGAAGCCAAAATTGCTGATTATGAATTTTCCTGGGGTTGCACATTTGCTGATATGAACAATGATGGGTTACAAGATCTAATGGTAGCCGAGAACTATGTAGACCTTGCTCCCAATAAATTATTTAGATTACCAGGCAGGTTTCTTATTCAGAAAGAAGATCACACTTTTGTTCCTACTGAAGAAGAAAGTGGTGTCGTCAATCCTCACTTCGGTATTACATCTTTAGTGAGTGATTTTAATCAAGATGGATATTTAGATATGGTATGGACAAATATAGACACACCATCATTAGCCTATATTAATCAAGGAGGAACCAATAATTATATACAAATAGATTTAAAAGATAATGCAGAATCCCAAGGAGCAAAAGTTACTATAGAAACAGACACTAAAAAACTAACAGATTGGCTGGTTTCTGGAGAAGGGTTAGCAAGTGATCAAACTGCTTTATTAAATTTTGGATTAGGGACAGATTCCTCTATTCATAAAATTACAGTAAATTATACTAATGGTTCTACATTCGAATTAGAAAACCCCAAAATCAATAGTATTGTAGATATTAACAAAGAACGAGAATTACAGAAAGTAACAAATGATTCTATTTCAAACATAGAAGAATGAAAAAAGTTTTCAAAATAGTGCTAGCAATGCTTTTTGCGATCGGTATTCTGGGCGCAGGAAGTTTAGTCATAGAAGAAATACAAACAGGTAATGGATGTCCAAAAATATGGCTAATTCCAGCTTGTGTTATTATTTTAATCTGTTTTATAATCCCATTGATTTCACACATCTTAGGAAAATATAACAGATCGTATTTCTTCTTTACCGGATTAGCTACCGTGATTGCAGCAATTGCGTCAATTATGCAATTCACAGGCAATGGTGAATGTCCTAAAACCGGAGGAGGAACACCGATGTGCTATTATTCATTATTACTTTTTACGGGGCTTATAGTATTAAAAACATATCAACTGAAGATTATTTCTTCAGAAAATTGATTGTATTAAAACTTATATCATGCAAATTAAACTAACAAAAAACATTTGGTTATTGTGTACTGTATTATGCACACTAATAACATCTAGCCAAGAAATAGAAACCTCTATTTTTTTAACCTCGAACACTGGTAATACGAAGAGTTTAAACAATTTGTCTACAATTATTACAGAAGCTCAAAGAACTTCTAACGCTAAGTTACTTATTCTAGGAAATGCAGCATCAGAAGATGGTTTTACAAATGAAAGTTCAGAACGACAATTAAAAACCCAATTAGAAACTTTAGCTACTTTTGATAAGCACACTATTTATATTCCTGGTGCTAATGATTGGATTAAAAGAGGTAATAAAAGCATCAGGAAATTAGAAAAATATATCCAAAAAAATAGTAACGCCAAATTCTATCCAGATGATGGATGTCCAATAAAGAAAAAAGAAATTAGCGAAAATGTAGTTTTAATTACTATTGATTCCCAATGGTATTTAGAAAACTGGAATGATCATATCTATCTTAATGAAGAATGTGATATAAAAAATAGAACACTATTCTTTCTAGAATTAGAAAGCATATTAAAAAAATCTCAGGATAAAATTAAGATCGTAGCCATTCATCATCCAATACACACTTATTCTAAGCAAGGTTTATTAGCAAATACAGCTGGAACATCTACCCAAGATTTTCAGAACAAGCAGTATCGTAATTTTAGAAACAGAATTACTACGATGGCGCGACAGAATGAAAACATAATTTTCGTATCCGGAAAGGGTGAAAATCTACAATACATAAATAAATATGGAGTCCCACAAATCATAAGTGGTGCTATTGGAAAAACAGAACGTGTTAAAAATGCGCTCGAAGGAGATTTTGCGAGTACTAAAAAAGGATACGCTAAACTGGACATCTATGCAGATGGAACAGCTAAAGTTCATTATTATTCTTTAGAAAATGGGAATATATCCTCCTTATTTAATGCAACAGTATTAAGTAACGAAAAAGTAGAAACTTCATATAAGCTAAAACCTGAAAATAGCTTTTCTGCCACTCAGAGTGCATCCGTCTATAGCACTGATGAAACTAAAAGAAGTAAATTATATAAAGGATTATGGGGACAACATTACAGAAAGTATTATAGTAAACCGGTAGAAGCCAAAGTTGCATTTTTAGATACTCTTAAAGGAGGTTTGACGCCTATTAGAAAAGGAGGAGGACATCAATCTAATTCACTTAGATTAGTAGATAAAAATGGTAAACAATATGTAATGCGCGCATTAAGGAAAAGTGCTACAAAATTCATTCAATCTACAGCATTTCTTGATAAATATGTAGAAGAAGATCTACAAGACAGTTATGCAGATCGATTTTTATTAGATTTCTATACAACCGCACATCCTTATACTCCTTTTGCAATCGGTACACTATCAGATGCTGTTGATGTATTTCACACTAATCCAAGCCTATATTATATTCCAAAACAAGCAGCCCTAAGAGAGTTCAATAATGGTTTCGGAGATGAATTATATCTGGTAGAAGAACGTGCAGAATCTAGTCATAGTGATCTTGCATCTTTTGGAAAACCTAAAAAAATTCTAAGTTCTAATGATGTATTACAAGAAGTACATAAAACTGGTAAATCTTTTGTTGACGAACCCTCATACATTCGAGCACGATTATTTGACATGCTAATTGGTGACTGGGATAGACATCCCGATCAATGGAGATGGGCTTTATTTGAGAAAGAAGATGGTACAGAAATCTGTAAGCCTATTCCCCGAGATAGGGATCAAGCATTCTCCGTCTTTGATGGGACCATTGTTACCTTCCTAACTCATGCTATACCTGGATTACGAAAAATGCAATCATATGATGATCAATTACGCAGCCCTAAATGGTTTAGTCAAACCCCTTACCCATTAGATATGACTTTTATCAATGGTTCTGATTGGTCAAAATGGAAAAAACAAGCCACTTATATTCAGAAAAGCCTTACCGATGAAGTAATCGAAAACGCTTTCGAAAATGTTCCTGAAGAAATGAAAGGCGAAACCATCAATGATATCAAAAATAAACTGAAAGGACGAAGATCCAATATTGTTGATATTGCTCAGGAATACTATAAACATTTAAACAATTTTGAAGTAATTGCTGGTACTTTAAAAGATGATATTTTCACTATAAAAAGACTCCCCAATGGCCAGACCAATATAGAAATACAAAGAAAAGATATTGGTATTTTGAACAGAACATTCAATAAAGAAGAAACTAAAGAAATTTGGTTATATGGATTAGATGGTAACGATACTTTTAATGTGGAAGGAAAAGGTGATAACCTAATTAATATAAAAGCAATTGGTGGTAAGAAAAACGATACATACAACTTTAAAAACACTAAGAAAATAAAATTATATGATTATAAAAATAAAAATAACACCATTGTAAATAAACGTTCTAAAAAATGGTTGGTAGATGATTATGATACTAATAATTATGATTACAAAAAAAGAAAATACTCCTTTAATCAAATACTTCCATTAATAGCGTTTAATCCCGATGATGGACTACGAGTTGGTGTATTAGACAATTTCACTTATTATGGATTACAAAGAAATCCATTTACCCAAAAACATTCTATTAGTGCATCTTTCTATACAGGTTCAGGAGGATTTGATGTATCTTATAAAGGTGAATTTTCTCATATTTTTCATAATTGGAATTTTGGTATAGAAGGTTTATATACGAGTCCAAGTTTTGCTCAAAACTTCTTTGGTTTTGGTAATGAAACAGATTATGACAGAGATGCTGTTGATTTAGATTTTAATCGAGTTAGACTTAGAAAATGGAACGCCGCAATTTCTCTAATTTGGAGAGGAAGAGATGGAGGATATTTTCAATTTAAGCCTTTAATAGAATCCTTCGAATTGGAAAACACAAATGGCCGTTTTGTTAATAATATATCTATAACTAATGATATTTTTGATCAGCAAACCTATGCAGGTGCAGAAGTAACCTACAGTTTCAAGAACAAAAATGACATCGCTTTTCCAACATTGGGGATGGAGGTAGGGCTTACCGCGGGTTATAAAACAGCTATCGATGGAAGTGATAATAGTTTTGGCTATATAGAACCTAAAATTGATATTAACCATAAATTAAATAAAAAAGGAAACCTAGTATTTGCTACAGAAATCGGAGGAGAAGTGCTTTTAGGTGATGATTTCGAATTTTATCATGGCGCACAGATTGGAGGCGTAAAAGGGTTACGAGGTTTTAGAAATGAACGTTTTGTTGGTAAATATTCTTTATATCAAAATACTGATTTACGATTAAAACTTGGTAAATTTAAGACAAGTTTTATTCCTCTTAAATATGGACTAACAGGAGGATTTGATTATGGTAGAGTCTGGTTAGAAAACGATAATTCTGATAAATGGCACAATAGTGTAGGAGGATCTTTTTGGATTAGTGGACTAGATTCTTTTACCGCTAATTTAGGGTATTACGCAAGTTCTGATGGTGGAAGAATAGCATTTGTTCTTGGATTTGCTTTTTAGGCGATTATTAGCATTTAATGAAAGTTCTGTTAAAACTTTATATGACCAAATAACATAATTAATTGTTTGGATCAATTACTAAATAAACTTTAAGTAACTAACATAAAAAAATTAAGACAACATATGAAAAAACCAGTAGCAATTGCAAAGATCAGTAATTTAGAAAACAAAGAACCCGCTCATGCTTTAGTAAATGGATTGGACTTAGTTATCGTAAAGTTTGATGAAGAAATATCCGTACTATATGGAAGATGCCTACATAGAGGTGCATTAATGGCCGATGGGCATATAGATGGACATAATCTAATCTGTGGTGTTCACGGTTGGGATTATAGAGTTGACACGGGTGTTTCTGAATATAACAATGAAGAGGTGCTACACAAATTTAGTACTAAAATCGATGAAGATACTTTATATGTAGATCAATCTGAAATTGACAATTATCTTATTGATCAACCTCAACCATTTAATAGAGATGAATATTTAGGAGCCTATGCAGATACACATCCAGAAGAAACAGAACCATATACTGGATACATAAAAGAATTGGCGAAAAATGGATTAAAAAACCTGGGGCATCATGGCTTTTCTGCCTCTATGGGTGTAGATAGAAATACATTACCTAAATGGAATGATATTCAGTTTTTGCCTGCTCAATTAGCTAGTAGACCTTTATTAGATCATGAAGTAGTAGCTACCAAAGTCGTGATTGGTTCTAAAGCAAAGAAACCTTTACATCTAGATATTCCTTTATTTGTTAGTGATATGAGTTTTGGAGCTTTATCTAGAGAAGCTAAAATTGCCTTATCCAGAGGTGCCGAAATGGCTGGAACCGGAATTTGTTCCGGAGAAGGTGGTATGTTACCACAGGAACAAGAAAACAACACCAAGTATTTTTATGAATTGGCATCAGCCCAGTTTGGTTTTTCTTGGGATAAATTGGATAAAGTACAAGCCTTTCATTTTAAAGGAGGACAAGGAGCAAAAACCGGTACAGGTGGTCACTTACCAGGAAGTAAGGTAAGTAAAGAAATTGCAGAAGTTAGAGGTTTAAAGCAAGGAGAAACTGCTATTTCTCCCGCAACTTTTCCTGATTTTCACGGTGTAAAAGATTTCAAAGACTTTGCAAAACAAGTACGTGAACGAACTGGTGGAATACCAATTGGTTTTAAAATTGCAGCCAGTCATATCGAAAAAGATATTCAGTTTGCGCTGGATGTTGGTGTAGATTATATCATTCTAGATGGTCGTGGAGGAGGAACTGGTTCTGCTCCTACCATTTTGCGAGACAACATTAATGTGCCAACCATACCTGCTTTAGCTAGAGCTAGGAAATACCTTGATAAAGTAGGCGCTACAGATGTTACCTTAATTATCACCGGAGGATTAAGAATAGCAGAAGATTTTGCAAAAGCAATGATGCTTGGTGCAGATGCTATCGCAGTATCTAATTCAGCATTACAAGCCATCGGTTGTTTAGGGATGCGTGCCTGTGGAAGCAACAATTGTCCAGTAGGTATCGCAACGCAAAAAGAATCTTTAAGAAGCAGATTGATTATAGAATCTTCGGCAAAGCAATTACATAACTATTTTGATGCAACTAATGATCTTATTAAAGTAGTTGCAAGAGCCTGTGGATACGATGATGTTTCAAAATTCAATCATGATGATTTATCAACTTTTGATCGAGATATGCATAAATTAACTGGTATTAACTATGCAGGCGTACTCTAGTCATACAAAACAATTGTTACTATATCTTGGATTATTATTAATCCATAATACTAGTAATGCGCAACAAGAACTAATGGCTGGATTCGGTCCTTCGGTAGAATTAGAAGAAGGAATCATTGGAGTTAACGCAAGATTATTTTATGGTGTAAATGAAAAAATCTGTTTTGGCCCAGAAGCTACGTTTTTTCCTTATCAGGAAATTAATAGTGATTATGAACTAACGATTACGGATCTAAATTTTAACGCGCACTATATCGTAGAATTGTCTCATAAAATTGGGATATACCCTCTTTCAGGAGTCAATTATACAATTGAGAAAGAACGATTAATTGAGCGAACTGATGAAAGTGAGAAAGACGAATCTTTTGGATGGAACTATGGATTTGGAGCTCATTATAAAGTAGGTGATTTATTTGCTTTTGCGGAGTATAAAGGTGTTACAGGAAAACTAAATGATGAATTCATAACAGTTGGAGTCATATTTACTTTATCCAAACATAAAGAAAACACAGGTGATTAATTTTTTAATAAAACAACATAAACTAATAAAACCAATATTATGACAGCTCAAATGCACTTAGCAGCTCAATATCTTGCTGCTGCTGGGATAAGTTTTGTAGATAAAAAAGACGATGATAGTCATACAAATCTTGGATTCTCAGTAGAAAAAGGGACACTTTATACAAGGGAATTAGATAATAAACCAATTATTCTTTCTCTTAGTTATGATCTTTTTACATTAGAATGGAATGACTCCAGTTCTAAAAGTACATTACGATTAGACGGAACCACTCATGCAGAAGTTGTACAATGGATTAATCGAATGGCTAAGAATAGTGATATCACTGTTCCATATTCTTATGACATTCACTATGAACTACCTTATCAAATTAGCGATGACTATGTATTCAAGTTACAAGATGCTTCAGCACTTCATCAATTAAAAAAACATAGAGTACTGGCATACGAAATCATAAGGGAGTTTTTAGACCGTAATAAACTAGATTCTGAGATCAGAATATGGCCTCATCATTTTGACACTGGAGCTTTTGCCCCTTTAGAAGACGAAGCTGGTCTTTCTATCGGATTAGGTTTAGCAATTCCTGATGAAGCTCACAATGAATATTACTTTTATATAAGTGCCTACCAAGGTCACGATAGTGTAGATACCGCAAACTTTAAATTGCTATCTCTTGGAGAATGGAAAAATGAAGGCTTTAAAGGTGCTATTCTATCTGTTTCTGGTGTGCATAAAAACAATGGAGTTACTTTTTTCGAAGAAGCTCTTTCTACATATAAAAACTAAAAATCATGGAGCATTGGTATCTTCCAGCGACTATCATACCAGGTATTGGACTGTTGATATTATCAACCTCTAATCTTTTAGTTAATCTAAGTACAGAAATTAAAACATTAATTACTGAAGATCCAATAAAAGAAAAACTAATTGAACGAAAACTAAGACAACTTAAGCTACTAAACAGTGCGATGGTTTTTTTATATGTTGCGGTTGCTAGTTTTGTAATTTCTGCTTTAGTTTCCGGAATTTATAAGAGTATCGAAACCCATTTTAATGCTACAATATATATTACTATCGCTGGTATTATCAGCGCCTTATTAGGTTTAATAGCCCTCATTTTATATTCATTTAGGGCAGTAAAAATCCGACAAGATCAATATCTCAATAAATGCTAACATCTTAAAAAAATAATCATGACTTCAAAAAAAGAAACTGTTTGGTATAAAGTGCTCGATAACAAAGACAGACTTCCCGAAGGAAGAGTACAGACCGTGACCGCTGGTCACCAAGGTGTTTGTCTCACTCATTATAAAGGTAAATTCTCTGCTTTGGATAATAGATGTCCACATCAAGGAGGTCCTCTAGGGGAAGGTTCTATAGAAAATGGTTTATTGCGCTGTCCATGGCACGGATGGGATTTTGATCCTTGTACCGGATTACCGCCAGGAGGTTATGATGACGGTGTTACTACTTTTGAAGTAAAAGAAGATGGAGATGCTATCTTAGTTGGTATTCCTGAAGAGCCTAAACATGAGGACACTATTTCTGATGTCATGATACAAACTATGGTTAATTGGGGTGTTGATACCGTTTTTGGAATGGTAGGCCACTCTAATCTTGGTGTTGCGGATGCTATGATGCGATTAGAAGAACAAGGGAAACTACAGTATTTCGGGATTCGTCATGAAGGAGCCGCAGCATTTGCTGCATCAGCTTATGGAAAATTAATGGGTAAACCAGCAGTATGCTTTGGTATTGCAGGACCTGGTTCTACCAATATGTTCACAGGTATGTGGGATGCTAAAGTAGATAGAGCTCCATTACTAGCTTTTTCTGGACAAGTAAATACGCAAGTGATGGGAACTGGAGCGTTTCAGGAAGTAGATTTAGTGAAAGCATTCCAGACCGTGGCAGATTTTAATCATGCAGTACAGCAAAACTCAAAACATAGTGAATTAATGAGTTTAGCTGTCAAAAGTGCTTTACTAAATAGAAATGTATCACATATTACGTTTCCTGATGAAGTAGCATTTATGCCAAAAACAGTAGGTGAACAAGCACAAACCCCTGAAGGAAGGATAACTCCAATGAATATTTCTCCTCCAAAACAAATGGTTGCTAAAGCAGTTTCGATGATTTCGGAATCAAAGAAACCAGCTATTATCGTAGGTCATGGAGCAAGATTTCATATGAAAGCCATTACTGCTTTTGCAGATAAATTAAAATGCCCAGTCATTACTACCTTCAAAGGAAAAGGTCTTATTGCAGATAATCACGAATTAGGATGTGGTGTATTAGGTCGTAGTGGGACTCCTATTGCATCTTGGTTTATGAATGAAAGTGATTTATTGATTGTATTTGGAGCTTCTTTTTCTAACCATACTGGGATTACTCCTAAGAAGCCTAT
Organism: uncultured Aquimarina sp.; assembly: GCF_947496855.1. Taxonomy (GTDB): domain Bacteria; phylum Bacteroidota; class Bacteroidia; order Flavobacteriales; family Flavobacteriaceae; genus Aquimarina. The sequence goes on from NZ_CANMED010000007.1 coordinate 77,561, forward strand.
AATACAGGTGGATTATGACCCAACAGCATTGAGTAAGTTTCATAAAGTAGATGCAGCGTTATGGGGAGAAATCTCAGAAACATTATCGCTGATAGAAGAACAAACAGAAAACAACATCAATACCATAGATAGAAGACCTGAGATTGCAGAACGATGGGATATCTGGAAACAAGAAAAAGCAAATAGGTTAAAGGATCAAAGTGATAAAGGGATCAGCTCTATCGCAGTATTCGAGGCGATGAATAAAGTCACTCCAGAAAATGCTGTAATCGCAGTAGATGTTGGAAACAACACCTACTCATTCGGACGTTATTTCGAGCCTAAAAACCAATCTATTTTAATGTCAGGATATCTAGGGTCTATAGGATTTTCGTTACCAGCTGCTATGGGAGCTTGGGCTGCACAAGGAAAAGAAAGACCAATCTGGTCTGTATCCGGTGATGGCGGTTTTGGTCAATATTTAGGTGAAATGATGACGTTGGTTAAATACAATATGAATATCAAACACGTATTGTTAAACAACTCGGAATTAGGAAAAATTTCTAAAGAACAAAAAGCTGCAGAAGTAGATGTATGGCAAACATCACTGCACAACGTAAGTTTTGCGAAATATGCAGAAAACTGTGGCGCCTTAGGGATTAAAGTGACTAAAAAAGAAGACCTAATTCCTGCATTAGAAAAACTAAGAGACCATGATGGCCCAGCATTACTCGAAATAATTACAGACGTAAACCTTATATAATTAAAATTTAACAAATGATTCAAAATTTAAACGACGAAATAGCTGCTCAAGAATATGATATAGTGTCATTTTTCGATAAAAGGCCTAAAAAAGGAAAAAACACTATTAGTTCTTATTATAATGAAGCAACCTATTATTTTTCAACGGAAGATAACAAGAAAAGGTTTGAAGAATCCCCATAGTCTTTTGCACCGCAATACGGTGGCTTCTGTGCCATTGCCATGTCTGAAGATAAACAGGTAAACCCAAGCCCTAAAAGTTGGGAAATAAGAGATGGTAAGCTATACTTTTTTACTCGATTATTTTTTGGAATTATTGACGCCAAAAGGCAATGGGTAAAAGATCCTGCCACGAAAATGTACCTTGCTGATAAAGCATATGAAAAAATGAATTTATAACTATTCTCAGTATTCATGAAAAAAACACTAGAAATATTAAACACCTATAAGTACTTAATAGCACTTATCAGTGTGTTTAATTTTCTCTTGACTCCGATTCACGCTACACTATCTAAAATGTATCCCGCTCATGCAGTGGTCCTTAATTATACACTTGTAATTCTTGCAAGTTCGTTAATTGCCTCTGATACTAAAACAAGAATCAGAACTCATATATTAGGTTTCATAGCATTGGTATTTATTTGGTTAGAATTTTCTAAACCCGATATGCAGCTGATAAAAGTATTTCGTTTAGTATCCTCATTTCTTTTATTTTCATACTTCTGCTTTTTATTATTACAACAATTAAAAAAAATAGATAAAATAAACCTTCAGTTTATTCTTGGTCCTATTTTAGGATTCATCTATTTAGGTATCATTGGTGGAATCCTTTTTGAAACCATTCATTTTATCGATCCTGGGTCATTTCATCTAAGAGGAGATTATTCGGGATATATCTTTTATTACTTTAGTTTTATAAGTATTACTACAGTTGGATATGGTGATATTACTCCTCTTACTCCACAAGCACAATCCATCACCTTAGTAATGAATATTATTGGTCAGTTTTATTTGGCCATTGTTATTGCAGTCTTTGTTGGAAAATACATTAATGTAAAATCTAAATAACCATGCTACAGTCCTTCAGTATTATTTTTTCCATTGCTGCCTTTTTTAGTTTCGTAAACTATAAATGGTTAAAAATGCCTGCTACGATTGCACTCATGCTAATGAGCTTAGTCACCGTCGTAATCATTACTTTAAGCAAAAGTATAGCGCCTGATTTCTATCAGTTCTTTTGTGATATTGTTGCTAATTCTGATTTTAGAAGCTTGTTATTAGATGGTATTTTAAGCTTCCTTTTATTTGCAGGAGCACTTCATGTAAATATTGATGAACTGAATAAAGAAAAATGGCCCATTATCTTATTTGCCACATTAGGAGTTTTGATTTCTACAGGGATTGTAGGTGGACTTACGTATGGAGCTGCACAATTAATTAATATAGAGCTACCTTTTTTGGATGCGTTACTTTTTGGAGCATTAATATCACCTACAGATCCGATTGCAGTGATGGCCATTCTAAAAAAGGCAAATATTGCTAAAAGCCTAGGGATCAAAATTGAAGGAGAATCCTTGTTCAATGATGGTATTGGAGTTGTTGTGTTTTCTGGAATACTAATTCTCACAGGAATGGGAGAACATCACGGAGAGGGTTCTGTAGGTGCCGAAATCGGTAAATTATTTCTGGAAGAAGCAATTGGCGGAATCGTCTATGGAGTACTTTTAGGGTTTATTGGGTATCAAAGTATAAAATCCGTTAAAGAAAACCCACAATTATCAGTGATGATCAGTCTGGCAATAGTAATGGGCGGATATTCATTAGCATCTCTGATACATGTATCGGGACCGTTAGCTATGGTAGTTGCTGGTATGATCATCGGTAACAAATTAAATGTGGCATCCAATCAAGGAGCTACAAGAAAACTGATCAATGATATATGGGAAGTACTAGATGATGTTTTTAATGGTATTCTATTTGTCCTAATTGGCTTAGCAATTCACTTATTAAAATTTGATACAGGACATTTAACCTTAGGAATTATTGCAATCTTTATTGTTCTTTTTTCTAGATTTATTTCAGTACTCATACCGTATTCTCTTCTCAAACATTCGGAAATGAGTCCTCTAAAAACGGTAACTATATTAACTTGGGGAGGTTTACGAGGTGGGATTTCACTGGCTTTAGCATTAAGTCTAGCAGACAATCCTTCTTCTGAAGTTATATTGTACATCACCTATGTAGTTGTATTCTTTTCAATCATTGTGCAAGGATTAAGTATTGGAAAATTAGTAAAAAAACTATACTCATAATCATATTCAACAAATGAAAGACATCAATCAAGCAATAACAGATAGGAAGCAAATTAAACAGCTAGAGAAACTGCAGGATAAGCATCTCATGGAAGAGTTACAGGTAGATAAAGATGAGCTAAAAGCTTTAAAGAAGAAACTGTCCAAGTTAGAACCGCGTTCTGAACGAGGTGTCGAAACATTGTTTAGGTTACTTTCTAAAAATCAATATACACTAAACTCTATGATCGATAGGAAATCAAATATCTTGATTTCTATTAATGCATTGATTCTTTCTATTGTATTGGGGACCGTTTTGGATCAATTAGATAGAGACCCTCATCTTATTTATCCAGCTATGCTAATCCTGTTTACTAATCTGGCTTCTATTACATATGCAGTAATAGCAACTAGACCAGAATTAAAACATGGTGCACGCGAATCTAACAACCTAATGTTTTATGGTAATTTCCACGATATGAAAGAAGAAACCTATGTTAAAGGATTAACAGACTTGATGAATCAAGGAGATGAATTATATAAAACTATTGCCAAAGATACCTTTCATCTCGGGAAAACAATTGACCGAAAATTTAAATTGCTACGTAAATCTTTTAATGTTTTCCTTATAGGGATTATACTATCAGTAATTGCATTTATGTTGTGCCATCTACTTTTTGGAGGGTATTTTAGATAAAAAATTATTCATACCTTTTCAGAGCTCTTTTTAATTTTCTATGAATTCTGGAACGTAATCGTTCCGGTTGTAATACTTCTATACTATCGCCAAAACCAAGAATCAATCGTTCCAGCTCAAAATTCATTTGAACTGTAATACTAAAAGTAGCACTTCGCTCATCTTGTGATACAGTCTCTTGCGACTTATGAAATGGTTTGGTAACAACATATGGTGCATTCTGACTATCTACTCTAAATAATATCAACTCTGGCTCTACATTTTCTGAAACCGTTACCCCTACTACATCTTTATAATACACATCACCATCAATATGCCGATCTATATACGTAATGCTTTCCTCAGAATTATGAATACTAACGATTCTATCCAATGCAAAAGTAGTCAGTAGCTTCCGTTTATGCCCTATAGCTAGTAAAAACCAACGGTTATTAAATTCTTTTAATAACTGAGGATGAATAGTAATCTCTGTTTCATCTCTTGCCTTAAATGATTTATACGCAATCCTTAACACCTGTTTATTTTGTATCGCATGATACAAAGTATCAATATGCACTAACCCCTTTAATTGTTCATTTTTTTCTAGATGAATAATAGGGATATTATCTTTCTGAGTTGCGTAAACAGAATCCTCTAATCGCTCTATAACACCATTCATTTCTTTAAACAGCGAAAAATCTTTAAACTGTCTTAATATCTGTATGGATTCATTCATGATCTTTATATCATGATCCGTCACTGGGATATTCATAATACTATAATCCTCTTCTGCATACCGATAATATTTACGCTGATATACTTCGATTGGTGCATTATATCCTAATTTATCACTACGCATCATCTGGATATCCAGCTGCACTGTTCTTTTACTAACATACACATCTTTTCCTTCGTATTCATATAATGCATCAGAACATGCTTCAATAAGATCGTCTAAAACCCACTCTTTAAATTTATTACGCAAGCATTGATCAATGGTTTTATATCGGATTAATGCATTTTTATTAGAAGCCATTTTAAAAATTTTGTAAAAAGTAATAAATAATTTTAACTACGCAAAAAGAATGCGTACCGACTCCAGACATTTGTACTATAAATAATAAACAAATAAAGATTTCGAATACGCCTTGCAAATTTTTGCATTGTGTATCATTTAATTAACAACTAAAAAATACTACAATGAAGTTTAATCAATTTTCTAAAAAGAAGCAGGAGATCAGAAATTATCTGTTAGCCGATGCATTTGCAGGCTTCGACGGAATAGGATTACATACTTCGGTTGTTAATACTACTCCAAGAAAAATGCCAAATACAATTGGTACTACAGAGCTGGAAAAAGCGCTGAATTTAATTAGTATGAACATTCGTGAAGTGCTAGTAATTGACAGCTATACTTCGCATATAGTTTAGGTTTTGTAAACTTTCAATACGTCGGTTTGGAAAACATCTATCCCCAACCCTTCCTTCAAAGGAAGGGGCTTTAAAGGGGTCTCCCTTTGAAGGGAGATATAGAGGGATGCTTCTTTTTCAATCGCCTATTGTCAGAATTCAAAATCCATATATCGAACGTATCCAGGTATACATTTCTATGAAGCTTATTAAAAAAAGGTTACAAAACTCGTTTTGTCCACCGATCTATATCAGTCTGAGCTAAACAATCAGTCTAATCGTAGCCGTAGACAAAACCAATCTCAAGTGTTTTTACACTGAGCCTGTCGAAGTGTTTTTACGCTGAGCCTGCCGAAGTGCAGCTCGCTACTACCCAAAAAAGGGAAAGTAAGGTATAGCGACTGTACGAGGATTCACTTTCCCGAACTAACCGATCATTTCCCATAGGTATTAGGTATGTGGGCACATACCAGCTGGGGTTGCAACCTATGGGCGTACCCCAACAATTGGAATATCAAACAACTAACAACATGAAAACTTTAAAATTTTTACTAGTAGCCGTCTTATTAGGTCTTAACCTAGTCTCTTGCGATCCTCCTTCTGTTAACGAAGAAGTTGGAGTTGAGACAACTAGCCTTCAACTAACCGAAGATGAAGATGAGGAAGTAGATCCCGGTAAATAGTTATTTTGTAATTACCTGGTATCTCAGGAAGGGTTTGTTTTAAATAAACCCTTCTTATATTTTCTTTTAATAATCAATATATTATTTACATTAGTTATCAAATTAATATTTATATGAAGATTTTAAGGTTGAAAACTTTATTGGTATATATTTTATGCATTTTCATCAATTGTAGTAAAGAGAAAGAAGTTTTTAAGGATGACATATCTACAACTGATCTAATCGATTTATATATTCAAAGTTCTAAAGATAAAACCATTAAAGAAAGAAAAAAACACCTAAAAAAGGCATATGATTTAGCAAATAAATTACCCGAAAATTCATTTAAAATCAACAAATTTAGTAATATTTATTTGGAGTATTACGATTTAAAAGATTATGAGATTTATAAGGAAATGAATAAAAAAGTATTGGATTTATCAATTTCCATAAACGATTCTTTAGGTATTGCTGAGGCTTATTCTAATTTAGGGATCTATTTTAGGAAGAAGCAAATATTAGATAGCACATATTACTATTTTTATAAAGCCAATAAAATGTACATTTCTTTTAATAAAGGAAGCAAATATAAACCTGTCCAATATGCTTATTTCCAAGGCAAAATTTTAATTGATTTAGCTAAATTATCCCGAAAAGTAAAGAATTATAGCGAAAGTGAAGATTTATCCATAAAAGCAATAAAAAAATTCGAATTATCTAGAAATTTGAAATATATACCCTTATGCTACAGCAATTTAGGTGTAATAGCTAAACAATCAAAACAATATGATGATGCTATTGTTTATCATCTTAAGGCAAAAGAATATGCAAAAAACACCGCTAACGATACTCTTTATAAAACGATTACATATAACAATATTGGTACAACCTATAAATCTCAAAAAAAATATAACAAGGCAATAGAATATTATAATAAAGCCTTATCATACAAAGACTTCTTAAGTAGTCGGCCCAAAAGGTATGCTCGATTATTAGATAATTTAGGGTATGTAAAATTTTTGAATGATAAAACTAGTGATAGTGCTTTATATTTATTCAACAAAGCTTATAAAATAAGAGATAGCATAAAAGACGTGGTTGGTCTTTCTACCAGTAACCTACATCTAGCGGAATATTACCAATCAAAAGATGACAATAATTTATCAAAAGAATTTGCTGAAAAGGCTAAAGAAGCTGCCACTACTAATAATGAAAATGTAGAACTCCTTCAAGCCTACGATTTATTAGCCCAAGTATCTCCTCCAGAAGAAGGTCGGCAATATGCCATGAAATATATCAAGCTAAGTGATAGTTTAAACAAAAGAGATAATCTTTTCAGAGATAAATTCGCAAGAATACGTTTCGAAAGTGAAAATCTAGAAAAAGAAAATGAGCAGAAAAATGAAAAAATAATAGAAGTCCAAAACCAAAACACTATTTACCTTCTTGGGATGCTGCTATTAGTTACATTTATTGGGTTTATCATTTTCTTTTCAAGACAGCGAACTAAATATCTGGCGCAACAAAATAAAATTGTAGAATTCCAGACAGCCTATGAAACAGAGACTCGGATTTCTAAACGATTACATGATGAAATTGGTAACGATATTTTTCAGGTAATGATGCAATATCAAAACGATCCACACGATCCACAGATTACCAAAAAACTCAATACTGCCTATACCAAAGCTAGAGATATCTCTAGAGAAAATAGTGAGTTCGAAGTGGATGAAACCTACTTAGAAGAGTTAACTGATATGTTAACCAATTACACCCAAAACAATATTAGACTCGTACTAAGAGGTATTGAGAAAATTAGTTGGGATACTGTAGATAAAAATCTAAAAATTACCATCTATAGAGTCTTACAAGAACTAATGACCAATATGCAAAAGCATAGCCAGGCAGATATAGTGGCGATTGTGTTCAAAAACGAAAAAAAGAAATTAATCATAAAGTATTCTGACAACGGTGTGGGCATCCAAAAAGAAGCTATAAAATCAAAAAATGGACTCCGCAATACGGAAAAGCGTATTCAAGCTATTAACGGAACTATTATCTTTGACTCAGAAAAAGACAAAGGCTTTAAAGCGGAGATTAAAATCCCGTGTTAAAAAGGATCAAATATGTTTACAAAAGTATTGGTAGCAGAAGACTATGAAATCGCCAATCAAGGTATTGTAAAAGTACTGAATGATGAAGTTGGAATTTATAACATTCACGAAGCTCAATATTGTGATGATGCCTATTTAAAATTTAGAAAAGCGCATCAGGATAAAGAACCATTTGAATTGCTAATTACCGATCTTTCTTTTAAAGAAGATCACAAAGTGCAAACCAGAACTTCTGGTATAGAACTCATTCAGGATATCCGAAACATACAACCTGATATCAACATAATCGTATATTCTCAAGAAAGTCGACCTGATAAGATTAATATGTTATTCCAAAAACTCAATATAAACGGTTTTGTATGCAAAGGCCAACATGCGATAAAAGATTTAGTAAACTGTATACAGGGAGTGTATAAAGGAGATACAGTACTGCCCACAGAAGTAACGAATGAAAATACGGATAACATCATCAACCTAGATGATTTCGACATTATGTTACTAGAAGAACTTGCAGACGGTTTTACAAAAAAAGAAATTGTACAGAAATTAAAAAAACAAAAAATCTCTCCTAATAGCGAAAGTACAATTGACAAAAGAGTAAGCAAACTTTTTGATGATTTTAAAGCCAAAAACACTACCCATTTAGTGGCGATCGTAAAGGATTTGGGGTTGTTATAAAGTATGCCTTCCCTAATTCAATAGAAAGTATCGTTTCCTCTCCAGGTGAGGGTGATTGCAATGAAAAACCCTCATCCTAACCTTCAAAGCTAGAAATTCTCCCCTTTGAAACCTGAGTCCGATGTAAGAAAATTTACGTCAGTCAGAGTGATTTTTGATAAAAAATTGTATCGAAGACAAGTGAATTTCCTAGCTAAAGCCTAATTTCGATAGTTCTGCTGAGCGGGTCGAAGTACAATTTTTCTCCTGTCACCTCGAGCGGAATCGAGAGGTTGTTTATTAGTTAGCTCGATAGGTCTCGACTCCGCTCGACCTGACAGTTTAATAATCAATAACTGATTTTATTAAAATATTAATCCACCTCGAATTTAAGAACTAACATCATCGAGATTTGTACCCTACAATAATTCAATAAACCTAACTTTTAAATAAAAATCTACTCCGATTACGGAAATCTGTAAGGACATCTGCTCTAGTAAATTTATGTTTGTACCATCAAAAAAAAGCAAGATTCTATTTAAGTATTCTAGTCAAAAAACAAACGGTATAAACAAAAAAAGTAATGGGAAAAACGAATACAGATCAAGCAATAATATCCGGTATCATAAAAGGGGATGAACGGATATTAAAAGTTTTTTATCGGGATAACATAAGATATATTCAGGGATATATTCTTAGAAATGATGGAACTATGCAGGATGTAGAAGATATTTTTCAGGATGCGTTAGTCGTACTATATCAAAAGCTAAAATCAGGTGCTTTAGAAATACACGTACCCGTAAAAACATATTTTTATGGAATTTGTAAAAATACTTGGAGAAGCCGATTGCGGAAAAAACAAAAAACTACTAGTGATGATGATCTCATAATAAATAAAGAAATAGTAGTAGATTATATTACCACCGAAATCGAAAACAAAGAACGTGAGCATCTATATCGAAAACATTTCCAGAAATTAAGTAATGACAATAAAAATTTAATGCTTCTATATTTTGAAGGAAAATCTGCTAAAGAAATTTCGAAAATAACTGGCTATACTGAGGGCTATACACGAAAAAAGAAATTTGATGTCAAAAAACAACTATTAACAATGATCGAAAAAGATCCGTTATATGATGAATTGAGAATCACCGCATAGAAAGACTTATTTAATTTAAAATCGTTTATTCTAATACTAAAAAACCAGGTTCCGCCTGGTTTTTTAGTATTCAAAAAGTATCCGCTAGCACAACTAACTGATCGTTCATCGATTTAGATGCTTTGCCGTTTTACAATTAAAAAAACAAAAAAAATATTATTATTTTTTACTACGCAAAAAGACTGCGTAGCATTGTAAAATATTTGCAGAGTAATTAACAATAAAACGTTCATACATATAACAAGACAGGTCAAGTAATAGTTACTTCTAATTCACCTTTAACTGAAACAACTTTTACAATTACCTGTTTATTGATGCAGTAGCTCAGCGGTTCAGAGCATATGGCTTAAAGTTTTTTAATTATCATAAAAGATTGGTCAAAACAAGCTTACTCCATTTCCACCCATAGGGTCGTGGGTTCGAATCCCACCTGCATCACAAAATGGTCAACAAATACTTACTCCTACAGGTTCGATTCCAGCCCTTTCGAAAGAAAGGTATTGGTTATAAAGTATTTGAATTACCATATATAATTGAGGTCAATTACTTCTTACTTCAAACTTAGGATAAAGATTAGAAGTAAAATTACCTGATTATTTAATTTTAAATAAAAATGACATGAAAAGAGATTTATTAAAAATCAGTTTACGACAACAAGCTGTATTCATTCCTGAAAACCTTATTTCAGAAGAATCACAAGAACTTAACCAGATTACTGCTGGATTGGTCGCTAATGTGGCTAAGCTAGGATTTAGCTTTTCTGAAGATTTACTAAAAGTACTAAACACACTTTCAACAGCATATAAATTAGAATTTTTGGATATGCTAAAAGAAGTTACAGGTGTTCATAAAAACTGGACTCCGTTAGTAAAAGGTTGGGATACTCCTACTAATGAAGATGTTTGGGATCATATCGCTACTTTTTTTGGAAATGTTTATAAAGATAAAAAAGGTGCAACCCTTTGTTGTGGTCACTTAATACCTAATAATACATTTCCGTTAGAACGCTACAACGGTTGTCCTTTTTGTGGAACTCCTTTCGAGTTTTCAAAACTAGAAAACTTTGGACAAGGTAGTAAACTTAAAGTATTAGAGCTCTGGACTGAAAAGGATCTGCATAAACTATTTACAGATCTTTTATCATCAAAAACAGCATTGGATGCTACTCAGGTAGAAAGTTTACAATGTTTACTAAATTCTTTCTCAATTCCTAAAAATGGAACTATAGGAATTAAGGAAACTGCAATGCTTGTTATCGATGCTTTAATACAAAACGGGAAAGAAAAGGAAGTTCAATCATTATTTAAAAACCCTAATGATATTCTTAGATATTTATGGTATAAACATACGGGTTTTTTACAAATCATAGAACCTAAAACTATCATCAAAAGGGCTAAGGATAATAATAGTCATATCTATCTTCCTTCTGATAAAAGTAGTAAAGCTAAACTGGAAGCGAAAGCTTTATTAAAACTGAAATATACAAGAGAAGAATGTAAAAGAGTTGCTAGTTGGATCAATGCTTTGGATATACCATCCGATAAATTTTGCGAAATGATGCACCCTAAAAGAGGTATTTGGGTGCGAATGATCCGAGCTTTGCGATTAGCAGAATATAGTAAAAAGAAAGGGTTCGAAAATCTACACCAAATTCTTGATGTTTTCTATAATGAAAATTATGAGGTTTGGCAGGGATATGTAAATCATTATAGATTAAAATATGATGCTGAAAAAACCTTCGAGTTATTAAAACAACGTCCTGGTTTATTTGCTAGATCGCTTTTTTCTAATATGCTTTGGTTTGGAGCTGATATTACATTAAAACATTTTCATGATATCGTAGATAAAGTACCAGCTCGTTTGATTTTTACATTAAACATGTATGCTAAAAATTATTTTGACAAAACGATAACAAGAGCTGTAAAACCTCTTGGAGGAACAAATAAAATGATTCCAGCAAACAAGTTCTTGGAATTTTATACAGATGCACAATTAAAAGATATGCAATCAAAAATTGAAGATATCTGTATCGAAATAATTAAAATGAAATTTGCTAATAGTGAAAATAAGAATCAAACTATTTTTATTGATGAAGCTTTGTATAAAATACCAATAGCAATAGGTGATAGAAGTGAAACGGTACAAGACCTTCCATCTGCATTGATGGGAACTCGTTTCCCATTAGAAGGAAACAAAGTACGCTTGTTTATGCAATGGGGCACTGGATTAAAAGCACAACACTTAGATATGGATCTAAGTTGTACTGTGTCTTACGAAGATACTTCGGATTTTTGTTCGTATTCTCAGTTAACAATTCCTGGTTGTAAACATAGTGGTGATATTATTCACATTCCGGAAAAAGTTGGTACTGCAGAGTATATAGAAATAGATGTAAATAAGCTTTCTAAGAGAAATGCAAAATATGTAACTTTTACATGTAACGCATATAGCAATGGAAGTATTTCACCTGATCTAGTTGTAGGCTGGATGGATAGTAAGTATTCTATGAGAATTTCTCAAAAAAGTGGTGTGGCCTATGATCCATCTTGTGTAATTCATCAGGTAAGAATCACACAAAGCCTTACAAAAGGTTTAGTGTTTGGAATTCTAGATGTAAAAGCTAGAGAAATTGTTTGGTTAGAGATGAATTATGGTGGTCAAATTGTTCAAAATTTGGATACCAAAGGTGTCGAAGCTTTGTTAACTAAGTTAGATAGTAAACTAAATATAGGGTATCTATTAGAACTTAAAGCAGAAGCCCAAAACCTAGAAATTGTTTCGGATGAAAAAGAAGCTGAAGAAATTTATACTCGAAAATGGGCGATAAACGTTGCGGCGGTAACTCAACTGTTCATAGATTAATTAAAAAAGAAAACCAGGCCTAAACCTGGTTTTCTGCGTTAAAACATATTCACCGACGACTGACTAGTCGATTATGAATTGAGACATAACCATCTTCTATTTTTATAACACTTTTATATAGTAAACCGTTTTCTCTAAAAAAACCCTACTAGTATAAAGTTAAAATTATTCCAAAGAACACTAAATAATTGGATACTAGAATTAAAGATCACTTTGAACCCAAGAAAAATTTCCCTATCATTATATTACTAAAATTAATCAACTATGAAAAAAGTATTACTCCTAATTCTATCGACCCTCTGCTTGATGTCTTGTAAAGATGATCAAAAAGAAAAAACTACTGATTCAAAAAACGAAACAGAATCTGTACAAAACACCAAAGACAAAGATTCTAAAACGAATAGTACAGGCTCAATCAATTCAAGTATTAAACTTACAAGTCTAGATTTAGCTTTAGAAGTAGAAAACTTTATCACCTGTAAAAAAACTGCTACAGAACGAAATGACTGCAGGAATAGCATTACCAAAACAATTACAAAAGCTTTTGATCTTACAGAGTTTAATGATTCCAAATTAGGATATGTAATATATGATAGTATTCACCCTATTGCAGAACGATCTAAGAATTGGTTGCAATTAGGAACCGTAAATCAAGAAACTATAAATCAAGCTTTAGCACATACTAATAGAGGTGGATTAGCATTGATTATCGATACAGCCGAGACCTATGGTCATGTAGTGATGATTGTTCCTGGTGAAAGCAAAAAATCAGGTTCTTGGGATATGAAATTACCCAATGTATTATCACTTACCAATTATAAACCAGAGAAATCATTTAGTAACAAATCACTTTCTTATGCAATGAAAAAAAGCGATGACTTAAAGATTTTTATCAGACAGTAAAACGTAATTCAAAAAAAACGTAATCCTCAAGTGATCATTTTCATTTGAGGATTTTTTTATATTATTTTATTACTACGTAAAATCTTTGCGTAATAATAATTTTTCTTTGTATTGTAATTAAAATAAAGATGAAAACAAGATTAAGAAAATTAGAAGAAGAACGAGATGTAAAAATAAACTACGCTTGTGAATCAGGAAGTAGAGCTTGGGGTTTTGCATCGCCTGATAGCGACTATGATGTCCGCTTCCTGTATACAAAACCATTGGAATGGTATCTTTCGGTATCTGAAAAACGAGACAATATAGATATTATGGATGGAGATTTTGATGCTGTAGGATGGGAATTACGCAAAAGTCTACAACTACTTAAAAAATCCAATGTTCCAGCTATTGAACATCTATTCTCGCCAATATTATATCTTGGAGAAGATACCGTTGTTTCGGAATTAAGAAGTATCGCTTCTGAATGCTTCTCTCCTATTTCTTGTATGTTTCATTATTTAAGTATGAGTAAAAAATATGAAGAGAAATTAATCGGAAAAACAATAAAATTAAAGAGTTTATTTTATGCATTACGAACTTGCCTAGCTGGCAAATGGATATTAGAGCATAAAACAATGCCTCCAGTAGTATTTAGTGAAATGTTATCTTTAGTATCAGATGATATAGCAAATGAGATCGAAAATTTAATGGAAATTAAATCTAGAAATGATGAAAGCTATATCCATACTAGAAATGAAAAAGTAATAGCGTATATATCTAAAACCATCGCAACCAATAATAGCTTTGCTAAATCATTGACATCAGGGAAACCTGATCATGAAAGAATCGATGCATTTTTATTTAAAAGCATCACCGAAAATTAATTTGTCAGCCTGAGCTTGTCGAAGACCAATTATACTTCGACAGGCTCAGTGTGACAAACCAATACTAATAAAATGAAAACCATAGCAGAACTGAAAGCTTCAGGAAATATCATATTCGAATGTATTAGCGGCAGTCGAGCATATGGTTTGGATACAGCTACCTCTGACACAGATATCAGAGGTGTATTTATCCTACCTAAAGAAAAATTCTATTCACTTGAGTATACAGGACAAATTAATAATGAAACAAATGATATCGTATATTATGAACTACGGAAGTTTATTGAATTGTTATACAAAAACAATCCTAATATATTAGAATTATTAAATATTCCAGAAGCGTGTGTTTTAAAGAAACATCCCATTTTTGATCAAATTAAAATGGAATACTTTCTCTCTAAGCTTTGCAAAAATACGTTTGCAAATTATGCATACACTCAAATCAAAAAAGCCAGAGGACTTAACAAAAAGATTGCAAATCCGGTAGATAAAGAACGAAAATCTGTAATCGATTTCTGCTATATTAGAACCAACAAACAATCTTTAACATGTAAAGAGTTTTTGACTAAAAGTGATTTGGAAATTGCTAACTGTGGATTGGTTAAAATCCCACATATGAAGGATTGTTATAATTTATTTTATGGTGAGGAAAAAGAATACCAGGGAATTGCAAGAGAAAACGCAAATGAAGTTTGCCTAAGTTCAGTTCCCAAAGAAGAACAACCAATTGCCATGCTATATTTTAATGTCGACGGATATTCATCTTACTGCAAAAAATATAAAGAATATTGGACTTGGGTGGAAAAACGAAATGAAGCACGTTATAATAATAATGTAGCTCACGGGAAGAACTATGATACCAAAAATATGATGCATACCTTTCGATTATTACACATGGCGGAGGAAATAGCAAAAGAAGGTACAGTACATGTTCGAAGATCAGATCGAGAGTATTTATTACGAATCAAAAATGGAGATTTTGAATATGATTATTTGGTAAACAAAGTTGAGCAGCTTAAGAAAAGTTTAGATATTTTATATAATGAATCTAATTTGATGGAAAGGCCTGATTTAGCAAAAGTAAATGATGTATTGGTGAATACTAGAAATAAATTTTATTCAAAAAAGAATAGATGAATTCGCAAGAGCGATATATACGATATCCCAGTGGAGTTTCAGAAGAAAAACTGGGGAAAAGATTAGGTATTCACTGGGATAATACTATGCAAGATTGGGAATTTGTGTTTTCAGATTTTGATAGAGTAGATTATTTTTTGAAATTTTACCAAAGAGAATTAGACGATGATGATGATAAGTTCACCTTAATGGGATTAATTATTTCTTCGTTCGATGATGGTATTTCCAATTTTAATTCGGAAACTGAAAAGAACTGGAACATATGTAAAATCATACTAGAAAAAGAATGTTTTCTTCACTATTCTATAATTAGATATTGGAGTTTATTGGATGAGGAAGATATTAATAATGTCTTTTCAATAACACCGTATATAAGGAAAGTTTGGGAAGAGGTAAAAACAAAATTTTTATAAACTTTTTAAATTTCATAAATTAATCTAAACCACGCAAAACTATTGCGCAATATCAATTCATCTTTGCTTTATCAATTAGAAACAACATGAAAAATAAAATAAACATCACAGGGAAAACATTGATTGATTTAGGGTTCAGGTCTGGGAAGTGGTTTCCAGAAGCGATTGAACATATCAATACACATCAATTGGCTGATGAAGCAATGCACGCATATTTAGAACAATATAAAATGCCTCCTATCCAGGAATTACATAAAGCACCAATAGATTTTAAAATCAATATCAAAGCAGAAAATGAACTAGAAGAAGACAATGTTACTTCAGTAATTACTTCTATGGAGCAGCTAATGAAAACACCAACAGTTGTCGATGGAGCTGTGATGCCAGATGCCTGTCCGTCTGGTCCTAAGGGAACGATTCCTGTAGGTGGTGTGGTCGTGGCTAAAAATGCCATTCACCCAGGATTGCATAGTGCAGATATCTGCTGTTCTGTGATGTTAACCGATTTTGGAAAAGCAGACCCTAAAAAAGTATTAGATGCAGCACACGCCAGTACACATTTTGGGCCTGGAGGAAGACCAAGAGGACAACAATATAATGTCCCAGATGAATTGTTATCAGCGTTTAAATCCAACTTCTTTCTTAGAGAAGCCAAAGATATTAGTATGGCAAAAGAATATCTGGGAACGCAGGGAGATGGTAATCACTTCTTATTTGTCGGTACTTCTGCAAAAACAGGAAATACTATGATGATCACACATCATGGATCCAGAGGTGTGGGTGCTAGGTTGTATAAAAAAGGAATGCATATTGCCGACAAATTCAGAAGAGATTTATCTCCGGATACTTTAAAGCAAAATGCATGGATTCCTTTTGATACAGAAGAAGGTCAAACGTACTGGTCGGCATTGCAAACCATCAGAAAATGGACAAAATTAAATCACGAAGTTATTCACGATGCAACCTTAAAAGCGTTGGAGATTGAGGCAGAAGATAGATACTGGAATGAGCATAATTTTGTCTTTAAAGAAGGAGATTTATTTTATCATGCCAAAGGTGCAACGCCATTGGACACGAAGTTTATGCCAGATATTACGGGGCCAAGATTGATTCCATTAAACATGGCAGAACCTGTATTGATCGTTGAAGGAGCAACTACTACAAACAATCTTGGATTTGCACCACACGGCGCTGGTAGAAATATGAGTAGAACACAACATAAAAGAAATAAAGAAGGACAAACCAGAGAAGAAATTTTTAAGATCGAAACCAAAGGTCTAGATGTTAGATTTTACTCTAAAGAAATCGATATTTCGGAATTACCGAGTGCATATAAAAATGCTGCAACCGTGAGAGAGCAAATGTCAGAGTTTGGATTAGGTAATGTGATTGATGAAGTGATGCCTTATGGATGTATTATGGCTGGAGATTTTCAGATCAATGCCCCTTGGAGAGTGAAGAGAAGAAATAAAAACAAGTAATCATATGTCAATCTGAACCTCTCGAAGGACTCAGCGTGACAACTAAAAATTATAAAATGCAAACTAAAAAAGGAACCCTGTATTAAGTTTTTAACTTAAAATTTAATACAGATGAAATCTTATGACAACAAGAAACTTTACAATTACAAAACAAGTCATAAAAGAAAAAAGAGAACCAAAAGTGCTAAAATTTGGTGGAAAAGTAATTCTTGGGAGTATCGTCGATATTTACGAGGGAAATATCGTAACCAATGTAAAACAATTCTTCGCAGGAAAATCGAAGGTGAAGACATTGAGTTTCCATTGTATAAAAAGACACTTTGGTGGGAAGCATAATAATCGTATTCTTTAAAGGGTGATTAATTAATCAAATTTATTTCAATGGCCTATCAAAAGTTTGTTGTAAAATTTGAAGTGAAAATACCGTGAAATTTTAGACTGTTTGAGCGTAGCGAGTTTCTAAAATTTAGGTATTGAACAATAAATTTAAACAAACTTTTGTAAGCCTAGACTTTTTTGTTTCTTTTTTGGGCGATGCAAAAAAGAAAAGAATTTAGAAACAAATGAATCTATATAAAACCATACAAACCAGCATGCTGTTCCTTTCAGATTCCTGGAAGGAACAGCATGCTGGTTTCTTACAGGAAGAACATCTACAGCTTTTTGTAAAAAACTTAGAGCAATATAATCAGTTTGGAGTTCCAGAAGCTTATCCCTTACCCTATTTTAATGAAGAAATTACTCCAATGTTATCAGTAGCGTTCTCAAATTTTGAAAAGATTTCACAAAATAAACATGCAACTACAAAAGATTGGGCAAAAACCATAGAAATCACTCCATTCGAATATCTGTTGATATTAATTGGACAACGATGGACCTCAGCAACCTTAAAAAATGAAGAAGCAATTCCTCCATTAAAAGAAACATTATTGGATAGCTGTTTTGCTCCATTTAATGATCAAATCTGTATTGCAACCAGAGCTTGGGAAAAACATATCGGAAGATCTACCGATAGTTTTTGGGGAGAAATGAGAGGCAATCCCGTTGAAAAAGAACAAAAAGTAAAAAAACGCATTCTAGAAATCATAGCAAATAAAACCTGGTGGAATATCTTCTATCATTATAAACACAAACTTGTATACGAAATTAGAGTACCTAGCGGACACGGAATCCGATGGAATGCCGAGGGAACAAAATTAATTGGGTTTTTAGAACCTTTCCTATAGGTTCATATATGTAACTTCTTTCTTTACCTTTGTACGAACCATTAACCAATCATAATACTTACATGATCCACACCATAGAAAACAATGAATTAATAGTTCGTATTGATACTACAGGAGCAGAACTCACAAGCGTCAAAACCAAAAAAGATAACAGAGAATTTCTATGGCAAGGAGATCCCGCTATATGGGCAAGTCAGGCTCCAGTGCTTTTTCCTATTATTGGTGGGTTAAAAAATGGGACATACACGTATAAAGAAAAAAGCTATGCATTGCCAAAACATGGATTTATACGATATAATAAAAATGTTATAGGGACTCAGAATTCGAAAACTAAGGCTTCATTCTCTCTATCTTCGTCCGAAGAAACCTTGAGTAGCTATCCATTCAAATTCAATTTCACGATTAGTTTTGAACTTATCAACAATCAGATCGTTGTTTCTCATATCATAGAGAATAATGGTTCAGAAACCATGTTTTTTTCGGTTGGAGGACATCCAGCTTTTAATTGTCCTTTAGATGATTCAGAAAGGTATGATGATTATTATATTTCCCTAGAGAAAACAAAAAATCCTAAAAGTTATGTTCTAAATGATCAAGGACTTATTTCTAAGAATACAGTTTCTATAATTGATAATCATAAAATTTGGCTTACTGATACCCTTTTTGATAAAGACGCTTTAATCTTCAAAAATATCAACGCGAAAAAAGCAACCCTCACTCATAAAACAAATGGTTCTGTATTATCAATTGATTTTAATGACTTTCCTGATCTTGGTATTTGGGCAAAACACAAAGCGCCATATGTCTGTATAGAACCTTGGCTGGGATATGCGGACATAGAGGAAACAACTCAAAATATTGAAGAGAAAGAAGGAATTCAAAAACTGAATAAAGAAGAAGTTCATGAAAGTAGTTATACCATAACTATAGGATAAAATATGATGCTTTATAAATAAAACCTAAGGTTTTTGTAAGCTTCACATTTTTATATAGACTTAGTATAACATTCTCGATATTACGACTGATTTTTGACTCATACTAGAAAACATATTGCTGTTTTAATTTTTGCTCTTTCACAAGAAGAAGAAATTAGAAGGAAACCTTTCCTTCGTAATACTTTATTGCAACAAAATCTTACATCACGTATACATAACATTGTTAAGAAGACAGGACTTGATTATTATATATATAGTGAACAAGAACAAATTGGAACTAGTTTTGGTGAACGTTTTACAAACGCTATTAAAGATATTTATGATAAGGGTTATGATGCTATAATTACTATAGGTAATGATACTCCCAATCTAAATACAACACACCTTTCTAAAGCAATAGATACACTACAACAAGGACAATCTGTTATTGGTCCTTCTTTTGACGGTGGTTTCTATCTCATGGGGCTGCAGAAAGAAATGTTTGACCATCAAAAATTTAGAGGGTTTTCTTGGAATACTTCTGAAGTAAGACAGGAAATTTACACCTATCTAGAGTCATATAAAAAATCAATCTTTCAATTAAGTTTTTTATACGATTTAGATCATTTTTCTGATATCATCAGTATCTATAAAACACTTCCATTTCTATTAAAAAAATTGCGAAGTGTACTACAAAGAATACTTCAAAAAGAAAAAAAGACAGTTGCTACACTACATATACTTCAATTTTATGTTTTCAAGGAAACATATTATAATAAAGGATCTCCTAGTCATACTTATTAGTTCATAAAGGATATTTATCAAATATCACATTACCTATTTAATTTAAAAAACAAGAACAGTTTTCCTGCGAAAAAGTAGTGAATCGGTGCGTTTGATTCTTTTTTTCAGCATTCTGACACACATCTTTTCATAAGGTTAATTATAGTATCAAATTTAATTTATGAAACTTCTTCTTAAAGTCATTTTTGTATGTATCATACCCTATATGTCTATTTCCCAAGAAACTACCGGAACGCTTCAGGGAACCCTTACAGATACACAGAATAACCCAATACCCTTTGCGACCATTCAATGTATTGATGTTTCTACCAATTATAAATACGGAACTATTTCCGAAGAAAATGGTTTTTATATTATCACAAATCTATCTCCCTCTAATACCTATAAATTACATATTTCATATGTTGGTTTTCAGACCGTAATAGAAGAGAATGTCACCATCCAATTGGGAAATACAACCATAAAAAACTTTGTGATGTCCGAGGATAGTGTGTCTCTAGAAGCAGTAGTAATCACCGGTTCTTCTAAAAATCAAAAAAACGGCAATGAAACTTTATTAGGAAAACGAGAACTCAGAACTACTCCAACGATTAGTAGAAGTATTCAGGATCTTACTAAAAACCTAACAGAAAACAACCTTAATTCTTTTGGCGGCGCTAGCAATCGGTTTAATAATCTTAATATCGATGGTATTGCTAATAATGATGTCATAGGTTTTCAGGAACCCGCAAGTGGTGCCGCTGGATCTTCTGCCAACGGAACACCAGGAAGTCTCTCCAGAACCCAACCAATTGGGCTGGGCGCCGTAAAAGAACTCTCCGTAAAACTAGCTCCATTCGATGTAAGTATCGGTAATTTTAGTGGTGCAAGTATTAATTTAGTAACTAAAAATGGCACCAACACCTCAAAAGCAGAAGTATATGGTTATGGAAACAATCAGCTCTTATTAGGAAACTATGCTGATGGAATCAAACAAGAAAGTGCTAATTTTTATGATATTCAGTTTGGTGGTGGAATCGGTGGCCCAATTATAAAAGACAAGTTATTTTATTATGTAAATGTAGAGCAGGCTCTGTCTGATAATCCGGTATTGAACGCTCCCGGTAGCGCAACCTCTAATATTTCCTCAGAAGATGTACAGTTAATTTCGGATCGTTTACGCTCAGCATATAATTATGATCCAGGTTCCTTTACAGACGCTTCAATTAAAACTGCTAGTACCAAAATATTTGCTCGACTAGATTATAACCTATCAGATCAACATAAAATTACATTACGAAATAACTATGTAAACAGTTTTGCCGATAATTTAGAATGGAGCTCTTCTATATTTAATTTTGGAAATCAAGGATACCGTCATAACAGTATTGCTAATAGTTTAGCACTAGAGTTAAAATCTAATCTTACTAATGGAATTACGAATCAACTTACATTAGGATATAATACCGTAAAAGAAGATAGAGATTTTGATGGTCGAGTATTTCCACATATCCAAATAGCTTCTAATTCTAGTAATCGCATATTTGCAGGAACCTATCGAGAAGCTTCGGTATACAGCACTGACTTTTCTACCTTACAATTAGCAGATAAAATATCATATACTTCGCAAAAACATACAATTACCGCAGGTGGACTAGCGCAATTTCACGATGTAGATTACGGATTCTTATCTGCTTGGAACGGACGTTGGGAATATCGATCTGTTCAGGACTTTCTAGACGATAGTCCAAGTCGTGTACGCGGTGTATACAATATTAATAATAATGATTTTAATTTTGTGACTAGCCGTCCATCTGCTACCGTTTCTGTTATAGAGACTGCGTTATACATACAAGATCAATTTAGAGTTTCTAACCAATTTTCTGTTACCGCAGGTATTCGACTTGATGCACAGTTTCTGCCAAGTGATTTACCAATCAGTCAGGAAGTATTAAATACTCCAGAGTTTAGTCAATTTGATAATAAGATCTCCAATGCACCACAATTCAATCCTCGAATAGGATTCAATTACTCCTTGGATACGGATAATAAGTACAAATTACGTGGAGGCACCGGATTATTTTCTGGTAGAATTCCTTACTTGTGGTTCGCCTATGTAGAATATATATCAGGAACTGAATATTTCAATATTGATTTGCGACCAACTGATACAACTCCACTTACTGAAAATCTAGCCGATTTGCGGAGTGTACAACCAAATCTTACCGAAATTAATCTAATTGATACTGATTTTGCATTACCTAGAGAATGGAAAACGAATATAGCTTTTGAAGCAAAGCTTCCTCATAAATGGACAGTAACCGTAGAAGGAACATACACTGAAATATTGAACGGGTTATTTTTTCAATCGATTAATCGTAGAAATGAACTTGGAAATTTTGATGGTGCGGACAACCGTCCTTACTTTTTACAAACAGGTGAGGATATAAAAATCAATCCAAATTTTACTAATGTATTTCTATTAACCAATACAGATAAAGGGTACCGTTACAATATAACAGCAAATGTTTCTAAAAGAATAGGGAATTATAGAGGAACTGTAGGATATACGTATGGTAAAAGTAAAGATATCTCGAGTACCGTTAGAAGTTCTCCAGCCGCTAACTTCGAATGGAATCAGGCTATTTTTGGGAATGAACCTGCCATTTCCTTTTCTAATTTTGATCTAAGACATAAAATAGTATCAACACATTCTTATGATGTTAATTTCGGAAAAACGCATTCAGTAGGGGTTTCATTTTTATATAATGGTCGCTCCGGAAGTCCATACTCCTTTGTTTATCAGGGAGATCCTAATCGAGATGGTTCTTCTAGAAATGACCTAATCTATGTACCTAGAGATCAATCAGAAATACAGTTAGTAGATATTGTAGATAGTGATGGCATTGTTACTAGTACAACAAATCAACAATGGCAACAATTAAATAATTATATCGAAAACAATTCTTATTTAAGAAGTCGAAGAGGTAATTATGTAGAAAGAAATGGGGCCAAAACTCCTTGGAATCACGAATTAGATATGAAACTGCAATATGGAAAACAACTAAAAAATGGACATCATATCACAGTATCTTTAGATATGCTAAATGTATTTAATTTTATTAATCGTGATTGGGGACGCCTGGTATTCGTGCCTAATGTAGTTAATTCTAGTTTCAGTTTACTCAATTTTGTAGGAATAGAAAATGAACAACCACAATACCAATTTAATATCGATCCAGATGAACAACCGTGGAACATAGATTTACAAAATTCTAGATGGAGAGCACAAATCGGTATTAAATATGGGTTTTAAAAATCGTGTCCTAAGTGAATTCCAACATTGTAATCTTATTCAGAATCAAAATGAATTATTCCTAAAATTTGGAACTTATTTAATATTAAACTCATATTTGCACTATAAATAAGAACAAAAAACAAGTTTTAAATATCTATGAATCTATTTTGTACACATAAAAAAGGACGCTGTAAAGCTGTTTTCGAATCGAAAGCATAGATAAAAAACTAGAAAAAAATATATTCTAAAAAGCGTCCAAAAAAATTGGACGCTTTTTTTATGTATTATTTTTCAGAAA
The DNA here is from genome assembly GCF_947496855.1 of uncultured Aquimarina sp. Taxonomy (GTDB): domain Bacteria; phylum Bacteroidota; class Bacteroidia; order Flavobacteriales; family Flavobacteriaceae; genus Aquimarina. The sequence continues at coordinate 101,452 of NZ_CANMED010000007.1, forward strand.
CTATGAATATTCAATAAAATGTTATTTGAACGATACTCATAAGAACTACAGTTAGTTAGCTAAAAGATTAATATTCGTTACCAAACGAACAGGGGTTTCTTTGCCTACAAACAAATATAACTAACTGATAATCAATAAAATAAATTCAAAAATAATTTGCATACTTAAAAAATAGATTTCATATTTGCACCGCAATATCGACACTGAGCTTGTCGAAGTGCAGCAACAAAATATAAAAACATTAATAACCGAAGTACTATGACCTTTACAAACATATACACAGATACTTTAAGAGAACGAGGTTCTTTTATGTATACGCTTCGGGACTTCTATAACTCATAAACTGATTATAACAGTTTGATATAAAGTCCGAAGCCAAAATAAAGTTTCGGATTTTTTATTTCCAGTAACTTAAAACACATTCAATCGTAGCATTGAACTCTTTCAGCGAGTCCAATGGAGTACTATTGAAATGTCGTTACGTATAATTCTTTCCGAAAAAAACAAAATCAACAAACATTAATTTTCAAACAACAGTCAAATGAAATTTTATAACCATAACAGTTAGGGTTTCGGTGATCAAGAGATCTGCTGGAATCATTAGTAAGACAATTATGAATTAAATAGAATGTCTAATGAAACCGGCACATATTAAAAGCCAAAGACAAAAAGAAATTCGTCGTATTCAAAAAAGACAGCGTAACATTTGGGAAGAACAACGAAATCTAGGATATATAAAATTAGAAAAGCCTATTCGTCACGGTTGGTTTAAGGAATCTGTAATCACTAAAAATGTAGAAAAATATAAAAATCAAGAATACATTGAAGAATTACACAAAAAGTTAGAAAAATCATTTTGGGGAAGAACTAAACAAGAAGCCGAGAAAAATTGGCTTCATGAAACTTCAAAATATTTAATTAACAAAGAATTACCAACTATAAGCCCTAGATCTTTTAATAAGCTTAGCGATGGTGCACAAAGAATGTGTGTTCCTTTTAGATATTATACCAAGGAGAAGAAACTAAAGCTTCGGTTTTATGTCAACCTTCCCAAAGGTACATATAAGATCAAATTTACTAAAGCGTATGTCACGCATAGTAAACGAATTGATCCAAAACTAGAAAGTGAAGATGCATTGATAGAGCAACAGTTGTTGAAAAATGGATACTTCGAAGAGGTACAAAAGCAATATAACTGGAGAGATTATTGGCAAATTTCAAAAGCTAAAAAAGAAAAGCTAAAAATTAATAGCAAACTAAGGGATCTGAAAAAATATAAGATTCCAGAAATTCTAAAAGAAGAAATATCATGGGAAAGAAATTAAGCGGAAAAGACTTAATCAAATTAGGCTTTCCAAAAAACAACAGTATTAATGTGACATTGGGTCAGATTAATCGATATCAAAAAAGAGTAAAAAAAGAACAAATATTAATAGAAGCTAAAAAAGTATTATTAAATCCAGAAGCTTATCAAGGTGATGGAGTCTGGGGTAAGATTGCCGAGAGTTTGATAAAGCCAGTGGACGTAAAAAAACATGCTTTAAAAACTATCAGATCACCGTTTCAAATCTATGGAGAAAATGAAATCGATGACCAGGCAAAATACCAATTGTATGATGCACTAAAATTACCAGTAGCAGTTGCTGGGGCGTTAATGCCAGATGCACATAGTGGCTATGGGTTACCAATTGGCGGAGTACTTGCCACAAAAAAAGCAGTGATTCCTTATGGCGTAGGAGTAGATATCGGATGCAGAATGTGTTTAACTATTTATCCCATTGCTATCTCTTATTTAAAAGGAAAAAAGCATCAATTGGAAAACATATTGTCTGAACACACCAAATTCGGAATGTATGAAACCCATAAAATAAAGCATGATCACGAGGTCTTTGAACGAGAGGAGTTTAAAAATATTCCATTAGTAAAAAGACTAAAAGACAAAGCTTATAAGCAATTAGGAACCTCTGGTGGTGGTAATCATTTTGTAGAATTTGGAACTGTAGCTATTACAGATACAGCGAATGAATGGGGATTAGATATAGGAACTTATATAGGTGTATTATCGCATAGTGGATCTCGAGGATTGGGAGCCAATATTGCAAAACACTATACCTATTTAGCAACCAAACAATGTCCATTACCAAAACATGTGCAACAATTAGCTTGGTTGGATCTAAATACACACGATGGTCAGGAATATTGGTTGGCAATGAATCTTGCCGGAGATTATGCGCAAGCATGCCACGATGATATTCACGCCAGAATCGGAAAATTATTAGGATCAAGACCTGTTGCCAAAATTGAGAATCATCACAATTTTGCTTGGAAACAAGAAGTCAACGGCGAGGAATGTATTGTTCATAGAAAAGGAGCTACTCCAGCCGCCAAGGGCGAGTTAGGAATTATTCCGGGATCTATGACGGCACCAGGATTTATAGTAAGAGGATTAGGAAACCCAGAAAGTTTGCAATCCGCATCACACGGAGCTGGAAGATTACATTCCAGAAGAAAGTGTAAAGAGAAATTCACCAAAAGTGACATCAAAAAACAATTAAAAGCAAATGATGTCACACTGATAGGTGGAGGAATCGATGAAGCACCTATGGCCTATAAGGATATTACTAAAGTAATGGCCAATCAACAAGAATTAGTTGAGGTAGTCGGAACATTCACACCAAAAATCGTGCGAATGGATAAGTAAGATGATTTGGGCGTTACCCTTTGGGTCGGGCTTTCGGCTGTATCTTTTTTACGTCAGTTCGAGTGCCTTGCTTAAAGCAAGGTGTATCGAGAAAGAGTAAAAAATGATGCCGCCTTAAATACAGAGTATTCACGATTTCTTAAAACAATAAGAATCAATGAGTAATCCTTAACGTAAACAAAAAATCAGACCTGTTAGTCTGTCTAGGCAGACTGACAAGTCTATAACAGAAAAACAAATGAAAACTAAAATAATTCAAATAACGGCCGGAAGAGGACCCGCAGAATGTTGCTGGGTAGTAGCGCAGGTATTAAAACTATTTCTTGAAGAAATTAAAAATAGCGGATATACATACAGCATACTGCAGAGAGACAAAGGTTCTGAAAATGGAACCGTACAATCTGCAACCATACAGCTACAAGGAAAAGAAATAAAACCTTTTTTAGCATTGTGGTTAGGAACTATTCAATGGATTGGAACTTCTAAATTTCGAAAACACCATAAAAGAAAAAACTGGTTCATCGGAATGTATGAAGTCAAACAGACTGTACTAACAGTGCTAAATGAAAAAGATATTTCTTTTCAGACAATGCGAAGTTCAGGTCCTGGCGGCCAAAATGTAAACAAAGTAAATTCTGCCGTACGTGCTACTTATAATCCAACGGGGGATCAAGTAGTAGTCATGGATAGCAGATCACAGCATCAAAATAAAAAAATCGCTATAGAACGATTAAAAGAAAAAATACATCAAAATCAACTTACCAAAATACAAAGGTCACTAGATGACCAATGGGAAAATCACTTGAATATACAGCGGGGTAACCCAATTAGAATATTTAAGGGTACTGATTTTAAGAAAAAACATAAGAAACAATCGTATGCGTCAAATCGACAACAATTAAAAAAAGATTTACGTAACGAATTAAAAAACTAACATCATGGGAAATTTACTAGACAAATACCTATTTCAGGCATTGGATGCATATCCATATAATTTAGAAGAAGCCGTAGAGTCATTGAATTATGCATTGTCATACGATGATAAAAATTCAATAGCCCTTTGTTTAATGGGACAGATTTATGCTGAAAAATTATGCAATTATGAAACCGCAAAAGAATATTACCAGGAAGCTTTGGCAGAAGATATGTATGCCTTAGAAGTGTATCCAAATTATATCAGTGTACTACTTTGGAATGAAGATTATGAAGAAGCAAAGAAACTAATTGACTTTGCCCTCACCATAAAAGGCACAGACAAAGCGGTTTTATATTTTTTAAAAGGTATTCTATTCGAACAACAAAAGAAATACAAAAAGGCACTTAAAGTTCTAAAAACAGCTAAAGAATTCGCTTATAACAATTATTACATAAGCAATATCGAAGGCGAAGAAAAAAGAATAAAAGATAAAATGCCCAAAAAGAAGAAGAGTAAAAAGAAAAAAGGTAAGAATGCCAAGAAATCTTCTAAAAAAGCGAAGAAGAAAAAGAAATAATCTAACCAGACCTGCCAGGTTTTTAAAACCTGACAGGTCTAAAAAACAATAATCATGGGAGCTCCACATAATAAAAAAAGATATGGAGAACTATGGCCAAGCTATAGAATCCAATATGCATTACAAATACTAATCCCTCTTAAAGATTTAGTTATTCTATCTGGAGGTTGGGCTTGGCATTTTCTATCACCAATAGGTCATATAGAATATAAACATGCACACGATCATAAAGACATTGATCTTTTTGTTAATCCTAAACACGTAGCTCAGGTTATGTGTATACTACTAGAAAATGATTTTCTAAAAGTATGGACGCGCTATGACAACCTACCAAGTGATGAGAACTTTAGACGCTATGAAAAAACTGTGATCACAGAAGATGAAAAACATGTAAGAATCACTATAGATTTTTTCGTAAAATCTGATATTCCACATCGCACCGCAAAAGGATGGAGCATCGTAGAACCTTCTTACTTATTAGGTTTATATTCTAATATACTTTCTAGTGACAAATGCTGGGCGGTACAAGCTACAATCAAACTATTGGATCAAAACACAGATCCTTTAGATAGAGAGGAATTAGTGACTATTCCAAAAACATAAAAATAAACCAAGCCTATCAGTCTATATTTAAGGACTGATAGGTTTAAAAGAGATTAAAATGAAAATAACAAATACAATACTAGTTATTGACCTAGAAGCTACTTGCTGGAACGGCCCCATACCAAAAGGACAAGTAAATGAAATCATAGAAATAGGAATCTGTTTGCTAAATATTGAAACCAGAGAGATTTCTAAAAACCGCGGAATTTTAATTAAACCTAAACGATCCGAAGTAAGTTCTTTCTGTACAGAATTAACAACTATTACTACAGAATTGCTAGATCAAGAAGGAATCTCATTTACAGAAGCTTGTGAAATGCTAAGAACAGAATATCAAGGACATCAACATACTTGGGCAAGTTATGGTCAATACGATCTAAATATGATGAAAAAACAATGCAATTTCCAAGAAATAGAATACCCTCTGTCAAAAAACCACATTAATGTAAAAGAGCTATTTACAGAAACTAAAGGACTAAGAAAAAAAGCAGGAATGAAAGGAGCATTAGAAATGCTAAATATTTCATTAGAAGGAACACATCACAGAGGTATCGATGACGCAAAAAATATTACTAAAATTTTGAATTGGTGTATTACCCAAATTAGACAGAAATCACATAGAGGGAAAATTCAAACAAATATAAATTGTTAAATTTTAATAATATTATGTTAATGGCTTTACAGTAAAGTAGTTACAATCTTACAATAATTTGTAAGAAATTACGTGTATTTCATCGATTATTTAATTCAAAAAGATGTTTTTAATCTATTTTTTAGGTAACTTATCTAACTACTAACAAAAAAACCCCTAAAAAACTTCAAGATGAAATCTCTTAAAACCCTATTCTTTTTTCTAATTTCATTGTCATTTTTCAACATCAATTCACAAGAAATTGTAGATCATAATGCGTGGGATCAGATTCTGGTTCTTAATGTAACCGATGAAGGCCTAGTTGACTATGATGGTGTCACAAATGATGTACTGGTATTTTACAAATACTTTAGATATTTACAAAATATTGCTCCAGAAGATAATTGGAGTAAAGAAGAAAAATTAGCCTACTGGCTTAATGTATATAACGCTACTGTCATGAAAATGATAATAGATGAATATCCTATAGCATCCATCAATCAAATAGAAAACCCATGGAAACGTAAAGCATTCAAATCAAAAAATGTACGATATAGTTTAGATGACATCGAACATAGTATCTTAAGAAAATTTGGAGATCCTCGAATTCATTTTTTACTTAATTGTGGATCTATGTCTTCCCCAAGATTATGGAATAGAGCGTATACTAGCAGTAATATCGGATATGCTCTAGAAGAAAGAACTAAAGAATTTATCAACGATCCTCAAAGAAATCAGATCAATTCTAAAACGGTTAGAATATCTCAATTATTCCAATGGTACGAAAATGACTTTGCTAGTAACCATATGGATGTAATCGACTTTATCAATGAATATTCAACAATTACTATAGACAAACAAATAACCAAAAAGTATGTTACCTATGATTGGAGTTTAAACAAGAATGACAAAAAAACTCCAATAACAAGTAATAATTAAATACTCGATTTTATTAATTTTTCTTCTTTTTATCTAAAAAAAGATCACAACTTTTATATTATACTTTGATTAGCAAGTGTAACAAATTATTACCCAATTTATACATCTATAGAACGAAAAAAAATTAGATAAGATCTCTGTATACCAAAACCTGTAATCACTTTTAAAATCTAAATACACCTAAATATGTCTAACATTACCAACCTTAAAATAACAACGGTAATATACTGTTTAACATTTTTCTCATCGGTATCTGCTCAAACTATTATAAATGGATTTTTTCCTAAAAAAAAGGATTTTACTTTAGCCTCATCCTACTCTTACAAAAGTTATGATAATTTTTTCAGAGGCACTACTACTACAGATGCTAATCCTGCCGGAATGGGTGAAATTTCGTCATCTGTAGTTAGTGTCTACGGAGAATACGGTATGCTTGATTGGCTCTCAACATCGATTACTTTACCTTATATATCCATGAAAAATGAAACTGGAGCTTTAGATCCCGTATCACAAACTAATGAGGTAAGTGGTGTACAAGATTTAAGTGTTTTTCTAAAAGCAAAAGTTTTAGAGAAAAACTTGAGAAACTCAGCAAAAATATCTATCGGTGGTGCAGCAGGAGTTTCGGTACCAGTCGGAGGTTACGAAGAAGCTGGAATTCTATCTTTAGGTAATGGAGCAACTGCTATTGATGGCTGCGGTTTTATACAGGTCAATGCTTCCTCTAACTTATTTATTGAATTACAAGCCGCTTATAGCTTGCGTAATAATTCGGATTTTGAAATACCCAATGCTACATTATTTAGTGCAAAACTTGGTTATTATAACAAATGGTTTTATGCACACGCAAAAGTTGGTAGTCAGAACTCTTTAAATGGATTGGATATTGGCACGCCTGAGTTTGGAGCTGCTGGTGGAGCTGCAGCATTACCAGAAACAGAAGTAGATTTTACCAATTTCTATTTTGACTTATATGTCCCTATATATAAGCAAAGTATTGGTATTTCTTCTGGATATACTGCTAACATGAGCGGGAGAAACTATGATAGAGCCTCAGGTTTTTCCGTCGGTTTAGTCTATAAAGCACAATAAATAACCTTCGTATCAATAAACTAATCAATAACACTAACCAAAAACGTTTTTCATGAAAAAGATATCTTTCTTTATTTTTATTTTCATCTTCTTTTCTTGTGAAAATGATGATTATATTCTATTAGATGAAAATCAGACAACTACTTCTAAAAATGCTACTTTTTTAGCAACAGGCTTAGACAAACAAATCCTAGATGAGTTAGAAGCTATTTCTGGTGGTATGGGAGCTCCATTTTTTATACTCCCCAATAGTAATCAATATACGAGTATTCCCCAAGACCCATTGAATCCTATCACTCCAGAAAAAGTAGCTTTAGGAAAACTACTTTTTCATGAAACCGCTACTGGAGGAAACCCAACAACTCCGACTAACTTATTTACCTACTCTTGTGCTTCATGCCATCATGCGCAGGCTGGATTTAGTGCTGGTATCAGACAGGGAATTGGAGAAGCCGGAGTTGGTTTTGGTACTGGTGGCGAAAGCAGAATTTTTAACACAAATATAGCCGTTGCCGATGCAGACATCCAACCAATACGCTCCCCAACCATATTAAATGTTGCTTATCAGGACGTCATGTTATGGAATGGTCAATTTGGAGGTACAGGAACCAATGCAGGAACAGAGGCTAACTGGACAAATATTCCAGAAAATTTTATTGGATTCCAAGGAGTTGAAGTTCAAGCAATAAAAGGACAAGGAGTACATCGATTATTGGTAAATGATACATTTGTAACTTCTTTTGGTTATCAACAAATGTTTGATGATGCTTTTCCTAACAGTCCTATAGCGGAACGATATTCTACAGAAAACGCAGCATTAGCAATGGCGGCATATGAAAGAACTGTGTTACCCAATCAATCCCCTTGGCAACGATGGTTAAAAGGGGAGTATAATATGCTTAACAATTCAGAAAAAAGAGGGGCAAAAGCATTTTTTGGTAAAGGAAAATGTTATGAATGTCACACCGGCCCAGCACTAAATGACAAAAGCTTTTATGCATTTGGAATGGGTGATTTTGATAACTCTAGTACTGCTTTTGTTTTGGACCCTAGTAGTTTTGATAATGTAAAAAAAGGAAGAGGAGGATTCACAAAAGATCCTGCAGATAATTATAAATTTAAAACACCAACGCTTTATAATCTTACGGATAATAGTATTTATGGTCATGGAGGAACGTTTACTTCTATCGAAGAGGTTATCGAATATAAAATAAACGGAGTCGCACAAAATACAGAAGTCCCTGCTAGTAATTTAGCACCTCAATTTGGAAATATAAAATTAAATAAAAATGAAATTGAAGAACTTGCTTTATTTATTGAAAATAGTTTAAACGACCCGAACCTATCTCGATATGTTCCACAAGCCGTTAATTCGGGTAACTGTTTCCCCAATAGCGATCCTGTATCAAAGATGGATCTTGGATGTGATTAAATTTTTTAGTGTAATCATACCAAAGAACTAAATACCACAATACAATGCCATTTTTAAGTCATGCTACGGCTCATTGAAAACTATTTCCCAAATAAAATAGTCTAACACAAATTCATCAATGAGCTCTGCATGACACTTATTTCACAATCATTTTGACAATACCCGAATTACTGATCACCAACAATTTTTTCCAGAAAAAACGTCCCTTTTTTATCTAAATTAAATTCGGCTGATTGATGATCAGCTTATAAACAAATATCAATTCTTCACTATTGTATTATATCTACATCCGGTATTATGAATTATACGTTAAGTAATTCGATCGTATAAATAAAACGCGCTATTTTAAAAATACCCTACCCTTACATTTCCATTTTTATAAGTTTTTTTGTTTTTAAGTTTTATCTCTATTCATATCTATAACACTCATAATTATTATATTTACTAAAAACAATCATTAAAGGAATGAAAGACAGATTATTTGAGGAAGTAATTGACAATTACGATGCACTAAAATACAGCTTGCTAAAAGCACAAACATTTGATGAATCGCATTTTGGTTTTCCTGAAATCTATTATAAGATTATGGAAACCGATAAGCAACGTGTAGACGCTTTTCATAAAGCATTTCAACTTAATAATAATTTTAAAGATGCTACAGTTTGCGAAATTGGTGTCGGAACACTTCCCCTTACTAAACTATACATGCCTTTTGTGAAAAAAGCATATTTGATCGAGAATAATCCTGATCTGATTCCTTTTATTAATAAAGAAATTGCTAAGTATCCTTGGGCAGATAAAGTAGAGGTTATCTATGCAGATGCATTAACAGTAGATTTACCAGAAAAAGTAGATTTTGTAGTTGGTGAATTAATGAGTATTTATTGTGCCAATGAATTTCAGGTTCAGATTTTTCAGCATATGAGGAATTTCCTGAAACCTGGTGGAAAACTATTTCCTAACCGGATCGTAAATTTTGCAAGGCTTTGTGAAGCGGAAATTGATGCAAATGTTCATCATTATCCAGTTAATTTTACTAGACATCAGCCGATGTTTTTAACACAACAATTTTTAGCAAACGAAATTGAATTATTAAAAGAAAAAAAACAAGGTGTAAAACTCAGCTTTTCAGTTCCGGTATTGTTCTCCGGAACGGTGAATGCGCTATATCTAGAATCTTATGTAGAAATCACAGAGGGATCGAACTTTACAGGAACGGATAGTCTGATGCCACCAACTGTTCTAAAAACGACCAATACTCAAGCAGTAAAAGCAGGAGATCTGGTACATATCGATTTTAGTTTTGACTACGGCTCTTCTCTTGATGATATTAGCTGTGTGCTCTCTTAATTTTTATCAAAGCTTCATTTAATAATTTAGTCAATGATATTTGATAAAATTCTTTCGTTTCTTTTGGGTGTTAAGAAATCTGGCTTTGAAATAACAGAACGAGAATTAGAAAAAATTTCTAATAAAAGTCATAAAGAAGAAGATAGAATCAATGTAGATACGACTCCTTTATTTAAAGATAGTTTTTTAGCTTTATCAGATCACATTTTTAAAGAAGCTACCGAAAAATTTAAAATTAACAGATATAATTACTGGGCTCCAAAATTCACCAGTCTAAATTCTTATAAATTTCTGTCAGAACAACAAGTAGCTTTTAAGAGAGATTTTTTATATTGGGTTACTAAAGAGGTCATTAAACTTGAAACTACACAAGACACATCGCCTAACAAGTTACAAACACAGTACTTTCAAGAAATATTAAATCTGTTATTGCGGCCCAACTTGCATTTTAAGGAAAAGGATTTTATCTATTTTATGGATTTATGGGTAACGTATCCAACTTATATATCTATTGGCTCTATAACATCAAGGCTTCGGCAAAAATCAAAGAGCGATGGTATTAGCGAAGAATTTTATTACTATTTAAAAAACTTTTTGAAAAGCCCAAGATTTAACAACGATTGGTACACCTATTACAAAACTTCTCGAAATACAATCCAAAGAATACTTCATCTTTATACTCCTGACAAAAATGAAAATCAACCTTCCTTTTTATTGGTTTCAGATCCTTTTGCAGATTATATTAACAAATTTCTTAAGGGAGCAAACAAAAAAGAGCAAGATGCCTATTGTGAATTATTAAAAATCTTTGAGGCTAATAAAAATTTCCATAACCCCTTCAAACTATTAGATGTTACTCGAAAACATATAGATGATATCGAAGAGAATACCTATAAAAAACAAGTATTAGATTTCATCAAAAAAGCTTCAGAATTTAAACCTAAAATGAGTAATCTACGGGTTGAAAAAGTGACTTATAATACTGGTTTTGAAATAAAATGTAATTGTCAGTATATTAAAAAAGAAAATATCGCAGTTCTAAAAAGTATGATTTTATCTATTGCAACTTTTAATAATAAGAAAAGTGCAATTCCGTATCTGCTAAGAATCACAAAACGTTCTTTTTCTAATGCTAATGCATTAAGATTAGGAGAAACTTCTCAGTCTTTGGGTAAGCTATGTATCTATACGTTGGCTTATCAATATAGTGATAAAGGAAAAGAAGAACTCAAAAAACTGTATCAAGAAACAGGCTATAAAGGTATAAAAAAAGAAATATTAATGCATTCTAAGATGCAAGAGGAAAGTTTTGGAAAACCATTACTCTAAAATATCCATATCAAACCCAATAATATCTCGTATTCCAGAGTTTGAAATATCTTCTGGCTCAATAGGGGTTACATAATGCCAAAGATCATTACCAAAAGTAAACTCCTCTCCGGTATCTGCTTGAAAAATAAATTCTCCAGGTTCTAATACTTTTTTGAAGATAAGCTCATTACTATCTGAAGTAGTTTTTTCATAAATCTGACTTTCGGCACCAATTATATTTTGTCGATTTACAACCAATGCAGACATGATATACTGAGCGCCATCCTCATGCATTCCTTCTGGGGAATTTTCCCCTTTAATCTTTTCCTTCGAAATTGTTCTCATAAAATGACTCGTAATCTGAATCTTTCGAACTTCAGGATGTATTTTTTTAACAAGACCAGCTATTTTCTTTAGCAGTTCAACAAATAATTCATTCTCTACAGCTTCTCTAGTCGCTTGTTTAAAAATGCGTTTCCATACTCTAAAATCATCCACATCTTGCTCAAAGCCTTGCTGGGCTATTCTTTCTACAAAATATTGATCATCCCAAATTTCAATTAAAAAAGAGGAAATATTACGTTGTCTGGTAATTATCGATAATTGATTAAATTCTTGTTTTTGATTCTCATCTAGTTGCTGTATCCAATACGCCAAAGCTTCTATCGTTCTTGTGCCTTCAAAATAAGGTTTATGTAGTTTTTCAATGGAGGTTGAATCTAAAGGAAAGATTTCTTTTAAAAAAGTAATTTGTTTTCCTTTTACTAGATAAACATCATCTTGTAGTTCCTCGAAAAAAGGCTTAAAAAAATGTAAAAAAGAACTTACATCAATTCCTAAATCCTCAACACTGCTAACCCGAATTGGTGATTTAATAGTTCTTCCTATTTGTCTAGATATTTCTTTTTCGGTAATCATTTTTTAATCCTAACTTTCTTAGCTATATGATCTAAACATTCTTTTTTATTATGCAACCAGTACGCATAAGGTACTGTAATAATAGGTATCTGCGTCCTAAATAGTGTTTTATATTGTTCTATAGAAAACGTTTTTTCTAATGCACCAGGATATCCTACTAAATCGATACAAATAGTTCTTTGATTGTAAGTTAATAAAATATCCATTACATATCCTGCTAGCAGGTAATTAACGATAATATCTTCTTCTTCAATCCCCAATTGAATCAATTCTTCGTGTACCTCGGTTGCAAAATTATCAACATGTTCTTCAATACTATTATGTTGATGATATATTCTAGTTTCTGACTGATAATCGATCAACAAATGTTTATTCTTGAAGTTTTTCGGATCAAAAGAATAATATAAAAATTGTTTGTGTTTCGCTCGTGTAATGCTGACATTGAATACATCTTCTCTGTCTAGATATTGAAAAACTGAAGTGCTAATGTTATTATCAATGGTAAACGTAATATACATATGATCTCGTTCTTCTCCCTGAAATTCAAAAGGAGTCCCTGCAGCGATTCTATGTTTTTTTATAGCAGAAAGATCGTATTCCTCTATCTTATTCTTCAAATAATTTACCTGATCTCTAAAAGGAGAAAGAATCCCAATTGTAGTCGCTACACCAGAAGCTATGTGAAGCTCTTCTTCAATTACTTTTTGTACATCTTCTAATATTTTATCAGCTTCTTTAAGGTTTGTACCATCTTTTAGTTTCTCTCCATCACAGAATATCCAGTGCACAGCCGATGATTTGTTATGGATCTGTAAGTCTGACATTATTTTTAGCTTATCAAAATAAAATTTCTGATTGCTATATCGTATAATACTCGGTACGCTTCTATAATGTTCATCCAGAAAGTGAACATTACTTTGCGAAGGTAATCGTTCCATTGCATAATCTAAGAAACTGGTCTCTCTATAATTCATCACATCCTCGCCTTTTAGCAAGCCATAGCTATTTGCCGTATTTTCCATTACCTGTCTGGACAAAAAGGAAACATGCCTAAGCTGTTTTGGATCTCCAACTACCACCACTTTTTTGGCTCTTGCCAATACCGGAATCATCGTTGTAATATCGCACTGAGAAGCTTCATCAATAATTACTACATCAAAAATATTATTCTCTAAAGGGAACACATCACTTACATCGGTAGACTTTGTGATCCAAATAGGTAAGCATTGCAACACAGATATGAAATTTATTTCCTGAAATAGACGATCTCTTTCTACAATGTCTTTGGTCTTTGTTAGTTTTAATAATTGTGAAAACGTTCCATCTTTTTGTAATAAATTAGAAATCTTATCCTGATATTTTAGAGAAATGATCTCTTTAATTAATTTGTTTTTCTGATGAATATAATGATCTAGTAATTCTATCAACTGCCAAAAAGGGTACTCTTTTAGTACCTGTCTGGATACATACTTCCGTTTTAATCTTTTAAAAAAAGAAGGCTTATGATCCAAGAATAGCTCTGCATTTTTGATTTCACGATGCTCTCTTTCCTGAATCTCTTCACTTATTTCCTTTATTTTTTCCTTCGCATAATCAATTTCACTTTGCTTCGTAGGAACGTAATAATCGCCACCGGTTTTATTGAAAACATTAATTGATTCTAATTTCTTTCTTAAAGTTGTGCGATGATTTCTTCCAGAACCAGCTCTAATCGAAAGGCCTTTTACGCCTAGATCATTTATTATTTTATCTTGTAACACATCTACTGCTTGATCTGATTTAGAACATATCAGTACACTTTTATTGTGATATACTTGATCTAAAGCTAAAGAAGCAATTGTATATGATTTACCTGTTCCTGGAGGGCCTATTACCACGGTGATATCATTCGATTTTACTGCCTGAATAATATCTAACTGTGATTCACTAAGGTTGGAAGGAACATAGATAGTCTCTTTTGATTTTTTATTAGAATTGATTTTTATTTTTCTCCTTGAAAAAAATCCCTGAAGCGTATTATTAAATAAGTGTCTTTCTTTTATTTCATCGATTTCGTGTAATACGTTACGACTTGATTTTGATTTCTCGACAATTCCTAAGGCTATTCCAGGGAGTAATTTTTGAGAGGTAGATTTTAGATGACTTCTTAATTTTTCTCCAGAAATAAGTTCTGGTAACTCTTCTAAAGCACTTATGTCTATTTTTATATTTTCTTTGAGCTTTCTGGCAATTGCATGGATATCTTGTTTACCAGGTTCCTGATCATTAATTAATGATTTTATCTCCAGAACAAATGAATCATCAAGATTGTAATTCGATTTTAGCAAATTTAGCAATGCATCATTCGCTCTGTTCTCTTCAAAATTATAATTTATATGATACAAGGTCTCACTATTAATCTCTAGTGTAGCAGGTGTAACTATTAGAGGAGCGCAGATCGTTCTCTTTTTTCCTAGAAAAGTAAGTTTTCCTGTAACAAAAAAACTACAAGCAATAAATGTTTTTTCTTTTCTATGTATCTCCAGATACTTGTACAACTCTTCGCCAAAATCAGTTTTCATAAAAGTTGTATCCTCTTCCCTATACAAGCTAGAAAAATCATTTAAGAAAAAACGTTTATGAACTTTGGTTCCTAAAAAATTGAGTACATCGTTATCTCTGAATTCTTGTTTATAACAATCCTGATAGTAGGATAAAACTTTTTCTATATGCATAGAGTACTAATTTAGGATTCTTCCTCGTCTTTCTGAAATCTCAAATAATCATCTACAGTTTGATTAATTGGTGGAATATCATCCTCTACAATCGTCTTTAACAATTCTTCTGTAAGTGGAGTAATAGATACAATACGATTTGCTTGGTATTCTATTATTTTTTCAAAAAGGTTTCTGGCAACTCTCGCATTACCAAAACTCTTATGTCGCTTTTCATAAAGTTTTTCAAATATGAATTCTAGCTTTTCTTTTGCTTCTTCTGCTAATACAAAATCATTCTTAAGGCAAAACAACTCGAAAATTCCGATTAGCTCTTTTGGTTTATAATGATCAAAAGTAAAATATCTATTAAATCGCGATTGCAATCCTGGATTAGATTCTATAAACTCTTCCATTTCATCAGGATATCCAGCCACTATTACTACCAATTGATCTCGATGATCTTCCATTTTCTTCAACAATACCTCTACCGCTTCATTACCAAAATCTTTTTTGTTGTCCTTAGCTAATGAATATGCCTCGTCAATAAAAAGTACTCCATCCAGTGAAGTTTTTATAACTTCTTCTACCTTTAGCGCAGTTTGACCAACATAGCCTGCAACCATTCCGGTTCTATCAGTTTCTACCAGGTGCCCTTTTTCTAGATACCCTAAGTGTTTATATATTTTAGAAACTAAACGTGCCACTGTTGTTTTTCCCGTTCCCGGAGGTCCCATAAAAACAGAATGTAGTGAGTTATTTACATTCTTAAGACCTTTTTCCTCTCTTAACTTTTGTACTTTAAGAAAATTAGAGAGTTCTTGTACAGCTGTTTTGATATTATCTAAACCTATCAGTTCATTAAGCTCATCTGTTACGTCATCCAACGTTTCATTCTCATCGATCTCTGTTTGTTTGACTCCT
This sequence comes from uncultured Aquimarina sp., assembly GCF_947496855.1. Lineage (GTDB taxonomy): Bacteria > Bacteroidota > Bacteroidia > Flavobacteriales > Flavobacteriaceae > Aquimarina. Next base: position 117,539 of record NZ_CANMED010000007.1, read on the forward strand.
TCTAATTTCTCTTTAGGATTTGACAGCTTATCATTGATCTTCTTCAACAATGTTTTCTCTTCTTCGGATATGGTACCATCTGCTTTGGTAATTAAAGAAGCAATGCGATACAGAAAGGATCCTGAATTCGCAAAATGTTGACTGTCTAATCTTTTTAATAAAGAAGGAAGCAGAAATTCATTTTTATATTCTTCTCCTAAATTAAATAAGCTCGCAGTTTTAATCACTTCTATATTTTCATCAAATTTCTCTGATTGCACAAACTTATTAATTCGTTCTATAGATAAAGAAGCGATAATATCATTCCCTTGAAGTTTTTCAAATAAAAATGCTAATAAAAATTTTATTTTAGTATCAGCTATCTCATTCTTTTTATCACTAAGTGGATAAATCATATTGAATACCTTAATGATATCCTGTAAAATGACATGCTCTGCTTTAAACTCTAATGCATCATCTGTTTTATGAACAATAGCATTGATGGTATTAGAAAATCGTTTGTTATTATTAAGGTCTTCCGCCAGATTCTGAATCTTTTCACCTTCATTTTTTAATATCTGTAGAAACTCATAATCTATATCAAACTCCTGAGTTGTATCTTCTTTTTGATTTACAAAATCTTTGAATTTATTCGTGAAATCAGATAAGCTCTTTTTCTCATCTTTTTTAGTCAATAAGAATTCATCTATCAAATCATTTAATAAAGAGACATGCTCTTTTGGAAAAGCACTAAACTTTACATCCTGAAAAACATCTGTAGCTAGTGGAATTTTACTTTCTGCAATATGAATATATTGTGTGGTAATAATAAAATCTAATTCATCAATAGATTCCTTTAAAGAATACAACACCAACAAATCTTCATCCTTAATTCTCAACGTTGGCAACGCGGATGAAATAGACAATATCTTTAATGGATTTACAGATTTTCCTTTAAAAAAAGAAGCTTTATCTTCTTGAGTTAATTTTGAAAAAAACTGATCTGTGGTTTTATGGTATTTTCTGTTGGTCATACGATAGTAAATTCTCTATAAGTTTTGATGGTACACTGAGCTTGTCGAAGTGTTACGATTGCAATAGTATTTGACAAGCTCAGATAGTCATTCAATATATCTAAAAAAACTCTCTTTTAGCTCCCAGCATCAATCTGCATCATTGCATCTTCTACCTGATGTACTAATTCATCAAAATGTGCTAATCGTTTTGTTTCTCTTGTTCTATTAAAAGGTAAATCGACATCTATATGCTTCACAAAATGAGAAGGCGCATGTTTCATAATATAAATATCATCCGCTAGATAAACTGCTTCTTGTATATCGTGAGTTACAAATAAAATCGTAGGGCTAAATTTTTCCCAAATACCAATTAGTAAATCCTGCATTTGTAATCTGGTTTTAATATCTAATGCGCCAAAAGGTTCATCCATCAATAAAATTTCTGGATTAGACATTAAACTTCTGGCAATAGCTACACGCTGCAATTGCCCTCCAGAAAGTGTTGGGTATTGCGCATATTTTTTCTGATGGCCATCGAGTCCAACCAACTGAATCATCTCCATCGCTTTTTCATCCCGCTCTTTCTTAGAAATTCCTTTAAAACGCAATCCTAAACCAACATTATCTAACACCGTCATCCAAGGCAATGACGAATACTGCTGAAATACCATACTCACCCTATTCTCCTTGCTAACAGGTTTTCCTTTTACCAAAACAGTACCTCCGGTTGGTTCTTGTAATCCTGCTATATATCGTAACAAAGTAGATTTACCACATCCTGACATTCCTAATATGACAGAAAATTGCCCTTGCATGGGTTTATCCTCTACCAATAAATCTAAATTTTCTATGATTTTGGTTTTCCCTCCATCATATGATTGAGAGATTCCTCTAAGTTCTATAACATTAGGAGCCTGAGGACTATCTGTAAACTGTAATGCCATATTAATGTTTGTTTCCTTTATTAATGTGTTTATATGGAAATAATATTCTATCGATCATTACAAAAAGTCGATCTTGTAATATCCCTATAACCACTATGATAATTAGTATAGCAAAAGCTTTATCGATTCTACTTTGTCGTTTTGCGGTCCAGATTAACTCTCCTATTCCGCCTCCTTTATTCAGCATTTCTACAATAGTGATATATGTCCAGGAAATGGCTGTCAATACTCTTATATCATCAATAATTTTAGAAAAAACGTATGGCATATATACGGTTTTTATTGTTTGCCAGGACGTTGCTCCTAAAGTAAAAACAGTATTGAGATATACATTTTGGACCTCATCGATCCGCTGGATGACGACAGGTATCAAATACACAATAATACCAAATGCCAAAAAGGATACTTTCATATCACTACCTAACCCTAACCACATAATAAAAATACCTGTTACAGCAGTTAGCGGAATAAAACGATATGAATTAATAATCTGACTAAACAATCCTCTAAACAATGGTATTAATCCTAATAAAAAGCCAATCGGAATTGATACCAAAATGGCAACCAGATAGCCTAAAAAATTTAATTTAATAGAATAAAAGGTGTTCCCTATCACATCATCATTTTGATTAAGATCTGGAAATGCTTTAATTACTTTAATTGGTGATGGCAACAAAGGATATACCTTATTTTTCTTTAGACCAAATGATGTTAACTCTTCAACATTCATTTCTTCTAATACATCGTAACTAGCGACCAATAGAGAATCATTTTCATAATACTTGCGATCACTTTGAGTAATTTTAGAAATATCTATTGATTCATCCTGAGTAATTACAGATGTTGATAGAAACTCAGCCATCAAAAACCATAAGCCAATTAAAATCAAGGCACCTACAACAGTAAGTATCGCTTTGTCTTTTGATTCTAAGTTACCTCTAAGTTCAAATAGTTTTTTGATCTTTACCATTAGTCTACTACAAGTTCAAAATCTGTTCTTCTATTCTTAGACTTACAGTCAGCATTTTGATTTCTTTCGCATCCTGGAAGTGGTTTATCAGGACCATTACCCAAAATGATAAATCTATTTGCTGGCATACTATGTTGTTTAATTAAATAATCTGCTACAGATTGTGCTCTCTTTTTTGATAATGTAATATTAGAATTTCTACCTCCTACATTATCTGTATTCCCTTCTATTCTGATACGAGCATTAGCAAAAGCTTTTGCAATTGGTGTAAATTGAAGATCTATTAATTGCTTAGAATTATCATCTATCTGAAATTCTCCTGTTCTAAAACTGATACTAACTTTCTTAGAAGATAATGATTCTTTCTTCTCTAAAGTTTTATCAACGGCTGTAAATTGTTTTTGCTGCTCTGCATTGTGTGTATTACCAGAAAGTGATGTTTTTGTCACCAGATCTTTAGTAGATAATAACCTCCAGCTTTTTGCGCCAGCAGTACTATAACCAAGGTCGTTATATTTAACTTTCATTTTATTATAAAGATCCTCTCCTGTAACACCAGTATAATTAGAATTCAATCCAAAGAAATCTTTATTATCTCCATGTGTTGCTAATCTTACATTGTTTATCGCATCATAGCAAAAATCTTCTGGTTGTGATAATCCTTCAGCAAGGATCTTAGCTGCTTTTCTTTTATTACTATCCGAACCATTTAATTCTGAAGCTCCGATCATCCAACCTTCATATAAATCTTGTAATTGCTCTTTATGAGTTTCTATAAATTCTTTTTTAGAAACGAAAACATCTGCAATAATATGTGTTGCGTTTTTAGTACTTTCTAATACTTTAGAACCTGCTACCTTAGCTACACAATCTGCATCATCTGGACTCCAAACTACAGCTGCATCTACGGTATTACTTTTAAAAGAATCCGCAGCATCAATAGCACTAGGTACTTCTACCAATTGTACATCCTTAGTAGTCATATCACTAGCTTCTAATAACCAAATCAAGAAAGAATGTGAAGGTGTCATAGGCGCAACAGCGATTTTCTTTCCTCTAAGGTCACTTACTTTATTGATTCCTCTAGCCGCTACTATAGCATCTCCTCCACGACTCCAGTCTGCTTGAAACACTACTTGTGGTTGATATTGAGATAACCCTTCTACCTCTGTTGGGAATGCATCAATAGTTGCCCACATTAAATCGATGGAACCATTCTTAAAGGCATCTCTCGAAGCATCGAAATCATCAATTACTTCAAAATTTACTTTAAACCCATAGTCTTTATAAAACCTAGATGCTGTATTAGCTTTAAACCCTTCGTTAAAATACTGTCCGCCGGCATACCCTCCCCAGGTCACAACTCCAACATTGATTACATCTTTATATCCTTCTTTTGTTTCTCCTTTATCAGAAGAAGAAGTTACTTGTTCTATCTTATCTTTTACGTCTGGATTATTCCTTACAAATTTATTTAGTAAAAAATATAATCCACCTATAATAAGTACTACAATTAAAATTTTTGAAAACGGTGTTAATCTTCCTTTTGCCATAATTTTTGATTAGTGTTATGTTTTAATCCTCAAAATTAAATAAGTCTGAGTATTGATTATTTTGAGTTTTAGTTTTTACAATTGGTGCATCCAGATCCACACTATGTCGATCGTGTACCAATAAATCTTTATCGTTACCTAGAATCAGAGAAACGCCTTCATTCTCCCACTTCTCCAAAAGTTCTAATCCTTCTTCTTCGAATATTCCATTTTGCAAGTCAATAGAATCCATAAAGTTATTTGACATTTCCATAAAACGCTCCATTTCTCCTATCTTCATACTTACGTCATCCGCAATTGCTTCTAACGCCCGGTCAAACATTTCTTTCTTATCGTTATTACCAGCTATAATATTCATTGCTGATTTCATTGCAGAATGACCTGCTCTTACGGCCTTTCTTTCTTGCTCTTTAACCATTACCTGATCTTCGATATCTTCTAAAAGGATCTCAGAATTCTCATACATTTTGACTAAAACTCTATATAAGATTTCCATCTTTTTATAAAGCTCATCCAATTTCAAATTAGATTCTTTCAATCTTCCTGCTTTCCTAGATTTAAGGATCATGATTCCTTTCTTATCCCTTTCCTTTGCGGCACTAGCTAGTTTTAAATTATTGTTGATATTTTTCTTATTATCATATATAATAGTTTGCAAACGTTTCATCTGCCCTTTCAGAGAAGCAATTTGCTTATTCATCTTCTTTAGATTATTATGAAGATCATCTATATAACTTTTTAAAATACCTATTGGATCTATCTGAATAAAAATCCCGGTTAACCATCGCATAAAAGACTTATACATATAGAAAATAAGGTTTCTCATCTTAGGATCTAATACAATATAAATTAGCGCTCCTAAAACAGCCAATAAAACTCCTAAGTACAAGGTATTCTCTACTATGGTAATTAGAAAAGGAAGTACTTTGTATAATCCATACAATCCTCCAGCCCCTAAAAGCCCCATAAATAACATCCCTGTTTTACCTTCAGGTCTTTTCCAAAATGTTTTTGGTTTTAATGAGTTGTTGTCCATTTATTTTAAGTATTTCTGCATTTTTACAATATCTTCTTCAAACTGTGCTTTCAGGTGATTATAAGATACTTTAAAATCATTCTGTGTTTTATTAATCTTACTATTACTCTCTTCAACTTTAGTTTTCAAATCACCTATTTGTTGTTGATGTTTTGCAATTTCCTCAGTCAGTTTTTTAATTTGCTCAGACTTCTCTTTTATAATAGATTCAAATTGAGCAATTTCTCTTTCCCTTCCTGATACTTTACTATCAAATTGATTCTTAAAAGCTCCTATAAATTGTTCATTTTCTTTATTTAAGACACCAATATAAAAATTAGTAGTCTGTAAAAGTTTGTCCAGAGTCACACCCATTGTAGAAGCTGTAGCAAAAGCCGAGCGATATTTTGTCGCCTCATCCATTGGCATTTTCTCCAAGGCTTTAAGAGACTTCTTATATTCCAAATAATCAAATCCTTCCAGATTATTCTTCTCTATTGCTTGTAATAATTTTTCAACTATTTTAGTATCCAACGTTCCTTCTATTGAAGAAATCACTGGAATATTAGGAAGTGGCGGTGGTGTCGATGCAGTCGGTTTTTTATCTGATTTTTCCTCAGATTTTTCTACCGACTCTGAAGGCTCTTTGTTTTCTTCCTCAGAATCATCAACTATAAATAAGGACTTTAAATTTTTTAGCATGGTTAGTGATTTTAAACAAATTTAAAAAAATAAGTGTTTTAGAAGGATCTAAGATAAGTATTTCCTCTTATACCTTTATATTATAGGTATCATCTAGCATCAAAATGTTACAATTATTATAACCACAATCATTTCACCATACGATCCCAAGCAATTTTTAACCCTAGCAATAATGCTAAGAAGAACACTATTAAGTATTGAAATCTTCCTACGAAGAAGACTCCAAAAAACATTCTTTGTAAAATATAGGTAATGATAAAAGTAATCATGATCATGATAAAAAGACCTGATAACTTTCCAAAACCTGGTATTCGGGACATAGGCACTGTCTTATTGATAATAACCAAAGTAATAATCATGGATATTAATGGTACAAAATATGTTACCAAATCTAACTGAAGTAGATTTGTTTTTAGAAAGAAAAAACTGTACAATAATAAAACCAAGGCTAGTAATCCTGGTATGGTAACCGCATAAATTAAAATTCCGTAGAAATAATTAATAGGAGGTTTAAAATTTGACTGTTTTACATAAAGCAAACCTATTAAGGAACATGCTATAATTACTGCGAAATACCCTAGTATTAGATTAGGGTTCTTTCCAAACCAATTGATAAAATCTTGTACTGTCATTGTAGATAAAAGTACAAATATAGTTTTATATAATACTATATATTATTGACAGAAAAATCACCTAAAATGATTCTAAACTAGCTTTATAATCCTAAAAAACATATTCAAAATTTGGATTATGCCATTAGATTATCCAATATTTGTATAATAAATGACAAAAAATAGACTACATATTATGCCGAAACCACTGTTTAGTCAGTGTGATTACCGATGGATAGAAGTATCTGGAACCGGTAAACGGACGTTATGTACCTATTTTTGACTATTATTTTGATATGATTTAAAGATAAAAAATAGATATAGTACAAGCGTCCAAGAAATTGGACGCTTTTTTTTATTAAAAATTTTTGAAAAAATGTTTAAAAGTTAATTAGCACATAAAGAATAGTATTTGGAAAGTAAGCATCAGAGAGACAGACGATTGCAAAAAAATCCAATATCCGTTGAAAAACGGACGGAAATCCCTATGCCTAAAATCAAACATAACTATCTGATTATCAATAAAATAAAATGTAAAAACATTTGGAGATTAAAAAAAAGTTTTGATCTTTGCATCGCAATCACAACGAAACAAAATCAATAGTGATTAAATTATTACAACAATAAAAAAATTAAGAATGATGCCGAATAGTTTACAACATAGTTTAACCCGCCTCTTTAACAAACAAGGGGAATATTGTTCCGATTGGAATATACATGGTGTCTATTATATAGAAAGGAAGCGTATGCGATTATAAACCGACATACAACAACAAGATATATAAAGGCGCCCGAATAAGGCGCCTTTTTTTATTTACATAGTTCATTGACATACTGAAAACCAAAATTGACACGTAGCTTAACTGGAAAAGCACTCGACTTTTAATCGAGGTGATGTGGGTTCAAATCCCTCTGTGTCAACTTTAAGGAGAATAGGCAAATATTGGTTTGTTGCGCTTGTCTGCTAAACAAGTCTGCATAATTGCAGTGAAGGTTCAATTCCTTTGTTCTCCGCACTATTGATACTGTTAGGGTAATGGTCACTTACTAATAAGCTGTTAAATCTCAAGATGTAAGTTCAAGTCTTACTGGTATCGCAAAAGACAAGGTGGCTGAATGGCAAAGGCAACAGACTGCAAATCTGTTTTTTATGAGTTCGAATCTCATTCTTGTCTCAATGATGGAAATAGTATCAAATTTATTTTGAATGCTATGAAATCCACTTTGCAACTTAATGAGAAAGCGTAGCAATCTCATTCTTGTCTCATAAAAGGGAATTCGCTGGAGCTGGAGAGCCAGGACAGTCTGAAATGAGGAATCGAATTCAACGAATCCAAAATGAAATGACAGCCTTTGAGTTAAAAACTGTTGCGAAAGCTGAATAGGTTCGAATCCTATAACTCCCACTGAACATTCATAATTAAAAAGTATCGTAGCACAATGGCTAGTGCACCCGACTGTCTCTCGGAAGGTCGCGGGTTCGAATCCCGTCGGTACTGCTAAAAACGGAAGAGCAAGCCAATAGGTGGTGGCCGCAGTCTTGAAATAAGCTTGCGATTCAACGAATCCAAAAGGGAATAGCAAACAAGAGTTAAAACTGTTAGGAGCTAATGACTCGTGTGGGTTCGATTCCCACTTCTTCCGCTATACATCTGGGAAGATAACGGTGGTTTTGTTTACTCGCCTTGGACGCGAGAGGTCGCAGGTTCGAATCCTGCTTCTCAGACAAATTGCTCTATTAGCATAGTGGTTAGTGCATCCGGCTTTCTCCCGGAAGACAAGGGTTCGATTCCCTTATAGAGTACAATTTTAATGCAGGAATGGCGGAACGGCATACGCGCTTGACTTAGAATCAAGATACTGAGAGTTCGAATCTCTCTTCCTGTACGAATGCTCCGCTAGCCCAAAGTCAGCCGCATCTGGTTTAAGCCCGGTTCAGTCTTGGTTCGAAATGCATAGCATTCACGATTTCTTAAAACAATAGAAGTCCAAGAGGGAGCACAAGACAGGCTCATGGTGTAAACGGAAGCACCCAAGGTTACGACCCTTGAAGTATAGGTTCGACTCCTATTGAGCTTACAAACTGACCTGTGATATAACGGCAGCATCCAAGACTTTGACTCTTGGTGTAAAGGTTCGAATCCTTTCGGGTCATCAAATTAAGGTATAACTCAGTGGTAGAGTACCGCGCTTGTATCGCGGGAGTCTTGGGTTCGATTCCCAATGCCTTAGAAATTATACATATGAAAACTGTAAAGCATGACTAAATAATAGATCGTTTTATAGTATCTACTATTTATTTATTTTACCATTTCGTATTCCAAAAAATATTGCAATGCCACCAGTGAAGAACATTAACAAACTATATACAGCTGGAGCAATTGCAAAAGAGGTATTATGAAGTATTGCGATAGCTATTGATATAGCTAAAGTACCATTCTGAATCCCAGATTCTATAGCTATTGACATCGCTCCTTTATGATGAACTCGAAACAACTTGGCAGAGTAATAACCTATTCCCATTGTCAATATATTTAGCAATAAAGCAACTAATCCAGCTTCTTGTAAATAAGAAATAAAATTATCCTTTTCCTTAACCAAAATGCCAACAATAACCAATGCAAGTACTAATGCAGAAGCTATTTTTACTGGTTTAGCCATTCTTAAAGCAAAAGATTCATTGTATTTTCTAATAATCATACCTATGCCTATTGGAACAATAATGATTACTAAAATCTGTATAATAGTTTCAATTACATTCAACTGAATAGCCTGGTCCTCAGACAAAAAATAAAGCAATGAAAAATTAACTATAAATGGTATCGTTATGATTGTGATCAAACTACTAAATGCAGTAAGCGTTACCGACAAAGCAATATCTCCTTTGGCTAAATGAGAGATTAAATTAGAAGTTGCTCCACCAGGACAAGCTGCTAATATCATAATTCCTATAGCGATCTCTGGTCTTAATGGAAACAAAGAAGCAATGGCAAATCCTATAAGTGGTAAAATTATGAGCTGATTAGTTAAACCAACTAAAATAGCCTTTGGGTAAATAAGTATTCTCTTAAAATCAGCTATTACAAGAGACAACCCCATCCCTAACATAATAATGAATAAAGATGCAGCTAAAATAATTGTTGAAATATTATCCATAAACTTTGTTTTCCAATCTATAGACTAATATAAAGATTTATTTATCAATACTCTGAATACCAAACAATACAAAAACGATAAAATGGTGTCTCTAGGGTATCTGGTAAAGTATCTCACTGTGAATGGGAGGAACAGGGTTCCAAATGCATAGCATTCACGAATACCTATTTATCAAATAAAAACCTTATGAGTTAATCCCGGAGCACACCCTAAAAAGGAATAGTAACGGAGTTGCTCAACGCATCGGATTGAAGCTCCGAAGATACAGGTTCAATCCTTGTCTATTCCACTAATAATTAAATTTTAAAACTATGAAAAACAATCTATTACAAAGGTTTTTATCTAAAACTGAAGACACTGGCAGATTCATAGTTCAATCCAAAATTACTGGTATTACCTATTTCGTAGAACCGATCGATAATGGCAAACCAGATAAGCTTTGGGGTGATCTGGATCCAGCCACAAAAAAATTAACTGGTGATTATGGAAACTCTAGAAGAGGATCTGTTAAAAAAGAACAGTCACTAATTCTAGAAGAAAACGGGTTCAAAAAAATTTCCACCTTCAAAGGAAGTCCTCTGGGCGAAATTGACAGACGTGATCACGAGTATGAAATGAAATCTTGATTATGTATTAAAAAATCTATTACGGCTCCCAATTACTTCAAACACTAACGCTTCTCTCTATTTTTTACTTTCACCATAGCGATGCTATGCAGAAAGCAAGAAACTGATAGTCTTTATTTCACTTGAAAGCCTCATAACGAAGTTCTAACACATAATCCAGGTTAAATAATACATAATTATAACTATGAGTTAAAAATTAACATCATGAAAACACAACTAACAATTACCAAAGAAAAAACTAAAAACAGTTTACAACTTTTACTTTTAAAGTGGGCAACTAGTTATATTAATGGTATGACTAAAGCCTTGTATCCTGATACGGATACACCAGAAGATAAAAACGATCAAAATCGCATTTTTTATAAATAAAATAATTACTACGCAAAAATATTGCGCTAATACATTAAACATTTGCATAGTAATTAAAACAAACCCTCTTTTATAAGAGGTAAAACAAATGAGGGTTTGTAGTAGCGCCCTGTTATAATTGAAGAATGTAACAGGGCTTTCGATAAAAAATACGATTATGAAGACTAAAAAAACATCCAAAGTTATTTACATAGACCAGTTCTTAGAAAACAATAAAGAATTTTGGCAGGATCTGGAAATATACTGTGTTGCCGAATGTTGTGGGATTCATGCATTCGACTTTTCAAAAGAAAATATAGAAAAAACTATTTCCTCTTATAATTCTAAAAATATACTCTCAGATATAAATGAGGCTATTGCTTTTATTGAGGATAATTATTCAAAATTAATTAGTAGTTCAATATTGAACCATTGTGTTTCAAAAACAAATTTATTGAACTTCTTAAAAATATCAAGCAAGTCTTGTTGGGTGTTTCTGTATAGCACTATTGTATGAAGTATTGCAATTTTGTATGATCACTTCATATTCAACTTGGTTTGAAGGTTTGACTATTAACCAAATAATAGTCACAACTCTATGTGTCATGGGTTCGAATCCCATCGGGACCACTATAAAAGTAAAAAATGGTCCCGTAGCTCAGTTGGTAGAGCAATAGACTTTAGTTCATGTGGGTTCGAATCCCACTATCCTTTTGGGATATGGCGGAATTGGTAAACGCACTAGATTTCGGATCTAGCGAACAAGGTACTGAAAATGCCTTTTCTAAATTGCACGGGTTCGATTCCCGTCGAGACCACCAAAACAGGTTTCGTAGCTCAGTAGGCTAGAGCACTACACTCATAATGTAGGTTAAAAGCTAATCATCTTTTAAAACTGATAAACAAAAACAGTGATTAGCAAATCAGTTCTTATAGTACTCTTGCTATAAGAACAGTCTTAAAAGTTCTTTGAAATAATAGTAATGTTATTATCGGAAACAGTTACTTTTTTTGAATTCAGATTTTAGAATAACTATGTCTTTTTTTAGATATTCATTTTACTATTTCGATACTAAAAACTAGTTGTAGAAGATATAACACACTATTATTTCCGTGCTCAAAAGATGATTTGCTTTCACCCTTTTTATACTGAAATTATAATTGCGTAAGGGATAGAAATGGTTACCCCGCAGTATTGTCATCCTAAGATATTACACTGAGCTTGTCGAAGTGATATTGAAGATAAGGCAATACGAGGAGTAGAAATGGATAGCCCGACCTCTTTGTAGCAAAAGCAAAAAAGAGGATACGCCCAAAAATATACTTCTTTAATACTATAAATCTATACGTATTCAGAAGAAGTAGATAATACCTCCGTTACGGGATTATCATCCAATTAATGTTAAATCTGTCTGTCAAAAAGCAGACAAAAAAAATGAAAAAAATGAAACGAGTAAGAATCAATGCTGGTAAAGTAGGCTTGGTTTTCAGAAAAGGTGATTACAATCGCGTAATAACACAAGGAATCTATTGGTTAGGATTTAATGAAAGTGCTATGCAATATGATCTTTCTAAACCTTTTGCAACACCAATTGCATTAGAACTCTTACTAAAAGACAAAGAGTTGGAAGATATGCTTCATGTAATTGAGGTAAAAGATAGTGAAATTGTATTAGTCTACGAGAACGGTAACTTTAAAAGCGTATTTACTGCTGGAAGGTATACTCTCTGGAAAGGATTGTATGAATATGAATTTACCAGAATAGATCTTAGTAAGATCTATATCACCGAAAAAATAAATAAATCTCTATTCAGTAATTACGCGCTCAATAAATATGTAAGAGTTTTTGAAGTTGCGGCATATGAAAAAGCTGTATTAATCGTAGATGACATTTATGCTAAAACACTTGAAAGCGGTACTTATCGTTTCTGGAGAAATGATACAACTATCGAAATTACTAAAGCAGATCTACGTCAATTACAGCTAGAAATTGCCGGTCAGGAATTGTTGACTAAGGACAAAGCTGCTATTCGTATTAATTTTTACACACAATACAAAGTTGTAGATATCGAAAAAGCTTTGCTTGACAATAAAGAGTATGAAAAACAATTATACATCGTGATGCAATTAGCTCTTAGAGCTTTCGTAGGAAATTACAGCTTGGATGAACTTTTAGAACGTAAAGATAGTATGGCGAATATCATATTAGAGACTACTAAAGGACAAGCAATCAAGCTAGGTGTAAAAGTATTGAATTGCGGTATCAGGGATATCATCCTTACTGGTGAAATGAAAGAGATCATGAACCAGGTACTGGTAGCACAAAAGAAAGCTCAAGCTAATATCATTACCAGACGTGAGGAAACAGCATCGACCAGAAGTTTACTAAATACAGCAAAATTAATGGAAGATAATGAAATGCTTTACAAATTGAAAGAAATGGAGTATGTAGAGAAGATTGCTGATAAAATAGGTGAAATCTCTCTCTCTGGCAATGGTAATATGATTAAACAATTAAAGGATATATTCTCTGTGAATAGATAGGTGTGAAAAAAATGTGCTGATTATAATAATCAGCGCATTTTTAATAAGGTGCATTAAAGAAAATAATAACTTTTTTTTACTAAAATATAATGAAACTATTACAAAACAAAAAAGAGCGTCTCCACGCTCTTTTTCTTCACACAAATCATCTTAATTTAGGGGCTTATTCTAAAATTAAAACTCACTTTTTTTTAAATGTTTTCATCTTGGGGAGGATGAAAACGCTAACTCATTAACTCTGGTGTAAAGATACAATCTTTTTTGAATCAACCAAACTTTTTGTGCTTTTTATCCAAATAAAATGCGTTTTAACGTTATAAAATTCATTTTATAACCAAAAAGTAGTATTAATCCTACTTTTCTGTTTTCGTTTTAATCAATCAAAGCTTATAGTTTTTTTAAAAAAGTAAAATAGTACACACTAACTAAAAAGAAAAACTTTATTAGATCCTCTAACTCCAAAAAATAGAAAATAAATTTTAATCAGAAAACAACTCCGAAAGAATTATTAACATAAAATAGCGGAAAACAAAAAAGAGCGTCTCCACGCTCTTTTTCTTCACACAAATCATCTTAATTTAGGGGCTTATTCTAAAATTAAAACTCACTTTTTTTAAATGTTTTCATCTTGGGGAGGATGAAAACGCTAACTCATTAACTCTGGTGTAAAGATACAATCTTTTTTGAATCAACCAAACTTTTTGTGTTTTTAATCCAAATAAAATGCATTTTAACGTTATAAAATTCATTTTATAACCAAAAAGTAGTATTAATCCTACTTTTCTGTTTTCATTTTAATCAATCAGAGCTTATAGTTTTTTTAAAAAAGTAAAATAGTACACACTAACTAAAGAGAAAAACTTTATTAGATCCTTTGACTCCAAAAAATAGAAAATAAATTTTGATCAAAAAACAACTCTGAAAGAATTATTAACATAAAATAGCAGAAAACAAAAAAGAGCGTCTCCACGCTCTTTTTCTTCACACAAATCATCTTAATTTAGGGGCTTATTCTAAAATTAAAACTCACTTTTTTTTTAAATGTTTTCACCTTGGGGAGGATGAAAACGCTAACTCATTAACTCAGGTGTAAAGATACAATCTTTTTTGAATCAACCAAACTTTTTGTGTATTTTATCTTAATAAAACGTACTTTAACACATATAAAAAATAAATATATACAAAATTGTAGTCTTTTTCTTTCAATTAATTATTTCAAAAAATATTTCTCTCTTTAGGTAGGGTATATTCCTCCTTTTTTGTTTTAGGGTTGTAATTTTTAAAATAGAAACGAAAGACTAATGAAAAAAACAGTTTTAATTCTAGTCCTTATATTGTCATTCCGGACTACAGGATACGCACAAGAAACAAATACTAACAATGATGATAAAACAACAATAACTGATTATAAAAACAGTATTCGTTTATTGCCTTTATCAGCATTATATGGAGGCATAAACTTTGAATATGAACGTATCTTGGAAAATAACTTTTCCTTAATACTTCAAGGTTATGGAGATTTTTCCACAACAGATGTTATTGCAAATGGATCTTTGGTTGCTGAAGGAGATGTCTTTGAATATCAAATAGGGCTAGAAATTGGAGTTAGGTACTATTTCTCAAAACGTAAAAAAGCTCCAAAAGGTTGGTTTATCGGAACTGGGATTATAGGAAGATATAAAGATGTAGATTATGAAAACACGTCTATTTTTAGACGGAGAGAATATAACACCTTTATAATCGGAGCTTCTCTAAAAGGAGGTTATCAATGGGTTTTCAAATCTGGATTTACAATCGGAGCAGCTAATCGTATACAATTCACACAAGAACTTTCTGGGCCAAGGGCTTTATATTTAGACGTCTTACCAGAAATTTCTATAGGTTATTCGTGGTAATATTATTAATTTAACAAACTTATATATGACACTATGTTATCATACTAATTGAACAAAATTTTTAGAAATGTCCGAAAACATAATTAGTGTCTGCGATGAGAAAGTATATGAACAACTATATCGAGAGCACGCAGAAAAAATATGCTATTATCTCTATTATAAATATGGAGATATGGAGAAAGCACAGGATATTGTGCAGGATAGTTTTGCAAAGCTCTGGACAAACTGTGCTAAGATTATTTTTGGAGCGGCCAAGAGTTTTCTATATAAGATAGCTAATAATGCATCCATTAATGATTATAAACATCAGAAAACAGTGCTAAAATTTAAATCGACTGAACAAAAGACCTATACCAATGAGTCTCCAGAGTTTCAGATGGAAGAAAAAGAATTTATGCACAAATTAAATCTTGCCATAAGTAATCTTAAGGAAGGGCAAAGAGAAGTTTTTCTTTTAAATCGGATTGAAAAGAAAACGTATAAAGAGATTGCAGAGATGCTTGATATTTCGGTAAAAGCAGTAGAAAAAAGAATGCATCTGGCATTGATTATTTTAAGAAAAAAAATAGGCAATGTATAAAGTGGTTAAACTTTTTGTTTAACATACAGTATTAATAAAAATAATATGGACAAAGATAATTTTCTAGGAAGATGGTTGGCAGATGATATTTCTGATGAAGAAAAAAAAGAGTTCGAAAATTCGGACGATTATCTGGCTTACAAAGACATTTTGAGAAATGTTGAAAAATTCGACCGCCCCGTTTTTGATGTTGAAAAAGGTCTAAAAAGTCAAAAAGAATATAACAAAACCTTTAAGAAAGCCACCAAAAGTAAAGTAATTAAACTAAAATTCTGGTTATATACGGCTGCAGCGGCTGTTGTTATATTATTTGGACTGAGGACAGTGCTTTTTACCACAACCGAGGTGAGCACTGAAATGGCAGAAACCAAAACCTGGACACTCCCGGAAAACTCTATAGTTACTTTAAATGCGGATTCTTCTATAGAGTATGACAAAAAATCTTTTGCTGAAAACAGAATCATCTACCTCAAAGGAGAAGCTTTCTTTGACGTAGAAAAAGGGTCTAGTTTTACTGTGAAAACTAAAAATGGAGATATTACCGTACTAGGAACAGAATTTAATGTTTATGCTAGAAATGAAAACATCGAAGTACATTGTTTTGAAGGAAAGGTACAAGTAACCAACACCAAAGAAACAGTTATTCTTACTCCTGGAAAAGCTATTAAATCTAATGCTGAAGGCACATTAGATCCTAAAGAAATTAAAGAATCTAAACCTAGTTGGATGCAAGGTAAAAGTACTTTTAATCAAGTAACACTTAAGCACCTTATTGGAGAATTAGAAAGACAATATGATATTAAAATTACAACGAACCCTAATGTTGATTTAAATCGTCTATTCTCTGGTTTCTTTGTACATAACGATCTTGATAAAGCATTACAAACATGTTTTGACCCCATGGATATTAGTTATATATTTAAAAATCCTAAAAATTTAGAATTAAAAAATAAGTGACATTATTTAAACTAACTACGGTTTTAATATTCTTATGCCATATTATTGGTCACTCACAAAAAGTGGATTTGCCAATAACGACGGAAAGCCAACCTCTAACAAATATTATAAAAGCTTTTGAGAATCAACATCAATTCAATTTTTCATATGATGTTGGAGCTATCAAAAATATTTTATTGAGCCTACAAAAAGCACAGCTATCTATTGGTTCGTTACAAGAAATTTTAGAGCTTCAGACTTCTTTTACCTTACAAAAGGTAAGTGATACCGATTATATTTTGGTAAAAAACACCAAAGTAATCAATATTTGTGGTGTAGTAATCGACGCTGTTTCGAAATTCGAAATGCCTCAAGCAGATATATTCTTAAACAAGAGAACTGTTGGTCTCACCAATAATAAAGGTATTTTTAAATTACAACTTCATCCTTGGGATTCTATATCTATATCTTATTTAGGGTATAAAAACAAAACAATAAAAATTTCGGAGTTATCTGGTGCGAATTGTGATACAATTAGATTACAACCAGATATTCAGAATCTCAGTGAAGTCCTTGTAAGAGAGTATTTAACTAGTGGTATACAAAAGAACCAAGATGCTGCTGTTACCATATCCACAAAAAAACTTAGAATTCTTCCAGGCCTTGTAGAGCCCGATGTTCTGCAAAGTTTGCAATTATTACCTGGTATTAGTAGCCCGACGGAAGATCCGGCTGGGCTTTTTATCCGTGGAGGCACACCAGGTCAAAATCTAGTATTATGGGATGGAATCAAAATGTATCAAAGTGGTCATTTCTTCAATCAAATCTCGTCTTTTAACCCTTATATTACCAAAAATGTAACCGTATATCGTGGAGGAACGAGTGTACGTTATGGAGATAGAATTTCTGGGGTAGTTATTATAGAATCTGACGATGATCTTACAGAAAAAATACAAGCTGGGGGAGGTCTTAATTTTACACACGTAGACGCCTATTTAAAACTTCCTTTGTCAAAAAAAATTGGGATTATGCTTGCCGGACGTAGATCAACGACAGACATCTATCAAAACATTGCCTATAATAATCTAGTAAGAAAAGTATTTCAAAATACAAGAGCAAATATTCCGGATGCCAATGAAGGATCTACAACAGAAAGTTCCAGAGAAGATGATTTTTCTTTTTCTGATACTAATTTCAATATATTATGGAAACCAAATGATGATAATGCAATAAAATTCAGTTCTATTTTTACTGAAAACAGACTTGACAATAATAACATAATATCCATACCTATTTCTGAGAATTTAGCTTCTGTTAAAGATATTCTTAAGATAAGAAACCTAGGTTTCAGTCTAAATTGGGATAAAAAATATCATAATAATATACGCCAAAATGTAAATTTCTATTTCTCTTCCTATGATCAGCGATATAGTCTAACAAATGAACAAGAAAATTTTAATACTGTTATTCAAGAAAGTGAAATCATTAATAATACAATAAAAGATATTGGTGGTGAATACGCATTACATATTCCTATTACCAAAAAACATTCTATCGATGTTGGATATCAATTTACATATAACCAAACAGGATATGAAGTCATCAGTACCACTATGAATGATTTTAATAATTTCGATAATCGATTCACGATTAATGGAAATGGCACCAATCATACTATCTATTCAGAATACAAATATAAAACTCCTAAAACCTATATAAATCTAGGGGTTCGAGGATCGCAAGTAAGTAATACTGATTCTTTTTTTGTGGAGCCCAGAATGTTTTCCTCTTATCAATTATGGAATAATTTTACTTTAAACACCTCTGCAGAACTAAAAAATCAACAGCTCAATAATTTCCTTACAAATAATAGCCCATTTGGAGATGTTCCTGCACTACCCGTTTCTGATAATGTTTGGATACTATCTAACAATTCTTTTGAAGGTGAGGGCCTTGAGGGCACCCCTATACGTGTTATAAAAAGTATGCAATTTACTTTAGGTGCTCTATACACATACAATGGATGGAATTTTGATGTAGAAGGTTATTATAAAAAAATAACAGATGTGTCCTCATTAAGTGATTTAATACTAGACCTAGCATTACCTGATGATGATGACACCCTTATATTCTATGGAGAAGAAGAGCGAATTGGAATAGACTTCCTACTTAAAAAAAGGATTCATAATTATAGAGTCTGGGCTGGTTACTCATTAAGTAAAACTATCAGCTCTTTTCCACTAATACAAGATTCGTTCTATAATGGCAATTATGATCAACGTCACGTATTTAACCTATCCCAAACACTAAAGGTTAATCATTTCGAATTTGCTATGGGTTGGAATTATGCTACTGGAAGGCCTTTTACAAAAATTTTTAAAGATAATGATGACCTTGATGGAGTTATTACGGATCCAAAAGGAATTAACTCCAGTAGATATAAAGATTATCACCGACTAGATGTTTCTGCCATGTATCGTTTTAAACTTGATAAAGAAAAAGATTGGAATGGGATGATAGGAGTGTCTATAAGGAATTTATACAATAGAAAAAATGTAATTAGTCAAAGTTATAGAGACAACGTAGATGATGACTTTAATTTTTTCCTAGAGAGTTTTGATAATCAATCATTGCGTTTTACACCGGATCTGGTATTACGCTTTAATTTCTAACATATAAAAACATAGGAACAAAGCTGAAATAAAGTTTTGTTCCTATGTAATCATACATTAAATTCTGGTTAATACCTGTTTAAACTCACCATCTTCGTCATTAATTACTGTTGTCATCGTATTACCCGAAAAAGTAATTGTAGCTTCTATAGCTTCAGCTTGATCTCTATCTGGTGTAATTTTGTATACATTATCGCCTAAATTTTCCCAAGTTCCTTGGAAAGGGTCATCTATCATTACACAAGATCCGTTTTCCATAACGTGGGCTGTTGTAGTAAAATTTTGATCAGCTGTTACTGTTAATACATCTAACAACTCGCAGGCATCTACTGTTTCTTCTACTCCATCTTCAAATTCCTGAGTTATTTTCCAAACTCCAATAAATTTATCTTGTGTTTCCATAGGTCCTGCTCCATCATCATCGGACTTACAAGAAGTTATACAAGCTGAAATTGAAATGGCTAATAATAAAATGATTTTTTTCATGATTGCTTTTTTTATGTTTTTAAATTTTTACGATACTAAAACATACTAGCATAAAAACACCCTACTATTTTTTCAAAAAAACTATCCTTAATAAATGAAAAATAAATCAAACTACTGTTTAACAATGAGTTACACTTCTAGATATTAAAAAATATTGATTCTAGATTTCTAAATAACTAAAACCTAAGGAATGCTATCCGAAAGTGACTATACTTATTAAAAAATAACATAAGAAATTGGAATAGGAAAGCTATTAATTAGCTATCCATATTGGAATTTATTGAAAACAAAAAAGAGCGTCTCCACGCTCTTTTTCTTCACACAAATCATCTTAATTTAGGGGCTTATTCTAAAATTAAAACTCACTTTTTATAAATACTTTCATCTTTGGGGAAATGAAAGCGCTAACTCATTAACTCTGGTGTAAAGATAGCACTATTTTTCAATTTACCAAAATTTTTATGCTTTTTATCTTAATAAAACGTATTTAAACACATAAAAACTACTTAATTAATACTATATGTAAGTAAAAACTTACTTATAGTATTTTAATCAAAAAATATAGCCTCACTTGTTTCGTAACAAATGAGGCTAATACGAATTTATTTACATTTTTTAATATTTCAATAACTCGTCTATCTTTTCTTTTACTTTTTCTGTAGAAGGAATCATCGTTTGTTCTAATGTACTATTTAGAGGAATAGCCGGCATATTCTCTGAACCAATTGTCATTACCGGAGCATCTAAATAACGGAAACATTCTTCCTGAATTTTTCCTGATAACGCTCTGGCAAAAGAATTATTCGTGGGTTCTTCGGTTACTACTAAACACTTCTTAGTCTTTTTCACAGATTCCATAATAGCTTTCTCATCTAATGGATATAGTGTTCTTAAATCTATAATCTCTATAACATCATTCAGGTCTTTTGTTGCATTTAAAGCCCAATGCACTCCCATTCCATATGTTACTACAGTCATTGTCTCTTCCTCATCCTTTGGCCATATTTGTTGTACAATATTGGCTTTCCCAAAAGGTAATATATAATCTTCTGATGGTTCAATAGTTCTAGCTGCGTCAGTTCCTTTTACTTTAGACCAATACAATCCTTTATGCTCTAGAATTACTACTGGGTTAGGATCATAATACGCAGCTTTCATCAATCCTTTTAGATCAGCTCCATTACTAGGATAAGCAATTTTAATTCCTCTTATATTTGTAACAATAGATTCAACAGAAGATGAATGATAAGGACCTCCACTACCGTACGCTCCAATTGGTACTCTTAATATCATTGAAACCGGCCATTTCCCATTAGATAAATAACAAGATCTACTTACTTCTGTAAACAGTTGATTTAATCCTGGCCATATATAATCTGCAAACTGTACTTCTACAATAGGTTTTAAACCAACAGCAGACATTCCAACAGTCGATCCAACAATAAATGCTTCTTGTATTGGTGTGTTAAAAACACGCTCATCACCAAATTTTTGTGCCAATGTAGCTGCTTCTCTAAACACTCCTCCTAATCGTCCTCCAACGTCCTGACCATATAGTAAGCACTCTTTATGTTTTCGCATTAATTCTTCAACTGCAAATAACGCGCAATCTACCATTACTACCTCATCCTTATCAGAAGGAGCTCGTTCTCCTTTTTCCTCGGTAACTGGTGTTGGAGCAAAATCATGAGTAAACAAATCTTCCGGTTTAGGATCTTCAGCTTTCATCGCTTCCTGAAGATCTTTTGCTACAGTTTCTTTTGCTTCTGCTTCTATGGAATTTACCTCATCCTCATTAAAACCAGCTTCTAGCAGTTGATTTCTTAATACAGGATATGGATCTCTTGATCTTGCTTCTTCTAAATCATCACGATACCATTCCATTCTCACTCCTGATGTGTGATGATTTAGTAACGGAACTTTAGCGTGAACCAATATCGGTCTTCTTTCTTCTCTTATAACTCGAATCGCTTCTTCTACTGCTAAATAACTTTCTGTAAAATTAGCTCCGTCAATTGTAATTGCCTCTAATCCGTGAAATCCTGCTGCATACTCATAGGCATTTTGCGCTCTTGTTTCAGCTTCATTCGCAGAAATATCCCAACCGTTATCTTGTACTAAATACAATATTGGCAACTGCTTTAAAGCTGCCATCTGAAAAGCTTCTGCTATTTCCCCTTCTGTTACCGAGGCATCTCCCAATGAACATACGACAAGAGGTTTCTTGCTAAGATTCCCATCTAAACCAACCAATTCTTTATACTGCATTCCTAACGCTACACCAGTGGAAGGAATTGCCTGCATACCTGTTGCAGAGGATTGGTGTGGAATTTTAGGTTTGTCATCATCTTTAAGGCTAGGGTGGGAATAATAGGTTCTCCCTCCAGAAAAAGGATCTTCTTTTTTAGCCAACAATTGCAACATCAAATCATAGGGTCTCATTCCAATTCCTAACAACATCGAATCATCTCTATAATAAGGAAAAGCATAATCCTGAGGTAGTAATTGCATAGCTACTGCAATCTGAATAGCCTCGTGCCCTCTGGATGTTGCATGAACGTATTTTGAAACTGTCTTAAAATTTTCTTCATATAGTTCTGTCATGCTTTTAGCAGTACATAGCGTACTAAATGCCTTTTTCAGAACTTGTTTTGCTATTGTTTTTTCAGCTAACATCTCTCTTTAATTTTTGATGTACGATTTATGAATTACGATTATTCGTAATTCTGAATTCTAATAGTAATACCTACCCTACTTTCTCCTCCACCGAAACAGGTATTATCCAATCGAATTTATCTTCTATTTTTTGAGTCTTGATACCATCAAGTGTGCTTTTCACATCTTGACTTACAGGATTATTATCAGACAAAGTAATCACTTTATCTTTATACCCTATCGCTTCTATCATAGCAATAGCAACTGCAGTTCCTGTACCAAATGCCTCTTCTAATTTCCCTTCTTTGTCATATGCAATTAACTCATCAATTGTAATCGGACGTTCTTCTACCTCAAACCCCTTATCCTTTAATAAAGAAATCACACTATCTCGAGTAATACCTTTAAGAATAGAACCATTTGTTGACGGTGTTATGAATTTACCGTTTATTTTGAAAAATATATTCATCGTACCCACTTCCTGAATATACTTATGCTCATTTGCATCTAACCATAATACCTGATCATATCCTTTTGCTTTTGCTTTTTCAGTTGGGAGAATTGCCGCTGCATAATTTCCAGCTGCTTTTGCTTCTCCTGTACCTCCATCTGCTGCTCTTATGTACTCAGTTTCCGCATACAATCGAATTTTTTTAGTAAAAAATGGTCCGGCAGGAGAACAGATCACAATAAATTTATAACTCGTAGCTGCACGCATACCTATAAAAGGTTCATCTGCATACATAAACGGTCTGAGATACAATGCGCTTCCATCTTGAGGAGGAATCCAACTATGTTCTACTCCTACTATTTGTTTTACTGCTTCTACGAATAGATCTACTGGAACAGAAGGCATCCCTAATCTAGCTGCGCTATGGTTAAAACGTTTTGCATTTTCTTCAGGTCTAAATAGTAATGGTGTATTCTCTTTTCCTACAGTTGCTTTCATTCCTTCAAAAATCGCTTGGCCATAATGAAGTGCCATTGCCGCAGGATGTGTTGGGATTAGTTCCATTGGTTCAATTCTAGGATTGTTCCAGGTTCCATTTTTATATTCACAGATAAACATATGATCTGTAAAAGTTGTTCCCAAAGGAATATTATCAAAATCTATATCCTTTAGTTTTGAGTTTGAGGTTCTCGTAATTTTGATTTGTTGTTCCATTTTTATTTATTTTGGGCGCATCATACCTTGAGGTAGATCGGGCTATTCGCTATATCTTTTTTACTTGTTCTCGATACATCCCGAAACAAGTTCGGGACACTCGAACTGACGTAAAAAAGGATGCCACTACTATCCCTTGCGCATTTATTATATTTCTCTATTTATGTCAAAAGCTTCAAGTTCATCTCCTACTTTACGTAAGAACGAACCTCCTAAAAATCCATCTACCACTCTATGATCAAATGACAACGATAAATACATCATACTTCTAATCGCAATTTCGTCTCCTTTCTCTGTAGTGATTACTTCTGGCCTTTTCTTAATAATTCCCAATGCTAGTATCGCCACTTCTGGTTGATTAATTATTGGAGTCCCCATTAAACTACCAAAAGTTCCTACATTAGAGATAGTAAATGTGCTCCCTCCTATTTCATCAGGTTTTAAAGCATTGTTTCTTGCGTTATTTGCTAAATGATTTACATTTTTAGCTAAACCTAATAAGTTTTTTTCATCAGCATTTCTAACTACAGGAACAATCAAGTTTCCGCTAGGTAATGCTGTTGCCATACCTACATTGATATCTTTATGAGCTATAATTTTCTTGCCATCTACAGAAACATTAATCATTGGGTACTCTTGAATTGCCTTGGCCACTGCTTCCACAAAAATTGGAGTAAACGTTAATTTCTCTCCATGTTTTTCTAAAAACTCCAACTTGACTTCATTTCTCCAATTCACCATATTAGTTACATCTACCTCTATATAACTTGTTACATGAGGTGATGTATGTTTAGAATACACCATATGATCTGCAATCATAGTCCTCATACGATCCATTTCTACGATACGATCTTTTCCTTCTACGTACGAAATTGGCGGTGGATTATATGACGGTTTCGGGGTAATAGGTTGAGGTTTACTAGGTAATGGATATTCTCTGTTTTTAAGATATAGCATTACATCACTCTTACGAATACGACCACCATCTCCGGTACCAGCAATACGCTGAACTTCTTCTATTGTCAAGTTTTCTTTTTGAGCTATACTGATAACTAGCGGAGAAAGAAAACCGTCATTGTCACCGGTATTTTGAATCTTAAACTCAGATTTACTCACTGTCTTCGGAACTGTCAAAACAGATGGCTTGGACTTTCTGAGCGAATTAGCATCAGAAGATTTGTTATTCTCTAATTCTGAGTTTTTATCTTCTAAGTTCTGATCCTGACTTGCACTAATGATTGCTATAATTCGCCCAACCTTAACAACATCATTAGGGTTATAAAGTAGCTCCGTAATTGTCCCGTTACAAGGAGAAGGTACTTCAGAATCTACCTTATCTGTAGCTACCTCAAGAATAGTTTCATCCTCTTCTACAGTATCACCTACATTCTTTAACCAATTAAGAATGGTTGCTTCGGATATACTTTCACCCATTTTGGGCATTTTTAATTCTACTCTTGACATTTTTTAATAATTATGAATTCAGAATTACGTTTAACTTTTATAATTATAATTCTACTGTTTTCAACGAACTAATGTTTGTTAGTTTTTAAATTAAAAATAAACTTTAGTTTATTTTTTTATCTAATTTACGCTTAGTCAACTCATTACTAACAGACTCCCAAAGGAACATCCTTTTTTGTAATGCTATCTTACTATACACCATTACCTCTTTCCATTTTATTATATCATCCCCGCACAATTGTGATACCATCTTAAGACTCAATGGGCCGTGATCATCTCCATCCAATTCTATATGTCTTTCTAAATAGTAAACAAATTTATCCAGAGATAAATTGCTGTTATTCCCTACCTTTTTAACGATATTCATAAAGAGATCTGGAATCAAATCTTCTCTCCCAAAAGTAAAGACCCCAGCAATAATATGAGGTTTTTGAGTTTCTATAACTTCAAAAGTAAAATTAACAAAATCTTTAATCGATTTAGCTACTTGTAATGTATTCATAGCATTTTCAACTGTTTCTCCAGACTTTATTAAGTTGACAAACTTGGTTATAGGAGTTATATCTGCCTGTATCTGTTGCATTGCTTCTAGATACATTTCATAATGGCTCATAGGATTTCCATCTTTATCTATATCGCTTTCTTCACCAAATACAATCTCATTCACAAATCTTCTTACGGTTAGGTTCTTAGAAGGAATCCATGGAATAGCTACTGTAGTAAGTTGTAATTGTAAGCTTTTTAATAATGACATAAAGTCCCATACTGCGAATACATGATATTCTGTGAATATTCGAATATCATCAATCGTATGAATTTCATCATATAAAGTACTCTTTAAAACACTTTGCCTAATTGGTTTTAATTCGTTTATGATATCTTCTATATTCATCATTTATTACTTATTTCTAAATTCTTCTAAAGTTTTATAAAACGTTTCTTGTGTTGGTCTATCTTTAGGAATGGCTCTTAATGGTTCTACCTCTATTAATGATTCAAAACAATCTGATGGTAACTGCTGATATAAAGAAGTTCCCTTTGTTTTCCAAGCAATCATTTCATCACTCACTTCTTTAATGACTTTAGCAGGATTCCCTACAATTAAGCTTCTTTTATCAAAAATAGATTTCGCCTTTATAAAAGACATTGCTCCTACAATACATTCATCACCAATTTCTGCATCATCCATAATTACCGTATTCATTCCAATTAAGCAATTACTACCTAAGTTAGCTCCGTGAATCACAGCTCCGTGGCCTACATGAGCGCTTTCTTTTAATCGTATTGATTTCCCCGGAAACATATGTACTGTACAATTCTCTTGAACATTCACCCCATCTTCAATAATAATCTCACCCCAATCTCCACGTATAGCGGCTCCTGGACCGATGTAACAATTCTTACCAATAATTACATTACCAGTTACAGCTGCTAACGGATGTACGAAACTACTTTCATGCACTACTGGTATATATCCCTTAAAGCTGTAAATCATTTTATAATCTATTTTATGGATTCCAGTTCGCACTGGAATGACAAAAGTTCTTTTACTTAAATCGTTTCAATGTTTCTTTGGTAAAATCAGATAATACCAATCGTCCGCTTATTACCGCTCTATCTGCTAACATTGTATCCCAATGTTCTGTTCCTTCCCAAAAAGCTTTCTTCATATCACGCATTGCTTCAGGATTGTAAGTACATAAATGTTCTGCAAATGATTTTACTTCTGCATCTAATGTTTCTGTATCTTCAAAAACCTTCGTGAATAATCCTTTATCCCTTGCCCATTCTGCATCATAAAATGAATTGGCATCAATAGCAATTTGCGTCATTGCCGACAATCCTATTTTACGTTCTACCGCTGGCCCAACTACAAAAGGTCCTATTCCAACATTTAGTTCACTTAACTTGATAGAAGCGTATTTTGTAGCCATGCAATAATCTGTAGCAGACGCAACTCCAACTCCTCCTCCAACAGTTTTACCTTGTACTCGTCCGATAATAAATTTTGGACATGTACGCATAGCATTAATCACATTTGCAAAACCAGAAAAAAACACTTTCCCTTTTTCTGCATCATTAATATTTATCAATTCCTTAAAACTTGCACCTGCACAAAAAGTTCTAGCTCCTCCACTTTTAAGTACTATTACCTTAATTTCATCATTGCTTCCTGCATCAGTAATTGTTTGGGCCAACTTGGCTAGAATATCTCCTGGTAATGAGTTATGTGCTGGATGGAAGAACTCTATAGTTCCTACTCCGTTTTCTGTTGTTATGTTTACGTACGGTTGTGTCAATTTAAACTCTAATTTTATTCAATTAATCTAATAATCCAAACTGTGAAAGGTGGTGATTCAAATGCTTTACATTCAATAATTCCCATTCAAACTTATTCATCTCTCCAAAAACTGCATTTTTTGTAATTGCATCTGGGTTTTCTTTGAAATAAGCTTCAAATTCATCCATCGCTTCTAGCAACTTTATTTGGGCTGTTGTCAAATCTTCATGAACCAACTCTTCTAATACTCCTTCTTTCATTAAAGGGTGTTTATGCCCCTTAGGCATTGGTTTATGATTATACACCATCTCTTGTACTTTTTCTAAATACTTTTCTGGTGTAGCAATCTCAAAATCCTGAATTTCTCCAGCACCAATCCTAATCGTTTTCTCTACGTGTTCTATCATATGCTGCGGAGTCATCATTCCCCACTTGGGCTTATCCTCTGCAGTTAACTTTGCTAAATATCCTTCAATATTTGATCGATTTACTTGTATAAATGGTGATTTCTTTTGTACCATTGTTAAAATTGTAGCGATAGCTGTTAATTCATCTTCTTGATCAAACACCTCTACAAACCATTTTACAATACCACTAGGTAATTCTTTACCACGATGGTCACGATCTATTTTTTGTTTACAGGTCAATCGTACGTAAACAGTGTCATTATGATAAATTGGACGTAAGAATCGACATTCTTCTAATCCATAATTAGCTGTTACTGGGCCTTTATTAGGATATACGAACAATCCTGCAGCCGCCGCAAGAATGAAATATCCATGAGCAGTACGTTTTTCGAAAATACTTCCTTCTAAAGAAGTAATATCTGTATGAGCATAAAAATGATCCCATGTCAGATTTCCAAAGTTTATAATATCTGTATCTGTTACTGTTCTCTTATGAGTTCTAAGAGAAATTCCTGGCTCAATGTCTTCCCAATAATATGCGAATGGATGTTTATCTGACTCTTTATATTTTGAATTTGCTTGATAAATTCCAGTAACTTCAGTTAAGGTTGTTGGTGTTCCTTGTATTGCACAACGCTGCATATAGTGCTTAATTCCTCGCATGCCTCCCATTTCTTCTCCTCCTCCAGCTCTTCCTGGCCCTCCATGTGTAAGCATTGGTAATGGCGAACCATGTCCTGTACTTTGTTTAGCATTTTCTCTATTACCAATCAAAATCCGTCCATGATGAGAAGCTGCCTCTACTACATATTCTTTAGCAATCTGATCGTCATATGTAAATATTGAGGATACTAAAGATCCTTTACCCATCTGAGATAAAGTAATTGCATCATCCAAACTCTCATAAGGCATAATGGTTGCTACCGGTCCAAAAGCTTCAATATTATGAACATTTGTATTTGTAAAAGGATTGTCTTCTCTCAATAACATTGGAGATACAAAAGCTCCTTTTTGAGCATCTGCTCCAACGGTCTCTATTTTATCTAAATTACCATATACAATTTGTGCTGTTTTGGCAATTTCTGAAACGTTGTTTCTAAAACTTTCTACTTGCTGTCTACTAGCCAACGATCCCATTCTAACTTCTTTTAGCCTTGGATCTCCAATACTTACTTTATCAAGTTGTTTACCCAACGCTATTTGCACATCTTCGACTACAGCTGCTGGCACTATAATTCTACGAATGGCTGTACATTTCTGACCAGACTTTACAGTCATTTCTTTTCGAACTTCTTTGATAAACAAATCAAATTCTGGTGTCCCCGGTACTGCATCCTTACCTAAAATTGAAGCATTTAATGAATCTGCTTCCATGGTAAACGGCACAGATTCTTCTATCAATCTTGGATGTGCTTTTAATATTCTTCCTGTATGTGCCGAACCTGTAAAAGTTACTACATCCTGAGACTCTACTGTATCTAGGATATTCTTTGTCATACCGCTTAATAACTGTAATGATCCTTCAGGAATAATACCTGAATCTATAATGACCCTTACTACTGCCTCTGTTAAGTATGCTGTTTGCGGAGCTGGCAATACTACTGCTGGCATTCCTGCCATCCAATTAACAGCACATTTTTCTAACATTCCCCAAATTGGGAAATTAAAGGCATTTATATGAACTGCTACTCCTCGTTTTGGAACTAATATATGGTGTGCCATAAATCTTCCTCCTCTCGACAAATCAATAGGATCTCCTTCTACATGATAGGATTGATTCGGAAATAATTTACGTAAGGATGCATTGGCAAAAAGATTTCCAAAACCTCCTTCTATATCAATCCAGCTATCTACACGTGTTGCTCCAGATCGGTAACTCAATTCATAGAACTGTTCTTTTCTTTTAGTTAGATATAGTGCTAATGTCTTCAGCATATTCCCTCTTTCTTGAAAAGTCATTTTTCTTAATACCTCTCCACCTTTCGTCCTACCATAGTGCAAAACTTCAGGAATATCCAATCCTTCGGTTGTTGCTAATCCAATAGAATCTCCTGTAACGGCATCGTGCATTACTAATCCATCTCCTGAACCGGTTGCCCATTTTCCATTTATATAGCTTTCTAGTGTTTTCATAAATTACAGATTCGTGTTTTCTATTACACAAGCATATCCTTGCCCCACACCTACACACATTGTGATCAAAGCATATCGTTTATTTTGTTGTTGTAATTCTAGTGCAGCTGAGTATGCAATTCTGGTTCCAGTTACTCCTAATGGATGTCCAATTGCAATGGATCCACCATTTGGATTAATTCTAGGATCGTTATCCTTTAACCCCCATTCTCTTATACATGCTAAGGCTTGAGAAGCAAATGCTTCATTTAATTCAATTACATCAATATCATCCATGGTGATGCCTGCTTTTTCTAACGCTTTATTAGAAGCCTGAACAGGCCCTATTCCCATTATTCTAGGTTCTACTCCCACAACTGCCGAACTTACAATTCTAGCTATTGTATTAAGTTTATATTTCTTAACAGCATCCTCAGAAGCTATTATTGTTGCCGCAGCCCCATCATTTAGTCCAGATGCATTACCTGCAGTTACGCTTCCTTCTTTTTTGAAAGCTGGACGTAATTTGCCTAATATTTCTTTAGTAGTAGTTGGTTTGATAAATTCATCATGAGAAAATTTAATCGGATCTTTTTTTCTTTGTGGAATCTCGACAGTAGTAATTTCTTTCGCAAGTCTTCCTGATTCCTGAGCTTTAGTAGCTTTCATCTGGCTCCAATATGCAAAAGCATCTTGATCCTCTCTAGATATTTTATATTTCTCTACCAAATTCTCTGCAGTAGTTCCCATTCCATCAGTTCCATATAACTCGTGCATTTTTTTATTTACAAAACGCCATCCAAAACTAGAATCATACATCTTGGAATCATTTCCGAAAGCTGAAGATGGTTTTGCAACTACATATGGGCCCCTCGTCATATTCTCTACTCCACCGGATATAAAAAGATCTCCATCTCCTGCTTTAATCGCACGATTAGCTTGCACAATTGCCGACAAACCAGAGCTACACAAACGATTAATTGTTTCGCCAGGAACAGTAAATGGCAAACCTGCTAATAACAAGGACATTCTTGCTATATTACGATTATCTTCTCCTGCTTGATTTGCGCATCCCATTATCACATCATCATAATCTTCTTTGGGAATATTTGGGTTTTTCTCTACTAATTCCCTGATCACTAAGGCTCCTAAATCATCTGTTCTTACAGTGGATAAAGTTCCTTTATAGCTTCCTATTGGAGTTCTTATTCCGTCTATTATATATGCTTCTTTCATCTTGGTATACGCGTATCTGATTTTAGTACTTTAATTCCTATTTTATTCTTTCAGTTTTGCCGTTACTACTGATTTTTCAATTATCGGCAGATATTTGGACGCTTCTTTTTCTAAAAAATAAGAAGATATCATAATTGTTTTATCTCCAGCAGGAAAGGCATGCATCATCATTATTATTCTATCTCCAGTTTCACTTATTTTAAGTAATTTTTCCATCAAAACTTTTTTACCTTGAAGTTCTATTTCTTCTAATTTTAAGGTTGTTATTCCGTCCTGAACTTTTGGTTTTTCTTCTGCTTGTTTTTTAAATGATTCATATGAATCTGAGGCCAACATTTTCATAATCCCAGCAGTCCTTTCCTCATTTTCCTTATTAATTGCATTATCCACTACGAAAACAGTTTCGTCGACTTCCATCTCGATATTATCATTAAACACTTCATTAAGTCCTGTTTCTAATTCTTCTGGGGTAAAACCAATTTTTTCCTTAGCTGTCTCTAATTTTATCGGTTCGGTGCCTGGAAGAGTTTCTGTTTTTGATTTGGTATCTTTTCCGCAGGAAATAATTGATAAAAATAGTATTGCTATTAAAAATACTCTCATCAGTTTATGCTTGTTAGTTTTATTACTAAATTTCTATTCCCAATCTTTATTGGTTCTATATACGACTCCTTTAAAAAGCGCCACCATTTGTCCTCCACGTTTTACTTCTACAATATTAAAACCAATTTTAGTTTTTACTATATCAGTCACTGCTTCTGCTGTTAAATAATCTCCTTCTTCTAATGCTTCGATATGATTAATCGAAGTTTCTATAGAAACGGCATACTTACCATGAGTATTTGCTGAAAAACCAAATGCTGTATCTGCCAGACTGTATGATATTCCGCCGTGAGCTTTACCCATACTATTCAGCATTTCTTTTCGGATTGTCATCCCTACTTTACATCTTCCTTTTTCTACCTCTAAAACCTCAATACCTAACCACTGACTAAAAGCGTCTTGACTAAGCATTTTTACAGGTATGTTTTTCGATTCAATCATATACTTAAATTAATTATCAATAACTGATATCGAATTAAAGAAATTACGATTTTCTCTTTCCATTGTTCTTAATAACGGACTACAGCGATACCGGTCTTCTCTATATTCATTGTAAAGCTTATCTAATTTATTAACGCACCAATCGATTCCTTTTTTATCTGCCCAAGACAGTAAACCCTCAGGGTAGTTAACACCTTTGGTCATTGCATTATCAATATCCTCTGCAGAAGCTATATTCCAGAATAAAGCATCGGCCGCTTCATTAATTAACATAACTAATACACGATTATAGATATATTGAGAGAGTTCTTCTTTAGATAACTTCTCAGCTCCATTTGCAATGACGGAGCTATCTATATTCTGAGAAATTATTTTACCTTGTTCATTGTACTTGTAATATCCTTTCCCTGATTTTCTTCCCAGATACCCTGCTTCTGACAACCTTTTTTGTGTAAATGATGGTTTGTATCTAGGATCGTAATAGAAGGCTTCAAAAACTGTTTCGGTTACTGTATAATTCACATCATTACCTATGAAATCCATCAGCTCAAAAGGCCCCATTTTAAACCCTCCCAATTCCTTTAGACTAGCATCGATTGTTGCTAAGTCAGCTAGTCCTTCTTCATATATACGAAGTGACTCTCCATAAAAAGGTCTGGCTACACGATTTACGATAAACCCAGGCGTATCTTTAGCAATTGCCACTATTTTTCCCCAATCTTTTATGATATCAACAGTTTTATTTTTTACTAAATCAGATGTTTGTATGGCTGGTATAACTTCTACCAACTTCATTAATGGAGCTGGATTAAAGAAGTGAATTCCGATACAACGTTCCGGTTTTTTTAAAGAAGATGCGATTGAAGCAATAGATAATGAGGATGTATTGGAAGCTATAATAGTATCTTCAGAAACATAGTTTTCTAATTCTGAAAATACTTTCTTCTTAATTTCTAAATTTTCAATGATCGCCTCAATAGTAAGATTGGTATCTCCTAGTTCTTGCAGTGTACTTACATAAGAGATATTGGTTTGAATTCGATTTTTTTCTATCTCATCTATTCTTCCTTTTTCAATCAAACGAGAAAGAATTTTTTCCAGAGATTTTTTACTCTTGTCAAGAGCTTCTTCCTTTGTATCAAAAACTTTTACTTTACAACCAGCAGTAGCTGCTACTTGTGCAATACCGCTTCCCATTGTCCCGGACCCTATTACGCCTACGATCATAACTAATTTTGAGTATTGAATGTCTAATACAGAATATCGAAGTTGTTGATTTCGACTAGCTAAAAAACATTTATTTATTTATTTTTACTTTGCGAAGTTCGAATGCTAGAAACAAAAATCTCAATAAGTTCATTATTATTTTTCATTCACAATCAAGCTCTACTTCATCATTGGATATTCTTCTATTCAATATCCTAGACTTTTTCTATTTTCCTTTAAAAACTGGTTTTCTTTTTTCTATAAAAGCTTTAACACCTTCTGCATAATCTTCGCTTTCTGCTGCTTCTATTTGCAAATCAGATTCTATTACCAATTGTTGATCTAGGTTATTCACCATGGATTGGTTTAGCAATCTTTTAGTCAACCCTAATGCTTTAGTTGGCATTTGAGCAACTCTAGAAGCAAGTTTCAGCACTTCTTCTTCGAACGTATCGATGGGAAATACTTTATATAACATTCCTAATTCTTCTGCTTGTTTTGCATTTATCTTGTCTCCTAACATCATCAATGCGGATGCTTTTTGAAAACCAATCAATCTTGGTAGAAAAAAAGTCCCTGCACTATCAGGAATCAATCCAATTTTACTAAATGCCTGAATAAATGATGCTGCTTCTGATGCTGCCACTATATCGCAAGCTAAGGCCAAATTGGCTCCTGCACCAGCAGCAACTCCATTAACTGCTGCTATAATCGGTTTTTCAATACTTCGTATTTTTTTTACAATTGGATTGTAATGTTCTTCCAATATTTTTCTGAAACCAGGATTCAATTCAGGGGAAGTAACTTCTTTTAGATCCTGGCCTGCACAAAATGCTTTACCGCTACCTGTAAGAACTATTGCCCTAACTTCATCATTAGTTTCACATAAGTCTAATGTATCTTGCAACCTTAATGCCATCTCTCGATTGAAACTATTAAAAGATTCAGGCCTGTTTAATGTGACTTTGGCAATTCCGTTTTGTATTTCTAATTCTATTGAGTTCACAAGTATATCTTTAATTAAAAAATTGAAATTTTTATTTTAAACATTTAAAATAATCAAACGGTTCTAGACAATCATCACATTGGAATAAGGCTTTACATGCTGTAGAACCAAATTGACTTATCATTTTGGTATTCGTAGACCCACATTGCGGACATTTTACTATTTTTTTATTTCCTAGTAACGCTTCTTTATCCGCATCTTCTTCTAAAGGTGCCGCTATTCCATATTCTTCAAGAGCTTTTCTACCTCTAGGGGTAATCCAATCTGTAGTCCAAGCTGGTGCTAGTACTAAGAATACTTTGGCATTAATATTTTCTTGTTTAAAAGCATTGACAATATCATCACCAATCACATCCATTGCAGGACATCCACTATATGTTGGTGTTATTGTAATCTTGACAATATCATTAACCATTTGAGCAGATCGTACAACTCCCATATCCATAATGGATAACACTGGGATTTCCGGATCACTAACTTTCTCAAGAATCGAGACTAATTTTGGGTCAATATGTTGTTCAATTTCTATTGTCATTTTGTTTTAAAAAATTGATTTCGAAATAACCCTTCAAAATGCTTCGGGTAGAATTATTTAAGTTTTTATTACCACTTCATATTAGGGTAGGTACGTTGCATGTATTGTAAATCCGAGAGCAGGTATCCCATATGTTCACTATGCACTCCTTCTTTTCCTCCTTTTCTAAACCACTTAAGTTCGGGAACTATTAAAGTAGCTTCTTCTAAAACTTCTATAACTATTTGGTAATACTTTTCCTTTAAGAGACTAACGTCCGCTCCAGCTCCTGACTCAATAATACTTTTATCCTCTTCTGTTAGCTGAAATAACTCGTCTGTAAATTTCCAAAGATCATTTACTGCTTCCTGAACTTTCTGGCGACTCACTTCTGTACCTCCACCTAATCTTTTTATCCAATCAGAAGAAAAGCGCTGATGATAGCTTACCTCTTTGATTGCTTTCTTTGCTATTGCTGAAAGCGTTATGTCTTTACTATTTTGTAGTTCCTGTAATAATAACAAATGGAATACATCGTAAAAAAACTGGCGTGTAATCACATATCCAAAATGATTGTTTGGTTGTTCCACTAAAAGAACATTTTTATACTGTCTTTCAGTTCGTAGAAAAGCTATATCATCTTCAGTAATATTTTCTCCAGTTAATTGAGCAGCATACTGATAATAACTACGTGTTTGTCCTAGTAGATCTAACGCCATATTAGTACAAGCAATATCAGTTTCTAAACTTGGACCATGACCACATAACTCAGAGAGACGCTGTCCTAATATCAAAGCATTATCAGCAATCCCGTATATATATTGTATTAAATTTTCTTTTTTCATTTTTGAAAGTTTACTTTTTTAAGCATTTAGCTACCTTCTACTCCGTTCAGGATGAATATGCTATCACTAATCACATGTGTTTTACCTCATCAGGTAAGGTATAAAAAGTAGGATGTCTATATACTTTATCTTGAGCAGGTTCAAATAATTCTCCATTGTTTTCTGGATTAGAAGCAGTGACATTTTTTGACTCTACCACCCATATACTAACTCCTTCGCTTCTGCGAGTATAAACGTCTCTTGCATTCTCTAAAGCCATTTCCGCATCAGCAGCACGTATGCTTCCGAAGTGGCGATGTTCTAGTCCATTTTTACTTCTAACGAAGACTTCCCAAAGTGGCCAGTTTTTTTTCATATCTAATATACCCCCATAATTAACTCTTTCCAGAAAGAGGAACTGAGGAACTTTTTTTTAAATTGCTTTCTTTATTTTATTCTTCTGTTGTTTATCTGCGTATGCCATTGCAGCATCACGAACCCATTCACCTTCGTTCCAGGCATCTACTCTTGCAGATAATCTTTCTTCATTACAAGGACCGTGACCTTTAACCACCTGCCAGAATTCATCCCAATCAATTTCGCCAAAATCATAATGTTTTGTTTCCTCATTCCATTTTAACTTAGAATCTGGAACAGTTAACCCAATAAGATCGGCTTGTGGAACCGTTTGGTCTATAAACTGTTGGCGAAGTTCATCATTAGTCTTACGCTTGAGTTTCCATTTCATTGATTGTTCGGTATGCACTGACTCTGCATCTGTAGGACCTAACATCATTAAAGATGGCCACCACCAACGGTTTAATGCATCTTGCGCCATTTCTTTTTGTTCAGGTGTACCCTTTGCCAATGTCATCATAATTTCATATCCCTGACGTTGATGAAAGCTTTCTTCTTTGCATACGCGAATCATTGCCCTTGCGTATGGTCCATATGAGGTACTACAAAGAGGAACCTGGTTAATGATCGCTGCACCATCTACTAACCAACCAATTGCTCCTATATCAGCCCACGTTAATGTTGGATAATTAAAAATACTAGAATATTTCGCTTTCCCTGTATGTAATTGTTCATAAAGTTCTTCTCTAGAAATACCTAAAGTCTCACATGCGCTGTATAGATACAATCCGTGTCCAGCTTCATCCTGAACCTTAGCTAATAAAGCCACTTTACGTCTTAATGAAGGCGCTCTGGATATCCAGTTCCCTTCTGGTAGCATACCTACTATTTCAGAATGTGCATGCTGCGATATCTGCCTGATGTGGGTCTTTCGATACTTCTCAGGCATCCAATCTTTTGGTTCGATTTTTTCGTCTCTGGCGATTCTCTGCTCAAAGATTTCTTCAAGGTTTTTTATTTCTTTTTCACTCATAACAACTATACCTTACATTTCCTAACTATCTTAAAAAGCATTCAGTCATCAAGGGTTTTATTACGTTAAACTAGACATCGAAATCAACAACTACTTTTTCTGTAGTTGGTACTGCCTGACAAGACAATATTAATCCTTTCGCCACTTCATCTTCTTCCAGCGCATAATTTATTTTCATCTCTACTTCTCCTTCTACCAATCTACATTTACAGGTACTACAAACACCGCCTTTACAGGCAAAAGGAAGATCGGCTCCCGCAGCCAATGCGCCATCTAAGATATTGTCATATTCATCATCCATCCCGAAATGAAATTCTTTACCACCATCAATGATAGTAACTTCAGTTCCATCAAACTTATGCTCTACAGCTGTGGCGGCTCTTTTCTTATCTTCTTCAGTAACTCCAGAGAAGAACAGCTCATAATGAATTTTATCCTTTGACAATCCAGCTTCAACTAACTCATCTCTTATTAAAAATATCATTTCTTCTGGGCCACAGATAAAACATTCGTCAATATCAGAAGCATCAATAATTTTATCGGTAAGCTCTTTTAACTTTTCCGAAGTAAACCTTCCATTAAGTAACGGAATATCACGATGCTCTTTAGTTAAAAAATAAAATATTTCGAATCTTCCAAAATATGTATTTCTTAAGGCCTCAATCTCTTCTTTAAAGATAATAGATTTAACGGTGCGATTCAAGTAAAACAGCTTGAATGTGCTATTAGGCTCTAATGCCAGATGTGTTTTGATTATTGAAAGAATTGGAGTAATCCCGCTTCCCGCTGCAAAGACAATATAATTCTTAGGCTTAGTCGCATCTACTTCAGTAAAAAAACTACCTTTAGGTGACAAAACTTCTAGTTCATCTCCCGCTTTTAATACATTACAAGCATAATTAGAGAACAATCCTCCATCTATTCTTTTTACAGCCACTTTCCATTGGTCATCGATCGGGCTAGAACACAGGGAGTAGTTTCGTCTTACTTCTTCTCCCTCTAATATTGTTTTTAATGTTAAATACTGACCTTGTTTATATGAAAACTTTTCTTTTAAACTTTGGGGCACATCAAAGGTTATTGAAGTACAATCCTTAGTTTCTTTAAGTATTTCAGCTATTTTTATGGTATGAAAATCACTCATGGAATGTTATACTATATCGTTATAGTTCAACAAAACTAACGATTGTTAGTTTGATACGCAATTAATTAATTGTTAATTTTAAACCACTCCTTGTAGCAGCACAGAGATCATATCCTTTTTAAGGATGTTCGCATCAATGTTTTTTTGTTTCGGATACCATAAATAAAGTGTTCTGAGGGTAGATAAAGTAGAAAACACTATAATCTCTACATTATTGGATTTGATCTCATTCATTTCTACTCCCTTTTTAACGATCTGTCTAAAATTATCTTCATAATCCTGACGCATTTTCTCAAAATACAAAAGATTATCTTCTTCTAAATGCATCCAATCATTATTAAGTGAAGCTAAACCATCTGCATTTCGCAAAGTAACATCTATATGCAAACCTATTATATTCTCTAATTTTTGAATTGAACTTCTATGCGAATTTACTATTAGGTTCATTCCCTGCGTAAATTCTTCCGCGAGCTCTATAATTATCGTTGATAAAATCTCTTGTTTAGATTGAATATGATTATATAAGCTTGCCGCTTTTATTCCCATTGCCGTGGCCAAATCTCTCATCGTAACTGCGCTATACCCTTTTTCCTTAAAAAGAATCGCCGCAGCATTTACTATTTCTTGCTTTCTACTCTCTTGTTTCATAGGTAAATGGGGTTATGCTTTTGATAAAAAAAATTTCTAATTAATCTATTACAACTAAGATTAAAGACTAAAATATAATAAATTTGTTATATTATGTATAATATACATCGCTTTGATGTTTCACACAAAATCCAAATCATTATGAAATACTTAGGTTTACTTTTAATTTCCCTTACTTTATTTAGTAATTGCAATAGCACAAATACAGCTACTTCTAAAAACACTGAAGCCAAAAATCAATCAGAACCGGAAGGTACATATTTAGTTACTTCGCTTTACGGGAAAGATGTTTCTGAACATAAGCTGACTTTAGTTATTAGTTCCGAAAGTAAAACAATATCAGGGTTTTCTGGATGTAATACTTATTCTTGCAGCTACAGTTCAGAAGGAAAAACTTTTTCTGCTGGTTTCCCTATGGCTTCAAAAAGATATTGCGAAAAAACTGCAGAAATAGAAAAGGATTTTTTTAAAGCCTTATCTGAATTAAAAATCAAAAACTTAAAAGAATCTACTTTGGCTTTCAAAAATGAAAATGAAAATGAAATTATTGTAGCAAAAAAATCAGAATAAGGACTGTCTAGTCCTAAATAATCGATACAGATTATTAAAGGATTAAATTTATAATTTAAAGCTTAAGGATGCTAGCATTCTTAAGCTTTTTTGTATTGTACTGTTTTCTTTTTAGTACAGATTGATTATGCATTTTGATAGGAGTTAGCATAGCATTTGATAAATGAGGTCTAATTTGGTTATAAATTTCGACTGCATTTTTCACCATTTTTTGTTTCATTTCAAGATTACTATTATGTTTTGCAATATCAAATTCCTGTTTTAATATTCCATTGATGCGTTCTGCGATGGCGTTTTCATATGGGTCATACTTTTCAGTCATACTGGCTTTTATATTATTTAGTTTCAGTAAAACTTGATACTCGTTAGAACAATATTGCAAGCCCCTATCGGAGTGATGTATTAAAGACTTTGCTTGGTGTTTTCTGTTTTTTAATGCCATACTTAGAGCTTGCAAAGAACCTTCCATATTTAAACTATTAGATACATTATATCCCATTATTTTTTTTGGAATAAGCATCAGTAATTAAAGCTAAATAGGATGGATTTGCTCTATTTCCTATGTAAGTAATATCACTTACCCATACTTGTTCGGGTCTAACAATCTCTAGATCACTGACTATATTTTTATGTTTTCTAAACCTATGATGTGAGTCTGTGGTAATATGATAGCTTCTTTTGGGTTTTATGAGCATATGATTAGCTTTGAGTATTCTAAAAAGTTTATCTCTACCAACTTTTAAAACTATTAGTTTTTGCTCAAGTAGATGATATAGTTTTCTAGTGCCTAATTTAGGCATCAGGTTTCTAATAGAGCGTACTAGGTCAATAACTTGCTGAGCGATTAATTGTTTATGCTAATTTGATTTAATAGATCTGTAATAAACCTGTCTATTTACCCCGAGTAAATCACAGGTAGAAACTAAGGTTTCTTTGTGTTGTTCTTTGAAGTAATCGATAACTCGGGTTTGTAATTTTTTCTTATCTGAATGTCATATTCCTTCTCTGCCATATCAACAAGCATATCAAAGATAATTACTTTCTTATCTGCACGCTCCGCTAGGTGTTCTGCTCTAGCTTTCTGCTTTTCTAAAAGTTTAACTTTTGCCTCAAGTTCTAAAATTTTTTTTTCAGGAGTTTTTGACATTGTTTTAGGAGCTTGGTTTTCCCAATCAAAGGTACCATATTTTTGTAACCATTTTGTGACTGTAGAATCGCCTTGAATACCATATCTTAACTTTGCTTGAGATTTTGATAACAAACCTAACTCAACTTCTTCGACTAATTGAAGTTTAAAAGAGAGCGAGTAGTCTCTTTGTGTCCGCTTGACAGAACCTGTCGTTACTGATTTTTGCATTTCACTAAGATTTTAGTGTATCGATATTTCAGGACGGGACAGACACATAATAAAAAAGGTTTTGCGAAAGTATTCACAAAACCTTTTTTATTATTAGCGAAGTGATCTTTATTTATTGATCACTAGCTTCTTTGTAATTTTCACATTAGTTGATGTATCTGTAATAGAAATAAAATAGACCCCACTTACATTTCCAGACATATCCAATAAAACATTTCTATCAATCATCTCACCATTATCTATCTGTTGACCCGTTATATTGAACAGACTATAGGTTAATCTACTTTCTGAATTATTCGAAACACTGAATACCCCATTAGAAGGGTTAGGGTAAAGTATTATATTTTTATTTAACTCATTCTCATCTACACTCAATGTAATTTCTTCTGCCAAAGAGTTTAAAGTCGTTGCTCCAGTGTTAATCGGGTCTAACCAATTAGAAAGTCTTGTTGCATTAGTAGTTCCAAAATCCCAAGAGACATCAAATCTACCATATACATCAAATTGATTATTATCATTAGTAAATGTACAAGCAGCAGCTCCACCAGCCAACTGTCCTATAATTCTACCATTAGGGTCAAACAGTGCTGATCCTGATGATCCTCGTTCCGTTACACCAAGATCCCAATCAGCAACATTCCACATTTCAGTAGTAGCATTACCATTAAAACTAATAATTCTTTCAGTTGGGGACTGATTTTCCCTACAAACCTTCATAATATCTCCTGAAGGATGATGAATTCCTACTGCAAAACTTGGCGCTGTTCCTGTTCTATCCCATCCAGCCCAATACAAGTCCCAACTATTAGGAAGACTTGAATCTATATTAACTAATAATACATCCGACTCAGTATTATTTGCCAAAACCGTAGAACCACTGGTTGTTTGATCAAAAGTCCCGTTTGTACTAGCCGTTGTAGTCGCACAAGATGGATTAGGACTTACCCAATTAAATCGAAAAGCCCAAATCCCAGTGTTTGAGGTATTACCATTTTCATCTTGATAACAGTGATTCGCCGTTAAAAAATAAGGAGCTCCGTCATTGCTTGTGTTATTTATCAAAGTACCTGTACAAAAGCCTGAACTACCAACAACCATTAATCCTACAGCTCTTTTCAAGTTATCTTTCATATCATCAAAATCAGCTCCTACTGAACAATCTACATCCTGATTACAATCGCCAGAATCGTTCAAAGCTTTTTGTTGAACATTAAAATCAGTAACTGAACGATATCCATGGACAATTTTAGATATTTGCAATTTTTCTTTTCCCTTTGAGGATGCAGGCACAAAATATTCAACAGTTATATCTTCACCCTCTACCATCCAAGTTCCTAACATTTCATCATCTCTATTAAAAGTGCTTGTATATGCTCCTAAAAGATCAGATTTATCAATATTATATAAATATAAAGATGCACCTTCAGGCAATCTAAATTTCTCAAAGACAAAGTTCATCGTACGAGCTTTCTTAGACTTAAATCGAATTCTCCAGATCCAATCGCCGTTTGATAATTGACTCCACTTACCTGAATTATTTATATCATAATTCACATCAAATTCATAACCAAAACGATATACTTTTGACTTATCCTGATCATTTATAACATCTTCTTTTTGAATTTTCATTAAGTCAAAATCAGGCATTTCGATAGCCACTAGAGATTTTTTTTCAATACTTAAGAACTCAGTATCCCAACTTTTAGGCTTTCCTTCATTTGTAACTTGTGCACTAGCAATTATACAAAAAAGTAATGCTACGCTACATAAAATAATTTTTTTCATAATATTTGTGTGATGTATTAAGTTAGTCTATCTTTTTCTAATTATATATTTTCAGAAACGGTAAAAAATCACATAATCCTCTTATAATAATAACAGCATAGGTTGTTAAAACCCTACTCCGTCTAAACAAAATTAGTTAATTAATTCTAATATTAGCGGTAAAACCAGTACTTTTCCACAACAAAAACTCTGCTTAAAATCTGATTTATAGATGTCATCACAAATAGAATTCAACCCATTACTTGACAGATTACCCCCTCATCTTAAACAATTTATCAAACCTCAAAACTACGAT
Organism: uncultured Aquimarina sp.; assembly: GCF_947496855.1. Lineage (GTDB taxonomy): Bacteria > Bacteroidota > Bacteroidia > Flavobacteriales > Flavobacteriaceae > Aquimarina. The sequence continues at coordinate 160,676 of NZ_CANMED010000007.1, forward strand.
GAGTATACTCCTACTGATCAAGCTGTATGGAGATATGTGATGCGTAAAAACATTGCTTCTTTAAGCAAAGTTGCGCATAATTCTTATTTAAAGGGGTTGGAAAAGACGGGTATTTCTATAGATGAAATCCCTAGTATGTATGGAATGAATCGAATTCTGAAAGAAATTGGCTGGGCGGCAGTTGCTGTAGATGGATTTATTCCTCCAAATGCTTTCATGGAGTTTCAAGCCTATAACATTCTAGTAATTGCATCCGATATTAGGCAGTTAGAAAATATAGAATATACACCCGCTCCCGATATTATTCATGAAGCTGCTGGGCACGCTCCGATAATTGCTAATCCAGATTATGCGGAATATTTACGCCGTTTTGGAAAAATTGGATGCAAAGCAATTTCATCTAAGAGAGATTATGATATATATGATGCTGTTCGTACGCTTTCCATATTAAAAGAATCACCGAATGCTAACCTTGCTGAAATTCAAGGTGCAGAAAATCGAGTCACCGAGTTGCAAAATAAAAAGTCAGAACCTTCAGAAATGGCTTTGATTCGTAATCTACATTGGTGGACTGTAGAGTATGGTCTTATCGGAAGTTTAGATGATCCGAAAATTTACGGTGCAGGACTACTTTCGTCTATTGGAGAAAGTGAATGGTGCATGACAGATAATGTAAAAAAACTTCCTTATACTCCAGATGCTGCTTTTCAGGATTTTGATATCACAAAACCTCAACCACAATTATTTGTAACTCCTGATTTTGCATACTTATGTCAGGTTCTGGAAGAATTTGCTGATACTATGGCATTACGAAAAGGAGGACATCGCGGACTTGCTAAACTTATTGAATCTCAAAGTCTGGGAACCATAGAGCTTAGTACTGGTTTACAAATCTCTGGAGTTTTCACTAGAATGATCAAGAATGAAGATAATGAGGTTATCTATTTTGAGACAGAAGGTCCTACCGCGCTTTCTCATCGAGAAAAAGAATTGATTGGTCAGGGAATTGATGCACACCCTAACGGATTCAGATCTCCTCTTGGTAAATTAAAAGGAATCAATCTGGCAATAGAAAATATGTCTCCAAGAGATCTGAAAGCATATAATTTTTATGATGGCGAATATATAGAATTCGAGTTCGAAAGCGGAATCACAGTTGCGGGAATAAATATCACAGGAATTAGAAACATCAAAGGAGAGCTTATTCTTATCCAATTTAAGGAATGCACTATTAAGTATAAAGATGAATACTTATTTAAACCTGAATGGGGTACATTCGATTTTGCAGTAGGAAAAGAAATTGTATCAGCTTTCTCAGGGCCAGCAGATGATTACTCCTTCGATATGGTTACACATAACCCAGACATGAACACTATCAAGAGAAGTTACACTAAGCAAGAAGAAGAATTGCACGCTTTATATCAAGCAGTTAAAAACGTAAGAAATGGAGATAATACAAAATTTTCTCTGGAAGCTGTTTTTGCTATCATAAAAAAAGATCATCCCGAAGATTGGCTATTATCGATTGAAATTTATGAACTGGTATATGATAGAGACTCTAATTTTGCTCACCATATTCTTAAACATCTAGAAGACGTTAAAACTAAAAAACCTAAGATAAAGCATCTAATTAATAGTGGCATTGAAATTATCACACAAGAAACTTTGATAGGCTAAAGATGAAATAAGGCTAGTTATTATTTTTTGCCAAACTGAGGTTTTCGAGTTTAACTATAACTCTTTAGAAACCAAAAAATCTTTCTTTTTTTAAGTATAATTACAGTAAATTGTTGCACACTCGCGAGATTGATTCGATATTAAAACCAATCATTTACAGTAGGTGTAAAGGCGCATACAAATACACCAAGGACTTATAAAGATTATTGCAATTATGCTTACTCTAACTGGGGAGTAAAAAAAACAAGGCTGAACCTTATAGTAAATAACTATAGAACTCAGCCTTTTAAAAAAATTATTTCCAATTTTGCTGTATACAATTATATGCTGAAAATTTTATTGTATGATAAATCTTTTGATCTTTTTGTTAGCGTCATTTCCTATTTGTAAAAGATACAACCCATTAGACAAATTGCTCACATCAATATTTCCATCTGTCATTTTTTTACTTATTATCTTTTTACCTGCATAATTATAGATGATAATATTAGTTTCTTCATCTGGAAGACCACTAACAAATAAGATCCCTTCTGTTACGGGGTTAGGATATATTTGAAACGCTTCTTTGGTATTTAAACTACCTATAGTATTCCTTCTGGAAGCAGTTGTTCCTCCAATATTTACGGTATAATCTTCTACTTCTCCATACGTAAATATCTCACAGGAAGTTGCCGCAGCATTATACTTTAAACTTACTCGCATTCTTGTGGTTCCGGTTAGTGCGCTAGATGATACTGTAAAATCATAAGATTGATTTGCATCGCTGCGCGTAGACTCAGAAACTACTAACTCTGAACTATCAAAAGTTCCATCTTGATTATAATCAATCCATACATTCCAATATTCTGTATATATCGTTCCTGTATAATTAAGGCTTAATACAATTGTATTTTGCCCAAAAGACACAGCACCAGTTAAGTTTGTATAATCTTCATATCCGTTAGTAGCCGCAGAAGTATTATCGATTCCTCCAATACCCACATAATCAATATATTCATCATTCACATTATTTCCTTGACTGCTACAATAGGTTATTACAACTCCTGTTGTGGTAAAAGTCACAGAATCACTTGCTGAAGAACTATTTCCTGCGGCATCTTTAGCTACTACAACTAATATGTATTCTGAATCAGGATTCAATCCACTAACCGTAGCATTCGAAATAATAGAAGTAGCTACCAAAGTACCTCCCTGATAGATTTCATATTCAGACACCCCAATATTATCCGTAGATGCAGTCCAAGATAAATCAACAGTATTTCCTGTTATATTAGACGCTATTAAATTAGTTGGTGCAGATGGAGCTTGAGTATCTGAAGTTGCAGAAATAATCTTAAGATCATCAATAGCCATATCACTTCGAAATCCATTTCCTGTAACACCCTTAAATTGAAGCTTAATTACAGATCCTGCGTACGCAGAAAGGTCTATGGAAGCTTGATTCCATTGATCTCCTTGACTTCCGTTTCTACTCCAAAGTGAAATATAACTGGATCCATCATCAACACTTGCTAATACTTCTAAAGAGCCCATATTAGTTCCATTCATATGATATCCAAATTCTAAAGTTACACCAGTTAATGCTTCGAGATCAATACAAGGACTATCTAGCAGAGCTATTTTTCCCGGATATCCATTTCCATTACCAGAAGCTTCGGTAAACATATAAAATGAACCTTCTTGAGCTAACCCTGGTCCTGTTCCGTTAGATGGCGTTCCATTGCTATCTCGTGTCCAATTAATATCATCACCAGTAGCATTCGTCCATAAACCTACACTAGATTCAAAACCTTCTATATATGGAAATGTAGCAATTCCTGTACAAGCAGATATTCCTGTTGTAGTAAAGGATATTGAACTACTGTAAGGCGATGGGGTCGCTCCCGCACATATGCTACGTACTTGAGCTTCATAAGTCGTTTCTATTGCTAGATTCGTTAGATTCGTAGTATTAGTACTAACAGAAACTACTGTCCAATTTATAGTTCCCGTCTCTCTATATCGAACATCAAAAGTAGCTCCAGCACTATCAGACCAACTTAGATTAGCGCTAGTTGACTCTACCAAAGATGCAATCAATCCTGCAGGTGCAACCGCTCCTATTGGAGTTAATTGTACATCCTGCGTAATTGATTGACCATCTGTAATAACAACTCCTGTTATCGTTTTTGATTCATAACATTCTGCTTCATAAACTAAAGTATAAGTTCCTGATTTGATGGGGCGATAATAATCTCCTTCTGGTAATTCCGTCGGTGTCCAGGTTTCATAATTTTCTTTTCCGACAACAGTGACCTTAGCATCAATCGCTTGATTAGTCACTGCATCCGTAACAACACCGCGTATTCCATAATTTATTTGTTTTAGAAAACCGATCAATGCTTCCTGATTGTAGTTCCAGAAGTTCACCAACTGATTTGCTGCTGGTGTTTTGGCATTAGAAAGTTCTACGGTTACTTCTCTTCCCTTATGATAATATATCTGATAATCTTGTCGCCCTCCTTGTACTTCATACCAATCATACCCATTGGTAATTCCGTTATTCAATGCATCAAAATATCCATTGGGACTATTTTGCTGACAAAAATCTCTATATTCTTCTGATATATGAACAAAATAATCTTCATCAGGATGTGCTCCAGCATAAGTATCCCAAGGATAATTAATCAACTCTATTCCGCCGTGAAAATTAGCAGATAACACAAAATGCTTTGAAGCCGCGAAATTCATAAAATGCTGCGTTTCTGTCTGGTAGCTATTTCCATCTGGATTAGCCCCATCATCTGGATCTGGATAGTTTCGATTAAGATCTACATTATTAGCATTTCCTCTGGTAGCATTGGCTACTGATGTATTACCGGCACTATTCCTATAGGTTCCATCTGGATTCGCTAATGGATTAATCCACACCTCATTATTATCCAACAGTTGTTTGATCTCCGCATGTCTTGGATGCGACGTATCATTATAGGTAGTAAGTAAAAAATCAATAAGATTGAGCATCATAGGATACCCAGCGATCTCATCTCCGTGCATAGAAGAAGTGTACATTATACGTGGTTCCTGCTCGTTTGAAACAACATTATCAGACAGCTTTACAAAAAGTAAGGCTTTATCTCCTTCTATAGTAGCCCCTATATTTTCTACTTGACATAGCGTAGGGTTATTAGTAGCAAAATCATTCATCATACTCACATAGTCGGCATATGTAGGGTATGCGGTTAATGGAAATGTAGCTGCTTTTACAGACAAATCAGATGTCATCGTTCTGTATCCTATGATATTATCATCTTCTGTTGTAGTAAAAGGAATATTTTTTTGCAGAAATTGATCAAATTGTATTTGATTAGCCATTAATTTTACAATTCCTGTCACTTCATCATAATGAACAATAGACAACCCTTGAGTAAGAGGCTGTAGTTGAGAAGGGTTGTTTATCACGATATCAAATATAACTTCTCCTTTTAAGTTTAGATATTCAATAGCTCGTTCTTTTTGAGTTTGTTGCGCAGATAGTAAAGTACATAGGATCATGCATACCCATAAGGCAAGTGTTAGTTTTTTCTTCATGGTTTTTAAGAGTGTTTGTGTGTGACCTGCCCAGTTAAGCAGTGGTCAATACAGTTAAATTGGTTTTATTAATCCTAAAGATAAGTTAAAAAAGAATAAAATCGGCTTAGAGCAACAGATCTTTTCATCAACATACACCCCAGTTTATCAATAGATTAACTAGTAAAACTATTTTATCCTATACACACTAAGAAGCTATCATTATGAAAAAAAACAAGAAAAATTAATTAGATAAAGATCGGGAACAACTACTATAGCTATTACCCGATCTCACGTAAAAAAACCTCACAATAAAGCTTTTGTACTTATACATCTACCCTAACTATTAGTACTATTAAAAATCAATAGGTTAACATTCATTGAACATCTTTTTATGGAATAATTTTTGACGCATCATAAAGAACTAATTGAATAACCAAATTTTTGAACTATGACATATTCTAAAATCTTAATTTTCTCCGTACTATTTTTTATGAGCGCAAATACTTTAACCTATGCGCAACATATTAAGAAGCCTTCGCTAAGTACTAAAAGCAACTTTAGGACATTGATTATAGATTCTATTCCAGTTAATGCTTCTACAAATTATCGTTTAAAAGCAATTAGCAAAGACAACAATGATTATAGGGTATTCATTGGAGCTTCCTTAGTTTCAGAATATCCATCTTTCAGTATCTCTAGAATTCGTCCATTTTTAGTTGTAAGACCAAATGCATTTACTCACAAATCACTTTTTGATCCGGTTGTACATAATTCATTAGCACAACAATCTTGGGACAATCCTTTTGGAACCAATTCATTTGGCGCGGGGGTCTTAGCGGGCAGCTTACAATTAATATGCGGTATCTTTAATTAACAAATAAATTTTACTCTTGAAAATTTAAACCTTCCTAGATATGTAGCAAGTCTTAAAATTTAATAAAAGAATATTCTTGTTGAAGTTGGTGTTTTTTATGTTCCAAATTTTGCAGAAAAGAAAGATGTTGCTTGCTTTTTGGGTTAAATGGCCTATGAGCCATTGCATTTTGGATTTCCTTAACTCTACGCATCGTCTTTAATGCTTCTTCTGAAACCCAGGTTTGTTTAAAATATTCCCATATATAATCGACAGCAACTGCGCTCGGATGAATCATATCAGTATCATAAAATCTATAATCTCTTAGTTCATCCATCATAATTTCGTAAGAAGGAAAATAAACACAGTTATTATCGGAAGCTATAATTTTATGCACGGCGGCAATTAGATGCGATTTACTTAAATTATTTTCTACAAAACCATCCTTAATATGCCTTACTGGAGATACGGTACATATAATTTTTACATTTGGATTTAAACTTCTAGCCAAGCCAATACTATTTTGCAAACATTGGCCTACTTCTTCTACAGATAACAATTCTTTGGCAAACTCCTTTTGTGGTACTTTATGACAATTCGCTACTATCATATCTAACGCCTGTAAACGATATACCCAAGATGTTCCTAAAGTAATACAGATATGTGTTGCCGATTGAATTCTCTTATATGATAGATCTAATGCTTTATTAAGCGATTGTAACAACTGTTTCTGATCAGGATGACTTAACTTAGAATGCGCATCAAAACAATGCCATTGTTCGTTATGATAAAACAAATCAGTTTCAGTATACCGTTCTTGCTGTGTTGCCATCCATAGAAAAGTTTCAATAGCTTTTGGATGAAAAAGTATTCCAAAAGGATTGACTAAACTCTTAAATTTAAAATACTCAAACTTTTCTCCTATATTTTCAGCAAAGCAAGATCCTAACAATAACAACTCGTCATCATAATCAATTTTAGGTTGTTGAGGTTTTAAAGGTATTTTCGTTTGTAGAATCATTTACTTGTGACCCTTAACTTCTCCAAAAAAGAGCGCTAAGGGGTTTTGGTTTTTAGTTATAAATATTGTTTAGCTTTTTCCAAAGCTTCCTCTATTCCTGCTGGGTTCTTACCTCCTGCTGTAGCAAAAAATGGTTGACCACCGCCACCCCCTTGAATGTATTTTCCGAGTTCACGAACTACCTGTCCGGCATTTAGTCCTTTTTCTTCGACTAGGTTTTTAGAAATATAACAAGATAATAACGCTTTGCCATTATTATTTGCTCCAAAAAGCATAAATGCATTTTCTATTTCTCCACCTATCTCAAAAGACAAATCTTTTATTCCTGATGGATCAAGATCTACTTTCTTAGCTAAGAAATGAATACCATTTATTTCTTCAAATTCTGATTTAAGATCTCCTTTTAGATTCTTTGCTTTATCTTTAAGCAGTCCCTCAATCTGTTTTTTAAGACTTGTATTTTCTTCTTGTAAAGTTGTAATAGCTTTTATAGGGTCTTTTGCATTTTTTAGAATTGCTTTTACTTCAGAAAATGCTTCGGATTGATTTGTAAAATAGTCCTTTGCGGCATCACTAGTAATTGCTTCAACTCTTCTTATTCCAGCTGCAACAGCACTCTCTGATGTAATTTTAAAGTGCCATATATCACTTGTGTTTTGCACGTGAATTCCTCCACACAATTCCATAGACTCTCCAAAGCGTATTGCCCTAACATCATCTCCATATTTTTCTCCAAACAGAGCAATAGCTCCTTCTGCAATAGCCTGATCATAAGATATACTGCGCTTTTCTTCTAACGGCAATGCCTCTCTTATTCTTGCATTTACAAAATCTTCTACTTGTTGTAATTCATCTGAGGATACTTTTGAAAAATGCGAAAAATCAAATCTCAAATTCCCACTATGAACCATCGAACCTTTTTGTTCGACATGTGTACCAAGAATAGTACGCAACGCCTGGTGTAACAAATGAGTAGCCGTATGATTAGATGCTGTTCTAGATCGCTGTTTAACATCTACAACAGCTTTATGAGCTTCATTTATATGTTTAGGCAATGTTTTTGCAAAATGAATGATTAAATTGTTTTCTTTTTTAGTATCCACAATATAAACTACATCTCCATTTGCTACTTCTAAATATCCTTTATCACCAACTTGCCCTCCACCTTCTGGGTAAAAAGGAGTTTTATCCAGAACTAACTGATACAATTCTCCATCTTTCTTACTATTCACCTTACGATAGCGAGAAATTCTCGCTTCTCCTGAAGTATGATCATATCCAATAAATTCTTCTGCTGAATCGGGGATCAATATTTCCCAATCTCCGGCTTTTACTTCGGAAGCAGCTCTAGAACGGTCTTTTTGTTTCTGTAATTCTGTTTTAAAGATTTCTTCTTCATATTCATATCCTTGCTCGGATAATATCAAAGCCGTAAGATCCTCAGGAAAACCAAATGTGTCATATAATTGAAATACTTTTTCTCCTGAAACCACTTTCTCATTCGTATTCTTAATGACATTATCTAACAATACCAATCCCTGATCTAAGGTTCTTAAGAATGAGTGCTCTTCCTCCTTTATAACATTGGTGATTAAATTTTTCTGAGATTTTAATTCTGGAAAAGCATGACTCATTTGATTACTAAGCGTATCCACAAGTTTATAGATAAAAGGTTCTTTGGTGTCCAAAAATGTAAACCCATATCTGATAGCTCTTCTTAAAATTCTTCGGATTACATATCCTGCGCCTGTATTACTTGGTAATTGACCATCTGCTATAGAAAATGACACCGCTCTAAGGTGATCGGCAATCACTCTGATTGCTACACTTACCTTGCCATTTTCATCGGTTGGCAAACTATCTTTATCATATGTCGTATTGGTAATAGTCTCTATTTCTCTGATTAGTGGAGTAAACACATCGGTATCATAATTAGATTTTACACCTTGTAATGCCATACATAATCGCTCAAACCCCATTCCTGTATCCACGTGCTGTGCCGGTAGTTTTTCCAGAGAACCATTTGCCTTACGGTTATACTGCATAAAAACAAGATTCCATATTTCTACAACTAATGGATGATCTTGATTGACCAAGTCGCGACCAAGTATTTTTGCTTTTTCTTCTTCGGATCTTAAATCTACGTGAATTTCAGAACAAGGTCCACAAGGTCCCTGATCTCCCATTTCCCAGAAATTATCTTTTTTATTACCCATGATAATACGATCTTCTGGAACTATTTTTTTCCATAAATCATAAGCTTCTTGATCTATCTCCAGGTTTTCATCTTTTGCTCCCTCAAAAACGGAAACATATAAAATATCTTTATCAATCCCAAAAACCTCTGTTAGCAATTCCCAAGCCCATTCGATAGCTTCTGTTTTGAAATAATCACCAAAACTCCAATTTCCTAACATCTCGAACATTGTATGATGATAGGTATCCATTCCTACTTCTTCTAGATCATTATGCTTACCACTAACTCTGAGACATTTTTGGGTATCAGTAATTCGATTATTTTTTGGAATTCCGTTTCCTAAAAAGAATTCTTTAAATTGATTCATCCCTGCATTGGTAAACATCAAGGTAGGGTCATCTTTAATCACCATAGGTGCAGAAGGCACTATACTATGCTTTTTGGATTCAAAAAACGCTAAAAATTGGTTTCTGATGTCTTGGGATTTCATTTTCTTTATATTTTCTTTATAATCAGTTAATTATCATTAGCCATCTAAAGATATGCTATCGATATCTGTCAGTTTTTTCTGGACTTGGCGACATTTTATTATATTTGTTCCAGCCCCAAAGTATGAACAAGCCTATTTTTGGCTAATATCCTGCAAAAATAGTATATTTTAGATTATGTCAAAGGTTAAATATTACTACGATAGCGAGACGCTATCTTATCGTAGAATTGAGCAAAAGAAAGGGCGCAAATTTGGCTTCGCCATTTTAGGTCTTCTTGGTGCTTTTCTAGCTGGTTTTGTATTATTGTTAATCTATCTGAATATTCCTCAATTAGAAACTCCGAAGGAAAAAGCATATAAGAGAGAACTAGATAATATGAAGCTTCAGTATGCACTCATGAACAAACAATTGAAAAAGGATCATACTGTTCTTTCTGAACTTGCAGAAAGAGATGACAATATTTATCGACTCTATTTTGGTGCGCCACCAATTCCTGGAGAAATAAGAAAAGCTGGTTTTGGAGGAATAAACAGGTATAAAGGGTACGAAGGATATGATAATTCTGAAATGATCATAGAAAGCCAAAAGCAGATAGATAAACTTACTAAACAAATAGTTGTTCAATCTCAATCATTGGACGAAATAAAAGAATTGGCGGAACAAAAAGAAGAATTACTATCCACAATACCGGCTATCCAACCTATACAAAATTCTGATCTAAAACGCATGGCATCAGGATATGGTTGGAGGAGTGACCCTTTTACCAAAGCAAGAAAATTTCATTATGGGATGGATTTTTCTGCAGCGACAGGAACTCCTATTTATGCTTCGGGTAATGGGACTGTAACTCGTGCCGATGCAAATTCTAGTGGCTACGGAAAGCATGTTCGGATTGACCACGGATTTAACTACGTTAGTCTCTATGCACATTTAAGCAAATACAATGTAAAGAAAGGGCAAAAGATAAAACGTGGTGACGTAATTGGTTATGTTGGAAGTACGGGAAGATCTGTTGCTCCACACCTACATTACGAAATATTTAAGGACGGTGATCGCATCAACCCTCGTAACTTTTACTATGGAAGTTTAAGTTCTGAAGAATTTAATGAAATGCTAAAAGCCTCTTCTTTAATTAATGAAACTCTAGACTAACCCTTATGCGCAAAGCACTTCTTTTTGTAATTCTAATTGGTTTTAGTTATACAATACAAGCACAGAAATTTTCAAAAGAAGTGATTGACTCCATGACAGTGATTGTTGATGATTTTAAGTTGGAAATGGAAAAAATTTCCGCCCCTAAAAGCATAAAATTGATGGCAGTAGGAGATATTATGATGGGAACGAATTTTCCTAAAGAGCATTATATGCCGCCTAGTGACAAAGGTCCTTTTGATGATGTAAATATTGTTTTAAAACAAGCTGACATCCTTTTTGGTAATTTAGAAGGCACACTCACTGATGAAGGTGAAAATGCAAAGCGATGTTCTGACCCTTCTAAATGTTATTCATTTAGATCTCCAGAATCTTTTGGCGAATATCTTGAAGAAACTGGATTCGATGTCATGAGTATTGCCAATAATCATATAGGGGATTTTGGAGCGATCGGCATCAAAAACACTGCAAAAACTCTTAAAAAGCATAATATTGCATACGCTGGTATTTTCGCACAAGAATCCACTATATTTGAAAAAAACGGAATTACATATGGATTTTGTGCCTTTGCCCCAAACAAAGATTGCGTAAAAATTCATAACTTAACAAAGGCAAAAAGCATTGTTAAAGAACTAAAAGAAAAAGTAGACATTGTTATTGTTTCTTTTCATGGAGGTGCAGAAGGAGCAGATCACACACATGTAACCAGAAAAACAGAACGTTTTTATGGAGAAGATCGTGGAAATGTTTATCTATTTGCACATACACTGATAGATGCTGGAGCTGATATTATTTTAGGACATGGTCCTCATGTATCAAGAGCTTTTGAGGTATATAATAATAAGTTTATCGCCTACAGTTTAGGTAATTTTTGTACTTATTCCAGATTTAATCTAACTGGAATTAAAGGATATGCTCCTATAGCAGAAATAGAGGTAGATCTAGAAGGTGATTTTATCAAAGGAAAACTTCATTCTGCTAAACAAATCGATGAAATATATCCTTTTATGGATGATAAAAAAAGAGCATTAAAAGAAATTAAAAAACTGACTGAGAAAGATTTCCCTGAAAGTAATTTGGTTTTTGAACAAGATGGAACTTTTACTCAAAAAAACGAGAATTAACTATGTATGTTGACTTACCGAAAAAAATGTACTATGGTATTGGCGAAGTAGCTGATGCATTTGACGTAAATGCTTCTCTTATCCGTTTTTGGGAAAAAGAATTTGACATCCTTAAACCAAAAAAGAATGCCAAAGGAAACAGAAAGTTCACTCCAGAAGATATCAAAAATTTAGAATTAATATATCATTTGGTAAAAGAACGTGGGTTCACGCTAGAAGGTGCCAAAATTCATCTCAAAGAGCAAAAACAAGAAGCTTTAGATAGCTTTGATATCATTAGAAAGTTAGAATCTATCCGCGGACAATTACTAAAAATTAAAGAGCAGCTTTAGCTAATTCTTCGCAAGTCATTTCTGTTTTGCCAAATAATCTTTATATATCTCTGATTCGATAGTAGAAACATCCGATTGTATCTGAGTAAGCTTAGTAACACTGGCTACTAGTGGGAAATCTTTAAAATTAAACACTAACCAATCTATCCTTCTACCATCTCTATCTCGAAGTTGCCCTGTAACCAATTTGTTAGCTATATCGCTTTTTAATTCAGGTGTTTCTACCATTATCAAAAGTTCTTCTCTAAGTTGATCTGTTTTTGCAATAAACTCTTTTCCTTTTTCGGACAAACCACTTTCAGTAAAAAACATATTATTAGGCTGATCCATTAGCTCATAATTGTTAGGGTCTTTTACACCTAACATCTCCTGCTTTATAGACTCTATATATTCTTTAAAAGTTGTTGTTAAAGAATCTACCTTATTAGCTTTATGGATTAGTTTTTCATTCTGTATTGCATAAAACAATGAATCATTTTCCTTTTCAACAAACCTTCTGCTTTTCTTTAAAGAGTTATCCATTTCTCCAAAAGCAGTTAAAACCTCTCTACTACTTTTAATTACAATAATACTAATCCCAGAAATTATGAATATCAGTAAAAAGAGTATTATCAGAAGAGGTTTTTTCATTATAAAGATTTCTATTTCTTTCTAAAATACACAGCTACTGGCACTCCATGAAAGTCAAATTCTTTACGTAATTGATTTTCTAAATACCTTTTATAAGGCTCTCGTATGTATTGTGGTAGATTACAGAAAAAAGCGAATTGCGGTTGAGGTGTAGGCAATTGCATACAATATTTAATTTTTACATATTTACCTTTATATGCTGGCGGAGGATTTCTTTCTATGATAGGCAGCATAGTATCGTTCATTACACTAGTTTTGATCTTTTTAGAGCGGTTTTTAAACACTTCTACAGCTGTCTCTATCGCTTTAAAAAGTCGTTGCTTTGTTAATACCGAAATAAATACAATTGGGACATCTGTAAATGGTTCAATTTGTTTACGGATATGTTTTTCAAAATCTTTTAGGGTATTACTTTCTTTATTTTCGATTAAATCCCACTTATTTACAAGAATTACAATCCCTTTGCGATTTCGTTCTGCTAACCAGAATATATTCTGCACCTGAGCATCAAAGCCTCTGGTAGCATCAACCACTACCAAACATACATCACTATGTTCTATTGCACGAACAGACCTCATTACAGAATAAAACTCCAGATCTTCTTTAACTTTGGCTTTACGCCTTATTCCTGCAGTATCAACCAAATTAAACTCAAAACCAAAACGATCATATTTAGTATCAATAGAATCCCTAGTCGTTCCTGCAATATCAGTAACAATATATCGATCCTCTCCAATCAGTGCATTTATAAATGAGGATTTCCCTGCATTAGGTCTTCCTACCACAGCAAAACGAGGTAGTTCTGTTTCCTCTACTTCTTCTACTTCTGGCAATGCTTCTACCAAAGCATCTAAAAGTTCTCCTGTACCACTTCCGTTAATACTGGCTATGGTATAATATTCTCCAAGTCCTAGACTATAAAACTCTACAGCATTTTCTGCTCTTTTACCATTATCAACTTTATTGATAGCTAAAAAAACTGGCTTATTAACTTTACGGAGTAAGCTAGCAACTTCTTCGTCCATACCTGTAACACCAGATTCTACATCTACCATGAAAATGATAGCATCCGCTTCATCGATTGCAAGCTCTACCTGTTTATCGATCTCCGCTTCAAAAATATCATCACTACCTACTACATAACCACCAGTATCTATCAGAGAGAACTCCTTACCATTCCAATCACTCTTCCCATAGTGACGATCACGGGTAACTCCACTTACCGCATCTACGATTGCTTCTCTTCTCTGAATCAATCTATTAAAGAATGTAGATTTTCCTACATTAGGTCGCCCTACAATTGCCACTATATTACTCATTATCCTAAATTCTAAAATTTGTGCAAAATTAGTCTTTTTATTCTACCTAAACTATTGAAGTTTGAATATGAGGTGAATAAAATAAAAGAGGGAGGTTTTTAAAAAACAAAAAAGCTCAACGGTCAGCGCATCGACCTATTGAACTTTTTCATAATTGATAGTCAGTCAGTGAAATAATTACTTACTTCAAAGATAAAAATAAATACAGATATATTGGCTACTGTAAAACATCAAACTTTTTATGGACAGTTAGTTAACCTCATAAATCGCTACTGTATTTGAAACTTCATACGTTATAATCACCAAGTCATTTCCTGTTGGACTATCGATAGCTTTTATTGCTATCAATCCTTCTGGCCCAATATCTGTAGCATCTACCATCCAATCTAAAAATGTTGGACTTGCAGGATTTGAAATATCGAACACCATAGCTCCTCCTGTTCTTTCTAATCCAACAAATAGCAATGTTTTATCTCCTATTTTTAAAGTTTCTACAGCTTCTGGTTCTGCTCCTTTATCATCAGACCTACCATCAACTTCACCTTCATCGTTATTAAATAAGATAGATTCTAATTCAAAAGTTTTTTTACCAATTACATCTCCACTATCATATATAATGTTTCCTGATGTACTCCAAATTGTAAAAGACCTTCCTCCATATACATAGATTTCATCATAATCTCCATCTCCATCTGTATCTCCATTAGCAGTGGTAGTTTTTAATCTTCCTAAGTTTTCATCTAATTGCAATATTGCAGCATCAGGAAATGCAATTGGATCCAAAACTAAATCCTTTACTCTTTCTTCTTCGGAAAACCCATCATAATCTCGAGCATCTCCTTCATTTGCAGAGATGATATAATCTACACCGCTAATAGAAACAAATTCTATTGCATCTGGTTGATACATTCCAAACACAGGCCAATTCTTAAAATTTCCAGAAATATCGTCTCTATTACTGGCATCTAATTGGTTCTGAGGCAATGAATGGTCTTTTAATCCAAATCCGAGAATATTTGTAACTGTTTTAGTATTTAGATCCACTACAGCTAATCCGTTATTTTCTTGTAATGAAATATATGCCGTTTTAGAGTCATCCGAAATAGCTACATATTCTGGTTCTACGTCTTGTGCTAAAGTAGCTTCCTTACCAAAAACTCTAAAATCATTACCAATAGTTTGACCATTAAAAGCAGTAAACGCAGCATTAGTTATTTGTCCGGAAGCTACTTCTATAATAGTAACAGATCCTTCAGGGTCATTTGTGTATAAATCATCCGGTTCACCTTCATTCGCAACTACGATGTATTTACCATCTGGACTAAAAGTCACCATATCGGGCAGCGCCCCAGCATCGTATGTATTTAATAAAGATTGATTGTCGGAATTATAAGTTGCTATAGTTCCGTTCGCCTGTTTATTGGCTGAGTTTTCCAAAGCAACAGCAACTACTCCATTAGAAACAGCTACACTATTTGGCACTCCATTTACCGTTATGTCTGTACCCGGTATTGGAGTTGCCGGATTAGATAAATCCCAAACTGATATTTCGGTATCATTAGGATTCACAACAAATAGCTTATTGGTGATAGGATCGAATGCCGAAATCTCTGCAAATCCCTCTTCACCCATACCATTACTGAAGCTTCCTATTTTTTTAAAAGTCAAATCAGCTGTGTCAATAGGGTCTATGACATTATCATCATCAGAATTACAAGAAAAAAACAGGCTTACTACGGCAAGAACTACAACAATTTTATTAAAGATATTCATTATTAATTTGATTTGAATTAGCTATCAAAAATCAATCATGAGTATATCCTTAATGTTATGAAAAGAATAAATTATAAATAATTTATTCTTTTCATAAAAAAACTGCCTGAAAAAAAATTTCAGGCAGTTTTAAAAATATCATTTTTTAGTGTTTACTATTTTATAATAATCTTTTTGTATTCAGTACCTTCTTCTTGATTTATTTTTACCAAATACATTCCAGAAGGTATCGATCCAACCATGTCAAACGTTAGAGATGTTTTACCTTTTTGAATTACTTTTTTAGCTACTGGAATTATGGTAGATCCAGACATATTATAAAAGGACACATACACATTTTGATCTTTCTTAGACATTAAATCTACAGTCAGTGTTTCTCCTGATTTTAACACCGTAGGATATACACTTGTCCCTATTATACTCTCATCACAATTATCTACAAAAACAGTTACTTGATCCATATCACTACAGTTTCCTTTAGTTACCATTAATGTGTAATCTGTTGTAGCTGCTGGAGAAACAACAATTGTTCTTGTAGTCTCACCAGTAGACCACAGGTATGTATCTCCCAAAGTAGCCGTTAATGTTGCTTCTTCGCCAAATCCTTCACACAAAAACTTATCTCTTCCTGCACTTACTTCTACTATAGTTACATCTACTATAACCTCATCCATTACTTCACAGTCTCCACTCGTTATAATAACTGTATATGCAGTAGTGTTTCCTGGCGAAACCGTAATACTCGCAGTGGTTTCTCCTGTAGACCACAAAATATCTCCTTCACCCAAAACGGTAAGTACCGCTTCTTCACCATAGCATATTTCCTGATCTTCTCCTGCATCAGCAGTAAGAGTGCAACCTTCTACAAAAACAGTAACATCATCAATAGCTGAACATCCATTTATAAATACTGTAACACTATATGTTGTAGTTTCTTCCGGAGAAACCACAATAGTTGCTGTAGTCTCACCTGTAGACCACAGGTATGTATCTCCACTTGTTGCTGTAAGGGTAGCTGTGTCTCCAGCAGCTATAGTCTGATCTTCTCCTGCATCTGCAGTTACAGAGTTCACTACAACTGTTACTGTATCTATGGCATTGCAATTACCATTAGAAACCGTAACACTATATGCAGTAGTTTCTTGCGGAGAAACTTCGATACTAGTAGTTGTTGCTCCAGTTGACCACACTACATCTCCTTCTCCAGCAACTGTAAGTGTAGCCATATCCCCAGCACAAATATCCTGATCATCACCAGCATCCGCAGTTGCGGAATCTACAGTTACTGTCACTTCATCTTCACCCGTACAATCAGTACAGCCAGTTACGGTAACAGTATATGTTGTCTCTTCTTCTGGCGACACAGTAATACTTTGAGTAGTTTCTCCTGTGGACCATAAATAATTTGCTTCTCCCGCTCCAGTTGTAATACAATCACCGAAATTAATATTAATATCTCCATAAGCGAAATAACCATCAACTACATCAAGCCAGCCTGAAGCACCATTTTTACCTTCTTCAGTTTCGAAAACATTAGCTCCGTTTCCAACTTGGAATGCCTCTCCTCTTCTTGTAATAGTAATCACTTCTGAACCATCTGTTTTAGTAATCGTACCGTTCATTTCAGGATAATACGTCCAACCGGTTGCATCCTCATTATTACATTCGTGCTCTTTAGGACTATTTGTTGGTATTGTAGTAGTTCTACCTGAATATGTCACATCCAACTCATATGTTTCTTGAGTTACTGTATAATCTAAAACAGTACCGGTTAAAGTTGCAGTTCCATCTTCATTTTCTTTCCAAACTAAATCAACATTAGAGTACCATCTTTTATCACTTCTATCCGCATTTGTCATCCAAATCACAAAATCATGATCTCCAGCACAATAATCGGTACCAGTAATATCATATTCTACACAATCTGTACAATTTTCTATACCACTAGCTTGTGCAGTAAGCGTTACTTCTTCGCCTAAACAGATTTCCTGATCTTCTCCGGCATCCACTATTACAGGATCATTTACAATAACAATTACAGAATCAGAAGCCTCACAACTTCCGCTAGTTGCTGTAACAGTGTACGTAGTAGTTACCGTTGGAGTAACAGTAATAGTTTCTGTAGTTTCACCCGTTGACCATAAAAACGTTCCTTCTCCTGTAGCTGATAAGGTAATACTTTCTCCTAAACAAACATTTTGATCATCACCAGTATCAACGACAGCAGATTTAACTAATACCATTACTTCATCTGTACCTGAACATCCATTACAATTTGTTACAGTTACAGAATACAAAGTATCTTCATCTGGTGATACAATAATGCTTTCTGTAGTTTCTCCTGTAGACCATAAGAAAGAAGTATTACTCGTCTCTGAAGTTATACAATCTCCTAAATTAAAATTAAAATCCCCTATAGAATATTCGCTATCATCAGTATCAAACCATCCACAAGCTCCAAACTTACCTGATGCTGTTTCTGTCACATTAGCACCATTACCCATCTGGAATGCAGGACCTCTTCTTGTTAAACTTGTAGACCAAGATCCATCTGCACTGGTAATCGTACCTGTAAACTCTGTATAATACTCCCATCCTGATTCATCCTCA
This sequence comes from uncultured Aquimarina sp., assembly GCF_947496855.1. Classification (GTDB taxonomy): domain Bacteria; phylum Bacteroidota; class Bacteroidia; order Flavobacteriales; family Flavobacteriaceae; genus Aquimarina. The sequence continues at coordinate 179,407 of NZ_CANMED010000007.1, forward strand.
TCATTACACTCATGTTCTTTAGGGCTATCTATAGGAGTATTGATTGTTCTTCCAGTAAAAACTGCATCTACTTCGTAGTTTGATTGTGTATTTGTATAATCAAAAACAGTCCCTTTTAGGGTAGCAGTGCCATCAGCAAGTTCATTCCACTCTAAATCTACATTAGAAAAGAATCTTCCACCTTTTAACCACAATACATAGTCCTGATTACCTTTACAATAATCAGTATTCTGTATACCGTATTCAATACAGCTCTCACAACTTTCATCACCCTCTGTTGTAGCTGTTAAAGTAACCTCATCTCCTAAACAGATTTCTTGATCTTCACCAGCATCTACCTCTGGAATATCATTTATTACAACTTCTACTGAATCTGAAACTTCACAATTTTCACAATCTTTTACGGTAACTGTGTACGTTCCACCCTCATTTACTGTAATTGATGGAGTAGTTTCTCCTGTAGACCATAAATAACTAACCTGACTAGTTGAGGTAGTAACACAATCCCCTAGATTAAAGTTAAAATCTCCTCTATTATATCGACTATCTGTGGTATCAAACCATCCACAAGCTCCATATTTTCCCTGTTCCGTTTCTGTTACATTTGCTCCGTTTCCTAACTGAAAAGCGGGGCCTCTTCTTGATAAATCAATAGACCAAGATCCATCGGTACTAGTTACTGTTCCTGTTAAATCAGTATAATAAATCCATGCAGATTCATCTTCAGTATTACATTCATGTCCTTTAGGACTATTTGCTGGTGTAGTACTTGTTCTTCCCGAATATATGGCATTTACTTCGTATGTTGTTTGGGTTAATGTATGATCAAAAATCGTCCCTGTTAGTGTAGCCGTTCCATCTGATAACTCAATCCACTCTAAATCTACGTTAGAAAACCATCTTGGATTATTTCCATCAGTTAACCACATCACATAATCTTGATCTTTCCTGCAATTATTAGTATTTTCTATACCATACTCACCTATGCAATCAACACACTCTGATTCTCCAGATATTGTAACTGTAAGAGTCACTTCTCCTTGTCCACAAAATTCTGCATCATCGCCTGCCTCAACTGTTAAAGAACAACTTACTTCATCATTGGTGCAAGAGTCAAATACGTGTTGATGTAATTCTCCTTGAATATGATGATAATTTGCTGCTATAACTTGTCCATTAATATTTCCAGAAGAATCTTTAATAACATCCGATTTAGGAGCGAATAAACTTCCTATGATTGTTGATCCTCCTTTTAATGTTAAACTTGAATTATTATAAAAATTCCAAATAACAAATGCTCCTTCTTGATCACCTATTCCTGCAATATTTAAGATATTCCATTCGAAATCACCAGATGCATCAACATTAATAATTAATGGCGTATCTTGATTAGGAGTATTCTCAAAAGTTACATAAGGAAGGTTTTGCAACTCGGTTCCTGAAATATTTAAAACATTAATAATACCCTGAGTAAGCAAGATTTTATTATCATTACTTACCAATACATTAGGTTGCATATTACTATAAGAAATTGACTTTGCTTCAAATAAAGTGAAAGCCGATTCAAAATCAATTAAATTAGCTTGGCTAACTGAATTTTGAGATTGTTTTCTCTGCACTTGCACTCTAGGCTTTGCATCATAACTTCCAGAAGTAACTCTGGTGTTTACGGAGGCATTATTATAATCAACATCAAAAACTGATGAACCATTCAAATCACCAACTTTCGTATACCCTTGATTAAGATGTATTCCTTCTCCAGAGTTATAAATCACTTTTCCGTTTACAACTAATGATGATGCTTCATTATCTCCATTAAAAAAGTTAGAACCCGCCGTTTGAGCAGCTAATGTAATAATTCCATCAATAGTTAGATCTCCACCTAACGCAATAGGTCCTTCAGTATCTCCACCGTGCACTGTAGTATTATATCTAACAAATGCATTATATCCTAATGCTTCTGATAACGGGTTATTACATATTGATGATGTAGAGTAAGATGGTAATCCATCCTCATCATCAATGTTTTTAAATCCAGATGTCATTATAAAAATGACAATCATAGTTAAGCCAAATAAAGACGAAACAATTGAGGTTGCTCCGATTTTATTGCTAAATGAGTTAAGCTTGTTAGTAGTTTTTGACATTGTGTAGTTGTTGTTTTTTGTTTGAATTTTAAAAATTCAGTCTGGTTAATTTATTCTGGGTTTTACTAAATTGAATACAGAAGATGCCAAAAAGCGCAGCAGTCCTAGACCGTACGAATGAGGTAATCTTTTGAAATTTATTTGAATTTTAAAGTTAAGCCGTTACTTAAAAAGCGTGTGAAGATAGCGTAATGTTTATATCATATTTTAGGGCGTTTTAAATATGTTAATGATGCTAAATTAGAGGATTCACTTCAAAAAAACATTAAAAAAAGGTGCAAAAACGTTCAAATGCAGCATTTTATCTTCGAAATACAGTTTTATTAGAAACAACAAGCCTATAAATACTTACAAAAATCTTACAAGGCTTTAATTTAAAATAGTCTAATCCTAAAATTAGCGATTGTAGCCAAAACGTTTTAATTGGCGCTCATTATTACGCCAGTTTTTATTAACTTTCACATATAGTTCTATATGGATTTGTTTTCCGAAAAACTTCTCTAATTCTTTTCTAGCCTCTACTCCAACTCTCTTAAGTGCAGTTCCTTTGTGACCAATAATAATTCCTTTCTGAGAATCACGTTCTACCATAATAACCGATCTTATTCTGATAATTTTCTCATCCTCAAAAAATTCTTCGGTCTCAACCTCTACAGAATATGGAATTTCTTTTTTGTAATGCATCAATATTTTTTCGCGAATAGCTTCGTTTACAAAAAAACGTTCTGGTTTATCGGTTAACTGATCTTTGGGATAAAAAGCTGGCGAATCCGGTAACAATTCAATGATTCTTCCAAATACTTCTTTAACGTTGAATTTTTCTAAGGCTGAAATCGGGTATAATTCCGCATTAGGCACTTTTTCTGCCCAAAATTGCACTTGCTCTTCTAATTGTTCCTGATTAGATTGATCTATCTTATTTAACAATAAAAACACCGGAATCTTTGCATTCGTAATCTTATTAAAAAATGCTTCGTCTTTAAGTTCTTTTTCTCCTATTTCCACCATATAAATGAGAACATCCGCATCTTCGAAAGCAGATTTTACAAATCCCATCATAGATTCTTGTAGCTCATATGCTGGTTTAATAATCCCCGGAGTGTCCGATAGTATTACCTGAAAGTCTTCACCATTTACAATTCCCAGAATTCGATGCCTTGTAGTTTGCGCTTTAGAAGTAATAATAGATAACCTCTCTCCAACAAAAGCATTCATTAAAGTGGATTTTCCGACATTAGGATTTCCTATAATATTTACAAAACCAGCTTTATGACTCATACATAATATTTTGGTGCAAAGTTAATTGATTATTCTACAAGTTTATCGAATCTTCCGAAGGATTATTTATCCTGATATCTTTTATTTTAAAGATAGAATAATGCCATAATAGTGCATATAGAAAGTAAAAAAATAATATCGAGAATAAACCTTTTGTTAATTTTTCGTAAATTTAATTCCAGTACGTTTTCAAAACCCCACGAAAACAAATAATTTATTTTAAAAATACTGGGATCATTTTGGGAGACTATTCAATCTTTTCTTTACTTAAACAGAAAACATATCTCAATATACATTTATGTGTATTCGCGATAACATTACTATTGTTCTCATATCCTAGTTTTGGACAAGAAAGAAACAAACAACTTGCTAAAGCTGATCAAAATTTTGAGGCTTTAGCATATATTAATGCACGTGATATATACCTCGATGTCGCTAACCAAGGATATTCCTCTTATGATTTATATAGAAAACTCGCTGACTCCTATTATTTTACAGGAGAACTAGAAGAATCTATCCAATGGTATGAAAAATTAATTTCGAATTTTTCTGAAGAAACAAAACCCGAGTACTTATTTAGATATGCGCAAAGTTTGAAGAGTGCAGAGCGATATATCGATGCGGATGCTATTATGGAAAGATTTAACACTGTTACCGGAAACGATAAACGAGCAAAATCTTTTATTAATAAACGAGATTATTTGGATTTTATAGAAATGCAATCAGGTAAATACGATGTATACAAATTAACTATAAATTCTGAGTATTCTGATTATGCACCGAGTTTTGATCATAGAGGCCAAATCGTATTTGCTTCTTCTCGAAGCAAGAACTCTAAAGTTCATGAATGGAATCAAATGCCTTTTTTAGATCTCTTCTCTTCTACCATTAAAGAAGATAATATATCTACAGAAGAACCAAAAAAACTAAAAGGTAAAATAAATACTAAGTTTCACGAATCTTCTACCAGTTTTACTAAAGATGGAAACACAGTATATTTCACCAGAAATAACTTTACCAACAATAAACTTGGAAAGAGTAGAAAAGGTGTGGTTTTATTAAAATTATACAAAGCTACTTTAGCCAATCAACGATGGTCCAATATTACAGAGTTGTCTTTTAATAGCAATAACTATTCTATTTCGCATCCTGCCTTAAGTCCAGATGGTAAACAATTATATTTTGCGAGTGATATGAAGGGAACTAGAGGCAAATCTGATTTATTTGTTGTTGATATCCTACCTGGGGGGAAATACGGAAAACCACAAAACTTAGGTGATGACATTAATACTGAAGGTAGAGAGACTTTTCCTTACATAAGCGATAACGGCCGATTATATTTTGCTAGTGATGGACATGTTGGACTAGGTGGATTAGATATTTTTGTGGCTATCTCCAAAGAAGATGATACTTATGAAGTATTCAATGTGGGCAAACCGATAAACAGCTCCAAGGATGATTTCTCTTTTGTACTAAATGAAGAAAACAAAACAGGATATTTTGCCAGTAATAGAAAAGGAGGAAAAGGAAATGATGATATCTATAGCTTTATACAAACGGAAGAATTAATTACCTCATGTAAAGAATACCTTAAAGGCATCATCACAGATAATAAAACTCAAGAACCTTTAGCTAATATCGAAGTGTCTTTATTAGACACTGATGGAAATGTGTTTAGTGAAGTAAAATCGGATTATAATGGCTCTTATAGCTTTGAAGTTGATTGTGACAAAACATATATTATAAGAGCATCCATGGAAGGGTTTAATCCTAATGATATCATTTTTAGATCAAAAGCTACTTACGAAACAACCAATAAGATTTCCATTGATTTTAGGAGAGAAGAATTATTATCTACAACTTCAGAGCCTGTTAATATTGGTGATGATATTGTGACTCCATTACAATTAAGAACGATCTTTTTTGACCTGGATACTGATGAGATCAGACCTGACGCAGAAGCTGATTTACAAAAGGTAATATCCGTTATGAAACAGAACCCTAACTTAAAAATTGAAGTTCGTTCTCATACAGATAGTAGGTCTAGTTATTGGTATAACAAAAAGCTTAGTGTAAAACGCATGCGTGCCACTGTTCGTTATATTATTCGCAATGGTGGGATTAATTGGAAGCGAATAAGAGGAAAAGCCTATGGAGAGCGACGGCTTATTAATCAATGTACTAATGATGTTACTTGTACAGAAGAAGAACATCAAGAAAATAGAAGAAGTGAATTTATCGTTAGAAAGTGATTAATTTTTCTAGTAAAAAAGGGCAATAAAGCACTTATACATTATTGCCCTTTACTTTTACATTCTATAATCCTAAAATATTAGCATCTACTCTAAATACGCAATCCACCTTAATACTATAATCTTCATTTATAGTCTCGTCTGTAGTTGTAGATGCTCTTAGTGTAAAAGAATCTTGTTTTAGAAAATCTTTTAATTCCACACCTGTAGTTTCTAATTCAATAACATTTAGATTTTGGTTTTCCAAATTTTCTGCAAAAGCTATTTCCATTTCTTCTAAACCCTCAGCATCAATAAACAAGCGTACTTCTTGCAAAAAATTGAAGTCTCCATCGGTAGGAGTATCTACGATTAACCTAAGTCTTTTTAATTGAATACTTTCTATTAAAGAACTATTTGTATTATTATTTTCAAACTCTGATTCGGAGTTTGTTGGAACCGGTGGGGTTTCTATACTAATGGGTATGTCAATTAATGTAGTAGAAGCGACAGTAAAATCTGATTCATAATCCAGTTCGAAAACTGTTAAACGGTTTAGCTCTTCACAAGAAGTAGAGACTGTTAATAGCACCAGCGCAAAAGTGTAGAAAAATTTATTCATAATATTTTGTTTTGAGGTTGTTTCAAATATATACGAAAAAAAACCATTCACGGTTTTCTTGACAGAAATTTCAATTAGTTTAGCTATAAACTAATTAGATAAGACGAAGATTTTATAACTTTTCAGAATTGATTTTACGAAAGTAATTCTTGGCTTTTTTATTTACTTTAGGAGCTAATAATAATCCAGAAATAACTGTAGGAATTGCCATCAAGGCAAATGCACTATCAATCAAATTAATTGCAAAATCTATCTTGACAACCGCTGCGACTACTATAGATACTATATAAATGTAATTATAATACTTTCCATATTTAGGTTTAGTCAAAAAACCTAAACAAGTCACTCCGTAATAGGAGTAAGAAAACAGAGTAGAAAAAGCAAAGACAAGTACCATGATTATTACAACACCATCTCCTATTCCATATGGCAAAACCGAATTAAATGCTTGTAGAGTTAACGAAATCCCATTATCATCAGAATATTGCCACACTCCTGTGGATAAAATCGCTAATGCAGTTAATGTACAAACCAGCAACGTATCAATTGCCGGTCCTAGCATAGCCACTAAACCTTCTCTAATGGGTTCATTAGTTTTGGCTGTTCCATGCATCATCGGAGCAGTACCGATTCCCGCCTCATTAGAAAAAGCAGCTCGTTTTACACCAGTTTTAATTAGATGCCCTAAAGCACCACCTGCAGCAGCTTCACCTGAGAAAGCATCAGAAAAAATCAAAACAAACATCTCGGGCAATTTATCAATTTGTAATATCAGAATCGTAAACACTGTGATGAAATATAAAACCACCATAATAGGCACTAACCTACTTGCAACTAAACCGATTCTTTTAATTCCTCCAAGAATTACAAAAGATGCAATAACCGCTAGAACAAGACCAATATAGAGTTTATCACTATCGTTCCAATCTAAAACATCCACTAATGTTTGTGTAAGTTGATTTGCCGTAAACGCAGGTAATGTTCCTACCAATCCTGCTAATGCAAAGAAAACTGCTAATGGTTTCCATCGTTTACCTAATCCTTCTGTTATTACATACATAGGGCCACTAAGTGTGGTTCCTTCTTCACTTTCTGATCGATACATTACAGACAACGTACAGGTATAAAATTTAGTAGCCATGCCGATCAATGCACTGATCCACATCCAGAAAATAGCTCCTGGACCCCCCATAACCAATGCAATTGCTACTCCACTTATATTACCCATCCCCACGGTTGCAGCAATTGCGGATGATAATGCCTGAAAATGACTTAATTGCCCTGGAGCATTTTCATTATCATATTTTCCTCTAAGGATATCGATTGCGTGTCTGAAATATAAAAAAGGAGTGAAGCGAGAATATATTAGAAAAAATAGTCCGCCACCGATCAAAAGGATTAGTAAAGGCCAATCCCATATCCAGGAACTAAATGCTGCAATTGCCGTTTCAAAGGTTTTAGTCATATCACTACATTGGATTGTATAAATGTAGTTAAAAAAGAAGTCTATAATTGGAAAAATGATTCTGTTTGCATCAGGGACACAATAAAACCATCATGTAAAGCGGATAGCTCGATCTTAATCGAAACGAAAAAGGCAAGCTCACAACTACTACCCTGGCGCCCTTATAAATCTAGGTTTGTCAACTCCCCTATCATACATCACAATACTACCGGCTACAGCAACATTAACACTTAACTCGGATGTAAACTTAATTAAGAAATGTGATTTTTCTATAGCAGCTTTAGACAGACCATGATCTTCTGCTCCTAATAGATATACGCATCGTTTTGGGTGATTAAATGTTTCCAGTGCAACCGCTTTTTCTGTTAGTTCTACACCTACCAACATTGCTCCTTTGGGAAGGTGATCATAAAAATCCTGAAAAGTATCATAATGAAAGTAAGGCATTGATTTTACAGCATTATGTGTATCACAAGCTTGTTTAGCATAACGATTACCGATCGTAAATATATAACTTGCTCTCATATTCTGAGCGGTTCTCCATAGAACTCCTAAATTCTCAGGCGTTTTTCCGTTTTGAATCCCAATACCAAAAAACTCATTTTCAAAATTATCAATCATTTTACAAAAATATAAAGTGTATCATCCATTAACAATTAAAATTTTGAACACAAACTCTATCGAAGTATAAATAACAAAAAGACTTTTCAGAATATCACGCAAAATATTGTCATTTTTTTAAAACATTATGGATCTACGAATTCTAAATTGATCCTAACGAATTCTAAAACCCAAACTTTTCAACTAGATTAAGTACATAAATTCGTACAAAATAATCAACCTCAAAATATACTGTTATGAAAAAGATAATTGTTTTTTTCATCCTAATTATAGGATTTCAGTTTATGGAAGCACAAAGTTTTCAGAAAACGGAGAAGTACGCAGCAGTTACTGAAATTAAAGAGAATGGGTCAGAACAACCAACTTGCATTGTTAATCTGACTCGTTTGGGGGGAATTTCAGAAAATTTAACTACTTTCTCTATCAATGATATTGAGCTTTTTGAGGACATCTTTATCACCACCTTAGAGAACCCTGGTCTGGAAGGGATCTCTGAGGTGATTAAGATGGAAGTAGAATATCTGGCGTGTTGTGCTCAGGTAGAATCCTACTATTTTATGATTACTAATGATAATAAACTTGTTTCGCTTCCGCAGTTAACAAATGTATACTGCGAAAACTCGGACACTGATTCTCAATATACATTTCCTAATCAAAAGTATGGTATAAAAGGTAACATACTAGAAACGGAAACTTTATATAAAGAAACATCAGAAATAAAATACGTAAATCTAAAATTAAGTTTAACCTGGAATGACAACAAAGTTAATACTCCAAAGAATACAGCAATTACCAGCTACTAATATTTTAAGTAGAGAGAAATATAATATTTATTACTCCATCATATTATTATACTGCATTGTTCTATTTTTTTTCACAATTCTACTAAGTTTTAAGATTTTCTATTGAAAATATAAACCAATGTATACGGCAGGCGCGTCCAATTATTTCCAATTGTTTTTCCCAAAAAAACTGCCTGCTTGTATACGGTTTTACAAAACACATCTTTTTTATCTAAGTATTTAATGGGTTTACAAAACAAAAAAATCAGTTTGATTATATTTGTTATCAAACATTAGTTTTTATGAGCCCCAATCACTTTTCTTATTTACTCCTTATTTTTGTTATCTGGATAAATTCTATCTATCTATTATCTGCGCAGAATAATGGCCTAAGAGCATATACATTAGAAGATGGGCTTCCTCAATCACAAGTATATGATATCATACAGGACGATATCGGTTATTTATGGCTAGGAACTCGAGGTGGAGGTATAAGCAGGTTTAATGGTGAAGAATTTAAAACATGGAATGAAGATGATGGACTATTGTCTAACTATATTCATTCTTTGAATTTTGCCAATGATAGTTTATTTATTGGAACCAGAAGAGGGCTTTCTATTAAAACAAAAAAAAAATTCCTCAATTTTGAAGGATTACAGATTAATAAAATATTTAGAATCCACAATAAAATCTATCTTGCTACCAACGTTGGGATTCATATATATACCAAAACTTCAGGCTTAAAAAAAATACAATTAGATCCCAAAATCAATACTAGTATTGTAAATGATATCGTATTTGATGGCAAATTATTCTGGGTTGCTACCAACAAAGGACTCTGGAAACTAAACAAAATTGATAAAGATGCTAGTATTATGGTAAGACATAGTGCTTATAATTTTACTGCAGCACTATATTACAAAACAAAAGTATTTGCGGCTGCCATAAATCAAGGAGTATTAGTTTTAAACACTAACGCAAAAAGCTATGGAAATAAATGGATACAAGAACCATTGAGCGTTAATGATATTTCTATTCTAGATACAGAATTATGGTTTTCTACAAACAATGCAGGAATCACCGTTTTAGATGCCACTAATTACAGATTGAAGAAAAAAATAAATCGTAAAAATGGTCTGGCAGTTTCTAATATTAGAAAAAGCATTTTAGACCGTCAATCCAACATATGGATTGCTACATCAGGAGGAGGGTTTTATAAATATTCTCAAAACAATTTTACGCACTACAATCAAGATACCGGATTAAAGGGAAATAGAGTGTACGCAGTTCACTCATTAAATGATGAAATTTGGGCGTCTAACTCGGAGTCAGGACTTATAAAAATAAATAGTACAGGAATACACCAAATTAAACAAGATAAGAGATTATCTGAAGTAAAAATCAAAAGTATTACTGGCGATAACAGAGGGAATATCTGGGCAGGTACAGAAGGGAGAGGTATTTTATTAAAAGAAATTAAGCTTAAAGATAGTATCATAGTTACTAATAGAAGTTCTAAAAACCCTACAAAAGACACAATTTCTAAAAAAGTAATTAAGAACTATATCATCAACAAAAAACGTGGACTATCAGATAATTGGGTGAGATCGATACATATCTCTAATGATACTATTTGGGCAGCTACGTATTCTTCTGGAATAACAAGATTTAAATATGATTATAAAAAACATAAAGTAAGATCCATACGAAGGTTCTCCAAAAAAAGAGGGATAAAAGACCTAGAAATCAAACATATGACTTCTGACGGGAAAGATAAAATATGGTATTCTACAGAAAATGGAAGCATTGGATTTATTAAAAAAAATAAAGTCACACATCATAGTAATGTCCTAGGTCAAAAAATCGCAATTAATTCTTTCGTTTTTAATGATAATAAGCTCTACCTCGGAACTGCGGGACAAGGAATATGGTGGAGCAGCTTGGAAGGAGACCTTTCTTTTAAAAAATTAAATGGAGAAAAGAATTTATATTCCAACAACATTTATCAAATGATTTTTGATAACGAGGAGAATTTATGGGTTGGAACCGAACGTGGTGTAGATCGTATAGAGATTAATCTTCTCAACCAAATCAAAGATGTTCTTCATTTTGGAAGAAATGATGGTTTTTTAGGAATCGAAACCTGTCTTAATGCAATTACAAAAGATACAGAAGGCAACTTATGGTTTGGTGCCATTTATGGATTAACTAAATATGAACCGGGAGAAATTGGTAAAGCCACCATTAAACCAGAGGTACACTTCGAAAATGTAGAAATAGCCTACCAGACGCTGGATTCTATCAATCCGGATATATGGGCTAAAAATGACAATGTTTTACAATTAACTCCAGAACAAACTGAATTATCTTTTAGTTATAAAACCATAGATCTTGATCATCCTAATGATATAGAATATCGTTATAAATTGAATAATACTGCCTGGAGTCCGTGGTCTTCAGAAAAAAAACAAAACCTGGCAGGATTAGCCTATGGCCCCCATTCGTTCTCTGCTCAATCCAGAAATTATCGATGGGAAGAAAGCCAGCCTATTACTTTCAAAATATTTATTGATAGCCCTATTTATGAAAAGTTTTGGTTTCAACTCACTATGCTTGGAGTTTTACTTTTGGCATTGACAATTATTACTTTGTTATATATTAGAAAAGAAAAAAGAAAAAATACCGAAGAACGAGAGAAGCTACAAATGCAAAATCATTTACTCTCTTTAGAACATAAAGCATTGCAGCTACAAATGAACCCTCATTTTATTTTTAATGTTCTAAATGGTATTAAAGCTATGGGAACCAGCAACCCGACTAAAATGAACAGTACTATCAATACCTTTGCTACACTTCTTAGAGAAACGCTATATAATTCTAGAAAAGATCACATTACACTTGATCAGGAAATGAAGACGCTAAAAAACTATATAGAAGTAGAAAAACTAATGGCCAATAAACCTTTTGAGTACACAATTTCTATAGATTCAGAATTTGATCCAGAAGAAGTTTTGATCCCACCGATGCTTATTCAACCTTTTGTCGAAAACGCAATACGACATGGTATCTTGAAAGGAAATAGAGATGGAAAACTAAAAGTATTTTTTGATACTGATGAAGAATTCTTACATTGTAAAATATTAGATAATGGATTGGGTATTTTTCAATCTCAAAAAGCGAAAACCAAAACTGATCATCAATCCATGGCCCTTACGGTAACTAGAGAAAGATTAGAATCAATCTCAGGAAAAGATGTGCTACAGATAAAAGAAATTCTGGAAGAAGATGCTACTGTAGCAGGCACCGAAATATCGTTCAGAATACCATTATTAACGGACTATTAATAACCACTATGCTAACAGCTATTATTGTAGAAGATATGCCAGATGCCCTTCAACTCCTAAAAAGTGATCTGGAAACAAACCATCCTGAAATAAAAATTATTGATACCGCTCGAAGCGTTGTTGAAGCAGCAAAAGCTTTACGAACTAATGAACCGGATATACTATTCCTAGATATTATGCTTGGTGATGGAACTGGATTTGATGTATTGGAAATATTTCCGGAATTAAAATCCAAAATTATTTTTGTTACTGCGAGTGATGAATATGCAATCAGAGCTTTTAAATTTGCAGCCATAGATTATGTCCTAAAACCATACTCTAATGAAGAATTAGCACAAGCTGTGAGTAAAGCGAAGCAACAAATCCAACCTAATAAAGAGCGTCTGGATATACTTAAAGAAACATTGTCTGCTCCGGAACAAAAGCCTGATAAAATATCCTTACACACTTTAGATAAGATTATTATTGTAAGCCTTGATGATATTGTTCGTTGTGAATCTGATAGTAATAACACTATCTTTTATCTACAAGATGGTCAAAAAGTTTTTGTGACTAAGACTTTAAAGTACTTTGCTGATATGCTTAAAAATTATCAGTTTTTGCGAGTTCATCAAAGTCATTTAATCAACCTACAGTGCATCAGTGCTTTTATAAAAGCTGATGGTGGTTATCTTATGCTGAAAAATGGTGAAAATGTACCTGTTTCTGTTCGTAAAAAAGTTGAAGTTATGGAAATTCTGGATAGTATGCATAGATAAAACTAAACACTAAAATATTCATATAAAAACCACTTAATTTTTCTTATTGAGTGGTTTTTTAGTCTATTTTAGATACAAACATTGTTATAAAAACTGAATAAATATTTTTAAAATTATCTTCTTACCAAAGTCAAAAAATCAGATCCAAAAGATTATTTTATCGTAATAATTATCTTGTAAAGATTTTTAAATTATACTACATTGTAAGAACACAAAACACTAATATGGGAAATAACACATTATCACCTGCAGATAAACAGTCAGGCCTAGTTCCTGGAACAGTAGTTTACACAGGCGATAAATCGACTGGTGATTTGTTTATCGAAGTTTTTGATTACGATAAAAATTCTTTCGAAGAAAAAGAACTAAATAAAATAGAAGAAGCATTTTCTTATGTTGAAACTGAACCTGTAACTTGGATAAATGTTAATGGTATTAATCATATAGAGGCCATTGAGAAAATAGGTAATCATTATAATTTACATCCGCTAATTCTCGAGGATATTGCCAATACACAACAACGCCCTAAGATTGATGAATATGACGAATATCTTTTTGTGGTTCTTAAAATGCTTTATTTTGATAAGGAAGGAAAATTAGCGATCGAGCATATTAGTTTTGTCCTAGGTAGTAATTATGTTATATCTTTTCAGGAATCCGATGGTGATGTTTTTGACTCCATAAGGAATCGTATAAGAACAGGCAAAGGCAGATTGCGAACTATGGGACCTGATTACTTGTTATATGCACTCATGGATGCTGTGGTAGATAATTATTTCAATCTGATTGAAGTAATGGGAGAAAAAATAGAAGAGCTAGAAGATGATTTATTTGAAGAAAAACCTAATGATAATATCACCTATGATATACAAAGTCAAAAAAGAGAAATTTTAAAAATAAGAAGAGCCGTATTCCCTCTTAGAGAAGTAGTTAACAGAATAGAAAAAAGTGATCACCTATTGATAACTGATAAAACACAGTTTTATCTTAGGGATCTATACGATCATATCATTCAAGTTTCAGAAAGTATCGATATCTATCGGGAAATGATTTGGGGATTAATGGATATGTATATGACTACTATCAGCAACAAAATGAACGAAGTAATGAAAGTGCTTACCATCATAGCTTCTATATTTATTCCATTAACCTTTCTGGCAGGAATTTATGGAATGAATTTTGAAAATATCCCTGAGTTAAAATATAAATATGGATACTATGTGCTTTGGGGCGCTATGATTCTTATTTTCTTTGGATTACTTTATTACTTTAAAAAGAAAAAGTGGTTATAAGAATCATTTTATTTTTTACAATAAAAAATAAAAATGCCTACACTCTTGTAGGCATTTTTATTAGTTGAGCTTGTGTAATAAAAAATTGGATAGTTAATTTTTTACTTCTTAAATTTTAGTTTATAAGTTTCAGCTTTGTGATTGTTCTTTTAACGAACTCCTGTTTATCACCATCTTCATCTACTTCATTTTCATATTCAAAAGCAAAAGTTATTTCAAACTTTTTACCTACAAACTTCTTACCCTTCAAATCATACATTGTCAGAATTTCTGGAGCTATGACATTAAAAAACATTGAGTCATCTTCGTTATCTTCATTTTTATAGTTGAAGCTATAAACATCATCTTCAAATCCATCAAAAGTTCCATTAAAGGTTTTAATACCTGCTGCCACAATTTCTTCTACCACTTCTTCAACTTCCTCTTCTTCCTCCTCTTCTTCTTGTGCAATAGCTGCAACGTTACATAAAAATAATGCCATCATCATTAATACTAGAATTTTTAAATCTTTCATCTTGTTTACTATTTAAGTGGATACTTATTTTCTTATTAATTCTATTTGTTATATTAATTTAGACACGAACCTGTTTAAAAAGTCACTCTTAAATTTTCAAAATAATTTTAAAATAAATAAGATATTTTTCACCTTCATTATTTCACTTAGCCGAAACTGAAAAAAAATTAATCCTCAAGATCTAACTATAAAGAGAAATTAACCTTATTTGTTCGTGTTTCGAATTTATTCCAAATTATTTTGACATATGAATTAGTGCACTAAGTCCGGCCCTTTTACTAAATAATCTATTAGTTATTTATACGTGATCAATTGGTCTAATGACTATACTCTGTTTCAGTATTCTGACACATTAATTTATTTCAGGTTACGCAAATTTTAAAGTTTAATATTATAATTTTTCTATGCTAGTTCTAATTTTTCAATTTTGAAGGACACAAAATCTTCATCATTACCTTCGATATATTCTGAATAGGTTATCTCAAAGCTCTTGTTTTTAAATCTATCATTTTTAAGATCATACTTTTTTATTGCTAATGATGAAGCTTCCTCGAAGACTATTGTATCTCCATTATCCATAATAAACTGGTAGAAGCCATTATAACATTTCTTATATGTTCCATACTCTACATTTTGATTAACAATAATACCTTTCATTTATACTTTTTTTAGTTATTAAATTTAGAAGGTTTACATTTCTGACACATAATTATTTGTTCAAAGATTTTATTTTTTAGATAGTTGAAATATATCTTTTCTGCGATCTTTTAGATTTCTAACAGCTCCAAATTGATTTAACTCCCTTAATAAATCAATATCAACATCAGCAATTAAAATCATTTCTGTATTTGGTGTAGCTTCTGCTTTTATACCATTACTTGGAAAAGAAAAATCACATGGGGTAAACACCATTGATTGTGCAAATTGGATATCCATATTATGTACATTAGGTAAGTTACCTACACTACCAGCAATAGCAACGTAACATTCATTTTCTATGGCTCTTGCCTGCGCACAGTTTCGCACTCTAGAATATCCGTTTTGTGTATCTGTTAAAAATGGAATGAATAAAATATCCATTCCTTCGTCAGCTAGTAATCTACTTAGTTCTGGAAATTCTGAATCATAACATATCAATATTCCAATTTTTCCGCAATCAGTATCAAATGCTTTCAGTTCATTACCTCCTTGCATTCCCCAAACTTTAGCTTCATCTGGAGTTACATGTAATTTTTCATACCTTTCTATCGTCCCATCACGTTTACATAAGTATCCCACATTATAGAGTCGGTCATCTCTTATTTCTGGCATACTACCTGTAATAATATTAATATTATATGAAATAGAGAATTCTGAGAATTTGTTTACAATATCTTGCGTATGTTTTGCCAGTTCTCGTATAGCTTCAGATTCAGATAAGTGATTATTTTCTGCCATTAAAGGTGCATTAAAGAACTCTGGAAATAGTGCAAAATCTGATCTATATCCAGCAACAGCATCTATAAAATATTCTGCTTGTTGTAATAACTCATCGAGGTCGTTATAAGGGCGCATTTGCCACTGAATTAAACCAAGACGGATGATTTTCTTCTTTGTAGCTGCCTTTTTTGAGGGTTTTTCATAATATATATTATCCCATTCCATAAGCACAGCAAACTCATTAGAAGCTTCATCACCTTCTAAATATCCTTTTAAAATTTTTGCCGGATGAAAATCGTTAGATATCTGGAAATTAAGAACAGGGTCATTAATTTCCTTTCGCTTCACTTTCTCTATATATTCTTTGGGAGTCAAAGTACCTGAAAATTTATGATATCCAGGTATTCTTCCTCCAAAAGCAATACTTCTAAGATTTAATTTCTCGCAAAGTTCTTTTCGGTAATCATAAAGTCTTCTACCTAAACGCAGTCCACGAAATTGTGGTTTGATAAAAACATCTATTCCATACAATACATCTCCATCATTAGTATGGGTATTAAAAGTATAATTTCCTGTTATATCCTTATAATTATGACTATTGTCAAATTGATTATAATCTAGTATTAAAGATAAGGCGCAGCCAGCGATTTGATCATTCACTTTGATCACAATCTGACCTTCAGGAAATTTATTTATCAGGTTTTCAATCTGATCTTCTTTCCAATATGCATTAGGCATTGTGGAATAAGCTTGAATCATGGCTTCCTTGAGTTCCTGATAATCATTTAAGTCGAGAAATTTTAATTCAACATTCTCTATATCCTGGATGTTCATAATTTAATTTTAAATGTTTAAAAATCGTTTTGTTTAAGAGATAAAAGAATAATTTTCATCTTCATCATTCTCAAAAACTTCATTAGCATTTTTAAAACTCTTGAACTCCACCATATATCCATTGGGATCTTTTACAAATAAAGAGTTTTGCTCTCCAACTTCATTTTCAAAAAAAGTAACTTCAGAAGTTACATCAAGATTCATTGATAAAAGTCTTAAACACAGAATATCCCAACGCTTTGAATCTATGATTATCCCAAAATGAAACGCGGGTAATATTTGATTACCAAGACGATAGCTTTTAAAAATAAATTGAAAATTTCCAGCCTTTGTAAAAGTGATCTGATTTCCGTGCAGATTGATATCTATCCAACTATTAGTACTTCTACCTAACTCGGCTCCAAGCTTATGGGTCTAAAAATTCTTTGTTTTTTCAATATCTTCACACGGAAGCGCTAGATGAAATGGTGCTTTTTTCATTGTTATCTATAGTATTGCATCTATTCTGTATCTTCAGGAATTTCGGTTTCCTTATGATCATCATTATCATCTACATCATCATGATCTTCCATCGCCGCAACAAGGCGTTTGCTTACTTTTACCAGATATAATGTATCGGCGGTTATTACCTCTACACACTCTACAATTTCATTTTGTGCATTTCTAAAGGTGATGATATCTTCATCATTATATCCATCAGGATATTTCGTTACCAATAAATCTAGTATGATATTGTTTAATTTTTTGAAATCAACAATAACTCTCTTCAAGTGGGTATTTTTAGATCCTTTCATATCATTACATATCTAATAAATAAGCAAATATTAATGGTGCTACAATTGTGGCATCACTCTCTATAACAAACTTAGGAGTATCAATATCCAACTTACCCCACGTAATCTTTTCATTAGGAACCGCTCCAGAATAAGATCCATAACTTGTGGTTGAGTCACTTATTTGACAGAAATAATTCCAAAAAGGAGTGTCAGGACGTTCCATATCCTGATATAACATTGGCACTACACATATTGGGAAATCCCCTGCGATACCTCCTCCTATTTGAAAGAATCCTATCCCCTTTCTAGAATTATCAGTATACCAATCTGCAAGAAACGTCATATATTCGATCCCAGATTTCATTGTACTGGCCTTAAGCTCTCCTTTCAACACATAACTAGCAAAAATATTACCCATTGTAC
Organism: uncultured Aquimarina sp.; assembly: GCF_947496855.1. Classification (GTDB taxonomy): domain Bacteria; phylum Bacteroidota; class Bacteroidia; order Flavobacteriales; family Flavobacteriaceae; genus Aquimarina. Next base: position 197,913 of record NZ_CANMED010000007.1, read on the forward strand.
TGTCTTCCCAACCAGGAACAACCATTGGTAAATTGGCTTTTGCAGCGGCATACATCCAGCTATCTTTAATATCTATCTCATAATATTGTTCTAGTACTCCTGATAACAACATTTTATACATAAACTCGTGCGGAAAATATCGTTCTCCTGCATCTTCTGCGTCTTTCCATATTTTAAAAATATGTTGCTGTAATCTTCTAAAAGCTTCTTCCTCAGGAATACAAGTATCCGTGACTCTATTTAATCCTTTTTCTAACAAATCCCATTCTTGTTGTGCTGTAAGATCTCTATACTCTGGAATACGCTTATAATGGCTATGTGCTACAAGGTTCATAATATCTTCTTCTAGGTTAGCGCCTGTACAGGAGATGATATGTACTTTATCTTTACGTATCATCTCAGCAAAGATTTTTCCGAGCTCTGCTGTACTCATTGCTCCAGCAAGTGAAACAAGCATTTTTCCTCCATTATCTTGTTGAGATTCATATGCTTTTGCAGCATCTACCAAAGTAGCAGCATTAAAGTGTAGATAGAATTTTTCTATAAATTGGGAGACGGCTCCTTTAATCTTCATTCTGATTGTATTTTAATTTATTCATATTATTCTCTTTTTGATTGGAGTAAAGATTATCATTCTCTTCATCTTTATTCTTCTTTAAAAACTTATAACTTAACATTTTGTAGTAGAGTTTAGCCGCAAGAAAATCAGATGATTTATCTATTTCATTGGGACATAGTTCTACAATATCAAATCCCACTACATTTTTTTCTTCGAATACTTTTTTAAGAAACTCTAAAGTTTCATACCAAAACAGTCCTCCAGGTTCTGGTGTTCCAGTACTTGGCATAATTGATGGATCCAATGCGTCAAGGTCAAAAGTGACATACACATTATTCCCTAATAGATCAACTACATTATCTATCCAATAATTATCTGCCGCCATATCGTGAGCATAGAATACGTTTTCTTCATTCATCACTGACTTTTCTGAAACATCCATACTTCGTATTCCGACCTGAATTAAATTTGTATTTTGATTTGCCTCATATAACGCACAGGCGTGATTATATTTTGATCCTTCATATTCTTTTCTCAAATCTGCATGCGCATCAATCTGTAACACTGTTAAATCATCAAAACATTCATTAAAAGCCCGAATAGCGCCAATAGAAACAGAGTGTTCTCCACCGAACAAGGTAACAAACTTGTTACGCTTAATATTGGTTTTCACAGTATTGTGTACTGCAGTAACCATTGTATCTGGTGAGCTTTTTTCATCAATTGGTTGATCAAGGAAAATACCTTGTTTGTAGACTTCGCTATCCGTTTCTATATCATATAACTCCATGTTTTCTGAAGCGTGTAAAAACGCTTCAGGACCTTTGTCAGATCCTTTACCCCAGGTACTTGTTCCATCATAAGGAATAGGAATCAATACTACTTTTGATTTATCATAGCTAGCATATTGTTCTGGTATACCCGCATATGTTTTAGCGATTTTCATTTTAAAAAATTATAAAAGTTTACAATGTATTCTCTAATGCTTTGACTTCAACTTGTTCATTTGTTTTATCAAGCTTTTTCTGATATCCTAAAATTGATAACAATTGCTCTGAGGTTTGCTGTTCTGCAAATACAGAAGTAATCAAATTGCCTTTTTCATCGCGATCAATTAATATATGTTTGGGTTGCGGAATCAGGCAATGTTGCAACCCTCCAAAACCACCTATAGTCTCTTGATACGCTCCAGTATTAAAAAAACCAATATATAATGGTTTGTCCTTTTTATATTTTGGAAGATAAATAGCATTCATATGCTGCTCCGAATTATAATAATCATCACTATCGCAGGTTAAGCCTCCAAGCAATACACGTTCGTATTCTTGATCCCATCTATTTACCGCCAACATCACAAAACGTTTATTTATCGCCCAGGTATCTGGCATTGTCGTAATAAATGAGGAGTTGATCATATTCCATTTTTCACGATCGTTTTGTAATTTTTGATATAACACCTCATAAACAGCCCCACCACTTTCACCAACAGTAAAACTTCCAAATTCTGTAAATATATGAGGCACATCCACACCTGCTTCATCACAAGTTATCTTGATTTGATTTACAATTTCGCTAACCATATATTCGTAATCATACTCAAATGCTAAAGAGTTTTTAATTGGAAAACCACCACCAATGTTAAGACTATCTAATGAAGGGCATAGTTTTTTTAGATTTACATATACTTTCATACACTTTACGAGTTCGTTCCAGTAGTATGCATTATCACGAATACCTGTATTAATAAAAAAGTGAAGCATTTTTAGCTTTACTTTAGGATTCTCTTTAATTTGATTATTATAAAAAGGAACAATATTTTTATATCCAATACCTAGACGTGAAGTATAAAACTCAAATTTTGGCTCTTCTTCTGAGGCAATTCTAATACCCACCTGAAAATCATCGTCTATGGCATCACTCAATAAATTCAGCTCTTCATAATTATCAATAATAGGAATACAATTATGATGTCCACTATTAATTAATCGAGCAATATTCTGAACATATTGATCACGTTTAAATCCGTTACTAATAACAAAGGTATCATTAGTGATCTTTCCCTGTGCTTTTAGATTTTCAACAATATCCATATCAAAAGCTGATGAAGTTTCGATATGAATATCGTTTTTTAATGTTTCATTTAATACGTGCTTAAAGTGTGAGCTTTTGGTACAATAACAATAGTTATAACTACCTGCATAATCGTTTACTTTTATAGCTCTATCGAACCATCTTTTTGCTCTGTTGATATTTTCAGAAATCTTAGGTAGGTATGTAAATTTAAGAGGAGCACCGTACTTCTCAATTAAAGCCATAAGGTCGATATCATGAAAATATAGTTTGTTTGCGTTTAGCGCAAATTCTTCTTGTGGAAAATCAAACGTTTGCTCGATTAAGTCTATATATTTAGTTTTCATTAATTATTTTTATCGTGTATCTGTTGATACATATCATCAAAAGAATTCTACATTAAACTTAAAGGCCAATAAGACCTTAAGCTTTATAATTCATTTCATTATATGATTTTAGAAATGAGAAATTTATAGAAAAGATGAACTAGTCAATCTTTTCTATAAATTTCTCATATACGAATGATACAAATGGTGTGAGGAACGAATGATATTCGTCCTAAGACTCTTAGTGTAGTACTATACTTTTCAGAAGTCAGCCTGAGAATTCGGTTCCCTATCCCTAGGGCAGCTTTCGGAGTAGACTTCTTTATTCTCCTAAGCCCGAATCTGAAAAAAAGTTTCATTTTATTTAGGCAATGCGTCTTTTATAATCGACTCATCATTAATTATATCAAAAGTAGTAAAAAAGTAATACCAAAAACTTTTTTTCAAAAAAATATTTAATCTATTTTATAATACTAAAAATCAAATTTTTATTACTCCCGCAAATTATTTTGACATATGAATTAGTGCATCTCCCTGATTAACAATTGGAGATTGATTTGAACAAATGACATAACCTGAGTGAGGTGCTTTAATTAGTTTTTCGAAATCTCCAAATGGATCAGAAACATTTCCGATGATTTCACCCTTTTTTATATAAGCTCCTGTTTGGACATATGGATGATACATTCCAGAATATTTAGCACGAATCCAGAGAGAATTATCTATAATCAAGGGTTTTACTTCTGATTTTATTTCATAGTCCTTGAGTTCTTTCCCAAAATCTCTTATTCCCAGATGGTGCATTACTCTTAAAGCTCCTGATATTCCTGCCGCTGTAACTTCATTGTTAAGGGATAATGTTTTTCCTCCTTCAAAAAGCAATACCTTTTTACCTTGTTTTACACAAGATTCTCTGAAAGATTTTTCTCTGTTTTTTGACATTAAAATAAAAGGAGAACCAAAAATCTTTGCCAGTTCTAAGGTTTCTTCATCATCATTCACTCTTACCTGAGGAACATTAAAGCGTTCTCCTCCTCCGGTATGATAATCGATACAATAATCAATATGAGGAACAATCTCCGTCATTAGATGAGAAGCAAACCTACTAGCCAAAGACCCTCTTTTACTACCAGGAAAGACTCGATTAAGGTCTCTACCATCCGGAAACTCTCTTGCTTGATTTAGAAACCCAAAAATATTTACCACAGGAATACAAATTATGGTACCTCTTGTAGGTTTATTAAATTTTTTAGAGATAATTTGCCGTACGATTTCCACTCCATTTAATTCATCCCCGTGAATACCACCAGTTATCAGAATACAAGGCCCATCTTCTTTTGCTCTCTCTACAATAATCGGTACTTCAATTTTAGTTCTTGTATGAAGTTTAGCAATATCAAGGTTTAGCTGTATTCCTTTTCCTTTAGATACGGCTCTGCCTAAAATTTCAATATCATTATTCTGCATTTCTCTCGACATATCTTATAATTTGGTTGGCAATATCTTTACCTGTAGCTCCTTCAATACCTTCTAAACCGGGAGAAGAATTTACTTCTAGAATAAGAGGCCCTCGCTCAGATTGTAACATATCCACACCTGCAATACCTAATCCCAATGCTCTTGCCGCTTTTAATGCTGCATTCTCTTCTTCTTCAGAAAGCTCAATAATATTAGCGCTACCTCCTCGGTGAAGATTGGATCTAAACTCTCCTTCTTTTCCTTGTCTTTTCATAGCTCCTACTACTACTCCATCGACTATAAAAACTCGCAAATCTGCTCCTTTTGCTTCTTTTATGAATTCCTGGACGATCACTCGTGCTTGTAAACCATTAAACGCTTCTAAGATAGATTCTGCAGAATTTCGATTATCTGCTAATACAACTCCAATTCCTTGTGTACCTTCCAAGAGTTTAATCACTAGCGGAGCACCACCTACACGGTCTACAATTGGACTTACCTCTTTAGAATAGTTACTAAAAACTGTTTTAGGCAATCCTAAACCAGCTCTAGATAGTATTTGCAAACTTCTTAATTTATCTCTGGATCTTACTAAAGCCTGAGATTCTGTTGCTGTAAAAACTTTCATCATTTCGAATTGTCTCACCACTGCTGTACCAAAGAAAGTAACAGAAGCTCCAATTCTTGGGATTACACCATCCACATCTGTTATTTCATTTCCCTTGTAAATTATAGAAGGTTTTTTTTTTTCAATAACCAGGTTACATTTCGTATGGTCAACAACTAATATTTCATGACCTTTTTTTTCACCTGCCTCTACTAACCTCTTGGTTGAATACAGATTTGGATTTTGTGATAGAATTACTATTTTCATTATGTGAATTTTATTTTTATTTATAAAATTGTCTCTTTATGACACTATGAGTTCTTAGTTGTACGAATTGGACAAAAAGATTATTCATTTCATTTTTTAGACACTTGAAATACCGAAAAGTCACATAAGGTAGATAATAAAAAGATGTATTACGCCTATAATCAAAAATTAAGAATTAAATGTTTTTTTTGATCTTAGGGAAGTCTATGAATTAACTTTTTTTAGAACCGAAACTACTTAGTTTTTCGGTTAATGCTATCCAGAAAGGACTAACAATTAATGTTAGTGAAATTAAACTAATTGTAAACTTATAAGAAAAGTCTTCTATAATACCTAAAGCAAGGGCAGTAGAACTAATCAAAAAACTCAACTCTCCGATTTGAGCTAATAATGCACCTCCTAAAAATGCTTCTTTCCAACTATTCGAAAAAACTTTTAGAATTAAGGTATTTAATAAATGATTCGTAATATAAACAACTAAAATAGCTAGGAGTATCGTCCAAATATTATTGTAAACAAAATTAAGATCTATTTGTAACCCAATACTAATAAAGAACAAGGATACAAACAAAACCCTAAAAGAATGCAATGTATCGTGAATCCAATGTGTTGCTTTTGCTGCATTAATGATCATTCCGCCAATAAAAGCTCCTAAGGCAGCTGATAATCCAAAAAAAGAAGTTGCCAATGCACATCCAAAACATAGAAAAATGGCCATAAAAACCTGTAGTTCATGATCTCTGTATATTTTTTTTGAAAATGGTAGCACAATGACTCCTTTTACATAAATATATACCAACACAGAAACAATAATAATTGCACCAATACTCATTAATATAATATTCCCTATGGATTGTGTTTGCCCTCCGAGTTGAGCAATAATTATTAATAAGGGCACAAACATTACATCTTGAGCCAATAGAATACTTAGTACATTCTTCCCAATTTTAGTATCGATTAGATTCTTATCCTGTAAGAGTTTAATCACAACAGCAGAACTACTTAAAGCAATAACAAATCCCAGCACAACGGATCTGGCAAAATTCCAATCAAAAAAATACCCAATAAAAAATACCATGGTCACGCTCAAAACAATCTGTAACAAGGTTCCAAGTACTGCAAGTTTCCATCGCTTTAGAAAATCAATAAAATTAATTTCCATTCCTATAAAAAACAGTAGAAGAATTACCCCCAGTTCTCCTAAAAGTTCAACAGATTCTTTATCCTCAACAACTTTTAACCCCTGTTCTCCAAGCAAAACACCAACTAGAATATAACCTATTATATATGTTTGACCTAGTTTTCTTAAGATCATACTAAGGATTATAACCAATATTGCGAGAATAGAAATTATATGTATTATCGGTTCAATATTAGAAACTAAAAACATAGTAAAATTATTTATTTAAATGTCATCTCACAATTAATGGATTTTTTACTATAAAATCTAATATCACTGCAAACATTTTACTTTATAATATTTAGTATATTTATTAGAAGCTAAACTCTGTTGAAAATGAAACATATTTTAATACCCATAGATTTTTCGGATAACGCGTACAATGCACTAATTTATGCTAAGACATTATTTTCTGATCATTCCGCTACCTTTTATTTATTAAACGTTTACATCAGTAATCCTTCCCATCTTTTAAGTTCGGAACAAAACACCTCTACACTTGATGAAATGTCTGGTAACGAAGGACAAGATTTAAAAGATTTTTTGAATATAGCTAAGAAAGAAAATAACAATAACCTCCACTCCTATGAAATTATTTCTAAAACAGGCGCTCTAGTTAAGGTTATAAATACTGCTGTCATTTCTAACAAAATCGATTACATCGTTATGGGTACTAAAGGTGCAGAAGGAAGTAAAGAAGTATTTCTAGGTAGTAATACTGTCAAAGTCATTAATGGTATTGAAAACTGTCCCTTACTTGTTGTTCCACAAAATTTTGTTCCAAAATCACCTTCGATGATTGCATTTTCTACAAATTTTAAGCGCACTTTTGTTAAAGAGGAATTAGCTCCCCTAATAGATATAGCGATAACAAATAATTCCAAAATAAACATTGCAAGAATTATGCAAGAGGAGTATTTAACCACTCATCAAAAAGAAAATAAGGAAACACTAAAAAAACTATTCAATGACTTAGACTATATCTTTTGTAAAATAGACGTAGAAACATCAGAAACTAAAGCGCTAAAAGACTTTGCAATGCAAACAGAATGTGATTTGATTTCTTTAGTGCATCATAAACAAAATTTTTTCGAAAAACTGGTACAAGAAGATGTTGTAGACAAGATAAGTTTTAACAGTCCTCTGCCACTATTGATTTTACCTGAGATGAAATAAAACCTTCTTAAAAACAATTATCAAAAAAGTCACGACACATTAGTAGATGTATATTATTTTTACGCTTTAAATTTTTAAAATTCTCACTGTCTCATATGTCAATTTATAAACAACAATTACTCTTAACTTTAATTTTGGTTACCACTATTATCTTAACAATTTTTATAACCAAAAGAGCCATTAGAAGATTTAGTTTTGTTAAAGCTATAGATGTCAATCGCAGAAAAATCATCTTTAATTTAAGTTATCTTGGTATCTATTTAACCGGAGGTTCATTACTTATACTTATATGGGGAGTTGATCATCGGCAGTTTGCTCTTTTCATTTCTTCAATCCTAGCAGTGCTTGGTGTAGGGTTTTTTGCCCAATGGTCCATTCTTTCTAATCTAACGGCAAGTGTGATTTTATTTTTTAGCCATCCATTAAGGATTGGTGATCGAATTAGAGTATTAGATAAAGATTTTGATTGGACTGGACGTGTAAAAGATATTACCGGCTTTTACCTTTTTATGAAAACGGATGATGGTCGTGATATTACGTTACCGAATGCACTAGTGATCCAAAAAGGAATTGAAATATTAGGCGAAGAAATGATAGGAGATGAAGAAGAACATTATGATTAACAATATATTTAGCGGATTTTAGCGTGTGCTTCAACAGCCTTAATTCTAGCTCTTTTTAACCGCATTTTTAAAGCACTTTCATTTATACCGAAAAGCAGTTGTAATTCCTTTACAGATACATTATCGTGATACTTTAGCATTAACATTGCTTTATCTTCTGGGCTTATCATTTCTAGCGCCTTTTCAAGCTTAGACATTTTAATTTCGAAAAAATCTTCATCTAATTCAGATTCTTCGGATGATATTTTATATTCCTTATTTTTAATCCTTTCTGCAAAACTTGATACTTTTTTTTCTTTATCTCGGCTAACGTAATTCACACAAAAATTATAAGTAAAAACATACAACCAAGTAGAAAACTTTGCCCTACCCTGAAAAGCACTAATTTTATTATACAGTTTTATAAAAATTTCTTGGGAAAGATCCTCTGCTTCATCATCATTTTTTACAAAACTGTAACATTTATAATACACTTTTTTGATGTATCTCTCATATAAAACACCAAAGAAAAGCTGATTCTGGGACTCATTAATTTTCTCCACCAATTCCTCATCAGTTAAACATTTAGCCTCTTTAAGAAGATTACTTGATTTCTTTTCTTTAGGTATTAAAAATGAATCTTTCATAGAGTCTGTCTTAATTTTATTAAATATAACAAAAACCTGAAGTTTTATAGGACAACTCTACTCTTTGTGACTATTCTATGTAAGATAACATCTTTATAAAACATCTAATTTGAAACCTTCTATAAAGATCTATATCCTATGGATAGTAGTTATTTAATTAAAAAAAATGATGTTCAATTAATATCAATTCAGACAGAAATAAAAAAATTATTAAATCGAGAAACCGATGAAATTTTTAATAAGCTGACTTTTTTCAGGATAAATTAATCCTTTGAATATCGTTTTTATAGGATTTTATTTGTGATTTCTGAACTGAAATTTTTAAAAACACATATACATTCTCAAAATAATAAAGACACTTAAATAGTTCATATATAATTGATTTTTAGTTAATAATACTCAAAAAGACATTCTTTTTTGTGCCTCATAAATAACAAAAAACACCTTGTTGCGAACATATAATTTTTTACATTTTTTAAATATTTAGCGAACGTTCGCTTTTTTTATCAAAAACTTTTTTATAATATTGTCCTATAATTAATTTACTACAACACCGAGTAAAGCATTGTACAAAAAAGAATCTGGTAGACACTACTAAGTAGAAATTGGCATTCGAATTATTAATAAAAGTAAAAATCTAAAAAGATGAAATCTCAAACAAAAACTAAAACACTGGTTACCAATTGGGCTATTAATAATACGATTGACTACAATACGTATGTCTGCAGTACTCAAAAACCAAATAGCTCAAAATAGAGACATTAACCTTAAAATAAAATCTAAAAAATCACATTATGACTACTTATAATTCGGCACTTGATACAGTACGCTCATTAAAGGCTAAACACGGAAATGCCTGGGCAACTATAAACCCAGAAAATGCAGCACGCATTGCTGTTCAAAATAGATTTAAAACAGGTTTAGATATTGCTAAATACACAGCATCTATCATGCGCAAAGATATGGCTGAGTATGATGCTAATAGTTCAAACTACACACAATCCTTAGGCTGTTGGCATGGTTTTGTAGCCCAACAAAAAATGATTGCTGTAAAAAAACATAAAGGTACAACTGATAAAACATATTTGTATCTTTCTGGTTGGATGGTTGCAGCGCTTCGTTCGGAGTTAGGGCCTTTACCAGATCAATCAATGCACGAAAAAACTTCAGTTCCTAAATTAATTGACGAGATCTATACCTTTTTACGTCAAGCTGATGCTGTAGAACTAAATGATCTTTTTCGTCGTCTGGATACTGGGGAAGATGTTCAAGCTGAGATCGATAATTTTGAAACTCATGTTGTCCCAATCATTGCCGATATTGATGCAGGTTTTGGTAACGAAGAAGCAACCTATCTTTTAGCTAAAAAAATGATTGAAGCTGGTGCTTGTGCTCTTCAAATCGAAAATCAAGTATCCGACGCTAAGCAATGTGGTCATCAAGATGGCAAAGTAACCGTACCACACGAAGATTTTATCGCCAAGTTAAATGCACTTCGATATGCTTTCTTAGAATTAGGTATAGACGAAGGTGTAATCGTTGCTCGAACAGATTCTGAAGGTGCTGGTTTAACACAAAAACTACCAGTATCTATGGAGGAAGGAGACTTAGCATCCCAGTATATGGATTTTGTAGAAGCAGAAGAAGTTCTTATAGATGAGGTTAACGAAAATGATGTGCTATTCAAGCGTGATGGTAAATTAGTTCGTCCTGTAAGAATGCCAAATGGCTTATATAAATTCAAAGAAGGTTCTAATATCGATCGTGTTGTATTGGATTGTATTACAAGTCTAGAGAATGGTGCTGATTTGTTATGGATTGAAACTCCAACTCCAAATGTAAAGCAAATTGCACATATGGTAAATCGCGTAAAAGAAAAGGTGCCAAACGCTAAATTAGTATACAATAATTCTCCATCTTTTAATTGGACAATTAACTTCCGCCAACAAGCATTCGATCTTATGGTAGCATCAGGCGAAGATACATCAGCCTATAACCGTTCTAAACTAATGGATGCCAAATACGATGGCACCGAATTATCCAACCGAGCGGATGAAATGATTCGTATGTTTCAGGCAGAGGCATCTCGTGATGCTGGTGTGTTCCATCACCTAATTACATTACCTACATATCACACAACCGCATTACATATGAATGATCTTGTACAAGGTTATTTTGGTAACGAGGGAATGTTAGCGTATGTAGATTCTGTTCAGCGTCAAGAAATACGAAAAGGTGTTTCTTGCGTAAAACACCAACGTATGGCAGGTTCAGATTTAGGAGATGATCATAAAACCTTCTTTGCAGGTGAAAAAGCATTAAAAGCTGGCGGTGAAAAAAACACTAGTAATCAATTTGAAATCAAAACAAATATTAAAGAACCAGAACTGGTTTTGGATAAATAAAATTTGTATTCAAGTTATTTAGAAAGGTGACCTAGGTTTAGGTCACCTTTTCTGGTAGTTTTAAAATAGAAATACACAACTCAGCTATATTTTAGACACATATGATGACCTATGTTAAAACATCTAAAAACAAGTACACCATCTTTAATTAAGAAAAGCACCAATAATCAAATTCTCAAGTGATTTTCAAAAACTTTCTTTTTCTTAATAACAAGCCTAAGTTTACACTTGAATCTTAATAATTGATTTAGTTCCTGCGGAAAGCAACAGAACTATCTATAAAAAATAAGTGTAAATAAGTCTCAGTGGGTACAAAAAGTCGCTACCCACATTTTTTGAATATAGTTTTGTAGAAACTGAAATCTATTATTATGTTCAAAAAAATTACACTTCTATCGATCTTCTTAACAGTTAACTTTTTATTCTCACAGACAGTAACAACCGTTTCTGACGGGAATTTTTATGATGGTATAGGGCAAGACTCTCTAGGCAATATTTATTGTTCTGATTTTTCTGGAGATTCTGTTTTTAAATATAGTACTGAGGGAATAGTAACCACTTTTGCTAGTGGTTTTAGTAGTCCAAATGGTATTGGCGTAAATGAGCAAGATGAAATTTTTATTTGTGACGCTAGCGCAAATACTATTTTCAAGTACAGTCTAAACGGAACCCTTATAACAACTTATACAATAGGTATAAATAACCCAACTGGTATTAAAAATATTCCAGGAACAACGGATATGCTAATTGTAGAATACAATAACGACACCTTAAAAAGATTAACTTTAGATGGAACCATATCGACTTTGTTTTCAGGATTTCCATTAAATGGTCCTTCAGGAATCGCATTTATAAATGGTGAAACTTTTATATCAAATTACGATGACAGAAAAATTATGCGTTTTAAAGATAGAAATATGACGCTGCTCAATCAATTACCGGCTACTGCACCAAACAATAATGTTCTTGGTTTTTTAACAGCTTCAAACGACCAATTATATGCAACACTACCGGGTGCCCATCAAATTTATACTATCAATCCTATTTCTGGAAATGCAACACTGTATGCTGGTTCTACGCAAGGAAGTGCTAATGGCGACATCTCTGCTGCTACATTCAATTTCCCAAATGGTATTTTAGCAGATACGGCCAATAATAGAATCTATGTTTCTGATGCAGGAACTAGTAATCTACGTATTATTGAAAACGTGACTCTATCAACTTCAGAATTTGAAACCAATACTATTAATTTAAGCATATTTGCTGATAGAAAATCAGATATGATTGGGATAAAAGCGAATCTAAATTCCAGTGAAAAAATAAACATCAAAATTTATGAAATTACCGGAAAACAAGTATTTAGTAAGGATTATTCGGTTTCAAATTTAGCGTTTTTTGAAACCATTAATAAAAACACTTTCAATTCTGGAACTTATATTGTTTTGTTCACTCAAGACAATGTACTATCAAGTAAAAAGATCACACTGTAGCATTAACTAAATCAATCTGCCCATATTTATTCTAATACTTGATATATGAGAAGTAGTTTAACGATAATAATCTTATTAGTTTTTAACTGCTTATGATAAAGATGATGTTTTAGATAATCCTTATCATCAAATATTTTTGCAACTCCTACTGAATTAGAATTAAATTCTTGGATGTTGATGTAAACTTCAATATGTAAAATTGATAAAAAATATCATTCGGATACACTCCTACTTGCCCACGTTGATTTTTCTGTAATTACTAAAATATAGTAGGGTAAAAGGATTATTCATTTCAAAATGAATAACTAGAAAAAAAAAGTAAAATGTAACAGAAAGGAATTTTGACCGTTTTTTATATAATTTAGCAATCCATCGTTATCTAAATTATTTGAATAAAAAAATTACATCTTATTCTGTCAAAGAGGCAAAATTCTCTAATTTGTTTGATAAGCACTATAATAGGCTTTACAACTATGCATTTAAAGTTTTAAAGGAAACTGACCTTTCTGATGAGATGGTTCAGGAAACATTTATTAAACTTTGGGAAAACTTTGAGAACATTAAAGAATCAGAACGTTCTATAGAATCATTTTTAATTACTACACTCAAAAATAAAATTATAGATGATTATAGAAAAAAACAAACTAGAGAAAAACACGCTAATTTATATTCGCTTAATACCAATATTGAAACCCAGATTGATAAACAGTGGGAATTAATACAGCGTATTGAAGACATTTATACTTCTCTTGAGCAAAAAACAACGGATATTTTCAAGTTGTCGAGAGATAAAGGCTTGACTTATAAAGAAATTTCCAAAAAAAAAGGAATTTCAATAAAAACCGTAGAACTCCATATTTCAAAGGCCCTAACAGCATTTAAGAATGGTTTAAAGGATTATTTTTAAAAAAAATAAGTTTTTTCAATAGGGTAATACTGCCTGGCATACGTCTTTTAAATAGTTAACACCTTTTTGGTATGGAACATTTTAAAATTACGGAAACCGAACTTTGGGAGTATATCTCCAAAACTGCTGATGATATCACTACGCAAAAAGTAGAAAAATGGATGGATTCTGCAGATTTTGATGAAGATCTATTTAGTAAAATAATTACTATTTATAAGAGTTGTTCTAAACAAAACCCTTCTGCCCAGCAAGCTAAAAAACGTTTCTTTACTGCTGTCAGGCCAAAAAAAGTAGTTTGGAAAGAAATACTAAAGTACGCGGCTATATTAATTGTAATAATTTCTGGAACATACGTATACAATACTATATCTAATGATAACAATCAAGTAATAGTACAGACAACTTTTGGCGAACAAAAGAGCATTATACTCGCTGATGGCTCCACCGTCTGGTTAAATAGTTCTAGTAAGCTATCCTATAACTTAGAAACTCCAAGGACTTTATTCTTAGAAGGAGAAGTTTTTTTTGAGGTTGCAAAAGATACCTTACACCCCTTTACAGTTACTACACCAGATCATATCACGGTTACGGCATTAGGAACTAGTTTTAACGTTAAGTCGTATATAGATAGTAAAATTACGGAAACAAAATTACTTACAGGTAAGGTTAAAGTTACTTCTGATACACAGTTTAAAGAAAGTTTATTCATGATTCCTGACGAAAAAGTAACCTTTTACAAGCATACACAAAAAGTACTAAAATCTAAAATGGATCTTAATGAGTCTAGCATTGCTTGGAAGGAAGGAAAAATACAATTCGAAAATAAAACCTTTATAGAAATAGCAATTGACTTAAAAGCTGAATTCGGTAAACAAATTCGCTTTAAAAATGAAGACATTGCGGCTACTAAATTCACTGGAACTTTTGAAAACACAACTCCTGTAGATGAAATTTTTGAAATACTTAAAATCTCAAAAGACTTTACATATAAATTAAATACAAAAACAAATGAGTGGATAATACAATAAAAAAAGTGGGAAAACTGGCATTTTCCCACTATAAAAGTTAAAAAATTCTAATCGCGAAATCAGTATCAATCAACAATATTCAAATGTATGAAAATAAACCTTTTTGGGGTCATATCTTGGCCAAAAAATAGTTATGGAAAACCTATTCTTTTAATGAAATTATCCTTCTTTTTTTATCTAATTTGTTGTTTTCAACTCCTCGCATTCAATGGGTTTTCCCAAAAAAATGTTACCCTGGAAGAAGAAAACAGTTCATTAAAATCAATTATTGATAAAATCGAAGGACAAACATCTTATACATTCATCTTTAGTAATGATGTGATCGATGTTAATCAAAATTTTAGTATAGAAGTTATAGAAAAAGATGTAACAGAAACTCTTGAACTGCTTTTTAAGGATGTTACAATTTCCTATAAAATCAAAAAGAATCATATTATTCTTTCTAAAGCGAAAAGACAACGTAATGATTTTACTATTAGTGGAATAGTTACAGATACAACTACCGGCGAAACACTTTTAGGCGCCAGCATTATTATAAAAAACAGTAACAATGGGGTATTTACCAATGAATATGGTTTTTACTCGATAACACTGTCCAAAGGAACATATATTTTTGAAATTTCCTTTTTAGGCTATACCACCAAAGAAGTTGAGGTTCAGTTACAAAGTAATATGAACCTAAAGATAGAATTGCAACCTGCTTCTAGCGAGCTTGATGAAGTTATAATAACCTCTAATCAAAATAACAAAAGTCAGGTAGCATCAATTTTAGGAGGAACTACAAATTTAACAGCTTCAGAAATTAAAAAATTACCATCTCTTTTAGGAGAACCTGATATTACGAGAGTTATCCTTACTCAACCTGGGATTAGCAGCATCGGTGAAGGAACCAGTGGTTTTAATGTAAGAGGTGGAAATGTAGATCAAAATTTAATTCTACTAGACGAAGCGCCCTTGTATAACACCTCTCATTTATTTGGATTATTTTCTATTTTTAATGCAGATGCTGTTAAAATATTAAAATTATATAAAGGCGAAATTCCTGCTCGTTTTGGGGGGAGAGCATCATCAGTATTAGAAATTCGACAAAAAAATGGAAGCTTAAAACGAATTAAAGGAGAAGGTGGATTAGGATTATTGTTTTCTAAATTTACAATAGAAGGTCCTATTAAAAAAGACAAAATCAGCTTTCTAGCTTCTGGTAGAAGATCATATTTTGATATATTTTTCCCATTATTTAGAGGTAATGAGGCTGTTGATAAGTTTCATTTTTATGATTTAAACACTAAACTTACCTGGAATATCAATAAAAATAATAGAATATATGCCTCCGGTATTTTTGCTGCAGATGTCTTACAATTTAATCAAGAAGAAGAAAATGGAGAAGGTGGATTTGATACCGATTTAGATCTGGGATGGACAAACACTACTGCTACCATACGATGGAATCATACTTTTTCAAATAAATTATTTTCCAATATTACAGGTATCTACAGTAAATATGATTTCTCATTGGGGCAAAGAGAAGACCTTCGAGAAGAAGACATTGAGGAAAACATTGAAGAGACTGCAGAAAGATCTATTGAGAATTGGATTTTTAAACCTGATTTTACTTACTATTTAAGCCCTAGTGCCCAAATGCGATTTGGTCTTTCTGGTAATTTA
Source organism: uncultured Aquimarina sp. (assembly GCF_947496855.1). Classification (GTDB taxonomy): domain Bacteria; phylum Bacteroidota; class Bacteroidia; order Flavobacteriales; family Flavobacteriaceae; genus Aquimarina. Next base: position 214,300 of record NZ_CANMED010000007.1, read on the forward strand.
TATCAATTCATTCCCAAAATTACAGGTACAGCAGGTAAGCAAATTCTGGACAAAGAAAAAGCATTGGAGCTAGCTGCTTATTATAGTATTCAAAAGCAATGGAATAAACTGTCATTACAGACTGGTTTACGATATTCCTGGTTTGCAAATTTTGGGGAAGAAAACATTGCTATCTACGACCCTAATCTTCCGCAAACACAAAACTCAATTATAGAAAACAGAAGTGTAAAGAATAACGAGATATCGAAAACTTATTTTGGGCTTGAACCACGTATATCCGTAAAATATGATATTAACGATCGAAAAGCTTTTAAAATAGGATATAATAGAATTTTTCAATACATCCATTCCATTAATCGGCAAACGATAACATTACCAAACGACACTTGGAAACCTTCTGGTGAGCATATTGCTCCCTTAGAAGTAAATCAATTTTCTGCCGGATACGCCTATGACACGAAGGATCAGAATTATAATTTTTCGATAGAAGGATACTATAAAACATTTGATGATATTATAGTCTATAAAAATGGTGCTCGATTAGGAGTTTTTGATAATTTAGAAACTGAATTAGTGGCTGCCGAAGGTTTTTCTTATGGATTAGAGCTTGCCGCTCATAAAAACAAAGGAAAGCTAACCGGAAATGTAAACTATACCTATTCTGTATCAAAACGAAAAACAAAAAGTAATTTCTCTTCAGAACAGATTAATAGGAATACTTATTTTCCTTCGAATTTTGATAGACCTCATATATTCAATATTACGGCAAATTATAAATTATCTAAAAAGTGGGAAGTTGGAGCTTTTTTCACATATCAAACAGGGAGACCCATCACCGAGCCTAATGGTAGGTTGACTATTGACGGAGATGCATTCATTACGTATTCTGACAGAAACGCTTTTAGAATTTCGAACACCCATAGAGCGGACATCTCATTTACATATACGCCCACAGACAATCCTAAAACTAACTGGAAAGGAAGCTGGAATTTTGGTATATATAACGTGTATGGTCGTAAAAATGCATTTTCGGTTAATTCTGTTTTTGATAATAACCAATTAGAAACATCTCAAATTTCTTTTATCGCCGCACCAATTCCATTCATATCCTACAATTTTAAATTTTAGAACCATGAAGAAACTACATATATATATAACATTCATTTCATTATTCACATTTATAAGTTGTGTTGAGGATATTAATCAGGAATTTGAATTCGAAGAACAAGTGTTTATCTCTGGGTTATTAACTAATGAAGTTGGATTTGTTTCAGTTCAGGTTCAAAAAACCGTTCCAGTAACCGACACGACCTTTAATGCTGTAAATGATGCGCAAATATCCTTATTCACAAAAGATGCATCTGATAATGTATCATTGGTTTCGGATTCTTTTACTATAAATAATGGAACGTACACTACTTCTGAGATGATTACTCCTATTATAGGTAACACTTATTGGATAGAAGCTATATTAAAAAACCAAACTGTTCTTATATCAGAAGAGGAAACTTTAAGATCTCCTATTCCTATCACGGATATGGAAAAAACTGATGATAGCATTCGGATTACTTTTAGCGGTCCAACCGACATACAAAACTTCTATTTAATTCATTTAGAATTCCTTAAAGATGGTTCATTAATTTCTGATGAGTTAATCGTATCCAATGACAGAATTATAAATGAAGAAGAAGAAAAAGTTCTTTTCATTAATGGTATAAACGAAGGTGAAACGCTACGCGTAGACATCAATAACATTAACTTTACTACGTTTCAATTTTACAGCAATATCATTAGTAATCAAGGAGATGAACCAGAATTATCTTCTTTATTTTTACCTATTAACCTTGTTGGCAATATTACCAATACAACAACAAATGAACTAGTACTTGGTAATTTTGGTGTAGCAGGATTAACAACAATTACTATGGATTTCTAAGCTACCACCAAGTATTCTTTTTATATGCTAATAAGGATAATAAACCTATCCTTATCTGATACCCTGATTTTAATCAATTACTAAATTTTAGGAGGTTACCTTAATGGAGGTGTACCCTATCAAACTATTATAAATAAAATAAAAATTAAATTATTATGAAACATTATCGCAAGTACACAACAGCTCTTATCCTATCCATACTTTTTATAAGCTGTAGCTCAGATGATATTATCGTTATTGATGACACCATTGAAATATCACAAGAAATAAAAGATTTAATCTATTTTAAAGGAGATGAAGATGCGCCTATAGTAATCATAAATGCGCAAAGCGGACCAGACACAGAGCTTAGTACAGGCGAAGTTGAGGAAATTTTTCAAATTTTTGACACTACAAACCTTTTAGCAGTAAACGTGCACCAAGCACAAACACTAAATCCAGGCCTAGTAGAAGGTGATGACATAACATTTGATCAGGCAATTAATTTTAGCGCGCAAAGTGTGGAAACGTTTTACAAAGTCGTCAAATATTTTAAAGATCAAGGAAGAACTGTACACGTTTTAGGAATTTCATTTGGTGCTTTTATTGCACAAGACCTTATTGCAAAAAAAGGAATAGACGTAGCGGATAGTTATTTGATTATGGCAGGAAGATTAGATATGAATGATATAATGTGGCAAGCATTTTCCGAAGGAAGGTTTGGGTATTTCGAAAATGGAATTACTCCTATAATAGACCAAGAAATTGGTTCTGATGTAATCGATAGAAATTTAGATAGGTTAGCGGCAGGGGTATCAAACAACAGATATACCGAGCGTCTTAACTCTTATGAAGACTTATCAAAAATAACTTATGTTTATGGAGAAATTGATCAAGCCGTTGGCAAACTTACAACTACAGAAATTGAATTTTTGCAGTCTAAAAATGTTAACATAATTGCTGGACCTGGAAATCATGATGAAACTATTAATGATTTTATTGTACAAGGTTTTGACGAGGCATTTGGAATACAATTGAAAAATTAATAGGATTAAGTCATTTAAAAAAGAAACATTTTATACCCTTACTTCCTAACAAAGTATTATAACCATTGATAATAACAAAAAAAGCTTCAGAAATATTTCTGAAGCTTTTTTCTATAATAATTTAATCACTTGCATATATTTCTTAACAAATATCAAAACTCCAAGTTGAAGTATTAAAAAAAGAGAGCTTAATAATATTACCAATGAAGTTAAAATATAAAGTGATAAAAATAACATTCACAAATATGTTACAGCTTTACCTCCTATCTATAAGAACAGAATAGCATTTCTTAAATGTGTTTGATTCTATATGAAATCTTTTAAAATACCTTTTAGGACAGATCTATCGCTTTCCGAATTTTTTACTAATTTGTTTTCCGCATCACACTCAAATGAAGCGTAGTTAATCTCTATTAAACGTAATTTTTTAGTAAGAATAGCTTTCTTTTTTAGTTGGTTATAATATTTTATTTGAGCCTTACGTGCTTTTTCTTCCTCATCCAATTCATCAGTTATCTCATTTTTCCTAAAAAACTCAAGAACTAATTTTAAGTCTTCATAATAGGCGTCTAAAGGGAGTTTTGTTCTTCCTTTTCCTTTTTTGTGGAGGTTTCCTACTAACGTATTAAAAGTATGTTTTCTTGATGCCTTTTGTTTTAATAACTCATCACATAGATTTACTAAATAATACTCGTCGCTATTTTGAATAGCTTGTAGGTTTTGTTCTTTTCTAGAAATAGGATTTATTAATTCTTTTGGCACATATTTCTTGCCATCTCTTACCAAATACCAATAGATGTTATCGGACCTTCTTTCTGCATGTACAGATGGTATTTTAGCAAGCTCTGATTCCATATCTAATTTTCGTAATACTTTACGAATTGGCAACCCCTTTTTATTATCTTTATTAAAAACAGCTGCTTCAATTAATGCTGGCATAATTTCTTTTACAGGAATCCAGTCTACAGAGGGGTTTGTATTAAAATAATGAGCTATTACTTCATTAATCTTTACTATATTTTCTTCACTCATAACTTTTAATCTTACCAATTAATTTGGGATTATTTGAAAAACCTCATTCTCATTAAGGTATAATTTTTCAAAAGTAACGTATTATCGAATACTTCTCTCACATCTCTTCGGTAGAAAATAATTTAAAGAAGGTTCTTTTGGATATTTCCAAAAAAGCGAGAACTAGATTCTGACCAGTAAACTAAGGATTATGAGGTTAAAAAAATAAGACTTCAGTATTTTTATTGTTCCGATTTTACAAAAAAAACAATAGAAAAAATAAACAAAATCCCTTATAGAAACCTTCCATCTGAATTATTGGATAGTACTCATTTTTCTTGTGTTTCGTTAATCTTCATCATCTGGTACAAATTCTAAATCGTCAAAATCTATTTTTTTTATTTGTTGAATAAAGCGTAAAGGTAAATTTTTTAAGAACAGCTCTACTTCTTGTATTTTATTTGAAACAAATTCTACGCTAGTAAGCATTTTGATTTCTATCTGTTCTACTTCCATCGGAAGGAGTATTTCATCAAACGAACTACACAATTGATATTTAAAATGAATAAAATCTTTACTTATATCGAAACTAACAAAGGCATTTAAAAAATGCGGTTTTACGGTTTTATTTGACCATTGATAATCATCAAAATCTAATTCTAATCGCCACTGTCTATTACCTCCCCAACTGGCGTATTCAAATCGACAAATGATAGGTAAAAGATACTGAAACTCTCTTTCTTTTAATACTTTTTCATATTGAGAGTTAATGCTTTGTTTCATTTTTGATAACTCACTCCTTAACAAGGTATTTAATTCCTTATAAAAGTGACTATTGATTACTTGCTCTTTGACCTCATCTACTGTAATGAATTTTGTCCAGCTTTTATAGACCCAATCATCTTCTGAGAGTAATTGATGTTCATCACAATCAAAAGTTTCTTGGACAGAAAATATATCTCCACTTTCCATGGCTTCTTTTGTCCAAATATCTAATAAATCTGTTTTGTCATTGACTGCGACTAATTGTTCTTTTATATTTTTAAAACAATAAACATTACCGAACATCCCATTACCAAATGGACTATAGTTACCATATTTACAACTTAAACAGGTTTTTAAATAGATATTTTCGGGTAATTGATTTTGTAAAGCGATTAAGGCATCTTCCATCCATTCTAGCTTTTTCTCAACTTTAAACTCCCCAAAAGATGTCACTAATCTTAAGCTGTTGATTTCACTATCTAACCCTATTAATGTCTTAGTTTCACCTACTTCTATATGAACAGTTAAGTTTTCTGTAAAGGTTTGGTTGGATAGCGAATTGTAAAATAATGTAGGAATAGTTATGGTGATTTTAAAGTTGGTTAAATCACCTGAACCATCTGCAGACATTGCATAGTCGAATTTTGTATTGTCAACTTCTCCAGTGAACATTTCAAAATCATGACCTTCAAAATCTATATCTCTTAAGGTAAGAAACATATCACTTCCATCAGATTTTATAACAGTAGTTTCTGTTCCTCTTCTATCTTGATATGTTGCTGAATACTTTCTCATAAGTATTTATTTCTCTATCAAAAAAGGAAAACCAATATCAACTACGTCGCTTTGTATTGCATTTGATATTGGATTAATCTGAAATTCGAACGTAGCTTCTTCAATTTCATTTTTCAAAGTAAATCCTCCTAAAATAGTAACAGCATAGCAGCCATTTTCTAATTGCACTTTTTGTCTGACACCGGTATTAACTGCTTTCTTTAAAAGGTCTATACCTCCTTTTTTAGTCCAATTTTTTAAATAAGGTACGGTTACTAAACAAACTTCATTATTAATAATTTCTAATATGTATCCTGTTTTTTCCAACACCAACAAACTCGTATCTTCTTTTAATACAGAAGCTTTATTATTAGTATTGAAAAACACAGTATATGGTTGATTTTTAATCGAACTCATTGGGATCATAATTCCTTTTTGTATCGCCAATTCTGCACTGGCATTAGAAGTAAACTCACTCATCAAATCGTCTGACAAGTCATTATCTTTCTTAAACTGTAATAAATTAGCAGGATCTGTTAAAAAGAAATAGTCCCAAGTATCATTTAAACATTCAGTGAATTTTATCATCTTTTTATTCCTATACTTTATTTTGATATGTTTTATGGTTATCACCAATTTTTCACCCAACCAATCATACTTTGATTTTTTTCTTCTGCAACTATTAGTAACCACTCGTTTTGTTTTTTAATAACGGTCACCTGTTCTTTTTCCATAATTCTTAGTTGATTTCCTATTTTTAAATCTCCTGTGCAGGGATCGGTTTTCTTAGTATCATCCTCTATTGCCTGTGTTCTTAGTATTCCTGAAATTATTTTCTGTTCAAATATTGTATTCACTTCATTTAGTTCCGTTTCTGAATGGATAGAGATGATATTCTCGGTAAAACTGCTGTCGTTTTTTATACTAAGTTCGAATAGCGTCGAAGTATACAAACATCCTATAGCATTCCTTCTTATATATAAATTGGTTATTTCTCCTTGTTTTACCTGAACCAATGTTCCAGTTCCATTCCATATTTCGACAAAGTCATTGCCTCGTTTCACTAATAAGATAGTTGATTTATAAGGCTTGTTTTCTTGATAAATAACATCTTTTTCTCCATCATTATTAAAATCGATTAAATGAATATTCTCAGGAGTAAGAACAAATACATTTGTATCTCCACTTTTAGTATAAAACTTAGCATTTTCAATTTTTAAAAAACCTTTACTATTAAAATAAAATTCATGCTCTGGTTTCTTTTTTAATAGTTGTAATTGTGTTTTTAAATTGTTGTCTTGAGCATATGTTAGTAAGACTAAAAACATACAACAAATAGAGAGAAACATAGTTTTTTTAGTCATTTTTAGCATAAGTTTCTCCATTAAATTTTAAGACCGAAGTTTCATTAGTGACTGTTTCTTTAGAATCACAATCCCCATTTTCATCTTCTTCATTTTTGGTTTCGGTAACTTTACTCTTTACTATAATATCAAAATAATCATTCGTTTTTTCTTTAGAAATAATGAGTATATTTTTAACTCTTATAAACTCTCCGTAACAATTTGTATCCCATTCTCCACCGTAATCCATTACATCATAATTATGTACTACTTTTTTTAGAGTGTTTCCAGATTTCACAAACAAAGAAATGTTTTTATTACTATAAGGATTGGGCTGAGACATCCCTACATGATAAACTTGTATCCCAAATGCTCTCGTATCCTTAGCAACTATGTAAGGAGCTGTATCAATAGTTATCTCTTTTAATTCTACGGCATCTGAAGCCCATCCGTTTGTTTTAGAACCTTCGAAGTATCTATGTGCTATCTTGCCAGTGGTATTATTTACTATTACTACATGACTATTGAGCTCGAAAAAGTGCTCGTCATATTCTCCATAAATTTCTGGTATCACTATAATGGTTTCATTGCTATTATTTGGTTGAACTTTTGAAACAATTAAATCTGTTTTAATTGTTTGTTTATTTAAATTCAATTGTTGTATTACCTCATCGACTAAACTTAGATCTTCAAAATTATTTACAATTACAGGCTTTATTTTCCCATCATCCTTTAATTCAAATACTTCTCTTTTTTCTTGTTTTTCGTCTATCCAAAGGATGTTGTTAACCGTTAGCTTATTACCCTTAATTTTTGATTCAATTCTAGATTGACCTTCTGCTATTTCATCATAAGAAATAACTTTAGAATCAATAATACCTCCAGCCAAGTTATAATTAATCAATACCGATTCCATTTCGTGATCACCTTTAAGAATGGTCACTACGATCGAGTGAAACGTTTTAGACATTTGTATTCTATAAGAAGCTATCGTTCTATAATTATAGCCTTCTTTATTGAAATTTGGATATATTTCTTCTAATTTTAAAGCCTTTTCGTTTACTTTTTTATAGTCCTCTTCTTCAATAAAACTATCAAAATTTGTATTCTCTATTAAAGGAAGTGATCTAGTTTTAATTTTATCGATAACATAATTAAAATTAGAATCTTGAAATTGATTCTTAAAAACCTCATCTTCTTTGATAAACTTACCCTCTTGATATGGGTTTTGATATGAATGTATTTTTTCAAAACTTGCATAATCTTCCTTATGAAGATGTTTCGTTTTCCAAACATCACCGTTAAAATTATGTTTTATTTGCAGTTTAGCAGTATCATGTTTTTTTGCTTTTTTGTACTTTTTTAGATATTCCTGATAATCTAGTTTAGTATTTTCGATTGTTTTAACTAAGGACACATAAAAATTAGATTCATTTTTCTTTTTCTTATAAAACATATAATTTCTAAAATTACCTCCGTACTGAACAACTCCCAATGAATCTCCTTTTTTATATACGAATACCTTATTGTGTAAATAGAGCCCGTTTGTAAAATTGTCTTTAGTGTATCCATCAACTTTTTTCTCATCACAGATCTCTAGTTTATAAAAGTTATTTTTAAAACTTCTAAGAACTCCAAAATCCCCGATTGGTGAAATCTCTTTTCTTTTATAGGCCGAATAGAAGCCGAAATCAGTTTGAGAAAGTTTATCTATAACAATAGCTGCTTTATAAATTTCAAAATTTTCGGAACCGATTATATGGGTTTTCCCGTGTATCAATTCATATACTCCCGAAATATCTTCTACAGTGTGCTCAATGGCATTACCTATCGCATTTTCTACTTTAACGGTTGATGATTCTGCTGTTTGTTCAATTGTGTCAGTTGCAATATTTTCTACAATATCTTTCTTTTCTTTTGTGTTTTTAGCACAAGAGATGAGTATAAATAACACTAGAATATGTGCCTTTTTCATTTTTTACACGAGTTTAATAACGTATCAATTTTTATTACTCCAATTTCATTATAATAGTACAATCTCCCAAAATAGTTTGTGACATCTTCTTTACAAGCGTATACGTTGAATTTTGCCCTTAAATATTTAGGGTAGTATTCTAATAGTTCTGGAAACATACCGCCAGATTTCTCTTGATGTTCTATAAAATAAGCAGTCCCATTTTCTCCCCAGTCACCTTTACTATATTCATAAAAACGTAAGGTATAAGATAGAATCTCTTCAGATACTTTGTTATCCTTAAATTGGTTAACACTCAACTCAATTACCTTTTCTTTTATGGCTTTGTTGATGTAATCTTTATCTTTAACAGGGTTTTTTATGAGGTACAAATCAGGATATACTTCAGATTTTATAAATTCCATTTTTAGAAAAAACAATTTATAAGTGGTTATACCAAGAATAATACTTGTTAACACAAGAAGCATCCAAATAACTCTTATCTTTTTTTTAAAAACCCATTTAAGAATTTTAAACATACTAAATAAGCCTATGCTTGTAAATACTAATAAGGAAATAATCGTTAGTATTCCCATTCGTGTATTTTTCTGTATTCCTCTTTCAATGTATCAGTTATTATTTTTTATAAGGTTTTAACTTCATTACTAGCCCTTCTATTTTATCAACATCAAAAAGTGAATAGTTCTCACTATAATTGCCTTGCTAATCAAATCCCTTTAATTTAAAACAAACAAAAATCATTTGCCTGCGATACTGTAGTTGTAATATATACTTTTAGCATTCGACCTTACCTGTTTTTAGGTGAATAGTCTTAGATTTCCCATACCATACTTGGTCATTTTCCAAATCCCATACTATTTCTACACTATCATTAAAAATACTACAATCACTATTATCACTGCTTTTCCCAATTGTTTTACCATCAGCATTTTTTAATATTACTTCTACGGGCATGCTTCCCATACCTCCATCTCCAGGAGTAGTAGAGAAAAAAATACTTCGATCATTTTTTATAATTAATTCATAATTACCATCAGGACTTTGGTAGGTTGCTATATGCGTAATTTTATTATTTAGCTTTACTCCTGCTATAATTCCAATTAGCAGTATAATTAATAATATGTAAACCAGTTTTTTCATTTTTCACTTTCTTGTAATTTATTTCCAAGCTCCCATAATTTACGTACTTTATACTTTTTGTTAATACTATGATGAGTAATGTGTGCAAGACTACTTTGTATTTCAGAAATACATATGTCATCGTATTTAGTTCCTTTATAAAAGCTTATCGGTTTTAGTTGAACCATATCATTTTTAGAAAAAACAAAATCTAATGTAAATTCTTGCACTAAAGGCGTATTAATTAATTTTATAGTTCCTTTATACATATTATTCAAATAGATTTCCATTTCCTTTACTTTTCCATTTTCTATAAAGGTTTTCTCTGATTTTACATAACCATTAACCAGGCTTAATTTAAAAGGTTTTAAAAGCGTATCGTTTGGTTTTAAAACAGCATCAACTAATAATTCTGTATGATATTTATGAGTCTCTTCATTACGCTTTAATTTTATAAAAACTCCGACATTTTCATTCTCTCTAAATACAAAAGCTTTTCTGTAACTTCTGTCTGATAAATTACTATATGGATAACTAGTATTGTTAACATTAGCAGTTATATCAAATTCTAACAATTCAGAATATAATAAATCCGCTTCCGTGCAACATCTTCCAAACATTTTATCTGACCATATATCTACTTCATCAATTTCTTCGTATTTGTAGTAATCAAAAATAGTAGAGAATTCTTTACTGTATTGCTTTATTTCATTGATACTTAAAGAATCAATGGTAGCTTGCTTAGCTACTTGTTTGTTTTCTGTTTTTAGGTTATCACTATATAATTTCTTTTGTTGCAAACAGGTTTTAGCTCTATTAGACTCATCAGGCATTTGTTTTAGGTTTTTTAGAAGAGTAGCATTACTCATGTCTATTCCTTGTTGAACATCGCAAACGTATAACAATGAATCTTCTTGATTACCTGAAATAGTTTTGTAAATAGTATTCATTAACACCCATTTATCGTTCCTAAAAGAAACATAGTAGTATGCTTCATAAAATCCTTTGTCTGGAAAAGTTGTGCTAACAACAAAACCATTTTTTTCTGTTTTAATATCTACAATTTGATTCCCTCCATCTTCTGAAAAATTATTAGTTTTTAATGCTAATTTGTAGGTGTCATTGTTATTAATAAACAGCAACAATTCATCTCCCCGATACCTTTTACTACTTACAACCTTATCAAGTATAGTATCATTATTTATATCAATGTCTTTGATAAAATAAGAATCGTTGTTACTGTAAAAAGAAATATCATATAGCTTTGATGGGTCTGCCTCATCATATTGTTTTTTATTTGAACTACATGTGGTAAATATCAACGCTACCATTGTTATATATAGCTTATTCATAAATTACGTTTAACTTTTTTGTTTGTATAGATTACTTTTACAATAGCATCTTTTTACTGTTATAAATTCTGAAAAAAACTACACTACATTCCACTGTATTTAATTTTTATTATGTTCTTTTAATTCCTTGTAATTCAAGGGAAATCCAATTTCACAGGGAGTCATGGCATGCGGAAATGAAGGGGTAATTGTTACCCCGTTTTTTGTAAGCACCCAAGAATAATACTCCCAAAGCCATTCGCCATCTGAAAAATAGTCACATTCACTATCTAAATCAGAATCGTTTTCATACTTCATTTTTAATAATTGAAAGTGATTCAAATTAGGATACATATCTGTTATTCTATCCAATTGCTTTTTATTTTTGAAATCAAAATTATATCCTACGGTATTATGATTGGGATGTGCTCCTCCACAATAAATAGATGAATACTCTGTAAAACTAATGTGCTGATCTGAAACGAGCTCCATATCAATCCTGATATCGGCCCAACTACATTCTAATCCTACAGTAGCATTATTAGTATGTATCGTATCTAGCTTAGGATTCATAAATTCACGCTCAGACTTAGTAAATCCATTTCCTAGTCTGAATAATGATTTTTTTGAGTGTTTTTCTGTAAGCCAGACCAATTCTTTTCTATTATGAATAGTTATGCTGTCCCTAACATACTCCAAATTCGTCAATTTATATTCATCAAGGTTCTTTGTTGTTTTGCGCAAGTCGACATTTAATGTGCTCCCATTATTTTTCCACGTACCAACTATTACACCCTTGTCTATAGATAAAGTAAACAGTTCTTTTTCCTCCTTTATATCCGAAAATTTCTCTGAAAGAGTTAACTCATTGGTATTAAAACTTCCTTCTAATTGAATGTTTTTTAGATGCGATTTGTAAAAATAAAATGCTGTTGCACGATCATCATTATAATCTATATCTAATTCTAAAAATATTTGATGCTCTCCAATGGTTCCTTCATAAGTTTGAGCTTGAATACCGATTGAATAAAAGATAAATAATATATAATATCTCATTTCCCCTATGATTTTTTTGTCGTACATGTTATTTACTCACTACTATTTCCAACTCCCAAGAGATTTTTTTAATTAGAAGTGAGTAAAATTTTCTTTGTTTTCTTGACAATTATTTCTATGATGTTTCCTTCTAATTTAAAACTCTCACCAAAATAAGCATTCATAAACAAAAGAAAAACTAACAGAAAATACTCTTTTATTTAATTCTTAAAAATAACTCTAATTCTATTCATCTACACTAAACTACCATTCGTCGACAGTTAACTATCATTTAATCGAATTTAAAGCAGTTTTTACCCAAATTAAGAAGAAATTTGAATAAAAATTATTAATTCATTTAACACCCATCATTATGAACTCTCTTTCTTTTCTTTTAATAGAAGACGACATGATAGAAACTCTGAAATTTAAAAGAGTCGTAGATTCCTTAGAAGGCGATTACCAAATAACTGAAGCCATTAATGGCGAAGAAGCTATAGAAATCTTGAAAAAAGAACCACATTCATTTGATATTATTTTATTAGATCTTAATATGCCGAAAATGAACGGGATAGAATTTTTGAAAATATTAAAAGAAGATGAAGTACTAAAATATATTCCTGCAATTATCTTAAGTACTTCTAACAATCATCATGATATTAAAGAATGTTACAAAACAGGAGTTGCTGGCTACATAACCAAACCTCTGAAATACGAAGAATACACACAAAAAATTAAAAATCTAGTAGCATATTGGAATAGTAGTGAATTAATAAAAGGGTAAATAAAAAAAATATCATTAAATTTAACTGATTTTTTCCCCTAAAACCATGTGCTGGAGTTTTTTTACTCTTGCATAAACTGATAAAGCTAATTAGTTATAACCACCTAAAAACATTGTTTGTGAAAGGAATTGTATTTACTGAATTTTTAGAACTTGTTGAAGACAAATTTGGATTAGATGTGGTTGAAGAGATCATCGAGAAATCCGAACTTCCATCTGGAGGTGCATACACTGCAGTGGGAACTTACGATTTTGCTGAAATGTTAAGTCTCCTTAAGAACTTAAGCGAAAAAACTAGTGTTAGTATAGATGATCTTTTATTAACCTATGCAGAACATTTCTTCTCGGTGTTGGCAGGTAGCTACCCTGGTTTAATAGAAAAATACGATGATCCAATAGAGTTACTTTCATCTATAGAAAATCATATACATATAGAAGTGAGAAAAATCTATCCGGACGCAGAACTTCCTACTTTTGAAGTTCTGGAAAAAACAAAAACCTCACTCGTCTTAATTTACAAGTCTAGCAGAGCAATGTATAATTTCGGTTTAGGATTAATGAATAAAACATTTGAGCACTATAATGCCTCTGCCACTATACAACTTGAAAAATTAAAAGAAGATGGTACGGAAGTGAAATTTAGTATTATCAAAAATTAATGAATAAAACGACTAGTCCAGAAACACTTCAAAAAGCACTACTTCGAGAAAAATCTGCTAGAAAACAAGCGGAAAAAATTCTTGAGGAAAAATCACTTGAATTATATCGACTAACGGAAGAATTAAAATCTGCCAATCAGAAACTTAAAAATCAAGTTTATCAAAAGGACTCTGAACTAAATGGAGTCTTTCAAAATTTAGTAGATGCCTACGTTTTGATGGATATATTTGGTAATGTTATTAGTATGAATGATGCTGCCATTGAATTATTTGGTTATGATTTAGATACCGAAACACTTAATGTAACTTCTCTAATTTATAAAGAGGACTACCAATATGCAATTAATTCTTTTAACAAATTAATTTCTGAAGGAAGTTTTGCTGATTATCAAGCTCGTGTGTATACTAAAAATAAAGGTATACGAAATGTACATATTAATGCGAGTATTATAAAAGACCATAACAATAAGCCTCTTGCTGCACAAGGAATTGTAAGAGATATAACAACCGAATTAGAACAGCAAGCCATATTTGATGAACAAAAAAAACAACTTACAGCTATTGTAGACAATTCTACTTTGGGTATTGTATTATCACAATTTGGAAAAATAATTCAAACCAACAGAGCTTTCCAGAATTTATTAAAATATAGCAAAGAAGAGCTTGATCAAATGGAAGTAAAGGATATTTCTCTAATAGAAGAATATTCTGATGCTGCTGAATCTATGGATAAACTAAATAAAGGAGAGATTGAGCATTTCACTGTAAACAAAAGGTATCTCAAAAAAGATGGTAGTATCTTTTGGGCTAAAACGAGCGTTGCAGGAGTTCATAATAGCCAAGGAGAAATGAAATATCAAGTTGCTCTTGTAGAAGATATCACTGAACAATTAAACCTAGAAAAACAAAGAGAAGAATTATTAGATACACTAGAAAAGAGTAATCAAGAACTAAACGATTATGCACATATAGTATCTCATGATTTAAAATCTCCACTTAGAAGCATCAATGCACTCGTGCATTGGATAAAAGAAGACTATAAAGAAGAATTAAAAGGTTCTGGATTAGACAACATTGCATTGATAGAGAAAACACTCGAAAAAATGGAAGGCCTTATTAGTGGCATCCTAAATTATTCTGGAGCTGGAAATAAAGATAATTTAAACAATCAATCGATAGACCTGAATACAATTATTCAGGATATTAAAAACACCATATTTGTTCCTAAACATGTCAATATTTTTATAAAAAATAAACTTCCTAATATACAAGGTGATCGCACAAGAATCCAGCAATTATTCCAAAATATAATAAGTAATGCCGTTAATTACATTGACAAAGAAGAAGGGATTGTAGAGGTAGCTCACGTAGAAAAAGATTCTTTTTATATATTCAGTATTAAAGATAATGGCATTGGTATTAAAAAAGAATATCATGAAAAAATCTTCAAAATTTTTCAGTCCTTAGGTAAAAGCGAAAACTCTACTGGTATTGGTTTATCTATCGTTAAAAAAATAATAGATCTTTATGAAGGTGATGTCTGGCTAGAAAGTGAACCTGGAGTAGGAACTACTTTTTATTTCAGCTTAAAAAAATAAAACAAAACATGTACTTTTATATCCTATATCATGAAAATCCAACAATATAAAAAACTGAAAGGTAAAGACTGGCAGAATCTGCACGAAAACGAAACTACTTTAGAATCTCCTTTAGTCCTAGTTTTTGGTAATCGATTTGAATTAGAAAACCCAAAAATATTAGAAGAAGTGAGATCCATTTTTCCCGAAGGAGAAATTGTTTTTGGATCTACCGCAGGAGAGATCATTGGTGAACGTGTCTATGATGGCGCTGTTACTATAACCGCTATTGAGTTTGAAAAAAGTAGTTTTAAAATTAGAAGAGAAAATATTCTTAACTATGATAAGGATGCATTAGCTTTAGGAAAAGATTTGATCAAACAGCTTCCTGAAAAAGGATTAAAACATGTCCTCGTATTATCGGAAGGGAGCCACGTAAATGGATCTGCTCTAATCGAAGGACTAGAAACAGCTTATAAAGGCTTAACTTTTACAGGAGGGCTATGTGGTGATGATGCTAGATTCGAAAAAACACTGGTGAGTTATAACGAACTTCCAAAAGAAGGAGAAATAATTATTATCGGTTTTTATGGTGACACATTAGATATATCATATGCGCAATATGGCGGTTGGACAGCATTTGGGCCAGAAAGGATTATAACTAAATCTGATCATAATATACTATATGAATTAGATGATCAACCTGCATTGGATTTATATAAAAAATATTTAGGTGATAAAGCATCAGAATTACCGCAATCTGCTCTTTTATATCCACTAAGTGTAAAATCTAAAAACAGAACAGAACCTATAGTTAGAACGGTTCTTGCTATAGATGAAAAATCCAATACAATGACATTAGCTGGAGATGTGCCAGAAGGTTCGGTTGTACAATTAATGATGGCCAACATAGATAATATTGCGGATGGTGCATCAAAAGCTGCAGAAATAGGAATGAAGGACAGAACCTCTAAACCAGAATTTGCAGTTTTGGTTAGTTGTATTGGCAGAAAACTAGTGATGGACCAAAGAGTAGAAGAAGAAGTAGAAGAAGTAATTGAAGCTATTGGACAACAAGCTACCGTAAGTGGCTTTTATTCTTATGGAGAGCTAGCACCTTTTAGTTCAGGAAGCTCTTGTGAGCTGCACAATCAAACTATGACACTAACTCTTTTTAGCGAATAAACTTCACATAAAACAAATTTTTCTTTTAAATAGTTGGGCTACATGAAAATGAATTCTTTATTAACACGACAAGTCAGAAAACAACTCGATGAGGATTTAAAAAACAATCCAGCAATAAAAGCATTTCTTGAAGCGGTACAAGGTTCATATTCTAATTACGAAGAACAGTTAAGCATGCTTCAAAGAGCTATGTCAATAAGTTCTGAAGAATTATTTGATGCTAACAAAAGATTAAAACTTGAAGCTGAAGAACAAAGAAAAGTTATTAAAAGTTTAACAGATACAACTAAAACACTACAATCTATTACCTATAAAAAAGAAGGGAAAAAAAGTGGCGAAACAGAAGAACTAAGTGGTATAGAATTAGCAAACTTAATAGAAGAGCAAGCGTTTCAAATTTCTAAAATAGAAACACAGCGAAACTTAATTTTAAAAGACTTAGAAAAAAGTAATAAAGAACTTAGAGACTATGCTCATGTAGTTTCTCATGACCTAAAATCGCCTTTAAGAAATATCAATACGCTTATAAACTGGATTAAAGAAGACACCCCTGACCTAGATAAAACCTTAGTAAGCAATCTAGATATAATTGATCAAAATATAGAAAAAATGGATAATCTAATCAATGGTATTTTAGAGTATTCCGTAATTGACAAAAAGAAACATCTTGTAGCATCAATACAACTTAATGAGATGTTAGAAAACACCATTAAATTATTAGAAAAACCTGAAAACATAACGTTTATTATCCAAGATTTATTACCTAAAATTAGCGGTGATAAACTACGTATTCAACAAATTTTTCAAAACCTACTAAGTAATGCTATTTCTAGTATAAATAAAGAAAAAGGGATTATTGAAATTGGAACAATTCCTTATGACAAAGAAGGGTTTTGGCAATTTTATGTAAAGGATAACGGAAAAGGTATTTCTAAAAAATATCACGAAAAAATATTTCAAATGTTTCAAAGTATAGATGATAGCAAAGCATCTACTGGAATTGGATTATCTATTGTTCAAAAAATAGTGGCACATTATGGTGGTAAAATCTGGTTAGAATCCGCCTTAGAAGAAGGAACCACATTTTACTTTACATTAAAAAAATAAAGTATGCCAGAAACACCTAATATGAACTATATAAATGAACTATCTGCAGGATCAGAAGAGTTCAAACAAAAGATAATTACGATCATGAAAAAAGAGTTTCCCGAAGAGAAAAAGGAATTTCTTACTAATTATAATAACCAAGTTTTTTTGAAAACTGCAGAGAATGTACATAAGTTAAAACATAAAATCGGAATGCTCGGATTGGAGAACGGGTATCGGGTTGCCATTGACTTTGAAGATGAATTAAAGCAGCATAATTCACAATTATTTCAAGAATTTATGTTAATTTTAAATTCTATAGAAAACTTTTTAAAGACGATATAAAATAACTTATTTATATGAATTGCATTATTATAGATGATGAAGAAATGGCAAGAGCGATTATTCAACAACTTTGTTCACAGGTTGATCAGCTTAAAGTTCTAGAGGAGTTTTCTAATGCAATTCAAGCTATTAAGTTTTTAAATAGTACAACAGTAGACCTTATATTTTTAGACATTCACATGCCAGATTTTACTGGTTTTGATTTTATACAAACATTAAAAAATCCTCCAAAAATCATTTTAACCACTTCTGATAAGAATTTTGCTTTAGAAGCATTTGAGTACGAATGTATTGTGGATTATCTAGTTAAACCAATAACATTGCCTAGATTTCTAAAAGCTATACAAAAAGCAGAAAGTACACCTGATATAAATCCTCAGGATCAATCAGAAAGTGAAACCACCGGTATTTCTTCTGGGGAAAATGATCTTTATATCAACATAGATCGAAGATTAATTAAGATTGATATTCCTACAATTTTAGTGATAGAAGCAAAAGGTGATTACATTTTACTTAAAACAGAAAAACAGAATTACACGGTACATTCTACTCTGAAAAAAATTGAAGAAAAATTACCAGATGATCTTTTTCTAAAAGTACATCGTTCTTATGTTATTAATACTAAAAAAATAATTGATATAGAAGATAATAGCGTTCTTATAAAAAAAGATGTAATTCCTGTAAGTCGCTCTAAACGTCCAGAATTAATGAAGCGCCTCAATTTATTATAATTCATATCTTGCTTTAACTTCCATTGGTCGACAGCACACGTCCAGTGAACGAAATACTTCCTTTTTCATCATGCATATACATTAGTTTTGAGTATCTGAAAACCAAAATTATAGTATCATGAAAAAAATTACTTTCCTTTTAACACTTCTTATAACAACCTTAATAAATGCACAACAACCTTTTGATTGTGATGAAGGTAATTTCTACCAAGTAATATCTGGAGCTATGAAAGCATATGATCCGGTTACAGGATCATATTCTGAAGCATTACACAGTTATTCTTCTTATAACGCGGGAGGATATAGTGTGGTTGATAATTATCTATACGCTATTAAGAGTAGCGACAAACATTTACTTAGAATCGGTAAAGATATGGTAGTTGATCTAGGAGCAGTAACACCAGATGGCACTACAGCATTTGGAGGTGGATACGCTGCTGATGTAGATCCAGAAGGGAACCTTTGGATTTTTCAGAACACCAACAAAAAAACATTTCACAAAATAACGAACCTAAAAGATTACAATGGTTCATCATCTCCTATCTTTGAGACTATTGAAGCAGATGTAGCTTCTCCTAGTAATTGTGCAGATATTGCCTATGTAAATGGATCATTTTACGGAGGTAGTAGAGGAAAATTATATAAGTGGGACCTTACTTCAGGTACTCCAGTATTTACCAGTAAATCAGTATCCAATTTACCGAGTAGTACTTTTGGTGCCGCATACGCAGATGCTAATAATCGTTTGTATTTATCAGATAACAATGGTGGATTATACTTAATCAATGATTATGAAAGTGCTACTCCAACAGCAACTTTACTTAATCTTACAGAAACAACGAATTCTAATGATGGTTTTAAATGTGCAAGTGGTATTTCTCCTTTGGATAAAGATCAAGATGGTATACTTGACTCTATGGATAATGATGTGGATGGTGATGGAATTATTAATACAGTAGAATGTAATGGCACAAATCCTTATGGTGATGATGATGATGATGACTTATTCAATTATCTAGATAACGATGTTAGCGGTAATGGTGATAATGTAGTGCAGGATGCCTTTGATAGAGATGGTGATGGTATGCCGGATTTTTTAGATATTGATTCAGATAATGATGGAATATATGATATTGTAGAAGCTGGACAAGGTGACAAGGATACCAATAATGATGGAGTACATAATCCATTAGACACAAATTACGCAGATACTGATAATGATGGTGTAGCGGACGCTTTTGATATAGATCAAACGGGAAGTACATTTATTCCTTTAGATACGGATAATGATACAATTTATGATTGTTATGATACAGATTCTGACAATGATGGTATCGTAGATATTATCGAAGGACAAGATAGTAATTCATTTACTGGATTATCAAATACCGATGAAGATAACGATGGATTAGATGATGCTTTTGATACCGATTTTGGAGGTACTACTAATGGAACTATAAATACAGATGGCACAGATAATTTTGATCATTTAGATACTGATTCTGATAATAACGGAATATCAGATAGTACAGAAGCATATGATAGTGATGGTGATGGAGTTGCAGAAACAACAGTTTCTGGTAATGACGCAGATCAAGATGGTTTAGATGATAATTTTGATTTAATGAAAACAAGTTTTGCTCCAGAAAACGGAGGACAAACTCCTGATAGTTTTCCAATTCCAGAAATATGTGACAGATACAACTACTTAGGTGAATTTTCTTCGGATGGTACACCATTATACTTAGATGAAAAAGATGTTGTAAGTCAAGAAACCATTACAATGATTAATGATGCGTTGCCTGAAGGGTATCCAGTACCGGATTTTAATCCACATTATATTTCATCAGGATATGATACTGATGTTGTTTTAGAAAAAGAAGCTGATATATGGATTACTTTTGTTGGAGAAGGTGCAGGATATAAAAATACTTTAGGGTTTTACACCTATGACATCAATGATCCTAATCCAACAATGCCAGTTCCTGAAGATATCACTATTATTTTCCCTAATGTATCTGCAGTAGGAAGCGGTGGTAGTCTAGAAATTGGAGACAAAGTAAATATTGGAAGGTTTTCTCCTGATACAGGAATCGGATGGGTATTATTAGCTAATGCTTGGTCAGATGGATGTGTAGGAGCAGGAAACTGGCAATTACATTCTGATCCAGATTATAACCCAGAAAGTGATGCTCAATTACGTTATCATAACGTTTTGTTATCCGATCCAAATAACGAAAGAATAATTCTTGGATTTGAAGATATTAGACGAGATTACGCTTCTTGTGACCAAGACTTCAACGATGCTTTATTCTATATCACCGCAAGTCCTTATACTGCCTTAAAAACAGACAACTATGTTGGTATCGATACTGCTACTGATGTTACCTCTGCAAACGATGGTGGATTAGAAAGTAATGGAGATCTTGCTACTCTTATTGCTAAACGTAATTTCAATAGAACCAAAACAAATTCAATTTTTAATACAAAAAAATCACAACAACGTTTTGAGCCTGCAAAGAAATCTTATAAATCTGCAAATAATGATGACTTAAGTATTTACTTCCCAGAAACCGGATTACTAGGTAATGAGACTACCTACGTATCAAGTCCTGAAGATTTAATCGAAATAACAAATGCTGAAGCGGTTTTCTCAGTAGATTATTACCAAGCTGACAGCAGAGTAGCTGCAGGGTTAGCTACAATAACCAAAGGTAGTATTTATGATCATTCTAAAACGATTTGTGATCGATTAAACGGTTCTAAGTTATTAGATGTAAGAACCGTAATGATTAAAGGTCATACAATGGTAAGTACTAAAATTGAGCGAGCAACGGGAGAAATAGAATATGCCTTGACCTTCTCAATCAAAGAAGAAGCTTCAGAAAATGAAATCTATAGTTTATGGAATATCGCTGACTATCCTGAAGGAGATTATAAAAACTTTCAGATATGGGGTGGATCAGTATCACAAGTAGCTAATATTGCAAATCATATTTTAGATGAGTTCATTGCAGATAAGCCTTTAAGAAGTCACGAAGTTACTGAGCGCGTTCCTACTGTTTTTGTGAAACAAGGACACTACATAAATGGAAAATTAACATTACAAATGATTAATAAGCAAGGTACTAATCAAATGACCTTTACTAGTAATAGTAGAAAGACTGAATTATCTGGTGAAGAAAACAATGTACAGACTGTAGTATTATCTGGGTCATATAATGAACAAGTTACGATAGATACAGGATATTTATTCGATATTGGGTTTTCTATTCAAGGAGAGAATACTACTAAACTTGATGCATTGTACTTGGCAGATGGTCCTTGGGGAGTAGATTATCAAGAGCAAGGTGCGATTATCGAAAACTTCGAAGTAATTGAACATACGCCAGTAGAAAAAGAAGATGCATTCATAATAGAACGTAATGCAACTGTAAAAGGAGAAGTAAAAGAAACTTTAAACCTATTTAGAAATATATTAGCTGGTGAACTTACTTTAGATGTTTCTGAATATGATGCATTACAATTTGAGATGAGTACCACAAATGATGTAGAAGTAATTTTGGTTACCAAAGATCTTACTGATTGGAATGATAGACCAAGATTCACAATAAAAGCGAATACAGAAAATAAATTATATACTATAGCTTTCTCTGATTTTACCGACGGAAATCAACCTATACCTAACATTAATGATTTAAGAAGCGTTGTATTCTCTATACACGGGGATTATCAAAACTACTCACCTTTTAATATGAGTATTGATAACGCATCATTAGTATCATCTAATACCTTAAGTACAGAAGATCATAATCCGATAGTAACTGTTACCAAAATTACCAATTACCCGAATCCATTTCAGGCGACAACATTTATTAAAGTACCTGAAACAGTACAAGGAAATATAATGATTACTGTAATTGATATGTTAGGAAGAATCGTGAGAAATGAAAAATTACAAATGATTTCTGATAATGAAGCCATTTTTGAATCCAGAAACTTGAAGATAGGGATTTATACATACATAATAAGCAATAACGCTAATACAACATATAAAAGTAGTTTTATGAAACAATAACAAGGTTTAGTTTCAGATTTGGGTAAATAGCGAGGACAAATTATAATTTTGTTCTCGCTATTTTTTTTATAGTAAAATGTATTTATTTTATTGAAATTATTTCTATCAAATCTCCTTTAATTCTTATCTCAATCTATTTGTTACTAGAATTCTCTGCGCATAAAACTACGCATATCTATTTTTCATATGCAACTTATATACAAAATTATAAATAAATAGAGGGATAATTATGAGATAACCTAAGGTTTCAATTCCATAATTTTCTTATTAAAAACAGGTTGTTTTAGGAAGTACCATTTTAACAAGAATCCAAATTCTGTAAATTCAAAACCTGTTGCAGTAGCAGAAGCAATATTACTATATTTACCATATAATGTACCTATTAAACGATCAGAGAAATTATATCCTAGTTTACCTTCTGCTCTATATGTTGTAGTTCCAGGATCATCCTCTATAAATTGATATCCAGCTGCTCCATTTAACCCATAGAACCATTTACCACTATCTTTACTAATCATATCTGCAAAAATTTCCACCACATTAAACTTTTTGGGACTAAAATAAATAGTAGGGACCTGATTCTCAAAAGTCATGTATTGATAGTTAATTCCGAATTTTATGGCTGGCCTATTAAGTATGTTGTAGTATAACGAAGTAAACAACAAATTTCGACTATTATCATCAGTCTGTGATGTATATATATATTGTGTATACCAACCTAAATTTATATTCGTACTTAAATTATAATTAAGGAAGTAGTTATTCATTACAATTTCGCGGTCAATTAAATCCGCATTAAAGTTTTGTAACTCTCTCTGATATCCAACATCCAAATTTTGTAATCTAAATGGTTTAGTAGTTAATCGTATCTCACCAGTCCATTGGGTATAATCATTAGTAAAAGCATTAGACTTACTAATACCTCCTTTGGTTTTTAGCGATACATTGCCATTAAACTTATATGAAAACCGCAAAGCTAACTCATTGGATGAAGCCTCGTTTTTAATTACTGTATTTTTCGTTGTACGATGTATATATTCTAATTCTGATTTAAACTTGGTTGATATAGGTAACTCGGAACGAAGCGATAAATTTACAGCTTCATTATTTCCATTATCAAAAGTAAAAGCTGTTTTTATTTCGGCAAAAGGTGTATAAGATAGTTTAAGTGTTTTGATTAATTTTTCTGCATCTGGTTGCTTAGGATAATAGTCCAATGTTTTAAAAGCATATGTAAAAGCCTTCTTGTCATCTCCTGTCGCTCGATATGCATTTGCAATCCCTAGGTTTCCATCAAAAGACCCTTCGCTTTTAGATAGAATAGTAGTATAACTCTGTAAACTTGATTTAAATTTACTAGTATACATCCCTTCTGTAGCTGATAATGCCATTATTCTAGTTTCATCAGGGTATTTTAACCTCAGCTGCTCTATTTCCTTAATAGCACTAGAAAATTTCCGATTCCATAAAAGTGCTTGTATGTATCGTTCATTAGTAGAGATAAATAGTTCTTTATCATCCTTATAGTTTTCTGCTTTTACTTTTGCATTACTAGCAATTTCTAAAGCTTTTTTTTCTTTATGTTTTTTATGGAACACTAGAGATAATCCATTCATGGCAAGAATACTATCTTTAGGATTCGTAGAAATTTCCTGATATACTTTAGCAGCATTATCCAGGTCTTCTGTCATCAGATAGATATTAGCTTTGTTCAATTGTGAGTCTTTATCATTAGGAAAATCAATTAAATTTTGATTTAATAATGACAATGCTTTTTCGAATTCTTTGTTTTGAGATAATTGATTAGCATATCCTAACCTAACATATTTCCTAGAGGTTAGTGCATTTGGATTTTCTTTTTGAATTGTTAACGCTTTATTTACTTCTATAAGGGCTTCCTCATACTTTTTCAAATTAGATAATGTGTTCGCATATCCTAATACAGCAGGAAAACTAGTGTCATTTTCTTCTAGTATTTCTTTATAAAACCCTTCCGCTTCAATAAATTTATTACTCCATAATAGAGATTCTGCATAATTAAGTTTAATTTCAAAATCGTTAGGATAAATATTTTTTAACTCAGTAAAAATAGAAACAGCTTTTTCTGAGTTACCAGATAGTCCCACTGCTCTTCCATAACATAATTTTGCTGTTTTATTATCAGGATACTCTTTTAATATGTTTTCAAAGAATGTTTCTGCTTCAAAATACTTACCTGTTTCTAAATAGGTAAAACCTTCTTGTAAATCTTGCGCTAACAGTAGAGAACCATACATAAAAAACACTAAGCACATAAATCTACGGGTCATACAGAGGATTTTATCTATTAGGGTATGAAGTTAGTAATTAGAATGCTATAAAAAGATTTTTTATCTTAAAAAAAGCGTTGATTTAAGTAAAATTTCCCTTTTTCAACATTCATAAAAATGGGGAAATACCCCTAATTTTATATAACATGTATTCAAAAACACATTAAAATGTAGTATTTTTCCTTCTTTATAAAGTTAAATAAAAGTTAAATAATACTTTAAAAACACCTAAAACAGACAAAATGTAGGTTTTTTTAACAAAACGTAAAAACAATATGGTTTTACCGTATCCGTAAAATAATCACCTATACTATCTTTACAACAAGCTAATAATCAGAGTTGAGCATTAATCAAGAAACAGAATCTTCAAAAAGCCCTAGAAGAAAGTTTAATAAAAAGAATAAAAAGAAGTTCTTAAAAAAAAGAACCAATTATTATTCTAACATACTTTACAACTCTTACCAGTCGTCATTTGTAAGGTATATCCAAACCGAATAAATTTTATAATGAAAACCCTAATTAATACTTATGTTTTGTAGACAATGGTCGTATCGATAAAACCAAAACTTTGCAAACAGGAATTAATTATTTTAAATATCACTATGATGCATACAATATATCATTAGTTAACGGATCTATTTCTCATAAGAAATAATAGCTTCAATTTTCAATGAAAAAACCCATAATGCTTATGAAAAAAATTACTTTATTCATACTCTTAATTTTTACGATAAGTTTCACTCAGGCTCAACAATCTTTTGATTGCAATGAAGCGAAATTTTATCAGGT
This sequence comes from uncultured Aquimarina sp., assembly GCF_947496855.1. GTDB lineage: Bacteria > Bacteroidota > Bacteroidia > Flavobacteriales > Flavobacteriaceae > Aquimarina. The sequence continues at coordinate 240,157 of NZ_CANMED010000007.1, forward strand.
AATTTCTGGATCATTAAGATCTTACGACCCTATTACAGGAACCTATTCTATTCCTTTACATACGACACCTAGCTATAATGCGGGTGGATATAATGTAGTAGATGATTTTCTGTATGCAATTAGAAGCAGCGACAAACACTTATTAAGATTAGGTATGGACCAAGTGGTAGACCTGGGAGCTGTTGCACCAAATGGAGGTGTACAATTTGGAGGAGGCTATGCGGCTGATGTCGATAATGAAGGAAACTTGTGGGTGTTTCAGAATAATGGAGGTAGGCAATCTTTTCATAAAATCATAAATCTCCAAGATTATGATGGTACCACAGCGCCAACATTTGAAATTGTTGTAGCTAATCAAGCGTCTCCAAATACTTGCGCAGATATTGTGTTTATTAACGGAGATCTTTATGGAGGTAGTAAAGGAAATGTGTATAAATGGGATTTAGGTACATCAACACCGGTTTTTAGCTCTAAAACGGTTACAGATCTACCTAATGATACTTTTGGTGCATGTTATACAGATACTAGTAATAGACTATATGTGTCGAGTAATAAAGGAGGATTACATTTGGTTAATGATTATCAAACAACATCTCCTTATGCTACATTATTAAACAATACTGAAGTGACTAATCAAAATGATGGTTTCAAATGCGCCGCTGGAGTTTCTCCAATTGATGCAGATGCAGATGAAGTATTGGATCCTTTTGATAAAGATACCGATGGTGATGGTATTCCTGATATCGTAGAAGGTGGAGGAATTGATCCTTATGGAGATGATGATGATGATGGTATATTTAATTACTTAGATCCTGATTTTGGTACTACTTGTAATAGTGGAGTTTCTCTTGCATTTGATAGTGATAGAGATGGTATTCCTAATGCCTTAGATCTGGATAGTGATAATGATGGAATCTATGATATTGTAGAAGCAGGGTTGGGAAGTTACGATACTAATGGGGATGGTTTATTTAATATTAACGATACTGGATTTCAGGATTCTGATTTTGACGGTATTGCCGATATTGTTGATATAGATCAGACTGGAGTAGCATTTTTTCCAAATGATACCGATGGAGATTTAATATATGACCCTTATGATATTGATGCGGATCAAGATGGAATTATTGATCTCATAGAAGGCCAGAACAGCGTAAACTTTATAACTCTTTCTGGTTCAGATCAAGATAGAGATGGTATAGATGATACTTTTGATCCTGATCAAGGAGGAGTTCCACAAGGATATCAAAATACAGATGGCGCGGATACACCTGATTTTCTAGATACAGACTCTAATAATGATGGTATACTAGATACCGTGGATGCATATGATACTAATAACGATGGTATTGCAGATACATTAATTGCTAATACCGATTTTGATCAAGATGGTCTTGATGATAATTTTGATACGAAAGAAACGGTTTTTGATTCGGATAATGGAGACCAAAATCCAAATAGCTTTCCCGTAGCTAGTATTAGCGAAAGATATCAATACTTAGGAACGTATGATATTAATGGAGTACCTGATTATTTGGTCGCAGATAGAACTATTGCTCCTGAAATCCTGACCAAGATAGATACTGCATTACCAGAAGGAAATTCTGTAGCAAATCGTAATCCTAATTATATTTATGGAGGATATGATACAGATATTATTTTAGAAGGTACTACGAATATATCAATCACTTTTATTAGTGAAAATACTGATTATAAAAATCTATTGGGTTATTATACCTATGATATTAATTCACCACTTACAACAGCTCCATCACCAGAAGATATTACCGTTATTCTTCCTAATGCTTCAGCTTCAGGAAGTAATGGAGGACTCGAGTCTGGAAATACAATAAACTTGGGTAGTTTTCCTACCAATACAGGAATTGGATGGGTATTATTAGTAGATTCATGGGACAATAACAACATAGATGAAGGAATCTGGCAGCTATATTCTCAGACAGTATTTAATCCAGAATGCGATGAAACCCTAAAACCTCATAATGTCCTTTTAGCAGATACTCCAAACGAGCAAATTATATTAGGTTTTGAGGATTTAAGAAGAGATTATCCGGGTATAGATCATGATTTTAATGATTTACTATTTTTCATAACAGCTGATCAATATTCATCTATCAAAACGAATAACATTCCTGAACTAGAACAACAAGAAGAGGTTACTTCTGGTAATGATGGCGGATTAGAAAGTAACGGTGATCTAGCAAGTTTAATTGCTAAAAGAAATTTTACTAGATCAAAAACAAACAACGTTTACAACAAGAAAAAATTACAAAAAACATTTAATCCCGATAATATATCTTACAAAACAGAAAACAATGAAGATTTAAGCATCTATTTCCCACTAACTGGAGCTTCTGGAATTGAAACTCCGTTTGTTTCTACACCAGATGATTTGATAGGGGTTACGAATGCAACATCTGTGTTTTCTATAGATTATTATGATGGAGAAAGTAGAGTTGGAGTGGCATTAGCAACAACAACTAACGGAAACGTTTACGATCATTCTAAAACTATCTGTGATCGATTAAATGGTTCTGTTTTAGAGGACATCAGAACATTAAGTGTTCGTAATTATGAAATGGTAAACACTAAAATAAGAAGATCTACTGGTGAGTTAGAGCAAACCTTACACTTTTCTGTAAGGTTAGATGAATTCCAGAATGAATTATACAGTCTATGGAACATTGATCAATATCCTGAAGGAGATTATCTTAATTTTCAGATTTGGGGAGGTTCTATCCCTCAAGTAGTACATATCGCAAATACGGTTATCGACAAACTTCTAGAAAACAAAGGATTAGGAAAAACATTTATTCCATCTAATATACCTTTAGTATTTGTTCAAAAAGGGTTTTACAGAAATGGAAAGCTTGTGCTTGATATTGTAAACAAAGAACAGTCTAATCAAATTTATTTTACAGGAAACAAAAGAATCACAGAATTATCTAATGAAGAATTGATTACTTCATCCATAGCATTATCGGGATCATATCAAGAAAAGATCATTATAGAAACCGGACATCTGTTTGATATTGGATTTGCGATCAAAGGAGATGATAATGATAAAATAGATGCGCTGTATCTTGCCGATGGACCATGGGGTCTTGATTACGAAGAAGAAGGTGTTGGGATTACTGATTTTGACATTATACAAAGCGAAGATCGTGAAGACGAAGAGAATTATTATCCAGTAGAAAGAGATATAACCGTCGCTGGTTCTTTAAAAGCAACGCTCAATATATTTAGAAATATATTGGGAGGAGATCTAACGTTAGACGTTTCTGAGTATAACGAATTAGAGGTTGAGTTATTAGCTGATAAAGAAGTAGAGGTTATTCTTGTTACTGAAAATTTAGTAGATTGGGATGACCGATTAAGATACACCATTCCTATAGGTAGTAAACAACTATATAATATCCCATTTTCAGAATTTACAAATCCTAATGGAGAAAATGCCTCTGAAGCAAAAAATGTGAGAAGTGTTGTATTCTCTATTCAAGGGAATTATACTGATTTTTCTTTATTCGAAATCGAAGTATCTAAACTCGCATTTAAGGTTTCAGAAGAAATTTTAGGTGCAGAAGATTATTCGGAAGAAGCATCTAAAAATAAGATGCGCAATTACCCTAATCCATTTAGGACAACTACAGATATTCTATTACCTAATGAACATACGGGACTTAGTATTCGTGTGATTGATATGCTAGGAAGGGTTGTACAGCAAGAAGAACTAGAGGTTTCAATTAATAAACCTAGAACAACAACTTTTACTTCTAAACATCTTAATCAAGGAGTTTATCGATATATAATTATTGGAGATAAATCAAAAGAATATGTAGGGAGTTTCATAATATATTAAGTATCCCAAAAATCAAATAAAATGAGATTGCACACTTTATGCTATCAGAAATCATGTTAAATCTATAGATAATTACCATTAGACAATAGATCTAGGCAATTCATCGAAGACAAAACGAATATCATGAAGATTATATGGATCTTTATTACATCCATAATGTTAAATCAATTGACAAACACCCTTAGAAATGACTATTAAGAGTTACATACCAACATTAACCGCAGAACAAAAATTCATGTGTAGTGTGATTATTGTAAATGGGGGTAATTATATCTACAATCTTTTACTTGGAAGGATTTTAGGACCTGAGTTATTTGCAGATGCAGCACTATTGATCACGTTTCTCTTAGTATTATCATTTATAGCAATGACTTTTCAATTAGCTACGGCAAAATTCTCTGTGCTTTTTGAAGAAAGTATCTTAAACAATTTCATAAACCTCAGCTATCGATATGCTTCCCTTATCGGAATTGTTCTTGGAATTTTAGTAATCATATTTGCCAATGACTTACAGACTGTTTTTAATACAAAATCAGCAAGGATGTTTACCATTTTTGGTTTTGGCATACCCATTTACTTCATAATGAGCGTAAATCGAGGAGTTTTTCAAGGAACAAAAAAGTTTGGTCAGCTTGCCATAACCTATCAAGGAGAAATGATCAGTAGATTACTATTTACTTTGGTATTGATCTATGTATTGCCTTTTCAGCCCATTTTCTCTATTGCTATAGGAATTGTTATATCATTCATATTTGGATTATTACCTTTTAAGACAAAGGATATTTCGATTTTCAAAGTCCAAACACTTCCTGAAAAACACACCAAGCATATTATTAGATTTTTTATGCTAACAGCATTTTACGAGCTAACACAAATCATTATTAATAATAGCGATATCTTATTAGTGAAACATTATTTTGAAGAATATGAAGCTGGTTTATATGCCTCATTAGCATTGATAGGTCGTGTCGTGTATTTTGTTGCATGGATGTTTGTGATGCTTTTATTACCTAAAGTAGTGGAAAAACAAAAAGATGGAGAAGCGACAGCTCCAATTCTATTCACATATGTTGGATACATTATTATACTCTCAACCTGTATTGTTTTTGGATGTTACTTATTTCCTGAAACAGTAATTAATCTAATGTTTGGTTCAGAATATATTACAGTTGCTCCTTTATTATGGAAATATGCCATTGCTACATCCCTATTCGCAATTGCCAATATCTTTGCTTACTATTTTTTATCATTAGATCAGTATATACCCGTTTTATTATCTGGATTATTAGGAATCTCTCAGGTAGTACTCATTGTGTATTTTCATGATAGTTTAGCTCAAGTAGTGGTGATGCAGATATTTGCTATGGCTATTCTTTTAGTATTTCAGGTACTGTACTTCTTAAAGAAGGAAAAATGGAATACAACAAAAACATATAACACTTAATATTTGAAAGTTTTACAAATCGATACATAGTTACTCTTAAACTATAGATAAAGGTAACTCATCGAAACCAAGATCAATATAGCTTCTAAAATGAAGATATTTACAGCATTAATAAACCCATTAAACCCAAAATACTATGGCACTTCAAATAACAAATAATTTCGGAATTTTAGAAATAGAGGGAGAAATTAAAGGTACAAATGTAAAATCTCTTAAACATCATTTTGAACATTTATTACAACATAAGGATCAAATTGTGTTAAGCCTTGAGAACGTAAAAAAAATCGATATTTCCGGAGTTAGTGCATTAACGAAACTTTATAAAAAAGCCATGAGTCTGAACAAGATTTTTTACATTATTGGTAACAACAATAAAGCAATAAATAAAGCATTCGGCAAGAATAGTTATGTTTTAAGAAACGATTATTTATAATATACCATTATTCCCCAAAAAACGAAATATCATGAAATTGCAAATTATAAATCAAAAAGGAACATATGAAATTAACGGTGATTTTACTGGATTAAACAATCACCTTGTAAAAGATCATTTTAACTACCTTCTTGATCATTATCAAGAAGTCATAATGTGTTTAAAAAAAGTAAAAAAAATGGATAAAAGAGCTATCCGTGTATTACAGATCATTCATAAAAAAGCAGTAAAACGAGGAAAAATACTTTTTGTATTAGGAAAAAAAAATAAAAATATAGTACCAACATTTAAACAAACTAAAACATCCTATATATTTAGAAATGATTATTAGTATGTTTCTTCAAAACGGATATTAATAAAATTAAAAGAACCCATGAAACTAGCCATTGTAACAGCTTATCCTCCTAGTAAAGTAACATTAAATGAATATGCATATCATTTGGTAAAACATTTTAGACAACATAAACAACTAACAGAAATTATTTTACTTACAGACACTGCTCCCGATCAAGCTGATATCAATTTTGAAGAAGATGGTTGTAAAATAACTGTAAAGCAATCTTGGAAGTTTAACTCCTATACGAATGTAATTTCTGTGATGAAGGCTGTGAATCAGACAAAACCAGATGCTATTTTATTTAACCTACAATTCATGAAGTTTGGGGATAAAAAAATAGCTGCTGCTCTTGGGTTATTACTGCCTTTATTATGTAAGAGAAAAGGAATTCCTACGATTGCCTTATTGCATAATATTATGGAGCAAGTAGATTTAGGAAATGCTGGATTTACAACTAACAAGGTCTTACAAAAAATATATAATTTTATTGGGACCACCCTTACTAAATTTATACTATCTTCTGATAAAGTGGCTGTTACCATAAGTAAATATGTAAATATTTTAGAGCAAAAATATAAGGTGGATAATATTGTATTAATTCCTCACGGAACTTTCGAAATACCAGAAGAACCATCTTATGAATCTTCTGGAGATATATTAAAAGTAATGACTTTTGGTAAATTTGGAACTTACAAAAAAGTTGAGGTAATGATAGAAGCAGTAGAAATAGTAAGAAAAAGAACTCAGAAGAATTTAGAAATAGTAATCGCTGGAACCGATAACCCAAATGTTTTAGGGTATCTGGATACTGTAAAAGAGAATTATAAAAACGTTCCTCAATTAACTTTTACAGGATATGTAGCAGAAGAAGATGTTCCGGTTATTTTTAAAGAAAGTGCCATGGTAGTTTTTCCTTACACATCGACTACAGGTAGTTCTGGAGTATTGCATCAAGCTGGTAGTTATGGTAAAGCTGTAGTCATGCCAGATTTGGGGGATCTTAGTATTTTAGTAAAAGAAGAAGGCTATCGAGGAGAATTTTTTGCTCCTGATAGTGTAGAAAGTTTAGCCAATGCCATCGAAAAAATAGTTGTAAACCCTGAATATAGAACAGAACTAGGAAAAGCTAATTATCAAGCGGCGACAGCATTGCCGATGAGTACAATCACAGAAATGTATTTAGAAACATTTGAGGAAATTAAAAAAGGAAAAAAATCAAAATTAAAAGAGAACTTAAATCAACTAACTGTTTAGAGATTTCTAAATTTTATTTAATTACTGCATTATTTATCTGTAATAAATTCGAAAGCTTTTTTCTGTTTACCATCTTTATCAATAAACCCAAAATGTTTTTGCTTATGCTTACGCCATGGGAGTTTGCCCACAACTGACGAGGGTACTTCTGTGAAATCATATAATGTCCACGACATATAATGCATCGTTCGCTCAGTCATTATTTTTTGAAAATCTTTATAGTAAGAAGCCTGATCTTCTTCTGAAGGTCCAAAAGGATTCCATAATCCTTTATTAGACGATAAACCAAATTCCTGCAGTACGATAGGCTTATCTATCTTGGAAAGCACGGTATCATATACGTCGACAAAATCTTCTAGATCTCTATAATAGTGAAAGGATACAAAGTCTATTTCATCTAATAATAATTTTGCTGACTCAGGATCAGACCAACCGATTGTAATTAAGTGATTAGGGTCAAAATCGCGAATCTGATTACTCATTTCTTTCAACCAAGATAAAACAAGACCTTTACCTCTACTTTCGAAATCTAGATTAGGTTCATTCTTTATATCCCAAGCTAATATGGCACTATGGTTTTTAAATTCACTCACAATTTGTTCGACATGACGATGTGTAAGTGTCCAATCCAAGATTGAATAATCTCCATAAAAATCAAATAAAGTGGCTACAACTTGTAAATTTTCTTGTTCTGCTAAATCTAAAACGCTTCTTAATTTCGTGAGCTTATCTAACGAAACTTTGGCTTTCCCGAAATCTTCATACTGCACAAAAATTCTAATAGTATTTAATCCTGCAGCTTTTATAATTTCAAAATCTTCAGCAATCACATCAATATCAAAATTATCTCCAAACATATCCCAAGGTGATTTTTGTGGATAATAATTGATTCCTTTGATATAAAAAGGCTCCTCTTTTACCATAATTTTTCCGTTAATAACTACTGTTTTTTTATTGGATTCTATACTATCTTGTTCTAATAGATTAGCTTCTTTTACCATATGTCGAATCTTCCAAAAACCATCTTCTAAAAGCATCATAACTTTATAGGCAGTTAAAGTTTCTTTCTCTAATAATAAGCTATCTTCTTTATAAATCCTTTGGTATTCTTTTACGTTTTTATCAGTAAAAACAACTAATTGTCCATCCGCACTATAAAAATCCAAATGTGTATTATGTTTAATAGTTGTGCCTTCTATATGAACCTTTTTAGAACTATTATCATCAATAGTTTTATATAAATTTTTACGTGCATTTTGAGTATAAAAATCATTAATACCAAAAGAGTCATTGGCCTTATACGCTACATTCTTTACATACCAAGCATCGAGATAGTCTTGTTGTATCTCTGATAACGTCTGGGATTCCATTGTCCTTCCTGGGTTTAATGTGTCTTTCCAAATAATTTTAGGTAAATACACTTGTTGACTTTTTTTAGTAAGGTTTAACATAGAGGTTCGATCAGCTCCTGTATTAAGAAATAAAAATACCTGGCTAATACCATAAAGAATCCCTCCATTAAGCGCCAAAAAAGATAGAACTAATAAAATCCTGTATATATTTCTATTTGGGGCTATCATAGTTGTAAATCATTAAATTCTTTTAGTACGCCCAAACCTTCAATGATAAGAGTATATGTATCATTCGGGAAAAAACTTTGTTCTATATTAAAAATGACATACCCTTTAGAAGAGGTTTTTATTTTTGTTTCTAAAAGAGTATCATCTTTGAATATTTTTAATTTTAAAATTGCTCCATCTGGTAAGATCTGTTTCATAAAACTAGATATTGGACCAATAATAATTTTTCTATTATCATCTTTAAAAACTACAGTATAATCTTCTAGAATTGGTTTATACGCAACATCAATTGTTTTACTCATTCCCATACCTACTACGTATGCCGTAACATTCCATAATTCTTTCTTATCAGGATGTAACATTTTTCCTTCAGCAATTCCATTAATTGTTGTTCCATATGTTTTTAGTAACATTCCAGAGGTGTTGGTAATAGAAAACTCTACTAGAGTCCCATCGACTACGATATTATCAAATTGATCTTTAATTGCAGAGGTTATAAAACTAGAAATTTGATTTCCATCTGCATATTCATGTTTTCGTTTACAACGTATTACAAAATCTTCCGCCTGCGCAGGAAATACTTCGATTGCATATTCCTTCGAATTCGTATTTTGCACCTCTGATGACACTAGAATTCTTCCTGATTGTTCATAAGAGAATATGTTTTTCCATCCAATAAAAGAATCACTTAAGTATATATCTTCTTTTTCTAGATTCAAAAACTGATGTCGTATGATAACTTCTGTACTATCAGCTACAGGATTATCATAATCATCTGTTGGCACAACAACAAGCATTGCATAATCCATTCCTCCTGCTATAATACTAGGAGGTCCTAGATAAGACTCCATATGTGTTTCTGTATTTTTATTGGTAAGAATCTCTAAAGTGGATGTATGCAGTTTTTTATTGTTATAGACTAGCGTATAATCCACAAGCCCTTTTTTCTTACTTATATATTCTGGGAATTTAAAAACGGTTTCTCCATTTTTAAAAATACCATCTATAATAGTACTTCCATAAGAAGTATGACAAAATAATTGAGCAGATACCTGTTCACTTAACTTATAGTTTATTGTAATCTCTGTTCCCGCAAGAACTGTTTTTTTATCAGGAAATTCGACAATAGTAATATCATCAGTACTATCAATAGTAACCATAGTAAATCCTATACTTAGAAAAAGTACAAAAAGTAGTGTAAAAACATGGATACCTTGTTTTAGATTCATATTGTTTTTAATTGGAAGCTCCTATATAACTATTGACTTCTATTTTTATATATTTATATCCTTTTCCTTTTACAGGGATTAACTGATCCGTCTCATGCGACACTTCTCTTTCTTGTATTACCTTATTAGCAATATCTTTATTAGGTAACCCATTAACAAAAGTATTTTCCATGTCATTGTTTAGGATTTTTAAATTACTAATTTCTGATAATGTATACTCAAAAAATTGTTTTCGTTGTTGGCGTATTCCCTCTCTTAGAAATAGATGATCCACCCAGATTAGAATTTTATCTTTGTTATAATAAGATATCAATAATTGGGGTATTGTCACCTCTTGAACTCCCGTGTTAAAAACGATTCCTTTTACGATTCCTTTATTTATCGTAATATCCTGAATTGCAACTCCTTTGTATAAATCTACATTTGCAACATTACCCGCACATTGCAAATTAAACGTTACGGGAACATCCTCAAAATTTACGGCAGTAAACTCATTAGGATTAAAAGTAGTAGGTCCTTTTTCTTTATTATCAATCCAAGCGATACCTTCAAAATTAATTCTAAAACTAGTAATCTCTTTTGGCATTAATTTATGCTTCATCTGATGTTTTACGTTATAGGTAGCCAACTGTTTATTATTCTGATTATAAAGAGTTCCGTTTACAACAACATCCGCAGGTACATTATCTATGTTTTGCAAAACACCAACAATAGTATAAATAGAATCTAATTGAACAATTTTGGCATTCAAGATCTCTAAAACCGGTTGTTTTAGTACATCTTCATGATGTGTTTGTTCTGAAGTGATTCTGCGTCTTCCATGATTAAAATATTTAGTAACATTCTCAACATATAATTGATCCGGTGGAATGTCTAAATCATAGTCCGATGTTTTTAAATACCATTGATTGTTATATTTTACAGTTTCGTGATAATAAGTTTTATCAATTTTTTCTAGCGGAGTCACCCAAAAAGTATTAACTCTTATTTTAGCAGTACTATCAGTGGCAACAATGGTATTTAATTCAATTTCATCTAGTTTGGCATAAGAACTTAGTAGTCCATCGGTAACAGAAACTTCTAACATAAATTGATCAAGTGTTTTATCACTTTTAGGGTCCAGATAAGAATATGCTTTTTTAAACTCTTTAAAATCTAGAGAATCATAATACGCTGTTATCACATTTTCTGGGCTAATCTGATCAGCATTTTTTATATAAAAAAGATATCCGCCATAGCCGAAAATTGGAATTAAAATTAACACCCATAATAGCGATATTCCTGATACAACAGGATTAAAACGATTATAATATTGTTTAAATCCAGAGATTATAACCGTACTTATTGGTCTGGATTTTAAAACTCGAATCCATAACATCTGGATATTCAAAAAGAAAGCAATAATAACAGTAAGCACAGGAATAATGCCCCACATCAATCGCTGATACAGAGGTATATCATCTTTGGGTAATATAGTGGACAATGGAGGTATGTTTAATTTTTCCCATACCATAATTCCATTTTCTAATTGTCTTAATCGTTGCCAACCGCAGAAGTATAAAATAGGATCATAAAACTTGTCATTAGAGAAAACATATTTCAAATTATACTTCTCAGGAACTGTTAGAAATTGTTGTAAAGATCCAATTCCTTCTATTCCTCGATATTTAGAATTCTCTAACCGTTCTACTGCTCTGGTAGTTAATTCAGGCAGTCTTCTTGCAGAGTGATAATTCCCATCAACCGTCATCGCTTTTGTCTGAGCAGATAACCAAGCCATCTGATCTCCAAATCCAAGAGGTAAATATCTCCAATGATCGTGTTGATCTTGTTTTAGAAAATTAAGAATAGGTAACATTTTTAATTTTTGAGGCTGCGAAGGTTTAAAATACCCTAGACTCATTGTGAAAATTGCTATAAAAATAAAAGCCCCCGCTAATCCAACTCCTAATAGACGATGAAAAAGGCGTCCTAGTTTATTTTGTATGAAATCTCTTAAGTCTCCAACTACAAAACGATATGCAAATTCACCAAATATAGGTATCGCCATAATAGAAGCCCAAAGTGTAAACCTATCTAATGTTAAAATATTAAAAGCATTATCACCTAATATCATTTTTGGAATAGGCGTAGTACCTCCTGTTCCGAGAATTGTTAAAATTGTAAACGATAGACCATAAAACAAATAACGTTTACTAAAAAAACGATACCAGATATAAGGAAGAACAAATAACAGAATTCCCCAAGGGATTAAAAAAAACACTAAACCAGAGGAAGTCACTTCTAAAAAATTATCCCTTGACCCATGTGGAATAGGAACCTGAGTTATTGGGTTATTCTTTGTATTTATCCAATACGGTAAAATGCAAAATATGATTAATATTAGTGATCCTACTCCAAAAGTCACTATTCTCTTGAATAAAGAGAGAAATACTTTGAAAAAAACAAGGAATTTAACCTTCTCATGTGGCCCCACTCTTTCTTTAGACACATCCATAATTACCATTCCAATTAAAGGAAAAATAAAGAAGACCATTCCAAAAATTGGAGTTACGTGATGAGATGTTATCGTAACAGAAAGTAAACTCAAAGATGTTAATAAATATCGGTATCTACCAGTTTTAATCCAAAGATAAATTTCAGGCATCGTATGCATCAATACCGAAACTCCTATTACACTGGGTAGTTGCCCAAAAACGTGAAGCGTTTCTAAAAAGGAAGAAGAAAACACAGCTAATACAGTTGCATAACCAGCTACAGTTTTATTAGAAGTAATAAGCAAAGAAAATCGATATACTCCTGTAATAAATAGAATAATCCCAATAATAGCAACAGTAAATAATCCGAATTTTAAGCCACCTATATATGAAAATAACGCTATACTTTGATGAACCAATGGCGGATATCCCATAACGGTAAATCCAGTATACCAACTATAATTCCATGGTTCGAACCAATTATTAGCATAGTGATTCCCAAAAAATAAATGAATCAGTGCATCATAAGTGGATTCTAATGTAAAGAAAATACTGGTTCCGTGAAAAACGACTCCAATAAGTAATGCGCTAACTAAGTATTTATTAATCCTTTTTGTTACTGTATCCAAATTATCCTTTTTAACAACTTCACTAAAATAAGATGAAAGTCAAAAAATCCCAAGATATAGGGAAATTTCAATCATCAATATACAACAAAGGTTTCAATTTTAATGAATGTCAAATCTATTCAATAAGGCCATTCACCTATAGCAATCTTCCTGTAATCGAAAAGCTCCCTTTCAGAGTAGCATCCCAAATTAATTTTGAGGTATAATCCCAAAATAACTTATTATGAAAACCGGAATTATTATACCTTGTTATAACGAAGAAAAAAGACTAAACGCAACTGCTTTCATAAATTTTATTCAAAAAGAAAACAACGTTCATTTATGCTTTGTAAATGATGGTAGTAAAGATGACACCATCACTGTATTAAAAAGTATACAATCTGAAAACCCTTATAAAGTGAGTGTTATTGACATGAAAAAAAAATCTGGTAAAGTTGCTGCGGTTAGAGCAGGCGCAAGATATCTTCATAGCAGAGGAGATATTAGTTTTGTTGGGTATATAGATGCCGATTTACCTACCGATTTTGAAAATTTTGACGATCTTTTAAAAACATTAAAAACCAACAAAAAACTAAGCATGGTATTTGGGTACAGAGCCAAAAATGCTTCTGAAGGGATTGAGAAAGATAAAATAAGATCCTTACTATCTAAAGTGACTAATATACTGATTGTTTTGATCGTAGGATTATCAATACAGGACACGCAGTTCGGAGACAAAACTAATAAAGCTGAATTAGTGCCTATCGCCTTTACAGAAAACTTTTTGATGTATAGATATTTACTAGAATGAAAAGATATTTTGGGAAAGAACAGACGATAAAAACAATTTTTGAACAACCATTAAAGAAATAGATTCATATGCGTTATTCTAAATTAGGTTTAAAGGATTTTCAAAAATATTTGCATAAACACAACAATTGATCTAAATCCTTTTTTAGACTCTAAAGGTAGATACCCCCCACCAAATCCCCACACCAATATTAAATAAAGTGGTTCGTTTTTTTATTAAAAAACTCATAAAACCATACTATCCAAACGTTTACACATTTAAATATCAAACTTGTGACCTTCGGGTAGAGAAGATAAAAGTCACACTATTATTAAGGTAAACAAGGTGTTTTTCGGATGAAATTGGCTAAAAAAACAAAAGCCAAAATATTGAATTTCAATATTTTAGCTTTTTAAAGTAGCGGGAACTGGACTCGAACCAGTGACCTTCGGGTTATGAGCCCGACGAGCTGCCTACTGCTCTATCCCGCGATATATAATTAGTAATTTACTTGTCTTTTAAACTTCGAGTTATGAGCTCAACAAACTACTTATTATCCCTTGCGGACGGCAAATATACAACCTTTTTTAGCTTTACAAAGGATAATTAACAAAAACTACCATTTTTTTTACCATAGCTTTTCTTACTTCTTGATTTTAAATTATATACCAAAATAGAAATAATAGTATTTGCTAAAATCAATATATTTTTTATCAAATTATCTAAAATTACTACTAATATTGAGATATACTTAAAACTACTCCTCACTTAGTAGTTTTATTAGCTGATATCTTCAGTAACTCGTAAATTTACCTCCTTTTTAACATTTTAATAATAAGATGCTAAATGCATCCATCGTATTGTAGTAAAAATCGTAAAAATGAGTAAGACATTATTTGACAAAGTGTGGGATTCACATGTAGTACGTAATATAGAAAGTGGACCAGATGTGTTTTTTATTGATCGCCATTTCATACACGAAGTAACAAGTCCTGTAGCTTTTTTAGGTATAAAAAGTAGAGGAAACACCGTTCTTTATCCAGAACGTACATTTGCTACTGCAGATCATAACACCCCTACTATAAACCAACATTTGCCGGTAGAAGATCCTTTATCAGCGAACCAATTAAAAGCATTAGAAGAAAATGCTGCTGCTTGGGGAATTTCTCATTGGGGATTAGGACATGAAAAAAATGGTATCGTTCACGTAGTGGGACCAGAAAATGGTATTACATTACCTGGAGCAACCATCGTTTGTGGAGACTCACATACCTCTACACACGGCGCCTTTGGTGCTATTGCCTTTGGTATTGGCACATCTGAAGTAGAAATGGTATTATCTACACAATGTATTATGCAACCTAAGCCAAAGAAAATGCGGATCAATGTTAATGGAGAACTTGGTTTTGGAGTAACACCAAAAGACGTTGCATTATATATCATTGCTAAGTTAACCACTTCTGGTGCTACTGGTTATTTTGTAGAGTATGCTGGAGATGTGTTTACAAACATGACTATGGAAGGTCGTATGACCGTTTGTAATCTTAGTATAGAAATGGGTGCAAGAGGCGGAATGATTGCGCCAGATGAAAAAACTTTTGAATATATTAAAGGAAGACCATTAACACCAAAAGGGGAAGCGTGGAACACTGCCATGGAATATTGGAAAACCCTAAAAACGGATGAAGATGCTGTTTTTAATAAAGAACTTACTTTTAATGGTGCTGATATTGAACCTATGATTACCTATGGAACGAATCCCGGAATGGGAATTGGTATTACGAATCATATTCCTGATGCTTCTAATATAGAAGGCGGTGTTGCTACTTATAAAAAATCTTTAGGATATATGGATTTTAGTGAAGGTGATACCATGATTGGTAAATCTGTAGATTATGTGTTCTTAGGAAGTTGTACAAATGGTAGAATTGAAGATTTTAGAGCCTTTGCTTCTATCATCAAAGGAAGAAAGAAAGCAGAAAACATTACTGCTTGGCTAGTTCCCGGATCTCACGAAGTAGAAGGATTGATCAAAGAAGAAGGAATCTTAGATATCATCACTGAAGCTGGCTTTACGCTTAGAGAACCAGGTTGTTCTGCTTGTCTGGCAATGAATGCTGATAAAATCCCAGCAGGAAAGTTAGCGGTAAGTACCTCCAACAGAAATTTCGAAGGAAGACAAGGACCTGGATCAAGAACTTTACTAGCTAGTCCTCTCGTCGCAGCTGCAACAGCAGTTACAGGCGTAGTAACCGATCCCAGAACACTTTTAAAAGAAGAAGCATTAGCATAACATTAATTTAGAATTTGGCGTACAGCATTCAGAATGTAAAAACGAATACTATTACAAACACTGAATTCTTAATTCTAAATTCATAATTCGCAATTAAAACATGGCATACGATAAATTCAATATAGTAACCTCTACAGCAGTACCATTACCTATAGAGAATGTAGACACTGACCAGATTATTCCTGCACGTTTTCTAAAAGCAACAGAACGTAAAGGATTTGGAGAGAATCTTTTTAGAGACTGGAGATATAATAATGATAATACTCCAAAAGAAGATTTTGTATTAAACAACCCAACCTATAGCGGCAAAATCCTTGTAGGTGGTAAAAATTTCGGATCTGGATCTTCTCGAGAACACGCAGCTTGGGCAGTATATGATCATGGATTTAGATGTGTAGTTTCTAGTTTCTTTGCAGATATTTTCAGAGGTAATTGCCTTAATATTGGCGTTTTACCTGTACAGGTAAGCCCAGAGTTTTTGGAAAAAATATTCGAGGCCATTAAGATAAATCCTGATACAGAAATCGAAGTAAACTTACCTCAGCAAACGATTACAATAAAAGCTTCTGGTGAATCAGAATCCTTTGGCATTAATAGTTATAAAAAAGACAACATGCTGAACGGATATGATGATATAGATTATTTGTCCAAAATGAAAACAGAAATTCAGGAATTCGCAACTACACGCCCTTTCTAAAATGTGATTCGGGCGTTAGAGCGGGCTATCCTTTATATCTTTTTAGAATTTGTATCCTTCGAGAACCTCAGGGTACAAATTCTAAAAAGGATGAGGTCCGTCCTGAGCGGAGTCCAAGGGCTATCCCTAACACAAAAAAAGACTTGACAGATTTTTAAAACCTGTCAGATCTGAGAAGGAAAAATCAAACAAATATGAGCAAACGATCAATAGAAATCATGGATACTACACTCCGAGATGGTGAACAAACATCTGGGATATCCTTTTCTGCTTCAGAAAAACTAACGATCGCACGTTTGCTGATTGAAGAACTAGCTGTAGATCGTATCGAAGTAGCATCCGCTAGAGTATCCGAAGGAGAGTTTGAAGCAGTGAAAAATATCATTGATTGGGCGAATGAAAATGGATATATTGATCAAGTAGAAATATTAACTTTTGTGGATAATGGCAAATCCATACAATGGATGAAAGATACAGGAGCCAAGGTTCAAAACCTTCTTACCAAAGGATCTCTGAATCACCTCACATATCAATTAAAAAAAACTCCCGAACAACATTTTGAGGACATTGCGACCACTTTTAAACAAGCAACTCAAGAAGGAATCATCACTAACGTTTACTTAGAAGATTGGAGCAATGGTATGCGCAACTCTCCTGAATATGTATACCAGTTCCTAGATTTTCTGTCTACACAACCTATAAAGAGAGTGTTGTTGCCTGATACATTAGGAGTTCTTATCCCTTCTGAGACATATACATATTTATCCGCTTTACGAAATAAATATCCCGATTTACATTTTGATTTTCACGCACATAACGATTATGATTTGGGTGTAGCCAATGTAATCGAAGGAGTTAAAGCTGGAGTCAATGGCTTGCACCTAACTATGAATGGTATGGGAGAACGCGCAGGAAATGCCCCTCTAGCAAGTGTAGTAGCAGTAATCAATGATTACTTTCCAGAAGTTAGTATCAATGTAATAGAATCTGCTCTATATAAAGTTAGTAAACTGGTAGAGACCTTCTCTGGGTTTAAAATTCCTGCTAATAAACCTGTGGTAGGTGATAATGTATTTACTCAGACTGCTGGAATCCACGCAGATGGTGACAACAAACATAACTTGTATTTTAATGATTTAATGCCAGAACGTTTTGGACGTAAACGAAAGTATGCTCTAGGTAAAACTTCGGGCAAAGCCAATATCGAAAAAAATCTTCAAGAATTGGGATTAAAACTAAGTCCTGAAGATATTAAAAAGGTTACCCAAAAAATAATTAAACTCGGTGATAAAAAAGAAGTCGTAACTCAAGAAGATTTACCGTATATCATTTCGGATGTATTAGACAGTAAATTATATAAAGACAAGGTGAAAATTATGTCCTACGCCTTAAATCACGCAAAAGGCTTAAAACCTTCTACTACATTGGCAATTAAAATGGATGATGAGATTATAGAACAACATGCACAAGGGGATGGACAATATGATGCATTTATGAATGCACTAGGAAAAGTATATAAACAAAAAGATAAAACACTACCAAAACTTATTGATTACGCAGTGCGTATTCCTCCGGGAAGTAATTCTGACGCACTATGCGAGACTGTGATCACCTGGAAAACTGAGGCAAAAGAATTTGTAACCAGAGGCTTGGATTCTGATCAAACAGTTTCTGCAATTAAGGCAACAGAAAAAATGCTCAATATTATTGAATTATAATTTTAGAATATTAGAATGGAATTAAACATTGCACTACTCGCCGGAGACGGCATCGGACCAGAAGTTATTGATCAAGCTGTAAAAGTTTGTAACGCTATTGCGATAAAATACAATCATCAAATAAACTGGACAACAGCATTAACGGGGGCAGCAGCCATTGATGCTGTAGGCGAACCCTATCCTGATGAAACTCACGAAGTTTGTGTTAATGCAGATGCCGTATTATTCGGAGCGATTGGTCATCCAAGATTTGACAATGATCCATCCGCAAAAGTAAGACCTGAACAAGGATTACTTAAAATGCGCCAGAAACTAGGTTTGTTTGCTAATGTACGACCTACCTTTACCTTTCCGTCATTAATTGACAAATCCCCTCTAAAACGTGAACGTATTGAAGGAACGGATTTGGTATTTCTTCGTGAATTAACCAGTGGTATTTATTTCGGAAAAAGAGGTAGAGAAGATAATGGAAATACTGCCTATGATACTTGTACTTATACGCGTGCAGAAGTTACGCGATTAGCTAAAAAAGGATTCGAGACGGCCATGAAGCGTAGTAAGAAGTTATGCTGCGTAGACAAAGCAAACGTGTTAGAATCTTCTCGTTTATGGAGAGAAACAGTACAAGCTATGGAAAAAGACTACCCAGAAGTCGAGGTAAGTTATGAATTCGTTGATGCTGTAGCGATGCGATTAGTACAATGGCCCAATTCTTATGATGTATTAATCACAGAGAATC
Organism: uncultured Aquimarina sp.; assembly: GCF_947496855.1. GTDB lineage: Bacteria > Bacteroidota > Bacteroidia > Flavobacteriales > Flavobacteriaceae > Aquimarina. Next base: position 259,633 of record NZ_CANMED010000007.1, read on the forward strand.
TTTTTGGAGATATTCTTACAGATGAAGCCTCGGTCATATCAGGATCGATGGGATTAATGCCCTCTGCATCTTTGGGAGAAAAAAATTCATTATTTGAACCAATTCACGGATCATATCCACAAGCAGCCGGAAAAGATATCGCCAATCCATTAGCAACCATATTATCTGCTGCTATGATGTTCGAAACAGCTTTTGGATTAACAGAAGAAGCTGAAGCAATCAAAACAATAGTAAATAAATCTTTGGATCAAGGTATTGTAACCGAAGATCTTTCCGAAGACAAAAAAGCATATAAAACCAGTGAAGTTGGAGATTGGTTAGTGAAGAATATATAAATCTTTCAGACCTGACAGGTTTTTAAAACCTGTCAAGTCTTAGATCAAAGTAATTACTGCTCAATATTAATTGCTTCAAAAGAAACTAATTCCTGATCTTCGAATCTTGGGTTTATCATAATAGGATTACAACACACCTCGCAATCCTCTACATATTCTTGATGAGAAACCGAGACATCTAACAACATGGATATGTCTTCCCAACAATAGGGACATTGAAAGAAATGTTCAAACATCAGATTAATTATTATGAATTCATTTTTATACACTTCAACAGGCTAAGTACAATAACTGAGAGAGCAATTACACTATTAAAGCTCAACATTCAACAACTGACCTGTAAGCTGTAACAATTGCAACTCAGCTAGCTTAGCATCATATTTAGCCAATGTTTTATTAGTTTGCGCTTGTATCAGATTAATTTGAGCTTGCCTAAATTCTATAGAGGTGATTTGCCCTAAATTAAATCGTTCTTTGGATCGTTCAAAATTGTTTTGATTCGTCAGAACGTTTTGTTGTTGAATCTCATAAACTTTTAAGCGATTCTGATAATTTCCCTGAGCATTTGCAATATCTCTTTTTACCTGTTGCTCTACCTGAATTTTTGCCAACTCTTGATTATCTAAAGCAATTTTAGCATTCTTAACCCTTGTGATGGTGCCACCACTATCAAAAAGATTCCAACTTAAGCTTACCCCACCAGCTAATGTATATGTATCTGCTACATTTCCTGGAAAAAAAGCAGATGGCGGATTTCTGTTTTCGTTCCAACCATAAGAACCAGTAAGACCGATAACCGGTAAATAACCTGACTTACTAACTTTTACATCATAGTCACTGATTCGAATATTACTTTCATTTTGCAACAGTGTCACATTGTTTTCAATAGATTTTTCTAAATAACTATCTATTTCTAGTTTTGAAATAAAATTAACAATAGTGTCAACTGTAAATTTTATTTCTAATTCATTATCAACAATGATATTAAGATCTCGTTTCGTATTGATCAACTGCTGCTTTGTATTTAATAAATTAATGCTATCATTTGCTACATCTACTTCTGCATTCAATACATTCAATTTTGTATTTTGCCCATACTCAAACTGATAAGTAGACCTAGTAACTCTTTCTTTAGAAATTCGGAGTGTCTCTTCGAGAATTTGTTGATTCTCTGTCAATCTAGCAACTTCATAATACACCGAAAATAATTGCAACAACGTATTCTCTATAGTCTCTCTAGCTTGTAATTCTGTTAAATTATATTGCTCTTTTAATCTTTTATAATTATAAAATCGTCCCAAGCCATCAAACAAGGTATAGTTAAAGTTAAGAGATGCATTATATCTTTGTGTTTCAGCACCATCTATTTCAATATCCTCTCTTGGCAAGCCTGTATTAGGATTAATCGCCCCAGAAAACGAGGTCTCTGAAGAAGCTTCTTGGTAGTTTGCACCCGCATTAGCCGCCAGTGTAGGCAAATACCCTGAGTTTAATACTCCTTTATTATTTTTAGCTGCCTTGATATTATTAGTGGCTATTAGAATTCCGTAATTATTTTCTAAGGTCAACCGAATAGCTTCTTGTTTTGTTAACTTTTGGGCAAAAGCGTTACCGCCAGCCATAAACAAAAACAAGACTAATCCTGCTATATATCTATGCTTATAATTCATGTTCCTCTTTTTGTTCTTTTATAGCGCGTTCTACTTCCTCTTTGGTGATTTTATTTCCTGTAGCTAACCATTTGGTCCCTACTTTTATCTTATTACTAAATGATAAAAATAGTGGTAATACTAACAAAGTGAGTACTGTTGCAAATCCGATTCCGTATGCTATGGAAATTGCCATAGGAATCAAGAATTTTGCTTGACGACTTTCTTCAAAAATTAATGGCGCCAATCCAGCTATAGTGGTTAAGGAAGTTAGAAAAATTGCTCTAAAACGAGATTTTCCTGCTTCATAAATTGCACTATCAAATGTCATTCCCGCCCTAAGGTTACTATTAAATTTACCAATAAGTACCAAGCCATCATTCACCATAATACCAATCAACGCAATAATTCCTAATAACGATAATATATTGATAGGAAAACCGTGAACCCAATGACCAAATGCAACTGCAGGAAGACTCAATGGTATAAGAAGTAAAAGCAATAATGGTTGACTATAACTTCTGAAAGTAAAAGCTATCGTAATGTAGATTAAAGCTAATGCTGTAAGACCAACCGGACCTAAAGATCCCAAAAACTTTCCAGCCTCTCGATTCTGTCCTTCATATGAAGGTGTTACTGTAGGGTATTTAGCAAGAATTTCGGGCATAATTGTCGTACGAATTTCTTCTAAAATATCTGTGGAACTTGTAGTCTCAGGATTTTTCAAATCTGCAGAAATCTGAACCTCTCTTCTTCCATCAAGGTGATTAACTGACACATCTCCTCGCTCGATTGAATAATCAACAATCTCGCTTATTGGTATCCTTTCGCCAGTCGAGGTAGAGATTCTCATATTATCGAGATCTAGAATCGAAGATCTATTCTCTCTATCATAACGAACCCAAACTCTTATTTCATCCTGACCTCTTTGGAATCTTTGTGCCTGAATCCCAAAGAACCCTCCTCTTACTTGCGACATTACATCTTGTAAATTAAGACCTAATGCGTATGCATTTTCTTTTAGCTCCAGTCGAATCTCTTTTATCCCTGCAGGATCATTATCCGCAACATCCTTCAGTCTAGAATCATTTTCTAACACTGTTTTAAATTCTTCTTTTGCGGCTTTTAATTCTTGTATATTACTTCCTAATAAGGATACAGAAACCGGACTTCCTCCGAAATTACCACCAGATCCAAAAATTAATCTTTCAGTTCCGAAAACAGGACCAACTTTTTCTCGTATTCGGTTCGCTACCAATCCGGAGTTTACCTCATTTGGTCGTTCTTGTCCAGGTAACATATTGATACGTAAAGAAGCATTAGAAGACGAGTTTACACTTCTAATTATATTTTCGAATAACTGTTTTCCTTCATAATCTTCGCCAACTAAAAATTCTTCACCTAGTTCTTTATTAACAAGCCATGCTTTTTCTTCTATCATAGAAATAATAGAATCGGTTATCTTTTCATTAGTACCATTAGGCATACCAAGGTCGACAGAAATTACATCACTGGCAATACGAGGAAAAAATGCGGTTCTTACAATTCCTCCCCCAACACTTCCCACTGTAAGGATGAGTATAACTATAAATATGGAGAAGGTAAAAAGTTTATTTTTTAGTGAAAAACTAAGTGCAGGACTATACACATTATCGCGCAGCCATCTCATAATCTTATCTCCAAAAGTATTAACATAACGAAGCTTAGAAAATAATTTCGCAAGTCCTTTCTTAGGTTTTTTGTCCTCGGATTTCAAAGCTTTAGAATGCGCTAAATGGGCAGGAAGAATAATTAATGCTTCTATTAAAGAAACTCCAAGAGTAAGAATCACTATAACGGATACTTCTCCAAAGAAATCACCAATACGACCATCTAAAAACAAGAAGATCCCAAAAGCTATTATCGTAGTCAAAATTGCAGAAACTATTGGAGGAATTACTTCCATTGTTCCATCAATGGCAGCTTGAACAGGACTTTTCCCTTTTTCGTAATGCTGATAAATATTTTCAGCAATTACAATACCATCATCTACTAGAATACCGATTACAATAATCATCCCAAAGAGCGACAGTACATTAATCGTTACATTAAAATATCCAGCTAGCACAAACATCCCTAAAAAGGCAATTGGCAATCCAAACGCTACCCAGAACGCTAAACGGGTATTTAGGAACAGTGATAAGAATAAAAGTACTAATAGCATTCCTATAATTGCATTTTCTGTAAGCAATTTGGTACGTTGTACTAAGGTAATAGAACGATCACTAATCACATTAAGTTGAACGTTATTATACTTTTGATTAAATTGCTCTATGTATTCTTTTGTTTTCTCTGCAGAAGAAATCAGATCTTCGGTATTGGTACTTGTAATCTGAACATTAACTGAAAGGTTTCCGTTAAAATAAGTTGCATTAGGCGATTCTGAGAAACGATCTCTAATTTCTGCTACGTCTTTAAGCCTAATAGTACGACCAGATGCATCTGCACGTATAACTAGGTTAGACAGTTCATTTGCATAATATGATCTATTATTTGCACGGATGAGATATTCTTCTGCATCGGTCTTAATAGTACCTCCTGTAGTCAATATATTAGCTTGATTAACTGCCTGTGCCACTTCATTAAAACTAAGCCTAAAGGCTAACAAATTATTTTCGTTTACAGCGATTTCGATTTCTTCATCAGGATATCCACTAATATTAATCTGAGAGATTCCATCTATTGCTCTCAGATCATTTTCAATCTGCCTCGCAATTTGTTTTAAAGTAACCAGAGGTATATCAGTACCGCTTATTGCGAAATCTATCGTAGGTCTAATTGCTTCTTGTTTAGAGGTTACGATAGGTTCCATTCCAGTAGGAAATGAAGGCACTCTATCCACAGCATTTTTAACTTCGAGCAGCATAAAATCGATATCTTTCCCTTTTTCAATTTCGACATTGATACTTCCACTATTTTCTCTAGAGGTCGAAGTAACACGTTCTACCCCTTCCAGGCCTTTCAGATTATCTTCTACCTTTAGTATAATACCCTCCTCGATCTCTAATGGAGAAGCACCAGGATATACAACGGTTATATTAACATTTTTAGAATCTGTAAGTGGAAAAAACGATGACTTGAGCGAAAGAGCTCCAAATATTCCAAATGCGATAAAAGCAATGACAATTACATCTACGGCAACATGGTATCTAATAAAATAAGAAATAATCTTACGCATAACTACTGTTTTGAATTAGTATTGCTCACCTTACTATCAGTAGCTGATGATGTTCTTCCTTTGCCTTGATATATTTTCACCAGCATTCCTGCATACGCTCCAGGAACTGGTTTGTTAAGAATAACGTCTCCATCTGGGATTCCTTTGAGAATAACTTTTTTGTCAGAAAAATAAACAGGCTGTACGTCAATTATATCCAAGATACTATCTCTAACTATAAAAATTCTATCTCCATCTTGAAGTAAATTACGATCAATCTCTATAGCGTTCTCGGCTTTTCTGGCATTCAAGTTAGCCTCCAGATACATTCCTTCTTTTAAAGATGCATCTTTGACTTCGATAAAAGTAGTAATTGTCTGTGTAGCTTGATCTACTCGTCCATTTATTCGAGTTACAATACCCGTATATGTTTTGGATGTATTAAGATCTGAAAGGATTACGGATTCTCCTATCTTTAATAAATCCGAATATTCTTTTCCTATCGCTACTTCAATCTCATAGGCACTGGTGTCTATAAACTCTCCTAGCTTTTGTCCTTGTCGAATCAATGTTCCTTCTGTGACTAAAGCTTCTGTAAGTACTCCAGAAAATGGTGCAGAAATTCTATATTTAGATAAACGTTGCTCCAGATTTTTGACATTATAGTACGTTGTATATATATTTCGGCCTGTAATGAAATACTTTTCTTTTTCTGAACCAGTTTCAGGAAGTTCAGGTGTTGCTTTATTAATATCAAAATTGGTTAGATAGTTTTGCCATTTATCAAAGATTTCAGGATAATCCAGGCGTAAATCAGGCATTATAGAAGTAATCAAGTTATATAAATTACTTTTAGCAGATTGTACAGAAGCATAATATTCTGAAGCATCAATTCTAATTAATGTTTGACCTTGTTGATATTGCTGACCCGTTTTAAATAGCTTAGCTCCTCCTCGAAACACTCCTTGTACTTCAGAGAATAACTCTAATCTTCTTTTTGCAGTTAAATTACCATTAGCAGTGATTTTAATTGGCACCGTACCATTTTTTATGGTATCTACGAAAACGGTTTTAATCACCTTTGCTGATCTTGGTTTAACTCTAGTTTTACTATCAATAAGCTTTTTTGCTCCAAATAAAGCTCCAGCTATAAGTAATAATCCAAGGATAGAAAGTATTACATTTCTCATACACAACATTTTGTTTAAACTTTTAATCTAAAAAGCCACACAAAACTATCAACAACGAACGTGTCTTGCAGTTAAAGAACTCATAAAAAAAATTAACCTCTATAACTAAAAAAGACATCTAAAATAATTAGATGTCTTTTTTAAAAAAATTTATGATTATTTTATCAATCTGCTATTTCAGCAATTTTAACTTTTACCTTTTTTAGTGTACTGATCAAGTTTTCAATCTCTTCATTACTCAAACTTTCTTGTACTGCCGGAATTAGGTCATACATAATCGGAGTTACCTTCTCAATCACTTCTTTTCCATAATCTGTAAGGAAAATTCTATTTACTCTTCTATCATTCTCATCGCTCTTTCTTACCACAAGATTTTTACTCTCCATTGTATTTACCAATCTGGTCATAGAAGTCTTATCTCTATGGGTAATAAAAGCCAAATCATTTTGTGGTTGCCCATCTTTCACCTTCAAACGCTTAAGAACACTCCATTGCTCTTTAGATAAATCTAACCCATTTTCACCAAAGGCTTTCTGAACTAAAAACCCAAAATCATAATGAATCTTTCCAATCCAAGATAGTGCGTGAGCGTTTAAATCGATGGCTTTTGTATCATTCATACATTGTATAATTTAATTTACAGGTACAAAAATATCTATAAATATTCAGTTGTACCTGAAACTAACGATAAAAATTATCCTTAAGTATACGATTTCTTTGATCTTAACATTAAGGTAACACACTCTAATTCAAGGATCTTTAAAAATAGACACGTTACAATACAAGAGTCCTAATTTACATCACCATTTTTTGAATAATTTTCTAATATTATATCTAAAACAAGAATTAAGATAATGTGTCTATTTCTTCTTGTAATGTTTCCCAATTTTCCATCAAAGAAGCTAATTTGTCCTTTTTTACTTGATACTTATCGAAAAAATCTGGCTCTGCAATTGTTTGATCATAATTGATAGCTAATTTTACATCTATTTCTTTGACCTCTCTTTCTAGCTTATTTATCTTGGATTCTATATTGCTTAACTTATTATTAAGTGATTTTAGCTTTTTTTGATTCTCATATGATTGTTTTGCAGTTTCTTTTGTATTCGAAGTAGATTTGACCTGCTCATCTCTCTTCTCTATATCACGAAGATTATCTACTCGTCTCTGTTCTAAATAATAATCTATATCCCCAAGATACTCTTTAATCTGTCTATTCTTAAATTCATATACAGTATTAGTTAACCCTTGTAAAAAATCTCTATCGTGGGAGACTAAAATCAATGTGCCTTCAAAACTTTTTAATGCTTCTTTTAGAATATTCTTTGACTTAATATCTAAATGGTTTGTCGGTTCATCCATTACTAATACATTAAAAGGCTCTAAAAGCATTTTACACAAAGCCAATCGATTACGCTCACCCCCAGAAAGAACTTTTACCTTTTTATCTACTTCATCACCTCTAAACAAGAATGCACCTAACATATCTCGAACTTTACTTCTAGTCTTTTCATTTGCAGCATTGATCATCGTATCGTGAATCGTAATTTCACCATCCAAATATTCTGATTGATTCTGTGCAAAATATCCTATCTGTACATTATGTCCTAGTTTTAAATTTCCACTGTATGAGATTTCATCAATAATAATTTTAGCCAGCGTAGATTTTCCTTGCCCATTCTGTCCTACAAACGCCGTTTTTGAACCGCGCTCTACTAATAAATTAATATCCTTCAGAATCTCTTTTTCCCCATAATTCTTACCTAGTTCTTCGGCTTCGATAACAACTTTTCCTGGTTGTACACTTATCGGAAAACTAATATTCATTACTGCATTATCATCCTCATCAACTTCAATACGTTCTACTTTATCTAATTTTTTTATAAGCGATTGTGCCATCGAGGCTTTAGATGCTTTGGCTCTAAATTTTTCGATCAGCTTTTCGGTTTGTTCGATTTGCTTAGATTGATTCTTTTGTGTAGCCAGCTGTTGCTCACGTAATTCCTTACGTAACACCAAGTATTTAGAATAAGGCTTATTATAATCATAAATCCTTCCTAATGATATTTCAATAGTTCTATTGGTTACATTGTCCAAAAACATTTTATCATGAGAAACGATCACTACAACTCCAGGATAGGTTTTTAAAAAATTCTCTAACCATATGATAGATTCTATATCCAAATGGTTTGTCGGCTCATCCAATAAAAGAATATCATTATTCTGTAATAATAATTTTGCCAACTCAATTCTCATACGCCAACCTCCAGAAAAAGTATCAGTAAGCTTATCGAAATCTTCTCTTACAAATCCTAAACCTTGTAATACACGTTCTGTTTCTCCTTGATAATTATACCCTCCAAGAATTTCATATTGATGTGTATGGTCACTTAAATCAGTTATCAGCTGATTATAACTCTCACTTTCATAATCTGTGCGTTCAGCAAGTTGTACATTAATCTGATCAATTTCTCTCTCTATCTTTTTTATTTCAGTAAAGGCTTCATAAGATTCTTCTAGCACAGTTCTTCCTAAAACAAAATCTATATCTTGTTTTAGAAAACCAATCCTTAGTTCTTTATCCATAGCAATCTGACCCGAATCCGGTTCTTGCTCTTTAGATAAAATTTTAAGCATAGTAGATTTTCCTGCACCATTCTTCCCAACTAATCCTACTCGGTCTCCTGCATTTAATCTAAAGGCTATTTCTTCGAAAAGATATTCTCCTCCAAAGGAAATTGAAAGGTTATGTATGTTTAACATCAGCTTTTGAATATTTTCTGCAAAGATGACTAATTTTGCGGTAGAATAAAAGTACTATGAGCTTCTTAAAAGGAACTAAAATTTATAGCGTCTTTACAGGCACGTGTCCTGTTTGTCAAAATGAAAGTATGTATAAGGAAACGAATCCATATAAATTAGGGAAAATTTTTCAGATGCATGAACGCTGCAGTCATTGTAATACCAAATATAAAATAGAACCTTCCTTTTTTTATGGAGCGATGTATGTAAGCTATGGCGTAGGGATCGGTTTTGCGGTTACAGCCTTTTTAATCGGAAACTTTTTTCTGAAATTAAACCTATTAAATACGTTTTTTGTAATAGTTGGAACTCTATTGGCCTTTTTTCCAATAATTCTTCGATTATCTAGAAACATTTGGATAAATATCTTTATGCACTACGGAAAAAAGAAAAACCTATCGTAAATGTTCAAAACGTTTAATGTCTATTTCCTTTTCTAAAGATCCATTATTCTCAATAAAATCATAGAGTTTATTTGCTACATAAGGGCCAATTAATATACCTCTGCTTCCTAATCCATTAATAATATGCATATTATTATATTCAGGATGTGTTCCAATTAATGGCCTTCTGTCTCTGATAGTGGGTCTAATTCCAGCAACTTGATCAATTACTTCATAAGCTACCTTCAGGAAACGTCTTAACTTCATTTCCAACTGTTCCCTTGATGCTGAAGTAATATCTGGTGTTTTATCCTCATTATTATAAGTCGCACCTACCTTATATAAATCGTCGCCAAGTGGAATTATAAATATAGATGATTTCACTGCCTCTTTCAATCGCAAGCCTTTTGATTTAATAATAATATACTCCCCCTTATTCCCTTGCAATGGTAAATAATTAAAAAAAGGATTACTTCTGACACCAAAACCTTCAGTAAAAACAATATTCTTAGCCCTTAAGCCCTTATACTCTATACAATCCGTTTCAACTACCAATTCATTGTGTTCGAAAGATTCCTTTTTTAGCAATTCCTTTTTTTCCAAATCTAAAACATATAGTGACAGCATCTTTTCAATATCCACCTTACCAGTGCCTTTAACGCCTCCATAAAGAAAAGGAATATCCAATGCTTCATTTTCATTTCGGATTAACTCTGATGAAAGAAAAATCTGTAAAATTGGTTTATCACAAGCTTCGAACCACAAATTTTGCTCCTCAACATTATTAAATCTTCTCAAAACAGGAAGTTCAGAAACCAAGGATTCTCCAAGTTTATCTTGTATATTTTTATAAAAAGGTAGCGCTAACTCCAATTGCTCTGAAGCAAGCCACGCCGCTGTAAACCTCTTAAGTATTACCGGATTATACAATCCTCCTGCAACTCTAGAAGATTTCTGAGAATAATTCTCATAAACCACAAATGATTTATTATTCTTCTTTAGTTTCTCTACAAAAGCTAATCCAGCTAATCCAAATCCAACAACTATATAATCAATCATAAATTAAAAATAGCAAAACGCCCAACTTACTAGTTGGGCGTTTATAAATTATTTTAGAAACACAAGAGTTTAGTAACTCCACATATCCATTTCAAAATTTCTGATACTCTCTTTAATTCTTTCACTTTCTAGCAATTGCATCAAAGCGTTATCAATTATATAGTCATTAACTTCCCGGTCACCCTGGATGTTATCTTCTTTATATATGACAGAATTAAATCGTCTAGCATTAAGTACATGATCATACGTAAAAGGCATTGAGGTATTCTTCCTATTAAATGCTTTTGCGTTATGAAGTATCTCTCTTACATCAGGATACCAAACCCAAAATAACGGAACCATATCTGGTTCATCATCATTTATAAAGTTTACATCTGGTGCTACTGGAGCTATACCCAACAATCTGTATCTTAATTCTCCTTGACGCTTATCAAAATACCAATATCCTCTAATCTTGTATTCAGATATATCAGCTGCACTGATTGTAGTAATCTCAACATATTGAGGATCTACAGCCTCACCAGCATTAAATTGCTCATATCCTAAATCCAAGGTGTCTATCTTAGACAAAGTACCATCAAGATCACCTAATGTACGCGTTTCTGTAAAATATGAATCTGCATAAATCTTTTGGATTTTACCGTTTTTAACATTAGACAACAATACATCATACAATGCACGTCTATCTGCTCCTATATTAACAGTATCAATTGGATAATACAGTGGAAAATTAATACGCTCATCAAGATCTATAGTCTCCCAAGTAGTTTTTGCCCAAAGTACATCACGCTTGTCAACATAACCATATTCTAGCGGAAGGTCATTATCGGCTTGGATCTGCTCGATCGTTTTCTTTCCGATATCTTCTGGACTACCAGCATTCAAAATGTTAGCCTGACCAAACGAAAACAAGGTCACGAATAGGCTAAAAACGGTTAATAACAAATTTCTCAAATTCATAATCATTAGTTTATTTTAGTTCGTTAACTCAACGATAACCGGAGATATTTTCTTTAATTTATATCCAGCATTGGTTGTTAACTGTGCTTTAATGTCTATAACCTGAACAGAAGATCCACGTTTTGCTTTTCTAAGAGCAGATTTTGCTCTTGAATCTAATCTTCCTCCTCTAACGTTAATGGTTGGTTGTCCTTCCACCTTAAACTTAAAGCCAGTTACTTTTAATTTAATATCAAAATCAAAGTCTGGAAGTATTGCCCCGATAGAAGCTTTATCTAAACCACTCTTAGACATTTTAATACTACCATCTTCACCTCTTACAGTACCAACTGGTCTAGGAATATCTTTAATTCTGAATTTTTTAGTATCACTTACTGAAGAACCATTTGGTAATTTACCGCTAACTTTAATATTTACCTCTCTAGCTTTTACCGTTGTAACGTTCATCATATATTTACCAGCACCACCGGTTTTCTTAAGACCTGGAGCACTTGCATTTACAGAAGGAACACCTGGTATAGAAATCGTCATTGGGTTCTGCACTCCACGATACACTACATTCATTTTATCTGCAGATATTACAGCTGAATTTGGTTTTGGAATCACCGCATAAGAACTTTCAATAGGGATAGTTATGATAGAATCCCCTTCTTTAAACTGGAACTCACCTTTAATTTCGCGCTCTCCAACATTACCTGCAGGGAAATCTAAAATAGTCTGCCCTTCTTGCATAGATTCCGGATCTAATTCTTTACCGTTCACTATTACTTTAAAAGCTTTAAGTGTTTTATCTTTTTTACCTAAGATAATTTTTCCTTTAAACTTTTCTCCACTAAAGAAAGCTGTTTTATCCGGAACTACAATCGCATCAAAATTTGTTAAAGAAACTTCAGACTCTAATTGTCCTGAAAGCATTTTTGATAAAACTTTGCTTTCTGTCGTTTTAACATCATTCTGAATTTGAGTAAACTTTGTAATCGATGCAACTAAAGGATAACCTTCAAAATTATACTTTAACCAATCTATTTTTTTTCCAGTTCTATCTTCTACTTTTTCAGTAGAAAACTCTTTTTGCACATCTGCAGCAATGGTTGGATACTTTTCCGAAATAACACCAGAAACTCCGGTTTTATAATCCTCCATCTTCTTCAAAAATTCTTGTCCAGCTGCTGTTATTACTCCGCTCTTAAAAAATAATTGATCCAAAGTACCAGATTGATCCATAACTACATAATCTTTAGGATCCGAAAGATCCTTAGTTAATGTAGCTTTAACATTATCTATATATGTTACTAAATCAGCCGATAACTTACTTACCTCGCTTGCCTTTTCCTTTAAAGGGGCATACTTAGCTGGTTGCTCTTCAACCTTTGCCTCAAGACCTGCTATGAAAGCATTATTACGTTCTGTTGTTGTTGCATTAGACACTGTAAGCTTTTCGTTCATTAAACCGAACGCAGCTAGCACCTCTTTTGACATATTTAATGCCAACATTGCTATAAATACCAAGTACATAAGATTGATCATCTTCTGCCTTGGTGATAATTTTCCTCCTGCCATGTTTCTATATTTTGGTAGTTATTTTTTAGTTAAAAGTTAAATACTAATTTCTGTTCATAGCACTTAACATACCACCATATACTCCATTAAGAGAAGATAAGTTACTGGCAAGACTTTCCATTTGGTCTTTAAGTTTCTGAGCGTTATCTGCAATAGCTTGGTTAGCCTCTGCCTGAGATGCAGAAGATTCTAACTGAACCTTATAAAGACTGTTTAATGACTCTAATGAAGTAGCAGCTTTTGCCATTTCTTCACTATATTTTTTCTGACCTTGGATTGAATCAATAGTAGGAGAAATTCCTTTTGCAGCTCCTTCGAAATTACGAATGCTTTCTCCAAGACTACTCATAAGACTAGAATCCACTCTTGCTTCTTTAAGCATATCATCTAATTTCTTAGACAATAATCCGTCTGGAGTTTCTTTTTCTTTTTTGTCTTTTTTATTACCTCCAGCTAATTCTGGATATACAAGAGACCAATCAATTTCGTCATCAACAGGTTCGAATGCAGAAACAGTAAATACTAATGCTTCAGTTACTAAACCTGCGATTAACATAAGATCACCGAAGGGCCAGTGCATGATTTTAAATAATGCTCCAAGGATTACTACAGCCGCTCCGAGGCCGTATACCATATTCATTAATTTCTTGCTTGCTTTTGAATTTGCCATAATAAATGTGTTTAGTTTTTTTTAAATTTTTTTAAATATTAAATTAAAAAAAGGTTAGTAATTAAGGTTGATAGATAAATTTTGGGACTTATTCTAATTCTGATTTTGTGTATTATCTTCTCCAGTAACGTCAGTACCCATATAATCCTGTACCGTTCTGAATCCAATATAACTTCTAGCCGAATCTGCGTACTCGTAATCTCTGGTACTTACCTGTAGGAAATAAGCAACATCTTTCCAAGATCCTCCACGCACAACTTTTCGTTTGTTCTGATCATCATTAACATTCGGGTTCATTGATGATACATATTCATAGGCTGCAGGGTCATAAGAAGACTGCACCCACTCTGAAACATTACCCGCCATGTTATATAAATTATAATCATTCGGATCAAATGTCTTTGCTTCCACTGTATATAAGAAGTTATCAGCTGCGTAATTACCGCGTAAAGGTTTAAAATTAGCCAAGAAACAACCTCTGTCGTTCAAAGCATAAGGTCCACCCCAAGGATATGTTCCTGATTCCAATCCCCCTCTTGCTGCGTATTCCCACTCAGCTTCTGTAGGTAATCTAAAATAGTTTACAAACTCCTTATTACGTTTTTTCTGATAAGAATTCTTCTCGATAGTTCTCCAAGTACAAAAAGCCTTAGCTTGTTCCCAAGAAACTCCAACTACTGGATAATCATCATATGAACTATGCCAGAAATAATCATTATGCATTGGTTCATTATATGAATAATTAAAATCTTTAATCCAAACAGTCGTATCAGGATACACTTCAATCACTGTTTCTCTAACGAAATCTTTTCTTCCTCCTTTTTTGGCACGAGCTGCAGCTTGAATATCCATCCAAGTAAACCTGAATTTAAAGTTTTGCACATCAAACGTTCGTCTACCATTATAAGATTCTTCTAAAGGAACATATAATGAATCCATTACTTCTGTGTAGAACTCATCTGGATAATCCTCTGTATCCCATTCGATATCTATGTCTTTGTTAAGTTTTCGACCTTCATAGCCCGTTTCTCCGGTTCCACTATAATTGTCATAGACATATTTCTCATACACAGACATATCTTCGGTGTTCGCATCAAGAAATGCGTATTCTCCAATACCATCATCTCCGGGAGCTTTTCCCATATCATCGGCCATTATAGCCAACTTCATACGTATTGTGGAATCGCGAACCCAACGAACAAACTGTCTGTATTCACTGTTAGTAACTTCAGTCTCGTCCATATAGAAAGATCGAACGGTAACTGTCTTTGTAGGCGCATTAGCTAATGCTGCCTTGTCATCATCAGATTTACCCATAATAAATGATCCTCCGGGGATGAGGGCCATTCCGTAGGGTTTCTCCGGATGCCATTTTTTACCCTTTACTCCAACTAGTTCTCCGCGGTTTCCTCCACCACAACTATAGAGCATTGCTACAATAGCAAAGAGTGATACAAATTTCTTCATAACGTGTTTTAGGTTAAGATCTTTGAGATTTAAGGTGGTAAACCTATTTATTTATTTCCAGAAAAACAATTTTTTTCCAAAAAAAACCTTAAATCTCCCTAATAAAAATGTTAAACTTCGTTTTTTCGTTTTGCCTTATACCATCTTTCAGGTATTTCTTGATTACAAGCACGCTCATAATCGTTGTATGTGCAAGGTAATAACGTGTGTCTTTTCAATTTATTATTTCCAGATGAAATAAAAGGTATTTCTATCCACCATCTTTCTGTTTTATCACTTTTATAAAATGAAAGAACTTCATCTTCTATAGGCACATTATAATGAAGTGTGCCCATTTGGTTTTTAATATTTAATTCATTTGACCTATAATTAACTCCTTCAATAAAATACCAAAATATTTGTGCAATTAATAGCGCGGTCGTTTCTTCGTCTTTAAAGTTTTTGAATTCATAAATCCCAAAACTTTTTACTTTATCACTAATACCAGCATATCTTGCAATAGCACATATCTCTCTCCCATCAAAACCATTCGGTGTGGCATACTTATGACTAAGACAAGTAGAACTCATAGCTCCAAGGTCAATCGCTACAATATCCGCGTCACGCATGATGGGCTCTACAATTGTAAGATCTGACGTTACTTCTCCCAATCGATAGGCATCAAAATATAATTTCTCTATTAAATCGATTTCTTCTTGAGAATTAAAATATGTTTGATACCCTATGTTACTATAATTAAAAAGATTATAAGGCTGTTCTACTATAATTTTACCTACAAAAGATGTATTAGTTATTGGCTGAGAAGTATTTCCTAAATCAAACTTACTATCTACATTGACAAGATTTACCATTCTCTCTAAAATATCAAAAGCACGATATTGACCGTATACCAAGTCTTGACTACCTCCAATAATTAGAGGAGTTACATTTTTTTGAAGCAGTGTAGCAAGAATATCCTTCATTAAAAAATAAGTATCGCTCACTTCTTCTCCTGGAATAATATCCCCAAGATCTACAATTGAAGTCCCCCAATTACCAGGAAATAGATCATATAAAGATTTTCGGATGGTATCAAAATGTAGTCCTTCTTCCGGGAAATTAACATCATTTCTATTCTCCCTAACACCGATAATTGCAATATCTACTTTGTCAAGGCCAGGAACTCCATAGTCAGAAGTATGAACTTTTATCTGCTTACCTAATGATTGATCCGGAAGCAATGCAACATGCGCTGCTACTATTTCGCTAACCGGTGAAAGAAACTCTAAAGACATATATTATATACTTATTTCTTTTTAGTAGTCTTTTTTGTTGTTTTTTTCTTTGTAGCGGCCTTCTTTTTAGGAGCGTTCTTTTCAATAAGATCTTGCACCTTTTCTAAAGTAAGTTTAGTAGCATCTACGGTTTTGGGTAATTCTATTTTGATTTTACCTTTTAAGATATTACTACGCCCCCATCTTGCTTTCTCAACTCGGATACCTTCTTCTTCCCAATTATGAATCACCTTATCAATCTCTTTCTGCTTCTTTTCTTCAATAAGCTGAACGATATCTTCGTCAGAAAGATTATCAAAGTCATATTTTTTATTCACATTGATAAACATCCCATTCCACTTAATAAATGGACCAAATCGACCAGTTCCTTTTTGTACTGGTAAATCCTCATATGTATATATAGGAGCATCTGCTTTTTCTTTAGCATCAATAAGCTCCATTGCCCTTTCTAGTGATGTACTTAATGGATCTTCTCCTTTATCCAAAGAAACAAATTTAGCTCCAAACTTTACGTATGGACCAAACCGACCATTATTTACAGTAACTGTTTCTCCTTTATAATCACCGAGCTCTTTTGGCAATTGAAATAAATCCATTGCCTGTTCAAAAGTTATACTTCCTAATGTTTGTCCCGGTGCTAAACTAGCAAACCTTGGCTTATCCTCATCTTCTACAGTACCAATCTGCACCATCGGTCCGAATTTCCCTAAACGAACACTTACAGGTTTTCCAGAATCCGGGTCTTCTCCTAAAATCCTTTCTCCTACCTCACGTTCTGCATTCTGAGCAACATCTTCTACTCTAGGGTGGAATTCATCATAAAACTCCTTCATCACATTAGTCCAATCTTCCTGACCTTCAGCAATTTCATCAAAGTCTCGCTCTACTTTAGCTGTAAAATTATAATCTAAGATAGAAGAGAAATGATTTACTAAAAAATCGTTAACCACCATTCCAACATCTGTTGGAATTAATTTTCCTTTATCACTTCCAACTTTTTCTTTTAGGTTTTTCTCTTTAATTGCATCACCAGAAAGGGTAATCTGAACATATCCTCTTTCTTCTCCTTCTTTAGAACCTTTTTCTACGTAGTTTCTATTTTGAATGGTAGAAATTGTCGGCGCATATGTAGACGGACGACCAATACCTAATTCTTCCAACTTTTTTACCAAAGCTGCTTCAGAATATCGACTTGGAGGTCTCGTAAATCTCTCGGTAGCGGTAACATAATTATTAAACAAATTCTCACCAACTTTCATAGCTGGTAAAATACCACTTTGCTCTTCATCTTCATCATCATTACCTTCAAGATACACTTTAAGGAAACCTTCAAATTTTATCACCTCTCCATTTGCAACAAATTGCTCATTATGAGAAACAGATCCAATCTTAACATTAGTTCTTTCTAATTTAGCATCACTCATTTGTGAAGCAATCGCTCTTTTCCAGATCAATTCATAGAGACGTTGTTGATCATAATCAACCGGCACCGTATGTCTTGAAAAATCTGTTGGCCTTATTGCTTCGTGAGCTTCTTGAGCCCCTTTAGCTTTTCCTTTATATTGTTTGGGATTACTGTATTCTTCTCCATACGCAGAAATTATTTCTGATTTTGCACCGTTTTGAGCTTCTGTAGATAGATTTACACTATCGGTTCTCATATAGGTAATCAATCCCGCCTCATATAACCGTTGCGCCATCGTCATTGTCTTACTAACAGAAAAATACAATTTTCTAGATGCCTCTTGCTGTAAGGTAGATGTTGTAAATGGAGGTGCGGGTGATTTTTTTGCTGGTTTTGTAGTAAGATCTGCAACATTAAAACCTGCCCCCAAGTTCTTTTTTAAAAATGCTTGCGCTTCTTCTTTTGTTGAAAAATTCTTAGGAAGTTTCGCTTTAAAAGACTTTCCTTTTTCATTAGCAAATTCTGCATCAATTCGATAAGAAGCGACCGGTGTAAAACCAAGTATATCACGTTCTCTTTCTACAATCAATCGTACAGATACAGACTGTACTCTTCCTGCTGACAACCCCCCTTTTACCTTTCTCCATAAAACAGGAGACAATTCATATCCTACTAATCTATCAAGTACACGTCTCGCTTGTTGCGCATTTACCAAGTTATAATCTATACTTCTTGGATTTTCAATTGCCTTAAGTATTGCTTTTTTAGTAATCTCATGAAAAACAATTCGGCGTGTTTTGTCTTTATCCAGTTTTAATTCTTCTGCCAAATGCCAAGCAATAGCCTCTCCCTCTCGATCTTCATCACTTGCTAACCATACCATATCAGCTTTCTTAGAAAGATCTTTTAGTTTTTTCACTACATCTTTCTTGTCTTTCGAGACAATATATTTCGGTTTAAACCCTTCTTCAACATCTACACCAAGTTCCTTTGCTGGCAAATCTGCAATATGTCCGAAACTAGAAGCTACTTTGTAGTCTTTTCCTAGAAACTTTTCTATTGTTTTTGCCTTAGCTGGTGACTCCACAATCACTAAATTCTTAGCCATAATCCTTTTTTTTCATCTGTTGATAATTAATGTTTATTAGTTGACAGATGGAATCGCCAATAAACATTTTCAGTTGGGAATAACTCAGCGTTGATGACTTATTTCTGGAAGCAAAAGTATATCAATTTTTTGAGATCAAAATTTTTTCTCAAAAATTATACTAAAAAAACCTGCAAAATTAGCAGGTTTCATTTTACTTTTTATTCAACAAGTGCGTTCCAGTCCTCGGATTCTCTTTCGTTTTCGAAACCTATTCCATCTTTATACATATAATATATAGGTAAATACACAAAATAAGCTGTAAAAAAGATCCCTACAAAACATAATATCATTCCAACAAATTGAGCTAATATGGATGAAATCAAAATTAATCCAAAAGCTACCAACCAAATTTTATTTCCAAATTTAAAACTTGCTTTAATCAAATCTGAAACGCTTACATCAGGATTAAACGCAAAAATAACTCCTAATAACTGCAAAGGAACCATTACATAAAAAATAGGAAGATAACACAATAAAGCAGCCAATAGTGCAATTCCAAAAGTTGCTATTGCTAGCGTAAAAATTTTACCTAAATACTTTCCTTTAAAAAACATAAAATAACTATTAGTTTCTGGAAGTTGCATATCAACCTGCTTACAAACTTTATAAAAATGAGCGTTAACACCTAATTGAAATGCTGAAGCTATCAACGAAACTATTATTACCAATACCACAAACAAAAGCCCCATACCAATAGATAACTCTTCTTGAACATACCCATACTCTCCATAGTTATTTTCAAAACCACCTATGCTTGCTAACGCAATAATAGGAATATACATTACAATGATTAAAGGAATGATAACAACCATAGAAATAAGCAGATGAATAAATCCTTGCAACCATATTTTCTTAAAAAGCTCTATACTTTTATTAAAAATATTCCCAAAATCTATTGGATTACTGTTTTCTATTTTTTCAAAGAGTTGATTAGCATTCATACGCAGAATTGATTTAGTCGATTAGTTTCTCAAATATAAATATTTAAACAAATATAACCCCTGCCACTTTGTCATATCTCATTTTAAAGAGTATCTTTGCACACTATTTGAGATGAATAGGCAAGGATATTATTATACATGGAGAAGATTATTGATGAAAACATCCAGGGACAAGCATTGTCTCTAGACAAAAAAGAGGGAAATACCAGAAAGCTCTTTATTGAAAGCTACGGATGCCAAATGAATTTTAGCGACAGTGAAATTGTAGCTTCCATTTTAGCCAAGGAAGGTTTTAATACTACTCAAAACCTTGAAGATGCTGATCTGGTTTTGGTAAACACCTGTTCTATTCGTGAAAAAGCAGAACTAACAGTAAGAAAACGCTTAGAAAAATACAATGCAGTAAAAAGAATTAATCCAGGTATGAAAGTAGGTGTTTTGGGCTGTATGGCAGAACGTCTAAAAAATAAATTCTTAGAAGAAGAAAAGATAGTTGATCTAGTTGTCGGACCAGATGCCTATAAAGATTTACCAAATTTGATACAAGAGGTTGACGCTGGTCGTAATGCGGTAAATGTAGTTTTATCAAAAGAAGAAACCTATGGCGATATCTCTCCAGTTCGCTTACAAAGTAATGGAGTCTCTGCTTTTGTTTCTATCACTAGAGGTTGTGATAATATGTGTACTTTTTGTGTAGTCCCATTTACCAGAGGAAGAGAACGAAGCCGCGACCCGCAAAGTATTCTAAAAGAAATAAATGACTTGGTTATCAATAATTTTAAAGAAATTACATTATTAGGCCAAAATGTTGATAGTTATTTATGGTATGGTGGAGGGCTAAAAAAGGATTATGATAAGGCTAGTGATTTACAAAAAGCTACTGCCACAAATTTTGCAAAGCTTTTAGATCTAGTAGCTGAGAAGCACCCTAAACTTCGTATACGTTTCTCTACATCCAATCCTCAGGATATGACGTTAGATGTAATCGAGGTAATGGCAAAACACAAAAATATCTGTAAACATATTCATTTACCAATACAAAGTGGAAGCGATCGTATTCTTAAGGAAATGAATCGCTTACATACACGCCAAGAATATATTGAACTAGTAGATAACATAAAACAAATCATTCCTGATTGTTCTATAACTCAGGATATGATTATAGGCTTCCCTACAGAAACAGAAGAAGATCACCAGGATACATTGTCATTATTAGAACGCATTAAGTATGAACACGGTTATATGTATGCCTATTCTGAAAGGCCAGGAACATTAGCCGAAAGAAAACTAGAAGACGATGTTCCGGAAGAAGTTAAAAAAAGAAGACTTGCGGAAGTAATTGCATTACAACGTAAACATTGTGCTTATAGACACGAATCCTATATTGGACAAACTTTTGAAGTTTTAATAGAAAAAGAATCTAAAAAATCAGATAAACATTGGAGCGGAAGAACAACAAAAAACATAGTTGCAATTTTCCCTAAAAACGATTATAAAATAGGTGATTTTGTAATGGTTCGTATTGACCAATGTACAAGTGCTACGCTACTCGGAGAAGCAGTAGAATATTCTGACAATAATTAAGTTTAACATAGAAAACATAATAATATAGCTCAATTAAATGGAATCAGTTCAAGCCACAAAACAACGATTCGGAATTATAGGAAATGATCCTAAACTAAATCGTGCTATAGAAAAAACTATTCAGGTAGCTCCTACAGACATCTCGGTTCTGGTTACAGGAGAAAGTGGTGTTGGTAAAGAAAGTATTCCTAAAATTGTTCATTCGCTATCCCATAGAAAACACGGCAAGTACATTGCCGTCAACTGCGGTGCAATACCAGAAGGTACTATTGATAGTGAATTATTTGGTCACGAAAAAGGTGCTTTTACAGGAGCCACTTCCACAAGAAGCGGTTATTTTGAAGTAGCAGATGGAGGAACAATATTTCTGGACGAAGTTGGAGAACTACCTTTAACAACACAAGTTAGACTCCTTAGAGTACTGGAAAATGGCGAATTCATTAAAGTAGGATCCTCTAAAGTACAGAAAACAGACGTACGTATCGTTGCTGCTACTAACGTAAACATGTTTGAAGCGATCAAAAAAGAGAAGTTTCGTGAAGATCTATATTACCGTTTAAGTACTGTAGAAATTCTTTTACCTCCCTTACGAGATCGTAAAGAAGACATACATCTATTATTTAGGAAATTTGCCTCTGACTTTGCAACAAAGTATAAAATGCCAACTATTAGATTAGAACAAGATTCCACTGTATTACTAGAAAAATATCATTGGAGTGGTAATATCAGACAATTACGCAACATTGCAGAGCAAATATCAGTCCTTGAACAAAACAGAACCATATCGGCTAATACTTTACGAGGATATTTACCTAACATAGGAAGCAATCTACCTGCTGTAATTTCTTCGGACAAAAAAGATAGTGACTTTAGTAACGAGAGAGAGATTTTATATAAAGTGCTTTTTGATATGAAAAATGATCTTAACGATCTCAAAAAATTAACTATGGAATTGATGCAGAGCGGAAACTCGCAACAAGTCCAGGAGGAACACGAAGGATTAATTAGAAAGATTTATCGCGATGATAAGGAGGAAGAAGAAATCCCTTTTGAAGAACCTATCCCACCAACAGAGGTTTTACAAATAACACCTGCGGAAGCTACCAAAAAAGAGGATGACAAGTATCATTTTGCAGAGGAAATTGAAGAGGAAGAAACACTCTCGTTGCATGATAAAGAACTAGAGTTGATAAAAAAATCCTTAGAACGTCATCGAGGAAAACGTAAAGCTGCTGCAGAAGAATTAGGAATTAGTGAACGAACTTTATATAGAAAAATAAAGCAATACGATTTATAAATCCTTGCTATTATAGAATAGATAAATTTCAAATTTTACGAGAATTTTTATTTAAATGAAAAAACTAAAACATATTTTAATCGGATTGATAGTCATCACAGTGCTTCAAGGCTGTGGTGCATATTCTTTTAGTGGGATTAATACAGACGCTGCTACGTTTCAGGTAGCCTTTTTCCAGAATCAATCTCCCATTATTAATCCGGGGACTGACCAAACCTTTACCAATCAGCTACAAGATTTAATTCTAAACCAAACCAATCTGGATCTTGTTACCTCTAATGGAGACATAGCTTATGAAGGAGAAATCGTTCAGGATGTTGTAATACCAACAAATGCTACCTCACAAAACACAGCGGCCCAAAATCGACTTACAATTGCGGTAAATGTTCGTTTTTATGACACTAAAAACCCAAAAGAAGACATAGAACAACGTTTTTCTTTCTTTTTTGACTTTCCTGCTTCTCAATCCGAAACCGCAGTAAGAGGCGAAGCTCTTGAAATAATCTTTGAAAGAATTACACAGGATATACTTAATGCTACATTAGCCAAGTGGTAAAAACTTAATTATTGTTTTTTGAATACTAAAGAACTTACATATTTATTTCAAAACCCTTCTTCAATTAATAAGGAGCAAACAGAGAATCTGGAAAAAATCATTCGAGAGTTTCCATATTTTCAATCTGTAAGAGCTCTGATATTAAAAGGCTTAAAGGAAGATGAAAACTTTAGATATAATCAAGAGCTAAAAACCACAGCCGCACATACAACGGATAGAGGTATTTTATTTGATTTTATAACATCTAAACTCTTTGATAAAAATATTAAAGAGCCTATAACATCAAAGAAGAATAAAGTAGATATCGACGTTATAGATGCACAAGAAGTAAAGGTACTTTCAAGAATTTCACTGGACGATGCCGTATCCATGAAAATAGAAGAAGCAGAAGAAGTGCTCGATCCTGCCTTATTTTCATCTAAAGAAGAAAACTTTACCAGAAATATTACTATTGCTGAAACTATAATTGAACAATCTGAAAAAAATAATTCTACAGAAGAATCGAACTCTGTAAAAAATATTGAAAAAGAGTTAGAGATTGACAAACCTCTTGATTTTAACAAAAAAGAGGCACACTCTTTCGCAGAATGGTTAAAACTCTCATCCATACAACCTATTGATCGAAACACTGAAGAAAAAGATAGTATTAAGGATGAAAGTATAGAAATTACAAAAGAAAAAGAAACTGAAAAGCTGCCGGATCAAGAACATAAATTTAATCTGATTGATGAATTCATAGCCAATAACCCAAAGATCAAACCGGCTGAAAAAAACACTCCTTCACGTAACTTAGCCAATAAACATACGGTTACTCCAGACGAGTTAATGACGGAGACTTTAGCTAGAGTATATTTAGCTCAAAAAAAGTATAAAAAGGCAATTCAAGCATATAAAATATTAATTTTGAAAAATCCCGAAAAAAGTGGTTTCTTTGCAGACCAAATTCGAGCAGTAAAAAAATTACAAGAAAATAAATAACAATATATAATGACAACGTTTTCAATCTTTTTAATATTAATCGTAATCGTATCATTTTTACTAGTTGTAGTAATTATGGTTCAGAATCCTAAAGGAGGAGGTCTATCATCTTCTTTTGGCGGCGGTGGAACACAGCAATTAGGCGGTGTAAAAAAAACAACAGATTTCTTAGACAAAAGTACCTGGGCACTAGCGACCTTATTGTTAGCGCTTATTCTTTTATCCAATGTAGATCTTATGGATGCAACAACAAATCAAGATCCTACTGTGGACACGAACGATGTGCAATTAATTGACACACCAGTGACACCTGCTCCAGATGCAGATGACACTCCACAAGATTAACTCTTGATAAAAACTAAAATAAAATGCCGACTTGTCATATAGTCGGCATTTTTTGTTTCAATTTGTCAGTATCGGGCCGCTGGCATAATTTCTGAAATATATACCATCAAGTAATTCATTTTAATTTTAAAATATAAAACTAATCATAATGGGAGTAAATATTAAACCTCTTTCAGATCGTGTGGTTATTGAGCCACTTCCAGCTGAAACGCAAACAGCTTCAGGATTATACATCCCTGATTCAGCACAAGAAAAGCAACAAAAAGGTAAAGTAGCAGCAGTAGGTAGCGGTAAAAAAGATCACGAAATGACTGTTAAAGTTGGTGACACTGTACTTTACGGAAAGTATTCTGGTACTGAATTAAAATTAGATGGAAAAGACTATTTAATTATGCGCGAGGATGATATCCTAGCGATCGTTTAAAAAACTGAATCAAAAAACACAAATTAAAAATATTATGGCTAAAGACATAAAATTTGACATAGAAGCACGTGACGGAATCAAACGCGGTGTGGACGCATTAGCAAATGCGGTAAAAGTAACTTTAGGACCAAAAGGTCGTAATGTTGTTATCAGTAAATCATTCGGAGCGCCACAGGTGACTAAAGATGGAGTTACTGTTGCTAAAGAAATTGAATTAGAAGATGCTCTAGAAAATATGGGAGCGCAGATGGTAAAAGAAGTAGCTTCTAAAACCAATGATCTAGCAGGTGATGGTACTACCACTGCTACAGTACTAGCGCAAGCTATCGTAAAAGAAGGACTTAAAAATGTAGCTGCCGGTGCTAACCCTATGGATCTTAAACGAGGTATTGACAAGGCTGTTCTTGCAATTACTAAAGATTTAGAAAAGCAAACTAAAGAAGTAGGAAGCTCTTCTGATAAAATCAAACAAGTAGCTTCTATTTCTGCTAATAATGATGGAACAATTGGTGACCTTATTGCCCAAGCTTTTGAAAAAGTTGGAAAAGAAGGTGTTATCACTGTAGAAGAAGCAAAAGGAACAGATACTCACGTAGATATCGTAGAAGGAATGCAGTTCGACAGAGGGTACCTTTCTCCTTATTTTGTAACGAATAGTGAAAAAATGACTGCAGATCTTGAAAACCCATATATTTTATTATATGACAAAAAGATCTCTGCTATGAAAGATTTATTACCTATTCTTGAGCCAGTTGCTCAAACAGGAAAACCTCTTTTAATTATCGCAGAAGATGTTGATGGAGAAGCTTTAGCTACCTTAGTAGTAAATAAACTAAGAGGTGCTTTAAAAATTGCTGCTGTAAAAGCTCCTGGTTTTGGAGACAGACGTAAAGCTATGCTAGAAGATCTTGCTATCCTAACAGGTGGTACGGTAATTTCTGAAGAAAGAGGCTTTACCCTAGAAACTACAACTATCGAAAATTTAGGTACCGCAGAAAAAGTAGCTATCGATAAGGATAATACTACCGTAGTAAATGGTGCTGGTGAAGAAGATTTAATCAAAAACAGGGTAAATCAAATCAAAGCTCAGATCGAAACTACAACTTCTGATTATGATAAAGAAAAACTACAAGAGCGTTTAGCTAAACTAGCTGGTGGTGTTGCTGTATTATATGTTGGTGCTGCTTCTGAAGTAGAAATGAAAGAAAAGAAAGACCGTGTAGATGATGCACTTCATGCTACTCGTGCAGCGGTAGAAGAAGGTATTGTTGCTGGTGGTGGTGTTGCTTTAGTAAGAGCAAAGGCCGCATTAGACAAAATTAAAACTGAGAACGCTGACGAAACTACTGGTGTGCAAATTGTAAACAAGGCAATCGAAGCTCCTTTAAGAACTATTGTAGAAAATGCAGGTGGAGAAGGTTCTGTAGTAATCTCTAAGGTATTAGAAGGTAAAGATGATTTCGGATATGATGCAAAATCTGAAGCATATGTAAATATGCTTAAGGCTGGAATTATCGACCCTAAGAAAGTAACTCGTATCGCTTTAGAAAATGCAGCTTCTGTATCAGGAATGATTCTTACTACAGAGTGTGCGTTAATCGACATTAAAGAAGATGCTCCTGCTGGAGGCGGAATGCCACCAATGGGCGGAGGAATGCCAGGAATGATGTAGCGGTGAGCCACCACAAGCTATTCATTTAGACTGTTTGTGGAAAACACCAACTATAAAATGATTATTCAGCAAGTTTGTAAAGTAATTTGTTGACATGAATATAAGCCCTTGTTTCAAGATTTAGAAACAAGGGCTTATTATTTATTACAAAGATTTTAATTAATTAGCATGATGTTTTAAATGAGTAACTATACCCATAGCAGCATTTTCCAGTTTTAATTTTATGAAAATTAACCTTTATCATCATTGTATGATAAACAGTGGATCCACAGTACGTTGCAGAATTACCAACATTATACAATTTAGTACCTAATAATCTTGACCAAATTCCATAAGTTCCGTTTTTCTTTTTAATATCAAGCTCCAAATATTCTTTTGACTGCGTCTCTGATGTATAAGTAACGGTTGCACCAATTACGCCTGCAGCTGCATAAGCATAATTTTTAAAATTTCCAGAACTTGCTTTTTCCTCATTTTCAAAAGCAGAAGGGTAAATAGCAAATGAACTAACATTATCAATGAATCTTTTGTCTTTTATATATACCAAAACCGAGTTTTCAATAGAGTTCTCAAGGTTCTCTTCTAAAACCTTAGCTTGAATCGGATTTGAAATTATATTTTTTTCAACTTCTTCAGCGTTATTTAATACAATTTCAAAACTTTCATTATTCAGACTTTTGGCATTTTCTCGTGTATTTGCAAAAATAACAAGATCTACTTCATTCCCCCTGATATCTTTTACTGTTAAATCCCTACTAAAATTGTAGTTTTTCCCAATTTCAGAATTGTTATCTCCTATACTAACAACCTCATCATTAGATATCGAATTCATTTCAGTCACTTCTTCTTTATCACAAGAGATAAATGCAATTCCTACTATGGCAAGGAATACTACTCCATAAATTATTTTTTTCATTTTTTAAGTTTTATTTGATATGTTGTTTCTTTTCTCATTAGGTTTTCACTTTTATTACTTATGAAAAAACAAAACTTCAATAATTTATTATTTTGACTTCCTATTATATTATTAGCACCACGAGCAGCCATTATCAATAAAATCCCAAAAAAAGTCAAAGGTATTCCATCCTCCAAACTCATTTCCGCACCAACTAATTCTCTGAGAATTTACTGGCCTTCCATCATTAAGAACTCCTTCGAACATAAATACTGGCTCATTTTCATATTTATGCCAAACTTGAATAATTTTACCATCAATAAGATGTTCTGCATAGGCTGTCCCTGTAAATTTAGCTTCAATAATTTGATGTCTTTTTAAATCGTTTTCGGTAATATTTAAATCTTTTAAAAAAGCCTCTAAAGATGATTTTCTTCCAACAGCATAATCTTTGGCAAGTATTCTTCCATAATCTTCATGGTAATCTAAAACAATTCCTTTCCCTTCAAAAGGAACTTTTACTTCTCCGTGCTCAAAATTATTTCTATCTACCTCATATACTCCTGCTGGGATAATAATCTCCTGCATTCCTAGATTTCTACTCACATTACTTCTTAATACAACATCTTCGGTAAGATTAAAATCACGCTCCTCTAAACTTCTTGAAAACACCATGTGCAATCGATCTCCTTCTATGCGAAATGCGATCACTCCATTATCTGGGTCATCATTATCATTTAATAAAAGCTTAAAAGCTTGGTTTAATTCACTCACAAAACCTGTACCTGATCCTGAATTATTTAGAGTGCCCCAGCTAATAACAATATCTCCATCTCCATCTGTAAAACATACACCAGGTCCGGTAGCGCAAGATCCAAAGCTAAATCGCCAATCCATTGCTAAGGCCCAGGGAGCTGTAGCAGCCTGAACACCTGAATGCTTAAGTCTTATTTCTGATTCTTTTTGTTCATTAATTGTTTCATCTTCTTTTACACAGGCAAATACTACAGAAAGTATTAAGAGTGTAGTTATTATATAATTTATTTTATTTTTCATCTGTTTATTTGTTATTATTTTCTAAAGTCAGACATATTCTGTCTTTAGACATGAGAAATTCACCACATAACTATTATTATGGTTCACTCTCAAAAAATTATTTATTAGTTTATACGAACTACATTAGAACCAACACCAAGCTCCATAAGAAGAAACCTGATCATTCCAGGACGTTCTCCACCACCACCATCCAGAAAGTGTATACCATTGCAAATTTGGCACTCCAAAAATAGATGTTGTATAATCGTCTATATAAAAATTAAGAGACTTACCTCCGTAACAGATATGCTCTCTAAGTGTTAGATATCCTTTCGTATTAATAGGTATCCCCATTTTTATAGAAGATAAATTATCATTATAGCTAGAACCTACCCAATGATTACCAGTAGCTCTGGTCATAGTTCTTCTCATACCCATCATTTCAGTATCATAATATGCATGCTTATAAAAATAAAAGCTTCCATAACCTAAATAATTAAAACTAGAACAGGCCCCCTTAGCGTTTTGATTTTTGAAATTTCTATCAGGTAATTGACCTTTACTTTCTAAATATCGATTCATCTCCTGATCTGTATCGAAGACCTTTATGGTGATCTCTTTGCTCTCCATTACTGGGTTTTCAAAAAGTAGTGCTTTTGGGCTGTCCTCTTTACCGAAAATGGCTCTTGCAATATCAACATCTCCAGATGTTTTAATAACATTTCTTTCCTTTTCATTCAGAGTATAAGTCACATTAAACTCCTTTCCCTGATAATGATATCTATGAGAAATATCTACTATTCCTTCGTTCTGTTTTACTGTTTCTATTCTTTCACTAGCTTCTAAATTTGTTGTTACTACAGCGTCATCTGTTTCACACCCAAAACTAAAAACTAACAGTAAACTGAAGGTTATTAATCTTCTAAGGTTTTTTTCCATGATTTGCGATTTTAATAGTATCCCTACTCTTTTAAAGGTTTTTCGGGTTACACCTAATGTACTTTTGTACTGGTTTAATACTGGATAAGCACTGAGTTTTTACTTTTTTGAATTCAGCATATTACCCAAGTTCTAATTTAGATCGATCTACTATTAAGTGTGGAAATCAATTTTTCATTACCCAAATAAAGAGGAAAAAGTGAATTTTTTTTTATTCCTTTATGGTTTATTGGTGTTTTCCATTTTTTTTTAGGTTAAGAATGGGGTTCATTCTTTAATAAAATGTTTTGAAATTGTATAATTATAATCTTGAAGTTTAGAGCAAGTGCCTTTTAAAGATTCTATTGCTCTTTGAACGAAATATCCCTTCAGAATGGAAACTTTTTAGATCTCTTGCTTTGAAAGCCAGGGATAACTGTTTTTCGCATGATTAAATGGTAGTGATAGATTCTAAAGTTCTAGATCTTAAAACTACAGGTTACAAAAAATTAATCTAATTGTTTTAATAATTCTCTAGCTTTTGTATAATTGAAGTTTTCTTTATTCTTTATCAAAGACAACAGCTCTTCTTTTGCCTTAGATATATCTCCTTGCTTTAAATAAACCATGGATTTATACCAATAGGCTCTATTACTATTTAAGCTTTTTTGTTGTAATAATTGATCAAAAACCTGTAATGCATCATTATATTCTTCTAATTCTAGATAAGATGCTCCCAAATACATTAGAGTATGACTATCCTGCCTCTTGCCTTTTTCTATTATATCAATAAAAACAATCTTAGCTTTCTTGTACTCTTCTTTTTTAAACAATTGTTCTCCTTGTAATCCACGATTCTCAAAATTCGACTGTTCGGTTGTCGAAAGTAAATTATTTTCCCAATCAACATATTCTGCATAAAGTGATTCTCCAGATACTGAATTAAAATTAAAGATCCTTAATGATACAAAAACAATGACTAAAGCGGCAACTAAACCAACTGCATATTTTCTCCATCCTTTTCTATGTTTATTTTGATTTTCAAAATATTGACGACCACTTGATTTAATTTTGGATTCTATATTCGAAATTAAATCACTTCTTTTTAAAGCTTTTATTTCTTCAATTTCTTGTTCATTATTTTCATGGCCCCAATCCGGCCATCCTTTTTCCGAAATAGCATAAGGTAACCTTTGATGTAACAACACTTCTTCTCTAAACACCTTATCCATCTGCATTCTCTTCTCTATTTCAGCATTTTCGGCCTCACTAAGATTACCTAAATTGTAGTTTGTTATCTGATTATAATCTTCTTCTTCGAACTCCATTATCCTTTTACAATTTAAATCGTTTATCTGTTTTTATAAACTTTACTAATTTATTTTTGCACTTAAATATTCGCTGACGAGCTGTATTGATAGTAGCATAAGACAGCTCTTCAACAATATTCTCATAGGATACCTTATTAAAAAACAATGCTAGTATTTCTCTACAGTTATCGGATAATAATGCGAATTTTTCCCTGTACAATTCCATTTGTTCGTGTTCTATTAAAAATTGCGCGAAATTTGTGTCTTTATCTATTAGTGTATATACTTCTTCTTTTATTACCCGTTTTTTTTGATTTTCTAATTCTCTCCTCCACATATTTTTACCCACTGTAAATAAATATGCCTCAAACGATTCGATATTTATGCTTTTTTTCTGAACTCTAACTACAATGTGCAATAATGACTCTTGAAAAATATCCTCTGCAGCATCGTGAGTACCTTTATTTAGTAAAACAAACTGCAATATTTTAGGAAAAAATCGCTGATATATCTCAGAAATGATACGATCATCTCCTTTTAATAAAGCTCCTACAAAATAATCTTTAGACAATATTTTCTCTTTGTTATCTATCATAAATACTCTCTATGCTAATAGTTTTGCTTCAATATTAAAAAAGTTTTTTCTGTCATTTCTTTTTAATACATTTCTATAAACAGTAAACCAAAAAATAATACTTATCAAAAAATGGGTAATAATTTTTAGGAATGTGCACTATAAGGTAACAGTAAATATTAAAAAAAAGAAGTACATGAAAAATTTAAAACCTATTTATCTGTTTCTTTTATTAGCTTGCTTGTGGACAGGATGTTCCAAGGAAGGCATTGAAGATACTCGAGAAATAACAGAATTAGCAAGTAAAAATCAATCTCAAAATAACAATAACCAAGTAAACCCTCCTATTCGTTCTAAAAACAAGTTAATTGTATCTTTTAGACCTAATACATCACCAAGTACCAGAGACACTTTACGATCAAATTATGGTGTAATAAGATACGAAACCTGTAATTGTGGTAACGATAGGATTGAAAAATGGGAGTTCTTCCCTGGTGTTGATGTCGAAGAAAGAACAGGAGATATTGCTCAGGAAACTGATGTAGAAGGTGTTGATTATGAATACCTGTACTCTAATGAAAACATAGCTCCCAATCTATCAATTACAGAGCCACACTCTACACTGATTACCAATATGGTTAGATTAAATAACACTGGTGTTAACATTGCTGTTTTGGATACGGGAATAAACCTGAATATACTTCCAGATACAGGTCGTTTTTTATATAATTCAAACATAAACACTAATAATTGCATTGAAAATAATACATCAGAGATTTCAGGATGGGACTTTGTTAACTACGACAATGATCCCTTTGACGAACTAGGACATGGAACAGCTGTTATTAGTAGAATAAAAAATAAATTGGAAAATGAAGGGGTATTAAGTTATAGTATTTTACCCGTAAAGGTTTTCAATCATTTAGGTAAAGGAACTACTTTTAACATACTTTGTGGGTACCTTTACACTGTAAAAAAAGAAAATATTCATCTAATCAATATGAGTTTTGGTTGGTCTGGAGCACCTAGTCATTTATTAAATTTATATATAAGTGAAAATAATCACATACTACATATCACCTCTGCTGGTAATAGCGACTTGGATAATGATAGCAATCTCCACTATCCATCTTCTATAACAGCTAATAATCTATTAGCTATTGGCAGCTATGAAATACGCACAACTAGAACAGGTCCTGTAATTAGGAAATCTAGTTTTTCAAATTATGGAAGACATACTGTAGATTATTTATCAAAAGGACAGGATATCTATTTCCAAGATGCAAATGGAATTAATCATCCAATTACTGGCACTTCTTATGCCGCGCCTTTTGTAACCGCAATAGCTGCAAAATATTATGATCTAGGGTATCATACCCCTGAAGAAATTTCTCTTAAAATATGGGAAAATGCAACTATAATAACGAATAATTTTAATGTTTTTTTCGATGATCGAATCGTTGAATAACTAAAATAATTAAAACCCACAACTGGATAATCCGAAGTAATAAAACATTACTCCGGATTATTTTTTTTA
Source organism: uncultured Aquimarina sp. (assembly GCF_947496855.1). Lineage (GTDB taxonomy): Bacteria > Bacteroidota > Bacteroidia > Flavobacteriales > Flavobacteriaceae > Aquimarina. The sequence continues at coordinate 292,799 of NZ_CANMED010000007.1, forward strand.
TAATAGAAAGATAGTTATTTTTAAAATGATTCCCGTTTAATTAAACATCATGGATATTATTTCTTTGAATAAAAAAACCTTTCTTTTACTATACTCATTTTCATTATTACTATTCCCATATTATACTTTCGCCCAACAGAGCGTTATCGAACACTATAAGAGTTTAGAAAATTCTAATATTGATTACTCTGATAAAACTATAGAAATAGAGTCTTGGATTACGTCTTTAACAGATCAAACAAATACTATTGAATTAAGTAACCTATATAGTCTTTATAGTAAATTCTGTAATCGTCAAAAAGATTACAAAAAGGCCATTATCAATGCTAAAAAAGCTTTAGAAATACAAATATCGCATATTGACACTTTTCCATCACAGGTAAACAATACCTATAGTAACCTATCAGTTTTTTATATGAAGTCAGGAAAAGAAAAACTATCATTTTCAACTTTAAAAAAGCTAATAACTCTTGATCACAAAGACAAATTTACTATTGCCGCGTATGTAAATGGGTTAAAAAATATTGCAATCAAAAAAGGTGATTATTACCAAGCTTTAGAATATATAAGTGAAGCAGAAAGAATCATACAAATTAAAAAAGACACCATTTTAGATAAGGAATACTATAGGATTCCTATAGCATATTCTGGTGTATATTTTAATATTGGCGGAGATAAAAATTATACTAAAGCATTACAACATCTACAAGAAGCAGATTCTCTAAACAAAAAAATGATTACCACTAAAATTGGTGTCAAAAATCAAATCATTATTCATAATCGTTTTGGTCTGGTATACACAAAACTAAAGAAACACTACAAAGCTATATTTCATTTAGAAAAAGCACTAACTATAGGTCTAAGGCATACAAAATCTAAATACGACATCGCTAAAATTTACAATAACTTAGGGATTAATTATTTTAAAAGTAACCAGCACAAAATCGCTTTTCAAAATTATCAAAAAGCTTTGAGTTACTTTCCCGAATATACAGCTGTCTATGATAATCTTGGGGATTATTATCTGTATTATCAAGATTACAAAAATGCATTACTACACTATCAAAAAGCAATCGATTACACTATTAATATCTTTAAAAATCATAACTATAAACAATTACCCAACAAACAACTCCTAGCAAGTTCTTCTTACAAAACAGAATTACTAAATGATTTAAAAGATAAAGCTAAAGCATGGCTATCGTACTATACTAAATCCGGAGATCAATCTCATCTTGCGAAAGCTTTAGCTACCATAGAATTAGCAGATTATATGGTAGATCTTATACGCTCAGAAAGTGCGGTATCTCAATCCCGCTTTTTCTGGAGAGAAAAAGGACTTGATTTATACATACTTGCGACTTCTATTGCTTATCAGCTAAAACAACCTGAAAAAGCATTTTATTTCATGGAAAAAAGTAAATCACTTACCCTTTTAGAAAACCTAACTCATGAAGAAGCAAAAAAAAGAGCTAAACTACCAGATAGTTTGATCTCATTAGAATACGAACTTAAAAAAAACATATTCCAAATCCGCAAACAAACCAGTAAAAATAGCTCTATGACTGAATCAGATAAAAACCACATGATAACTAAACAAAAAAAAGCATATCATGCCTTTATCAATTCTCTAGAAAAAGAATACCCTAATTATTATAAGTACAAAAAGAATATTACGATTGCTAAACTCTCTGAATGTTTAAAAAAAGCTGCTCAAACTAATACTTCATATATTCAATATATACTTTCTGATCAAGAAGCTTATGGTTTATTGATAACGCCTAAAGAATCTTTTTTTTATAAAATAGATCAACCTCAATTATTACAAAATGAAATTTTAGATATTGGATCTTTACTAAATAAATCTTGGGAAACAGAAGAGGATCAAAATAAATTTCACAAATTATCTACTTCTATTTCTAATCAATTATTCGCTTTTACAGAATCAAATACCCTTATAAATTCAGAAAAAATAGTCATTATACCAGATGGAATACTACAATCCTTCCCTTTTGAAATACTACAATCGCCTAATACGAAATCTACCGAATTTTCGTATTTAATTAATGATTTCGATATCAGTTATTTGTATTCAATGTCATTAGACAAACAAATCGAGAAAAAAGATAATCAAGCCTCAAAACATATTATGGGAATTGCACCAGTTCATTTTGAATACCTAGGTTTACCAAGTCTTTCTCTGAGCTTTTCAAAATTAAAAAAAATACAAGAAGAAATAGGTGCTGACACATTCTTATATGATAATGCAACAAAAAATAACTTTATTAATAATAGTGAAAATTATCAAATCCTTCATGTGTCATCGCATGCTAATTCTATGAATTCTCAAACACCCTGGATTGCATTTAGTGATTCTAAACTAACCCTTAATGAATTGTATTTTATACCTAATCAAGCTGATCTAGTAATTCTTGATGCTTGCAAAACAGGTATTGGTCAAATTCTACCAGGCGAAGGAGTATCCAGTCTAACAAAAGGTTTCTTCTATTCCGGATCCAAAAGCGTATTATCTTCTTTATGGAATACTAATGAAAAATCAAGTAATGAAATTGTCTTAAATTTTTATAATTATTTAAAAGCGGGTAACGATAAATCAACTGCTCTACGCAAGGCAAAACTTGATTTCATTAAAACACATCAAGGATCAGAAAAATCCCCATATTATTGGGCTACTCTCATCATAACAGGCGATCTACAGCCTATAAATTTTCCAAACTTATCTATTTACTACTTTCCAATTGCCATTCTTATAGGCTTATTATTTTTTTCTTTTTTTATATACAAAAAATTAAATACATAACTCAGTAAAATACATCGAGATCATTAGTCTTATTTTAAAATCAAATCAAAATATTGGAAAATATTTGATCATTTTAATGAAGATATAAAGTCTGATTATTAAACAAGTAAGGATGATAGTTCCTTTATTTAGAGCTAGTATTAATCCTAAGAGATGAACAAAGTTTATAACTAATTTTTCACTATTGTCCCCTTTTTAAAAAATAGTATCTTTGATATTATCAGATAAAACACAAAACCAATTCACCTCCTAATTATAGTATGCCTAGTATGTATGACGATTTGTTTGAAGATGATAGTAAAGGAAATAATCCTATTGATCGCAAACCTGAACCTGTAAACCTAGATAATGATCTTTTTCAAGAAGAAGGAAAAGAATCTCTGGATGAGATATTAGCACTAATTAAACAATTTAATGTAAAGGCAGAACCATTTTCTCAATTATTAACTCGCTCCAGAGCTGTAGATTATGAAGTCGAAAAAGGAGTATTAGATTTTTTCTTAATTTCTAACGACAAACATGATCAAGGCTCATTAACCAACGAACGATCGTATTACGCAGTACTTCAATCTAAATTCACAGCTATTATAGCACCTATGCGAGACTTAGGGCATATTCATTTACAAACTATCAAACAGTTTAATCGTGATATTGATACTGATTATTACTCCATCCAAAAGACCGATAAACAAGTACAATCTGACAAAGAAATAGCAATTGATCATATCAATACACAACGAAAAATTCTCGCAGATGCAGCAACAAGCTTATCCATTTTAGAAGAAGCTTTGACCAATACAGAAGATCGACTACGTGCATATATTGATGCTGGAGGCATCAATAATATCTCTAGCTCTGAATGTGAAATTTTAACACAAAAACGTACTTCCTTAACAAGTGGACAATTACATCAATTTGATTATTCTTTTTTTAAAATGAATCTACTAGACAAAACAGCTATCAGTTTGGGTGTGTATTTAAAAGAAACTACATCGCAGTATTTGGACAAATTAGGTCAAATATTCGGTTAATTTTTTTAATTATTTCTTACTAAGAATACTCCTTTACAATATCTGCCACTAACTGAGAAGTTCGTTTATACTTTTCTTTTGCTAGTAATCGTTTTGGCGGTGCTTTTCTTACTTCGCAATCTGTAATAGAACAAGATTCGCAAGTAACTCCAACTTTTACCTTTGGTATTTTAGCATCATTAACAAAACTGATCTTTTTTTCCAACGCAGATGAAATCAAAAACCCAATACCTATACTACGATAATAATCTTGTCTAAATGGATCCTTAGTAGCTGATGTAAACACCAAGTACTGTTGATCTGTATCCGCGTAATCAGAAATCTGAATATCAAAAGAATATGGTATATCTTCATTAGCACTTCGCTGCAATGTTTTAATAGCCATCCATCTTCTGCAGTAATGTTCGTTTATTTCATTAGCGTGAGGCTGCTGCTGATGTGTAATATGTAATTCCTTTACTAAATTAAACCGCTCCATCCCTTTTTTATGGGTAAATCTTAAAAAGAATACATTCTGCATTCCAAAATCCTTCGGTAAAATATTAGTAAGACGTTGATAAAAAGACTCTGGAGAAGCATTGTACAGCTTCATTATTTTATGAAAAGCTTTCTCAGAAAATCGTTTCGTACTAAAAAGATCCTTAAGATGCTCTTTTAAGTGATTTCTTGGTATAATTAAAGCGCCTGCAAAATAAGAAGCATAAAAATTATGTAATACCTCTTCAAAATTATCATAGCGTATCCAAGAAAAAGTATAAGGTCTTTCTTTAATTTCCAGATATAAATACCCCAATTCTTTTGCATAAATAAAAGTTTTCTGAGGCTCATCTACTCTGTCCGATAACAACAGAGTTTTTGTTGATGGAACAAATACAGATCTTAAATTATCGAGCTCCTCGTGGTGAGGTATTCCAGCAGTATTAATAGTATACCCATATTCCTCAATCAAAATTTCTTCTAATTCTGCAGCAGTTATATTACCAGACAAATCTAGTTGATAGGAGTTCGCAAAACGTATGGCTGTATCTTCAAGATCTTTGAAAAAGTTGTTATGCGCTTCCTGATAGGATCGTAACGAAGCCAGGTAAAATCCTTCTCTACTCATGTTATAATGCTGAGCAATCTCTATAATTGTACTAATAAATGCATTTACTTTAGAAGGTGCATTAGCAATTATATCGATAAGATCACTTTGTTGTATCCCAAAGAGCTCAAGTGGAATTTCATCAAGGATTCCTGATTGTAAAATCTCACCGATTGGAGCTAGGTTTTTGTCTAATTTTAAAGAAACTAAATTATCATATGGGACCTCCAAGGTTTCTGCAAGCTTAATAATTTTATCTGTTTTAGGGTATTTTTTACCTTTCTCTATCTCATTTAAATACGACTTAGATAACCCACTTAACTTGGATAAACCAAAAAGGGACAAGTCCTTATCTGTTCGTATTTGCTTGATTTTCAAACCAAAAATTAATCTGATATATTCTTCTGCTATTGCCATAAAGCCAAAAGTAGCAATTTCTGCGAACATTTTCAAAAACAAAAAATTCACATTTAGCGAACGTTCGCTTGTTTTATAAAAAACTTTTTTTTAATATTGTTCACTCAAACGATATAGTTATGGAAACTCAAACAAACCTAAATCAAAAAATTAGCTTTACGAAAGAGGTGAAAAATTATCATCCAGAGATTCTTACGGATGGTGCTTTAGCTTTTCTCGAAGCATTGCATAATCGTTTTGACTCAAGACGATTAACACTTTTAAGAAATAGAGAACAACAGCAGCAACTGTTCGATCTGGAAACCTATCCGTCGTTTCCAGAAAACACTAAAGAGATTCGCAATAGCGAATGGTCAGCAGCTGCCATCCCTGCAGATCTTCAGGATCGTAGAGTGGAGATCACTGGTCCTGTCGATAGAAAAATGGTCATTAATGCATTAAATTCGGGTGCAAAAACATTCATGGCGGATTTTGAAGACAGTAATGCTCCTTTATGGGAGAATTGCCTACAAGGACAAAAAAACCTCTCGGATGCTGTGAATAAAACTATTTCGTTTTACAACCCTAAGAAAGATAAAACGTATCAACTTAAGGAAGAAGTAGCTACATTAATTGTACGTCCTAGAGGATTACACCTAAATGAAAAACACCTTTTAATTGAAGACAAAGAGATCAGTGCTTCCTTATTTGATTTTGCGTTGTATGCATTCCACAACAATGAACAATTAAAAGAAAATGGAACTGCTCCTTATTATTACATACCAAAACTAGAGCATTTTACAGAAGCTATATGGTGGAATGATGTAATCGATTTCTCTGAAGAGTATTTAGGTATCGAACATGCTACCATTAAGGTGACTGTTCTAGTAGAAACCATTACTGCAAGCTTCCAATTAGACGAAATCATCTATGCATTAAAAGAGCATATTGTTGGTCTTAATTGTGGAAGGTGGGATTACATATTCAGTTACATCAAAAAACTAAGAAATCATAAAGGATTTGTAGTTCCTGATCGTGACCAAGTAACAATAACCAGTCCTTTTATGGATGCATATAGTAAACGTGTAATCCAAAGATGCCATAAGCGAAATATTCTAGCAATAGGCGGTATGGCTGCTCAGATTCCTATTAAAGGTGATGAAGAGCGCAATAAACTTGCCTTTACTAAAGTAAAAGCAGATAAAGAACGTGAGGTAAAAAACGGCCACGATGGCACTTGGGTGGCTCACCCTGGATTGGTACCATTAGCAATGCGTGTTTTTGATATGCACATGCAAAAGTCTAATCAATTAGATGTAAAAAGAGAAGATGTTGTGGTTACTGAAGAAGATCTTCTGGAAGTTCCTAAAGGAACCGTTACAGAAGAAGGAATCAGAAAAAACATCAATGTAGGAATTCATTATATCGCCACTTGGTTAGGAGGAAATGGTGCGGTTGCCTTATATGATCTTATGGAAGATGCTGCAACTGCAGAAATTAGTAGAACTCAGATCTGGCAATGGCTTAAGAATGAAGTTAAAATGGAGAACGGCTTAACACTTAATGAAAACATGTTTCATATGCTTTTCGAAGATGAATTAAAAACTATTGAAAACCAAGTAGAAAAAAATATTTTCGAAAGTAAAAATTATCAAAATGCTATTCAGGTTTTTTACAACCTAGTCACTGCTGAGGAATTTGAAGAATTTTTAACAACACCAGCGTATAAATACTTATAATAGATTAAAATCATATAGTTAAAAAGCTATGAAAGCTACCACACTATAGTTAAACAATTCTAATTTTTTCCGATTTTATAATTGTGCTCTTGCAGCATTCGCTTTTAGCGGATGCTGTTTTTTTTTGTAACTTTTAACTACACTTGTAGTCTTATAAAAGTAATATCACAAATCATCAATCAAATGCCAGTCAGACAAAATATCAATAATCAAGATAAATGGAAGTTATCAACTAAAATTATTTTTCGATTCTCTTTTGTTTATCTTTTTCTAAATATTTTCCCATTTCCCTTCTATTATATCGGTTTGATTCCTGGAATGGGGAATATTTTTTCTTTTTATTATGATGGATTTGAACAGTTATGCATTTGGTCTGGAAAAAACATTTTAAATATCGGTTATGAAATATCCATGAAACCTTCAGGTAGCGGCGATACTACTGCTGATTATGTTTTTCAATTTGTATATCTATACATCTCAGTTATTGTTACTATCATATGGAGTATCATTGATTTAAAAAGATCTAACTATAATAAGTTATTACTTTACACAAGAACTCTTGTAAGGTATTATTTAATCGCAACTATGTTTTCTTATGGATTTTCTAAAGCTTTTACTCTTCAATTTACGGAATTAAGAAATATAGATCTTATCAAAACTTTTGGAAATCAATCTCCCATGGGATTGATGTGGAACTTCATGGAATATAGCGATACCTACACTAAATTTTCGGGTTATGCGGAAATCTTTGCTGGAATATTATTGATTTTTAGAAAAACTACACTTTTAGGTGCATTTATGGTTGTAGGGGTAATGTTCAACGTATTTATGATGAATATGAGTTATGACATTCCTGTAAAATTATATAGTGGGCTATTAACAATAATGGGAGTATTCCTATTAACACCTGATATTAAAAACATCTTAAATTTCTTTGTTTTAAACAAAGAAGTTAAACCTAAAGAGCTTCCTCAATACTTCACCAAAAAGAAACTAAAAATTGCTGCTATTTCAGTCAAAATCATAGTTATAGGATATCTATTTTACACCAATATCGAAGGATCTATTGAAGGCGAAAAACAATGGGGTAAAAAAGCACCAAAATCTGTTTTATTCGGCATATACGAAGTAATAGAATTTATTAAAAATAATGATACTATACCTCCATTAACCACAGATACTATCCGCTGGAAACGTCTAATTGTAGACAAACGATATAGTAATATCCAAACTATGAATGAAACGTTCATCCGGCTTAAAGAAAAAACAGATTCAACGTCGCAAACATTACATCTAATTTCATATAGTGACAGTGCAGATATAAGAAGTTTTTCATATCGCATAAATGATAGTATCTATATTTTTGAAGGAACTTACAAATGTGACAATCTTAAAATAGTTACTAAAAAGAAGGAACGATCAGAATTTCCATTAATTAATAGAGGATTTCATTGGATCAATGAAAAGCCGTTTAATCGATAGACTGTACAAGACTTTATATTGTCTATTTTTAATCACATTTCCATCTAAAATCAGAAATCTTAAACTTCTTATTTTTAAAATTGTAATGCCACCATTCTGTTCTTATAATAGAGAAACCGTGTTTTTCCATAACTTCTCTTAATAACTTACGATTAGCTATGACTTTATCTGATAATTCTTTATAAGCATGATGTGCTTCTTTGCCGAAATGATCAAAAGCAGTACCCATATCCAATTGATTACCCTGTAAATCTGTGAGTGTAATATCTACTGCCGCTCCTTTATTATGAATTGATCCTCCTTTTGGATCAGCCACATAACCAGGATTAGGAAAGATTTTCCACATTTTTTTCTGCACACTATAAGGGCGATAGCAATCAAATAGTTTGATTCTATAACCTTTCTTCATGAAATCCTTATTGGCTTTTATCAAAGCTTTTGCCACCACGCCTCTCATATAGCATCGCTCACAAGAATACACTGCCTTTTTCAGAAAATTATCATTTGTAGCATATTTCATATCTAACACGAAATAGTTTGATAACTTTTCTATGTCTACAAATTCATCATCCTTTACCTGGTTTTGAATGACTTCTTGATTATCATAACGATCCAAGGAGTCTTGCCATTTTTGCATATGCTTTTCCACCTTTTCTGCACGTAATTGAATGGATTTAGATTTCTCTAACAAAGCCAACGTACCTGCACTAGTCATTGTAGTTACTGATGTTTCCCTACAAGAAAAAAGTAAGGCTAAAAATGTAATAAAAAGTAGTTTTTTCACCATATCCCTTTCGTTTCTGATTACATTTATTAGAATAATTTAAGCATAATAAAAAGTATCCGTACGGTTTTTTTATCGATAAAAAAACCTTACAGCTCTAGCTATTGTAATCTATTAAAAAACGTAATCCAATATTTCCCTATATTAAAGATACGTTGTTTTGGAATACAATCGAAACAATAAGTTAATATTTTAACATTTACAATGTTAAAACAAACTAAAAAATTAGCATCAACTTTTCTTTAAAGTGTCAATCACGCTTCCACAAGTAAGCATTTGATCTCCAAAATAAGGGTTTCTAATTTCTTCTTCTTTGCTTAACCAAATAGCACCTTTATTACTATCCGCCATAGGACATTTTTGGATATAGATTGTATCTGAAATATTATCAAAACTTTTAATTAATGCTTCTAAACTTTCATTAAGCGTTACAAAATGCTCGCGTTGGTCTTTTAAATCTTCTTTATTGACCATTACTTCTAACTTTTTAATAATCATCTGAACATAATCCAATTCTGTTTTTTGTAATTCAGAAGTATTTATAATTTTTAACCCTCTTAGCATCTGTTCCGAAAACGTAGAAGTATTATTAGCGTTACTTGCTACTAGAGCATTTTTTAAAAGAAAGTATGCTGATAAGTTTGAAATAAACTCTTTTTGAAAACTACTAGGCCAATAAATTTCCCTAATTCTTTCTCCATTATTAATCTTATCTGCTATATCATTACGTTTCATCATAGATTTTTTTCCTTGTAATTGAGCAGCAGCATCCACTGTAAAAGTTCCATTAGTTACGATTTCTTCTCCTTTTCTAAGCCCTTCAAGAATCAAATAAGAATCTCCTTTAGAATCACCAAGCGTTACTTCTCTCATCTCGAAAACAGCTTGATCAAATTGCATTTTAACATACACAACAGAGCGTTCTCCTGTCCATAGCACACTGCTTTTGGGGACTAGAATGGTAATGCTCGATTTTGTATCAATCACTGAAATAATTCCCTCAACAAACATTCCCGGTTTAAAAATTGAATTGTTATTTTTTAATACTGCTCGTGCGGTAATTGTTCTTGTAGCTGTATTTAAAATTGGGTCTATAAATGAAATTTTAGCATCAAAATTCCTGTTTGGATATGCATTTGTTTTGACTTTAACACTTTGTCCTTTCTTTACCAATCCAATTTGGTTTTCATAAACATCAAAAGAAGCCCAAACGGTACTTAGGTTTGTCATTCTATAAAGTATCTGCCCTCTATCAATATGATTTCCTTCCTCAACCATTTTTTCTGAAACTACTCCTGATACGTGAGAATGTAATGTAAAAGTTTCTCTAATTTCTCCAGAAGATTCTATCTGGCTGATTTGCTTTTCAGAAAGTTTTCTAAATTTTAATTTATTTCTAACTGCTTTATACAATTCCGGTTGGTCTTTTTTAAGTTTGGCCGCTGTTAATAGTTCTTGTTGAGCGGCAACTAACTCTGGTGAATATATAACAGCTATAGCCTGTCCTTTTTGTACCTGTTCTCCTACTGAATTAACAAAAAGTTTTTCTATACGACCAGAAAAATGAGTCACTTGAGCAGTATTAGCCTCTTCGTTTTCTTTGATTTTACCCGAAAGTTTCAACCCTTCAGAATCCAGACTAATTCCTCCTACAACCGAGGTTTGAATATTAGCTAAAGCCATGGCATTTTCGGTCATCTTAAATTGATCAGCCGCTAAGCCATCTGCCGAAGTTTCTGCCGGGATTAAATCCATACCACATATAGGGCAATCTCCGGATTCAGATTGCATAATTTGTGGATGCATAGAGCATGTCCACGTTTGATCAGAAATTTCATTTGCATGATCACGTACTACTTCAGCTTCTTTATTAGCGTTTCCTCCAAAAATAAAATACCCCATAAGCAATCCAGCTAATACTGCAATACCCATGTAAACAACGTTCTTCTTCATCTCTTTTATTTTTTGAAAATTTTTCTAAGTGTTGGTGAGGAAATATACCAAAGTGCAAAACCACTAAGTACCGTTATCAACCCCAGTAAAGAAAAGACCCTTAGCACTATTGTATTAAAATCATCTCTTCCTTCATAATCCATAGTATGTGTCATCCATAAAAAATCAAACCACCTCCAGGATTGATGACGAACGCGCTGAAAAGATCCATCCTTAGCTGAAATATATGCCTTCACATTTTCTGGGTGGTCATAATTAATTACGTAAGCCGGTAAAGCTCGCCCTCTATATTCATGATGTTTTCCAACTTCAGTTATATAATCAACAGACAAAACCTGTAAATCTTTTAATATATATTCTGAAGCTACTGTTAGTGCTTCTTTTTCAGAAATTCTAGACTTTACTGTTCCAGATTTAGCGTGTATCAGCACACTATCATTAACCCAATAATAAGGTTTATCTGCAATAGTTCTTAATTCTAGAGAAGAAATACTATGTCCATGTGAAAAAGCATCTAATTTTAATAAATTGCTATGATTAATTGGTGTTAGCTCTTTTTTGAACTGATCACCATGTATTTCATCAATATCAGTCCAGCTAAAATACAACCCACTAATAGTCCACATCAAAAATTGTATGCCCAAAAACACACCTAAGTATCGATGCGCTTTTCTTATAACTATTGCCGTTTTTCTATTACCCATTATTATATATCTTTCTTAAGAATATATCTTTATAAACATCCATATCGCCATTACCAACATGATGGTATTCTCTATAAAAGTAGCTTTAGTCATCGGTAATTTTAAGGCTGTTCCTAAACATGCACATTGAATACTTTTTTTATCAATCAAAGCTTTGGTAACACCTATGGTTGTTACCCCTAAAACCAGGATAGTTACACCTAAGGCTATATTAATTTTAAAACGCATTAAAAACATAAGCCCTAATCCTACTTCGATAAAAGGATACACCAAACCATATGTTGGTAATACTTTTGCTACAGGGTCATACATTCTGAAGGATTCGGGAAAGCCTTTTAAGTCAAGAAGTTTAAAAAAACTAAACACCACATAAAATAATCCCATAAAATCTAACATAAAGTCATCAGTCCGCCAGGGGTTATAATTAAGCAAAACCGAAGCAATAGTTATATACCCAAAAATCAAGAAAAGTGGATATAATTGCTGTAATTCACTTTTATCTTTAGTTAAGTGATCACTAATTACAGATAGATTGTTGTTATCAAATTCCTTTTCCGTAATTGTATATTTATCGGGCACTGCTTTTTTAAAAACCTCAATATTCAACTGTTTTTTAAATGCAATAACAGCTTCGTTGTTTTCAAGATTTACTTTAGCGCTTGTAACATCAGGAATTGCGTTAAGTATATTTTCTACTCCAGATCTACATCCTTCGCAGGTCATTCCCTTTATTTGATATTTTTTTTTCATTTTATCGTTTGATTCACACTACCACATTCTAACATTTTATCTCCATAATAAGGATTACGAACTTCTTTAGAGTCAGACAACCAATATCCTCCATTACCTTCAAAAGCCATCGGACAGAACTGCTTATACACTTCTCCAGAAGTAATATCCGCAGTACTAATCAGTTTTTCGGTTTCTACAGTAAGAGTCACGAAAAAATCTCTTTGTTTTTTAACCTCTTTAGTAAGTGAAATTAACTTTGCAGTAGCCTTTAATTGTTTAGTTCCTTCGGCATCTTTAAGAAATTCATCCAGTTTTTTTGATTCCTGACGCACTACCTCATCATTAGAATTTACCAGTCCTCTTTTTATCATTAAATATTGATTATATATTTTATCAATGTTTTCATCCGTAAAAACCACTTCGCTTTTAGAATCTGTGATATTGAGATCTATCTCACTTTTACTGACAATTTTTTCTTTTACTGAAACCGGTTTTACTGGCTCCTTTTTATCTTTCCCACAAGATAATATTGATAGTGTTATGACAACGACTGTAATTTTTAAAACTATTCTATTCATTTTTTTAATTTTTGTAGGGTTATACTTTTTTAAAACTTGTCAACGCAGGTAATTAAGAACAGTAGTTTGCAAAAAATAATTTGCTATAGCTTGGATTTTTTTATTTTCAAAAGCTAATAACATTTGCTGAATATCCAATATCTCTTCAAAATCTAATAGGCCTGTTTGATACTCAGATAACAGTATCTTCTCTGCTTGCTTTGCTTGTTCTATATTTTTTTGTTGTGTATTATAATTAATCCGAGCGGTAATCCTATTATTTATGGCTTCCTCCATCAGGTTTTCTAGATTGTTTTGAGAAGCTTCTCTTTTCTGATACATCTCTTCTTTCTGAAGTTCATATTGTTTAGAGCGAGATTTATATTTTTTAGAAAAAAGTGGCACCGAAAAGGAAACCATAGGCATAATGATATCTTTACCATTATCAGAAAAACTTACATCAGGACGTTCCTGAACAATTACATAATCTAATCCTAAACCTATAGATGGCAGCGATTCTTTGGCGTTTACATTCGCTTTTTTTTCCAGTAGGTCATTTAGATAGTCATACGTTATTAATTCTGGATGATAGGTGATATCATCTAACATCATGGTTGGCTCTTCTTCGGGAATAAATAAATTATCAGGTATAATTAAAGGATCAAAACCATCTCTATGTAATAATTGATTCAAAGCTGTTTCTGTAGTAAGAACTTCTCCTTTTAGAATTTCCTTTTGATTTTCAAGATTATTTTTTGCGATATTCAATTTTAAAACATCTACGGTAGAAGCTCTATTATTTTCTACTTCTTTAAGTGCAATCTCAATATACGTATCTAATAATTTATCCTGTTCATCCAATACATTCTGACTGGCTTTAAGCTCGTATAGTTTGTAATAAGTTTGCTCCACTTGTAGCGTGATCTTTCTTTTTGCAATTTCTAATTTATTTTTATGCACATCACTTTCTTTAGAGGCGGTTTCTTTTCTTGCTTTTATGGTACCAAACCATGGGATACGCTGTTGGGCAGTAAATTTAGCTTTTTGTGCTCCAGTTCGAGTTTCTGGTTCACTGACAAAATATCCAGTTCCAATGGTAGTATTGGGTAAGCTTCTTGCTTCATTTACTTTTTCGATACTAGCATCTAATCTATTCTGAAAAGCTTTGAGTTCTGGATTATTTTCTTTTGCCTCTTTAATATATTCTTGTAACGTTTGTCCGTTTGAAAAAAGAAAAGAGAGTAGAAAAAAGAAAAGCAAAGACTCCTTCTTTCTTATTCTAAGATCTAGATTTATAAAACTGCTAAACCAAACCATTATTATTTTCATATTACTGCACATTTTGTCAATCCTCCTTATTCTTTGTTCTTTTATCTTTACTCTTGTATTCATTTATAACTTTTCACTTTTCTAAATAAAATCTCTTCTCTCCAACTAAATAATACAGGCACAACAAACAAGGTAATCAATGCTATTAGCATTCCTCCAAAACTAGGTATTGCCATTGGTATCATAATATCACTTCCTCTTCCTGTTGATGTTAATACAGGTAATAATGCCAGAATCGTAGTAGCAGTAGTCATTAGACAAGGACGTATTCTTTTTACACCTGCTTCTACTACAGAGGCTCTGATTCCATTTAATGTTTTTGGTTTATTGCTTTTAAAAGTTTGCGTCAAATAGGTTGCCATGACGACTCCATCATCTGTGGCAATACCAAATAAAGCTATGAATCCCACCCAAACTGCTACACTTAAGTTAATGGTATGTATTTGGAATAAATCTCTCAAATTCTCTCCAAAAAAATTAATATTCAAAAACCAATTTTGTCCGTACAACCAAATCATCAAAAATCCTCCAGCAAAAGCTACTGCAATTCCTGTAAAAACCATAAGAGATGTTGTCACTGATTTAAACTGAAAATACAATATCATAAAAATAATAAGTAACGCCAAAGGAACCACAAATGAAAGTGTTTTCTCGGCTCGCATTTGATTCTCGTAGGAGCCAGTAAATTGATAACTAATTCCTTTTGGAACTCTTATTTCTCCAGCATCTATTTTCTCTTTGATCAATTTCCGGGCATTTTCTACTACATTAACTTCTGCATAGCTATCTAATTTATCAAACAATACATACCCTACAAGAAATGTATCTTCACTTTTTATTACTTGTGGCCCTTGTTCGTATCTAATTGTTACCAATTCACTTAGAGGAATTGGATTTCCTTGTGCTACAGGAATATAAATATTCTTAATATCTTCTGGGTTAGAACGCAGTTCTCGAGGGTATCGTACCCTTATTCCGTAACGCTCTCTTCCTTCAACAGTTTCTGTCAGTGTCATTCCTCCTAGAGCTACTTCTAATGTCTGTTGAACTTTTTCTATAGAAACTCCATAACGTGCAATACGATCACGATTTATATCAATCAACAAATAAGGTTTCCCTACAATTCTATCGGCAAAAACAGCTTCAGATTTAACCCCTTCTACTTGCTTTAAAATAGCTTCTAATTGTATACCAAAAGTTTCAATAGAGGTTAAATCTTGCCCTTTTACTTTGATCCCCATTGGTGCTCTCATTCCAGTTTGAAGCATAATCAACCTCGTTTCTATAGGCTGTAATTTTGGAGCAGAGGTTACTCCTGGAAGCTTGGTTACTCTTACTATTTCTTTCCAGATATCATCGGGAGATTTGATATGTTGCCGCCAACTTCTATAGTATTCTCCATCTTCGTCAGGAATTAATTGATTCTTCCTAGCTTTTGCATTAGAAACAAAACGTCCATCCTTCAACTCGAATAATCCATTATCGTTCGTTTTAAAACGTTGACGTTCGCCTTCTTCATTTAAAATATATTCGGGTTTATAAAGAATGATGTTTTCATACATGGATAATGGAGCAGGATCCAGCGCGGATTCTGTTCTTCCTGCTTTACCAACAACAGTTTCTACTTCTGGAATTGTAGCAACAGCCATGTCTAATTGCTGCAATACTCTTTTATTTTCCTCTACTCCAGCATGCGGAAGTGAAGTGGGCATCAATAGAAAAGAGCCTTCATTAAGTGACGGCATAAATTCCTTTCCTGTATTTTGGAGAATAAACACCCCACAAATTACTATTCCTGTAGGTAATGACATAAACAATAATTTATGATCAAGTGCCCATTTTAGAATGACAACATAATATCTTCGGAATAAAGAAAATACACCTAATAATCCAAAACATATACATCCTACAAAGATCAGGTTCCAGAAAATACTTTTATCAACTCCCAAAGGTCTCCAATACTCTGCCAGTAGAAAAACAATAGTTATCGCAGAAATTATAATATGAATTAAATTTACTTTCTTTAAAGAGAGTTTTTCAGTGAGCTGTAAAATTCTAGTAATGCCAAATGCGATAAGAATAAGACCTAATAAAACACCAAAAGAAACCACTATAACTCCAGCTACAATCAACGCGATATTGATTGAATAACTTATGGCTTTTTTAATAGATCGTTTTCTAAATAAATATGCAGCAAAAGGAGGTATCAAAAACAAAGCTATGATTATAGATGCTGTAAGTGCCATGGTTTTTGTAAATGCCAATGGTCGAAAAAGCTTTCCTTCTGCTCCTATCATCGTGAAAACCGGAATAAAACTTATGATCGTCGTTAAAACAGCTGTTAGAATAGCTCCAGAAACCTCTATTGTAGCATTATAAACTACCGTATTAACAGGCAACTCTTCCTCATTTTCATCAATATGTCGTATGATATTTTCTGAAAGTATAACACCTACGTCTACCATAGTACCAATAGCAATCGCGATTCCTGATAGTGCTACTATATTGGCATCTACTCCAAACATTCTCATGGCTATAAAAACCATCAAAACTGCTACTGGCAATAGTCCTGAAATTAAAATAGAAGCTCGAAGATTAAAAACCATAATAACAATCACCAAAATAGTAATCAATATCTCTAGAGTTAATGCTTCTTTTAATGTCCCTAAGGTTTCTTGAATCAATTCAGTTCTATCGTAGAAAGGAACTATTGTTAACTGAGAAGTACGACCATCTTTAAGAATTTTGGTAGGCAATCCTGAACTTAGTTCATTGATTTTATCCTTTACATTGGTGATTACTTCCATAGGGTTTGCTCCATATCGAGCTACTACTACTCCCCCTACAACCTCCGCTCCTTCTTTATCTAGAATACCACGTCTAGCGGCTGGTCCAAGAGAGACTTTTGCAATATCTTTTATTCTAATTGGTGTATACTCTTCAACACCCACAGTAGCATTTTCTATATCAGCAATAGATGTAACATATCCTAAACCACGAACCAGATATTCTGCCTGATTAACCTCAAGAGTTTGAGCTCCGATATCACGATTACTTTCTTTTACTGCTTTTACAACATGATGTAATCCAATATTATATTGCTTCATTAATTCTGGATTTACATCTACCTGGTATTCCTTTACGTATCCTCCAATCGAGGCTACTTCAGAAACTCCATTAGCTGAGGATAAAGCATATTTAACATAATAATCCTGAATACTTCTCAACTCATGCAGGTCCCAACCACCAGTTACCTTTCCTTGATCATCTCGCCCTTCTAACGTATACCAGAATATTTGACCTAAGCCGGTTGCATCAGGGCCTAAAGATGGAGTTACCCCATTAGGTAGTAATCCGTTGGGTAATGAATTTAGTTTCTCTAAAATACGGCTGCGACTCCAATAGAACTCTACATCTTCTTCAAAAATGATATAAATACTAGAAAACCCAAACATAGAAGAACTACGAATGGTTTTTACTCCAGGAACTCCTAATAAGGAGGTAGTAAGTGGATATGTAATTTGATCTTCAATATCTTGTGGAGATCTTCCAGACCATTTCGTAAAGACTATCTGTTGATTTTCTCCAATATCAGGAATTGCATCAACTGCTACCGGATCATTAGGCAAAAAAAACAGATCTGATTGAAAAGGCGAATGGATGAGTCCCCAACCTATTAAAATCAGCAGCAATAAAACTGCTATGAACTTGTTTTCGATTAAAAATTTAATGCTTTTATTGAGCATATATAATAAGATTTAGTCAACTATTAATTGAAATCAGTTGTATTCTTTATGTTAGAAACAACATCTCTTTAACACAAATAACCGTATAAATTACTTTTGTTAATCAATAATAATAAACTAAATCAAATCAAGAAAGTCTCGTGTAGAATGAGAATATCTGTAACCCGTTCGGGTGGAGAATATTCTTTAGAAATCAAGTGCTTTTCTTCTGGCAGAGAAAAGAGATTTACATAAGAATGTATATATGATATAATGAACCCTTGTTGAGAAAAATCTATTTGATCAAAAGAAACTTTAAGTTCATCCTGTCCTTCCAGAACAATAATCTCATCTTTACAACAAGATTTTTTCTGCATTCGTACGCTTTGATCATCAGAATGACTCATCATGTTCATTCCACAATCTTTGGCTTTAGAAAACACAGCAACATCAACCAAAAAACGCCCACAGTAATGTTTTTCCACAGTAAACGAAAACGTAGAAAGTAATACTAAGCAAGCTAATAATATTGACGTTATTTTCTGAAAAACTTTTTTCATTTACAAACAAAAATACGTAATATTTATAGAATCGTGATTTTTTTGCGTTTTCCTTAGAAATTTTTAACAAAACAATACCATTCTAAAAAACCCTCATTTTTAAATATTTTAAATACTTTTGCCGAAAAATTGTAAGGAATGCTATTTGAAAATTTAAAACCTAAGGTTGTTAACATCCTTAAAAATGAAGACAACCCTGTCACTGATAGATTACATCAAGTTTGTCAATTGCTGAATGATACGATTGAATACTATGATTGGGTTGGTTTTTATTTCAAAAATGGTGATAAAGAAGAGCTAAAATTAAGAACATACGTTGGTGAGGAAACTGATCATACTATTATTCCATTCGGAAAAGGGATTTGTGGTCAGGTAGCAGTATCTAATGAGAACTTCATAGTTCCTGATGTTCAGGCTCAGGACAATTATATTGCTTGTAGTTTTACGGTTAAATCAGAAATTGTTATTCCATTATTTAAAAATGGAGAGAATATCGGACAAATAGATATTGATTCTGAAACTCCAGATCCGTTTACAGAAAAAGATGAACGATTTCTGGAATTTGTGAATCAGGAAGTAGCTAAAATTATATAATTAGTAGAATTTCTATAACTATAAAGAGTAAAGATCTATTGATTGTTCTTTAATTGTTTTTATTGCTCGCCCTACAGTAACATCACGCTGAGGGCTTACAAACATTTCATAACCTACCATAAATTTTCATCTATAGCAGTGGGCAAAAAAATCCATTATTATAATCAGTATGTTCACCAAGAAAATTAACTATTCCTAGAGAATAAACAACCAATTATAACGTAAAACCTTTTACAAAACTCTCATTTTTTGTCATTTTTTGAACATAGTTTGATAGATAGTATTTAAACAAATACCGATTTTAATTTTAAAGTTCAGACAAACATAATAAATGTGTTTTTTACATTTACTGTTGATAGTGTATTTTTTATTAATTTGCATCCAAATCCATTTTCGGGATAATAAAACCTGTTAACTGACAGCATGAACTCATACCAAGAAAAAGATAAATTTTATGTTGCCGTTGATTGTATCATTTTTGGATTTGAAGAAGGAAAATTAAAGTTGTTAGTTTTTAATCGAAAATTAAACCCTTTTAAAGATTCATTATCTCTTATCGGAAGTTTTGTGAAAATCGGAGAAAGTGTTTCTGACGCCTCAAAAAGGATTCTAAAAGAATCTACTGGCCTTCAAAATGTATATATGAAAGAGTTAAAAACATATAGTTCTGTAGATAGAGACCCCGGATTCCGTTGTATATCAATTGCTCAGTATGCTTTAATACGAATTAATAAGTACATAAAAAACACAGTTAAGGAAAACCAAGCAACATGGTTTGACATAGATATAATTCCCAAATTAATTCTGGATCACAATCTTATGGTATCCAATGCTCTAAAAAGAATTGAAGAAATTGCAAGATATAAGCCTATCGGTTTTGAACTTTTACCAGAAAAATTCACTATCCCACAGCTACAGTCATTATACGAGGCTATTTATAGAAAATCATTAGACCCTAGAAATTTTCGAAAAAAAATACTTTCTTTTGATGTAATCATCAAACTAGAAGAAAAAGACAAAAGCAGTTCTAAAAAAGGTGCTTATCTATATAAATTTGATCATACCAAATATCAAAAACTACAAGAATCTGGATATAATTTTGAAATCTAGTATTTAAGCTTAAATTTATAGACCGTAGAATTCACAATTAAATATGTCATCGTTACTTCAAAAAATATACGACCTTCAGGATATAAATACATTATCGAAGCACGAACAAATCGTTAACGGGATTATAAATGCAATTGACTCTGGAGTCCTAAAAGTAGGAGACAAATTACCTTCTATTAATGAAATGGTAGCATCAGTGGGATATGCAAGAAAAACATTTGTAAAAGCGTATACCGAATTAAAAGAACGCGGACTAGTAGAATCTAAAAACCTTAAAGGGTATTATATTATTAGCGAAGAAACTAATGTTAAATTAAAAGTGGCATTAATTTTATTTGCGTTCCATAGTTTTCAGGAAGATTTTTACAATACTTTTAGAAAAGAACTTGGTGAAAAATACCATATTGATATTTTCTTTCATCACAATAACCTTACTTTACTTAAGACAATAATAGATAATATATCTCGTAAATATGGTATGTATGTTATAGCACCAATCCAAGAAAAAGAAGTTTCATCTATGATGAAACAAATACCTTCTGACCGACTATTAATTGTCGACCGCTATCTAAAAATGTCCAAAGACTATTCCTATATTTCTCAAGAATTTGAAGAAGTAACATATCAAAAACTGGTGGAGCTTACTACCTACATAAAAAAATACAACAGATTCGTATTATTTTTTAAGAAAAATTCTGATTTCCCTCCCGAAATTTTAAACGCTTTTAACCGCTACATATCTGACTACGATATTAATGGTGAGGTAGTAGATAGTTATGAACCTAATACATTGACAAAAAGCACGGCATACTTTTCTATTAGTGACACACAACTTTGGAAAGTTCTAAAAGATGCCCGGAAAATGGAATACCGAATTGGTTCTGATATTGGTATCCTAGCACATGATGATAACATCGTAAAAGAAATTGCTTTTGGCGGAATAACAACAATTTCTACCGATTTTACGCAGATGGCAAAAAAAGCGGCTCATTTCGTTAAGGAAGGAAAGCCTATTCAAGAAATCGTTCCTACATACTTAAGACAACGCAATTCTCTTTAGCAATATCTTGCTACTTCAAAGTTCTAACATATTTATATAAAAACCGATTCTTCTACACATTATAATTTTGTGCTATACACTACAAAATTCTTGTTTTAATAATTTCACAATTTTTGTATTGTTTATCTACCATATTTCTATTTTTACAACCTCCTAACTAACTATTACATAAAAATTTATAGTTTTAAGCTTTGATATAAAAATAAATATTCTACATTTGCATTGTAGCATAGAGTATCATAGCATAATAAAATACTCTTATCTAACTTCAACTCAGAAAAAACTATTAACAAACACACAAATCATATGAAGCGAAAAATATTTAATCGTATCATGATGTTACTCATTGGCCTAACAACCACCTTTGTTAGCGCACAACAAACGGTTTCAGGAACGGTAAACGAGCCAAATGGTCCTTTACCCGGAGTTAACATCCTAGTAAAAGGGAATGATAATGGTACTACCACAGATTTTGATGGCAAATACACCTTAAATAATGTAGCCGATAATGCCATCTTAATATTTAGTTATGTTGGTTTTATTACGGCAGAAGTGCCTCTAAACGGTAAAACCATTCTAGATATTACACTTCAAGAAGATGCTGCCGCTCTTGATGAAATAGTAATTGTTGGGTATGGTTCACAATCCAAAAGAGATGTTACGGGAGCTATATCTCAAATTAAATCAGAAGATATAGCACAAGTTGTTACGGCAAACCCAACCTCTGCATTACAAGGTAAGCTCGCAGGAGTTCAGGTAGAAACTGCAGGTGGTGCACCTGGTAGTCCTGCGAATGTTTTTGTACGTGGGGTAAGCTCTTTAACTAATTCTTTTCCTTTATACGTAGTTGATGGTGCTATTTCTGATAATATAAATTTCTTAAATGCTAAAGACATTGTGAATCTTCAAGTGTTAAAAGATGCGACATCTGCAGCAATATATGGTTCTCGTGCCGCAAATGGAGTTATTATAGTTACTACCAATAGAGGTAAACAAAATTCCTCTCCTACAGTAAATATTGATATACGAAGTGGGGTTAACACACAACCAAAAAAACTTGATTTACTTAATGGTCCTGAGTATATCGCATTTCTTAATCAACGTAGAGTTAATGATGGTCTTGATGGAAACATCCCTGATCCAGGAATCAATACAGATTTTCAAGATTTAAGTGTAAACTCAGGTACAATTCAAGATTTTGGATTTAATATATCTGGTGGTGGAGAAAACTCAAAATACTTTTTTAGTGCAAATTATTATGATGAAGAAGGCTTATTAATAAGTGAAGAATTTAACCGTAAAAATGTACGTTTAAACAGTGAGTTCAAAATAGGTAGACTTAAAATTCAAGAATCTTTCGGGTTTTCTGAAAATAGATTTACTCGTAATAATGCATTTGGAAACCAAGGAGGTACTGTACCTATTATTCGTCCTTTTGCTCCAGAAAATGAAGGTGGATTTGAGGCTATTAGTGATCCTATTTTTGGAATTGGAGGAACTAATAAATTTGCAAACGCACAATTAGTAAATGATCAGAATACGGAACGTAATTTTCTAGGCAATATGAATTTTTCATATGAAATTATAGAAGGACTTACTGCTAAGCTCAACGTAGGTGCTGAATACACCAATTTTTATAGAAATACATTTCAACCCACTTTTTTTCAAAGTAATATAGATAGTGAAACTAATGCAAATCCTCTCAATGATCTTACTGAGGTAAGAGGAGAACGTTATGCCACAAATGTAGAACCCACTCTTAACTATAAAAAAGGTATTGGAGCACATAATTTTGATGTTCTTATAGGGAGTGCTCGCCAGGACATTACAACAAATACAATTGCAATTTATGCAGAAGGACTGCCAAGTAATAATATTACCAATATAGCACAGTTTACTGATAATATTATAAACTCAGGTGGAGGACGTTTTGATAATAAGCTTTTCTCGTTTTTTGGGCGTATAAACTATAATTATAGCCAAAAATATTTATTTACAGCTATCGTACGTCGAGATAAAACCTCTCTTTTTGCAAGTGGTTTTAATACAGGCACATTTCCTTCTTTCTCTGTTGGATGGGTCATTAGTGATGAAAATTTCTTTAACAAAGACGGGATATTTAATTCCCTTAAGTTTAGAGCTGGATATGGAGAATTAGGATCCCAAAATGTAGATCCTTTTTCGAATCAATCAGTTGTAGAACCTAATTCTCCTATTACCGTTGGTGGTTCTTCCGGACAAATTCCAGGATTTGCAATTACAAGTTTAGTAGATCCCACATTAAGTTTTGAAACATCAAAAACCATCAATTTTGGTTTAGACACTTCACTATTAGACAATAGTTTAAAACTAAGTCTAGATTATTTTAACAGAGATAATGAAGATGTAATTCAAGCTGTTGCTATTCCAGATTCTAATGGATCTGTAAATCCTGTATTTCAAAACGCATCCTCTATTAATAATAAAGGTTTTGAATTTGAAGCAGCATATAGTTATGACAAAGGCGATGACTTAACCTTCAATATAGGTTTTAATATTTCTGCGATCCAAAATGAGTTAACTGATTCTCCAAACCCTATTGTAGGTCCTTCATATAATGAAGAAGGACTAAGAGCAAATCGGTTTGAAGTTGGACAACCTTTGGGGTTTTTCTTTGGATTTACGACAGATGGAATTTATAATGATCAAGCGGAAATAGACAACGATCCTTTTCTAGCTAATGATCCAGATCGAAGAGCATTACTACAACCAGGAGATTTTAGAAGGATAGACATTAATAATGATGGTAGAATAAACGATGAAGATCAGACTTATTTGGGCGATCCAACACCAGATTTCACATATGGTATTAACCTTTCTGCAAATTATAAAAATTGGGATATTGGAGCCTTCTTTAATGGAGTCCAAGGAAACGAAATTTATAATGTTACCAAATTCTTTGGATATTTCTTCTTGGACGATAATAAACTTGGGATTGTAAGAGATGCTTATACTCCTGCGAATCCAAATACAAATCTTCCTCGTGTAACTACACAAGATAATGCAGGAAACCAACTTCCGTCTGATTTCTTTGTAGAAGACGGTTCCTTTTTCCGTCTTAAAACACTAGAAATCGGATATAATTTTAATGATTTTATAGGAAAAAAATGGGTCTCTAATGCTAGGGTATTTGCAAATGTTCAGAATGTATTTACTATTACAAATTATTCTGGATATGATCCCGAAATAGGATCCAACAATAGTGGATTAGGAACTAATCGTGGTTTCTTTGGTTTTACGCCATTAACTAGCGCCGATTCTGTTTTTGACAGAGGCCTTGATGTGAGGGCGCAACCGAGACCTCGTACTTTTACAATCGGGATACAAATGTCATTTTAAAAACAAAAAAAAGAATACGATATGAAAACCATTAAAAAATTATTCCCCTTCATAATGTTATTACTTTTTGTAGTAATTTATTATAGCTGTAACGAAGAAGACCTTAACATCTCAAATCCAAATAATGTAGCAGAACCTGCATTTTTTCAGTCTGAGAATGACTTTAGACTAGCCGTAAATGGCATGTACCATTCAATAACTGCGGTACTATTTTGGGGGCGGGTTATTCACACAGGTGCTATGCTACGATCAGACGCCTACAATGTAATCCCATTCCAACAAAATACAACTATGTCTACGTTAGAAGGACAGCCCGGTATTTCCAGATGGGCAGTAGACCTTTATCCTCAACTATATCAATCTATAGCTAGAGCTAATAGAATTATTGAAGAAGATACAGAAAACGGAGTACTATCCGGAGAGGTTCAAAACGAAATTTTAGGGCAAGCACATTTTCAACGTGCATTCTGTAATTGGTATTTACTTAACCTGTTTGGAACTGCTCCACTTGTTATGCAAACACCCGATACGCAAAACCCAGAAGAATTTTTTCCTTTTAACGCAACACCGACAATGTTTAATGAGGCAATTATTGCAGATCTTACAGAAGCAGTAAATAGACTCCCACAATCTTGGGGGCCTAATGATTTAGGACGTCCTACTAGAGGAGCTGCACTCGCTTTACGTGGGAAAACCTACCTATATATGGAAGATTGGCCAAATGCAATTACAGATTTTACAGAAGTAACTACACTAGGATATTCTTTACTTCCTTCAGGTAGTTATAGAGATAATTTTTCATCTAACTCTTCTTTAGAAAATAATTCAGAATCTGTATATGAACTTCAATATGTAGGACAAGATAATTTTGTTTGGGGAGCAGATTCACCACTTACAGGATCTCAATCCAATTGGTATATTGATTATTCTCCTCCGCATATAAGTTTAGATCAAGGACATGTTATAAACCCACATATTCTTCAAGTTTTTGAAGATAATGGAGATACTGTAAGAAGAAATACAACCATTGCCTTTGATTATCCTGGAGCAACTGGATATGGAGGCGCTCCATTTGTAGAAGATTTTGCTCCAAGTATTGAAGTTGCCGAGAACCTAGGAGTTCCAGCTATATTCTCTAGAAAATACGCAGGTTTAGATGAAGGTTTATCAAGCGCAGAAATTCCTGGTTTTGGACATACGTTGGGAACGAACTGGAGAATCATTAGATATGCTGATGTATTATTAATGTTAGCCGAAGCTCTTAATGAAGATGGTGCCACGGCAAATGCCATTCCCTTTATCAATCAGGTTAGAGAACGTGCGCAGATTTCACTATTGCCCAACACATTATCCAAAGAAGAAACAGAACAAGCTATTATAGATGAACGGGTCATGGAATTGACTGGCGAAGGGCATCGCTTTTTCGATTTAGTACGTTGGGAATTAGCGGATGATATATTAGGCCCTAGTTCTACCGTAGCAGGAGGTCGTCATCCTAAATCTCTGGCAGGACCAGCAGCTGTATTTACTACCGGACAAGATGAATTTTTATGGATTCCTTTACCAGAATTACAAGCCAACCCTAACTTAAACCAGAATGATGGATACTAAATTATAATATTAGTAATTGTTTGATTGTAGTAATGTTTTTATTGTTTTAGTCAGCCAAGCAAACCTTCCCTTGGGTTTGCTTGGTTTTGAAAATTAACACCATCTTTTTGAAAAAATATATAATTCATATTGTACTTGTTCTGTTTCTTTTGGGATGCAAAAAACAGCCGTCCGAAGATTTTCTATTTACTCTTGTTCCGTCTTCACATAGCACTGTAGTTTTTCAAAATACAATTATTGAAAACGATTCTATCAATGTTATTGATTTTCAATATTGTTATAATGGTGGAGGTGTTGGCATCGGTGATTTTAATAATGATAATTTACCAGATATTGTTTTTACTGCAAATCAAGCATCCAGTAAGCTTTACTTAAACCTTGGAGACCTGAAGTTTAAAGATATATCAGTAGAGTCACATTTTAAAACAAGTTCATGGATTACCGGAGTAAGTATTGTGGACATAAACGCAGATGGATTAGATGATATTTATCTTAATGTAGGTGGAGCTAACTGTAATAATGATTGCAACAATTTATTGTTCATAAACCAAGGATTAAACAAAAAAGGCACCCCCTATTTTAAAGAGCAAGCCTCGATCTATGGTTTAGATGATGGAAACTACAGCCAACAAACTGTTTTTTTTGACTATGATACTGATGGCGACCTAGATGCTTATATTGTTCATAATGGAAATACAAAAAGAGATAGAAACACTCCTATCCCTAAGAAATACCAACCTAAACATTTATCAGATTATTTATTAGAAAACAAAACTAAAGAAGATAAAAATCAAATATACTTTACCAACGTATCCGATAGTTTAGGAATCACTCATAAAGGATTTGGTCTTGGTGTTGCTATCAATGATTTTAATGATGATAATTTACCAGATATCTATATTAGTAATGATTTTATAACTAATGATCTTTTGTACCTAAACAAAGGGACTGATACTATTGGAATGCATCTTGGGTTTGATGAAATAAATCAACAAATTTTATCAAAACAAACCTACAATGCGATGGGGGTAGACGTAGCAGATATTAACAATGATTTATTACCTGATATTATGGTTGTAGATATGCTCCCTAATGATTATGAACGGCAAAAGAAAATGTTAGTTTCTAATAATTATGATCGATACTTATTGGCACAAAGAAACGGATATACACCTCAATATATTCATAATACGTTGCAGGTACATAATGGTTTTATCAATGACAAAATAATACCTGCCTCAGAAATTGGATTTGCTTCGGGTATTGCTAGCACAGATTGGAGTTGGGCTCCACTTATAGCAGATTATGACAACGATGGAAATAAAGATCTTTACATCACTAACGGTTATGTAAAAGATATTACCGATTTGGATTTCATCAATTACTCGGAACAAAACAACATCTTTGGGACCCCAGAAGCTCGAAAAGATAAATTTAAGACCTTAGTCAAAAAACTTCCGGGAATTCATCTTGCCAATGTGATGTATCAAAATAACGGTAAAACTCAATTTACTGATGTTTCTTCTCAATGGATCAGGAATCAAAAATCATACTCTAATGGTTCTGCTTATGCAGACTTAGACTTGGATGGAGATTTGGATTTAGTTATAAATAATATTAACAGCCCGGCATCGATTTTAGAAAATCACACTTCAGAAAAAGGTAAAAAATTTTTGAGAGTACAGCTAGAAGGAACTTACAAAAACAAAAACGGAATTGGAGCAAAAATTACTTTGTGGGAAAATGCAAACAAACAAACACAATATCAATCTACAGTTAGAGGGTATTTATCATCTGTAGAACCGATTATTCATTTTGGTATTCACTCAGAAAAAATTGACTCATTACAAGTAATATGGCCAGATGGAAACGTTAGTTACAAAAAAGATATTCCATCAAATCAAGTTTTAACTATTTCTCATCAAAATTCTTATCACAATAAGTCTAGAAAAGAAACGGATCTAATATTTCAAAAAGATAAAACCACCTTTTCATACATACATACAGAAAATTATTTAAATGATTATTTACAACAATCATTACTAAGTCATCAATTTAATGCTCTAGGTCCTTGTATCATAAAAGGAAATATTGATAATCAAAAAGGCGATGAGATCTTTATTGGAGGTAGTAAAAATGTTCCAGGTACTCTTTTTGCGGAAGACAAAAATGGAATTTATAAACCTATTCAAAAATTAGATACCAAATATGAAGATACCGCTTCATTGTTTATTGACATTGATCACGATGGAGATAACGATTTATATATTGGAAGCGGAGGAAGTGATGCAGGAAATAATGAAGAATTATTAAAAGACAGAATATTTATTAACAATGGCAAAGGGCATTTTTCTATGTCGCATGACAAAGTTCTTTCCAAAATTAAAACAAATACAACTTGTGTTGTTGCAAATGATGTAGATAATAATGGATTCCAAAATATTTTTATCGGTGGGGGTGTTCTGCCAGGTAAGTACCCGCTTCATACACCTAGCTATATACTTACTAATCAAAAAGGTAATCTATCAATAAATAATAAAATTTCTTTCTCTAAACCCGGTATCGTAACTGATGCGAGCTGGGCAGACATTAATAATGATAAAACAAAAGAACTAATCGTAGTTGGACAGTGGATGCCTATCTCCATCTATAATATCAACAAAGACAAAGCAAAAGAAATCCCTATACAATGGCTAGATACAGAAGGAAAAAAAATAAAAATGTCTGGTTGGTGGAACAGTATAACGCTCGCGGATTTCGATAATGACGGTGATCAGGACATACTAGCAGGTAATCAAGGAACTAATGGATTTATACAACCAAGGTTTGATCAAGCTGTATATGTTTACACAGAGGATTTTGATCATAATGGAAGTATCGATCCTGTTTTAGCTCAGTATTTCGAAACTACTGATGGCCTATCTCTTAAACCTATACATACTCGAGATGACATTATGAAACAATTGGTAAGTTTAAAAAAACGATACCCTACATACAATGAATTTGCTAAAGTCAACTTTCAAGAATTATTAAATATCAATGATTTAGACAAAGAAACTCTTAGTGCTCATATATTTCAATCAATTTACGCAGAGAATATAGGAGACAACATTTTTAAAGTGCATTATTTACCTCAAGTTTGTCAACGATCTCCTATCAATGATTTTCTTATCCAAGACATTGATCAAGATGGTTTTAAAGATGTTCTAATCGTAGGCAATAATTATTCTGCAGAAGCCAATTACGGCAGACATGATGCTATGGTAGGAATCTACTTAAAAGGATCAAAAAAAGGTTTTATTCCAATAGAAAATAATAAAAGTGGTTTTTTGATAACAAAACAATCCAATCATATCATTTCTGTCCAAAAGAGAAATAAAGAAAATTTAGTTTTTGCCACGCAAAACAATGACAGCATAGTTGTACATCGTATAATTAAAAAAAGAAATGTTTTAGCAAAAGACTGATTTTACAAAACATCAAAGAATAAAAAAAACACATGAAAGAAGTCATTACTCATAATATAGAGATAATACAGGAGTCCAAAGATTTTCAAGTTCATATAACCTTACTTGAAGAACAACATGGAGTAACTATATATAATATTAATTTTTCATCTGAAACTAAATTTCAACCACAAAAAGTGACTTTTAAATGGAAAATCCCTGTTGTTAATGTAAAAGGTGTCTGGAAACCTACAACAGATTTTGCAAAAAGAATCATGGATGATTGGGAATTGGATCATATGGAATCAAGAATTTCTGTAGATTCCCCTGTAATTTCTTTATTTGGTCATGATGACAGTAACATCATTACATTTGCCTGTTCTGATGCTATTAATACTAAAAAATTGAATGCATTATATAGAGAAGAAGATAATTGTATTTATTGTCATATTTCATTTTTCACAGAAAGACATCACGCAATTACAGATTATAACGCACAACTAAGAATTGATCAAAGTAACCAACCTTTTTCGGAGTCTTTAAAAAATGTAGGGAAATGGTGGGAGAGTTTTGAAAGTCTCACTCCGGCAATTGTTCCTGATTTAGCAAAAGTTCCTGTATATTCTACCTGGTATCAATTTCATCAAAAACTAGATATAGAAAATCTTATTGAAGAATGTAGAATTGCTTCCACATTAGGATACGAGTTAATAATAATCGATGATGGATGGCAAACCAATGATGAAAACAGAGGTTATGATTATACAGGTGATTGGTATCCCGAGAGGATTCCTGAAATGAAAAATTTTGTCAACAAAATCCATACTACAGGAATGAAATTAGCTTTATGGTATTCTGTTCCTTTCTGTGGGAAGAAATCAAAAGCGTATAAAAAATTTAAAGGTAAATTCCTTACAGAAGAACATCGTTGGGCTCCTGTATTTGATCCCAGGTATCCTGAAGTAAGAGAATATCTGATAAGCTTATATGTAAATGCATTAAAAACTTGGAGAATTGACGGTTTCAAACTGGATTTCATCGACGAATTTAAAGTATACCCTAGTACCAAACTAACTAAAGAAGAAGGAAGGGACTACTCCTCTGTAAATCTAGCAGTAGATCGATTAATGACAGACATAATGAGTTCATTACATGCCATTAATCCAGAGGTTGTTATCGAATTTCGTCAAAAATATACAGGTCCTGCCATGCGCAAATATGGTAATATGTTTAGAGCATTTGACTGCCCTGGTGATTCTGTAATGAATAGAGTGCGGATTACTGATATCAAGATCCTTTGTGGCGAAACTGCTGTGCACAGTGATATGTTTACTTATCATACAGAAGAACCTTTAGAAATAAAAGCATTGCAATTAGTGAATACCTTATTTGGAGTCCCACAACTTTCTATTTTACTTCAAAAAGCAACATCAGAAGAATTATCAATGATCCATTTTTATACACATTATTGGAGAAATCATTCCGATGTTTTCTTAAAAGGAAAATTTATCCCACAAAAACCTTTAGCAAATTATCCAGTACTTAAATCTTCTTTAGAGGACCATACAATTATTGGGTTATTTGACAATTATATTATTGATTTTCAGGAAGAAACGAACAGAGTTGATATCATTAATGGTCAGTTAAACACCAAAATCGTACTGAGTAGTGATAAAAATTATGGAGCCTATCATTGTGTGATCTATGATTGTACTGGAAAAAAAATAAATGAATGCAATTTAATGGTTCTCATAGGAGTCGTTCAAATAAAAGCACCTGTTTGCGGATTAATTATATTAGAAAAAAACGCCGAAACTTGAAGCTTATTATTTAAAAAGTGTGTAAAAATGATCATACTCAATATAAAAAATAATACAACCGATTACATTTTTTTTAATTAGCAATTATCTTTTTCATTGCTTAAATAATTTAGATATTTATAATCAATTGATTAATATTTTAAAATTTATGCTATTTTTTAAGATACCTATAGAAAATCAATAATTAAATAAAATATATAGAAATAAAGTCAAACATCCTCTGATGAATAAAAAATATATTATTGCTTTTGACCAAGGAACCACAAGTACCAGAGCCATCATTTTTGACAATAAAGGTACTATTTGTGGAATTGCTCAAAAAGAATTGACCCAATATTACCCTAAATCAGGATGGGTAGAACATGATCCTATTGAAATTTTCAGACATCAACAAGAAGTCTTTGAAGAAGTATTAGACATATCCAAAATAAGTATAGATAAAATTGCAGGTATAGGCATCACCAATCAAAGGGAAACTACTGTAGTTTGGGATAAAACAACGGGAGAGCCTATTTATAACGCTATTGTATGGTTAGATAAAAGAACATCCAGGATTTGTAAAAACCTAAAGGCTATTGGTCTTGAAGATTATGTTACCAAAAACACGGGATTAGTAATAGATTCTTATTTTTCTGGAACAAAACTAAAATGGATTCTGGATAATGTAGAGGGTGCAAGAGAAAAAGCAGAAAACGGAGATCTGTTATTTGGCACCGTCGATACCTGGTTAATCTGGAAATTCACAAATGGTACTAGCCATGTTACCGATCATTCCAACGCTTCCAGAACCATGTTGTACAATATTATACAATTGAAATGGGATGACACGATGTTAACAGCATTGAATATTCCAAAGGACATGCTCCCTAAAGTTCAATATTCTTCATCCGATTTTGGAAGTATTTCTTATCAAGGAAAAGAAGTTCCGATATATGGTGTTGCTGGAGATCAGCAAGCTTCGTTATTTGGTCAAGGAGGTTATAAATCCGGAATCGCTAAAAACACCTATGGAACTGGTTGTTTTTTATTATTAAATACGGGGAAAAAAGCCTATCAATCTAATAATGGTTTACTGACCACCTTGTGCTGTAGTCTTCCGGAAGATAATATAAAATATGCCTTAGAAGGTAGCGTTTTTGTAGGAGGTGCTTCTGTACAATGGCTCCGTGATAAATTACAAGTAATCACAAAAGCTTCGGAAACCGAAGAAATCTGCAAATCTACTCCGTCTTCAGAAGGCTTATACGTAGTCCCTGCATTTGCGGGTTTAGGAGCTCCTTATTGGGACATGAGTGCTAAAGGTGCTATTTATGGATTAACACTGGATTCAGGGAAAAATGAGATTATAAAAGCCACCGTAGATGCCTTAGCTTATCAAACTCGTGATGTATTAGACGCAATGATAGAAGATAGTGGCAAACTCATGAAAGAACTTAAAGTAGATGGCGGAGCATCTGCTAATAACTATTTAATGCAATTTCAGGCCGACATTCTAAATGTAGAAGTAGATCGACCTGCAATGTTAGAAGTAACGGCACTTGGTGCTGCATTCCTGGCAGGAATAAAAGCTGGGGTTTGGACAAAAAAGGATATTTCAAAAATTAGAATTGTAGATACCAAGTTTAAACCCCAGATTACAGAGCATGAGCGAAACAGAAAATACAGTGGATGGAAAGAAGCAGTAGAACGCACTAAATCTTCTAATGCCAAAATGCTCTCTACTAAAGAGGAAGGTCCAATTCGATTTTCTATTCTTGATCGGCACATACAATTGCAAAAAGCTCAGACAACTAAATATGACATCATTATTATTGGCGGAGGAGTCACCGGGGCAGGAATTGCTTTGGATGCTGCTTCTAGAGGATTAAAAGTATGTTTAGTAGAGAAAAACGATTTTGCTTCTGGAACCAGTAACAAATCTACAAAACTCATTCATGGTGGATTGCGATATCTTAAACAAATGGAAATCGCACTTGTAAAAGAATCTGGAAGTGAGCGCGCTACTGTTCAT
Organism: uncultured Aquimarina sp.; assembly: GCF_947496855.1. Taxonomy (GTDB): domain Bacteria; phylum Bacteroidota; class Bacteroidia; order Flavobacteriales; family Flavobacteriaceae; genus Aquimarina. The sequence goes on from NZ_CANMED010000007.1 coordinate 326,726, forward strand.
AAACTTGCCCCACATTTGGTAGTGCCAGAAAAGATGTTGTTACCATTGATAGAAGGAGGAACTTATGGAAAAATGATGACCGCCATAGGATTAAAAGTATATGATTTTTTGGCAAATGTAGAAGGAGATGACAAACGAAAAATGCTTAGCATAGAAGATACAATTGCAAAGGAACCGTTATTAAATAAAAACAAACTTACGGGAGGAGGTTATTATGCAGAGTATCGAACTGATGATGCGAGACTTACTGTAGAACTTTTGAAAAAAGCAGCTTCTTATGGAGCCAATATCATCAATTATTGTGAAATGACGACTTTTAATTACGATGATGAAGGAAAGATTAAAAGCTTAGAATGTCTAGATCATAATTCACAAAAAAGATTTATTATCAAAGCAAGAAATTACGTTTCAGCAGCAGGTCCTTGGGTAGATTTATTACGAGAAAAGGATCATTCTATGAATAACAAACACTTGCACCTTACTAAAGGAGTGCATATTGTTTTTTCTAGAGAACAGTTTCCACTTACCCAATCTGTATACTTCGATGTACCAGATGGAAGAATGATTTTTGCTATCCCTAGAGGCAGAGCAACGTACGTTGGAACTACGGATACCAACTACAAAGCCAACCTAAATCGTGTGGTAGCTACACAAGAAGATGCTCAATACTTATTAGATGCAGTAAATAATATGTTTCCAACCGTAAAACTTACTGAAGAAGACATAGAATCCAATTGGGCCGGACTAAGGCCACTCATTCACGAAGATGGTAAAGACCCTTCAGAATTATCTAGAAAGGATGAAATCTTTGTTTCTAAAACAGGATTAATTTCGATTGCCGGAGGAAAACTTACTGGATATCGAAAAATGGCGCAACGTGTAATTGATACTGTTCTGAAAACAATGAGTTCTAAGAAAAGGGAACAGTTTTCAAAATCGTTTACTCAAAACATACCTCTTACCAGTGACCCCCTTAAAGATACAGAGGAAGTAGAGAAGTATCTTCTGAAAATTAATCAACAGCTAAAAGAACTAAACGTACAGGATGAATATTATGGATGGTATCTAGCCACCACATATGGCAAACAAGCCAATACTATTATCGATAAAGTAAGTTATTTTTTAAATGATTCTATCGAAGAAAAATTAATACGATCCGAAGTATGGTATGGCGTGCATCATGAGATGATTAATGGATTGGCTGATTTTTTTGTAAGACGAACCGGAAGATTATATTTTGGGATCGATAGTGTCCGTCAATATCGATCTATGGTGCAAGAAGATCTTATAAAGTATTTAAGATGGGATGAACAACGTCTGGAAAACGAAAATAAATATCTCGATTTATTACTACAAGATGCATCGACATATTATGAGCATGAAGTTACTTAAAATTAAAATAGTAAATCGCAAGATTTTCTAAATTCATTTAATACATAACACAAATGGGAATATTCTCTTTTATTGGATTTACATTACTTGTAGCAATATATGCTTGGTGGAAAACCAGGAACACTGATGAAAAATCGGCTGATGGCTACTACCTAGGAGGTAGAAGTCTTGGCGCTATAACTATTGCAGGTTCATTATTACTCACGAATTTATCCGCAGAACAGATTGTAGGACTTAATGGGCAAGCCTTTACGGAAGGAGTACTGGTTATGGCTTGGGAAACATTGGCTGCCATTGCTATGGTACTTACCGCCATATGGTTACTTCCTAAATACATGAAAGGCGGTATTACTACAATTCCTGAGTTTATAGAAAAACGCTTTGATGAAAATACAAAAGCCATATTATCTGTTTTATTTCTGGTAGCTTTTAGTATCGTGCTATTACCTACAATTCTATATTCCGGATCACTCGCCTTTAGTACTATGTTTGACTTGCCAACATTATTGGGTTGGTCTAAATCTTCTACTATTTGGCTTTGCGTATGGAGCATTGGACTCATAGGAGTCATATATGCAATTTTTGGAGGATTAAAGGCGGTTGCAGTATCAGACCTTATAAATGCTATAGGATTATTAATAGGTGGACTATTAATTCCATACTTTGGATTAAAGTTAATTGGTGATGGAAGTATGATGGATGGCATCAATACATTATGGACAGAAAATCAAGATAAGTTTAATGTTACCGGAGGAGTTACTTCGTCTATTCCTCTAGGAACTATTTTTACGGGAATGATGATAGCACAAATGTACTATTGGGGAACTAATCAATCTATTTTACAGCGCGTTTTTGGTGCAAAAAGTTTAAAAGAAGGGCAAAAAGGAATGATGCTTGCAGCCTTTGTGAAATTTCTCATTCCCATAATCGTTGTACTTCCTGGTATTATAGCCTGGAATGTATTTAATGGAAACCTTGATTCTGCAGATCAAGCATATCCAGAACTTGTTCGTAAAGTACTTCCTCCTGCATTGCTTGGCTTTTTTGCAGCTGTCCTTTTTGGTGCTGTATTGAGTTCGTTTAATAGTTTGTTGAATAGTAGTGCTACACTTTTTGGGTTTGATCTCTATAAAAAATTCTTTAAACCTGATGCAAGTGACCTTCAAACGGTGAAAGCAGGTAAATTATTTGGCCTTATAGTCGCTTTAATTTCTATGACAATCGCACCATTTATTGCCAATGCTCCAGAAGGATTGTTTTCTTATATTCAGCAAGCTTTAGGAAGCTTAAGTGTTCCTATTTTAGCAGTGGTTATCATTGGAATACTTACAAAAAAGGTACCTGCTCTTGGAGCTAAAGTAGTACTAATTGCTGGAGTTCTTATGTATCTAGCAAGTTTACTTATCTTAGGTCCTTATTTCACAAACGAAGCATTATCCCAAGCAACTTCTAACGGCATTACAGATCCAGACCAATTAGCCATTATCAAAGCTGAAGCATATCCCCATTTTTTACACATTATGGGAATTTTATTTGTAATTAATGTAACCATTATGCTCATCATTGGAGTTCTTAAACCAAAAACAGACATGTATGTCCCTATAACTACAGATGTGATAGACACAACATCTTGGAAATATGCTTTTATAGTTGGTGCGATTATCACAGTGTTAGTCATTAGCACTTACTTGATTTTCTAACAAATACTAAAACTAAATCCTGATCTATTTTTAGTTATGGTTTATATTATATTAACTTTACACTTTATTACAACAAAACTCTTGAAAATAAAAAAATGAAAATATTAGTTACCGGTGGATTGGGGTTTATCGGATCACATACAGTAGTGGAATTACAAACAGAAGGATATGATGTCATTATTATTGATAACTGCTCTAACTCTTCTACTGATGTTCTAAAAGGAATAGAGGCAATTACAGGAAAGCTACCAATTTTTGAAAACTTTGATCTTAGAGAAAAAGATAAGGTTGAGGATTTTTTCACACGTCATAAGGATATCGAAGGTGTTATTCATTTTGCAGCGTCTAAAGCTGTTGGAGAAAGTGTAGAAAATCCTCTCTTATATTATGAGAATAATATAAGTGTACTTGTATATGTTCTCAAAGAACTACAGAAAAAAGATAAAACCAGTTTTATTTTCAGTTCTTCTTGCACTGTATATGGTCAGGCGGATGAATTACCTATTACTGAAAATGCGCCTGTGAAAATTGCAGAATCCCCTTATGGAAATACGAAGCAAATTGGTGAAGAAATTATAAAAGATGTCTGTAAGGTAAAACCAAATCTAAACGCAATTGCATTGCGTTATTTTAATCCTATTGGCGCGCACCCTTCTACAGAAATTGGTGAATTACCCATTGGAGTTCCTCAGAATCTGATTCCATTTATTACCCAAACAGGTATTGGAATTAGAGAAGAACTTTCTGTTTTTGGGGATGATTACCCAACAGAAGATGGAACATGTATTAGAGATTACATACATGTTGTAGATCTCGCCAAGGCTCATGTGATTGCTCTTCAACGTCTTCTAAACATGACTAACACATCCAATTATGAAGTATTTAATGTTGGAACAGGAACTGGTAGTTCCGTATTAGAAGTTATACAGTCTTTTGAAAAAGTATCTCAACAAAAATTGAACTATAAAATTGTAGATAGAAGAGAAGGGGATATTATCTCTGCTTTTGCTAATACTGACAAGGCTAACAAGGAACTCGGCTGGAAAGCTAAGAGCAGTTTGGATGAAGCATTATCTTCTGCTTGGAAATGGGAACAAAAAGTGAGAGGAAAGAACTAGAAAATCATATAACCATTAGCAATAAAAAAAACCTGAAGAACATATATTCTTCAGGTTTTTTATTATCGTAAATATTTAGCTTACTATTTCTTAGTAGAAATTAGCTCTTTTATCTTCTATTTCAGCAGCTTCCTTAAGTGCATTGAACACGTTAGTATTAACTGCAGTAGCTTGTGTCTTGGATTCCTGAGCAGCATAACTCATATATGTATCTAATCCACTAGCTGGAGTCTTCTTAGTAACTTCTACTACATACACTCCATTATTACCTACAATTGGCGCAGAAATTCCGCCAACTTCTAAAGCAAATGCTGCACCAACCACTTTAGGCTCTGTTCCCGCACCACCTATAGTAGGCGTTTTCATATTTAAAGCAGACGCTGTTTTCACCGTCTGAGATTGATTTTTAGCAATATCAGCTAACGTACTTCCAGAAATTTTCTTTTTAAGCATTTCTGCTTTTTTCTCTTTTACTAGAATTGGTTTTACAGAAGCACTAGCATCTTCTACTTTTTGTACACCTTTAGAAGCTTTAGCAGTTAATTGTATCACAGCATATCCATCAGTTACGTCAAAACGCTTTACATCTCCTACCTTAGTTTCCTCATTAAACGACCATTGTACAATAGACCTCTGAGCTCCTAATCCAGGTATGTTTTCTGCTAATTCGCTAATCTTATTGACCGGGCGAACAGCATACTCACTCTCTTTAGCTTTCTCTGCAAAATCAGCATCTTTTGCAGCAATCTGAAATTTCGTAGTTTCAGTAAAAATAGTATTTATTGTTTTTTCACTAGCTTCAATTTCCTGAGCAACAGTAGCTACTTTTACAGCCTTTTGTTCGTTTTTCTTATCCTCTATAGTAATTACGTGATACCCAAAAGCAGTCTCTACAATTCCGATATCACCAACATTATTATCAACAATATAGTCGTTAAATGCAGGCACCATTCTTCCTGGAGCGAAATAACCTAAATCTCCCCCTTTGTCTTTATTAGAGCTGTCGGCAGAAAAGTCTTTAGCAAGTGACACAAACTGTGTTTTATCAGACTTAACCACTGTTAACAAACTATCTGCAAGTGTTTTAGCTTCTTCTTTTGTTCTTTCTGTATCACCAGCTGTACCTAACCCTTTCCAAGAAACAAGAATATGACTAGCTTTTAACGAATCATGCAATTGTCTCTGAGCAATAACCTTAGATATTTTTATGAACTTCCCATCTTTATAAGGCCCAAAAACTTCACCAACAGGTACATTATACAATGTATCCGCTACAGTTGCTGGTAAATCTTTTTTAAACACGAAACGATCATCGTATTTTAATGCAGAACTTTGATCTACATTTACAAATTCTTCAATATTTTTCGCTGCTTTGAATTCTGGTATAACCTTAGCAACATCTGCCGTTAACGCATCTTCATCTTCTTGACTTGGTTCTTCTTTAAAGAAGACATATCTCATATTTCTTGAAGCCTCAGCCTTATATAACTCAGGATGTTTATCCACATATGCCTGGATTTCAGCATCTGATACATTTACATCAGTATCCACAATAGAAGAAAATGGAAGTTGAACATATTTAATGTCAACTACATCGTTTTCCATTTTATATGCTAACTCACCTTCTTTAAGTGTAACACCTACTCCTGCTTTAATCATATTAAGGTATGTTTGCTCTAAGGCTCCTTTACCTAAAGATATTTTATAATCTCTCCATTGTTGATAAGCAACAGGATTTGATTGAATACTAGCTACATATTCCTGCATTTTTGCATTATCAAACACACCTGCTTCATTCTGAAAAGTTGGATTATTAGCCAATCCTTCTTTTAATAAGTCATTAACTTCATCAGCACCGGCTCTAATTCCAAGTTCTTCAAACTGACCATCAAAAACTATTTGTCTAACTTCCTGATTCCAAACGTAGTTTACAGTCTGAATATTAGATCCATTCGATCCAAAATTTCTAGATGCTGCTTCAACTTTTTTAGCAAAATCAGTTCTATCAATTTCTTTCCCATTTATCGTAGCAATTGTGTTTGCTGCTTTTTGAGAAATCGCTCCTCCATTTCGAATCAAATCCGCTAATACAAATGAGAAAAGCGCTAATGCGATAATCACAATTAAGAAAACGGATCGTTGTCTGATTTTATTTAAAACTGCCATTATAAGTTTAATTTATTGAAATATAGTGGGCGAAAATACCATTTTATTAGAATATTACCAATTAAAGACAGAAAGTCTTTACAACTTTTTTTGCTTTTTATTTTTGAAGATATTGAGAAGTATAAAATCATTGATGTTTCGATCAAAAAAAAACAAGTATCTTATTGATTTAAAACACAATACAATATTCTGAATTAATTTTTAGGATAGATGATATTTTTCCAGAAACAACTGTTTTACAGTAAACACTAACTTTGAAATATGCTCCAAAAACAATCGATGAACATAAATATCAATCTTCTAATAACAACTGTAGCTCCACAATCTCTATTTTGGTATTAGAGGTCTCAATAATATTGATTATTACTGTATTTATTTTTACAATATCGCCTTGTTCCGGAATCTCTTCAGTGTGATTAACAATCATTCCACCAAGTGTTTCGTAATATTCACTTTCCGGAAGGTTTAACTTATAAGTTTCATTAATATAATCTACTTCCATTCTTGCAGAAAAACGGTAATGATTTTCTTCTAATTTTTCCTCTATAAGGTCAATAGAATCATGTTCATCCTCAATCTCACCGAATAGTTCTTCTACGATATCCTCTACCGTAATAATCCCACTAGTTCCGCCATATTCATCAATAACTACCGCAATACTTTTGTGTTTTTTTGTCAAAAGATTAAGTACGTCTTTTACATACATAGTTTCAGGCACAAAAACCACAGGAAGCAATATAGACTTTAAAGACTTAGGTTTTTTAAATAATTCAAAAGAATGCACATATCCTATTAAATCATCAATAGTTCCATTATACACTAATACTTTGGACAACCCTGTATCAATGAAAAGTTGACTTACTTCTTCTAGAGATTGAGATTTTTCAATTGCAATAATCTCAGTGCGTGGAATCATAACCTCACGAGATTTTACATCCGAAAAATCAAGGGCATTCTGAAAAATCTGAATCTCACTATCGATCTCATCATGTTCTTCAACCGTTTCCATTTGCTCGTTGATATAATCCCCTAATTCTGTTTTCGTAAATGCTAACTGAACCTCATCTCCATCTGTTTTAAGGAATTTCTTTAGCACAAAATCAGATATTCGAATAACAAAAAACGAAATAGGCCAAAAAATAATATAAAAAACATAGGCAGGAAATGAAAAAAACTTCAGCAGTGTGTTTGCATAAATTTGAAAAAACACCTTAGGAAGAAACTCCGCTGTAAGCAATATCACTAAAGTAGAAATTATTGTTTGCAGCAATAAATTAACGCTTCCGGCCATATCTGGATAATAACCCTCAATAAACCCCATTAACAGTTCACCCATATAAAAACCATAAACAACCAAAGCAATATTATTACCTACTAACATAGTAGCAATAAATTTTGAAGGTTTTTTGGTTAGTCGAGATAGGATACCAGAAAGAAATCCGTCTTGTTTTTTTTCTATTTCGATATGGATTTTATTGGAGGATATGTAGGCTATCTCCATCCCAGAAAAAAAAGCGGAGAGAATAATAGAAAGTACAATTACAATAATTTGTAGTTCCATTAATTATCCTTGTTATTAGCATCAAATCTTTTGCGGAAATTCCTTTTAAAGAAATACATAAAAATTGCTACCCCTGCAAAACATAAGTATAAGATACTTCTACTATCTTCCTTACCCCAATCCTCATACGACTGGTATAAGAAGAAACACATAATCGCGAGATAAGCAAGTTCAAAAAATCTAAAAATTTTCATCATATAAAATTATTCCTCGATGAACATTATTCCTTCATTGACCCGAGAATTCAATATAGTAAAATCTTGATTAGCATCAAAACCATCTGCTTCGTTAACAGTCCCATCTGGAAGAATACTCTTGTAAGGCTGATCCGTAAATACCCAGTTTATACTCTGATCCCAGTAAAGTTGACGTGCCATAAGATGAGTGCTATCGGCTGTTTTAATATCCACATTTCCTCTCATATCAATAAGCCCTGTTTCTTTATAATAAATAGCATAGTCTGATTTAACTATACTAATCTTACCATCTTTATCAATGATATCTAGAATAATACCTTCTGGAAATTCCTGATACCCAAAATTTTTATTAGTATAATCTTTTACCTTGGGTGTTTTAAGAATCGCTGTAAGTCTACCCGAATCTGTATATTTCAGATTCAGCTCATAACCTTCAGCCATTGGAGCATCTTCTGTTACAAGATAGTTATTAGTTTTTGATGTATTTGATTGACATGAAAAAAACAATGTCACAGCAAGCGCTGTGACAAAGTTTAATAGTATATATGAATTATTTTTTTGCATTATAGCTTCGGTACTTTTACCGTTTCACCGATCCAACATCCTATTTTCACTGAAGTAATTCCAGGGTTATTAAAGATATCTGTTTTAGAAGGTGCTTTTGCTCTATAATTAGCAGCTGTTGCGGCAGCAGTCTTCTTAAGACTTGGATCGACTCTACCCGCTTTTAGCGCATATCGCTCTGCTAACCAGTACACTGCTCTTTTACTAAATACATCCGCTCCACAGCCATTAGCACTTTTAGCTACCATTGCAGCAATCCTAAGATATGCAGCACCATAAGAAGGCTTATTCGCTATAGCTTTCTTATAGTAAGATCTAGCTTTACTATAGTTACCTTGTTTTTTAACCACTTCTCCAATTCTAAAGTACACTTTAGCTTTATCACTAGCTTTTGTTTCTAACTGTGCTGACTGGTTAAAATATTCTAATGCTTTAGATGTTTTTTTGTCTTTAAGCGCCAATATACCTAAATAGTAAGCTGATTTTGCAGAAGGATCTGCTTTATGTAACGCTTCTACTAATTTAAAGAATAACGGATCATCAGTACATTCTTTTGTAGACATTCTACTTGCTGCTCCTTTTAACCAATTAATATCATTCTTTTTACCTTCGAACTGACCATTATAAAGAGGTATTAAGTTTTTACAATCTGCCAATTCTCCTAGCTTTTGATTAACACCACCTTTTACCTTACTATAGTTGTTTAAGATTTTACCATATGTTTTCAATCTCTTTTTCTCTTTACTGGAAAGCGCTGTTCCTGACTCTTCCTTTTCAGTTAATTCAGCAATTGTTTTTGCTTTTTTACTTTCCTGATCTTCAATTTTTTCTATAACTTCATCATATAAATCAAAAACATCCTGAATATCCTTCTTACCTTCTGACTGCAAACCAACCATTAAAGAAAAATAAGTATATACTTTTTTTGGACTTGAAAAACTCTTATTATCCTCAGTCCACGCTTTATTAAATTCAGCAAATTGACTTTCTTTATTACCAATCTTATTATCATACATAATCTGACCTATATCAGAATACATGTCTCCCACCTTAGTTTTAGCAGGAAAATACTGAAGACGTTCCTTCCATAAAGCAATCATCTCATTAGCAAAAGTCATTTTTTCCGCACCAGCTGCCTTCTTATATTTACTCTCTAATAATTTTTTCCCAAACTGAAAAGTTGCAAGACTGTGTGTAGGACATTCTTTTCTGACTTTCCATAAAGGCGCTTCTGCCGCCTCGTAATTTTTTACTTTAGCATGCTCATAGGCTATTGAAGCCGTAGTCGCACAATCAGTAGCCTGAGCACTAACACTTGTAGCACTTAAAACTAATCCTGCCGCTATTGTATATAAAACTTTAGTATTCATAGCTGTATAATTGTAGTTAATTAAATTTCACTTTTCTAAACCATCTATCATTTAAAGATAGTCCTAACGATATATTAAAAAATTCTTCTTTTACTAAACCAGCGTCCGTTGTTCCTCTTGTACCGAACTCAAAACCTATATTAGCATTAGAAAATAATCTGCCGACTGGTAACCCTACTCCAAAAGATATGCCAAACTCATCAATAGCCTGCCCATTAATGTTTAAACCTGTCTCTTCATATCTTACTCCTGCTCTATACACAATCCTATTAAGGTAGCTAGTAAGCGAATTATATTTAGGGATGTAATACCCTCCTAATTTTACTTTTGACGCATTCTCAAACACTGCATTATCGGCAGCAAATGATCTATTTTCAAAACTATTTGCGTTAAGGTAGATATACTCTGCTCCAATGAACCATTTTTTCGGCTCTCCAATTCCAGCACCTACTTTTAACTCAGCCGGAAGGTCTAATTTTTGATCTTCAGTATTTTCTTCTGTCCTGTTATTAACTATTTCTGCTCCATTCGGCAATATAGTTACTGTAGCTAATTCTATAGAATTTTCAGAATTTAAATTAAATGAAGGAGTAGACACAAGCGATGTCGTCAACTTCAATTTTTCTGAAATCATTGTATTATAAGCAATACCAAAAGACAGACTAATACCTGATAGATCAGAATTATCAATTCTTCTACTTTCAAATTCAAAGTCAGTTCGTTTAATAGACTTGTTCTCTATATTACCAAAGTTATAATTAATATCCAAACCTATACTTAAATTCTCGTTAACTTTGAACCCTGCAGCAACGAATACCCTATTCAACCCACCAGTTCCAAAGAACTGATTTTCAGACCCATCACTATTAAAAGAGTTTGTCTGATATCCAACAGAACTGACTGGAATAACTCCAAAACCAAAACCGAATTTACCTGCTGGAATACCAATTGCTAGGTAATCCAAAGATGCATTATCTTTATAAGAATCATCTCCTGCCGCATTGTCAAGATTCAATCCATTATAATTAGCACCTAATGTATAGGTTGTTAATGCCAATTCACCATAAGATGCCGGATTCTGAAGATTTAAGTGAACACTATCTGCAAGTATACCCAATCCCCCCATCGACCTATTTTCTACTGTTCCTTTAAACTTCTGCAATCCTATTCCAAAAAAAGAATAGGGTGAAGAGGTACCTTCCTGAGCATACGATACGCTGGTAACTATTACCAGAATTACTACTAAAATCTTCTTTATCATTGACTATTATTAAAAGCTAAAATGTGATTTAGTCCCTCCAATAAAAAATTAGAGGTGGCAAATATGCTATTTTTTAATCTTTTAGACAAAAAATGTGCATCTCCTCCGGTTAAAATAACTGTTAAATTGGGGTAAGTGTTGCAATATTCGGCAATTGCTCCTTCAATTTCATACAAAACACCCTTCACAACTCCGGAATGAATGGCTTCATTTGTAGTATTCCCAATATGGTTTTTTGGAGGTTCGGGGTCCAACAATGGTAGTTTTGAAGTAAAACTATTTAAACTTGTATACCTTAATCTAAGACCAGGTGCTATAGCTCCGCCTAAATATTCTTCTTGTTTATTTTTAAAATCATAAGTGATACACGTTCCTGCATCAATGATTAATGCATCTTTTTCAGGAAACTTAAGTACAGAAGCAGCTACTAATGCTAATCTATCCGCGCCTAGTGTTGTTGGAGTAGCGTATAAATTTCTAAAAGGCATCTTTAAGGTATGATCCAAAATCAACATATCAAATAAATCTTGTGCAAATACTACATCTTTTTCTTTAATATTAAAAACTGAAGACAGTATACCTCGTTTTATTAATGGGTAATCATTTTTAATTTTTTGAATAACTTCTAAGAAGTTTTCTGATTTCAATGTTTCGTGATGAACAATTGAAGCTTCTTCAAAAACTCCAATTTTTATAGAGGTATTACCAACATCAATAACCAGATTCATCTGTCCTTATTTAGGGTTTCTATAGAAGCAAGTATAATTTGTAATAATAATTTATTAATTACAACATTAAATGTCACAGCTCTTTACATACTTTAATTATGAATTTGCAAAAGTACAAAACGATTTTTTTAAATTTTTCTTTTGAGGATTAAAAAAAGCGTTATATATTTGCATCCGCTTACAGCAAGGTGCCTTAGCTCAGTTGGTAGAGCAAAGGACTGAAAATCCTTGTGTCCCTGGTTCGATTCCTGGAGGCACCACCTTAAAAACCCGAACAAATGTTCGGGTTTTTTATTTTATCTAATTACAACTTCACTTTACATGTAAGCCAATTCTATACATTATAATTTTTATTTACGAATAAGTTGTTATTTTTACTTTCCAAATGCTGCCTATGAGACATTTTAATATACATCCTGTTTTTTTATTACTACTTCTATTTTCTGTTGCAACCTATGCACAAGAAAAACCAGAAGAAAAAACAGAAAAACAATTAGAAGGGGAACAATCAGAATCAACCCCAGAAGAAAAAACAGAAAAAACAGAAAAATCGGAACATGAAATGACCAGATGGCAAATGCTAAAATACGACGGCGTTTCTGCTTTTGGTGGAGTTAAAAATGCATATACACAGCCTTTCAGATGGAAAAGTAAAGATTGGGCAACACTTGGAGGGATCGTTGCGGGAACTGCTCTCATTTATCTAATAGACGAACCTGCAAGTGATTTTTTCACAGATCAAGAGGATGACATTCCTAGCTTTATAAAAGAAACAGGATTTCGTTTCGGCAAACCTCTTATCAATTACGGATTGACAACAGGAGTATATGCTTTCGGGTTAATTACAAAGAATGAAAAAGTAAGAAAGACTGGAGTCTTACTTATAGCATCAGCAACAGCTGGCGGAATAATACAAACTATCAGTAAAACTTTAGCTGGTCGCGCTAGACCTTACACGGGAAAGGGTAAAGACAGCTTCAAATTTTATGCAAGTGAAGCAGATTATCATTCATTCCCATCAGGTCACGCTATATTATCATTCACTACTGCATATGCCATTAGTAAGCAATTTAATAATCCTTATGTCAAAGGAGGTATTTATGCGCTAGGATTAGTATCTCCAATTTCTAGATTATGGAGTGGCGCACATTGGTTAACCGATGTTACACTAGGTATTGTACTAAGTGTAGTTATAGTTGATGGTATCGACAACTATCTAAACAAAAAAGAAAGATATGTTTATGATAGTAAGAAGTTTAAAATCAAATGGGATCTTAAGCTTGGAGCCGGTCAGTTGGGTGTTGTTGGAAGGTTTTAATGAGATTTTGACACTTTTCAGCACTAATTACCGAATAGGCAAGAAAATTTCTGCTTTCCACTTAGAGGAGTTTCCATCTTGCATTGGGTTATTATAGAATATCTCTAAAGGTGTTTTTTTAATTAAAATATCTCTCCTTTTTGCATAATTTACCAATGCAAACCATGCCTGATCACTGTTCCTATAATTACCATAAAATGTAGCTTTAAGAGCCTTTTCAGGAATTAATTTATCATATTTTATTATAGAATTTACTGGTAGAGAATCCATATATATTATAGGAAATCCAAAACTAAATTTGATAACATCTGTAACAGAATCCCATTCTTTTATTTTTACAAAGGGATAGCCATTCTGTTCTACCTTATTTTCTAATATTTTAGGATACAAATCAGCATTGACCCTTAGCATAGTACCTGCTTTTTCTGATCGACTGGATTCTGACGAGATATAAAGGTATTCTAATGATGGTATTGCAGACACTCCTTCAATTTCTACTCTAAAATTTTTAGCAAAGTTATTTACTCCTTTCCCAAAATCTTTTAATTCTTTTTTTAGTGATTTGCTAAAATTAGTTTCTCCAGTGAGTATTCCTAATCTATTAACAATTGAATGTTCTTTTGATTTTATTCCTACTTTAATTTGGGTTATTGAATCATTAACACTTTCTAAATTCCATTCCAAATTAAGAATTGTATCTTTTAAGATAACTCGCTGCGTAACTTGCTTAAATAGAATTGTATCAACTGTATTAATATTCTTTATTTGTGGATCACCTCCCCATGATTCCCAACTCAATATTTGATGGTAAATGCCTCCCGGCGAACCTTTCGCTTTAAAAGAAACTTGATAATCATACTGCTTAATAAATAAATACCAAATAACCGCTCCTAAGAATATAGTGAGCATTATAATTCCTGCTTTTTTCATACTACTAATTAGTCACCACTTTAGACTTTGAAGCATTCATTTTTAGATTCTGAACTACGAACTTACCTAATTCTCGACCTTGATCTAACCCTAAATCTATTGCCGCTCTATAATGAATTCCGCCATAAAGTCTGCTTACCGCAGCTTCATCAGCTGCCTTATTAAAGGATTCAAAAGAACGAATAGGTAAGCCGTATTGTAGTTCCGTATCATCATCAAAAGCAAAATCATCGCCGAAGATATCAGTCAACACTGTTGAAGCAGCTCCTGAAACTACAGAATGTCCACTAGTATATTCAGGAAAAGGAGGTGTTTGTAAAACTGGAGTCCAATTCTCATCAATATGTTGATTGATCAATGTTTCAGGACGAATCAAATTACTTCTGTATTTCTCATCCCAGCAACTTATAAAAGCATCGGCAATCGCAACAGAAGTTTTGGTATAAGCAAAAACGGTTTTCGCGAAATCTGCGTTAGTTTTTTTGCAAGCAATTTTACAAATACCTATCCAATGAGCACCTGGCGTAATTTTCTTTGTCGCAAACATTAAATGACCTTTATGTGTTGAAACATAAGGGTTACAATCCCAAAATTGTGCAATTTCCAGTTTTTCTGAATCTTCTCCTTCTTCCTTAATTTTCTGACCAACTTCATAAGTCTCTATCAATTCTTTATAGAATGGCGTATCTTTTTCTAATGAAAAATCTGGATATCTTGCTGGTTTAAATTGTGATGAAGAATCTATAATGGACGGTCTTATTTCTTTCCAATGAGGCTCAATCCCATCCATATAATCCGGCGGAGTAGGCTGCCACCTAGAAGGATCTTCCGTATTTACTGAAAACTTGGGCATTGTTCTAGTTTGCGCATAATTATCTGAAGCATACCATTTTTTCACATGTTCTGCCATCTCTAATCCATATGCTTGAGAGTCGTTAAAAGTTACTTCATTTTGTAATTTCCAGGTATTATACAAACTATCACGATATACTTCTACACGTTCTTCTGAAAAAAGTAATGATTTACCGACTTCCAAATACGCAACTAACGCAGAAAGCTTATAATTAATATTTTTGGTTGTATCAACAGCAGGAATAGATTTTAGACCATGTAATTGATTTGATAAGGTTCTATAATCCTTACCTTCTTGTCGCATCACTTCGTATGCAGCGATATTAGCATAATTATATATTCGACTTGCTACAGGTGGTGAAAAAATATCGTGTACCATTACCTCTGTAATTTTATCTACAGCTTGGTGGTAATCATCAGGAGTGATTTCAATCTCTTTGACTTCTTTTTGGCAAGCATTTAAAAACAATAGCAAAAAAGTGAATAAAAATATATTCTTGCTTCTTCTTAAGAAGGCGCTTTCACTTACTTTATTGAAGTATTTCATGAATTTCTGCTTTTCCATTGTTTAATGTGATTAATAAATAATCCTTATTTACAAAATTAATAATATTTAATCCTCTAACCGATTTTTGACTCAAGTTAATACCCAATTCTCTTGCTTCAATCACAGAAGTATCTTCCTTCATAATAGCTCCAGCAAAACCATCAAATCTACCGTGATAAGGAATCATTCCAAAATAGTTCCCCGCCATAAACACTTCTTCTTTTCCGTCTTTGTTAAAATCATATTTTAACATGTCCATGATTGGTGCTACTTGAAGTAAATTTTCAAAAGGAACGAAAACGAATGTTCCTTTTTCGTTTTTCAAATACCCAGAAGCTAATTGATCTACTTCTAATAACTCTGCATCTTTTAATGCATCTTGTCCAAAAACTTCTTCTACAGTTTTACCAGCAAAGCTGTTGTATGTCGTAAACTTTTTCTTTAGATAGTTTAACTGACTTGACAATTCATCTAAGCCCAATGCCGTATAATATTTCTCTTTTTTAGGCAATGCCAAAATTGTTTCGGTTTTGTTATTATTGTCAAAATCAGAATAATACATTTTTAAAGGGAAATCTGAAGAAGCTGTTAGCTTAGAATTTAATCCAAAATTACCTATTAGATAGTCAACATCTCCATCATTATCGATATCAAAGTCAATAATTGATTGCCAAAGGCCTTTTAACTTTTCTGGTAAAAACTTATCTGTTACATCTATCAAATCCCCTCCTATATTTTTGAAAAACTGAGGAGACATCCACTCTCCGATAACAATTAAATCTTTTACCTCATCATTATCAAAATCGCTCCAAATGGCGTCGGTAACCATTCCAACTTTTAGTAAGTCTGTATTTTCTTTTACTTTAAACCTTCCCGAATCATTAATCAATATATAAGAATTCGGGATTTTACCAAAATCATTAGAAACAGCATAACCCCCGACAAAAAGGTCTAGATCTCCATCTCCGTCTACATCAAAAGGTTTGATTACAGATTCGTGTTCGTATAATTCTAGGAAATCGCTTTTAGATAAACCAGCATCTGAGTTTATATATAACCTATCTGCTAACTCCTTGGATGTCCCAAAAAACTCTCCTCCAGAAGATGCAACCAGTAAGTCTTTTTTACCATCATTATTTAAATCTTCTATAATAGCAGCTACGTCTTCTTTCTTTTTATCGGCATTAAGAATCTCGGATAATTGTTCTTTAAAACCAGTGGCGGTTTGGATGTATATTTTAGATGCTTCAAATTTTGAACTTCCAAAAAAAACATCGTCTTTCCCATCACCATTTAAATCTCCTATCGCAGTAGCTGGTCCTCGATCTGAAATTTTATATGGAATTAATTTTTGTCGATTAAAATCTGTGTAATTATTCTCTTTATGCACATACTGTAAACCAAGAATAGAATCTACTTTTTTAAACCATCCCTTATTTTTAGGAAATAACTTTTCATAATTCACAGCATTTCTTTTGTGTAATAATTTAACTGTTAAGGTTTGATTTGTAATAATATTTTCTGCGACTTGGATAGTATTATCTGGCCATATAATTTTTAACGAATCTATTGTTGTGATGGTATCGTATCCAAAATGAATCATAGGTTCTGAAGAAGACTGGAAACCTTTTGAAGTAAATAACTGCTTGTACTGTGCAATTCCTTGATGATATGAGATTACTTTGGTTCCTATTCCAAATTTGTTTTTGTCTTTAAAATCAAATTTCAGTTTTAAAAACCTCTTTTTTTCATTCGTTTTATTTTGATAAAAAGAAGCTGGAGCATTTATATTATTTGTTACTATATCTAAGTCTCCATCGTTATCAAAATCAGCATAAGCACTTCCTGTAGAAGCCGTGTTTTCTAATGGAAGCCAGCTAAAAGACTTATCTAAAAAGCTAACTTCTTTATCTCCTTTAAAAACAGAATTCTGCACTTTGCCGGAGGGCATCATATTTAAAGCTTCATTATTTACTAACTTTCTAGTGCTTAGTTTTTCCTGTATTTTTTCATTAGAAATATATTTAATATAGTCTAGGTCATTAGGGCGCTTAGGAATTCCATTGGATATAAATACATCTTGTTCTCCATCTTGATCATAATCTGCAAACAATGCAGACCAACTCCAATCTGTAGCTGATACACCGCTTAGTAATGCGGTTTCAGTAAAATACTCCCCTTGATTGATCTGAAGCATATTGCGGGCATACTGATAGTGGTATCCTAATCGATTGATACGCATTTGCAACATATCTACCGTTTCATCTCCAGCAGAAGTCTTCAAGACTGTTTCATCACCTGGAGTCATATCCAACGTAATTATATCTGCATATCCATCGTGATTAATATCTGCAACATCATTACCCATGGAGAAACGGCTCGTATGTCCAAAAATTTCTTTTAGAGATTCACTGAAGGTACCATCTCCATTATTGACATAATAATAATCATCCTCGTGAAAATCATTACTCACATAAATATCTGTATATCCATCATTATTAAAATCCGCTGTTGCTATTCCAAGACCATATCCATTTCCACCACCAAAAATTCCTGCTTCTACACTGACATCAGTAAATACACTTCCATCATTGCGAAGTAATTTATCACCGCTTTCGTAACTTCTTTTATTTCGGAGTGTAGCTCTTCCAAAAGAATTCTGTGTATGAATTGCATGATTTAATAAATACATATCTAAATCACCATCATTATCATAATCAAAAAACGCAGCTGATGTAGTATAATTTTTAAAATCTAATTTATACTCAGAAGCTTTCTCTGTAAATGTATTATCTCCATTGTTTATGAATAATTCATTTCTCCCTTCTAATCCCTGAAGACCAACTACGGCACAGACATAGATATCCAGATATCCGTCTCCATTAACATCTGCCATTACTGTCCCAGTATTCCAATCCGAATTTCCTGCTACTCCTGCTTTATCTGTTATATTTTCGAATTGAAAGTTTCCTTTGTTTAGATAGAGTTTATTCTCTCCTTGATTAGATGTAAAGAATACATCAACTAGATCATCCTTATTGATATCTCCAACGGCTACACCAGCACCATTGTAGTAATACAAATAATCAAGAATATTCAATTCTTCAGTAGGAACTAATGTATTTTGGAATGAAATATTTGTAATCTCCGAAGTAATCTTATCAAATAATTCACCTTGATGAATTTCTTGTTTGGAACAGGAATTCAACACGAGTAAAACAACGATGAATGATCTTTTTATTAAAGCCCAGACACCTGACAGGTTTTTAAAACCTGTCAGGTCTGTTTGTAACATTTGATTGAGAATAATCATTTCAACTTAAAAATCTTAGGCATTTCGTTATTAATTAATACTAATAAATACTTTTCTCCTGATTTATTCTCCATCCAGCGCATGTTTCTTACTTCATCCTCTACTAAAAACCCAGAATATTTTTGATCTTTAAAATTTCCTTTTCCATCTCCTAACAAAATATTTCCTCGACTAGCATCTAATCTAGAAAATTGAGGTTTAAAATTATAATTATTACCTGCAACAATAAGGTCTAGGTGGCCATCCTTATTTACATCTTCGGTTTCAACATCACAGATACAGGATAATTGTGTTTCTTTTGGAAGTTCTCTTATTTGAAAAGTATTGTCACCATTATTATAAGCTACTAAATTGGCGAAATTATTTACGGTTTTAATAGTTGTATTTGCTAATACATCTTTCGAAAATAATTCATCAATAGACTTGGTTGCATACTCAGAAAACTTTAAGTTTTGCTTCTTTAGCACATTGATTTGTGCTGTTATTTCACTTTTTAAATGTATAGGAACGTCTTTTCCATCAATAGTTTGCGTCACAATTTGTTCTACTGTTCCGTTATTATCAAAATCGTTGATATACATCTTGGAAGGAGTTTCTTTACCACATTGATAAATAGAATTTAGTCCTCTATTTCCTAAAACTAAATCTATATCTCCATCTTTATCTAAATCAGTTGCTTCTACTGTATTAAACCAACCAGAAACCTCATCTAAATTTGTTTTAATTAAATCTAACGTATTGCCGTTGTTTATGAACACTTTTGGAGACATCCATTCTCCTACGAGAATTAAATCCTTTTTACTATCGCCATCCATATCCTGCCAAGTAGCACTAGTGATCATTCCAATAGATTGAGCATCTGCAGCTTTATTTGCAGTTACATCTTTAAAATTTCCTTTGCCATCATTCTCTAGAAAATAACTTTGCGGAGAAACCCCATATTTTCCTATGATACTATGACTCCCAACAAATAAATCAATGTCGCCATCCTGATCGTAATCATATGGTGCTAATGTAGAGATGTTAGTAATTGTAGGTAAAATAATTTCTCCTCGTGAAAAATATCCTCTCCCATCATTAATATAACTTCTAACACCTGTTCTTGCTCCTTTAAAATTTCCCCCAGACCCTACTACCAAATCTAAATCCTTATCTCCATCAATATCTTCAAAAATAGCTACGGTATCTTCAAAAAACTTTTCAGTTTCAAATTTTGATAACGTTAATCGTCCTCTTCCGTTCTGATAGTACAATTTACTAGGTTGATCATATGCTCCTCCAACAAAGACATCATCATTACCATCTCCATTAACATCTGCAATTGCAATCGCTGGACCTTCTCTGGATTGCATTTTGTAAATCAATCCTTCGTAATCAAAATCAACATAAGGATCTTCTTTATGAGATTCTAAAGTGTTGCTAATTTCCTCAAAAAAAATATCTTGTTTCTTTTCTGGATGTATATAATTTTTCGTTGCATTTTTCTGAGCTAATTGAACTACTGTATTAAGGGCAATATCTTTAATAGTTTCTGTCTTTCCATTAGGATAAATCACCTGTAATGAATCTACCTTCTTTGTTTTGCCCAACCCAATAGTCATTATATATTCTATAGAAGATTGGAAGCCCCTTGTTGGTATTAATTCTTGCCTTATAATCTCGTCATTAGTATATAATTCTATGACACTACCAATCCCAAAGGTGTTTTTATCAGCTCCTTCTATTTTAATTTTTAAATAATTATTTCCTTTTTCTTCGCTATTATTTTGATAAATAGCGACTGGCATATTAAAATTATTAACCACCAGATCTAAATCTCCATCATTATCTAGATCTCCATAAGCAGATCCATTAGAAAAAGTTGGCTCACCAAACCCCCAATTATCTGTTAGGTCAGAAAAAGTAAGGTCTCCATTATTTTTAAAAGCATAATTAGATATTGGAGTAGAAGGCATTTTATTAATAATAGAATCTATTTCTTCTTTTTTACCGGTTAATGTCATCTTCTGAATGATATCATTGGCGAAAAAATTCATGAAATCCATATCAGTCAGATCGTGATAAATTCCATTACTAACATAGATGTCGCGATAACCATCATTATCCATATCAAACAACAATGCTCCCCAACTCCAATCTGTTTTTGCTACACCACTATAAAAAGCAATTTCTGAAAAGGTATTATTTCCATTATTAAGCTGAAGTGAATTCTGCATGTACTGATTATAAAAATCTCTATTCTTTTTTAATTGATATACATCATAGCTTTCGAAAGAACTGGTTTCTTTTAATCGTTGATCATTTTCTGGTAACATATCGGTTACAAAAATTTCAGGATATCCATCATTATTAATATCTGCCATATCTGCTCCCATTGAAGAAATACTAAGATGTTTGACCCAATCCTTAATTTCTTCCTTAAATGTTCCATCACCTTGGTTTATATATAGGTAATCTCTTTCGTAAAAATCATTTGACACATAAATATCTGGAAGCAAATCTTTATTAACATCTCCAATAGTGACTCCTAATCCAAAACCAATAAGGCTTCCGAAAATTCCAGCAATTTCGCTTACATCTGTAAACACACCATCATCATTTCTAAGTAACTTATCTCCTCCTCCTTTTAAAATCTCAGGAATATTCCAATCTTCTGCTCTAAGATTACGCTTGTTTACGTATCCTAAGCTACTAACTGGTATAAAACTATTATTAAGAATATACACATCCAGATCTCCATCTTTATCATAATCAAAAAACGCAGCGTGGGTTGTAAAACCGCTATCTGCCAGATTATAATCTGCTGCTTTTTCTGTAAAAGTTATGATTCCTGAACTTGCCGAAGGGCCATTGTTTATAAAGAGTTCATTCTTTTGATCATCTCCTTCTACATTACCTGCATTGCAAACGTAAATATCCAATAATCCGTCTGCATTGATATCTACCATCACAACTCCGGTAGACCAAGAATTTTTACCTTTTGTATTGGAAGATTCTGAAATATCTTCAAACGTAAAATCCCCTTTGTTAAGATATAGTTTATTTTCTTTTCTATTAGCAGTCAAATATACATCCGGCAAACCATCATTGTTTATGTCGCCAATAGCTACTCCTCCACCATTATAAAAATTTCTATAGGTGAAAATATTGAAGTCCTTTTCGTTATCAACTTGGTTAATGAAATCAATATTTGTCTTTTCTGGAGTCAGTTTAGTAAATAATGTATCCTCTTTCTCTACTAGTTGCTTTTGTTTTTCCTCTTTTGTACAGGAAAAAAGCATTAGGGATATCAGAATACTATATAAAAATTTATTCATGTTCCTTTTTTATTTTTTTAATCATCTGAATACTGCCATTATTAATTCCAAATAGAAAATATGTTGAATCCTTTATTTTGATCATTTTAATAGATCTTACAGCCCCATTGACACTTAAACCAGAGTTTTCAAAGCTTTCAAAGCTTCCTTTTTTATCATTTAGTAACACAACCCCATACGATGCATCTAATCTACTTAATTGCGTATTGATCTCATACGTATTACCACCAAGAATTATATCAGGATATTGATCATCATTTATATCGTGAACCAATATATCATGAACAGAAGATATTTGTGCCTGCCAGGGTAAATCGTGCGGTGTAAAATTAAGATTCCCTTTATTCTCGAAATACGTAGTTTTAAGCGTAAAAACCTGTTTTTTATCTGATTGACTAATTTTTTCTTCTGAGAAATAATCTTTGAAATTGGCCTCAGAAAAGGCTTTGTATGATAAGAATTTCTTATTGAGTTGTGGTATTTGCTTGGTTAATTCATCTTTGGTTGCGATTGGTGTTTCTCTTCCTTGATAAAAATAGGTCACAATTGGATCTATTTTACCATTATCATCAAAATCATTGAGATACAACTGTATTGGCTCATTTTTCGAAGCTATCAAGCGGCTATTAAGTCCCCAATTACCTGCAATAATATCTATGTCTCCATCTTTGTCCATATCCTGAACCACAATACAATTCCACCAACCATTTGTATTTTCTAAAGAAGGTACTGATGTTTTGTTAAAACTTCCTTCTCCATCATTCATAAGAATAGTAATTGGCATATAATGCCCAGCCACAATTAAATCCTGATACCCATCACTATTAACATCTATAAATTTACCATCATATACTTGTCCAATAGTATATAAATCTGGAGCTATTTCCGAGGTCATCTCCTTAAAACTACCATCTCCATTATTAACAAAAAGATAATTTTTTGGTGATTCTCCATATGATCCTGGAACACTATTACTCCCTATAAAAACATCTTCATAGCCATCTTGATCAATATCCGAAGATATCACAACAGAAGCGTTCATTTTAATACTAGGAAAAGCATTTAGACTTATTTTAAACTTTCCGTTCTCATTAATTAAAAGCGTTGGACTCGTCTCATACCCTGAATATTTTTCATTACCCCCATAAATTGTAATAAGATCTAAATCACCATCTGAGTCAGCATCAAAAAAACATTGATCAATATCTTCATATTTTTTTTCTAAATCCAGATCCGGCTGTTCTATTTTATTAAATTTTCCAGAGACTTCCTGCAAAAACAGCCTTCCTGCTCTAAATCTTCCTCCAGGAACAAAAACATCTTCTAATCCATCTTTATTTACATCCTTTACAGATATATGAGGTCCTTCATTAGAAACTGCATATGGTGCTAAAGGTTCTACACTAAAATCTTTAGTTTCATAATCCTGATGTTTATAATTTATGTGCAACGAATCATTCTTTAAAATGTGTGGAGCTTTTTCAGGATTAATTGACGAAACAGCTACACCTTCCTTAGTTAAGGTAATTTTAGTATTTACTTTTAGATTTTTATATATCGATTGATCTCCTTCTGGCCATTGAATACGGATGGAATCTATTCTTGAACTATTACCAAGTCCGAAATGTAATATTGACGAAACAGATGATAAATATCCTCTGGTTGAATATACTTCTGAAGTCTGCAATCCATATTCGGTAAAAATGGTTGCTTTAGCTCCTATAGCATCCAAATTTTGAGCTATTCCTTTTAGTTTTATTTTGATATAATTATTATGCTCTAAAGTATCTACTTGATTTTTATATAAAAAAGCTTTCTCGTTAATATTATTAGTTACAATGTCTAAATCTCCATCATTATCTAAATCCGTATAAACTGCACCATTACTATAAGATGGTGGATTCTCTGACCAGGTATCAGAAACATCCTCAAAAGTTAAATCTCCTTTATTACGATAGAAATAATTCGCAGTTTTTTTATCTGGCAATTCCTTAATCAAAGCCAAATCTTCTTTAGTCATTCCTTCATTAATACGTTTTTGGATATTATCATTAGCAATAAAGCTAATAAAATCCATATCGTTAGTTGCTCCTTTTATTCCGTTAGAAATAAAAACATCTTTAAAACCGTCATTATCATAATCTGCTATTAAAGGTGACCAACTCCATTCTGTTGCTGCTATCCCAGAAAAAAACGCTATCTCACTAAAATTCTCATTACCTCTATTTAATTGTAATGCATTTTGCATATACTGAGGTTGATATCCATTTTTAAGATATTGATTATAGATAGTGAACCCATATTCAGTTCCGGAAGATTTATAGGTTGTTAAATCTTCTGGCAACATATCCAATGATAAAATATCCGAAAACCCATCATTGTTTATATCTGCAATATCAGTACCCATCGAAAAATGAGATGTATGCTGTATTTTTTTTAAATCTGAAGAAATTACTTCTTTAAAAGTCCCATCTTTTTGATTAATATATAAATAATCATTTTCAAAAAAATCATTCCCAATATAAATATCTGGATATCCATCATTATTAACATCACTAGTTGTAATACCTAATCCATACCCTATTGGCCCCTGAAAAACACCTGTTTCTTTAGTAACATCTATATATTTATTGTTGTCATTTCGATATAATCGATCTCCAGACAAAGAATCTATTTGTTTTCGTTTAGCCCCTCTTCCATAGGTACGATTAGGGTGTACAGAATGATTTAAAAGATACATATCCAGATCTCCATCCAGATCGTAATCAAAAAAACTAGCCTGAGTAGAAAAGCTTGATATATCAAGATTATAATTAGACGCTTCTTCTTTAAAAATGGGATTTCCATCGGCATCTAACCCTTGATTCACAAACAGCTTATTTTTCCCTTTTATGTCTCTATAATTTCCAACTTTACATAAATATATATCAGACAATCCATCATTATTGATATCGACTATAGTGACACCTGTGGACCAGCCTTCTTTATCTTTTAAAAGATCAGAAGTAACTTCTTTGAATTGAAAATCTTTTTGATTAATGTATAACCTATTTTGATTTTGATTAGCTACAAAATATAAATCTTCCCAGCCATCATTATTAAAATCTCCTACACCAACTCCTGCTCCATTATAATAATAGAGATATGTCAGTATATTGAGTTCTGGGGTATCTTCTAGTTTATTGTTAAAAGAAATTCCTGTCTCTTTTTCTGATAAGAGTTCAAAAAAGTGATTCTCTTTATTGTTTTTACAGGAGATTAAGATAATTGTGAATAGTACACTTAAACGAATATTTGTAAAGAATTTTGTCAATTATAAGTTTTAATATATTAATTAACAGAGCCCTTCAAGTATTGAAGGGCTCTGTTCTAACAAATCTTAGCAATTTAATATGTTAGTAACCAGGATTTTGTATCAAATTAGGATTAGAAATAATAGCCGTTGCCGGTATTGGAAACAGAGCTCTAAAAGATTCTGTATTACTCTTAAGACCCCAAGCTTCATCAAATTTTCCAAAACGAATTTGATCATTACGTCTCCAGAATTCTTTATACAATTCTCTTCCTCTTTCATCTAGGATATCTTGTTCTGTCAATGCTGTAAAAGGAGTAGCATTTCTAATTGTTCTCAGTTCATTAATCATAGCTAAAGGATCCTCTCCAGAGGTACCTCCTCTAAAAATTGCTTCCGCTTTCATTAAATGAGCATCTGCATATCTAAATACAATCTCGTGCTCTGTAAATGCTCCGTTCTCTGGGTGATATTTTATAGTACGAATACCATTATTTTCATCATTCCCTACAATTCCAGCAAATTCTCTAGTAAATACAAGCGGGTTACCTGGCCTGTCTTTAAGAGCAACTCCATTCGAATCATATTGTTGACCTACTAAGAATCCAAAACCAATACCTAGATTAGAACCATCTGTTGGTACAAATCCTCTTCGCTCTTCTTGTCCACTTCCAGGAACATTGGTATTAGGGTCTCCTTCGAAAAGGTCATAAAACTCAGCCAATGTAGACCAACCGTTCCAACCTCCACCTGCTTGATCCGGTGCGTTCTGATTGTAGTGTAATCCATTCCACATTCTATTACCAACACCTGTTCTCACGAACATAATAGTCTCTGTATCCGCATCTGGCTTAAAAATATCAAAATAACCAGCTTGCAATGCAAAGCCATCGGCTATAATTGCATCTACAGCATTTACAACTCTAGTCATATCCTCTGTACTTACAACTCCAGTACCATTATAAATATGCGCATTTAAAAGAACTTTTGCTAATAAATAATTACCCGCTGCTCTAGAAGCCAATCTTGAGGCGTCAATATCCTGATTAACGGGTAAATTAGGTATTGCTTCTGTTAGATCATTAATTACAAAATCTAAAGCTTCTGATCTTGTAAAAACGCTAGGATCGACATCAGAACCATCACTTGGGCCTCTAAAAGGAACTTGTCCAAACATATCCATTACCCAAAACATATTAAATGCTCTTAAGAATCTAGCTTGCGCTTCTTCTTCTGGTGAAGAGTTACTTAATGGATCTATAATTGCCGTAGTATTAAAGACATTAGCATTAAGATTATTCCAAGTATTTAATACAAATGCATTTAGGGTTCCCCAATTATGTTCATGTAATACTCTCCATTGTCCATTATCAGACCAATCGGTTCCTCTTGTCGGCACCAATAACTCATCTGAAGTTACTTCATTTAAAGCGTATAAATCTGCCTGATTTCCAATTTGTCCACTTAAGGCTCCTATTACTTGATTTAAAGACCCTTCTACATCAGCTACACCCACAAACTCCCCTGTCTGATTGGGAATTATTGAATCCGTAGGTTCAATTTCTAAATCAGTACAGGAAATCATTAGCATAACTAATAAAAAACCTAATAATCTGATTCCTAATTTTCTTTCTTTCACTTTCATAATCTATTTTTTAAAATGTTACATTAAAACCAAAATTATATACTCTAGGTCTTGGAAATGATGTGTAATCAATTCCTGCAGTAGGAATTCCATTTACAGATGCATCGACACTAACTTCCGGATCTAATCCACTATAATCTGTAATAACAAATAAATTCTGACCACTTACAAATAAACGAAGACTTTTAAAAAGTCCATCTCCTGATAATGGCCAATTATATCCGATACTAGCATTTTGTAAACGCAAGAAATCTCCTTTT
This sequence comes from uncultured Aquimarina sp., assembly GCF_947496855.1. Lineage (GTDB taxonomy): Bacteria > Bacteroidota > Bacteroidia > Flavobacteriales > Flavobacteriaceae > Aquimarina. The sequence continues at coordinate 354,257 of NZ_CANMED010000007.1, forward strand.
TCTAAGAATTGAGTAGAAGGCTCTGGAGCATTAGATCTGTCTTCACCATTTGTGATAACATCCACAGTAACATTACGTCCAGCCCCTATGGAACCTGCAGTAAACAGTGCATTTTGTGTAGCATTATATATATAATGCCCAAGCTGACCAGCAAAAAAGACGGAAGCGTCAAAGTTTTTATAGCTAAAAGAAGTAGAAATACCAACATTATAATCTGGTAAAGCACTTTTTCCAACAAAACTTCTATTATCTACTCCATTTGGAAAAATTGATTGTCCATTAGCATCAAATCCACCAAACTCCCTTAAGAAAAAAGAAAATAATGGTTGATCAGAAGCTAAAAGTTGAACATCAGTACCTGTAAGTCCTTGTCCATTCAATCGCCCTGTGGGTATTTGTCCATTAAAATCCTGAACTTCATTCTTATTATAAGCAATATTAAAACCAAAATCCCAACTAAGATCTTCTTGTTCTATAATGGCATAATTAATAGAAAACTCAACTCCTTGGTTAATTACATTGGCATCTATGTTTCTAAAGCTAAATGCTTGAGGACTTGGCTGAGCTGTTTGAGCGTTTAAAAGTAAGTCTTCTGTATTTTTATGATATACATCAACAGTACCTGTTAATCGATCACCAAAAAACCCAAAATCAATCCCTATATTTGTTTGTGTTGTTTCTTCCCACCTTAGATCATCTTCCTGAAAAGAAACTCTATTTAATCCTGGAGGAGTAATATCACCACTTGGTGAAATTGCTGGATTTGCAATTGTTGGAGAAGAAAATCTTTCTCTAATTGTAAAGTTACCGAAACCTAGCCCGTCCTGGTTTCCTGTAATACCGTATCCTACTCTTAATTTTAGTGTAGAAAATGATTCTCCTATAAAATCTTCTTGATCCAATTTCCAGGCAAATGCGGCAGAAGGAAAATATCCATATTTATTATTTGGTCCAAAACGTGAAGATCCATCTGCACGAACAGTAGCTGTTAGGATATATTTATCTGCTATTGTATAAGTTCCTCTAACAAAGAATGATTGTAACTCATCTGTAAAATCAAAAGTATCTCCAAAAACTGATGTTGGAGCTACATTAGGAACATTATTTAATACCTCTGCAGAAACTACATCAGGAAATAATCTATTAACAAAAGATCCATTTGGTGCTACACCATACTGCTGAAAAGATCCTACTATAGAGTTTTCAATTATATCTGCAGCATCTTCTAATTGCTCACCTATTTCATCTAGATTAGAACTACTAAAACCAAATCCTTGCACATTTCTGCCACTTCTGGCAAAATCCTGATAAGAAAAACCTCCTAATAATTCCAAGTTAGAATTACCAATTTCTGTTGTGTAATTTAAAGTAGCCTCTAACAATCTATTTTGTACATCAACGTCACTAACAGTTGCTCTACCATTTCCTGATGTTGCTCCATTGGTTATATTCCTAACATTTCGTGATATTACTCCTATTGCAGTAGATTCAGAATCATCATATCCAACACTAACCTTAGCATTTAATCCTTTAATAATTTCATAATCAGCAGAAAAATTTAGTAAATATCTATTCGTACTAGTTTCGTTTTGTGTAGTAGCCAGCAAATTAAGAGGATTGATCAAAGTCCCCCCTGCATTAAATGCTGTGCTTGCAGGCCAGGTTGGGTTTGCACTATAAGCTGCTCCTAATAAATCTCCTTGAAAACCTGCATTATTACTAATTGGTGGAGCTTCATCATTTACTCTTGATAATGTACCTTGTAGATTTAATTTCAATTTATCATTAAAAAAACGATGAGTTGCATTAATTCTTCCTGTAATTCTTTCTAAAGAACTTTTCTTAATTATTCCAACCTGATTTCCATACCCAAAAGAAGCTCTTACATTTCCTCCAGTATAATTATGGGAATATGACAAACTATTTATTGTAGATTCAGCTTGTCTGGTTATCTCATCCTGCCAATCAGTACTAGCACCAAAATCCAAGTCAGAAGGAGTATTTCCGATATCTTCACTTACACGTAAAAATTCCTCCCTATTTAATAAATCAAAATTCTTTCTTGCCTTTGCAACACTTAAAGTTGAAGAAAACTCAAAAACTCCTTTAGGCGCTCCTCTACCTGCTTTAGTCGTAATAATAACTACTCCATTCGCACCTCTAGATCCGTATATTGCAGTAGCAGAAGCATCTTTAAGAATACTCATGCTTTCTATATCATTGGGGTTAATGAAATTTAATGGATTTCTAGCTGAACTCGTTCCAAAACCTAAATCACTACCAACTGCTGAAGTATCATCTCCTGCTAACGGCACACCATCTATTACAAATAATGGATTGTTATTAGATCGAACTGATGTTGTTCCTCTAATTCTAAGTGATACTCCTGCTCCTGGCTCTCCACTCGCTTGTGTAATCTGTACCCCTGCTGTTTTACCCTGAATTAATTGTTCTGGAGAAACAATAGCTCCTTGATTAAAATCTTTAGAACTAACCACTGCAACAGCTCCTGTTGCGTCTTTAATAGATTGTGTTCCATATCCAATTACTACTACTGTTTCCAATTGAGCAGCATCTTCTGTTAGGGTAACACTAATTACTGTTTTACCTTTAACTTCTATTGCTTTAGTTTGGAATCCGACATAACTAAAAATTAAAGTAGCATCTTCTGCTACATTGTTTAGCGAATAGTTTCCATCGAAATCAGAAATTGCCCCATTTGTTGTACCTCTTACTAGCACATTTACCCCAGGTATGGGACCGTTTGCATCAGAAGTCACCCCTGTAACTGTGATTTGTGCAAACATCATATTCCCCGAGATAAATACAAAAAGAAACATGAGTTTTTTGAGTATCATACTTTTCATAATTTAGAGTTTGATTAAATTTAAATATTTAGTTGTTAATTATTAATACTTTTACCGTTAAAAAATTATTTTTTTCTCAAAAAAAAAGTAACAGGGACGTCTCAGTCTTACTAGAACAATCGACATATTAGTAACTACAAATAAATATTTGAAAACAAAAGTTACAATTTTAAGATGCCCCTATGTTACCTTTTATAAAGGAGTTCCTATCAGAAAAACTCCTTCGCTAACAAACAAAAACTAATTTCACTTTCTACTTGATTCATCTTTGTTATAATTCAATTTTATTTTAAATTCAGTATCACCCCTTGATATGACTTCAAGACGATCTTATTATTTTCAATAATTAGGTTTTGATAGTTATTTGAAAGAATCTCAACTTCATTTATACCAATTTCAGCATCAAATGACTCCTCAGAACTATTGAAATTAAGCATTACCATAATTTGATCTTCACCAAATTTCTTTTTGTATATATAAAGCTTGGGGTTGTTAAATTCTATCTCTTCGAAATCACCGTGTACAAATACATCGTGTTTTTTCCTTATTTTTAATAGACTTCTATAAAAATTCAATATAGAATCGGAATCTTTATCCTGATTCTCTACATTAATATCTTTATAATTTGGATTAGCTTTTAGCCAGGGTTCCTCCCCAGAAAAACCCCCATTTATTTCATCACTCCATTGAACCGGAGTTCTTGCGTTATCTCGACCTTCCTTATTAATCATCTCCAGAGCGAGTTCCTCACTATACTTATGGGTTACTTTATTTTCTTTAAAAAAATTTAAAGACTGAATATCTCTCACCTCATCAATATTAAGCAAGGATATATTCGTCATTCCAATCTCATCACCTTGATATATGTTCAAGGTACCATTTTGGGTGGACAGCATAGTCATTAACATCTTAGCAGATTCTTTATGATATCTCTTATCATCTCCAAATCTAGATACCATTCTTGCAAAATCGTGGTTTCCCATAGCATTAGCAATCCAACCAGTTTCATGTATGGCATCTCGCCATTTTTTAAATATACGTTTCATCTGGACCAGATCGAATGGAGAAACTTCTTCAAATTTTCCATTCACTATTGTACACTCTAGAATATCAAAATGATATAACATATCTAATTCCTTTCGATCATGATTTACATAAAGCCCAGCAATCTCTTCATTAATTCCAACCCCTTCTGCCAAAGAGAAAGCATCATATTTACTGATAACTTCTTCATTCATTTCATTAAGATACCGATGAACATTAGGACCATTGGCATAGACATCTTCAATAATTTTCCTAAAACCTACTTCGGGTGCATCCGGATACCCATTAGGTTTGGATATCAAAGGAATAACATCCATCCTAAATCCATCAACTCCTTTATCTAACCAAAAACGCATTGCATCATATATTTCTTCTCTTACTTTAGGATTTTCCCAATTTAGATCAGGTTGTTTTTTAGTAAAAAGATGCAGATAATATTCTCCTGAAACTTCATCCAATTCCCAAGCGCTTCCTCCAAAAAAGGATTTCCAATTATTTGGAGGGCCTCCATCAATTAAAGGCCTCTCCCAATGAAAATAATCCCTATATGGATTATCTTTAGATTTTTTAGCTTCTTCAAACCATTTATGTTCATCAGAACAATGATTAGCAACCAGATCCAAAATCAGCCTCATCCCTCTTTTATGAGTTTCTTTTAATAATTCTTCAAAATCATTCATAGTGCCAAACTCTGGCATAATAGAACAATAATCGCTGATATCATACCCGTTATCATCATTTGGGGAACTAAAAATTGGACTCAACCATATAATATCAATATGTAAACTATGTATATAATCCAATTTTTCAATAATCCCTCTCAAATCTCCAATTCCATCGTCATTACTATCATTAAAACTCCTAGGGTATATTTGATAGATTGTTCCTTTTTTAAACCAAGTAAGCTCCACTTAATAAATTTTAATTTTTTAAATAATAATTATTTTTACTTATCAATGGATTTAGATACAATTAAATCGATTCTAATTAGGTTTTTCTCAAAAAACACTACATATAATCGAATCAATAAAAAAAAGGTTAAAATGCATTAATATTAATACATGTTGAGTTCTTTTTTTATCAAAACTACAATAATATTCATATAGAACTTCAAATATCTAAATCTTTACATTAACTATACAATATAGTATTAATAGCCGATTTTACAATACAATAATCTGATTATCAGATTATTAATTAGCACCGATGTAATGTAAAAAGAAGCTATAAATGAAGAACGTAAACGATTAAGTATAGATTTTATATAGACACATCATTGAAATTTTTCTATACAATCACAAAAAAATAACCCTTAAACTTCTTATCAAACCATTTTTCAATTTCTTAAAAAAACATAGGTACTAACGTTATTTATCATAAATTAGCGTAGGTCATTCAAATACTGAAATTTGAATATCTTATTTTGGGGAAGGTTTTATAAACTTATTATTTAGTAAATCATAATACTGTATTGCTCATGCTAATTAATGTTATCACAAATTACACAACAAATAGCATCCTAGAAAAGTAAATCTTCTACTAAAAAAAATACAAACGTTTGTATTATCGTTTTTTTACCAAAATAAGAGATTTATTGATAATTTTTTAATACTAATTTTGATGGGTTTTAAAAAAAGAAGAGTAAAACTTGAAGATATTGCAAGAAAGCTTAACATTTCTATTGCAACTGTATCTCGTGCTTTAGATGAAAACCCAAGAGTAAAACCAAGCACTCGGGAAAAAGTATTCAATACTGCAAAGACGATGGGATATATGCCTAATCAAATTGCTAAAAGCCTTAGTTCAGGGAAAACGAATATTATTGGAGTTCTGATACCTAGATATGATGAGCCTTTTTTTATTGAAGTATGCAGAGGGATTGATCAATATGCTAGAAATCATAATTATAAAATACTTATTAGTTCCTCCAGAAATTCATATGAATTTGAAAAAGAAAACTTAATTTCTTTTGAAAAAGGTTTAGTAGATGGTATTATATTATCTCCCACACATGAAACTGAAAATGTAGCTCACCTAAATGATTTGATTAGTAAAGGAATGCCAATAGTATTATTTGATAATATAAGAGAACAAGTTTCAGGAGCTGATCATGTAATGATAGATGACAAAAAAGCTTCTTTTGCAGCCGTAGAATTCCTAATAAAAAAAGGAAAGAAAAAAATTGCTTTCATCGGAGGGATAAAAGAAAAAAAGGTGTTCCAAGATCGATATAAAGGTTTTATTGCAGCATTAACCGAATACCACATTCCTGTTCACCAAGAACTAATTTTGCACTGTAATTCTCTTCATCGAGAATTTGAAGATAAAGAAATCCTTGATTTTTTCAAAAGTTTATCTACTCCTCCTGATGCAGTTTTTGCCTGTACTGATAATTACGGTTTATTAACTATGAAAACTCTACTAAAAACAGGTAAAAAAATACCTGAAGAAGTTTCCGTAATAGGCTTTGGAGATTTAGGCCTAGGGGAAATATTTGTCCCAACGTTAACCTGTATATCCCAACCAAGTTTTGAAATGGGTCAAAAAGCAGCGGAACTTCTTATCAATCAACTTAATGAGCCTGATGAAATGGACCATAAGAAAACAATAGTCCAATTAGAAACTCAACTAACTGAAAGAGAAAGTACTTAAGACGTTCTGCGCAAGAAAAGTATTGATTAATTATAAGAGATGTTTTGGTTTTTCAGAAAAAATCACAATACAAACGGTTGTATTATTATATCAACTTATTTTATTACAGTTTTCAAAATTTGTTTAGTAAATTGTTTTGTGTATTCATTCTTATACTTCACAAAATCATCTTCTTATGTCATTTAAGATTACCAAAAATTTTCGTTTCCTTATTTTATTAAACCTTTTTGTTATTACCTCTGCGCTTTCACAAGAAAGCGGATGGGTCTTATCTACTACTGAAAGTCAAAATTACACCGGTATTGTAACCGCTAATGGAAGAATTGGCATTCTTCCATCTTCTAATATTTTAGAAACTGATAAAATCATTCTAAACAATGTTTATGACAAAGAATCTCCTCTTGGTGTTAGCAGAATACTTTTGGGAATGAACTTTGGAAATCTTGATCTGTATATAAACAATACTAAGCTAAGAAATGAAAATATTAGTAACTGGAAGCAGACATTGAATATGAAAGAAGCCAGTTTTACAACAACATTCAACTATAATTCTATTGCAGAAATCTCATATACCGTATATGCGCTTCGAAATGTACCTTATTCAGGATATTTTGATTTCGAAATAAAGGCTTCTAAGGATATTGACCTTAAAGTAGTTGGAAAAATTCAAACTCCAAAAGAATACCTTACTCCATTGAGCACTTTTAGAATATTGAAAGATGCAGAAACGACAATGCCCATTCTTCAAACAGTTGCAAAAAGTAGATTAGGTAAACACACCGTTGGTACGTCTGCTACTTTTATATGGCATGATATTAATTCTGGAAAAGAAAATCAACGTCCCAAACTAACGCACCATAAAATTTCTGAGTATAACAATCATTTATCTTTTGAAAAAAAAGTAAAAAAAGGAGAACATTATAAATTTGCATGGACTGCTGCCCAATGTTCTACTCAGGATTTTTTTGATCCCCAAAACGAAAGTGAGCGTTTTGTTATTTTCAACTTACTAACTCCCCAAAATGACTTACTCAATCAACATAAAGGTTTATGGGAAAATCTTTGGAAAGGGGACATTATTATAGATGGGGATCTGCAATCCCAATTGGATGTAAGATTGGCACTATATCATCTTTATGCATTTTCAAGAGGCGATTCTAATCTTAGTATTGCGCCAATGGGCTTAAGCTCACAGGGTTATAACGGACATATTTTCTGGGATACTGAGCTATGGATGTATCCTCCATTATTAGTATTGAATCAGGATATTGCTCGTTCTCTGGTTAACTACAGATCAGATAGACTAGAAATAGCAAAAAGAAAAGCTGTTAATTTTGGGTATAAAGGAGCTATGTTTCCTTGGGAAAGTGATGATACAGGAGAAGAAGCGACTCCTCCTTGGGCTCTAACGGGAACTTTTGAACATCACATCACTGCAGATGTAGGTATCGCTTTCTGGAATTATTATAGAGTGACTAAGGATAAAAAATGGCTTCAGGAACGTGGTTATCCTTTATTAAAAGAAGTAGCAGATTACTGGATAAGTCGAACCACAAGAAACTCTGATGGATCTTATTCTATTAAAAACGTAGTAGGAGCCAATGAATTTGCTTCTAATATAGATGATAATGCTTTCACCAATGGATCCGCCATCACCTGTTTAAGATATGCTTCTCTTGCTGCTACTGAAATTGGGCTTACACCAGATAAAATTTGGAAAGAAGTATCTAATAAAATAATTATCCACAAGTTTGAGGATGGCACTACCAAAGAGCATAGTAAATACGATGGCGATCAAATAAAACAAGCAGACGTAAACCTATTAGCTTACCCTCTTGATATCGTTTCTGATCAAAAAACAATCCTTAAAGATTTATCCTACTACGAACCTAAACTAGCTGAAGAAGGTCCTGCTATGGCACAAAGTGTATTTGCAGTTATTTATGCCAGATTAGGAGATGCTGAAAATGCTTTCAGACTTTTCAAAAGAAGTTATGAGCCTAATAAAAGACCTCCTTTTGGAGCACTTGCTGAAGCCGCAACAAGTAATAATCCATATTTCGCAACAGGAGCTGGTGGTATGTTACAAACGGTCATTTTTGGATTTGCAGGATTGCACATTACCGATGACGGCATTATTCAAAAAAATCCAGTTTTACCATCAGGCTGGAAAAAATTAACTATTACTGGAGTCGGCCTTAAAATGAAAACCTTTGTAATTGAATAAATTAATTGGTGGAATCTCTAAGTATTAAAGAAGTTTTCACAATCTCAGTATTTGTTTGATAATTATTCTCTGATGTATTGGATATTCGGTCAAGCAACATTTTTGCTGCTTTGGTGCCCAACTCTTCTGCATGTTGAGAAACAATAGTTAATTTGGGGTATGAATGCTTGGACAATATTCCATCTGTAAAACCAATTACAGAAATCTCTTTTGGTATTTTGTATCCCAACTTATTTGACATATTTATTGCAACGGCTGCCGCAGTCTCATCCAAACCAAGTACTGCATCTATTTTGTTATTTTTAATAAAAAACTCTATCTCTTTTTCTTCAGTTTCAATATTTTTTATAGGCAGTTCTATTAAGGTTACTCCATCATTTGATGCAACCTCTTCTCGAGCTCCTTCTAACCTTAATTTACCTACACTAAGATCAAAAATAGTAGAAATCACTGCTATTTTTTTACATCCAGTTTTTATCAAATGCTGGATAGCCGTTTTTGACGCATGTTTATCGTCAACAATTACTTTATCACAATCTATTTCTTCGCTTACCCTATCAAACATTACCAAAGGCACATTGTCTCTTTTTAGGTCTTTAAAATGGTCTAGCTTATTAAGCATTTGTGTTTCTTTACTCAACGCAAGAATAAATCCATCTACACTACTATAATTAAGCATTTCTACATATTCTACTTCTTTTTTATAAGATTCGTTGGTTATACAGGTAACGATTTTATATCCGTTTTTAGAAGCTTCTTGCTCAATACCGTATAACACTTTTGCATAAAAATGATTTAAAATTTCTGGCAGTAAAACCCCTATGGTATTTGTTTTATTACTTTTTAAACTTACTGCTAATGCATTAGGCTTATAATTATAAAAATTAGCTAATTCATGAACTCTATTAATGGTTTTCTGACTTATTTCCGAATCATTCTTTAATGATTTAGAAACTGTAGAAATGGACAGGTTCAATTCTTTTGCAAGCTGTTTTAGGGTAACCTTTTTCCTCATGACCTTACTATTAGAAATTTCTTATTTTAGACTTATAAGAATATTAGTCAAATTATCTTTGGAGCCTAAATTAAGCTTTTTTCTTAATCTATGCCTGCTAACATCAACACTTTGTGAACTTATTCCTAATAGTGGAGCTATTTCTTTTGAAGAAAGATTCATTTTAAGGTATGCACATAACCTTAAATCCTTAGAAGTAAGGTTAGGGTAGTTTTTAGAAAGTTTTTCATAAAATTCTTGATGTGACTTATCAAAATTAATTTCAAACAACTTACTTTCTTTATCTGTAATATAATAATCAACCAATCTTACCAATTCGTTATAGCTATTAGTAGGTAGTTTCTGAGCAGAAGCATCTTGTACTTTGACAATTTTATCCTTTATTTTCTTAAGAATCTTATTTTTATTTAAATTAACATAAGCGATCTGAGTAAGCTCTCTACTTTTGGCCTTTATTTCATCATGTAATTTAGAATTATTAAGCTCAATAATTTTATGTTCCTGTTCTAATTTTTGAGCTCTATGCTCTTCCTCTTGTTTTTGAAGTTTTTCTGCTTTCTGTTCTAACAAAATTCGTTCTTGCTTCTTCATTTTATATCGATTAATTCCGATTACCGAAATAATCAACAATAACAATAGTAGCAGATACAAAACATACGCCCAATGTGTTCTATAAATAGGAGGTTTTATGCTGAAATCAAAAGTGCTTTCTCTAAAATCACCATTGTATTTAGCTCTTATTTTAAACGTATATTCACCTTCTTTTAGATTAAACAAAGTTTGCTCGGTTGCCATAGTTTTTTCACTCCATTCATTGTCATTTAAACGGGTTTGATATACTATTTCCTGACCATATATAGGTAGTGCATAATTAATCTTAAGGTCGTTATCCGAAAATGGTATTTCGGAATCAAAGACATATGATTTCCCACTATTCACCGAAACGAAATTTCTGATTAACACATCACTTTCAATATTTCTAGCTATCGTTTTTTTACCTTTAGAATACATGGCATAACCATTAAAAACAGGAATAATTTTATTCTCTCCACTCAATGAAAAAACATTAAGAACATCAGGTATCAACTGGTCCTTTAACTCAGGCAATGCTGTAAGACCATCTTGGTACTGTACAACGACTTTATCATTATCCACATACCAGGTTTCATCATCTCTTTTAAGTATTCTGGGAGCATATCCTTTAGTTAAACCAATTTCAGACTTTGTAAAAGTGTTTTTATCACTAGAGTATGTATACGAATGGAAATTTGATGTTATAACAATCTTATTTTCAACTTTTGAAAGCGATATTCTTTTTCCGTCAAAATCACTTACTGGATAAAACGCAAGGTTTTTTAATTCTTTACTATCGTAATCCAAACGATACTTGAACACACCATCAGTTCCAAGAGCCACCCAAAGATTGTTTTCTTCATCAACTTCCAAATATCTCCCTGATTTTTCAAAACCTTTTAATTTATACCCTTCCCATTCGTTATCTTTTCTTTGATATAAGGAAATTCCATTATAATTTCCGGAAACAATTACATTATCAAGTCCTGGAACTTCATACTTACGAAAATTCCAAGCACCCAAATCTTCTCCCATTCTTGTTAAAACTCTTCCATTTAAAGCATAAGCACCTTTATCGTGTCCAACATAAATTTCGTTTCCAACTCTTTCTATATTCCATACCTGTCCGTTAAGTAATAATTCTAAATCGTCATTAGAATTTCCTGAGACATTATCCGTAACATATAGTCCCTGATTCGTTCCTAAATAAGTTAGATTTTGTTCTTTAACAACAGCATAAGTTGATCCTAGGTCTCCATAATAATCATAATAATAAGTAAGAGGAGAGTTCAATTTTACGTAATCTACTCCATAGTCTAACGCTAGCCAAAGATTATCCTCGTCATCTTGATATATAGAAAGTATGGTGTTATTTTGTAACCCATTTCGCTTATTTATATTATTTGTTTCTCCTGTTTTAAGATCTATGATGTATAGGCCATTAGAGACCGTTCCAAGTGCTATTCTATTATCACTAAGTTTTAGAAAAGAAAAGATCTGAGCTTTCTCTATATTATCAGATACTGAAAAGTTAAGAGGAATCAAACTATCTCCAATAAGTTTATACAACCCTTTGGTATCTGTAATAACAATTAGATCTTCATCAACTTTCGTAACCCCAATAATATTCTCATTTAAACTAGAATCGCTAATTACTGGGATTAGGTTCGTTTCTTGTAATCTAAAAACTCCATACTTAAGATCGTTTACATATATTTGATCATCTACCTTGTAACTCCATTTGAAGCGATAAGGAGCTGGTATTTTAGTAATGATATTATCTTGATTAACATATAAATTCCTGAAGGTTTGAAAAATAATCTCATTATTAATAAAATGAGTCCTCCAATATTCTTCAATATCGGCTACCACATCTTTTTTACTATTCCTTAATGGCTGCAAATTATAGTTATCGTAACCATTTTTTATTAACATACCATGATGCCCATCCGCACCAAAATAAATTGTATCCTTATTCTTAACAAGTAAACTTCTATTGACCATTTCGGAATTAGTAGCTACAGAAGACCAATCAGTCCCATCAAATATCAAAACCTGATGCCCATTTGCTATATAAATCAGACCATTCTCATCCTGCTGAATATCCCAAGACTGAGCATTAAACCCCATATTTTTAGTATCATAGTGGGTAATTTTAGGAAGTGTCTTATTCTTTATAGATTGGGAATAAACCGAAAAGGATAAACAACAAAGTATAATAAAAAAACGATACATTCGATGAGTTTTTACATAAGTAAGCTTATCAAATATACCATTAAAATCTTAACACATTTTACAAACTACTTGCTTATAAAACATTAATAAGTCATCAATGCTAATTGACAAAAGACAGACACTAAGTCTAGCTAGTTTATTTAAGCTTAATTTTTTTCTTCAAATCTCCAATACTAATTTCGAAATCACCAGGTTCTGCTACTGTTTCTAAATTTTCATTAACAAAGGATAATTCATCTTTTGTGATCGTAAATGAAACCTTTTTAGATCCTCCTTTGTCCAATGTTATCTTATCATATCCTTTCAGTGCACGAACTTCTGGTGTAATACTAGCATACAGATCACTTACAAAAAGTAACACCGCTTCTTTTCCTTTTCTACTTCCAGTATTAGTAACAGTTACAGAAACCTCAATCGAACCATCTTGATTCATTTCAGTTGTGCTTATCGATAAATCACTATACTCAAAGCTAGTATAGGATAACCCATCACCAAATTCATATTGCTGGTCGTAGTCTGACTCATAATAATTTGGAACAGCAATATTATCAGAATGCTTATGATTATAATTCACAAAAGCATGTGGGTGTTTCGGGTAATTAATTGGTAATCTCCCTGATGGGTTTTCTATTCCAAATAGTAAGTCCGATAGAGCATCTGCTCCATAATTACCCGGCAAATACCCCATAAAAACAGCATCTACCAACGGTTCTATTTCGTTAAAAATAACAGGCCTTCCTTCCAATAAAACAAGTATTATTGTTTTTCCAGTTTTAGACAGTGCTTTTGCCAAATCGATCTGATCCTTTGGCAATAGAATTGAATTTGTGTTTCCAGGTGTTTCTGTGTATGAGTTTTCGCCTAAGCATAATACGATTACATCGCTTTGTTTTGCAGCTTTCACCGCTGCATTAATATTATTTTCACCTTCAAAAGAAACTCCTTGCACAAAAATTGAATTTCCTTTTTTAGCAAAAGCCTCCACAATTGTATTCTTATCAGCTGCATAGGTATCTGCTTCACTCCCTTGCCAATTGTAGGACCAACCACCATTAAGAGGTCTCATAGAGCTAGCCGTGGGGCCTGTGACTAATACTTTAACACCATCTGCAAGTGGTAAGATATTATCTTTGTTTTTTAATAATGTAAAAGATTCTACTGCTGCTTTTTTACTCACTGCTGCAAATTTATCCGATCCAAAATCAGGATAGTTCTTTGGATCTGTAACCGGGTTTTCAAATAACCCTAATTGCATTTTAACTTTTAAAATTCTAGAAACTGCACTATTGATTCTTTCTTCAGAAACACTTCCTTCTTTTACCAGTTCTACCAATAATTCTGTGAATTCAAAATCATGCGGAACCATACTCATATCTATTCCTGCATTAACAGACATTTTAATTGCATCTTTGATAGTTTCAGCTACTTTATGTCTTGTATGGAGGTAATTTATATCTGCCCAATCTGTAACTGCTATGCCACCAAAACCTAATTCGTCTCTTAATATATCTGTTAGCAAAAACTTACTGGCGTGCACAGGGACCCCATTAATCTCTCCAGAATTAATCATTAACGTTACAGACCCTGCATCTACGGCTTCTTTAAATGCTGGTAAAAAGTACTGTCTTAATTCTCTCTCCGGGATCCATGCAGGTGTACGATCTTTACCAGAAAGAGGAACACTATAGCCCAAATAGTGTTTCATACATGAAGCAACTGTATTCGGATCTCCCAATGTCCCCTGATATCCTTCTACCATGGCAACACCCATTGTTTTCCCTAAATACACATCTTCTCCAAATGTTTCCCATAATCTTGGCCATAATGGATTTCTTCCTAAACCTAAAACAGGAGAAAAATTCCAGGGAATTGAAGAAGCTCTGGTTTCATAGGCAGAAATTTTTGCTACTTCTTTTACCAAATCTTTATTAAAAGTTGCAGCTAATCCTATTTGTTGTGGAAATAAGGTAGCTCCAATTGTATAGTTTACTCCATGGATAGCATCAATTCCATAAATAATCGGAATCTGTCTTGGCGTTTTTGCTGCTTCATCTTGAAAGGTTTTAATAGTTTTATACCAATCCTGTCTAGACAAAGGTATTCCTGGAGTATTCAATATTGAGCCAACCTTATACGTATGAATAGCTTTATAAACCAATGCAGAGTCTAATTCGTAAGGTTGTGATGAGCTATATTGATTATCGCCTTTTGTGATAACATCAAGCGTAATCTGTGTCATCTGACCAACCTTTTCTTCTAGAGTCATTTTAGAAAGTACGGCTGCCACTTCTTTATCAAATTCTGTGCTTACAGTTGGTTTTTCTGACATTGGTTTTCCATCATCTTTATTTGATTCTGAATTACAACTTACAACAATTAGAACCAATAATATTATATATAATTTTTGCATCATTTTATTTTTTAAAAGAAAAATTGACTTCAAGATCCGTATCTGAAGTACCTCCTACAAAAGCCTTGAAATCTCCAGATTCAGCTTCCCATTTTTTATTGGCTGTATAAAACTGGATTGTCTCTTCGTTAATATTAAAAGTTATTGTCTTACTTTCTTTAGCCTCTAGTTCAACTAACTCAAATCCTTTTAGTTCTTTTACCGGACGTGTTAAGCTTCCAATTAAATCCTTAATATATAATTGCACGACTTCTTTTCCTTTTCTCTTACCTGTATTTGTAATAGTTACAGAAACAGATAGATTTCCTCCGGAAGCAAAAGACGGAGCATTTATTTTAAAATCTTTATACTTAAAATCAGTGTAACTTAGTCCATGTCCAAAAGGGAATAATGCGTCATTCTTTTCATCTGTATAATGCGACCAGAATACCATTCCATCAGCATTAACTGGTCTTCCTGTATTCTTTACATTATAATATAATGGCAATTGTCCAACACTTCTAGGAAAAGAAACCGGTAATTTTCCAGAAGGATTATAATCTCCAAACAAAACATCAGCAATTGCATTTCCTGATGCTGAACCCAAATGCCACGTTTCTAATATCGAAGGTGCCTTTTTCGCAATATCCGAAATTGCCATAGGACGACCATTCATAAGTACAACTACAATGTTTTTATTTACAGCATAAATCTCATTGAATAATTTTTGTTGAGGCTTTGTTAACTCTATACTTACCTGACTCCTAGCTTCTCCAGACTGAAAAGCTTCTTCTCCAATTGCTAAAACCACAACTTCAGCCTCTTTAGCCACCTTTACTGCTTCTTCAATGCCCTCAAAACTATCTCTGTTAACTTTTAAATCACGAACAAAACTTCTTTCACCCACTCCAAGGGCTACTCCTTTTGCATATGATATTTTAACACTTTTATCTACTGTTGTTTTAATTCCTTCTAAAAGTGAAACTGCGGAATTAGGTGTTGCCATACCTCTCCAACTACCAATTGGAGTATCTTTATCATCTGCTAATGGACCTATAACTGCAATGCTATTGATATCTTTTTTAAGAGGCAATATGTCATTCTCATTTTTTAGCAAAACGATAGATTTTCTAGCTACATCCCTAGAAATTTCTATATGATCCTCGGTGTATATATCTTTTTTCTCTCGTTCTTCATCACAATATTTGTATGGATCATCAAATAATCCCAACTTAAATTTAACTCTAAGTATTCGCTTAGCAGCGTCATCAATTAGTTTTTCATCTACTTTCCCCTCTTTCACCAACTCTTCTAAACCTGTTTCATAGGCTCTTCCTTCCATATCCATATCATTACCGGCATGTATCGCCAGTTCCGCTGCGTGTGTTTTATCTTTTGCATACCCATGAAATATCATCTCGGAAATAGATGCCCAATCAGAAACTATAAAGCCGTCCCAATCCCAAGTATTCTTAAGAATATCTCTCTGCAATCCTTTATGTCCAGTCGCAGGTATACCATCTATTTCATTAAATGAACTCATCATGGAGGCCACACCGGCATTTACTGCAGCTTTAAAAGGAGGTAATACTATATTATGCAACTCATATTCACCAATACTTACTGTGTTATAATCTCTTCCTCCTTCTGCAAAACCATATGCAGCAAAATGCTTAGCGCAAGCAGCTAACGTGTTATTTTTAGATAAATCATCTCCTTGAAAACCTTCAATTCTCGCAACAGCAATTTTTGAAGCTAAAAAAGGGTCCTCTCCAGCCCCTTCCATAACCCTACCCCAACGAGCGTCTCTAGAAATATCCATCATAGGTCCAAATGCCCAATTAATCCCAGAAGCCGTTGCTTCTTTTGCTGCTATGGATGATGACTTTGTAATTGCTTCTAAATCCCAACTTGCGCTTTCTCCTAGTGGAATAGGAAATATGGTTTTAAAACCGTGTATGACATCATATCCAAAAAGCAATGGGATTTTTAATCGTGAGTTTTCAATAACAGTTTTCTGCAATTCTTTAGTTCCTGCAACGGATGTAGCATTAAGCATGGCTCCAACTTCTCCATTTTTTAGTTTTTCGTATTTTTCTTTATTCCCAACATCAGAAGGTGGTCCCGTTACATCCCAACTCCCGTTATATAATACAAGCTGTCCTATTTTTTCTTTAACTGTCATCAAAGAAAGTAGTGAATCTACTTTTCTTTCAATAATATCTAAAGATTCCTGACTTCCTTTATCCTGAGAAAAACTAAATTTAGGAGCTAATAATAAAAAACTTATTACTACAATTACATTAATATTACTAAAATTATATTTCTTATAAATTTTCACTGATTTTATTTTTTGGTTATTTATGATAAATGATTAAACAAATCCATCTTTCCTATTTACTTTAAAAATATTAACTCAATTATTGTTTAAAGAGTAAATAAATATTTTAGATTTTTTACTATGAATATTGATAAAACTACGACATTACATCCTAATTCGCTATAATAAATTAATCTTAACATTGTATTTACATCTAGTCATAAAAGCTTAAAAAGAATTCTTGAATACTCAAAAAAAACACTGTAATTCAGCTGTTTATGCTTTTTATTTGTTAAAATATTAAAGTGTTTAATATTGAATAAAAAAAAACTAGTAAAGATTAATTAAATATATTACATCAAAGAATTTTATAATTACTACTAAATATCATCTATCAATTTTCAAATCAAAAAGAAGCCTTTTATCTTAACATTTATAATTAAAAAAAAGCAATATCAAAATTAAAACAACACTTCTACTAGTATAAGCTTCAAACGTTTTGACGTTTTTACAATCAATAATTTGTCATAAAAAGACTTAATTATTTAACATTAGCTTTTATTTTAACAGCATTATGCAGACTTTAGTCCTTATAAAATAAATATAAATTTATTGTAAGTTTTGGTTGTTACCATACGACCAACAATAAATGTCTGTAACTAAAAAATGACACAGCATGTCTAAAACATATTATGATCCCGCGGATCTTAGAAAATTTGGAAAAATAACAGAGTGGAGCGAAGAACTAGGAACTAAATTCTTTGATTACTATGGAAAAGTTTTTGAAGAAGGTGCACTTACTGCCCGTGAAAAGTCTTTAATTGCATTAGCAGTCTCTCATGTAGTTAAATGTCCTTATTGTATTGATGCTTATACCAAAGATGGCCTTCAGAAAGGAATTACGAAAGAAGAAATGATGGAAGCAGTGCATACTGGTGCTGCAATAGAAAGTGGAGCCACATTAGTACACGGTGTACAAATGATGAATAAATATGAAAAACTTTCTATGTAAAAAGATTCTTATTTACACGTATAATATAAAAAGAAAATATCATTGCTAAAAATAATGTATGGCTACTAAGTCACTGAAAAATAGAAATAACGAACTCGCTGATTCTCATAGACAATTAGAGATTCTTAATAACGGAATTTTCGCAAATGGCGAGCTACCAAAATTTGCTGATAAAATTGCTGAAACTGGTCATAATCCGTTGCGCCCTAATAAACTAGAAATACTTCAGATTAATGTAGGCTATATGTGTAATCAGGTTTGCGAACATTGTCATGTAGACGCAGGTCCTGACCGAAAAGAAATTATGACTAAAGAGACCATGAAACAGTGTCTGGAAGTCATTAAAAAAACTGAAGCTCATACATTAGATCTTACCGGTGGTGCTCCAGAAATGAACCCTAATTTTAGATGGTTTGTAGAAGAAGCTAGCAAAGCCGGAATCAAAGATTTTATTGTACGAAGTAATCTGACTATTATTAGAGCAAATAAAAAGTACTATGATTTACCAGATTTTTTCAAAAAACACAATGTACACGTAGTTTCCTCGATGCCACATTGGACTAGAGGTAAAACAGATAAACAGCGTGGAGATGGTGTCTTTGATAAATCTATTAAAGCGCTTCAGGAACTTAATGAACGTGGATATGGCATGCCTGATAGTGATCTAAGATTAGATTTAGTTTATAACCCTTCTGGTGCTTTTTTACCAAGTGATCAAGCGTCTATGGAAAAAGATTTCAAAAAAGCTTTATTAGAAGATTTTGGAATTCACTTTCATAATTTGTTTGCAATTACTAATTTACCAGTCAGTAGATTTTTAGATTATTTGATTGCGTCAGAAAATTATGAAGATTATATGTATGCATTGGTAGAGGCATATAATCCATCTGCTGTATCCAGTGTAATGTGCACTAATACTATTTCTATAAGCTGGGATGGGTGGTTATATGATTGTGATTTTAATCAAATGTTAGATCTTAAAGTCGCTAGTAAAGTAAAGCACATTAGTGAGTACAATGAAGAATTACTACAGAACAGAAATATTATTATTTCTCAACATTGTTATGGCTGCACAGCCGGTGCAGGAAGTAGTTGTCAAGGAACTGTAGCATAATATGATTAACAGATGAATATTAAAACCGCCATATTAGTTTTTGCAAACTCCTCTAAGGAAGAGCTTCTGCATAAACCCATTATTGGTGGTGAAAAACTATTCACAGAACTCACTAAAAAAACACTTTCTGTCGTTGAAAGCTCTGGGCTTCCTTTTTTTGTGTTTACAGAAAGAAAACAAAGTGGAAAGACCTTTGGGGAACGTTTCGTAAACGCAATTCAATCCATCTACGATCTTGGATATGAAAATGTAATTACTATCGGAAATGACACTCCTCATTTAAAGAAACATCATCTATTAAAAAGTGCTGTACAACTAGAAAAAAATAAGTTTGTACTGGGACCATCAGCTGATGGTGGTTTTTACCTAATGGGATTACATAAATCTCAGTTTAATTTTAATACATTTTTGCAACTTCCCTGGCAATCAAAACATTTAACTAAAAGCATATCTCTTTTAGTTACAACTGCAAGAATTGAAGTTGCACAACTTGAAGTCTTGTATGATATCGATACCATCAACGATCTAAAAATCATTTCTAAACTTAGTTTTACTTTTTCTGGAACTCTTAGATCAACTATATTTCGTCTTACACATTCTCCAATAGAAATATCAATATATACTGATTCAATAAAAGACACCTATCGTCTCCAATCCTTTTATAATAAAGGTTCTCCTATTTTTTCGAATTCCAGTTTTTACACTACTTAGATTCTAAGAACTATCTTTTTATCTACAGGAAAGTTTATAGAATTGACCTGAATACAGGCTTAAAAACTGATCTCTACAAATAGATCTGTACTTTAACAATCAATTACATTAGATAGATTAGATCGCTATATTAACTAGACATGTTGTTTTATATGAGAAAAATAATCGTAGTACTATTATTAATTTTATTGCCTTTTTTGGCTACAAGTCAGGATTCACTTGATGAATTACTGGATCAGTATAATAATGAAAGTATACCTTATATCTCAGTTACAGAATTAAGTACAATCGAAAGTGAAGTTATCTTACTGGATGCAAGAGAAGTAAATGAGTACAATACTAGTCACCTAAAAGGTGCAATCCATGTGGGATACGACCATTTTGATATCGATACTGTATACAAACAAAACATAGATAAGAAATCTAAGATAATAGTATACTGCAGCTTAGGCATACGATCCGAAGACGTTTCAGAAATACTAAAAGAAGCCGGCTATAATAACATATACAACCTGTATGGAGGAATTTTTGAATGGAAAAATAAAGATCATAAAGTAGTTGATTCTGATGAGAATGAAACAGATAAAATACACGCATTTTCCAAGCAATGGGGAAAATGGTTACACAAAGGAAAAAAAATATACAAAAAGTGAAAAAAAAGAACCTTTTAATGATTTTCACCCGAAATCCTGAATTGGGTAAATGTAAAACTCGCTTAGCAGCAACCATAGGAGATCACGCTGCTCTGGAAGTTTACGAGCTATTGTTAGCTCATACGGTATCTATTACCAAAAATCTTACAGTGGCAAAAGAAGTATACTATTCCACAAGAATTGGAGAGAACGACATCTGGAATTCCACTGTTTATGATAAAAAACAGCAAGAAGGAGAAGACCTTGGTGATCGTATGTATAATGCTTTCAAAAGTGGTTTTAAAGCAGGGTATACCAATATTATTATAATAGGGAGTGATATGTACGACCTAAGTCAATCCGATATACAGAACGCATTCAATGCGCTGAAAACAAATGATTATGTAATAGGTCCTGCGGAAGATGGAGGGTATTATTTACTAGGTATGAAAACGCTGAATTCGAAAGTTTTTCAGAACAAATCCTGGGGAACAAATACAGTACTTCAAAATACATTAAACGATCTACAACAAACAACTATTAAACTATTAGAAGAACGTAATGATATAGATTATTATGAAGATATCAAGGACATTTCAGTTTTTCAACATTTATTAAGCTATCAAAATGACTAAATACATTAAAGAAACAACAGAATACTTACAAGAAAAAGGGTTTGATAATCCAGAAATAGGTATCATCTTAGGAACAGGATTAGGACAGTTACTAGATGAAATAGAAATCATAAAAGAAGTAAGTTATAATCACATTCCCAATTTTCCTACAGCCACAGTAGAATTCCACAAAGGAAAATTAATCTACGGAAAGTTAGAAGGTAAAAAAGTAGTGGTAATGCAAGGACGTTTTCATCTCTACGAAGGTTACTCTCTGCAAGATGTGACATATCCTGTTAGAATTATGCATCAATTAGGAATCAAAACACTTTTAGTTTCTAATGCATCCGGAGCGATTAATTTAGACTTTAAAAAAGGCGAATTAATGCTTATTGATGATCATATTAATCTTCAGGGAGGGTCTCCTCTAGCATTTAAAGGAGTAGAACAATTAGGAACTCGTTTTACAGATATGAGTGCGCCTTATGACCCTAAAATTAATGCAAAATTAGAATCAATAGCTAAGGAAAATAACATCAACTTACATAAAGGTGTGTATGTTTCCGTAGTAGGACCTCAGCTTGAAACTCGTGCAGAATATCGTTATCTAAAAATTATTGGAGCTGATGCTGTAGGGATGAGTACGGTTCCTGAAATTATTGTAGCAAATCATTTGGATCTTAGAGTTGCCGCAGTATCTGTTCTTACTGACGAATGTGATCCGGACAATCTACAACCTGTAAATATTGACGAGATTATCGCCATGGCCGGAAAAGCAGAACCAGAAATGATCCTTTTATTCAAAGAATTGATAAAGTCTCTCTAGATATTAATAAATTAAGTAAGTATTCCTTCAAAATAAAGAAAATAAAAATATGAGCTATTTAGAAACCACGCATGATGTATACAAAGAAGCAGCATTAACTCCAGATGTAGGTTTATGTTGTACCACAAATCCTATTTGGGAACTACCTGGATTAAAAATCCCAAAGATCATGCAAGAAATGAATTATGGTTGTGGAAGTACGGTAAATGCTCGTGATTTAACCAATAATCCAAAAACACTTTATGTTGGTGTCGGTGGCGGAATGGAATTATTACAATTTTCATATTTCTCTCGTCAAAAAGGTGGGGTGATTGGTATTGATGTAGTTCAGGAAATGTTAGATGCTTCTCATAAAAACTTTAAAGAAGCAGAAGAACAAAATGAATGGTTCAAAAGTGAGTTTGTCGACCTAAGATTTGGTGATGCACTCAATCTTCCTGTAGAAGATAATAGCATTGATGTAGCCGCTCAAAATTGTTTGTTCAATATTTTTAAAGCAGAAGATCTAAAAAAAGCGATAGAAGAAATGTATCGGGTATTAAAACCACATGGGAGATTAGTGATGAGTGATCCTACTTGCGAACAACCTATGAACGACACACTCAGAAATGATGAACGGTTAAGAGCTTTATGCCTAAGTGGTAGTTTACCAATTGCAGAATATGTAAAAGCATTAACCGATGTTGGTTTTGGAACCATAGAAATTAGAGCGCGTAAACCGTATCGTATTTTGGACCCTAAAAACTATGAAACTGATGAATTAATTTATATAGAATCTATTGAGGTGGCCGCAATCAAAGATCCTATGCCAGAAGACGGACCTTGTATTTTTACAGGTAAGGCTGCCATTTATTATGGTGATGAAGATTATTTTGACGATAAAAAAGGACACATATTACTAAAAAATCAGCCTATTGCAATTTGTGATAAAACTGCTGGTGCTCTTACTGATTTAGGAAGAGATGATATTTTCATAAGTGAATCTACGTATCACTATGATGGTGGTGGATGTTGCTAAACCTATGAATAAAAAATATAGCTGCAAAGTAATTAATCTCTTTGCAGCTATATTTTTTTAAAATAGTTTCTTAGCCATTGCTTTTTTGAATTCATACAATATCAAAAATATAGAACACCAAAGTGGGTTCATATTAGTTTTTAGTTCTTTTCCTTTAGAAAATCGGATAATTTGCCTAGCATAAAAACCGCCTTCAGCTGCATCCTCGAACTGTTTTAATCCAGTGCGGAATACCAAATTTTTAAGATGTGGTAATTCCCCTGCTAGAAATTTAGATATTTCCTCTCTATTTGTAATAAAAGGACGAGCCATACCTATCAAATCAACCTCTCCATTTGTCAATACCTCTTTACAGAAATCATAAGACCTAAAACCACCGGTAATCATTAAAGGAATTTTACTGACTGTTCTTATTTTCTTTGCAAAATCGATAAAATAAGCCTCTCTCTGTTTTGTACTTTTTTTAAGCTCAGAATCCTCTTTATTCATTATAAAAAATGCTAGTTTTTCATAAGTCCCCCCTGATATTTCAAGCAAATCAATCTTTTCCCTATCTAACATTTTCACAACTTCCAGTGATTCATTTTCGGTAAAACCTCCTCTCTGAAAATCCGTAGAATTTAACTTAACCGATATCGGAAAATCTTTACCAACAGCTTTTCTAACATCTCTAATAATCATAAGTAATAAGCGGCTACGATTTTCAATACTACCTCCCCAATGATCTAGTCTCATATTCGTATTGGGTGATAAAAACTGGCTTAATAGATACCCATGAGCAGAATGAATTTGAACTCCAGTAAAACCAGCTTCTTTAGCAAGCTTAGCAGCTGTAACAAAACGTTGGATCACATCTAGAATATCCTGTTCCGTCATTGCTTTAGGTTTGCCGAAAAGCCCTAATTTCCTTAATTGCACTTCCGAAGGTGCTAAGGGTCTATTCGTTCCAAATCTATTCGTTTGTCTTCCGGAATGAGAAATCTGAACCCATATATGATTTCCATGTTTTTTACCAGCTTCAGCCCAGGACTTTAGTTTTGGTAACATCTTTTTATCATCAAAACATACATTACCTGCCGATTCAAGATGTTTTCGATCCAGCACAACATTACCAGTGATTAATAAACCTGCTCCTGTTTTGGACCAATCTCTATATAATCGTTCATGCCCTTTAGTTGGTTCAAACTTATTATTACTAATCCGCTCTGTCATAGCAGATTTAACTAATCTATTATCTAATATCGCACCACAAGGAAGTGTCAAAAATGTACTAATCATATTAAAATAGTTCGATTACAATGATACGGAATCAGAAACTAATCTGCAAAGTCAAAAATAGTAGCTAGAACTATATTTGTAAGGAGTGGTACAAACTTTGGACTAACAACCAGTGTTTAACGAATATTTAATAAAGTGTTCGTTATCTGAAAACAAAAAAATTAAAAGTTGAACGCACTTAGCCATTTGTAAAAAACAGATACATTTGGATATATTTTAAAGATTGTAAAAAAATGAAGACCCCAAAAATAATTATATTAGTAGTATTAACATTTATCTCTTTTCAGACAAAAGCGCAACAAAAACTTGATCACGCTGTCTGGGATCAAATTTTGTTAATCAATGTTTCTGAAGACGGAAAAGTAGATTACAAAGGATTCATGAGAGACAGTTCTCAACTATATGAATATTTCACTTACCTTTCTGATAATCCACCTACTGAAACTTGGAATAAAGAAGAAACACTAGCATACTGGATCAATGCTTACAATGCATATACTATAAAATTAATCATAGATAATTATCCCTTAAAAAGTATCAAAGATATCAAAGACCCTTGGGATAGAAAGTTTTTCAAAATCAATGGTGTTTTGCATAGTTTAAATGAGTTAGAGCACAAAATTCTTAGAAAACTTGGAGACCCTAGAATTCATTTTGCTATTAACTGCGCTTCATTCTCTTGTCCAATTGTATGGAATAGAGCATTTACTGCCAGAAATGTAAATGATGCGTTAGAAACTCTAACCAGGAATTTTATAAATGACTCTAAAAGAAATACGATAACTGAAGAAGTAGTAGAGGTGTCTAAAATCTTCAGTTGGTTTAAAAAAGATTTTAAAGTAGATGGAGAAGACGCTAAGGCTTTTATTAATAAATATTCAGAAGTTAAAATTGATAAACAGAAAAAGAAAGGATATAAAAAATACGATTGGAGTTTAAATGAGTAATTTTATATTCGCATAATACCCAAACCTTTGAAAATATCAATTATCATCCCTATTCTAAATGAAGCAGCTACAATTTGTAAGCTGCTTTCCCATTTGATAAAAGCCGCAAATACGGAAGAGGCTATCGAAGAAATTATCATTGTAGATGGTGGAAGCGTGGATGAATCCATAAAAACAGTACAAAACTTTTCGAACACACAAAGCACTACGATTAAAGTAGTTTCTTCAGAAAAAGGGCGTGCTAAGCAAATGAATGCTGGAGCTGCAAAAGCTTCTGGAGACATACTTTATTTCTTACATGCTGATTCTTTTCCTCCAAAGAACTATGACCGGTATATTCTAGAAGAAATTCATAAAGAAAATGAAGCAGGATGTTTCCGAATGAAATTTGATTCCAATCATTGGTGGCTTCGTTTTCTCGGATGGCTAACACAGTTCGAAAGTAAAAGATGTCGTGGCGGTGACCAAAGTCAATTTATTACTGCTTCATTATTCAAAGAAATAGATGGTTATGATGAAGCATATGTGGTATACGAAGACAATGATTTAGTTGACCGACTTTTTGCAATAAACAAATTTATCATCATCCCTAAATATGTTGTTACCTCTGCCAGACGGTATAGAGAAGTTGGTGTTTGGCGATTACAATATCATTTTCTAAACATCCATATGAGAAGATGGCTGGGGGCTTCATCAGAAGATTTGTATCGATATTATAAAGAAAAAGTTGTTTCTTAAATCTTCTTCTATATCTTTAATGCAGTGGAAACGTTAGAAATACTTTTAATAATATTACTATGTATTGGTGCCATACAAGGAATCATTTTCGGAATCATTTTATGGCAAAAAAAAGGGTTACACTACATCGCTAATCGATTTCTAGCTACCATACTATTCTTTTTCTCCTATCGTCTTATTGTAGAAACTTTAAACATTTTTGGACTCGGGAGATACGACTTCTGGTATCATATATTATTAGAATACAATTGGATCTACGGAACGCTCATCTATTTTTTTATAAAAAGTTATGTCAATCCAAAATTCAGGTTAGTACCGAAAGATTGGATCCATTTCTTACCTGTATTACTAGAATTTTCTTGGAGTTTTTTCATAAAAGCACAAAATTTTTATTGGGATGGCACTAGAGAGAGTCTCTCTTGGTTAGGATATTGGGGATATGTCGTATGGATGCATTACCCTACAATGTTTATCATTTCTGGAGCATTAATTATTTTTTATAGCATCAAAGCCGAAAAAATACTTAGCAATACCATTCAGGTAGAAGGGTATAAAATTCTTACAGAAAAAATTGAATGGATTAAACGAGTTGTATTAGTAATGAAGATATTCTCTATTATATATATTCTAGGAATATTGATCGATTTTTTCTTTTTCAATTTTGCTAGTAATTTTTTCTATGGACATCCTGTATTTATCGGAATGGCAATTATTACCTATTGGCTAGGTTTAGAAGGTTTTGCTCGAAGAAAAGAATCTGCTTTTAAAGAAATAGCAATAATCTCTGATAAGGAAAAAAAGCAATTGTTAAACATTAGTAAGGCTTTAGAAATTAAAATGAAAGAAGAACAGCTCTTCAAAAACCCTGAGCTTACTTTAGCTTCGTTATCGAAACAACTTTCTGTAAAACCCTATTTGGTTACTAAATGCTTAAACACTATCTATCAGAAAAAATTTACTGATTATATAAACGAACTTCGTTTTGAAGAAGTAAAAAAATTGCTCAGTAATCCTAAAAATGATAATCTTACGCTTGTCGCATTGGCATATGATGCCGGTTTTAATTCTAAAGCTTCTTTTAATAGAACTGTAAAAAAAATTACAGGATACCCTCCTAGCGCTCTAAAATCAGGGTCATAAGGGTTTCAATTAAAAAATTGAGTCCTTGATTTTATCTGAAATTTGTCTCATTTAGCAAATTGCAACGATTCTTTTCTGCATTTTGTCAATATTTGTTTCAAATAAATTCTAAAATCAGAAAAAATGAAACACTTTACAATCTTAAAAAAAGTAATTCTACTTATTCTTTTTATTACTTCTTTTTCAAGCTTTTCTCAAGAAAACAATAAAGATTTGCAGCTATTAATTGGTGAATGGAAATTGGATATGAGCCCCCAAGATAAAACAGATAACAATTTTGCTATGATGCGCATAGATAAGATAGATGTCAATTCGATACAAGGAACATTTTATCGAGAAGGAGTTCAAATAAAAAAAGGAAAAGTCAATACACAATTAGACGTTATTTATGTTGCTCTAATCTCTGGTGATAATAGCGGAAGTTATAACACAAGCTTTTATTACAAGAACGGAAAATTATACGGTTCTACTCATGCTATAGACAGAGGTTTTTTAGCAGTTTGGATTGCAGAAAAAAACTAAATAATAAGCCGTGAGAACAGTAATTTTACTATTAATAGCATTCTCCTTAAACTCATTGACTGCACAAATACAATATGGAACTCCTATAAACGATCAATTACCCGAAAAATTAAAAAGCGTACGCAGAGCAATTGAAGTAAAAAACTTTCCCAAAACCATTGATCCTATTAAAATTGATAAACGATATTATTGGAAACACAATACTGCAATTCTGTGCAAAGAAAGTGAGATCAAAATTATTGAGTACGGAGCTTATCTTTTTTATAATGATATCTGGAACCATAGAAAATCATATCCACTAAAAGAATTAAATAAAAACTTCGGGACTAAAAAAGAAGTTGTAAAACAATCTGAACCATATACTTGGTCACAAAATTGGCGTACCGATAGTTCGCTTATTGGAGGATGGGCTATGTGGTACTTTATTGGTGTTACAGAAGATGGAGAAACTATCTGTGGATATGAAAAAATAGAAACCACTGATAAACTTTTAAACTAAAAAATACCCGAAATGAAATCATTGCAAATAATTCTAATTATACTTTGTCTACAACTAGGAGTTCAAAAAACATATGCTCAGAATTTCAAATTAGACTCACAAAAATCGACACTCTTTTGGACAGGCAAAGCCGCATTTAGTTCTTATTCATTAAAAGGAACTGTAGCACCTAAAAAAGGTACTCTCTTTATAATCGATAAGGCAATTGCGACTTTAAATATTATAATCGATATGAAAAGTTTAGATCACGAAAACAGTGACCTCAAAAATCATCTAAAAAATGAAGACTTTTTTGAAGTAAAAAAATACCCAGAAGCTACTTTCTTTCTAGATAATATCACAAACATTGAAGATGGTAAAGCAATTTTAAGAGGAAAATTAACTATAAAAGAAAAAACCAATACAGAAGATATTCCTGTAAAAATAGAACAAACTGAATCCAGAGTCATTCTTAAATTCAATTATACTATCGACAGAACCAAATATGGAGTTAACCATAATTCACCTAGTATTTTTAAACGTATGAAAGAAAATGCAATTGCGGATGAATTTATATTGGAAGGCACATTGATATTTGTAAAGTAAAACATAGTTGACTAAAAAATCATTGTTTTTAACAAATCCGTTATTTACTATCGCTTACTTTTTTGGTTTCGTGTATCACGAAAGTAGTACATGAAGCATTTTATAAATATTCCTAAACATAAACAAGGTATTAATGGATGTTCTCTCTTCTGTGATTCTTAAAAAGTATTCGATAGGTAGATTTCTAGAAAAAAGTGATTCCTATTTTACAACTCGCTCTTACTTACTTTTCCTGAAACATTAATAATTGTTCTCACTTTTCTCCAGAGATTCCGAGACACTATTGCGTTTTCGTCAATCTCTCCTAGAAGATGCTCCAAATTTAATTTTTTGACTCTATCTTGATGTTGTATGCTTAGCATGCCATCATCTGATAATATTGACATATCCCATTTTTTGAAAGTGCGATAAGGTTTCGATCCACTCCACATAGTGATCACATCCGTATGTCTTTCATCTTCTTTTATTTTATCGTATAACGGTAAAACTTCCTTTTTAGGTCCTTCAATTAATTGAAAAAACACATTTTTATAATAAATCAGACTTCCTGTAATATTATTTTTTTTATTGTTTATTCTTGAAGCATCTAGTATTTGTTGTACATCCGATTCATTTAATTTCTCACTTGCTATCGATCGATAACTTACTTCATACATTAAAGTATTCTTGTAGAACGAATCTTTATATTTACTAGGAAGAATTCCGAACCTTTTATAAAACAAATTTGAAAAATGACTTCTACTAGAATAACCAACCATATAGCATATTTCAGAAACACTCTTGTTCGTTTTATAGATAAGTTCTTTTGCAACTTCCATTCTAACATTGCCTACATATTCATTAACAGAATAACTATATAAAAATCGAACGCCGGCTTGGAGTTTTCTTGGAGAAAAACCTAAATATTTACTAAGAACTGAAATTGTCAATTTATCGTCGATATTATCTCTTATGTAATCACCTAGTTCTGTAATTTTTGATAATTCTGATTTTGTGAGCTTGGGCTGAAAATTATCAGTTTGATGATCTAAATCGTGTGCTTCAATTTGTGCAGCAAGTAAATTTGTTATGGCGCCCTCTGTTAAAAGTCGGCCTACTAAATCAATTCTTGTATTCTTTACAATAATTTCTGCAAATGTACCGGTATGTGCATCAATATCCCCAAAATAGCGATATGGCCGTTCACCTGAAATTTGTGAAAATATTTCTTTTAGGTTTTGTTCCAGTCTCTTCCTCGTGTTGTGGCTAGAGCCCTTCAATAATGACGGTGTTAGAATTAAATAACAGCTTTCAAATTTGACACCACTACTCATCTTAAATTCAGAACTAGTACCAGGTTCGCTAATAAGTATGAAATTTTGCCCTTGTCTTATTTTATGATACTCTGTCTCGTGAGCGAATTTCTGCATCTGAAATCCCGAAACATGATACCCAAAATAATAAGGTCTATCTGACGAAAACTTTAAATCGATAACTAGTTCAGAATTAAATGTAATATTATAAACCCAGGCAGTAAGACCAGGAAAAAGCTCATATAAGGATATACTACCTTCTCCATGTTTATTATTCAAAATAAGAGTGGCCGCCCCGAGACTCTCTTCTAAATTAGCATCAAAATAAACAGCAAACTGTTGTAACATCTCCAGCGGGCTTTTCTCTTCTAATCCTAACATATAACTTTAAAATTTAAATATTATGTTTTTTTAAATTCACTTACAAAATTAAGGAAAATTACAGATACTCAAAAAATTAAGCTAATTCTTCATTTTAATAGTTATACCAAAGCTCTAAGCATACTCAATAGTAAAATAAACTTTTGTATAAGTCAATGAATATGTAATGATAGATTTTAAAACAAAACATAGGCTATCGGGTTATAACATTCTTATTAAGGTTACTGTTCTAATAGTGCCAACATATCAAGATTTTTAAGCTGCTTTTTTTCGATAGATAAAGCTTTATCGTTACCTTCTTTAAGGTAGCAATAGCATTTGATAAAATGCACTAACTCTACTAGTTCTGTTGTGTAATCTATAGGAGTTTTCTGATTTAGTTTTTTAAGAACGCTTTTACTTTTGCCAGCGATAGCTTTATTGAGTAACTTATATAATTGAACCTTGTGTAAAAGATCCTCATTTTTGCTTTTTTTCAGAATCACCTTGAATTGTTGATTACTTTGTTTTATGAATACACTTCTAATCGAAGCATTGGACAGACTCATAGCAAGGTTTTGATAAGCCACCCCGAGCTTAAGATGCGCCACACTACTTTTTCGATTTCGAATCATGGGAATCATCGCAGTGTATACGTTTTTTAGATCAGCATTAGGGATTTTTTTAAACCAGTTTATATACTCATCTGTATGTCTGTATCCTGTTTTTCTATCGATGACCGCTTTATTAGGATCCATTATTAAAACCGTAGGAAGCGATTTTACCGAAAAGTATTTAGCGAGCTCTCTTTTTCTATCAAAATCTACTTTTACAAATACGAAATTATCTTTTACAGAATTAATGGCTGTTGTTTGCCAAAGCTTGTCATCCATTCTTTTGCAGGGACCACACCAACTGGCCCAAAAATCAACTACCATCCACTTTTTTTGCTCTATGGCAATCGCACGACCCAGCTCAAAGTCATGAATCCATTGTACCTTGGCTATTGTCGTTGTGGTGTGTAATAGCATTACGAATAAGACACTATACTTTAATTGCTTTATGTTTTTCATTATGTTTCAAAACTTTTTAAAAAATTTGGTTTTTATTTTGTTTATGGCAGTTCTCTTATACACCAACCAAGCTCAAGATAGCGTGAGCTTGGTTGTATGTACTTAGTGCTATCTTTGATCACTATATCAAACCCCGAATAACCAAAACTTCTTTATCGAGCACTTCTTCTATCTGTTTTATAAAGACGTCTTTGAATTTAGGCCAGTTATAAAAAATAAAACCAAGTTCGCCAAATCCCCATTTGGGTTGAAAATCATATTCAATAATTGAGGTGTGTTCCTTGCAATTTTCACATTGGATTGTTCCGTCACCTCCATTAAACCAATCCTGAAGAGCATCAGTCCAGTTGGTTGCAATCGTATTAAAATTACATTTTGGGCAATTCACCTGTTCAAGGCCATTACCTCCATTATCAAAAACTGTTCTTCTGCCCACTATGACTTCGAGCCCATCAATAGACTTTATATCACAATTACTATTGTCTTGTACTATATCTCTATAATTCATCCCAACTTTGTATCCAGATCTACCAAATATAGTACCAGACACCTCTTTTTCTATGATCTTATGTTGTTGTAAATAGGAGATTAACTTGTTGGCTAACTCCTTTGATTGATGGCTTTTTACATTCAATGGGACAATAGTTTTATAAAAATCACTCATTAAATATTGAATTAAAATGGTTTTTTAAAATACTATTTCTGATAAAGTAATAATATTTGAATCTTTATTACCAGTGAAATTTTCATGTTTAATTGAAATTTCTAAGGGAAATACATCTAGCATCATTCTATCATAATTAAAAAACGTATGCATAGGAAGATCTAATTCTTTTGTTACATATAATTCATGAATTGTTTTCCCAAAAGGAGAAAAATCTTCTTTATTATCTAGAGCTTCTATTTCTATTATCATTTTATAACAACTAATCCCTTTTATTAATTTTGTGTCATTTGGATATTCAGTTATAGTGTGTTTTGCGTTTGAAAATTTAAGGTTTCGAGTTATATAGAACGTTTTTCTGTCTTTACCAACCATATGTTTCGTACTATCTTTTTTGAATTTAACATGATAGTCCCCTATTTGTTTTCCTTTTACAGTCTTATATTTCCATATGGTGTCATTCTTTATCTCGATAAATGTTTTATATGAGTTAGGCTTCCTTAATGCGGTTTTCGTAATTGATAACAGTTCTCTAAAAAGATCTTCCTGTTCCTTTGAAAAAACCATAGTAGTGTCCTTTTTTCTAAATTTTTTTAATGAATCACTTACCTTATTAATTGTGGATTCACTAGTAGTCGAATTATGCTGAAACACCATTCTTTTTGGACTTCTGTATTGTGCTGATACGCAAAGTGTTTGCATTAATAAAGTTATAAGTACTATTTTTTTCATTTTTAAATTATTAATAAAAGCCACACCTTTTTTCAATATAAGTGTGGCTTTATTCTAGAATTTGTTATTCAATTTCACCATCCTCAGCAAACTGACTAAAACGAGCAATCCATCCATTTTCTATTATTGGCTCTGCTTTAAGCATTTCACTAATCTCTGCTAGATTAACCTGTTTATCATCCTCTTCATAAATTAGTTTAAATTCTTCATGTTCTTCAAAGATTTTCAGAAAATCAAACAGTAAACTTTCAATAGAATTTTTTACTATTGAATTAGTCTTATCTTTTAATTGTCCTGATTCTAGGTTTTTATTGATGTTTTTTTGTAATAATCTGTAATTGAATTCAAAAACATCATCAATAAGAGTTTTGCCAAACTTATCCAGTATTTCTTTGTTGGATTTCATAACTAATTACTTATTCAAACTATTCATTTTTTCCCATATATCATAAGTCTCATGAAAAGATTCCTTCATAAAATTGGGGTCTTCTAAATAGTCTTTTGGCCTATCTATTAGTAAGACTTCATTCCATTTTCCGAACTCAGGATTTGGAACGCTCAAGCCATCAATAACATTAGTAAGATCAAAAAAAGCAGAATCTAATCCGTCATTTAAAAGTTTCTCAATAATAGAGCAAGCTAATGAAGAGTTTTTAATTTTATCCAGAAACTCTTTTTCTTCTTTTGATATACTGGAATACACTAAGTCACCTACATCAGAATCTTTAAAATTTTTTAAAACAGAAGAAACAGTTTTATGTATTATCTCGTGTATTTGTAGTAAAAAAATTTGCTTGGTCTCTTCTGATAATTCGTAATTCATATATCAATTTTTGATAACTAATTTTGTTTTTGAAGAATATATAGACCGTACTGAAATTACGATCTATATATTTATTATAAAAAATTATTGGTTTTTTCTCCATTCCTTTAGAATCATCTCCGCGCTAAAAGAAGAATCAGGGATATTAGAAGTAACTATTTTTTCTAAAACTGTTACGGACCTATCTTCGTATATAGGTAATAAAAACTTCGCAATCCAAACTAAAATTTTATCATTATCGGAATCCAATAAATCTTTTAATGTTTCAAGACCATAGTTTTTTTCTATAAAATCTTTTGTTAACAAGATTTTCTTAGCATACTTGTTGACGATTTTATAATCTTTATCACTTGAAGCTTTTGAATATAGCTCGATATACTCAATAATTGTTTCTTTTGCTTCTTTAACATTTTTAAAATCCATAGTGGTAAATCTAACTAAATTTAATCAATAATACCTGTTATCCCATCCCATCCTAATTCTCTTAAAATTCTTATCCCAAAATCATATTGCTCTTGAAAACTTTGTGTACTTAGCCATTCTCTTACTGTTTTTCCGTTAGTAAATGGTGTTATACTATTATAATACCCTGTAACTCTTCTATGAAGTTCTCCTGCACCATTAGGAATATCAATAATATTCTTCGTATTATGAATATTTGTTTTACCAAACTTTTGTTGATTTAATCTTTTATACCCATTTTGTTCTACGATATGATGCAAAGCGTTACCAGAAGATGCATTGCCTTCTATAGCCTTAAACTTATTAAATGATTTATATCCCCTCCCTCCGGCTAAAGTCGTCTCCGCAATTTCTTTTAATTTAGCCAAATATGTTTTCATAGCGGCAGCTGTTATTCTTGTCCCTCCATTAACAGCTAAAAATGCACCGCCACCACGAGATGGCGATATAATAGTAGCAACATCCAAAATATCGAAACCTAAGCCTACTAAATCAACTCCTAAACCTGCATCCCATTCAATTACTAATTGATTTCCATCATATCGTACAATAAACATTTCTCCTAAGGTTTCATCATCAATATCACGATGAAAGTCAATTTCTTTGTATTCAAGGACCTGTCTTACAAATCTGCCTTCTCTCTCATTACTTACCCACCACTCATAACTTCTAAGTATACTGCTATAAAAAGCATCGCTAAGTCCTTGAATTAATTCGCCTCCATAAGAAAAAATGACTTCAAAATCATCTGTCGGATCACAAGGAGGACTTGGACAAGTCCCAGTAGGCCCTGTAGATATGGTTTGAGCATTAGAACTTATGTAAGGAGAAAAATCAAAGACGGTATTGTTTTCTAATGATTGAATTATACCATTGGCAATCTCTCTTTCTAGAACATTCTCTGAGGTTTTAGCTTTTATTAATTCTGTAAAAAAAGTAAAAGATAATGCAGCGTTACCATTTTCTATTAACAACCTAAATATAGAAACTGTCTGCGCATTAGTTAAATCATTAGCTACACTAGCATCTAATATTGAATTCCCCAGTGCTAAAACTGCTGGGTCAACTATTCCTGTTAGAAAGTCCTTATTACTACTTATCAAACTACGGATATCCTGAGTTAGTTCATAATTCTCCTCTGAGGAAAAAATCCAAGCAGATTCTGCAAGACCAATAGGTCTGCCTAATACGTTAGCAAGATTATCTATAAAACGACCGTCATAGATAATTGAATTGGAGAGCTGGTTGTCACCAAGACTACCATCGCCTCCATTACCACTACCCCCTAATCCGTTATTATTGTTATAATTAGAACCAGGACCATTATTTGAATTATTACAACTCATACAATTATTCCAAGGAAGACCTCCTGTACTGTCTAATATAGATTCGCAGTGGGTATAATCATACGCTACATCAGGACACATTGCTTCGTATGGTCTATGGCAATCATCAGAATTACTTGGCCTAAAAGTTACTGTAGAACAATCATGATGTGTTTTAGCTAATTCGTTAACTTGAGCTCCTTCTTCGAGCGTAGTAACATTAAGTATTTCTCCTTCTAGATTAGATAATGTGATGATACCAGAGTATTTGGCAAAATCAAAATGATCATAAAAACTCTTATCAAATTCATACGTAAGGATATAAGTATATAGTTTTCCGTCTCGTATAGAAGCGTGTAGATTACTAAATGACTGATACCTGTTCTTATCTTTTATATTAAACGTATACGTCTCAGAACCCTGCTCGTGTATAATAGCTTTTATACTTTCTAAGTCTAATTCTCCGGTATAGCTGGTATTACTTTTGCCAGCAAGTTTAATTTCTAGTCCGTTTTTGGTTTTATTTTGTAGAAACCCTACAACATTCGGGATTTCACTTTTATCTACATCGATCGATGTATTCGTGGGTAGTTGTTGCGATGTTGAGACAGTTTCTGCTAATTCCTCATTTTCACAACTGTTTAATAGTAGTATTCCAATGACTATTAAACAAAAGTTTACAATACTTTTTTTCATCTGTTTATTTTTAATTAAAAATTCCATCCCTTACTAAGGAAATAACTCATTTTTTTTATCGGGGTCAAAAATAAGTGAACTCCCTTAACATTATTTACAGAAATCTGTAAAACCACTTATTTTTTTAACTCCAATATTCTTATTTTATCATTTCTTCTATTTGTGGGGCTCACTCCCATTCTGCATCCCCTTTTAGCCCTCAAAAAGATAATTCGAAGAATTAAAATACTGCTTCGAAGAAGTATATCAACGAATATTTTGATATCGGCAAAGCTTGTAAGGACTATCATAAAGGCTATTGGTCCTGTTTTCAGGGCTGTTTGCCCCAATTTCGGGGGTTCTGATCCAAAAAATGATAGTTCGAAGCACCTTTTTAATTCTTCGGAAGACCTCAGTAACGCTTCGAAGAACCTATGAAATAGCTAGAAGGTGTAATATAAGGGTTCTATAGTATTCGAGAGGCCTTAGAAAATCTTCTTTACTCCTATGCACCCATAGAAAATTACTATTCTGTGTCTACATCTTTATTGATAGTAGTGGATCTTTGAAACAAAACTTTCATATCATTATACACTGTTTTTGCCCCAGGTTCATTTTCTCCGGCTAAGTAACGCATCATACGATAAAAGCTTAAGGCATTAGAATAATTATCATGATCCAGTAGCGTTTTGGTGTCTATCAATTGTTGCCCCAGATTTTCTAGTTTTTGTACTCGGCTTTCTACCTGTGTACGTGCCAGGTAATCTTTATCAAACTCTTCTTTATCTAAAAATTTAGGTACCCAATCTGGATGTTGTTCCATATAATTTTTGGATTTATCTACTATCAGTTTGTTTTGGTTAGCAATACGCCCGTATTGAGTACGTTGCTCTGCGGTGAGGTTTACGGTCTTGCCGTTTAAGATTTGTTTGATGCCATCTAGGTGTTGGTCTAGTTGTGTTAATTCTTCTTCTGTAAAGCTTATACTTATTAGATTCTCTAATGCCATACTTCTAATTTTTTATGATTACTATTCTTATATGTGTTTGACTCTCTGGAGAGCCACTATAATAATGTGTACGGAAGTATGGAATTGTTACCTTAGATTTCAAAGTTTTTTTAATAATCTGTTATTATTACTGCTAGTGATACCTCTCCGTCTTATGGGAAAACTAAAGGAAACTATCCGTTAAACAAATTCTTGAACCAAATAGAAGAATATTTAGAGAGATCATAACTAACACAAAAAAGCAGTAAATTCCCGTTTTTACGTTAGAAATTTCATAGACATACACCTTAAGTGCCTGTAAATTTTTGGAGGAAATATGATTCTTAAAACTTTAATTATGTTAAAAAGCATTTTAAATCTAAAAGACGCTCAGACTCTTAGTAAATAAGAACAAAGATCTGTAAATGGTGGTAGTAACAAAGCTAGTTGTCCTATCTACACTCCGAGAGAATGTCAATCGTGCGGCGGGTATTCATTACCTAATGGATGTTGTTTAGGTACACAAGCAACTCATCTTTGTCTTACCGGAGGAGGTATTGAATAATTATTTAATAAACAGTATAAATAAAGGTTGTTTTTATAATCTCTATTTATACTTAAAAACCCGTTGTTCATTTTGATTTTTTTATTCAAAATTCGTCGATTCGAGTGCTTCGACTAAAAGAAGAAGTGTATCGAGAATAGGATTTTAGATAAAAAAAGCTATTCTCGATACAATTTTCCTCCATCTTATTTTGGAAAATTACTCGAATTGACGCTTTTTTTTTAACATTTCCTTCAAAATGCACAATAAGTACTTAAAAATATTGTCCAATCCCAAATACAAATCCATTTGTTGAGTCTTCCGTAATTCCATACCCATAATCTATTCTGAATATTGCATTAAAAATACGCTTATGCATAAAACGTAATCCTACACCTGGATATATTCTAAAGTTCTGTGTATCGCCAAAATCACCAAAATCACCCCCTGGATTCCGCCAGCTACCACCATCCACAAAAACATTACTCTGTAACACAAACCAATCTTTATCGTACAATGTATGTCTGTACTCTGTGTTTAGCACGATTACTCCTGTCCCTCTATCGATCGTGTTTCCAACTCCCCTAATATTCAGATTATTGTCTACTGCAAAAGGTGCGAAGGGTGAATCATCATTGGTCGCTAATCCAAGACGCAATCGAGATGCCCAATTACCTTTTTTTCCTATTCTGTGATAATATAAAAAATCATTCCAGCCAATTAAAAAATCAGGCAAAACATTTTCGGTACTGATTACATATTGAAAATTAGCTACGCTCCTAAATCCAGAGACATATTGAAACTCATAATCAAGATTGGTATACTCGTAGATTAACTTGTACAATAATTTATTAACATCAAAGTCCAACGGTACGTCAGGACCAGTCGCTCCTCGTTTATAGCTATAATCTTCATTAAAATAATTTACTCCTAACTCTACTCGATGCTGAAAATTAAACTCATACAATCCCAATAATTCATAAGATGTGTTATTGTATTTATAATCCGCAGTACCCGTATCTAAAAAAACAGGTTCCTGAGTGGTGAGATTTTGATAATTAAAAGCTAATCCAATTTTACTACTGAATAAATATGGAGCTCGCAGGTTAACCCCAAAAGAACTATATATATCATCCTGATAAAAGCCTCCGAACGTAATATTCTGACCAAAGAGATTAAATTCATATAAACCAACTCTAAAGGCAAACTCATCATCATTGGTCGTATACACATTCGCACTAGGAATGATAGTAAAATTTTCTTCTATTGTATAAAAAACATTATACTCTCCTTCTTTTTGTGCTTCGAAAACCTGATAATACGCATGAGCCACTGATGGCAATCTTTTAATTCTTTTGATATCCTCTTCAATCGCAATTGAATCCAGAGTTGCTCCTGCTTTTACTTTTGCAATTTTTTTGATGAATGATGCCTTAGTTTTTTTATTTCCTTGTACTTTGAGATCAACAATTTTTAATTCTTGTCCATAGTTGATAAAACAAAAAAATAGCGTGGTTAATAAAATAAGCCTTTTCATACATCTAAGGTGTAAAGTTCTTTTCAATAAATAGATTCACCCAATTGTCTTCGCTAACTCCCATTAGTGTGAAGTCGTATGAATTGATTGGATTTAATTGTGGTGGAGTTCCTTGTGTGATATTTAAAATTACATTATCTGTTTTATAATACTGAAATTGTTTTTGAAAAGTATATGTTCCTGACAGTAATTCATTTTTATCATCAGAAACTACTTGAAAGTATATCTTGTTATCATCAAAAAAACCATCATTCCAACTAAAGGATGGCATAGCTTCCATATCTTTAGTAATACTTACTTCATTACTAAACTCGGTAGGCTTAGTCATATGCTTTAATCTAATTGGATTAGATAAGTGTAGTTTGCTTTCTTCAAAAAAAGTAATGATTACCCATTTTTCCTCTGAAATAATTCGTGTAAATTTTTTAAGGTATCCATTAAAAATATTCGACGGTTCTATGTTTACACGAAAATAGTTTTGGTAGTTATCCTTATCTACATCAATTCCAGAAGTCTCATAATATCGTATATCTGTGACACCTGGTCTTGGGTATAAGTAGGCAATAACTGTATTTTGGTTAGATTTAGATCCTGATGCACAAGCTATTACATTATCAATTTCTATTTCATTAGTAACTACCAGTGAAGCTAAAGATTTATCTAATTCTATAGTATTTTCATCATTATTACACGCATATAAAGTGCAACATAACATAAGTACTATATAATTAGTTTTAGTCATCTCTATATAATGATTGTATTAACTTTTCTGCCGGCTTATTTTGTATAGTAAATCTATTATTATCTTCACCTCCTACCTCATCATGATTATGATACCATTTCCAAAGAAATCCTCCAGCAAACCAAGGTTCATTCCAAAACTCTTCGTGTAAGGCTGACAATGCATTACTCTGAGCCTCTAGATTAACATTACCATTCGTTCTATTAGAATCCCAAGGCTCTTTTCCTGTATAATGAATACTTCTATATCCATATTCTGTAAACAATACTGGTTTTCCAACCGTTCCTTGTAATGCAACTACCTTATTTTTATGATTCTGCCAACTTTTTTTCATCTCATCGACAGTTGGCGTTTTACTATTAGAAACCGGAAAATAAGCATCGACTCCTATGTAATCTAATTGATCCCAAAAAGGAGCTTTTGCAAACTGATCCCAATTCTCTGCATAGGTTAATTTTCCTTTATATACAGATCTTATATTTTGTATTAACTGATCCCAATATTCTGATCTTTTCTGAACAAAAGTGTGTAATTCTGTTCCTATACATAAAATCGGAACTTCCATCTCCTGAGCTAACTTAGCATACAACATAATAAAATCCTCATACGATTTTTCAAAAGTATTCCAATCTTCTTCCGAGTCCATAGATATATTACCAGTAAACTCTCCTCGCCAAACCCAAATCTGAGGTTTTAGCATTACCTTAATTCCTTTTCGGTTCAACAATTCAATGGTACGTTTTGCGCCATCTGCTTTTTCACCCCACCATTGTCTTTCTGTATTAAAAATAACAGAGGGTTCTTTTAGGTTTTTAACAAAACCAAAAGGCATTACCGCCGCCCAATTTGCATTAACTCGAACTACAGGATCGATATTAGTCTCATTAATTTCTTTTGGAGAGGCAACAAAACTAATTCCATTAATTTTAGATTCTTGACCAGAACAACCACAACAAAATAAGCTAATCAGCAGTATAAAAAAACGTTTCATGATTATTTTTTATACCGCTGAAAATACAATTTATATTTTATAGTGCTTAAAATATCGCTCTTAAACCTAAGCTAAATGTTTGTCCTAATCCTTGGAAATTATCTCCTCTGGTTAGTTAAAATGTTATATATAGTTAACCTCAATCCAGAGAATGTTTGTTTTCTATAATACATACCTTAAACCTATATTGTATGACTCTCCAAGACCAGAATCATTTCCTCTTGCAAAATAACTCCATAATGCTTCAATATTAAGCGATTTTGTAAGCTGATATTTTGCTCCTGCTCCTACTGCAGTTAGATCTTGCTCAAAATCATTATTTAAATCAATAAGTTGAAAATGTTGAACAAATACTTGCGCTGTAAACTTAGAGCTCGGAAAATAACTTAAGAAAACTCCAGGAGTAAGACGGAAGCTGTCATTGGCAAAACTACCTTCCGATCTGCCATCGCTATTAAACTCAAGGTCCTTACCAAAATTATATTCAGTATTTAGATCAAAGAAAAGCTGCCACTTATTACTATTCCCTAAAGCAAGGTCATAAAAGAATCTGTTTTGAAAAACAAACCCATCTTGATCAAAGAAAACACCATCATCAAACTCACTTTTTATTGTTGGAATCACCAAGCTACTTTGTACAGAAAAATTACTCAGACTTTTAAAAGGGACAAATTTTACACTTGGAGCGATACTGGTAATACCACTTCTTGCTGATCCACTTTCTCCATCAAAACTGAAGACATCAAAAGCACCACGGTCTCCTATTGTATTTGATCTAAATTCAATAATCGCACCTACAGTTATTCTTCTATTTTCTGAAATTCCATAGAAAACATCTAATGTCGAAGTAAAGAAGTTTTCTCTATCTGCAGAAGATACATCTCCGTTGGCGTTTGCAATACGAGTTTGTGTATAAAGATTATTAAACCATTTAACATCTACTTGTCCTTTTCCAATCAATTTTGAAGGAGTAAGATTTTGTATTACAGAACCATTATCCTCTGCATCATCATCTTGCGCAAATCCAAAGCTTACGGTTAGTAATAAAAAAAGTGCGGTTATTATATTCTTAGTCGATCTCATGATTTAAATATGTTTATTATTAGATTAAGTGTTTATTGGATTACTTGTTATCCTTATTTATAGGTTTATTATTATTTTGCTACGTTTAAACTCCAATTATATGGGTAATAGGATACTTTTGCATTCGTCGGAATTTTTTCCTTTCTAAACTGATTTACATAGTCTATTTCTGAACCATTTTGGGTAAAATCGCCTTTGTACCATTCGAATATCTTAGAAAGCTGCACTTTTTTTCCTTTAACTTTTATGAAATTAGGGTTATTTAATGCAATCGTTGTCTGACGTTGTAGTTGTTTTTCTAATAATGAAGGAGTGTAAGCTTCAGAAATTATCGGAGGACATCCTAATCCAGCACACACTAACGCGAAATGAAAACGAGCTTCAGTTGGAAAGTTTTTACGTAATATTTTATTTTCTAGATCATTCAAGGTCGTTGTCTTACCGCCTAAAGTATATTTAATTTTATCAAAAAAACCTTTAATATTTAGCGGTGATTTTGTCGGGTAATTACTTACAATACCTTTAATAACAGCTAAATTGTATCCATTGATAAAAAATGCTTGAAACGTTTCGGCATCACTTTTAGAAACACTCGCACCAGCAGCTATATCTAATAATTCATTTAATGTAGTTGGGTCATTTTTGATGGCCTTATAATCAACTTTTCCTTTAGTTACATGCTTTTTGAAAAAAGCATCTGACTTGGTGAAAAAATCGGCTGTGTTTTGTGCAGAACCAATAGTGACCGTAAGAAAAGTCAATAAGAAAATTATTTTTTTCATGAGTTAATGTTTTTATAAACTTCATTCAATGAAGCTGTTTTTTATATGAGTTAATGTCATTTAAGTTTACCTTGGCAACTGGCATTGAGTCGAAGGGTTCATATGCTACTTACATTTTTTCTTTAATTTATTTAAAGACATACATATTCAATCTTAAAGCAGAAAGTCACGTTCGAATTGCTTATAAAAACTTACATAAACTCGGCTTTTTAGATTAATTCTAAATTATTAATACTCTTTAAGTTCTTATATTTATGAACGACTGACAGATGGAAGCTTTATTTTTTTTA
The DNA here is from genome assembly GCF_947496855.1 of uncultured Aquimarina sp. GTDB lineage: Bacteria > Bacteroidota > Bacteroidia > Flavobacteriales > Flavobacteriaceae > Aquimarina. Next base: position 397,578 of record NZ_CANMED010000007.1, read on the forward strand.
GCTAAAAATCGAATTCAACTAACACAAATCTTTATGGAACATATTGTAATTATCGGCAATGGAATTTCTGGTGTTACTGCTGCAAGGCATATCAGGAAAATGTCCGATAAAAAAATCACTGTTGTCTCTGCTGAGACGGATTATTTCTTTTCTCGTACTGCTTTAATGTATGTCTATATGGGGCATATGAAATTTGAACACACACAACCTTATGAAAATTGGTTTTGGGAAAAAAACCGAATTGAATTAAAAAAGGGATTTGTTTCTAAAGTAGACCACCAAAAAAGTCAATTAATTTTCGATAGTGGAGAAAACCTACAATATGACAAACTTATTATCGCCACAGGCTCCAAACCAAACAAGTTCGGATGGCCAGGCCAGGATCTGGATGGTGTAATGGGAATGTATCACAAACAAGATCTTGAAAATCTTGAAAAATACGCTCCTACGAATAAGGTTTGTAAAAGAGCCGTAATTGTTGGAGGAGGATTAATAGGTATAGAATTGGCAGAAATGTTACGTTCTAGAGATATTCCTGTTACTTTTTTAGTTAGAGAAGATAGTTTCTGGAATGGGGTTTTGCCAGCTGGTGAATCAGCAATGATTAATAGACATATCAAGAATCATCATATTGACCTTCGTTTAGGAATGAATCTCAAAGAAATTATAGCTGATGAAAATGGAAAAGTAAAAGCAGTAGTAATTCCTGAAACAGGTGAGGTTATTGAGTGTGATGTTGTTGGTCTTACGGCGGGAGTATCACCTAATGTAGATTTCTTAAAAGAATCTGGAATAGAACTAGGAAGAGGTATTAAAGTAAATCGTTTTCTAGAAACAAATATTCCTAATATTTATGCGATTGGCGATTGTGCGGAGCAACATGAAGCTATAGGAAATAGAAGACCTATTGAAGCCGTTTGGTATACCGGTAGAATGATGGGTGAAACGGTTGCACAAACGATTTGCGGAAATAAACTAGAATATAAACCTGGGCATTGGTTTAACAGTGCGAAATTTTTGGATATTGAGTATCAGACCTATGGATGGGTGTTTGGTAAACCCAAAGAATATGAGGAACAATTTCATTGGATACATAAAGATGACACAAAGTGTGTTACCATTTCTTATCATAAAGAAACCCGAGAATTTCTTGGTATAAATACGTTTGGTATACGAATGCGTCATGAAGTATTTGATAAATGGCTAACAGAGAAAAAAGATGTGGATTATGTTATAGAACATCTATTAGAAGCCAATTTTGATCCAGAGTTTTTTAAACATTTCGAAAAAGATATTTTAAATGCTTTTCAAAAGCAACAAACAATAAACGCATAAATCATGGCAGTAGAAAGAAATATGGCATTAACAGGACAACCTCCTAAAAGCCTCAACACAATTCAAAAAATTGGTGTCCTTATTGGAATGTCAGGACTCCTTGTTTTATTATTAGCAGCCTTTAATTTAAACTTACCTAACAAAGGGTTATGGCTTACAATGTCTTTATCAGCCTTAATAATAGGTATTATCATTTTTTCAAAAGGATCTTATGACAAAAAATTAGAAGGAATAAAAAATGATGGAGTCTGGTTTAAATCTATGTCATCAAGAGGAGTGCTTGCCTGGATGGCAGGAGTTGCTCTCACAGGCTTTTATATCGTTTTATACTTTTTTGCTGAATTATTAGGATTAGGACAAGGAGTAGACGGAACCAATACTGGATTAGTTGGATTATTTGATCCTTTAAGTCGTTTACTAAGTGGTAATCCTGCTAGCCAATGGTTTGTATATGGAACACTATATACTGTAGCCATCGTTGGTTTTGGGATAAAGTTTTTGATGAAATACAAACACAATCGCTACGAGCAATTACGTACTATGAGCGTTATGTTTTTTCAGACTGCTTTTGCTTTTGTAATACCAGAATTAATGGCTCGTTTAAATTCGGACACTTTTTCTTTGCCTTATAATGATCTAAAGAATATGTGGCCTCTTAACTATTATGCATTTGAACAATGGCGGGTAGATCAATTCATTAATGCGCAAAATATTGGACTATTCTTTTTAATCCTTGCAGTATTAATGGTATTTGTAATTTCTCCGTGGTTAACTTATAAGTACGGAAAAAGATGGTATTGCTCTTGGGTTTGTGGTTGCGGAGGATTAGCTGAGACTGCAGGAGATTCTTTCCGCCAGTTGTCTGACAAGAGTCTGAAAGCGTGGAAATTCGAACGTTGGATGATTAATGGCGTATTAGTTTTTTCTGTAGTGATGACAGTAGCAACTATTTCTACTTATCTAGGATATGATGCTACTAAATACTGGTTTACCAAAAACACATTTCTAATTAGTGTTGGATCATTTTTAACAATTGTTTTTGCTGGGATTTCCTACTTCAAAAGGGATCAACTAAACAATAGTGCTTTTAAAGGAGCTATAGGTGCATTTATACTAACTATTGGTTTTCTTGTGCTTATTGCTTTTGTAGATCTTAATCAGATTAAAATTAATGCCTCATATTTTTCTTTTGGTCTAAATACTAAAGAATATGCATTTGATAGTGCACTAAGAACTTTCTATGGTTTTGGTGTTGGTTCCATTTTCTCTGGTGTTATCGGAACTGGATTCTATCCTATTCTTGGGAACCGTATATGGTGTCGTATGGGTTGCCCAATGGCAGGAATTATGGGAATACAACAAAAATTATTTTCTAAATTTAGAATTACTACTAATGGAGGTCAATGTATTTCTTGTGGTAATTGTTCTACATATTGTGAACAAGGTATCGATGTGCGTGCTTATGCTCAAAAAGGTGAAAACATTGTAAGATCCAGTTGTGTAGGTTGCGGAATTTGTTCTGCTGTATGCCCTAGAGGTGTATTAAAACTAGAAAACGATGGTTTAGATGGAAGAATCAATTCTAATGAAATTTTATTAGGGAATGATGTAGATCTAATGGATTTTGTAAATAACAAATAAACTCAATAGCTTCAATATATAAAAAAACAGCCTATAAATAGGCTGTTTTTTTATACATTAAGGTGAGGTTGTAAAATAATTACGCACTCATCGTGTGTGGAAAATACAGGTTAATTGTCGTTCCTTTATTATACTCGCTTTCTATTTCCAAAACTCCGTTTTGCTTTTCCACTAGTTTCTTAGCGATACTTAAACCAAAACCAGTACCTCTTTCATTTTCTGTTCCTGTTGTAGAATTATTCTTTTCTGTAGTAAAAAGATCATAAAGACTTTCGTTACGTATTCCTATTCCTTTATCCTCTATTGCAATTCTTACTTGTCCTCCAATTTTTTCGGATTTTACAATGATATCAGATCCACGATGAGAAAACTTTATGGCATTTGCTATTAAATTTCTCATAACGGTCTCCATCATTGCAGGATTTATAGTAACTTTAAGATCTTTTGGTAATTCATTTATTAAACTAATTTCTTTATTTTTCGTTTTCAAATTAGAAAATGCAAAAACCTTATCAACAATAACAGAAATCTTCTTGGTTTCCAGCAAAACCTGTGATTGCTTTTTATAGATATTACCCCATTCTAATAAATCTTCTAACAAATTATTGCCTTTGTCAGCAGCCTCTTTTATCATATTCCTTATCTGATCTCGTTCCTCAACATTATCTACTTCATCTACCATATCGATAAGAGATCTAAGTTGATAGAAAGGCGTTCTAAGATCATGTCCAATAATTCTAAAGAGATCATCTTTTGATTGATTCATTTCTTTAAGCTCTTCATTTTTGATACTTATCAATCTATTTGCCTCTTTGACCTTTCTAGATAGCTGTACTAATAAACGCTGACAAAAATATGCCATTAGACCGCCTCCACTCACAATCACAAAGTAAAATGCCAATTTCTCTATCGGAAATTTAGGGTAATAAAACGTGCATAATGTGATGAAAATAAAATTAATCGTAAGTAAAAAGATGATATGCCTAAAATGTACCAGCATTCCCACAGCAAAAAATAATAGAGATACGATTACTTCTACTTTTAAAAAGAATGATTCAAATTTGAAATTAGGATCTAATACTCCATAAAAAAGAGAGGACATCATTCCTAAGACAATGGTATATACGGCCAGCGTAAGTAATCTAGACTTTCTGATCAAACCGCCTTTCTGTAGTAGTAAACTAATAGCAACTATTGCAAAAGTGATAACTGCTCTTTTAAAATAAATACTTAGCCCTCCTTCATTGTACTCTACAATACCATCTAATATTATTCCTGGTAATGCAATAAACATTACGGTAAACAACACTTTGTCAAATTGAAAGAATTTCGGTAATTTTCGGGATGTGTTACTAATATTCATATAAATATCAATTTATTTAGCCCCGTTAAACTTTATGTAGAAATAAAAATTAAATTCCAATAACATCGTTAAAGTTAACAAAAAAATCGATAAAAAGCACTTTATTATTATTTTTTTATTAAAAAAGTAAGAACATAGATACACCAATTTACAATTAGACGATCATTAAAGTTGTGTTTTTTTATTAATTTTTGTTGGTATTTCATAAGGGTATCGTCTAAGTGCGTATAGTAATACATAGATGATACACAAATTTTTCATATTATTAGTGGCATATTCTTTTTTTGGTAACCAAATAGTGGTCCAAAAAAAATACCAAAAAGAATATTACAGTGATGGTTCTATAAAAGCTGAAGGTTGGAAGATGGATAATCAAAAGATAGATTATTGGTACACCTATCATCCCAATGGAAATGTAATGGAGCAAGGACATTATAGAAATAATAAGAAAAAAGGATATTGGTATTTTTATTCCTTAGAAAATAAACTCATTAAAGAAGGGCATTTTACAAACGATAAAGCAGAGAAATGGTGGATTATTTACGATATTGCCGCTAGTAATCAGAAAGATCGAATTACTAGAAAGTATCAATATCGAAATAATAAAAAAAACGGGTACTGTCTATTATATAAAAATAACAAACTTTTTAAAGCAGAGAAATACGTTGATGATCAAAAAACCGGAGAATGGACAGATATTTTCAGTTTCAAAAAAGACAATCCCAATGCTTCCCTGTAAATGAATCCCTTGATCAAAGTTATCATACCTGCCTACAATGAAGAAGGCTCTATAGGTCACGTAATTAAAGAAATACCTAAGAGTGTTTCTGAGATAATTGTAGTGAGTAATAATTCTACCGACAATACAGAAACTGTTGCAAAACAAGCTGGTGCTGTTGTATTAAGAGAAGAAAGAATGGGGTATGGGTATGCCTGTCTCAAGGGATTAGAGTATGTTGCTTCGCAAAAAACTATTCCAGAAATTATTGTATTTCTAGATGGTGATTACAGTGATTATCCCGAAGAATTGACAAAGATTGTTGCTCCCATTATAAACCAAGATATAGATATGGTCATTGGAGCAAGAGATAAAAAATTAAGAGAATCAGGTTCTATGACTGTTCCTCAAATTTTTGGAAATTGGCTTGCTACCAGTTTAATGAATTTATTTTTTGGTGCAAAATTCACAGATCTTGGACCTTTTAGAGCAATTAAATATGATAAGCTTATGGAGCTAGAAATGCAAGACAAAACTTATGGATGGACTGTAGAGATGCAACTAAAGGCCATAAAAAAACGTTTTACATATATAGAAGTTCCTGTTCGCTATAAAAAGAGAATAGGTGTCTCAAAAGTTTCAGGAACCATAAAAGGTGCTATCTTTGCAGGCGTTAAGATTTTAAGTTGGATTTTTAAATATAGCTTTGCGTAATGGATATTGCTATCATTGTTATTTATACAGTAGCTTTACTAATAATTTTCTTGTACAGTTTGGCACAGTTGAATTTACTTTTCAACTACCTTAAGTCTCGCAAAATAAACGATAACTCTCCTACTTTTGATCTTTCTAAAGAAGAAGAAACTCCTTACGTTACGATTCAGTTACCAGTTTATAATGAACTCTATGTTATGGAGCGTTTACTGGATAATATTGCCCTATTAGAGTATCCTAAAGACAAATTAGAAATACAAGTATTAGATGATTCTACAGATGAATCTGTGCAAACCACTATAACTCATATCCAGAAACTACAAAAAACAGGTTTAGATATTCAACATATATGTCGTGAGGACAGAACTGGATTTAAAGCAGGAGCCTTAAAAGAAGGACTGAAAATTGCTAAAGGTGAATTTATAGCAATTTTTGATGCTGATTTTCTACCAGGTGAAAAATGGTTGCTTCAGACAATTCCTTATTTCAAAAAAGAAAATATTGGTGTTGTTCAGACACGCTGGGGACACATCAATAGAGATTATTCTATGTTAACTAAAATTCAAGCTTTTGCACTGGATTTTCACTTTACAATGGAACAAGTTGGTCGTAATTACAAAGATCACTTTATTAATTTTAATGGTACAGCGGGTGTATGGAGAAAGAAATGTATTGAAGATGCTGGAAACTGGCAAGGAGATACATTGACAGAAGATTTAGATTTAAGCTACAGAGCACAGCTCAAAAAATGGAAATTTAAATACCTTGAAGAAGTAGAGACTCCTGCAGAATTACCAGTTGTTATAAGTGCTGCCCGTTCACAACAATTTAGATGGAACAAAGGTGCTGCAGAAAATTTCCAAAAACTGTATTGGAAAATGTTGAAAGACAAAACGGTACCGTTTAAAACCAAATTCCATAGTTTCTTTCATTTACTAAATAGTAGTATGTTTTTATTAGTACTACTAGTTGCAATATTAAGTGTTCCAGTGATGTACATAAAGAATAGCAACCCAATGTTTAGTTGGTACTTTAATGTGATTGCCTTTTTTGCGTTAAGTACTGTCATATTTTTCTTTTGCTACTGGCACACCTTTAAGAAAATTCATAATGGTGGATTTTGGAATTTTATAGAATATATAAAGATGTTTTTCACATTCTTTTCGATAGCTATGGGGTTCTCTGTACATAATTCAATGGCGGTTTTAGAAGGTCATTTCGGAAAGAAAAGTGAATTTGTAAGAACACCAAAATTTAATATAAATACACTTAAGGATTCCTGGAAAGGAAATAAGTATGTCAATAAAAATATTTCTGGAAACACAATTATAGAAGCATTGCTTATGTGTTATTTTGGATTTGCTCTTTACAGCGCCTTTAAACTTCAAGATTTTGGATTATTTTTATTCCATATTATGCTGTTTCTTGGGTTCGGGTTTGTATTCTTTAAATCTGTTACTTCTAAAATGTAATGATAGGACTATGGAAATACAATAAATTTTCCATCATCTTCACCCTGATTTGTGCTTTATTTTATTGGAGTTTTGCATATCAATTAGAACGAATAGATTTTATAAAAATGTTTGGTTTATGGACCGGATTATTCTTTCTTTCTTATAAAATTATTAAAACCAATCCTAATAACATTAAATTACTCGCCGGTATTGCTTTGGGATTTAGAATCGTATTTCTATTAGCCATACCTAATCTATCTCAAGATTTTTATCGATTTATCTGGGATGGTCGCATGTTACTGGAAGGATTTAATCCATATCTATCATTACCAAAAACATGGATTGCACAAGGCAGTGCTCCAATTGCTCAAGCACAAGAATTATATGAAGGCATGGGGACACTTAATGGTAGTCATTATACCAATTATCCTCCAATCAGTCAATTTTGTTACTTAATCGCCGGAATTTTTGCTGGAAAAAGTATTCTAGGTTCGGTAGTAGTTATGCGATTACTGATTATTTTAGCAGATGTCGGTGCATTTTTCTTTGGAAGAAAATTATTAAAAATACTTCAGATACCGGAAAACAGAATATTTTGGTATATCCTGAATCCTTTTGTAATTCTCGAACTCACTGGAAACCTTCATTTTGAATCAGTTATGATATTTTTCATTATCTGGTCATTATATTTACTACAAAAAGGTTATTGGTATTGGGCGGCTATTGCACTAGCCCTTTCTGTTTCAGTTAAACTAATTCCATTATTATTTTTACCGCTATTTTTTCAGAAGTTCATAATAAACTCGGACAATCTAAACCTAACATATAGGTTCTTAAAACTTATTGGATTTTATTGTATCGTTATTATAACCACTGTACTTCTTTTTGCTCCTTTCTTATCTTTAGAATTTATCTCCAATTTCGGCGAAACTATTGGTCTTTGGTTTCAAAATTTTGAATTCAATGCTAGTATTTATTATATCATTCGTTGGGTAGGTTACCAAACTATTGGCTGGAATATTATTGGCACGGTTGGTAAGATTTTACCGTTAATTGTGATTGGGATCCTTCTACTACTCACTTTTTTAAGGAAAAACAAAAATACTAATCAGCTAATTACAGTAATGATGATAGGTATTTGCAGCTATTATTTCTTGTCAACTACAGTACATCCCTGGTATCTAGCGGTTCCTTTAGCGCTTTGTATTTTTACAAAATATAAGTTCCCTATATGGTGGTCTTTTGTTATTATATTTAGCTACACAGCATATATACACCCTGATTTTAAAGAAAATTTATGGTTTGTTGCTCTAGAATATAGTATTGTATTTGGTATTTTTATTTTCGAAGTGTTTAAAAACACAAAAATAGTTTCATTAAAATCTATTTATAATTGAGATTTACATTACATAGTACAATATACTATCTATTTATAGTGCCATTTATAAGTGGTTTTTTATTTTCTCAAGATACTTCTTCTGTTGCAATAGAGTCTTTGCAAAACGATTGGGATCTATGTAAGTATATGACCACTAAACATTACTGTGAATCGAATTCGAATAGATTGTACTGTAATTATCAAATTAAGTTTATTAAAAATCAATTCATCTTACTTGAAGATTCAGAAAAAATTGATAGCGGAGATTTTGAAATTCAACATCATTATGACAATGTTTTCTCGATTAATTTCAACTCTACATTTAATAATGAAATTTTGAAATTATTAGGGTCTGAAAATATCAAGCTCTTTAACGAAAAGGAAAAAGGCTTTATACTTTATTTAGAGTCTTCAGCAAATTTATTTGTACTAAAAAAAACATAACAACATTTTGAAAATTAATTTCAGAAAAATAGGAAGAAGATTATTACGATTTATAGTATTCATTATTATTTTGATTCTTTGCGGATATATATTTCTATATGTAAAACAAGAACGTTTCTTTTTTAACCCTAAAATATTACCCAAGGATTATACATATTCTTTTGATCAGTCTTTTGAAGAAATCAATATTGCTGTAGAGAATGATGTGAATTTAAATGCTTTATTATTTAAAACTGATTCGATTAGTAAAGGCATAATCCTATACTTTCATGGCAATGCAGGGGCAATTCATGAATGGGGAGAACGAGCATATTTATATACAGAAAATAGCTTTGATGTCTTATTCGTAGATTACAGAGGATATGGTAAAAGTGATAGCTTTTACGAGGAAGAATCTGAACTGTATAATGATGCCCAAAAAATATATGATTATGTGCTTACTCGTTATGAAGAAAAAGAAGTAATTGTATTAGGGTATTCAATAGGAACAGGTTTTGCATCGTATACTGCAGCAAAGAATAACCCTAAACTTCTTATTTTAGAAGCTCCTTATTATGCTTGGAACGAATTCATAGCCAATATAGCTCCTGTTCCACAAGCATTGATTAATTACGAAATTCCATCCTATAAATTCTTAGGAGAGGTTCAATCCCCTATTCGGGTTTTTCACGGTGCTAAAGATTTTCTGATCAAACCAGAAGATCATTCTAAACGATTAAAAAAGTTATATCCCGATAAAATCGAACTTACACTCATCAAAGGTGCTGGGCATAATGGTATTTATCTTTCTAAACAATATTACGATGAGTTAAAAGAATTGCTAGATAGGTATTAAAAAAAATGAGCAAGATTATTAGTCTTGCTCATTTTTTTACCTTTTTATTAATCTTACAGTTACATCATTCTCAAATTAATAACTTCTTGTTCGGTAAGTATACGCCAATGACCCCTAGGAAGATCTTTCTTAGTTAATCCTGCAAAAATAACTCTATCTAGTTTCACAACACCGTATTTTAGGTGTTCAAAAAGTTTTGTTACTATTCCATTTTTAGAAGACATCAATTGAATTCCAATTTCACTTTTAGCAGCTCCTTCTATATAAGAAATCTCATCTACTTGAATAAAACCTTCTTCTAATTTGATCCCTTTTTCTATTTTTTGAAAATCTTCGAACTTAAGATTACGATCTAATTCTACATGAAATATTTTACGAACTCCTGTTTTATGATGAGTCAGTTTCTTTTCTAAATCCACATCATTTGTAAACAGTAATAATCCCGTCGTATTACGTTCTAATCTACCAACTGGTTTTAATCTGTTTTTAGAAGCATTGGCTACTAAATCCATTACTGTTCTAGTTTTCTCTGGGCTAGTAGAGGTTACAAAACCTTTGGGTTTATTAAGCAATACATATTCTTTTTTCTCCGGAGTTATCAGTCGTCCATCAAATTTAACCTCATCAGTTAGCTTTACTTTATAACCCATTTCGGTAATTGGTTTACCATTTACCCAAACACTACCTGTTTTGATATAGAGATCTGCATCTCTTCTGGAGCAAACACCAGAATTAGCCACAAATTTATTTAATCGAATTTCATCAGAATCAGAAATCTTCTTTGGTGAGTTATTTGCTTTTTTCACAGGAGCATTACCTCTAGTATATGATTTCTTTTTAGGATTCCCTCCTTGTCTTCCACTTCCTTTTCCGCTATTGGAATTGTCTCCACGACTCATATCTTACATTTTTTGCAAAGATAGCTGTTTAGTTGTTAGAAATAACAACTATTCTTCATCAAACCTAACAGTACTTTGACGTTCTCTACTCACACTCAATTGTGTAACATCAGGTCTAGAATAGTGTCCAACTGGATCAAAATTCTGACGTTCTTGTAACACACGATTAAAATCTAAGGTTTCCATTAACAATCCTTCCTTATTAAGAACAGGTTCTAGAATCCATTCTCCATCGGGCCCTGCAATACAAGAACCTCCATTACCCAAAACATCCGGAGATTTTTTTAAAATTCCGTCTAAATGCGGTGTAGTTGCAGGAAAATCTTCTTTACTCATTAAACTCGAAACAGAAATCACATAGGATCTAGATTCTCTAGCTATAAAACGAGTAATATCTTTGGTATTATAATCACTTCCTGGCCAAACGGCAACATGCAGATTCTCTCCTTGCCCATATAAAGCTGCTCTTGGTAATGGCATCCAGTTCTCCCAGCAATTTAAACCTCCCACAGTAAATGCTTTGAGAGAATGTACCCGAAGTCCATTTCCATCTCCAGGTGCCCAAGTCAATCGTTCTTCATATGTGGGTTGTAATTTACGATGTACTGATTTAATTTCTCCATCTTCATTTATATATACCAACGAAGCATATAAACTATGACCTCCTCTATCTAATGGTCGTTCTATAATACCTAAATAAACCGCTATTTCGTGTTCTTTTGCTAAACTACAAATTGTATCCAGATCACCTTTTTCTATTACTACGGCATTCTGAGCATAGTGCGCATGAATTTCTTTCTGAATTGTGTTATCAAATTGTGCTCCGTCGGTTAGTGAAACCCAGAACGGATAACCTGGTAACAATGTCTCTCCAAAAACGATAAGCTCTGCTTTTTTTAAGGCAGCTTCGACAATTGAATTTTTTATTTTTTCTATAGTGGCTTTTTTATCTAACCATATTGGTGATATCTGTGCCAATGCAACAGTAAGTAATTGATTCTTCATTAAGAATGTCTAGTTTTATCTTTTTGTATTCAAGCATGCCGTTAAGGTTTACAAATTTTAAGGATTTAGTTAACGAATAATTAACATTCAAAAAATTGATTTTCAATTACTTAAATTCAAATATCAGCGATACGGCTAAACCCCAAGATAACGTTAAGTTAACATTAAAGGAGTCGCTAAAATTTAATTATTCGCATTTCAACAATATTAAGATTTGAGAATTTAACAGCAAAAAAAATAATCTGCCTTCATACTCCCAAAGTAAACTTATAAAAAGTATATATTATTCAAAGTTCAATTTATGTTAAAACGTTCACTTTTTTACATAATGGTAAACTTAGGAACACATTCTAATAAAATTCAAACAAAAAAAAATCTACCTGCCACATCTACATTTGTAGTATAAAATTTAAACAAACAATATTTTATAACTCAAATTAAAACATTAAAAATGAAAAAGTTAATTGTATTATTAGTAGTAGTTCTAGCATCAACTCAAATTTTTGCAAATGACAAAAACACAAAAGAAACAAACAAACAAAAACTAAGAAGTGAAATAGCTCTTTTATTAGAAAAGCCGCAGATCAAATTAGATCGTAATGAAATTAACGCTAGTATAGAGTTTGTATTAAATATTAAAGGTGAAATTGTAATCCTAAACGTTGATTCAGAAAAAGAAGCAGTAGTAGATTATGTAAAAAATAGATTAAACTACAAAAAAGTAGATTCTGATATCACAAGAACAGGAAATGAAATATTCACGTTAAGATTAAAGGTATTGAATCCTGATTCTTAAACTTACATTCAAAAACATATAAAAGCAGCTACATTGGTAAAATGTAGTTGCTTTTTGATTTTCTACCAAAATATCTTATCCAAAATCATATGAACATCAATTAATACGATACTAAACACACCAGACACAATAATCAGCTTAAGAGTGTTATGCAACCAAACATAATGTGTTCTCTCGTATGATTTCCATAAAGCAATCAGAAATAAAAATAACAGTCCTAAGCATATATAGAAATAGAGGTGCATAAAACCTATTTCATACCTTGTTAATAACAGATAAATAGGAAAGCAAGAAGCAAGTACGAGTAAACTAATTAATCTTTTAGAAGTCCTCTCTCCATATAGAATAGGTATGGTTTTATAATTTTGAGCCACATCACCTCTAAGATTTCCCAGATCTTTAACCATTTCTCTCATCACCAACATTAAGAATAAAAAAGTTGCATGAACAAAAACAACTTCGTCAAAATTCTTATAGTAGATAAATACAGCAAAAAAAGGTGTTATAGATAATGTTGAAGCAACAAAATTTCCTAAAAAAGGCATTTTTTTAAGTTTATGGGAATAAAACCATATCCCAAAAATATATAAGGAGAAAAACATAACTGCCCTAAATGAAACATAACTAGCAAGTATTACTGAAAGAAAGTTTAGCACAAAGTACCCAGTTAATTTAGTGCGCTGACTTACTAAACGATCCAGCATAGTTTTCTGAGGCCTATTTATGAGGTCCTTTTCTCGGTCGTAAAAATTATTAATAATATATCCAGCTGCAATTACTCCTGCAGACGCTAAAACAATTACAAACAAATTAGTATCAAAAAGAACATTTCTTAACGGTATATGAGGAGCTAGAATGAATACAGAAGTAAGGTATTGTGCTAAGACAATCACGAGAATATTATACCCCCTAACAATAGAAAAAAGACTCAATAACTTTAGAAGAATGAGTTTATTTTTTCTGGAAAGCATTCTGATATGTTCTTATTAAAAGTTGTAAACCACTTCTAATTTATAATCTTTAAGAGCAGATTGAGCTTTATCTAAGTCTTGAGTAAATCCTAGAATATAACCTCCACCACCAGAACCACATAACTTAAGATAATAATCGTTAGTTTCTATTCCATTTTTCCACAATGCATGGAATTGTTTAGGAATCATAGGTTTAAAATTATCTAAAACAACATTAGATAATTGTTTGATGTTTGAGAATAATGATTTTATATCTCCTTGAAGAAAATCATCAACACATGCATCCGTATGCTTTACGAACTGATTTTTAAGCATTGTACGAAAGCCTTCTTGTTTCATGTTTTCCATAAAGATACTAACCATAGGAGCAGTTTCTCCAACGATTCCACTGTCTAATAAAAACACAGCTCCCTTTTTATTGTCCACACTTTGCGAAGGAATTCCTGCCGGTTCTATATTATCTTTAGAATTGATAAGGATCGGAAGACTCAAATAACTATTTAAAGGGTCTAAACCTGAGCTACTACCATGGAAAAATGATTCCATTAGCCCAAAAATCTCCTTAAGTTTCAGTAGTTTATCGCGTGTTAGGTTTTCTAAAACCGTAATTTTATTATCCGCATATTTATCATAAATCGCAGCCACCAATGCTCCGCTACTTCCTACTCCATATCCTTGAGGAATACTACTATCGAAATACATTCCAGATTCAACGTCTTCTTTCAATCTTTGTAAATCGAATTTAACAACACCTTTATTCTGAATTTTATCCAAGTAATTTGTAAACTCGCTTAAACTTTTGTTGGATTTAACGGCTTGTTCATCTGGATTTTCAGATACTTTGAGAGCACCTTTAAAGAAATTATAGGGAATAGAAAGACCTTTAGAATCTTTAATTATTCCGTATTCGCCGAACAAAAGTATTTTCGAGTAAAATAGTGGTCCCTTCATTAGTTTGTTATTCTTATATCCAATTTGTCTAACCATTTAGGATAAAGTTACAACAATTTAGCACCTAATCCTATTTTGTCGCAAATATACTGCCCTTTCTGACAATATACAACTAACTCACTCTTAATGAAATCCATCACTCCGTCTTTCTCAGAATCCGGATATAATATATGTACATTTGCACCAGCATCTAGTGTAAAACAGATCTTAGATCCAGTTTCCTTTCTATACTCCCAGATTTTATTAATTACGGACAATGTATTTGGTTTCATTAAAATGAAATAAGGTAGCGAAGTCATCATCATTGCATGTAGCGTCAATGCTTCACTTTCTACAACTTCAATAAACTCGTCTAAATCTCCTGACGTCAAAATATCTTTTAGTCTAATGATATTTTTATTCGCCTGTATAAATCGTTCTGATGAAAAAGGATGACCATGCATTAAATCATGACCAACAGAACTGCTTACTTGCTTCTCTCCTTTATCTACAAGAAGAATAGTATCCTGATAATTAGTAAAATTTGGATGAACATCATATGGAAATTTAATTGCATAAGCATCACTGCTTTCTGCAACCTCTTTGTGTTTTCCCCATACAGTTATAGGTCCTTCTATACTTCTACTAGCGCTTCCTGATCCTAATCTAGACAAAAAAGAGGTTTTTTGTATATATTCTTCATCAGTCATCGCCGGATTTATTTGTTTATCTAATTGCATTAAACAATATGCTAAAGCACTCATACCGCTTGCAGAAGATGCAATACCACTGCTATGTGGAAAAGTATTACTTGTATCTATAACAAACTTATAATGCTTCAGAAAAGGAACATATTCTATAATTCTTTGGAAAAAACTTTGGATTTTTGGCTTGAAATCTGGTTTTGGCTCACCTTCAAAAAACAATTCAAACTGAAAATCTTCAGAAGTATTTTCTAACTTTTCATACTGCAATGTTGTCTCTGTTTTACAAATATCTAAGGTAAAACTTATCGAAGGGTTTTCCGGTAATTGTACTGGTCGCTTTCCCCAATATTTAACTAAAGCTATATTACTCGGTGATGAACAAGAAATAGATCCTCTATCAAGTTTTACTGAAGATATTTTAGAGACAAATTGGCTATAATCACCCATAATGCAAAATTATTTTGGCAAAGATAAGCTGTTAAGTGGTTTTAAAAGTAAGCTAGTAAAAATAAATTGCTATTTTAGTATTTAACTAACTAATCCTAATGAAAAAAAAGTTACTACGAATAGCTGTTGCCTTATTATTATGCCTACTAATAGGTTTTTTAGGCAATATTGCTACTCAAACATCCATTAGTACTTGGTATGTAACTTTAGAAAAACCATCTTTTACTCCGCCTAATTGGCTATTTGCCCCTGTATGGACAGTCCTCTATATTATGATGGGAATAGCAGCAGGAATTGTTTGGAGTAAAGGTTTTTATCATAAATGGGTAAAAACTGCGTTATATCATTTTGGGTTTCAACTTTTACTCAATGCTGCGTGGTCCATTTTTTTCTTTGGAATGCGTAATCCATTGATTGCGCTTGTGGATATACTTGCCCTGTTTATCCTATTATTGTTTACAATCAAGTGGTTCAAAGTTGTAAACTCAACAGCCGCTTACCTACTTATCCCTTACTTGATTTGGGTTGCTTTTGCAACTGCATTAAATTTTAGTATATGGCAACTTAACTAAACCAAGAATGAAGGAATAAAATTTTTATGAACAAAAAGTCAATCGTCTTACAGACAACTTTAGAATTAATTACAAAACAAGGAATACAGGCTACTTCTCTTTCGCAAATTATTAAAGAATCTGGTGTTGCTAATGGAACCGTATATCATCATTTCAAGAATAAAGAAGAAATTATAACAGAACTTTATTTAATGCTTACTCAAGATTTTGGGACTGTTGTTATGCGTAACATCCCTGAAGATGATATTAAAAAGCAGTTTTCAATTATGTGGCTTAATTTATTTCATTATTTCGTGAATAACCCTCTTGCTTTTGTGTTTTCTGAACAAATAGCCCGATCACCAGAAATTCCTCAATCCTTAAAGGATAAGGCTAGACAATATTATGGTGAAATCGAGAATTATTTCAAAACAGGTATTCGCCAAAAAGTATTTAAATCATATAATTCCATGGTCATGGAAGAATTATTTTTTGGTAATGTGGTATCTATTGTAAAAATTCACGAAAACGAAAAAGTAAAACTGCTAGATAAACACATCAATCAAGCTATAGAAATATCCTGGAAGGGATTCTTAAAAGATTAATATTCGTTGATCTTTAAAATTGAATGAATATATCCTGTCGAATAATTATTTGACAGGATATATTGAGTTATAGTTTAAAAAAAAAAAAATCTGGTTGGTGATTTAGTTAAATACCACATTAACACACGAATCTTTATACAAATTCTTGACGGCTGCTTGTATCGCTAGTTTTGGATCTTTTGTCTTACCCACAGGTTTTCCTTTATAATACACCCCTCCATTTCCTTTCCAAGAAAACTCTTCGCTATGAGATTTTATAAGCCTAACTCCATCTTTCCTTGTAATCTGAAAAGATTCTAATTTCTGATCATATTCTAATCCTGCTGGAAAATACACCTCAGTAACAAACTTAGTATCTCCATTCCCATACATATAACAAACACATTCTCCGATATCTTTTGCTTCAGAAACTCTTACCATATTGTTTTGCACAATCCGCCATCTTTCATCAATCTGAATTCCTACCATATCCATTAACATGGTCCCTTTTTCTGCTAGTTTTTTATTAATGAATGATTCAAAACCAACAACAGCCGAGATGATTCCTGCATTATCTTTTTGATTCTGAAAAACAATTTTATCTAAGGTGAGTCTAAAACTATAATTATCATCATTGATAATATCATCTAATTGTGAAGAAACATTTTTCTTATCATAGTTTTTCCTAACTAAAGCACCTGATAAATTAACATAAACGGTATTACCGCTATATTTTTCATCAAATAGATACAAAACATCATTTTTTTTAGCGCCTCTTTGTAGATCGTTAATCTTATTAATATAATCCATCAATAGCTTTTTTATCGGCTCTTCAACGCTGGCCTGAGCAACAAAGGTGCTATTGCAAATAAAAATAATAATAAATGCTAGTGTAATTTTTTTCATAGTTAGTAAGGTAATGGTTAAACCTTTTTAAGATACAAAAATTTACACAGATTTCCGAGAAGTATTAAAACAACTTAATTTTTTAAAAAACTTAATTCCAACAACTTATTCAAAGTCCTAAGGTTTCTAGTCGTTGTTTGGCACTTTAATTTTTTTTCAAAAAAAATATTATTCAGTTTTGTTTTTCCATAACCATTAGCGACAAATAAGTAAATTACATTTTTAGTAATTATAAATTCTTCAGGATCAAAAGATGCTTTAGAAAGTTCTTTTACTGCAAAAGAATCAGGCCGACTACATAGAAGCATGAAGTACATTTTTTTATCATCAATCTGACCACTATCCAGTCTTTTTCTATAAGGGTTTTTCTGAAGAATTTCATTCAGAGTATCATAAGTAATTATTAATATAGGGACATCAAAATCAAATCGTTTCTTGATAGCTGTTTGAATTTTAGCCTGTAAAACATCTATATTACTCGAAGTATCTCTAAAAACAACATTTCCACTTTGTATATATGTTACAACATCGCTAAATCCTAACTTTTCCAGCATCTCTTTAAGGTCAGCCATTTTAATCTTTTTATGACCACCCACATTGATTCCACGAAGTAAAGCGATATATACATTCATTTATTTTGATGTAATAGCCTGAGCAGCAATATAACCACCTGTCCAAGCATTCTGAAAATTAAACCCTCCTGTTATGGCATCTATGTTTAACACCTCTCCTGCAAAATATAAATTCTTATGTTTCTTACTTTCAAAAGTTTTAAAATTTATCTCTTTAAGATCAATTCCTCCTGCTGTAACGAATTCTTCCTTAAATGTGCTCTTGCCGTTTACCCTAAAAACACCTTTGGTCAGTTCTTCTGAAAGCTTGTTGAGTTGTGATTTATTAGTATCTGCCCATCGAGTTGTACTCTCCATACCAGAAGCAGCTACTAAACTTTGCCAAAGTCTTTTAGGTAGTTCAAACTGGGCATATTTAGACACTTGTTGTTTTGAATTTTTATTTTTTAATACTTTGAGCATATTCAATGCTTCTTCTTGGGAATACCCATGTATCCAATTAACAATTATCTCAAAATTATATTGATATGAATTTAACTCTATTGCTCCCCAAGCAGAAAGTTTAAGAATCGCTGGACCACTCATCCCCCAATGCGTAATAAGCAATGGGCCATCACTAGATAATTTGGAATTCTTTACTTGAACGGAAGCATTGGTTGCTATTCCTGGTAAACCTTTAATTCTATTATCTTTTATATTAAAGGTAAATAAGGATGGAACTGCATCGATGGTTTGATGATCCAAGGAATTAAGTTTTGTCCAAATTTTAGGATTACTACCTGTCGCGATCATCAGTTTTACTGTTTCAAAATCCCCGTGACTAGTGATTAGTTTCCAAATCTCTTTTTCTTTAAAAAAATCTTTAACCGAATGATTCGTCAGAACCTCAATACTTAACCGTTTGGTTTCTGACAAAAAACAATCAATAATCGTCTGTGACGAATCAGAAACAGGAAAGATTCTTCCATCCTCTTCTATTTTCAATTCCACCCCACGATGATCAAACCACTCCATAGTATCCCCTGTCATAAAAGTATGAAAAGGTCCTTTTAGTTCTTTCTCTCCTCTTGGGTAATTCTTACTTAAATCATCAGGAATAAACTCTGCATGTGTTACATTGCATCGGCCTCCTCCAGAGATCCGGACTTTAGATAGCACTTCTTTTCCTCTCTCGAGAATAGCTATTTTCAGACTTGGATCTTTTTCTGCTACATTAATCGCAGTAAAAAATCCAGCTGCTCCACCGCCAATTATTAAGAGATCATACTGCATTAAGCAAAATTAGGGAAATCTGTAATGATACCATCAACCTTCCAGGTTTTTGATGATTCTATCTTGGACAGATCATTTACAGTCCAGGTATACACCTCATAACCTTTATCCTTAGCCAAAATAACTTCTTCTTTTTGCAAAGAATAGATGGGTGGATGTACAGAAAATGCTTCTAACGTTTCCGATACATTTAATATGGAAGGGATATTTTTTTCAGTTAGCACTCCTAATTTAAATGTAGAAGTGCTAGATTTTATTTGAAATAACTGAGAGTGATCAAAACTAGATAAGATAAAATGATCATAATCCCATTTCGAATCTTTGATTTGTTTTTCTAAAAGCTCTACAACAGGAATAGCCGTTCCTACTCCTTTTAACTCTATGTTAAGAGTACATTTAGCATTCACAAAATTTAATACTTCGTCGAGAGTAGGAATCTTATATTCTTCTCTAGTTCTATATTTTTTTAATTCTTGTAAAGTAAATTCTGAAACTTTTCCTGTACCATTGGTTGTTCTTTGCAATGTTTCATCGTGGATAACTACAAGTTCCCCTGATTTACATTTATGAACGTCGATTTCTACTCCGTTTACATTACACTTCAAAGCCTCGGCTATAGACTCTAATGTATTTTCGGCAACCAATCCAGCTGCTCCACGATGTCCAAATATCTTCATCTGCTTAAATATTTTTAATCACTTATAAATTAATTAAAAAGCATATCCTATCGTAAATGATAGTATTGGCAACACAATATTATCTGTACGAGTTTGACCATAACCTATACCGCCTTCAAAACCTATATGGAGCCAATCGAAATATGTTCTCTGTATTCCATACGCTAACCCAATTACTGACAGGTCACTTTCATCTCTAAAAAGATCTTCTTCATTACCTTCTAGGTTCTCAAGAAAACCCTTTGTAAAATAATAAGTCCCTTTTAATGCTATAAAATTACCACTGTTTTTGGAAATGTTTTTACCTTTTTCTTCTCTTTGTTTCAGGTTATAATAGTATCGGTACTGACCATCAATTATTGGAAGAATCGCAAAGTTAGTCTCTAAATTTCCATTAAAATCCTCGCTAGATCCAATACCCCATAAAAAACCCGCATTTAATAATAAGGTAGAGTTTTTAGTAATCCCAAATTCAACTTCTGCTCCTGGAGCTAAAAAATTTATTCGAAATTGGACAGATTCTACCTTTGTCATATCCTGAGCAAAAGAGGAACACACAAATAGATTACACACTAAAATAAAAATTACTTTTTTCATTGATTTGATTTTTTGCAGCGGCAAATATCCATAAAAAACGCCTTAGAAAAACTAAAGCGTCATTATTTTAATAACTAAGTATTATTTGAAAGCTGAAATCCCAGTAATATCCATTCCTGTAATCAATAGATGAATATCATGAGTTCCTTCATAAGTAATTACACTTTCCAGATTCATCATATGCCTCATAATACTATACTCTCCTGTAATTCCCATTCCACCAAGAATTTGTCTAGCTTCTCTAGCAATTTTTATCGCCATATCTACATTATTACGTTTTGCCATAGAGATCTGAGCAGTAGTAGCCTTTCCTTCTTCTCTTAAAACTCCCAATCTCCAAGCAAGCAATTGTGCTTTAGTTATTTCGGTAATCATTTCTGCAAGCTTTTTTTGTTGAAGTTGCGTTCCTCCAATAGGTTTATCGAACTGAATTCGTTCTTTAGAGTAACGTAACGCTGTATCATAACAATCCATTGCCGCTCCAATAGCACCCCAAGCGATTCCAAAACGAGCAGAATCCAAGCACCCTAAAGGAGCTCCCAATCCGCTTTTTCCTGGCAATAGGTTTTCTTTAGGCACTTTTACATTATCAAAAATAAGCTCTCCTGTTGCTGAAGCACGAAGTGACCATTTATTATGAGTTTCTGGAGTAGAGAAACCTTCCATACCCCGTTCTACAACAAGTCCGTGGATTCTTCCCTCTTCATTTTTTGCCCAAACCACTGCTATATCGGCAAAAGGAGCATTGGATATCCATAACTTAGCTCCGTTAAGCAAATAATGATCACCCTTATCTTTAAAATTAGTAGTCATGCCGCCAGGGTTCGATCCATGATCAGGTTCAGTAAGCCCAAAACATCCCATAAATTCTCCTGATGCTAGCTTAGGAAGATACTTATTTCGTTGTTCTTCGCTACCGTATTTCCAAATAGGATACATCACCAAAGAAGATTGTACTGAAGCCGTAGAACGAACTCCCGAATCGCCTCTTTCTATTTCCTGCATAATCAATCCGTAGCTAATCTGGTCCAATCCCGCTCCTCCATACTTCTCTGGAATATAAGGACCAAATGCTCCTATTTCTGCTAATCCGTTAATAATTTGATTTGGAAACTCTGCACGCTGAGCATATTCTTCGATGATAGGAGATACATCTCGTTTTACCCAACTACGAGCAGCATCGCGAACTAACTTATGCTCATCTGTTAAGAGTTCATCTAAATTATAATAATCTGGTGCTTCAAAAAGATCGGGCTTCATTATATTTCTTATTTAAGTTTTATACTATTTTCAAAATTATGGCCATTAAACCACTAACAAATGTAATTAATGAAAAAAGAGCAACCAATTTTTTTTGACTTGTTAAAATATAATACAAAACACTAAGGATATCTAATACAATAAAATTTATAATAGCAAAACCACTCATAACAGAAGTACGTCGGTTTTAAATTTTTAAGAATTTGTGGATAAATTCCGCATTTGTAAACTGATTTCTACACATTTTAGATACTCTTAACATTATTAATATTTTATTTAAAAAACTGATAATTAGATAATTATCTCATAAATTGTCATTAAAAATCATATGGCACAATTATTCCTCTATACTAAGCAACGAAATAAAGAATAATTAAAACCTAAGAACAAAATGAAAAATTTATTTGTATTACCAGTAGTAGCTTTTGGACTTTTATTAGGAACGCAAAGTATCAATGCAGAAGAAACGTCTTCTGACGAAACTATAGAGATTACTGCTCAGGAAAAATATATCGAATTAGCTGTTGAAAACTTACCACAACCTGTACTTGACG
This sequence comes from uncultured Aquimarina sp., assembly GCF_947496855.1. Taxonomy (GTDB): domain Bacteria; phylum Bacteroidota; class Bacteroidia; order Flavobacteriales; family Flavobacteriaceae; genus Aquimarina. Next base: position 420,188 of record NZ_CANMED010000007.1, read on the forward strand.
CTGTGGCAAAAGACTTTGCAGGGGCAACTATAAGTAAAGCTGCCGCTAAGGAAGATGCTTCTGAGTTTAAGTTAGAACTTACTAAAGAAGATGGAGAAGCAGTAGAAGTACATTGTGACGCTGAAGGAAATTGGGTTGCAAAAGACTAATTACTGCAAAAATCTTAAGAGTGTTGATTTATAGAAATATAAATTAAACTTCGTAGAGTGATTGAATTTGGAGAAAAGGAGCATTATTATAATGCTCCTTTTTTTATTTACTTCTCTTCTATTACATTTTAAGGTAAAAATCTCTAGTCAATTCTATATACTCTTTAGTATATTCATGCCTTGTTTTTTCTATAATCAGTTCCTCTGATTCGAAATCCAATTTATCAAATCCGAATAACATCATACTTCTTTTAATCTCAGAAGAAGTATTTCCTTTAACCCTTGTAATTTTTCGAGGATATAACCCTACACTTTTCGCTATATCTATAGCATTATCTTCTTCTTTATAAGGAAGTATGATAGCAAATTTTCCGTTTTCTGACAATAAATGAGATACACCTATAAATAGATGTTGAAATGGTAGGGCGTCTTCAAATCTAGCCGTATCTCGACTTACATTAGTTGTTTTATAATCATCTGTGTAAAACGGAGGGTTACTAATTAGTAAGTCATATTCATCATCTATCTCCTGAAAAAATTCCTGAAAAGAAGCGTGGTAGCAAAACAATCTATCTCCCCAATCCGAGGCTTCAAAATTTTCTACTGCTTGCTCATACGCATCATCATCAATTTCTATAGCATCTATGGTTTCAACATAAGATCGTTGAGCCATCATTAATGCGATAACTCCAGTTCCTGCACCTATATCTAAAATCGAATTTATCTCATTAGATATTGGAACCCAAGAACCCAGCAAAACCCCATCGGTACCTATCTTCATAGCACAACGGTCCTGATGTATCGTAAATTGCTTAAACTGGAATGGTTTAGACATCTATTATAAGTAGAGATCGATCAATCCCTCTGGAGTATTTACAAAAACTGTATTAGTCTCTCTATCGACCTTATCTATAAATTCATCATTCATTGGTATTAGAATCTCAATACCATCCCGATCAATCTCGAAAAGTGCCTGACTTGTGGTATCGTTGATATGCTTAATAACGCCTACCTCTCCAAAAGTACTGTCTATAATTTTAAAACCTATAACTTCGTGAAAATAGAATTTATCTCCATCAAGTTTAGGTAAAAGATCGATAGGCAGATATATTTCTGCTTTCATCAGATCATCTGCATCTTCTTCTGAATCTACATCTTCAAATTTCACACGAAGCAAATCACTTTTATGAAGTGAACTTTTTTCAATAAAAAATGGAACCAGGTTTTTATTATAATTAATAAAAACCGATTCCATTTTTACATAACTTTCGGGCTCGTCAGTATCAAGCTTTATCAACAATTCGCCTTTAAAACTAAATTTGCTTACGATTTTGCCTAGATAGAAGCAATCTTCTTTCTTCATCGTTAGTAATGCAACTATTCTTCCTCGTTGCTAGTTTCTTCATTTGCTTCCGCTTCTGTAGCGTTAGCAGCAGCTTCTTCTGCTTTAGCAGTTGCTTCTGCTTCTGCAGCATCAGCTTCACGCTTAGCATTCACTTCTTTTTCTGCAGCAAGTGCTTTTGCTTTAGCATCAGACTCTGCTTTAGCTAAAGAATCTTTCTTAGCACCAACAGTTCCTTCTTTTTCTTCAACCCAAGCTTTGAATTTTTCTTCAGCTTGTTCTTCAGTCAAAGCACCTTTTCTAACTCCACCAGCAAGGTGGTTTTTCAGCATTGCTCCTTTATAAGAAAGAATAGCTCTAGCCGTGTCAGTAGGTTGTGCTCCATTTTGTAACCATTGCACAGCTCCATCAACATCTAAGTCAACAGTCGCTGGATTGGTATTCGGATTGTAGGTACCTAATTTTTCCAAATATCTACCATCTCTTTTTGATCTAGCATCTGCTGCTACGATCCAGTAAAAAGGCTTTCCTTTTTTACCGTGTCTCTGTAATCTTATTTTAACAGACATAATTAATTAATTTTTGGGTGCTCGACCCCGTTTATAATTTAAGTGCGCAAATGTAATCATTTTTAGAAAATTAGCACTAAAAATAGTTTGTCTTTATTAAGTAACTCAAAGAATCAATTCTATTTCTTGTAAGTTTCAAAAACACAAACAAGTATAAAATACCTACTTAATACATTCTGAAACTCTATTTTTATGTATTTCACCGATGATTATTTGTATTTAATCGTTAAAAAATGAAATTTTTATTCAACAAAAATTGTTTTCTTGAGATTTTAGCCATATGTTTGTCTCGAATATTTAACTATGGTTTTTCCGTAATTAAATTTCTAAAGCCCCCAAGCGTATGATTAAAAAAATTACCCCACTACTAGCAGTAATCTGCTTAATTTTTAATTCTTGCACAAACGATGTAGAATTTAACACACCAGGATTACAAGCTACAATCGACGGAAAATTATTTAGACCTGACATCAGAAAAGCAATTATTCATGATGATGGCACATTAGTAATTGTTGGAAACACTGGCACGGAATCAATAAATTTCACCACCTCTTCTACTAATATTGGAACCTATAGGCTAGAACAGCAAGCCATTAACAAAGTTAGTTTTGAAGAAGATGATGTGAAATTCATCTCAGAAGATGGAGTAAGCAACGGACAGATAGTGATTACAGAAATTTACAACAATCGAGTTTCTGGTAATTTCTATTTTGAAGACTTAAAAGGTAGCAACGGAAAATCTATGAGCTTCAAGAATGGATGGTTTTATAGATTACCTATAGAGAACTTTGTTCCTGAACCCGAAGAAGAAGAGGAAGAAGAAGAAATTATTATAAATATTGAAGAGGAAGAAGAAGATCCTGAAATAAATCCTTGTCTTCTTAATGCATCTCTAACTGCTATGATAAACGGTAACGAAATGATCACAGATGATCACGATGCAATTCCATTCGGAGTAAATAACCCTTCTATTTTTATCAAAGCAAGTAATGAGGATGAAGAAATAGAGATTGTTTTTCCAATAAATGTTGCCGTAGGAACACATTCTTTGACAGGATCTGGAAATTATAGTGCTACTTACAGCTTATACAATGATAAATCATCAGCAATCAGAGGAACACTTACGATAACATCACATGACACTGACTCTAAATGTATCAGTGGTAGTTTTGAATTTACCACAGCAACTGGAATAATTGTCTCAGAAGGATTATTTGATTACGGATATTAACCACAACTCAACTATAGTTCGAAAAGCGTTCACTAATATGATTGGTGAACGCTTTTTTTTTCAAAAAAGCCGAATACCTGATCGTTGATAAATTAGAATAACTTTTAATCAATGAACTTATCATTTTAGTTATTTTTGAAAATCACTTCCACTGGAAGATTAAACTTTCTCGAAACTGATCTTTTTATGTATTTAATTTTTGATACCGAAACAACAGGTTTACCTAAACGTTGGGATGCTCCAATAAGCGACACTGATAACTGGCCAAGATGTATCCAAATTGCATGGCAGTTACACGATGAAATGGGGAATTGTATAGAGCATGAAGATTATTTAGTAAAACCTGAAGGGTTTAACATTCCTTATGACGCAGAAAAAATTCATGGAATTTCTACTGCATTAGCAGAACAGGATGGTATTACATTAGCAGAAGTTTTAGAGAAATTCAATATTGCACTTTCCAAAACCAAATTCGTTGTAGGTCAGAACGTAGGGTTTGATGTAAACATTATGGGGTCTGAGTTTTACAGACTTGGTGTTGAAAACCAGTTACAAGAGCTTCCTGTATTAGATACTTGTACGGAAACTACTGCTAGTTTATGTCAGATTCCTGGAGGTCGAGGAGGGAAATTTAAACTACCTACATTAACCGAACTGCACGAATACCTTTTTGGAGCAGCATTTGGTGAAGCACATAATGCCACTGCAGATGTAGAAGCTACTACTCGATGTTTTTTGGAATTGATCCGCAAACAAGTTTTCACAAAGGAAGAACTAGACGTTCAATCGGATTATTTTCAAAACTTTAAAGAAATAAATCCAGCACCTATACAATTAATAGGTTTAAAACACATAAACCTTAAAAAGGCCTCACAAAAAATCCAAGAGGCACTAGATCAAAAAGGTAGCTCTGATATTTCTCAGCAAGAGATCAAAAAAAACATTGCAGCTCTTGATGCGGTTAACTTTGTACATCTCCACAATCATACTCAATTCTCGGTTTTACAATCCACTACGAGTATTCCTGATTTAGTAAAAGAAACAGCTAAACATAAAATGACGGCGGTTGCAATGACCGATCATGCAAATATGATGGGCGCTTTTCATTTCGTATCTGCGGTCACCAATCATAACAAAAGTGTAAAAGTAGCTAACAAAGAAGCTTTAGAAAATGGAGAAGAACCTACAGGAGTAGAAATAAAACCAATTGTTGGTTGCGAATTTTTTGTTTGTGAAAATCATAAAGATAAATCCAGAAAAGATAACGGGTATCAAATCGTACTACTCGCTAAAAACAAAAATGGCTATCATAATCTAGCAAAAATGTCTTCTATCGGTTTTGTTGATGGGTTCTATTATCTGCCTAGAATTGATAAGGAGGTCATTAAACAATACAAAGAAGACATCATAGTACTTACTGGAAATCTTTATGGAGAAGTTCCTAGCAAGGTATTAAATATAGGAGAAAAACAAGCCGAAGAAGCATTGCTATGGTGGCACCAAGAGTTTGGTGATGATCTGTATATAGAAATCATGCGCCACAATCAGGAAGATGAAAATCGTGTAAATCAGGTCTTAATTGATTTCTCTAAAAAACATAATATAAAAACCATTGCTTCTAATAACACGTATTATTGCGAGAAAGAAGATGCCAATGCACACGATATTCTTTTATGTGTAAAAGATGGAGAAAAACAAGCTACACCAATAGGTCGTGGTAGAGGGTATCGCTATGGCTTACCTAATCAAGAATATTATTTTAAGTCTTCTGATGAGATGAAAAATCTATTCAAAGATCTTCCAGAAGCGATTATTAATATACAGGAGGTTACTGATAAGATAGAACCTTTTGTACTTGCCAGAGATGTATTATTACCAGCCTTTGACATTCCTGAAGAATTTCAATCCGAAGAAGATAAAGCTGATAACGGTAAAAGGGGGGAGAATGCATACCTAAGACACATCACTTATGAAGGTGCAAAAATAAGGTATAAAGAAATTACTCCCGCTATTGATGAGCGACTTGATTTTGAATTAAAAGTAATCGAAAAAACTGGATATCCAGGATATTTCTTAATTGTAGAAGATTTTATTCGTGCAGCAAGAGCTATGGATGTTTCAGTTGGACCTGGTCGTGGATCAGCAGCAGGATCGGCAGTTGCCTATTGTTTATGGATTACCAATCTAGACCCTATCAAATACGATTTACTTTTTGAGAGATTCTTAAATCCTGATCGTGTAAGTATGCCCGATATTGATATTGACTTTGATGACGAAGGCCGAAGTCGTGTAATGGATTATGTAATCGAAAAATATGGATCAAATCAGGTTGCGCAGATAATTACTTATGGTACTATGGCAGCTAAATCTTCTATACGAGATACTGCTCGTGTATTAGATCTTCCGCTCGGGGATGCGGACCGAATTGCTAAATTGATTCCTAATATGTCTAAACTCGGAAAGATTTTTGGAGTAGACGAAGCAACACTGAAGAAAAAATTTAGAAGTGATGAATTAGAAAAAGTAAATGAATTACTAAATATTGCTGAAGGAAGTGACCTTGAAGCAGAAACACTGAATCAGGCAAGAATACTAGAAGGTTCTGTAAGAAATACTGGGATTCACGCCTGTGGTGTGATCATTACACCAGATGATATTACCAAATTCGTTCCCGTTGCTTTAGCCAAGGATTCGGATATGTACTGTACACAGTTTGACAACTCTGTTGTAGAAGATGCGGGACTATTAAAAATGGATTTTCTAGGATTAAAGACATTAACTTTAATCAAAGACACCGTAAAAATTGTAAAAGCTAAACATGATGTAGATCTTGATCCAGAGAACTTTCCTTTGGATGACGAAGAAACTTATGCACTTTTCCAGCGAGGAGAAACTGTTGGTGTGTTCCAATATGAATCTCCCGGGATGCAAAAATACATGAAGGAATTAAAACCCACTGTTTTTGCAGATCTTATAGCAATGAATGCATTGTATCGCCCAGGTCCTTTAGAATATATCCCTAGTTTTATTAACCGAAAACACGGTACTGAAGAAATTATTTATGACCTGGAAGCTTGTGAAGAATATCTAAAGGAGACCTATGGGATCACGGTATATCAGGAGCAAGTAATGTTACTATCGCAAAAACTTGCAGATTTTACTAAAGGTGAAGCAGATGTTCTTCGTAAAGCGATGGGTAAAAAGCAAAAAGCAGTTTTGGACAAAATGAAGCCAAAATTTATTTCGCAAGCTTCTGCCAAAGGTCATGCCGAAGAGAGTCTAGAAAAGATATGGAAAGATTGGGAAGCCTTTGCTGCCTATGCTTTTAACAAATCTCACTCTACTTGTTATGCATGGATTGCCTATCAGACTGCTTATCTAAAAGCTCATTATCCAGCGGAATATATGGCGGCAGTACTGTCTAATAATATGAATGACATCAAACAGGTTACTTTCTTTATGGAAGAATGTAAGCGGATGAAATTAGATGTATTAGGACCTGATGTTAATGAATCTTATCGTAAATTTTCTGTGAACCAAGATGGTGCGGTGCGATTTGGCATGGGCGCGATCAAAGGCGTTGGAACGGGAGCGGTTGCAACTATTGTAGAAAACAGAAAAGAAGATGGACCCTATAAATCCATTTTTGATATGGCAAAACGTATTGACTTACGTGCCGCAAATAAAAAGGCTTTTGAAAGCTTAGCACTAGCTGGAGGTTTTGATTCCTTTGCCGAAACACATAGAGGCCAATATTTTCATCAGGACGGAGACGGAATAACATTTCTTGAAAAAGCCACGAAATATGGTTCTAAGTATCAGGAAAACGAAAATTCTTCTCAGGTAAGTTTGTTTGGAGAAGCCAGTGATGTTCAGATTCCTGAGCCTGTCGTTCCTCCATGTGAAGAATGGGGAACCATGGAAAAATTAGCTAGAGAAAAAGAAGTAGTAGGTATCTATCTTTCTGGACATCCATTAGATGATTTTAAATATGAAATGAAATATTTCTGTAATGGTACGCTTTCAGTTTTTTCTGATTTGGAAAACAACCTTAATAGAGAAGTATCCTTTGGAGGAGTTATAACGGGGGTTGAACATAGAACTTCTAAAAACGGTAAAGGATGGGCTATTTTTAGTATCGAAGATTATACAACAGCTCATGAGTTTAGAATTTTTGGTGAAGATTACCTAAAACATAGGCCTTTCTTAGTACAAAGTACATTTGTATACACCAAAGCGTTTATAAAAGAAGGCTGGGTAAATCGAGATACTGGTAAAAAAGGCGATCCAAGAATACAGTTCAATAGTTTTCAACTACTGCACGATGTGATGGAAACCTATGCTAGAAAGTTAACAATACAATTGGACATCAACGACCTATCCGACAAAAGAATTGATGGCCTTAAAGAATTATTAACAGAGCATTCCGGAAATCACACCTTAAACTTTGTAATATTTGAAATGGCTGAAAAATTAAAATTACATATGCCTAGCAGAAAACAAAAAGTAAATATTTCTCCAGAATTATTGATCGCCTTGGAAAACGATTCTGTGTATTATAAACTGAATTAAAATTTTAAATTAATTTCTACAGCAAAATTAAACATTACTAGATTTTCTATATAGACATATACTCTTCAGTTTACTCCTATAAAAAAACAAAAATATCTACTTTACATGTTAGTTGCCTAACACATGTGAAATTTTCACACGTTCTTAAAAAGTGAGAAAATATAATAATTATTTGTTAAAAACATAATTATTGAAAATCATTTTCTTTTCCCTAAAATAACGCAAATACTTAAATATCAATTAATTAAAAAACGAATCGAATTAATTTAAAAAAATATCCTTTTATTTCAAGATTCCTCTTTGTAAGTACAAAATATTGATATCGTCTCAACTTGTGTATCAAATCTTAAAACCTTTGATGCTTCGAAAATGATTGGCCAATTGTTTTTATTTTTTTAGAATATAAACCTTAAAACTCACAAAATGAAAAATTTCAAATTATCGCTCTTAGGCGTATTCGCAGCTTTCTTTTTTATGGCCTGTAGTAATGATGATACTATAATCCAAGAAGATCAACTAATAATAAATGAAACAGCAGATGATGAATTAGAATTAGAAGCTAAATCAAGAGGCTTAATCCAATCATTAAAAGCTTTAAAAGAAGCTAAAGTATTATTAAATAGTATAAAACAAGACGGAGGGGTTCCTTTTAATGTATTTAATCCAGCACTTCGTTTTACATCTTCTCAAAATGTTTTTTTACCTAGTGTGTTAGGTATTGATTTCAGGATAGACAGGTCTGTCGTACCAGCGGGGCCTACAGCTAGATTTCCTATGTTTCAGGGCTGGGAGACCTTACCTGATGGGAGTTTAAGAAAAGGATATTATGTTATAACAGAAGCATCCGATAAATTTATGGCTAAAAAATTAGGGGTTATTTTTGCTCCTAGAATGGCGGCATCAGTAGGATCAGGAGGAGAACAAAAAGGGCGTTTCAATCGCAGAGGAAGACTTGTTTTTGAAGGGTCTGTAGATTTTTCACCAAAAAGATCTCTAGTAGCAGGTGGAGCTGATGGTTTATTATTTGGTTTCCCTCCAGCAGAAGCTAATCCTGGTGCTATAGCAGATTCTAAATGGTCGTCTTATGTTGTACTTCCTAGTGGAGTTGTAATTAATGCTCAACCGGTAGCAAATAGTACTGGTATTCACGATAGAATTCCTAACCCAAACGGAAACAGTATTAATGATCAAGATGATTTAAACAATCCTAACTTGGCTATTAATCAAGCATCCGTTGTAATGCAACTTTTGGATGGATGGCAAGATGGAAAACCATACTACTTTCATATAGTTACTGATACTTCTGACCCAGGACCAGCGACTATAGAATTAGGAGTTTTTGCTCCAAGATTAGCTAACTTGCCAACATTTGGATTATTCCCTGGAGGATCTATGTTGCCTTTTAGCCCAACAGCAAATGGTAGAACTACAGACACGGACGGTTTTGGTGTACAAGGTTTAAACACTGCTTCTTTAAGTGATCGACAAGTACAAGATCCAACTAACACATTTCCAATTGATCCTAGAGACACAAGATACGCACCAATGTGGGATGCACATATTACTGAATTTACAGTTCCTGAAAATGAGCGCCCAATCTTAAGAAGTTTTGACCAAGTAAATGAACTTTTAGCAGATGGCACTTTAATTCCTTTTAGAGGAAATGGAAATCCAAGCCCTCTTGCAAATTCATTATCTGATTTATTAACTGCAACTGGAGCAATCATTAACTGCCCTGTAATTACACAACCAAACGCAAGTGTAATTGGAACTCAGATTGGATTACCTCGTAACAATTAATAGCAACTTTTTTAAAACCTGTAAAAGCTCAGTAATCTATAGGTACTGAGCTTTTCTTTTTACATAGAAAATTATCAATCATAGAATTTAAGCCAAATAAGCCCTCCTATTCCGAAAGCTATTCGTTATTACTTTCATTTTCAGAAATATTTTAGAAAGATTCTATAATTCTTCAATTTTTTTAATTAAAATTAAATATATAAAAAGCCGGCATCAAGTTGTTGAATCACAACTTTAGACACCGACTTTACAAAAGGATAATACTTTCTTTTTATTGACATGTTCTTACTTTTACTTCCAAGTAATCTCGATAAGATTCAAAACAATCTTCATAATTATGGACATAACCCCCAATATTATCGGTCCATTTGTTTTCATAACCGGTACCTGCTTTCGCTCGGTCGATATAATAAAAAATATCGTAAGCGCCAGCTGGTGGAGTAATTGTAGTATTCTCCCCATCTACTTTGTTTTCTTTCCAAACAATATCATCATAAGACACGTTAGCACCTTCTTTTAGCTTATACTCTATTCCTATTCTAAAATTATCAACTACTGTGTTCTTAAATATTATTCGATTATGTTCACGCTTTGCGGTAGTACAATTTAAGGCTACATAATCCGTAGTATATCCCATTTTTGCCAAACTATTATCTTTTAAAAATCGTATTGTATACGCTATAGGAACTCCTGGATTGTTTCTACTATATACTGCATTTTCTCCTTTAATAATAGATTGTAAATCTCCAAAATTCTGGGCAGAAACTGCTTCAGAAGCTACTGCAGCATTCCCTCCTATAGTTACCGTGGTAATATTAGATTCATTCAATATTTCTTGATACTTAGCTTCTACATCTCCAGATGCGTTTGTAACTCCGCTCGCATAATTAAATGCTCCTGTTAACTCTGATTCTGTAGCCTCGGCAGTGGTTTCCATTCTAAACATAATAATCCTACCATAATTTACTGAATGCACATATGCTGGTGGCGTACTAGAATTAAATGCAGCTTCTATTCTTGATAAGGGCACATCAGCTCCAAAAACAACTGCCGGATTATCGGGTGTATCCATCGTTATTGTATAAAAAACCTGTTTAAACACCATGATAGCTACTCTTCTAGTAGATGTAGTTTCATAATTAAATTGCGCAGACACATCCCCGGTTGCCCACTCCGTATTCATTCCTACTTCTAAACTCATTTGTTTAGAACTATAAGATGTGCTTGCAGAATATGAAGAATTAGACGCATTTACATATCCGTCTGGATATGCATCTGCATTCCACGATTCTAAGGCTTCATCAATTTTGGATTGTACATTAGAGTTTCTAGGATCCTCAACTCTAATATTTCCAGCTTCACCAATACCGGGCAAGTCTAACCGGATTGTCATAGGTGCTCTACCCAAGGTAAATGCTTCAGGAAGGCCATCTCTCATAGATTCATTCCCAATCACCAATGCTCCAGGCCAAACAATTCCATTGGTAGGGCGAAGAATGGCAACATCTTCGAAATTAGCTTTCAAATTGTAATTTACTCTAACGCAGGTTGTATTAACACCTTCACCATACGATGTATCTGTAGAACTATCTCCGGCAGTTTTTAATAATGCTTCTCCTCCTGTATCTTCTACACCCAATAACTGATTAGCATCATACTCAAGATTATTAATAAAATCATTAATAGTATTCGCTTCGGGATTAGTAGGTTCTCCTGGAATAGGATCTTCATCCTTACTACAAGAACCACATGCTATTAATGTACTTATTATACAAATTAAAATAAATGCTTGGGGCATTTTTAAAATTGATGTTTTCATGATTTATGTTTTTTCGATTCAACGAGTCAAAACTATCTGAAAAGTCTCCCCGTACCTAATTTTTGGTATGGACAAAGTATGGACAGCTATTAAAAATCAATGAGTTACATGAATTCATTGTCTTTTGTTTTATTGTAAGTCCATGTTGTACATTTCTTAGTGTTTTCAATGATTTACAGGATTCTAAGCAGGAGAAAAATTCATTACAAAAAGAGGTTTTCTTATAAAAAAGCTTATTTGTAAAATGAACAAACTCTTATAATTATAGTATTTATTACCTAACTTAGATGGAAACTAAATGATCATCTTTTATGAAGTTTTCTGCTTTTATTCTACTCATATTTCTTTTTAGTATTCAAAACATATACAGCCAAAATCAAAAGGTGATCGATAGTATGGTAAGAGTCTATGACTCTCTTCCTGACAATTATGAAAAAATAATGACATCAGCCAGATTATATTATGCAGAAGTATATACCAACCCTCAAAAAGGAGAAAAGCACGCAAGAAATTCAATTCGGATATCTCAAAAAATTGATTACACATCAGGAGTGACTGTAGGCCATTTTCATATAGGCGTATATTTTTATCTGGTTCGCGAATTAGATTCTGCAAAGTTTTATTATAACAAAACATTAGATCTTGCCCAAGCATCACAAGACCGAGTTATGATCTCGAAGGCGTATTCTGAATTAGCACAGATTGCACAGGATGAAGGAAGTTTTGAAAAGGCACTACAATTAAGGAATTTTGGCAACCAAGAATTTAAAGAAGCTAACGATTATCTAAATTATGGAATTGGAATTGGCAGTAAAGCAATGATTTACAACGATAAAGGTGATTTCAAAAAAGCTGTAGAACAAAGTTTATTGGCCTTAAGAATTTTAGACACCATAGATAGAGAACCTTATCGGAAAGCTGACATCAATTCTCAGATTGGAAATATTGAAGCTCGACGCAATAATCTACACCAGGCTATAAAATATTACAATAATGCTTTAAATATATACATAGAAACAAATGACAACATCTATATAAGCAATACATATGTTAAAATAGGCGAGTCCTACCAAAGTCTTAAAAATTATAAAGAGGCAAAAAAAAATATCAACTTAGGATTGGATATAGCTAAAAAATACAACATCAAAGACAATATAATGAATGCATTATCCGGACTTGGAGAAATTTATGCTGAAGAAAAAAAATATGAAAAAGCAGTGGAATATCTAAACAAAAGCCTAGAAATGAGTACTGAAAATGATTTTTTGAATCATATTTCTATTCTTAATACTATGGGATATGTGCTAACCAAAAAAGGAGAAGAAAAAAAAGCACTGCAATACTTGCAGACATCTATTCGAAAAGCAGATTCTTTGGGAGCTATCTATCAATTAAAAAATGCTTTTCAGCAAAGAGCCGCCACGTTTGAATCTTTAAAAGAGTATCAAAAATCCTTATCAGATACAAAAGAGTTTAATCGAATCGCGGATAGCCTCGATAATGTTACCAAATCAAAACAGATTGAAGAACTGAAAATTATATATGAAACTGAAAAAAAAGAAGCTGCAATTGCTTTACAAAAAGAAGAAATAAAAAACCTAAACCAACAAGTAGAAATAAGCAACCTTCGAAAAACGCTATATGCCGGAGGAATGATCTCTTTTATAGCTGTCTCTGGATTATTATTCTTTGGATTTAAACAACGCATCAAAAAGAACAAAATAGAGCGCGAAAAACAAGAAGAAATATATAAACAAGAAATCGAGTTCAAAAAGAAAGAGTTGACTTCGCAAACGCTGCATTTAGTACAAAAGAATAGTTTTATTCAGGAATTAAAAGAAAACCTCGAACGCATTAAAAATTCTCCAGAACTTTTTAAAGTAGAATTCAGACGTTTAGTATTATTACTAAAAAAGGAAAGTGCAGAAGATAAAGATTGGGAAGTGTTTAAGTCTTACTTTGCCGATGTACATAACAACTTCGATAATAAACTAAAGTCAATCTATTATGAGATTTCAGAAAAAGAAATACGATTAGCCTCTTTCTTACGAATGAACCTTACTACTAAAGAAATAGCAACCATGCTGAATGTTTTACCGGATAGCGTATTAAAATCAAAATATCGTTTAAAAAAGAAACTGAATTTAGATAAAGAAACGGATCTATATCAATTCTTGAACACCTTATAAATTTATCAGACACTAAATAACCCTATCTTGTATGAGATTCTAAAATTTTATGAAAAAGCGTGTTTTATATATAATTAGTATTGTTATTATTCTTATTGGTATCATAAGTTATTTTACTTTACATCGAAAAGAATCAAGCTATACAAACGAATATATAGAGATTACTCCGATTGCTACTCACATTAATGGAATGGACTTTATAGATTCTGCTACTTGCATAGAATGTCATGCTCAAATAGTGAAAGATCATTATAAAACAGCGCATTTTAATTCTTTCCAACCAGCAAATAAACAGACTATTAAGAGTAGTTTCGAAAAAGATAAAAACACCTTAAACCTTGGTGACAAGGTTACTTTTAACTTTACAGAAAAAGACTCTGGTTTCTATCAAGAACCCATATTTAATAATCAAAACACCCCTTTTTACTCCGCTAAAATGGATATTGTAGTAGGTTCTGGTACAAAAGGGCAATCTTATTTAATGTGGAACAACAATAATTTGCTCCAATTACAAGCTTCTTATTTCACTCCTACCAATAGCTGGATCAATAGTCCAGGTGCTCCAGATCAATTAGCACCCGCAAGACCCGTATTAGAGCGTTGTCTAGAATGTCATACTACATACGCACAGAATATTTCTGGAAGCAAAAACGGCAGCAAATTTCATAAAAAAAACTTAGTATATGGTATTGATTGTCAACGTTGTCACGGCCCAGTGAAAAAACACATAGTACATCATAAACAAAACCCAAATGATAAAATTGCTAAACATATTATAAAATATAGTTCTTTATCACGCCAACAAAGACTAGATGCTTGCGCACTTTGCCATTCTGGTTTAAGAACAGAAACTACAGAACGTGCATTTTCTTTTGCAATTGGAGATACGCTAAAAAAATTTTCATCCCCCGATTACGATGAATCTAGTTTAGAAGATCTTGATGTACACGGCAATCAATACGGCTTACTAAAAGCTAGTAAATGTTTTACAAATAGTAATTCTCTTAACTGCACTACTTGTCATAATCCTCACAAAAAAGAAAGAGGAAATATTTCTTCATTTAATCAAAAATGTATGGATTGCCATACAACAATATCAAAACCTATCAATTGCTCTGGTAACAAAGAGGAAATTAAAAAAACGAGAAATAATTGCATCCAATGCCACATGCCCTTAGTAAAAAGCAAAACGATGAAAATACAAATCCCTGATGGGGATGAAGTTTCCGTTGATGTAAGAACACACCTAATAGGAATCTATAAGTAGAAGGATGAATTAAAGAATATTTAATCAAAAAAACTAAGTGCCCAGTCCTCAGCTTCATTAAGCTCTTTAAAAAAAGTAAAGGCTTCGTTCCACAATGGTTGCTCTTGCATGGCTCTCTTTATTTCTTCAGGATTTTCAGAAACAATGGCAAAACCAATCATATTTTTTAATATCCGTCCACTGTAAACATTTAGGTCTATATCATGAGGATATTTTCTATGAGTAATAAATATGAAATTCTTTCCTTTATAAATTGCTTCAAGATGATCCGTAATTTCTCCTGCCGTTTCCATTGTAATGGAAGAAGCTACTTTCATTACTAAAATAGCATGAGTTTCTTTAAAAATAAGATTACAATATGACAGTTCGATCTCTTTCATTCTGTTTATTACAGATGTAAATATAATCTTATTTTTTTTTCCTAAGTTGAATTAATCCTATCCCAATTCTACCATAAACAGTAAATAAAATTATTAATCCATTAAAGAATTATTGTTAGCCGGAATAATTTAATATTATATTTGGTATCAGGAAATTCAATAACCCCATAGCCAAAACAAATATTATCACTGTAAGCTTTGGGAGAATTATTGACTAATTTTGTGAGATTAAAACTGAATAAGAATTTAAACAATAAATAATTATGGCATTAGAAATAACAGATGCTACTTTTGATGAAGTGGTACTTAAAAGCGATAAACCTGTATTAGTTGATTTTTGGGCAGCATGGTGTGGTCCTTGTAGAATGGTAGGTCCAATCATTGAGCAAATCAGTGAAGAATATGACGGGAAAGCAGTTGTAGGTAAAGTTGATGTGGATGCTAACCAAGAATTCGCTGCTAAATATGGTGTAAGAAACATCCCAACTGTTCTAGTTTTTCAAAACGGTGAAGTAGTTGGTCGTCAAGTTGGTGTTTCTCCTAAAAATGTATATGCAGAAGCTCTCGATTCATTGATGTAAGAATTGATATAACAAACAAAAAAGGGTTGACGTATTGTCAACCCTTTTTTTATATAAAATAGATTAGTTATACGTATATTGTTTGCATAAAATTAATTCCATAGCCCCTTAATAATCAAGAAGGATGATAGATATCCAAAATGAAATAAATAAAACTGGAGGTTTTACTAATCTTGAACTTTTAGCTAAGCAAGTAGTGGAAGGGTTTATTTCCGGAATGCATAAAAGTCCTTTCCACGGGTTTTCTGCGGAATTCGCAGAACATAAAGTATACAACAATGGAGAGAGCACAAAACATATTGACTGGAAACTCTATGCTAAGACGGATAAACTATTTACTAAGAGGTATGAAGAAGAAACCAATCTAAGATGTCATATTATTATTGACAATTCCTCTTCTATGCATTATCCTGAAGTGAAAGAACATCATTTGGAATCACTAAATAAAATTAGTTTTTCTGCATTAGCAACTGCCTGTTTAATGAATATCTTAAAAAAGCAAAGAGATGCAATCGGTCTTAGTATCTATAGTGACACTTATGATTATTACACTCAAGAAAAAGGTAGTGAGAGGCACCATCAAATGCTTTTAAGTAAGTTAAGTCAAATTGTAACTGCTACACCTGACACAAAAAATACGGATACCTATAAATTTTTGCATCAGATAGCAGAAAAAATTCATCGCAGATCATTGATATTCTTATTTACAGATATGCTACAAGCCACATCAAGTCCTGAAAAACTATTTGAAGCTTTAAGACATCTGAAATACAACAAACACGAAGTAGTATTGTTCCATACCTTTGATAGTAGAAAGGAGTTAAATTTTGACTTTAATAATCGCCCTACTAGATTTATTGATGTAGAAACCGGTGAACACGTAAACTTATATGCAGACAATATCAAGGAAAACTATCAAAAAGCTGTTTCATCTTATTTTTATGATCTTAAATTAAAATGTTCGCAGTATAAAATAAAATATGTAGAAGCAGATGTTACAAAAGATTTCGACAAAATCTTAACCACCTATTTGGTTGAAAGGCAGAAATTTGTATAAAATAAAGAAAATTAACTCAAAAAAAGTTGAAAAAACATTTGCGAGTATTAAAATGAGGTGTATATTTGCATCCGCAATAAGGCAATGGTCTGGTAGTTCAGTTGGTTAGAATACCTGCCTGTCACGCAGGGGGTCGCGGGTTCGAGTCCCGTCCAGACCGCAAAATTGCAAAAGCTTCAATCTCGGTTGAAGCTTTTTTTTGCAATTAAAAATGTTGTGTTGTCCCACGCCTGTTGCGTGGGTGGTTTAGTAAACCAATGAGAAGCTTTTCCTGAAAATGGAGAGGCTTTTTTTAATTTATAGTGATATTATCTTTTTGTAAAGAACACAAATCAAGTAGTTCTAAAAACCAATACACTAATACACTTGCAGTATCTTCTATTTCTAAAGCCCTTAAAGAAACTTGTAATTTCTAAATTTCAAGATATCTACAAAAATGTAAGATTAATACTACTTCTAAAAATAAATAGATCAATAAAAATGCTAAAATGTTATTTTTAAAGGTTAAAATACACAAAAAGTTTGGTGGTAACGAATTTTATACTATCTTTACGAAGTGAAAATGAGTTAGTGCTTTTATTATCCCCAAAATGAAAGTTTTTATAAAAAGTGAGTTTTAATTTTAGAATAAGCCCCTAAATTAAGATGATTTGTGTGAAGAAAAAGAGCGTGGAGACGCTCTTTTTTGTTTATTCTAATTTATGTTTAATATCAATATAAGATTAAAACAGTTCTCTCCAATATTCCCAAACCTTATTTACATACAGAATAACAAATGCAATAGAAGTTATAAATTTCACAAAAGTACCAGCAAGGAATCCTAAAAAAGATCCAAAGGCCGCTTTTAATGCTTTAGAAGAATTATTACTATCCTTAATCAACTCTCCAACAAAGGCACCTGCAAAAGGGCCAATAACAATGCCGAAAGGACCTAAAAATAGCAAACCAATAATAAGTCCAATAGAACTGCCAACCATTCCATATTTTGTTCCTCCAAAACGTTTTGTACCCCAAGCAGGAACAATATAATCTAATATCCAAACCAACACTGCAATACCTAATGTGATTCCTAGAAAAGCCCAATTCTGAGGAATGACATCAGTAAAATGAAGTATTAATAAACCAATCCAAGATGTTAACGGCCCTGGTAATATGGGCAGAAAACTACCAATAATACCAACAAGGCACAAAATAAAACCAATAATCACTAGTACTATATCCATTGTAACTAATTAGACTAAGAATATTGTTTTTTGTTACGGTTAAATAAATTATTATCAACCTTAATAATTAAACTTTAGGTAACATCTAAAGGGTGTAGACGAATTATTTTTGTCATAACAAGTACAAAGTTTTAACCAACCAATCTACCCTCCAAAATCATGAAACAGTTTCTGAGAGTTATCCCGATATTATTAATTGGATTTAATTTCTATGCACAAAACAAACCTACTACAACTAATTGTAAAGACAAAACCATAGAACGTGTTCGAAAACATTGCGTCTGCAATGATATCGAACGGTACGTTAAAGAAAATTACAATGTTTTATCTATATCTTCCTATGCGCAATCTGGTCTGAATCGTATTTATATGAGATTTAACATTACTAATGAAGGGCAAATTAGTAATATACAAACTAAAGGGTTCTCACCAGAATTAGAAAAAGAAGCTTTTAGAACATTAATGTCATTTACTGATATTCTTCCTACAACCTCGCCTCCGGAAACCAATATAGATTCCGAAGAGTTTTATAATATATTAATTCAGTTTGAGATTAAAAATACCATCACTAACCTATAACCCAAACTCCTTAGGCTATTTTAACGAACATTAAAAAGACTTTACAAAACTAATCTAGAGAAGTGAAATATTTTTTAACTAAATTGTTAGTTAAAAGAAAAAATACATATATTTGCTATTCAACTAAAATATTAGTTGAATGTATTAAGCGATATTGGGGTCGTCAATCTGAGTCTGGTTTATTGTCTTAAAGACTAATAATAAACAGACTTAGAATTGACATTGCACCCTAATAATTTTTAAAAGAAAAATATGTTCCATTACCTACTTCAAGTTTTAGTATTTCAGCTCTTATTTCTTGTGATTTATGATCTTTTACATAAAAAAGACACTTTTTTTAATTGGAACCGATTGTATCTGCTTGCTGTCCCATTTCTATCCTTGATATTACCATTTATAGAAATTGATTTTTTAAATTCAAGTTCAGCAGAAATTTATGTGTTAAATATAGAAAGAACGATTAAGGCTTCTACCAACACTATCATTACCAATATTAATCAAACCGAAGCTAGCACTAAGACATCTTCTCATTCAGTTAATTGGTTGATGATTATATACGCTTTTGGGATATTGATTAGCTTAATAAATCTTATTCTTAAGTTCCATAAACTACATATCCTAAGCAATATTTCCCATGTCTCAAAGGCATTTGACAAAAGAATTGTAATACTTCATAATAGCTCTCACGCATTCTCCTTTTGGAACACTATCTTTTTAGGAGATTCTTTAACAGAAGAAGAGAAGAAAAATATTATATCACATGAGCTAGTTCATGTAAATCATAAACACACCATTGATCAAATAGGTATAGAAATATTAAAGATATCACTATGGTGGAATCCGCTGATTTATATTTATCAGGCGCGAATCACTTTACTTCACGAATATATCGCAGACTCCGTTACGATTAGTAAAGTCAATCAAAAAAATTATATAGAACAGCTACTTAACGCTGCTTTTCAAACAGAAAAAATAACATTCATCAATCAATTTTTCAATCAATCATTAATCAAAAAACGAATACTTATGTTACAGAAATCTCAATCAAAATCCATTGCTAAATTTAAATACCTACTTTTAATTCCAATGGTTACGGGCATTCTCACCTACACTTCTTGTAAAGATACAGAGACCAATAAATCAACCGAGTTTTCTACTACTTATGACAGTGAACAAGCAGATACTAAAGATAATATAGGCACTAGTAATCAGCCTGATTGCCTAAATAAGGATTCTAAATATGATTATACGTTAGATAATTATTTAAAAGTTACCAATGGAAAAAATGCTGATATAATAGCTAAAATAATATCATTAGAAACTGATGAAGTCATTAGAACAGCTATAATATTCAGGTCTCAATCATATTTTATAAGAAATATACCTGGTGGTATTTATCGAGTAGATGCCGCATATGGAAATCAATATACTGAAAAGGAAACCGACAATACTTGTTCTGGTGGTTTTAAAAAAGAGTTTTTCTCCGAAACCGGAGAAGACATTCTTGATTATAATGTAATTATAACAGATCAAGGTAAAAACGTTCCATCTTATTCCTTAGAATTAGATCTACCAACAGAGAATTCTAGGAA
This sequence comes from uncultured Aquimarina sp., assembly GCF_947496855.1. Lineage (GTDB taxonomy): Bacteria > Bacteroidota > Bacteroidia > Flavobacteriales > Flavobacteriaceae > Aquimarina. The sequence continues at coordinate 440,538 of NZ_CANMED010000007.1, forward strand.
TAATAATACAGGTAATATTAGCAATACTAAAGACAAAAAAACTGAAGACGAAAAAACTGAAGAAATTGCCCAAAAAGTAACAGAAGAATATCGTCGAAGTAAAGACAAGGCTTCCAAATACTCAGTTAGAGACAATGTGATATACAAAAAAGAAGCAGAACCTTACTGCGCAAACCAGGACGAATTAAGATATGACTACAACATAGATAATTATCTAAAAATAACTAATGGAAAAAATGCAGAGGTAATTATTGATATCGTTTCTACTGAAAGCGCAGAAAGTGTTAGAACCGTGTATCTACCAAAAAATACAAATTATTTCATAAGAAACATTCCAGAAGGTATTTATAACTTAAAAATTGTCTACGGAGAAGGGTATAAAGAAAATTCAACGAACGAAAAATGCCTACTTTCGTTTACTAACAAAAAGGTGGAAGAAAAAGGAGAAGATATTCTAGATTTTAATATAATACGATCATCAAAAGGTATTAATGTTCCTTCTTATTCCATGACTATAGATATGCAAAATGAAAACAAATAATAGATTAATCAGATAGAATCAAAAGATATGCTTCAATACATAGTTCAGACCGTATTATTTCAACTAATATTTATGTTAGCATATGATTTATTTCATAAAAAGGATACTTTTATTTTTTGGAACACCATATATAAATTCCTTAAAAACCCTAAAGACAACTATCTCTATGTATATCTAGAAAGATACGATACCTTAGAAAAAGCAAAAGAAATGCTACGTTCGGATTTTGACGGTCAATTTAAGGAAGACTTTTATATTCTTAAAATTCAATAAACTCAGCGTAAACTAATATAGAAAAAACAAATGAAGCAACTCACCAAAGCAGAAGAAGAAGTAATGCAGCTCTTATGGGAGCTAACTGAAGGAAACGTAGCTGCTATTATCGATCGAATGCCCGAACCAAAGCCTGCATACAATACTATTTCTACGATTATACGAATACTCGAAAACAAAGAATTCGTATCTCATCGTAAAGAAGGAAAAGGGTATGTGTATTTCCCGTTGGTTAAAAAAGAAGAATATAGTAATCAATCATTAAATAAGTTGATGAACAATTACTTCAATGGTTCCTTTAGAAACATGGTCTCCTTTTTTGTAAAGAAAAACGATATGAATATTGAAGATCTGGAAACGATACTTAAAGAAATTAATAAAGAAGATAATGGTACTCCATAATCAGTTAAAGTATATTCTATTCATAGTTACATCTCTCACACAGTCTATAGTTGGAGCGCAAATTTCGGATTTAAAAATTGCAGATAGTCTTTATATACTGGAAAATTACTCAGAAGCGATTCATACATATCAAAAAATAATCCCGAAAGATCAATATGTTCTTTTACAAATCGCTAAAGCCCATAGAGCCAAAGGAACTTATTTGGATGCTTTAAAATATTATGAAGAAGTCATTCGTCAGGATACAACAATAATCTCAGCAGAATTAGAATATGCCAAATTATTAATGACTACGAATAAATTTAAAAAAGCCGATAGTGTATATTCAAACCTTGTTTTAAAACATGACAAGAATCCCAATTTTCAATATCGTCTTGGTTTAGTAAAGAAAAAACTAAAGGATTCTACTGCGATAATATATTTCGAAGAAGCTTTTAGGCTTGATAGCACCCATCAAAAAAGCTGTTTTGAAGTGTCTATGCATTATCTCAAAAAAAGAAAGTACGACAAAGTAGACAATATTGCCAACAAAGGATTATCCTCTTATCGCGAAAACCCTGAATTAATGAATGTATTAGCTCAGAACTATCTTCTAAGAAAATATTATGATAAGGCTATCCCCTATTTCGAAAAACTTATCGACTTAAATTTCGGGAATGAATTTGTACACGCATCCTTAGGCCTGTGTTATCATAATAATTATGAATGGGAAAAAGCAATACCTCAATATCTGAAAGCCCTAAAATATAATAATCAAGTTCCATTAAGACATAAACGCTTAGCTGACGCTTATACATCAATTCAAAAATATGATGAAGCTTTGCTCTTTTATAAACTGGCACTAGAGCTAAAAGATACTCCCATAGTTGAAGACTTATTAAACATAGCCAAAACATATAGACATAAAGAAGAATGGGAAAATGCTATAAAGCATACAAAACTTGCCCTTAAAGAAAAACCTAATTCTTATCAAATAAAATATCAATTAGCTACATATACAGATGCTTATTTTAAAGACCCTAAAGTTAAACTAAGACACTACAATAACTGTCTCAAACAATTAGAAGCGGATAAGGATAGTAACACATATAAAAAATTTCTAAAGGAAACTGTTAACAAAAGAATTACTCAATTAGAAAAAGAAATTGAAGCTGAAAAAAAAATGCCTGAAAGGAAATAATCTTTTAGATATATCAAACTATTAGATTCTAACTACAATTACATCAACCTTCTAAATAAAAAACTTTAATTTTACGCGCTTAGGAATACATCGCGTATTTTTATAGCGAATAAAATTGTCAATGATTAAGAGGGTTTATTATATATGTATTTTGATTTTCACATTATATTCTTGTGATAATTTGATTGTTAAAAAAGAGGATAGTCAACAGGTATTAAAAGAAAAGTGGAACGAAATTGATAAAAACCAAGTTGATGAGCCTCCATTATTTAACGCTTGTAAAAATGCATCTGAAGATGAGCTGGAGCTTTGTTTTCAAAGAACCATAAATGAACAAGTTGCCGATTATCTTACAAATCATACAATTACTGTAAAACAGGCTATTAATGACACTGTCTGGATTCCATTGTTAATTACTAAAGATGGAAAGATTAAACTCGAAGATTTTCTGATTCCGGATATTATTGTATCTCAGATTCCTGATTTCAAGAATATTATTGAGGAGAGCATCGATAATCTTCCACAGGTAGAACCTGCTCATACTCGTAGCACTCCTGTGACTACGCGCTATAAATTACCTATTGTAATTCGTATCAATTAAGAACCTCTTCTTATTCTTAATTCCTTAGTTTTGTAAAAATTCATTGTTACTTGGAAAGTGAAAAAATAATATTAGGTATTGATCCGGGAACCACTATTATGGGGTTTGGATTGATTAAAGTGGTAAAGAAAAAAATGTCTTTTTTACAGCTTAATGAACTACAGCTTAGTAAATATGATGATCATTACGTAAAGCTAAAACTAATTTTCGAACGAACCATCGAACTGATTGACACCTATCATCCAGACGAAATAGCTATAGAAGCACCGTTCTTTGGTAAAAATGTGCAATCAATGTTAAAACTTGGTCGTGCTCAAGGAGTAGCCATGGCGGCTGGGTTAAGTAGAGAGGTACCCATTACTGAATACTCTCCAAAAAAAATAAAAATGGCTATTACTGGTAATGGTAATGCTAGTAAAGAACAGGTAGCAAAAATGTTACAAAGTCTTTTGCAATTAAAAACATTACCCAAAAACCTGGATTCTACAGATGGATTAGCAGCAGCAGTTTGTCATTTTTATAATATGGGTAGGGCCAATATAGTTGGCAAAAGTTATACTGGTTGGGCCGCTTTTGTAAAACAAAATGAAAAAAGAGTAAAAAAGTGATTACGAATCACGTATTTTGATTACTAAAGTAACATAGTTCATCACAACATATAAAATCTAAAATCATCGGCGGCATATACATCCATATCCCATTTTGCAAACAAGCCTGTCACTACTGTGACTTTCATTTCTCCACTTCTACTAAGAACAAAGATCAGATGGTTTTTGCATTATGTAATGAAATCAAATTACGACGATCAGAAATTGATAATGATGAAGTTATTAAAACCATATATTTTGGTGGTGGAACTCCGAGTATTTTATCTGTTTCTGCGTTAAAATTTATTATTGATACAATTTACGAGAACTACCTTGTTTCTGATGATGTAGAAATTACTATAGAGGCTAATCCAGATGATCTAACAGAAGCTTATATAAAATCACTAGTTCCTACTGAAGTAAATCGACTAAGTATTGGTATTCAATCTTTCTTCGAAGAAGATCTAAAACTAATGAATCGTGCTCACAACGCTCAGGAAGCTTTGGATTGTTTATCTATAGCCACTCGCGAATTTGACAATATATCGATAGACCTAATTTATGGAATTCCGGGAATGTCTTCAGAACGATGGCAAGAAAATCTAAAAATAGCGCTAGATACTGGAATTCCCCATATATCTAGTTATGCATTAACAGTAGAGCCCCACACTGCTTTATCGTCTTTTATTGAGAAAGGAATCATTTCTCCTGTTGAGGATGAACTGGCTCAGGAACATTTCGATATTCTTGTGAAAACGATGGAGCAAGCCAAATTTGAATATTACGAGTTTTCTAATTTCGGAAAGCCTGGATATTTTAGCAAAAACAATACAGCCTATTGGCAAGGCAAACACTATTTAGGGATTGGTCCTTCTGCACATTCATATAATGGAAAAGAACGCAGTTGGAACATTAACAATAATATAAAATACATCAAAGCACTTCAGAAAAACGAACTCCCAAGAGAGATAGAAACACTAACAACTACAGATCAATATAATGAGTATGTAATGACTGGACTGAGAACCATCTGGGGAGTTTCTTTACAAAAAATAGAAGATGATTTTGGGCTTACTTATAAAGAATATTTATTGAAACAAGCACAGAAACATCTTGATGAACATCTTTTATTTCTTGATGGAGATATATTAGTAGTTACCAAAAAAGGAAAGTTTTTAAGTGATGGTATCGCAAGTGATCTTTTCTTATTAAATTTAGGGTAATCAATTCTCCTAAATCAAAATCTAGGTAATGCAAGAAAAATATGATCTCATAGGGACCAATTATAATACCACTCGTTCAGCAGATCCTTATCTTTTTAATCGATTGCTTACACTTCTTAATCCTTTACCCAATGGAACTTATTTAGATATTGGATGTGGTACAGGCAATTATACAAAACAATTTGACAAAAAAGGATATCAATTTATAGGTATTGATCCTTCTTCAGAAATGCTAGAAAAAGCTAAAATCCCTAGCAATAATATACAATGGAAAATTGGAAAGGCCGAAACTCTCGGGCTTTCAGAAAATAGTATAGATGGAATAGTAGCAAGTTTAACCCTTCATCATTGGGATAATCTGGATCAAGGTTTTGCATCACTACGTAAAGTTTTAAAACCAGTGGGAAATATTGTAATTTTCACGGCTACTCCAGAACAAATGAAAGGATATTGGCTATGCCATTACTTTCCGAAAATGTTAGAAGCTTCCATGAATCAAATGCCTTCGCTAGAAACGGTTAAAAAAAACCTGCATAAAAATAGATTAGTTATAGAGAAAACAGAAAAGTATTTTATTAAATCTGATCTAGAAGATCTTTTTCTATATTCAGGAAAACACAATCCAAAACTATATTTTAATCATAAAGTAAGGCATGGAATATCATCTTTCTCATCTCTTTCTAACGCTTTAGAGGTAGAAAATGGTCTAATTACTTTAAAAAAAGATATAGATTCGGGCAAAATAAACGATATTATAAAAAACTATGAAAATACAGATGGAGATTATCTGTTTTTTGTAGTCAAAACTACAGATTAACAACTTAATGATTACTAATATAGATTATAAAAGCATTACATATAAGGTGGATCTATCTCATCCTCTTGACATATCAATTCCATTAAGGGCAACCAATGAAAACGTCAATGCTTGGTATATTCCAGCTCCAAAAATCGAACCGGTTACAGATGGAGATTGGATAGGAAAAGTTTCTGAAGGTGCTTCTACAAATTTCAATAACATCTACTTTAATCCTCACGGTCACGGAACACACACGGAATGTGTTGGACATATAACCAAAGAGTTTTACAGTATTAATCAAACATTAAAACAATTCTTTTTTACAGCCGAACTTGTTACCATAAACCCGGAAAAAAGGGGAAACGATTTTGTCATTACTAAAAATCAAATAAAGACAACTTTGCAATCTTACCCACGAGCTTTAATTATCCGAACACTTCCTAATATGGAAGAAAAACGTAGCAAACAATATTCTCATACCAACTGGCCCTATCTGTCTGAAGAGGCTGCAATATATATAAAAGAAAGAGGAATTGATCACCTCTTGATCGATTTACCATCAGTGGATAAAGAAAAAGATGATGGTAAACTACTAGCTCATAAAGCTTTTTGGAACCATCCAGAAGCTCCACGACTTGAAGCTACTATTACTGAAATGATTTTTGTAAAAAACGAAATACTAGATGGTAATTACATCCTAAATCTTCAGATTGCATCCTTCGAGAATGACGCTTCACCAAGCAAACCAATTTTATATAAAATACTGAAATCATAATGAAAACTACATTACGACTAGAAGAACTTGCTATGTTAGGGTTAGGAATTTATCTATTCAGCCTACTATCTTTTTCTTGGTGGTTATTCTTGGCCTTATTTTTGGTACCAGATATAGGAATGTTAGGATATCTTATTAATAACAAAATTGGTGCACTTCTCTACAACATATTTCATCATAAAGGTTTAGCTGTTTTTATGTATTGTGTTGGAATATATTTATCAAACGAGCTCATACAACTGTGCGGAATTATTTTATTTTCGCATGCTGCCTTTGATAGAGTTTTAGGTTATGGATTAAAATATGAAAAAGGGTTTAAATTTACACACCTTGGTGAGATAGGTAAAAAGAATTAATATGGAGTTATTATTTATTGGATTATTGATAGGTTCTGTTTTGGCATATTTTGTTTTCTCCAGATTTAATGCGGCAAAAAAAAGAGCTGGTATACAAACACAATCCACTATCCTAATGGAAAAAATTAGAAGTGTTTGTAAACTTGTCACTGTCGAAGGAGATTTTGCCGAGATCTATCACTATGAAAGTGTTAAAGAAAAATTCTTTAAAACCATTAGAGGAAAGAAAAAAGCCTTAATCCTTATTGATGCAAAAGCACATGTAGGTTTCGATCTTTCTAAAATAAAATTAAATAGTGATACTAAAAATAAAAAAATAGTTTTAACTCAATTTCCAAAGCCAAAACTACTAACGATAGAAACCGATTTTAAATACTATGACAAAAAAGAAGGGTGGCTTAACCCAATGACTTCCAATGATCTTACTGATATCAATCAAGAAGCTAAGCAATTTATTATAGACAAAATTCCTGAAAGTGGACTAATCGAATCGGCCGGAAAAGAATTGCTTACCGTGATTTCTTTGATGGAAACTGTAGCAGAATCTATTGGTTGGACATTAGATTATTCTGCATTAGAATTGAACAATGACCCTGATCAAAAGCTTATAAATTAAAACTAATGAGCATTATTATTTCTACAGAGAATTCGAGATTAGATATCGACTTTATTCATCAATTTTTGACTAATTCATACTGGGCAAAAGGAAGAACAAAAGAAGAAGTACGAACAAGCATAGAACATTGCTTTAATTTTGGCGTTTATTTAGACGAGCAACAGATTGGTTTTGCCAGAGTGCTTACTGATTATACTGTATTCGGTTACCTTATGGATGTTTTCATTGCAGAAAACCACAGAGGAAAAGGGTACTCGAAAAAATTAATGAAAACAATTTTAGAACATCCCGAATTACAAAAAGTTCACCGCTGGATGTTAGCCACAGCAGATGCTCACGGATTATATAAACAATTTGGATTTGATGCGCCTCAAGATCCAAATCTGATTATGGCCAGGATTGATAAATAATAAAACAATACATGGATATAGAAGCGTTTAGAGAGTATTGTTTATCAAAAAAAGGAGTAACCGAAGAATTCCCTTTTGATGAAACAACATTAGTTTTTAAAGTAATGGGAAAGATGTTTGCCTTAACAGGATTGAATAGACTTCCTTTTAGTGCAAACCTAAAATGTGATCCGGACAAATCTATTGAACTTAGAGAATTCCATCCAGAAATTGAGCCTGGATATCACATGAATAAAAAACATTGGAATACCGTTAACTTTTCGGGCAGTTTAGCTACTAATATGATATGCGAATTGACTGACCACTCTTATGACCTAGTTGTAAGCGGTTTAACCAAAAAAGCAAAACAAGAATTAGAAAATTTACAAATTAAAAAAAACTAAAAGGAAAGGTTCTTTTATCGCATCCTCCTTCTAATATAAATATGAATAACCCACAACAATTTTATAGATCACAAATAGAACAACATAAGGTATCTTTAAAAAAGGTAAAAAAACAACTTGCCTTTTCCAGTACAATTAGACTATTTCTATTTCTAGGCATCATAGCAAGCATCTATTTCGGGTATCCGAATACTCAAATTATAGTAGGAAGTATTGTAATAGGTATTGTACTGTTTATTATTTTAGTAAATCGTCATACTGATCTTTCATATATAAAAAATAAGCTTCAGAAATTGATTGCACTTAATCAACTGGAACTTGATGTTTTTGACGGTGATTTCAGTAAACTGCCGACAGGAAAAAAATATATCGATCCTTCCCATCCATATAGTCATGATATTGATTTATTTGGAGATCGCTCTTTCTTTCAATATATCAATCGAACTACAACAGCTGCCGGAAAAAATAAATTAGCCGCTATATTAAGAAGTAATGATATTGAGGATATACAACATAAACAAGAAGCGATAAAAAACCTTTCTAAACTTCCCGAATGGCGACAGGAATTCAGTGCTATTGCATCTTTGGTTGATGTATCGGCTTCGGTTTCTACCATCCGCAAATGGTTACAACATTACGTCCCTTTTGTCCCTAAAGTAATGCGAATACTTCCTACAGTTGTTTCGGTAATTTCTGTGGTGATGCTAGTTTTATTATTTTTAGAAGTTGTTACATTCCAAGTTTTTTTACTATGGTTTTTTATAGGTTTAGGGATTACAGGATCTCAACTTAAAAAAATCAACAGTTTATATAGCAGGTCTAATAAAGTAAAAGATACTTTCGAACAATATTACAAACTGGTAGATCAGATTGAGAAAAGTAATTTCGAATCTACTTTCCTCCAAGAAAAACAACAAGATGTAATCAATGAAAAAGAAAAAGCATCGGTAATACTAAAACAGTTTGCCGGTATCCTCAATGCTTTGGATCAACGAAACAATATGATGTTTGGAGTTTTAGCAAATGGTTTATTTCTTTGGGATATCATTCAGTGTTATCGTATTGAAAAATGGATCGCTACTCATCACGATAAAGTAGATAAATGGTTTGAAGTTATTGCCTTTTTTGACTCGTATAACTCATTAGGAAATTTTGCTTTTAATAATCCTGATTATATATATCCAGAGTTGACTGCAGAAAATACAATCCTTAATGCGCGAGAATTAGGGCATCCTATGCTAAATCAAAAGAAACGAGTAGATAACAATATCACCATTACTAAAGAAGAATTTTTTATTATTACCGGTGCTAATATGGCTGGTAAAAGTACGTTTCTAAGAACTGTAGCGTTACAGATTGTAATGTCTAATATCGGTCTGCCGATTTGCGCAAAATCTTGTGTATATCGACCGATTAAATTGATCACTAGTATGAGAACCTCTGATTCACTAAGTGATGATGCTTCTTACTTCTTTTCAGAATTAACACAACTCAAAAGAATTGTTGATGCACTAGAAAAAAATGAATATTTCATCATTTTGGATGAAATATTAAAAGGAACGAACAGTAAAGATAAGGCAGCAGGATCTCGTAAATTTGTAGAGAAACTAGTCAAAGCCAACGCAACAGGAATTATAGCCACTCATGATTTAAGTTTATGCGAAATAGCATCAGAACTAGATGAAGTAAAAAACCGATTCTTTGATGCGCAGATCGTAGATGATGAACTATATTTTGATTATAAATTTAAAGATGGTATTTGTCAAAACATGAATGCTTCCTTTTTATTAAACAAAATGGGAATCGTATAATCTCTTTTTATAATTAGAAGGGGTAATTCCTTTTATTTCTTTAAACTTTCTATTAAAGTTGGATAAATTTTTAAAACCACTATTATAGGAAGCTTCGGATATAGTGATCTCAGTTTCTTTAGATAGTAATCTGCAAACATTTTCAATTCTGACCTCAATCAAAAATTGAAAAAATGTTTTGTTTGTACGTTGTTTAAAATAACGGCAAAAAGCATTTGGAGTCATATGCGCTAGATCTGCTACTTCTTTAAGCGAAAAATCTCGGTTAAATTCATTCATCACTGCCTGAAAAACTTTAGCCATCCGCTTCCCTTCATTATCCGTATACGCTCTTTTTGAGATAAATGAAGATATCGTTTCTATCTTTGCTATTTTTAATAGTTTTAATATCTTCATAAAAATCGTAAAACGGTCCAATCTTTCTTCTGTTTTAAGAATTCTAAGAAATTGTTTTTTTAATTTTCGCTTTTTTGAAAGCACTCTAATTCCGTATACAGAACTTCTAAAAAAATTCGATAAATCTTCAAATTCCGGAAGGTCAAAAAACATATTTCCAAAAGACTCTTTCGTAAAAAAAAGAGAAATCATATAAGATTCCTGATCTGAAACTGCACTTTGTAATACATGAGGAACATTACTGCCAAAAACTAAAATATCATCCGGTCTATAATCAGTAATAGTATCACCAACTATTACGCTACCTTCTCCCGATATAATAATAGAAATCTGAATTTCTTTATGCTGATGAAATTTATCATATAAGACAATTTCCTTATCTTCTTGGACGATTAACGTATCAGTTGAAGATTTTGGTATTTTAAAAGGTAAAACTTTCATTTATAGCAATATCTACTTCAATATTAGTCATAATTAAGTAAATCAACACAATAAGAGATAATATAGTATCACTATAAGATAATTTCATAATATCCTTACATCTAAATTGACAATATATTTGAACCAAAATTATAAGGAATGGTTATAGATTGGAAAGGCGTAATGCCAGCTGTTACTACAAAGTTTACAAATGAAGACACTTTGGATCTAGAAATGTTTACTAAAAATATCAAAGCACAGCTGGATGCTGGTGTTCATGGTATCATCCTGGGAGGAACTTTAGGAGAAGCCAGTACTCTGGATAATGCTGAAAAAAGTACTTTGGTAAAAACTACGGTAAACATTGTGAAGAGTAGAATTCCGGTTATTATTAATATTGCAGAACAAAGTACAAAAGGTGCTATTGAAGCAGCTCGTAAAGCAGAAGAAGACGGTGCAAATGCATTAATGATGCTACCACCGATGCGGTATAAAGCTGGAGATAGAGAAACTGTAACTTATTTTAAAGAAGTGGCAAAAAGCACTGATCTACCTATTATGATCTATAATAACCCTGTAGATTATAAAATTGAAGTAACCTTGGACATGTTTGATGAACTTATTGAACTTGATAATATTCAGGCAGTAAAGGAATCTACCAGAGATATCTCGAATATCACTCGTTTGAAAAATCGATTTGGAGATCGATTAAAAATTCTTAGCGGAGTTGATACCTTGGCACTTGAAAGTCTATTGATGGGTGCAGATGGATGGGTTGCTGGATTAGTTTGCGCTTTTCCTGAAGAAACAGTGGCTATTTATGAACTACAAAAAGCAGGAAAAATTAAAAAAGCTATAGCTATCTATCGTTGGTTTTTACCATTGCTGGAATTGGATATAAACCCTAAATTAGTGCAGAACATTAAATTGGCAGAAGTTGCTACTGGTATTGGTACAGAAAATGTCCGTGCTCCCAGACTTCCTTTGGTTGACGAAGAACGTAAAAAAGTATTAGAGATTATTGAAAATGGGATAAAGACAAGACCATCTCTACCAAATTATAAATCATTAGTTTATTAAATCGTTATAAAACTCACTAAATCACTAATCATGATCACTGGCAAAAACTATATCGGAAATCAACTTTCTTCGGAAGGGCACAAAACATACACAACTTTTAACCCTAAGTTGAATATCGAAAATGAACATACTTTTTTTGAAGCCTCTAAAGATGAAATAGAAAAAACAGTGTCACTAGCATCTGAAGCATTCGGATCTTTCAAAAAAGTATCTGGTATTAAAAAAGCTGAGTTTCTTAATGCTATTGCCGATGAAATTTTAGCACTAGATCAAACACTTATTGAAACTTATACATCTGAGACAGGCTTACCAGAAGGAAGAGCAAAAGGGGAACGTGGCAGAACTATTGGACAATTAAGAATGTTTGCAGAACTAGTAGCAATTGGTTCTTGGGTGGAAGCTACTATAGATACCGCTGATTTAGATAGAAAACCAATCCCGAAACAAGATATACGTAAAATGTTAGTTCCTTTAGGTCCAGTTGTTGTTTTTGGAGCTAGTAATTTTCCATTAGCCTATTCTACAGCTGGTGGCGATACTGCTGCTGCATTAGCCGCAGGATGCCCAGTGATTGTCAAATCACATCCTATGCATTCAGGAACTGGAGAATTAGTTGCATCTGCTATTATTAAGGCTGCTCAAAAAACCAGAATGCCTAACGGTGTGTTTTCTAACCTTAACAGTTCAGGAATAGAAGTCGGTGTCCAATTAGTAAAACATCCTAAAGTAAAGGCAGTCGGATTTACAGGAAGTATTAAAGGAGGTAGAGCTCTTTTTGATTTAGCATCACAGCGACCAGAACCTATTCCTGTCTTTGCAGAAATGGGAAGTATTAATCCTGTAATTCTACTTCCAAAAGCAACAGCATCAAAAGGTGAAGCTCTCGCTAAAACATATGCCCAATCTATCACACTCGGAACTGGACAATTTTGCACAAATCCAGGACTCATTTTAGGAATAAAAGGCGATGCACTTGATAATTTTATCAATATCCTTTCTGATGAGATTATAAAAATTGAATCATCTTGTATGTTACATCCTAATATCATAGGCAATTATGAAAAAAACAAATCCATTGCATTACAGCAAAACGGATTAACGGTTACCGCAGATTATAAAAATGATGTAGCAACTAATCACGCAAGACAAACAGTAACCAAAGTAGAAGGAAAAACTTTTTTAGAAAATGCTACTTTACATCAAGAAGTATTTGGCCCCTTTTCTATGGTAGTACAATGTGCAGATGCAAATGAATTAGAAACTATTATTAATAATATTGAAGGTCAACTTACAGGAACGATACTAGCAGAAAATGATGAAATTGTAATGTATCCTTCTGTAATAGAAGCACTCCAAAATCGCGTGGGAAGAATGATTTTCAACGGCGTACCTACCGGAGTAGAAGTTTGCCCAGCTATGCTTCATGGAGGGCCATATCCGGCATCCACAGATAGTAGATTTACAGCAGTAGGGATTGATTCTATAAAACGTTGGGTTAGACCATTCAGTTATCAAAGTTGGCCAAACAATCTATTACCTGAGGAACTTAAAAATGAAAATCCGCTAGAGATATCACGTTTAGTGAACGGTAAGCAAACTCATGATAAGATCTAGTTATGCCCAGAACCACCTATACATGTATCGATGCTCATACCTGCGGAAATCCGGTTAGAGTAGTTACTACAGGACATCCTGATCTTAAAGGCAATTCTATAAGCGAAAAGCGGCAACATTTCTTACAAGAGTATGATTGGATAAGAACAGGATTAATGTTCGAACCTCGTGGTCATGATATGATGAGTGGTAGCTTTTTATTTGAACCACACGATCCTGCAAATGATTTCGCTATTCTTTTTATAGAAACATCAGGTTGTTTACCAATGTGTGGTCACGGAACTATCGGAACTATTACTATTGCTATAGAAGAGGGTTTAATACAACCTAAAATTCCTGGGAAAATACGAATGGAAGCTCCTGCAGGATTGGTAGAAATTGAATATCAACAAACAGATGAAAAAGTAGATTGGGTAAAACTAAAGAATGTGAAATCTTATTTGGCTAAAGAAGGGCTAACTATCAACTGTCCAGAACTCGATGAGATTAGATTCGATGTGGCTTACGGCGGTAATTATTATGCAATTGTAGATCCTCAGAAAAACTTCAGTGGTATACAGGATTTTACTGCTTCTAAATTGATCCAATATTCTCAGATTATTCGAGATCGAATTAATGAAAAATATCCTGATTATTTTATTCATCCAGAAAATCAAACTATCCGAGATGTTAGTCATATCCTCTGGACAGGAGATCCAATCGATCCTAGTTCTTCCGGAAGAAACGCTGTTTTTTATGGTGATAAAGCTATAGATCGTTCTCCTTGTGGTACCGGAACCTCCGCAAGAATGGCCCAACTATATGCTAAAGGAAAATTAAAAAAAGAAGAGGAATTCATACACGAAAGTTTTATTGGTTCTAAATTTATAGGAAGAATCGAAGAAGAAACTGAGTTAGTTAATCAAAAAGCTATCATTCCTAGTATACAAGGATGGGCAAAAATCTACGGATACAATACAATTATTATTGATGATCAAAATGATCCTTATGCTCTTGGTTTTCAAGTGATTTAGATGATCAATAATACAATATGATAATGTTTTAATTAAAAAATGAAAGAAGTTATTGTCATAGGAGGTGGAATTATTGGACTTTGTTCCGCATACTATTTGTATAAAGAGGGCCATAAGGTAACCGTTATAGATCAATCCTCTATGGATTTTGGGGCCTCTTATGTGAACGCTGGATATTTAACTCCAAGCCATATTATCCCATTAGCAGCTCCAGGAGTTATGAAAAAAGGATTAAAATGGATGTTCAATCCAAGTAGTCCATTATTTATAAAACCTCGCTTAACATCTGATTTCTTGAGATGGACCTGGGCTTTTAATAAATCCTGCTCTTCAGAAAATGTGACGCGCAGTATTTCCTCTATTAAGGATATAAATTTATTAAGTCGAGATTTATATACTGAAATTAAGGAACAAGAGAATTTTAACTTTCATTTAGAACGAAAAGGATTATTAATGCTTTGTCAGACAGATAAGATGCTAGAAGAGGAAATCCACATAGGAAAAATGGCTCAAAAAGAGGGTTTACCAGTTAAAAATCTTTCTTTCCCAGAATTAAAACAAATAGAACCTAACATACAACTAAATGCTAAAGGTGCTGTATTATATGAATGTGATGGACATACCACACCACATCTATTTATGGAAGAAATGAAATCTTATCTGGAAGTTTCTGGAGTTACATTTCGAAAAAATGAAAAGATCAATGATATTGATGTAAGTAATGACAAAATCGTTTCGGTAAGAAGTGCTTCCAATACATATAACGCAGATGAATTTATATTGGCTGCTGGTTCTTGGTCTAAATTATTGAGTAAAAAACTTGGAATCAAATTATTACTAGAAGCAGGAAAAGGATATCGAATAAACTCTAAAAGAGATTTAGGAATTACTATGCCTACAATTCTAGCGGAAGCTAAAGTTGCAGTTACTCCAATGCAAGGATTTACTCGTTTTGCGGGAACCATGGAAATCGCTGGAGTCAATCATACTATTAATAAAATAAGAGTCGAAGCCATTGCCAATGCTACTCATAAATACTATCCAGATATTACTCTCACTAATAACGAAAAGAATGATGCTGCCTGTGGTTTACGACCTGTTTCTCCTGACGGTATGGCTTACATTGGCAAATCTAGTAAATGTATCAATTTAACCATCGCCACTGGACATGCTATGATGGGTTGGAGTATGGGGCCAGCTACCGGTAAATTAGTTTCGGAACTGATTTCGGATAAAAAACCATCCTTAAGCTTAGAGGTGTATCACCCTGATCGACGGTTTTAAAAAAAGCCTTTATTTAGTTAGACCTAACAGGTTTTGGAAACCTGTTAGGTCTTTTTATTATATGCTACAATATATCCGTTTGCCTCTTATAAAAAGCATCTTGTTGCTTCTGCATTAATTCTCTTGCTATTTTCTTTTTGTATTGATACAGTTCATCTTCTTCTGCAATATCACCATATACTCGATCATTCACGGTATGATCAGTTGCTAATAGAATTTTTCGTTGATCCGCTTTCTGTGCTGTCCATATTTTTACCTCACCTTCTACATCCTCAATTTTAAAATCATATTCGCCTTTTGGTGAAAGTAACTTTGCAAAAATAGGAGAAGTTTCAATAGCCAAAAACAACAAAAAGATAAAAAATGAAGGTAGCCAAGGCAATTCATTAAGTGCAGTTACACGTGCCATTAATCCATCAAAATTATCAATTATTGGCTGCGAGCTCTCTATTTGTTTATCATACAGAACAGCTAATTCAGTTTTTTGTGCTTCTAAACCAGTAATTTTCTCTGCGTTGGTCTTCTTGAGTGCTACCAACTCAGCTAGCATTGTATCGTGTTTTTCTCTTTTCTCTTTATATACAGGACCTTTACCTACAAGTTCTGTTCCCTTTCGACCTTCTGCTTCGGCGATATAGGTTTCATACAGGTTATTAACCTCAGTTTCTTTAGTACCTATTTCTTGTTTCAAAGAGATTATTTCAGCATCAACCGCCGCGATAGCCGGTGTATATTGTGTTGCTATTTGTTCTTGATTCGCTAATGTTAGATCATTTTTTTGCTCCAGTAGCACTTGATCAATTTCTTTTTCAAAAATCTTTAATTCTAAAGGCTTTGAAATAACTACCGCAATGATAACCGCTAGAATAATTCGAGGTGATGCCTGTAAAAGTTCATCCAGAAAATTATCCTTTTTCTTTATGGTTGATACTATAAATCGATCCAAATTAAATATCAATAAGCCCCATACTAATCCAAAGAAAACGGCAGTAAAATAATTGTCAAACACAGTATATAAAGCATAACTCGCTGCCAAAAATGCCATAAGTGCAGTAAAAAATACAGTTGCACCAATACCTGCATACTTGTTTTGTTCTCCATTAGAACTATCAGCCAATATATCGGCATCAGCACCAGAGCACATAATAAAAAATCTTTTTAACATAATCTAAGGGTGTTTTTGATTGATAGACAGACTTATAACGCTGATTTCTAACTAAATGTTGCACAAAAAACCCCACCGAGGTGAGGTTTAAGATAATTTGTACACTTAATAACAGTTAAATGTTAATCAATCTTTAAGTCTTACTTTTGATTTACCATTTTTTGTGGACGCATCTATAGAAAGGTTGTTATTAGAATCTTCTACTAGTTTTAGTGCTTCTTTGGCGGAAATTTGTTTCCCATTATAATAAAAATCAGCATCTTTTTCAGCCATCCTTTCTATTAATTTATCGGGTGAATGGTTCTCAGCAGCTTGCATTGCTCTATGCTCAGCTTGTCTAGCCTTCATTTCTGCTTTTCTGGCACTTTTTCTTGCTTCCATCTCAGCTTTACGAGCTTGCATTTCTGCCTTTCTCATTGCTTTTCTAGCTTCCAACTCGACTTCCATAGCGTTTTTTCTTGTCTCCATTTCAGCCTTACGCATTTCTTTTTCGATCTTGCGAGCTTGCATTTCAGCCTCTCTCATTGACTCTCTAGATCGGTTTCGAGTTCTTAATCTTGCTTCCTGAGATGCTTCTAGAGCGTTAGCCCTTGCATTTTCTGCAGCTTCTCGAGCCTTTTCGGCATTCAGCATTGCCAATTCAGAAGCAAGTTCTTGCGCATTTTCTGCTTCCTCAACCCTAAGCATTGCTTCTTCTCTTTCAATTTCTGCACGTTCTCTTTCAACCTCTGCTCTTTCTCTTGCTAGTTCATTTTCAACTTGTTCTTTTACTTCTTCCTTTTCTTGTTCCGTCCAATTCTCTTTTGGAGCTGGAGGTGGTGGAGGCAGTGGAATATTACTTTTCTCTCCTTTTTTCACTTTAGGAGCCTTAGCAGGTGGTGGAATATCGCTTTTCTCTCCTTTCATTACTTTCGGGGCTGGAGGCGGAGATGGTATCTCAGGAAACTGCTCAGCTCCTTTGCGTTGATCGGAAGTCATGTTTTTATAAATATATTCCATGCGATCAACCTCATTTTTTCTGATAGTAATCTGTTTACTACCCTTGATTTTAGCATTTAAATCTTTTGCCCAGACATTATACTCTTTTATCATTTCCTTGGTAATCGCTTCCTGAATAGCTGTTTCAGAAATAGCTGTTTTTTCATCATTTCTTAAAACAATAATTGAGGATTTTTCTAATGTATGAAATTTTTCAACATCAGGATACCTAATTTCATCAAGTGATCGTTCTACTTCTTTAGCCACTATTTCGTTGTTAAAAAATAATACGCATAGTGATAAAACCGGTACTAAAGTTACTAGCTTTAGCATTGTTCTTTTTTTCGAAAATTCTTTTGTCATCATCTGTAATCGTTTTTTTGTTAATGAATAATTAATAGGGCTCGATAATACAGCTTGATTAGAGCTGTTGGGATAATTAAGGAGCAAATTAAAATAGTTTTGTATTGAAAATCGTTGTTTCAACACATTCTGGTCTGCAAGAAACTCATGATTTAACTTTATAGATCTTTTTATAAAAATAAACAAGGGGTTAAACCAAAAAATTACTTGCAAAACCTCTACAAACAGTATATCTAGTGTATGTTTTTGTAATGCATGTGTTTTTTCATGAAGCAATACTTCTTCAGGAATATTTTTATTCTGAAATTCTTTTTTAGGAACGAAAATGTAACTCAGAAATGTATGTGGAATTATTGAACTACTTAATAACACATTAATATGCGATGGTTCTTTCAGTCTTTCATTGGCTCTGATCTTTTTAGAAATAACAAGTATATTTCGGACAAATCTGAAACCAAATACCAAAACACCTATTGCGTAAATACTCCACAAAACAGTTGGTAGATAATCAACCGATCCCCGAGTTATTTCTGTGTCAGGCACTATGATCAAAGGAGTTGTTATTTCTGAAATTATTTCTGGATGAGTAATTACTTCTACTTCATAAGTAAGCGTTATCGATGGTATGATCAATGCAAAAACTAAACTAAAAAGAAGGTAAAATCTTTTGACAAAATGAATATTTTCCTTTTCTAAAAACAACTTATAAAACACCCACAAGAGCATTAGACAAAGTGATGATTTAATTATGTAGGCTATCATTTTTGTTTCTTTAAAAGTTCCTGATCTACAATCTTTTTCAGTTCTTCTAATTCTGAAGTTGATAAGTTCGTTTCTGAAGTAAAAAACGATGCAAACTGGGATGCAGAATCATTAAAAAAATTCTTTATCAAACCATTTACATGTTTAGAAAAATAGTCAGCCTTTTTTACCAAAGGATAATATTCTCTAGACTTTCCATATAAGGTGTACGCTATAAATCCTTTATCAGCCATTCTCTTAAGCAAAGTAGCTACCGTAGTGGTTGCTGGTTTGGGTTCTGGAAAAGCATCGAGTAAATCTTTCATAAAAGCTTTCTCTAGTTTCCAGAGGTATTTCATTAATTGTTCTTCGGCTTTGGATAATTGCATTGCTCTACATTATTAGAATTTACTCTACAAATGTAGAGTAAAAATTTATATTTCCAAATATTTTAATAAAAAAAATACCTGTTGGGTCTTAAAAACCCAACAGGTATGTTATTATTTGCGTTAGGGATAGTAGCGGCATCCTTATTTATCAAGTACCCTGAGGTTCTCGAAGGGTGCTTAATAAATAAGATATAGCGAATAGCCCGACCCCGATTAGAATCGGGGTAACGCCCTAATTATCTTTACTTAACTCTGTAAAATACTTATAAAATAAAGGAATCGTTTCAATCCCTTTTAAGTAATTCCAAACACCGAAATGTTCATTTGGTGAATGGATTGCATCACTGTCCAAACCAAATCCCATAAGAATTGTTTTGCTCTTTAATTTTTTTTCGAATAGAGAAACAATAGGAATACTTCCTCCACTTCTTTGTGGTATCGGAGTTTTTCCAAAAGTATCCTGATATGCATTACTTGCAGCTTTGTATCCAATATTATCTATTGGAGTAACGTATCCTTGTCCACCGTGATGTGGCGTAACTTTTACCGTTACTGCTTCTGGAGCAATACTTTCGAAATGATTCTTAAACAGCTCGGTGATTTCTTTCCAGTCCTGATTTGGTACCAAACGCATAGAAATTTTCGCATATGCCTTACTAGCGATCACAGTTTTAGCCCCTTCTCCAGTATATCCGCCCCAAATTCCGTTTACATCTAATGTAGGACGAATAGAGTTACGTTCATTGGTTGTATATCCTTCTTCTCCATATACGGCGTTAATATCTAGTGATTTTCTATATGCTTCTAAAGAAAATGGAGCTTTCGCCATTTCTGCTCGCTCATCTTTAGATAGCTCTTCTACTTTATCATAAAAACCAGGAATAGTAATGTGATTATTATCGTCGTGCAAAGAGGCAATCATTTTGGTTAGGATATTAATTGGATTCGCTACTGCTCCTCCATATAACCCACTGTGCAAATCTCTATTGGGGCCTGTAACCTCTACTTCTACATAACTTAATCCTCGTAATCCTGTAGTAATTGACGGAACATCTTTAGCGATCATACCCGTATCACTTATAAGAATTACATCATTGGATAACTTCTCCTGATTTCTTTCTACAAACCAACTAAGACTATTACTTCCTACTTCTTCTTCTCCCTCGATCATAAACTTTACGTTACAAGGAAGTTGATCCGTTTTAGTCATTAATTCCATTGCCTTGACATGCATATACATCTGCCCTTTATCATCACAAGAACCTCTTGCAAAAATTGCTCCTTCAGGATGCAATTCTGTTTTTTTAATAACTGGTTCAAAAGGGGGACTATCCCAAAGATCAATTGGATCTGGTGGCTGTACATCATAATGTCCATATACTAAAACCGTAGGGAGATCAGGATTTATCATCTTCTCTCCATACACGATAGGGTATCCAGGAGTTTCACATATTTCTACAAGATCACAGCCTGCATTTTCTAGACTCTTCTTTATTTCATCAGCTGTTTTAATAACATCTTTTTCATATGCTGAATCTGCACTAATAGATGGTATTTTAAGTAATTCAAGAAGTTCGTTGATAAAACGATCTTTATGTTCCTGAACGTAAGATTTGGTATTTTGCATTTGGATTGAATTAATTTTGCCTAAAAGTACTAAAAGTTTATATTTTTTTTGTTGAGACTTTTTATTTTAAAAGTATTGTTTATATTTGCACTCGCTTTTGCAGACAGTCCTAAGTTTTGTAAAAGTTTTAATGCGGGCGTGGTGGAATTGGTAGACACGCTAGACTTAGGATCTAGTGCCGCGAGGTGTGGGAGTTCGAGTCTCCCCGCCCGCACCAAAAGAGGTAAATTTTCAATTTACCTCTTTTTATTTTTCTAAAAATGAGACAGTTACAGGTTTTAATTTCGATATGCTTCTTATAAAATTTATATTTTCGTTTTTTATAAACAATTGATTATCAAATACAAAAGGTTCGATTCGCTTATCCTTATGTAGGAATAACCTTCTTTATTAAAGTATGTTTAGTATCTAATACAGTTTTTCCAACCTTTAATAATATGAAACATTAACACTATTGATAATTTGTTATATGCTCTTCAAGTTTTTTAACCATATTCCTACTTCCACAAAAAAACGGAACTCTTTGATGTAGCTCTTTTGGATTAATTTCTAAAACTCTATTATATCCATCAGTAGCTCTACCACCAGCCTGTTCTGCTATATATGCCATCGGATTACATTCATATAATAATCGTAATTTTCCATCATTAGCGATTTCGCTATTAGGATACATATAAATTCCGCCTTTAATCATATTTCTATGAAAATCAGGTACTAAAGAGCCAATATATCTAGAGCTATAAGGTCGATTACCCTCTTCTTTTTGACAATATTTAATGTATTGTTTTACCCCTGATGGAAAATGAACATAGTTACCTTCATTAACAGAATAAATGCTACCATCTTTTGGAAACTTCATATTTGGATGTGAAAGGTAAAATGAACCTATGGCGGGGTTGAGTGTAAACCCGTTTACGCCATCTCCCGTAGAATAAACGATCATAGTTGAAGTACCATAAACGATGTAACCTGCTGCTACTTGATCTTTTCCAGGTTGTAAAAAATCCTCTAGTTGAACAGGACTTCCTAAAGGGCTAATTCTTCTATAAATTGAAAAGATAGTCCCAACGGAAACATTAACATCTATATTTGAAGAGCCATCAAGCGGGTCAATTAAAACCACATACTTATTTTGATTCTTTTTGTCATCACTATTTAGAATAATAAAATCTTCTTCTTCTTCTGAAGCAATTCCACATACTATTTCCCTATTGTCTAGAGCCTGTATAAATTTTTCATTCGCAAATACATCAAGTTTTTGTTGTTTTTCTCCTTGAATATTAGTCTCCCCATAAGCTCCCAAAATGTCAACCAAACCAGCCTTGTTAACTTCGTGATTTACCACCTTTGCAGCTAGACGTATTCCATTAATAAGACTTGATAGCTCCCCAGTAGAGTATGGAAAAGCCATTTGATTTTTTATAATAAATTCACCAAGAGTTCTTGTATTTTTAATCATTTTTTAGCTTAATTAATATGGAAAACTCTTCACGGTTTTGTGGTATGTAAAAAGTCTTCCACAAAAAAATTAATGTTTATATTTAGGTTTCAAGGCGATTGATTCAAATAGAATTGCAATAGCTTCTGCGCCTGGATCGATTACATCTTTTAAACTTTCTGCTCTTAAATAAGAGGAACGCCCTGATTCAGCTTTGTCCATTTTAGCAGTAGAGTTGGCTCCCTCTCGAGCAGCTGACGCTACTTCTTCTAAATTCATACCTTTTAGTTTTTCTACAGCTGGTAATAATGCATCTATCATTGTTCTAGAACCTAATTTAGCACCTCCATATTTCATCATCATTTTCACCCCTGATTTAAGTGCAACGGCTAAATCATTACCTTTAGAAATACAAGCTCCTGCATTAGTAAGCATTATTGATGAAAGAACGCCACTTGAACCGCCCATATGACTAGCAAGTAATTCGCCTATTGCTACAAGTAAATCTCCGGTATCATTTAGTGGTAAACTTTTGGCATTTAGTAAATCAATTATACCATTTGCCCCTGCAGCAAATGTACTACCTGTGTCTCCGTCACCTATTTGTTTATCTAAATTATTAAGGTGCTCTTCCGTATTTATTAAAGCAGCACAAATAGTTTGAAGGTAATCTTCAACTTGAGGATTCATGCTTGGTTCAAAAGTCTTCCTTAACTTTAAATAGCTAATGTCAAATATTTCTGGTTCTGAAGGTTTGATAACACCTGGCCACGATTTAGGTTCTACTGGTGCTAATAACATTTCTTTATTTTCTTCGGTAAGTTTCATTAATGAGAAACTAAAACCATACATATTTAATGAAGTCATTAGAAGAGCCGGACCAATTACAAATTCAATTTGATCTTTGTACCTAGAGGTAAGAACTTCATTGGCGATTATTGACATCTCTAAAGGAGTAACAGCGCCAAGGTTGTTAATTAAAAGTGCATAGTTTTCGTCAGGCTTTGTTTCAGCAAAAAGTCTCGAAAGTACCATAGCAACTGCTTCTTTACCGCCTTTAAAGTCAACTTTTTCTAAACCTGGTTCACCATGTATTCCTAAGCCAAGTTCAGCAGGAGCATCTGTAAGAGCCAATTCTTTTCCTGGTAGGGTGCAGGTAGAAATAGCCAATCCTAGTGAGAAGCTATTTTGAGCAGTCTTTTCGGCCTTTAGTTTTATTTCTTCTAAAGTGGATCCCTTTTCTGATAGATGACCTGCAATTTTGTGAACAAAGAGCGTACCTGCTATACCTCTTGGTTGGGGAGCATCAGCTATTGCAATATCGTCTTGGACAACAACCATCTCTACTTTTTTACCCATTTTCTTTGCCCTTTCGGCTGCTAAGCCAAAATTTAGTCTATCACCTGTATAATTTTTCACTATTAAAAGACATCCAGCGTCGCCAGTGACCTGTAAAATACAAGCTAATACTGCTTCCACGCTGGGTGAGGCAAAAACTTCTCCAGAGATAGCAGCTGTGAGCATCCCTTTCCCTATAAAACCAACGTGTGCTGGTTCATGGCCAGCCCCACCGCCTGAAATTATAGCTACTTTAGATTTATCCCAATCACCTCTCACTACAAATTTTCTTGATGGAAAGCCATCTGCGCGAGTAAGGTTTTGAGTGCCAGTTAAACGAAGTTCGCCATCTATGGCTTCTGTTACTACTTTTTTAGATTCATTGAAAAATCGTTTCATAATTTTTTCCTTTTTACGTTGATTTTCGGGTGTAAAATTCCTAGCCGACAATTTATCAGCTTTGATTTTTTTAGTTAAATAATTTGATTTTGACCTATATTCCTTATTAATAAGGGACTTTAGGTAATTGTGCGAATGTGGTTACTTATTTCATAAGACAATATTAAAAAATGTTAGTGATCAGGTAGGTACTTGTTGTCTAAATTTGAGAGGTGAGGTATTGTAATTCTCTTGAAAGAGACGACAGAAATGGGATGTGTTGTTAAAACCTGAGTCATAACATATTTCGTTAATATTTTTGTTTGTCGTTATCAAAAGATGAGAAGCATATTCAAGTCGTTTTGTTCTTAGCCAATGTGCCGGTGAATCTTTGTATCTCTTTTTAAACTCTCGTTTAAACTGAGATAAACTTAGATTAGCTAAGTGGGCTAAATGGTCAACATTAAGACTTGTGTACATATTTGTTTGTATTACTTCATCTAATTGAGACCCTTCTCCTGCCAAGCACTCTTTTAAAAAACTCATGAAGTAACTGCGTTCCTGACCAGAAACAAGCAATAAAAGTAATTCTTCAAATTTGTGAAAAATTAGTTCGTTGACAGGTGGAGAAGTAGTAAGATCGAAGTATGGTAAAACTGAATTAATATAGGCATCCATCCATTTATCCATGAAAAATTGATAAGCACCCAAAGATTTTACATCAAACAATTCAGATGGAGATATCATCCGTTTATTTTTACTCATAAAGTCTTTCAGAAAATCATCAGTTAAAAGGCCCAACATACATTCTAATTGATCTCCATGTTTTAGTTTTTCACAAACTATAATAGACCCTTTCTTTACGAAAATAGCTTCTCCTGCTTCTAATTTGTAAAAGTAATTTGGAGTTGCAACTCCAAGATTACCTCTAAGAACAAACATTAACATATGATCTTTAATAAAGATTCTATCCCTTTCTTTTGATTCTGCAACTGAATATTGTATTAAAAACTGATTATTAGTCTCCAATACCTTGTACTCATCGGCTTTTTCAAAATAAATTTTTAGCTCTTTATTAATCATAATTTAAATTATGTATGGTATAAAAATAATTATTAATGTTAATAAAAAATGTTCTATTTGGCTCAAAAAATGTGTATTATGAATATTTAATACATCAATCAATGATTTTTATCAAAATTGAAGCCTATTTTTTGACAAAATCTTATTGTATACATTTTTTTGTTAAAATCAAAAATGTGCAACTAAATAGTAAATAGGCAATAATTTATGTTTCATTATCGAAATGAAATATAAATGTGCTAAAAAGGTCTAGTTTGGCTAATTTCAAATACTATATTTTAAGTTTGCTTTTTACAATAGATAACGTATTCCATTTATTAATATCATTAGAAGAAAATTTATCCTTTTTAGTATTAATTTTTCTTATAACTTCTTTTATAGCAGGAATCGCAGGGCTAGACATACTATAACTTCTAAGTCCAATAGAACTTAGTAGATTTGTAGCATTAGGATTTCTAGCTAACTCACCGCAAAGGCTTACTTCAAGACCTACTTTTTCAGAATTTTGCAGAATAGATGTCAAAGCTGAAATAACGGCAGGGTGCAGTGCACTATAATTTTTAGAAATAGAAACATTTTCTCGATCCATTGCCAATAAATACTGCGTCAAATCATTTGTGCCAATACTTAAAAAATCTAATTCACTTGATATTTGTGGTAATATGAATAATATGGAAGGGACTTCCACCATAATTCCAACTTTTATACTCTCAGAATATTTGATTCCTTCTTTGCTTAGTTCGCTCTGTACATCTGACAAAATTTTATTTGCTTCAATAACTTCTTCAAGCATACCAACCATTGGGTACATTATTCGAATATCATAATCGGCTGAAACTCGACAAATTGCTCTAAGCTGAGTTTTAAAAATTTCTGTGTTTTGCAAGCAATATCTAATCCCTCTAACTCCAAGAAATGGATTGGTTTCTGGAGCTATTCCTAAGTATGGAATAGGTTTATCTCCCCCAACATCTAGGGTTCTGATGGTTATGGGTAAACCTTGCATATTCTCACATACTTGCTTGTAAATCTGATACTGCTCATCCTCAGAAGGAGGAGTTTCTCTATTCATATACAAAAATTCTGTTCTGTAAAGACCAATTCCATCAGCTCCATTTTTAAATGCAATTTTAGCTTCTTTAGGGCTACTTATATTCGCAAGAATTTTAAATTTCACCTCGTCTTCAGTAATAGCTGGCATTTTAGCTTTTGAAAATCTCTCTTGAAAAATCTTTTCTTCCATCTTCTTTTCCTCACGCAAAGAAGAAATTTTTTCTGGATTCTTTCTATCTAAATATATGACTCCCTTACTACCGTCGATTCCTATAAGTTCGCCATCTTTAATTACATCTATTTGGCTTTCGAGACCAGTAATTGCTGGGATACCAAGTGATCTAGCAAGTATAGTTGCATGTGAAGTTTCTCCACCAACTTTTGATACTATTCCTAATACTTTTTCTGTATCCAAACTTAATGTTTGAGCAGGACCAATTTCTTCTACAACTAATATACTTGGCTCATTTAAATTGATTTCAGTTTGAGCACAATCTAATATTTGGACTAGTACTTTATTTCTTACTTCTATAACATCGGATGCTCTTTCTTTGAAATACAAATTACTCATTTTTAAGTACTTATATTCTAATTTTTCAAAAACATAAAACCAAGCGTAAGCCGCACTATAGTTTTCGTCTTCTATTAAATTTTCTACCTCTTTTATTTTTTCATCATCTTTAAGTAAAGACACGTGAAAATCAAAAATTTCTGCATCTTCTTTTCCATATAGCCCCATAGTCTTATGGCGTATATCTTCAAGTTCTCCAATAATTTTACTTAAGGCATTTTTTAGCTTAATTTTTTCCTCAGTAGTATTTTTAATAATGGTTTTTTCTACTGTAACTGTTTGATTGTGTAAAAGTTTAGCAGGTGCCACAGAAATTCCTTTGGAAACAGGTACTCCTTGTATACTATTAGAAGATACACTTGCGCCATTAGTTTTAACCTGAATTGATTCTTTAGGTTTTATTTTCTTTTTTGAATCACCAAAATTATCAGCATAAAATTTTTGTAAAGATTTTTCAAACTCAAGAAATTCATCTCCAATTACTTTAAAGGTCAAAACATCACCTTTTTTAGCACCAAGTGTTCCTACTTGGCTAATACTTCCTGCCAAAACATAATCTCTTTTATTTTTGCTTACACTTACTTCATTATCATATTTATTGACAAGTTCTACTAATCTAACAGCAGGTCTTGCGTGAAGACCTAATTCATTTGGCACTGCAATTTCAATCTCTTTACCTATAACTTGTGCTATTTGTTTAGGTTTTTCTTCTTCATTCTTAGAACCTAATAAAGATTTTTTACCTACTAAACCATTTCTAGCTTCATTAGCAACGGTTTTAAGATTTGCACCAGTCATAGACTGGGCTGCAGCTGCAATAGCTCCCTCGATTAAAGGAGCTTCGCAAAGCAAAACCTTTTGCCTTAAATCATCCGATAGCATTTCAGTGGCAAGTTCTGCATTCATAACTGCACTACCTATATCCATCAAGACCAAAACACCTTCTTTTGAGTCTGCTAGCTCTATTGCATCTTTAATTTTAAATGGGTCAGTACCTATAGGATTGCTTTCATCATCTATACCTCCTGCTGCAAAAATCTTCACCTTGTTTTGCGACATTTGTTGGGCTAACTCTTTAACTCCATCTGCTAATTTCTCACTATGAGAAACAATTACTATTCCAACCATATATCTTCAACTTAGTTTATAGCCTTTTTTAATGATTTCACTATGAGATAGCTGGATGTTGCTCCAGCATCTTGATGTCCAATACTACGCTCTCCCAAATAGCTCGCTCTTCCCTTTTTTGCAATTAAGTCTGTCGTTGATTTCATGCCTTTTTCCGCTACCTGAACCATATCAGTTAAAGCTTCACTTATTGATAACTCTGCGTTTAAAGAATCGGATAAAGATTGAACAACAGGATCTAAAACATCTATCATAGTTTTATCACCTATTGAAGCTTTTCCTCTGAGTTTAACCCCATTTACTCCATTATCTAAACAGTCCTTTAAGTCTCTTAAATTAAGTTCAGTCTTATCTTTTAAAACTATACTAGCCTGCAAGAACAACGTACCGTAAAGTGGACCAGATGCTCCGCCTATACTAGAAATTAGTGTCATCCCAGTATTTTTAAAAAGTGAAGCAATGTCTTTACTAGCCGACAATTCATCTAGTTTTTCAAGAACCTTATTGAAACCTCTTTCCATGTTAAAACCGTGATCTGCATCTCCAATATCAGAATCCAATTTTGTTAGATAGTCCTTATTTTCTCTCATAACTAAGGCTGAATTTTCAAGCCACTTAACCAGTTGCGTTATATTTATAGTTTTCATAGGTCTTTTTAATTAAAATTCAACACCATATTAAATTACTTTCCCCATCTTAAGCCAGGAGTATTCACAGGTGAATCCCAGAATTTAAGTATTTCTTCATCAGCACGCACTAAAGTTATAGAACATCCTTGCATATCTAGAGCTGTAATATATGCCCCAACAAGATTCCTTACTAAGGATATTTCCTTTTCGGCACATATTTCATCTAGTTTTCGATACACGGAATATAATTCTGACACAGGAGTACTTCCCAAACTATTCACCATAGCAATCATTTTATCACCCGATTTAAATGATTCGCTTACAAGAGTTTTTTCCTTCCATCCTGAAGATTCAGCATCCCATTCGTTTAATTGTCGGGTATAATCCTCGTCATCTAAGATAGCATTTGTTAAAATAAAAGTAATCTCGTCAGCGGTTGTGTGTGCTATTCTTTTTCTTCCAGGTTCTCCGTGTATCCCCACACCAATTTCAATTTCATCCTCATCAATATCGAAATTTGGTTTACCTGCCGCTGGTACTATACATGAAGTTAATGCAATACCCATAGACCTTCCTCTTGAATTTACCTTGCGTGCTAGATTTGCGCATTCATTTAGGTTGTAACCAGCTTCAGAAGCTGCTCCTACAATCTTTTCCATTATAACTGTTGTTCCAACACCGCGTCTACCGGCAGTATATAAGCTGTCTTTAACTGCCACGTCATCATCTATTAGAATATTTTGTGTTTCAATACCCTCAGAATTTAACATTTCAGCTGCCATTTCAAAGTTCATAACATCACCTGTATAATTCTTAACTAAAAATAATACTCCGCCACCATTTTCAACTGCTTTGGCACATTCATACATTTGATCGGGAGTTGGTGAGGTAAAAACTTCTCCAGGACATGCAGCATCTAGCATTCCTACTCCAACAAATCCTCCGTGCATAGGTTCATGTCCACTTCCTCCTCCAGAAAGGATAACAACCTTACCCTTCTTTGTAGCTTTATTTCTACAGATATATTTTGGTTCGAGATTTATTCTAAGGTCGGGATGGGCTACCGCCATACCCTGCATTTGTTCTACAATAACATCCTCAATTTTATTAATTAATTTTTTCATTTCTTCAATTTTTAAGTATTAATAGAATAATTGATACATACTTCTTATTAAATCATACTTTCCTCAGAGTAAATAATAATCATGAGTAAAATAAGAATTAAAGTTTAATAGTAGCGTTGAACGCTGCATTAAACTCTTCTCTATCTGGGTTATAAACCATGTCTGTTTTAAAAGTTAGCCCAACTTCCTTGCTTATAGAATAGGATTTTGAAGTATACCAGCCAATTTGAGTAACATTGGCCTTACCATCCGTAGTGTAATAGTTATCATTAGGTGAAGCTGAAATAAATGGGCGTACCGTAATTTTATTCGGCATATCAATAGAATAACCAACTTCTAAGTATAAAGGAGCATCACTTCCTGGAAACGAATTATAAAAATCCCATCCTGCGAAAAAGTCTAATTTCCCAATATTATAAACCGCTCTTAATTCTAACCTATTTGTGGCACCATCATTATCGAAATCAAAAAAACCACCAACATTAGGATCATAGTGCGGTAGGACCATTACTGCTAAGTTAGATTTCTTACCAACTTTACCACCGTAACCGATATAAGGAATAATTTCCTTGTAGTTAGGTGCATCAGATGCTATTGAAAACGGATATGATGACCACACTCCAATAAAGAATCCACCTTTAGAGAAAGTAACACTTGCCTGTGCATTTGGGTGATCTCCCAATACTAATCCTCGCCAAATAAATCGACTATTTAATGTAAGGTCATAGGCAACATTCCACTTGCTTTTTTTATCTTCTTGAGTATCTTGAGTATCTTGAGTATCTTGAGTTGTTGCCTCTGGTTCAGTGACCATAGAACTATTTTGGCTATCCACAGAAATATTTTCTGTATTAATTGATGCTTCATTACTATCTTTTAATTGTGCTGTTACCGATAGTGAACATAAGGCTACAAGTATTGTTATGTATTTTAAATTTTTCACGTTATATAATTTAGTTGTTAATAAAAATGATTGAATGTGATTGTATTTGTTAGAATACTGGGAAAGACATTATAAATAATCCAGCAGCTACACCACCTAAAATAGGCCCCACAACAGGTATAAAGCTATATGAGAAATCAGAGCCACCTTTTCCTGGAATAGGTAAAATTGCATGTGCAATGCGTGGTGCTAAATCACGTGCAGGGTTAACAGCATAACCTGTAGTTCCTCCTAAGGATAAACCTATACCCCAGACTAATCCTGCTACTAAAAATGGACCTAATCCTGGAGCTACAGAACCACTACTGTCAAATATTGCAGCTACACCTAGCACTAAAACAAATGTTGCAATAGCTTCACTTAGAATATTCGCACCTGTTTTGCGAATTGCAGGTCCCGTGGAGAAACATGCTAATTTTAGTCCTTGATCAGCTGTTGCTTTCCAATGTGGACCAAAATGAAAGTAAACCAATACCGATCCAAAAAAAGCTCCTAAGAATTGAGAACTAACAAATGGTAAAACGTTAGAAAAATCACCACTTGAAACAGCAAAGCCAATAGTAACCGCAGGGTTAATATGAGCTGGGGCACCAAAGGCTAAGGCAACAAAAACTCCTACCAATACAGCAAAAGCCCATCCGGATGAAATAACCATCCACCCACTTCCATTTGCTTTAGAATCTGTTAAAAGAACATTTGCAACGACACCGTTGCCTAACAAGACCAGCATCATAGTTCCAAAAAACTCACCTAATAAGACATTTAATTCCATAATAATTGTTTTTAATTGATTAGATATTTATTTAATTTTTTAAGAATTATTCATAAACACATTCAATAAAATTTTAATTTGATGTTAATTCAGTACTATTGTTGTGTTATTAATAATTTTCCAAACTTATACGATTGGTGTTATTCTGAATTTTCTATTTGGTTCATATTCTGTTTTATTTGGATTGAATCGTATTTTTTTGGAAAAATGGATGGTTTTTTTAGCACATTTGTAAAAGTTAAGGTGTCTTTTTTGTCAAAAATTAGGATTTAACAATGGCAATTTTTAGTAATTAAATAATCCAAGTATGAAGAAAGTTAATAGACTAATGACCAATATCTGTTCTGATCACCTAGCTGAGAGTAAGCACTTTTACACTGCGCTTTTCGATTTTGATGTAAATTATGATAGCGATTGGTTCATTCATTTAATAACTAGGGATAGGAATTTAGAACTGGGCATTGTTGATAGAAGTCATGAAATTGTACCTATAGACTTCCAAACTAACCCCAATGGTTTCTATACTACTTTCGTAATGGAAAATGTGGATGGTATATATGACATTGCCAAAGGAAAAGGTTTTAAATGTGTTTCAGAACCAGCCAATACTTTTTATGGACAAAGAAGACTTCTTTTGAAAGATCCCGACGGTACCTGGGTAGATTTATCATCACCAATTAAAGATTTTAAATTTTAATCTTTCGACCATGTATCATCTCGAAAAACTTAATGGTTTTCATAAACTTAAAGACACTTCTAAAGCGACCCTTAATAAATTTTGGAGCGAAGAAAAAGTTATAAGAAAAAATGAATTTATTATCAAAAGTGGTCAAGTTGAGCACCATCTTTATTTTGTATGTTCAGGTTCTTTATTTGTAGGACTAGAGAACAATTCAAAAGAGCATGTACTGGGCTTCGGTTATGAAACTTCAGTAATTTGCTCATTTTCTTCTTTCATTACTCAGTCACCTTCAAAGTTTCATATAAAAGCAATTACTGACTGTGTCCTCCTTCAAATATCTAAAACACACCTTGAGAAACTTATGAATGAGTATAGCGATATAAAAGTTTGGTACTATTCTTTAGTTGAGCGAACCTTGGCTGGACATTTAGAAAGACAGGCAGAACTATTAAGTTTACGACCAAAGGCCAGGTATATTTCATTTCTTAAAAGAAGTGGTCACCTAGTAAACAGTTTACCACTTAAGTATATATCATCCTATCTTAATATGGAACCTGAAACCTTAAGCAGAATAAGAAGTAGAATTTCTTGATTGTAATCAAGGAAACTAAAGTTAACTATCTCCATTTTTGTTAAAAAAAATAAATGAAACTAAAACAAGGAGATAAAGCTCCAATCTTTAAAACTCAGGATATTTTTGAAAGAGAGATTGATTTGTCTAAAATAAAGGATTCTAAAATTCTTCTTTCTTTTTTTAGATACGCAGAATGCGCACTTTGTAATCTTAGAATAGCAGAACTAAAAAAGGAAGCTATGAATTTAAAAAATAACAATATTATAGTAGTAGCTATATTTCAAAGCGATGCCGAAAGTATTAAAACATCAATATATGAAAGACACGAATTAGAATTTAACTTAATATCTGATTCCAATTTTGAGCTATATGATTTGTATCACGTAACTCCTTCCTGGGGTAAGTTATTTAGAACTTCAAGTTTTAGAGGTTTGAAAAGTATGATACGAGCGGCTTCTGAAGGATATAAACTAGGAGGTAAAGTTGAGGGTAAATTTCATCAAATTCCAGCCGACTTTCTGATAGATTTAAATGGGAAAATTGAGATTGCCCATTATGGAACAAGTGTAATCGATCATGTGCTAATAAGAGAAATTCTCGAGTAATTTTTTTGATAAACGAAAGTTCTAGAAAAAAGAGAAAGCCTAATTATAATTGAATAAATTAAAAGAGTTCGATTCGATTTCTGTCTTCTAGCTCTAACTTCAAAACTAATTAAATCAGACAATTATCCCTCTACTCCTCTTTTATGAAGATTAGACCTAATATCATGTAAAATAAAATTTTACAAATACACTGATTTTCTGATAATTAACTCAGAATCCTCCATCAAAAAGTTCGATAACTGTCTCTTTGCCCGCACAGCAAAGAAAAGCCGACTTTAACGAGTCGGCTTTTTTGTTTTATTTATTTTTTACATCATTAATCTTGACTAAATCACATCTTAGTGATAATAAATTCTGATCTTCTGTTTAGTTGATGTTCTGCTTCTGAACAAGGAACATCATTAGTGCAGCGATTAATTAATTGAGCTTCTCCATATCCTATTGCACTTTCGATTCTTTCCACGGAGATTCCCTGAGACACCAAATATTCTTTTGTAGATTTTGCTCTTCTATCCGACAATGACAGGTTGTAATTATCAGGAGACCTAGCATCTGTATGGGATTCTACTTTGATAACCATTTTTGGATATTGAGTCATTAGCAAAACTATTTTGTTTAGTTCTATGGCTGCATCATTTCTAATAAAAGATTTGTCCAAATTGAAATAGATAATCCCTATTTTAATTTTAAGAATTCCATTTTCTTCAACAATTAATTCATTTACTGTTTCTAAACCTAGAGGAACTTCTGTTTTGCCATTTGTGTTAGGAGTACTGAATTCTTTTTCGTTAGGAGAATATCCTGTTTTTTGGGCTTTTATTATATAGTTTTCTTTACAATTAATAACAGTATTAAAAGTATACCCTCCGTTAATTCCTGTTATAGTTTCTTCTAATTTAGCTCCTTTGGTATCGAACAGATATATAGTTGTCCCAGATATTCTCTCTCCGGTCTTATTGTTAGAAACATATCCATACGCAGATTGACTACATTTTTCTATTGGGGTTCTTTCAAAAGAATAAATGTCATCATCTCCCTTACCTGATTTTCTATTAGAACACACAAAACCGGTATTATTTTCTTCTCTAATAATAAAACCAAAATCATCTAATTTACTATTTAGTGGGGCTCCAAGATTTACAGGAGTATCAAATTGATTTAGATTGGAATAATTACTTTCGAAAACATCAAGTCCCCCTAATCCTAAATGCCCATCAGAAGCGAAGTATAAATTAGAATCTGTAATAAAAGGAAACATTTCTCTTCCGTAGGTATTAATTTGAGGTCCTAAATTTTGCGGATCCGTGTATTCGTCATTATCTAATATGTTTACAACAAAAATATCAGTAGCACCAATTGATCCAGGCATATCAGATACAAAATATAATTTTTTACCATCAACACTTACAGCTGGATGTCCTACAGAATAATCATCACTATTGAAAGGTAATTCTTTGATATCTGTCCATACTTTATCGCCATCTTCTTCTTCTAATATAGCACTATATAATTTTAGATGATTAATCCCTTCATCATCACGTCCTAAATCACCATTATAATTATTGCGAGTAAAAAATATTTTTTTCTGATCTGGAGTAAATGATAATGTCGCTTCGTGGTATTTAGTGTTTATATCTTTTGAGAAATCTTCCAAAAGGGAAACATCTGTTTGTAAGGGATTAATTCTTCCTAGATATAAATTAAGAAATGGTTGTTCATTCCAATGATATTGCCTTTTATGGTAATAAGAAGAATCTACTGCAGAAGCATATACCAGCTTATCTTCAAAATACATCGGACCAAAATCAGAATTCTCTGTATTGATCTCTAAATTTCTCAAAGTAAATTGAGGTTCTATATTTAGAATATCCTCTACAGTGATATTATTTTGTGAATATTTTTCTGCTCTTGGGTCTTCTGTTTTTGCTGTACTCGAAAATTTTTTCATCCATTTTTTTGCCAACTTATATTCGCCAATCCCTTGTAATGAATGAGCATATCTAAATATATATTCTGAATCTACTTCATTTGGATATTCTGACACCAGCCTATCATACCATTTATAGGCTCCTTCCATATTGGTATTAAAATAATGAGCGTCACCAGCTTTTTGGAAAATTTCTTGAGAAAGATCGCCTTCATCAATGGCTGCCTCGTATTCTTTTGCGGCTTCTTTGTACCACATTTTCTCAAAAAAATCATCCGCTCTTTTATATTTTTTCTGAGAGTAGGTTAAGGCAGTAATTAGTAGTAGTATGCTTAGTGTAATTATATTTTTCATATACTATATTTTAAAAGAATCTCGGTGATTTTAATCTCTTTTCTTGTGATATAAGTTCAAAACGAATCATGATTTCATGACTTCCTGTAGTAAATTTCTGCAATTCTGTCGTAGTATAATCATAAGCATATCCTATCAACAAACCAGGAGCTACCTGAAAACCTGCTAGGGCACTTATAGAATCATCCCATCGATAAGATGCTCCTATTCTAAAACGATCATAGAACATAAAGTTAGCGGAAATATCAGCAATAAGAGGTGCTCCAACTACGTGCTTTATTAAAAATGCAGGTTTAAATTTTGTGTTTTCACTAAGATCAAATATCAATCCTCCTATTAAGAAAAAATGTAAGCGTTCTGAGGCAATGGATTCTTGTATATCATCATAATGCTGATCTGTAAAAAAATTTGGTATAGACAACCCTATATAACTTTTCTCGCTATGAAGATATAAACCCGCTCCAACTGTAGGGAAAAATCGATTGTTAATATTTTGCTGAAATAAATTATCAGGATTTTGAGATTGCCCTTTTGTCCAATCTATGCTAAACAATCTCCCTCCTCCCTTAATTCCAAAAGAAAGACGATGTGTTTGTGATGCTTTTATTGTGTATGAAAAATTCAGATCAAAATAAATTTCATCTGTAGGTCCTATCTCATCATTTACTATAGACAAACCTAATCCTACTTTTTTTCCTATGGGAGTGTCGAAAGTTAGGGTTTGAGTCCTTGGAGCTCCATCAATACCAACCCATTGAGAGCGATGAATACCCGTTGCCGTAAAATGGCCTCTTGATCCAGCATAGGCAGAGTTTACACTTAATGTATTATACATATATTGAGTAAATTGAGGATCCTGCTGACTATATGCCGTCATACTTAGTAGTAACAGCAGCATATATATTAGTTTTTGATTGTTTATATTCATTTCTTTCTTTTTTGATATAGTGGAGGCGAATCTAAATTCACCTCCTTTTTATGAATAATTTTGTGTAGTTTATCTATTAATGTATAACCATCCTGCCTTAGGCTCTGAACCATTTCCGAGATTAAGAACATAATAATATGTTCCTACTGGTAGTTTATCTTCTGTATATAGTACTGCTCTACCATTAGATGTTCCATCAAAAGTATTGTCGTATCCTTTTTTCTGATATACTATATTTCCCCAACGGTTATAAATAATTAGCTCATTATTGGGATATCTAGATATACAATCGATATAGAAGAATTCATTATTTCCATCATTATTTGGAGAAAACTCATTAAAAACCGTAAGGCAAATCGTTTCAATAGTTACTTGATCTTCATCATTACTAGAGTTTCCATCTATTTGATCTAAGGATATTAATGAAGCTATGTTTAGATAATCTTCTATATCTAATACTTCAACCGTTATTTCTAGTATTTCAGAACTACCTCCTGTCACCGATGGAATAGACCATATACCTGATACGGAACTATAATTTCCAGATGTCGCAGTAAATGATTCAAATCTATATCCTGTTGGTAATTG
Organism: uncultured Aquimarina sp.; assembly: GCF_947496855.1. Taxonomy (GTDB): domain Bacteria; phylum Bacteroidota; class Bacteroidia; order Flavobacteriales; family Flavobacteriaceae; genus Aquimarina. The sequence goes on from NZ_CANMED010000007.1 coordinate 477,680, forward strand.
ATCTAATACTTCTACTGTAGTAGCATCCAAAGAACCTAGATTCTCTGCAGTAATTATAAAAGTAATTTCATCACCTATTGCAGGATTTGCATTACTAACCGTTTTTATGACTTGAATATCCGTTCCTGGAATTACAATTTCAAAACTATCTTCATCATCTTCACTTTGATCCCCATCATCATTGTTTGGTGTTGCATCTGGATCAAAAGTGGCGGCACCTGTAACTTGAACCACATTCTTATATTCATCCTCTTCTAATGTCGGTGCATTTACTACCACATCATACGTTAAATCTATTCCTCCAATAGGTATTTGTAAGTTAGTCCACTCTATCCTATTCCCATTTATTGAGCCTAATGGCTGGCCTACCGGACTAGTTACGTTACTAGGTTGACTATAACCTATAGGTAATACATCTACTATGTCAACACCTGTTGCCAAGTCTGGACCATCATTATTTACTCGAACCGTAAATGTTATTGTTTCTCCAACATTTGGCATTTCATTACTAACTGACTTGATTAAACTTAAATCTGAAATTGGCACCTGAATAGGGAAACTTACTTCGTTGTTGCTTGTATCTGGATCAAACTGATCACTTGAAATAATTTCTGCACTATTTATAAATTCTCCCGGAGTATCGGTAGGTTCATTAACTAAAACATCAATGAATATCGTTTGAGAACCATTTGCAGGCACATCTTCTACATCCCATAAACCCGTTACAGGATCATAGGTTCCTGATGTGGCACTATGCTGAATATATTCAAACCCGATAGGTAATAAATCCTGTGCTTCTACATTAGTCGCCGTTTCTGGTCCAGCATTGCTAATTGTAATCTGAAAACGCAATTCATCACCAGGTAAAGCAGTTGTAGCGCCACTCACAGTTGTTTTAGTAATTGATAAATCTGCTATACTTTGAATAGGTACAGTGATCGCATCTGCATAATCATCTTCTGTAGTTATACCATTTCCTGGTGTAGAATCAATATCCATTACATCCGAAGCTGAAACCTCTGCCGTATTTAAATAATCCCCATTTGGTCTTACTTGTACATCAATTAATAAGGTTTCTACATCTCCGTTTTCAAGATTTCCAACTTCCCAAACTCCTGAAAATTCATCATATGTACCTGTAGAAGAGCTGAAAGTCAAGAAATCATATCCAGAAGGCAACAAATCTGTTACCTCTATACCTGTAGCCCTTTCTGGACCATCATTTCTTACCGTTATTCTAAATGTTATTTCTGAACCTACAAGAGGGGTAATATCTCCATCCACTACTTCTTTAGTTAACGATACATCTGCAATAGATTCGACTGGTGTAATCAATTGATTATCCTCATCATCTTCACTTTGGTTACCAGTATCATTATTTGGTGTAGAATCTATATCTGTAATATCAGAAGCAGAAACTTCTGCAATATTCAAATAATCACCTGTAGCATTTACCAATACATCTATTAATAATGTTTCTGAAGTGCCACTGGCAATATTGCCAACATTCCACAAACCTGTTGTCTCATCATATGATCCAGTCGTTGAACTGAACAATACAAAATCAAATCCAGAAGGTAAAAGATCAGTTACTTCAACACCTGTGGCATTTTCCGGACCATCATTTGTTACGGTAATCTGAAAGGTAATTTCCGAACCGATTAATGGTGTTGTATCTCCATCGACTACTATTTTAGTAAGAGATAAATCTGAAATTGATTCTACAGGAGTAACGATTGCATTATCTTCATCATCTTCATCTTGATCTCCATCATCATTATTTGGTTCTGAATCCATATCAAATACATCAGAAGCTGTAACCTCAGTAATATTCAAATAATCTCCAGTAGCATTTACTAACACATCTATTAATAATGTTTCAGATGTTCCACTAGCAATATTACCTACTGTCCAAATACCTGTATTTTCATTATAATCACCTACTGTAGAACTGAATAATATAAAATCATATCCTGATGGTAGTAAATCTATTACCTCTACACCTGTAGCATCTTGTGGTCCATCATTGAATATTCTAATTTGGAAAGTAATCTCAGAACCAATTAGCGGTGTTACATCCCCATCTATTACTACTTTGGTCAAGGATAAATCTGCTTGTTGTGGAGGAATCGTAATACTATCCTCATCGTCATCAGCTATACCATCCCCATTATCATCAACGG
>NZ_CANMED010000008.1 GCF_947496855.1 uncultured Aquimarina sp.
TCACTCGCAGTAATCTCTGCGAAGTTCGTATAGTTACCTGTAGCGGTTACTACCGCTGTATAGGTCAGTACTAATGGCGTGGTCGTTGTAACACTAAGTCCACTCCAACTGATCAATCCACCACTCTCACTTCCGCTGTTACTAATACTTCCAATGGTAGTATAACCATCTGGAACCGTATCGCCAACACCAACTCCGGTAGCATCATTGGCACCTGCATTGCTCAGCGTAACACTAAAAGTGACCGTGTCACCGGCACTAATCGTTGTACTCCCATCAGCATCTGTAGTCAATACTGCACTCTTGGCAATACTCAAATCACTGGTCAATGCAACGGTAGGTGTAGCACTGGTCTCATCATCTTCTACTGGTGCATCGGTATCTGGAGTACCATCTGGGGTACTGTCTGGATCAAAATTATCACTCGCAGTAATCTCTGCAAAGTTTGTATAGTTACCTGTAGCGGTTACTACCGCTGTATAGGTCAGTACTAATGGGGTCGTCGTTGTAACACTAAGTCCACTCCAACTGATCAATCCTCCACTCTCACTTCCACTATTACTAATACTTCCAATGGTAGTATAACCATCGGGAACCGTATCCCCAACGCCAACTCCGGTAGCATCATTGGCACCTGCATTGCTGACTGTAACACTAAAAGTGACCGTGTCACCGGCACTAATCGTTGTACTCCCATCAGCATCTGTAGTCAATACTGCACTCTTGGCAATACTCAAATCACTAGATGGATTGACCGTTAACGTTGCACTATTCTGTTCATTAATACATACATTATCAGGGTGTGTTACGATTACATTATACGTATTCCCACTCAAACTTGTGGTTGGATTTGTAATTGTTAATGTAGCGCTATTAAAATCACTATAAACTCCACCATCTATAGTACCGTCTATATTAGTTCCATTTCTTTGCCATTGATATGCAATAGTTCCAGAAACATCAGTCGCAGGAGGGATCGCATAATTAGGAACAGTTGCCGGAGGGGTTCCTGTATATGTTGTGGTAGATTCCGCATTTGCAGTTACACTAAAAGTAACAGTAACACCGGCATTTACCGTTTCGTTTGCAGGTACAGCACTTACTGTTAATCGCGTTGCAACAACTTCATTACCATTTACTCCATCATAACCACCAGTTCCACCTGTTACCAATCCATTTCCATCAAAGCCAGTACCATCCAAAACACCATCTGCTGGAGTAGTATCAGTACCTCCAGACTCTACGACATCATTACAACCATCATTATCACTATCCAAGTCTTGACCGTTAGGGGTTCCATCTCCGTCTACATCAGTATTACAAGAAGGAGTTAATTCTAAATTAAATTGAAAACTACCGACAAAACCTAAATTGGTGTATCTAATTTCTAAATCATCTCCTTTATTAACATTAAAACTGAAAGAATCATTTGGAGAATCAGAAGCACCACAACAGAAGGAAGCAAAAACTTGCCTAGTTCCATTAATAAAAAGTTCGAATGTGTCATCAACACTAAATCCAGTACTTCCAAAAGTTAATACTCCATCTATATCAGCTTCACGTTTAAATATTGTTTGATAATAAGGTTGGAAACCCACATCATCTATATTTGTCCCTACATAACTTGGGGGCACTAAACCTGTACTAGAATTTGTATCAAAAACACCAGGTGAAGTTTGAGCATAAGATCCTGACTCCGTAAAACTCAAAGAATTCCCACCTACAAAAGCTTCTCCAACAAAAGTAGGTGCACCTACAGAACCATTAAGTGTACTATTCTGATCACTATTTCCAAAAGTAGACCCTACAACCGCAAAATGACCACTGTAATACTCTGCATCCCAATACCCAACTCCAAAACTACCATCTTCTACTCCATCTGGACTTCCTATAAGCACAGTACTTACATAACATTCATTCTCATCTAATATTCCATCGTTTTCATCATCTAAATCTGTCCAATCAGGTTCTCCGTCCATATCAGTATCCACTGCGGATCCATTGATAGTAATGATAAGATTAGCATCATCTATACTTAGAAGTGCATCTCGTAATTCATAGGGAATCGTATCCGTAAGTGTTTGACCAACCAATAAATTAGCCACTGCAGGGTTTGTGGTATCTACTGTATAAGTGTATGTACCGTCTGGATTAATAGTAAGAAACCCATAGGTAGTTGCTACCGTCGTTACACCAACAACAGGAGTACCATCAATAGTGATTACTACTACTCCATTATCTCCTTGCCAAAAGATGTCTGAAACACCTGCTATTTGTGCACTTGGATCAGCTGAAGTTGCATCCGGACCATAATTGTATGACAACACTAATTGATCAATCGGTCCATCAAATGCTACATTAATATTACCTGTGGCATCTGATGGCACAGCATTTCCTATACCATAAAATGTACCACTACCTGCTTCCACAATACCTCCTGTTCTAGTAAACTGATAAGAAACAGGGGAACCTGACAAACTACCTTGAATAGTTATTTGATCTTGCCAAAAACTTCCCTGTGAATAATCAATATCAGTTACTAAAAAACCAAGATTAAAGACTTGTTCCGAAAAGCCAATGATGATCTCAGTATCAGCAACGGGTTGAGAAGGCGGATCTATACTAAATAACAAATATCCAGTATGTCCTCCATTTGTACCAGTATTCAATGAAATTAAGTTATTTGCAGCTCCTATGCCGTCTGGGTCCAGCTCTGTGAAACTTAACATTACGGCATCTACTGTTCTTGACAAACCATCTACGGCTTGACCGTCCGTAAATTCATTCTCCCAAATTAACCTAGACAAAGGTCGATCTAATAAATCTTGACCTACTCCAGTACCATCACCATCAATTACATTTCCAGTTACTGTATTGTTAATATTAACAGTTACACTGTTAACATCATCAATAGCTAATGGAGGGTCATCAACTCCGTTAATAGTAATAGTAAGTATTCCATAATCAAACATTCCATCATCATCTTCTACTGTATATGATATGATATCATCTAATGAAGTCCCGTTAACTAACCCTAGCACGGCTTCATCGTTATTATCAACCGAGTAAGTATATGAACCATTCGAATTGATTGTGATTTCTCCATAAAGAGTTTGGTAGGTTGTTCCTACTGCAGCAGGAAACACATCAACTTCTGTCACTGTTAGAGCAGGAGTGCCAGATGGCGGTGTATCATTACCTAATAAATTACCCGTAATATCTATAGTCGAATCAGCTAAAATTGAATTAGAATCATCTGCAGCATATGTTTGTGTTGGGAATCGAACTATATTAATCCTAGTTTGCGACATTGATGATCCACCAGTAGTATCATTAATAGTGAAATCTATAAACCTAGAGCCAACTGAATAAGGATCTTGAAAATTTCTATAGAAGATTCCTAAAATAAAATCTTCGAAAACATTATTTGGTATTGGATTATTAGAAGTTTCTGAAATCGTAAAATTAGTTCCGACTTGTGATAATTGAATAACTATTGCACCTGCATTAAAACTATATGTCGCAGAATTTGTACCTCCAAAGGTGAAAAAATTAATTCCTCCCCCATCTGCAAAAAGAAAAATTTGTTCATTAGCATCTATATTACCAGTAACAGTAAAAGTAGCTCCAGACACAAAACCATTATCTGAAGTAAGACTAACTCCTCTTCCTACTGCATATCCAAAACCTGGATCAGGAATCTGGTTAAATTCAAAATCGGTACCTACGACCAAATTATCTAAATCAAGAACAGGAGGATCCAAAGGAGATCTTGAAAAAGAACTCTTTTTTCCAATAGTTTTACCAAAAGCATTATTTTGTTCTATTACATAATAGTTATTAGTAAATGTATCAACCGAACCATTATGATAATTTGGACCGTTATACACTTCAACTCTATCTTGGGCTTTTAGAAGCAATGGATTCATTAAGAAAACGCAACTAACAATTACCAAAATATTATTTAACTTATAGTAACAATTTTTGTCTGTAGTTCCATTGACTAATTTTTGAAAAAAAAATGATACTTGCTTGTAAATCTTTTGCATACTTGCAATTTTATTGAGTTTGTTTGAATTAATAGTTTATAACAGAAATGAGGTTTTATTGGATTATGATCTGAAATCAATCTTTTCTTTTATTCCAACAAGAGTGTTCCTTTCTTATTGTTCATAAAAAATAACATACTAGGTTTGAAATAAAGAGAATGAAAAATTTACTCTTCAATATTTCCTTTAAATTTTTATTAAGCATAGAAGTAACGAAGTATTTTTTAACCATTATAATCAAGAGTATTATTTGATTTACGATTCTTTTTTTAAAGCTATTAACATTATTGCTTTTTCAATTATTTCATTCAAAGAATTGAAAATCTTAATAAAAAAACCACTCATTGCTTATCAATGCGAAACATCAACCAAGTTTAACCTTTCTAAATTTAGACATATTAAAAAAATAAAACTTGTTAAATAACCGCATTTTATATATGTAAAAACCACACTAATTATTCGCCTTTTTCATTCCAATTTTTAGCAAGTTAAAAAATTAAATAACTGATTTTTAATAATTTACATCAATATCAAGTTTTATATATTTTTTAAAAATGAAAAAAAAAGAGAGAATAATACACTTTTTCAAAAGTATAATTCCCTCAATTTTTAATAAAAAAAAGTTAAAAATTCCCTTATCAATAGTTATAATTAAACACCGAAGAGAAATAGAATGTTAATTCAATTTGTATACTAATTTTCTAAAAGGCAAAAAAAACATCCTTAATGGAGTTTTTTTTGTTCTCAACAATTAGTCAGGAGTTACACAGAAACATTCGCCAGTAAATATATTTGCTTCTACAGTGCCAGCACAATAATCTCTACAATCATCCATTAACTCTCTTCCACCTCCGTGAACAGTTTTCTGGGCTTTTTTACTTAATACACTTACACCTTGTAAACTTGATAGCTTTTTCATAATTAAAATAAATTTGATTTTTCTGTAAACATTTTACGACACTTACAGATTATGTCGAAAATCCATACTATAATATCCCACCAAAAGATATTATCTATCTTATGATTTTAGAAGAATAAGCTATAAAAAAAGAGTTTATGTGAAGTATTAAAATGCATTATTACTATCCTATATTATGGAACAATGCCTTTCTAAAACATTGCTAAGCTACTGATAAACAAGCATAAAGACATAATCAAGATTATGGTTTTACCTCATTTAACAAAAGAATTAACGTAAATTAAAGAAAACACACCACATATCTTAATTAAAAGTTAATTTTATGTAAAATTAGGGGGAAAATCCCCTGTATAAAAATTAGATTATTCCTTCTTTTTTATGTTTGTTTTAAACTTTATTAAAGCATTTTACTCTGTACCAATAATTTATTAAACAAAAAAAGGACAGCTAATGCTGTCCTTTTAATCAATATTATTTAAAAAAGTACTTTATATTCTATACGAAACCTCTTTTACGAGCTTCCTCTAACAATTTTTGATCATCGGCTTTGGCAATAGAAAACATCTCTTTGATCTGATTTTTGCGTTTTTCTATTGCACTTAATGACAAGCTTACATAATTGGGTAAATTCTTAGTTTTTACACCTCTAGAAAGATGATATAGAATCTTTAGATTTTTTTCATCTAGTGAGAAATTGTTAGTCATCATTTTTCTAAAATGATTATTCACTGTTGCACTATAATAAGGAGTACCACTCACTATATTATTAAATGCTAGTAACAATTCACTAGAAGTCAAGTCACTTTTTATTAAAAATCCTGATGGATTGATATTCTTTAATATATTATGAATTCTATGATCTTCTCTATGCATCGTAAGGATAATAACTTTGGCCTTAGGTAACAGTTCCTTTGCATGTTTTGCTAAATCCTCTCCGGATGTAATCTTTCCATCAGAAGAAGGTGGTAATTTAATATCTACAAAAAGCATATCATAAGGAGTGGTCTTAGAAGATTTTAGAATACTATCATACGCGTCATCACAATTAGATGCGATATCGATTTTGATTTGATATTCTTTTTGGTTTTCTCCTAATAAGGTGTTCTTGTATCCCTCGATAATCATAGGGTGATCATCAATCATAAGAACTTTTAGCTTTTTCTTCATCTTTAAAAATTTGTGTGTCAATTGTTATCCTATCGGCTCTATATAGTAGTAACTATGATTATCACCTTTTTATTATATGGAAACCAGATTTGATAACTTTTTACATTAATTAAATTGGTATGCCTACAGATACTTTAGTACCTGCATCTTGATTACTAATAAAATCTACTACACCGTTCATTTGAGTAACTCTAGATGTAATGTTTTTTAAACCAATTCCTCTTTTTACCTTACTGCTTTTGAATCCTATCCCATCATCTAAAATAGTAAGATTTATTTTATCATCCACATAATCGAAGCTTATTTTTACACTTTTTGCTTGCGCGTGTTTAAATATATTCTGTAATGACTCCTGTATAATACGGAATAAGTTTACTTTTTTCTGATCATCTATGGTCTCCCAATCAATATTTTCATCATTAGTAAACTCAAACTCCATTTTATGAACTGTACACAAATCACTGACCAAACTCTCTACTACATCTACATAGGCAATATCTGGCGATAAGGTATCTGTACCCAGATCATGAGAGATTAATCGAATCTCTTTTTCTATAGATTTAAGCTCATCAATAAACACATTTCTGGATTCTGTAAATCCATCGTTAGCCCGCTGATTGATCCCATCCAGACTTAATCGTACTCCGAATAATCTACCCAGCACCCCATCATGCAATTCTTCAGACATACGATGTTGTTCCATCTTACGCCCTTCTTCTAGCTTAAGTTGCTGACTAAGAAGTAAACGATAAATCTCCTGGTTAGATTGCTGTTGCTTTTGCTCGAATAGTAGTTCTTTATTACTCTGCTGTTGTCTAAAGATTACATATCCTAATAGAAACAATACCGATAATCCTAATATGGCAAAAATGAGTAATTGGTTTTCTCGGCTTATGGCTGCAATTTCCTCTGTTTTTTCTTCGGTTTCAAACTTGATTCTAGCAAATTTATTAGTATATGCCCGTTCTTCTTTAATCAAACTATCATTAAGTTTAATATGTTTTTGAGCATACGATAAGCCATCACCACTAGCAGTAACTTCCATTAACATTTGATAAGCCAATAATAATTCTACATTATTATTTACGATTGGTGCTACCTCCTCAACTTTTAATGCATGAAATTTAGCCAAACTATCATTTCCTTTCGACTTATGAAATTCTGCAAGGTGCATATGGTTTGTTGATAAACCAACTAAATCATTAACACTATCTCTTATTCTCAAAGTTTTATTAAACAAATCTAGTGTTTCATTACTATCAGCTCCTGATAAAAACTGAACATATGCCAGATTATCCAATAAACGAGCGTAGTGTTTAGGTCTGTTTCCAAAAAAGCTTTTGTAGGATAAAGCTTTATTATAAGACTCTTTTGCTTCTTCATACTTTTTAAGAGATTTATATACGGTTCCAATGTTATTATAAGATTGAGTAGCATAAAAAACTTCTTTTGGAGTATTCTTCGCGTGTTCTATAGCTTTTTCATAATACAAAATTGCATCATCATAACGCTCTAATTGTTGAGCAATAATACCTAAGTTATTGTAAGATAGTGGGACATATTTCAAGTTACCAGATGTCTCAAATTTTCTAATAGCTCTGACCACATAATCCTCACTTTCCCCGTAATCTTTAATCTTTCTTGTTAATTTTACCAAGTCAAGTAAAATCGAACCATGTTCAAATGCCAGTTCTGCTACATTGTAAGAATTACTGTTTTCTAAACTCTTATATATCTTATCAGCTCTATTGAAATTTATATATGCACTATCCAAAATTGTATTCCTGTAAAAAACACCATAATTAACATAAGCCTTGGCCATACCTATAGAATCACCTATTGAAACCGCTAAATCTAGCATTTCATCAGTAACACTTTTTGATTTACTGTGTATTTTTAATTTTCTATAGATTTTGGATATTTCGCCATATTTTTTTCTTTTGTAAAAATTATCTTCAAGACCTCTAGCTAAATTGTAAGCATTATGAGCATTAATTTTTCGATCTTCCTCTGACATGGTTTTGTCATTCGATTTGGCAATATACTCTTCTATTAAATTCGATTTTATTTTCGCTTCATTATTACCATCAATAGCTATTTTATCACATCCCATTAAAAAAACAAGAAAGAAAAAGGACATACTTACGGCAACGCTATTCGAAGAAAACTTAGTCATTATAAAGTAATTTTATTAGCTCAATATTCAAAATTGCTATACTTTTAAATAAATATACAAAATAAAAAAGAGCCTATTAATAGACTCTTTTTTATTTTGTATATTTTATAGTTTTAGCTTCCGTACTCCACCTCTTCCTCGTCTCCTTGTTCTCCTGATTTCATTTCTAATGTATCAGCTTCATCAATTCCTACTTCTTCACTAATCGTGTCCGCTTCACAAGCGATGAACATTGAACTTACAAATAATACTGCGAAAATAGTTTTTATAGCTTTCATAACGGTTTATCTTTAATAGTTATATTTTATTTTGGTGTAATCAGTTTATTAATAATTTTTTTTCCTTTTTCAAGACTTTTTTTGTCTAGTTAGAATATACTTTCGTCTATTCAATTTTAATTGGTTAAGGATTTCGCTGGCCAGCAATACTCCGATTTCTCTTTGTATATCCTTTTAGTAAATGTGTAATAGGTTGATAACCTTAATTGTACACTACAAATGTAGGGAGATTGCCCCCTTGCGCCTAATATATTAAGGTAGGTTTAGTGGATGGGTACCTGTAGGAAGTAGATAGGTAGGTTATACGAGTGGATGACCCGATTTCAAAAAGTACTAAATTGTGTAGGAATTAGATTACTAGTGTAGTTCATGTAAATAAACCATAAAAAAAACTTAAAAAAAATAAAAATTCAATAAAAAGAATGATACAATCACTTTTAGCCCTAACCCCTCTTCTGTGCTGAATCAGAGCTAATTATGGATATTCCCCAAACTATGATAAGAAAATTCCCTCAAAAACCCGTAAGTCACTCATTTCAAAATAAATATAAAAAATCCCCGAACTCAAAAAATATAGTATATAACTTTATATACTTATTAAATAGGGGAAAAATGACTCTATAGATCCTAAAAAATCACATTGTATACATTTAAATACATGCAAGAATAACTAATTGTCATAAAAAAACAATGATCATAAATTTAAACCGGGGAATATTCAAATCATATATTTCATTACATCCTATAAGTTTATGTGAACAAAAAATAGGTGACAGAAAATTATATGTATAATAAGGTATACTCGTGAAATGTCCCACAAAACCCCTTACCTTAATCCCTGCCTAACGGTAAGGCAGGCGCTCCCCAAAGAACCACTATGTCTACATAAATTTGAATTTAATGAATTGAGAAGAACATCCCTCTATATCTCCCTTCAAAGGGAGACTTTTTACCCCCTTCCTTTTGAAGGAAGGGTTGGGGATGGATGTTTTACAAAACATTAAAAAAACCTCTCTTAAAAAAGAGAGGTTTTGACTTGCGTTTTATTATACAAATGATTTTGTGTGAAATTAGTATAAAATAAAACAATCTGCTGCCCTGTTACACATTTACTAGATATTTACAAACAGCATCCTATTATTTATCATATTTGTCGCAAGTAATCCACCCACAAGGATTTTCTAAATAAAATCTCACTACACATACAAGAAACTATTCTTAGCTAGTGTATCCTTAATCTCTTCTACATTTGTTTTATATGATTTAGAGAAAGGGATCATATCACTGGTATTCTTAATAGCACATTTTGCTTTACCAAAATGTATTCTAGACACATACTTGGTATTAATGATGTAGCTATTATGAATACGTACAAAATGATCTGGCAATAGATTCTGAAAATGTTTTAGTGTTTTAAAAGCCTCTACTTTATTACCGTTACTCATCATAAAGTCTGTTGTATTATTATCCGCTTTTAGATATAACACTTCGTCAATATTTACAAAACGATAATCTCCATAAGACTTAAAACATAAGGTATTATCCATAACTTCTCCAAAATCTTTCTCGAACCTATGTAAAGTTTTGGTTAAATCACTCTTAGAGAATGGCTTGAGGATATAATCCAAAACACTGTTACGTATACCTTCTATAGCATAAGCAGTTGTTTTTGTAATAATTACAAACTCTGGTAGATTTGTCATATACTTAGTAAGTTCTGACATTAGGTTATACTGGGTTTTAGAAGATTGAACTCCCGGAACTTCTGGTTCTAGAAAAACCAATCTTGGTTTTCTTTCTAAAATCAAATCCAATGCTTCCTGCTCATTTTTAGCAATTCCAGTACAGATGTAATCATTGTGATCTTCTAATGCGATCTGAATTGTGCGTGCAGAATTCTGATCATTATCAATAATGATATAAGGGTATTTCATGAGGTAAACAATTAAAGGTTAGCGTTGGTTATTAAATACTGTTAGTATTCTAAAAAAATTGTACACATTTACTGACTACAAGTTATACTATTTAGTAGTATTTATATTACGGTAAAACCACAATATTAGTACGGAACTGTACTATTTATAGGGATTTGAAGTATTTCTTTGATCGGGGGTAAATTGCATGTTATCGGTTTATGGGGTTAAGATTCTCTAAACGATAAAAGATACATCTTAGTATATTTAATTAAAAAAAAAGATTTTTGAAATACATTTTGACTCTAAAAATCCAGACAACCACCTATAAACTTTTTATGTCCGTTATGGATTCCGGTGTAGACCAGAATGACAGATATTAATTTGTTATTCTAAAGACTTGTCATTCCAGCCCTTCGACTTGGCTCAGGATAGATTAAAGGCTGGAATCCATTTTATCACGCTTAATACCTTACCAAGCTTAGATAAGAATCCCAAGAAGGAGAGGGACACTAAAAATTCAGGAACAATCTTTTAATCCAGATTATACATTGGAAAAGTAGTATAAAAAAATATCAATTAGATTTATATGGTGATTATGATTAAAAAATATCCATATAAGCAATGAGTTAGATTAAAATATTTTAAATAGTTTTAGAGAAAATAATAAACAACCTATTATTCATTTTGACATTTTTCAATCTAAAATTCGTCAATTATAGTACTTTGACTTTAGGAAAAGTGTATCGAGAATAGAATTTCAGATTCAAAAAGCTATTCTCGATACGTTTTGCCTTCTGTCATCTAGGGTAAAATACTCGAACTGACGCTTTTTCAATACTAAATCCTCAGGTAAATAACAGGTTTCAATATTAAAAATAAACAAATGAAAAAAGTAGTTGTACTTACTGGTGCAGGAATTAGTGCAGAAAGCGGAATTAATACTTTCAGAGATGCTGATGGACTTTGGGAAGGCCACGATATTATGGAAGTTGCTTCTCCTATCGGCTGGAATAATGACCCAGCATTAGTGTTGGACTTTTATAATAAAAGACGAAGTCAATTACATGCCGTAGTTCCTAATCAAGCTCATCAAGCTCTTGTTGCATTAGAGCAAACACATCAGGTTACTATTGTTACCCAAAATGTAGATGATCTGCACGAACGTGCCGGAAGCAGTAATGTAGTTCACCTACACGGAGAATTATTAAAAGTAAGAAGCCAGTTTGATAAGGACCTAGTATTAGACTGGAAAACAGATCTTAATCTAGGAGATTTCTGTGAATACAATTCTCAATTACGTCCGCATATTGTTTGGTTTGGCGAAGAAGTACCTATGTTAGACAAAGCCATACAGATAACTGAGCAAGCTGATATCCTTATGATTATTGGTACTTCTATGCAGGTATATCCTGCCGCAAGTCTGGTTCAATTTGTTTCTAACAACACCCCAATATATTTTATAGATCCTAAACCTGCGATTTCACCTAAAGATAACCTAACTATTATTAGCGAAAAAGCTTCTATTGGCGTTCCGCAAGTAGTTAAAGAGCTAAGTGTTAATTATTAGATATTAGGTGCTAGGAAAAGCCTGAAGGGTTTGCTTTATACTCAGTATTTTATGCTTTTTTACTTAATACTTTTCACTTTTCAAAACTGAGTTCTCGCTTGTTTTCCCCAATCAATTAATTTCTGTGCGTTTTCTTCCGATAGATTTCCATGAATCCACGTATAAGAATCTAATGGCATGGTTTTATCTTCCACCATTTCTATCAACTCTTCTAACTTATGATCTTTTTTCTTATCAGAATAAGTATCCCAAGCAGAAGCATCAAAATGTCCTTTTCCGTGTTCTATATGATCCGCTAACCAATAATTAACTGGAGTAATCTCTGCATACCAAGGATATTGGGTTTGCGAACTATGACAATCATAACAATTGGTTCTCAGTATTTCTTTTACTTCTGAGGAAGGAGTAGTTTGAGCTTCAAAAGCTGCTATGGCTTCATAACCGGACTCATTCTTATCTGGTCTAAAAAATTGTATAATTATTACCAGGACTACTAACGAAATTCCAATTTTTTTTATCATTTTTTATATATTGCATTTATAGTGCCCAAAATACTAATTAAAATATAATATTCATTATCCAAGTTTTCTTTTTAATCTTTAAATAAGAGTATGATCAATCTAAAAGAGGAAATTAGAAATACCAATCATTCTAGAGAAAAACGGAGTTATTTTGCTAATCTAATTTTACAAAATCCTGAACTACTACCGCAATTATTAGATATCTGTAGTAAAGTAGATGATGAAATTTCATGCAAAGCTTCTTGGGGATTAGAATTTTTATCTAAAAACAACCTCCACGCAATATTACCTTATCTAGATTCATTGACGCCCATCTTTCCTATAGTACATCAAGATCCTGCTGTTAGACCTATTGCGAAAATATGCGAATATCTAACGCTGGCATATTACAAAAAAAATGATATTGTAGTTAAGAAACATCTCACCTCAACACATAGAGAAAAAATAACAGAAGCCTGTTTTGATTGGTTGATCTCTGACCAAAAGGTGGCGGCAAAGGCATACTCTATGACAAGCCTATATTTATTAGGTACAGAATTCGATTGGGTACATGCAGAACTTAAAATTACATTACAGAACAACTATCACGATGGCAGTGCTGCATACAAAGCAAGATCGCGCATGATATTGAAAAAATTATGAGTTGATGGTTGAAAAACACAAAAACTAAAACAACAAAGTTGTAAAGACCGAAACTTTAAACTCCAACCATCCAAAACTCTGGTAATCCAAAAAATCATTCTTCGTACTTCGTAATTCGTGATTAAATAAATTATCTTTGCAACTTTCAAAAAAAACAACGTTATGTCATTATCTCCTTTACAAGCTATTTCTCCTATTGATGGTCGCTATGCTTCTAAAACACAATCATTAAGTACTTATTTTAGCGAAGAAGCCTTAATAAAATATCGTGTACTAGTAGAAATAGAATATTTTATCGCTTTATGCGAAATACCACTACCGCAACTAAAGAGTATTGACACTTCTGTATTTGGAAAATTAAGAGAGATCTACACTGAGTTTTCTACCGAAGATGCACAGGCTATAAAAGATATTGAAAAAGTAACTAACCACGATGTAAAAGCTGTTGAATATTTTATCAAAGAAAAATTTGATGCCCTTGGTTTACAAGAATATAAAGAATTTATTCATTTTGGGTTAACCTCGCAAGATATCAATAATACAGCTATACCTTTAAGTATTAAAGAAGCGGTTGGCGATGTATACATACCTCATTATCTAGAATTAAAGGAAAAATTAAAGTCACTAGTAGAAGAATGGTCTGAAATTTCTATGCTAGCGCGCACTCATGGGCAACCTGCCTCTCCGACCCGATTAGGAAAAGAGTTTCAGGTATATGTAACCAGACTAGAAGCACAATTTGATTTATTAAATGATATTCCGAGTGCTGCAAAATTTGGTGGAGCTACAGGAAACTACAATGCGCATAAAGTAGCGTACCCTAACATTGATTGGAAAGCGTTTGGAACTCGTTTTGTGCAAGAAAAACTAGGTTTACACCATTCTTTCCCTACGACTCAAATAGAGCACTATGATCATATGGCAGCTTTGTTCGATGGATTAAAGCGTATAAATACTATTATCCTAGATTTGGATCGTGATGTATGGACATACGTTTCTATGGACTACTTTAAACAAAAAATCAAAAAAGGGGAAGTTGGATCTTCTGCTATGCCACATAAGGTAAATCCTATTGATTTTGAAAACAGTGAAGGAAATATTGGTATTGCTAATGCTTTATTCGAGCACTTATCTGCTAAATTACCAGTAAGCAGATTACAACGTGACCTTACAGATAGTACAGTACTTAGAAATGTAGGAGTTCCTTTTGGACATACTATCATTGCATTTCAAGCGACACTAAAAGGGCTAAACAAATTGTTATTAAATAAAGAAAAGTTTGCCCAAGATCTTGAAAACAATTGGGCTGTAGTAGCAGAAGCTATTCAAACTATTTTAAGAAGAGAAGGGTATCCTAATCCTTATGAAGCTTTAAAAGGATTAACCAGAACTAATACTAAAATCAACCAAAACTCTATTGCTGATTTCATAGGAACATTAGAAGTTTCGGATTCAATAAAATCCGAATTAAAAGCAATAACACCATCTAACTACACAGGTATTTAGTGATTAGTAGTTGATTAACGGGATATTCCTATAAAAACTAAACAAAAAGCTTCGACTAATATTTAGTCGAAGCTTTTTGTTATAACGTAAACTTATATTATTAATTAATGTCTATCTCTCCTATAATATTTTTAAAAGCATTCATATCTACATCTCCTTTATCAATAGCATTCATTAATTTGGCAACATTTTGCGGTTTCATATCATCTCCTAAAACTCTCACTAACGCTAATCCTCTTTCTTTATTAGAAGCAAAAACAATCATTTCATTAATATCATCTTCATCTCCCTGAAACTTAAGCACTGCTTTTGTCCCGTTAGAACCAAACCTCATTAAAGTTTCATACTTTTCTGAATTAAGTATGGTATTGATCGCCATTTTTTCCTCATCATACCTTGCTTTGGTTTTATCTTTAAGTGGTAATGCTAAGAAATTGACTTTCTTAATGCTCTCCAATGCTTCTTTTTCTTCTTTAGAAAGCGCTACTTTATCAGTGTCTAATAAACTTGTAGCCAAATCTACTGCTACAAAATCTTCATCTCCCTGATGATCTACAAAATACTTCTGCAGTGAGGTTCCATTACTACAACTCATGAATAACATTACACAAGCGATACCTATTAATTTTTTTATGTTTTTCATTTTAATTGGTTTTGATCCATCTTAGATGGACAAGGTTGATTGATTGATGATGATAAACTACTTCAGACCATTACATCTGAAGTAGCTTTGGTGTACGTAACTTAAACTAAATATATACTCTTAATTTTTCTTTTTAACTTTCTTAAGCTCTTGTCCCCCAGGAACATTAAGGTGATCTGCAATTTTAGACACTTGTCTTAAATCAATATCACCAGTTATTGTTAGCACTACTGTATTAGGTCCTCCGTCATTTTCTATTCCTTCCATAAACATAAACAGTTCTGTTACAAAATTGTCATTTTTACCAGGCTTAGAATAAAACTTCACATTTTTACCATCACTTTTTACTCTCATCAGTTCATCTAATGAAGTACTTTTTAGGTATTTCTGCACATCAGCCTTCATCTTCTGACCGATTTCATTGTTTTCTGTAGCAAAAACTTTGATATTTTTAATATTCTCTACTAAGTTAATATACTCCTTAACTTCGGGATCATTACTTTCTAGATCCATTTTGCTTAATAACTTGAACATTTTACTAGTTACCACTACAGATGACACATCGTTCATGTCTTCATATTTATCAAAATTACTCTGAGCAACAGACAGGTATGGTACTAATGCTACTAATATTACGATTGCAAACTTTTTCATAATTAAATCATTTTTAAAGATTCCCATATTTGGGAAAATAATATTCGTTTTTATTTTATCAATTTGTTTTTAGCATTTTCAAATTCGTTTAGATACACTAATTCTTTTTTAGCAGTATCAAACTCATTAAGGTATACTAGATCCTTTTTACCCTCATTCATTAATTTAGCAACCAAATTAAGGGCTTCTTTGGTTTTTTGTAATGCTATTTCAGGATCATCATAAGTACCATAAACTCCTTCGTGATCAGCTCCTATCGGCACATCTTTTATAAATAGCCCCACAATTAAAGCTATTGATGCTGCTACACCTATCCAAGTGTACCAAGGGACTCGATTGGTACTTAATGTAACCTCTGAATTAGTAGTTACTTGACTTTCATCAGAAAAAAACTGAAATAAATCTTTATATCTCTCCAAATGTGACGGCACGCTTTCTCTGGTAAAATAAACCTTTAATTCTTTTTCTTCAGAAAGGGTCGTTTCTCCTTCAAAATACTTTTCCAGTAATTTTTCTATGTTAGACAACTCCATAATTGTGTTTTTTTAATAATTCTTGTCGTATTGTTTTTCTTCCTCTTGATAATGCTACTCGTACAGCTGTTTCGTTCATTTCTAACATTTCTGCTATCTCCGCATTATTATATTGTTCTATATCTCTGAGCTGAACAATCATTCGCTGTTGTTCTGGCAATCCATTCATGATCTTACCTACCCAATCCAGACTATCTTTTGCTTCTATCTCTCGCTGTAATGAAGCTCGCTCATCTTTATAATTACTATGTACTATTTTTAAATTTCCGGTTTCTTTTGCTTTTAACTTATCATAACAATAGTTTTTGGTCATGGTCATCGCAAATGCTTCCACATTTTTATACTCCGCCATTTTGGTTTTATTCCTCCATAGCTTCAATAATACTTCTTGGGTAGCATCCTCTGCTTCCTCGTTGCTTACCAACAATCGTTTAGCCAATCTATATAGCTTGTCTTTAAAACCATTAGTAAGCGTTATAAATGCTCTTTCTTTCATCTGCTTTCCTTATTTATGGTTAATACACAGATGGAATTCGCAAATAACAATTCATATTTTATATGTAACCATTTACTATTGCTCATTTCATATTTGTTGGTTGGTTGTTACAAAACTAACTTGTTAGCTTTATATAAGGGAGACGACTACATCTGTAATTTGTTACATCATTTTTTTAAAATTATAATAAAGTCCCTATTTTTAGGGTTCTATAAAACAAAAAAGTCTATGAAATTCTTGAAGTATTTTGCCTTACTCCTTTTCTCTGTAACTATGTTCACTAGTTGTTTTGAAGATAATGATGATGTACTAAGAATATCAGGAGTACAGGAAATTAATGATTTTATCTGGAAAGGTATGAATGCTTTTTATGTATACAAAGCGGATGTAGATGATTTAGCAAACGATCGTTTTTCTTCTAATCAAGAGTACAGTAATTTTCTTAATAGTTTCTCATCACCCGAAACTATTTTTGAAGGGGTAAGAACTCAAGGAACGGTAACTGTAGGTTCAGAACAAATAAAAGTTGATGAATTCAGTTTTTTGGTAGATGATTATATTGCATTAGAACAAGCTTTTGATGGAATCACTAGAAATAATGGCATGGAGTTCGGCTTGGTTAGATACCCTAATAATAATTCTAATGTATTTGGATATGTAAGATACGTACTTCCTGGAACAGATGCAGAGACAAAAGGAATTGAGAGAGGTATTATTTTTAATACCATAGATGGCACTCAGATTACGGATCAAAATTTTAGTCAATTACTTGCTCCTGATACCTATACAATTGGTCTTGCTACTTTTGATGGAAACGATGTAACTCCAACAACTACATCGATCTCTCTTACCAAAGTACAATACACCGAAAACCCTGTTTTTCTTACCAAAACATTAGATGTTGGAGGAAATCCTGTAGGATACTTAATGTATAATGGATTTACAGCAGATTTTGATGCTCAGTTAAATACCGCGTTTGGTCAGTTTGCATCTGACAATGTTACAGATCTTATATTAGATTTACGTTACAATGGTGGAGGTTCGGTAACAACTGCAATTGACTTATCCAGCATGATTACCGGACAGTTTAATGGGCAAGTATTTACAACAGAAGAGTGGAATGAAGATCGACAAGAACAATTTGGTGACACCAATCTTTTTGATAATCAAATTAGAACCGGTGCTGGAATTAATAGTTTAAACCTTAGTAGAGTTTATGTATTAACAACCAGAAGTTCTGCATCTGCAAGTGAACTAGTAATTAATGGACTAGACCCTTATATTAATGTAATTCAGGTTGGTTCTACAAGTAGAGGAAAATTTCAGGCTTCTATCACTTTATATGATTCAGATAATTTTGGACGAAATGAAGCTAATACAGGACATACATACGCAATGCAACCACTAGTGCTTAGATCCTTAAATTCTGCAGGATTTACAGATTATTTTGGTGGTTTTATACCTGAAATTGAAGTTGCTGAAGATTTCTCAAACCTAGGAATATTGGGTGATCCTAACGAACCATTACTAAAAGCAGCTATTGATGATATTTTAGGAAATAGATCACTGTCAAAATATAATTCTATCGAATTAGAAACTATAGGCGAAAGTAAAATGTATACTCCTAATTACCAGAGAATGTATAAAACTCTGGATAAGAAATAAATAATTCACATAATAAAGAACAACAAAAAAGCCCTAAACTAAAGAGTTTGGGGCTTTTTTGTTGTTCTTTAAACTAAGCTCTTAGAATTTTAGATTAAATCCAATTCTGGCATTCCTACCTCTGGTACTAAATCCAAATATTTCTTGATACTCTTCATTGGTAATATTATTCATTGCTGCAAAAACAGTCATATTATCCAAAAGTTGATGACTAATGTAAAAATCCAAAATTCCATAGCTATCCAAAGGAACAGGAGTAGGCTCAAAAGTTACCGGGTCAAAATTGGTATCAGTACGCTCCCCATTATATTGATAACTTAGAGATGTAAATGTTTTACCTGATAATTGGTACCCAATATTTGCTTGAATAGTATGTTCTGGAATTCTAATATCATTTTCCAGCCTAGATATATTTGTATATGTATAATTACCACGTAACGTAAATTTATCACCTAACATTTTCGCATCAAACTCAAACTCAACACCATCAACTTTAATATCATTAGGCGAATTAAAGTTTACAAAAGTGTTAGGATCAAAAGTGATGAAATTTTCAGAATTACGGTTAAAATATACAATACTTAAAATAGCTCTTTTTTCATGAGAGAATTCTAATCCTCCTTCAATCGTCCTGCTTTCTTCTGGCTCTAAATCCGGATTTCCACTAAAAAATGCCGTATCAAATAATTGAAATAATGAAGGTGTGATGTAAGCTGTACTATATGACGCCAAGGCTTTGATATAATTACCTCCAAAAGTATAGGTAAAGGATGGATTAACATTATAAACCATATGATTCCCATAAGCACTATGAATATTTAGTCTTGCTCCAGCATTAACGTTTAACCCAAATTTAGATACATATACTAGATTTACATAAGGATCAATGATGTCAAAGTCTGCTTCATTATCGTTAATTGTTTGCTCTAAATCATCACTACCAAATGGAACACTGAAAAGATTAAAATCACTATAAGAACCATTAGCTCCAATTACAGTATACAATGTCTTATTAAAACTGTACTTATTATATGCATCAAAAGTATATACTTTACTCTCATATCTAGATGGAAAATTAGAATCAAATTCTCTCTCTAATAGTGCATAACTATCCACAAATGTGAAACTTCCATTAGGATATTTTGCCTCCCAAAATGATCCACCTCTTAATTGGCGGCTATCAAACTGATTATCTGCATCAAATCCTGCACCACCATCAAAATCAGTTTTATATTGATCTAAGTTTCCAAAAAAGTGAAACTTAAAATTCTTATTCCATTGATATCCTAATTTAGCAGAAACATTAAATTTATTATAAGCATCACTTTCCGCTCCTTCGGCTTCTGCAGCAGAAAGTCCATCTGTAGATTGATGCGAAAGACTTCCTAAATAACTCACCTTGCCAATTGTACCATTAATCGAAGCTAAGTTTACAAACTCATTTATATCGTAGTCTTGATCGTCCTGCGACTGATTAGTTCCAATACTAGAAGAAAATTGCGCTGATATTTCATCTTTGCTTTCAGACTTTGTAGTTATATTTATTACTGCTGCCGCTGCTCCAGAACCATATAAGGTACTAGAAGCTCCCTTTAATATTTCTATAGATTCAATTTGGTTAGTAGACAATAATCGAAGATCATAATCTCCAGCTGATGTAGAAGGATCACTTACAGTGACTCCATCAATTCTAATAACCACCTGACGATTACGTCCTCCACGAACATATACTCCTAATGGTTCTCCGGCTGCATTATTACTACCATTAATAAACACTCCTGCTACTCTGTTTAATACGGTAGCTACTGATTGCCCTTGACTACGTTCTAGCTCTTCAGAACTAATTTTGGTAATTACCTTACCACTTTGTTCTCTTTTCAATTTGAATTTAGAATCAGAAAGTACCACCTCCTCTAATTCGTTTACTTTTTCATCTTTTGTCGAATCTTGCGCTGAAACAACCTGAGCCCCTAACATGAATAGTGTAGCCCCAAAAAACACTTTTTTGTTCATTTCCTAAATGACTTAATTTTACAATTACCGGAAAAAAGTATGCAGTTTACCCATACCTAAACTTCTATCCCGAAAGTTTAACATAACAAATCTAGGCAGGTCTCCTGGCTTGCGTCTTGTTATTTACCTTCCCACCATAATAGGCAGTGGTTATAAAGAATTAATAACAGGCATCCGTCTTAATCGGACATAGCTTACAGTTGCGGGAACAGCTCAGGATTCATTAATTCCAAATTCAGAATTAATGCACCTGATTCCCTTTTAATCCTTCACGCTATGAAAAGCGTGCTGGAACCAAAATTCTGCGCGAATGTATCATATTTCTTCGAAAGTGCATTCGCTTTACCAAATAAATTAGTTTTACTAGTATCTTAGCGATCTTTAAAACCTTGTTACAAATGTTGTATTATATTACTGGTGGAGAGCGTTCAGGCAAAAGCAGCCATGCTCAAAACCTTGCTTTAGAACTATCAGACAGTCCTACGTACATAGCTACATCGAGAGTTTGGGATGGTGATCATCGAAAACGTATTGACAGACATATTGCAGATCGCGATAGTCGATGGACCTCTATCGAAGAAGAAAAAGAACTATCTAAAGTCATTAAAAATGATACAGTTGTTGTTATCGATTGTGTCACATTATGGCTTACCAATTTTTTTGTTGACACTAAAAATGATACTGAACTTTCTTTATCTCAAGCTAAACTAGAATTTGATCGACTTCTGAAAATTAATGCAACTATCATTATCATATCTAACGAAATAGGCATGGGAGTTCACGCTACTACGGAAATAGGCAGGAAATTTACCGAATTACAGGGCTGGATGAATCAGCATATTGCAAAGCAAGCCGATCAAGCAATACTAATGGTATCTGGAATACCAGTAAAAATAAAATAAATGAGTTTTGATATTACTCCATTAGACAAATCATTAGAGAATAAAATTCAGCATAAAATAAACCTAAAGACCAAACCTCTTGGTTCCTTAGGTACATTAGAAAAAATCGCATTACAAATAGGATTAATCCAAAACACGATACATCCCAAACTACAAAAACCTACCATACTTGTTTTTGCAGGAGATCACGGTATTGCACAAAAAGGCGAAGTAAACCCTTATCCTCAGATAGTGACGCAACAAATGGTCTACAATTTCCTTAAAGGTGGAGCTGCTATTAACTCATTATGCATTCAGAATAATATTAATCTAAAAATCGTAGACGCTGGTGTTAATCACGACTTTAATAATATAACAGGACTCATTGACGCTAAAGTGGCTTATGGCACAAAAAACTATCAGACAGAACCTGCTATGTCCATTGATCAATGCAACACAGCTATTGAAAAAGGAGCTACTGTTGTTTCAGAAACATTTCAAAATGGATGTAACGTAATAGGGTTTGGAGAAATGGGAATTGGAAATTCATCTGCCGCTGCATTGCTAATGGCACATTTTACAAAAATACCAATTACAGAATGTGTAGGTGCAGGAACAGGAGCGCAAGGAGAAGCTATAAAAATAAAACGAACTATTTTAGAGACTGTTTTTAAGAAACACTCTCCAAATACTCCAATAGAAGCTTTAGCTAGTTTTAGTGGGTTTGAAATTGCAATGATTACAGGGGCAATACTAAAAGCAGCAGCACTAAAAATGACTATTATAATTGATGGTTTTATAGTTACAGCCGCACTTTTATCGGCATGTGCAATCAATGAAAATGTACTTAACTATTGCATTTTTGCTCATACATCTGAAGAACAAGGTCATCAAAAAATGTTAGATTTTTTAGAAAAAAAGCCTCTATTATCTTTAGGCATGAGATTAGGCGAAGGTACTGGAGCGGCAGTTGCTTATCCTATTTTAGAATCTGCGGTTGCGTTTCTCAACAATATGGCAAGTTTTGAAGAAGCCGAAGTAACTACCAATGAATAGCTAACCATTCCACTACAATGAAAAAAGGTTTTTTATCTATATTAGTTTCCGTAATAGGTTTTTTCTTTGTGTATAAATACAATGCTTTAATGCATGAAATATATCATAGTCTAATTACTGGAAAGCAAATTCGTTTTCTCTTTATTGACGATTTAATTTCTTTTAAAAGATTATTCAAAATAGTTGTTATCTGTATTTCATTGTTGAGTTTTTATCTAGGAATCATAGCTTTTCTAAACAAAAACAAAATAGGACTAATAGGAATGTTTGTAGCAATTATTTTATTTATTTCAACTTTTATCCCTTTTTGGAAATATACTATTGAAGATTCGGGTTTAGACATCATAATTAATTAAATTTAAAAGAGTTTGTACTGATGAAAAAAGAGATTCATATATTTTTTACTGCTCTTATGTTTTTTACGAGAATACCTTGTCCGAAATGGGTAGATCATGATCCTCAATATTTACGCAAGAGCTCAAAATATTTTCCGTTAGTTGGTATTCTAGTGGGAAGTATTGGAGCGAGTGTTTTTTACGGAAGTTCGTATATTTTTTCTATAGAAATTTCATTACTACTTTCTATGTTTGCAACAATTTATACAACCGGAGCTTTTCATGAAGATGGGTTTGCTGATGTCTGTGATGGTTTTGGTGGTGGATGGACCAAAGAGAAGATTCTTTTAATCATGAAAGATTCTAGACTAGGAACCTATGGTACTGTCGGAATTCTGTTAATACTTGCTATCAAATTTTTGGCATTACGAGAAGTAGAAGTCTTTTATATTCCTTTTGTGATAATTGCAGGACACAGTCTCAGTCGATTTATAGCGACAACACTAATATTCACGCATCCATATGTGCGTGATACAGAAGATAGCAAAGCAAAACCAGCTGCAAAAAGCATGAGTATTTCTATGCTTTTGATTAGTGGTTTCTTTGGAGTTGTTCCTTTGTTTTTATTCTTAAACCCTTTACTATTTTTGACACTCATACCAATGTATCTATCTAAAATGTTTTTAGCTTCAAAATTTAAAAAATGGATAGGTGGCCAAACAGGTGATTGCGCGGGAGCAGTACAACAGCTTAGCGAAGTAATATTTTATCTTAGTATCATAGCTTTATGGAAATATATCTGGTAAGACATACCACTCCGAATATCGAAAAAGGAATTTGTTACGGGCAAAGTGATCTGGGTATAACAGATAGTTTTGAATCTGAAGTTATAGAAATTCATAACCAAATTCCAATAAAAGAAATTTCAAAAATATACTGTAGCCCTTTACAGCGTTGTAAAATATTAGCAGAAACATTTGATATTCCAACTACTTTTGACAACAGACTTAAAGAGCTTGATTTTGGTGATTGGGAACTAAAAGTTTGGAATGATATTTCTCCGTCGGCACTGAATCCCTGGATGGAAGATTTTGTAAATGTGCAGGTTCCTAATGGCGAATCCTATATTATGCTTCAGGAAAGAATGTTGGAGTTTTATAATTCTTTAGAACACGAGGACGAAGACAGTATCATCATTGTAGCCCACGCAGGGCCGATGCGAGCATTACTCTCGTATATTCAGCAGATAGCTCTTAAAGACTCTTTTAGTATCAAAATAAATTATGGAGATGTCATTAAAATCTAATCAATCTCTAGTCTTGCAAAGTTGTAATTAGAAGATATTTCCTTACCAATTACTTGGATATTTAATCTTTGGGCAAAAAGCGGAGCGTTTATTACCAATGTATGATATTCCCCATTTTCTCCACAAGCATCTACGTCTAGAGCTTCTAAATCTTTAATAAGTTTCTGGTCAATTATTCTTCCTAAAAAATCTGGTCCTAACGTTTTATTACATGATACAATAATGGCTTCAATTCCATAATCAATCATGTCTAATACCAATTGTTTTCTAGGTTGTTGCCAGATGGGTAACATCGCTTTTATACCAGCTGCCATTGATACTTTTTCCTCCCAATCTCTATGTGACTGAATATCGATATCCCCAAATACGGCAGATTTCAAATTAAATGTAGCAGTTAGTGATTTTAAATTCTTAATATATAATTGTTCATAATCATTCCAGGTGCTTTCAAAAAAATGAATCGACACCCCAAGAGCTTTTGCCTGAGCTTTCAGTATAGCTTTCGGAATTCCGTGCGAACGAGACCGATCTCCGTATTCATTTAATACATTTAATAAAACGGATGGTACATATCCATTTTCTACAGCTATATGCATGGCATAACAACTATCTTTCCCTCCACTCCAAGAACATAAAAATGACATATAATATTATTTAAAAACACAAATTAACGGTAAATCATAGTAGGTTTTCAAAAAAATATCGAAGTTTGACAAATATTCTAAAATCACATGAAGAATTATCTAATTCTATTAGTACTACTTGCTTCTTTTCTATCCTGTAAACAAGAGAAGAAGGTAATTATTCCCGTCACTGTTGAAAAACTTATAGATCAAAAAATTGACTATGCTACTGGTTTTACTATTCAAAATCATGAAACGTATAAAGAAATAAGCATTACATCACCGTGGCCTGATGCTAAAAGTACATTTACTTATATCTTATATCCTAAAGGATCAGGAAAACCAACTATCAATAGTAAAGCTTCTTATATAGAAACCCCTGTAGATAAAACCGTAGTTACTTCTACTACTGATATCCCTATGCTTGAGTATTTAAAATTAGAAAATAAGCTAATTGGTTTTCCACATAGTGATTATATTTCTTCAGAAAAAACTCGAACTTTAATTGATAATGGAACCATTGTAGAATTAGGAAACAATGGTCATTTAAATACAGAACTTACTTTAGAATTAGCCCCTGAGCTTATCATTGGATATTCTGCTACTGGAGATATAAAAACATATGATCTTCTGGAAAAAACAGGAATTCCAGTCGTTATGAATGGTTCGTGGATGGAACAACATCCATTAGGGCGTGCTGAATGGATAAAATTTGTTGCTGCTTTTTACAATAAAGAAAAAGAAGCCGATAGTATATTCAAGAAAATTGAGAAAGATTATAATGATGCTGCCTCCTTAGCCAACAATGCTGCTACAACTCCTACAGTTGTATCAGGTAATATGTTTAAAGATGTTTGGCATGTACCAGGAGGCAATAGTTATGTAGCTAAATTTTTAAAAGATGCTAACACTAACTACTTATGGGCTGAAACCAAAAAAACAGGAAGTATCGCATTAAACTTTGAGAGTGTATTAGAAAAAGCTCAAAACGCCGAGTTTTGGATCGGCTCAGGATCTTCTAAGTCATTGGAAGAGCTAAAAGGAAAGAACAATCGATATACCTTTTTTGAAGCATTTAAAAATAAAACCGTATATTCTTCAACATTAAAAACTGGTGCAAAAGGCGGATTGGTATACTATGAATTAGGGCCTATGCGTCCGGATTTGATCCTTAAAGATATTATCCAAATAACGCACCCCGAATTATTAACAGATTACGAACCTTATTTTTTCGAAAAACTGAACTAATTGACCCCAAACAAATCATATAAAACTGTATTTATTATCATTATCATAGTATTGCTACTATGCTTTGTTACGAACATTAGTTTAGGTTCTGTACTTATTCCCTGGTTTGACACCTTAAAAAGTTTAGTAGGTGCCACTGTAGAAAAAGAATCCTGGAGACATATTATTATCGATTATCGATTACCTAAAGCAATCACAGCAATTATAGTAGGAAGTGGTTTAGGGGTATCGGGATTATTAATGCAAACTTTATTCAGAAACCCATTAGCAGGACCTTTTGTTTTAGGAATTAGTTCTGGTGCAAGCCTTGGTGTAGCTTTATTGATTCTAGGAAGCGCTTTGATTGGTGGTTCTACAGCATTGTTTTTAGTATCCAATTGGGGTCTTGTTATTGCTGCCAGTACAGGTAGTGTTTTAGTCCTTTTTATGGTCATGCTGGTTTCTTCTCGAGTGCGAGATACCATGGCAATTCTGATTATCGGTTTAATGTTCGGTAGTATCACTGCTGCCATAGTCAGTGTACTCTCCTACTTTGCTCCGGCAGAACAATTGCAACGCTATATTTTTTGGGGATTCGGTAGTTTAGGAAATTTATCATGGATCGATTTATTAATATTTTCTGTTATCGGAATAATCGGAATGATACTCGCTACATTTGCTATAAAACCTTTAAATACATTATTATTAGGAGAAAACTATGCGCGTAGTCTAGGATTAAATATCAAAAAAAGTCGTTTTCTGATTATAATTGCCACCGGATTGTTAGCAGGAAGTATTACCGCTTTTGCAGGGCCAATAGCTTTTATAGGATTAGCGGTACCGCACCTAACAAGACAATTATTTCATACATCAGATCATAAAACATTAATTCCGGCAGTTATATTATTTGGAAGTATTATCATGTTAGTTTGTGATACCATTTCCCAATTACCTGGTACAGAATACACCCTACCCATTAATGCTATTACATCCTTAATTGGTGCTCCAGTTGTAATCTGGCTATTGGTACGAAAAAGAAAGATGTTATTTTAAAAACTAATACTGAGGATATCGTACAAAGTATTGAGTGATTAGAATTAAGTAAAAAACTAAATCTAACAAAGAGAAACAGGAAATTACATATAAATAATAATGAGGAAATAAAAAGTAAGAATATTCAAAAAACACTCTGTACTAAATACTTTGTACTAAGTACTAAATATAATCATGGAAATAGAACCATTAGATACTGAAAATCAAAATATCGTCCTAAAAACTGAAGATCTCTCGATTGGTTACAGTCATAAAAACAATTTAGAGGTTGTTGCTGCAGATATCAATCTTAAATTATATGAAGGAGAACTTGTAGGATTGGTCGGTGCTAATGGTATTGGTAAATCTACGTTGCTTCGCACGCTGTCCAAAGTACAACCAGCACTTCGTGGAGATATATTTTTATCTGATAAAGAAATTAAAACTTATAAAACTTCTGAATTAGCTTCTCAATTAAGTATTGTTCTTACGGAGCAAATTGCTTCAAAAAATCTAACAGTACAGGAACTAGTTGCACTAGGAAGACAACCTTATACGAATTGGGTAGGTAAATTGTTAGAAGAAGACATCGAAAAAGTTCGTAAAGCGATAGAAGTTACACATATTACCGAATTGGTAGACAAACGATGTTTCGAATTAAGTGATGGGCAGCTACAAAAAGTGCTCATCGCTCGCGCAATTGCTCAGGATACTCCTTTCATTATGCTAGATGAGCCTACAACGCATCTAGATGTTTACCATAAGGCATATATTTTAAAACTTTTGAAACGGCTAGCTTTCGAAACTCAAAAAACAATTTTATTCTCTACACATGAAATTGACTTTGCGATACAGTTATGTGATAAAATGATTGTAATGAATACGGAAGGTTTTGAGTTTGGTCGTCCTAAAGAATTGATACAGTGTCGAGCTTTTTCTTCTTTGTTTCCAGAAGATCTTATTTTATTTGATCCAGAAACCGGTAGTTACAAAGTAAGGCATTAACTCCTCCTTATTTGATATATCTTTCCGTTTGTCCAATAAATATTCCTTTTATAGAAAAAACGTATAATTTATGAGCAGTTAACATCTCTGTTTTATATTTAGAACAGATACCTTTGTTCCTTAACAAAATTTATAAATGATGAACAAAATTTTTAGACTCAAATCGATTTTAGTAGTATTCACTTTAGCATTACTTTTTACTGGTTGTAGTGCTGATGACAACACTGATTTAATTATTACGGATCCAGACGCGGAGTTTGATGCCGATCTACTCGTTACTGAAGCCGGAACTGGTGACAGAAGAAATGTTACTGTTAATGCTACTAACGTTTCTGGGAGCACTTTTAAAGCAAAAGTTAAGTTTTCTGCCAATACGGCTAATATGAGAAGGTTATATATTACTCAGAATATCTCTGCTTCTGGAGAAGAACCTTTTGTATTTACTTCTCAGGAAGTAGATGAAAAACCTGATGGATCATTAGATCTTGTTGGAGATGATAAAGATGATTTCGAATTCCAATTAGACTTACCTAAACCAACATTGACAGCTGGAACCGTAGTATATAAGTTATGGGCGACTACAGGAAGAGGTGATTTTAGAGATGTTAATAAGCGTAACGCACTTGGTGACGATGTAGTTGGTACTATTACACTACAATATGGAACAGGTGTAAATAATGGAAATGGTATCAAATCTTTTTCTCAAACTATGTTAGCTGCACCACTTGGCGATGGATCTTCTGAAACATTCATATCTCTTTTTAACAATGAAGTGTATGTTATCAACGATGGTATAGAGACTGCTGCATTATGGGATTTTGGATACTATTACGGAGCGACACAAAATGCATCTTTAGCTTCTACAGCTAACTACCCATCAAACATTATTGATGTACCAGCAATTTCTGGTTTAGACGCCGCAGAACTAAACAATTTTTATATTGCTACTTCTACAATTGACTTTGATGCAATTACAAGTGCATCAGATCTTAATGGTATCACTACACCAACTACAGAAAGAGTAACAGGTTTATCTGAAGGAGATGTATTAGAATTTGCAGATCAATATGGTAATAAAGGAGTAATTAAAGTGATGGAAATTTCAGGAACCGATGGAACTGGAGATTTTATCAAAATAGATATTAAAGTTCAGATTTAATTATAACACTTATTATTATTTTTTAAATGGCTATTCGTTTTTCGGGTAGCCATTTATTATTTTTGGTTAAAACAAATTGCTGTATCCTCATTGTTGCTTAATTTTATAATAAATTTTTACTTTGGAAAATCTACAAAAGATTATCAATCAAATTATACAATGGGGAATCACTCCAAAACTCTCTATTAAAAAGAAAGAACTTGTTCTAAAAAAATCGTTAATATCATTATATCAGGAGTATCTACTCATAGAAGGAAACATACAAGAGGATGAAAAAGAATATCCTGAGGCGCCAGAATTTAACTTCGAAAAGATCTCTAACACTATACGATCTAATTTTCCTAAGTTAGGGTTTTATCAAATGGTCTTAGATCCTTTTGACATGATAAAACCAGATAATGGACTTGGTGATGCCAATGACGATTTATCCGATATTATCAAAGACCTGATGGAAGTACAATGGCGATTCCAAAACACCAGCAATGTCGATGCTATTTGGTATTTTGAATTTATTATGCGTAACCACTCCGAAAGACATTTAGTAAATATTTTGAAGACGCTAAAGGATTTGGAGGAACAATTATAATTTGATTATTTCCATAAACTTCTTCTCGGCATATACTAGCTAAATCTTTATCTTTGAAAAACAATTCTCAAGACAAGCTCTTGAGGATTTGTAGTAAACTTATTTATCTTGGGGAAACCTCGGGAAATTAAAATCTCGATTATCGAGTAAACAAAAAATTACATGTCAGAATACATATTGCTTATTGTTGCAGTTGTTGCAATAATCATCGGTTTCTTTATCGGTAAATACGTGGCTTCACTAAAAAACAAAAGTGATCAGAGTACACTTAATGAGCGTGCTAATCAATTACAATTACAGTTTGATGAAGCTAAAAAAGCTGCAGATCAACAATTGGAGTTCACCAAGCAACAGCAAGAAACGTATAAGCAATCTTTAGAAAAACAACTTTCTGATATTTCAACCGAACGAGAAGAAATCCGTAGAGAAAAAGATTTCCTTAATACAGAATTGACACGTCGTAATGCGGAGTTTGAAAACCTGCAACTCAAAAACCAAGAACAAAAAGACGAAGTAGAAAAACTACAGGAAAAATTCACTAAAGAATTCGAAAACCTGGCCAATAAAATCCTGGATGAAAAATCCAATAAGTTCACAGAACAGAATAAAGAGAATATCAAAAACATCCTGAATCCATTACAGGAAAAGATCAACACCTTCGAGAAAAAAGTAGAACAAACACATAAAGAAAGTATCGATTATCACGCAGCTTTACGTCAGCAAATAGTAGGATTAAAAGATCTTAATGAACAGATGAGTAAAGAGGCTACCAATCTTACAAAAGCTTTAAAAGGTGATAGTAAGATGCAAGGAAATTGGGGTGAACTGGTGCTAGAGCGTGTATTAGAAAAATCTGGTTTAGAGAAGGATCGAGAATATTTTGTACAACAAAGCTTCACAACAGCAGATGGTCAGCGCGTATTACCGGATGTCGTAATTCATCTACCAGACAGTAAAAAAATGATCATTGATTCTAAGGTAACGCTAACGGCCTACGAACGCTTAGTTAATGAGGATGATGAAAATCTCAGAGCTACCTATTTAAAAGAGCATATCACCTCATTAAAACGCCATATCGATCAACTTTCTGAAAAAAATTATCAAGATCTATATGATATCGAATCGCCAGATTTTGTGCTGCTTTTTGTTCCCATAGAACCAGCATTTGCTATTGCGATTAATGAAGACAATAAATTATATAACCAAGCCTTTGAAAAAAACATAGTAATTGTAACCCCATCTACACTGTTAGCTACACTGCGCACGATTGATACGATGTGGAACAATGAAAAACAACAACGTAATGCAATAGAAATTGCCAGACAAGCAGGAGCACTATATGATAAGTTCGAAGGATTAGTAAAAGATCTTACTGGAGTTGGTAAAAAGATAGATGATGCTAAAAAAGATTACTCTTCTGCTATGAATAAACTAGTAGATGGACGAGGTAACCTAATAACCAGCGTAGAAAAACTTAAAAAGATGGGAGCCAAGGCCAAAAAATCCCTTCCTGAGGCAATTATAAAACGTGCATCGGAAGATAATACTAATGACATTATAATGTAACTCTTATGGAAACAGATATTTCTCAAGTTCTAGTTCAATCATTGACAGGACTATTTTATGTATTACCAACATTAGTATTTATTATAATTAGTAGTTACTACCTAATGAAAATGGGAGGTAAAATGGATGGGATTTTGATACTGGTTGGGAACATTATTATTTTTCTCTCCTCCATTATTAACCAGGTATTGTTTATTCAACTTTCTGTCTACCAATCTTGGGATGGTTATTACTATTCTTATATATCAACTGCTCTTAGTATTTTATCATTTATTGGTTCTATATTATTTGTCGCGGGAACATTTCTTTTAATCAGAAAGGTTATAAAAACAAAATCATCTACAGAAGTTATTGCAAAAAGGACTGTAGATGATAATGAATCGTAAGAAATTAATACAAACCTTTATCTATGGAACAAGCATATCCTGATTTTTTAGAAATTATAAAATACCTCATCATAGGAATTTTTAGTTCGATTACTCAAATTTTTGTTTCCATCGTTTGTATATATTTTTATCGAAAAATAGGTTCTAGTGTAGAACGGATCTTGTTACTTATAGGCAGTCTATTATTAACACTATTCACTATACTATCTAGTTCTTCGATAGCATTTTATATGTTTTTGGGAGCAAATCAATACGCTACCATTTTGTACATATTTCAAATAGGTTCATTTTTAGGATCTTTACTATTTGCTATAGGTTTTCTGATTACTATAAGAAAAATAGTTAAAACTAAAATGATAACTCAAAATTTATAAAATGCAAAATCAATTTCTAAAAATATATTGCTTAGTATTTCTTTCTGGAATTGCTTTTCATTTTACCAATGCCCAAGAAATCTATTTCCCAGAGCGCGGAAACTGGGAAGAAAAAAAGTCTTCAGAATTTAAGATAAATACAACCAAACTTAACGAGGCGGTCCAGTATGCGAAAGACAATGAATATTCTGGATCTAAAGATTTACGCCAAGCCATACTAAAAGGATTCGAAAAAGAACCTTATCATAAAATATTGGGACCCACCAAAAAAAGAGGAACTCCTGCCGGTTTGATTCTAAAAGATGGATATATCATTGCTAAATGGGGCGATGTAGATCGTGTAGATATGACATTTAGTGTTACCAAAAGTTATTTATCCACCGCTGCAGGATTAGCTATTGATGAAAAATTAATCAATTCTGTAGATGATTTTGCATATAATTATGTTTGGGATCACACGTATGATGGTGAACATAATAAGAAAATAAGCTGGCGACATTTACTCACCCAATCTTCGGATTGGTCAGGACAATTATGGGGAGGATATGATTGGGCAGATCGTCCACCAAAAGAAGGAGGCATCGATGATTGGAAATTTAGAAAATTAAACGAACCTGGAAACGTTTTTGAATATAATGATGTTCGGGTAAATGTTTTGGCATATTCACTTTTAAATGTTTGGAGAAAGCCTTTACCGCAAATCCTTAAAGAAAAAATTATGGATCCTATTGGTGCATCCACAACCTGGCGATGGTATGGCTATGATAATTCTTGGGTGAATATCGATGGTATCCAAATGCAATCTGCAAGTGGTGGTGGGCATTCTGGTGGAGGATTATTTATAAATACTGAAGATCATGCACGTTTTGGATTATTATTTATGAATAATGGAGCATGGAAAAATCAACAATTAATTTCTAAAAACTGGATAGCAGAAGCTGTCAAACCTTCTAAAGCTAATATGAACTATGGATTCATGTGGTGGTTAAATAAAAAAGGGACTCGCCATTGGAAAGGTTTACCTGAACATTTATTTTATGCTGCAGGTTTTGGGGGTAATTTTATCATTATTGATCAAAAACAAAATCTAGTCATTGTAACTAGATGGTTAGAGCCCAGCCAAATTGACGAATTTGTAAACAAAGTATATGAAGCTTTTTAAACACATCAACTAAGAACTTATGAAAAAAATATTAGCCTTGATAATTTTAGCCATTACGTTGCTTTTTGGTATTTGGTATGCCACCGTATATTTTGCTTCTTACAGCGAAGGTGTAAGAAGTGGAGAATTGATCAAATTCAGTAATAAAGGAGTAATGTTTAAAACTTGGGAAGGAGAAATCAGTCAAGGAATTTCTGGAGCTCAGATATTTAGTTTTTCTGTAGAAGATAAAAACAAAGAAGTGATCAAAAAGCTAGAAGAATTTCAAGGGAAATATGTAAAACTAAAGTACAAAGAACGTTTTGCAACGATTTCCTGGTTAGGAGATTCCAAGTATTTTGTTATCGATGCAGAAGAAGAAGAATCACCGCATTTTAGAAAATAACACCAATTGTACTTTGAATGTGTTGTTAAAGAAAATATACTGTTTTAGTACCTAGAAAAAATTCAGAAAAATAATGAAAAATTGATTTTTCAGTCTATTATATTGCAGTAGCTTTTTAGACCTCACAGGTTTTAGAAACCTGCGAGGTCTTGACTAGATCAAAACTTTTGATGGATTATTGTCTAAAATCAATTTTTATAATATACTCAGCTATTTTATATATAGTAAATTCAAAGTCAACAAGGTATAATCTAAGAAATCAATTAAATGAAAAAATATAAAACCGCCAGACAATCCAGAGTTGTCATTTCAGAATTAATGCTCCCCTCTCATTCTAATTTTAGTGGAAAAATACATGGGGGTTATATTCTTTCTTTAATGGATCAAATTGCATTTGCCTGCGCATCTAAACATTCTGAAACCTATTGTGTCACCGCCAGTGTAGATAAAGTAGATTTTCTAAAACCAATAGAAGTTGGTGAACTGGTAACTATGAAAGCTTCTATAAACAACGTAGGTACCACTTCTATGGTAGTTGGCGTACGTGTAGAATCAGAAAATATTATGACTGGTAAAGTTAAGCATTGTAATTCTAGTTATTTTAGCATGGTTGCGAAAGACTCTGAAGGAAAAAGTGTTCCTGTTCCAGGTTTAGTTTTAGAAAATGAAACAGCCGTACGTCGTTTTGTAAGAAGTATCAATCGCAAAGAAGATGTTAAAGCTAGAAGAGATCGTTTTAAAGCATCAGAATTTAAACTTGAAGATCACCTAGAACTATTAAAGGAATACAATGTTCAGGTAGCACTATAATTTATCAAAAATCTTTACGTTATAGTTGTGAAATCAGAAGTATTGTACGCTCCTGATAATATTTGCTATATTGAAGAAAAAAATAAACTTATGAAATCCCCAAAACTATTATTATCATTATTTACAATTGTTTTATTAAGCTGCGGTGGCAGTGATGATGATACTACAGAACCTGAAGTTACTGTAGATCCAGATCCAATTCCTGAACAAACCTCTACCTATAATGCTCACGTAAAAACGATAATAGATACTAATTGCATCGAGTGTCATGGAACTCCTCTTCAAAATTCTGCTCCAATGGCATTAGAAACTTTTCAGGAAGTGAGAAATGCTGTAACTGATAGAAATTTATTTAGTTTCATTGAAACTAATAATGGCTTTAATGTAATGCCTCCTTCAGATAATGGAGGAAGAATGCCACAAGCTACTATAGATATTGTAGAAGATTGGATTGCTGATGGACTTTTAGAGCAATAATTATCTAAAAAGTCAACCCTTTGGCTACGCTCAGGGTTCGACTAAGTGCGCTCAAGATTCGTTTATATCCGAGGATTAAGCGAATCAGAAGATCACTTTACACCAAAAACTGAAAAAGATCAGGTTTATCATTTAGGTAATCTCCAAAGAAGTTATGCTTCTTCATTCTAGAGATAAGTGGCTGTAGGTCATTTTTATCTTTAAGCTCTATACCTACAACAGCAGGACCATTTTCTCTACTTGATTTTTTAGAATATTCAAAATGCGTAATATCATCATTAGGTCCTAAGATTTCTCCAACAAACTGTTTCAGAGCTCCAGCTCTTTGTGGGAAACGAACAATAAAATAATGTTTTAGATCTGCAAATAGCAACGCTCGCTCTTTAATTTCCGCAGTACGAGTGATATCATTATTGCTTCCACTAACGATACAAACCACATTTTTACCTTTTATTTTATCTTTATAAAATTCTAACGCTGCTAGCGTTAATGCTCCTGCGGGTTCTACTACAATTGCATCTCTGTTATATAAATCTAAAATAGTTTGACATACTAACCCTTCTGACACTGTTATCATATCAGACAAATGAGATTTACAAATATCAAAATTTAAATCTCCTACTCTTTGTACTGCTGCTCCATCAATAAATTTATCGATATTAAAAATCTCTGTATTTTTATTTCGCTGAATTGAGGTCAACATAGAAGGCGCTCCTTTCGGTTCTACGCCAATAATTTTAGTTTTAGGCGAAAGTGCTTTCATCGCTCCGCATAATCCCGAAGCGAGACCTCCTCCTCCAATTGCTACAAAAATGTAATCAATCGGATCATCCGTTTGTTCAAAAATTTCCAACCCTATTGTTCCTTGCCCTTCTATAGTTTTAGGATCATCAAATGGATGCACAAAAGTTTTTCCTTCTTTAGTACATAATTCTTTTGCCGCTTTGGACGCATCATCAAAAGTATCTCCTTCCAGAACTATCTCTACAAATTTACCACCAAACATTTGGGTTTGTTCTACCTTTTGTTTTGGTGTTACAGATGGCATGTAAATAGTACCCTGTATCCCTAAATGGTGGCAAGCAAAAGCTACACCTTGTGCATGATTTCCTGCACTGGCACACACAACGCCTTTAGCTAATTGCTCTTCCGTTAAAGAACTAATTTTATTAAAAGCTCCTCTTATTTTGTAAGATCTAACTCGTTGTAGGTCTTCTCTTTTCAGTAATATATTCGCATCATACATTCTAGAATAACGAATACTATTCATTAAGGGAGTAACCATAGAAACCTCCTTGATAGTGGAGGCCGCCTTTTGTATATCTTCTAATTCCGGAAAATATGTAGTTACTTCTGTATTCATGAATACTAATTTTATATTTTAAGGTTTGCCAGTCTGAGCCCATCAAAGATTACACAATACACATCTCAAAAAACTTCAACAGACCCAGCTAGACAAATAAATTATTTGAAGCGTCATTTCGAGTGATTTTTCGTAATAAAATGAAGAAAAATTGTATCGAGAAAAGCTTCAACTATTCAAAATCTTATTCTCGATACACTTCTCCTCACGTCGAAGTACTCGAATCGACGATTTTTTTACACTATTGGCTTCATTGCCGTCATAGATGCTCTTAATCTTGCTCCTACTACTTCTATAGGATGATTTCTTAAAGCAGCATTTACTTCTATTAGCTTTGCATTATCAACTCCATTGCTTTTACCCTCGTCATAAGCTTTACCAATCACATCAGTATTGATTTTTTTCATAAAATCTCCTAATAACGGTTTACACGCATGATCAAACAAATAGCATCCATACTCTGCTGTATCCGAAATTACTCTGTTCATTTCGAATAACTTCTTACGTGCAATTGTATTCGCAATAAGTGGAGTTTCATGTAGTGATTCATAGTAAGCAGATTCCTCGATAATACCAGATGAAGTCATTGCTTCAAAAGCAAGTTCTACTCCTGCTCTTACCATAGCAACCATTAGCACCCCGTTATCATAGAATTCCTGTTCAGAAATAGTTACCTCTCCTGCTGGTGTTTTCTCGAATGCTGTTTCTCCAGTTGCCGCTCTCCACGATAATAGATTTTTATCATCATTTGCCCAATCTTCCATCATTGTTTTAGAGAAATGACCACCGATAATATCATCCATATGTTTTTGGAACAATGGACGCATAATATCTTTTAACTCTTCAGAAAGTTCGAAAGCTTTTACTTTCGAAGGATTAGACAATCGGTCCATCATATTTGTAATACCTCCATATTTTAATCCTTCTGTAATGGTTTCCCATCCGTACTGAATTAATTTAGAAGCATATCCTGCGTCAATTCCTTTTTCTATCATCTTATCAAAACAAAGAATAGAACCCGTTTGTAACAAACCACAAAGAATAGTTTGCTCCCCCATAAGATCTGATTTCACCTCTGCAACGAAAGACGATTCTAATACCCCTGCTCTATCACCACCTGTTCCTGTAGCGTATGCCTTGGCCTGTGCTAACCCATGTCCTTTAGGATCATTCTCTGGATGTACCGCAATTAGTGTAGGCACTCCGAATCCTCTTTTATACTCTTCTCTCACTTCAGAGCCAGGGCTTTTTGGTGCTACCATAATTACAGTAAGATCCTCTCTGACTTGCATTCCTTCTTCTACAATATTAAACCCGTGAGAGTACGATAGAGTAGCTCCTTTTTTCATTAACGGCATAACAGCATTTACTACCTGAGTATGTTGTTTGTCTGGCGTAAGGTTGATCACCACATCTGCGTTAGGAACCAATTCTTCATAAGTTCCCACTGTAAATCCATTATCTGTAGCGTTCTTATACGATTGTCTTTTTTCTTTGATAGCAGCTTCACGAAGTGTGTATGAAATATCCAATCCCGAATCTCTCATATTCAATCCTTGATTCAGCCCTTGCGCTCCGCAACCTACTATTACTATTTTTTTTCCTTTAAGGACTCCAACTCCGTCTGTAAACTCAGAAGAGTCCATAAATCTACATTTTCCTAATTGTGTTAATTGATCTCTTAATGATAGCGTATTAAAATAATTTGCCATTTCTTTCTTAATTTGTGATTACTTCCGCTTACACGGAAATCTATTTAATTTTGATTTTTAGTTGTTTCTTTTTCTTTTGGTGTATCCCTTCGACTGCGCTTTGACAATACTTCGACACTTGTCCGCCTTTGGAGGAAGCTCAATATAGCATCTCAGTGTGACATCTCAGGGTCGGGCTATTCACTATATCTTTTCTACTGGTTCTCGATACATCCGCCTAGGACGGATACTCGAACTGACGTAGAAAAGGATGTCGTTGCTATCCCTTACACAGTCTCTACTCCAAAACTTTCTATTATTTTAGATATATGCATCTTTTCTTTTGTAACAGCAATTCTGCCTGAACGTACAAATTGCATTAAACCATACGGTTCTAATTTATCATACAACTCTTCAACTTCTTTACGTCTTCCTGTTTTTTCCAAAACAAAAAACTCTGGCGTTACAGTGACAAT
Source organism: uncultured Aquimarina sp. (assembly GCF_947496855.1). GTDB lineage: Bacteria > Bacteroidota > Bacteroidia > Flavobacteriales > Flavobacteriaceae > Aquimarina. The sequence goes on from NZ_CANMED010000008.1 coordinate 38,646, forward strand.
GTTTGAGTTGCTTTCTTTAATAACATTTTGTATTTGTCTTTCTTCAAACAAAAGTTTAGATGCTACTTTAAACAATGCTGTTTCTTGATAAATTGTTTCATCATCCTTATGATAAAAAGCTTTAATAACCTCAATTTGTTTTTCTATCTGACCTACCAGCTTCTTAACCTTTTCTTCCGTTATTTTTACTACAATCGTAAATCGAAAAACATCTTTAATTTCTGAAACGGATGCTGTCATACTATCTAAATTAATATGACGCTTCAGGAAGATTGCTGATATTCTGTTCAACAATCCTATATTATTCTCAGTATATACTGATATGGTATAACACTCTCTCTCCATTATTATATCTTTTAATAGATTCTAACCTACGCTAGAATGACAACTTATTATTACTCTAATCTTATATCCGAAACTGATGCTCCTGTAGGTATCATCGGAAATACATTGTTTTCCTTTTCTACACATACTTCTAAAAAATATGGTTCTTTTGAAGCTATCATTTCCGCAATAGCTCCTTGTAAATCTTCTCTTTTATTTACTCTTTTAGCTTCTATATGATAACCCTTTGCAATAGTCACAAAATCAGGATTCACCATTTCTGTTGATGCATATCGCTTATCAAAAAACAACTGTTGCCACTGACGTACCATACCTAAGAAATCATTATTAAGAACAACAATCTTCACAGGAACTCTAGTCTGAAAAATAGTACCCAATTCTTGTATCGTCATTTGATATCCACCATCGCCAATAATAGCTACAACTTCTCTCTCCGGAGCTCCCATTTTCGCTCCGATAGCTGCTGGCAAAGCAAATCCCATGGTTCCTAAGCCTCCAGAAGTTACATTGCTTTTGGATTTTATAAACTCAGCATATCTACATGCGATCATTTGGTGTTGTCCTACATCAGAAACAATAATAGCATCTCCTTTTGTTTCCTCATTAATACCTCTAAGTACTTCTCCCATAGAAAGACCTTCTTTAGAAGGATATAACTCCTCTTTAATCACCTTATCATATTCTATAGTATCAAAATCCTTAAACTCCTGTAACCAAGCATCATGATTATTAGACTCAACCATCGAAAGTAATTCTCCCAATGTATTTTTTACATCACCCATAACGGCTACATCTGCCTTTACATTCTTATTTACTTCTGCAGGGTCTATTTCGAAATGAATTACTTTAGCTTGTTTTGCATACGTTTCTAAATTACCAGTAACACGATCATCGAAACGCATCCCTATCGCTAATAAAAGGTCACATTCGTTAGTTAATTTATTAGGTCCATAATTACCGTGCATTCCTACCATTCCCACATTAAGTGGATGAGCCGTTGGCAATGCTGATAATCCTAAAATTGTCCAAGCTGATGGAATGTTAGTTTTTTCAATAAAATCCTTTAATTCTTCCTCTGCTTCGCCAAGAATAACTCCTTGACCGAAAACAATCATTGGTTTTTTTGCGCTGTTAATCAAACTAGCAGCTTGCTCTAATGTTTTAGGATCGGTTTCAGGAACCGGTTTATAACTTCTTACTCCTTTACATTTTGAATATTTAAAATCAAGCTCACCAAACTGAGCATCTTTTGTTATATCGATAAGAACCGGACCTGGACGACCGGAACGCGCAATATAAAATGCTTTGGCTAACACAGAAGGAATATCTTCAGCTTTGGTTACTTGGTGATTCCATTTAGTGATTGGTGTAGAAATTCCTATAATATCTGTTTCCTGAAAAGCATCAGATCCTAATAAATGAGATCCTACTTGCCCAGTAATACAAACCATAGGTGTAGAATCAATCTGAGCATCCGCTATTCCTGTTACGAAATTAGTCGCTCCTGGCCCGGATGTTGCGATTGCTACACCGACTTTTCCACTTGTTCTGGCATATCCTTGAGCAGCATGCGTTGCTCCTTGTTCATGTCTAGTAAGTATATGTTGTAATTTATCCTGAAACTTATAAAGTTCATCATAGACTGGCATGATTGCTCCACCAGGGTATCCATAAATTAGATCGACCCCTTCTGCTAGTAAGCAATGTATTACAGCTTCTGCTCCTGTCATATGACCAGTAGTTTCATTAGCTTCCTTTTCTATTGTTTGCGTTTGTGTTTCCATTACGCTTTATGTTTTTATATTCCGGTTATTTACCAGAATGTTCTTAGAACTCATCTGTCACACATCCTTGTGATGCAGATGAAACTGTGTTTGCATATTTATATAAAACTCCTTTACTGAATTTTAATGGCGGTTGAACCCAAGAAGCTTTTCTTCTTTTAACTTCTTCTTCCTCGATCGCTACAGTAATAGAATTCGTTTCTGCATCAATTGTAATGACATCTCCATCTTCTACCAATGCTATCAAACCTCCTTCTTGTGCTTCTGGAGTGATATGTCCTACCACGAATCCATGAGTTCCTCCAGAGAATCTACCGTCAGTAATTAGTGCAACCTCTTTACCAAGACCCGCTCCCATAATTGCCGCTGTTGGTTTTAACATTTCTGGCATTCCGGGACCTCCTTTTGGGCCTTCGTACCTAATGACGACTACATTTCCTTTTCCCACTTTTCCATCTCTTATTCCATCATTAGCATCATATTCGCTATTAAACACTATTGCTTTTCCTTGAAAACGAAGTCCTTCTTTACCCGTGATTTTTGCAACACAACCTCCTTCTGCTAGGTTACCAAACATTATTCTAAGGTGTCCTGTAGGTTTAATTGGGTTCTCTAATGGTTTTATTACATCTTGTCCTTCTGAAAGATCTGGTACATCTAATAAATTTTCTGCAAGTGTTTTTCCCGTAACGGTCAAACAATCTCCGTGTAACAACCCTTTCTTAAGTAAATATTTAAGTACAGCTGGAATTCCACCTACCGCGTGTACATCTTCCATCAAATATTTCCCACTTGGCTTTAGATCTGCTAAAAACGGAGTCTCATCACTTATTCTTTGGAAATCTGCAAGTGTAAATTCTACATCTGCTGCTCTCGCAATTGCTAAAAAGTGTAATACCGCATTGGTAGAACCTCCTAATATAGTTACCAATCGTATCGCATTTTCTAAAGATTTTTTGGTGACAATATCTAATGGCTTAATATCTTTTTCTAAAAGTGTTCGCATCGCACGACCTGCTGCGATACTTTCTTTTTCTTTATTGTTGCTAATTGCAGGGTTTGATGAATTATACGGCAAAGACATTCCTAAAGCTTCTATTGCAGAAGCCATGGTATTGGCAGTATACATACCTCCACAAGCTCCTGCTCCGGGACAAGCTTTTTCTATTACACTCTTATATTCGTTCTGAGTAATAGTTCCAGCTACTTTTTCTCCCCAAGCTTCAAAAGCAGAAACTATATCCAATTTCTTTCCCGCGTGTAATCCAGAAGCAATTGTACCTCCATACACCAAAATTGAAGGACGGTTTAATCGTAGCATAGCCATTAATGCTCCAGGCATATTTTTATCACATCCTACTACTGTTACCATTCCATCATAAGACATAGCCTGTACAACAGTCTCCATGGAATCTGCAATTACATCTCTGGACGGCAATGAGAAACGCATTCCTGGTGTTCCCATAGAAATACCATCGCTAACACCAATCGTATTAAATATTAATCCTACTACATCCTCTTCTTGCGTTCCTTGCTTTACTAGCTTTGCCAAATCATTAAGATGCATATTACACGGATTACCTTCATAACCTGTACTTGCAATACCAACCAATGGTTTTTTAAAGTCTTCGTCAGTTAAACCAATAGCATGAAGCATTGCTTGTGCTGCCGGTTGTGTATCGTCTTGTGTAACTTGTTTACTATATTTATTAATGCTCATTCCTTTTGAATGTAAATTTTTTATTAATTCTTTAAAATTTTAACTATTTATTCGATTAATTAATACTTAACCAAACAAACCACAGTATAAAACTATTTCGTAATGACTAAACTGTTGAATTTTATTCAATAAGCTTACAACATCCAACCACTACCAAATGCTTATTAATAACTGATTTACAACCATTTAACTTCTTTTTATTTACAATCACTATTTGTTAATTTTTGTTACACATTATTTTCAGACATAAAAAAACTCCCTTCAAATTACGAAGGGAGTTTAGTATATAAATTATATCAATATCCCTCAGCTTAGTGAAATAATCACGACGATACTAATGACATTGATGTTTCTATTTTTTATTACTCTCATTGTAAATTTTTAAATATGGAATAAAAAAATCCCTTTACTTTCGCAAAGGGATCAATTCATATATTATATATCAACAATATCCCTTATCAAGATGAAATAATCACCTCAATACTAATGACATTTTTGATATTTATGTTTTTACTTTTCATTGGTGTAAATATAACAAAATATTTTTTTGAAAAACAAACACTGTTTTAAAAGGTTTTAATCCAGCTTGAATAAATTATTTTTCATACAATATATTACTAGCCCAACTCTGGTTTTCACCTGTAACTTCTTAAAAACAGATTCGCGATAGTTCTCTATAGTCTTTGGACTTAGGTTCATTTCACCAGCAATACTTTTATATGTAAGTTCTGAACACGCATATTTTAGAAATGTCCATTCTCTATCTGTTAACTTATCCGCAAGGTTTTGACCAATATCAGCATCTGGTTTTTCAGAATACTTTAGCGCAGTCTCTATTTTACTAGAATAATAAAACCCTTGCTCTATGACCATTTTCATCGCAAACTCAAAATTCTCTGGATGAATATCCTTCAATAAATACCCTCTAGCGCCTGCTCTCAGCATTTTTATAATGGTTTCTTCGTCATCTTCCATCGTCAATGCTAAAGCCTTCTGCTCCGGCTGGTTTTCTTTTAACCATTGCATGGTCTGGATACCATCCATCACTGGCATTTTTACATCCAATAAAATAAGCTCTGGTTTTTTTCTTTTATGTAGGTAATATTGTGTTAGTTCTTTCCCGTTCTTAAGGATTGCCAATACTTCGTAGCCTTCTAGATTTGTAATCAAGCTTTCTAGAGATTGTGCAAAGAGAAGGTGATCATCTACAATAACCACAGTTTTTTTCTTCATTGTAATTTAAATTTCATTATACCTTATCGTCATCTTTAAATGGATACTGCAAGGTAAGCAAAACTCCTTTACCCGGTTCGGATACACTGTCTAAATTTGCATTAACCAGCCCAGCTCTACTTTTCATATTTAACAAACCAGAATTGGCTTGAACCGACTCCATATCATACCCAATCCCATCATCTTTTATAGTAATTGTTAAATCATCTATAGTATATTCTAATTTTACTAAAAGATGAGATGCTTCTGCGTGTTTTATGGTATTTGAGAAAAACTCCTGAATGATGCGATATATAATAATTTCATCTTTAGGATTTATAACCACTTCTTCTCCGGTTACGATAAACTCTGGTGTAAGAAAATTTAATTTTTTAAAACGGTCTAATTCTACCTGGATAGATTTCTCTATACCGATATTCTGAATTACTTCGTGATTAAGAGTTTTAGAAAGGTTTCTTATTTCTTGTAGACTATCGCCAACTAAGTTTCTAATATCCTGAACAGAATCTTTGATTTTTGGTTCAAGATTGGTATTTAAAATATTGATTTGCATCACTGCAGTAGACAATAACTGACCGATATTATCGTGTAATTCCCAGCTTACGTTTTTAAGGGTTTGTTCCTGGATTTCTAGTTTAGAGTTTTGTAATTCTTCATCAAAACGTTGTTTTGCCTTGAATTGCTCAAGAAGCAATTTATTTTTACGTTTTTGAAAAGCAATAAAAAATATAATACCGAATATCGCAAAGAATAAGATAATTATGGTAAAATAAACAATTAATAAGATTTGTTCCTTTTCGAGCATACCAGAAATCCAATAGTATAACAAGAATACATAAAAATATTCACTATTGTTAATATTGTTAGAAAAATTCTAACAAATTCAGGACTGACAGTATTACTATAATACTGTTCATAAATAAAAATTGGATTCACTATTAGATGAAAAACTAATGCACCTATAGAAACATAAAATGGGATAGTCTTATAAAAATTTAGTATTTCATCACTTTGCAAAATTTGAAAATAAAAATACATTATAAACAAAACCAGCAATAAAGTACCAAAAATAGAATTAGGCGCAGAACTGGAAGTAAAAAATACATCAGAAAAAGCTAAATTAAATACAGAAAAGATTACATATATAGCTATAATATTTAATCCAATCTTCTTATTCTTATTTGACTCAATTAAGTTAGCAAAATAAAGTAAATAAAACAGAGAACTTACAACTTCAAAAGTATTATAAATCCACTTATTACGAGCAAAAATTGTATCCTCTAAAAACTTAAATGAATTGAAGATTTCAACAAACGTAGGTAACCAACCAAAAACCACCTCTACAAAAACATTCAACCATAAAAAGAAAACAAGATACCGAGTAGAGCGATCTACTTGATATCTTGAAATATAAACTGTTCCGGCAATTGCCGCAATTAACTCAAAGAGATTAATAACTATTAAGTTTATTGAATCACTCATTAATAATCATTTGGAGGAAAACCATGTCCACCTCTGTTAAAAGCAGGAATATCATAATTATTTTCAGGATCACCATCTCCTTTACCCGATGCTCCAGGTCGTGAACCTGTTGGCGCCATAAACAAAGTCGAATACCCTTTCTTCATTTTACATTTTGATTTAGGATATGCTCCCATATATATTCTTATACCTGGATCTTTAATTCCTTGTTCTTCTGATTCTTGTTTCACATATGCTAAATACTCTTCTAACTCTGCAACGGACCAATGAAACTCACGAGCATCCTCAAAACCTAATTTCTTCTGAAGACGTTTTCCTCTTTTCTTACACCAATTATCATGAAGCTCTCTTGCCTCTTCTACTTTAATGCACTTTTCGGGTTTTTGTACTTTTTTTGCCATAATCTTTTTATTTATTGGGTTATTGATGCTAATATATTTAAAAATCTAAGTTTTAAACAAATACGGCAACCCTTTTTTATAATAATTTTACGGCAAAACCACATTGTTAATCACTTGATAACAAACATTATAGGTAATTATCAAAAAAACAAAAAAAAACAGCTTAGGGTGTTTTTCCCCTGATAAAAAAGGGTGGATTCACCCCCTACACAAATTCCAATCATTGTCCAACCTTCTAAAAACCATCTAGTATTAATTAATAATCGAACTAATACATATCTAATAACTACACATGTCTAATAAAAATAAACATATTATATATCACAAAAAAACGCAAGCATACACTAAAACTACTATTATTCAAAAAAATATTAACAAACTGTCATTAAATAGTTTTTAGCTCAAACCTAATTTGTCCACCCGTTCTTTTTTGAGCTATATTATTAATGGCATCCTTAGTTAATTGCAAGACTCTTGGATATCCTCCTGTGGTTTGACAATATTTCATCAAGATAATCAATTTACCTGATGGAGTTAACTGAACCGTACCTGGTAAAACTGGAGAAGTTAACATAGATTCTAAATCATTTTTCAATGTATCATTCTGATCGATTACCACTCCATTTACACCTACGAAATCGTTAAATAATCGTTAAATAACATCCTTTTTAACAATTATACAGGTAACAATCTCACCTATTAAAACACAAAGTTATAGAGTAATTAAATTTTCAATCGAAAATATATCTTGTTAAAAACGAAGGTCATATAAAAAATGTATATATCACTACTATAGAATTGTAATTATCGACAAGTACTGCAGCAAATATATGGTTGTCTTTCCTATTATCAAATAGCGAGAAGTACTACTAATATTACTGTAACAAATAAAAATTAATGCCGTTATTATTATATAACAACATTTTGTTAGTCTAATTTTTCCCTAAAATAAAAACAAATATATAGGCTTTACAGGAGAAAAAATTAATACCCACTGGAGCTAATTCTTGGGGTTTTGATGGCGCTGTTTGATCGTCAATAGATTATACAAACTTGACATATTAGTAGTTTCATTATTTCATAAAACTATTAATTCTTTAATCAATTATTAACCCGATTTTCTTAATAGAAAATCAAAAACATTTTATCACATGAAAAAACAAAAATCAATGGACAGCTTACTTAGCAGTCTAAAAGATCAAAAACAACCAGTCGTATTAGATCAAGAAGGAAAATCAGTACAATACTGGTGTGGGATTGGAGTTAATGCTGGGGATCACGGTAATTCTGGTCATCCTCCAAATGATTAAACCTTATACACTACGGATTATAAAATACTATAATCTGTAGTGTTTTATATTAATTATTAATCCGATTTTCTAAACAGAAAATCATAAAAATTTTATCACATGAAAAAACAAAAATCAATGGATTCTTTAATGAACAGTCTAGAGAATCAAAAAGAAGCAGTGGTCCTTGACCAAGAAGGAAAATCAGTACAATACTGGTGCGGGATTGGCGCTAATGCGGGTGATAAAGGTGGTTCTGGATTCCCTCCTAATTAAAAAAATAAATTCTAAATAAACAATGGGCTTTATGACCTTATAAAGTCCATAGCCTTTTAATCAATTATTAACCCGATTTTCTAACTAGAAAATCATAAAAATTTTATCACATGAAAAAACAAAAATCAATGGACAGCTTATTGAGCAGTCTAAAAGATCAAAAAGACGCAGTCGTATTAGATCAAGAAGGAAAATCAGTACAATACTGGTGTGGGATTGGTGCTAATGCAGGGGATTTTGGCAGTAGTGGAAATCCCCCTACAGATTAAACCTTATCCACTAGAGATTATAAAATACTATAATCTGTAGTGTTTTTTATTAATTATGAACCCGATTTTCTAACTAGAAAATCATAAAAATTTTATCACATGAAAAAACAAAAATCAATGGACAGCTTATTGAGCAGTCTAAAAAATCAAAAAGACGCAGTCGTATTAGATCAAGAAGGAAAATCAGTACAATACTGGTGTGGGATTGGAGCTAATGCTGGAGATCTTGGTAGTGCTGGAGACCCTCCCGACAAAGGAGCAATCTAGATGCCTCGTAATAAGTTTTATTGAATTCACTTAATTATGAACCCGATTTTCTTAACTAGAAAATCATAAAAATTTTATCACATGAAAAAACAAAAATCAATGGACAGCTTATTGAGCAGTCTAAAAAATCAAAAAGACGCAGTCGTATTAGATCAAGAAGGAAAATCAGTACAATACTGGTGCGGGATCGGAGCCAATGCTGGAGATAGAGGTGGCACTGGTAACCCTCCTAATTAAAAAAGTATATTCTAAATAAAACTATGGGCTTTATGACCTTATAAAGTCCATAGCCTTTTAATTAATTATGAACCCGATTTTCCAAACAGAAAATCATAAAAATTTTATCACATGAAAAAACAAAAATCAATGGACAGCTTATTGAGCAGTCTAAAAGATCAAAAAGACGCAGTCGTATTAGATCAAGAAGGAAAATCAGTACAGTACTGGTGCGGGATTGGAGCTAATGCTGGAGACAGAGGTGGCACTGGTCACCCTCCTAATTAATAAAAATCACAAATTGTTTATTTAATAAATAGCAAAAGCTGTTGTATTTCACAACAGCTTTTTAAGAAACTAATACATATATGCATTTAATTTTTTCTGAAAAAATAGATTTCTCCACTAATAGAGTTATTGATTGGTTATATTATTATGATCAGGAGTATGAAAAGTTTATAGGACCATCAGAAAATAAGGATCATTTTAGATTTACAGACAAAACTATCTCTTTTACATTTGGAGGAGTAAATAAAGAAGAGAAACAAGACATCATAGATGATTCTAGTGCCTTAAAAATTGATTCTACTTGGTTCAGAAGACCAAATCATAACACTCGACCCTTTAATGCAGGACTTGAATATAATGGTGTGTACCCTGAAAATATATTAAAATATACTTTACAACAAAGAACCGATGTTTTTTGGGAATATTTGGGATATACATTAGAATCTAATAATCATCTTGGATCTTTTAAAACTTTTGAATTAAACAAACCTATAGTAATGCAAGAAGCAGAAAGACTTGGGTTGACTATACCAAAAACACTCATTACTAATTCTAAAAAAGATCTTAAAGCTTTTTTTAAATCTTGTAACAATAGAATCATCACCAAATCACTTCATGAAATAATACCGGAATACAAGCACCCAACAGAAGATTCAAACACGGAGTTATCTTTTCATCAATACACAACCCTGATTGATGACCTGAAGAACACCCCTGATGTATTTGCACCATCTCTATTCCAGGAATGTATTGATAAAGAGTATGAGATACGAACTATATTCTTAAATGGTTCTTGTTATTCTGCTGCTATCTTTAGCCAACTTAATGAGGAAACAAAAATTGATATGCGAAATAGGGACGCGAATACTCCAACAAGATATATCCCTTATCAACTTACGCCTGCAATAGAAGAAAGTATTATAAAACTAATGGACAAATTAAGATTAAGCTATGGAGCCATTGATATCATGAAAAGTATTGATGGACATTATTATTTCTTAGAAATTAACCCTGTAGGTCAATATGGAGATGTATCTATGCAATGCAATTATTATTTAAATAAAAAAATAGCAGAACACTTAATCAACAATAATTAATACATGAAAAAACTAAAACATAAAGATTTATTATCCTTTCCCGAGCATGTATCAATCCCTTTTGATATACACTATTTATCGATTAAAGAAAAGGATAAAAGAGATACACCAGAAAAATTTCAATACATGAAAAAATATAAAAGTGAAGGTGCTATTATGGATTTTTACAAAAAAAATTCTAATATATTAGATTTAAAATAAATGCATATACCAATTAACAAATCACATTTCTTATTATTTCCTACTTGTATTCCCGTGAAAGGATATTCCCAAAGCATTATTATGGATTTAGATAGAGGAGCTTATATAGAAATCCCAAACTTACTCTACGAAATTCTTCAATATGTTATCAACAAACGGAGTATAGAAGACATAAAATTAAAATTTGATAATGAACTTGATGAAGGTATTGACAAATATTTTGAATACCTAGCAGCTAATGCATATGGATTTTACACAAATGATCCAAGTCCATTTAATAAGCCAAATTCTATCTTTCATTCGCCACATAAAATAATATCTTCTGTTATTGCACTAGACAAATCATCTACTTATAACATTTCTGATGTATTAATCCAATTAAATGACCTATCGTGTCAATTACTCCAGATTAGATGTTATGATCACTATTCTCTAGTAGATCTAGGAAACACTTTGGATACCATTAAAGAGAGTTCTATAAGAAAGATAGAAATTTTCATCCCATATAATTCAGAATATACAGAGCAAGACTTGATCCAGTTTGTTCAAAAATTTCCAAGAGTAGTTCTAATTATTTTTGGAGCAAAAAAAGATAGAAAAATAAAAGTGGCGAAAAACTCTATAAAAAACCTAGTATTCAGCACGAAAATTCTCTCTAAAAACACTATGGAGGCCATTACTTTAGACTCCTTTACTATTACACACCAAATGTACTATGAATCCTTAACTTACAACACGGGCCTATATAGGAAAGTATCTATCGATACAAATGGAGACATCAAGAATTATATATCACACAAAAAGGTACATGGCAATATCAACAAAGACAAAATAGGTGAAATAATCAATACAACTAGTTTCAAAAAAAAATATTCCTTCTCTAATGATAAGATAGAAAAATGTAAAGATTGTCAGTTTAGACATATGTGTACTTCTAATTCTGATATCATATCAAAAGAACAAGCATATACAAAAATGGATCTTTGTAATTTTGACCCATACTCCAATACCTGGAATTAATTTAATTTATGCGCAAAAAATTTCCCCATTATCGGCAACTTAATTCTATGGAATGCGGTGCTACTTGTCTAAGAATGATCTCCAAATACCATGGAAAAAGTATTTCAATAAAAAAAATAACGGATTACACTGAGACTACAAGAGAAGGAACCAATATGCAATTATTAAGTATTGCTGCAGATAAAATTGGTTTTAGAACAATTGGAATAAAAATTAGTCCAACTCAGTTTTTCGAAGAGGTTCCTCTTCCTGTAATTATTTACTGGAAAACTAACCATTTCGTAGTTGTTTATAAGGTAACTAAAAGATCTGTTTATGTTGCTGATCCAGCATCTACAACTATAAAATACTCTAAAAAAGAATTTATACAAAACTGGATCGGAAAAGGAGCTAATGAAAATTCTAATGAGGGACTTGTACTCTTGTTTGAACCAACACCTAAATTATATGAAACCGAAGACACCCCGCTTAAAGATGAAAATTTTAAAAAGAGTTTTAAACATATAGTAAGCTATCTTCTTGTTCATAAAAAATTTGTTACTCAATTAATAATCGGAATTGTTGCCACAAGCATACTAAATCTATTATTCCCTTTTCTGACACAAAGCATTGTTGACATAGGTATAAACAATCAGGATATAGGTTTTATATACATTATATTATTTGCTCAAGTGTTTTTATTTATTGGTAAGATTAGTTTAGACATTGTTAGAGGCTGGATATTATTACATGTTTCGACCAGGATCAGTATATCTTTAATTTCTGATTTTTTTATTAAACTGATGAATCTACCTATTTCCTATTTTGATTCGAAGTTAACTGGTGATATTCTAGAAAGAGTAAATGATCATAAAAGAATAGAAACACTATTAACAAATTCTCCTTTATCTTTTATTCTTTCGATTTTAAACATAATAGTATTCGGCACTGTTTTAGCCTATTATAGCTTGAAAATTTTTGGTGTTTTTATAATAGGAACAGTTTTATATTTTGGTTGGATAACTTTATTCTTTAAAAAAAGAGCTATCATAGATTCATCGCATTTTCATTTGATAAGTGAAGAAAAAAATAAGATTATCGAACTTATTAATGGAATGCAAGAAATAAAACTTCATAACGCAGAACAGGAAAAAAGATGGGGATGGGAGTTTATTAAAGTGAGAATATTTAAACTTGCAACAAAAAAACTATCTCTCGAACAACTTCTAGATATCGGAACTTCTCTTATTAATGAACTTAAAAACATATTCATTGTTTTTTTTGCTGCAAAACTTGTTATAGATGGTGAAATAACCCTTGGAATGATGCTATCTATAATGTACATAATAGGGCAATTGAATGGTCCATTACAAGAGATGTTAAAAAATAGCTACACTGTACAAGATGCTAAAATCGCGATAGAAAGATTAAATGAAATACACAAACTGCAAGATGAAGAAAATATTAATGAATCCAAATCAGATGTTGTCGATATAAACCATGACATCACTGTAGAAAACTTATCCTTTTCATATCCAGGAAGAAAAGAAAATATTTTAAAAAATATCAACCTTACAATTCCGCCTAATAAAACAACAGCTATTGTAGGTGTTAGTGGTAGTGGAAAAACCACGTTAATTAAATTATTACTAAAATTCTATGAACCAACAAAAGGACAAATCAAACTAAAAGATCAAAGCATAGAAAATTTTTCACAAAGATCCTGGAGAAATAAGTGCGGAGTAGTAATGCAGGAAGGCTACATCTTTAATGACACCATTTTCAAAAACATTACCATAGGACATCCATATGTTGATAAAAAACGTTTAGTTAAAGCTGTAGAAATTGCCAACGTTAAAGACCTCATAGAACGACTTCCTCAAAGCTACAATACTAAAATCGGAAGCGATGGCATAGGGCTTAGCACAGGAGAAAAACAAAGAATACTCATAGCAAGAGCGGTATACAAAAACCCTGAAATTGTATTTTTTGACGAAGCCACAAGTGCCTTAGACACAAACAATGAACGCATAATTGTAGAAAACCTAAACAAATTTTTAAAAGATAAAACAGTAATTGTAATCGCTCACCGTTTAAGTACAGTAAAAGACGCCGATCAAATAGTGGTTATAGATGATGGAGAAATAGCCGAAACCGGTAATCATGAATCATTGACAAAACTAAAAGGAAAGTATTTCAATTTAGTTAAAAATCAATTAGAATTAGGTGCTTAAACAATCACTTATATTATTTATGAACCAGATTTTATTGCAAAAAACAATTAAAAAGTGACCACATAACGAAGGTTATTCTACATCATCACAAATAAACTACGCACTCAAAAAGACACTATAATTCTTCAAAACAATTACTCCCTTGTACCTGATTACAGAAACCAATCTAAGAGCATGTTTAAAAACTCTGGTTCCTGTTAACTACTATTTTAGCAACCGTGACTTCGTTTCAAATAAACAACGTATCTAGATATGTTTCTGATCTGAAGAATTGCCAGAACGCCAAACTACTGACAAACAGTTTACATCATTTTTAAACATACTCTTAATTACATCAATCCAAACTGAATCTTTTCGCCACTCCTTTTTTGAGCTATATTATTAATGGCATCCTTAGTTAATTGCAAGACTCTTGGATATCCTCCTGTGGTTTGACAATCTCTCATCAAGATAATCAATTTACCTGATGGAGTCAACTGAACCGTACCTGGTAAAACTGGAGAAGTTAACATAGATTCTAAATCATTTTTCAACAACTCATCCAAGGGAATCGCCATTCGGTTCCTATCTCTAGAAATCGTAAAATCCATATCCAACAAATCATACTTTTGTGTTTCTGACAAGAGATCAAAATCCGGTCCTTCGAAAGCAATAATTTCATTTGATTTATCCCAAAAAACAGTTTGATTAATAGCAGTATAACTTGTCGAAAAATTAGCATTTACTTTATAAGGAACAATATCACCTTTTTGAAGTATTGACGAAGTAGTAATCATTTTATATTGAGATCTACTTTTCAACACTACTTCGGACTGAAATCCCGATCTAATTCCTACAAAACCACACACCCCTTTTACGACATGTTTAAGTTTTAAAACATCTCCTTTTTTGATAAATAATTGACTGTTCATTTTCTTTTTTTCATTATTCAAAAATGGAACACAAACTGCACCTGTTATTGAAATAATGGCATCACTATGAAATTTTAAAATTGGTGGAATCATTGTCCACTCTATAACAGCGCAATTATTATCATTATTTAAAATCGCATTTGCTAAAAAAAAAGATTGACGATCCATCACACCACTTCTTGGAACCCCAAATTTAGAAAAACCCAAACGACCACTATCTTGAATAGTAGTATATAAACCTGATGAAATTATTTCAACACTACTTATCATAAAACATGACTTTCAAATAAATAATTACCTGTTTCGACCAACTTACTTAGATCGTTATATTCACTTTCCTTAATCGACACAAACTGAACCTTATCTCCTGAAGAAGCAAAGCAAGGTTTTCCTTCATTAAGATCAAAAAAATTAATAGGGGTCCTACCTATCACATGCCAACCACCAGGACTATCACACGGATAAACCCCTGTTTGATTTCCACCTATAGCAACAGATCCTTTTTCTAACTTTAAGCTCGGAGTAGATTTCCTAGGAGTAATCAATTTTTCATCCAATCCACCTAAGTACAAAAATCCAGGAAGAAAACCGACAAAATAAACAGTATATAATGGAGTAGTGTGTAATGAAATTACCTCATCAATATTCATCGATTTGTTAGCTGCAAAAGAAGAGAGTTCCGGAGCAAGTGAAACTGAATAGCAAACTGGTATTTTCCACAAACGTTTTTTTAGCACCTGATTATCAAAATGATCAAAAAACAATGATTTAAGTGTTAAAACCTCACTATAGACATCTTCTATAGTAGATGCATAGTAAATTAATAGCGAGTTATATGATAAGATTACCTCAACAATTAGTTTATCATAAAATTTTTCAATAGATTTTTTATAAAAAAGAAGTGTTTCTAACAAAATTTCGTCAATTTTTGACGGACCTTGAATCAAAATTGCATGTTCGCCATAGCGTTTGTATTGAAATTTGATTTCAGATTTTTTCATTTCAATACAAAATTTCGTTTCAAAAACTCCTTATATAAGTACTCCAAAATTTCCACGGATTTTGGATTATCTCCATGCACACAAATCGTATCAAAACAAATTGACACCTCCTCACCTTTTATTGTTTTCACTTTTCCATCGGAAATCATCCTAAACACATGATCGAAAACTTGTTCCGGATCTGACAACACCGCGTTGTTTTCAGAACGTGACACCAAGGTCAAATCTTGATTGTAATTTCGATCAGCAAAGACTTCAAGTTTCACCTCCATATCTTCTTCACAAATATAAGAAATTACAGAACCTTTAGGTGTTATAATTAATAAACTTTTATCGACATTATTAACCGATTTAATAATTGCATTTGCAACTTCTTCATTTTTCACTGCTTCATTATATAATGCTCCGTGAGGTTTCACATGATGCAATTGTTCGCCTCGATCTTCCGTGAAAAATTTTACTTTTTGAATTTGTTCAGTTATCGTTTCAACTAGATGATCATATGAAATATTCATGACTTCTCTTCCGAAATTTTCACGATCTGGATAGGATGGATGTGCTCCAATTTTTACTTGATACTGCAATGCTAAATCAATTGTTTTTTGAATCACTTGATCATTGCCCGCATGAACTCCACATGCAATATTACACCACGATATAAAAGGCATAATTTTCGCATCAAAACCAGCCTCTTCACCAACATCAGAATTCAATATTATTTTTTTCAAAATTCTTACTTTTAATAAAGATTTTTCTTACAAATTAACTATAACTTTCCAGATACCTCTAAATCCTAAAAAACACGTAATAAATACAATCAAAAAACCGAGTATATTTTGCTTTAAAGAATTAGTAAATTTCCCCAAAATATTCTTCTGATTCATAACCCATAAAAGGAAAATTGCTATAATGGGTAAAAGAAGCCCATTTGCTACTTGTGCAAACCGAATAATCACTATTGATTTTATTCCTAAGGAAGAAAATAAAACACCTAAAAAAAGTATGAAAATCCAGATAGCTCTAAAGGATTTACTTTTCAATCCATCTTGCCAACCCATACATCCTTTTACCACATAAGCTGCAGCCAAAGGTGCTGTGATCGCCGAAGTAATTCCAGCTGCAAATAACCCCATTGACAATACATATTTTGCCATAGACCCAAAAACTGGCTCAAGCCCTTTTGCCAAATCAGCAGCATTATTTACTTCTGTTTGTTGGATTGCTGCTCCCGCAATTATAATCGCCATGGAGACCAATCCTCCTAACACTATTGCTACAATAGTATCTTTTCTAGCACCAGGAAGGTCATTGGTAGATTTCCATTTTTCACTTACTATTGATGCATGAAGAAATAAATTATAGGGAACAACAGTCGTTCCTATCAATCCAACAATTGTGAGTATTTTATCCGTTGATAGATCGGGTACAAAACCTTGGAATAGCAAAGAAAGGTCTGGTTTGGTAACAATTGCAGTAATAATAAACGCAATACTCATAAATAATACGAGCACTATTAAACTGCGTTCTAAAACTTTATAATTACCTATGTACAACAATATAAAGGCTATTACTCCAATAGTAATACTCATATAGTTAATAGAAATGGTACCTATTTCTATTATTGGCGATCCTAAAATGGTAGACAATCCTAATACACCTCCACTAATATTACCTGCTTCATATGCTGCATTTCCTATAAAAATAGCCGAAAGAATAACTCCTATTAGGATCCATCGTACTATTTTGTTATCGAATTGTGACTTTACAACTTCACTCAAACCTTTTTGAGTAACAATTCCTAAACGTGCCGACATCTCTTGTAACACAATACAGGCTATTATTGACAGCACCAAAGCCCATAATAAAGAATATCCAAATTGTACTCCAGCCAATGTACAGACGGTAACAGTTCCAGGACCTATAAAGGCAGCTGTTACTAATGTTCCAGGACCGATGTTCGAAAACCACTTTTTCACGCGTTTACGTTTTAGTTATTATTTGTATAAAACTTGTTCCGAAAAACAAAAAACATCTACCCATATCCTTCTTCAAAGAGGGACTTTTAGCTACTCTTCTTCAAAAGAGCTGTTGGGTGAGGATGCGTATTATTCCACTAAATTTTAATTATCAAGAAACCAACAACTCAAATTTCACTAAATTCATCTTCTTAGTTAAATTATTAAGGTCGCATTATTGAGAACTATCATCAAGTGCATAGATTGCAAAAGATCCTAACCAATGGCCGCCTTCATAACTATCTCCCACTAGATTAGGCAATGAATATTTTATATGTTGATTTGCAGTATTAATAAGATGTTTGTATTCTGGATATTGATTCGCTAATCCATACAACACCCATGCTCTGCTAAAATTAAGACCATCCAGATGTACCAATTTTCCATCGCTACGATCAGAAACCTCACCCACTTCTATCTTAAAATCACGCTTTTTAAGTTGCGGCATAAAGTCACTAATCCAAATATCAAAAGCTGTTTTATCCAATACTTTCCTCATTAAATCTACTTCTTCAAAACAAGGTGATAAGAAATCATATCCACTGGGTTCCCATCCTATTGGACAATCTGAATCGGTACCATAAAAATCCTTTGCTCTAGCGGATATAATACTTTTAAGGCTTTCATCCTTAAGACTATTTGCATAATCCAATGCAAAAGACAATCCGAATGCCGTATTGGTATGTTCACCTACTCGAATTGGATAGTTCAACTTTGGTAAAAAATCTAGATATCGCTGTACTATCAAATCAGTCAATGGCTGTAAGTTTTGCTCCAAATCTTTTGCTATTGGATCTTCCCAAGTATGAATTTCTTCCGCAAGTTTTAACAACCATGCCCAGCCATAGGTTCGTTCATATGATGTACTATGTTTTCTATTAAAATATGCAATCTCAGCTTCTATGTTTTCTTTGGAAATACTTTCGGAAAGCTTTGTTTTTATCTCATTGGCTTTTTCTATGTCTGGAAAGGATTTTAATAGTTTCACCAATGACCAATGTCCATGAACCGCAGAATGCCAATCAAAACATCCATAAAACGCAGGATGTAAGCCTTTAGGCTCTCCCAAATCTTCTTTACTGCCTATGGTTTGTCCTAGTTTATTTGGATACTCTGTATGGATACAGGCTAAAGGCAATTCCGCCAAAGTATTCGCCTGATCTTTGGTTAATTTTAAAGGTGTTTCTACAACAACTTTAGAAATATCTTCTCCGACTGAAGATGATTCTAATATCTTTTTAGCGTTAGTTTCCGAAGTATTGCAAGCTGCAATAATCATTAAAAAAAACAAAATAGTTAATCGATTCATGTGTCAATACTTTTAAAATTTCCTCATCTAAAAAAATGATTCCCTTTTAAAAATATTGATTTCCCTCTGTTAATCTATATGATTGTTAATAACATAGGTAAATAGTTTATAACCTTTCTAATTAGGGTTATATCGCCACCATTTTACCTTCTTTGAGGTATTCTTTTTTAATCCCTTCTAACATGGTTTCAAGAAGAATTGACTCATGTTTAGAAGCTATAGTCTTAAGACAGATGTATTGCACTACATTGATGATATTTGCCCCAGTAAGGGCGTACTTTTTTGAAACTTCCTCCAAAGAAACACTTTTGTCTAATGCAATTTTATCTGGTAAGTTTTTCTTCCAAAGGGATAATCTTTCTTTATACGATGGGTTTTCGAATTCTATAATCGACTGAAACCTACGAGTGAATGCTGTATCAATATTATTTTTGAAATTTGAAGCTAAAATAACCAATCCTGGATGTGCCTCAATACGCTGTAACAGATATGATACTTCTTGATTAGCATACTTGTCATGAGCATCCCTCACATTGGTACGCTTTCCAAAAATAGCATCGGCTTCATCAAAAAACAGAATCCAAGATTTGTTTTTTGCTTTGTCAAATAATTTGGATAAGTTCTTTTCGGTTTCTCCTATATATTTGGATACAATCATAGATAAGTCAATCCGATATACATCCTTGCCTGTGAATTTCCCTAACAAAGTAGCGGTAAGTGTTTTTCCGGTTCCTGGTGGACCTGAAAAAAGAATACGATATCCTGGTTTAATTCTAGATTTCATATTCCAATCATTCAGTACAATTTCATTATAGTTTAACCAAGTTTCGGTCTCTTTTATCTGCTGTAATGTTTTACTTTGTAACACCAGATCATCCCAGTCCAATTCGGTATCTATTCGTTCTGCTGGGAAATCCTTACTCATTGTCGGTTTTAGGACTTTACCAGTAGTAAACAACTCTATGTACTCTTGATCCATCGTCAAGCGGCCACTCATTCTTGGTTCTCCTGCAGGTATCATATCTAAATATAATACACCTTCTCTCCTAAAAAGATGGTCTTCATAGAATATTTCGGTTAACTGAATCCTTTTCTGGATATCATTTCCTCCTATAATAAACTGTACTGTTTCTCCGGTTGGTATAATTCCTCTATGATTTTTGCCTTTGACACCTCCAAATTCAGGTAATTCTCCTCCATTGGGTAAAAAATCAGATATGATAGTTGTAAAAAAACTAGGTGAAATATGAGGTACAATTGCTAATAATAAAGTGATTACTTCTTCTAAAGACAATTGTTTTCTCCTCACAAATCTAGAAAACCAAGAGTCATCAGATACAATAGTATCAAATTTTGGAAAAACAGGTATTTCACTTGTATAATTATCTTTTAAACGGTATTCAATCACTTCTCTTAGAAATGATAATTTACTATCAAAATGAATTGTATTCTGAGCCAATGCTTTTTTCATCTTTTTATACTAAAGGTTCAATAGAGAATACGTCTATTTTGGATCGTCTATAACTTCTGGTTCTTTTCATAACGGCTACTCCATTTCTAGAGCCTTGGTGATTTGTATTCCCTTCTATTGTTTCTATCACATCTCCTTTTATTGCCGTTATCACACCGGTATGTGTCCAATCTAAACGTGATTTTTGAATTAGAAATATATCTCCTTGTTTTATGATAGAAGGGTCTTGTCTTATTTTACTAAATCTGGATAATAGTCCCTTTTCTAAACCTGTATTGCCTACTGTATCACAACTATAGGTTAGTGGCATTAATGTTTTAAAATTTTCACCAGTAGCACTAGCAGCCTGATCAAGTATGGATTGCGCGAATCCCATACACCAGAACCAAGGAGACCCATCATGACCGTCCATATAACTTCTTACCCAGGGACCACTATTAGACTGTCCTTGTATTTCCAGTTCAAAAGGATGTTGCTGTAAATGATTTTCTGCTACTTCAACCATCAAATCTCTTAAATTATTACTTATTAAAGGTTTTTCAAAAGCGTCTTTCAAACCAAAAGAGAGTGTATTAAATAGTTCTTGATCAACAATACCAGTTTTTGTTAGGTTATTAAAACTCTGAAAGTTTTTTACTGATCTTTCTGTCGCAGGGCCAAAATCTCCATCAATTGCCGTTGCTGTGCCGCTGATGGGATTCCTGATAGAAAATAGTGTTAACCAGGATTGAATTTTCATTACATCCTTTTTGTTGTTATCTGTCCCTTTTCTTTTTTGAGTAGCTTTGATTACGAGTTCTTTCTGATATGCTGTCTTTTTCATAACCTTATCTTATTTAAGAACATAAAGTTAACTCTATTTAGCTAGTTTTTCATGAGGTAAAAGACTCATCTTTTTAGGGGTATTTTCCTATTCTCTTTCTATTAAAACCCTTGTTAAAATGCACTATTCTTCTTTGGAACAGTTATTTTTACTTAATACTTCCATTGCTTTTGCAAAAACTCTAGCCTTCAAAGCAGCGCGCCCCAAGAATTTTTCTTTTTCTTTTAATGTATTAATATCGTTACCTGCTACCCAAGAGGATTCCGGACCTTTCCCCTGAAATGAAGGGTTTCCTTTAACATTTCCGGATACAGCTACTCCACCTGCCATATGCATATATGCTGCAGAAAAAAGAAAAGTGTATTCTGGATCTGAAGCCTTGGTAGCATCTTTTTTGATTGCTTCCAATGCTTTTTTAATTGTTTTCTTGTCATCCTCAGAAACTTTTTCATTCTCTAATAATGCATCCAAATATGCTAGCACCCTTATATATCCATCTTTATGAGTAGTATGAAATGCACCTCTTCCTCTAAACTTTTCTCCACCTCTGTAATTAGCCATCCATTTATTTTTGGTTTCAGTAAGGCTCATAAGGTTATTACTTTCTCCTGCGGCATGAGCAAGATACACTGCCTGAGCTTTGATAGTATCTATACCCAAAATTCTAAATGCATTATTAAGGTGATCTACTACTTTGTTAGCTTTTAAAAATGTTAGATATTCATCTTTACTTTTTAGGCACTGATTATTTTCAATCTCTTTACAAGTACGACCTTGTTCATTTGCTTTAAATTGATCTAAAAGATCACCTTCTTTAAAAATTGCGATTAAATCAGCTTCTGAAATAGTTTGACACGATTTCTCAACATCTTCATTCCAATCACTTGCCGCTTGAAAAATGACATCACTTTTTTTAAGAATCTTCATCATTTTTTTTGGAAATTTACCGTTGCGAATAGCATTAATCAATAATTTAAAAATATTTACGATAGCTTTTTTCTTAGGATCTCCTTGCAAACCCTGTTTATGCTTGATCAATGAATTTCTCCATATACCAAATACATCTTTATGTTGTTCCGGGATTTCATATTTAGCATTTTTATCTACATTCTGAAAAATTACCTGAATTTCATATGGCATAAAGTTATTTCCTGAGAATGCATCCTTATGCCATTCATCCTCCTCTTTTTTTTGAACTTCTTCTTCCGTATCTTTTTGAATTATTGATAATTTAAAAAAAGAACTTTGATTATTCTCTTGAGGTAATGTATGATCTAAAGAATTTCCTGATTCTTTTACTTCATCAGGTTTCTCAATTTCGATTTTAGGTTGAATAAAACTTTCATTACTTCTTCCTGTTTGAAAAAGATGCGGTTTTTGATTCTTATTATTCGCTTTATGTACTGTTGCTTCCCTAAACATCATCTTCTTTTTTTTGAAACGTTTATTACCTATCCTTTAGAGCAGCTAATACATTTAGAGAGAATTATTTAGTCTAGTACTCTGGCATGGTTTAAATCATTGTCTACTTATATCCATCAGTTTAATTTATTTTAATAAATAACAAATTTTCATCCCTAAACGACAGCCATTTATGCCTATAGTTTCTTTTAAAAGCAATTTCTTTTAGCGTTACTATTCTTTTGCTGCACATTCCATTAAATAATTTACTATTTCCTCGTCTCCTACTCTTTTAGCAAACTCTAACGTATTCTCACCAGATCTATTCGTGAAGCTTTTAATTTTGGCCCCTCTTTTTAATAAATATTTTATCAACATTAAATTTCTACCTGAAATTGCAAACATCAATGGAGTACCATTTCCGCTTCCATAATTGACATCGGCATTATTATCTAAAAGAAATTCAATCAAATCTATATCTGCTTCAGCTTCAATCGCATTGATTATAGGTGTTCTTTTATTACCTGCATCAATATTAACATCTGCGCCTTTTTCGATTAAAATCTTAGTTAGTTCTAAACGATTCCAAGAACAGGTTATATGCAAAGCGGAGTTTAGATCGTTATTATAAATTGTAGTGTCTGCTCTATATTTTAGTAATGTTTGCATATTGTTAGGACAATTATAGTTTGAGGCCACTATTAAAGGTGTATTTCCATCAGAGTTTTTAATATCTATATCTAAGCCAAGTTCTATCAATTTAATAATTATGGCTTCTGAATTTTCAACTTTGGCTGCCACGTGAAGTAAAGAATAATTGCTTTGGTCAAATTCGTATATATTAATTTCTTTATCTTCTATCTCTGTAAAAAACTCTCTTTCTTTTTTTTGATATATAAATTCTGCTAATTCGTCAATACTAATCATACATTTTTTTTATTATATTATAAATCTTCCTTTTCCATACAGACTGGCAATAAGTTGCATTGATTGATTAAAATCCGAAGGAACATTTACCCTTGCCCTTGGTCTACCTGCTTTTCTTGTATTCATTCTATTGATAAACGAATCCGGTTCAGATCCATTATAACTTGTGAAATTATCTCTTCTTCTCTCATCATTAATAAACCGGGCCATTGTCTGTGAAATGTGAAAGTCTTGAAACACATCAAAATCCTCCATAGCCATAAGAATATTCCAACCTTCCGTATTAGGATAAAATTTACGATCTTTTGCTTCTCCGAAATCAGGTATTGCTATTGGGGAAATACCAAAACTCTTGGGATTAGCAGGACCCGGGCTCCAAGTATTTGCATTATTATCATAGTCCATATACCCATAGTTTGCTGAAACTGATTTTGGATAACCACTATAATCAATGTTTTCTATTCCTTCTGTAGGAAATTCATCATGAAAACGAACATCTACACTATACCATAGTACTTTATTATCAGGAGAACCAACATCGCCTACCGCAAATCTTTCCATATCATTATAGAATGCAGTATTCACTGCCGACTTAGCTGGTACAAGATTGGAGTCAGTAGCTTTTCCTCCAAGCCCATCATGAAGGAGATGCATTTTCACATAATTCCCTATTTCTCTTACCGATGCATCCACTTTTACTAGGTTATCATTTTTATCTTTAATTGTTTTTCCGCCCGAAACAATGAAGTTTTGTAAATTTCTCCATCCCCTTAGTGTTGCTCCATTATTTGCACTAGCATCTTCTCCTAGGGGCGTGTGACTAGGATCATTTGTTATATATTTAGCAAAAAACGACCGTCCTAAGCCATTGTCAAAAGTAGGGAGTTCAACAGGAGGTGTTACTACTTTTTTAGGTTCCTCTTGAACTTCTCTTTGAACATAATTATAATCCCACGTATCTCCTCCATCTGTTACAGAAGATATATCAATGACTGAGGCATGGTCTGTATTCACCTTATTTTTGATGCCTTCAGCTTCCTCTACAGTAACTTCTCCTTCATCCTGTTCTCTTCCACTTTCAGTTGCAATTTCTGCTAACGCCTCTCCAACTGGACCTGTAGGAGCTTCCTCTTCTTCAGATGATGGAGCACTTCTTCCCATCACTCTATCCAACAACGCCATACCAGTATCTACTGCTTTATTCACTAACCAAGTAAGCGCTTCATCTATTAATGCTCTTACCGAACCTATAATCTCTGCAATTCTAGCTCCTATTCCGCCTAATCCTACCTGATTGGCAAGGAATCCAATGACTACCGGCATAGATTGTCCCATTGTTCGTTCTAAGTAATCTGCAGCTGTAGCTACATTTCCTTGCGCTATATCCGCTACACCATTCACAAATGAATTGATGACTTCTAGCATTTCACGCAAGTATTGAATAAAACTCTGAATTGCACTAAAGAAAGCCATCGCTCCATTGACAACCGCCATAATACCTGTTGGATCTAGCATACTCAATAATCTGGTTGTTATTTGCGTAATGATACGTGTCATCACAAAATTCTTTACAGCATCTATTACAATATTCCAAAGGTTACTAAGCTGTTCCTGAATTTTGTCCCAAATGGCTGCGATACCTCGTTCTTGTACATCTTTTATAAACGTCCAGATACCTTCTAATGTATTAATAGCTCCTCGTATTCTGGCAACTCTTTCTGGGCCTATACGTGGATGCTCTGCTAGTTTTTCCCAGATCCTTTCTATAGACAGCCCTAATACTTCTAAGACCCAACTAATTACTCCTTGTAATGAAAAATCAGTAAGTTCTGGAATACCTGCATCTCTTAGTTCTCGCATTAACCAACCCATCACACCATTGATTAAATGAGTTACGATATTGTCAAAAAATTTCATGAAACCTTCCTTGATTGCTCTTAGTATATTTTTCAGGAAGCCTATTGGGTCTCTTTTGATGTCTTCCATAGCTTGAAGGGATCGGGTAATAATATTTCCAATCAACTCGAATGGGAAATTCATAATTTCCAAAATAGCTACTATTACAATTCGTACTATTTCTGCTACAAAAGCAATCAATCTACTGATAGGTTCACCAAATTGATCTATAATTCTTACAAAAGCATCAATAGGATTAAGAAGATCATCGATAGAAAAAGAGTTCCAGAGATCCACAAACAACTGTACAATAGACTGCGGAGTCATATTCAGGGTTTCCACTGCAGCGTCAATTTCACCTACTATTCTCGCGATGGCTCCAGTCTCTACCATCTGGGCATATTGCGCTTCGCCTCCATCCATCAAACTCATAAATCCTCGGATAAGATTAGGAACAGTTCTGGGTACGTACTCATCCGTAAAAGGATCTTTGCCAATGATTACTTTTACAAGAGAAAAGCCTCTGGTTTCATTAGCCACAGAAGAAAGCCAACCAAGTAGTGCATTTTTAATTATCTCTAAAACTTTAAGAGCTACTTCAGCCGCAAAAGCTAAAAAGTCATTTAATAATTCTGTGAAATCTGTCAATAGCTCACTAAAAACGGTTGGTATATCACGAAGATTTTCTAATGAGAAAGCATCCCAAGCTCTAATAAACAAGGCATTGAAACGACCTAGTAAAGAATAAAAAGTAATCAATTGTGTATCGATCCAATCTGCAGTTTCTTGCAGTGTCCCTTTATTTTTCATCTCTTCGACTTCTGTTTCTTTACCAATAAGAATGAGGAAATCTTCTAAAATCTCTACGGTAGGTGCATTTACCTCTTCTTCTAAGGGAAACTTACTCCCAATTACCTTTGTCGCTAATGCATAAGTTGGGCTATTGGTTTCTAAAAAACCAACAAGTGGCGTTATCACAGCGTCTTTTATAAAACCTAACACTTGGTTTTTTAAAGAATCTGCAAAGGAAACTACATCATTA
The DNA here is from genome assembly GCF_947496855.1 of uncultured Aquimarina sp. GTDB lineage: Bacteria > Bacteroidota > Bacteroidia > Flavobacteriales > Flavobacteriaceae > Aquimarina. The sequence continues at coordinate 65,543 of NZ_CANMED010000008.1, forward strand.
TACAATCCTGTAAATTTTCGTTCTAAAACCCCAACATTGTAATCAAAAGGATCGAATCGCACGAAATCCATATCTTCCCAGGCCTCATTAATCAGTCTTTCAATCCTGTCAGTAGTAAGGTTTAACCTAGTTAACTCTCCATCAATCCATTCAAATGCAGTCTGTAAAACATCGTATTCTCTAAGTTTATTAACTAATAATACTCCCCAGACAGGAATAATTTCCAACAAACCTTCTACTACATTAGTAGGTGTTCTTCTTACAGTTTCTCCTAAAATAGGGTTGTATTCAATCAGTACAGTGAATAAAGTATATCCGGGGATAAAACGAGCATAGTCATTAAGTCGACTAGCAATAAAACCTGGTAATAACTGTACCGTATTTGAGGTTTGTGAAATTTCTGGTTTACGTTTAACACCTCCTTCTTGTTGTACGGTATGTGTCAATTCATGGGCCAACAAATGTTTTCCGGAATTAGAAGATGTATCAAATTTTCCTTCATTAAAATAGATATCATTTCCGTGAGTAAATGCCTGAGCTCCTAAGTCCTGGCTCATTTGTTTCGCATTAGCATCTGTGTGTACACGCACATTACTAAAATCAGTACCAAAACCTGATTCCATTTGAGATTTGGTGTTTTTTGGCAATGAAGAACCACCTCCTTTAGAACTGCTTAACCTAGATTCAATAGATGAATTCTCGACTCCGCTCGAACTGACAGCTGTATTGATTTTAGTTTGAACAAGCTGCACTTCCTCCTCCTCCTCTTCTTTTTCCTGAACCTCTTCTTCCTGCTTTTGTATATCAGAGACTACAGACGTATTATCAGTTTTTTCTTGAATAGCTGTTTCTGCAATAGCTTCTTTCTTCTGAACTCCCTCCTCTGATTGTTGCTGAATTTCTTCCTGTTCTTCTTTTTGCTGTATAGGTTCTTCTTCAGATTGTCGCTGAACTAATGGACTTATATGTTCTACTAGCGATTTTTGTTGAATTTCATTTTCTGTGGTTTCTTGTTTTTGAACCTCTTCTTCTTGTTGTTTTTGTACAAGCGGTGCCGGACTAAAAAATGAATTGCTTTGGTCATTTCCTTTAGCGACAATGGTATCTGCAACTCGATCTGCCTCTACTTCGTACTTATCTCCAGGTTTTCCAATATTTAGTTTAGGCTGAATAAAGGCACTCTCTCCTCCCTCTTTTTGAAAAAGAGAGGAATTGCTTGATTTAGCATTTGCAGTATGTGCCGTTGTCGTTTTAAACATTACTAACTATTGCATCTTATTCTTTTGATTGATTAACATTATCCAATACTAATTACTGGTTACTTAATCTTTTTTGTTTTTTTCTTTTAAGAATGACATTCTTAGTTCCTTTTAGTTCATCATCTACTTTAATACTTCGTATTTCAGCTTTTAAAACAGCCGTATCCAGATTATCGTTTTCCATATTCTGAATCCGTGCTAATTCTTTTAATTGAATAGCTTTACTCGTAGTTTTAGATTGTTCGATTAGAGAATTCATATCGTTTGTACTAGAATCTGATACGGGTATTTTATCATCAAATCCCGATCTTTCTTTTTCGATTTTAATAGCTTTATCGGCGTATGCGATGGCTTCTTTGGTGTTCCCTAAAAGCAATTTTGCTTTACTAATTTGTATGATATCTTCTGGTGTTTGAGCTCTTTCTTTTAGCTTATTGGTAAGCTTTATTAATTTTTGCTCTACAACTGTATCATTGGGGTTTTGTATATATTCTTCCTGATATTTAGAAAAAGCAATTTTATCACTAGAAATAGTAACCTCTTTAATACTGGGATATCCTATCATCAAAATTGGTATGGGGAAAAACAAAAGCAACTTTTTTATTTCCTCTTTTTTAATAATATAATACAGTAATCCTGCACTTAAGATCAAGAATAAAAATATTCCCAAAAACAAAAGCACGAGTTCGTATAAATGTAAATCTGTCAGTATTGTTTTCATGATTTTTACTTTTATTTCATTTATATAAAGCTTTCCTTTTTATTAATTTTCTATTTCTTATTCGGATCCTTATTTTTTTATTTCTAATGAAATAGTTGAAGTAATAGTTCTTACTTTATTTATGCCTTTTGATTGATTACTTCGTATACTAATTGAGTTATATTCAATATCCATTGAAAGAGTAATGGTATATATTCCTTCTTTTTCAAACGTTACTAAATCGTTCAAAAGATATTTTGCAGATAATTCTTCTCCTAAAATCAATGGATATTCTGGTATAAAACTTACACCTATATCGGATTCATCAATATTTAATTGATATTCTCCAGATTGCCTTATTTCAACTCTTATATCTGCAGGTATTTCTTTCTGAAAAAACACATAAATCGGCTTTTTAAATTTGTTTTCCATTCTGAAATGAATCCAAATATTCTCGTTTATATGGTATTTGTTTTTTTCGAATTGAAAAGAACCTGTAATCGGGGATTCTTTAGTTATATCCATTCTTATGAAAATTAATATCATTAATAAAGAAATGATAATTAGTAAGACATTGTATTTCTTGTTCTTGAACATGCTTACTTTTTATGGTACTTCCACTTTTCGGGCAAATCTAAAACCAGCTCCTCCATACTTCACTATTCTATAGAACCATTTATTTGTTCCTTTGATTCGATACACAGTCCTTCTAATTGTATAACGCTGACCAGGAAAAGTATGCCAATTACTATCACAATTAGGTCCGGTACATCTCCATTGATACACTTGATTGGCGATACTCTTTCCATATACTTTGGATAGACTTGCTGGAGGATAACTATGAGTATCCATTCCTGCGCCACTGGTTCCAGCCACAGTAAGTATTGTTGGATTTGGTGGTGTATAACCAAATGGTGGGTTAGGTACGTTTTTGTATTTTACTACTTCTCTTACCGTACAATTAGAAAGATCTGCCAGAGCACCTGTACTACTTTTCCAATTAATATCTATCCTCATTGCATTTGCTCCATGATTCCTAGCATTTCTATGCCTCCATTTGATTGGACGAATACACTTTGGTTTTTTTTTAAGTTGTATTCCTTGATTTCTTCTCCTATGAATATTTTTTCGTTGCACCATTCCTTTTTGCTGAATGGTATGCGTCAATTCATGAGCTAGTAAATGTTTTCCTTCCTTAGAACTAGGATTATATTTTCCTTCATTAAAATATACATTATTACCATGAGTAAAGGCTTGTGCACCTAATTCCTGACTCATCTGCACTGCATTACTACCTGTGTGAATATTTACATTACTAAAATCTGCTCCAAAACCAGATTCCATTTCATTTTTAGTATTGCCAGATAACTTACTACCTCCACTATTATTAAGCTTGGATTCTATTGATCCAGAGGTATTAGTTTTTTTTGACTTGGCTTGAATACCTTCTTCTTCCATTTTCTGGACTTCTCCTTCATTTTCACATTCTGCACACTTTGCCTGCACGGGTTCTTCCTCTTCCATTGCTTGCACTGGTTCTTCCTCCTCCATAGCCTGAACAGGTTCCTCTTCTTCCATTGCTTGAACTGGCTCTTCTTCCTCCATGGCTTGCACTGGTTCCTCGTCTTCCATTTTTTGCACAGCACCTTCTTTTTTATCCTTAAACATGCTAGTTTGTACCAAAGGAGTAATTGAAGATGCTAACCGTTTTTGTTGTACTTCTTCTTCTGCAGTTCCTTTTTTTTGAATCCCTCCTTCTGAGTTTGTAGAAGTTTTATTCACTACTTGATCTGCTATTTTATCCGCTTCTGCCTCATATTTATCACCTGGTTCGCCAATTTTTAGTTTTGGTTGTACAAAAGATAAATTATCTGATGCGGCACTTTGTTCTCTTTGTTGTCTAAAAAATCTCATAAAGCTTCCTTTTTTATCTCGCTTCTTTTTGCTTTGGTAATATCTCTAATCAAACTTACCAGTTGATGCCAGCCATCAGTTCCCCCTGCTATTATTGTAGCGGTAAGTATACAATCTAAGGTTCTAAATGCTACATTCTGGAATAATTGAGTGTCTGAGGGCGGGTGCATAAATGTTTCTAAAACTCTAAACCCAACAATGGCAATAAGCAACCCTATCGTAAATGAGGTTAAGGTGGTATGTCTAAAATTTTTATTAGGAGTTTTGTTTTCAGTATCCGGAACAATCTGAACCTGATTAATTTTTTTAATTACAAATAATTCATTGAATCGCTCTACCAATGCCAGTAAGATTGGAAATGAAATTAATAAAGTACTTAAATCTATATCTTTTAGAGGTTTCAATTCTAAAATCGTAACATCAAAATGATATAATAAGATTATCGTTAGAATAAATAATGCTAATATGTAGAGTGTTATTTTCATTTTTTTTTATTTTACCATTCAACAAAAATTAATCTATTAACCCAAGGAAACTTAATAATAGTAAGGTTCCAAGGCAATTTCTCTAGTAAGATATCTTGTGTTTTACGAGCTACAATAATTCTATATTTAGATGATTCATCCAGCATCAACTTACCTTCTCTTTTAATAAAATTTTCTCTTAGACCATCTCCAGAAGTATTTTTTAGTGTGTGCCAATTATTTACTACTGCTTTCAGTAAACTCTCAGCTTCATCCTTGAATTTTTGGGGTAATCTTATATTTTTACGGATTGGTTTATCTATAGGATATCCACACAAGAATTTTTCAAAAACCAAATTACTTTCGACTTGTTTTTCTCTTTTAGTAGCCACAAAATGTAATAAATGAATAGCCAACGTTACTTTTTCTGGTTTAATTTTTCCTTCTTGGTTTAGCAACTTCAGCGTAGAGAATAACTTCTCTATATATGGATGTAATAACAATAAACCAGCATTATGGATATACACAAAGGATTCAGATTCTGTATCTTCTAATTCAGTGTTATTTTGATATGAATCTTTATTTATTTTACTATCCGAAGTTTTTACTGCATCGTACTGAAAATCTTCTAGTTTTTCTGAAATCAGTACTGAAGTAAATGAAACTATTTGTTCTTTAAACTTATCAAATTCTTCTTTTAGCATTTGATACACTCGTTTGCTACTTATCTTTAGTACTTCATCTAAAATTTCTACATCAAAATGTTTCCTTAATTCACTATAGATTACTTGTTCAGAAAAGGTTGTTTTTTGAGTTAATTTTAGTTGTTTGAAAATTATTTCCTTCAAGCTTTTTATTATAAAATGTTTTAGCTTGAATATTTGCTGTGCTATATTTATTTTTTGAAGTTCGTTTATCTTTTGCAGTCCAACTATTCGCGTTGATTCTTCTAATAAAATTTTATTGACATTTTTTTCAATCTTATCCTCTTTTTGTACTTCTAAAAATATTGAAACCAAACCTCTCTGTAAAGACTTTATGTTTCTATCTGCTATATATTTTAGTAATATTTCCCAATAGTGTTCTCTTATTATTTTTCTTTTAAGGGCTTTTGGAAACTGCAAAGCAGATTTATTTTTGTTAAAAATTTTTATCAAAACATCATCAGTAAATTGATATGTCAATCTTTGACGCACATTCGAATTAAACAAACATTGACTAAGCTTTTCATTAAAATTTTTATTAGAAATAATCGTTTCTAAAAACTTAGCATCTTCTATATTATTTTCTGGAACCCACCAAGGATTTTGGCCAGATTTAAGAAAGTACAAAAATGTATCAACATCACTTTTTTCCTTATCAGTAATCAAAAATGCAGGATTTTTTTCTCCAAATGCTTTTGATTCTTTTTTCAATATTAACTGTTTTTGAAGTGACTTGATTATGTCTAATTGTAATTGTACTTGATCTTTTGCATCCGTGCTATCGATACTTAGTTCTAGTTTATCAAATCGGATTATTTGATCTTTTACTGAGGTTAGACTATCGAAATATGCCTGAATTGTTGGAAAAAGACTTTGTTTTAAAAACACATCGAGGTTATCCTTCAGGTAATATGCAGTTTTTATATCTGACGTATTTACCTCAAAGAAAACTTTACTTATGATATGTTTTTGCTTAATCATACTTTTAGGAATTAAGGATTTCTAACTGTATTTTTATATTCTCATGTAAAAGTTCTTTTTCTCCAACTTTCTCACGTGTAGTATTCAAAAATTCTTTTAGCCTTCCTTCTTTATCCACTTCTATCTGATTCTCTCTAAATTGCTCGAGTGATTGATTAATTTCTACAAGTACCTCTTCAATTATAGTTTCAAATTCCTGAAGTAATTCATTAGATTGACAACATATAATGCTATACACCAATTGAACTTGTAACCTAAAAATATTGGTTATAGCAAAGAATTCGAAGCTATCTTGGTTATCGAGAGACAAAATGTTTTTTGCAGTAGTTCGGATTAATTCAACAAATCTACTATTCAATTCTTCGTTTAAGTCTCCATTGACAAATGCTTCCAACTGTTCTAAAACCTCTTTATACTGAACCGTAGTAGGTTCTAACACTTCCTGTCTCAGGTTCTCTGAGATATCACTAAATTCTGGTAATTCTTCTAAGCCTTTTTCGATAACTTCTTTAGCATTTTCGATACATTCTCTATCCACTACCTCAACCTCGAATTGTATATCGTGAGAAACTGAGTGACTGCATTTACCATTGGTAATTGTTAAGGCTACAGTAACTAAATTAACCTCATTTGCAGGCAGTTGATATTCGTGTCTAGGATTCTCATCAGTTCTGTTATCTGGTAAGGTGTCATCTCCAAAGTCCCAGAAATATTTAACCCCTGCTGGTAAATCAACTCCCTGAACAATAAAGTTTACGGAAGCTACTGTATCCTCTTTAAAATACTTTGGTTCTGAATTAATAAAATCAAAATCGGGTTTTTTAAACACTATAATTTTGGCTTCAGTAATTTGATCATTCACTGTAAATTCTATCTCCTTACCTAATAATGAATCCCTAATTTGTGTTGCATCAAAGAAATACTTACCATCAATCTGTATGACTCCGCCAATACCTTCTTCAACATCTGCAGTAACAATTCCATCTGCAGGAATCACCTCGAATGGTATTGGCGTCGTACCATCGTGCAGACAGACAAAATCTACTGGTAAACGAAGAGAAACTGGTTGTTTAGGTATAATAAATGCTGTGGGAGCACAATCCGAACTACATAGATATGGTAATGCAAAATCAGCCACAACCGTATTCTCCGTTACATTTGCAATTGGACGGAATAGAGATAATCTATCAAATTCATTAAAATCCAATACATTTAATTGTGGTGATATCTCTTCGAAGGTTCTAATATTAGGATTAATCGCTATTGAAGGATTAAAAGCTCTACTTATTGCAGGGTTATTAATTGCAAACGTATTGATCCTTGATACATTACTAACTTCTAATGGAGCTGCTAAAATGGTATTTGTTGCTAAAGAAGGTACACGACCAATAGTCGTACTTTTTCCTTTGTATACCATCACAAAAGTACCTCCTGGTTTTACTCCGGCTTTATGTTCTAAGCCACTATGTTTCTCCACGAATTTAGATAAAAGTTTTTGTGATAATACTTCTTCCTTACGTTTTTGAATTTCATCTAATAATATTTCAATTTTTTCTGCAGCACAGCAATTGATTGATAATTGATTTAACAACAATGCATATTGTTGCTCAAAACCTGCTCTTCTATAATTTGTAGATTCCGCATATAATAAACCTGTTGTTTTCTTTTTATAAGCTTCTACTTTTTCGCATAAACTGGCTATTGTTATCTTGTAATCATTGATTCTCTGAACGTCCATTTCTTCCACACTATTAGGAATATATCTTGTTGCCACTTTGGTATGCGCCAGAATCTCGGCTGGTTGATTAATTGCGACATCTCTCACCTCAGCTTCCCAAGTAGAAATCACTGGATCTTCATCTATATCTTTTTTGATCACTGCAATAATATCCTCTGCAGAGCCTTCTGGTTTCTCTCTAAAAGCTTTATCTATTACTTTACCCAGGACATCTTCTTCTTTTATTATGTTATCAGCCACCACCGTATCTACATCATATACAGTTTGGAACCCGCCTATTTCTCTAAAAGAAGCGTTTAATGCTACTGTATCTATAGAGGCAGCTCTACTTGTTATTGGAGTAATGGGTGACAATAATATTCTTTCTGATACAATCGGTTGCTCCGAGACCAAACCAGAACTTGCAGCAGCTTCAAAACTATCCACTTTATAATATTTATGTCTTCCTTTATCTTTAGTACTAAATCCAGAGAAAAATTTTGCCACATTGGCATTTAGACAATTCTGTTCTGCTCGCCAAGCTTTTAACACTGCGTTCAGATCCTCAAACTGACATTTGTAATCAGAAAGGTCTAAACTTTCTAATGTCTCGTCAATACTTAATACTTTGATATCAAAAGCTAACCCTTTTTCATTTTTTATAGTATCTAAATCTTTTATTGCTGTGCGATAATCTTTCCCCAAGTGTCCTTCGATTCTATAAAAATCATTCCCATCAATATTATAATCTAAAGGATTCTGAATGGGGTCAATATTAGAAAGATTGGAGCTTCGATATCCTAAATTTTGATCTTCTTCATACTTTCTGGTTTTTATGTAGTCCCAATTTTCAATAAGATTTTTTGAAGTACTGTAATAATATGGAATAGAGCGCTTGCTAAGGGAAGTATTATAATCTAACGATGGAGTAACTTTGATATCTGTAAATGCGGATTGTGTTATGTTATATTCCTGTAACATATAGTATATCTTTACTATCAGGTTTCTAATCTCTTCCCATTTTTCTTTTCCATGAGATAATATAGGTGAAGGATAGAAACTGTGTCTACATTCTAAATATGTAGAAGCAGGAGCTAATTCTCCCAATAGTAAATGCTTAGGAAATGAATTTTTATCTGGACAACAGATTACTCTTAAATCAAACAAAAGACATTTGATTTCATTATAAGTATTTACCACATCCTTTAGCACATCGTATCGATATTGAATATCTAAAGGAATATTGATTATCTTAAAATTGAATATTGAATCAATTCTATTATTAATAATGGTTGATGAATTTACTGCTAAAGAATCTGTATCCAGTAAAGTCTTAAAATCCGTAAACAATCTGGTAATTCCTACTTTTAGATCCGTAATAACCGAAGTGTTTTTTATAATATCGTGATAGCTTTTCTTTAATTTAAAGTAATCCGCAGTATTAGAATTTTTCGAAATAACTGCATTTCTAAGATTACCAAGTACATACTCATTTTTAAGAATAACACGTTTAACGAAAATCTCAGGAAGATTGATGGATTTTTTGATGTTGTTATGTTTGTCAAATATTGGGTCATTAGTTTTATTACTGATTGTCTTTACATCATTTTTAGACAGTAGTAACATTCTTATGTTAGCAACTTGTTCCTTACCCTGAGTATCACAATCGGTAGAAGTACATGGCGTTTCTTCTTTTGCGAAATTTTCAAGATATAACACAACTACTTTATCTGCGATATCATCCAGCGTGTTTAATACTGAAGCCTCTGTCGATTGAGACTCTTCTGTAGTCAATAATTCATGAATATCCGAGATACCGATAAACTTACTATAGTTAGCATCTTTGTCTTCAAACGGTTTAGTATGGGTATACATTTTAGCTAAATACTTTATCAAATCTCCATCTGTAGTTACTGCGCATCCATCCGACACTGTAATAGAAGTGTTTTCTATAAAAGTTACATCAAGTCCGCATACAATACCTACTCCGCTTAAACAAACACGGGTTAGTCTATGCTGATCTTCAAAATATTCTATTATTGTATTAAGTTGTTCTGCCGTCAATACCTGATCATCGACAAAGGATCGATATTGTGTTGTAATTTCTTCTAATCTTATTGTTGCCATGACTTTTCTTCTTTTTTAAAGGTTGCCAATATTTGTTCTTCCTAATATTATTTTATTTCCTGTTTCTTCGGTATCATCATTATCACAATCGTGTAATCGTCCTGTATGATAAATTGTATGTGCATCATTCATGCATTTTACCAATTCATTTACTGTAGTTCTATAATTTTCTATTGCCGATGTACTATCAATAATTGTATCACAATGCAGTTGTTCTAAAAAGCTTTTGTACTTTTCTTGCAGATTGAACATGTCATTTTCCTCATCAGGCACTAAACCTATTGGGTATCCAACCCAACAGATTCTTGCTAACACATGAGCTGGTAATTCTTCTCGGATTAATTGTTCTGCAAATCTTCTAAAATCTTTATTCCCAAATCTTTCTGTCCAACCAGGTAGTATAATAGAAACTCTAAAAGAGTATGGATCTACAGGGCTACATGATTTACATACAGAATCCAAACACGTAGGCATAAAATCTTGCGGACTAGCATCTGGCAATAGTTCATCTGGATTTTCTACATCGAATTGATTCAGATTATTAGTATCGGGGCGTAACAGAATATGTTCAATGACATACATCCCTTCATCTGCGTTAATTTCTTTAATGAGTACAATTAAAGCGTCTCTAGCATCTATTGCTTCTTCTTCTGTATCGGTAAAAGCAATCCTTCTTGCAATAATCCAATCTTCATTTTCAGGATCTGAGATATCAGGGTCAATTAAATTGAAATAAGTTTGCGTACCGTCTTCAGTCAATCTAAAGTCATAATTATCCGCATTCTTAGCCAAATGATACGCCCGAAAAAGCTCTTCAAAAGCATCTGCAAGATTATGATAGTGTTTGCTGGAAGATAATAATACCTGACTTTCATTTTTAATTCTCCATCTGTACTCGATAATTTCATCATCATCCAGCTCTTCGTAAACTTCTAAAAACTGTGATGCCAGATCTCTTCTTGTATAATCAAGCACTCCTAAAAGTTTTGATATTCTTTTCTGTACTCCTGAAACATTAACAGTATCCCAAATACCGCTATCGTTTGCTGCTGTTTTAGGATTACAATAATTGAATCCTACTCCCCTAGCACAACTAATTTCTTTGTAGTCTTGTAAAAAACTGAGTTTTGCTCTTAGAATTTCGTCATTAGCACTCTCATTATCTCCGTATAACAACTTCATAACAAAGACATAATCTCCAAATCTCTCGGAAAATCGACTTATCAGGTGATCCAGAAGCTCGTTACGTCTTTTATAAAAAACCTCACTACCGGTTTCTTCGCCTTTTACTTCGTTCATAATCCCTATAAGATCCTGCTCATAATTGCCGTGATCAGAAATTATAGTTTCTATATCGACGATATCCTCTACCCCTTGTGTATAATATGTTTGTTTAGCTTTTAACTCCTCTGTTTCTGTAAGTAGGTCATCATCTATATATAATCTTTTAAGATTCTCATCTACAGACAATAAGCCTTTAACCTTCGATAAATGTTTAAAGTAATTGGCCAATATCTGATCAAAAAACAATAAATATGCTTTTAATTGTTTTGCCTTTGCTTTTCGTGGTTTTTTTGCATTTCCAGGAAGCCCAAACGGAGAAATTCCATACGTATCTGGAAAATCATTCTGAATTGTAGTGTAACTTTCTGGTGTTTGATAATTCCCCAGAGGAATTTCTACATCCTCAATGCTTACACTTTGTTGTTTTGCTTTTTCTTCTGCTTTAAGTTTGTCAATATTCTCAGCAACCCTGGATTCATTAATTCCTATCGGTAATAATCCTTTTGTAAAATTAAAAGTACTTTTATCACAACGAGTTGGTTTATGCCATTCTTTAACACAGATATTCCAAGATCCTTCTAATCCTAAAGTGCCATCACAATTACCAATAGAAATATCCTTAATCACATGAACCCCCTCTATATTCATGATTAATTGTATAATATCCGAAAGTCGAACTTCTTTTCTAAGGTCTGCATTAATCAACTCTTCCTTATCTATAAATCCTCCTTTGATATTTTCAAAATCTACACAGGCTTTAGAAAATGGAATAGGTCCTTCAAAAATTTGATCTGTTGTATATCCCTTATCAAACATCTGTTGTAAAGAATAGAAATTTACCGATGGAGAAAAGTAGTAATCTATTGCTTGGTAAATTAATGCTAAAATATACTCTTCATCCGCTCCAGGTTCTAAATCTATATAAGCGCAAATGGCTATTGGATCTTCCTTTACAACCGTAACATCTACTATGTCTTCACACAAATTTCTATTTTGATGATATACATCTCTTACTAGGTTAATAATGCTTTCTTTATCTATAGCTTCTTCTTCCAGATCTAAAATAATATCATTAAGCCCTTTTAATTTAAGTGGAGCTGGCAATACCTGATTTTCATCAATAACATTATATGACAGTTCTACAGGATGTATTTTGCAATTAATGTGTATGTACTGCTCGTGAGCTTTGATCCACGCATTTTTAACTCCCTGCACATGAATAAACAAGTTTCGATAATCCAATGCTGTGACAGGTTTTGTAGGAAGAATATTTATTGCCGACAGAAACTGCTCGTGCATCTTACTTTTATTATTCTCTTTTGAAGCTAATAAATTCTGAATCGGCATCTCGATTCGTTGTGAAAGATCAGTAATCGCATATGACAACATTTCCAACATAGTCACTCCAGGATCATGAACATTATAATCCGTCCATAATTTGCTTCCGATCTTCTCGACATAATCAACACCTACATCTCTTAGATAATCATAATCCAGATCATCTCCTGTATTTACATTTTTTGGTATGGAAATCGTTTCTTTCATCTGGTTCTATTTATTTTTTTAGAGGTCAGATGGGATCTTTGACGATCAAAAAAATCTTTACTCCGTACCCTTAAATATTTTTTTAATCGTGTCGGTTTCATCTGGTTCTATTTATTGTCCTGGTGTTAATACTGTGCATCCTTCTTCTGGAGTTACTACTCCTATTTCATGGCTCGTGAATTTCACTGAAGTGAGAATTACCTTTGCATTACTTGGTTCTACTTTCTTTACCGATGAGAATATTTTTATTCCTGAATTGGTTACACCTGTTGCTTTTTGTAATTGAAAATCAGTTACATAATCTACATACTCCAATTTTTCTATATAGTTAATGACTACGCTTTCATGCAAGGTAATTCCAAAATCAATGATCGAAGTTTCTTCAAAAGCCCAAGGAGCTAGTAATTTTGCTATATCTTTTTGCAATTGAGTTGAGTAGAAATTTTCATCTTTACCTTCGTAAAACTTCGCTTTCAAAATCACCTTTACTTCTTCATAAATAGGATTAATTACCTGCGCTGTCACATGAAGCGTATTTAGTTGATTGATGAAATTTTGTATTTCATTTCTCTTCGCCTTACTAATTCTAGGCTTATACGGGTCGTACACATTTTGGTTTATGATATTAGGGATGATCACCAGGGTTATATCTCCAAGAGATAAAAAAGAGGTTATCGATGTGTGATTTAAACAGTTTACCTTATAGATATCAGGAAACTCCTGTAAAACTAAATGTTCATAATCCCAGATAGTAATTGCCCGTTGTTTATGTCTTAATCGTTCGCTAATTCTTTTGTAAAACTCTTTATCCGTTTCCTCTGATTTCCCATCAAAAGATCCATACTCCTGAATAACTCCTTTTACATTTGCTAAACGTTCCACCAGTTTAGAAATAGTGCCAGCAGGAATACCATATTGTAGATGATTCAGGTTATTATTATTATTTTCAAATTGAGCCAATACTGCTTGAGACTTGATATCAATCAATTGACTCACAGTATCAAAATCTCTTGGATTATCGACTTTTAGCCAAAAATATCCCGTTGGTAATTTTGTATTTTCCTTCGTAGCCTGTTTAGGAATTAAAAATTTTATAATTCCTGATCTTAAAAAATTATCCGTGTTATTAGAAATTATAAAATCTTGATTTAAGGATAACCATTCGTTATTGCATAGTATAGACCATTCTAGTTTTTCTCCTTCTACAAAATCATTAATTGTTTCTGGGTTTTCGCTTCCTTCTAATGTCTGGACAAGTAACGATACACTTTGAAGATTCTCTGCATTTTCTAAAGCAATAAACAAAGATCCATTTTGATATGCAGGTAGTAATTTTATCGCTCTATTTGTTGTTTTTAAAACTGAGTTATTTTTTAACTCCTCATTTTCTTCAGAAACTCCAAAAGGATGTTCATGAAATAATTTCACATTATTATCAGTCGTACTAGCTTGTGCATCGTATCCAACTTTGATTGTTTCGATTTGTGGTGTATATGGTGTATTAGGAATAAGGGTATTAGATACATTTTCTTTGGACAACGCTACAGAAAAAATTCTAGGAAACAAATCATGTAAAAATGATTTATTCAGAATGAGTTTTACAAATCCTTTTTTTACAGCGGCTGTAAATTTTTCTTTTGATGGTTGTTTACTTTGAAATATAGTTCCACCTTTTTGAAACTTTCTCATAGCCCGAAAGGGGAAATCAAAAAAATCTTCCTTATTAGCAGCTGTATCAGCAGTTTTTGTAATCTCTATACTACTTTTATTACGATCAACGGTACTAAACAAAAAATGGTTTAAATCCTTAGTATCCCAAACCCCATTATCTAGAACCTGCACTTTTGTTGTAAAATAATCTTCGCTATCTACTATAGCACTCAATGAATTAGGATTGCTAATAACTCCATTTGCATCAAGTGTTAATGTATATCTATCTTTACTGATTTTATCAATAAATTCTGTTCTATAAGCGATATAATTATCTACCAGATTTAGCTTATCCTTCCAATCAAAATCTATATTTATTTTAGTCCAGTTTTTATCTAATGCTTCTGGTAATCCTATAAAAAAATTAGATCCTCGTTTGGGTTGTGGTCCGAAAGGGTAGAATGGTTTAGAAGCATCCAAAACTCCTAAATCATTCTCGACTGTAATATCCTGTATTGCATCAATTGATACAGCTATTGTTGCACTATTTATTACCGTAGAAGAAAATAGTTGTTGAGCTTTATAACCTTTATCATTTGTAATACTATTTCTTATCACAAACCTAACAACTGGATCTGTCGTATTATATGGTTCAAGTAGCACTTTTTTGTCATAATTTATTATAGGATCCAAACCTTCGTTAAGTTCTACTACTATTTTTAATTCTCCAGATACAATTGAAGATTCACTCGTAATTATATCACCTTCAATCCATTCTGCTTCTCCACTAAAAAAAACTGCTACAGCATCTGTAAGATCTGAAGTGGTTAATTGAGAAGCGTTAAAGGGACTAAGACTAAAAGTAAACGTAACAGTTCTCTTTCCTTCTTTTAGCAATAATACCGGAGAAGATAATCCGAATCCAATTTTTGCAAAAGAAAGGTCGGGGTAGGACCCAGAATCCTGTGTAGCTCCTGAAGTATCAGTGGGATACCCAAATGGCCACCATCTAACTTCGTCTTCAGGAAAATCTTCTCCGATTCCATCATAAGAATTCGCTACAAAGGCATTTTTTATTCCAACTCCTTCTTCGTGAAAAACATTTAATAATGAAGCTACTGAAGCTTTATTCACTATAATTTCTTCCTGAGTTTTATATATACGTTTTAGCCCATCATCATCTTTTCCTCCATCAAGTGAAGTTTTTTCGCTTATTTTAACTTCAGTACCATTTTTAGCTAACTCAAATAATAAATGTACCTTATCTTCAACAGGAGCTTTGTTATCTAATTTCAAAACTTCTTTATAGTAAAAATCCAGATGCTTTTTAGATAAACTATTTAATCGTTCTTGGGAAAATGAAGTCAATTTTAAAAAGGCTGCAAAAAGAGTGAGATGTGGTTCTATATTCTTTTCTACTATATACGCTTCAGAAGGTTCTTCTAATTTTTTTAGTTTCTCTACAAAAGATAAAATTTCATCTTCTTTTACAAAGAAATTACTCCAATCTCCGGAAATAGTATTTGTTTCAGTTTTAAAATAATGTACGCCTTCAGAAAACTTAAGAGCAAATCGCATCCAATCTTCTGTTGTTAGATCGTGCAGTTGAATATTTTTAGGGTCCAGTGCATCAATACAACGCTGATTTTGGGATGTTCCATTCCGCATCAATAATAGATCGTTATGTTCACAACTGTTACTCATCGTATTTTGTTTTTCTATTATATGTTAGTTCCTTCTTCTTTGTAGAATGGGAATACCAAGTTATTTCTAGCATTGGTAGCTCTGATTCTATATTCAATTAGGATCAATAGTTCGCCATCTAATTCGTTGGTTTGATCGATCTGTATTTTCTCTGCATCAATTCTAGGTTCGTAATACAGGATCGCATTCTTAATCAGTTCCTTCACAAAGGTTTTCAACGTTAGGTTTAGGGGTTTGAACAATAGTTCATCTAGATTACACCCATAATTCGGTACCATCACACGTTCACCTAGTCGCGTAGAAAGTAAAATCTCCAAACTACTTTTTATATCTACTTCATCGGATAACATTGCTGTTTTTCCAGATCCGCTTGCTTCTTTGTTAAACTCTGGTGGGAATCCCCAACCTGTTCCTAAAAATGATGTATTATTATCCATAATTAACCTCCTATTATTACTGTAGGTAACCCTAAAACAATAGTTCCTCCATGTGCGGTACTATCTCCCATTCTTGCTGCTGGCATTCCACCAATCATAACGGTTCCAGAACCTACAATAATAGTATCTGGTGGTCCTACACAGGTTGCCATATCGCCAACTCTTGCCGCTGGTAATCCTCCAATAAGTACTGTAGGTTCTCCTGCAGGAAGTATTGGACCTCCAACATGAGGTACTACACCTGTTACCATAGGACATACATGCATATCTGTTATTCTTGCTGCTGGTGGCATATTGTTTTGTTTATAGTTGTTAGCTCTAATTTACTATTTCATTATAGGGTATAGATGCGTATTAAAACACCTCCCTAGCCCTCCTCAAGGAGGGAATTAATTCTTTGTATACTCAATACTAGTCACTTAACACTCAATTAATCTGAACTAAAGAACCTTTAAGCGTTGCTGTTGCGCTAGAGGACATCTCGACTCCTGCTGATCCTTCTGCTTTAAACTGTGCATTGGCTGTAATATTTACGTTAGTGCCTTCGATATTTACATCTCCTGATGCCGTTAGGTTTATATCGCTAGCACTTTCTATTGCTATTCCCGAATCATCTATGGTAATTACATTAGAATTATCGTCTTCTACTATTATAGATCCTGCATCTTCATCTAGTACTATCTTCTTTCCTGCAGGTGTTTCGATACTTATTGATTTTTTATCATCATCAAACAGCACTTTCATCTCGCTTCTGGTAACAAATCCTTTTTCATGATTATCATCACTTGCTGTAATTGGTGAAGGTTTAGCACTACTATGTAACATTCCTAATACCACTCCATCATTAGGGTCATCATTGATAAAGCCTATAATCACCTCATCAGATATTT
This sequence comes from uncultured Aquimarina sp., assembly GCF_947496855.1. Lineage (GTDB taxonomy): Bacteria > Bacteroidota > Bacteroidia > Flavobacteriales > Flavobacteriaceae > Aquimarina. The sequence goes on from NZ_CANMED010000008.1 coordinate 82,919, forward strand.
CAGGAAGAAAAAAAGCGCCTCTATTTTCTCCAGCGTCTAAAGAAGCTACACGGCACCAAACACCTTGCTCCTCATTATTTACTATTGGCAATTGTACCAATATCCGATTCTCTCCATCCGGATCTTCTTCGAGCTGACTCACAATACCAATTTGCAATCCACACACTCCAGATAATAAACCAGATGCTGGCATCGGATTCGTATCATATGTTTCTGAAAACCACTTAGGGTTAATTCCAAACTGTGCATCTACTGTCCAATTTCCTTCAGAAATGTGATGGCTTATACCAGTAACATATACCTTCCCGTTAAAGCGATCTCCAACACCTTGTAGATTTAAAATTGTTCCTGGTTTTACAGCTGGAATACCCTGAAATTTAACTCTACCCCTAATTTTAGAAAGCTGCTGAAACATCCATTTAGCATCACTCCAATCTTGCATTTCTGTGGTAGAAAGTGCTCCACCGTGTCTTAATTCTAAGTTTTCTAGTGCTATTACCGTGGCTAAATCGGAAGGTTCTAAATTTCCGTTTAAGGATACAGCAGGATCAGCCGCTTCAATCTCAACAAGCTCTTGATCAGCATAATTCCAACTATACGCTGTTACCTTATCAATCTGATGTCTTGCGTCTATTTCTGCATCTAAATCCAACATAGTAGCACCAAAGGTGACTGTTTCTATTTCTGTAGTACCAAAATCAGGTTTTTTGATGCTTAATTTCCCATCATCCACGAAACAAAGTTTCCCATTTGCCTGTGCTCTACTCACTATAAAATCCCAATCAGAAATATTATACTGCACCAGTTCTTTATGTTCATAATTAGTAGCTTCTACATCCTTATCAATTCCGTAGGTATCAATAATCTCTTCAATAATTCCACTATCCTTATTTTCATAGAAGTACTTACTTTTTCTACCGATTGTTAGTTTAACAGATTCATCTTTACATTCGAGAATTAGGTAAGAACCATTGGTTCTTATTCTTATATTGTGTTTGATTACAACACCCTTAAAAACTGTTTCTTCATCGGAATGATATCCGGCTGTTATTTCGATTTCAGTACCTGGAATTAATAATTCTTCATTACTTAATTCAAAATCTTGCTTTGCCGGTTCCCCATCTATCAAAATAATCTTAGCTGTTGAGATTCTATTAACCTCTTTTTCTATAGCTATGGTCTTAACCTGATATTTTTTTGACAGTTCCTCTCCTGCTAATAGAAGTTTATGAGTAACTAGATCTGCATTCTTCGAGGTTTGTATAACGCTACCTTCTGCCATAATTATGATATTTTTTCTATAGGTGGAAAAAAGATTTCTTTTCCTACTTCGAGTTTTCTAAAAGATGACAGTTCATTTACCTTTGCTATTTCTAAATAATACTTTGAATCTCCATAAATGCGATGCGACATTAGCGGCAATGTATCTCCTTCTTTTACCAAACGAATGTGAGTTAAATCTGGGGATTGATTATTCTCTTTAGCTACTCGTAAATCATCCTCTACAAATCCTTGAAACTTTGCCTTTGCAACTGCTCTTATTGGAGTACCGTCTGATTTAAAAAGTTTAAACTCAACACTCATTTCGGTCAGACTTCCTTTAAATAATAAGGTTCCCCAATAAATCATTACATAATTAGGTTTGTGCTCATCACCATTATAGTCAAGAATTACTTTTTTAAACTTTTCGATATCCTCGATAACACCTTCGCCTTTATCCTTAAAGACTGTATCATCAGAGCTTTCATCTGGATTACTACCATAATGAATAATCACGCCAGTTCTATCAAAAAGAAATTCTAACGCTAGGTCTTCTGGAAGTTTTTTATTGAATCTAGGAGATAAATCACTCGTACCTGATGCTTGATCTTCATTCTGTTCGATCTTATAATTAAAGGTATACTTCTCGGGATTTACCAAAGTGGTAAATTCTCCATCAGCAACCTCATTATTAAATTGAGGATCACTATAGGCTTTAATCTTTAGTTTTGTTAATTCTCCTGTACTCATAACTATCGTTCAGTTTGTTTAGCAATGATCTCCATAACTTGTTCCACACACTCAGCAATGATCACATCCTTATTACTTTCAGATTTTTTAGAATCATTACTAACGGATTTACTTTTTTCATTATCAACATTAATTTTGATATGAAGCTCTTTGATCTCTATTGCACCCATTATTATGTTATGGTATTATAATAGTTGTATACTAATTCAATCGTTTCTATAACTACTTTGCTTTCTTCTGCATTAAAATCTGCTATTGACCATTTTATAGGATATGCATGCACAATGTTCCAAGATAGTAGTGGTTCGTGCTTTTCGTTAAGAAGTTTAACAATGAGATCTATAGGCTCAAAATCAAAATTCTCTACTGCTTTTTTACACCAATCCACTACTTCTGAATCGACTAATAAACCTCTCTTTAAAACAAGATTAGGATACTTCGTCCTTACTGGAATTTTATGCTTGAATCTATTTTCTCCACCTTCTGTAATTTCTTCAGTTTCAATATCAACAGTTAGTCCAGAGACGGATTGAAACTGATGATCTTTATCACCAGTAGACAAACCGGTAAACTCTACACTGAAGTGAAATCCAACTGGTGGATAATAGGTAGCCATTATGAAGCAAGTTTAAGACTGTTAATTACAAATTCTGCGGATTCTATTGCGATCTCGTTTCCATCGGCTTTTAAGTCAGTTGATTGGATTTTCAACAACCACGCATCTGCAGCTTCCCAGGTAACGATAGGTTCGTGTTTTTCATCTAGTAAACTGATCGTAAGATCACTTCTGTATTGTTCTTCGCCTTCTTGAAAGAATACATTCTTTTTCCACATATCGTAGAACTGACCTTTTGTTGAGGCAAAGGTTCCTCTCTTAATTGAAATATTAGCAAACTTGGTCATTCCAGGTTGCTTTTTCTTGAAATAATCATTGTCCGCTCCGCCTCTGTATTCAATTACTTCGGTTTCAAAATCTAAACCTGATACTTCGGTACAATTTAATTCGGTATCACCGCCAATTGTAACCTTAAAATGGAACTTTGGTAATGGATATTCTGCCATGATTTCTATGTTTTAAACTCCTCTGCCTTTCAGGCATCTCCCTAAAAAAGGGAGAAGTATTTTTTTTTAAGTTACTTGTTTGGCAAAAGAGAGATGTTATTATTAATGATTTACTTTATGGTTATTTTATTTACTAACTACTAATATCTAGCTACTAAAAATCTACTCTAAGCTTCCTGCATTTTATGAGAGAATTTTAGAATAATAAACTCCGCTGGTCTTACCACTGCCATTCCGATTTCAATAATCATATTACCATCAAGAATATCATTAGCTGTCATCGTCTCTCCTAAACCAACATTAACGTAAAATGCTTTATCAGGTGTTGGCCCGGCAAGTGCTCCTGCTCTCCATTGTAGTGTTAAGAAGTTATTAATCATTGCTTTTACACGAACCCAAGTATTCATATCATTTGGCTCAAAAACGAATTGCTCTGTTGCTTTCTTGATGGATTCTTCTGCCATATTAAAGAATCTTCTTACTGGAACATATCTCCATTCTTTATCATTACCTGCTAAAGTTCTTGCTCCCCAAACTAATGTTCCTTTTCCTGTAAAAGTTCTGATGGCATTTATTGATTTACCAGTTGTATGTACGTTTAGATCAAATTGATCTTCGTGAGATACCTGAACAGATGGTTTCGTTACATAATTAACACTCACATTAGCTGGTGCTTTCCATACTCCACGATCACTATCAACACGAGCGTACACTCCTGCCATTGCAGAACTTGGTGGTAGTTTTATAGGCAGCAAACCTATTTCTGCTTTGATTCTGTTATACAAAGCATTATCTGTTGGTTCCAGCGTATTTAATTTTACTGTTGTTGTTCCCCCACCAGAGGATGGTAAAGCAGCTATCAACGTAAACAATTCTCCTGAAGCAATTAAAGTATCTACTTTTGATTTCATTGAGTCCGCTGCTGCATCATCATTATGGACTCCTAAAACTCTTCGTAAAGACGGATCATTTGTCGTACTTGTTGAAATCTCATTTTGCACTGTAAGTTTAGAGTCGTCACTATTGAGTCTATCAATAGTTTTATTTAGATCCAACACTGTTTGCTCTAATTCATCCGTCATCCAAGTATCTAGCGCGTTAGCTTCTGTGTCAGCACTTCCGTCTGCTCTAGCTATGTCCAAACCGTTCTTTAATCCTGATTTTAGAGTTTGTATATAACTAATAATCTCATTTATTTTTGCTTGAATATTAGGAACTAATGCAATAGAAGCGGCATCATCTGCTGCGTTATTCACTTGTGTTTCTAAATCATCTAAGTCCAAAATATGGTCATCAATTTCTGTAGTATCGATTGCATCTGCAATATCCTGAACTTCTTGTTGAACATCCGCTGGACCTGCTGCGCTTTGGGTTACATCAATTTGACTTTCATCATATGAATAATCTAAGATTGTTTCTAAGAACGGATAGTATACAGCACCATACTTTAAATAATCTTTTTCAGAATTAATACCATCACGAACTGCAGCGTCTGGATTTACATCATTATTTAGATCGTTGTTATACTCTGCATCAGAGTAGGTATCGATAATTGTAAACCTATCTTGTAAATCTTTACATTGTGCTAAGGCATTCTTATAAAGGTTATAAAAATCCCCATCACTTAAAAGCGATGTTGCATCTGGAAACACCAATAAAGTTGGTTCATCTTCTTTTCTAATTAAATCCAATCCTATATTTAATTTAGAAAATTCTACAAGTGTAGCTGGAAATGAAAGATTAGCATCATACTGCCCTACAGATACTATATAGCAAGGACCCCCTCCATTTGCAAAATATATTTGCATAGCGTAGAACATCATAAACGGAGACTTATTCGCCGATGTTGGAGGCGTAGCTGATATCACTTCGTCTATTACTGAAACTGTGATATCAGTTTCTTTTTTTGCATTTCCAAAATAGGTTTCGTATTCCAATAAGGAAGTAATTCTTGTGGGAATATTGTCCAAATCTCCTTCGGCTTTTTTCATTGCTTTCTCTGTGTATCCTATAAAAGCCGGTATTGCTGTTTCTACTTGGGCTACCGAAGGAGGAAATTTTACAATCTCCTCGATATAGACCCCTGGTGTTTTGTACGTAGTTGCCATAATTTTAATTGTTTTTTAAATAAAAATTTCAGAATATGTTGTTGTTATATTTGTGTTTACGTCAGTAATTTGTTTTATAATGTTAACCGTAGGGTTAGGAAAAATGTATTTATCTATATCTGTGGGTAATGGACCAGAAAAATCGGCATCTGGATCAATTTCTATAAAACCATTTCTGGTTAAAGGTTTTACTGAAGAAGTTTCCAATTCGTTTTCATCCGATTTCTTAATATACTTCCAAATGGTTTTCCTGTTTTGGAAATGAAGTTTATATACTGGAGTGGGATCTAATAAGAAACTTTTAATATCATTAGGATCTGTACTATCTATCTCTAGGACGTCCATATTATCATCACCAACCATTTGTAGTTCTATGATTCCTAATAATCCTCTACCTTGTTCTTTTTGGATGTATTGATCTATAATTTTTTTTCCTTCGTCTGTAACCAGATCATCATTATCTAGTTCTGCAACAAGATCTAATCGTGTCGCTATTTCTGCTCTTATATTGTCTTGCTCCAAATCGAACCATAGCTGTCTTGTGCTTTCTTCTGTTAATAAAAAATCATCAGTAATGAGATCGTTTGAGGAACTTAGATGAATATATGAGTACGGATCTGCTTCAGTGGATGGTTGCCTATTAGAAAAATAATAAAGTCTATTATCAGTTTGTGTTAATTCAGTATAGTTATCAAATAAATGATCTTTTATGTATACCAAAAAGGTAAGTTTTAGATCATTTTCTAAAAACCTATGCGATTTAAATTTATTATTTTCTTCAATCACACTACCTAATATTCTGAAACTACCCAGCCCCTTTCTTAAAACTAACTTATGATTTCTTAAGGTTGCCTGAGTTGCGTATGTTGGGATCACATTGATATAATCTAAAAAATTGTAGTTTTTTAGTTGTTCTTTTTTATCATCATCATTCATAGATATATAAGGAGACAATCCGTCATCCAGGAAATAAGAATGTAATAGCTCTATCTCAAACAATGTTTTATATAGTGTTCTAAATGCCATTTTATTTATGATTTAGAGTTCCATTTATTTCGGTGATTAAACTTCCTTCCGATTGTGTAACATCTCTTTCGATTTCGAGAACACTTGCTTTATATATTACAGAAGGATACTGTTTACCTCCAAGTGTACCCCAGATAAAATTCATCTCTTCGAAGGATGGACTAAAGAGTTCTACTGTAAATCGAAAGCCTCTAATCTTATCCATTCCATCTACTTCTCTATCAAAACTGGTATTACTTTGTGTAAAAATTCTTTTTGACTGGAAAAACTCTATGATTTTTGATAAACTTTTTAGTGATTCTGTATAATCACTTCTATTAGCAGAAAACATTAGATATAGATTCAAATGAACCTTGTTATTTTTGTAGACAACTTTGGTTCCTTCTATTTGATGGTTGAGTATGTTTTTTAATGTAGCTTCCTCCTCTGTATGCAGTAATGATAGTACTACATTATTACTGGTGTTTGAATTTTCGTTAGTTTCTGATTCTATAAAGGCTATATTATCTAATGAAACCGGTTTTTCTTCGATTTCTATATTGAAGAAATTGTTGACCTCTTCCGTAATAATTTGTAATACCTCGAATATCATATTCTTTTAATTATGAATTAACTGTTTTCAAAAATCACTTTCTTCTGCATCAAGAGTTAAAAACAAAAAATGATGTACATTTTAAAATCCAAAGAAATAGGGCGGGTTTATACTAATAAGTGGGGTAAGTACTCTTAATCAATTAAAAAGGGAATTATAGGTTTGATTAAGATGATATAAAATTATGTTTTAGACAGATAAGTTAGCATAGCTAAAACACGGAATCTATAAAGGAAAATAACTTTTGAATAAAGGGTTAAATGTCCCTAAAAAATTACTGTTTTATTGTACTCTAATTAAGAAAGGAAAATTTAATGTTATAACCTATAGACCTAAGAATTTTCATTCCCTGAAAACAGTGAAGGTATTTTCACTATAAGAGGTGTACTCAAAATCTGTTTTATTCCGAATCTTTGTAAAGATTAAAACTAAAAGCACCTTTATTATGAAAAAGATACTCTTTACTCTATTGTCATTTTTAAATCTATTTTTCTTTACCAAAACTAACGCTCAGGAATTGGCACTCTTAACTAACAAAATTACAGATAGTACTTATTCAAATATTGGTAAACAGAAAAATATTCAGAATACATTCTACTATAACAATGGTTCAATTAAAGAAATAAGAGAGACAAAGGGTAACAAATTAAACGGATCATGGAAACTCTTTTACACTAACGGAAAATTAAAAAAGGAAGGAGCATTCAAAAATGATAAAACTCAGGGTCAGTGGAAAATTTATAATAAAAATGGAGCCTTAACCTTTATCGAAAATTATAATAATGGTGAGGAACATGGTAATTGGAAAGCTTTTTATTCTGATGGGAAGATAAAAATTGAAGGTACGTTTGTGGAAGGTAAACGACAAGGTCCATGGAAAATATACAATCAATTAGGAGCGTTAGAAAAAATTGTGACGTTTGAAAATGATATAGAAAAAAGTGAATTAATTTTAAATCACCAACCAATAGACCTAAACTTCTTTCCCGTTAGCCAATCTATTGGTAATTACTAGGAATTAAATAAACTTCACATAATCATGATAACAATTATTTTACTGATAATAGGCATCGCAATTATATTGTTGTATTATCAATCCTATTGGTCAAAAATTGAACGACATTATGAATGTATCAATTATGAAAATTATTCACTAATTAAAGAATCTCCTTTTTCTAAAGAGTGCAGCACTTATGAAATTTTACAGAAAGAAAACGAGATCTGGTTTAAAATAGATGGATATTCCTTGTTTTATATTCATTTAATGTCAAAAGAGTCAAGAAATGTTGAATTAATCGGATTGGATGGGTATGGGATTCGAAACATGGAATTTAAAAAATATGTTTGTAAACTGGTTCAAAAAATAAAAATAAAACATAATAGTAATTAAGTAGAGTTCTTATATGAATTAACCCTATAAAATTGTTTCTTTTAAATTCTTACCTCGTTAGAAAATTATTCAATAACTATATTTCGACTTAGATCAATAAAAGTCGTTATTCAGGAGTTTTCTTCCTCATCTGAAATTAAAATAACTCCATTTAGTTTTTTTATCATTTTCATATAAGATCAAGATAAATTAAAATAAGGGAGAAAATTAAATTTTCTCCCTTATTTTTTTAATATCAGAACGGTGTAATACTTACATCTTTACATCGGACAATTTCACTTCTTTAGCATCTTTGTCTAACATTAATACTTCATCAAAACCCGCATTCTTAAATTGCTCAAATTGAGTAGCTCCATCACCAATAACTAAATAAGCCATTTTGGACTCATCAAGATATTTGTTAGCTAATGCTTTATGTTGCTCAAGAGTCATTCCTTCGATAATTGTTTCTTCTTTAGCTATATAATTAGGGTCAAGATCATATCGACCCATTTCTTGTAACATCCCTAACAATGCTCCCTGAGTCTCAAATCTACGTGCGTTTGATTTGATCAAAGCATTTTTAGTAAATTCTAAGTCTTCTTCAGAAATTCCTCCTTTATATTTTTCTATCTCATCTTTAAAGATTTTCACAGATTCAAAAGTAGTATTCGTACGTACGCTAGAAGACGCAGTAAATGTTCCAGGAATCTTGCTACCACTAAATCCTGATCTGGCACCATATGTATATCCTTTTTCTTCTCTAAGAATTAGATTTACATTTCCAGAGAAAGATCCTCCTAATTTATAGTTCATAACAGTCGCAGGAAAATAATCCTCATCCGTACGAGCCATAGAGAGATAACCAATATTAATAACAGATTGCTTTGCATTAGGAATATCTACAAAATATAATGAAGATTTATCTCTATTGTTTACAATCTCATATTCCGGAATCGTTACTTCTTTACTTGCCCATTTACTTTCTAAATTTTTAAGAGCAGTAAGTGCCTTATCTTGATTTAAATCTCCTACAATCTGAAACTTACTCACAGAAGGAGAGAAATTGTTCGTATAAAATTGTTTTAAATCATCAATAGTGATCGATTCTACAGACGCAACTGTTCCGATTGTAGGATATGCAAACATATGTTTTTCACCATAAAGTACTTTATTATATACATTTCTAGCTACAACATTAGGGTTAGCGGCAGATCTTTTAATATCATTAATAGTTTTTGTCTTAATTCTACCAAACTCCTCTTCATCCCATCTTGGTTCCATAAGAATCTCTTCTACTAAATCAATAGTCTTCTCTAAATTACGAACTAAGGTGTTTCCACTAATCACTATAGCTTCTCTTGTCGTATACATATTAATGGAAGCTCCTAGTAATTCTATTTCTTCTTCTAATTGCTCAGGAGTTTTAGTAGCTGTTCCTTCCATCAAGATATCAGTCATAAGGTTAGCAACACCTACTTTATCAAAAGAGTCTAATAAATGTCCTCCTGATATTATCAAACTGAAATTTGCTAACGGAAGTTCATTTTGTTCAATACCATATACTTTCATACCATTAGCCAGTGTCGTATTCCAAGAAGATGGCACATTCAATTTAGGTGATTCTCCTTCTTTTGGAGCTACAGATCGATCAATAGCGGAAGGTGTTTTCTCTATTTCTTCTTGTACCTCAGCTACAGCAGTTTCTACATTTTCCTTGATTTCTTCCTCTACCACAGCTGCTTTCACAGAATCATTTGCTGCCAAATCAGTCTTTCCTTTAGGCACAAAACTAGTGATTATATAAGGCTTATCCTTGATGTATGTATTATAAACTCTAACTACATCTTCCTTAGTAACCGCTTTAATATTTTCTATATCTTTAGTTATAAATCCAGGATCTCCTGCAAAAACGTTATACTGAGCTAATTGAAACGATTTTCCTAACACACTACTGATTCCATTGTAGAATTGCGTTTCTAGACCTGCTTTAATACGCTCAATATCTGTTTCAGTGATTCCTTCTTCTTCAAATTTCTTAAATGCTTCAAAAACCCCAGCTTCGATATCAGCTAGGCTTTTTCCTTCATTAGCTGTAATATTAACTCTAAATTTTCCTGCAATTTCCATAGAGCGATTCCAAGCATTCGTATCAGAAGTTAATTCTTTCTCTTTTACTAATACTTTATATAAAGGTGCTTTCTTTCCTTCTGCCAATAATTCTCCTAAAAAGTCTAGTGCATATGCATCCTTAGTATATTGTTCTACGGTTGGCCAAACCATATTAAGCTGTGCAGTAGTAGCAAAATTATCTTCGTGCATAAACCTTTTCGTTTCTGATAAGGTCACATTCTGAACTTTAAGTTTTTCTACAGTTTGTCTTTTTTTGATCTCGCCAAAATACTTTTCGATCATTGCTTTAGCATCTGCAGTTTCAAAATCTCCTGCAAGTACTAAAGTTGCATTGTTTGGGCCATAATACTTATCATAAAATTCTTTTACATCTTCTACCGTTGCATTCTGAAGGTCTACTAACTCACCAATTACCTGCCAGTTATATGGATGTCCTTCTGGGAAAATATTTTTGTCGATGACCCAACTGGTATGTCCATAAGGGTTGTTGTCTACACGTTGTCTTTTTTCATTCTGAACCACTTCTTGCTGATTCTTAAAAGCACCTTCCGTAACAGTATTGATTAAGAATCCCATTCTATCAGATTCTAACCACATAACTGTTTCCATTGCATTTTTAGGAACTACTTCATAGTATATAGTTCCATCCTGCCAAGTTCCTCCATTAAGAGTTCCTCCAACATCCTGAATTATTTTAAAGAATTGATCCTGAGGTACATTCTCTGATTCTTGGAACAACATATGTTCAAATAAATGAGCAAATCCAGTTCTTCCAGTTTTTTCGCGGTTAGATCCAACTCCATACTGAATAGCTAAAGAAACAATAGGATCTGATTTATCCTGATGTAAAACTACCTGAAGACCGTTTTCTAATTCATACTTTTCGAAATCGATGGATAACTTACCAACTTCTTTAGTTTCTGATTGTGCTTGTACTTCTGTTTCTTTCTTACAAGAAACGATTGTGAAAAATAAAAAGGATATTCCTACAAGTAGCATCCTAGATATCTGATTTTTCATAGTTTAGTTTTTTGATTATGGGATAAAAGTAATTGAACAAGATGAGTATACATGTTGACGGATTATTAAAAAAAAGTTAAAAAGACTGTTTTTTATTCAATAAACTTTCTATATCCGTCAAAATTTTAAGGTTTACCCCAACCAACCATAACGATCCAAACTACGATACATTCTGAAGTTGAAAAACAGAAAAAGCTCTCTTGATTCTATTTTGGAAAAATTCAGAACCTAGAGAGCTTTTTAAAATTTAATTCAAGAAAAGTAAATAAAATTTATATAATTATTCCTTAACCATTTTTTTAACTAATCTTTTTTGATCATTTTCTATAATAATGAAATATGCACCAGAGGTTAAAAATGAAGTGTTCAACTCAACTTGCTTTGAAGTTATTCTCTGAATATCAACTGGGTTGTTTAATTTTCTTCCTCTAATATCAAAAACTGTTATAGTTGGATTAAGAAAATCCACTGTATTATCTATATATAATTTGTTTTTGGTTGGATTAGGGTAAACTCTAATCGTATCAAAATCAAAATCATCAACACTAAGAGTAGTGGACTTAACATCTAAAACAAAACTAATGACTTGAGGAGCAGCTCCACAATTGGTGCCAAAAATAACTTCTACGGTCCAATCTCCATCTTCATCTCCATTAAGTTCAATATTATTAAAACTAATGCTATCGGTATTATACGTCTGACCTCCGGGAGCAGTCCATACTACTGAAGCATTAAACGGAGAAGCGGGTATTGTTAATTCAATATCTAAATCTTGTATAACTTCTATAGTTTCTCCATCACTAAAAGATACCGCTGAACCACCATCAATACTGTATTCAGTATCTCCATCTGATAAGTCTGGATTATCTGTAGCAAGATTAACATTAATTGGTGTTCTTATTGATTCGCATCGCCCCCCTTTAGAAGTAAAATTCCAATCGTAAAAAAAATAATAGAAATCAAAAGCGTTTACGGTATTACCAATAATTGAAACTACATTAGAAGGTGATGTATACGGATAACTAACTCCATTACCAGATGGTGTTCTTCTTATAGATACAAGGTCACTAGATACTGATATTATATTATTATTTCCTTTAGGAACATTAAGATTAACTGTTACCAGTGATTCTCCCAAAGGAATATTTACTGTTGTTGAAGCTACAATATTACCTGCGCTATCAGCAACCTGTATTGTTCTATCTCCTGCGGACATGGCAGACATCATAAAAGATTCTATAACAATATCATCATTGGTATTAAAAATCATTCCTTGAGAAAAATCATAGTCGGTAGCAGTACTCACATCAGGTGAAGAAGTTTGCTCCGAAACTATAACAGCCGAAACTCCAGAAACATAATATGTCGTAGCTGCTATTATAGCTGGGGTTATATAAGATTCTCCTGTTGCTATTTCTGTCCCTCCAGTAGCCGCAGTATACCATTTATAATCTGCACTTCCCGAAGCTTTTAGATTTGCTGAATCATTTGCACAAACATCTATGTCTGAAACCATAGGTAGTAAAGCCTCTTCTATATCCAAAGAAAAAGAGTAATCTATAGCTCCACAAGTACTTGCTGCATTAATTGTAACTAGATACTCTCCGCTCTCATTCAATGATAAGTCATTGATAGTTATTGATGAATCAGTACTCGAAAAATCACTAGGTCCAGACCAACTGAACGTAGGACTATCTCCTGTTTGGACATCTAATTGGAATGTAATCGATTGTCCTGTACATAAACTTATTAAGGATCCTTCTTCAATTGTCCCATTATCTACTGAAAACTGTTGTTTTGCAGTAATTGTAAGACAACTAGGAAGTGAAGATCTCCAAATACCTCTTCCGTAGGTTGCTGCAGTAATAGAATTATCAGAAACACTTATTTCTAAATCATTTACAATAGTAGTTGGTAAATTATTGAAAAACGGAGTCCAAGAACCGTCAGTCACACTTCTATATACGCCAATACTTGTAGCTACATATATTGGATCTTGTGCTTGCCCTGCATGATGAACAATATCATTTAAAAAGAAATAATTATCAGTAACTGGTAGATTAGAAGAAATATTATTAAATGTGACACCTCCATCAATAGACTTTTGAACAGAAGATGATGTTGTAACCCATACAATATTTGGATCCGTATTGTGTATTGCTATTCCTCTTATATTACCCCCGAAAGTAAAAACGTCAGTGACTGTAGTTCCCGAATCATTAGTTTTTTTAAGTATACTCCCAACTGCAATATACATTAAAGTATTATCTGATGGAGCTATTTCTATTTGATTCGCAGGGTTACCCAAATTTGCTAATTCTATCCATCCAGTTTCAAATGCATTTAAACGATATAAATTATTATAACCTGCATATAATTCTCCATTAGTATCTATTGCTAAAGGTGTTATCCAATTTCCATTAGAACCAAGTGGTTGATCTACGCTTCCAGAACCGCTACTTCCAGCTGTAATAGATTTGTACAAACCTCCTCCATTTTGGATAAATCCAAAATATTTATCATCATTCGTAGGGTCAATTGCAGTATCCATACCATCTGCGCCGTAATAATTCATCCAATTACCATTCCCATTATCATATGCATGACCTCCATTATCTTGTAATCCTCCAACCATCTTATTTGGATCGTTAGGAGAAACAGCTACTTTATAAAACTGACTTGCCTGAATTCCTGCCGTATGGTCAGTAAAATTAATACCTCCATCAGTAGATGAATAAATACCTCCATCAGAACATACAAAAATAACACCTCCAAAAGACCTAATCATATGTATATCGGCATGTGTATATGATGGTCCTTGAGGAACATTCCAATTATTTACTTTACTAAATGCAGTGCCTCCATTATCCGACTTCCATACATTAAGACAACCAACAAATACTTCTTCTGCATTAGTTTGAGAAACACCCAAAGCCAGATCATAAAAAGCCTGTCGGCTCTCTATAACGTCTGTAAAAACATTTTTTACTGTAAAAGAATCTCCACTATCTTCAGAACGATATACACCTTTAAAAGATTCATCGGTATTAACACTTAATAAATATACAAATTCATTGTTTGCTGGTGTTACATCTATTACTATTCTGCCATTTTCTATAGGAACTCCATTAGTGATCATTGTAAATGTATCTCCTCCATTAATTGATTTATAAAATTCATTTGGAGTCACAGCGTACATAACATCGGGATTACCTGGTTTTAGTTTAACATCTTTAATATTACCTGGTAGCGTCACATTCCAAGTTGCTCCTGCATCTATTGATTTATACATTCCCAAATTAGTAGCCACCCAGAGAATATTAGAATTAGCTGGATGCATATACAATTCATTCATTGAAGATGGAGTATTATTAGGATCTAATCCTGTCGGATTCCAAGTTTGTCCTCCATCTATTGATTTAAAAACTCCTGCACTTTGAGTATCATTTCCATCATCATCACCTGTAGCAATATAAATAATGTCCGAATTTGAATAATCAACAGCTATACCTGAAACGCCTATCTGAGGTAGGTTATCTGTTAAAGGAGCCCAAGTACTTCCCGCATCAACTGACTTCCATAGACCTCCAGCCGGAGTACCCACATACCAAGTACTTGTATCGTTAGGATCTACAACAATCGCATTAATTCTTGCCTGACCAGAAGACCAAGAACCTGTGTTTGTATGAGTAAAAGGACCTATTGCTTCCCAATTACTTAGATCTGTAGAGACCAATTTATTTTGTGTTTCATTTTTATGCTCCCAGGCAATCCATTTATCCTTAGATGTTGGAAGATAACCTTCACCATCAACAACATCTTCCCAAATATACTCCCATCTCTTAAATGGTTTATATCCACTACCCTTTACACTTGGATCACGAGTTTCCCAATATGTATTAAAAGCTTGTTGAATTTCTTGAAAAGTTGGTTTAAATTCCCCACCATTCTTACTTTGTTTAAGACTTTGCATCCATGGGGCATCCTGATTGTATTGTGCGTTAGTTATTCCACAGAAAAATAGCACAAAAAAGAGATAAAAATACTTCATAGTTTATTTAAAAGGTTAATAAATAATTAAATGACTGACTCATTCACTTTGATAAAAAAGTCTTCTTCTTTAGTAATAACAAGTTAAGCTAAAATTACCCTAATCTTATTATTGGAAAATATTTTATACTTTCATTAACTAAGATTTTACCCCAACCAACCATCGCGATCCAAACTACGATATTGTATCGCTTCGGAAATATGATCTCCTTTAATCGATTCTGCCCCTTCGAGATCAGCAATGGTTCTGGAAACTTTTAGAATTCTGTCATAGGCTCTGGCAGAAAGATTTAATCTTTCCATAGCTGTTTTCAATAACTCTTTGGAAGCGTCATCCAGTGCGCAATATTTTCGGATTTGCTTAACTCCCATCTGAGCGTTATAATGAATTTTTTGAGATTCAGAAAATCGAGTTGTTTGAATATCTCTTGCGGTAGTTACCCTTTTTCTAATATCCACACTACTCTCTCCTCTTCTTTCTTCACTTAATTTATCAAAAGGTACGGGAGTCACTTCGATGTGAATATCAATACGATCTAACAAAGGCCCAGAGATCTTACTAAGATATCGTTGCATCTCTGCCGGAGATGAGGTTACCGGTGCATCCGGATCATTAAAATATCCTCCTGGACTAGGATTCATACTCGCTACTAACATAAAACTTGATGGATAGGTAACCGTAAATTTTGCTCTAGATATCGTTACCTCTCGATCCTCTAATGGTTGTCGCATTACTTCCAGTACTTCTCTTTTAAATTCCGGGAGTTCATCCAAAAACAAAACTCCATTATGAGATAATGAGATTTCTCCAGGTTGGGGATAACTACCCCCACCAACTAGTGCAACATTAGAAATTGTATGATGTGGACTACGAAATGGCCTTTGAGCCATTAATCCTACATTATCTTTTATTCTGCCTACTACACTATGAATTTTGGTAGTTTCTAATGCTTCTTGTAGCGACATTGGTGGCAAAATACTAGGCAACCGTTTACTGAGCATGGTTTTACCACTTCCTGGAGGTCCTACTAAAATGATATTATGCCCTCCCGCCGCAGCAATCTCCATACACCTTTTTATACTTTCTTGTCCTTTTACATCTGCAAAATCAAACTCTGGATTATCCAATTCTTTAAAAAACTCTTCTCTAGTATCCACAATCGTTTGTTCCAATGTTCCTTTTCCATCAAAAAAGTCAATCACTTCTTTGATGTTTTCCACACCATATACTTGAAGATTATCGACTATTGCTGCTTCTTTAGCATTTTGTTTAGGTAAAATAAAACCTTTATACCCTTCTTCTCTTGCTTTAATAGCAATTGGCAATGCTCCTTTTATTGGTTGAAG
The DNA here is from genome assembly GCF_947496855.1 of uncultured Aquimarina sp. Taxonomy (GTDB): domain Bacteria; phylum Bacteroidota; class Bacteroidia; order Flavobacteriales; family Flavobacteriaceae; genus Aquimarina. The sequence continues at coordinate 99,636 of NZ_CANMED010000008.1, forward strand.
ACCTCCATCCAAAGAAAGTTCACCCATAATTAAGTAATCAGAAATCCTTTCTCCTTTGATCTGTGAGCTGGCTGCAAGAATCCCTAGGGCTAGTGTTAAGTCATATGCAGATCCTTCTTTTCTAAGATCTGCAGGAGCCATATTAATTGTGATTTTCTTTCCGGGAAGTTTATAGCCGTTATTCTGTAATGCTGCTGCAATCCGGAAACTACTTTCTTTAATCGCATTGTCTGGTAAACCAACCAGGTGATACCCTATCCCTTTATCTATATTAACTTCTACTGTAATTGTTGTCGCCTCAACACCAAAAACTGCACTTCCAAAGACTTTAATAAGCATATTCTCTATTTTGATTAAAGCTGTAGTACTATATTTCTTATGTGTAATACTACTATCATTAATACGTGTTTGTTATTGAGTACATGTTACCTCGAAATAGATAGTTTTTTTAAATAAATTTCAAAAACTCTAAAAAATGACATTACTACTTCATTGTATTAATAGTATGGAATGGATATAAACCTATAAATAATAGATTATTATAAATAGCTACGTGAGATTAGAAACAAAAAACTGAAAGAAAGAAAGAAAGAAAGAAAGTGATTTCCATAAGGAAATTTTCTCTTTAGTATCATTAATAAAATTTATTGAAATACAAAAAGCTTAATAAAAGTAACCGCAACGATTGAGTAAAAAACAAATAAAACAATTTCTAAGCGATATTTTTCTACAATTCTCTTTAACATTATAATAGGTTTACGTTTCTAGTTTCTATGTATAAAACAGTTAATTAAAGAGATACCCTATATTTCTTAAAAAAAATAATTTTAATTAATTTAAAATTATTGTCAGCTATAGAAGTACGTATTGCTTTAGTACTCTAACTTTTACTCATCATTTTACATAACAAACAATTTAGAGAATAACTTCTGGATGCGTAAGAAACAATTTCTCATTTAAAAACCTAAGGGTTGGTATTTTATCTTTAGTCTCTACAAGAATAGAAATATTATTATTACTTCCTCCATAAGAAATCATTCTAACCGGTATATAATTTAGTACTTCAAAAAGTTTATGTGAGTTTTTATCATTAATAACGGATTCACCTACAACACATATGATACTATGATTTTGCTCTACCGTTACTTCTGCATATCCTTCTATTTCCTTTACAATATCATCAATATAAGTAGTATCATCTATTGTTAAAGAAATAGCAATCTCTGAGGTAGTTATCATATCAATTGAAGTATGGTAATTATCAAATACTTCAAAAATTCTTCTAAGATACCCATGTGCCATCAACATCCTATTTGATTTAATCTTAATAGCAGTAATATCATCTTTTGCGGATATTGCTTTTAAACCTTTTCTATATGTTTTATTTGAAATAATAGTCCCAGAAGCTTCTGGATCAAATGTATTTTTTAATAACACAGGAATATCCATATCAACAACAGGCGATACCGTCTGCGGATGTAAAATTTTTGCTCCAAAATAAGCTAATTCCGCTGCCTCATTATAAGTTAGGTGAGATATAGGATTTGTTCCTTCAACATATCTAGGATCGTTATTATGTAATCCATCAATATCCGTCCAAATCTGTATCTCATGCGCATTTAATGCTGCTCCAATTATAGTAGCCGTATAATCGCTTCCTCCTCTTTTTAATGTGCTTAATTGATTCAAATGATCCTTACAAACAAATCCTTGAGTAATATATATTTCAGAGGGATTAGCTTCTAAAATTTTATTAAGTTTATTAGAAACTTTCTGAATATTAGGATTATCTGTATTATCTACATTCATAAACTCCTTAGCACTAATCAACTTGTTAGCAACTCCAGTAGCATTTAAAAAATTTGAAAAAATATAAGTTAGTAATGTTTCTCCGAAAGTTAGTACCGTGGCGTTTAAAACTTCGGAATACCCTTGATTTGACACTTCTAACATATCAGTTATCATTGAAGATACTCCATCTTTAAGGTTATTTCTTAATTCAGTATCTTCAATCAATTCATCGATAACGTCTATGTGCTTATTTTCTAATTTATGTAGGTTTCTGGTAATTGCTTCTGCATCTTTTAACTTTATGTAAGCCACCAAATTTACCAATTGATCTGTCACTCCAGACATTGCAGAACACACCACAATCTTTTGGTCTTGATCACTGATAAGAATATCTTTTACTCTATGTAGATTAACTACAGATCCAACAGACGTTCCTCCAAACTTTAAAATCTTCATCGCATTATCTTTTTAACAGTACATAATTAGACAATAGTGTATAAAGAATAAATATTTTCATGAAAAAAACATATATTTACACAATATGTTAAATATCTAACAAAATGAAAACTATAACAGATTGTGTTCACAATATACTTAGGCATCAACCATTTTTAGAAGATGCACTATCTAGAGATATCATTAATTTTAGTTCTCTTGCTACTGATTTATTACCTCAAGTAGAAAAAGAAATGCGAAAACCTGTAAAACCAGGATCTATTGTGATGGCGTTACGTAGATATCATCCAAAAAGGATTAAACACTCTGAAAATCTTGGTAATTTAGGAGATATAGTGGTGCGATCTGGTATTACTGAATATACTTTTCTAAATTCTAATACTATTCTTACAAGTCAATCTAATCTGTTAAACACTGTAAAAGATAAAACAAAAACTTATTTCACGTATTCTAGTAATTTCCAAGAAAGTAATATACTAGTATCTTCATCTTTAAAAGAAATTGTCGAGAACCATTTTAAAGATGAAACTTGTATTTCTGTAGCTGACAATTTATCCTCTATGTCTATTGCACTGCCTGATGATAGCGCTAGATCTATCGGGCTATACTTTTATATTTTTAAGCTTTTGGCTTACGAAGGTATTCCGGTTTTTGAAATTATATCAACTTCCAATTATTTTACCTTATTTCTAGAAAAAGAATATGTAAACGATGCTTTTCTATTAATGAATGAAATAAAAGAAAATTAAGAACGTATATAAAAAAAGCCCTGAAAACAGGGCTTTTTACTATTCTTACTAATTGGTAATTTACCAAATATTTACTCTTTTCTCTGAAGCTAAATACATTTTATCTCCTTCTTTAATATCAAAAGCATCATAAAATGCTTGAACGTTTAACAAAGGTTGTATTGCTCTTGTTGTTCCAGGAGAATGCGGGTCTGTCTTAATCTGCGTTCTTAACGCATCTTCTCTAATCTTTGTTCTCCATACAGTAGCCCAAGACATAAAGAATCGTTGCTCTGGAGTAAATCCATCAATATCTTCTGGTCTTCCATTTTCGGCTAGATGCATTTGCAATCCATCATAAGCACCCAAAACTCCACCTAGATCTCCGATATTTTCTCCAAGGGTAAACTTACCATTGATAAATACACTATCTAATACTTCTATAGCACTATACTGCTCTGCTAGTGCTCCACCTCTCTTTGTAAATTGTTTAAGATCACCTTCTGTCCACCAATTAGAAAGGTTACCTTCTGCATCAAAACGAGCACCAGAATCATCAAAAGCATGTGATATTTCATGACCTATTACTGCTCCAATTCCACCATAATTAACAGCTTCATCAGCTGTATAATTATAGAATGGTGGTTGTAATATTGCAGCAGGGAATACAATCTCATTAAACAATGGGTTAAAATATGCGTTTACCGTTTGAGGAGACATCCCCCATTCAGTTTTATCAACAGGTTCCCCTATTTCACTTATATTTTTATTGAATCCCCACTCTGAAATTGCCATCATATTTTCGAAATATGAGTTTCCATCCTTCACATCAAGAGTAGAATAATCTTCCCACTTATCCGGATATCCAATTTTTACTGTAAACTTATCTAATTTCTGAATTGCTTTGGTTTTGGTACTGTCACTCATCCAATCCAGCACTTCAATTCTTTTTTGGTATGCTTTGATTACATTAGCAATCATCTTCTCTGCTTTTGCTTTTGCTTCTGGCGGAAACTTAGCATCAACATATAATTGTCCAATTGCTTCTCCTACAGAACCATTAACTCTTGCTAGAGCTCTTTCTTCCATAGGTCTTTGTTTGATTGCACCGTTAAGTGTTTTGCTATAAAAATCCCAATTTGCCTTTTCTATTTCTGTAGAAAGAGCTCCTGCAGCATCATTTAATGTAGCCCAACGCATTACTGTTTTAAGATCTTCTATATTTGTTTCTGAAAGAACATTTTGTAATTCTTTCATATACTTAGGTTGCATTACAATTACTGAATCTAATTGCTTTTTTACACCTATATCTTTCATCAATTTATTCCAATCAATAGAGGACGTCATTTCGGAAAGTTCCTCCATTGACCTTGGATTATTAAAGTTTCTAGTATCCCTACTCTGAACTTTATCTAATCGTGGTTCCGCTAACTTAGTCTCTATTGCCAAAATAGTTTCTGCATTTTTACGAGCCTGTTTCTCAGTTTCTCCTATATACTGAAGCATTCTGGTAATATGATCGACATATTTGCCTCTGATCTCGACAGATTTTTCATCCTGATCCAAATAATAATCACGATCTGGTAATCCTAATCCTCCTGTAGCAATATATGGAGCATTGATCTCACTATTACTTAGGTTAGGAAAAGAAACTAATCCCGCAAATGGAGCTGAAGCCCCTATTTCTGTAGCTAGAACTGTTTGAAGTTCACTTAAATTCTTTATGCCAGCAATTTTATCCAAAGTAGGTTGTAATGGGGTCACACCAGCTTTATCTCTTGCCACAGTATCCATAATAGATTCATAAATCAATAAAGCTTTATATTGATCTGTTCCTGCAGCATATTTACCACTAGACTTTGCCTTTTCCAGAATCTCAAGTACATCATAGTCGGTCTTTTTTCTTAATACACCAAAACCTCCCCATCGAGTTCTATCTTCTGGAATTTCTGTGTTTTTCATCCAACTACCATTAACATAGTTGTAAAAATCTTCTTTTGGACTAATACTTGTATCCATATTATCCAAAACAATACCTGGTATTTTTTCTACCTCTGCTATCGCTTCGGGTTGATTTTCACCATCTTTTTTGGCTTCATCCTTGCAACTCGTAAAAGCAATTATGAATACTGCCAAAAAATACACTTTTCTCATTTTTTTAATCATTTTATTAATAAATTAAGTTTAGTTCTTTCGAATATGACGTGTAAATTGAGGATTCGTTACTCATATCGAACCAGCCAAGATATATAAATTGTAAAAATGTAGGAAATTCTTTATAAAAATTTAACTTACAATAAGACTCAAAATAAACACAAGATATTGATTAACAACACTTAACTAATATTTAAATTTTATTGATTAACAAAACATTAAGCTTAAATAATTAGCGAAATAAAGTGATTCTATTATAAAAGTTAATATTCATAAACTTAATTCAAATATTAAACTATCAATAAACTTCAAAATCTATTTTAGCAAACGAGTATCAAAACTAAAAGGCTCTATTTCGATCAATTTTACCAAATCAAAGTTAGGATGCAAAGGATTAATAAGAAGATTTTGTTCTCTAGGGACAATTATACTTGGTACTTTCAACCCTAATTGAATATTCTCTGATATCCAATTCATCGCAAAATGTTGAATACCTGTTGATGGAGGGATTTTATTCCAGTCCTTGGGTAATTCTTTAATATCTATCGTAGAAGTCAATTCATCTGGTAATTCTATCGTAGCAATTGCCATATCATCAGGAAAATAAGCTGCTGGTAAGTGAGCCAATACTTCGAGAACAGAAAGGGCAACAGTAGTACTTGTGTATAAAACTGCAACTCCTTTGGGGTTCCATCTACCACCAACGGTTTTTGCTCCAATACCTGTTAAGTCTTTTATATACTTTTGTTTGGCAATTCTATATACTAGCATTATGCAAAAATTCCGTGCTCTATACGAACCAACTCTTCATTTAATAATTGAAATCCAAATGTAGTATCAAGAAGCTCTTTAGGTTTTTTGGTTGCTAATGCTATATTGGGATGTTCCATCCACCTTTTGAAACGGTCCAAATCACCAAAAATATTCTCCCCTCTAGCATAAAGCTTAGCTAATTGTAGTGCTTTGGCACTTGCCTCTGTACTCAATTTCTTATTTAATTCATAACGTTGTATAGTGCGTTCGGATAAATGCAAAACATGTGCTAATTCACTTAGATCAAAATCGATCGTTTTTGCAAGATGTACTAATGCTCTTTTATCTATACCGTTACGAGATAATTCTATAAAATCGTAAATATTATGTAGAGGAATATCCAAATTAAGATACCTTAACAAACCTTCACTTTCTAAACCATCGTAATCTAATGGGGTTACTGCGCTCATAATACAAATGAATTTATTATGACAAAAATACAAAAAAAAATGACAAATGACTTTAATCTTCTATAATTAAATCCAATTCCTCACTAACTTCATCTAATCGAGCTTCCATAGACCGGATTGCAATGGTAGATAAATAACGTCCCAGAGGAAGAACCGGTTTAATAGCTAATTCTTCTTTATCTATATCATTAGATAATAGAGTCACAGAAGGCGGTGTTATCTTGGTTTGTTTTAGGTTAATAATATAATCACTCTCCAACCTCTTCAAAATTTCCTGAGTATGTCCATATCGCACATTTTTTAATGTAGTTAACGGAGCTTCAAACTGTGTACTGGTTCTAGCGATCTTACGTTCTTCTTCATTAGCTATAACCAAATGTTTAATTTTTACTTTTTCTTTTAGATCAGGAAAAGAATCATTTAATACTTTTTTTAATACCTCTTCTATACCTCTAGATACTCTACCACCAATATTATCATAATATCCAGCATCCGCATATTGATCAGATTTTAATGCATCCGTTTCTGTAATTTTTCTAACCTCACCTACCGGCGTTATATAGGGGAAACTCGCATTAATACGCATAGCCGTAGAAAGCGCGATAGAATTATTAGGGTAACTGGATTGTATATTATTCAAAAAATCGTTCATCCCTGCTAATGGTCTCAAATGGGAATACCTTACCGGACTGATAATATTATAATTTCCTGTTTGTGTATGTGTTGTATTAATTAATAATAACGGTGGAATTTGCTGACCGATAGTATCTACAGTATTACTTGGAATATTTTGATAAAAAGATAGAAACTCTTTATCAAGAACATTTTGACCTTTTTGATCATAAAAATACTTTTCATGAGCTTGAATCCATTGTTCTTCTAATAACTGCCCCCTATTTTTAAAGTTAAACAGGCTCGTAACCTCTTTAAATAAATCTCGTCCTAATAAAGAAAGTAGTGCTACTGATAGATAATTTTCTTTATATATGATGCTAGCTTTATACTTAAGATTAGGGTGTTCTGTATCTTTAATAATCTTAAAATTAGACTTTTTATTATTAAGGCTTGTATTTCTCGCTTCCGCAAAAAACATAGAATTACCCACACTACCACCTGAAGCTCCTGTTAATGAAAGTAAATTTTCTTCGAAATAAGCCCCGTTTGACTTTTCATACAAATAACTATGTACCAAAAATGACCAAAGCCCGGCTCTGGATCCTCCCCCTTCTGCAGAAACCATTATAATAGGAAAAGCTTTATCATTATTTTCTATAATCCCCTCCCTACTCTTTAACCAATGATAAATATAAGTATCTAACGGCGGTCTCAAGGCTGTAGTTTCTTTTAAGTTTAGTTGATAATGATCAGATGTATCAGAAAAAAATCTAGCAGAAAAAATACAAAATATAGTAACAATTGAAAGAAGTGGTAACTTAATCTTTTTTCCTATTAAAATTAATATGAAACAAATCATAAAAAGGCTTAGCAAAGAAAGGATCAGGATAGACAAGGGGTTTACTCCACTTGCCAAATTAGGATAGAAATTCAGAATTAAAAATGTAAACAACAATATAAACCCAAATGATATAATCATTCCATAAAACAGTTTCTTAGGAAAACCATTAAGAAACCTGTAGCTATTAAATGATAGAGTAGAAAACAATAGTGCCAAAGCGCAATTAGAAAGAAATAGATTGCCTAAATCCTTCTCAGCTTGTGTATTTAAGGTTCCTAATGATATAATTAAAAGCATTAATCCAATAGATACACCAAAAAAAATAACCGTTGTGTTAGAACTTCGATTAAGAAAACCTTTAAGTACCTTATATATTTTAGGTTCAGATAATAATAACAGTAAAAATATAATAAGAATTAAAGTATTTGTTGGATCTAGAAACTTTGTATAAGTGTTTTCTAATCCAAATAACTCCATTGCATTAAGAATACTTAGTGCTGATATTGCCAATAATAAGATAGCAAGAATTCTCGGCAATGTCTTTCTCATATGAATTCTGGTCATATAAGGGTAGCTGACAGATTCACTTCTATCCTGAAATTTATAATGTTGATTAGGAATAAAACCTATGAGATTAGAAAAAGAAATATCTTTATAATTATGAAAATAAAAGTATTTAGGAGCATTCCATATTAAGAAAGCGGCAATTATAAGTAAACTAAAGTATAAAGGGACTTCTAATAAAAAAGTATCCGCCTGGTTAAGAATCAACAATAAGTCCACCGTTTGAGGAAAATGCCATAGTGCCAGATAAACAGCTCCAATAAAAAAAATACTAATCATATTATTAGTTAATTCTCTTAGAAGGTTTTTAAACCAAACACTGAATCCTTGGAAAAATAATAATAGCTTGATGATCATTGTAGCCAAATTTAGAATTAAATATCCTTAAATCATTGCTCTATTTAAAAATAACAACTAAAAAAACAGATCATTGCTATTTTGCAGGGTTTGAGCCAAAAAAGCAATAAACTAACAATCAATATGTTAATGAAATGTAAAATTTAACATTTGTCTAAACACCTGTGTTTACAGGAGCGACGAGATTTTTAGGAAAATTAACGCTATAGAAATCAATATTTAAATTCAATAAATTACGGTTTTAACATAAAAAAACGTATCTTGTCGTTGATTATGTGTTTTACGACGATAAAAACACCTTTAACGTAAGATAAAACTTACTTTTTTAATTGCAGTTTAACCCAAAAACTGAACCTTATGAAAAAATTATTACCCTTATTAACATTACTTATTGCAAGTGTAACATTTGCAAACGTAAAAATCGACATTTCTTATAAATTAATGTCTGTGACCGAGAATACCGTAATTAACGGATTAGATGAAAATACTGAAGAAGGTGTAATTTTTATAACAGAAAGTTTACATCTTGAAAACGGCGTTCGTATCAAGATTAGAAATGCTTGTTTAATCATTTTAGGAGATATTTCTGGAAATGGAATTCTTGATGTAGACGAAACAGCCACAGTAACCCTAGAAGGTGAGAAAAAAGGAAGAGTTACCTTTATTGATAGATTTTTAGCAGACTCAACTTGCCAACAAGATACTGGAAATAAAACCTTTAAGCACGTAAGAGAAATACCTACTGGTATTAAATATAGCCTTTACACACTTTCTGGAAGATTATTAGATAGTGGTATAATTGATGAATACATTCATAATTATGTGGATCCTAAAACATATCTTATTAAAGTAGAAGGGTATAAACTAAAAAAAATAGTTTTCAAAAATTAAGTCAATCATAAAAAGTAAGGTTTATTATGATGATAACACGGCAATTTTTATTGTCGTGTTTTTTTATGACACAAGTAAACTTTAAAATTCTCGAAATATAGGTTTCTTCCAAACAAAGCAATATTTTTGAAACAAAATAATTGTGTATGATTTCTGTATCAACAGCGCTATCAATAATTTCAAAAATATCTTATACGCCTAATCCTAAAACCATTCCATTAAAGAATGCAAATGGATTACTTCTCGGTGAGAATATCATTTCTCAAATAAACATGCCTCCCTTTAGACAATCTGCAATGGATGGCTATGCATTACTACTTCACGATGAAAATTCTTATCAGATTATCGGTGAAGTAAAAGCAGGAGACGCAGATAATTACTCTTTAGAACCAGGACAAGGTGTTCGTATTTTTACAGGAGCTAGAGTCCCTGATAATGCAAATACCGTAGTAATTCAGGAAAAAGTAAATAGATCAGAAAACACCATAACCCTTGATAGCGAAATACACGCAAATCAAAATATTAGAGCGGTAGGAGAACAAATAAGAAAAGGAGCTACTGCATTAACCAAAGGAACTAAACTAACCCCTGCTGGTATTGGGTTTCTTGCTGGATTAGGAATAACAAATGTAGAAATTTACACTCCTCCCCGCGTCTCAATCATTACCACCGGTAATGAACTTATAACCCCTGGAGAAAAGCTTAAAGAAGGAAAGATTTATGAAAGTAATTCTATACAATTAGAGACTGTATTGCAACAATTACATATTAAACAGATTACCAATTATGTAGTACATGATGAATATAAAAGTACTAAAGAAACGATACAGCAAGCTATAGATAATAATGATCTTGTATTAATAAGTGGTGGTATTTCTGTAGGAGATTATGATTTTGTAAAAGAAGCTTTATCAGAACTACATACTGAAGAATTATTTTATAAGATTAAACAAAAACCAGGAAAACCATTGTTTTTTGGAACTAATAATAAAACTATGATTTTTGCCTTGCCTGGTAATCCTGCTTCTTCGCTTACCTGTTTTTATATTTATGTACTACCAATTATCCAAAAAATGATGGGAGCAGACACCATAGGTCTCAAGAGAACTACAAAACTTATTACCCAGGACTTCACTAAAAAGGGAGATAGAGCACAATTTCTTAAAGCAAAAGTATCCGGGGAAACAGTAGAAATTCTAGAAGGCCAAAGCTCAGCCATGTTATATACTTATGCTATTGCCAATGCATTGGTTTATATCCCAGAACATGTAGATAGCATTAAAAAAGGAAATGAAGCTGAAACTATTTTATTACCTCAGTAACTTTTTCTCTTTTTCAAAAAGAATATAGCATTAATTTCAGTTTAAATCATTACGGTCTTTTATTTTTGAATTAATCATAAAAATTTCTGAAAGAGTTTATTCTTTATCTTTTTCGTTATATCTTGCAGGAAACAACGCTTTCATGTATCATATAAAAAGTAGAATTTGGATAGAAGGAGAAGAAGGTGTTTTTCTTGGAGAAGGACGAATTAAAGTCTTAAAAGCAATAATGGTAGAAGGTTCTCTTTCTAAAGCTGCTAAATCTCTAGGAATGTCATATAAGAAAGCTTGGAATTTAGTTGATTCTATTAACAAAAATGCCTCGACTCCTGTCATTATTACTAATACTGGTGGTAGCGGTGGTGGTGGAACAAAGATCACAGCCTACGGAATAAAAATGATTACTGCTTTCGAAAATATTAATAAAAACTGTTGGGATTTTCTGGATCAACAACTAAAAGATCTCCAACTATGACTTTAGGAATAGATCAGGATATAACAGGAATTATACTTGCTGGTGGAAAAAGCAGTCGAATGGGTCAGGACAAAGGGTTGAAACTTCATAACGGAAAGCCCTTTATACAACATATTATACATTCAATAGAGACGATTACTAATAAAATTCTAATTATTACAGGTAGTAGTAATTACCAAATATTTGGCTATCCGTGTATACCAGATATTATTCCGGATCAAGGTCCTGTTGGTGGCATTTATAGCGGTTTAAAACATACTAAAACAAAACAGAATTTAGTTTTGAGTTGCGATGTCCCCTTTGTTAAACCTCTTGTTCTTAATAACCTTATTTCTGAATATGACCCCAATTATGATGTCATAACATATGAGGATATTCCTCTTATCACCTTATATAATAAATCGGTAGAAAGAACCTTTTTTGAAAGTATTCGAGAGCAACGTCTTAGTCTGAGGAAAACACTTTCAAAATTAAACGTAAAAAGTATACCTGTTAAGGAGAGTATAGCTCCTTATGTAAAAAATATTAATACACACCAACAGTATAAAGAAGCAAATACATGGAAGTGAAAGTTTTGTATTTCGGAATGATTGCGGAAGCTACTGATCGTAAAGAAGAGTTGATCTCTTTAGAATCCGGCAGTAATGTTGGTCAACTTGAAAACCTGTTAAAAGATAAATATGAAAATTTGCAACATTTGTCATTTAAAGTAGCAATTGACAAAGAAATTTCATCGAGTAACACCTTACTTACATCCAATAATGAAATAGCATTATTACCTCCTTTTTCTGGCGGTTAAAAAAATAAAATATGAATAAAAGAAAAACAGTATTTATAGAAGGTCCTATTACTCCTTCTTTTATTGCGAATTCTATAGAAAAACATCAGACCAAAACTACCATCGGTGCTCACGACATATTTTTAGGTCAAGTAAGAGCAGATAAAATCGACGGTAAAATTGTTCAAGCAATTGACTATTCTGCTTATACTGAGATGGCAGAAAATAAATTTCATGAAATTCGTGAAGCCACTTTTAGTAAATATGATCTTACCTGTATGCATATATATCACAGCTTGGGTAAGGTAAAGGCGGGTGAAATTTGTCTTTTTGTATTCGTTTCTGCTCCTCATAGGAAAGTTGCTTTTGAAGCATTAGAATTTTTAGTGGAAGAAATAAAAAAAGAAGTGCCTGTATTCGGAAAAGAAGTTTTTGAAGATGAAACACACGTTTGGAAAGTTAATAAAGTTTAATTTTTCAAAAAGTTCCAATAAAAAAAATACAACCAAAACCCTAGTAAACGATTAAACAGTAAAATGGTAGATATTACACATAAAAATAATACACTCCGAACAGCAGTAGCACAAGCGATTGTTAAGGTTGGAAGCATAGAAACCATCGAAGCTATTGTATCTAAAAATATTCCAAAAGGTGATGTTTTTGAGATGGCAAAAACTGCTGGGTTATTTGCTGTAAAAAGGACTAGTGATATGATTCCGGATTGTCATCCTTTGCCAATTGAATATACCAAAATAGATTATAAAATCAATAATCTCGAAATCACAATAGAGATGATCGTAAAAACTATCTATAAAACTGGTGTAGAAGTTGAAGCAATGCATGGAGTATCTGTTGTTGCACTGACGATGTACGATATGCTAAAACCTGTAGATAAAAATGTAGAAATACAACATATCAAACTACTGCATAAACGAGGTGGTAAATCCAGTTATAAAGATAATGGAGCTCCATTTACTGCTGGAGTGATTGTCTGTTCTGATTCCATTTCTGCAGGTCACAAAGAAGATAAAGCCGGTAAAGCTATTATAACCAAACTAGAAGAATGTGGAGTTACTATTAACACCTACACAATTATTCCTGATGAAACAGATCAGATCCAACAACAAGTAAAACAATTAGAAAAAGCTGGTAATGATCTTATCATTTTTACCGGTGGTACGGGATTGTCGCCTCGCGATGTAACACCAGAAGCAATTTTACCATTAATCGAACGTCGTATTCCCGGAATCGAAGAAGCGATTCGTAATTATGGACAAGATCGTATGCCGTATGCTATGCTCTCCCGAAGTGTAGCTGGAGTGATAGGAGAATCACTAGTACTAGCATTGCCAGGGTCTACAAATGGTGCTAGAGAATCGATGGAAGCAATTTTTCCTGCTGTGTTGCACACCTTCAGAATTCTAAAAGGTGCAAAACATGATGGAAACTAAAACAAGAATGTAAATATAAAAAACCAGCGCATGCTAACAGATAGTTTCGGACGTAAACACACATATCTTAGGATTTCATTGACAGAGAAATGTAATCTTAGGTGTACATATTGCATGCCTGCAAACGGGATTCCTCTAAGCCCAAAAGAACATCTGATGTCTGCAGATGAAATCTATACGATTGCCAAAGAATTTGTAGGATTTGGAGTTAACAAGATTAGACTAACTGGTGGAGAACCTATGGTGAGAAAAGATTTTCCTTTAATACTAGAAAAACTAGCTAGCTTACCTGTCGAATTAGGAATTACAACCAATGGAGTATTAGCAGACCGTTTTATTCCTCTCTTAAACGATAATGGAGTGAAGACTATTACAATTAGCATAGATTCACTTCATAAAGATAAGTTTGAGAAAATTACACGCCGCAATGAATTCGAAAAAGTTTGGAGTACGATACAACTTTTCCAAAAAGAAGGGTTTAAAGTCAAACTAAATATTGTTTTAATAAAAAACTTTAATGAAGATGAAATTATTGATTTTATTAACCTGACTAAAGATCGAGATCTAGTCATTCGTTTTATAGAATTTATGCCATTTGATGGAAATCAATGGAATATGGATAAACTTGTAACGCAGCAAGAAATCTTAGATAAGGTAAATTATACTTTTCCGTTACAGCTTAAACGATTAGACGATGCTCCTAATGACACTTCCCGAAACTATAAAATTGAAGGATATCGTGGTAGTTTTGCCATAATAAGTTCTGTTACCAATCCTTTTTGTGACACCTGTAATCGTATCCGTATCACAGCTGATGGTAAATTAAAAAATTGCTTGTTCTCTGGTAAGGAATTTTCATTATTAAAACCACTAAGAGCTGAACAACCTATATTTCCTGTTATACAATCTGCACTAGAACATAAATTTGCTACCAGAGGAGGAATGGACACTCCCGAAAAATTAAAAAACCCTGAGTTACATTCTAAAAACAGAAGTATGATTAGTATTGGTGGTTAATTTCTGAAAATTCTTTTAGTATACATTTCTAAAAAACCATTATATTTAGGCTTATATCCCAATAAGGCCCCCAAAATACCTTATCTGAAGATTAACTAACTTAAGATCTTAGTACAAAAAATCATCTATGAATCAAAAATCATGGTTTAAATCTGAAGCTGCCGCATACACACTATATGGAGTATTATTTGGCTGTATGTTTCCTGTTTTGGCTACTAGCATAGATATTGCCAAATTAGGATTAGATTTTTCAATAGATTCAGTAATATTTGTTCAGGAACAATATCCAATTCATTACATTATCGATACCGCTCCCCTATTTCTTGGTTTATTCGCCATGTTTGGAGGACGCAATTTGGATAAACTCAAAGAGAGAAATACGCAAATCCTACAAGCTTCAAAATTTAAACAGGATTTCTTGGCTAACATGAGCCACGAAATCAGGACACCTATGGTGGGTGTGATAGGTATGATTGATTTGCTTTTTAAAAATACTGAGCTAAATAATTTACAAAAAGAATATGTTACTACAATTCATCAATCTTCACAAAACTTATTAGATATTTTAAATCAAATCCTTGATTTATCTAAAATAGAAGCAGGAAAATTTACACTATCTCCTAAAGGGATTAATCTTAAAAAGTTAATCGACCAAAATGTAGATCTATTTCTTGCAAATAGTAAGGCAAAAGGAATTAAACTGGTTTCTGAATATCCCGATACCTTGTCGGAGCATATTTATGCAGATAATAACAGGCTAACGCAAATATTATCCAATCTTATCGGTAATGCTATCAAATTTACCAATGAGGGCACTATCACTATAAAATCATCTTTAGTTTCTAAAAAAAATGAAGAGTTAACCATTAAAGTAGAAGTAATTGATTCTGGAATTGGTATCAGCAAACAAGATCAAGAATCCCTTTTTAATAGATTTAGTCAAGTACATAACGATACTGTCCTAATCGGAGAAGGAAGTGGATTAGGCCTTACTATCAGTAAAAAATTAGTGGATTTAATGAATGGAAAATTAGGCGTACATAGTGAAGTTGGAAAAGGAAGTAATTTTTGGTTTACTTTCGAAACCAAAATATCTGATGCTATCTCGCAAACAATTGATAAAGTTTTTGATAAAAGTAGAGATCAAAAGTTTAACCTTAATGTTCTATTGGTAGAAGATTCTGAAACAAACATCCTTGTTTCTAAACAAATCCTTAAATATCTAGGTTGCACAGCAGATGTCGCCGAAAACGGAAGAAAAGCTATAGAAATGTTTGAAGAAGGTGTGTACGACCTTATTTTGATGGATATAAATCTTCCGGAATTAGATGGAGTAGAAACTTGCAAATTGATCCGTAAAGGCTATAAAAAAGTACCTCCTGTTATTGCAATTACTTCTAACGCCTTACCCGGTGACGCAGAACGATTTATTGCAAAAGGACTAGATGATTATATAACTAAACCTTTTACTACAGAAATACTTAATATAAAACTTAAAAATTGGTTTGGTGATCATAGTGGATATCATTAAGATCAAAAAAATCCTTTCTTCAATATAAAAGAAAACACATAGTTATAAACACAACCGTTTTAAAACATCTTATTAAAGAAGCATAACATTTCTTTATAGAGAACAAGAAGGCTACCATATTAGCTCATTTTTAACTATTGTATCCTAAAAATCATCTGTAATTTTAGTATCTTGTATAATCGACATTCTACCTCAAAGATTAAAGAATGTAATTATTAATTGAATGAATCTGATATGGACAAGAAAAGTATTTTTTTACGTGAAAATTGTATCACATTTTTACTCTGTATATTCCTAATTATTGGATACTCTAATAGTCTACAAGCATTTAGCTTTTTTCAAGACACCGATATCCAGAACAGTGTAAATTATAATGAGTATAAAGGAATTGTAGTGGATAATAACACTAATGCCCCATTGGTATCAGCCACAATTTTATTGAATGGAACTAACATCTCGACGATCACCAATCGAGAAGGTGAATTTTTGTTAAAGGTGCCAAAAACTGCTACCGATGATAATATCACTGTGTCCTTTTTAGGATATAAAGATAAAGTAGTTTCACTTTCTTCCTTAAAAGGTGACGATACAAAAATCAAATTAGATGCAACAATAACAGAATTATCCGAAGTTAATATTGATCCCACAGACCCAGAAGCTCTTATCAAAGAGGTTATGAAACGACGTGGTGCAAACTACCAAAGCGATAACACCATTATGACAGCTTTTTATCGCGAAACTATTAAAAGAAGGAGAACCTACGTATCCCTTTCCGAAGCTGTAGTTGATGTATATAAAAAGCCTTATGTATCTGGTAAAACTGATATTATTAAGTTATATAAAGCAAGAAAAAGTGCAGATTATAAAAAGTTGGATACACTTACGTTAAAGCTTCAGGGAGGACCATCGAGTACGTTGTTTATTGATGTGATGAAAAATCCTGACCTTCTTTTTACAGAAGATATTTTAAAAATCTATGAGTTTAGTTTTGATAAATCTACTAAAATTAATGATCGGTATATTTACGTTCTTAATTTTAAGCAACGCCCTAATATAGAAGATCTTTATTATTATGGAAAATTATATATCGATTCTGAAACATTAGCATTAACAAAAGCAGTTTTTAGTTTAAATCTAGAAGATAGAAATAAAGCCAGTAAATTATTTGTTAGAAAAAAACCAACAAGAGCCAAGGTGTATCCTACAGTAGCTACCTATAACATGAACTATAGAGAATCTAATGGTAAATGGTATTATGGTTATGGGAAAATTGATCTGGTTTTTAAAGTAAATTGGAAAAAGAAATTATTTAATTCTACTTACAAATTAAATATCGAAATGGCTATCACCGATTGGAAAAAGAACCCGAATAATGAAAACGTAAGACCAAAGGATCGTTTAAAATCATCTGTGGTTATTAGTGACGAGGCTTCAGGGTTTTCTGATCCAGAATTTTGGGGAGAATACAATGTAATTGAACCCGATAAACCTATAGAATCTGCAATTCGTAAAATAAAGAAACAACTACGAAAATTGAATTGATCATATTTCAATTCGTTTTAAAAAAACAGGTGCTATAAAAAGCACCTGTTTTTTTGTTTATAATAATAACTACTTACCTCTATTTTATTACATTTACATCCAGAAAACAAGGGGTTGTCACATCTTTTCTTATAAAAAGTCTTTAAAGATTATATATTAATAATTATCACATGAACCGCATTTTGTGTATTGTAATTTCGATCATCACATCCACTACGCTATTTGCTCAGAAAAACCTAACACTTGAAAGGGCTCAGGAAGATTTTAAAATTTTTGAAAGCATATTAAAAAAAGGACATCCATCACTTTATGAATACATTAGCGAAGGTGATCTGGATTCTGTTATGAGTGTTACCAAAGAATCAATTACAGCAGATATTTCTGATATCGAGTTATTTAAGAAGATGCAACAGGTTACCGACCAGATTAGAGATGGTCATTTATTGCTTTTTGCACCTAATACGCTAAATACTACACAATATTATTTTCCTTTAATACTTAAGATTATACAAGGGGAGTTTTATACCGATACGGATGATTTTAAGATACCCGTTGGATCAAAAATCATTAAAATACAAGGTAAACCGATAGGGCAAATTCTGGAAGCATTAAAAAAATACACTCCTACTGACGGCTATAATCTTACCAGAAAATACAGAGACATCGAATTAAAGTTCGGCCTATTTTATACATACGAATACGGTCTACAAAAAAAATATACCGTTAATTATACGGAACCAAATGGCACAGAGAAAACAATCACACTAGCAGCGGAATCTTTTGTTAATGCAAAACATCGAAATATTAACCGAAACTCTTATTTTTCGAAATATCATCAAGAAAAAGACAAAGTAGCTTTTTTTTCAAAACATATCAATACGAAAGAACCCTTTGTATACTATAAAAAAGATCTTAAAACTGCTGTTTTGGTTGTCAACTCTTTTGGAGTAGATATCAGAGCATTTAAATCTCGTTTGATTAAACTCTTTAAGGAAATTAATAAAAAGAAAATAAAGCATCTCATTATTGACATACGAAACAACGATGGTGGTTTCAGACCTAATTCTGTGAATCTTTTTTCTTTTATTACAAACAAATTATACAAACAAAGAACGAGTGCTTTTGTTTCTTCACTAGAAGTTCCGGAACGAAAATATGTAACCAGAACATATGGCGAAAAAGAGTTTTTAAAAGATAAGTTCTATAATCATCCAAAATATGATGGATGGAAATTAGATTTTGATGATTTAGAAACAATGATGGTTCCTAATAGAGATAGATTTTATGGTAAAGTATATATATTAGCTGCTGGAACTACTTTTTCTGCAGGTTCTGCATTAGCGCTATTAGCTAAAAATGATCCGGATATCCTTTTAGTAGGAGAAGAAACTGGTGGTGGTTATTATTCTCATACAGGTCAATTTCCTGTGTATTATGAACTACCTAACACTAAGATTATTATGGTCATGTCTATGGAAAAAATCACCCATTATGTAAAAGACAAAACAGTTCCTAAAGGCTCTGGTGTGATTCCTGATCGCACAGTACAACTTTCTGTAGAAGATCTAATACAAGGAAAAGATAGTCAGTTAGACTATGTTTTGAGATTGATCAAAGGGTAAGAATCCATAAAAACACCTAACTACAAATACTACTTCTAAACCAGAATTTGGCTTTTAAAAAGATACTAGTCTAATGAATCTAACATCTGCTCATAATCATATTGCAGATCTTCATGTAATGTAGTTATGATTTTTTTGATACCGGCTATTTGTCGCTCATAAAGACCAGACAACACTTTATTGTTTTTAATAGAAGGACGCATATCTTTTAATTCTGAGCAAAAATGAAGTAATATTTCTACCTCTGTTTCTTTTTTACCAGAATATCGGATATACTTTTTACTAATCCGTAGGATTTTACGAACACTTTTTTTGATGTAATAATAACTACTAGTATTGATAAGGCCGAACTCATTGGTCATTTCTTGTCGTACTTCTGCTATATAATTATCTTCATCCGATGCTTCGTAAAGCAAGTAGGTAAGTAGTTCTTTGTTTTCTTTTTTGAACTTAGATAACCGTAAACAAAGTGCTACCAGTTCTTGTTGGGAACAATTGTTTAGTTCTAGTTTTAATTCTCTTACTGTAGCAGCTTTCATCGCAATGTAACAAGTTTATATCTATTGCGAACTTAGGAATAATAATTAAGATGAGTTTTTTATTTGTTATAAAGGCCATGTTCACCCATCGACTTCGCTAGGGTTCGGAATGAAACTGCAATTCGAAGACTGTACTTTGGCTGGCTCAACATGAGATGTAGCCGAAGGCCGATATGCCAAAGGTTCGAGAACACCCTGACAAGTTTTGTATACACTTTACCCTTTGGAATCATATAATGATAATGACCATACTTTAATACTACGCGAGGACTGAGGCTCTCTAAGTCCGTTAATTCAGAGTTCGAGGGCCTCACCCTTCGATAACTTGGATAGTACGGATTTAAGGAACATTTTCGCGCTATCATATCCGAGCGGTCGGGTTTCTCTCACAGCACACCTTCGAAGAGCTGGACTCTTTAAGTTGATTCATCTTTTAAAGAAACAAATAACCAACAATTATTTTCTTTCTTAAATTCAAACTCAACCCTTATACCATTATCTATCCCTAATTGATAATATATATAAGTGTCATTTTCTTTTTTCTCTATTTTTGCTCTAAATCTATCAATATCTCTGTTTGCAGCTTCACTATCGTTGCTTAAATTAAAAAATTGATAATCCTGTTGCTCTATATATTCTTCTTCAGGTGTTGTTGTGTCAGAACTATAAGCATCAAAATATGTCATTTTTAAAGGAAATTTAACTCTACTTTTTTGAAAAACACTATCCTTAGAAAACCTATTGAAAAAAGCTTCAAAATTTAATCCACAATTTTTTGGAACAATAGGATTATCTGAAATAGGTTCTTGCAGAGTATCTAAAACAGGTTCATTTGTTTTCTCCGCTTTAATATCTAAATCTTTACTGTTTGTTTCTTTTTTATCTACGCACCCTGTAGCAAAAGCTACTAAGACTATCAATAATGTTGTTTTAAATAAAGTATTCATTTTGCTCAAATTAAGTTTTAATCCCTAAATATCAGAGGGAGAGGTTTTGGTGCAGGTGTAGGTGCTGGATTTGGTATAGTTCCACCACCAGGAACCGGTTGTGGTGTTGGCAAAGGCGTAATATCATTCGGTGTTATTGGACTTACTGTACTTGCCTTAGGTAAAGCCGGTCTAGAAACTTCAACTTTAGGTGTGTATGTAACACCTGGAAATTTATAAAATGCCCAAAAATCATTATCATTATCATTATCATTATTACTAATACTATAATAAGATTCTGGCCAAGGACCAGCAGATATCCATGTTTGAGGATCTACTACGTTACTTGGAGTTTTAGCTTTACCTTCTGTTGGATTATACCAAGTATTATTTTTTCCTGTTTCAACAAAAGGGGCTTGTATTATACCGTAATGTAAATGAACTTGATATCCTCGTTCTTTTCCTCTACCTGAACCCCCAATAAGACCAATTGTTTGTCCTTCATCTATTTCATCACCTACTTCTACTAAAACAGAACTCATATGAAAATATCTAGTTTGAAATGAACCGTCTGGTGATTGCAAATATACATTTCTTCCAGAACCACTTAAAGTAGCTTTTACAGATACTACTCGACCAGAGTGTGTCGCTAATACAGGTGCTCCAAAATCAGTTGCGCCACCTCCATCAAAATTTATATCTAAACCTCTATGATTTTTACTACATCCTGAACAATTTCTTGGACCAAAATATGAGTCTATTCGTCTCCTCCAATTCTTAAACATTTCAGGAACTGGCCAAGGAATATTTCCTCCGCTATCACTAAAATAAATAGGATTATTAAATCCAAAATTATAAGGAGATTGAGATCTCATAAATTCAGCAAGTGGATCGATATTGAACCATCTTCCTAATTCTGGATTATAATTTCTTTCTCCAAAATCATAAGTAGTTAAACCAAGTTCGTTCTGTTCTTCTTTCCCACCAAAACCGTATTTATGTTCCGATACAATTAGATCATTGTATCCTTTATGTTGTAGTCCAAATGGATAATAATTCTTCTCTTGTAGTATTTCGTGAGCATAATCAGCATCTCCATCAGCATCTGCATTATTTCTCAGCACATCAATTTTTCCATCTTTATCCTTATCAGAAAATGAGAGTCTTATATTTCCCAGATGGTCTTTATATTGGTATACGTAATCAAACTCACCTTCTCCATTAGGTTCTATATACCCTTCTGCATGGTTAAAGAACTTAAGTTGTCCGTTTTCATACACATGGTTACCAGCGTATTCTACTATTAAAGAACTTCCTCCAGAGACAACTTTCTTTTGTTTCGCTCCAGTGGCATCGTAAATATAAGTAATATTTCCTGTTCCTTCACTATTAGAGATCGCAACAGTGTTAGGTAAGTTTAAATGATTATAACTAATACTAGATATTCCTTTATTATGATCCACAGTCATATTACCGTTAACATCATATTGATAATCATCTCCTGCAACTGTGGTATTCTTGGTAAATCCAAAAGGCATTGTTACCTCATCGGTAACTTTTAGTAATCTGTTCCCTGCATCATATTCATAGGCAAGATGATCCATCATGCCAAAATCACCAGATCTATTTCGATCAGGATTGGTAACAATCGCTCCAGTTCTTTGTAAGGTTTCGATATTTCCGTTTTTGTCATAGGATACATTACTTAAGTTATACCTACCATCACTACTCGTTCCGGCAAGAATTCTATTCAATGCATCATACTGGTATCCATAAGCCCGTTTGGTATTATCATTAGCAGTTTTCCAACTAGTTTCACTAATGTTTCCATTGAATAATGGATCAGCACCTAAGTTTTCGCTAGTGGTATTGTAATTAATTACAATACCAAATAAATCACCATTATCGGTAGTACCCTCATTAATTTCTTTTAACCAACCTCTCACATTATATGCGTAATCTACCTTTTGTAGTCCCCCTTCGGCTCCGCTCAAGGATCCTTGGGCACTGATCGACGCAGAAGTGCCTCCAACTGCTTTAGACTCCAATTGCCCTAATGCATCATAGGTGTTATATACGATTCGTTCTTCTGCTTGATTATTAATCGTTTGATTTTGATCTAATAATCTCCCCATATGATCGTAAGTAAAGGTATCAATGGTCACTATCGCAGCATTGCTGCCTTTGGTATGGGATGTTCGGGTTTTTAAAACCTTGCCCACAAAATCCAATTTATTTAAAATCCAATCTTCAGTACCGAGATAATCATTTTTTATATGCGTTTCCCAAGCTCTTCCCTTATTATCATAATAAGTAGCTGTTGTAATCCATTGATCAGTTCCTAACACTCTAACTTGGGATACCGTTGGTAAGCCTTTTACTTCAGCGGTTGCTGTCATACCTTCCCAGGTTCCGGAGCCATTAACTGGATTAAAAGTTACTAGATTTCCAACTTCATAATCATCATAGTAATTGATGGTTAATATTTCATCAAAGCTATTAGGATAAACACTCCCTTTATTATAATATATGGTTGTACCAATGTATATATTGGGTACTGTTGTTCTATTTACAAATTGAGAAGTTCTTTCATCAGCTTCTATTTGTATTTGACTTCTGGTTTTGGTATTATTTTTATCTTTTCCAGTATAAATTACTCTACCAAATGCATCATACGTGGTAAATAACCATTCATTTTTTGTTTTCTGATTTGCATCCTGAGTCATTATAGGTTGATCCAATTTGTTATATATAATATACTCCCATCCTTTTCCTGGTATTTTCTTTTCGATCAATCGGTTTCTGTAATCATATGTATATTGGTAGCACAGTTCGGCAAGTTCTTCTGGAGATACTCCATCTGTAGCACTTAATGTTACTTTTGGAGGAATGACATAGGTAAGATTCCCAAAATCATCGTATACATAATAGGTATCGTGTGCTCCGCCTGCGGCACCTCCCCCAGAGGGAGAGGAGTTAAAAGTACGCTTTAGAATGACTCTGCCAGATTTATCAGTGAATTCCTGTGTAGTGTGATTATCACCATCACCCGTCGTCCAATTCTCATCTTTGGTAATGTTTACAAAGAGTTCATTATCTGGATAATCCCCCACTTTTACCAAGCTAGGCGCTTCGGTATTGCCATCGGTAAAGTTTACTCTAAAATAGACCACATCATCTGCGGCATTATTAGCCCTTCTATCTAATTTTATAGTATGATCATCTCCTGTAGTTTTTGCAATCCAGTCTAATCCCGGTGCAGCCTGTTTTAAAGATCTACTTAATGGGGATTTCTCAAAAATAGTCTCTGAATAAGCATTGACATCAGCTTCTGCCATTCCGATAAAATCATTAGGATATTTTGTTTTATAATAGCTATTAATATCTGTAATAACATCAACGGTATTATAACTTCCTATAACTTCATTTTGTCTCTCGAAAGGCAAATACTGTTTTGCTTGTCTTCCATAAGTATCATATTCCATATAAGTTACAATATCCTTTTTATCAGAAGAGGCTTTAATTCCTATTTGTTGTGTAGCACGGCCTAATCCATCAAAATAGGTAATGCTTTCGATCACATCGCTATTATTGCTAACTTCAGAAAAACTGGTCTTCTCCTTTTGATACACTCGTGTGAATACATAATTCTCGTCAGTGCTTAATAATGGATTTACATAAGGATCTCCAGAAATCGTTGCAGAAAACACAGTTCCTGGTTGTATCCAGGTGGTTGGTTTAATGATAATTTTTTGACCTGCGCTTACATTAAGTAATGCCGGATCGCTAGATGCATTAATGGTTTCGTTTTCTATAATTACTGTATCTGCTCTTTGGGCAGTTACCACTATGCTTACTAAAACTAGCAAGACTGTAGCAATTTGTGTTACAATATTTTTCATCTATTACTAGTTTTTGTAGTTATACTCGTTTTCTGATATCAAATTACCATACTGATCTTTTACCGTTGATAATCGATTAAAACCATCATATTCATAATACATCGTATCTCCTCTGGGATCTGTTATACTAGTCACACCAATCTGTGGATTATAGGTATAACTAATTATTTCTGCATTGGCAAAGAATGTGTGGGATCTTAAGTCCTCGAACTTAGATCGCATAGTAATCTCTTCAGAAGCAGTATCCTCTGCATTAGAGATTGTTTTGATCTGATCAATCAAATCGATTACCTCTGTAGGCATTCCTGTATAGGTAGCGTTGTCAATTTTAGCAATCGGATATCTATCGTTGTATCCCCAAATAAATATAACTGGACTTCCTAAGGTCTGTACAACTTCTAATGGATGTCCTAGATTATCATAATCTACATATCGCATACGCTCTTCCAGCGTTGCATTTCCTTTACTGGTATACACAAATTCTGGAGATACGTGTTTTTCGGTACCCCATAATTTATAATCTGTTCTTTGTTTAGCCAGTAGGATGTTTTCAGTTCCTTGCTTGGTGTACTGCTCTACTTGTAAAGGCATTCCAATACGATGGGTATCTATCATTACATCAATAGCTTTGTTGGCATTAAGAGGTAAAGTACCGAGCGCTGCTCTATCCTGAGGATAATACATTTTAGAGATCCCTATTTCCCCATTGTTTTTGGTGGTTTGCGTACGCGTCATTTGTTTATGAGTATCGTTATCATAGAAGTATTCTGTTTTTTGCTCTATGAGCTGATCCTCAAAAAATTGTTTTTCTGTTTTTGCCTCTAATCGTGTCCATACAGGGGTTAAGCGGTACTTATTAGCAAAATACTTGGTATATGGCCCTAATTCTCCTCCTCCAAAACAACCGCCGACTATAGGGTCAGCAAGTGAGACAGAAATGGTATACGTACCATTTTCGTATATTTTTTTCTTACAGGCCTGGTGTGCAACTGCCTCTGGCATCAAAAAGACTCCGTTGTGTGGCATGGTAGTACTCAGGGTTTGTTGTGAGTACAGCTGTGAGCTTTGCTGCGCAATTTTTCTTTGATCGTTATAATGGATAATGGCTCTCAGTCTTCCGTTTAGATGGTATCTGGGGAAATAAGGGCGGTTTGCCACTGCTACGCCATCATCCTCATTATAAAAACTATAGACAGTATGTCCTTGATATTGATCATTTTTGAATCGTATTTCAGAAACATTCGTATAGGCGATATTGTATTTTGCTTTTGGAGCTAAATTATTGCTATAAAACTTATACAAATTCACATCAGGTACATTGACACCGTCACGCACAAGACCACTATGTATTTCTACATCAGAAAAGAATAGTTTTTGATGCACCACTCCGGAAGAAGCATAGTTACCTTCTATGATATCAGGAGTAATTGCTCCATTTTCAGGCAACGTATTATAATAATAATACTTAGTCAATACATCAGTAGCATTTTCTGAAGGTTTGTCTTCTGTTTTAACCAATCGTAAACCTCCTACCATATTGTTTCTGCTTATCTCCTGTTCTACTAACAAGTCATACTGAACATTCAAAGCTGTATTAGCATTTCCATTGACTAGTAAAATGCGATAATCTCCTTCTTCTAATTGTAAAATAAAATCACTGTCAGGAGTCGTACTGAAGTATACAATCTTTGGGTTGGTAGCAGGATTGCTGGTCATAATATCGCAATAAGTTAGTGGTGCTTCTCCATCATCACAAATCGTATAGGTATCACCCGATACGCTTGTAGAACATCCATTAGGTTGTAACCCAAGATCAGGACAAGGACGTGTCTCACACTGCCCTGTTCCTATTCGAGATTTATACACACAAACAAATGTTACTCCATTATCAGCTAATGGATTGCCGGGATCATAATTATTGAATGTGGCATCAAAAGCAATTGCTTTATTTGCATTTAAAGCATCAATGGTAAACTCCCCATTGGCAATATTCTGAAGATTGTTTAGATATGAAACATCATCAACATTAGGACAATCGTTTAGATCATTGGTACTGGCTATGGGGTTGTCACTTCCTCCCTGAACCGCAGTGGTGTATCTTTGTAGATTCGTATTGGTTTGTTCTTCTAAAGGACCACTATGTCCATTAAAAAAGAATTCCGTGCTTCCTCCAGTAGGATAGGTAATTTTTTGTAGCGTTCCATTGATGGCAAATTCCGGTTTAGATGTACGGTCAGACCCTGGGAAGTCATAATCTAATCGGCTCAATCCATATTGTTGGTTAAAAAGGAACCTGTTCCCCACCACATTGGTGATATGTGCTCCTCCACCATTATAATATCCCCAAAGATCCATATAATGAGAGCTTATGTGAGGAAGTTGTGTCGGGTTAAAATAATCAAAACTATGCGTTTTCTCTTTAGGAGTTGTAGGTGATGTATTAATAGTTCCTTGATTCTGAAACACCTCAATGTCACGAATTGCATCTAGTTTTAGACGTTTATCACCTGCTGGATATATCCCAGAACCGGATTCTGACACGAAATATGAATAATCAAATTCGAAGGCTTTTACAGTTTGCCCTAAAGTGTTGTAAGCATTGATACCGGTAATCGCAGACTGCCCAAGCAAATCTTCTCGCTGCAGACTACTTCCAAAATCTACTGCCAAGGTACCATTATGAAAAATAGCTGTTGGGTTAAATTGTTTGATCTTATAGATTGTTTGCTTATGTTGTTCTACAATTTCTTGTGTAAAAACTGAAGAATTCACGTTTTGATAAAATTGAACAATATGGTCTAAAGGCAACCGCTGATTCTCTGCATAGTAGGCTCCATTACCGTAGTAGTATACGATTGTATCTTCTTTATCAGCAGTTTCTATGTTGGTAACATACCAACTGGAGATATATTCTGCGGTATACTCATTCTGTTGGGTGCTATAGGATGTATGGGTAAATTCTGCTTTAGCAAACTCATAGCGTGTTCCCTGGGTATCCGTAATGATCCAATTGGTGATCTGATCCCCTAACAAGGTATAATCGATTTTGACTTCAGGGTTATCAATACAAAAAATTTGATATTTCCCATTTTCTATCACATCGTAGTTGATCCCAATGGTTCCCGATAGTCCATTAATAGAAAAACTAAAGGTATCTGCCTGGATATCGATATTGTTCATACTATAATTGGTTAATAAAGCATCAGCGGCATCCATCGCTTCTACGGTAGAAAAGGCTGTCATGTGCGCATTATTATATGCCGCATCAAGACCTGCTCGAGTGCCTGGATCGGTAATTTTAGCATAGGTTCCATCCGCTTGATCAGGAAGTCCATGTACCTGACGAGAAACTACCCCACCATAGTTTAGGTTCCACCCTAAACCAACCTTAGTAGCGAGTTGATTTACCTTAATCCCAGAAGCATCATAGGTCATACTAATCGGCATACTGATACTATTCCCTTTGATCTCACAAATCGGAATCGAAATATTAGGAGTACCTGTATATTGGTTTAATGGAACATTCCCATATTTAATAAAAGCAGCTGCTTCTGGAGAGTTAGGAATCGTAACTGCTCTGGAAAGCTCTGCTGTATAATCAAATGCAGTAGTGCCTCCACCGTCATCGCCAGTCTGTGCATATCCCAAACTTGTGATCAAAAAAAGTGTGAGAAATAATGAAATGTTTTTCATAAAAAATACTATTTAATAATTGTTGCCTTACTTAATTTTTTAAATGGATTACCCATCAATCTCTTAATGTGTTTAAGAATACTTCTGAGGTGAATTTTACTTTCCTACTTGTACGTGTCTTGGGAAAGAGAAATGTTACCTCTGTTTTTGATCTTTTTTTGTTTTTTTATTTCACAAAACAATGAAACATCAAAAAAAAGCGCACTAAAACACAAACAAATACTTAATCCAATACAGGAATTGTATTATATTTTAAAAAAAAAATCTGAAATAAAAAAGATCTACTGAGCTACTTCAGCAGGTGGACAGGTGTTCAAACATCCTCTCCCAACCTCTCCTTCAAAGGAGAGGATTACAAACTATTGAAACAGGAACAATTTTTGATGCTTTTTTAACGTATTAACTTTTACATTATGAAAAAATACTATTCAACATTCTTATTAGCTTTTGTCATTATCTTGACATCCTCTTGTTCTAATAGCAATAAAGAACCTTATCAAATTCCTGAAAATTCTACTGAGCTTATTGCTGGAACATCAGGTAAAATCTGGAAAATAGCAAAACGACATAATGATGGTACCAGAATGAATATGGCAGGTTGCTTTTTATCATATAGAACCACCTATAATCCCGATATGACGATGAAGGATAATAATGGTGAACAACATGATTGCGGCCCATCTCTTATTGCTGTTTGGGAAATCACACAAAATAAAGAAGGACACTACTTCATCAAACTAAAAAGTGATCAACTGCCTAAAATGATGAATATAGAAAAAGATTATAAGTATTTTCAGATTACGTATCTCAATAAAGACAGCCTGCAATTACGCTATAGGCATGCTCAATTTTCTGGTCAGGTTCGCACGATTGTAGATCTATATGTGCAAGAAGATGTTGTTGTTAAAAACAGGGATTTTCATAATAGATGATGTTATTTAGTTATCAGCGTTGGTTCCAGTTATAGGAATAAACAGTTTCGATTTTCTTGTAAAAACATCCTCTCCCAACCTCTCCTTCTAAGGAGAGGAGCTAAGAAGTTACTCTTTTGAAAACTTATATAGTATTCTTGCTAAATTGATTATATGTAATTACAACTACAACACTTAGAATCAAAAACATTTCGGCTCCACTCAATATAACAGCGCAGTATCAGGATGTAAAAAAATTCTTGAAATAGACGATCCTCGAGGCAGAGCCATAGAGCTATTTCGCCGATTTCATTTTGGCCTTAGGACCAAAAACCAAAATTTATTATTTTCCCCTCACCCCAGCCCTCTCCCCAAAAGGAGAGGGAGAAAACTGAAACCCCGAGGCACTGTGTCCGCCTATAGAGGAGAGCCTCGAGGAATTCTTCAGATTGAAATATTGATTTATAAAAAACAATAGTATTTGGTCATCTACGTTAGTACTAATAATAATAAGAAGAGTAAAAATCACACCTTCTAAGAAGGTGACTTTATAAAGCCCCTAAAAGGGGCAATGAGCAACATATAAAATTAGGTTCACATTAGGCCAGACCTGTCAGGTTTTGAAAACCTGACAGGTCTAAAACAGGCAAAGCCCCATAACCTGATCACCAGCTAAGCAGGTGGTTTTTTTATAAAAATATCCTCACCCAACCTTTCCTTCTAAGGAGAGAAACTAAGAAGTTACTGGAAAAATCATATAGTATTCTAAGAGGAAGATATAAAGAAATTTGGCATAATTGAACCGTTATAAACTACCCTAAACTACTTCTAAAATCATCTTCTCAAAACTATCTTTACCAGCGTCACATAATGCACATTGATAGGTTTCTGGTAAATCTACAAACTCAGTTCCTGCAGGAATACCTGATACAAGATCGCCTATAGATGGATCATATATCGTTTGGCAATCCTTACATTGAAATACTTCGATCTCCGTTTTCTCATTTTTAGCAGGAATTCCTGCAAAACTTTCTTCGTCTCCTTCTCCCAAATTCTGGAAATAAGCTTTTGTCAATTCTAATAATATTGCGGGCAAATCCATTTGGTCTATATCTTGCGCATATACAATATAATTTCGTGTATTAGGGTCGAATTTCTGAGCATACAGAACATTATAGGTGGGTCTTATAACAAAATCTTTTATAGCCTCTGGTGTTTTGTTTTCTTCTATAACAACCGACGTGAAATATCTTTTTTGATTGCGATTGATACTTATGGTAAACGTCATACCATAGGTACTTATATCATTTTGATCAAAATTCATGACCAAGAATTTTTTCAGATCCAGTGCCTTCTGATTAGCTACCGGCAAATGCCAATTTAACTCTAATGCAGAATGACGTACATTAATCCCTAACTGCCCCAAGAGTTTTTCCAGAGGTAATTTACATTCCTTCGGAATTCCTTTTATTATAAAAGATTTCCAAGGGGTTAAACACATTTTACCTATTCGATATTCTATACAAAACTCACAAAGTGCCTTAAGAAATTTTAGATCATATTGATTATTTCTCCAATACAGTCCTAACCAATATTGATTGATTCCCATTTTATTCATTCCTTCATAATACGGAAATGGCTTAAAACTAACACTTAGTGGCTTTTCTACAACTCGATTATTAGTATCAATACTCTCATTGAGAAACTGAAAAAGCTCATCAACATTATTTACTTTTTGATATATTTTTTCGATTTCCTGAGCTACTTTTGCGATATCCCAAGTAAATATTAAAACCGGGTAAAACACTTCTTCCCAGCCTGGTAATTTTAAGAATAAGTACCAATAATCTTCATTTGCAGAGGCAATAAAATTAAGATCTCCCGAGAATAATGACACCATTTGCTGTTGGGGATCTGATATATTAATTTTCAGCTTAGGTTTATACCTAAATTGCTCAAGAATGTATAAATATGTTGTACCACGCAACCAAACAGTAGAATTAAAAATATCTATAGAAACGTAAGAGCAACTTATATTCTGTTCCGTCTCCGGAGCAAAAAAGTCAGTATTGAATGATTCATGTTCAGTGACCAAATTCCCCTTAGCATCTTTAGATGGAAATATGATATCCTGTCTGGATCCAAAATGGAAAGTTTCTAACCCTAGATCCTCTGCATACCTAATGATTCGTTGCAATTCACTAGGTGATAAAATCCCCCCTTTGATATTTACTCTATGCATAAATTCTTCCATACCTAAGCTAATTGCAATACTTTATTAAATACTTCTTTTACTTCGGGCTTACAACTACCACAACCTAATCCTGCTCCTGTTTTAACACACAACTCTGAGAAATCTTCACAGCCAGATTTTATCGCTTCTTCTAGATTACCCTCACCCACCTGACTGCAAGAACAAATCAGTTTACCAAGCACAGGTTCATCGGGTTGTGATGACCTAAGTAATTCTTCTCTTTTTTCTGATAATTCTATTTTCTCCTCGATCAACCTTTTAAAATCTGCAAACTCGCTCTTATCACCCATCAAAATTGCTCCTACCAACCAATCGTTTTTAACAATACATCTCTTATAAAATCTCTTACCTACGTCCATGAAAACAACTTCTTCATAGGTGGGATCATCTTTTGGCATATCAATATTACCAATACTGCATAAATCCAAATCCTCAAATTTCAGGATATTCATAAATACAGAACCTCTATAAATCGCACTAAAATCTCCTAAAAGATACTTCGCTACTACATCAGCTTGTTGTTCTGCTGCAGCTGTAATTCCGAATAAATTACCTTCAAATTCAGCAATCTCTCCTACTGCAAAAATATCTGGATCACTAGATTGTAAATATTGATTTACTACAATTCCTCGACGACAATTGACACTTTCAGCTTTGGCTAAATCAATATTAGGAATGGTACCAATAGAATAAACAACGGCATTACAGCTAAATGATTTTCCTGATTTCAGGTTTACTAACAATGATCCAGAATCCTGATTAAATACTGTATCCACTTCATTATCAAAATGGATTTGTATTCCTTTTTCGCGTACATCCTCTGCTAACAAACGACTGGCTACAATGTCTAATTGACGTTCCATCAATCGATTTCCTCGCTGTATAATGGTAATTTTCACTTCCTTTTTACGCAGTGCTGCTGCCAGTTCCAGACCTAATAATCCACCTCCTACAATAGTTACATGTTGTTTATTTTCGGGCAAACCGGTATCATCGAGATATGTCTTTAGTTTATCTGCATCACTACGGTCCCTCATGGTAAATCTTCCTGGCAAATGAATCGGCACCTCTTTTGGTACAAAAGCTCGACTACCTGTAGCCATTAGCACCACATCATACTGATGTTTTTTTCCTTTACTATCGATAAGATACTTTTCTTCTCTATTAATCTTAGCAATTGGATTGCTTGTAGACAAGGTTACATTAAGAGATTCCATGCTGCCTTCTCGCATCTTTTGTAATTGCTCCCAAGTAAGTTCTTCACTCACATATTCTGGCAGTAAAACACGGTTATAAAAAGGATACGGTTCTTTAGAAAACACAGTAATCTCATCTTCCATATTATGCTCTCTATACGTTTGTATAAAACGATATGCAGCAGTACCTGCACCAATGATACAAATCTTCTGTTTTTCTTTTACAAATTTTGAAACCTGTACTGCAGAAAACTTAAAATCAGGTTCTTTGGAAACGGGATCAACAATACTAGTTGTTAGATTATTAGCTCTTCCATAATCATTACCTAACACTTTACCCCAATGCATTGGCAGGAATACTACTCCCTTACGGATAGTATTGCTAACCTTTACCTTTACCTGTACTTTTCCTCGCTTACTTTCTACCACAGCAATATCACCATCTTTCATCTTTCTGAGAAAAGCATCTACTTGGTTCATTTCTAAGAAAGGATGTGGAATATGCGTTAATAACCTATTTACCTTTCCCGTTTTGGTTCTGGTATGCCATTGATCACGAACTCTACCAGTCGTTAAAATTAATGGATGCCTCTCTGTTAATAATTCTGAAGTTGGTTTGGTAAACCTTGGAACTATAAACTTTGCGTTACCAGTATCTGTATAAAAACGTTTATCCTCAAATAAGCGTGCAGTTCCCGAATGATTGCTTTCTGGTACTGGCCACTGAAAACTACCTTCATTTTTTAATCGTTCATAATTTAAACCAGCAATATCAATATTTGTATTTTTAGTCAATCGACAATGTTCTTTGTACACCTCTTCTACAGATGAGTAATCAAATCCCCTGTATCCCATTCTTTGTGCAAATTTCCAAAGTATTTCTGAATCAGATAATGCTTCTCCAGGAGGATCAACCACCTTATTCAAATACGTAATACGTCTTTCGCTATTAGTCATTGTACCTTCTTTTTCTGCCCAACCAGCAGCAGGCAAAACTAAATCGGCATACTCTAAGGTCTCGGAACGATGAGAAATATCCTGGACCACAACAAACTTGGCATTTTGTAAAGCTTTTTCTACCTTATTAGCATTAGGGAGACTTACTAAAGGATTTGTACAAATAATCCATACTGCTTTTAGTTTTCCACTTTCTAGAGCCTCAAACATCTCTGTAGCTGTCAATCCTGGTTTCTCAGAGATTTCTTTACCTCCCCAAAAATTAGCGACTTCTGTTCTATGTTCTTTATTACTTAAATCTTTATGGGCTGCCAGTAAGTTAGCCATTCCTCCTACTTCTCTTCCTCCCATCGCATTAGGTTGTCCTGTCAATGAAAAGGGACCAGATCCAGGTTTTCCGATATGCCCCGTAAGTAAGGATAGATTTAAAAGCGCATTATTTTTGTTTACTCCTATAGAACTTTGGTTTAACCCCATCGCCCAAAGCGTTATAAATCCTTTAGCATTACTTATATATGAAGCGGCTTTCTTAATATCAGCAACAGTTATTCCACATACTTTTGCAGCTTCTGTTAATGAAGTGGATTGCAAAGACTCTTTTAACGATTCATAATTATCTGTGTGGTTTGCTATAAAACTCTTATCGATTTTTCTTCGATCAATTAGTCGCTTAGCAATTGCATTAAACAATACCACATCTGTGCCTGGTATAATTTGTAAATGTAAATCTGCAATATCACAGGATTGCGTTTTTCTTGGATCAACTACAATGATTTTGGTATCTGGATTTTGTTCTTTATGTGCTTCAATTCTTCTATATAAAATAGGGTGACACCATGCAGGATTAGCTCCCGCAATCATAAAGCAATCTGCTAATTCTATATCATCATACGCAATCGGCACGCTATCTTCTCCTAACGCTTGTTTGTATCCCACAACTGCAGAACTCATACATAATCTAGAGTTGGTATCTACATTATTAGTACCAATAAATCCTTTGGTCAGTTTGTTTACCAGGTAATACTCTTCAGTAAGACATTGTCCTGAGACATAAAACCCGACACTATCCGGTCCATATTTATCAATAATGGTATTAAAAACTGCCGTTGCACGGTCAAAAGCCTGATCCCAAGATATCCGTTGACGTTCATGTCCTTTACTCCACCTCATCTCTGGGTATAAAACCCTATCACTCTTATCCTGAACTACATGGTGTAAATTCATCCCTTTAGAACATAACATTCCTTTATTCACAGGATGATCAGGATCTCCCTCTACAGTAATCACTCCTTTAGCATCTTTTTTAGCTATTATTCCACAACCAACACCACAATATGAACATGTAGTTTTATAAGATTTAAATGCCGTCATATATCAATTTAAAAATACTCAAGTTTACTCCCAAAACTAAGTATTAATACGTATTAAACATAACTTAAACATCCTTTTCTCTTGTAGATTGGAAAGAATTACGAATTCGATAAAATATCCATAGTTAAAAAATGATTGTAGGATTATAGGACTATAACTTTTATTAACTTACATAAACAAAAAAAGCCGGTTACGACTTCTCGTAACCGGCAACACAAGAAACACTTAAAGCTACTAGTCTTTAAGGTTTCAAACACTAAATTATTTAGAATAAATCCTATATATTTTTATAAATACCAATGTAAATATTGTCTCATAAAATGAGTATAAGTAATTTGTTTCTAGAAAGTATGATTCGTTCTTTAATGAGTTTAAAAAACCATAACTAAAGAAATAAGCTCTGTTTGCGCAAATATTGGACTAAATATACCAATATTCCACAAACAGAGCTTATAACTTATTCCTTTTTGGAAAAATTTATGAACTATAACGTTACAGCTTAAGCAGCCTTTTCAATTTTTCTCAATAAACCGATTTCTATATACTCTTTTATCTTATCCGCTTTTTTAATTTTTCCCGTATCAATAGGTAACCATCCATCAACTTTAATCATATCGTTAGGATTACTACTAAAAAACATTTCATACTCATACGCATCGGAGTTATTATTTACTCCATATGACTCTGGACTATTTTTAACCTTATTTGTGATTCGTTTTTTTACAATTTCGATTTTAGATGCAAAATTCAGGTTACCAGTATCTCCATTTACTTCCACTTCTAAAAACTCTGTAATAGCTTCGGTGATTAATTCATTTACTTTCATAATTCATTTTATTTTTGGGTTCATATTTTATCAACTAAATAAATTGGTTAAACAAACCATGTTATTAACTAAAAATCAATAACTAATGTTTGTTAGCTTAAAGAGCTTCCTATCCTTCTAAGCAATCCAATTTCAATATATTCATCTATTTTATCAGCTTTTTCAATTCTGCTCGTATCAATAGGAATCCATCCATCAATCTTGATCATATCATTAGGGTTACTACTAAAAAACATCTCATATTCATAACCTTCAAAACCATTTACCATACCATAAGCATCCGGACTATTTTTAACTTTATTAGTAATCCGCTTTTTTACAATTTCTATTTTGGATGAAAAATCCAGATTTCCCGTATCCCTATGCACCTCAACATCCAAAAATTCCGTAATTGACACCATTATCAACTCTTCTATATTCATACTCCTTTTTTTAATTCTTCACAAACAACTATCCCCTGTTTTTTTAGGGTTATTTCAATAAAAAAAATAATAAAATTAAAAATAACCCTATAAATATTATACAAATCTATACATAAAACATATAAA
The DNA here is from genome assembly GCF_947496855.1 of uncultured Aquimarina sp. Classification (GTDB taxonomy): domain Bacteria; phylum Bacteroidota; class Bacteroidia; order Flavobacteriales; family Flavobacteriaceae; genus Aquimarina. The sequence continues at coordinate 136,117 of NZ_CANMED010000008.1, forward strand.
AATACAAATGACCCCTAAAAAATTAGGGGTTAAATACAAATTATTGCGTTTTAATAAAAAATATTTAAATAAATTACTTTTTCTGCAATTTGAATTAGTGAAATTTTGAGATTTAGTAAGCTTGGTAGTCAGAATATCATCTTATTTAAGCATTACTATCATAAACTTGAAAATAAAAACACCTTATATCGTCATTTATACCTAAACAACAATATAAGGTGTAATAAGAATTGAATATTTTTCTTTAAAAAACCCTAATGTTCCAGAAAATTTATCAAATGTTCCCTGTATTTATAATAGTCAGGATGTTCTAAAACATCTTTTCTTAAACGAGGGCGTTCAAAATCAATTTCCAATATATCTCCGACTTTAGCTCTCGGACCACTGGTCATCATTATTACTCGATCTGCTAAAAAAATAGACTCATCAACATCATGAGTAATCATAATAGCAGTAATTTTTTCTTGATTCCAAACCTCTATCAACACATCTTGCAATTCTCCCCTGGTAAGAGAATCTAACATCCCAAACGGCTCATCTAACAATAAGACCTTAGGCTTTAATGCAAATGCCCGAGCAATTCCAACACGTTGCTGCATTCCTTGAGATAGTTCTTTTGCCTTCTTATACATAGCATCTTCCAAACCTACTTTTGATAGATAATATTTTACAATATCATCTCTATCTTTTTTTGTTCCGTGTCCAAATACTTGTTTAACACCCAGCATCACATTATCATATGCAGTCATCCAAGGTAACAAACTAGGCGACTGAAATATAACTCCTCTATCAGGCCCAGGGCCTTTGATTGTTTGATTATTAGCTACAATTGTTCCTCTAGAAATAGGATTAAGTCCAGCGATCATAGTAAGTAATGTAGATTTACCACAACCAGAGTGGCCAATAATAGAGATAAACTCTTCATGTTTTACTTTTAAATCAAGATCATCTAAAACTACATAATCCCCTTTAGGAGTTGGATATATTTTAGTCAACTGAGAAATATCCAGCATATATTTATCCTCAAACAATCCATTATCCGATCTTCTTACCTCTTCTAATTCTTTTAATCCTTCCATTTTAGTCTATTTTAGTTAAAACTTATCCTTCTAAAAGGTGGTATTTTAACTATGGGTTTAATATCGGGTAACACGTGATTACTGTCTTTTTTAGAAGCTCTTTGTTCTCCTATTTGAATAAGATATTCCATAATACCATTACGGAGTAGCTTATAATCCTCATTATGATTAAGCGCAGCTTTATCTCTGGGGCGCGCCAGATTAACTTTATACTCAGGTCCAAGTGTAGCTTTAGGACCAGGTTTTAATGGTATAATCCGATCTGCCATTAAGATCCCTTCGTCTACATCATTAGTAATCAACAAAGCTGTTTTTTTATCCTTATTCCAAATATTGAGAATTTCTTGTTGTAAATTACCTCTAGTTAGTGCATCTAAAGCGCTTAAAGGCTCATCCATCAAAATCATATCCGGACTCATAGACAATGCTCTCGTAACAGAAACTCTTTGTCTCATTCCTCCAGAAAGCTCTTTTGGTAATTTACCAATAGCAGGCGAAAGGTTCACCATCTCTACATAATCCTCTACACGTTTATTTCTATCCTTTTTAGACATTTTTCTAAACGCCTCTTTCACTGCCATACCGACATTATTGCGAACATTTAACCAAGGTAGTAATGAATAATTCTGAAAAATAACTCCTCTTTCATGACTTGGTCCTGTTACCCGCTCTCCTTTAAATAAAACCTGACCTTCATCAGGCATTAACAAACCAGATATAAGATTTATCAAAGTAGTCTTCCCACTTCCAGTAAAACCAACAATAGCAACAAATTCCCCTTCTTCGATTTCTAAATTAATATTAGATAATACTTGTGTACGATCTTTTCCGGTTCCAAAAGATTTGGATACATTTCTTAATTCTATATATGCCATAATCTTCTATTTTAAGTTGTTGCTTCTTCAGTAAACGTTACAAACTTTTGTACTGTAAACATTAATTTATCTAACAAAAAGCCAATACCCCCTATTACAAACATTGCTGCAATAATTTTTGCATTAGAATCATTTGCTCCGTTCTGGAATTCTTCCCAAACAAAAGTCCCTAACCCAGGGCTTTGCGATAACAATTCTATTGCGATAAGCACCATCCAAGCTACCGAAACTGTAATTCTTAATCCCGTAAAAATCAAAGGGAAAGATGATGGTAAAATAATTTTAAACACTTTCTGACCTACCCCAAGATTTAACACCTTTGCCACGTTAATATAGTCTTTATCAACTGTAGAAACACCTAAAGTAGTATTCACTAATGTTGCCCACATCGCACACAAACCAACAGCTATAAAAGAGATAATAAAAGAAACATCCCCATCATATTCTAAAGTAAATGTTTTAACGATCATATATACTAGTAAAAACCACACTACTGGAGAAACCGGTTTAAAAATTTGGATTAACCAATTGAAAGAAGATCGTAAAGTACTACTTAACCCCAATACAACACCTATCGGAACCGCTAAAAACAATGCTAGAAAAAACCCAGCAAAAACCGTTTTTAAACTAGTAAATATCTGATCAACAAAAGATGGTCTTCCTGTATATTTTATTGGTTTTTTTTTCGCTGCTATTCCTTCTTTAATTTTATCAGCATTAACTCTATTAAATTCTAAATTCTTTTCATTTAATGGTGCTACTTTGAGAGCAAAAGCTTCTTTTTTTAAATTGATTTCTTTGTGATCTGCTAATAATGTTTTAAAAGCCCCTAAAACAGCAACAGGAGATGGTAAAGAATTAATAGACGATTCTCCTGTTTCAATTCTTTCTAACTCGGTAGTTACCCCACTATTTCCAGATGCTATTCTCGCAGTTTCAATTTTAAAATCTTTTTCTACGTTATACAAATAACTAGATCCAGCATGCCATAGAATCAAAAACAACCCTACTGCCAAAACAGGCAGTAATACCTTTTTAAACAAAGCAATCAAATTCTTCTTTGTTTCCTCTCCAGCTGCTAACCTTATAGCCGGTTCAAAAAAACCTAATCCCACAAAATTGAGAATATGTATAGACCTATCTTTCATTTTATTTCTTTTAAAAACTTATCCGCTCCAGTCGTCATTTTAAAACATATTGCTTCTACACTAGAGACATTAGATTAATTTTGTTCATTATTCACTTGAAGGGTAAACTAAAAGAGAATATTCTCTTTTTACTTCTCAATGCTTGAAACACCTTCTACATTCTCTTTATTCCCAATACCAAAACTGTTGATATACCCTATCGGATCTTTAGCATCATATTTATTACCATCAATAAAATCAGTAGTAGCTGGTTTATAACCATCTGTCTCAGGTAATTCTGAAGCCTCAAGATGACCTTCTTCCACTAACAAATTAGCTGCTTTTTTCCAAATATCAGGGCGATAGATATCTTTAATCGTTTTATCATACCACGCTGCAGGTTTACTATCTGGAATTTGTCCCCATCGTCTCATTTGAGTCAGAAACCATACACCATCAGAGTAAAAAGGATAGGTGGCATCATGCCTGTAGAACACATTAAAGTCAGGCATTTCTCTTTTATCCCCTTTTTCGAACTCAAAAGTCCCTGTCATAGAATTAGCCAATACCACTTCATCCGCTCCAACATATTCTGGCATCGATAGTATTTTTACTGCTTCTGGGCGGTTACCAGGTGCATCCAACCATTTACCTGCTCTAATCAACGCTTTGGTTACAGCAGTAGCTGTATTTGGATATTGTTCTACAAATTTCTTAGTCATCACAAAAACTTTCTCTGGATTATTTTTCCAGATATCATAATTCGTAACTACAGGAACACCTATTCCTTTAAAAACAGCTTGTTGGTTCCAAGGCTCACCTACACAGTATCCATAAATTGTACCTGATTCTAACGTTGCTGGCATTTGTGGTGGTGGAGTTACTGACAACAATACATCCGCATCAATTTGTCCCTGAATATTATTCTTAGAATACATACCTGGATTGATCCCTGCTGCAGCTAACCAATACCTTATTTCATAGTTATGTGTAGACACAGGAAATACCATACCCATTTTGAAAGCTTTTCCATCATTTTTATAAGATTCTATAACTGGCTTCAATGCATCCGCAGAAATAGGATGGATTGGCTTTCCGTCTTCTCCTTTTGGAACGTTAGGCTTCATTTTAGACCAAACATCATTAGAAACGGTTATGCCATTACCATTCAAATCCATAGAAAAAGGAGTTACCAATTCTGCTTGTCTACCAAAACCAGCTCCAGCCGCAATAGGCTGTCCTGCTAACATATGAGAACCATCCAGCTGCCCATCAATAACACGATCTAATACATTTTTCCAATTTGACTGCGCCTCTACTGAAACGAACAATCCTTCATCTTCAAAAAAGCCCTTTTCCTTAGCTATTGCTAAAGGAGCCATATCTGTTAACTTTATAAATCCGAAAGTTAGTTGTGGTTTTTCTATCGTTAGCTTAGACGTTTCTTCTTTTATACTTGCATCACTTGACGCTAGTTCTTTTTTCTTCTCTCCTCCGCAAGATGAAAAAATCATTACGGTTAAAAGCATCCATATTTTAAGATTCATTGTTTTCATAAATTTAATTTTTGAAAGTTTAGCTAATAGAACATTACAAAACTAAGTATTATTACTTATTAACGAATAATAATACACGAAAAAATACGTACTAAAGTAGTTAATTACGTATTCAACAATTTAAGAAGTAACTAATTAGATAATCGATAAAAGAATCTATTGAAAATAGAGATATACAAAATAGTTTGTTAAAAAAAAGCTTAAACAATTGTTAAACAACATTATAACTTTTTTAACGTACTCTTAATATGTGTTTTCCATACTCTTCTAAAAAGACCTTAAAAGAGATTCTAAAACTACGTATCAAATATTTGGTTTTGTCGAAAAAAAATAAGTATTTTGGAAAACGTACCCCGATAAACGTAGATATTTTCTTCATAATTAACCTGTATTAGATCGGCATTTAATACCATCAATCCCAATAAATAATCCAATTATAATGTAAAAACTTACTTATGAAAAAGAAGAGAACCAAAATTTTATTAACTATTTGTGTCATACTTTTTACGTATAATCTTGTAACCTCGCAATCAAATAACTTTGGCGCTATAACTTATGGAAAAGCAATAAATATATCAGGAAAGCAACGAATGTTATCCCAAAAAATGTCTAAAGCTTATTTATTAATTGCAAAAGGAATAAGTGATGCAGCGATAAAGAAAGAATTAAATTCTAGTAAATTTATTTTTGAAAAACAACTGCAAATATTAACCAAAAATGCATCAAGCTCATCAGTTAAGTTATCTATAAAGAAAGTGGAGGAATTATGGGTAGATTTTAAACAGGTTGTTACAAGCACCCCAAATCCTCAAAATTGCTTAAGAATAATGAAAATGAATACATCTTTATTAAAAGCCTGTAATGATGTCGTTGTCAGTATTGAAAATAATTTCAATTATAATAATCAATTTTTCCAAAACAAAAACAAGGAATTGGTAAACACGATAAATGTGTCAGGAAAGCAACGAATGCTTTCTCAAAGACTATGTTTATATTACACAGCCTCTACAATGTTTACACAGGAGAGCACTGAGTATAAAAAAGTATTAAATAGTGTATATACAGAATTTGATACTGTAATAGGAAATTTATTAATTAGTAGTTATAACAGCACTGAAATCGAGGAAGAATTAGGATCTATTATGGCTTTATGGGAGAAATTTCAAACCAATCCGAAAGGCCTATTTAATGGAGACTTTCAATTACAAGAAATATTTGCTACTACTAACCAGCTGACCAAGTCATTCAATAAAATTACTGGTTTATACGAAGGTATTTCTAACAACTAAACACAAAATAATAAGGTCAGGAAATCATATTATATTTTCTGGCTTTTTTACTTAGTTCCAGTACATTTTTAACTACCATTTTCTTCATTAAATTAAATCGATGCACTTCTGTTGTTCGCTTACTAATATTCAATTCTGCTGCAATATCCTTATTAGTCATACCAGAAACAGCTAACTTTAGTACTTGATTTTCTCTTTTTGTAAGATCAAATGGGTTATGAATTAGGTTTTTGCTCTCTGTAGTTTGTTTAACTATTTTTTCTTCACTCCTCTTCTCTGTGCCCTTATTGATCAAATTCTTAACCAATATAGAAGATACATCTCCACTAAAATATTTATTTCCTTTACTTACAGTTGACAATGCTTTAAGAAATTCTTCTTTACCTGCATCCTTCAATAAATACCCATCAGCTCCTGCATTTATGGATTGCAAAATATATTCATCAGAATCGTGCATCGACAACATAATGGTTTTAGACGACACCGATAAAGCTGTAAGCTGCTCTACTGTTTCAATACCAGACATTTCTGGCATTCTTATATCACAAATTACAATATCGGGTTGCAGCACTTGAATCACATCAATAGCTTCTCGCCCATTGGATGCTTCCCCAATCACTTCATATTCTTTTTCATCTTCCAAAAGCGAACGAATACCATCTCTTACTAAAAAATGATCGTCAACCAATACAATACTAACCATATTTCCTAATACCTAATTAAACCGATCTCTCCACTAAAGTTGTTAATCCACCAAATATATGAATAATTCAAAAATAGCTCCATAAAATTAATAATCTTAAAATTATAATTAAGTATTTTTATTTAAAAAAACATTTTAAAATACGTATTAATACTTAGATTTGTTACTCAATTAGTACATAGCTAATAGAACTGATTGAAAAGAACATAGCAATAGTGTAGGTAGGACACTTACACAACAAATGAAAAACTTAAGAGATGAAAAACAAGTTACATTATACTATACTATTATTATTAGTATTAGTATCTAAAGGGAAAGCTCAGGAATTAAGTATTGATTTAGATTTTAGAGATCGATTTGAATATCGTCATGGGTTCAATAACATAGTTCCTCAAGGAGCAGATCCCGCAGCTCTTGTACAACAGAGAGCCAGATTAAAATTTGGATACACTTCAGAAAAGTTCAAAGCACATTTTAGTCTTCAGGATGTAAGAGTATGGGGAGATACTAGACAAATTTTGGATAATGATGCTAATAATAATTTACAAATAGCAGAAGCCTGGGCTTCTTTGGCATTTGGAAAAGGTTGGTCTACTAAAGTAGGTCGACAAATGATCTCATATGATGATCAGAGAATCTTAGGTGGTTTAGACTGGGCATTACAAGGTCGTTTTCACGATCTAGCGTTAATAAAATATGGAAACGAAAAGATCAAATTGGATCTTGGTTTTGCATTTAGTCAAAATGATCTAGATGCACTTCCCAATAATCAATCGGGTACTATTTATAATGTTACTGGTTTTTTTAGTTATAAAGCCATGGAGTATGCACATTTAACCTGGAAGGCTTCAGAAAAAGCTACGCTTAGCTTTTTGGCACTAAATAATACATTTCAGAATATAATAAATGGAACTCCCACAGATGGATTCTATCACACTCATACAATAGGTACACATTCTAAGTTTAAATTTGGAGGAGTCGGTCTCGCTTTAAACGCATACTTGCAAGCTGGTGAAGGACCTGCGGGACCTCCTGAAACACCTTCTACAGATCTTTCTGCATATTTAGTAGGTTTAGAAGTAAATGGAAAAATAGGATCTACCGGAATTGGAGGAGGTTTTGAAATTCAAAGTGGCACAGATCAGAACGAAACAGATGGAAAAAACTATTCTTTCTTTCCTCTCTATGGAACCAATCATAAATTTAACGGATATATGGATTATTTTTATGTTGGAAATCATGCAAACTCTGTTGGTTTAACTGATATATATGCCAAAGCGAATTTTAAACTTGGAAAATCCTCAAGTCTTCTTGTCAAAGGACATTATTTCTCATCAGCAGCTACTCTTATAGATGATACAGATGGATCAGAAGCTGACAAATACCTTGGAACGGAAATGGATATTGTATTTACACAAAAATTACTTCCCTATGCTTCAATAAAAGTTGGATATTCTCAAATGTTCGCTGGAGAAGGAATGGAGTTTCTGAAAAATCAACCCAATCCAAGTGGATTACAAAACTGGGGATGGGTTCAGTTAGTAATTAAACCTAATTTACTTAAATGGAGTCCTAAACCCATACAGTAATCTTCAACTCGCTTTATGTAATAGAAAATCTATTCCACAAAAAAAGTTCAACGTTATATTTCTAAAACCTGCGAAACTAATTTTGCAGGTTTTTTTTGTGAATTATTTTAAAATTCTCAATTTCTAATAGCCATAATTACGTAATTCTTATCAATTAAATACGTATTAATACTTAATTTTGAATTAACAAATACGTAACTCATGAAGAAGGTAGTAGTAATAGGTAATGGAATGGTAGGTTATAAGTTCTGTGAGAAGTTTGTGACTTCAGAAAAATTCAATAATTATAAACTTATAGTTTTTGGCGAAGAACCCAGACGGGCATATGACAGAGTGCATCTAAGTGAATTTTATGATGGCAAAACTGCCGAAGATTTAAGTATGTCATCTGCAAGCTGGTATGAAGATAATAACATCAATCTTCATACATCAGAAATGATTACAGAGATTAATAGAGAAAATAAAACTGTTGCTAATCATCGCGGAGATACATATACTTACGATTATTTAGTATTAGCAACTGGATCTTCTGCATTCGTACCTCCTATTCAGGGCGTTGATAAGGAAGGGGTTTTTGTTTATAGAACTATCGAAGATTTAGAAGCAACAGAAGCTTACGCTAAAAAATTAAAAGCTGCAGGAAAAACTGAAGCAGCAGTGCTTGGAGGCGGATTGTTAGGTTTAGAAGCTGCAAATGCGGTTAAAAATTTAGGATTAAACGCTCATGTTGTAGAATTTGCTCCAAGACTTATGCCCAGACAATTAGATAAAGGCGCGAGCGATATGCTGCAAGCTAAAATAGAAGGTTTAGGATTAAAGGTTCACCTTTCAAAACAAACACAATTTCTGCAAGGAGAAAATTCTATTGAAGGGTTACAATATGTTGATGATACGGAGTTGAAGGTTGACATGCTTGTCGTTTCTGCAGGTATTCGACCTCGTGATGAAGTAGCAAAAGAATGTGGATTAGAAGTTGGAACTCGGGGGGGTATTCTCGTAAATCAGAAAATGCAAACCTCTGATGATAATATTTATGCTATTGGAGAATGTGCTTTACTAAATAAAATGATATATGGTCTAGTTGCTCCCGGATATGACATGGCAGAAGTTGCTGTACAACAAATCATCGGCGGTGATGCCGAAATGCCAGAATCTATAGATATGTCAACTCAATTAAAACTTATCGGTACCGAAGTAGCTAGTTTTGGAGATGCTCTTAACGAAGCCAAAGAAGAAATAGATGAAATAACGTACGAAAATAAACGTAATGGAATTTATAAAAAAATAAACGTTTCTAAAGATGGTAAAAAACTTCTAGGTGGAATTTTAATTGGCGATTCATCTGATTATAATTCTTTATTCCAAATTTATAGTAACGGAATGAAACTTCCAGAAGAACCAGAAGACCTTATATTAGGCAGTCGTGGAGGTGACCAAGGAGGTTTATTAGGTGATGTAATGGATTTGCCAGATGGAGCTCAAATCTGCTCTTGTGAAAGCGTTACTAAAGGGCAAATTTGTAGTGTTATTGAAAATGGAGAAGTTACAGATGTAGCAGGGGTTATTGGCTGTACCAAAGCCGGTACTGGATGTGGTGGTTGCAAACCTATGGTTACAGATTTAACCAATGCAACCTTAAAATCTTTAGGTATTGAAGTTAAAGAAGGGGTTTGTGAACATTTTGATCTAAGTAGACAAGATTTATATAAAATCATTCAGGTAAAAGGATATACAAAATTTAATGAAGTACTAGATAATCACGGAAATAGTGGTCACGGTTGCGAATTATGTAAGCCACTTGTCGCTTCCTTAATGGCTACTATTCATGCCGACACTGCTAATAAAGAATATGCTATTCAGGATTCTAATGATCGTTTCTTAGCAAACATACAAAGAAATGGGACCTATTCTGTTGTTCCTAGAGTTCCTGGAGGAGAAATTACACCTGATAAATTAATTGCACTAGGAGAAATTGCTAAAAAATATGACTTATATACTAAAGTAACTGGTGGTGTCCGTATCGATTTATTTGGCGCCACAGTAAATCAATTACCTTTAATATGGAAAGATCTAATTGACAACGGTTTCGAAAGTGGTCATGCTTATGGAAAATCATTGCGTACTGTAAAAACCTGTGTAGGATCTACTTGGTGTCGCTACGGAATGGACGAAAGCGTAAGTTTTGGTATTGAACTAGAAAATCGATACCGAGGAATTCGCGCTCCGCATAAAATTAAAGGTGGAGTTTCTGGATGTATCCGTGAATGCGCTGAAGCCCGCGGAAAAGATTTTGGTTTAATTGCTGTAGAAGGCGGATGGAACTTATACGTTGGTGGAAATGGTGGGGCCACACCAAGACATGCTGAATTATTTGCAGAGCAAATTAATAACGAAACTGTAATTAAATATTTAGACCGTTACCTCATGTTTTATATGCGTACAGCAAAACCTTTACAAAGAACAGCGGCTTGGCAAGAACGTTTAGAAGGTGGGTTAAATTATTTGAAAGAAGTTATTATTGATGACAAGTTAGGGATTGCTATGGATTTAGAAGAAGAAATGAAAACTTTAGTTAACAAGTTTGAATGCGAATGGACTCAAGCTATTAACGACCCTGAAATAATGAAACGATTTAATCATTTTGTTAATAGCGACGAAGAGGATGATAACATTGCTTTTGTGCCTCTGAGAGAACAAAAAATGCCAGAACCGTGGAAATAACAAAACAGCTTATAATCTAAAATAAAATGGAAGAAATTCTCACAAAATACAAAACTACCAAATTAGAAAATGTAAAAGTTTGGTTTAAAGCTGCATCCGTTAATGCATTTCCAAAAGATGGAGGAGCTTGCATTAAATACAAAGATTTACAAATTGCTGTATTTAATTTCAGTAGACTGAACAAATGGTACGCAAGCCAAAACTTATCACCTGAAAAAAATGAAATGGTACTTAGTAGAGGTATGATTGGCGATCATAACGGAATACCTAAGGTTGCTTGTCCTCTTCATAAAAAAACTTTTTCACTAGAAACTGGTGAAAATCTGAATGGAAACCTTGCAGCAATCGCAACGTATCCTATAAAAATAGAAGATGGTATTGTATATATTGGTTTCGAAGAATAATACCTTTTATTGCTAAAAACCTTAAATTAGCACGTATTATAACATCATTCCTTTTATGCCAACCACAAAATTAACCAAAGCATTTTCTTTTTTTGACAAAGAAAATGCAAAAGACCCTAATAAAGAGGTCGTTAGCGGAGAATCTATTCCGAAAGAATTGATCTACGGTCAACGAATGAGTCAAACTCTTACTAAGTACACCTCTGAAGCGTCAGAAGCATTACAATTGGCAACAAGAGCTCAACATTTATGTAGATGGGAAATTCCTCGAGATACCTACCCAATGGATCGAGTCGGATACTTAAAATGGAGAGAAGAGTTAAAAAAGTTTCACGCAGAAAAGGCTTCAGGGATACTTCAGAAAGTAGGATATAACAAAGAAACTATAAATAGAGTTTCTTTTCTTATACAAAAGAAAAAATTAAAAAAAGACGAAGACACTCAAATATTGGAAGATGTCATCTGCCTTGTATTTTTGGAATTTTATTACTCGGAATTCTATGAAAAACACACCTCTGAAAAAGTGATTGATATTTTACAAAAAACCTGGAGAAAAATGTCTAAGAAAGGTCATCAAGCGGCACTAAAACTATCATATACAAAAAGAGGGCTAGAATTGATTAAACAAGCTATTGCATAATTTATTTGCATTGAACAAATTAACATCACTAGATCATCAAACTTTTAATCGCCTAAGTAAAATTTACATTATTGCTTTAGGAGCTATCGCTTTATTTACTATTGGAGCGCAATTTTTTATTCAGCAATATCTAAGTTCCCAAATTGATGATTCTAAAATTATCAATATTTCAGGTAGGCAACGAATGCTTAGTCAGAAACTGTCTAAAGAAATTTTATTCCTTTCCTATATTAAAAATGACAAATCAAAAAAACGATATCTATCAGAATTAGAAACAACAATAAGCCTTTGGAAATCATCTCATGAAAGACTTAAAAGATACAATGATTCAATACCAAAAGGGAAAAATGATAGCACAGAGATAAAACGAATGTTTTTGGTTTTACAGCCTTACTTCGAAACCATATATGAAAATAGCTTACAAATACTGGCGATCGCAAAAAATGACTCTGTTAATCCTAAAATTCTAAAACCCCATCTTGAAAGTGTAATTTTCAACGAACCTTTTTTTCTTAAACAGATGGATGCCATTGTGTTTAGATATGAAAAAGATGCTCAAGAAAAAATATCTAGGCTTAAAAAGATCGAGTATATCTTGTTTTGTTTAATTATTTTAATTCTGATTTTTGAATTTTTCCTTCTATTCAGACCTGTAGCATTAAGTATCAAAAAAAACATATCTGATCTTCTTTTATCACAAAAAGAAGCTACAGATATGGCTTCTAATGCTGAAAAACTAAGAAAAATTCAGAATAAAAATGTACAAGAATTAGTATCACTCACTAAAGCTTTAGATCAAACTTTATTGTATGCTAGAGTTAATGAACTTGGCATGGTAAAAAGTCTAGGGGAACGTTTTGGAAAAGTACTGCATTTAAACCAAGAATACGATTCAAAAAATCTGGCTGAGTTAATGAATTTAAGTGAACTACAAACAAATAGATTATTACATCTGATTTCTCAAAACAAAGGAGGTGTTTTTAATGAAGAATTTGAATTCACTCCTAATGATGGTAAAAAAATGTGGTTAGACATTTCGATACTGAATGTGTTTAAAGAGTCTGGCAACTCAGAAAGATTAGTACTTTGCTCTGACATCTCTAAAAGAAAAGAAGCCCAACAAGAAATTCAACGATTAAATGACTTAGAATATCAACAAAAGGAGGAATTACAGAAGTCGAACGCAAGTATGATTGTTGAAGCTCAGGAAGAAGAACGAAAACGAATTGCAAAAGAGATCCATGATAGTATCGGACAAATGCTCACAGCCTTAAAGTTCAATATTGAATCCATCAACACCAACAATATTGAAAAGACAAATCAAAAAATTGAAGGCCTTAAAAAGTTATCAAAGGACCTGATATTAGGCATAAGAACAGCCACATTTAATCTCACTCCTCCAGAATTAAAAGATTATGGAATTAGCATTGCACTTCAAAAACTGGCAAAAGAATTGTCTAAATTAACAGGTAAAAATATTGTTTTTGAAAACAAATCCGATGTTGAACCTCGTTTTGATTCTCTAGTAGAGACAAATTTATATCGAGTAACGCAAGAAGCTGTGAACAATGCTATTAAATATGCTAAATCAGATTATATTCTTATTTCCATAAATAGTTCAGAATCAATCTTAAGCATTACAGTAGATGACAATGGTCAGGGATTCAATCTTGATAACATTCCAACTAAACCGAAAAATAATGCAGAGGGCGGAATGGGACTGTTCTTTATGAAAGAACGTATGAATTATATAAATGGTAGAATTTTTATAAGTTCTACTCTCGGCAAAGGCACAAGAATTACTCTAAATTACACCTTATAATACGTAAAATTATATATTTTTGCCGGATTACATCCCCCAAAAAAGTAACGTGAAAACACATAAGGAAAATACAAAATATCTAATGAACTGGGATTCTAAAAAAATCTGGAAAGAAGAAGTCATTAGTAAAAAGTTTATTAAATACCTCAAGGAGGCAGAAGTTAATGAACTTATAAAAAACAAGGATACTCAACTCGGGATTATTTCAGAACGGGATATTATCGATTGGCTCGAAAAAGGAGAAAATGATAATTTCTGGAATAACAAAATGAAGCAGCATATCTGCGAGAAGATCATCAAGGATGATGATGATTATTTCGTAGGTTGTGACTATGAAGATTTCAAGGGAAGATACTTTTTTGTGGCTAGTTTATGGAAAATGGAAAAAGGAGATAACCTGATAATATTAGAACATTATCATTAATTACTCCTTTGTTTTTTTTAAATCTAAACGTTATTTGGTTTCTTTTTCAGTACATCATTTCGATAATAATCGATAATACCATCAATAGGCCTTCTTACAATATTTCCGACAGTTAAATGATATGGCCATACTGCTGCTCTTATAATATCTTCACTAAAATGTGCTATAGATCCAATAAAGTGAACCGGGACGTTCTGAGCTTCAGGAAAACACAACACTCTTGTTTCTACAAATTCCTGAATACCTTCTGTAATAATTTTATAGAAATAACCATTACGTTCGCTAGTAAAAATAAACTCAGCAAAGGATGCCAGATAGGTGTTTGGATTTTCTTTTTTATATAAATTCTCCTTTATAGAATCTGAAGAAAGATCAAAACGTTTCTCGAATTCTCCAGCAACTTCTGGAGGCATTCTCTTGTAGTAGTAATCTCTGATTAAGCGTTTTCCAAAATAGTTACCACTAGCTTCATCCATTAAGATATATCCTAATGAATCTACTGTCATCTTTATTTCATCACCATCAAAATAACAACTATTAGATCCAGTACCCAAAATACACACAATACCAGGTTCGGTAGTAGCGGCATATACTGCTGCGACCATATCTTCTCTTACAAGAATATCATTTGCATTGGTAAAATAGTCTTCAAAAATCTTAGCTAGCATTCTGGTTGGCTTATTGGTACCGCAACCAGCCCCATAAAAATGGACTCTGTCTATTTTATTTCGAAAAGAGGCAAGTTGTTCGTTATCCCTAAGTCTCTCTTCTAATAAAGATTTACTAAATACAGCAGGATTTAAACCTTCTGTACGAGTTTTAAATACAATTTCTCCTTCTTCATTAAGAAGAATCCAATCACATTTAGTAGAACCACCGTCAGCTATTAAAATCATTTGAAAGTTTATTTGTTGTGTGTGTTATCTAAAAAAAAGCCCCGATTTTTTTTATTCCAACCGGGGCAATATAATTTATTACTCTTTAATTATAGATTACCTACATAAGATGATAGGTCTACCAACTTAGAAGAATATCCATATTCGTTATCATACCAAGATACTAACTTAAAGAAGTTATCGTTTAATGCAATCCCTGCACCTGCATCAAAAGTAGAAGTATGAGCTTCTCCTACGAAATCCTGAGATACTACAGGTTCTTCTGTATATGCCAAAACTCCTTTTAATTCATTTTCTGAAGCTTTTTTAACTACCGCTTTAAGCTCATCATAAGATACGGATTTCTTAGTTTTTACAGTAAGATCTACTACAGAAACATCTGCTGTAGGCACTCTAAATGCCATACCAGTAAGTTTACCATTCAGTTCTGGTATTACTTTACCAACAGCCTTAGCTGCACCAGTAGATGAAGGTATAATATTATTTAGAGCAGAACGTCCACCTCTAAAATCTTTTTTTGATGGAGCATCTACTACTGCTTGTGTAGCCGTAGCTGCATGAACCGTAGTCATTAATCCTTCTTCGATTCCGAAGTTATCATTAATAACTTTAGCTAATGGAGCTAAACAGTTCGTTGTACAAGACGCATTAGAAACAACAGTATCAGTTGCTTTAGCATCCAAATGATTTACTCCCATAACAAACATTGGTGCATCTGCTGATGGTGCAGAGATAACAACTTTTTTAGCACCAGCTTTAAGGTGAGCTCCTGCTTTATCTAATGTTGTGAAAATACCTGTACAATCCATTACTACATCAACTCCAACTGCATCCCATTTTAATTCTTCAGGGTTTCTTTCTGCAGTAATACGGATTGCTTTACCATCTACTACAAGACTTCCATTTTCTACAGCTATAGTACCATCATATTTTCCGTGTACGGAATCATACTCTAATAAATAAGCTAAATGATTTACATCTAACAAATCGTTAATAGCTACTATTTCTACATTCTCGCGCTTAGAAGCAATTCTAAAAGCGATTCTTCCAATTCTACCGAAACCGTTAATTCCAATTTTTAACGTACTCATATTTAATAATTTAGTTGTTTTTTATTTAAAAACGTGGTTATATTTATACTGAAGTAATATCAGCAACTTTAATTAATCGATCGTGTTTGTGAGTTCTTTTCTCCAAAGCAGTAGTAAGAGGAACTATAGTCACAGTTTTATGAACAATTCCAATCATTACTTCACTTTTTCCTTCTAATAGCGTTTCTACGGCTCCCACACCTAATTTACTGGCTAATACTCTATCATAACAGCTTGGAGCTCCTCCTCTTTGTATATGCCCCAATACAGACACTCTAACTTCATAATCTTCTAAGTTCTCCTCTACATATTCTCCTAATTCGAAAATATTCTTACCAGATTTATCACCTTCGGCAACGACAATAATACTAGAGGTTTTTCCTGTCTTCTTACTTTTTTTAAGAGATTCTATAAGCCTATCAACTCCCATATCTTCTTCAGGAATTAAGATCTCTTCTGCTCCCGCTCCAATTCCGGCATTTAAAGCGATATCTCCTGCATCTCTTCCCATTACTTCAATAAGAAATAAACGGTTATGAGAACTTGCTGTATCTCTAATCTTATCTATAGCTTCTACTACAGTATTTAATGCAGTGTCATAACCTATCGTATAATCAGTACCATTAATGTCATTATCAATCGTACCAGGGATTCCTACTACCGGAAAGTTATACTCTTCGGAAAGTTTTAATGCTCCGGTAAAACTACCATCTCCTCCAATCACAATAAGAGCATCTATATTATTCTTGATTAAATTATCATAAGCTTTCTTTCTTCCTTCCTCGGTGCGAAAATCTTTGGAACGAGCAGATTTCAGAAAAGTCCCTCCCTTATTTATAATATTTCTTACCGAACGCGCATTTAACTTTTCCATTTCATTATGTATAAGACCTTCATAACCTTTATACACACCAAAACAATCTACTTCATAATAACTACACGCACGAACTACTGCTCTTATAGCGGCGTTCATTCCAGGAGCATCACCTCCTGAGGTAAGTACAGCGATATTTTTAACTTTTTTTGTCATTGAAGCCAAATCTATTGTTATTGACCACAATAACCTAATTTACCAAAAATCTAAAACGTTTTCGGTTAATAAATTCAGTAATTGCTGACAAAAAATGTATGGTTTTAACACATTTTCATGAAATAAGTTAAGAAAAACGTATTATCACAAAATAGTTTATTCCTGATTTTGGTATTCTCAAAACTTAACTTAACCGTATAACATTACTAAGATAGTTTAATACAAACATAAGCTTGATTCATATTTAGTATCTTTGTAGACACAAAATAGTCATAATTCACCCAAATTAATTTCATTATTGATATGAAAAAAAAAACACTAACCATAGCTTTGTCAATGGTAATTTTCATTTCGTTCAAAGTTTATTCTCAGAATCAAAATAACTTAATAGACGCTCCAGGTGATATTGCTTTTGTAGCTTTTCACACGGATAATGGAGGCGCAGACCAGGAAGATGGATTTTCTTTTATTTTATTAGATGATGCCATTGATGGCACTACCATAACATTTATAGATGAAGAATGGAATGGTACTCAATTTTCAAGCCCTGTAAATGAAGGAGATTTAATCTGGACCAATAATACCGGTAGTACTATCGATGCTGGAACGGTAGTTAATGTTACTGATGCAGATGGAAACACAGAAATGGCTTCTATAGGTATTGTTGATGAAATCAATGATGGATTTGATTTAGTAGCTGCAGAAGATATCGTTGCGGTAACCGGAACAAGAACAAGTCCTGGTGTTTTTCTTACTGCAATTGATGGAGACAATGGTTTTCCATTTAATAGTACAAATACAGGATTATCCAGTGCTCAGATCTTACTGATTTCTGATCAAGGTATTTATACTGGCTCAACTACTTGTGATAGTACGATAGGTGATTGCCTAGTTCAGATATATGATTCCACAAACAATTGGAGTTTTGGAAATTATACACATCCCGATAATGTAACTGGAAATTTTACAGGAAATGCTTTTTTAGGAGACCTAACATCCCCTACGGTTACTATTAGTTTGTCAGATACCAGTCTTACAATGGGAGATACTTCTACTATTACCTTTACTTTTAGCGAAGTTCCTGTGGGATTTACAGCAGCTGATGTTACCGTACAGAATGGAACTTTATCTGGATTTATGGTTACAGCCGATCTAACTATATATACTGGATTATTTACTCCTACCCCAAACATACAGGATGCTACAAATATTATTAGTGTAGGAACAGGTTACTCGGATGCTGCTGGAAACCCAGGAATTGCGGTAGATTCTAACAATTACACTATAGATACTACCACTCCTAATTCTGTCCCAAGTTTTTCTATACCTACCAGTCCTGATCAAAACATTGTAGAAGATTCAGGAGTGCAGACTGTAAATGGATTTGCATCTGCTATTGATGATGGAGATGGAAACACGCAAACTCTTACTTTTAATGTAATAAATGATAATAATGCTTTATTCAGTAGTCAACCTGCAATTGATGGAATCACTGGAAATCTTACCTATGCTCCTGCTGCAAACGTTTCTGGAAGCATAATCGTTACCGTAAACCTTTCTGATGATGGAGGAACTGCAAATGGGGGAATTGATACTTCTGCAGATCAAACATTTATGATTACTATTAATGAAGTAAATGATGTACCAAGTTTTTCTATACCTGCCAGTCCTGATCAAAACATTGTAGAAGATTCAGGAGTGCAGACTGTAAATGGATTTGCAGCTGCTATTAATGATGGAGATGGAAATACGCAAACTCTTACTTTTAATGTAATAAATGATAATAATGCTTTATTCAGTAGTCAACCTGTAATTGATGGAATCACTGGAAATCTTACCTATGCTCCTGCTGCAAACGTTTCTGGAAGCATAATCGTTACCGTAAACCTTTCTGATGACGGAGGAACTGCAAACGGGGGAATTGATACTTCCGCAGATCAAACATTTATGATTACTATTAATGAAGTAAATGATGTACCAAGTTTTTCTATACCTGCCAGTCCTGATCAAAACATTGTAGAAGATTCAGGAGTGCAGACTGTAAATGGATTTGCATCTGCTATTAATGATGGAGATGCAAATACACAAACTCTTACTTTTAATGTAACAAATGATAATAATGCTTTATTCAGTAGTCAACCTGCAATTGATGGAATCACTGGAAATCTCACCTATACTCCTGCGGCAAATGCAATTGGTATGACTACCGTTACCGTAAATCTTTCTGACAGTGGCGGAACCGTCAATGGAGGAATTGATACCTCTGCAGATCAGACATTTACTATAACAATTACAAGCGCTAATGATGAACCAACTGTAATTATTACTTCTACAGAAAGTTCTCCAACAGACGCCAATCCTATTCCCGTAATTATAACATTTTCAGAAAGTGTCCTCAATTTTGATATAAATGATATTATTATTACAAATGGATCTCTTACTAATTTTTCTGGTTCAGGTGCTATATATACAGTAGAGGCTATTCCTGCTGCAACTGGAGTAATTACAATAAATATTGATGCAAATATCGCAACTAATGCATCTGGTGATGGAAATTTACCTGCTATAGAATTCAATATTATATACGAAGAATTACTTAGTACTGATGAGTTTGATAATGATACGTTTACTATATATCCAAACCCTACAAAAGGCAATGTATATATAAGCATTCTAATAGATAAAGTGACTGTTTTTGATTATACTGGCAAAAAAGTACTTGAGACTACTAAAAACACTCTTGATTTATCAAGATTAGAATCAGGTATTTATATATTCAATTTACAAACCAAGGAAAAGCAGACTATAAAACGAATAATAAAACTATAAAGATATTATTCGATCGATATTGTTTTACGCTTAAAACTTAAAGAAAAATAAAAAAACGACCTATTTTTATAGGTCGTTTTTAAAATTCAAATACCAAAATTGTATATCTAGCTATAGCGCTATTTTATAAACTGTTTAGTAATCATTTCGCCATTCTTCATATATGTTTTTAATATGTAATTTCCTTTTGGAAATTTTTCAATATTAATAGTATTATTATAATAGCTACCCAACAATCTCGAGTTTAGGTCATAAACTTCATACTTATTTACCTCACCCTTTGATTCTACTTTAATTACTTTATTACCTGGAATAGGAAATATTTTTAAATCATTTTCAGAATGGTTACCTATTCCGTTTTCTATATTATCTTCTGATAATTTATCTCCTTCAGGTCCGAAAGCACCAGAAAATACTTTACTCAATTCGTTATTTTCTAATCTAGAAGAGCTACAATCTTGCATTTCAATAGCTGTCCAACGGATCACCCAATCTCGATCTGTAGCTGTGCTTGCCCTAAGAGGGTTTGGAAAATTTAAAGACCCTACCGTTGATAAATCACTAGGAGCATCCGTCCATCTTAAATACACTCTGAAACCTGTGGAAGTAGGGTTATAAACGGAAGGTGCACCCGAAATATACCAATGAAATCCTTTATTGCTAATAGATTCTAATGTAACCAAATAGTGAGGGGTCGTCGTAAACTCACAAGATTTTGTATCAACATCAACATATATACCTGTAGTATTGTAATCTACCCAATCAGTTGGTGAAGTAACCCCTTGACCAATTTTTATTTGAGCATTGGAAATTGAATAACCTAAAATCAATAAAAAAGATAATAAAAAAGTTTTCATAATTGTGTGGTTTTAAAATTAATTTTAATTAATAAAATATAGATTTAACTAAATTTTTATTCTTTAAAGTTATATAAATCGTCACATATTTACTTATGGAAACACCGTTTAATTAAGGGAATATTCCCTTAATTAACATAGAAATAACATTAAAATAAAAGTTATATCTTTTTATAACCTTCAATTAAAACTCAGTTACCTTACTCATACCCTAAGATTAATCAAATAACCTTTTCACAACTATTTTATAAAAAACAAAAGCAACATATAGTTTTATATATTGCTTTTTGAAATTAAAAATTCTTGAAGTATTTTTATTCCTGAATCAAGATCATATACTGCCAAGGATTTAGCTCATACTCTGTCCCTTTGCTTCTATCAATATACTCTCCTGAAAGGTAGTCTTTAAATTTTCCGTCGTAGTCTGCGGTAAACTTTACGGATTCTTTAGTCATATTGGCAACGAAAACAACTTTATTACTTTCTTTTTCTCTTTTGAACATCAAAACTTTATCATCTGCCGAGGTCTTGATTCTATCATAAGAAGCTGCATTCTTACCTCCATGTAAAGCAGGATTCTCATTTTTTAGCTTTCCTAGTTTCTCATACAACGGAAAGAATACTCCTTTCTTCTTAATAATAGTATCTTTTTCGAAAAAAAGTAATCGCTTATCCATATCATATTCTTGTCCAGAATAAATCAATGGCATTCCCGGTGCTACATACGATAATGCTGCAAATAGTTCTTTAGAATCTCCCATTCTTTCCTGCACTGTACCATTCCAAGAGTTTTCATCATGGTTTGAAGTAAAATTCATTAAAATATCATCGGTAGCATACATTGAATCTATCTGAATCATTCTTTTATCCCAATCTGCTACGGTATTTTCTCCTTTTGCAATATGATTCATTACATGATGTGTATCCCATCCGTATCCCATATCAAATGCGTTCTCCATTAATTCCGGTTCCCAACCTTCAGCCAGCATAAAAACAGGTTTTATTTTCTTAAGTTCGGATGCAGTAGTATCCCAAAAATCAACAGGGACCATTCCTGCTACATCACAACGAAATCCATCAACACCTTCTTCTGTAACCCAATACTTCATAGCATCAAGCATTTCTTTTCTCATATTCTCATTATCGTAGTTAAGATCCGCTACATCAGTCCAATCTGTTCCTACTGTATGTGTAATTTCTCCTTTATCATCCTTAGTATAAAACTCTGGATGTTCTTTTAACCAAACGTGATCCCATCCAGTATGATTTGCAACCCAATCTAATACCACATAAATCCCATTATCATGTGCTGTTTTTACTAATTCCCTGAAATCCTCTATAGTTCCAAATTCTGGATTTACTTTAGTATAGTCTGAAATTGCATAATAACTACCTAGCGACCCCTTACTTTTGGTAGTAGAAATTGGATATATAGGCATCACCCAAAGCACTTTTACTCCCAAATTTTTCAATATAGGAATATCTTTAGTAAACGCTTTGAAAGACCCTTCTTCAGAATACTGACGAATATTTGCTTCGTAAATCACAGCGTTCTCCATCATAGTTCCGCTTACTGGAAGTAATTCTTTACTTACTTCTTCAATAACAGTTTCTACCTTTGCAACTGTTTCTTCTTTTTTTGTCTTTCCGCAGGAAAATACAGCACCCGCTAAAGCAAGACAGAAAATTATTTTTTTCATTATTTTATAATTTAGTTTTTAGTTTTTAGTTTATTGTAATGATATAATCATTGATGTTCTGGCTGGAACTATCATATCCTCAGTGACATCAATTGTACTGTCAGTAAGGATATCTTTTCCTACTTTAAAATCCTTTAACCCTTCTTTAAAACGATTAACATCTAGCTCTTGATCTTCTGAGTTATTATTAATAACAACCATTACACGTTCTTTTTCTGTATATCTAAAATATATGTAGACATTATTAAAAGGTATATATTGTAATAATTTTCCATTATGAACAGCATCACTGTTCTTCCTCCAATTCAGTACTTTTTTAGTAAATCCGTGAAACGCTTCTTCATCTTTAGTTCTTCCTCCAACTTTACTCGAAGCTCCTTCTGTAACAAAAGCACTTCTTTTATCATCAGGCCATCCTCCAGGAAAATCTCTACGAATATCACCATCACCTTTTTTATCACGGTTGCCTAACATTCCTATTTCATCTCCATAATACATTTGCGGAATTCCTCTTGTAGTGAATATCAAGGTCATTGCCATTTTATATTTACTAATATCACTTTGATAGATCTCATTAATCCTATTTGTATCGTGATTACCAGCAAACAGTAGTATATTATTAATATCTGGATACAAGAAGTCATTTGTGAAATTCTCATAAGCTCTAATCATTCCTTTATTCCAAGAATTACCTTCTTCATTAAACATTACCATTACTGCGTCATGCAACGTAAAATCCATCACTGAAGGTAAATGGGAATTATAGTTATCAATAGCTCCAATTTTGCTGTCTTTTTGCCAGTATGCCATTTGTGCTTGGTCATGCATCCACACCTCTCCTACAATATTAAAATTTGGATATTCATCCATAATTGCCTTTGTCCATTTAGCAATTCCATCCTTATCATTATATGAGTATGTATCAACTCTAAAACCATCAAGATCCGCATATTCTACCCACCATATTGCATTCTGTGTAATATAATTAAGAAGTAAAGGATTGCTTTGATTCATATCGGGCATAGTAGTATCAAACCATCCATTCATACACCCTTTAGTATCTATAATTGAAGCGTTTATATCGAATTGTGTTGTCATACGGTAGTTACTTCTTCTAAATCCTTCAGGCCACTGATGTATCCAATCTTTTGTTGGCAGGTCTTTGATCATCCAGTGCTTAGAACCCCAATGATTAGTTACATAATCCATAATTAGTTTCATATCTAATTTATGCATCTCTGAAGCTAATCTTTTATAATCCTCATTGGTACCATATCGTGAATCTATCTTGTAAAGATCGCTTTGTGCATAGGTATGATAAGAATATACGGGTTCGTTATCTTCTAATAAGGGTGTACTCCAAAGTGCAGTCGCTCCCAAATCATTCAAATAATCTAGATGATCAATTACACCCTGAATGTCCCCTCCGTGACGTCCTCCTGGATTAGATCGATCAACTTTTTCTACTGTATCTTCATGAGAATCGTTTGCCATATTACCATTAGCAAAACGGTCTGGCATAATTAAGTACATAACATCACTACTATCGAATCCTTTTCGTTGTGCAGAGCCTTCTTTTCTAGTTTTAAACTCATATGGTTGAGAAAAAACTATTTCATCATTTTCCTTAAAATTTATAACAACTGTTCCTGGCTGAACATCTTCAGTGTCAAGAGTCAAAAAAACATAATTAGGATTCTCTGTCTTAGTTACATCACTAATTGCCATACTATCTATTTCTATATCATACTTGCCTATTTCCTTTCCATAACACATCAATTGTAATTGATTAGATTGCATACCACTCCACCAAAACGGAGGTTCTATTTTATCTATCTGCCCGTAGGTTAATGAAACAAATAACCCAAAAAGCACTATTAACATACTCTTCATAGATCTAATTTTGATTTGTATAATTCGTATTGAACTTTATATTAATTGTATTGAATTAAACACCCCAAAAACAGGAGCTTTTGGGGTGTTTAGTGTCCTATCTGTAAAATGAATTAAACGGTCATTAAACTATTAGGTGAGATCGTAAATTCTTTACCATCTACATATATCAATAACTCGTGTTCACCTTCTAAGTTAAAAGTAGTTCCATCCTGGGAAACATTCACTTTTAGTATACTATTCCTGAAGTTAACATTGAACGTATATCCCTTCCATTCTTTAGGAATTTTAGGAGTAAAAGACAATGCATTATTTTTGACTCTCAAACCTCCGAAACCTTCTACAATACTCATCCAAGTTCCAGCCATACTAGTAATATGAAGACCTTCCTCTACTTCTTTATTATAATCATCAAGATCTAATCTTGAGGTTCTTAGATAAAAAGTATATGCTTGATCCATTCTGTCCAAAGTAGCTGCCTGAATACTATGCACACATGGAGAGAGAGAGGATTCATGAACTGTAAATGGTTCATAAAAATCAAAATGGCGTTCTAATTCTTTTCTAGTAAATTGATCTTCGAACATGTAGAAACCTTGTAAGGTATCAGCTTGCTTTATATATGGAGATCTTAAAATCCTATCCCAACTCCATTTTTGATTAATAGGACGCTGAGAAGCATCGAGATCATCAACTTTAATTAATTCTTTATCTAAAAAACCATCTTGCTGAAGATACACCTGATGTTTTTCTGAATAAGGAAAATACATCTTTTCTGCAACCTCTAGCATTGCACTAATTTCTTTTTGATCTAGTTTAGTCTTTTCTATGATCCTATCATAATCAGCTTTATACTCTGACTTAACTTTTTCTATATTTTCAACACAATAGTCAATACACCACTTTGCTAAATAGTTAGTGTACCAGTTATTGTTAATATTATTTTCATATTCATTAGGTCCCGTAACCCCTAGAATAACGTACTTTTCTTTGTCTGTTGAGAATGTTGCTCTTTGATGCCAAAAACGAGCAATAGCAATCATCACTTCTAATCCCATCTCTGGAATATAGCTGTAATCACCGGTATAGCGCAGATAATTATAAATAGCAAATGTCATCGCACCATTTCGGTGAATTTCTTCGAAGGTAATCTCCCATTCATTATGGCACTCTTCTCCATTCATAGTTACCATTGGATAAAGTGCAGCTCCATTGGTAAATCCTAGTTTTTCAGCATTTTCTATAGCTTTCTCTAAGTGATTATAACGATATTGTAATAAGCTTCGTGCTACGTTTTGGTTTTTGGTAGCCATATAAAAAGGAATACAATATGCTTCGGTATCCCAATAGGTACTTCCTCCATATTTCTCACCGGTAAATCCTTTTGGACCAATATTTAATCTAGCATCTTTACCTAAATAGGTTTGATTTAATTGAAAGATATTAAAACGAATACCTTGCTGTGCCTTTACGTCTCCATCAATCGCTATATCCGCCATTTCCCAGATCTTAGACCAAGCTTTCTTTTGAAGATCTAATAATGCTTCAAAACCTGATTCTGATGCTTGCTTTAATACGGCTGCGTTAGCAGATGCAATATCTTCTTGTTTATGGTTTAGTGAAACGGTATATCCTCCAAACTTATGAATTGCAGCGGTTTTTCCTTTTGCAACTTCTACCTCATAACCAAGACCTGCATAGGTTTTGTTCGTTTCAACCGTTGGGTAAACATCTTGTAATTTTTCGTCGAGATATAATTGATTCAACATTCCTGTACATACATGAAATTCTGTCTTCATTGTTTTAGAAGATATATATGCAGAATTACCTTTATGTGATACTTCGTATGTATCCCAGAATTTATCATCCCAGTTCGTATCCTCATTGGTAATTCCAGAATCTAAATACGGCGTAAATTGAACTACAGCATCTTTATTCACCGGAGTCACTTCATACTTAATAGCACCAACTTCATCTAAATCTAAGCTTAAAAACCTTGTTGATGTAACATTCACTTCGATGTTATTTTGTAAAACTGCATTAAAAGAGCGCTGATACCAACCTTCTTTCATATTAAGTTCCCTACGGAAACTGGATACTGTTTTACATTTATGTAAGTTTAATTTTTCTCCATTAATCTCTACATTAATTCCAATCCAATTAGGAGCATTAAGTACTTTGGCAAAATACTCTGGATACCCATTTTTCCACCAACCTACTCTGGTTTTGTCAGGATAATATACTCCTGCAATATAACTTCCCTGGAAAGTAGGGCCTGTATACGTCTCTTCAAAATTTGCACGCTGCCCCATTGCACCGTTACCTATACTAAAAAGACTTTCTGAGGACTTAACTCTTTCTACATCAAATCCTTCTTCAATTATAGACCAGTTATCTGGTTTAATATAATCCTGATTCATCGGTTCTCTTTTTTTTATTTTTAGTTGTTAGAGGGACTGACCTAAGTATTAAATATTGTATTTACTTAGGTAGTCCTCTATTATTCTCAAACTTTTTCGGTTATCACTAATTGGTTAATAAACTCTTCTGTAATTTCTGTAAAATTATTAAATACATAATCTGCTTCGTGTAAGACATTACCATCTCCGATACCAATACTTACCATATTAGCAATATTAGCAGCCTGAATACCCGCTACAGAATCTTCAAAAACGACACAATCTTTAGGAGCTACTCCTAATTTTTGTGCTCCGATTAAAAACACTTCGGGATCCGGTTTTGCCTTTGAAACATCTGTACCATCTACAATGGTGTGGAATTTCTCTTTCAGTAGTACTTTATCCAAAATAACTCGAGCATTCTTACTAGCAGAACCTAGCGCTATAGCCTGCTCTTTCGTTAAAAGATACTCTAAGATTCTCGGTACGTCTGGAAGAATTTCAGATGTATCCATAGTTTCAATATAATTCAGGTATTCTTCATTCTTTTTAGCCATTAGGGAGGTGAACTCTTCTTTTGAAATGGTTTTATTTCCCCATTCTAAAATTTTCTCTAAAGATCGTATTCGGCTAACTCCTTTTAGTTGTTCATTTTGCGCTTCAGAAAAAGATATATCCAGATCATTGGCTAAATTTTGCCAAGCTAAAAAATGGTATTTTGCTGTGTCTACTATGACACCATCTAGGTCAAATATGAATGCTTTTTTTGTCATTCTAAATTTATTTTGGGTTATATGTTATGGCATCTTTGTTAGTAATCAACAAGTTACAAAAACCTGCAATTATCAAACTAATTCCTGCCACAATCATTGCGTTAATTGTTTCTTCTCCAATGAGCTTATATGCAAAATTAACACCGCCGATGGCGGCTATAATTTGTGGAATTACAATGAACATGTTAAATATCCCCATAATAACTCCCATTTTTTTAGGATCCACTGAGCTCGATAGCATTGCATAAGGCATAGATAAAATACTACCCCAAGCAAAACCTATTAATGTAAAAGAAAGTGCCAACCATTCTGGAGAAGGCACAAAGTACATTGAAATAAATCCGAAACCTCCCAGAATAAGAGATCCCATATGGACAAACTTTCTGTTTATTCTCTTTCTAGATGTATAAAAGGTGAGTATTAAAGCAAATGCCATAGATGACAGTCCATATGTTCCCATATATCTACCTACATCATTTGATGATTTCTGAAAAGCTGTATTTGCCAATTTAAAAGCATTTACAGACTCAGAAACATCCATATTATAAGATGACTCAACAGGTACAGGTGTTTTAAAAACGTGCTCAGTAAGTGCTGGATTCGCTAAACTCCACATGGTAAAAAAAGCAAACCAGCTAAAAAACTGTATCAGTCCTAACTTCTTCATAGTCAAAGGCATATTACCTATATTATTCAAAATATCAGGAATAAACTGATTTTTCTTCTGTTTTTCTCTTTCAAACTCTTCCATATCCTCAGGAGGATATTCAGTAGTAGTAAAAACTGTATACAGAATACTTATTAAAAACACAAAAGCACCTATTGCAAATGCAACTTTCACCGACATTGGGATGACCCCACTAGGAGCAGAATCACTAATCCCCATCTCAGAAACCATCCAAGGTAAATTACTTGCTACCCAGGTACCAATACCTATAATAAGCGTTTGGGTAACAAACCCATACGATCTTTGAGATTCTGGCAACTTATCTGCTACCAAAGCTCTAAAAGGCTCCATTGAAACATTAATAGAAGCGTCAAGGATCCATAAAAACCCAGCCGCAACCCATAAAGCGGGTGAATGAGGAACAATAAATAGAGCAATAGAACTAAGAATGGCTCCAATTAAAAAATACGGTCTTCTTCTTCCCCATCTAGAACTCCAAGTTCTGTCACTCAGATAACCAATTACAGGCTGTACTAATAACCCAGTAAGAGGAGCAGCAATCCATAATAAAGGAATTGCATCCTTTTCTGCACCTAAAGTTTGAAAAATTCTAGACATAAATCCGCCTTGCAGTGCAAAACCGAATTGTATCCCTAGGAAACCGAAACTCATGTTCCATATTTCCCAGAAACTTAGCTTACGCTTGTTCATTAAGTAAATATTTGATTATTACTTGATAAGCGCGTACACTCATCAAAACTTATTTTAGTAGAAAGTGAAAATATAAGTTCTGATAGGGGTCAAATATATTATATTATTTTAAATAAAATAATTTTAGTGTGTTATTTTTTTGTGGATTGTCTTTGGATCAAGCTAGTATCTATAATTACCGTTTTATATTCTTCAGGAACATCTTCTTCTCCTTCAAGCTTATCTATAAGAAGCTTTGCCGCTCTTACACCCATTTCTTCTCCATGCTGACTAATAGTTGTTAAACTAGGGATAAAATGCTTGGATAATATACCATCTGTAAACCCTACAATAGACACATCATCAGGTATTTTTTTACCTTGTTCATTTAAAACTCTTGCAGCTGTTACTGCAAACAATTCATTTACGGCAAAAATAGCATCCACATCCTTATCTTCCAGAAAATCTGAAATTTCCGATTCACAATTATCAATATCCTCTATTTTTAGAATATAGTCTTCGCTAGCAGTAATATCGTAAGCTCTTAGCGCTCTTAAATATCCATTAGTTCGAAGCTTCCCTACACTTATGTAGTCTACAGTAGTAAGAATAGCAATCTTTTTACACCCTAAAGACAATAGATGATTGGTAGCGGTCTGGGCGCCTTTTCCGTCATCAATAATCACCTTGTCACATACAAGTTCATCGATAATCCTATCAAAAAGTACGACAGGCATTCCTTGACTCATAGTCTCTTCTATATGATGATAATCTTTCTTTTGTTGTGTTTCCTTAGCCACAGATAAAATAAAACCATCTGCGCTTCCGCTGGCTAACATTTCCAAGTTAATTACTTCTTTATCAAAGGAATTGTTCGAAGAGCATATAATAACATTATAGCCTTTTTCATTGGCAACCTTCTCTACACCTCCAATTACCGTAGTAAAAAAATGATGGACAATTTCAGGAATTATAACTCCAATCGTTTTTGTTTTTCTGTTTTTCAGGCTAAGTGCAATGTTGTTAGGCTTATAGTTATACAACTTAGCGAAAGCTTTGACCTTTTGTCGAGTATCCAAACTTATCTCTACACTATCCTTTAATGCTTTTGATACGGTTGAGATAGATACATCTAGTTCTTTTGCTATTTGCTTTAACGTAACTTTTTGCTTCATTTCCCTTGAATTTTAATTAAAAGTTAAATTTTGATGCGAAAATATGCGATATGATCACAAATCCCCTTAAAATTTTAACAGAATTTTAAAAGTTATTCACACGCAAACGTTTTCGTAAGGTTACGGCTACACCGTAGCTCAAATTTAACATAGATTTTACATACATTGGCTTTCAGAAAGTGAGAATATAAGGCTAAAAACAATTAAAAACTAATTTAAATTTATATGAAAACATTTACTAAAAGCGCATTGTTTTTATTGTGG
Organism: uncultured Aquimarina sp.; assembly: GCF_947496855.1. Classification (GTDB taxonomy): domain Bacteria; phylum Bacteroidota; class Bacteroidia; order Flavobacteriales; family Flavobacteriaceae; genus Aquimarina. Next base: position 166,610 of record NZ_CANMED010000008.1, read on the forward strand.
TTGATACCAATGAGCTTTTTTGCACAGTCATCAGTAAGTGGTACTGTTACTGATGCTGGAAATGGTCAACCGATTCCCGGTGTTAATATCATTATAAAGGGAACAACAAACGGAACTTCATCAGATTTTGATGGAAATTACGTTTTAAACGGAGTGAACAATGGAGACATTGTTGAGTTTTCTTATGTGGGTTTTATACCTCAAGAATTTACGTATTCCGGAAACGAGAGAATTGATGTTGCATTGCAAGAAGATTCAGCAGAACTAGAACAGGTAGTAGTCATTGGTTATGGTGCTGCCAGAAAGAAGGACTTAACAGGTTCTGTAAGTACAGTAACTGCTGATGATTTTAACAGTGGTAATATTGTGTCCCCAGAAAACCTTTTAAATGGTCGTGTGGCTGGTTTAGTCATTAACACACCAGGAGATCCAGGAGGAAATTCTAATATTCGTATTAGAGGTGGAGGTTCATTAAATGCTTCTAACGATCCACTTATCGTAGTAGATGGTCTTCCGTTAAGTAATGAAAATGCGAAAGGAGCAAGATCTATACTCTCAACAATTAATCCAAATAACATTAAATCTTTTACGGTATTAAAAGATGCATCTGCAACTGCTATCTACGGAAATAGAGCTTCTGCAGGGGTTATTATTATTGAAACTATCAAAGGGAGTAAAGGATTAAAAGTAGATTACAACTTCCAGAGTGGTTTATTTACCTTGCCTAAAACTATAGATGTTTTTTCTGCAGATGAGTACCGAGCTTTAATAGCAGAAAGAAGACCTCAGGATATTGGGCTATTAGGTAATGCCAACACAGATTGGCAAGAAGAAATATATAAAAGCGTAGTTTCTACGGACAATAATCTCTCTGTTAGAGGATCACTATTCGATGTTCTTCCTGTAAGATTATCTCTTGGGCATTTAGACCAGCCAGGATTAAGGTTAACGAGTGAGTTCGAAAGAAGTTCAGCTTCTTTAGTTCTGAACCCAACATTACTTAACGGTAGTTTAAAAATAAACTTGAATGCTAATGCTTCTTGGGAGAAAAACAGATTCGCAGGTGGTCAAGAAAGAGCTGCTATCCGTTTTAACCCAACACTACCTGTGTATGATCCAACTTCGCCTTTTGGAGGTTTTACGGAATATTTTACCGACGATGGTAGTGGTAATATAACTCCTCTTAATGGAACTAGAAACCCGGTTGCTGCTTTATTACAACGAGAGAATCGTAGTGAAGTTCAACGAATTTACGGTAACTTTAAAGTAAGTTATGCTTTGCCTTCATTCCCAGAATTAACCGGTACGGTTAATGTTGGTTTTGACGAAACAGATAGTGAAGAATTTAATGAGTTATCCAGAAAAAGTATTGGGGGTCAACAATTAAATGATAATACATTTGATGGGTCGAGAACAGATGAAACTCAATATAGAAAAAACACTCTTTTTGATGGGTTTCTAAACTATAAGAAAGATATAGGTAGTCTTGGTTTAGATGTAACCGGTGGTTACTCCTATCAAAAATTCGAAGTAGAAGGATTTAACACTTTTGAGCAAAGAGGTGATAATGCTGGTAATACTCCAGATGTATCCACAGATCCTAATCTGGTGCTTCTAGCTTTCTTTGGTAGAGCCAATTTCTCTATAAATGACAAGTATTTACTTACGTTATCGTATAGAAGAGATGGTACTTCTAGATTTAGTGAAGAAAATAGATGGGGTAATTTCCCAGCAGCGGCATTTGCCTGGAACATTTCTGACGAAAACTTTATGGCCGACTCTAACTTATTTAGTAATCTTAAACTACGATTAGGATATGGTGTTACAGGACAGCAGGATATAGGTGGTAGTAAACTATCGTTTGCTTCTAGTGTGGTAAACGGTCAACCTACCTCTCAATACATTATTAATGGTCAATTAGTAACTGTTACAGTGCCTACTGGTATAAATCCTAATTTAACCTGGGAAACTGCTACAACCTATAATGCAGGTCTTGATTTTGGTTTTTTTAACGGAAGAATCAATGGATCTATAGATGTGTTTAAGAAAGAAACTACTGATCTTTTAGTAGATGCTCCTGTAGCTGATGGTAGTAACTTTACGAATGCTATCGAACAAAATGTAGGAGACTTACTAACAGAAGGAATTGAATTCTCTGTAGATGCAGCCATTATTGACAGAAAAAATTTTTCCTGGAATATAAACTATAATATTGCGTATCTAGATCAAGAAATAGAGTCATTAGCACTTGGTGCAGATATCCTAGTGGGTGGTATCGGTGGTGGAACAGGAGGTAATGCTCAAGTACATCGTGAAGGTTTTGCTCCTAATTCATTTTTTGCATTCAAACAAGTCTATGATGCTAATGGAGCTCCGATAGAAGGTGCTTTTGTAGATCTAAATGGAGATAATGTCATCAATGATTTGGATAGATATATTTATAGAAACCCCGTTGCAGATGTTACTATGGGTTTTCAATCAAATTTAAATTATAAAGGGTTTGATTTTTCTTTTAACTTAAGAGCAAGTCTAGGAAATTATCTATATAATAATGTAGACTCTTCGTTAGGTCAGTTTAACCTGTTATCAGATGAAACTCAAATAGGTAATTTACCAACTTCAGTATTAAATAACAACTTTAATAGTACTGCAGGAAACAACATTGTATCAGACATATTTATAGAAAACGCTTCATTTTTAAGAATGGATAACGTAACTTTAGGATATACCTTCAATAAATTTTTAGGAGAGACTTCTTCTTTTAGGCTATGGACAGGAGTACAAAATGTATTTGTTATAACAGAATACAGTGGTCTTGATCCTGAAGTATTTAACGGAATTGACGATACAATCTATCCAAGACCACGAACATTCCTAATGGGTGCTAATGTAAAATTTTAATGCTATGAAAATGAATTTTAAAACAAATTATTTCAAGCATCTTGTATTGATGGCAGCTGTTATCTTTATGAATGCTTGTACGGATGACCTGAATCAATCATTACTTGATGACGATTCTTCTGCAACTGAAGATTTTTATGCAGATCCGGCATCTTATCAGCAAGCTTTGGCTGGTATTTATGGAAACTTAACACTCACAGGTTCTAATGGACCTACATCTTCTAACCTAGATGGAGTTGATGCTGGTACGAGTCAATATGGACGTGGTTTAATGAATCTAAATACGTTTTCTACTGATGAAATCGTTTGGTCTTACATCAACGATGAAGCAGGAAATGTACACGAAATTCAGATACACAGATGGTCAGCGCAAAACACCATTGTAAGAGGGTTCTTTAGTAGAGTTATGTTCTCTGTTGCGTTAGTAAACGATTACCTTCGTCAGACTACGGATGCTCAATTGGATGCTAGAGGAGTTTCTAGTGAGTTAAAAGCTGAGATTGCTACATTTAGAAGTGAAGCTCGATTATTAAGAGCACTTGCCTACTATCATATGTTAGACACTTTCGGAAAAGCACCGTTTATTACAGAAAATGATCCTATTGGAAATTTTGCAGCTCCTCAATATGATAACAACCAACTTTTTACATTTATAGAAACGGAATTAAATGAGATTGAATCTAGTTTAGTGGAGCCAAGACAAAATGTAATCGGAAGAGCTGATAAAGCTCTGGCATGGATGATTCTTGCCAAAATGTATTTGAACTCTGAAGTTTATATTAGCGTTAATAATTATAATAAGTGTATTGATTATACCAATCAAATTATTAGTAGCGGATACACCTTAGCGGATAATTACAAAAACCTTTTTAGAGGCGATAACGATGTAAATCAAGCAGCGAACGAAATTATATTTTCAATTATTTCTGATGGACAGTTTGTACAAAACTTTGGTCCTACCACAGTAATGACCAATGGTGCTGTAGGAAGTATCGAACAAAACGGTGATAACCTTGGTGTAACTACCGGTGGATGGTCTGGAGCCATTAGAATATCTCCTCAGTTTGCTGAAAAATTTGATGGTGATGACTTCATAGATGATGACAGAAATACCATTATTAAAGATCGTAGAACTGCCAACATACTAGATGTAGAAAACAGAGATCAAGGGTATGTATTGGAAAAATACTCTAACCTTACATCTACTGGTGAACCAGGGTCTGACCTTACGTTCTCCGATGTCGATTTCCCTATGTTTAGGTTAGGTGATGTGTATTTAATGTATGCAGAAGCTACCCTAAGAGGTGGTGGAGGTGATGATATGACTGCCTTAGGATATATTAATGATTTGAGAGATAGAGCAAATGCTCCAAATATAGCTTTAGGAGACATGACCTTGGATTTTATCATCGATGAAAGAGCAAGAGAATTATATTGGGAACTTCATAGAAGACAGGATTTAAGAAGATTCGGCCTTTACAGTGGAGGGGCATATAACTGGTCTCTAAAAGGGAATTCCCCAAGCGGAATCGCAATACCAGCGTTTAGAGAATTATATCCTATACCTTTTGCCAGTTTATCCGCAAATCCAAATCTTACCCAGAACGAAGGGTATTAATAAACACATTCTAAAAAAAATCATAAAGTAAAATAGTTACAAAATGAAAAAAATATCAATATTATTATTAGCATTTGTTACTGTAATCAGTTTCAATGCTTGTACAGACGACGATCAATTAGTATTCACTGCACAACCTGATCCAGAAGGAGTTAGTTTTATTAATACATTTTCTTCTCAATATGTATTAACTGATGAAACAGCTAGTAATCTTGCAGAAAGATTTGTTTGGGAATCTCCAGACTTTGGCGCAGATACTCCAGTTACTTATGAATTACAAGGTTCTATTACTTCTACTTTTGATGACATTCAGGTTTTAGGGAGTACACAAGAAAACAACATACCTATTACTGTGTCTAGAATGATTGAATTCGCTAATTCTGCAGGATTAGATAACGACCCAGAAACATCTACTATAGATGAAAATGGAGATCCAGTATTAGATTCAGATGGAGAGCCAATTCCTAATAATGCAGGAGAGCTTTTCCTAAGATTAAGAGCTACTGTTGGATCACAGGGTGGAGAAGAAATTCTTTCTGATGTTCAATCCATCGTTGTTTCTCTACCAGAACCTGTAGTAGAGGAAGTAGAATTTCCTAAATTATATGTAGTTGGAAGCTTCTTAGAAGCAAGTGGATATGGTCCGAACTGGACTGCTTCTGAAAATGCACCAGCTATTATGGCTAGAGACGAAGTAGACACGCAGTATGAAGGTTTTGTCTTCTTTAACGATGCAGCTGCTAATTATAAATTCTTACCTACTACAACTAGTTTTGATGGAGATTATGGTGATGCTGGAGCTAGTGGTGGATCTTACACTGAAATTTTAGTTCAAGAAGGTGAAGTAGATTGTGGTTTACCTGCTGGTTCTGTTGCTGGGTATTATTTAGTAAAAGCCGATCTTACTGATGAGATGAATATTACTTATAGCGTAGAACCTGCAGAATGGGCAATTGTTGGTGGTGCTACTCCACTTGGATGGCCTGCTGGCGGAACCGAAGGTGTGCCTGGAAACGACCATGATATGACTTATGATGCTGCAACACAAGTATGGACGATCACCATTAATCTTACTGCTGGAGAATTTAAATTTAGAGCAAATGATGATTGGGCATTGAACTTAGGAGGAGATGCTGGAAATGATGGGTCTATGGACTTTAACGGACCTAATTTATCCGTTGATGCTGATGGTACGTACGTGGTTACTCTTGATTTAAGTAGTCCAAGAGGATATTCTTATTCCGCAGTATTACAATAATCAAAAACAAATATGAAAAGGCTGTTATTAGATATAACAGCCTTTTTGCTTTAAATACATAACGTCATGAAAAAATTTACTTTAATGTTTCTGTTCTTTCTAGGACTGATGATATCCAATGCACAACAGCAAAATGCGACTTTTACCATTGACCCTCCCGCGTTTAATGAGGGGGATGAGATTACTATTACTGTATCTGGTGTAGATCTTAGTATTTGGGGAACAACAGATCTGTATTTATGGGCTTGGTACTTTGATAGTCCAACGGCAACAGCCGCTATCAATTCTCCTAATAATGGAGATTGGACAGATTCGTCGAATAGTGCTCAACCACAAATATTTACCGATAACGGAAACGGCACATATTCTATTACCTTAACACCGACAACTTTTTATGGTGCTACAGGAATTGATCGAATCGGCATGTTAGCCAAAGCTCAGGATGGTACAGGAGATAATAAAACTCAAGACAATATAGTCGACGTTGGTATCTTTCAGCTGACTTTAGATGCACCTACAGAATCTGTAACTATTATTGATAGTGGAAACGACTTAACAATTACTGCGACTACAACCTTAAATGCAGACTTCGAGCTTTTTGCTAACGGTGCTTCTGTTGATATACAATCTGGTATTACTAACTACACTACTAACTATACTATTACCGAAGGTGTAAGTTTCGAACTTATGGCAACAGAATCAGGAACTTCTAATTCTTTATCAGAGACTTTCTCTGCTATTACAACTCCTGTTAATAATGAAGCGCCTTTACCAATGGGGATGAAAGACGGACTAAATCTAGATGGAACTTCTGCTACTTTAGTGCTGTATGCACCTGGAAAAAACTTTGTCCATGTAAAAGGAAATTTTAACGGAAATGACTGGTCTCTTGATAATACGTATCTGTTAAATAAAGATAGTGCCCAAGATCGATTCTGGATTACATTAGACAACTTGACAAACAATACCGATATATTATATCAATATGTGGTGGATGCATCTATTTCTGTTGCTGACCCCTACTCTACCCTAATATTATCAGAATTTAATGATGGTTTTATTGACGATACTACATTTCCTAACTTACCAGACTATCCTACAGGTAAAACTAATGATGCGGTATCCTGGTTTAAAACTGGTGAAGCTGAATACGTATGGCAAACAACGAATTTCCAAAGACCTGAAGTTACTGATTTAGTAATTTATGAATTATTGATTCGTGATTTTGACGCTTTACATTCATTTGATGCAATGAAAGCAAGACTTGATTATTTACAAGATTTAGGGATTAATGCTATCGAATTAATGCCAGTTTCAGAATTTGATGGAAACAATAGCTGGGGTTACAATCCTTCTTTCCATATGGCATTAGATAAATATTATGGTACTCCTACAGCGTTTAAACAATTTGTAGATGAATGTCACGCTAGAGGAATTGCCGTAATACTCGATGTGGTATATAATCACGCTACGGGTCAAAATCCATACTATAGAATGTGGAACGACTGTAATGGGTGTTATAATGGTCAAGCAACTGCGGCAAATCCTATATTTAGGCAAACTGATTCCAATCCAACTTTTTCGTTCTTTAATGACATCGATCACGAATCTACAGCTACAGAAGATTATATAGACAGGTTGAATGAATACTGGCTAACCGAATACAATGTAGATGGATACAGATTTGATTTTACCAAAGGATTTACAAATACCATTGGTGATGGAGGTGGTTTTGATCAGAGTCGTATCGATATATTAACCCGAATGAATACAGCTATACAAGCTGTAGACCCCAGTGCTTATGTAATTTTAGAACATTTCGCCCCTAATACCGAAGAAACTTTGCTAATTAATGAAGGTATGCTCGTTTGGGGAAATAGCAACTTTAATTATAATCAGGCGACTATGGGTTATGGTGATTCTAATTTCCAATCAGTGTCCTATCTATCACGTGGTTGGACGACTCCATCTAATGTTAGTTATATGGAAAGCCATGATGAAGAACGATTAATGTACAAAAATGTTCAGTTTGGTAATGACACTAGCGCACCAACTTATGATGTAACAAATTTATCTACTGCATTAGACAGAGTAGAACTTGCAGGAGCATTTTATTTCACAATTCCTGGTCCAAAAATGATCTGGCAATTTGGTGAATTAGGATATGGGTTTAGTATCAATAGATGCGAAGATAGTACTATTGATGAATCATGTAGAACTAGTCCTAAACCTATTCGTTGGGATTATCTAAATGTTACTGATAGAACTGATATATATGATGTATATACTAAATTGATTAGATTAAAGTTGAATGAGAAGATATTTAAAACCAATAATTTTACATTATCTGTAGCTTCTGCTACTTCAAAAAAGATTCAACTTACAGATGATTCAGCGACAGGAGATGAAGTTAAGTATGTTACAATTATCGGTAATTTTGATGTTGAACCTATTGATATCAATCCTACTTTCCAAGAAACTGGTACTTGGTATGATTTATTAAGTGACACTGGTGAATCAATCACTGTAACGGATGTAAATGCTCTTATTACATTACAACCAGGTGAATTTAAGGTGTTCGGAAATCAAGAATCTGTTACTTTAGGTGTTCAGGATTTTATTAAGGGTAATAGCTTTAATGCATATCCCAATCCAGCACAAACGGCTTTTAGTATTGATGAATCCGTACAAAAGGTATCCGTATATACGATTACAGGATCCTTAGCCAAAAAATTCGAAGGTGATTTCCAACCAGGAACAACTTTTGAAATCGGAGAACTATCTAGGGGCTTGTACTTGGTACAAATCCAAAACGAAAAAGGAATAGCCACTACTAAACTTAGTTTGAACTAAAGTGTTATAACTTTAGTTATTCTTTTATTTAAAGGGAGTATTCTTTAGAATACTCCCTTTTTTCTTTTTATAAATTTCAAATTATTAAGTTTAGTTTTATAATATATCGGAGAACTTCTAATTATCTGAATCTAAAAAAAAGCTTACTATTTTAAACATTAAATAATATTTAGTAAAGAGTCTTCATAGTTCTAATCATAGGCTTCAATTAGATCTGAAACTAAACAGAGAATTTATTCTTAAATAAAACATAAAATAAATGTTTTATCAACACTACAACGTTGTAGCTGATGCAATCTTGATGATCAAACCTGTAGATTAACTATCTTATTAAAAATCTTAAAATCCTAATAAAATGAAAAAAGACATTTTAAAAAACATCAGAAAAATTGTCCTAACCAAAAAAGAAAAACAAACAATTATAGGTGGTTATAGTGGCCCTTTTACAGGTAATTGCTCTTTTATTTGTTGTGGAGGAAGTCAAAATCAATTGAATCGAATTTCAAATCCTTGCGACTCTAGACCATTGTATGTTTATAGACCTAATCCTAGTTTACATTGCGTATCCACCTGTTAGATTATTTATCAACTAAAAGTATTAAAGGCTGTTTATAATAATCAGCCTTTTTTGTTTCTTTTTTATGAGAATACAAAGCTATTGTTTCTTATACAATGATGATAAATCTAAAGTCGAAATATTATTAATCGTATGATAAAAACCTTCAAAAATTTATTCAATAAAAAAAGATATAGCCCAATACAACCAAATGATGTTATTATTGGAAATAATAACATCATTGAAAAACAAAGCGATTATCTATTTCATCTTAATATTACCATAAATGGCAACGACAATAAAATATTGATAAGAAAGGATTGTAATATTTCTAATATCGTTATTAATATTCAAGGGGATAATCATTACTTAGAAATAGGATCAGGATGTAGAATAAGTGGAGGGATGTTTTGGTTAGAACATACTAATTGCAAAATTATCATAGGAGCAAAAACCACTATTGAATGGGCTCATCTCGCAGCTACAGAAGATAATAGCTGTATTATAATTGGAGAAGATTGTATGCTCTCTGATAACATCTCCATACGCACTAGCGATTCGCATAGCATAATTGATCTAGAGAGCAACAAAAGAATTAATAAAGCAAAAAACGTTAGCATAGGAGATCATGTATGGCTTGGAGCACATGTCAAAATCCTTAAAGGTGTAAACATAGGTAATAACAGTGTTATAAGCATGGGAGCAATAGTCACAAAAGATATTTCTAATAATTCAATAGCAACGGGGATTCCTGCTAGAGTTATCAAAAAAAACACTAATTGGATGAGGGAATTACTATAATTTTATTAAAAAAATCACAAAGTGATATTTATTATCAACACTACAACGTTTACGTGATATTTCCCCACACAACATATTACGGTTTAATCGTATTATAGAGTAATAGTTTGTTATACAAATCATTATTAATTTTAAAAACAATGTTATTATGAAAAAAGACATTTTGAAAAAGATCAAAGCGTCAGTACTTTCTAAGAAAGAAACTAAAACCATCGTAGGAGGATATGACGGATCCTTTGGTGCAGGAAATTGTTCATTTATCATCTGTGGAGGTAATCAAAACAAAGCTGGACGTGCCTACAAACCTGGTTGCCCTACCTCCAACGGAAGCTGGAGCCTTTATGTGTACAGACCAAATCCATCTTTATACTGTTGGGGATAATTAAAATGTATCAAAAAGCAAAGACTCTTCTGTTGAAGGGTCTTTAGTTTTTAAAAAAGATAAAAGTCTACAAACATCAGCAAGAAAATAAAAAAATGAAGGTAATACAAAGTTTCTGGTCAAAACCAAGTAATAATAAATCTGAAGATCCTAACTCTAGATATAAAGGTGGGTGGCTACATCAAAAATATGCCTTTTACAGTCAAGCGCTAAGCTGTCTTACCTTTAAACAATTTTACGATCAAGTAGAGTTGTATACTGATACAGACGGTAAACACTTACTAATAGATATTTTAGGCATTCCATATACCAATGTACATATTACTCTTAATCAAATAGATAAATACAATTCTAAACTATGGGCTTTAGGAAAAATATTTACTTACGCAGAACAGAATGAACCTTTTATGCATTGTGATTCTGATGTATTTATCTGGAAAAAATTACCGGAAACTCTTACTACTTCGCCCCTTTTTGCTCAAAATGTTGAAATAAATTTCCCAGCATATGAAGAAGCTCTCAATGATGTTTTTATCAATTTTGATTGGATACCCACAGAATTAATCAATTCATTATATAAAAATAAAGAAATACACGCGCTCAACGCAGGAATAATTGGAGGACAAGAAATTAACTTTTTTAAAAAACTAAAGGAACAAGTCTTTCAATTCATAGAAAAAAATGAACATCTGCTTGACAAAATTGATGTGGGGATTTTCAATACGATATTCGAACAACAATTAGCGCTCGCTATTGCTGAAAAAAATAGTATTCCAATATCATATTATTTAGAAAATGTAGATTCTGATTTCTCAAAAGTTATCAATTTCCATACTGTACCTTTTCAATCTCAATATGTACATTGTATTGGATACGCTAAAAAATCAATTTTTGCTTGTGAACAAGTTGAGGCTAGATTAAAATATCATTTTCCCGAGTTTTACAGAGCACTTAATAATAGACTCCTTAAATATTTTGATGAAAACTCTTTTAAGAGTGATATAAGTCCTAAAAGAATGGATTTTCTATTTAATATGTATGATTGGTTGTCTAATAAATCTGTTGATGATATTAGTAATACGACTTTTAAACTGAACCCTTCTTGTAAAATAATTGAAGAAAATAACTCCTATTTCTTAGAACATATAGTGCCACAAACAAATAATTTACAAAGAGAAGAGCTTAAAGATTGGAGCATCATCTTGTTGTACTTTGAAGAACCCACAACTATTAATCAGCTATATAGAGATTTATCCGAAGACCAATCTTTCCTTGAAAATACTAATAAAGAAGAATTGAAAGAAAAACTTATTTCTTTTGTTATGGATAAAACAATATTATTAGAAATTCTAATACCTAACATATAAGTAATTCATAAATATTAGTCATCAAATTAAAACAATTGCTTATTGTGAAAGACGCGGTCATACATCTACTATACAAATTCTTAAAAAAACATAAGGTTTCTATAGATGAACAGGAAATTAGATTTCAACTACTAAGTCATCCCACTTATCCCAGTTTACACGCAATTACTGGTGTCTTAGATCATTTTGCTATTGATAATATTCCAGCTACGGTAGCAACAGACCAAGAAACATTATCTCAACTTGGGGCCTATTTTTTTACTCAAATTCAAAATGATACTGGAGAACATTTTGTGATTTTCGAAAAAAAAAAGGAACAAATACATTTAGTTTTTAGTAAAGAATATACCCAAACACTTAAAGTAGAAGAGTTTTTGAAAATTTGGACAGGTGTAATTCTTATTTTAGATACTGAAGAAACGCTTGAAGAGGTTTCTATTAAAAATTTCAATTTAAAAACTTTAGGTATATTTATATTAGGCTGTATTTTCTTAGTAAGTCTAATTATTAAAAGACCGTTGTTATCAGAGATTATATATTTGGTTTCTACATTATTAGGACTCCTAATAAGTATCTTCATAGTTATTAAAGATCTAGGGTTTCATTCTAATTCTTTAGATCGTTTTTGTTCATACGTCCATAAAACTAATAGCTGTGATACCGTATTAAAATCTAATGGAGGCACCTTATTTACAAAGATAAAACCAAGTGATGCGGGGTTCATTTATTTTAACTCCTTACTACTATCATCTGCTTTCTTATTATTGACCGACAAATCATTTTCCATACTATATCTTATCAGTCTCATAGTCATACCTATTACCATATACTCTATAATTTATCAATATCTTGTTATCAAAAATTGGTGTTTTTTATGTATTGGAATTATAGCGACTATCTGGTTACAACTAATACCCTTTTTATTAGAAAGAGTGAGTATATCAAATATTCATATCTCAGAAATTACCATAATAACAACTTGTTTTTTAATTCTATCGTTACTATGGATGCACATAAAAACTTTGATAAAAAAACAAAATGAACTACATAATATAAAAATCGAACACTTAAAGTTTAAAAGAAATTATACTCTTTTTAACACACTGCTTTCGGAGTCTGAAATACTACCAACTAAACTTTTAGATAAAAAAGAAATAATTCTGGGTAACAAAACTGAAAAATCGAAACTATCAATTGTAATAATCACAAATCCTTTATGTGGTCATTGCAAAGAAGTCCATCAATTAATCGATAATATATTGAAGAGCTATAAAAAAGAAGTACAAGTTATCATACGTTTTAATATACCGAACATTGATCCAGACAATGAAAGTACAAAAATAGCTGCACGTCTTACTGAAGTATTTAACGACGAAGGAGAAGAAAGATGCAAACTTGCTATGAACGAGATTTACACTTCTAGTTCACCTAATGATTGGCTAAAAACGTATGGAAATTTCAATAACGATAATTACTTAAGCTTGCTTAAAATACAGCATCAATGGTGTGTAACCTATGATAAAAACTTTACTCCTGAGATATTATTAAACGGGAAATCTTATCCTAATGCGTATAATAGAAAAGAATTACTTTACTTTGTAGAAGATCTTATTACACAAAATTAAAACTCTGAATGCCAAAATTTCCTTTTTATAAACAAGCTGAATCCAAAGATTGTGGACCCACTTGTATTAAAATCATAGCTAAACATTACGGAAAAGTACTGAACACGCAGAAGCTTAGATCTCTAAGTGAAACGACCAGAGAAGGAAGTTCATTACTTGGTTTAAGTGAAGCAGTAGAAAGTATTGGGTTTAGATCATTAGGTGTAAAGTTATCTTTAGATCAATTACTAGAAGTCCCTCTCCCCTGTATTGTTCACTGGAACAAAGTACATTATGTAGTGGTTTATAAAATCAAAACTACCAGAAAAGGTAGTATGACGATTTATGTATCAGATCCTGCCCATGGTCTGATCACTTATACTAAAGAGGAATTTATAAAAGCCTGGATCGGTAACAATGCTGATCAAACCACAGAAGAAGGAGTTGCATTATTGGTAGAACCTACTCCAAAGTTCTATAATGACAACCTAGATGAAAAAGATGAAGAATTTGGATTTAAATTTATCTCTAAATACGTTTTTAAATACAAAAAATTCATCATTCAACTTATACTAGGATTAACAGCTGGTAGTTTATTACAACTTATTACTCCATTTCTAACCCAAAGTATCGTTGATGTAGGTATAGCAAATGAAGATATTGACTTTGTATATTTGGTATTAATTGCACAGTTATCATTGTTTGTAGGACGAACATTAATTGATGTTTTAAGAAGCTGGATTTTGTTGCATTTAAGTACCAGAATTAACATCTCGTTAATTTCTGATTTTTTTATCAAATTAATGAACCTACCTATCTCCTACTTTGATGTAAAAATGACTGGGGATTTATTACAGCGGATAAATGATCACAAAAGAATCGAGCAGATTTTAACGATGTCATCATTAAACGTTTTGTTTTCGATGGTAAACCTAATAGTATTTAGTATTGTTCTGATCTACTATAGCTTCTCCATATTTGCTGTTTTTGCTATTGGTAGTGCATTCTACTTTGCTTGGATTTTAATATTCTTCAAAAAACGTAAAAAACTTGATTATAAGCGTTTCTCTCAGATTAGTGAAGAACAAAGTAAAGTTATTGAATTGGTTAATGGTATGCAGGAAATTAAACTCCATAATGCAGAAAAAAGAAAACGATGGAATTGGGAGTTTGTACAGGCTAAACTCTTTAAAATATCGATAGAAAATCTTGCTTTAGAACAATATCAGAGTGTTGGTTCGGCTTTTATAAATGAACTAAAAAACATATTGATTACTGTTCTTTCTGCCGTACTTGTGATTGATGGAGAAATCACATTAGGTATGATGTTAGCGATTACCTCCATCGTAGGACAACTAAATGCTCCTATAACGCAATTGATTAATTTTCTAAGAGAATTACAAGATGCGCAAATCTCATTAGAACGTCTTGGAGAGATTCATAACAAAGAAGATGAAGAAAAAGCGGGTGATGAAAAACTAAGAGATATTCCGGGAAATTCTGGTTTTGATATCAAAAATCTTAGTTTCAGATATGTAGGATCTGATAAGCCTGTATTACAAAATCTAGATTTGTTGATTCCTGCGAACAAAATAACAGCAGTTGTAGGAGTTAGTGGAAGCGGAAAAACTACACTTATGAAACTCTTATTAAAGTTTTATGAGCCAGATGATGGACAAATATTTATTGGTTCTCATGATTTGCAGAACGTATCGCAAAAAGCCTGGAGAGATCAATTTGGAGTTGTTATGCAAGAAGGATACATATTTAATGATACAATTGCTAATAACATTGCAGTAGGAGAAGATTACGTTGATAAGAAAAAGTTAGCGCACGCAGTCGATGTGGCCAACATTAAAGAATTTGTTGAGTCATTACCTTTATCTTATAATACCAAAATCGGAATGGAAGGTGTAGGACTTAGTACAGGTCAAAAACAACGATTATTTATTGCCAGAGCTGTATACAAAAATCCTAAGTTTTTATTCTTTGATGAAGCCACCTCAGCATTGGATGCTAATAATGAAAAGGTAATTATGGAGAAACTAGACACCTTCTTCAAAGACAAAACTGTTATGGTAATAGCGCATAGATTAAGTACCGTAAAAAATGCAGATCAAATTGTGGTGTTAGATAGAGGGGAAATTATAGAAGTTGGAAATCATGAATCGCTAATTAAAGAAAAAGGAAGTTATTATAATTTGGTTAAAAATCAATTAGAACTAGGTAAATAATATTTAATTAAGAATTAGTGATTACGAATTATCGCCTAAATGAAAAAAGAAAATATTGTTCAGACAAAGAGCTATGATTTTGCTTTATCAGGCATTGAATTATTTAAAAAATTGACAAAAGAACAACACAAATATATTTTATCAAAACAAGTTTTAAGAAGTGATACCTCTATAGGGGCTAATATTGAAGAAGCTATTGGAGAGCAAAGTACTAGAGATTTTTTATCAAAAAAGGCTATTTCATATAAAGAAGCAAGAGAAACTCATTATTGGTTAAGACTGCTAAGAGATAGTAATTATAATAGTAGAGAGGAAAGTAAAAGTCTGATTGAACAATGTGAAGAATTACTTAGAATTATTGGTTCAATACAAAAAACCACTAAATTGAAAACTCGTAATTAATAATTTAAAATTCGTAATTACACAAACCATGCCAGATAATTTAGACGACATACAATTAAGGAGTGAAGAGGTTCAGGAAATTCTTACACGTGTACCACATTGGATGATTAGATGGGGTAACTTACTTATATTAGGACTTATACTACTCTTACTATTTCTATCATGGATGCTTAAATACCCAGATACAATCCCAGCGCAGGCAATCATCACAACTGATATGCCTTTGCAAAAGGAACAGGCAAATGTTAGTGAAAAGATAGAAGCAATTTTAGTAAAAGAAGGAGATACGGTTCCTGAAGGAACTCCCTTAGCTATTCTTCGCAATACAGCAAACTATCTCGACGTTTTTAGCCTTAAAAGAGTAATCGATACTATTACTATTAATAATCGTAGGATTGAATTTCCCTTTAATCAAATGCCGCCAATATTAGAACTAGGAGATATCCAAACAAGTTATGCTACTTTTGAGAACAGTTATATAGAATACACTTTAAACAGAGAGTTAAAACCATTTTCTGATGAAAATATAGCCAATCAGATATCCTTATCAGAACTTTACAGAAGGCAAGAAGGTATTTTAAGTCAGAGAAAAATTGAAGGAAGTGCATTAAACTTTAAGAAAAAGGATTTTGCAAGGCAACAAGAGTTGTATGATAAGGGTAGTATTTCTCAACAAGAATACGAACAAGCAAAAATTGAGTACTTGCAGTTTGAGAATAACTATAAAAACTATGATACCCAACTTTCTCAGATTAAGGAGAGTATTAGTAATGCGCAGAAAACATCCAAAGGAACTGAATTTAATCAGCAAAGAGAAGAAATAAGTCTACGTAATAAAGTGATACAGTCTTTTGATCAATTGAAAAAAAGTATAAAAGATTGGGAATTAAGATATCTATTACAATCGGATATAGAAGGAAGAGTTTCTTTTTCTAATTATCGTTTTGAAAATGAAAATGTAACTGCTGGCGATATTGTTTTTATAGTAATTCCAATACAAGAATCCTCTTCATATGTTGCCAAAATAAAGGCCCCAACGCAGAATTCTGGGAAAATAAAAATAGGACAAAAAGCTAACATTAAATTAGAGAACTTTCCGGACAATGAATTTGGTATGCTACAAGGTACTGTAGATTATATATCAATGTTACCAGATAAAGATGGATTATACCTTATTGACGTAAAACTACCTAAAAGACTAATTACAACATATAATAAAGAAATCCCTTTTCAACAAGAAATGAGAGGTTCTGTAGAAATTATTACAGAAAATCTAAGACTTATAGAAAGATTCTTTTATCAATTTAGAAGTTTGATGGATAAATAAAATTATGCTGCCTTAGGCAGGAAAATAAAAAAGGTGCTGCCTTTTCCAAGAATACTTTCTACCTTTATTTCTCCTTGATTGAGTTCTATTAATTCTTTACATATTCTAAGTCCAAGACCAGTACCTGTTTCATTTTCCGTTCCATTAGTCGTAAAAGTGTCTTCTGCAAATAGTTTATTTAGGTTAGATGGATCAATACCAATTCCAGTATCTTCAAAACAGATTTCATAATGATTTTCTTTTTCTCTGGATATTAAGGCAATAGAATCACCAGGATTACAAAACTTAATGGCATTAGCAATTAGATTCTGAGCTACAATCCCAAACATATCTTTGTCTGCAAAAATCATCGTAGGATCCAACTTGTTAATCAGTCTAATATCTTTCTTCTCAGCTTTAGGTTTAAAAAAAGTAAATTTATTACTGATTACCTCTGTTATATCAAAAGTAGTTGGCTTAGCATTTAGCTCTTTCATTTGTGATTTTGACCAATTCAGTAAGTTATTCAACAAAATAGAAGTTTGATGGGTTCTATTAGCTAATAATGGGACTATTTCTCTAAACTCTTCTGTAGAAATTACATCTTCTTTCATTAAGTTTAGACTACCTTCTAATCCGTGTATTTCGTTTTTTAGATCGTGAGAAATAATAGAAAATAATTTATTCTTAATCTGATTTGATTCGTTAAGCTCTTTTATATACCTCTTTCTCTCTTTTCTGGTTTTAATAAAAAGAATCATAAAAACCAGTATAACAGCGATTATGGCTAAACTAACAAAGGTTAACAATCTATACCTGAACAATTCTTCCTTAGTTATTTGTTCTCGCTTTTCTTGCTCATCAATTAACTTTAGCTGTTTTAATTCTGCTTCGTACCTTGACTTAGCATTTTCAACCTTCTGTGTGGTACTTTCATACATTCTCTTATCCGAAAGTTCTTGATATTCTTTCTGCCATTTTATAGCATTAAGTAGATTACCTCTAGTAGAATCCAGTTTAAAAGAATATTTATAGTTTTTTAATATTAGTGATATCACATTAGCCTTGACAATTTCTTTTCTTGCTTTTTTTAATAACCTTTCTGCTTTTTGGTACTCCCCCTCTTCTAATGCAATAATTCCCAATTGTTGTTTTGCATTTACTACTATTAACTTATAATTAGCTTGGTTTCCTACGCATAATGTAGTGTCATAATATTTTTTTGCTTTCTCATACTCCTTACCATACATTGTGGCCTTTGCCATAATACTATATGATTGGGCAGCATGTCTTAAATCATTTTCTGCTTTGTTAATTTTTAAGGCTTCTCGTAGAATTTTCTTTGCTTCAGAAAGCTTCCCTCCTTCTGTATATAACAAGGCTAAATTATTCATGACCATACCTACACCGTCAATTTTTAGGTTTTTGCGAGTATAAATAGATTTCAAATAAAACTTTTCCGCATTTGGTATATCTTTAAGCTCCTTATAAATGATTGCTAAGTTATTATAGGTTCCGGATAAACCAACACTATCATTTAGCTGTTCCATATATAGTTTGGCTTCCATAAGGTAGGCAGCAGCTTTTTCTAGGTTTCCTTTATTCTGTTCAATTATGAATCTATCATTACTTACAGATGCTAAACCATCTTTATCATCGATTTTTTTGAAATTATATATTGCCTTTTCAAAATTTTTACTAGACTCTATATTTCTTTGAGCCTGATTACAGATAACTCCTTTTAGTCTATAGACAAGACCTAATCCTCTGGTATAACCAATATCGCCTGCCAATTTTATGAGCTGATCAACCATAGGTTCTGCTCTATCAAATTGGTCCTCGTTTACAAACTGTTGCAAATCATTAATTGAATTATTAAACCGTACCGAATCTTTAAGTGTTCTTATTTTAGAAAGATCAACTCCTGATAATCGACTTTGTGAAAAACTAAAGAAGTTCATCAAACAGAGAACTAATAATATATAGTTTGTTTTGTTCATATGTTTTATTTTGGGGATTAAAACAGATAAAAAATATAATTTGATCCACAAAATACATAATTTTAATCAAATTAATATAAATATGTAGTCATATTCTTACTTTTATCTATGGATTTACCATAAATAATCCTCAATTCAGGCTATAAAAAAAGCCTTTCAAATAATGAAAGGCATATAGTATCTATAAATTATTACTAACTAAAGAACTCTATTATGAAGAACTTTCTTCAATTTTAGTAGAATTATTTTTTAATTCTACCCATTCATTCACTAGATCTTCTAAAATAGTAAGTGGCACCGCCCCATTAGTTAAAATAACATCGTGGAATTCTCTAATATCAAACAATTCATTACCAAGTTCCAATCTAGCTTTTTCTCTTAATTCCAAAATCTTATTCATTCCTATTTTATAAGCCGTAGCTTGACCAGGCATAACGATATGTCTCTCTACCATTTTTATAGCATCACTCTCCGCATTTGGTGTATTATCAGTATAATATTTAATTCCCTCTTCTCTTGTCCATTTTTTAACATGAATCCCTGTATCCACAACCAATCTACATGCTCGCCATAGCTCCATCGCTAATCTCCCAAAATCCGAATACGGGCTATTATAAAGTCCTATTTCTTTTGGTAAAAACTCATTATACAATCCCCATCCTTCTACATAAGCTTGGTATCCTCCAAATTTTCTAAACTTCGGTATATCCTCTAACTCTTGCGCAATAGAAAGTTGCATATGATGTCCTGGTATTCCTTCATGATATGCTAGCGCTTCCATTTGATATTTTGGCATAGCTTTCATATCATACAAATTAGCATAATAAGTTCCTGGTCTGGAACCATCCGGAGTCCCTTTCTGATAAAAAGCTTTTCCCGCACTCTTTTCTCTAAAAGGTTCTACCGCTTTTACTACGATATCCGCTTTTGGTTTTGTTATAAAAAGCTCATCTATTCTGGATTTCATATTATCTATTAATCCTACTGCTCTTTCAAGATAAGCTGCTTTACCTTTTTCATCATTTGGATAGTAAAACCTTTCATCTTCTTTCATAAACTTAAAGAAATCCTGAAGGGTCCCTTCATACTTCAGCTCGGTCATGATATCCTTCATTTCCTTATGAATTCTTGCGACCTCATCTAGCCCTAGTTGATGAATTTCTTCTGCAGTCATGCCTGTTGTTGTTGTACGCTTTAAAGCATTATTATAAAATGCACTTCCTTTTGGAAATTTCCAGGCACCATCATCTACTGTAGCTCTTTGTTGTTGATCCTCCAGTATTTCGATTAATTTATCATATCCCGGTTTTACGGATTCCAGTAGTGCTTTTTCAGCTTGAGAGACCAATACTTTTTTTTCTTCATCAGAAAGTTCTAGCTTTTCAACTTTTCCTTTAAAATCAGCTAACAACGTGCTTTCTTTATTCGATTCATCAAAAGGCTTTCCGGTTATTAAATTCCGGCTATCATTGAGCACTTTAGCAAAAACAAACTTAGGAGGAACAATACCGTTCTTCTCTCTGATTTTTACGTTTTCAACTAGTTGTACGAACAATTCATCCATCCCTTCTAGTCTTGAAATATAAGCCTTAGCATCACTTTTGCTTTCAATACGATGCATATTTATCAAAAACGCCGGAATCTCTGACTGCGTTCCGTGCATTTGATTTACAGGATAATTATAAAAACGATATTGAAAATCTTGTATGGTATTTTCTAAATCCATTTTCATTAGCTTAAAGCTTAACAAAGTAGCTTTATTAAGCTTAGAGACTTTAATAGAATCCTTTAAGTACCTAAGTCTTTTTTTTGCTTTTTCCAGATCTTGAACTTCTTTTTTAGACGAAATATTATCCCATTTACTATAATCTTCTGTCTTTATTCCTAAATAGGTCTGCATCATAGGAGAGCCATCAACTTCTTCTTGAAACTGGGCTTCAAACCAATCATTAAGTTTCTTTGAATGTACTTCTATTTGTTCTTCATTAGAAATAATAGTTTCGCTTATTTTATTCTCCTCTTTACAACTAAAAAATATAAGTAGAGAAAAAATAAATACGATGTTTAATTTTACATTATTCATCTTTTTCAGGGTATTAAGGTTTGTTAGATTATTTCAAGACAGAAATTTCGATTGATGAGTCATCAAATACTTTATGGGTCTGCTTTTTAAAATCAGATGCTTTTGCTTTAAAAATATTAGGAACAAATGTTTGTGGATTCAAATCTATATAAGGAAACCAAGTACTCTGCACCTGAATCTGGATTTTATGCCCTTTCATAAACGTATGGTGTATATCCTGAAGTTTAATAGTTACATCTGTTTTCTGATTTGGCTCGAACGGCTCAGGATTACTGAAACTATTTCTAAATCTACCTCGTAATACTTCACTTCGAACCATCATATGGTAATTAGACATTTTTAGATATTCCTGTGTTTCCTCTGTATCTTCCGCATCGGGAGGATACACATCAATTAATTTCACAACCCAATCAGAAGCTGTACCAGTGGTAGCTACTTTTAGTTTTGCTAAAACTTCACCAGAAAGCGTCATATCTTCTGTGAGTACAGAAGTTTCATACACTAATACATCAGGACGTCTTGCAGCAAAACGTTGATCATCTGTCATATACTTTCTTGGTGTAAATACCATTTTTATATCTTCCGAATATGGAACAGGCTTTTTAGGATCACTAATAAATTCTGAAAACCCTTTTCCTGCTGTTTCTGTTAAGTCATCACCTGATAAATACATTGTTTTCTTTTCTACATTTTTCGGTGGCCAGCTATCATAGGTATTCCATTCCTTTTTTCCTGTATCAAAGATCTGCACTTCAGAAAGTCCTGTGTTCTTATCACCATCTCCTTTGAGGAAATTATTAAAGAATTTTGTTTCTATATTTTTTTGAAAATTGAGAGAAATATCGTCTCCAAAATATACATTCCCAATTGCCTGACGTTTTTTATTTCTCGCCCAATCTCCATGACTCCAAGGTCCAAAGACCATAATATTATAGTTCTCACTATATTTTTCTATTTTCTCATACGTTTCGAAAGGTCCATACAGGTCCTCTGCATCAAACAACCCTCCTACTACCATTACTGCAGGCTTAATATCTTTAAGGTGCTGTATGATTCCTCTTTTTTGCCAAAAGTCATCATAATTAGGGTGTTCCTTTAATTGTGTCCAGAAAACATTATCATCTTTATAATATTGATCTAACGAACTAAGCGGACCTGCATCTAGGAAAAATTGATATTGATCTTTAGTTTCCAATTCTGGAAAGGTGTACCAACTTTCTTTTAATGGCGCTGTTTTTTCATAACCAAATACTGCTGTAGCTCTCCAATAACTCAATAAGTATGCTCCATTGTGATGAAAATCATCAAAAAAGAAATCTCCAATACAAGCTTGTGGAGAAACAGCTTTTAATGCAGGATGTGAATCCAGTAAAGAATAGGTAGCATAAAAACCTGGATATGATATCCCCCAAATTCCTACTTTCTTATTTGTATTTTCTACATTATTAACCAACCATTCGATAGTATCATACGTATCACTTGATTCATCAAATTGCTTATCTTTTTTATTAGGAATATACGCTCGCATATTATCATATACTCCCTCACTCATCCAACGTCCGCGAACATCTTGATACACAACGATATTTCCTTCTTTCATCAAGAATTCATTAGGACCTATTTTAGAACGAAACTCATCATTTCCGTATGGTCTGGAACTATAAGGAGTTCTCTGCATTAAAATCGGATATTCTTTACTCGTATCTTTGGGAGAATAAATTGTGGTATGGAGTTTCGTTCCATCTCTCATTACAATATCAACTTCCTGTTTGGTATAATGTTCTTTTACTTGATAAGCATCCTTTTCTTCAGTTACTTTATCCGTTTTTTCTATCTGTGTTTCAGTAGACACCTCTCCTTTTTTAGCGCATGAGGTGATAAAAATCAAAAAGCTAAAAAGAGATAATAATAGTATTCTAGTTGATCGCATTTGTTAGAGTTTAGTTGAATGCTGAAGATAAAAAAATGGAATGCTGACAAGCTTCCTTTTAAGGAGATTTTAACAATCTAGCTTGTATCCAACTAAAAAAAAGTTAACCTTCAGCATTGACTGAAGGTTATTTGATAATAAAATATATGTTATTTGCTTTCGTCTAAATATGCTAAAAACTAAATGAATTTTTTAACACTTGTTTTTTAGCATGATTCTTTAAGCCTTTTTTTAACCATTTTAAATATTCATTCTCATTGGGAGTATAAGATGTAGTAGTATTTAAGAGATTCATTTCTGAGTCTATTAATACGTAGTATGGTTGAGAATTGTTTTCAAAATTTAATGTTTGAAAAGTGGCCCATTTGTCACCAATAGTTTTAATAGATTTTATTTTCCCGGAGGACTTAAAGAATTTAAATTGATCTTCTTCTGCAAGCTTTTCTCGATCATCCACATAAAGTGAGATCAAAATATAATCGTCCTTTAGAATTTTAGCAATTTCTGGATTACTCCAAACCTGTTCTTCCATCTTTCTGCAATTAACACAAGCCCAACCTGTAAAATCGATCATTATTGGTTTGTTTTCCCGCTTAGCGGCTGTTACTCCTTTTTCAAAATCAGTGTACGCATTTAATCCTAAAGGTCCGTGCGTTTCTTTCTCATAGATACTATAAAATAAAGGAGGTGGAAAACCACTTAACAATTTAAGGTTTGCATATGGGGTATTAGTAAGACCCGGAATTAGATATATCACAAAAGCAAGTGTTAGAATTCCAGTTGTGACTCTTACTTTCCCTAACTTTTTAATTGGGCTATCGTGTGGAAAACGAATTTTTCCAAATAGATATAATGTTAATCCTATTCCTATAACAATCCAAATTCCAATAAATATTTCGCGTTTCAGAAATCCCCAATGCTCTACTAAATCTGCATTGGATAAAAATTTAAACGCCAATGCTAATTCAATAAATCCTAAAATCACTTTTACTGCATTAAGCCATCCTCCACTTTTGGGTAGGTTATTTAACCAATTAGGAAATAAGGCAAAAAGCCCGAAAGGTAGTGCTAATGCTAAACCAAATCCTCCCATACCGAAACTTAATTGCATGGCTCCTCCGTCACTACTTAACGAACCTCCTAATAAAGAACCTAAAATTGGACCTGTACAGGAAAATGACACCAATGCTAATGTAAGTGCCATAAAAAATACTCCTAGAATTCCTCCTACACTTGTTGCCTTACTATCCATTTTATTACTCCAGGATGCAGGTAAGGTAATCTCAAAATATCCAAAAAACGATATTGCAAATACTATGAATACAATAAAAAAGATAATATTCAGTGTTACATTAGTCGATATATTGTTAAGAATTTCTGGGTCAAGAGAGTCTAAAAGATGAAACGGAAGACTTAATAAAACATAAATCGCGAATATAAATAGGCCATAAAGTATTGCATTCATCATTCCTTTTCTACGATCCTTAGCTCCTTTTGTGAAAAAAGATACCGTAAGCGGAATCATAGGGAATACGCAAGGTGTAAGCAAGGCAATCAATCCACCTAAGAAGCCTAGCACGAATATTTTTAGATAGCTTTGACTTTTTACATCTTCTTTCGGAAACTTATCCCAGCCTTTGATTCCCGCATCTAATACTTTGGATTTGTTAACATCCTCTGGTGTAATTCCAGCCGCAACGGATTCACCCAAATTTCCTCCAGATAAATTTAGATTAAACTCTACTATATCTGGTGCTAAACATTTTTCTTCATCACATACCCCAAAGAACACTTCTGCTTTAATAGTTTCCAGAGAAGTATCTAATCGCTTTACTTTTTGAGTAAATACAACATTGTCTTCAAAATACTTGATATCCATTTCAAAAACTTTGTCAAACTTCTGGATGCCTTCAGGCTCTGCTGTATTCCCTATTAGCTCATATGCTTTATCTTCATTGTAAAAAGTAAATTCTGTAGCTGTTGGTGCTATTTCATCCGTTTCCACCTCTAGCTGAGAATAGATGTGCCACCCTTTTTCTAAGGTCGCCTCAAAATATAATGTATAGACATTTTCTGATTCTTCCTTGACACTACTTTTCCATTTTATAGGTTCAAATATTTGTGAAAACAAAGTAGTGGAAAACAACAGTGTTGTTACTAGTACTAGAATATTCCTCATTAGGTTATCGTTACTTTTAGTAATTGTTTTGTTTTGGGACTTATTTTAAATCTGTTATCTGCTCTGTAATTTATGATCCAAACAATATCATCTTCAGAACATAATAACCATACTCTTTCTTTGGCCAGCAAAGATAGTTTTTCATCTTTAAAGTATTTGCTCAACTTCTTTTTGCCTTTCATTCCTAAAGGATAAAAATAGTCGCCTTCTCTCCATTTCCTTACAATTAATGGATACTTTAACTTTTCTTTATCTACATAAATTGTTTTCAGATCAGTATTTGATAATTCTGAAGCCTCTTTAAGCGCTATCATTCCTGAAGGGATTATAATCATGTTTTCTTCTTCTGGAATTTTGTAAACACGATCAGAAACCTCTTCAACTATTGGGCAGAGTAATAAATACCCTCTATTTTTCACTAACCTATGAGTGAGCGAAAAAACTTGTTTCCCTGATTGTGCAGTTAGCATTTGTACAATATCATCCCAAGCAGTAAATCCATATTCTTTTAATAAAAAGTATAAATACGTTTTTGGTTCATCGTATTGTTGTAGTTTATGAATAGGTATTTTTATTGTATCAAGTTCTGAATATTCGAACACATCATTTCTAACCTTATCCACTTGGTTTTTAACAAATGTACTGGTCTGTTTCAAATGAGTTAAAGTAGTTTCGAAGTTTTGTAAAAACTGGGGATTTAACGCCAAAAGTTCCGGGATCACATCGTGTCTCAGTTTATTTCTAATGTATTTTGTACTGCGATTACTACTATCTTCTCTCCAGTTAATGGTATTCTTTTCTGCAAACTCTAAAATTTGATTTCTAGAAAATGGTAATAATGGTCGTACATAAATATCATTTATTTCTGGGATACCTGTAAGTCCATCAATTCCAGTACCTCGAGATAGGTTTATCAAAAAAGTCTCTAAGTTATCATCCTTATGATGAGCAGTTAGCACGTAATCATATTGATATTCCAAAACCAACTCCCGAAACCAGTTATACCTTAATTCCCTTGCTGCCATCTGAATAGAAAGCTTATTACTTTTTGCATATTCCTCTGTTGCAAAGTTTGTAATAAAAAAAGGAACTGTCATCTTATTAGCTAATTCCGAAACGAATTCTTCATCACCTTCACTTTCTGTTCCTCGTAATTTAAAATTACAATGTGCAATACCAAAATCTAAACCAAGTAAATGACACATGTGAGTTAACACAATACTATCCAATCCACCACTACAGGCAATAAGCAATTTCTTTTCTCTAAGAAAAGGTAATTTATCCTCGATATGAACTTTAAACTTTCGTGTCAATGCTTTTAAATATTTGTCTTTACAGGTTTCAAATATACGATTTTGTAAAAGTAGACCAACCTTTCCTTTAGCAGTCTTTATGATTTGATTTTCAGGTTTTTAACATAAAAACTGAATCCTTTTTGTTATTTTTAAGCAACTCTTAAAAATTTTGATATTATGAATATGATAGACGAAAAGCCAAAACACCGTGAAGATGATCATAAAAAAGAGTTTAGTAAAAAACTACTATCCGTAGTTCCACATCTACACCCTTATGTTAAACATAGAATATATATTGCAGAAAGCACAGGTATTTTACCTCGAAATATGTATTGTTCTAATGGTATTATTGACGATGCTATTGTACAACTATATGATGAAGATCATCTAGATATAGATATGGACAAGTTATCTCTGGAATTAAAACTTTTTAGGATTGCAGATCATTTAATTGATGAATTATATATTAATGAAGGTTGGCATCAGCGATGTATAAGTACCAATTATTTTTTAAGTGAGGAGCTAAATAAGTTGGAAGAAAACTATACTTCTGAGGCAGATAACGAATTGATTATGAATGAAGAGTTAAACGATATATCCTATCATCAAAACTCGGAAAAAAAGCAATTATTTATTTATGATGATGCAGATTCCGTTATTCTTAAGGTTATTGAATCCGAAGAATCTTCAGAAAACAAAAAACAAAAACTACTAGGCAAATTTTATAGTTGGTTGCCTCTGGAAACTTCTAAAATTATAGATCTCTTCGTTTTCGGGAAATTAAATTTTGAAGAAATAGCAAGAGTTAAAGGTATTACTACACAGGATGTAAAAGCAACCATTATTGATGTTAGAAAAAGTTTTAGAAAGAATCTTATTTAACTGAGTAGTGAGTAGTGAGTAGTGAGTAGTGGAAATTACTAAACTCTAATTTATCAACATACGTACTTATTGTTTAATCAAAATATTTTTAGTATCTGAGTTTCGAAGCTTTCATTTTTTTACATTTCTTGTTGCTACTTTATCTTTATAATTAGTACGCTGTACTTAATACTTTTTACTTCATGAAACTACAATCCTTCTAACACCTCTCTCATTGCCTTTGCCTTAATCAAGCATTCCTCATATTCTTTATCAGGGTCAGATTTAGCTGTAATTGCTCCACCCACTGTATAAGAAACATATTGCTTTCTCTCATTATACAAAATACTTCTGATCACTACATTAAAATCAAAATCTCCTTCCGGTGTAAAATATCCTACTGCCCCACTATATAAACCTCTTTTAGACTCCTCTAAATCTTCTATAATTTGCATAGCAGAAATTTTGGGAGCACCTGTCATACTACCCATCGGAAAAGTCGTTCTGATAACATCCACTGGTGAAACCTCTGAATCAATCTCCGAAACTACTGTAGATATCATCTGATGCACCTGTTTAAATGTATACACCTTGCATAGCTCTTCTACATTGACAGTACCTTTTAATGCCGTCCTAGAAAGATCATTTCTAACCAAATCTACTATCATCACATTTTCTGATTGTTCTTTTGGGTCTTGCTCCAAAATAGAAACTAACTTTTTATCATCCTTAAATATAGTTGATCGTTTTGCAGTTCCTTTTATGGGCTGAGAAATAATTTTGTTCCCTTCTTTTCTCAAGTATCTTTCTGGTGATGCTGACAGCATGTACTGATCATTCATTCTGAAAAATGCAGCAAATGGTGGTTTCGATATTTGATTAAGATGATGATAGGTTTCTAAAGGAGCAATACAACTATTCTCTGCAAAAAACTCCTGACAGAAATTTGCTTCATAAATATCTCCTCGATGAATATGAGTAAGCACTTGTTGGATTTTTTCCTTGTAAACATCCTTGGTTATTCGTAAACTTATTTTAACCTTACCACAATGAGAATTTTCACTAGAAACGGCTATTGAGGATGGAAAATTTTCAATCAATTGGTAATCTTCATCCATTTCATCATCTACCATTCTTAGATATTGAACTTCTAATTTATTATCTTTAAGAAGGAATATTTTCTTAGGTTGAAAAAAATATAAATCTGGAAAATCAAGGTTATCGGTATTTTCGGAAGACAATTTTTCTACATCATTTTTTAAATCATAAGATAAATACCCAAAAATCCAATCTGCAGTTTGTTCCTGGTATTCTTTTAATTTATCGAAAGCAGTATAGTAATCTGTTTTTATCGAGGTAAAAGCATCAACCGCTAGAATTGCATCATAGCTAGAATACTTCTGAGAATATGCATTGGAATCCAGCCATAAGATATCATCAAATTGTTGTGCCCATTGTAATAATTTGATTTTAAATTCTGAAGAATTATCTAAAGTATATGTTCTGGTACTTCGCACGAGCTATTTAATCTGATGCGCAAAAGTACTTAGAACTTCCTTCAATCCCAACAAAAGTGTCTCATCAGTAACCACTTTATCTTCTGAAGAAAAATTTATATGAAATGAAGGAAAACTAAAACTCTCTATAATCTCTCCTCCAAATCTTGGCAAAACATTTTTTGCAAATTCTAAAGAACTTACTCCACCTCGCTGGCCAGGAGAAGTACTCATTAATAATATTTTTTTTCCCTCCAGAAAATTACGATCCAACCTGGATAACCAATCAATGACATTTTTGAAAAAAGCACTCCAACTACCATTATGTTCATTAACCGAAATAATCAAAGCGTCTGCTTCTGATATCTCTTGTTTTAGACCTAATGCCATTCCAGGAAAGCCATTCTCCTTTTCGACATCTTCACTATACATTGGCATTTGGTAATTAGCCAATTTCAGAACTTTAATTTTATGATCCTTTATTTCTGAAGCAACATATTCTACAAGTTTATGATTAATTGAAGAATTACTATTAGAACCAGCAAAGGCTAGAATATTTTTCATTATCAATAATTTTACCGCCAAAAGTAACTAAAATGGAAGCAGCTACAAAAAACATTAATCATTGGATTAAAGTGATCAGATTCAATTTGTCTTTATTTATTCAAAAAAAATGTAAATATTATAGAAAACAAATTTTCTCTAATTGGAATAGTCAATTTTTAAGACAAGGAATTAAAGTGTAAATTTTATACTGTATATATAAAAAAATCTAGAAGGAAATTTAGCTCATCTTACACCTAATTATGATGAGTCGTTAGTTCTTATCTCTAAATATAAAGAATCTACAAACTCTTCAGTACCTATAAATTTAATTACGAGTGTTTATCTTAAATCAAAAAATCCAACCACTTGAGTGATTGGATTTTTTTGTCGGGGTGGCAGGATTCGAACCTGCGACCTCCTCGTCCCAAACGAGGCGCGATAACCGGGCTACGCTACACCCCGAAATAGTTATCCTTTTTGCGGGTGCAAATATAAGCAAACTCTTTTGTTAAAACCTATTATTTATTTAAAGATTTTATTTCAATATTCGTTTTAACTGAAGTTCTAATAAATACCCCAACTTATCATAGCATTCTCTAACTCTTTCTATATCTCCAAATTCTCCGTAAGCATAATTCCCAATTACCTTAGGCGTTTGTGTACTGTATACATATGAATCTGGCTGAGCCGTTTTTACAAATTTTAATGTTACTTCAAGCTTGCCTTCTTCTCTACCCACACTTGAACTACCTCCATATCCTGTATAAATCCAATCTGCTTCAATAATTAATGTATAGTTCGTTTCTTCTTCTATAGTTACGAATTTTAAATCGCTATACCTACTTAGTTTTTCGCTTACTCCTTCAATAAAAGCATTTCGCCAAGTTTCTTTCTTAGCAAACTCGTACGTCTCTAACCATTTTTCACCTTTACGTTTATCAATTTTACCATACTTATTCTTCATGTTTTCAATAAACTCTTTTTCGGGATGAAGACTGTAAACAACAAGATCTTCAGGGAAAGTAAGTTTTACTGCAATCTTTGTTTCATTTTTTAAAAACTCCAGTTTTTTCTTATCGATTTTAATTCTTTGTGCAAAAGAAATTGTACTTACAAAAAGCAGAAAAAGGAAAATTATTTTTCTAAACATTGGATAACATATATAATTGGATTCGATTTTTGATCAGATTACAATTATAAGTTATTTTTAAGAATCGATACCTAATTAGTTTACGATATTTGAGCAAAATTTTACCTTTTGAAAAAAATAATAGTAGTCTTTTTCTTTTTTATCAATTATGTCACCAACGCCCAGTTTAACATTTCTGGATCAGTTATCGACAATACCACATTGACCCCTATAAAAAATGTTACTATAATAGATATAAAGACAGGAAATAAAACAATTTCTAATAATAATGGGAGTTTTAAACTTATAGGTACCGGAACTATTGAAATTTCTTTTTCAGGATATCAAACTAAAAAAATTATAGCCACTAATGGTCAAAACGTTACCATATACCTCATTCCAGACATAAACCTATTACAAGAGGTAATAATCAACAGTCAATCCATTCCATTACAGGAGAAATATGCAACAGGTGCAGTTGCTATTGTAAAAAAACAAGAAATTGAACGCGGTAATACTATTGAGTTATACCCTATTCTAAATAAAGTCCCCGGAGTTTTCATGCAAAACGGTACACTTAATACCAATCGGATTACCATACGAGGAATCGGTGCAAGAAATTTGTTCGGTACAGCAAACATCAGAACATACTTTGGAGATATACCGCTAACCGATGGGAATGGAGAATCATCTATTGAAGATCTGGAACTAGCTTCAATTTCAAGAATTGATATTCATAAAGGACCTTCGTCCAGCAATCATGGCGTTGGTTTAGGAGGAACTATCTTGTTGAAACCGGAATTTATAGATCGCCAAGCTACAGAGGCTTTCTTTTCTAGCTCTTTAGGAAGTTACGGATTAAGCAGAAATATTGCAAAAATTGCTGTTGGAGGAAAAAAATCGACCGTTAATATCATTTATAGTAATAATCATTTTGATGGATATCGAGATAACAACACTTACAATAGAAATACAGTTACAGCTACTTCTTCCATAGATTTAGGAGAAAAAAATAACTTTTCCATTATTGCTAGTTATGTTGATTTAAAGGCGGGGATACCAAGCTCTTTGGATCAGGAAGATTTTGATAATAATCCACGACAAGCTGCATTTACTTGGGGTAGATCCCAAGCATTTGAAGATGTTATCTATGGAGTTTTGGGACTGACCTGGAAACATAACTACAATACTTCTTTTTCTCATCATACCAGTATATTTACTTCTTTTAGAAATAACTATGAACCAAGACCATTCAATATTTTAAAAGAAAAATCCAATACGGTTGGTATTAGAAGTAGAGTTGTTGGTAGTTCCACGCTATTCAAAAAAAACTGGAATTGGACAGCTGGCGGTGAACTTTTTTTAGACTTTTACAATAGTAAAACTTTTGATAATCTATATGAAGATTTTCCTGTCGGCACTGGTAGTGTTTTAGGTAATCAAAGCTCTGATCTTGATGAAAAAAGGAATTATTATAATCTTTTTGTAGAAACTAATGTAAAACTAAGTGATAGACTTCGATTTAATTTTGGAATACATCTAAACCAAACATTTTTTGATATTGATGATGAATTTTTAGATGATGGTAATGATAGTTCTGGAAACTTTGATTTTGATCCAATTCTCTCTCCAAAAGTTGGAGCGAATTACCAATTAAACAATAATTTCATTCTTTTCGGAAACGTAGCTCACGGGTTCTCCACTCCTACTACTTCAGAAACTTTATTACCAGATGGCGAATTCAATCCAGACATACAACCAGAAATCGGATGGAACTATGAAATTGGTACTCGTTATAATTTTTTTAAACACAAATTATACGGCTCCATTGCTGCATACTCCCTGAGAGTTAAAGATTTATTAGTAGCAAGAAGAACTGAAGAAGATAATTTCTTTGCAATAAATGCTGGAAAAACAATTCATAACGGAATAGAAGGAACACTAAACTACAACCTACTTAAATCCAATCAAACACAGCTTAATTTATTTATAAATGCATCTATCAATAATTATAAATTTAATAATTTTATAGACCTAGACTCGGATTTTTCTGGTAACGATATTACTGGTGTTCCTTCTCATACTATTAATTTAGGAATTGACCTGATCACTAAAAAAGGAATTTATGGGAATCTTAATTTTCAGACTGTTGGTAAAATTCCTGCAAATGATCAGAATACTGTATTTAATGACCATTATGAATTATTACACGGCAAGATAGGATACAAAAAAAATATTAGTAAATACATCTCCTATGATATCTTTTTAGGCGCTAATAATATTTTGGACACAAAGTACGCATCACAACTACAGATTAATGCCAGAGGCTTTGGAAGCAATGCTCCTAGGTATTTTTATCCAGGGATACCTTTTAATATATATGGAGGCATTAACATAAAATATAGATTATAAAAAAATTTTATTTGTAATTTTCAGAAGTAAACTCAATGATCACAATGAAGAATTTTGTATTTCTAAAAATAGTACTATTAAGCACCCTACTTTCTTGCGCCCAAGAAAAGAAAAATGATATCCAAATAGATGCTGATCCCAAAAATTATACTACCGAAATTATTGTTCCTGATTTACAAATTCCATGGGGCATGGCCTGGTTACCAGACGGAAGTATACTAATTACAGAAAAAAGTGGTGAATTAATTCATTATAAAGATGGAACAAAAACTCAAATTGGTAACGTACCTGAAGTTTATAATCGTAATCAAGGTGGATTATTAGATATTGAACTTCATCCAAAATACAGTGAAAATGGATGGTTATATCTTACATATTCTTCTAAAGAAGGGACGGAAAAAGGAGGACACACTGCATTAATAAGAGCAAAACTCCAAAATAATCAATTAACTTCTATAGAAAAATTATATAAGGGAACTCCCAATACAACTCGCGGACACCATTTTGGATCAAGAATAGAATTTGATAATGAAGGTTATCTTTATTTTAGTATTGGAGATCGGGGAAATAGAGACGAAAATCCACAAAATATCACCAGAGATGGTGGAAAAGTATATAGATTAAACGATGATGGAAGCATTCCCGATGACAATCCTTTCGTTAACGAAAATGGAGCCAAAAAAGCAATCTTCTCTTATGGACATAGAAACCCTCAAGGCATGGCGATCAATCCTATAGATGGTAGAATATGGGTTCACGAGCACGGTCCAAAAGGAGGAGATGAAATTAATATTGTTAAAAAAGGAATAAACTACGGATGGCCCATTATTACATATGGAATTAATTATAGCGGATCTTCTATTACGGACATAACCAATAAAGAAGGTATGGAACAACCTATATATTACTGGACTCCTTCTATTGCTCCAAGCGGAATGGACTTTATAACTAGTGACAAATATACTGATTGGAAAAATGATCTATTGGTTGGTTCATTAAAATTTCAATATTTGGAATTAGTAGAACTTGATAAAGATCAAGTAATCGGCAGAAAAAAAATAATGAAAGATATTGGCCGAGTACGTAATGTGCGTCAAGGTCCAGATGGGTATATTTATGTTGCTGTAGAAAACAAAGGAATTCTAAAAATTATCCCAAAATCATAATTGATGTTTGTAAAATTAAAGATGAGAAAACGTTTAAAACAAATATTAATCCTAGAAGTTATTTCTATTATATTCTGTATTTCGGTATTAGCAAGACAAGGAAAACCAAACACCGAGTATATTGCGATTCTTCAATCGGGTGATCAAGAAACTGAACTTTCTAAGAGTATCGTTCGTGGTGAAGAGATTTATATTGATTTCTGTATGCAATGTCATTTACACGACGGTAAAGGAACTCCGAAGGTTTTTCCTCCTTTAGCAGGATCAGATTGGTTAGTAAACAAACGTAAAGAAAGTATTCATTCTATAAAATATGGGTTGAATGGCCCTATAACGGTTAACGGAGAATCATATAATAGTGCAATGACACCCTTAGGACTAGAAGACGAAGAAATTGCGGATGTCATGAACTACATTATGAACAGTTGGGGCAACAAACAAAAAAAGATGGTTACTACCGAAGAAGTTACTGCCATTAAGAAATAGTCATAACGACACTTCATTTCTATACTTTTCTCCTATCACATATCTATTGGATCAAAAAAGAGACGTAACAATTGATACATACTTTACGTTATCGTTTATATATTTGTAAAAAACGAAGAAAATTAGTGTGAACTGAGTTTTATGAAATGGTTGCTATTTATTGTTTTATTCTCTATTAGTTATACGGCTTATAATCAGCAAACGGATTATGAATCACCTAACAGATATAGATTTAAATATAAATCCGTTGTATACAAGGGATCTAAAATGGATATAACAGCTCAGCTTAGAAAAATAAAAAACAGTCCTAAATTTTCTGGAATTCCAGAAGAGATACAAACTGGACTTAATGAACTTTTTAAAGACGCTAAAAGTCAATTTTTTCCAAGAGTATATCGGAAAAAGGCAATCATATTCCTTAATGCTTTATATGATTATGAGGAGTTTGTAATTATGTATAACGGAGCTCTTTATGATGTTGTTGAAAAATTAAAAAGAGATATGAAACGTATTGATTTTAAACTTGAAAGGCAATACATCAAAGCAAAAACAGTAGTAGATAGGGCAAAAAAGAAAAACTCCAGAAACACAGAAGAAATTGATTCCTTAGACACTGAACGACAAAAAAGTCTAATAAGATTGGCAAGTCATCGTTGGATGAAGAAAAAATTTGACGGGTATAAAGGCATAAATATTGTTGAAAATCCAGATGAACTTATTACAGAATTCAAAAAAGCTGAAGCTGCATATATATATTCCTTATTTCGAAAAAAAAGTGTAGATGAAATTAAGAAATATCTAGAAAGTGAGATTATTGATTTTTACTACAAAAAAGCAATAGTTGAGATTGATCCAGAAAAACTTGACCTTCAATACATCAATAAATATAACTAAGTAAAAGAATATTGTTAAAAATATTTTACTAGTTTGCATTCATAAATGGCTATCTCTACTAAAACATATAAAATAATAGGATTAATGTCCGGAACCTCATTAGATGGTCTGGATATTGCCTATTGTGAAATAGAAAAACGGCAAGATTCCTGGACTTTTTCTATAGCTAAAACTAAGAACCTAGATTATGACTCAGAACTTAAAAATAAGTTAAAGAATACAATACATCTTGACCCTATTAACTTACTTGTCTTTCATAATCAATATGGAGTCTGGCTGGGTTCTCAGGTGAAACAATTTCTTGAGGAAAACAATTTGAAAATAGATTTCGTTTCGAGTCACGGTCATACAGTTTATCATCAGCCAGAAATAGGATTAACCTATCAGATTGGCTCTGGTCAACATATCGCTAATTCATGTAATCAAAAAGTTATTTGTGACTTTAGAACTAATGATGTTGCACTTGGTGGTCAAGGAGCCCCCTTAGTTCCCATCGGAGACCAGTTGCTATTTAGTAATTATGATTTTTGCCTCAACTTGGGTGGTATCAGTAATATTTCTTTCGAACTTAATAATAAAAGAATTGCTTATGATATTTCTCCAGCTAATATGTTACTAAATCTTATTTGCTCCAAAATAAATCTTGAATATGATGATCGAGGAAAATTAGCCAAAACCGGAACATTAAACAAAAAAGTATTAGAAGATTTAGATGAATTGACATATTACAAAGAACCATATCCCAAATCACTTGGATACGAATGGTTTGCTGAAAAAGTCGTTCCAATTATCAAAAACGCCAATGATTCTATTGAAAATTTATTATACACATCTGTTCATCATATTGCATCGCAAATCTCTAATGCAATAAAAGAAACTGGTAAAAAAAATTCGTCACTCCTCATCACTGGTGGTGGTGCCAAAAATGACTTTTTGATAGAAATTTTACAACAAAAACTGCAAAAATTCTCTACAGTTGTTATACCTGGTACAAAAATCATTGATTATAAAGAGGCTTTAATTTTTGCATTCATGGGAGTATTAAGAGATAGAAATGAGGTGAACTCCTTAAAATCTGTTACTGGCGCAAAAAAAGATTCTTCGTCAGGAGTTATCTACTATCCACATTAATGTTTCAACCCATTCAAACTTTTTATAAAAAACTCTATCGATCAAAAAACTCGATAACTCAATAACTATTTCTAAATTTGTCAAAAAAATAATTGGGAATGCTTATTATTGGTATAGCTGGAGGAACAGGTTGTGGAAAAACTACTGTCGTTAATCAAATTGTTAATGAATTACCTGAAAATGAAGTATGTGTTATTTCACAGGATTCATATTATAAAGACACTAGTCATCTTAGATACGAGGAAAGAACTAAAATCAACTTTGATCATCCACAATCTATAGATTTTGAGCTTTTAGGAGAACATCTTAATGCTTTAAGAAAAGGAGAAACTATTGAGCAACCTGTGTATTCATTTGTCGAACACAATCGAACTAAGGAAACCATAAAAACTGAACCTAGCAAAGTAATTATCGTAGAAGGAATTTTGATCCTTACAAATCCTAAGATTCGT
The DNA here is from genome assembly GCF_947496855.1 of uncultured Aquimarina sp. GTDB lineage: Bacteria > Bacteroidota > Bacteroidia > Flavobacteriales > Flavobacteriaceae > Aquimarina. Next base: position 203,952 of record NZ_CANMED010000008.1, read on the forward strand.
GATATGTTTGACATCAAAATATATGTTCAAACAGATAGTGATGAGCGTCTAATTAGACGATTAAAACGAGATATTGCAGAAAGAGGTCGAGACATGGAAGAAGTTTTAGATCGATACCAAAACACCTTAAAACCTATGCATCAGCAATTTATAGATCCCACGAAGGAGTTTGCTGATTTGATTATTCCAAATAATAATTACAATAATGTTGCCATCGATATTGTTCGTACCATTGTAAAAGAACGCTTGAATTAACTTTTGTACCTTTATAAACTAAAAATTATTTGATTTAAATTGAAGCCAAAACGCTATTTCGAAAAGCTAAAGAACACTCCTGCTCTAATACCTGTTTTTGCCATATTTTTTAATAAATATGTGTTGATAATATTGGTATTTGTGGTATGGATCCTTTTTTTGGATACAAATTCGTGGCTTATTCATAGAGAATTAGATCAGGAAATCAAAGAATTAAACGATAACAAAGAATATTATAAAAAGGAAATTATAAAGGATCAAAAAGATATAAAAATTCTAAAAGACAGTAGTGAACTAGAAAAGTTTGCCAGAGAAGAATATTTTATGAAGCGCGATAATGAGGAGATCTACATTATTGAATACGAAGACAGTATTCCTAAAAAAGAAAAAGATGACTAAAACTTTGTTTGATGGTTTTGATGAAATTTCTGCAAAAGAATGGAAGCAAAAAATTCAATTCGATTTAAAAGGAGCTGATTATAATGAAGCTCTAATATATAAATCATATGAAGGAATTGATGTAAAACCTTTTTATAACGCTGAAGATATTGCCGAGGTGGATAATAACAACTCTCACCCTTCTACGTGGAAAAATTCTCTAAAAATTAAAGTTGACGATGCTATTGCTGGAAATAGTGCCGCCTTAAATGCTATTAAAAAGGGAGCGGAAAGTATTTATTTCATTATCGGGACAGAGAATATAGAACCGCATATACTTTTATCTGATATCTCCCCAGAAATACCTGTCTATATTGAAACTTTATTTTTATCCTCTAATTATACCCAAAAGATAAATACTTATGCTAGTAAATCGATGATTTCTATTCATTTACTAACAGACATCATTGGTAATTTAGCAAAAACTGGAAATTGGTTTAAAAATTTAAAAGAAGACCATCAGGTACTAGAAAATATTGCAAAAGAAACCAGTAATATAAACAACATTATCAGTGTAGACCTTGGTATGCTTCAAAATGCGGGAGCTACTATGATCCAACAATTAGCTTATGGATTAGCTCACGCAAATGAATATCTTAATCACTTTGAAAATCGACAAAATAATCCATTTCAGGAGAAAGCAATAATCTTTAAGGTTGCTATTGGGGGAAATTACTTCTTTGAAATTGCTAAACTAAGAGCTTTAAGGATATTATGGGATTCTTTGTCAGGAGAATATAAAATGTTAAAAAAATGTTATATATTTGCGCATCCTTCACACAGAAATAAAACCATTTTAGATTATAATGTAAATATGCTTCGTACTACCACTGAGTGCATGAGTGCTATATTAGGTGGAGCAGATACGATTCATAATTTGAGATATGATGATGTATATAATCTCGAAAATGATTTCGGAACAAGAATAGCAATCAATCAATTGCTAATTTTGAAAAACGAGAGTTCTTTTGATATTGTAAACAATCCTGCATCTGGATCTTATTATATCGAAAGCTTAACAAATCAGCTGGCTGAAAAAGCGCTGTCCCTATTTAAAAACATTGAAGAAGGCGGAGGCTATTTGAAACAATTAAAATCTGGAATCATTCAGAAAAAAATAAAAGAAAGTTCAGAGAAAGAACAAGAGCTTTTTGACAAAGAAGAAGTTATTTTAACAGGAGCTAATACCTACAGAAATCCTGAAGAAGTAACACCTTCGATGCAGAAAAATCCCTTTCTTGAAAAGAAAGTAAGAAAAACTTTGGTTAGTCCAATTATCAAAAGAAGATTGTGTGAAAAAATCGAGAAAAACAGTATATAACGGAAATAATTCATAATTTATTGTTAACTTTCCAAAAAAAATTAACATTTAACAACAAATAATTAACAAAACTAAATCTTAATCGATGCCCCAAATGATTAGATCTAGAATCATCATAGTAACTTTATTGCTTTTAACATCAATTTGCTACTCTCAAAAAGGTATTAATTGCCTGAGCGTTGATAGTAGTGGACTCTACACTAAAGCATTCAATTCTTTCGAAAAAGACTTATTCGAATACTACAAATTTGGAAATGATTCTATAAAAACATACCGTACATTCTTGGCAGAAGTAGCGAGTTTATCGCTAGATTTGAGAAAATTACCATCGGACAACTCTATCCAATTAGCACGCGTTTTTAAAAAGAAATCGAATGATCCTAATTCTATTTGGGTAAAACTTAGCGAATACGAAAATCACGAAGCAAGTAAAAAACCATCACCATATACGCATCCTTCTAAAAAAGAAGAAGAAGAAATTCTAATTTTTAATTATAGAGGAGGACTTATTCAATGTCTAAAAAATAATAGTGATAGTGATGACTTCCAAAATATCATTAGCACACTTGAACAGGATGGAAATGTAAGCACATCGTTAATCGCACAAAGAATTTATTATATTCCAGACAAAAAATTTCGTTCCTCAGAGATAAAAAAGTTTATTGCTTTTGATATTTATTTCTCTATTCTTATGGTTATCGAAAAAGCATTTGGTTGATCATTATTGCAATATTCTTTATTAACTGACTAACATAATTTATATTTTCTAAAATAGATCACTAATAAAACCGTAATTTTACGTTTTTATTAATGTTTTCTTCAATGAGAATAAAACTATATCTTCTTATTGGTTCGTTATTGATCTTAATTTCGTGTAATACTGTTTTACAGGAAACCCAAAGTTGGATAGAAAAATCAAATAATAATACCAACCAAATATTAGAAGGGAATTACTTTCACCTAGAAAATGGATTGATTAAAACATTTCTTCCCAAAGGATTTAAACAACTCTCATTAGAAAATTATAAATCTATACTTGACTCCTCTATTACCAAGACACAGTTGAGTAATGAAATGAGAAGATTAGAAAGTATGAGGGATATGGAGGGGGATTTTTACTTATTCTTTGACTCTTATGCAAGATCTACATATACTTTAAACACGCTTCCTTATATGAATTTTAGTAAACAAAATGCTGCTATGTTGCTTTCTATTATCAAACAAAAGAACAATCAAGTAAGCCTTGTTACTGATCTAAACTTTAAAAAACTCACTGCTGCTTATGCAAAAAACAAGGATTTTACAATGTTTAGATCTATATTTCAGGTTGATAATTTTGTAGAAAATATTCGGATGTTTAGTAATTTTTACATTATTACAGCTGACAAACAGACATTTATGATCAATCTTACAACTCCGTTTGAAGTAAATTTTGATGGATATATTGAACAAATGAAATTTTAAAAATGACCAGAAAAAATATTCAACATATTACGTTGCGTCCAGAGAGTAAAGCTTCCCATTCATCTTCTGAGAAAGAAATATTTACTACTTCGGAAGGAATTGAAATAAAATCTGAATATAGCAAAGACGATATAAAAAATCTTACCCATCTTAATTTCGTAGCTGGAATACCTCCCTATTTGAGAGGCCCCTACTCTACCATGTATGTCAGAAGACCTTGGACTATTAGACAATATGCCGGATTCTCTACTGCAGAAGAAAGTAACGCATTTTATCGTAGAAATCTTGCGGCAGGTCAAAAAGGACTCTCTGTTGCTTTTGACCTCGCTACACATCGTGGATACGATAGTGATCATGAGAGAGTATTTGGAGATGTGGGCATGGCTGGAGTAGCAATAGACACGGTAGAAGATATGAAAGTACTCTTTGACCAGATACCATTAGATAAAATGTCTGTCTCTATGACAATGAATGGAGCGGTTTTACCAATAATGGCTTTTTATATTGTAGCAGCAGAAGAGCAAGGAGTAGATAAAAAATTATTATCAGGAACTATTCAAAATGATATCCTGAAGGAATTTATGGTACGTAACACCTATATTTATCCTCCTACTCCATCAATGAGAATCATTAGCGATATTTTTAAATATTGTTCTAAAAACATGCCTAAATTTAATCCGATAAGTATTTCCGGATACCATATGCAAGAAGCGGGAGCGACTTGTGATATTGAATTGGCATATACATTAGCAGATGGATTAGAATATATAAGAAAAGGAATCGAAGCAGGTTTGGATGTTGATTCATTTGCTCCTCGTTTATCATTTTTCTGGGCAATAGGAATGAATCACTTTATGGAAATTGCCAAAATGAGGGCTGCGCGTATGCTTTGGGCAAAACTTATTAGACAATTCAATCCTAAAAACCCAAAATCACTGATGCTCAGGACTCACTGTCAGACCAGTGGATGGAGTTTAACTGCACAGGATCCCTTTAACAATGTAGCCAGAACCTGTATAGAAGCAAGTGCAGCAGCTTTTGGAGGTACCCAAAGTTTGCATACCAATGCATTGGATGAAGCTATTGCATTACCCACAGACTTCTCTGCTAGAATAGCCAGGAACACGCAAATATACCTTCAGGAAGAAACTCAGATAACGCGTACTGTTGATCCATGGGCTGGAAGCTATTATGTAGAATCTTTAACAAATGACATAGCAGAAAAAGCCTGGAAACTTATAGAAGAGGTCAAAGAATTAGGAGGAATGACTAAGGCGATAGAAGCTGGAATTCCTAAAATGCGCATAGAAGAAGCTGCAGCTCGTAAGCAAGCTAGAATTGATAGTCAACAAGATTTAATTATCGGGGTTAATAAATTTCAACTAGAAGAAGAAGAATATATCGCTACTCTGAAAGTAGACAATAATGCCGTAAGAAAGCAACAAATTGACGGATTAAAGAAAGTTAAAAATTCTAGAGATGAAAAAGCGGTGCAACAAGCACTACTTAATTTAACAAAAGCAACAAAAGATGATGAGAAAAATTTATTAGCTTTAGCCGTGGATGCTTCACGATTAAGAGCTACCTTAGGAGAAATTAGTGATGCTCTTGAAAAAGAATTTGGAAGATATAAAGCAGAAATTAAATCATTTACAGGAGTGTATGCCAAAGAGATAAAAAATGATAAGTCTTTTGCCAAAGCAAGAGAATTAGCTAACCAATATGCAGATCTCGAAGGTCGAAGACCTAGAATAATGATTGCAAAAATGGGACAAGACGGCCACGATCGTGGAGCTAAAGTAGTCGCTACTAGTTATGCTGATGTAGGTTTTGATGTAGATATAGGTCCCTTATTCCAAACTCCAGAAGAAGCTGCAAAACAAGCTGTAGAAAATGATGTACATATTGTTGGTGTTTCATCGTTAGCTGGAGGACATAAAACTTTGGTTCCTCAGATTATTGCAGAATTAAAAAAATACGAAAGAGAAGACATTATGGTTATTGTAGGCGGAGTCATTCCACCTGATGATTATGAATTTCTATTTCAGGAAGGAGCTGTTGCGATATTTGGTCCAGGAACTAAAATAAGTGACGCAGCCATTACTATTCTAGAAATTTTAATTTCGACATTAGAATAACACTAAAATACTATGCATGCATAGTATTTTAAATATAAATTGTAACTTTCACAAAAATAACGTACGATATTAATACAAAACATATGAGTTATACTGATAAAATGCTTCGTGATGGAGCTTTGGAAGGAAAAAACATTGTAGTTACCGGTGGCGGTAGTGGATTGGGTAAATCAATGACTAAGTACTTTATGGAACTTGGTGCCAAAGTAGCTATTACCTCACGTAATCTCGAAAAACTCCAAGGTACTGTAAAAGAACTTGAAGAAGAAACAGGAGGAACCTGTATACCTGTACAATGTGATGTAAGGCATTATGATCAAGTAGAATCAATGAGAGATCAAGTTCTCGAAGCCTTTGGATCGGTAGATATATTACTAAACAATGCTGCAGGAAACTTTATCTCCCCAACCGAACGATTATCAGCTAATGCCTTTGACACTATAATCGATATCGTATTAAAGGGAACTAAAAACTGTACACTTGCTTTTGGAAAACATTGGATAGATACCAAGTACGAAAATACTAATGTTCTAAATATAGTAACAACATATGCCTGGACAGGTTCTGCTTATGTAGTGCCAAGTGCCACTGCTAAAGCAGGTGTATTAGCTATGACACGATCACTAGCGGTAGAATGGGCTAAATACGGAATGCGATTTAATGCGATTGCTCCTGGACCTTTTCCTACTAAAGGTGCTTGGGATCGACTTTTACCTGGAGATATGAAAGATAAATTTGACCTTTCTAAGAAAGTACCTCTACAACGTTTAGGAGAACATCAAGAATTAGCAAACTTAGCAGCATACCTTGTTTCGGATTTTTCTGCATATGTTAACGGTGAAGTCATCACATTAGATGGAGGAGAATGGCTAAAAGGAGCTGGGCAATTCAACCTGTTGGATCAAGTTCCTGAGCAAATGTGGGATATGCTAGAAGCTGCAATTCGAGCTAAAAAGAGCAAGTAAAAAATCTCTGTTAAAATATTATTACAACTGAATACCAGCTTTTCTGGTATTCAGTTTTTTTTTGAAAATTTTATATAAAAATAGTACCCAGATTACATTTGTATATAAAACAAAAACAACTATAAATTCATAAGAATATTAATCAAACGAATCATCTAGCTAGAAAAGATTTAGTTTGTATTACAAATAAAGCTACATTCAACCAATACTCAACTAAAAAAACAGTTGAATACCTGATTTTTAACTACTTTTAGACTTTATTATATTCAAAAACAAGTTTACACTAATAATTCATCAATGATGATAAAAACAATTTCTAACACACTTATTGGAGCTTTTTTATGTAGTATCCCATTTACTGCAATTGCTCAAACAACTAACAAAGAACTTGAAGTATCTACTAGTTTAGAAAATGAGGCTAAAATCCCAATAGACCCTAACGTAAAAATCGGGAAACTAGATAATGGTCTCACCTATTACATCAGAAATAATGGAAAACCAGAAGATAAAGTAGAGTTACGACTAGTAGTAAATGCAGGATCCATTTTAGAAAATGAAAATCAATTAGGGCTTGCTCATTTTATGGAGCATATGAACTTTAATGGCACAAAGAATTTTAAAAAGAATGATCTGGTTGATTATCTACAGACTATCGGAGTTAAATTTGGTGCTGACTTAAATGCATATACCAGCTTTGATCAAACTGTGTATATTTTACCTATCCCTAGTGATGATCCTGAAAAATTAGAAAAAGGATTCCAAATTATAGAAGATTGGGCTCATAATGCGGAACTTACAGAAGAAGGTATTGATGGAGAAAGAGGTGTCGTGCTAGAAGAATATCGAATAGGTAAAGGTGCTAATGAAAGAATGCTTCAAAAATACTTACCTATAATTGCCTATAATTCTAAATATTCTGAACGTTTGCCTATAGGTACAAAAGAAAATCTAGAAAACTTTAAATATGAAGATGTAAGAAGCTTTTATAAAGATTGGTACAGACCAGATCTAATGTCAGTAATTGCTGTTGGGGATCTAGATGTTGCAACTTTAGAACAAAAGATAAAAAATCATTTCAGTGGTATCCAAATGCCAGAAAATCCTAAAAAAAGAGAAACATATGATACACCAAATCATGAGGAAATTCTTATTGCTGTAGTTTCAGACAAAGAAGCATCCAACTCTATTGTAAGATTAATGTATAAAGACAGAGAGGTTTCAGAACCAATGACTACGATAGGTGATTACAGAAAAGATATTGTAGAGGGCGTTTTTACCCAAATGATGAATAACCGCCTTAATGAACTAAGAAACAAGCCTAATCCACCTTTCGTATTTGCGGGAAGCGGCCACAGTGGTGTTTTTGCAAGAAATAAAAAAGCATATCAGTCATTTGCTTTGACTTCTGAAACTGGGCAACTTAATGCTTTAAAAGTAATTCTACAAGAGAATAAAAGAGTACAACAGTATGGATTCAAAAAAGGAGAACTAGATCGAGCAAAAAAAGATGTTACTGCAAGATGGGAAAAGTTATTCAAGGATAAGGATAAAAGAGAATCTAATAGAATCATAGGACAGTATATTAACAATTATCTGGAACAGGAACCTATTCCAGGAATCGAATGGGAATATCAATATACCATGTCACAATTACCAACTATTAATCTAGAAGAAGTAAATAAATTAATTAAGACCTTTTTACACGATGATAATCGTGCAGTAATAATGACTGGACCAGAAAAAGATGAACTAAAACAGGTAACGAAAGAAGAAATTCTTTCCGTATTAAAAGCAGTAGAAACTACTGAAATAGAAGATTACAAAGATACAGAAGTTCGTAAAAATCTAATCGTGAACATGCCAACTCCTGGAAAAATTCTTTCTTCTAAAACTAATAAAAAATTAGGCTATACGGTTTTAGAATTAAGCAACGGAGCAAAAATCACTTATAAAAAAACTGATTTTAAAAACGATGAAATTTTATTTTCTGCATTTAGCTTTGGAGGAAATTCTTTGTATACCGATGAAGAATATATGCAAATTGCTTTTGGAAGAGGAAGTGTTTCGCAAACTGGTTTAGGTGGACTATCACGTAATGATATGAACAAAGTAATGTCTGGTAAAATCGTAGCATTAAGCCCTTACATCATTAATATTTCTGAAGGCTTTAATGGTTTTACTACGCCTAAAGATATGGAAATACTATTCCAACAACTATACTTATACTTTACGGATGTAAATGAAGATGAAAAAGCATTTAGAACAGAGCTGGAAAAACAAAAAGGGTTTTTAGCGAATTATCTTTCTAATCCACAAAATTATTTCAATGAAGAGTTTAATAAATTTCAATATGGAGAAAGCCCGAGATATACTGGTTTTCCTACCTCAGAAAAATTAGACGCTGTTAACTACGAACTCGCATATCAGAAGTATAAAGAGCGATTTGCAGGTGCGGGTGGTTTCAATTTTTATCTAGTAGGGAATATTGATGATGCTAAACTAAAAGAATATGCAGAAAAGTATATTGCTAGTTTACCTGACACAGGTAAAGAAGAAACCTATAAAGTTTCTGATTTTAGGCCAATATTCGGAGCTCATGAAAAGATAGTATATAAAGGTAAAGATCCTAAAAGCTCTGTTAATATTATTTGGAGAGGCGAAACAGAATACAACAAATCCGAAGATTTGGCCATAAAAGCCCTAGGAGAAATCCTTTCTATTAAATTAATTGAAAAATTGAGAGAAGAGGAAAGTGGTGTATATGGCGTTGGTGCCAGAGGAAAACTGAACAAACTCCCTTATGGAAGTTATAACTTTAGTATTAGTTTTCCTTGTGGACCGGAAAACGTAAAAAAATTAACTGATGCCGCTATTGCCGAATTAAAAAGGATCATAAAAGATGGACCAACCGATAAGGATCTTGCTAAAATTAAAGAATCTAGACTATTAGATTATAAAGAAAAAAGTAAACAAAACTCCTTTTGGTTGAGCAATCTTCAGAGTGCTGATTATAATCAAACACCAATGCAACAAGAAGAAACCTATACTGAAGCTATTACAAAGTTATCCAAACAAGATATTCAGAATGTGGCAAAAAAATACGTAGACACGGGATATATTTTGGGTGTATTAATGCCAGAAAAAGAATAATTTACACTTATTATTCATCCCGAAGGCCATCAGTTTCAGCTAATGGCCTTTTTTATTAAACACTGTTAATATTTTTCATTTTTATAATGTATAATTAATTGTATTTTTATCGCTTAAATCCAAATCTCCCCACATGGGTAAAATAATAGCGATTGCCAATCAAAAAGGTGGTGTTGGTAAAACAACCACTTCTGTAAATTTAGCAGCTTCTCTAGGAGTATTAGAGAAAAAAGTACTACTTATAGATGCAGACCCTCAAGCCAATGCGACTTCAGGACTAGGACTAGATGTAGAAAGTATTGAAAAAGGAACCTATCAGATTCTGGAACATACTATTAAACCTGAAGAGGCAATATTAGAGACTAATTCTCCTAATGTAGATATTATACCAGCACATATTGATCTGGTAGCTATAGAGATTGAACTAGTAGATAAAGACGAACGAGAATATATGCTAAAGAAGGCTATTGAGCATCTTAAATCAGCATATGATTATATTTTAATCGATTGTGCGCCATCACTTGGACTGTTAACACTTAATGCGCTTACAGCATCAGATTCAGTAATTATTCCTATTCAATGCGAATACTTTGCACTTGAAGGATTAGGTAAATTATTAAATACAATAAAAAGTGTTCAGAAAATCCACAATCAACATCTCGATATCGAAGGGTTGTTATTAACAATGTATGATTCAAGATTGCGATTATCCAATCAAGTTGTCGAAGAAGTACAAAAACATTTTAATGAAATGGTTTTCAAAACAATCATTCAACGAAATATCCGTTTAAGCGAAGCACCTAGTTATGGTGAAAGTATAATAAATTACGATGCTTCTAGTAAAGGTGCTAGCAATTACCTAAGTTTGGCGCACGAGATTATAAAGAAAAATAGTTAAGGATTCATGGCGAAGGCAACAAAAAAACAAGCTTTAGGCAGAGGGCTATCGGCTTTACTGAAAGACCCGGAAAATGATATCAAATCGGCAGAGGATAAAAACGCTGATAAAGTGGTTGGAAACATTATAGAATTGGATCTCAATAGTATTGAAGTAAATCCTTTTCAGCCCCGTACAAGTTTTAACGATGAGACACTTCAAGAACTTGCTACTTCTATAAAAGAAATAGGTGTAATTCAACCGATTACAGTTCGTAAATTAGATTTTGACAAGTATCAGCTAGTAAGTGGAGAAAGACGATTTAGAGCTTCTAAATTAGTTGGGTTAAAAACCATCCCTGCGTATATTCGTATTGCTAATGATCAGGAATCGTTGACAATGGCACTGGTAGAAAACATCCAACGTCAGGATCTAGACCCTATAGAAATTTCATTATCGTATCAGAGATTAATTGATGAGATTCAATTAACTCAAGAACAATTAAGTGATCGTGTAGGTAAAAAAAGATCTACAATCGCTAATTACTTAAGATTATTAAAATTAGATCCTATTGTACAAACTGGTATTCGAGATGGGTTTATCACGATGGGTCACGGAAGAGCATTGATTAACATCCAGGATCAGCAACAACAACTGGATATTTACGAAAAAATTATTGGAGATTCGTTATCCGTTCGTAACACTGAAAAATTAGTTAGGTCTTTAAACAATAAAGAAGAAAAACCTACTACTGAAAAATCGGAAAGTAAAGCTCCCCAATATATATTAAAAGGAATCAAAGATTTCTCGGAATATTTTGGAGCAAAGATTGACGTAAAGGTTTCCAGTAACGGACGTGGGAAATTGATTATCCCGTTTTCTTCAGAAGAAGATTTTAAACGCCTAAAGAAACTCATTGACAGTGAAAATTAAGTCCTTTTATATTATTTTATTCTTATTTTTTTGTATTCATCCTATTTTTTCTCAAGAGGAAAATGAAAACGAAGAACTAAAAGTGGTTACAGAAGAAGTAGCTGTTAAAAAGAAGAAAAAAAAGAAGAAAAAAATAATTCCTTATGAACCCTTAGCTCCTGCGAGAGCGGCTTTTTATTCAGCTATCTTACCAGGATTGGGACAAGCACATACCGGAAAATATTGGAAAATACCTATTGTTTATGGTGCGCTAGGAGCCGGAATATACTATTATAAATTTAATAATGATTTGTATATTGAAGCTCGTGACTTTTACAAAGGAAGATTAGCAGGTCTTCCCGACGGAGACAATAGATTATCTATTCTTGATAATGAACAATTAATAGATCGACAACGACGCTTTAGAAAAGATCAGGAATTATCAATAATGATTACGGTAGGTCTGTATGTATTAAATATCATTGATGCAAACGTAACTGCTCATTTACAGCAATTTAACGTTTCTAAAGACTTAACTTTTGAACCAAAAATAAATTTTAACGAATTAGGCGGCAAACCAAATTACGGTATGTCACTAAATTATAGTTTCTAAATTTTATAACCACCATCACCAAAAATATGAAGATTGCGCTACTAGGATATGGCAGAATGGGCAAAACCATAGAAAAAATTGCAACCGACAGAGGTCATACTATTGTACTCACCGTAGACAAAGACGATACAGCATATGATGTATCTGTGGCTGATGTAGCTATTGATTTTAGTATTCCTTCCGCAGCAGTAAATAATATTACTAACTGCTTTAATGCTCATGTGCCTATTGTATCTGGAACTACAGGTTGGTTAGATCATTATGATCATATCATATCATTATGCGAAGAAAAAAAAGGGGGGTTTATTTACGCATCAAATTATAGTTTAGGGGTTAATTTGTTTTTTGAATTAAACAAAAAATTAGCCAAAATGATGAATCCAATAGAAGGATATAACATTCACATGGAAGAAATTCATCATACTCAGAAATTGGATGCTCCTAGCGGAACCGCAATTACCTTAGCAGAAGGTATTATAGAAAACACTGATAAAGATGCTTGGCAATTAGACAAAGGAAACGATAATGAGATTCCTATTGTAGCAAAAAGAATAGAAAACGTTCCGGGTACTCATACTGTTACCTATACATCAGCAGTAGATGATATAGAAATTAAGCATACTGCACATAATCGTCAGGGATTCGCTCTTGGTGCTGTTGTAGCTGCAGAATGGTTATCTGGTAAAACAGGAGTTTTCGGGATGAAAGACGTTTTAGGTCTATAACTAAAAAAAGAAAAAGTGTAACACTTTTGATGTTACTTACACTTATACTAAAAACATATATAGAATGACACTATCAGAATGGTTTATATTTTTCGTGGCGGTACAAGTAATACATTTCTTAGGAACTTGGAAATTATACGTTAAAGCAGGAAGAAAAGCTTGGGAAGCAGGAGTACCAGTATACAATGCAGTAGTATTAATGAAAATAATTAATCGTCCGTGGTGGTGGGTTATATTATTGTTTATCCCTGTGATCAATGTAATCATGCTTCCTGTAATATGGGTAGAAACCATTAGAAGTTTTGGAAAAAACACCACAACAGATACTATACTTGTAATCGTAACATTAGGATTCTATATCTACTATGTAAACTATATGCTAGATGTTAAACACATAGAAGATAGAGATCTAAAACCGAAAACTGGTACTGGAGAATGGATAAGCTCTATTCTTTTTGCAGTAGTTGCAGCTACGCTAGTGCACACATACTTTATGCAACCATATACCATACCAACGGGGTCTTTAGAAAGAACGCTATTAGTTGGTGATTTCTTATTTGTAAGTAAATTTCATTATGGAGCTAGAACACCTATGACTGCGGTTTCTTTTCCTATGGTTCACGATACTATTCCGTTAGTTAGGACTAAATCATATAATAGCGATATACAATATCCATATTTCAGATTACCCGGTTTTCAAAAAATAAAGCGTAATGATATTGTAGTATTTAGCTGGCCAGTGGATACCGTACGCTTTTTTAGAGACCCATCTGGAATCAATGTCTATAAACCTATCGATAAAAAATCAAATTATGTAAAACGTTGCGTAGGTATACCAGGCGACTCCTTATCAGTAGTAGATGGATATGTTCATATTAATGGGAAACAAACCGAATTACCAGATAGAGCCCAATTACAATTTTCATATAGTGGAACTACAAAAGGAAGTCGATTTAATCCTCAAACATTATATGATAGATACAAAATAAAAGCAAAAAACCCTCAAGAATTCGGATATAACGAGGAACGATTTTTTATTAAAGGTATCACTAAGGAATCCGCAAATAAATTTAAAAACCATCCAAACGTTGCTTCTATAAAAAGAGATATTGCTCCTAAAGGGGAAAAAGCTTATGGGGTTTTTCCTAACAACGGAAAAGTAAACTGGAATTATGATAATTTTGGTGCTATTTATATTCCTGAAGAGGGAAAAACAGTAAAAATGGATCTAAAAAGTTTTTCATTATATCGAAGAGTTATCGAAGTATATGAAGGTTCAGAAATGGGAATTGACAATAAGTTATCTGTAAATGGAACTCAGGTATTATTAAATGGAAATCCTATTGATACTTATACCTTTAAGCAAGATTACTACTGGATGATGGGTGATAATCGTCATAATAGTGAAGATAGTCGTGCTTGGGGATATGTACCAGCAAATCACGTTGTTGGAAAACCTGTTTTTATATGGATGAGTTGGGATACCGATGCCAAAGGGCTTTTTAATAAAATAAGATGGGAACGTTTATTTACTACTGTTGGTGGTAGCGGCAAACCAGTATCGTATTTCTATTACTTCTTGATCGCACTGATTGGTTATATAGTTTTCAGTAAATATCGTAAGAGAAAGAAATCAGCGTAATTCATGAACAGAAATGGAAAAATACTTATTGGTGCTAGTATCATAGTAATTGGTTTTTTTCTATTCATAGTTTATGGAACGGATTTATGTCGATATTATCAGAACGCTAGTACTGCAAATGCTCCTACATTACCTATAGGAAGTAGAATGTTAGTTTCATCACTGGTAAAACCTAATCGATTAGATTTTGTAACCTTTAAAATAGGAGATTCTTCGTTTGGAAGAGGCAGAATAATTCAAAGATTAGTTGGCATTCCTAATGATACTTTAGAAATAAAAAATGGAGATTTACATGTCAATGGGGATAATATAGATATTTCTATTAATTTAGCCCACAGGTATAGAATTCCTTTAAAAACAGCTGAATTAATTAAAGAAGATTTATTGTATATGTATGATGGATCACCATATTATTATCCAAATAATGACACTGTCATTTTATTTATTCCAAAGAATATCGCAGCTAGTAATAATCTAGAAAATTATCGTGTTATTGAGAATAAAGATAATTTTGATAGCCACATCTTTTCTGTTTATAATCAGAAATGGAATAAAGATAATTTTGGTCCTCTAATATTGAAAGAGAATGAATATTTTGTTTTGGGAGATAACAGAGATAATTCTAACGATTCTAGATACACTGGACCAATTCTTCAAGAGCAAATTGTAGGAAAAGCTGTTAGATTCTAAACACCATGAAAACCACCCTACTCCATCCTATGTATTTTGGATCCATTGAGCAATATGTTACAATGGCTCAATCAGATTCGATTGTTTTTGAAAATGAAGATAACTATCAAAAACAAACCTATCGCAATAGAACTTACATCTATGGAGCTAATGGTAAACTCTTATTAACCATACCCATAAAACATATAGGTAATGGAACGAAACAATTATATAAGAATGTCCGTATAGAAAATGAATTCCCTTGGCAATTACACCATTGGAAATCCCTTCAGTCTGCTTATAGAACCTCTCCTTTTTTTGAATATTATGAAGATGAATTAATTCATCTTTTCGAAAAAAGAAAAGATTTTTTACTGGATTTTAATTACGAATGTATGGAGGTTATTTTTGATTGCCTTCAATCAAGCACTTCATACTCCAAAACAAGAGATTATCAAAAAGATCATGAAGATCGCAATGATATGAGAATCTTAGTCAGTTCTAAAAAAGAAGATACGTACGAATTAGATACATACATTCAGGTATTTTCGGACAAACATGGTTTTATTCCTAATCTTTCTATTTTGGACCTTTTATTTAATGAAGGAACAAATACACTTACTTATCTAGAAAATCAATCAATTTCTTGATGTTTCGACTAATTATACATTACGGATTTCATTTTTTAATCCCTTTAGCTATTGCTTTACTTTTTTTTCCTAAACATTGGAAAAAAGTATACCTCATTTTTCTTGGAGCCATGTTGATTGATATAGATCACCTCTTAGCAGATCCAATTTTTGATCCAAATCGATGTAGTATTGGATTTCACATTTTACACGGTTTGTATGCCATAATCATATATACTCTTTTATTATTTCCTAAAAAAACAAGAGTTGTGGGTATAGCACTACTTTGGCATATTATTACAGATCAATTAGACTGTTGGATGATGTAAATGTGCTTATTTAGAAAATATTCTTTACATTTAGTACAAAACTAGTTGTACATATTTCTTTTTTAATCCTCTTTACTTATGAATAGATTTCTACTTTTTATCATTTTAATAAGCTTTTTCTCTTGTGGAAAACAAACTAAAGAATCAAAAGAATATTCTAAAAATCAAGCAGAAAATATTAAAGTATTACCCATACAAAAACATGCTTCAATACCAATGGACACAACATTGGCTAGAAAACTTTCTAAAAAAGAGATGAATACTATTTTCTCTAATAGGAGACAAATTCAATTGGGTGTTTCTAACCCATTATATCAAGCATATAATTATAAAGATAGTTCTGGCGAATATTATTTATTACTAACTGATCATAAAAATGTTGTAAACGAAGAAAAAGACACTTTATATGATAATATATATGCATTAAACTTAAGAGTAGAAAAAAATCAGTTTAAGAAAAGATCAACAATCAAAGATGAAATTGATCAAGAATGGGAAGCTTCAATCGGTTTTTGGAATCAATACTCGCAATTATCAGATCTTGATGGTGATGGTGAAATAGATCCTATAATTATCTACGGTACCACGACGCATAGTATGTATGAAGATGGTAGATTGAAAATCGTAGCTTATTATAAAAAAAGTAGAGTAACTATTAAACATCAGAACAGTGAAATTCCCGATGGGAGACTTACAAAAATTAATAAAAAACTCTACACTTTTCCAGTACAAATACAAGAAGCTGTAATAGAAAAAATGAAGTTAATGACGAAAAATGGTCATGCAGTTTTTGCCGAAGACTGGGAGAAAAACATAAAAAACAAAGCTACTCGTTTAGAAAACAAATAATACTATAAAAAACTATAGTTTAATTCTTGAAAATATAGGATAATGATCAGAAAGTTCTTTATCAAAGCTTTTAAAAGCTACTACTTCTGAATCTTCTGGTACTAAAATAAAATCGATTCTGGCAGGAAATAGCTCAAAATTAAAGGTTTTCCCAAACCCTTTCCCTGCCTCTTTAAAGGTGTCCTGAAGGTTTTCTGATTTGATCTTATCATATATATAAGAATACGCTGTATTATTAAAATCACCCATTACAATATTGCGATATGGTGATGATTTCATATGTGCGATAAGCTGTTCTACTTGGCTTTGTTGTTTTTTGAAAGAAACCTGTATCCGTTTGAATAATTTTTGCGAATCTGCTTTTGCTAAATCATCAGTTTTGGTACTAATTCCGTGAGATTGTAGATGAACATTGTACACTCTTATTGTGTCTGAAGATACAGCAATATCTGCGAAAATTACATTATTAGCAGTATTCTCAAAGCTTAAAGAACCTTTATTTACAAAAGGATATTTAGAAAGAATAACCAATGCCAGTTCTTGACTACGGTGATGAAAATGTTCATACTTATGTTCGTATTGGCTAAAATCTATATCTGAATTATTATAAAACTCTTGCGCACAAAATACATCAGGGTTTTCATCTTTTACCAATTTAGAAATTTCCTTTGGTATAACGTCAGAATCAATCCATTTAAACCGATTAAAAGCATGTACATTAAAACTAAACAATGAAAGTGTACCATCAACTGCATCAGAAGATTTTCCTCTTAATTTATACAAGGAAGATACATGAGAAATTCCAAGAACTAGTACAATTAATGACAATAGCATCTTACGTTTTAGGAGTATTGCCCAATACAATAGAAACAGTACATTAATAAGAATTAAAACGGGTACTGTAAGGCTCAACACGGATAACAATGGAAATGTTTGCGGAGAAATATATGGCAATAGATATGACATCAACAAGGCGAAAGCCACTAAAGAATTGATAAAAAATATAATCTTATTAACCAGTTTTCTCATGACTAATCTTTGCCCGCTTTAAACAAAAAGTCTTTTTCTTGTTTGGTTAAACTATCATAGCCGCTTTTACTAATTTTATCAAGTATCGCATCTATCTGAGCTTGATTAGGGTTTTTAGTTGCTGATAAAGTTGTTTTTCTAGTAGTGTTTTTTGATTTCTTAGCTTTATGAACTGTTTTTAAAGGACTTTTCTTTCTAGGCTTAAAAAGACTTATCACTGCATCCATCAATTTCTCAAACCAACTTCCTATATCATTTCCTTTCTTTAGTTGACTAGCATATAAATATCCAAATAATGCTCCTCCAAGATGGGCAATATGTCCTCCCGAATTGTTAGCGGGTATTTGGATTAGATCCATTATTACAAAGAAAGCTGCTATCCACCAGAACTTAATACTACCAATAAACATCAATCTAATGCTCATATTAGGTATATACGTCGCAGTGGCTATTAGTATTGCCATTACTGAAGCTGAAGCTCCTAACAATACAGAATCACCAATATCAGAAAACGCTGGGAACAAATTATACGACAACATATAAAGTAAAGCACCAAAAATTGCTCCTAAAAAATAAACCGTTAACACTCGCTTTCCTGTAAGATAAGAGACAAAATATCTCCCAGAAAAGTACAGAATAATCATATTCGAAGCTATATGCCAAAGACCACTATGTAAAAAAGCATAGGTTATAATTGACCAAGGTTGTGTCAAAAAGCTACCAAACTCTTTTGGGAAAACGAACCAATCCATCAAAAAACCACTGGAAGCATTAAACAAAAATGCGAACGTATTCAGTAGGTAAAAAGATACAAATACAACAATATTGATCACTATTAATTTCTCTACAATAGTAAATCTCTTAAACTTCAATTTTAAATCGTCTATCTGTGACATTAATTCCAACGATTTTGATTAAACGAATTCTTTTTCCAATACCACATAGTAATAAATCCAATTACTGCCCCACCTATATGTGCCCAGTGAGCAATGTTTGTAGCTCCATAAATACTTTGTCCAGTAATTCCACCAAATAAATCTAATACAAAATACCCAGCTACTAAATATTTTGCCTTAATAGGGATAGGAATAAACATTAAATATAATGGTAAATTAGGGTATAAAACTGCAAAAGCCGCTATGACTCCTGCAATCGCTCCAGAAGCACCAACCATTGGAATTGCATACGAATCTATTAATGATTCGGTAACATTTACTGGTACAGATTTGTATGAATAATAAACTCTATTGATAGTTGCCTCATCCAACATTTCAAGGATACTACTCAACGGTATACCTGATTGTAAATGAGCCTCAAGAGCAGGCTTAAATTGAATATAATGAAAAAGCAACTGTAATCCTGCTGCCCCCAATCCAGCAGAAAAATATAAAAACAAGAACTTCTTTTGACCTATTGAATTTTCCAGATGACTACCGAACATGTATAAAACAAACATATTAAAGAAAATATGTGTTCCATTTCCGTGCATAAACATGTGCGTAATAACTTGCCATATTTGGAAATTTTTATTTTCCGGATACCATAAAGCAAATAATTGATCAGATGCGTATCCTCCAATACCCAATGCCCCAACAAAGACTATAACGTTAATTATCAATAAAACCTTTACTGTATCTGTAATTCTACCCATTTATTTTTAAAATTTTTTATCTATATCATCTACTGTTAACGTGATGAAAGTTGGCTTATTATCTGGTGTTATTGTTGGTTCTGTGCAGGCAAAAAGACTATTCACTATATGTTGTTGTTGCTCTTTAGCCAAATCCACTCCTGTTCTCACTGCGATACTCCCTGAAATAGATCTTGCCAATAAATCAGTTAAAGAAAATCCACTATCCGGTACTTCCTGTTCTATATCACTAACCAATTTCTCCAAGAGCACAGAAACTTCACTCTCTGTAGTTACTGTAGGTATCCCCGAAATAGATATTTCTTCTCCCGAAATCTCTCCAAAAACGAAACCGGTATTTTCCAACTGTTCACGTACTGATTTTAACAATTCTATTTCTTGTTTAGAAAACAATAATTTTAGAGGAAATAATAACTGCTGACTCACAGCACTAGCCATGGTGATATTTCTTAATACTTCTTCATACAAGATCCTCTGATGGGCTCTGTGTTGATTAATAATTACCATACCACTTTTAATGGTAGTCACAATATATTTTCGTCTTAACTGATATGTAGTATTATGTTCTAGCGCAGCCTGTTGATCTCCATTAAATAAAGAACCAGTTACCTCTGCACTTTCAAACTGCATAGAAGAGAACTCACTTTCGGTAGATTTAGATGGTATTTCTGTAGTATCCAAACCAGCATATAGATTTTCCCAGCTACCCGTAGATTCCTTTTTAAAACTCGAATAACTTTTAGTAGAAGAGAATGATGAATCTTCTTTCTTTTCATCTTTAAAAGGATTAAAACTCCTATCAACCTCTATGGTTGGAGTTTTTACCATTTTGCTTTTATACTCATATGGAGTATCCATAGATGAATCTCTGTTAAAATCTAATACAGGTGCTACATTAAACTGTCCTAAACTATGTTTTATCGTAGATCTTAACATTGCATATAATGCATGTTCATCATCAAATTTAATTTCAGTTTTTGTAGGGTGAATATTAATATCAATTGATGTTGGATCTACTGTTAGGTAAATAAAATAACTAGGATGTGTTTTTTCTTTTAGTAATCCTTCGAATGCCGAATTAACTCCGTGATTAAGATAGGCACTTTTTATAAATCTATTATTTACAAAAAAGAACTGCTCTCCTCGAGTTCGTTTTGCATACTCAGGTTTACAGACAAATCCTGTGATACTCACCAAATCAGTTTCTTCATCAACTGGAACCAGCTTTTCATTAGTTTTTCCTCCAAAAATATGTACAATTCGCTGTCGACAATTAGAAATTGGTAAACTAAAAACTTCACTCCCGTTATGATAAAAATCAAATTTAATATCAGCGTGCACCATCGCTACTCTATGAAATTCATCAATAATATGACGAAGCTCTACTGCATTTGATTTTAAAAAATTGCGACGTGCGGGAATGTTATAAAACAAATTCTTAACACTAATAGAAGTTCCTTTGGGAGTAACGCAAACTTCTTGAGCAACAACTTCGCTACCTTCTATTTTAATCTCTGTTCCAACCTCATCATCTTCTTGCTTGGTTTTTAACTCTACATGAGCAATCGCCGCAATAGATGCAAGTGCTTCTCCTCTAAACCCTTTGGTATTAAGTTGAAAAAGATCTTCTGCTGTTTTTATTTTGGAAGTCGCGTGTCTTTCAAAACTGAGTCGTGCATCTGTGACACTCATGCCTGCACCATCGTCAATCACTTGGATAAGTGTTTTTCCAGCTTCTTTAACAATTAATTTTATATGAGTAGCTTTGGCATCAATCGCGTTTTCTAATAGTTCTTTAACTACAGAAGCTGGTCTCTGCACTACCTCTCCGGCAGCTATTTGATTGGCTACGTGATCCGGTAATAGTTGGATGATATCTGACATTTATTGTCGGGCAGTAAATATGGATAAATCAAAATCAATTAAATACAAAAAGATAAAGATTAACACAAACACAATATAAATAACTCTCTTGTTGATTTCTCGGTTTCCTCTATTACGGCTTGATTTCCGATCTTCACTCCACTGAGAACCAAAGTCTATTGCATTTCTAGTTTCGCGATATTTAGTAATTCTATTTTCGAAATCGTAGATATTTCCTTTACTCTTTCCTTCATAATACCTTGGAGTATAGTTATATCTTCGATTTGTTTTTCTCTTAGGGATACTTAATTTCACGTGCTGCTCCTTTCTTTTATATTATCCAAATATACTTAAAATGCATAGTAATCTAAAGCTTTTAGCATTACAATAACATTGAAAATATTAACAGCAAGTATAATGCCATTTTTCAGATTCTTGAAAAGTGAACGTGGTATAGAAAACGTACAATATAGTTTCTTAGAACTTAGCGTCTTTACGAAGTTGCGCCATTTTTATCGCAGCGATAGCAGCTTCTGTTCCTTTATTACCGTGTTTACCACCTGATCTATCTATCGATTGCTGCATATTATTATCGGTAAGAACGCAGAAGATAACAGGAATATCATTTTGGATATTTAAATCTTTAATTCCCTGAGTAACTCCATCGCATACAAAGTCAAAATGCTTAGTTTCTCCCTCAATAACACTACCAATAGCAATTACTGCATCCAGCATATCATAGGATTCCTGCATCTTTTTGCAACCATAGATTAACTCAAAACTTCCTGGAACATTCCATCTTACAATGTTATCCTTGATAGCTCCACAATCAATTAGAGCATCAAAAGCCCCCTGAAAAAGACCTTCTGTTATAGTGTCATTCCATTCTGAAACAACAATCCCAAACCGAAAATTTTTCGAGTTTGGGATTGTAGCTTTATCGTATTGAGATAAATTTTTATTTTCTGTAGCCATATTTGGTTGACCGTTTATTGTTAGTAGTTGATAATTTCTATGACTTTGTTTTAAAAACTAAGAACTAAAAACCAACAACTGTAAACTACTTAAGCATTCCTTGAGCTCTTCCTAAATGCACATCAGCCTGATTAGCTTCTACACTTTTAGAAAACTCTTCTTTTATTCTTTCTAGGTATGTAATCGCCGCTTCTGGTTTTCCTAATGAAATTGCAGTGATCGCAGATTTTAATAAAAACTTAGGAGTGGTAAATTCATTATTCTTAGCTTTTACAGCTTTTTCGTAATAAGATAAAGCTTCACCCATTTGATCTAACTGGGCAAAAGCATCACCGATTCCTCCTAATGCCAAAGGGCCAAGCATTTCGTCATCACTCTTAAACTTATCAAGATAGTCAATTGCTTCTTGATACTTATTCATGTTAAGATATGAAAAACCAGCATAATAATTAGCAAGATTAGATGCCTTTGTTCCACTATAATTTTCTATAATTTCTAAAAATCCATATTTACCTTCTCCTCCGTTAAGAGCTAATGTATATAATGAATCACTAATAGTGGTATTACCATTTACTGCATTATCAAAATATTGTTGCGCTTTAAACATCTCATTAGATGCTTCTAATTCTTTTGGCTCCTGGACATATTTCTGATATCCAAGATATCCTAAAACTACAACAGCGACAGCACCAACAATGATAAATATATATTTTTGATTAGCAGCAACCCATTCTTCAGTTCGGGAAGCACCTTCATCCAAAGTATTAAATACTTCAGCGGTTGTAGAATTGTCTTCCAATTCCTCTACCTCTTCTGCTTTATTTTTTGGTTTGTATCCTCGTTTCTTATAAGTTGCCATAAGTTGATTTTAATGAATCGCAAAAATAAAATTTTTATTCATAATTAAAAGCGAAAATATTTGTTATTTTTCAATATTTTGCACTTCCTATTTGAGAATTTCTAAAAAGTCGCGACTGGCTGACGATCAATATTTTATGATTCTAAAATCACTTTCTTTAATTAATTACAAAAATTTTGAATCCGTCAATTTCGAATTTGATGACAAGATTAATTGCCTTGTTGGCCACAATGGAGTAGGAAAAACTAATATTCTAGATGCCATTTATCATTTATCTTTTGGGAAAAGCTATTTCAACCCAATTACTGGTCAAAACATAAAACATGACACTGATTTTTTTGTAGTTGAAGGGTTATACGAAAAATTAGATCGAGAAGAAAAAGTAATTGTTAGTGCTAAAAGGGGACAAAAAAAAGTAATAAAACGAAATGGCAAAGCCTATGACACTTTTAGTGAACATATTGGTTTTCTTCCACTGGTTATTATTTCTCCTGCCGATAGAGACTTGATTACAGATGGAAGTGACACCCGTCGTAAATTTATAGATGGTGTGATTTCTCAGAGCGACACAGCGTATCTTTCTACTTTATTAAAGTACGCTAAAGTTATTTCTCAGCGTAATTCTCTTTTAAAGTATTTTGCTGCTAACAACACATTTGATTCAACTACCTTAGAAATTTACAATCAACAAATGGATGAATTTGGTAATATCATTCATAAAAAAAGGACTACTTTTCTCGAAACATTTATACCTATTTTTATAAATCGTTATGAAGCTATTAGTTCTGGAAAAGAGTCTGTTGCGCTAAGTTATCAAAGTAAATTATCGGAAAATGATTTATTAACACTTTTGGAACAAAACTTAGCAAAAGATCGCATGTTACAATACACAAGCGTAGGAGTTCATAAGGATGACTTATCTTTTGAGATAGAAGGACATCCAATAAAAAAGTTTGGGAGTCAAGGACAACAAAAATCATTTTTGATAGCATTAAAGCTTGCTCAATTCGATTTTATCAAAAAACAAAGTAAGGTAAATCCTTTATTACTATTAGATGACATTTTTGATAAGCTTGATGAAAAAAGGGTAGAACACATAATTCAGCTTGTAGATGATCAGAATTTTGGTCAGCTTTTTATTAGTGACACTCATGCAGATCGAACAGAAAATGTAGTCAAAAAAATATCTCAATCTTATAAGATCATTAAGCTTGGGCTCGATTAAAAAATAGAATTTATGTCAAAAAATATTATATACTCTATAACACTCCTACTAATTTCATGTTCAAAACCAAATCCGGAAACATTTATTAAACATATTAATGGATATTGGGAAATTGAAAAGGTGATTACTTCTGATGGTATTGAAAAGCAGTACAATTTTAATCAAAACATTGACTTCTTTGAAGTAGATAACCTGAAAGGAATTCGTAAAAAAGTACAACCACAATTAAACGGTAATTTTATCACGACCAGAGATAGCGAAACATTTACTATAGTAATCGAAAATGACAGTCTAAGAATGTATTATAAAACTCCACTATCAATCTGGAAAGAAACATTGATTTCTGCAAAAGAAAACCAGATGATCATAAGGAATGATACAGGAAATCTTTACTTTTACAAACCATATACAAAGATTGAATTATAAATGGCAAGGCGACAAAATGATCTTCAGAGTATAAACAATGTTCTCAAAGATTTTGTGAACGAAAACAAACTTCAGAAAGGTCTGGATAAGGTAGAAGTGCGCGATGTTTGGGAGCAAATCATGGGGCCTGCTATTAACAAATATACCAGGAATATTAAACTGGATCGAGAAACATTATATATAGAACTTACTTCTTCGGTACTTAGAGAAGAACTAAGCTATGGAAAAGAAAAAATTATCGCTAATCTTAATGAATGCCTGGAAAGAGAATTGATTAAGAAATTGATTTTGCGTTAGATTAATTATTAAAATTGCGACAAACCTGAAACTTGGTATTATGATATGCCTTTGGAATGTGACGTACATAATGTTGGTTAATCAAAATAACAAAAAATAAACAGAAGTTATCAAAGAAAGACAACTCTGTTTACTGATAAGTTCTAATCTAGTTTTCTCTATATTCTAATCATTCCAACCTTTTTAGTTAATTAAGAATAAATAAACGATATCCTACTAGTTTTGCGCTAATCTATCTTTTACAAATTCGATTTTTGTTTTTCCGTGTGAAGCAGGTTTCCCATTTTTATCCAAATATACCATAGTAATGTTGTCTACTTTAATGATCGTTTTTCGAGTTAATTTGTTACGAACTTCGCATTTGAGTATTAAAGAAGAGTTACCAAATTTAACCACATCCATTCCTATTTCTACAATATCGCCCTGCATTGCAGAACTAACAAAATTAATCTCGGACATATACTTGGTTACAACACGGTTACTTTCTAACTGAATCACTGCATATAATGCAGCTTCCTCGTCAATCCATTCTAACATTCGTCCTCCAAACAGAGTATTGTTTGGATTTAAATCTCCCGGCTTCACTAGTTTTCTTGTATGATATCTCATATTCCTTTACTTTTTTACAAAGTTACTGAAACACCCTATTTTTTCTATAAATTAAGTCCCTTCAAGGAAAGAATTATCTTATTCGAAATTTCACGAAAGGATTACTATTAAATTAGAAAATTTGAATACGGAATATTACTACTTACACACTTTAATGCCTTCTAAAAACGTGACTTACTCAATTACTAGTTGCTCACAAAACTCGGCTCCATCTGGACAAGTATCCGTTTCTGCTCTAATACAAATTTCATAGGTTCCTGGATCAAATTGGAAAAAGAACATATTATCCCCCTCTTGTCCGCCATCCTGTTCTATAATATCCCCATTTATTTCCCATTGGTAGGTTACAGTATCAATATTTTCGAAATTTGCTGTAAAATTATAACTGGGAGTGTTTCCTTCTTGTTCTATTGTAAAAAACAAATTAGGACAAATCGGCTCAACGATTATCTCTTTACAAAACTCAGCTCCGTTAGGACAAGAAGGAGTTTCTGTTCTAATGCAAACCACGTGTTCTCCTGGCGATAAATTAGAAAACAACATATTATCTCCATTAGCTCCTCCATCATTTTCTATAAGCTCATTATCTATATACCATTGATAATTTAACTCCTCCATATTCGAAAAACTTGATGTAAAAGTATATCCTAATGTTCCTTGTTCTTGTTCAAAATCAAAAAACAATTCTGGACAAAAAGCAGTAACTTCTATCTGTTTACAAAACGTTATACCCTCAGGGCAATCAGCAGTTTCAGCTTTTATACAAACTTCATAAGTACCTGGTGAATCAAAATTACGTATCAATACATTATCACCTTGATTATTGGGTCCATCACTCTCTATAAATTGACCACCTACAAACCAATCATAAACCCCTACTTCTTCTATATCAGGAAAATCTGCAGTAAACTGATACCCTAAATTAAATTGATCTGTGAGATCAGAAGTAAAACTTAGGCTCGGACATCTACTTTCGCAAGATTCTATTAGTCTATAAAAACCAAAATATGTTTCTATTGTGTTACTTTCAAAATTCGGAGATACTAATACATTAACTGGAAATTTAAAACTGGGCTGATAAGCTGTTCCTTGCTCTTGATAAAAAATTCTAAACGCATCATCTGTTGTAATTTCAGTTTCTTCTCCAGTCATATTAAAAAAAGTTATTGGATAATCAAACTTAAAGCACCCATTAAAAAATTGGTCAAAGTCATCTCTGATTGTATCGAACTGGCATTCGCTTAAGACAGTTAACAAAGCTACCTCATTCGAAATAGATAGCATCGTATCTGTATTTCTAAAAATTATATTAATTGGAAATTCTAATCCTGTGACATTAAAATTAGCTCCTTGGCTTGAAATCACATCTACTAATCCATCATAACTTTCAATCTTTATGGTAGAATCTGTATTATACCCAAGTGTAATAGGATATACAAATCTAAAACATTGTTCATTTTCTGAGAGAAAAGTTGTGGTAGTATCAAAGTTATTAAGAACCGTTACTAGAGCGGCACTTGATATAACATTACCTGTGTTTTCTTCAGGAAAGAACGAGTCATCAGTAACACAACTACTAAAGAATGATAACATTATCAGTAATGCGTATAACGGTATATATGTGTTGAAATTCTTCAAAATAATTTGCATTTATATAAGTAAAACGTCTGAAAATCAGTCTACCCTACCTTAAATCAAAATAAATTTTTCAATCTATTTCAATTCACAATCTAATACATCTTACTGGTATAACCAAAATTCCCTGGAAGAATGGCAATGCTTCCAGGGAATTAACCTAATTAATCTAACCTAACAAAAGTTGTTTATTCGATCACTAATGTTTTACAAAATGTAGTTCCATTAGGACAGTTTGGTGTTTCTGCGGTAATACAGATTTCGTATGTCCCTGATCCGAATTGATAGTATAAATAATCATCTCTATCGTTACTACCGATAATTTCTGAGTTTACAACGTCTCCATTGATTGTCCATTCATATGAAACATCATTCATCCCCCCAAATTCTGCCCAGAAATTATATCCAGGAGTATTTCCTTCTTGTTCAATATTGAAGAATAAATCAGGACAATCATTTTCTGATCCTTCGATTTCTATTACTTTACAAAATGTTACTCCTTCTGGACATTCTGGAGTTTCTACAGAAAGACATACCTCAAAACTACCTGCACTAAATTGGTAATAAAAAGGATCGTTATGACCTGAACTTGTTCCTATATAATCACCGTTAACAGACCACTCTAATGTTACATCATCGATACCTTGAAAAGCGTTTGGATAAAAATAATACGCTAGATTATCACCATCTTGTTCTGCTTCAAAGAATAATTCTGGACACACAGTAGTATCTCCTTCAATTTCAATAATTTTACAGTAAGATGTTCCTTCTGGACATTCTGGAGTTTCTGTCTTTAAACACACTTCATATCTTCCAGGAGCAAACTGATAATACAATCTATTGTTATCTCCATTATTTGAATCTTCTACTAATTCTCCATCAATAAACCATCCTAACCACTCGAATTGATCTGCTCCTTCAAACTCTACTTGAAAATAATATGCTGGATTATCTCCATCTTGTTCAGCAATAAAAAATAATTCAGGACATCCTTCATCTACGTCTGCTTCTGCTATCTCAATAATCTTACAATAAGAAGTTCCGTTAGGACAATCTGGTGTCTCTGTTTTAATACATACTTCGTAACTACCTGGCTCATTAAATTCCCAAAACAAATAATTATTCTCATTTTGGTTATCATTATCTACTACCTCTCCATCTATAAACCACTCATAACGAGTTTCTTCAATTTCTGGAAAGTCTGCTATAAACTTATATTTATTTAATCTTTCATATTGTCTTGCTTCAAAAAATAGGTCAGGGCAAGGATCTGTTTCATCAATATCAACCTCAATCTCTTTACATACTTCTATAGGGCATGTATCGCTTGCTACTTTTACACAAACAGTATATGTTCCTTCTTCGAATTGATATTCGAAAATCTGATTGGCTATATCATTTAGATTACCAGTATCTATTTCTTCTCCATCAATAGACCAAGTAAGCCTTACATCCTCGATACCATCAAATTGAGCTGCAAATCGATACACTGCGCTACCAGAAACATTGTCTACATTAATAGTAACATCTGGACAATTTTCTAATTCTTCAATCTCTTCACAAGAAATAAATCCTAACAGTAATGCAAAGATCATTACATACCAAATACTAAGTTTTTTCATCTTTCTAATTTTTAGGGGTTGTCAATAATTAATTGTTTGAGAACTTTTTTATAAGTCCTACAATAATGAAACGCAGTTGAGAAAAAACACCCTACCCTTTCCTTCAAAAAAAATGTTAATTCTACTACTTTTTTTCCTAAAAAAATTAAATAAAATAAGGTCATACATCCATATGACCTTATTAATAATATTTGAAAAAAAATTGTTTGTTCCTATAAATCTACATTTGATAATCTATCTGAATGCACTTCTCTAAATTACCACAAGTTTGAGAAACTGCTTTATAACAGATTTCATATGTCCCTGATTGATTTACATGATCTATAAGCCTTAATACGCGAGGAGTTATAGGCGTAGTAGATGTTCCATTGATTGTCCATACTACAGAATTCGGATCAATATCCGTTATAGATAATGCTGTTGCTATAGCAATCTTATCCTCATAGTTTATTACATCAAAAACCGAGCAATCAATACTTTGCGGTTCTGGTACTACAATACTTGCACAATATTCTGTTCCATTAGGACATTCGTTAGTTTCTGCTTTTATACAAACAGTATATGTCCCAGGGTTATAAGAACTTAAATCTAACATATCGTCTCTGTCCTGACTCTGTAAACTTTCTGTTTCTACTAATGTACCATCAACGAACCATTCATACACATCTAATTGATCAATTCCAGGAAAACTAGCGAACATTAAAGTTCCTTCTTCTATAAATGATACATCTGGACAGTCATCTCCTCCATTATTATCATCTGTTACCTGAACTGATACACACGCCTCGATTCCTTGAGAACAATCGTTAGAACTAAATTTTACACAAACTTCATAAGAACCTGGATTGTAATCGCTCAAATCTAATGTCACAACACTACCTTGAACCTGCAAGTCTTCAGCCGCTACAAGTTGGTTATTCACATACCATTTAAATAAATCGATATCATCGGTACCACTAATTGTAGCAATAACAATGTCTCCTTCTGAACTAACCGAAAGATCAGGGCAAGCATCCTGTCCATCTCCATCGATAGTAATCTCTTCGCAATATTCTGTACTAGTACAAGTTGGGCTTTCTGAAATTAAACAAATACTATATGTTCCTTCTTCTAAATTAGCAAGAGAAAATTTATTATCTCCTTGGTTATCGGTTCCTTCATTCTCAATAATAGTTTCATTACCAAGAGTTTCTCCAGAAACTTGCCAAGCATAAAATTCTAATGTATCCATACCTTCAAAATCAGCTATTAGGTAATCCCCATCTCTTGTGAATTTTAATTCTGGACAACCTTCCATATCTTCTCCTATAACTATCTCTTTACAAAACGCTATACCTGCAGGACAATCTGGTGTTTCTGCTTTGATACAAATAGTATAAGTACCAGGATTATATTCTGAAATATCTAATACATTATCACGTTGATTTTCTAAGCTTTCAGTTTCTACCAATTCATCGTTTACAAACCACTCGTAAACGTCTAAACTGTTTATTTCTTCAAAATTTGCAATTAATTTTCCACCATCTCTTTCAAAAGATAATTCTGGACACTCTGTATTCGAATCGCTATCATCGCTTTCTTCGCAAGAAATAAATGTTAGCATAAGCCCTAGCATAAGTAGGCTAAGAATTTTAAGATTTTTCATTTTAAGATTTTAATTAAAGATTAAGTAAAACTCAATTGAGATATTTTGTGCGTTATAACACTAGTAAAACGTTAATCAATTGCCCTACCCCACCCCAACTTTTATTTTTTTTATAATTTATTTTTTTTGGTATCAGAAAAAAATCTAGTTTTGACACTAAATTAATCCCCCAAATGTCTGACAGTAAAAACTCTACTTGTGATGAACAAGCCTTTAATCAATTTTTCAAAAGTCATGCTAAACTTTTGAGGAGTTATCTATACTATAAATTTGGAGATCTTGATCAGGCGGAAGATATCGTGCAAGATTCTTTTATTAAATTATGGAATAATTGTGCAAAGGTCCCTTTAGACAAAGCAAAAAGTTATGTATATACGATTGCTACTAATTTGGGAATTAGTATTGCAAGACATCAACAAGTAAAGTTTAAACATCAAAAATATATTACACAAAGAAAAAGTGATGTAACTAATGAATCTCCAGAGTTTGTTATGCTTGAAAAAGAATACATGGAGAAGCTAAAAAATGCTATAGCTGATTTACCCGATAGACAACGTGAAGTTTTTTTACTAAGTAGAATTGATAAAAAAACATATAGAGAAATTGCCGAGTTATCGAATGTATCGGTAAAAGCAATAGAAAAACTAATGCACAAAGCTTTAGTGACTTTAAGAAAAAAAATTGGAAATATTTAAAACAAAGGTAGGGTAATAACCAACTTAAACGTTTCTATTATATATAAGCAGATTATGTTTGACGATAAAAAAGATGATATATTCTTATCTAGATGGGTTAATGGAGATCTTTCTCCTGAGGAACTTAATGAGTTTCAGTCTCATCCGGAATACGAATATTATATGAAGATTTTAGCTGGTGCCGATACTTTAGATTTAACGGAGTATGATGTAGATACTGCTTTACGTAACATAAAATCAAATAAACAAACTTCTTCCAATAAAACCTCTAAACCGGTTATTAAACTTTGGCCCTATTTAGCTGTAGCGGCTTCTATTGCAATTATATTTGGTTTATTTTTATTCAATACTAATGACTCTTTTGCGACTTCTTATGGCGAACAATTAACAGTAATATTACCGGATGGTTCTGAAATGATACTAAATGCTAAGTCTGAGGCAAGTTTCGATAAAAACAATTGGGATGCCAATCGAAACATATCCTTAGAGGGCGAAGCTTATTT
This sequence comes from uncultured Aquimarina sp., assembly GCF_947496855.1. GTDB lineage: Bacteria > Bacteroidota > Bacteroidia > Flavobacteriales > Flavobacteriaceae > Aquimarina. The sequence continues at coordinate 235,962 of NZ_CANMED010000008.1, forward strand.
TAAGGTAAAAAAAGGAAGTAAATTTACTGTTACTACTAAAAATGGGGATGTCTCTGTATTAGGAACTCAATTTAATGTGCAATCACAAGCTTCATTTTTTGAAGCAGTTTGCTATGAAGGTAAGGTGAGTGTTACAAGTAAACAAGAGAATACAATTCTTACTGCCGGAAAAGCATACAGAAACATTACAAATACACCCCCTGAACATTGGACATTTGTAGCACAAGAACCTTCCTGGATTACTAACACTAGTTCGTTTAGAAGTGTGCCTTTACATTATGTTTTTAAAGAGCTAGAAGATCAATACAACATCTCCATAAATATAAAGAATCCAGATATAAATATCAACACAATTTATACTGGAACTTTTCCTAATAATGACATGAACATTGCTCTTAAAACAGTTTTTAGTACCTTAGGTTTGCAATACCAACTATTGCAAAATGGTAAGACCGTGGTAGTAGAAAATTAAGAGCATGACTAGATTCTTTTGTGTATGCATATTTTTGTGGAATATAGCTGTTTTTTCACAGGAAAAAGCAACTATAATTGATGCAAAAAACTATCCCTTATCACAAATAATTCCATCTTTAGAAAAACAATTCAATGTAAAGTTCTCATATATTGATGTAACTATCATTAATAAATTAGTCTCTTTACAGACTAATACCGAAACTAGTATAAAAGATGTTCTTGATAGTCTGGAACAACAATCCAAATTAAAGTTTGAAGTCACGGGAGAAAATTTTATTACCATTAGAAAATATTCTAAAAAGGATACTGTTACTGTCTGTGGTTATATTTATAATGAAAACTCAGAACCACTAGAAAAAATTCGTGTTTTTTTTAAAGCTTCCAGAACCAATATTACTACAAACGAAAAAGGGTATTTTGAGAATGAAGAAATACCTTTTAATTCAGCAATTTTGATAAGTGCTCCAGGCTTTCGGCAGAAAGTATTAAACACTTCAGAATTTGTTAGTAAAAACAATTGTATAAAGATCTACCTTACGAATACAATTGAAACACTGGATGAAGTGGTTATCCAAGAATACCTTACCAAAGGGATTACTCAAAACAAAAAAGTAGTAAATATTGATCTAAAAGATATTGAGATACTACCAGGTCTTACGGAACCAGATATTTTGCAAAGTGTTCAATTGACCCCCGGTGTTAATAGTCCGTTCGAGACAGCATCTGGATTATACGTCCGTGGTAGCACTCCTAATCAAAACTTAGTCCTTTGGAACGGTATCAAAACATACCATCAGGGTCATTTCTTCGGAATGCTATCTGCATTTAACCCTTATGTGGTTAAAGAAATAGATTTTTCTAAAAGTGGTGTAAGTGCTAAATACGGAGATAGGATCTCAGGTGTGATAGATATCAAAACTGAAAATGAAGTTGCAGAACATTTTACAGGAGGAGCCGGTTTTAATATGATCAATGCAGATGCTGTTGTTCACGCTCCTATTATAAAGGATAAAGTGTCATTACAAGTCTCTGGAAGAAGATCATATACAGATCTTTTAGAAACATTTACCTATAAAAAATTTGCAGATCGTGTTTTTCAGAACACAACTATCGCAGAAACTAACCCGCTTAATGAAGCTACAAATGATTTTTTTTATGGTGATTATAATGCTAACCTAATTGCCAATATTTCTGATTTTGATAAAATTGAAGCGAATGCTTTATACAGCAAAAATGATCTCGACTTTAAGCGAAGTGATGATCTTATGTCTTTTAATGATCATTTAATTACTGAAAATGAAGGATATAACCTTAGTTGGAAACATAAATCAAATAATGGACTTAAGATTAAAACCAGTGGGTATTATACAAGATATTTATTAAACTATCAGTTTATTACTGGAGCGTCTGGAAGTACTATAGAAACAGAAAGTAAGAAAAATAGTGTAAAAGACTTAGGAGCAGCCTTAGACCTCACTTATTCGTTATCTGATAATCATACTGTTCTGGGAGGATATCAATTTTCCAACAATACTATCAAGTATGCATTTGTAACGACTACACCAACCTATGAATTAATTCTGGATCAAGATGATCGTCTTCTAAATACACACGCAATCTATGGTGAATACAAATACGAGGCTCCTCAAAACTTTTATCTTTCTGTCGGACTACGCTTGAATAACTACGCTGAATTAGATAAATCATTTGTAGAACCTAGAGTTTTTGTACAAAAAAACTTATCAAAGTATTGGGAAGTTAATGCCACAGGAGAATATCGAAGTCAAGCTGTTAGCCAAATTAGAGAATCCGTTGTTAGTGATCTATCCTTAGAAAATCAAGTTTGGACATTAGCTAACAAAGAACAATTTCCTGTAATCACTAGTTATCAATTTACTTTGGGAAGTAGTTTTAAAAAAAATAAATGGTATTTTGATGTAGACACCTATTATAAGCAAATAGATGATATTACATCACTTACAGCAGGTTTTATTAATCCAATTGATAACACCTATCATAATGGTGAAAGCAGGGTTTATGGAATTGATTTTTTTCTAAAGAAGCATTTTAAAAACTATAAAACTTGGGTTAGCTATTCATACATCAATACTAAAAATAAATTTGATGGTATCAACAATAACGAATCTTTTCCTGGCAACTGGAATATAGAGCATACAGTAAAATGGTCTCATTTTTATAAGATCAATAATTTTCAGTTTTCTTTAGGTTGGCTTTGGCATACCGGTAAAGCGTTCACCAATGTTGCTGGAGTTGATGAAAGTGGGAATCTGGTATTATTAGATTTCGGAGAAATCAACGGGAATAATTTACCCATTTATCATAGGTTGGACTTCTCCGCTATTTATGATTTTAAAATAAAATCAACTTCTAATATTAAATATCGATTAGGGCTTTCTGTTCTGAATCTATATGATAGAGAAAACTTACTTAATAGAGAATTCAGAACTACTAATTCATTAAATAATCGTTTTGTAAATTCGGATATTGTTGCTTTGGGAATTACTCCTAATATCAGTTTTAGAGTATTTTGGTAGTCTCTTGTCAAAACAGAGATTTTTTCTTACCTCATAACATACTAAAAAAGTATTATTCCATCTGATTTAGAAAAATCACGGTAATCTTAAACTTATTTACTGCCTTGTACTTTATTTTTTTTTAGTAAAAAAAGTAAAATTATATGGTAACAAATATTGGTTTCACGTCACTTAAAAGAAACCACAATTACTTTTTCAATTAAAAACTTATGAAAAACACATTTATAGTACTTACTTTATCTTTCTTTTTTCTCTCTTGCAGTTCTGACGATGACCAAGGTTTCGATCCTGGAGAGCCTATAAATCTGGAGTACACTCAAGAAGAAAAAGATGCAGAATTGCAATGGATAGAAAACTATATATCAGACAATAACATTTCTGCTACAACAACGAATTCAGGATTATCTTATACTGTAATTAGTGAAGGTAATGGATTAACTCCAATAGACGATGACACTGTGATATTTCACTTTAAAACTAGCATTGCAGAAACAGGTGAAGTTGTTGGAGAGTCCAATAAAGAAAATAATGATTACGGAATCGCTGCACCAATGAGATCTCTTTTAGCAGGTGTTAGAGAAGGTTTTAAACAAGTTAATGAAGGTTCTAAAATTATTATAATTGTACCTTCTTACTTAGCCTATGGAAAACTCGGTAGTTTTGATGGTTCTATACCACCAGAGACTATTATGATTTATGATATGGAATTAAATATTGTACTGAAAAATTAAAGAATTAATAAGATCTATTAAAACAAAAAAGCCATTCGCCTGAGACGGATGGCTTTGAACACTATTATAGTATAATTTTTCTTAGAACTGCTCTCTTCCTGAAAAATGAAAAGCACCCTCTATGGCTGCATTATCGTCACTATCACTTCCGTGAACAGCATTTTCACTAATAGAAGTAGCAAACTTCTTACGAATAGTTCCTTCTGCAGCTTCTTCTGGATTTGTAGCACCGATTAAGGTTCTAAAATCTTCTACAGCATTTTCTTTTTCAAGAATAGCTGCCACGATTGGACCACTAGTCATATATTCTACTAATTCTCCATAAAAAGGACGCTCACTGTGCACAGCATAAAATGCTTTAGCATCATTAGTAGTTAATTGAGTTAATTTCATTGCTACAATTCTAAAACCTGAAGCAGTAATTTGTTCAAGAATCGCACCGATGTAGCCTTTTCTTACCGCATCTGGCTTAAGCATTGTAAAAGTTCTATTTGTTGCCATTTTTAAAATTTGGTTTTTATCTTATTTCCTTTTAAAGGGAAACTTTATTCTTTAAATGTTTTTTTGACCATTTTGGCCAAATGCAAAATTTTGTGCAAAAGTATAGATAAAAGCATCAAAAACAAGAAATTTCCTCAGAAAGTACTGTCTTTTCCGAAATCCAAATAGAAAAATTCTAATTTTTAGGATATTGCTGTATTATTTCCTGTAAAATGGCATTGTTTTCACCACGCATCTGCATAGTTACTTCTTGAGTATCAAAATTAAATTTCAAAATCCCAAAACTTGGAATAAAAATTACTTCTCCTAGTCTATATTTATTAGGTTCTCCTGAATACTTGGTATACGCGTGTGTCAATCCACTAGATGTAAAATCAACTAATGGATATGATAATTCTGATAAATTTATTTTTGAAAATTCCGAAATATGACGATCACCACTCAGTATAATAGCATTTTTAACATCATTATTTATAATCAATTGGTGTAAACGTTCCATCTCATCAGGAAAATTGGCCCAACACTCCCAACCATGTTCTCCTGATAAAAATTGCACACTACTTACTACAATATTAAAATCTGCTTTACTTGACTTTAATTCATTTTCTAACCATAACCATTGTGTTTCTCCTAACATGGTTCCTTTACCGTTTTTATAAGGAAGATATCGTTTTTTACCTATACTATCTTTTAGGAGTGGAGATCTAAAATATCGAGTATCCAGTGCAATCACTTTGATACTACCCTTTAATGTTTCAAAAACTCTAGAGGTATATATCCCTTCTTGCTTTCTTCTTTTATCCTCTTCGGAAACTCCAAGAAAATCTAAAAACAATCGCTGACTTTCTTTTTTCATCTTCCATTCTACTCCTGCATCGTTTTTGCCATAATCATGATCATCCCAGGTAGCGAGAATCGGAACTTCCTTTTTTAGTTCTTGATAGCCTACATTGTCATTTTGAATTTTATAATCGTTTGCAATTTTAACCATATTCTCAGAGTCACCATAAATATTATCACCTCCCCAAATAAACATATCAGGATTGTTTTTTAAGATCTCTTTCCAAAAAGGTTGAGGACTATTTTGTTTATTACAACTTCCAAAAGCAATAATGAAATCAGAAGTTTCGTTTTGTGGTATTGTTTGACAAATACTGCAATGAACCGTAAAAAATAAAGCAAAAAATAAACTATTTTGAATTTTCATTTTAGAATAAATTAGAACTCTGTAAAATTAAGAATTCCTTTATTACCATATTATTAATAAATAGTATATTCGCTGATCTATGAATACGAGTGAGATTAAAGAAATAAAAGTGCTTTTGAGCACTCCAAAAAAAATTGTTATTATTCCCCATAAAAATCCAGATGGAGATGCTATTGGATCTACCTTAGCACTACATCATTACTTATCTGGATTAGGACATCATTCTTCTGTTATTACGCCTAATGATTACCCGAATTTTTTAAAATGGATTCCAGGAGAGAGTTCGATTATCAAACATGATAGTGATACTAATTTGGCAGTATCTAAAATTAAAGAAGCAGATATTATTTTCACTTTAGATTTTAATCATTTCTCCAGAACTGGAAATATGGAAAATGTTTTGATCCAAACTGATACTACATTTATTATGATTGATCATCACCAGCAACCGGATGATTATGCAACATATACTTACAGTGATGTTGGTATGAGTTCTACTTGTCAAATGATATATCATTTTATAGAAAAATTAGATGATCTCGATAAAATCAATGCTGATATCGCTACTTGTATTTATATTGGTATCATGACGGATACGGGTTCATTTCGGTTTAGATCCACAACCAGTACCACACATAGAGTAATTGCAGATCTAATTGATCGCGGAGCTGACAATACTAGAATCCACGAAGATATTTATGATACCAACTCGCACTCCAGATTACAATTACAAGGAGTAGCGTTAAAAAATCTAAAAGTACTTCCGGAATACAAAACCGCTTATATTACTTTATCTCAAAAAGAATTAGATGATCATAATTTTAAGAAAGGAGATACAGAAGCATTCGTTAACATGGGGCTATCTCTAGAAGGAATAGTTTTTGCATTGATTTTTATTGAAAATAGAGGTGAAAACATTATAAAAATATCGCTGCGTTCTAAAGGTGATTTTTCTGTAAATGAGTTCTCCCGAAATCATTTTGAAGGAGGAGGGCATCACAACGCTGCAGGGGGGAAAAGCAATCTTTCTCTTAAGGAAACTGTTGAGAAATTTATTAGTATATTACCCTCTTATAAAAACGCACTAAATCCATGAGATATTTCCTTCTATTCTTAAGTGTTTTAACACTGCTTTTTTCTTGTAAAGCGCCAGAAGCAAGGAAACCGATTAGCATTTCATCAGGGTCATTTATTAATGAATCAATAAATAGAAATAAAGAGCTCACTGCCAGAGAAGAAGCCAGGATTCAAAAAATTATTAAAGAAGATTCATTAAATAATTATATTTCATCAGATGGTGGTTTCTGGTATTATTATGAGAAAAAAGACACCATTTCTTCTATTACACCTAAGTTTGGTGATATTGTAAACTTCAATTACGATGTAAAAAACCTAAATGGTACTATCATCTACAATCAAAAAGAACTAGATACTGTAAATTATTCTATTGATCAGGAAGATCTTTTTTTTGGATTAAGAGAAGGTTTGAAACTAATGAAAGAAGGAGAAATAGCAACTTTTTTGTTCCCATCTTATCAAGCTTACGGTTATTATGGCGATGATCATAAGATTGGGACAAATATTCCGTTAATATCAAGAGTAACACTTAATAAAATCACAAAACAATCAACAAAAGAAAATTAAACCTTAACAAAAAAATGAAAAAATTAAGTCTTTTATTTTTAGCACTTATCGCCATTACTTTTACTAATTGCGAAGAAAAATACCCAGAACTTGGAGATGGAATCTATGCAGAAATTATTACCAATAAAGGAACTGCTATTGCTAAATTACACCACGAAGCAACACCATTAACCGTAGCTAATTTTGTTTCTCTAGCAGAGGGAACTAATACTTTGGTAGATAGTTTATATAAAGGAAAAAAATATTATAACGGCATCATATTCCATAGAATTATAAAAGATTTTATGATTCAGACAGGAGATCCTCTAGGAACCGGAACTGGAGATCCAGGATATAAATTCCCAGATGAAATTGTAGACTCATTGACTCACAAGTCTAAAGGTATCTTATCTATGGCTAATTCTGGTCCAGCTACAAACGGAAGTCAATTTTTTATAACTCTTAAAGAAACACCATGGTTAAATGGTAAGCATACCGTATTCGGAGAAATCGTTTCTGGACAAGATCTGATAGATAGCCTCGGAGTTGTAGAGACAAAGAAGCCAGGAGACAAACCAGTTTCTGAAGTAAGAATGGAACAGGTAAATATTATTAGAAAAGGAAAGAGTGCTAAATCATTTGATGCCAATGCAGTTTTTGAAGGAAAACTAAAAGCATTAGAAGAAGAGAAATTAGAAAAGGAAAGAATTAAAAAAGAACAGAGTATTAAAACCGCTGCTAGATTTACTGAATTAAAAGAAAAAGCAACAAAACTAGAAAGTGGTTTAGAAATATATTTCATTAATAAAGGAGATGGAACACAACCTAAACAAGGACAAATAGTGAATCTCAATTATCAAGGATACTTTACTGATGGAAGAATATTTGATACAAATATGGAAGAAGTAGCAAAAAAAACAGGAACGTGGGATAAGCGTCGTGCAGATCACCCAAAAGGATATGTTCCGATGGAGATGGCTTATTCTGCAGATGCTAAAATGATAGCTGGTTTTAAAGAAGGAGTACAACAAATGAAAACTGGAGATAAAGCTGTTATATTTATTCCTTCTCATTTAGGATATGGAGAAAGAGGCAGAAACCCTATTCCTCCGAATACAGATTTGATTTTTGAACTTGATTTACTTGAAATCCAAGGAGGAGAGAAATAGAATTAAATAACTAATAAAATAAAGAGGCATCTCATTTGAAAATGAGATGCCTCTTTATTTTTGTAGAAATCCAAAAATTACTTCAATGGAATATTTTGTAAAATTTCCTTTACAAAACCCCAATATTTTTGAGCGGAAGAAATACTAGCTCGCTCATCAGGAGAATGCGCACCTAAAATAGTAGGCCCAAAAGATATCATATCCATATTAGGATAATTTTGCCCTAAGATACCACATTCCAATCCTGCGTGACAAGCAGCAATATGAGCCTTTTCTCCATTTATTTTTTGGTACAATTCATCTAGCACCGTTAATATAGCAGAATTCATATTTGGCGCCCAACCTGGATAATCTCCATCAGTTATAACCTCACATCCTATTAATTCGAAAGTTGCTCTTAATTTATTAACCAGATCTAATTTTGTAGATTCTACACTACTTCTCGTCAAACATTCAATCTTAATATTACCACTACCAATAGTTACTTTAGCAATATTATTAGAAGTTTCTACTAAATCAGGAATAGACAAACTCATTACATACACTCCGTTATGAGCTGCATACAAAGATTTCAGAACACCTTCCTGAACTCCTAATTCCATAACTTTATTTGGTAAATCCACAGGATTTAACTCAATTGACAAATTTGTATCAACCAAAGAGAGTTCTTTTTTTATAGTAGTAATTAATTCACCTACTTCAAATTCAAACGCTTTTGACTGTATCGAATCAACTACAATCGTAGCAAAACTTTCTCTTGGAATTGCATTTCGAAGACTACCTCCTTTAATTTCATGAATTCTAAGTCCAAAGTTCTCAAAACCATCAAACAACAACCTATTCATTATCCTATTAGCATTACCTAATCCTTTATGAATATCCATCCCAGAGTGTCCTCCATTAAGACCTGTTACCGAGATTGTATACGCTGTTTTTCCTTCTGGGACTTCCTCTTCTCTGTATGTTCTTTCTGCAGTTACATCCACTCCTCCTGCGCAACCTACACCGATTTCATCATCTTCCTCTGTATCCAAGTTTAAAAGAATATCTCCTTGTAGCCAATTTGGTTTTAAGCCCATCGCTCCAGTCATTCCTGTTTCTTCATCAATAGTAAACAAAGCTTCAATGGCAGGATGAGAAATATCATTTGATTCTAAAATAGCCATAATCGTTGCTACACCTAATCCATTATCAGCTCCTAAAGTAGTTCCTTTAGCCCTTACCCAATCACCATCAACATACATTTCTATTCCTTGTGTATCAAAATTAAAAACGGTGTCCGCATTTTTTTGATGCACCATATCCAAATGAGACTGTATTACCACAGTTTTTCGATCCTCCATTCCAGATGTAGCTGGTTTACTAATCAAAACATTACCAACGTCATCTACTTCTACAGGTAATCCCAAAGAATTCCCAAAATCCTTCATAAAAGCAATTACGCGTTCTTCTTTTTTAGAAGGTCTCGGAACCGCATTAAGATCTGCAAATTTATTCCAGAGTTCTTTAGGCTCCAGATTTCTTATTTCTGAATTCATATATGTATTGTGTTTTTGGCAAATGTACATTATGAAATGTGCATAATCAAGGATTTATGAATTAACCAAAATGTTTATTTATCGAATTCTATTTGACCTTCATATAATTTAAGAATGAAGAAATAAAAATCTTAATTCATAGGATATATTAAATGTTGTAGTTTTACATTAGATTTAATTATATGCAATCCAAAACAAAATTATACCTTACTATTCTGCTTCCTATACAGGTTATAATTATTAAGATATTATCTTTCTTTCCAGAATTTGTTGATCAGTTTTATAGTAATGGTTTATTTGTTTACACTTCTAAAGCTTTACGTTATGCTTTTGGGTGGCTTCCGTTTTCTTTTGGTGATATTGGATATAGTATTTTAATTATACTACTGATCAGATTTCTATTTAAAAAAGTCTTTCGAAAAAAAATACAATGGAAATCAGTGTTACTAGATACAGGAGCTACTTTATCTATTGTTTATGGTTGCTTCCATATCCTATGGGGAATGAATTACTACAGGTTACCGATGCATGAAATATTAGAGATCAATGACCAATATAGCGAAGATGAACTTTTTTTAGTTTCAGAAAAATTAATAGACAAAGCCAATTTAATCCATACTAGCTTAGAACCTAATGATTCGTTATCCGTAGTGATGCCTTATAGTAAAGATGAAATATTCGAAAAAACAATTCCAGCATATCAGCAACTTAATAAGATCTTTCCAACGCTTAATTATTCTCCAAAAAGTATTAAGAAATCTCTATTAAGTTTACCTCTTACATATATGGGATTTAGTGGTTATCTTAATCCAATTACAAATGAAGCACAAGTAAATGGATTAATTCTTAATTATAAAACTCCAACTACTAGTTGTCATGAAGAAGCACATCAATTAGGCTTTGCTAAGGAAAATGAAGCTAATTTTATAGCAGCTTTAACTACAATGAATTATGATGATCCTTATTTTAACTACAGTGGAACGACATTTGCGTTAAAGTTTTGTTTAAATGATCTATATCTTAGAGATGAGCAAAAAGCTTTTTGTTTAATAGAAAAGTTAAGACCAGGAATTAGAAAAAATTATCAAGAAGTAAATGAATTCTGGATGAGTTATCAAAATCCATTAGAACCAATTTTTAAAAGCACCTACGACACGTACTTAAAAGCAAATAACCAACCTAAAGGTATGGAAACCTATAGCTATGTAGTTGCTTTATTAGTAAACTACTATAAAGACAAGTTATAGTTCTACAAACTATCTCTTGCTTACAATAGTAAATGAAGTTGTTAAAAAATTATTAATTCTTAAGGTCTTTCTATTGCAACGGTTATCTTTAAAACCAATTCATCTTTACACAAACTCTTATGAAAAAACTATTATTATCACTCTTTGTGATATTTATGGGATTTACTCTTAATGCTCAAGAATATTTCCCAAAAAATGATGGCGTAAAAACGTCTAACTCGAATTACACTGTTTTTACCAATGCGATAATTCATACATCTCCAGAAACAGAGATAAAAAATGGTACATTGATCATTCAAAAAGGAAAGATCAAACAGGTCGGGACTGCTCTAACTATTCCAAAAAATAGTGTAGTTATTGATTTAAAAGAAAAACATATATATGCTTCTTTTATTGACCCTTATACCAATTTCGGTATTGAAAAACCAAAAACAAAAGGTAACTCTTTTAGAAGAAACCCTCAATACGATGCTTCTCGAGAAGGATATTATTGGAATGACCATATTCGTCCTGAAACAAATCCACTCGAAGAATTCAAATATGATAACAAGAAAGCGGATGCCTTTATTAAGGAAGGGTATGGAGCACTAAACACTCACATGGCTGATGGAATCATTAGAGGAACTGGTTTTCTGGTAGCTCTTAATAATAAGGGTTCTGAAGGTGAACGTTTACTATCTGATGCGTCATCACAATTACTTTCTTTTACCAAAAGCAAAAAAAGTAATCAAGGATATCCTACCTCCTTAATGGGAGCTATGGCTTTATTGAGACAAGTTTATCTTGATGCCAGTTGGTATGCTAACGGAAATACCGATAACAGAGATTTATCTTTAGAAGCCTTAAACAGAAATAAAAAATTACCTCAAATTTTTGAAGCTGGAAGTAGAATCAACGGTTTTAGAGCGGATAAAATAGGAGACGAATTTAATATACAATACATTATCGTTGGTGGTGGGGATGAATATGCAAGAATCGATAAAGTAAAAGCTACAAATGCTACTTACATTCTTCCACTAGATTTCCCAGAAGCTTATGATGTATCTGATCCATATATGTCAAATCTAGTAAGCCTTGGAGATATGCGTCATTGGAATCAAGCCCCATCTAATCCCTCTGTACTTGCTAAAAATGGGATACGATTTTCATTAACTACCCATAAATTAAAAAAGATAGCTGATCTTAAAACTAGGATAGAAAAAGCAATAGCATATGGTCTGGACAAGAAAACTGTGTTAGCTTCCTTAACTACAATTCCGGCAGAAATCCTAGGTAAAAGCGATGTGCTTGGTAGTTTAAAAAAAGGAGCGTATGCAAACTTCTTAATTACCAGTCAAGAATTGTTCTCTAAAGACAATATTATTTACGAAAACTGGGTACAGGGACATAAAAATATTGTTAACGACATGGATACTGTTAACATTAATGGCACATATGAACTTACCATAGCTGGAAAAACATATGACCTATCCATATCCGGAAAATCCTCAACACCTAAGGCCGAAATAAAATTAGGAGAAACCAAATTAGGAAGTAAGATAAATTATAAAGATGATTGGGTATCTATAACATTTACTGATGCAGATACTACAAAAACACAATATACCAGAATCGTTACCGCAATAAACAATAATCCGAAATTTTGGAGTGGAAAAGCGATTCTTTCTAATGGTGTCGAAACAACTTTTATAGCAAAACAAAAACCAAAAGAAGGCACCAAAAAGAATAAAAAGAAACCAGAAGATAAAAAGGAAGTCCCAAAAGTACTTCCTGTTACGTATCCAAATATTGCCTACGGAACTAGTAAATTACCTATATCCGAAAATCTCTTAATTAAAAACGCTACCGTTTGGACAAATGAATCTGACGGAATCCTAACCGAAACCGATATATTGGTTAAAAACGGGAAAATTGCAGCAATTGGGAAAAACCTTAATATTGGAAATGCAAAAGTTATAGATGCTACAGGAAAGCACTTAACTAGTGGTATTATAGACGAACACTCACATATTGCAGCGGCGGCTATAAATGAAGCTGGTCACAACTCTACTGCCGAAGTAACGATAGAGGATGTTGTAGCTCCTGATGACATTAATATCTATCGTAACCTAGCGGGTGGAGTAACATCTATACAGATTCTTCATGGTTCTGCTAATCCAATTGGTGGTAGATCCGCCATTATAAAGCTAAAATGGGGAGAAAGTGCAGAAAACTTAATATATAATAACTCTCCAAAGTTCATCAAATTCGCCTTGGGAGAAAATGTAAAACAAAGTAATTGGGGTGACGCGGAAAGAATACGTTTCCCACAAACCCGTATGGGAGTAGAACAATTATATGTTGATTATTTTACTCGCGCCAAAGAATATGAAATATTAAAAAATAGTGGAAAAGTATATCGAAAGGATTTAGAAATGGAAACATTAGTGGAAATCCTTAATAGTAAGCGTTTTATTAGTTGTCACTCTTACGTTCAAAGTGAAATTAACATGTTAATAAAAGTCGCAGAGAAGTTTAATTTCAGAATAAATACATTCACACATATTTTAGAAGGATATAAAGTTGCTGATAAAATGGCTACTCACGGAGTTGGTGGATCAACTTTTTCTGACTGGTGGGCATATAAGTATGAAGTAAATGATGCGATTCCATATAATGCAACCATTATGCATAATCAAGGAATAACAGTAGCTATTAATAGTGATGATGGCGAAATGTCTAGAAGATTAAACCAAGAAGCTGCAAAGTCCGTAAAATACGGAGGAGTAAGCGAAGAAGATGCCTGGAAGTTTGTAACACTTAATCCAGCAAAACTTTTACATATTGATGACCGTGTCGGAAGTATTAAAGTAGGAAAAGATGCAGATCTAGTATTATGGACAGATCATCCACTATCTATTTATGCAAAAGCTGAAAAAACAATTATTGAAGGAGCAATATATTTTGATCTTGAAAAAGACAAAGCAATGAGAAAAACTATTGCTCAAGAAAAGAATCAGCTTTCTACTATGTTACTAAAGGCAAAAAACAATGGTTTGAAAACACAACCTCCTAAGAAAAAAGAGAAACAACAATTTCATTGTGAAACTTTAGAAACAATACACTAAAATTAATGAATCAAGACATGAAAAATATATCATACATATTGTTGTTACTACTATTTTCCTCAGGAAATATAATAGCACAGCAAACTCCTGCTAAGTCTCAAAATGAAGCAATTACAATTACAGGTGCAACGGCACACATAGGTAATGGTGAAGTTATAGAGAATAGTATCATTATTTTTGAAAACGGAAAAATAACCAATATTGGTGTTAATGGAAGTACTACTGCTAAAGGAAAAGTAATAGATGCCTCTAGCAAACACGTATATCCTGGATTTATAGCTCCTAATTCGACTTTAGGGCTTGTAGAAATTGGAGCGGTAAGAGCAACTGACGATGATAGCGAAATAGGCGGTTTCAATCCACATATACGAAGTATTGTTGCCTACAATGCCGAAAGTAAAATTGTAGAAAGCATGAGGCCTAATGGTGTTTTAATTGCCCAAACCACACCTCGCGGAGGATCTATTTCTGGAACTTCTTCTATAGTTCAATTAGATGCGTGGAACTGGGAAGACGCTAGTCTAAAAACGGATGATGGCATACATCTTAATTGGCCAAGTCCTTTTACTAGAGGAAGATGGTGGCTAGGAGAAGATCCGGGATTTAAACCAAATAAAAAATACACCGAGCAGGTTGCAAAGATTAATGATTTCATAAATCAAGCAAAAGCTACCGTTCAATCAAATTCAGGTAAAAAAAACTTACCTCATTTGGCAATGAAAAAAATCTTTGATGGCTCTCAAACATTATTTGTCCATGTTAGCCCAGAAAAATCAATTCTTGATGTTCTTAGTTTTACCAAAAAACATGGAATACAAAAAGTGGTCTTAGTACATGCAGATGAAGCTTACAAAGTAGCGAATCAGTTAAAACAGCATAATATCCCTGTATTATTAACAAGAACTCATTCTACCCCTAATTATGAAGATGATGACTATGATCTACCGTACAAAAGTGCTAAGACACTAATGGATGCAGGAGTGTTAGTTGCATTAGAAAATAGTGGTCAGATGGAGCGTGCTAATGCTCGTAATCTTCCTTTTCAGGCAGGAACTGTAGCTGCTCACGGATTGGATAAAGAAAAAGCCCTGCAATTAATTACAGGCAATACTGCCAAAATATTAGGCATTGATGACATGGTAGGTACATTAGAGGTAGGAAAAGATGCTACCTTGTTTATTAGTATCGGTGACGCTTTAGATATGCGAACAAATCAATTAGAAAAAGCTTTTATACAAGGTCGTGATATCAGTTTGGAAAGTCACCAGACTAAACTCTGGAAACGATACAGCAATAAATACAGTAAATAATTGAGTATACTGACATACTAAATAAAAAAGAGGCGCTTTTATCAAGCGCCTCTTTCTATTTAAATTCCCAGCTTTACCATTTGGTGCTCACTTTTGTATTTGAGGGCTACCGTAACTCTTACCGATTCATATATTTCATCTCCTCCTTTTGATCTCCAAACTGCTTTAACACCTTCTTTTATCAACCAGGATAATGAAGGCGTGTATGTTGGTCTAGGTACAAAATGCATTGCGTTTGAAGCCTCTAGCGCTTCTGCATACATTTCTGCCGCTAAATCTCCTAAATCATCAGTTACATCATATTCTGAAATTGTACTATTAGGATAAAAAAAATTTAAGATTTCCGCAACCATAAGGTCATCGTGTAGTTTACTCATCGAATAAGGTTTTAAGAGATTAAAAAAAGATTAACTATTTCGTGTATACAAATTTTGCGAATTTAAATCTCAAATTTCACCCTGTTTTCAGTGAAATGTTACTCCCTATTTTCCAGCATATTAACTTTTAAACTCCTTCATATCCTGAAGTGCACTAACCAACATATTCACATGATTTGGTGTGCAACTTTCACCCATTATACCTATACGCCATATTTTACCAGCAAAAGCTCCTAAACCACCTCCTACTTCAATATTGTAATCATTCAATAATCTTTTTCTTAGCAAAGCTTCATCATTTCCTTCAGGTAAAAAAACTGCATTTAAATTAGGCAACCTATATTGTTCTTCAACCAAATATCTAAATCCTAAATTCTCCAGTTTGGTTTTTAAAACCTGATGAACATCTTGATGTCTCTTCCATCTATTTTCTAGTCCTTCTTCCAAAACAATCCTAAGAGATTCCCTTAACGCATATACTGAAGAAACTGGTGCAGTATGATGATATGCACGTTTGGCACCAGCCCAATAGTTTTTTACTAAACTTAAATCCAAAAACCAGCTTTGCACTTTTGTTTTTCTATTTTCCAAAGCCTTTAATGCATTATCAGAAAAACTAACTGGAGATAGTCCTGGAGGTGCACTTAGATTTTTTTGTGTTCCGGTATATATTGCATCAATATTCCAATCATCAACTCTTAGTTCCATTCCACAGTATGACGTCACTGCATCTACCATTAACAATCCACCTGCATTATGTACTAAGTCGCTTATTTCTTTTATTGGTTGTAATGCGCCTGTAGATGTTTCTGCATGAACTAATGCTACTAATTTTGGTTTTTTACATACATCCAATGCTTTTTTAATATCTTCTGGAGTAATTACAGTTCCCCAATCTACCTCAACTTTATGAACTTTAGCACCACATCTTTCTGCTATATCAGCCATTCTTCCTCCAAACACTCCATTAATACAAATAATTGCCTCATCTCCTGGTTCTAATAAATTAACCAAACAAGTTTCCATACCTGCACTTCCCGGAGCAGAAACGACAAATGTCATATTATTTTGAGTCATAAATGTATCTTGTACCATTGTTTTGACTTCATCCATAATAGTTACAAATTCGGGATCTAAATGACCTATTAATGGAGTGGACATTGCTTTTAGTACTCTAGGATGTGCATCCGATGGTCCCGGCCCCATAAGTATCCTATTGCTTGTAGTAAGTTCTGTATACATAAAATTAGTTTTGCGTGTGTTACTATATCGTTTTCGTAAATAGAATTAGATAAAAGATATAAAATTAGTTAATTCTAAAAATGTACTCAAAGTGACTTTATTGTATTCCTGTTAAAAAGCCCATCAACAATGATTATTTCGCAATAAAAGAGTAGATTTTTTTCTTTAAATTATCAAATCCTAAAAATTGCATATATATTTTTATCAAAAAAGTTTTCGTTTTACTAATAAAGTAAAGAGCTCCACCAGTTTTTGACTAGTAGAGCTCTTTACACTTATAAAAGCTTATATTTTATATAAGATTTATTTTTCTTCTTTTGGTTTACTGAATATAGATGAATTCATTTTCTCTGTGCTTGCCGAAGCATTTACAAAATTTCTTTCGCTTTTAATTTCGCCAACAACTCCATCTTCATATGTTCTCCATTTTAAGGTTTCAGGAAGTAATAAGCCATTAACGTCACTCCAATTAGTGTATTCTATCAAACTTATCTTTTCGCTACTTTCTTTACTAAAAAACGTTACTGTATATCCTAAATATTTCATCTTATAAGAATCCGCTTCATAATACAAGAAATAGTTGTCTTTTGGAGAATCACCAATCGCTTCTCCATAAGATATTTTATAACCTGGATACGACGCATCGCCTACTTTAAGATCATCAACTTTTTCATAAGAAATACCTTCATCTCCCAACACAAAAGGCATTGCATAAAAATAAAACATAAGATTATGATAAAAACGAGGGTTTCCTTTAAAATAAGTAGAATCTTGTTCAATCCAGGCTTCTTCCCCATCAAAACCTAATACAAATTTATCTGTTTCTATACGAGCATGTCTAGTCTTTAGGTCAGTAATATGTTTTTCATTACCCTCTGGGTTAGAAAGTTCAAAAACAAGTGTGTTCTGTTCATCAAAAGCTTTAATTCCGCCATGAGCTTTAAGAACAGCGGCTATATCTGTTGGGAAATCTTTAGAACGATTAGGAGTAATTACTTCTACTTTCTCTTCTACAACAATTTCTTTTTCTTCTTTAAGAGTTTCTTTACAAGAAAACAAAACACCTAAAATTACAGTGAATAATGTTATTTTTTTCATTTTTGAATGGTTAAGGTTATAGTATAATTGACCATAGTCGTATTGTTTTCGTAACCTTACAAGAAAAATAAATTAAGTTTTCTGTTTCTTCTTTTTTGCAGCAGGAAATAGTACGTTATTAAGAATCAAACGATATCCAGGAGAATTAGGATGTAATTCTAATTCCGTTTTTGGATCTCCTACTCTATGTTGATAATCTTCAGGGTCGTGACCTCCATAAAAAGTAAAAAAACCTTTTCCTTTTATTCCATGAATGTATCTAGCTTCATTATTAGTTCTATTTTCTCCCAATACTAATACATTGGATTTAATTTCGCTAGGATCATATGCAGTGGTTTGTCCCATAAATCCTTTCACCAACGCAGTGTGATTCTGACAAAGCATTGTAGGAATTGGATCCCATTTTGCCGAAAAATCCATTAGTGTAAAATAATCAGTGGTTTTAGAAATACGACGTTTCCTAGTCATATCAATAGAAGAAAACTCATAAACATTAGGACTACGTTCTAATGTAAAATCTTTAAACGCAAAGGTGTTATTATAATTAATTTTAGATTGGTATCCAGGCTCACTCGGATCTCCATCAAACATTGGTTCACATATGTCTACTCCTTCTGCCGCTAATGCTATCTCAAAACTATCTGTTGCGCTACACATAGCAAACATAAACCCACCTCCCACAACATAATCTCTAATTTTTAAAGCAACGCCTAATTTTTCCTGAGAAACTTTTTGATATCCTAAATCACTTGCTAACTTTTCTGCTTGAGCCTTTTCTCTTATGTACCAAGGAGCTGCTCTATATGAAGAATAAAACTTACCATACTGTCCGGTAAAATCTTCGTGATGTAGATGTAACCAATCAAATAATATTAAATTATCTTCTAATACTTCTTTATCATATACCGTTTCATAAGGGATTTCTGCAAAAGTAAGTACCATGGTTACTGCATCATCCCAAGGTTGATTTCCTTTTGGAGAATATACCGCTATCTTTGGAGCTTTTTCTAATATAACCGCTTCCATATTCTTAGATGGGCTGCTAATTTCTGCTAGAATTTCCTCTGTATTGGAATCACTTAACACTTCATACGAAACTCCTCTGATCGTACATTCTTTTCTAATATCTTCTGTATCAGGCAAAAGAAAAGATCCACCTCTATAATTAAGTAACCATTTTACTTTAAGATCTTTACTTAATGTCCAATAGGTAATTCCATAAGCTTTTAAGTGATTTTGTTGACTTTCAGCATCCATGGGTATTAATACATACGAAGCATATGATTGGAATGAAAGAAAAAACAAAAAAATACAAATCGAAAACTTATACAGGTTTCTAGAAAGGAACGTCATCATCATTATTAGAATCATTTATGCTACTCCCAAAAGCTTCATCGGCACTAGGAAGATGCTTTGCACTAAAAGGGTCTTCTTCTTGCTCTTTACCATCGTTCATTTTAGAATGAAACTCAAAAGGAGTACTAAAGTCATCTAAGTTATCAAATTTACCTAAGTGACCAATGAACTTTAACCTAATATTTTCTAAACCACCATTACGGTGTTTCGCTACAATAAACTCTCCTTGTCCTTGTGTGGGAGATCTTTCTTCATCATCCCATTCGTCTATCTTATAATATTCTGGTCTAAATATAAATGCTACAATATCTGCATCTTGCTCAATTGCTCCAGATTCCCTCAGGTCACTTAATAACGGTCGTTTACTCCCTCCACGAGTTTCTACTGCACGTGATAACTGTGATAATGCAATAACTGGTATATTTAATTCTTTTGCTAACGCTTTGAGGTTACGAGAAATTGTTGAAATTTCTTGTTCACGATTTCCGTTCTTACCGCTTCCACCAGCAGTCATCAACTGTAAATAATCTATTACAATCATTCGTATTCCATGCTGCGAAGCCAAACGTCTTGCCTTTGCCCTTAAATCAAATATAGAAAGAGAAGGTGTGTCATCTATAAACAGTGGTGCCTTTTCTAAATCTTTTACCTTTACATTAAGTTGTTCCCATTCATGTTTTTCTAACTTACCAGTACGCAATTTTTCAGAAGAAAGTCCCGTTTCAGAAGATATCAAACGTGTGATTAACTGTACAGAAGACATCTCTAATGAGAAGAACGCAACAGGAATATTAGCCCCAACAGACATATTTCGTGCCATCGATAATGTCAAAGCCGTTTTTCCCATACCCGGACGTGCTGCAACGATTATTAAATCACTGGGTTGCCAACCGGAAGTAAGTTTATCTAACTTATCAAACCCAGAAGGCACTCCACTCATTCCTTCTTTATTAGATATTTCCTGGATTTTTTTCTTAGCTTGGATTACCAAATTCTGGGCAGTCTCCGTGGATCTTTTAATATTTCCTTGGGTTACTTCATATAATCTAGATTCTGCCATATCCAAGAGATCAAAAACATCAGTTGTCTCGTCATAGGACTCTTCTATAATTTCATTTGATATTTTAATGAGACTACGCTGAATATATTTCTGCAAAATTATACGTGCATGAAACTCGATATGTGCAGAAGATGCTACCTTTTGGGTTAATTGTATAAGATAAAATTCCCCACCCGCTAATTCTAGTTTTGCATCCTTCTTAAGTTGACTAGAAACCGTTAATAAGTCTATTGGTTCTGAATTTTCGAAGAGTTTGTAAATCGCTTCAAAAATGTGTTTATGAGACTCTCTGTAAAAAACATCAGGATTAAGAATGTCAATTATTTCATCAACTCCTTTCTTATCAATCATCATTGCCCCAAGCACAACCTCCTCTAAATCAGTTGCTTGAGGAGGTATTTTTCCTTTTTCTAACGAAATTACGTTCCCCCGACCATAATTAGATTGCTTCCCTTCCTGTACTTTTTCCATAACCACGAATGTAAAAAAATTGTAAAGAGATGGACCCTATACAACGATAATGAATGTCCACCGGTCATCAACAATTGAACTGTTGATAACTTAATTATATTGTTAATAAGCATAAAAAAATCCGAAGTCAAAAACTTCAGATTTTTGTGTCAAGTGATTTATTAGGGGTTAGCCTTTAAAGACTCCCATATTTGCATATTTATCCATACGTTTTTCCACCAATTCTTCTGGTGATAAGTTTTTCATCTCATCAAAAGACGATAAAATTTTGTCTCGTACTGTTTTAAATGTTTTTTCACGGTCATTATGTGCCCCACCAATTGGTTCTCTTACGATTTCGTCTACAACTTTAAGTTTAGCACTATCTTTTGCAGTTAATTTTAAAGCTTCTGCTGCAATTTCTTTTTGCTCCCAACTCCTCCATAATATAGAAGAACAGTTTTCTGGAGAAATAACAGAATACCAAGAATTCTCTAACATCAATACTTTATCACCTACTCCTATACCTAATGCTCCACCACTAGCACCTTCTCCAATAATAATAACAGTGATAGGTACTTTAAGACGAGTCATTTCAAGAATATTTCTAGCAATAGCTTCGCCTTGTCCTCTTTCTTCTGCTTCTAAACCTGGATAGGCTCCAGGTGTATCTATAAAACTTACTACAGGAATATTAAATTTCTCTGCACTTTTCATTAATCGAAGTGCTTTTCTATAGCCTTCTGGATTAGCCATACCGAAGTTACGATATTGTCTTGTTTTCGTATTATACCCTTTTTGCTGGCCAATAAACATGAAGGTTTGGTCTCCGATTTTACCAAGACCTCCTATCATTGCCTTATCATCTTTAACATTACGATCTCCGTGTAACTCTAAAAAAGAATCACCACAGATTGCATTAATGTAATCCAAGGTATACGGTCTAGATGGATGTCTGGACAATTGTACTCTCTGCCAAGCAGTAAGGTTTTTATAAATTTCCTTTTTTGTCTCGTTTAACTTCTTTTCGATTTGCTTGCAGGTGTCAGTAACATCAACGTCACTTTCCGCTCCTATAGCACAAGCTTTCTCAAATTGTTCCTCGAGTTCTTTTATGGGGAGTTCAAATTCTAAATATTCCATATCAAGAATATGTTTTTAGGTTTAACTAGGGTTAGCAGGCAAATATAAAACAATACTTGTTAAACTAGTATTAAGACCTTTGTCTTTTTATTTTTTTAATATTTTTAAATATTCCGTTTAACACGACAGTGCTTAGTATAATAAGGGCTCCGTAGTAAAATTCAGGATTCATTTTTTCTGAATCTCCAAAAATTAAATACGCCAATACTATTCCATAAATTGGTTCCAGATTGATGGTTAACATTACTGTATAAGGACTTAAGTATTTCATTACCTGAACAGAACCAATAAAAGCATAAGCTGTACAAAAAGATGCCAAAATAATGAGATACACCCAATCCGAAGTTGACAATTGAAAAAAAGCTACTGAAAAACCGTCATTACCGTTTCCTAAAAAAGAAGCTCCCATTAAATAAATAGTTACAAAACCAACACCACTTAATAATTCGTAAAAAGAAATCATCGATGGCGAATATTGCTGAGCTATCTTTCCGTTAATCAATGAAAAAACTGAAGACAGAAAAGCCGAACATATTGCATATATAATACCCAAAAAATAATCTCCTTCTACATTAAAAATAATATAAAGTCCACAAATTACCATAAGACCAAATACAACTTCATACCATATCAGCTTACGTTTATAGAAAATAGGCTCCAAAATTGAAGTAAAAAACGCTCCTGTAGATAGTACAGCTAAAGTTATAGAAACATTAGATGCTTTTATTGCCGCAAAAAATGTAATCCAATGTAGCGCTATGATTGCTCCTGCAAAACATAAGGTTACAAGAAGTTTTGCGGAAATGTTTAAAGAAATTTTTCTTAAATAAATATAGATATAAATAAATCCTGAAGCCATTAACATTCGATACCATACTAAAGGTAATGCATCAATAGAAATTAATTCTCCAAGTATTGCAGTAAACCCCCATACAAATACGATAAAATGAAAATGCAGGTAATTTTGAAGCTTAACGTTTGGCATTATACAATAGATAAATTGCTAAAATCCCGAAAGAAACATTAGGAAACCATACTGCCACTAAAGGTGGAAAATCAGATTGATTTGCCATCGTACCTAGTACTTTATCAAAAAAGATAAAAACAAAGGCTAATGAAATACCGACTGCAAGATTCACTCCCATTCCTCCTCTTCTTTTCATAGAAGAAACGGCAACTCCTATAACCGTTAGAATAAATGCCGAAACTGGAATACTCCATCTTTTATAAGCTACCACTTTGTAACGATTAATATCTGATGATCCTCGTTTACTTTCTTTTTCTATAAACTCACTTAGTTCTACGTAATTAAGCGTTTCTGCTACGTAAGTCACTGGTGTAAATTCATCAATATTAAAAGGTAATACAGTATCTTTTTTTCTAGCTTTCTCAATTATATCTTCATTTTCTAAAACTGTTCGTTTTACAAAATCTCTTAGCTCATAAATACTATCCTTAAAGGTTATTGTTCTTGCAGAAATTTTGGTTACCAACTTATTACCATCAAAATACTCTAATGTGAAATTAGTAGCAGATTTTTTAAGCGGTTTAAAATCATTTGCATACAAAAATATACTATCATTTAATTGTCTATATACATTCCTGGTTTCTTGTACTTTTTTACCTTTCTTTAAATAAGTATATTTAAATTCATTAAACCCCTGACTTGCTCTAGGTGCTAAAAACAAACCCATGGCCAAAGCTCCAGCACAAATTAAAATAGCTCCTATCATATAAGGTCTAAGAAATCTCCAAAACGAAACACCGGAACTTAAAAAGGCTATAATCTCTGTTTTATTTGCCAATTTAGAAGTAAACCAAATCACGGAAAGAAATACAAATAACGGGAATAATAGGTTTGCGAAATATATCGTAAAATCAAGATAATAAGATGCGACCGCAGCAAATGGTGCTTTGTGTTCTAATATATTATCAATTTTTTCTGAAAGGTCTACTATGATACCGATTGGAATAAACATGAGAATCATTGTAAAAAATGTCCCCAAATATCTTTTAAGTATGTACCAGTCTAATATTTTCAAATTATAATCTTTTATCCATTTGTTTAACCATCATATTTTTCCAAGAATAAAAATCTCCCGCTAAGATATGTTTTCTTGCTTCTCGAGTCAACCATAAATAAAATCCTAAATTATGAATGGTGGCTATTTGTTTTCCTAATAATTCATTTACCGAAAAAAGATGCTTTAAATATGCCTTAGAATATTCGGTATCTACAAACGTAATTCCCATTTCATCAATGGGTGAAAAATCATCTTCCCATTTTTTATTTTTCATATTAATAGTACCGTGAGCTGTAAAAAGCATTCCATTACGAGCATTACGAGTAGGCATAACACAATCAAACATATCAATACCCAGTGCAATATTCTCTAAAATATTGATAGGTGTACCTACACCCATTAAATACCTAGGCTTATCTTCTGGTAAAATTTCTGTTACTACTTCTGTCATTGCATACATCTCTTCAGCTGGCTCACCTACAGATAAACCTCCTATTGCATTTCCTTCTGCACCTGCGTTTGCTATATATTCTGCTGACTGTCTTCTTAGGTCTTTATAAGTACTTCCTTGCACAATTGGAAAAAAAGTCTGATCATATCCATATTTAACAGGAATTTTTTCTAGATGTTGCATACATCTATCTAACCATCTGTGTGTCATATGCATACTCCTTTTTGCATATCCATAATCACACGGATATGGAGTACATTCATCAAAAGCCATTATAATATCTGCTCCTATAGTACGCTGTATTTCCATCACATTCTCTGGAGTAAAAACATGATAAGAACCATCTATATGGGATTTAAATTTAACCCCTTCCTCCTTGATTTTTCGATTTGCTGATAAAGAATATACCTGATAACCTCCACTATCCGTAAGGATATTTCGATCCCAATTCATGAATTTATGCAAGCCTCCAGCTTTCTCTAAAATAGGAGTTTGTGGTCTTAGGTATAAATGATAGGTATTTCCTAAAATAATATCAGGGTTGATATCATTCTTTAGCTCTCTCTGATGAACTCCTTTAACAGTCCCTACTGTACCAACTGGCATGAAAATTGGAGTCTCAATAACTCCGTGATCAGTGGTTATTTTTCCAGCTCTAGCTTTACTTTGAGGATCTGTAGATAATAGGTCGAATTGCATAATTTTTATTTCGTAGAGCGCAAAGATAACTAACTAAAACTACTTTGATAAAATGAAGTTTCCGAAAACTTTTCGTTATTAACAATAGGATCTTAATTAAAAGGTGTTCAGACATTTTGCCACGGTAATCAAAACCTGTATTTTTGCGCCTTAATCATTAAGCCAATTAGCATTACAATGCCAAAAACACAACAATTAGAAGATTTTGTAACTCAGGTTCGTAGAGATATACTACGACAAGTTCACAAAGTAAACTCAGGACATCCAGGTGGTTCTCTGGGATGTACAGAATTTTTTGTAGCTCTTTATCAAGAAATTCTAGAAAGAAAAGATGGATTTGATATGGATGGAAAAGAAGAAGATCTTTTTTTCTTATCTAATGGTCATATTTCTCCCGTTTTTTATAGTGTATTAGCAAGAAGCGGATATTTTCCTGTAGAAGAGCTAAATACTTTTAGACTAATTAATAGCAGACTTCAAGGACACCCTACGACACACGAAGGTCTTCCTGGTATTAGAATTGCATCGGGATCTTTAGGTCAAGGAATGTCTGTAGCTATTGGAGCAGCACAAGCTAAAAAATTAAACAATGACGATCACATTGTATATAGTCTTCACGGAGATGGAGAATTACAAGAAGGTCAGATTTGGGAAGCAGCTATGTATGCATCTGGAAAAAAAGTAGATAATCTTATTTCTACTATAGATCTTAACGGACAACAAATTGACGGATCTACAGATGATGTTTTACCATTAGGTAGTCTAAGAGCTAAATTTGAAGCTTTTGGCTGGGATGTTATGGAAATCACAGAAGGAAACAATATTACTTCTGTTATAGAAGGTCTTAAAGAAGCAAAAACCAGAACAGGAAAAGGAAAACCCGTTTGTATTTTGATGCATACTGTTATGGGAAATGGAGTAGACTTCATGATGCATACTCATGCATGGCACGGTAAAGCTCCAAATGACGAGCAATTAGAAATAGGTTTAGCACAAAATCCTGAAACTTTAGGAGACTATTAGGTCATAAAAAGAGATTTCTGCTTTACAGAAATCATTGAAAAAAAAGATACATGAAAAAATATATAGATACAGGAAAAAAAGATACACGCTCTGGTTTTGGAGTAGGTCTTGAAGTACTTGGAAAAACAAACGAAAATGTTGTAGCACTTTGTGCAGATCTTATTGGTTCTCTAAAAATGGATGCTTTTATAGCAAATAATCCAGATCGTTTTTTTCAGATCGGAATTGCTGAAGCCAATATGATGGGTATTGCCGCAGGATTAACTATCGGAGGAAAGATTCCTTTTACAGGAACTTTTGCGAATTTTTCTACAGGTCGTGTTTATGATCAAATACGTCAGTCCATTGCATACAGTGGAAAGAATGTAAAAATATGTGCCTCTCATGCAGGTTTAACTCTTGGAGAAGATGGGGCTACTCATCAAATTTTAGAAGACATTGGATTAATGAAAATGTTACCAGGAATGGTAGTCATCAATCCTTGTGATTATAATCAAACGAAAGCAGCTACAATTGCAATAGCAGATTACGAAGGACCAGTATACTTGCGTTTTGGAAGACCTAAAGTAGCTAACTTTACTCCAGAAGATCAAAAGTTTGAAATCGGAAAGGCAGTTCATTTACAAGAAGGTACAGATGTTACAATTGTAGCCACAGGACACTTGGTATGGGAAGCATTACTAGCTGCAGAAGCTTTACAGGAAAAAGGAATTAGCGCTGAAGTAATTAATATTCATACGATTAAACCTCTCGATAACGAAGCTATTTTAAACTCTGTTAAAAAGACAGGTTGTATAGTTACTGCAGAAGAGCATAACTTTTTAGGAGGACTAGGAGAAAGTGTATCCAGAGTATTGAGTCAAAACCATCCTACTCCACAAGAATTCATTGCTACTAATGATACTTTTGGAGAAAGTGGAACTCCTGATCAACTGATGGAAAAATATGGATTAAATGCTGAATCCATAACTAACGCAGCAGAAAAAGTTATAAAGAGAAAATAATATTCTGCTCCTTAAATTAAATAAATATCTAAAGTCTTCTGTAAAATAACAGAAGGCTTTTTTATTACGCCTTAGAATAATCTGGAACCATTTTCGTTATAAAGAAAACACTAACCACCAAAAAAATAGTTTAATTATTTATTCATCTTTTAAAACGTATTTAAAATGAAAAATGTATTAGTGTTTTTAATTCTCTTCAACTCCTTAGGGCTTATCGCACAAGAAAAAGGAATAAACTTCGGTGTGAAAGCTGGTCTTAATTATGGGGATAATGGTAAAATTGAATTCAATGACGTCACAAATGCTGGAGGTAATCTGCTATCCGAAAATGCGGATGATCGTGTAGGATATCACATTGGAATTTTCTTAAGAGGAGATATTACTGATAGTTTTTATCTAAAACCAGAACTACAATATACTCAGAATAGTAGCTCGTATTCGTTTGACAATAGAAAACTAGATTATAATATAAAGAAACTAGATTTACCTATTTTGGCAGGAATATACCTTTTAGGACCTTTGCACGTATTTGGTGGCCCTTCTTTGCAATACATTATAGATAATGACTTAGAAGATGTACAACTAAGTGAGGTGAAAAATGAATTTACTGTTGGTCTTCAATTTGGAGTTGGGTTACAAATAAGGCGTCTTAATATAGACCTAAGGTATGAAAGAGGAATTACCGAAAATCAAGCTCAAACAATTGATCAAAATACGGGTCAAACAATTAGAGTAGATTCCAGACCAAATCAATTTATAATAAGTTTAGCTTTAGATTTATAGTTTTCCTAAAACTTGACTAGTCCTAAATAATCTGTATCGATTATTTAGGACTAGTCATCATTTACAAAAACTCTCTCGATGTGGAGTCATCAGTATCAAGATAATTTGGTATACCATCTCCATCTGTATCATCATTGGTTGGGTCTCCATCACCTATATCGTTAGTAGGGTCTCCATCACCATCTCGATCAACAGTTAAATCCTCATCAGGCTCTAAATCTTCATTTATAGTCAGTGTTCCATCACCATCATCATCTGGATCGAAAAAATTAGGAAAATTATCTGAATCCGTATCATCATTGGTTGGATCACGATCCCCGATATCATTAGTTGCGTCACCATCACCATCTCTATCAACACTTAAATCCGAATCAAGCTCTAAATCTTCTAAATACGAAGGTATACCGTCATTATCGTGATCAGATTCTACACTTCTATATAACTGGATACTAAATATAAGGGGTGAATATTGAGGGATACCCGTTTGTATTTCATCGAAATAAGCTAGTCCGGACGGCATAAATACTGTGAAATCACCAAAATCCATATTATAATCCACAGTGCCATTATCATCATTTTCAATAAATCCTGACGCACCACTAACTTCTACTGTACCTTCTCTAAATCCCGGTAAAACCCCATTCAAATCAAACCATACTGGAGTGACAGCACTATCAAAAACTCTTCTATCAGGATTATTATTATCCACCTGATCATTTTCATCTATAATCCCATCTCCATCACTATCTAATGAATCAGGATTATTATCAATATCAGAATCATCGGCAATTCCATCTCCATCACTATCCGTTTTAGTTTCAGAATCACTTAAAGCATCAGGCTCGTTATCTCCATCTGCATCCACATCTGCATTATCAGGAATACCATCTCCATCCTGATCTACATTATCATAAAAAATCTCTCCTTTATATGTTACAAAAACTGAATCTGCAAAGGTTGGTTGACGCTCGGATGTCGCTCCAATATTTCGTTTCAAAAGATATAAAGTATAATCCACATCATTACGAGTAATCGTTTTCGTCTCAAGAAGCCCAGAATCCCAAATAGAAGTCTGACCACTATTATCACCTGCAATAGTATCAAATTGTATGTTTTGATAATCAGGGTTCGCACTATTATCTACTAAAGTAAAAAAATGCGTCCTTAAGTAACTTTGTATTATAGGCTCTTCATCTTCTTGCTGTTCCGTCACATCCCTTGGCGGAATACTAACAAAACCATCATCATCATTACTACAGGCATAAAAGGCCGAAACAACAACTCCTATGGCAAAAATATAACTTCTTACTTTCATCTGATTGCTTTTTTGAAGGCGCAAGATACAATTTTCTTGTACTTTTGCTGAACTATTATTAGAGATAAAACGCATTTTTTAATCATTTTTTTATGCGAGTTGATAAATATTTATGGTGTATCAGATATTTCAAGACACGTAGTATTGCTACAAAGGCTTGTAAGGACGGTAAAATTCGTGTAAACGGAGATATTGTAAAACCATCTAGAGAAATATACCCTACCGATAAAATTACTGTTCGTAAAAACCAACTTAATTACGAACTAGTTGTTTTAGACACACCAAAAAGCCGACTTGGTGCTAAACTAGTCGACATATACCGTAAAGACGTAACTCCTGTCGAAGCGTTGCAAAAATTAGATCTTTTAAATTACTCCAAAGACTATTATAGAAAAAAAGGTACTGGTAGGCCAACTAAAAAAGACAGAAGGGATATTGATGATTGGTTTGAAGAACCTGGTGATAAGGATAGCGAAGAATGAAATTAGATGCGTATTTCTGGAGTAATAAATACAAACTACATCAAACGGGTTGGGATATTGGGCATGCCTCTCCTCCAATCTCATCATATTTTGATCAATTAGATGATAAAGATCTTAAAATATTAATTCCTGGATGTGGAAATGCTTATGAAGCAATACTTTTATTTGAAAGAGGATTTAAAAACTTATATATATTAGATTTTGTAAAAGAAATACTTAATAAATTTGAAGAAAAACAACCTAATTTTCCTAAATCTCAAATATTAAATGAAGATTTTTTTAGCTTAGACGATCAATTCGATATTATTGTAGAACAAACATTTTTCTGCGCCTTATCACCTGATCAAAGAACAGCTTATGTTTCTAAAATGAAATCTCTATTAAAACCCGAAGGAAAACTAGTTGGTTTATTTTTTGATTATGATTTCAAAAAAACTGGCCCTCCATTTGGCGGAAATCAACAGAAATATTTAACACTATTTTCTTCATCTTTCAAAATTAAAACATTGGAAAAATGTTATAATTCCATTCCTCCACGTATGGATAACGAACTCTTTTTTATCTTTGAGAATAATTGAAAAAAAATTAACACTGTTTATATATGCAAGCTAAAGACAATATCATTCTTACTCATCAACAAATTCAGCATAAGATTAAGCGAATAGCTTATCAGATTTATGAAACTAATGTAAATGAAAAAGAGATCGTTATTGCCGGTATTGCAGAAAACGGATACATTTTTGCTCAAAGATTAAAAGATATTTTAGAAGATATTTCTAGTATTAGTGTTACACTTTGTGAGGTAACAATGGATAAATCTTCTCCGCAAAACACAGTTCAAACCTCGATCTCATCATCAGCATATGAAAACAAATCTCTTATCCTAGCCGATGATGTTCTTAATTCAGGAACAGCCTTGGCATATGGAGTAAAACATTTTTTAGATGTTCCACTAACAAGATTTAAAACAGCAGTTCTAGTGAATCGGAATCATAAAAAATATCCCATTAAGGCTGATTTTAAAGGAATTTCTTTATCTACCTCCCTACATGAGCATGTAAATGTAACTTTTGGCAAAAACGATCTTGCCATACTAGAGTAAAGTATTTTTTATCTCTGTTGCTATTTCTGCAACAGTTTTGTCATCTGTAGAAATGATATATTTAGCCTGATTATAATAAAATGAACGTTCAAAAAGGTGTTTTCTAATAAAATCCTTCAGATCATCTTTAGAAGATATGTGCGATATTAAAGGTCGTTTTTCTTTTTCTAAAAACAATCTATTTACTAATTCTTGTAACGATGTTTTTAAATAGACGCTTTTAGCATTTTCCATATTTTTTATAATTTCCAGATTCCCTGCAAAACAAGGCGTTCCTCCACCGAGAGAAATTATAGTATTTGTATACCTTTCTAAGGCCTCTTTTAAATATTGATTTTCTTTTTTTCTAAAATATATTTCTCCTTTATCTTTAAAAATTTGATTTACTGATTTTTTTTCTTGAGACTCAATGTAATCGTCAAGGTCAAGACATTCCATTTCTAATTTAGAAGCTAAATCCTTGCCAATCGATGATTTACCACATCCCATATACCCTAATAAAATAATATTCATAAACTAAAATTTAGGTTATTTATGCCAGAAAAAAAGGGCATTTAAAATAAAATGTAAATTTATATTAAATTCTTCTTGAAAAATAAATTAATGATAGTATATTTGCACCCGCATTCAAGGAAAAAAGAATGTATGACCTGGTAGCTCAGTTGGTAGAGCATCTCCCTTTTAAGGAGAGGGTCCTGGGTTCGAGCCCCAGCCCGGTCACAACAATGAATAATAGTTATTTAGAAATATTATTCGACTTAGAGTTCTTTAAAATATTTGATAATTAATTATCAATGACCTGGTAGCTCAGTTGGTAGAGCATCTCCCTTTTAAGGAGAGGGTCCTGGGTTCGAGCCCCAGCCCGGTCACTAAAAAGTATCGCAATTATCTTGTGATACTTTTTTAGTTTTACACTATATTGTAATACAAGCATCTTCATTTACCCGGATGCTGGAATTGGTAGACAGGCATGGTTGAGGGCCATGTGTCCATTAGGGCGTGTGGGTTCGACTCCCATTCCGGGTACTTTTATCTTCATTAACTACAGTGTTTATAGGTGTTCAATTTTCAAGCGTATAGAGTTGTGGACAGTAGTAAGGTTTTAAAAGATATTTATTAGCTTCTCATTAAAAGCTAATTCTGGATAATCAACCTTTTTAATGATATATTCAAAATTACTTTCTTTTTTAGGGGAATAGAGATTTCGACTAACAGGATAACAGCTTAATGAAGAATCATCATAAGGAAGATTGATAAGTTCCATTATACCTTTTTCAGAAAGATCACAATCTTATCTCAATTCACACACAACTTTTAGGAATGATCCAAATCTATGACTATAAAAATAGTTTTATTACTATATTTATAGTTTTATTACTAAAAATATAGTTATATTCGTAATATGAAAGATTTAACAAAGGCAGAAGAACAGATTATGAGATATCTCTGGAAGCTAGAAAAAGCATTTCTAAAAGATATTGTAGAACAATTCCCTGAACCTAGACCTGCTTATACAACCATATCAACAGTCATTAGAACTTTGGTAACAAAAAACTTTATAAGTTTTAATACGTACGGAAGAATTAAAGAATACTATCCTTTAATATCTAAAGATATATATTTCAAAAATCATTTTAAAGGAGTGGTCAAAAACTTCTTCAGTGGATCGATAAGCAAGTTTGCTATGTTTTTCACCAATGATGAAGATTTAAATGTATCAGAATTAGAAAAAATGAAGCAGTTAATTGAAGAAAAAATCGATAAACTAAAGAAAGAAAATGAATAACTTTTTTATATACTTAATACAAGCTAGTTTTTGTTTGGCTGTTTTATACAGTTCGTATTATATTTTCTTTAGAAAATTGACTTTTCATAAAATCAATAGAATCTTATTATTGTGTTTATTACCAATATCTATATGCCTTCCATTCTTAAATCAAATAGAACTTATAATTCCAAATCAGATCATTATTATACCAGATTTTGATGATATTTTACTTAGAAAGAATGCTACTAAGGATATTCTTTTAGAACCTGTAAAACACTCAGAAAAAGATCGGAGTTCGATTCATTTACTATGGCTTGTTTATAGTATTGGTATGTTTATATGCTTACTAAGGTTATTATCGTCCATTACACAATTACATAAACTAAAGAAACGGTCTGAAACTTTCATTAAAGACGGGTATTCTTTTATTGCAGCAGACATACCTACTGTATTTTCGTGTTTTCGTTGGATTTTTATTCCAAAAAATGAAAAAAATAAAATCGATGCATCCATATTAGAACACGAAAAAGTCCACATAAAACTTGGCCATACCGTCGATCTAATAGTAACAGAAATATACCTAGTTGTATTCTGGTTTAACCCTTTCTCTTACCTATTTAGAAAATCCATTAAGTCCATTCACGAGTATCAAGCGGATCAGTCTGTAATTAACGGCCAAATTAAAAAATCAAATTACCTAAAACTCTTAGTAAAAAATCTGGGAACAAACCAAAGCATAAAATTATATAGTTATTTCAATCATTCATTAATCGAAAAACGAATAGACATGATCACAAAAACCAATTCCAATCAAAAAAATCTTATCCGATACATTTTGCTTATTCCTTTACTGGCAGTGCTTTTTATGGCATTTATAAAACCAAAGTCTAATACTCATCATAGTATAGAGCAGGTATTGACAGAGGAAATTGTTACAGAAACTCCACCTTCTATTTTCCCAATCCAAAATGGATCAAAAAATGATATTACAGCTGTTTATGGTAAAAACTTTAACCATCCGATACGAAAAAAGAAAGTATTCCATGGCGGTATAGATATCAGAGCAAAAATAGGAACTCCAATCATTGCCACTGCAAATGGGACTATTACGCTTGCCAAAAGCCAAGGTGATTGGGGAAACCTAATTGTCATCTCCCACGCCGATGGTTATGAAACTTGGTATGCACATCTGGAAAACTTCAATATTAAGAAAGATCAACAAATCCAAAAAGGCCAAGTTATAGGTTATAGCGGAAATACTGGACTTTCTACTGGACCTCATCTTCATTATGAAGTAAAACGTAATGGAAAAAGATTAAATCCTATAGATTATTTTTAATAGCATAGTTTAAAAACAGGCAAAGATAAAAAAAGATGTCCTTGCCTGTTTTTCATTAGTAGTTACATCAAAAAAAGCTTCACCTTCCAAATGCACTATTCTGTTTTTTTTACTGAAGGCCCAAAATGTTGCGGGAATTTTAAGGTACTTGCTGCGTTTAACCAGACTTTGGTTTTATCGATATTTTTAATTATTAACTGATATTTCCTTTTTTTTCACCAATTATAGCTCCACTTGCATTAACCAAATTTTTTTTATCATCAAAATCCATATAGGTTATTGTGCCGTCTACTTGAGAGATTTTAATCTTATCTTCTGATATCATATCAACCTCTACTACATCCAAGTTAGTTCTGTTGACAGATATGTCTGATTTAGTATAATAATAAACACCCAACACTACTCCAACTAAAACCGCAGCATAAGAAATGGCCCTTAGCAAAGGTGTTAATGATATTATTTTTGTTTCCTTGTGATCAATTGT
Source organism: uncultured Aquimarina sp. (assembly GCF_947496855.1). Taxonomy (GTDB): domain Bacteria; phylum Bacteroidota; class Bacteroidia; order Flavobacteriales; family Flavobacteriaceae; genus Aquimarina. Next base: position 270,624 of record NZ_CANMED010000008.1, read on the forward strand.
ATCTACAAAACGTTTATATGCCTTTTCTGAGTTCATTGGTAACTCTTCTTTTTCTGAATTCCAATTCTTTACTTCTTTTTTGAAAAACATTTCATTCTCAGGGATTTCACAATCCATTGTCTCAATTTTTTTTCTGAATTAGAAAGTTCACCTTCCAGATATTTTTTAATTATTGTTAAATAATGATTCATTTTTTTCTTTTTCTACATACATGATGCAAGAATCTCATTAATCCCCTACTTTATTCTAATTTTTATAATTTAGCAAGTGATTGTCATTATGAAAAGTAACTACCCTGACATAGAAAAATTACTGATTGAAGGATTAATAGCCGGAAATCAAAAAAGTTATAAAGTCATATTTAACCAATATTACCAATGGTTATGTACCTACGTTTATAAACTCTCTAATAATACTGCTTTCTCTGAAGATCTGGTGCGAAATGCTATGTTACGACTTTGGGAAAAAAATCATCTTTTTCGTTCCTGTCATAATGAATTTTTGATGCATTTACGCAAACTAAAGAAGGAAATTGATTTATTAGATGAATTAAAATGGAAAGCACTTTTCGAACTTTATACTGAAAAAGAAGAAAGACAGCAAGAAGCTAATTGGTTAAAACTAGAAAATTCGATTGAGCAGCTTCCTGAAAAATGTAGAGAGGTCTTTAAACTAAGTAGATTAGAACAAAAAAGACACAAAGAAATTGCTAAAATTCTTGGTATTTCTACGAAAACCGTGGAGGTACATATTACTAGAGCCTTACGTTTCTTAAAAACTAATATTTCTGGATTTTTCTTTTGAAAGAGAAAAATAGAACATCGGCTAAAGAATACTAATATTTAATAGTTCTAACTCTTCTTTTGTAAATCTTTTTAACAATTATCGTTAATAATTTAACAAGAACTACCTATTGATTTCTTTCTTTTTTATTTACATTTGTTTAACCTTTATTCAAAAAGAGTGAACAACGTTAAGCAAAATTTCAGTATTAAAGATCTTGAAAATTTATGTGGTGTAAAAGCTCATACTATCAGAATATGGGAAAAAAGATATAATCTCTTATCCCCAGATCGTACTGAAACCAATATACGTACTTATAGTTTAAAAAGTCTACAGAAGTTGCTTAATGTTACTTATCTTGTTAACAGTGGCTATAAAATCTCTAGAGTTTCTAAACTTAATAATGAAGAGATTGATGAATATGTAAGAAGGATAGTGTCTGACAAAAGCACTAAAAATCAAGCAATTAATTCACTTAAAATATCCATGCTTAATTACGATTTACAATTGTTTTTGGGTACATATGAACAACTTTCAGAAAAAAGAACTTTTAGACAGATCTTTACTGATGTTTTTATTCCGCTTTTAACTGAGATAGGGTTATTATGGCAAACAAATACGATTAGTCCTTCTCACGAGCATTTTATTACAAACCTTATTAAACAGAAACTATTAATTAATATAGAGAAACTGCAGTACTCTAAATCCACAAAAACGGATAAAGCTTTTATTCTGTATCTCCCAGAAAATGAAATACATGAATTAGGATTACTCTATATTAATTATGAAATTTTATTAAAAGGATACAAAGCCATTTATCTCGGTCCAAGTATACCCTTAGACAGCCTGCCTAATATGTTGTCATTTCATGAGAACACAGTTTTTCTTTCATATTTCACTGTAAGACCAGAAAAAGATAAAATAGGGGAATATGTTCAAAAATTTAATGAAATAGTGTGCTCCAAAAGAGAAAGCGAATTCTGGATGCTTGGTAAGCAAACTATGCATGTTTCTGGTAGCAGTGGATCTAATCATCGTTACTTTTTATCCATAACTGACCTTCTTAAAGAATTATAGTAGATTTTTAAATAAACCTTATGTCCCACAAAAAAGTAGTAATCATCGGTTCTGGCTTTTCATCCCTTTCTGCCTCTTGTTATCTGGCAAAATTAGGATATGATGTTACTGTATATGAAAAAAATGATACTGTCGGCGGTAGAGCGAGACAACTAAAGAAAGAAGGATTTACATTTGATATCGGTCCATCTTGGTATTGGATGCCAGATGTATTTGAGAAGTTTTTTAATGATTTTAATACTTCGGCTTCTGAATTTTATACATTGGATAAATTAAATCCAGCGTACAAAGTATTCTTTGAAAATAAAGAAAGTATCACTATCGAAGATACCTTAGAAAAAATCTATGCAGCTTTCGAAAAAGAAGAAAAAGGAAGTTCTAATAAATTAAAGAAGTTTATATCTGCTGCAAAAAGCAATTATGATATAGCTATTAAAGAATTAGTTTATAGACCAGGGGTTTCCCCCATAGAATTAGTAACGAAAGAAACTATTAAGAAAATAGGGCAATTTTTTAGCACTATTTCCAAAGAAGTAAGAAAAGAATTTAAGAATAAAAAATTAATTCAGATTCTAGAATTTCCAGTATTATTTCTTGGAGCAAAACCAAGCGATACCCCTGCTTTTTATAGTTTTATGAATTACGCAGATTTCGGATTAGGAACTTGGCATCCACAAGGAGGAATGTATCAGGTTATCTTAGGGATGAAAAAATTAGCTGAATCCTTAGGAGTTCAGTTTTTCATTAACGCTCCTGTTGATAAAATTTTGGTTGAGAATGGTATTGCCAAAGGGATTGTTGTTAATAATGCTGAAATCAAAGCGGATATTGTATTATGTGGTGCAGATTATCATCACGGGGAAACCTTATTAGATCAGAAATATCGACAGTATTCCGAATCCTATTGGGAACGCAAAACGTTTGCTCCTTCTTCTCTTCTCTTTTATGTTGGATTTGATAAAAAACTAAAAAACATACACCATCATAATTTATTCTTTGATACGGATTTTGACCTACACGCAAAAGATATTTATGATGAGCCTAAATGGCCTGACGAGCCTCTTTTTTATGCCAACTTTACTTCTGTTACGGATTCAGGTTCTGCTCCAGCTGGAAAAGAAAATGGTTTTTTCTTAATTCCTTTAGCTCCCGGTATTGAAGACACACCTGAACTAAGAGAGACATATTTTAATAAAATCATAACTCGTTTTGAGAATTTAACAGAACAAAATGTTCAAAATAATATTATATTTAAAGAGTCTTTTTGTGTGAAAGATTTTATAAAAGAATACAATTCATATAAAGGGAATGCCTATGGAATGGCTAACACGTTATTACAAACGGCATTTTTAAGACCTAAGTTGAAAAGTAAAAAGGTACAACACCTATTTTTTACGGGTCAACTTACTGTTCCAGGACCAGGAGTACCACCATCATTAATTTCTGGAAAACTAGTAGCTGGACTAATAGAATCAAAATTTAATTTATCTAGTAAACCTAAATTGCAGACTGTGTGATGTAAGAATGCATCCTACTATATTATGCAATAGACCTAACATTAATTTAAGGATTAAATCCACAAAAATTAAACCTTAACTAAAATCGAACTGATGAAAGCTTTATTTGACTCCGTTTCTTATAGTTGTAGCAAACTTGTTACTAACTCTTACAGTACTTCATTTTCTTTAGCATCCAAAATGTTATCAGATTCTATTCGTCAGGACATCTATAATATTTATGGATTCGTAAGATTTGCCGATGAAATTGTAGATAGCTTTCACGACTATGATAAGGAAAAATTATTCAATGATTTTGAAACTGAAATGTATAAAGCCATCGATTATAAGATTAGCCTAAACCCTATTCTTAATTCATTTCAGCAAACGGTTCATCAGTATAATATACAACCAGAACTGTATGAAGCTTTTATGAAGAGTATGCGATTAGATCTTCATAAAAAGAACTATTTAACTGATATTGAGTATAAAGAATATATTTATGGCTCTGCAGATGTTGTTGGACTTATGTGTCTTAAGGTATTTGTAAACGGAGATGATAAGCAGTATGATGAATTGAAGGAAAGTGCTAAGCATTTAGGTTCTGCTTTTCAGAAAGTAAATTTTTTACGTGATCTAAAAGCGGATTTTGAAGACCTGAGTCGTACATATTTTCCAGATACTGATTTAAGACAATTAGACGAGGATTCTAAACTTAGAATTATAGAAGAGATTCAAGAAGATTTTGATAAAAGTTTTGAAGGTATTATGAAATTACCAGTTGAAGCAAAATTTGGGGTATACACGGCGTATATATACTATAAAAAATTACTTAACAAACTAAAAGCTACGCCTTCTGTAGAAATTAAAAACACTAGAATCCGAGTACCTAATTATCAAAAGTTTGGACTGCTTGCTAAATCATATTTTGATTACAGATTGAATCTAATTTAATAATGCATTTAACGAAATTTATCTAAAATGAATGTTCTAATTTGGATATTGATTTTTATAGTCACATTCTGTTTTATGGAATTCATGGCATGGTTTACTCATAAATATATCATGCACGGTTTTCTATGGTCTTTACACAAAGATCACCACCACAAGAATCACAGTAGTTGGTGGGAACGTAATGATTTATTCTTTGTGTTTTATGCAGTAATAAGCATGACTTCTATCCTGCTCCATGATCCTATAACTTTCTGGGCAGGAGAATCGATAGGTTTTGGAATTCTAGCCTACGGTATTGCCTATTTTTTCGTTCATGATATATTTATACACCAACGATTCAAGCTATTCCGAAATGCAAATCATTGGTATGCTAAAGGTGTTAGAAGAGCTCACAAAATACACCACAAACACTTAAATAAAAGTAAAGGAAAATGTTTTGGAATGCTATTTGTTCCTTTTAAGTATTTTAGAAGTTAGGAATTTACTCCGCCAATAATTGATCTATAGCGGTTCTCACCTTATCAGTATTCCAGTCAGCTGCACCAATTTTATGAATTACTATATTTCCCTTCTTGTCGATAAGATATGTACCAGGAATAGGCTTATGGACAAAAGGCTTAGGATGCTCTGATAGCGCCCTATAAATTGGATAATTATAACTTTTATCATCCATAAATTTATTTAGTTCCGGGTCATCATCTTCAGTCAAAAACACAAATACTACTTTATCTTTATAATCATTATACAACTCTTGTAATGATGGCATTTCTGCAATACAAGGTGGACACCAAGTTGCCCAATAATTTAGTAACACTACTTTACCTTCAGCCGTATCAAAATTCATTGATTCCGTATTTACTCCGTGAAGTTTCCAATTATAAGAGGATACCTGAGTTCGTTCCTCTATATCCACTAAGTTAGGGCTAAAAGAAAATATTCTGGTAAGAAAAATCTGCATCATTCCCCTAGTATTCGGAATAAAAAAAAGCAGTAAAATAACTACAAAAATCAGGTTAGATATATTCTTTTTATTGAATTTCATAAAAGATTTTCTATTATATAGGTAATTAAATTTGTCGGTAAAAAAATGTTTCCTTGCAAAAGTATATATAATCTGCGATAAAAGATTATCTAACAATTAGTAAAATGTATTTAATAGTTATCGAAATGTAAATTTCGAAATGTAAATCTTAGTCTTCATTAAGATAAGCTCAGCTATATATTTTGAATGTCTCGTTGATACAAATTTTCAAAATAAAGTTTCGCTAAATTAATAAAGCGCAACCTTTGGTTGCGCTTTAAAACTAACAAAAAAACAATAATGAACTATTGTGTTATACTCCCCGTGAGATAGGAAGCTACGTTAAGTTCACATTATCATTAATCATCATTATTTTCTTTTTCATTATAAGATAAACCTCTTTTAGTTATTGTCTTGTTACCTGAATAGAATTAGATAAACTAAAACAACCTTTCAGATCACTTGTGTTCATATCCATTGCCAATCCTTCTACTCCATTCTCGTATCTTAAGTACCAGATAAAACATACTCCTGCTCCTGCTGCATCAAAATCCACTCCTTCTACCATAGCTAATGTTCCTGGTAATCCTAAAATTTTTCCTTGATCATCGGTAATAACCCAAGTGCTATTTGGGCCCGTAGCATTAGAGCTATCTAATGTTATTCCACTTACCATATCAGGAGTTCCGTCAACCATAAAAGTAAAAGGACCTCCGGATAATACTCCTGAACTTGTGTTACAATTTCTGGTAACTGTAATTGGATTAGAAAGATCAAACATTCCTGTAACATCATTAGCATTCATACCCATTTCTAATCCTGTAACCGTTCCATTATACCTTGCATACCAAATTAAACAAACACCTAGACCTGCAGCGTCAAAATCTACACCTTCTACAGCCATTAGTGTTGGTGGTAATCCAAGTATATTTCCTTGATCATCCGTAACAATCCAAGTACTATTATCTCCAAAAGTATTAGCATCATCTAACGTGATTCCTGAAACCATATCGGCAGTTCCATCTACATCAAACTCAAAAGGGCCACCAGCAATAGTTCCTGCATTTACTACTTGATTACGCTCTACTGTAATTGAATTAGAAAGATCAAAATCTCCAGTAACATCATTAGCATTCATCCCCATTTCCAATCCTGTTACAGATCCACTATATCTTGCATACCAAATTAGACAAGTTCCTGCTCCTGCTTCGTCAAAGTTCACACCTTCTACTGCCATTAATGTTGGTGGTAATCCAAGAATATTCCCTTGATCATCAGTTACTATCCAAGTACTATTATCTCCAAAAGCGTTGGTATCATCTAATGTAATTCCTGATACCATATCCGCTTCTCCATCAACATCAAACTCAAAAGGTCCTCCAGAAATAGTTCCTGCATTTACTACTTGATTACGATCTACTGTAATTGAATTAGAAAGATCAAAATCACCTGTTACATCATTGGCATTCATTCCCATTTCTAATCCTGATATCGTACCTTCATAACGTGCATACCAAATCAGACAAGTTCCTGCTCCAGCTTCGTCAAAGTTTACACCTTCTACTGCCATTATTGTTGGCGGTAATCCAAGAATATTTCCTTGATCATCTGTAACAATCCAAGTACTACCAGAACCAAATGCATTAGTATCATCTAATGTGATTCCGGATACCATGTCTGCTTCCCCATCTACATCAAATTCGAATGGACCACCAGAAATAACCCCAGCATTTGCAACTTGATTTCTGATTACGGTAATAGAGTTAGAAAGATCAAAATCACCTGTTACATCATTGGCATTCATATCCATTTCTAAACCGGTAATCGTTCCATTGTATCTAGCATACCATATTAAACAGGTTCCTGTACCAGCTTCATCAAAGTTTACTCCTTCTACTGCAGTTAATGTAGGTGGTAATCCAAGAATATTCCCTTGATCATCAGTTACTATCCAAGTACTACTTGTACCAAATGCATTAGTATCATCTAATGTAATTCCAGATACCATGTCTGCTTCCCCATCTACATCAAATTCGAATGGACCACCAGAAATTTCTCCGGCATTAGCGACAGATATTGTATCGTCATCATCCTTACAGGAAACTGCGATTAATCCTATCGCAAGCATTCCTATCATTAATTTTTTAAACATTGCCTTTTGTTTTATGATTATTATTACTGTAAAAGTAAATTCATAAAACTTTTTAAAATGTTAGGTAGCTAACACTAAGCAACAATTTTTAAACGAATTTCTCTTCTATTAAAATCAATTTGCTTGGATTCTTTTAATTCGTTCATAATGATATTTAATGTTGGACGGGATGTACCAATAAGATTAGCAATATCTCTTTGTGTATATGGATGTTGTATCACTGTATCTCCTGTATTTGGGCAGCAATATCCAAAATCTTCTTTGAGTTCATCAAAGAATTCTAATAATCTAGTTTTAGTGTCTTTAAATAGTAGTAACTGTAATCTTCTTTCGAGACGTTTAAAACGTAAACCAATAAACTTATAAACCTTGAGGCTAAAAGTCTGATTATCGCGCATAAGATCATGCATAGTTTGAACTCCAATTGGACAAATAGAAGTCGTATTATCAACAGATTGAGCAAATTCAGTTCTTCTATCTTCTCCAAGAATTGCCTTTTCTCCAAAAAGCTCTCCTCGGGTTAAGATAGCTTTTACGACTTCCTTGCCATCTTCAGAATAATAACCAATTTTCACTTTCCCTTTTTCGATTAGGTATATTTTATTGGCTGAGTCTTCTTCAAAATAGATGTAATCGCTTTTTTTGTAAGCATCTAAATCGTGATCCTTTTTGTACTTTTTAAATTTATGAGGACATAATACTCTGAAGAGATTTGCATCTTCGAAAAACCAGATTGCACTCATGACGTTTGTGTTTTATTAAGTTAGTTAGATATCAAACTAATGATACTAAGAAGAGTGTCGTAATCCTTGTAGAATTCTTACAAAAAAATTAACAATATTTCTTATTAAGAACGGAATACAGCATCTACGTATTATAATAACAGTTTTCGTAAAGAAAACCCTATATATGTATGCGAAAAACTCCCAAAAGATCAATTTTGAGAGTTTTCATTAATACGCATTATTATTTATGCCAAAATTCGTTTTCGTATAACAGACAGACTTTCATCATTGACCAATTTCCCATCTTTAAAAACTGTCCGAAACAAGCCCTGTTTTTCTTCTTCTAAAGTACATTGATCTTTTAGCGTAATTTCGCCATTAGACTCGTAAAGTTGCATCAATCCTTTTGCAGATTTTTTGGTTCCATCATCCGTAATAGGATCTTTAAAAATTTCTCTTCCCTCTCCATTTACCTCAACATAAGTTGCCTTCATAGCAAATCCAAAAGTATCTCTAGTATTATATTGATAAGTAAAACTTCCTATTCCAAGTACCACATTAGTAGATGCAAAACCTTTTTGTTTTAGTCGTTCACATATCTGTGTAGCTCTATCCATAGTAATACTATCTCCATAGATTGCTCCAATTTTTGGGTTTAGTACTTTGTATCCTTGTTCATTAATGGTTCCTCCAAATTCATCCCAAAGTAATTCGATTACTCCTTTTGCAATTACAGGGTCTTTATGATCGCATCCACATATGATATCTACCGGATCACCAGAATCTGGTCTGATCACTAGTTTACCTTCGCGTTGCATAATTTCATTTTTTAACTTGGGAAGATATTCTGTCAACACCTTCCAGAGATCCCAGGTATCAGAAACCACAGATAATATTCCTGTAGGATATGTCTCTAATAATCTTCTAAAAGTACCAATCTCATCATCTTTACTACCGGCACACATTACACTATGCTCTGTGGCATTAACACTGCCAATTACTAATTCTTTGGTAACATCAGCATTATAATACATTTCATACGCTTTTGCTACTGGTAATGTATCGCTACCTGAAAAAGAAAGTGCGTGACCCATACCACTAAGTATTGCAGATTCTGTACCAGACATTCCTCTCATAGAGAAATCATGACCTTGCCAGGTAATAAATTCCAGATTTTCTTTATCCGTTTCTAAAGCGTACTTACTAAGGATTTTTTGATATTGTTTAGCGATGGTTGCAGAGGTACACGGTTGCCATATGATACTAGAAAGTAAAGTTTCTAAATAATTTGTCAACCAAAAGAATTCTGATTTTGTATTTACTAAGGTAAACATTGGCACTCTTATCGGCACCTCTGTACCTTCTGGCAACGCTTTTATCTCAATTGGTAAAAAGCCTAAATCATGTAATTCTAAAATGTGTTGAATATCATAATCTACACCCAAATAATGATCTACATATTTTTTATATTCTGAAACAACTTCTTCTTTTGGGAGGTCAAAAAAACTTTCATTAAATCTCTTAATCAAATATTCTTTTACAAAATACTGCAACCCAAAAAACACTACATTATCAATTCCTTCTATCCTACTTTTTCTTGGAGTCCAATTAGAATACACTAAGGTAGTTCCATCTGGGTATTGTTCTTTGTGACCTAATTTATAACCGTCTGTTAATAGTAGTGGATTCATATATTTATTATTTTGCGTTAATTATACGCAAATATAATTTTTATTTTGAAATTTAAAAAACAATTAAACCAATTTCTTTTGGATATCTATATATTTTAGTCCTTTTTTATGTTTTTCAGATACTTTTTAAACACTTCCTGAAAACTAACAAGATCTATCTTTTCTTTTTTGACTTCGTTACTGCCGTTATATTCTTCATAATATGAATCGACTTCTTTCTCAAAAAACCGTATCCCTTTTATCACCTCACTATTGTCTCCCGTGATGATGTATCCTCTATATATCTCTGGCTCTTTTGGGCGAACACCCTCTTCTCGCTTCATCTCCATTATAGAAGCCTCTACTAAAGCTTTGAAAAATACTTGTATATTTTCAGAGGTAAATGTTTTAGGCTTATCAAAATAAAAACCTAACAAATCTATTAAATCTAATCTAGAAGGATATTCAATAAAATCACTAGTGCCATAACTATATATATCATTATTTTGATCATATATAAATAACGTACTATTTATTGGTAAGCTTTTGGGTTCACCATTTACAAAATATTTAGACCCTATATGGTTTCCATTTATATCATAAGCAGCCACCCAACCATTGTCTTTTCTTGATAATCGAACTTGCAATTTTTCTCCCACAGTAGCTAATGTAGGTGATCCTATTAGAATAGTATCCGCTACTAAAACCATAGAAGTCCTCTGATAATAGTGCATTGCAAATAAATCAATATGTAATTCTGTAATTTTATAATTCTCTATTTTCTTAGAAAACATTGTAGAAGATTCTTCTTCGTATTCATATCCATTTATTATTTGACCATTTTCATAAACGGACTTGATATTTAATTTTGGTTTATATAAATCTTTCGTATAGGCCTCATAGTATTCTTCATTCATTACCTCTCCGTCTTTTTCTTGAAAACCTTCTTTTTCTGTGTTTTCTACTCCCAATGTCATTTGATAGATGTCAAGAGAATATTGAAATTTTGCTTCTCCATTCTCATAATAATCAACTCTAGGAAACTCTTTATTTCCTTTTGAAAAATATCCTTGATAAGGTTTGCCCTCCTTATAAATACCTTTATAGGTTTTCTGAGGTTTCTCGATAATAACAAAAGAATCATATTCAATAAAATCTTCCATGTTTTGAGAATTTACAGGATTAGAGAAAAGAATGTAGAATACTAAAAGAAAAGGAATTTTGATATAATAATTGATTGTATATCCTAATGGAAATTTCACAGTTTTTATTTTTAGTGTTTCGAATCACAAAAATCGTCACTTTTATCTATAAAAATCACCCTGTTTTCAGGTAAATACAAATGGTTAGTTTCGTCCTTTTTCATTAGAATATAAAGTAGGTAGTGGATCACTTTGCCAGAATTCTTTGCTATCAATATCTAGTATAGTTAGTTTTCCTTTAAAAGCTGCTCCGGTATCGATATTCCATAGGTTATGTGCTTTTATTGGTGTCGATATTTTATATTCTGTAGTTGGGGTATGACCTATATAAATTTCTTTATAATGATTAAATCGTTTTGGAGAAGTAAGCATATCCTCTAAAGTTTTTTCTTCTACTTTATCCGCCAATAACGCTGCTTCCCATAAAGTTCTGTCCCAATAATAGTTTGATTCATATTCTTCTTTTCCAACTCCATGCATAGAAGTAAATCCGGCATGTATGAAGAGTCTATTTTCTGAATCTATATAGTAATTCTGTAGTTCTTTAAAAAATTGCTTGTGTTCATTACTAGTTAGCAACCCAGATTGAATATAACTATCTATTGTTTCTTTCCCTCCGTGAGCTAACCAAACTGGATTGGTAGCTCCATCATCTAGCCATAAACCACACCACAAATCATGATTTCCTCTAATAAAAATACACTCATTGGATATTGAAAGATCTATTAATTTCTGAATGGTTTCTGCAGATTCACTCCATCCATCAACATAATCTCCAAGAAAGATCAACGCGTCCTCTGGGGTTACTTTAGCTCTCTCCAAGATCTGCATTAATGCTTTGTAGCCTCCGTGAATATCTCCAATTACTAGTGTTCTCATTATTAAAGTATTTTTTCTGCTAACCTCTTCACATGAGTATTTAACCAATCATATTCTGGTAACTTCTCCAATTTTTCTTTGAACAAAAAGGGTATTTCATCTATCCCTAAGTAGGCTCCACAGATTTGTCCAGTAATAGAACAGTTAGTATCTGTATCTCCTTCACTTTCTATGATCTCATCAAAAATAAAACTGATATGTTTATTTTTAATTTTGCTAGCTGCGAAAATGCAGAAAGGAACAGAATTTACAACATAACCATTGTTTCCGAACTTATTTGCAGCTTCTATTATGGAAATATTATTTTCTAAATCACTTAACTCAAAAATCCGTTCACGAACATTTGAGCTAGGAAGTCGATCCGCAACCAATCTGAGTAAACTAGTATTATTTAACCAATTTCCATTTAGAATAGTTTTAATTGAAATAATTATTGCAAGTGCTCCAATATATGCTTCTGAATTGTTATGTGTAATTGAGCAAATTTCTTCTATTTTATTTCTTGTAATAGTATCAAAAAACGCCAGAGGAGCAATTCGCATTGCCGCTCCATTTCCCGCAGCGTACTCACCTCTTCTTCCTGTTTGACTCCAATCCATACCTATTTGGAGCTCTTGAAAAGCCTTCAAAGTAGAAGCTCCTATGCCCCGAATTATTCCTTTTGAAAAATAATCAATAAAATACTTAGATAATAATTCTGGTTTTAATTCCTGATTTTTTAATAATGCCTCACAAGTTATTATCGTTAATTGTGTGTCATCAGTAATTCTCCATTCCGGTAGTTTAAACTTTGGTTTTCCAAACGGATAGAAAGTTTTATCATCTAATGGGTTTTTTGAAATATTTTCAAATCCACTTCCCATAGCATCCCCAATTGCACCCAAAAACATAGACCCCAGAAACCTCTCTTTTTTAGTAATCATAGGCATTTGATATTTTATTGATCAACAGTTTTCATAAACAATACACCAATTACCAGTGTTCTCATTCGGCCAATTTATATATAATATCAGTTCTCAATACATACTTTGTTCCTGATACTATCGGTTTTCCTTCATGACGTAACGGATGATGAAACACTAGGGCATCACCTAGTTTAGGTATGATTGTTACTCCGTTTTCAAAAAAAGTCTCTCCACCTTCAAAATTTTCATTGAGATATATCAAAAACGAGAAGAAACTACATTCCTTTTCATTTCTTTCATAACTACCATCTTTATGCATTTTAAAACGCTGTCCTTCTTCGTACTTGTAAATCCGAAACATTTCATTTAAGTCATTCGCTTTGTAAGCTCCAAAATCTAATAGTATATAAGGCTTAATTTTATCCCAAATTTTATCTGCCAATCTTTGATCTTTAAACATGATTCGCTGATTATTCCGAATCCCTTTGACTTTAACCTGTCGTCCATCAATAGAAACTTTAGCTTCTTCGAATGAAACTTGTTCTCCTTTCTCTATAAAATGATCACACATTTCTTTTGAAAGAAAATTCTCAATTAAAAATATTTCTGGATGTAGTATATTTTTGATCATTTGATTTCTTTAACTGTATATGAAGACCTGTCAGGTTTTGAAAACCTGACAGGTCTAACTCCGTTATCCTTTAAATTCAATATATTCTGGAGCTACAGTATCTGTTAACCAAACTCCATTATCCGATTGATAAAACTCAATACCGTTACGATTCATATCTCCAGATCGAACCGTGAGTATTATTGGCACTCCTCTTCTGGAGCCTACTTTCATCGCTGTTTCTAATTCTTCACTAAGATGTACATGATGTCTACTCATTTTTAGCAAACCTTTTCTTCGTATATCTTCTCTAAATTTACCTACCGTACCGTGATATAAAAATTCTGGTGGGTGAACAGCAGTATACTCCAAATCCACTTTTATAGAATGTCCTTGATTCGCTCTTATTTTGGTTTTGTCTTCATTAAATGCAAAACGCTTTTTGTCATTAGTAGCAACAACTTCTTTTAGCGTTTCTAACGTTAGTTTATTACGATGTTTATTCGCTTTACTTATTAGTTCATTTACATCTGCCCAACCGTTTTCATCTAATTGTAATCCAATCTTTCCTGGATTGTGCCTAAGAATTAGGCTTAAAAATTTACTTATTTGTTTAGTATTTGTTTTCATTTTCTTTAATAATTCTTTTCAATTCGTCATAATCCGAAAGAACCATAAATAAGTTGTGTTCATATTTCGGTATGATATTTAATTTTAATGAATCGACGATTGTATTCCAAAAATCACCTATAAAATATACTTTAGGTCTATTAGTTACCTCTTCTTTTCTAATAATATCTAATGTCAAAAACACTTCTGATAATGTTCCTATACCTCCTTTTTGAATAATAAAAAGATCTGTTTTATCAATTAATATTTTTAATCTTTGATAAAGATTTTCTGTTACGATTGTTTCAGTTAGAAAATCATTCCCTTTTACAGAACCTACCTGTTTACAAGTAATTCCAACGGCTTTCCCCCCTACACCAGTAATACCTTTAGACACGGCTTCCATCATGCCTCCGTATCCACCATTCTTTACCACATACCCTCTTTCACCTAATAAAGCACCTATTTTTATGGTTTCTTTATATTCTTTACTATTACGATCCTTACCTGATCCTCCAAATAATGCTGCATATTTTATCTCTTTCATATCCTTAATAATTTATCATACAGATTATAATTCTCTTCATCAAAGCAAACAAAAATTACTTCTTCTATTTGCTCTTGATTAAAACTCCTAACTGTTTCAATAGCAATCTTAGCTGCTAATTTTTTTGGAAACTTATAGATTCTTGTACTAATATTCGGAAAAGCAATTGTTTTAATATCGTTTTCAATTGCTAATCTTAAAGCATTGGTATAACAATTAGCTAACAGACTTTCTTTATCTTCTCCTCTATTATTCCATACAGGTCCTACTGTATGAATTACATATTTAGTAGGAAGATTTCCTGCTGTAGTAATAACTGCTTTACCTGGATTACATTTTCCTTGAGTAGCTCTAATTTTTCTACACGCTTCTAAAATTTCTGAACCACCTTTTCTATGAATCGCACCATCAACTCCACCACCGCCTAATAAAGAAGTATTAGCTGCATTGACGATAACATCTACTTTTATTGTAGTAATATCAGATTTAAGTACTTTTAGTTTCATTTTAACTTTAAATATGTATTCAACTTCTCATTCTTCAGAATCAATGGCTGTTCTAAAGGTGTTACTAGTTCTTCTAAGTTATTAGATTTTACCAATGCATATTGTTCTTTCACAAATTGTGAGATATCTTCTATCTCCAATATATCTTCGGACGCATACGATTTTATAAATTCCTTCCTTAATCCTATCTGAATTGCTCTTCTTTCCAATTTAGCTCCATAGGGATCGTGATCAGGATCCCATTGCAGCCTTACATCAGAATTAGTAACATCCTCTTGCCAAGCTTCATAAGATGTATATAATTCAGGTTTAAATGAAGAGTACACCGCGTTACTTAGGTAACTTTCGAAAGCCTCACGCTTTAGATGTATTGCTAACACGACCTCTTGTCCTTCTTTGGTTCCCCATCCATTGCGATACATCATCCAAAGAAAATTAGGCTTAATCCAAGTCATTCTTTCTAAACTAAATGGGCTTCCAAAAAATTGATTTTGAGCTGCAAAATTTCCAATAGCAGGTCTATATGATTGATATACCACTATTTTATCATCATCATATTGCGCCATAATATGGTATCCTTGTTGTGGCCAGTTTTCTTCTTGTTCTTTATAGTTTGTTATTTCTAGTTTCATTTTAAATAATTTTTAAATGTCCATCAAGGACTCAACATATCCCTCACTTCCATCAGGGCAAAACCTAATAAGTTTTGGCCTCTCCATAAATTGGGATTTTGCGCTTTTTCGTTTGCTTGTCCCATTCCTATTCCCCATATGCGATCTCTTGGACTTGCTTCTACAATAATTCTTTTCTTTGTATTCAACAAAAACTGTTTCTGTTCTTCATCTTGAGAAAACTTATGATAGTTTCCTTTTTTAACAATCTCATATTTATGAGCATCCCATATCTTAGGATCAAAGTTTTTAACCTTTCTTCCTAATTGTTTAGCTTCCATTGGGTGATTGCAGTCAATAACCTCTCTTTCTATTAAAGGATCTTTAAACAGTCTTGCTTTTTCTGCCATCATCCAATGTTCTGCTGTTTTGTAGATAACTCCTTCTACTTCGAAGGATTGATTCCACCATTGACTAAAACAGCTTTTACCTATACTACCATCCTTATTAGGTGTATGTCCCCAGAAGAACATATATTTCAAAGTCTTTCCTCTATTAAATTGTTCTTGTATGTTTTGTAATGTGTATTTCATTTTTTCTTTTTTATTCTTCTTTTCTTTTTTGCATTGCCCAAAAAAGAAACATAAAAGTCTAGTCTTATGATATTTCAACTAAAAATATCGCTCTCTTCTCTAAATTAAATTAAAACGTCTTTGTATTGCTGAGCAATTTGTTTTCAGAGAAAAAAGACAGCTTTCAAATTAACTTTCAAATCATCACAAATTTAATTTTACGTTTCGTTCACTTCATTTTTTACGTTGAAATTTCAGTAGGACGTTTCAGTAATTTCTTGATTAATTCAAACTTTCATTAAATCGTTCTATCAAATCTTCAATATCCTCGAATCTTGCCAACTGAAATCTCCATGTTTCCGGAATAGTTTCATACCCAAAATACAACCCTGCCAATCCACCCGTTACAGCAGCTGTTGTATCTGTATCTTCTCCTAGATTAACTGCTTTTAAAACTGCTTCTTCATAAGATTCTGAATTAAGTAAACACCAAAAAGAAGCTTCTAAGGTTCTCAATACATATCCGGTTCCTTTGATATTAAATCTGTCTTGTTTACTAATATCTTCTTCCAAAATTCTTGCAAAAAGGCTTACCTCTTTAGGATTAAAATCATTTTCAATCGCAAAATCTAATATTGGTTTTTTAATAGCTTCATAGGCTTCAAATTTATCTTTACCATTTAAAAGTAATAAGGCATATTCCACATAAATAAAACAAGAAAAAACAGACCTTAGATGACCATGTGTTATTGACGAAACTCTTTTGACAAGATCATATCTAACATTAATATCGCCTTCATCTTTTAGAAAATATATCAATGGTAATATCCTCATCAAAGATCCATTTCCATTAGAGTATTCATCTAAACCGCCACATAAATCAGGTGTCATCCCTCTTTTATATTGATAAATTGCATTTTTGGTTGTTATCCCAATATCAAAAACAAATCCTCTTGGCGTCCATAGGTTTTCATAAAACCAAGCTGCAAATTTAGAAGCGATATCCTCCAAATCATATCCATCACATAAACTATCTATCAGACAAAAAGTTAATGAACTATCATCAGACCAAGTTCCTTCTGGTTGATTATGTGTGCCATACCCGATCATATCCTGAGCAGGTCTTTTATCCATTTGATCTCTATCCAAAAACTCGTATGGGACTCCTAATGCATCTCCAACCGCTACACCGAATATTCCTCCTTTTATTTGTTCTAATAAATTTTTCATTCCAATCTCTTCTTTACCTCATTAATCAAATCTTCTAAACCAATAACTTGTTGTACTTCATATCGCTCACAAACTACATCTACATTTCCTTTTCTCCAGAATCCATCTGGACAACAAACAATTAGTTTTCTACTTCTAGCAAATAACCCCAATTCTAAAAGTGTAATGGGTGACTTGGTATTTTTATCAAAGTACATTATGACCATATCAGATTTTTCTAATGCTTCTAATTCCCAATTCACCTGTTCTTTAAAAACAGGATTGCCTATTTCTTGCTTCCAACTAACATCCCAACTTGCCCTTCTAGGGTTTAGTAAGGTTATGTTTTCTTCTGATAGTACTTTGATAATTTTATTCTGCCATCTTTCTGCAACACCTACTTCAATACTTCCTGCTAAAAAAACACTTACATTTTTATCTAGTTCTATTTTTGTTGGTGCTGTGATTACTTTCATTGTTTTATTATTTTATCACTGAAAACTGTACAACTTTTTCCTCTTTTATATCTCTAAAAGAATTCGTAGTAAACACAATATCAAATGACTTGTTTAATTCCTCAAAGCCTTTACTAAAAATCCCGTGGCTTACCACTAAACTTAACTTTCCGGCATTCTTTTCTTTTAGTGCTGTTGCTAACCCTAAAAATGTTCCTCCTCCATCACAAATATCATCTACAATTACACAGTGTTTTCCTTTCAGATCTTCTTCATACACTCTAAACCCCGAGAGTTTTCCTGTTTTCACATCTCTCTTTTTAGAACATTCTACTACTTCTATTCCTCCTAAATATTCTGATACTTTATAGATTTTCTTTAGAGCTCCACCATCTGGAGATATTAACACCACCGCTTCATTAATCTGATCTAAACATTCTTTTACATATTCATAATTTTCAATCACTTTTACATTATTCAACAAAGCTGGAGTCACCTCTGAGTGCGGATCAAAAACCATCACCTGATTGTATTTTTGGGCATTTATAACATCAGCATACACTTTTACACTTAAAGACTCTCCACTAACCATTACTCTATCTTGCCTAGCAGCAGGAAAATATGGAATCAACACATTAATTAATTTCACATCCATTCTACGCAATGCATCTGTAGCAACTAATAATAAACCGACATCATTAAATGAATTCAATCTATGTGTAATTGTCACTTCTTTTCCTATAGACTTCTCAGAGATTTTGATGTGTGGCTCACCACCATTAAAAACAAAAGAGGCAAACGCGATTGATTTATTAAAAGGAGTGAATGACGGATCTAAATGTAAATACTGCATAATTGTGTTATTTTTACGCAAATATAAAACAGATCAATATACTGACAAAACATTTTGCGTAAAAAACACATTAAAAAATTAATTTAATAAATTTCTAATAGGTAGAATTATTTAACCCAGTCATCTTTCTAAAACAAGATTGCCTTAGAAAACAACCTTCCTTTACAAAGAAAGAAAGCGCTATTCTAGTTATTATTATCTGTGGATGGCTACTTTATATCAAAAAGAAAACCTTCTTCTTTAAGCTTAAAGTATTGTTTTTGATTAAATTTGAACAGATTTGCTGGCCTTCCTCTTCCTTCGGAGATTTTTTCTTTTAGCTCTTCTAAAATTCCAAAACTTAGAATTTTTTTTCTAAAATTTCTTCGATCGATTTGCTTATCGAGAATCGTCATATATAGTTTCTCTAAATCTGAAAACAGAAATTTATCTGCCAACAAATCAAAACCTATAGGTTCATAAGTCAGTTTATCACGTAACCTCTTCTTAGCGATATCTAGTATTGCGGCATGATCAAAAGCTAACTCAGGAAGTTCATTGATATCAAACCAAGCAACATCATTAGCATCAGTATCTGCTTTTATAGTATGATGTTCAGGTTTAACTAAACCAAAATACGTAATACTGACCACTCTGTTTCTCGGATCTCTGCCAGGTTTACCAAAAGAATATAATTGTTCTAAATAATCCGCAGTAACATTTGTCTCCTCTTTAAGCTCACGCTGTACAGCATCTTCCAGACTTTCATTTTCTAACACCAAACCACCTGGTAAGGCCCAAGAATTCTTAAACGGCTCTATATCTCTTTTAATTAAAAGCACATGTAGTGCTTTATCTCTATATCCAAAGACTACTGCATCTACCGCTACTTTAATATTTTGGCGTATCATATACGCAAATTTACGAAATTCTAATTTTTAACAAAACAAAAACTCCTGAAGAATAGTCTTCAGGAGTTTTCTAATAATTTATCTTTTCTATGTAAAGCTTAAGCGTTTTGCTTTTTGATTAAATTTAAAGCAGAACCTTCTTTAAACCATTCTATTTGAGAATCGTTATACGTATGATTTACTTCGATCACATCTTTAGAACCATCCACGTGAACAAATTCGATACTCAATGTTTTTCCTGGCGCAAAAGCATTTAAATCCAAGAAATTGATCGTATCATCTTCCTGAATTTTATCATAATCTGATTCATTAACAAACGTTAATCCTAACATACCTTGCTTCTTAAGGTTCGTTTCATGTATACGAGCAAATGACTTAACAATTACTGCAACCACTCCTAAGTGTCTTGGTTCCATTGCTGCGTGCTCACGAGAAGAACCTTCTCCATAATTATGATCACCAACTACTATTGTAGGAATACCTGCTGCTTTATAAGCTCTTGCAGTATCCGGCACACCACCAAATTCTCCATCTAATTGATTTTTAACAAAGTTTGTCTTTTTTCCAAAAGCATTAACAGCCCCTATTAAACAGTTATTGGATATATTATCTAAATGCCCTCTATAACGCAACCAAGGACCTGCCATAGAAATGTGATCTGTAGTACATTTTCCAAAAGCTTTGATTAACAGCTTTGCTCCTTTTATTTCATCACCTATTGGCTCAAAAGGAGTTAATAACTGAAGCCTTTCTGATGTTGGGCTTACATTAATCTGTACTCCACTACCATCTTCTACCGGTGCTAAATATCCCGCATCTTCTACTTCAAAACCTTTGGGAGGTAATTCCCATCCAGTTGGCTCATCAAACATCACTTCTTCTCCAT
Organism: uncultured Aquimarina sp.; assembly: GCF_947496855.1. Taxonomy (GTDB): domain Bacteria; phylum Bacteroidota; class Bacteroidia; order Flavobacteriales; family Flavobacteriaceae; genus Aquimarina. The sequence continues at coordinate 291,236 of NZ_CANMED010000008.1, forward strand.
CTTCATTAAGCAATTTATCTGTTAAAGGATTAAAGTCTAAACGTCCAGAAACAGCAATAGCAGCAGTTAATTCTGGAGATGCTACAAAAGCATGTGTATTAGGATTTCCATCCGCGCGTTTCGCAAAGTTTCTATTAAAAGAGTGAACGATACTATTTTTCGGAGCATTTTTAGGATCACTGTATCGAGCCCATTGACCAATACAAGGTCCACAAGCATTGGTAAATATCTTGGCATCTAATTTTTCGAATATCCCAAGAATACCATCTCTCTCTGCTGTGTATCTCACTTGTTCAGAACCCGGATTAATTCCTAGCTCTGATTTCATTTTTAGGCCTTTATCAAGTGCTTGTTGTGCAATGGAAGAGGCACGTGATAAATCTTCATAAGAAGAATTCGTACATGAACCAATTAATCCCCATTCCACCTGCAACGGCCAGTCATTAGCTTTTGCTTTCTCCGTCATACTAGTACCAACCTCTGTTGATAGATCTGGAGTAAATGGTCCATTTAATAACGGCCCAAGTTCTGATAAATTAATTTCTATCACCTGATCAAAATATTGTTCAGGATTTGCATATACTTCTGGATCTGCTGTTAAATGTTCTTTTACTTTGTTAGCAGCGTCTGCTACTTCAGCTCTTTCCGTAGCTCGTAAATAACGTTCCATGGATTCATCATAACCAAATGTAGATGTTGTTGCGCCAATTTCAGCTCCCATATTACAAATAGTTCCTTTTCCAGTGCAAGACATTGAAGTTGCTCCTGGTCCAAAATATTCTACAATAGCATCGGTCCCACCTTTAACTGTAAGAATTTCTGCTACTTTTAAAATCACATCTTTTGGTGCTGTCCAACCAGATAGTTCACCTGTTAATTTTACACCTATCAATTTAGGAAATTTTAATTCCCAGGGCATTCCTGCCATTACATCCACAGCATCAGCTCCACCTACACCAATTGCGACCATTCCTAATCCTCCTGCATTTACAGTATGAGAATCTGTACCAATCATCATACCTCCCGGAAATGCATAATTTTCTAATACTACCTGATGTATAATACCTGCTCCTGGTTTCCAAAACCCAATTCCATATTTATCAGATACGGATTCCAAGAAATTAAATACTTCACTACTGGTATTCATAGCAGATTGTAAATCTTTATCAGCACCAACTTTGGCTTGAATTAAATGATCACAGTGCACTGTAGTTGGAACTGCAACCTTCTTTTTTCCAGCTTGCATAAATTGCAATAACGCCATCTGAGCAGTTGCATCCTGACACGCAATTCGGTCTGGTGCAAAATCAACATAATCTTTACCCCTTGTAAACGCTTTTTTACTTTTACCATCCCAAAGATGTGAGTACAAAATTTTCTCTGCTAATGTTAAAGGTTTTCCAGTTACTTCGCGAGCAGCGTCTACTCTTTCGGCAACTTGAGCATACACCTTTTTTATCATATCGATATCGAATGCCATATAGTTGTATTTTATGTATTTTCGTTATTCTTTATTTAAGTATTCCAAGATACGAAATATCGAATGACTACGAAAAGAGTATCGAGAATATAGAATGATTATAAAAAGTATTCTATATTGTTAAAAATGAATAGCATGCAAACTAAAAAAATCTACACTTGATATTAAGAGAAAGTAATTAATTTTAAGATTGGTTATTGTAACAAACTATTCCATATCAAAAAGTTTATTTCAGAACTCAAAATACCCTTCGTTAAAGCCACAAAAAAAAGCCTTAGTACAAATTATACTAAGGCTTTTAAACTACTATATATTTTAATTACATAACCAACTGTTTCTGAGACGGTTTAAACTTAGTTAACACAATACCATCAACAGCAGCTTCATATTCTTCCATGGTTGGTGTTCTACCTAAAATTGTAGATAACACTACTACTGGTGTAGAAGACAATAAAGATTCTCCTTTTTTACCATCAGTATCTCTAACAACTCTTCCTTGGAATAAACGTGTAGAAGTAGCCATCACCGTGTCTCCTGGTTCAGCTTTTTCCTGGTTACCCATACATAAGTTACATCCAGGACGTTCTAAGTATAGCATATTCTCATACTTCGTACGTGCTAAACCTTTTGGTGCATTATCATCAAACTCAAAACCAGAATATTTCACTAAAACATCCCAATCACCTTCTGCTTTTAACTCATCTACAATATTATATGTTGGAGGAGCAACAACTAAAGGTGCATTGAACACAACTTCTCCTTGTTTTTTCTCAATGTTTTTTAACATTTGAGCTAAAATTTTCATATCTCCTTTATGAATCATACAAGAACCGATAAAACCTAAGTCAACTTTTTTAGTTCCTCGGTAAAAAGATAATGGTTGAATGTTATCGTGCGTATAACGCTTAGACACATCTTCATTATTTACATCTGGATCAGCAATCATTGGCTCAACAATCTTATCTAGATCAATAACAACTTCAGCATAATATTTAGCGTCTGAATCTGGTTTTAATGCTGTTTTAGTTCCTGTTTTAATTTCAATGATACGGTTATTTGCTTTATCAACTAATCCTTTAAGATCTTGCTTTGGGTTATCCATACCCTTATCAATCATAATTTGAATACGATCTCTTGAGATTTCTAATGACTCGATTAACGTATCATCTTCTGAAATACAGATAGATGCTTTTGCTTTCATTTCAGCAGTCCAATCTGTAAACGTAAATGCTTGATCAGAAGTTAATGTACCAATATGTACTTCTATAATTTTTCCTTGGAAAACATTTTCACCTTCAAACTGATTTAACATCTGCTCTTGAGTAGCGTGAACCACATCACGGAAATCCATATAAGATTTCATTTCCCCTTTAAAAGTAACCTTTACAGACTCTGGAATTGGCATAGTAGCCTCTCCTGTAGCTAATGCTAAAGCAACTGTTCCTGAATCAGCTCCAAAGGCAACACCTTTTGCCATACGTGTGTGTGAATCTCCACCTATGATTACGTCCCAATCATCAACTGCAATATCATTTAATACTTTATGAATTACATCTGTCATTGCATGATATTTCCCTTCAGGGTGACGCGCAGTAACTAATCCGAAGTCATTCATAAACTTCATTAATCTAGGAATGTTAGCTTTTGACTTATCATCCCATACAGAAGCCGTATGACATCCTGACTGATACCCTGTATCTACAATTGGAGAAATAACTGTAGCAGCCATCATCTCTAATTCTTGAGAAGTCATTAAACCTGTAGTATCCTGAGAACCTACAATATTTACTTCAACTCTAACATTAGAACCTGCATGTAATGTTTTACCTGGTGTAGTTCCGACTGCATTCCTGTTAAAAATTTTCTCAACAGCAGTTAATCCTTGTCCTTCTATAGAAACTTCTTTTGAAGTAGCGTACACTTGAGGAACATTTATTCCTAAAACTTTACAAGCAAATGTTTGTAATTTCTTTCCAAAAACAACAGCATAAGAACCTCCTGCTTTTATAAACTCCATTTTTGGTGGCGTTAAAGCTGTAGAGATATCTTTCAATTCTTTGTCTCCGTTATACAATTTCTTAGTTTTTGTATTTATAGTAAGTACAGTACCTGTAGCTACAGAATACTCTTCTTTTAATATGGCTTCTCCATCTTCATCAACAATAGTATTTCCTTCAGCATCTTTTTGCTTGACCCAGTTCTTTAAGTCAATACCAATACCACCAGTTACTCCAACTGTTGTTAAGAAAATTGGTGCAATTCCATTGGTACCAGCAATTACTGGAGCAAAATTAATAAATGGCACATATTTACTAAAAGGAACACCTGTCCATAATGCCACGTTATTCACACCAGACATTCTAGAAGATCCTACTCCCATAGTTCCTTTATCGGCAATTAACATTACACGCTTGTTAGGGTGTTTTTCTTTTAATACCAATAATTCATTCTGCATATCTTTGTTATGCTCAAACATACATTGACCGTGTAACTCACGATCTGATCTTGAATGCGCATCTGCTCCCGGAGATAATAAATCTGTAGAAATATCACCGACACCTGCAACAAAAGTTACAATTTCTATTTCTTCATCAACATCTGGTAGCTTTGTAAAGAATTCTGCTTGCGCATAACTCTCCATTAATTCTTTTGCAATAGCGTTACCTGCTTTGTAAGCTTTTTCTAATTTCTCTGTGTCTGCCTCATATAAAAACACCTGTGTTTTTAACACTTTAGCAGCTTCATTAGCTATATAAGTATCATTTCCTAAAGCTAAATCTAATAACACTTCAACGGAAGGACCACCTTTCATGTGAGACAATTGCTCAAAAGCAAAAGCAGGGGTAACTTCTTCAACTACAGTTTCACCAAGAATAATCTCTTTTAAGAATTTCGCCTTTACACCAGCTGCGCTGGTTGTTCCAGGTAAAACATTATAGATAAAAAAGTTAAGAGAGTCATCACGATATGCATTATTGTTATCTTTAATTTGCGAAATAATTTCGCTTAATAACTCAGCTCCATCGATTGGCTTAGGGTGTAACCCAAGGGATTTTCTTTCTTCGATCTCCCTGATGTAATCATTGTAAGTGTTCATAGTACGTAATAGAATTCTTTCCTGGTTTAATATAAATGTTTGGAAAACGATAAATTTCTCCTACTTGTCAATAATAGAAAAAGCCTTATTTTTTTGTTACATAATGACAAGCTATACATTATGTAGTGAAATTATGGTAGTCCTTACATCTTTTCAACATTCTTATTTACTTCGAATTTTAAAAAAATATCACTATAATTTTCTATAATCATAGTAATAGTATATTCTCGATTAAGCAACAGTATTTGAGTTTCTATAACTTAGACTCAGACCTTCTTAATATATCCATATTGAGAGCAATATTGCTTTATAATATGTATTGAAAAGTCTGACGAAAATACAAATTATAAAGGATTTTATTAAATGAATAGGGTTAATAATCCTTTTTTACATATTTAAAAAAAATATTGTATTTATTTGTAGAAATCATCAAATATAGAACGTATAAAATAGTAATCGTATAAAAAAATATCTAATATTTTAACTGCCTTCCTTAAGAATTACGAAAACGTTATAGTGATTTATTAAATTATTCAATCAAAAACATTCATTTTTTGTAGTAAAACATAAAAAAAGTGAAGTTTTATCAACATCACTTTTAATAAACGTGGTAAACTATATTTACTAATCCTTTTTATTTCCTTTCTCAGATCCAGAACCTCTCTTCTTCTTTTTTCTCTTTATTTCTGAATATTTTTTTAGTTGTTCATTACTAAGAGATGCTTCGAATTTGCTTTTCTCAGCCTTCATTTTCTCTTTTTGTGATTTTTTCATTTCTTTCTGAGCATCACTTAAAGTTGACTTTAACGCTTTATGCTTTCCTTTTCTAGAAAGATCTTCATTTTGAACAATTGCTAATTGCTCTTCCGTGTAGGTCGCTTTCCACGTTTCTTTATGTTCAGTGCGTAACTGTCTTTGATATTCTAATTGTGCTTTTTGATCTTCCGAAAGACTTTCGTTAAACTCTTTCCTTAATTCTCTTTTTTGCTTGTGACCTTCTCTTCTATCGCTTACATCATCTGATTGGGCTGATACCGTCATAACTCCCAAAAACATGATCATTATGTATATTATACTATATTTCATTTATCTATTTTTCTAAATTATTCAACTTTGTTTTTAATGAACGTTCAATACTAAGACTGATCTAAATAAAAAAGGTTTAATTGAGAAATAAAAATATATTAAGATGTTGTATTTCGTACAATCCTACATACACATTACATTCAGACTACTCTATTGAAATGAAAACATTTAACTCAGGCTTTACAATTTCCTTACAAACCCTTAAAACTGAATTAAAGAAATGTTAAAAATGGGGTTATTTCCCCTTATCCTCTTATTTTCGCCAACTGAAAATTGAAAATATCTGGTGATGATTTTCCCCAAGTATTCATTACCTAAAAATTCAATTGTTCATAATTGCAAAAGCCCATTTCCTACTTAAATGGGCTTTTATTTTTATTTCGATATATATTTTAGAAATGATTTTCTTAAACTAAAGGAAGAAAATAATTAAAATAAGCTCTGAATGATATCTTCAATACTAACTCCTTCTGCTTCTGCTTTGTAGTTTTTGATCATACGATGGCGCAGTATTCCCATCGCTACTGCTTGTACGTCTTCTATATCCGGAGAAAATTTTCCTTTAATAGCAGCATTTGCTTTTGCTGCTAAAATTAAGTTCTGGGAAGCCCTTGGACCGGCACCCCAATCAATATAACTTTTAACTAAATCCGTTGCTGATTCTCCATTAGGTCTCGTTTTAGAAACCATTCCTACGGCATATTCGACTACGTTATCAGCAACTGGAATACGACGAATCAAATGCTGGAAATCTATAATTTCTTGTGAAGTAAATAACGGGTTAATCGTTGCAGACGTGTCTCCAGTAGTGCTTTTCACAACTTCTACTTCTTCCTGAAAACTAGGGTATTTTAATTCTATTGCAAACATAAACCTATCTAATTGCGCTTCTGGCAAAGGATATGTTCCTTCTTGTTCAATAGGGTTTTGAGTTGCCAATACAAAATAAGGCAAATCTAACTTATAATTGTGACCTGCTACAGTTACTGATCTTTCCTGCATTGCTTCTAATAACGCAGCTTGAGTTTTAGGTGGTGTTCTGTTAATCTCATCCGCTAGAATGATATTAGAAAACACAGGTCCTTTTATAAATTTAAAATGTCTTGACTCGTCTAAGATTTCACTTCCTAAAATATCACTTGGCATTAAATCAGGTGTAAACTGAATCCTTTTAAAATCCAATCCCAAAGCCTTAGCAATGGTATTTACCATTAAGGTCTTTGCTAATCCAGGAACTCCAATAAGTAAAGCATGGCCTCCAGAAAAAACAGAAATCAGTATCTGATCGATTACTTCTTCCTGACCTATGATTATTTTAGAAATTTCTTTTTTGAGTTCGGTATGTTTGCTTACCAGTTTTTCTACTGCTGCAACGTCAGACATATTATTTTTCTTTTTTTAACCAGTTACCACTAAACTCACAGTCCCTGTACTCTCCATTAATTTTTATGTAGGTATCATTAATTTTTTCTTCCTGCCACTTACGTATTGCTTCAATTTGTTTTTTCCTAAGAGCTAATTCTTGTATTTTCAAATAGTCTTTAGAATAGTCTGCAATATGTTCATCAAAACGGTTAAGCACCGTAATTAGTTTAAACTTTTTACGACCTTGGCGATCTTGATCAGGAATTACTAATGAAACTTCATTAGTTTTCAATTTTGATACTTGATCGTACAATATAGGATCAATTTTGGTAAGTTCAAAACGCGTATCTCCCGTTGTCGGATTTAATAACTGTCCTCCATCTTCTTTCGTTTCCTTTTCGTTACTAAACTTTCGTGCAGCCTCTTTAAAACCAATAGTTCCATTAACTACTTCTGCTCGCACAGAATCTACAAGTTTTTGAGCTACTTCTACGCTTTCTCTAGTAACATCTGGAATTAAAAGAATATGTCTTACATCAATTTCTTCTCCTCTAACTTTATCCAGTTGAATAATATGCCATCCAAAATCAGTTTTAAAGGGCTCACTAACTTCTGCAACTTGCAAACTAAATGCTACATCTTTAAATTCTTTAGCAAACGGCGTCTGACGGTTCAATGTATATTTCCCTCCTTTTGATTTGGATCCCGGATCCTGAGAATATAACACCGCTTTTGTCGCAAAGCTACTACCATTCTCCAAAATATCTGTTCTAAACTGTTTTAGTCTATCAATCACTTTTTGTTCTTCTTCATCAGGTATTTTAGGATCGATTACAATTTGTGCCAGCTCTAATTCTGTACCAAAAAGTGGTCTTTCATCTTCTGGAATTTCATCAAAAAACTCTCTTACTTCTTCTGGTGTAACCTCTACGTCTTCCACTATTTTAGAACGCATTTGTTCTGCCAGTCTATTTCCTTTATTTATTTCGAAAAGCTCTTTTCTAAAATCTTCTTCACTTTCTTTTCTATAAAATTTAAGCACTTTATCTAGCGTTCCAAGTTCTCTGGTCATATAACTTAATTGTTGATCGACCATAGAATTCACCTCTGCATCTGTAACGAGAACACTATCTTGTACTGCATGATGTGCATATAACTTATTTTCGAATAAACTTCCAGCCAATTCACAACGGCTTACATCAGTAGCAGAAACCCCTTCACTTATTAATTGCTTATACGCAATAGTAACATCGCTATCCAGTATTACATACTCTCCTATAACAGCAGCAACCCCATCTATCTTAATCCTATCAGATGGCTTTACAGAATCTTCTTTTTTCTCTACCTTCTTCTGTACATCTTCAATGATTTCCTGAGCATATATCTGAGCACCTGCTCCAAATAGCAATAATGCAACAAGACAAGTAGCATTCTTAATTATAGATTTCAAATTGTTTGTTTTTAATAGCATCTTTTGTAATATCCTTTTCTAATTTTTTTATAAGCTCTCGCTTCCTCTTACTTAATATAATCTGTCGTATTGTTGGTTTTATATATTCTAAAGGTGCTGTTTCGTTTTTCTTTAGCACTTCTTTAATCTTAATCATATATACTCCCAAAGAATCACGTAATTGTACATACTTCCCCTTTTTCAATACTTTATTTCTATCCTCGGTCTTAAGAACTGGTATCTTATTTAACACCTGATCAAATTGAACCCAAACAGAATCACTAAAAGAAAAAGTAACAAATTCTAACTTTTTTGTCAGCAAATCTTCTTCATCCTCATCTTTAAAACGATTAAAACGTGTTTGCGTTGCAACAATATTATTATAATCAGGTGGCAAATGTAAGTAACGTAACTTTACTAATTCTTCATTAAGATTAAAATTTTCTAAATTTTCTGAATAATAAGAACTCATATCTTCTTCTGTAATCTCCATATTAATGGATTTATTAATCACAGCATCTTTATATGCATTAATATACAAGGTACTCTTATAATCCTCTACAAGGTTATCAAATTCCTGGAGTTCTGTTTCGTTTAAGTTACGTTTAGACTGATCTATAAACAACTGTCTCGTTGCCCAAATATTAATATAGCTGTTTACCACATTAGTACTATCCTCTTTTGCAGTCCCATCGGGCACGAGATTTTTAATATCGTCTTTATAAAGATATGTTTCGTTTACTCGTGCAACGACTTCTCTATTCCCTTGGCGATTTATATTACTGCAAGAAATAAACAAAAGAAACAGTACTGTGATTGAGAGGTATCGCATTTATATGGACAGGTCTTTTTTAATTTTTTTTAAGGTCTTTTTGTTTAACTCTACAGAATATTTCTTTCTAAGTTCATTTAACCATTTTTTTTCCAAGTCTTCCTGAAAATCATTAATTACTTTCCCCTTAGTTTCTTCAAAAGTTTTGATTCTAGCGGGCGTTACCTCTTCTACTTTTACAAGTGTTATATAATTATTTTCATTAACACTAACAATTTGCCCTTTCTCTCCAGTAAAACTGCTAGCAATAGGGGTTTCACCTTTAGTTAACTCCTCTTCAGAGAAAAACACTTTATCTGTATCTGATGTATTCACTTCTTTTTTAATTTCTTCGGTAGATTTTCCTTTTTCAATAAGAACCTTCACTTTTTCTATTAATTCTTGATTAGAAGAAGATGCTTTTATAACCGTATATGTTTCCTCTAGAAGATATGTATCTTTTCTGGATTCATAGAACTTTTTAAGTCCAACAGAATCCGTCTTTGCCGCGTTCCATATTTTAGACTCCATAAGGTCAAACAACAACAATCCGTCTCTATACTCCGAAATCACATTTGCAAATTCCTGATTATCTTCTTCCAGATGCTCTTCATAATATTGAAGCAACTGAGCAGACTCGTATTCATCATACATTGTTTCTACATAAACAGAAACATCTGAAATCCCAGTTTTACCAGCATCTCTTTGTTGTATAAACTTGGCAAAATCTAAATACAAATAACCTTGATCGCCTATTGAAAAAATAGATTTCTCCATCATCGGGTCATTGGTAGGAACTTCCCATTTTTCCTTAAAAATAGTAGACGGCACAATTTTTTTAAAATACGTTATCGTTTCTTCGTTTCTTTTTAAAACATACTTTTCTTTAAGAGAATTTATAAACGACTTAGTAATTAACTGTGATCTACTATCTTTTTTTATTTTTTGAGTAAGTTCTCCTTTTAGCTCTTCAAAAGTTTTGGGAGAATGTTTTTCTAATAATTTTATAATATGCCAGCCATATTTTGTTTTAACAGGCGCAGAAACTTCTCCTGACACTTGTAAAGCAAAAGCAGCTTTCTCAAAATTCTCAGAATTTAAAGCTCCTTGTCCAAAACGATTTATTTTACCTTCATTGACGGCTGTATTACGATCGTCACTATATTGTTTTGCTAAAGATTCAAAAGAAGCATTTTGTTTTAATTGTGAACTAATTTCCTTAATTCTTTCTTCTGCTTGCGTTTCTGTTCTTTCTTTATTGAAAGCCACCATTATATGAGCTACTGTAACTTCTCCTAATGCTTTTTGTTTATCATTAACCTTTACAATATGATAACCAAAACGTGTTTTGAATGGTTCCGAAACGTCTCCTACTTTGGTTGTAAAAGCTGCTTGTTCAAAAGCATATACCATTCTAAATGCTGAAAACCAACCTAAATTACCACCATTTTTATTTACAGAAGGATCTTGACTATACTGAACCGCTATTTCTTTAAAATCTGCTCCACTACTAATTTTATTTCTAGCTTCAGTGATCCTCTGATATGCCGCTAGGGTATCTTTAGGAGATGCTCCAGATTGAACCTGCACTAAGATATGACTTGCATTTACTCTTTCCTGCAAACGGTCATATGCCTCTTTCACCAATGCGTCTGAAGCTTTTGTATCAGTAAGATATCCTGAAGATAATTGTTTTTTATACCCTTCAAGTTCTTTGATATACGATTCTTTTTTATTCAGCCCTTGTTCTTTAGCTTCCGCTAACTTTAACTTATAGTTGATAAAAAGTTCTAAATATTCATCGATATCCTTTTGAGATTCATCTTTTACCAGATCAATATTCTTAAGATATACCCGCTTAAACTCTGATGTATAAACAGGTGAATTATTAATCATTAAAAGTACAGGGTCTTTTTGTTGACCATATACAAGGGAGCAAAATATTACTCCTAAAAAAAGTACAATAGATTTTTTGTGCATAGTTCTCTTTAATAAAGTCCCCAATCGGACAAAAATAACAATATTAATGCGTTTTGCAAGCTCTTTCTTTTAACGAAAGATATTGGTAATATAGTATTAAATACCTTTTAAAATTTTACTAATCTCCTTATCTTGTAATTTTATATCACTTTGCTAATACCTAAAACAATTAATAATATACATTGGAAAGAAAACTAAAACTCCTTTGGGATTTCAGAGGTCCCGCAGCAAGTAAAACAGCAGAGCATCACGAAATCCATCTAAAAGAATATATCATTTCAGAAAAATTATCTATGAATCTTACTGGTTATCAAGACATCAACGAAATGCATAGCATTGCTTTCATGGTTGTTTTAGATTCTGAAATGAAAGCTATAAGAGATGCTTTAAAACCTCATCGTGGTCAACTATATGAAGAATAGATTTTTAAAAAATAATTTTCTTGGCACGTATATTGTCTTAGACCTTATATATTTGCAAAAATTTTTAAATCAAGAATTAAAAAAACCACAATGAAGAACATACTATTTCCGATTTTATTATTGATCATTAGTGCACAAACGATTGCACAATCTAAAGTAGGAACAATCGATAGCGAATTTATTCTATCCAAATTGCCTGAACTCACTAAAGTACAAGAAGAGTTAAAAGCATATAATACTAAGTTAGAAGCTGATCTAAAAGTAAAAGTCGATGATTACCAGACAAAAGTAAAAGCGTACCAAGAAGGTGTCGCAACAATGACTGAACCTTTGAAAAAAACTAAGCAGGAAGAGATTATCACTTTAGAAAATGATATTACGAAATTCCGCCAGAATGGATCTCAATTAGTTCAGATAGAACAAAACAGACTCTTACAGCCTTTGTACACAAAAATAGGAAAAGCACTAGAAGAAGTTGCTAAAGCTGAAGGATACACGCAAGTACTAACAATTACTACTAGCGGATTAGCATATATAGATCCAAAATTTGATCTTACAAAAACAGTAATGACTAAACTAGGTATCCCTTTACAGTAAAGATACTTATAACACATAAAAAAAAACGCTTCAAAATAACTTGAAGCGTTTTTTCTACTCCTCTATTTTCTTGATTTTATCTTCTATTTGCATTAGGTATATCTCATTATACACTTCTTTATAAGGGTCGGATTTTTTATATCCTTGGGATACCAATTCTTTTGCTTTTTTAATACAAGTAAGAGCTTCCTTTTTTTACCAACCTCTAATAATGTAATTCCTTTATAGTAATACGAGAGTGATGATTTATCATAAACCTTAATAACTAAATCAAAATCGGCAATTGCTATATCATATTTTTTTAATGCAGCATAACTGATTCCTCTGTATGGAAAAGCAGAAGGATCTATATAATCTATCCCTTCTTCATCTATAGCTTTTGCAAATTCTATGATCGCTTCTTCATGTCTTCCCAACGCCTGTAAAACCTCGCCTTTTAAAAAGTTTATATTATTCCCCCAAGCATAATCCACTTTTCCAGGAGTATACTCATCATATTGATTAAGATATTTTATTGCACGATCATAATCTTTATACAAATCTGTCATGAGCCAAGATGTATAATATAATGTTTCTTTAGGATCTAATTCCATTGCTTTCTTTAGTAAAGGAAAAGATATATGATAATCTCCTATTTTACTATGTGCTATTGACTTTCCTTGATAATACCCAGCATTTTTTGGATTTAGCGCAATTAAAGAGTCTGTATATGCTTGACGAAACAAACTGGCTTGATAGTGAAACTTTCTTTCATATTCCAGTTCTTTTGTCTTTAAAACTTTTTCTTCTACCGTTAAGCTTTCATAGTTTATCTTTTTGTTTTCCTGACACGAATAAAAAGTCAAGAGTAAAAAGCAATTAAGGATATATACGTATGATTTTTCCATCTTTTATTCTAAAACTTAAATATTTATAGGTGTCAATAATTTGATCTGTTTTTGAATGTCTCCCTGGAATCCAATTTTGCAATCCTTTGGCTATTTCGAAAATCTGATCTGTTATCTCCGTTGAAAACTCCTTGAGGTTATAGTCATAATCAAAAGCCTGGTGATCAAATATCCCTGCTTTACCTTCGCAATTCACCACAAATCTTACTTGAAAAATTCCAAATTCTTCAGAGTTTTTAGGTGCTTTATACTGCCGATCGAAAATTTTCCTGATATGATATAAACCACCATTATAAGTCGTTCCTTTGTAATAATAGCGATCTGATGGATTATTTATATTTATGTATGCATTACACAATTGAAAAGTAACCGGCTTGACATCTCCCTGTATTTCTACAGTTTGGTAGTGTATATTTTTAAAGGTACCGTCGACAAATCCAAAGGTTATCATCTCTTTATCAGAGATAGAGATAATCTGTTCTATGAATTGTTTATCTCTATTACATCCTATTCGATTTCCTTTTTTCCGTAAAAAAACGGCACTTTTATAGGATAAGGTTTCGTAACAATACTTATAATATTCTTCGGTTTCTTTGGGAATAAACTTTACACTATTTTCTTTTTTTGTGAATTAAAAAACTCCTTTGTCTGTTTTCCAATCATGGGAAATCAAAATATCTTCTGCTTTTTTAGTATTGATTGGGTCAGTATAAATAATTTTATGAGCTACATTTCTAAAATAATGCAAATCATCATCGATAATTTTAAAATGATGTAATGAGTATTGAATAGTATCTACTCCTAGTGAATCCTTAGTATAAATCTATTTCCTTTTTGCCAATAGTTTTTCATTATTAATATCTTTTATACGTAGACTATCATCTTAGAATTCCATAAGATATGCATTGGGTTTATAATAATCTTTATCCATATGAATAGCTTGCACTAACCATTCACCTTGAGTACTTTTTTTATTAAAAGATGTAGATTGTTCATTAGAGAAACTTAAACAGATGCAGCTCAAAAGAAAAATAACGGATAATATTTTCACAGATAAGATTTTAAGAGACAAGTAAACATATAAAAAAAGCAATATGATATCATATTGCTTTCAGTTTTTCTTAGTATTAAATCTACTTTAAAATCATTTTTGAAACTAAAGTATTATTTAATATAATTATAAAGTTGTTTTTACCTACTATAATTAGGTGCTTCTTTGGTTATGGTAACGTCATGTGGATGACTTTCATTGATTCCACTTGCCGTAATTTTCACAAAGCGTCCAGTTTCTTTAAGGGTTGCTATATCTTTTGATCCACAGTATCCCATTCCTGCCCGTAAACCTCCTACGAACTGATGAATACTTTCATAAAGTTCTCCTTTATAAGCTACACGACCTACTATTCCTTCTGGAACTAATTTTTTAATATCATCTTCCACATCTTGGAAATACCTATCTTTTGATCCTTGCTTCATGGCTTCTACAGATCCCATTCCTCTATAAGACTTAAATTTTCTACCTTCATAGATGATAGTTTCTCCTGGAGATTCTTTGGTTCCTGCTAATAAAGAGCCTAACATCACGGTATCTGCTCCTGCAGCAATGGCCTTAGGTATATCACCGGTATATCTTATACCTCCATCCGCAATAACCGGAACACCAGATCCTTTGATCGCTGCCGCCACCTCTAATACCGCAGAAAACTGAGGAAAACCAACCCCTGCAACCACTCTGGTGGTACATATAGATCCTGGCCCAATTCCTACTTTTACTGCATCTGCTCCAGCTTCTACCAAATACTTAGCTGCCTCGGCAGTAGCTATATTCCCAACTACTACATCCAGATCCGGAAACTTCTTTTTCACTTCTTTAAGAACAGAAACTACTCCTTTGGTATGTCCGTGTGCTGTATCAATTATTACTGCATCTACTCCTGCCTTTACTAAAGCTTCAGCACGATCTACAGCATCACCGGTTACACCAATCGCAGCGGCTACACGAAGACGTCCAAAACTATCTTTATTAGCACTTGGTTTCAGTGTGAGTTTTGTGATATCTCTAAACGTTATTAAACCTACCAGCATATTTTTATCATTTACTACTGGCAGCTTTTCTATTTTGTTATTTTGTAAAATAACTTCTGCTTCTTGCAAAGATGTCCCTTCTGCTACTGTTACCAAATTTTCAGAAGTCATTACTTCTGATATAGGTCTTTCATTATTTTTTTCAAAACGTAAATCTCTATTGGTAACAATTCCTAATAATTTATGATTATCATCAACTATAGGAATCCCACCAATACTATGCTCTCGCATATTATTTTTTGCATCAGCTACTTTTGCATCTAATGGTAAGGTAACAGGATCTATGATCATTCCGCTCTCTGCTCTTTTAACCTTACGTACCTTCATTGCCTGTTCTTGAATAGTCATGTTTTTATGTAACACACCTATACCTCCTTCTTGCGCCATAGCAATAGCCATACGACTTTCTGTAACCGTATCCATAGCTGCAGAAACTATAGGAACATTAATGGTAATATTTCTAGTAAATTTTGTTCGGATACTTACTTCTCGTGGTAACACTTCAGAAAATGCAGGGACTAAAAGTACGTCATCATAGGTAAGACCTTCTCCAACGATTTTGGATTCGTGTGCTGTCATCGCAATTAAGATTTAATTGCGTGCAAATATAAGCCTTTTTTAAAGGAATCCTACTAAAACAACAAGAGTAATATCCTTTTTGTTTTAAGATAAATGGAAACAAAAGGATCTTGAATTAGATTTACTTCTAGAAAAGACTTGAAACAAGTTTAAACACTGGATTTAAACCTGTTAAAGCAATTCTAAGTAATGTGTTTTTTGAAAAAAATTGATAAAATATCCATTTTTTTAACATTAATTTAATATTTAAATAGTATATTTCATTTAGGTAGATCCCAAATCACCTGTAGCCCAAAAAAGAATAACCTATGAGAATTAGTATTAGCCTGCTATTGGTATGCTTTTGTATCAATATTATGAATGCCCAGTTTACAGAAACCCCGCTTTCCAAAGTCCAATTCAAAACTTCAAAACAAACCGAACGTAAGAAATCTAAAAAAAGTTTATTTACTAAAAGAATAATACCGATTACCCTAATTGCTTCTGGGATTCTTCTTTCAACCAGTGATTTTGAGAAATCCTTACAAAAGGATATTAGAGGTTCTATGGGAAATGATTTTTATTTTGGGCTTGATGATTATACTAGATATGCCCCAATTGTTCAGATGTATGCCGCGGATATTTTTGGAGTTGAGTCTAGAAATCATTGGTTTGATCAGACTAAAAATCTTTTGATATCATCTTTAATAACAAGTGCTGCCACTACCATCTTAAAACGAGAAGTGGATAAACCGCGACCAGGAGATCCATCAAAACTAAACTCTTTTCCTTCTGGACATACTTCTATGGCTTTTGTTTCTGCAGCTGTGTTATACGAAGAATTTATAGATACTAGCCCACTTTTAGCATACAGCGGATATTTTTTTGCAGTTACTACTGGTAGTCTGAGAATGATGAATAACAAACACTACTTATCTGATGTACTGGTTGGTGCGGGTATTGGAATCTTGACAACTAGATTAGTATATCATTATGAGCATCTTATCTCATGGAATCCTTTTAAAAATTCGGAAGATATTGCTTTTGCACCTCAGTTTACGGGTGATAGCCTAGGATTATACTTTTCTAAATCCTTTTAATTTCAATGAATTACACACCTTCTGCATAAGAGAAGTTTTCTTTAGAGGTATATTTTAAATAGTCTAGTTTTAATCTTGTAATTTGGTCAAAATGTAGGTAGTCATGCGCCAACCAATTAGCCAGAAATTGAGAAGCACTCATTGTTCCTAGATCAGAATGGTTTGCTATATTTTCCCATTTTGGATTAATTAGAGATGTTAACCAATTTATTGATGCTTGTCGTTCTTCTAAAAAATGATGTAACACTTTTTCATAGTCTTGTTCTATATATCTTCGTTCCACAACCCAGCCTTCGGGATCGATTGGTTCAAATTGCTGATCAGGAGTATCAAATATATGTTTTGTTCTTTTTCTAAAATCTTCTCGTTCTTCATCATACAGATGACTAACAACCTCTAACAAACACCATCTGTTTGGCCTATCTTTCCACTTGTACTCTTCTTCGGAAATACCCTGCAAAAGCTGTTTAAAAACGAATTTGTTTCTTTGTAGACCTTTAATTATTAGTTTATAGTTCATGATTCTTATTACATTATGATTTCTAAATTACCTCGTAGCTAAATATATGTTTTAAAAAATAAAAAGGTTCTCATTTGATCCTTCCATAACGCTTGTCATTCTATTTTTTTCAATTATTTATCATTTTCACAAATAGATCTAACCAAAAATATTTTCCCCCTAAGAGAAAAGGGTAACAAACCCCTATTAAAATCAGTTATTTCACTCTTTAAACATATGGTAGTATAATTTACTTTTGAAAAAAAAACAATATTGAAGTTCTTATAATTATTTGAGTTAGCCAAATTCAATATATGTAATAAACAAAAAGCCTAAGAAACTGTAACGCCAAAAACTCTCTCTTTGAGTATGGGCCAGTCAGAACCGAGGGTAAGAAAAAACTAGATAAATGTAATTGTATATATTTCTGACAACAGTGGAAGTATTCAAAACTAAGTGGTAATTATTTTTTTAGGCTTTTTTGTGATATTCTATTTCGAACTATTGAAAACATGAATCGATTATAACAAATCTTTTCTTTTACACAACCAACAGATGCTAATTCTAAATCAAAAATCCTATAATAATGATCATCATTAATTCTAAAAGAATTACGAGCTTTTTAATAGTGCTTGCCATTTCGTTTCTTGGAGTTACTTGCGGAAAAGAAAAATGTACAAAACCGGATCCAGAAAACATTAAAGCAACGATTACTATAGCTGCTGGGGGACTAGCCATTAGTGGCAATGTCGGATCTGCAAAACCAAGAGCTACTGTAGCAATTACCGATGCTACAGGTATATCTACCACAGTTACTAGCAACAATGATGGAAGCTTTTTTGCTCCTTTTGGTCAGTCTAATGCTAGACTAGGAGATTCATTATCTATTACTCAAAAAACCAACAATTGCGCAGAAAGTAGTAAGGCAGATATAACAATACAACAACCTTAATAACCAACCGCAAAAGGGTTGGCAAATATTTAATAGTACGCTGACCCTTTTTAAATTAATTTAGTTGTTATAAGAATCCATTATATTAATAGGTTTGTGTCCTTGTTCTTCTTTAAGTTGTTTTTTATTAAAACTCCCTTCGAATTCGTTTGAGTATATATTTCCTGTATCATATAAGCTTTGCGTCTTTCCTATATATAACTTAAATCTGAATTTCGACTTAATTTTTCCTTCTGTACAAGGAGCAATAAAATTCCAGTATTCTTTTGGATTGATATATACCGAATGATAACTATTTCCACACCAACTACTTGGCAGATATTCTATGTCTTGCCATTTATTATTATGAAAAACTTGTCGAATAACAGAAAGTCTACTATCCTGAGCTGATAGCTTAATAATGGAGTCGGTATTATTGATGAGAAATACTTTAAACCCTTTCACTCCTTTCTGAAATTCCGCAATAGAGTCTACCTTGACGACTAGTTGAAAATCTGAAGTCTTCCCTATTTCCTTTATAAGTTGATTATTTTTGATAGGTTTATTATTTGCCTGATAAAAACCTCCTGGAGCATCTATATCACTCTTGCTGGTTCCTGCATAAAAATATCCTCTGAGCTTATATTGGATATTAAGACATTTTAACTCCTGAGCCTTGGTGAATCCAAAGCATAATATTAACAAAGCGGTACGTATACTATTTTTCATGTCAAAAGATCTTCAAAACTTATACCAAAACTAGTGATTGCTGCACCTAACAAAAACTGATATTTTGCTAAACCATCTTTTGACCGAGTTAACCAATTGGTTCACTTAGTTAACATACTTTAAAAACTATGCTGTTTTAATTTCTATTACAAAGTATAAAGCAAAAAACTGTCCCGAAATAATCGCGAGACAGTAAATTTATCTTTAATAACCTTGTTCTTTAGAGACTTCGTTTATCTAATCTAACGTAATCAACATACATATAGGTATTCCACAAAATATTTATTCTAGAATTATTAAAAATACCTGTATCCGAACCTACATTCAAATTAAATATAATATTATGATCATTAAAATTTTCTAACTTTAAGTCATTATCCACACTATTAGTATAGTTGGCAACACGATTACCATCTACATAAATCTGGACTGTTACCGACCCGTTTCTATTGATCCACCTTTGTTGATAGGTGTGCCAACCCTCTCCTACATTGTAACCTCTTTCTGCATTGGTTCCTAGTTGATTTTGTAAATAGTTTTGACCATAGAATAGGTTACTGGCAAACCTTGCTGAATTACCAAAGGAATATCCTTCCATAATATCAATTTCTCCACGAGTAGGCCAAGTATTACTTCTTTCATTCACCGTCCAAAATGCAGGCCACGCGCCATACGTTTCCGCAAATCCTTTATAATTATTCCCTTCTCTAGCGATTAATTTAATTCTTGCAGTCAACCTATATTCTTCATTTCTTCCAAGATGAAAATCAAAATTAGACTTTACATGCCCAGATTCATAGGAGTCACTACCCGATTTATAGGCTTGCAAACGTAAACAACTGCGCCCATCGAGACTTGCAATTTCTGCATTCCAGTTTCTGTAAGTACAACGGCTAGAATTATAATCTGCTCTATTATGAGTTCTTTCCCATTTATTTAAATTACCATTAGTATTAAAATTATCTGTAAACTGTCTACTCCAAGGCCCAGCCTTTTCGATTGATTCATCTGTACTTTCTATATCATTAGAAGATTCCTCGAGGGTCACATCTTCTGTTTCACAGGCAGATGCAAAATAAATTAATAACAAAACTCCAAAAGATTTGACTAACATTTTCATACTATTATTTTTTCGTTAATGATTATGTTGCCAAATTAAGAACGATATTACCGATTTGTTAAATAAACACCTTAAACTATATTGAATATTTTATTTTAACATCAATTTATTGTAAATAATTTAAAAAAAAATACTCCTGAAATTAAGATTTAACAAGGAGTTAGCTGCGTTTTAACAACGCAAACGTTTGCGTTGTCAAAATTCAATTTTTTATGATAAAATTTAAAAACATAAGAAAAATTTAAGATGTTTCATGACAGATAAGTATTTTAAAACTTATTTTCAAACTAATTTTTTCCTTTAAAAAGATATATTCATAAGAATAGTACTCAAAAGCTAGTGGATTTTAAATGGCACAAGGTTTTTATTTTCTATAATTTCTTTTTCTAACTGAGAACACTAATTTACTAGAAAAGTTATCAAAGAAATCAATTCAATACCTGAATGATTTCTAATTAAATTTCTTTACAAGAAATTATTAAAGATAAAACGATCAATCCCAAATGAATTATGGATAGAGACCCTCCCGTATTTATTTAGATACATATAAATACTTGTATATGATGAAAAACATTTCAATCACTCCCCTATATCCTCATTCCAGATTTCGGGTTTATTTTTGATAAATATATTCATCAAATCTTTGCATTCTTGATTATCAAGAACAATTACCTCTACTCCATTTTCTTTTAGGAGAGCTTCGGAGCCCAAAAACGTTGTATTCTCACCAATAACAACTTTAGGTATTCTATATAATAGAATAGCTCCTGTACACATAGAGCAAGGTGATAAGGTAGTATATAATGTACATTTCTTATAAACAGAAGCTGGTTGTCTACCTGCATTCTCAAACGCATCCATTTCTCCATGAAGTACTACACTGCCTTCTTGCACTCTTTTATTATGACCTCTCCCTAGGATCTCATCTCCATGTACAATAACAGACCCAATAGGTACACCACCTTCTCTAAGTCCTTTTTTTGCTTCTTCTATCGTAGCTAGCATAAATTTATCCATAAGTTTATAATTTGGAAATTTTCAATTCTTCTTTTTTAATATTAAAAGCGTCAATTACCCTATATGGCGTACTCCTTTCGTTTCTCAAAACGGTGTATAAAAGTTCTGGAAAACGTTTGATGGCGAATAATCAAATAATATTTGATTCCTATTTTTTTAATTCCTAGTGAAGAATACGTTCTATCCTCTAGACACTTTATTAATAACTTGAATACAGCAAAACTTCCGTTTTCCATGAATTTATTCAATGTAACAATTCTTGAATTTTTACTGAAATGGAACCACGTTCACCTATTCTGACAACTCCTAATATAACCCCTGCAATAAATCCCGGGTTAGTAATTATTAAAGCTTTTTGCGCTACTTTTTGATCTCTTTGTTCGATTAAAAATTTTAATTGATCGTTTGGAATAGCAGCTACTTCTTTGGCAAATTTCCAGGCTCCATCTCTCGCTAACTCCATACTAAAGTCAACGAGAAAGTTATCTACATTACGAGTGAATTTTAGAATCTTTTTTAGTGTTGGCCAGATATTCGCCAAATCATTTTCGACCTCTGTAACTAAATATGAAAGAATTTCATTGATTTTATCAAAATCTCCTTTTAAATCTTCTATATTTTTTCCTTTAGAAACTTCTGCCGCCGCAATGCCCAAATCCAAATTAATATGTGCATTCATTCCAATTAATAAATGCTGTAGTACAATCGGCCAATAGTCTTTAGATACATCAAAAGCAATTTTCCAAGAATCCGTTACTGGCTTGTTTTCCTGATATTCAAAATACGCATCCAGATATCTACTAGCAAAAATTACATCAAGCTTTTCCATTCTTGGTCCATCATCAAAAAAATTATTCTCTATACCTTCCTTAACTTTTAGAGTCACTCTTCTGTATAAGGCAGCAAAATATCCTAATGGATCATTATTGGTTTCTGACTTTAGAATAATATCATCTAAAGAAGCGATGACCTCATTGATGGTTCTCATTGTTTTCTTAATGTAGTTTTATACTATTAATTACCTCTAATGTAGTAATAATTCTCTAGGAGTATATTGATGATTTTGGAAATAAGTAACAGGCTTACTTAACATTCTGATTTATTTAAGATTCTATTTCTCTTAATTTAATTTTTAGTAAATTTAATAAGATACTGATTTTCAATGAAAAAAGTAGTTTTATTATCAGCATTAATATTCGGATACACTTCGTTTTGGGCTCAATCAGACCCTACTTTTTATGGTATAAAATCGCATTACGGTTTTATTATAGCACACTCACCAGAATTAAAACCTATCTCGCAAACCAATCCTTATGGAATACAACTAGAATACAGTTGGCTAAAAACTAGTGATAAGGCCTGGAAAACCTGTTTTTGTTATGGGCGGACAGGGTTTGCTTTTGCGTATTATAATTATGCGAATCCTAATGTATTAGGTAGCTCCTATAACTTGATTTACTTTGTAGAACCTTATTTCACATATCGAGGTCCATTAAAGTTTTCTCTCAGAGGTTCTGTAGGAGGCACATATCTGAATAAAAAGTTTGATGAAGAGACAAACCCTGATAACTTATTATTCAGTACACATTTTAGCTTTTATCTAGCCTTGTCACTTAATCTAAACTACCATATTAATAACAATTATTCCATCAATCTATCCGCAAACTACAATCACATTTCCAATGGAGGCCAAAAACAACCTAACAAGGGAATGAACTTTCCGACGCTTTCCATAGGTGTGGACAAAGTCATCAACAATACGCCATTAAAACGAAAAACCAAATCCTTGCGTTCTTATGATACATCCCTAGATTATTATATGGGTACATTTGCTAGTCTAAGATCATCCGATAGAGATGCAGAAGCAACTAATCATCTTTTGATCGGATTCACGGGTGGAATTCTTAAACCGGTATCTGGCATCAATGGTTTAAATACCGGTATTGAATTTTGGTACGATTACTCTGACCGAGAAATAGCAAGACAACAAGGAATTAATGATTCCGCTTTTTCCTCAGCCATTACTACCGGGCATCATTTCTCAATTGGTAACTTTTATTTCTTACAACAGTTTGGTTTTTATTTAACACGCCCAAAAAATATTCAAGGAAATTGGTTGTACCAGCGATATTCTTTTTGGTACAGTATAGGCTCCTCTAAACGCTGGACTATTGGGGCGTCTCTAATAGCTTATGGTAAGGTTGCTGACCATATGGATGGTAGATTGATATATCTTATTGATTAGTTTATTATTTACATTATATAACATCATCCGTCATTTTCTTTTTTAACTCAATGATTTCTAACAAAATCTTTATTTCTTTCTTAATGTTTTTTCGAACGGCAACAAAGGGGATTATCGCACCGATGATGTATGAAACATCTATTAAAATTATTTGCCAAGTTTCAAAATACAAACTAAACTCTGGAGTAATAATGTAAAAACCTATGGTATACAAAGCTATGATTCCAATAGTTACAGGTCCGTGAATGGTTTTTCTAAAATTATAAAAAGAAATCGTATCATTTGTTGTCTGTAAAGCGTCATCCAACATATTGATCTTTTTTGCTTTAGATACACTAATGATCTCAATAATAATTCTTACTAACAATCCACCGACCATCAATCCTACACCTACTCTACTTAATAGTTCCTGCACCGGAGCTACAAAATAGAAAAAAGTAATTATTCCGATCAACACTATGGATAACACCAAGATATTTCCATAATGAAAACGCGTACTCCAGCTTTTCTTTTTTCTTATTGATGAAAACAGGTCTTCCATATCATATGGCGCACTCTCAATACCGCTTTTGTCCTTTTGCCATTGATTCTGTAATGCTTCAAATTCGTTATTCATTATCTAATATTTTTTTAAGTCTTTTTTTAATCCGATGGATCTTTACTCTTACGTTGGTTGGTTTTACTCCCATAACTTCTGAGATCGTATCGTAATCCTGTCCGTCTAAAACCATCATAATTAATAATCGATCCAATTCTTCTAAGGCTCCTATAGCAAGGTACAGGCTCTGATTTTGATCCGAAGTTGATTCTGAAAACTCTTCAATCAGTGCATATTCCACTTTTTCTATAGGTATCTTTGTCTTCCTTTTTTCTTTTCTGATATGCTGTAAGCAAGTATTTACCGTAATTCGATACACCCAAGTTTTATGACTGGATTTACCCATAAAGCTGCCCATTGCATTCCATATGTTGATAAAAACTTCTTGAGACAAATCATTGGCTAAGTCATGATCCCCTTTCATGTATCCCAGACACATTTGTGATACCATTGGATAGCATTGTCTATAAATTGTTTCGAAAAGTTGCTGGTTCTTTTTACTCATTTATCAAAAAAGCATTTACTTTTTCATAAAATAATTCTGGTTGATCGAACATAATAAAATGCTTACTATCGGGTATCATTTCTATGGTTTTATCGGATAGCGTAGCATATTGTTTTTCATAATTTGTTTTTGCCATTTCAATAGTAGGAAAAGCAGCTCCTAAAATTAAAGTTTTTGCGGTAACTTTATCTAGCACTCTTCTAAGATCTAATTTTAAAAGATCTGTATATCCATACACATATGTTTCTCTATCGGCTTTTAAGATCCAATTAAGTAAAGTATCTACTTTATCCTTTTTATTCGTCATGTTTTGAGCCATCATCATGGCAGTTTGTCTAAACTGATCATCATTCATTGCTAACATCTGTTTATTATATGGGGTTTCATACTGAATATGGCTTTCAGGAACGCCTGGCATCATTAATTCGCGCATACAAGGGATTGAATCTACAAGTATGAGATTCTTTATAGTATCAGGTAAAGCCGCAGCAATATCTATCGCTAGATTCCCTCCCATACTATGTCCAATAATAGTAACATTCATCAACTCATTTTCTTTAATATAATCAATCAATTCTTTCTTAATCGTATCATACCAGGGCATAGCAATAGGTGCATTACCATCAAACCCAGCATATGATATTAAGTGATGTTGTTGCTCACCTTGTAGATGAGTGACAGTCTGATCCCAGATTGATCCAGGGTTAGTAAAACCAGGTAAAAATAAAATCGGACTTCCGTTTCCAGAAACTTCTGCAGAGATAGCAGGAACTTGACTAAAAGTCAAATTAACAATTGTAAATAATAAAAGGGTAATTTTTAAATTTCTCATGATGTTTTGCTTATGATTTCTCCTTTGATGCGAAAGATTACAAATTGTTACACCACACTCTAAAAAATAAAAAAACTTTACACTTTAGAGTAGTTTAAGAAGCATCTATCACAATTGACTATAGATATTCAATAATATAATCCACAAAAAAAGCCTATCAAAATTGATAGGCTCGTGTTTTAAAAAAGTTATGTAGTATATATTAAATTACTTTTACATTTACTGCGTTTAAACCCTTTTTACCTTCTTGTAGATCAAATTCAACTTCATCGCCTTCACGAATTTCGTCTACTAATCCTGAAATGTGTACAAAATGTTCTTTGTTTGAACCTTCCTCTGTTATGAATCCAAATCCTTTGGCGTCATTGAAGAATTTTACTGTTCCTTTGTTCATTGTTAAAATTTAAATTAATTACTTATTGATTTACAAAGATGATGCCAAACATGAGTTTTGATAATTTGTCACATCTTCCTTATGGTAAAGCTACGAATAATAATTTTATATTGGTTATGGTAATACCATTGATTGTTTGTTAAATTATCATATAATACACTTCATTAATAATAAATTAAATTTCAAAAACCGAACAATTTATAATACGAATCCCTAATTCCCCATCGCCCAAATAAAATTAAAGAAGGTAACAAAATGGTACTGTCTTTGATATATAAATACTAAAGTAAATAGGTTGTGAATTGATCACATCTATTTGAAAAACAATAAAATTAACCTAACTTTATTCGTTAACAAGGGAAAATATTACACAAATACAATCTATCAAAATCATGAAAAAAACTCCAATTATATTGATCCTATCATTACTTTTTTCTTTTGTTGTAAAAGGACAATCTCCTATTGAAGGGGGATATATACAACTTACTATTGATGACTATAATGAGCTTGTAGAGGTTAATCAAGAAAATGAGCTTAATGGCAAATATTATGTAAGAGAATTTAAGGATAAGAAACTCATAGGCATTCACAAAATAGAATATAGAAAAGGGAAAAAGCACGGAGAATGGTTGCATTTTCTGATTTTTAGAGAAAGAGGATCCTTAGATTTATCAACAATAGAAAATTATGAAGATGATCAGAGAAACGGTTATTATTATAATTCTGACAATAGCTTTACTTTTACTGAAGAAGGAAATTATGAAAAAGGAAAAAAAGAAGGTTTATGGTATATTACAAAAGGTGGATCTAAAGAAAAGATTAATTATAAGAATGGAAAAAAGCACGGTGATTATTGGCGTCAGGATGCATCCGGTGTTATTGTGAAAGGCGCTTATAAAAAAGGAGAGAAACTTGATGATTGGACAATCGAAGACCTTTCTGGAAATATCAAAACAGAAGTAGAAAATACGAGCACTAACTTGAATTCTACAACTCCTGCTAGCACTACCGGAATACAAACAATTGAAGGCGAAATTCAGAAACCAGATGGGGCTATTGTACCCATTGCTGTTGTAAAACTACAGGTATCTGATACTTCCTGCGCATATTCTTTTTCAGATTATGATGGTAAATTCAGTATAGAAATTGATACTAATAACATTACTTCGGATAGTTATTTTGAAATAGTTATAGAAGGTTTTCCTAAAAAAACAATTCCTTTTTCCGAATTCTCTAATCAGGATATTATTGTCTTGGAAAAGGGCAGAAAAAAAGTAAGCTATGATGAGTATCGTAGTTATTATGAATCTATGAAGGATTGTCATTTGTAAGCTCTAGAAAGACATTTTTTGTTATACATTCTGAAATAAGGATAACTAATCCATTTAGTAGAAACAACAGCGCGGTAGGGTATCACCTACAATTAAGCGTTATATACTAAAGGGAATGTTATGATATTTTTAAAAACACATTTAAGATTCAGTTTTAAACTGGTAATGAATTTTCTAAGAGAATTACCTTCTTCTTGCGGGTATGCCATGCGAAAATAATTTTTATGATAAGCTACTCTATGAGGAACTTCATCATATTATCGAATCAAAAAATGGCCTCTGTTAAATTAAATAACAGAGGCTAAATTCTAATTATTTGACACATACTATCATGAAAATCTCAGAAAAGCTATAACCTCCTGATGATTAAATTTTTTCAACAAAATCCGAAAAAACTTTTTTGTGAAGTTCAAGGTTCATATTAGGAGAAAGTGCCACACGGGCTATATAATCTTTATCTCCTTCTTTAGTTGTCCCTTGAGTAGATGTTGCTGGTATTGTCCAATAACATCCTTTTAGCTGACCATAACTCACGCAGTATTTACTTTCATTGGGAATTTCTGTGATCATCAAATTGATTAATTTATGATTTAATGCTCGCTTATAAGATTCTTTTTCTTCATCAGTAGTACCTTTAGTTGGAAGATCTAATGAAAATACCGATGGAGTAAATCCTTGCTTTGCCAATGCTGACGAAACAAAATTGATTTTCGCCTCTGGTAAAATATCATGGATAAAATTCACATATTCACGTGTATTCTTATAGGCATCATTAATTCTTTGATTCATTGAAGGCAACTGCTTGGCTAATATCTCATATTGTAGCGCTGTTGCCTCATTATCACAAAGATCTAGGTGTAATCCTATTTTCTCCATTAAGAGGTCTGTTTTTTTATTCCCTACAACATAGCCAGCCGTGCATTGTCCTCCACTTGGAAATTTTGATCCACTAGCGTACGAAATAGCACGAACCGTCGAGAGTATTTCTCCTTCACCCAAAAAGAGCACATTAGGACAAAATGTTTGATCTAAAATAAAAACAGGATCAATAGCAACTTCACCTTTACTCGTTTTACGTACTTTACTTAAAACATTTTTTAATTGTATTAGATCTGGAACTTCAACTCTAGGATTTGTTGGGATTTCAGCAATGATATAAGGGATTGCATCTTCGTTAGCAATTTTATCCAAAACTATATCTATACTCTGCACCATATCATTATCACCATCTACTGGTAAGTCCATCACTTCGACATTATCAATACTAGCTGCAACTCGTCTTGCTTGATCATTTGTACCACCATAACAATTTGGCGGGACAACAAATTTGATAGCCTTTCCTGTATGCTTTTCTAATGCATCATGAACTAACCCCATCATAATAGCATACTGAATAGATAGGCCACTAGAACCAACTAGTGGTTTTATATTGGTACCAGTAATTGATTCAATTGAATCTAAGACACGTGTTTTGTTTGTCTCGATAGCACTCTTTTCTGTATCAAAAGAAGACTTATTTATTAGCGCATGTAATGCCATAAGACAATTGGCTGGTGTCATAGCAATAGTTTCTCTTCTTCTTACATGTTGAATTTCTGAGATGTAATTTTCATGTTTTTCGCCATTTACTAATAAAACACTTCCTAAACCATCATAAACATTGATAAAAAAATCAATATTTGGATGAAGATCCATAGTAGTAATTTCATCTTGCTCAGAAATTAGAATGGTACTCCCGTTAAACTCAGGAATAGCTGATACTTCCTCTACATGCTTTAAATCAAATTTATAACCATAAACATTCTTTAATATTTCGGCATTAAAGAAATGAGGTAATTTATCCGTATAAATGATTTGGGTATTTTTATTATCAAATAAATTTTTCCTTAGAATTGCCAACACAGGAATTGTCTTTGAAGAAAAACTAATTACACTTTCTGATTTTAGATAATGTAAGTTAGCAATTCCCCATTCTAGTACACAAGATAATGGATGACCTAATCTAATATAGTCGTAGGCAGTTGGTAATTCAGTTAGTGCGGATGATTTAGAATTATTATTATCAAATAAGATTTCAAATTGTTCTAAAAATTGAGTTTTAGCCAATTTTTCATCATAAATATCTAGTCGATGAGTAGTTAGATTCAACCAGTCAGTTGGCATGTTATCTAGTACATCTTTAATATAATTTAGCATTTTATTTACTTCCATAACTTTCACCTTTAGATAGGCTGTCAATATACATTAATTAGGCTTTTTTTTTAAGCGTTGCTTAACTCTTTGTTAGCGTTTCATATAGTACAACACCGAACAATAAATCTGTCGGTTTTGGAAATATTTCTTACACTAATCCTTGAGTTAAACCTTTAAAATTTCATCAATATTCAGTCCTGTCAGTTTTCGAATCCCATTTTCTAAAAACTTTTAACGCTTCATCACGTAGTCCATTAGTAAACTCTATTTGTCTATTATCAATACCTACCGCGATCTCATCATAAATTAATTGATCATCAAACTCTATATCAGCCGCATCTTCACGTGTACAACCGTAAAAAACTTTTTTAGGTCTTGCCCAATAAATGGCTCCCAGACACATAGGACAGGGTTCGCAGGAGGTATAAATAATGCAATCTTCTAACTGAAAAGTGTTTAATTTTTTACAAGCTGTACGGATGGCATCTACTTCGGCGTGAGCCGTTGGATCATTTTGTGATGTAACTTTATTACATCCTTCCGCGATTATTTCTCCATTCTTTACAATCACCGCTCCAAAAGGACCTCCAGTATTAGTATCCATACCATTTTCTGCAAGTTCAATTGCACGCCTCATAAATTTCTTATCCTCTTCTGTCATTTCTATTAATTTATTGTTTTTCATTTGTCTCTTCAACCGCGAATTAAAATCGGATAGAAATGTATCTTTTTTAGATTAAGAAACAAAATATATTATTGATTCGTGTTTTTGACTTTAATAACCTCAGCAGCAATACTTACTGCTATTTCATGAGGAGTCTGGCTTTTTATAGCTAGTCCTATAGGGGCGTGTACGGTGTCTAATTGAGCCATTGTAATATCTTCTTTTTGTAAAACCTCCCACATTGTTTCCAATTTTGCAGTGCTTCCGAGTACACCTATATATGCGTAGTTATTGCTAATAAGTTTGCTCAGTACTAATTTATCATCAGTGTATTTATTGGTCATGATTGCAACATAACTCTCTGAACCTGCTGAAATGTAATTCGCTATTTCATTAAAATCAATTATTAATTTTTGGTGTGCACTTGTGTTTAATTCAATCGTATTTAGATGTTCTCGATTGTCAAAAACCACCACATGAAATCCAAGATCAACAAATAATTCGGAAACTGCAACACTTACATGTCCTCCACCAACGATATATAGTGTACTTCTAAATCCTATATATTCTTTAAAAAACCAATCTTGAGATGAATTGATCTTGTATTCGAATTTATCTTCTAGTAACTCATTAGAAAAATCGATTAAAGAAGTTGATAATGTTAATGTTCCCTTGGCATTAGCCTGCAAACAATCCAAAACTCCTTCAATAACTGAGACATGACTTGTATCTAAAGGATAAAAGACAACAGTCTGCTCTCCGGAGCAAATCATTCCGGAGCCATCTTGCTTGTGACCTTGATGTATTTGTTTTTTCAAGAATATTTTCAAATCACCATCTCGCAGCAATTTTTTCGCCTCTTCGACCAACGAAAATTCCATCACACCGCCACCAATAGAACCAAAAATAAAATCATCTTCAGCTACTAACATTTTAAATCCTTTTCTACCCGGAGAACTACCAATATTTTCTATAACGGTTAGTAGATATACGTTTTGATTATCTTGTAATTTTGATAAAAGATGTTGCCAGAACTTCATACATTTTATTAAGAAGTGATTTATATTTTTTTCAATTTGTAATAAAAATGCCTTTTTCTACTCAATTTTTGTCTTTTCTTACTTCATAGCCCAACTGTGAAGTTAAAAAAACACTTCTAATTAAAAATAACTTCACTTAATGCATAATAAATAGCCATTAAAGCAGAGAAGATAGCACTCGCCAGAAATCGCCAATGTAAGTTTACCTTATTCTGAATTAAATAATTAGCTACAAAGGATATAGGGATATTGACCAAAAATGACAATCCTGCTATTTTTAGCAAATTTAAGTCGATTTGATTAAAATTTCCTGAGAAAATTTTGATAAATAACAAATGACGAGCAATCCATAACGGATTAAAATAAAGTATCGCTAATCCTGTTTTAAGAAGTGTTTTTTTTGTTCCTATTATATTCTTTGTTCTAACCTCTATCCAAGCAAAATAATTTGGAATTTCTAAAGCATATAATGTCGCTCCTAATAGGATCATCCCTACCAGTCTATATATGGAAAATTCTCCTAATAACATTGAAGCGATCAAATCCCCTGAACTATAAATAATAGCCCCTCTTAGGATATTAACTTTGGTGTATTGCAGTTTTATGGTTTTGCTCAAGGCTATTACTTTTCGTACAATCCTATTAATACTTTTTCTGGTGTAAACGGCGAGTCAAACTTTGGTTTATAATTTTTATTGAATGCTTTTACGGCCTGTTGGATAGCAAAATATGCACCTATCCCATACATTAAAGGAGGTTCGCCAACGGCTTTGGATTTATGGATCGCCATATCATTTCCTTCCGTTTTTGCTGGTATAGTTTCGATTATTTTTGGTGCCGAAAATATGTCTGGCACCTTATAAGTTGACAATGCGTTTGACAATAATCGTCCATCGTTATTATATGAAATTTCCTCCATAGTCATCCATCCAATTCCTTGTGCGAGCGCACCTTCTACCTGACCAATATCTACACCTAGATTCATGCTTTTTCCGAAATCGTGTACAATTTTTACAGCGTCTATTTCATAGGTTCCTCTTAGACAATCAAGGGTAATTGAGGTAATTGCAGTGCCATAAACGTGATATGCAAAAGGATGTCCTTTTTCTTTTGTTTTATCAAAATGGATGGTAGGTGTTGCATAATGCGCATTTTCTGATAAAGCAATTCGTTCTGCCATGGCCTGAGCTATAATCGCTTCCCAAGTTATATTTGATTTTTTACCGTCTACAAAAACATAATCTTCTCGAAAAGAAATTTTAGACGTCTGTGCTGCTAACATTCTAGCAGCTACTTTTGTCAATCTTTCTATTAATGCAGTACATGCCTTTAATACAGCTTTTCCATTTAAATCTGCTGTAGCACTTGCTGCAGATGGAGAGGTATTCGCAACACGAGTCGTATTGGTTGTTTCTAATTTTACTTTATTTGCAGAAATACCTAATGCATTTTGAGCAACTTGTAACATTTTTGTATTAACACTCTGTCCCATTTCTACCGCTCCTGTACTCACACCAATGCTACCATCCTGGTAGATATGAATCAACGCTCTTGCATGATTCATCATTGTATTGGTAAACGAAATCCCGAAGGTAACTGGCATTAAAGAAATTCCTTTTTTGGAATGAGCATTATTAGCATTAAAGTCAATAATTTCTTTCTCTAGTGCATCAAGCTCAAACTTTTCTTTTGCAGCAAACCAGGTATTTTGAGCTTCAACTTTGGTGGCGATTTGCCCGTAAGAGAATTCATCATTTTCTGCTAGTAAATTAGCTTCCTGAATTTTCCGTCTGTCAATCCCCATTTCATCTGCTGCTTTGGCAATAGCAGATTCAATAACAAACATTCCTTGAGGACCACCAAAACCTCTAAATGCCGTATTGGGCGGTAAGTTTGTTTTACAACTATACACTGTTGTACTAACATTAGGAACAAAATAACTGTTAGTGGCATGAAATAATGTTCTCTCAGCTATTGCAGGTGATAAGTCTGCTGCTGCTCCAGAGTTCTGTAAAAATTCTGCTTCAAAAGCAATTATTTTTAAACTCTTATCGAGCCCTATTTTAAAAAAAGAGGAATACGGATGACGCTTTCCTGTCATACGCATATCGTCATGACGGTTTAGGATGTATTTTACAGGTTTATTTAAATATTGTACGGCAACTGCCGCCATAACAGACCAAGGTGTAGCTTGATCTTCTTTACCTCCAAACCCTCCACCTAATCGGATAACATCTATTTCTATCTTATGCATAGGTACTCCCAAAACCTTAGCAGCGGTTTTTTGAACTGCTGTCGGGCCTTGTGTAGATGATGTAATCTTTATACTTCCATTTTCTTGGGGAACAGCATAACAACCTTGTGTTTCTAGATATAGGTGTTCTTGACCATTAGAAAACGTTTCCCCTTCTATTACATAATCACAATCCAAAAAAGCAGCATCTGTATCTCCTAACGTAAAGGAACGTGGTGCATTGATAAAACTTTGTTTTTCTTTAGCTTCTTTTGCGGTGGTAATTACAGGTAATTCTTCAATTTCTATTTCAATAAGCAGACGTGCTTTTTTTGCAATGGCTTCAGATTCTGCAACGATAAATGCGATTGGTTGTCCCCAAAAATGAACTTCATCTTCTGCCCACAAAGGCTCATCTGGAATAATTCCACCGATTTGATTTTCACCCAAAATATCTTTGTATGTGAAAACTTTCACAACACCTTCTACTTGTTCTGCTTTGGTATAGTCTACATGTTTTATTTTCCCGTGTGCTTTTGATGAATCGAATACCAGTCCATACAACGTATCTTGTCTGGTTATCAAATCATCTACAAATAATGATTCTCCTCGTACATGCGTAAAACTGTCAATATTTTTCATTGTCTTCATCATGCTATCAGTGTTTGAAGTTGAACCTTTGTTGGAAATAATTCAATAAAATGTGCAAAGAACAATTGCCTAGCTAATAAGCGCTTATAATCTGATGACCCTCTTACGTCACTAATGGGTGCAATTTCGGATTGTAAGATAGTTTCTGCTTCTTTTACGGTTTCTGAATCAATTGTTTTTCCTATGAAAAAATTACTGGTATCGAATAAATATTTTGGAACCGGAGCAGTTCCTCCCATAGATACATGTGCTGCCTTTACTACATCATTTTCCAAAGTGATTCTTATAGCAGTATTTACACTTGCTATATCTAAATGTGTTCGTTTACTTACCTTTTCAAAATTATAGGAATCTCCATTCTCAAGAACATCAAAAGAAATACATTTCAAAATTTCTCCTTTTTGTAAATCATAGCTTTTATACCCTTTATAAAATTCATTGAAAGCTATTTGTCTTTCAGATCTTGTTTCAGACTGAATGGTTAAGGTTGCATTAAGTGCTAAAAAGAAAATTGTCATATCTCCGATTGGAGAAGCATTGACAAAATTCCCTCCCAAAGTTCCCATATTTCGTATAGGTTCGGAGGAAACTAGTTTCAAAAAAGATTTTAATTTAGGAAATAGTAATTGTAATTGTTCATTTTCTATTAACTCTGTAACTGTAGTATTAGCACCTATCGTACAAGTTGAGTCTGTAAACTTAATTCCTGTCAAGGTTTTATGACCTGCAATTAAATGAACTTGTTCCTCAGCAAGTTGATCTGCATTATGCACATATAGATCTGTTCCACTAGCAACTATTTTTCCTTCGCTAGTCATAGATTTTGACTCTAGGTTTTTCAATTTTTGCGGTATAGTTTCAAAATAATCAGGAATAAATTCCTCTTTGATCAACCAAGCCATGGTATCATTAGTATCTTTTTCTCGCAGTTTCTCTTCTATAAGCAATCCAGCTTTCTCGATCGATTTATAACCGGTACATCTACAAATATTACCACTTATGGCATCATTGCAAGAATGCAGACTATCTTCACTTTTTTCTATAGCATATCCAGTCATAGAAACCACAAAACCCGGTGTACAAAACCCACATTGGGTAGCATAGTTGTCGGTCATGGCTTGTTGTACTGTATTCAATGCTTTAGATAAATTAATCCCTTCGATAGTTACTATATGTTTTCCATTTGCATTTCCAAGGGGTGAAATACAGGACGTAATACTTTGATAAGAGACCTTATCATCATTTAGTTCTCCAACTAAAACTGTACAAGCACCACAATCTCCTTCACGACAACCAATTTTTGTCCCTTTTAATTGCTTGTGTTCTCTTATAAAATCTAGAAGCGTTATTCCTGCATTAGCAGTTGTGCGAATAATCTTATTATTTAAAATAAATTGAATCATATGTAAAGGGCAAGGTACTAAAAAGTTATACTAAATTTTAAAAATCAAAAATCAATTGTCAGCTTCATGAGTGCGAACTGCTTGTATCTTTTTTCCGTTTTCATAGGTTTCCGTTAGCAATAACATCCCTTTATCATTGTAGATTTTCCATGCTCCGTCTTCTCTACCTTCTATTTTTTCTCCAGTTTTATATATCTGACCGTTTTTATAAAAATCGGTCCATAAACCGTGTGGCTTGCCTTTTTGATAATTTTCCACAGAAGCTAATTCACCAGAATCATAATAACTTTTCCATTCTCCTGTACTGCCTTCTGCATTATAATGTTTAATATACTTAAGGGTTCCATCATCCAAATAATGTTTCCAAGTTCCAATTTTGGCATTATTTAGATGTGCTCCATCCATATATAATTTTCCAGTTGGGTGAAAGACCTTCCAAGTACCTTCCAATTTTCCATCTTGGTAGTTTTCTATTTTTGACAGCTCTCCGTTTTTGAAATAACGAGTCCATTCTCCTGTCTTTTTCTCATCTTCATACTGCCCAGACACAAGTAATTCTCCGCTTTCATAATAGTCCTTAAAGACTTTTATACTTTTTTCATAACTGACATTTATACTATTGCCACTTGACTGATCAGAGTTTTGCTTACAAGCGAAAAGCAAGCACACTATGAGAAGAAGTAATATGCGTGGACTTTTTTCCATCTTTTGTAGTATTTTATTTAATGATAATGGTTTTCGTAGTGCCCTTATTTTACACTTTCGAATATTGTGTAATCGACATTCTCGAACGAAGGTATTGTAAAGTCAATATTTTCGGTTATTGTATTTTTACCTCCGTTTGTAAACGCTATCACTTTTATTCCTGCTTTATTAGCAGCTATAATTCCTGAATTTGAATCTTCTATTACAATACAATTATCTGCCTTTTCATTTAGTTTTTGTAAAGTACTCAAGTAAATATATGGTTCTGGCTTTCCTTTTTTCTCAAATTCTGCAGATGATATTATTTCGAAATCCTTAATAATGTTCATTTTATTTAAGACTTTTGGAATTATTTTATAAGGTGAATTTGTTGCTAGGCCTAACTTAAACCCTCTGGATTTAAGTTCTTTGATTGTATCTACTACCCCCGGAATTATACAATTTTCTAATTCGATCAATTCTATTACTCGATCAATTACCATGGTTTCAACTTCTTCAATCTCTTTGTTTTTCCAAGGATTTCTTTCAAACCAAAACCTTGTAACCTCATTAGTAGTCATTTTCTGGGTTATCTGACATAATTCGTCTGTCATCTCTACCCCTAAAGATGTAAAAACTTCTGTCTCGGCTTTCTGCCAAAAAGGTTCAGAGTCTACAATTACTCCATCCATATCAAAAATCACTGCATTTATCAATTTCTCTTTTAATTTTATTAATTATTTTTATTTTTTTATTGTACACAATATCAAATATATGAATCATAGCTAGGCAAACATAACCTAACCAATAGATTTATCTGCGCATTTTTATTTCTTATTGAATTATAAAAATTTAGAGTCACAGTAAAAGGAAATGATTTTTCTACATTATATTAAATTGATTTGATTTCATATATGATGCCGTAACTAATCATTTTTTATTAATTGTAATTTCTTCTACATCTTCAATTTCATATTTACTATAAGATCTTTCATCCCAACATTTGTTTTCTTTAAATTGGTCTGAAATACGTATTGATTTTGGAACATTCCTGAAGTTTTTTATACTAAAATCAAAATAAAAAAAGCAATCACAATCAGCCAATGGATAAGATTCTTCAATCTCATATTCAATGATATCGGTTTTTAGCGTATCTATTCTCAAAGTATCAATGTCGTGCGGCCTTTCTAACTCAATTAGTAAAGTATCATTTTTATTAATTATGCTCTTTAAATATCCACTTTCCCAAGAACAATTAACGATATAACCTAGTCTTACAAATAAATCTCCATTACTAATTTTATTTGTTCTAATACCGATTGAATCAATTCCACAATCTTCTCTGCACTCAGAAACCTTAAAATTTTCAGTTCTTTCGTAAAGAGATATTTGTTTGCGTTTAGAGCAACCTATAATTAGTAAAATAATAACTATACCATTACCTATAATTTTCATTTCTGATTTTCACTATTTAGATTATACCTACATTCTATCTAAAATTTATTTTACACATTTTCAATATCCCTCATTCAATCATTTTTGAAACCTCCAATCAGCAATTTTCTAATTCTCATCATTCTATCGGCTAATTCAGGGTTTATGAGCACCTAAATTGATCAAAACCCTTGGAACGTTTAACTCCAATATCGTTTAGTCCAACAACTAATTTCATATATGATATTGTAAAGCGTATTACAACGTAATATTATGTACTCTACCTTTCAGTGTACGCCTATTAAAATCACTCACACGAGTTTGATCTTGTTTATTGATAACTGCATAGGCGAAAATTGGAATGAGTAAAAAACCGCCAATAATATAAATTACATAATGATTCCGACTTCCTGTGAAGATAGGGTTAATCCCAAAAAACATAAGTGGCGTTCCGACAAACAGTATCAAACCAGCAATTAATTGAGCAATTTTGGATTGTTTTGCGTACAGCTTATCAACGTGATATTCTGTATCTGTTCCACAATTCTTACAATTCAGAGCCTTTGTTTCTCCATCTTGCATTGCAAATTCCACTCGGGTATTAGCATTCGTTGAGTATTTATTTTCAGTCTCACAACTTTTACATTTCCCGTAAACTTTCATTTATTTCTCGGTTTTAATTTTGTATGTAATATAACGTTCAATATAAGGGCCTTTGTAGGGCAAAATGTTACCATGCTTTTCGGTGCATTGGTTGCTATCTTTTACTTTTAAAAGTATTGCGATATTGCAAATAAATATAGGCATTTCGATTAAACACTAATTACTCCAATTTTATATATAATTTATTCCTCTATTTCAGGATTCATTGGTGAGAGGAAAACATCATTCATTTCAACTACTTTTCCTTTTTTCAAAGACCACACTTTAAATTTATTTTCATTCCCTTTTTCAATGTCTTCATCATCATGAACATATAAAATTCCGTAAGATCCTTTAGAAATTTCTGAAATCCATTTAAAAAATTCAATCACATGTTCAGTCCGATGGTTATGATTTGCCATAATTGATAAATGATAAGTTCCGTTCAAATATTTTAATGAGTAGAATTCATTTCCAGAATCCATTTCGATTATTTTTAAATTGATCTGATTGATAATTGAATTCAGAAGTTTTTCACTTTCACCTTCTTCATTAAAGGATTCTCTAATTATTGCCCATCCATTAAATTCTATCATTTTAAATTTCGTTTCTCAAATTACACTCAACAATTCAATATAGTTATCGTGGTAACTACATTTCGTGTTTCCTAAAGAAATAGAAAATTTGTTACATAAAAAAACTTTAAAAACAGTGGTAACAATTCTAATACTTACTACGCTTCACAATAAGTCACAACACTCAATATCAATACATTAAATAAAAATGAGGATATTAATAATAACCATTAAAAATCCAAAAATTATATGGAGTAGCATCCAGATTGGATATCAAGGTTTTTGGATAAAGAATAATTTGATAAAGATTATTTAGCACGCACCTAGGTAGAAGATCGTGCACAAATGCTAGAAAACTTTAGTCAGCATTTGATTGATACCAAAACCTTTCTCGATCAAGACAATTACCCAATGCGTTAAGTTTCTACCTTATGATGGTGCTTTATCTGGCTGGCGAGAACGAGCTTGGTGCAAAAACAGAGTATAATGATATGAAAGTATTGTTTAACAAAAACACCACTCCTTCTAACAATGGTAGTGAAGAAAAAGAGTGATGACTACTAAGGATTCTATTAATGTCAACATTGATGGAATTCTTATTTTATACCATTTTACGAATCATCGTATCCCGATTACCCCTATTCATAGTCCTTTTACCCATCTAATGTATCCTTATAAGGATCATTAAGGCATTTCTAACTATCTTTTTTAGGCTCAAGACCCCTAATTTTTGGGCAAACATCCCTTAAAAATGGGGTCGCAGCCCTAAAACTTAGTCTAATGAGCCATATAGTGACCCAAATAAACCTCATCATAAGCTTTATAAAGGTGTCGATGAGCCTTATAAATACCTTTCTAAGGGCTCGAAGGGAGCAGTGTAACGGCTTATAACCTATTTGTAGTTTTTATTATACCTTCTAAAGCTTAAGGGTGATTTGTATTTTTTTGATAGTATGGCTGTTTTTTATCTGTATGTATTATTGATCAATCCGGTAATGGCATACTATTGATAGCGAGGAGCTTATTTAATTACTCACTTAACCTCAAATTCCGTTTTTGCTATTTTGATGTTATTCTGATGGAATTGATTCATTATAATAGGAAACTTGTATTGACTAAATAATTTAGTTTCATCGAATTCTTTTTGCTCGACAATGGAATTCACTAATTCAAAAATATAAGTATTTGAATCTTTAATCCTTTTTAGCATTTCTTCCAAATCGGTAGTAAAATCTCCATGTCCTGAAACTAAAAATTTAATTGAATTTTGGCTTATGATATTCTCTAATTTCGAAAGAGTATCTATATAATCCGAAACACTATAATAAATATACAAAGACCTTTCGATTTAGCACTAAACAGCTATGAACACATATATAGTGTTAGTAGTTTTTTATTTTTTCTAATCCAATCCATTCGTGTTCAATGTTTTTCATTAAAAGTGCGTTGTCAAATTTCACAGAATCTTTTGGAAAAATATTTTCATTCTCGAAAAAACTAGATTGAACTTTTTTCACATCTAAGAGAGATACTTTCCAGTTATAAGCTTTGAGTTCTAATCCGTCAAAGTCATTTTTGTCAGGAGAATATCCGATTGATCCATTCTTAAAGAAATCCGAAACACAATTTAGGTTTTCAAATATACTTTCTTCATTCCAATTGTCGGTTTCACTAGCCTCAATTGATAAAGAGGTTTCATCATCGCTAACAAATGCCACGTTATAATTCCCGTCAGATTCATTAACCGTAAATTCTGCAAGATGATGAATTCCTGGAAAAACAGTTCCTCCAGCTAAAGAGTTTAATTTCGAAGAAGTATCTCTTCTCGGAATATAGACACCTTCTTTTAGCTGTCCATTTTCGTGCCATTCTACAGCAATTCTGTGAGCTCCGTTCTCAGAGGAGATTCCAATTTGTTTTGGTAACCCTTTAGGTCTAATTTCTTTTAGTCTGATTAAACATATTCCAGCAATACCTTTTCCATTAACAAGCTTAGGTTTAAATGGTTTTGGTAAATAATTTTCCAGAACTTCCTTATCAACTTGATAGTTAATAAGAATTCGTCTGTCAATTATTCCTTTTATTTTCGGTATTTTCATTTTTGGGTATGTTCGTTAAGGGACATGGTTTAATATATCTATCGTAGCAGGGCAAATTATCAATATTTTTCCGGATTAAGCAACTAATTATTTATGAGCTACATACGTTGATTTGCTTAGTGTTTTATTTCCAAATCTAATTGTTTTCCATGGTCTTTTAATTTATTGTCCATCATTGTTCCAATTGCTATTCCAATACCAAATCCAATTGGTATTCCAATTCCGATAAAAGCCATATTACCTGTAATTGAACCAATAATAACTCCGATTGGTACTCCAATAGCACCAACTCCCAAAGCTAACCAAATGTTTCTATAATGGTTTTTAGTTGCTAATTTATGTTGTTTTTCAATTACTTTTAAAATTTTTGATTGAGCGCTTTTCAGTCGTTTAGAAAATTGATTATCCAAATTTGAAATGGAATTGATAGAGTTAATGTTATTATTTATGACAAGTACAACCTCATCATTTAACGCCTTATTACTCAATTCGAAAATTAGCTTTTGAAATTGAGCATACTTTTTCCCCAATCGACTATTTTCGTCAAAGTCAGGTCTATCATTTAAATTTTGGATTTTCATTTCCTTACAATTTTAAATTATTAAACTCTATCTACCATTGACATTGTGTTAAGTACGCAATGAGCAATAATTAAAGGCCATAAATTTCTTCCAAATTTCACATAGGCGATCCCCATTATTAGACCAATAAGACCAACTCTAATAGACCTATCTGACAAATCGTAAGAATGCCTAAACCCAAAAATTAAGGCTTGTAGTATTACTGCAAGAATTGTGGCTATTGTGGTTTGAGAAAATAATTTCTCAAACCAGTTTATTAAGAAACCTCTGTCTAATAATTCTTCCAACATCGATTCAAGTAAAACCGCTGGCATAATTGTGAAAAATAGTAACCAATTTCCTTTAAGATTTCCAAATTTAGATGCTGAATTTTCAGAATAATTTTTTTGCTCCAATGAAAAGGGTAGGTAGTCTTTAATCATCTCGAATGCCATTATCGAAAGAACAATCGCTATTAAAATACCAATAGCGACGAATAAAGTTTTCTTGAAACTTTCAGGTTTGCACAGTCCTAAATCTTTCCAAGAAACATTGCGGACTTTCATTCGCCAAGTAGCAATGATTAAAGTTGTTAATGACCAAAAAAGTCCGTTGATTATAAAACCTACACTTGGAAAATAAATTTCCCTAATTAGAAACATTACAGAAATGTATATAATCAGGTCAAATAAAAAACCTCTGTGATTAATTCGCTTGGTTAAATCATACGAAATTTGTTTCTGTTCAGCTTTCATTAAGTTAATCCATATTCGGTTGGTGCCTATACGACGATACTCACGAAAAAAGGTTACAAGATTTTATTAATAATTTCATTGCAAACATTCCTTAACTAAATGGAACTAGTAATTCTTGGTAGTTTGTATATGTTCGTAAAGGGACATGGTTTACACAAGTTAAAGATTAGGGTTTACACTAAATTAGTTTCTATTCTGAACATTAGGGCTATCACATTTAAACTTTATACTATTATTTTGAATTCTGGTCCTTAGTTTAGTCTGAGCCAAGTCGAAGGGTCAGAATATCAAAATTTTACCTGTTTTTTTTTAGTTTTGCTGTCATTATAGCGTAGACTGGAATCTATTTTTAGTAACAATCTAACTACAATTTCAATCAAAACTAGCTTTTAGAAAGTTTTACCTTTTTTGAATGTAATTCTTCTATTCTAGACACCTTACTATCTTATTATGTAATAATTGTTGCTCTGGCTTGGATTGAGTAAGTTGCATTGCTTGTTGATAATATTCAACAGCTTTACCGGTCTGTATCAAACGCTCATGGATTTCTCCCATAATCGCATAATACAGATAATAGGTATGTATTATTTTATGATCTTTAATCTCTTCTATAGCCAATAATGCCTCTTCAGGTCCGTGTAGTTCTAACAAAATTAAACATCTATTTAAAGAAACAATAGGATCATTATCTATGTTTGACAACAGATCGTAATACTTAAGGATTTCTTTCCAATTAGTGCCTTCATAATTTAAAGCTGTGCAATGCTGATAAGCAATCGCTGCTTCCAGATGGTATGTAGTTAGTGTTTCGCCAAATGCAGCTTGATTAAGATAATTACCTCCTAATGCTATGAGTTCTGTATCCCACAAACTTCTATCCTGATCGCTTAGCAATATCAAGGCTCCTTCTTCTGTGATTCGGCTATCAACTCTGGCTGTATGAAAACACATCAGTGCCATCAAGGCGTATACTTCTGGCAATTGTGTGCGCTTGCTATCCAATAAGGATTTGCACAACCACATGGCTTGTGAGATCAAATCTTTTCTGATCAGTTGATCATCATGGGTAGAATTGTACCCTTCGTTAAATATCAAATAAATGGCACTTAACACGGCGGTAGTTCTTGTGTCAATTTCTTCTGGATACGGTATGCTTGGTCGTATCTTATGTTTTCTGAAATATGCTTTAGTACGATATAATCGTTTAGAGATTGTATCTTCTGTGGTGAGAAAGGATCGTGCCACCTCTTTGGTACTAAATCCACAAAGGGATTTAAGAATAAAGGTAATCTGATTTTCTGGCGAAATATTAGGGTGACAGCAGGCATACATCATTCCCAGAAAGTCGTCTTGGATGTGCTCCTCTTTCCAAAAATTGTCCATTGTATTGGCTAATGTGTATTCTGAGGTCAATAGTTTACGTTCGGGATCGGAAAAATCTATAGTTTTACTATGCTTTTTTCTGCGGATAATATCTATTGCTTTGTTACGTGCTGTACGATACAACCATGCTTTGGGGTTATCCGGTATTCCTCTAAACTTCCAGGTTTCTAATGCACTCACCAATGCATCTTGCACTACATCTTCTGCCAATTCTATGTTTTCTGTACCGAAGATTTTGATCAAAACGGCAACCATCTTTCCAGACTCTTGTCTAAAAAGATGGTTTATTGTACTATCTATATGATCTTTAGGCTCCAATATGATCGTTTAATCCATCGGTGCTATTTCACGAAGCTCTACACTACAATCATACTCAAAACTAGGACAGTCTTTTGCGATCTTTGTAGCTTGCGTTAGAGAACCTGCCTTAATAAGCAGGTATCCTCCTACCAATTCTTTGCCTTCTGCAAAGGGGCGATCAATAACTTTCTTTCCTCCTTCTGTCAAGGTACTTCCTTCATTCATTAAAGGTTGTCCTCCTACTAATTTATCTTCTAGTGCCAAGTTACTCATCCATTGTTGCCAATGTTCCATATGCTTTTGCATACCTTCTGGAGATACCGAATTGTATTTTTCCTGTCCGCCGCGTATCAACATTAAAAATTCTTTCATCGTCTATAATTTTTAATTACACTTGTGATTAAACCTCGTCTGGCCAAACTTCCCTAACTTCTACAGAAGATTCCCATTGCAGTCCAGGACATCCTTTTGCCATGTCTGTTGCTTCTTCAAATGTTTCCGCTTTCACAGTAATATAACCTCCTACCAATTCTTTAGCTTCAGCAAAAGATCTATCAGTAACTTTTTTACCTCCAGGATGAATGGTTTTTACAGCGGGATAAAGACGTTCACCTCCTACATATTTTTCTTCTTCTGCCATTTTCCCAATCCATTGCATCCACTTTTCCATGTGCGCACCTTGTTCTTCCTCGGATTTAGCATCCCAAACGTCGTCTCCACCTTTAAAAAG
Source organism: uncultured Aquimarina sp. (assembly GCF_947496855.1). Taxonomy (GTDB): domain Bacteria; phylum Bacteroidota; class Bacteroidia; order Flavobacteriales; family Flavobacteriaceae; genus Aquimarina. Next base: position 335,701 of record NZ_CANMED010000008.1, read on the forward strand.
GAACATAAATTGTTTCATAATTCTATTTATTTATGGTTTATATGGTTCTATGACGAAGTGGTTTTTAGTATTTGGACACATTACTTGATTTTTTGTTCGACGCACGTCTTCACCAAATAATTCTCATATGGTTGGAAGCTTTATTTCTTTTTCATCATCATCAGTGTAAAACCTCCTAATAATGCTATAATAACACCCATTACTGCCCACAGCCAGATTTTATTTTCAAAAAGTGGAGAAACCACCTTCTTTCCTTTCTTCTCAATACCTTCTTCTGCTCCCAATACTATTGTTTTCAATTTCTCTGGAACTATATTTGACATATATTGCAAATCATAAGAAGGTTTACCAATTCTAGCATTTCCATAGACAAGGTAATAGGCTGCAGGTGTTGTAAATCGCGTGATTAATTCATGTGTATATCCTTTTATCTGGATAGCACCGATGGTGAGCGGTTCATTATCCTGATTGTCGATAATTACTCTTAATTTATTTGTAATTGTACTACTCGATCTAAATTCGTTTTCCTCTATAGAATTAAGGATTCCAGAGCTAAGGTTTTGATACGTATAACGCCATCCTTTTTCTGTTTGTATACTATCTCTAAGGTATTCTATACGTACCGATCGATAATAATCAAAATTATTAGCTCCTTCTATTTTTATATAGCTTACTGGAACTGCTGTTTGTAAATCGATATCAATTACCGTACTGCGGTTTTGTTTATCCTCTTGGGTACGCATCGATTTAATTGCATGCATCTTATAATCCCCTTTTGTTGTTTCCTGTAAGGTGATCTGAGCATTCTTTAAAGCTGGTGCCTTAGTTCCTTTTATAAAAAGTCGATAATATTGATACTTAGAATCAGGAAGCTTAAGATTTGTGAATGTATACGCCGTTAGTTCATTTTTAATCGAAAGGATACGATAGCTATCTACAATCGAGTACCATTCTTTGAGGTTTTGACTTCCTTCTAGGTTGACTAACCTATCAAAATTATTTTCTTTAAAGAATAGTTTGATCTGATTAATTGCCTGATCAGATGATATTTTGAATGTTATAAAAGATCCTTTACCGGTCGTTGCCCTATTTATAATTTCGAAATTAACCTGTTTACTAGACCTTTTCTCTTGATTTTGTTTCAAAATATAAGGAGCTTCTACCGTATCGCGTTCTTTTGTAATCCCATAAATTCTAATATCCGAAAGATCAGATGATACATTTTTAAATAGTTCATCAGGCAACATAACCCGATGCCAGCTATCGGTAATGCCTTTTAGTTCTCTTTTATATTCATATCTATCAATCTGTCCGTATGTAATAGAACAGATTAAAAAAAGTATACAACCTAGTATATTAATCTTTAACCTCATCTGTAATGATATGTTTGTATTTATTATATAAGAACGAAATAACCAATAATAACAGCCCTAAGGATACAAATACGATGGTTTTAGAAATCGTATTAAGGTGCGAAATATCATAGAGGAATAATTTTATCAACGTAATTCCAAAAAGCGTAAAAGCAATAATTCGTATATGCTTTATATTTTTCCAAAATCCTAAAACAATCAATAACAATGAATATAAGCCCCAAAGAATACTCAATCCAAGTTTATCTGAAGATGCATAGCCAGCCATATCTAACCAATGAATCAACTCACTACTAATCATATAAAGAATAGCTATCTGTAAGATAATATCAAAGGCTATCTTAAATGTTCTTCCTAGAAACTCTTGTCTCACATATTGATAACAGGCTACCAATAACCCAATACCAAAAAACAATGAAATATATCGAATCCCAATGTGATAAAAACCTACTTCGCCAGATTCGAGAAGTGTTGGGTCTAGATAACTTTCTCGCAATTCACTGAGTATATACAATCCATTTGTCAAGAAAATGATTAAGATGAATAGATTAAGAAATATATTAATATATCCAAAAACCATATTTTTGATTTTCTTGATATTTATAAAAGATAGGAGCGTTAAGAAAATTAGCGTGTAATTTATCAACCAGATACCTCTAAACTCTGATCTATTAGCCTCAAAAGCATTCCAATATTCTATAATTTCTAAGAAAAAAGTCATATACAAAATGAACAAAAACATTGCCGAAATCCATAAAGAGATTAACTGATACCATGTTTTGTAATTCGGCCAAGGAAATGGATGTTTATCACTACGATGTAAATAAAGAATATATCCAAATGAGCCTGCGCATAGTAAAGATGTAAGCACAGAAATATTAAAAAATGGAATCATTCCTGTTTCTGGTTCTAATGAAGCATACGAGTATTCTATATAATAAAACCACCAATCCTGAATCAAGCTGAAAAATGTTAATGCAACAACTGGATATGCTAGTTTTTCATAAATAGTAACTTTTTTAGTTCTACCAATCCAAAATAATAAGGCGACTTCTAAAGCCCATAATAAAGTCACCCAATTGCCATCTAATTGCACCGGGAATGCAATACTGATAAAAACCAATACCATTCCTGACGTGAAATAAAACAGATTTCGATCTGCTAATTTTAATTTATAAATAATAACGCTTACCGTAAAATGTATGATCGCATTGACTAGTGTAAATACGCCTAATAATTGTTCTCCAACAGGATGTTCTTGTAGTATAGAAAAACCAATTCCATAAAAAACGAATGCATTAATTAATTGTAGTATCACATCTCCTGTACCAAACTTCTCCTTTTTTCTGAGTTTATATACTAAAAATATAGAATAAAATGTAGCAAAAAACACTAATAAAAAGATAAATGCCAGTTCGAAATGAATATCAATTTCATAATCTGAAGCATACCAACCAAAGTAAATCAACCAGGTAAGGAAAAAAGAAGAATAATATAATGGTTTCCAATATCGCTGCAACGCTATAAACAGAATTCCTAAATTAATGATTACCATATAGCTGAATAATACTGCAACTTGTCCTGATCCATCACTTAATAAAAATGGAACAGCATAAGCACCTACTAATCCTATATGAGCAATTACCTGTTTATTATATTGTATCGCCGCAAATACTGTAAAAATAGTAAATAAGACCATTAACATAAATGCAAATAACTGTGGAAAGAGATCATATAAGCTATACGCCAAAAAGGTGATAAAATATAATATAGCCACAGCACCACTAACTAAAACTGCACTAAAATTATGATACTTCTTTTTTAGCTTCATCCCAACCGCTATCAGACCAACCCCAGTAAGATATCCAAGTATAATCCTTGTTAACGGGCTTATTAAATCATTATCAATAGAGTATTTCGCTCCTATGGCTACACCAATTATTAAGATAATCACTCCTATTTTACTAATCAGATTTTCTCCTATGAATTTTTCTAGATTAGATTTCCCTTTTGGTTTAACAACTCTTTTAACCGTCGGTTTCGAAACGGGTATCACAGGTTGTTTCTGTATTGCCGGTTCAATGGGCTTAGCTATATCTTCGGTTGTTTTTAGAACCGGTTGAGCAATAGGTAAAATTGTTTTTTCTTCTACAATTGGTGTCTCTTTTTGCTCTTCAGAGGTCTTAAATTGATGAATTTCGTGTTTTAAGTCTAGTATTTCTCTACGAAAAACTTCTTGTTTTTTCGAAAGAATCTCCAGCTTTTGAAGAAGCTCATTGATGTACTGTTGATTGTCGGCCATTATTTTTTCAATATAAAAAATGAATATACGATCTTGATATTCATTATAGAAATATAGGTAAAAAAAAGAGTCTTCTTAAAATCTAAAAACATCTTTTACTTTTTTGATACTCAAAAATATCATTAAAAAAAACCAATTACCCCCCTGAAAAAAGGGTATTAACCGAGTGGTTTGTAGTGTTTAGAGATATTAAAAATCCGTAGTAAATAAATTTCTAGCTCCTCTAATACCACATTTTTGATATTTATGGTAAGATTGAGCAGCTCTTTCATCAATCTGATTTCCTGATTCATTCCTAACCCATCCATCGATTGCAGCTTTTAATGTATACGCTTCGGGAGCCATAAGATGTGTTGTCCATAATATCGGATTGGCTTTTGCTTTTTTAATCTCAGGAGAAAAATAACTTTTACTGTAGCAAGCTAGAATAATGACATCTATCTGTTTGGCAACGGATTCTTTATAAGAAATACTCACCTCAAAATCCATTAAACCATCGTGCCCTACATATGCTAATAAATCTGATCCCCCACCAAAACTCAATACACTCTCTTTTTCTTTTATCTCTATCGGAGCCTGACCATTAGATGATTTCAAAAAATCTTCTATACTTGTTTTGATTTTAGCCCCATCATATGCATCTGCTAACATATAAACATCTTTAGTGACATGTTTAAACAACAATCTTTCCAACACATTAGAGTCTTTAGAAGGAATGTTCCTTACCAATTCCCAATCTCTGGTTTTAACTTTAAAAAAAGTCTTTACACCATATCCAGCTCCCCAATATAAATTATTTTTAGGATCCTGACCGTTTCCTATGCTCTTCGGAACCGGAACAATACCCTGATTTATATTATCACATAAAGCAACAAAAACATGAATAGTTTTTGTCTGACCAAAAGATACTTTTGAAATTAAAATGAATATAAGTATTCCTATTATCCTCATTTTTTTATACTTAAAATCAATTCTACATTCTTTTTTTCTATTTCTGTCAACTTGCTAATAGCATCGTCATCTGAGGGCATATACCAAGATTTTGATTCAAAAAAATCTTGCCACTTTTCTTTTGTAAACATATACCCATGTGAAGCGAAAATCTCATTTTTTATAACCGCCAATTCCTCTTCAGTCCTCTGATTAAGTTCTCCTGGAGTAAAGACCCTATGAGAATATATATAGTTATCTCGTTCAATTGCTTTCAGATCCGTGTACGGTTTTGAGAACGCACCATTTTCTTTTATAGGTTGAAACTCTAACCATTCTTTTATCCCAATCTGCTTGCCGTCTCCTAAACAATCCAATTTTTCTCTTGTCTCTTTAAAAACCAATAAATCGTTAGATATAAAAGCCGACTCTCTTTTATCGTCAAAAGAACAATCGGCCATTTTTCTCTCATAAGCTATAGTATCAATTCTTTCGCCCTTATAACTAAATGAGGTTAACGAGGATTGCTCACAACTGCCTCCTGCACTACATTCTAAAACAGTAGATAAAACAATGTACTCATTTGCCCTAACAAGAATTTTTCCTGTAAACAGCGCATTGGCTCTTTCTGTGGGTGTAAAATCAAAATATTTTAATGCTAAATCTTCCGGAATTTGTTTTTTAGATTCAGTAAAAAAATCTAGTAACTTATTAAATTCAGTTTCCTGTGCATAGTTTTTAGAAGAAAGAAAAACAACTATGATTAACAAATATCTTATCATAAACGATAGTACTTTTTTTTAAATTGATACAATACCATTTTAACTTTTAAACAACATATAAGTTAAATTGATATAAAGGTTAATCACTAGAAGAAGGGAGGGTTTAGTACAAATCTAAAAAAAGGTTATCAAAAATTAACGGGCTTTATGTTTTTTTTTGAATAATATTAAATTATCATTTCTATCTAATAGTAATAGACAACAGAATTCACTAGTATTTCTACCGATATTGATTGATAATAAAAGCATCAACCCAATAAATATCCTGATTACTAGTATAGAAAAAGTATTTCCCATCTTTGGTAACAAAGGGGCATAATTCATGTCCTTTAGTATTAATAGATGCTCCCATATTTTTAGCTGTAGTCCAGCTATCATCTTCATTTTTAAAACTGATATATAAATCTCCTCTCCCCAGTCCTTCCTTTCGTATTGCACAAAAGATCACATAAGATTCATCTGGAGCAACAAATACGTCTGCTTCATAACTTTTGGTATTTATCGCGTCACTTAATTTTTCTGGCTTCTGAAACTCCCCATTTATCTGCTTTGAGGCATAAATATCAAAATCATGATCATTATTTTTTTCTGAAAGAACATTAGAACTAAAATACATTGTGCCATTATTAGTAAATGACATATAATATTCATTACCTGCAGAATTAATATTTGCTCCCGCATTTATGGGTTTAGACCAACCATAAGGTCTTTTTTTAGAGTACCAGATATCATGATCTTTCTTGTCTCCTTTTCCTTTGATTGACCTATCTGATATGTAATACAATCTATTTTCATCTGGTGACAAAAACGGATCATTAAAACCAAAATTTGAATCAGATATAATGGTTTCAGGTGTTGTCCAAGAATCTTTTACTAATCTGGTGTATCTAATTTCTGATTTACCATTTATAACCACTCCGTAAAAAAACTCTTTTCCGTCTTTAGAAAAGACAGACCCAAACTCTGATTCAGATGGTTTAGAAATTATACTAGGTGCAAAAACTACTGGCTGTAATCCAGGAGGCTTTTGATCTAAATACAGAAGAGACTCTTCATTATTTTGGGTATATCCTGATATAGATAGTATTAGAAATAAGAAGAAGGCTTTTATCGTTATGAATTTCATTATATATTTAATTTTGATAGTTCTTAAAATGTTATTAATAATACTTCTCAATCCTGCCGAAACAAAGTGCTTCTTCTACAGTTTCATTATAGAGAATATAAAACTTTCTAGAAGGTTTGGTATTCTTTACATTTCAATCAAAAAACGTTCTATTTGCCTTCTATGTCTTAATACATGTACAATCGCATGCTCTATTAATTGTTCGACATCATAAAGCTGTCCCCATCGTGTTAGCATCTTTTTCTTATTATCGTATTCTTCTATTTTTAAATTTGGATATTCTTCAAATAGTTGTTCGTTATAGGCAAACATTACACTTAGTGTTTTTTTATATTCTTCTATTGAATTAAGCAGTTTTCCATCCATAAAATCAATTTCTTCTCCCAGAGATTTTCTTATCTGAATAGCATATCCATATCCGGCTCTTATCACATGTGATAAAATTGTTTGAATAGATCTACAGTCAGGATCACTAGTTTTATGATCTATAATTACTACTAACTTCTTATCTGTTAAGCTACTGATTGTTTCTTGCAATTCTAAAACTGCTTTTTCGTATTCATCCAATAAAGCTGCAATGGCTCCATTGTTTCGAATTTTTTTCATGTGTGTTTATAAATTAAAACCTGCGAGCATCTACTATATAATACCAACTAAAACTAAAAATGTTACACATCGCCTCGTTCTTTATCTAAAAAAAAGAATATTGACTCCCAATAATACATTATAAATTGAAATTGGATAGATTATTTTTTATCGTGTAGTTTTTTGTAAAAAACTTTACTAACAATTTTCCATTCGTCATCGATTTTTAGCAAATTCATATAATCTATAAATGTAAAAGTAGCGTACTCTATCTCTAATCTGGCACTAGCAGCATGACCCGAAACATCAATACTTGCAATATTAGTTTTTCTGTTTTGTTTAGGACCAGGTTTCATTACTTTTTTAAAAAAATTGATTGCATTGACTTCCTGATAACCATTGTTGATGTATTTCATGCTAGCCGTTTTATGAAACGCTCTTTTGAGTGTTTCAAAATCATTATTTGTCCCTCCTTCTAGGTAATAATTTACGGTTTGCTCTATCAAATTTCGATCAGATTCTTGGGCTACGGTAGCAGTGATTGTTAGTAGCAAAAACAACATTAGAAAATTTTTCATGATTGATGATTTTAAAGTGATTGTGATGTATTCTTAATATCTCAATATCCATAAGTATTTATAATCCATACTATTAAAACACTAATCTATAAAATCATTTTTGTAATCTATCCTAATAAACTCTTAATCCATTACAAAATTAAATCTACCAGATGCGGCATTTATAGTTTGTTTATTTTAAAAAACAAACTCCTCATAAGCGTGTGATTACACGCTTATGAGGAGTTTGTTCTATAAATTTAATTTAACACGTTATAACTTAGGACATCTTTTACAATTACTTTTGCCTTTCTTTTTATATTTCTTACAACATTTTTTCTTTTTCCCACCGCAGCTAACTTCGCAATTCATTGCTGCACATGGGGAATATAAAGAGGTCATTCCAGAATTTTGCACTAGTATCTAATTTTTATTGAATCTAAATAAAGAACAAAAGTATAAAAAAAAGATTCTCAAAAAAAGAATCTTTTAATTTTATTTAGTTACTTATTAACAACCAGTTATCTACTCCTGTTGCGAATTGCTTATCTGAAAGGTATTTATATCTCGATCGAATAAATAGTGTCCTGATTTATCATCACCGATAATTTTTAATTTATCTAATAAAGTTCTCGCTACTGCTTCTTCTTCTAATTGCTCTGCTACATACCACTGCATAAAATTATGTACATTATAATCTTTATGTTCTAGACATTGAAAAATAACATTATTAATCTGCGCAGTTACAAACTCTTCACTTTCTAAGAAAATTTCGAATAATTCTCTTAATGACTTAAAATCATCTCTTGGTTTATCAATAGCAGGTATTACAGCTTGTCCATTTCTTTCATTAATGAATTTGACTAGTTTAGTCATATGAACACGCTCTTCTTCAGACTGCGTATAAAAAAAGTCTGCTATTCCATTGTAACCATTTACATCAGCCCAACATGCCATAGAAAGATATTGTGCAGATGCTGTCGCCTCATATCGTACTTGTTCATTTAACGATTTCTCTATTTCAGGTATCATATTTACTTAATTTCTGGTATTTATACTATTGCTTAAATTAAAAAAAAGGAACTTCACAATAATCATCTTTGATGTGTATCAAAAGTTTTATTGTAACTCGTTTCATTTTAATCAATTAAAAATACATAATTTATAGTCTTTTGAATAGTTTTAATTAGTGTTTCACTCTAATTTAAAATAAGACTATTTAACAATCAACATTCTAAAAATTGTTATTAGCTCATCTCCTGATACGAATAATTAACCAACCCTATTTACGCGTGTATTGTGTAATTATCTCAGAATGATTTGGATATTGATTTACCAGAACATCTCTACTAGCTAATTCAAAATCAGCAAAATCAAAACCAGGCGATACTGTACAGCCTACAAAAGAATACCCTTTCGCATCTTTTACGCTGGAAGCAAACCAACAACCAGCAGGAACTACCAATTGAGGAGATTGTCCTTGATCCAGACTCATCCCTATGGCATATCTCGTATATACTCCTTCTGGAGTAATCACATGAACATACAAGGAGTTTCCTCCATAAAAATGCCACATCTCATCTTGTTTAATACGATGAAACGCTGAAAAGTTTTCTGAAGTAAGTAGAAAATAAATTCCTGTACAATAATTACGATCTCCAGAGAATTCTTCTTTTAAAACTGCTTTCGGTATAACTCCTTTACTTCTGTAAGTCTCTTTATAAAAACCACCTTCAGGATGTGGTATCATATTGAGGTTAGTAACTATTTCTTCTACTTTTTTATCCATATAAATAATCTTTGATAAAAAAAGAAGCGACCCAATGTTATGGGTCGCTTCAAATATTATAAATCTATGTTAGATATTATGCTAGTACTGCTTGCACTTTATCTGCAGCTTCCTGAAACTGTACAGCACTCTGTACATCCAATCCACTGTTATCGATTAATTCTTTAGCGATATCCGCATTAGTTCCTTGTAAACGTACAATAATAGGAACATTAATAGCGTCTCCCATATTTTTATACGCATCCACTACACCTTGAGCAACTCGATCACAACGAACAATTCCTCCAAAAATATTGATTAGAATTGCTTTTACGTTCTTATCTTTAAGGATAATTCTAAATGCTTCTTCCACACGCTTAGCATCTGCAGTACCTCCTACATCAAGGAAGTTAGCAGGTTCTCCTCCAGCTTGTTTGATTAAATCCATTGTTGCCATCGCAAGACCAGCACCATTTACCATACACCCTACATTACCATCTAGATCCACATAGTTAAGCCCTACTTCATTCGCTTCGACCTCTATTGGATTTTCTTCGCGGATATCTCTCATATCCACATAATTCTTATGACGGTATAATGCATTATCATCAATTGTCACCTTAGCATCAACTGCCATGATCTTATCATCACTTGTTTTTAAAACAGGATTGATCTCAAACATTGAAGAATCAGATTTTACATATGCAGTATATAATGCCATTACGAATTTAGTCATCTCTTTAAATGCACCACCGCTTAATCCTAAGTTAAAAGCAACACGTCTTGCCTGAAAAGGTAATAATCCTACAGAAGGATCAATTTCTTCTGTAAATATTAAATGCGGAGTTTCTTCTGCTACCGTTTCTATATCCATTCCACCTTCTGTAGAATACATAACCATATTCCGTCCAGTAGTACGATTTAACAATACAGAAACATAAAATTCGTCTGGTTCACTATCTCCAGGATAATATACATCTTCTGCAACTAATACTTGGTGTACTTTTTTTCCTTCTGCTGATGTCTGAGGAGTTATCAGGTTCATCCCAATGATCTGTCCTGCTATATCTTCTACTTCCTGAAGATTTTTAGCAAGCTTCACTCCACCGCCTTTTCCTCGACCACCTGCGTGTACTTGTGCTTTTATCACATGCCATCCAGTACCTGTTTCTGCAGTTAATTGTTTTGCAGCAGCAACTGCCTCTTTTGCATTCTGTGCAACAATACCGCGCTGGATACGCACACCAAAGCTGCTTAATATCTCTTTACCCTGATATTCGTGTAAGTTCATAGTCTTATTTTTTGCCTTTTGAATAGGAGTCCCAAAAATAGGAAAAGTGAAGTTACTGTGCCAATCTTTTGTGGTAAAAAAAGTTATATTGAAATAGGAGTCTTGTAATCTAAAAAGTAGCCTTGTAATTTATCTAAAATTGAAGGATAACTTAATTATAATTCAAAATCCTCAAAATCCAGTGGATCAAAATTCTTGAAGTGGCCATTCATCTTAATTACTTCCTTAGCACGATTCATTTCTCTAACTACAGGAATCGTAATTTTAAGATGACCGATCAAGTAGTTCAGTCGTTCTAGTTCACTTCGTAACTTTAGTAAATGATATTCCTGATGTAATGCTAACCCAACCTTATGTGCTACTTGATAACTCACAAATGGAATATTAAAAACAGGAGGTTTTTCAATGGTTAATTCTATATATAAAATAGCAATATTTTTCAGTAATTCTTCTTGGAGTTCTTCTACTCCATTCTCCCTATCTTCTAAATATTCAACCTCACCCCCCGCATATAATTTACCTGGTAATTGTTTATGAAAACTCTTAATCTTAAAAATTCTCGTACCTATACAAATTACGTCACTAGCTCCATTAGGATGTCTTTTTTCTACTTTTTGCAAGGTAACTTCAGTGCCATATTCTAATTTTTTATCGATATAGGCTGGTACTCCAAATGAGATACCTTCCGTTTCGCAATCAGAAATTAACTGCTGATATCTCTTTTCGAAAATATGCAGCGGTAGTCGCTCGCCTGGATACACTACTAATTGTAAAGGAAAGAGTGCTAACATTTTTTATTTTAAAAATACTAAATAAACGCCTACCCTATGTATAATATCTGTTCAAAAATTAAAAATTCGTTATTTAAAGCCACTTTTTTTCAAGTTTAGATAATTTTATACTAATTACGCGGCGCTTAGAGGTAATCTATAGTAAAAATAGTAATTTCGTAAGCTTAATTTTATCAAAATGGAAAACGCAAATTTATTAGCAATCGCAAAAGAGTTTGGGAGTCCTATATATGTCTATGACTCCGAAAAAATTGTTTCACAGTACGAACGCCTAACCGGTGCTTTTAAACAGGTGAAACATGTAAAACTTAACTATGCTGTCAAGGCATTGTCTAATCTTGCGATATTAAAACTAATGAATTCATTAGGTGCCGGATTAGACACCGTATCCATCCAGGAAGTTAAACTAGGATTATTGGCGGGTGTCGAACCAACTAATATCATTTTTACTCCAAACGGAGTTTCCTTAGCAGAAATTGAAAAGGTTTCTGAAATGGGTGTACAAATAAATATAGACAACTTATCAATTCTTGAACAGTTTGGGACAAAACATCCTGATGTACCTGTTTGTATTAGAATTAATCCACATGTTATGGCTGGAGGAAATAGCAAAATTTCTGTAGGTCATATTGATAGTAAGTTTGGTATTTCTATTCATCAGATTCCACATATTCTTAGGATTGTGAAAAACACTGGAATGAATATTAATGGTATACATATGCATACAGGTAGTGATATTTTAGATATTGATGTGTTTCTATATGCAAGTGAAATATTATTTGAAACTGCTAAAAACTTTAAAAATCTCGATTTTATAGATTTCGGAAGTGGCTTTAAAGTTCCTTACAAAGAAGGAGATATTGAAACCAATATTGAAGAGTTTGGTCAAAAACTCACAAAACGTTTTAATGATTTTTGTAAAGAGTACGGAAAAGAATTAACCCTTGGTTTCGAACCGGGTAAATTTTTAGTTAGCGAAGCAGGATATTTTCTAGCAGAAGTAAATGTTGTGAAACAAACAACTTCTACCGTTTTTGCAGGAATTGATAGTGGTTTCAATCATTTGATAAGACCTATGTTTTATGATTCTTATCATGAAATCGTAAACATATCAAACCCTAAGGGTAGAGAACGGTTTTATTCTATCGTAGGATACATATGTGAGACTGATACTTTTGCTACCAATAGAAGAATTTTAGAAATTACTGAAGGTGATATTTTAGCTTTTAAAAATGCCGGTGCTTATTGTTTTTCTATGGCTAGCAATTATAATTCGCGTTTCCGTCCAGCAGAAGTGCTTTGGCATAATGACCAAGCTCATTTAATCCGTAAACGTGAAACTTTTGAAGACTTAACCAAGAATCAGGTAAACACAGAAATCTTTTCTAAAGTTACAGAACCAGCTTCATAAACAATATATTTTTTTATATAAAAAATGCATGCAGATTATTTCTGGATGCATTTTTATATTCATTCAATCGTTTTCAATAATGCTACTCCTTAATACCTGGTTGAACTATTGAAAATTTTTCATTTTTTTTAGCCTCATCTACCATTCTTTTCGCATCCGCAAGTAATTCTTTTGCATTATACACGATGCCATCTTTAATTGTGTATTGAACACCTCCTGCTCTAATCACTTTATTGTCCTTTGTTAATCGAATTGCTCCGGTTCCATAAAGTACCTTTAGGTTTTTAAGAGGATTTTCATTTACCAATACGAAATCGGCAAATTTACCGACCTCAACAGATCCAATTTTATCGGAAACTCCTAAAGCCTCAGCTCCATTTAATGTTGCAGCTCTAATTACTTCCATAGGATGAAAACCTGCTTCTCTTAAAAGTTCCAATTCTCTGATATAAGCAAAGCCATACAACTGAAATATAAACCCGGAATCAGAACCCGTAGTAACTCTTCCTCCTCGATTCTTATATTCATTTATAAAAGTCATCCATAAACGATAATTCTCTTTCCAAGCTACTTCTTGTTCGGTTCCCCAATCGTGCCAATAAGAGCCATGTGAGATCTTACTAGGCTGATAGAATTTCCACAAAGAAGGTAGTGTATAGGTCTCATGCCACTCTGCTCTTCTAGCTCTTTGTAGATCTCTACTAGCTTCATAAATATTAAAAGTAGGATCCAATGTGAAATCTAGCTCTAAAAGTTCATTCATCACTTTATTCCAATGATCTGAATATGGTTTTGCTGCTTGTTTCCATAGTTTTCCGGCTTCTTCAAACCTATCTTGCTCGTTCTGATAATTATAATCTAAAGGATAATGTTGAATAGTTTTATCTTCAAATAGCGCTTCGGGTAATCCATACCAATGTTCCATTGTTGTTAATCCTGCTCTGGCTGAATTAAGGACATTCCACCGAGCTACATCAGTTTGGGCGTGATGACAAGCAGAACCTAATCCTAATTTTTTGTTCTCATCTAGTGCAGCTTTCATAATTTCTGGAGCAGCTCCAAAAAGCTTTATTCCATCCGCTCCTTTTTTAGCATTTTCTCGAACCCAATTCCTAGCCATTTCCGAGGTACTTATAGGCTCTTTACTTCCTTGTCCAAAACCTGTATATGCATAAATACGTGGTGCTATAATTTCATTTCTTTCACTTGATTTTTTGAGTTTCAATGTCCAATCAATTCCTCTTCCGCTTGGCTCTCTAACTGTTGTGATTCCATGAGCCATCCATAATTTAAAAACATAGTCTGAATCAGCTCCTTGGGCAACTCCTCCGATATGACCGTGCATATCTATAAAGCCCGGTAAAAGATACATTCCCTGAACATCTAACTCTTTACCTCCTGGCTTCAATTTTGGTCGTTTGGTATCATCTATATCAACTCCAGGATAACCAACCACTACAATATCTTTAATAATATTTTTTTCTACAACAATATCAACCGGACCTCTAGGAGGTGATCCATTACCATTAATCAAGGTGACTCCCCGAATAATAAGTTGAGAGAATGGCCCTTCTTTAAATTTTTGTGAGTGGATTTCTGTATTACAAACAATAGAAAGAATGAAAAACCCGATGATCAATTTATATATATTCATTTAGATGATTTATATGATATTAGGTAAACGACAATCAATATTTTGAAATAAAGTTACCTAATTCTTGACAAAATCACAGAACTTATGACCAAAGTTTATCTACGACTAAATAACCAAAGAATATTTAAACAAGAAAGTGTCCGACAATAAAGAAGTATAAATAGAAAGAATAGATCTTAATCAAAGTTTTCTAATATTTCTTATCAAATACTCAAGGCCATTCAACTTTAGTTCATAAACGGTCTGCATTTGTTGACCAAGGGTTCCTTTTGGAAATCCTTTGTTATGATACCAAACAATATAATGTTCTGGTAAGTCAATAAGATATCTGTCCTTATATTTACCAAAAGGCATTTTGGCATTGGCAAGTTTGACTAAAAAATCCTTTTGGGATTGTTGATCCATAAATTCGTAGAGGATGAAGTGAGTCTATTTGGTATATGCTTTATAGTATCGCATTAAACTTTTAACCTTCTTTTCCCATTTTCCTTGACTAGTTTTATTTTTAGAATGATCAGTTTCTAAATCATACTGTTCCTGCATATTAATTCTCATTCGCTCCACCCTTTTATACATCTTATTAAGGTCCTTACGAACATTTTTACCAGGTTTATACTCTTTTAATTTCTTACGCATGATTCTTGCGTGCAATTCGGAAATATCAAAATGGAGTTGTTCATGTAGGAGCAAGTATTTAGTAGACTGACCTTTTTTAACCCATGATAATGACGGGTAACAAAAGCTGTCCACTTCGTACTTCAATTCAGTTTTCCCATAATCCTTACTTATAGACCATTGATAAGTTATACCCGTGTTGACGCTAGCATCAAAATGACTGTCTGTTTTAGGTTCTCCTCTAAAATCTGACCAATCTAACTTACTCTTTTCTGCATAAGAAAAACGCTCTACATATCCGTGATTAGCAAAAACTAAAACTAAGAGAATAGTAAAAATTTTACCCATAATTGCAATAATTATGCCCGGCTAAAAGTTGTTGTTTTCTATTTTAGCATCCAAATATATAATACGGGGCAAGTATTAATAATCTTTACTAAAATAGATTTTATTTATATTCAGATATAAAAATTTATATCTGTCCCAATCTATACAATTTTTCCAAAATTCAGTAATTACTTTAGTTTATCCAAATCGTTTTTAAATTCTATATCAATTTCCATGCCATGAGTTTAAAATCAACTG
The DNA here is from genome assembly GCF_947496855.1 of uncultured Aquimarina sp. Lineage (GTDB taxonomy): Bacteria > Bacteroidota > Bacteroidia > Flavobacteriales > Flavobacteriaceae > Aquimarina. The sequence goes on from NZ_CANMED010000008.1 coordinate 351,471, forward strand.
AAAATATAAACCAAAATATACCATTGTTTTATTTTTACATTAAAAAACAAAACAATTCAGCATCTAAAAATAAAAAAAATGATTTTAAAATCCGCTGTAAAATCAATTATTGATGAAATAAATTTTATTCTATCACAGTGAGCTTCAATTCATCATCAAATTTAATAATATAGGAAGCCTTGTTATAGTAGCCTCCCAAGAGCTTTTTAGCGTAATTAAATTTATTTTCCACATATTCTGTTGTTCCCTCAAAAGTTGCTGCGTGATACAAATCATCTGCTGAACCTAATCTCATCAAGATATCATATGTAATATCAAAACCTCTTACTGCATACTTGCTCGGGATAGTTCCATATTCCTTTTTATATCTTGCTACAAAAGGGGTCATATTATTTTCATCATAATTATCAAATTCCTTATCTATTGAAGGATAATGTAAATGTAGATTAGATAAATATTCATTTTTTATATTGTCGTCATCAAATGCTTCGTCCTTATCTGTCGTAAATAATGTAATATTATGACTCTCTGCTTTAGCATTTAGCAAAGGTGTTACATTACTAATCATTGCTACATCATCAGACTCTAAAAAAACCCAATTTGGCTTCTTTTTGTCTAAAACTTTATTCAGATGTAGTTCATATAGATAATTACCCTCTTCTATTCTTGCTATTTTAGCATCTGGAAATTTGGCAATCAACTTATTTTTTATATCCTCATGTTTCTTTTTTCCTTGTTGCACGACAATAATAATATTCTTATCAGTAGAATCCTTTTCTACATAATTAATCAATTTATCCTGAAGCATTATGTCTGTGGGTATAGTCTGAAAGAAATTACTATAGAGTTTAGATTCTTTATTAGACAAAGGAGAAAGGACCGGCGTTTCATATTTTTTTAATTCTGCAGTTACAGCTTCTACATTTGTTTGATATAAAGGTCCTATAACAACATCCATCTCATCAAAATTATTTTGATCAATTAGTTGTTTTATATACCGTGCATTATTATTTCTTTGGGTGTCAAAAACGGTAAGATCAACACTAAGTCCTTTTGTCTTTGCTGAATCAACAGCCATCTGAACTCCTTTATAAAAATCAAGAGCAACTCTAACTCCTCTGGCTTTTCTGCTTTTTAAAAATTCTTCTGTTTCTTGCCTGGCATTAAGATCTAATGTATCCAAACCAAATGGTAACATTATTGCTAATTTCTTTATCTTAAAATTATACAACATATTGTCAAGTGGTACCACTTTTCTTTCTGGAAAATCAATAGCTAATGAATCAACTTCATTTCTTTTAGGGATTGTTATAACCATACCTGCTTTAAGACCATCTCTTAAATATGGATTCATATTAAACAACGAATCTGATGAAATTTCAGTTCGTTTAAGAATACTGTATATAGTTTCTTTCGGTTGAACTTCATACAATTCGAATTCAGGCTCTATAATTTCTTGTAATGGAACGAAAATGGTAGTTGGTACGATAAGTTCCATACCAATAGGGAAACTTGGGTCCAATTCAGGATTCAATTGATTTAATTCGCCAACAGTAATACCGTGCCTTCTAGAGATACTGTATCTTGTGTCTTTTGGTTTTACAATATATTTGGTGGTGGTAGAAACTCTACTATTTAAACTATCTTTAGGAGTTTCTGTTTCCACAACAGCTTCTTCTGCATATATTGGAACTCGAAGCTTATCACGTTTTCGAATTTGTTCAGAGTATAATCTTTTATTATGCTTTTTGATGTCATCAACAGTAACATTATACTTTTTCGCTATACTATACAAGGTTTCTTTTCTTTTTACCTTATGTGTTTTAAATCGAATAATTTGTCGTATTTCTTCTAATGGCTTGATACTATCCAAGATTGGATCACTCACATTTTCTGTAGCAATATTTTTATCAGTATCATCGCTTTTTACCAATTTAGCTACTCGTAAGATTTGTCCAAGATTAATACCGTTAACTGCATCTGGATTTAAGGCATAGATTGCTTCTGGAGTTGTATTATATTTTTTTGACAAATTATAAACAGTGTCTCCATCCCCAATTACATGAATTTCATATTCCTGATCATCGATTACTGGAATTGCTAAAATTTGTCCTTCTTTAATTCCTTCTTTTGCTGTTGGATTTATTTTATAAATTGCCTCCGGAGTTGTATTATATCGTTTTGCGATTCTATATACATTTTCTCCTTGAGCTACTTTATGACTTTTATACTGCTGAGCAAAACCAATATTGGTCAGAAGAAGTACAAAAAAGAACAACAATACTTTTTTCATTCGATTTAATTTTAATGGATTTGATTCTTAAAGAACCAAAGCGTTAATACCTTTTTTAATTACTCCCATTCTATTGTCGCAGGAGGCTTAGAACTGATATCGTACACTACTCTATTAACGCCTTTTACCTTATTTATTATTTCATTAGAAGTTTTTTGTAAAAACTCATATGGAAGATTTACCCAATCAGCAGTCATTCCGTCTGTACTTTCTACAGCTCTTAATGCCACACATTTTTCATAGGTTCTTTCGTCTCCCATTACCCCAACACTTTGCACAGGTAACAATATAGCTCCTGCCTGCCAAACTTTATCATAGAGACCATTATCTTTTAGTCCATTAATAAATATGGCATCAACTTCTTGCAAAATACTAACTTTTTCTGGAGTAATATCTCCTAATATACGAATTGCTAGTCCAGGTCCAGGAAATGGGTGTCTTCCTAACAAATCAGGATCAAGTCCCATAGACTTTCCTACTCGTCTTACTTCGTCTTTAAATAACATTTTTAAAGGTTCCACTACTTTTAATTTCATGAAATCAGGTAATCCTCCTACATTATGATGCGATTTAATGGTAGCTGATGGACCTCCACTTACAGAAACAGATTCTATAACATCTGGATAAATAGTACCTTGTGCCAACCATTTAGCATCTTCAATTTGATGAGCTTCATCATCAAAAACTTCAATAAATACCCGTCCTATTATTTTTCGTTTTCCTTCAGGGTCACTTTCTCCAGCTAAGGCATCCAAAAAACGTGCCGAAGCATCTACACCTTTTACGTTAAGTCCCATTCCTTCATACTGATCTAATACAGAAGAGAACTCATTTTTACGAAGTAATCCGTTATTCACAAAAATACAATGAAGATTACTACCAATTGCCTTATGAAGTAATACTGCAGCCACAGTAGAATCAACTCCTCCACTCAATCCTAAAACTACCTTATCATTTCCTAACTGTTCTTTTAAGGTTTTTACTGTTTCTTCAACAAAAGAATCTGGAGTCCAATCCTGAGCAATACCCGCAATGTTCACTAAAAAATTCTCTAAAAGTTGTGTCCCGTCTTTAGAATGATATACTTCAGGATGAAATTGAATCGCATAAGTTTCTTCTCCTTCAATTTTAAAAGCTGCATTTTCTACATCTTGAGTACTTGCCAGAAGTGTTGCCTTAGTTGGTAATTCTTTAATTGTATCACTATGACTCATCCAAACCTGAGACCCATCGGAAATATTTTGGAACAACTCATTTTTGCTTATATATGACAAGTTTGCTCGACCATATTCTCTTGTATTCGATTCTTCTACACGCCCACCACCAAAATGTGCTAAATATTGGGCTCCGTAACAAATACCTAATAACGGTTTTTTACCCTGTATCTCTGAAAGATCGGGATGCGCAACATTATTACCTCTCACCGAAAGTGGACTACCCGATAAAATTACAGCATTATAATCGCTGATATTTTTTGGAGGTTTATTATACGGATGTATTTCTGAATAAATATTGAGTTCTCTTACTCGGCGTCCTATAAGTTGTGTTACTTGTGACCCGAAGTCTAAAATAAGTACCTTGTTATTTTGCATAGGCAAAAATAAAATTAAATTGCAACCCCTGAAATCCTAACTGACATAATTTTTCACTTAGGTGATTATTTTATAAACACCTTGTTAAATGTCCCAAAAAACAACGACATACTTAGTATATTTATACAAAAACTATGAAATATTTATTTTTACCCCTCCTCTGTTTTGGTTTTCTCATTACCATTGCTTCCTGTAAAAGCGGATTGGACAATAGAGGTTCCAAAGATTATATAAGTAGTATAAATGCAGAATCTTTTAAAGAAATTCCACTAACTCCTGGCAACATAATTAGCACTATCAAAGTCAATGATAAAGAATCTGAATGGAAATATGATCTTACTATTCCCGAAATTAAAGAAGGTGAGAAGGTGCCGCTGTTTATTTTACTACACGGAGGTATAGGTAGCAAGAATTACATTAAGTTCAGTAATTGCCTTGTCTCTCCTGCATTACAGGACGCCGGAGGTTTTATTTTTAGTCCTTCTGGAGCCTGGAGAACTTGGACATTAGACTATCTAGAAAAAAGAATTTTAGATTTTATTGATCTAGCTAAAAAACACTGGCCCATTGATCCTAATAAAATTATATTAGTAGGATATAGTAACGGTGCTATGGCAGGATGGCAATATGCCAAAGATTACTCAACTATTTTTTCTGCTATGATACTTATGGGGTCTGATTGTAAAGTGAAAGAAAAGGTAAACATCCCCATTTATGTTATCCAAGGAACAAAGGATCAATTTTTTTCTATAAAAAAGGCAAGAAAACGTATTGCAGAAGCCAAAGCCTTAGGATGTAATATCACTTTTGTAGAGGCTGAAGGAAAAACACATATAAAAGCTTGTGAATACCAAGAAGTATTAAAAACTACCATTCCTTGGATGGAAAAAGAGGTATGGAAAGCTAGGTAAACATTGCCTAATATTAGTATCTGCTTTTTTTGAGGTTGGCCTATAAATTAATTAACTTTATAATATTCTTAATAAACCCAGCAACCCATGACCGATATTATATTTTCCTCTATTACCGTAGATCTAAAAACAGCTATCGAAACTAAGACACATCCATTTCGGTATTTCACACTAGCCACTTCCGATTTCAATAGTATCCCAAGATTAAGAACTGTGGTTCTAAGAGACGTGGATGATAATTTAAATATGACAATATACACTGATGAAAGATCTAAAAAAATTGCAAATATCCAAGCAAACAATCGAGTAAGTCTTTTGTTTTATGATCAAGAACGGTTATTACAAGTCACTATAAAAGCAAAAGCAGAAATTATCACAGACGATAAAACTACACAACAAATATGGCAAAAAATTCCGGAACAATATAGAAAAGACTATTCTACTGAATTATCTCCAGGTATAGAAATCAAAAACCCGGATAACATTGATTACCTAGCGGGAAAACATTTTTTTTCTGCGATTAGGATTATTCCTATGAGAATAGAATATTTACGTTTAAATAGGCCAAATCATATTCGGGTTGTATTTAAAAAAGAAAACAATAATTGGAAAGGAGCTTATATAGTCCCTTAATTCTTTTTTACCAATTTGAAATTACTTTGTTGTTTCCCTGATGTTATACTCCCTATGTATAACCCATTCGATAAGTTTTCAATATTAATATCAGTAGAAACCACTGAGGAAGGAATTTCATTCTTATATACTAATTGCCCATTAATATCATAAATCCTTAATGATTTTGTTTTTACAACATCAGAAGTAGTAAATCTAAAGACATCACTTACGGGGTTTGGAGCAATATGAAAAGGTATTTCTTGATCCGGTCTGCCCATACTTAATGTATTACCGATCACATATTTTATTCCTTCTTCTACATGCTTTATAAAATCAATATCATTTGTATAATCACTAGAATTGTGACCTAAAGCTGTATAAAAAGAGCGTCCACCTCCATATTCTTTATACCACGATATCGGTCTTTCCTCATCATAATCATTAGAACCTGTAGATTCTACTACAAGAAGATCTATATTACCATTAAATAACTGTCCACCATTATTTTTCCAATAATAATACTCCTCGGATTTATTCCAAGTAGTTCCTAAAAAATCTACGGCTGGATGCGAATTAACAACAGTCATATCCGCATTAAAATTATTACTTGTATGATTGGGGCCTGATTGTACAATACCACCCACGAGTTCATTATAAAATGACCAACTTCGATCTCTATAGGTATCTGTAGCTGCATGGATACCTAAAAAACCGCCGCCATCAGCAATAAAATCTTCAAAAGCTTGTCGTTGCGAAGCATTCAATAAATTATTACCACTGGTATTACACCATATTACAGCACTATACTGCGCTAAATTATTTGCATTAAAATCATTTGCATTATTTGTCTCATCCGTTGTCCAAAGTCCGTTTGCATTACCAAGATTGGTAATCATGGTAACTCCAGCTCCTATTGAAGGGTGTGTAAATCCATTTGTTTTAGTAAACACCAATACTTTATTCTGAGCAGAAAGAAAAAAAAACGAAAAAAGAAATAAGGTTGTTAAGAGGGTTTTTGAATACATGACGTTATGAGTTTAATTTCATAACGTTTATGTCTATTTTAAATTATATTTGTTATAAAAATATACCTGTATTAATTAACAAACACTTCTCTTTTAAAGATATTGTTTATCAGACCGTTATACTTTTCAAAATGAAAACAATCACTGATTTTACTATTGAACCTTGCAATAAGAAAAGTGTAAAAACAATAGTTGATGGAATTAACACATACAATTTAAGCAGAGTTCCTGCTATTTCTGATGTCTGGACACCTCTAGAATTTGTAGTCAAAAATAAAAGCGAAGATGAAATCGGAGGTGTTTTAGGAGGTATTGGTTATTGGAATGGATTAGAAATCAAAATTTTATGGGTAAAAGAAACACTTAGAAAAAAAGGTATTGGAACCCTTTTACTCAGACACATTGAGAAGATTGCTAAAGATAAAGGAGTGGAAGTCGCAATGCTAGACACTTTTGATTTCCAAGCAGAAGCTTTTTATTTAAAAAATGGTTACACACCGATTGGAGAAATAAATAATTTTCCTAAAGGACACAAGAGAATTTATTTTTCAAAAGAATTAACTAACGGAATATAACCCTAATCAGAGTAATTTTCCATCACCAAATCTCCCCAATTAGCAATAGATTGAATTAACGGTGTTAAAGTTTTACCAAAATCTGTTAAGGAGTATTCTACCTTTAATGGAGGCTTAGAAGTATACACTTTTCTATCAATCAATCCGTCTTCTTCTAACGCTTTTAACTGCAAACTTAGTGTCCTCTCTGTAACCGTTGGCATTTCTTTTCTTAGCTCGCTATACCTCAGTGTCCCACTCATTAAATGAAATAAAATAACTGTTTTCCACTTACCTCCTATGAGTCCCATAGTTAAACTTGCGCAACAGGGATATTCCTTTCCTTTAAATTTTAACATTCTGTGCTCAGATACATTCATTTTTTATACTATCCTTTTTGACCGTTATTGCAAAGATATAGAACTATAGTTAATTTTGCTACTATAATTTTTATAGTAATAAATAAGAACTTATGAGCTTTCTAAATTCAATGCAAAACCGGTATACAACAAAAAAATATAATCCTTCAAAAAAAATTGAAGAACAAAAATTACAAGAGTTAAAAGAGATTTTACACTTAAGCCCATCATCCATAAATAGTCAACCTTGGAAATTTACCCTTGTATCTAATCAAGAAACTAAAGAAAAACTTTCGAAAGTATCTTGGTTGAATACCAATAAAGTGATAGAATGCGACACTGTTGTGGTTTTTAGCAGAATCGATAACATTTCACTTTTCGAAAAACAAATAGAAGAAGAATTACCTGCTGGAGCAGTCGGTTATTTTAAAGAATTTATCAAGCCACAATCAGAGGAGCAAATAAAATCTTGGTTTGGACATCAATTATATCTTTCCCTAGGTGTATTCTTAAGTGCGTGTGCAGAAATGGGAATCGATGCAACCCCAATGGAAGGAATTAAACCTTACAATTACAATAAAATATTAGAATTAGAAAACCACCATACGCTAGTGGCAGTTGCTATTGGTTATAGAGATCCTGAAGATAATAACCAACCAAGCAAAAGACCAAAGTCCAGAAGAAAAATTAACAAAGTAATAAATACTATTTAAAGCCTAAAAAATGACAAAGCAAAAACTCACCATTGTTGCAAAAATTCTTGCAAAAGAAGAAAAAAGAGATTTAGTGAAATCTGAATTACTAAAACTGATTGATCTTACTAGAGCCGAAAAAGGATGTATTAATTATGATTTGCATCAGGATAATGAAAATGCAAACCTATTTTTGTTTTATGAAAATTGGGAAAGTAAGGAGTTATGGCAAGAACACATGAATAATTCTCATTTGGCAGCATATATGAAAGCAACTGATGGTGCTGTAGAAGAATTCGTATTAAACGAAATGTACCAAATTGCATAACATAACTTAAAAGTTTTTAATTGTTACAAACAATCAAATAATGAAAAAGATTACCAAAATTTTCACTTTCTTAGCTATAGCAGTACTAATATCTTGTAGCAATTCTGAAAACAAAACAGCGAAAAAAGTTTCTGAAAACATTAAAAACCCAACCAATAAAGTTGTGCTAAGCTCTGAAATTGAATGGGAAAAACTAAATCCAGCTCGAGGTGATCAAAGCCCCCAAGCGGGTACAATATGGGGAGATCGAAAAGGAACTGTAGCGACAGGATTTCTTGCGAAATTTGTAGATGGTTTTTCTTCTCCACCTCATATACATAATGTAACTTATCGTGCAATTGTTATTAACGGTCTGATACACAACGATGACTCCAGTGTAGAAAATATGTGGATGCCTTCTGGTTCTTTTTGGACACAACCAGCTGGAGCACCTCATATAACTGCTGCCAAAGGACAGAAAAATATTGCATATGTAGAAATTGACAAAGGGCCTTATTTGGTGAAACCAACAGATCAAGCATTTGATAATGAAGAAAAACCTATTAATGTTGATGCTTCTAATATTATCTGGTTAGATAGTAATAAAACAAACTGGATCGACTCTCAGAGTAAAGCAGAAATTAGTTTCTTATGGGAGCACAAGGCTAATAAAATGCTTAAAGGTTTATTTATTAAACTGCCAAAAGAATTCAGTGGAGTAATAGAAAGTGAAGGAACAATTCTAAAGTCAGTAGTTATAAAAGGAGAAATAAATTACAAAATTCCTCAAACGGAGGAAATAAAAATTCTAAACCCAGGAAGTTTCTTTAGTTCTTCTGATAAAGCAATACACTCTATTAGTAATCAAAATGATTTAGAGGCTATTTTATACTTACGAACTAACGGAAATATCTCAATCAAATAATTCAAACATTATAACTAAAAAAAGTATTTATAGCTTATATTCTGTATTAGAGGTGACGTCATCAAATGATAACTAGGTAATTGACTATGCTTCTGCATAAGGTGAAATTGAAAAATCAGGGAAGAAAATATTTAAGCAGAATAGCCACAAATGAGAAACATATAATTCCTAATGTTCCTGAACAAAGTATCCTAATAACTGAAACTGATTCAACCAAAACACTGTGAGAATTAGATAGTGCTGTTGATTTTGATTTAGTATATTGTTATCAGAAGGGTCATTTAATTTCCAAATGATTTTTTATCCACAATTAATAAAAAATATAAAACATTGCAAAACCTGTCTTTAAACAAAAGAGAGAAACAAGAATCTGTAAATTAAACTCTGTCTTTTGTTTCAATTCCTCTGGGGCTAACCCCATAGGAATTGGTGTCTAATGTTTAGGGAGATCCTCTCTCCAAATTTAATATAAAGTTCTTGGAATGAACTTGTTATTACAACCATTCGATATTTGGCTATTTCCAAAATGACATAAAAAAATATAACATTATTACCCTTATGGATATATTTACCATTCTGTGACATCGATTCGTAAAATAGTAATAATTAACCAAACAAGCCTCGAGGTATTAAACCTTAAATAGAATAAACAACTATCCCAGATATTACATCAGAGATATACATACTACTGTGCACTATTGTTTTAAAATTACAAATTCCCCTTGTAAAGGATTTAGATTCTTTATCAATTCGGAAATCAAGTTTTCACCGTATTCCAAATACATTTCGGAGAAATTGGTATTCCGTTCCTGTAAACTTTGATTAGGAAATAGTTCGTTTTGGATTGCTGTTAAACGTTGTACCTGATCGCTAAGCTTTATTCTTTGGGCTTTTAGCAATCTTTTTTCTAACACATCTAATCCTTTGAGTTGCTTTACTTCTTGGGCCTTTACTGCATTTACAAAAGTAACATCAGTTTGCTCAGCTAATGCATACATTTCTTCAAATTGCTCTTTTAGAAGCTTACGCTGAGGATCAAAATTAATATCAATATTGGATATTTGTCGCACCTTTCGATTAATCAGCTCATATTGCTTTAAAAACAATTCTGTATCAGTAATAGTTAACTTCTTAATTTTATCCGCTTGTTTTTTGGTTTGAATTAAAACAGAATTACGTAATAATAACATTGGAAATGGAATCTGAACAGCTTCAAAATAATCTTTTAACTCCAACCAATACGCTAATTCTCCTCCTCCACCTATATAGCATAGATTTGGTAAAATTACTTCTTGATACAAAGGCCTCATCATCACATTAGGGCTAAATCGCTCGGAAAACTCAAAGATTTCTTTTAATAGCTCACTCTTGCTCCAAGAAATCTCTGTATCGTTAACAAAATAACTTCCTTCCTTTTCTATAATACGTTCTCTTAACCCATCTGACAGATAAAATAAATTAATTTCTCTGGGATTAACTTGTACTTTATATCCTTTTGCTTCTAATTTTTGAGCTTTTGACAATACACTATTATAAGAAACTTGTTCTTCTAATTCTTTCTTTACATATGGAATAAACAAACGTTTTAACTCTTTATCATCTGCATCTACCACTACCAAACCATATTCTCTAAATAACTCATTCGCCAAGTATCTAGTAGCGTCAGCCAATTTATTATGCTTTAAATAGGCTTCTTTAAAAAGAGACTTTAATCGTTCTGCATTGCGTCCAGAACCAATTTCTGAAGCAAATATTTCAAAAACTTTATCCAATCCTTCCGTATCAAAAACACCTACTGCACCACCATCTTTTCGGTTCCATTGAATTTTTTTCCCTTTAAAATTAAAATAGTTGATTTCATCAAAATCGTGATCTTCTGTTGCCATCCAATATATCGGAACAAAATCATATTCTGGATGCTTCTCTTTTAATATGTTAGTGAGATTAATCGTAGAAACTATTTTATACAAAAAGTATAATGGACCTGTAAATAGATTTAACTGATGTCCGGTAGTAATGGTAAATGTAGTGTCCTTATCAAGAAGATCAAGATTCTTTTGCGTAGCTTCAGAAATATTGACATTTTTATATTGAGAAAACAAAGATGTTTTCAATACCACACGGTTTTCTGAAGGAAAAGATTGTTGCTTTTCCTGAAGTTGATCCTTAAAATTATCAAGCTTTGGAAATCGATGATAAAACTCTTTTAGTTCTGGTTTTTCGTCTAAATAGTCACAAATAAAAGATGAAAAGTAATTTGTTTCTTTAAACGGAATACAGTCACTAGGCATAGGGTCGTCTTTTTAGGTCGATAAATATACGGTAGATTGTTGTTGCATCTGTTTTTTTATATTTTTTTTAATAGTAACTCAGTTAACTTCATTTGATAACAACCTAAAACCGAAATTTATGAATATAAGTTATCTCAAATCCTAAAATTTAGTTAATACAATTTAGATCCTAAATTTAAGGCGGTATTTTACAAAAATTAAAAGTTCATCAATGAAAAAAATTCTCTTAACGCTCCTTGTTGTATCCACAACATGGGTATTCGCACAAAATAATGTTCAATCTCCAGCTTCATTTTTAGGGTATGAAATTGGCAGTCAGTTTACGCGTCACGCAGATGTAGTAAACTATTTTAATCACGTTGCTGCTAACTCTGATTTAGTTACTTATCAAACCTATGGAAAAACAAATGAGCGAAGACCATTAACCTATGCCATCATCACCAGTGCTGAGAATCAAAAAAATATTGAAAACATTCGTCTTGACCACCTTAAAAATACTGGTATCGTGGCAGGAAGTAGTAATCCACAAATTGCAGTAGTATGGCTTAGTTATAATGTTCACGGTAATGAAGCTTCTAGTACCGAAGCATCTATGAAAACTATTTACGAGCTTATTACTACAAAAAAAGAATGGCTAAACAATACGGTAGTTATTATGGATCCTTGCGTAAATCCTGATGGAAGAGATCGCTATGCCAATTGGTACAACCAAACCAAGGCCACACCTTATAATGTAGATCAAAATGCCACTGAGCATAACGAACCATGGCCGGGCGGAAGACCTAATCATTATCTTTTTGATCTTAATAGAGATTGGGCTTGGGCTACACAAGTAGAATCCTATAGCCGTCTAACAGCTTATAACAAATGGATGCCACACGTTCACGTAGATTTTCATGAGCAAGGTATTAATGAACCTTATTACTTTGCCCCAGCAGCAGAGCCATTCCACGAAATTATTACACCTTGGCAAAGAGATTTTCAAACTGAAATTGGCAAAAACCACGCAAGATATTTTGATGCAGAAGGTTGGTTATTTTTTACCAAAGAACGTTTTGACCTATTGTATCCTAGCTATGGAGATACCTACCCTACTTTTATGGGAGCAATAGGCATGACTTATGAACAAGCAGGTCATGGACGTGCAGGGTTAGGTATTCAAACTGATGAAGGATATGTTCTGACATTAAAAGACCGAGCTTTACATCATACAACAACAGGATTATCTACAGTAGAAATTTCGTCGAAAAATGCAGTAAAACTAAATACAGAATTCAAAAAATTCTTTAATAATTCATCGTTAAAATACAAAAGTTATGTACTGAATGGTCAAGTAGATAAAATCAAAGCACTAACGAAACTATTAGACAAGCACGAGATAAAATATGGATACACAAATAGTGCTAAGATATCAGGCTTCAATTTTAGAGAAAATAAACAAGGTAGCATTAATGCAAATGGAGCATTAGTTGTAAGTACAGACCAACCCAAAGGTAAAATGGTGAAAGTACTATTCGAACCCGATGCAAAATTAAGTGAACCTCTCACCTATGATATTACAGCATGGAGCATTCCACACGCATATGGATTAGAAGCAATCGCATCTACTTCTTTGATATCTGCAAATGGAAATAAAAAAAGTAATCAAATTGATAATACTGCCAATGCATCTGGAGCGGGATATATTGCAAAATGGAATAGTCTAGATGATGCAGCTTTTCTGGCTGATCTTTTAAATAATAAGATTAGAGTACGGTTTAGTGAAAAAAACTTCGAAAACAGTGGTAAAAAATTTAAAAAAGGAAGTCTGATTATTACCAAAAGTGATAATCGTAAAACAAAAGATTATGATAAAATTGTAATTGATATTGCTAACAAGCATGATCGTAAACTATACACCACAACGTCTAGTTTTGCTTCAAATGGAATTGACTTTGGATCACCCGATGTGAAACTAATTAATAATCAGCGCATAGCAGTATTAAAAGGAAACTACACTTCGTCTCTAAGTTATGGTGAAATCTGGCATTTCTTTGAGCAACAATTACAATACCCAATTACTTCTATTGATACAGACTATTTCAAAAGAGTTGATCTAGACAAATACGATGTATTGATACTTCCTAATGGGTATTATGGTGGGTATCTGGATAAGAACTCACTCGATAAACTAAAGGAATGGGTTGGAAACGGAGGAAAAGTAATTGCAATTGCTAATGCGGTAAATGTTTTTGCTAACAAAGATGGTTTTGACCTAAAAAGCAACAAACCTGACGAAGAGAAAAAAGATTCTATTGGCAACCTTATACCATATGACCAACGTGAACGTGAACGAGTTAAGGACTTTATTACCGGAAGTATTTACAAAACTAAAGTAGATACTTCACATCCTTTGGCTTTTGGATATGAGGATACTTATTTTAGTTTAAAATTAGGAAGCAGTTCCTATAAATTTTTACAGGATGGATATAATGTAGCTTATATGAAAGAACCTACAAGTGTTTCTGGTTTTTCTGGCAAAGACGCTTTTAAAGGCCTTAAGAATTCGCTAGTTTTTGGAGAAGCAAGAATAGGTAATGGAAGCGTTATTTATATGATAGATAATCCATTATTTAGATCTTTCTGGGAAAACGGAAAACTGTTTTTTGTAAATGCAATTTTCTTTACCAATAACAATAAGTTTAGACTATAGTTCGTGAGTATGTTGACTAAGCTTGGCTTTTGAAAGATAAATCATTTAGAAAAACACTCATAAACTCAATACAAACAAAATAAAATACTCAATCAATATGAATACTCAGCATATCTCAAAAACACTTCAGGCGATAGCGATCTGTTCACTAATTGCCGTGACTAGTTGTAACAAAAAGAAAGACACTGTGGAAAAATCAAATCCAGAAGAAAAAACCTCAAATATATTATTATCAGAATGGACGGGACCTTATAGCGGTACTCCTGCTTTTGACAAAATGAATATTGTCGATATCAAGCCAGCTTTGGAAAGAGGTATGGAATTGAATATAGCAGATATCGATGCTATCACCAGTAATACAGAAGCTCCAACTTTTGAAAACACTATTGTTCCACTAGAAAAGTCAGGACAAGAACTGAACAGAGTTTTTACATATTATGGAATTCTAAGTAGTAATATGTCATCTCCTGAATTTAGGGAAATTCAAAAGGAAATGGCTCCAAAATTATCTGATTTTCGTTCTAAAATATCTCAAAACGAAATTTTATTCCAAAGAATTAAAACGGTATATGATAATGCTCAGAAACAACCTTTGGAAGCAGATCAACAACGTGTAGTGCAATTGACCTATAAACAATTTGCTATGAATGGCGCTGAATTAGATGTAGAAAAAAAGAAGCGCTACGCGGAAATAAATAAAGAATTATCGGAATTATACACCAATTTTTCGAATAACATTTTAGCAGATGAAGAAGGATATGTAACTTATCTTACTAAAGATCAACTAGAAGGATTATCAGAACCATTAATCAAAGCATATGGCAAAGCAGCTATAGATAAAGGACAAGAAGGTAAATATGCAGTAACCAATACAAGATCTTCTATGGATCCGTTCCTCAAGTATTCTAAAGAGAGAACGCTACGAGAAAAAGTTTGGAGAAGTTATTACTCTAGAGGTGATAACGGAGATGATCAAGATAATAATGAGAACATTGCTAAAATTCTAAAGTTAAGAAAAGAGCGTGTAGCATTGTTGGGGTATGATAATTATGCGGATTGGAGATTACAGAACAGAATGGCTAAGAATCCTGAGAATGCCATGAAATTAATGAATGCTGTTTGGCCAGCTGCTATTGGCCGAGTAAAAGAAGAAGTCGCTGATATGCAAGCTGTAGCAGATGCTAATAAAGATAATATCACTATTGAGCCTTGGGATTACAGATATTATGCAGAAAAAGTTAGAAAGAAAAAGTATGACCTTGATTCTGATGAAGTAAAGCAATATTTACAGCTAGGTAAGCTTAGAGAGGCCATGTTTTTTGTTGCTGGAGAATTGTTTAATTATAAATTCACTCCAGTAACAAAAGGAAATGTTCCTGTATTCCATGAAGATGTAAATGTCTGGGAGGTAACCGATAAAACTTCTGGCGAACATATAGGTTTATGGTACTTAGATCCTTTTGCAAGAACAGGGAAACGTTCTGGTGCTTGGGCTACAACCTATAGAAGCCACACTACTTTTGATGGTAAAAAAACAGTGTTAGCATCTAATAATTCGAATTTTGTAAAACCAGCTCCAGGAGAACCAATTTTAGTTTCTTGGGATGATGCAACAACATTTTTTCATGAATTTGGTCACGCACTACATTTCTTTTCATCAGAAGTAAGATACCCAACATTAAATGGTGGTGTTAGGGATTATACAGAGTTTCAATCTCAATTATTAGAACGTTGGTTATCTACAGATGAAGTGATTGATACTTACTTAGTTCATTATAAAACTGGAGAACCTATGCCAAAAGAGCTAATAGCTAAGATAAAAAAAGCAGCTACTTTTAATCAAGGGTTTGCTACTACAGAGTATTTAGCTTCTGCTTTAATGGATATGAAATTTCATTTAGCAGATCCATCAAATATTGATGTAGATACATTTGAAAAAGAAACTTTAGCATCACTTAATATGCCTAATGAATTAGTTATGCGTCATCGCACTCCTCATTTTGGACATGTGTTTTCTGGAGAAGGATATGCAACTGCTTATTATGGATATATGTGGGCTGATGTACTAACATCTGACGCAGCAGAAGCTTTTGCCGAAGCTCCTGATGGATTCTATGACAAAGAAGTAGCAGCAAAATTAGTTAAATACCTATTCGCTCCTAGAAATGCGATGGATCCGGCAGAAGCTTATAGATTATTTCGTGGTCGTGATGCTAAAATAGAAGCACTAATGAAAGATCGTGGATTTCCGGTTACCGTTAAATAAAACAAGGTCAAGTGCATAGCTATAATATTCCAAAATATTTTAATGATGAAAAAATCACCTAACAAGACCAGCAGAAGAAAGTTCATCAAAGGTTCAGCAATACTCACTGCGGGACTTGCAGCTACTCCTTTGATGAGTTTTAGAAATGAAGTTGCTAATCTAGATATTTCTGATAACATCTATTTAGTGGGTCCTCAAAAAGGATATTCTCCACAAATTGGCACATTGCTATCTACAATGACCATGATGAGAGCTTGGGTAATAAGAACTGTTAAAGATCTTACCATAGAACAATTAGATTTTCAGATAGACGAGCAATCCAATTCAATTGGTGCCATGTTATTGCACTTGGCAGCAACAGAAAGATATTATCAGCTTAATACTTTTGATGAAATCTCCTGGAATAAATGGGACGAAGACATAAAAAAAGAATGGGATATTGCCAGTGGTTTAGGCAAAAAGGGAAGAGAAATAATAAAAGGAAACTCTATTGATTATTATCTTCAAACACTTGAAGAGGTTAGAGAAGTAACCAAAAAAGAATTTGCCAAAAGAGATGATGAATGGATCATGAAGTCAGAACCGTTTTTTAGTAATCAACCTACCAATAATTATGCTAAGTGGTTTCACGTATGCGAGCACGAATCGAATCATCGTGGGCAGATGAAATTTATTATTAAAAGGCTTCCTACATAATTAAGGATATGAGTAACCCTTTAAAACTGGATCCCGAAAAAATAATCGATACCATCTCATTATTAGAGAAGCGAATCTCTGATCGATTTCCTGATTCAGGGCTTAAAAAAGTATGTCATAATTTTTTACAAACTGCCCAAGACAGTAAACAAAATATAGATTGGATTTCTAAACCAAACCTCTCTTTGAGAATTTTTGCCTACTTGGTCATATTAATTGGATTAGGTGGATTAATATATAGTATTACCTATGTAGATTTGCAAATCAAAAATACAACGCTTGGAAATATCGTTTCTATATCAGAAGCAATATTCAATGACATCATCCTATTAGGTGCAGCGATTTTCTTTTTGGTTACATTAGAATCAAGATTAAAAACAAAACGTGCGCTTAAATCTCTTAATGAGCTTAGAGTTATCGCTCATGTGATTGATATGCATCAGTTAACCAAAGATCCTAACCTTACTGATTTACCAGAATCAGCAACAAAAAATTCACCAAAACGAACTTTTACTAGATTCGAATTGCAAAGGTATCTAGACTATTGTTCAGAAGCTACAGCATTGGTTGGCAAAGTAGCAGCGTTATATTCGCAAAGCTTACCAGATGAAGCTGTGGTAAGAGCAGTAAATGAGATTGAAGTACTTACAACAGGCTTAAGCAGAAAAATATGGCAAAAGCTTATTATTTTGAACGAATCAAATTCGAATAAAAATTAAAGAGGATAAAAGTAATATAAAGAATGGCATATAATATTGTTCTTGTAGAACCAGAAATACACACAAACACAGGGAATATTGGCCGATTAAGTCTCGCATCCGGATCAAATTTACATTTAGTAAAACCGTTTGGCTTTGAATTAAGTGATAAAAGGCTAAAACGAGCTGGACTGGATTATTGGAAACATATTTCATTAAAAACTTATGAAAGTCTAGATGAATTCTTATCTATACATAAAGGAAAGAAAATGGCTTTTTTCTCTAGTCACGGAAAAACAGATCATTGGTCTATTGATTATGAAGATGATATGTTTCTTATTTTCGGAAAAGAATCAGTGGGCTTACCAAGCAAGATCACAGAAGCCCATTCGGATGATACTTACAAAATACCAATACTAAATGAAAATATCAGAAGTTTAAATCTAGCCAATGCAGTTAGCATTGTAGTATATGAAGGACTGAGAAATCTTACTAAATAAAATATATAAAAGTGATAGTTAAACTTGCTGAGACTAATTTAAAAACCAAATTTGGGGAGTATTGTGAAATTTTGTTTTACGATGGTCAGAAAGAATCCTTTGCTTTAGTAATGGGAAATGTAAAGGATAAAGAAAATGTATTATGTAGAGTACATTCTTCTTGTATTTTCGCCCATCATTTTAATAGTATAGAATGTGACTGCAGGGAACAAATGGAAATCTCACAACAACTTATACAAAAAGAAGGTACAGGAATCATTATTTGGTTAGACCAGGAAGGTAAGTCTAATGGACATCTAGCCTTACTTAAAAGCATTGAATATAAAAACAGAGGACTCTCGCAAGCAGAAGCTTATGAAGCTGCTGGTTTTAAAAAAGATGCTAGAGACTTTTCTCCAGCAGCAAAAATCTTGAATGAATTAGGGGCAACATCTATTCGAATGCTAACCAATAACCCTAAAAAAGTAAACACTTTAAGTGAACTTGGTATTAAAGTTACTGGTATACAACCAACAGTTTTGTAATCTAAAATATTCTGATTATTATCTCCATATCAAAACTGTTATAGATACAAAAAAGGAGCAGTAAGAAAATATGACTAGAACTTATCACACCAAGTGCTATAAATATCTAGTCATAAAAGGTTCCTTATTCTTAAATCGCAACTTTTAGTCAATATCAAAATTAAGAACTACATAAACAGTAGTTTATTTCACTAAACATAACAGTGTGTTGTGTGAGTTATTTTTGAAATATTCTTACAAAAAAGATGTTTTAACAAAGAAATCATCAAAACAAACATTAATAAAGGCTCCAATGTTATCAAATCGTTAATTTGGGTAGTATTTTACTTTTATTCGATTTCTAACATTTACCTCAAAAGATTGCGCATAATTTATCGATTTACTTCAATATGATACGATATATGCAAAATTCCCTCCTATTTATTAAAGACTAAGCACTGCTAACATTACCAAAACCCTTGTAAGTAAAGGGTTGTTAAGATTTTTTTAAGAGTTTAAACTCTTTTTTTAAATACATTTGCACCCGTTTTGAAAAAATAAGGAAACTTAAAAATAACACCTAACTAATTTTTATTAAAATGATCAAAAAAATCCCATTTCTATTTATGCTTGTTATTGCTTTTGCATCTTGCGAAAGTACATCTGTGGAAGACGAAACATTTAATGCAGAAAATGACAAGCCAGAAATCATCGATATTTACGAAGATGAGAGTCACGGCTTAGGAAACTAAAACATAAAATATCCCAAAATAGAATTAAAATAATAAAACAAATAAAAATGAAAAAATTCACATTCCTATTAGTATTAGCTTTAGCTACAGTATTCGTTTCTTGTGAAAACGAAACTATTGAAAGTCAAGTTTTCAACGAAGAAAACAACAATAACGATAATAATGATAATACCGAAGACGATAACACCGAAGGTGATGAAATCGTAATAGGTGGTAATGATTAATTACAACAAATCTCTTTTATAGATTAGAATTAGCAAATAATAAGAGTAAATCTTATTTTAAAGGGAAAGTCCAAACGACTTTCCCTTTTTTATTTGTATTATTATTAACTAATTAAAGAAAATAACTAGATAAATGAACTAAAAAAAGAATTATGAAACCGGTTTCTTTTTATAGTAGCATTCTTTATCAAACAAATAAATATTCATTGATCAAAACTCACTTGGTCAAAATTATAAATTGCTGGTTAGAAAACTCGAAGAATAACTAGGGTTTTATTTTTCGAAAAATGAATGATTACCATACAGATTACTTAGGAACAGTTATAAAAGAGTTAAAAAAAAATCCAAATTTACCAGAGAAGGTTTTCAAACAACTACTGCCAATGAATCTAGGTTTAAGAATTCGCTAATCACTGAACAATTAGAACATCATTATGAATATAATATTTGATGAAGCTATAAACTTTCTTATCAAGAAGGAATAGGTATTGCAGAAGAGATGATCATCATATTATAATAACAAAAACATATCTATACTTAAATCAACAAATGACTTCCATCAAAACATATAAGCTGACGGATAAAACAGAAAAGCAGATCATTTTTGATATAACAAAAATGGAAGATATTTATGATAAAACTAGAGGTGAAATTGACACACCACATCGACACGATTTTTATATCATCCTTTTAGTCTCAAAAGCTAAAGGCACTCATATTATCGATTTTAATAAATTCTTACTTGAAGATTGTCAAGCATTTTTTCTCAGTCCTGGACAAGTACATCAAATTAAGGAAGAACAGAAATCATATGGTTGGGTAATCACATTTTCTAGACAATTTCTTGCTAAGAACAATATTGATCATCGTTTTATCGAAGACATCAACTTATTTCAGGATTATGGTTACACTCCACCTCTTTCTTTAAATGAAATACAATTAAAAAAATTGAATACATATAGTTCACAAATTTTTGAAGCATATCATACTTATTCGAAATTTAAAATAGAAGCTGTTGGTGCTTTATTAAAGCTTCTTTTAATCTATAGCAATACTATTTGTAACGTTGATAAAAAAAATCCGCAACAACTACATTCAGGTTCTATTATACTTAAAGAATATAAAAATCTTGTAGAAGAACATTTTTCGAATTGGCATAAAGTACAGCAATATGCAGAAGTATTGTATGTAACGCCTGATCATCTAAATAGGACTGTAAAATCTCTGATAGGAAAAACTGCTAAAGAATATTTACAATCCAGAATTATTGTCGCTGCAAAAAGACTTCTAAGTTTTTCGGACAAAACTACTAAGGAAATTGGATATGATTTAGGATTTTCCGAGCCCGCTAATTTCAGTAACTTCTTTAAAAAATGTACTGGCTTCCCTCCTTCTCAATTCAGACAACCACATTAAACATCGGATTTTTATAACATTCTTCCGTATTATTATATTTTAGATCATTGTCTAAAAATCGAACTTTGTATTCAAATATAAAGAAAGGATATATTATGAAAACGGTAATGCATAAATCAGATACCCGAGGAGAAGCTAATTTTGGATGGTTGAACTCTTATCATTCTTTTAGCTTCGGAAATTATTACAATCCAGAAAGAATGAATTTTGGTGCATTAAGAGTGCTTAACGATGATACAGTATCATCAGGGATGGGATTTGGTAAACATCCTCATGACAATATGGAGATTATATCAATTCCTTTAGAAGGTGATCTAGAGCACAAGGATAGTATGGGTAATACAACCATCATCAAACAAGGAGATATACAAGTAATGAGCGCTGGAAAAGGTGTCTTTCATAGCGAGTATAATAAAAATTCGGATAAGGAAGTAAAGTTTTTACAAATATGGGTAACTCCTAATAAGAAAAATGTAGCTCCCAGATATGATCAGATTACAATAGAGAATAAAAATATCAAAAATGAATTGTATCAAATCCTGTCTCCCAATCCAGATGACAATGGAGTTTGGATTCATCAGGATGCTTGGTTTCATCTAGGTGAGCTAGAAGATGGCAATAAGCAAACCTATACATTAAAAAATAAAAAAAACGGAGTCTATGTTTTTGTTTTACAAGGAAGTGTTACTATCGAAGATAATTTCTTAGAAAAAAGAGATGGATTAGGCATCTGGGATGTAGAAAGAATTAAAATTAAATCTAACGGAGCTTCTAAAATATTACTTATGGAAATTCCAATTACACTATAAATCATATTCATATGGAACTATTAAAAAATTTAGAATGGCGTTATGCCACTAAGAAGTTTAACCCTAACAAAAGGATTTCTGAATCTGACCTTGAAAAAATTAAGCAAGCTATTTCATTATCCGCCTCTTCCTATGGACTACAGGCGTACAAAGTTTTGATTATAGAAGATCCTGAGATTCGTAAGCAATTACTGCCAAAATCTTGGGGGCAGTCTCAAATTGTAGATGCATCGCAATTGATTGTATTTTGTAATTACTTAAACGTGAATGATAAAGTAATTGATGACTATTTAAAATTAAAAGGAGCTATACAGGATTTAAGTTCAGATGACCTAAAAGGATATGGTGATTTTATGAAGTCCAAAATTACTAAATTCAGCGATGAAGCAGTAAAATCTTGGACCACTAAGCAAACTTATATAGGTTTAGGCAACCTACTTGTTGCCTGTGCGGAACTTAAAATTGACGCATGCCCGATGGAAGGTTTTGAATCAGAAGCCTATAATGACATATTAGATTTATCCGAAAAAGGTTTATCCGCTGCAGTAATTGCAACAATTGGGTACCGATCTGAAGAAGATTTAGCTCAACATAATAAAAAAGTGCGAAAACCTATCAATGAGCTATTCGAAACTATATAAATACGAACTCTAATATCAACATAAGGAGACTTGAAAACTATTAAAATCAAGTCTCTTTTTCTATATCCTATAATAGATAAAAAAATGTTTCAAACTCATTTATTAGATTACAATCAATTTACCATCTCTTTTTTATAGAAAATTATCAAAATAGAGTTTTCAACCTCTAATATTACCAAATTGTTAAGTTTATAATGTATTAGATAAAAATAGCAATAAATATATTTCAATGAAAACGTAAAAATAATACATTCAAACAACTCATTATTTCATAACGTTATTAATATCTCATCCCTTGCCTTTCCTGAGTTACGAAAATCTCAAGTTATCATTTCTTTTAATTATAGAACAAAAACAACCATCACCTTAAATTAAGAATTTCGTATCTCTTTTTTAAATATTTTTGCGCCCGAATAAAATTAAATTAAAAATAAAGCGTTTAACATAAAACTTTGTCCCTTAATAAAATAAAGAAATAAAGTTCTCTCTTATATTAGAATTAGCCAAAAAATCTAAAGAGTATTACGCAATAGAATCGAGGATCGTTATGGTCCTCGATTTTTTTTATCCTTAAAGTAAATTAGAAATACAGATAGCATAAAAACCCAATTCTATCATAAGGTAATCTTAATAGCAGCCTTCAAATTAAAATACATACTAAAAAATAGTTTTTTGTAGTCATTATAAACGCAGAAATTTCTAGTAAAACACCTAAATAAATAAGCTGAGTACGTGTTCGCTTCTCCACTTAAAATTTTTAAGTATTACAGTTATATAAGTTTTCTAAGTAATACCAAAAATTTAGATTATGAACACATAACAAAACTCTTTTAAAAGCTTAAATCTTTAACAAATTTTAAAAAAACATTCATTGAACACTAGCTACTTTTTACAGAAAAGTAGCTGTTTTTTACATAAAACCTCTTTTAAACTATATAAGCCTGCTACTATAAATTTATCTTTATATAGTTTCACATACCATAATTGAATTTTAATCTTTATAAAACCAACCAATGTTTAAAGTTATCTTCTTACCTAAAAACTTATTCTAATGATTGCTTAACAAAACTAGTCCAGGCACCTTATTATAATGAACAAACCTTTAAATCTAACACAAAATCATCATGCTTAAAAAATCTAAAACTATTACGCAAGATCTAAATCAAAGAGTTGACGAAAACAGATATTTCCAAACTACAAAAGACATCTCTAACCAGCATAAATATTATTTTCAAAAATATTAATGGTTCTATCAACCATCACAACGAATTTAATAAAAGAACCTAGCAAGTAGTGCTACTCACTATATAAAAAGACTAAAGTTCAAGTAATTATCTTAAGAAACTTAAAACTATACATTCCTAATTTTATATTATTTCTAAAATTTATTAACCAATAGAAATGGTATCAAGCTTTATTTATTTGGAAATAGTGCACTAGCCATATGTTACACTAGTTTCTTTACTCTTCTTTGGATCTAGCTATTACTTTCTCAAACATAGCTATAAAAAGTTATGCTGTGTTGAATCATAAAATTATTTAAACAACCAATTTAAAATTTTAATTTATAAACACTAATCATTATGTTACACAAACTTTCTATTCTTAAGCTTTTCATAAGCTTTAACTTACTTTTTTTGTTGATGATATCAACAAAAACTATGGCTCAACAGCCTTCAAAAAAAAATATAGGTAAATATTTAACAGGTACTTACTACAGGAATTATGATACTAAGAGTCCCGACAGAAGTCATAATAACCGTGATGAATTTAGATCTATAGATGGCTCTAACAACAACATTAAACCACAAAGAAGAAGTTGGGGTGCTGCAAATAGTATTTTTTATCGAGAATTATCATCAAACTATGGCTCTGAAAACCAAAATGGTGCTTTAAATGATGATAATCGTCCTTCTGCAAGAGAAATTTCTAATCTGGTTTGTGACGAACCCGTTACTCAGTTCAACACACTAGGTATTAACACCATGCATTACTTTTGGGGACAATTTATCGATCATGATATGACTGTAACACCTACAGGTGAAACGGAATACGTGCCTATAGAACTTCCTCAGGATGAGGAGTTATTTACTGTGGATATTCCTTTTTTTAGAAGTGAATATATTACGGTAAATTCTCAAAGAGAACAGTTTAATGGTAATACTGCATATCTAGACGCATCTATGGTATATGGATCAGATAAAGAACGTGCAGATTGGCTTCGAACTTTTGAGGGCGGAAAGCTAAAGATGTCTGAAGATGATTATTTACCATTTAACACCTTAACTAGTGAACGTAATGGCGAAATCGATCCTGAAGCTCCTTTTATGGATGACGATGAAGGAGGAACAGTTAAAGTTTTCGTAGCAGGGGATCAACGAGCTTCAGAAAATACAATTTTGACCTCTTTACAGGTAGTCTTTTTAAGAGAGCATAATAGAATCTGTGATGAATTACTTTCTAAAGGTTATACAGATGATGAAAAAATATATCAAATAGCAAGAAAAGAAGTAGGAGCTATCATACAGGCTATAACTTATAGAGAGTACCTACCTGCTTTAGGAATAGAGTTACCAAAATATAGAAGATATAAGAGTTCTGTACGGCCTGATATTATGAACACATTTGCAGCAGCTTCTTTTAGAATCGGACATACGCAAGTATCCGATGATGTAGTAGTGGTAGATAATGATTGTGAAGAAGTAGGGCCAGGAGAGTTTGAATTAGTAGAAGCTTTCTTTAATACAGACCTTTTTTTGGAATATGGTCCGGAAACTTTTTTGAAAGGAGCTACTGTACACAGGCTTTATAAAACAGATACCAAAATTAATGATGTGTTACGAGACTTCTTATTTGGTAATGTAACTGATGAAATTCGTTTTGGATTGGATCTTGGTAGTATCAATATCCAAAGAGGAAGAGATCATGGGTTACCTGATTATAACACTGCAAGAAAACACTATACCGGTAGAAGAGCTAGAAGGTTTTCTGATATTTCCTCTAATGACACCGTTGCAAGAAATCTAGAGTCCTTATATAATGACATCGACCATATTGATCTTTGGGTAGGTCTTCTATCAGAAGACGAAATAGAAGGGAAATTAATAGGCCGCACCATGTCAGCTATGCTATCTAAACAATTCACTAACCTAAGAGATGGTGATTATTATTATTATGAAAACGATCCTTTCTTTTCTAGATCAGACAGAAGAAGAATCCAAAGAACATCATTAACAGATATTATCCATAGAAACACTTCTCTAACTAGCTTATTCGATGATGCTTTTGAACTTGATTTATGTTTTGGTGATGGAGTTCCTGAAGACAGAAAAGCGATCAACAGTGTAAAAGTATTAGCAAGCGAAGAGAATATAAAGCAAGTAATCTATCCTAGTCTTGTGAAAGATATAATCAATATATCCTTTAATGAAACTTTTGAAAATGGAATCATTGAAATTTATTCCCTTACAGGTTCACTTATTAAAACAAAACATATTGGCGGAACTTTAAAAACTCACCAACTAGATTTAAGTAATTTTAAATCTGGAATATACATTGTAAAAACAAAAACAGATAAACACACAGCGCTGGTTACCAAAATAGTCAAATTGTAAAATTTAACTGACAGATTGGAATACGGTTATTTCTATATACAAAGAGATCGAACTTAGAAAAATATTCGATCTCTTTGTTTTTTTATATTAAATCACTTCACCATATAGATCAAAATCCTCGGCTTCATATATTTTGACAGTAGTATATTCTCCAGTTTTTAAATAAAACTTAGAAGCATCAACTAACACCTCGTTATCTACATCAGGAGAGTCAAACTCTGTTCTACCTATAAAATAAGGCCCTTCTTTTCTATCAATAACCACCTTAAATTCTTGTCCTATTTTCTGTTGATTCAGTTCCCAAGAGATTTGCGATTGTATTTCCATGATCTCGTTAGCACGATCCATTTTCACTTCTTCTGGAACATCATCCTCTAAGTTATAAGCGTGTGTATTTTCTTCATGAGAATAGGTAAAACATCCAAGACGTTCAAAACGCATTTCTTTTACCCAGTCTCTTAGTGTTTCGAAATCTTCTTGTGTTTCCCCTGGATACCCAACAATTAATGTAGTTCGAATTGTCATTTCCGGTACTGCTGCTCTAAACTCATTAAGAAGCTTAGTAGTTTTTGCTTTCGTAGTACCTCGACGCATTGACTTAAGAATTGGATCCGCTATATGCTGTAATGGAATATCGATATAATTACATATTTTAGGCTCTTGCTTCATTACTTCTAATACTTCCATCGGAAATCCTGTAGGAAATGCATAATGTAAACGTATCCATTCTATTCCATCTACTTTTACTAACTCTCGAAGTAAATCTGCCAACTTTCTTTCCTTATAAATATCAAGTCCGTAATAGGTTAAATCTTGAGCAATCAGTACTAGTTCTTTTACACCGTTAGCTGCTAATTTTTCTGCTTCTGTTACCAATTCTTCAATCGGTGTAGATTTATGTTTCCCTCTCATTATTGGAATTGCACAAAAAGAACAAGGTCGATCACAACCTTCTGCTATTTTTAAATACGCATAATTTTTAGGAGTTGTAGTTAATCTTTCTCCTATTAATTCGTGTTTATAATCAGCTCCCAATGCTTTTAATAAGCCAGGTAGTTCTGTGGTGCCAAAATATTGATCCACGTTAGGAATTTCTTTCTGCAAATCTGGCTTATATCTTTCCGACAAACAACCAGTAACAAAAACTTTATCTACTATACCCTGATCTTTTTTCTGTACATATTCCAAAATAGTATTTACAGACTCTTCTTTGGCATTCGCAATAAAACCACAAGTATTAATAACTACAACATTTCCTTCTTCTTCATGAACCACTTCTTTATTGTTCGCTTTCAGTTGTCCCATAAGAACCTCACTGTCATACACATTCTTACTACAACCTAGTGTAACTACATTGATCTTATTTTTCTTTAAAGTCTTTGTTCTCATATCTTCCGGATAAAGGTTTGCAAAGATACAATGAATAACTAAAGTTTAGCACATAATTACCAATAACTCTAGCTGTTAAAAAAAAAGAAAATATTTAAACCTTTTGTATATTGTATTGTCTAAATCTACATAAGCCCCAATGCATGAGAAATTTTATAACTCCATTTCTATTTTTTCTTCTTAGTTTCATCTTTTCTTGTTCTGAGGATGTAAATGAAGCTATCGAAGATGCGGTCATTATATATCCTAACCCTGATCAAAACGAGTTATATTTCCCTCCTGTTACTTCTGAAGAATGGGAAACCATAACTATTACTAACTTGGGATGGAATACCGCAGCAGAACAAACTCTTTATAATTTCCTGGAAGAAAAAGACACCAAAGCTTTTATCATTCTTAAAAATGGAAAAATTGTAGTAGAAAAATACTTTAATGGAGGTTCTGTATCCGATAACAATCCTTGGTATTCTGCAGGAAAAACATTGACTGCTTTTACTGTCGGATTGGCACAACAAGAGGGGTTACTGGACATTAATGAATCTTCTGCAACATACCTAGGAACTCAATGGGCAAACATCGCAACAGATCAGGAACAAGCAATTACAGTCAGAAACCATTTAACGATGACTACAGGCTTAGATTACACTAATATTCTTTTGCAAAATTGTATTAATTTTGATTGTCTTACGTATCTTAATGAACCAGGGAGTTTTTGGTATTATCATAACGCAGCCTACACACTACTGACAGATATCGTTGCTGAAGCTGTAAACACAGATTACAATTCCTATTTTGACACTAAGCTAAAAAGCAAAATTGGAATGAATGGAACATGGGTAAATATTGGATACACTAACATTTATTATAGCACAGCTAGAAGCATGGCTCGTTTTGGGCTATTAAATCTTAACAAAGGAACTTGGAATAATACTCAAATTCTTACGGATCAAAACTACTTTACCCAAATGATTACTACTTCACAAAACCTAAATCAATCTTATGGATATTTATGGTGGTTAAATGGCAAATCGAATTTTAGAGCACCTGCATTCGAAAATGAATTTTCAGGTGAGTTGATACCAGCTGCTCCTGATGACCTCATAGCAGGTTTAGGCAAAAATGATCAAAAACTATATATAGTACCCAGTAAGAATTTAGTTATTATCAGAATGGGTGATGATACTGGACAGGCGTTACTGGGCCCATCAAGTTTTGACAATGATCTTTGGATAAAAATTAATGCGCTTATTAATTAATTATAGTTAACAGGTATTTTACGTTCTTTAGATATCGATTCATACCACAACCCTAATTGTAACAACTTAGCTTCTGAAAATGGCTTTCCGATAAAAGTAAGTCCTTTAGGCTCACCTTTATTTGTATACCCCATTGGTACTGTTAAAGCAGGATATTTAGCCACTGCAGCATAACCTGCGTGGTAATTATTTATTGACAACACAACATCTAGGTTATGTTTATCAATTTGAGAATCGAAATACTTACGAGCTGTAACTTTAAGATCTTCTTTTATTTTTTCCAGATCTTCAGGAGTAGTGCTATCTTTTACAATTCCTTCAAATATCCCTTGTCCATATGGAATCCTAACAAGTGTATCTTGTAAATTGAATGCAATTACATCTTCTATTGTTTTTATATTGACATTATCACTGGCATATAAATTAATATAGTTAGGAAGATCATTTTTCATATCTATATTCAAAATACTAAGAAATCCTGGTAGCGAAGTTTGTTCTGGCTCCACCTCTACAATTTCTCCACCTGCATTTTTTATCTTATCAATTGCTCTAGCATATACAGAATCTTGCAACAAACTCTTAATAACACCAAAACGCTTTCCTTCTATAATAGAATCTTTTATAGATATTATAAAATCTGTTTCGGTATAAACAGAAGTAGCATCTTCTGGATCTTTGCCGATCATTGCATTTAACAAAATAGCATTATCAATTACACTTTTTGTCATAGGTCCTGGTGTATCTAGCGTACTAGAAATCGGAACAATACCAGATCTACTTAACAAACCAATCGTTGGCTTCAACCCTACAACAGAATTCTGACTAGAAGGAGATAAAATGGATCCACTTGTTTCTGTTCCAACTGCCGCTATACAAAAATTTGCTGCTACTGCTACCCCACTTCCAGAACTAGAACCACCTGATTCAAAAACCATTCTCCCATAAGGATTAAGCGTTTGACCACCAATTGCGCTATATCCAACTGGGCAGCCAATACATAAAAAATACGCCCATTCGCTTAGGTTTGCCTTGCCTAAAATTAATGCATCCTGCTCTAATAGTCTTTTAGCAATAAAAGCATCACCAGTTTTATTATCCTGAAGCGCTACCGCACCAGCCGTGGTCTTCATGTATTCGGTTCCAATATTGTCTTTCAACAAAATCGGCATGCCAAAAACCGAATTAACATCAATAGTATTTTTATCAACTTTATCTAATGCTCTTGCCTGTTCTACTACTTTTGGATTTAAGGATATAACTGTATTTAGAGATAAAGAGTTATCACTCTCATACATACGGATTCTATAAATATAAAACTTAACCAATTCTTCATATGAAAGCTCACCTTTTTTGACACTTTGCTGGATAGCAGGTATATCTTTCTCAAGTACAAATTTCTTTAGCTTATTGTAATCTTCTGCAGAAAAATAATCCAGTTCTGACTCTAAAGGTCTCCATATATCATTCTTATCCAAAACTTTAGAATTTACAAGTTTCAAATGCATCCTTTCTTGGTCCAATTTTTTCGTCGACTCTAAATCCTCTATTTCATCATAAGACTCCCAAACTACCTTAGATTGTATCCCTTCTTGTTGTTCTTCTTTCTCTTTTTTACAGGAACTAAAAATCAGAAGTGATATAAATATATATATTAGTTTTCTCATAGATTGATGGTTTGTAAATATTTTGAGAGTTTAAAATATAAAAAAAGGTGTTATGAATATAACATAACACCTTTTTAACTCTTCTATAACAGTCTTAAATTACTTAAAAAACGAATCCACAAATTCATATTTGTTAAACACTTGAAGGTCTTCAATCCCTTCTCCTACTCCAATATATTTAACCGGAATCTGGAACTGATCACTAATTCCTATAACAACACCACCTTTAGCAGTTCCATCTAATTTTGTAACTGCCAATGAGGTTACCTCCGTTGCAGCTGTAAACTGTTTTGCCTGTTCAAAAGCATTTTGACCTGTAGAACCATCTAAAACCAATAAGACATCGTGTGGAGCATCACCGATCACCTTTTGCATAACACGCTTTACCTTGGTCAACTCATTCATTAAATTCACCTTATTATGCAATCTTCCGGCTGTATCTATGATAATAACATCTGCATCCTGATTCACTCCAGATTTTAACGTATCAAAAGCTACAGACGCAGGATCACTACCCATATCTTGCTTTACGATAGGAACATCCACACGATCAGCCCAAACCTGCAACTGATCTATAGCAGCAGCTCTAAACGTATCAGCAGCTCCTAAAACCACTTTCAAACCTTTTTTATTAAATTGATAAGCTAATTTACCAATGGTAGTTGTTTTTCCAACACCGTTTACTCCTACCACCATTAAAACGTATGGTTTTTTATCTACTGGAATCTCGAAATCTGTAGCTTCGCCAGAATTCGTTTCAGAAAGTAAACCTGCTATCTCTTCTCTTAAAATTTGATTTAATTCGTCGGTCCCTAGATATTTATCCCTAGAAACTCGACCTTCTATTCTTTCTATAACTTTTATTGTAGTTTTCACACCTACATCACTAGTTACTAAAACTTCTTCCAGATTATCCAGTACATCATCATCTACTTTGGATTTACCAGCAACAGCTTTACCTAATTTAGAAAAGAAGCTAGTTTTAGACTTCTCTAACCCTTTATCTAAGGTTTCTTTTTTCTCCGAAGAGAATATTTTTTTAAACAAACTCATGTATTATATTCAGAATGCTAATAAGTTAAAATTAAAACACTAACATAAAATCGCATAAATATATAAAAAGAAAGAGCCATTCCAATTAAATTGAAACGGCTTCTTTATAAAATATTTTTCTTGCTAATTACTTTTTACTAAAAAAGTCATTTACTGCATCTGGTTGCATAATTGACTCTACAAAAGTATACGCTCCTGTTTTCGGAGATTTTACCATTTTAATAGCTTTGGTCAACCTCTTTGATCCTGTCTGTAACGATGCTACTGATTTCTTTGCCATTGTCTTATTTTATTTCTTTATGAACAGTCATTTTCTTAAGAATAGGATTAAATTTCTTTATTTCCATTCTATCCGGAGTGTTCTTCTTATTTTTTGTTGTAATATATCTAGAAGTACCTGGTTTACCAGTTGCTTTATGCTCTGTACATTCTAAGATTACCTGAACTCTATTACCTCTCTTTGCCATTATAGTATCTTTTTAAAAGCTGATTTATTTTGTTAAGAAACCTTTAGCTCTTGCTTCTTTTAAAACAGCAGCAATACCGTTTTTATTTATATTTTTTAAAGCCGCAGTAGACACCTTAAGTGTTACCCAACGATCTTCTTCTGGAATATAAAAACGCTTTTTTATTAAATTCGCGTTGAATTTACGTTTTGTTTTATTCATAGCGTGAGAAACGTTATTTCCCACCATCGCTTTTTTACCTGTAAGCTCGCAAACTCTTGACATCTCTTCTTAATTTTGGTATTATTTCAAAACAGGGTGCAAATTAACGAATTATTTATCGAACCACCAATAATAGTTTTGTAATTTTTTTCTCTTTTTTAAAATTTTATTTCAAGACGTCGTTATAGAGTAAAATAAAAGGTTTTTGACTTTTAAAGCATACTTATTAATCGGTTTGATATTCGCGATAAAGATAATGCATTAGTTTTCAGAAAACTACCTCATATTTCTGAAAAAACAGGTATTTATACCTATAGAGTAGGTCGCACATAGCAATTACCTTTACACCAGTTAGTTTTCATAACTGTAACTAACTACTTGATATGGGGTAATTGAGTAGTAAACAAGCGGATCTTAGGATCCGCTTTTTTTATGCATTCGAGTTAAGGTAATATCTAAAACCAAAAATTCTTATTATCAAAATTTTATACAACTAAAAAAACTTAAGAGAACTTCTGCCAAATGATTGATTTTTAGAACCCTAAATTGTATATTAGATAAAAAAACGATTGTTATGTACCAAAATAACACGAATGACTTCATCAGAAAGCATGAACTTGATATAGGATCTTTCTTTTTCTACAAAAACTTTATGATTTCAGAGATGAATGAAGGAGCCTCATTAAATTATGATAAGGCCACAAAATTGTTTTTATTAACCAAAGAATATTATGGAACTAACATACCATTTGTTTATATAACAAATAGAAAAAACTCCTACTCTTTTGAACCCACAACTCATTTTAAATCAGCAAAATTATTCCCTAACTTAAAAGGGTATGGAGTAGTTACATACAACTCTATAAACAATAAAATAGCTTCATTAGAACAGTCCTTTCTTAATGTTCCTACAAAAATTTTTGAAAATCTAGATGATGCAAAACTCTGGGTAAAGGAACTTATCATGCATGATTAAACAATATGAATTTAATAATAAATTAACTATAAAAATAAATTATTAATATTTTAAACGATACAAATATGTGTTTTTAATAAAAAAATAAGTATATTACCATAGTAATAGGAAACACATCGTTTAAAAATGGTTCATAATTTTAATAATAGGTTTACCTATAAGCAGGACCTTAGTATTGGATTATTTTATTTCTATAACAATCATATAATTTCGAAAACAAAAGAAGGCGTCATCCTTACTTTTGAAAATTGCTCTGGCTTACTGGAATTAATTCATTCCTATTACGGAACTATTATTCCATTTATGTATACATCTAATAGAAAAAAATCCTACTCTTTTGTACCTACTGAGCATTTTAAATCTTCAAAGTTATTTCCGAATTTTACAGGATACAGTGTAGTAACTTATGATGCCGTCAATAACAAAGTGGCTACCTTAGAACAATATTTTATTGAAACTTAAACTAAAAATTTTCAATTGTTTAGATGATGCTTTGCTATGGGTAGAATAATTATTAAACAACTAAATGATAACTAATTAAAATCATCTTACGGTAATAACAAGCTACAAAACACTCCATGAAAACTTATTTATAATTTATTAAACTTAATAAAATTGTACTCAATTAAAAATGGCTTTCACATATAACAAAAAACTTGCTCATAAACATGAACTTGACATTGGAATATTTTATTTCCATAAAAATTTCGTGATATCAGAAATAAACGAAGGAGTTATTCTTACTTATCAAAATGCTTCAGAACTCATAAAACTAGGAAAAACACACTACGGTGACAAAACACCATTTGTTTATATCGCCAACAGGATCAACTCCTATTCTTTCGAACCTACAAATCATTTTAAAACAAATGAACAATTTCCTAATGTAAAAGGATATGCTGTAGTAACTTATAATCCTATCGGATCGAAAATTGCTAAGCTAGAAAAATCATTCTTAAAAATTCCAACACGTACTTTCAATAAACTTGATGATGCAATTAAATGGGTAGATAAATTAGTTATCCCAGATTAATTAAAAGCTTATTTCAGATTTTCTTCTAAATAGAAGAGTAGCAATCCATTGTACTAATATTTTCATAATTTTCTAAAAAATAAAACCAACTGTAACGTTTGAGATTAACAAAAATTCACAAAACACTAAATAGCAGACTTTTATAAGAAATTATACCACCTTTTTCACGACTAATCAGTAACTAACAAAATTATTTAGATTATGAAAGCCAAACTAAGTGACAACTTTATTCAAAAATACGATCTCAACCTAGGTACTTATTATTTTTATAATCAATACATTATTGCAGAAATAAATGAAGGAGAGATAATTACATTAAACAAACTTAACGATCTCATCCCTCTGGTGTTAAAACACTATAGCAATGGACAACCATTTACCTATATCTCTGACAGAATTAATTCTCATTCGATTATACCGACAGATTATCTGGATTGTCCTCTAATATATATGGATAATTTTAGAGGATATGGTGTAGTTACTTACAATAAAGTAAGTGAAATGTCAATAGAGGTTGAGAAACATTTTGCCAAAAAGCCTTTTTATCATTTTCGAGACTTAAAAGATGCTATTGAATGGACAAAAAAAGAGGCTACTAAACAACCTAATTAGGTAACCTCGCTAAAAAGCATTTCAAAGGATTTATTTACCGCCTTCCCTATTGTGCGTTCACGTAAATTACTAAACACAAACTTCTCTGAAAAAACACGATCTGGAGTAGCAATCGCTATAAAAACCGTACCCACCTCGACATCACCATCTCCTTTAGAAGGTCCAGCATTGCCGGTGGTCGCAATAGCATAATCTGATTTAAATTTATTTTTTACGCC
This sequence comes from uncultured Aquimarina sp., assembly GCF_947496855.1. Taxonomy (GTDB): domain Bacteria; phylum Bacteroidota; class Bacteroidia; order Flavobacteriales; family Flavobacteriaceae; genus Aquimarina. Next base: position 386,715 of record NZ_CANMED010000008.1, read on the forward strand.
TAGCGCCATGGCTTCAGCAACTTCGTTACTAGTAACTGTGTGCTGTTTAATTAAGTCACTATCAACGCCCAAAAGATCTGTCTTAGACTGGGTAGCATACGTAACTACACCTCCTTTAAAGAAAGATGAAGATCCTGCATTAGCAGTTATAGATTGAGAAATTTTTCCACCCGTACAACTCTCTGCAACTGCTAGAAACAGGCCTCGTGAAACAAGTATCTTACCAATCATCATCTCTATTGACTCATCCTCTTCATAACCCACAATTATATCACCAATATATTCATGTAAATCGGTAATCTTATTCTTAATAGTATCTATTAATAATTTCTCATCAATTCCACGTGCAGAAAGACGTAATCTAACCCTGCCTAGACTAGGTAAATATGCTAACTTTATAAAAGAAGGTAAATTATCCTCCCATTGTTCTATTTTCTTTGCTATTGCACTTTCGCCTAAACCATAGGTTAATACCGTTTTATGAATAATAAATGGTCTATCAAATTTTTCCTGAAGTCGAGGCAATACCTCATCATTCATTAGATTTTTCATCTCAAAAGGTACTCCTGGCATAGACACAAAAACAGTATTATCTTTTTCTAACCACATTCCGGGAGCCGTACCAAAGTTATTCATAAGAACAGTTGATGTACTTGGAACGAGTGCTTGCATTCTATTAATATCCGTAACAGGAGTATGTATATATTTTTCAAAAAGTGCTTCAATATGACGCAACACTTTATCATTTTGAACCAATGTATCGTCAAAAAATTCGCAAATAGTGTGCTTCGTTATGTCATCTTTTGTAGGTCCTAATCCACCAGTTACAAGAACAATATCTACTCTATTCTTTGCTTCTTCCAAAGCGTTTAGAATATGTTGTTTATGATCCTGAATAGAAGTGATCTGATATACATCCACACCTATCTTATTAAGCTCTTTTCCTATAAAAGCGGAATTAGAATCGACAATTTGACCAATGAGAATTTCATCTCCTATGGTAATTATTTCTGCAAGCATAATTTATTGAAAGTCGGCTTTCAGATCTTCGATAGCACCATTAACAGTAGTAACAATGTGGCTTAGTATAATTTCAATTTCTGATTTTTCTTTACCAGATTTAGACCAGGCCTCCACTTGCTTTATCTCCTTCAAGAGATCAATACCGAATAACTGAAGATTCGGTTTCATTTTATGCGCAAATTGGTATGCAGTTTTTGGATCATTATTTTTTACCGCCTGCCCCATACTATCCAAATCCGGAGGTATCTCTTCTAAAAATGTTTGCACCAATACTGTTATAAATTCATCGTCCCCACCGGACAATTCATTTACACTTTCTAAGCTATACCCTTTGCTCATCTATTTAATTCTTATTGAAAAAATTTGTTGCTTTTCTACAAAACCAGTTAGTGCATCTTCGGCTTTTACAGCATCTACCCCAGCTGGTGTTCCTGTAAAGATAACATCTCCGATCTATAAACTAAAATATTTCGTTAATTATTCTACAATCAAATTATAAATCAATGAGAATGAAAGATGTATTCGAAAGAACAAACAGAATCCATCTTAGTAGTAAAACCACATGAATTTAAACCTAACTAAAAAATATCTTATAATCTGTTGATTTTATTTGTTAGTCTTGGCTAACTTTATATATTTGCCGAAGCTAATACATTTTAATATTAAACATGAAACCAGTTTTATTCTTTTTATTTTCATTGAACACCATCTTGGCAATAGGTCAGACAGGAAAGCTGAAAGGATACATTAACACTAATGAAGCTGCCTTACCTTATGCTAATGTAGCCATATCAAACCCTTTCTTTAATACATATATATCTGCCGATAGAAATGGTTTTTTTGAAATCGAAAATATTCCTTTTGGAGATTACCGCTTAAAGATTAGTTCTTTAGGACACCAAACTTTGACAGAAAACATTTCAATAACACTAAGTACCCAAACCAAAAAATTTACTCTTAAAGAAGATCGTTTAAATCTGGACCAGGTCGTAGTAAGTGCAACTAGAAATCGTGTGAATCGAAAAAATGCTCCAGTGGTTGTGAATGTATTAAGTCCCAAACTATTGGAAGCCACGCAATCTATATCAATTTCTGAAGGACTAAACTACTCTCCTGGAGTTAGAGTAGAAAATAATTGTCAGAATTGTGGATTCACCCAAGTAAGGCTTAATGGTTTGGATGGTAGCTACACCCAGGTATTAATAAATAGCCGAGCCGTTTTTAGCGCACTAAATAGCGTATACGGATTAGAGCAGATACCTACTAATATTGTTGAACGTATTGAAGTAGTAAGAAGCGGAGGATCTGCTCTTTATGGATCAAATGCCATTGCAGGAACAATTAACATTATCACTAAAGACCCAGTTCTAAACACCTGGGAAATTGGAACGTATCTTGGTCTTATTAATGGAGACACCCCAGATCGTTCTTTGAATTTTAATACATCTCTTGTAAGTGATGATTTAAAGTCAGGAATTACCGTATTTGGACTTAATAGAGATCGAGAAGAGTTTGATGCTAATAATGACGGCTTTACTGAATTAACAACACTACAGAACACTACTTTTGGATTAAAAACATTCTTAAAACCAAATGACAGAAGTAAAATATCATTAGATTTAACTACAATTAAAGAATACCGTCGCGGAGGAGATCGTCTTAATCTTGCCCCTCATTTTACTGATATAACAGAAGAATTAGATCATAACACTTTTTTGGGAGGCATTACTTACGAAGTAGAAAATAAAAAAGGAACAAATAATCTATCTATTTATACTTCTGGTCAATACACCGATAGAGATAGCTACTACGGGGGATTAGGCGGCGAAAGGACAAGACAAGATAGTATTCTTGCATTAAACTCTTATGGAGTTACCAAAGATCTATCATTACTTACCGGAATTCAATTTACTAAAACTTTAAAAAATAATCATATTATCACAATAGGTACAGAATACAATATCAGTGATACTGAAGATATTATTGCTGGGTACAATAGATTAATTGATCAACAAGTCCATACTATTGGATCCTATGCACAGTATGAATGGAAACCGAGTGATGATTTCATAGCGCTTATAGGAACTAGATTAGACCATGTAAACATTGAAGGCAAATACAATATAGGTGATATTTCTCGCGATATATCAATAAAACAAACAGTGTTAAGTCCGAGAATAACATTGTCCTACAACCTTCTTAACTCTTTAAAACTGAGAGGAGGTTACGCAAGAGGATTTAGAGCTCCCCAAGCTTTCAATGAAGATTTACATATCTCATCAGTTGGAGGAGAACCTCAGTTCGTGATTTTATCAGAAAACTTAGATACTGAGTTTTCAAATGCTTTTACAGCTTCTTTAAATTATACAAAAAACATAAATAAGATTCAAGCTGATTTTTTATTAGAAGGATTTTACACAAGTCTTGAAGATCCTTTCGCATTAGTTAATACTGGTGCGGTTCTTGAAAACGGTTCTATTCTTGAAGAAGTTAGAAATGGATCAGGAGCAAAAGTATTTGGAACAAATTTTGAAATTGGCATATCTCCATCTAAAAAGTGGCAATTCCAATTAGGAGGAACTATTCAGAAAGCTATGTACGATGAAAGTCAAATACTTTTTGAAAGCGATGGCGCAACACCTGGAGAAGGTAATGTGGTCGTTGATGAATTTGTAAGAAATCCTAACACTTATGGCTATCTTAGTACATCGTGGATTCCAGGAGAACAATTTAATATAAATCTTACTGGAACATATACTGGTGATATGACAGTACCCAGAGTTATTAGTAACTCTGGATTTCTAGATCTTGTTGATACGGATTCCTTTTTTGATATGAATCTAAAACTTGAATATCACTCAGATATTTCAGAAAATTTTCAAGTTACATTTAGTGGTGGAATTAAAAACATATTCGATAGCTATCAGGATGACTTTGATATTGGGCCTCTGCGCGATTCCGATTATATTTATGGTCCAGGAACACCTAGAACACTTTTTATAGGTATAAAATTTGGTAAACTTCATTAATCATGAAATATTTAAAAATCATTATATCATTTTATTTGCTTGTTGCTATAAAGATACAAGCTCAAGAAAATAAAACGATTAATTGGATAACTTTTGAACAATTAGATGACTCTCTTGCTTTAAAACCAAAAAAAGTGATTATTAGTTTCTACACAGACTGGTGCGTGTATTGCAAAAAAATGGATAAAGTAGTTTATACAAAATCAGAGATAATTGATAAAATAACCAAGGATTATTACGCCGTAAAAATGAATGCAGAAAGTAGAGATACAATTGCTTTTGATGGCGCAATTTTTACCAATAAAAATTATTTAACATCTAGAAATACAATTCATCAAATCCCTATGTTATTAGCCTCAAGAAAAAATATATCTTTCTCTTTACCAGCAACTGTATTTTTAGATGAAAATTTTAAAATAAGGAAACGTTATTTCGAATATATGAGTCCAAAGAAAATTTTATCAGCACTATAACTTTGGGACTACAAGTATTATTTCACTTTTATAGAAAACATTTTCTTTTCTTCAATAAAACCACTCAAATTATCATTTGTTTTAACAGCCCCTACGCCTGCTGGAGTTCCGGTAAAGATGATATCTCCTATTTTCAAGGTAAAATATTGTGATACATATTCTATAAGCTCATCTATTTTCCATAACATGAACTGAGTATTACCTTGCTGAACAATTTCTTTATTTTTTTCCAAACGAAAATTAATGTTATTTACATCAGAAAATTCATTCTTAGCAATCCATTCTCCAATAACGGCAGCACCGTCAAAAGCTTTTGCTTTTTCCCAAGGCAACCCTTTAGATTTCAATTTACTCTGTAAATCTCGAGCTGTAAAATCAATTCCTAACCCAATCTCATCATAATATTTATGTGCAAATCTTCGATCAATATGTTTTCCTACCTTTTTGATTTTAATCAAAACCTCTATCTCGTGATGCACATCATCAGAAAAATCTGGAATAAAAAAAGGTTGCTTTTTTAACAAAATCGAAGTATCGGGTTTCATGAAAACCACGGGATCGGTAGGTTTCTCGTTTTCTAATTCTTCGATATGATCCGTATAATTACGACCTATACAAATAAGCTTCATAATTGGTTATAAAAAGAATTAAAGTTTAAGACTATTATTTAGTTTACGTAACCTTACAGCTGTAAGAACTTTCTTTGTATACAAAGGAAAATCTGCATTCTGAAGCCACCCAAAATATCCTGGTTCCTCCTCCATGACCTTTTCTACCAATTTACCTTTATGTTTACCAAAAGAAAACACTTCTCTTCCTTCTTTATCAAAAGCAATAAAACCAGCAAAATCTGCAAAATGTTTTCTAGAACTAAATTCGGCAAGAAACTTAGTGTCATTCTCTAAATCAGGATACCTATCTAACTGAGCTTTTAGAACTTCATAAGTTGCATTCGTATCTGCTTCAGCAGAATGAGCATCTTCCAAATCTTCATCACAGTAAAACTTGTAAGCTGCAGCTAAGGTTCTCTTTTCCATTTTATGAAAAATAGTCTGCACATCCACTGCCACAGTATTTTTCATATCAAAATCTAAATCAGCACGCAGTAATTCTTCCGCTAACAAAGGAATATCAAAACGATTAGAATTAAACCCACCTAGATCACATCCTTTAATCATTTCACTAACATTATTAGCTAGTTGCTTAAAAGTAGGTTCATTCGCTACTTTCTCATTTGTAATTCCGTGTATCTCAGTAGTTTCAGCAGGGATTGGCATTTCCGGATTGACTAACCATGTTTTACTTTCCTTGTTTCCATTAGGAAAAACTTTAAGGATAGAGATTTCTACGATTCGATCTTTAGAAATATTAATACCGGTTGTTTCCAGATCAAAAAAACAGATCGGTCTTTTTAAATTAAGCTCCATAAATTGATTGTGTGATTCAAAGATAATAGGTATATCTTATAAACCCGTATAGTGTTACTTTTTTTTAACATTTATTCTTGTGTTAAATAACCTTCACAAAAACATTATCCGCAAATTTCCTAGTAACTGTTTCTTCTACTTGATTAAACTGAATCCTTATGGAACTATCAAACTCTCTTACTTCCAATACTTTAATCTCGCTACTTAATGCTAAGCCAATTTCGGACACATATTTAAGAAATGTTACGGAAGCATCATTTACAGAAACTAACTGACAAACGGCTCCTTCTTCTAATGAAGATAATGTTATTTTGGGTAAGACAAAATATTCCCCATCTGCATTTGGAATTACTTCTCCATGAGGATCTTTACTAGGAAAATCCATAAAGCGATCCAATTCATTAACTAATTTCTGAGATTTTATATGCTCTAATTGTTCGGCAACCTCATGAACTTCATCCCAACTGAAATTCAAATAATTACAAAGAAATGTTTCCCACAATCTATGTTTTCGGATAAGACGGACTGCTATAGATTTCCCTTCTTCTGTAAGTTCTAATTTACCATATTTTTCACTTACAACATACTTCTTAGCTTTTAGCTTTTTAATCATATTATTTGTAGAAGCGGGAGAAACCTTTAAATAATCCGCCAGTTGATTATTACCAACCTTTCCAGAATCATCTTCTATAAGCAATTGAAAAAGAGCTTTTAAGTAGTCTTCTTCACTTTTTGTTAAATTCTTCAAATTTAATTTGTTAGTCATAACTAACTTTTTTAGTTTTGCTATTATAATTAAACAAAAATACTAAACCTAAAACAAATATAACTAGTCCAATTATAACGCTTTTTCTTTCAAACTTTTTTTGGATATTGTTTTAAGATGCAGTTTTAAATTAAATATATAACAACATCATTGAACTAAAATAAAAAATGATCAAAAAATTTGCAATATTTTTAGCATTAGCAATTACCTTCTTTTCTTGTAAACAAGAACCTAAAGACTTAAACAAAAAACTGAATGTAGTTACTACTACAACAATGATTACTGATCTTGTAGAAAATATAGGAGGAGACTTAATAGCTGTTCAAGGATTAATGGGATCCGGGGTAGATCCTCATTTATATAAAGCTAGCGAAGGTGATGTTACGAAATTAGTAAATGCAGACGTAATCTTCTACAATGGCCTTCACTTGGAAGGTAAATTAGTAGAGGTATTTGAAAAAATGGGAAGCCAAAATATGAAAACCATCGCAGTGGGAGAGGTTTTAGATAAAAGTATTCTTATCGGTTCTGACTACTTCGCTTCTAACTATGATCCTCATATCTGGTTTAGCGTTAAAAACTGGAAACAAGTTACAGTTTTTACTATCGAAAAATTAAAGGAATTAGACCCTGAAAACGCAGTAGTTTTTGAAACTAATGGAAAAGCATATCTAGAAAAATTAAATAAACTTGAAGCAAAAATTAAAGGAATCATAGCGACATTACCGAAAGAAAAAAGAATATTAGTTACAGCTCATGATGCTTTTAGTTATTTTGGGAAAGAATATGCGTTTAACGTAGTTGGACTACAAGGTTTATCGACGGCAACTGAAGCTGGAGTTCAAGATGTACAAAAATTGGCAACCTTTATAATAGAAAATAAAGTGAAAGCTATTTTTATTGAAACCTCGGTTCCCAAACGTACAATTGAAGCTTTACAAGCTGCTGTAAAATCTAAAGATCATGAAGTAATTATTGGAGGAACTTTATATTCTGATGCCCTTGGTAATCCGGGAACATTAAAAGGAACATACATTGGAATGTTTGAATATAATGTTAATACAATTGTAAATGCTTTGAAATAATGAAAAACAAAATCGCTGTACAAATAGATGACCTTACTGTAGCCTACAACTACAAACCTGTTTTATGGGATATTGACCTAACCATTCCGGAAGGTGTTTTAATGGCTATTGTGGGTCCTAATGGTGCTGGGAAATCTACTTTAATCAAATCAGTTTTGGACATCATTAAACCTATTGCAGGAAGCGTAAAAATATATGACAAACCATATAAAAAACAGAGATCTCTAGTTGCATATGTACCGCAGAAAGGGAGTGTGGATTGGGATTTCCCTACCACAGCTCTAGATGTAGTGATGATGGGAACATATGGTAGTTTAGGTTGGATCAAAAGACCAGGGCAAAAGCAAAAAAAAGAAGCTCTTGAAGCATTAGAAAAAGTAGGGATGTTAGCCTTTAAAAGTCGACAGATTAGCCAACTTTCTGGAGGACAACAACAACGCATTTTCTTGGCTAGAGCATTGGTTCAAAATGCATCTATTTATTTTATGGATGAACCATTTCAAGGAGTCGATGCTACTACAGAAAAAGCCATTATTAACATCTTAAAAGAGCTTAGAAAAGCCGGAAAAACAGTAATCGTAGTGCATCACGATCTACAGACAGTTCCCGAATATTTTGATTGGGTGACTTTTCTAAATGTAAAAAAAATAGCAACAGGACCTGTCAAAGATATTTTTAATGATGACAACCTTACTAAGACTTATGGTATTAATTATAAAGTAAGTGTACAACAGTAATAGTTGATAGTTCAAAATTTACAGTTGATAGCTTTTCTATTTATCATAAATCAAGGACTAACAACAATCAACCAAAAAAATGGATATTCTAGAATACATAGAACTTGTTTTTACGGATTATACCTTACGCACCATTACGCTAGGAACTGCTGTTTTGGGAGCAATCTGTGGCATGCTAGGCAGTTTTGCTGTACTTAGAAAACAAAGCCTCCTTGGAGACGCTATTTCACATGCTGCTTTACCGGGCATAGCAATTACTTTTTTAATAATTGGAGCAAAAAACAGTAATGCCTTTTTATTAGGTGCGATGATTAGCGGTCTAATTGGGAGTTTCTGGATTAGAGGAATCATTAGAAAAACACACCTTAAATCTGATACCGCGTTAGGATTAATTCTTTCTTTATTTTTTGGTTTTGGGATGCTTTTACTTACCTATATTCAAAAACTACCAAATGCCAATCAAGCTGGTTTAGAAAATTATCTTTTTGGACAAGCAGCAACTCTTTTAGAGAGTGATGTTTGGATGATGTCTCTGGTAACAGGAATATGTCTTATCGTTTTATTACTCTTTTGGAAAGAGCTTAAGATATCACTTTTTGATGCTGACTATACCAAAACTTTAGGCTTTAATATTAAATTTCTGGACATTCTAATCACTACATTTATTGTTATTGCCATCGTTTTAGGTTTACAAACAGTTGGAGTTGTTTTAATGAGTGCTATGATTCTTGCTCCTGCTGCGGCAGCGCGACAATGGACTAACAGCCTATCAATAATGGTTCTTCTTGCAGCGATCTTTGGTGCATTTTCTGGAGTTATTGGAACAGCTATAAGTGCTAGTCACAACAACCTTTCTACAGGACCTGTGATTGTATTAGTTGCAGCTGTCTTTATATTAGTTTCCTTTATATTTTCTCCAGGACGTGGATTGCTATTCAGAGAAATTCGTTTTAGAAAAAACAGAAATGATCTTCAGTTGCATAAAACATTATCCTTCATGTACAATATAGCTAGAGACCACGAAGATATTTCGCACCCGCATGCTATTAAAATATTGAATAATTTTCAAGGTTTTACAAAAAGGTCTTTACAAAAACTAGAAGATAAAAATTATGTCACAATCCAAGGTAATATGTGGTCTCTAACGGTATCAGGATATGAAACCGCAGCCAACCTATATAATCAATTAACACAGACAAAAGATGAGTAATGCACAGATAGAAATACAGCTAATTGCAAGCTTAGTGGCAATCGCCTGTGCTATTCCTGGTACATTTTTAGTACTGCGTAAGATGGCTTTGATTACAGATGCTATTAGCCATTCTATTTTACCAGGAATTGTGATTGGTTTTTTCATCACACATGATCTTTCTTCTCCGTTACTAATTCTTCTTGCTGCCTTAAGCGGAGTCCTTACAGTAGTGTTGGTGGAATTTATTCAAAAAACCGGATTAGTCAAAGAAGATACAGCTATTGGACTAGTTTTTCCCGCTCTATTCAGTATCGGAGTTATTATGATTGCACAGAATGCTAATGATGTACATCTGGACATAGATGCAGTACTTTTAGGAGAACTTGCTTTTGCTCCATTTGATAGGCTTATTATGAGTGGAACTGATTTAGGACCTAAATCTTTATGGATTATTGGTATCATATTATTGGTTACTCTAGGATTACTTTTGGCATTCTTTAAAGAATTAAAAGTAAGCACATTCGATGCTGGTCTTGCAGCAGCATTAGGACTATCGCCAGTTGTGATGCATTATGGACTAATGACCGTAGCATCTATTACTACGGTTGGTGCTTTTGACGCCGTTGGTGCTATTTTAGTTATTGCATTTATGATTGCTCCTGCCGCTATCGCATATCTACTTACTAATAATCTTAAGAAGATGTTACTAATGGCGTCTATATTTGGTGTAATCGCTGCTTTAGCAGGATATTGGTTAGCACATTGGTTAGACACTTCTATTTCAGGCTCAATGACTACTGTATTAGGTATTCTGTTTCTGGCAGTATACTTATTTGCTCCTAGTAAAGGATATTTTTCTGTTTTATATCGTCAAAGACAGCAACGTATCGAAGTTTCATTGCTTACATTTTTATTACACTTAGGGAATCACGCCGATGATGAAACAGAAAGACATGTAAAACATCTAAATGAGCATATTAATTGGCAAAAAGTTAAATCTAAATCAGTTTTAGATCTAGCCTTAAAAAACAATATGATTGAAATTGAAAATAATATCGTGTCATTAACCGAAAAAGGTCAGCATTTCACTACAGAAGCTATTGATTATATTGTAACGAATAAAAACTCTGAAATAGAAAACATGAAGGATCGGTTTTTCTTATTTAGAGGATAGTATAGAAGTTGACACTGAGTATTTTAAATTTTAAGTAAAGAAAAGCAAATTCTCTACCTTTAGGCAAAAAGAAGATGAAATTAACTCTTAAAACCCATTCTAACCTTGCGATCTATTTCATATCATTTCTTTGTTTTACATTAGTTTCTGCTCAAGAAAAGCCGGTATATTTGATCGAAGATGTTCAAAAAAAACGTACGGTTGTTTATGTACAAAATGACACCAACTCTGACAAAAGTGTTTTTCTCAAAATAGACCCTATAGGTTATCGAAGAAGTGCACAACGCCCAATCATCAAAAACATCCCAGCTAACAGTAAGGTACAAATGATGATTTTAATTCCGCTTACGGATATGGCATCTTCATATACCTACAACCTTATTGTTAATAAAGAATTGGAAAACATTGATGTTAAGCGACAAAAAGAGAAGCCAAAAGAAATTATATTTCAAAACATATCAAAGCATAACTTCTATGTTTACACTAAACAAAATTGTAAACGATGTGATATGTTAATCCAAAAACTAAAGAATAAAAAAATTGATTTTCTCGAGATTGATGTCAATAGTAAAAATGATTTGTTGTCTCCTATATTTTTGAAAAAACTGGAAGATGAAGGACACACTAGAGAAAACATAGAACTTCCGTTTGTTAAAAAGAATAAAACATTATACTATCCTATCCCTGATTTTGATTCATTTATTCAGGAAATCACTAAAAAGTCATAATAATAAGGAAAATTACACATTGTTTACAGAAATAAAACGTTTAGACAAAAAAGATTTCAGGTAAATGAATCCAGGATTTAATTGGATTTAGGAATACCCGTTTAATAAGCAAAAACAATCTAAAATTCCAAAATTCCAATTTATGACTTTTAAAGCTCAGTAAAACTCATTTTAATAAACCTTTCTCAACCATGCCAAATGTAAAAACTGAAAAAGGCTTATTATTTTATACACCTTATTTGTTATAATCTTGGCAACCACATTCCCATTGTAGCTGCAAACACTCCGATTCCGGTAAGCACAGTAAGTATTAGAAGAAAAGCAGATATAACAACCTTAAGTAAGGTACTCTTTTTTTCTTTCGCATAGAGATACATTTCCAGAATAATAAGAGGCACTACGTATTGTCCAATCCCAAGAAAAACAAGAAATGGTCCTCTAAACGTTTCTGGATCAAAACCTACTGGTTCGCCGTGAATAAAAAGCCACAACATTAATCCGATTCTAAAAAACCAAACTCCATTTACTACCAAAAATAAACGTAATGCCCAACGACGATGCGAATCAAATTTACGAGCAACTGCAGTACGCCAGGCCAAAACCGCAAAAAACATAATGAGAACTCCATTAAAACTTACACTGATGTCACCAACAAGTCCACTAATCGTTCCTTTTGTAATAACCATATAGGCGCCGCTAAAACTAATTACAAATGCAGTTAAAATATACAATCGCCCATTCCAGCGATGAAATGAGCGAGCTCGATTTCTGATTTGAGGAACAAATTGCAGTGGTCCGCCAACCATCATAATAACTGCCAATAAAAGATGTATCGCAACTGCTGTATTACCCATAGTTTCTCCTGAGACATATCCATGCGGTAACACACGATTCCATTTCATAAAGTCGCCATCTATGGCTGCGCCTCCATAAAAAGCAATGACATAATATGCAAAGATCCATTGACCTAATACGGCAATTATAAACCAAAACTGAACTGAAATACTCAGTGTTTTGTTTACCCACACATTTGAGTTTTTTAAAGTGCTCATAGCACTGGTAATAGAATTCATAACTGTTCGTTTTTAAGTTCACCTAAGGCGAACTGATTGATGATTGATGATTGATGATTGATGATAAATTATTTGATTTAAACCGTTTCTTGAAGTTTATAAGTACTATTAAATCCTCTGATGATGAGCCATGCTATAAACGTCATTTGACTTATTGCCATAGGCATGTATAGGTACATGGACCCTGTTCCAAAAATTGTGCTTAGTACATTGATAAAAATCAAAATAGCGGCAAAAAAACATAAGACTGATAAAATTCTAGGAACAAATCTTGACTTAAACATTAAATAATAAAAGATAGATAGCGGAACACTAGCAACGAGTAAATCCATCATATGAACCCATCCTCTTGTTCCTTGTAAAATTTTCCCTAAAGTTTCAAGATTATTAGCATCAGACACGCTAAGTTCTTGGTATTGTTCACTGAAAGATACTAAAGATAGTATGATCGTATTATCAATAACACTAATAACGAAAAGAATTACACTAAAGCTTAGATACCAAAATGACATACCTCTGTTCAGTTTTTTAAAAGTTGGAAAAAGCATAATCGCCACACCAACACCTATCGTTTTAGTAATGATAATGAGAAGTACCGAAACTAATACTTGGTTCGTGTTTTCCGAAATCTTCGTAATAAAATCAGAAACAAAAATTAAAGGTCCCAATAAAGAAACATTTATTAGGATCCCAAGGATCATTTGTATCAGAAGGAAAACACCTGTTATTCTTCCTATTTTTTTGATTGAATACATAACTGTTCGTTTTTTAGTCCACCTAGGGTGAACTGATTGATGATTGATTTGATTGATAATGTATTATTTGTGTTCTATACGCTATTCTATTTATAATTAGTTTGAAAAAGTTATTTCTTTAGAATTCCCTTTTAGATTTATTTTAGCATTAGAGGCAGTTTTACATTTCACCAACTCATACGTTACTTCTAAATCACCTGTACTTTCCCCCTTAAACTCAAGTATTAATTCTTTTCCGGTTACTATTCCAATAGTTTTAAAATATGCTGTCGAACTTACTTTTACCGTGTCCAAATGATGATTAGAAATAAATACTTTTATGGTATCATCCGTATTGATGCTTTTTATTTTTTCTATTATTAAGGTTCCATGATTTACCTTTGTTTTTATATGAGGTATAAAATTTTCAGGAGCTTCAATGGTAACTTGTTTTATACTATCTTGTTTAAAATACACCCTGATGTTATCCCGTACATCTATACTTCTAAAATTAGGAGTGCTCCTAGTTTTGGAGATGACAGAACCTACTTTTTCAATTACTCCATTCCTCACATAATTATGTGTAGAAAACTGAAGTACCGTAAAATAAAGGAAGATTGCCCCCAGTACACCTAGCAGAATCAGATTACTTCTTTTCATCATCTATATCGTTTACATATTGATCATATGTGTTTTTAAACTCTTCAAACTTTATATCCAATAGCTTCATTTTTTTAACCACATCCGGCAACATCTCCTCCATAAACTCTTTTCTTTTAATATCAAGTACTGTTTGATATCCATTTTTGGAAACGAAATATCCTATTCCTCTTTTATTATAAACTACCTTTTCATCCTGCAAATGATTAAAAGCTCGTATAGCTGTATTTGGATTAACTTCCACCATAACAGCAATTTCTCTCACAGATGGTATCCTTTCATCTTCTTTCCATTTTCTGGCAAGAATATTTTCATAAAACACATCCACTATCTGTAGATAAATAGGTTTACTATTATCAAAATCCATACTTACACCTCCTTTTCTACCATCTTACAATAGGCTACAAAAAGCATTACTGGTCCAAAAAGCCCAATAAAAAACAACATCCCAAATAATGAAAAATCATTTTGAGCCATACCAAAAGCTTCGGAAGCAAATGTATCTCCAAGATGTACATCATATCGATAATTAAGCATTGTAAAAAGAATGAGATTATAGATAATTACTCCGAAAAACACCATGACAAAAACCAATAATGTTTTACCTATTCTATTCTTTTTAAATGTTAAAGCACCAACAAGGAAAACTGGTTGAATAATACAAAAGAACATTACAAGACCTAGATACTCACCTGATAGCATCGGGAGCAAATGAAAATCCGTACCAAAAAGAACACCCCCAATTAGTATGGCAAATTGTCCTGCCAAAAAACTAAGAATTGAAAATACTATTGTATACAAAATAGTTGCTGTAAACCAAATGGCTGCCATCCTCTCATACACAGAAACCGGAAGTACAAAATATAAATGATTGGCTTTAGGATCGTGGGATTCTTTACAAATAAAAAATGTAAGCAATACGCCTAAAGGAATATAAAACAACCCAAAAACACTGATAAACTCTCCTACGGATATACGATAATCCTCTCTTAGGTTAATTAAGAAAAAAATAAAAAGAATAGCACTTACTACAATCAAAGCAGTACTAATATTGCTTTTTCTAATGGTTAGATCTCTACGAATAAAATGATAGATTCTTCTATAACTAAATTGATGTGTCATAATACTTCTTTTTCAATACTTGGTTTATCCTATCCGATTCATTAAGCACAGCATTAAATAACAACTCTAGATCAACCTCTGTTTCATCTTTATCTAGCTTTGGCAAAACCGCCTTTCCTCCTAACGATGGTTCACCATAGATAATAGCGTGCTTATCTTTTTCTATAGGCTTACCAAACCATAGATATTCTGAAACTTCAAAAAGTGATTCATCAAAGATTACTTTAGATTGATCCAGTATCACTAAATGATTAATCAAACTATGTAAATCTCTAACCTGATGTGTTGCTATAACAATACATTTCCCTTGATCCGCAATTCTTGCTATTATTTTTCTAAACTGACTTTTGGATGGAATATCAAGTCCATTGGTAGGTTCATCCATCATCAATAATTTTGTATTGGTCGCAACCCCAAAAGCTATTAATACTTTTTTCTTCTGACCAAACGATAAAGTTGTGATATTCTCATCTGGAGAAAGATGAAATTCTTTTATCAACTCATAAAATTGGTCCTTAGAAAACTCAGGATAGAAAACAGAATTCATCTCTTCATACTTAGAAATTTTTAGCGCTGATAACTCAAAATCTTCTGGAATAAAGAACACTTCCTGAAGACATCTGATATGCTTCCTAGATACATTCTCTCCAAAAACCTCACAAGCCCCCCCTTTTGGAAACAGTAATCCTGTTATAATTTTCATCAGGGTACTTTTTCCTTCACCATTTCTACCAAACAACCCATAAATATTTCCTGACTCAAAACTTAATGACACATCATTAAGGATTGTTTTACTCTTTGGATAGCGAAATCTAAGGTTTTCAATTTTAATCATAACCAGTGTATTAGTTATCTAGTACACTTCAAAATTAACTAAATCAACTAATTAAACAAATTTTTTAATGAATTTTTTTTAATTACTGTATAAGAAACTACCTAAAAGTGTTGTACTTACAGTAATTACACTCTAGTTTGCTTATTCTTGAAATAGGTGATTGAATAAAAAAAATCAAAACAACACGACTTCTGTATATATCTGTTCGTTATGCAGTTCAATAACTCTATACCCAAATGTATTATTATGTACTTTAATTTCTTCTGGATCTTTTTCTACTTGATACGACGCAGCTGGTGTAATATATTGTGTTATATTCTCATAACTACGATAATCTTCCATATGATAATGTCCGCAGAAAACAGTAATATCATTAGGAACTTCTTGTAATGCATCCTGAATTTTCTCTCTATTCTTTAAAGCAAATCTTGTATCTATGACTGTAGGTATGGGTAAAATAGGGTGATGAATAAATAATAGTATTTTTTTCAAAGTTATCAACTCTGTTTGCAACCATTTCAGCTGTTTATTACTTATATCTTCAGTACTAGAGTCTAAAAAAATACATTTAAAAAAACCAAGTTCCCAACAATAAAAAAGTTCCTTAGGATCCCTGTGCGAATCATTTTTATAATGTTTTATTACTTCAGAAAAATTATCGTGGTTTCCTAAAGAAATTGATAATTGATAATTTTTTAGAGATTCAAAAAACCAGGAGTTTGATGATTTTTTACCGATATCACCTCCATAGACAACCTCTTCTATACTCCTGGATTTCAAATCTTTTAGGATAGTTTTCCAGTTTTTTCTTGAATCCACACCGAGCGTTTCAGGAAAATCTTCATCTAAATGAATATCGGTAATATATGCTATCTTTTTAATCACAAAGGGAATGTAAGAATTTTAAACGAATCTGTTTAACATTCTCATATATAGCACAAAGTATTTATCTCTTCAGGTACCAAGGGAATTTTTACATAATTAGTGAATTCCCCTAGCTTTTTGCAGTAATACTTTTTCTATTTTCTCTATTTATATTCACATCAAATTCATCCAATTTATTATCTGTTATCAATAGTTACCCATCCGTTTCGGAATAAGATAATGAAAAACATTTGATGCTTCATCAATACATCTATTGGTCTCCAATTTAATATTGCGAATGATATTGAGCCTAATTCGTGTAAGAAAAACAAAATGTATTACATAAAAAATCACTCTATGATTTTACAATAAAAATCAAATCAAAGTGAATACTAAATAATTAGAATTGATAAAGATATAGTTTAATCATTCTTACAAGATCCTATATAATGTTTCTATCTTTGTATCAATTATTAAAATAAATGAATTTTGAAATACATTGAAATACTTGTCAAACTACGTAAAATAATTCGCTCTATTAATCTGGAAAGTAAAAAGATCGAAAAGGAGTTTGGTATTAGTATTCCTCAATTATTGGTTTTACAATTTTTATCAGAAAGAGAAGACTATAGAGCTTCTGCTAAGGAAATTAGAGTCTATATCAATCTCAATGCAAGTACAGTTTCTGGAATTATTAGTCGTTTAGAACTAAAAGGGCTAGTTGCGAAATTACCTAAACCTAACGACAAAAGGACCACCTACATCACTCTTACTGCAAAAGGAGCAGACGTGTTACATCGATCCCCAACCACTTTACAGGAAAAGACGACAGAAAAACTACAGAAACTCACCCAGGAACAAATCAACGAACTTGATCGTAACATAGAATTATTAGCATCTATTATGGATGCCGAAAATATGGATGCAGCTCCATTGATTACTATTAAAGAGATGACCTCTGAAAAAGATAAGTCTTCAAAACAATAATATTACATCACTTTTCTTTTACCATTTTTCTCTTTAGAAAGGTTTAAACATTGTACATCCTCTGTTATAATGATTCATTGTGCTACAGCCGTTTTTAATTATTTTCTATAGAAATAAAAACCTAAAAAAGTTCATGTAAATCACCCAAAAACATTTCAAAAACCCTATTATTTAAAGATTTAAATAAAATTATATCGTTAAATAGTTTCTATAGAAACTATTTTTCACTAAATTCGCAGAACTCTTACGTGTATGAACGTAATTAATTTTGTTTAATTAAAAAGATCAGTATGAAAAAGGAAACTTATTTGGATAAAGCATTAGCCTGGGCAGAGAAAAGAGCGACGATATCGCTAAAAGCTGTTCTTGATGGTTATGAAGATCCAAAAGTTTTCAGAAGTACAAAAACAGACCTCAAGATACAACCGGATATGTCTTTCACGACACATGGTGGATCTAAACACTTTTCTGATATTGCCTTAAAAAGCGAAGATGACAAAACATTGGTAATACGATGGAAATTATTAGGTTTTATGGCACAGATGAAAAGAGGAAAATTGCATTTATTAACTCCACGAGGACACAAATCTTTTACAGAAAAATTAGTAGCCCGGCATAATATCAATGCTGTTATACATTCCATTTAAACGCTACGTTCATTCTTACCCAAAATAAATTACAATAATAATCAAAATCAATATATGTCAGTAAACACATTTATTCCGCAAAATAACGGAAGAACAATAAAAACAAAAGATGGAAGAAAAGTAAAAAATGAAATCGATTACTGGAAAACAGAAATTAACGGCAGAAAATGCCAAGAATTTTCTGAAATGTCCTACTGGGAAGTTGTTTGCACCAGTAATGCACTATAATAAAATAACCAACTGATAACCGATCGACAACCTAATATATTTTATGAAAATAATTAAGATTAAAAGAAAAACCGAAGCTAAAAACATTCATTCTAAAAATATGGGTAGATTAAGTGCTCAGGTAACGTCTATCAAGAAATACTTATTAGGAATTCCAATCACCACACTCCATAAATATAGAGAAACGTATTATGGTGAAATAAAAGATTGCAAGGATTGTTTAATACACGCATAAATTATTCCGCTATTGAAATAAGACCAAAACCCTAATCAAGAGATCAAGGTTTTGGTCTTATTATTTTTCTAAAAACTAAGCCAACTTTACTTTTGTCAACATAAGCTTCAATCATCAACTTATATCATTCTCTTGCCTTATCAAACTGCTTCAACAATTGTTGTACATCTTGTTCTTCATACTTACGCGAAAAATGTACCCGAAATAGGTATAATATCCAAGTTTCTCAAATTGTAAACAACGTTATAAATATGTGTTATTAAATCATAAAATGTTATCCTATTTTTCGATTTTTCTGAATATTGATTTTAACTTTTTTTCTCTAAATTTTATATACACGATAATCAGAAGTGTATCGAGAATCATTTTATTATTAAAGTCGCTATTTTCGATACGCCCGTCTGATGCAGGCACACAAATTATCGCGATTTTGATTTTTATAAATCTTCATACTATCGATATTAGCACATCAAGCAGAACAATCACAATCATCAATCAACACTAACCACCACTTTTGATCAGCAATCATAAAATACATGGTTTTAATAATATTTTTTTCTTTTAAAATATCTACTTTAATTTTAGCACCATTTCTATGCTTCATAGGAATATGAATACGCTTAGAATTTCCGGCTTCAATATCAAAATAAGTAGGAAATTGATCTATTTGTGTGTAATAAACTCCATCAGCATCTTTACTTTCATCACAAAAGCCACCTTTAGGAGCTTGATTTTTATACAAAACAAGAGAATCTATTTTCGGATATACCGGTATATAGGATTCAAAACTTGTCAATACACAAGCAGAACCAGGATTAAAAAATCGATTAATCCCTATTTCTTTTTTTATAAACTGATTTATTTTAGGTGACTTAACTTTAATAAGACTATTGACATCTTTTGCAAAAAAGGAAGTATCTAAAAAGTATTTTAGAAAAGGATCTACATTATGTATCGAAGCCTTTTGTTTGATAGAAGTTTGTGAACCAAAAACCCAACCTTTTTTTCCTTTATAATCGATTTGATACCAAAAATCACGATTCCCACGAATTACCTGCGAAACTGATTTTTTTAAAACCAAACAAGTATCTCCTGTGTTTAGTTTCATTAAAACCTTCCCTTTTTTGGGAGTTTCACGAATCCATATATCACTTCCCTCAATAAGCAATTGACTTTGGCTGCATATAATATTAGAAGAAAAAAAAATTAAGACAATTAATACAACTTGTTTCATTTTTAGTCTTATTAAAAAGTATTTATTTGATATAGTAAAAATGAAGAATATCTTGTAAATAAATCACACGGTTTTCAGTGAAATAAAAAACCACGACAATATTGTCGTGGTTTATTTTATGTATTATTTAATAACACCCTTCGACTCTGCTCAGGGTTCAAATTCTAATTATATGATTTTAGAATTCTCTATTCACATCAAAAGCTTCTAGGTAATCTTTTACACGTTGCACAAACTGCCCTCCTAGTGCTCCATTTACAACTCTGTGATCGTAAGAGTGTGATAAGAACATTTTATAACGGATACCGATAAAATCACCGTCTGGCGTTTCAATTACTGCAGGTACTTTACGGATCGCTCCTAATGCTAAAATCGCAACCTGTGGCTGGTTTATAATTGGTGTCCCCATGATACTGCCAAAAGTTCCAACATTGGTCACAGTATATGTCCCGCCCTGGACGTCATCCGGTTTTAATGCATTGGTACGAGCTCGGTTTGCCAAATCATTTACTGCTTTGGTCATTCCAACTAGATTTAACTGATCTGCATTTTTGATTACTGGCACAATCAGATTACCATCTGCTAAGGCTGCAGCCATACCCAGATTGATATTTTTCTTTTTAATAATAGTATCACCTGACACAGAAATATTAATCATCGGGAAATCTCTGATGGCTTTTGCCACTGCTTCCATAAATATCGGAGTGAATGTTAGATTCTCTCCTTCTCTTTTCATGAAATCTCCTTTTACTTTCTTTCTCCAGTTCCAGATATTCGTCACATCGGCTTCGATAAACGATTGTACATGAGCAGAAGTTTGTACAGATTCTACCATATGATGTGCAATCATTTTGCCCATTCTCGTCATCTCTATAATCTCATCCTCTCCTGATGCTACCACCGGTGTAGCTTTTGGTGCTGCCGTTTTCTTAACAGGCGCTGCCGAAGCAGTTTTTTGCTCTGTTCCTACTGCTGTTGTTACAGTAGTAGTTTTACCGGCTTTACGATCTTCTATAAATTGTAGAATATCATTTTTAGTCACCCTACCGTCTTTTCCAGTTCCGGATATATTTTCTAATTCTGCTACAGAAATCCCTTCTGCTGCAGCGATATTTTTTACTAATGGAGAATAAAACTTAGAACTTTCAGAGAAATCTACTTTAGTAGTAACAGTTGCTGTAACTGCAGTCATATCGTTTTCGATTACTGCTGCTGTTTCTGAAGCTGAAACCACTTCTTTAGTCTCTTCTACTGCTGTTTCTAAGGCACCCTCTCCTTCTGTTTCGATAATAGCGATCGTTTGACCAACTTTTACAACATCATCTACTTCAAAAAGTTTTTCGACCAATACACCTTCTACTTCACAAGGAACTTCACTATCTACCTTGTCCGTAGCAATTTCTAATACTGCATCGTCCATCTCGATAGTTTCTCCAACTTCTTTTAACCAAGTTGTTATTGTTGCTTCTGCAACACTTTCACCCATCTTCGGAAGCTTAAGCTCAAATTTTGCCATATTCTTAATCAAAGGTATTTATTAGTTATATTTTTTGCGAAATTAATAAAAGTTAAGATCTTAAATTAATTTTTCTTTATTAAAGTTTCTTTAAAAAGTGATCACTTCTCCTTTTCCATCACTAAAATCACTTCCTAACATAAAATTACATCCTACAGGTTTGATCTTAAAGGTCATATTCGTTTTTTCCAATCGCTGCATTGCATTTATAATCTCACCAAAACTTAATAGCTCATTGTCAAAGATAAGTTCGTTATTAGTATATCCCAAATTCTCCGCGGATTCTAAAGAAATAAACTGTACTTCTTTTTGCAAAACATTGGTAAGCTTCTGTTTTAATTCCTTATTTTCTGAAACGAGATAATATTGATCTACTACTCGTTTTTCTTTATGCTTATTTTTGAACGATTGTATCACTGATGTAAGTCGTATTCCTACTGACACGACAAAATCTAATACCCAATTACTTTTAAAATGTTTTTGGTAAAACAATCGCATCGCTCCATAAAATCGTTTAATATACTCTGCGTTACGGTCAGTACTTTCGCCTTTATAATGGATTACAGATATCGTACCAATATAATAATTTTCTAATCCTTTCTTTTTCATTTTATAAGAGAGGTCGATATCCTCTCCATACATAAAATAATCTTCGTCAAAACCTCCTACAGCTTTGTAATTTTCTTTTTTTACCAAAATAAAAGCACCTACAAGAATATCAACATTACCAATACCATTAATAGGAATATGATCTGAGTAATAATTCTTTACTTTACCTATTCTTATTCTAAAAAGTCTTCCGAATGACGTTAAAGGTGATGGAATATTTCTTTTACTTTCGGGATGAAAAACACCAACACCGCTTATTAATTTTGGACCTCCCATGCCGATACTTGGTAATTCTTTAAAAATTTCAAGCATATTAACAAAAGTATCTTCTGCAACTACAGTATCAGGATTTAAAATACAGATATACTTTCCTTTAGCCACAGCAACTCCTTGATTATTAGCTTTAGCAAAGCCAACATTCTCTTTGTTTTCGATCAATATACTGTCAGGAAAACGTTCTCTGACCATTGCACAACTACCATCAGATGAGTCATTATCAATTACGATAATCTCTGCTTCTAAGTTAGTTACAGCTTCTTGAACACTAAGAATACATAGTTCTAGAAAGTAACGTACATTATAATTAAGGATGACGACGGATAGTTTCAGAAGATCAAGTTTTAAAAGTGATACATATTACGAGTTCTTCAAGGCGTTTTCAAACGGGATTCTATTGATTATACTTCTTCCTAAAGTTACCTCATCTGCATACTCTAATTCGTCATTTACACCAATCCCTCTGGCAATAGTAGCTATTTTTATCTCTACACCTTCTAATTGTTTATAGATATAAAAATTAGTAGTATCTCCCTCCATAGTCGCACTCAATGCAAAAATTAACTCTTTCACTTCACCAGATTTTGCTTTTTCAATTAATGTATCGATTTTAAGATTATGAGGCCCAATACCATCCATTGGACTTATTTTACCTCCTAAAACGTGATATAACCCTCGATATTGACTTGTACTCTCAATCGCCATAACATCTCTAATATCTTCTACTACGCAAATAACATCACGAATTCTATTGGGATTACTACAGATATCACAAACTTCTACATCGCTAATGCTGTGGCATTTTTTGCAAAACTTAACCTCTTCTCTTAGGGTACCTAATGCTTTTACCAAATGCTGTGTCTGTGTTTCTGGCTGTCTCAATAGATGCAATACCAATCGTAATGCCGTTCTTTTACCAATACCTGGCAACTGTGACATCTCATATACTGCATTTTCCAATAACTTTGAAGAAAATTCCATAGCGGTACAAATGTAGTAAAATAGTATTTGAGTTTGTTAGTTTTTGAAGCTATGAGTTTATGAGTTGATTTAAGAAAAGTGAGCGCTCCAATACTCCAATAATCGGCTAACCAAAATACTCATCACTATTTATTACATTTACCACAAAAGAAGAAATCATGTTTGATACACTTTCTGAAGAAACCCAATTAGTATTAGTCGTTATAGGAATAGCACTATTATTTTTTATTGTACGCTGGAATTCAGGACGAAACAAAAAAAAATTATATAATAGAGACAAAAGAGATTTCAGAAAGAATTATTTTAAAAGAAAAAAAAAATGACTTTCTCTTGGTTATGGATTGCTGTATTTATTGGAGCAATCTTCGTATACTTAAATACAGTAAAAGCAAAAAAAGACATTTCTGATTACAAAAAAAACAATCAAGAAAACACAGATGAAGATATATACAAAAACAGGAGATAAAGGTACTACTGCATTATTTGGAGGCACCAGAGTTCCAAAACATCACATACGTATTGATAGTTACGGAACTGTAGATGAGTTAAACTCACATATTGGATTGATTAGAGATCAACAAATAGATGAGTTAAGTAAAAAAGTCTTGATTAACATCCAAGATAAATTATTTACTGTTGGAGCAGTTTTAGCAACCGATCCTGAGAAAGCAATACTAAAGAGTGGACAGAAACGACTTAATATCCCAACTATCTCTCCAGAAGACATAACTCTTTTAGAAACCGAAATGGACCGGATGAATGAATCATTGCCCCCCATGACACATTTTGTTTTACCTGGAGGACACCAAACAGTGTCATTCTGTCACATTGCCCGCTGTGTATGCAGAAGAGCCGAGCGTTTAGCAACAGCTTTATATGAATTAGAACCTTTTGAAGAAACTACTTTACAGTATTTAAACCGACTATCTGACTACCTGTTTGTACTGGCACGAAAGTTGTCCTACGATTTGCAGGCAGATGAAATACAATGGATTCCTAAAAAAAATTCTTGATATTCTATAAAGCCAAAATATTAATAAAGGGAGACCCCGGAAAATCACGTTCTTAAAATTATTGTTTAAATAATTAATTTTTTACTTGACTTTTTAAACTAAAAAATTATTTTTGCAAAAAAATAAACCAGTAAGCATATGTATTGGACTTTAGAATTAGCATCTTATTTAAGTGATGCACCTTGGCCAGCTACCAAAGATGAGTTAATAGACTTTGCTATTCGTACCGGAGCGCCATTAGAGGTTGTGGAAAATTTACAATCTATTGAAGACGAAGGAGATTCATACGATTCTATAGATGAAATATGGCCAGATTATCCTACTGACGAAGATTATCTTTGGAATGAGGATGAATATTAAAAATATTTAAATAGTATTAAAAGTCTCGCAAGAGGCTTTTTTTTTGCGTAAATTACGCCACTTTTTCAAGCTATTATATAGCCTGTAAAGCATTGTATAATATTGCCATTGAGGCGTTGAGATTACACTATATTCCAAGAATTGGAGTTTAACTTTGATAAAGATCTTCACAGGATCAATAAGTTAGTTTCATTTTAAAATTAAAATCTCATAAAAAAACACATAACCATAAACCATGGGAGTTTTAGATTCTGTATTAAAAGTATTCGTTGGAGATAAATCCAAAAAAGATATAAAAGAAATCCAGCCAAAGGTTGAGTTGATCAAAAAGCAAGAACAAGCTATCGCATCACTTTCTGATAATGAACTACGTGCCAAAACATTAGAGTTTAAAAACTTTATCAATGAAGCCCGTGCTGATATCAATGCTAAAATTGATGCGCTTAGTGAAGAAGCGGATGCAACAGAAGATATTGACAGAAAAGAAGATATCTATGCAGAGATCGACAAACTAAAAAAAGATGCATATGAAACTACAGAGTCAGCATTAAACGAGCTCTTACCGCAAGCTTTTGCCGTTGTAAAAGAAACCGCTAAAAGGTTTGCTGAAAACGATACAATTACTGTAGAGGCTACTGCCTATGATCGTGAGCTTTCTGCGGACAGAGAACATATCACTCTAGATGGAGATCAAGCTATCTGGTCTACAAGCTGGGATGCTGCAGGAAAGGAAGTAAAATGGGATATGATACACTATGATGTCCAGCTTATTGGTGGTATTGCTCTACATGAAGGAAAAGTAGCAGAGATGCATACTGGAGAAGGTAAAACCTTAGTAGCAACACTTCCGGTATATCTTAACGCATTATCCGGCAATGGTGTTCATCTGGTAACTGTAAATGATTATCTAGCACGTCGTGATAGTGAATGGATGGCGCCAATTTTCCAGTTTCACGGTTTAACGATAGATTGTGTTGACAATCACAGACCAAACTCTGCAGAACGAAGAGCTGCCTATAATGCTGATATTACCTACGGAACTAATAATGAATTTGGTTTTGACTACTTAAGAGACAACATGTCCCACGCACCAGAAGATCTGGTACAACGCCCGCATAACTACGCCATTATAGATGAGGTAGATTCTGTATTAATCGATGATGCGAGAACACCGTTAATTATTTCTGGACCGATTCCTAAAGGAGATATTCATGAATTTGATGAGTTAAAACCAAAAATCGCAGATATTGTTGGTGTTCAACAAAAATATCTAACTACCCTTCTTGCTGAAGCAAAGAAACTGATCAAAGAAGGTAACACTAAAGATGGTGGCTTTAAATTATTACAAGTATACAGAGGTATTCCTAAAAACAAAGCATTAATTAAATTCTTAAGTGAAGAAGGAGTAAAAATGTTACTCCAAAAGACTGAGAATTTCTATATGCAGGACAACAACCGTGAGATGCATAAGATTGATGCGGATCTGTATTATGTGATTGAAGAAAAGAATAATCAAATCGATCTTACAGATAAAGGAGTAGATTATCTTTCTGGTAAAGAAAACCCTGATTTCTTTGTACTACCGCAAATTGGGATGGAAATTGCTAAAATTGAAGATCTTGGATTATCCAAAACTGATGAAGCTGAAAAGAAAGAAGATCTTTTTAGAGAATATAGTGTAAAGAGTGAGCGTATTCATACGCTAAGACAATTACTAAAAGCATATTCATTATTCGAAAAGGATGTCGAATATGTGGTAATGGATAACAAAGTAAAAATCGTTGATGAGCAAACCGGACGTATTATGGATGGTCGTCGTTATAGCGATGGATTACACCAAGCAATTGAAGCAAAAGAAAATGTAAAGATCGAAGATGCCACCCAGACATTTGCTACAGTAACACTACAGAATTACTTCCGTATGTATGGTAAACTATGCGGTATGACAGGTACTGCGGTGACAGAGGCGGGAGAACTTTGGGAGATCTACAAATTAGATGTAGTAGAAATTCCTACCAATAGGCCTATTGCCAGAAAAGACCAAGAAGATTTAGTTTACAAAACCAAGCGTGAAAAGTATAATGCAGTTATCGAAGAAGTAACTGAATTATCACGTGCAGGAAGACCGGTACTAATTGGTACTACTTCTGTAGAAATTTCAGAATTGTTAGGTCGAATGCTTACGATTCGTAAGGTTCCACATAATGTACTTAATGCAAAGCTTCATAAAAAAGAAGCTGATATTGTTGCTGAAGCTGGTAACCCAGGAGTCGTTACTATTGCAACGAATATGGCAGGTCGTGGAACGGATATCAAATTAACAGATGAAGTAAAGGCTGCTGGAGGCTTAGCTATTGTAGGTACAGAACGTCACGATTCTCGACGAGTAGATAGACAGTTACGTGGTCGTGCTGGTCGTCAAGGAGATCCAGGAAGTTCGAATTTCTATGTATCATTAGAAGATAACCTGATGCGTTTATTTGGATCGGAGCGTATCGCTAAGATGATGGACAGAATGGGACTGAAAGAAGGCGAAGTAATCCAACATTCTATGATCTCTAAATCTATAGAAAGAGCTCAGAAAAAAGTGGAAGAAAACAACTTTGGTGTCCGTAAAAGATTACTGGAATATGATGATGTAATGAATGCTCAGCGTGAAGTGGTATACAAGCGTAGATATCACGCACTATATGGTGAGCGTCTTCGTGTAGATCTCGCAAATATGATCTATGATACTGCAGAGGTCATTACTGAAGGAAATAAAAATACACAGGATTATAAAAACTTTGAATTTGAATTAATTCGTTATTTTTCGATGAGTAGCCCTATTACGACAGAGGAATTCGAAAAAATGGATGCTCAGAAAATTGCTGGAGAAGTTTACAAAGCTGCTTATGAACATTATCAAGATAAGATGAAGCGTAATGCTGAAGCTGCATATCCTGTAATCAAACAAGTATACGAAGATCCTGCTAGTAAATACGAGCGTATTTTAGTTCCTTTTACAGATGGAGTGAAAAGTTTAAATGTTGCCACCAACCTTGAGAAAGCATATGAAAGTCAAGGAAAGCAGTTAATTACAGATTTCGAAAAGAATATTACTTTAGCTATCATTGATGATGCGTGGAAAACACATCTTCGTAAGATGGATGAGTTAAAACAGAGCGTACAGTTAGCGGTTCACGAACAGAAAGATCCATTATTAATTTATAAGTTCGAAGCTTTTGAATTATTTAAATCTATGATTGAAGAAGTAAATAAAGATGTTATTTCTTTCTTATTCAAAGGAGAACTACCTACTGGTAATACTCAGGACATCTCTGAAGCTCGTCAGGTAAAAAGAAAAGAAAATCTGGAAACTTCTAAAGAAGAAATCCCTAATATGGATGAGCGTGCTGCGCAAAATAGAGCTGCAGGACAAACACAACAGCCACAACAAGTAACTGAGACTATCGTTCGTGAACAACCCAAAATTGGGCGTAATGATAAAGTTACCATTAAACATGTAATGAGTGGAGAAAATAAAACTGTTAAATACAAACAAGCAATCCCATTAATCGAAAAAGGAGAATGGGTACTTGTGAGTGAGTAAAACCTAAAACATTTGTATAGATACCCTAAACCCCCTGAAGTTATACTTCAGGGGGTTTAGCTTTACTTTACATTATTCCTCTAAGCAAGCGCTCGCTTATACATTGTAAAAAACAAAAACGGTAAATACCCAATAGCAAAAATAAAAGCTCCTGCTAACAATAGCACCTCTGCTCCCATCAAATGCAACAGTTTAAACAATCCAGATAAACCTACAATAATACCAGAGACACAACCCATAATAATTTTTAATCGTTCCGAAAGTGTTTTCGCAATTGCAACTTTATATCTATCAAAAGCTAACATTGGAACGAAAACTAGTAATAATAGCAGAAAACCAGTTATAAAAAGCTTGTTAGCTCCAGGATACCATAATATCTTAAAAGTAATTCCTGTAGTTAAGGTTAATGCCCCTACAAATCCAATTAAATACATCAGTTTTTTCATCATAATAATTCGTTTTGAGTTTAATAAAAAAAATGTTTTACGTTCTAAATCAATCAAACCGTTCGGTGCTAATTCTGATATAGCATTCTGTAATGATTGATCGAATGTTTTACCAGCTTTTAACTCACTTTCTACAACACAACATAAATGATCTAATATATCATCCTGTAAAGCCGGTATTGTTAGACCTTGCTTATCAACAAAGCCTTTGATTCTTTCTTCTTGCTCAGCACTTAACTTCATATAACATCCAGTTTTGGAAAAATAACCTTGTTAAGAGTTATCATAAAATCTTTAAGTTCTTCTACATAAGTTACTTTTTCATCCTCTCCCATTAATGTTAGCAAATAATATTTTCTAAGCCTTTTTCCGATATACTCCTCTTCACAAGTCAACAAGCCATCTTTTTTCATTTTTTGTAATGCAGGGTATAAAGAACCATCCTTCAATAAGATTTTTCCATCAGAGCGTTCTTTTACTTGCTGAAAAATTTCATAACCATACATTCTCCCCTTCTCTGATAATAAATTAAGAATAATGACAGATAAGGTTCCTTTAAGTAGTTCTTTTGAATACATAGTTCAAATATACATAAAAATACAATACATCATAATTCTATGTATTATATTTTTATTAACCTATACTATAATACCGAATTAGTCTTTTATCATTTTTTAATCTTATAAAAATGATTTTTATGGAAAAGACTTTACTATTGATGATTATAATACTAATCTTTTATTCTTGTAACAATGATAATAAAGTAATTGAAATCACTATGGAACCGTGACCAATGGATTCTTTTTTGGAGATGTCGGAACTGTTTTATTAACCCTAGAATGCAACCAAGGTGATCAAAATAACTTTATACCGACTATTAGCAAAATTTAATATTTTTATTATAAACTAGGATTTATATATTTTAAGAGTAACTAAAACCAGACTTATATATCCTTCTGAAGATAGCTCTTGCATTATAATCACTTATAAATCAATACAATAATTATTCAATACTTAGCTCTTAGACACCTATCTTCAATTATGAAAATTTACGCAACAAGTTATCAGTAAAGATTGGTAATCAAGAATAAATATATAGGAGTATTTTATCTTACATAAAAGTAATTACACTCCTATTATTACGAATTGAATTTACCTTGGGACTTCAAATAGATTAAAAAAAACAAAAGCGGATTCAAAATGAACCCGCTTTGTTTTGTTTCCCCTTTTAATATCTTTTTTATCTCATAAATCTGTAACACTGCTTTGAGCTTCGGTAAACTTCTCGACAATTACAGAATCACCTTTACTATTTTCAAGAAGGTAAACACCTACAGGTAATTGACTAAGATCTATAACATTTGTAGTTTTTGATAAAACGTGAATTGTATCCTTAACTTCGAATAACTTTAATTTATCTCCTTCCTCAAAATCTAATACTATAACAAGGCTACCTTCTCTCTCAATAGCTAATTGATTCTCCTTAGGACTGATATAATTTTCAATGGTTACTTCTTCTGCATTTATTTCTCCATTCTCATCCAAAACGATTTCAGTACCTCCTCCAACAACAAACTCTTCTTCTTGTAAAACAACAGCTCCTTCAATCATAAGCTTTTCTTCCTGACGGTTGATTACTATAGACTGCCCTTGATTGTTCTCTAATAAATAAGACCCAATTGGTAATTGACTTAAATCTATACGTGAATAAGACTTTGATAATATATGATCTCCAGTTTCTACTTCAAACAATTTCAACTTATCTCCTTCTTCAAAATCAACAACTTCAACAGCTAAACCATCTTGGTATACTGCAAGTGTATTGTCCGCATTAGCAAAAATTGAAATAGATAAAAATAGACTGAATATTAAGGCTATAACTTTCATAATTTTGGGGCTTTGAAGTTAAAGTATTATGGTTTTACCTTACAAGTATAGCGCTAAAAACCTACCACACCAACTAGAAATCAGACTTTTAGACAAAATGGTCGAGTTACTCGTTAAACTACAAAGAAAATGTTAAAAAAACAACAAACACCTGTTTATCAGTATTTTATAAATTTAAAAACATTTAAATAACGACGAAAAACTTATTTTTTAGGTCAAAAGACACAAGTTCTACGCTAAAGAATATGTTTTTCTTAAAATTGTAATTATAGCAGAACATAAACGAATAACAAAAACGCTTTCATGATTAGGAATAATTCTAGTATTATTAAACCAACCTCGCAATTCGATTAAATTTTCAGCAGTAAATTAGGATCTGGACAATTCTCTAAATAATATTCTAAATCTCGTTTATTAGATACTCCAGGATAATCTCCTATATTTCCCTGCAAATCTTTTATAATCTGAAAGTGTAGATGTGGCGCATAATCACCATTTACGGATGCATCTCCTAGTTTGGCTATAACATCTCCAATTTCAAAACGCTCACCTATTTTTATATTCTCAATAGACTTTACGGATAAATGTCCATATAAAGTATAAAAGCTAATATCTTGAATTATATGTTTCATAATAATCGTCGGACCATAGTCTCCGAAATTCTTATTATTCTGAAAACTATGTACCGTTCCTGCTAAGGGAGCTAGTACTGCACTTCCTGCATCACACCAAACATCTAACCCTAAATGGATATTTCGTTCGGTTTCCGGATCTTGTTGATTAAAATGTTTACTTCTATTATAGATCCCACGAGTTTCATTATAACCTCCATAAGCCACCTTTGCATTATTTAAGACTAAATACTCGCTTATATAAGCTTCAAAAGCTTTTGAAGAAGATACATCCATAACTTCTAATTTTTTATTACCTATCGATAAATCTATAAAAGTGTATTCTTCGTTAATGAAATTTGAATCAACAACAGGAAGAAAACTTTGAGATAAACTCTGGATAAACTGAGAGAATAAGGTACTGGTCATTAGGTATGGTTTTAAAAAACAGATTTTAGATGCTATAAAAACATATTATTTAGATAATTGGTTTCGATCAACAAACAAATCAATTTAGATAGAGTATATCTTATCTATCCTTCTTTTAATTACGGTAATTTGTACCATAAATAAAGTTGCCAGGAATATGATTCCGTATATTGTAGCATCATGAAGCTTAAAACTAGCAAATGGATTCTTGACACCGTTTAAAAGTGAAAAATCCACCTTATCTAAGATCGATGTTCCTTCTGACAAAAATGGTGAAGAAATTAATATACCTATAATTAATATACCCATCACTAACCAAGCTTTTTTAGAGATCAATGGTTGATAAGCGATAGGTCTATCCGCTGAAGCGATCTTTACCTCACTCATTACTTTTTGTAAAAAATCCACAGAAGGGTTTTCTGTACCCGCTTCTTTTACTAATCTCTTAATGTCTTTATATTGCTCTTCCATTATTAGCATTAATTTCTGGTGAAATATGATACTTAAGTATCGAATATAGTTTTTTTCTACTGCGATATAACTTTATTTTTATATTATCTTCTGTCAAACCAACAATCTCTTTGATCTCTTTGACACTTTTCTCTTCAAAATAATATAAGGTTATAATAGCTGACTCTTCCTCTGGAAGCTTAAGTATACTATCCGATATAAATTGTTTTCTCTCTATATTTTCCAAACAACTTAATGCATCATTAATTACATCCACTTCTCCTTCGCTTATTTCTTCTATGAGTTCTGTAGCTACAAAACGCTTATTTTTCTTTATTGCATCTAGACTTTTACGATATGCAATCGTGTATAACCAAGTCGAAAATTTAGCCTCTCCCCTGTACTTAGACAAAGACTTATATGCTTTAATAAAGGTGTCTTGCGCTATCTCTTCAGCCTCTTCTTTATTTCTAATCATTCTATACACTATCGTATACACCAAACTTTGATAACGCTTTACTAAGCCAGAAAAAGCATTTACATCTCCTTCTAAGACTTGGTTAATATAATATTGATCTGATTGATGGTTCATTTACACATTAGACGACACATTTTTGTTTATGGTTACATCCAATTACTAAAAAGATACAAAATAATTTTTTTTAAGATTTTTTGTAACCGACTTCTGATCGATGGCGTCATAGTGAAAAACGAACAGTTAAATCTTTAAAATCTAAAAATTATGAGTTTTATCGAAGTACTAATACCATTATCAATATTCGGATGTATTTTTGGTGTTTTTTATCTCTTTGTTACTGCTAGAAACAAAGAGCGTATGGCACTAATAGAAAAGGGAGCGGATGCCTCTATTTTTTATAGTAGTAAGCAGAAAAGAGTAACTCCAGTATGGAAAGTTTTTATTCTTAATTTCTCATTATTACTAATGGGTATTGGAATTGGAATTTTTATAGCAGGTATTCTACATTATTCCTTAGGAGTCGAGGAAGGTATTGCTTTCCCAGGGACTATTTTCCTAATGGCCGGTGCAGGATTATTTACAGGTTTTACAATGACAAAGAATCTGGACAAATAAACCCTTCTAATTTATGCAAATTATAAAGACCTATCATTTCTGATAGGTCTTCCCCAAAATTCTACTTATTCTATGATGAATAAAATAAATTTAATCTTCTAATTAGTTATATGCTACTGTATCTTCATATTGAAGCTCTACATCAAACTTCTCTATCATAATAGCTTGCCCTCTATCGTTTTCTAATATATATTTCCCTGTAGGCAACTGAGTAAGATCAACTAATTTTGTTGTCTTGGATAAAATATGAACCTTATCTACAACTTCAAATAATTTAATTTTATCTCCTTCTTCAAAATCAACTACTGTAATAAGATCTCCATCTCTAGTAATTGCTAAAGGATTTACTTCTGAAGTTAAATAGTACTCTTCTAATTCTTCTTCTACACTCATATCATTAACAGGCATTGAATCACTGTCAATTTCAACTATATAATCTGTTCCTAATTCTTCTTCAATAAAAATATCCAAATCTGTTTTCTCAATTACTACAGACTTACCCTCATTATTTTCCAATAAGTATTTACCTGATGGTAATTGACTAAGATCTATTTGACCTCTTGTTTTAGATAAAATATGATCACCTGTTTCTACTTCAAACAATTTAATTTTATCACCTTCTTTAAAATTAACCACAACCACAACAAGTCCTTCTCTTGCAATTTCCAAATTATCATCTTCAATCCTTGCATTAAGGTTTATGAAGAAAAGTAAGCTGAAAATAAATGCTAAAGTTCTCATTAACTAGATTTTTTAATCGTAATAATATTACGTGATTACCACACAATAATATCGTTAAATTATCGTTTCTCGAAAAAAACAACCAACTTTTAGATCAAACGTTTTTGATTTTCGACCAATGACACAAAAAAGTCAATTTTTACAGTTTTAAAACTATAAAAATCTGATTTTCAGTGCTTTAAATTTAAAGACGTTATTAAAACATAGATTAAATGCACGATATTTAGGTAAACAAACCAAAAAGTGTAGTTCTTACAATTATAATTTTCTTAAAAAAACTTTAATAACCAGAGAGATATGTGAAGAAAATTAACAATTATGATAATAACTTACCTACAAAAACATATATTCTTTGGTTTCTAATCATTTACCTAAAAACTGTGAATCGATTCGTTTTTCCACAACTACTTTTCCTCGATTTTTATTAATTAAAAGATATTTCCCAGCCGGAAGTTGGCTTAGGTCGAAAACCTCTCTTCTGGTTTTATAGGTAATAATCTTAGCCATTCTTAACTCAAATAATTTGATTTTATCTCCATCTTTAAAATTCATTACACTTATAATGTTTCCATTACGGCTAACGATAAGGCTTTCGTCATTCCCATTATTTCCAAACACAACTGCAGCTAACATTAAAGAAAAAATTAGCAACAATTTTTTCTTATAAAATTCTTAAAATCAAGTTTTTATGGTTTATATTTCCCGCTTTAAATTTATCCAAAAAAAAAAGTACTCAAAAGAGTCTTAAAGATTTCCGGCTCAAGTTTTTCTATATCCGACGAAATGCACAAATCGCTACAACATAAACTTTAGAATATAATCCCATATTTACAAGGAAAAGAATTTATACAGGTAAAATCAGTCAATAAAAAAGCTCTACTAAACTGATTAGCAGAGCTTTTAAACAATTAACACATTATTATAAAAATTACTTTAGTATGATATCGCTATACTTTGCGTTTATTGTTATCACCTTATCCGTATCCCTGGTTTTGTTAAATCCATTTACAAATACATTCCCAAAATTTCTTCTTGCATTTGCTTCTATGGTTTTAGGTACAGAGATCCTACTTTGTACTCCGCTGTAAGCGATATTAAAAGCAGTCTCAGGAAGGTTTAACTTAAAATCACTATTCTCTATTGCCAAATCCAGAGTAGAAAATGATTCTGAAAGGTTTGCAACTGTAATTGCTCCAAAACTTCCAGAGATGGCAGCATTCTCTTCTAGTTCTTGAATGAAAATATTACTAGAATCTGAATTTATTCTAAGGTTCTTAGCATTCTGAATTCTACAATTTTTCACATAATTTACAGCCAATCTACCATTATTCCATTGTTTAATAACTACTGGAGAATAAGAAGTTCTGATAAATGTACGATCTCCATCAATTACATTAGCTTCTAAACTGGTGTGAGATAAAGAGGCTATCATATTCGTTGTTTTTTCTGCTAATTTCACATTACCATGTCTAATATTCAGTTTTAGCAACGCTTCTTTTGGTAATCTAACTTTCACGATTCTATTTATAGACCCTGAATTGCTCATTCTAGAACTATATCTAAACACTGTTACGTTAGATCCGTTTGTTTGCGTTATTTCTAAATCTCCAGAAAATTGAGAAGCCCATGCTTGCATTCTGCGAGCAAATTCTTCTCCTGCCCAATCCTGAGTAGTAATTGATCCATTCGATTGGATTTGTGAAGTATTCTTACTTAATTCTTTTGTCCAATTTTTTACAACACTTTCGTAATTATCCCCAAATTTTTCTTTAATCTGATCTCCCCATTGTTGAATATATTTTTCTTCATTTTCCTTAAACTTATTCGTATCAAAATTCATACTTGCCAAGTTTTCAGAAAGTGCACTTGGCATTGGGTTGTTTTTTATATTCTTTAGAATAGGTCTTAACATATCCGAAATAACAGGTTCCAACCTTCTGAATTCTGGTAAATCGGCATTCTTTGTATTCGCAGCGGATACATTTCCTGACCAAAAATTACCAGTAATAGAATTTATAGTAATTTCACGACTATTGCCCAATGCTTCTATTCGCCAGTTTTGCAATAAACGTTCTTTGTTGTCTTCTGTAATATCATCACCCTCTATATATGCTTCTATCTCTACGGAATTTTTATTCCAAGTTTCGAATACAACTTCTGTATGACTAGTATTTAGATGAACTGTAACATCCTTATTTACTACAAACTTCTCACTTAATTTATCTTGTCTATTCTGCGCATATACCCCAGAAAAACATACTAAACTAAGTGTAATAAGATTAAGCTTGTATATCAATGTAATTTTCATTTTCAATTTTTTCTAATTCTTTTAGTTTGTCTTTTAGTCTTTTTAAGAGAGAGAGTCTAAGTGTTAAGTTTTCTATCATCGCTTCAGCACTCTGCACATTAGGACCTACTTCTATTAATTCTTTATTAAGGTCTAAATATTCATTATTTAGATTCTCTAATCGTTTCATAAAACTTTCTACCAATTCTCTATTAGAGTCATCTACATTAATCTGAGATAATTGAAATTTTATACCGGTTAATAAGTAGTTTTCTGCTTCTTCATACTCCGGAAACATCTCAGCCAATGAAGAAGTCTGTTTTGTTAATACCACGGTAGCATTCTTTGCTTCTGGCATATCCACATCGACAACCTCAGTTCCATCTATACCATTATAACCAAACTCATTAAAGGCTAACATAGAAATAGAAAATATTACAACTACACTCGCGGCTATCCTTAGCCAACCGGAATTAGATTTTCTTGCTTTTTTAGGAAGCTCTTCTTCTAACTTAGCCATAAAACGATTCTGGTGACCGTCTACTAATCGTTCTACAGGAATCTTATTATCCTGTTTTAGCAATTCTCTAATATCCTGTCCCATCTCTCAAATGTTTTAATTGATCTTGAAGCTGTTTCTTTCCTCTATGTACTAAAGTTCTCGAAGCAACCGGTGTAATATCTAATATCTCACTAATCTCTTTATGATCGTATCCTTCTATTAGAAATAACATTACTGCATATTTATATTTTTCTGGTAATCTTTCTATAGCACTTTTCACCTCATCAACAGTAGTTGAGTCAGACACGGACCAATCATCCATTTCCTCTACTGTACCCATTACTTGTTCATTAATAGCAACCATATTCATTTTTTTTGCTTTGAGCATATCAATACTCTTATTTATCACGATCCTTTTAAGCCATGCACCAAAAGTAACATCACCAGTAAATTGATGGAGTTTCATAAAGGCCTTTATAAAAGACTCTTGCATAGCCTCTTCTGCCTCAAAAGGGTCTTTAAGGAATCGTAATGCAACATAATACATACCATCACAGTATTTATTATAAAGCTTCATCTGCGCTTTACGATTATTTGCCCTACATTGTTCTATTAGCTCGCTCTGTAACAAACTTATCCGAATTTTGGTTAGTGATTACTTCTTTAAAACTGTTCTAATTACTATTCTCTTCTAAAGACGACTTTCAATACTTACTTGTTGCAAAATTAAAGACAAAAATATTCAAAATAACTGAAACTACTGAATATCAAAATATTAATAAAAAATTAATACCTTATCAAATAAATAATTTTTGTTAATAGGTACTAATAATTAATTCATCAACACTTTAAAAAAATGTATTGTCCATATAAAAACAATAATCAGAGCTCAAGGGAATTAGAAAAAATGATTAACCTTATAAAAAAACAATTTAGACTGCTCTAAAGACATCATCAATCATATCGATAATTTTGTAGAAACAAAACAATTACCGAAATCTATAATCGATGCACTGATAACCCAAAGAAATGCATGTGCGATAACCGTAATAAATTTTACTAGAGTAATTAGTGGAATATAACAAGCTAATATTTTGCTGTTATTTCCTTAAATTGTTTACTCATATTCCACTTTATTATGGTCGCTGCGGTTAGTATACCACTTCCCATGGCACCTCCTACTCCAACCAGTGTAATATCTTGACCAGTTAGATATAATCCTTTGACATGAGTTTTAGGGCGCAAAACTCGAGTTTGATAGCGTTCTGGAGCATGAGTAACTCCATAAATTTCTCCTTGAGTATAATTACTAAATTTTCGAGTAGAAACTGGAGTAGAAACTTCAGCGTGAATAATATGCTCTTCTAATTGCGGATATAACTCTTTTAATAAAGACAATCCTTTAGTTTTAAACTCTTCTTTTATCTTATTATACTCTTCTCCTCTATTTAACCAAGGTTCATCTTCATATTCACTGAAATCCTTATACCATGCTCTACTTATTAATTGTATAGTAGCCCGATCTGGGTTTTCTGATGACCAAAGGCTATCCTTAGCAGATGGAAATGATATGTAAGCAAATGATAATTTATCATTTGACAAATTTTCTTTATCATTAAGAATACTATCTGTATCCTTATCTGTATACCACCATATATTATATTTTGGTAGTTTTAACGCTGCATCACTTTTATCGAGTCCTATGTATAGACAAAGGTGACAGGTAGAAGGGTTAATTTTCTGAAAATGTGAATGCTTTTTATCACTAACAGATGGATCGAGTAATTTTTGAAACGTATTACGAGCTCCTGCATTACTTATAACTCTTCTGCAAGTATACTCGTTGCCATTAATCAACAACCCTTTTACAGATCTTCGTTTGGTAATAATCTTCTCTACTCTTGCTTTGATAAATACCTGAACTCCTAATGATTCTAAATTATCAATAATAGTTTCATGGATACGATTTGCACCTCCTCTTGGGTAGTAACCGCCTTCCATGAAATGATTAATTACAATACAATGTGATGCAAAACTACTTTCTTTAGGAGATAACCCATAGTTCCCGCATTGAGCACATAATACTGCTATAAGTTCCTGATTATCTGTTATACCGCTAAGAACTTCATAAGTTGTTTTGCTAGCAATTGGTTTTTGTATCCTTCTGAATAATGGTCCTAATAGTATGCTTAATAAGCTCGGAAAAGCCTTTTGCATAAAATACAGAAGGTTTTTTCTAGTTGATTTTTGTAGTAGCTCTAGATATTTATCAATTGCTAACTTATCATTTGGAAAATACTCGTAAAACTTCTTCTTAAAATTTTCCTTACCACCAACGAATTCAAATTTACGACCTTCGATATACGCTACATCATACGGATCTCCCATTGGATCCCACTTTAGTTTATTATCTGACAAATAATTAAAGATCCTTCGCAATCCTGAATTCTCATCCATATTACCCACATAATGAACTCCAACATCCCATACCAAACCTTTACGCCTTTTGAAGGTGTGTGTAAATCCACCAGGTGTATAATGCTGTTCTAACACTACCACTTTCTTTCCTGCTTTTGCTAGAAAAACCGCAGTACAAAGACCTCCAATCCCTGACCCGATAATCACATAAGTATCATCTGTAAATACAATATCTGAAGTGAATTTCTTATAGGATTTTTCAACCATAAACTAGTAGTAAGAGCTCAAAAGTAAGCAATTATATGTACTTTCATAAGCAAAATAAGTTATCTTTAATCATCAAATCTTAACATATGTCAAAGCTTCTAAAAAGATCTCTCATTATTCTTATCGGAATTGTAATTATTGGTATTGTAGGTAAATCTATACTAAAATATAACACTAAAAAGCATAGTCCCGAACAGGTTTTAACCCATAAGAGTAAAGATGCCAATTTTACTGTATTTTATAATAAACCTTCTAAAAAAGGAAGAGTAATTTTTGGAGATTTAGTTCCCTTTGATCAAATATGGAGAACAGGAGCGAACGAGGCTACAACATTTACAACTGATAAAGATATTCTTGTGGATGGCACAGTATTAGAAGCTAGTACTTATAGCTTATGGACAATTCCGGGTGAGAATTCTTGGAAAGTCATTTTTAATAGTGGTGCATATAATTGGGGAGTGAATTTCACGGATGGAAATCCATCTCATGATTCTAAATATGATGTCTTAATTATTGAGGTTCCAGTTCAGCGATTACTTAATGTGATAGAACAATTTTCTATTTATTTTCAGGAAGCCAATGACTTTACTATTATGTATCTGGCATGGGATCAAACAGCAATTGCAGTTCCTATAAAATTAAAGTAAACTATTTCCTCTTTGTATTACCTCTAAAAATAACAAATTTACTAAAATGAATTTATAAATTTGTTCTAAAGCTTCATTGTGAATAAAAATGATATGGAACATCAGGATCAACC
The DNA here is from genome assembly GCF_947496855.1 of uncultured Aquimarina sp. Lineage (GTDB taxonomy): Bacteria > Bacteroidota > Bacteroidia > Flavobacteriales > Flavobacteriaceae > Aquimarina. The sequence goes on from NZ_CANMED010000008.1 coordinate 427,206, forward strand.
TTCTAAAATACCTTCTGGAACAAATCAAGATACTATTAATCGATTTAAAAAACTGCAACAAAAAGAGGTATCCATACCTGATTTGTTCAAAGGAATTATTTCACAAAACACCACATCTCTAAGCAAAGGGATCACTTTGGTAGAAAGTACACAGGAGAAACACCATAAAAAAGCGCAAGAGTTGATCGAAAAATGTTTACCTCTTGCAAATAACTCGATAAGAATAGGGGTTACGGGAGTTCCAGGTGTAGGTAAAAGCACTTTTATTGAAGCTTTAGGTAACCTTCTCATAGCGAAAGGTAAAAAAGTAGCCGTATTAGCTGTAGATCCTAGTAGTACTATTTCCAGAGGTAGTATCTTAGGTGATAAAACTAGAATGGAATCATTAGTAAGATCACCTAAAGCTTTTATAAGACCGTCACCTTCAGGAAATTCTTTAGGCGGAGTAGCTCAAAAAACTCGTGAATCTATTATTCTCTGCGAGGCGACAGGATATGATGTGATTATTATTGAAACAGTGGGGGTTGGTCAAAGTGAAACTGCTGTACATGGAATGGTTGACTTCTTTCTTTTACTAAAATTAGCTGGAGCAGGTGACGAACTACAGGGAATAAAAAGAGGTATTATCGAAATGGCTGATGCGATTGTTATCAATAAAGCAGATGGAGATAATCTAAAATCTGCACGAGAAGCTAAAAACCAATTTAGAAAAGCATTGCATTTATATCCTTTGGCAGAAAACAGTTGGTCGCCAGAAGTACTTATGTGCAGTGCACTTAAAAATATTGGTATAGACGAAGTTTGGAAATTAATTTTACGGTATTTAGAAGTTTCCTATAACAACGGTTATTTTGAAAAAAACAGAATCCAACAAAATAAATTTTGGTTATTACAAACTATAGAAGAGCAGCTAAAAAACTCGTTTTATAATCACCCTAAAATCAAAGAAGTATTATCTGATCAAATCGAAGCTGTACAACAACACAAAATAACTCCTTTTGCAGCTGCTAAGCACTTATTATCAATAAACAAAGAATAGATTAAATATCCAATCGATGTACATATCCTAAGCTTAATTCTGAAAAATCTGCTTGACCTAAATTAGCATTGATATGTGCAGAAATAAATAAATTATTTTTAGGAGTTTTATTAGTATTAATAAGATAAAGCTTAAGTCCCATTCTACTAGAAATTGTTCTTTTTATTTCATAATACCAATCTAACTCTGCCGGAACATACACTTCATTATACGTTTTTCCTTGACTTAATTGCCAGTCTATTTTATAAAATGGTTTAGATATATTCAAACCTATTTCGAATTCCATTCCTACATGTCCTAAAAATAATTCTGCTGTTCCAAAAAAACCATAATTAGAAGCATACCTCACTGGATTATTTTTAAAAAAAGGAAATTGTTCCACTACAAGCTCTCCATCATTTTTTATATAATCATAATAATGTTCATAAAAACGATAATAGAAACCTCCTCCATACTTGAACGTTTTATTAATAATTTTCCCTATTGCAAAAGCACCAGAATACACCTCCTTCTTTTCATTAAACACTTCTGAAAGCACATTTTGTCCGATTCCTCCGCGAACAGAAAAATACATCTGAGACGTCCGCTTCCTTTCTGGTTCTTGCAAAAAACTCTTCGTTTTCGGAGCTATTGGCTTTGTATTGATCATTCCTGAAATGCTCAGCAAAAATGAATTGAGCCCTTGATTAGGTAATCTAGTATGACCATTAGAATGATGTATATATCCGACTCCTAAACGCCAATTGATTTTATTTCTTCGCATAAAATCATAATATAAGAATGATCTATAAGACCAATTTACTTTCGTAGTTATAGCTTTATTAAAAGGATTAGTATCGGGATCAAATTGTGTATCCAAATATGACGCTCCAAAAGCTATATGAAGATTAAATAGCTGTGACTTTTTTTTAAATAACCCAAATTCAACAAAGGGCATTACGGTATATGCAACCCCCACCTTGTCTATATTACCAAAATCCGTAATACCAAGAGAAATCCCAGTTTTAGGATTCCTTAATCGATACGCCCATTCGTTTTCATTCGAATTATTGGTTTTTCCTAAATTTAAGAAAAATCCATTCTGTAAATTGGTTTTTGGGAAAAACGTATTCGCTTCCATCGTCTTACCAACTAAAATTTCAGGGGTTATAAAAAAAAAATCTTTGTTTTGTTGATCGGATATTTGTCCATTAATCTGCACACCAATAAACAAGGTGAATAGATAAAAATAGGTATATTTCATGTAGTCTGGTTATTTTCTACAACAATCACAAGATGTTCTAAATTAAGTTAATTAATCACAATCTTTCTTGGAAGTCTAGAAATTTAAAGATGTAAATATGTCTTTTAAATTTCATTAACCAAAATACTAGACACAAAAACACCGGTGTAATTTCGTTTTAGTATAAAATTACATAAGATAAAACCTTTTTATTAGTAAATTAAAAATTACTAAAATGCAATTAGTCATCAAGACTGAACTCACTACCTACTTGATCATTTACAATAGCAACAGGAACATCTGTTTCTGATGTATTATCATCATAATCTTGCATAACTCCAGCAAGACGCTCACTTATTTTTACTAAATAAATAGTGTCATCAGTTTTTACTTCTACCGCTTCAATTGTATCACGATGATGATTTTTAAAATAAATAATATCCCGATCCGAGTAGCCATCAGGAAATTTTTCTACTAAAAGATTCAAAATATCTTTATTCAATTTTTTGTAGTCAACGATTACTCTATTCATAGTATGGAGGATTATAGTTGGTTACTTTCTACAATACATTTCAAAGTGTTTTTAAAAATTCACTTTAAACAAATTCTCTTCAGATATTATATGTCAAAATTCACTCTACAATTTAAAATAAAAAAAATTAACTTTTGAAAAATTAACTTACAAAAAAGTAAGTACTACCCTCAATATTTTGATGGGAAAAAATATACACTTTATGATTAAAAGAAAGTGAGTATTCCAAATAATACGTCATTTTTCGCGTTATTAGTAGTCATATAGTATGATTACAATAAGAATATTACACAAACGATGGATTAAGTGGTCTTTAATTACGCTTGGAGGCTTTTTTTTAATGTTCGCTTTTTTTTATGGAAGCATTTATTTCGGATTTTGGGGAGAAATACCAAACAAAAATGAATTAAGCTCTTTAAAACAAGCTGAAGCAACTCAAGTATTAGATAAAGATGATCATCTGATTGGTAAATATTTTGTCTATGACAGACAACCTATTGTCTATGAAAATCTTCCTAAACATCTGATTGATGCCTTGATTGCTACCGAAGATGTACGTTTTCATGAACATGATGGTGTAGATAATATAAGTTTGTTAAGAGTATTTTTTAAAACGATTTTATTTAGGGATAAATCTTCTGGAGGTGGAAGTACGATTACACTTCAGCTAGTAAAAAATATTTTTGGAAGAGAAGATTACGGCGCTTTTAGTATTATAGTAAATAAGCTTAAAGAATCTATTGTAGCCAAACGTATTGAAGATTTATATAGCAAAGAAGAAATTCTTACTCAATACTTCAACACAGTTCCATTTCCAGACAATACCTATGGAATCGAAAGTGCTTCTCAAAAGTTTTTTAATAAATCTACTGCAGCACTTACGTTATCGGAAGCCAGTACGCTAATTGGCAGTTTAAAAGCTAATCACAGCTACAACCCTAGACTATTTCCAGAACGCAGCCAGCTGCGACGAGATGTTGTTTTACAACAAATGACAAAGTACGAATATATCACTCAAGACATTGCGAATCAAGTAATGAATCAAAACATCGTTCTAGATTATCAATATTTTAATCATGATCTTGGGTTAGCTCCTTATTTTAGAGAAGAAGTAAAAAAAGAACTTAATGAGGTTTTAAAAAAATATAAGAAAGCGGATAGCAGTGCATACGACATTTACAAAGACGGATTAATTATTCATACTACTTTAGATTATAAAATGCAATCATTGGCAGAAGAAGTAATGAAAGATCATTTACAAATTTTACAAAAGACATACGAAAAAGAGTATGGAAAAGAAGCCCCTTGGAAAGTAAATACAAATTTGATCGATAATGCACTGAAACAATTACCTATTTACCAAAAATATAAAGAACAAGGTCTTAGTCAAAAACAGATTACAGACTCTTTTTCTATCAAACGAGAGATGGAACTATTTCAATGGGAAGGAAATATTACTAAAAAAGTTTCTACCAAAGATAGTTTACAACATTATTTGAAATTTCTGAATGCTGGAATGATTGCTATTGATCCTTCTAGTGGAGCAGTTAGAGCATATTTAGGGGGTATCGATTATAGATATTTCAAATATGACCATGTGTCTCAAAGTAAAAGACAAGTAGGTTCTACTTTTAAACCATTTGTATACACTACAGCTATAGAGAATGGTATGAAACCCTGTACCTATTTCCCGTCAAAAGAAGTGACATATACGAACCTTAAAGATTGGACACCCACAAATTCATCTGAAGAAAAAGATCCTTATTTAAATTATAACTTAGAAACAGCTTTAAGTAACTCTGTAAATACAATTGCAGTAAAAGTGCTTGGTGAAGTAGGTATTACCAAAGTATTTGATCAAATAAAAAGAATGGGGATCACTGAAGAGATGACTGAGCAACCCTCAATAGCACTAGGAACGGCTGGAATTAAAATAAAAGAATTAGCAGGCGCATATGCCAGTTATGCAAACAATTCTAAAGGAGTCCATCCTTTTTATATCACAAAAATTGAAGATAGACACGGCAACCTTATTGCTTCGTTTGAACCTAAAATTATAGAAGAACCTGCTTTTAGTAATTATACAAGACAAGTATTATTAGAAATGATGAAATCTACAGTTGATAAAGGTACAGCAACCAGATTAAGAACCACCTATGGTCTTAAAAATGAAATTGCCGGAAAAACTGGTACTACTCAGGATAATAAAGACGGCTGGTTTGTAGGAATTACACCAAAACTTGTTACGGTAACTTGGGTAGGTAATGACAATTATGCCATTGGATTTAAAACAACAGCTCAAGGACAAGGTGCTAATTCTGCCTTGCCTATTTTTGGTAAGCTTTATCAAAAAATGAATGAAGACACGGATTTTGATTATTTTACTAAAAGTAGCTTCGAAAAAACACCAAACAATGTTTTAGAGGATATGGACTGCCAACCAGAAAAACGTGATAATTTCTTAAAAAGACTGTTTAGTAAAAAGAAAAAAAAGAAGAAATTCAAAAAGAAATAAAACTCAGAAAATAATTTAAAAACATACTAGTTAACCTGTTATAAACATTAATAAAATCTGATTAAATAAAAATGAAATCACACATTTACATTTTCTGTTTTTTAGTAGTTATCTCAGTTATAAAGATTTCTGCTCAGGAGTGCAATGATACCGTACATACTGGTGAGGGCACATTTTATGACGGTGTAGCCGGAGGTACTTTTGGTAATTGTTCCTTACCCGTAGCAGCTGGAGATTATATGCATTGCGCTCTAAACAATATTGATTACGATGGCAGCAATGCTTGCGGAGCTTGTATCGAAGTAACTGGAGTAAAAGGAAGTGTTATTCTCAATGTAGTAGATCGTTGTCCAGAGTGCGCTTCTGGCGATGTAGATATGACAATGGAAGCCTTTGATATGATTGCTGATGTTATTGACGGTAGAGTACCAATAACATGGAAATTTGTACCCTGCGAAACGATGGCTAATAGTGAAACTATTAAAATTAATTTTAAAGAAGGTTCTAGTGAATTCTGGACAGCTATTCAATTTAGAGATATCAACCACGCAATCTCTAAAATGGAGTACCAGTTACCTGACAATACCTGGATGAACACTAATAGAGAGCTATTTAACTTTTTTATAGAGACCTCTGGAATTCCATCACCAATGAATCTGCGAGTAACTTCAATTTTGGGAGAAGAGCTGATATTTGAAAACATTGTATTGGACCTAAACGAAGATTTTGATACTGGACTTCAATTCTCTACTCCTGAAGGATGCAATCAAGAACTTTCTATACCAGAATTCGATGTTACTGAAGCAATCGTGTTATATCCCAATCCTACATCAAGCATTATACATCTCACAGAAAATGCTAATAAATGGAAGTTGGTAAACAGTTCTGGAAAAATTTTAGATCAAGGTTCCAGCAAAGAAATAGACTTGTCATCTTATAGTAATGGTATATATTATCTTTTATTAGAAGACAAAAAGACTATGAAATTAGTAAAACAGTAACAAACGAGATAACTAACAGTCTTAAATAATATGATTTTTTAAGCTTAAAAAGAATACTAGAGATCTAAACTATAAGCAATGTACCGATCTTTAGAAAAGTCCATATATAAACTGATATAATTTTTAAAACAGCTGCTTTAAGGCAACACGCAAATTCTACTATACCTATTAAAAAGAAAAAATTTAGAGAACAGATTATTAAATCAAAAAGTTACTAAAATTAAAAAACAATTTTAGCAATCACTTCCTCATTATCTTTCTTAGTCAATCTAATAACTCTAGTTTCTCTGCTCTCTTTACTTGAGCCATATTTCTTAAACATTGTGATTTTCATAAAAGTAGGATTTTCAACTTTTTGATATCTATCCCCATAATATTTAATCTTAACAAAATATATCCCTTTTATGGCTTTTTTTAGCGTAAACTCTTCGGGACCAAAACCTTCTGTCATATCCTGAGACATATGACCTCCTATGCTTGTTTTGTTATGACTGTAATAGCACTCTTCCAGATTAGGATCGATAATGTGCAAATCAATATCCGTATCATTATGATTCCAATCTGTTGTTACTCGAATATCATAGACTATAGGAGCTAATAATTCTTTGTCTATTTCACTGAGATCCATATCATCTTTGTATTTATCAATAAGCGTTCTTATTTCATTTTTGGCAATATCTTCGATTCCTTTAAACACTCGCCTCTTAGAGTTTTTATAGATTTCTCCTGTTACAATCTTATTGAGTAAATCAAGTGCTTCCTGACATTTTCCTTCATTTTCATAAGCCAGTGCTAAGTCCCTATATGATTGAGAATCTTCTGGTCTTAATTCTAATATGCGTTCAAAAATAAATACTGTATGCTTATTGTGATTAGTAGCTTGTAACTGATATCCATATACTTTTAATAATTCATAATTATCAAAATCTGTTTCCGGTATATTGGATAATATTCTGGATGCATACATATTATCATTAAATCTTTTTCTAAAATGATTAGAAACATCAACAAAATATGCCGGTATTTTTATATACTTTTCTCGTTGCTTTAGATATATGTTATAAGCTTCTTCTTTATTTTTCGCTTTTCTTAGTTCTAGTACATAATCGAGCATTATTTTTCTATCTTTTATTGTAAGATCTCCTGAATATTTTTTGAACGATGGTCTAATGATATTTGTTCTTGCCGATGATACATTACTATTAGGAGGTAATGTATTAGCTCTCAAAACCACGCTGCCCTCTAAAGTATATGTATTGGCTGATCTACCATTATTTTGCACATTTACTATAATAGGAAGGACATAATTTACATCAACGGATCTATTCCTTTGTTTTCCAGGAGTCATTTTAGGTAATAGTTTTAATACCCTGATTGCTTCTTCTGCTAATTTATTATGAGATCCTCTTACTTCTATATTAACTACATCACCTTCCCTATTAATCATAAATCTGGCATACATTCGTTTAACTCCTGGAGATAGGTTAAGATCTCTAGTCATCTGAGAATTATAATTACCATTAACTAGATTTTTCACACTATCAGAAAAGCATTTCTTTCTATCGTCATTGCTAATATTTTGTTCACACCCAGGAAAAACTGGTACTTGCTCTATTACAGAAAATGGTACTGATAACAATTCTTCGTCTTCTTCAGCATCCACTATTTCATCTAGCTCTACTATTTCCTCTAAACCATCATTAACCGATTGTAATAAAGGTGATTCCGCTATTTTTTCTTCTTGTACGATTTCAAAACTTTGTTCAACTGGAATTTTTTCTCCAATATCATCCGCAGAGATTGACTGACTATTTACCCGATCATTCTTAATTACATCTTTTGATGCGAGAATCTGATTGTATTCTTCTAATAATTCTTCTGGAGGAGTTATCTGATATGTTATATAATCTTGTATATCTTCTAAAACAATTAACGATGTAAACGCTGTTACAAGACTATAGCTTTTTCCTAAAGCAGTAATCTGTTCTTTGTTTTTTTTCGTATCCCGTTGTAATTGATCCAACTTCTTTTGAGCCCAAACTCTTCTAACATTGATATTTTTTGTTGGATTCGCATTTATTTTTATTGGTATGCTTTGTGTAATTTCAGTACCATATCCAAAATTCAATAGCAAGGTTTCATTTTTTTCAAAACCTTTTCCCGCTATAGAGAAATCATGTGACAAACTAACGGGTATATTGGGATATACTTCTCCATTTTTTGTTTTGGATTCATATCCTAAAAACTTAAATGACTCATACTTAATAGCAGTCATCGCATCAAGTATTGATTTTGTTTTCAGATTAATATAAGCGCCATTTGTGTTTTCTGCACTGTTTTTTAATACTGAATGATTTGCTTTCACTATACTATTTACAATAAATACAGGGCGGTTATTCTCCATCGAATATTCACTTAAACTTGCGATACCATCAGAAAATAAAAAGACAATATCAGAGACTTGTTTTCCTCCAAAAATGGAATCATACGAGGTTCCTCCATCATACGATACAGTCTCTATTTTGCTTCTCAAAGATTTCCAATTACCATCTTTTATTCTGAATTTTTTTTCTGATAACCGGACATTACTAAATGTTATGAAATTCACATCTATATTTGGAGTATATAAAAAGTAAGCATTCAGAAAATCTAATTCCTTCTGAAGCTCTCTCTCTTTCATAGATAAAGAAGCATCCCAATATATAGTAATCTCTTTAGCTTTTTTTCTTAATCTATTTTCTGGTTGCACTGTTTTGTATACATAAAAATAATTCTCAGAAGTAATTATTTTCTCTGTATTTAATGGCACAGGTATTTTTATTAATAGATCCTTATTAGGTATGTAATTCTTTTTAGTTATTGTAGTACTGTAATGTTTTTCCCAATTAGAAAACTCAAGTCCTGATAGCTGTCCTTTCTCTATAATGGGTTTGCTTTTTTGATCAAAAACAATCATTTTTAGTGAGAAATGATCTAGTTTGTTTTTAAAACCTAGTGGTAAATCATAATAATGTGCATTATCGGTATACACCAACTCTTGTTCATATGCTAATACAATTCTTTTATATCCATTAGCAGGTATTGGATAAATACGAGCTTTATAAGTGTTTCCTGTTCCTTTTTCTAATAAAGCAGGGTCCACTCTTTTTCTTACTACTGCTTCAAAAGCAATTCTACCTAGCTCCTTTTCCACAACAACTGCTTCTCTAAGTTTACCATTAACATCTAATGCAAAACGGGAAACATCGTGTCCTTCTCCTAAAGGAAATGAAAGTTCACCTTCCAAAACATTTCCTGTAGGATTATAAAAAAGCATATCATAGGTTGTGGTTGCTATATTACCTATAACATCAACTTTTACGTCTAATGAAGACAATCCAATTGGTTTATCTGAGACTTTTAAAACTGGAATTTCCTGAGCAGATACTAAAAAAGAGAATAATAAAAATAGGACAGAAGTGTACACTTTATTCATAAGATAAGAATTAGCTAATGATTGATTTAATTGGATCAAGTTTTATGCCAATTGATCTTATCCTAAAAAATCAGAGAATATCACCCATATTTCTTTACAAGCAATCCGTGTAACTTAAACGCTGCTACTCCTAAAAGAATTCCCACAGCCATACCAGTAATGATATCTCCAGGGTAATGTACTCCAACATAAATTCTACTATAGCTAACAACTGTAGCCCAAATTACCATAAAGGGGAAAATATATTTCACTTTTTTCTGCAATGTCAATCCTGTAAAAAAGGCTAACGCCATTGAATTAGTTGCGTGACCAGAGAAATATCCATGTCGTCCACATCTTTCTGCAATAAATCGAGTAAATTCTGCTACACCCTCTGCTCTGCATGGTCTGGGACGCAAAACGATAGTATTTTTAAACAATACAGAAATTTGATCTGATGCAGCAATTAAGGCTGCTACTATAACTAATGTTATAATCGTGCCTTTAATACCAAAATATTTATAAAAGAAATATAAGAGGATTAAGTACAGTGGAATTTGGTAAAATTTTTCTGTCATAAACAACCAAAAACCATCCCATAAAGGAGATCCTAAATTATTAAGATACAAAAATATATCTTTATCTAATTGTATAAGTTCTTCCATAATAACCCGTAGTTTTTATATCTATTTTTAATCAAAAGGAATATCTATTTATCTTCATAATGTTTTATCTCACGATCATAAAAATCATTTGCCTCCTGAAATAGATTCTCTGCTTCGCTTTCTAATTCTTTTTCATCACTTTTATCAAACTCTTCTAACCATTCTACTTCATCATTTTCTAGATTTATAATAAATCGAGGAAACTCTGTATGAACCACAAAAATGGCGTTTGGATAATCTGTATTATCCCCTAATAAGAATTTTGGAAAACTCATATGCTAAAAATTATAAGTAACAAAGCTACGAAGTTTACAATCAAAGTAGCAAAAACAATAAGAGGTAAATTTTGATTTAAAATTTACCTCTTCAATATATCTATTATTTTCTAATCTTTATTCTATAATAATCTGTACTCTGGCATTAGATCCTAATTCTGTATTATCAATACCTTCTCCTTCTTTAGGTTCTGTATTGCTAATCCCAATATGTTCTATTAAAGTTTCATCTATACCATTTTCCACCAAATATTCTCTAACAAAACCTGCTCTTGCCGATGAAAGAATTTCATTTTCAAACTCAATTTCAGAATCATTAGCATGTCCAACTATTTTGATACTATTAAACTTAAAAACTTTTAAGTATTGTAAATATGAATCTAGAGCTGTTTTAATTTCCTCATACACTTCACTTTCACCTATCAAATATTCAATATCAGAAAAGTCTAAGGCCATATCACAAATATTATCCACATCCACACCCTTTACATCTTGCATTTCTCTTAGTTCTACATCATCTATATAATAGTATGCATCACTGAAAGATCCTCCTTTTAATGATTTTCCGTTAGGTGTATCTGAAAAATAGCCTAGAGAGATATATTTTTCTGTTCCTTTAGCTTTATAAACTCCACATACTTTAGTCCATTCTTTAGTATCACATATCATCTCAGAAGATTCTATATGTAACTTATATTTTGATGTTTCTGTAATCCTAGGAACTCTTGCTGTAAAATAAGAACCTATAGAAGAGGTACAGGAATTACTTACTCTTCCTTCTCCAAGTGATACATACATATGAAAATAATAATACCTTCCGGCTTTTAAAGGACTAACTAATTTGGTTACAATTGATTCTTTTGTGTTATTACCGGTTACATATAATCCTACTTTCGATTCTCCTGTTCTAGGTTCTTGCGGACCAAACTGTTTTAAAAAACCTGCTGCTTTATGATCAAATTTCACTTCACTCACTCCTGGATGATGTGCATCTGGGGTATTTGTTAACGATTTCCAATCAGCAATAACACCAAAGTTTCGCATCTCATGTTTCAGTTTTTTGACTGCTGCATTTGTGTTTTCAAAACTAGGATTCGGAATTAAATTTTGTGCCAAGGCGCTATCATTAAGGCCTATAACAAAAAATACAATAAGTAAAAGGTAAAGGTTAGATTTTGGGCTATTCATCTCTTTTCTTTTCGGTTTTAGTTATATTCGAAATATAGTTAAATATTCCTTAATATGAAATATATTTTGACAAGTAACAAAAACTAGTCCAAAAAAGAAACGGAGTAAAACTCTCTATATTGTAGCTATTAAAAAAGATTATCACAATGATTTTGCATTACCTTTTTTCAGCATTAAATCTTTACTCAAATAATTAAATCTAATGTACAATAATAATGCTGATGCTGTTAACCCAGCCAATAATCCTATCCAAATACCGGAACTCTTGTATTCTGTATATAAACCCAGATAATAACTAATAGGAAAACCAACAATCCAATATGCAAAAAATGTAATCGCAGTAGGTATTTTTACATCTTGTAACCCTCTTAATGCGCCAAGAACTGCCACTTGAATACCATCAGATATCTGAAACAAAGCAGCTATAATCAAAAGCTTCGCAGCTATTCCGATTACTTCTGTATTATCTGCTAAATTTTCTGTGTCGTTTACATCTAAATAAATCTCTGGCAATATGTTATTAAAAATAACAAAACACAAGGCAAATATAATTTCGATAAAAAACGTTAATAAAAAAATTGAAAATGCAATTCTTCTTAATTCTTTATATTGTAAAAGTCCTTTTTGATTCCCTACACGTACCATAGCCGCTACACTCAATCCCATAGCTACCATAAAAGTCATTGCTGACAGATTTAACGCTATTTGATTAGCCGCTTGCGGATTTTTACCTAAAATTCCTGAAATCCAAATGGCAGAAGTAAATATTGCAACTTCAAAAAACATCTGTAATGCAGAAGGAAACCCTAGTGTTACTATGTTTTTTAGCATACTACTCTGAAGAACAAAGAATTTAATATTGGTAACATATGCTTTTGACTTTTCTTTATATTTCAGAAAAAGCCATAAAAAAATTACCATTACAAATCTGGATACTAATGTACCAACTGCTGCACCAACAATACCCATTTGTGGAAAACCAAACTTCCCAAAAATCAACAAATAATTTAAAACTACATTTACGATATTGGCGACTAGAGTTGCATACATCGGATATCTGGTCATGGATAATCCATCCGAAAACTGTTTAAAAGCCTGAAAAACTATTAAAGGAATTAAGGAAACTGCAACTAAATCCAAATAAGGAATTGCCAACTCTACTACCTCAACGGGCTGTTTCATTAAATACATCAGTGGTTTCGCAACTAAAACCCCAAAGAATAAAGCTACTCCGAGTGTAGTACATAAAAATAATCCATGCTTAAATGCTGATTTACCTTTATTAAAATTACCCTCTCCATCTGCCTCTGCTACAAGAGGCGTAATTGCTGTAGAAAATCCAATCCCTAAAGACATCGCAATAAACATAAAGCTATTCCCTAAAGATACCGCTGCCAATTCTGCAGTACCTAATTGCCCAACCATAATGTTATCAATTAAACCCACAAAAGTATGCCCTAACATTCCCAGCATGACAGGTGCTGCCAATCTTAGATTATAGTTAAATTCTTTTGTGTATTGATAAAGCATCTTTACATGTTGAACCAACAAATATAGGGAGATTAGTAACGGAATTACTTCTTGTTTAAAACAACTTTATTCAAAAAAAAGGTGCTTACTAATAAGCACCTTTTTTTCAAAGACATGAAAACTACTATATTAATTCTTCAAAAATTTAGTAGTTGCTTTAGCTCCGTTATTAGCTGTTAAACTAATAAAATACATTCCAGATGATAGATTCCAGGTTGGTATTGAAACTCTATCTACAGCAACATCAGATACTTTTATCGACTTTATAACATTTCCAGTTATTCCAGAAATTACAACAGTCGAATTTTGAATATTTATTAGATCTCCAGAGATGTATAGTACATTTTTTGTAGGATTAGGAAATAATTGTAATCCTAGCGTATTAAAATCAGTCACCGATAATGATCTTGAAGGTTCAGTTCCCCAAACTAATACTCCATCAGCATAAATAGGAACTTTTTCCGATTCAATAAGTGTATTGCTCAGGTTTTCGTATGAATAATCATTAGTAGGATCCCAAGAACTATCAGAAGCATCGTTAGGCACAGAAACTCTTACTTGAATTTCTTTTCTATGTTCTCCCTGACCACCTGGAAAAGGCATATTATCATTATCAATTCCTACTTCTACAAAGTATATATTATTATCGGCATTCCAAACTTGTAAACCCTCTGTCGCTCCTCCGTTACCTCTGCTTGTAATTTCATAATCACTAGAAGTATATCCTGCATTAATTCCTTCGGTAATATCTATGAAATAGCGTGCTGTTAAACTTCCAGGAATCCTTGCGGGCCAAGCCGACCTGTTATTTAACCAAATTGCTAATTCTGTAAACCTTCCTGATTCACTATTAATTTTAGTTTCGTTTAGAAATTCTACATTTGCTGGTTCTTCTTGTGGAAAATTATCCAGTTCTGTACCTCCAAATTCCATTACCATTCTAGCTAATACTCCCTGATAACAAGCATTATAATCGCAAGCAACTTCATTAGCTTGAAAATCTGATCTATCCTCTACAAACATATCGTCAGGGCTTCCTGGTCCTCCCATCAAAGCTCCCCAAAGCGTATGTCTTGACTCTTCTGGTACACTCTCACTTCTTGACCAACTAGAATGTTGTCCTCTGTGATGTGGTTTTGTAGGAGGGTTTACTCCAAAACCAGTAACCAAACTTCGATTGTTTGGGTTATCCCCTAAAGCATAATTAACTTGATCAACGGCAAAATCGTGATATTCTTGTTTACTTGGAGTATCTACAGTATCGCTAAATATCAAAGCTGTTAATGCTGCATTCATAGAATGACGTAAAGATCCCCATTGTGTAAGGTGTGCTTGACCTCCTGCGGAGTATGTTATACCATTTCCATTATCTATCCAAAACTGCAAATGCCTTTCTGTATTATCGATATATTGTTGCTTCCCTGTAAGTTGTGCTAATAAAACCATATTTCCGTATCGTTTATCATCCCATACAAAACTCCATAAGTAATCCGGTTCTCCATAAGCTGCTTCTGCTTTTTGAAGATATGTATTATCCCCTGTCGCTTTGTATAACCATAAAGCACCCCAACTCAATTCATCTTCATATCCACCAGAGGAGTATGTCCCTACAGCTGGGATTCCACCTTCTTCTGTATACTTTCCTTTATAGGTTTCTCCAAATTCATATAGATCCTTAGCATGCTGTAATAAAGTAGCGCTATATGCAGGATCACTATCTTTAAAAATGATACTAGCAGATGCTAAAGCAGCAGCAGTTTCGCAAACCACTTCAGTTCCTGGATGATCAATATCTAGTTTAAAAGACTCTCTTTGTCCATATTGTGGGTGAACATCTATCATTTCGGCAGGCATCCAAAAATTATGATCCTGTCCCTTCTTAGAAACTTGGGCATAAAATTCAAACTTAGAAGGATGACATTTAATAAAATAGTCGGTTACCCATTTAATATTCCTTTTGTAGTGTTCCGTTTGATTTACAGCATCATAACCTTCTTTATATTCTAAAAACCCCCAATTCAAAGCAGTTACGGAAAAGGCCATAGGAAAACCGAATTTAATATGGTCTCCTGCATCAAACCATCCACCTGTTAGATCTAATCCAACGTCTTGGCCATCATTGACACCAGCATCGCTTCGCCAGCTAATTCTATTCCAATCCGGAAGAACTCCCGATTGTTGCGCTTCATAAAACAATATTGATTTTTGTAAAGCTTCTCCATAATTGTGTTGTGCGACGACCTGTGTTCCTTGCAACCCTAAGAAGATTAGCAATACGTTTAGTAAGTTTTTTTTCATGTTTAATTGATTTGTGTATTATTAATTTATGTGAGGTTAAAGGTTTTAATAACTCCTTTTTTTGATTATATATTGCTGCTTTTTCGAATTGTTAAGAGAGTGATAAGATATTTTTATATCATTTGAAAAAAATTCTTACAAAGGCCTTTTTCATGTTGTTATAAAATTAAGAAGAGAAACTATCCTTTTTAAGGGATAGCTTCTCCTAACTGAGTTTGTGTAAAAAATATTAGTAGTTAACTAATATTTACTTTTATTACTGTCGCCCTATTGCTTTATTATCTTCTTAGAAATAATTAACTTATTTGATTTACCAGATTCTAAAACGGTGATAATATAATATCCAGACGATAAGCTGCTTATGTCTATAGAGTTTTGACCAGCTTCTAAAATGGTCTCTTTCATCAATACTCCAAGAACATTAAACACTTTAACTATTTTACCTTCCATATTAGAAGAAAAGTTAATTGTATTTACCACTGGATTAGGATACACTCTTACATCATTTGAATTATTCTCATTACTACGATTTGTAGTATAAGTAATCACCAATTGAGGTTTTGCTGCTGATGTATTCTCTTTTGAAGCAAATGCAAAATCATTCCCTGAAAGCGCCTCTATAATTAATGAAAGTTTATTTCCTGAAATTTGTGCTGTTTTCAAAGGGATTGTTTTAGTGCTACCAATTGGAAAATTATCATTTAACGTTCCTAATTGTGTCCCTTTCCCTGGCTTATTGGAATTAGACAAATTAGTTTCTGTCCAATTATTACTATTTCCTTTACTAACAATAATATTTCCATTTCCAGCATCTGAATATACAGTAAACTTAAGATCAGCTTTTGTAATAGTTCCACTAATTGAGGAAAGATCAAACATCAAATATCCCGAACGTTTATTTGACTCTATACGAATCATATTAGAGTTATTTCTGGTGGATCCTTGTAAATAAGCATCTTGTATTGGAGTTAGAGTAACTGTTTGTTCTACAGATTGAATCTTTGTTGCTACAACCTTATCTATATTGTATAAATATCCAGTACCTCCTTTAAAAGATAATCTCAATGTTTTTTCTCCTGAAGTTAAAGAAATAGTGGTAGTATATTTCTTGTAACTATGCCATTGTCCTGTAACCGGAATATTTATAGAACCTATCACAGATCCTGACTCTAAAATATCTACTGTACCTCCAGTTCTATTACTAGAAGCGTAGATATCAAACGTATACTTACTACTAGAATCAACATTTACTGTATAATCAGTATAATCATCATTTTTAATAAACCCAATGTTTTTGTCAGAAGTTGCTGGTGTATCTTCAACACGAACACTTCCTGATTTTCTAGTAAAATCTTCTGCTTGGAATGTTCCTGGAATTGATATTATAGGGCTCTCCTCATTTAAAATCACAGGATATAGTGTTCCTCCCTTTGGAGACTCACTTGCTGATAATGCCGGAAAGTTTGTTGCGGGATTTGAAGGTTTCACTTCTCGAGGTCCTTTGTACAATAAATTAGAATCTGACCACGGTTTAATATTGTTATGGTTTTCTTCAAGGCAGTTATTTTTATATATAAAGTTGGGCTTTTTTGAATTCTGATGTTGAATAGACCAAGGTCCCATAATTGCATAATAGTTGGGTTCATTCCTATTATTATAAGCCGCATTAGGTGTATCAGCTTTAGAGTTGGGCATATCCTTGGGTAATACAATCCTGTTATTTTCTATCAGGTTATTTCCATTGTCACCACTATGGAAGCTTACTTCTTGTCTAAAATTATTATCATATACCACATTATATTCAACATTACTCCCTTGTAATGATATATGGCGTAAATGAGTAACCTTACAACCTGTAATAAGATTATAAGCTCCTTGTATGAAAAAATATCCTTGTGCTCCACCTGCCTTTTTATGGGCCCCATCTACTATTAAATCTCTTAAAGTTACATGGTTAGAAGGAACTCTTACAGGGTCTTTTGCTGAATTAATAATAGTTACTTTATCTAACCAACAATCAGGAGAATCATTAAACTTGACAGATATATTATCATTACCTCTTAATTCATCATTAGCATTTAAACTATAATTCCAGTCGTATTTTGGTTTTCCCCAACTTCCTTCGATTGTTAATGTATATATCCCACTTTTACTAACTCTATAAAAACTAAAGGCATCACTATTATTCATCCTAATAATGCATTTAACGCCTTCTCTACTCTCTCCTATTAAAGAGACGTTTGATTTCATAGAAACTCTTTTATTAATATTATATGTCCCATTTTTAAGAAATACGGCTACCAATCCATTTTCTTTAGAAGCATCATTAATTGCTCTATTAATTGCATCACTATCTGCACCATTAGTAAGAGTTTTTACAATTTTTATATCCTTCAAAAAAGGGATACCGCCTCGAACACCTGCTTTTTCCCATTCTTTCATCTGTTGATAGCGGTTATCAAATTTTTCGGAATCAAAAGTAACCCCTGGATCTCCCACTCTCAATTGGGCTTCCAATTGTGTGGTTATAAAAATCAATAGAAATAACACACTTCCTATAGTTTTACCCATAGAATATTTATGTTTACTTGAAAATAAATTTTTCATTCTTTGTTATTAAAGTTTATTTTAAAATTAAGAAGAGAAACTATCCTTTTTTAAGGGACAGTTTCTCTATACTGAGTTTGTGTAAAAAATACTAGTAGTTAACTAATATTTACTTTAATTACTGTCGCCCTATTGCTTTACTATTTTCTTAGAAATAATTAACTTATTTGATTTACCAGCTTCTAAAATGTTGATGATATAATATCCAGATGACAAGTTACTTATGTCAATAGAGTTTTGACCAGCTTCTAAAATGGTCTCTTTCATCAATACTCCAAGAACATTAAACACTTTAACTATTTTACCTTCCATATTAGAAGAAAAGTTAATTGTGTTTACCACTGGATTAGGATACACTCTTACATCATTTGAATTATTCTCATTACTACGATTTGTAGTATAAGTAATCACCAATTGAGGTTTTGCTGCTGATGTATTCTCTTTTGAAGCGAATGCAAAATCATTCCCTGAAAGCGCCTCTATAACTAATGAAATTCTATTACCAGAAATTTGCGCTGTTTTCAAAGGGATTGTTTTAGTGCTACCAATTGGAAAATTAGCATTTAACGTTCCTAATTGTGTCCCTTTCCCTGGCTTATTGGAATTAGACAAATTAGTTTCTGTCCAATTATTACTATTTCCTTTACTAACAGCAATATTTCCATTTCCAGCATCTGAATATACAGTGAACTTAAGATCAGCTTTTGTAATAGTTCCACTAATTGAAGAAAGATCAAACATCAAATATCCAGAACGACTATTATTTTCAACACGAATCATGTCAGAATTGTATTTGGTGGATCCTTGCAAATAAGCATCTTGTATTGGAGTTAGAGTAACTGTTTGTTCTACAGATTGAATCTTTGTTGCTACAACCTTATCTATATTGTATAAATATCCAGTACCTCCTTTAAAAGATAATCTCAATGTTTTTTCTCCTGAAGTTAAAGAAATAGTGGTAGTATATTTCTTATAACTGTGCCATTGTCCTGTAACCGGAATATTTATAGAACCTACCACAGATCCTGACTCTAAAATATCTACTGTCCCTCCAGATCCCTGGCTTGAGGCATATATATCTAATGTGTACTCACTTGTTACGTCCACATCCACCTTGTAATTTGCAAAATCTCCATTTTTAATAAATCCTAAATTCTTACCTGCATTTGTTCCAGGAGTATTTTCTACACGAAGGCTTCCTGATTTTGAATCAAAATCTTCCACCTCAAAAGATCCTGGAATATTAATAACATCAATCGGTGGCACCGAGTCGTCTTTAACAGTTATACTTACTGATTGTGATGTCTTAACTGCTCCATTATTATCTGTAGCTTTTGCAACTATTGTGTAATTTCCAGGACTAGATATTGTAGTAGAACTTGCATAAGGTGTTACTTGTTCAGTAGCTACTAAATTATTATTAATCAAAAATTCAACTTTAGTAACACTACCGTCAGCATCAGATGCATCCGCACTAAGTGCAATATTTTCACCTACTTCATAAATAGATCCGTTTACCGGAGATGTAAGTTTTACCGATGGTGGATTATTTGGATTATCATCATTAACTAATTTATATGAACGAACCCAGTCATAATAGGTTGTACGATTCTCAAGAGAATTATTCATTCCATCTTGACCAGATTTTGGTGGGTTCCAATCATAAGTTTCTACTACCATGCGCAAGTACATAGGAAGATCAAAGTCTGCTGGAGGCTTTATTTGCCCAACGAATTTATCATCTAAATAAAATAAAATTTCACTCTTACTTTTCCACCAAACTCCATATGTGTGATAGTTCTTCCAGGATTCTTCTCCAAGAGGAGCTTTGTTTCCTTGTTGACCAACTGGAGTACTATTACAATTCGTATTTCTACTATGTGTATTAGAGTTCATGTTTACGATCATATTATCCACCCAGTTCGCTCCATTTGAATTTACACCTACTGTCTCGGTTATATCTAATTCTGTGGTTCTAATATCACAACCATTACCTTCATTACTTTTATTAATTAACCAAAAAGTAGAAGACATAAAGGTTTTATTACCTTTCATGCGTGCTTCATAATATCCATAGGTATTCCTAGTATTAGATCTAACAAGACCTCCATTATGCGTCCATCCATTAAAAGGATTTGTTTTTTTTGAAGCAGAAATTTTAAGATTTCCATCTGAAACGGATACTGATGATGTTTCAAATCTAGCTGGTCTTCTACCTTCCCATTGAGGACTATTTATTGCCCATTTGGTGTTATTAAGAGAAGAGCCATTGAATTCATCAGACATCACATCTATTTTTTCCCACTTTTTTCCAGTAGGTGCTGCCGGTTGTGCAAAAACACTTACTGCGACGAAACATAGCAATAAGGCTAATAATAAATTTGTATTTTTTTTCATGATTAAAACAGGTTTGTTTTGTCAAATAAACTTTAGGAGTTTTAGCTATCTATAAAAGAAATAATAACATAATCCCGATAATGATTTTCATACTATCTAGAATTATGCTATTATCTCTTAACTATAGATGATAAACAATCACATAAAAGCTGATCATTTATTACTTTTCTCCTTAAATTATTTTTTTGATTTTATAAGGATTAAAGAGTTTCTCTTAACGTTTCAATACTTTCTTAGCAGAAAGAATCTTATTCGTTTTACCAGCTTCCAAAATATTGATGATATAAATTCCTGACGCTAAATCACTCATATCGATCGTGTTTTGATTTTCTTGTAGTACAACTTCTTTAACAAGAACTCCGATAGTATTATACATTTTGATAGTCTTACCGGCAGTTTCTCCAGAAATATTAATTACATCAACTACAGGATTAGGATAAAAAGTTATATCATTAGAAATATCAAGATTATTATCTCTATTAGTATCATAAGTAACAACTAATTGAGCTTGAGTAACCGATCCATTTTCCTTAGATGCAAATGCAAAATCATTACCTGAAAGCGCATCTATAATCAATGAAAGTTTATTACCTGAAATCTGAGCTGTTTTTAACGGTATTGTCTTAGTACTACCAACTGGGAAATTAGCATTTAATGTTCCTAATTGAACACCTTTACCAGGTTTATTAGAGTTGGACAAATTACTTTCTGTCCAATTACTACTATTACCCTTATTGACACTTATGTTTCCGTTCCCTGCATCTGAATATACCGTAAATTTAAGATCAGCCTTAGTAATTGTTCCATTAATTGATGAAAGATCAAACATTAAGTATCCAGTTCTATTATTTAACTCTATGCGAACCATATCAGAATTATCTCGAGCTGAACCTTGTAAAAAAGCATCGTGTATTGGAGATAGTGTAACCGTTTGTTCTACAGGTTGAATCTTTGTTGTTACAACCTTATCGATATTATAAAGGTATCCGGATCCTCCAGTAAATGATAATCTAAGTACTTTCTCTCCTGATGATAAAGAAACAGTCGTAGAGTATTTCTTATAACTATGCCATTGTCCTGTTACTGGAATGTTTATAGAACCAACAACAGTTCCAGATTCTGTAATATCTACTTTACCTCCAGTTCCATCGCTAGAAGCATAAATATCAAATGTATACTCACTACTCGAATCAACATTGACAGTATAATCAACAAAATCTTCATTATTGATAAATCCTAAGTTTTTACCCGAAGTTGTTCCTGGAGTATCTTCTATACGGACACTACCTGACTTCAATTCAAAATCTTCTGCTTCAAAAGTTCCTGGAATGTCTATTGCATCAGTTGGTGGAACCGAATCATCTTCTACTGTAATATTTACCGATTGAGATGTTGTTACAGCTCCATCATTATCAGTTGCTTTAGCTGTTATTGTATAATTCCCTGGATTAGCAATCGTAGTTGAAGTGTTGTAAGGTTCAGATTGCTCTGTAGCAGCCAGGTTATTATTGATAAAAAATTCAACTTTAGCAACTGTTCCATCTGTATCGGATGCATTTGCTACCAAAGGAATAGTCTGATCAATATCAAAACTAGCTCCGTTTGCAGGAGAAGTTATTGACACTTGCGGTAGCTTGTTTTCATCACCACAATCTACTAAAACTTCATCAGGACCATTTCCTGTTGGTTTTGTATAACTTTTAGACAATACAAATTTATCCATTTCGAATCCATCTTCTCTCATAGAAAAAGAAATCGTGTGAACACCTGCAGAAGGTACGTTTATGTATATTTTTTCTGCCTCACCACAATGATTAGCATTGGTACGTTGTTTACTCTCCCAGGTCCACTGGTTTTTACCTGCACACCATTGCATTCTAGCCCCTGATGCTGGCCAGTTTCCATCGATACCTACGTGGATTCCATTATCCTCTGATCCAGTAGAATGTGCTCGTACCCATACAAAGTATTTTCCAGGAGTTGTAAATTTCACTTTATAATTTATGATTGCTACCTGTCCCGGAGTATTACTAAAACTAACTCCATTAGCAAGTGGGTCACTATGTGTTACTCTCGTATCCGGTAAGATTTCTAAATATCCTCCGCTACTAGCTCCACCTGCATGTGCAGGATCAGGGTCAGGAGTAGGTGTAGCTGCACTACCATTCTGCGTATACCACTTTCTGTCATTTACTTTGGATTGGTCTAAAAAGTGTTCAGCCTCTACTGCTACAACTCCATTTTGTTCTAGAGCAACACAATCACCATCACCATCACCATCGCCGCCATCGGTACAAATGAAATCTAACGCAGTCCATCTTCCTCTTGAGTAAGCTGTACCATTACCCTCTGGTATAGTACCGTTGGTATGTGAACTAAATGCTACTCTTATTTTATCTCCTTTATTAATTTGTATACCAGTAAAAGTGGCACCAGATGGTGAATAATCAGTACTAGACGTTGGGTTCGTAAACTCTCCTATTTCCTTACCATCTATAGAAACTCGATAAGTAGATTCCCCGTCTGTTTCTGTAAGTGTTGCTAATCTAATATCATATGTACCTGTATCACCGTTAAAAGTAGCTTCTGCTGCTGCAAACTCGTCTTTGTATTGAGAAGCGTCAATTGCCAGTGCGTTTCTAGTATTATCTTTATACGCTGGAGAAAAACCAGTAACTGCAATTGTTGGGAAATCAGAAATCGCTTGCATCGAAATTGTTCCGCAATCTCCACCACCATTATCGCCATCTTTACTAATAACAAGTGCTACCCAATCATTATTATCAGGTGCTACTAAATTACTTCCCAAAGTAGTTTTAGCGGTTAACCCACCCCCACTTCTAGGATTGTACCATTGTACATCATATTTATTATTACCTCCAGGTAAACTTAATCCTGTAGAACCTCCATTTGGTCTGTAAACTGCATAGATATTACCTGATTTTGAAAACACATAATCGTTATTATCTGAAGTTACACCATCAGAACTTATCATGTTTGCCATATCCGACTGGAGATAACGATTAAAGAAATTAAGTGCATACCCTCCTTCTTTATATTTGTTACCTCTTTTTCGATGATCGTTTCCATTTATATCACCATCATCATTTGTATATCCACTATAATATTCCACTCCTGTTCCACCAGCCATCAGTGTTGCCCATAAGATTCTATGTCTTACTTCTTGGTCAGAAATTCTAACTCCTGTAGAAGCAGGTCCTTGCTCATCATTAGCAACTACCCATTTCTTACCAGCGTTTCTAGATTTTTCTAACCATCTGCGTACATCATTGTGAACATTATTTTTCCCAGTTTGGATAGAAGCTCCAGTTAAATCTGAATTATTTCCTAACAATGGATTATATCGTTGATCTTGTTGATTAGGATACGTATGGATAACTATATTATGATCATATGGATCTACATTTTTGATATACGTAGCGGTTGATTTCACAACATTATCTGTCAACGTTGTTTCTTCGGTTAGGTTCCAATTAAGTGCTAAGTGATGTCCAAATCTAGCTATCAATTCACGATAGTATAATTTTCTTTCACGTCCAAAACCATTTCCATCCATCAAATTATCATTTTCTGTTTCCATGGTTTTGAAATGCAAATAAATACCCTTTTTATCAGCATACTCCATTACTTTTTCCCACTGCGCCATCTTAGAAACATCAAAACGATCTTTGTTTACCTTACTCCATTGTTGATTACGAGATGTATTACCATATTCTTGTAAGGAAACCTTCAATGTATGAGGAAAAACTGCACCACCATCACCACTACTGTTCCACGTTAAAAAAGACATTACATTTGCTCCTTCTACGGAAAGATAATTTAACATACCTAAAATCTCAGTTCCTTTACCATTATTCCAGGTATATGAACTTGCATCGTTAGCTACATAATCTCTTTGATGTGGTTGCCATGTTTTGCTTCCTATTTTATTAAGATTATTATTATAACTAGGTGTAGCATCAAAATCAACATAATTAAAAGCATTTTCTGGAGAATCTGCTCCGGCTTTTACAAACCATGGTCCATTAGGACTACTAGGGTTTGTTCCTACATGCCTTAAATAATGCTCTCCAACATATTTTAATCTACCAAGATTTTTGCTTCTAAAATCTCTATCAGATTTATCTGATTCAGAAATATTAAAAGATCCGGTATCTCCATTCATAAATCCAGCATTAGCTCCTCCACCATTAATAGCTACGTTAGATCCTGATTTAAATGAAGCAGACCAATTCCATGTTCCGGTTTGATCTGGTGCAAAGTTTACTCGCCATTTATTTCCAGAATCACAGCTATTATTTTCTGCATTTCCACAAGCAGCAAAATAGCCTGGTACTTTATAACTTCTATTACTTCCTGAATGCGTAAAAGTTACTTCTAATAGATAATCCGAAAATGGATTTGGATTCGCGGCCTCTGAGGTGTTAGGACCGTTGAAAGTCAAAGTGACTTTATGCCACCTTTTTAATTCTCCTTCTGGAGTTTGTGCTTGGAGCAAAAGCCCAAGAAACAAAAATGTTAAAAAAACGTTTAGTTTAGTTAGTTTCATGATTTTAAATTGTTTTTTGTGTGTGTTTGGTTTTAAGATATTTATTTTGTTAGTGTAAATATTCAAAGAACGTCTTTTATTATATTTAATTTCGAGTCAAAACAACTAGAAAACAAATAGTTAACAAGTTTTAATACGAAATTAAACACTTCAAGATTTCTCGAATTTAAGACCTCAAAAGCTTATTGATTTTATTAAAACTATTAAGCGATCTTTTCGAAATAGAATTCGTTAAAATTCATTTAGAATTCGATTCTTTATCTATTAATTAGTCATTATCACTTCTGAGATCTTATTGGATCAATTGGACTTCCGTCCTACTTATAATTATTTTTTTTTAACTTTTAATTAACTATTTATTTGTGTTTTATAGTTTTAAAAAAATGTGTCATTAATCGATTTAATTCTTAACGAACTGTACTTTATCCTTACCAAATACTGATAAAATATAAAGCCCAGATGCCATATCTGAAATAATCAATGATTCATTATTAGTGGTTAATTTAGTTCGCTTAATAACCTTGCCCATTAGGTCATATATAGTTAGAACATCGTTCTCTTCCACCCCTTTAATTATTATAGAATTAGATGAAGGGTTAGGATACACTGATAGAATTTCTGATTTTACTTCTTCTGGCTTTTCTCGATTACCT
>NZ_CANMED010000009.1 GCF_947496855.1 uncultured Aquimarina sp.
CATACTTGCTTA
Organism: uncultured Aquimarina sp.; assembly: GCF_947496855.1. GTDB lineage: Bacteria > Bacteroidota > Bacteroidia > Flavobacteriales > Flavobacteriaceae > Aquimarina. The sequence continues at coordinate 13 of NZ_CANMED010000009.1, forward strand.
ATATCCCGTAATTTATCCGAACTGATTTTTATGTATGGTAACGTTTAATATATGTGTCGTAGCAGATCAAAATGTTACCCTAATATCGATAAAAACTACGCATTGGTTGCTAACTTTTCCTTTTTGCAAGCATTGCGCCTTCATAAATATACAAGAACCATTCGATTCATCACTTAGCTGCTATGATCACATATATGTTGTTGTAAGCAGTTTTTAATTATAATAATGTATCCAATTACTTTCATAATTATCGTCAAAATTCTGTTTTGAGTCTATTTTAATTTCAATGTTTTCTCTTTTCCAGTAATTGAACTCATCGTATTCTTTTAGTAGGTCAAAATATTTGTCCTCAATTAACTTAAATTTAGTTGAATTTTTGATTTTATTCTTTTGTTTGTCTTTATAAACGAATAAAGTTGCATTTTCGAAACAGCGAGAAATTTTCCAAATTTCAGGAAGTTCTAATTCCTTATATATGTTTTCAATCCTTTTTTCAGGGATTAATAAGTTAACTTCTTCTTTAGCAAGTGGTTCAAAAGCAAAACAAACAACAAAAATATCATCTATTTTAGGGATTCTTTTAATAACTTTTAAGGAGTTTCTGATTTGAGTATATTTTTCTGCAATCTCCTTCTGTCTTATGTCAGGAACACCAGAAAGCCAATGCTCGCTCATTTTAAATTTCTGTTCTTCTTTGAGAGTTTCCACATTTACAGCAATTCTGATCCCGTTGTCATCCTCATTAAACTTTTCTTGAATATCAAGAACATTTACATTGTACTTTTCAGAAATCCATTTTGCAAGATTCTCAAATTTTTCATCAATTCTACTTTTTCCTTGCTTTATAAGTTTTGTCTTTTTGTATTCTATATCAAATGAAAATATCATTTTAATTAAGGTTAAATTGCTTACAACGTCTCTGTATATGAGCTGTGCGGGCGAAAATGGCTATTGCCATTCGGTTGAGCACGAGCTGATTTTTACAAATTCCGCTTTTTATTTTTTGTTTATATCAAAAGTCGGATTTGTAAAAATTCGACGACTCCCAAATATACCTTAACTTTTAATTAAGCGACAACTCCCGCATTGCTTATATACTTTGTTGCCCACAGTTTATCTCAGATTATTATTGGGTCAAAACTTCCATCTTCTAAGCAATCGTTGAAACTCATTCCATCAGCTTGACTTCCTTCACGAATGAAACAAACATAGCCATTCATTAAAAAAGTATTCTCATTCTCAACAACTATTTTATATCTATATGAGCCAAAAGGTAGTAGAGAGTTATCATTTTGATTTATACCATCGAAACCTGATTGTGTTCCAGGATATTCAGAAACAACATTATCATCTAAATCAAAAATTGTCACGAGACTATTTGGATAATTTCCAAGGTTATTGATTCTGAAAGTGTCATTAAATCCATCTTGATTCGGTGTGAATATTTCAATAGGTTCAATAATCCCCAAAGTTGATTGGTCTAAATTATCAATATTCGATGATTCAAAAGGATTTGTTCCGCAACAAAGAAAAGTTTCAGTTTCGGGTTCAGATGTAGATTCATCATCGTTATTACATCCACTTAGAAATAAAATTGAGCAAATTAAAGATAATAAAATAGTAGTTTTTTTAATCATAGTTTTGTTTTTTAAAATTGTGGGCAACGTTGTTGTATATGGTTTGTTGCGTGGTTTAAGCACCTAATTTAGCAAAAAAAACCGACCAAGAAAGTCCGCGAGGGCTTTCGTAAGTAGGCAATAAGCAAGCAATAAATTATATACGGTGTTGTAAAATCGTTTTCTATTCAATTCAATTTTCCAATATTATAGTTTCATCGTATATTTTCATATTCAAAAGTCCTATCGTTCCACAATTCGGTTTAATGTACTTTTTCGTATTCGGAATTCCGTGTTTATCTTTTTCCCAACTCGTATTGAATTTAAATTTCAAAGTGTCTAATTTCACGTCAATAATTTTTGATTGATGATTTACGATTTCCCATTCGTAATTTTCATTTTTCCAACAAATTCCGATTTCGTCTCCAATAAGAGGAATTCCACTTTTGTCAATTTTTATATATTCCGTTTTCGGAACAGAATTATGTTCTCCATTTATAAAATACCTCATTTCTCCTTGCGTAATGATAGTCACGCATTGTTTTTTGTCAGCAGAATAAATTTTAAAATTCGTTCTATTTGTATGGTCTCCAAACGCAATAAGAAAAACAGTTATTCCAACTACGAACATAACTACTGCTACTAAAATTATTTTCAATATAAATTTCAAATTCGAGGTTTTCGTAAATGTTTTACAACGTCTATTGTATGTTGCGTTTGCTTCCCGAAGGGAGCATATGCAATATACAAATTGTTAGCTGTTTTTGTTTTTTCCGATTATTAACATTATGTCAGCTATTGGGTAAGCCAAAGCGATAACTATTCCTAATATTCCATATAAAGTTTTCCCCTCAGGCAAAAATCCAGTTATTGAAAACCATAAAATCAGTAGGCAAAAAGGATAGAGAAGTAGTCTTGTCAAAACCTTTGTAAAAGTCCACTCTTTAACTTTTTCTGTTTTTAATTCCGTTTTTGGGTTATTTATTAGTTCAGGATTATTTTCTCGTTCGATGTTTTCTATGGAATCTTTTAGTTCGTCAGTCAAAAGTTTCGTCTCATATTTTTTAGATTTAGACAAAACTAAATGTAATAAAAGTCCGATTATGGAAATTCCAACTGTTCCAATAATTGCCATTTTAAAATTAGTAGTTAGAAACAAACCTGAAATGATTACAATTATAAATCCGACTGTAATTTTATTAAGTAGTTTATGATAAGGGTTTTTCTCCGTTTTAATTCCATTAAGTTTTCCGTTCTGGTGAAAAGTCAGGCGAAAAATGGGATATGCTCCTCTTAGAAATTGAGCAGATCTCCAAATTAAAAGTTCATTTGGTTTTATTTCTCCGCTGTATTTTGTTGTGTTATAAAAAAATGCATCATTCCAATGATTTTTAAGATTACTTTTTTTGTTCTGAACTATCAATTTTTCGATGTCTTTTCTATCTGCCACAAAGTTGGATTTAAATTACAGCTAACGGCTAGTATAAGGAACGTAGGGCAGTTGATAAGCACTTACGTTTCGGTTTATTACTTAGCTAAATATAAATATTTTGCTTTTATCTTTTCTATTATAAACTCCAAATTTTATATTTAGCGGACTTTGTTAATAATCACAGACCTTTCGGTTTAGAACAAACGCCCTATGTTTTTTATACCTTGTTAGCAATAGTTTTTAAGTTTCAAAAAACATAAATGAACTATAGTCATAGTCAGGGTTTAATTCATCAACCTTTTCTTTAATTAAACGGTTACTCCATTTTGCATAGCGTCTACCGTGTACTTGTCCATTATTATTTATTTCCTTTATTAGTTCAGTTAATTCTAGTATTGTGAATTCTGATAATAATGGTTGAATAAGATTATCAAACCTTGAATCAGCTTGGTCATAATTTCTACTCTTACCATACATCATAATTACAATTTCTTTTGATTGATTTAAAAGCCCTTGACCTTTATAAATATTAAAAAGTTTAATTATGGTTTCAGTCTTAATTAGCACATTAAAATCATCATTATTTTTACCCTTTAAATACGTTAAGTGTTTAGATAAAGTTTCATTTAAAAACCAAGCTAAGAAAACATAGTTTTCGTCCTGATTAATTTTGCTCTTAATTAAGGTTTTTGAGCTTTCATTTAGATTGTCTATTATTCTAGGATTATTATTTAAGAATCTTAAGATTAAATCGAAAAAATCTAAATTTAAATTATTACTAAAATACTGATTGTCGTCCTTAACGAATTGAATTAATTCATCATAATTTCTTTTTAAAATTATGTTTAGTGCTTTAAAATTTATTTCTCTATTTTCATCACATTGTATATTATCTGATTTAAAGACTATTTTCCATAATGAACGAAAAATTTCTTTTTCAATTGCCGGATTTAAATTTTCTAAATACTTAGACTTTAAATGAGTTTCAATGTCTTTTTCTGTAATAAGAATATCTTTAATTTCGGATAAGTTTGTTAAAAACTCATTAAATATTTTTTTAGATAAAAGAGCAGGTTTAGTTAGTAACCCTTCAAGTATATTAATAATATGGGCTCTAACTGTTTCTTGGTTAGGGCTATATAGTTTGTAATCTTGAAGCATTACTGGATGAGCACATAAATGTCTATGTTTTTGAAGGTGTAAGATATTTTCATAGTCAGAATGCTCGAATATATTTGTTTTCTCTTTGATTAGTTCCACCAATTTATTTTCCCATTGAGATGATGTTGGATTTCGTTTTTGTAATTCCTCTATCTCACTAAGAATTGATTTTGCACTTTCATCATTAAATTGGTCTTTTAATTCTTGTAATTTGAATACTAAATCACAAATAACAATAGAGTACAACATTACAATTGCAGAACGGAAATTTTTGGAGTAATATGAGCGAATTACTTCTTCGAAATATTCTTTGCTTTTTGAGTTTTTTATTTGTTCGTGAAGCAAATCTATTGAGTGTATTCTCATTTTAGGTTTTAATTATTGCTAACGTTTAGCTATGCGTAGTGCGGGAGCAAAAAATCACAAGTTTTCGAGCCAGCACTTAGCTAAAGTTTATATTTTTTTCTTTTCTAAAATACTAAATTTAAATCTTTGGTGACAAACCAAATAAGCAACCACTTTTCGGTTAAACCTAAACCCCGCATTATCGCATAGGTGTTGTTGTAATGCGTTTATTTTGCAAGTTCAATCTTACATTCATTTCTAAGACAAAATTCTCCATTTAGCTTACTCAAAATCAAGTCCGCAAATGTCAAATCTTTTTTCTCATTCGTTCTATCATAGAGCATGTTGTCAATTCGGTAATATGTATTGAACGAAATATACTTTATAATCAAGCTGTTTATTATCAATAATGGCAATTTTAACAGTCCTAAAATCAGGTTTTTGAATCCAATGAATTCTCCCTCAGAATCGAAATGTTTATCATATTCGAACTTTTCAAAATTCAAGTTGTACTTTTCAACAAACTCTATCAGTAAGAAATAATTGTCATCTCCCCACAATTTTAAGTCATCAACAATTTTAGTATTCAGGCTATTTATTTTCTCTCCAGAAGCGTGTTCAAGAAATTTTTTAACCTCCAAATAAGCATCTTTTATTTCAGTGTATTTAAATTTCATATTTACGATTTTGGTAATGCATTACAACGTTAAATGTAAACGCTGTGCGATGAAGAAAGTCAGCGACTTTCGGAATAGGCATAAGGCGTTATACTTTTTAGTGTTTTAAATTAATTCAATTGTAAAATAATAAAATTTATGGCGCCGACCTCACAAATACAAAACTCCCTTTGATCAAAACACTAAAAAAGCATTGCGTTTACATAGTGTTACCAATAGTTATTTCTTATAAAGAGTTTCTATTTTTTTAATAAACATCAGCTCATAATCTTTTAAGGTCAATTTTTTAATATAATCAAGTTCATTTTCAGAATGGCCAAAAAATAATCTTCCAGTGGCTATAGAGTTTTTGATACTATCAAATTTAATAACAGTGCTATCTGTTATTGAGTCTCTATCTATTTTGACTTTACATAAAGCATATGCATTCTTATCAGGGATTTCCATTTTAAAACTATAATTATTTCTATTATAGCTTTGTAAGTTGAACTTTTTTATAATAGTATCTTTGTGTATATCAGTTTTAAGCTCTAATTGAGATTTAAGATTTACGCTTGTTTGTATTCTTGGAAGGCTTGTAGCAATAAATGAAAATGATGTAATTCCAATTAAGATTGGTTTAGGAATTAATTTAATTTTTTTGATTGATATTTTATCATTTATCAAATAAGCGTAAGAAATAGGTAGAATACCTAAAGCTATTAAATCAGAATAATCAACTACTCTAGACAATCCCAATCCTATCTCATTAGAAAAGTCTATAAAAAATTGAGAAAAAGAGCTTTTCCAAAAAATGAATAAGATTCCAGTTAAAATATAAATCGGTTTATAATTTTTTTTGAATAAATGACTGAAGAAATAAGGAAAAGCAAAAAGCCCAGTAAAATCAGATAGTTTTCCCGTCAATAAACTTGGATAATGATATTTAAGGTAAAAATCATTAATTAAAAGAAAAGCGATTGAAATCAAAAATAACTTTCTGTAAACCCAATCATTATTTTCTTTTTTATGCATATTAAATTATTGGTAACGTCTCGGCTATGGTTAGTACGGGAATTAAAAGCGATTAATTTCCGATTAAGCACTTAGCCAAAACTTTTTATTTTGTTTTATTTTTTTGTTCATAAAGCCAAATCAAAAAGATTTGGCGGACTTGGTTAAAAGCTCTAAACTTTGGGTTAAGTACCAAAACCCTTATTAACTATAGCCATTGTTGTGCGTTCGTTTTTTATTCTTTTCCGAACATATTTTCATATTCCTTTACGTGATGTGGAAACTCCTCTTCATAAAAAGGATAACTGATTCCTAAAATTGAAATTTCATATCCATCTTCTTTCATTCCTGTAATTGCATTTCCAGCAACTCCTTTTATTTCCATTCCGTCTTGTCTAAATACTTTTAATTCCGACATTACTTGAGTGTCAATAAATTCATATCCTGGGTCGTCAGTATTTATCACGATATTGTTTTTTAAGCAATAATCTTTGAAGAATTCGTAAGGCGATTCAATTCCGTCAAATTCAATCAGTCCAAATACTACTCCCATAGGTGCATCAGCTTTTTCTAATTCAGTTGTTCCGATTAGAAGTCCATTTAGAAGTATGTTGTATATTTTATTCAATTACTTTTTTGATTTTACTATTCATATATAGTTTTTCGACAACCAACTTTAATTTCTGCCAATCCATTTCAGCAACTTCACTTTTGTATTTATCGACTGATTGCATATAAGACAAAAGAAACCAAGAATCGATATGTCCAAATTCAGGCGGATTACTTAGAACAACTTCCACTTGTTTTTGATGTTTTTTATTGTAGAATCCACATTCTCCACCGTGAAAGCTATAATTCCATCTATTCGAAAGTTCTCCTCTTCTCGGTATATTTTTATTGCGACTAGATATTAATTTTTCATAGTCTTCTTTAACTTCAATATTTAAACCATATTTTTCTCCAAGTCTAAACATAAGTTCTTTTCCCTCTTGACGATAATCAATTATTGCTTCTTGAAAAATATCAAGATTGATATCATTACTTTCTTCTTTTTTGAGAAGATTATGAATCCATTTTTTAATCATTGATTACTGTTCAATTTTGGTTCTCGTAAATGACGCACAACGTTAAATATATGTGTCGTAGCAGGGCAAAATGTTACCCTAATTTACGATTTTCTGCGCAGGGATTGCTATATTTTTCCTTTTGCAAGCCCTGAGCCATCTCAAACAAACAAAGACCATCAAATCCAGCCGGACCTGCTATGATCTCATATATCGTGTTGTGGTGTCGTTTTTTAATTTATTCCATTATTTTTAATTCGGCGAATACCTTTTGAGTTCCGTGAATTTTTTTTCCGTATTTAATGTCAATATAATAGTCTATTTTATATTCATTCAGAACCTCATCTATTTTATCTTTATTACTTTTAACTAGATCAAATTCTTGTTTGTATTCCCTAAGCATTTTATATGCAATCCCAAATGGCAATAGTCCAATACCCATAATTGTGATATGGAAATAATCAATATAAAAGGTATGATCTATATCATCTAAAACGTACATTCCTAATAAGTAACCATAAATAATAAATGCAAGACCTATCAAAATAAAAATTCCTGAATATAGATATTTTAAGTTTTTCCTTTTTTTAACCTTATCATATTCGATATTAACAGACTTCAACTTGTTCTCAAACTTTTCATTCAGTTCGATTTTAGTGCAGGTTTTATTAAATTCAGGTTTTCGGTCCGTCAACCCGCAAGTTGTGCCAAATTTTAAACTTGTCTTTTGATTGTCACACAAATTACAATGTCTTGCTAAATCCATTAAATATTTAGTTCTATTTTTAGGGTATTTTTCGTTTTCGGTTAATTCTGGTTCAATGCACCACAACGTTTAGTATATGGCAAGTTGGGTAGAAAATAAGCGATTACTTTCGGTTTAGCCACAAGCCAAATCTTTTGTATTTTGTTTTAATTTTTCTCTTTTAATACCAAATCAAAAGATTTGGCGACTTTGCAAATAGACAACAACCTTTTAATTAAGCACTAATCGCCCAATTTGCTATATATAGTGTTGTAGCACGTTTTTATTCCGTTATTAATGATATCAAAGGTATAATTCCATTGTTAAAACTATGTATGCAAATTGCTAAAATTATTCCAGAATTTAATCTCGCATAGCTATAAATAAATCCAGCTACAAGATGCGGTAATATTACTATTGGCGAGAAAATCAATAATTCAGTTGTTATTTCATAATTTGCTAAATGTGGTAAACTAAATATTAAGAGTAATCCATAGAATATTTTTCGTCTATTCATTTTCCAAAATTTAGAAAACAAGTCAACAAATTTTTGATTTAAACTTAAATATAAAGCAACACCAATTCCTAAAGCAATTAATATGCAATATAGCCTGTCAAGTTCCGATAGATTCTTTAAAGTGAAATAAGATATTCCGATTATAGTTATTGTTAAATTCCTTTTTGAAAATAATAACCCAATTCTGTATGTGAACTCTTCTATAATTGGTGCAATAATTGCAATCATTAAAATTTTCAAGATTGGACTATAACTTCTTATTTTTTCTCCAGTAATGTGCATTGGCATTTCAAAAACCCCATAATAATCTAAAAAATAAGATATTCCGAAACAAAGAGCTTTCAGAAGTATCAAAATCAGATACAATTTTAATCCAAGAAATATAGTATCTCTTAAATTCCGTTTCTCTTTTGGTAAAAATCCAGATTTAATTAAAATCCAAATATTTTTAAATTCATTCAAATGTTTGTGGTTTTCTCAAATGTGCTACAACGTCTCCGTATATGAAACGTAGCGTGTAAAAAGACACTATCGTTTCGGATTTAACACGAGCCGAATTTTTATTTTTTCTATTTATCTTTTAATTTCTAAATATACAAAAATAAAAATTTGGTGGACTTAATAAAGAAGTAAAAACCTCTTGGAAAGCCTGTAATAGCTATGTTTTATATACATTGTTGTGCATAGTGCTTTTCACGTTCAGCTTGGTTTTCCGATGTTTGTTATTTAGTTCAAATGTGAGCGTTGGCAAGACATACTCTTTTACAGTTTTGGTGAAGCTTGGATGATGCGACTGGAAATGTGTATGGCTTTAAGCGTTGGCAATTTTACGTTAATTATTAAATCCATCGTCTTACTTTTTTTGCGTATTCTATATATTCATTTCCGAATTCACGTTTTAAAAATTCTTCTTCCAATCGTATTTGTGTATTTATACTTAAAGTAGATAATGAAATTATTAGTAATGTAAATGCATTAGGAATTACAAGGAATAACCCAATATTCGTAATCATTATTCCTAAAAATATAGGATTTCTTGAAATTGAAAATACTCCTTTTGTTACCAATTTGGTTTTGTTGTTTTCATCAATTCCGATTCTCCAAGAATTTGCCATTTGGCTTTGAGAAAACCAAACAAAAATCAGCGATACCAACAAAAGTACCCAACCAATTTTCTGTAAAGTTTGATTTTCCAAATACCAAAAAGGAAGTAAATATTCATACCATTCTTCTTTGAAAGCATAGATTCCCACAACAATTAGCTCAAGAACTGAGATAAATATAAAAACCTTACCATTATAGTCGTGTGCATTATCTGTTTTTTCAAATGTGAATGGATTTATTCCAGTTTTTTTCCAAAGTAATACAGACCTTAAAACAAAGACCAATAAAAAATACAATATGAGATAAGCGAATAATAACATAGTTTCTAATTTTATGTAAAAATGCTATAATAACCAATGCAATGGAAGTGCATTTATTGTCCGCTACATTTATCGCAAATTCCTTTTACAACCAAGTTTACGTTTTCTGAAACAAATCCATCAGGCACTTTTATTTGAGGAATTTTATGTTCTGTTAAACAAATGGTTTCGTTACAGTTATTACAATGAAAATGTAAATGCAAATCGGTTTCAATCTCACAATTACAACCTTTTTCACACAAAGCATATTTCGTAATTCCTGTGCCATCGTCTATTTGATGCACAATTTCTTTTTCTTCAAATGTTTTAATAGTTCTGTATAATGTTGTCCTATCTGCTTTCTCAAAAGCATTTTCTATATCGCTTAATGTAACTGCAACTTGTTTTTCGGCAAGGAATTTATAAATTAATAAACGCATTGCAGTTACTCTAATATTTTTTGACTCTAAAAATTCTTCAATTGTTTTCATAGTTAATGATGCTCTTCGTTTCCAAACGGTTTAATAATAATTCCAACGCTAAAAATAAAACCGTCTGTTGGTGCATAGATTTCGGGAAATTCTGGATTTTCGTGTGGTGGCAAAACTAAAGGCGAAAACCTACTTTGTCTTCTGTCTGTGAAATTTTCAAAATTCACGAATGCACTACCAAATTTAAAGTTTCTCATTAACAGTAAACCCATTGTTACAAAATCTGTAGTTTCTGTTCCGTTTGATAAAAACTGTTTTCCTGTATAAAATGTTTCGTAGCCAATTCTCCATTTATCAGATTCGTACATCAATACACTTCCTGCGTTATGTTTTGCGGTTAGTGGTTTTTGTGGATTTCCTGCTAAATAGTTCAATTTAGTGTCAATAAGTGCATAATTTAAAAACCATCTAAAATCTTTATAAGTAAACTTTATATTTGTTTCTGCTCCTTTGCTTAAAATTTCATCAGTTGCATTTTCAAATGCAAACAAACCGTTATTTGTACTATTCAATAACAATCCGTTGTTAATTGCTGTAACATAAAAAAGTTGATTAATAGAAAAACCAATGTTTTCAAATAAACGAGTTTGGTAATTGAAATCAAGATTTACACCATAGGAACGTTCTGCTTTTAATGAAGATTTATCAATGCCGAGTACATTTTCAAAGTTTATAAATTCAGCCTCTTCTGTAAAAATATCTGGAATTTTGTAACCTAAACCACCACCAATTCTGCTTGAAAATCCGTTATCATTTTTATAAAGCAATGAAATTTTTGGAAGTGGAAAAAAGCCAAAATCAGTATTGTAATCTGCTCGTAATCCAGTTTCTAAAATCCAATTCTCGGAAAGGTCATAAATATTGTTAGCAAACATTCCGTAAGTGATGTCTTTTTGGTCACGTTGTAAAGTTGCATTATCATTTTCGTCAAAGTTTGAAGTATATAAATTTGCTCCAAAAATCCAATCTGCTTTTGAAGTCTCTCTTTGATAAGAGATTTCCGTAAATGTGTTGGTTTGTTTACCATCAAAATTGAAATCTGGAATCGTTAAATTTCTATCGAAAAAGGATACACTATTTTTAACGTTCAAAGAACTAATAGAATCTATTTGAGTTTTGTAAACTGCTTGACTACTCAATCTTTTTGAAATGTTTTCCTCTGTATATTGATGAATTCCATTTTCGCCACTTTCTATTTTTGTAATGTCTCCACCAATTCTATCGTCATAAGTTCCGTTTAGACCAAACCAAAACGTAGTTTTGACAGAAGGATAATAAAAGAATTTTGGATTAAATGAAATAGATTTAGTTTTTGGTAAATTACTAAAACCATCATCTTCTGGGTCATAAGCTTTTTGATAGTGACCAGAACCGTAAAGCGAAATACCAAACTTTTCATTCCGTTTACTGTAAAATACATTTGCAGTACTTCCCAACGCTTGTGTTTGCGTAAGCATAATATCTAAAGCAGGTTCTTCGTCAGGTGTTTTCGATACCATATTTATTAAACCTGCAATTGCTCCACCACCATAAAGTGTAGATGAACTTCCTTTAATAATTTCAAATTGTTGCAAATCTAAAGGTGGAATTTGTAAAATACTCAAACCACTTGAAAAGCCTCCATAAAGTGGAAATCCATCTCTTAAAAGTTGTGTGTAACGACCATCAAGACCTTGAATTCTAATGTTTGTACTTCCACTACTTAAAGATGTTTGTTGCATTTGTATTCCTGTACTTTCACGAAGCACCATCGAAATATTTGTTGGATTCATAATTGCTTTTTCTCCCAATTCCTCAACTCCAATAAACTCGATTCTTGTTGGAATTTTTTTTACAGTTCTTGTACTTCTTGAAGATTGTAATACAACTTCGTCCAATTCGTTTCCTCCACTTTTTAATTTGAAAATCAAGTCTGAATTACTTGGGATTTGAATAGTTGTTTTAAGAGTTTCAAAGCCTAAAAAAGAAACTATGATAATATGTTCGCCATTCGGAATTTCGTTAAAAGTTGCAATTCCGTCAAAATCGGTTACTGCTCCTTTTTCTAATTCCTCAAAATATAATGTTGCTCCAAATAATGGCTCGTTTTCGGATTCTGAAATTACTTTTATTTGTATATCAGATGTTTGTGCTTTAGCAGAAAAGCACGTTATAATTGTGAGCATTGCGCTCAATATATATTTATTCATTGAAAATGTAAATATTAATTAACTTTAAAATTTTGACTTTTAGTCGATATTTTTAGCTAATTAATTGTGGCGGTTGCCAGATATTGGAATGAAAGTTAAATCTGTAGATTGATTGATAGACAGATAATATTTCTGTAGAGATTTGATTGTTAATACCTAATTCAAAAGTTTGAATTGGTTCATATGTAATTGCGATTCCACAACAATTACAAATACAAGTTATTGGACAAGTATCATCACTATCATTTTGATGATTATGTTCAGCAGATATTTCTTCTTGGTGTTGGTCTTCGGCATTATTTCCGTCTGAACAAGGTTTGATTGACAAACCAAGAATTAATAATGATAGTATGATAGTTATAAATTTCATTGGCACAAAGATAAATAAATTTCAATGCAATGGTGTTGCAAAGTTTTTTATTCCGATTGTCAAGAACGGATTTAGCGTTGGCAAAGAAACAGCTCTTTTGTTTTTTTAAGCGTTGGCTTTTCGTGTTGGCAAAAAAATAAATGTGCTGTTTGCGCGTTGGCTTTTTTAGTTCAAATGTTGGTGTTTAGCACGATTTCCGCATTATGCACAACAATGTTATAACAGCTATTGCTGTTATATCTCTTTTATCACCTACAAATCTAGAGGATTTTTAATCATTCTAAAAGTATTTGTAGCAACATGAGTATAAATTTCGGTTGTTTTACTAGAACTATGCCCTAATAATGATTGTATGTAACGAAGGTCAGTCCCGTTCTCTAGTAAATGCGTAGCAAAACTATGCCTTAACGTATGTGGGGTGATCCTCTTTGTGATTTTAGATTTTTTAGCGGCTTTTTCGATGATTGCTTTTACACTACTTGCACTGTATGGATTTTCTTTTGGCCCCTCAAATAGATAATGTTTAGGTTGGTATTGTTTGAAATAATTTCTTAGATCTTTTAATACGTTGGTAGATAATAATGTATACCTATCTTTGTTACCTTTTGCATTGACAACCCTGATTACCATTCGCTTGCTATCGATATCTGATATTTTTAAATTGAGTAACTCAGCTCTACGTAATCCGGCAGAATATAAAAGGCTAACAATACATTTGTGTTTTAGGTTATTGGTATTATTGATGATCGATAAGATTTCCTCCTTACATAATACAATAGGAAGTTTTTGCTGTTTTCTAGGTCGTTCTATGGCATAAAACCTATTTGGCATGTTAAGAACAATCTCGTAATAAAACTTTATGCTATTTATGGTCAGATTGATATAAGAATTTGATTTTTTTTCACTTATTAATTTTCTAAGATACCTTCTTATTTCTAGTTCACCAATGCTTAAAAGTTCAATGTCTTTATAATAATTTATAAAAGCTTCAAAAGCATTCACATAAGATCTTACCGTATTTTGAGAATAACGCTTTAATAATAGTTTTTGCAAATATTCTTCAGGACAAACTCTGTAGGTGTTTTTTAGCCTTCTACTCTTAAGTGATTGAAGATTAGCAATTGGGTTAGAATGGTTAATAACCTTATCGCTATAAAAATAATTACAATTGAGCCAAGCCACACCTCTAAACTTCTCAAAAATTAAATCTATGTTTTTTTGATTATTAATGATATAAGGCATTTTGAAATGATTACTCCACCTAGGATTAGGTAATTCTTTGATTAAAGCCTGGATTATTTTATCCGGATAAAACTGCAAACCAATCATTTTTTGTTGATCGATCATTAAGTGCTTCAAAGTAATATTTTTACTAATATGCTTCATGTGTTCCAAAGATGTATTGTTTTATAATCAATTACAATATAAGACATCGAATTAAACGTTTATTAAACGTTTAATTCGATGGATAGGTAACATTTATAGGTTTAAAGACACTATCTTACAAAGAGGTGTTATGGAACGACAGTGTACTTATTGTAAAGAACAAATTGAGGGAAGGGCAGGTAAAAAATTTTGTTCTTCTTATTGTAGATCGGCTTTTTATTATCAACAAAATAAAGAGAAAGAACATTCCTTGTTTAAAAAAATAGATCAACAGCTTAAGACTAATCGTAAGATTCTTAAAAATTATAATCGAGCAGGACTTGTTACTATTCGCAAAGAAAAATTAATAAAAGAAGGTTTTGACCCAAAGTATTTTACGCATTATTGGAAAAATAGTAAAGGACAAGTTTACTTATTCTGTTATGAATATGGGTTTCTCACTGTAAATGAGAGGCAAAAAGGAAAATATGTATTGATTAAGTGGCAGGAGTATATGAATAGGTATTGATTGCGTCAGGGATAGAAGTGACATCCTTTTTTAGTGAAATGCATTGAGGTTTTCGAAGTGGATTTGGCTAAAAAAGATATAACGTATAGCCCGCCAGGACGTCCTAACTAATATAATTCCAGATATTTTTGTGTTTAGCAAGTTGCTGGTAGGTAAACAGTAATACCTTGTTTTTTTCAAGAGCTAGAGACGGGTCTTCTTTTAGAATTTTCATGGCATAATACCTGGCTGTTTTTAGGATATCGTTATCACGCACAATATCTGCAATTTTTAGATTAAGAACTCCACTTTGTTGAGTTCCCATAATATCTCCTGGTCCACGCAATTTTAAATCTACTTCTGCAATTTCAAAACCATCGTTAGTTCTAACCATAGTTTCTAATCTTGTTTTACTATCCGATGATAATTTATGACTGGTCATTAGGATGCAAAAACTTTGCTCTGCACCGCGGCCTACACGACCTCGTAACTGGTGTAGTTGCGATAATCCAAAACGTTCTGCACTCTCTATAATCATAACACTGGCATTGGGTACATTAACACCTACTTCTATAACCGTAGTGGCTACCATAATATTGGTTTCACCCTTCACAAAACGTTCCATTTCATAATCCTTATCCGCGGGTTTCATCTTGCCGTGTACAATGGATATCTGGTAATCTGGAGTAGGGAAGGAGCGAGCAATACTTTCGTACCCATCCATTAAATCTTTATAGTCCAAAGCTTCAGATTCCTGAATCAATGGATATACAACATAGATTTGTCTTCCTTTTTGTATCTCGTCTGCTATAAACTTAAACACTTTGAGACGATTACTATCATATCGATGTACGGTTTTTATTGATTTTCTTCCAGGGGGCAACTCATCAATTACCGAAATATCTAGATCCCCGTACAGGCTCATAGCTAATGTTCTAGGGATGGGTGTTGCCGTCATCACCAGAATATGCGGTGGATAGGTGTTTTTATGCCAAAGTTTGGAACGTTGTGCTACCCCAAATCGATGTTGCTCATCAATAA
Organism: uncultured Aquimarina sp.; assembly: GCF_947496855.1. Taxonomy (GTDB): domain Bacteria; phylum Bacteroidota; class Bacteroidia; order Flavobacteriales; family Flavobacteriaceae; genus Aquimarina. The sequence continues at coordinate 15,930 of NZ_CANMED010000009.1, forward strand.
TTGCTAAACCTAGATTTTTAAACTGTACTTTATCTTCCAGTACGGCATGAGTACCAATGAGAATATGTAATGTTCCATCCTCTAGTGCTTGGTGAATTTCTCTACGCTGCTTGGTTTTAGAACTACCCATCAATAATTTTACATTAATACCTAAGTCTTTGGTTAATTCTAAAATTCCTTGATAATGTTGATTAGCTAAAATAGCAGTTGGAGCCATTAAACATGCCTGGAAACCATTATCTATAGCCAAGAGCATGGTCATTAATCCGACAATTGTTTTTCCAGATCCTACATCTCCTTGCAGCAAGCGATTCATCTGTGCACTGCTACCAATATCTTTACGAACTTCTTTGATTACTCTTTTTTGAGCATTTGTCAATTCAAAAGGTAAGTGGTTGTTATAAAAATTGGTAAAATGTTCTCCAACTTCGGTAAAAGGAAATCCTTTAATCTTATGCTTACGAATTAGTTTTTTAGTAATTAATTGTAGTTGAACATAAAACAATTCTTCAAACTTCAATCTATATTGTGCCTTAGCCAGTAATTCTTGATTTTTTGGAAAATGGATATTTAGTATTGCTTCACTTTTATGAATTAGTTTTAATTCAGATCTTATTTCTTCAGAAAGCGTATCATAAAATCGCGCTTTAGTGTCCAAAAATAATTGTTGCATCATCTTACTTACTACCCGATTGGTAATACCTTTATTGGATAGTTTTTCTGTAGAAGGATATACCGGTTGCATCATCACCTTTAAGTTCTTCTCATGTTCTGCAAGTAATTCCATCTCTGGATGTGGCATACTAAAACCATTGTAGTATTTGGTCTTACCAAAAATGACATAAGGTGTATTTAGTTTTAAATTTTCTTTGATCCATTTATGACCTCTGAACCATACCAGTTCCATTTCGCCAGTATCATCCATAAATTTGGCAACTAAACGTTTCCCACGTTTTTGTTCAACCATTTTGATGTTTACAATTTTACCAACCATTTGTACTTCTGCCGAAGTGCGCTGTAGTTCATTAATCTTGTAATAATTGGTTTTATCAATATATCTATTCGGAAATAAATTAACTAAATCCTGATACGTATGAATACCTAATTCTGTTCGTAACAAATCTGCACGAGAAGGCCCAACACCTTTTAGATAATCGATAGGAGTTTGTAAAATATTCGGATTCATTAGAGCGAAGATACTATTAATCATAAAAATGTTCAATGCTAAAGTTGTCACATTACAATACTAAAATCGTTATTTTGGCAGAACATTTGATTATTGATCTATATGCGATTTATTTTATATATAATTATAAGCTTTATTTCTTTTGGTGTCACTGCTCAGCAGGTGGATGCTAACCTTCCTAAGAATGATAAAAAAGAGCAATCTTCTGTAGATTTTTTAACTGGGAAAGTACATATTTTTCTAGAGGCTAATTTAAAAAAAGTAGAAGGGAAAGTAACCTATGTTTTTAAAGTACTTCGACCTACACAATCCATAAATATTGATGCACAGAAAATGCAAATCATGGATGTGTTGCTAGATGGTGAGAAAGCAGCGGTACAATATGACAACAAAAAGATACAAATTACTTCTGATTTTCAATTAGATTCCGAGCATCGTATAGAAATTCAATATATAGCAGCTCCTAAAAAAGCATTGTATTTTCTTAAGGATTATCAGGGAAATGATCAGATCTGGACACAAGGGCAAGGAAAGTATACTTCTAATTGGTTACCGAGTTTTGACGATATGAATGAGAAGATCGAATTTGATATAACGATCAATTATGATGCGGATTATGAGGTTATAGCTAACGGTAAATTACTTAACAAACAAACGGTAAATGATTCTATCCAGCGATGGGAGTATGATATGGAGCAACCGATGAGCAGTTATTTGCTGGCGTTGGCTATAGGGAAATATGAGAAAGTGGTAGAGACTTCTGAAAGTGGTATTCCATTAGAAATGTATTATTATCCTAATGATAAGGATAAGTTCGAACCTACCTATAAACACAGTAAACAGCTATTTGATTTTCTGGAAAAAGAGATTGGTTATGCCTTTCCATGGCAAAATTATAAGCAGATTCCGGTAAAAGATTTTTTATATGCCGGAATGGAAAATACCGGAACGACCATTTTTTCTGATGCTTTTGTAGTAGATAACATTGGCTTTACTGATCGTAATTATATTAATGTGAATGCTCATGAATTAGCACATCAATGGTTTGGGGATTTAGTAACAGAAACAGAGGGGAAACATCATTGGTTACAAGAAGGTTTTGCTACCTATTACGCCTTGCTGGCGGAGAAAGAAATTTTTGGAGAAGAATATTTTCAATATAAATTATATGAAAGTGCAGAACAACTAACAGAACAGTCTAAGGCAACCGATGCTACCTCTTTACTAAACCCTAAAGCAAGTTCTCTTACTTTTTACCAGCGTGGTGCCTGGGCGTTACACGCTTTAAAAAATCTGATAGGAGATGCTAATTTTAAGCTAACCATTACTAACTATTTAGAGAAATATAAATTTAAAAATGTAAGGACATCAGATTTTATTGCTGTCGCAGAAGAGGTGAGTACTCAAGATTTATCAGAGTACCAGAAAATATGGTTAGAAGCTATAGAGTTTCCATCTCAAGAGGCATTAGATATATTGACTGCTTCATCATTTATCAAACAATATTTAGGCCTTGCTGGGGAGCGTACACAACCTTTAATAGGGAAATGGGGTACATTGGCTACAGCTTTGGATTTTCCTATCAATGAGTATATAGGACAAGAAGTTATTTATCAGTTGGAAGGCGAAACATCCCAAGAGGCTATCGCTTTATTTACCAAAGCTTTTGAAACAAATAATATATATGTGCGACAAGCAATTGCCAACACAATGAACACTATTCCTAAAAGTTTACAAAAACAATACGAGTCTTTGTTAGCAGATAAATCTTATGCTACTATAGAACCAGCATTGTATCATCTATGGGCTAATTTTCCTTCAAAAAGAAATGAGTACCTAGAAGTAACCAAAGATGTCATTGGGTTTCATGATAAAAATGTACGAATACTTTGGTTAGTCTTAGCCCTTAGTACACCAGAATATCAGAAAGAAAAGCATCAGCAATTTTATGCCGAATTATCTGAATATGCTGCTCCAGTACATCATTTTAGTACCCGTGAGAATGCATTTACATATCTAGAAAGTCTTAAAGCTTTTTCTGATAAATCTCTTGTGGATCTGTTAGATGGCGCAGTGCATCATAATTGGAGATTTAGAAATTTTTGTAGAAAAGTACTAGATAACCTATTGAAGGATCCTAAGATTCAAAAGAAATATGTAGATTTAAAGGATAATTTGCCAAAGAGGCAATTAGATTTTTTAGAAAAGAAATTAACCCCATAAATTAAGATATGCGTGCATTAGTAATTTCCGGAGGAGGAAGTAAAGGAGCTTATGCAGGTGGTGTGGCTCAATATTTAATGCAGGAAGAAGGAAGGAAGTATGATCTTTTTTTAGGCACATCTACTGGTAGTTTATTGATACCTCAATTAGCTTTAGGAAACGTGGATAAGGTGTATGATATCTACACCAATGTTAATCAGAATACCATCTTTAGTGTCAACCCTTTTAGAACCAGGAAAAAAGGAAACCGTGAGTTCGTGTCTATCAATTTTTTTAATACAATAATGCAATTTCTGAAGCGTAAAAGAACCTTTGGAGAAAGTAAAAATCTACGGAAAAATATTCGTAGAAATTTTACTGAAATAGAATTCGAATTGGCTAAGAAAAAAGTTAAAGATATTGTAGTAACGGTTTCTAATTTAACAAAAAATACTACAGAGTATAAGTCAATTAATGATTTTTCTTATGAAGATTTCTGCGATTGGATCTGGATTTCTTGTAATTATGTTCCTTTTATGAGTTTAGTAACTAAAAACGGTTGTGAATATGCTGATGGAGGTTTCGGGTCTATGGTACCTATTAGAGAAGCAATCAAAAGAGGAGCTACAGAGATAGATGCAGTCATTCTGGAATCCGAGAATATGGAACATAATAAAGTATTAGGAAAGAATCCTTTTTCCTTAATGGTCAATCTCTTTAGTTTTATGTTTGATCAGGTAGAGGGCCATGATACCGTGGTAGGCAAATTAGCTGCTAAGAATAAGAATGTAGTGCTTAATTTATATTATACCCCATCTAAACTTACAGAAAATTCACTGGTTTTTAATAAAAAGCTAATGCGTAGTTGGTGGCAACAAGGTTTTGAGTATGCTGCTGATAAAGCAAAACAGGCCGAAGATAATAAGTTGAAGGATATTAATATGGCTGGATAATCCTTTTATTTATATTCTGAATGTAAATAAGTCATACTAACTATATCTATTTAAATTCACAATAAGATATAGTGAAATCTAGATACACTTAGTATGACTGAATTACAATAATATTGAATATATCAGGCTCTTAATTTGCTGTTTTAATAAATCGATCTACTAATTTATTATTAATAAGTAAAAAATATAATCCTTCTGGAAGAGAACTAGTATTTAAAGTCTCAGGAATATCGGATCGATTCATAATAGTTTGTCCTAAACTATTCACGATTTTTAGAGAATACTTATCTTCTAATTTAGATACCCCATCTATATACAATATCTCTGTGGTTGGATTAGGGTATAAGATGATTTGATTTTCTGGAGATTGAACATCTATAATGGATAGCGATTGAATCTCAACATTTTCAGAAAGAGTACTACATCCAGCATCATTGAATACCTCTAAGGTATAAGTCCCTGTTTCTTCTGCTAAATAACTAGAAGAAGTAGCACCTTCTATCGCTTGATTATTAAAATACCATTGGTATGATGTGTAATTTTCTACTACAGAAATTTCATTTGTATCGTCATTTATATTGATTGTTGGCGATGCCGGAGCATCTGAGATATTTACTTCTATTACTGCACGTTCTGTAGTCTGGCATCCACCCAAAGTAGAAATTTCCCAATTGTACAGATAGTAATAAAACCCTTCTGGGGCAGTAGTAGCAGAACTTCTTTTAATATTAATCACATTTTCTACTATATATGGATAGTTGATATTATTATTGCTTCTGAAAAGATTAGCTTCTTCAAGAAAACCTATTTCTAAATCTGTTCCTGCAGGAATATTCATGTTGATCTCAATAATATTTTCTCCATCAGGAATATTTATAGTTTTAGTTTCTAGTATAGTTCCTGTTGCATCAATAAGTTGTAGTGTTCTGTTCCCAGATCCTTCTGCTACTACTTTCGCTTTTTTAAGAATAATAGGCTGATCTGTATCAAATACTAGATTAAACCCTCCTTGATGAATATCTCCAGAATTAGAAGGTATGTCTTGTATTCCTGTTACTGCAGATATAATTGGTTCATTAGTTCCAGCAACATAAAATGTTTGGTCTTGTGTAAGATTAGAAACATCTAAATCAGCACCTGTAGCAATAGCTGTATTACTATCTACAGAATCATACCATATATAACCAGAACTACCCGATGCGGTTATCGTAGACGTATCTCCAGGGCATATGGCTTGGTTCATGTTTTCTGGTAAGGTGGCAATATTAATCGTGATCAAATTATCTTTAGTATTGGTATCTTCTCCTATTGTATTAGTTGCCGTTAATGATACTGTATATGTACCATTTGCTGCATAGGTATGTGTCGGATTCAGCTCTGTAGAAGTGGTTCCATCTCCAAAATCCCAAGCAACAGAAGTAATTGTATTTATAGATGTATTTCTAAAACTTACTTGATCACAATCTGTAGATGACTCAAAATTAGCAATAGGGGGTTGATTATTGTTTCCGGGAGTATATGATCCTGAGATTTCATAAAAACCAACTGATGAATAATCAGAGTACCCATTAGAAACGTTTCCTTCTCCAACACCATCGATTTCTATAAAATAAGTTCCACCAGCCAATGTAGTATTAATGCTAGCACTAAGATTATTAGTTGGATTAGAGATGGCAAGTTCTTCTCCTGTACCACTAATTATTCTTGCTTGAATATTTAGGTTTGGGTAAAATGGATCAGGATCAATAGTAAAATCCACTTCGCCACCAGCAGTGATAAAAGAAAATAAATCTTTATCTTCTTTAGTAGAAATTAAAGCCTCATGCAATGATGGATTAACTATTCCATCTGCACTAACTTGTATAGGTGTAGCTTGTGCTATATCATCCGAATGGTCATCTTCTTTGTATCCAAAACCATTTCTATTTCCAGATATGATTGCCATATCATCTTCTTGTGTAATGGCATTATCATATTCTCCTTTACTCCATTGCCCAATCGGTTTACTAGCACTCCATCCCATAATTGGACTCCATTCTCCGTGGCCAGCATAATATTGGTTTCCAGGTACTCCGTCGTGTGATAATCCTAAAGTATGACCTACTTCATGTGATCCTGTTTCTCCGGCTGATCTGGTTCCATTATTATATACCCAACATGGATTATCTATATTAGTATTAGAAAAAGAATTAAGATATGCTACACCTCCAGATCCTGGAGCTGCATCTGTGGTCGGTGTGAAAATACACATCATCCTTTGATTAATTGGAGTATTTTCGAAAGTAGCTCTATCTGTGGTAATGTTAATATCAAAAGGTCTGAAATCTTCTGCCATGATTCGCCATATCTCTGTGATTTTAGCATCACTATAACCCGTCGGTTGTGCATTAATCGTTCCTCCATTAACCCACCAAGTATCGGTAACCGTTTCACCATCAAAATCTAAATATACTGTATATGAAGATCCAGGAAGACTGGATAATAAGGGAGCTCTCATAGAAGCCTTATTCGTAGCTATTTCTTTTGAAGTTACCTTTTTGAAATCTATACAAAGAACTTTATGAATATCGATTTTTTGAATGAGAACAGCGTTCAAATCATCTGAGTAGTACCGATACGCTATTTTGTCTTTGTATAATATGATGTGACCAGAAAGGATATTATTTTGTTTTGTAATATGAAATGTAGAAGTATCATCATTATTTACACTTCCAATAATAGAGTACGTATCTGTGTTTCCTTCTTTTTTAGTGATTTTTCCTTCATAGGATATATCTTTTGAAACGTTAAGAGTAATTATATCAGATTTTTTGTTCCAAAATGTTTGAGTAAAATTTTTTTCATTACCCAAGTTATATGATTTATTTTCTTGAGAGAATGTATTATTGTAATAAAAGATGAATATTATTAATAGACTAAGTATTCTTAGACTATTGCATTCCTTTTGTTTAGAATAACATTGGGTTTTTGTTTTTAAGAGCGCAATTTTTTTCATTTGACTAGATATTGAGTTTATTGATAATGGTTTGATTCACTTATACAAATGACTTGCTAATCAAGAAAACATAGTTTTCCTGATACTTATGAATACCCACGTGTAAAAGGAGGAAGATCGATGAAAATTTTCCAATAATATATTCTGGTTTTGGAAAGTTCGATTAGAAGGTTGTCTGGAGTCTTCTAAACAAATTCATCAAACACACGAGTATGTAATGTTGTTTTACAAAGTAAAACATATGTTTGATAACAAAAAAAAAAGACTTTTATTATTTATACTGAAATCATTATTACAAAAAAAGAATCTCTTTTTTATTTAAGAATCAAATTACACACATTTTGTAGATGTATATTGTTTTGTTTTTGAGGTATTTATATTTTTTTTCTTTGGTAGAGAGGATACATTTTTGACAAAGAAATTCTTACGAAAAAGACCTGAAGAATAAGATTTGATCTAGGTCTATATAGGTTAAGTATTTAAGAAAGTTCTGTTATGTATACGGTCCTTATTTTTCTTAAATAGTTTGTCCAAACGTAATGAGATTATTATCTGGGTTAAATATCCAAAATTTCTTCTCCTTACAAGATTTATGTTTTAATTTACCGTTAGGGTGGATGCTTACATTACTACTTAATAATTTTTGGTACAGTTGGTCTACGTTATTTTTTTTAATATAAACCTGTCCATAATTTTCTTTGTTTGATAGAAAACTAGGCGTTAAATCTTTAATACTATTAAAACAAATCCTCCACTTCACTTTTAATAGCGGCTAAGGCTGTATCACTTGGCGCACCTTTTTCTACGATTGTGGTTAGAATCATTTCTCTCATTTTATCTGCAGAATCAACCTCTTCTTTTAATACCGTTTTTCTGATTAATGCAATAGTACCATTTTTTGCAGCTTTTACAATATTCCAGCATTCATCAGATATATATATCTGTTGCGTAAGATTATGATCAAATTCTTGTTCGATTGTGTTTATAAGCAAAACTTCGTAACTTTTTTTGTCATTCGAGAGAGGAGGAGTTCTAAGTAACAACTTACCTGGAGAAATTCGCTCAAGAAATAACGCCATACGTTCATATGCTTGTAATCTTAAAGGAAGTGATTGTTTCTGATTTTCTTTGTGCAAAAGGAACCTCCGCCTTTTTTCTTCATTATCTGTATGTGCTTTAAAATAGTATACTGCTAATAATGTGATAAAAAGCGATGGTATCAAAGAGATTAATAATGGTATAATTTCTAATTTCATTTATTTTAATTTATTTATTGTCAAGTTTTTTTTCTGTCCGCCTAGATAAGAACAGTTCTTTAAATCCTGTGTACAAGTATATGCTACTGGTGTTTTACTGTATTTAAAAGAATCCTCTAGTGTTTTGGTGAGTTCACCATCATCTACGTTTACATCAATATCTTTCATAGTAAATTGAGAAGGGTGTTCATATCCAGCTGCATGAGTAATTTCTATAAGTTCTTTTCGGAAAGATTTAAAATATTGAGCCAATCGATCAGATTTAAGAGGGACATTAATTCCTTTTTGTAACCACTTACTTTGTGTAGCAATACCACTTGGACATCTATTGGTATGGCATATCTGAGCTTGTATGCAACCAATGCTCATCATCGCTTCACGAGCAACATTGATGCAGTCTACACCCATTGCAAAAGCCATAGCAGCTTTTGCAGGAAATCCTAGTTTTCCACTACCAACAAAAACGACTCTATCGGTAAGGTTATGTTTTTGGAATATTTTATAAATCGCACTGAAGCCATAGATCCAAGGTAAGGATACATGATCAGCAAAGCTTGGCGGCGCGGCGCCAGTTCCACCTTCACCACCATCAATGGTTATGAAATCAGGACCTCGGTTAGATTTAACCATTAATTCTGCAAGTAATTCCCATTGTTCAGTTTTTCCAATAGCAGCCTTTATACCTACAGGTAACCCGGTTTCGGAAGCAATATCTTCTATCAGTTGTAGTAATTCAGGAACATCCTTAAAGGCTTTGTGACTAGAGGGAGATAATACATCTTTTCCTACTTCTACACCTCTTATTTTTGCTATTTGAGGAGTGATTTTAGCGCCTGGTAATACTCCACCTTTACCTGGTTTTGCACCTTGAGAGAGTTTGATTTCGATGGCTCTAATAAATGGATTGTTTTCGACTAAAGCTTTCATCTTCTCCATAGAAAAGTTACCATCATCAGTACGAACACCAAAATAACCTGTTCCGAAATGAAAAACTACATCACCACCATTGCTATGATATGGAGATAACCCTCCTTCTCCTGTATTATGGTAAGCATCAGCTTTTTTTACTCCTACATTTAAGGAATCTACAGCACGAGCAGAAAGAGATCCAAAACTCATGGCAGAAACGTTAATAGCGGAAGCAGGTCTATACGGTTTTTTACGCTGATTGTATTCGCCCATCACCTTGGCACAAGGCAAGAAAGTTTTATCAAGTTTATTAGGATGATCTGAATCCATTTTGAAAGGAATCATACAGTTTTTTATGAAAATATGTTGGTGCTGATAGATATCCCTATCGGTTCCAAATCCTTCGTAGTTATTTTCATTTTTTGAAGAAGCATACACCCATCCTCTTTCAATTCTATTAAATGGAAGTTCTTCTCGGTTATTAGCCACAAAATATTGTCTCATTTCTGGTCCGATACTTTCTAAAAGATATCGTAGATGTCCAACAATAGGAAAATTATGACTTACCGTATGCTTTTTGTTAAAGAACATATCTCTTATAGCAACCAATGCTAGCACGATCAATATCCATATCCACCAAGATATGGAGCCAAGGAAATTTAAGACGGTATCCATTATAAATTATATTATTGAGCGTTTAAATAATCTAATGCCAGTTGCGACATTACTTTTACTCCTAGTACTAATCCACCTTCATCAATGTAAAAATCGGGTGTATGATGAGAAGGAGCTTTTTCTGTGGTAGGAGATTTTCCTCCTAAAAAGAAATAGAACCCAGGTACTACTTCCTGAAAATACGAGAAATCTTCTCCTCCTGTAGTCGCTTTTGACAAAACTACATTTTCTTTTCCAGCAATTCCTTCTATCGTAGGTAGCATTTGTTTAACGAGAGATGGATCATTATAGGTAATTGAAGTGTTATTCTGAAATGCTATAGTAGCGTTTCCACCATAAGCTTTTGCAATTGCAGGAACCATTTCATTCATACGCCGAATAATTTTTTTTCGCATTTTTGAATCAAGAGTTCTTACAGTTCCAATCATCTCTGCACTTTCTGGTATGATATTAAATCGTACACCACTTGTAATTTTACCAACAGTAATAACAGCAGCTTCGTCGACTAGCGGTGCTTCTCTACTAATAATAGTTTGTAAGCCATCAATTATTTTTGCAGAGATTAAAATAGGGTCAACACCTGTCCAAGGCGCGGATCCATGAGTTTGCTTTCCTTTTACGTCGATTACAAAACGTTCTACGGCGGCCATAGTTCCACCTGGTTTATAACGAATCATACCTACTGGAGTTCCAGAATTGATATGCAGCCCAAAAATAGCATCCACATCCGGGTTTTTAAGCACACCTTCTTTGATCATCAATTTTGCTCCACCTTCTTCTCCAGGAGGTGGTCCTTCTTCTGCCGGTTGAAAAATAAACTTAACTGTACCGGATATTTTTTCTTTATTCTTATTTAAAACTTCAGCAACTCCCATAAGTATGGCAATATGTGTATCATGCCCACAAGCGTGACTAACTCCAACTTCTGTATTAAGAAATTTTGTTTTTACAGTTGATTTAAAAGGTACATCAGCTCTCTCGGTAACCGGAAGCGCATCAATATCTGCTCTTAAAGCTACTACTTTTCCTTCTTTACCACCTTTCAAAATACCTACAACTCCAGTTTTAGCTACATTTTCTGTTACTTCAAAACCTAGGGATTTCAGATGTTTAGAAATCTTTTTGGCCGTTTCAAATTCACGATTAGAGAGTTCGGGATTCTGATGAAAATCTCTTCGCCATTCGATAACCTTACTTTCTATCTTTTCTGACATTGAGTTTACATCAGCATCAATTTTTTGAGCTTGTAGAATAGAACATACTAAAAGAAAAGCGATTAATATATTGTTTTTCATAGGGTGAGTTGAGTTAAAAATTAATGAGTTTGTAGTTTTTGTTTTGTAATTGTACCAAAGCGGTCATTGCAGATAATGTAAACTTTATGTTAGGATGGACATCAGACTTAGAGATGTTTCTATATGCAGCTGTCTGCCCGCACAAAATAATCTGAACTCCTTTTTTGGTAAGCGCTGATATTAAAGGATCGTTTGGATTGTTCAAACCGAACTTTGTTTTATAATTTTTGTTGTTTAAAATATCATTAGCTGCACTTCCATGAATAACAAGTGCTACTTTCAGATTATCTAATGGAACCCCTGCGTTATCATGCATATTAAGGTATCTGGCAGCAGTATTAATAAGTGGATTGACCTTAGTACTATCTCCAAAGGATCGACCGACATCAAATACGGCCTTTAATTCGATCGTTTTATTTGTTTTAAAATCAGGATTATCAACTTCGTATGTTTTACCAAATTCGGTAATGACACTTCCTGGTTTGGATTCTTTTTGACAAAAAAGTATTCCCGGGAGTAGCGCGAGGAGAATTAAAAATGTGTGTTTCAATCTGTTTTTTTTGGTTTCTAAAGATATTCAAAAATATATTACAGGAAAGTTAAAATGTGCTTTTGATCTCTGTTTAAAGAAAAAAGCATATTTCAGAATTAAAGAAATATGCTTTTAATAAGGTTAAAAAGGACTTATAGTTTGACAAATTTACCAACAGATTTGTTATTTATTAAAATCACATAAAGTCCACTAGATAATTTAGTTAAGTCTACTTCAGGTTCTATAAGAGAATTGACAACTACTTGTCCAGAAGTATTTACTATTCTTATATCTTTTTCATTTATGGTGAGCCCATCAATTTTTAATATGTCTCTAGTAGGGTTAGGGTAGAATTTAAAAACACTGGTTCCTTGACTTAAATTAAGTTGAGATAAATCAACAGAAAATGCTGAGGAAATTGCGTTACATCCTGTTTCGTTAAAAACTTCGACACTATAATTTCCTATTTGATCAGGTACATATTGAGAATTATTAGCATCAGTAATAGGTTCTTCGTTAAAATACCATTGATACGCTGCGTATGTAGCGTCTGTTGTAAGATTTCTAGTGTCAGGAATAGTTATTGTAGGAGATTGTGGATTTTCTTCTACCGTAATATTGATTACAGTTCTCGTATTTGTTGTACAGTTATCAAAAGAACCGGTTACATAATATGTCTGGCTGGATTGTAGCGCAGGTGATTCAAAAGTAGCTCCGGTATATAGTAAAGTGCCCCCTGTCGGTTCATTATACCACTCAAATTCACTGTTTCCTGTAACGGTTAATGAAGTAGATTCTCCAATACAAATACTTTCATCTGCTCCAACTGGTTGCTGAGGAATATTTACGGTAATAAAATCATCGCGTTGCCTTGTGTCTTCTCCAGCACTATTAGAAGTAGTAAGGGAAATACTATACGTACCACTTCCGTTATATGTATGTGTTGGATTTTGTTCTGCAGAGGTAGTTCCGTCTCCAAAATTCCATAAATAAGAATTTACATTATTGATAGTTGTGCTATTAAAATTCACCGTAGCACAATTAGTAGCCGCTTCAAAATTTGCTATAGGAGGTTGGTTGTTATTACCAGGGATGTACTTACCAGAAATATAATAATTACCTATTGATGAATAATCCGAATATCCACTACTTAAATTTCCTTCTCCTACGCCATCAATTTCTATAAAATAAGTTCCAAAACTGAGATCTAAATCGAAACCAGCATTGAGTCCGGAAGGATCAGAAATAGCAATTTCTTCACCAATTCCATTCAGAATTCTAGCTTGTACATTAAGATTAGGATGATCTGGACTAGGATTAAAACTAAAAGAGACGTTACCTGTTTCAATTACAAATGAAAATACATCTTTATCGTCACTATTATGTATAAAACCAAAATTTTGATCTGCATTAACATTTCCATCTGTATCCACTAAAATTGGAGTAGCTTCTGTAATAAGATCTTTATGGTCATCATCTCTAAAACCAACGCCGTTTTGTGCTCCAGCTATAATTTCTATGTCATCTTGTTGTTGAGTAGCATTATCATACTCTCCTTTACTCCAGTGGCCTAACGTTTTGTTAGCACTCCATCCCATAATTGGTGACCATTGACCATGTCCAGCATAATATTCTTCTCCAGGCCTGCCATCGTGGCTAAGTCTTAAAGTATGTCCGACCTCGTGAGATCCTGTTTCTCCAGCAGCTCTGGTAGATAAATTATAAACCCAACATGGATTATCAGTACGGGTAGAAGAAAAGGAGCCTAAATAAGCCACACCACCAGCTGTAGGCGCTGCATCTTTGGTAGGAGTAAAAATGCACATCATTCTACGATTTTGTGGAGCAGCATCATATAAATCTCTTCTTGTAGTAACGTTTAAGTTAAAAGCTCTAAAATCTTCAGCCATTATTTTCCAAACATCTATGATTTTTTGATCAGAAAAATTTGGAGATTGTGCATTAATAGTGCCGCCACTAACCCAACTTGTGCCGGATACAACTTCTCCATCAAAATCTAAATATATAATTCCTGATGCTCCCGGAAGGCTTTCTAATTGAGGAGCCATTTTAGAAAACGCACCAATTACATCTTGGTTATTGTCTTCTTCAGTTTTTTCAAAATCTAAACAAACTAAAGAGTTAATATCAACTTCTTTAATGTATATTTTTCCTAGGTCATTTGTGAAAATTTTATAACCGGTTTTTTCATTTCTAAGTACTAAAGTCCCTTCTATTTGATTTTTGCTTTTAAATAGAGTAAAAGTAGATAGCTTTTGATTATTTACACTACCAATAAAAGTTGTTAAATCGTTTTTTACTTTTTCTACCTGCACGTTTAATGAAAGTGAAGTGTTCTTCTTAGATAGGTTTAACAATAACTCTTTAGAATTGTTAATGGTAAGGTTTTCAACGAAACTATCTGAATTTTCGGCTATTAATTGAGTCTTATCGTTCTGCGAGTGTACAACTACTACATCCACTAAAAACAAGAGTAGCATTAAATTTTTACAGTAGGTCTTGATCATTTTTGAATTTTTCGGGTAAATTTAATTTTAAATAGGTTTATTATTCTGAATAACATTGATTTAAATATATCAATTATTTCATAACAGGGTAAAAATAGGTTTATTGTATTTAATAAATTAAATAAAAACTCTCAATACATCATTAAGAAGATATTGAGAGCTTTCTGGGCAATAACACTTAAATTTTTATGAGATACTTATAATTCTTTCTAATGGAATAATAGTTGACTGTTTAAGGATTACTTCTTTGTCGGTAATTCCCCAGATAGTAGTTTCTACCTTTTTTAGTCCTTTATCATCAACAAATACAATTTTTACTTTATGCCGTTCTAAGTTGCCGAGAGATAACGCTCTTTGTAATTCTAAAATTCGATCGATTTGATCTTTTCTTTTATTAAGTACATCTTCTTTTGGAAAGGTTAAAAATTTGATTTGCTCTTTTTCAATGGGCTGGATGTTTAGGTTTGGGGACATAAGAAAAAAATTAGGTTAAATTTTGGGGTTAAAATAACTTCTTTAATATCTTAAAGATCTTTAAATATATGTATTTTATCTTGTAAAAACGTATTTCAACGATGTTTTATTGAAAAAAGTTATTAACAAAGTAAGAATAATCTAATTTTTTAAAAAAAGAAAAAGCCAGCTGTAAAATAATATTATTACCGCTAGCTTTTTCTATTCGTGTGTTCAACTCTTCTTTATGTACAATAAATTTATTGCTTTATAATCTTCACTATTTTCGAAGAATTATCTTTTCGGTTTATCTGTAAGAAGTACATACCTGAGGATATATTTCCAGTATGTATAGTTATAGGATCTTCATTGGTGTATTTTTGACTAAAAACTTTTCTTCCGTGAATATCTATTAGGTTAATACTACTTGTCTCTCCGATTGTGTTATAATTAATATTTAATTCTTTATTAAATGGGATAGGATACGCTTTAAAATTTTCTGCAGTATTAAAACCGTAGTCATTAGTACCTAGTGTATTTATAGAAGCAGTCATTTTATCTACATTAAAACTACCTGATTCTACATTAAATCGTAAGATATGTTCACCTTCGGTTAGGGGGATTTCGGTTACTAAGGTATTCTGGAAATTAGACCAACCGCCAGTTGAAGCAAAGTTGATAAGTCCAGAAATGTCGACACCATCAAGTTCTAAACTACCTTCTCCTCCAAAATCGGTATCAGCAGCTGTAGAAAATGTAAAATCATAAGATCCTGAATCGGACACATTTATCGTATACTCTAACCATTCTCCAGGACTTAGCCATCCGATAATTAATGAGCCAGATTCTTCTAATACAATATCTGTAGCATCGCAATCTCTATAAGTGGATCCTCCGTTATTAGATGTATCATCATCTTGATACGCAACACCTTCACCGCCAATATCATAATTTTCAAACTCTATAATACCAGGTATTGTAATAGGTGTTCCATTAAAAGGAGCTTGTGCTACTGTTGCGCCGCCACAGCCTCCATTATCCTCTCCTACGGTGATACCTTGTAATCCATTAAGAAGTCCAGTAAACGAAGGTTTCGGTTGGTAGTTGTTATCATAAATTAAAGCACTACCACAGCCATCAAAAAAACCTGGTACCCATGAAGAAGCATCTGTAAATCCCCATAAAGTTAATCCTGTACATCCATCTTTTGCTAATGCCATTGCAGCTATTCTTTGATAAGAATCCTTTTGTGCTTGTAATTCTTCTTCAGATGCCGGTTGACCATTATTACAAATTCTGATATCCAGTTCGGTAATATTACAAATTAGTCCTAGATCGATTGCAAAATCCATAGTTTGGCTTACTTGATCTGTAAAACTGTCTCCAATCCCGTTTTCAAAATGGCTTTGTAAACCCAGCGCATCAATTGGAATACCTCTTTCTATCATACCTTGTATCATAGTTCTCATAAAAGCATTCTTAGAATTGGGATCTGTATTAAACGTTTCTATAGAGTAATCATTATAAAATAATACAACATCTGGATCAACAGATTTAGCTACAATAAAGCAATGATCAATAAAATCCTGAATATTGCCCACATTGGCATACCAAGTTCCTGAGCGAAACCCAGCACTATTATCATTGATAATTTCATTAAAAACATCCCATTCATCTATTTTTCCTTTAGTATATGTCATTACTGTAGTAATATAGGATTCAGCAAAATCAAATATTTGTTGTTTTGTCCATCCCGCAGCATCATCCCTAAGCCATTGAGGTGCTTGGCTATACCACATCAGGGCATGACCTCTTTTTACGGTAATTCCATTAGCATCTGCAAAATTGATCATACGATCTAGTTTATCAGTATTAATATCTGTCAAAGTAATGTTGAATGGATTATTAGCAGCAGAACCTTTTAGTAGGTTCTCCATTTTATGATCATTCTCAGCAACAATTGAGTTGAACTGTTCTACAATAGTAGTTTGGTATGCACCAGAAGGAGTCGTATTATTACCATTAAAAAAGCTACCATTAACAATGGTACCAATATATTTTCCTGCTGGGACTTCGTCTTTTAACACTTGCCCATTGATACTCCAAGAAGAAATAAGAATAAGTATAAATGAAAAAATGAATGCATTGTTTTTAATGAATAGGTTGATTTGGGAATGTGAATTCATGTTTAAATTTTAGTTTTTTGTGTGAGTTGTAAAATGTTGTTAATTGTGTGGTTAAATTTACAAAAAGTCTATATCCGTTGTTTCTTCATCCAACTAACAATACATAAACTGTTAGGATATTGCGGGTGTTGATATTCTATAAATTGGCAAGAAAAATATGTTAAGATGTATCCGAATTAGGCGCTGATCAAGTATTAGAAGCTAAAAGCGTTTTATTATGAAAAACTTTGAAATACCTTCAATAATTACGAAACCTTTTAAGTAAAAAATGTTTCACTTGATTTGTGGATTAAAAATTGATCACAAGGCTTTATAAAGTAATTCAATCAGAAGCCCATGCTTTAAAATGTGGTTAACTATTTGAAGTAGAGTTTAACGAGTTGTTTTAATATTGTGTAATTCTCTAAATTACTTGTTTTGGATGTAATAAATTAAGTGCATTTCTGATATATTATAAAAGAAGAAGTTTTTATTTCTTCTCAAGAATTAGAGAAATACTACTTAAATATCTAAAAGAGTGTGGTTCATCACTTGTTTACAACTAAAAGACTCTCGGCTTCCATAAATGTCATTCTTTCCTTAAATTTCCAGTCTCAAAAAAACACAGAAAACTTGGAAGAATATTTAGTTGGATTGAATGATGCACAACGAGCTCCTGTATTACAGAAAGATGGAGCTATGATTGTGATTGCAGGTGCGGGTTCTGGAAAAACAAGAGTGCTTACATATAGAATTGCCTATCTTATGAATCAGGGAGTGGATTCATTTAATATTTTATCATTAACATTTACGAATAAAGCAGCGCGAGAAATGAAAAAGCGTATTGCTGATATTGTAGGTGCTAGTGAGGCAAAGAATCTTTGGATGGGAACGTTTCATTCTATTTTTGCCAAAATCTTAAGGATTGAAGCTGACAAATTAGGATATCCTTCTAATTTTACAATATATGATACACAAGATTCTCAGCGATTAATTTCTTCGGTAATTAAGGAGATGGGGTTGGACAAGGATATCTACAAGTATAAACAGGTTCAATCACGTATTTCTTCTTATAAGAATAATTTGATTACTGTAAAAGCATATTTTCAAAATGCTGAATTAGTAGAGGCCGATGCTATGGCAAAAAGACCGCGTATGGGAGAAATCTATCAGCATTATGTTGATCGTTGCTTTAAGGCTGGAGCAATGGATTTTGATGATTTATTACTTAAAACTAATGAGTTATTAAATCGTTTTCCGGAAGTATTGGCTAAATATCAAAATCGTTTTAGATATATTTTAGTAGATGAGTACCAAGATACAAATCATTCTCAGTATCTAATAGTAAAGGCATTATCAGATAAGTTTCAAAATATATGTGTGGTAGGGGATGATGCGCAAAGTATTTATGCCTTCCGTGGAGCGAATATTAATAACATCCTTAATTTTCAAAAGGATTATGAAAATGTACAGCAATATCGCTTAGAACAAAATTACAGATCTACTAAAAATATTGTAGAAGCTGCGAACTCTATTATAGATAAAAATAAAACAAAGCTCGATAAGGTAGTTTGGACGGCTAATGATCCTGGTCCTAAAATTTTCGTAAATCGATTATTAACAGATGGTGATGAAGGGCGATATGTAGCGAGTTCTATTTTTGAGAATCAAATGCAACACCAGTTGACTAATGGTCAGTTTGCTATTCTCTATAGAACAAATGCACAGTCCCGTGCGATGGAGGATGCCCTTCGGAAAAGAGATATTAAATATAGAATTTATGGAGGATTGTCTTTCTATCAAAGAAAGGAGATAAAGGATGTTTTAGCATATCTTAGATTAATCATCAATCCAAAAGATGAAGAAGCACTAAAAAGAGTAATTAATTACCCTGCTCGAGGAATTGGTAGTACTACAATAGATAAACTAGTGGTAGCAGCTAATCATTATGATCGATCTATCTTCGAAATCATTGAAAACCTGGATAGAATTAATCTAAAAATTAATAGCGGAACAAAGACCAGGTTAGAAAACTTCATGAATATGATCAAGAGTTTTCAAGTTACCAATCAAACTTCTGATGCTTTTGTATTATCAGAAATGGTTGCTAAAAACACTGGCTTACTTCAGGAACTTAAAAAAGATGGAACCCCTGAAGGGATCGCTCGTATTGAAAATATAGAGGAGTTATTGAATGGTATTCGAGACTTTGTAGAAGAGCAAAAAGAATTAGCTGATGAGACAGGGTCACTGGCGGAGTTTTTAGAAGATGTAGCATTGGCAACAGATTTAGATCAGGATACAGGGGATGATGATAGAGTAGCTCTGATGACAATACATCTAGCAAAAGGACTAGAATTTCCTTACGTATATATTGTTGGTATGGAGGAAGATTTATTTCCTTCCGGAATGAGTATGAATACCAGATCAGAATTGGAAGAGGAGCGAAGATTATTTTACGTAGCTTTAACCAGAGCAGAGAAACAAGCATACCTGACTTATACACAATCTCGTTATCGATGGGGTAAACTTGTGGATGCAGAACCTAGTCGTTTTATCGAAGAAATAGATCCTCAATACATAGAATATATTACTCCAATTGATACTTACCGCTATAAACCATTAGTAGATACTGATATTTTTGGAGATGTAGATAAAAGCAAATTAAGACTTAAAAAGCCTTTGTCTGGATCACCACCAGTTTCTCATAAACCTTCTGAAGAGCAATTGCGTAAGCTACGTAAACTAAGACCGATTTCTAATGATACTACAAGTACTCCTAAAACGAATCTTTTTGATGGAGATTTAGTGCCTGGAACCATAGTAGAACACATGCGTTTTGGAAAAGGAAAAATTCTTCAGTTAGAAGGTGTAGGTCAAGATAAAAAAGCAGAGATTAACTTTGAAAATGGAGGAATTAAAAAGCTATTACTAAGATTTGCAAAGCTGAAAGTGATCGGGTAAGCTTTATTCAGAATTTTGTTTTCTATGATTACCACTGATGGCTTTTGTTCTCATTGTTATTAGATTAAACATGATTTTTTGGAATATTTTTCTATTATTTATTTAGTAGTAACGACTGATTTTTTGTAATAAATTTTTCGAATATGCTAAATATGGATTTCTAATTTGTATAATTTCAGAAAAACTTGTGTGTTTTTTAAAAGAATATAAAATACTGGTTTTTTAAAATTAGAAATGAATAATACATCAAATTTTACGCTAATTTTTTATCTATTCTTTATTTTTTTAACCTTTTCTAAGTAAATTATCAACACTCAAACGTTTTCGCATAAAATCGATTCTTCGATTATTATATTTTTCCATTTTTTTTTAGAAATATTTATTACAACGTTTGAGTAATTTTCTAAAAAACAAAAAGATTTCTCAAATCGTCTTTTATTAACACACAAACCAAACTTAATTATGAAAAAATTACTCTATTTAGGGGTATTATTGTGCTTATGTATGCCTAAAGTCGGTATTGCACAATCGGAAAGAAATCTCCCTTTCTCTTGGGATAATCTTACGGTTTATTTCCTTATTACGGATCGTTTTAACAACGGTGATACTACTAATGATTCTAATTTTGATCGTTTTCAGGATAGTAGAAATAATGAACTTGATTTCCACGGAGGGGATATTGCAGGAGTTACACAAAAACTTGAGGAAGGATATTTTGATGAGTTAGGGGTTAGTGCTATTTGGGTAACACCAGTAGTAGAAAATAGACACGGGTTCAATAATCCTCCCGCCAATGACCCTGCTTTTAGAGACTATCCTTATCACGGATATCACACGAATGATTGGACAGCTTTTGATCCTAATTTTACTAGTGCCGAAGATTTTGAAAGGTTTATTGATACAGCTCATGATCACGGTATAAGAGTATTACTGGATATCGTTATGAATCATTCAGGATATAGAACTTTTAAGAATGTAAATGGTCAGTTAGAGTTTGTTGATGAAGATTATCCATCGGATTGGGTGAGATTACAATGTGGAACTGATAATGGAGAACTTCCTTGCGATGACCTGACTACACCACTTTTTGGTTTACCGGACGTAAGAACGGAATCATTTAATACAGTAAATCTTCCGCAATGGTTATTAGATAAATGGGATACAGAAGGAAGAAAGCAACAAGAATTAGACGAACTGAATGCGTATTTTGCAAGAACAGGAAAACCAAGAACACCAAGATATTACTTGATCAAATGGTTAACAGATTGGGTTAGAGAATATGGAATTGATGGTTTCCGTGTAGATACAGAACGTCATGTAAGCCCAGATGTTTGGAAAGAACTAAAAGAAGAAGCAGTTCTAGCGTTAAGAGAATGGAAGCAAAATAATCCCACCAAAAAACCGGATGATCTCGATTTTTATATGACGGGAGAAGATTCTTCTCTGAATATTAAGAATGATGCGAATGACCCTTTACCAGAAGATTTTACTATTAGTAAATTCAATAGTATGATCAATTTTCGTTCACCAAAAGAAGCGTATACAGATTTAGCTCAGGAAGAAATATTTAGCTCTTTTGCAGCTAAGCTCAATCAAGATGGAGGATTTAATACTCCTGGAGAGTATAATATGATTAGTTACCTTAGATCTCACGATTTTAGTGAATTCTATACAGGTAATATGTTTGAAGGAGCAGTGAAGTTATTACTATCTCCAGGTGGCGCACAAATTTATTATGGAGACGAATCTGGGCGTCAATTTTTTGATGCTACTACATATGTTGATGCTGGGTATCGTTCTGATATGAACTGGGACTCTATAGATGATGCTATGTTATTACATTGGAGAAAGCTTGGGACGTTTAGAAGAGAACATACCTCTATAGGAGCTGGATCTCATCAGAAATTAAGTGATGCTCCATATATTTTTAAACGGGAATATAATCGTAATGGACAAAATGACAAAGCTTTAGTATTCCAAGGTCAGGATAATGATTTTGCGGGAGCACTAGATGTTTTCGGAATGTGGCCTGATGGAACGTTGCTTAAAGATTACTTTTCTGATGCTACGGCAACAGTGTCTGGAGGAACTGTAACTTTTGGAACTACTTTCGGAATTGTTTTAGTAGGCGAGCCTTTTGATCTTTCGAATTCTGTAACACTTTCTGTAAATCCGCCATCAGGATTTTATACAGATGCTGTAACTGTAGAAATGACTGCGTCTACAACTGCAGAAGGAGCTGCAGTAGATATTTTTTATACGACAGATGGTTCTGATCCTTCAGTTTCCAGTACTCAGTATGTAACTCCTTTCAGTGTAACCACTACAACCTCAATAAAAGCAATAGCTTTTGATTCAGAAGGTAATGAATCCAACATAGTGCCAATAGATTATGTAATAGGTGATGGATCTCCATTTGATGTATATTTCAAAAAACCAGCGAGCTGGTCATCAACTAATATTTATTTGTTTAATCAAAATACAGGCGATGCATTACCAGGACTTCCTGCTTGGCCAGGAGCTGTTATGGATAATGTAGCTGGAACTCCTTGGTTTACATATAACATTGATCAAACGGTACAGGTCGGTATTGTGTTTAATGATAATGGAGGAGATCAAACAGACGATCTAACAAGAATAACAGAAGGTTGGTATGATAACCAATGGTTTGATAGTTGTCCAAGTGACTGCCCTACAGATCAAGAACCTCCAGTATTGACAGTTTTACCAGATTCAGGGACATTTAATGGAAGTGTAGAAGTAAACATGAGTGCTACTAATTCTGGAGTTATATACTATACTTTAGACGGTTCTGATCCAGATGCATCAAGTACATTGTATTCTGGTGCGTTTACAATATCCTCTATTGGCGTTACAGAAGTAAATGCAATAGCTATAAATAGTGTGGGGAATTCTGATGTAATCAACAGAGAGTATGCTATCGAAGATACAATAGGATATACGGTTAACTTTAGAAAACCAGATGGTTGGAATACAGCTTATGTTTATTTATATGATAAAAATACAGATGCTGCAATTCCAGGATTTTCCGCTTGGCCAGGAGTTCAAATGTCGCAATTAAGTACTTCACCTTGGTTTACATATGACATTGATGAATCAGTTGAGGTAGGAATTGTTTTTAGTGATAATGGAGGATCACAGACAGATGATTTATTTAGAACTGCAGATGGATGGTATAATAACGGCTGGACGAGTACTTGTCCAGGAGAATGCCCAGGAATTATTCTTGATACTTCTTATGATGTGTACTTTAAAAAACCTTCTTCTTGGAATACAGCGTTTATTTATATATATGATAAAAATACCAATGCTGCAATCCCAGGAGCTCCGGCTTGGCCTGGTGCAGAGATGAACACTGTTAATGGTTCACCTTGGTACTCTTATGTAATAGATGAATCTGTTGAGGTGGGAATTGTTTTTAATGATAACGGAGGAACACAGACTGATGATGTATTTAGAACAACCAATGGATGGTATGATAACCAATGGTTTGATAATTGCCCAAGTGATTGCTCATCGATAAATGATATAAAAGGTTCTTTTTCTAATAAAGCTCCTGTAAGTGAAGCTTTAGAAGTGATTAAAGCTTGGCCAAATCCTTTTAATCAATCATTGACATTATCTTTTACAGGAAACCTGAAAGATAATCATGTAAGGATAGAAATGTTTGACCTAGCAGGTAAGAGAACGAACACAACGCTTGTAAAGGATATCAAAATGAATACAATAACTATGAATACAGCCAATCTTCCAAAAGGAATTTATCTTCTAAAGATAGTTTCTGATAGAAATGTAAAGGTTATGAAAATGGTTAAGTAAACAATTATTTTGCTGAAGTAAGAAACCTGTTGAGGAAGTGATTATCCTTGGCAGGTTTTTTTTATTTTTGGATTATGCAAAATGACAAAAAAGGGGTTACGTATGTGTTGATTCAATTTATACTGTTTGTGTTGTATGTGCTTCCAATATATGAATTGAGAATTTTTTGCTTTTCATTAATTAGGTATCTATCTTTAATAGTAACAATACTTGGGGGGATCATAATTTTTGGATCAATTTTCCGATTGCGCAATCAATTATCTCCTTTTCCTGCTCCTTTGCAGGATGGAATTTTAATACAGAATGGATTCTTTAGATTTTCCAGGCATCCTATTTATTCTGGAATACTAATAAGTTGTTTCTTTTATGCTTTATATAGTTGTTCTGGATTCAAAATTATAATTTCTATTGGATTACTCATCTTGTTTTATTTTAAAAGCTCTTATGAAGAAAAATTACTTTCAAGAAAATATGTAGAATACAATGAATATAAGAAGAGAGTTGGACGGTTTTTTCCAAAGGTTTTTTGAGAGAGTAACGCTTTCAGTTTCAATTGAGATACCTCTTATTAATTCTATATAAATTATCAATGAAATATTAAGTTATTTTTACTTAAAAATCACAGAAAAGAATCTTAATGCTTGTTGTAAGATGATTTTGTGAATACTTTAATTATTTATAATTATTTGATTATCAATATTTTAATTGGTTTTCTTTCTAAGAATGAAAGTTTGGCACGCGTTTTGAAAATTACTAAACAACTGATCGGGCAATTATAGATATCAGTTAAAAATGTTTATTAATTTAAAAAAGGAAATCATGACAAATTTTATTTCATTTAAAATCAACTGGAACGTTTTAAGAAAGTTTTTACAAGAATTACCAGCGGCTAGTAGCCACGCGATTCACAGATAGACTTTCATAAACCTAAACCCCAACAGAATGTTTACAAAATACTTTTAATGACCGGATATAGATTCTAATTTATGTCCGGTTTTTTCTTTCCATTAATGTTCAATCGAGATAATTCATGTCTGATTTCTTCCCAGCTAACTCGAGAATTTTATGGCTAACCCTTATTTTTTTTGGTAACGAACCATTGCTAGTTGTAGTGGTTTTCAGGGGTGTATTTCCACTGAATATCTGGTTGATTTGGAGTTGTTAGTTTTCTAAATTTGAAATAACCAATACAGAATTATTGTTTATTCTAAGAACTAATTTTAATATTATTAAATGTTTAGTTAAAGAGTAGGGATTTGTTTTTGTAAATGGGTACACAAATTAATTTTAAAACTCAACAATGGCACTTCAATCTAATATTCAATTGTTTATTGGTGGAGTTTCTATAAAGGCATTTAAGGAACTTACACTTAAGCAAGAAATTGACAATCATCACACGCTCGAGATATTATGTCGTAGAGACGTTTTAGAAAAAATTTCTGATCTAAACGAGGAAAAAAGCAACGACTTTTTAGGGCAGACTATTATTCTTTCTATAACATCCTTAGATACTTTAGATATCTATAAAGAGCTGAAATTTAATGGCGTAGTCACAGAAGTAAAGGTGACTAATGGTTTTCATCAATCTATGGGAGATTCCATTTTGATTAAAGCTAAGAGTAATTCAATACTAACCGATGATGGTCCACACTATGCATCTTTTAGTGATAAAAATTTAGAATCAATTCTTACCAGTGTTTTTCAAAAGTATGATCGTTCAAAGCTAAGTACCACAGTATCTACAAGGTCTAATGATGATTTGCATTATTGTGTTCAAAATGGAGAAAGTAGTTTTGAGTTTGCAAGTAGGTTATCCGCCCAATATGGAGAGTGGTTTTATTACGATGGAGAGAGTTTAGTGTTTGGGAGACCTTTAGATTCGGAAGAAACTACATTAACGTATGGTTTTGATTTACAAGAATTCTCTAGAAGTTTACATCCAAGATCTAATAGCTATTCTTTTTTTACAAATGATTATTTGAATAATGAAAAGCACGAGGTTACCACTTCAGAAATTGCTAGTTCAATAAACGGGCATAATGGATACGCTTCCAATAAAAGCAAAGACATGTTTCCTCATAAAACTCAGGTTTTTCTAAATACATATAATGATACACAAACGAAGCAAAGACTCAGTAATCTAGTAAAAGAACAAAAAAAAGCTGAAGAAATTAAACAAGTAGTTATTACAGGTAAGAGTGATAACCCAGGAGTTAGTTTAGGAAAAAAAGTAAAAATAAAGGAGAAGAATAATGATCAAGGTATTTATAGAATTACTAAAATAAAGCATGCAGCAACGGAAAATGGTAAGTACGTAAACCATTTTGAAGGAATCGCAGTAGATCAAGATGTATATCCTAATACGAATATTTTTAAGACTCCTAAAAGTGAAACTCAAGTGGCAACTGTTACTGCTAATGATGATCCCGATGGTATTGGTAGAATAAAAGTTCAGTTAGATTGGCAAAAACCGTTAGGAGTTTATACTCCTTGGCTTCGGGTAATGACTCCACATTCTGGTGGAGATAAAGGATTTCATTTTATTCCGGAAGTAGGCGAAGAAGTACTTATTGGGTTTGAGGGAGGAAATGCAGAAAGGCCTTTTGTTATGGGAGCACTTTATAATGGTTCTTCAAATCCAGCCGAATGGAAAACAGACAAGAATAATGTGAAGGCAATAAGAACCAGAAGTGGTCATACTATTGAGCTTAACGATACGGATAAAGCAGAATTTATTACGATTAAAGATAAAAATGAAAATCTAATTCATATAGATACAGCCAATAACAACATTACGATCACTGCATTAGAGACGATGACGCTAAATGCAAAGAATTTTGAAATGAATGTTCAAGAAGATGCTAATTTTAATATAGGTAGAGATACTACGATTTATACCGAAAATAATTTTAATACCTCTTCATCTAATCATACAAATACTGTGGAAAATAAAATGAAAACTACCATAGGAGGTGATTTAATTCAGAATAGTGGTAATGCAGAAATCCAAAGTAAAAGAAATATGAAGATTGCATGTGGAGCAACGGCTTCTTTTCAAGGAGGCGGAAATGTAAAAATCAGTAAAGGCTAAACGTATCTTAATAACACACAACTCAATGATTCCAAGTAAATATACATTTAGAACAAAAGAAATTCAACTAAATATTCCAAGAGAAGGAACACATAAGTATTTGATAGAGAGCACAAATTTCATCAATTATTCAGGAGAGATACGCTGTTCGCATAGGAAAGAAGTCTCTTTTTCGATTCAATATAATGAAGATCAACCTTATGTCCGTTTTGTTCAAATTGAAATCGAAAATGATAGTTTTCAGTTCTCTGATGGGTCCTTTGCAATGCAAGATATTATAAAAAGAACGGCTTCAGTTTATAAAAAACTTAATTTACGAGTATCTTATCAAGGAGCGATAGTAGCGATAGATAATATAGAAGAATTACAAGGAAACTGGAATGAAGTAAAAATGTATTTTAGAAGCAAGTATAAAGGAAATCAAGTACAACGCTTTATTTTAAAAACTGACGCTATATTAAATTCAGAAGAAGAGACTATTAAAGATATCTCTCTATATCATAATTTTGGAGGATTAATAAAATCAATGTATCAGAAATATAGTTCTGACTCATGTAGCAGCACATCCCAGTGTTTGTCTACAAAGTATGGCAAAATTACTACTAATGAAGACGTTTTATTACAATCGGCAAAAGAAACAGAAGATATTCAGTTGCAATTACAGTCACATTATCCCAAAAATAAAGAATATGTTTCAGTAAACGGAACTTATAATTTCAAAGGTATACTCGAGTCCTGGTTACAAAGAGCTGTAATTTCTAGTATAGAAAAATATGGCAGACAAGAATATCATAATACGGTTAGTATAATTCAACTATAATAATGGCTGGACAATTTGTAAAAAATGGGGCTACCTTAAAATGCCCTTTATGTTCTGGTAGTGGTACATTGGTAGTATCACATACAGAGGTTCAGTTACAAGATACACCTTGTGCAACAAATGGAGATAGGAGTAAATCAAATCTAGTTTTTGGAGGAGTTTGTAAAAAATGGAGAAAAAGTCCACCGCCTTGCGCAAGCGTAATTGCACCGACTCAATGGAAGGGAGTGGCAACAGATGTAGAAATTGATGGAGAATTTATGTTAGTAGAAGACTCCACGATTACTTGCAGTACTGGAAGCGTCGATATTGGTATTGATGATACCGCTCAGATGGATGTTCCTACAGATTTACCAGATACCGAGAATGCCGTATTAAAACAGTTTTTGGTGAATGTAAGAAGACCGGATGATTACAAAGGAGAATATGGATTTGATTGGTTGCGTGATGAGTATATCTACCCAATAGAAACTATAGGGTATGATAATGCCGGATCTCCTTTTTCTGGACCTTTGAACCAACAATTACCGCTATGTAAAAATGTAGACGATCTAAAGAACGAATATAAAACAAAAGATGTAGTGAATCCTATCACTCCTTATGGAGTCGAGTATTATCCAGCATGGTTATCCATTTTTCCTGATGCTTCATATAACGGAGTGAATCAGGTCGAGTTAAATATAGAAATAGAAGAGATAGAACCATTGGTTGGTGATGCAACTGAAATTATTTTTGAATCCGCTAATGATTCGCTTATAGTCACTCCATCGCAAATAAGCTTAAGTGAACTTTTAGGAGAAAAGCAAACTAAGGATTTAGGTGTTACGACAAAAGAGTTTTACGTAACTGAAAAAATGATCACTGTAAAATGTGAAGGGAATGCTCTGGAAAATCACGAAGAAATTAAAATTTATGCAGAGTTAGATGGAGAAAAAGAAGAAGTAGGTAAACTGATGGTCTATAATAATAGTGCTATTGCTAATGCTAATGTTATAGCAGTGAATGTTATTATAGATGGAAATCCTGCAATTTTGAATTCTAATTATAAGACAGCTATTAAATATGAATCTACAGTTCAGTCCTTAATACATACAGAAGTTATTGATGATGGTTTTAATATTGATAGTTTACCTGATACCGATCCAGATGTAAAAAAGTTTAAAGATGATTTTATCACGAAAAATTTGGATATAGGACCTCAATTTGATTCGGTAAATGGATTTTTAA
The DNA here is from genome assembly GCF_947496855.1 of uncultured Aquimarina sp. GTDB lineage: Bacteria > Bacteroidota > Bacteroidia > Flavobacteriales > Flavobacteriaceae > Aquimarina. The sequence goes on from NZ_CANMED010000009.1 coordinate 45,021, forward strand.
ATGATTTGGTTAGGTTATACGATAAATATGGACATTATAAACCCGTAACTGGTATCGAAGAATTTGGCCATAATAAAACGTTCTTGTTTTATACAAATGTTACAGGAATTCTAGAAAGACAAGGCCTACCTCCTATACAATGGAGAGGACTTGCCAGCGCAGATCAAACAGATATATCCAATGTAAAATGGGGAAATGCATGTATTATTTTTGGAGGCGGATTGTCAGAAATTCATAATGTTCCTCACGAAATAGGGCATTCTTTTTCATTACCGCATTCTTTTGAAGAAGAATTTAACACGCCTTTATTTTTCTATAGAGGATTTACAGATAACTATATGGATTATCCAACTCAATTCGAACCAGATCTTAACAAGGAGCCATTAGATAATAGATTTAGAGGTAATATGCATTCTTTCTTTAAATGGCAATGGGATATTATGAGAGAAGATAAAAGTTTGGTTTACGAGAATACTGATATAGAATAAAAATTTTAGACAAAATACTTTTAAAACTTATGAATTATGTCTGGACAATTTGTGAAAAACGGAGCTACTTTAAGTTGTCCGCTCTGTTCTAGTGATGGAGTACTTATTGTATCACATACCGAAGTACAATTACAAGATACCCCTTGTGCCACTAATGGCGACAAGAGTAAGACTAATCTCGTTTTTGGAGGCGTTTGTAAGAAATGGAGAAAAAGTCCACCGCCTTGTGCAAGTGTGATTGCTCCAACTCAATGGAAAGGAGTGGCCACCAATCTGGAAATTGATGGAGAGTTTATGTTGTTAGAAGACTCTACAATTACTTGTAGTACGGGAGGAGTCGATATTGCTATAGAAGATACAGCACAGACGGATGTTCCCACGGATTTACCAGAATCCATGTTACAAGATGTAGAAGTACCGTTTTATGTAGAGCGTTATAGAATACCTGGATTAAATGAAGATGGAAATGCAATAGCAAATGATATGGCATATGGTTTTGGAGAACCTAGCACTTTGATATATTCAGAAGAAGAAATACAAACTTATTCGCAGCAATATGAACAAGCCGGGTTTAATAATGCTGATCATATAAAATTTGCTAACGGAGATAGGATCACTGACAAAGCAATATATAAGACTGAAGAAATAACTGAATTACGACCTATCTTATTTAATCTTACTAGGTTGAATTTTGATTTTATGCTCTTTGATGATTTTAGAATCATGGCTTATCAACTTTCTTCTGGAGCATTAAGAGAAAATATAGCATCCATGATCGATAAATTTCAAAATAACGAAGGAGGTATTTATGAAAATAACGATCTAAATCAGGCAGCTATTGAAAGCTCTGCAACAAAACGGTTTTGTGAGGCTTTAGAAAATGATATCACGCAAAGAATACAAAATAGAGGAGGAAATATTTCAGCAGCAGAAGATACATCTATAAGATGGCAAAGAAGACAAGGTGCTTCTCCTTCGTTTGCTAGAGGAGAAGATAACAATCTTTTTAGAGGGTTAACTATTGCAGTGAATGATATTTGGAGTTATGAGGTAAGTATCATTGAATATACTAGAAAAGGAAATGGCTATGATATTAAGTATGAAGTGATTTATTGGGATCATTTTGGACTAGATCTACCCGATATGCAAAAATTTTACTCGCTAGGAGCTGGATTTAGAGGCTGGTTTTTCTTACAACATGTGAGAGGCTACAAACCCTTTTTGACAAAGATTACTTTTGAAAAAGAGTTTTTTGTACCTACTTCTTAATTCGTAAACACGGTTTGAAAAATTTATGGAACACAGAACAAAATAGCTAAAGCTTTAAAAAAACATCTATTAAGTTTTTATAGATAAAGAAATTTAATATTAAATCATAAGAAATTATGGGTGAACATATTCAAGAAGCAATTAATGCAGCACGACAATTGATAGAGGCTCGTTCTAAAAGAATTGAAGAACTGAATAGGAATTGGGCTGATTATACAAATCAAACAACTTTTGCTACGAATGAAGCAGAAGAAGCTCTGCAGGATGCTTATTTTGCTGAGAGAAAAGAAGAAGAAATACCAATAGAGGGTGCTACAGTAGAAGTTAGAAGAGAAACATACGTTGCAAGTCCGGGGTATTATATTTCTACTTTTGCCACAGAGCACGGTGTTGATGATTGGAGAGATCTAGCCGATGCTAATAAGGATGTTTTACCTGATCCCAATAATCCACCAGCAGAGGTAGAATTGATAATTCCAAATTCAGAAGAAGTCCCGACAGAAATAGTTGTAAGTTATGTGCCAGTCAAGTCAATAACTTTGGGCAGTGATACTTATATTGTAGCAAAAGGTTTTGCATTACAAGGTAAAGAAGCAACAATTCAGGTTTTTGAAAAAAGTCCTTTTTTATTGATGGAAGCTGAAGATATTCCTTTGACATTTTTAGAATATGGATCTTTGGATCCAGAAGGAGATGACTTGATCAATGAAAACCAAACAGAATTTAAAGCTCAATTTAATGATCAGGGAGAAGCAATTGTAAAAATACAACTAAGACCAAAAAAGGAAGATCCAGATACAGTTTATTTAGAATGGCAGGAGAAATTTATACCCAAAGAACCCGAAGAAGGAATGACATTGCCGCCTCCGACTCAAGAAGAAATACAAATAATTGAGCCAGAACAACCATTAACTTTCGGAAATGGTACTCCTGGAGAAGATGTATTATCTCCTACGAATCAATCAGCGAATTTTCCTCTTCCTGGGGCAAAACCGTCATTACCTCCAATTATAGATTTTTTATGGTTAAAAGTAGAAGTAGCTGGAGATAATGGCACTTATGAAAGACGTTTTCCTGAAGAAAGAGGAGAATATTTTAGATTAGAAGTTAATAAACGTGCTCCTTGGATGGAAATTGCTATTAGAGAAGCAAAAAAGGCGAGAGGCATAGTAGAAGGAATAGAACCAATGTATACTATGGCCAAAAATTACTTGCGTTTTGTAGGAAATCCTTTTGAACCAACAAGTTCGAGAAATGGACCCTGGTGTGCTGCTTTTATGAATTGGTGTATGGAAGAAAGTGGTTATAATTATGCATTAAGCGCTAGTTCTTTAGCCCCAATCCATGAAAATTTTGATAAAAATTTCAAACAAATAAAAGTGCCTGTTTATGGATGCATAGTAGTATATGCGAACATTAGTCAATGGAGAGGTCATACAGGTTTTTTATTTGGAATGGCAACTAATGGCGATTACATCCTTTTAGGAGGAAATCAAGATAATTCTATAAAACTAGCTCCTTACGGAGAATCAATAGGAAGTAAAAGACTTTATGGATTTTATGTCCCAGCTGACTATGAGTTAGGGTTCAATGATCAATTAACGGATAATGACAGAAATATAGACATTTCAAGAATACATACGGAATGGGGGATAATCCCGTCTGAAGATAAACAGGAGGTAGAATGATTATGAAAAATAAATTATACTTGTTTTATTTTTTGATCATAAAATTGTTAGTTAGTTCCTGCACTAACGTAACTATTAATTCGATCATCAGTGAAAAAAGGACAATAAAAAAAGGAAGTATTAAAAATTATCAAAGCTGTATTAAATTTTCAGATAGCTTAAAGGTTAATGAATTTGTTGTTAATTATATTAATCATATTTATAGTAATGATCTAATCGCTTTATCTGAAAAGAATAGTTATCCTTTAAAATTTATAGGTTCTAAAGTTGATAGTAAAGAAGAGTTTTTATTAAAATTCAAAAACTCAAAATTTAACCTTAATTCCATATTCAATATTGAAGTGTTTAATGAAAAAGATATCTTAATAGATTCTATAAGCTCTAAAAATACCGAAATTCTTTATAAAGATGATTTAAAAAACAAAAACTGTAAGGAAGTATTTATAGGCTTTAAAACTGGGTTATACTTAAAAATTAATAAGAGTAATAGTAAATATAAAATAATGGTAATAGATTTTGCTGGGTAAATAACTTTCATAAACTTGAATTAGCTCATTTATATGAAAGAGGAGATATTTATTAAAGAACAAAATACTAAATAAAAAAATATTTACAGTGGATTTAATGGAAGTGCTAAGAAGTTATGATCCAGTGAGAATGGAAAACAATCTTCTTTTAGTTCCTGTTAAGGCAAATGACCAAGAAATAGAATCAACGACTCTTTACAGATTTAAAGTTAATGAAAATCGTCTAGAATTGAAATCTGTAAATTGTATAGGATGATTAGAAATAAATGGCGTCTAAATTTATGAATTATTACATTTATTTGTAATAAAAAGAATATTAGAATGAGTGGACATAAAGAAGGAATTAATGCAGCACAACAATTGATAGAAGCTCGTTCTAAAAGAATTGAGGAGATTAATCGTAATTGGGCTGATTATGCGAATCAAACAACTTTTGCTACCAATGAATCTGAAGAAGGTTTAATTGATGCTTACTTTGCAAAAAATAACGTTGAAGAGGTTAGTGTTTCTAGTGGGAACTCTTCATATCCTATAAGAAACCCTATTAACTTAGTTGATGAAAATGGAATAATGGATGAAGGAGAAATAGATCCTAACCTAAGAACTAAAAGTATAGATACCGTAGCCCAAGAAATTTTATCTGTAATTGAGAGGGATTCTTTATTAGCAGAAGGCTATCATACTAACGTTGAAGCAATACGTACAAATCTTGAGTATAGAATATATAGGGAACCTAATAATGTTGTGGAATTTGAAATTTTTAAGAAAGAAGAAAGAGTTTCTTATGAAAAAAAAGATAATGGAATATTAGGTGAGGATTCTTATATCCTAGTTAAAGGATTTGCCTTAAAAGATAAAGAAGCCACTGTAGAAATTTTTGAAAGGAGCCCATTTTTATTAATGGAGGATGAAATTCCGCTTACAGTTATTCAGTATGATACTATAGGAGCAGAAGAACCAAATGAGAATACAAATAAAACCGAACTAAAAGCTATTTTTAACGATCAAGGAGAAGCTGTAGTAAAGATTAAATTTCGTCCCAAAGTAGATGATCCCGATACAGTTTTTGAAGAATGGAAAGAAAAGTTTAAACCTAAAGAACCCATTAGTCTTCCTCCTCCTTCTGTAGAAGAAATGCAACAAATAACTCCATCCGTTCCACTAACTTTTGGATCAGATGTGTCACAAATTGGGTCAGAGGTATCTACTAATCCTGAGGATTATCCCTTACCCACTAATCAAAAACCAGAATTACCTCCGATTATAGATTTTTTATGGTTAAAAGTAAAAGTAAGTGGAGATAAACAGGATTATGAAGAGGAGTTTCTAAATGAGAGTGAACGTTCTTATTTTAGATTAGAAAGAAATCAATCCTGGGCACATAGTCAATTTGGTAATCTGATTGCTAGATTCGAATCAAGAGACGATTATAATCTATGTAATAGGACATTTCCTCCTCCGCTAAGAGAAGTTAGAGATGTGAATGTTGTGGGAACTCCTATTAGTGAGATTCAAAGACGTCAGAGTAGGGCAGTTCGAACTTTATTTGCTGTGGGAAGGTATCAGGTTATACCTAAAACAATGAATGAGGCAGTTGCTGCTTTAAATCTTGATGTAAGTAAAAATTTTGATGAAGAAACACAAGATAGAGTTTTCAATGAATTTTTAATTGACATAAAAAGACCACCTATTATTGCATATCTAGAAGGGGATGGTGATTTGGGAGAAGCAATGTACTCAGCAGCAAAGGAGTGGGCAAGTATCGGTGTAGAAATCGGGCGCCGTATTAGCAATGATAGATTTGGTAATCGTAGAGTTTCACAAAATGGAGAGTCTTATTATGCAGGTGACGGCTTGAATAGAGCACATATAACTCCCGAAGAGATAAGAGAAGCTTTAATAAATTCTAAAAATGGTCTATAATATTTTCTTAATTGTTATTAGAACAATAATCTCTTGTTCCACATTATTTGGATGTAAAAGTATTATTGATAATCAAAAAAATGATAGTGAAAATCAATTAATATACAAGAATGTAGAAAAATCAGATAAACAAAGGTCTTTTACTCTTAGTTGCGGGTCAGGTTGTGCAATGACCTATCAGGAAATAGATATTGTAACCAACAAATTTTCACATAGAGTTAAGTTAAATGTTAGCATGTATATAGATGAGGAACTGACGGAAGAATATATTTTAACTTACATTATAGATTGCCAAGGTATTGTTGGAACATCAATGATGCTTGAAAATGATACTGAAAACATTCTTTTTAGCGATTCGGAACAGAGTAAGAATGTATTCCAAAAATATGCAAATCAAGTTTGTTCAGATCAAAGATAATCTAATGGTCATATCAAATAAAAGTGGTTTTCAGGGTATACTTTCTATGGAAATCATGGATGTATTCGCGGGTCTTATTTTCTACTTTTGATTAAGAGATAACACAAATATAAAACTCATAAAACCAAAACCAATGAAAGGCTTATTAACCCATAAAAACCTGCTTCTAGTAATATGCAGTTTGATCATATTTTCTTGTTCTAAAGAAATAGATGGATCAGATGTTACACTTTTAAATTCTGAAAATGAGATATTACAATTCACCTTTCTTTCACAAGAAAATGGAGAATTAGATATTGATGTTACAGCTAGAATTGATCAGGAAGATAAAGTAGTGTCTGTCGTGTTACCGTTTGGCACACCGATTAGAGCATTGAAGCCCAGTATTGAAATTTCTGAAACAGCTTCCATCGTTCAGGATATAGATGTTTCTTTCGACTTTTCTACTCCAATAATATACAGTATTATGGCAGAGGATGGTACAGTTTCGAATTATACAGTAAGAGTACGAGTAGTGGCAAGTACGGAGCGAGAAATTTTACTCACGATTTTTGAGCAAAATCCTGATAATACGTTAGGCTGGAATATTAATAGCGAAGACATTACTACCTGGGAAGGTGTGATTTTTATTGATGGTAAAGTGGTTGCATTAGAATTAGATGATAAAGGACTTACCATATTACCACCAGAGATCTGTGATTTGTTTTACCTAAAAACACTGTCTTTAGAAAGCAATATGATTTCGGAAATCCCAAGGCAAATCGCAGATTTGTCAAATAACCTAAGGACACTCAATCTTGGAGGGAATCAGATAGAAATAATTCCACAAGAATTTTTTAGTTTGAGGAAGTTAACTGACTTACGAATGTATACAAACTTGTTGATAGAAATACCTTCTGATATTAATAAGCTTACAGGGCTTAGGTATTTGAGTCTTTCTAATAATTCTTTAAAAACACTACCCTCAGAGTTGTTTGAACTCTCTGAGTTAAATGCACTATTTATTAATAACGTTGAATTATTAGAAATACCTGAAGCAATAACTAATTTATCTCAATTAACCAGTTTAGGAATTTCCTCTAACTTATTAGGTTCAATCCCTGATCATGTTTTAGAGATGGAGACATTAACTAGATTAGATGTCTATAATGCTGGTATAATTGCGATTCCTGATGACATAACAAAACTCACTAATCTAAAACGACTTCAATTGTCTGGAAATAATTTAGTCGAAATAAATGAGAATATAGGGGACTTGTTTCTCTTAGAAAATCTATTATTAAAAACAAATACAATCGAAGAAATCCCCGTTAAACTTAGTAATTTGATAAACTTGCAAGTATTGGATATTTCAGAAAATAACATTGTTTCTATGCCAAATGCGGTATGTGACTTAGTTAATACGGGAACAGAGATTGTAGTTGATATGGGAGTAGGATGTATTTAGAAAGTTAGTTTGTATTAATCTATTAATCTACTAATCCTAATTTAATAGCGTGTTTCGCCAAACCAACTACATTTTTTACATTTAACTTAGAAATCAAACTTGTACGATATCCTTCAATGGTATATTTACTTAAGAAAAGTTTATCTGCGATCTCTTGTGTAGTATATTCTTTAGCAATTAATTGAAGTATTTCTTTTTCTCGCTTGCTTAGATTTACCTCATTATTTTGCTTTTGCTCAAAGATACTTTTTGTGTATGCTTCTTTTATGCTATCCGCAAAATAATTAGAACCATTTAAAATTGTTTCGATAGCTTTTAACAGTTCTTCTTTTTTAGCATTTTTTGGTATGTATCCGTTTACGTCAGATTGTGTTAGTTCAAAGATTTTTTGAGGTTCTGATAACATACTAACTATTAGTGTTTTTATACGAGGATGATGTTCTTTTATGTGGAGGTTAAGAGCAACTCCATCCATTTTAGGCATATTAATATCTAGAATTGCTAAATCAATTTGATCCGATGCGTTTATGTCCAAATATTTTTTAAGATCAAAACCATTACTTGCTGTATAAACAATTTCATAATCGGATTCGTGTGATATGATACTTAACAGGCCATCTAAGAACATTTTGTGGTCATCAGCTACCACTAACTTGTATTTATATTTTTTTGTCATTTAATATAGTTGGTATTTCAATACGTATCGCGGTTCCTCTATTAATTGCAGAATCGATATCTATTTTTGCTTTTAATAACGTTAATCGTTTTTTGATATTTTGTAATCCGATACCATTTCTTTCTTTTTTAACATCAAAACCAATACCATCGTCTTCAAAAATAATTTCAATAGAATCGCTGTAAGCATTAAGACATATCTCTATTACTTTTGCTTTAGCATGTTTTAAAGCATTTGTAATTAGTTCCTGGATAATTCTAAAAATTTCAACTTTCTGATTATCATCAATGGTATTAATTTTTTCTATTGGATGTGGTATAAATGTAATGTCTGGATCTGTGACTTTTTCTATCGTGTCTATATATTCACTTATATAATTGGCAAACGCTGTCTGACTGATCTTTTTTGGAATAAGGTTATGAGATATTTCACGTACCTGCTGATAAGTGTTATCCAGTTGATTGATAATTGCATTCTGAAACTCTTCGCCTTTTTTTATGTCAATCATTTGTAGCTTTATTGCCGCAAGATTTCCGCCTATACTATCGTGTAATTCTCGGGAAATTCTATTTCGTTCCTCGTTTTGGGCAATTACGTAAGTGTTCGCAAGTTTTAGTTCTTGCTCTTTGAGAAAAGAAGTAGTTTTCTGTCTATTAATTTCTTCTTTTTGTGCATTGTATTTAGTTTTCACTTGTAATTTTTGGTAATACACGAGTAGCAAGCCAATTATGGGTATTAGAACAATAATAAAACCAATAATGTAAAATCTTTTTAATAAACGTTGTCTTTTAATTTCGGCTTCGTTTACAAGCTGATCTTCTTTTAACAGTAAAATCTCCTTTTCTTTTGTAGCCGTTTCATATTTGACTTCAAGTTCAGTAATCTCCTTTTTTTGCTTTCTATTATTTAAAGAATCCTTAAAGATATGATATTGAACCAGTGCGTTATTTGCCGATTTATGATCATTTGCTTCTTTATAAACAATAGCTAAATTATCATAAATGTTTCTCTGTATTTCTAAATTAGAAATTTCTTTGGCTTTTGCTATTGTACTTGTAAGCATTTGTATAGCTTCAGAATGGTTTCCTAAAACCCCTATAACAAGTGCTTTATGAGTAATTGCATTTAAGCTTTTGCCTACAAATCCATGCTTATCAGCAATCTGTTTACTTTTCTCGTAATAATCGATCGCTTGATCATACTTTTTGTTTTCGTACAAGATGGATCCTAAATTAAGGGCTATCGTAGCGGAAACCTTTGGATCTTTTTCTGGCGGCATCATTTCAAATGCTATACGAAAGTATTTTTCAGCATTTTCAAAATCTTCCTGAAAGAAATATATAGCACCAATGTTTACATAATTACCATAAATTGCTTGCTCACTTTGGGCATTAGCAATACTTTCTTGTAAAAATCGAATACCTTTTTCATATTCTTTTTTATTAGCATATAGTAAACCTAAGTCGGACTTAACCTTAGTTACCATATCTCTGTAATGTATCTCTTCCGAAATTTTTAGACTTCTGTATAGTAATTCTAATGCATCATCTATTTTACCACTTACCCTATAACTTGATCCTAATAAGCGATAAGCCTTGGCTAAGTACTTTTTATTTCTGAGATGAATCAGGGAAGCTCTAGTATAATACATGGATGAGTCTACAACACCAATAGAGTTGAAGTAACTTCCTAAAAATAGTTTTGCCTTTGCTTTTATAGAATCTTGATATTTTTCACTCTTAGAAATTTTGGATAAAACAGTATATGAATAATTTGGATTAGTATCCAAAGAGTCAATTGCCTTATCAATTTTTGTAATTGCAGATTCCTGTCCGAAGCAGAAAAAAGTGCCCCAAAAAGCTATAAGTATTAGTGTTTTTCTATGGTGTTTGTAATCCATATTAGCTTGTGCAAATATAATAAGTTGGTCTCTTTGCTAAGGTAAAGATTCGAAGGTTAAGTTTTATTAACTAAGCTTATATTTAATAAAACTTAACATCTTAATACTTTTGAAAATTGACGGTTTATGTATCTTTTAGGTACATATAATAACGCACATTTCCGGTATTAATTATTTGTTTCTCATTTGTTCTAAACTATTTTTTAAAAAGCCAATTATAAAAGAAAAGACACGTCGTTTTTCTTCTTAAAATGGTCTTTGAGTTGTATCTTTATAGAGTAATTAAAATAATATTCTTTCTCTAAATATTTTCTATGGAAAACCTTGATGCAGCAAGACTCCAAATGGCATTTACTTTAATATTTCACATTGTTTTTGCTTGTATTGGTATGGTGATGCCTTTTTTTATGGTAGTTTCACATTATAAATGGCTAAAAACCAAAGATCAACTCTATTTAACACTAACGAAAGCTTGGCAAAAAGGAGTTGCCATCTTTTTTGTAACCGGTGCCGTTTCCGGTACAGCTTTATCGTTTGAATTGGGATTATTGTGGCCTGAATTCATGAAACACGCAGGACCTATTATTGGAATGCCTTTTTCACTAGAAGGAGCAGCATTTTTTGTGGAGGCAATTGCATTGGGATTCTATCTGTATGGTTGGAATAAATTACCGGAAAAATTTCATTGGTTTACAGGAGTTATTATTGGATTGTCTGGGGTAGCCTCAGGGATTTTGGTGGTGGCCGCAAATGGATGGATGAATTCACCAAGTGGTTTTGATTATATTGATGGACAGTTTCTTAATATTGATCCGATAAAAGCTATGCTAAATCCAGCTTGGTTCACGCAAGCATTACACATGACCTTAGCAGCATTTACTGCTACAGGATTTGCAGTAGCAGGAATCCATGCATATCAGGTATTTAAGGGAAGAAGGGTAAAATTACATACCAAGGCATTTAAAATTGCGATTACCTTTGGAGCGATTGCAGCCATTCTGCAACCCATTAGCGGTGATATCTCTGCAAAGGATATAGCAGAACGACAACCTGTAAAACTTGCTGCAATGGAAGCACATTATAATACAGAAAAAGGAGCACCATTATATATTGGAGGTATTGTAAATGGGGAGACGCAAGAAGTGAAATATAAGCTGGCCATTCCCGGAATGTTATCGTTTTTAGCATTTGGTGATTTTGATGCTGAGGTAAAAGGCTTGAATGATTTTCCTGAGGATGAAAGACCTAATGTCCCAATCGTCCATTATGCTTTTCAGACAATGGTAGGTATTGGAGGCATATTGATGTTAGCGGGACTTTTATATTTCATTTCTTTAAAAAAGAAGAAATGGTTTGCTAACAATAAGTATTGGCTACTTTTTGTAGTATTAGCTCCTCTTGGGTTTATAGCATTAGAAGCAGGGTGGATTGTAACAGAAGTTGGAAGACAGCCTTGGATCATTCATAAAATAATGCGAACCAAAGATGCAGTGACACCAATGCCTGGAATTGTATTTAGTTTTTATACTTATGTGGTAGTATATGTTACCCTCTCTATTGCTGTAACATGGTTAATGATTCGACAGATTAAAGTTCTTAATGCCAAAAATAATTAGTTTATGCTATACGTTGTATTATTCTTTTTGATATTTTCTATGTACTTATATGTAGTTCTGGGAGGAGCGGATTATGGCGCTGGTATTGTAGAGTTATTTTCATCAGAAGAGAATCAGAAAATAACAAAAAAAACGATCTATAGAGTTATGGGACCTGTATGGGAAGCAAATCATATATGGATTATTATTTTGATCGTAATCTTATGGATTGCTTTCCCTGCGTATTATAATATATTGGTAGTGAATCTTCATATTCCATTAACTATAATTTTACTCGGAGTGACGCTTAGAGGAGTAGCTTTTGTTTTTAGACACTATGATGCGGTGATTGATAATTCTCAGAAATTGTATGATGCCATGTTTAAAATATCAAGTCTGATTACACCAATATTTTTAGGAATGGTTTTCGGAGGATTAATTAGCGGAGAGATTAAGCTTACAGAAGATGTAAGTACTTTAACGTTTTATGAAGCATTTGTAAGACCTTGGTGTAATATTTTTAGCATACTAGTTGGGTTATTTTTTGCAGCTCTTTGTGCCTTTTTATCTTCAGTGTTACTTATTGGTGAATCTACACCGGGAAAAGAAAATATTTATGTTAGAAAAGCTACGATTGCAACTATTGTAGTTTTTGTAATGGGTTTATTAACTTTTAGCTATGGATATGCAAATGAATCAGCCTTTGTAAATGGGTTTATTAAGGATCCATATGCTATAATCGCTATGCTAATTTCTGGATTATTGTTGATTCCTCTTTGGATCACTATAAAAAAGGGTAGAAGAGTATTGAGTAGACTTTTTGCAGGCTTACAAGTATTTTTGATTTTGCTTGCAGCATTCGTATCTCATTTTCCTAATATCATTATTACAGAAACGCATAGTGTTAGCTTATTAGAAAATATAGCACCGGATAGTGTGATTAATGTTTTAGGAATATCGTTAATTATTGGTGGTGCAGTAATCCTTCCTGGATTGTTTCATTTATTGAAATCATTTAAGATGATTAAGATTCTAGAACAGCACGATAATCCTTCAGTTTAATAAAAGTATTTTTATATTTGTTTTATAAGTACGGGATGTGGCGCAGTCCGGTTAGCGTACACGGCTGGGGGCCGTGTGGTCGCAGGTTCAAATCCTGTCATCCCGACTTGACTATTTTCTTTTAGTTACAGAACGTTGTAAATCGAATGATTTTCAACGTTTTATGTTTTTGTGGGTATCAAAAGAAACCCAAAGAAAGCATAGAATATAAAGGGCATATATATCCTTTATTTCAATTGCCTACAATATGAAAAAACTGCTTCAAATAATAATTCTTACTTTAATCACAGCTTGTGGTTCAACAAAAACTACGACTGACTTAATTGCAGACGAAAAATTTGAGTTATGCTCTAAAATCAGATATAATCAGCTCATGACCGAAGTTGGACCGATTGATGGAAAACTGATTTACAAACAGAATATTCATAGTTTACTAGAAAACTCTTTGATCCAAGAAAAATATCTGACCGAAATAAGTAAAAGTGGATACTCTGAATTATTAAAAAAAGTAAATCGGGGAGAAATCAAACCTGATTTTTTTGAGAAACTTAAAACGGATATAGGGTTTGATCCTTATTTATTATTTCCGATTAACTCTCATTTATCCTGCTATGGCTACTTATTTGAACAATTAAATGTTTTAAACAAATCAAGTTGGCAATATGAATTTGGATTAGCTTATAACAAATTTGAAGCTTATGGGAATTTAGAAAAAGAAAGTGAATATTTAATTGACGTACTGAATAAAATTCCAGAAGATAAATTTCAATTAATAATGTATCGGAAGTTATTCTTGGATTTAATATTTACACAACTGAATTAAGAATACTGCGGGTAATCAATAACTTTCTAAATATATTGAGTCATATCTTGTAAAGAAATTAGAAAAATAAAGTTCAATAAAACGATGAAATTAAGTGATACTATTCTGTGGTTATCTTCAAAATCAATCGAAGAGAAAATACAATTCAACGAGATTTTGCTGTCCCAAATGACAATTATGAATAGAGCCATTTGGAGTGACTCTGGATATTCTGACAAAATTAAAATAGAATGCCTAAAATGGTCAAATGAACTGGCTCATAGAATCTGGAATTTAATATTTGAACTCAGGAGAGGAGAAGACAATAATTCTGAAAATGAATTGGCAGAAAACATTAATTTCTATAGACAGCAATCCAAAGATTTCGCAGGACATTTAGGTGCAACTATAAAAGAAACAATAAGTAGATATAATCATTTTGAAAAAAGTTAAGTCAAAAATCAATATAAAAAGTTCAATAAACCGATAAATGAACAACTTAACTGTAAGGGATGAGGTCGTATATTTTAAAAATCTAACTTGGAGGGAGTTATAATTTTAATGATTTTTTGTTTTTTTTCTCCGATAATCAGAAGGTTTTTGTTCATAAACCTCCTTAAAACATTTGATAAAGTAGGAAGTACTAGCGAATCCTACATCAAATGCGATCTCTGATATATTCTTATATTCTTCTTTTAAGAGCGTTGCTGCTATCTTTAATCGATACGTCATAACCATTCGGCTGGGAGACATTTTGGTAATAGACTTTACATGACTATAAAAATTAGTTCTACTCATTCCTAAATCATATCCCATTTTTGAAATACAAAAATCAGTATTTGAATAATTTTTAGATAAATAATTATAAACCCTATCCATAAACATGATATTTTTATCTTTTATAGGACTATTGGTACCGTCAAAAAAGAGTTTCCCTTTTAAATGATTTTCTAATAAGAAAATTCTCCCTAGGTGACCATTTATTTTTGCTTGTAGTAGAAATAACGTTTTAGAAGTATCTAATATAAAATCGATGCCTTTATCATAACAACTGACAAGTTCTGTTTCTGATATGTTGTCTTTTTCGGGATACCATAAGATTGTTATATGAGTCATATCGTCCTCTTGTAAGATGTAGAGAATTTTACGAACTTGATCAAATTCAGGTAGATGAAGAACGATAAGATCTGGATCTTTTTGTCGTATAAGAGATGATAATTTTGATATATTATATAAGAGCATTACAGTATATAAAGTGTTTAAAACAGTATATACGGAGTTATCACTATATGTACTGGTGATAAAAAATAGAGTATGTTTTTTTACTAATTTGATAGTACACTTCTTACTACTATATTATATAACTAACCTATAAAAAAGATCTTTGTATACTATGTGATATCATAATTAAAAAAGAATAAATTTCCCTTAAATAATTTTCGATCCAGATACTAACTCATTACTAACTTTTAGTAAGAAATAAGTTTTTCTTATTCGTATTATGATTTTATAAAAAAGACCTTTTTTTTAAGCTTATATTAGAAGTTAATTATTCATCAACTAGTCTCGAAATCAATGAAAATATTTGATTTCTACAATCTCTTTTTCTACCCATCAAAATTTATCAATGAATTGTCTTCTGTAACTGTAGCCCGAAGAGTTCTTTGAGTTTATTATTTAGCTATTGGATAGCATGGATAGTCAATCGAAAAATACAATTGAACCCAGATTATGGATTGAAAAATCTATTATAATTTGAAATCTTCATTATGAAGTTCCAAGATATAATCTGGGTTCAATGAATTTAACACAGTACTATCTGTTAAGATTCCTTGTGTTCATCCTAGTTCTTTGGAAAAACTAGTATCAACGTGTTTTCATAATATCTATTTGCCCTTTTATAAAGGAGATATTAAGGCAAATCATTGCCAGTATAAGCCTGTCGAGACTTAAAAAAATTAAAATTTCTTTAATCTGTAACAAGCTTTTTATGATACAATAACTTTATTTTATCGAGATACTAATTAATTTAATTTTTTTACTCCTCCTTGCTTAGATGATAGAGGGGTATCATTTGAAGAATACCGATATTATTAATTAGGTGCTTCTAATCCTATAGATGTTCCTATAGTAGTTGCCCAATTACCACCATTATCACTAGAAAATTGCCAATTCATCATACCTCCAAGAACTCCATCTTTTTGAATAGGATCTATGATTTCTGAAACAATATCATCTATAGAGATATATCCAGAACCGGCATCATTAACTGTTACAGGTAATCCAATCAAAAGTTTTTCAGAACTTAAACCAGAAAGTTCAGAGAATAGCTGATAAGAAGATATAATTTCACTGGGATCACCACTCCAAGGAGGATTGTTATAAAACTGCACATTTAACCAATCAATACTATCTCCAACTTGTTGCATTACTTCTACATAGCCATCCATACCACTATCTACTTCTAAGTATGGAGGTTGAGGGGCATGCGTAATTAAATATTGTGGACTTGGTAACTCTGTTCGTAAAGCATTCGTCAAATTGACGAGAAAATCAACGCCATTATATGCTGCAGTACCCGTAAAAGAAGATGTATCTTCAAAATCGATATCTATTCCATCAAGGCTGTATTGGGTAATAAATGTAGCAATGGATTGTGCTAATTCTGTTTCATTCCCAACAATTTTACTATACGCTTCAGAAGACATATCTCCTCCTCCAAAAGAGATAAGGACTTTTTGTCCATTGGCTTGGAGTGCTGCAATCGCTTCTATTGTAGTTTGTGTTAATTCAGGAGGGCTTTGTGATGCAGCGATACCTCCCCCAAGTTGTAATGATAATGGCTCTTGTTCTGTGGTATAGAGAAAAGCTAAAATGATATCCGTATACGGAAGACTTGTAGCGGTATCTAAAGCGATAGTTCCATCGTTGTAATAAGTGACTAATTTTGACATAATTGTGTTTTTATTTAAGTTTAAAATTTATTTAGTATTCTAGAGTATAATAGCAAGCATATTTTTAATAATTCTGGATAACTTAGGGCTTTGTTCTTCGCAATTTTATATTATTTTATGAATTGAAACTACCGTAGTCTCCCATCTTTTTCTGTTTTCGAGCAACTTCAAAATCATAAAGGGTATTACTATTTTTTTGTGGTATTTATTTTTCCGAATTTTAAGATGATATTGGGGTTTCCTTTAAAATAAATAGACGGATCTGTTCCAAATATGTCATCATAAGAAAATGCATATGCTAGATTATTAAGTGCTTTTTCATGTAGAATACTTGAATAGTAAAAAATAGGAGCATTTGCAGTATACCAATTGGCATTATTCACCCAATCATCTGCATTATTCATATGCATACACCCTCGACAAATGGAAATTAAGATTGCCATTGCCACAGGATCAGTGGCCCAGTTAGGAGCAGCACTTCCTTCTGTATTAGCTGACAAAAGAAATCCCCAATCAACCGGTGTATCGTCTAACATATTATAACCAGAAAAACCATTAGAAAAATCAGGAAGATTCCCGATATTACTAGGTCTTGGCAGTGTAGGGCAAGATGCATACGGTTGTGTTCTAGCTGCATCGGTATAGATATTTAAATTTAAGCCTGTATTATCAATTTCTCCATAATAAATAGGTCCTGGATTAGTACTCGTATACAATTTACTATAGCAAGTAAATTTTCTGTTACTTGCATAACATTCATTATTGACATATTCTCTCCAAAAATGAGTTCGATGTGTGGCTCCAGTAGCCATTTCACTATCGTTACTACCTAAATCTATTGGGCTAGCTGATTTAGGAGATAATATACGTATCAAGTTATTATTCGTGTCTTTTAATACCAAGGTTTTCATAAAAGAAGTATTCCCATTGGTTCCAGAAATATCTGGAATGGCATTAAAAGCAGTAATTATATCCGCTCTTGAGGTTTTATAACCTATGATTCTATCTTTTGAGATATTTACATCGTAAGCGGTTATTGTAAATGAAAGCCCAAAAAAGTCAACATTGGTAAGGTTTACATTCGGATTTGGAGCTGTAACGACTCCATTAGATTTGTGAGCAGCATTATCAAATTCTATTTTGTCATAAATAACAGTATTATTTTTGTCATTTACGGGTCCTGATACTGCGAATACAGGGATCTCTGTCAGACTTTGACCAAAACTAATATAGAGACGTGCGCTACCAATATAAGGTACTGTTATTACATAATTACCATTTGAATCTTTCGTAAGTAGATCTAATGAGGTCACCATTGTATCTGTTACTTTATTAGAGGAAAAATTTGCTGCCATTAATGCACCTGTTGAGAAATCGAGATAACTAAAGTCTCCGTTCGCAACTGGTTGTCGGTTAACATCAATATTTACAGCAGTGCCAAGCACAAGAACAAAGATTTCTTTATCTCCGTACTCTGTTTCTGTTGTGTTTAGTCGAAAATTAGTATTCATTATATCTGTTTTTTTTTAAGGTTTGAATAATTATATTTTTTCCATTTCAGTATAATTGGATGCCATTATAGAATTAATGACTTCATTATCTACTGGATACCATCGTTTGTCTTGTGTGTTTTTAATACTGGTGTTGGCACTGTGTACTGTGGCTACGAAACCTTTTTCGTAGGTATGACTTTTTACATTCACTCCCCATTGCCAGGCAAAAACAGCATCTTCTCCAATATTGATATCCTGAAATTGATGGTGTTGCCACACCTTTTTTTTGTACGACATAGTAGCACCTGCAACCCATGCTTTTTGCTCTTTTGGATACTGATATTTCCAAGCTTTTTGTGTCTCAGGATTATAGAAATATAACTGAGATAAGCCACAGATATCTGCACCACTAGAGTGTAGTGCTGATACCTGATGTTGTAACCAATCAGAAGCATACCAATCATCATCATCCCAATGCACAATGATTTCGCCGGATGCTTTTTTACAGCAAAAATTCCGTTTGGCACCGATGGTCATCCGTTCCGTAAGCCGAAAATATTTTATTTCTGGATGGTCTGGAATTGAATGTTCGATAGATTCATTTCCATCGTCTGCTATGATCAGTTCTTTAAAGGGGTAATTTTGGCTTAAAAATCGTTGAATTGCTTCTCCAACAAATTGAGAACGATTATACGTGGGCATAATACAGCTTACCGTCTCTGATAACTTTCTCTTTTGGTTGTAAAAAGCTTTATTTCTGATCACTAGCTCAAATTCATTACAGGGAATCCATCCTTCTGGAGAGGGTTTATTTCCTAAAGTAAATTGCCAACTATTAGAAGAATGCCTAAGATATACATACTGATTATCGGCCTCTATTTTCTTAAGCCTAGCATTTTTCTCTATCCCCTGCATTAAAAAATCAGCATCTTCTCTTAGTGAAGTATTAGGATAAGGACCTGCTATCTCCCATACTTTTTTTAGAAAAACTAGTGTTCCTCCAGCAACATTCTCAACAAAAAGTTGGCGATGTAATTCATCCTTACACCTCCAAAAACTCCAATCGTCTAGTCCAAAAAACGGAATGTTGCTTAATGCTGTAATTTCACACTCGCCAGTTATTATAGGTGTTATTTGAACCCTTAATCTCTTGGGGCCATATAGATCATCATCATCCCATTGTGCAATGATTTTCCCACCTGCATGTAAACAAGCTATATTCCGTTTGCCTCCAATACTTTGTTCTGTTGTCTTTATGAAATGAATATTTTTTGCTTCAGGAAACTTTGCAGGAAGGTCAGTTAGATCGTTATATACTATTATCAATTCTTTGTTCTGGTATTCTTGTTCTAGAAAATATCGAATAGATTGTTCAAGATATCCTGCACGATTAGCTGTAGGCATGATACAACTTACTAATGGGCTTTCATCAAGTACAACCATATCTGGATGTATAATGGTTGAGGTATTCTTTTTCCTGTATTCTTTTTCCCAGGAACAATTTGCTTTAAGCGTTTTGATACCAGATAAGTTTTTAGAATGTAACTTTTGGATTTTTTTCTTTAAAGAATATTTGTCGTTTAGCTGATTGCAATAGCTATCTTTTATGATTCTTGTGACACAAATATTGGTTAAAACAACTGCCTGTTTATTTTTGAGATGCGCTCTTATGTTATAATCTAATACCCAGTAGTCTTCTGTTTCATAAGAGATATCCGCATCTCCGATTTCATCCACTAGTTCTTTTCTAACGAAATAACAGTATGTTGGATTTTCATCGGTTAATGAAATGAAACGATATTTGATGTCAGATTTTGTGACTAAAGCATCTAATGGTGTGTCGATTAATTTTTTTTGTTGTAAACGAGGCGTCAATGACGGTATAAGAATTGCTTGTTCAGGCGAATGATTAAAGTGTACGATCATTTGTAATAACTGCGAGATGGTAATCTCCACACCTGCTTCGATCCATAAAAAAGCTTCGACTCCTGTTGTACTAATGAGTTGATTAAAGAAACTTGCTTTTGTAGCAATTTGTTTTTCAGATAGCACTTGTACAAAAGGCATATGTGATGTAATAGCAGGTGTTTTGGTATTCGTAAGCAAATAAAGCTTATGGATCGCATAGAACTGCCCATAATTAAGACTTGCTAGCGATTTATCAATCATAGCTTTTGTAGCCTGTGGAGCTGCATAAATACCTATGTTTATCTTTCTAATGACCTTATCTAACATATGCATATTTTATAAGGTGATGAACATATGCATTTTTAGACCTTGTTTCTGTACTTACTCGTACTGGAGAATCAGCATCAGGCGTATCTGCAGGAGGACTCGTAAAAGCTGGAGTCTCAGTTGCTAATGAAACGGGACCCCCAGTTGTCCCTCCTATTTCTGAAGTTTCAGAGGTTTCGGAATATTGATGTTCATGTGTCTGGAAAGCATCTTCTTGGAAAGTTCCTATTTTATTTATATTATCAGAAGAAGCATTTTCTTCGTTAGCCAAAAGCCTTTGGTCTTGATCAGGATCATTTCCTGAATTACCTGCTGCTCCTCTAAGAAAATATCCTCTATAATCGGGAATGCGAAATGTTTGATCTGCAGGTAAATCATTGGTTACTTCTGTGGGCTCTCCAGAAAGGCTGTACAGAAAACCAATTGCCTGAAAAAGTTCTGGATATGCTCTACAATACAATAGTCGTCCATCACAAACTATCCAACCACTAGCTTCTATATTATTAGTGATTCCTGTTGTTTGTTGGATACTTGTATATGGTTGCTGATTATCTGGAGGTGATGAAACAGGTGTGCTTACTATCCCAGCATAAGCAATGACAGAACCTATTGGAGCGTCACCTCCTTGATTTATAAATGATTGTATCATGAGATTGAAATTATTTCGATATTATTAAAAGGTAATTCGTCTCCATCCTGTAACCATTGCATATTTGTAGGAACTACTATTTCCCATGATTCATCGGTCATATGGGGTACGATATCAGTATCTGTTGTCTTTTTAAGAGCTACGGCAATGGGTTTATCGGATTCTATAATTGGTGTTATTGGATTAGCAGTATATGGGACTAAACCTGTACTCAGATAATAAAGCATTTGATAATTAAAATCAGGTGTTACCGGGACCATTACTCGAACGTGTTTATTGTCAGAATATTCACTAAATGCTTGATCTATATGAAAATTTTGTATGGATTTATGAATGTTTTCTTTTTGTGGAGCGTTATTTTCTTGATAAAATTCATATACACTTTCTTTCCACTCCATTGCAGATTCAAAGAACTGGTAGTAAGTAGGTTGATTGATATCTGTCATGAGAGAATCAATAGGAGATTGTATGGCAGTATTTTTTTCTAGATTGATAGTATATAGCAAAGCTTTACAGGAATTAATCACAGATCGGTTGATCCAATTTTTTGTTTTTGCTTTGTTTGTATCTTTAATCTCATCTATAGTACTTTTTGCCATTGCTATATTATTCGTATATGCTTTTATGATCGCATCATATACGGCAATTCTCCAAGTATTCATTAATGTATTAGAAGGTGTCGTTTGTATGCCTACTGCTATATAAAACCCTGGTGATGTTGGAGGAGAGGTATAAGAAGAAGTTTCGTTTACTACAATAGGAATGACATTAGCTGCATTTTCGGGATGAATAGAATCCTGAAGTGTAATAGTACGCTTAGAAGTAGTGATTTCATTTTCTGATGTGGTAAGGTCAATCATAGCAGTACCTACTAATAATTTCATATCCGAATTTATGGTGTAATTTACTTCTGTCTGATATGGAATGTACCCTTCTTCTATAGGCAACATTTGAGCAGTCATTTTATCATCATTAAAAAAAACATAAAATGTTTTTAATTCTTCAGGAGGAAGTGGTACTCCCTGTACTCCATAATCAGCTGCTAATGTTGCATAATTTTTACGAGAGATAGATTCAAAAGAAATGATAGGTTCTGTTCTATTAGCGGGAGGGATCAATCCATTTTCTATTAGATTGATATCACCTTCTATGTTAGGAAAAGGTTTGTCGATGAGAAATTCTAGTAGAAACCGATTTCCATAATTAATCACGCGAGCATTATATATTTTATTAACCCAATTATAGATACCTCGTACATTGAGTTCATTCGTACGATTGTCTAACGTATGTACTACGGCTTCTTCGGTTTTACTCACTTGATTTCTTGTAAATACCTGTTTTATATTGTGGCTCATACGTGCTATAGTTTGATCTAGCACTTTTTTTGCAAAATGAGTATCATTTGTTTTATCATGTAGATCAGGTGTTCTTGTTAATGTCACCTCACCATTATAAGTTCCTGTAGTGGGAGGACCGTATGAGGCCTCTAACTTGTTGTAATTATCAGTATTGGTATCTGTACCTGTTAGCGTATTACTAATTTCTGTGTTCAATCCTCTAAGACTTGTTTCCCATGTAGTATCATTCTCTAGAATAGTTTCATTCGTGTTTACAGTAGTTTCATTCATTTCCTGCGAGGAAGCGTTACTTCGTTCCTTTATTTCGCCAGAAAGGACATTTTCTATATGAGCAATTTCTCCCGATCGATATCCTATTAATTTATGCTGAATCATATGTAAATCGCCAATGGCATAAGGGACTACTGTTCCTTCGATCTGAGCTATGTTTTGTAAACTACCAGTATTGGCAGGAAGAGGAAATACGGGAGCAGGTAATACGATAGAAGCATTTAGGATGTGAATTAATTCTTCTTCGTTTGGGTTGAGCATAAGATGGTCAAGAATATTACAAACTAATAAAACTTTGATGTCGTCTTGTAATCCTTTGATATTAAAAAAATTGAGCACTGTTAATGCAAAAACATTTTGCCAAACTTGATCTTTTAATTGACTATATGAAGTATCTGTTAGAGCTTCTCCTAAAGTATCAGATACAATATCTAATTCTTTTAAAATTAGTGCTTCTAGTTCATTGCTAGTTGTATATTCGAATCGATGAGTACGATCATAAATAGCAGGAAACTTGTTGTAAGGAAATGGGAGCGAATTAGTATCTATGATATATTGACCAGTATAGGGTGCTGCTCCATTGACAAATTCAAAGGCTTCTGCTGTTATTTTCTCTCGTGCTCCAGGTTCTGGCACTCCATTATTATTAAAACAAGATAAGAAATTAGCATATAAATTAGGAACATGTGGACTAAGTATGATCTCTTGATACTCCATAAAATACATTTCTTCTGCTGAGGTAAGATCTGGCCATTTTCTCAAATAGACATACGGAAATAAATCATTATAATCAGCTGGCAAAATTGTTTCTTCTTCTGGGATAGTAGGTTCTGGTAAAGGATCAATAGGGTCAACAGGTTCTATTGGATCAGGAATAGGATCTACAGGAGTTGGTGATATATCATTAGGAATACGCATGATATTACCTTCGAAATGATTTTCTAAATCTAGACAATAAAAAGTATTGATCCAGATAAAATTCTGATCATTACTTTTATAGAGCATCATTTCTCCTTTTATATTAATCTTATCAGGAAAAATAAGTTCAAATGGTTCTGTTTCATCAGTGCAAAGACATCCTTTCCAATAAAAGATTTCATTATTTTGAGTCTTATCTTTTCTTAATAATCGATATTCGACATAACAACACCCAGAACTATTACAGTCAGATATTTCAAGTGCATTTCCTTCAAATGAAAATTCGAAAAGAAATTGTTTTTTATTACATGTTTCTAATTGATACGTATACATGGTATTTTATTTTTTAGGTATATTTTAAAAAAAAATTGAAATGATTTCATTCGATATACAAACAGTGTTACTTAAAAAATGATTTTTATTCGTTGATTTTATACCAGTTTATGTATCAAAACTTGATCAATGATACTGTGTTTTTTACCCTCTCAAATCCTATGTTAATTCAATAAACTATTGAAATAAAATGTAGGGAAGAAGAATGGGAAAATGAACAGGTATATATACGGTATTTTTAATCCAAAAGAATATCAGACTTTACTTGGAGCTGTTTTTTCCTTCAGTATATAATGCAGGTTATTATAATCATCTGATGTGATGATACTAATAATTTACTACAGATAGTATAGTATTCTCATTTGTTGTGATGCACATTATCTTTTGATTACTAAAAATTATTTTTTAGAGATAAGTATCCCCAATATTTTTATTTTAGTAATTTATAATATAGGCTCTAACTCGAATCTAAAAGGGGTTGCATTAATTCCTGTACCGCCACCAGTCATAATTAGATTTGCGTTGGTTATTCCTTGTAAGGAAATCCTAGTGTTTTCATCACTAATAATTGCAGATTTTACTGCATCTCCTTCTTTAATTTGAGAATTGACTCCAACATATATATAGGGTTCAAATTCGAATACAGCTTTCTCTCCAGGAGATACTCCTTTTTTTATTGCTGCTAATTTGCCTCCTCTATAGATCTCAGCATCTATTGAGCCAACAGCTAAGTCGTTTTTAATCTGGACATCTGTATAGTTTGATGTTTTTATAGGATCTAATTGAAGTATATCTCCAGAGTCTGAATATTCGACGTCCCATTTCTGGCCATAAGATGCTGGTAGTCGATCTGATACATTTCTATAAGAATCTATAACTCCTACATCGAATTCTGTTGGATATATAAAATCATGAGTCCAATTGACTCCACAATTTCTGATTACATGCCAAGCCACTGCAATTTCTTCATAGTCTATGGCTACATTTCTTAGAAAAATAACTACTTGTGAGTTATTCTTGTCATATGATTTATTGATAAAGGTTATATTGATGCTCATTGTTTTAAGAATAATAATATCTGATCTTTTAGAAAAGGAGTCAGACATAGCCCTATTTTTTTTAATTATATTGTTTAAACTTTGAACTTGTTATAAAAGACAATTTTATTGTAGCAAATCCAAAGTACAAATGGTATTAAACCGGACTTATCCATTAGTATTCATATACTGATCCATAGTTAAATCAAAACATTTGTGTGAAAAATGTGATTGATTTGTTGCTCAATCAAGCTTTGACCTTTTTGATGCTAATGATATAAGCCCTGTTTAAGTTTCTGTAATTAAATCTATTAGATATTAATATTAAAAAATTACAGTTGCATACTATATTGTATAGTTTATTATGATGTTGGTATTAAGTCAAATTGAAAAGGCGTAGCATTCACTCCAGTTCCACCACCTGTCATAATTAAACTAGCTTTAGTTAATCCAAGCAAAGAAAATTTCTGATTAATATCACTAAGAATAGAAGAGTTAATAATCTCACTCTGTACTACTTGAGCATTTACACCTACATAGATATAAGGCTCGAATTCGAATACAGCTTTTTCTCCTGGAGACACTCCTGTTTTGGTTGCTAATAAATTTCCGTTTTTATAAATCTGAGCATCTATAGAGCTTGTTGGAAGTGAGTTTTTCACTTCGACTTCTGTGCTACTTGATCCAGGATTAGAATCCAATTGTAACACATCTCCAGAAGTAGAACGAACAACATCCCATTTCTGCCCGTTTACTGCCAACTGTTGATCCGATACGTTTCCATAAGAGTCAGCTGCAGCTACGTCAAATTCCATTGGGTATATAAATTTATGACTCCAATTACGACCACAATTCTGAATTACTTTCCAAGCAATAGCTGTTTCTTCAAAATTTGTAGCCACGTTTTTTTGAAAGATGACAATTTCAGAATTATTCATGTCATCAGAGTTGTTGATAAATGTGATTTCGATATCCATTGTAGTATTGGTATTTACGATGTCTGATCTTTAAAACAGGAGCCAGACGTTACCCTTTTATTATTGTTTTTTAATTAACAATAGGTTATATAGTTTCATAGCTTACAGTAATGTCATTATTTTGTGCTCCGACTCGAAGATGTTCTGATTCAAGATCTTTTTTAAAAACAACCTTAGGTTCGCCATTCCTGAGACTAAATGGACTTTTATAACCTGCATTTCCTTTTATGGCACTTACAAATTCACCAGGTTTTTTTTCGTAATCAACATAAACTTCTGCGACACCCAAATCAGAACTAATAGTCATTGTAGGAGAATTTCCAAGATCAATTTCGGCGGTTTTATCTTTTTTGATTTTTGTTATTGTCATTTCAATTAAATTTTTATTAATGATTTTTCATAGTATATATTCAAAACTAAATACAGACTATTTTTGTTTGTATAGAAAACTTCTAAGGGTTTATATATCTCTTTTCTATTGGTATTTAAACACCTACCCATTTCTTACCGTCCCATCTTAATTCGTGTCCGAATGTTGGTTTTGCTTGAGAACTTAAAAATGGACCTGGAATGGTTGCTTTCTTTTCCCAATGAAAATTAGTTAATAACCAATCTTTAGAGTCAGGTGTGAATTGTTGGTATTTATCATGATCATGAGCACCTTGATCTCCATACATTGTTGCATCTCCTCCTGATTCGTGGGTGAATTTTTGTACTAAATATTTTGGCATGTTATGTTTTTTAAAAAAATGTTAAAGCTTTATTTTCTCAACCAATGATAATTTTTAGGGTATAAAATCACTTTAAAAATTATCATTAGTTTTTGTAGATACGTATTTACTAATATGCTAGTTCAAATGATTTCTGTTTTTGGGCACCTCCTTTCATATTTTTAGATGTATTAATAATTTGATATGTAGTTAATTTCGTATCAATATGTCTTTTTATATTCATTAAAGTAATTAACTCTTACAAAGCACGTTTTTTCATGACTTTATAGATGGAAGTTATGTTCATAGTAATTGAACTTATGTTCTAAAAGAGGGAATTAATCTCATTATTTTGTTAAAAAAGCATCAAGATTGATTTTGATTAACTCATCCTAATAAACAAACCAGAAAATCCTCCAGGGATATCCGGAGTCTGATTATTTCCATCATCGGGATTATAATAATCTGTTGCATCACTTGCAATCCAATGTTGTCCATCACCACAAAGAATGATGTCATATTCATTTACAGGAGGTCTATTATATACTAATCCAGGCTGATCCTGTGTAGCGACTCCTAAATTATCCAACGTTGCTAATTCTGCATTAATTAATTCCTGAAAAAAACCTAATGCAAGAAGCGCATCATTATTAAAGTTAACAATTATATTATCGGGATCTACTCCAACGTTAATCGCCGTATTAACAACAGAAGACGGCAATGACATTCTTGTATCATTGACAATCAGATTAGGATTATTTACGAATTGTTCTTGTACTGACCCAGCTATAAATCCATCTTGTATAACCTGAATAGCTATATATGCCTGAACTCCTAATTCATTATCGGGGGTTTCTACATTAATCCCAATGATACCATGACTTGGCAAATGTGGTAATGCGGGCAAATTCCCTTCCAATTCAATCTCATTTATTATCGCCGCCAGCGCAAATCCACCACAACAGTTATTTGGATTTGGGTTAATTTGATTTTGGTTTCCTGTAAAGTCTAACATTTTTTTGTTTTTTTAGGTTCATATACAATACCTAATATTCTATTATAGATTCTCAAGTTTCTTGATTTGGTTTATACTATATTTTGTTATGTGTAATTTTGTTTATGTAGTATTACAACTTGTGAAAATATGTATAGCATATTTGACACTTACAAAGCACGGTGTTTTTTGTTTTTCAGGATATAAGCTATGTTCATAGTAATTGAACACATGTTCTAATATGGGGAATTAATCTATTTTTATTGCCAATAAAAAACTCGATATACTTATTCTATTATAAAAATTACATTATTGGATTATAGTAATTTGTTTTTGTTATTCTTAGTCTAATACTATTCATAACTGGAAAGGATTATATTACACTTGATGATTAGAGTTTTGTTATAAGCTGATTCTATCAGGTCGTGTGGAAAGTTTCTTAACTATCAAAAGAGGTTAATTCAATAATAATAAATCTCTGTGGTTAATTTGGACATTTTATGATTTTGTTAGTTAAAATTAAAAATACTCAAATAAGATGAATGTGTTTTCATCTATTTGGCTGTAATTTTATGAAAATTCATAAAGTAAAGAGACGTAACAAAACAAATACTATGGAAGCTTCAGAAAAATATTTAAAAGATGCAGAACATCTAGCTAATTCATTAGAAGATAATTCTTATATAGTTACCTTAACTAAAGAAAATTTTGTTCAGTTATCTATTGAATAAAAACAAAAACTGATGGGTTCAAATTTATTTATGGATTCGAATTCAATATCATATTTAAAACCAAAGTCTAAATAAACAATCACCACCAGAATGCAATTAGCACGGATTTAAGAGCGAAGAAAGGAGATAAGTGACGATCAGTCCTTAATGAGTTTTTCGTGAAGTAAATCAAGCTATTGAAGGAAGGTGAAAAAAGCAAAAAACAAAGTCTAAATAAACGGATCGTTTTAAATACTTATAGCACAAACTTTTATGTTCTAGCTTTTACACATCGGTAACGCATAGAAAAGTACCTGGCCATTTTACACAAGGAACGTTGGGACCTGCTTTTACGGAGAGTAGTTCTTGTTTATTTAAAACTTGAACATTTTGTAAATTTAACAGTTTTTCTAACATAATAAAATATTGAATAATGAGGACGTTAGTTTAAAGTTTGTAGATGAACAAACATATTTTTGGGATAATGTTTGTAATTTCTATTAAAAAACTGAAGACCTTAATTAGATTCATACTCCAATAAAAAGAAAAGATATAAAAGTCCAATAAAACGATGGATCAATATCAATTCGAATTATGGCATTTAATAATTATTATACCCGTTTGGCTTTTAGGGATGTGGTTTACTAATTATATTAGAAAAAAGAAATATAAAGGGTTCTAAAATATAGAATTTTCATAGTATTAGAATTCTATATTTCCGTCCACATCCATTCACCAGTATTCTTATTTACATAGTAGTATATTTTGTCACATTCAAAGCTTTGATATGTGTTGATAAGCTTTTTGAAAATTGATTTAGCCGCTCTTAGAGTTTTTTCGCTTTCTTGTTTTCCTTCTATATTATAAACAGTATAGGTGTGGTATTTTAGCAACGCATAATAGCTCCCAGAATTACTAACCTTTATGTAAGATATTCCACTGTATGCCCTTTCAATTTTTAAGTTAATAAAAGCATCATTTACATTAAGCGCTGAAAAGGAACTGTTCATTGATAGGAAATTTCCCACAAATTCAGGAATAATTCCATATAAATAGCAATAAAGAGTTTGTATATTTGGGATATAATATAAAACTGTATGTGTTACGAAGCGTCGCAATATCGAAAAGTAAAGAAGTTAGAAGCTCATTACGGAGCTAGAAGATCAGAAAAATTGAATTTCCTGAAGATCTAAATCTTATAATTAAAAATTTAGCATCGAACTATCAAAAAATGTATGTAAAAACGGAGCTGATCGTTGTTTTGTTACACAAATGTTTTACAAAATTATTTTTTATTCATTTAAGTAATTGATATTCAGTTAAAAGATATTAGTCTGGGGGCCGTGTGGTCGCAGGTTCAAATCCTGTCATCCCAACCAAGAAAACCTCCTTGTTTTCAGTAGATAACAAGGGAGTGTTTCTTCTTCATGTTATAGGTAGTTAGCTTTTAGTATATTGGGATTCGTGCCAAAGTGTGCATACGAAAATATGCATAACCTTAAAAAAATCGATCAATTAAATTTAAAGCTATAAGAGGAAACTATACAATGTTTTATGTACGAGAAGTATTATAAATCGCGTAAAGTGCGAAGAGCTTTATTTTCAATTATGTTAACTATAGTGCTATGAGATGTTTTCTAATCTCATTTATAAGTCATAAAAAAATTTATCCAGATATTTCTAGATATTCTAAGAATTATAGGAAGAGAAAAAATCATTACTAAAACAATGATACAATATGTAATAATCAAATCTATGCCAAATAAGAGGTTCGATATAATAAAAGCCGCACTTGCAAACATAATACCTACAGGATAACTTACATACATAGCACCATAAAAAAAAGAAGGCTCTATTTTATATTTTGTTTGGCAAGAACTACATCGTTCTTTCATTTTTAATGTTTCTCTTAATTTGTATGGATTTTTCTCAGAATACATACTTTCATTTTGACAAACGGGACAACTACCTTTTAAGATACTGTTGATTTTTGTTCCTTTTAGAAATTTCATATGATATAGTATTTGTAAATAAAAGACTTTATTTTTATTACAATAAATATTTTAATTCATTCTGTAAGCCTGTATTTTCTTTATTTAAAATGTAAATTTAATAATGTTTAGGTTTTAAACATTCAGAGTTTTATCACATTTTTTTGTACTTTTAGGACATATTTTACTTTTTCTTGAAAACGATACCAATATTAAATATTGCTCAATTTGAAAAGGAAGAATCCTTGTCTGATTTTTACAGTAATGATCTAAAGAATCATTTGCTAAAAAATAAGGAAATCTTTCATAGACCCCATAAGCATGACTTTTACCTATGCGTATTTTTTTTAAAAGGTTGTGGCTTACATGAAGTTGATTTTAATTCTTACACAGTATCACCAGGAAGTGTCTTTTTTTTGATGCCAGGTCAGACACATTATTGGAAATTTGACAAACAGCCAGAAGGTTATATCTTCTTTCATTCTCAAGATTTTTATGAATTTCATTTTTCAAACAAAAAACTCCAACAATTTCCATTTTATTATTCATATAATAACCCGCCTTATATACACTTGACGGTAGATAAGATTTATGGATTAAAGGCTTATTTCAATGAGGTAAATTTAGAGTTTCATCAAAATCTTCCTTTTAACAAACAAAAGATAGCCAGTTTAGTTGATCTTATTTATATTGATTTATCTCGTTTATACGTAGATAAAAAAACTAGATATACATCTTCAACTCCGATTTACTTACAAACGTTATCTGCTTTAGAAGCTACAATAGAAGAATTTTATAAAACAGAAAAATCCGCAAAATTCTATGCAAAAAAACTTAATATTACCGCTAAACACTTGAATCGGATTACAAAAACAACATTGAATAAAACTACAACAGGATTAATAACGGAACGTATTCTATTGGAAGCAAAACGACTAATTGTACATTCTGATAATTCTTTGTCCTTAATTGGACAAAGTTTAGGTTATGACGATTATGCCTATTTCTCTAAGGTTTTTAAATTGAAGACACATAAAACACCCTTGGAGTTTAGAAAAGAATATCGGTTGTAAAGTAAGCTAAATTAGATCTTAGCGATGTAATAAAAAATCCAATCATTTCTGATTGGATTTTTTATTAATACTAGTATTTACTATGCGTGATAATAGCGTTCTCTATAAATTTTACCGTCTTTCCATTCTGTTACTACTGTTTGTTCAGAGAGCATTGTGCTTCCGCCTTTAAGTTTTAATTCCATTACTGCATCATAGAAAGAATGGTTTCCATTAATAGCATAATTTTTTATATCATATCTAATGAATTCTGAAAGTTGATTATCGATAAAATCTTGTTCAAATTTTAGATTAAATTCTTTTCCTTTTTTGGGTTCATCATTACTTTCTCTTAGTTCAACATCATTATGTAAATAAGTGTCCATAGCTTCAATGAAAGCTCCTTTTGATAATAATTGGTGAACGTGCTTCAGGTTGTTTTCGATTATAGTTTCCATATGTGTTTTATTTTTTGGATTAATTATATGTGCAAATTTAGGACAGAAGTAAAGGTTGCAAAATGTAAATTATTCCTTAAGAGCGATAGATTTTTCTTTTTTGATAAAATTTATTTGTTTATTTGAGTATGAGATTAGATTATTCAAGTATAAAAGATGAGAGTTCCTTTATTCTTACTGATTTTAATTGCTCTCCGGCATTAGGTTTACTAAGAGATAAAGGATTATATAAAATCATATGGAGTAAGGATCACGGGGTAAGTTTTCGTATAGATGGTTCTTTTATTGAGTTAAAGAAAGATCAAATCGTCTTTTGTACCCCGATGAATGTATTAGAGATTGATAAAAATACGGACGGTATCATTTCATTAGTCTTTAATAGAGAATTTTATTGTATTAGAGATCATGACCAGGAAGTCTCTTGTAATGGGTTTTTGTTTTTTGGTTCTTCTGTTCCACAGATATTAACACTCAATGAAAAGGATAAAATAAGTTTCTCGATAATGTTCGATTCTTTTAAAGAGGAATTTGAAAACAAAGACCAAATACAAGGTGAAATGCTTCAGACACTTCTAAAAAGATTTCTTATTAAATCTAGAAGACTTATAAAGGAGGACTTGCCAGAACCGGATTTGCCAAATAATCAATTGGATATTATTAGGAAGTTTAATATTTTGATTGAACAACATTTTAGGGAAAAACATCAAGTAGCTGAGTATGCAGAACTGTTGTTTAAATCTCCGAAAACCTTATCTAATTTATTTCATAAATATAGCGATAAATCGCCTTTAGCGACTATTAACGAGCGTATCGTACTTGAAGCAAAAAGATTATTGATATACTCAGACAAAACTTCAGAGGAAATAGCCTATGAGTTAGGGTATAAAGAAGCGGGACATTTTTCTAAATTTTTTAAGAAACACGCAGGTATGAATCCCACGGAGTTTAAAAGTAGAAAACTCACAAATTATTAAAATTCAGAATGCTAGTATTTTAATTAGAACAATTAAAAAAGACCAACTATTTCTAGTTGGTCTTTTAAGATATATTACATGAAATTTTAAAAGATTAATTCTTCATATTGTCTTTCACCAAATTGTAAAATTTATCAAATTTCGGATCAATTATGATTCTCGTTACAGTTTCAATACCTTCAGTACTAAACTCGCTTTTTCCTATAGCTTCCAGGCGTTTAGCGTCCACTTTATAATCTGATTGTAGCACTCTCACAATAGAAGCAGCTTGTCTGGAGCTTAAATCCCAATTGTCTATAAGCTTTTTCCCATCAAGTTTTAGGGCATTACTATTTCCTTCTACCAGTACATTAAGATTTGGATTGGCATTTAGTGTAGCAGCAATCTTTTCTAATGTTGGTTTTGCTTTTTCATCTACAATATAATTTTTATCGTCTTCTCCGAAAAGTGTAGTATTAGGTAAAACTATATGTATTGTGCTATTACTGATTTTTATATTGTCACCTCCGATAGCATTTTTAAACTTACTAAATACAGCTAAATTGATAGAGTCATTAGCCGTAATTGCATCATTGATTGCATTTAGTTGTTGATCTTTTACTTTAATGATTTCTTGTGAGGTCTGCAGATTAGTGGCTTTTTTGTTAGAAAGCTCTGTGAAACTACTCATGTTAGTTAATAGCGTAGCATTAGTTTCTTTAAGGTCGGCTACCTGAGTCTCCATTGTTTTTACTTTGGACTGACTTACTCTTTCATTTTTACGAGCTTCAGTTAGTTCTCCTTCTGTAGTCTTTATTTCTTGTCTAAGCTTATCAATTTCTGCTAGTAGGTCTTTCTTTTTTTGTGCGTGTACAAATGTATTGGTCAATAACAATACAGAGGCAAATAAAATAATTTTTCTCATGGGTTTAAGCGATTTGTTGCAGCAGCAAAAATAAAACAATTTTATAAACTATAACCAAAAACCAGAGGTTATGACTTTTCTAACAGTTTCTTCGCATTATTAATACTAGAATTAATTTGATCTTTCAACTTATTCACTTCAATTTCTTCTTCCTGAAGCATTTTCATTTTAGCAGTAAATTTTTCTATGTCCTTCGTTGTGTTTTCTTCTCCATGTGGAAACTTAGTACTAAAATCACTCATCCAATCCATCATAAAATCATAAGAGTCCTTAAGATCTTTTTGGGCATTAGCATATGACTTACCTGTAGCGGTTGTATCAATTTTCGGTTCCAGATCTTTTATTAAAGAACTCATCGTTCCCATTTGAGGCATTACTTCATCGTGGACATCAATTACGTTTTGCATTAATGCGTCAAATTCTTGTTCTTCTTTAGATAGTTGATTACAGGAAACATTTAAAATGAGTCCTAAAATGAATAATAAGTAATATAATCTGTTAGTTTTCATGAGTATTGTTTTTTGTGTTTCAAATGTATTAATTTTTTAAGTATACAGGTGTAAGCCATTGTTGATTAATGAATTCTAGTGAGTTTGTACTTTTTTCTTCCATATTCTATTCCTAAAATTAATAAAAGACTTATTCCAAATAAAGGGAATATTAAAGAAAGTAATACAAGAATTACGATAATACCATATCCAACCTTAAATGAAGCTGGAACTTTGGGAACACCCCAACTTTTCTTTCGCTTTCTTAATAAATAAGATAGAATGGCAGATACACTCATTACGGTTAATGCAATAGCGGTAAGAAGAATTAACCACCAATTAATGATACCGAACTGGCCCTGATGAAACGCCATAAACCACATTCTGGCGCGCATTAAAATACCTACATCCGTCCAAGTGAGTTTTAGAATAGGTTCACCTGAGTATTGATCAAAATGTATTTTTTGTTGGGTGCTTAAATCAGAAGGATTAAAATTAGATATACTAAATACTCCTTTAGGTCCTTTGGGAAAACTTACTGTTACTTCACCTGGAAGTTCTATTGCTTTTGCTTTTAAAACCATTTGATCTAATGTTAATGGAGTTCCAGCAATATTGGACTTTAATTGATGACCTCCCCAAGTAGATGGGTACCCAGTATTGGTTAATTTTTGTACGGTTTTGAAGTTTTCTCCGAAAACGTCTGTCCAAGGAAAACCTCCCATTAAGATCATTAATAATAAGATAGATATCCAGAAACCAGAAATAGCATGAAGATCTCGATAAAAGGTTCTACGATTGATATTAGTCCGAGGAATAAAATACCCTTTTAATTTCCACCCTCTTTCTGGCCACCAAATATATAAGCCAGTAAGGATCAAAACAATCATCCAACTAGCAATCAATTCAATAATTTTAGTGCCAAATTTACCCATTAGTAATTCTCCGTGTAATTTTCGTACCGTATGCATATCCGTTTGTTTCGCAACTATCTCCCCAGAAACAGTACCAGAGTATGGATTTATAAATAAACTACTCTTACCGCCAAATCTTCCGGAGACAAACTCTGTAGCATGTTTAGGTGAACTTGGAATAACAATGGAATTTGGTTTTTTAATAGCCTTATCATTAGCTATCGCCAATTGTTCTTGGAAAGAAATTGAATTGTCTGTAACAACTACTTCTTTAATATATTTTTGTCTCGGAGTTTCATAATCAGATTTAAATAAATAAATAATTCCGGTTATAGAAAGTATAAGAATAAATGGAAGCGATATTAGTCCTGCTATGAAATGCCATTTCCAAAGCCATTTATTAAGTTTTGATTTTTTGTTCATGATTTCAATAATTATCAGAGGTTTATAAAAAGATCTACCTCCATTATTTCCTATTACCTCATAATAGAAAACAATATGTGTAAACCAATTGTAGAGAAGTCGACTCTTTAAACACATATTTAATATGGAAGTAGATCATAATTATATTTAAAAAACTTCAAGTTTTAAAAGTTATATCGAACTCCAAGATGAAAAGCTCTTGGGTTTCCTATGGTGAAGCTGTTTTCGCTTCTAAATACATTGTATGAGGCTCTTGCAGCATATAATTCATCAAGAATATTTAAAGCATGTCCCCATATTTCAATTCCTTTATAATTTAATGATGCTCTAAGATTAAAAATACTATGACCATCATAAGTAGCAGTACTAAAAGAACCATCATCATTTTGCGCTTGATTCTCGAAACTAGTATTGTAGCTTCCTACCAGTTCGTGTTCTCCTGTTATACTAAAGCCAATGTTTCCAAAATCCTTACGATAAGTAATAGCAGAAGTCCCTAATAGATTAGGAGCAGTTTCTCTTTCTGTGTCAGAATAATCTACACCAGAATCAAAAAAGTCTATATATTCATGTTTAGCATAGCTACCATTGTGTGAAATGGATAACTCTTTAAGGATTTTATAAGTAATTCCGTATTCTACTCCATAAGATCTTGTTTTACCTGCATTAGTATTAAAGAAATTATCATTTTCATCACGCAATGTGATCAATGTATTTTTTCCTTCTAAAACATATATTGCAGCGTCTAAAGTAAATTTCGATGGAATCGAATAATACCCTCCAATTTCATAATTATTATATCTACTAGGTTTTATTCCTAGTACTTGATTACGATTTCTGTATAGTGTAGAAACTTGTGGGGGAGTAAACCCTTGGGAATAATTAGCATAGATGCCTGTTTGGTTAGAAAAGTTATAATTGATTCCTAGTTTAGGAGTCAGATTATTAAAATTATCTACGGCATCTTCTACACCTACAACGCCATCTGTTTGATTGTCATAATCATATTCGAATCCATCATATCTTAATGCAGCAGTAACTTTTAATTGCTCAATAGGAGATATCTCATATTGCAAAAATCCAGCATAGTTAAAGATATTTGCTTCATAGTTTAATATAAAATCTCCTGAGTTGATTGTAAAATCTGTATTCCTTGCTGTTTCTGGATCAACAATAATACTAGTTGTTTCTGCTACGTATTTTTGCGGAGAAAAATCACCTGTAGCACCTAATATCAAAGAAGAGTTTGCAAAATCAAAATTTAGTTTATGTTGTATTAAACCTACAAAACTCTTAAATTGATTAGAGTTTATTTCTCCAGAACCAAATCCAGTTAACTGACCTTGGTCTCTAAATTGACGTACTCTGTATGATGGATTTTGATCCATTGTATTATCTCTAATAATAAAATTAAAAGAGGTTTTGTTACGATCATTCCAGAATTTATCAAATGTCGTTCTTAGTCTAAAAGTCAGAGCTTCCCGTTCAGTAAAAGTTTGATCACTTTCAAAATTCCCTCCAAAATAATCAGACTCACTTAAAGAACCAGTCATATCTGACCTGTAATCTACAATGTCCAAAACAGTTGTCCATTTTGTAGTTTCAGAAAAGTCATAGACTGTCTTAAACGTAAAGGCGAGTTTTGTGTAATCACTATGTTCTATAGGGCCATTTTTTCGTTGTACATAATGTCCTCCTAAATAAAACCCAAACTTATCATTGGTTCTGTCTGAAACTTCTAATTCATAACGAGTTAATCCAATATCATTTGTTTGAAATCCTAAGCTACCACTAAGGTTTTCTGTCGGTTTTTTGGTGATAAAATTAAAACTACCACCAATAGACTCACTACCGTAAATGCTTGATGCTGGTCCTTTAAGTACTTCTATGCGATCATAAGAAATATCATTCATTTCTAATAATGCGTTATGATTAAATACAGAAGTCGGTCGTATTTGTAATCCATCTTCAAGATATAAAAACAATGCTTTTGTAGAAATAGGGGATCGAACTGCCATGAAATGTTGTTCATTACTAGCAGCTCTAGAAGTAGACATAAAAACTCCAGGTACTTGATTAACCAGTTGGTCAATACCGAAAGCTTTTGTCTCTTCTATAGTTTTGGCGGATATAGTAGTAATAGATCCAGGAACGTCAGAGCGTTTTTGAATTTCTCTACTAGCAGAAGTTACAAAAACCTCTTCTAACGCAACATTATCTAGGGATAAACGGATAATATTGACGCCATCAGTAAGAGGAACTTGTTTCGTTGTATATCCCAAAAAACTAATGGTAACTTGATTTGAATTTTGAAGTATTATTGTAAAGTTTCCATTAATATCACTCATAACTCCATTTATCGTAGTATTAGATGCTATTATTGATGCTCCGGGTAATGGGTTGTTAGAGTTGTCTACAACTTTTCCTTGAAAAGATTGTGCGTAGCTATAAATTCCAAAAACAAGGAATATAGCAAACATTAGTATGTTTTTCATTATATATAATGTGTAGGTATAGTCACTGTTAAATAGATGTACACCTAGTTATTAATTAGTAAGTAAATATTTTATAAGGCGTATTGAAGACCTAGCGTAATGGTTTCTTTATTTCTTAATTGTATGCCATTCATATTTTGGAATAACGGAATGGAAGCTTCAAAACCAAGACGAAGGTTTTTAATACTTCCTTTAAAAGCATATAAATTAAATCCTAAACCAGCATTTGTATAGGTCATTCCAGAATTTGCAGTATCTGCAGTGATTACCATCATTGGGTTTAGATCAGGATTAGTTCCACTTATTTTATCAGTAGCTCCTAGTTCTAATCGTCCAGAAAAACTTAGCCAATCCGCAGCCGTTACAGCTATCCAATTGTTTAAACTATACTTATTTCCTAAACGATATTCATTATCATTTTCACCAATTCTAAGAGTAGTTCTTGCTTGTGTACCAAAAGAAAGAATGTTCCATTGTTTTAAATAGGTTAAAGCAATTTCAGTATCCCAAGTTCCACTTCCGATTTGCATTGGGTAGGGAAGTATTGTTTCATTTGGAGTAGAAGCAGGAGTAACATCTTTTTTGTCAATACTACCTGTAGGTATGGATAGGCCTATCTGACCGTGTAATTGTTGTTTGTTTTTATTAAAGAATTTATATAATGCTCCAATTTTAGTATCACCAAATCCAGAAGATTCTGTTTTGAATGCCCCTCCCATAGCGGTAAGATGATCCATTTCTTGTGATGAATAGTTAACCATAGCCATTAAGGTTATTTTATTATTTGGGGCATACATTATTCCTAACATGTGCATATTCATTGGCATATTAGTAGGAGTAACCATGTAAATATCATTAGGTGGTAAGGCATTAGAAAAATCCACGTTTTCGCTACCTCTATTAAGATCTTCCATGTTCATATACATGTAACTATAACTAAACATGAATTCACCTTTTCCATGTGTATGATCTCCCATTACTGATATTGGAGCGTGTCCATCTGGTCTTGATCCTGACCATTTATTTTCTTTATCTCCTTCTTGTGCGGATATAAATTGTGTTACCATTAAAATAATGGCATAGATATATGTTTTCATTTTATAAATGATTTTTAGTAGAATAAGCTGCCTTTTTCAAGAATACGCTCATAAAGAGGTATAACCAACTTGGTTTTAATAGCTTTAAATTTTAAAAAATAGCGTGCATAGTTAATCAACTAATAATAATTTTCAGTTGACTTCTATAATATGACATCACTTTTATAGTGATTATGAGAAATAAATTTCTGGAGGGTGGTCAATGTTTTTAGAAATATTTTTTTGGTATGAGTATACTGGCTTCCAGTTAGTTATATGTTCTGTTTGGAAATTTAAAATATTTTTAATTTGTAGGGTGTTATCCTCAAAGAAGAGTGGGAGAAAAGCTTCTACAATTATTGTTAAAGCATTGGTTGGAGTATCGGAAGTTGTCTTACTCATTTTCATTTGAGTCATCAGATAACACTTTCCATTACAATTTAGTTTTGGTCTTTCTTTATTGACGCAATATTTTTCTATAATAGTATCAATATTTAATTGGTAATAAAGTACATTACTAATCTCTATTACTGGTTTAATAGCAAAAGCTGTAAATATTAATATGGAAAAAAAGAGTCTCACTATACGATCTTCAAATTTGTCGCAAAGATACAATTCTTGGTATTAGTAATTAGAGGAGAGTTTCTTAAAAAAAGCCTACTATTTACATAAAGCTGCGAGTATATCATATGATTCTGTGAATTAACAGAAATAATAATTCCTCAAGCATACATTATATGCTTGAGGAATTATTTTTAATAATATTTATAAATTACCTATGTATTGTCTGGGTTCTATCCGGTCCAACAGAAACAACAGTTATTGGAGTTTCTAATTCTTTTTCCAAAAACTCAATGTAGTCATTTAGTTCCTTAGGAAATTGAGATTTATCATTCATTTTGGTAAGATCTTCTGACCAACCTTTCATCTCTGTATATACAGGCGTTACATTCTCTGGTTCGATATTGTAAGGTAGATGAGTGATTGTTTCTCCTTGATAATTATAAGCAGTACATACTTTTAGGGTTTTAAAACCACTTAGTACATCACCCTTCATCATCATTAATTGTGTTACACCATTTACGTGTACAGCGTATTTTAATGCTACTAGGTCTAACCATCCACATCTACGAGATCTTCCGGTAGTAGCACCGAATTCATTACCCACACGTCCCATAGTTTCCCCATCTTCATCAAATAACTCTGTTGGAAATGGTCCACTACCTACTCGAGTAGTGTAGGCTTTAAAAATACCAAATACTTCTTTGATCTTATTAGGAGCGACTCCTAATCCAGTACAAGCTCCGGCAGCAGTTGTGTTAGAAGATGTTACAAAAGGATACGTTCCAAAATCAATATCTAGTAAAGACCCTTGTGCACCTTCTGCCAATATTTTTTTTCCTTCTCTTTGTGCTTGATAAAGATATTCTTCACTATCAATAAAAGTTAAAGATTTTAAAGTCTTAACAGCTTCAAAGAATTCATTTTCTAATTCTTCAAGATCATATTCTATTTTTGCATCATAGAAATCGATCATAGCTTCGTGTTTATTTGCTAGGTTACGGTAACGTTCTTTCCAGTCGGTTAACTCAAGATCTCCAACACGAATACCATTTCTACCAGTTTTATCCATATAAGTTGGACCAATACCCTTTAGTGTTGAACCAATTTTAGCCTTTCCTTTAGAAGCTTCTGATACAGCATCAAGAATTCTGTGAGTAGGCAGTATTAAGTGTGCTTTTCTAGATATTACTAACTTCGATTTATAATCTAAATTAAACTTAGCTAGATTATCTAATTCTTTTTTGAATATTACAGGGTCAATAACAACACCGTTTCCTACTAAGTTAATTGCCTTATCGTGAAAAATTCCACTCGGAATCGTATGTAATACATGTTTAATACCATCAAATTCCAATGTGTGTCCTGCATTAGGACCGCCTTGAAATCTAGCTATAATATCATAATTTTTTGTAAGAACGTCTACAATTTTTCCTTTACCTTCGTCTCCCCATTGAAGACCAAGTAATAAGTTTACCGCCATTAGTTTTCTTGATTAGTTGGTTTCTTTTTAGTTCCGTAGAAATACAATGAATGATTTGTAATATCTACATCAAAAATTTCCTCGATT
This sequence comes from uncultured Aquimarina sp., assembly GCF_947496855.1. Taxonomy (GTDB): domain Bacteria; phylum Bacteroidota; class Bacteroidia; order Flavobacteriales; family Flavobacteriaceae; genus Aquimarina. The sequence continues at coordinate 86,360 of NZ_CANMED010000009.1, forward strand.
GTTTTTTTTATGGATTGTATTCTTGGATCACAAAACTCCAGAACTTCACCGCTGTCCGTTAGAATAAGGTGATCGTGTTGTCTGTCGAAATATGATTTTTCATATTGTGCCTGGCTTTGACCAAACTGATGTTTACGTACTAACTTACAATCTAGTAAGAGTTCTATCGTATTGTATAGTGTAGCTCTACTAACACGATAGTTTTTATTTTTCATTTTAATATATAGCGACTCAATATCAAAATGTTCTTCACTTTCATATATTTCCTGAAGTATAGCGTAACGTTCAGGTGTTTTTCTATGACCATTTTCCTCTAGAAAACTAGTAAACACATTTTTAACGATGTTTTGATCGTTTTGCGTAGTTGTTTTGGTACTCATAATGCTTAAAAAAGCAAATTTACATTATTTTTTATAAGTGAGAGACCAATTTATAAATACTTATTCAGAAAAAATAGAATGACTTATTCTCGTATAACTTTATCAATCCCATTTATTTTAGTGAGATTTTGAATTACTGTTTTTAATGTGTTTTTATTTTTAACACCAACTGTGATTTTACCAGTGAAAACCCCATCATTTGTATCAAAATTCATGTTGTAGATTGCTAAATGCATGTTGTTCGATATAACCTGGGTCACTTCATTAACGACACCTATATTATCTATTCCGTTAAGTCTAATAACAGCTTTAAATACTTCTTGGCTAGAATCGATCCATTTTGCCTGTATGATGCGATAAGCATAATTACTCTGTAATTGTAGGGCATTAGGACAATCTTTTTTATGAATTTTAATTCCTTCGTTAACGGTTATAAATCCAAAAACATCATCTCCCGCAATAGGATTACAACAATTAGATAGTTTATACTCTAGTTTTTCAGAATCTTTACCAAAAACCAAAAGGTCATATTTGGAGGTGATTTCATCCTTGTTAACAACGTCTTTTGGATTTCCTCTTCGAATTTTATTTTTGATAAAATTCATAAATACATTACTACGAGTAGTAGCGAACTCTTTAATTTTTTGATTGTCAATAGTTCCTATACCTACTCTGTAAAAGAGATCCTGACTAGTTTTAAGCTTGAAGTAGAGTACAAGTTCGTTTACTACTTTTTCGCTCATTGTTATTTTTTGAGAGCGTAGTTTACGTTTTAGTATTACTTTTCCTTCTTCGGCAATTTGTTTCTTTTCGTCACGTAGCGCAGATTTTATTTTAGACCTTGCTCTTGCAGTAGTGGCATAGTCCAGCCAGTTAGAGGAAGGTTTTGATTTCGTGGAAGTAATGATTTCTACTTGATCTCCATTATGAAGCTCGTGACTTAATGGAACTAGTTTATTGTTAACTCGAGCACCTCTGGTTCTTAGACCTACTTCTGTATGCACACTAAACCCAAAATCCAAAGCTGTAGCACCTTTGGGTAGAGATTTTAGATCGCCTTCAGGCGTAAAAACAAAAATTTCTTTAGCATACAAATTTAGCTTAAACTCCTCTACAAAATCTACGGCATTAGCTTCAGAATTTTCTAAAGCTTCTTGTAATCTATTTAACCATCCATCAAGACCTTGATCCTGCTTTTCTTCTGTGTTTTTATATTTATAATGCGCGGCGTATCCTTTTTCTGCAATCTCATGCATACGTTCACTACGAATCTGAACTTCTACCCATTGACTGTCAGGTCCTATTACAGTGATGTGCAATGCTTCATACCCAGTAGACTTAGGTTGAGAAATCCAATCTCTTAATCTAATTGGGTTAGGACGATAGTAATCTGTAACAATAGTGTAAATTTTCCAAGCAATAAACTTTTCATTTTCAATATCGTCAGCTTTGTATATAATTCTTATTGCAAATTTATCATACACCTCATCGAATGAAATGTTTTGTTTCAGAATTTTACGTCTGATTGAAAAAATAGATTTAGGTCGACCTTTTATTTCATAATCAAGCCCTTCTTTATCAAGTCCTTCTTTTATTTTATCTGAAAATCTTTTTATATAAGCATCTTGTTCTTCTTTGCTTTCTTTTATTTTTTCTAAAATATCTTTGTAAACTTCAGGTTCTGTATATTTTAATCCTAAATCTTCTAATTCAGTTTTAATATTATAAAGTCCTATTCTATGTGCTAAAGGGGCATAGATATATAAGGTTTCTGAAGCAATTTTAACCTGTTTATCAGGACGCATGGAATCCATTGTTTGCATGTTATGCAAACGATCGGCAATTTTAATAATGATAACTCTTACATCGTCGTTAAGTGTAAGTAGCATTTTTCTGAAATTTTCCGCTTGTAGCGAAATATCTCTATCCTTTTTTAAAGAAGATATTTTTGTTAATCCGTCTACAATACGTGCAACGGTTTCTCCAAACATTTGTTCAATATCTACTAAAGTATATTCAGTATCTTCAACCACATCGTGTAACAGCGCTGCGGCAATGGAGGTTGCGTCTAAACCAATTTCACTAGCTACTATCTTGGCAACAGCGATAGGGTGGAAGATGTAAGCTTCACCACTTTTACGTCGCTGATCTTTATGTGCGTCTACAGCAATATCAAAGGCCTGTCGTATTAGTTTTTTATCGTCTTTACTGAGATCACGATAACTAATACGAAGCAACTCTTTATATTGCTTTGCAATTTGCTTGTTTTCCTGTTCTATAGCGGCTTCAGTCATACTATAAAGTTTTCTTAGAAAGCCTTTTCTTTAATGTGATTGTGTGTATTATCAATGAATAAAAACTTAGTTTTTATCTTGAGTAAGAGCTAAAAATACAATTAAGAATTGTAACCACCAAGTCTATCCTAATTCATTTGTTTTCGTATATTTTTTATTCTTTGTAAAAGTGGTGGATGTGAGTAATGTATGAATACCATAGCTGGGTGAGGAGTCAAATTACTAAGGTTATTTTTGGATAATTTTTTTAAACTATTAATCAGTGCTTCACCATCATAAGAGCTCTTAGCGTAGTCATCTGCTTGGAATTCAAAGGCTCTAGAAACAACATTCATTATGAGCCCTGTAATTTCTGATATTGGACTATATAGAATTCCAAAAGCAACCAATCCAATATGAAAAGATGGTACAGCTACACCTAATGCTTCAGAAAGTAGAGGATTCGATATGAAAAGAGACAAAAACCATAACGTAACCCCTGTAAGTAAAATGGATAAAAGAAGATTTATTATAACATGTCTTTTTTTGTAGTGTCCTACTTCGTGCGCCAAAACAGCTACAATCTCTTCTTTGTTAAGATCTTTAATTAAAGTGTCGTATAATGTGATTCTTTTTTCACTTCCCAAGCCAGAGAAGTAGGCATTTGCTTTTGTACTTCTTTTAGAACCATCGATTACAAAAATATCTTTTAACTGAAACCCGACATTATTAGAGTATTCTTGAATTGTATCTCTCAGTTCTCCAGGTTCTAATGGGGTTTGTTTATTAAATAATGGAACAATAAGTTTTGCATAAAACATGTTCATTGCTAATGTGAAAATAGAAATTAGAGCCCAGGCATATATCCAGAAATTTTCTCCTGTAATTTCATAAAACCACATAATCAATGCTAGTAAGCTACCACCAACAATAATCATCATGATGATACCTTTTATTTTATCAATAAAAAAAGTCTTAGTAGTAGTTTTATTAAATCCAAACTCTTCCTCTATAACAAAGGTTTTATAATAAGCTGCAGGTGTGGATAGGATATCACTACTAATCATTATAATGCCGAAGAAAATAAGACCTACTATAATCGAATTATCTGAAAAATTTCTAGCTATTCCATCTATCCATGCAAAACCATCAAGAAAAAAGAATAATAACATAATGATTAAAGAGACCGATGAAGAAACCATCTTGAATTTATAATTAGCTTTTTTATAAGCTATAGATTTTTGATATTCATCTCCAGGATAAACATCAGAAAGTTCTTCAGGAATCCTATTGTTATAATGTCTAGCATTAAGAATGTCAAGTAAAGAATCTATAAGAAATACTATTACAATAATAGTAATCAATAGGTAAAACAGTAGGTTAGATGTCATTTGTATAGGTTTGTAGCTTTGGGATTTGTAGGTTTAGAAAGTTAATGATTTTTTAGATATCAGACAACAAAATTACGTTGTCGTTTCGCTTCAAAAATTAGTATTCCTGCAGCTACTGAAACATTCATCGAATCTATAACACCACTCATGGGTATTTTAATATTTTGTGTAGTGTTTTCTAACCACTCATCTGTTAAGCCCTTATCTTCTGTACCAACGACAATTGCAGTAGGTTTAGTATAATCTTGGGTATAATAATTTTCAGAAGATTGTAATGCAGCTCCGTAAATATTTATTTTATTATTAGTTAAGAAATTTATAATTTCTAAAGTACTGCCTGTAGCAACTTTATTTGTAAACACACATCCAACACTAGATCTAATGATATTAGGGTTATAGATATCGGTTCTTGGGTTCGCGATTAAAACAGCATCAACCTTTGCAGCATCAGCGGTACGAAGCAATGCGCCAATATTTCCTGGTTTTTCTGGGGATTCTGCAACTAAAATTAATGGGTTGTCTGTCTGTAAATCTAAATTACTAAGTAATGTTTCTTTTGATTTCGCTATAGCTAAAATACCTTCAGTTGTCGATCTATGAGAAAGTTTTTGATAAATTTCGGAGGTGATTTCAAAAAAATCGATTTCATAATCATCTGCTTTTGTTATTAAAAAAACTTCTTCTTTAGAAATAATAGAATCGCAATAATATATATGTTCTAGTTGATATCCTCCTGAAATAGCAAGGGATATTTCTCTTCTACCTTCAATAAAAAACCGATTTTCTTTTTTTCGGACTCTTGATTTATCTTTAAGCTGGTTTAAGAATTTTATTTTGGGATTCTGGTTACTCGTAATTTGTTTATGCATAAAGGCAAATATAGCAAGAGAAGAAGAAAATTATTCACTTTATAGCTGTAAAGAAGTCAAATTATTGAGCTGGTTTTTTATTTCTAAAATAATTATAGGGTATGAGGTGTCTAGTATATCCATCAATTGTATAATGTAATCAGAACTACGTTCTGTTTTTTCATAGTGTTCCATTTGTTGAAGAATAATTGCTTGTTTTGATAAGCCCAGTGTTTTGAAACTGGATTTCAGTTTGTGAGCAAGTTCTGAAATCAATGATAGATTTTTATCTTTCACTGCTGATTGTAACTTTTTGTAATCTTTTGGTGTTTCTTCTATGAATATCTGAAGTACAGATTTAATGATTTCATTATCTCCGGGAAAAGTTTGGTATAGTGTAGAAAAATCACATAATTTTTGATAATTGTTACTTGTGTTATTTCTTAGTATATCGGCAGTATTGTTAGAAGTTAGTATATTTTTTGTTAAGTTCGGTTTCAGATTATGTAATAGTTCTTCTAGTGCTTTTTCACAGATAGGTTTTGTAAGATAAAAATCCATTCCGGATTCTATCGCGGTTTTTTTAGATTCAGGAAAAACATCTGCAGAACATGCAATAATAGGAATGTTTTTTATTTTTGAGTTACTAGAGCTTCTAATATGAAAAGTCGTTTCAGGCCCATCCATAACTGGCATATGCATATCCATTAAAATTAGATCATACCTACTGTTGTTAAGTTTCTCTAATGCAATTTTTCCATTTTCAGCGATATCTGCTTGGATGTTCCAATTAGAGAATAATTGTTTGATAAAGAATTGATTCATTCGGTTGTCTTCTACGATCAGAACACACATTCCGAATAAAGAAGGAGTATTTTTTTCTTTTGATGTTGAATCCGAAAAATCTTTTGAAGATGTTAGCCTGCTTTTTTTATATTCAATCGAAAACTTGAAATCAGAACCTTGATAAGGAGTGCTTTCTGCTATTAGATTACCTCCTTGTAATTCAATAAGTTGTTTAGATATTGAAAGTCCTAAACCAGTTCCTTCTATTTTATGTTTACCTGGTTCATGAACTTGGTAAAAGCTATTAAAAATATTATGTAATTTATCTTCAGCTATTCCTATACCTGTATCCTTCACAGAGAAGTTTATCACGATACTATTAGATTCTTTTTCTTCTACTTTTATGTTTATGGTGACTTCTCCTTTTTGAGTAAATTTGATAGCATTACCTAGAAGATTTGTTAAAATCTGATTCAATCTAAACTGATCGCCAATGATGAATTTAGGTAAAGATGGGTCTATAATTGTTTTGTAATTAAGCCCTTTTTCATCTGCTTTTATTCTAAAACCTCTAGAAATATTATTAATAAGTTCGTGTATATTGAAATCTGTTTCTTGCCAAGTAAGTTTACCAGCTTCGATTTTGGAGAAATCTAAAATATCATTTACTAGCACTAAAAGATTTTCTGCGGAGAACTGAATGCCATCGAGGTTCGCCTTATCTACTTCAGGACTAGAAAACTCACTTTTTTGAAGAATACCTGTGAGACCTAATATCACGTTCAACGGAGTTCTTATTTCATGACTCATATTAGATAAGAAGATCGATTTAGCTTTTGCTGATTTTTCTGCAAACACTTTTGCTTCCCTTATGTCATTATCAATGATCTTCCTGTTTGTTATATCTCTAAAAAAAGCATTAAATAAATAATCATCCTTTGTTTTAATAGCAATTATGGTAAGTTCTACATAAACTATACTGCCATCTCTTAGAGGTACAGAAGTTTCTACTCTTTTATTAATCAATTGCCCTTCTCCAGTTTCAATATAACTTTTAAAACTACTACGTAGTTCTTCTCTTAGCTTATATGGAACAAGGGGGTAAATACTTTGTCCAATTGTTTCTTCCTTATTTACTCTTAGAATGACTTCAGCTTGTTTATTCCAATCGAGTACTATACCATCTTTATTTGCTAAAATAATTCCATCCAAAGCGGTATCCAAGATCCTGGATTTTAGATGTTCGCTATCTTTTAGATCATCTTCTATTTTTTTTCGTTCTATGATCTCTTTCGTGAGCCTTTCATTAACATCTTCTATGCTGTGTAATTGTTTTTGTAGCATTTTTAGCATTTGCTGCTTACTCGGAAAGTTGATTAGATCTTTAACAAAGATATCTTCTGGAATTACATTTAAGGTAGCGGTAAAAGAGTCGAGTAGGTGATAGGATTGGAAATGTTGTTTGTAGACATTGAGATATATATTAGCAATAGTGTTCTCGCCAAGATTTTCTTTTATTTTAAAAAATATTGTAGAAGAAAATTTCAACAATTCTTTTCTTCCTTCGGCAATTTCTATAGTATTAGAGTTGTCAAAAGTATCTAGATCAATTTTTATTTTTTCTAAACCAGAATCATTAAAAACACCAATTAACTCTATGGATTTTTCTAATACAAGGATGAGAAATATTTTACAGATAGATAGCTCTTGTCTTTTAAGTTCCTGTAAAATTGGTCTAAAATTTGGGTAACGAAATAAAAAACTATGATCAGTATGTATTTTGTCTCGGAGTTTTTGTTTGGTATAATTACGGATTGTGTTTTTTTCAATTAGATGATCTTCTAAAAGTAAATACAATTCTGGAAGTGATTGGATTTTGTTGTTTAAAGAAAGTTTATTAAAAATTTCTGTTTTAGCTTTTATATCTAGAGCATTAGTAGGTTGGTCAATCTCTTTCCAAAGAAAATTTATTAAAAATAGAATATCTTTCTCCTCTTTATTCAAGGGGGTTTTAGATTTTCTCTTTTTGGGTAGAGTTTTAAACCAATTTGGGATCATGGGGCTTTATTTGTTATTGGTCATTTCTATTTTCTAAATATCTAATATCAAAAATTAGAGTTATGAGTCATAGATTAACCTCCTGTTTTTCCCCAAAAAAAACATTTTTTAAAACAGAGTTAAAAATATACCTAACAGAATATAATTTATAAAAAGATAAGAATAGAATATTGAGTTTTCTATTTATTTTTAGCTCAGTTTGGTCAAAAATAGTGAAAAAATGGCAATTAGCACTGTTTTTTACCGATAAAAAGTATGTTTCATCGATGAAGAGTGTTTTCTGAAGTTTGATTATAATAAAAAAACCTCGCTTTATAAAGCGAGGTTTTTCTTATAAGTGAGAAAATATATTATTTAAAAATTACTTTACTTTTTCTACAATAGCTTTAAAAGCTTCTGGATTGTTCATAGCTAAATCTGCAAGAACCTTTCGGTTTAATTCGATGTTATTAGCTTTTACTTTTCCCATAAATTGAGAATAAGACATACCGTGTATACGAGCACCTGCATTAATACGAGTGATCCATAAAGCACGGAAAGTTCTTTTTTTGTTTCTACGGTCTCTATAGGCATATGACATTGCTTTATCGACTGCATTTTTTGCTACCGTCCAAACGTTTTTACGACGTCCGAAGTAACCTTTTGCTTGCTTAAGAACTCTTTTTCTTCTAGCTCTTTTCGCAACGGAATTTACTGATCTTGGCATAATTTTAAATTTTTTAGTAGTAGGCGGTCGATAAATCGACTCTTTATCTTTTTAAATTTTATAGATCTACATTGGTAAATCTCAAATTTTAAAGGCCCAACTCCTGGGTTTATAATAATTCTAACCTGATTAAAAAGCGATTACTTCAAACGTAATTGTTCTTTAATACTATTTTCATCGCTTTTGTGCACTAACGTAGAGTGCGTTAAAGCCAGCTTACGCTTTTTAGATTTTTTTGTCAAAATATGACTCTTAAAAGCGTGCTTTCTTTTGATTTTACCAGTACCCGTAAGCTTGAAACGCTTTTTAGCACTGGATTTAGTTTTCATTTTAGGCATTGTATCCTTGTTTTTATAATAATCTCACTTATTATCTTTAAAACTTCTTAATATTAAGAGGTTTTTATTACTTTGTTTTCTTAGGAGCAATAAACATTATCATTCGCTTACCTTCTAATTTTGGCATTTGTTCTACTTTACCATATTCTTCTAATTCTTGAGCAAGCCTTAATAGTAATATTTGCCCCTGATCTTTGTATATGATAGAACGTCCTTTAAAGAAAACGTAAGCTTTTAGTTTAGCTCCTTCACTTAAAAATTTGACTGCGTGTTTTTTCTTAAACTCGTAATCGTGTTCATCAGTGTTTGGGCCAAATCTAATCTCTTTGATCGTAACTTTAGTAGCCTTATTCTTAAGCGATTTGTCTCTTTTCTTTTGTTCGTATAAGAACTTTTTATAGTCCATTATTTTACAAACAGGAGGTACCGCTTTAGGAGAAATTTCCACAAGATCTAATTCTTGCTCTTCAGCAAGTGCTAATGCTTTCTTAGTTGGGTATACACCAACTTCTATGTTATCGCCTACAAGACGTACTTCCTCAACCCTAATCTTATGGTTGATTTTGTGAGCATCTTCTTTGATTACTCTTAGTGGTTTTTGAGACCTTCTTCTTCTTATTGCTATGACTAAAAATTTTTAAATTAAACTTAATTATTTTATCTATCCGTTAAACGGTTTTAACGTTCTATTTATTTCTTGTGTAATTATTTCAGTGAACTTATCAATAGTGATTGCTCCAATATCTTCTCCTCCGTGTTTTCTTACGGAAATTGTATTGTCATTTTCTTCTTGTTCCCCTACAATTACAATGTAAGGAATTTTTTTCATTTCTGCCTCTCTAATTTTCTTACCCATTGTTTCATTTCTATGATCGGCAAGGGCGCGAATTTCGTTATTTTCTAACAAATTTAAAACTTTTTCAGCGTATTTTTCATATTTCTCACTGATTGATAGTACAATAACTTGTTCAGGCATTAACCAAAGAGGGAAGTTGCCGGCAGTATGCTCTAATAAAATGGCAATAAATCTTTCCATGCTACCAAAGGGAGCTCTGTGAATCATCACTGGTCTGTGCATTTCATTGTCACTACCTTTATATTCAAGATTAAAACGCTCCGGTAAGTTATAATCTACTTGTATGGTCCCTAATTGCCAACTTCTGCCTAAAGCATCTTTAACCATAAAGTCTAGTTTTGGTCCGTAAAAAGCAGCTTCGCCAGTTTCGACTACATAATTAAGATCTTTGTCTTTTGCAGCATTTATAATTGCATTTTCTGCTTTTTCCCAATTTTCAACATCTCCAATGTACTTTTCAGGATTATTGGGATCTCTTAAGGATACTTGTGCTGTGAAATTTTCAAAACCTAAAGATCCAAAAACGTATAGTACAAGATCTATTACTTTTTTAAATTCTTCATCTAATTGATTAGGAGTACAGAAAATATGAGCATCATCTTGGGTGAAACCTCTTACTCTTGTAAGGCCATGAAGTTCTCCACTTTGTTCGTATCTGTAAACAGTACCAAACTCTGCATAACGTATAGGTAAATCTCTATAAGACCACGGGGCGCTATTATATATCTCACAATGATGAGGACAGTTCATTGGTTTTAATAGAAATTCTTCTCCTTCCGCTGGAGTATTTATTGGCTGAAAACTATCCTCTCCATATTTTGCATAGTGACCAGATGTAACATAAAGTTCTTTTTGTCCAATATGTGGAGTAACAACCATTTCATAACCTGCTTTTTTCTGAGCTTTTTTTAAGAAATTCTCTAAGCGCTCACGTAAAGCAGCTCCCTTAGGAAGCCATAAAGGTAAGCCTTGACCTACTTTTTGAGAAAAAGTAAAGAATCCAAGTTCTTTTCCTAACTTTCTATGATCTCGTTTTTTAGCTTCCTCTAATAACTCAAGATATTCTTTAAGTTCTTTTTGTTTCGGGAAAGAAGTACCGTAAACCCTAGTAAGCTGTTTGTTATTTTCATCTCCACGCCAATACGCACCAGCAACACTCATGATTTTAACAGCCTTAATAATTCCTGTGTTAGGGATATGTCCTCCTCGACATAGGTCTGTAAATGTGTCGTGATCACAGAATGTAATGGTTCCGTCTTCAAGATTTTCTATTAATTCAATCTTATATTCGTTACCTTCTTCTTTATATTTAGCTAAAGCATCAGCCTTAGAAACCGATTTCATTTTGAATTCGTGTTTCCCTCTAGCAATTTCCAACATTTTGTCTTCAATAGTCTTGAAGTCTTTTTCAGATATACTTTGATCTCCAAGGTCGACATCGTAATAGAATCCGTTGTCGATAGCAGGACCAATAGATAGTTTTACGCCAGGATATAAATCTTCTAACGCTTGCGCTAGAACGTGAGAGGTAGAATGTCTAAAAGCTTTTTTTCCATCATCATCCCTCCAAGTAAACAAAACTAAGTTTCCATCTGTTGTCAATTCTGTTGATGTCTCTATTGTGGTATCGTTGAACTTTGCAGAAATAACATTTCGCGCAAAGCCTTCACTTATATCTTTTGCAACATCTAAAGCAGTAGTACTATTACTGTATTCTCTAATCGAACCGTCAGGTAACGTAATTTTGATCATTATTTTTCTAATTAAAGAGGCAAAGATAATACGATAATAAAATCCTCACAATAATTACTGAATATTTAAAATAAATAAAGTAGATGTTCAATAAGGTTTTATTTCTTGTAGCTTAATAGTTTGGATGTGTATAGTTTTTTTAGGATTTGTTTTTTGAGGTTTAATTTTTGAGGTTTAATTTTGGAAAAAATAGAATTAAAGTAAGATGACTATTATTGTTTTAATCGAGTAGTATTTGGTTAAAGATTCAAGATCGTATTCCTTTTTGAAAATAGAATCTAGATTTCTATATAATATCATTTCAAATCAGTGCTTTATAATTTATAAAAAATGTATTTGTAGGTTATAAAAGTATGTAGATTAATACTTTTTAGGTTATAATATGAAGAAATGTAACATGTGAATTTAGACGGTAAGGTCTTAGATTAAGTGTAAGTGTAATCAGTTGGATGTCAGTAATTTTATTTCATTTGTGAGAATGATAAGTTGCTATTGTATTTGATTCTACAATGTGTGTAATTAAGAATAAAGAAAGAGATAATAAGTTGTGTAATAATTTTATGAAGATAGCGTTTTTTTGTATTGTTTTTTTGTAGTTTATTCTCTTAAATTCAGGGGGTTAATTGTATTTTAAAAACTTGGAGGACAAGGTTAAAGGTGTTAATGAATTAAATTTTGATGATTTTGCTCCATTGTCTATTGGTAAGACTGATTCATTGTCGTATGAGTGGTTAAGTAAAGCATATAATATGCTGGCTGTAGGGTGCAGTTTTAAAGGCTTAGTTAAGATTAGGGGTTAATATCTTTTAAAAGGTTTGGATTTGTTCAAAAAACAAGTTGTTTGTGAGTAGATGTCTGTTCATCATATTAGAGGTTTAACGGATTATTCCTTTCATATAAAAGTATAGCAAGGCTATTCTTTTATATGAAAGGAATATAGAGGTTAATAAAGATAATAATACTATTTATTTTTCTTTAATAATTTGGGGCAGATTTATTCCTAAAAAATAAGGGGTAAAAATGCTCTTTATTATAAAAAAATGGCTTGTGAAGTTTCTGAAGAATATAGGGCAAGAAGGTATTGTATAGAAAGTATGAGTGATTGTTATTTAAAAATGGGGAGATTTGATGAGGCTATTTCTTACGGAGAACTAGTTTAGGAAATGTTTGAAGATAAAGATTTAAAGTTTGTGCTTCTTTTTTTAGAATACAATGGTACAAGCTTATCATAATGAAAAGCAGTATCAAAAGACTATTAGTATATATGAAAGTTTGTTGGAAAAAGTAAAATAAAAAGAGTTTGTTGATATCGAGATTCAAATTTTAGAAAATCTTAGCCATTCATTAAAAACACAAAAGAAATATAAAGAAGAGGAGGAGCTTACTATCTATAAATATAAACTGAAAGATTCTTTGGTTAAGATTCAAAAAGAGAAGGAGATTACAGAATTATGAATTAAGTACGATATTCTTGATTGGGAAAGGAAAATCGAATTATTAAAAAAGAATCAGGAAATTAAGGATAATCTTTTGTTATTGGATCGGAAGCATATGAGATTGCTCTTCTGTGTACTCTTTATTATAACTGTTTCTGTTTTATTTTCTTAATTGTGTATAAAAAAGTTGGTAAAAAAAATAAACTTAGTAAACAGCAAGAAGAAATTGATGACGAATTCACAAAGTCATTGATTAAAGAACAAGAATAAAAATTAGTAAAAACTTTATTAGATGTTCAGGATACGGAGTGAAACGTATCGCGAAGGATTTACAAGACAGTACTGGGGGTAATTGGTGGTTATAAATCTAAAATTAAGATCGATAAATCGACAAAATCAAGAGCTCAATTTAGTAAAGGAATAAATAGGTAAAACTTAGTAGCTTGTTAGAAAGATTTCTCATAATCTTATTCCTGATAATTTTTACGGGAATAAATTCGGAGATGTTTTAAAGGAGTACCTGAATGATATGGTAGCTGCTAATAATATAAAAATGACTTTTAGTGTGTTTCCTGAAAATATAGTTGATGTGTTAGATGAAAAGTTGTCAGTTGAAGTTTTTAGGATTGTTCGGGAATTATTTGGTAACACCTTTTAAACATGCAAAAGCTAATATGATTACTTTATAGATAGATGTGTTAAACGATGATATTCATATTATTTATGAGAATAATGGTATTGGGGTTAAGCCCTGCGTTGGGAAAGAAGGGATAGGATTAAAGAGTATTAGGAGTAGGTTAGAGAAGCTTAATGGAAAACTTGTTATCGATTCTGTTTTAAATAGAGGGACAATTTTAGATATAGAAATAAGAGGAGTAAAGTAAAACATAGCTTCATACTTTCCGGAAACCAATGTTTTGGTTCCTTATAACCATTATGCAGATAAGAGCAATACTCCAA
>NZ_CANMED010000010.1 GCF_947496855.1 uncultured Aquimarina sp.
CAAAACAATACCCCGTTTTGCGGGTGCAAACATACAAACCTTTATCATTACAACAACAAAAAATGTTAAGTATTTTTAACGAAAATTGTAAACCTGCTGGTTTTTAAAAAGTTGGATAGCGAATATAATAAAATTAATCAAAATAAACGGTGAAATTCTTCAAGAAAACACTCCAAAAACGTATAAATGAATTCAATTGATATTTTTAAATTGGCTTTTGCACTAAGGATAACAACCTATCGACAGGCTTAGAACAAGCCTCATACTTTCATCTCTTTTAAAAACATGAACATGGCGAAAAACATAATAGACAACAAAATCCTTGATTCACAAAGGCTAACATCAATATCTTATCTTAATTTTCTGTGGTTATAGGTCTAATAGTATCTGTCCACTTGTTTCTCAAACTATAAAAACTAAAATCAAGCGCAGTTTTTTGTTCTTCCAAAATATTTGACTGAAAACTTCTTTGTAATATATCTTCTATCCAATAATCCTCTTCTATATTAATGGGATCATATTGTTCTTTCAAAGAAATACTAAAAAGCTTAGCAGTACTATTATACCAAAATGCTTTCCATCCACTCCTATACTCCTTTACCAAATCAAACATCGTTTGACCTGTTTGCCTGTGTATCAACTTTACTAAAATCTGTCCTTCAGTACGGGTCATCTTTTTTAATTCGGCTGTAAACTCCTCTTCCATATATTTTTGAAGAATTTTAACGTACTTCTTACGAGCTTTCTTGGACTTTATGTTTTTTAATCTTTCGTTTAATTCTGTCAATCTATCAGATGCAAGTTTTGCATAAGGATACACTTTTCTTGTTTTGCGTCTTAGTATAAGATACTTTCTTCTCGCTAACCTATTCTTGAACTTAAGCTTACCTAATATTACAACTTCATCAAGATCTATAGCTTCATGTGGAATAGTATCACCTTCTATAATATAGTACTGCACGTACCCTGATGTATCAATTTTTGTCGAGTCAACTTCTTTCTGACAAATTCCAATACAAGGAAACAATAATACTAATATGTATATCAAATATTTCTGCATAGTAGGTAATGATCTTCTAAAATCGTTCCAAAATTAGTAATAAACACTTTGTAAACTGTAAAATCTTTGTGAATATTATTAACTTCGTACAAAACAAAAATATATAAATGGCTAAAAAAAGTATATTAAACAAAAAGTCTTTGACTTTTCTAGAGAAATATTTGAATAATGCAGCACCTACAGGTTACGAATGGGAAGGGCAAAAAATATGGATGGATTACCTAAAGCCATATGTAGATGAATTTATTACTGACACATATGGAACTGCTGTTGGCGTGATTAATCCTAAGGCTACATATAAGGTTGTTATAGAGGGACATGCTGATGAAATTTCATGGTACGTAAACTATATTACAGATAATGGTCTTATATATGTAATTAGAAATGGAGGTAGTGATCATCAAATAGCGACTTCTAAACGTGTAAACATCCATACTAAAAAAGGAATTGTACAAGGCGTATTTGGCTGGCCTGCAATACATACTCGCAAGGGATCTAAAGAACAAGCTCCTACATTAGAGAATATTTGTATTGATGTAGGATGTAATACAAAGGAGGAAGTATTAAAACTTGGAGTTCACGTGGGATGCGTTATCACATACCCTGACGAATTTTTTATTCTCAACAAAGACAAGTTTGTTTGTCGTGCTTTGGATAATAGAATGGGGGGGTTTATGATCGCAGAAGTTGCTCGTTTATTAAAGGAAAACAAAGATAAGTTAGACTTTGGACTATATATCACCAATTCTGTTCAGGAAGAAATAGGTCTTAGAGGTGCTGAAATGATTACACATACAATTAAACCAGATGTTGCTATTGTTACTGATGTTTGTCACGATACGACTACACCTATGATAGAGAAGAAAACACAAGGTGAAACAAAAATCGGTGA
Organism: uncultured Aquimarina sp.; assembly: GCF_947496855.1. Lineage (GTDB taxonomy): Bacteria > Bacteroidota > Bacteroidia > Flavobacteriales > Flavobacteriaceae > Aquimarina. The sequence continues at coordinate 1,953 of NZ_CANMED010000010.1, forward strand.
CGGCCCTGTGATTTCCTATGCTCCTGCCGTTCAGAATAGATTAAGAGAATTACTTATTGACACTGCAGAAAAGAAAAAGATACCGTTCCAGCGTATGGCATCTAGTAGAATGACAGGAACAGATACTGATGCTTTTGCATACAGTAATGGCGGTGTAGCTTCTGCTCTAATCTCTTTACCACTTCGTTATATGCACACTACTGTAGAAATGGTGCATAGAGATGATGTAGAGAATGTTATTAATTTAATATATGAAAGCTTACTTACTATTAAATCCGGTGAAACTTTTAGTTATTTTGAAAAACCAAAACAAGCTACAAAGGCAAAAGGCAAATCTAAATCTTAATTAATTAAACAACTAAGAACTGAAAGTTTACAACTTCTTAGACCTGACTAAAGTCTGCGGTGTGTATATTTTAACTTTTAGAAGTTAAACGCTCATAAAAGCTACTAGTAAAAAATGAAACCGGAGGCTTCACAGGTAATCATACTTTAGAAGGAAACAAATTAACCATTAACACTTTTAAATACTATACGCATAATTATGAACCAAATACCAACTGGCCTAAAATGCTAGAATTTTTAGAAGCAGCATATCAGTTTTCTCAACAAAAAATATTGATTAAGAAGCAATAATTATTATTAGTGATTCATACAAAACAAAAAGCCTCGAAATTACGAGGCTTTTTGTTTTGTATGAATTTCATAAAACATTATCCATTATTTCCTGTACAACCTCAGGATTTAACAAAGTACTCGTGTCTCCAAGATTAGAAGTATCATTAGAAGCTATTTTTCTTAAAATACGTCTCATAATTTTACCACTTCTTGTTTTCGGTAATCCAGATACAAACTGAATTTTATCTAGTTTTGCAATCGGACCTATGCGTTCTGTTATCTGTTGATTCACTTCACTACTTAAATTATTACGATCTCTAGATTCGCCAACTTCTTTTAGAATAACGAACCCATATAAAGCATTTCCTTTTATATCATGAGGAAAACCAACAATTGCAGATTCTGCAACAGCAGGATGCTCATTAATCGCATCTTCGATCGGAGCGGTTCCCAAATTATGCCCCGAAACAATAATTACATCATCTACTCTACCCGTTATTCTGTAGTATCCAACTTCATCTCTTAATGCTCCATCACCTGTAAAGTATGCATTCTTAAAAGCGGAAAAATATGTATCTCTATATCTTTGATGATTCCCCCAAATAGTTCGAGCCATAGAAGGCCACGGGAATTTAACACACAATCGTCCTTCTACTTGATTTCCTTCAATTTCATTACCATTTTCGTCCATTAAAGCTGGCTGTACTCCTGGCATTGGCAAAGTAGCATACGTTGGTTTAGTCGGTGTAGCAAAAGGAATGGGCGAAATCAAAATTCCTCCAGTTTCTGTTTGCCACCAGGTGTCTACAATAGGGCACTTCTTTTCTCCCACGTGGTCGTTATACCAATGCCAAGCTTCTTCATTAATTGGTTCCCCTACAGTTCCTAATACTTTAAGGCTTGATAAGTCATATTTTGTAACATAATCAAGATTTTCTTTTGCCAATGCTCTAATTGCAGTTGGCGCTGTATAGAATTGTGTGATTTTATGTTTTTGTACTATATCCCAAAAACGTCCAAAATCTGGATATGATGGTACTCCTTCAAACATTACTGTAGTTGCTCCATTTGCTAAAGGACCATAAACGATATAAGAATGTCCAGTTATCCAACCGATATCTGCAGTACACCAATAAATATCATCCTCTTTATATTGGAATACATTTTTAAAACTGTACGCAGTATACACCATATATCCTGCAGTAGTATGCATCATTCCTTTTGGTTTTCCCGTAGAACCAGAGGTATACAGAATGAATAATGGGTCTTCTGCATTCATTATTTCTGGAATACATTCTTTATCTGCACTATCTAATAAAGGCTGTAACCATTCATCTCGTTCGGCCTTCATCTGTATGTCAGAATCAATTCGTTTTGCTACTAACACAGATTCAATACCTGGGCATTGCTCTAGAGCATCATCCACAATACCTTTTAGATCTATCGTTTTGGATCCTCGATACGATCCATCAGAAGTAATCACCATTTTAGCTTCACAATCATTAATTCTTGTCGCTAATGCAGTGGCAGAAAATCCTGCAAAAATCACTGAATGTATTGCACCAATTCTAGCACAAGCTAATACCGAAATTGCTAGTTCTGGAATCATAGGAAGATAAATACATACTCGATCTCCTTTCTTTATTCCTTTACTCTTAAGAACATTTGCAAATTTACACACTCTTTCGTGCAATTGATTATAAGTAATATGTTCTGCAGGTTCTTCTGGATCGTTAGGCTCAAACAAAATTGCGGTTTTATCTCCTCGAACATATAAATGTCTATCAATACAATTTTCTGTAATATTCAATTTTGCCCCTTCAAACCATTTTACCTCTGGTTTCGCGAAATCCCAATCCAGAACTTTATCCCACTTCTTTCTCCATAAAAAATGTTCTTCCGCTATTTCGCTCCAAAAAAGCTCTGGATTACGAACAGATTTTCTGTAAACCTGAAAATACTCTTCAAGATGTTTTATGTGATAATTACTCATTTTTTATTGATTTTATATTTTTTACTAAATCTTAAATTTTTTAAAAACTATTTTACCTTTCAAAATTATTTAGGCGAACAACACCATATTGTGGATCAAAAGCTATTAATTTTATATTTCAAAATTAAACATCATCACATTTTATTCAATTAAAGTTCTTATCTCCGCTATAATTTTTTTAATTGAAAACGGTTTTGTAAGATATTTATCCACCCCCATTTCTAACCCTTTTTCTATATCTGATGATTTATTTTTAGCAGTTAAAAAAACCACTTTAATATCTTTAGTTTTTGGGTTTGCTCTTATATGCTTCAAAGTTTTATATCCATCTACATTAGGCATCATAATATCCAACAGAATAACATTTGGTATATGTGTTTCTAGTATATGGATTGCTTCACTTCCATCTCTTGCTATATATACTTCAAAATCTTGTTTTTTAAATGAATATTCTAACGACATTACTATGTTTGGTTCATCATCAACTATTAGAATTTTTTTCTGCATCTCTTATATTTTTTTATCTTTTGTAAGATAAAAACTTCTTTTATTTTTCACCCTAAAACTCATTAACTACTCTACTGTTTCTAAACTATTTGGTAAATCAATAATAAATCTTGCTCCTTTATCGTAAGAATCATCAATTCGTATAATTCCGTTATGACCTTCTATAATCTTTTTACAAATTGCTAGACCTAACCCACTTCCTATAGGTTTTTTGATATTTTGGTTATGAGATTGATAGAATTTCTCAAAAATATGTTTCTTATCATTTTCGGGAATACCTTTACCATTATCCTGCACAGAGATTCTTATAAAATCCTTCTCATTAGAAACGGCTACTTCAATTATCCCTTTATTCTTTTCTACAAACTTAATTCCATTAGACAATAGATTAGTTAACACCTGTAATATTCTATCCTCATCGTATAAAGCGACTATTCGGTCGGAAGGTTTAGTGGATAAAATCGAAATACATTTTTGTTGTGCTATAGTATAAATTCCAGAAATTGACTTTTCTACGGTCTCAATTACATTATTATTTTTTTTATCAAAAACCTCTCTTCCTGATCCCAATTTTTCCAAATCCAGTATATTATGTATCAAGGTAGAAAGTCTTTCTGAATCCTTAAGTATAGTGTCTAAAAATTGAATTCTCAATTCATTAGATATGTCGTGATCATTATCTAATAACACCTCTGAAGCAGCCCTTATTGAAGTAATCGGTGTTTTTAATTCATGCGCTACCGTATCTAAAAACTCATCTTTTACTTTATCCTGTTGTTTCAATTCTTCGTTTGCCTTTTTTAAATCATCCGTAAGTTTAACAAGTTCTTCGGATCTTTGTCTTAAAAACTTGTTAGTAGAAATTGTTTTTTTACTTTCTTCCAGAATTTTCAAAACTTCTATCAATGTTACTGGTTGTTCTTTTACTACGCTAGCGATTAGAATTCGGGAGGAAGCTCCTCCAATACTTCCAGTAAGTAGTTTTTCAGAAAAATTGATTAATCTTGAATCTGCTTTTTTAGTATTCATCGGTAGATCATGCTTTGTGTAAAAAAGGTTTAATGCTCGTTCTGTTCTTTGAATACCTAAAAACTTGATTAATAAATTTTTTATATCAGAAACATAAGCTTCTCCCTTCCATACGTATGCACTCTCCTGTAAAGAATCATAACTATTATTTACAAACATTTCGGCATAATTACGCTCTCTATAGTTGCCTTTACTAGAAACGGACATAAACAAATAAATGATTGTATTAAAAAACATACTCCAAAAAAATGCGTGTGTTACAGGTGTCATGAAGTCAATGCCAAACAACTGATAAGGCCTTAACAATTCTATCCCGAAAGCTCCATTTGTTATGAAATCTGTATTTCCTAAAATAATATCTAAAACAAAAGGGAGAATTAGGGTGTACATTGTTATTAATGTACCTGTGATAATTCCTGATTTAGCAGCAATAGCAGAACCTCTATTCCAAAATAAACCAATAAAAAATGCTGGTGCCAATTGTGCAATGATCACAAAAGATATTTGACCAATCGAAAACAAAGACAACTGAACATTAAAGTTAATATAAAACAAATAGGCTCCTACAATCAATGAAAAAATTGCAATTCTTCTAATATTTTTTATATAGTTTGCATTTCTCTCTGGATGACTTCTACTAAACTTATCCAAAAAACCATATGGAATAATTAAATTATTGCTAAGCATGACTGATAGCGCTAATGTGGAAACAACAACCATAGAAATTACAGCAGAAAACCCTCCTAAAAAAACCAAGGTCGCTAGAAATATATTATCGTGATGCAGTGGTAATAATAATGTATAATAATCTGGGTTTAAACTTTTATGGAGACTTAATCTTCCTCCCCATGCTACAAATATTACGAATACATTAAATAATAAAAGATACAAAGGAAAAAGCCAAATAGCTTTTTTTAAATGCTTTTCTGATGTATTTTCTATAACTGCTACTTGAAACTGTCTTGGTAACAAAAAAATAGCAAAAAACGATAATGCAATCATAAAATACCAATTAATGCCTGCTTCTAAACCATCAAGTGTAGTAAGTGATTCTAAGTTTTCTAAAGATGAAATTTTATCGTAAATATCCGTCGTGCCATCAAACAAATAATAGGTTACATAAACACCAATTATCAAAAAGAAAACTAGCTTCAGTATCGATTCTACAGCAACAGAAAAAACAATTCCCCTCCGCCTTCTAGTAGCATCTGTCGCTCTAGTTCCAAAAAAAGCCGCAAAGATAGCTAGTAAAAGAGCTACGTAAAATAAAGTATCCTGAAAAATAGACGTCGAAGAAGGAATAGTATCCTTAGAAATAATCGAAAATGTTTCAGAAATAGCTTTTAACTGTAATGAAATATATGGTACAATAGCTAAAACACAAATTATAGTTACTAATGCTCCTAAAAATCTATTGTTCCCATAACGTAAAGATATAAAATCTGCTATGCTGGATACTTTCTGTTGTTTAGAGATACGTATTATTTTTTTTAAAACTACTATCCACAACGGAAACGCTATTACAGGTCCTAAATAAGTTGTTAAAAAACTAATTCCAGAAGTCGCAGCAATTCCTACACTGCCGTAATAAGTCCAGGCTGAACAATAGACAGCAAGGGACAATGTATAAACATATGCATTGTTTACCCAAGCACTCTTTGCCTTTTTTTCTGCCCAAAAAGCTACTCCAAATAAAAATGCTAAATACACAACGATTATGAATATTAAAATGTAATTACTCATAATACTTCTTTAGAATAATACTAGAAATAAAGATAGCAATTGCCCAAATCAAAAAAATAAAAAAATACATTATCGGGAACCCTGATATATGTCCAGAGTGATTAAATACTAAAATCAACGGAATATTAAACAACAACAGTAGTGTTAATGAAAGTATGATTAATTTTTGTTGATGACGTTTCTTCATATTTGCGATCTAATTGAAAACCTATGTAATCATAAAGCTCACATAGGTTTTTGATTATTTTTTAATGACCAGTTACTTCACCTGCATTACTAGGTATCCTAATATTTTCTACAATTTCCTGAACATCTTCAGGTGGAGCAGCAGTAAATTTACATACTACCAAGGATACTATAAAATTAATAACCATGGCTACGGCTCCAAATCCTTCTGGTGAAATACCAAACCACCATTCACTTGAAGAGGGAAGCGTTTCATCAAACCAACCAAGTTTATATTTAATCATATATAACAACATACATAATATCCCCACAACCATTCCTGCAACTGCTCCTTCTTTATTCATTCTTTTATAAAAAATACCCAAAACAATTGCTGGAAAAAATGATGCAGCCGCTAAACCAAAAGCTAACGCTACAACGGCTGCTACAAATCCAGGTGGGTTAATCCCAAAATATCCTGCTACACACACTGCAGCTACAGCAGAAAGACGAGCAGCAATAAGTTCTCCTTTTTCAGAAATATCTGGCTTAATCATTTTCTTAATTAAATCATGTGATACAGAAGAAGAGATTACCAATAACAAACCAGCTGCAGTAGACAAAGCTGCTGCCAATCCTCCTGCAGCAACTAATGCTATAACCCAATTAGGAAGATTTGCAATTTCTGGATTTGCCAATACCATAATATCTCTATCTACAAATAATTCATTTTTTGTAGTTGCATTAACGTTTGTGATCAATCTTTCACCATTTTCTCCACGATTTTCACCATCAAAAATTGGTTTATTTTTATTTCCTTCTACAGAATGACCACTTAAATATTGAACCTGACCGTCTCCATTTTTATCTGTCCAGCCAAGTAATCCAGTATCTTCCCAGTTTTTGAACCAAGCTGGAAGCTCTTCATACTTCTTATTTTGAACAGATTCTATTAAATTAGTTTTTGCAAAAACCGCAACTGCAGGAGCGGTAGTGTATAAAATTGCGATCAATAGCAGTGCATATCCAGCAGATTTACGAGCATCTTTTACTCTTTTTACCGTAAAGAACCGAACAATCACGTGCGGTAAACCTGCAGTTCCAACCATTAATGCCAATGTGATCGCAAAAACATCTAATGTTGATTTTGATCCATCAGTATATGCTGCAAAACCAAGTTCTGTACTAAGTCCGTCTAACTTATCCAATAAATAAACTCCTGATCCATCTGTAACTGTTCCTCCAAATCCTAACTGAGGAATCGGGTTGCCCGTCATTTGTATAGAAATGAAAATAGCCGGTACCATAAAAGCAAATATCAAAACACAATATTGTGCAACTTGCGTATAGGTTATTCCTTTCATGCCTCCTAATACAGCATAAAAAAGGACAATAATCATCCCTATAATTACCCCTGTATTGATATCTACTTCTAAAAACCGTGAAAATACAATTCCTACACCTCGCATTTGTCCAGCTACATATGTAAAAGAAACTAACAATGCGCAGAATACAGCTACTGATCTAGCCGTTTTGGAATAGTATCGATCTCCTATAAAATCTGGTACTGTAAATTTACCGAATTTCCGAAGGTACGGAGCCAATAACAATGCCAATAACACGTAACCTCCTGTCCACCCCATCAAATAAACAGCTCCATCATATCCTGCAAAAGCTATTATTCCTGCCATTGATATGAAAGAGGCAGCACTCATCCAATCCGCAGCTGTCGCCATACCATTAGCCAAAGGAGAAACTCCTCCTCCAGCTACGTAAAATTCTTTTGTCGAACTGGCTCTGGACCAGATAGCGATACCTATATATAAAGCAAACGTTACTCCCACTAGAATATACGTCCATAATTGAACACTCATAATTTTATTTCTTAAATTGTTATACTAATTTTTTCTAACATTGGAAGATTCAAATTCTCCAAGAGGTTTCTTTCGAAAAGAATAAGGTTTTATCCCCCCTATTCTGCAGATTTGTTAATAGTGAAAATATGGTTACTTATACTCAATCTTTATCATACCCATACTTTTTATCAAGCTTATTCATCAAACGCACATATACAAAAATTAAAATCACAAATACATATATAGAACCTTGTTGAGCAAACCAGAACCCCAGTCGGAAACCTCCAAGTCGAATATTATTTAAAGAATCCTTTAATAAAATGCCCGCACCATAGGATACGATGAACCAAATAGTAAGAAGAATAAAAAGATATCTTACATTCTCTTTCCAATAGGCTTTCGCCTTTTTCTGTTTTTCTGTCATATTTTTAAATTTTATAAATATATCATGGCTTGTAATGTTACGACACCTTGAGCGCCATTATCGCCGTATTTTGTATTCTGATATTCTAATGTTAATTTAGAATTATGACCACTTATATATGCATTGGCTCCTAATCCAAAACTAGTAGCATTGTCATCTATAGCATCAATTGACCTTGTTTTAAATAATGCATATGGTTGAAACTTGATTTTTTTATCTGTATTAGGGATTACATAACCTACGTGACTATAAATCATTGATCCTGTTTCATAGGTTTGTCCTAAGGTGAAGTTTTCACCGTAATCATTATTCTGATAAGTGGCATATGCAGTAATTACGGAACCATTAGTTCCTAATGGAGCGTCATAAAAAGCATCAACAGCAAATATTGCCACATCCTGCCCCTCTAAAGTTCCATCTGCATTGGCAAGTACACTTCCTTCGGGATGATAAAAGAATCCTGCTCCAACATTAAACATTTTTTTACCCCCAAGATATGTTCCCACTTTGTAAGGTAAAAAATTTGATTCTTTGTCCATAAAATTATATTCAAAATATCCAGCAAAATTTTTACCAGCATCTCTGGACCCCAACAATCTACGCCCTGCATATACTGCTGGACCACTTGCAACTGGGTCAGCTGCAGCCTGAAGATTATTAGTTATAGATTCATTAACAGATATTTGATATAAAAAATTTCCGAAAGATCCTTTAGCATAAATACCAATATGACGAGCAAATTGATCAGATAAACCTATAGTAGCCCAGGACTGCCTATTGTTATCCAACGTCATCATGTTTAATGTACTTTGATTATTCAATCTAGAAATACCGTTCCAGTAATGCAAGCCTGCTCCAATTGCATGATTTGATCCAAGGCTATACTGCGCCCATACTCCATGAAAAAACAATTGCGAACTATCACCTAACCCTGTAGGGCTTTGATTATTGGCATTCAAGCTATTCAGCCCGAAATGTGTAAGAATAAGAAAATCTTTGTTTATCTGAGCATACATTAGGATACGCGCCCTTCTGATACTAAAATTAGTTTTACTTGCATCATCTGGAACATCATCGTTATACTGTGCCCAAAACTGAGCCCAAGAAATTACTCTGAAATATTTTGATCCATCTTCATTGAGTTTCACTTTTAATCCTCCTGTATAATCAGGAGAACCTTGTGAATACGAATACTGAATAGTACAAAGAGTCATACCTATCAGTAATATAAAATTTTTAATCATTGAGTTCTAAAGATTAGATTAGTAATAAAATGATAATGTGCACACCACTAATCTCTTAAAAAGTAAGAGTTAATAAAAACATACTATACTTTTTTGGTAATTTGATATATTTAATTTCTAAACCGTTCCCATTTAATAAGCATAAACTTATCTCCCAACTCAGTAATAACAAACCCTGCCCCTGATAAATTATTTATATTCTGAAAATACATAGATAGTTCTGAAGCATTCAGAATTTTATAGGTAGGATGATAATCATAATTGTAAGGCCTTTTTATATTATACTTCTTAACCCAATTCATTATACTCACATGAGACACCCCTAAAACTCGTTCAATCTCTCGATATGTCAATCCTTCTAAATACAACTGAAGTGCCTTATTTACATAATAGTCATCAATTTTCTTTCCTATCTTATTAACAGAAAAAAAATAATTACAAGACTTACACCTATATCGTTGTCTGTTATTAACGATACCACTTTTTACATATCTATCAGATCCACAACTAGGACAAAGTTGAATTTTCATATATATCTAATTTGCATAAATATATTAATTTAGCAATAAAAATTTAATAAACGATTATGATATTCTTTAAACATATTTAACAATAACATTAATTTATATGATGATTCCATTAAATTTATAGACTAATATAATTAATTAAATAATTTTATTTTTTCAAGAAATATGGCAGATGAACTTATAGACATATTAAACAGAGACGGAAAACCAACCGGTGAAGTTCGATTAAAATCAGAAGCACATCGATTAGGGCTATACCATGCTAGTGTTCATATTTGGTTTTATACTTTAAATGGAAACATACTTTTACAGAAACGAGCTACTGATAAAGACACGTTTCCAAATCTGTGGGATATTTCGGTTGCAGGTCATATTGGAGCAGGAGAAACTGTCGAAAACTCAGTTTTACGTGAAATTGAAGAAGAAATCGGGGTATCTACGAGTAAAAAAAATCTAAATTTTATTGGAATGTATTTATCAGAAAAACAACCAACCCCAGAGATATTTGACAATGAATTTCATTACATTTTCCTTTCAGAACTGAAAGTATCAACAGAAGAACTAATACTTCAAAAAGAAGAAGTGTCAGAAATTAAACTTATGTCTATAAAACTTTTAACAGATCACCTTCATAATATAGATACTAAGAAAAACTATGTTCCTCACGATACTCAATATTATGATTTTGTTCTTAAAGAAATCACAAATAGATTGACATAATACTCAGATCACTACTAACTATTGTAACTTTAATTTAATAAGTATAATTATAGTAATTTTGTATTGAAAAATACAAATCAATAAGTAAAAACTATGATGGATTCAAATAAAAAAACCGTACAAGAACTAAATATATTATTATCAGATTACCATATGTACTATCAAAAGCTTAGAAATTTTCACTGGAACATTACCGGTCGAAACTTCTTTGAATTGCATTTAAAATTTGAAGAGTTGTATGAAGATGCTAAGCTAAAAATCGATGAAATTGCAGAAAGGATATTGACACTAAGAGCTAAACCAATTAGTAATTATAGTTCGTATCTTACGACTTCTTCTATAAAAGAGGCAGATACTAAATTGGTAGATCATGAAATGATTTCTGCTATTCTTGAAGATCACGATGCTATTTTGAAACAACTAAAATTTGTAACGAAAGAGGCAGAAGAAGCAGGTGATGATGGAACATTAGATATCACTGGCACATATATTGGTGAATTAGAAAAAACAAGCTGGATGTTAAATGCTTGGAATCAAAAAAACTAAAAAATTTGAAATTAAAAATTTCCTTTCTATTATTAAGTATATCCCTAACAGTTTGTTGTCAGAAAAAAAATGACACTGATCTTGTTATTTTAAGTAATCTGTCTAATTCATTAAAAGAAATATCGGGCATTACTAAATTTCCAAATGATGCTAGTATTTATGCTATTAATGATTCTGGTAACAGTAATACGCTATTTGAGTTAGATCAAAAAGGTAAGATCATTAACTCATTCACAATTGCAAATAGTAAAAATAAAGACTGGGAAGACATGACTTATGATGATGAAGGTAATATCTATATTGGCGACTTTGGCAATAATTATAATGACCGAAAAAAACTTACAATATATAAGGTTTCGGATATTCATTCTGTTAATCCTGAAACAACAAAAATAGAATTCAGTTTAGAAGATCAAAAGAAATTTCCTCCAAAAAAGAAAAACAGAAATTTTGACATAGAAGCTTTCGTTTATAAAAACGGAAGCTTCTATTTATTTACAAAAAACAGAAGTTCTAAGTTTAATGGAGTGACAAAACTCTATAAAGTTTCTAATAAGCCAGGAAAACTAACTGCTAAACTAATTGGAAGTTATAAGACTTGTGATGATCATAATGACTGTTTCATAAGTGGTGCAGCGATTAATTCTAAAGGAGATAAAATTGCTCTTCTAACCTATAATAAAATATTCATCATAACAGATTTTATTGGTGATGATCTATTTAATGGTACGATTGAAAAGATAAAACTTAATCATTTTTCTCAAAAAGAAGGTATTTGTTTTAAAAATGACTCCACTCTTTTGATTGTAGATGAAAAAAGGAAGAATACTAAAGGTAAACTTTATGAATTTAGTTTGCCTAAATAAACTATCCATTCTGCCAATCCTCTTCTAGCATTGCAAATTCATAATTGTCAGACCATCCAGCCTTAAGAGGTAATACTTTACGCTTATGACCTTCTCTAATCATTCCAACTTTTTCTAACACTCTAATGGAACCTATATTATCTATTGCACATCCTGCTTCAATTCTATGCAAACCAACTTCCTTAAAACCAAATTGCAAAATCACTTTTGTCGATTCTGTAGCATATCCTTTACCCCAAAAATCAGGATGTAACTTATACCAGATAGAGGCAATACTATATTTTGGGTTCCCTATTTTTAGTGAAACTAGACCAATAAAACTATCATCAACTATCGAGTTTAAAGAGAATACAAATTCTTTTCTCATTTCATAACTATCAATCCACTCATCAAGATATACAGCTGTAACTTCTTTATTAGTAGGAATTCCCAATGCATTATATTGATCCACTTCTGGCATCGAAAGTAGTTCATGAATTTTAGACAAATCAGATAACGTTACAATTCTAAGTTGTAATCGTTTTGTAAATAGTATAGAAGTTTTCAATATGATTTTTATTAATAATTGATTTTACTAGAGGCCTTTATTATTCATTGCTTATCTCTAAAATTATTTTAAAAAGATATCAACATTTAAGCACTTAAACCAAAGGTTTAACCTTTTATCGACAAAAACAATGACATCAATTCATTCCGAACACAAAAAAGTAGGCTTAAACTTACTTTTTAACAATTAGCAGTGAACACAATCCCTTTTTTGATTGATTAATAGCAATTTACAGTTAAATTTATTCTTAATTTAGACTTGAAATTTGTAGGAAAATAAATACATTTTTCTTTTTACTAACACCAAAATACATAATTTATATATGAGAGCCGCCCCAGCTTGTCTAATTTTGATTACTTTTTTCTCCTGTAATTTACTTTTTTGCCAAGAAAATGTTTCGAACAATACAACAAGAATTAACAAAAAGATTATACAGGAATCTATAACTAGTAGTTCTAAGATTCCAAAAAAAAATAAAATTGATTATTTTAATACATTAAAACCACAAACTAACAAATCTAAAACAGCCGAAAGTAAATCAAAAGTAACATTGGAAATTGCTGAAACAGTAATTACTTCTGTACCAAGAACTACTTTAGACTTTTTTTAAATAATATTTTGTTTTGCGAACAAATTGATTGTTCCTTAACCGAGAAGCTCCTTATATTTTTCGCATCTTATATTGGGAGCTTCTTTTTTCTAAAAACTTAATCCCAGTCCAAAGGTAAAACGCAGACCATCATCGCTGCTAAACAAATTGAATTGACCTGCTATCGCATCTAGAGCATTGATCCAAAACCCTCCTCCTATAGAATCGTGCCATATGTTAGCATCTTCTCCATCAAACCAAACTCTACCAACATCATATCCTCCATAAATCCCTAACTGTAACGGTAACAAACCTGTTTTAAATTTATTAAAACTATACCTAAGATCTCCACTAAAAGCTAGTGCTTTATCCCCAGTAAAACGTTCTTCTCTAAAACCTCTTAGACTATTAATTCCTCCTAATGTAGCTGCTTGATAAAACTCAAAACCATCACCAATTATAAACGCTCCCTGCACATCTGTTTTCAAAACCAATTTTCGGTCTTTTGTAATTGCATTATAGAATCCAAGTTTTGGATTTATATAACCAAAAGTTCTGTCCGTATCATCCAAATTCATTTTAGAACCACCCTGTAATTTAAACAACATACCTCTAGTAGGATTAGCACTGACATCAAAGCTCCTATATTCGTAGTTCAAGTCTATCCCCGCAAAGAATTTTCTTTCAAAAAACTCAGAATCAGAAGTAACCAAACCAAGCCCTGAGGTAATAAATCTTCCTTGTGAGTCCTGAACCTCTACCCCTTCATAAGATCCGGAAATAGAGAAACTATTTCCATATCTACCATTCTTAACAACACCAAGATTTAATGACCATATTCCAGTTTTCACCCTATTGAAGTCTAAACCAAGAGCATCATCGAGATTCACTGTATTATTTCCAAAACCAAAAAAGTTTTGAGCAAAATTCTCACTTGTATATTTACCTCCTATCAACAAGTTCCAATTACCTACTGCATTTGCAAATTCCCCTTTATAAGACACATCATAACCTTCTGTAGCAAAATAATATGCTGCCTTCATGGTATGTTTACTCTGAAATGGCTTATTGTTAAAACCTCTTACTGTATATACATCGGTAATATTAATGTTAACACCATCATCTGGATTAAACCCTACCAACGGTGTTAATGTGTTTGTTTTATCTATATACTTATTATAATCATAAGCATTGTGATCATAATTATCACTAAAAACGAATCTAGCTCCACTCTTTTTCTTAACAGTATTTGGTTTTGATTTATGATCATAAACCCTAATCTGCTTCCCGTTTTCAATAGTATACATATCATTATTCTGTCCACCTACAATTCTAGTACAGATTGGATTTTTTCCTTTTCCCGTAACTATAAATTGATCATCATCATCTAATCCATAAATCCATATTTCTTTAGTTTCTTTAGAAAAAATTGTTCTCTTATAAAATGGTTTTTGAGGAGTATCATCTTTTATTCTAGAAACTTTCACCGTTGTTTGGTTATCGTTTCTTATGATTTCGAAAAGGTCATCTTTATCTGTTCCTCTAATAATTACTTGTTTAGAAAGGTATTTATAATATCTTTCAGCTATATCCTCTACATCGTCCCTTCTTTTTTTAAGATATTTCTTAATTCTTTCTACAGTCTCATCCTGTAATTCTGAAGGCAAATTACCGAATGCTTTATCTATAGATTCATCACTAAGGTTTTCTTTTATATACTTAGCCTGGGCTACCCATACTTCTCTATCAGAACTTTGTACAAATGTTCTATCTAACCGTATTCCTGCTTCATTGATCCATCTAATGCTCTTTAATTCTTCATCATATACCTGAAATTTTCTTGTAATAGGAACTATAAATTTTATCACATCAATAAGTCCGCCATCATAATTAGAAAACACTTGATCACGATCCTTAGGTATCGGTCTATACATTTTACCTTGATCTGTATCAAAACGAGACCATCTCCACTGATCAGAATGCCTATCCCAATCACCTAAAATCATATCAAATAATCTAGTTCGAATATAATGTGCTTCGTCCATTTGATACTTTTCATCTTTTCTTAGATTTTTAAGCATATCATCTGTTCCCTCGATATCGTCTGGTTTTCCAAAAGAAGCAACATTTTTATGTTCTTTTCCAGGACGTTCTTCAAGAAAGTACATTTCATCTCCGAAGTCTTTATTGTATTTTCCTAGGGCAGGATGCTTAGGTATGTAGTAAACTTTTGAATTAGCATGATATACATCGATTGCATCTGCTAATCCGCCTACAACCAAAAACGCATACGGATAACTAGATGTATAAAAGTCCGAAAGCAATTCTTCGGTAAATGTATCATCGAAACCATTTTCTAAATAAGTGTCCTTAAACGCCCCTTTTTGCAAAAACTGTGTAACACTTTTTCTCATTGCTCGCAAACTATATCGCTTTCCATCTTTATCTACAAGACGTAAAGATCTGGTTACCTGACCTCCTCCTCTTCTATCAATAGTGAATCCTCCCATCAAGGTGTCTAATGTGGCTACAGGAATTTTAATATCCGTACTATATATTTTTCTATAATGGTCTCCCCATAAAGACTCATAAAAATTAGTTTTTGTGGTTTCTTCTTTATTGTAAATAGATGCAGAGATCTGATTGTCAAACGAATTATCCAAATTATTAATAGCATAAGCTTCAGATTGTTTATGAACCTCACTTTGAAACACCAACTTAGCTTGTCCATCTTCATTACCATAAAAACGTACATTAGAGGATCCATCTTTATATACATCCAATATTGCAAAACCTTGCTTAGGATATGAAAACAGGCCATCTTTACCTAAAGACGCGGCAGAAACTTTAGAGCCAGATCCGGATACTATTTGTTTTAAACCATTACTATTTATGTATTGTAATGAGTGTTCATGTCCTGAAGCAAAAATTACTTTTTCACTATCTCTGGCGATAGTTGACAGTCTTCTCATCAGTTTATTATAGCTCTCATTATATCTATCCTGAGGAGATACACCACCTTGCGATCGAATTTGTGTAACCAAAGACCCTAGAATAGGTAGCGGTATATTTTTTCTTGTAGGAAATATATGTTTTTTAAAATTATATTTCCCACCATGAGGACCATTAGTAAACATGGGATGATGCATTGCTACAATGACTGTTTTACCATTATGCTTTTTTAGTTCCCCTTCTACTTCACTTAAGAACTTATCTCTGGTTTTAATTTCGCAATTATCATTAATTGTTGGATTTTTATTCCAATCTGCCAGATACCATTGTGTATCTATAATAATTAATTGAATCTGATCACTTATTTCTATACTCTCTATCGGACATCCTTTAGATGGTAAAAATGATTTTTTACTATCTAACTTTTTCTTTACATATTTTTCTTGTCGATTTAGACCTTTTATTCCATCATTATACCAATCATGATTTCCAGGAATAAAAATCACTTCACCTTCAAAAGAATTTGAGGCATTAATCTGAGCATCCATTCTATGTTCTGATAAAGCTCTTTCTGGAGATTCTTTATCAGGCATTCCTTTTTGATAAATATTATCTCCTAAATAAATTAAGTAATCTTCCTTTGTATCTTCTTTATCAATAATTTGTTTTAAAGCTTCAAGCCCAATTGTACTCTTATTTATATTAGCGTTGCCTGCATCACCTATTAGGTAAAAACTTTTCTCTATCTCCTTGTCTGGTAATGTTTGTGAAAAACTTTCGTCTAAATATCGAGGTGTGTATGTTGCGCAAGAATTTAATAATAAAATGAAGATTATTAAGAAGGTCTGTATATTTCTATTCATAAAAGGGTGCATTCACTTTTTTTTAATTATTTTGGTTACTGAAAAATTATAATATGGAAACCCTAGTTGAAAAAACTGATAATTTCGTTTCTAATCTTTTTACAAAAAAGCTTCCTGAAACCTGTATATATCATAATTATACTCACACCAAAAGAGTATTTAAAAGTACAAAAGAAATTATTGACAACACTAATATTTCTGAAGAAGATACACAAGCATTGTTGTTAACAGCTTTACTTCACGATACGGGTTACTCAGAGAGTCTTGATAATCATGAGGAACATAGCGTTCATATTTCTAAAGCTTTTTTAAAAGAACAACATGTTTCTGAAGAGATTATTAGTAAAATTTCTTCGTTGATAATGGCTACCAAAATGGAACATCAGCCAACTAATTTATTAGAAGAAGTTATTAGAGATGCTGATGCCTCACATTTAGCAAAGGAATATTTCAAAGAAACCAGTGAATTCTTAAGGCAGGAATTTGAACTAAATTGCAAAGAAAGCTATAGTAATAGTGATTGGTTAAAAATTAACATTGATTTTCTAAAGAATAAGCATAAATTCTATACCGAATATGCTATTGCAAACTGGCAACCCAAAAAAGAAGAGCATCTTTTGAATATTTTAAATGAAAAAGCAGCTCTAAAGAAAAAAAAGAAAAAAGAAAAACTTAAAAAATTAGTAAAAGAGGAAAGCCCAGAAAAAGGGATCCAGACTTTATTCAGAGTTACTTTACGAAATCATTTAAAATTAAGTGACATTGCTGATACAAAAGCCAATATCCTTTTATCAGTAAATGCTATTATAATATCACTGGCTTTATCTAATTTAATTCCTAAACTTGATAACCCTTCTAACCAATATCTTATTTATCCAACCTTGATATTTATTGTTTTTAGCATTATTTCTATGCTATTATCAGTATTAGCGACAAGACCAAATGTAACAGGTGGCGAATTTACTCGTAAAGAAATCGAAGAGAAAAAAGTTAATTTACTATTCTTTGGCAACTTTCACAAGATGCCTCTAGATGAGTATAAATGGGCTATGCACGAGCTTATGGATGATAAAGAGTATATTTATGATACGATGATAAAAGATCTCTATTTTCTAGGTAAAGTTCTTCATAGAAAATATAAAATACTTCGTATTACTTATACAGTTTTTATGATTGGTTTTATTACCTCTTCTATTTCTTTTGTAATAGCATTTAACACCTTACAATAGATAAAATTATTGATTTATCTCTTTCATCAGGTCATCATAGGTATAATATTCTTTATCTTCTTTATTTTTATTATAGAGAATTTTAACTCTTAAAGCCTTAAGACCTGTTACCCCTTGAAGGTCATCTAACTCCACTACCTCAATTTCATCTTCAAGATAATTTTTAGACTGTAAAAAGTTAATATACTTTATATATTCCATTTCATCAGAACGCTGAGAATATACAATTACTAACTTACCTTTCTCAGTAATTCGTTGATCAGTTCCTTTGATTTTTGCTTTATCTACTCTTTTCTTTACTACCTCATATCGTGCATTATAAGTGCCATCTACATCAAATCGTTTTTCATCCATCCTGAATCTAACTGATAAAGAAGCATTAAAGACTAAAACCATTGAGGCTACATCAAGCGCTACAGGAAGGTCTTTTTTAAGTTGATAATACTCATTCTCCATTTCGCACATTACTTGCAATTGCCACAATCTTAGATTATACAAGTATATTTTATGGAAACTATTCTGCTTCGTAATGGATTCTCCTATATACAGATTATGTTCTACACCATCGGTCTTGAACCTTTCGAAATAGTGAGGATACATTTTCTGAGCTTCTTCTTGTTTCTTATCTAACAAAGCTGCCATCTTCTTATTAATCAACATCACAGATTCATCATAAGCCTTACGATGTTTATACAATGTTTTACTACTTTTATCTAGTGAATTATTATATTGATTAATTAAACCTTCTAATTCGACATTATTACCTCTAAGATGCTTAAACAGTGGCTTGATTTCGTTCTTAATAAAATCTAAAATTCTTTGTTCACTATCTACCTGAAGGTTCTCGGTCACTAAACTGATATAATTATTAATTCTAAATCTAATTTCTTCATAGATCGGTAAAGAATCTAATTCAATAACTTTATTAATGACTTTAGAAATTGCTTTAAGTTGTAGTACCAAATCTTTTTGTACAGAACTGTTTCGCGCATCAGAAGAGCCTTTAATATCTATTTGTCCGAATAATGGGTATACATCTTCAAATACTACTTCTCTAAAGGAAACTGGATTTTCTTCAACTTTAGCACGTATAAAACGTTTCGCCTCTTGCCTAAATTTCCAATAGACGCTAGGATGTATGGACGTACATTCTTGTTGAATCACTAATTCTAATTCATCTTCAGCTTTCGCTTTAGATCGTAAAACAGAATCCACCAGATATGGCATGATATCCTGAAGTTTATTAGCGTTAATACTATTTAACTCCTGAATATTCGGCGAAACAATTTCTAAAACTCCTAACAACTTCCCATCATTCTCTATGGGAGCAATAATCGCACTCTTTATATTTTGCTTGACCAAATTAGTATACATAAGCTCTTCGGGATAGACTTTATGCATTTTATCAACGTTTGAAACTGCAAAAGGTTCAGATTTATCGAACATCGAGTGATAAGTTCCTTTACACAAAGCTGTCTCACAGCAATCTGAATATTCCTTATATAAAATGTAACTATCTATACTCTTAAACGGAACTCTTTCTAAAACACGTTCTTCTTCATTATAATTAGAAAAGCCAACTTTGATTTCTGGAAGATTAAATACACCTCTAAAGATATTCTGAAAACTACCTATAAAATCTCCTTGTTTTTTATCGTACTTTAATAAACTTGTTTTAAACTCGGACAAAGCAAAATCTGTCGTAACATCAAAAAGATTTGCAATAACAATCCCTTTAAAAATCCAACTATTAGGCGGAAATTTTTCTTTCCAGATTTCTACATTATCAAAATTATCAATCAATACTGCAACATCTTCTTCTGTAATATCTCTAGCCTTATCAGTTTTGATAACTTCAATAAAATCACCATTGTATAAAATTCTATAATGTCTTATAATACCAGCTACATCAGGAATGTCATAAAAAAATGGTCTTCTAAAATCAATTTTATACCCATAATATTGATTCAAGATAATACTGCATCCCATAATAAAGTAATGATCTTCATCTAGATTTTTAATCTGAGGTTCAAAATCATAACCAGCTGCTTTTATAATATTTTTATATCGTTGAGTAGATTTTACAACCGTATTGTTAAAAGGTATTGTCGCTATTTTTATTTCATTCTTCTGCAATATCTGAGCAAAAGAATCTTCTAAAACTAATTCTATTTGAGGTAATAATTCCTGGACTCTTTCTTCTGTAGTAATTCCTTCTTCTAGCTCAGGATACTCTGCCGCTATCTTTAAAATACTTTCGGCACGATCACGTAGCAATTTATTATCGCTATCTAAAAACTCTCTATATTGATCAAAAAATAAAGAGAAGCTTATCCTTATATCCAACGGAAAATCATGCTCCAATACCTTCATAACGGTTTATTTATGGTAGTTAAACAAAAATAATACAAAACTTTGACACCTAATTATAGTATTAACAATTAATTAATCTATTACGTTATAGTACTATTCTTTAAGTCACTTGTTATTAAGTCGAATATTTCAAAGGAATTAGGACCGAAAAACAAAAAATAGTGTTTCTCTCACTATAAATTCAGATAAATCCCCATTCGGTATTCATAACACTACTAGTTAGACTCAGAAAGTATTAATTTTGTTACACTATAGACAAGATTTAATTCATTGTATTTTCTACAGATAGTAAAAATTAACATTTACTTATATTTAAAAGTTAATTTTTAGTGTTTAAGCTTCTTATTATATATTTTTACGAATCAAAAAAAAATAAGAATGAAAAAAATAGTACTGCTCGCGCTTATATTGTTATCAGCAGCATGTGAAAAAGAAGAGAAAGGATATTCAATTTCTGCAGAAACAGAAGGATTTGAAGATGGAGTTACAGTATATGTCAATGCTATAAATCAGTCTAATCGACCTACTATTATTGATTCTACTACTATAAAAAATGGCTCATTTAAACTATCACTCCCTTCAGTAGAAAGTAATGACTTTAATTACCTTACCTTCAATGGGGTTCCTCAAAACGTTTTGTTTTTAGCCGAAAACAATCCTATACAAATGACTATTTATAAGGATAGTCTGAGATCTTCTATTATTAAAGGTGGTTCTGAAAACGAATTATTCTTTACCTATTTAAGAAAAATGAATGCATTCGGAAAAGATAGACAAGAACTTAGTAATCAATTTCAAATAGCATCTAAATTAAAAGAAACGGATAAAGCGACAAGACTATCTGCTCAATTACAGGAGTTACGTACAAACGAAAATGATTTCAGAAAAGAGATTGCCGAAAATAATCCTAATTCCTTGGTGGCTGTTATGGCACTTACCGATCTTTTAAACCTTAAAGCAACTCCTGCCAAACAAATAAAAAAGATATATGTAACTGTAGAGGACACTCTTAAAACATCTCGTTTAGGAAAAAATCTGGATAGACTGCTCGCCGCATCGATTGGTAAAATAGACATCGGTAGTGAAGCTGAAGATTTTTCTGCACCTAATCCAGAAGGAAAGGTAGTTTCACTAAAAGAATCAATGGGCAAAATTACAATTATTGATTTTTGGGCATCCTGGTGCAAACCCTGTAGAGCAGAAAATCCAAATGTCGTAAGAGTATATAATAAATACCATGATAAAGGTTTAAATATTATAGGAGTTTCCTTAGATAGGAACATGGATCATTGGACAAAAGCAATTACTCAAGATAATTTAGAATGGAATCATGTATCGCACTTAAAATTCTGGCAAGATCCAATTGCAAAAGCATATGGTGTACGATCAATTCCAGCAACTTTTATATTGGATGAAAAAGGAAATGTGATTGCAAAAAACTTGAGAGGGCCAGCCTTAGAAACTAAAATCTCAGAACTATTAGGAGAGAAATCTTTATAAGTTTTATCTACAAAAAAATTAAAAACGACCTGATTATCGGGTCGTTTTTTTTATACCTAAAGTTTCCCTAATTGTTTCATTACAAATAAAACAATGATAGGAATTGCAAGTAAACCTATCATTAGTAAATTTTCTTTAAACAAAAAAGGTGCAAGAATTAGTGTCACAATGTACCCTCCAGCTGCTCCTCCAAAATGGGCATCGTGACCAATATTACCTGTTCTGCTTTTCATACCATAAATGGAATACAATAAATAACCAATACCAAAAATATAAGCAGGAATCGGAATTGGAATAAACATAAGGTACAGTTTCATATTAGGTTGGAATAATATCGCTGAAAAGATAATGCCCGACACCGCTCCACTAGCACCTACAGCACTGTAGTGATATTCATCTTTATGAAAAAATAATGAAAATAGGTTCCCAACAAATAGACTACCAAAATATACTACCAAAAACTTTACATTACCTAAATAATTAAGTACTACTGGAGCAAAGAAATATAGTGTAAACATATTGAAAAACAAATGCATCATATCTACGTGCAAAAAACCGGAAGCAAGCATGCGCAACTGTTCTCCCCTTCGGATTCCTCCAATATTAAACTTATAACGTTCAAAAAAAGAAAAATCATTTAATCCCTTTAATGAAACTATAACATTAGCCAATATGATAACAATAACAACAATATCCAGGTTGAGCATATACAATTTTTTGTCGTCCAAATATAATACATATTCAACCTAAAGAATAAGGTTTTTTATTTGAAACAAGATCCATTTAGATTTTAATAGTGATATGTTAAAATATATTACCTTTAGCGGCTTAAATAAAATTCAATGCAATTAGTAATTTATAGCCTTGTATATCCATTTCTTTGGATAATATCAAAACTACCCTGGCGATTATTTTATATGTTCTCAACCTGTATCTATATATTGGTATATTATTTTATTAGATACAGAAGAAAAACAGTAACGGAGAATTTAAACTTAGCTTTTCCTGATAAAGATGTAAAAGAAATAAATCGTATCCGAAAAGCCTCCTACAAGCATATGTGCGATATGTTTCTGGAAATGATAAGGTCTTTGTCTATTAGCGAAAAAGATATAATCGAGCGTTTTCATGTAACCAATCTAGATGCTTTGGTAACATTAGAAAATAAAAACAAAAGCTTCATTACCATGATGGGGCATTATAATAGTTACGAATGGACTAACTCTATAGATTTAATTAGTAAGTTTAGATGTGTAGGCATTTATAAGCCTATCAAGAATAAATATTTTGACAAATTGGTACATCGCATTAGAGGTAGGTTTAATTCTAGATTGATACCCAGTGCTAAAGTTTTTAGAGAAATGACTATGGACCAAAGAAAAGAAAATCCAGAATTAAGTTTATATGGTTTAATCTCGGATCAATCTCCTAAACTTAACAACGCTACATTCTGGACTGATTTTATGGGAATAAAAGTACCAGCTTTTGTAGGAGGAGAAGTACTTTCTAGAAGGTTAGATCTTAGTATATTTTATCTTCATGTAGAGAAGATAAAAAGAGGTTATTATCAGGCTACTTTAGTTCCAATTTCTGAAGATCCGAAAAATGAAGAACAATATGCTATTACAAAAAAGTTTACACAATTATTAGAAGTGCAAATAAAGCAAAAACCTGAAAACTATTTATGGACACATAAACGGTGGAAACACCGTAATGCGCAACCTCCAAAAGATGCCGTTATCTCCTAATTTTATTACTTTTTTAAGACTACACTAAGATTTTAGGCCATTAAATAATTTTATATTTGTAGGCTTAAATTAATACAATGCAATTATTGATATATCGCTTGGTATATCCAATTTTGTGGATTATATCAAAATTACCCTGGCGTTTATTCTATATGCTTTCTACCTGTGTGTATTTTTTTGTATACCATGTAGTTAGGTATCGAAGAAAATCAGTAACGGAAAACCTAGTTCTTGTTTTTCCAGAAAAGTCACGACAAGAAATTAATAGAATCCGGAAAGCTTTTTATAAACATATGTGTGATATGTTTTTAGAAATGATAAAATCTATTTCTATAAGTGATAAAGACCTTTTAGATCGTTTTAAAATTACTGATATTGAAACACTTAAACAACTAGAGGCGAAAAATAAGAGTATCGTAGTTTTGATGACTCATTATGCTAGTTATGAATGGTCTACTGTAACACAATTATTAATTGATTTTCCTACTGTTGGTGTTTATAAACAAATCAAGAACAAATATTTTGATGAACTTGTTCATCGAATTAGACAACGATATAACGCACGACTTATTCCAAGCTACAAAGCCATGAAAGAGATCACCAGAGATAAAATTAATGGCAAGCTATGCTCATATGCTTTTTTATCCGATCAATCCCCAAGTTTAGCTAAAGCTACATACTGGACAGATTTTATGGGTATAAAAGTTCCAACACATGTTGGAGGCGAGGTGTTGGCAAAAAGACTAGACATGTCTGTTGCTTATTTACACGTAGAAAAAGTAAAAAGAGGCTATTATCAAGCAAAGTTCATTCCCATTACAGAAAACGCAAAAAACTGCGAAGATTTCTATATTGTAAAAACCTATTTAAGAATGGTTGAAGAACAAATTAGTAAAGCACCAGAATATTACCTATGGACACATAAACGTTGGAAACATCACAATGCAGAAATTCCTAAAGATGCTACTGTTGATTAACAAAATCCTCCTGTCAATTCTTATGACAGGAGGATTTTTGTTTTATTAGATTCCTGCTATTTTCTTTAAGGTTGTAATTGTATCATTCGCTAATTGATCTGCTTTCTCCTGACTCAAGGCTTCTGTATAAATACGAATAATTGGTTCTGTATTACTTTTTCTAAGATGAACCCAGCTATCACTAAAATCAACTTTAACGCCATCTACAGTACTGACTTCTTCTGATGCGTGTTTGTTATGAAAACCTTCTAAAATTGCATCCACGTTTAATTCAGGTGTTAGCTGAATTTTATTCTTACTCATAAAATAAGATGGATAACTATTCCGCAGTTCGCTAACACTACATTTTTTTTCCGCTAAATGAGTTAAGAACAATGCTACGCCAACCAGAGAGTCTCTTCCGTAATGTAATTCAGGATATATAATCCCTCCATTTCCTTCTCCTCCAATCACTGCTTTATTGGCTTTCATTAAAGAGACTACATTCACTTCTCCTACCGCACTGGCTTCATACATACCATTGTGTTTTTCTGTAACATCTCTTAATGCTCTACTAGATGATAAATTAGAAACAGTATTACCAGGTGTTTTACCTAAAACATAATCTGCACAAGCAACCAATGTATATTCTTCCCCGAACATTTCTCCATCCTCGCTCATAAAAGCAAGACGATCCACATCAGGATCAACTGTTAGTCCAAAATCAGCTTTTTCTTTTACCACCAGTTCAGATAGATCCGTTAAATGTTCCTTTAATGGTTCTGGATTATGAGGAAAATGTCCCGTTGGTTCGCAGTACAATTCTACAACCTCTACTCCCATTTTCTTTAGTAATCTAGGAATTGCTATTCCTCCAGTAGAATTAACAGCATCTACAACAACTTTGAAACCGGCTTCCTTAACAATTTCAGAATGCACTAATGCTAGATCCAGTACTTCTTCGATATGCTTGTCTATATATGTGTCATTTGCTGTAATAGAACCTAAATCATCAACTTCGGCAAAATTATAATCGTCATTTTCTGCGATATCCAAAATCTTCTTACCATTTTCGGCATTCAGAAATTCTCCTTTACCATCTAATAATTTTAATGCATTCCATTGTTTTGGATTATGACTAGCTGTTAAGATAATTCCTCCATCAGCTTTTTCCATTGGGACTGCTACTTCTACAGTAGGTGTAGTTGACAATCCTAAATCCACAACATGTATTCCTAATCCTACTAACCCATTCATCACTAACTGCTGAATCATAGCTCCAGAAATACGTGCATCTCTTCCCACCACTACTGTTGGGGCATTTTTACCGGTTTCTGATTTTAACCAGCTTCCATAAGCAGATGCAAATTTTACTGCATCAATAGGAGTAAGATTATCCCCTACTTTACCTCCGATGGTTCCTCGAATACCTGAAATTGATTTGATTAGTGTCATATAATGATTAATTGTTTTTTTATTTTGACAAATGTACATGCTACAGGTGATTACCGCAACTATGTAATTAAAGTTTATATAAAGACAATAACTACTTTCTAAAAAATTGTAAATTCACCTAATGAATTTTTTAGCCCATATTTACCTTTCTGGAGATGACCAAGAACTTAAAATAGGTAACTTCATTGCCGACTCAGTCAAAGGAAAAAAATTTAATCAATTTCCAGAACGAGTACAACGAGGCATCACTTTACATAGAAAAATTGATTCATATACTGATAGTCATCCTACGGTTAGACAGAGCGTTTTAAGGTTGTTTCCTAAATATGGACACTATAGTACGGTAATTGTGGATATATTATATGACCATTATCTTGCTGCTTACTGGAATGAATACTCCAAAACCCCTTTAGATATTTATGTTTCCGATTTTTATGATTTACTACAGGAGTATTATGAAGTATTACCAAAGCGTGTTCAGGATTTTTTACCTTATATGGTACGAGATAATTGGTTGTTAAGCTATGCTACGATACCTGGTATTGGTAGAATACTTTACCAAATGAATCATAGGACGAAAAACAGATCGAAAATGAATTTTGCCGTCGTCGAACTAGAACAGTATTACAATGATTTCGAAAGAGAGTTTCGTTCTTTCTTTGAGGAACTAGAATTATTTACAAAAAACGAAATGCGAAAACTATGAGAGTTTTATGTCTTTTTTTTCTTTTGTATTTTGCTTTTTCCTGTAAGAAAACAGAGAACGACTATACCATAAAGAATATTTGTAAGGAACAAATTTTAACATCATCAAAAAATGGGTTTACAAAAAACTACTATTCTAATTCTATAAATTTAGAAAGCATCGGTCATTATGAGAAGGGAATCTTACAAGGTTTCTGGAAACACTACTATAGAAATGGTAACATAAAAGCCGAAGGGCATTATGAAAAAGGGCAAAAGCAAGGTTTCTGGAAAGAATATTATAAAAACGGCACTGTAAAATCCGAAGGACATATTGATAATTGTAAACCTTTAGGTTATTGGAAGTTTTACGATAAAAAAAACAATCTTATTAAAGAAATTAATTACTAATAAAACATACAACACCTATGCGATCGCTTTATCTTTTACTTTTTATCTTAGTTATCTCATGTAAGACCAATCCAGAACCAGAAATTATTTCTGAATCAAAACCTGTTTTAGGGGTAATTGAAAAAAATGCGATGGTAGTATCTGCAAGAGAAGAAGCTTCTAAAATTGGTAAAAATATTCTTCAGAAGGGAGGTAATGTCTTCGATGCTATGGTAGCCACAGAAATGGCGTTGGCAGTTTCATATCCTTATGCTGGTAATCTTGGTGGTGGTGGCTTTATGGTATATAGAAAAGCAAATGGAGAAACTGGTGCGATTGATTACCGTGAAAAGGCTCCTCTCGCTGCCTTTAAAGACATGTATCTTGATGAGAATGGAGATCCAATTCCAGAAAAAAGTCAACTAGGTTCTTTAGCCGTTGGAGTTCCGGGAACCGTAGCAGGAATATTCGAAGTGCATAAAAAATTTGGTACACTCTCTATAAAAGAATTATTAACCCCAGTTGTTGAACTCGCAAAAAAAGGATACGTTATTACAGAAAACCAAGGGAAACGACTTAATCATTTTAGAGAATTATTCATAGAAACAAACAAAGACACTATCCTATACGCTAAAGAGATCAAAGCTAATGATACGGTCAAAAATCCTATGCTTGCCGAAACCCTAGAGCGGATTATCGAAAATGGGAGAGACGAATTTTATCAAGGAGAAACTGCTAAGAAAATGGTGAACTACATCCAATCTCAAGGAGGTATCATAACGATGGAAGACCTTAGTAAATATGAAGCTAAATGGCGTGAACCAGTTAAATTTACCTACAAAAATCTTAATGTAATATCTATGTCCCCGCCTTCTAGTGGTGGAGTATGCTTGGCACAAATCATGAAAATGATAGAACCCTATGAACTCGGTATTTATGGACATAATTCATTAAAATCAATTCAGATAATAACTGAAGCTGAACGAAGAGCATACGCTGACAGGAGTTTTTATCTAGGAGATCCTGATTTTGTTAAAATTCCAGTAGACACCTTAATAAGTGAATCTTACCTATCCGGAAGAATGAAAGATTTTGATCTAGAAAAAGCTACCTTATCTTCGGATTTAAGCTATGGAAGTATCCCTGGATATGAAAGTAGTGAAACTACCCACTACTCTATCATAGATCAATTCGGAAACGCAATTTCTGTAACAACCACTTTAAATGGTGCCTATGGTTCTAAACTATATGTTCCTGAGTTAGGATTCTTTTTAAATAATGAAATGGATGATTTTAGTGCAAAACCTGGTACGCCAAACATGTTTGGATTACTCGGTGCTGAAGCTAATTCGATTTCTCCAGAAAAAAGAATGCTTAGTTCTATGACCCCAACTCTTGTAGAAAAAGATGGCAAACTATGGATGTCCGTAGGAACACCAGGTGGATCTACAATTATCACCTCTGTATTGCAAACTATTTTGAATGTAAAAGAATATGGAATGACAATGCAAGACGCGGTAAACGCTCCACGTTTTCATCATCAATGGTTACCGGATGTCGTTGTTTTCGAACCAAATTCTTTTAATAAAAACATACTCGATAGTTTAAAATCCAAAGGATATAAAATTAATGAAGAAGCATCTCGAATCATTGGTAAAGTAGATGGCATTCTTGTGTTACCGGATGGCAGTTTAGAAGGAGGCGCTGATAAACGGGGAGATGATATGGCAGTTGGGTTTTAAAAACCAAATCAAATATAATAAATAGTATAAGGGTCTACTCATAGTCAAACTCTAATTCGTAATCTATTCCTTCAATTGTATCATAAATTGTAGCGTGATTATCATCATGCCAAAGAAAGCTTATAATTGAATAATCTTTTTGCAGATCTAATCTTTTAAAAGACTCGCTATCAATCAACTCTAATACCGCTACTTCAACTAATGCATGAAATATTGTATGAAAAAGCTCTAATTCCCCATCAATTAAACTACCCCAGTCTTCTATATCACTAAATATAATATTGACAACATCAATTTCTACGTGATATTCTGGCCATTCCCACGGTTCAATACAATCTTCTAAACCTGGTATTACTTCTTTCTCTTCTTCTACTCCTTCTCCTTTAATATGTATAAAAATATTGCTGGCGTTCTGGTCGTCCCAAAGAAATGAAATCATATCAATTGCTTTTTCTTTGATTTCACCATATGTTGTCTGTAATCGCTCTTTGATTTCTGAAAGATCTTCTTCCCATTTCCAATTTTTTAATCTTTCTAGGATTGCAGGATGTTCCTTTACCCAGCCATTTTCTATTCCAGATAGGTAATTTATAGATTTTTCTAAATAATTAATAAACTCATTTTTAGCTTTCATTTTCTTTCTGTTCGTTTATATTAATTCATCCGATATAATATTTTTATAATCTTCCATATTTTTAATTCACTTAAATAACTCTAAAGCGCTTTGTACTTACAATTCTTTGGTTGAAAACAAATCTGAACACTAAATTAACGATCTCTTTACTCCAAATCTCCCCTGTTTTCCGTGAAATTATATCAATCTGGGTTTCGATAAATCCCAAGCTCGTCTGTTTGAGTGAAATTTTAATAAGAATTTGTATCAGATCTTCAATAAACTTATGGTAACAAACGTTTTGGGTTTAAAAACTTATTCCAGAGCTGTGCACCTACGCAGCTATGAAGTATATGCTTCTTCGCGTCAAAACACTCAAATCAATGGTTTTCAAAAGTTAAAGAATATAACTTTATTAATTTTTTAACTGATAGGTTGTTATTTTAACAACTATACATACATAAAACCGAATATTCTTCATTAAAATAACAGATAAAGCATCAGACATCTTATTGATGCAACAAAAATATCATTAATTGCAACAATTCTTTCATTATAGATTTATCCTTAAGAATACATTAGTAAAAACTAATTAACATTGTTAAAATGTAAATACATTTAAAAAAAAGCAATGTTTAAAATTATGTAATTATGATAAAAACATTATTTTCATTTCTGCTATGCTTATGCAGTATTTACAGCATAACTGCTCAATATTCCATAAGTTATGATTCTACTGATCCTGTTACCGTTGTTGCGGGTCAATCCATTACATTAAACTATACATATACTGCATCAATGCAAGTGGGTGCTCAGTTTCAGATTTTTGAAACAGATGATGCAGGTATTTTTGGTGGTACTACCGCTACAGGAACAGCAGCAGCAGAGTTCCCTACTCTAGATGCGGGAACTGATATAATGGGAACAATCACTCTTAATATACCTGCTAATTTTCCATTAAGTTCATCTCTTTCTGGAACCGAATATCGAATTTTTGGAAAACTAGGGTCTGCTGCAAACTCTGATGCAACTGAAGATGCAGATTGGCGTATTGGAGGAACAGAATATCCAATTATAATAGTAACCTCTCCGCCTTATTCTATAACTTATGACTCTGCAAATCCTGTTTCAGTCGAAGCGGGTGAATCTATAACTTTAAACTATACATATTCTGCGTCTATGGATGTTGCAACTCAATTTCAAATTTTTGAAGCTGATGTACCTGGGATTTTTGGAGGTACTACAGCAAACGGTACAGGGGTTCTTGTTACCCCAACGGTTACTGCTGGAACAGATGTAGCAACTACAGTAACACTTGATATACCTTCGGATTTTCCTGCAAGCTCCTCACTTTCTGGAACAAAATATTACATTTTTGGCAAACTATCTTCTGCCGAAAATTCAGATGCTAGTTCTGATGCAGATTGGAGTGTTGCCGGAGAATACCCTGAAATTACTGTTTCATCAACACTTAGCATCAACGATTTTACAGCTTTTGACAGAGATAAATTATACTTTAATAATACCTCGACATCTTTAGTAATTAATGACACTAACGAAATAAAATCTCTAAGCATTTATAATATAATTGGGAAAAAAGTTTTTGAACTTGAAGATGTTAAAAATACTACAAATGTGGACTTATCTTCACTACCAAAAGGATTATATATTGCCAGATCTGATTCCAAATTTTTAAAATTTATTAGATAATAATGTGATAGTAATATTATAGATTAGGTTTTATCTTAACTCTATCAGCTGATACTAAAATAAAAAGTCAATACTAATAGTATTGGCTTTTTGCTATATTGTTAATTCACGATTTTTTTTATATTAATCAATATTTTATGAAGAAAAAAAATAAATTACAATTGAGAATGATACGTATTAGTAACTTCCCTTCTTTTTCCTGAAGATAGTAAAGGGATTTCATCTACATATTGTATTTCTATATTAGCATCTTGTCCAAAATACTCTTTATACTCTTTCAATATTTTATTTTCATCCACCTTCTTATCAGTATTCAGTTTAATCAGATAATCTTTTTCACCATACTGGATTAATTGGAATTGTTTATAATCTCCATATTTACATAATTTATAGGAAACATGAGAAGGTATAATCTTTCCTTTCGTATTGTATATAAGATCTAACTTTCTTCCTTTTATGGATGATAGATAATGTACACCGTTTACATCTACTTCCATTATACCGATATCCCCTGTATCATATCGAATCATTGGTATAGCATAATTATGCAAATCGGTTACTATAATTCTTCCTGTTTTTCCGGGATGAACAGGAACATCTTTATGTATATCAAAAATCTCTATATAGTAACTCGCAGCATTAATAATAAATTTAGAAGATCCTCCTATATCTTCCTGCGCTATAATTCCATTCTCATTATTAGAATATCGTGAGACCGGAATGACACCAAAATACTTTTTCATAGTACTTCTTACATAATCATTAAGTCCTTCTGACATTGTGATTATAGAAGTTATATTACAATTAATTGATTCTGAATTACTTTTATCTAAGTACTTACAAATCTTTTCGAATGCTGATGTATATCCTAGAAAACTCTTCTTATTAGAATCTTTTTTTAGCCTTTTTATAAGATTATCAATATCATCATCATTCAGTTTGAAGACGCTGTGAGGAACTATATTCTGCCACCAAAACTTCGAAAGTATCGTATTTTTAAAGCTGTCAGGCCAAATTTTTATGTATATCAATTTTTGACCTATTTCATAACCGGATCTATTAGAGAAATATAAATTATCTCCCGTGTTCCTACATCGCTTACTCATGTTTTGCAAAACAGAAAAGGGTGCGCCAGTAGAACCACTGGTGGATACTAAAGTACATTTGTTTATTTCATATTTTGAAGACTTAAATTCTTCAAAATTATCTCGGATCGTATTTTTATTAATTACTGGAAAATCTAAAATAGAATTATAACTAATATATTTTTGATAAAACCAGGTAGTACTTACGGCATGTTGTAGGATCTGTTGAAGATAGTTATCCTTTCTATCCTTAGTAGACTGAGAACTTGGTGTTTCAATCAACTCTTTAATATCTTCATAGTGTTTCCTAATATCGTTTCCCTTTAAGATATCAAACAACCAAAAGACTTTTTTTCGAAAAACTTGTAACAAATTCATTAGTATATCCCATTACTTAGACCAAACGTATTTAGATCCGATAGTGGTTACCCATATTAAGAATAACGATGTGTGAAATAAGGCACAATAACTAGGGGTATTTTAAGCCAAGCTAAAAGTAAACTATTTTTATTTACGTTACATATAATAACAAAAAAAATGCACAGCTTTCACTGTGCATTTTTATATAAAACAACAATTCTTATTTCACTTCTTCAAAATCTACATCTTCTACATCACTAGCTTCAGAATCTCCTCCTTCAGGTTGCGCTCCAGCTTCTGGTCCAGCTGCACCACCTTGTGCTTCTGCCTGTGCCTTATACATTTCTTCACTAGCTGCTTTCCAAGCCTCATTGATTTTATCAAGTGCTGGCTGTATGATAGCAAGATCTTTAGTTTCATAAGCTTTCTTTAATTCTTCTAAAGCTTCTTCTACCGGTTTCTTATTATCATCAGAAATTTTATCTCCAAATTCTTTAAGTTGTTTTTCTGTTTGGAAAATCATTCCATCAGCTTCATTTAACTTATCTGCAGTTTCTTTTGCCGCTTTATCCGCTTCAGCATTTGCTTCAGCTTCTTGCTTCATTTTCGCGATTTCTTCTTCTGTTAATCCAGAAGATGCTTCGATACGAATATCCTGAGACTTATTAGTAGCTTTATCTGTAGCAGAAACTTTGATAATACCATTAGCATCTATATCAAAAGTTACTTCGATCTGTGGTGTTCCTCTTTGTGCTGGTGGAATTCCATCTAAGTGAAAACGACCAATAGTCTTATTACCAGCTGCCATAGGACGTTCTCCTTGTAGTACATGAATCTCTACAGAAGGTTGATTATCTGCTGCGGTAGAAAACACTTGTGATTTCTTAGTAGGAATCGTAGTATTTGCTTCAATCAGTTTAGTCATAACGTTACCCATTGTCTCAATACCTAGAGAAAGTGGTGTTACATCTAATAACAATACATCTTTTACATCTCCTGTAAGTACTCCTCCTTGGATTGCAGCTCCAACAGCTACTACCTCATCAGGGTTTACTCCTTTACTTGGTGCTTTACCAAAGAACTTCTCTACTGCTTCCTGAACTGCAGGAATACGAGTTGATCCTCCAACTAATATAATTTCATCGATGTCACTTGTAGATAATCCTGCTGCTTTAAGAGCAGTACGACAAGGTTCAACAGTACGTTTTACTAAATCATCAATTAATTGATCAAATTTAGCTTTCGTTAATGATCTTACTAAGTGTTTAGGACCACTTGCAGTAGCCGTTACATATGGTAAATTGATCTCAGTTTGAGAAGTAGAAGATAATTCTATCTTCGCTTTTTCTGCAGCTTCCTTAAGACGTTGTAAAGCCATTGGATCTTGACGCAGATCCATATTTTCTTCACTTTTAAACTCTTCTGCTAACCAATCAATAATTTTTTGATCTACATCATCTCCTCCTAAATGCGTGTCTCCATCAGTTGACAATACTTCGAATACACCGTCACCTAATTCAAGTATAGATACATCATGAGTACCTCCACCAAAATCAAATACTACAATCTTCTGATCCGTACCTTTTTTATCAAGACCATAAGCTAATGCTGCAGCTGTAGGCTCATTGATAATTCTTTCTACCTTTAAACCTGCAATTTCTCCTGCTTCCTTTGTAGCTTGACGTTGTGCATCATTAAAATATGCAGGTACCGTAATTACAGCTCTAGTTACATCTTGTCCAAGATAATCTTCTGCAGTTTTCTTCATTTTCTGAAGTGTCATTGCAGATAATTCTTGTGGTGTATATAAACGTCCATCGATATCAACTCGTGGCGTGTCATTGTCTCCTTTTACTACTTTGTAAGCAGCTCTTTGCGCTTCTTTTGCAGATTCTGAGAATTTATTCCCCATAAATCTTTTAATAGAAGAGATTGTTTTAGTTGGATTTGTAACCGCCTGACGTTTTGCAGGATCACCAACTTTAATCTCTCCTCCTTCTACAAATGCTATTACAGATGGAGTAGTTCTCTTCCCCTCTGCATTAGGTATAACAACGGGCTCATTACCTTCCATCACAGAAACACAAGAGTTTGTTGTCCCTAAATCTATTCCTATTATCTTACTCATATTATTGTATAAATGTTTTAGTGTTGTTCCTAATAATTTATTGCAGATAATTCAATGATTATGCCACGACAACTTGTCTGACAGGATGTCATTAACTCATGTTAATAAATAGAGTATTACTAAAACACGACATAAAAGAAAACATCACCCTGTCCTTAAGTATTTATTAAAAAAAAGTATTATTTTTTATCAATGCCCTATATTTACCCTTCCAATTTTACACTCAATTAAGAATTATGGAATGTATCAGTATTTTTGATATGTTAAAGATAGGCGTAGGCCCTTCTAGTTCACACACTTTCGGCCCTTGGAGAGCAGGAAGAAGATGGATTGCCGAGTTAAAAGAAAACAATCAATTTAATTCTGTTGAAACCATTACAGTAGATCTATTCGGATCCTTATCCTTAACTGGGAAAGGGCATGCTACTGACATAGCTTCTATATTAGGTTTATGTGGATATGATCCACAGACTATTGATGTTTCTTCTATTTCCAGTATTATCGAATATATTCAGTTTAGTGAAGTTTTATCCCTTAATGGTGAATTAGATATTAATTTTGATCCTAAAACACAGATCATATTTAACAAGGAGTTTAAAAAATTCCATCCAAATGCGATAACGTTTACTGCTATTTTGAAAGACAAACAAAAAACAGCATCAACATTCTATTCTATAGGAGGTGGTTTTGTTGTGCAAGAAGAGCGTAAGAGAAAAGAGAAAAAACTAGAGGAATTTCATATGTTCCCTATGCCTATTCAAAAAGCAACAGACCTTCTAACATACTGTAAAAAAAAGAATAAGAAAATATCAGAAATTGTTTTAGAAAATGAACGTTCTCTTCAAAGTGACAAAGAAATAAACACAAGAATAGAAGATATCTGGAGTACTATGTTAGAGTCCATGTATCTTGGCTGTCATACAGGAGGCACGCTTCCTGGAGGATTAAATGTACGACGACGCGCTTATGACACTCATAAAAAACTAATTGGAATTAAAGAATATTCTAATCCAACTCAGTGGATAGAATCCATAAGAAATACGGAGGTGAAATTTCGTCAGATACTAAAATGGGTATCTTGTTTTGCACTAGCTGTTAATGAGGTAAACGCTTCTCTAGGTAGAGTTGTTACGGCACCAACAAACGGAAGTGCCGGTGTCATACCAGCTGTAATGATGTATTATATGGTAATCGAAAATCACGATGCAAATTTTGATGACATAAAACAATTTATGCTAGTAGCTGGAGAAATTGGCAGTCTATTTAAAAAAGGTGCCACTATATCTGCTGCTATGGGCGGTTGTCAAGCAGAAATTGGAGTTTCTTCTGCAATGGCAGCTGGAGCATTAGCAGAATTAATGGGGGGTACACCTGAACAAGTAGTGATGGCTAGTGAAATTGCTATGGAACATCATTTAGGTTTAACTTGTGATCCTATTGGCGGTTTAGTACAGATTCCTTGCATAGAACGTAATGCTATGGGAGCCATAAAAGCTATTAATGCGTGCGAAATGGCTCTAGATTCTGATGCTGCTAATGCTAAAGTACCTTTAGATAAAGTAATCGAAACTATGTGGGAAACAGCAAAAGACATGAATACTAAATATAAAGAAACTAGTGAAGGTGGGTTAGCAGTTAAGGTTAGTTTAAGCGATTGTTAAAACACATTAATGTTTAGAGATATTTTATTAAATAAAATCAAAAATCTATTTGTTTTTTACTTTCGATTATTCGGATTATATATTCTCTTTTTTATATGTGTAGCATTATTGCAAAGCATATTTCCATATTTGGATTTACAAAAATATTCCCAGGATAGTCTTTTCGAGATTTTGAAAGATAACAAGCTTAAAGCTTTTATAGCTATGGTAGTATTTGCTCCTATCATAGAAGAACTCATGTTTAGAACCTTACTAAAACCAAAAATAAAAGAACTTTTATTTTTCTTAAGTTCTTGGACACTTTTTATCATTGGATTATTTATTACACTAGAATTAGAATGGTATGCTCGCTACTTGATATTTATAGTTTCTATTTTTGTCATATTCTTTATATATGAACAATTAATCTCTAAAAAACAACTTCAAAAGTTTAAGAATTTTCTAGAGAACCATCAATCAATAACACTTCAGGTTACCTCAATAACCTTCGGTTTTCTTCATATTTTTAATTATGTAGATTCTTTTAAGATAGATAGCGTTTTATTCCTTCTTATTGTTCCAAGAATCATTGCGGGGCATATGTTTGGAAAACTTAAAATAGAGAATGAGCATATAATATGGCCCATCCTGCTTCATGCTATTAACAATGGAGTCGTTTTTTTTATAATTAGTAACAAGCCTTAAATTACTTACAACCTTCTCTTTTTCTGGTATCCGCTATTGCAATAATTTTCCAAGTAGTTCCATTATTAAATAGTTGAAAAATATTAACCCCACAGTGACTAAATTGATCATTTACATAAAACTCATATGGAGTCCAAATCTGAGCAATATTTGCATCAGCATCGATCTTAAAACTCAATAACTTCTCAAACCATTTCTGATCTTTAGATCTATTATGTATTATTTCCAAAAATTTTCTAATATCAGTTTGTACAGTTTTGATTTTGCCGTCTTTTCCTTTAGAAATTGTTTGCATCGCCATATTAGGATCTATAGTACTTTTAATTTGAACAGTATCTCCTTTATGAAAACCTTCAAAGAAATCTAATATCGTTTGTTTGGCATTTTTTTGGTTCGCATCTATTTCTTTTTGAGAAAAAACGGTGTTGCAAGAAATAAATAAAAAGAATAGTATCAGGAATCTACGCATAACATTCGAACTTTAATTTACCTAAAATTAAGGTTTTAATTGTTTTATCAAAAATATAAGTATTACTTCTCTTAAATAAATTTAAATCAAAAATAATATCCTCTTGTTACGATCTTACTAATTGATTACTTTTACGGTACTAAATTAACACACAAAATGTCTACAGCAAAAAAAGATTACAAGCGCGTTACGGTAAAATCTCTGATAGAGATGAAAGCTAATAAAGAAAAAATATCCATGCTTACTGCCTATGATTATACGATGGCAAAAATTGTGGATGGCGCCGGAGTCGATGTTATTCTCGTTGGTGATTCTGCATCTAATGTTATGGCAGGTCATGAAACCACCTTACCTATCACCTTGGATCAAATGATATATCACGCATCCTCTGTAATTAGAGCTATTGAGAGAGCATTGATTGTTGTAGATTTACCTTTTGGTAGTTACCAAAGTGATCCTAAAGAAGCATTACGTTCTGCTATTAGAATTATGAAAGAATCAGGCGGACATGCTGTAAAGCTTGAAGGAGGAAAAGAGGTAAAAGAGTCTATCAAAAG
This sequence comes from uncultured Aquimarina sp., assembly GCF_947496855.1. Taxonomy (GTDB): domain Bacteria; phylum Bacteroidota; class Bacteroidia; order Flavobacteriales; family Flavobacteriaceae; genus Aquimarina. Next base: position 40,486 of record NZ_CANMED010000010.1, read on the forward strand.
AATTCTTAACGCAGGAATTCCTGTAATGGGTCATTTAGGATTAACACCACAATCCATCTATAAATTTGGAACCTATACCGTACGTGCTAAAGAGGAGGAAGAAGCTAAACAGCTAAAAGAAGATGCCCTGATGTTACAGAAAGTTGGATGTTTTGCAATCGTACTTGAAAAAGTTCCTGCCAAATTAGCTAAAGAAGTAGCAGAAAGTTTAACGATCCCTATTATTGGAATTGGAGCTGGAAACGGTGTTGATGGGCAGGTATTAGTAACACACGATATGCTTGGTATGACACACGAATTTAATCCTCGTTTTTTAAGACGTTACTTAGATTTATACACAGAAATGACCAATGCATTTCAGCAATATGTCTCTGATGTGAAGTCTGTAGACTTCCCTAATGATGATGAACAGTATTAATGTTAGTTGTTAGTTGTTAGTTGTTAGTTGTTAGTTGAAAATAGTTTTTATTACTTAAACACATTGTCGAAAAAAATAATTTCAAACAAATCAAATCTTCAAGTTCTTTATGAAGACAATCATCTGATTATTGTTAATAAAAGGGCTGGAGATATTGTGCAAGGTGATAAAACTGGAGACAAACCACTTAGTGAAATAGTTAAGGAATATATTGCAGAAAAATACAATAAACCAGGAGCTGTTTATTTAGGTGTTGTACATCGGTTAGATCGTCCTACAAGCGGAATTATTATTTTTGCTAGAACAAGCAAAGCTCTTCCTCGGCTTAATAAATTATTTGTAAATAAAGAGGCGAAAAAAACCTATTGGGCAGTTACAAAAAATACACCTCCAAAAGAAAGTGACACGCTTATTCATTGGCTAAAACGCAACCCGAAACAAAACAAATCTTACGCGCATAACAATGAGGTAACGGATAGCAAAAAAGCTATTTTAGATTATCAAATTATCAAAAAATTAAATAACTATTGCGTTTTAGAAATTGACCTCCACACGGGTAGACATCATCAAATAAGGTCTCAACTGTCAAGTATTGGATCTATAATTAAAGGAGATTTAAAGTATGGAGCCGACCGGAGCAATAAAGACGGTAGTATCCATTTGCACGCAAGAAAGCTTACCTTTATGCATCCTGTAAAAAAAGAATCCTTAACTATCATCGCTCCTCCTCCATCTGATCCAATCTGGGATGAATGTATTTAAATTTTACGGAAAACTTGTTTTTCTAATTTAATTACCACAAATTTCCAATTTCACTTTCTTAAGTAACATTTTACTCTATTATTATACTAATACAAAGGAGAACTTATTTTTTATTATTTCATTGTTAATTAAGGATAAATGGATTATATAACATATTCGTCAGAATTATTTAAAAATATTGATTGGAGTTTTATATGGAGTATCCTTAAAGATATCGTACTTCCTAACTCTGGTACGCTTATTATTAATATAGTCATATTTCTATTTTTAGGTTTTATCATAGCTGTTATATATTGCATTTTACTCTGGCGTAAGGGTATTTTTAAAAGGGTGCCTAAATATTATAATTGGGTAGTAAAATTATACATCCCTATACTGCTTGTTGGAATTCTTTATATTTTTGGCCAATGGGGTTTTATAAGAGGTATCTATAAAATACTAGACAATGAAAAGACAATGATTGTTCAAGGAGTGTATAATGGCTCAGTTCAGCAAATTTTTGAATCTGAAGATGCCAAAAACAAATTTGTTATATCAGCTCAAATGTTAGCAATACAAGCTAAATCAGATTCTCAAGATTATGCTCTCTTTTTCGAAAAAAACTTTAAAAATTATGATACAGGCAGTTCTTTCCTAAATAAAACCAAAAATAAACTAGCAAAATTTATTATTAACAACTATAGTGATGATCTTTACAAATTAACGATGTACGCACTTTTAACCTCTGCAGGTAAAGGACATGTCGATTTTTCTGAAGTACTCCCTTATGAAGAGTTTGATGCGGCTATGAATCTATTATTAGAAGTAGGATATCAGGATATAGAAAAAGTAGTTTTAGACAAATTAAGTCAATGGTTTTCTATAGGCCTTACCTCTCAATATAACGGAATAGTAAAATCACTATTAATCCTATTAATCCTCATTCTTATTGTTCCCTTATTAGAATATTTTATATACAAAAAATGGATTGCTCCAAAACACATTTCTAAAACAACGTCGTAGTACAAAATATTAAAAAATCAGAGTATTTATGAGCACTTGCTAAGTCTGCACGAATTACCTAATTATCTGTAAGATCTTACACTTTCTATTACTACAGAAGTTAAGATTAATGTTCCACCGATAATCGTAGTCAAAACTGGTATTTCCTTAAGAAAGATAATTCCGATAATAATTCCATAAACCGGTTGTATACTGCTTATAATACTTGCTGTAGTTGCAGAAAATCGTTTCAAACTAAATAAAAACATTGTATGACCAATAGCTGTGGTTAAAATAGCCAATACTAAGGTCCAAGGCCATTGAGTTACAATTCCTGAACTATCCATTAAAAAAAGTGTCGGTAAAAGCATCAAGCTAATGATAACAAGTTGATACCACATTAACATAGAGCCGTGATAATTACTTACTTTAGTCTTCATAATCAAATTCCGAAGTGCATAGCATAATGCAGATATTACACCTAAACCAACTGCTTTAGCATAAGAGTTTTCTAGACTAAAATCAGGTACCAAAAAATAAATTCCTAATAAAACTAAAGCTCCTAAAACCAAATGCATTTTCTGAAATTTTGTTTTCAGAAGTATGGGCTCTAAAAAAGAAGTAATTACAGGATAAGTAAACAAAGATAACATCCCTACAGCGACACTAGACATCTTTAATGCATAGAAATAGGTAATCCAGTGTAACCCCATAAGAATACCACCAAGAATTATAGTAAACCGATCTTTGGACGCGATGCCAAAAGAGATTTTTTTCCATTTACAAAACAAGAACAATATGATTCCTGCCAAAATAGCTCTAAAAGCAATAGTTACAGGAACAGGCATATCAATATATCTGCCTAGTGCTCCAGAAGTACTAATGAAAAGCATGGCCAGATTTAGTTCCAGAATATTACGCAGATGTTGGGTGTTTTGGGGCATATAACAGAATAATTATCGAATTAGTTTTTTTGATTTTTCTTTAATAATATCTGCCACTGGTCTACCTTCTATATTACTTTCTAACCAAGATAGAATATCTAAATATAAAAAAGCTCTCTTTTCATATGGATGATCCTCATACTGTTTCAAAGTTTTATGAAGCTTCCTAAATTCATCCTTAATCTGATGAGGAAAAATATCTCCTAAGCTTTTAAGAAACTTAATCATTTCTTTCTGGACCTCGTGTAAGTCATCCATCTTTATCAAAAATCTATATGTCTCCTTTAACTGAGTTTCTAAATGATAATCCATTCCAGCTTCATAATGTGCAACCAAACTTAGGACTCTAGCAAAACACATCAAATCTTCTCGCATTTTTAGCGATTTATTATTAATGATTTTCTTTAGATATTCTATACATTTTCGATGATTAGCCATACCAAAATACAAACAACCAATCTTATAATACAACACCATGATGTGATGATCATCCAAACGATTCTTATACTCGGTAATTCCCTTTAAAATTTCAGTTACTAAATATTCTCCTTCATCAAAGGTTCCTTCTAAAAAATGAACATTTAATCTATTATTATAGATAAACTGAAACGAAAGAACCTCTATATTATCATCAATAGGAAAGTTATCAGATGTAATTGTCTTTTCGAACTTACTCAGTGTTAATTTCAACTGAGTTTTACCCTGAATCAAATACAAAGACTCTAGTAAATAATGATTTCCTCTTAGAAAGAATACTGGATTAAGAATGATCATTTTAGGGGTTGAATAAAACAGATCCACCCACTTTTTAGAATATTTATAGCAGGATAAAAAATCTTGTACCATAAAACTATACCATAAGTGCGCTTTGTATAACCATAATTTTTCTCTAAAGCCAAGGATGTTCCAATCATACTTTGGTAATTTACTTTCGAAATAATTGGTAATTATTTTATGTTCTTTGTCATTCCGTACATACCCACTTTTGATCATCAATCCATATAACTGAAGAGAGAGATTAGACAACCGGCTTGTTAACACATTTTTCATGCTTAACATTTTAGCTTCAATAGTCAATTCATCTGCTCGACTGTTAATACTCCGCGTTATATATTGAGTTTCGATTACTTTTTCTAATTCTACAATTTCATAAGCGATATTATTCTCTTCATTCTCTTTAGCGACGGTTTTCGCTTTATCCAAGATTTTCAAGCTCTGCTTATACAACCCTTTATGATATAAAATAGTAGCGAAATCTAGTTGCTCTCTTATCTGTGATCTTACGTTTTGGTGTAATGGGCTTAATCTAAGACTAATCAATATTTGTTTGTATAAATGTGCTTTAAGATTAGAAAGTTGTTGTTTTTTGACAATTCCTTTAGATACAATAAGCTCTTCATCTAGAGATTCACTTTTATCCAAATGGTTAAAAAGTGCTAAGAATTTGGAATCAGTATTTACACCTAATCTCCCAACGTACACCTTGAATTGTCGCTTTTCAGACTTAGAAAGTGATTTCACTAAGACAAACAAAGGATCTTTTTGATCATTAGTCATTGTAAGAAAATATATTGTAATTAATTGATTAAAAGAAAGTTAAACTACAATCAAAACATTTCAACATTGTAAAACACGTAGCCAAATCCCTTCTTTTTGAATAACCAAAATATAAATTCGTAAGAGAATACTAAAACATCTTAGAATAATATTTTAAAAAGATATCATTTAAAGAGATTATCAAAAATTAATAATTCACATAATTCCTATGAGCGATAATAAAGTCCAAATTTTTGACACCACCTTAAGAGATGGAGAACAGGTCCCTGGTTGTAAATTAAATACAAAACAAAAATTAGTGATTGCTGAGCGACTAGACCTTCTAGGAGTTGATGTAATAGAAGCGGGATTTCCGGTATCTAGTCCAGGAGATTTTACTTCAGTTAATGAAATTGCAAAAATCGTAAAAAATGCAACAGTTTGTGGATTAACCAGAGCTGTTGAAAATGATATTAAAGTTGCTGCAGAAGCACTTAAATATGCAAGAAAACCAAGAATCCATACAGGAATAGGAACATCAGAATCTCATATAAAATATAAATTTAATTCCACTCAAGATAAAGTAATCGAACGTGGAATTGCTGCTGTAAAATATGCGAAATCTTTTGTGGAAGATGTAGAGTTTTATGCTGAAGATGCTGGACGCACAGATAATGAGTTCTTAGCGCGAGTCTGCGAAGCTATGATCAAAGCGGGAGCAACTGTTCTAAATATACCTGACACTACTGGTTACTGTTTACCAGAAGAATATGGTGATAAGATCAAATACCTAAAGGAAAACGTAAAAGGTATTGATAATGTTATTATCTCCTGTCATTGTCATAATGATTTAGGATTAGCAACTGCTAATTCTATTGTTGGAGCCATAAACGGAGCCAGACAAATAGAATGTACCATTAATGGAATAGGAGAACGTGCCGGAAATACTGCTCTAGAAGAGGTGGTTATGATTATGAAACAACATCCGTATTTGAAACTAAATACAGATATCAATTCTAAGCTCTTGTATGATACAAGTTTAATGGTTTCCGAAAGTATGGGTATGATGGTACAACCTAACAAAGCCATTGTAGGGGCCAATGCTTTTGCACATAGCTCGGGAATACACCAAGATGGAGTTATCAAAAATAGAGAAACATACGAAATCATAGATCCAGCTGAAGTTGGAGTAACTGAATCCGCCATTGTACTAACAGCAAGAAGTGGTAGAGCCGCTCTCGCTTATAGATCCAAAAAAATTGGTTATGAATTAACCAAACTTCAGCTAGATGAAGTATATAAAGAATTCCTAAACTACGCTGACAGAAAGAAAGAAGTAGTTAATGAAGATATTCACCAGATTATGAAAACTGTAGAGGTCCAAATGGCAGTAGTTGCTTAAACTGCTTACCATATTATCTCTTTTGTTATAGAATAAGTAGGAATTTAGAAAACATATGAAGAAGACATTATTTGATAAAGTTTGGGACGCACATGTCGTCAAAGAGGTACAAAATGGTCCTCAGGTACTTTATATAGATCAACATTTAATCCACGAAGTAACAAGTCCACAAGCATTTAATGAACTTGAACAACGTGGAATTCCTGTTTTTAGACCTAACCAAATAGTAGCGACAGCCGATCATAACACACCAACTATTGATCAGCATCTACCCGTAAAAGATCTTTTGTCCAGAAATCAATTAGCTCAACTAACAGAGAATTGTAGTAAAAATGACATCACTTTATATGGATTAGGTCACAAATACAATGGTATCGTACACGTAATGGCTCCTGAATTAGGTATTACACAACCAGGAATGACTATGGTTTGTGGTGATAGCCATACCTCTACTCATGGTGCATTTGGTTCTATTGCTTTTGGTATTGGAACAAGTCAAGTTGCACAAGTCTTTGCAAGTCAATGTTTATTACTTCAAAAACCCAAAAGTTTACGTGTAAACGTAAATGGTAAATTAAAACCAGGTGTTTTACCCAAAGATGTTATTCTGTATGTCATTGCTAAACTTGGGACTAATGCAGGTACAGGCTATTTTTGTGAATATGCAGGTAATGTATTCGAAGAAATGTCTATGGAAGGTCGGATGACAGTCTGTAATATGAGTATCGAAATGGGAGCTCGTGGAGGTATGATCGCTCCTGATGAAACTACTTTTGAATACGTAAAAGAACGAGAGTTTGCTCCAAAAGGAGAAGCATATGCTAAAAAAGTAGCCTATTGGAAAACCTTACCTACAGATGAAGATGCTATTTTTGATAAAGAATATCATTTTGATGCAACAGATATAGCTCCTATGATTACCTATGGAACCAATCCAGGAATGGGAATTAAAATCACAGAAAACATACCAACAGAAAATAATGCTTCTTTTGAAAAATCATTAGCATACATGAATTTCGAAAAAGGACAATCCTTAATCGATCAAAAGATCAATTATGTCTTTATCGGAAGTTGTACAAACAGTAGAATTGAAGATTTTAGAGTTGCGGCTAATTATATCAAAGGAAAAAGAAAAGCAGACAGGGTTACAGCTTGGTTAGTACCTGGTTCGCAACAAGTAGCCTCGCAAATAATTGATGAAGGGCTAAATAAAATTTTTGAAAAAGCAGGGTTTAAACTGAGACAACCGGGATGCTCTGCTTGTCTAGCCATGAATGATGATAAAATTCCAGAAGGAGAATATTGCGTTTCTACTTCCAACAGAAATTTTGAAGGTAGACAAGGACAAGGCTCTAGAACTATTCTTGCCAGTCCACTTGTAGCTGCAGCTACTGCGATTGAAGGAAAAATTGTAGACATCACTAAAAACTTGAATTAAAAAATTATGGATAAGTTTATCAAACTCTCTTCTGCTGCCATACCCTTACCTATCGAAAATGTAGATACAGATCAGATTATTCCAGCTCGTTTTCTAAAAGCTACAGACCGTGAAGGTTTTGGAGAAAATTTATTTAGAGATTGGCGTTTCAATAAAGAAGGAAACGTAAATGAAGATTTCTCTTTAAACAATCCTAATTATTCTGGTAGAATTTTAGTAGCTGGAGATAATTTTGGCTGTGGTTCGAGTAGAGAACATGCAGCATGGGCGATTCACGATTATGGATTCAAAGTAGTGGTTTCTAGTTTTTTTGCAGATATATTTAAAGGAAACTCATTAAATAATGGATTACTACCTGTGCAAGTATCGCCAGAATATCTTCAGGAATTATTTACAGAAATCAAAAAAGATTCAACCACGCAAATAGAAGTAGATCTAGAAGCGCAAAAAATCACAATTAAATCAACAGGATCTGAAACTAATTTTGAAATAAATAATTACAAAAAGATGTGTATGATAAATGGATATGATGATATTGATTTTCTTCTAAGTAGTAAAAAAGAAATTGAAGCATTTGAAAGTGCAAGAGTATAAAAATAAGAAAAACAAAATACAGAGCTAAGAAAACACTTAGACAAGCTCAGTGTGATATAATAAACTATTTATGAAACTAGAAATCGCTGTATTATCAGGAGACGGAATAGGACCAGAAGTAACTACTCAAGCCATAAAAGCATTAGATGCGATTGCTCACGCATTTGATCATACTTTTATTTTCAAAGAAGCATTAGTAGGTGCTATAGCTATTGATAAGACGGGTAATCCATTACCAGATGACACTCTACAGCTTTGTGCAAATACCGATGCTGTTCTTTTTGGCGCTATCGGTGATCCCAAATATGATAATGATCCTAGTGCAAAAGTACGTCCAGAACAAGGATTACTTCGTTTGCGTAAAGAGTTAGGGTTATATGCCAATATCAGACCTGTAAAAGCTTATGAAACTTTACTGGATAAATCCCCTCTAAAAAGAGAGATCATTACAGGAACGGATATCTCAATATATCGAGAACTTACTGGCGGTATCTATTTTGGGAGAAAACATCTAAACGAAGAAGGAACTGTAGCCTCAGATTTATGCGAATACTCTAAAGAAGAAATTGAACGCATATCACATCTTGCTTTTAAAGCGGCGCAAAACCGCAGAAAAAAGCTAACATTAGTGGATAAAGCGAACGTTTTAGAATCTTCACGTTTATGGAGGAAAGTAGTTACTGAAATTGCTACAGCGTATGAAGATGTAACTCTAGATTTCTTATTTGTTGATAATGCCGCAATGCAAATGATTCTTAATCCGAGTCAATTTGATGTAATCCTTACAGAAAATATGTTTGGAGATATTATTTCTGATGAAGCCAGTGTCATTGGCGGATCGATAGGTTTATTAGCTTCTGCTTCTGTTGGTAACACCTGCTGTATGTTCGAACCTATTCATGGGTCTTATCCACAAGCAACAGGGAAGGGAATTGCTAATCCGATTGCTGCTATTCTATCTGCTGCAATGTTGTTGGAACATTTCAATCTTATTGATGAAGCTAATTCGATCAAAAATGCTGTGGAAAAAGCATTAGAATTAAATCTTACTACTCCAGATCTTAATAACATCAATCCCCTAACTACAGAAAAAGTAGGCGATTTTATTTATGATTATATCCTTAATCCAGAAGATTCCAACATGAATTTCGAAAATATACACGTGGGACAATCTACGATCATATAGTATTCGTTATATCTTTTAAAATTTAGAATTAAAAATATTTCAATATCACATTGAGTTTGTCAAAGTGCAAATAAAAACGAAAATTTTTCTAGCCTTTGACTAACTCAGACTGACAATATAAAAAGCTATATCTAACACGCTTTATGTTAATATTTTTAGATATCTTTTTTATTTTCTTAGTATATAAATATCCTGATATTCATTATCGTCAGTACTTATGGTTTTCCAAAAACCATCTATTACATTTTCTACTTTCAGGTTACTTTCATCAATCATTCTTAATAAAAACTCATTTTTAAAAGCAACATTGGCTGATATTACATTTTTACTCATTAGTCTATAATTTCCCATTTCGAAGGGAAAGTTTAGATCTAATTCATTATTCAATATTTTTTGTTCGGTCTGATCGTCATATGTAAAAAAGGTTGCTAGACAACGTCCGCCTATTACTAATGTTCTTTCAATTTCTTTTAGATAATTAAACACTTCATCAGGTTGCATATGGGTAAACACTGAAAAAAGAAAACTTACATCAAATCGATTGGATGTATATGGGAACTTATAATTAGCTGCAGTATTCATTGAGTTATTATACAAGTCATTACCTAAATTCACATAAGTAAAACTAAAATTAGGAAAATCTCTGTGTATTTTATTATTGCACCATTCTATTCCCTCTTTAGTAACATCAAAGCCTTCATACGCTGCTTCTTTGTCTAAAAATTCTGTTAAAGGAAGAGCTGTTCTACCAATTCCAGATCCTATATCTAAAACATTATGATTTGGTTTTAAACCAGTTAGAAGAATTAATTTACTGAGATGACCTTTCCCTAATTTAATAAAATCCCCAGAACCAATAAATATTTTCCCTTTCCGTGGTTGATATTTATGCCTCCTTCCTAAAACTCCGTCAATAAGATCTATCGGGAAATAATATATTCTTCTAGCTAAAAACCTAAATCTTGTTGGAAGTAAATAAAAAACCTTTCTTATAACGGTTACTAATCCTTTTGGTAGGGTATGAATCATAATATCGAAGTTGTTCAATAACAACTGACAATATAATTAATAAAAGTTAATCTAGAAGCGCAAACAAAACTAAACACGTATTATAGAATTAAAAAAAATACAGCTTACAACTAATACTTAAAACGAATGCTATACTACCATCAAAAAGCATTCAAATGTTTTTAAGCTGGTTGCTTTTTTTGTACCTTTTTATTATGAAAAGTTTACTGTTTATTATTTTACTATTACCAATGACATCTTTCTCTCAAGATCTTGATAAACATCTATGGAAAGATCGTTTGTTATTAGTTATCGGAGATTCATATCAAAACCCTAACCTTATCAATCAACTTCAGGAATTAAACAACAACAAGCAGGATTTAAAAGAAAGAAAACTTATCATATATCAAATAATACGTACTTCCTTTCAACAAGGAATTCAAAAAAACACATCTACAAAAAAAAGTGCAGTTTATAAGAGGTATAATCCATTCAATGAAGACTTTAAAATCATCCTCATAGGATTAGATGGTAATATTAAACTAAAGTCAAATAAGGTTCTATCACCTTCTCAAATTTTTGACAAAATTGATAAAATGCCAATGCGCAAACTAGAATTGAGGACTAAGAATTAAACCTTAGTATACTATTTATATTGGATTCCAGATCAAGTGCGGAATGACATATGCTCCCGCTCTGCGATAGTTTTTGACTTCGCTATATAAAGTTAAACAGTCTTCAGATACGCTAACACATTCTCTTCTATTCTATTATCAATATCAGAAACATCAGCTTTCTCAAAAGAAGTACCAGTAATATTTTCGAATAATTCGATATACCGATCGGATACAGAATTGATATATTCATCAGTCATATCTGGAATTTGTTGCCCTTCTTTTCCCTGGAAACCATTACTTATCAACCATTGTCTTACAAATTCTTTAGACAGTTGTTTTTGAGCTTCGCCTTTTTGTTGCCTATCTTTATATCCTTCTGCATAAAAATAACGAGAAGAATCTGGCGTATGAATCTCATCAATTAAGACAATTTTTCCATCTTTAGTTTTTCCGAATTCGTATTTGGTATCCACCAAAATCAATCCTTGTTCCGCGGCAATCTCTGTTCCTCTCTGGAACAACTTTCTCGTATAATCTTCTAATACCAAATAATCTTTTTCAGAAACAATCCCTTTAGCCAAAATTTCTTCTCTAGAGATGTCCTCATCATGTTCTCCATTATCAGCCTTTGTAGAAGGAGTGATAATAGGCTGAGGGAATTTATCGTTCTCCTTCATTCCTGCTGGCATTGGCACACCACACAACATTCTTTTACCTGCTTTATATTCTCTTGCCGCGTGTCCAGATTGATATCCTCGAATTACCATCTCCACCTTAAAAGGATCACAAAGATGACCAACCGCTACATTAGCATCTGGAGTAGCGATCAACCAATTAGGAACCAAATCTTCGGTCGCTTTCATCATCTGAGTAGCAATCTGATTTAGTATTTGCCCTTTAAAAGGAATTCCTTTTGGCATTACCACATCAAACGCAGACAGGCGGTCTGTAGCGATCATGACTAGTAATTCGTCATTAATATTATATACTTCTCTTACTTTCCCTTTATAGACTGATTTCTGATCTGGAAAATTATAATTCGTGTCAACTATAGTACTCATTTTCTTTTAAGTTGCAAAGTATCTAAAAATCTAAGTAGCAAAGATGAAATTGTATCAAACTTGAACTTAAATCTATTTTCTTAATTAAAACTAATCGTTTCTATTTTCTATTTCTTTATAAGCAGCAATCACTTTTTTCACTAATTTATGACGGATCACATCCTTATCATCTAAGTGCACTACTCCGATTCCTGAAACTCCCTTTAATACTAACAAAGCTTCTTTTAAACCAGAAGTTACTCTACGCGGCAGATCAATCTGTCCCGGATCACCGGTAATCATAAATTTGGCATTCTTACCCATACGTGTCAGAAACATCTTCATTTGTGCATGGGTTGTGTTTTGAGCCTCGTCAAGAATAACAAAAGCATTGTCCAAAGTACGACCTCTCATAAATGCCATTGGAGCTATCTGTATAACTCCTTTTTCTATAAAACTCTCTAGTTTCTCTGGAGAAATCATATCACGTAATGCATCATATAATGGCTGCATATACGGATCCAATTTTTCTTGTAAATCCCCTGGAAGAAATCCAAGATTCTCTCCCGCTTCTACAGCTGGACGCGTAAGTATGATTCTTTTTACTTGTTTTTCTTTCAGCGCCTTTACAGCTAAAGCAACACCTGTATATGTTTTACCAGTTCCTGCAGGTCCAATAGCAAAAACCATATCGTTCTTATAAGTTAATTCTACTAACTTACGTTGATTAGCAGTCTGCGCTTTTATTAACTTGCCTCCTACTCCATGAACCAAGGTTTCTCCGCTAACTGCAGAAGTTTCATAATCAGCCTTGCTATCACTAGTAAGTATTCTTTCGATTACATTTTCATCCAGTTTATTATATTTTCCGAAATGTTCCAGAAGCATGTTAAGACGTGTATCAAATTCTTCCAGCATATCTTCATCGCCGTACACTTTCATTTTGCTACCTCTGGCTACAATTTTTAACTTCGGAAAGTATTTTTTTAATAATTGAATATTACTATTCTGAAGTCCGAAAAACTCCCGTGGATTGATTTCTGTCAGTTCAATAATAAGTTCGTTCAAAAGCTATAGAAATTTTAGTATGAATTGTTTTTTGGATTGACTAAGTTTGTTCTCCCAATAGCTATCGGGATTGTTTGAAGTTTTTGCCGGGGAATCAAAAATGAAAAACGTACTATAAAGTGTAACTTTTTTAAGATCATAAAAGATATTAAGTGGTCAAAAATGATAAACTCGTATGTTTTTATTACTAATTCCTTGATTCAAAAAAACTTTGAATAACTTCATAGCAAATTTACATATTTTTAAGCGCTTATAATTAAAAGATATTAACAATTCTTATAGATGCCAATAATAACTTTAACTACTGATTTCGGAATCAAAGATCACTTTGTGTCTGCGGTTAAAGGTGCTATCTATACGGAACTGCCGGAGGCTACTATTGTAGATATTTCTCACGAAATTTCGCCATTCCACATTATAGAAGCGGCTTATATTATTCAGAATGCCTATAAGAGCTTTCCAAAAGGAAGCATACATATTATAGGGATTGACAGTGAACTTAATCCTGAAAACAAACATATAGCCGTAAAGCTAGATGATCACTATTTTATCTGTGCTAATAATGGATTGATTTCTTTAATTGCTTCAGAGTTCAGACCAGAAAAAATTGTAGAAATCAATATACATGATGCTATTGGCACAAATTTTCCTGTATTAGATGTTTTTGTAACGGTAGCTTGCCACATTGCTCGTGGCGGAACACTAGAAGTTATTGGAAAGTCAATTACGGATATCAAATTAATAAAAGGAATTACTCCAATTGTCAATGTTGGAGACAAACAAATTGTAGGAAGTATTATCTATATTGATAACTACGGAAACCTTATTACGAATATTACCCGTAAACTTTTTGAAGATGTAGGAAAAGGACGAGAATTTAAAATTACCGCCAGGAGCGCTGTCTTCAGTACTATTTATGAACGATATAGTGATGCTATAAATTTTGATATTGAAAAAAGTAAGCGTGAAGAAGATGGAAAGAAACTAGCAGTCTTCAATTCGTCTGGATATTTAGAACTAGCCATTTATAAAAGTAATCCAAAAACTGTTGGTGGTGCTTCTAGTCTATTTGGATTACATTATCGTGATACTGTAAGTATTACTTTTGAGTAAATTAGTATTTGAGTATGTGAGTTCTTATGTGTTTTACCTGTTATCAATAGAACAATTAGGGCGTTTCCGCCTCTTTACAATAGGCGGTCGGGCTATTCGTTGTATCTTTTTTACTTGTTCGCGATACACCACATCAAAATGTGGTACTCGAACTGACGTAAAAAAGGATGTCACTGCTATCCCTAACGCAAAAAACTTTGTAGCTTTGAAACTTCAAAACTTTACAGCTTTAAGACTTTGAAAATTTAAAAAACTAAAATGATCATACGGATTGTAAAATTGGGGTTCATTCCAGAGCAAATAGATGCTTTTTTAGAGAATTTCCATCAGAATAAAGATAAAATTCGAAATTTCGAAGGTTGTTCACACTTAAAGTTGATACGAGATATCCATCACACAAACCAATTTTTCACCTACAGCCATTGGGAATCTGAAGAGCATCTCAATAACTACAGAAACTCTTCGTTATTTAAAGGTGTTTGGAGAAACACCAAAAAGAAATTTAACCAAAAACCTGAAGCTTGGAGTGTAGAACAAGTTTGGGGTTCGGAATAAATAGTTATTCATTTTATTTTTCTAAACCCCACAACCCATAACTCATAATTTTGTAAAGAATGCTAGCGATAATAAGAAAAGAAATAAATACATTTTTTGCCTCTTCTGTAGGATATTTAGTGATAGGACTATTCTTAGTACTTAACGGGCTCTTTTTATGGGTATTCAAAGGAGAGTTTAACATTCTAGACAGCGGTTTTGCTGATCTTTCTCCATTCTTTTTAATTGCACCATGGATCTTATTATTTTTAATTCCAGCAATAACCATGCGTAGCATTGCCGAGGAAAAAAAACAAGGTACTTTAGAACTTCTATTAACTCAGCCAATAAGGCATTGGCAATTAGTTTTAGGAAAATATATAGGAAGCCTTTTTCTTATAGTGATTGCTTTAATTCCTAGTTTATTGTACATAATTACTATTCATCAATTAGGGAATCCAGTAGGAAATCTCGATGTAGGTAGTACGATTGGATCTTACATTGCTCTTTTACTTCTTACTGCTTCCTATACAGCGATTGGTACTTTTTCATCATCAATAACAAATAATCAAATCGTAGCTTTTCTAATTAGTGTATTTCTTTGTTTTTTATTCTATTTTGGGTTTAGTGGATTAGCCAATTATCAATTATTGGGAGCTACGGATTATACTATAGAACAAATAGGAATTCAGTTGCATTATGAACGTATCAGCCAAGGGATATTGGATACTAGAGATATCATTTATTTCACAAGCATTATTGCACTTTTTATATTTTTAACTACTATTGTTTTAAAGAAAATTTCTAGAAAAAGCATTATAAAATTTGCTTCTTTCGCTGCTATTGCTGTTGTACTGGTCAATCTTGGCGGTAGCAGTTTTTATAGTCGTTTTGACCTAACTGCCGATCATCGTTTCACCCTTTCTGAAGCTACCGAAAACTTATTAGCCGAGGCAGAGGTTCCTATTTCAATTGATGTTTTATTAGAAGGTGATTTTCCATCTGAGTTTAGAAGATTACAAGGAGAGACAAAACAGATATTAGAAGAATTCAATGCGATTAATCCAAAAATACAGTATGTTTTCACCAATCCAATTGAAGAAGAGGAATTCAGAAAAGAGACCTTAGAAGAACTACAAAGACTAGGGCTTACTCCTATGGAAGTTAGTGTTCAGGAAAGCGGAAAAACAGCTATAGAAACTGTTGTTCCCTGGGCTATTATGAATTATCAGAACCGAAGTGTAAAAGTAGCCTTAGTAAAAAATACAATTGGAGCGACTACAGAAGAAAGGGTTAATAATTCTATCCAACAATTAGAATATGTTTTTGCCGATGCCTTAAAAAAATTGATTCATCCCAAAAAACACAAAATAGCCGTCATTAAAGGAAATGGACAATTACCTGATGTCAAAATAGCGGATTTCATTAAAACATTGCAAGAATATTACTTTGTTGGAGCTTTCACTTTGGATTCTGTGGCTTCAAACTCAGAAAAAACACTACAAGACTTACAAAAATTTGATCTTGTAATTAATGCTAAACCCACACAACCTTTTTCTGAAAACGAAAAATATGTATTAGATCAATTTATTATGGAGGGTGGTAAATCGCTGTGGTTAGTAGAGTCTGTCGCTATGGAAATTGATAGTTTATTCAATCCACAATCACAAGGAACAGCAGTAGCTTTTATGCAAGACCTTAGCTTAGGAGATATATTATTCTCTTATGGAGTACGAATCAATCCTGTTTTGGTAAATGACCTCTACTCTGCTCCACTAATGCTTGCTTCCGGTCAAGGAAATGACACTCAATTCACACCACACCCTTGGTTTTATTCTTCATTAACCAAAAGTACTAGTAATCACCCTATTGTCAAAAATATAGAATCTGTAAAATTCGAATTTTCAAACCAAATAGATACTTTAAAAAATGAGCTGACTAAAACCATATTATTAACCAGTTCTGAACGATCAAAATTAGAAGGGATTCCAATAGAAATAAGGTTAGATAATATTATTGGTCAGAAACCTGATATTGCAAGTTATATAGACGGTAATCATAACCTCGCAGTTTTATTAGAAGGTAACTTTAAATCTGCATACAAAGATCGTGTAAAACCTTTTAAGCTTGATAATGCTAAGAACGTAAGTTCAGCAACTAAAATGGTAGTAATTGCAGATGGAGATGTTATGAAAAATGGAATTAGAAAAGGTAGACCAATTACATTAGGATATGATCCTTACCTAAATCTACAATACGGAAACAAGGAATTTTTATTAAATACAGTAAACTATCTACTAGATGACTCTGGATTAACAGAAGTAAGAGGAAAAGAAATAAACATTGCTTTTCTTAATATCGAAAAAGTATTAAAAAAACGCACTTTCTGGCAAGTTATCAATATTATTATACCATTATTGATTCTTGGCTTGTTTGGGGTTGCATTCGCTTTTATTAGAAAGAGAAAATATCAAAAATAACTTTAATTTTTTTTAAGATATTTTAATCGATAAGAAAACCCAAAAAAGAGTTTTCTTATCGCAGGAATTTATTTTCCTCAATTAAATACAGCACTTTTCATTTCGAATATTGCCAAAACAAACTGCTCCACTAGGAGAAGGAACTGCGCAAAATCTCCCTAAAACATCTGACAAATAAATATCATAGCACCCTCCCTCACAATCCGATAAGACTGGCATCCCACCTTTGATTTCTTTTTGAGAAGACTTTGATAATTTCTGAGCGCCTGGAATTGAATTAATCATTTTTTTTATAATAAAGGTTTTAAGAATTAAAATTCAATAAATTGATTGATACTTATTCGATAAGTATTAACAAAAATATTCCCTTTTAAAATTACAACCAAAATATTATTAAAATGTTATAATTCTGTTATTTAACTAAATAAAAAGATGGATTAATTTCATTTTTACCCTCTACAAATATGAAGTTTCATTCTCATCCTGAGACATCTTCTTTTGTAATTAAACAATATGTTTTCTCAACTAAAAGATCCAGAATCATTTCGAAATTGCTTATATTAAAGAACTAAACCGCAACAATGAATGCAACTACTTATTTAGAAGGAATAAAAAAGCAGTTTCTTTATTATAAATCTTTAGGAGAGAAAACAATTGATCAAGTCTCTAATGATGATCTCCTATTTTGGCAGTATAATGACGATAGTAATAGTATTGCGATAATCGTAAAACACCTTTGGGGTAATATGAAATCTCGTTGGAAAGATTTTCTTACATCAGACGGAGAAAAGGAATGGAGAGCACGCGATGCAGAATTCGAAAATGACATCAAAACCAAAGAAGAATTATTAGTCAAATGGAACGAAGGTTGGCAATGCCTATTTGAAGCTTTGGATAGCGTAAATGAAACTAATTTTAATCAACCAATTTACATCCGAAATATTGAACATAGTATTACTGAAGCAATCAATCGACAATTAGCACATTATTCCTATCATATTGGGCAAATTGTGTTTCTGGGAAAAATGATTTGTAATGAGCATTGGAAATCGTTATCCATTGCAAAAGGAAAATCCAGTTCCTATAATGAAAAACGTTTTGCACAACCAAAACACAAAGCACATTATACAGATAAATTGATAAAAGATGAATAAACATAGTGAGAGACGATTCTTATAAAAAAATATTATAAATGATTCGTTTATACTACTACAAGTATTGTGTTAGATTGCTTCTTGTTACTCATTTTTTTTAGTCCAAGCTTCGACAAAATTTGCATGTAACAATACTTCATTATTATTGTTTTTAATTTTCTTAAACCATTTTAACTGTTTAGGACTCAAGAAATGTGCTGTAGCTTTGCCCTCACCCAAAGCACTGTTAATTTTTGTTTGCTGAAGCTTTGTTAATGGTATGTATTTAAATTTTGTTTGCTGTAAATAATAATGTAAATCTTTTGGTGAAGATCGATACGGTTGTTCATTATCAACTAAAGTCATCCCATTAGATTTCGCATACGCATCTAATCCTTTTTTGGTCAACTCCTTAGCGTCATAGGTGACTTCTACTACTTCACTATGGTTTATAAAACCTGATTCTGTATTTAATACAGTTGGTAATTTACCCAACTGTTTTTCGCCAGACCAGAAACAGGACATTTTATAATAAGCTTTATCAGTTTTCTTTGCTGACAACTCTTGTTCTAATAAATTAATATATTCAGGAATTTTTCTTCCTTTTTCTGTTAGAGCTTGCTGCATACTCTTACATAAACGCAACGCAGAATAGTCATTTCCAATACGATTTATAACATCATTACCATTACTATTAACAATGCGTACCACAGGATTATTCCAACTAGGTTCTTTATATTTACTGAGTACTTGTGCATCTTTACCTCCTTTGTTATTGAATATAGCCAACGGTACAAATGAATTTTCTATAGCCTCAACCATAAGAGGATGACTTAAAACATTATGTCCATAATTTCTACAAGTACTGCACCCCGGGACTTCCTGAAATAAAATTAGCACATCTTTATTTTTTTTTCTGGCAAGTGCTACCGCATCATCATAATCCCGTAGCCATCGCACTTTTCCTAGTTCTTCATTTTGATTATAAGGATCAGTAGTTTTCTGAGCTAGAAGCAGGTTACCTGTAACCAGCATGAATATTATAAATTGAATTTTGAATGTCATAATTATCTTAGCAAAAATTTTACCACATCAGTCGATATTTCTAGCAAAAACTAACAAAAACTTCTCGCGAATAACATCTTATAATTTTATCCTCAATTGAAAAACATCATAAATTTATATACTTTTTTTTCTATTTTGAATACAAACACACTTCCGAAAGACCTCACATTAATAAATGATTTATTTTTAAGAATCTTCTTATTAGATTAAACCTAACAACTACATCTAATCAAACATAGTCAATAACTCCTAGCCGTTTGTTAATAACTAACGTTTTTAGCATAACGAAATCCTTGTAGATTACAATTATATTTGCGTAAGCTATTAAACGATAGCCACTGTAAAAACAGTACTAATCTAAAAAAATTAAACGGGTGAAATTTATAGTTTCCAGTTCGTATTTATTAAAACAACTTCAGGTATTGGGTGGAGTTATCAATAACAGTAATACTTTACCGATTTTAGATAACTTTTTATTCGAATTAGACAATAACTCCTTAACCGTTTCTGCCTCTGACTTAGAGACTACTATGTCGGCTAAATTAGAAGTAGAGTCTTCTGATGAAGGAATCATTGCTGTACCTGCAAAGTTATTATTAGAAACATTAAAAACGTTTCCTGAACAACCTCTTACGTTTGTAGCAGGAGATAATAATACTATAGAAATAAGTTCTAATCACGGTAAATATGCACTAGCATATGCAGATGGAGAAGAATTCCCTAAAGCGGTAGAACTAGAAGATCCAAGCTCAACAACACTATTAGGAGATATTTTAGCAACCGCGATTAGCAAAACTATTTTTGCTACAGGTAATGATGATCTTAGACCTGTAATGAGTGGTGTGTTTTTTCAGTTCTCTACAGAGAGCTTAACTTTTGTAGCTACTGATGCTCATAAATTAGTAAAGTATTCTCGTGAAGATGTGCAAGCTTCTCAAGCTGCAGAATTTATTATGCCAAAAAAGCCATTAAACCTTCTTAAAGGTATATTAGCTGGCAGCGATACAGAAGTATTGATTGAATACAATGAATCTAATGCTAAGTTCACCTTTGATGAAACACAATTGATTTGTAGATTGATTGATGGTAAATACCCTAATTACGAAGCAGTAATCCCTAAAGAGAATCCAAATAAATTAACTATTGCTCGTAATCAATTTCTTAACTCTGTTCGTAGGGTTTCTATTTTCTCTAATAAAACAACACACCAAATCCGATTAAAAATCGCTGGTGCAGAATTGAATATATCTGCAGAAGATATCGATTATTCTAATAAAGCAGAAGAACGTCTGACTTGCGATTATCAAGGTGATGATATGCAAATAGGGTTTAACTCTCGTTTCTTAAGTGAAATGCTAAACAATCTTAATGCAGATGATGTACAATTAGAAATGTCTCTACCAAATAGAGCAGGAATCCTTACACCTACGGATGGATTGGATGAAGGAGAAACCGTTACAATGCTGGTTATGCCGGTGATGTTAAATAACTAAACATATATATTACTTAATTGATAAGAATAATAGAATCCAATCGCATTACTGTGATTGGATTTTTTACTTATTAATAATCATTACGATAACGTACATTCTAAAAACGAATTTAGTAGGTAAAGGAATTTCTTTTATACTTTTACACAACAGAAAATCTATTCCTATCTAAGTAGCTCAAAGTTTTGCATAAAACTGTTGCTAAGTAATTACATTCATATGAACTTCGAAGAAATTTTTAAAGGTTTACTACTAAGCGAAGAAGATAAAAAAATAATTAGTGGCAAGCTGAAAAAAATAAAGGTTAAAAAAGGAGAAATTTTACTATACCCAAAAGACACAGCCTATTTTCAATACTATGTAGAACAAGGATGTTTACGTTCATTTTTTACAGATAAATCTGCAAAGGAGCATACTATACAATTTGCAATTACAGATTGGTGGATCGGTGATTACACCGCATTTTTCAAAAAGGAAAAAGCAATTCTTCAGATTGAATGTATTCAGGATGCATCTCTTTTTAGGCTTTCTAGAGATGATATGAATGAAATTTTTAATAAAATCCCCAGTATAGAACGCTATTTTAGAATCAAAACCGAATCTTACATTGGTTCTTTTCAGAAGAGAATTATAGGCGACCTATCTAAAACAGCAAAAGAGCAGTATATTGATTTTGTCAATACCTACTCAAATATAGAACAGCTGGTTAAAAACTACCATATTGCTTCTTACCTAGGAATTACATCAGAAAGTCTAAGTAGAGTACGAAAAGAGATTACCAGAAATTAATTTCTTTTCTTACCATAGATCATTTTTTTACGTTTTAAGTTGCCTTAATTTTGGTCCTATAAATAATATAAATATTAATTAGAGGATTATAAATGAAAAAAATCATAGGAATAGCAACAGCTATAATACTATTTGCTTCGTGTGGAAAAAACACAGAGACCAAAGAAACGACTAAAAAAACAGATCCCATGAAAAAAGTGTTATTCGTATTAACCAGTCATAGTGATTTAGGAAATACAGGAGAGAAAACAGGGTTTTGGATAGAAGAATTTGCATCACCTTATTATTTTTTAAAAGATAAAGGTATGGAGATAACTATTGCATCTCCGAAAGGAGGACAGCCGCCAATTGATCCAAAAAGTGAATTACCCGATTTCCAAACACCTGCAACTAAAAGATTTAATGCAGATCAAGAAACACAAACTATTCTTGCTAATACTGTCAAACTTGCTAACATCAATGCGAATGATTATGATGCAGTTTTTTACCCAGGAGGTCACGGTCCTTTATGGGATTTAGCCGAAGACAAAAACTCTATAGCATTAATTGAAGCTTTCTATAATCAAAACAAACCTGTAGCCGCTGTATGTCATGCTCCTGCCATTTTTAAGAATACTAAGGGAGCTAACGGAGCGCCTTTAGTAAAAGGTAAAAAAGTAACTGGATTTTCTAATACGGAAGAAGAAGCTGTTCAATTAACAGAAATAGTGCCTTTTCTTGTAGAAGACATGTTAACAGCTAATGGAGGTACGTATTCTAAAGAAGCTGATTGGAGTCCTTATGTTGTAGAAGATGGATTATTAATTACTGGTCAGAACCCTGCTTCATCAGAGCTTGTAGCTGAGAAATTGTTGCTACAACTGAAGTAATCCTATTCACAATTTTACTTTATAGTAAATTCAGAAGTATACTAGGTATTACACAAACTCATATCCATACACGACATCAAATACAAAAGCGCAAAACTAACTAGTTTGCGCTTTTGTAATATTTTTATACTCTTTTATCTAAGTTCAATCGATCCCAAATTAAAAGAATCTATAATAATGACAGAAGAAGAAAAACGAAGTTATTTTTGCCATACACACACCAACTTGTTTTCTCAAGGTAAATGTCATAATTGCTATAAAGGTATGTATCATACTTGTTTAAACAACAATTCTACTATTCGTCCAGATTGTATAAAAACACAGTTTTAACAGGAGATCACTATAAAAATCAAAAAAGAAATAAGCTATATTCTTTCTATAGATTTAGGAGTTACTCTATTATTCCACATATACCAATGCTATACAATTTCTGGGATATACACTAGTTTCATTTTTTTTAGAAAGTCTTTTATATGTCCCTCTTGCTACTTTGACCGCCATAAGTGCATATTATATGTATAGTGAAGTTACTATTATCAGAGATGTTAGTAAATCCCTTTTATTGGAGGAAAATTTACTCTTTTATTAATCATCATAAGTCTGGTTATAGGAATTCCACTATTATACTTACTTTATAAAATAGCAATATTTCTAAAGTATCGGTTATTTTCTTAAAAACGAATAGCTTTAAGTAGTTACTTATAAGCTTACAAATAAAAATGATCCTTCAAAATCAATACTATCGTTTAGCATTGAGAAAAAGGATCATCTTCCACTTATAGAACCTAATCAATTTTGTTAATTTCTGTAGTTCATTAAACATTGTACTTTGTTCTCTACATGAAACTTATTGCTCTGCCAAACAGGAATATTCACTTGTCCAGGTTTCACAACGGGTAATTTTTCCTTTACTTTTGAAATAGTATTTATCTTTTCTACAGCTTCAGCATATCTTTTATCTATAAATACTGAAGCACCTCTATAAACATCAATCATATTACGCTGCAGTTCGTCCTTTCTTTTTCGGATAATAGTAATATCCACATTACCATTATTAAGATCTATTAATAATGATTGCCACTCTTCTTTTATCAAAAATGTACGTAAAGCAGATTGCTTATGTTTTATTGAGATATCTCTTAAATTATATTTTTGAAAATATAAAGTAACCAGAAATATTACCGAGGACACCACAAATAAGACTAATCCAAGATCGAAATATTCTGTAAATCCAATAATTAAAACTCCCAAAACAATAAGTAATGCCATAAGAATCTGAAGTCCTTTAAAAGTCATTAACTTTTGGTTTAAAATTCGAATACATTCTTTTTGTTCCATGTGCAGAGATACTGTCTTTTCATGCAGTTTCTTTATTTGCGATTTTATTCTTACCGATTCCGGAAATTTATGACCAAAAACTTCTCTCCATTTTTGTCTTGAAACCCATTTTTTTCCAGATGCCTCAAGTTTTATAGCATTTTCAACCTTAAAATACGCAATAATGGCTTTACATTTTAAATTTTCAGTGTTATGCATTTTTTGTCCATTTTCTGCATCATTGCATATTACTTTTAGCGCCTGTTGACTCATTAGAAATTTAAAAAAGTCTAAACACATAACATCAAACTGCAAATATGATTCATAGTTCTTATTAGTAGATAATAAAAATTCATATGCCAATGTATCTATCAAAACATCTTTGATTTTTACTTTACAGTTTTGTTTCCAGGCTTTGGCCATTTTACATAATTTCCGGAGATTATAATTAACAGTTTTATCAACAACCTTCATAGCCTCTTGTAAAAATATGGGCTTATTAACATTCCAGCTACCATTTGCGTTCGCAAAAATATAACCTCCTCCATCCTTAATAAAACCAGGAAATACATTAAAACACATTCTATCAGAAAATCTAATGCTTATTGCTTGTTTTTCTTTATTAATACTAGTTTTAGGATATATAGTAGCTATTGACCTTCGCACATCTTCTAGGAATCTTGCTTGAAAATTTCCTCCACATTCTTCATACTCAATCAGCAAATTAGACGGCATTTCAAAGATCATATCGATCTCTTGGATGCCGTCATTTGCGGTTTCTCTTCCATAGCAACCTATATAAATACTACCATAATTAGTATCTATATTCCAAAAATCATTATTCAATTTTTTATTTATTGAATTGTAACGTAATGAAATAATTGATCTCTTTTTATCAGAAATCTTCAGTTCATCACAAAACATATTAAAATTAGCAGATATACTCATCCGTCCTAAATATTTTAAGATATCATTGGGCACACAACCCTATTGACTATTATATTAATAATTTATTTCCCCACATCAGGACTGAATGCTTGAAGTAGCTCAGTCTGGAAACGATTATCTATGCTGACAAACAATAGTTATCAGACGTATTCATATTAGTATCTAACTCAATATCCGTGTGGGGTAGTTATGAGTAGCTAATAATTCTTATCAAATAATCGTTGAGTGGTAAGTCTCCAAATTAATTCAAAACTATATCCGAATTAATCGGTTTTAAGAGCACATTTAATTAACAAAAGAAAACTTATAATGTGATAAAAAGTTAACTATTCAAAAGTATTTTTTTCATGTCATTTTTATTTTGGGATTATTAAAAAATTTAACAATGAGCGCTTTACAAATTTTCTTAACTCTAATGTACAAACAAAAATGAAAAACATATTGCGCTAAAACCATAATAATAATACGCCTAAAATTGCAAAAAGAACATGAAGTATTGAAAAACCTATAGACAAGACAAGGAATTACCCTACAAATGATTGTTAAAAAAATTTTATTTTAACATTTAAACCTTTAAAAAACTGTTTTTCATCGTAAAATACTAGTAATTAACTATTAATTTTGAAGGGAATTTGCACTTTTTAATGAATATTTTACAATGGAATTACTCAAAATCTACCTATAAACAATAAATCAAAAACAAAAAGACGGAAAATTCCCTCTTTTTTTGCATATAGAAAATAAAAACATCAGGTGCATATTTATGAAGCTTTATACCTTGAAATTATTATTGAATATATTTCACTGTACTTTTTTTCAAATCTCTTTAGGAATATTGTTTCTAGAATATTCTATTAGATTATATATAAGAAAGTATTAATTGGAAAATATTAATATATAAAATCATGTAGATACCTCATTCTAAAAAAATATCAAAAAAAATCCCCACTTATTAAAAAGTGGGGTTAGTTTATTAGAAATATTTTTAGTTATTTTTTTACAAACTTCTTACTAATGGTTCGGTTTCCATCATTAACAGATATAAAATACATTCCTGATGGCAATTCATTAAGTTTAATTGGTTCTTTTATAACTTTTCCTACTTTTATAACTTGACCTACTTGATTTATAATTTTATAATCTGCCTCACCTCTATTTTCCAATTTTATGCTCACTTCTCCTATAACTGGATTAGGATAAAAACTAAAATCAAATACAGTAGGTATATTCTCTTTTATAATCTCTCCAGAAAAATTTCTGGATGCAGAACCTACACAAAAACTTTTACTGTCTTGTGTTCCAAAAGAATCTCCAGAAGCTAATATAGCTCCATTAGAAGAATCTGTTAAAGCATAAGAACCATTACCATAACTACAACAGATACCATCACCATAAACATCCTTTACAATTAACGTATAACATCCGGTATCCAAAGTTCTTGATACATTAACAGTTGACCTATCTGCTTGAGCGCCATAAGTACCACCAGAATGTATCACTTGATTACTATCGTTTCTTATTTCCCAACTTGTTTCTTCTGGATAGTCGTCAAAAGTAATTCTTAAATTAACATCACTAGTTGTTGACCCACCGCCAGTATTTCCAGAAGCGGAAAAATTGATCGCATCAACGGCCATATCCCCTTGCCACGTAGTTCCTGTAATTCCATTAAAACGTAACTGTACTTTTTTACCTATATAGGAGGCTAAATCAACAGAGGCTGTCTGCCAAGAATTTCCCTGATTTCCTGATTTACTCCATACAGGTGTCCAACTAGTTCCATTAAGACTAGCCTCTAGGGCCAAACTTCCCATAGCCGAAGTACCGTACATATGATATTTAAACGAAAAAGTAGCTTGACTTTCATTCGTAATGTCGTAACAAGGCGAATACAATATTGCTCTTTTGTTAGAGTAATTAGGAGTGGAAGATTCCATAAAAATATAATAAGAACCAGTATTTGCCGAACTTGGACCAGTATTAGAAGATGGTGTACTACCGGAACTAGTAGCCCAGTTAAAATCATCTCCAGATGTAGCTTGTTTCCATGCGCCAAAAGTGTTTTCAAAACTTTCGGTATAAGGAAAAGAAGTGATGGTCGAACTACAGAGTGTATTTCCTCCTCCAGATGTGCTCTGAGTTGTAACGTTAATAGAATTACTGAATCCAGATATATTACCGGCGGCATCTTTTGCTTTTACAGAAAAACTATATGTTGTCGCTGCGGATAATCCTGTTACCAAATAATTTGTTACGGTAGTTGAATTCAAAAACGCCCCATTACTATACACATCATATCCTGTAACTCCAATATTATCTGTAGATGCGTTCCAAGATAACTGAGTAGATGTTGTATTTGTACTTGATGCGATTAAAGCTGAAGGAATACTTGGAGCTTGTGTATCACTTCCTGAAGTTCCAAAACGATCCTCTGCTTGTGGCCCTCCCCATATTTGAGTGGCAAATGCGGGATTATCGATAAAAGGATTTCGATTTCCTTGTAAATTCTCGATAATTGGATTTCGTTGTAATTCTAATTGAGAAACAGGATCTTCAGCGTTCCATTCTAGAAACAACTGAATCATATTAGTATCACCAGAGACAGACGAACCTATTCCAACATTAGAAGGTAAGCATCGATTACCATATCGTATATACATAAACATCATCATTCGGGCTACATCACCTTTAAATTCATCTCCCGGATACCAATGTCCTTGTGAAGTCGTTCCAGAGTTTCCAGAACCATCAGCAAACTTCCGGCTACCTCGACTAGAGTTTCTTTGTACATCAGAAGGTCTTAGATTGTGCGCATCTGCTCCTGCTCCTGTAGTTCCTAAATTAGGGTTAGCCAATGATTTTGGATACGTATGCTCTCTATTCCAGTCAGTAGAACCTCCTCCGTTATTATTTACTCCTCTGGTTCTATCCGTAATAGAATTTCCATCGGTATCACTAAATCCGTAGATAAGAACAACTCTAGAAGAGTTCGTCGGATCAAGGTCTGTTTGTTTTAAGGCGTCCCAAACTCCTGGAGTATAGGATAATGTATTCGTTTGGGTGTTTGTAACTTTAGTAGCTAATTCGCTTTTTAGAGATTGACCAGATAAAGAAAGATTAACATCATTATAATATGATGGTATCTGACCAAAACAAGTAAGAGTATAGCCCATTACTAGTAATAGCAATAATTTTTTCATTGTGTGTTGTGAGTTAGTTTAGTAAATTTTAACGCTTTCGAAGCTAAAACTATTTTGTTAAATTTACTAGAAGTCTTCGTTATCAAATCATTACCCAATATGTTGATAATGTAACAATTAGCTTATTTTAAGATATTAACCATTTGATCTTAAATGTTTTACATAAAAAAACCTTGTTAATAAGTTGTTTGCTACAAGATTATACTACCATACTATTATAGGAATAGAAAAGAAGCTGTAGGAACATAACATTCTTTTAGCAGGGTATACAACAAAACCTTATTTTTTTAGCGTTTTTAGCGTAATATAATTAGGGAATTTTCCATTATATTTAGGAGATTAACTTAAATATCTTACACAATGAAGAAAATCTTAGATTTACAAGGGATTCAAAAATTAAGTAAAGGAGAACAGAGATCTATTAAAGGAGCTTGGGGAAATGTATCTTGTTGTTCATCCGGACGAGGTTGTCAAATTAGTTTTCCCGGTGGTAGTTTCTGCGAACCTGGATACTGTGATCCTTACGGATGGGGAAATAGATGTATCTTATATTAACATCATAAATACGTAAAACGAAAAAGGCAATCTTAACAAACTTGCCTTTAGTTTTTAAAAAAAATATCTAGATTAACTTAAATACTTTACACCATGAAAAAAATCTTAGAATTAAAAGGAGTTCAAGAACTTAGTAAAGGAGAACAAAGATCCATAAAAGGAGCTAACACTTATATTTCTTGTTGTAACCCGAATCCAATTAACGGCAGTGGCAACAGATGCCGTATTAGTTATCCAGGTGGTAGTTTCTGCGAGCCAGGAAGATGCACTGGATGGAGTGGATGTATACTCTACTAAAACTATAAGAATTAAGATATAATAAAAAAGACTGTCTATATAGATGGTCTTTTTTATTATGGAACAT
This sequence comes from uncultured Aquimarina sp., assembly GCF_947496855.1. Classification (GTDB taxonomy): domain Bacteria; phylum Bacteroidota; class Bacteroidia; order Flavobacteriales; family Flavobacteriaceae; genus Aquimarina. Next base: position 69,337 of record NZ_CANMED010000010.1, read on the forward strand.
CTCGATACTAAACATAAGTTGTTGAAATTTATAAATATCAAGTAAATGGATTTGCTTTTCAATTTGCTTTACTAGTATCTTGTAGAGATACATTAACTTTAAATATTTACACAATGAAAAAAATCTTAGAATTAAAAGGGGTTCAAGAATTAAGTAAAGGAGAACAAAGATCAATTAAAGGAGCTTGGGGACTTGTTGGTTGCTGTCCTAGTGGCAGAGGTTGTCTTATTAGTATACCTGGAGGAAGTTTTTGCGAACCTGGATATTGTAGACCATCTGGAGGATGCATCTTTTTTTAGTGTGGTAAAACTTAAAACCGTTAAAGACAATCCTAATTAGTTTGCTTTTTTTAATCCAGAGAAAAGAATATTTAATTTAACTTTAAATACTTACACAATGAAAAAAATCTTAAATCTTAAAGGAATTCAGAGATTAACAAAAGAAGATCAACAGCAAATTACTGGTGCATGGGGACGTCCTTTTGTATACTGTGGACCTCCAAGAAAATGTTGCCAAATGTTTAATGGAATGGAATTTTGTGATTTCGGATATTGCCAACCCAATGGGAGCTGTATCTGGGCATAATAAATCCTAAAACTATTTTAAATACAAAAAGGCTACCTAAAATTTTGGTAGTCTTTTTGTTACTCTAGCAATTTCATCGACTGCTGAGCAATCTCCAATTCTTCATTTGTAGGAATCACAAGTATCTTGACCTTAGAAGAAACTTGGTTAATTTCTCTAATTTCTTTAGATCTGACACTGTTTTTTTCTTCATCCAGTTCAATCCCTAAATACTCTAAATTAGAGCTAACCAATTTTCTCATCACATCAGAATTCTCTCCAATTCCAGCCGTAAATACAATGGCATCTAGACCATTCATCACAGCTATATATGACCCTATAAACTTTCTAATACGATACGCATTCATTTCTAAAGCTTTCTGGCAATTCACATCCCCATTTTCTGCATTAGATTCTATATCACGTAAATCACTGTAGCCAGTTAAGCCAAGCATACCACTTTCTTTTTGAAGTAATGAGTTGACTTCATCCAAGGAATATCCCAACGATTTTACCAAATAAAAGATGACAGCAGGATCAATATCACCCGATCGAGTACCCATAATCAATCCATTCATTGGGGCAAAACCTAAAGTATGGTCTATACTTTTACCATTTTCTATAGCGGTCATACTGCATCCATTACCTAAATGAATTGTTATAATCTTAGTGTTTTCTTTTCCCAAAAACTTAATTGCTTTTTCTGATACATATTTATGGCTGGTGCCATGAAAACCGTATACTCTAATATCATGTTCATCCAAAAAAATATTGGGAATAGCATATTTATAAGCTTCGAGAGGCATTGTTTGATGAAACGCGGTATCGAATACTGCAATCTGTTTTGCATCTTTAAAAATATCTTCTGAAACCAGAATTCCTTGTAAATTAGCAGGATTATGAAGTGGTGCTAACACAGAAAGCTTTTCTATTTTTTGCTTTACCTCATTATTGATTTCTACAGTTTTAGCAAAAGTACTTCCTCCGTGAACCACCCTATGCCCAACAACATGAATTTCTGAAGTTGAAGTAATCACTCCTATTTCTGAATCCAATACATAAGAGGCAATTAATTGTAATCCTATTTTATGATCCGGAATAGCAACCTCTTTTTCAATATCCTGAGTATCGGTTTTATAGTTTATTTTAGTATTCTCTAAACCAATACGCTCTAACAATCCTGAGCAAAGAACTTCAGCCGAAGGCATATTGAATAGTTGAAATTTAATTGATGAACTCCCTGAATTTAATACTAGTATTCGCATATATTTTATTTAAGAATATAGAAAAAAGATCATAGATTTATACAAACCAATTCATTTGAATTTTTATTCTCTTTTCTTTTACCTTCTTTCTTGATTCTGTTTTATCTTTTTAGAGACCTTGTGCTTGAATTGCAGTAATAATCACTGTATTGTAGACATCATCTACTGTACAACCTCTACTTAAATCATTTACCGGTTTATTTAGTCCTTGAAGCATTGGACCAATTGCTAGAGCTCCCGTTTCTCGTTGCACAGCTTTATACGTATTGTTCCCGGTATTAAGATCAGGAAATATCAAAACACTAGCTTGTCCCGCTACTTCAGAATCAGGAAGCTTACTCTGTCCAACCCTCATATCCACTGCAGCGTCATATTGTATTGGCCCTTCAATCTTAAGTTCTGGATGCTTTTCTTTTACTATTTTGGTAGCTTCTCTTACTGTTTCCACATCTTCTCCTTTTCCAGATGTCCCTGAGGAATATGATAACATTGCTACTTTTGGCTCAATACCAAATGCAGCAGCTGATTGTGCTGAAGAAATTGCAATTTCTGCTAGCTGTTCTGCATTTGGGTTCGGATTGATAGCGCAATCTCCAAACACAGAAACCCTATCATCTAAACACATAAAAAACACAGAAGATACTACTTTTACACCCGGTTTGGTCTTAATAAACTGTAGTGCTGGTCTAATCGTATGTTGGGTAGTATGAACCGCTCCAGAAACCATTCCATCCGCATGCCCCTTGTAAATCATCATCGTCCCAAAATAAGATACATCAGACATCATATCTTTGGCCATATCCATATTTACATTCTTATGTTTTCGCAATTCATAAAATGTTTTCACATAATCATCAAAATGCGGAGATTTCGTTGGAGATACAATACTTACTTTACTAAAATCAATAAGAATATCCAACTTAATAGCCTTACTTTTTATTTTCTTTTCTTCACCTATAAGTGTTATATCTACTACATTCGATGCTTGTAATCTAGATGTTGCTCTTAGAATTCTTTCATCAGATCCTTCGGGTAAAACAATATGTTTTTTATGTTTCAGTGCTCGTTTTAAGAGGTTATATTGAAACATACTTGGAGTCAAACTATCGGACTCAAATGTAATCAAAGGATCTACTAAACGATCTGCGTCTACATACTGTCCGAATGTACTAATCGAAGTATTTATTTTTTGTAGATTATCCGCGTATATTTTTGATCTAATAGCACCTATTTTATTAGTAATAGAAAAAGTTCCTTGTGTAACTGATACAATTGGTACTGAGAGCGATACACCTTCTATCAATTTAAGTATTGGTTCCTCTGGTATGATTCCTCCTGTAAGGATAATACCAGAAATTTTCGGATAGTTGTCTGATATATTAGCTTGTAAAACACCCAAAATAATATCAGCACGATCACCCGGAGTAATTACGAGACTATTATCCTTAAGATGTGTAAGGTAGTTACGTAATTGCATTGCCCCTACTCCAAAGCTTCCTGCTTGATTGTTCAAAAATTCTTTACCAAAAAGAACACTTCCATCTAATTCTCTTACAATCTCTCTAATGGTAGGATTAATTAAAGAACCTATTTTAGGTATAACAATTTGCATTACACCTTCTTCGAATTCCTCTTCTAGTTTTTTCTTTAATTCTTTTTCATAACCATTTACAACCTTATTAGCAACCACTGCGACTACCTCTGCATCTTTACTGGTAAAAGTATCGTATGCTAATTTTAGATTTCCGGCTATTTCTTCCTTTGTCTTATCTACACCGCTAGCTACAATAATAGATGGAATCCCTAAGTTTTTTGCAATGATTATATTAATATCAAATTCGATGATACTTCCTTCATCAGAAAAATCTGTTCCTTCTACCAGAATAAAATCAAACTTTTCTTCCAAATTTTTATATTTCTCAATGATACCATCTATAATTGCTCCGGGTCTACCTTGATTATATTTTTGAAGTACCTCACTCCTAGTAAAAGCGTAGGTGTTTTTGAAATTAATATCTAATTCAAAATGTGATATTACAGTATTAATATGATTATCTATTTCTCCTTCTTTAGGATCATCTATAATAGGTCTGAAGTACCCTACTCGAGCTACTTTCCCAAGTAACATTCTCATTAATCCTAAAACTACAATGGATTTACCACTATTAGGTTCAATAGTAGCAATATAAACAGCTTTACTCATGTATATAAATTTGGTGATGCAAAGATATGGTAATCGTATTAAAATATTACATCGTAATATAACAAGAAATAGTTATCCCATTATGCCTAAGAAAATGGTGCTAATTTTATTTTCAAATCAACAAAAAAGGGGTGAAAAATTTCTACCCCTTTTTAAAACTAATAAATATTTCAATTTCTTAATTGATGTCTTCTCCCTTTTTAAGTTTTTCAAGATCACCAGATAATCTCCCTTTGAATCTGTCCGGAGCATTACCCAGCGCTACATTAATAGATTTAATCGCATTTTTATAATCTCCCTTAGCGGAATATGCTCTTGCTAGACCGTAATTAGAGGGCCAGATACCTTTATTGTTTTTTACATTATTTTTTAGAACCTCTAACGCTTTATCTTTTTGCCCTTGCCCAATAAGACCATTCCCTAATTGAAACACCTCAGAAGCATTACCTAACGCAGCTGCTTTATCTACAATCGCCATCGCTTCTTGAGCTTTACCTTGTTTTCCTAGAATCTGAGATTTAAGAGAAAGATTACCAAAAGTTTCTTTACTAAAAAAATTACCGCTAATCGAGGCATTTATCCATTCTAAAGCTTGATCCGTATCTCCTGCATTAAAAGCATAATTTGCTGCATTATCCCAATTAGATTGCGTAAATCCAGCATTGCTTCTAAGGTCATCTTTGATTCCTTTCAGGACAATATCACTCACATTTACTTCTATTTTAAAAGGAATTTCTTTCTTTTCCCATCGCAATGCAGCAATTGTACTATTTGCTTCAAAAGAAGGAAACAAAAACAATAATGTTTCCGTATGTGCCGTCTCTTTCGTTTGGACATCTACGCGAAGAGCATCTTCCTTTTCTTCATAGAAATAGCTACCCCAAGAAGTTGAATTTTTAGAAAATATTACAGTTGCTCCTCCGTTTTCTTTTAGTGCGATATGAAGTCCATAAAGTCCTGCTTTAATATCCTTACCTTCTACTTTCACATCATGCGAAAACTCTATAGTAGAGTTTTGATTAGCACCAGCTCTCCAAGGTGCTGTAGTTGATGTTCCAAATCCAAGGTTATTATATCCATAAGGTACTAATTCACCCCATACTTTACGTTCCTTAACACTTGGTCTACCATAATCAATGATAATATCTGTTATCCCAACTCGCTGACTTACTTTAGCACGCTGGCTTGCCTCAGGCGTTTTAAGTTGTCCATTCATTTGGATCGTGAGTAACATCATCGCACTAGCAACAAACGTTGTGATTCGGTTAAATTGTTTCATCTGTTTTTCTTTTAACTTTTTAGAGGTCAGGTAGAATTCGTTAATAATGATTAAGTAATACATATACTTAATCATTAATGTTCATTTCATGACTGAATTGTTTGAAATTATTTATTACGCTTTTCTATGAAAGAAAAATCATACGCGTCAAACAATATTAAGATGATATTGTCAATCCTGATGTTACTGTAGTGTTAAAGTAAAAATGTAAGTCCTAATAAGTGTTAAATAAATTATTCTTTTAACAGCTGATTAACAAAGCTTTCGAATTCATTCTTGTAATCCACATATTTCTGACCTGTTGCAGGACCGTTAAAACCAGTATGGATTTTACGAACCTCTCCTTTTTTATCTATAAAAACTGTAGTTGGATAGGATAATACGTGATTAAGCATGGGTAATTTCTCTTGTGCCTTTTCTTTATCTGATGTTCCATATTGAGCCAAAAGAATAGGATATTCTACGTTTAACTTTGAGCGTAATCTCTCAATAGATTTAAACGCCTTTTCAGAAGTTTTAGCATATTCAAATGCCAACGCTACAAATTCAATATCTTTACTTTTATTTTTATTATAGTAATCTACATAGTATTTTGTTTCATCCATGCAGTTAGGACACCAAGTTCCCATAATCTGAACCATAGTTACCTTTCCTTTAAAGCGATCATCTTCAAGAGAAATTTGATTTCCTTGCGCATCCGGAAAACTAAATGCCAGTTTATCATACCCTTCTTTAATAAACGTAAGAGAATCCTCTGATGGTAATTCATACTGTTCGTTACGCTTTGCCGTAAAAGGTTCTTTCCAATGATTTCCTGAATAAAAGTGACCATTCATAGTACTGTCAGTAACCGTTCCTGTAAAAAGAAAAGCATGAGCTCCATCAAAAGTAGATAGTTCTAATTTATCATTATTGAGTACTCCTTCAAGATACCGATAATCACCAGTTGTCGTTCTAAAAGTACCGGTCACGATATTTCCTGTTTGTTTAAAGATCCCTTTAGCAATATAACGATCTTCTGGTGTATCTTGACTAAAAACAGATTCCCAATTACCTTCAATATTTGCAGTAGGCTTTGATACCACTTCAAATCTATCTTTTACTCCAAATACTCCTTTAAAGGGAACAATTCTTTCAAGGCTCTCTTTAATAAAACTTCCAGAAATTGTCATGGAGTCCTCAAATTTAGCAGCAATATACCCTTCGAAAACAGGAAATTTAATAAAAACGGAATCTCCTTCAATTTTAACCTCGTTAACATCTATGTTTTCTTCTGCATTAAAGATTTTCAAAGTTTGATCATCAAAAACTTCAAACAAAAAAGGTAATTTTTTATCATCTTGTAATTCTAATGAAGCTTTCCAAAGTCCGCTTTTAAGAAACATTTCGTTTGACTTAACTTCTTTTTTACAAGAGGTTAAGTTTATTAAAAACATAAAACAAAATAATTTGACTGTATTTTTAAGAAAATTAAATCCTATCATTGACTTTGATCATTAAAAATTTATTGTAAAGTTTTTAGGTAACTATTTAGGTGAAAACAAAACATAGGATATTTATCTATAAACCACTTGGATCCTTTTTATCATATACTTTGATATTTTCTTTTCTCCCTTTTTTAGATATAGCTTTCTGTTTCAACTCTTTATTCTTTTTCAAGCGTTTATCATGAAGTATTTGTAAGTCTTGCTGTTCTTTAGCACTTAACTTCGCTGACTTACTGATTCTCTTAGAGTTTAAACTCTTTTTCTCTTCTTTTCCAGTTTTTGAGAATGTATTCTGTTCTTTATCTATTTTTGGGCTTTGTTCGTCAACATGTTGAGCTACAAGAGAAAAACAGTTTACAAAAAATAAAATGATAAGTAGGTTTTTTAAATTCATAATAGTATTATTTTAATAAAACTAATAGTCAAAAATAAGAAATCTAAATCTAATATGGATTTGTCGTTATTACTAAAGTGTTACTACAAATAAACAATGATAGATAATATTTGTTTTTCTTCTAGATAACCTAAAGTTCTTGTTTGTCAACTTTACCCAAAGTAGTATCTTTACTGACTAATTTCAGAATCATCATTAATGAAAATTTCATATAACTGGCTTAAGCAATTTATTAAGCTTGATTGGGGGGTAGAAAAAGTCGGAGAATTACTTACTGATTTAGGGCTTGAAGTAGAGGGAATAGAAACCTATCAGAGTGTAAAAGGAGGATTAAAAGGTGTAGTTGTTGGACAAGTAATTAGCTGCGTTCAGCATTCCAATGCGGATAAATTAAAAGTTACAAAAGTTGATTTAGGTAATGGCGAACCCGTGCAAATAGTTTGTGGTGCTCCTAATGTAGCTGAGGGACAAAAAGTTCCTGTTGCAACTATTGGAACAAAATTGTATGATGAAAATGGTGAGGAATGGAAAATCAAAAAAGGTAAAATCCGTGGAGAAGAAAGTCATGGAATGATCTGTGCCGAAGATGAATTAGGACTTGGTAAAAGTCATGATGGGATTATGGTTCTTGATAACGACATTGCCGTTGGTACTTCTGCTGCAGATATTTTTGATATCGAAAATGATTACGTATTTGAAATAGGATTAACCCCTAATAGAGCAGACGCTATGAGTCATTGGGGTACTGCTCGCGATCTAAAAGCTGGTTTACAGCAAAAGGATCTTAATATGGAACTGATCACACCTTCTGTTAGTAATTTTAAAGTAGAAAACAGATTACATAAGTTCGATATTGATGTTAAGAATCCAGAATTAGCACCAAGATATTGTGGTGTTACAATTTCTGGATTGAAAGTAAAAGAATCTCCTTCTTGGTTACAGCATCGGTTAAAAGCCATAGGTATTGCTCCAAAAAACAATGTAGTAGATGCCACCAATTATGTCTTACATGAACTTGGACAACCTCTGCATGCATTTGATGCTCATTATATCGAAGGAAATAAAATTGAAGTAAAAACTCTAAAAGCTGGTACTAAATTCACCACATTAGACGAAGTAGAACGTGAATTACACGAAGAAGACTTAATGATTTGTGATGCTAAAAAGCCACTGTGTATTGCAGGAGTTTTTGGAGGAATTAATTCTGGAGTTACGGAAAATACTACTTCAGTTTTCTTAGAAAGTGCTTATTTTAATCCGGTAAGTGTTCGTAAAACAGCAAAACGTCACGGACTAAATACAGATGCATCATTTAGATTTGAGAGAGGTATTGACCCTACTGTTACTGAGTATGCCTTAAAAAGAGCAGCTTTGCTTATACAAGAATTAGCTGGCGGAGATATTACTAGTGACATTATAGATCTATATCCTAAAAAAACAGAAGATTTTCAGGTGTTTTTATCTTTTGATAACACCGCAAAACTAATCGGAGAAGAACTCCCTCAGGAAACAATCAAAAGTATTTTGAGTTCTTTAGAAATTAAGGTAAATAACATAACAGAAAGTGGTCTTGGATTAACTATTCCTGCGTATCGCAATGATGTTCAAAGAGAAGCGGATGTAATTGAAGAAATTCTTCGTGTGTATGGATATAACAATATTAAATTTACTCAAAAGTTAAACGCATCCATTTCTAACATCGATAAATTCTCTGACCATAACATACAAAACACAATTTCTAATCAGTTAGTTGGACAGGGGTTTAATGAAATATTAGGCAACTCCTTAACAACTCCTGATTATATTTCATTATCAGAGCAATTAAAAGAAGAAAACAATGTAGAAATGCTTAATCCATTGAGTAATGATTTGGCAGTTATGAGACAATCTTTATTGTTTTCTGGTTTAGAAGCTGTTTCATATAACACTAACAGAAAACGTTCTGATCTTACCTTTTTCGAATTTGGAAAAACATATCATAATTATGATAGTGGAAGAATAGAAAACAAACACTTAAGTCTACTTATTACTGGAAATAAAACTAAGGAGAGTTGGAAAGTTGCTCAAGAAAATGGTGATTTCTTTTTTTTGAAGGGTATTGTAGAAACAATATTAAATCGTTTAGGAATCAAAACATCTAAAACGTCTCCGATAAAAAACGATCTTTTTGCTGAAGGCGTTTCTTATAGTTTAGGCAAATCAAAGTTGGTAGAATTCGGAATCATAAGAAAATCTGTTTTAAAACATTTTTCTATTTCTCAAGAAGTATTATATGCGGATTTTGATTGGGATACTATTCTTGAATTTGCAAGACGAACTAAAATTAAATTCACAGACATTCCTAAGTTTCCAGAAGTAAGAAGAGACTTTGCCTTGTTATTAGATAATACCGTAACTTTTGAAGAGATTCATACCATTGCCAAACAAACAGAAAAGCAATTACTAAAAAACATCAACTTATTTGATGTGTATGAAGGAAAAAACCTGCCTAAAGGAAAGAAATCGTATGCGGTAAGTTTTATATTACAAGATGAACATAAAACCCTAACAGATAAACAAATTGACAAAATCATGAATAAACTTCAGCATAATTTTGAAAATAAATTAGGAGCTGAATTGAGATAAAAAAGTGATCTATATATAGATATTTTAAAAATGCCTTTGAAATTTTCAAAGGCATTTTTTATATAAAAAACATATCTTCAACCTCAAAACCCCTATAAAAACAATAAATGACAGATAGGTGACACCTAAATGACGTAACAAAGACCGAGCTCTATCCATAGCTTTGTCCTGTATAAAAAAACAAAAACATGGAACATCAATCAATTTCAAAAAATCTATTGTATCAACGTAAACTAAAAGGATACACACAAGAAGAGTTATCGGATAGAACAAAAGTAGGAATACGAACAATCCAGCGCATAGAGAAAGGAGAAGTAAATCCGCATTTACAAACGGTAAAGCTATTAGCCACGGCATTAGATATCGAAGTAGATGATCTTCTTCCTTTAGAAAACCCTAAAGAAGAAACGATACAACAAAAATGGTTATTACTATTCCATGCAACTCCTATACTTGGGTTTGTAATTCCGTTATGTAATATTTTATTACCTATATTTCTTTGGATACACAAAAGAGAGGATAATAAAATCTATAACAGCCATGGGAGGTCCATAATAAATTTTCAAATCACGATGACTATTTTATTTATTCTTTCATTTATAGCATTAGTCACATTACCTGGTCTTGGTTTTTTTCTTTTTATAACAGTTATTCCATATAGTATCATTGTGATGATTATAAACATTATTTCTGTGTTAAACTCTAAAAAATGTTACTACCCCTTATCTATTCCTTTTCTGAGAAAAAGTAAGGGCACAAAATATATAGGGATTCTTCTTACAATAATTTCACTTAGCTCTATTAGTTGCTCTACTAACACATCAGAACACATAGTTAGATTAGATAATTCCACTATTACTAAAGATTCTTTAACATCCAAAATAGAACAATTGGTTACCGACGCAAATGTACAGGGGATCGCGGTAACTGTTTTCAACAAAAATCAAGCTATTTATAAGAAAGAATTTGGATATAAAAATTATAAACAAAAAAGTCCATTAACAGACTCCACCAACTTTTATGGTGCATCTTTTAGTAAAGCAGTTTTTTCCGTTCTGGTCATGAAACTGGTAGAAGAAGGAGTTATTGATCTAGACACTCCATTAGAATCTTACCTACCTAAAAAAATACACGAATACGAACCTAAAACAAGGTGGCATGATGATTTTTCCGCTTTAAAAACAGATTCACTATATCACAAAATAACCGCTCGCATGTGCTTAGCACATACTACAGGATTCCATAACTATAGATGGTACGAATCTGATCGAAAGTTAAAAGTTCATTTTGAACCTGGTACTCGCTATAGCTATTCGGGAGAAGGTTTTATCTATTTGCAAGTAGTATTAGAAAAATTGCTTAGTAAAGGACTTGAAGAAATAGCACAGGATAAACTGTTTAAACCATTAAAAATGAATCACTCTAGTTATCAGTGGAATGAAACGTTTGAAAATGACTTTGCATATGGTCATACTGCTGAAGGGAGTCTTTTTAAAAAGGACAAGGATAATGAACCTAGAGGTGGCGGTACATTAGAAACAACTTCTGGAGATTACACAAAATTTATTGAAGCTGTATTACAAAATAAAATCATTTCTAAAGATTCGTGGAACGAAATCTTCAAGCCGCAAATAAGAATCAGAACGTTAGCACAATTTGGTCCATTATCTCATAAAGAAGGAGTCTTTCACGATAATATCCAGCTTAGTTATGGGTTAGGATGGGGTGTATTGACATCTCTTTATGGAATCGGAGCTTTTAAAGAAGGACACGGTGATGGTTTTCAACACTACTCGATTGTATTTCCAGAAGCGGAAAAAGGAATAATAATAATGACCAATAGTGATAATGGTGAGAGTATTTTCAAAGAATTATTAGAGGTTGCATTAGGAGATAAATTCACACCTTGGAAGTGGCAAAACTATATTCCTTATAACCACAAATAAAAGTGTTTATTAAATAATTAGAAATGTTATCCCTTTTTTATTATTCAACATTTGTTAAAAATAGAAAAACCTTGCAATCAAAATCGTAAATACTTAATTTAGTGTAGCTAAAGAAAAGAACAATGATGATTCCTAAGACTAATATCAAAAAAAAACTTACTCAACTACGTGATAAAGAATTTGACCCGGCACGTTGGGAATTACAAGTTCAAGCTATTTTTAAAGAGGAAAACAAAAAGAATGATCGTATTGTTAATATGCTAGAAAACGGTGCTCCAGTGATAGAAAATAATTTCATTTTTGATTACCTAAAAAGTCCTAACATTTATCATATTGACCAAATCAAAAAGATCTGTATAGACTATAGATTACGTTTTTTAGATTCTAAATACTTCAAAGGTAAACTTCCTCAGGAAGCAATATCAAAGATAATGGATTTAGAAAAAATTCACGAAACAGAATTAAAAGGTTTTAAGATTATTGCTCCATCTAAACTATTTAAGCTGGCTAATGCAGATGACCCTTTGCTTTTTGCTCCAATGGGAAATGACTATTATTATCTAATCCATAAATGGGGAGATGATCTCCATCCATTTCGTAAATTAATGATGTGGTTTTTTAAGAGTTTTGAAAACTTATTAATTCTCACCTTTTTAGTGAGTCTTTTAATTACCTTTATGGTCCCGCAAGGATTGTTTAGTAAAGAAAGTAATACCTCAGAATTTATAATGATATTTCTCTTTATGTTTAAATCTGTTGCAGCAGTTGTGTTGTTCTATGGGTTTGCTCTAGGTAAAAACTTTAATACAGCTATCTGGGATAGTAAATATTTTAACGCTTAACAACAATATATGTTTCCCGAAAGTGAATACGAAAGAGTATATACAGGTAGCCTAATTAATATCCAATTTTTACAAAATTTGCTTCAGGATAGCGGCATCAATTCTATAACCAGAGACGACATGAAATCAGGTATGGTGGCTGGTTTTGGTGGTGGAATCCCAGACCATATTCAACTTTTTGTAAAAAAGACAGATGCAGAAGAAGCAATTCCAATTATAGAAAAAAGCTTATCTTGATTGAGTATGAAAGAAGAAGATCAATTACCTAGGAAGAAGTGGGATTTTATGATCGGTATTGCACTGGTCTTATTTGGAAGTTTTAGGCTATACCAAAGAACTCGCACTGAATCGGAGTGGGACTACAGAGTTATTCTTACTATTTTATTCATTGCCTATGGTGGTTTTTTGATTTACAGGCATTTTCAGAATCAAGATTCTCACAAAAACTAAAGCCCTTTAGTTGGTATATTATTCATAGCTCTTTCTGTTATAGCGGTTATAGATAATGATGGATTCACTCCTGGATTGGCGGATATCATGGATCCATCGCAGATATACATATTTTCGTATCCAAATACCGCATTGTTCTTATCAATAACTCCTTCTTCTATATTGGCTGCCATCACAGCACCTCCCAAAATATGAGCAGTAGAAGGAATTCCTGCTAGTGGTTCTAATCCAAACACAGTTTCCTTACCTCCTGTCAATTCTGCATATTTCTTTGCTAAACTAATAGATTTAGGTATAAAAGCACTTGGTTTTTTACCGACTGTAACCTTAGTATTCATAAATCCTAAAGAGTTAATTTTAAATTTTAGTGTACTGTCTAAGGTTTGCATAAATAAAAGGATAGCGGTACTTTTTCCCCAATCTTTTGTTGTATATAATTTAAGGTATGATAACGGGTGTTTAATAAAACTAGTGAACATTTTTGTAATCCGCACTATTGTATTTTTACCATAGGTTAATGGTAAATGTGACAACCTCCAAAATCCTGAACCTTTAGCGTATCGTACAATTTCTAAATGACTATTCTTATCCGTATTCAAAATAGAACCTATTGCAACACCCTTAGACATATCTTTTTTACCATCCAGATTTGTCACGCTAATTAGACTTTCATTATTAGTTCGAATATCTGATCCTAAACGATTGGATAAACTTGGAAGCGATTTTTGTTTTAACTTAAGTAATAGCTTTACTGTACCTAAAACACCTCCGGAAAAAACAATTCCTTTTGTTTTTACAGATTTTTTTGACTTAAAAAAACGAGTAGATGACTTAAACCTAACTTCGTATCCATCGAGAGAAGGAACAACATCAAAAACTTCGTTTTCTGCCAGCACATCAGCACCAAGTTGTTGAGCTAAGTATAAATAGTTCTTATCTAATGTGTTTTTTGCTCCAAATCTACATCCTGTCATACAACCCCCACAATAATTACAACCAGTTCGATCAGGTCCTTTTCCTTCAAAATAAGGGTCGGGGACTGTTTTATTAGGTGTTCCAAAAAAAACAGCAACATCTGTAGTAGAAAAGTCATCTTTTATGTTCATTCTGTCTGCTAATTCTTTTAGTGCTTCATCTCCATCGAAAAGCAAAGGATTTTTTTGAGCTCCCAACATTTTCAATGCAGTCTGATAAAATGGTACTAATTCTGACTGCCAATCTGCCAGGTTTTTCCAACTTCCAGAAGTGAAGAATTCTTTTTTTGGAACAGGAAGTGTATTCGCATATACTAGTGAACCTCCTCCTACTCCCGTTCCAGAAATAACAACTACATGTTTAAAGAAAGACATCTTCATAATACCAAACCACCTAAAAAAAGGAACCCAAAGCCATTTCTTGAGATTCCAGTTTGATTTCGGAAAATCTTTGGACTTATACCATTTCCCTTTTTCAATGACTAAAACTTTGTATCCTTTTTCTGAAAGACGTAATGCACTTACAGATCCACCAAAACCACTACCAATAATTACATAATCATATTCTTCTTTAATTATCATATTCTACAATTATATCAAATTTTACTGGATACATATGGTTTACTAAACTTCGCCGATTTATTTCATCCTCTAAATAAATCACTAGTATTATATATTAAGAACTAAGGCTGATTAGACTACTTTTCTAAATATTTTTTTTAAACTGCCTTATTTTTCAAAACTCAATTGGTTATGTTTGAAAAAACATGTGGATTTTTTCGAACTATTAAATCAAATATAGTTCGGTTTTAGTAAATTACCAAGTATGGGAAGAAAATCAATTAGCCGAGAGAGAAAAGATAAAAACAAAAAGGTTGAACAATGGACACAAGCACTTCTATTTAAACTAGGAACAGCTGAACTCGGAGATCTTACTATAGACGATCTAGCTAGATTAATGAACAAAAGTAAATCTACTATTTATCAATACTTTATAACCAAAGAAGAAATTTTTGAATATATCACCCAGGTCAGAATTGATTATCTTAAAGTGTATAAAAATGAAATCTCTGGAAAACTATCTGGATTAAATTATCAATACGAAACGTTAGCTAAAATTCTTAGTGAAGGTGTAAAAGATGTTTCACCTTTCTTTCTAAAACAACTACAAATTCATTATCCAGGTGCGTGGAGCATAGTTCAAGAATTTTTACACGGCTTATTAAAAGATCTAAAGGATTTTTACATTTTTGGGATTGAAAACAATATGTTTAAAGCTGTTTCTCCAGAACTATTAATCAAATTAGATGAGTATTTTATTATGCAACTCATTACGGATCATACTTTTTTTAATAACAATCAACAGACATTAGAATCTGCAATTACTGAATATATGTATATTAAGTTTGAGGGATTAGTTGAGAAATAAAGATGTAAAAAAAATCCTGCAAGTTGCAGGATTTTGCGAATTTCTTCTAAATTTTCTGTTACGTTTTACACATTCACCGCATACATTTTCTCACGTAACTCTTTAATTTTATTATCACTCATATACTCATCAAAAGTAGTATACCTATCTATCACTCCATTTGGTGTTAACTCAATCACTCGATTTGCAACAGTTTGCGCAAACTCGTGATCATGTGTTGTAAAAAGAATAGTTCCTTTAAAGTTTTTTAAAGAATTATTAAATGCAGTAATTGATTCTAGGTCTAAGTGGTTTGTAGGTTCATCTAGCATCAATACATTCGCTCTTGTCATCATCATTTTGGATAACATACAACGTACTTTTTCACCTCCTGATAATACGTTAGATTTCTTTAGTGCCTCTTCCCCACTAAATATCATTTTACCAAGGAAACCTCTCACAAATACTTCTTCTCTTTCTTCTTCTGTAGTTGCCCATTGACGTAACCAATCAACTAAGGTTAAATCATTTCTGAAATACTCACTATTATCTGCAGGTAAATACGATTGCGTAGTTGTAATACCCCAAGCAAATTTACCGGCATCAGCTTTTTGATTCTCATTTAGAATTTGATAAAAAGCAGTAGTAGCTCGAGAATCTTTCGAGAAAACAACTACTTTATCTCCTTTTGCCAAGTTAATATCAATATTTTTGAATAATTGTTCTTGTTCCTGACTCACTGCTGCTAATCCTTCTACATTAAGAATCTGATCTCCGGCTTCTCTATCTCTTTCAAAAATGATAGCAGGGTAACGACGACTAGAAGGTTTTATATCTTCGATATTAAGTTTCTCAATCATCTTTTTACGAGAAGTCGCCTGTTTTGACTTAGCTACGTTAGCACTAAAACGAGCTATAAATTCTTGTAATTCTTTCTTCTTTTCTTCTGATTTCTTATTTTGCTGCGCACGTTGTTTTGCTGCTAACTGGGAAGACTCGTACCAAAACGTATAGTTACCACTGTAATGATTAATTTTAGAGAAATCAATATCTGATATATGAGTACAAACAGAATCTAAAAAGTGACGGTCGTGAGAAACAACAATAACTGTATTATCAAAATTAGCTAAAAAGTTTTCTAACCAAGAAATCGTTTCGTAATCCAAATCATTGGTAGGCTCATCCATAATAAGCACATCTGGTTTCCCAAATAAACACTGAGCTATCAATACACGAACACGTTGTTTCGTATCCAAATCCGACATACTTGTATAATGCAAATCCTCTTTTATCCCTAAATTAGAAAGCATAGTCGCTGCATTACTATCGGCATTCCACCCATTCATTTCTTCAAACTGTACCTGAAGTTCTCCTATCTTTTCTGCATTCTCATCCGTATAATCTGCATATAGCGCATCAATCTCTTTTTTTATATTGTATAGTATTTTATTTCCCATTACAACAGTCTCTAAGACAGTAAACTCATCATAAGCATAATGATCTTGAGACAGGACAGACATTCGCTTACCTGTTTCTAGAACCACATGTCCCGAAGTTGGGTCCAAATCTCCTGCTAAAATTTTTAAGAAAGTAGATTTCCCTGCACCGTTCGCGCCGATAATACCGTAGCAATTACCTTGTACGAAACTCGTATTTACATCGTCAAATAAAACACGCTTACCGAATTGAACTGAAAGATTAGAAACTGATAACATAGCTATAAATTGTATTTTCGGCAAAAGTAGAAAAATGGATCCAGAACTTGAAAGAATATGGTAGTATTTTAAATTGAATCCACCAAACTAAAAATAGTATCGAAAAGCTGAACAAGTATAAAAAAGTTTCAACCTTCGTTCTACATTCACTAATAATAACACAATTAACGAATCCTTAACAAGCGATAGCAGTGTTTACATTTATTTTTGAATGTTTGTCATTAAAATAATAGCGCCCAAATGTATTTCGTAAGGATAAAATATCTTATCTGTATTTCTATTGCTTGTTTTTGTTTGTCTAATTGTGACCCTACAACAGAAGTCACGAGTGACCATATATATTTTGGTGGAGAAATCATAAACCCCAACGCAGATTATATTGTTCTTTTTAAAGATAAAAAACATCTGGATACTATATATCTTGATAAGAATAATCGATTCTCACACAAAATAGAGAATCTGAAAGAAGGTTTATATTCCTTTAGGCACAACCCGGAATATCAGTTAATACTTTTAGAAAAAGGAGATAGTGTTTTAGTACGTTTAAATACTTTAGAATTCGATGAATCATTGGTTTTCACAGGCAAAGGCGCTAGAAAAAACAATTTTTTGATTGATATGTTTTTGCAAAATGAACTAGAAAGAGAAAACTTGCTAAAAAGAAGAATTGAACAAACCCCGAAACAGTTTAAAAAACAACAGGATTCTTTATTTGAGTTAAGAGAAGAAAGATTCAAATCTCTTACTAGTAAATATGAATTAAGTGATCTTTCTAAAAAGATATGTAGATCAAGCTTTGAATATGATTTCTTTTCTAGGTATGAAATGTTTTTATATAAGCAACAATACTCTAGAATAAAGAATGTTAATGTTACCGCAGAATATCCTAAGGATTTTTTTGATTACAGAGATAAAGGCGATTTTAATGATGATGATTTAATGAGATTGTATTCTTACAATAGATTTTTAAATCACTATTTTACGAATTCATCGTATACAAAGTACATGAATCAAAAATCTTTCTCTAAGAGTAAAGTAGCATACACGATGTACAAATTAGATCTTGTGGATAGTATGATACAACATTCTTACATTAAGAATAACCTGTTACGAGGGATCACAACAAATTTTATTTTAGATAACAAAAATGATTATACTTCTCAGAAAGTTCTTAATCATTATTTATCTATTAGTAGTGACGAAAAGTTTCAGAGTGAACTGGTGAAATTAGCAAAATCTACAGCCAGACTTAAACCCAATAATATTATTCCAGATCAAGATCTTATTTCTTCGAATGGAGAAATGACTAGGTTATCTGCTCTTTTCGAAAAGCCTGTCACGGCTTTATATTTTTGGTCTATAGAAAGAAAAGATCACTATATTAAAGCTCACAAGAAAGCAGATTATTTAAGTAAATTATATCCTAACATTGATTTCATAGGAATAAATACGGATGATGAGCAAACCGATAACTGGTTAAAAACCATAAAAAGACATCACTATAACTTAGATCGTGAGTATGAATTTAAATTCCCTAAATGCTCTTCTGACGAATTAG
Organism: uncultured Aquimarina sp.; assembly: GCF_947496855.1. GTDB lineage: Bacteria > Bacteroidota > Bacteroidia > Flavobacteriales > Flavobacteriaceae > Aquimarina. Next base: position 88,047 of record NZ_CANMED010000010.1, read on the forward strand.
TAATCCATTATACAAATAAAGTTATTCTAGTTGACCGTGATGGCAAAATAATCAATCCGAATGCGAATCTATTCTCTTCTTTTTTCGAAAAACAATTAATGAGCTACAGCAGATTGGCTACTTTAGAAAAGCAAAAAACTGTTCTAGATTAAAGAACAGTTTTTAATTTTTTATGTTTGGAGATATTTAGTTCCCTTTTTTATAATCAGCTAAGAATTTTGCTAAGCCAATATCTGTCAATGGATGTTTTAGCAATCCTTCTATAGAAGAAAGCGGTCCTGTCATAACATCTGCTCCTATTTTTGCACAATCGATAACGTGCATTGTATGCCTTACAGAAGCTGCTAAAATTTGTGTATCAAAACCATAGTTATCATACACTAATCTAATCTCTGCTATCAAATTTAATCCATCTGTAGAAATATCATCCAATCTACCAATAAAAGGAGAAACGTAAGTTGCCCCTGCTTTTGCAGCTAATAATGCTTGTCCAACAGAAAAAACCAATGTGCAATTAGTTTTTATACCTTTATCACTAAAATATTTTATTGCTTTTATACCTTCTTTGATCATTGGAACTTTTACTATGATCTGATCGTGAAGTTTAGCCAGCTCTTCTCCTTCTTTAATAATCCCTTCGAAATCGGTAGAAATTACTTCGGCGCTTACATCTCCTGTTACTATATCGCATATTTTTTTATAATGTTCTATAATATTTTCTTTCCCTGTGATACCTTCTTTAGCCATTAATGATGGATTCGTAGTAACTCCATCAAGTACACCAAGATCTTGTGCTTCTTTAATCTGATCAAGGTTAGCAGTATCAATAAAAAACTTCATATTGTTGTGTTTAAAATTAGTATTTATTTTTTAAGATTCTTATTCTAAAATTATAGCTCATAATTACGCGGCCAAAATTACAATTTATAATGATTCATTAATAACTTCTCATATACTTTATCTGGTAAAATTCTTTTTAAAGTAATTGAGAATTTTTGCATAAACGCTCCTACTTTATAATGAACTTTAGGTTCTGCACTGCGTATTACTTCATACACAGCTTTGGCCATCTTATCAGGATCCATACCTTCATCCACATGCTCATCCATCAATTGTAAAGATTTACCATACGATTTCTCATAAGGAGAACCTTCTATAACAGGAGCGTGATATCTACCAGCTGCAATATTGGTCGCAAAATCTCCTGGTGCTATATTGGTCATATTAATATTAAACGACTTTAACTCCATTCTCCAAGCTTCAGTAGTCATTTCTAAAGCGGCTTTAGAGGCACTATAAACCCCTCTATAGGGCAATCCCATATATGATGCTATCGAAGTAATGTTAATAACCAAACCACTCCCTTGTTTTCTCATTAATGGCAAAACAGCTTTGGTCACGTTAATAGGTCCAAAATAATTAGTGGTAAAGTTTCTAAGAATCTCTTCTTCAGGAATTTCTTCTAATGGGCCTGTAATTCCCGCTCCGGCATTATTAATCAACACGTCTAATCTTCCGTGTTTTTGTTCAATAGTCTTCACAGTAGATGCTATACTGTTTTTATCAGCTACATCTAATTGCAACAAGGTAAATACATCAAAATCTGAAAAACGTGAAGGGTTTCTGCTAGTTCCATATACGACATACCCTTTATTAGTAAGAAAGATCCCTATAGATTTGCCTATGCCAGAAGAGCCTCCGGTTATCAAGACAATTTTAGAATTTTGATCTGTGTTCATATTCGCAAATATACATTCGGAATTTAGAATTATGAATTTAGAATTACGAAATAAACTTAAAAAACTTAAAAAACTTAAAACTAAGGAAAGTATCGGGTACAAAAAAAGGCAAGCTACCTACATCACACCGCTACAACCGTTTACCTTTGCTGCGTTCCCGCCCTGGAGGATTCAACAGGAGCTAGTTGTGTAGGACTTGCCGCTGCAAAGATACAATCTTTAGTATATAAAACAATGATTTTTTAAACCCAATTAAAATAAATATCTTGCTCTAAATTTGATCAACATCATGAATAAACGTAACCTCTTCGTCATCATAACATTATGCGTTCTCATTTTTTCTTGTGGCAGTAATGTCGATGCGAAAAAAAAATATTTTTCAATAAAAACAGATAACAATGAGATCAAATTTAAACTAGGCGAAACTATAAAAGCTAGTATAGTTAATAACAAAAAGATTAAAATTGATTCTGTAGTATTCTTTTTAGATGACATTAGAACAAATGCTACCAGTAGTTTTACATATGAAGAGAAAATTGATAATGAAAGATTGGGTAAACATCTTCTAAAAGCTATTGTATATTATGAAGGAAAAGAAGAAGATATTTATAAGAAACTCAAATTCTTTAATAACACTCCTCCTAAGTTATATAAATATAAAGTTATTGCAGAATACCCCCACGATCAAAGTGCTTTTACACAAGGCCTGGAATTTGTAGGAGACACATTATATGAAAGTACCGGTAAAAATGGTTTATCATCATTAAGAAAAGTAGCTCATAAAACGGGAGAAGTAATCGCGAAAAAAGATATTGATAAAAAATATTTTGCTGAAGGGATTACAATCGTTAAAGACAAAATAATTCAATTAACCTGGCAATCTAAAGAAGGATTTATCTATAACCAAAATACATTAGAAAAGACTGGAAACTTTGCTTATAATAAAAGTAAAGAAGGTTGGGGATTATGTAATGACGGTAAACAAATTTATAAGAGCGATGGGACAGAAAAAATCTGGATATTAGACCCTGAGACTTTAGCAGAAAAATCTTATATAGAAGTTACTACTCATAAGAAGATAAAATCAAAATTTAATGAGTTAGAATGGATAGACGGTAAAATTTATGCAAACACTTGGCAAAAAGATGGAATTGCAGTTATTAATCCTAAAAATGGAGCATTAGAAGCGGTTATAGATTTATCTGGTCTAAGAGAAAAAGTAACCCAACATTCGGACCTAGATGTTTTAAACGGTATTGCATACAAAAAAGACACAAAACAATTATTTGTTACTGGTAAAAATTGGGACAAACTTTTTGAAATTGAGATTATTAGGTAATTTTATTATTGTTTTTCTAACTAATATTATTAATTGTTTTGTAACATCAGAATAACTACTTCGTTATTATTATAGACAGATAATAAACCGTACCTTTGCGGCTTATTTTGAATTATATGAACAAATTTGAAGCATTAGGCCTCAGCGAAGCCATTATTAAGGCTGTGAATGAAATGGGGTTCGAAACCCCTAGTGAAGTACAGGAAAAGGCGATCCCTATTTTGCTTAATGAAGACACGGATATTGTAGCATTAGCTCAAACCGGAACCGGAAAGACCGCTGCATTTGGTTTTCCGTTAATTGAAAAAGTAGACAACGAAAGTAGAATTACACAAGGATTAATATTATCTCCTACTCGTGAGCTGTGTTTACAAATTACAAACGAATTAAAAAATTACTCCAAATTTAGTAAAGGATTGCGTACTGTAGCGATCTATGGAGGTGCCAGTATTCACGATCAGGCAAAAGAAATTAAGCGTGGCGCACAAATTATAGTTGCTACACCCGGACGTATGCAGGATATGATTAACCGTAAGATGGTAGACATCTCTAATATTGGTTATTGTGTTCTAGATGAAGCTGATGAAATGCTTAATATGGGATTCTATGAGGATATTACTGCTATTTTATCCCACACGCCAGAAGACAAAAGCACGTGGTTATTCTCTGCTACTATGCCAAGAGAAGTTTCTACTATTGCTAAACGTTTCATGCATAATCCAGTAGAAATAACAGTAGGTCATAAAAATACTGGTTCTAAGAACGTATCTCATGAATATTACGTAGTTAATTCTCGAGATCGTTATGCAGCCTTAAAAAGATTAGCAGATGCCAATCCTGATATTTTTTCCGTAATATTTTGTCGTACTAAAAGAGATACACAAAAAGTTGCTGAAAGCCTTATAGAAGATGGATACAATGCTGCAGCTTTACATGGTGATCTTAGTCAGAATCAGAGAGATCTGGTTATGAAAAGTTTTAGAAATCGTCAGATCCAAATGTTAGTAGCTACAGATGTAGCTGCACGTGGTATCGATGTAGATGATATTACACACGTAATTAACTATCAATTACCTGACGAAATTGAAACTTACACGCACAGAAGTGGAAGAACAGGACGTGCTGGAAAAAATGGTGTTTCGATGGTTATTGTTTCTAAAAGTGAACTTAGAAAAATCAAAACCGTTGAGCGAATTATTAAACAGAAATTCGAAGAAAAAGAAATACCAAGTGGTGAAGAAATATGTCAGGTTCAATTATTTCATTTAGCTAATGACATAGCAAAAGCTGAAATCGATCATGAAATCGATAGTTATTTACCTTCTATTAACGAGGTGTTAAAAGATTTTTCTAAAGAAGAGCTAATCAAAAAATTCTTCTCTGTAGAATTCTCTCGCTTTCATAATTATTATAAGAAAGCTAAAGATCTTAATACTGTAGGTGAAAGCAGAGGAGATTCTAGATCAAGTGAAGGAAGTACACGCTATTTTATCAATGTTGGTGAAAAAGATGGATTTGATTGGATGAGATTGAAAGACTTCCTTAAAGAAACACTTGATTTAGGCAGAGATGCGGTGAGTCGTGTAGATGTAAAGGAAAGTTTCTCATTCTTTAATACGGATTCAGAACATCAGGATGCTATCCTAGCTATTTTTGAAGATTTCAAATTAGAAGGAAGAAAAGTAAACATAGAAATCTCTAAAGATTCTGGTCGCAGCAGAGGTGGCGGTAGACGTCGCAGAGATAATAACGGAGGTGGTTTTAAAGGAAAACGCAGAAGCGAAGGTTTTACACCTAGAGGAAAAGGTCGTCGTGATAATGACAGTGGTGGTGATCGCGGAGGTAGCGGAAGAAGAGACCGAAGAAAACGAAGTGATCGTAGATAATTTTTTCTGAATTAACTAAACTATATGATTTTTGGTCCGATTTTTATGTTATGTTCGTATAAATTGATCGTCTTATATAATAGTTAATATAAGATTACTACTAAAAATAAACTTTTGAAAAGAATATTAATCTACATAATACTTGTTATAGGCATTGGTACTTATGCTCAGGATACTGAATCAGAAACAGTATCCGGAAAAGTACTTAATGCCTCTACTGATATCAAATTACAAAATGTTCACGTGGTAAACCTTAGTCAGGTAATAGGTACCATAACCAACAATGAAGGTGATTTTGAAATTAAAGCTAAAGTAAACGATACTTTATATTTTACGTATATAGGATATAAACCTCTTAGAGTTAGAGTTACCAATGACTGGAAAAAATTTGGTGATGTAAAAATCAAGATGACAGAACTTGGTATTGCACTGGAGGAAGTTGTTGTCGCTGATATACAACTAACAGGATACTTAGAAATCGATGCCAAAAAAATTCCAGTATATAACAATTATAGATATAGTATTTCTGGATTAAATTCGGGATATGAAGGAGGTAGTAGACAGCCTGGAGCCGTTAATAAGGTACTGGGAGCCATTTTTAATCCTGCAGATTTCCTCTATAATATGTTCAGTAAACGATCTAATGAATTACGGAAACTGAGGAAGATGAAGAAAGATGATGAAATCAGAAATCTTTTAGAAACGAAATTTGATAGAGCTACGCTAATGGCGCTGCTACAAGTAGAGCGCTTGGATATTGATGAAATACTACGAAATTGTAATTACTCCGCAGATTTTATAAAATTTGCTAATGATCTTCAAATTCTTGATGCCATCAGCGAATGCTATGAAGAATACAAAGTATTAGATAGAAAATAAATATTTATTCCTATTTCTGGGAGTGTAATGCAATTCTATTACCTTCAGAATCGATAAAATATCCCATATAACCATTCTCTGGTGATATTTGTTTTTTATTAGATACTACTTTTCCGCCGGCAGCTTCTACTCTACCAATCTCGTTAGCTAGATTCTCACAGGAAAAATAAATCAAAACACCATTTTCGCTCGGCTTATAATGCTCTCCTGCATGAATCAATGATCCTGTAGCAATACCTGATTGATTTTTGTTTGGAAACCATCCCATTTGCAATCCATCCATTTTGTGAATATCAATTTCAATATCAAAAACCTTTTCATAAAAAGCTTTAGCACGATCCATATTTATAACTGGAATTTCAAACCATGTAACCATATTTATTCATTTAAATTATACCATTTATAGTTACAATATAATAAACATTCAGAAAAATTTAGTTTTTATGTTAACCTTAAAAATCACTACACACTAATGAATGTAACTTAATTAACATTCAAAAATGAAAACATTAAAACTATTCAGCTTATTTTTTATTTCTTTAACCTTATTTAACTGTTCAAACGAAGATGATGGATTATTTATTGAAGATGCATCTATATCGCAAAAAAGCAGTCGCTACTCTAATATTGATTGGACCGGAACATGGAACTCAACATATGGTCCTTTGAGACTTGTAGAACGTGGAGAACTTATTTATGGAGATTATTCTAACATCGGAGTCATTTATGGGTATCGTCATTACATAAATGGTAAGGAATACTTTGAAGGTACTTTTGAAAATTATCGTGCAAACAGAAAAGGTATTATTCGTTTTGAAATGAACAACTCTAGTTACAACAACGCTTTTACTGGAAAATGGATTTGGAGTAATGCTACTACGTGGTATAACTGGAATGGTTCTAAAACATCAAAAAGAGAACCTGTATTGCAAGGTTTTTACAATGTAAAAGGCCAAATTTTAGATAATAATACCTTTCAGAAAATTCAGAATCCTATATCCATCGAGATATTTCAGAATGGGATAAGGCATTTTTCTACATTATCTGAAAATGGTCTGTATGCTTTACAGTTACCGAAAGGATTCTGGGAGTTAAGAGTAACAGATTCTAACTATAAAAACTTTTCCAGAATTATAGAAGTAAAAGAAAATTATGATTACAACAACTATTTTACTCAAAATATATTTCTAAACAATAACTGAGTATCATAAGCTTATAATTAGCCACTAGAAATTGGAGTATATTTAAGAAAGTATTCCTTCTTTTTTAAATATACTTTAAGAAATGTAAAATTCAAAATTAAGAAGTACTCGTTCTTTTATGAAAAATATCATGAACTACTTCTGATGAATAATTGATTACCGTTTTATTGGATTTAAATCCTGTTTTTACCTGCTTTAGAAGCATTTTTACTTTGTTGGTAGGTGACTGTTTTTTGCTCATGACAAAGGTGTTTTTAGGGAGTTAAAACGTTTAGTCTTTATCAAATATAGGGAATTAATTTTTAAGATTTTTGATTTAAGCACATTAACCTTTTACGTGTAAACCTTTATTTATAAGTATATTACAACTAAAAAGAAACGTTATTAATTAGAATTTGTGGCTCATTGTTCGTAATTCGTAATTGGCTATTTAGTATTTGTCATTTATTCGTTTCTTTATATCTCGCTATAATTTTTTCATGACTTTTAATCACTTTTTTAGCCCAATCTAATCTTTTTTCTAATTTTTCTTCTTCGGATAACTGCCAGTCAATATCTGAATTTCTAAGTAATGACGTAATATGTTGTAAAATAATAGCTGCAGAAACAGAAATATTCAGACTTTCTGTAAACCCAACCATGGGAATATGCAATTTTGTATCCGCTGCATCTAGTACAGTATCACTTAACCCTTCCTGTTCTTGGCCAAAGAAAAACACTGAAGGTTTACTGATGTCAAAATCCTTTAATTCCACCGAATTATCATGTGGTGTTGTTGCAACAATTTGATATCCTTTACTTTTTAGAGAAGCAATACATTCTTTGGTAGTCGTATATCGATTAATATCCACCCATTTCTGAGCTCCCATAGCAATTTCGCGATCAATACGCTTCGCATTAATTTCTTCTATCACATGGACATTCTGAATACCAAAAACATCACAACTTCTTATAACTGCACTGGTATTATGCAATTGATACACATCTTCTACCGCTACAGTGAAGTAATTGGTTCGCTGTTCAATTACCTTTTTATACAAACTCTGTCGTCTAGGAGTGAGAAAAGATTCTAAATAAGTTAATAGTTTACCATCTATCATAGACTGCTAAAATAGGAAACATTAGTAATTTAGAAATAAAAAAATGTTGATTCTATCGCAATATGAAGTACAATCAATCTTTTCTCTTAAAAACACGTTTAGCAAGTAAAGGTAAGAAGCATCTTAAACAACTTGTAAATAAGGAAGACCTCTCTTTCGTTACCCATACGTTTAGAGAGGTCTATACTAAAATAAGATCAGAAATTATTGTAAGAATTTGTTGCTTAACGTTTTTATTCCCATCGTCATATAAAAATAAAAAACACTTTCATTTTTGAAATTAAATCAGCTCCTATTAACAAATCATATTGTTCTTTTTCATTATTTTTTAAATAAAACTTATAAAATCATTTCAGTATTTGTATCTAACTGTGGTTCTTAATAATTAAGAAGTATATAAATTATCATTCTAACAAAATAAATTCGCTTCTTCTGTTTTCTTGATGTCGTTCTTCACTACAATCAGAATTATTATCACATTTATTTACCAAAGAAGATTCTCCATATCCCCTACCACTAAGTCTAGATTTATCTATCCCTCCTTTTTTGACTATATATTTAATAGTGCTTTTTGCTCTTCGTTCGCTCAAAGCTAAATTATAATTGTCTGGAGCACGGCTATCTGTATGAGAACGAACATCAATTCTTATTTTAGGATATTCTTTCATCGCAGCTATTATCTTTTGTAGTTCTATTTCGGCGTCTGGTCTTATGAAAGACTTATCCAGATCAAAATAGATAATTTGAAGATCTAATACTTTTGCCAAATCCTCTCCAGGAAGTATTTCTTTATTATTAAGACCTCCTTTAGATAATTGTAACGGTACTGTATGGGTATATTCTAAGGCTGTATTAGTCAACAATATATCTTCTGATGGTTTATAACCATCCTTAAGTGCCCTAATAATATAGGACTTCTCACATTCTACATCAAATGAATAAATACCTTTATCATCACTTACCGTTTTATCAATTTCATTACCATCTTCATCTAATAAAACCACATCTGAATTAGCTAATATCTCACCTGTAGGGTCTTCTGTTACCACTCCAGACACATATTGCTTACACGTGGTTATTAATTCATCTATTTGTTTAAAACTATAAATATCATCGTTTCCTTTGCCTCCTTGTCTATTACTGGAGAAAAAACCTATTTTGGTTTCTTCATTTAAAACAAAACTAAAGTCATCTTCTGAGCTATTTACTGGTTTTCCTATATTATATGGAATAGAAAAAGCATCTTCTTCTGGAACTGTAACAAATAGATCCAACCCTCCTAAACCAACATGTCCATCACTGGCAAAATAAAGTCTTCCTGAATCACTTATGTATGGAAAAGTTTCTCTTCCTTCTGTATTTATTTTATCCCCAAGATTAATAGGCTGACCAAAAGTACCATCAGGGAATACATCCACTTTATATAAATCCGATAACCCTCTACTACCTGGCATATCACTAGCAAAATATAGTTGTTTACCATCTGCAGTTAAGGCAGGGTGAGCAACAGAATACTCCTCACTATTAAATGGTAATTCTTCAACATCAACCCACTTATTTCCTTTTAATCTTGCTCGATATAACTTTAATAAAATGGTTCCATTCTCATCCGATTTAAGTTTCTTTTTTGTAAAATTATTTCGTGTAAAATAAACTATTTGTCCATCTGCGCTAAAAGAGGTAGAAGATTCATGAAACTTAGTATTTATTTTACCTTTTAACTTTTTTACTTGTCCTAAAACATTTTCCTGAGTTGCAATATCAGATTTATAAAGATCTAAAAAAGGCATTTCATTCCATTCATGAATAACCTTTGACATAGAACTATGATTTCCTCTAGAGGATGCAAACACGAGGTTCCCAAGATTATCAAAACTAGGCGCATGGTCAGAAAAAGCAGAATTAATGCTTGTTTTTTTAAGTGTAAACTTTCCAGATTGCATTTCAATAAATCTAAGATAGTCTCGTGTACTTACAAAATATACTGCACGCTGATCTGTATTGGTTATGCTATAAAACATTTCCATCATCTTATCCGCTTCATCGTAACGTTTAATACTTTTTAAACTTTGTGAGTATCTGAACAGATATTCTGTATCCAAATCATCAGGATACTCATTTACCAATTTTTCATACCATATAACGGACTTTTCTAATTGTCCATTAAAGTAATATGAGTCTCCAAGTTTTTTGAATAAATCCGCAGAAGCATATCCCTTTTCAGCCACATCTAAATAAATTTTACGAGCATCTACGAAAGCATATCTCTTAAAGCTCTCATCCGCTCTTATGAGTCGTTTTTCTTGTGCTATCGAAACACACGAAAACATAAAAACTAAAAATGTAGAAATAATATATTTTATAAAGTTCATAGTCATTTTTTCTAAAAGAATCTAGGTGTTAACATTCTATTATATTTTCTGAATAACTCAAAACGTAACATAACTTCATAACTTCCATCATTAAATTGTGTTCTTCCTAATTCGGTAGATTCCTTATCATACGCAAATCCTATCATTAAAGAATCTGACACTTGGAATCCCGCCATTGCACTGAATGCTGCACTCCATCTGTATCCTACTCCAAGAGTAAGCTTATCATACAACAAGAAATTAGCTGACAAATCTACTTGCAATGGAGCACCAAAAACTAATTTACTTAGTATAGCTGGTTTAAACTTTACGGTATCACTAAGATCAAAAACATGTCCTGCTATTAAATAGTAATTAACCCGTTCTGCAGCTATAAATGATGAATTACCATTATCATCTATTTCAGCTCCTTCATCAAAATGATCTGTTTCTAATAAATTTGGGGCACTCAACCCTACATAAAATTTATCTGTATGATAATAAAACCCAACACCTACGTTAGGACTAAATTTATTATCAATATTACCATTACCAAAAAGAGGATCTCCGGTATTAAATTGTGATAATCGATCAAAATCAATATTTAACAAATGACCACCTGCTTTTAATCCAAAACTTAATTTTCCAGTATCCGAAGTAGGAATCGTATAAGAAAAATCAATATCAAAATAGGTTTCATCAGTTGGACCAATCTCATCATTTATAATGGATAACCCTAACCCAACTCTATTATTTTCTCCGATTGGAGTATTAAGAGTTAATGTTTGAGTACGGGGAGCTCCATCCAATCCTACCCATTGACTACGATGTAAACCCATTATACTCATAACTCCTCGACTACCTGCATATGCGGGATTTACACTAATTGTGTTATACATATACTGTGTATACTGAGCGTCTTGCTGAGCCCAACTACTTTGTTGGAAGACGAAGCCTAAAATAACCGTAACAATTAGTATATATTTTTTTCTCATTAACTTCTATTTAAAAAATTTAAGTATAATCTTACAGATATTCACTGTAAATATCTGTTATATATTTCCTTTACATATTGATATATAGATAACCAACCTTATTCATTGTTTGCCCTGTATCTGTAACATATTCTAACACATAATAATATGTACCTACAGGTAATTTATTATTCTGTGAAATAGTAACTCTTCCATTACTTATTCCCTTAAACAGTTCTACACCGGGTTGTTCATAACCATCTTCTTCAAATACCTGAACCCCCCATCTGTTATAGATTCTCAATGTATTATTTGGGAAGTTTCTTAACCCTACAATTCTGAAATCATCATTAATTCCATCTCCATTTGGAGTAATTCCAGTATATATTGTAATTGGATCATCCGAAAGGATTTCAATTATTGTTTCATCTTCTGCATCGCCATCATTATCGAGATCAACATCAGTAGTATTTATTGGATCGTCAGATAGATCTATCACATCATCTCCATTTGGATCTTGACCTGTAACGGTAGC
>NZ_CANMED010000011.1 GCF_947496855.1 uncultured Aquimarina sp.
GTATAACCACTCGGTAACTGATCCGTAACAGTAGCGCCAGCTGGTAGATCATTCCCTCCACCATTGCTTACCGTTAAGGTGAACGTAACATTCTCCCCTACATTAGGGGTGCTGTTATTTATTGTCTTTGCCAAACTCAAATCACTAGATGGCGGTATCTCAGTACAAAAATCAAAGCCTCCAATTCCTGAACCGTGAACCACATTCGCTGCACAACTACTACAGTTTTGCCATACAATGGTAATACTCGCAATCCCATCTGCATCTACAAAATTAACTCCTATTTGATCATTATCATTTGTTACTGAGCTATCATCAGCATCAATTTCTCCATTAGTCTCATTAGAGACATAAGAAGGTGTCCCTGAATCTGTAAAGGTTGGAAATATAGTATTACCTGCGCCATCTGTAGCAGTTACTGTAAACAAATCTCCACTTGTTCCATTAGAATTGATATGATACATATCAAATCCTACAGAGTATATATTTGTACTAAAAGAGATTGTCTGTGTTACTCCTGTTGTACCAAAACCATTTGTAAAATATTCTAAAACTTCATCCCCTAAATTCCCAGAAGCATTACTAGCAACACTTGGTGTATCCGAAGAAGTAGTTACAGGCCAACCTGCTAAAGTGGCTGTTTCTCCAGAAAAAGCATGTGTAATATTGATTCCTGATCCATCTACGTCAGAAAATGTATTGGTAAAGGCTCCATCTGGAGTCCAATCAAACTCATCTATTCCATTAGGGACAAAACCATCCCAAACTAAATTATAAATTGTACTACTACAAGCTGGGTTTTGATGCAATGTTGTCGCAGCTGGTGCATCACATATATTCGTAGTAGTTCCATTTGTAACCCTTGGGTTATTACCTAAAGTATAATCTACACCTGTTTCAGTTACCAATCCAGCAGCGTCAACAGTTGCTGGGTCTGTCATACCAAATTGTCCTCCATCTCCTCCATCTGCATTACTATCATTATAGGCCTCATTAGCATCACTACAACCATCATCATCAGAATCTAAATCTAAATGATTAGGAATATCATCTCCATCAGCATCTTCATATGTACAATATGTAAAATCTGAAAAAAGAAATGTGATAAGTCCATTATTTACTATATTTCCATCTTGTCTTAATTTATTGGTCGTAATCGTAAAAGATGTAACCAACCCTTCCAAAGTTATATCTGAATAGTTTAGCGCTGCGTCACCAGAACCATTAGTAAAAGAAGTTATGGTTGGAGATAAACTATTATTGTTAGTTATCACGTGAGATGCACCTCCTGAAGTTGTAGCATAATCACTATTTGGGAAAGCACTAGCCCCCATTAAAGATCCTAAAGAAATACTTTGCACATTAGGTCCAGCTGCTGTTACCGTTACATTATCCCCTTGATCAATACCAGACCATCTAAATTTAAGACTTGTTACAGGTTCACTAAACGTAAATGTATATACTAAACTTTCTGATAAACCATCATCTATTTCCTCTCCTTGAACTCTTAAAGTGGTAGTGTTTTCAACTTCTAAGATATTTAGTGTACCTCCATTTACTTGATTAATCGTAGTTGTGACATCTACATCTACTCCATCAAAATCAAAAATATCACTTATAGATCCAACACCATTTTGATTACCAGAAGGAGCTGAACCGACATTGATATCTGCTGTTGGACAATTAAGCCCTTCATCGGTATCCAAGATCCCATCATTATCATCATCACTATCACAATTGTTTCCTACGTCATCAGAATCATTATCTGCTTGATCTCCATTGGGAATTGAAGGACAATTATCAGATGGATCACCTGTACCATCTCCATCAGTATCTATAACAAAACCGTCAGCGACAGAAGTTGTATTTGTACCAGCTATTACAGTAATATTGGTTGGATCATCACCTTCTGTTTGAACTGCATTAAGTGGCAATCCCGGATCAGAATCTAAGATATCAATAGTAGCATTACCTGGGGGCAATGTAGCAGTATAAGTTCCATCAGGATTTGTTTGTATCGTCTGAGTATTTCCATTTACGTCTGTAATAGTAATTGTTACACTTCCTATTCCTGATTCACCGCTTTGTGTACCATCACCATTTACGTCATTATATACTACTCCACTTATTGTTCCAGGATTAGAACAAGTTATTGCTCCATTACTTATACCTGTAACTGATTCACCACTCGCACCGCTCGTAGCACCATTTGCAGGAAATTCAGTTACAGCAACACTATTAGTAATACCATTAGAACCTCCATTTATATTAACCGTAGGTGAACCTGCAGAAATTGCCACAAAACCAGCTCCTCCTCCTCCTCCAGGACCTTCGTTTTCATTATTCGTAATTAATTGATCTCCTCCATCTCCTCCATTAACACTAAGAGTCAATGTATTATCTACAGAAGAAGCTCTTAAAACGATACTTCCACCACCACCACCACCACCAGGTGCGTCATTATGGTTAGGAACTGTTGGCAAAGCCTCCGCTCCATTAGCTATTATATTACCAGATCCAGTTATAGAATTAGCACCTAACAATATAATACCACCTCCATTAGCAGCATCTTGACTAGCACTATTATTTCTATCACCGGCTCCTCCTCCTCCTCCGAGAAAAATTCTATTTTGTTCGTCTGCGATAAGTGGTCTACCTCCTAAGCCTCCAACTGGATCTCTATCATCTCCTCCCCAAGCATCGCTACCAGGAGCAAGAGTTAACGCATTTTGATTACTAGAACCATAAGAATATCCTCCTCTTCCTCCACCAGAAGAATTTGTAAGAGCATTACCATTTGCAATATAGTCAGGGTCCAAAGTCCATGCAGCGGTTCCAGTACAGCCGGAACACATTACACCTGATCCATTAAACCAAGTATTTCCATTATTTCCATTGGATCCACCACCACCACCAGAGTTGTGTGAATTTCCACCACCACCACCATTGGCCGGTGCACCTCTACCATATCTTCCACCTAACGCGTCATAATCGTTTTGATATCCAACAATACTTTCTCCTTTTTCTGCTCCTCGTCCATTTGCATTGGTTACGTAATCATTAACAACTGTAGTCCCATTCGTAGAAGTGATATTATCAACAACTCCTCCTCTAAACCCAAGTCCAGAAGCATCTATATCACCCTCTATATTGATTATATTCGCTGTAATAACTACAACACCACCACGTCTATTCCCTGCAAAATCTTCCCAAGGTAACGGTACTACTGATGCACCTGCATCTATAGTTAATGTGTCATATTGTGGTACCTTTATTACTTGTGTTTTACCCGCCACAAAATAGCCATTAGCAACCTCACAAGTAAGTGTTATTGTATTTGAACTAATACTAGAAACATAACCATACTCATACACCCCAGAACTTCCATAATCTGTAATATCACCATAATTAATAGTATTCGTTGTATTAATAGTTGCTCCTTGAGCTTGATAAATAAGAATAAGATCTCCACTAGAGAGACCTCCTAAATCGGTTGCAACACTATTCACATCCACTGAAGTATCTCCAGCTGATATGTCTGAAGTAATTGGACTATACGTATTAAGAATAGTATTTGCAGCTGTTACCGTAAGATCACCATCTTTCCCTTCCTGACCGGAAGCGCTGTAGGTAAATAAAAAGATAAAGGTCAAAAGAGACATAAACGCACTTTGACCCAACAAGATTTGGGTAATTTTTTTCATATGACGATGGTTTACAATAGCTTGTAAAGGTTATGGGTAGTAACTGTTACAAGCTATTTATAAATATCTTAATAATATTTATAAATTCAAAATTTAAGCAAAATTACGGTAAAGCCGTAATTGATACTTATCACAAAGATGGCAATACAATTATACAATTAACACCTTTTTTCCCATTTTTTTTTCGCTTTTTCGATGAAATACACTTTTGTTACGTCATAAACCACATCAAAAAAATAACATTTCGAAAAAATCTAGTTTTTATTACTTATAACATCTTTGTGTTTTTAAGTAGTATATTTGCAAACTTTAGCAATAGAACTACAATGAAATTCACTGAAGAAATAAAGAGACGACGAACATTTGGTATCATTTCGCATCCTGATGCAGGTAAAACAACTTTAACAGAAAAGTTACTCTTATTTGGGGGAGCGATACAAGAGGCTGGAGCCGTTAAATCCAATAAAATCAAGAAAGGTGCAACCAGTGATTTCATGGAGATTGAGCGCCAAAGAGGAATTTCTGTAGCTACCTCTGTATTGGCTTTTGAATATCAAGGTATTAAAATTAATATCTTGGATACTCCTGGGCATAAAGATTTTGCAGAAGACACGTTTAGAACCCTAACTGCTGTTGATAGTGTAATTGTAGTCATTGATGTTGCCAAAGGTGTAGAGGAGCAAACTGAAAAACTAGTTTCAGTTTGTAGAATGCGTAACATTCCTATGATTGTATTCATCAATAAACTAGATCGTGAAGGGAAGGATGCTTTTGAATTATTAGACGAAGTCGAACAAAAACTTGGATTGAAAGTTACTCCACTAAGTTTTCCTATTGGAATGGGTTATGATTTTAAAGGAATTTATAATCTTTGGGAAAAAAACATTAATCTTTTTAGCGGCGATAGTAGAAAGAACATAGAAGAAACCATTCAAGTTTCTGATTTATCCTCATCTGAACTTAACACATTAATTGGCGATACTGAAGCTGAAACCTTACGTGAAGAAGTAGAATTAGTAGAGGGTATTTATCCAACTTTTGACAAAGATTCTTATCAAAATGGAAGTTTACAACCGGTCTTTTTTGGTTCGGCATTGAATAATTTTGGAGTTCGTGAGTTATTAGATTGTTTCGTTTCAATTGCTCCAACACCAAGACCTAAAGAGAGTGATACCAGAGTTGTGGAACCTAATGAAAAAGATTTTACTGGCTTTGTGTTTAAGATTCATGCGAATATGGACCCTAAACATAGAGACCGATTGGCTTTCATCAAAATTGTTTCAGGAACCTTTGAAAGAAATGTACCGTATTTACATACAAGACACAACAAAAAACTTAAATTCTCTAGTCCTAACGCTTTTTTTGCAGAAAAAAAAGAAATTGTAGACATCTCTTATCCAGGTGATATTGTTGGTTTACATGATACAGGTAACTTTAAAATAGGAGATACACTAACAACCGGGGAACAATTAAATTATAGAGGAATTCCTAGTTTTTCTCCAGAGCATTTTAGATATATCAATAATGCGGATCCTATGAAATCCAAGCAATTAGCCAAAGGAATTGATCAATTAATGGATGAAGGAGTAGCGCAATTATTTACCCTAGAATTGAACGGAAGAAAAGTGATTGGTACAGTTGGAGCGCTTCAATATGAAGTAATACAATATAGATTAGAACACGAATATGGAGCAAAATGTACCTATGAGAATCTTAACGTGCACAAAGCTTGTTGGATTGAAACCGAAGACACGGACAGTGACGAGTTTAAAGATTTCAAACGTGTGAAAAGTAAATTTTTGGCAAAAGACAAGCAAGACCAATTGGTTTTTTTAGCTGATTCTTCTTTTAGTTTACAAATGACACAACAAAAGTATCCTTCTATAATTTTTCACTTTACTTCAGAATTCTAAACGTGATTTAGAGGAGTTTTAAGGATTTTTATAAAAGAATGCTAGCAAAGTATGTTTATAATACAAAAGTCTATTAAAAGATATTTATTTGATCGGTTTTTATATCAAATATTAACAAAATCTATTTAAAATCAATCTTTCATAAGGCATAACTATATTAATCTTTCGTACTATCCAACGATCTCTTTCCAAAAAGAATCTCAAAGAATAACTTAAAATCTGAAATTAGACTCCATAAAGGATATCTAAATGTTGCCGGTTTATTTTTTTCAAAAAAAGCGTGACCTACCCAAGCGAAACCATATCCCACAACGGGTACTAAAAACCATTTCCAACCCCAACCAAAATAAATAGCAATTGCGATAATAATAAAAACTAAAAAAGTACCTACAAAATGTAAAGTCCTACTAGTTCTATTTCTGTGTTCTGTTAGATAGAACTTATAGAATTCAGAATAAGTTTTAATTCGATCAGACATATATAATACACTTATTTAAAGAACGTTTAAGATAATAAAAATATATGTGTTGATCAAGCTTCCATATATTCAAAAAAAGATCCGCTTGATTAATAAAATCAAGCGGATCACTATATCCTTAAGAATATGTTACACTTCTTATGCTTGTCCGGTAGGACCAAAATTTAAAGGAATTGGTGGTTGCTCATAATCTTTGATTTCACCGTGAGCGGCTTCAAATCTTGATACATTATCTCCTAATGCCTTTAATAATCTTTTGGCATGCTGAGGAGTTAAAATGATCCTACTTTTCACTTTGCTTTTAGGTCTTCCTGGCATAATATTTACAAAATCAACCACAAATTCGGATACCGAATGGTTAATAATTGCCAAATTGCTATACACTCCATCAGCTATAGCATCATCTAACTCTATATTTAACTGATTTTGTTTTTGTTTCTTTTCGTCTGCCATTTTAAAATATTTTACCTGAACACATTCGTCCTTAAAACAGAAAGCCTGCCAATTGGCAGGCTTTAACTGATTAATTATAATTTACTTCTTGTCGTTGTTCCATTCGATCTTCGAACTCTTCCTTAGAACCCACTATAATACTCTCATAGTCTCTCATACCAGTTCCGGCAGGAATTCTGTGTCCAACGATTACATTCTCTTTTAATCCTTCCAGATCATCAACCTTACCGCTTACAGCAGCTTCGTTTAATACTTTTGTTGTTTCCTGGAATGATGCAGCAGAGATAAACGATTTAGTTTGAAGCGATGCTCTAGTAATACCTTGAAGTATTGGTGTCGCTGTAGCAGGAGTAACATCTCTAGCCTCTACTAAATTTTTATCTTCTCTACGTAAAAGAGAATTTTCATCTCTTAAATCACGAGGTGATATAATCTGTCCAGCTTTAAGGTTTTCACTATCTCCAGAATCTTCAATCACTTTCATTCCATACATAGAATCATTTTCGACAATGAAATCAGCTTTATGGATTAATTGATTCTCTAGGAAAATTGTATCACCTGGATCTTGAATTCTTACTTTACGCATCATTTGACGTACTACTACCTCAAAATGCTTATCATTAATCTTCACACCTTGTAATCTATATACTTCCTGTACCTCATTCACTAAGTACTGCTGTACTGCAGAAGGTCCTTTTATTTTAAGGATATCTTCTGGAGTTACAGAACCGTCAGATAATGGCATACCTGCACGTACAAAATCATTCTCTTGTACAAGAATCTGATTTGATAATTTAACAAGATACTTCTTGATTTCACCAATTCTAGACTCTACAATAATCTCACGATTACCACGCTTAATTTTACCAAATGATACTACACCATCAATCTCACTAACAACCGCAGGGTTTGATGGGTTACGTGCTTCAAATAATTCTGTTACACGTGGAAGACCTCCTGTAATATCACCAGCTTTCGCTGATTTACGAGGAATCTTAACCAATACCTTACCTACCTCAATCTTTTCATTATCATCAACCATTAAGTGAGCCCCAACAGGAAGGTTATATGAACGAAGAACTTCGTCACCTTTACCCATAATCAGAAGGGTAGGTATCTTTTTCTTATCACGTGATTCTGAGATTACTTTTTCCTGGAATCCAGTTTGCTCATCTATCTCTACTTGATATGTTATACCTTGCTCTACATTTTCATAGCTTACTTTTCCAGCAAATTCTGAAATAATTACACCATTATATGGATCCCATTGACAGATACTTTGATCCGCTTTAACCGTATCACCACTTTTGATAAACAATTGTGAACCATAAGGTATAAGATTTGTACTAAGTACAATCTTAGTCTTTGGATCCGTAACCTTAACTTCAGAAGTACGAGAGATAACTACATCAATTTCATTTCCATTAGAATCCTTACCTTTTACAGTTTTCAATTCTTCTATTTCTGCTTTACCTGCAAATTTAGATTTTAATTGATTTTCTTCTGAAATGTTACTCGCGATACCTCCAACGTGGAATGTACGTAATGTAAGCTGTGTCCCCGGTTCTCCAATTGATTGAGCTGCGACAACACCTACCGCTTCACCTCGCTGAACTGTTTTACCGGTAGCTAGGTTACGTCCATAACATTTGACACATATACCTTTCTTAGCTTCACAGGTAAGAGCAGAACGAACTTCTACAGATTCTACAGGAGAATTTTCTATGTTTTTAGCAGTTACATCATCAATCTCTTCACCAGCCTTTACAAGTACTTCCTGAGTTAATGGATTAATAACATCCATCAACGAGGTTCTACCTGCAATTCTGGCAGCAAGACCTTCTATAATCTCCTCATTTTTCTTTAATGGACTAACTTCTACTCCTCTTAATGTTCCACAATCCTCGATATTAACGATTACATCCTGTGCAACATCAACTAAACGACGTGTAAGGTATCCTGCATCTGCAGTTTTAAGTGCTGTATCCGCAAGACCTTTACGAGCACCGTGAGTAGAAATAAAGTACTCAAGAATAGAAAGACCTTCTTTAAAGTTAGAAAGAATTGGATTCTCAATAATTTCTCCACCCGCAGAATTTGATTTCTTCGGTTTTGCCATCAATCCACGCATTCCTGTAAGCTGACGAATCTGTTCTTTAGATCCCCTTGCTCCAGAATCAAGCATCATATATACCGAATTAAACCCTTGTTGATCTTCTCTAATACGCTTCATCGACAGTTCTGTCAATGCGGCATTTGTAGAAGTCCAAATATCAATTACCTGATTGTAACGCTCATTATTGGTAATAAGACCCATATTATAGTTAGCTACAATATTATCTACTTGCCCATTAGCATCCGCAATCATCGTATGCTTCTCCTTAGGAATAATAATATCCCCTAAACTAAATGATAAACCACCTCTAAATGCAAAGTTATATCCTAATGTCTTTATTTCATCTAAAAAAGCAGCCGTTTCCGGAACACTAGTCACCTTTAAAATATCACCAATAATATCTCTAAGAGATTTTTTAGTTAATACTTCATTAATATAACCAGCTTTTTCAGGAACTTTTTCATTAAATAATACTCTACCTGTAGTAGTCTCTATTATTTTCGTAACTAATTCTCCTTCTTCAATGTCCTTAGTCCTTACTTTAATATTAGCATTTATGTCTAATCTTTTCTCGTTATAAGCGATAACTACTTCTTCTGGAGAATAGAACGTTAAATCTTCACCTTTAATTTCTAATTCGGGTGTAGATCTACGAGATTTAGTCATATAATATAGACCTAATACCATATCCTGAGAAGGAACCGTCACTGGAGAACCATTAGCAGGATTCAAAATATTATGAGAAGCTAACATTAATAACTGTGCTTCCAATATGGCTTCTGGTCCAAGTGGTAAATGCACAGCCATTTGATCTCCATCAAAATCCGCATTAAATGCAGTACATACCAGTGGGTGTAACTGTATTGCTTTACCTTCAATAAGTTTTGGCTGGAACGCCTGTATACCTAAACGGTGAAGCGTAGGAGCACGGTTTAATAATATCGGATGTCCTTTTAGAACATTCTCTAAGATATCCCAAACTACTGGCTCTTTTCTATCTATAATTTTCTTTGCTGACTTTACCGTCTTTACAATACCACGCTCAATCAACTTTCGGATTACAAATGGCTTGTATAACTCAGCTGCCATATTCTTAGGAATACCGCATTCGAATAATTTCAATTCTGGTCCAACAACGATTACAGAACGAGCAGAATAATCCACACGTTTTCCAAGTAAGTTCTGACGGAAACGTCCTTGCTTACCTTTTAAAGAATCAGATAATGATTTTAATGGTCTATTAGAATCTGTTTTTACAGCGGAAGCTTTACGTGTATTATCAAATAAAGAATCTACAGATTCCTGCAACATACGTTTTTCATTACGTAAAATTACTTCTGGCGCTTTAATTTCCATCAAACGCTTCAAACGATTATTACGAATTATTACACGACGGTACAAGTCATTTAAATCAGAAGTCGCAAAACGACCCCCATCAAGTGGTACTAATGGACGTAATTCTGGCGGAATTACCGGAACTACTTTAAGAATCATCCATTCTGGACGATTTTCTCTATTCTTATTAGCATCACGTAAAGACTCTACAACCTGAAGACGCTTTAACGCTTCTGTTTTACGTTGCTTAGAAGTTTCGTTATTTGCTTTATGTCTTAATTGGTATGATAACTCATCAAGATCAATTCTTTTTAAGATTTCAATAAGGCATTCTGCCCCCATCTTAGCAATGAATTTATTAGGATCAGCATCATCCAAATATAAATTCTCTTGAGGTAAACTATCTAAAATGTTCAGATACTCTTCTTCAGTAAGGAAATCCATTTTCTGAACTGGTTCTCCTTCTTCATTTTTAGCAATACCAGGCTGAATTACTACATATCTTTCGTAGTAAATGATCATATCTAATTTCTTAGATGGAAGGCCTAGTAAATATCCTATTTTATTTGGTAAAGAACGAAAATACCATATATGCGCTACAGGAACAACTAAATTAATATGTCCTACGCGATCTCTTCTAACTTTCTTTTCTGTTACTTCTACACCACATCGATCACAAACGATCCCCTTGTAACGAATTCTTTTATATTTACCACAAGCACATTCAAAGTCCTTCACAGGTCCAAAAATACGCTCACAGAACAAACCATCACGCTCAGGTTTGTGAGTACGATAATTGATAGTTTCAGGCTTTAAAACTTCTCCTTGCGACGCTGCTAAAATCGACTCAGGAGAGGCTAAACCTATAGAGATTTTATTAAATCTCTTTACTGTATTCTTATCATTATTTCTTGCCATAATATATGGTTGCTTAAGAATTATTGTAATTTAATATTGAATAATTATATGATGTATCGCACCCTTTGACTTCGCTCCAGGTACGATTTCATCTTTATTATTCTTCTAATCTGATATCCAGACCAAGACCTTTCAATTCATGCATTAATACATTGAATGATTCTGGTAATCCTGGTTCTGGCATAGGCTCACCTTTTACAATACTTTCGTACGTTTTGGCTCTACCAATAACATCATCAGATTTCACAGTCAGTATTTCTCGAAGGGTAGCTGAAGCACCATAAGCTTCAAGTGCCCAAACTTCCATCTCTCCAAAACGTTGACCACCAAACTGTGCTTTACCACCAAGTGGTTGCTGTGTGATCAATGAATATGGTCCTATAGAACGTGCGTGCATTTTATCGTCTACCATATGACCTAACTTAAGCATGTAGATTACACCTACAGTTGCTGGTTGATCAAAACGATCTCCTGTACCTCCATCATATAAATATGTATGTCCAAACCTTGGAATACCTGCTTCATCTGTAAATTCGTTGATCTGATCTAAAGAAGCACCATCAAAAATCGGAGTAGCATACTTTCTACCTAATTTCTGACCAGCCCAACCTAATACAGTTTCATAGATCTGACCAATATTCATACGAGATGGTACCCCTAATGGATTCAGTACGATATCTACTGGTGTTCCGTCTTCTAGGAAAGGCATATCTTCTTCTCTTACGATACGTGCAACAATACCTTTGTTACCGTGACGCCCTGCCATCTTATCTCCTACTTTAAGTTTACGTTTTTTAGCAATATAAACTTTAGCAAGTTTTATAATTCCAGAAGGTAATTCATCACCCACAGAGATTGTAAATTTCTCTCTACGCAAGTTACCTTGTAAATCATTTTCCTTAATCTTAAAATTGTGGATTAAATCCGCAACCATTTTATTAAGATTATCATCAGTAGTCCAAGTACCTTTAGTAAGGTGAGCATAGTCATCAACACTATTAAGCATTTTCTGAGTAAACTTTTTACCTTTTGGAAGTACTTCTTCTCCTAAATCATTAATAACCCCTTGAGAAGTCTTACCTCCAACGATTATAAATAATTTATCTATCAATTCTGCTTTCAATAATGCAAATTTTGCATCATAGGATCTTTCTAAGATAGAAATATCTTCTTTATCTTGAGAACGCTTTCGCTTGTCTTTAATAGCACGAGCGAACAACTTCTTATCTATAACAACACCGTGTAAAGAAGGTGAAGCTTTTAAAGATGCATCTTTAACATCTCCTGCTTTATCTCCAAAAATAGCTCTTAACAACTTCTCTTCTGGAGTAGGATCACTCTCTCCTTTTGGTGTAATTTTACCGATAAGAATATCTCCTGGTTTGATTTCAGCACCAACACGGATCATTCCGTTTTCATCAAGATCTTTTGTAGCTTCTTCAGAAACATTAGGAATATCATTAGTTAACTCTTCATTACCTAACTTAGTATCTCTAACTTCTAATGAATACTCATCAATATGAATAGAAGTAAAGATATCATCTCTAACTACTTTCTCAGAAATCACAATCGCATCCTCAAAGTTATATCCTTTCCAAGGCATGAAGGCAACCTTCATATTTCTTCCCAAAGCAAGTTCTCCGTTCTCAGTTGCATAACCTTGACACAAAACTTGTCCTTTGTTTACTCTATCTCCAACTCTTACAATTGGTTTCAAGTTTATAGAAGTACCTTGGTTGGTCTTACGAAATTTAATCAGGTTATATGTTTTGGAATCACTTTCAAAACTTACCATTCTCTGTTCTTCCGTTCTATCGTATTTGATAGTTATCTTTTGAGCATCCACATACTCAACAACTCCGGCTCCTTCAGCATTTATTAATACTCTAGAATCAGAAGCTACCTGACGTTCAAGTCCTGTACCTACAATTGGAGCATCTACTCTTAATAAAGGAACTGCCTGACGCATCATATTCGATCCCATCAACGCTCGGTTCGCATCATCATGCTCTAAGAAAGGAATCAAAGATGCTGAAATCGAAGCAATTTGATTAGGCGCAACATCCGCATAATTGACCGCTGATGGATCAATCACAGGGAAATCACCTTCCATACGAGCAATTACTTTATCACTCTCAATCGTACCATCTTCCTTTAACGGTAGATTGGCTTGCATTATTAATTTCTCTTCCTCTTCTTCGGCACTTAAATATCTAAACTCACTTAAATCAACTTTACCTTCCTCAACTTTACGATAAGGAGTTTCAAGGAATCCCATTGAATTCACTTTAGCAAATACTGCAAGTGAAGAAATTAATCCAATATTCGGACCCTCTGGAGTTTCAATAGGACATAAACGACCGTAATGTGTATAGTGTACATCTCGAACCTCGAAACCTGCTCTTTCTCTCGATAAACCACCAGGTCCAAGAGCAGAAAGTCTACGCTTATGAGTAATCTCTGCTAGTGGATTTGTTTGATCCATAAACTGAGATAACTGGTTGGTACCAAAGAACGAATTAATTACAGAAGACAGCGTCTTTGCATTTATTAAATCAATTGGTGTAAATACTTCATTATCTCTAACATTCATGCGCTCACGAATTGTACGAGCCATACGCGCTAGACCAACTCCAAACTGTTGCGATAATTGCTCACCTACAGTTCTTACACGACGGTTAGAAAGGTGATCAATATCATCAATCTCTGCTTTAGAGTTAATTAATTCTATTAAATACTTTATGATGGTTATAATATCTTCTTTGGTAAGCACTTGCTTGTCCATTTCAATATTAAGACCTAATTTTTTATTCATTCTATAACGACCTACTTCACCAAGATTGTAACGTTGGTCAGAAAAGAATAACTTGTCAATAATACCTCTTGCCGTTTCCTCATCAGGCGGTTCTGCATTACGCAATTGACGGTATATATGTTCTACAGCTTCTTTTTCAGAATTTGTAGGATCTTTTTGCAATGTATTGTGGATAATAGCATAATCACCCTTATCATTATCTTCTTTATGAAGTAAAATGGTTTTAGCTCCAGAGTCAACGATCTCATCTAAGTGATCCTTATCTAAAACAGTATCGCGATCTAAAACAATTTCATTACGCTCGATAGAAACTACTTCTCCCGTATCTTCATCTACAAAATCCTCATGCCATGTATTTAAAACACGTGCAGCAAGCTTACGACCTAATACTTTTTTTAATCCTGATTTAGAAACTTTAACTTCTTCTGCAAGGTCAAAAATTTCTAATATATCCTTATCTCTTTCAAAACCAATAGCACGGAAAAGTGTAGTTACTGGTAATTTTTTCTTTCTATCAATATATGCGTACATTACGCTATTGATATCGGTTGCAAATTCTATCCAAGAACCTTTAAAAGGTATTACTCTGGCAGAATATAACTTTGTTCCATTCGCATGGAATGATTGTCCAAAGAACACACCAGGTGAACGGTGTAACTGAGATACAACAACACGTTCTGCTCCATTAATACAGAATGTACCACTTGGAGTCATGTAAGGAATCGTACCTAAATATACGTCCTGAACAATCGTCTCAAAATCTTCGTGCTCAGGGTCTGTACAGAAAAGTTTTAAACGTGCTTTTAGAGGTACACTATATGTAAGACCTCTTTCTATACACTCTTGTAAATCATATCTTGGTGGATCTACAAAGTAGTCTAAAAATTCTAGTACAAATTGATTACGTGTATCCGTAATCGGGAAATTTTCCATGAAGGTATTATAAAGACCCTCATTTCCTCTTTCTTCAGACTTTGTTTCTAATTGAAAGAAGTCCTGAAAGGATTTGATCTGAATATCCAAAAAATCAGGATAATCAGGTCTATTCTTTACAGAAGAAAAATTCAATCTTTCAGTTTGCGTTGCTAACATCAATGGACGGAATTAAATTAAAATTTAAAAAACAGCGTATTTTAATATACATCATATTTATATACGCAAAATGGTTTAGACCTTAGAGAAAATTCTCCAGGTCTAAACCTCTATGTCAATATATGGTAAGCTTACTTAAGCTCAACCTCAGCTCCAGCCTCTTCTAATTGAGCTTTTAGAGCTTCTGCTTCATCTTTAGCAATACCTTCTTTGATTGCACTTGGAGCATCATCAACTAATCCTTTAGCCTCTTTAAGACCAAGACCAGTTAATTCCTTCACAAGTTTTACAACTGCTAATTTAGCACCACCAGCTGCTTTAAGGATTACATCAAATTCAGTTTTTTCTTCAGCAGCATCTCCACCAGCAGCTCCACCACCAGCAGCTACAGCTACTGCAGCAGCAGCAGGCTCGATACCATACTCATCTTTTAATATATCAGCTAACTCATTAACTTCTTTTACTGTTAAGTTAACTAATTGTTCTGCGAATTCTTTTAAATCTGCCATTTTCTATCGTTTTTAATAATTTTTTTTAATTGAAATATATTTGTTAAAAAGTGCGTACACGCTTAAATTATCCTTCTTTCTCAGATAATGTTTTAAGAATACCTGCTATAGTACCTCCACTAGACTTTAATGCCGAAATAACATTCTTAGCTGGTGACTGTAGTAAGCCAATAATTTCTCCAATAACTTCTTCTTTAGACTTGATATTTACAAGTGCGTCTAAAGTTTCATCTCCAACAAAAATCGCTTCTTCTACAAAAGCTCCTTTTAATAAAGGCTTCTCAGATTTCTTACGAAACTCTTTTATAACCTTTGCTGGTGCATTACCAGTTTCAGAGAACATAATTGAAGTATTACCTTTTAATACCTCTGGCAATTCTCCAAAATCTTTATCAGATTTCTCCATTGCTTTCGCAAGAAGTGTATTCTTAATTACTTTTAATGATACGTTAGCTTTAAAACAAGCTCTACGTAAGTTTGAAGTTGTTCCTGCATCCAAACCTGAAATATCTGCTAAATAGATATTAGTGTTTTCAGCTAACTGAGCAGTTAAGTCTTCAATTACTTGTGATTTTTCTTCTCTTGTCATAATCGTTTATCTTAATTACCAGCGTAGTTCTTTAAATCAATCTCCAAACTAGGGCTCATTGTAGAAGACATATATATTGACTTAATATATATACCTTTCGCAGCCACAGGTTTTAACTTCACTAACGTTGTTAATAATTCTTTTGCATTTCCTGCTATTTTATCAGCAGAAAAAGATGACTTTCCAATTGCAGCGTGAACAATACCAGTTTTATCAACCTTGAAGTCAATTTTACCAGCTTTAACATCAGAAACAGCTTTTGCTATATCCATTGTTACTGTACCCGTTTTAGGATTAGGCATTAAACCACGAGGTCCTAATACTCGACCTAATGGACCTAATTTACCCATAACACTAGGCATTGTAATGATCACATCTACATCAGTCCATCCACCTTTAATTTTGTCTAAATACTCATCTAGACCTATAAAATCAGCTCCAGCCTCTTTAGCTTCAGCTTCTTTATCCGGTGTTACCAATGCAAGAACTTTAACATCCTTTCCTGTCCCGTGAGGTAATGTTACCACACCACGTACCATTTGATTTGCTTTACGAGGATCTACGTTCAAACGAACAGCAAGATCTACAGAGGCATCAAAATTTACGTTTGTTATTTCTTTTACTAAAGCGGAAGCTTCGTCTACTGAATATGCTTTATTCTTTTCAACTTTAGCTCTAACTTCTTTTTGCTTTTTAGTTACTTTTGCCATTTTCTACACGTTTTTGGATTAAAAAGGAGCTTGTCCTTTTACAGTTACACCCATTGAACGAGCGGTACCGGCAATCATTTTCATAGCGGACTCTACAGTAAATGCATTTAAATCCTGCATTTTATCTTCTGCGATTGTACGAACTTGATCCCAAGTAACACTAGCCACTTTTTTACGATTTGGCTCTCCAGAACCTTTTTTCGTTTTTGCTGCTTCCAGTATTTGAACTGCCGCAGGTGGAGTTTTGATTACAAAATCAAAAGATTTGTCTTTGTAAACATTAATAACAACTGGCAATACTTTACCAGCCTTATCTTGTGTTCTACCATTGAATTGCTTACAGAATTCCATGATATTCACTCCGGCAGCACCTAAAGCAGGTCCAACTGGTGGGGATGGGTTCGCCGCTCCTCCACGTACTTGAAGTTTTACAACCTTACTTATTTCTTTAGCCATTTTTCTAATTTTAAATTAGAATTGTTCTATAAAGTGGAAGCAATAAGAACAATTCAGGATATATAATGTAACAATTATTATACTTTTTCGACTTGCATATAACTCAATTCTAATGGTGTTTTCCTTCCGAAAATCTTAACCATTACTTCTAGCTTACGCTTTTCTTCATTTACCTTCTCAACTGTACCGTTAAAACCATTAAAAGGTCCATCGATCACTTTTACCGTTTCACCAACCGTATAAGGAATCGCAATATTGTCAGTTTTCACAGCAAGTTCATCTACTTTACCAAGCATTCTATTAATCTCGGCTTTTCTTAAAGGCACAGGATCTCCTCCTTTAACTTCCCCAAGAAAACCAATAACTCCATTAATAGACTTTATGATATGAGGAATTTCTCCTGAAAGATTTGCTTCTATCATAACATATCCAGGAAAATACACTCTCTCTTTATGGATTTTTTTCCCATTTCTGATCTGAATTACCTTTTCCGTAGGTACCAAGATCTGAGAAACATAGTCCTCCATTCCCATATGAGCAATTTCTCTCTCAATATAGTCCTTTATCTTGTTTTCCTGACCACTTACAGCACGCACAACGTACCATTTTTTAGTATTACCAACCTCAGCCATTATAATTACGATTTAACTAAAGTGAAATAATACTCTATCACATTACTAAACACAGTATCAACTCCCCAGATAGCTAAAGAAAAAATAACCGAGAAAATGATAGTAACTAAAGTAAGTCTTTGTGCTTCTGCCCAAGGAGTCCATGTTACGTGATTCTTTAACTCGCTATATGATTCCGTAATGTAATTTATTAATCCAGCCATCTTATTATTCTTTTTAATGATAAGAAAAAACTCTCATCACTATAAATTCATTATATCAACTTCATTTTATCTAAATGAAGAAATTTTTCATATTTATTAGCACGGGTTGAGAGACTCGAACTCCCGACACCTGGTTTTGGAGACCAGTGCTCTACCAACTGAGCTAAACCCGTATACATAAGTCAAGGTATTCGTCGTAACGAATACCTTACCTCATATATTTATATATTGTATTAGTCTAAAATTTCAGTAACCTGTCCAGCACCTACTGTTCTACCACCTTCACGGATCGCAAAACGAAGACCTACATTCATTGCAATTGTCTGAATAAGATCAACAGTAATTGTTAAGTTATCTCCAGGCATTACCATTTCAACTCCATCAGGAAGCGCAATGTTTCCAGTTACGTCAGTTGTACGAACGTAAAACTGAGGACGGTAGTTATTATGGAACGGAGTATGACGTCCACCTTCTTCTTTTTTAAGGATATAAACTTCAGCCTTAAACTTAGAGTGTGGAGTTACAGATCCTGGTTTAGTAATTACCATACCACGAGAAATCTGAGTTTTCTCAATACCTCTTAGTAAGATACCAGCATTATCTCCAGCTTCTCCTCTGTCTAATATCTGACGAAACATCTCAATACCAGTAATAGTAGAAGTTAATTTCTCAGCTCCCATACCGATAATCTCTACAGGATCACCAGTGTTAGCAATACCAGTTTCGATACGTCCCGTTGCAACAGTACCACGACCAGTAATAGAGAATACATCTTCAATCGGCATTAAGAAATCTTTTTCTACATCTCGTTTTGGCAATTCAATCCAAGCATCTACTTCCTTCATCAATTCTAAAACAGAATCAACCCATTTCTTTTCTCCATTTAGAGCTCCAAGTGCAGAACCAGCAACTACAGGTCCATTATCACCATCATACTCATAGAAAGAAAGAAGATCTCTGATTTCCATCTCAACTAATTCTAGTAACTCTTCATCATCAACCATATCCACTTTATTCATGAATACAACGATTCTTGGAATACCAACCTGACGTCCTAATAAGATATGCTCACGTGTTTGTGGCATTGGTCCATCAGTAGCAGCTACCACTAAGATTGCACCGTCCATTTGAGCAGCACCAGTTACCATGTTTTTCACATAATCGGCGTGACCTGGACAATCAACGTGTGCGTAGTGACGCTCTTCCGTTGCATATTCTACGTGTGATGTATTAATTGTAATACCTCTTTCCTTTTCTTCTGGTGCATTATCGATCTGATCAAAAGATTTTGCTTCAGAAAATCCAGCATCTGCCAATACCTTAGTAATTGCAGCGGTTAAAGTTGTTTTACCGTGATCAACGTGTCCAATAGTACCAATATTTAAGTGCGGTTTGGAACGATCAAAAGTTTCCTTTGCCATAATGAATTTATTTAATCTTAGTTATATATTAGTGTTCAATTTATAATTCTGAACCAAGAGCCAATGACGAGATTTGAACTCGTGACCTCTTCCTTACCAAGGAAACGCTCTACCCCTGAGCTACACCGGCTTTTTAAAGTACACAATGATAAACCAGAGTCCTTCATTACATATCGAAAGAAAACCGATTCATCATTATTTTTATTTTAAAAATCCAATGCTAATAATGCATCAAGATTAGCTCTGTATTTTTTAAGAGCGGGAGACCAGGTTCGAACTGGCGACATTCAGCTTGGAAGGCTGACGCTCTACCAACTGAGCTACTCCCGCATTTACAATTTTGAAATCAAAATTGAAGGTTGTGGGGAGAGCAGGATTCGAACCTGCGAAGACGTAGTCAGCAGATTTACAGTCTGCCCTCGTTGGCCGCTTGAGTATCTCCCCAATTGAAATCATAATTTTAGAATGAACTTCTAAATTTTGAAAGCGCAAAATTAATCAAATAATTTACAATTCAAAATTTTATAAAAAAAGGTTGATTTTTTTTTCAAAATTTCACCTTTTAATTAGTCGACAGAGGGACTTTCTTTGTCATAGCTCAGGATAAATTTTAGCCCTTTCAAGAATGTGTTTTCAAACAGAAAACAACTCCGGAACCTGATACTTTTTTCAATATTTCAAGAGCCGATGGAGGGACTCGAACCCACGACCTGCTGATTACAAATCAGCTGCTCTAGCCAGCTGAGCTACATCGGCTTTTGGTTACTTTTTTAAGCATAAAAAAGTCCGCTATTTCTAACGGACTGCAAATGTATAGAATTTATTTCTTTCACAAAACAATTTTTGAAAAAAAATTATCAAACATGTGCATTTAATTTTTCCTTTCGTTTTCGCAATTGCCTTTCCAATGAACTAACACACTCATCCACACCTTCTTCAAAGCTTTTGTTTATTTTTTTTATTATAAACTCATCCCCTGGAACACTTAGTAAAATTTCAGTGATTTTATTTTCCTTACCACTTGTATTCATAACTTTCAAAAAAACATCAGCATGAATAATACGACTAAAATGATTTTCTAACTTATCCAATTTCGTCTGTGTAAAATCTACCAATTTCTGATCTACATTAAAATTTACGGATTGCAAGTTCACTTTCATAGGTGTTATTTTAATTGGTTAAACAAATATTTAAAGTCCAAAAGACATAAATACAACGATAAACACTTTACTTTTTATTCCTTGGGTGAGATTGCTTGTGCACTTTTGCTAATTGCGCAACACTATGATGTGTATACACCTCAGTAGAAGCTAAACTGGAATGACCAAGTAATTCTTTTACAGCATTTAAGTTAGCACCTTCATTAAGCAGATGCGTCGCAAATGAATGTCTCAATATATGCGGGCTTCTTTTTACTTTAGAAGATGCCTCACTAAAATAACTATTTATGATTCGATACACAAGTGTTTCATAGATTTTAACTCCTTTTTCTGTTAACAATAAAAAAGGGTTTTCAGACTCTATCACAACTTCTGTTCTTAATTCTAAATACCGCTTAATAGTAATAAGAATAGATGGTATTAAAGGTATATACCTCTCTTTATTACGTTTACCCAAAACCTTCACCTGCCTACCTAATAGATCAATATTATTTATTTTGAGATTAACTAATTCAATTCTACGCATTCCTGTTGCATAAAAAAACTCAACAATTAACCTATCTCTAACACTTTTAAAGTCTTCATTATCTAATAATTCACCCAAAACCTTATCCACCTCAATATCTGAAAACGGAATTTGAAGTTTTTTAGAAACTTTTAATGCTTGATGCTTGGCTAAAGGAGTTTTTTGTATTTGCCCTGTCTTTAACAAAAACCTATAATATGCCTTAAGTGAAGACACTTTCCTATTAATTGTTCTATTAGACACCCCTTCATCAACCAAACCTACAATCCAAGAACGGATTTGAGCGTAATTTGATCTTGAAATATCTCTTTCATCGTATTCTCTTTCATAAAACTCAGTATAAGACATTAAATCTGCCTTATAAGCAGTAACCGTATGAACTGAATACTTTCTTTCTAAAAGTAAATAATCTACAAACTCTTTAATAAACACAAAAAAACCATTAGAACACAAAAGTATAAAACTTTTAGCATCTAATGGTTTAAAATTATATATACTGAAAAACGAAGTTTAATTCTTAAAAAGAATTAAAACATACAACGTCTCAACATGTTGTTTTAAATTTCCTCTTGGTCTCTTAAGTGCTGAATGTACTGCGCTTTTTGAACTTGAGCTCTACGTTCAACAGAAGGCTTCATGAACGCCTGACGCTTACGCAGCTGACGCATTGTTCCTGTTCTATCAAATTTACGCTTAAAACGTTTTAACGCTCTATCTATATTTTCTCCGTCTTTAACTGGTATAATTAACATAGTGTTACCTCCTTTCTTTAAAAATTAGGATGCAAAGATAGCACAAAAGTATTATTAACAAAGCTTTTTTTGAATAACTTAAATATTTTTCACATATTTATTTTAAACACCTTATAATCAAAGTAAAAAAGCCGATTTTCTATCTGTTACAAAATGTTATAACAGATAAAAAACCGACTTATAACTTAGAAGCTATCCTTATAAACCAAGAACAATCACTTTATTATTTCAGAGACCAAACGGTATATCCTTTTGGTGGCGCCTGGATCTTAACCCACTTATCACCTTGTGTTGTAGGTTCCCAACTAGAACTACCTGTATAATCTTTTATTTTTTTGCCAGACCAATTCGTCTGAATCCATCTTTCTTTCCAAGAGTTAGAATTATTGATATACACAACCAAACCATTCTTTCCTCCGCCACCATTTCTTCTGGCAATATATTCATCATTATCTGTCCAAAGGTTTGATGTGTTTCCTCCAGCAAGATTATTATGAATCCAAATCAAATTATTTAATTTATTTTTATCCAACCAATCCTCATAATCTCTATAAAAAAGAGCAGGATACCCTTCATGCGTTAAAATATAAGCATACGCTAACAATTTATTTGTATGAATCTCATCAGTATCATGATTCGCTACAAAGGTAACAGCTCTAGATGCGTTTCTTTTCCACAACATATCTCCACTAAGCGCATTTAAATTATTACCTACAAATGCATCTCTCATTTTATAGTAGCAGGCAAAATCAAATGCTGACATCTGAGCTTGATCTGTCCACCATTTTAAACTATTCACATTACCATCCCAATATTCTCCCACACCAAATACTCCGGTAGATTTACGAAATTCTCTTGCAACCCATGGTTCAAAACCTTTCACATAATCAAACCTATACCCATCAAATTTCATAGTGTTACTATAATACTTAGCAACAGAGTTACTCTTTTTATACAACCAATCCTGAACATATACTTTTTTATGACTCAAATCTGGAAAGCCTCCAAATATTCCGCTATCTGAATTGTATTTATCATTAGGATGAAAATCATATTTCGTTCTATTAAACTTTCCTGACAAAGGATTAAACTTAGTATACGTACTTTTACCTGCAAATTGATTTGATTCTAAATCCCCTCCACTATTATGGTTAATAACAATATCAGCTATTACATTCAGTCTATATCTATGAGCTCTAGAAATAAGAGATTCTAATTCTGATTTAGATCCAAATCTAGTCTCTGTGCTACCCATTTGATTGTACTGTCCAAAATCATAATAATCAAAAGGGTCATATCCCATAGAAAATTTACCATTCTGCGCTTTACTTACAGGTGGTAACCAAATAGCATCGATACCAGCATCACTCCAGTTATCAACTTTATCCTTAATGACATTCCACCAAGTACCACCTGCAGGAACGTCCCAATAAAATGCTTGCATCATTACTCCAGATCCAATAGACTTAAGACCTGCTCTGGTAGAAATTAATTCTTCCGGTTTTACAGATTCTGGTTCTACAGAATCCAAAACCTCATCTTTATCACACGATATCATCACAAAGGATATCGCCAATAGAAAATAAACGAACTTAAAAGTTTTCATAAAATAAGTGTTTGTGTGTTAATTTTCTTACAATGTAATATTTTTGCATATACCGAAAACGTTTGAAGTGTTACGCAAACGTTTTCGTGTTGATAAAATATTAACACTTACACAAAAACAGACACAAAAACTTAATGATTCATTACTTTTTAACTAATAAATAAACGAAATCCGCAAGACTTATTAGTTACTCAACTATAAGCTGCGGATTTTATAAAACTCTCAGAAAAAACATTATAACAACAAGGAATCTTTAGTAGCTCGTTTATATCTCTTCTGATCAATAATTACTTTATTGATAATCTCCCTCAAAACTTCAGACGCTCCACCTCCTGTGAGTTCATTTTTCTTTTAGGGTCCAAAACTTAAATTCTTTATTTTACACTATTCATAATTGTGAAAAGGTAATTCCAACTTCCCAAAGAAAGTAAATCAGAAACCCCGAGGCAGAGCCATCGGGGAATCATAAATAGTAAACTTGGGGAAGGGATTTCAGGGCAATTACTATAGCTACTTACTGTAAATAAGTTCGATTGACTGGATCATGATACTCGAAAAACTATTATTTCAGTACTCTAATTCCGGAATAAATAGCTTCAAAATTATCAACTTCTCTAATTCTTCTATACACGTCTCTTCTTCTGGCATTCAAGTCACTCAAATACATCATTAAATCTCCTTCTTCGTTAATGAGTAGGAGTTCTTCTTCACCTCCTAAAAAACGTATCACAGCCGCAGCCCTTATTTTATTAAAACTATCGTTACCTTCCTCTTTTAGTAATACTGATAAATTTTGTGTTGCTACATTACTCATAGCTGTACTACTGGAAAAAAGGTTTTGCATAAACTCAGGTGACCCACCAGAAAAAATAATAGAAGTCATTCTATTACCATCAGCTAAATTAGAAGGCAATCCTGCGGCTGCAGAAATACCCTCTGCCGAAAAGGGAAACGGAGAACTATTAGTACTCAAAATAGTCTCGATACTTTCAGTATTGGAAGCATAAACTCCAATCGGATTTGCATCATTTATATTAAAATTATCATTCACAAAAAACCTATGTGATCTAATCCCTCCTTTATCTGTAAGCACCACCGTATTTTCAGGAAATCCTTTATCAGTTTCAGTATGCTTGAAACCAGCTCCAACATTATCCAAATTACTAACTCCTAGAGGTCCGTCGGGATCATTATGATCAAATATCCCTAATACCTCTCCTAGTCCTGCATCATAAATAGCATATCTATCACCCGCATCATTATAGACACCTATTACTGCACCATCTATATTAAAAGCGGCTCCTATACGATCCTCAGCACCGAAAATATCCACTAGATTTCGATAAGCTCTTAGTGGTAATTGTCCTTTTAACTCGCAAGTAGTTCTACCAAATTCTGTTGCTAGGTTTACACCTACGATTTGATCAGGACGTTCTACACTTCGTACTACATAAGAAATGGGCAATGCAAAACGTAAGTCAGAAGTTTGACCTAATGCTGAAGCAATATCTCGAATATTCGTTTCACCAATCAATTCAAAAGCACCACTAGAAGGGCCTCCATATGCAATAACTTTTATTTTTAAGTCGCTTAAGCTTTCAACAGAGGAAACATCTAAGCTTGCTGAAGCATTAACGGCCAGGCCTGAAAAACTTGCATTGATACTTGCATCCATTTCTTGACGCGTAGAAGTCGATTCTATCAACATGTAAAAAACACGTCCAAAAGTTACAGAGGAAATAAATGTTGCCGGATTATCGGGCTGTACAAATGGCGCTAAATCTTCAGGAGTAACACTTTCGTCAAAAATTTGTCCGATATCTGTGGGCAAATCAAAACTCATCGTGTACATACTTTGGTCTAATTTAACTAGTGTACGATTAAATTCTTTTTCTGTACTAAAACTAAAATTGCTAGAAACATTTACTCTAAAGGCACGTACGTTAATACCTAACTCAACAGCCAGTTGTTCTTCAGACTCTACCTGTTCGATGTCTACTGTAAAATTTGCAGGTGCTTCTTCGCCAGAAGTACTGATAATTTGATTGATTGCATCTTGTATCGTACTACGTTTTACCTCATCTACTTCTGCAGAGGATTGCAAATTTCCGTTATTAATATTTATAGAAATAGTTCCTCCTGCACGTTCAACCACAATCGGAGAAGGTGTAGGTTCTGACAATGTACTTCCTTGTAACAAATTTCCAGGAAATATGACTTCAGCATTCGTATCGAATAAATTAAACTTTCCTGTACCATCTCTTAAATTAACAGTTTCGGTAACACAAATAAATCTAGAAGTAGTACCATCTGCATTATCCTCATCTAAAGGTGCTTCTTCTACAGATACAATGTTTTCTATTCTTTCTTCATTAAAAGAAGGAATCTCATTTCCGATAGAAAACACATCATCATATGTTAAGGGTTCTCCTCCTACATTTGGGTCTTCGGAATTAACTGAATCATCATTACTACACCCCAAAGCGAGACATAATAAAATTAATACACTGAAATTGATAAAAGATCTTGATAGCTTTTTCATAATACATTAATGAGTTTTAGATAAATGATTTATGGTGCAATACTACAAATGCAGTGAATGTTGAAAAAAAGAAATAAGATGAGGGCGAAAAAAAAGCGTTTAGAAGGAAAAAAAGCGGTTAAAAGGAATTCTTATTATTCCTTTAGATTTTGGGTTTATAGCACATATGTATCAGGTATACAATACATAACGAGTTTACCTGATTTGATTTACATTTCGAAATAAAAAGTGATCATCAACCTTTTTTTTTGGATCAAAAAAGCTCGACAACTTCATATAGACACAAGATAATATGAAGAAAAAAAAGGTTTTTTGTTTGTCTTAAAACTATAGACAAATAAAAAACCTTTTAAAAGTTCACAAGTCAGTAAGGTATCTTATTGATTATTCCTTAACAGCTGGTTTATATTCCTTCTTATCAATAACCATTTTGGCGAATTGAAAAAACAATTTTCGCCAAAAAGCTATTTTTGATTATTCTTTAACAGCTGGTTTATATTCCTTCTTATCAATAACCATTTTGGCGAATTGAAAAAACAATTTTCGCCAAAAAGCTATTTTTGATTATTCCTTAACAGCTGGCTTATATTCCTTTTTATCAATAACCATTTTGGCGAATTGAAAAAACAATTTTCGCCAAAAAGCTATTTTTGATTATTCTTTAACAGCTGGTTTATATTCCTTCTTATCAATAACCATTTTGGCGATAATCTCTCTTAAGATTTCAGAAGTTCCACCTCCTATTGGACCTAATCTACTATCTCTAAACAATCTGGCTAGCGGATATTCCTCCATGTAACCATATCCTCCTAACAACTGAAGGCATTTATAAATTACCTCGTCAGCTATTTTTGTAGAAAGTAATTTAGACATACTAGCTTGTTTTACTACATATTGCCCTTCATTCAACCTTTTAGCTACAGAGTAATTAAATTCTTTACACATTTCTAATTCACTTGCCATATCTGCCACTGTATGCCTCAGTGCCTGGAACTTATCTATGGTTCTTCCGAAAGCTTCACGCTCGCCCATATATTTAATAACATAATCGAGAGCAAATTCTGTTCTAGCGTGCGCATTAATACCCATTATCAACCTCTCTAATGCGAAATGTTGCATAATATAAGAGAATCCCTTGTCCTCTTCACCCATTAAGTTTTCCAA
Organism: uncultured Aquimarina sp.; assembly: GCF_947496855.1. Lineage (GTDB taxonomy): Bacteria > Bacteroidota > Bacteroidia > Flavobacteriales > Flavobacteriaceae > Aquimarina. Next base: position 27,095 of record NZ_CANMED010000011.1, read on the forward strand.
AGGGATTTTTACATTATCAAAAGCTATTTCTCCAGTATCAGATGCTTTCCAACCTAATTTATCTAATTTCGTTGCAGAAATACCTGGCGTGTCCCGATCCATAATGAAGATGCTAATCCCTTTGTTCCCTAACTCAGGAGTTGTTTTAGCAGCAATTACCAAATAATCACTATAAACTCCATTAGTAATAAACGTTTTAGATCCATTTATAACATAAGAATCGCCTTCTTTTACAGCTGTAGTTCTCATACCGGCCACGTCAGAACCTCCAAAGGGTTCAGAAATACACAAACACCCAATCTTTTCGCCGGTAATACTGGTCTTTAGGTATTTTTCTTTAATTCTATGATCGCCTTCTTTATTAACATGTGTCATTGCCAGATATGCATGTGCCCACATTGCTGCAGCAAAACCTCCAGAATTAATTTTCTGTAGTTCTTCTAAAAATATAACGGTATAAAAAAGATCTAAGTCTAACCCGCCATATTCTTCAGGATAAGCAATTCCGAAATAACCCATCTCTCCGAACTTTTCCCAAATGAACCGTTCTATATCTCCAGTTTTCTCCCACTTTTCAATATGTGGAACTACTTCTTTTTGTAAAAAGTCCTTAAGACTTTCTCTAAATAATTCGTGCTCTTCTGTAAAATACATGTTTTAGATAATAACTTTAATTTATATAGCAACATATTACTGTAAAGAAAGAAACAAACAATTTAAAACCTAAACTAAAATTTAAGTATTATCAATATTTACAGTAATTTTTTCCGATTTTTAATTTAATATCAAATATAACCCTATTCTATCTATTTTTTCTAAAGAAAAACCCTCTATTTTTCCTAATTCTTCAAGATTTGATATCCCGTTATTTTCTTCTATAAAATCCTTGATATCCAAAGCAGTTTCAAAATCAAAATAAGGGACTTCCATCAATTCTTTTACTGAAGCTCTATTTATATTAATCCTTTCTATTTCCTTCTTTGTTTTAACTGTGTATAGCGCCAAAATCTTATTTCGTTGATTCTCATAAAGCCCTATAATATCTTTGAGCTGAAGGTCACTTATGAATCCGCTCAAATTCTTTCTGTGTTTTATAATTCTTTCAGCAATAAAATCAGGTACTCCTATTGTCTCTTGAAGTTCAGCCGATGTTACTATATTTAGATCTTCTTTCTGAGCAAAAGATTTTACTGGGTATTTTAGTTTTGAGTAAGACTTAGACTTCTTAGGGTTTTTAACCCAATCAGGAAATTTAAATAGTGGTGAAATTACAGCCAATAATGAATCAGAAACTTTGGTAATACTCTTAAATTCTGAAACAGAATTTATCCATTTATCATCTTTCCTATATGAATAAAGTCTATCCAGCTCTTCTGCTGACATACCTAAAGTATACCCCTTATAATCAGTTATGAAATTAGGGTTAAAAGGCCTTAGTTTGTATGATTTCTTTTTCTTGATCGCTTCCTGCTTAAGAGAGTCGATTTGCGTTTGAAATCTTGCTAATTCCCCAAAGTTATTGGAACTATTTATAGAACTAGGATAGAAGTAAAAGGCTATAAGGGAAACAAAAATCAATACTACTAAAAGAAGAATCCCATTTCGGAAACGTCTATGTATCTCGAAATGGGATTTTATTAATTTCATATAAGACGATAAATAATCTTAATTTTTAGAAGCTTTTATTGCGTCAAAATATCTGCCAAGTTGTTTTTTAACAACAGGGAACAAGAAAAACAGCCCAACCATATTCGGGAATACCATTGCAAAAATCATTGCATCAGAGAATGCCCAAATAGAATTCATACTTGCTGCGGCACCTATTACTACAAATGTTAAAAACAATATCTTGTACACTAAATCTGCTGTCTTACCTCTACCAAATAAGAATTTCCAGGATTGTAATCCATAATATGACCAAGATATCATGGTAGATACTGCGAATAGTACAACAGCTATAGTCAAAAATATATTAGAGTAGGGTATAAATTTACCAAACGCTTGTGCAGTTATTCCTGCTCCTTCATAAGATACGCCATCAATTAAAACAGCACCACTACCATCTCCTCCATACTGAAAAGCACCTCCAGAATTAAAAATAATAATTACCAGTGCAGTCATCGTACATATTACTACCGTATCGATAAATGGTTCTAGTAAGGCTACAAGCCCTTCAGAAGCTGAATATTTAGTTTTTACAGCAGAATGTGCTATGGAAGCTGATCCAGCTCCGGCCTCGTTAGAAAATGCAGCTCTTTTAAAACCTACTAATAAAACTCCTATAAAACCTCCAACTCCTATTGCTTTTGGATTAAAAGCTTCAGTTACGATCATAGCAAGTGCATCATCAATAAAAGAAAAATTACTAAAAATTATATACAAACAAGCAAGGATATACATCACTGCCATTAAGGGAACTACTTTTTCTGTAACAGAAGCAATTCTCTTTATTCCACCAATAATAATGATTCCTACTAGAATTGCTAGTATAACACCAATAATTGTTCCTGCGCCTGCACTTTCTAACCCCATAAGCTCTTTCAATACAATAGTTGCCTGATTAGATTGAGCCGCGTTACCTCCACCAAAAGATCCTCCGATACAGAATATAGCAAAGATAACTGCCGCAATTTTACCAAGTGTAGCAAAACCTCTTTCCTTAAGTCCTTTACTCAAGTAATACATTGGACCTCCATAAACAGTTCCATCTTCTCCTACATCTCTATACTGCACACCAAGTGTACATTCCACAAATTTGGTAGACATTCCTAATAATCCACAAATAATCATCCAGAAAGTTGCTCCAGGACCTCCTAAAGCAATTGCCAGTGCAACACCAGCAATGTTACCATTACCAACAGTTCCAGAAACTGCCGTTGCCAGCGCCTGAAAGTGAGAAACTTCCCCCTCTTTACTTTCGTCTCTTATTGTATCTCGTATGTCTCCATCTACTGCCGCATCAGGATCTCCTAAACTATGACCTTCTACATCGTCATACTTACCTCGTACCACATTAATTGCTTTTGCGAAATATCGAATATTTGGAAATCCAAAATATAGAGTAAAGAAAATAGCACTTAATACCAATAAGATAATAACAAATGGTGCTCCAGCAAAAACTTCAAAAAAGATTACTTTAGAGAAGAAATCGGAAACTGGTTGAAAAGCTTCATCTATTTTTTGATCTAAACCCTTTTCTGTGGTTTCTTGAGCGAATGTTATAAATGGAATTGTAAAAGCTAAAATTGAAAGAAGAATTCTCTTCATAATGTGTGAGTTAATTGAATTTAGTTTTTTTAGAAGTGAGCAAGATCCTAAAAAAAACCATTGTTTACAATTATTTAACGGTTAAATCTTTTGTCACGTCTAAATATTAAATTCTTTATTCAATTGGTTCACCTGTTCTGGTCTACCTAGAACAACTACTTTAGATCCTGGCATTAAGACTGTATCCGCTTCTGGGTTAACTATATATTCACCATCCGGAGATTTATACCCTATAATAGTACATCCAGTTCTTGATCTCATATCGATCGTTCTAATGGTTCTTTCATTTGAATCTTCAAACATATCTTCAAAAGATACTTCTTCTATATTGATAGATTTTCTACCTACAATAGAAAGGTTATCCAAAAATTCAATTAAATCTGGAACTACTACTAGAGAAGCCATATGATCTCCTCCTATTCTATCTGGCATAATTACATTATCAGCTCCGGCAAGTCTTATTTTTTTATAAGATGCATCTTGAGACGCTCTGCTTATGATCTTAAGCCCCCTATTAATTTGCCTCGCCGATAACACTATAAATAAATTATCAGCATCTTCTGGCAAGGTACAGATCAAACAAAATGCATCTTTTATTTTAGCCTCTATAAGTACATCATCTTCCGTAGCATTCCCTTCCAAAAAATAAAGTTCATCACTCTGGTACTTTTCAATTACAGCTTTATCATTTTCAATAATAATAAAAGGCTTATTATATGCCAATAACTTATCAGCAGCTTGTTTACCATTCCGCCCATAACCGACAATGATTATATGGTTTTCTAATTTATCCATCATTTTTTGCAATTTTCGATATTGTAATCGATGTGGGTCACTTTTACCAACAATATATTCAGTAATTACAGATAAGGAATACCCCAATATTAAAGCACTAGTCGTAATCAAAAATATTGTAAACAACTTAGCAGTATCGTCTAATGGTTGTACTTCTCCAAAACCTACTGTAGACATCGTAATAATCGTCATATACAAAGCGTCTACCCAAGAATAATCCGAAAAAAAACGAAATCCTAACACTCCCACCGCAACGACAGTCATTAGCAAAACTAATGCTATGTATATTTTAGACCCAAATCTTTTTAACATACTTACAAATCAAATACTGAAGTTCTTTTGGTGTAGACTAAATCTTTTAATCTAAGCCAAAACGCAAGATTAAGATAAATTACGAAACCCAAACCTGCTGTAGCAAAAGTTAAGTAAATAAAAAACAAACGCACGTTTTTTGCGCGCATTCCTAATCGATCAGCGAATCTGCTGGAAACATAAAATCCGTTCCGTTCTAAAAAATGTCTTAGATCATAAAGCATAATGCAAAATAATTATATTATCTCAAACTATCCTGCCTATTCAACAAATAATTACCAATCGAACACTTTAGACACGCTTTTTGATCACAGTAGTTGTTCTTAAGCTGAATCATAGATTGAGAATGCAGCGCATCTTCCATGTTCACTCCTAAACTAATAAACTTATCTGATATCGTATTCTTTTCAACAGGTAACTGAGATATTAATCCGAAAATTTCTTCTGAAACATCTTTTCCTTGACTCTTTGCATACAAAAATTTTACAGGAATAACTGTATTGATTAAAATCAAATGAATAAATGACTTTGTTACCCTTTTCTTTCTAATAGAAGATTCCTTATCAAAAGTATAATGGGTTTTCCAAAAATCACTAGCGCTTGTATCAAATAGTTCATAGAACTTTTCTAGGTCATTAATCAAAATAATCTTACTAAATAGCTGCTTATTTTTAACATAAAGGTTTGCCAACTGAGATATCCGAATGGTTGGAAAGTTAGAAGGACGCAGCCTAAAAAATTGAAAAGGCAATACACCGTGATTTTTTAAAGTAAACTTATTTTTTAAAAACTGATAGTATTTCAGTAACTCCTTAACATATAAAACATCGAAATCCGGATTCAGCAAATTGGCTTGTCCATAAAACAAAGCTTCTAACTGCTTTAGATTATTACTACATTTTCTAAGAGTTGAAAAATCAAATGAATTAGCCAAGCTTAAAAAAGAATCACTATTAACTTTCAACCCGAAATTCTTTGACAATAATTTAAAGAGAACTGTTTCCCAATCATTAGAAGACTTATCTAATAATTCTTTTATTAATTCTGATTTCTGTTCTAATCTTTCTAAATAGAGTCTTTCCTGCCAATTGAAAATTACAAAATCAGACACTTTACAAATCTCTTTTTCGCATTGAATCCAACTCACATCTTTATCTTGAAAAAGCTTTTGATATTGAGACATTATATTTTCATCAATATAATCTTTAAGTTGTAGGGCAGGGATTTTTGAATTATCCTTTCTGAAAATTTCAACATCATTTTCCCATACCACGTGTAATATAACATTATCATAGGCAGGATCACTCTCGTGATGATGCACATACCAATCACTTGACTTGATATGAATCTCGACATTGCCAGCCCATTTCTGATTATCGACAACCAATTGAGCATTAAAAAAATCCGGTCCGGAATTCATCTGATTGTGCTCTCCAACTCGCTGAAGTATAACTGGTAACAGATCTGTTGTTTTTAAGTTTGAAAAATTAAATTTTTTATATTTCCATAGGTAGTGTAAAAACTCTTCTTTCATACTATTACTTATTACTAATTTGAAAATCTTCTTGATTTCTATAGTTATGTGTAAGCAATAATCAAAATGTTACCTCTTATTCATACGTTTTAAATAACAAAAAACCTTTTTAAGCTTATTAGATAGAGGTATTCCCCCTTAAAATCATACTATTCTGAATTAAATAGTACTATTTTGTGTTTATAATTCTTAAAAAAGACTTAAATACGATAAAAATGTACTATTGGTAAGATTTTATGTATTAATGGAAATTGCTAAAATTATTTGATTTCTTTAATTTGTTCTTAGAAATAGGGAAGATAATTTCAAGAAAATATAAAGATTACAAAATCCTAAGCTTAGTTGAGTTTGTGTTAGGTTATAGATGGTTGTCATTTTTTGATGACCATCTTTATTTTATATTAATTTATGGTGTAATCAAATTTGGATATCTGGATAAATATCAAACTTATTAAAAAAAGCTTTTTTAAATTTTGAAGAATTAGAATAATTTAGATTATCCATTACCTCTTTAATAGACAACCCTTTTGCAAATATCATATTATAAGAGCTTTCCAATTTTTTATTATTAAAAAATTCTAAAGGCGTTTGATCATGAATCTCTTTAAACATATTAAAAAAGTTCGTACGACTCATATGTGCCATAGACGACAATTGATCTACACCAATAAATGGTTCGTGTAAATTATGCTCCAAATAATTACTAACTTTATAAATACTGCCAACTTGTGAACTATTTATATTAAAAGGATTACTTTCTGTCTCCCACATCAAAACATCTTTCCAGAACGTTTCTAGCAAACGAATTCCTCTTGCAATAAAAAATAAATAATTCTCCACTTTACTAACATCTGGAGAAACAATCTGATCAAAGAGAATAGACTGTTTATACGAAAGATAAAATTTATCAATATGCTGATGTGAGTATCGAATATAGCTATCTACTCTTTCCGCCATATCACTATTTTTAAGAAAATAGGGTTTTATATATTCACTTTTCAGTACAATCATAATAGATTTTACTTCAGCTCCTTTAGTTATATAAACTCTTTCGCCTTGTTGTGCATCCATGCATCTCATATTTCCAGGAGTATAACCATCAGAATACGAGCTTATAATTTCATTTTTCTTTATTTGATGATCCAATGAATACTTTCTAAAATGCAGGATAATATCTTTTTCAGCAATAGGCTCTCTTTCATACTCTATATCAACGTGCGCTTTATAATTATTAATAAAAAGAAAAACCTCTGGAGATATTTTATAATAACTTAGATACCCTTCTCCAATTTCGGGTGGGAAATAGATTCTATCAGTAGTTCCTTTCGGATCTAATTGAGATCTAAAATAGTTCCTTATATCATCTATATTAGAAAAGTCGAATGAATATTTTTGCATAGCCCTAAGATTTTATACGAATCTTTCTATATAGATTGATATTTTACGATAAAGTTGCGTAAAACGGTATCTAAATTAAAATTAGTGTATAAAAACAACCCCTATATTAGCTTGTTAAACTAATAAAGGGGGTTCCTTACCTGATATAAATATAATAATTTATTTTATATGACTGATAACATCATATTTTGTGATGATATGATGTTTACCATTATCAAGAGCTACAAGAACTGCTGGATTACCATTTTTTATTAATCCTGATATTTCATCAAGTGATGTGTTTGCTTCGACTATTGGGAAAGGGTCATTCATAATCTCCCTAATTGGAGTATCACCCATATTTTTATCTTCGAGAAATGCAGTAAATAAAGCACTTTCATCCACAGAACCTACAAAACCTTCACTATCCAAAACCGGTATTTGAGAAATCTGAAATTTACGCATACGTTCTATTGCATGAGAAACCAGCTCTTCGGTTTTCACAGTCACCAAAGGTTTTTCTATGTGATTTTTAACTAAATCTACCGCAGTAGATACTTCTTCTTCTAGAAAACCGCGTTCTCTCATCCAATCGTCATTAAACATCTTACCTACGTAACGACTTCCGTGATCATGGAATAACACAACAACTACGTCATCTTTTGTGAAATGATCTTTTAATTGTAATAATCCCTTAATTGCAGCTCCAGCACTATTACCTAGAAACATTCCTTCTTCCTTAGCAAGTCTCTGTGTATATACTGCTGCATCTTTATCTGTTACTTTCGTAAATCCATCAATAATGGAGAAATCTACATTCTCAGGCAAAATATCTTCTCCGATACCTTCTGTTATGTAAGAATACACCTCGTTTTCATCAAATATACCAGTTTCGTGATATTTCTTAAAAACAGAACCATATGTATCTATCCCCCAAATCTTAATATTAGGATTTTTTTCTTTCAAGTATTTCCCAACTCCAGAAATTGTCCCTCCAGTACCTACTCCTACAATGAAATGAGTAATCTTTCCATCTGTTTGTTCCCATATCTCAGGCCCTGTACTCTCGTAATGTGCCTTTGCATTAGATGGATTATCATATTGGTTTACATACCAAGAATTAGGAGTTTCTTCTGCCAATCTTTTAGAAACCGAGTAATATGACCTAGGATCATCTGGCTCCACATTTGTTGGACATACCATCACTTTGGCACCAACTGCTCGTAGAATATCCATTTTTTCTTTGGATTGTTTATCTGCCATTACACAGATTAACTTATATCCTTTTATAATAGCTACGAGTGCTAATCCCATTCCGGTATTACCAGAAGTACCCTCGATAATAGTTCCTCCAGCCTTTAATCTTCCATCAGCCTCAGCATCTTCAACCATTTTTAGAGCCATTCGATCTTTAACCGAATTTCCGGGATTAAATGTCTCATATTTTGCCAATACCAGTGCATTTACATCTTTTACTAAAGCATTCATCTTTACCATAGGTGTATCACCAATGGTTTCTAATATATTATTTGCGTACTTCACAAGCTTACTAATTTATTACGGTCTCTTACAATTGTTTTTTATGCGGTGCAAAGATACAAATACAAAGTCATTAAGTAAGAGGAAGATGCCTTATTTACTACTACTGAAATCTTATTGCCTTAGAAGGTGATATTTTAGCAATTACATAAGATGGTATTAGAAGCATTGTTAAACACAGTAACGTAGTTCCTATATTGAGCAAAATAATATATCCTAAGCTTATATAAATCGGAGCAGTACTTACATAATAAGTAACAGGGTTAAGACCAATAACTCCATAATGTTTCTGAATAAACAACAAACTTATACCAATAAGATTACCCCAAAATAAACCGAGAAGAATTAAATATCCTGCGTTATATAAAAATACTTTTCGAATACTCCAATCATTAGTTCCCAATGATTTTAAGATCCCTATCATTTGTGTTCTTTCTAATATCAAAACGAGTAATGCCGTAATCATATTAATTCCTGCTACCAATATAATAATGCCAATAATACCTATAATATTTAAATCAAACAGTTTTAACCACTCAAAAATACTACCATACTTTAAAGCAATCGTTTGCGCCTCTAAATCAGACGGAATACTCTCATAGATTTCTTTACCTTTTTTATCTATTTCATCAAAATCATCTATAAAGACTTCAAAACCTCCTACTTCACCATCTTTCCACTTATTCATTTTTTGGATATGTCTTATATCCGCAAAAATAAATTTCTCATCAAATTCCTGAAAACCAGAATCGTATATCCCTACAATTTCAAAAGCACGAATATTGGCCGGAATATTAGAGCTAGAGTTTTTCTTTAAAAAAATAGTATTTGCCTTATCACCTACTTCCAAACCTAATCGTGATGAAGTATAAGCCGATATTAATATCTGATTATTTCTGGGATCCTTAAAATCTGGCAAGGCTCCTTTTATTAAATATTCTTCAAAATATGACCAGTCATAGTCGTTTCCAATTCCTTTAACTACAACTCCTTCAAAATCATCTTCAGTTCTAATAAGACCTCCTTTTGTGGCAAAACCCTGGACATGCTTTATACCCTCTACATCAACAAAATTTGGATAAAAATGTTGATCTTTTTTAATGGGTATTAAAGACTCTATACTATTATTATTGTCATAACTAGTAATAATAACATGTCCGTTAAACGCTGCAACTTTTTCTCTAATTTTACGTTGTAAACCTATACCGGTAGCAACCGTTATTAACATCATAACCATACCTATAGCGATAGCAAAAATGGCTATTTTTATGATTGCAGACGATATGCTACTTTTATGTTCCTTACCTTTGATAAGGCGTTTGGCAATAAAATATTCGAAATTCAAAGTTATCTATGGTTTTTATCAGAAATGCATTCAAAAATACGTTTTTATTCCTTTTTACACTGCTTATTTCTTGTGGAAGCGGAACAAAAACTTCATCTCAGACTACTCCTAATGGTAAAATGCCCATTATTAACGTAAAAAGCGTCATTTCAGAACATCAAAAACAAGATTCTCTGAACATTTTGGAACCAATTATTGTAGGAGCTAATCAAACTGAACGCTATCTACCTTTACTAAAAGATAAAAAAATAGCTATTGTTGGTAATCAAACTTCTGTTATTTTCAAATTTCCAAATCTAGGACCTCTTTTACAAACAGAAGGAGTTACTCCAACTGACTTAGAACAATATACGCATCTAGTAGATTCTCTACTTTCAAGAAACATTAACATCCAAAAGGTTTTTTCTCCAGAACACGGTTTTAGAGGAAAAGCAGATGCAGGAGAATTGGTAGCAGATGGAAAAGATACTAAAACAGGATTACCCATTTTTTCTTTACATGGTAAAAACAAAAAGCCTTCTAATGAAGCTCTTTCTGATATAGAAATTGTAGTATTTGATATTCAAGATGTGGGGGCACGATTCTACACCTATATCTCTACGCTTCATTATGTGATGCAGGCTTGTGCCGAAAATAACATTCCTTTGTTAATTTTAGATCGCCCTAATCCTAATGGACACTATATTGATGGGCCCACATTAGAACCGGAACATTCCAGTTTTGTTGGAGTCCATCCTATTCCGCTAGTTCATGGTATGACTATAGGTGAATATGCGAAAATGGTAAATGGTGAAGGTTGGTTAGGAGATAATCTAAAATGTGAAGTCATGATTATACCTGTCCAAAATTACACACACCAAACGCCTTATAGTTTATCGATAAGACCTTCTCCTAACTTACCAAATGATATATCGATAAATCTTTATCCTAGCCTTGGTTTTTTTGAAGGAACAACTATAAATGCAGGTCGTGGTACGGAAATGCAATTTCAAATTTTTGGTTCTCCCGATTTCCCAATTGATCAATATGATTTTGCATATACTCCACAACCTAATTTTGGATCCAAATATCCAAAACATAAAGGAGAAGTTTGTTATGGAAAAGATCTAAAAAAAACCGAACGACTTGATAGTATAAACCTACAATGGCTGCTTGACGCCTATCTTAATTCTAAAAATAAAGAAGGTTTTTTTAATACCAAATCATTTACAATACATGCAGGAACGCAAAAATTACAACAACAAATAGAGCAAGGCTATACTGCTAGAGAAATTAAAAAAACCTGGATAAAAGATCTTGAAAATTTCAAAAAAATAAGAGCACAATATCTTCTCTATAATTAACATAAAAAGGGATCTTTAAGAACCCTGTTTTCAGGGATATCTATACCTTTCAAAATGAATATCTTTGACTATGCCTAAGTTATTACATCAAGGATTTTTTTGTGTTTTCTTAATATTTTATTTAACCAGTACTGCTCAGGTTAAGGATAATAACATCCCTTTTTTTTTCAAAAAAGACACTCTCCTTGATAGAGAAAGAAAACTTATTGACAAGGCTTTTAAAGTTCTTAATAGTGAGGAAGATCAAAAAATAGTAAAAATTGCGCATCATTTATTAAAAACTGTAAAAACTGAATACGCAAAAGCTAATTCTAATTTATTATTGGCCTATTATTATAAAAACAGAACATTAATTGATTCTTCTATTTACTATGTGGAAGAGTCCCTGAAATTTAATAAAGTAGGAAATGATTCTCTAAGTACCAGAGGGAAAATTTTAGCTTATAATATTTTAGCCATCAATTATAAGAATAAAGGATTATTAGATGAAAGTAAAAAATGGCATCAAAAAGGTATTGCTCTAACAGAAGATTTTAAAGAAAAAAATCTTTATTTCACACAATTACATGGACTTGCCCTAACATATAGCGAATTAGGGAACTATCAACAATCACTAGAACTTTTTGAAGAGTGCCTAACATATAATGATGAACCCGAAATTATTTATGGTAGTTATATTAATATAGGTACCATATATGCTAATTTAAAAGATTTTGAGACCTCCAACAATTATCTTAAAAAAGCCGAAATATTAGCAATAAAAGATAATCAGTATCAGGCATTGGCAGTAATAGCTCTTAATCTAGGTGCTAATTATCAAGAAATGGGTGAAAACAAAAAAGCTATCGTAAACTATCAAAAAGCTGCTAAAGTTGCAGATAAACAACAATTTCAAAAAATATCTTTATTAGCAAAAGCGAATATAGGGGATGTCTTAATGGTAATAGGTAATTATAAGGATGCAGAATTAATACTTTCTGAATGTCTATACAAAGCTATAGAGCTAGGACTATTTTCTACACAAATGGAAATTTATAAAGACCTTAGTGAAATCGAAAAAATAAGAAATAATTACAAAAGTGCTCTTTATTTTACTACTCAATATTATAAGGTAAAAGATTCTATTAATCAGCTACAAAAAGATAAAGAAATCAGTGAACTAGAAGTAAAATATCAAACAATTAAAAAAGAAAAAGAAATTAAACTTTTATTAGCGGAAAATTCTAATCGAAATCTAGAGCTTGAATTGGAACGAGAACAAGCAATTAGGCAAAAAGGGTTTAAAAATGTTATTTTATATTCTTTTTTAATTCTTCTAATTCCAGTAATTGGCTTGCTAATCACATATTATCAAAAAATTCAAACTCAAAGTGAATTAAATCAAAAACAAAAAGAAATTAGTCGACAAAAAATATCTTCACTCCTAAAGGATCAAGAATTAAAGGTTATAAAGGCGTCTATTGAGGGACAAGACAAAGAAAGGAAACGAATCGCACAAGAGCTTCACGATAGTATTGGAGGAAATCTAGCAGCGATTAAACTTCAATTAAATAATGCTTCTGAAAAAAATGAAGGTATTCTTAAAAGGATAAATCCTCAAATAGATGATACCTATGAACTAGTCCGTAATCTTTCGCATAACCTCATTCCTAAGAAGTTTAGTAAAAATAACTTCTGCGATGTCTTAGAAGAGTACTTTAATAATATAGGAGACGCAAGTAATTTGATTACTTCATTTAGTGCATATACAAGAAAAGAGATTGACCTTTTAGAAGAAAATTTACAAGACGAAAGTTTTAAAATAATCCAAGAATTAATAACCAACACTATTAAGCATTCAAAAGCCTCTTTTATTGAATTACAAATTACTCTTGTGGAAAAGATTGTAAACATAATATTCGAAGACAATGGACAAGGATTTGATGTAAATAAAAACAAAGATGGTATAGGATTTCGGAATATAAAAAGTAGATTAGAAAATATTTCAGGAACTTTATTTATTGATTCTAGAATAAACAGAGGTACTATCATAGATATCTCCATTCCGGTAATTACCAAAATGAATGAAGAAAAAAAAATGATATCATGATAGTAATGAAGGAACAGATGAAATTATCTAATCATATTCTATTAACTAGTCTGAAATTTTGTAATTTCTCTAAGCAAATACTAATCTTTGTCTTATTATTTATTTCTTTTTGTGTGTATGGACAAGTTGATGGTAATACCCTATCTCTATCTACTAAAAAATTGAATATTTATTCTAAAGAACAAAAACAGTTAGATGAAGCATACAAGTTTCTAGGAACAGAAAGAGAACTAGACGCCTACACTAATAGTCATCGTTTATTAAAAAAAACAAAACATAAAAAAAACAAAATCTATGCTAATATCATTATTGGAATTTATAACAATGATAGAAACTTAGCTGATTCCGCATTGTTTTATGGATACGAAACCATAAAACTAATCGGAAACCAAAAAGACTCATTATCAATGCTAAGTCTATCATCTGCATATAATATTATTGCCAATGCATATGGAGACAAAAGCTTATTAGAAGAAAGCAAAAAATGGCATCTTAAGGGTATCGAAATTGCTCAAAAACATCAAACTAGGGGAAGATATTTTAGAAAAGTACACAATTTAGCTACAACATACATTAGGTTAAAGGATTATGATTATGCAATCAAACTTCTAGAATCTTGTCTTGAATACACGGAGAATACTAAGTTTATATTTACAGTATACATAAGTCTAGCAACTGCCTATTCTTATAAAAATAATTTTGAACTAGCTCTTTCTTATTTAAAAAAAACTCTTGAATATTTTAAGGACGACAAGGGTTCAAGAAATAAAATGGTAATATTACAAAATATAGGAGCACAGTATCATCTAATGAAAAACTATGATGAAGCACTATCCTATTATAATCAAGCACTCGTTTTAGGGAAAGAAAAAAAGTATCGCAGACCTACTTTAGATGCTATGAATAATATTGGTCTGGTATACCAAGATAAAGGGATGCACGAAGAGGCAAAAAAAGCCTATCAAGAATCACTATTACTTTCTGAAGAACTTGGTTTTCTCGATAAACAAATTACAATATACAATCATTTGGAAGAAAGCTCAAAAGCACAAGAAAATTATAAAAATGCTTATATATACTTTGAGAAAAAAATTAAAATAAAAGATTCCATTAGGGAGCTTCAGAAAGACAATCATATCAGAGAACTGGAAGTGAAATTTAAAACTTTACAAAAAGAGAAAGAAATAAAATTTCTTCAAGTAGAAAACACCAATCGAAATCTGGAATTAGCAAATCGCGAAGAAGCGATTAGAAACCTAACGCTTAAACAAGAAATCAAAAATAAAGAGAGTGAAATAGAGAAGAAAGAAAATGAAAATAAACTTTTATCTTTTCAGAATTCAACGGAAAAAACATTAAATGAAAATATTCTTCTAAAGAAAAATCAAGAAATCAAAGATGCACAATTAGCAGTCCAACAGGCTGAAACCACTAAACAAAAAGGTTTTAAAAATATTATTTTATATTCTTTTTTAATACTTTTAATTCCTGTAATTGGTTTACTCGTTACCTATTATCAAAAAATAAAGGCTCAAAGTGAATTAACTATAAAGCAAGAGGAAATAAATGAGGAAAAAATTTCATCCTTACTAAAAGATCAAGAATTAAGGGTTATTAAAGCTTCTGTAGAAGGTCAGGATAAAGAAAGAAAACGAATCGCACAAGAATTACACGATAGTATCGGAGGAAATCTTGCTGCGATTAAACTCCAATTAAATAATTCTGAAAATAAAATCGAAGGTGCACTGAAAGGTGTCAATACTCAAATAGACGATACCTATGAGTTAGTTCGTGATCTTTCTCATAACTTGATTCCTAAAAAATTTAGTAAAAATAATTTTTGTGATGTACTCGAAGAATATTTTAAAAACATTGGCGGGGCCAGCAGTCTTGTGACCTCTTGCAGCGTATATCCAAGAAAAGAAATTGATCTATTAGAAGAAGAATTACAAATAGAAACTTTTAAAATTATCCAAGAACTAATTACCAATAGTATTAAACACGCAAAAGCTTCTTTTATAGAGTTGCAACTTAATTTGGTAGAAAATGAGTTAAGTATTTTATTCGAGGATGATGGCGTAGGTTTTGATACAAATAAAAACATAGAAGGAATTGGATTTAGAAATATAAGAAGTAGATTAAACAAGATTTCCGGAACTATAGATATCGATTCTAGAATTAAAAGAGGAACTATTATTAATATAGAAATAACCAACCTAACACCGACCATAAATGAAATATAACCTAATTATAGCTGATGACCATAAAATGTTTTTGGATGGCTTATTAAGTATTTTGAATTCTGAAAAAGATTATAATATTTTATTGACTGCTAAAAATGGCAAACATATAGCGAAATATTTAGAGATTAATCCAGATGAAAAGATAGACCTTATTATCACTGATATCACAATGCCAGAAATGGATGGTATCGCTCTGAATAAAATTGTAAAACAAAGAAAATCAAATATTAAAACTTTGGTAGTGAGCATGCACAATAACCCAGATATGATTGACAACCTTATTGAGCATGATGTCGATGGTTATGTACCTAAAAATGCAGAAAAAGAAGAACTTCTTAAAGCAATACAAACTATATTAAAAGGAGAAAAGTATTTTTCGCGTGAGATAAAAGACATCTACATGGAAAATAAGTTTTCTAAAAAGAAAGATGAAGAAGTAAAACTTACTCAAAGAGAAATAGATGTTATTACCTTAATCGCACAAGAATTCACAACTCAGGAAATTGCTGATAAATTGTTCTTAAGTAAACATACAATAGAAAGTTACCGGAAGAATCTAATTGCTAAACTTAGCGTAAGAAATCTTGCTGGACTAACTAAGTATGCAATGAAAATGAATTATATTCAAGATTGATTTTGTTTTTCTAGTTAGAACAAAGAACGACTTTACGATTTTTTTGGGCTATCCTTTATTACTAAAACCAGCTCCAAAACGGTAACTAAGAATAATTCCGTGTGTATTATTAATCGGATTACTTCTTAGTGTTTGGTTATAGTTATAAAGCAACCTCCAGTGATCAAAGAAATAAAAACCGGCCAGAAAGTTTATTGACGAATTCGTTCTATACCCCAACCCGCCTTCAATTCTATTTTTATAGTTTACTGTAAGATTAAGATCTGTCTGAATTGGTGCTCCAGAAACGTATTTTATGAGAACATTTGGTTTAATCATTAATTCCTGAAAACGGGTCGTAAAAAATCTATACCCCATATATGCATATAATGGGTTATCAAGGTTTATATTATCATCAGAAGCCAAAGAATTTACCAAAACATTAGAAGCTGAAAATCCAACATAAATATGTTCTCTGTTATATAAAATTCCGATTCCAATAGTAGGGATCGTAGTATTAATATTATTCTCAAAATTAGGATCATTCTGTATTCCTAATTCCTGTAGGTTTTCATTATATAACAATATCCCTCCTGTAATTCCAAAAGATAATACGTTAGGATTATAAGACCACCATCTTGCGCGATTATAATTATGGTCAAAAATGATTTTATAAGCGTAAGATGCAAATAAGCTTGTAGCGGTTGTAACCCCTATTTTATCGCTAGAAAATCCTGCTCCCAAGCCTACATTACGAGAATTTAATGGTGTATTAAAAGTCAACCCTATATTTCTAGGGCTTCCATCAATTTGATTTAGATATCCTCTATTTGTTAACGTTACATCAGTATTTGGATAAAAACCCGCATGAGCTGGATTTATTAGTATTGCATTGTAATCATAGTTTGCAAAAACCGGTGTTTGCTGACCGTACATTTTGCATAATAAGAATCCATTTGATAGTAAAACAACTATCAATTGTATATAGATTTTTTTCATGAATTAGCGTTTTAAAACAAGGAAACCGGTTGATTTCCTTAAATTGTTTGTACCCTCAGTTTCAATGTTAAAGAAATAAGTTCCCTCTGGAAGTTTATCAGCTCCTAAGCTTCTCTTTCGATTAGCGATTCCGTCAAAAACACGGGAAGTGTTATTATATCCGTTGATTTCAAAAACTAAATCTCCCCAACGGTTAAATATTAGAACTTTGTTATTAGGGTAATTTTCGATTCCGTCGATTTCCCAAAATTCATTTATTCCATCTCCATCAGGAGAGAACCCATATTTAGTTTCATCTTCAGGAAGTTGCTCTACAAACACGGTTATCATATCTTCAGCAATACATCCTTCCTCACTGGTAAATATTACTATATATGTAGTAGTCTCTGTTGGACTTGCTACTGGATTGAAAATAGTTGTATCTGAAAGTCCAGTTTGAGGAGACCAAACAATAGTACCCAAATCCAAAGTTTCAGAATTCAATTGTATTTCTTGTCCTTCTTCAATTTCTACATCTTCTCCAGCTTCTATTGATATTGTATCTATATATAATCTAAAACGACAATCAGAACTATTCCCACTGGCATCAGTTGCTGTTATCACAATCTCCATTCCATCTATAACTTCACTTCCAGGAGCTGGCTCCTGAGTTATGATTGGACTAGGATCCATATTATCCATCACCGTAATTTCGGAGCTATAATCCAAAATTATTTGAGCATCACAAGAAAGAGTTTGATCAGCTATACAATCAATTACCGGAGATTCTGTATCCGAAGAAGCTGTAATTATAAACGAACAACTATTAGAATTTCCGTTAGAATCAGTTGCAATGAACTCTATTGTCATTCCATCAACAAAAGCTGTTCCTACAGCTGGAGTTTGGGTAATATTTAGAGAAGTATCACAGTTATCCGTAACCATAACTAAGCCTGTATAATCAGGAATTAAAGAACCTATAGTTAGTGTTTGATTATCTGGACATGTTATAATTGGTGCTTCTGCATCATCTATCGTAATGATTTGAGTAACATTAATACTATTACCAGCTTCGTCCGTTATACGATACGTTCTTGTTACCAAACCAGCAACGGAAGTATCATCACTAACAAAAGTGACAACGGGATTCGTAGTACAATTATCCATCGCATCCAATACCACTGTAACATCAGGCGCAGGTACATCAGAAATACATGCTACAATAATTGATGTTGGATCGCTCGCAGTAGGATCTGTCGTATCATTTATGGTAATGGTCTGAGTAACATTAATACTATTACCCGCTTCGTCCGTTATACGATACGTTCTTGTGATCAAATCAGCAACAGAAGTATCATCACTAACAAATTCAACAACAGG
>NZ_CANMED010000012.1 GCF_947496855.1 uncultured Aquimarina sp.
CAAGCATTGCGCCTTACCAAATATACACGAACCTATCGATTTGTTACCGACCTGCTATGATCACATATATCGTGTTAGCAACTGGTTTATTACTTCAGACTGATAATATTGGTTGTTTTTTTCGATTCAATTAAACTAATTAGTTGTTCGTTTGGTTTAATATCTTTTCCATCAATACCCCAAAACTTCCATTTTTTTAGATCAATTGTACTTTCGAAATATTCAATCTCACAACCTCCACTGCTATTATCTTTTATAAGTGTAGTATAATATTCACCTTCTGCAATTTTAATTTTGTCATCGGTTATAAATATCCATTTTCCCTTGCGATATGAGTAATTTACTTCAGTAGGAACAGTTCCACAAAAAGTATAGGTGCCTTTTTTTACCTTCCCAATTCCTTTTATTGTATGAAAACTACTTTTGGTTTTAGGTGTTTTTTTGTTGTTAGTCTGGCAGCTAATTGTCAGGGTAATAACAAAAATAAATATTAGCGTTCTATTAAAGTTATTCAAATTATTCTGATTAGTAATTTGGTTTTTCATCTTGTTGCTAACGTTTAATATATGTGTCGTAGCTGTGGCAAATGTTACCTAACTGTCGACGTTTTCTGCGCATTGGTTGCTATTTTTTCTTTTTGCAAGCATTGCGCCTTACCAAATATGCACAGACTATTGGATTAATCACTTAGCTGCTATGATCACATATATGGTGTTAGCATATGTTTTATTAAAACTTCATATTTTTAATTTCCCCGTTTACATATTCAAAACTAATATATTCTAGATTTTCATTATCATCATCAATTGGGTCAAAACAAATTTCAAATTGTGGTTTTTGACCTTCTAAAGGAAAAACAGCTGATAAATAATATTCATCATGCCATTTATTTACTATTAACTTTTTGTCAGAAGGTTTATTCAAGTTTATTTTTTGGACTTCTGAGTCCATTTTAGTGTAAAGGTCAGGTAAATTTTTTATTACATTTTTTAACTCTTCTAATTGGTTAATATTTGGGGTTTTGAAGTTTCCTTCCAAGATTATTTGAGTTTCTTCTTTCCCATTTGACATCAAGTAATCTAAATACCAGGTATATTCTTTATTCGGGCTCTCTTTTTTAATTCTTTGACTAACTATTTCTCCAAAGAATTCATCAGTTATTTTCCTTTTTTTTCCAAATATAGAATCTAATATTTTCATTAATAATTTCGATGGGTATGATTATTTAATATATGCTAACGTTTAGCTATGCGTAGTGCGGGAACAAAAAATCATTGGTTTTCGAACTAGCACTAAGCTAAAGTTTATGTTTTGTTTTTATCTTTTCTAAAATACTAAATTTAAATCTTTGGCGACCAACCAAATTGGCAACAGCCTTTCGATCAAACCCAAACC
This sequence comes from uncultured Aquimarina sp., assembly GCF_947496855.1. Classification (GTDB taxonomy): domain Bacteria; phylum Bacteroidota; class Bacteroidia; order Flavobacteriales; family Flavobacteriaceae; genus Aquimarina. Next base: position 1,396 of record NZ_CANMED010000012.1, read on the forward strand.
CCGCATTATCGCATAGGTGTTGTTACCCAACGTTTTTTTTCGTCCGAATTCGAAGTCCATCTTCGTTAACAAGCTAAAAAATTCATCAACATAACAGTTCCGTTTGAGTAAGTAGTCCATTTGCTTATGACTTTTATTCACTTATCTATTATTTAAATAATTCCTTTACCAAGTTATTATAACATTCCATTGAGGTAGCTTGGGTGCAACGTATTCCGATAAGCTCAATACCGTGTTTATCTCTTAGTCTTTCTTCAAGTTCCAAATCGGAATTATATTCATCTTGAAAATATTTGAGTTCTCCATTTATTACATCTTGCTCAAATCGCTTATTAATTTTTTCACAAGAATTATATTCAAAATATTTCCAATATTCTGATATTCCATTATCACATTGGATTCTATCGTAATTATTTTTTGCTAAACGTAGGTTGAAAAACATTGAGATGCAAAAAAAGATGATTGCTATAGCTGCTACAATAGTTATAGCTTTTTTCAATTTTACTATTATTAAATAGCCGACGGAACTTACAATTCCTAGAAATAAAAAGAATTTCGCATAATCTAAATCACGAATTATGGTTGGAATTTCGTCCTTATATTTAATATTGATTATGAGAAGAAGAACATCAACTAGAAAAAGGATTAATGCAATATGTTTTATTTTAATCTTCATTCTTCAAATGTTGGGTAACGTTTAATATATGTGTCGTAGCAGGGCAAAATGTTACCTTGCTTTTCGATTTATTTGTGCATTGGTTGCTAACTTTTTCATTCTGCAAGCATTGCGCTATTGCAAAAATGCACAGACTTTTCGATTCTTCATCTAGCTGCTATGGTCACATATATAGTGTTATGGCACGTACCACTTTTACAAGCCTGAACTTAGTAAACAAGCTGCAGTAAAGTGATATCAGATTTCGAATTGCTCCGTATTATTTTTCTTAATCTCCAGCGATCACTTTACAGCCTTTGGATTTATCACTTACCAAACTAAAAAATCACAAACCCTTTTTCCGTCAAAATTATCGTGATAAGCCAAAAAAAGCGATTTTTTGCGCGGAATTACTCCGAAACATTTCTTTTGAGTGATTTTTTTATCGCTTTTTTACTTTCGATCTGATACAAACCACTGCAAAACTCTCAGTTCATACGACCGAGGCTCGTCCGCAGACAGGTTCAGATTGCGTTTTGCTTTTCAGATTCTGAGTATGTGCCCTAACGTTATATATAAGTGTCGTAGCAGGGCAAATTGTTACCTTGCTTTTCGATTTATTTGCGCATTGATTGCTAACTTTTCCATTCTGCAAGCATTGCGCTATTGCAAAAATACACAGACTTTTCGATTCTTCATCTAGCTGCTATGGTCACATATATAGTGTTATGGCACGTACCACTTTTACAAGCCTGAACTTAGTAAACAAGCTGCAGTAAATTGATATCAGATTGCGAATTGCTCCGTATTATTTTTCATAATCTCCCGCGATCACTTTACAGCCTTTGGATTTATCACTTACCAAACTAAAAAATCACAAACCCTTTTTCCGTCAAAATTATCGTGATAAGCCAAAAAAAAGCGATTTTTCAGCACGTTACTACTCCGAAACACTTCTTTTGAGTGATTTTTTTATCGCTTTTTTACTTTGGATCCGATACAAACCACTGCAAAAACTCTCAGTTCAAACGTTCGAGGCTCGTCCGCAGACAGGTTCAGATTGCGTTTTGATTTTCAGATTCTGAGTATGTGCCCTAACGTTCCTTGTATGTTGCGTTTGCCTGCCGAAGGAGGCATATGCAATATACAAACTGTTAGCAAACGTTTTATATTTGTCATTTACAGTACTCATTTAAGAGTTCTGTTGCTCTTACTTGTCCTAGTTCTGCCAATCTTTTCCAGTCCTCACAGGCTAATTTTTGCTGATTATTTGCGGAATATGAAGCAGCTCTATTGTATAAAGCATCAATAAAGGAATGATCCCATTCAATACTTTTGGAAAAGTATTCTATCGCTTTTTTATATGAGTTTTCGGAATATGATTTAATTCCAAGATCAAAATATTTTCCGCTTTCAGTCATATTCTCATAAGGTTTTCCATAATCTGCATTTAGATCATCAATTGATTGGGAAAAAAGCTTAATCTTACAAACTCTAGACTTACCCTTATTTTTGACTGAAATAATAAACGGAATAACTATTTCTGTATAATCTTCGAAGCCTTTTAATTCCCATTTCTTAAAAGATTTTTCTAAAGTTTTAATAATAGAATTTGTCAAATTATCATTTGTGCTTTCTATATCTGAAACTGTTACCAAAGAAATTTTGGTTTTAGCCTGTAGGGTTAAGGTTCCTGATATTAATGCCACACCTAATTGTTTTTTTAGCTTTTTATTTAAATCAAATGTTAGATTTCCTCTATATTTTGGAGTGTAAAATTGAGTAGCATTCAGAATTAAATCGTTTCGATTATCCTCTTTAAATTGATCTCTTAAAACACTTTTTCTAGTAAGATAATATCTTTTAAGTTTGTCATCAGACAAACCTTCCATTTGCTCAACAATAATAAGTGAATCCTGATCAAGCTTTTCAATGACGTATTCAAAATTTCCAGAAACAATTATTCTATTACCGCTTAAAACATAGCTGTAATTAGCTTCCTTTCCTTTTATAGCAGGATAAATATTAAAAAGATACTGGTTTTCTCTAAAATCAAATTCTATATACCTTTTATCCGAAGGATAGTAAGACACATACTGACTTCCATCCTTCATATCAATTTTAGTTTTTGTCCATAAGCCGAACAACTCACTTTTATTTATCTGAGCAATTCCATTCAGATAAGAAAAACACAATAAGATATTCAGAATAAATATTTTGGTCATTGATTGGTTATGTTTGCTAACGTCTCGGCTATGGTTAGTACGGGAATTAAAAAGCTATTAATTTCCGATTAAGCACTTAGCCAAAACTTTTTATTTTGTTTTATCTTTTTTGTTTTAAAGCCAAATCAAAAGATTTGGCGGACTTAGTTAATATGCCTAAACTTTGGGTTAAGCACCAAAACCCGTATTAATTATAGCCATTGTTGTGTGTAGGCTTTTATTCCAGTCGAACATAAAATTGGTGTATTTCACCTTTTTCCTCATCGAACAGGACTGTAACTAATTCCGATTCTGATAACGAGATAATTTCTGCGTGACTTTCTCCTAAGTCATCTGTTCCTAATTCCTTTTTCCAATATTCATTATCAATGTCATAATGAATCATTAAATCTTTCTTGTCAGAGAATTTCCATTTTCCAGTTTCGTTCCAAACGCATTGATTAGAAATATACTTTCCGTTGGATAAATATTGAATCGTATCTCGACATTTTAATCCAGTGTATTCTTTTCCGTCTAATGTGCGGTTTATTTTGTTAACCCATTTACCAACAATTAATTCATTCCAATCAGTTTTTGACGAGTCTTTTTGTCCAAATGCGAGATTCGCAAATAGAGCAAAAAAGATTATAATTCCGATTTTTATTTTAAAGTTCCTCATTTTTTAGCTTACACACAACGTTTAATATATGTGTCGTAGCAGGGCAAAATGTTACCTTGCTTTTTGATTTTTCTGCGCATTGGTTGCTAACTTTTCCATTTTGCAAGCATTGCGCCTTACCAAATATACACTAACCTTTCGATTCATCACCTAACTAACTGCTATGATCACATATATAGTGTTACAGCACGTTTTTTGTTTTTAAAATGTGTTTTGCTGCAGTTTTTGCTTCGTTCACATAACCGCTATTTTCATCCGCAATACTTTTCAATTCCGATTCAGGTTTTGATTGGAACTTTCGTTGATAACTCTCAATTAGTTTTTCCGTTTCTACATTTTTATTCGTCAGATCTTGTTCCGTCAACTTCTTTTCGGGAAACATTTCGTTTAGTTGCTTTTTATTTAAAACAAGGAATGTAATTAATAAAGCCAAAAATATTGGATTGAAATTAATGGGGCCAATGCTGAATACAATTTCCCAATAATAAATATCTATTAAGCTTATAATTCCGAGTATCAATGTCAATCCGAATATATAAACAAACATCTTTTTATTCTTGAAATAAAGTATTGTTGAGATTCCAATGAGAGCTATTCCTAGATAATGTTTATAATTTAGTACATAATCCGTTAGAAGTGTAATTCCGATTGAGTAGAGTAGCAGAAGTATACAAATCAGTATTGGAATTATTTCTTTTTTCATCATATGTGCTGTAACGTTTCATGTATGGTTCGTTGCTGGAAAGACTAAGTTAGTAAAAAGAACCGAACCTTTGTTCAGCAGTTATGATTTTCCGATAGGGAAATCAGCCAGCAATGAACTATACATTTTGTTAGCAAATCGTTTTATTACGAGTTACAGGTAAACATTTCGCCAGCTCAGAAAATTTTTACTCGATCAGATCTGAAATCCACTTACACATTTTGATAAACAGCCGAGTCAATGTCAGTTGCACGTTTAAAAACATCAGAGTGAAAGTCAGCTGCGCCCAGATTAGAAATCCGTTATCGATTTAGAGAATCGGACACGTTTTTTTTATTCAGATTTCCATAAAACGATTTCGGTTGAATCCAGCTGTAAAGAGTTCTAATTCTTAATTTCCAATCTTTTTCAAACAAGTCGTTCCAATATTGTTCTTTAGGATAAATTACTTTATCCATTTTTCCATAATGATCTTCGTGTTCGAATCTCTCCCATTCTTTTTGAATGGAACTCAACTTAAAATAATTTTCAAATTCTTGTAATCCTTTTGTACCAATTATATGGTCAGGAATAGGGTAAATTCTTTTCGATTTGTCAATGATGAGTATAAAAATCGATTCATCATCTAAAGCTAGTCTTGGACTAATTCCGATTAATTTTATTTCATTCAACTTTAGGTTAAATGATTTGCAATATTTGGCTAATCCAATTTCTTTTGAGGAAAATTCTGTAAATTTTAATTCAGTTTCTGTAATTTCAATTCCAGGTGTCATTTCTCAAATGTTTGCTAACGTTTAATATATGTGTAGTAGCAGAGCAAATTGTTACCTTGCTTTTTGATTTTCCTGCGCATTGGTTGCTAATTTATACTTTCTGCAAGCATTGCGCCTTACCAAAAATACAAGAACCATTCGATTAATCACTTAGCAGCTATGATCACATATATCGTGTTAGCCTACGTTTTTAATTTCCACAATTTTTTTCGTTGAGATTAGTAATTCCGTTATGATGCTAAATGAAAAATTAGATGGACCCTTATTTTCTTCCAGCGTATAATTTATAAATGCTATTTGGATCTTAGATTTGTTCTGGAATTCAAGAATTAGTTGAACAAAACGCTCTTCTTTTTCCGTTCGCATTGTATAGTCAGCAACATATTCAAATTCCATACTTTTAAAACTGGAATTCAAGACATTTAGTCCAACGCATTTTTTTAATTCAGAAATATTTTTATTGTCAAGTTGATATAAATTATCTTGTCCGTATATAGTTTTCACGGATTTGTTTTCCAAAACATAACATTCAAGTTTAGAATTCCAAGCTGCAGAAATAATTCCAGATGGAAATTTCAATTCAATACCAGCATCAATGACCCAAATACCTTCGTTAGATAATTCGAAAAAGTTATCATTAACCTGATAGAAGTTTATTTCCATTAAAGGTCCTGAAAGGATAATCGATTCTAAAGTTTGTTTTAATTCGTCTATACTTTCTATCATATTTTGTATGTAGGCTAACGTTTAATATATGTGTCGTGGCGAGGCAAATTGTTACCTAACCATCGACAATTCTGCGCAGATTTTATACTTTAATTCAACTTTAAAATCACTGCGCCATCCTAAATATACAAGAACCATTCGATTATTCCCAAATTAGCCATGATCACATATATATTGTTATAGCGCGTACTGTTTTTCTGCTTTTTACTCCGAAATCATTCCATTTTTCGGTTAATTTTCGGCAAAACACTTCATTTAGCCGTCCGAGTACTGTCCGTCGCACGTTTTGATTGCGTTTTGCTTTCCAATTCCGGTTAAACTTCCGCAACACACATCATTTAGCCATCCGAGTACTGTCCGCAGTTGCGTTTTGATTCCGAAAACTCCTTCTTTTTTACGTCTGAGTATTGTCAGTCGTTGCGTATTCATTTTCAGATTCTAGTTAACTAATTAATTTTAAGAAACAGTTTTTCGTCAATTTTAGATTCTGATTTCGCACCGATTTTTGAGATCAAATTTCCGCAATATTTCGTTATTTATAGAACTTGATTTTTTATGAGCTATAACGTTTAATATATGTGTCGTAGCTGTGGCAAATGTTACCTAACTGTCGACGAAATATGCGCATTGGTTGCTATATTTTTCCTTTTGCAAGCATTGCGCCTTCATAAATATACAAAGACCTTTCGATCTAGCACTAGACAGCTATGATCACATATATAGTGTTACCATTTGTTATTTTATATTAGCCAATACATTGATTTTTAATTTTCGTTGAAATTATAGATTCTTATTTGAATTTTGGCTGTTTAATCTTCGAATTGATTGAAATCAACAACCAAAGAGTCCTTAAACTGTATTGCTAAAAAATCTGGATCTAATTTAAAAAGCCCAGGTGTCTGTCCTAAATAATAATATAGATTGGTACTATCTCTAAATTTAAAAGTATCAGTTCCATTTCCTAGTAAATTAACTATTTCGTATTTGTGCATCCCAATTTTTATATGATTTTTCATCAAATCTTTGGACATTTTAAATCTCTTTCCAGAGTGTGTATTCCATTTTTCTTTTTTAAAACTATTCCATTGATAATAATCTGAAGGAAAAACGACAAAGCATAATATAATCATAGAAGAAGTAAAGGTTAACAATGCTATGATCAATCGTTTTTTGGTCGTTAATCTTTGGAAAACTATGTTGTAAATAAAATAAAACGGAAGACAAATTGTTAATAAAAGAATTAGATCGATAATCATTTAAGAGTATTTTAATATCAAATTTTTAATATAGTTATTTAAATGAATGGTAACGTTTAATATATGTGTCGTAGCAGAGCAAAATGTTACCCTGTTTAGGACAAAATCCGCGCATTGGTTGCTAACTTTTACATTCTGCAAGCATTGCGCCTTACCAAATATACAAGAACCATTCGATTCATCACTTAGCTGCTATGAACACATATATGTTGTTGTACAACGTTTTTACTTAGTTATGAGTAGAAGGTAATGCGTGCTATTTTTTTATTTAATCTAAATACCATTGGATTTCCACTCCCGTTTTTTGAAGTTCAAATTTAAAATCATCTAATGTTTTTTCTGTCCAATTTTCATCAAAACAATCGATACTAAGTCCTGAACAATAAAATCTAGACTCTCCCTTTTTTGTAAAAACTTCTATGTAATTTCGTTCTACTATTCCAAATATTATAGCTAAAAAATGTTGCTTATTTTCCTTGAATTCTATTTTGAGAATGTCATTAAATTTAAAATACTGAACTCTATTCCAAGGAAAGTTTGGGTTTACAATAATTAGATTTTCTTCATTAAGGACAAAACTATTATTTAACTTAGAAGCAATTAAATATCCAATTCCAAAATAAACTCCTAGAATAATAAAAAAATAATAGCCTAAGTAATGCCATATTAATTGCCATGAAAAAAATACTATAGGAATTGCAATACAAAATAGAATAAACCAAAATATTACCCAAGTCAATATTGGACTATAAAAGATTTGATTTTTCTGATTTTCTTTATTGCGAAGTATTTTATCTACTCTCCGATCTTTCAGGTTCATTGAAAATCCATATAGCATTTGAGTAAAGTTTATGTTGTACAACGTTTAATATATGTGTCGTAGCTGTGGCAAATGTTACCTAACTTTCGACGATATCTGCGCATTGGTTACTATATTTTTCCTTTTGCAAGCATTGCGCCTTCATAAATATACAAAGACCTTTCGATCTAGCACGAAACAGCTATGATCACATCATATAGTGTTATGCACTGATTTTATTTTTTCTTTTATTTCATCCTTTTTCCAGTTCACAGGATAATCAAGATCAATTTTAGAGATAATTTTTGGATTCTCAATTAATTTCAATATTTCGTTATTTTGCTTAATTGTGTCTTGATGTTTTTTTCTCATTTCTTCCGCAACATTTTCATAATTCCGTTCCGAAATTAGATCTTCTATATTTTTTAATTCCAAAACCCACATTCTATTTATTTCGAAATTAGACTTTGATAGTAATATTTCTAAAGAATTAAACTGTTCTTTTGTTCGAGGGTATCCTGTAATTAAAATTCCATTTGTAATTCCTTTAATACTCTCACCGACTAATTCAGTAATCAAGTCAGTTGAAACTAATTTTCCATTTTTTAGACAATTATCAATTCTTATGGCTAATTCAGATTTTGAGTCATTCCTCAGCTTATTATTAAATAAATCTTTTATAGAAATTTTTGTCAAATCAAATAATTTAATCAAAGCGTTTTCAAACGATTCTTGAGAAGAAAAAGTACTGGATGTTATTAGATGACATTGTTTCATTTAGTTTGTGCATAACGTTTAATATATGTGTCGTAGCAGAGTAAAATGTTACCTTGCTTTTCGGTTTTTCTGCGCATTGGTTGCTAACTTTAACTTCCTGCAAGCATTGCGCCACTGCAAAACACACAGACTTTTCGATTCATCACTTAGCTGCTATGATCACATATATCGTGTTGTGGGGAGTTTTTATTTTTCACATCCCAACAGTTTCATAGATATAACTCATTCCAGTTTCTAGATTTCGTAAATATCTCGAACGTTCAAATTCGTTCGCTTGGTCTTTTGCATAAATCAGATAATTATGGTCAGGTTTAAACCATTCAGGTAATTCAGTCCAACTTTTCCAATCATTTCCAATCGTATCAATTTCCAGTCCGTTATATTCAACAAATTCATCAAACCATTTTTTATCAGATTTGAATTTAAGGAATAGTTCATATTCGAGTGTGAAGTGAGGCGATTGATAATATTCTCCTTTTAATAGTTCTATCTCCTTTGGAGATTTGTTTCCAGACCAATATTTATATGCTTTTTCAGCATTTTTTGTTTCAGTTGAGAAACAGCCAACCAAAAGGAAAACAATTCCAATTAATATTATTTTTTTTGTCAAATTCGTTTTTTAATTACCCACAACGTTTAATATATGTGTCGTAGCAGGGCAAATTGTTACCCTGTTTTTTGGTTTTTCTGCGCATTGGTTGCTAATTTTTCCATTCTGCAAGCTTTGCGCCTTCATAAATATACAACAACCAATCGATTGATTACTTTGCTGCTATGATCACATATATGTTGTTACCATACGTTTTTTTGAAATTCAGTATACGTTTTATTCCTCAAAACACTTCATATATCCGTCCGAGTATTGTCCGCCGCACGTTTTGCTTGGTTTCCATTCCGATTCCAATTAAACTTCTGCAAATCCATCATTTTTTCGTCTGAGTTCCGTTGTTGCGTTTTGATTTTCAGATTCCGGTTTACTAATCAATTCAGGAATTAGTTTTTCGTCAGTTTTTGATTCCGATTCCGTTTCAACTTTTCAGATCATACTTGCTTAATATCCCGTAATTTATCCGAACTGATTTTTATGTATGGTAACGTTTAATATATGTGTCGTAGCAGGTGAAAATGTTACCTTGCTTTTCGGTTTTTCTGCGCATTGGTTGCTAACTTTTCCATTCTGCAAGCATTGCGTCTTACCAAAAATACAATAACCATTCGATTGATCACCTAACTGCTATGATCACATATATGTTGTTGTGGTTAGTTTTTATTCATTCAATATTTCAGTCAGTTTTGGAAATTCAGATTCCATTCGTTTATTATCCATTTTTCCGTCATAATCATTATCTCCGTATTCAAGTCCCGCCATAATGAATCCGGCAAAACCTTTTCGTTCAGATTTTGGTATTTCAATCAGTATTTTTGCGAAATCTTTTTCTCCAATTCGATAAATTATCTGAGTAATTATATATCCTAAATCATACGCACTAGCCGCACCTCCGTTTGGGAAATTTTTTAACTCAATTATTGAGTTTTTATCTTTTTTGAGTGATTGTAAAATCAATTTTTCAATTTTACGATTTCTTTCTAAAGATTGATGAGTAAGCAATGTACCACCGATTATTATTCCGTCAACTTTTTCTTTTTTACAGCAGACGAAAATTAGAGTTAGGAATATGAAGATAACTCTTTTCACAAATTTTATATTTAAATTAACCACAACGTTTTATATAAGTGTCGTAGCAGGGCAAATTGTCACCCTGTTTTATGGTTTTTCTGCGCATTGGTTGCTAATTTTTTCATTTTGCAAGCATTGCGCCTTATCAAATATACACGAACCTATCGATTTATCACCGACCTGCTATGATCATTTATATGGTGTTATGGCGCGTACCACTTTTACAAGCCTGTACTTTGCAAATATTCCGCAGCGAAGCGATATCTGATTGCGTTATAATTCCGTTTTACTTATTTTATCTTCCTGCGATCGCTTTGCAGCCATTGGATCTATCACTTACCAAACCATAGAATCACAAACCCTCTTTTCGTCAATATTTTCGTAATCAACTAAAAAAAAGCGATTTTTTGCACGCTTTACTCCGAAACATTCCTTTTGAGTGGTTTTTTTATCGCTTTTTTACATTCGATCCGACATTAGCCATCACAAAAACTCTCAGGTCTTTCGATCGTGGCTCGTCCGCCGTTGCGTTTTGATTGCGTTTTGATTTTCAGAGTTAGAGTATGCGCCTTAACGGCTCTTGTATGGTGCGTTTGCCTGCCGAAGGCGGCATATGCAATATACAAATTGTTGTCTGTAGTTTTATTTTTCAGAGCTAAGTTCAGCCAATTTTTCCTTTGCCTTTTCCCAGCCTGCATTTTTTGCTCTTTCGTAATAATCTTTTGCTTTGGTAAAATTTCCTTTATTTTTATACATATCACCGCCCTCTGCCAAAATTTCGGGCTCATAAGGAAATACTTCAAGTATTCTTTCTATTATTTCAATACTTCCATCAATATTTTTGATACGTTTATAAAATTCTTTTAATCTGATAGTTGAATCTGCAGGCTTTTTTTCAAGATTAGCTCCTTTAAGATAGCTTTCTTCTGCTTCATTAATCAGAGATTGTTCTTCTAATATTTTACCTTTTATAGAATGTAGATAAGGATTTTTTGGAGTAATTTTGATAGATTTATTAATATCTTTTATAGCTAAGTCATATTTTTCATTCCGTAAATGGAAGATGGCTTTGTTCCAATACGATTCCGGTCTTTTTGGAGTCAATTCAATTTGCTTCTCTAAATTTTTTATTCCAATTTCTTCGTTTCCGATAGAACATTGACAAACTCCTAACAGAAAATGAATATTGTCGGCTTTTGGATCCATTTCATATACTTTCTCTAAGTCCATTAAGGCTTTATCCCATTGAAATATATCTATATATAAAGAACCTCTTGTAAATAAACTTGGTATGTGATTATTATACTTTTCTAAAGCTCTTGTGTATAATTCAATTGCATTATCTATTCTTCCCTTTTTGTGCTCTTCAAGCCCTAATTTAAATTGATGATTAGCATTAATCTTTGAGAAATACTTCTTAAATGCGTTCACTTATTTCATATTTTGGTTAATTACAGACAACGCTAAATATATGAATCGGAGCAAGGCAAGTATACCTGAATCAATTGATCTATTTGCGCATTTTTATTTCTTATTTAATTTATAAAAATCTAGCGCGACTGCAAAAAATAAATGACCTTTCCATGCGACACTAAATTTGCTCTGATTTCATATATAATGTTACCAGCTTTTTATTTTTTAAATTCTAGAATATCTTGTTTCATTTCTTGATTCCAAAAATCTGCTTTGTCTTTATAGACTCTTGTTAATGGATATCCATCAATTTCTTTTTTTGATTTCCAACTAAGATGAACAACCGCAATTCTTTCATCTTCTAATTCCAATACGATATCATCATTATTCGTCTTTTTTGCTATTAGTTCAGTATTCTCATTATGAAGCAGATGATTTTCAGGTAATTCAAGTTTGAGTTCGTTCATTATCTCTTGAATACTTTTCTCTTCCATTTCAATTGTGTCCCAATATGGGTCAAGAAATTTCAGCTCAAAAATTGAGTTATTTAAAGATTCTTCTAAATTTCCATTTTCTAATAAGTCAGCGATTGTTTTTTCGATACAATTTCGAGTCAATTCTTTTACAAACAAATCTGGTGGTATTTGATAAAGTCCGTTTAAATTCTCACCATTTTCTTTATCCTGTTTAATTGAGGATTCCAGAAATTTAAATGTCCAAACATTTATTCCGTAGTTTCTTCCGTCTAGAGTATCAACGATAATATTTGAAAAATCATTTTCTACGTCATTCCAAGGAGTCGATATTTCGAACTCAAGCCATAATTTGAAAGAATTATTTCCATTTTCAATAACCTTTTCACTTAAAACATAAGGGTTAATGTCTAGATTTTTAATATCCATTCTTTTCCTAATTGCTGGTAACGTCTCTTGTATGGTGCGTTTGCTTCCCAAAGGGAGCAAATGAACTATACAAATTGTTAGCTGTTTTTTTATTAT
>NZ_CANMED010000013.1 GCF_947496855.1 uncultured Aquimarina sp.
CAATGGAATTAAACAATGTGAAATTAAAAGATTCGATATTGATATTCAAACAAGATTTTTCAGAACCACTAGAGAATGGTTCTCATGTTTTGATAGACAGTGTAAGAATTAATATCTATTCTTCAAAAAGAGAATCGCAAACTATTGAAGATAGAACTGAAACCCTTGAATAAAACTATTGCCAACAATGTATAAGAAAACATATGGCTTTTGGGCTTGAACCAAAAGGTCTGTGTTTGTTTGCAAAGTCGCCAACTATAAAATTTGGCATTTACGAGAAAAAGATAAAAGCAAAATATTTATATTTGGCTTAGTACCAAACCGAAACGTATTGCTTATCACCTGCCCTACGTTTCTTATACTGAACGTTGGCTGTAATGTGAGCAACAAACCTTGAATTAAACAAATGAATTTTTTGAAACTACCAAAACTATTATTGACAACATTTTCTTTGGTGTTTTTTTGCAATCTATTATTCAGTCAAAAATTAGAACCAAAAGAGCGTATAGGAAATGACCCTGAACATATTATAAGTTCTGACATAACGGGAAAAGATTATTTAATACATATGTCTTTTCCTGAAAATTATTCCATCAACGATACAATAACTTATTCCGTTCTATATGTTTTGGATGGAAAAAGCACTTATAGACACTTTAACTCATCTAAAGTTGATTTTGAAAAAATCGAAGATGTAATTATTGTGGGCATCAGTCATAAAGTAAATGGAATGGAATCAAAAATTAATAGGTTTTATGACTATACTCCGTCACAGGACACAATAACAGCTAGAAAACTTGAAAAAAAGTTTGGTGTTCCGAACGGAACAATTAAAACTGGAGGTGCTGACAAATTTTTAGACTGCTTAAAAAAAGAAATAGTCCCATTTATTGACAAACACTATAAAACAACTTCTAACAGAGGAATTTCGGGACATTCGCTTGGTGGTTTATTTACAGCATACTGTTTTATAAACTCCAATGGTTACTTTACAAGATTTGGAATAAATAGTCCTTCTCTTCAATGGAACGAAGAAAAACTATTAAATAAAGCTATTCATAAATTCGCTACAAGTGATACTTGGAATATAAAACCTACAAAAGTATATTTTTCTACAGGTGAAGATGAAAGTCCATTTATGGTTTCTAATATGATTGACTTTAGTTTATATCTTAAAAAAAGGAACTATGAAAATATTGATATGAATTGGTGTATATTTAGAAATGAAACTCATGCGTCGGTAATTCCATCAAGTTTAAATGGTACGCTGACAACCTTATATGGAAAAAAATAAACACTACAGCCAACACGGTGTATAAAACATAGCTAATAAGTATTAATCTTAAAGTTTCTACTTATTTTGCGAAGACCGCCAAATTTTTAATTTGGCTTTTAAAAAGGAAAAATTAAAAACAAAATATAAAAATTCGGCTCTGTGTTAATCCGAAAAGTTAGCGTCTTTTGCACGCTACGTTTCATACACAAACCGTTGGCATTCATACACAAAAATGAAAGTAAAAAAAATCACAATAAATAAGTTCAAACGATTTTCTGATTTAACAATTTGTAATATTCCTGAAACAGCTAAGTTAATAGTGCTGGTTGGACCAAATGGAAGTGGAAAAACTTCGGTTTTTGAAGCACTTAATCATTGGTATAAAAAAATTGGATTTGATTTAAATCGAAGTTACTTACACACAGATGATAGTCGATTGTATTTTGAAAAAAAAGAGGGAGAATCATTAGGGACTAATTGGCACAATGGAAGAGTAAATTTAGAATTCCATAACGAACAAACATATTCAAGAGAAAATATAAAAGGTAAGTTCTACTTTAGGACAGCTTACAGGAATGAACCCGATTTTACTATTTCAAGTCTTGCTATACAAAAAGATCCTACTGAAAATATAAGATTTAGAGAATTAATGCACAATGATATAACTGTATCAGAAAATTATCAAAGATTAATTGCTCGGACATTAATTGGCGTTTATAAAACATCAAATAACACCAAGACAGTTGAAGAACTTCGAAACGAACTAATAGGTAAAATTAAAAATTCCCTTTCTTCAATCTTTGATGACCTAAACTTAAGTTCTATTGGAGATCCTATGTCTAATGGCAGCTTTTATTTTAAGAAAGGTGTATCTGATAACTTTCATTATAAAAATCTTTCGGCAGGAGAAAAGTCAGTTTTTGACTTAATTCTTGATTTAATCATTAAATCATCTTTTTATAAGGATGGTATATTTTGCATTGATGAACCAGAAGCTCATATGCATACTAGACTTCAGTCAAAAGTTTTAAAAGAATTGTATTCTCTTACACCCAACAATTCTCAGTTGTGGATTTCAACGCATTCTATTGGAATGTTAAAAGAAGCTGAAGAATTAGAAGAAAAGAACCCTGGTACTGTAATTTTTCTAGATTTTGACAATAGAGATTTCGACTTAACGGAAGTGATGGAACCAGCCAAAATTAGTAAAGCAATTTGGGATAAATTCTTTGATTTAGCATTTGCAGACTTTTCCAAATTAATATCTCCTTCGACTATTGTTTTTTGTGAAGGAACATCGCAGGGAAGAAAATATAAGGATTTTGATGCTCAAGTTTACGGTAAAATTTTCGAAAGCAAATATCACGACACAAAGTTTGTATCAATTGGAGGCTCAACTGAAATAGAGAATGTAGAAAATCAATCTGTGAAAATGCTATCCAATGTTCTTAAATCATCAACTTTAGTGAAATTTATAGACAGAGATGACAAAAGTGACACAGAAGTGAAGGAATTACTAGAAAAAGGAGTAAAAACTTCGTCAAGAAGACACATAGAATCTTATTTGTTTGATGATGAGTTAATAGAAAAATTATGTAAATCTGTAGGTAAAGAGGATTTATTACAAAATTGTTTAGATGCTAAATATAAATCTATAGCAGATAGTGTTGAAAGAGGAAATCCTGAAGATGATATAAAATCAGCCAGTGGAAATATCTTTACAGAGATTAAAAAAAGTTTAAGCTTAACACAATGTGGTAACAATAAATGTGCCTTTATTCGAGATACTATGACACCATTAGTGACAGAAGAAACTAGTGTATATAAAAAACTTGAAAAAGAAATATTTGAATAGAGTACGAAATGCCAACAATGTATAAGAAAACATAGGGCTTTAAGGCTTAACTGAGAGGTCTGTGTTTATTTGCAAAGTCACCAAATATAAAATTTGGCATTGTCAACAAAAAAGATAAAAGCAAAATATTTATATTTAGCTAAGTAATAAACCGAAACGAAAGTGCTTATCACCTGCCCTACGATTTCTTATACTGAACGTTGTGTTTAATGAAGAAAAACTGAATGGAATACGAATTACCAGAAGATAAAATCCCGATTTTCAACTTAAATTTGGAAAAAGGAAATGAATTGGCTGACGGTTTGACAATAATCAAAGGACAAGGCAATTCAAAACTTGGATTTTGGAGTAAAAGAAAAGCAAAAAAAGCGATCAAACATTACTCTGAATGCTTATCTATGATACCAAATCATTGGCAAACGAATTGGTTAATCGCAAAGGTTTATCAAGCAATGTCTGACAATGAAAAAGCCTTGAAACATTTCGAAAAAGCAGTTAAAATAGAAAAAACTAATCCTGATTTACCACGAGAAGCTTCGATTACTGCAATGGACTCGGGAAATGTAGAACTTGCTGTGAAATATTCCCAAGAAGCTATTAGTCGAGAACCAAATGACGTCGGACTTTATTGTAACCATGCTGTGAATTTGATGATTTTAGGAAATGATAATGCAGCCAAAACTAATATTGAAAAGGCAACAGAAATGGAACCGAATGATGAAATTAATAAAAACGTTTATTCTCTAATAAATGCTGTTGCAACAGGAAAGAGAAAGCGACCAAAATATAACGAATTGAAATAAAAACACTAAAACACAACAAGGTGTATAAATCATAATGGCTTCGCCACGACGATTCATACACGCAACGTTAGGCTTTATTAATAACAAACTGAATGAATATACCTGAATTTCTATTTCATTATTACGAACTTGACAATGGGCCATTCTTAAATATTACTGAATATGGTTACGAAAAAGCCGAGAGTATCCAGAATAAAATCTCGGAAGGATGGAATAGTAAAAGACCTGAAAACTATCTTGATTTAAGATTCTCGTTAGAAAAGAGAATCAAGGAACAGTTTATTTTAAAAGGTGGACAACCTAACAGAAGTGATCCTTTCTACTTTACGTTAGGAGAATGTGAATGGGCAAAATCCTGGTATATAAACCCTGGTATTATAAAAATACCGTTAACTGACTTCAAAGCGAACTATGTAAGTTTTACTTATCCTGACAGTATGGTATCATATCAATTTTATGATGAGCCTAAACTTGATACATATAGAAAGGATTGTAATGGGCGAGTTTTCTTATTGAGTGAAATAAGTAGTCTAATTAATGAATATGGACTACCATCTGAGGCAAAATCTCAAGCTAAGGAAAGTTTAAAATATGACAAATATATAGAAGTTCAAGTGTGGGATGATCAAATAATAAATGAATACAAAACAAAAGCCTAACAACATATATGTGATCATAGCAGCTTAATGATGAATCGAATGGCGGTTGTATTTTTGGTAAGGCGCAATGCTTACTAAAAGTAAAAGTTAGCAATCAATGCGCAGAAAAACCGAAAAGTAAGGTAACATTTTGCCCAGCTACGACACATATATTAAACGTTAGGTGCAATTGTCCCATTTTGATCTGACAATTTTTTCGGAGGGATACGCTGGGATTACGGAGTTTTATTCTGATAAGCAGTACGGACAAATGCTTTGCGAAAAGGAATTGCCCAAGTATTTTGCGATGGTATCGTGGAGAGTTACACTATCCAAACGCTAGCACGTTATAAAATACTTGATTAAGGTCGCGAAAATTTTTTACAAAGTCAAATTTGAAGCGGAATTGTATAATGTCTATCTGAATGGAAAACGCAGTATTAAGTTCCCTGCACCAACAGATTATAGACTGATCTATAAATCCATAGGTTTGGGTAGCTCCGAAAAAGTTGGGAGTTTTTTTGCCTACCAAAATAGAACAACTGAGATTTTATTTTTTAATTTTACCTTAAATTAATCAAAAAAGAAAGCACATAATACTCCTTAAACTCCATTGATCAAATAGTTTATCTTCGCTATCGCTGCGTAAACGATTTAATCAACGACGCTAAGGCTGAGTTTAGTACGACGTTACCTGCAAGCGCAAAAAAAATGATTGGAACAGATTTTATAGCAGAATTGGAATTTCTGACTACTGAACAAGGTGGTCGAAACGGATACGCGAAATCTGGATATAGACCGCATATTGAATTTGAAAATTATTCTGAATATCTAACTTCAGGACAGCAAACTTATATCGGACAAGAAAAAGCTGAACCTGGAGATAAAGTAAAAGCTGAAATAGCAATTTTAAGTACGCAATACTTTACAAAACGTTTATATGAAAATATGAAGTTTAAATTTTGTGAAGGTAATCGGACAATTGGTTTTGGAAAAATAGTCGAGATTATAAATGCTGATTTAGAATGCGAACTTGATATTGACCGGAAAACTATTAATCTGAATTTATATCCAATTGACATAATAAAAAGACTTGAATCTGATTATGGAAAAAACTCTGCAGAAGCTAAAAGAAAAATCCAAGATTTAATAATATCTAACAAGGAATTTAGAAGTTATAGAATTATTCGAGCATTAATATATTCAGGAAACAAGGACATTATTCATCTGCAAAAAATGATTGAATTGACCCGAACTGATTGGAGAGATTTATTGATGAATGCCGAATATGAATATCCTGATAAAAGAGTGAGAAATTTTGATAACGAATTTGGAAACGAAAAAATATAAAAGCCAGCAGGTAACAATGTATAAGAAAACATAGGGCTTTGAGGCTTAACCGAAAGGTATGTGATTCTTTACAAAGTCGCTGAATATAAAATTTGGCGTTTACGAAAAATGATAAAAGCAAAATATTTATATTTGGCTTAATACCAATCCGAAACGTATTGCTTATCACCCGCCCTACGTTTCTTATACTAGACGTTACCATACATAAAAATCAGTTCGGATAAATTACGGGATATTAAGCAAGTATGATCTGAAAAGTTGAAACGGAA
>NZ_CANMED010000014.1:0-2500 GCF_947496855.1 uncultured Aquimarina sp.
AAAAAAAGTTTTGTTATTTTAAAAGCTGGTTGTATATTTGCACCCGCTTTGAGAAACAAGCGAAGTTCATAAGAAAAAGAGTTATACTGGAGTGAGGTGATTAGTTTCATTTAAGAGGTTCGATTCCTTTTTAATTATCGATTAACGACCGGCAATGAAGATTGTGTTAGGTTAGTTAAAAGAGTTCATTGATATATTGATTGACAGCGCGTATTACAGTTGTATTTATACAATTGTTTTACAATAAGAATTAAGACTAGAAATATTTTTGAGATTACGATTTAAAATTCCTGTTGTTATTGTTAAATAATATTTAAGAATACACGATGAAGAGTTTGATCCTGGCTCAGGATGAACGCTAGCGGCAGGCTTAACACATGCAAGTCGAGGGGTAACATTGTAGCTTGCTACAGATGACGACCGGCGCACGGGTGCGTAACGCGTATAGAACCTACCTTATAGTAAGGGATAGCCCAGAGAAATTTGGATTAATACCTTATAGTATCTTAAGTGAGCATTCACTATGGATTAAAGATTTATTGCTATAAGATGGCTATGCGTTCTATTAGTTAGTTGGTAAGGTAACGGCTTACCAAGACATCGATAGATAGGGGCCCTGAGAGGGGGATCCCCCACACTGGTACTGAGACACGGACCAGACTCCTACGGGAGGCAGCAGTGAGGAATATTGGACAATGGAGGCAACTCTGATCCAGCCATGCCGCGTGTAGGAAGACTGCCCTATGGGTTGTAAACTACTTTTATAGAGGAAGAAACCTATCTATGTATAGATAGCTGACGGTACTCTACGAATAAGGATCGGCTAACTCCGTGCCAGCAGCCGCGGTAATACGGAGGATCCAAGCGTTATCCGGAATCATTGGGTTTAAAGGGTCCGTAGGCGGGTTTGTAAGTCAGTGGTGAAAGTTTTCGGCTCAACCGGAAAATTGCCATTGATACTGCAAGTCTTGAATCATTATGAAGTGGTTAGAATAAGTAGTGTAGCGGTGAAATGCATAGATATTACTTAGAATACCGATTGCGAAGGCAGATCACTAATAATGTATTGACGCTAAGGGACGAAAGCGTGGGTAGCGAACAGGATTAGATACCCTGGTAGTCCACGCCGTAAACGATGGTTACTAGCTGTTCGGACTTCGGTCTGAGTGGCTAAGCGAAAGTGATAAGTAACCCACCTGGGGAGTACGTTCGCAAGAATGAAACTCAAAGGAATTGACGGGGGCCCGCACAAGCGGTGGAGCATGTGGTTTAATTCGATGATACGCGAGGAACCTTACCAGGGCTTAAATGTAGATTGACAGGTTTAGAGATAGACTTTTCTTCGGACAATTTACAAGGTGCTGCATGGTTGTCGTCAGCTCGTGCCGTGAGGTGTCAGGTTAAGTCCTATAACGAGCGCAACCCCTGTTGTTAGTTGCCAGCGAGTCAAGTCGGGAACTCTAACAAGACTGCCGGTGCAAACCGCGAGGAAGGTGGGGATGACGTCAAATCATCACGGCCCTTACGTCCTGGGCCACACACGTGCTACAATGGTAGGTACAGAGAGCAGCCACTTGGTGACAAGGAGCGAATCTATAAAACCTATCACAGTTCGGATCGGAGTCTGCAACTCGACTCCGTGAAGCTGGAATCGCTAGTAATCGGATATCAGCCATGATCCGGTGAATACGTTCCCGGGCCTTGTACACACCGCCCGTCAAGCCATGGAAGCTGGGGGTACCTGAAGTCCGTCACCGTAAGGAGCGGCCTAGGGTAAAACTGGTAACTGGGGCTAAGTCGTAACAAGGTAGCCGTACCGGAAGGTGCGGCTGGAACACCTCCTTTCTAGAGAAAGACGATACACAGGAATTGTTATTTCGGAGTATTTTTAGTCTTAAGCTGTTAATTAATTATTTTTTAGGTATTGAGTACGGAGTATTAGGTATTAAGTAAAGGTTTTTTTAGATTTTATCTAAGTACTGATTACTAATTACTCATTACTATAAAGAAGTCTCATAGCTCAGCTGGTTAGAGCGCTACACTGATAATGTAGAGGTCGGCAGTTCGAGTCTGCCTGAGACTACCAAGTCGCAAGACTCAAAATACGTTCATAATTATATTATTGAAAAGGAAATTCTAGAAGATAGAGTTTAAGTCACATTATTCGTAATTCTAAATTCGACATTCTGAATTTCAAATAATGGGGGATTAGCTCAGCTGGCTAGAGCGCCTGCCTTGCACGCAGGAGGTCATCGGTTCGACTCCGATATTCTCCACAATTCTTTAGATATATTTATTGATAGTTTATAAAACACAGGATTCACGTAGTGAAAAAGTTTTTATGTTCATCAATTTTATATTGTTATTAAGAAAAACGTTCATTGACATATTGATTTAAAGAATACGAGCATTAATTGTTCTAGTAATAGAATAGTTAATGATATAAATTAAAAGAGTGTTATATTATTTTTTTATCGGGAATAATATAACGAATAAACTA
>NZ_CANMED010000015.1 GCF_947496855.1 uncultured Aquimarina sp.
TCTTGTTTTAATTCTCCGTTTTCAGGTATCGAATATTCTTTCGTCAGTATTATTGAAGTTGTATCTCCAATTTTATGATTTTTAGTAATTTGAGTTAATCGCTTATAAGCTTGAACACGTTTTTTTGGTTCAATTTTTTGGTCAGAAATAATATCTGTTACATATTTCTCATTTGTTGCAGAATTAACTTTAGCTTTTTTCTCTACATTATTTTTACAAGAAAAAATTACAAATAAGAACAGAAATATAGCTTTTATAAATGATTTCATTAGTACTGCTTAATTATTGCCAACGTTTAATATATGTGTCGTAGCAGGTGAAAATGTTACCTTGCTTTTCGATTTATTTGCGTATTGATTGCTAACTTTTTCATTCTGCAAGCATTGCGCCACTGTAAAAATACACAGACTTTTCGATTCTTCATCTAGCTGCTATGACATATATATAGTGTTATGGCACGTACCACTTTTATAAGCCTGAACTTAGTAAACAAGCTGCAGTAAAGTGATATCAGATTGCGAATTGCTCCGTATTATTTTTATTAATCTCCAGCGATCACTTTACTGCCTTTGGATTTATCACTTACCAAACTAAAAAATCACAAACCTTTTTTCCTTCAAAATTATCGTGATAAGCCAAAAAAAAGCGATTTTTCAGCACGTTACTACTCCGAAATACTCCTTTTGAGTGATTTTTCATCGCTTTTTTACTTTGGATCTGATACAAACCACTGCAAAAATTCTCAGTTCAAACGTTCGAGGCTCGTCCGCAGACAGGTTCAGATTGCGTTTTGCTTTTCAGATTCTGAGTATGTGTCCTAACGTTTAATATATGTGTCGTAGCCTTGGCAAATGTTACCTAACTGTCGACGAAATCTGCGCATTGGTTGCTATATTTTTCCTTTTGCAAGCATTGCGCCATCATAAATATACAAAGACCTTTCGATCTAGCAATAAACAGCTATGAACACATATATATTGTTATAGCGCGTACTGTTTTTCTGCGTTCTACTCCGAAATAATTCCATTTCAGAGTCATATTTGTATTAATTTTCCGCAACACACTTCATTTAGCCGTCCGAGTGCTGTCAGCAGTTGCGTTTTGCTTTCAAATTCCAGTTAAACTTCCGCAACACACATCATTTAGCCATCCGAGTACTGTCCGCAGTTGCGTTTTGATTCCGAAAACTCCTTCTTTTTTACGTCTGAGTATTGTCAGTCGTAGCGTATTCATTTTCAGATTCTGGTTAACTAATTAATTTTAAGAAACAGTTTTTTGTCAATTTAAGATTCCGATTCCGAACCGATTTTTGAGATCAAATTATCGCAATATTCCGTTATTTATGTAACCTGATTTTTTATGAGCTATAACGGTAAATATAACAAACGTTGCTGATCCGAAGGACAGCTATGTTTTGTTATATAGTGTTATCACCTATTTTAAATTTTTGTATTAGTTTTTTTGTTGACTCCTCACTCTCCTCAATTTTTTTAAAGAGTACATTAGAAACATGATTCGCAATTGGTTCTATTATTTCTGAATTAGCAAGTTTGTTTTTTACACAACCACTAAAAACCGGCTCGTTCATTCGAATATTTATTGCAGCGATTAAGTTTTCTTTAATTCCTTTTTCAGAGATTTTAAAGACTTCCGTCAGATTGTTTTTTTGGAAGTATTTCATAACTCCATAAGTTAATCCTTTTAACAATCCATCAACATGGCTTCCATTTTCATGTGTGTAATAATCATTAACAAAAGACCTTAAAAAGGGTTCGTCAACAGTATAGTCTCTAAATGCAAATGCAATCTCTATCCGAAAATCTTCGATTTGTTCATCAATTGTAGTCTCAAAATAGCTCCCACCAAGTCCTCTTAACTTTTCTATTTCGAGTCGGTCACTGAGTCCATTTTTGAAATGATATGTAATGTTACAGTTTTCATTTCCAACTTGAAATAAAAATTTGAATTTCACTTTCTTGTGTAAGTATGCAAATTCACTAATTTCATGACTTATAAAGTTCTCATTCCAGTTAAATTGGTCGCCCCAAATTTCCTTGTCAAGAGTAAAGTTAATTTCCATTTCAGAGCACCGAATCTGATTTTTGCCTTGATCTCCGTTTATAAAAACTCCTTTTCCATATTCTTGTTTATAGATACAATTATGATCTTTATCAAATAGATGAATTTTGAATCTCTCACTAAGTGCATTGAGGGTTTGGAATTCTAAGATAAAAGGATTTGTTCTATGAGAATTGTGATCCCATTTACTCCAATTATCAACAACGATAGATTTAATGTTCGTAACACTTAAAACTGCAGAATTTGGTTTAGTAATTTCAAAAGAAATAGAGTCCGATTTTAAGTCATTTAGGACATTACTATAAAGTCCTTTAAGCAACTCTACGAAGCCTTTTATATTTACTCTCCCCAAGTACATTCCGGGTCTCAAACGAATATGCTCATTCCACATCAAACTTGGGATTTCGTCTTTCGTATATTTCTTTTTATCTGTCAAAATTATATTCTATATTGGTGATAACGTTTAATATATGTGTCGTAGCAGGCCAAAATGTTACCTTGCTTTTTGATTTTTCTGCGCATTGGTTGCTAACTTTTACTTTCTGCAAGCATTGCGCCTTACCAAATATACACGAACCTATCGATTTGTTACCGACCTGCTATGATCACATATATCGTGTTATGGCACGTACCACTTTTACAAGCCTGAACTTAGTAAACAAGCTGTAGTAAAGTGATATCAGATTTCGAATTGCTCCGTATTATTTTTCTTAATCTCCAGCGATCACTTTACTGCCTTTGGATTGATCACTTACCAAACTAAAAAATAACAAACTCTTTTTCCGTCAAAATTATAGTGATGAGCCAAAAAAAGCGATTTTTTGCGCGGAATTACTCCGAAATACTCCTTTTGAATGATTTTTCATCGCTTTTTTACTTTGGATCCGATACAAACTACTGCAAAAACTCTCAGTTCAAACGTTCGAGGCTCGTCCGCAGACAGGTTCAGATTGCGTTTTGCTTTTCAGATTCTGAGTATGTGCCCTAACGTTTAATATATGTGTCGTAGCAGCGCAAAATGTTACCCTTATTTTCGATTTTTCTGCGCATTGATTGCTAACTTTTTCATTCTGCAAGCATTGCGCCACTGCAAAAATACACAGACTTTTCGAATCATCACTTAACTGCTATGAACACATATATAGTGTTATGGCACGTACCACTTTTGCAAGCCTGAACTTGGTAAACAAGCCGCAGTAAAGTGATATCAGATTGCGAATTGTTCCGTATTATTTTTCTTAATCTCCAGCGATCACTTTACAGCCTTTGGATTTATCACTTACCAAACTAAAAAATCACAAACCTTTTTTCCGTCAAAATTATCGTGATAAGCCAAAAAAAGCGATTTTTTGCGCGGAATTACTCCGAAACACTTCTTTTGAGTGATTTTTTTATCGCTTTTTTACTTTCGATCTGATACAAACCATTGCAAAAACTCTCAGTTCAAACGTTCGAGGCTCGTCCGCAGACAGGTTCAGATTGCGTTTTGCTTTTCAGATTCTGAGTATGTGCCCTAACGGTTCGTATAACCGTCAGTTTTAATTGCGGTTATACATTGTTAGGGTTTCGTTTTTTATATTCTTATTTTTTTCCACCAAGGTCTTGGATCTACAAAGTTATTTTTACTGATATCTCCTTTATTTTTTAATTTCAATTTTCCGATTATTTCATCATCAACTTGGAAAGTCATAAAAGCATAGTATAACCAAACACTAATTTCATTTTTAGGTCTTTTAAAAGATGCGGTAGATATCCGTTGGGAAAAGTTATGTCGATCTGCTCCTGAACGATTCCTCTCCGCAGAATTCTCTCCAAATCGAATTTTAAGAGATGTGTATTTCTTTGTGGAAGCAGATACCAATTCAAAGTCTTTTTCTTTTCTTATTCCAAAATCTGGAAACTCTCCTTTTATTATCGTCATTGATAGAGTGGAGTCCTTTTTTTTAATTAATTCACGAGGATTTTGAATTATTAGGTTGTATCTATCGAAATATTCTATTTCATTGAAATAAAGATTTTTTCTTTTATAGATATGCGCTTTTTCAACCCATATTTGAGATAAAGATAAGAAGTCTAGATATCCATATTTTTGTAAATTTTCTACAAGCGTTGAGTCCAAGTCAGAAAATTCATATTCGCATACAAAAGCTCCACTAGCTTTTGATTTATCTATTGAAGATGAAACAGACTCAAACCTTTTACCTTCCATCAAATAATCTGTTAGTAAAAGGAAACTTGTCCATGAAACAAACAGACCGGTTAAAATTAGAAGTGTGATTTTTAAAAATTTCATTTAATGAACCCTAACGTGTTTGTGTATGATTTCGTTGCGTATTTAAGCACTAAAGTTAGCAAATAAAACACAGATAGAAAGTCCGCGAGGACTTTCGTAAGTTGGCTATAACTAGCAATGAATTATACACATTGTTGCCCACAGTTATTTTTGCGCAATCATTTCGATAGCTTTAATTCCGATTATGTTGTTAGTAATCCGAATTTGTTTTTTTTCTATATCGACATCTACAATTGCGGAATATTTGTCAGAATTACTATAAAATTCATCTACTGCACTTTTTGAACGAGTTAACATAAGTTCTCCAAAGTCAATTTTGTATGTTTTATATGAATTCAAATCTATTAATATAACTTGTTTTCTTTCAACTAAATCTGGTCCTGCTGCTCCGCAACTTCCTTTTGAGATCAGAAGAAAATTCTTTTTAAAAACTTCTCTTGTGTAACAATTTCCGTGTGTATTACTTGGAACCGTTATTAGTCTTTTTTCGCCAATCCAAAATTCAGACTGTGAATCTTTTATTATTTGTTTGAGTTTTAATTCCTCATAATTAACAACTATCTCATCTGTTTTATTTTCTATGTCAGTTTGAAAATACGAAAGGAATTGTAATTCAATCGGAATATTTGGATAAACTGCTTTTTTATATTCAGTCGATTTACAACTCAAATTTAAGTTAAAAATCAAAATTATAAATGGTAGCAGAATCTTTTTCATAATTGTGGGCAACGTCTCTTGTATGGTGCGTTTGCTTCCCAAAGGGAGCAAATGAACTATACAAATTGTTAGCTGTTTTTTTATTAT
>NZ_CANMED010000016.1 GCF_947496855.1 uncultured Aquimarina sp.
TCAGAATAAAACTCCGTAATCCCAGCGTATCCCTCCGAAAAAATTGTCAGATCAAAATGGGACAATTGCACCTAACGGTAAATATAACAAACGTTGCCGACCCGAAGGGCTGCTATGTTTTGTTATATGGTGTTATAGATATTTTTAGTCCATTATTTTTTTTAACTCTTGAGCCTCAGATTCTAAATATTCTTTAGTTCTATAGCAATGTGAAGTCCAAAAAGTATTTTCAAGTTCATAATTTATATACTTCCCTCTTCTTTGAAAAGAGTGATACATATAACTTTTAGTCGATCCATAAATTAGAAACTCTTTTCCTACTTCAAACCTAGTGTAACCGCAAGCAGATCCATATTTATTAGTAAAAATTGTTATAATATTTGATTCTAATTTGCCTTTAAATTCTCGCATTACTTCTACTTCCACCTTTAGGATTGATTTATAGGAAAGACTTTTTAATTTATTATTATCTTTCTGGTAAACTTCATTGAGTGAATCCAATTTTTCCTTTTTTATTGTGCTCCCAACAGTAACCAGAGTTTTATTCAAAACTTTTCCGTGTACAATAGATTCATGATATTCAAAAGCGTCTTTTATTGTCTTTTCTTTCTTGCAGGAGCAGGCGAATACGTTATTATATCCAAGAAGTGAGAATATTATTAAAACTAATATTTTATTCATTTTGTAATTCTGAGTAACATTTTTTGTAATTTGCTGATAATCAGTAGTTTTTTTTGATTCAATTCCCTCCGTAAAACGTTTCCTCAAAGTAATTAATTTTTCAGGAAATAAGGGGGATTATCTATAACGGTCTTGTATATGAAAAGTAGTGGGTTTTCGCTCAAAGACTTTTCGGATTATTACTGACATTAAATTTATAAAATTCATTTTCGTTTAAGCACTTAAACCACTATTTTTTATATACGTTGTTGTGTGTAGTTATTTTTTGATTTCATTTTCTATATCCACCAATTTCAACTCTTTATGGTAGGCATCAATTCTTGCATAGGCAGTTCCATCTACTAATAAGATAACTATTAGCATAGCAATCGTTGTGATACTAATTGCACGCCAAGTTGGTGTATTAACAAAAATAATTGACAAAGCTGCTACAATGATTATAATTGGAATAGCCTTAAAAACGATTGTATTATATTCTTTCAGAGTTGCTTCGGCACGAGTGATTTCCGATTCTACGAATACAGAAGCATCCTTATTGTAAGCAGTTTCAAATTGTGTAATCCTTGATTTATTGGTAAAAAACAATCCAAGTCCAATGGTTAACAGAAGAACACCTGCTACCAAAGTAGGAATTATGTACGCTCGCGCCATTTCCGTTTTTCCTAACTGCCAAAAACCTAAACTTGCCGCCATAAACACGAGTCCGAAGAGAATGAAAAATGGGGTTGAAAATAGTTCGGCTTTTGCCCAATCCGTTGCTGTTTTTAATATATCCATAATTTTAATTCAATTTATATTTTTCTCTGTATTCCGTTGGACTTATACCTTCTTTCTTTTTGAATAGTCTTGAAAAATATTGTGGGTATTCGAATCCTAGCTCATAAGCTACTTCCGAAATACTTTTATTCGGTTTCAATAAAATATTCTTTGCTTCATTAATTAAATGTAAGTGTAAATGTTCAGTAGTGGTTTTACCCGTTTCTTTTTTCAGAGTATCGCTCAAGTAGCGCTGTGAAACCGACATTTTATCTGAGATTTGTTCTATATTTGGAATACCTTTTTCTTGCAATTGTCCTGATTCAAAATATTCAGTTATATGCTGTTTAAATTGCTCTAACAAATCGTTAGATATTTCTTTCCGATTTATAAACTGTCTTTCATAGAAACGATTGGCATATTTGAATAACGTGCCTAATTGAGAAATAATAATTTCTTTACTGAAGGCATCTTGATTATTTTGATATTCAATTTCAATATTATTTACAATAGATTCTATTTGTTTTTCTTCTTTTGGTGAAAGATGTAATGCTTCATTTACTGAATATGAAAAAAAACCATATTTTTTTATTTGTTGCGCTAATTCCGTTCCTTTCAAAAAATCTTCGTGAAAGTTTATTGAAAAACCTTTTCGTTCAAAAACTACGCTATTATCCCATTGTAAGACTTGTCTTGGTGCAATGAAAATCAAGGCTCCATTAGTGAAATCATATTTTGTTCGTCCGTAGTTCAAATTTCCCTCTACATATTTTTTAAAACTAATGGTATAGCAATCATTGGTAATTGGTGGCGAACTCTCTCGTGGACAAGGCAAGTAGCCATCGCCTTTTGAGTTGAACACGCTGAACATAGGGTGTTCTGGTCGAGGAAGTCCTAAATAATCTATAAACGATGATAATGTTTTAAAATGTTGCATACTACAAATTTAAATATTCCATTTTACACCTGTTTCTTTTTCTGAAAGTTCCCATAGTCTTTTAGCTACTGCTTTATCTTTGGCGTGTGGCTCTAATTTGTGCTCTCCTACAGGACCTACAGTATTCATTCTTTTTGTTGGTCCATAAAAACCACTTTGGTCAAGGTTTGGTTCTGTGGCACACATTAATTGTGGATAAGCACCTTTTTCTGCCGATTGTACTAATGGTGATAATTTCATTAGTTGCCAAACAAATCGAGTCATTAAGCTACCACTGGTTTTAATCAAAGAAGTTTTGGAAGCTCCTGGATGACAAGCATAAGCTTTCACATTGGACTTTCCTGCTTGTTGTAAGCGGTCTTGTAATTCATAAACACACATAATTTGTGCTAATTTACTTTGACTATATATACCATTTGGACTGTAGTTTCTATCCCAATTCAAATCGTCAAACTGTATAGTTTTAATCCCTAAATTATAACCCATACTACCAACGGTTACTATTCTTCCTTTAGATTTTTCTATTAGTGGAAATAATAAAGCTTGAAGTGTGAAGTTTCCAAAGTGGTTTGTTCCCATCTGACTTTCCCACCCATCTGCCGTAAGGATTTGTTTAGGTACTTGTCCAATTGCAGCATTGCAAATTAGCGCATCGATTTGAGGAACTGTTTTAAGAACCTGTTCAACTGCTTTTTTTACAGAAGCCTGTTCAGATAAATCCATTTTTTTAGCTAAAACGTCTATGTGGTTTCCAACTTCTTGTTTTAAAGTTTTAATGGTGTCTTCTGCTTTCTTTGGGTTTCGATTGAGCATAACTACTTTTGCTCCTTTCGACAGCAATATTTTCGCTGCTTCAAATCCTGTTCCGCTTGTAGTTCCTGTTAGAACATATATTTTGCCTTTCAAGTTTCCGATTCTATCAGGTGTCCAACCTTTGTTCCCAAACTGATTTGTTTTCATTTTTGTCTATTTTTTGTTGATTTAAAAGAATATGACAAAGGTCGGGTGAAAGTAGTCCTGTTTCTTTATACGGATTTTCGAATGTTGTATACTTTTTGGTTTGAGTGGTAATTACACACAACGTTAAATATATGGCAAGTTGGGCAGAAAACAAGCGATTATTTTCGGTTTTGCCACAAGCCAAATCTTTTTATTTTGTTTAAATTTTTCTCTTTTAATACCAAATCAAAAGATTTGGCGACTTCGCAAATAGACAACAATCTTTCGGTTAAACACTAATGGCCCTATTTGCTATATATCGTGTTGTACCCAGTTTTTTATTTTCAGATAAAATCGCTGTCGGTCCAAATCAGCCAACTATTTCCAATTCCCCAAACTTCTATAAAATTTGAATTGAAATTGTCCTTGTAATATCCTTTTTTTGTTTGTTCAGAATCACAGGTTGTCCAAGTCAGATATAAAGTTCCGATTGGATATTTAATCCATTCAGTTGCGTATTCAACTTCTTTACATTCAGAGTTGTTCCGAACAGTAATTCGTTTAATTCCGCTATTTATTAAATCATTTGCTAGAGATTTCTCTAAATCAGATGGATAAACCCCTTTCCCCAAATTGGCGTTTACAAATTGATTTTCCAAAATCCGGTTTGTTAAATCATTCCACTCGGTTTGTTTTTCCGAAAACTGGGCGATTTTTTCAGCGACGATTTCTTTTCTTTTTTCTCTATTGTCTTTACAGGATAAAAGACTAAAAGTCAGTAAAAAAATCAGAATTATGGTTTTTAGATGATTCATTTTTTAAATTGGGTACAACGTTTAATATATGTGTCGTAGCAGGGCAAATTGTTACCCTGTTTTTTTGGTTTTTCTGCGCATTGGTTGCTAATT
>NZ_CANMED010000017.1 GCF_947496855.1 uncultured Aquimarina sp.
CAAATAGTTTATCTTCGCTATCGCTGCGTAAACGATTTAATCAACGACGCTAAGGCTGAGTTTAGTACGACGTTACCATACATACGAATGAACATTTTCGGATTTAAGAAAAAACAGGAATATTCATCAAAGGATATTTTAAAGCAACTGGACAAGTGTGCGGAGGATTTTACGTTTCCAATGTTGGATAATGGATACGTATATCCTGTTCATTCTAAATTGAGTGCTTATCGAGACGAAAAACGATGGGCTTTGATAATCGAAGTAATCGGATTTAATTATCGTGGTGGAGGACATAACGGAATTTCGAATTGTTTGCACATTTTTGGAAATTGTATTAAAACAAAACCTGGAACTGATAACGATAATTTCTTGTACCTGACTGATGATAGTTCTGAACACTCAACTTTTGATGAAGAATACTTGGAAAGTTTAAATCCAGAAACTAAAACAATGATTTTACGAGATAACGAAATTACTGTTAATCACAATCGTGAATTCTACTTAAAAAAAGGAATTGAACTTGAAGAGGACAACAAAATTTTCGTTTGGGAATTTTTAAGAGGATTAGAACCTGAATACAATGAGCAATTCGAGGCAACTGAAAAAGAAATTCGAGAACGGATTCCAGCGGACTTGCCAAAGATTATAGAATTAACGGAATGGAATCATCCTGACTGTGCTGATTCCGAAATTCCGAGTAAAAATCAAACTTTTAAGCAAATCGCCAAGGTTCTTGAAACTGGACAAGCGGAATTTTACAAGCCGCCTGAAAAGCCAAATAATCATTGGAAAAATTGGCCTGATGGGGGGACGTTATAAAAAAGTACGTATGGTAACAACACCTATGCGATAATGCGGGGTTTAGGTTTAATCGAAAGGTTATTGTCTATTTGGTTTGTCGCCAAAGATTTAAATTTAGTATTTTAAAAAATATAAAAACAAAACATAAACTTTAGCTAAGTGCTTGATCGAAAAATAGTGATTTTCTGTTCCCGCACTACGCATAGCTAAACGTTGTACGTAAGCTGAAAAATGAAATACTACGAGGAAATAAATAACGAAAAAAACATTTTTGCTTCTGAACTAAAAGAACCGAATGAAAACTCATTTGAATTTGAGTTAACAATTGGAACCGTTTCGGAAAAAGAAGAAGATGTAATTGTTAACGGAATTAATATTGGATCTGCTCGCAGAATTAATTCTGACCAAAATGGTAACCGATTTAAGATTAAATTTGATAATTATATTTCATATTCTGTTATAGACGAACGATTTGACAAACTAACTCAAAATGAAATATTTTCTGGAAACAGATTGCGAATTTATTCTGACTCAAACTTTTTGAATTACATAAAAGCTGATATGAATGCGACTTCAGATTATCCAGGTAATTTTAAGCATTACGCATTTATAACACTGAATCATATAATAAATGTTGCTTCTGAAAAAGAACCCGAAATAATAAAACTGAAATAAAAACCTACGTACAACAACATATATGTGATCATAGCAGCAAAGTTATGAACCAAATGGTTATTGTATTTTTGGTAAGGCGCAATGCTTGCAGAAAGTGAAAGTTAGCAACCAATGCGCGGAAAAACTGAAAAGCAAGGTAACATTTTGCCCTGCTACGACACATATATTAAACGTTAGGGCACATACTCAGAATCTGAAAATCAAAACGCAATCTGAACCTGTCTGCGGACGAGCCTCGAACGTTTGAACTGATAGTTTTTGCAGTGGTTTGTATCGGATCCAAAGTAAAAAAGCGATAAAAAAACCACTCAAAAGGAATGTTTCGGAGTAAAGCGTGCAAAAAATCGCTTTTTTTTAGTTGATTACGAAAATATTGACGAAAAAAGGGTTTGTGATTCTATGGTTTGGTAAGTGATCAATCCAATGACAGCAAAGCGATCGCAGGAAAATAGATGAATATTACGGAGCAACAACGAAAGGGATATCGCTTCGCTGCGGAATATTTGCAAAGTACAGGCTTGTAAAAGTGGTACGCTCCATAACACCATATAAATGATCATAGCAGGTCGGTGATAAATCGATAGGTTCGTGTATATTTGGTAAGGCGCAATGCTTGCAAAATGAAAAAGTTAGCAACCAATGCGCAAGAAAAATCGAAAAGCAGGGGTAACATTTTGCCCTGCTACGACACTTATATATAACGTTGGCATTAATACCGAGAAAAAATTATGGGATATGATTCATCCATATATTTAAATAAAGAAACGGATATCATAGAAGTAAAACAATTTCTGAAAATTTTAAACTATGAAGAATTTGAAGAAAATTACTACTTCTACAACAATAATGATTCCGAAGAGCATTTTACTGGTGTTACATTAAATATTATTGAGGAAAATTCAGAATATTTAGAATTACATATGAGAACTACAGTTTGGAAAACTATATATGATAATGACTATGTAAATCTAACTTTAAAACAAATTAGTGAAAGGTTTCAAGGATATTTTGAAACAGAATTTGGTAAAAACACAATTTATGAATTTGATGGAATTGAAAGAAAAGGTGCTGAAGTAGGTTGTTTTACAGTTTTTAGGAATTTCAACAATAATATGACTAAACCTAGTGTATTTCTACAGTTTTTAGAACACGAGGAAATGAAAAATCCAGTTCCGATAGAGATTCCAATTCTAAACGAAATGAATCCAGTTAGTATTGGAATTAATTTTACTATTCCATACTTGATATCTGTACTCGAAGAATATTTAAGGTCCACATATATTGTATTACTAAAATATTCAGAAAACAAAAAAGATATATTTAAAAGTTCAAGAATTATATCAGAAGATTTATTTGAAGTTTCCGAGGGATTCTTATCAGCTGAAAAAATAGTTGCTAGAACAATTTCTTTTCAAAATATAAATGGAATAAATTCAGCTTTTAAGAAAATATCAAATGATATCAATTTGACAAATTTGCTAAATTCAAACAAACCTGAAAACAACTATCTAGAAAGATTAGAAAATCTTATTAAGTTTAGACATTTAATTATTCATTCAAATCAAACAATTTCATATTATTCAACTAATGATTTGAAAAATGACATTTCTTTGATTTTTGATATTTGTGACATTTTTTATGAGAACTTAATTAAAATTTACAATTGGAATCCAGAAAAGTACTAATGCCAACACCGTGGATAATTCATTGCTAGTTAAAGCCTACTTACGAAAGTCCTCGCGGACTTTCTATCTGTGATTTATTTGCTAAATTAGGTGCTTAAACACGCAACGAAATCATACACAAACACGTTGTGCATAATATGAAAAAACTCATTCTTGTCATTTTAGTAATCGCTTTTACTTCGTGTAATCCATTCGACGAAAAAAGAGTTTTGGATTATAAAACGGAACTAACCGATTTGACTTCAAAGATTGACGAATATGACAACGGAACTTATGACAGAGATGAAATTGACGAATTTATAATTGGAGATGTCCGAGATTTGGACATTGATTTAATTGTAAAAAATAGCGGAAAGAAAAACCCGAGTTATTCTGGATTAGTCGAAGAAAACGACAGTCTGATTATTTTTGTGAATAGGTCTGGAAGTATAATAGAAACAGAGAAAAGAATAATTTATGATTTCAATAAAAAACCTCGGAATTTTGGAAATGATAATATTATTGGAGCATCCTACAAAATAGTACAATTGGACGAAAGATGGTACTATTCGGAACTAGGATTTGATTAAAATACTATGCACAACACCGTATAAAAATAATTGCGGTTTAGTGCTAAAACAAAGGTAGTTGCGTATTTGCTACATCTGATTTTCCTGCGGAAAATCCTCGCACGCAAACCCGCAACTATTCTTATACATAAACGTTAGGTGCAATTGTCCCATTTTGATCTGACAATTTTTTCGGAGGGATACGCTGGGATTACGGAGTTTTATTCTGA
>NZ_CANMED010000018.1 GCF_947496855.1 uncultured Aquimarina sp.
CAGAATAAAACTCCGTAATCCCAGCGTATCCCTCCGAAAAAATTGTCAGATCAAAATGGGACAATTGCACCTAACGTCTCGGCTATGGTTAGTACGGGAATTAAAAGTAATTAATTTCCGATTAAGCACTTAGCCAAAACTTTTTATTTTGTTTTATCTTTTTCTTTATAAAGCCAAATCAAAAGTTTTTGCGGACTTAATTAAAAAGCACTAAACTTTGGGTTAAGCACGAAACCCCGTATTAATTATAGCCATTGTTAGCTACAGTGCTACCTCAATACTCTTCGTATAAATGAATTCTTTTTCTTTATCTTATTAATTGCATCTTTTGCTCTTTGTCCGTTTGTATTAGCGTGCGAACAAGTAATAGACAGAGCACCAAATTTCACATCAGCAATCCTTGGATAAACATATCCTACGTTTTCATTTGTAACTATTTTTTTCAGATAAGGAATCGCATCTTTATTCCCTAGTTCGCCTAAATAAAATGCAGATTCTCCAACGAAATAATGGTCTTCTTGGTTTAATAGTTGCATTAAAAATTCAAACGCTAATGGCTTATCATTTACTAACAAATCGTCAATAAACCATCTTACTGGATACCAATGAAAAATAGAGTTTAATTTGTTCGTGTGATTAAGAAAATTTGATTTATTAAACTCAAACCGATATTTACTTTTTTTGTCATTATACTCAAATCTTTTACATAGTGATTCATTTTCTAAAAAATAAAAAAGATTCCCATTCTCAGTATTATCCAGAGCAGGTGATTGTCTTTCAAAAAATAACGTTCCATTGTTGTAAAATTCTCTATCTACATTTTCCTTTCGAGAATAATACTTGAGTAATACTTTTTTAGAGTCAAATACTTTTTGCTCTTGTAATAAATCATTTAGAAAATATTCTTCAATATCTATTTGTTTATCGACTAAAAATCGATAATATTTTCCTTCTTTCAGTCCGTTTAAAAAATTTCCATCTTCAATTATTTTCTTTGTGGATTCATTTATTCCATAAGCTCTACCATTTTCTAGTCCGTTTAAATATTCATACTCAAAATAGTTCCCATTGTGTTTTTCAAATAGAATTCCAGTAAATTCTCTTCCTTTATAAAATGCTGTTAAATTTTCATCATCTTCAAAGGGAAAATCTATTAAATTAAACTCTATTTTTTTTGGTTTTTCAGTCAATGAGAATGTTTTTTTGCATTGTAGCTAACGTCTCGGCTATGGTTAGTACGGGAATTAAAAGTAATTAATTTCCGATTAAGCACTTAGCCAAATCTTTTTATTTTGTTTTATCTTTTTTTGTTCTAAAGCCAAATCAAAAGATTTGGTGGACTTAGTTAAAAGCTCTAAACTTTGGGTTAAGCACCAAAACCCGTATTAATTATAGCCATTGTTGCCAGTAGTGTTTTTATTCGGTTATCTTTTTAAATATCAACTTTCTTTTAATTCCGTGCTTGTTTTCGATAACAACTAAGTTATTATTAATAAACTCAAAATACATTGATATTATGTAATCAGATTTCCAGAGTTGAATTTTTTCGTCATCCACCATATATCTATGGTATTTCATTTTACTATTATTCCCTGTTATCTCAAATTTATTGTCTGCTCTAAATTCTATTTCAACTTTTTCCTTTACCGATTGATTTAAAAAATTCCGATTCTTGTATGAATCCAGATATTCTTTAGGATATTCTTCATTATGGTCAGTTTGGACAGCCTCACATTTTATTAAATTCCATTTTGCTGTCAAGACTTTTTTTATTGAATCTCCAACGATAAATCTATTCAGCGATTCTTGATAACTTCCAATATTCGGCCAAGGGTCACGTTTAAAAAGTCCGTAATAGTCTTTACCGTTCAGTTCAATTGTATTTGAGTCAACCGCAGTTATTTTAAATTTTTCTTCGTTGGACTTTTCAATTCTATTTCCATTAAGTTTTAATTTTTTGTCTAAAACATAGTTTTTACACCACCAAGTCGTTCGATAAAATTGACCTAAACTGTCGATAAAAACGAAATCCCTCCATCGCTGAGTTTCATTAGTCCTTAATGAATCCGAAATCCATTCTCCTTTCAAATATTCAAGTGTGATTTCACTTTGAGCATTTGTCGAAGTTGAAAATATCAGAATTAATATGATTTTGATTGCGTGTTTCATTACATTACTGGCAACGATTAATGTAAACGTCTGTGCGTGTAAAAAGTCAGCAACTTTCGGTAGGGCACAAGGCGCTATACTTTTTAGTGTTTTAAATTGTATCAGTTTAAAAATAATAAAATTTATAGCGCCGACACTGCAAACACAAAACTCCTTTTGCTCAAAACACTTAAAAAGCATTGCGTTTACATAGTGTTAGCTTTAGTTTTATCCTCCAATATATCTCTTGTTTTTTGATATAACTTTAAACCAGTTTTTTTCTATTTGTTTAATATTATCATTTGAAACTTCATATCCATTAATTTTTTTATGACAAACACAATCACATCCTGGGTTATAAACTATCCATAGTTCATTCCATTCTGATTTTAATAAAGAATTATTATAATCAGGTCGGATTCTAAATTGAATACATTTTTTATTATTAACTTCAATTCTCGTTATTAGTTTGTTATCAAATAACTCTATAAATCTATTTTTGAAATTTTCGTTCGCAAAAGAAAATAATCTATTAAAATTAGACTCTACAATCCATCTATAGCTATCAGCTATATCAAAATTTAGTCCTTTTATCTTATCAGGGTTTTCATCTATTATCTCTTGAAAAACTTTAAAATCAGCTAATAGTTTTTCATCAAAAGAGTCATCAAATTTACAAGAACTAAGTACAAAATTTAATAGTAAAAATAATATGATTTTTGACTTCATTTTATGTAATTAAAGATAACGTCGTACTAAACTCAGCCTTAGCGTCGTTGATTAAATCGTTTACGCAGCGATAGCGAAGATAAACTATTTGAT
>NZ_CANMED010000019.1 GCF_947496855.1 uncultured Aquimarina sp.
CCGTAAATGTATATGTAATAATATCTCCAACATTAGAACCACTTAAAACACTTGTCTTAACTAATGTTAATTCTGGATCATTGGTCAATATAGTAACCGTTGGATCATTGGTAGGATCACTATCCGCATCTGGACCATCTACTGTCTCATCTCCATCATCAGATACATCTATAACTGGATCTCCATTTGGATCTTCCCCTTCTACTGTCGCTGAGTTTGTTACTGATCCAGTATTAATATCTGTTTGCGTAATAGTATACGTAGCAGTAGCAGTTCCTATTTCACCTGGTGCTAAACTAGATGGTGTAACTGGTAAATCTGTACTTCCTGTTAATGTATCATCTATAGTAATAGTATCAACAGTTACAGTTCCTGTATTCTCAACAGTAAAGGTATATGTAATAATATCGCCTACTGCACCTGTACCTCCTACAACTGAAGTCTTAGTCATCGTTAACTCTGGATTCGGAGTTAAGTCTGTAATCGTTGGGTCATTTGTAGGATCACTATCTGCATCAGGACCATCTGTAGTCTCATCTCCATCATCAGATACATCAACAACTGGATCTCCATTTGGATCTTCTCCTTCTACTGTTGCAGAGTTTGTTACTGATCCTGTATCAACATCTGTCTGCGTAATAACATATGTAGCAGTAGCAGTTCCTATTTCACCTGGTAACAATATACTTGGAGTAACTGGTAAATCTGTACTTCCTGTTAATGTATCATCTATAGTAATAGTATCAACAGTTACAGTTCCTGTATTCTCAACAGTAAACGTATACGTAATAATATCGCCTACTGCTCCTGTACCTCCTACAACTGAAGTCTTAGTCATCGTTAACTCTGGATTCGGAGTTAAGTCTGTAATCGTTGGGTCATTTGTAGGATCACTATCTGCATCGGGACCATCTGTAGTCTCATCTCCATTATCAGATACATCAACAACTGGATCTCCATTTGGACCTTCCCCTTCTACTGTTGCAGAGTTTGTTACTGATCCTGTATCAACATCTGTCTGCGTAATAACATATGTAGCAGTAGCAGTTCCTATTTCACCTGGTGCTAAACTAGATGGTGTAACTGGTAAATCTGTACTTCCTGTTAATGTATCATCTATAGTAATAGTATCAATCGATACATTTCCTGTATTCTCAACAGTAAACGTATACGTAATAATATCGCCTACTGCTCCTGTACCTCCTACAACTGACGTCTTAGTCATCGTTAACTCTGGATTCGGAGTTAAGTCAGTAATCGTTGGATCATTGGTAGGATCACTATCCGCATCTGGACCATCTGTAGTCTCATCTCCATCATCAGATACATCAACAACTGGATCTCCATTTGGATCTTCTCCTTCTACTGTCGCTGAGTTTGTTACTGATCCAGTATCAATATCTGTCTGCGTAATAGTATACGTAGCAGTAGCAGTTCCTATCTCTCCTGGTAACAATGTACTTGGAGTAACTGGTAAATCTGTACTTCCTGTTAATGTATCATCTATAGTAATAGTATCAATCGATACATTTCCTGTATTCTCAACAGTAAAGGTATATGTAATAATATCGCCTACTGCACCTGTACCTCCTACAACTGAAGTCTTAGTCAACCTTAACTCTGGATTCGGAGTTAAGTCTGTAATCGTTGGGTCATTGGTAGGATCACTATCCGCATCGGGACCATCTACTGTCTCATCTCCATCATCAGATACATCAACAACTGGATCTCCATTTGGATCTTCTCCTTCTGCTATCGCTGAGTTTGTTACTGATCCTGTATCAATATCTGTCTGCGTAATAGTATACGTAGCAGTAGCAGTTCCTATTTCACCTGGTGCTAAACTAGATGGTGTAACTGGTAAATCTGTACTTCCTGTTAATGTATCATCTATAGTAATAGTATCAATCGATACATTTCCTGTATTCTCAACAGTAAACGTATACGTAATAATATCGCCTACTGCTCCTGTACCTCCTAAAACTGACGTCTTAGTCATCGTTAACTCAGCATCCTGATCTAAATCTAATAACGTAGGATCATTGGTAGGATCACTATCCGCATCAGGACCATCTACTGTCTCATCTCCATCATCAGATACATCAACAACTGGATCTCCATTTGGATCTTCTCCTTCTACTGTCGCTGAGTTTGTTACTGATCCAGTATCAATATCTGTTTGTGTAATAGTATACGTAGCAGTAGCAGTTCCTATCTCTCCTGGTAACAATGTACTTGGAGTAACTGGTAAATCTGTACTTCCTGTTAATGTATCATCTATAGTAATAGTGTCAATCGATACATTTCCTGTATTCTCAACAGTAAACGTATACTCAATTACATCATCCAATAATCCTGTTGCTCCCGCGCTCGTTACATTACTAACACTCTTAATTAATAATAACTCTGGAACAGAAGGTGTAAAATTCGTCTCATCATCCTCTACTGGTGCATCGGTATCTGGGGTACCATCTGGGGTACTGTCTGGATCAAAATTATCACTCGCTGTAATCTCTGCGAAGTTTGTATAGTTGCCTGTAGCGGTTACTACCGCTGTATAGGTCAATACTAATGGGGTCGTCGTTGTAACACTAAGTCCACTCCAACTGATCAATCCGCCACTCTCACTTCCGCTATTACTAATACTTCCAATCGTAGTATAACCATCTGGAACCGTATCGCCAACGCCAACTCCGGTAGCATTATTGGCACCTGCATTGCTGACTGTAACACTAAAAGTGACCGTATCACCGGCACTAATCGTTGTACTCCCATCAGCATCTGTAGTCAATACTGCACTCTTGGCAATACTCAAATCACTGGTCAATGCAACGGTAGGTGTAGCACTGGTCTCATCATCTTCTACTGGTGC
>NZ_CANMED010000020.1 GCF_947496855.1 uncultured Aquimarina sp.
ACAACACGATATATGTGATCATAGCAGCTAGGTGATGGATCGATTGGTTCGTGTATTTTTGCAATGTCGCAATGCTTGCAAAAAGAAAAAGTAAGCAACCAATGCGCGAATAAATCGAAAAACAGGGTAACATTTTGCCCTGCTACGACACATATATTAAACGTTGTGCCCAATTTCGCTAATGAGAAATATTGAAAAGTTAATAAAGGAAATAATACCACCACCAACTCGCGAAGAACGGGAAGGCTTTACTAATGATAAAATCATTGCTGGACTGAATAATGACGAATTTTTGGCAGTTGAAAAAAGACTGATTCAGAAACTGGATGAAAATGACGACCTCTTAATTGGACAAACACTAGTTGAAATGAAATCCGAAAGTGCTTTGCCAGTTCTTTCAAGAAGACTTAAGAAAAAAGATTCTCATTTTGAAAAAATTACATGGGCAGCACTAATTAATGATTTGAAAAAAGGAGATTCCGAAATGGAAAAAATAGCTTTTGAAGAATTTGAAAAATTGGAGTTCATTTATGCTGTGCAAGGTGTGATTTTTATGGACTTAATAAAGTTCAACAGCCTAAGAATAAATAAACGGATCGAAAATTTTGTTGACCACAAATATGACTTGGTTGCTCACCACGCTAAGATGGTTCTGAATTATAATGGTTATGCAGATTCATATGATAACAGTGAGTACAAAAAATGGTGGGAAATTTGGAAATAAAAACTGAGCACAACAACATATATGTGGTCATAGCAGCTAAGTGATGAATCAAATGGTCGTCGTATTTTTGGTAAGGCGCAATGCTAGCTCAAAGAAAAAGTTAGCAACCAATGCGCAGAAAAATCATAAAACAAGGTAACATTTTGCCCTGCTACGACACATATATTAAACGTTGTGCTTAATGCTGAAAAAATATAATGGCAGAAATTGAAACCCTAAAATATTTTGCGCTTTTGGAGGAATTTGACACCTCTGATAAGTTGATTAAATTAGGTTTGGGAGAGCTTCAAAACATCAATCTCAATAACAACTTTTATTTTCTACCTTTTCAACTTTTATCGCAAGGGTTTGAAAGATTTATGAAAGCTTATATTTGTGTAGGTCACTTTCATATACATCAGGAACTACCAAATTTCAGATATCTAAGAAGTTTAGGTCACGATTTAGAAAAACTACTTAAGAAGATAATTGATAATTATTACTTTGATTTTGACAGGCCTCAATTTGATGTAGATAAAGAATTCATAAAAAATGACGCGGATTTAAAAGAACTTCTTTTTATTCTTTCTGAGTTTGGTAAACTAGCTAGATATTACAACTTTGATTTAATTACTGATAATGCACAAATTGGAATTAATACAAAACAGCTATGGGAAGATTTTGAAAACAAAATTCTTGATGAAAAAGATTATGAAAAACTTATGGACTTTGATTTAAGTCAAGAGGTTTATCAAAAAATAACCAATCGCATTATAATAGTATTTGAAAAGTTTGTTTCTGCTTTATCAAGACAACTTATTTTCAAATGCTTAGGCCAAAAAGGACTACAATTATCAGCGACAACTGCTTTTGATTTTGGTACACTTTACGACAAAGATTTTGGCAAAAAGGACTATAGAAGTCAAACGACAAAATATAAAGAAACACCAAAAAAAGTACATAAACGAACTGTAGTCGATGAAGTTCAACGTAATATTAATCCTGATTATAGATCGAAAAAAATAAAGAAATCAGAATACCAAGGAGAATGGCCTTTTTATGCAAAAGAAGTTATAATTGAGTGTAGACAAAGTCATTGGTGCATTGTGACCATAGACGGATTTGGTTATGCGTTGAATAGTTCAGCAAAAGGACGTTATAAATTGGAAAATCCTCACGATGCTGGAATGGCTATTTTAGGAAAAAGTATATCTGATTTTATACAAATGGCTCTGGAATTAGGAGCAGATAAAAAACACTAATGGAATACGAATTACCAGAAGATAAAATCCCTATTTTCAACTCAAATTTTGAGAAAGGAAACAAATTGTCAGAAGGACTAACAATAATAAAAGGGACAGCAGGTTCCAAATTAGATTTTTGGAAAAAGCGAAAAGCAAAAAAAGCAATCAAGCATTATACAGAATGTTTAAACTTGATACCAAACCATTGGCAAACAAATTGGTTGATAGCTAAAGTATATCAAGTAATGTCTGAGAATAAAAAAGCGTTAAACCATTTTGAAATTGCAGT
Organism: uncultured Aquimarina sp.; assembly: GCF_947496855.1. Lineage (GTDB taxonomy): Bacteria > Bacteroidota > Bacteroidia > Flavobacteriales > Flavobacteriaceae > Aquimarina. The sequence goes on from NZ_CANMED010000020.1 coordinate 2,237, forward strand.
TGAAATAGAAAAAGAAAACCCTGACTTACCAAGAGAGGCGTCAATTTCTGCTATGGATTCAGGCAAGGTTGATCTGGCTGTCAAGTATTCACAAGAAGCGCTTAATCGACAACCAAATGATTCAGGACTTTATTGTAATCACGCTGTGAATTTAATGGTCTTGGGAAATGATAATGAAGCAATAAAATGGATAAAGAAAGCAATAGAAATGGAACCCAATGATAAAATTAATCAAAATGTTTTTTCTCTAATAAATGATGTAGCTAATGGAAAAAGGAAAAGACCAAAATATAATCAACTGGGCTAAAAAGCACTAAAGCACAACAATGGCTATAGTTAATACGGGGTTTGGTGCTTAACCTAAAAGTAATTGCTTTTTAACCAAGTCCGCCAAATCTTTTGATTTGGCTTTAAAAATGAAAATATAAAACAAAATAAAAAGTTTTGGCTAAGTGCTTAATCGGAAATTCAGTAATTTTAATTCCCGTAATAACCATAGCCGAGACGTTGGCAATAATTAAGCAGTACTAATGAAATCATTTATAAAAGCTATATTTCTGTTCTTATTTGTAATTTTTTCT
>NZ_CANMED010000021.1 GCF_947496855.1 uncultured Aquimarina sp.
GTAGACTCTATTTGATATGAACCATTTATTATGAGTTGTGTAAATGCCCCAGTGACAGTTACATTATCAATCTGATCGGTTGCCAAAGCACCTTGCCAATCCGATCCTATTGGTCTAATATGTGTTTTGAATAAATACCCTGTATTAGGTTGTGGCAAACTAGGAAGATCAATAGTAATGGCTTTTATACCTTTCCCTTTAGCTATAACTTCCTTTTTCGTTGCAATCCAGCCTGTAGCTGACCAAAAAGACATAATAATTTCCCTATCGGTTGAAGCTTCATAATTTACATCCAATGTATACGATCTAGATTGCTCAATACTATTGGGAGGATTTTTAAAAGATATATTATCTTCAAAAGTTTGTCCTTGCACAATTACGTCACTAATTTGATCGCTATCAATAGCTTCTTGCCAATTAGTGCCTACAGGTCTAATATCTGCTTTGTAAACATATCCTGTACCTGCTAAAGGTGCTGTTGGTAAATCTACTGTTATCGTAACTGTTTTTGAACCACTCTCAACTGTAACTCGTTTTTGACCTAGCCATTCGATGGAAGACCAAAACTGAACCACGATATCTCTATCGGTATCGGCACTATACTTTACTTTAAAATCATACGAAGTCTTAGAACTGATTGTTGTAGCTGCATTTACAAATGCTATTTCATCTGAAGCAGTATCACCTTCTCCTGTATCCTCTATCGCATTAATTCCAGCAGTCCATCTCGTTCCTCCTAGTTCATAAGCTCCTACATCTGGTGCTGAACCTTTATAAGACTTTTGGAATCCCGAAATCACTCTTCCGCTATTTACTACAGACCCATTCGATTTGGGCATAAAAATCTGATTATTAGCATTCTCTAGCGGAGAGGTCGAACTAATAATGTTATTCTTATAATCAAATCCAGGGGCTTCATGCCATCCTTCTTTATTTGAATAATTATTGTAGACTTTATTATTACTTTGTGGATAGCCATTTACCCATGATCCCATTGCTTCTCCAGCATTCCAAATGGTATTATGAAAAAAGTCTAAGTGTTCATTGTTCCAATTTACCTGGTAACCAGTCCAAGACACATTCCATATTACATTATGATGTACAACATACCCTTTACTATTATTATCTAAGTAAATACCTGCCGCTTTATTTCCTGCATATGATGGCGGTTTTGAATCGTGAAACCAGTTATGATGAATTTCTGTTCCTTTTCGTCTATCATCACCAACTGTATAAAATACTCCAGAGTCCGCATTAATTAACTGCGCTTTTGAAACATCATTATAAGCAACTTCACAGTTGTTTCCACTGATGTACATCCCATCTCTTCCGGAATTAGTTATTTTATTTTTTAGAACTTTTATATTATTTGCTCTCGATCTAATAGGTGTTGCGTGTATTCCTAAATAATCGATATTCGAAATGGTATTTTTCTCAATAATAGAATTGTGAGCATTTGCCCAATTTTGTACTGAAATTCCATTTGCAGAACTATGATTAATAATACAATTTCTTATAATAGTATTTGGTCCTAGAACTTCTATTGATGATTCTCCTACACCTGCGCTAGTGCTATTTATATTATCAAAACCTTCACTACCATGAATCACTTTATTATTTTCGAAAATATTGAAGCTTCCATTTATCTTAACACTTCCTCCAAAAAATTCGATACCTTGAATTTTTATGTAATCTCCTTTTAATTCAGCTATAAATTTGTTGGTTGCATATTCTACTGAATTATTAGCAGGCTTTTTACCATTAGCCGGTTGAAAATAAATTGTTTTAGTTGATTTATCATAAAACCATTCTCTGGCATAATCTAATGCCTCAAGTTTATTAAATAAATACAACTGTCCTCGATGTCCATTTCTTAAAATAGTTGGGTTATGCGGATCAAACGGCCATTTATTTATATTTACTCCTGCATGTTCTATTCTATTTGCTGTACTTCTAGTAATTCTTCTCGTCCAACTGGTACCAGAATGACCTCCTATATAGTATACTAAACCACCTGTCCAGTCAAAATTCGGTACTCCTGATAAACTAAAATAATCGCTGCCGCCATTATCAATAAATTTACAATCTACCGTAAACCTATTATTATCGGTATTGTTAGGCCATCTTGCCAAATCCATGTATTGTTGATTATGATAAATATTTCGAAACCTTTCTTCGATAGTCATATTAACAGAAGCTTTATAAATATTGCCAGCGTGTAATTGCCATCCATTTATAAATTTTGTTGCTTTTATTTTTACATTTTCTCCATTTGCAGCTTTAAATGTTAAGTAATTACTAGTAGTCCCATTTTTATTAATTAATAAAGGTTCTGTATATACTCCTCCTCTTATTATACAGACATCACCAGGCGACATTACCGATACCGCCTTAGAAAAGGTTTTAAAAGGACTATTGACAGAACCATTATTATTGTCATTACCATTGGTTGCCACATAAATATTTTTCGCGTGTAATGAAGACACAAATACAAATAAAAGTATCCATATACATTTTCGAAAAAGGGTTTT
>NZ_CANMED010000022.1 GCF_947496855.1 uncultured Aquimarina sp.
AGAATAAAACTCCGTAATCCCAGCGTATCCCTCCGAAAAAATTGTCAGATCAAAATGGGACAATTGCACCTAACGTTCAGTATAAGAAATCGTAGGGCAGGTTATAAGCACTATCGTTTCGGTTTATTACTTAGCTAAATATAAATATTTTGCTTTTATCATTTTTCGTAAACGCCAAATTTTATATTTGGCGACTTCATAAATAAACACAGACCTTTTGATTAAGCCTAAAAGCCCTATGTTTTTTATACCTTGTTGTATGCTGGCTTACTTTCTTCAATAATATATTTTTCAATCTGTTCAACAGTGATTTGGGTCAATTTTTTTTCATCAAAATTGTATTCAAAAACTACTTTATATTTATTTAAATTATAAAGGTATCTTTTAGTTTTTCCAAAAAAAGAGTTGTCGGTTTCGATAACTTTATTAGGTGTTGCTGCTTTTTGAGCAATCTGTTCAAGATTATCTCCGAAATCAACACTGTAAGGTAATTTGTCGAACAGCTTAATTGATTTAGGAAAAATAAAAAAATGCGTAAAAATTGGTTTTCCTCCACTCAGATTCTTTTCCTCATCGCCATCTCTAATCATTCTTTCATTTGTGAAGCCAATTTCTAAATCAGTTTTTTTACAATCAATAGTCAAAAATTCCGAATCATATTTGCTGGGTTCTATTAAATTACTATTCAGGAAAGATTCAAAATCAGAGTTTGATTTATAGAATCCAAAATATTTAGTTAATTCGTCTATTGATTTCATTTAGTATATGATTTTCGGCTTGCATACAACGTTTAGCTATGGTTAGTGCGGGAATAGAAAGTCAACGACTTTATGTTTAGCACGTAGCCGAAGCATTTTGTTTGTTTTTATTTTTTCTATTGAAAGACAAATCAAAATGATTTGGCGGACTTAGTAAATATACACTAACTTTTGATTAAACACAAAACCCGTATTAATTATAGCTGTTGTTGTACACCGTTTTTTATTCAAGTCTATTTAGAAGATTTTCCAATTCAAGATTATCATTCCAGCCCTCTGATTCTCTCATTGCAATTGCTAAATATCTTTCCACTTCTGAAATTGTTCCAGCAACTCCTTTTACTATTCCATTTTCCCAAGGACTTTTATTTTCAGGCATTAAGTATTCAAAATAAAATTCTTTACTTCCAATGTTTTCAATTATAACGTGCCACCTTGATTCCCAATTATTTTCACTCAAAAGAACTAATCTGTCGTGTGAAGTTAATCCCCAAATTTGTGTGTCTTTAAAAAGTATATTTATTAGTTCGATTAAATTAATCATTTCTTTAGACTTGATTTTCCAAACAGGGTTTTCGTTATAGTAAGCAACTTCTTTATAAATTTCAATTAAAGATTTTGAACTATGATTCTTACAAACTGATATTGGCATTTATCTTTTTTTAATGGTGTACAACGGCTCGGCTAATGTTAGTACGGGATTAAATTAGCATTTAATTTCGGATTAAGCGATTAGCCAAAACTTTTTATTTTGTTTTATCTTTTTCTGTTCTAAAGCCAAATCAAAAGATTTGGCGGACATTATAAAAATACACTAAACTTTGTATTAAACACCAAAACCCGTATTAATTTTAGCCCTTGTTGTACACTGTTTTTTTTAATGTTCGTGATTTTCTTTCATCAATTTGTTAAAAGCGATTGTCAATAGTTTGGATAATTTTTCATTCTCAGCTTTTACTACTGGTAGAAGCATTTTATAAAAGTGTCTATTCTGTTCATTGTCGGGGTGTGGTCCATCAAAGATGAATCTAAAAACACTTTTTATTTCCGAATCAGATTTTTTTGAAAGAGCTTCGCAGGTTGGTTTAGAATTTTTTAATAAATGTATTCCAAAACCAAACGCCTCTCTGATTTTGTCAGCTTGCCAATATCCATCAATACAGATGTTAACATATTTTTCATAATATTTATCAGTAGGAATTGATGTTAATTGACTAAAAAAACCAATATGAGAATCTCTACTAACATAAGATTTAAACGTTTTAGGGAGTTTAGTAGCGTATAGAGGTGCTGGTTTTTCTTTATAACCGAATATTGAGTCCATAATTACGAATGAGTTCGGAAATGCATTAAAAAATTTCCTTTCCCATTTACTTTTAAAATCAGTATTTTCCGCAACTGCCTTGAGAGCAAATTGATGTATTGAATCTGCTTGTACTTGAATTGAATCAAAGTGGTAGTCTTTGAAATTATTTTCAGTTTGTGCAATACATAGATTTGTTGTCAACAAAATTGAAAGAATAAGAATGTATGCTTTTATAATTTTCATTTTTTTAATAGTGTACAACGTCGTACTTAACTCAGCCTTAGCGTCGTTGATTAAATCGTTTACGCAGCGATAGCGAAGATAAACTATTTGATCAATGGAGTTTAA
>NZ_CANMED010000023.1 GCF_947496855.1 uncultured Aquimarina sp.
ATTTAATATCAAACTCATATGAGGTTTGAGGTTGAATTGATGTTGCTGCATTTACAAATGCTATCTCATCAGGAATAGTAATATCATTACAATCCTCACCAGGTAGTCCATAACAACCAGTACCTGCAGGACCTAAAACGGGATTCCAGTTAATTCCTGTTCTAAAAGGAGCGATACCGAATTCATAAGCCCCTGCATCAGGTTTACTTCCTTGATACCCATCTGTAAAACTATTAATTACTCGCCCATAATCTATAGCCTGAGCCCCTGCTTTTAGTGTATAGTCATTATTACCGTAGTTCTTAAATGAACTTTTACTAACTAAGTTATTCTGTTTATTTGATTGCGGCTCCCAGGTACTTTCACTTTCTTGATTTCCTTGCTGATCTACAGCTTCCTTATCTGTAATATTATTCCAAACTTTAACATTTGAAAAAGCTGTTCCTTCTTTATGCCAAGCTCCCATCGTAGCAGAGCCTTTAGCGAAAGTATTGTTAAAGATATTTAGATTTGTTCCATTCCAATTAATTTGAATATTCGTCCATTGAGTATTCCAAACCACATTATGGTGAACATCCCAGTTTTTAGAATCATTATCTAAATAAATTCCTGTCCCCTTAAATCGACCATTTCTTGCTTGCGAATCATGAAATGTATTATGATGAATAGATGATTTAGTGGCTCTAGCATTAGTTGTGTATAGTAATCCACCATCGTCAGCGACAAAATTATTCAGACTAATATCATTATAAGCAAATTCACCTCCATCAACATAAGCCTGAATAACATCTTTTCCAGCTCTAGTCAATGTATTATTTCTGTACTTACCTCTTTTCGCTCCTCGAGTGTTTAATACACAATCATAATTCCCTAAATAATTAAAATCATGAACATAAGAATTTAACAACTTATTATCATTTCCCTTGTCATAAACTCCATTACCGGCACCCCAAGCGACTTCGCATCTCTCTATGGTGTTGTTATTACCAGTCATCAATAAACTTTGTCGTCCAGAGTCAAATCCATTAATCACACCTAATGTATGATTACCATAAAAGCTAGATACTTTATATAATTTATTGTTATTACCACTTATGTCAATTGACCCTCCAAAAACAGCTAAACCTTCAACGTGGATATAATTTTTATTCAGTTTAATTGCCTGGGTTCTTCTTCTAAAACGAATAGAGTTATTAACTGGTAAACCTCCTCCTTCAATTTGAACATAAAGTGTTTTAGTACTTTTATTATAAAACCACTCGTTCTTGTAATCCAATGCTTCTTTAATTCCCTGAAGAAAAAATTCTCCTTTTTTAATACCATGACCCGTATATCCAGGATGATGCCTCAGCTGGATCCAATTTTGTGCTCTTTGTAATTTGAAATCAATTCTATTAGAAGTCGAACTCGTTATATAATCAGTCCAAGCTAAAAATCCTGCTCCACCATAAAAATGAATAGATCCTCCGTTTTTCCATTTATTGGCATGAGGAATTCTATTTGCATGACCATTTGATTGACTCCCATTATAGTTCATCCATGTTTTTCCACCTCCCGCAGCACCTCTATTACATGCGGGTAGATAATCGCGGTCAAATAAATTTTGAGTTACATTATTGGGCCATCTTGCAAGATCCATGAGTTTATCATTATGGAGAACCATATTGTCTTGACCTAAATCCCAGTTGACAGTTGCTTTATAAATATTACCTTGATCTTTTGTCCAATTATTTACAACTTGCATTGCTGTAATAATTACTTTTTCTCCTGCTTTAGCCCTATAAGTAATAGGATTTCCTGCAATTCCTGATCTAGCAGGTTGTAATAACTCTTCATAGGTTCCTTCTCCAATAATAATGATATCACCAGGTTGTGCTATTGAAGAAGCCTTTGCTATAGTTTTGTAGGGCTCTGATTGTGTCCCTGGATTTGCGTTGTTTCCATTTTTAGAAACATAAATATTTTTCGCGTGTAATGAAGACACAAATACAAATAAAAGTATCCATATACATTTTCGAAAAAGGGTTTTAAGAGTTTGATTATTTTTCATTGTTAATTGTTGAGTTGGTTTAATTATGAAATCTAATCGCATTAAATATTTCCAAGTTTACATTTTTTACTAATCAGAAATATTTTATTAGAATTAGATTAACTTGTAATTATATATGACTTTATTGAAAGACTGAACATAGACATATCTCACTAGTAATTAAACATTTAACTACTAGTGAGTATTATCCTAATTCAAAACAATAAGATGCTATTCGATTTAATCTTTAATGAACTGTACTTTATCCTTACCAAATACTGATAAAATATAAAGCCCAGATGCCATATCTGAAATAATCAATGATTCAT
>NZ_CANMED010000024.1 GCF_947496855.1 uncultured Aquimarina sp.
ATCAAATAGTTTATCTTCGCTATCGCTGCGTAAACGATTTAATCAACGACGCTAAGGCTGAGTTTAGTACGACGTTGGCATTAATTATGAAGAAGCAAAGAATAATTTACTTCTCATCTATTCTAGGACTAATATTAATTTTATTTTTTGGTTTAGGGGATGATATTATCTACGCTAAAAAAGGAATTATACGTTGGATTCCTTTCTTAATAATATTTCTTTTAATTCCATTTATGATATCATTATTCCTTAAGGACTTCAATTTTGAAAAAATTAAACAGAGAGGAATTTCTATTGGTTCTGTTCTTATAATAGGTCCTCTTTTCGGATTTTGGTCTGGGTATTTATCAAATAAACAACTTGAAGAGAATGGATTAAAAACTTTTGGAATTGTATCTGAGAAATTTAAAAGCGGAAAAAAAAGCGGAACTCCAGGAGTATGGCTTCTTAAGTGTGATTTTAATGTACTAAACGAAAGTTATAAAACATTTTCCAAAAAGGACATTAATAATCAGTATGAAATTGGTGATACATTAACTATAAAATATTCTGAAAAGAATCCAGAAAACAATATAATAATTGAATTAGAAAACTAATGCCAACAATGGCTATAATTAATACGGGTTTGGGTGTTAATCCAAAATTTAGTCTATTTTTATAATGTCCGCCAAATCTTTTGATTTGGCTTTAAAAATGAAAAATTAAAACAAAATAAAAAGTTTTGGCTAAGTGCTTAATTCGAAATTAAATGCTAATTTAATCCCGTACTAACCATAGCCGAGACGTTAGGGACAATTTGAAAATAGTCATAATGAATAAAAAAATGAATTTATTGTTTTTTATTTTTCTATTTATCTCAATAATTATTGGGTGCGGAACTCTAAAAAACAAATATACTGCATCAGAAAACGCAGAAAATTATTACAATAAAGCTTATAGCATAATAGATAATGCTACGCATAACTCCCTTTCAGATTCTCTTTCATCTCAAGTATTGAAATATATTGATAAAGCTATATCTATAAATTCAAAAAAATCAAAGTATTATAGAGTAAAAGGCAGTGCATATATTCATCGCAGAGAATATGAAACAGCAATACCATATTTTGAAAGAGCAATCGAAATTGATTCAAATAATTCTCTAGCTTGGATGGGTCTTGGGATTTCTTATGAAAATATTTCGAAATTCGAAATTGCCGAAAAAAATTACCAAAAATCATTAGATGACAATGATCTATCCGAGACAGTATATTTCAATCTTGGTTTACTTTATAGTAAATGGGGAAAAAGCGATTTATCAATAAAATCTTATAGTAATGCCATAAGAATCTACCCAAAATACAGAGGAGTATATTTAAATAGAGGAAAAGTTAAGTTAGGCCTAAAAAAGTATGCTGAAGCTATTATTGATTTCAATATGGCAATCAAACTTGACCCAACCGATAAAGTTTCATATAATAATAGAGGCCTTGCACGACATTATTTGAATCAATTTAACGAAGCTATTCTGGATTTCAAAAAAGCACTAGAGATAAATTTAGATAATTCATTTAATGAAAATTTTGATACAAATAAGTATGCATATAACAACATTGCAAATGCATATTATGCAATGAATGATACTAAAAATGCTTGTATATATTGGAATAAAGCAATTGAAAGCGGATATAAATACCAAGTTGAATGGAAAGAAGAGTATAATATCGAAGACCCAACTGAACTTATTAAAAAACATTGTAACGGATAGAAAACTGTCCCTAACAAGGTATAAAAAACATAGGGCGTTTAGGTTTTTCTAAATACCAGTGTTTATTAGCAAAGTCACCAAATATAAAATTTGGCATTTTCAACAAAAAAGATAAAAGCAAAATATTTATATTTGGCTTAGTACCAATATGAAACGTATTGCTTATTACCCGCCCTACGTTTCTTATACGAGACGTTAGGTGCAATTGTCCCATTTTGATCTGACAATTTTTTCGGAGGGATACGCTGGGATTACGGAGTTTTAT
>NZ_CANMED010000025.1 GCF_947496855.1 uncultured Aquimarina sp.
CCGTAAATGTATATGTAATAATATCTCCAACATTAGAACCACTTAAAACACTTGTCTTAACTAATGTTAATTCTGGAACTGGTACGGTATAGTTTGTTTCATCATCCTCTACTGGTGTATCTGCATCCGGAGTGCTATCTGGAGTACTATCTGGATCAAAATTATCACTCGCTGTAATCTCAGCAAAGTTTGTATAGTTACCCGTATCTGTTATTACTGCCGTGTAAGTTAGCACTAATGGAGTTGTTGTTGTAACATTTAAACCACTCCAACTAATAACCCCTCCACTAAGAGTACCTCCGTTACTGATACTACCAATGGTAGTATATCCATCAGGAATCGTATCTCCAACACCAACACCCGTAGCATTATTTGAACCATCATTGCTAATTGTAATACTAAAAGTTACTGTATCTCCAACACTAATCACCGTATTAGTATCCGCATCTGTTGTCAGTACTGCACTCTTTTCAATACTTAAATCACTTGCAGAATCAACACCTGGATCAGCATCATCTTGATCATCCTCTGTCAATATATCATTATCTGGTGTACTGTCTGGATCAAAGTTATCACTTGCAGTTACTTGTGCTACATTCACATATGTACCCGTAGCATTCACCGTCGCAACAACTGTTAAGGTAGCTGTACCACTATTGTTAATCGTACCGATATCCCAAATACCTGTTCCTACTGTATAAGTACCTTGACTTACTGTTGGCGTACCAACAATCGTATACCCATTTGGAACCTGATCTGTTACTTCAACACCTGTAGCATCATTTGGACCGCTATTGCTTACTGTTACCGTAAAGGTAACTGTATCACCTGGAGTAACATTTGTACTCGTATCTGCATCTGTTGTTAACACAACTCCTTTAACAACATCTAAATCACTTACTGGAGAAACTCCCGGATCTGCATCATCTTGATCATCTTCTGCCAATACATCATTATCTGGTGTACTGTCTGGATCAAAGTTATCACTTGCAGTTACTTGTGCTACATTCACATACGTACCCGTAGCATTCACCGTCGCAACAACTGTTAAGGTAGCTGTACCACTATTGTTAATCGTACCGATATCCCAAATACCTGTTCCTACTGTATAAGTACCTTGACTTACTGTTGGCGTGCCAACAATCGTATACCCATTTGGAACCTGATCTGTTACTTCAACACCTGTAGCATCATTTGGACCGCTATTGCTTACTGTTACTGTAAAGGTAACCGTATCACCTGGAGTAACATTTGTACTCGTATCTGCATCTGTTGTTAACACAACTCCTTTAACAACATCTAAATCACTCGTCTGACCAACTGTAGGTGTATTGGAATCTTCATCATCCTCACTCTGATCTCCATCGTCATTATTTGG
>NZ_CANMED010000026.1 GCF_947496855.1 uncultured Aquimarina sp.
ATCAAATAGTTTATCTTCGCTATCGCTGCGTAAACGATTTAATCAACGACGCTAAGGCTGAGTTTAGTACGACGTTAGCAAATATTTCCAGATGAAAAGGAATTAGAATTGAAAAAAACTCAAAAAAAGCATATTAAAATTTACTACGGAATTACTCTTCTGCTAAATTTTATTGCTCCTACCATAGTTGCAATATCTGTAATCGGAGATCAAGAAGGTGAAATTCAAATGGGATATATAATAGTCGGTCTATGGGGATTTATATGCGCTATTCTTTATGGATTTTATTTCGCAATTCCTGAATTCAATAAAAACTGGGAAAAAATAGCTGGACTAATATTTCCTAGTATAATATTAAGTTTATTACTATTCGAATTTCCGGACTTTACAATAGCAGTTATCTTGAATTTAATAATGACCGGAATCTTTGTGTGGCAGTTTAAAAAAAATTTGCTAACACGATATATGTGATCATAGCAGCTAAGTGATGAATCCAATGGTTGTTGTATTTTTGGAAAAACGCAATGCTTGCAGAAAATAAAAGTTAGCAACCAATGCGCAGAAAAGTCGAAAAGCAAGGTAACATTTTGCCCTGCTACGACACATATATTAAACGTTGTAAACAATTATATGAAATTAAAAATCATCATCTTATTTTTAACCTTACCGATCTTGAATTTCGGACAAGACTTTCAATTAAAAGAACCTAATGTAACGGAATTAAAAGCGGAATTGAAAAAGAATAATAACGCGGACGATGTCGTGTATGTTTATCTACAACGGAATTACAATCAGTCTTCTAAAAAAAGGAATGTGAAAAAATATGAATATCCTGACTACAGTACCTGTGCTTTTGAACAAAGTTTTGAAAACGGAATTACTTATTCGATTGAACAATGTAGAGAAGCTGGTGGAATTTCAACTACTCTAATATTACCGAAATCTAAAAAGTCTAGTGTGATAAAGTGGGTTGAGCAAATATTCAAAAGTTCGCCTATGGATATTAAACATGGTTGGAATAAAGAAAAAACCAATTATGGACCAACTGATAACGGAGTTGGCTGTTATTACAAAATAAAAGAAACTGAAAAGAATACTGAAATTGATATGTATTGCGGATGTTAAAAAACTGTTTACAACACGATATATGTGATCATAGCAGCTAAGTGATCAATCGATTGGTTGTTGTATTTTTGGTAAGGCGCAATGCTTGCAGAAAGTAAAAATTAGCAACCAATGCGCAGATTTTGTCGAAAACAAGGTAACATTTTGCCTTGCTACGACACATATATTAAACGTTGTACACCATACGAATGAAAAAACTACTAATATTAAATATTCTTATCATACTA
>NZ_CANMED010000027.1 GCF_947496855.1 uncultured Aquimarina sp.
AGAATAAAACTCCGTAATCCCAGCGTATCCCTTCGAAAAAATTGTCAGATCAAAATGGGACAATTGCACCTAACGTTCATTATAAGAAACGTAGGGCAGGTGATAAGCACTATCGTTTCGGTTTATTACTTAGCTAAATATAAATATTTTGCTTTTATATTTTCTACTATAAATGCCAAATTTTATATTTAGCGGACTTTATAAAAACTCACAGACCTTTCGGAAAGCACAAATGCCCTATGTTTTTTATACCGTGTTAGCCACAGTTATTTTTTCGATATTATTATATTCAATCCAAGATTTTAGTCTTCCGACATAAAACATTTTGAGATAATTTTCAGATAAAAAGATATTCGACCAATCAAACCTTTGTGCTTGTATACCAAGATAAAAAACAAAAACAGCTAATCCTGCTTTAGGAATTAATTTCAATTCATTATCAGATAATAGTCTAATACTTTGATAACCTTCTAAAAAATGTTTCATTTTTAGTTCGTATTCTTTCTTGTCAGTTTCAATGTGAAATAGATGCTTGCAAAAATAACCAACATCTAAAATTTGTATTCCATTCCCACAAAAATCAAAATCGTAAAATGTAATTTCCTTTTCATCTGTTACTGCCATATTATCATACCAAATATCCATATGAACGACTCCTTTTTGAGTGTTTTCAAAATCAGTTTTTTGAAAGAATTTACCAATCTCTTTAATAAATTCCATTTCTGGTAATTTTTCTGAAAAGAATTCTTTTAAGCGTTCATATGGTAATTCTAAAAGCGATTCTTTATCATAAGAAATTCGGTCGATAGCTGTGTTTGAAGTAAGGTTATGGATTTTAGCCATTAATGAGCCAATTACAAAACAAGTTTCTTTGTCTGTAAATCTAATTTTCCCTCCTTCCGCAAACGAAAAAAGAACTACGTATCTAATTCCTTCTGGGGCATTTATTTCTTGAATGAATTCTCTGTTTTTATCTTGAATTGGAAAAGAGACATTTAAATTATTCTCCTTTAATAAGTTTAACAGCTCTATCTCTGCAATAATTTCAGATTTTGACCTCCAATTATGACTATAAACTCTCAAAACATATTTTGTTTCATTGTCCGAAAGAAAATAAGTATGGTTCATTCCTGTCCTAAATAGTTTACAGTCATAATTTTCATTAAGTCCGTATCTTTCTTTTGCAAATTCTCCCAATTCTTTTTCTGAAATTGTAGAGGCTATAACTGGAAATGTTCTCATTTTTTTCTAATTGTGGCTAACGTTTAATATATGTGTCGTAGCAGGGCAAATTGTTACCCTGTTTTTTTGGTTTTTCTGCGCATTGGTTGCTAATT
>NZ_CANMED010000028.1 GCF_947496855.1 uncultured Aquimarina sp.
AATATTTATATTTGGCTTAGTACCAAACCGAAACGTATTGCTTATCACCTGCCCTACGTTTCTTATACTGAACGTTGTGATTCATTAAAAACTAATCGAAAGATAAATAGTTAAATGTTAGTTGAAAATAAAATCCCATATAATGATGCATTCTGGAATTATCTAAATCATCAACTTAAGATTCACTTTAGGAAAAATGGATATAGTTACGATTGGATATACCCAATTGAAATATCAGTTAACTCACTCTTTAAAAAGAAAAAAACTAACGAACCAACAACTGTTAATACTACAATTTTGTTTGTTGAAAATGGAGAGGAAAAAGAATACTTGGGCAAGATAATTTTCGGAAATTATTCACGTAAAGCTTACGCCAATATCAAAGGAACTGATTTTACTAAATGTTATCCAAAATCTAACTTTACTGAATGGATAAAAATTGACGAATCCAATAGTGAGATAGAAATAAATCTAAAATAACAACTCGATTAGAAATCAATAATTAATGAATAAAATTAATCTAGAAACCTATAAATTATATTGCAAATATAAAGGGCAAGCGGAATGGGAAAATGATTCTAGAATAAGAAAACCTAAGGATGTTTACAAAGGAATAAGTAATGACTTCCATATCATAGATACTATATCAAACAATATATTTATGATCAAATCTGGATTGTATAGTACAGAACTTATGGAAGGAATGAAAAAGGAAATTGACGAGCTAAAAATAAAACTGACGGACGAAGTATACGGACATGTGGAACGGAATGAAAATATCTATCCAGAACCGAACAAGAACTTTTTCCAACGTTTGTTCAAATAAAAAAACGAAATCACAACACGATATATGTGCCATAGCAGCAAAGTAATCAATCGATTGGTTATTGTATTTTTGGTAAGGCGCAATGCTTGCAGAATGCAAAAGTTAGCAATCAATGCGCAGAAAAACCGAAAAGCAAGGTAACAATTTGCCCTGCTACGACACATATATTAAACGTTAGCTGTAATTTGACCAAACCAATGAAATTCTTTACTATAATTTTATTTATTCTTCCGCTAACCTGTTTTAATCAAGAACATTCAATTGAAAGAGGAAAATCTTTTGATAAAATAGAATTTGAATATTCAACTCTCGCAGATGCGAAGGAAAAATATGCTTCTGAAATTATTACTGATACTATAACTTACAGCTGTCCAT
>NZ_CANMED010000029.1 GCF_947496855.1 uncultured Aquimarina sp.
GATGGAATAGCAGATGATGATGAAGATACCTTTGTAATCACACCTACTGCAGCAGATTTAGCTTTGGTAAAGAGCTTTACAGATGTCAATGGTGGTCCAGTTAATGTAGGAGATATTTTAACTTTTAGTTTAGCCATCAGTAATACTGGTCCAGATGTAGCTACGAATGTTTCTATCGAGGATGTTTTACCTTTAGGTTATAGTATTGTTTCAGGTAGTATTGATAATTCTGGAGTTTATAATGCAGGATCTACGACAATAGATTGGGATATAGCTAGTGTTCCATTAACAGGTATTACCCTTACGTATCAGGTATTGGTAAATGCACCGACAGGATCAGCAGGAGAGTATAGGAATTTAGCTCAGATCACAGGAAGTGATCAGTTTGATCCAGATAGTGATGCTACTAGTGATGAGACAGTAGATGATTTAGGTGATGGTATTGCTGATGATGATGAGGATACTGAGACCGTAGTTCCAGCTCAGGCAGATTTAGAGATTGCCAAAGGTGTTCAGAACGCAGGTACTGTATTGCCTCCAAATGTTGGAGATGTGATTACTTTTGAAATTACATTAACGAATAATGGTACGGACGATGCTACAGGAATAGGGATAGCAGATATAGTTCCATCAGGATATACGAATATTACAAACATTAGTAATGGAGGAGGATTAACAGGTACTACTATTAACTGGAGTGGTTTATCATTAACATCAGCAGCAGGTACACTTACCTTAACCTATGATGTAACGGTATTGGCACCTACAGGTATTAGTGGAGAGTATAATAATGTTGCTGAAGTTACAGCAAGTGATCAATTTGATCCAGATAGTTCTCCTGATAATGATGATGGAGATCAAGATGAAGATGATGAGGATAATTTTGAGATAACACCTCAGACTTCAGATTTAAGTATCAATAAGGTAGTAAGTGATGCTACTCCAAATGTGGGAGATACTGTTACTTTTACAATTAG
>NZ_CANMED010000030.1 GCF_947496855.1 uncultured Aquimarina sp.
TCAAATAGTTTATCTTCGCTATCGCTGCGTAAACGATTTAATCAACGACGCTAAGGCTGAGTTTAGTACGACGTTGTAAGCAAGCGCAAAAAAAACCTAGAAATGTTTAATATATTCAAGAAATCTAAAGAAACTAGTTCAAAAGTCCCTCAAAGAATTCCCATTATGAGAATGGAAGATTACCATACTCATTATTTAGGAAAAACCAATGATGGGAAATTGTTCTTTGGGTCTGAAACATTTGCTAATAAAAAACCTCATTGGGAAGTTAAACCTGAATTACAAAGCCAAAACCGAATTGACTTAGCAATATTGTATTTATTTGACAAAAAAGGTAGATTTATAGAATCTAAGCATTGGTCAACAGATTTGGATGACGAGAGACAAAATACTACTAAAAAGCTAGGAGAACTGATTGCTGATTTAGGACAAGTTACTTTCTGTAATATTGAAGTTGAAACTTTTGAGATTAGTATTTACGGAATAAAGTGCGGATTAATTCCTAATGAAGAATCTGAAAGTATTGACTTATACCCAAGTAATACAATCTCGTTTCAAGAACCTTGGGATGGAGAATATTACACTTAAAAAAGAAAGCCAGCTTACAACAAGGGCTATAATTAATACGGGGTTTTGTGCTTAACCCAAAGTTTAGAGCTTTTAACCAAGTCCGCCAAATCTTTTTGATTTGGCTTTAGAACAAAAAAGATAAAACAAAATAAAAAGTTTTGGCTAAGTGCTTAATCGAAAGGACAGTTCTTTTTAATCCCGCACTAACCATAGCCGAGCCGTTAGGTGCAATTGTCCCATTTTGATCTGACAATTTTTTCGGAGGGATACGCTGGGATTACGGAGTTTTATTCTG
>NZ_CANMED010000031.1 GCF_947496855.1 uncultured Aquimarina sp.
AACGTCTCTTGTATGGTGCGTTTGCTTCCCAAAGGGAGCAAATGAACTATACAAATTGTTAGCTGTTTTTTTATTATTCTTATCACCAAAACAGAAATCTACGATGTCTCTTAATTCGTATTAAAGTTCCGTTTTTGTCGTAGTATTTAAACTCTCCTACTTTCTTTCCTTTTTTATAGTTTCCTTCTTCTTTTATAATGTGATTTGGATAATATTCTTTCCAATATCCATTTTTTACGTTTTTGTAACTTGATTCTCCACCAATATTAATATAATAAAAACCGCCTTTATATTTTTCAACATAGCAATTTCTGTGTGTCTCATTTTTGATTGCGTATAATGGTACTCTGCAATTATCTTCAAAATCAATAAACATCCGATTTCTAATAGGATTTAATATAATTACCTTTATTAGTCGGTTTTCAATTTCACGATGTTCTATTGGATAATTATTGTCCGTTGATAGTCTGGTAACTAAAAATGAAGTATTATTATTTTTAATAATCCAATAATTTTTTCCGTTAGTTGTAGTAAGTTTTGAATTTGGATAACTTGTATAAATATCTTTAACTGTTGTTTTTCCTAATTCGATATTCGTTATACCGTCGATTTCACCCTTAAATGGCGAATATAAACGGATTTGTCTTATTAATTCATCATCATAATTGGCTTGAAAAACTATTCCAAGTTTCTTTATGTACGTAGAATTCACTTTGCTGTAAGCTGTCCCACATTTATCAGTATATGGACAGCTGTAAGTTATAGTATCAGTAATAATTTCAGAAGCATATTTTTCCTTCGCATCTGCGAGAGTTGAATAT
>NZ_CANMED010000032.1 GCF_947496855.1 uncultured Aquimarina sp.
AAGCATTGCGACATTGCAAAAATACACGAACCAATCGATCCATCACCTAGCTGCTATGATCACATATATCGTGTTGTACACCGTACTTATTTTTCCGTATCAATTAACCAAGGATAAGAAAATTCCGTTGATTTTGTCAATTCCTTTTTTAATTTCTCTTTCTCCAAATCCAATTCGGAATATTCAGTTCTTTGAAAGAGGACATTATATGCAGATTGATGAAAACCAAACTTCTTAAGCGTTTGAAAATTCTTTTTTTGGGTTTGATAGCTTAGTGGTAGATAATCGAACTCAACTTCTAACAAAGCAAGTAATGTATCATTCACAGAATGACCTTCAATAGACAACTTTTTATTTTTCATTCTTTGAGTTTTAAACTCATTAACTATCTCATAAATAATAGAATCATTCTTTTCGGATATTCTGCGGTTCCAAAATTCCAGATAATATTTACTAACTGTTTTTGGATTTTGATATGTTAATAACAGACTATCAAGCAATACATCTAGATTTTTTTTAATATAGATGTCATTTATTATAAATTCATCATTTAGTTCCAAAATAACACCCTCAAGTTTTTTATAGCCAAAGCGCTTAAATGTTTCGTGCACCATCTTCAGATTTTCAGGTTTTCGAATCCATTGATTTTTAGTCCAATCCGAATGTCTCAAATGAGAAAATGAAGCTTTTGTCTCGATATAAAATTCTGATTCTTGATTTTGTTTACCTAGACAAGAAATGAGTAGTATGATAAGAATATTTAATATTAGTAGTTTTTTCATTCGTATGGTGTACAACGTTTAATATATGTGTCGTAGCA
>NZ_CANMED010000033.1 GCF_947496855.1 uncultured Aquimarina sp.
AGTCCAAATGTAGGAGATACAGTTACCTTTAGTTTGGTTGTTAGTAATGTTGGTCCAGATGCAGCTACAGGAGTTTCAGTAGAAGATGTATTGCCAATCGGCTTTACGTTAGTTACTGTTAATAACGGTGGTACTGCGGATCTTCCGAACAACACTGCTAATTGGAGTGGATTAAGTATCCCTTCTAATAATGGTAGTATTACTTTAACATATACAGCAACGGTTGAAGCACCGACTGGAGCTGTTGGAGAATACACGAATGCTGCTCAGATCACAGGTAGTGATCAGTTTGATCCAGACAGTGATCCTACGTCAGATGATACCGTTGATGATAATGGGGATGGTATAGCTGATGATGATGAGGATAGTATTACGATTCCTCCACAACAAGCAGATTTAAGTATTAGTAAAGGCTTACAGAGTGGAAGTGCTACTCCAGATGTTGGAGATATTTTAGTATTTGAATTAACAATTACAAATGATGGTAGTAGTGATGCTACCGGAGTTTCAGTAGAAGACGTATTACCAATAGGGTTAACATTAGGTACAGTTAACAATACCGGTACAGCAGATGTTCCAAATAACACTGCTAATTGGACGAATTTATTTGTACCTAGTAATAGTTCTATTACGGTAACCTATACGGCAACTGTTAATGCCCCAACAGGAGGATCCGGTGAGTATAGGAATTTAGCTCAGATCACAGGTAGTGATCAGTTTGATCCCGATAGTGATCCTACGGCAGATGATACAGTAGATGATCTTGG
>NZ_CANMED010000034.1 GCF_947496855.1 uncultured Aquimarina sp.
ATCAGTTGGAGTGGACTTAGTGTTACAACGACCACCCCATTAGTACTGACCTATACAGCGGTAGTAACCGCTACAGGTAACTATACAAACTTTGCAGAGATTACTGCGAGTGATAATTTTGATCCAGACAGTACCCCAGATGGTACCCCAGATACCGATGCACCAGTAGAAGATGATGAGACGAGTGCTACACCTACCGTTGCATTGACCAGTGATTTGAGTATTGCCAAGAGTGCGGTATTGACTACAGATGCTGATGGGAGTACAACGATTAGTGCCGGTGATACGGTCACTTTTAGTGTTACAGTCAGCAATGCAGGTGCCAATGATGCTACCGGAGTTGGCGTTGGCGATACGGTTCCCGATGGTTATACTACGATTGGAAGTATTAGTAACAGTGGAAGTGAGAGTGGAGGATTGATCAGTTGGAGTGGACTTAGTGTTACAACGACCACCCCATTAGTACTGACCTATACAGCGGTAGTAACCGCTACAGGTAACTATACGAACTTCGCAGAGATTACAGCGAGTGATAATTTTGATCCAGACAGTACCCCAGATGGTACCCCAGATACCGATGCACCAGTAGAAGATGATGAGACCAGTGCTACACCTACCGTTGCATTGACCAGTGATTTGAGTATTGCCAAGAGTGCGGTATTGACTACAGATGCTGATGG
>NZ_CANMED010000035.1 GCF_947496855.1 uncultured Aquimarina sp.
ACTTCAGATTTAAGTATCAATAAGGTAGTAAGTGATGCTACTCCAAATGTGGGAGATACTGTTACTTTTACAATTAGTTTAAGTAATTCAGGTTCAGATGCGGCTACTGGAGTATCTGTAGAAGATGTTGTACCAGTTGGCTATAGTAGTATCAGTAACATTGTACCAGTTATAGTTCCTGCGGGTAATATTCTTACCTGGACAGGATTAGCCGTGCCAGTGGGTACCGATACAGTTACATTAACCTTTGATGCTATTGTAGATGCACCAAGTGGAGCTGTTGATGAATATTTGAATCAAGCAGAGATTACAGCAAGTGATCAATTTGATCCAGATAGTGATCCTACCTCGGACAGTACAGTTGATGATAATGGCGATGGTATTGCTGATGATGATGAGGATACAGCTGTTGTTGTTATTCAGTCAGCGGATTTAAGTATTAATAAAAGCATTAGTGATGCTAGTCCAAATGTAGGAGATACAGTTACCTTTAGTTTGGTTGTTAGTAATGTTGGTCCAGATGCAGCTACAGGAGTTTC
>NZ_CANMED010000036.1 GCF_947496855.1 uncultured Aquimarina sp.
TTATAGAATTAGATGAAGGGTTAGGATACACTGATAGAATTTCTGATTTTACTTCTTCTGGCTTTTCTCGATTACCTAATGAGACAATTTTCCATTTCTGATTGTTGTTTTCAGAATTAAAACCCCAAATGTGAACATTAGCATCAATAGCACCAGCAGCTCTATCTAATGCACTTGATATGCAATGCATCGGTTTTAAACTAAATGAATTACTACCATTCCTAATTACTTTCCATTTCTGATGATTACCTTCCGAACCTGTCCAAGTAGCAACGTTTTCTCCGTTACCGCAACGTGCATAAGGAACTTCTAAAAATCTATTAGTTCCCAAGTTTCTTATGGTGTACACATTATCTCCTTTATGATTAAAAACCCATACTTGGTCATTATAAGGATATGGACTACTCATAATCGAACTATGTTGTTCATTAGCTCTTGATAACAATCTTTGATTAGATTGCGTAGACTCTATTTGATATGAACCATTTATTATGAGTTGTGTAAATGCCCCAGTGACAGTTACATTATCAATCTGATC
>NZ_CANMED010000037.1 GCF_947496855.1 uncultured Aquimarina sp.
AACGTTTAATATATGTGTCGTAGCAGGGCAAATTGTTACCCTGTTTTTTTGGTTTTTCTGCGCATTGGTTGCTAATTTTTACTTTCTGCAAGCATTGCGCCACTGCAAATTTACAAGAACCATTCGATTGATTACTTTGCTGCTATGATCGCATATATGTTGTTACCATACGTTTTTTTAAAATTCAGTATGCGTTTTATTCCTCAAAACACTTCATTTATCCGTCCGAGTATTGTCCGCCGCACGTTTTGCTTGGTTTCCATTCCGATTCCAACTAAACTTCTGCAAATCCATTATTTTTTCGTCTGAGTAATGTCCGTTGTTGCGTTTTGATTTTCAGATTCCGATTAACTAATCAATTCAGGAATTAGTTTTTCGTCAGTTTTTTATTCCGATTCCGTTTCAACTTTTCAGATCATACTTGCTTAATATCCCGTAATTTATCCGAACTGATTTTTATGTATG
>NZ_CANMED010000038.1 GCF_947496855.1 uncultured Aquimarina sp.
TCCTCATCATCATCAGCAATACCATCTCCATTATCATCAACTGTACTGTCCGAGGTAGGATCACTATCTGGATCAAACTGATCACTTGCAGTAATCTCTGCTTGATTCAAATACTCATCAACAGCTCCACTTGGAGCATCTACAATAGCATCAAAGGTTAATGTAACGGTATCTGTACCTACAGGTACTGACAATCCTGTCCAAGTAAGAATATTACCCGCAGGAACTATAACAGGGACAATATTACTTATTCCGCTATATCCTCCAGGTACAACATCTGCAACTGAAACATTCGTAGCCGCATCTGAACCTGAATTACTTAAACTAATTGTAAAAGTAACCGTGTCACCAACATTTGGAGTAGCATCACTTACTACTTTAGTAATACTTAAATCTGAAGTCTGAGGTGTTATCTCAAAATTATCCTCATCATCTTCATCTTGATCTCCATCATCATTATC
>NZ_CANMED010000039.1 GCF_947496855.1 uncultured Aquimarina sp.
CATAAAATTGGAGATACAACTTCAATAATACTGACGAAAGAATATTCGATACCTGAAAACGGAGAATTAAAACAAGACAGTACATTCTATTACAAAGGTGTTTTTCTCAATTTATTTACTAAATCCCTATCGTTTTCAAAGAATGATTCTATAAAAAAATTGATTGATAATAAAAAATATGATAGTCGGATAGACTTAGGAAGTGAGGGAAATCCAGATAATGCAAAAATAAGAACTTGGGACTTTAATACTGCAACTAATTATGATTGGTTTCTTGCTGTTGATATGGTGGCATCAAGTGACTTTACAGAAACTAGTCTAATAGGATTCAATAAAAACGTTGGTAATCTTATTGCTCAAGAAGTCTCAATGGAATTAAACAATGTGAAATTAAAAGATTCGATATTGATATTCAAACAAGATTTTTCAGAACCACTAGAGAAT
>NZ_CANMED010000040.1 GCF_947496855.1 uncultured Aquimarina sp.
AAATTAGATAACTGTTCTATATCTGTAATTGTCTCATCATTGGTAGGATCATTGTCTCCATTATCATCAACAGTTTCATCTCCATTATCAGATACATCTATCACATCATCTCCATTCGGATCCTCACCCATTACCGTCGCGCTATTCATTACTTCTCCATTATTGATATCAGCTTGAGAAATAGCATATGTAGCAGTAGCTATTCCAGATTCTCCTGGATCTAATGTAGATGGTGTTACTGCAAGATTTACACTTCCGGTAAGCATATCATCTATCATAATATTATTTACTGTAACATTTCCTGTATTTGTAACCGTAAATGTATATGTAATAATATCTCCAACATTAGAACCACTTAAAACACTTGTCTTAACTAATGTTAATTCTGGA
>NZ_CANMED010000041.1 GCF_947496855.1 uncultured Aquimarina sp.
GTTGCCCATCCATTTACGGTTTGTGCACCAGCATCTTCATTTATACTTTCATTAGCACCCGCAGTAAAACTAGGTTCATCGTTTACAGTATTTACTGTGATGGTAAATTGTTGTGTAGCAAACGTATCATCTCCGCCATTGGCTGTACCTCCATCATCAGATAGCACTACATTTACTGTTGCAGATCCACTAACATCTGAAGCAGGAGTATAGGTTAGGTTTCCGGATGCATTAATAGCTGGTTGTGTGCTAAACAATGCGTTATTGTCATTTGTCACTGTAAAAGTAAGTATTTGTGTAGCGTCTGAGTCTCCATCATCAATAGCAGTTGCCCATCCATTTACGGTTTGTGC
>NZ_CANMED010000042.1 GCF_947496855.1 uncultured Aquimarina sp.
AAATCACTCGTCTGACCAACTGTAGGTGTATTGGAATCTTCATCATCCTCACTCTGATCTCCATCGTCATTATTTGGAGTACTATCTGGATCATTATTTGGACTGCTTGTAACTTCTGCTACATTTTCATAATCACCACTTGCATTTACCGTAGCTACAATATCAATACTTGTATTGGATCCATTACCTATTGCTGGTAAGGTCCAAACTCCAGTACCACTAACATAAGCGCCAGCTCCGGTATCTGATACATAGGTATAACCACTCGGTAACTGATCCGTAACAGTAGCGCCAGCTGGTAGATCATTCCCTCCACCATTGCTTACCGTTAA
>NZ_CANMED010000043.1 GCF_947496855.1 uncultured Aquimarina sp.
TCAGATAGATCTATCACATCATCTCCATTTGGATCTTGACCTGTAACGGTAGCTTGATTTATAACTTCTCCTAACAAAACATCTTCTGCAGTTAACACATACGTTGCAGTAAACGTTGTCATATCTATTTCACCAATTGCTAAATCTATTGGACCACCTGTTACAACAATACCTATTAATGGATCGGTAAGAACAATATTAGTTATATCAACATTACCCGTATTCTCTACTGTAAAAGTATACTGAATCTCA
>NZ_CANMED010000044.1 GCF_947496855.1 uncultured Aquimarina sp.
AAGAGTGCGGTATTGACTACAGATGCTGATGGGAGTACAACGATTAGTGCCGGTGATACGGTCACTTTTAGTGTTACGCTGAGCAATGCAGGCGCCAATGATGCTACCGGAGTTGGTGTTGGGGATACGGTTCCAGATGGTTATACTACCATTGGAAGTATTAGTAATAGCGGAAGTGAGAGTGGTGGATTGATCAGTTGGAGTGGACTTAGTGTTACAACGACCACGCCATTAGTACTGACCTA
>NZ_CANMED010000045.1 GCF_947496855.1 uncultured Aquimarina sp.
AGTACAACGATTAGTGCCGGTGATACGGTCACTTTTAGTGTTACAGTCAGCAATGCAGGTGCCAATGATGCTACCGGAGTTGGTGTTGGGGATACGGTTCCCGATGGTTATACTACCATTGGAAGTATTAGTAATAGCGGAAGTGAGAGTGGAGGATTGATCAGTTGGAGTGGACTTAGTGTTACAACGACCACGCCATTAGTACTGACCTATACAGCGG
>NZ_CANMED010000046.1 GCF_947496855.1 uncultured Aquimarina sp.
CTATCTGATGATGGAGGTACAGCCAATGGCGGTGATGATACGTTTGCTACACAACAATTTACCATTACAGTAAATACCGTAAACGATGAACCAAGTTTTACTGCAGGTGCTAATGAATCCGTTAATGAAGATACAGGAGCACAAACCGTAAATGGATGGGCAACTGCTATTGATGATGGAGACTCAGACGCTACACAAACACTTACTTTT
>NZ_CANMED010000047.1 GCF_947496855.1 uncultured Aquimarina sp.
ATGGACAGCTGTAAGTTATAGTATCAGTAATAATTTCAGAAGCATATTTTTCCTTCGCATCTGCGAGAGTTGAATATCCAAATTCTATTTTATCAAAAGATTTTCCTCTTTCAATTGAATGTTCTTGACTAAAACAGGTTAGCGGAAGAATAAATAAAATTATAGTAAAGAATTTCATTGGTTTGGTCAAATTACAGCTAACGTTT
>NZ_CANMED010000048.1 GCF_947496855.1 uncultured Aquimarina sp.
TAGTTACCTGTAGCGGTTACTACCGCTGTATAGGTCAATACTAATGGGGTCGTCGTTGTAACACTAAGTCCACTCCAGCTGATCAATCCGCCAGTCTCACTTCCACTGTTACTAATACTTCCAATCGTAGTATAACCATCTGGAACCGTATCGCCAACACCAACACCGGTAGCATTATTGGCGCCTGCATTGCTGACTGTAAC
>NZ_CANMED010000049.1 GCF_947496855.1 uncultured Aquimarina sp.
GAAACTGTTGATGATAATGGAGACAATGATCCTACCAATGATGAGACAATTACAGATATAGAACAGTTATCTAATTTAGCTTTAACCAAGACAGGTATTTATGTAGATGTTAATGCAGACGATCTACCTAATGTTGGAGATGAGATTCAGTATACTTTTACAGTAGAGAATACGGGTAATGTTGATATAACTAATATTGTTCT
>NZ_CANMED010000050.1 GCF_947496855.1 uncultured Aquimarina sp.
TACCGGAGTTGGCGTTGGCGATACGGTTCCCGATGGTTATACTACCATTGGAGCGATCAGTAACAGTGGAAGTGAGACTGGCGGATTGATCAGTTGGAGTGGACTTAGTGTTACAACGACCACACCATTAGTATTGACCTATACAGCGGTAGTAACCGCTACAGGTAACTATACAAACTTTGCAGAGATTACTGCGAGTGA